>NZ_JAEKEL010000001.1:0-337500 GCF_016651105.1 Pseudomonas sp. TH15
TTCGCTTTTCTTGCAAAACCGGCTTTTTGCCCAGCAAACGCGGGATACGACGCGTCACCGGCGGAATACGCAGCACCAGAAGCAGCGCACCTATAGAAGCATAGACAGCCCACTCCTTCAGATCCGCGCGAACAATCCACAACATATGCAGCAAGCCGAGTCCGAGAATCACATAGACCAGTCGATGCAGCTTCTTCCAACGAGAACCCAAACGCCGCTGACTGTAGCGATTGGACGTCACGGCCAGCGCCAGCAAACAGAGAAACCCCAGCGTCCCGACGATAATGTAAGGCCGCTTGCGCAACTCGACGCCCAACTGCGACCAGTCAAAACCGAGAATGAACGCGGTGTACCCGCTCAAATGCAGCACAACATAAGCAAAGCACCACAACCCCAACTGGCGCCGGACAGCAATCCACCCCGCCCAACCAGTCAGTTTCTGCAAGGGCGTCATACTTAATGTAATCAGCAGAAGGACAAGCGTGCCCAACCCCAAGCGATCAACCAGTACTTTACCCGGATCAGGCCCGAGCACATCCGCCCAGGCCTGATACAACCAAAGCAGCGGCCAGACCGCGATAACTATAAAGACAAAAATACGCCAAACAGCAAAACGCATCAGTAGTACTTCCGAAGATCGAGACCCGCATACAAAGAAGCGACTTCATCCGAGTAGCCATTGAACATCTGCGTGTCCCGCACATTGGGCTTGAACAGACCACTCGGCAAACGCCGCTCCCGCGCCTGAGTCCAGCGCGGGTGATCAACCGTAGGATTCACGTTCGCATAAAAACCATACTCATCCGCGGCAATGCTTTGCCAGGTGGTTTTCGGCTGCTCGCTGACCAGGCTGATCCGCACGATGGATTTGATGCTCTTGAATCCGTACTTCCATGGCACCACCAAACGCAGAGGCGCACCGTTCTGATTCGGCAACTCGCGCCCGTACATACCCACCGCAAGAATCGCCAACGGGTTCATTGCCTCATCCAGACGCAACCCTTCTATATAGGGCCAGTCGATCAAGGCAAAACCGGAACGCTGCCCGGGCATATTCTTAGGGTCCTGCAGGGTCTCGAAACGAATGTATTTGGCTTTGGAGGTTGGCTCGACCTCCTTGAGTAACGCCGAGATGGGAAAGCCGACCCAGGGAATGACCATCGACCAGGCCTCCACACAGCGAAGACGGTAGATCCGCTCCTCCAGCTGGTAAGGCTTCATGAAGTCCTCCAGCGCGTACCGCCCAGGCTTGCCCACCTCCCCGTCTACCACCACGCTCCATGGCTCGGTCTTCAGCGCGCCAGCATTGGCCGCCGGATCACCTTTGTCAGTGCCAAACTCATAGAAGTTGTTGTAGTGGGTTGCATCCTTGAACGGTGTGATCGCTTCATCCTTGACGTTGACCGCCCCCCACTTTGTAGAAGAAAGCTTTTCGGCGAACCAGGACGGCGCCTTGCCAGGCTCGACGTCGGCGTAACGCGCAGCATCGCCAGCATTGGCCCATCGAGGAAGGCTGCTCACGGCCAAGCCGGCCACGGCAACACCGAGCACATTGCGACGAGAGAGATAGAGGGATTCAGGCGTCACGTCTGACTCAAGGCAGTCAGACGCTTTGGGGAATTTGATCAGCATGGCTACTCCGCAGCATTGGAGGACAGATGCACCAATAGACTGCGGAGTATGAGGGAAATTACACGTTTTTATTCCGACGAAGACGTAACAGGTATTGAACCGGGCCTGAGGCCGCATACCCGAGGAACACCAGCAACAGAATGCGCGGCGGATCACTGAATACAACGGCAAACACCAACACCACGGCAAGGATCGCCACAAAAGGCACACGCCCTTTCAAGTCCAGCTCCTTGAAGCTGTTGTACTTGATGTTACTGACCATCAACATGCCGGCGGCCGCCACCATCAGCGCCACCAGAAACGACATCTTGGAACCCTGGATGCCGTAATCGCTGAATGCCCAGACGATCCCAGCAACAACACCCGCCGCCGCCGGACTGGCCAGGCCAATGAAGTAGCGCTTGTCCGCCGTACCAACCTGGGTATTGAACCGGGCCAGACGCAACGCCGCGCCCGCCACATAGATGAAGGCAACCATCCAGCCGACCTTGCCCATGTCACCCAGGGCCCAGCCGAATGCCAACAATGCCGGTGCGACACCAAAGGCGACCATGTCCGACAACGAGTCGTACTCGGCACCGAAAGCGCTCTGGGTATTGGTCATCCGCGCAACCCGACCGTCCAGACCATCGAGCACCATGGCGACGAAAATCGCGATGGCGGCGAACGCAAAATACTTGCTGGCACTGACCGAGTCACCGGCGCTCAATGCAGCCTGTGCACTCATCGAGTTGATGATGGAATAGAACCCCGCGAACAGATTCGCAGTGGTGAAAAGATTCGGCAGAAGATAGATACCACGATGCCGGACTTTACGACCTTCAGCGTCATGCCCTTCTTCGATGTGTTCATCGATGGGCAGCAGACTTTCGGCGTCAGGAGCCTGGTTTGGCTCTTCGGGACGTTCGCTCATGGACATTACCTTGCAACAGGATGGAAAGTTTTCGACAGGTGTCTGGGACGACAGTTCGGCCACAAACGATGCAGCTTTATACCAGAACCGGTGACCCAAACGAAAAAACGCGGCCTAGGCCGCGTTTCTCGTACAAGCGTGCGACTTAGTTTTTGGCTTTGTCGACGATCTTGTTGGCACCGATCCACGGCATCATGGAGCGCAGTTGCTCGCCGATGATTTCGATACCGTGAGCGGCGTTGTTACGACGCTTGGCGGTCATCGAAGGATAGCCGGTAGCGCCTTCGCTGATGAACATCTTGGCGTATTCGCCGTCCTGAATACGTTTCAGGGCGTTACGCATAGCCTGACGGGATTCGGCGTTGATCACTTCCGGACCAGTCACGTACTCGCCGTATTCAGCGTTGTTGGAGATCGAGTAGTTCATGTTGGCGATACCGCCTTCGTACATGAGGTCAACGATCAGCTTCAGTTCGTGCAGGCATTCGAAGTAGGCCATTTCCGGCGCATAGCCAGCTTCAACCAGGGTTTCGAAACCGGCTTTAACCAGTTCAACGGTACCGCCGCACAGTACGGCTTGTTCGCCGAACAGGTCGGTTTCGGTCTCGTCCTTGAAAGTGGTTTCGATGATGCCGGTACGACCGCCACCAACGCCAGCAGCGTAGGACAGTGCAACGTTTTTGGCGTTGCCCGAAGCATCCTGGTAGATAGCGATCAGGTCAGGAATACCGCCGCCCTTTACGAACTCGGAACGTACGGTGTGGCCCGGTGCTTTCGGCGCGATCATGATCACGTCGAGGTCAGCGCGCGGAACAACCTGGTTGTAGTGGATCGCGAAGCCGTGGGAGAAGGCCAGGGTGGCGCCTTTCTTGATGTTCGGCTCGATTTCGTTCTTGTACAAAGCAGACTGGAACTCGTCCGGGGTCAGGATCATGACCAGGTCGGCAGCCGCAACAGCGGAAGCAACGTCAGTCACTTTCAGGCCGTGAGCTTCGGCTTTGGCAACAGTGGCCGAACCTTTACGCAGGCCGACAGTAACGTCAACGCCGGAGTCTTTCAGGTTGCACGCTTGAGCGTGGCCCTGGGAACCGTAACCGATGATGGCAACTTTCTTGCCCTGGATGATCGACAGGTCGCAGTCTTTTTCGTAATAAACTTTCATGAAATTCCCCTATATATCCAGGCCGTTCAGGCCATTCGCTAATTTGGTTTAGATGCTGAGTACTTTGTCGCCGCGGGCGATACCGGTTACGCCGCTACGGACGGTTTCCAGAATCGAGGCGGTGCCGATGGACTGAATGAAGCTGTCGAGCTTGTCGCTGGTACCGGTCAATTGAACGGTATACACGCTGGCGCTGACATCTACGATCTGCCCACGGTAAATATCGGTAGTGCGCTTGATCTCGGCGCGCTGGGCGCCGGTGGCCTTGACCTTGACCAGCATCAGTTCGCGCTCGATGTGAGCACTCTCCGACAGGTCGACCAATTTGACCACTTCAATCAGCTTGTTCAGGTTCTTGGTGATCTGCTCGATAACTTCATCGTGGCCGACAGTGGTCAACGTCAGGCGCGACAGGGTCGGGTCTTCGGTTGGTGCCACAGTCAGGCTTTCGATGTTGTAGTTGCGCTGCGAGAACAGGCCGACTACACGAGACAGAGCGCCCGGTTCGTTTTCCAGAAGCAAGGAAATAATGTGCCGCATGATTAAGTACGCTCCGTCTTGCTCAGCCACATATCGCGCATGGAGCCGTCTTTGATCTGCATCGGGTAGACGTGCTCGCTGGTGTCGACTGAAATATCGAGCACCACCAGGCGATCCTTCATGGCAAACGCTTCCTCCATCTTCGACTTCAATTCTTTCGAGTCGGTGATGCGCATGCCTACGTGACCATAGGCCTCTGCCAGCTTGACGAAGTCAGGCAACGACTCCATGTAGGAATGCGAGTGACGACTGCCATAGCTCATGTCTTGCCACTGGCGAACCATACCCAGAACACCGTTGTTCAGGATGACGATTTTGACCGGCAAACCGTATTGCAGACAGGTGGACAGTTCCTGAATGTTCATCTGGATACTGCCCTCGCCTGTCACGCAGACGACGTCGGCATCCGGGAAGCTCAACTTGATACCCATGGCCGCCGGGAAACCGAAGCCCATGGTGCCCAGGCCACCGGAGTTGATCCAGCGGTTAGGCTTGTCGAACTTGTAGTACTGCGCCGCGAACATTTGATGCTGACCCACGTCGGAGGCGACAAAGGCATCGCCCTTGGTCACTTCGCACAGGGTTTCGACCACGGTTTGCGGCTTGATGATGCTGCCGTCGCCCTTGTCGTAAGGGAACAGGCCGCGGTCACCGCGCCACTCGTCAACTTGCTTCCACCAACTGGCAACGGACTCCTTGTTCGGGGTCTCGCCGATTTCCTTGAGGATCGCGACCATTTCGGTCAGGACGCTCTCGACCGGACCAACGATAGGCACGTCGGCCTTGATGGTCTTGGAGATCGAAGCCGGGTCGATGTCGATGTGAATGATCTTGGCATTCGGGCAGAACTTCGCCGGGCCGTTGATCACACGGTCATCGAAACGTGCGCCGACTGCCAGGATCACGTCAGCATGGTGCATCGCCAGGTTAGCGGTGTAGCTGCCGTGCATGCCGAGCATGCCGATGAACTGACGGTCGGTGCCTGGGTAGGCACCCAAGCCCATCAGGGTATTGGTCACTGGCAGGTTGAGCATCTTCGCCAATTCGGTCAGCGGCGCGGAGCCGCCACCCAGAATCACGCCGCCGCCGGCGTACATCACCGGACGCTTGGCCGCCAGGAGCATTTCTGCTGCCTTGCGAATTTGCCCGGAGTGACCGCGAACAGCTGGGCTGTAGGAACGCAGCTTGGCTTTTTTCGGGAAGATGTATTCGAACTTCTCGGCCGGGTTGGTCATGTCTTTCGGAATATCGACAACGACCGGACCAGGACGACCGGATTGCGCCAGGTAGAACGCCTTCTTCATGACTTCCGGGATTTCCGAAGCGTGCTTGATCATGAAGCTGTGCTTCACGATCGGCCGGGAGATACCGATCATGTCGGTTTCCTGGAACGCGTCGGTACCTACCATGTTGCTAGGCACCTGGCCGGAAATGACCACCATCGGAATGGAGTCCATGTAGGCCGTGGCAATACCGGTGATGGCGTTGGTTGCGCCCGGGCCGGAAGTCACCAGTACCACACCGGCTTTACCGGTGGCACGGGCATAACCGTCAGCCATATGGGTCGCAGCCTGTTCGTGACGAACCAGGATGTGGGTCACTTCCGGTTCTTTGAACAGGGCATCGTAGACATGAAGAAGAGCACCGCCCGGGTACCCGTAGATATATTTGACGCCTTCGTCACGCAAAAAGCGGACGAGCATCTCACCGCCAGATAAAAGCTCCACGTTGTTCACCTCTAAAACGCCAGAATACCGTCCACACACAAGGGGACGGGTCTTAATAGGTTTACTTCTCGGCAGAGCATGAGCGACGGTGGTCGCCGACTACGTCAGCACTGACTGAGCAAGTATTGGGATCGTCCCAAGTGTTGCGGGCCTTTCCCACCCAGCGCGAGGTAACGCGTTGCGGGTGTAACAGGTCGGCGCGGGTATGCGCCTCATGATCTACCGAGTGGGTCTGCTTCTGGCAGTCCCTCTACAGCGGACTTTGGATTCTTCTGTTTCGTCCTCTGCAAGTCAAGTCGTCTATGTGCTTTATTGTGAGTAAGCGCATGAGAACGCAAGAAAAAACCCGTAAACCGCAAGTGTGTTAGCTTCAATTGCGCAACTTATGACAAGGAAATGGCATGCGAACGTTCTTCTTCACCGCCAGTCTGCTGATCACCCTGAGCCCTTTGTGCATGGCGGCTCAGATCTACAAGTGGGTGGATGCCCAAGGGGTGACCCACTTCGATGCCCAGCCGCCACCGGGTCAGCCGTCGACCAGCATGCAGACGCCCTCCTCGCCCGCGCAGAAACCTGCGCCAATGCCGGGTAGCGGTGTGTTGGGTGATCAGAAAGCGATCGACGACAAGGTCAAGAAACAGGTCGCTGACCAACAGGCGCAGCTCAAGACCTTTTGCGAACAGGCGCGGACGAACCTTGCGCAGTTGCAGAACAATCCGCGTTTGAGGGAGGAAGTCGAGGGACAGATGCGACGGCTGGATGATGCGCAGCGTCAGGAGCGCATTGTTGAGGCGCAGAAGCAGATTGCCGAGAACTGCCAGTAACGTCGCGCCCTTGTGGGAGCGAGCTTGCTCGCGATAGCGGTGGGTCAGCCGACATCAATTTTGAATGTGACACCGCTTTCGCGAGCAAGCCCGCTCCCACAAAGATCGGGGATCAGCGCGAGGCGGTGATCAGCAGGTCGAACTCTTTGAGCAGGACCTGCAGATACCGATCCTTGCCCTGGACATTGCGGGAGGCAAAGACCATTTCGGCCATTTCCTGAATCCCTGACGCATTGGGCAACGGCAGATCCTGTTCGAGGATCACTTTCATGCGCGGCAAGAAGATCCATTGCAGCCATTGCTCAAAGTCCAGGGTGTCGACCGAGAACGGCTCGACACTGGACAGTGCTTCAGCACTTGGCGAGACCTCGTCCCACCAGCCCTGAATCCGCAGCTCACGTTCGATCAGCAGCAACTGCTCGGCAATTTTCGGGAAACGTGCATCCATCACAGCGCAACCTTGGCCTTCTGACGGGCCAGTGTGGCGCCAGCGGTATCACCCTGCTTTTCACGAGCTTGAGCGATCAGTTCCCACAGGTTGGCCTGCAGATCCGGACGGCCACTGGCAAAGGTCAGACCACGACGAGCGAACTGCTCGGCTTGTGGTGCATCGCCTTGAGCCATACGCACCTGCGCCAGACGATAAAGCACTTGCGGCTCACGCGGAGCTACTCGCTGGGCGCGCTCCAGGCTGGAGGACGCACCGTTGAGGTCGCCACTGGCCTGTTGCTGTTGAGCGGTAGTCAGCAGCGCCAGCACCGGACCATCCAGTTGCTCGTCGGCAGACAAGCCGCCACCGGTGCTTGCCGACGGAATCCCGCTCGGGGTCGATGGCATGCTGTAGCTGCCCTGATTGATTGGCGCGGACTGAACCGGCGAGGTATCAATCGGACCCGGCGTGATCGGGCCCGGCGTGATCGGGCCCGGCGTGATCGGCGAAGTGCTGATCGGGGCCGAAGTCACGGCGCCACCACCCGGTACCATCACCACTACGCCGCTATCACCTTGCGGGATGGCCTGGGGCTGACCTTGCACCGGACGTTTTACTGTCGTCTTGCGGAAACCGCCATTCGCCTGAATCCGCTCACTGTTAGATACAGCGCTGCCGGAGTCCACAACCGGAATCGAACCGCGCTGTACGGTGGAGCAACCGCTGAGCAAAGCCACGGCGGTAACCGCTGGAATCAACCACTTATTCACTTGAAACCCTCTTTGCTTAATTCATCCAGCCCTTGACCCAATCCATCACCGTTTCACCGGAAGCAGGGGCTTGACCACCACAAGCGGCGCCGGGAGGCGGTTCACTGCCGCGAATATACGGCATCTGCACCGCACCTGGGCAGTTGGCATCAGAGCCTTGCCCGGTGCGCGAATCTACCCAGGCCTGAACAATGCTGTCCGGCTGCGGCATGTCCAGCGGCAGCGGATCGGCCTTGCGCATGAAACTGGTCCAGACCTGCAACGCACCGGTAGCGCCGGTGAACGGTGTCTTGCCGTTATCGTCGCGACCCAGCCAGACCACCGCCAGCAGATCCTGACTGAAACCGGCGAACCAGCTGTCCCGCGAATCGTTACTGGTACCGGTCTTGCCCGCCAGCGTCAGGGTTTTGGGCAGCACGTTATAAACCGAGCTACCGGTACCTTCACGCATGACGCGCTGCATGGCGCTCTGGATCAGGAAAATAGAGGCCGGATCGAAACGCTGCTGAATCTGGAACGGATAACGTTTAAGTGGCTCGCCTTCGGCAGTCAGCACGCTGCGAATCCCGCGCATCGGCGTATTGAACCCGCCGTTGGCCAGGGTCTGATACATGGTTGCCACTTCCATCGGCGTCAGACCACCCGCGCCCAACAGCATCGACGGGAACGCCGGGAACTCTCGACTCACGCCCAGGCGCGCCAGGGTCTTGAGGACGTTCGGTACACCCAGCTCCAACCCGAGACGCGCAGTCGACAGGTTGTAGGAATGCGCCAACCCTTGATACAGGAACACCGTGCCGTGGGAACGTCGGTCATAATTCTGTGGTTTCCAGACCTGACCGTCTGCACCTTTCACCGAGAAGGATTCATCCGATAGCCAACTGGTCAAGGTGTACTGGCTTGGTTTCTCAAGAGCAGTCAGATAAACCGCAGGCTTGATCAACGAGCCGATCGGGCGTACCGCATCCAAGGCACGGTTGAAACCGGCAAAACTCGCCTGACGGCTGCCGATCATGGCCTGGACTTCGCCGGTTTCCGGATTGGTCACGACCATGGCCGCTTCGACATCATCCGAACCTTTGCGCCCGGCCAGTCGTTTAAAGGTGTCGTTGACCGAGGCTTCGGCCTTCATCTGCAGGATCGGGTCGAAACTGGTGAAAATCCGCAGGCCTTCTTCGGTCAAGTCTTCGTCGCGATAGTCTTCACGTAACTGACGCTTAACCAGATCGATAAAGCCCGGGAACGAACTGTCCGCCAGTTTGCCGCGAGTCGTCACGCCCAGCGGCATGGCCTTCGCGGCAGCGACTTGTTCGGCAGTAGCAACGCCTTGTTGCTCAAGCACATCAAGCACCAGGTTGCGCCGCTCAAGCGCCCGCTCCGGGTTGCGACGCGGGTTGTAATAGGACGGCCCCTTGACCATGCCCACCAGCAGCGCGACTTGATGCAGTTTCAGTTCGGACAACGGCTGCCCGAAGAAGAACTGACTGGCCAGGCCGAAACCGTGCACCGCACGCTGGCCATCCTGACCGACGAACACTTCGTTGAGGTAAGCCTCAAGAATGTCCTGTTTGCTGTAATGCAGCTCAAGCAACATCGCCATCATGGCTTCGGTGAGTTTGCGGGTCAGGCTGCGTTCGCTGGTCAGGTAGAAGTTTTTGACCAACTGCTGCGTCAGCGTGCTGCCACCCTGGGTCATCTTGCCGCCAGAGGTGTTGACCCAAATAGCTCGGGCAATCGATTTGGGAGACACACCCCAGTGGCTGTAATAATCCCGATCTTCCACCGCGACCAGGGTGTCGAGCAGGTACGGCGGAACCTGATCGAGCTTGATCAGAATGCGGTCTTCGAGGTTTTTCGGGTAAATCCCGCCGATCATCAGCGGTTCCAGCCGCACCACAGAAAGCTTCGAACCGTTGGTCGCCGAGAGTTCGGCCACATAGTCACCGGAGAACCGCACCCGTACGGGCTGGGGCTTCTCCATACCTTCATAAAATTGGAAGCCACGGGTGTTCAAGTCGACGGTATTGCCGCTGACCGCTGCTGCGCCGGGACCGTTGCTCACAGCTTCGCGCCGGTAGCCCAAGGCGTCGAGTTCGGTGAGGAAGTCGTCCTTGCTCAGCTTCTGGCCGGTAAACAGCTCCAGCGGGCGCGCATACACCTTGGCCGGAATGGTCCAGCGCTTGCCGGAAAACTTCTCCTGAACGATGGCGTCCAGATAAACCGCGAACCCGGCAAGCACGACAAGGCCGACCAGGCTGAGTTTAAGGGCCCAGCCCAGCCAGGGGCGCAGGCCGCTGGACGGTGGTTTTTTTTTGCTGCGAGGGGATCGAGTACGAGTCATGGCGGCGGATTATACGCACTTTATTCATACTCAACAGGAGCCTGCCAAGGTTTGCGTCCGGCGGAGTTGCGGCCATAATGGCGACCTTGAATTTCCCCCGACTCTGAAGGATCGCCTGTGAGCCAGTCCCTGATCGCCGCCCTGCAAAACCCGGCCCTCTACCCGCATCCCGTCGATGGGTTCCAGGTTATCGAGACCCATATCTCCTGGGTCATCCTCACGGGTCCCTTTGCTTATAAAGTGAAGAAGCCGGTGAACTTCGGCTTCCTCGACTTCACCAACCTCGATGCTCGCGAACATTTCTGCGGTGAAGAACTACGCCTGAACCAGCGTCTGACCAATGATTTGTATCTTGAAGTGTTGCCGATCACCGGCAGTGCCGAAGCCCCACAACTGGGCGGTGACGGCCCGGTTGTCGAATACGCGCTGAAAATGCGTCAGTTCCCGCAAAGCCAATTGCTCAGCACCCTGCAAGCCAACGGCGAACTGACCACCGCGCACATCGACGAGATGGCCGCGCAAATTGCGCAGTTCCACCTCACTGCGCCGAAAGTACCTGCCGAACACGAAGCAGGCACCCCGGACAGCGTCATGGCACCGGTACGCCAGAACTTCGAACAGATCCGCCCGTTCCTCAGCGACAAGGCTGATCTGTTGCAACTCGACGCCCTGCAAGCCTGGGCCGAAAGCAGCTTCGAGCGTCTGAAGCCGCTGTTTGCCCAACGCAAGGCCGACGGTTTCATTCGCGAATGCCACGGTGACATTCACCTGGGCAACGCCACCGTGATCGACGGCAAGGTCGTGATCTTCGACTGCATCGAGTTCAACGAGCCGTTCCGCTTCACCGACGTCTACGCTGACACCGGTTTCCTGGCAATGGACCTGGAAGACCGCGGCCTTAAGAGCCTGGCGCGCCGTTTCATCAGCCAGTACCTGGAACTGACCGGCGACTATCAGGGCCTTGAGCTGCTCAACTTCTATAAAGCCTACCGTGCACTGGTTCGCGCCAAGGTCAGCCTGTTCAGCATGCCGGCCGAGGCCGATCCGGTGCAGCGCGCCACCACCCTGCGCCAGTACCGCAACTACGCCAACCTGGCGGAAAGCTACAGCACCATTCCTTCGCGCTTCATGGCCATCACCCACGGCGTTTCCGCTGTCGGTAAAAGCCGTGTGGCCATGCGTCTGGTGGAAGCACTGGGTGCCATTCGCCTGCGTTCCGACGTAGAACGCAAACGTCTGTTCGGCGAGCAGACCGTGCCGAACGATCCACAGGCCGGCATTTATAGTGCTGACGCCAGCTCAGCGACCTACACCCGCCTGCATGAAATCGCTGACGTAATCCTGCGTGCCGGTTTCCCGGTGGTGATCGATGCCACCTACCTCAAGCGCGACCAGCGTGACGGCGCGGCAAAAATTGCTGAAGCGACCGGCGCACCCTTCCTGATTCTGGATTGCAACGCACCGCAAGCCGTAATCGAGAGCTGGCTGGCCCTGCGTCAGGCAGACAAAAAGGATCCGTCCGACGCCAATCTGGCCGTTATCGCCGACCAGCAAGGCACCCGCGAAGCACTGACGCCGGCCGAGATTCTCTGCAGCAAGCGTGTTCAGACCAATGAGAGCGGGACCCTGGACGCTGTCGTGGCGCAGATTCGCCAGCGCCTGCCGGGCTTGTAAGAAATTTTTCAGCCGTGGAGCCTTCGCTGGCTTCACGGCTGTCAAATAGTGGCACTATACTGGCGTCATAAAACCAACAGGTGATTTGACATGAGCCAGCCGAAACTTCTCGACACCCCGCTTTATGCCTTGCTGCACAAAGACGACATCACAGGCTTCAACAAGCAACGCCCCCTCGATGGCCCGATTGACATGGTCAGTGGCGATTTCCGTGGTCTTGATCTGCGTGAGCTGAACGCCGATGGCATCGACTTCACCGATGCGTACTTCCGTTCCGCCGACTTGCGTGGCATCGACTTCCGCAATGCCTCGCTGGAAGGTGCAAGCCTGGCCCATGCGCAAATCTCCGGCGCCTACTTCCCAACAGAGCTGAGTGCCGACGAAATCCTGATGTCGATGAATTTCGGGACACGCCTGCGCTATCGCACCCGCTAACATCCGCATCGCCTACCTGACACGACACGCCCCCTGTGGGAGCGGGCTTGCTCGCGAAAGCGGTTTAACCTTCAACATTCATGTCGACTGACACTACGTCTTCGCGAACAAGTCGAATCGTCGCACCGCCGCTCCCCACAGTTATTTGCGCTGCCCTCCTCTGCTGCATTCGCAGCCCCTTCGAACGCTTCAGGACCTTGCCTCTTAGAAGCGTTTGCGTCGAAACCGACCAAACAATCACGCTTTTCCTACTGATGGCTACACTCCTCAAAGGCTCGCCCACGCACCGTTCGGCCGTCGCAAGGAGGCTTGATGAATGATGAACTGCAACACCTGAAGAATCTTGGCAAGACGTCAGCGCAGTGGCTGCATGCCGTGGGCATCCACAGCGCCTCGGACTTGCGTCGCCTGGGGGCGGTGGATGCTTATCGGGCCGTGCGTACGCGTGGGTTCCGGGCGTCCAAGGTGTTGCTGTATGCAATTGAAGGCGCCCTGATGGACGTGCACTGGAACGACATCCCCGCTGAACGCAAGGAAGCGCTGAACAAACAACTGGAAGCCATTTCTTCACGCCACAAGAATTGAACAGGCGCCCATCGCCATGTACTTGCTCGGGGAACAACCGGCTTACGCCGACACACTGATCAATCGCTTGCAGAATTTGCCTGCGCAGTGGCTGCACGGCTTGGCACCGTGCGGGCCGGATCTGCAACTGGAATCGACGGATGACCTGATGGCGCAGTTGCCAGGCGATCAGTTGTTTCTGCTGACTGACGGTGTGATCCATGGCGGCATCGGTGCACGGGCGCTGTTTTACTGGCAGGAAGGTGATTTGTTCGGCCTGCAACAGGGCGAAGCCTGGGCCGATTGCCGTTTGTGCAGTGATGGGCCACTGCGCTTGCAACCTTATCGGCGCAGTGAGATTGTCCAGCATGTGTATGCCGAGCCCGGCCGGGCGGATCAATTCCTCGAATACCTGTTGGGGCAAATGGCAATCCTCGCCCACGCCGTAGCCGAACTGAAACCGCGCGAGTTTCGCAGTACCAATGGTTTCAAACGGGTGGAGGCCGGGGAAATCCTGATCAACCAGGGCGACGAGGCAGACCATGTATTCGTCATCATCGAAGGCCATGCCGAAGCGTTTGTCGACGGGCATAAAGTCGGCGATGTGCCCAAGGATGAGATTTTCGGTGCCATGGCGGTGTTCACTGGCGAGAAGCGCAACGCCAGTGTGATCACCAGCGAACCGAGCACGGTAATGTTGATTCCCAAGGATCAGTTTCTGAGCCTGACCCAAAGCAATCCGAAGATTTCCCACAGCCTGATCGAGAGCATGGCGCGGCGCATTGACTTGCTGAACAAGCAGATTACCCAGTTGAGTTCACTTAAAAATCCAGGCTAAACCCAACGATTACAGGGCCTGCTGGCTGATTGAAAATAAATGAGAAAACAGCGGTTGACTTGGTAATGAGAATCGCTATGATTATCACAACTGGTCGCGAGACTGGTCGATTTTCTGAAAAGCCCTTGGTTCGGACTCTCAGATTATCTCCTCATCAGGCTAATCACGGTTATTTGACCCGGCTCTTGCCGGGTCTTTTTTTGCCTGTAGAAAAGTCGCCGACGCTACTTGCCCATCTGCTTACGCATCTCTTCGCAATAATCCGGTGCCGGCGTGGCGGGCGTGTACCAGACGTAATCAGCCATCGCCAACGTGACCTCACTGCCCTGCTGCGCCAGCATCAGCACGGTTGGCGCTTCGGGTTCGCCCAAATCCAGTATATGAAGCGGTACACCGACATCCTTGCGCGCATGATACGCACCGGCAAACAGCAGCGAAGGCTCGGGGGCGACACGTAAACGCTCAGCCATTCGCCGGTCACGTTGCTGCTGCACCGCCAGCATTGCTGGCATTTTGGATTTTGGAAGCAGTCCGCAATGGGAGCCACTGATTTGCGCCAGCAGAGTCGCTTTCACGGTTTGCGCATTGCTGCGTGCCCCGCTCAAGCGCGGCGGCTGTTGATAGAACGCGCGGATTTCAGTGCTTTCAAGGTTGGCCGCCAGCAGCGGATACGGTTGTGTGAGGGCGAAGCGAACGATCGGCCCATAAAGATTCCAGTCCCAGCCATCCTGCCAGGACAGCGCATTAGGGAGGTCGCTGGGCAGCGACGCAGATTGGCGAAGCGCATCGACTTTCGGCTGCTGATCCGGCGTGAGCATTTCCAGCAGCAGGCTGCCCTGCGGTCGTTGCTCGCTCAGCGATTGCAACAACCACAACTGCGCGGCATGGTGATCGGCATTGTCATGCTGCTCGCCAATGATCACCCGCGTGGGCTTGGCAAGACGCGCCAGCAATTGCTGCGTCGTCAGCAGTTGGCCGTTGTGCAGATCACGAATGTCGCCACTGACCGGAGGCGGCAACGCAACATGCTGACACCCCGCCAGACACCCCGCCAATACCAGCAGCGCCAACCCCCAGATCCCACGCATGCTCTCACCTCGATGAACGACTCAGCGGGCGATGATCAGCGGATGCCCACGCTCCGGGTGCGGCTGCACCAATACTTCCAGCCCGAACACCGCTTTGAGCGGCTCCGGACGCAGCACCTGCTCTGGTGTATCCAGCGCCACCGGGCGCCCGCCTTCGAGCAGCAACAGACGATCACAATAACGCGCCGCCAGGTTCAGATCATGCAGGATCACCAACACCGCGGCACCGCGATCAGCAAACTCGCGCACAGCCTGCAATGTGGTGTGCTGATGCAGTGGATCGAGCATCGAGGTCGGCTCATCAAGCAGTAAGGTCTGCCCCGCCTCGCCGGGCCAGAGCTGCGCCAGCACCCGGGCCAGATGCACTCGCTGACGTTCGCCGCCGGACAGCGCCAGGTAACTGCGACCGCTCAAATGCCCGGCATCGGCGGCGCCCAACGCGGCGGCAACAATTTCGTCATCGCGCACCCGACCGCTTTGATAAGGCAAACGCCCCATGCCGACCACTTCCTCGACACGAAAGCCGAAGTCGAGGGTCGACACTTGCGGTAGTACCGCCAATCGCTGCGCTCGCAGGGCACCCGTGCAGTGGCTCAAGGCCACGCTCATCGAGCCAGACGCGTCCTTCATCAGGACGCAATTCACCGCACAACGCGCCGAGCAAGGTGCTCTTGCCAGCACCGTTCGGCCCCAGCACACCGAGGACTTCACCCGGCTTGAGTTCCAGTGTGATGTCCGTCAGCACCGTTTTGCTGCCTCGGCGGATCTTCAGGTTTTCTGTGCGCAACATCAGGCACGCCTCCTGAGCAGCAGAATCAGAAAGAACGGCGCGCCAATGAACGCCGTGACAATACCAATCGGCAACTCGGCCGGCGCCAGGGCCAGTCTCGCCACCAGGTCAGCGAACAACAACAGACTCGCCCCCGCCAGCACCGAGGCCGGTAACAGCACCCGATGATCAGGACCGGCCAGCAGCCGCACCAGATGCGGCACCACCAGCCCGACAAACCCGATCATCCCTGCTGCCGCCACCGCCGCGCCGACACCCAGCGCGGTGCAGAACACCAGTTCACGCTTGAGCCCTTCGACATCAATGCCCAGGTGACCGGCCTCCGACTCGCCCAGCAACAATGCATTCAAGGCCTTGGCCCTGCGCGGCAACCACAGCGCCACACCAGCCGTCACCAGCAGCAATGGCCAGAGCCGCGAATAACTGGCGCCGTTGAGGCTGCCCAGGTTCCAGAAAGTCAGCGTGCGCAGGGTCGCATCGTCCGCCAGATAGGTGAACAAACCCACCGCCGAACCGGCCAGCGCCGTTAACGCAATACCGGCCAGCAGCATGGTCGCGACGTTGGTTTGCCCGTTACGCCGGCCGAGTCGATACACCAGCGCGGTCACGCCGAGCCCGCCAAGAAACGCGCACAACGACAAAAGATAAGGCCCGAAGGACTCGGGCAAGCCGCCAAACGCCGAACCACCGACAATCGCAATCGCCGCGCCCAGTGCGGCGCCGCTGGAAACACCGACCAGCCCCGGATCGGCCAATGGGTTGCGAAACAGACCCTGCATTGCCACGCCAGACAAGGCCAGCACACCGCCCACCGCCAAACCGAGCAGGGTTCGCGGCAGGCGAATCTGCCCAAGAATCAGTTCAGCCTGCTCCAGACCGTCCGGGGCAATCGGCACACCGATCAACCGCAGCGCCGCACGCAACGTGTCGAGCAACGGCAAGCTCACCGGCCCCAGCGCCAACGACAGCCAGATCGCCAGCAAACACAGCAGACTCAAGCCAATAAACAGTGTGCGGGGTTTAACCAAAGTGGTCATTGGTCACTCGCGCCGAGATATAAACCGTCAGACAACTTTTTCAGCGCCTCGGGCAACCGCGGTCCGAGCCCGCCCACCAGTAAAGTTGGATCGAGTTCCATCACGCGGCCGTCCTTCGCGGCACGGGTCGAGGACAAGATGGGGTTTTCCTTGAACAATGCTGCGCGGGCCGCATCGCCGGTCAGCGCACGGTCGGAGAACACCAGCACTTCAGGGTTCAGGCTGGCCAAGGACTCGTTGGAAAAAGGTTTATAACCGGTATGCGTCGCCAAGTTGTGGCCGCCGGCCTGTTGCAGCAACCAATCGGCGGCGGTGTCCTTGCCGGCGATCATTGGATTGCCGCCCGCATGGCCGAGCAACAACAGCACACCCGGCGATTTCTGTTTGAGCTGCGCCTCGGTGATCCGGAGCTTTTGCTGATCCAGTTTCTGTTGATACGCCAGGAATGCCTGGGTCGCCTGGTCTTCTGCGCCGAGCAACTTGCCCAGATGCTGCAAGTTGCCCTGCAAGGCAGGCAAATCCGGCTGGGCCGAGAACAATTCGACCTGAACACCGGCACTGCGAATCTGCGAAAGCACCGGCGGTGGACCCATTTCTTCGGTGCCGATGAGCATCTGCGGGCGTAAGCTCAAGATGCCTTCCGCCGACAATTGCCGCTGATAGCCAATGCTCGGCAGGGCCTTCAAAGAATCCGGATGCTGACTGGTGGTATCGACGCCCACCAGTTTTGACTCGCCACCCAAGGCACTCACCCACTCCGACAAGGCGCCACCGGCACTCACCCATCGCTGCGGCAGTTCGGCCGCTGCCGCCTGGTGGCTGACGATGAGTCCGACACACAAGGCGACAACGCGGGTACTCAGACGCATAAACGGCTTCCTTAAAGGGTTTTCCCGGGCATCAACCTGACAGGCCAAGTATCCTCGACATCCGGCAAGCGCCCCCATGGGCGGGCGGCCATTTGATAATTGTTTGCATTTGCGCGTCAAGTCCGGACATATCCAGTCACGAACCGCGACACTTGAGGATAGACATGAAGTTTCTTTGCCAGGGCCTGGAGTTGGCCGATGCCAGCAGCCGCGGTTTCGACATCGACGGCCAGAAGCTCTTCGCCGTGCGCCGGGGTGGTCAGGTTTACGTCTACATCAACCGCTGCCCGCACCGTGGCGTGGGGCTGGAATGGAAACCCGACCAGTTTCTGGACCCCAGCAACAGCCTGATCCAGTGCGCCACCCACGGCGCACTGTTTCTTATCGAGGACGGCGAATGCGTCGCCGGCCCCTGCGCGGGGCAATCCCTGACCGTCGTTCCCAGCCGCGAAGACGCGCAAGGGATCTGGATCAGCCTTTAACCGTTGAGCAATACGTCCAGACGCCGGTCAACCAGCATCTCTTCGTGGCTGATACGCACGCCATAAGCCAGCACCTCAACGCCGCACGCCACCGCTTCACGCAACGCGGCGGCGTAGGCCGAATCGATTTCTTCTGCCGGACGCACGGCGTCGATGCCGCTGAGATTGACGCAATACAACTGCACCGCGCGAATCCCGTCCCGGGCCAGATGCGCCAGTTCCCGCAAATGCTTGGCCCCGCGCTGGGTCACCGCATCGGGAAACGCCGCCACTGGCGTACCGTCAAAGCCCAAAGTGACACTTTTGACTTCCACGTACGCCGGCCCGTTCGGGTAATCGAGACGGAAATCGATGCGGCTGTTTTCCTGCCCATAGGCCACTTCGCGTTTCAGCTCGGTAAAACCGTTCAACTCGGTGATCACGCCGGCACGCAACGCCTCTTCGATCAAGCCATTGGCTCGCCCGGTGTTCACGCAAAACAACCGCCCTTGCGGGGTTTCACCGATTTCCCAGGTGCCGGGTAATTTGCGCTTCGGGTCGTTGGAGCGGCTGAACCAGACCTGCCCGCCCTCGACCTGGCAATTGAGCATCGAGCCGGTGTTCGGGCAGTGAATCGTCAGCAACTCGCCGCTAACGGTTTCGATATCGGCGAGAAAACGCTTGTAACGACGGATCAGACGACCTTCTTCAAGGGGAGGATGAAAACGCATCAGCCTTGCCAGCTCTTCAAGCCGCGAGCGATCCGTTCCACCGCTTCCTGCAAGCGCGGCAGGCTTTGGGTGTAGGCAAACCGCACGTGATGCCCGGCCTGATAACGCCCGAAGTCCAGGCCCGGGGTAATCGCCACGTGCTCTGTTTCGAGGAAGTGTCGGCAGAACGCGAAGGCATCACCGCCGAACTGGCTGATATCTGCATACAAGTAGAACGCGCCCTCAGGTTCCACGGCGATGCCAAAACCGAGCTCACGCAAGGCCGGCAAGAGGAAGTCGCGACGACGACCGAATTCGGCGCGGCGCTCTTCCAGAATGCTGATGGTCGCCGGTTCGAAGCAGGCCAACGCGGCGTACTGGGCCATGCTCGGGGCGCTGATGTAGAGGTTCTGGGCGAGCTTTTCCAGTTCGCCGACCGCTGCTTGCGGCGCCACCAGCCAACCGAGGCGCCAGCCGGTCATGCCGAAATACTTGGAAAAACTGTTCAGGACAAAGGCGCTGTCATCGACTTCCAGCACGCTGGCCGCGTCGGTGCCGTAGGTCAGGCCGTGGTAGATCTCGTCCACCACCAGATGGCCGTGGCGCTGCTTGATCGCAGCCGACAGCCCGGCCAGCTCATCGCGGGTCAGGATGGTCCCGGTCGGATTGGCCGGCGAAGCCACCAGGGCGCCGACGCTGTCATGGTCCCAATGCCGCGCCACCAGGTCCGGGGTCAGCTGATAACGCACGTCCGGACCGACAGGAACAAGCTGCGCCGCGCCTTCCACCAGCCGCAGGAAGTGCCGGTTGCACGGGTAGCCCGGGTCCGCCAGCAGCCAGTGTTTGCCTGGGTCGACCAGCAAAGCGCTGGCCAGCAGCAACGCGCCGGAACCGCCCGGCGTCACCAGAATTCGCTGTGGATCGATGTTCAGCCCGTAACGCTGCTGATAAAAGCCCGAAATGGCCTCGCGCAGTTCGGGAATGCCCCGTGCCGCGGTGTAACGGGTCTTGCCCGCCGTCAGCGCAGCCTGGCCGGCCTGGATGATCGGCTCGGCGGTGGTGAAGTCCGGCTCGCCGATTTCCAGGTGGATCACGTCGTGACCGGCAGCCTGCAGTTCATTGGCCCGCGCCAGCAGCGCCATGACATGGAACGGTTCAATCGCACGACTGCGGGCACTGTAGGACTGAGCCATTAGCCTTCCTTCAACGGGTAAAAGAATCGATTCTACCCAACCACTGGAACGAGCGAGAACCTAAAGCGGTCAGAGCCGTTATAACTCTGGCCTGAACGACTCAAGCGTGCGCGCCAGGTTTGACTAAAATCAATATTTGATCAGGTCTCCATCACCACCAGACAAGGCTTTGCAATCATTTGCAAGCACCGCGGGTCACCCCCTCGACATCCGGGAGTAGCGCGGCCCGATTTGATCTGGTAAGTTCGCCCGCTTGCAGCCGCAGGGCCGGCAGGTGTCGGTGATGGAGCAATCCTGCGCAATGGATTACAAGAGTAGAGGCGGTCTATTTCATGTCCACCCAAGCAAAGCAACAACAAAACCAGTCGATCAGCGGCTTCGAACCCTACAAAGAAGTAAAGGGCGAAGAGTACATGGGCAAGCCCATGCGCGCTCACTTCACCAAGATCCTGAATAAGTGGAAACAGGACTTGATGCAGGAAGTCGACCGTACGGTTGATCACATGAAAGACGAAGCGGCCAACTTCCCTGACCCGGCAGATCGTGCCAGCCAGGAAGAAGAATTCAGCCTTGAATTGCGCGCCCGTGATCGTGAGCGCAAGTTGATCAAGAAGATCGACAAAACGCTGCAATTGATCGAAGACGAAGAATATGGCTGGTGCGAGTCCTGCGGCGTCGAGATTGGCGTCAAGCGACTGGAAGCCCGCCCTACCGCCGACATGTGCGTTGACTGCAAGACCCTGGCGGAAATCAAGGAAAAGCAAGTCGGCAAGTAATCTCGACTTGAACGAAAAACGGAGCGTGCGAACGCTCCGTTTTTGTTTCTGAAATTCGGCACAGCACCGAACCCTGTGGATCGCGCACGATCAGACGACGTACCATCGCCCTCATGAATGTCTCTCCCTACATCGGCCGTTTCGCCCCCACGCCCAGCGGCCACTTGCACTTCGGTTCGCTGGTCGCTGCACTCGCTTCGTACCTCGACGCCCGTTCTGTGGGTGGCCGCTGGCTGATGCGCATGGAAGACCTCGACCCACCTCGGGAAGAACCCGGCGCCCAAGCCGCGATCCTCAACGCGCTGGAACGCTATGGTTTCGAGTGGGATGGTGAACTGGTTCGTCAAAGCGACAGGCACGACGCCTATGCCGAAGTGCTCAATCGTCTGTTCAGTCATGGCCTGGCCTACGCTTGCACCTGTTCACGCAAACAATTGGAGCCGTATCACGGCATCTATCCGGGCCTGTGCCGCAATGCCGGGCATGGCGCTGAAGACGCGGCCATCCGCCTGCGGGTGCCGGAGCTCGAATACCATTTCATCGACCGGGTGCAAGGCGAGTTCCGCCAGCACCTGGGTCGGGATGTCGGCGATTTCGTGATTCGCCGCCGCGACGGGCTCTATGCCTATCAACTGGCCGTGGTGCTCGATGATGCCTGGCAAGGCATCACCGACATCGTGCGCGGCGCCGACTTGCTCGACTCGACACCACGCCAGCTCTACCTGCAAGAACTGCTCGGCCTGCGGCAACCGCGTTACCTGCACGTGCCGCTGATTACTCAGCCGGACGGTAACAAGCTCGGCAAATCCTACCGTTCGCCGCCATTGGCCGACGATCAGGCCACGCCACTGTTACTGCGGGCATTACGCGCGCTGGGGCAAAATCCGGGCAGCGAACTGGCTTACGCCACGCCTCGGGAAGTACTGAATTGGGGCATCGCCCACTGGGATGCCGCAAAGATCCCGCGCACACTGACCCTGCCCGAAGCGCAACTGCAGTGATGGCACTTGCAGTAGCGCCGCCATCCGTTACCATCGCCGCACGTTTTCGGGCACGCGCCTAAAAAAGAGAGGCCGGGATGTACATCTATCGCTTGGTCCTGCTTTTGGTAGTGGGGATTTATCTGTTCTCCCCGGCCATCATGGATTGGTGGATCGACGCCACTGGCGCCTGGTATCGCCCTTATCTGCTCTGGCTGATTCTGATCGTCGTGACCTTCATCCTGCAGAGCCAAAAAGATGCCGATGAGCTTTAGCCTGACCCAGATGATCCTGATCAGCGCCGCGTACCTGGCGGTGCTGTTCGGCGTCGCCTGGATCAGCGAACGGGGCATGATCCCCCGGGCGATCATTCGCCACCCGCTGACTTACACCCTGTCGCTGGGGGTTTACGCCAGTGCGTGGGCGTTCTACGGCACCGTGGGCCTGGCCTATCAGTACGGCTACGGCTTTCTATCGAGCTACCTCGGGGTGTCCGGCGCATTTTTGCTGGCGCCGGTGTTGCTGTATCCGATCCTGAAGATCACTCGCACCTATCAACTGTCGTCACTGGCGGACTTGTTCGCCTTCCGCTTCCGCAGCACCTGGGCCGGCGCGCTGACGACGATCTTCATGCTGATCGGCGTCCTGCCGTTGCTGGCGTTGCAGATTCAAGCGGTAGCCGACTCCATCGGCATTCTCACTCGCGAACCGGTGCAACACCGCGTGGCCCTGAGTTTCTGCGCACTGATTACCCTGTTCACGATCTTCTTCGGCTCGCGCCACATTGCGACCCGGGAGAAACACGAAGGCCTGGTATTCGCGATTGCCTTCGAGTCGGTGATCAAGCTGATCGCCATCGGCGGCGTTGGCCTTTATGCGTTGTACGGCGTGTTCGACGGCCCGCAACAGCTGGAAGTCTGGCTGTTGCAAAACCAGACCGCCCTCGCCGCCCTGCACACGCCTTTGCAGGAAGGCCCGTGGCGTACGCTGCTTTTGGTGTTCTTCGCTTCGGCGATTGTGATGCCGCACATGTATCACATGACGTTTACCGAAAACCTCAACCCGCGCTCACTGGTCAGTGCGAGCTGGGGCTTGCCGCTGTTCCTGCTGCTGATGAGCCTGGCCGTGCCGCTGATTCTCTGGGCCGGACTGAAACTGGGCGCTACAACGAGCCCGGAATATTTCACCCTCGGAGTCGGCATCGCCGCCAATAACAAGGCCTTGGCGCTATTGGCTTATGTCGGCGGTTTATCGGCGTCCAGCGGGCTGATCATTGTTACCACCCTGGCGTTGTCCGGGATGGCGCTCAACCATTTGGTGCTGCCGCTGTATCAGCCGCCGGCCGAAGGCAACATCTACCGTTGGCTGAAGTGGACCCGCCGGGCGCTGATTGTCGCGATCATCATGGCCGGCTACGGCTTCTACCTGCTGCTGGGCGCCGAGCAAGACCTGGCCAACCTCGGCATCGTCGCCTTCGTCGCCACTTTGCAATTCCTGCCGGGCGTACTGTCGGTCCTGTACTGGCCGACCGCCAACCGCCGCGGCTTCATCGCCGGTTTGCTGGCGGGGATCCTGGTGTGGATGGTGACCATGCTGATGCCACTGGTAGGCAATCTGCAGGGTTTCTACATTCCACTGCTGAACATGATCTACGTGCTCGACGACACCAGTTGGCACATGGCGGCGATTGCCTCGCTGGCCGCCAACGTGCTGATGTTTACGCTGATCTCGCTGTTCACCAACGCCAGCCCGGAAGAGGCCAGCGCCGCCGAAGCCTGCGCCGTGGACAACGTCCGTCGCCCGCAACGCCGGGAACTGCACGCGGCTTCGCCACAAGAGTTCGCCACGCAACTGGCCAAACCCCTGGGCGCCAAGGCTGCGCAAAAAGAAGTCGAACAGGCCCTGCGCGATCTCTATTTGCCATTCGACGAACGCCGACCGTACGCCTTGCGTCGTTTGCGTGACCGGATCGAAGCCAACCTTTCCGGCCTGATGGGGCCGAGCGTCGCCCAGGACATGGTCGAAACCTTCCTGCCTTATAAGGCCGGCGGCGAAAACTACGTCACCGAAGACATCCACTTCATTGAAAGCCGTCTCGAGGATTACCACTCGCGCCTCACCGGCCTGGCGGCTGAACTCGATGCCCTGCGCCGCTACCACCGTCAGACCTTGCAGGAACTGCCGATGGGCGTCTGTTCCCTGGCCAAGGATCAAGAGATCCTGATGTGGAACAAAGCCATGGAGGAGTTGACCGGGATTGCCGCGCAGCGCGTGGTCGGTTCGCGCCTGAGCACCATTGGCGATCCGTGGAAAGAATTGCTGCAAGGCTTCATCAACCTGCCAGACGAACACTTGCACAAACAGCACCTGGCACTCGATGGCCAGACCCGCTGGCTGAACCTGCACAAAGCGGCGATCGACGAACCGCTGGCACCGGGCAACAGTGGCCTGGTGCTGCTGGTGGAAGATTTGACCGAAACCCAGATGCTTGAAGACAAACTGGTCCATTCTGAGCGGCTGGCGAGCATTGGCCGACTGGCGGCCGGGGTGGCCCATGAAATCGGCAACCCGATCACCGGTATCGCCTGCCTGGCGCAGAACCTGCGCGAAGAGCGCGAAGAAGACGCCGAACTGACGGAAATCAGCGGACAGATTCTGGAGCAGACCAAACGCGTGTCGCGCATCGTCCAGTCGTTGATGAGTTTCGCCCACGCGGGTAGCCATCAGCACAGCGACGAGCCCGTCTGTCTGGCGGAAGTCGCGCAGGATGCCATCGGCCTGCTGGCCCTGAACCGGCGCAATTTCGAAGTCCAGTTCTACAACCTGTGCGACCCCGATCACTGGGTCGAAGGCGATCCCCAGCGGCTCGCCCAGGTGTTGATCAACCTGCTCTCAAACGCCCGCGACGCCTCGCCGCCACACAGCGCGGTACGGGTCAAAAGCGAAGCCGGCGAACACACGGTCGATCTGATCGTGGAAGACGAAGGCAGCGGTATTCCGAAGAACATCATGGATAGATTGTTCGAACCTTTCTTCACCACCAAGGATCCTGGCGAAGGCACCGGTCTGGGCCTTGCACTGGTCTATTCCATCGTTGAAGAGCATTATGGACAAATCACCATCGACAGCCCGGCTGATGTTCAAAGCCAACGCGGCACCCGTATTCGGGTGACTTTGCCGCGTCATGTCGAAGCGACGTCCGCTGTGAACTGAGACCGTCGAGAGTATCGAATCAATGCCGCACATTTTGATCGTCGAAGACGAAACAATTATCCGCTCCGCCTTGCGCCGCCTGCTGGAACGTAATCAGTACCAGGTCAGCGAAGCCGGATCCGTGCAGGAAGCACAAGAGCGTTTCAGCATTCCCACGTTTGACCTGATCGTCAGTGACCTGCGCCTGCCTGGCGCACCGGGCACTGAACTGATCAAGCTCGGTCAGGGCACTCCGGTGCTGATCATGACCAGTTACGCCAGCCTGCGTTCGGCCGTCGATTCCATGAAGATGGGCGCGGTGGACTACATCGCCAAGCCTTTCGATCACGACGAAATGCTCCAGGCTGTTGCGCGCATCCTGCGTGATCGCCAGTCGGCGCCAGCCGCGGGTGAACCGGTGGTCGGCAAAGCCGCCAACGGTGCCGCGAAACCGGGCGTCGATAACAGCAACGGCGAGATCGGCATCATCGGCTCCTGCCCACCGATGCAGGACCTGTACAGCAAGATCCGCAAAGTCGCGCCCACCGATTCCAACGTCCTGATCCAGGGCGAGTCCGGCACCGGTAAAGAACTGGTGGCTCGCGCCCTGCACAACCTCTCCAAACGCGCCAAGGCACCGATGATTTCGGTGAACTGCGCCGCCATTCCGGAAAGCCTGATCGAGTCCGAGCTGTTCGGCCACGAAAAAGGTGCGTTCACTGGCGCCAGCGCCGGGCGTGCCGGGCTGGTCGAAGCGGCGGACGGCGGTACCTTGTTCCTCGATGAAATCGGCGAACTGCCACTCGAAGCCCAGGCTCGCTTGTTGCGCGTGCTACAGGAAGGCGAAATTCGCCGGGTCGGTTCGGTGCAATCGCAGAAAGTCGATGTACGCCTGATTGCCGCGACTCACCGGGACCTCAAGAGCCTGGCGAAAATCGGCCAGTTCCGTGAAGACCTTTATTACCGTCTCCACGTGATTGCATTGAAACTGCCGGCCCTGCGCGAGCGCGGTGCCGACGTCAACGAAATCGCCAATGCGTTCCTGGCGCGGCAGAGCGCGCGGGTCAACCGCACCGATCTGAAGTTTGCCCCGGATGCCGAGCAGGCGATTCGTCATTACACCTGGCCGGGTAACGTCCGCGAGCTGGAAAATGCTGTCGAACGTGCGGTGATTCTGTGCGAGAGCCCGGAAATCTCCGCCGAGTTGCTGGGCATCGACATCGAACTGAGCGATCTGGACGACGACGATTTCATCGGCCTGGCCCCGCAACAGGGCAGCGCCGCTAACGCCAGCCACGAGCCGACCGAAGACCTGTCACTGGAAGACTACTTCCAGCACTTCGTCCTCGAGCATCAGGACCACATGACCGAAACCGAACTGGCCCGCAAGCTCGGGGTCAGCCGCAAGTGCCTGTGGGAACGCCGTCAACGCCTGGGCATTCCACGGCGCAAGACCGGGGTGGCCAGCGAGAGCTGAACGTCACCTGTCAGGTGTGCGGGTAACACGTGACATTGTGAAAAAACTGTTACCGCAGCTTTTTCACGTAACAGAAGCCGGGGCTTACGGTAACGAAGCCCCGGTTTTTTTTGGCCCTGAAAAACCTCACCAAGCAGCCTAACCCCTTGTTTTGCTAGGCTTCGCAAAAGTTGGCACGCACCCTGCTATATGTTTAGTACAAGAACAATAACAAGCAATGCACAAGACAATAAAAATAAGACGAATCGACTCACGCACAATAAAAACAAGACGGCGAGAGGCGCAGCTAACTGATTCTTTTGGAGAGGCGTTGTATTTGGGGCGTGCCCCACGACCAGGCCGAGAACAACAAAAACTGTCCTAAGACAGAGCCTGAACTGGTTGGATCGCAAGATCACTGCAACACAGCGACCAAAGCAATCCGTTTGCTCTTGGCTCCCGATTGGGAGGGTCATGAAGGAAAATCTTCATGACGAGGGCACTTAACAAAAACAAAAAGCCCGAAACCAATAATAAAAATAGAGCATGCAACTACTTCTTGGGGAGCTTCGGCTCCCCTTGTAGTTTCTGCGATTCCTGAAAAGCCCACGCCAGAGCCTTCGCTTCAAGGCCTCGGAGCAATCCTCATCAGGCTGGCGCAGCTTCCTACACCATCCCCCGACTAAATGCTAGAATCCCGGCCCATCATGCGGTCATTCTTCGTTATGGCCGAACATTCCTTCAAACAGTGCATCCCATGCTGAAGAAGTTGTTCCAGTCATTCCGTTCTCCCAAGCGTCATACGCAACACATCCGTAGTACGCCTGAAGTGCTCAACAGCGGCCAACATTCGCTGCAGAAGGCACAATTCAGCCGTTACGCGGTGAACATCGTCGAACGCCTGCAGAACGCCGGTTATCAGGCTTACCTGGTCGGCGGCTGTGTGCGTGACATGTTGCTCGGCATCACGCCAAAAGATTTCGACGTCGCCACCAGCGCCACTCCTGAACAGGTACGTGCCGAATTCCGCAATGCGCGGATCATCGGTCGTCGCTTCAAACTGGTGCACATCCACTTTGGTCGCGAAATCATTGAAGTCGCGACGTTCCGCGCCAATCACCCGCAAAACGATGAGGAGGAAGACAGCAACCAGTCCTCCCGCAACGAGAGCGGGCGCATTCTGCGCGACAACGTCTACGGCACTCTGGAAGAAGACGCGCAACGCCGCGACTTCACCATCAACGCGCTGTATTACGATCCGGTCAGCGAACGCATTCTCGACTACGCCAACGGCGTACACGACATCCGCAATCACCTGATCCGCCTGATCGGCGACCCACAGCAACGCTACCAGGAAGACCCGGTACGGATGCTGCGGGCCGTGCGTTTTGCCGCCAAGCTGAATTTCGGTATCGAAAAACACAGCGCCGCGCCGATCCGCGATCTGGCACCGATGCTGCGCGAGATTCCGTCGGCCCGTCTGTTCGAAGAAGTGCTCAAGCTGTTCCTCTCCGGCCACGCCGCGGACACCTTTGAGATGCTGGTCGACTTGCAGTTGTTCGATCCACTGTTCCCGGCCAGCGCCGAAGCCTTGGAATACAACCCGACGTACACCCACACGTTGATCAGTGAAGCACTGATCAACACCGACCTGCGGATCAAGCAGAACAAACCGGTCACCCCGGCGTTCCTGTTTGCTGCACTGCTGTGGCCGGCCCTGCCGGGCCGTGTACTGCGTCTGCAAGAGCGCGGCATGCCGCCGATTCCGGCGATGCAGGAAGCGGCTCACGAGTTGATTGCCGAACAGTGCCAGCGCATTGCGATCCCAAAACGCTTCACCATGCCGATCCGCGAGATCTGGGACATGCAGGAGCGTCTGCCACGCCGTAGCGGCAAGCGCGCCGACCTGTTGCTGGACAACCCGCGATTCCGCGCCGGTTACGACTTCCTGCTGCTGCGTGAAAGCGCTGGCGAGCAGACCGACGGCCTGGGCGAATGGTGGACGGATTATCAGGACGCTAACGACAGCGAACGTCGCGACATGATCCGTGACCTGAGCGGCAAGGATGACGGCACCGGTGCGCCACGCAAGCGTCGTCGCAGCGGCGGCGCCAAGCGCAAACGCGCGGCCGGCGCTCCGAGCACCACGAGCGAGTAATCCATGGAACGCATCTACATCGGCATGGGCAGCAATCTAGCTGACCCCGCCGAACAATTGCGCAGCGCCGTCGAAGCGCTGGCGCAGTTGCCGCAGACCGAACTGGTCGGGGTTTCCGCGTTTTATCAAAGCGACTCATTGCTGCCCGGCCAACCGCGCTACACCAACGCGGTTGCCGCGCTGCACAGCACGCTCGCGCCGCTGGAGCTGCTCGATGCGCTGCAAGCCATCGAGAATGGCCAGGGTCGCGAACGTCTTGAACGTTGGGGGCCACGCACGCTGGATCTCGACATCGTGCTGTTCGGCGATCGCCTGATCGACGAACCTCGCCTCAAAGTCCCCCACTACCACCTGCAAGAGCGAGCCTTCGTCCTGTATCCACTGGCCGAACTGGCGCCGCCAGACCTGCGCCTACCTGACGGTCGTACCCTCCCCGACCTGCTCGCCGCCTGCCCGTTCGTCGGCCTAGAACGCCTGCCGACTGATTAACTGCAATCTCCTGAGCCTTCGTGGCGAGGGGATTTATCCCCGTCGGGTTGCGCAGCAGCCCCAAAAAGGCTGAATGCGATCAGCCTGATGTACCGTGATGGCAGATATAGGGGGCGCTGCGCACCCCAACGGGGATAAATCCCCTCGCCACAAAAGCCCCTTTTCCAACAAGGTTTTTGTCGGACAAAAATTCGTTCGTGCTGTATCCCCTCCCCCGACCTACTCGCCGCCTGCCCGTTCGTCGGCCTAGAACGCCTCCCGACTGATTAACTGCAATCTCCTGAGCCTTCGTGGCGAGGGGATTTATCCCCGTGGGTTGCGCAGCAGCCCCAAAAAGGCTGAATCCGATCAGCCTGATGTACCGTGATGGCAGATATAGATATAGGGGGCGCTGCGCACCCCGACGGGGATAAATCCCCTCGCCACAAAAGCCCTTTTCCAACAAGGTTTTTGTCGGACAAAAATTCGTTCGTGCTGTATCCCCTCCCCGACCTGCTCGCCGCCTGCCTGATCGTCGGCCCAGAACGCCTGCCGACTGATTAACTGCAATCTCCTGAGCCTTTGTGGCGAGGGGATTTATCCCCGTTGGGTTGCGCAGCAGCCCCAAAAAGGCTGAATCCGATCAGCCTGATGTACCGTGATGGCAGATATAGGGGGCGCTGCGCACCCCAACGGGGATAAATCCCCTCGCCACAAAAGCGGTACTCCATATCCAGGTTTTTGTCGGGCAAAAATTCGTTCATGCTGTATCCCCACCCCGACCTGCTCGGCGGCTGCCTGTTCGTCGGACTCGAACACCTGCCGACTGATTAACTGCAATCTCCTGAGCCTTTGTGGCGAGGGGATTTATCCCCGTTGGGTTGCGCAGCAGCCCCAAAAAGGCTGAATGCGATCAGCCTGATGTACCGTGATGGCAGATATAGGGGCGCTGCGCACCCCAACGGGGATAAATCCCCTCGCCACAAAAGCCCTTTTCAAACAAGGTTTTTGTCGGGCAAAAATTCGTTCGTGCTGTATCCCTCCCCGACCTGCTCGCCGCCTGCCTGTTCGTCAGCCTCGAACGCCTCCCGACTGATTGACTGCAATCTCCTGAGTCTTTGTGGCGAGGGGATTTATCCCCGTTGGGTTGCGCAGCAGCCCCAAAAAGGCTGAATGCGGTCAGCCTGATGTACCGTGGTGGCAGATATAGGGGGCGCTGCGCACCCCAACGGGGATAAATCCCCTCGCCACGAAAGCCCTTTTCCAACAAGGTTTTTGTCGGGCAAAAATTCGTTCGTGCTGTATCCCCTCCCCGACCTGCTCGCCGCCTGCCTGTTCGTCGGCCTAGAACCCCTCCCGACTGATTAACTGCCTTTGTGGCGAGGGGATTTATCCCCGTTGGGTTGCGCAGCAGCCCCAAAAAGGCTGAATACGGTCAGCCTGATGTACCGTGGTGGCAGATATAGGGGGCGCTGCGCACCCCAACGGGGATAAATCCCCTCGCCACAAAAGCCCTTTTCCAACAAGGTTTTTGTCGGGCAAAAATTCGTTCGTGGTGTGTCCCCACCCCGACCTGCTCGCCGCCTACCTGTTCGTCGGCCTCGAACGCCTGCCGACTGATTAACTGCAATCTCCTGAGCCTTTGTGGCGAGGGGATTTATCCCCGTTGGGTTGCGCAGCAGCCCCAAAAAGGCTGAATGCGATCAGCCTGATGTACCGTGATGACAGATATAGGGGGCGCTGCGCACCCCGACGGGGATAAATCCCCTCGCCACAAAAGCGGTGCTCCATATCCAGGTTTTTGTCGGACAAAAATTCGTCGAATCAGCCCCGCCGCACCGCTGAATCGCATCAGTTACCCCGGTAACACCCCAACCGTAACAACGCGGTAACACACACAATTGACTTCCCGAGTCCTCCTCACGACTATAGGCGTCCCGCTGCCGCCAACGCGGCGCTAAAGGGCGCAATCCAGGCCTTATAAGCACGACAAAAGACCGTGCGCCTGAGTAAATGAAGAATCACGCGCGTTACTCGCAGTAGTTTCCATAGCGCCTGAACGAGGATTTTTTACATGCCAGCCATCACCCTGACCACGCTCCAGAGCCTCAAGCAGAAAGGTGAAAAAATCACCATGCTGACCTGCTATGACGCGACCTTCGCCCACGCCTGCAACGAGGCCGGTGTTGAAGTGCTGCTGGTGGGCGACTCCCTCGGCATGGTTTTGCAAGGTCACGACAGCACCCTGCCGGTGACCACTGCGGAAATGGCCTACCACGTGGCTGCCGTCAAACGCGGTAACTCCGACGCCCTGATCCTCGCCGACCTGCCGTTCATGGCCAACGCCACCCTTGAACAAACCATGATCAACAGTGCCACGCTGATGCAGGCCGGCGCCCACATGATCAAGGTCGAAGGTGCCTTGTGGCTGGCGGACTCCATCCGCCTGCTCGCCGAGCGCGGCGTGCCGGTGTGCGCCCACATGGGTCTGACCCCGCAGGCGGTGAACATCCTGGGCGGTTACAAAGTCCAGGGCCGCAGCGAGAACCAGGCACGGCAGATGCGTGCTGACGCCATCGCACTGGAGCAGGCCGGCGCCGCCATGCTGTTGCTTGAATGTGTACCGAGCGAACTGGCCCAGGAAATCACCCAAGCCGTGGGTATTCCGGTGATCGGTATCGGCGCCGGTAGCGCCACCGATGGCCAGGTACTGGTACTGCACGACATGCTGGGCCTGTCCATCACTGGCCGCGTGCCGAAGTTCGTAAAGAACTTCATGGCCGGTCAAGTCAGCATTCAAGCGGCGCTGAGCGCTTACGTCACTGAAGTCAAAGCGACGACTTTCCCTGGCATCGAACATGGATTCTCTGCATGAACACCGTAAAAACCGTCCGCGAACTGCGGGCCGCCGTGGCCCGTGCCCGCGGTGAAGGCAAGCGCATCGCCTTCGTACCGACCATGGGCAACCTGCACAGCGGTCACGTCGCACTGATTACCAAAGCCTCCCAACGGGCGGACTTCGTGGTCGCGAGCATTTTTGTCAACCCGCTGCAATTCGGCGCTGGCGAAGACCTCGACAAGTACCCACGCACGTTGACGGCCGATCAGGAAAAACTGCTCCAGGCCGGCTGCCACCTGCTGTTCGCCCCGACCGTCGAAGAAATGTACCCCGACGGCATGGCCGGCCAGACCCGTGTCAGCGTTCCGCAACTGTCCGAAGGCTTGTGCGGCGCCAGCCGTCCTGGGCACTTCGAGGGCGTGGCGACGGTGGTCAGCAAACTGTTCAACATGGTTCAGCCGGACCTGGCGATCTTCGGCCAGAAAGACTTCCAGCAACTGGCGGTGATTCGCGCGCTGGTGCACGACTTGAACATGCCGATCCAGATCATCGGCGAGCCGACCGTAAGGGCTGCCGATGGCCTGGCCCTGTCGTCGCGCAATGGCTTTCTCAATGAAGAACAGCGAGCGATTGCGCCAGTGGTGTATCGCACGCTGTCGTCGATGGCCGACGCCATTAAACAGGGTGATCGCGATTACCCGGCGCTGATCGACTCGCAGATTAAACAGCTCGAAGCGGCTGGCTTGCGGGCCGATTACCTGGAAATCCGCCATGCGCTGACCTTGCGTCAGGCCACTGCGCAAGATCGGGATCTGGTGATTCTGGTGGCGGCGTTCCTCGGGACTACGCGGTTGATCGACAACCTGCACCTGAACCTCGACGCGCCAGCCTAAACACCGCAATACCCCTGTGGGAGCGGGCTTACTCGCGAATGCGCTGGGTCATTCAGCATTGATGTTGGCTGACCCAGCGCATTCGCGAGCAAGCCCGCTCCCACATTTGATCTGCGGCGATTTCCACATCGTATTGATGCCCCTCAAGCCTTCGGGCAAACTGCCCGCCGTTCGATTCCGACCTGGGAAAACACTCATGCACGCCATCATGCTCAAAGCCAAGCTGCACCGCGCCGAAGTCACTCACGCAGTACTCGATTACGAAGGCTCTTGCGCCATTGATGGCGAATGGCTGGACCTGTCCGGCATCCGTGAATACGAACAGATCCAGATCTACAACATCGACAACGGTGAACGCTTCACCACCTACGCGATTCGTGGTGAAGAAGGTTCCGGCATGATCTCGGTCAACGGCGCCGCGGCGCACAAGGCCAAGGTTGGCGATCGGGTCATCATTTGCGCTTACGCTCACTACAGCGAGGCCGAACTGCTCAACTTCAAACCGCGCATGCTTTACATGGCGCCGGGCAATGAACTGAGCCACACCAGCAATGCCATTCCGGTTCAGGTCGCCTGAACCTCCTCATCCTCGTCCGTTTGTCGGACTGTTTCTAACCTTGATGTTAAAAAAGTACAGAAAACGAGTCATACAAAGCGAAGACAGATCCACACGCGAGGTTTACTGTTACCGCCCTGCGCTATTTAATCGTCTCCAAGCAGATTGACCGGACGTAACCCACCCTGTGGTCGGGACATTCCGGGATCTTCAATGTCTTAAAGGCAGTTCAAGTAAAAGGAAAACCGCAGCGATGGCGTATTACCGCACTCCTCACGACGTTACCGCTCTGCCCGCCTGGCAAGCGTTGAAAGACCACCGCCAAGCCATGCAGGATTTCAGCATGCGCGAGGCCTTCAATGCCGACCCGCAGCGCTTTACTCAATTCACCCTCAGCAGCTGCGGCCTGTTTCTCGATTATTCGAAGAACCTGATCACCGCCGAGACCCGTAACCTGCTGGTGGGCCTGGCCAACGAAGTCGATCTCAAGGGCGCTATCAAAGCGCTGTTCGACGGCGAAATCGTCAACTCCTCCGAAGGTCGACCAGCGCTGCACACCGCTTTGCGCCGCCCAGTGGGCGACAAGTTGTCGGTCAACGGCGTCAACGTGATGCCTGAAGTGCACAAAGTGCTGAACCAGATCACCGACCTCGTGGGCCGCATCCACGATGGACTGTGGCGCGGTTACACCGAGAAGCCGATCACTGACGTGGTGAACATCGGCATCGGTGGCTCGTTCCTCGGCCCTGAACTGGTGTCCGAAGCGCTGCTGTCCTACGCCCAGAAAGGCGTGCGTTGCCACTACCTGGCAAACATCGACGGCAGTGAGTTCCACGAACTGACCATGAAGCTGCGCGCCGAGACCACGCTGTTCATCGTCTCGTCGAAATCCTTCAACACCCTCGAAACCCTGAAGAACGCTCAGGCCGCACGTGCCTGGTACCTGGCGCAGGGTGGTTCGGAAGCCGAGCTGTATCGTCACTTCATTGCGGTGTCGAGCAACAATGCCGCCGCCGTGGCCTTCGGTATCCGCGAAGAAAACATCTTCCCGATGTGGGACTGGGTCGGCGGGCGTTACTCGCTGTGGTCGGCCATCGGGTTGCCGATTGCCCTGGCCATCGGCATGTCGAACTTCAAGGAACTGCTGTCCGGTGCCTACACCATGGACCAGCATTTCCAGAGCGCACCGTTCGAACAGAACATGCCGGTACTGCTGGCGTTGCTCGGTGTCTGGTACGGCAACTTCTGGGGCGCGCAAAGCCACGCGATCCTGCCGTACGACCACTACCTGCGTAACATCACCAAGCACTTGCAACAGTTGGACATGGAATCCAACGGCAAGAGCGTGCGTCAGGACGGCACCCCGGTGTCTACCGATACGGGCCCGGTCATCTGGGGCGGCGTCGGCTGCAACGGTCAGCACGCTTATCACCAGTTGCTGCACCAAGGCACCCAACTGATTCCGGCTGACTTCATCGTGCCGATTGTCAGCTTCAACCCGGTGTCCGATCACCACCAGTGGCTGTACGCCAACTGCCTGTCCCAAAGCCAGGCACTGATGCTCGGCAAGACCCGCGCCGAGGCCGAAGCCGAGTTGCGTGACAAGGGCATGGCCGAAGACGAAGTACAGAAGCTTGCACCGCACAAGGTGATCCCGGGCAACCGCCCGAGCAACACCATGGTGGTCGAGCGCATCAGCCCGCGTCGTCTCGGCGCACTGGTGGCGCTGTACGAACACAAAGTTTTCGTGCAAAGCGTGGTCTGGGGCATCAACGCCTTCGACCAGTGGGGCGTGGAGCTGGGCAAAGAGCTGGGCAAAGGCGTCTACAACCGCCTGGTCGGCAGCGAAGAAACCCCGGCTGACGATGCTTCGACCCAAGGCCTGATCAACTACTTCCGCGGTCGTCACCGCGGCTAACCCTGTGGGAGCGGGCTTGCTCGCGAATGCGGCGGGTCATTCAGCTTAAACGTTGACTGACACACCGACTTCGCGAGCAAGCCCGCTCCCACATTGGTTTTGTGTCTGGCTTGAACCCTTTCGTCTCTCGGCGCATCTTTATCTTGTCGCAAAACAAGAATAAGGAACCGTCATGTTCGATATCAGCACGTTCCCCAAAGCCGATGCCGTGCGCCGGGCTGCCCAATTGAGTCAGGACGACTACCAGCGCCTGTACCGACAATCCATCGAACACCCCAGCACCTTCTGGGCCAAACAGGCCACGCGCTTTCTCGACTGGAGCAAACCGTGGCAAACCGTCCAGCGCTATGACCTGAAAACCGGTGAAGCGAGCTGGTTCGCCGGGGGCCAGTTGAACGTCAGTTACAACTGCATTGACCGTCACCTGGAAAAACGGGGCGATCAGACCGCAATCATTTGGGAAGGTGACGACCCGGTCGAATCCGCCCAGATCACCTACAAAAAACTCCATCACAACGTCTGCCGCCTGGCCAACGTACTGAAAAGTCGTGGTGTGAAGAAAGGTGATCGGGTGTGCATCTACATGCCGATGATCCCCGAAGCTGCCTACGCGATGCTCGCCTGCGCGCGCATTGGTGCCGTGCATTCGGTGGTGTTCGGCGGTTTTTCTCCAGACTCCGTGCGCGACCGCATTCTCGACGCCGACTGCCGCACCGTGATCACCGCCGATGAAGGCGTGCGTGGCGGTAAATTCGTGCCGCTCAAAGCGAACGTCGACAAGGCTCTGCAAAGTTGCCCGGACGTCAGCACCGTGATCGTGGTCGAGCGTACCCAGAGTGACGTGAAGTGGGTCGAAGGCCGTGACCTCTGGTATCACCAGGCCCTGCGCGACGTCAGTGACGATTGCCCGCCCGAACCGATGGATGCTGAAGACCCGCTGTTCATCCTCTACACCTCCGGCAGCACCGGCAAACCCAAAGGCGTGTTGCACACCACCGGCGGCTACCTGCTGCAAGCGGCGATGACCTTCAAGTACGTGCTCGACTACCGCGACGGCGAAGTCTTCTGGTGCACCGCCGATATCGGCTGGGTCACCGGCCACAGTTACATCGTCTACGGGCCGTTGGCCAACGGCGCGACCACGCTGATCTTCGAAGGCGTGCCGAGCTACCCGAGCAGCTCGCGCTTCTGGCAGGTCATCGATAAACACCACGTGAATATCTTCTACACCGCGCCGACCGCCCTGCGCTCGCTGATGCGTGAAGGCCCCGAACCGTTGAAGGAAACGTCGCGCCAGAGCCTCAGATTACTCGGCAGTGTCGGAGAGCCGATCAACCCGGAAGCGTGGGATTGGTACTTCAACGTGGTCGGTGAGCAACGCTGCCCGATTGTCGACACCTGGTGGCAGACCGAAACCGGCGGCATCATGCTCAGCCCGCTGGTCAGCGCCCAACGAATCAAACCGGGCTGCGCCACCCAACCGATGTTTGGCGTACAACCGGTATTGCTCGACGAGCACGGCAAGGAAATCAAAGGCGCCGGCAGCGGCGTGCTGGCGATCAAATCCAGCTGGCCGGCACAGATTCGCAGCGTCTACGGCGACCCGAAACGCATGGTCGAAACCTACTTCAAACCCTACCCCGGCTACTACTTCACCGGCGACGGCGCGCGACGCGACGAGGACGGCGACTACTGGATCACCGGGCGTATCGACGACGTGATCAACGTGTCCGGGCATCGCATCGGTACCGCCGAAGTGGAAAGCGCGCTGGTGCTGCACGACAGCATCGCCGAGGCGGCGGTGGTCGGTTACCCCCACGACCTCAAGGGCCAGGGCATCTACGCCTTTGTCACGCCCATGAACGGCGTCGAGCCCAACGACGAACTGAAGAAAGACCTGCTGGCTCACGTCAGCAAGGAAATCGGCAGCTTCGCCAAGCCAGACCTGATTCAATGGGCGCCAGCCTTGCCGAAAACCCGTTCGGGCAAGATCATGCGGCGGATTCTGCGCAAGATTGCCTGTAATGAGCTGGACAGTTTGGGCGATACCTCGACACTCGCCGATCCCAGTGTGGTGCAGGGCCTGATCGATAAGCGACTGAATCAATAACATTGCGGGCGCGCTCAACCGATCGCGCCCGCCCTTCAGCACTGAGTCGCCATGGAATTCATCCGCAGCCGCATCGAAACCCAACTCATGAGTCTGACGGGGCTGTCCCTGGGCAAGCTCGATCTGGAGAACCCAAAGGGCGATCCCGGGCTGTTCGGCCCCGATTCGGTGAGCTGGCAAGTTCATGGCGATTTCAGCAGCATGCTGATCGGTGGCATCAGTGCGCTGATGCTGCAAGCCCTGCATCCGTTGGCCCTGGCCGGGGTCTGGGACCACTCGAATTTCCGCGAAGACATGATCGGCCGATTGCGCCGCACCAGTCAGTTCATCGCCGGGACCACGTTCGGTTCGCGCAAGGACGCCGACTGGCTGATCGAGAAAGTCCGGACCATTCACCTGCAAGTGGTCGGCACCGCACCGGATGGTCGGCCTTACGCCGCCAGCGATCCGGATTTGCTGACGTGGGTGCACGTGGCCGAAGTCAGCAACTTCCTTGCTGCGCATTTGCGTTACCGCAACCCGAACCTGTCCCTGGCGGATCAGGACCGTTACTACGGCGAAATCGCGCTGGTTGCTGAACGACTCGGGGCTCGTGACGTGCCGCGCAACCGTAAGGAAATGGCCGAGTACCTTGAGCGAATCCGCCCACAATTACTGTGCGATGAGCGCAGTCGTGAAGTCCTGCGATTGCTGTTGAACGCGCCCTCCCCCAGCCGCCTGGCCAAACCGTTTGGCGGTTTGATGATGCAGGCCGGGATCGACCTGCTGCCGGACTGGGCCAGTGACATGCTCGGCGTCAGCCAGAGCCCGCTGCAACGCAAACTGATCCGCGCCAGCGTCAAACGCAGTGCGCCGATGCTGCGCTGGGCCATGCGCAATGGCTCAGTGCAGCGGGCCAAGCGGCGGATGGGGTTGTTGAACTAACCGCTAACCTTGTGGCGAGGGGGCTTGCCCCCGTTGGGCTGCGAAGCGGCCCCAAAATATAGAGTGTTACTAAAATTTTGCCAGTGCTGCGCACTGGAACGGGGGCAAGCCCCCTCGCCACAGGATGCACCTCGTCCACACCAAGCTGTTAAACTCCCGCGCCAAATTCCCTCCTGCAAGGCGCCCAGCATGTCTTCCTTGATTCAGGCGCTGCGCGCCGCCCTCGACCATCGCCAGGACCTGCTTGCCGAACTGCATCAGCAGGGCACCGATTGCTATCGCTTGTTCCATGGCAGCCAGGAAGGCGCCGGCGGCCTGACCATCGACCGTTACGGCCCACAATTGCTGGTGCAAAGTTTTCACCAGTCGCTGGAACGCGATGACTTGCTGCAACTGCACGAAACGATCAATCAACAACTGGGCCTCGACACCCTGCTGGTTTACAACGATCGCTCCCGGGGCAATTCGCGCATCGACCGCGAAGACACCGTCTACCGCGCCGACGAAGCCGCCCTGCAAGACCTGGTCGGCCACGAATGGGGCCTCAACTATCGGGTTCGCGGCCGTCACGCCGGGCAGGACCCACTGCTGTTCCTCGATCTGCGCAACACCCGCGGCTGGGTCAAGGAGCACAGCAAAAACAAAAGCGTACTGAACCTGTTTGCCTACACCTGCGGCGTCGGCCTGAGTGCGGCGGCGGGTGGCGCGAGCGAGGTCTGCAACCTGGACTTTGCCGAGGGCAACCTGGCCGTCGGCCGCGAAAACGGTCTACTCAACCCGCAGTTGCCGACCATGGAATTCATCCAGTCCGATTACTTCCCGGCGATCCGTCAATTGGCCGGCCTGCCGATCAGTCAGCGTCGCGGGCAGAAACTGCCTAGCTATCAACGCCTGGAACAACGTCAGTACGATCTGGTGCTGCTCGATCCACCGGCCTGGGCCAAAAGTGCATTCGGCACCGTCGACCTGCTGCGCGACTATCAGAGCCTGCTCAAACCCGCCCTGCTGACCACCGCCGACAACGGCGTGCTGATCTGCTGCAACAACCTGGCAAAAGTCAGCATGGACGACTGGCGCGACCAGGTCCTGCGGTGTGCGGAGAAAGCCGGGCGGCCGGTGCGAGAGTGGTCGGTGATGACACCGGGCGGCGACTTCCCGTCGATGGATCAGCAGCCACCGCTGAAAACCCTGATCCTGCAACTCTGAGCCCTCCCGCGCGGCTGACAACCATCCGATGTGGGAGCGAGCCTGCTCGCGAAAGCGGTGTATCAACAGCAGATATAGCGACTGATACAACGCCTTCGCGAGCAGGCTCGCTCCCACATGTTATTTGTTCCTGCAAAAGAATCTGAACAATCCTGAATAGCGGCAAGTACTTCTGAACCGAAAACGCGTGCCATACTCCAAGGCACTCCGATCAGACAAATGAAGCCGCACATGCCCAAAGGATTGATTCGCGCTATCGGCGCCTTGCTGACTGCCCTGGCCCTCTACAGCCTGCTGGGGTTTCTGATTTTGCCGGGCATCGCCTTGCGGATCGCCAACCAGCAACTGGCCAACTACGCCACGATGCCCGCGCATATTCAGCGGATCGAACTCAACCCTTTCAGCCTTGAAGTCACTCTGTGGGGCCTGGTCATCGGTGAACCGGGCAAGGAACAGGTCGGCTTTGAACGTCTGTACGCCAACCTGCAGATCGACAGTCTTTGGACCAAGGCTCTGCACTTGTCCGATATCGAACTGGACAAACCCAAGACCGAAATCCTTTTCGGCAAGGACGGCAAACTCAATCTGCTCGGTCTGTTCAAACTACCCGCCAGCGAACCGACCCCGGCCGATCCGAACGCCAAGCCGTTTCCGCTGCGGGTAGAGCGAATCAAACTGGCCGGCGGCTATGTACACTTCCAGGATGCGCGCCCAAGCGAGCCCATCGAATTCCTTTACGACAAACTCGATTTCGAGCTGAATAACCTCAGCACCCTGCCCGATGATAATGCCGACATGACCCTGGTCGCGGCCGGCCCGGAAGGCGGGAAAATCGACTGGAGCGGCAATTTCAGCCTGATCCCGATCGCCTCCGAAGGTAAGTTGAAAGTCACCGACGGCCAGATGAAAGTCTGGTGGCCGTACGTACGGGACACGCTGCCGCTGGCCCTGGAAAACGGCGTGCTGAACCTGAGCACCGACTACAAACTCAATCTGGCCAAAGAAACCGAACTGCTGCTGAGCAACGTCGCGGTCAGCGTCGCGCCTTTTGCTATCAACACGCCGGACGGTCGGCCGCTGGTGAAACTCGAACGCCTGGACGTCAGTGACACCACCGTCGACCTGGCCAAGCAGCAAGTCGTCGTCGGGAAAATCCGCAGCAACAAACTCGAAACCTGGGCGGCCCTGGAAGCCGATGGCCAACTGGACTGGCAGAAACTGTTCGCCAGCCAGCCATCCAAGGCAGCGGTAAAAGCTAAAGCCGAACCGACAAGCACTCCAGCAGCAGCCGATTCGCCAAAACCTGAACCGGCGCCACCGAGCAAACCGTGGCAGGTGCTGCTCAAAGACGTGCAACTGCGCGACTACCAAGTGCATCTGGCGGACCGCAAAGCACAACCGGCAGTGGCGCTGGAAGTCGGCCCGCTGAACCTGGATTTGCAGAACTTCGATAGCCTCAATGGCTCGCCTTTCAACCTCAAGCTCGACACCGGCGTGGGCAAGCAAGGCAAGATCACGGCCGACGGCCTGGTCAATCTGGCGCCGGTCAGTGCCAAGTTGAAAGTGCAAACCAAAGACATCGACCTGCGAGTCGCCCAGTCCTACATCACCCCGTTCATTCGCCTGGAACTACGCAGCGGCATGCTCGGCAGTGACTTGGCAGTGGACCTGAAAAGCACCGATCCGCTGGCGTTCAGCGTGACCGGCCGTGCCCAGGTCGATCAACTGCACACCCTCGACACCCTGAAAACCCGCGACTTCCTCAAGTGGCAGCAACTGGTGCTCGAAGGCCTGAACTATCAGCACGGCAACAGCCTGTCGATCGACAAGGTCAACCTGTTCCAGCCCTATGTGCGTTTCATGATCAACGATGACCGCACCACCAACATCGATGACTTGCTGATTCCGCAACCCGCCGATTCCGGTGCAAAAAGTGCTGCGGCCAAACCGGCGGCCAGCAAAGACAAACCGATGGGCATTCATGTAGGCGGTATTGCCATCAATGACGGCTCGGCGAACTTCGCCGACTTCAGCCTGACCCCGAACTTCGCCACTGCCGTTCAAGAGCTCAACGGAGCGATCGGCACCATCGACAGCCGTCAGGCGAAACCCGCGAGTGTCGACGTCAAGGGCAAGGTTGATCGCTATGCGCCGGTGACCATCAAGGGCGCGGTCAACCCGTTCGACCCGATGGCCAGCCTCGACATTGCCACCAGTTTCAAACGTGTTGAGCTGACCACCCTGACGCCTTACTCCGGCAAGTTCGCCGGCTACCGCATCCGCAAGGGCCGGCTCAATCTCGACCTGCATTACCTGATCACCAAGGGCCAACTGAAGGCCGAAAACAAGGTCGTGGTCGAACAACTGCAACTGGGCGAGAAAGTCGACAGCCCGGACGCCACGAGCCTGCCGCTGAAACTGGCGATCGCTTTGCTCAAGGACGTCGACGGCAAGATTTCCATCGAGTTACCGGTGACCGGCGACCTGAACAACCCGCAGTTCAGTGTGATGCCAATTGTCTGGCAGACCCTGCGCAACCTGATCGTGAAGGCGGCCGCCGCGCCGTTCAAACTGATTGGCGGGTTGATCAGTGGTGGCGGTTCGGAAGACCTCGGTACCGTGTCGTTTGCACCGGGCTCCAGTGACCTGAGCAAGGACGCTGAAGCGTCGCTGGTCAAACTCTCTGGCGCACTCAAGGAACGTCCGGCCCTGCGCCTGGAAATCGAAGGCACCGCTGCGCAGAGCAGCGATGGTCCGTTGATTGCCGAGCAACGACTGGAACGCGAATACCAGTACAACTACTACAAAATGCTCCAGCGTCGCGGCGACAAAGTCCCGGCCCAGGCGTCCTTGCTGCAAGTGCCGGATGGCGAGAAAGGTCCGCTGCTGGAAGGGATTTACCGCACACGCCTCAAGACCCAACCGCCGGCTGAATGGAAGGACCTTGGCAAGGAAGAACGCACCGCCAAAATGCGCGCCGACGTGATCAAGTTCTGGAGTTCCAGCGACGTGCTGCTGCGTCAACTGGGCCAGGAACGGGCCAGCAGCATCAAGGACTTCCTGGTGGACAAGGCGCAAATGGCCGACGACCGCGTGTACTTCATCGACGCCAACCTGGGTGAAGCGCAAAGTGACGGTCGGGTGATTACACCACTGCACCTGGACGCCGAGTGATGATCAGACCATTGCTGATCGGCCTGGCCCTGGCGATGGCTGCCAGTCAGGCCAGCGCAGCCGATACCCTGCGCTGTGGCAGTCAATTGGTCAGTGTGGGGGACAGGTCCGGCGAGGTGCTGCAAAAGTGTGGCGAACCGGTCAGCCGCGATCTGCTGGGCTACAAAAAAAGCGCCAACCGACGGGAAGAGTTTCAGGTCGAGGAATGGACCTACGGACCGAATGGCGGGATGTATCAGTACCTGCGGTTTGAGGGTAATCGATTGAGAGCGATCAGCAGCAAACGCGGTAACTGAAGATCAAAAGATCGTCCGAAGGCTGCGATCTTTTGCTTTTGCGACGCTCACAATAGAACAGGCCTGCGACACGAATGTCGCAGGCCTGTAATGACCACATCCTTGTGGCCGTTCGCATGAACTCTCAGATGCGGCAGACGTATTGCTCGGCCCGCCTACCGCGCCCTCTCCCAGTCCAGGCGAGAAGTCTTGCCTTACTCGGCTTTCAGGCCGTCAGCGGAAACCGCTTTGACGCCTTTGATTTTCTTGGTGATGGCAACAGCGGTGGTCTTCTGAGCTGCGGTAACGGCTACAGTCGACGACAGCGATACAACGCCTTTGTTGGTTTCAACTTTGATGTCGGTGCCTGGAATGCCTTTTTCGGTGACCAGGTCGCTTTTGACTTTGGTAGTGATCCAGGTATCGGACGTAGCGCCTTCAGCCTTGGTCATTTCACCGGCCGCCAGAGTCATCGGGGCTTGAGTGGTGGTGGTCTGAGCGAATGCAGCGTTGGCCATGGTCAGGGTCAGCGCGGTTGCAGTAGCAGCAGCGATAGCGAACTTCTTCATACGAGTAACTCCTGTTTTTCTAGAAAGTCTGCTGCATGTCTTCTCAGCAGGGTTACTGGGTATATTGCGAACGCTGTGCCAACTTTTGAAAACACAATAAATCGTTATAAATCAATAACTTAAAAATTAAGAAAATCTTCGGAATCATGCAATTTGCATGACCACCGATTAAATCGCATGCAAGTTGCGGTTTTTTGGAAAGTTCCTAAGACGCTGAAATTATTGAAGCTTTTATTTATCGCCGAGAAAAGAAAATGCCCCGTAAAACGGGGCATTTGCAGGCGCGACCTAATTGATCAAGTACCGCTACCTGGGCAGCCTTTAGGCGCGTAGTCGGCGTTGACCGTCGAAGCGCAGCTCCAGGTACCGGTTGTCGAACCGGTGCCGGAAGAACGCGTCAGGGTAATCGTCTTGCCCAGCACCGGAGCCGGTGCGTTGGCCAGCGTACACACGATGGTTCCCGCCCCTGTGGACGCCGTACCCGAAGCGGTCACCGTGCCGCAGTTGGTGGTTGAAAACGTCGCGCTACCCGCGACCAGCGTCAGCGTTGGATCGGTACCTTGGTTGATGGTGTCCTCGAACGGCACTTTCAGGGCGCTGACTTCCGCCAGGCCGGCGGTCACCTTGGCCCGCGCCTGGTACTTGGTATAAGCCGGCAACGCAAACGTCGCCAGAATCCCGATGATCGCCACCACGATCAACAGCTCGATCAGGGTAAAACCTTTTTGAGTGTTCATAGACAAGCTCCATGCATGAGTCGGAATCTCATGATCTGCAAAGGACGCAGCATAGCCCATGCCAACGCCTTCAGGCCCTGAGCAGTGGGCGCCGATACCGCGCTCCGCCCTCTCCTACCCCCGGTAACCGCACTATCTGACACTTTTTGTCACCTGAACGCCGCTGGTTTCGCTGCATCCCTTGACTAGGCTATAAGTCATGAACTGTCTGCGTCCGGTATCCCCATGAACGACATCGCCCTTAGCGGCCTGGCCAAGCAATTGGTGCTGGCCGAACTGCTCACTGACAAAAGCGCGCAACAGGCGTATCAGCAAGCCCAACGCAATCGCATTTCCCTGGTCAGTTATCTGGTCCAGAACAAACTGGTGAGAAGCCGGCAAGTGGCGGAGATCGCCTCGGAACATTTCGGCATGGCCCTGCTGGACCTCAACTGCCTCGACAAGGAAACCCAGCCCAAAGGCCTGGTCAGCGAAAAACTGGTCCGCCAGCATCACGCCCTGCCCCTCTGGCGACGTGGCAATAAACTGTTCGTGGGGATTTCCGACCCGACCAATCACCAGGCGATCAACGACATCCAGTTCAGCACCGGGCTGAGCACCGAAGCAATTCTGGTCGAGGACGACAAGCTCAGCGACGCCATCGAGAAATTCTTCGACACCCACGCCACCGGCCTCGAAGAGATGGCCGACGTTGATCTTGATGGAGTGGAAGTCGAATCGTTCGACGACAGGCATCAGGACTCCATCGCCGGGCAAGATGCGGATGATGCGCCGGTGGTGCGTTTCGTCCACAAGATGTTGCTCGATGCGATCAAGAGCGGCTCTTCCGACTTGCACTTCGAGCCCTACGAAAAAACCTACCGCGTACGGATGCGCACCGACGGCATTCTGCGCGAAGTCGCCAAGCCACCGATTCAACTGGCCGGCCGGATCGCCGCCAGGCTGAAAGTCATGGCCAGCCTCGACATTTCCGAACGGCGGCGCCCTCAGGACGGGCGGATCAAGATGCGCCTGTCCAAGACCAAGTCCATCGACTTCCGGGTAAACACCCTGCCGACCCTGTGGGGCGAAAAAGTGGTGATCCGGATTCTCGACCCGTCCAGCGCCCAAATGGGCATCGACGCCCTCGGCTACGAACCTGACCAGAAAGCCCTGTTCATGGCCGCCCTCAAGCAGCCACAAGGGATGATTCTGGTCACCGGCCCCACCGGCTCGGGCAAAACCGTGTCGCTCTACACCGGGCTGAATATCCTCAACACCGTGGACATCAACATATCCACCGCCGAAGACCCGGTGGAGATCAACATGGAAGGCATCAACCAGGTGAACGTCAATCCCAAGCAGGGACTGGATTTCGCCCAGGCGTTGCGCTCGTTCCTGCGTCAGGACCCGGACGTGATCATGGTCGGCGAGATTCGCGACCTGGAAACCGCAGAAATAGCGATCAAGGCTGCTCAGACCGGCCACTTGGTACTGTCGACCCTGCACACCAATAGCGCCGCGGAAACCCTGACTCGCCTGCACAACATGGGCATTCCGGGTTTCAACATCGCCACCTCGGTCAGCCTGATCATCGCCCAGCGCCTGGCGCGCAAACTGTGCAGCCATTGCAAGACAGCCATCGAAATACCCCGGGAAACGCTGATCAAGGAAGGCTTCCCCGAGGAACGCATCGGCTCGTTCACGATCTATGAGCCGGTCGGTTGCGATCTCTGCAACAACGGCTACAAAGGACGAATCGGGATCTATGAAGTGGTGAAAAACACACCAGAACTGCAACGGCTGATCATGGCCGAAGGCAACTCCCTGGAAATCGAGATTCAGATGCGCAAGGACGGCTTCAACGACCTGCGTACTTCGGGCCTGATCAAGGCCATGCAAGGCATCACCAGCCTGGAAGAAATCAACCGGGTCACCAAGGACTGAACATGGCGGTCAAGGCAGCAAAAATCAGCGTGTACGCCTGGGAAGGCACGGACAAGAAAGGCACGAAAATGACCGGCGAACTGAGCGGTCAGAACCCGGCACTGATCAAGGCGCAGCTGCGCAAGCAAGGCATCAATCCGGGCAAGATACGCAAAAAATCCGCCTCGATTTTCAACTTCGGCAAACGCATCAAGGCTCAGGACATTTCGCTGTTCACTCGACAGATGGCGACCATGATGAAGGCCGGCGTGCCGCTGTTGCAGTCGTTCGACATCATCGGCGAAGGCTTCGAAAACCCGGCCATGCGCAAGCTGGTGGACGAGGTGAAACAAGAGGTCGCTGCGGGTAACAGTTTCGCGGCATCGCTGCGCAAGAAGCCGCAATATTTCGATGAGTTGTACTGCAACCTGGTGGACGCCGGTGAACAAGCCGGCGCCCTGGATACATTGCTGGACCGGGTGGCCACCTATAAGGAAAAGAGCGAAAGCCTCAAGGCCAAGATCAAGAAAGCCATGACGTATCCACTGGCCGTGGTGTTCGTCGCGATCATCGTCACCGGCATTCTGCTGGTCAAAGTGGTGCCGCAATTCAAAACGGTGTTCGCCGGGTTTGGCGCCGAACTGCCGTCCTTCACCCTGATGGTGATCGGCCTGTCGGAGTTCATGCAGGAGTGGTGGTGGCTGATCCTCGGCGCATTGGTCGTGGCGATCTACGGCGTGCGTCGCGCCTTCAAAAAGTCTCAGGTTTTTCGCGACCGGATGGACACCTGGCTGTTGAAACTGCCATTGGTAGGCACGCTGATGTACAAGTCCGCCGTAGCCCGTTACGCGCGCACGCTGTCGACCACGTTCGCCGCCGGCGTACCACTGGTAGATGCCCTGGAATCGGTGGCCGGCGCAACCGGCAATATCGTGTTCAAACGCGCGGTGTTGCGCATCAGGCAGGACGTGTCGACCGGCATGCAGCTGAATTTCGCCATGCGCACTTCCGGCATCTTCCCGAACATGGCGATCCAGATGGCCGCCATTGGCGAAGAGTCCGGCGCCCTGGACGACATGCTCGACAAGGTCGCCAGTTTTTACGAGGACGAAGTGGACAACATGGTCGACAACCTCACCAGCCTGATGGAGCCGTTCATCATGGTGGTGCTGGGGGTTATCGTCGGCGGGCTGGTGATTGCCATGTACCTGCCCATCTTCCAACTCGGCTCAGCGGTCTGACATGCCTTTGAATGAATACCTGAGTCTCTATCCGTTGGCCTTCGTGATCACTGCCCTGGTACTCGGCCTGGTGATCGGCAGCTTCCTCAACGTGGTGATCTGGCGCCTGCCGAAAATGCTCGAGCGGGAATGGCGAATGCAAGCCCACGATGTATTGGGCCTGCCCGGCGAAACGCCCCTGCCAACCTACAACCTGATGCTGCCCCACTCTCAGTGCCCGCACTGCGCCCACAGAATCCGTGCCTGGGAAAACATCCCGGTGCTCAGCTATCTGTTTTTGCGTGGCCGTTGCTCAAACTGCGCAACACCGATCAGCAAGCGCTACCCGCTGACCGAACTGGCCTGCGGTATGCTTTCGGCATTTATCGCCTGGCATTTCGGTTTCGGCTGGCCTGCCTGTCTGGTGCTGGTGTTGACTTGGGGCCTGCTGGCCATGAGCCTGATCGATGCCGAACATCAACTGTTGCCCGATGTGTTGGTGCTGCCACTGTTGTGGCTGGGACTGATCGTCAACAGCTTCGACCTGTTCGTGCCGCTGCACGATGCCTTGTGGGGCGCAGTGGCCGGCTATATGGCGCTGTGGTCGGTGTTCTGGCTGTTCAAGCTGATCACCGGCAAGGATGGCATCGGTCACGGGGACTTCAAGTTGCTGGCGATGCTGGGGGCCTGGGGCGGTTGGCAGATCCTGCCGCTGACGATCCTGTTGTCATCCTTGGTGGGCGCCATTCTCGGGGTGATTTTGTTGCGCCTGCGGGACGCGAAAACCTCGACGCCGATCCCCTTTGGTCCCTATCTGGCAATTGCCGGCTGGATTGCCTTGCTCTGGGGTGGTCAAATAACCGACTTCTATTGGCAGTTTGTCGGTTTTAAATGAATACCCCCGTGGAAAAACCCTGGATTCTCGGCCTGACCGGCGGCATCGGCAGCGGTAAAAGCGCGGCCGCCCAGCACTTTATCGACTTGGGCGTGCACGTGATCGATGCCGATCACGCCGCACGCTGGGTGGTGGAACCGGGGCGCCCGGCTCTGGCGAAGATCGCCGAGCACTTCGGCCCCGGCGTGCTGCAAGCCGACGGGCAACTGGATCGCGGCGCACTGCGCAAGCTGATCTTCGAAGTCCCGGAAGAACGCCGCTGGCTCGAAGCGCTGCTGCATCCGCTGATCGCCGAGGAAATCGTTAATCATCTGGCCAAGGCACAATCGCCTTACGCAATTCTGGTGTCGCCGCTGTTGATCGAGTCCGGGCAGTACGCCATGACCCAACGGGTTTTAGTGATCGACGCCCCGGAACAACTGCAGATCGAACGCACACTGCAGCGTGATCAGACCAGCGAGCAACAGGTTCAGGCGATCCTCAAGGCCCAGTCCAACAGGCAGGATCGCGTGAGCCATGCCGACGATGTGGTGGTCAATGACCGCGACCTCGCCTGGCTGCACAGTGAGGTCGAACGCCTGCATCACTTTTACCTAACTTTGCGTGGAGGCCAGTCATGAGCCAACCCCCTGTCGTCACCTGCCCAACTTGCGGTGCCCCTGTTGAATGGAGCGCCACCAGCACGTTCCGGCCTTTCTGTTCGGACCGTTGCAAACTAATTGACCTGGGTGCCTGGGCGTCGGAAGAACACAAGATTCCGGTCAGCCCGGATGCCGAGGACGACCTGTTCAGCGAAGACTTCGAGCCGCGTCACTGAACCGAGTCTTTATCCTCAAAAGTCAGGGCCGCATAAAACCGTAGTCCTGGCCTTCATCGAGGTTCTCTGCGAGAAACTGCAACTCATCCGCCAGATCCTCGACACTGCGCACCGCCTTGCTCTGTTGCACCACCGCGCTGAGCAAGGCGCGCAGGCTCAACCCCGGATCAAACCCCACTTCCTGCGCCGCATCCAGACTGTGACGCAACTCCTGCCTTGCCCACTCGTAGACACTCATTTCGATGCTCCTGTAGGTTTCCCGAAGCATGGAAGCGTCAGTGATTGAGGGATTTGATGTGGATCAAGACTTGGGGTCGTCGTCTTTCCACGGTGCCGAAAGGTAGCGGGTGCGATTGAACGTCTCCAGCCATTCGGGGCAAAACACCACCAATGCGCTGATCACCATGCCGTTGATGAATGCCTCGGGAAAGATGATCAGCCACAGATAGCCGATGAAGTCTTCCAGCCAGTACGGCATGGCAAAAATTTCGTCGAACCACAGCAACCAGAGCCCCACCAGCAGACAGAGCAATGCCGACAGCGCCGCCGCAAAGAAACCGGAAACGAAGATATACACAAAGGGATTACGCGGTTGCGCCCGCTCCACCAAGATCGCGCAGCACTCGGTGACCAGAACCGGAAGCAGAATCAGCAGCGAGCCATTCACCCCGACAGCCACCAAATCCTGTCGCCCAAGCAGCACCAGCCCCAGTTGCGCGACCAATCCACCGACAATCGCCAGCGGCCAGTCCAACAAGAGCGTCACCGCCGTCATGCCGATAAAGTGATACGACACGCCGGTATCAAAATCCCGTCGCACCAACCACAGCATAAACAGCGCGAACACCGTGCCAAACAGCAAATGCTGCCGACGCCGGTCGGAGAATAACTCGACCCACGGAGCGCGGCAGATCGCCCAAATCACCACGGGCACATAAATCAGCCAGCCGACTGTCAGACTTGTGAACGACAACAGTTCAGCACCGATCATGATTCCCTCACGTTTCAGCATTCCCACCCCGTAGGCGCTGCCGAAGGCTGGGATCCTTAAGTTGAAAAGTCTACACCGCTCGATGCAAAGCTATCTGCTTGTCGCATTTGAACGCTAAGCTTGGGCCTATGGATGACTCAGATTATTTACGCCTGCTGACCATCGCGGCCGAGCAAGCCAACGCGTTCCTGTCCAATGCCCGCAAATGGGAGCGTGAGCGTTGGGTCTGTCAACGCCTGCTGCAAGGCTTGAACATTCCCTATCGCGCCGACGAATTCGCCCCGGCCGGCGAGCCACCGGACGTGCTGTTTCGGGACGCCAGTTTCGAGGTGTTCTTCGTGCTCGACGAAGGCCGGCGCCTCAACGACGAATGGCGCGACGAACTGCAACGTCGGCGCAGCGCGTTTTCCCTGAGTTCGCTGGTGCGCCGCGAGGCCAAGCCCCGGCGCATTCCGGCCAATGAGTTCTTGCTGAGACTGGCGCCGACCTTGCGCAAAAAAGCCCACAACTACAAAGAACGCGGGATGGACTTGGGGGAGCTCGATATCATCGCCTTCGCCAGTCTCAAGCGCGAAGTGCTGGACCTGAACAGCCATTTCCCGCCACCCACCGAATACCTGCGCCAAGGCTGGCGCTCGTTATCGCTGGTCGGCCCGACGTTCGCCCGCGTGCTCTTTGCCCATCCGGATGCCCCGGATTTCCTGCGCAGCAACCTGGGACGCAGCATCGTCTTCGACGTCGGGATCAGCCTTTGAGCCCGTTGCAGGAATTGATTGCCGAAGTGCCGCAACAAGGTCGCGTGCGCTGGATCGGTGTGCGCCCGGAACCTCACGTGCCGATGATCGAACTGGATGCCGTGGAAGCGCGACTTGAGGCAGGTCTGACCGGTGATCGCGCCCGTCCCGGAGTACGCAATGCGCGGCAAGTGACGCTGATTCAGTGGGAACATCTGGCTGTGATCAGTTCGCTGATGGGACGCCCGGACGAAAAACCGGTGCTGCCTGATGAATTGCGGCGCAACCTCGCTATCAGCGGTATTAACCTGTTCAGCCTCAAGGGACGTCGCTTCAAAATCGGCCAGGCGATTTTCGAAACCACCGGCTGGTGCCAACCTTGCGCACGTCTTCAAAACAACCTCGGCCCCGGGACATTTCAGGCCGTTCGCGGCCATGGCGGAATCACCGCCCGAGTGATACAAAGTGGAATCATTCGACTGGACGATACGGTGAGTGTCGAGCCCATCCCGGACAGCGGCTATGCTCCGTTCAACGTTCGTTAAATCTGCCTGTAGCTTCTACACATTCAGCAACGTCTACTCCCCTGACGAGGCCTAATATGACCAGCCGCCTGAACCCCGACGACCAGAAGCATGTCGAAGAGTACCTGCACTTGTCCCAACACCAAGTCGAGCGCCGGCCTTTCAGGCCGTGGATGCTCCTGGTGGTGGTGCTGGCAGTGACCATTGGTTTGGGCCTGTTGAGCCGACTGATCAGTTACCTGACGCTATGAGCTGCCTCGCGCTCGCTCGGGTAATCGCACCGATTTCTTTTAGCCTTGCGAGATATCCCCATGACTCATCGTATTGTTATCGTTGGCGGCGGCGCCGGCGGTCTGGAGTTGGCTACCCGTCTGGGTAAGACTCTGGGCAAGCGCGGCACGGCCAGTGTGATGCTGGTCGACGCGAACCTGACCCACATATGGAAACCGCTGTTGCACGAAGTGGCGGCAGGGTCGCTGAACTCATCCGAAGACGAACTCAACTATGTTGCCCAAGCGAAATGGAACCACTTCGAGTTCCAGCTGGGGCGCATGAGCGGGCTTGATCGCGCACAGAAAAAAATCCAGCTGGCCGCCACCTACGACGACGCCGGCGTGGAACTGGTGCCGGCCCGTGAACTGGGCTACGACTCGCTGGTGATTGCCGTCGGCAGTACCACCAACGATTTCGGCACCCAGGGCGCAGCGCAGCACTGCCTGTTCCTCGACACCCGCAAACAGGCCGAGCGTTTTCATCAGCAATTGCTCAACCATTACTTGCGCGCCCATGCCGGGCAAACCGATGTCGAGGAGCAAATCAGCGTGGCCATCGTTGGCGCCGGGGCCACTGGCGTCGAGCTGGCGGCAGAACTGCACAACGCCGCCCATGAATTGGCAGCCTACGGTCTGGACCGGATCAAACCGGAAAACATGCACATCACCCTGATCGAAGCCGGGCCACGGGTGCTGCCAGCCTTGCCGGAACGTATCGGCGGGCCTGTGCATAAAACCCTGGAGAAACTCGGGGTCAACGTCATGACCAATGCGGCCGTCAGTGAAGTCACCGCCGACAGCCTGATCACTGCCGATGGCAAAGTGATCAACGCCAGCCTGAAAGTCTGGGCCGCCGGGATTCGTGCACCGGGTTTCCTGAAGGACATCGATGGCCTGGAAACCAACCGCATCAACCAGCTGCAAGTGCTGCCGACCCTGCAAACCACCCGAGACGAGAACATCTTCGCCTTCGGTGACTGCGCCGCTTGCCCGCAACCGGGCACCGACCGCAACGTACCGCCACGGGCCCAGGCTGCGCATCAACAGGCGTCGTTGCTGGCCAAATCCCTGAAGCTGCGGATCGAAGGCAAAGCATTGCCGGAGTACAAGTACACCGATTACGGCTCGCTGATCTCGCTGTCGCGTTTTTCGGCTGTGGGTAACTTGATGGGCAACCTCACCGGCAGCGTGATGCTGGAAGGCTGGCTGGCGCGGATGTTTTACGTGTCGTTGTACCGGATGCATCAGATGGCGTTGTATGGCGCGTTTCGGACGGCGATGTTGATGCTCGGTAGCAAGATTGGGCGCGGGACTGAGCCGCGGCTGAAACTGCACTAATATTTTCGGCGCTGGTTAGGACCTCTTCGCGGGCAAGCCTCGCTCCTACATTGGATCTGCGTCGCGCACAAAATGTGCGACCAACAAAGATCAATTGTGGGAGCGTGGCTTGCCCGCGATGCATTCACCTCGGTTTAACCTGCCTTTCGTTTACACCCGAAAGCGTTGCACCATGCCTTGCAGTGCATTGGCCAGTTTGGACAGTTCATGGCTGGAGGCGCTGGTCTGATCGGCGCCAGCGGCAGAGCGCACCGACAGGTCACGGATATTCACCAGGTTGCGATCAACTTCCCGCGCGACTTGCGCTTGCTCTTCGGCCGCACTGGCAATCACCAGGTTTCGTTCGTGAATCTCGTGCACCGAGGTAGTGATAGTCTGCAAGGCCTCGCCGGCACGCTCGGCCAACACCAACGTACTGGCTGCCCGAGAAGCGCTGGCTTGCATGGAGTCGAGCGCCAGGCTCGACCCGCTGCGCATGCCCTGAACCATTTGCTCGATCTCCTGGGTCGACTGCTGCGTGCGATGCGCCAGTGCCCGCACTTCATCTGCGACCACCGCAAAACCGCGACCACTCTCCCCCGCGCGCGCTGCTTCAATCGCAGCGTTGAGCGCCAACAGGTTGGTTTGCTCAGCGATGGCCCGAATCACGTCCAGCACCTTGCCGATGTCCTGGGACTGATTGGCCAACGACTGCACCAGTTCGCCGGTGTGTTGTACATCGCTGGCGAGGGCGCTGATGGCGCTGGCGGTTTCGCTGACTCGCTCCTGGCCCAGATGCGCCGACTCGCTGGACTGGCGTGTGGCGTCAGACGTCGACACCGCATTGCGCGCGACTTCCTCCACGGCAGTGGTCATCTCATTGACTGCGGTGGCAGCCTGCTCGATCTCGTTGTTCTGCTGTTGCAGGCCTTGGGTGCTGTCGAGAGTCACTGCGTTCAATTCATCGGCCGCCGTGGCCAGTTGGGTGGCCGAACCGCTGATGCCTTGCAGGGTTTCGCGCAGGTTCTGCTGCATGGTCGCCAGCGCCTTGAGCAAGCGGCTGACTTCATCGTTGCCATGGGTCTGGATCGGGTTGGTGAGATCGCCTCGGGCCACGTTTTCTGCGGCATTCAAGGCTTCGTTCAGGGGGCGCACGATGCTGCGAGTCAGCAACATCGCCAAACCGACGGTGGCCAGCGCCGCCAGGGCGATGAACAGGCTGACGATCGTCCGCGATGTTTCGTAGTGCGCTGCAGAATTCTGGCTTTCGGCGGCGACTTGTTTAGCGAACAGATCTGCCAAGTCATTGAGCTGTTTGCCGGAACCATCGACCACGGTCTTCATGTCCACCAGCAGCAGCTTGGTCAACTCATCGTGACGACCTTGTTCGGCCAAGGTGAACGACTGGGCGATGCCCGAGCGGTAAGCGGCGAAGGTGCTTTTGAATTGGTCATACAACTGCTTGCCTTCAGCGGTGTTGACCAATTTGTCATAGGCGGCAATCTTGTCGCTCAGCTCCTTGTCCCGGGTGTCCATCTGGCTGCGGTATTGCGCGATGTTCTTCGGATCCTGGTCCAGGGCCATGCGCAGGGAAATGGTGCGAATGCGCAGCATGATCTCGCGAATCTCGTCGCCGCCACGGATGCTCGGCAGCCACTGGCTTTCCACCGCCACCTCGCTGTCACGAATGCTCGACATCTGCCCCAGTGCAAATACCCCGAGCAATGCCACCAGCACCGCAATCAAGGCAAAACCCAGCGCTGCACGAGGGGCAATATTCAGCTGACGAAGAAACATAACGAGCGCCTTTTCTTTTTATGGGCGGGAGGGAAGCGCTGTTTGCGCTCCGATGGCTCGTTATCGGCAAGTTGTACGACGACTTGAAGCGTATTCACTTTTTCAAAGACAAAAAAAATCCCCGTATCTTTCGATACGAGGATTTTTAATATGGTCGGGGTAAGGGGATTCGAACTCCTGACATCCTGCTCCCAAAGCAGGCGCGCTACCGGACTGCGCTATACCCCGGTAAAAAAAAGGCGACCACTCAGTCGCCTTCTTCTTCGATCAGCGCTTTTGGCCTCTGATCTTAAGATCTGATCCCAGCGTTAACTGGTTTCAAAAATGGTGGGTCGTGTGGGATTCGAACCTACGACCAATTGGTTAAAAGCCAACTGCTCTACCAACTGAGCTAACGACCCAAAAATGGTCGGGGTAAGGGGATTCGAACTCCTGACATCCTGCTCCCAAAGCAGGCGCGCTACCGGACTGCGCTATACCCCGGTTTGAAATTGGCTCCGTGACCAGGACTCGAACCTGGGACCCAATGATTAACAGTCATTTGCTCTACCGACTGAGCTATCACGGAACTACATATTTCAATTTACAACGGTGAAGCTTGCTGCATCTCTTCGACCCGTTCGCATCGCTGCGTTCGTGTGTCTGAGGCGCGCTATTCTACAATCTTAAGCACCTCTGTCAACCCCCTAAATTGCATTCAAGTTAATGATTTGCAACTTATTTCAGATTTCTGCTTGGGGAGCAGAAACCCTTCCGGGTGACTTACTGCGGGGCGCACTTTACAAGCCTTTTCCTTAGAGTTCAACAGCCTGGCGAAAAAAAGGCCTCGCAATGCGAGGCCTTCTTTATTTCACTGGCATTACGGCTCAGGAGAAAACGATTTCGTCGTTTTCTACAATGCCGACAGCCGTCTCGCCCGGCAGGAAACGACCGGACAGAATCAACTGCGCCAACGGGTTCTCGATCCAGCGCTGGATCGCTCGTTTGAGCGGCCGTGCGCCATAGACCGGGTCGTAACCCACTGCGATCAACTTATCCATCGCCTCAGGGCTGAGCTCCAGTTTCAGCTCACGCTCGGTCAGGCGACTGCGCAGACGACCCAACTGGATCTCGGTGATGCCCGCAATCTGATCCCGCGCCAACGGTTCAAAGATCACCACTTCGTCGACTCGGTTGATGAACTCCGGCCGGAAGTGCGTGGAAATCGCATCCATCACTGCCGCGCGCTGGGCTTCACGATCACCGACCAACTCCTGGATCTGTACCGAGCCCAGGTTTGAGGTCATGACGATCACGGTGTTTTTGAAATCCACCGTGCGGCCATGGCTATCCGTCAGTCGGCCGTCTTCCAGCACTTGCAGCAAGATGTTGAAGACGTCCGGGTGGGCCTTCTCGACCTCGTCCAGGAGGATTACCGAGTAAGGCTTGCGACGCACCGCCTCAGTCAGGTAACCGCCCTCTTCATAGCCTACGTAGCCTGGTGGCGCACCAATCAGTCGAGCCACGGAATGTTTCTCCATGAACTCGGACATATCGATGCGAATCATCGCCTCTTCAGTATCAAAGAGGAATTCGGCCAGCGCCTTACACAGCTCGGTCTTACCGACCCCGGTCGGGCCGAGGAACATGAACGAACCACTCGGGCGATTCGGGTCGGACAACCCGGCACGGGAACGCCGCACCGCATTGGAGACCGCGATCACCGCTTCGTCCTGGCCGATCACACGTTGGTGCAACAGGCTTTCCATCTTCATCAGCTTGTCGCGCTCGCCTTCGAGCATTTTCGACACCGGAATGCCGGTCCACTTCGACACGACTTCAGCGATCTCTTCTTCGGTCACCTTGCTGCGCAGCAACTGGTTTTCGCTTTTGCCGTGCTGGTCGACCATTTGCAGGCTGCGCTCCAGGTCCGGGATAACCCCGTATTGCAGCTCGGCCATGCGGTTCAAGTCGCCTTTGCGGCGGGCAGCTTCCAGCTCCTGACGGGACTGTTCGATTTTCTGCTGGATCTGCGCCGAGCCTTGGACTTCGGCCTTTTCCGCGTTCCAGATTTCTTCGAGGTCCGAATACTCACGTTCCAGGCGAACGATTTCTACCTGGAGTTTTTCCAGGCGTTTAATCGCCGCTTCGTCGCTTTCTTTCTTCAGCGCCTGGGACTCCACCTTCAGCTGAATCAGACGACGCTCCAGACGGTCGAGCACTTCCGGCTTGGAATCGATCTCCATGCGGATACGGCTGGCAGCCTCGTCGATCAGGTCGATGGCCTTGTCCGGCAACTGACGGTCAGTGATGTAGCGATGGCTGAGCTTGGCCGCCGCGATGATCGCGCCGTCGGTGATCGCTACCTTGTGGTGAACCTCATACCGCTCTTTCAAGCCCCGCAAGATAGCAATGGTGTCTTCTTCACTCGGCTCTTCCACCAATACTTTCTGGAAGCGCCGCTCGAGGGCCGCGTCCTTCTCTATATATTGGCGGTACTCGTTGAGCGTGGTCGCGCCGACGCAGTGCAGTTCGCCGCGAGCCAATGCCGGTTTGAGCATGTTGCCGGCATCCATCGAGCCTTCGCCTTTACCGGCGCCGACCATGGTGTGCAGTTCGTCGATGAACAGAATGATCTGCCCTTCCTGCTTCGACAGCTCATTGAGCAGGGATTTGAGGCGTTCTTCGAACTCGCCGCGATACTTGGCACCAGCAATCAGCGCGCCCATGTCCAGGGACAACAGACGTTTGCCTTTGAGACCATCCGGCACTTCGCCGTTGATGATCCGTTGGGCCAGGCCTTCGGCGATGGCGGTTTTACCCACGCCAGGCTCACCGATCAGCACCGGGTTGTTCTTGGTACGGCGCTGCAGAACCTGAATGGTCCGGCGAATTTCGTCGTCACGGCCAATCACCGGATCGAGCTTGCCTTCTTCGGCGCGCTTGGTCAGGTCGACGGTGTACTTATCCAGCGCCTGACGCGACTCTTCGTGGTTGGCGTCGTTAACCGCTTCGCCGCCACGCAGGTTGTTGATCGCGTTTTCCAGGGCTTTCTTGCTCACGCCTTGGCCGAGCAGCAGTTTGCCGAGCTTGTTGTTGTCGTCCATGGCGGCGAGCAACACCAGTTCGCTGGAGATGAACTGATCACCCTTCTGCTGGGCCAGGCGATCGGCCTGGTTGAGCAGACGCGCCAAATCTTGCGACATGTTCACGTCGCCGGTCGGGTTCTGGATTTTCGGCAGTTGGTCGAGCTCTTTGGTCAGCTCTTTGCGCAGGCTGTTGACGTCAAAGCCGACTTGCATCAACAGGGGTTTGATCGAACCACCCTGTTGTTCAAGCATCGCTTGCATCAAGTGCGCCGGTTCAATGCCTGGATGATCGAGGCCGACGGCCAGGGATTGGGCGTCGGATAGAGCTAACTGCAATTTGCTGGTTAAACGGTCTATACGCATGGGTCACCTTCCTTTTGAGCAGGCCGGACCTAAAAAACCATCCTGAGTGAAGAAACCTGCCAGATACCTCACTAGATGCGGTCGATTCTGGGAGTTTCAAGCGTCATACGGTTGATGTAGATCAGGGAAGCTTAGTCTTCGAGCCAGATCAAAGAGGCAAACCGACCAGTGTGTGGACTGCGGCGGTAAGAAAAGAAGCGTGGATCGGTCACGGTGCAGAAACCGCCACCATAAACAGCGGTGACGCCACGAGCGGCCAGACGCAAACGCGCGAGCTCATAGATGTCGGCCATGAACTTGCCGGCGTTCTGACTCGGAACGAAGGCTTTAGCAGCCTCAGGCAGTTGCTGGATGAAGACTTCCCGTACTTCGGGGCCGACTTCAAAGGCTTGCGGGCCTATGGCCGGGCCGAGCCAGACCAGCACCTCATGCGGTGCCACGGCCAGACTGTCGAGGGTCGCCTCCAGCACACCCGCCGCCAGCCCGCGCCAGCCGGCATGGGCTGCCGCGACGCGAGTGCCGGCACGGTCGCAGAACAGTGCAGGCAGGCAATCTGCCGTCATCGCCGTGCAGGCAATACCGGGCGTCGCCGTCCAACTGGCGTCGGCAGTGGCTACCAGACCTGGATCAGCATGAGACACAGCAATGCCGTGAACCTGCTGTAACCAGGCCGGTTGAATAGAGAAATGATCGGTGAGGCGACGGCGATTTTCGGCCACAGCGTCTGGGCTGTCGTCGACGTGATCGCCGAGGTTGAGGCTGTCGAACGGCGCCAGACTGACGCCGCCCGCACGGGTGGTCACACAGGCTTTCACCCCGGCAGGCGCAGGCCAGTCGGGAATCAGCCAGTCGCTCATCCGATGAACGCCTCACGGTCTTGCTTGAGCAGGGTCAGCAACCAGACGAAATCGTCCGGAAGTGGCGATTCCCAGCTCATGCGTTTACCGGTCGTCGGATGATCCAGCTCCAGGAACCGCGCATGCAGTGCCTGACGTGGAAACGCCTTCAACGATTCGACCATGGTCACACTGGCTGCCGGCGGGATACGGAAACGACCGCCGTAGGCAGGATCTCCGACCAACGGGAAGTTGATGTGAGACATATGCACACGAATCTGGTGCGTACGACCGGTTTCCAGCTTCACCCGCACGTGAGTGTGGGAGCGGAAACGCTCGAGCACGCGGTAGTGGCTGACGGCTTGCTTGCCACCTTCCATCACCGCCATGCGCTGGCGTTGCTGGCCGTGACGACCGATCGGCGCGTTGATTTTGCCGCCGGCGGTCACCACACCGATCACGATGCACTCGTAGATCCGGCTGACGCTGCGACTCTGCAACTGTGTTACCAGCTGCGTCTGCGCTTGAATGGTCTTGGCCACCACCATCAGACCAGTGGTGTCCTTGTCCAGGCGATGCACGATACCGGCGCGGGGCACATTGATAATGTCCGGCACGTGGTGCAGCAAGGCGTTGAGCAAGGTGCCGTCAGCGTGACCGGCAGCCGGATGCACCACCAGACCCGCAGGTTTGTTGATCACCAGGATGTCGTCATCTTCATAGACGATGTCCAGCTCAATGTCCTGAGCGATCCATTCGCCCTGAGCTTCCTGCTCGGCGGTTAGCTCAAGAATGGCGCCACCATGAACGATGTCTCGCGGGCGGATAACCGCCCCATCCACAGTCAGGCGGCCGTCTTTGATCCAGGCGGAAAGGCGCGAGCGCGAGTGCTCAGCGAATAATTGTGCGGCGACTTGATCGAGGCGTTGGCCGCCCAATTCGGACGGCACCTCTGCGCGAAGTTCAATTTTATCGGACATGCTCAGACTAGGCGTCGGCACAGCCTTTGGTTTCGGCTGCGCGCTTGTGGTTAAATACGGCGTCTTTTGCCCCGATGCTATTCAAAGGGGCGCTCATCATAACAGGACGGCCCCGCCCAAGACAGCGGCCGTCATAGGGACGCAAGCCGCCATGCAAGTGAAACACCTGCTGCTGATCGCCATCCTCGCATTGACCGCTGCTTGCTCATCGAAGGAAGTCGTAGACGAAAACCTTAGCGAAGTCGAGCTGTACCAGCAGGCTCAGAAAGATCTGGATAACAGTAGCTACACCAGTGCCACAGCCAAGCTGAAGGCCCTGGAGTCGCGTTATCCGTTCGGGCGCTACGCTGATCAGGCTCAACTCGAGCTCATCTACGCCAACTACAAAAACGCCGAACCTGAGGCTGCCAAGTCTGCCGCCGAGCGTTTTATTCGTTTGCACCCACAGCATCCGAACGTGGATTACGCGTATTACCTCAAGGGTCTGACCTCCTTCGACCAGGACGTCGGCCTGCTGGCGCGCTTCCTGCCGCTGGACATGACCAAGCGTGACCCGGGCGCTGCCCGCGACTCGTACAACGAGTTCGCCCAGCTGACCAGCCGCTACCCGAACAGCCGCTACTCGCCGGATGCCAAGCAGCGCATGATTTATCTGCGCAACCTGCTGGCCTCCTACGAGATTCACGTTGCCGACTACTACCTGACTCGTCAGGCCTACGTCGCCGCCGCGAACCGTGGTCGTTATGTCGTGGAGAACTTCCAGGAAACCCCTTCGGTCGGTGACGGCCTGGCGGTGATGGTCGAGTCCTACCAGCGTCTGCACCTGGACGAACTGGCCAACACCAGCCTCGAAACCCTGAAGCTCAACTACCCGAACCACCCAAGCCTGGTGGACGGTCAGTTCAAGCCATCGGTAGCCGAAGCGGACAACCGTTCGTGGCTGAGCAAGGCGACCCTGGGCCTGATCGAATCCCGTCCGCCGCTGCCACCGGGCGAAACCCGCGCCAACCAGGACGTGCAGAAGCAGTTCCAGGACGCGAAAGATTCGATTCCTAGCGAGCTCAAGCCTAAAGATGGCAACGGCGAAGTGATCCAGGAAGAACAACACGAAGCGGAAGGCAACAACAGCGACCGTTCGTGGTTCAGCTACATGACCTTCGGCGTGTTCGACTGATCACACCGGATGGACAAAAAGGGAGATCTGCGGATCTCCCTTTTTCATGTCCGCGCTTTAATAGGCTGTGCGCTAGTCGGGTCCTTGGCTAAACTGCCTGATCATCATTCATAAAGCAGCCCGCCATGCTTCGTTTACTGTTCTGGATCGCCCTGATTGCCGCTGCGGTATGGTTCTGGCGCAAGTTCAAGGCGCCCGTCGCTTCAAATCAATCCAACCGTGCCCCGCGCGAGCAAGACGCGTCGCCGATGGTTCGTTGCGCCCACTGCGGCGTGCACCTGCCTCGCGACCGTGCGCTGAGTCTTCAACAACAGTGGTATTGCAGCCAGGCTCACCTCGAGCAAGGCCCGGGCTCCAGTGATCGCTGAGGCTTCCAGCCCCGGCAGCAAACAAGCCCAGCGACTGCTGCGCCTCTATCATCTCTACCGTTTAAGTATCGGCATCACCTTGGTGCTGTTGATCTCCAGCAACATGGACAACCAGTTGCTGATGTTCGCCAACAACGACCTGCTGCGCAGTGGCAGCTGGTTGTACCTGGTACTGAATATTCTGCTGGTGGTGTTCCTGGAGAATACCCGCCGTCCCGGCCAGTTATTCAGCCTGGCCCTGGCCGATGTGTTGCTGCTGTGCGGTCTGTTCTACGCTGCCGGCGGTGCGGCCAGCGCCATTGGCAATTTGCTGATCGTGTCCGTGGCCATCGGCAACACACTGTTGCGCGGGCGTATTGGCTTGCTGATCGCCGCAGTCGCGGCCATTGGCATTGTCGGTTTGAGCTTCCTGCTGAGTTTCAGCCGCCCCACCAGCCCCAACGACTACCTGCAAGCCGGCACGCTTGGCGCCCTGTGCTTTGCCGCGGCATTGCTGGTGCAAGGTCTGATCCGACGTCTGGAGGTCAGCGAACACCTGGCCGAGCAGCGGGCCAGCGAAGTGGTCGGCCTTGAAGCCCTGAACGCGCTGATTTTGCAACGTATGCGCACCGGCATCCTGGTGCTCGATGACCAGCGGCGGGTGCAACTGGCCAACCACAGCGCCCGGTCCCAACTGGGCCAGGACCACCTCGACGGCGAGTTGATCGATGATTATTCACCGACCTTGGTCGAACGCCTGCAACTGTGGTTCAACAACCCGACCTTGCGACCCCAAAGTCTGAAAATCGCCAGTTCCGGCCTCGAGCTGCAACCAAGCTTCATTGCCCTGGACCAAAGCCCCCATCATCAGACCTTGGTCTTTCTCGAAGACCTCGCCCAGATCTCCCAGCAGGCCCAGCAACTGAAACTCGCCGCCCTGGGTCGCCTGACCGCCGGTATCGCCCACGAGATCCGCAATCCGCTGGGCGCCATCAGTCATGCCGCACAGTTGCTGCAGGAATCCGAGGAACTGAACGGCGCGGATAGACGTCTGACCCAGATTATTCAAGACCACTCTCAGCGAATGAATCGGGTTATCGAAAACGTCCTGCAACTGTCCCGCCGTCAGCAAACCACGCCGCAACGGCTCGATCTGAAGCCGTGGCTTGCGCGGTTCGTCGCCGAAGCCCGCGAGACCGCGACCGAACGCCAGACCATTCACCTGCGCATCGGCGCCGGCCATGTCACAACGCTGATGGACACGAATCAACTGTCCCAGATACTCGACAATTTGTTGCGCAATGGCTGGCGTCACAGCGCCCTGATTCATAAACAGGCAGAGGTCTGGCTTGAGTTGTTTGTCGACCCCGACAGCCAGTTGCCGGTCCTCGAGGTGCAGGACAATGGCCCCGGCGTGGCGCCGGACCAGCAGGCGCACTTGTTCGAACCCTTCTTCACCACCAGCAGCCAGGGCACTGGCCTGGGGCTTTATCTGTCCCGTGAGCTGTGCGAAAGCAACCAGGCGCGCCTAGACTTCAAACCACGCCAAGGCGGCGGCTGCTTTCGCATCACCTTTGCACACGGACGGAAACAAAGTTGAACATGAGCCCACGGCAAAAAGTCCTGATCGTCGACGACGAACCGGATATCCGCGAACTCCTGGAAATCACCCTGGGACGGATGAAACTCGACACTTTCAGTGCCCGCAACCTTGGCGAAGCCCAAGCCCTGCTGGCCCGGGAGTCATTCGACCTGTGCCTGACCGACATGCGCCTGCCGGACGGCACTGGTCTGGAACTGGTGCAGCACATCCAGCAACGTTACGCCCAAGTGCCGGTGGCGATGATCACCGCCTACGGCAGCCTGGAAACCGCCATCAACGCCCTCAAGGCTGGTGCCTTCGACTTTCTGACCAAACCGGTGGACCTGACCCGGCTCCGGGAACTGGTCACCAGTGCCCTGCGCCTGCCCGCACCCGGTGGCACCAGTACCGCCATCGATCGACGATTGCTCGGCGATTCGTTGCCCATGCGCAGCCTGCGTAAACAAATCGACAAGCTGGCCCGCAGCCAGGCACCGGTGTACATCAGCGGTGAATCCGGCAGCGGCAAGGAACTGGTCGCTCGTCTGATTCACGAACAAGGCCCGCGCGCCAATCGTCCCTTCGTCCCGGTCAACTGCGGGGCGATACCGTCGGAATTGATGGAAAGCGAATTTTTCGGCCATCGCAAAGGCAGTTTCAGCGGCGCCATCGAAGACAAACCAGGCCTGTTCCAGGCAGCCCATGGCGGCACTCTGTTCCTCGATGAAGTGGCTGATTTACCGCTGGCGATGCAGGTCAAACTGCTGCGGGCGATTCAGGAGAAAGCCGTGCGCAGCGTCGGCGGCCAGCAGGAAACCGTGGTCGATGTACGCATCCTTTGCGCCACCCATAAAGACCTCGACGCCGAAGTCAGTGCCGAACGTTTTCGTCAGGATTTGTATTATCGGCTCAACGTGATCGAGTTGCGGGTGCCGCCCCTGCGTGAACGCCGGGACGATATCGAGACACTCGCCAGCCATGTACTCAAGCGCCTGGCGGCCGGCACCGGCCAACCCGCGACAAAACTCCACCCGCTAGCCCTTGATGCGCTGAAAAGCTACCGCTTCCCAGGCAACGTGCGGGAACTGGAGAACATGCTCGAACGCGCCCACACCTTGTGCGAGAACAAACAGATCGAAGCCAGCGACTTGCGCCTGGCCGACGGTAACTGCGCTGCCGAAGCCGGCGTGCCGGACCTGACCCGGATCGACAATCTGGAAGATTATCTGGAAAACGTCGAACGCAAACTCATCCTCCAGGCGCTGGAAGAAACCCGCTGGAACCGCACGGCGGCGGCGCAGCGGCTGAATCTGTCGTTTCGGTCGATGCGCTACAGGCTGAAGAAACTCGGTTTGGATTAGCCTCTAAAAGATCGCAGCCTTCGGCAGCTCCTACGTGGAATGCGATTGGCGTAGGAGCTGCCGAAGGCTGCGATCTTTTGATCCTGACTTTAAATCCGCCCAACCGGCGCATACGGTGCCGGATCAATGATCGGCGCCCTGCCCAGCATCACATCCGCAAACAACTGACACGACGCCGGTGCCAGCACCAGCCCATTGCGATAATGCCCGCAATTGAGCCAGAGCCCGTCAAACCCTGGCACCCGGCCAATGTAGGGAATGCCTTCTGGCGAACCCGGCCGCAACCCGGCCCAGTGGCCCACCACCTCGGCATCCGCCAGCGCCGGAATCAACTCCACGGCCGAGGCTTTCAGGCTTTCCAGCGCCGATTCGGTCGGGGTCTTGTCGTATCCTTCGTGCTCCAGCGTACTGCCGATCAGGATATGCCCATCGCGTCGCGGAATCGCATATCGCCCCTTGGCCAGCACCATGCTCGGCAGGAAGTCCGCCGCGCATTTGTAGAGAATCATCTGGCCTTTGACCGGCTCGACCGGGAGCTCCAGGCCAAGGCTTTTGAGCAAGTCGCCGCTCCAGGCTCCGGCCGTCAGCACCACCTGATCACCATAAATCGCGCCCGTTGATGTCTGCACCCCGACCACCGCATCGCCTTCACGGATAAACCCGCTGACTTCGCACTGCTCATGGATCGTCACGTTCGGCAGCGCCACCAGCGCCGCTTTCAAGGACTTCACCAGCCGTGGGTTGCGCACATTGGCCACATCGGCCATGTAGATCGCCCGGGAAAAACCGCTACCCAAGACAGGCACAGCGTCATGAGCCGCCGAGATATCCACAGCCCGTAGCGGACGATTTTCCCGCTTGGCCCAGGCCAGCGCTTCGGCCTCGTCGTCCAGGTCCAGCCAGTACAGCCCGGTTGTGTGCACTTCGGGGTCGACACCGGTGGCGGCAAAAAGCCTTTCACCCAGCTGTGGATAGAAATCCTGGGACCAGTGAGCCAACGCAGTAACCGCCGGGCTGTAGCGCCACGGATAGAGCGGCGAAACGATGCCACCCCCGGCCCACGATGACTCCTGGCCGACGTTCGAGCGATCCAGCAGCACAACGCTCTGTACTTCGGACGCGAGATTGAATGCGGTCAGCAGGCCGATCACCCCGCCGCCGACAATCACCACTTGCTGTTGCCTGCTCATGTTCTGATCCAACCGTTCATTAGACAGAGGGCGCAAGAGGCACCCGAAAAAGAAACTCAGCGACCCCAGCAATCCTTGGTGACCAGCCCGGCCTGGGCGTTGACCATGCCTCTGACGCCGGTACTGGTGATGGTGAAATCGCCGCACTTGTCAGTAGCCATGGCCGCGCCGACCTTGCGCACAGCCGTCACGAGGAAGGTCTGATCGGTGATGGTCGGTGTAATGGTGTAGTAGTCGTTACCCGCGCTCAGGCCTGTGACGTTGGTGTAAACGTTATTTTTTGAATAGAACCGCTCAAGAATCTGCGCTTGATCGGAAAGCAGCCCGACCACGTCGGCGCGACGGCCCTTTTTCACGTATTCGGTGAAGCTCGGATAGCCAATGGTGGCGATTATCCCGATGATCGCAATCACGATCATGATTTCGATCAGGGTAAAACCTCGGTTGGATCTGCGCATTGCCTCAACTCTCACTTACTGTATTTGTCGCCACATGATGCGACGGCTGCCGCCACCGCCGGGTTTCTCCACAAGGGAGGTAATGCCGCCGCTGGAGTCGTTCACGATCTTGCGGGACGCATTGTTGACGACCGCGTTCAGCGTTGGAATACCACCGGTGAAAATCACCCCGCTGGAAATCGCATCGTTGCTGTCGACCACCCCGTCACCATTGGTGTCGAGCACTGCGTAGTTGAGCATCTTACCGCTGAATGCATCCAGTTCGACCAGTTTGCCGGTGCCGAAACTGGCGCAAGGGTCGGTGGTATCCACGCTGGCCGTGGTGAACACGATCCGACCAGCCACCAGACTGGCCTGATTGATCACCCGCTCACCCGTCAGCACGTTGTTGTAAACCAGCGGCAGGTACCAGCCCTGCTCCGCCGGGTAAGTCGTTTCATTCTGAGTCGTGGTGATGAACTGCCCGCCGGTGCTGCTGGTGGTCACTCCGGTCACCGCCTGTGCCTGCAAACTCGACACGGTCAGTTGACCAGCGCCGCCATTGGCATCCCAGACTGCGTAAAAGGCCTGGAGATCCTTACTGGTCTTGTCGGTGGTCTCGTTGAATTTGCCGGTGCCGAAAAACACTTCCTTGCCGCCCAGGGAGTTGTCCGCCAGCAGTGGTTGCGCGGTAATCGGCTGAGTGGTGCCACCGGGAGTCGTGAACAACGGCTTGCCGGAAAAGGCCACGCCCCAGGTGTCGGTCGTCGCGCCGCTCAGGTCGAACTTCCACATGCGCCCTTTCAAGTCGCCGCCATAAGCGGCCTGCACCACGTTCTGCGAGTTGACCTTGAGCTTCACCGACGACAAGCCGTTGGTGGTTTCGGTACTGTCGATGACGATTTTCTTGATCAGCGAACCGTCACGAACATCCACCACATACAACGCCGCGACACCGGAATTGCTCCCATAACCATTGGAGATGAATGCCGCCCAGCGCCCATCGGCCAAGCGTGCCACTTCGGGGCGGGCATAGGCATAACCCAGGTCATTGAAAACGTTTGCCGTGTTCGCAGTGGTCGGCGCACTGATTTCCCACAACGCATTGAATACATTGCCCGCCGAGGCATCGAACAACTGCACGGCGTAGAACGTCTTGCCACCGGCCCCTACACCGCCAAGGGCCAGGGTTTTCCAGGCGCTGTTGAGTTGCATATCGAACACGCCGACCTGACCATCGACCAGAAACTTGTGGCTCACCCCGTTGATGTAGGCGGGATCGGCGATGTAGTGCAACGATGGCAACACACTCGAAGGCATATAGGCAAAACGTCGGGCGCCGTTGGCCGCGTTGATAACGTTGAGGAAGCCGTTGTTGGCATTGACCACCAGGCTGGCGCTCATGTTGGCCGCTTTGGTTGCCAGGTAGGCGGTGTAAGTGGAGTCGCCCACCAGGTCCGAAGCGGTTTGGTCTGTGGGCGAAGCCAGTGCCAGCGGCGAGTTGATGATGTCTCCCAGTAGCACCGTGCGTACTTTCAGCCCGGTCTTGTTGGTGCCCTTGCTCCATTCCACCAGATCATTGCCGACGATGCCGGTCGGCAGGCTCAAGCCGAGTGACGTTTGCTGGGCCGGGGAAAAGTTGCTGTAGGCCAGGGTAATCACAGCGTTGGTAAGGCTGTTCCAGGACTGGTAGATCGGGGCCGTAGCGCCAGGCACGATGACCGTGTCGGTGGTCCATAACACCGCTGCGGTGTTCACCGAACCGCTAGTGGTGAAACCATAGGACTTGATCGTCCCGCGCCAGTCCTTGGGGTCGTACGTGGTCTGGTAGTAACTCGAACCGCTGGCCAGCGTGCTGCTGCTGGTGACACCACTCCCGCCGGATCCAGCCTTGGAGGTGATGTTACTCAGGGCAGAAGACAACGCCGCGTTGAGGCCGGCAGCGTCGTTAGCCTGGTAATACAAGCCTTGGCCGTAAGCCGCTGCATCCGACAACATCTGGTTGGACGAGGTGAATCCGACGGTATAGGTGTTCATGTTCTGCTTTGGGAAATCCGCGGAATTCCAGGCCTTGCCCGCCAGATCCGTACCGGTCGAACGCATGTCGATGTCGAAGGCGAACTTGGCGATATCGTCCAGATACAGCGTATCGCCCTCATTGTCGCCATTGAGGTTGTTGCCGTCATTGTTGATCCCGTCCCAGTTGGGTAAACGGCTGCCGCCCAGCGGATCGTTGCTCGGGAAGGTGCGGTCGTAGGTCGGAAGGCCATCGGTGATCACCACGCCGTAATTCTTTTGGCAGCGGTACTGGATCGGGCTGGTGTAGGTTGCCGGCGTCGAGTTGTAGTACGGCGTCATGCCACGAAAGTAACGGGTGATTTCGTAGTAGGTTTCGGCCAATGGCGTGTTGGCGATGGCGCTCAAGTTGTTGATGGCTGAGATCAAGTTGTTGTAATTGTTGTCAGCTTGAGACTGGGTGACGCTGCCAGTGACGACCGCCAGATCGCTGATGGAACGTGCGATATATCCGCCGTTTGCGGGGCTGTTGCCGGTAGGCGGATTGAAGGTCGACAAACCGATACGCAAGCCCCGGTTACTGGTCACCAATGCCGTCGACACGTTACGCGCAACGTTGATCCGGTAGTCGGTAGGGATCGTGCCGGTCGTAAAGTCACGGTTTGCACCATTGGCCAGCCCTACCAGATAGGCAATGTAATCGCCGGTGTATCGCGTGTTGCCACTACCGACCGGATCCGGCAGCTTCAGGCATTGTGGAATCAGGCTGTTGTTGTAAAACGCATAGGCGCCGCCCGAGCAACCGGAGGTCGGCAGGCTCGACAGAAACACCGGATCGCCGGTGATCGTTGATGACGTCAGGCACAGCCCGAGCACTGCGTTGCATTGCCGTGCGGGGGTGCGGGTAACCGTCGGATCAAACCCTGTCGCATAGATAATGCTGTTCATGCTGCCGGAGTCGTCGATCAGCAGCATCACATTGGGCGGTACCGCTGCAGCACTCAGCAGCGGTGAGTCGGAAGGCGTAAACGCCCAGGCCGGCGCCGCCAGATAAAAACTCAGCAACAGGCCAAGCAGCAGCATCCGGCACCGATCAATACTTGGCATAGACGCTCTCCACCACACTGCGAATGTTGTTACCCACGATGCCCACCGCCGTGACCCGATACAGCGTCGCCGAGGTGTTGCTCGGCACATTGATGGCTGTCAGCGTGGTGCCGATGTTCTGCACCCCATAAAAACCGCCACCGGCGGCGATCCAATTGACCCCCGACGTGGAGTTGAGCCCGGCACCGGTCACCGCTGAGGATTCAGCCGGCGGCGCACATTGCGTCGTGGAGCCACACACTGCCAGCGTATAGGTCGCCAGTTGCACCGCGCTTTCGCCGATGCGCAAGTTCATCTCGGCCAGTTGAAAGGATTGATTGCGCAGGGTCACGCTGCCGGCCATTTTTTCCTGGAGGGTCGCGTTTTGCATCGATGAAATTCCGATCAACGTCAGCAGCAACAGAAACACCAGGCTGATCAACAAGGCCATTCCCTGTTGGTCTTTTTGCATTTTTGTCAGGGTTCTCATCCGGCACTCACCTACTGAAGCCGGTTGCGCAAAGCGGCAACCACGTTGAAAGTTTGATTGCGCACGCGGTTGTTGGGATCGGTCAGGGTCAAGGTCAGGCGAACACTGCGGATCAGCGCGGGGTTGGCCGGGTTGCTGCTGTAACTGGAGGCCCCCACGTCAGTGGTGCTGGTGGCGACACCGAACGACACGTTGAATGCGCTGACGTTGTTGACCAGCACCGCCTGGGTCGGCGTGCCGCTGCCGACGCCCATCAACAGTTGGTTGTTGCTGAAGCTGTAAATCAACCGGCGAATCGGGAAAGCCATTTGCCCGGAGGCCGGTGCCCGCACGCCCGTGTAGGCCGACGCACTGTTTCGACAGTCGGAAACTACCGTCCAGGTCGGCGTCCCGCCGTTACCACCCACATCTGCCGTGACCAGCGTGAGCTTGAGATTGGTGTTGTCCCAACTGATCGGCGCTAACTGACTGGCATTGAAATCACCCGCCGAACTGGCGTCAGTGACAGTCGTCAGGCAACCGAACATACCGACCCCGCGGATTTCCTGAATCATCTTGCTCAATACAAACCGCGCATCTTCCTGCATGCCGGCCGCGGTGTTCTGGCTGACGTAGGTGTTTTTGGCCGAGATGAAAATCTGCGCCACACCCAGCACCACGATCAGGCTCAGTATCAGCGCAATCATCAATTCGATCAGGCCAAAGCCTCGGCTGTAATGTTTCATGGTGTCGTCACCGGGTCGGCGGTGGCGCGACTGGTCAGAACGAAACTGCGACGCGTGTTGGCGACATTAGCGGCTCGCGAGTCATCCCAGGTGATGGTGATGGTGTACACCCGCAGATTCAGCGTAACGCTGCCAGTGGCGCTCGCACCGCCGAAGTTGACGATGTTGGTGGTGAAATCGTAGAGATCCTGATCCCGGGCAACGCTCAGGTTGCCCGACGTCGGAGGCGTGACGGTATAGTCGGCGCCGGAGTTGGCGCGGATGCGGTCCATCATGTCGTAGGCGATAAAACTCGCCTGGCTGGTCATTCGCGAGCTGTCGGTGTACTTGAGCGCGTTCAACTGAACCGCCGCCGCCCCCAACAACCCCACCGTCAGAATCAGCAACGCGACCAGTACCTCGATCAGCGTCATGCCCTCCTGAGCACCCTTGCTCCGTTCCCTCATCCGCAACTTCCACCCAGTAGAATCCGTCCGTTCAAGCACACATTCAGCGTCCTGCTCTGCGCCCCCAACACATAACTGATCACCACCGCCGAGGACGGTGCCGACAAACCGCCCAGATTGTTGAAATCGATGGTGGTCACTCCTGAGGTTAGCGTCAGAGTCGCACCGCTGCTCATCGCTGGAACAACCCGCAATACATTGGCCGGTGTGCCAGTACTGTCGTAGACCGTCAGTTCCCCGGTCCAGACGCTGCCACCCGCCGTTGGGCGCAGCCGCGTGGTAATGCCCCGGTCGATGGCCTCCAGCCGTGCGTAATTGAGCCCTCGCTGCAAGTCGCCGATCTCGGTATCGGCCCGGGTGCCTTGCACCGAACGGGTAAACATCGGCACGGCCATCGTGATCAGGATCAGAAAAACCGCGAGGGTGATCAGCACCTCGACCAGCGTGAAACCTTTTGTACGATGATCCATCGGTGCCCTCCGTTGCCGTCGGCTATACCTGCCCTTACACGCTAGAACATTCGACCGGCAGATGTACGGTTGTTTTGCCATTACTCGCGCAAGGATTGCGCGAACGCAGCATTCCACGGAGGGAAATACATGCATCAGCAAGGTTTCAGCCTGATCGAACTGCTTATGGGACTGGCAATTGCCGGGATTGTTCTATTGCTGGTCAGTCCGGCGTTTGCGGCGCTTACCGAATCGAATCATCGTGAGCAGGCCGCGCAATCACTGCTTGATGGCATCCGCACCGCTCGCAGCATGGCCATTACGCACAGTCAGAGCGTAGTCATCCACGGCATCAACGGCGATTGGAGCCAGGGCTGGCGGATCATTCTTGATCTTAGCGGCGAAGGTCCGAAGGACAGCAACAATCCTTTGTTGGTCGAACGCGCCAGTGACGGGCGAGTGCCGATTGTCGGCAATTGGTCGGTGAGTCGTTACGTGCGTTTCAGCAGTCTGGGACAACCGCTGATGCCCGGGCGGGCATTTCAGGCTGGGACATTACATATCTGCTCGACTCGCGAACCGGTCAGCCAGCAGCAGATCGTGCTGGCGGCTAGCGGTCGAGTGCGCCTGAGCAGTACAAAAACTGAGCAGGCGCTGTGTCAAAAAGCGCAGAACATCAAATCGAGCGCACGCGCAACTCTTTAGGCATGGAGAAGGTGATGTTCTCCTCGCGGCCGGCCAGTTCATCGGCACCGGTAGCGCCCCAGGCCTGCAACTGCTGGATCACGCCACGCACCAACACTTCAGGTGCGGAGGCACCAGCGGTGATGCCGATGCGCTCGACGCCGTCGAACCAGCTCTTTTGCAGGTCTTCGGCACCGTCGATCAGGTAGGCCGGTGTAGACATGCGCTCGGCCAGTTCACGCAAGCGATTGGAGTTGGAGCTGTTCGGGCTACCGACCACCAATACCACGTCGCACTCGTCGGCCAGTTGTTTGACCGCGTCCTGACGGTTTTGCGTGGCGTAACAGATGTCGTCCTTGCGTGGACCACCGATGGCCGGGAAACGCAAGCGCAGGGCATCAATGACGCGACTGGTGTCGTCCATGGACAACGTGGTCTGGGTCACAAACGCCAGTTTCTCGGGATTGTGTACTTGCAACGCAGCGACGTCTTTCTCGTCTTCAACCAGGTAGATCGCGCCGCCATTGCTGCCGTCGTACTGGCCCATGGTGCCTTCGACTTCCGGGTGACCGGCATGGCCGATCAGGATGCATTCACGACCGTCACGGCTGTAGCGTGCGACTTCAATGTGCACCTTGGTCACCAGCGGGCAGGTGGCATCGAACACTTTCAGGCCACGGCCGGAGGCTTCGGTACGCACAGCCTGGGAAACGCCGTGGGCACTGAAGATCACGATGACGTCGTCCGGCACCTGATCCAGTTCTTCGACAAAGATTGCCCCGCGGTTACGCAGGTCTTCGACGACGAATTTATTGTGGACCACTTCGTGGCGCACATAGATTGGCGGCCCGAAGACTTCCAGGGCGCGGTTGACGATTTCGATCGCCCGGTCCACGCCGGCGCAGAAGCCACGGGGGTTGGCGAGTTTGATTTGCATGCTGTGCCTCGTGTCTTGCGCGCAAGAAATTAGATCAATCACCCTTGTAGGAGCAAAGCTCTGTGTTGAGGGGATTTATCCCCGTTGGGGTGCGAAGCGCCCCCGAACCAGTCACCGCAATTCTCAATGAATGCACTGATAGGTCGACGACTGCTACGCAGCCGAACGGGGATAAATCCCCTCGCCACAAAGTTCGCTCTCGCAAAGTCCGCTCCCACATGGGTTGCGGTGTTACTTACAGCGATTTGACGTCGAAGATCTCGACTTCAAAGGTCAATGTCTTGCCAGCCAGCGGGTGGTTGAAGTCGATGGTCACTTGCTCGTCATCGAAGGTTTTCACCACACCGGGCAGCTCAGTATTGGCCGCATCGTTGAAGATCACCAGCAAACCCGGCGACAGCTCCATGTCCTTGAACTGCGAACGCGGGATGATCTGTACGTTTTGCGGGTTAGGCTGACCAAAGGCGTTTTCCGGCGCAATCGTCAGCGTCCGCTTATCGCCAGCCTTGAAGCCGAACAGGGCCGCTTCGAAACCTGGCAGCAGGTTACCGTCGCCGACCTTGAAGGTCGCCGGGGCTTTGTCGAAGGTGCTGTCGACGGTGTCGCCGTTCTCCAGGCGCAGTGCAAAGTGCAAGGTGACTTCCGTGTTCTGGCGGATGCGTTGCTCAGCCAATACCTGTTCAGTCATGAACGGTTTCTCCGGTCTTCTTACTTTTGAACATGTCCAGCGCGAGCATCACTGCCCCGACGCTGATGGCGCTATCAGCAAAGTTGAACGCCGGGAAATACCAGCGGTTCTGCCAATGCACCAGAATGAAGTCGATCACATGGCCCAGGGCAATGCGGTCATACAGGTTGCCCAACGCGCCACCCAGCACCAGCGCCAAGGCGACAGCCAGCCAGGTTTCGTTGCGGCCCAGGCGTTTAAGCCAGACCACCAGCACCGCACTGACCACGACGGCGATCAGCGCAAACAACCAGCGCTGCCAGCCAGAGCTGTCGGCCAGGAAGCTGAACGCCGCGCCGGTGTTGTAGGCCAGGGTCCAGCTGAACAAATCGGGGATCACCACGATTTGCTGATACATCTCGAGCTTGCCTTCAAAGTAGAACTTGCTGGCCTGGTCAATGACCAGGACCAGCAGGCTCAACCAGAGCCAGCTCAGCCGTCCGAAACGGCCAGCCGCGTTAGGCATAGTGACGAACCTCTCCAGCGCCGCTGATGTTGTCGACGCAACGACCGCAGATTTCCGGATGCTCCGGGTTCACGCCGACGTCTTCACGGCAGTGCCAGCAACGGGCGCACTTCGGGAAGGCCGATTTGACGATCTTCAGCTTCAGGCCGCTGACTTCAGTGGCTACCGCGTCGGCCGGAGCCTGTACGAATGGCGCAACGCTGGCGGTCGACGTGATCAGTACAAAGCGCAGTTCGTTGCTCAGCTTGGCCAGGTCGGCGCTCAGCGCCTCCTCGGCGAACAGCGTCACTTCGGCTTGCAGGTTGCCACCGACAGCTTTCGCTGCACGCTGGATTTCCATTTCCTTGTTGACCGCGACCTTCACCGCCATGATCCGCTCCCAGTAGGCGCGGCCCAGTTCAACGTTGTCCGGCAGCTCGGTCAGGCCTTCGTACCAGGTGTTGAGCATCACCGATTCGTTACGCTCGCCCGGCAGGTATTCCCACAGTTCGTCGGCGGTGAACGCCAGGATCGGCGCGATCCAGCGCACCAGCGCTTCGCTGATGTGGTACAGCGCGGTTTGCGCCGAACGGCGGGCCTTGCTGTTGGCGCCAGTGGTGTACTGACGGTCCTTGATGATGTCGAGGTAGAACCCGCCCAACTCCTGCACGCAGAAGTTGTGGATCTTGGAGTAGACGTTCCAGAAGCGGTATTCACCGTAGTGCTCTTGCAACTCACGTTGCAGCAGCAAGGTGCGGTCCACGGCCCAACGGTCCAGCGCCAGCATTTCTTCGGCCGGCAGGATGTCGGTGGCCGGGTTGAAACCGGTCAGGTTCGAGAGCAGGAAGCGCGCAGTGTTACGGATACGCCGGTAGGCGTCCGCACTGCGTTGCAGGATCTGGTCGGAAACCGCCATTTCACCCGAGTAATCGGTGGAAGCGACCCACAGACGCATGATGTCGGCGCCCAGAGTGTCGTTGACCTTTTGCGGCGCGATCACGTTGCCCAAGGACTTGGACATCTTGCGGCCCGACTCATCCACGGTGAAACCGTGGGTCAGCAGCTCGCGGTACGGCGCGTGGTTGTCGATGGCGCAACCGGTCAGCAGCGACGAGTGGAACCAGCCGCGGTGTTGATCCGAGCCTTCCAGGTACAGGTCGGCACGCGGGCCGGTCTCGTGGCCCATCGGGTGCGAACCGCGCAGGACGTGCCAATGCGTGGTGCCCGAATCGAACCAGACGTCCAGGGTGTCGCTGATTTTGTCGTAAAGCGGCGCTTCGTCACCGAGCAGCTCGGCAGCGTCCATCTTGAACCAGGCTTCGATGCCTTCGACTTCAACGCGCTTGGCGACTTCTTCCATCAGCTCGGCGGTACGTGGGTGCAGTTCGCCGCTTTCCTTATTCAGGAAGAACGGGATCGGTACGCCCCAGTTGCGCTGACGGGAGATGCACCAGTCCGGACGGTTGGCGATCATCGAGTGCAGGCGCGCCTGGCCCCAGGCCGGAACGAACTTGGTTTCTTCGATGGCTTTGATCGCCCGCTTGCGCAGGGTTTCGCCGGAAGTCGGCTCTTTGTCCATGCCGATGAACCACTGCGCGGTGGCGCGGTAGATCAGCGGGGTCTTGTGACGCCAGCAGTGCATGTAGCTGTGTTCGATGATGGTGGTGTGCAGCAGCGCACCGACTTCGGTCAGCTTGTCGACGATGGCCGGGTTGGCTTTCCAGATGAACTGGCCGCCAAAGAACTCCAGCGACGTCGCGTACACGCCGTTGCTTTGTACCGGGTTGAGGATGTCGTCGTTGACCATGCCATACGCTTTGCAGGTCACGAAGTCGTCCACGCCGTAGGCCGGTGCGGAGTGAACCACGCCGGTGCCAGCGCCCAGCTCAACGTACTCGGCCAGGTAAACCGGCGACAAGCGATCGTAGAACGGGTGACGGAAGTTGATCAGCTCCAGCTCTTTACCGGTGGTGGTCGCGATGACCGAACCTTCCAGGCTGTAACGGGCCAGGCACGACTCGACCAGCTCTTCAGCCAGTACCAGCAGTTTGTCGCCGACATCGACCAGGGCATAGTTGAATTCCGGGTGGACGTTCAGCGCCTGGTTGGCCGGGATAGTCCACGGGGTGGTGGTCCAGATCACGATCGAAGCAGGCTTGGCCAGCGACGGCAGACCGAAAGCGGCAGCCAGTTTGGCTTCGTCGGCAATCGGGAAGGCTACGTCGATGGTCGAAGACTTTTTGTTCTCGTACTCGACTTCCGCTTCAGCCAGGGCCGAACCGCAGTCAAAGCACCAGTTCACAGGCTTGAGGCCCTTGAACACGAAACCGCCCTTGACGATTTCGGCGAGTGCGCGGATTTCACCAGCCTCGTTTTTGAAGTCCATGGTCTTGTACGGGTTGGCGAAATCGCCCAACACGCCCAGACGGATGAATTCGGACTTCTGGCCTTCGATCTGCTCGGTGGCGTAGGCACGGCACAGTTCGCGGGTTTTGTCCGCGCCCAGGTTTTTGCCGTGGGTCACTTCGACTTTGTGCTCGATCGGCAGGCCGTGGCAGTCCCAGCCCGGAACATAAGGCGCGTCGAAACCCGAAAGGGTCTTCGAGCGGATGATCATGTCCTTGAGAATCTTGTTCAGCGCATGACCGATGTGAATCGTGCCGTTGGCGTACGGAGGACCGTCGTGAAGCACGAACTTCGGACGATCCTTGCCAATTTCGCGCAACTTACCGTACAGGCCAATGCTGTCCCAGCGCTGCAGAATCTGCGGTTCGCGCTGGGGCAGGCCGGCCTTCATTGGGAAGGCGGTGTCCGGAAGGTTTAGCGTGGCTTTATAGTCGGTCATTTAAGGCTCTTCATTAGCGATTGGCGCTAGGTGCGACAGGGCACGGGCGGCGGCGACATCCGCATTGATCGCCGTCTTAAGCGCCTCCAGAGAGGCGAAACGCTGCTCTTCACGCAGCTTGTGGTGGAAAACCACCGTCAAACGCCGGTCATACAGATCGCCGGCAAAATCTAAAAGATGCACTTCGAGGTGGGCTTTGCCATCACCTTGGACCGTTGGCCGCACGCCGATGTTGGCGACGCCTGGCCAGGTCTTGCCGTCGATGTCGACGTTGACCAGGTAAACCCCGGTCAGCGGCACGCGACGGCGCTTGAGTTGTATGTTGGCAGTTGGCGTACCGAGTTGGCGCGCCAGCTTCTGGCCATGCAGGACGCGCCCGGCAATCCGGAACGGACGACCGAGCAAGCGTTCGGCCAAGGCAAAATCGGCAGCGGCCAGGGCATTACGCACCTGGGTGCTGCTGACGCGAATACCGTCCAGCTCGACGGTTTGCGCAGCCTCGACGGTAAACCCTTGCAGGACGCCGGCCTGTTGCAGGAAATCGAAATCCCCTACCCGATCACAGCCAAAACGGAAGTCGTCACCGACCTCCAAATGCTGCACGCCCAGACCGTCTACCAGAATCGTATCGACGAATTCGCTGGCGCTGAGTTTGCTCAGGCGCTGGTTGAACGCCAGGCACAAGACCCGGTCGACCCCTTCGTCGGCCAACAGCTGCAGTTTGTCCCGCAACCGGGCCAGACGGGCCGGGGCCGTGTCTGGGGCGAAGAATTCCCGCGGCTGCGGCTCAAAAATCACCACGCAGCTGGGTACGTTCAACTCGAGCGCGCGTTCACGCAGCCGGGCCAGGATAGCCTGGTGACCACGGTGAACACCGTCAAAGTTGCCAATAGTGGCGACACAGCCCCGATGCTGGGGGCGCAGATTGTGGAGGCCTCGAACCAGCTGCATAACGCGCTTCTTGCTCATAAAGTGGTCGATTATAACCACACCCGGCGGCCGACGACAGGCAACACCGTAACCCAAAGTGATCGAGCCGACAAAACTGCCGGCCCGCCCGTGTTTATCGAGGTAAAGACCTCAGCTCAACGCCTTGCGATTGAAGTCGCGCAAACGGAAGCCCATCAACAGCAACATGCCGAAATAGGACACCATGCCTGCCACCACCAAGGCGCCCAGACGCAGGAAACGCTCAAGCATATGCCCCTGATCCCAGGCCGGCATGAAATGCATTCCGGTCAGCAATACCGCGGACATCACTAGCACAGCAATCACCAGCTTAAGGCCGAACTTCCCCCAGCCCGGTTGCGGTTGGTACATCTGTTGTTTGCGCAGTTGATAGAACAACAAACTGGCGTTAATGCAGGCACCAACACTGATAGCCAGTGCCAGGCCGGCATGGGCCAGTGGACCGATCAACACCAGGTTGAACAGCTGGGTAACAATAAGGGTGAAAATCGCGATTTTCACCGGTGTGCGGATGTTTTGTTGCGCATAAAAGCCCGGCGCCAGCACTTTGATCACGATAATCCCGAGCAAACCGACCGAATAAGCGATCAACGCCCGCTGAGTCATCGATGCATCAAACGCGCTGAACTGGCCGTACTGGAACAACGAAACGGTCAGCGGCTCCGCCAGAATCCCCAGTGCCAGGGAGCACGGCAACACCAGCACGAAGCACAGGCGCAGGCCCCAATCGAGGATTCGCGAATACTCGTGGCGATCCTTGCTGGCGTAAGTCTTGGCCAGGGTCGGCAGCAGAATCGTGCCCAACGCCACGCCCAGCACGCCGGACGGCAACTCCATCAAGCGGTCGGCGTAATACATCCACGATACAGAGCCGGCTACCAGGAACGAGGCGAAGATGGTGTTGATGATCAGGGAAATCTGACTGACGGAAACCCCAAGAATCGCCGGCAACATTTGCTTCATTACCCGCCAGACGCCGGTGTCGCGCAGATTCAGCCGCGGCAACACCAGCATGCCGATCTTTTTCAGATGCGGCAGTTGATAGAGCAGTTGCGCCAGGCCACCGACCAGCACCGCCCAGCCCAGGGCCATGACCGGCGGGTTGAAGTACGGCGTCAGGAACACCGAAAAGATGATCATGCTGACGTTCAGCAGCGTCGGCACGAAGGCCGGCACCGAGAAACGGTTATAGGTATTGAGGATCGCCCCGGCCAATGAGGACAGGGAGATCAATAAGATGTAGGGAAAAGTCACCCGCAACAGGCTGGACGTCAGTTCGAATTTTTCCGGTGTATCGGTGAAACCCGGCGCCGTGGCCCAGATAACCCAGGGTGCGGCGATCATGCCCAGCGCCGTCACCAGCGCCAGCACCAACGTCAGCAGGCCCGAGACGTAGGCAATAAAGGTTCGCGTCGCCTCTTCGCCTTTCTGGCTCTTGTATTCGGCAAGAATCGGCACGAATGCCTGGGAAAACGCCCCTTCGGCGAAGATCCGCCGTAACAGATTGGGCAGTTTAAAGGCGATAAAGAAGGCGTCGGTCGCCATCCCCGCACCAAATGTACGTGCGATGAGCGTGTCACGAACGAACCCCAGAACCCGGGAAAGCATTGTGATAGAGCTGACGGCGGCTAACGATTTGAGCAGATTCATTGAAAGAGTTTGTGCCTGTCGATAAACAGCAGGCGAACAAAGCGCCTACTTATGCGATACTCCGCGCCGCAGCAGCACAGAGCCAAAGCTCGCGAGTTTACAGGTCAAGCGCCGGAAATAAATATCCCGCCTCTTTATACCTACCACTTAGCGGAACGTCTCAACCGCCCTTGACAAGACATCAACTCATCGGCATGATTCGCGGCCTATTTTGTTTGCTATTTCCTAAAAAGTCTTTCGAGGAGCTCGACGGTGGCCAACACACCTTCCGCCAAAAAACGTGCAAAACAGGCTGAGAAGCGTCGCAGCCACAACGCCAGCCTGCGTTCCATGGTTCGTACCTACATCAAGAATGTAGTTAAGGCCATCGACGCAAAAGACGCTGAAAAAGCTCAAGCTGCTTACGTTCTGGCCGTGCCAGTTATCGACCGTATGGCCGATAAAGGCATCATCCACAAGAACAAGGCTGCTCGTCATAAGAGCCGCCTGAACGGTCACGTCAAGGCTCTGAACCTTGCTGTTGCCGCATAAGCGATAAGCTTGTTAAAAAACCGACCCTAGGGTCGGTTTTTTATTGCCTGCGATTTAGCAAATCCAGCACAAAAAATGTGGGAGCGGGCTTGCTCGCGAAGGCGGCGCATCAGTCGACATCTGCATTGACTGACACACGGCTTTCGCGAGCAAGCCCGCTCCCACATTCTGGATCTGCGCTAACTTATTGAGCGTGAGCCCATGGCAAGATCGGAATCGCCGTCACCGCATTCTGCGGGCTACCCTCGATCAAACGATCGCTATAGACCAGGTACACCAGCGTATTGCGCCTCTTGTCGAGGAACCGCACCACCTGCATGGTCTTGAAGACCAGCGAAGTGCGCTCCTTGAACACCTCTTCACCATCCTTCAGCTCGCCTTTGAAGCTGATCGGCCCGACTTGGCGGCAAGCCAAGGACGCTTCAGCGCGATCTTCAGCCAGACCCAAGCCACCCTTCACGCCGCCCGTCTTGGCGCGCGACAAGTAGCAGGTCACGCCATCGACCTTCGGATCATCGAAAGCCTCGACGACGATGCGGTCATTCGGGCCGACAAACTTGAACACCGTCGACACCTGACCAATTTCCTCGGCCGAGGCCAGCAGCGGCATTGCCAACAGCAGACCCAACAATCCTTTTGCCACGCGCATTGAGATATTCCTTCAGACCAGAATCAGGTTATCGCGGTGAACCAGCTCTGGCTCCGCCATGTAACCCAATAAACCGACAATCGCCTCAGACGACTGACCGATGATTTTTTGTGCCTCAAGGGCGCTGTAGTTAGCGAGACCACGAGCAATTTCGCGACCGTCTGGCGCCACACACACCACCATTTCTCCACGACGGAAACTGCCCTGGACCAGCTTGACACCCACCGGCAGCAAACTTTTATTGCCCTTGGACAATGCCGTTACCGCACCCTCATCCAGCACGAGGGTGCCACGGGTTTGCAGATGCCCGGCCAGCCACTGCTTACGCGCCGCCAGCAAGCCGCGCTCAGGCGACAGCAGGGTGCCGATGCGCTCGCCAGCCTTGAGACGATCCAGCACGCGATCAATGCGCCCACCGACGATGATGGTGTGCGCACCGGAACGTGCCGCCAGGCGCGCAGCACGCAATTTGGTCTGCATGCCGCCACGACCCAGCGCACCACCGGTACCACCCGCCACTGCATCCAGCGCCGGATCATCAGCGCGCGCTTCGTAAATCAGCTTGGCGCCAGGGTTGTTACGCGGATCAGCGTCGAACATCCCGTCACGATCGGTCAGGATCACCAGCAAGTCAGCCTCGACCAGGTTGGCCACCAGCGCCGCCAGCGTGTCGTTGTCGCCGAAACGAATTTCGTCGGTGACCACGGTGTCGTTCTCGTTGATCACCGGAATGACCTTGAGTTCGACCAGCGCGCGCAAAGTACTACGGGCGTTCAGGTAGCGCTTGCGGTCGGACAGGTCGTCGTGCGTCAGGAGAATCTGCGCGGTATGCCGGCCATGCTCGGCAAAGCTCGACTCCCAGGCCTGCACCAACCCCATCTGACCGATGGCGGCAGCCGCCTGCAACTCGTGCATTGCACTGGGTCGTACGGTCCAGCCCAGCCGACTCATGCCAGCAGCCACCGCCCCGGAGGACACCAGCACCAGCTCGACGCCCGCCTCATGCAAGGCCACCATCTGTTCAACCCAGACACCCATTGCCGCGCGATCCAGGCCCTTGCCGTCCGCCGTCAGCAAAGCGCTGCCGATCTTCACGACCCAACGCTGCGCACCTGTCACCTTGCTCCGCATCATCTTCAACCTTAGTTTGAGGACAGCGCGACCCAGCGCTGCCCATAACGTTATTCGGTGACTACCGATTTCCAGATACTAAAACGCCGCTCCAGAGAGCGGCGTTTAAGTTTATCGCAACGAATCAGTCACGCACGTAAATGATTTCCGGACCGTCTTCGTCATCCACATCTTCTTCGTCCCAATCATCGTCGCCGATGTCATGGACCGACTTCACGCCGGTGCGGCGCAGGGCACGCTGGTCATCCAGGGCCTGCAACTGAGCACGGGCTTCGTCTTCGATGCGCTGATCGAGGTCTGCCAACTCTTCTTTGTAGGCCGGGTCGTTCGCCAGGCGATCAGCACGATCTTCCATGTATCGCATGATGTCGTGGCACAGACGCTCGGTACCGAGCTTGGAGATGGCCGAGATCACGTAGACCGGACCGGTCCATTCCAGGCGATCAACGATCTCCTTGACGCGTTCATCGTGCTCTTCTTCAAGGATCTGGTCGCACTTGTTCAGCACCAACCAACGATCACGCTCAGCCAGGGACGGGCTGAACTTGGTCAGTTCGCTGACGATGACTTCAGCAGCATCTGGTGCGCTGGCGTCATCGAGTGGCGCCATGTCCACGAGGTGCAACAGCAGGCGGGTACGCGACAAGTGCTTGAGGAAGCGAATCCCCAGGCCCGCGCCGTCGGAAGCCCCTTCGATCAGCCCCGGAATATCCGCGACCACGAAGCTTTTCCAGCGATCGACAGAAACCACGCCCAGGTTCGGCACCAACGTGGTGAACGGGTAGTCAGCGACTTTCGGCTTGGCGGCCGACACCGAACGGATAAAGGTACTTTTGCCAGCGTTCGGCAAGCCCAGCAGGCCAACGTCGGCCAACACTTTCATTTCCAGCTTGAGATCACGCGCCTCACCCGGCTTACCCGGAGTGGTCTGACGCGGAGCACGGTTGGTACTGGATTTGAAACGGGTGTTACCCAGACCGTGCCAGCCGCCATGAGCCACCAACAGACGTTGGCCGGCCTTGGTCAGGTCGCCAATGACTTCCTGAGTGGCGGAGTCGATAACGGTCGTGCCCACTGGAACGCGCAGTACCAGCTCTTCACCTTTTTTACCGGTGCAGTCGGTGCTACCGCCGTTGGAACCGCGCTCGGCATCGAAGTGCCGGGTATAACGGTAGTCCACCAGGGTGTTGAGGTTTTCGTCGGCGATCATGTAGACCGAGCCGCCATCACCACCGTCACCGCCGTTCGGACCACCGTTCTCAATGAATTTTTCGCGACGGAAGCTCATGCAACCGTTGCCGCCGTCGCCGGCCTTTACTCGAATAGATACTTCATCAACAAACTTCATAACAAAACGCCTCTCGTCATACGGACGAGCCGAAAAACACTAAGACATAAGACTCTTGCAAAAATGAGCGCAGCGACCTCAAGCAACTACCGCAAATCCAGCTGCTTTCGCCCATCACAAACAGCTTTGCAAGAGACTCACCCCACAAACGAAAAAGCCCCGTCGCGAGACAGGGCTTTTCCAGCATCTACGTAATTATGCCGCGACGACTGCAGTCTTCGGGACAATGCTCACGTAACGGCGGTTGAAAGCGCCTTTTACTTCAAACTTGATCACGCCGTCGATTTTAGCGAACAGAGTGTGATCTTTACCCATGCCAACACCGTAACCGGCGTGGAATTGGGTGCCGCGCTGACGCACGATGATGTTGCCCGGAATGATAACCTGGCCGCCATACATCTTCACGCCAAGGCGTTTGGCTTCTGAGTCGCGACCGTTACGGGTACTACCACCAGCTTTTTTGTGTGCCATGAGTCAATTCTCCTAGTGAGGAATTAGGCTGAAATTAAGCCTGAATACCGGTGATTTTGATCTCGGTGTACCACTGGCGGTGGCCCATACGCTTCATGTGGTGCTTACGACGACGGAACTTGATGATGCGGATTTTATCGTGACGACCTTGGGAAATCACTTCAGCCACAACGGTAGCGCCTGCAACAACTGGAGCGCCGATGTTCACGTCATCGCCATCGGCGACCAACAGAACGCGATCAAAAGTAACGGATTCGCCGGTAGCGATTTCCAGTTTTTCGATCTTCAGGTATTCACCTGGGGCGACCTTGTATTGCTTGCCACCAGTAACAATTACTGCGTACGACATGGTATTTCTCCGATAATCCTGCTCACCCAGCTCTTTATAAGAAGAGGTATTGGCTGGCATGGCTGCATAGGGCTGGAAGGCCTGATTGCAATTGCGTAAGGCAGGTGCTGCCCAGGAAGTTCAGGGTGCGCGATTGTACGCAAGCTGCCGAAGTGTTGCAAGAGGCCGTCCATCGCGCCTTGACAGGTCCGGACGTGGGTCCTAGCATGCCGCGCAACCCTTCTGGAGCAACTGTCGCTGATGCAACCCCAAGCTTTCTACCGCGCGGTGGCGGACGATTTTAGCGCCGTCGACGGCATCATCAAGAAGCAGCTGACTTCCCGAGTGCCGCTGGTATCGAAAATCGGCGACTACATTACCTCGGCCGGCGGTAAACGCCTGCGTCCTCTACTAGTGTTGCTGTGTGGCAAGGCCCTGGGTCGCGAAGGCGATGACTTGCGCCTGCTGGCCGCCACTATCGAGTTCCTGCACACCGCCACCCTGCTGCATGACGACGTGGTCGACATGTCCGGCATGCGCCGTGGCCGTTCGACCGCCAACGCCATGTGGGGCAACGCCCCAAGCGTGCTGGTCGGCGACTTCCTGTATTCGCGCTCCTTCGAAATGATGGTCGAACTGGGCTCCATGCAAGTCATGAAGATCCTTTCGCAAGCCACGCGGATCATCGCCGAAGGCGAAGTGCTGCAGCTGTCGAAGATCCGTGACGCCAGCACCACCGAAGAAACCTACATGGAAGTCATCCGCGGCAAAACCGCGATGCTCTTCGAAGCTTCGACCCACAGCGCAGCAGCCCTGTGCGAAGCCACCCCGGAACAGAGCGAAGCGCTGCGCACCTTCGGTGATCACCTGGGCGTAGCCTTCCAATTGGTCGACGACCTGCTGGATTACAAAGGTGATGCGGAAACCCTGGGCAAGAACGTCGGTGACGATCTGGCCGAAGGCAAGCCGACCCTGCCGCTGATCTACACCATGCGCGAAGGCACACCCGAGCAGGCTGCACTGGTACGCCAGGCGATCCAGAAAGGTGGCATCGAAGACCTGGAAAGCATCCGCGGGGCCGTTGAAGCTTCCGGTTCGCTGGAATACACCGCGCAACTGGCCCGTGATTACGTGGCCCGTGCAATCAAATGCCTCGACGCCCTGCCGGCCAGCGAATATCGCGATGCGCTGGTCGAGTTGAGCGAGTTTGCGGTAGCCCGCACGCACTGATTGCAACCACAGCAAGATCAAAAGATCGCAGCCTTCGGCAGCTCCTACAGGGTACACATTCCCATGTAGGAGCTGCCGAAGGCAGCGATCTTTTGCTGTTAGCCCCCTCCCCATAGAAACCCTATACAATGTGCGACTTTTAGCGATCCTCAAACCAAGGAGCCTTAGTGAGCACGTTGCCACCCTGCCCGAAATGCAATTCCGAATACACCTACGAAGACGGCGCACAACTGATCTGCCCGGAGTGCGCCCACGAATGGACCGCCGGCGGCGAAGCTGAAGTGGGGTCCGATGACACCGTGAAGAAGGATTCGGTGGGCAATGTCCTGCAAGACGGCGACACCATCACCGTGATCAAAGACCTCAAGGTCAAGGGCACCTCCCTGGTGGTCAAGGTCGGCACCAAGGTCAAGAACATCCGCCTGTGCGATGGCGACCATGACATCGACTGCAAGATCGACGGCATCGGCCCGATGAAGCTCAAATCCGAGTTCGTCAGAAAAGTCTGATTCTGCTGTCTTCCATCCCGCGCCCGGCGTGGGATGGTGCTTCGCCCTCCCCCGCTTCGCCCAGCAATCCCTCGCAGTAGCCAAACGCCAGTCGTTTTGACCCTACGCAATCTTTACCCATAAAAAAACACAAGCCGCCAATAGGCCCTTGCTATTTTATGAATAAGAATTATTCTCATTGAAACCAATCAATGGAGATGAGACCCATGACTTATTTGATCGATGCCTGGCTGGACCGCCCACACCCTTACCTCAGGATCCTGCATCGGGAAACCGGGGAAGTTTGTGCGGTACTTGAAGAAGAAGCCTTGAACGAGTTGCAGGATCAGGGTGACCTGGACGTCAGTGGCTTGAGTTCCAGCGAGCCGGTAGTGCTCAAGGAACTGGTGCGTAATCTGTTTCTGTTCTGCTATGCCCGGGCGTTGCGCCCGACCAATGAACTGCACCATAAGCTCGAAATATGAGTAACGCTAAAAACCCTGTAAGAGCGAAGCTTGCTCGCGAACCAGGCAACTCGGTTCCAACTTGAAACCGGGTTGATGCCTTCGCGGGCAAGCCTCGCTCCTACAGGATCACGGTCTTACAGAACGTCGAGCAGCTCGACGTCGAATACCAGTACGCTGTGCGGCGCAATGCTGCCAACGCCTTGAGCGCCGTAAGCCAGTTCGCTCGGCACGTACAGACGCCATTTGCTACCGGCGTTCATCAGTTGCAGGGCTTCGGTCCAGCCAGCGATCACGCCGCCAACCGGGAATTCTGCAGGCTCGCCGCGCTCGTAGGAGCTGTCGAACACAGTGCCGTCGATCAGGGTGCCGTGGTAGTGAGTGCGCACTTGATCTTCACGGGTCGGCTTGGCGCCTTCACCTTGAGTCAGTACTTCGAATTGCAGGCCGGAAGCCAGAGTGGTGATGCCGTCACGCTTGGCGTTTTCAGCCAGGAATGCCAGGCCTTCGCCAGCAGCGGCTTCAGCTTTGGCAGCCGCTTCGGCTTGCATGATCTCGCGGATCACTTTGAAGCTGGCGGACATTTCTTCCTGACCCACACGGCTTGGCTTGCCGGCGAACGCGTCAGTCAGGCCAGCCAGGATCGAATCCAGGTTAACGCCCGGTGGCGGGTTGTCGCGCAGTTGGTCGCCCAACTGACGGCCGATACCGTAGCTGACGCGAGTTTCGTCGGTGGACAGATTTACTTCGGACATGACACTGCTCCGCTGTGCGGACAGCCCTGGAACGTGCCGTGCGTGCACAGCGCATCCCGGAGCGCCCGGAACCAAAAGGGCGAGCAGACTAGCACAGATGCCGTGGCATTGATGAGGGCGTCAGTGCTGCCATGTACTACGAAAGGCGATCGGCACCTTCAGGCTTTCCTGCACACTGTCGCCGAGCCCGCACATTTCGTCGTGAACCGAAGTGTGCACAAGGTTGAACTGTACGGCGGGACAGGCGTGGAGCACTTCGCGGGCATGCTCGACCGAACGCAGGTGAAACATCTGGCCGCGGGCATCACTCAGCGGATACGCCGCGCCATGCATGCGCGCCTCCAGCAGGTAGATCCCGCCTTCCAGTGAGATCAGGTTCAGCTCATCGACCTTCCCGGCGATCGCGTAGGCATTCAATTCTTGCAAGTTCATGAGCGCACCTCACGCTATGGCGAGTCAGGACGTCTACAGGGATAGGCCGGTGCGCACCAAAGCACAAGCCACAAACGCCACCGCCCGTCTGTTTCACAACAGACGGGCGGCGCTATTACAGCGATCAAAAAATGATCAGTGCTTGGTCAGCTTATCCAGATAACCCATCGCAAACGCCGACACCACGAAGGTCATGTGAATGATCACGTACCACTTCAGATGCTCGGGATCGACGTTCTTGGCGTCCATGAAAATCCGCAACAGGTGGATCGACGAAATCGCCACGATCGAGGCGGCCACTTTCATCTTCAGCGAAGACGAATCCATGGTGCCCAACCAGTTGAGTTTCTCTTTGCCCTCGTCAATGTCCAGTTCGGACACGAAGTTCTCATAGCCGGAGATCATCACCATCACCAGCAAGCCGCCCACCAGCGCCATGTCGATCAACGACAGCAGCACCAGGATCAAGTCCGATTCCGCCATCGAGAAGACGTTGGGGATGACATGGAAGACTTCCTGGAAAAACTTCAACGCCAGCGCCAACAAGCCCAGGGACAAACCGAAGTAGATCGGCGCCAGCAGCCAGCGGGAGGCGTACATTGCATTTTCGATAAAGCGTTCCATTGAATCTCACACAAGGGCTGGTAAATGGCGGCGAGTATAACAGCCGCCCATTACACCCAGAAACCGCCCAAAAATCCGCAACCTGCGCGTGTATGACGAAGTTTTTCTGCTAGTGTCCAAACCAATGACAGATTAGCGATACCGGACAGGAAGACAGGAAATGGATGTGCGATTACCTTTAACGAGTGCCGTTTTTGGCGTGCTGCTACTGCTCAACGGCTGCTCACCCGCCGATGAAAAAAAGACCGTCAGCCTCGAAGAAAGGACCGCGCAATTCGAGAAATCCCTGGATGCCATTGCGGATCAGAAGCTCAAGGACGCCCTCGCTGACCTCGGCGGCTCGCTGCTGTTGCTTGAACGTGCAGAACTGAAGCTCAAGGCCAAACCGATTGAGACCGAGTATGGCGATGACGCCATGCTCCTGCTCAAACACTACCCAACCCCTCAGGCGCTGGTCGATACCTACCTCAATGGCCTGTTTGTGCTGCGTAAAACCTCAAGCTCCGATTACCTGACCGATCTGTCGCCAGTGTTCCCTTTCAGCTTCACCATGCCTGCGCAGTTCCCTTTCCCCCACGGACTGGAATGGCAGTCAGTAACCCTTAGCAACAAAAAAGTGATCCCTTTCCAGCCCGAATGGTCGGAAACCGATCCGGGCATTCAGCTCAGCCCCTCGAGTTCCAACGTCGATAATCCGGACGATCTGACGGTGACCTACCCTTTCATCGAAGGTCTGGAGGTCGACAACAAAAAACAACCGCAACCGTTGATGCTCAAAGGCAAAGCTGAAGTGATCGCCCCGCGTCGTTTGTACAGCTTCGACCTGACGAAAAAGGATGTCGGCCAGACGCGCACCAACGACAACCTCAGCGTCAAACTGCTGAAGCTTGAAAAGAACTACGCCGAAGTCGAATTCAGCAACAGCCTGCCGCTGGCCCCGGAAGTGGCCGGCGCCCAACTCAATCCGCTAATCGTTCAGGCTCGCGACACCACCGGGCAATATCTGGTGCGCGCCGGGTCGATCAACGAGAGCCCGGAGCAGGTGTCTTTCTACGAGAAGCAACTGGCGCAGTTGCAACAGCAGAAGAGCTGGAGCGATATCCTGGAAAAGCAGTTGAACGACGATCAGCAGACGTTTGAGCAACAGCACCCGAAACGCTACAACAAGGTCTATTTCAATGGCCCCATCGAGACACTAGAAGTCAGCGTGCTGGACTTCTCCGCCGTCACCGTGAGCCGTAAAAAGCTGGATCTGCCGATTCGCGCCTTCAATCAGCACACCACTGATAAAGCCATTCAGGCACTGGACCCATCGGTGGTGGTATACGACGATCAAGCCGCTAACTGGCTCAAGGGCGCGACGCTGACGGAGGAGCAACTGAAAGCCGGCATCCGTATCCATCAATCCGTGGAAGAACCGAGCGCCGCGCGCATCGAGTTCTCTCACCGCCGAACTTTCAACGATGAATTGCTCGGTGACGACTTCAATCCAGGCGAGAGCCCGGTGACGTTCTTCACCGAAAAACACAATGGCAAACTCGACGAGCCAATCGAACTGCCGCCCGAGGCTTATCAGGTCGATCCGCTGCGCGCGACGATTACCTATGACCTGAATCTGTTTCCGGAAACCCCGGCGATTGCCGTCGGTTCGATGCCGCTGTTTCTGGCGACAGTGGCGCAGCAAGCCTACGACGCCAAGGCATTGCCCAAAGGCCTGGAGATCAGGAACAACATGCTGGTGGTGGATCTGAAACTGTTCCCGGCCAACGAATGGCGGTTTTTCGTCAAGGACGACAGCGGCAATTACCTGAAACAGATTCTCTCGGTCAGCCATGACGCCAGCGCAGAAGGCCCGGCGTTGTTTGGAGTGCATTACTTTTATGGCCGTCCAACGCGCGTGGAGACCTATCAGCGGACAGACCTCGCCACCGTGCAATACGGCTTTGAGGTCAAACTCGACAAGGCGTCGTTGCCTGAGACTGCGCCTTGAAGAGTACAGTCAAAAGATCGCAGCCTGCGGCAGCTCCTGCATGGGGAGGAGTTAATTGAGGCTGCGACAACGGCCGCCGTTGATTTCCCGCAACTGGGCTTGCAGGTGCAGGCACCAGATTTGTGGGTCATCGGCCAGCTCGTAGCCATGTAGCGTCAGGCTTTCAACGATGGTGTCGAGGATGGATTCAGCCACGAATGGGCCATGGAACGGGCCTTGGGCCTTGATGGCTGATGGCTGTTCGCCGGCCATTCCGGCGGCGAAGAGTAAGGTCCACATACCCGTATCTCCCGCCAATGGGCGGATGGCGCACTCGATACGGGTCACAAGACCCAGGCATTGACGGGTGAGGCAGAGGTTGCGCGACATGGCGGCGACCCTCGGTAGATCCGGTATTCAGCCCCCATGGGAAGGCTGTTTCGATCCAGTGATTACTGTCCTTATCCTTGAGCTGAGAATAGAGGAAAAGTTCGCTTTGCAAGCAAAGCGAAACCAGAAGGCGCCGAATGGTCATTGTGTGAATATTGACGCCAGACTGATGGCACTTCTTCGGCAAATCACCAACCCACCGTAGGAGCGAGGCTTGCCCGCGAAGAACGATAACGCGGTCATTCAGGTAAACCGCGTCGCGGCCTTCGCGGGCAAGCCTCGCACCTACAGGGGATCTATGTCGAGATCGTTCCCACGCGAGTGGGAACGGTCCTGGAGGGTCACGCTGGTTTTGTTTCGGCCAACGCCTCCAGCGCGATTTCCTTCTCGGCCTCTTTGAGGTCTTCCTCGCTGATCATTTCCGCGATCACCCGCAAGCGCTCCACCACCCGCGCGTTGACGCTGCCTTCCGGGAACTGGCCATCGGCATCCGGCGCGCCGGCCGGCTCGCCCACCAACAGGCTCAGCGCCTCGTCAGCCTGACGCACGGCGTAGACATGGAACTGCCCCGCCCGCACCGCCGACAGCACTTTCTCGTCGAGCATCAGCGTCGCCACGTTGGCCTGCGGAATGATCGCCCCTTGCTCACCCGTCAGCCCGCGAGCTTCGCAGAGGCGGAAGAAGCCTTCGATCTTCTCGTTGACCCCGCCGACCGCCTGAACTTCACCGAACTGGTTAATCGAACCGGTGATGGCAAAGCACTGTTTGAGCGGGGTTTTCGACAAAGCCGAGATCAGCGTGCACGCCTCGCCCAGCGACGCACTGTCGCCATCGACGTAGCCGTAGGATTGCTCCAGCGCGATGCTCGCAGAAATCGCCAGCGGGAATTCCTGGGCGTAACGACTGCCCAGATACCCGGTCAGAATCATCACACCCTTGGAGTGAATCGGCTGGCCAAGGTTGACCTCGCGCTCGATGTCGACAATGCCGCTGCCACCGGGATACACCGTGGCAGAAATCCGCGCCGGCACACCGAACGCCGAATCACCGACCTCCAGTACTGTCAGCCCATTGCACTTGCCAACCGCCGCGCCAGTGGTGTCGATCAGGATGATCCCCGCCAGCATGTCGTCGAGAATCCGCGCCGAGACGCGCCCGGTGCGGGTCGCCTTGGCCTTGAGCGCACGTTCGATATGACCGGCATCGGTCATTTCGTCACCCGCCAGGTCACGGATGAAATCCGCCTCGCTGACCAGTTGGAACAGATCGCCGATACGCGCCGACAAACGCCCCTGGTGTTCCGCCAGGCGAGCGCTGTAGGTCGCCAGACGCGCCACCGCATCCGCGGTCAACGGCGCCATGCCTTCTTCGGAGGTACGGGTTTTCAGCAACTGGGCAAACTGCTCCAGGCTCTCATCGACCATCGGGATGTCTTCGTCGAAGTCCACCAGGACGCGGAACATCTCCTGGAAGTCCGGATCGAGGTCCTGCAGCGTGTAGTAGAGCTGCCGGGCGCCGATGATGATGACTTTGACCTGCAACGGAATGTGTTGCGGGGTCAGGGTCACGGTGGCCAGGCGACCCAGCTCACCCAGCGGCGATTCCATTTTCAGCTTGCGCGATTGCAGGGCGCGCTTGAGCGCATCCCACACGAACGGCTCGCTGAGCATTTTTTCCGCTTCAAGAATCAGGAAACCGCCATTGGCGCGATGCAAGGCACCCGGGCGCAACTGGCGATAGGTGGTGTAGAGCGCGCCTTGATCGGTGCTGTATTCGATACGGCCGAACAGGTTTTCGTAGGTAGGATGCGGTTCGAACACCACCGGTGCGCCGCCGCTGGAGGAATGACCAACCACCAGGCTCGGGGCGTATTGCTCTTCCAGCAGTTTTCGGGCGACGGCATCAGTCTTGCTGTCGTCCACCAGTTGCTCGACCACGGTTTTCAGCAGGTAAACCTGCATGGCTTGCAGGTAACCGCACACCGCGGCGTTCTCGGCGTATTTCTCCGACAACGGCGACAGCATAGGCTGCAAGGCCAGGGTGATGGTTTCTTCGTTGAGCTGGCGCAGTTGATTGCTCGACTCGCGCTTCCATTGCGGCAGGCTGGCGAGCTCTTCATTGAGGCGCTCTTCCAGCCACGAAATATCGACGTGGAAACGCTCGCGATCGACTTCCGGCAACTGGGCGAATTCGGCTTCATCCAGTGCCTTGCCTTCGCTCATCGGGGTGAAAGCGATGTTGGTGCTGTCGCGGTAAAGCGCGACTTCCTTCTCCAGCGCCAGGCGCTCGATCACGTCCAGGGCACGGTCGTAGCGCTGGTTGAAAGCGCGGTCGATCGCGCTTTTCTTCTGCTGGTAAGACGGGTGCTCGAAGACCGCCGGAAAGGTCGCCAGCAGGTTGTCGATCAAGCCGTTGATATCACCGATGAAAGCACCGGCAGTGCCCGATGGCAATTCCAGGGCGCGGGGTTCGCGCGGCTCATCGAAATTATTGACGTAGACCCAGTCCGCCGGAGTCTGCAGGCGCTTGCCTTCGGCCTTCAGGTAGCGTTTGACGAACGAGAACCGGCCAGTACCGGGCTCGCCCATGACGAATACGTTGTAACCGGGGCGTGGCATGGCCACACCGAACTGCAAGGCTTCGACCGCACGTTCCTGGCCGAGTACACCGCGGAAGGGCTCCAGATCATTGGTGGTAGAGAAGCTGAACTGTTCAGCGGAAAACGGACGGGTCAGCGCTTCGGGCGCTAGACGCAAGCTGGCAGCAACAGGATCAGGCATCGGGCTTCCTTACATCAGGCGGGGCAGATAGCGGCATTCTGGCGCTGCCATACCCGACTGGCAAGGCGCGCCTCAAGCCAAAGCATAGACAACTCGCCATTCCCAAGCGGGGCGGGCGCAAATCAATGTTCGCGGGGAATGATTTGCAAAAAATCACGGAACCCCTGGATCGTGCCTAAACTCCAAACTGCGCGGCTGGAACTAAATAACCGGCCCACTGACGTCGAGATGACGCCAGAACCCCTTGTCCATTGGTATGCACACAAAGAGAACTCAGCTATGAAACGGATTCTTCTCGGTACTCTCTTCACCGTCGTATCCCTCAACGCCATGGCTCAGGCGCCAGGCGGCCCGGATTGCGGTTGGGGCAACATGCTGTTCGAAGGGCAGCGTGGCACCCCGGCGCATTTCCTGGCATCCACCACCAACGGCACCTCCGGTAACGCGACGTTCGGTATGACGTCCGGTACCAACGGTTGCGCCACCAATGCGTCGCTGACCTATGGCGGCAAATCCTGGTTTGCCATGAATGGCATGATGAACGAGCTGTCCGAAGACATGGCTAAAGGTCAGGGCGAAGCGCTGACCACTTATGCCGTGGTACTGGGCGTGGCGCCGGAAGACCGTGCGCACTTCGCCGCCGTGACTCACGAGCATTTCCAGCAAATCTTCAGCAAGGCTGACGTGACCGCTGACGACGTGCATACCAACACCCTGGCCGTTCTGAAGAACGATCCGCGTCTGGCCAAGTACGCGACTCAAGCTTAAGCTCGACCCGACCGCTCCTTTCGGGGAGCGGCTTTTGTTTTTTGGACCTAGCCCTCTTTGGGTCTTTGTTTCTTTCGACTTAAGTTGCCCACTATGCTCAAACGCCTTGCCTGGCTGGCGCTCTGTGTCTGCGCCCCGCTGTCCGCCGCGCCACACATCGACGATCAACGTTTGCAGCAACTGGCCAATGACCCTTTCTGGATTTCCCTGGGCCATTACGAAACCGCCAAGCTCGGTGGCTGGCGCAGCTATGTCAGCGACAAGAAGTTCTTCCTCGCCCCCGACGGTAACGAACACCCGGACCGCGAACTGGCGGCGACGGTCCAGGCGCTCTACGCCCCGGCCACTGCCGGTGAAAAGCACGCCCAATGCGTCTACCCGGCCCGGACTCGCTGGCTCAAGGCACAGCTCAACCTGACCGACCTACCGACGCTGGACTGCACTGAATTCAAGCAATGGTTCAAGGACGTCGCGCCCCATAGCACGGTGATGATTTTCCCGGCGGCTTACCTCAACAGTCCGTCCTCGATGTTTGGCCACACCTTGCTGCGCATCGACCAGGCTGACGTGCAAAGCGACCACACCGCCCTGCTCAGTTACGCGATCAACTTCGGCGCCTACATCGAAGGTTCGGACAACAGCATCCTCTATGCCTGGAAGGGCTTGATGGGCGGCTATCCCGGTTTGTTTGCGCTGGTGCCTTATCAGGAAAAACTCTCGGAATACCGCAGCCTGGAGAACCGCGACCTGTGGGAATACCGGCTGAACCTGACCCAGGAAGAAACCGAGCGCATGGTCGAGCACGTCTGGGAGCTGAAGCAGATCCAGTTCGACTATTTCTTCTTCGACGAAAACTGCTCCTATCGCCTGCTGGAACTGTTGCAAGTGGCGCGGCCGAGCTTGCGGTTGACCGAACAATTCCCACTGACTGCAATCCCGACCGATACCGTCAAAGCGGTGAAAGAAGCCGGTTTGGTGGAGTCCATTCAATATCGTCCGTCACGCGAAAGAGAATTGCTGAGCCGCGCCGAGCCGTTGAATCCTGAAGAACAGCAATGGGTGCTAAAAGTCAGCGCCGATCAGAAGCAATTGCAGGCACCCGCATTCAAGGCTCAACCGCGCGAACGCCAAGCGCTGATCATCGATGCGGCTTACCGCTTGGAACGCTACCGCGCCAACGGCCAGGAGCGCGACCCTGAACGCTCGCAGCGCAGTTTCGAACTGCTGCGGGCGATCAACCAGAACCCGGCACCGGAACTGGACATCCCCCGCCCCGGCCTGCCCGAGGACGGCCATGAGTCCCGCACCTGGCAGGCTGGCCTCGGCACCCGGGGCGACAAGGCGTTCGGCGAATACGGTTTGCGCATGGCCTATCACGACCTCAACGACAACGCCGAGAGCTTTCCGCTGGGCGCGCAAATTGAAATCCTGCAAATGAAACTGCGCCAGTACGAAGGCAATCACTGGCAATTGCAGCAACTGGATCTGGCGACTATTCGCTCACTGACGCCGCGCAACGAGCTGTTGCAGCCGCTGTCGTGGCAGGTCACTGGCGGCCTGGAACGCGTGCCGGGCAAACATGACGATGAAACCCTGGTCAGCCACGTCAATGGCGGCGCCGGCGGCACCTGGCAACTGGGTCAAGACGTGCTCGGTTTTGCGCTGGGCACCGTGCGCATCGAACACAACAACGACTTCGCCGGGTTTGTCGCCCCGGCGGCCGGCTTCAACAGCGGCGTGTTGTGGAAGAACCCGCTGGGTAATTTCAGCCTGGAAACCAAGGGTGATTTCTTCACCAACGGCGAAGTGCGCCGCAGCCTGAGCTTGAATCAGCAGTGGGAGTTGTCACGCAATCTTGGTTTGCGCCTGAGTGCACAGCGCGAGTTCAGCCACCTCGCCACCCCGGAAACCGAAGTCATGCTTGAAGTGAAGTGGTATCACTACTGATCTAAAGCCCGACAGATAAACCCTGTGGGAGCGGGCTTGCTCGCGAAGGCGGTGTGTCATTCAGCATTGATGTTGACTGACACACCGCTTTCGCGAGCAAGCCCGCTCCCACATTTGGATGGGTGGTGCTGATGGATTTTTCACACGCCTACGACAGCCGCCTCATGAATCCCCTTCTAGACTCTCCTTACAAGCCGAAGAAGCGGCGCGGGAGAGTGCGATGTGGCGGTGTGCGGCTTTGTTGGGGGTGTTGCTGTTGTGCGCGGGTTGCCAGTCGACTCATGAAGAGCTGATCGCCAAGGGTTACCCGCCGGCATTCGCCGATGGCTTCGATGACGGTTGCGTCAGTGGCCGTCAGGCTGGCGGGGCGATGACCGGTGAATTCCGTAAAAACGTGCCGCGCTACCTCAAGGACAAGCAGTACGCCGACGGCTGGAGCGATGGCTTCCGCCAGTGCCAGGCGATGCTGGAAAACAAGGATCGCGAGGACTACCGCAGCCACTATTGGGATGAGCGCGAAAGAGCCTGGCAGCAGCAGAAAGATCAGGACGCCGCGCGAGCCTTTCGCTCGCAATAGGTCGCTGGCAGACATTCGTCGAAACTAAAACCCTGCGAGCATGGCCCAAACCCTATAACGGGAGAAAACCATGAGCCGTGCCTTCGTCAATGAAGATAACGCCGCCGCGCAAGCCGACCAGCCAGTGGAACGGCAGGTCAGCGCGCAGCCCAACTACGTCACCCCGGCAGGGCTTGGCGCAGTTACAGGCCAAAGTGGCCGAACTGCAAACCCTGCACGCCGAGCAATCGGCCAAGGGTGACCAGGCCGACAAACAACGCCAGGCCGATCTGGAACGCGACCTGCGTTACTTCAATCAACGCCTCGGCAGCGCGCAAGTGGCGGTTACCGCCACGTCCACCGACAAGGTACATATCGGCAGTTGGGTCACTTACGCCGACGAACACAATACCGAACGCCGCGTGCAATTGGTCGGTGAAGATCAGGCCGACGCCGCTAAAGGCCTGATCAACTGGGGTTCACCTTTGGGCCGAGCGTTGTTGGGCGCTCGACTCAACGACGAAGTGCTGTGGCAGCGCCCCGTCGGTGATCAAGTGATTGAAGTGATCCGCATCGAACCGGCTTAAACCACGCCTTGCGCCAGCATCGCATCGGCGACTTTGACGAAGCCTGCGATGTTCGCGCCTTTGACGTAGTTGATCCGGCCATTTTCTTCGCCGTAATGCACGCAAGCGTGGTGGATCGACTGCATGATCGCGTGCAACTTGCTGTCGACCTCACCGGCAGTCCACAGCAGACGCATGGCGTTCTGCGACATCTCCAGACCGCTCACTGCTACGCCGCCAGCATTCGACGCCTTGCCCGGTGCAAACAGAATCCCCGCCTCGACGAAGATATCCACAGCCTCCAGCGTCGTCGGCATGTTCGCGCCTTCGGCCACGCATACGCAGCCATTACGCAGCAGGGTTTGCGCGGCTTCGGCGTCTAGCTCGTTTTGAGTGGCGCACGGCAGCGCGATGTCGCATGGCAACGACCACGGCAACTGACCAGCGCGGAATTCCAGACCGAACGCTGTCGCCAGTTCGCTGATGCGTCCACGTTTGACGTTTTTCAGTTCCAGTAGCGCCAGCCATTGCTCTTCGCTCAAACCCGATTCGCAGTACAGCGTGCCTTCGGAGTCGGACAGGGAAATCACCTTGCCGCCCAGGTCCATCACTTTACGCGCTGCGTATTGCGCAACGTTACCGGAGCCGGAGATCGCCACGCGTTTGCCTTCAACGGTCTGTTCACGGCGCTTGAGCATTTCTTCGGCGAAGTACACGCAGCCGAAACCGGTAGCTTCCGGGCGAATCAGGCTGCCGCCGTAAGCCATGCCCTTGCCGGTCAGGACGCTGGTGAACTGGTTGCTAAGGCGCTTGTACTGGCCGAACAGGAAACCGATCTCGCGCGCACCGACGCCAATGTCACCGGCCGGCACATCAACGTCGGCACCAATGTGGCGATACAACTCGCTCATGAAGGCCTGACAGAAACGCATGACTTCGGCGTCGCTCTTGCCCTTCGGATCGAAGTCAGAGCCGCCCTTGCCGCCGCCCATCGGCAACGAAGTCAGGGAGTTCTTGAAGGTCTGTTCGAAGGCGAGGAATTTCAGTACGCCCATGTTCACTGAAGGATGGAAACGCAAGCCGCCCTTGTAGGGGCCGATGGCGCTGTTCATCTGGATGCGGAAACCGCGATTGACCTGGACTTTGCCTTGATCATCGACCCACGAAACGCGGAATACCACCGCCCGCTCCGGCTCGCAGACGCGCTCCAGAATCCCTGAAGTCAGGTAATGCGGATTGGCTTCGAGAAACGGCCACAGGCTGCGCAAGACTTCTTCGACAGCCTGGTGGAATTCGGGTTGATCCGGGTCGCGTTTTTTCAGGCGTGCGAGGAAGGATTCGACGGATTCGATCATGGGAAAAGTCTCGGCAAATTTATTGTCGTTGGAAGAGATTGAGCCGGACTGTAGCAAACGATTCGCGCACAGGAACAGCGCAAAATGTCGCAGTTATGAAATTAAATGGTGCACAGGATATAAATCAGCTCGTTTTTCGAGCTGTTTTCGCACCTGAATGAGGAGCTCGGATTCGCGGCATGCACCAACAGTTACACCGCTTTCGCGAGCAGGCTCGCTCCCACAGGGGAATGTATTTCAAATGTGGGAGCGAGCCTGCTCGCGAAGGTAGCGGCTCGGTACCCTGAAAAACTTCAGGCAAAAAAACGGAGCCCCTGAAGGCTCCGTTTTTCATGCAACCAACCCGATATCAGGCCAGTTTCTTGTGCCGTACACGGTGCGGCTGGGCAGCCGCTTCGCCGAGACGCTTCTTGCGATCAGCTTCGTACTCGGTGTAGTTACCTTCGAAGAAGATGGCTTGCGAGTCGTCTTCGTACGCCAGGATGTGAGTCGCGACGCGGTCAAGGAACCACCGATCGTGAGAGATCACAATGGCGGCGCCCGGGAAGTCCAGCAGGGCTTCTTCCAGGGAACGCAGGGTTTCAACGTCGAGGTCGTTGGACGGTTCGTCGAGCAGCAGGACGTTGCCGCCCTCTTTCAGGGTCAGGGCCAGGTGCAAGCGACCGCGCTCACCACCGGACAGGTCCTTGACGAACTTCTGCTGATCGCCGCCCTTGAAGTTGAAGCGACCGACGTAGGTACGCGACGGAATCTCGTAGTTGCCGATGCGGATCTGGTCGGAACCGTCGGAGATTTGCTGGAACACAGTCTTGCTGCCGTCCAGGTCTTCGCGGCTCTGATCGACGCAGGCCAGTTGCACGGTTTCGCCGACTTCGATGGTGCCCGAATCCGGCGTTTCCTTGCCCATCAGCATGCGGAACAGGGTCGACTTACCGGCACCGTTACCGCCGATCACGCCAACAATGGCGCCTTTAGGCATGGAGAACGACAGGTTGTCGATCAACACGCGATCGCCGTAGCCCTTGCTGACGTTCTTGAACTCGATGACCTTGTCACCCAGGCGCGGACCGGCCGGGATGTAGATCTCGTTGGTTTCGCTGCGCTTCTGGAATTCCTGCGATTGCATTTCTTCGAAGCGTTGCAGACGAGCCTTGGATTTGGACTGGCGGGCCTTGGCGCCTTGGCGCACCCACTCCAGTTCTTCCTTCATGGCTTTTTCATGGGCCGACTGCTGCTTGGATTCGGCAGCCAGACGATTGGACTTGGCTTCAAGCCAACCCGAATAGTTGCCCTCGTACGGGATACCGGCGCCGCGGTCGAGTTCGAGAATCCAGCCTGCGACGTTGTCCAGGAAGTAACGGTCGTGCGTGATCGCTACCACGGTGCCCGGGAAGTCGTGCAGGAAGTGCTCCAACCAGGCGACGGAATCGGCGTCCAAGTGGTTGGTCGGTTCGTCGAGTAGCAGCATGTCAGGGGCAGACAGCAGAAGGCGGCACAGGGCCACACGACGCTTTTCACCACCGGACAGGAATTCGACCTTGGCATCCCATGCCGGCAGACGCAGCGCATCGGCGGCGACTTCCAGTTGGCGATCCAGGTTGTGACCGTCGCTGGCTTGCAGGATGGCTTCGAGCTTGGCCTGTTCGGCGGCCAGTTTGTCGAAGTCGGCATCTTCTTCAGCGTAAGCCGCGTAGACCTCGTCCAGGCGCGCCTGAGCGTTCTTGATTACGCTGACCGCTTCCTCGACCACTTCACGCACGGTCTTGGTCGGATCCAGGATCGGCTCTTGCGGCAGGTAGCCGATGTTCAGGTCCGGCATTGGACGGGCTTCGCCCTCGAATTCGGTATCAACGCCGGCCATGATTTTCAACAGCGTGGACTTACCCGAACCGTTGAGGCCGAGTACGCCGATTTTGGCGCCGGGGAAGAACGACAGCGAAATGTTTTTCAGGATTTCCCGCTTCGGCGGAACAACTTTGCCCAGCCGATGCATGGTGAAGACGTATTGAGCCATGGAGAACCTTGGGTCAGTGACAGATGAATGATCAGAGCGCAGGCGATGCCCGGGCCAGGCTGTGCGCGTCGTCCGCCAGATGGGTATCGAGGCGTGCGTGCTGAAAAAGCCTGAGTCTAGGAGCTGGAACGCTCCCGCGTAACCGGCAAAGCTACCTGAATGATGAAAGGCAGTCCAGCCGCGAGGGGCTGGCACTTAGCCACAACACAAGGCATGCTAGCCGCCCTCCGGGCGTCCGGCTTATAGTGCACGTCGCGCCAATCCAGCCAAACCGCAGGATTTCAGTTTGTCTAATGTCACGCCGCCTCTTTCTACCCGTGCACCGGCTGCCGCGCTCGGCTCCCCCCTGCGCGGAACCCTGAAGGGCGCGCTGGCGACACTCGTGCTGTTGCTGCTCGCGCTGCTGCTCTGGCAGTTGCTGGATCAGCTTACGCAAACCCAGAAAAACCAGCGCCAGTACACCATCGACTACACCGCCGACCTCGCCTCCCAAGTCAGCCTGAACATGGCGCTGAACGCGCAGATCGCGCTCAATCTGCTACCGATCATCGAGCAACCGCAATCAGCCGACGAACAGCAGGCATTGCTGCGCAAAGTGCAGCAATCGCTACCCGACCTGCGCAGTCTGGCGCTACTGAGCCCGTCCGGCAAAATTCTCAGCGACAGCGCCACCGACAGCCAGGACGCCGATTACCTCAGCGATCTGGTACGCCGCAGCCGTTCGCAAGCCCACTATTTCAGCAACGCTGACGATGGCTCGGTGGTGCACTTGCTGCTGCATCAAGCCAGCGGCAGCAGTCGCGGTTATTGGGCCTTGCGCCTGACGCCGACGTTTTTCTCCTCGCTGACCAAACAGGGCGAAGCCGGCATCCGGCCGCTATGGCTGGTAGAGAACCGCATCAATCATCAAATCATCAGTCGCGACGAAGCGCTGCCCTCCGCCAAACCGGGCGCACTGAGCGACGATGATCTGGCCAACAGCGTGCTAGCCGTGCCGCTGAGCAGCAGTGACTGGCAATTGCGTGGTCTGTTCGACCGCCAGCGTGTGCTCGAACAACTGCTGCCGGCGTTCATCGGTAAATGCCTGCTGGGCCTGGCTTTCTCACTGCTACCGTTTATCGCGCTGTTGAGCATGCGTCGTCGTCAGCGTCAGCTGCATGAGGGGCGCCGGCGCTATCAGGATATTTTCGATGGCACCGGCGTGGCGCTTTGCGTGCTCGATCTGTCCGGGCTGAAAAACTTTTTCGACAAGACCCAAATCAGCAGCAGCGAACAACTGAAGACCTGGCTCGACGTCCCGGAACAGCGCCAGCAACTGCTACAAGAGTTGCGCATCACCGAGGTCAACCAGGTCGCTCTGCAACTGCTTAATGTCAATTCTTGCGAGCAGGCCTGGAAACTGCTGATCGATGGTTGTCCGCAGGACTGCACCGCTATCGGTAACCAAGTGATCGAGGCGGTACACAACCAGCAGAAACAACTCGAACTGGAAATCAAACTCCAGGACACCAACGGCCGCGACCAGCACTTGTGGCTGGTTCTGCGCCTGCCGGAAGAGCAGCACGACTACAAAGCAGTGATTCTGAGTATCAATGACATCACCAGTCGCAAGCTCGTCGAGCTCTCGCTGCTGGAGCGTGAAGGCTTCTGGTCCGATGTCGTGCGCACCGTACCGGATCACCTGTACGTGCAGGACGTGATCAGCCAGCGGATGATCTTCAGTAACCACCACCTGGGTCAGACGCTGGGCTACAACCGGACCGAACTGCACCAGATGGGTGAGTACTTCTGGGAAATCCTCCTGCACCCCGAAGATGCCGATTATTACCACCGATCACGCCAGACCCAGCGCCACGCCGGTTACTCGCAGTTGCTGCAATGCCAACTGCGCTTCCGTCATCGCAACGGTAATTGGCGGCGTTTCGACATTCGCGAACAAGCTCTCGCCCGGGATAGAAACGATCAGGTCACGCGGATCATCGGCGTGGCCAAGGACATCACCGAGCAGATCGAGGCCAGCGAATCCTTGCGCGACAGCGAGCAGCGCTACCGCATGCTCGCCGAAAGCATCAGTGATGTGATTTTCTCCACCGACAACAAGCTGTCGCTCAATTACGTCAGCCCGTCGGTGCAAGCGGTGCTCGGCTATGACGTCGACTGGATTTTCCAGAACGGCTGGCAATCGACCATCGCCAACCCGCAACAACTGACCGGCATCTATAGCCTGATGGACCGGGTCAGCAAAGCCCTGGATAAACCTGATCAACTGACGTTGTTGCGCAGTCAGGTGAAGACCCAGTTGTTCCTGTTCGACTGCCTGCGGGCCGACGGGCGCAAGATCCCGATCGAGCTGCGATTGGTGCTGGTCTGGGATGAACACGGTGCGTTCGAAGGTGTGCTCGGGGTCGGTCGTGACATCAGCCAGCAGCGTCGTGCCGAGAAAGACCTGCGCATGGCGGCCACGGTATTCGAACATTCGACCTCGGCGATCCTGATCACCGACCCGGCCGGTTACATCGTCCAGGCCAACGAGGCGTTCAGTCGCGTCAGCGGTTATGCGGTGTCGCAGGTCCTCGACCAGTTGCCGAACATGTTGACCGTCGACGATCAACAAGAAGCCCACCTGCGTTATGTGCTCAAGCAACTGCATCAGCACAGCACCTGGGAAGGCGAAGTCTGGCTCAAACGCCGCAATGGCGAACATTACCCGGCGTGGGTAGGCATTACGGCGGTGCTCGACGACGAAGGCGACCTGGCCAGCTACGTGTGCTTCTTCAGCGACATCAGCGAGCGCAAGGCCAGCGAACAGCGGATTCATCGCCTGGCCTATTACGACGCCCTGACCCACCTGCCCAACCGCACGCTGTTCCAGGATCGCCTGCACACCGCGCTGCAATCGGCCGAGCGGCAGAAGTCGTGGGTGGTGCTGATGTTCCTCGACCTCGACCGCTTCAAACCGATCAACGACTCCCTGGGCCACGCCGCCGGCGACCGCATGCTCAAGGAGATGGCCACGCGCCTGCTCGGTTGCGTCGACGATGACGACACCGTGGCGCGAATGGGCGGTGATGAGTTCACCTTGCTGCTGCAACCGCGCATCAACCGTGAAGTGGCGCTGAACCGGGCCATTCATGTGGCTGAACAGATTCTCGCCAGCCTGGTGAAACCGTTTGTGCTGGAAGGTCGCGAGTTCTTCGTCACCGCCAGTATCGGTATTGCCCTGAGCCCGCAGGACGGCAACGAACTCAGTCAGTTGATGAAGAACGCCGACACCGCGATGTACCACGCCAAGGAGCGCGGCAAGAACAACTTCCAGTTCTATCAAGCGGACATGAACGCCAGCGCCCTCGAACGCCTGGAACTGGAAAGCGATCTGCGTCATGCCCTGGAGCAGGACGAATTCGTGCTGTATTACCAGCCGCAGTTCAGCGGCGACGGCAAACGCCTGACCGGCGCCGAAGCCCTGCTGCGCTGGCGCCATCCGCGTCGCGGGCTGGTGCCGCCGGGGGATTTCATTCCAGTGCTCGAAGAGCTTGGCCTGGTGGTGGATGTCGGCGACTGGGTGATCAGCGAGGCCTGTCGCCAGCTCAAGACCTGGCATCAGGCCAAGGTACGAGTACCGAAAGTCTCGGTGAACATCTCGGCACGGCAGTTCTCCGATGGTCAGCTCGGCACGCGGATCGCCAACATCCTCAAGGAAACCGGCCTGCCGCCGGCGTGCCTGGAGCTGGAACTGACCGAAAGTATCCTGATGCGCGAAGTCAGCGAGGCGATGCAGATTCTCGCCGGGCTGAAAAACCTTGGCTTGAGCATCGCGGTCGATGACTTCGGCACCGGTTATTCATCGCTCAACTACCTCAAGCAATTCCCGATCGACGTGCTGAAAATCGACCGCACCTTCGTCGACGGCCTGCCGTCGGGCGAGCAGGATGCGCAGATTGCCCGGGCGATCATCGCCATGGCCCACAGCCTGAACCTGGCAGTGATCGCCGAGGGCGTGGAAACCCACGAGCAACTCGACTTCCTGCGCGAGCATGGGTGCGATGAGGTTCAAGGGTATCTGTTTGGGCGGCCGATGCCGGCGAGCCGGTTTGAGGCGCAGTTCAGCAATGATGCGCTGTTCATGTTCGATTGATTGAGGGCCGTTGTGGCGAGGGGGCTTGCCCCCGTTCGGCTGCGAAGCAGTCGCAAAACCTGTTTGCACAGTTTGACCGGGGAAATGCCGGGGCCGCTTCGCGACCCAACGGGGGCAAGCTCCCTCGCCACAGGCCAGCACAATCACCGCTGATCCCGTCATGAACGCCACTTGTCTGCGACATGATGTCCTTTCATATGCCATCTAAAACCTGATGGGTTAGAATGCCCCCCTTTTCTGCCCCGATCCTTGAGGACCGCCATGTTCAGCCGTGATTTGACTATTGCCAAGTACGACGCCGATCTCTTTGCCGCCATGGAGCAAGAAGCTCAGCGCCAGGAAGAACATATTGAGCTGATCGCTTCGGAAAACTACACCAGCCCTGCGGTGATGGAAGCTCAAGGCTCGGTACTGACCAACAAGTACGCCGAAGGCTACCCAGGCAAGCGCTACTACGGTGGTTGCGAGTTCGTCGACGTGGTTGAGCAACTGGCCATCGACCGTGCAAAAGAACTGTTCGGCGCTGATTACGCCAACGTTCAGCCGCACGCTGGCTCCCAAGCCAACAGCGCCGTTTACCTGGCCCTGCTGCAAGCCGGCGACACCATCCTGGGCATGAGCCTGGCCCACGGCGGTCACCTAACCCACGGTGCTAGCGTTTCGTCCTCCGGCAAGCTGTACAACGCCGTTCAGTACGGTATCGATGCCAACGGCCTGATCGACTACGACGAAGTCGAGCGCCTGGCTGTTGAGCACAAGCCAAAAATGATCGTGGCCGGTTTCTCTGCTTACTCGCAGATTCTGGATTTCCCACGTTTCCGCGAAATCGCTGACAAGGTTGGCGCCTACCTGTTCGTCGACATGGCCCACGTGGCCGGTCTGGTCGCCGCTGGCGTCTATCCGAACCCGGTGCCTTTCGCTGACGTCGTGACCACCACCACGCACAAGACCCTGCGCGGTCCACGTGGCGGCCTGATCCTGGCTCGCGCCAACGCCGACATCGAGAAAAAGCTGAACTCCGCGGTATTCCCGGGCGCCCAGGGTGGCCCGCTGGAGCACGTGATCGCCGCTAAAGCGATCTGCTTCAAAGAAGCACTGCAGCCTGAGTTCAAGACCTACCAGCAACAAGTGGTGAAGAACGCCAAGGCCATGGCCGGCGTGTTCATCGAGCGCGGTTTCGACGTGGTCTCGGGCGGTACTGAAAACCACCTGTTCCTGCTGTCGCTGATCAAGCAGGAAATCTCCGGTAAAGACGCCGATGCCGCTCTGGGCAAGGCTTTCATCACCGTGAACAAGAACTCCGTGCCAAACGATCCACGCTCCCCGTTCGTGACCTCCGGTCTGCGTTTCGGTACTCCGGCTGTGACCACTCGCGGCTTCAAGGAAGCAGAGTGCAAAGAGCTGGCCGGCTGGATCTGCGACATCCTGGCTGACCTGAACAACGAAGCGGTGATCGACGCCGTTCGTGAGAAGGTCAAGACCATCTGCAAGAAACTGCCGGTATACGGCGCTTAATTGCACCGCTAAATCGCAGCTGTAAAAAAACCGGTCAGTGATGGCCGGTTTTTTTTCGCCTGTAGAAAGATCAAAAGATCGCAGCCTTCGGCAGCTCCTAGGCGGTGTTGGCCACTGGTCAGACCGGTCATGCCGATTTCACTCTTTTTACTTGTCATCTGGAAAAAACCGAGCGTAGACTGCGCCTGCTCTGGACATACCGGTAAGACCACAATAATTAAGTCCTGAATCTGATGCGCTCAAGCGTTGGCAGCCAGGACACCGACCAGGATTCCTCTCATGCTCAGATGGTGCTCGCGTTCAATCTTCCTCCAAGTGGTTCTCGGACTGGTGCTCGGCATCATCTGTGGGCTGACCCTTCCCGAATACTCCGCACAGCTCAAACCGCTGGGCGACGGTTTTATCAAACTGATCAAGATGCTCATTGGCCTGATCGTGTTCTGCGTGGTGGTCAGCGGCATCAGCGGTGCGGGCGATCTGAAGAAGGTCGGGCGCATCGGTCTCAAGTCGGTCATCTACTTTGAAGTGCTGACCACCATCGCCCTGCTGATTGGCCTGCTGTTCGCTTTCAGTACCGGCATCGGCAGCGGCGCGAACATTCATCTGGAACAACTTTCCGCCGCCGACATGGGCGACATCGCCCAGCGTGGCCAGCAGATGCACACCACCACGCAATTCCTGATGGACCTGATCCCGACGTCGGTGATCGGTGCTTTTGCCGACAACAACATCCTCCAGGTCCTGCTGTTCTCGGTGCTGTTCGGCAGCGCCCTGAACCTGGTCGGCGAAGCGGCCTCGGGCATTTCCCGGCTGATCAACGAACTCAGCCACGTGATCTTCCGCATCATGGGCATGATCGTGCGTCTGGCGCCGATCGGCGTGTTCGGCGCCATCGCCTTCACTACCAGCAAATATGGCCTGGATTCGCTGCAACACCTGGGCAGCCTGGTTGGCTTGTTTTACCTGACCTGCGCCGCGTTCGTGTCGCTGATTCTCGGCCTGGTCATGCGCCTTTCCGGCCTGCGGATGTGGCCACTGCTCAAGTACCTGCGTGAAGAATTGCTGATCGTCATGGGCACCGCCTCTTCCGACGCCGTGCTGCCGCAGATCATGCGCAAGCTTGAGCACCTGGGCATCGGCAGCTCGACGGTCGGGCTGGTGATTCCAACCGGTTACTCCTTTAACCTCGACGGTTTCTCGATCTACCTGACCCTGGCCATCGTCTTCATCGCCAACGCCACCGGCACGCCGCTGGCCATGACCGACCTGCTGACGATTCTGCTGGTGTCGTTGATTACCTCCAAAGGTGCCCACGGCATCCCCGGTTCGGCGCTGGTGATTCTCGCCGCCACATTGACCGCGATCCCGGCCATTCCGGTGGTCGGTCTGGTGCTGGTGCTGGCGGTGGACTGGTTCATGGGCATCGGCCGGGCGCTGACCAACCTGATCGGCAACTGCGTCGCCACCGTGGCCATTGCTCGCTGGGAAAAGGACATCGATATCCAACGGGCAAACAAAGTGCTTTCCGGTCAGGTGGGTTATACCTTCCAGCCGAGAAAACCGGTCGTCCCGCCCCATCAACAAGAATTCTGAATAATCGCGGTGCCTGCCTACGGGCAGGCACGGTTATCAAACGTTTTAGAGGCTCATGGAGCGAACAGTGATCACCACATCGACCGTCGTAACCTCAGTAGTAGAAAAACTTCGGGCCGCTCTGGCCCGTGGCCAGTGGCGCTCCGGCGACATGTTGCCGGGCCAGCGCGAACTGGCCGAACAACTGGGCATCAGCCGCCCGAGCCTGCGCGAAGCGGTGATCGTGCTGGAAACCCTCGGGCTGGTGCGCTCCATGCCGGGTAAAGGCGTAGTGGTGCTGGAAGCCAATCTCAGCGACAGCCAAAGCCACGACAGCGCAGTGGCCGGCGCAAGCCTGGAGGACGTGCTGCAACTGCGCTACACCCTCGAACCGTTCATCGTCGGCCTGGTGGCGCAATCGATCAGCAGCAAGGAAGTGGGGCAACTGCGCCTGACCCTGATGGACATGCGCGAAGCCCTGGAGGCCAACGACAGTGAAGCCGGGGTCAGCGCCTACATCGCGTTCCACGAAGAATTGTTCACCCTGACCTCGAACCCGATCTTCCAGAGTGTCGTGCAACAGACCAGCAATGCCCTCAAACAAAGTGCCGAAGTGCTGCGCAACTCGCCGGAGCATTTGGCTGAACGCCTTGAGGAAAATGAAGCCGTGGTGCGGGCGATCCGCAGCAAGAACAGCGCCCAGGCCAGCGCCGAAATGCGTCGGCACATCCTTCGGGAAGGCCAGCGCATGGGCATTGAACTGAATATCCCGGACGACAACTTGAATCGCTGAGCCCTTATGGAGACAGGCCATGAACAGTTTCGCTTCACCCTCGCACGCCCAGCCGAGCGCCGCGCCCCTGCCCTTCTCCCGACTGCGGGCGCCGGTGGATGATCTGTATCCGCGACTGTTCGATGCGATTCTCGAACAACGTATCGACCCGGCCAGCCGTTTTACCGAAGACAGCCTGAAGCTGATGTTCGGCGTCAGTCGCGCGGATGTTCGGCGGGCGCTGACAAAGTTGTCCCATGAGCAAATCGTGGTGCTGCGCGCCAACCATCGACCGCGCGTTGCCGCGCCGGATGCCGAGCAAACGCGACAGACCCTGCATGCCCGGCGCCTGGCCGAAAGCACGTTGGTGCGGCTGGCGTGTCAGCGTCCACACACAGAAGGATTGAAACGTCTGCGAGCACTGATCGAGCGCGAGCGCCAGGCAGTCGAGCAAGATCGGCGGGCAGCGGCGATTCGGTTATCGGGGGAGTTTCATTTGCAATTGGCTCAAATGGCGGGGAATGCACCGTTGGCGCATTTTCTGGGAAGCCTGGTGCCGCTGACTTCGTTGGCGATTGCGCAAGTGAATGTCAGACGCACAGCTGTTGCGCGTGGCAGGAGCATTTGGCACTGGTTGAGGCGGTGGAGCGTGGCGATGCTTGCAGGGCTGGCATGCTGATGAATCGGCATCTGGATCATCTTGAGCAGACGTTGCTGGGTTCAGCCCATGAAGCCTGTGTTACCGGTTAGACTGCCTTCGCGAGCAGGCTCGCTCCCACAGGGAAATGCATTCCAACTGAAAGAAAGCAGTCCACTGTGGGAGCGAGCTTGCTCGCGATAGGGCCATAGCAGACGCCGACAATGCATCAGATTGCGGCAACCCGCTCAAACCCCGCACGAATCTTCTCTTCCGGCAAATCATCGGCAATAAACACAATTACGCTTTCCCGCGCCTCGCCCTCCGCCCATTCGGTGTCCCAATCGAAGCCGTACAACTTCAGCACACCCTGAAACACCATCCGCCGTGGCTCACCAGCGATGTTCAACACACCCTTGTAGCGCAGCAGTTGCTTGCCATGGTCTTCCAGCAGTTCGTTCATGAACTCGCTGAGCTTGTCGATATCCAGCGGCTTGTCGGTGCGCAGTACCAGGCTGGAAATCCGATCAATCGACGGCGCCTTGCTCACCGGCCGCAGGCTCACACCGCCCCCGAGATCCGCGTTGAGATTGAAACCGCGCACGTCGAGCAATTCGGCCAGGTCGATCTTCCCGTGCTCAACGACGCGAATCGGCGCACGGCGGTTGATGCGGGTCAGGCGTTCGCTGAGGGCGTTGAAAGTCGCCTCATCCACCAAATCCCGTTTACTCACCAGCAGGCGATCGGCGAAACCGATCTGCGCCTGGGCGATGGTCTGGGTCAGGTGAGTGTCGGCGTGGGCGGCGTCCACCAAAGTGATGATGCCGTCGAGAAGGTAGCGCTCGCGCAGGTCTTCATCGATGAAGAAGGTTTGCGCCACCGGGGCTGGGTCGGCCAGGCCGGTGCATTCGATCACCAGTCGGTCGAAAGCGATTTCACCGCTGTCCAGGCGTTCGAGCAACAGGTACAGGGCCTTGGTCAGGTCTGTGTGAATGGTGCAGCAGACGCAGCCGTTGGACAGCGTCATCACTTGCACCGGCTCATCGCCCAATAATTGGGTGTCGATGCCAGCGTCGCTGAATTCGTTTTCGATCACGGCGATTTTCAGCCCGTGCTCGGCTTTGAGCAGGTGGCGCAACAGCGTGGTTTTACCAGCGCCGAGGAAGCCGCTGAGGATCGTGACCGGGATGGGAGAGGACAACTGGAACCTCCTGCTTCAGACAATTTAAAAAACAACACAAAAACAAATGTGGGAGCGAACTTGCTCGCGATGGCGGCTCCACAGTCAACAGAGATGCTGACTGTCAGACCGCTATCGCGAGCAAGCTCGCTCCCACAGGGATTACGTCAACCCGGCTGTTGAATCAACAGCACTTCGGCCCACCCTTGCCACCGTAACGCGCTTCCTGACGTTCCCGAAAGAACATCTCGTAGCTCATCACCGGTTTGTCCGGGTGTTTGGTTTGCATATGCTCGACGTAATTGTCGTAGTCGGGCATGCCGACCATCAGGCGTGCGGCCTGACCGAGGTATTTACCGAGGCGACTCAGGTCATTGAACATGTTGGCAATCCTCGATTACGCGTCCGGCACAGCCTGGAACGGCGATTCTTTATCCGTACGTTCTTTGCTGCCCCAGGCCGAAATACCGACCTTGAGCGCATAGAACAGGATGCTGAACACCACGAACAGGAACAGCGCTGTCAGCGTTGCGTTGGTGTAGGCATTCCAGATCACGTGTTGCATCTGATTGATGTCCTTGGCCGGCGCGAGGATCTGACCGTTGGCCAATGCATCGCTGTATTTCTTGGCCAGAGACAGGAAGCCGATCGCCGGGTTGGCGTCGAACAACTTGATGAAACCGGCGGTGGTGGTGCAAATCAGCAACCACGCGGCCGGCAACAAGGTGACCCAGATGTAGCGTTGGCGTTTCATTTTGATCAGGACGACGGTGGCGAGCATCAGCGCGATGCCGGCGAGCATCTGGTTGGAGATACCGAACAGCGGCCACAAGGTGTTGATGCCACCGAGCGGATCGATCACGCCTTGATAAAGCAAGTAACCCCACATCGCCACGCAACCGGCAGTCGCGATCAGGTTGGCGGTCCAGGATTCCGTTCGTTTGAGCGCCGGAACGAAGGAGCCGAGCAAATCCTGAAGCATGAAGCGTCCGGCCCGCGTGCCGGCGTCGACGGCGGTCAGGATGAACAGCGCTTCGAACAGGATCGCGAAGTGGTACCAGAACGCCATGGTGTTTTCACCCGGCAGAACACTGTGCAGGATCTGCGCAATACCGACCGCCAGGGTCGGCGCACCGCCGGCACGAGCCAGCACGGTGGTTTCACCGATGTCCCTGGCCACCGCTTGCAGCGCTTCCGGGGTAATTGCAAAACCCCAACTGCTGACGGTTTGCGCCACTTGCACCACATCACCGCCGACGACGGCCGCCGGGCTATTCATGGCGAAGTACACGCCTGGCTCGATCACCGAGGCGGCAACCATCGCCATGATCGCCACGAAGGATTCCATCAACATGCCGCCATAACCGATGTAACGGGCATGGCCTTCACTGGCGAGCAATTTCGGCGTGGTGCCGGAAGCGATCAGCGCGTGGAAACCCGAAACCGCGCCACAAGCAATGGTGATGAACAGGAACGGGAACAACCCGCCCTTCCACACCGGCCCGGTGCCGTCGATGAACTGGGTCAGCGCCGGCATTTTCAGCTCGGGCATGGTGATCAGAATGCCGATCGCCAGCGCAATGATGGTGCCGATCTTGAGGAACGTCGACAGGTAGTCACGTGGTGCCAGAATCAGCCACACCGGCAGCACCGCCGCGACGAAACCATAACCGATCAGCATCCAGGTAATCTGGATCCCGGTGAAGCTGAACACCTTGGCCCACACCGGATCAGCAGCAATCTGCCCACCCAGCCAGATCGAACCGAGCAGCAGCAGCACGCCGACCACGGAGATTTCACCAATGCGGCCCGGACGGATGTAGCGCATGTACATGCCCATGAACATCGCGATCGGGATGGTCGCCATCACGGTGAAAATGCCCCACGGGCTTTCGGCCAGGGCCTTGACCACGATCAGCGCCAGCACCGCGAGGATGATGATCATGATCAGGAAGCAGCCGAACAGCGCGATGGTGCCGGGAATGCGGCCCATTTCTTCACGGACCATGTCGCCCAGGGAGCGACCGTTGCGGCGGGTGGACATGAACAGGACCATGAAGTCCTGAACCGCGCCGGCCAGCACCACACCGGCAATCAGCCACAGCGTGCCGGGCAGGTAGCCCATCTGCGCTGCCAGCACCGGACCGACCAAAGGCCCGGCACCAGCGATGGCTGCAAAGTGGTGACCGAAAAGGATGTGTTTGTTGGTCGGGACGTAGTCCAGACCATCGTTGTTGAGCACGGCGGGGGTGGCCCGGCGCGGATCGAGTTGCATCACATTGTTGGCGATGAACAGGCTGTAGTAACGATAGGCAACCAGATAAATGGCCACGGCAGCGACCACAATCCATAAGGCGTTGATCGGCTCGCCTCGGCGCAATGCCACTACGCCAAGGGCGCACGCTCCTACGATTGCCAGCAGCAGCCAGGGTAAATGGCGTAGCAGGCTATTATTATTTTTCATTTTTTATTCCAGCCAGGGTGGACAAGAAAGACAGCCACCCCGAGTTTAGCTCTCCTGACGGCAAAGACCATACCCCGACATTGGTCTAGCGCATGCTCTGCGCTGGCAGCCCGTGGCGATGCAGGTCTATAGTCAGCGAACCTTTATGAGGATTGCGCCATGAGCGACCACCCTGCCAATCGCCGCCGCTTCAAACGTATTGCGTTCGATGCCCGAACCGAGCTGCGCCAGGACGAATACATATGGCAGGTGAAGTTGATTGATCTGTCGCTCAAGGGGCTGCTGGTCGAGAAGCCCGAGCCGTGGCTGGGCAATCGGGAGCATCACTTTTGCGTCGATATTCATCTGACGCCTGAAGTCGCGATCAAGATGGATATGATGCTGACCCACGATGACCATGGCCAATTGGGCTTCGTCTGCAAACACATCAGCCTGGAATCCATCGAGCGCTTGCGGCGGTTGATTGAATTCAACCTGGGCGATCCCGAGGAACTGGAACGTGAACTGGGTGCGCTGATCGAAATCTGATCACCCCTTCGGCAGCTCCTACAGGGGTTGTGTTTGTTCAGTTGAAGCGTTCGGTTACTCGAACAGTGCGTCGAGCGCCTGTTCCAGGCGGGTCACGGCAATAATCTGCAACCCCGGCGGTGCTTCTTTCGGTGCGTTGCCTTTGGGCACGATGGCGCGCTTGAAGCCGTGCTTTGCAGCCTCTTTCAGGCGTTCCTGACCGCTCGGTACCGGACGCACTTCACCTGACAAACCGACTTCGCCAAACACCAGCAGATCATGGGGCAGCGGTTTGTTACGCAGGCTCGACATCACCGCCGCCATCAGCGCCAGGTCAGAGGCGGTTTCCAGCACTTTGACCCCGCCGACCACGTTGAGGAACACATCCTGATCGTGGGTCGGAATGCCGCCGTGACGGTGCAGCACTGCCAGCAACATCGCCAACCGGTTCTGGTCCAGCCCCAGAGTAACCCGACGTGGATTCGCCAGATGACTGTCATCGACCAGCGCCTGTACTTCAACCAGCATTGGCCGGGTACCTTCCCACGTCGCCATGACCACACTGCCCGGGACTTCTTCCTGAGCACGGGTGAGAAAAATCGCCGAGGGGTTGGAGACTTCTTTCAGACCCTTGTCAGTCATGCCGAATACGCCCAGCTCGTTCACCGCGCCGAAACGGTTTTTCACCGCCCGCAGCAGACGCAACCGACCATCCGACTCGCCTTCGAAATACAGCACGGTATCAACCATGTGTTCCAAGACCCGCGGACCGGCCAATGCGCCTTCCTTGGTAACGTGGCCCACCAGGAAAATCGCCGTGCCGCTTTGCTTGGCATAGCGCACCAGCAGCGCCGCACTTTCGCGAACCTGGGAAACGCCACCCGGCGCCGATTGCAGTTGCTCGGTGAAAATCGTCTGGATCGAGTCGATCACCATGACCTTGGGCTTTTCCTGCCGGGCCGTGGCGATGATGGTTTCGATGCAGGTTTCGGTCATCACCCGCAGTTTGTCTTGGGGTAAGCCGAGGCGACGGGCGCGCATGGCCACTTGCTGCTGGGATTCTTCACCGGTGACGTACAGCGCCGGCATGCTCTTGGCGAGGTTACACAAGGTTTGCAACAGAATGGTCGACTTGCCGATGCCAGGATCACCGCCAATCAACACCACCGAGCCGTCCACCAGGCCTCCGCCCAAGACCCGATCGAGTTCACTGGAGGCTGTGGAAAAACGCGGTATCTCTTCGACGCTGACTTCCGCCAGGGTCCTGATCTGCGCCTGCTGGCCGGTCCAGCCGGTGCGACCGCTAGGCGCCGCAGCGCCGCCGCTCTCGACCATGGTTTCAGTCAGTGTATTCCAGGCCCCGCACTCGCCGCATTGGCCAGCCCACTTGGGGAAGGTTGAGCCGCACTCGGTGCAGCCGTACATGCGCTTGGCCTTGGCCATCTGAACTCCCGGCAAAAACCGCGATGATAGCTCAGCTGGACCGGATCAGCGCGGCACCGCGTTGCGGATTTCACCACTGGCCAGACGCGCGGCGCTGTTACCCAGCGGATCTTCGGCGTTGAGGTCGGCCCCCTTGGCCTTGAGCGCATCCAGCAGCTCGACACGGTTGAATAACCCGGCGTACATCGCTGCAGTCTGGCCAGCGCCGTTACGCTGATCGGGACTGCAATTGGCCGCCAGCAGGGTTCGGGCGATCTGCACTTCGCCTTTGAAGATGGCGCCCATCAATGCCGTGTTGCCACGTTGGTCCTGAGCGCAGGCATCGGCGCCAGCCGCCAGCAAGCGGTCCACAGCGGCGGTCTGGCCGTGATAGGCCGCCAGAATCAGCGCGGTGTAACCCTTGCTGTCGCGTGTATCGAGGGAGTAACCGGCCTCGATAAAGGTATTGAGCATCGGTACATCGCCACGACGGGCGGCATCGAAGTAGTAATCCTGCAATTGGGTTTTCAATACGGCAGGGTCTTTCGAGACCTCTGCCGTCGGCCCGGCAAACACACTGAACGACAGTGCTGCCAGAAACAGGGAGAGATAGAAACGCATGGGAAGGCTCCTTGGTCAGACGGGACCTCGAATGAGGCCCCGCTTTTCAGGCAAACAAGATCAGTCGACCAATTTGGCCGCCAGTGCCTTGACCCGAGCCAGGTCACCCTTGGCGACCTTGGTCACGCCGGTCCCGTATTCCGGGTCGGCCTTATAGAGGAAGGACAGCATGATGTGCTTGCTCTCGTCGTCCGTGCTGGCCAGCGAGCCGCCGAAGCTGTCGATCAGGTCCTGGCGCTCCTTCTCGCTGAACGAGCGATACAGATCGCCGGCCTGCTTGAAGTTCTGCTCATGCTGGATCTTCGCCTGCTGGGTGCTACCCGACAGGGCCGACTGGCTATAGCGGGCGGTTTGCGGTTCTTCACGGGGCAGCAATCGGCTTGGCTGATAGTTCACACCGGTGCTGCTGGCACCGCTGTTCATGGCGCCATCCTGATTACCGTTGTTCACGGCAACCTTTGGCACATTGATCGGCAGTTGCAGCGCATTAGGCCCAAGACGATACATTTGCGTATCGGCATACGAGAACACTCGACCTTGTAACAAACGATCTTCCGAAGGCTCTATTCCGGGAACCAGATTGGCCGGTGCCATGGCAACTTGTTCGGTTTCCTGGAATACATTGGCCGGATTACGGTTCAACACCATTTGTCCTACTTTTCGTTCAGGAATACCTGGCCAGATTTTGGTGGCATCCAAAGGATCGAAATCAAACTTGTACAGATCTTGCGGATTTATAACTTGGATGTACAAGTCCCACTTTGGAAAGTCACCCTTATTGATATGAGTGACCAAGTCATTTGTCATATGACTGTAGTCTTGACCTTGAACTTTGGTGACCGCTTTCGGATCGAGATTATTAATCCCCTGTAAACTTTTCCAGTGGAATTTCACGTAGTGCACTTCGCCTTTGGCATTCACCAACTTGTAGGCGTGCACACCGTTACCATCCATTTCCCGATAACTGGCCGGTGTTCCCGAGTTGGAATACAACTCGGTCAGTGTGCGGGTGGCTTCCGGGACATGGGAGAAGAAGTCAAAACGACGAGAATCGTCATCAAGGTTGGTGCGCGGGTCCGGTTTGAAGGCATGGACCATGTCCGAAAACTTGATGGCGTCTCGGATGAAAAAGGTCGGGAAGTTGTTGCCCACCAGGTCCCAGTTGCCGTCTGCGGTGTAGAACTTGGTGGCGAAACCACGTGGGTCGCGCAGGGTTTCCGGGGAATGGTTGCCATGCACCACCGCCGAGAAGCGCACAAACACTGGCGTGCTCTGGCCGCCGGCGAAGACTTTGGCCTTGGTCAGATCGCTGACGTCGTCCGTCACGGTGAACGTGCCATGGGCGCCGGTACCACGGGCGTGCACCACACGCTCGGGAATCCGTTCACGGTCGAAACGCTGGAGTTTCTGGATCAGTTGCACGTCTTGCAGCAGCACTGGGCCTGTGGCACCGGCGGTTTGCGAGTTCTGGTTGTCACCGACGGCGGCGCCGTTATCGCGGGTCAGGGTCGCGGCACTCACGGAAAAGGACAGCACGCTGGCGGTCAAAACGCCCAAGGCGCGGCGATGGGGAAAAGCCCCAAGGCCAAGGGAAGTTGTCATAGGAGTTTCCTCTGATTTTATAAAGCGCATCCAGGTGCGCTCAACAGAGGCTAGTGACCGACAGCCCAAAACCTAAATAGAAATGCCAAACCGGGGCGATAGCGAAAAGGTGCTGGAAAGCCCGGTCTAGAGCGGGTAAACCGCGCGCGAATGATGGCCTTTTGTAAACTTTCTGCCAATAAGGAGGTCGATAGCAGGCAAGTCATGTAAGCAGTTGTGTCGAGCAGGATGTGTTTTGCTGATTTACACTGCGCTCACCAACCTCATCTGTAACAAGGAAATAACCTATGGGCGTGCTTAACGAGTTCAAGGCCTTCGCGGTCAAAGGCAATGTGGTCGACATGGCCGTCGGTATCATCATCGGCGCAGCCTTCGGCAAGATCGTCTCGTCGTTCGTCGGCGATGTGGTCATGCCGCCTATTGGCCTGCTGATCGGTGGGGTGGACTTCAGTGATTTGGCCATTACCCTCAAGGCTGCTAATGGCAGCGTACCCGCGGTGGTGATGGCGTACGGCAAATTCATCCAGAGCATGATCGACTTCGTGATCGTCGCGTTCGCGATCTTCATGGGCGTCAAAGCCATCAACCGTCTGAAGCGCGAAGAGGCCGTAGCACCAACCCTGCCGCCGGTTCCGACCAAGGAAGAAGAGCTGCTGAGCGAGATCCGCGATCTGCTCAAGGCTCAGAACACTCGGCCTTGAAGGCTGTATTGCACTAAAAAACGGCGCCTTCGGGGCGCCGTTTTTTTACCAGTAGTTCTCTACTGCCACCTGCCCCGGTCGTCGGCTGAGGCTCAGGTTCATGTCACGCTGTTTGAGCAATTTGCGGGTGTCATCGATCATCTGTGGATTGCCGCAGATCATTACTCGCGAGTGCTCGGGCGTCAGTTCCAGCCCCGCCGCCCGCTCCAGTTCGCCATTTTCTATCAGGGTGGTGATCCGTCCATTCAGCACGCCCGCGGGCTGCTCGCGCGTGACTGTGGGGATAAAACGCAGTTTGTGGGCATATTCGGCCAGGTAGTCACGCTGCGCCAGCCCCGCGATCAGAGCCTGATAGGCCAGTTCACGACCTTCGCGCGCGCTGTACACCAGAATAATTCGCTCGAATTTTTCCCACACCTCGAAATCCTGCAGGATCGACAAGAACGGTGCCACGCCTGTGCCGGTGGATAGCAACCAGAGATCACGACCATCGACGAAACGATCCAGGGTCAGATAGCCCGTGGCCTGTCGCTCCACCATCAACGTGTCGCCCACTTCCAGACGGCTCAACTCGCTGGTGAATTCCCCGCCGGGCACGACAATGGAAAAGAACTCCAGAAATTCGTCATGGGGCGAAGAGACCATGGAATAGGCGCGCCACACCGTGCTGCCATCGGGCTTGGTGACGCCTAATCGAGCGAATTGCCCGGCACGAAATCGAAAGCCCGCGTCTCGGGTTGTGCGCAGGGTAAAGAGACTCGGGGTCAGGGACTGGACGTCGAGCAGGGTCTGGCGCGTGAATTTTTCTGCGCTGGCGGTCATGGGGCACTCCATTTTGCGGTGCCCTAGTCTCTCGCAAAGAAGTGCAGGTTAAAACCGCCATTTTGTAGTGGTATTACGCAACGACTCACCTGACTATGACAAGACGTATTAAATTCACAACTAACCAACAAGAACATTAGTCAATTGAAATGTTATCTCTCATATAAGCGATAAACCCGCTAATAACGTTTTATCTAAATAAACCCACTTATAAAGAGCAAAAAAATCAGACCACTTGTAGGAATAGTCCTACACTCGCTTCGTGCGGATTGGATCCAGCGCCTCAACGCAATACACTCACGGAGTACTCGAAAATGGAATTGTGGAAGGAATCGCAGTTAAGGCAGCTGACGTTTGCAATAGGAATAGACACTGCCTATCCGATTTTGGAGAATTTCTCGAAGAACATTGGTTTCAACTTTTGCGCTGTCACGGTTGCCTCGACGCATCACCAACCGCATTTTAAAACGTTGGAAATCAACAACTACTCCAACATATGGAAGCGTGCACACGAGCAGGACAATGACCACGAAGCCGATCCGGTCATCGCCCACTGTAAAAATTCGATGCTGCCTTTCGTATGGAGCCAAACCGCCTACGCCCATGCGCCCAACCTTTGGCGGGCCCTGCAGCAAGAAGGGCTTCGATACGGTTGGTCGCAGTCTTTTCATAATGAGGAAAAAGCGGTACGCAGCACCCTGAGCCTGGCAAGAAAAAATTGCGAGGTCAGTCCGCTGGAGCTTTATGAGCATGTGGGTTACATGCATTTTGTTACCAGCCGTTTGACCGAGCTGTTCATCAGCACCCTGCCAGCCACGGCACCGAAATCAAAACTCGCCCATTTGTCTCGGCGCGAGTTGGAGGTGCTGCAGTTTTCTGCCTCTGGAAAAACCGCTTATGAGATCTCACGGATTCTCAGCCTCAGCGAGCGTACGGTGAACTACCACGTGCAAAACATCATGTTGAAACTCAACGTCTGCAACAAGATTTCCGCGGTGATTGCCGCTGCCCGGGCCGGAATCATCTAAACGCCCGGCATCGTACCCAACTGAAAAACTGAAAGTATTTACAGCGAAAAAAACGTACCATTTGTGACCTTCCTGAGTGATAACGTCGACGTTCGGCGCTGCTTTCCACTCGGTCGGTTCCGCCGCACGACGCCAGGGCCGCGGGACATCCGTTGATTATCCAGAGCCCCCGCCCCATGCCCTTGCTCGAAACAGCCTTCGCCCAACTCGACCTGATCCGCCAGCCCGAACAGCAGAACGAACCGCTGCAAGCGTTTGATGCCGCCGACGAATACCTGCTCAATCATCTGGCCGCGCAACTGCCGGCGGCGAACACGCGAGTGCTGGTGCTCAACGACAGTTTTGGCGCACTGGCGGCTAGTTTGGGAGGCAAGGTTCAGGTCACCAGCAGCAGCGACTCGTTCCTCGCATTTCAAGGGTTGGAAAAGAATCTGATCCGCAATGGCCAGGCGTTCGACGCGGTGCCCAGCGTGCCGGCCAATGAAGCGTTCGTCGGGCCGTTTGACCGGGTGTTGATCCGGGTGCCGAAAACCCTCGCGTTGCTGGAAGAGCAATTGATTCGCCTGCAAGGCCAACTGGCGCCGGGTGCCCAGGTGATTGCAGCGGCGATGGTCAAACACCTGCCTCGCGCCGCCGGGGACTTGCTGGAGCGCTACATCGGCCCGGTCCAGGCCTCATTGGCGGTGAAGAAAGCCCGGCTGTTGATCGCGACCCCAGAAGCCAAAGCGCCCTCCGTCTCGCCCTACCCGTCCCGCTACCTGCTCGACGAGCCGGCAATCGAACTGCTCAACCACGCCAACGTGTTTTGTCGCGAAGGGCTGGATATCGGCACGCGAGCGTTTCTGCCGCATCTGCCGAAAAACCTCGGCGCGGCGCGAGTGGCCGATCTCGGTTGCGGTAACGGCGTGCTGGCCATCGCCAGCGCCCTGCAAAACCCCGAAGCTCACTACACGCTGGTGGACGAATCGTTCATGGCGGTGCAATCGGCCAGCGAAAACTGGCGCGCGGCACTGGGTGCACGCGATGTGATCGTGCGGGCTGGCGATGGCCTGGCCGGGCAGGAACCGCAGTCCCTGGACGTCGTGCTGTGCAATCCGCCGTTTCACCAGCAGCAAGTGGTTGGCGACTTTCTGGCTTGGCGGATGTTCCAGCAGGCTCGCGAGGCGCTGGTGGTCGGCGGCGCGTTGTACATCGTCGGCAATCGTCACCTGGGTTATCACAGCAAGCTCGCGCGGTTGTTCCGCGGCGTCGAGCAAGTGGCGGCCACACCGAAATTCGTGATCCTCAAGGCCCGTAAATAACGCGGGCTAAAAAAAACCCTCCATCAGGAGGGTTATGAATCCGTGCCGCAAGGCAACGGGATGGGAATCTCGGGTGTTTCAGTGAGTGGTCAAGCCTGCGGCGTTCATGAACATCCGCATCAGGCTGGCCGCGATGAACAGCACCACGACGCTGCCGGTCCAGATCATTGCCAGCCATCCGAGCCGCTGCCACAGCGGCTTTTTTTCGGCCTGTTCAATGTCGTGCAGGGTAGGTTTTGTGGACATGTCTCAATCCTCTCTTGAAGTTGATGGCGCCGGTGAGGACGCCATCGCGAGCAAGTTTTGCTCCTACAGGGTGGGGCTAGTGGTAACCATCTTCATGGGTGACCTTGCCGCGGAACACGTAGTAGCTCCAGAAGGTGTAGCCCAGGATGAACGGAATGATGAACAGCGTACCCACCAGCATGAAGCCCTGGCTTTGCGGCGGTGCGGCGGCGTCCCAGATCGAGATCGACGGCGGCACGATGTTTGGCCACAGGCTGATGCCCAAGCCGCTGTAACCGAGGAAGATCAACACCAGGGTCAGCAGGAACGGTGTGTAGTGCGCATTGCGGGCCACCGCGCGGATCAGACCGTACATGGTCACCAATACCAGGATCGGCACCGGCAGGAACCAGAACAGGTTCGGCAGCGTAAACCAGCGTGCCGCGATCTCGGCATGGGCCAGCGGGGTCCAGATGCTGATGATACCGATCACCGCCAATACTACGAACGCCAACGGCCGCGCCAGGTTGTGCATCTGTTCTTGTAACTTGCCTTCGGTTTTCATGATCAGCCAAGTGCAGCCAAGCAGTGCGTAAGCCACCACCAGCGCCAGGCCGCAGAACAGGGTGAACGGCGTCAGCCAATCCAGTGAACCGCCGGCGAACTGGCGATTGACCACTGGAATGCCATCAATGAATGCACCCAACGCCACACCCTGGAAGAAGGTCGCCGTGATGGAACCACCGATAAAGGCCTTGTCCCAGAGGTGGCGCTTGTCGTCCTTGGCCTTGAAGCGGAACTCGAACGCCACACCGCGGAAGATCAGCCCGATCAGCATCAGGATCAACGGCAGGTACAACGCCGACAGCACCACCGAATAGGCCAGAGGAAAGGCGCCGAACAATGCCGCGCCGCCCAGTACCAGCCAGGTTTCGTTACCGTCCCAGACGGGCGCGACGGTGTTCATCATCACGTCGCGGTCGGTCTTGCCCGGGATGAACGGGAAGAGAATCCCGATCCCCAGGTCGAAACCGTCCATGACCACGTACATCATGATGCCGAAGATGATGATCACGGCCCAGATCAGCGGAAGATCGATACCCATGTTCAAATCTCCTTGGTCAGGCTGGGGCTGTGATCACTGTCGCCGTTATCGTCAGCGGCGGACAGCGGACGGGACGGCGTGCGTTTCTGGCCAGGACCACCGTCGTTGGTTTCCTTGCCTTCGTCGATCTTCGGCCCTTTGCGCACCAGGCGCATCATGTAGCCGAGGCCGGCGCCGAACAGCGCGAAATACACCACAACGAACAGCACCAGCGTGATGCTCATCTGCACGAAGCTGTGATTGGAGGACGCATCGGCCGTGCGCATCAACCCGTAGACCACCCACGGCTGACGACCGATTTCAGTGGTGAACCAACCGGCGAGAATCGCGATCAGGCCAGACGGGCCCATCCACAACGCCAGGTAAAGGAACGGACGCGAGGTATACAGCTTGTCGCGCTTGCGCAGCCACAGGCTCCACAAACCGGTGAAGATCATCAGGAAGCCCAGGCCGACCATGACCCGGAACGACCAGAAAACGATGGTCGAATTCGGCCGGTCTTCAGGCGGGAAGTCCTTGAGCGCCGGCACCTGTTTGTCCAGGGAGTGCGTCAGGATCAGGCTGCCCAGGTATGGAATTTCTACGGCAAACTTGGTCTTCTCGGCTTTCATGTCCGGCCAGCCGAACAGGATCAGCGGGGTCGGTTCATTACCGACGTTTTCCCAGTGACCTTCGATTGCCGCGATTTTCGCCGGCTGATGCTCAAGGGTATTGAGACCGTGGAAGTCGCCAATGACCGCCTGGATCGGCGCCACAATCAATGCCATCCACATGGCCATCGAGAGCATGGTGCGAATCGCCGGGTTGTCTTTGCCGCGCAGCAAGTGCCACGCCGCCGAGGAACCGACGAAGAATGCTGTCGCTACAAATGCTGCCGTGGCCATGTGCATCAGGCGGTACGGGAACGACGGGTTGAAGATCACCGCCAGCCAGTCCACCGGAATCACTCGACCGTCGATGATTTCAAAGCCTTGTGGCGTCTGCATCCAGCTGTTGGACGCGAGAATCCAGAAGGTTGAGATCAGCGTGCCAATGGCCACCATGACGGTGGAGAAAAAGTGCAGGTTGCGCCCGACCTTGTTCCAGCCGAACAGCATGACGCCGAGGAAACCGGCTTCGAGGAAGAAGGCTGTGAGCACTTCATAGGTCAGCAGCGGCCCGGTGACAGCACCGGCGAAGTCCGAGAAACGGCTCCAGTTGGTGCCGAACTGATAGGCCATGACCAGCCCGGAGACCACGCCCATGCCGAAGTTCACGGCAAAGATCTTCGACCAGAAGTGGTACAGATCGCGGTAGGTGTCGTTGTGGGTTTTCAACCACAGGCCTTCGAGTACCGCCAGGTAACTCGCCAGGCCAATGGTGATGGCCGGGAACAGGATGTGGAACGAGATGGTGAACGCGAACTGCATCCGGGCGAGATCAAGCGCCTCCAAACCGAACATAAGTCTTCCTCTGTCAGGTAATACAGGCTGAAGGGCTTGTGACCCTGCACCCACTCTGCCCCCACGGATATGGAGTGTGGCGAATTCCAATTCGTTCTTTTTTTAAAATCATCACAACGTAGGGAGTCTGGCCGTTTGGCCGCCGGATCAATTCCATGAGGGGTATTGATCTGGATCAAGCAACGTTAAAAGAGTAGTCCCATTTTTGACGATAGACGGTGTGGTCTTTTGACGCGTGACAGGTTGCCTCATAACGTTGGTAATCAGTCGCAACACATTCCCTGAATTGAGAATGCTTACTGTGGCGAGGGGGCTTGCCCCCGTTCGGCTGCGCAGCAGTCGCAAACTGATTGATGCGGTTTTGCCAATAGGAATGAGGTGTCAGGATTTAGGGCCGCTTCGCAGCCCAACGGGGGCAAGCCCCCTCGCCACAGGGAAACAACGCTGTGTTTTGGAGATCGATGTCTAGCTACCTAAAATTTTTGTCAGCGTAACTTCTTGTTACAGCTTGGTGATAACCTCGACCTTCCCCTCGCTCAAGACCTGCCTTCAGATGCCCAGCCAAGCGCCCCTGCTGTTACGCCATCACCGTCCTTTCATTGCGTTCTGGCTGGCACGGGTATTTACCGCCAGCGGTTTTCAGATGCTGACAGTGGCGATCGGCTGGAATCTGTATCAATTGACCGGCAGTGTGCTGGACCTGGGCCTGGTGGGTTTGGTCGAGTTCGCCCCGCGGGTGCTGTTCATGCTGCACACCGGGCATGTTGCGGACCGCTATGACCGGCGCAAGGTCGCGGCGATCTGCCAGTTCCTGCAAGCCTTGATCGCCCTGTCCCTGGCCATTGGCAGCGCCACTGATCACGTCACACGGGAGATGATCTTCATCCTTGCGTTCCTGCTCGGTGCCGCCCGGTCCTTCGAGATGCCGACCACTCAGGCCCTGCTGCCGAGCATCGTGCCCAGCGCGTTGTTCCCTCGGGCCGTGGCCGCCGCACAATCGGCGCAACAATCGGCCACCATCGTCGCGCCAGCACTCGGCGGTTTGCTTTACGCCTTCGGCAGCGTCTGGGTCTATGGCCCAACGGTGGTTCTGTACCTCATCGCCTGCTCGTTGATGCTCAACCTGCCAGCCCGGCAAACGCCGCTGAACAAGGGCAAGGCGACGATGGATTCGCTGCTGGCCGGTATCCGCTTCATTCGCAGTCGCCCGGACATCCTCGGGGCGATTTCCCTGGACCTGTTCGCCGTGCTGCTGGGTGGCGCTACGGCGCTGCTGCCGGTGTTTGCCAAAGATATTCTGCTGACCGGCCCCTGGGGCCTGGGCCTGCTACGCTCGGCGCCAGCGGTGGGAGCGTTGTTGATGTCACTGTTCCTGGCGCGATTTGCCGTGGAGCGTAAGGTCGGGCGCGTGATGTTCACCGCCGTGGGCATCTTCGGCGTCGCGACCATCGCCTTCGGCCTGTCCACCTCGTTCTGGTTTTCCCTGGCGGTGCTGGTGGTGCTGGGCGCGGCGGACATGATCAGCATGGTGATCCGCGCCTCCTTCGTGCAACTGGAAACCCCGGACGAAATGCGCGGCCGGGTCAGCGCCGTAAACGGACTGTTCATCGGCGCTTCAAACCAGTTGGGCGAATTCGAATCCGGCCTGACCGCCCACTGGTTCGGCACCGTGCCCGCCGTGGTCATGGGCGGCATCGGCACGCTGGTGGTGACCGGGACCTGGATCAAACTGTTCCCGACCCTGGCCAACCGCGACCGCATGCACATGGCGGTGGAAGAGGCGAAGGTTTGACCCTCTTCAGATAACCAACTCCACCGCCACCTTCGCCCGCAAAGCCTTACCGCAAAGTTGCTCCACCAGTGCCAGCGCAAAGGGCAACGCGGCGCCCGAGCCTTGGGCGGTGATGCAATTGCCGTCCACCACCACGGGTTGATCGACGAAGGTGCAGCCCGACAGTTGATTGCTGACCGTGGGCAAACAGGTCATACGCCGCTGACGCAAAACACCAAAGGCTTGCAGCGCCAGCGCCGGCGCTTCTGCGATGCCGGCGAACAGGCGCCCGGCGGCAGCCTGATCCTTGATCAGTTGTTCCAGGGGTTGATGGGCCGCCAGATGTTGCGCGCCCACGGCACCGCCGGGCAGGGCGATCAGGTCGAACGGCTGGGCCAGCAAATCCACCAGCATTGCATCGGCGGTCACGCGGGTGCCACGGGCACAGGTGAGCATGCGTCGGCCTTCGATGCTGGCCACCACCACTTCGACCTTGGCGCGGCGCAGCACGTCGACCAGGGTCACGCATTGCAGGTCATCGATGCCCTCGGCGAGGGTAATCAGAGCTCTAAAGGTCATGGGCACGGTCCACAGGAGGGTCCTTAAAGCTTAGTCAGCTTTAAGGACCCTTGTTCGCGCCTGGTCGTTACTTGATGTAAAGCTGCGTCGATACCGTGTTGCCCGGTGCGTTGATCGAGGTGTTGCTGAAGGTGAACGTCCCTTCCTGCTTGCCTGCCAGATCGAACGTATAGAGAGAACCAACGGTTTTACTGCCGGGGTTGCATTCGGTCAGGTTGCCGTTATCGAAGGCGCATACCGGGGATCGCGTGCCATTCACTTCGAAGCCGTCCAATGTCGCTTGTGGCTGGCTCTGGCCATAGCCAACCTCCAGCACGTAGACCTTGATGCTCGGTCCGCTGTGATTGCACTGGGTTTGCGGCTGGTTATCGGCAATGTCTTCCAGGCCGCAGGCCGACGATTGCACCTTGATCACTTTCACTTGGGTCAATGGCGGCGCCGATGCCGCGAACGCAGCAGAGGCTCCAGTCATCAGCCCGGCGATTAATCCGAAAGCCGTCATCCAGCGCTTGCTCATGCGATCCACATCCTTAGAAAAAACTGCGCGCAGTATGGCGCAGTTGGCCCCGGCGCAAAACTTCGCCGACGATCGACACCAACAACCGCCATATTCCTCACGCTGCTGGTATGATGCGCGGCTTTTTCCGGCCCACTACAATTTTCCAGGCGCTTGCGACGGTCTGTGCTTTGCTGTTGAGGTCGATACATTCACGGCGCCATGCGCGCCACGGGGAGCAGACATGCTGGAAAGGCTGTTTCAACTCAAGGCACACAACACCAACGTGCGCACCGAGATTCTTGCGGGCGTCACGACCTTCCTGGCCATGGCCTACATTCTGTTCGTCAACCCGAGCATCCTCGGCGAGACTGGCATGGACAAAGGCGCGGTGTTTGTCGCCACCTGCCTGGCCGCTGCCATCGGCTCGACGGTGATGGGCCTGATCGCCAACTACCCGATCGCGCTCGCGCCGGGCATGGGCCTGAACGCGTTCTTCACTTACACCGTGGTCCTGCACATGGGCCATACCTGGCAAGTGGCGCTGGGGGCGGTGTTTATCTCGGCGGTGCTGTTCTTCCTGCTGTCGATCTTCCGCATCCGTGAATGGATCATCAACAGCATCCCGTTGCCCCTGCGCTCGGCGATTGCCGCCGGTATCGGTCTGTTCCTGGCACTGATCGCCCTGCACAACGCCGGCATCGTGGTCAGCAACCCGGCAACCATGGTCGGCCTAGGTGACTTGAAACAACCGGCACCGATCCTCGCGACCCTGGGTTTTGCCCTGATCGTTGCCCTCGAAGCTCTGAAGGTTCGCGGCGCGGTACTGATCGGCATCCTGGTCGTGACCGTCGCCTCCATCGCACTGGGCGTCACCCCGTTCGGCGGCGTGATGTCGATGCCACCTTCGCTGGCCCCGACGTTCCTGCAACTGGACATCAAGGGCGCACTGGACATCGGCCTGGTCAGCGTGATTTTTGCCTTCCTGTTCGTCGACCTGTTCGACAACTCTGGCACGCTGATCGGCGTTGCCAAACGCGCCGGCCTGATGGGCAAGGACGGCCACATGCCGAAGATGGGTCGCGCACTGATCGCTGACAGCACCGCAGCCATGGCCGGTTCGCTGCTGGGCACTTCGACCACCACCAGCTACATCGAATCCGCAGCCGGCGTCAGTGCCGGTGGCCGCACCGGCCTGACCGCCGTCGTGGTCGCAATCCTGTTCCTGCTGGCGCTGTTCTTCTCGCCATTGGCCGCCAGCATTCCGGCGTTTGCCACCGCTCCGGCACTGCTGTTCGTCGCCGTACTGATGACATCCGGTCTGGCCGAAATAGACTGGGACGACATCACCGTCGCCGCACCGGTCGTGGTCACCGCCCTAGCGATGCCGTTCACCTATTCCATCGCCAACGGCATCGCCTTCGGTTTCATTTCCTGGACCGTGATCAAGTTGCTGTCGGGGCGCGCTCGTGAGCTGAACCCGGCGCTGGTGATTCTGTCGATTCTGTTTGTGATCAAGTTGGGTTGGTTCAACGCATGACTTTTGATTCCCAGGCCTACGCCGCTCAGCTCGAAGAAAAGGTCACGCGTTTGCGTGACCTGCTGGCCCCGTTTGGCGCGCCAGAACCTGCAGTATTCGACTCGCCACTGAAGAACTTCCGCCTGCGCGCGGAGTTTCGCCTGTGGCGCGAAGGCGGCGAGCGTCACTACGCGATGTTTTCCCAGGAAGACAAGCGCACGCCGATCCTGATCGAAGAGTTCCCGATTGCCAGCCTGCGCATCAATGAATTGATGCCGCAACTCAAAGCCGCGTGGAAAGCCAGCGCGGCTCTGAGCCACAAGCTGTTCCAGGTGGAGTTCCTGACCACGCTGGCCGGTGATGCGATGATCACGCTGTGTTACCACCGCCCGCTGGACGAGCACTGGCACACCGCCGCGTCGAAGCTGGCGGCGGACTTGAACGTCAGCATCATCGGTCGCTCCAAGGGCAAGCGCGAAGTCATCGGCCAGGATTACGTGGTCGAGCAGATGGAAGTCGGCGGTCGCACCTTCAGTTACCGTCAGCCGGAAGGCGCGTTCACCCAGCCTAACGGCACCGTGAACCAGAAGATGCTCAACTGGGCTTATGACGCTCTCGGCGATCGCACTGACGATTTGCTGGAGTTGTATTGCGGTAACGGCAACTTCACCCTGCCGCTCGCCACTCGCGTGCGTAAAGTGCTGGCCACCGAAATCAGCAAAGCCTCGGTCAATGCTGCGTTGAGCAACCTCAGCGAAAACGCTGTGGATAACGTCACTTTGGTGCGCTTGTCCGCCGAAGAGCTGACCGAAGCCTTGAACGAAGTGCGGCCGTTCCGACGCCTGCACGGCATCGACCTCAAGAGCTACGAATTCGGCAGCGTGTTTGTCGACCCGCCGCGCGCCGGCATGGACCCGGACACCTGCGAACTGACCCGACGCTTCGACAACATCCTTTACATCTCCTGCAACCCGGAAACCCTGGCGGCCAACATCGCCCAGTTGCACGACACACACCGCATTACCCAATGCGCGATGTTCGACCAGTTTCCGTGGACGCATCACATGGAATCCGGGGTGTTGTTGACCCGCCGTTGATAGCAGGTGCCAGATACAAATCAGCCGTCTTGATGACGGCTTTTTTGTGGACGATCACACAGCGGGGTCGATTTTGCGCGGACGTCCGCCCTTCTTGCCATTGGCCCGTGCTGCTTCAGACTTTGCAGCACTGCTTTGACGACCGTTGCGCGAAGCGACTACCGAAGCCGCCATCGCCATCAGTGACGGACTCGCCGAGATCAGTCCGGCGATGGAAACATCGAGGTCTTTGCCCTCGTGGCAAAGTGCAGTGCCCGCGAATCCTATCGTCAGGTTCGCATAATCCTGTGCATCGAATCCGTTGAACTCAGGATAGCGATTCACCGGCAGCAACACGCCGCTGCCGTCTTCAAAACGAATGACCAAAGATGGTTTTTCATAGGTTACAGAGACAGCCTGCAAGCTGCTGGCGCGGTTTGCTTCCCCGCGTTTGATTGCTGCATCGATCGTTTCTTCCGTCAATGGCCTACGTGCGGAAGGCTTTGCCTTGATGATGTTCATAAATTGATTTCGACTCCCTCCAATGCGCCTATCAAGGTCAGAAAGGTCTTGTCCCCTTCCGGCTCATAACGTGCCGAACCGACTCTGTAAGTTGTGTGAGTGACGACTTTCATCCCCAGCACCTGGTTTGAGTGGTTGTCCCACAATTTATTGTCGAGACAGACGGTTTGTAATCTCGACCACCAAATCCTACGGGCCCGTCGCAGATGAGCGGGCTGTTCAAGGGATTGGCACAAGCCTTCCAGCACGGCCAGCGGCGGTCGACAAGAGAGCGGAGCGACATCCCAGACCTCAATATCGTTATGCCAGAAACTAAACTGCAACCGGGCATTCCAGGCGCCTGCGTTCACGTGAACATGTGGCGGGCAATGCTCATCTCGCAGCATGACGACAATCGACAATCCTTTGTAACTGCACACCCGCATGCTAACCCATCCGTTAGGTTAATAAGTTTCAGGATTTGATATCCCGTTCAAATCCGACGACTGGTGAACAGCTCGACCAGGCCTCCCACCGCAGTCAAGGCTAGCGTCGAAGCGGTCGGTGAGTGGCACAGTTTTCGGGAAAAACCGTAAGCAAAGCTGTCGTCACATCTCGATCCAAGCGCAACGCGAATATTACTTGTGTGCGATCACCGAACATAAAACGCCACGGCCATTTTTGTTCATTTGACCAAAGTAACCGACTAGTACAATTTATCTCCACAGGCTGAAACTGACAGCCATGCCAAAAATAATAAGTGGAGAGTCACCCATGCCCCCTATCGTTCTGGTGCTCAACGGCCCGAACCTGAACCTGCTTGGCACCCGTGAACCGGCGATCTATGGCCACGAAACCCTGGCCGACATTTCCGCGTTGTGCGGTCGTGCGGCCGAGGAGTTCGGCCTGGCGGTGGAGTTTCGCCAGACCAACCACGAAGGCGAATTGCTCGACTGGATTCACGCTGCCCGCGGCCGCTGCGCCGGGATTATCATCAACCCGGCGGCATGGACGCACACCTCGGTGGCGATTCGCGACGCCTTGGTGGCCAGCGAACTACCGGTGATCGAAGTTCACCTGTCCAACGTCCACGCCCGCGAACCGTTCCGTCACCACTCCTTTGTCTCGGCCATCGCCACGGCTGTTATGGCAGGTTTCGGCAGCCACGGTTATCGCTTGGCGCTGGAGCATTTCAGCCAACGTTTGAAGGGATAAGCGCCATGACACAGAACACCGTGGTACTCGCCGGTCTGATCGGCGCTGGCATCCAGGCCTCTCGCACGCCGGCGCTGCACGAACATGAAGGCGATGCCCAAGGACTGCGTTACCTCTATCGCTTGATCGACCTCGACCAACTGAAGCTTGATTTCAACGCCCTGCCCGACCTGCTGATGGCCGCCGAGCGTATGAACTTTACCGGGCTGAACATCACCTTTCCGTGCAAGCAGGCCATCATTCCGTTACTCGACGAATTGTCTGCGGAAGCCCGAGGCATTGGCGCGGTCAACACGGTGGTGCTCAAGGACGGCAAACGCATCGGCCACAACACCGATTGCCTGGGATTTGCCGAAGGTTTTCGCCGGGGGTTGAAGGACGTCGCCCGTGAACGTGTCGTCCAAATGGGCGCCGGTGGCGCGGGCGCGGCGGTGGCTCACGCGCTACTGAGCGAAGGCGTCCGGCAATTGAGCATTTTCGACGTGGATGACAGCCGGGCGCAGGCGCTGGCGAACAACCTCAATCAGCATTTCGGTGAAAGGCGGGCGGTGGCAGGGCACGATCTGGCGAGCACCCTGGCCGTGGCCGACGGCCTGGTGAATACCACGCCCATGGGCATGAAAAAACTGCCAGGCACGCCAGTGCCGGTGGAGCTGTTGAGAGCTGAAATGTGGGTGGCGGAGATCGTTTACTTCCCGCTGGAAACCGAACTGCTGCGCAGCGCCCGCGCCTTGGGTTGCCGGACGCTGGATGGCGGCAACATGGCGGTGTTTCAGGCGGTGAAGGCGTTTGAATTGTTCAGTGGTGTGGTGCCGGATGCGCAGCGGATGCTGGCGCACTTTCAAAGCATGAATGGGTGATAGATCGGAAGGGGCTGCTTCGCAGCCCAGCGGGAGCAAGCTCCCTCGCCACAGGTCAGGCCTGCAGGTATCGCAAAACCGACTCGCAAATCATCTCCCGATGACGCTGTTTGACGCTTTCATCCGGCAGATCAATCTGAAAAATCTCACCAAACGTATGGCGGTTCGACACTCGATAGAAGCAGAACGAGCTGATCAACAAATGCACGTCGAGCGCATTGACGCCGGAACGAAAAACACCCGCTTCAGCCCCGCGAAGCAAAATCTCGCCCAGTGAATCAAGAATGGTGTTGTTCATCGCCTTGATCGCATCGGAGCGCTTCACGTATTCGGCGTTGTGAATGTTTTCAATGCTGACGATCCGCACGAAATCGACGTTGCGATCATGGTGATCAAAGGTGAACTCCACCAGTCGGCGAATCGCCTCCACCGGCGCCAGTTCGGCCAGGTGCAGACGGTTTTCCGTGCTGCGGATATCCCCGTAAAGCTTTTCCAGCACCTCGATATAGAGCTGTTCCTTACTGCCGAAGTAGTAATAGATCATGCGCTTGGAGGTGTGGATACGCTCGGCGATTGCATCGACGCGAGCGCCGGAAAGTCCTTGCTGGACGAACTCGACAATCGCTTCTTGAAGGATGTTTTCGCGGGTCTTTTCCGGGTTGTTCTTGCGACTCTTGCGAGGCTCGACAAGCGGTTCGTCGGTGGCAACGGGGAGTTCTGAAGTTATTGTCATTGCGGGCTCACGGCCATTACTGCACAAGCTGGCGATTATGGGCCGCGCCGCACAGTGAAGGAAGCCGCACGGCTGCGGTTTAACGCCATGTTTACGATTTTCCTACAACTTTGCCTGACGTACGGCACCACTTCGGGATTTTGCCATCGCAGCCAGACGCACCGCGACGTTGGCTGCACCGTAACCGGCGTAGCCATTTTTGCGCTGAATGATCTCGAAGAAGAACCGCCCTTCGAATGGCTCGGTGTACACATGGAACAACTCGCCACCTTGGGCATCACGGTCGTAGAGCACGTTGAAGTAGGCCAGTTCGCTGAGGAACTCGTCGTCAAAATCGAACCGCGCGGCGAGGTCGTCGTAGTAGTTGAGCGGGATATCCAGCAGCGGCACGCCCGCCTCTTTCGCGCGGCTGACTTCGGCAAAGATGTCGTCGCAATCGAAGGCAATGTGATGCACCCCGGAACCGCGATAACTCGACAGTGCGTGTGAGATCGCGGTGTTGCGGTTCTCGGAAATGTTCAGCGGCAAGCGGATCGAACTGTCACGGCTACGCAGCGCCCGGCTCTTCACCAAGCCGTACGGATCGGGCAGCACCACTTCGTCGTCTGCCTCAAAATCCAGCAGGCTTTTATAGAACAGCACCCAACTGTCGAGGCTGTCCGCCGGCAACGCCATCGCCATGTGATCGATGCGCTTGAGGCCGCCGCTGGCCGTCGCCACTGGTTGCAGATTGAAATCGGTGCCGTAGACATCGGCCTCCTCGTCCACCAGATAAATCAGGCTACCGTCCGGTGCGCGCACCGCCGCCAGCTCAAGTTCGTTGGGGCCGACCAGCCCGCGATAGGGCTGGCCCTTGTAGGCCACGGCACGCGCCAGGGCACTGGCGCTGTCCTTGACCCGCACTGCCGTTGCGCATAACGACGGGCCGTGGGCTTCGAAAAAGCTGTGGGCGAAGGAGTACGGTTCGGAGTTCAGAATCAGGTTGATATCGCCCTGGCGCATCAGGCTGACGCTCTTGGAGCGATGTTGCCCGGCCTTGACGAAACCCAGCCGCTCCAGCCAGTGCGAAAGCTTGGCGCCGAGGCTTTCATCTACCGCAAACTCAAGAAACTCGATGCCGTTGTACTCGCTGGCCTTGGGGGTCTCGAACAGGATATCGACGTTGGCCACAGGCTTGGCTTCCTGGGCCAGACGCTGGCGGGTTTTCTCTTCCAGGTACAGCAACGAGCGCAAACCGTCGGCGGCGTTAGCCCGTGGCGGCGCGGCGCGAAAGCCGTCGTTGAAGATCTCCAGCGACAGCGGCCCGGTGTAGCCACTCTTGATAATCGGTGCGAGGAAACCTGCCAGATCAAATTCGCCCTGGCCGGGGAAACAGCGGAAATGCCGACTCCACTCCAACACATCCATGGCCAGGATCGGCGCGTCGGCCATTTGCACGAAGAAAATCTTGTCGCCCGGAATCTCGGCGATGGCGCTCGGATCGCCCTTGAGCGAGAGCGTGTGAAAGCTGTCCAGCAACACACCGAGGCTCGGGTGATCAGCTTGGCGAACGATGTTCCACACCTGTTGATAAGTATTAACGTGACGGCCCCAAGCCAGGGCTTCGTAACCGATTCGCAAGCCACGAGCACCGGCCCGCTCGGCCAGCAAACGCAAGTCATCCACCAGGATGTGTTCATCGCCGAGGGAGTCAGCCGAAGCGTTGCTGCAGACCAGCACCAGATCGGTGCCGAGTTCCTGCATCAGGTCGAACTTGCGTTCTGCCCGTTCCAGATTGCGCGGCAAACGATCGCGGCGGCAACCTTCGAAATCCCGGAAGGGTTGAAACAGCGTGATGGCGATCCCGAGATCGGCGCACATCTGTTTAATTTCACGGGGACTGCCGTCGTAGTAGAGAAGGTCATTCTCGAAAATCTCCACCCCGTCAAACCCGGCGGCGGCGATGGCTTCAAGTTTTTCCGGCAGGGTACCGCTCAAGGAAACAGTGGCAATGGAACGCTGCATATATCGACTCCCGGTGGGTGGAGATCATCTTGTTAGAGGCATTGCACGCGCTGCTATCTGTAGGAGCTCCTACAGGGATCGCGTTTTTCTTGGGGTAAATTATTGGCTGCAGTATCCCGCACAGCAATTTAAAGTGTACTACCCGGTTAGTTTTGCGGGCGATTATCGAACACAATGGCCCTTGGCGAATTGACGACTTTTCGTCCACTGCCCAACATCTGCTGCACATTGAGACCGGTCACAAACCATCGGTCTCGGTTACCAAAGACCTAGAACACCACATAAAAATAATCGGGTGGCCTACATGACTCCTTCTCAAAGCTCTCCCATGGAGCGTTCCTCCATGACTCCTGCCAGCAGCGGCATCGGCGACAAGATCCGCGGCGCCATGGCGGTCGGCAAAACCCGTTGGGGCATGCTGGCGCTGGTATTTTTCGCCACCACTCTGAACTACATCGACCGCGCCGCACTGGGCGTCATGCAACCGATCCTGGCCAAGGAAATGAGCTGGACGGCGATGGACTACGCCAACATCAACTTCTGGTTTCAGGTCGGCTACGCCATTGGCTTCGTGCTGCAAGGCCGGTTGATCGACCGGGTCGGCGTCAAGCGCGTGTTCTTCTGCGCGGTACTGCTCTGGAGCCTGGCCACCGGCGCCCATGGCCTGGCCACGTCGGCCGCAGGCTTCATGGTCTGTAGGTTTATTCTTGGTTTGACCGAGGCGGCGAACTACCCGGCCTGTGTGAAAACCACCCGGTTGTGGTTCCCGGCGGGCGAGCGCGCCGTGGCCACCGGCATCTTCAACGCCGGGACCAACGTCGGCGCGATGTTCACGCCGATGCTGTTGCCGCTGATTCTTCACGCGTGGGGCTGGCAAGCGGCGTTCCTGTGCATGTCGGCACTGGGCGGGATCTGGTTGGTGTTCTGGGGTTTGAAGTACTTCAACCCTGAAGATCACCCGAGCGTTAAACAGTCGGAACTGGATTACATCCAGAAGGAAGTCGAGCCGGAACAATCCCGCGTCCCGTTCTCGAAAATCCTGCGCATGCGTGGCACCTGGGCCTTCGCCCTCGCCTACTCGATGACCGCGCCGGTGTTCTGGTTTTACCTTTACTGGCTGCCACCGTTCCTCAATCAGCAATACAACCTGGGCATCAACGTGACCCAGATGGGCATCCCGCTGATCATCATTTACCTGACGGCGGACTTCGGCAGCGTCGGTGGCGGGATTCTGTCCTCTTTCCTGATCGGCCGTGGAGTCAACCCGATCAAGGCGCGACTGATGTCGATGTTCCTGTTCGCCTGCTGCATCATCGGCGTGATCATGGCGGCGGGTTCCAGCAACTTGTGGGTCGCGGTGTTCGCCATCTCCCTGGCCATTGGTGCGCACCAGGCCTGGACTGCGAACATCTGGAGCCTGGTGATGGACTACACGCCCAAACACATGATGAGCACGGTGTTCGGCTTCGGCGGCATGTGCGCGGCCATCGGCGGCATGTTCATGACGCAGTTGGTCGGGCACATCCTGACGGTGACCAACAACAACTACACGGTGCTGTTCACCATGATTCCGGCGATGTACTTCATCGCGCTGATCTGGATGTACTTCATGGCACCGCGCAAGATTCCTGCCGTTACCGACTAAACCCTGTAGGAGCTGCGGCACGCTGCGATCTTTTGATCTTGATGCTGAAGATCAAAAGATCGCAGCCTCGTTTCACTCGTCAGCTCCTACAAAGGTTTGTGTTTTCTGCTTTGCTGCCACGCAGCCGCCAACCCGCTGCAACAAATCACCGCGATCCCGACCACCGTGGTCAGGGTCGGCGTGTGAGAAAACAGCAGCCAGCCCAGCAGCCCGGCAAACACAATCTGACAATAACCAAACGGCGCCAGCAATGCCGGTGCGGCGTAACGGAACGCCTGGGTCAGGAACAAATGCGCGGTCATCCCGCAACTCCCCAGCGCCAGCATCAACAACCCATGACCGAGGCTTGGCAACTGCCAGAAGAACGGCACCAGCGCGCTCATCACCAGGGTGTTGCACAACCCGGCGAAGAAGTTGCTGGTGGTCGGGCTGTCGATCTGGCTGAGCTTGCGAGTGAGCAACTGATAGAAGCAGAAAAACATCGCCGAGCAGAACGGCAACAACACCGCCGGGGTGAACAGTTCGCCGCCGGGGTGGATGATGATCAGCACGCCGATAAAACCGCAAATCACCGCGATCCATTGGCCACGGGTGACGTGCTCCTTGAGCAGCGGCACCGACAGCGCAGTGACCAACACCGGCGCAAGAAAGTTGACTGCCGTGGCTTCGGCCAGGGGTATGTACAACAAACCGGTGGTGAAAAACAGGCTGGTACCCAGCAGACACAACGCCCGCGCCAACTGCAGCAATGGTCGTTTGGTGCGTAGGACACGCAACCCGGATTGCGGCAGAAAAATCCCGGCCATCAACAAGGTGTGAACCAGATATCGGGCCCAGACCACCATGATGATCGGGTAGAACCCGGAGAGGTATTTCGACAACGCGTCATGGCTGGAAAACAGGAAGGTCGCGGCAACGATCAGCAAAATCCCCTTGAAGGGTTTGTTTACACCGGAGAGTGGGGTGCTGATGGTCATTGGGTTTCCTTGTGGTGCCGAAAAAGATCAAAAGCTTCGCGGGCAAGCCTTGCTCCTACAGGGGTTGGGTAAACCCCGTAGGAGCAAGGCTTGCCCGCGAACAGGTGCGCAGCGCCGCTTACAGTCGCGCCAACAACGCTCGAGTTTTATCAATCGCCATCTGCGCCCGCTGCAATCCACTCACGCCCTGCTCCAGCAGTTTAACCGTGGGAATTTCCAGGCTCAGTGGGATATTAGCCGGCAGCGCTTTCAGCAACCCGAGCAGGTCGCAATCGCCTTCGCCGGGAAACCGCCGCTCGTTGCGCGCCTGACGCAAGATCTCGGCCATGTCTGACGGTCTCGGTCCCGCGACATCGCATAATTGCGCATAACGCAGGCGCGACGCTGGCACCCCTGCCAGATCCTGCAACCGTGACGCCGAACGATCAAAGTGGAACGCATCGACCAGCACTGCTGCATTTTCGCGATCCGCGTTCTCGACAATGCGCAGCGCTTGCTCGAGATTGCGTGCATCCGTCCAGGGCATGAATTCCAGATGCGGATGCAACCCATACGGCGCCGCCAGATCGCAGAGTGCCGTGAAGTTATCGGTGAGCCGCTGCTCGTCAGGGTCGTTACCGGCCACCAGCAACTCAGTCGCACCAAACTCCGCGCCGACCGTCAGCAGTTTCTCGAAATCGGCCACGACGGTTTGCGGTTTCAGACGCAGAATTTCCACGTCGAGCACACGCACACCGGTATCACGTAACTGCGCCATTGTCCGACGACGCAAGTCGCCATCGGCTACCAACGGGAAGTGATATTCCTCAGGCGTTGCCGGCTCCAGACGCAAGCCGACATGGCTGTAACCGGCGCGCGCCGCCACTTCAACCATCTGCGGCGGCGACAGCTCCAGCACGGTCAGGCTGGCCAATGACAGGATTCGTTCGCTCATGTTCAAGCCTCGATCAGTGCAGGGGCGCAAGCACGGCCGGTAGCAGCGGCGTCGCGAATGGCCTCAATCAGCGCAAGGGTGCGGGCGGCGTCGGCCGCACTCACCAGCGGCTCGACCTCACGCCGCGCCACGCGTACGAAATGCTGTAACTGCAAACGTAAAGCTTCGTCACCGGTGTAGGACTCTTCCACCATCAGTAACGGTTCATGCCAACCGGCGTCGACCTGATCAGCGGCGTAGTGCCAGCGTTTGAGCTGGGGAATGCTCAATGCCCCGGCGGTGCCGGCCAGCAAGTAGCACGGCTGATCGGCCTGACGCGGATACACCGGGTTCTCGCCGGAATCCAGCTCCCAACTCCACGGCGCTGCGACGGCATCCGAGCCGCTCAACGTACCCAATGTGCCGCCCTCGAATTGCAGCAAAACCGCCGCGCTGTCTTCATTGGCAAAACCACGTACAGCGTTGTCGGTGATCGCCTGCACCGAGCGCACTTCACCGCACAGGTGCCGGAGCAGATCGAGGTCGTGAATCAGGTTGGTCAGCAACATGCCCGCTCCCGGTTGTCGACGCCACGGGATCTCGAAATAACTGTCCGGTTTGCGCAACTGGAACAGCGCGGTGACCGTGGTCAGACGCCCGAGTGCGCCACTCTGCAGCAACTCATGGGCACGCACGATCAGCGGGTTGTGGCGTCGGTGATGGCCGACCAGTACCGGCACGCCGCTGCTTTTAACCGCAGCCACCAGTTCGCGCGCTTCATCAAGGTGCACGCCGACCGGTTTTTCCAGCAACACCGGCACACCCGCCGACAGACAATCAAGCGCCGTGCTGACATGTTGATTGTTCGGATTGGCAACGATCACCGCGTCTGGCCTGATTTGCTCGAGCATCTGACGGTGATCGGCGAAATGCCTTACACCCCACTCAGCCGCCAGGATTGCGGCTTGCGGGCCGGGATCCACCACCGCGCACAGTGTTGCTTCAGTGAGGGTTTGCAGGTGCCGATAATGTTGCTGACCCATGTTGCCAGCGCCGATCAGGGCGATTCGAAGGGGCGAATTCAAGGCTCGATCCTTTTGTGATTGTTGTTGGAATATCACTCCAGCAACAATTTAGAACCGAGTTCCACAATCCAAAACCCAGCAATCCCAAAACCGTGCGAACACCGCACAACTTCTCCCCTGTGGGCACTGCCGCAGGCTGCGATCTTTTGATCGTGATTTTAAAAACAACAGCAAAAGATCGCAGCCTGCGGCAGCTCCTACAGGGGATTGGGCGATTAGATGAACAACTCCGACGCCAGACTCGCCGCCGACAACTCCTCGGCAAACGTCAACAACAGCGGCGCCAGCTCATGCAAACTTGCACCCGGCATTCGCGCGCTCGGCCCGGCAACGCTAAGCACACCGATCACCCGTCCATCGCCCGGATGTCGTACCACCGCCGCAATCGCCGAAGTGCCCACCGCCGAGCTTTCCTCGACCCAGGCATAACCCTGCTCGCGCGCCAGGCGCAGGCGCTCAAGCAATTCAATATTGGAGCGTGGCGCATTCGGCCCCAGATCCTTGGGTCGCTCCGCCCCTTGGCGCTCCACCAGCGACAACGCCTCGGCATCGCTCATGCAGGCCAGCCACGCGTGGCCGGACGCGGTGTAAAACAGCGGTGCATCGCGCCCCATGTCCGGGTCATAACGCAGCCCGGATCGAGCGCCCTGGGATTTGGCGATCCAGGTCTGGCGCTCACCTTCAATCACCCCCAGACGCACCAGCTCGCCGGTTTCCTGCGCCAGGCGATCCAGCACTGGCTGGACAATATCCGCCCCGCTACTCGACAAATAACGGAACCCCATCGCCACCAGTTTGGTCGACAGGTGATAGCGCAAGGTGTCCTGATTCTGCCGCACATAACCCAGCCGAATCAGCTCGGCGAGCAGGCGATGGGTCGCGCTTTTCGGAATATCCAGTTGCTCCGCCAACGTCTGCATCGGCAGGCCACGCGGGTCGCTGGTGAGGCTTTCCAGCACACTGAAAACTCGTTCAATCTGACTGCCGGCCATGGGAGGCTCCCAACACAATTTGTCCGATTCTAGAAGACAACCTCCCGGATGCGAAATCTGGAACTCGCTGTCCGATAACCGCCCGTTTTGTGGTTTCAAGGCTTGTCGTCCGCCTGTCGCACTGGTTATTTTCTGGAATCAAATTCCAAAAATAAATAACCGCTGGAGCGTTGTCTGATGCCTGCCGAACTCTCTGATATCGACTGCGACGTTTTGGTCGTCGGTTCTGGCGCCGCCGGGCTTTCAGCCGCCGTCACAGCAGCGTGGCATGGCCTGAAAGTCATCGTGGTCGAAAAAGATCCGGTATTTGGCGGCGCCACGGCGTGGTCGGGGGCTGGGCATGGGTGCCCTGCAACCCACTGGCCCGTCGTGCCGGCATCATCGAAGACGTCGAGCAACCGCGCACTTATCTGCGCCATGAATTGGGCGAGCACTTCGACCCGGGCATGATCGACGCCTTCCTAGCAGCAGGCCCGCGCATGGTCGCGTTTTTCGAACAACACACCGCGCTGCAATTTGCCGACGGCAACGCCATCGCCGACATTCATGGCGACACGCCAGGCGCGGGCACTGGTGGACGCTCAGTGATTGCCGCGCCCTACGAGGGGCGCAAAGTCGGACGCTTGCTCAAACGCCTTCGCACTACCCTGCGCGAAACGTCCTTCATGGGCATGCCCATCATGGCCGGGGCGGATCTGTCGGCCTTCCTCAATCTGACCCGCTCGTTCAAGGCCGCATGGCACGTAACCCGACGTTTCACTCGGCACCTGTTTGACCTTGCGCTGCATGGCCGAGCACTGCAACTGGTCAACGGCGTGGCGCTGATTGCGCGACTGGCAAAATCGGCCGACGACCTCGGCGTCCTGCTCTGGGAGTCGGCGCCGGTCACTGAATTATTGCGCGACGGCTCCCGCGTCTCGGGCGCGGTGGTCAACACCGACAAAGGCCCGATGCGCATTCATGCGCGTAAAGCCGTGGTGCTCGCGGCAGGTGGCTTCGCCAATGACATCGAGCGGCGCAAAGCGTTGTTCCCGCGCACGCCTACGGGCCACGAACACTGGGCGCTGCCGCCACTGGCGGTCAACGGCGACGGCTTGCGCCTGGGTGAAAGCGTCGGTGCCAGGGTCAACAACAATGTCGCTTCGCCCGTCGCGTGGGCACCGGTGTCGCTGGTGCCACATTCCGACGGCAGCACCGGTCATTTCCCACACATCATCGAGCGCGGCAAACCGGGGATCATCGGCGTATTGCGCAACGGTCAGCGCTTCGTCAATGAAGCCAACGGTTACTTCGACTATGTCAGCGCCATGGTCGACGCCGCGCCACACGGCGAAGATGTTGCCTCCTGGCTGATCTGCACACACGCCTTTCAGCGCCGCTATGGCCTCGGCATCTCGCGGCCGTTTCCGCTTCCGCTGTCAGAATTTATCCGCAGCGGCTATCTGAAAAACCGGTAATACCGTCGAAGAATTAGCCCTGGCCTGTGGCATCGACCCGAGCGGTTTGCGCGCAACCCTCGACGACTACAACCGCCACGCGCGCCACGGCGAAGACCCGTTATTCGGTCGCGGCTCGACCCCATACAACCGCAAGCAAGGCGATTCGACGAACCTGCCCAACCCTTGCGTTGCCCCAATAGAAGCCGGCCCGTTCTACGCCGTGAAAGTACAACCGGGGTGCTTTGGCACTTTCGCCGGTCTCAAAGTCAACCCACACGCCCAGGTGCTCGACGGCAGCGATCAGCCCATCAGCGGGCTTTATGCGGCGGGCGGCGATATGGCCAGCATCATGGGGGTCATTACCCGGCGGGGGAATCAACATCGGCCCGGCGCTGACGTTCGGCTACATCGCCGCGCGCCACATCGCCGGCATCACTGCTTTCGAACAGGAGAGCGATCATGCAGCGCATCGTTAACGCACACGGTTTGAACATGCCCAAACTCGGGCTCGGCACCTCGCCGATGCTCGATGAAGAATGCACCCGTGCAGTAGAGCAGGCGCTGGAACTGGGTTACCGACACATTGATACGGCAGCGGGCTACAACAACGAAGACGCGGTCGGACAAGCGCTGGCGAATACGCCGACACCCCGCGAGCAGATTCACGTCACCACAAAAGTCTGGTGGGATCAGTTGCAACCAGACGCCATGCGCCACTCCATGGATCGCAGCCTCAAGGCTCTGCGCAGCGACTACGTCGACCTCTTCATGATCCACTGGCCGAGCACCGATTGGGATCTGCCACGCACCCTCGACACCTTGGCCTCGCTCAAACAGCAGGGACTGGCGCGCAATATCGGCGTGGCGAACTTTCCTCTGCCGCTGCTGCGCAAAGTCGTCGAGGAATACGGCATTGCTCTGTCGGCGATTCAGGTCGAGTACCACGTGCTTCTCGGACAAAACGCCCTGCTCGACTACGCCCGGCAACACGACATGGCGCTGACGGCCTATACACCGCTGGCCCGCAACAAGGTTTCACACATTAGCGAGATCCAGCAAATTGCGGCGAAACATGGCGTGCTGCCGACCCAGGTCGCACTGAAATGGCTGCTCGACCAAGCCAATGTTGCGGCCATTCCCAAGGCCAGCAGTAAAACCAATCAACTGGCCAATCTGGCGGCGCTGGAGGTCAATCTGGACGATGACGACCGTGCACTGATCGCCAGCCTGTCGAAGCGCGAACGTCAAGTCAGCCCGGACTTCGCGCCAGTGTGGGACGCGTTTGATGATTGAGTAGGAAAGCAGCGTTTGCCCGGTTCGAAACGTCCGTTACAAGATCGGTCTTACGCGCTCTTACACATCCGCCCTGCAGAACTTGATCCATGCAGTTATTCATAGGCGAGGCGACAAACGCCTCATCAACCTATGAGAGACCGCAACCATGCTATGGAACAAGGCAAGACGCAGTGAAAACATCAACGACACGCGAAAGGGCAAGGACGCCCGCACACTGACAGGGAAAAATCTCGGTGCAGGACTGGCCGCTGTCGTACTGAGCGGCGCGGCACTCCATTCGACATTCAATGCGCTACCGTCGCAAGATTCCGTCGAAGATCAAGTCAGCCAACTGATAGCGCCCAACGACGATCCTCAACTGAGGTTCATCGAATCGATATTGGGCGATACCGAAGACACCTGGAAACAACTGTTTGCCAAGAGTGATCGGCATTACCCGGCCCCAACGCTGACGCTGTTCAGCGATGGCGTGGCTTCTGGTTGTGGCTTTTCTGCGGCTTCAAGCGGCCCGTTCTATTGCCCGGAAAATCAACAGCTCTATCTGGATCCGGCGTTCTTCGAACAAATGGCTCAGCGTTATTCGGTGGTCGGCGACTTCGCCCAGTCCTTTGTCATCGCGCATGAGGTCGGCCATCACGTACAGCTCGAACTGGGACTTTCCGCGGCGTTTGAAACTGCGCTGTCGGCTCGCCTGCCAGTGACCGGCGACGCCGGCCTCAAGGTACGCGCTGAGCTACAGGCTGATTGTCTGGCCGGGGTCTGGGCACATCATGCCCAGCAGCGTCTGGCGTGGCTGGAGCCGGGTGATATCGACGGGGCTCTGAACGCAGCCGCCACATTCGGTGACGACTACCTGCAACGCGCGCAAAACCAGACAGTACGCCCGGAGACCTTCAGCCACGGTACCTCGCAGCAACGCAGCGCCTGGTTCAGCGCAGGATTCGATAGCGGCCGGATCGATGCCTGCGCTACCTTCAACGCCGCGCAACTGTAAGCTCACCGATACGGCTGTGTCTGGTCGAACCGTCAGCGATCAGCATGGTCTGACGACCGGACTGGCGCCGTGACCGCGCACCAGCAACACTCATCACCACGTAACTCTTTACCGTACAAATAGAGGATTCCCACATGCTATGGAAAAAAGGCCGACGCAGCGACAACGTGGTCGATGCCCGTGGTGATGATGTCGGTGGTGGCGGTGGCGGCGGCGGAATGCGCTTTGGTGGTGGCAAGGGCTTGAGCCTGACGGCGATCCTGTTGATCGTCGGGATTGGCTGGATTACCGGCCAGGATCCGTTGCAGATCCTCGGACAACTGACCGGGCAAATGACCGAACAATCGGCGCCGGCCACGACTCAGACTCGCAAGGCGCCACCGGCCAATGACGAACAGGCCGAATTCGTGCGCTCGATCCTCGGTGATACCGAGGACACCTGGGGCCAGATTTTCCAGCAGGCCGGCAAGCAATATAAGAACCCGACCCTGGTGCTGTTCAGCAACCGCGTGAACTCGGCGTGCGGCCTGGCGACTTCGGCGACCGGTCCGTTCTACTGCCCGGCCGATCAGAAGGTTTATCTGGACATGGCGTTCTTCCAGGAAATGTCGCAACGCTTCTCCGCTGCGGGCGACTTCGCTCAGGCCTACGTGATCGCTCATGAAGTCGGACACCATGTTCAGACGTTGCTCGGCGTTTCCGCGAAAATTCAGGCGGCTCGCCAACAAGGCCGGCAGATGGAAGGCGATGGTGGTTTACTGGTGCGCCAAGAGCTTCAGGCCGATTGCCTGGCCGGGGTCTGGGCCAACAATGCTCAGAAACGTCTGAACTGGCTGGAGCCCGGTGACATCGAGGAAGCCTTGAACGCCGCCAATGCCATTGGCGACGACCGCTTGCAACAGCAAAGTCAGGGCCGCGTGGTCCCGGACTCGTTTACTCATGGCACGTCAGCGCAAAGGGTGCGCTGGTTCAAAACCGGTTTCGCCCAAGGCCAGGTTGGCCAGTGCGATACCTTTGCGGCGAAAAACCTGTAAATGCATAGATGGCTTTTGGCGTTACTGATCATTGGCAGCACCGCGCAAGCGGCCGGCGTCGACGCGATCAGCTCCGGTCGCTTGCAATTCAAGGCTGGCGAAATGGCGGTGGGCATCGGCCCCGCGCCCGAGAAGATCGAGCGCGTGCTGATCGTCATTCATGGTCGGTTGCGTAACGCCGAGACCTATCGCAAAAGCGCCGAAAGCGCTGCCGAACTGGCGGGACAAACCGCGCACACGCTGGTGATCGCGCCGCAGTTTCTCAACGAAAGCGATGTTGCCCTGTATTCCTTGCCCGCAACATTGCTGCGCTGGAAAGGCAACGAATGGATGGGCGGCGGTTTATCCACAGGGCCGAATCCATTGAGTTCCTATGCGGCGCTGGATGAAATCGTTGCGCGCATCAGTGATCGCAAACAATTTCCCGACGTGAAGCAAATCGTGATCTTCGGCCACTCTGGCGGCGGCCAGGTGGTGCAGCGTTACGCCCTGCTCGCCAAGGATCAGCCGGCGCTTAAAGCCAACGGCATCCGCTTGCGTTATGTGGTAGCCAATCCGTCTTCTTATGCGTACTTCAATGAGCAACGACCGGTGGCGTTCGATCATGCCAAGTGCGCGGGTTTCAATCGCTGGAAGTACGGTCTGGCAGACATGCCGGTGTATGCCGGCGGGCAAACACCGTTGCAGCTGGAAAGCAGTTACACCAAACGCGAAGTGATTTATTTACTCGGGCAACAGGATATCGACCCCCAGCATCCGGCGCTGGACAAGAGCTGTTCAGCCGAAGCGCAAGGCGCTTATCGCTTGGAGCGCGGCAAGCTGTTTTTCGGCTACCTGCTGCGCCGCCATCCGGAAGGAGTCAATCAACGACTGGTCGAGGTACCCGGGGTTGGGCATAACGGCGATGGAATGTTGACCTCGCCGGAGGGGCAGAAGGCTCTGTTCGAGCAGTAAGGACGTCTTCGCGGGCAAGCCTTGCTCCAACAGATCAGCGCTGATTTGTAGGAGCAAGGCTCGCCCGCGAAGAGGCCCAAGCATCCAGCAACAATCTCAAGCGAAAAGCATCTGCCGCAACTCAACACAATCCTGCGCATGCCAATCCGCCAACTCCGGCCACGGGTTCTCAGGCAGATTCACCAGCACCGTCTGCGTGCCCGCCGCTCGACCGCAATCCAGGTCGAAGCGGTAATCCCCGACCATCACCATCTCGCTCGCCGGCACGCTCCAGGCTTCAGCCAACTTCAGCAAACCACCGGGATGCGGCTTCGGCGGCGCTTCGTCACGGCCCAGCACGTCCTCGACCGCGAAGCAGTCGGCCAGGCCGATTGCCTCCAGCGTCACATGGGCCAATTCCCGTGCGTTACGAGTAAGGATGCCGAGGCGATAACCGCGCCCGGCCAGTTCCCGCACCAGTTCCACGGCACCCGGTGCCGGCTTCGAACCCAACGCCAAGTCCCGTTCATGCTCCAGCAACCACGCATGTTTGGCAGCGGCTTCTTCGGCTGGCAGTGCGGCGAGGTGGGTCAGGATGTCGTCTTCGGGCGGGATCGCCAGCGCCACGCGAATTGCCGCGAAGTCATGCACGGCCACCGTCAGGGTGCCGTCCATGTCGAACACCCAGTGCCGCACCTCGGCCAGGCTCATGCCCAATCCTTGCGATGGCGAATCAGGCCTTCCTGAGTCACCGAAGCCACCAGTTGCCCGGCGCGATTGAACACGCTGCCACGGGAGAACCCGCGGGAATTGCCGGCCCACGGGCTGTCCATGGCATAGAGCAACCAGTCATCGGCACGCAGGTCCGAATGAAACCACAACGCGTGGTCAAGGCTGGCGACCTGCATGTCTTTCTGCCAGACCGATTTGCCATGAGGCAGCAGTGAAGTGGTCAGCAGTCCGAAGTCCGAGGCGTAGGCCAGCAGGTATTTGTGCAGCGCCGGCGAATCGGCCAAGGCACCATCAGCACGAAACCACACATACTTGATCGGGTCAGACGCTTGCGGGTTGTAGGGATCTGTCTCGGTCACCGGGCGGAATTCGATCGGTTTCGGGCACAGCAGTTTTTCGCGCATGTGTTCCGGAATCAAGTGCGCGCGTTGCTGGGCAAGCTCGAGTTCAGACGGCAGGTTTTCCGGGCCGACCACTTGTGGCATTTCGGTCTGGTGCTGGAAGCCTTCTTCGTCGTACTGGAAGGAGGCACTGCAAGTGAAAATCGGATTGCCCTTCTGGATCGCCGTCACCCGACGAGTGCTGAAACTGCCGCCATCGCGCACTCGATCAACCTGATACACCACCGGCAACTTGGCATCGCCCGGACGCAGGAAATAACCGTGCATCGAATGTACATGCCGCGTTTCTTCAACGGTCTGACTGGCCGCCGACAGGGACTGGCCGAGCACCTGGCCGCCGAACAACTGACGGAAACCCAGATCCTGGCTGCGGCCACGGAACAGGTTTTCTTCAATCGGTTCCAGGGTCAGCAGGTCTACCAGATCTTCCAACACTTGGCTCATTCAGGCTCTCCTCACACAACGCAATGCCGCGCAGTCTTGGCTGCGGCGGTCGACTCAGTTAATGGCTCACGCCAATGGCGGCCATTGTAAACGTCCGTGCCTGCTTATCCATGCAAGGTTTGCAGCCATTGCTCACGGGTGATGCGGTACAACACATGGTGACGCAGCGGATGATCGACCGCGAGCCTCGGGTGCTCAAAGTCATCGGCTGACTCATGGTGCATTCCGATGGCCTGCATGACTTTCTCCGACGGCAAATTGGTTTGCGTGGTGAAGGCCACGACTTCCTTCAGCGCCAACCGGTCAAAGCCACAGCGCAGAGCGGTCCACGCGGCCTCACTGGCGTAACCCAACCCCCAATGCTCGCGGGCCAGGCGCCAGCCGATCTCGATGGCCGGCACAAACGGCGCATCGAAGTTAACCTCCGCCAGCCCGGTAAACCCGATGAACTGGCCGGTATCCTTGCGCTCCAGCGCCCAGAGACCGAAACCGTGCTCGGCAAAATGCCCGCGAATCCGCCCGATCAGCGAAGCACTTTCCAGTCGACTCAACGGCGCCGGGAAATAACGCATCACCTGTGGATCGGCACACATCGCCGCAAACTCCGGCAAATCCTCATCGCGCCATTGCCTGAGCAGCAGTCGTGCGCTTTCGAGTTCCAGTATCGGCTCCATCGTGCTCCTCCAATTCCATGCTCCGAGTCTACATCGCTGGTAGGATCCTTCACTGATTCCTACAGGCCTTCCTAGATAAATCTGCCATGCCCCTGCCGTTGATCTACCACGAAGACTACAGCCCCGAGTTCCCGGCGGAGCACCGCTTCCCGATGGACAAGTTTCGCCTGCTGCGCGATCACCTGGTGGACAGCGGCCTGACCCGGGACGCCGATTTGCTGCGTCCTGAGCTCTGTCCTGCCGAGATTCTGGCCCTCGCTCATGACCCTGCGTATATCGAACGCTATATGAGCGGCGAGTTGTCCCGCGAAGACCAGCGGCGGCTCGGCCTGCCGTGGAATGAAGCCCTGGCCCGGCGCACGGTGCGGGCGGTTGGCGGTTCATTGCTGGCGGCCGAACAAGCACTCGAACACGGACTGGCTTGTCACCTGGCCGGCGGCACCCACCACGCTCACTACGACTACCCGGCGGGGTTCTGCATCTTCAATGACCTGGCGGTGATCAGCCATTACCTGCTGGAAAGCGGTCGGGTGAATCGGGTACTGATCTTCGATTGCGACGTACACCAGGGCGACGGGACTGCACGGATTCTGCACAACACCCCGGACGCGGTGACCGTTTCCCTGCACTGCGAGAAGAATTTTCCTGCACGCAAGGCCGAAAGTGACTGGGACATTCCACTGCCCAAGGGCATGGGCGATGCCGATTACTTGAAGGTGGTGGACGACGCGCTCAACTATTTGCTGCCGCTCTACCAACCCGATCTGGTGCTGTATGACGCCGGGGTGGATGTGCATAAGGATGACGCACTGGGTTACCTGAAGCTGACAGACGAAGGCGTCGCCGCCCGCGATGAAAGCGTGATGCGCCACTGCCTGGGCCGGGACATTCCGGTGGTCGGGGTGATCGGCGGCGGCTACAGCAAGGACCGCCAGGCCCTGGCCCGCCGCCACGGCATCCTCCATCACAGTGCGCAACGGGTCTGGCAGTCATCAGGTTGTCACTGAGTTGTGGATGCTTTACCCACAATGCCTGTGGAACTGCCTGTGGATAACCTGAGTGAAAGCGCCTACCGCCCATAGTGGCCGAGGCTCACAGCGTACTGACTATTTTTTAACCAGGTACTGAATGAAACGAAAATCCCCTTGTGCGAGCGAGCCTGCTCGCGAAGGCGTCGGTGCACTCAACATCTCACTGACTGACCCAGCGCTTTCGCGAGCAAGCTCGGCTCCTACAAAGGATCTGCGCTGTTAGAATGCGCGGCTTATCCCGCCATACCGCAGCGCTCGCCATGACCCAGAACTCCGCCTCCTCCCCCGCTCACGTCGCCATCATCGGCGGTGGCCCCGCTGGCCTGATGGCCGCTGAAGTGCTGAGCCAGGCCGGAATTCGCGTTGATCTGTACGACGGCATGCCCTCGGTAGGCCGCAAGTTTCTGTTGGCCGGGGTCGGCGGCATGAACATCACCCACTCCGAAGCCTACCCGGCATTCCTCTCACGCTACGCCGAGCGCGCGCCGAACATTGCCCCGCTGCTGCGCGACTTTGATGCCGATGCGTTGTGCCAATGGATTCATGACCTGGGCATCGAAACCTTTGTCGGCAGCTCCGGCCGGGTATTTCCTACGGACATGAAAGCCGCGCCCCTGCTGCGCGCCTGGCTCAAACGCCTGCGGGACAGTGGCGTAGTTATCCACACCCGCCACCGCTGGCTGGGTTGGAATGCCGATGGCAGCCTGAAAGTGTCCAGCCCCGAAGGTGAAAAAACCTTAACAACCGACGCAACCTTGTTAGCCCTCGGCGGCGGCAGTTGGTCGCGCCTCGGTTCGGACGGCGCCTGGATGCTGCCACTTGAACAGCACGGCGTAGGACTGGCGCCGTTGCAACCGAGCAATTGCGGCTTCGAGGTGCAGGCCTGGAGCGAATTGATGGTCAGCAAATTCGCCGGCGCGCCGCTGAAAAATATCGCCATCGGCCTCAATGACGACATCCCGCGCCTCGGCGAGTGCGTGATCACCGCCACGGGCATTGAGGGCAGTTTGATCTACGCCCTGTCGGCACCGATCCGTGAAGCCATCAATCTGCATGGCTCGGCGACTGTTCATATCGACCTATTGCCGGGCCGACCTGTGGATAAAGTTGAGGCTGCGCTGAGCAAACCGCGCGGTTCACGCTCGATGTCCAAACACTTGCACAGTCAGTTGGGTCTTGATGGCGTCAAAGCGGCGCTGTTGCGCGAACTGACCGGCGCAGAATCCTTTGCCGATCCGGCATTGCTGGCAAAAGCGATCAAGGCATTGCCACTGACGCTGGTGAAAACCCGTCCATTGGACGAAGCCATCAGCAGTGCGGGCGGCGTGAAGTTCGAGTCGATGGATGAGCGCTTGATGCTCAAGCAGCTGCCTGGGGTGTTCTGCGCGGGCGAAATGCTGGACTGGGAAGCGCCGACGGGCGGCTATTTGCTGACGGGGTGTTTTGCCAGTGGGCGGGCGGCGGGGTTGGGTGTCGTGCAGTGGCTTAAAAGCAGCGCCAGGCTTTGAGCCACAAGCTGCAAGCAAAAGCACAACGCTTCTGACTTGCAGCTTGCAGCTATTTACTCGAAGCCGCTTTTACGGCTTACGCTTACGCGGCCCAGTGTTAAACACCGGCACTTTTCGCACAGGCTTGAGCGAAGGTTCCACCGCCGAAGCATCCCCGCTCTCAACCCATTTACCGAGGTTGCGCTTGCTGCCACCGGAGGTCTTTGGCTTCTTCGGTTTTTTCGGTTTCTTCACCACCTGACCACTGGAATCAGTATCCGGCACCCGATGTTCAGGCTCGAAATCCTGCTCCATCTGGCGCGTCAGGGTCTGACGGGTCAGCATCTCAATGGCGGACAGCTGATTCACTTCATCCGCGCACACCAGGGAAATTGCCTCACCGGTGGCACCCGCACGACCGGTGCGGCCGATACGGTGGATGTAGTCCTCAGCCACGATCGGCAGGTCGAAGTTGACCACCATCGGCAGATCTTCGATATCCAGACCACGGGCCGCAACGTCGGTCGCCACCAGAATCTGTATTTCGCTGGCCTTGAAACGATCCAGCGCGCGCTGACGGGTCGCCTGGGGTTTGTCGCCGTGAATGCCGTCGGCATTGATGCCCAGGCCCTGAAGTTTTTCCACCAGCGCGTCCACGCCATTGCGGGTTTTGGCGAACACCAGCACCTGTTTCCACTTGCCCTTGCGCAGCAAGTGAATGAACAGCTCCGGCTTACGCTTCTTGTCCACCACCACAACCCATTGCTTGACGGTGTTGGCCGCCACGTTGCGCGGGCTGACTTCGATGCTCAGCGGGTCGTTGAGCATTTGCCCGGCCAGCAAGCGGATCGCGTCGGAGAAGGTCGCGGAGAACAACAGCGTTTGACGTTGCTTCGGCAGCACGCGGTAAATGTTCCCCAGCTCTTCGGAGAAGCCCAGATCGAGCATGCGATCGGCTTCGTCCAGGATCAGCGTTTGCAGCTGATTGAACTTGAGGGCCTTCTGGCGATACAGGTCGAGCAAACGACCCGGAGTCGCCACCAGCACATCAACCCCTTTGCGCAGCTTCATCATCTGCGGGTTGATGCTGACGCCGCCGTACACCGCGTAAGTACTCAACGGCAGGTTCTCGGCGTACTGGCGCACGGCTTCGTGAACCTGTTCGGCCAGTTCGCGGGTCGGCACCAGGATCAGTGCACGCACCGAGTTGGAGGCCACTTTCGGCCCTTCCATGGCCAGCAACTGCAGCAGCGGCAGCGCGAAACCGGCGGTCTTGCCGGTGCCGGTCTGGGCCGCAGCCATCAGGTCGCGACCGGCCAGCACCGCCGGAATGGCTTGCGCCTGGACCGGCGTAGGTGTCTGGTAGCCGAGCGTCTCGAGAGAGCGCAGCAAGGGTTCGATCAGGCCAAGGGAGGCGAAAGTCATGGGATTACCGTAGGAAAATTCAGCGCGGTTGTGCAAAACGAGTGTGCAATGGCGCGCAGTTTACCCTAATTCACACGGGATTCTGTCGGTGCCACCACCGCAGGTCGTTCCGGGCGCCGACGCCATTGTGGCAAGCCGATCAAGACCACGGCGCTGATGATCACCGCCATGGCAATCGCTTCCTCGATACCGATGGTCTCGCCAACAAACACGATGCCCAGCAACACCGCCACCGCCGGGTTGACGTAGGCATAACTGGTGGCCGCCGCTGGACGTACGTGCTTCAACAAATACATGTAGGCGTTGAAGGCAATGATCGAACCGAAACCGATCAAGTAGGCCAGCGCCAACCAGCCTTCGACCGGCGGCACACTGTCCAGACGCTCACCACTCAGCGCACTGCCGATCAACAACACCACGCCACCCACCAGCATTTCCGCAGCACTGGCCATCGCGCCCTGGGGCAACGGCAAGTGTTTGCTCCACACCGAGCCGAAAGCCCAGGCTGCGGCGGCGAACACCAGCAACATCGCGCCCAACGGGCTCGATTGCAGGTTGGAGCCGAGGTTGAGCATGGCGATGCCGACCAACCCGAGCACAATCCCGGCCCATTCAAGACGCGTATTACGCGCCCCCCAGAAATAACCGCACAGCAGCGTAAACAAAGGCACCGTCGCCACCGCCAGCGCGGCAACACCGGAGGCCACCCCGCTATGCTCGGCCATGCTCACCGCACCGTTACCGAAACTGAGCAGCAAAATGCCGATCATGCCCGCCGCTTTCCACTGCGCCCAGGTCGGTGCCGGGGCCCCGCGCCAGCGCAGGAACGCATACATCAACGATCCGGCAATCACAAAGCGAATACCGCCGAGCATCAACGGCGGCCAGTACTGCACGCCAATGCGAATGACCAGATAGGTCGAGCCCCAAATCACGTACAACGCGAAAAAAGCAGCGATCAACGGTAAGGGGAAGCGACGTAAGCCAGGCATTGGGCAGCTCTCAGGCAAGAGAAGGAGAGCAGATATTCTAGAAAGGCCAACGGCTAAAAATAAGCTACAAAACCTGTTTATCGCGCCGGTACACTTTTCAAAACACGGAGATCACCGCTATAAACCGTGTATTCGAAAGTCATGTCATTTTCAGGAATTCCCACGATGGACAAGTACGACCGCATGCTCCTCAGCGCCCTGTTGGAAAACGGTCGAGCGTCCTACGCCGAACTGGCGCGCAAGGTGAACCTGTCCGCCCCGGCCGTGGCCGAGCGCGTGGCCAAACTTGAGTCCTGCGGGGTGATCACCGGTTATCAGGCCAAGGTCGACCTGTCAAAAATCGGCCTGCCGATCCAGTGCGTCATCGAATTGCGGCTAAACCAGCACGGCAATCAGAAAACCTACGACGAACTGATCAAAATCCCGCAACTGACCGAGTGCCACCGGGTGACGGGGGATCCGTGCGTGATCATGCAAGCGGCGGTGGGGTCGATGCCGGAGTTGGAGGCGTTGATTAATCGGGTGGCGAAATTTGGGTTTAGCAAGACGTCGATTGTGTTGTCGAGCGCCATCGAAAAACGCGTGCCGCTCGACCACATCGAAAACAACGGCAAATCCTGAGGACGAACATGCCCCTGTGGGAGCGGGCTTGCTCGCGAAAGCGTCGGCACATCCAACCTCGATGTGACTGACAGGCCGCTTTCGCGAGCAAGCCCGCTCCCACAGGGGATTTGCGGTGTCGTCAGAACCCGCGATGGCGCTTGAGATGTTCGTTGATCTTCGCCGCCGGCACTTTCTGCAAGCTGACCAGCAAATCATGGGACAACTCCCGCAACCCGTGCTGCTGCCGCAGTTGCTCAGCCAAGTGCGTCGTCAGGTTCGCCGCCATCTCGGCATCCGCCATCGCCCGGTGAGCCTTGCCGGTATTAGGCAGGCTGGCGAAAGTGGTGAGCGTCCCGAGTTTGTGATTCGGCGCCGCCGGCATCAGACGCCGGGCCAGTAACAGTGAGCAGGCAAAGTTCTGCAACCGTGTGCGTTTGATCCGCCCCAGTTCAAAGTCCCAGAACTTCTGGTCGAACGCGGCGTTGTGCGCCAGCAGCGGCGTAATGCCGACGAACTCGTTCACCTCGTTCATCACCTGCTCGGCCGACGGTGCGGTGCGCAGCATGGCGTTGCTGATGCCAGTGAGTTGTTCGATGAACGCCGGTACGCGCACGCCGGCGTTCATCAGGCTCTGGTAACGCTCGACGATGCGCCCCTGTTCAAGGATCACCACGGCGATTTCCGTGGCCCGGCAGCTACTGCTTGGGGAGATCCCGGTGGTTTCAAAGTCGATGACTGCTATGCGTTCCAAACCTGTTTCAACTCCGTAAAAATCAATTCTTGAGCAGCAACGCGCCTTCGATTGGCACGTAGCGGCTGGCGGCGCGGATCAGCGAGTTCGCGGTCAGGCCCGGCACGCCGTAAGCCACGGCTTGTACGCCGTGCTTGCTGATGATGCGATCCAGCAGCATGTCGAAATCACCATCGCCGGAAGCCAGCACCACTTCGTCGACATGATCGGCGGCGTCCATGATGTCGAGGGTAATACCTACGTCCCAGTCGCCCTTGGCCGAGCCGTCGCTGCGCTGGATGTAAGGCTTGAGCTTCACGATGAAGCCCAGGTTGCGCAGGATCTGCTGGAACTGCTGCTGCTTGCTGTCACCACGATCGATGGCGTAGGCATACGCCTCGACAATCTCGCCCTGTTTACTGATATCTGCCCACAGCGCGGCATAGTTGAAGTGGCAACCATAAGCCTGACGCACGGTGTAATAGAGGTTTTGGACATCGGCAAACACTGCGATTTTTTTCACCGTGCATCCTCATGAGCGCACAAGCGCGCGGGCAGGATCAGGCCCCAGGCCCGAAAAGTTGCCCAGTATGCCAGCCTGAAGGATTGTTCCGCGAATAATCACCGGCAGGCGCGCAGGTGCTGCTGACGAGTGGTGAGGGGATTTATCCCCTCACCACAGGTTTGGTGTCAAACCTGATGAATGCAGGTGTCAGACGAAGGAGTCGTCGTCATCGCCGCCGAAGAACGATGAGTCGTCATCGTTGTTGTAGTCGGTGTCGCTAAGGTCGCCCTGATCGTTGGAGTCGTTGCCGGCCATGCGCTGGTCATTGCCCCGGTCATTACCGCTTTGATCATTGACCTGGGCCGGTTCTTCCTTGATGACTTCGACGATTTGCTGCGGCTGCTGATTGCTGTGGAACATACTGCTGATGCCTTCTGCCAGCATCACACCACCGGCCACGCCAGCCGCGGTTTTCAGCGCGCCACCGAGGAAGCCGCTGCCCGCCGCCGGAGCGGCTTGCTGCGCGTAGTTAGGCGGCGGCGCGCCGAAGTTCTGCTGGGGCGCAGGCGCGTTAAAGTTCTGCTGCGGCGCCGGCTCGCGCCAGCCGCCGGTCGAGGCTGGAGCGCTTTGGGTTGGCGCTGGGCGCGAGCTGCCGCCACCAAAGATGCTCGACAAAAACCCGCCGCCGCTCGGCGCAGGCGCGGCACTTTGTGCTTTGGCCTGTTGCAGTTCGTCCTGCAATTGCTGGATTTGCTGGGTCTGTTGCTTGTTCTGTTCGTCGAGGCTCTTGATGGCAGCCTCTTGCACCAGAATCGCCTGGGTCATGAAATAGCCCGCGGCGGGCTGGCGAGTCAGGTGTTCCTTGATCCGCGCCTCGGCTTGAGCGTCGCGCGGGGCTGAATCCGTTTCGGCCTGTTGCAGCCGGGAAAACAGTCCATCGATCAGGGTTTGTTCTTCGCTGTTCATGGCGACCTCGTAGATTGCCGGGAATATCGTCTTCCTCATCCACGATGGACAAGGCGCCTACCAGTTATGGGGCTGATACAGGATGTTTCAATAGCCTTTACCTAACGTTTACGTTTGCGCCCCCCGACGCTTCATCGGTTAAAGTGTGGGACTGCTTTTAACCTGCGATACCGACTGATGAATCCGTTCGATGTGCTGCGTGACTCCTTGTACTTCTTCAAGCGCAATCTGGGCCAGATCGTGCAACTGTGCCTGCCGCTGGTGATTCTTGAGGCGTTCTTGCAACAATTGGTGGACAACACCGCCGCCCCGGACGGTTTCCCCGGTTACAGCGTGGTCGTTGGTTTACTGGTGTATCCGCTGTATACCGCCGCGTTGATCCTGTTTCTCGACGCCCGCAGCCGTGGCGAATCGCCGCGCATCCGTGACCTGCTGGCGATGTCCGCCACGTTGTGGCCACGCTTTGCCCTGCTCACCGCGCTCAACACCTTGTTGATCCTGATCGGCCTGTCGCTGTATTTCCTGCCGGGCCTGTGGCTGATGGTGACGCTGGCCTTCGCCGAGTACTTGCTGGTGCTGCGCGGTATGGCGCCGCTGGCGGCGATGAAAGAAAGCCTGCGCCTGACCCGCGGCCATTTCCTGCGCATTCTGGTGTGCATCCTCTGTGTTATGGGGCCGTTGTGGGTGCTCAAGGGCGCCAGCTACGCGGTCTATCCCGAACCACAGAACCCGGCAATCGCCCTGCTGATCGACAGCGTCCACAGCTTCCTGCAACTGTTCACCAGCGTGGTGCTGTTCCGCCTGTTTATGCTGATTGGCGAAGTGCCTGACAAAAACGACAGACCTGTCTGACCGCTCTACCCTTGGGCGCGGCCCTCGCTCTCGGGTATGCTCGGGTCATCTTTGTAACGCTATAAGCCGAGCCATGACCCGTCTACTGCGCTACACCCTGCTGGGCCTGTTTGCTTTCGTTGGCCTGATCGGCCTGCTGATCTACAGCGTGACCTGGCGACCCGACGCCAAGGAAGTGCTGCCGGTCAGTTGCAACGCCAAGGCGCCGACCCTGGTGCCCGGTCAAGCCTTGAAGGTGATGACCTGGAACGTTCAGTACCTGGCGGGTAAACGCTACGTGTTCTGGAACGACCTGGCCCAGGGTGACGACGAAAGCCCCACGCTCGAAGACATGGCCTTCAGCCTCGATGAAGTGGCGCGGGTGATTCGTGACGAGCAACCGGACGTCGTGCTGCTGCAAGAACTCGATGACGGCGCCAAGGCCAGCGACTATCAGAATCAGGTCAAACTCTTGCAGGAACGGGTCGCCGACCTGTACCCCTGCAACGCCCACGCCTTCGACTGGAAGGCCGACTTTGTGCCAGATCCGCATATCTTCGGCAGCGTCGGCCGGCAACTCGCCACCCTGAGCCGCTTCCAGATCGGACATGCCGAGCGCCTGCAATTGCCGGTGGCACCCGCCAACGTCATCAGCCGTCAGTTCAAACCGAAAAACGCTTTGCTGGTGGCGTATCTGCCGTTGAGCGATGGCGGGCAGATCGCGGTGCTCAATACCCACCTGGACCGCGTCCGCCAGCCCGACGACACCTTGCAAGCCCAAGTGACAGCGGTGGCCAAGGTCCTCGACAAATACGAAAGCCGCGGCACACCGTGGCTGATTGGCGGCGACTTCAATCTGTTGCCGCTGGGCCAATACCGACGCCTGCCCGCCGAGCAACGTACGCCCTACTCCGCCGACAGCGCATTGCATGTGCTGTGGGACAAATACCCGATGATCCCGACCAACAACGAAGCCAGCGGTGCTGATCGGGCGCAATGGCTGACCCATTACCCGAACGATCCCGGCTTGAACGGCCCGGACCGGACGGTCGACTACCTGTTTTACAGCCCGCGGATCAAACGGGTCGAGGCAACGGTGCGCCAGGACGATACATTGCGGATCTCCGATCATTTGCCGGTGATCGCGCGTTTCCTCCTGCCCGCCACCCCATAGATCAAATTCTGGGAGCCGGATCTCCGGTACAACACAAATCATTGTGCGAACGACTGAGCGCAAAGAACGCTTGGAACCCAGGCAGAATGTAACCGGGGACAGACCTTACGCTGGTGCACTTGCCATGAAGGATCCGTCCATCTTCAATCAGGCACTGCGCGATCTTCTTTTGTTGGTTGCGCTCCTCAGGTGCCGCGCGGTTTAGCCCGCGCGGTGGCTTCGGCCACCAACGGATCATCCGGCCAGTAATGCTTCGGATAACGCCCCTTCAAATCCTTCTTCACCTCGGCATAGGTGCTGCGCCAGAAGTTGGCCAGGTCCTGGGTGACCTGCACCGGCCGCCGCGCCGGGGATAACAGATGCAGTTTGACCACCTGCCGGCCGCCAGCGATGCGCGGGGTTTCGGCCAGGCCGAACAGTTCCTGCAAACGCACCGCCAGAATCGGTGGATGCTCGCTGTAATCCAGCCGAATCGATGAACCGGACGGTACGCTCAGATGATGCGGCGCCAGCTCATCGAGCCGTTGCGGCAATGGCCACGGCAATTGGTTATGGACGATGCTCGACAGGTCGAGATTGCCGAAGTGACTGAGCCGCGAGACCTTGCCCAGGTACGGCATCAACCAGTGTTCAAGGTTCTTGAGCAACGCGGCGTCGCTGACATCCGGCCATTCGCTCTCACCTTTACTGCCCAGGTCCAACTGCCGCAACAACGCCACCCGCGCCTGCCACTGACGCAGCTCCGGGGTCCACGGCAACAGTTCCAGACCTTTGCGCCGCACCAGATTGACCAACGCCTGGCTGCGGGCGGTTTCGTCGAGGCCGGTCAAGGGCTCGCGACTGAGGATCAACTCGCCGACCTTGCGCTGACGCTCGGCCCGCAACACGCCTTCGCGCTCGTCCCAATCCAGTTGATCGACGCAGCGTACTTGCTCGGCCAGGACTGAATCGAACAACGCCGGATCGAAATCCGCCGCCAGGTATATTCGCTCTTCACGCTGGCCCTGACGGCTGCCCAGATCGGCGATCACCAGCCAAGGCTGTTTCATCAAACTGTCGGCCTCGGCGAACAACGCCGCCCGGCCATTGGCCAGACGATATTCCGCGCCACCGGGCCGCCGCTGTTGCGCGACTCGATCCGGATAAGCCAGCGCCAACAGCGCACCGAGCCAACGCGGGTGATCGGGATCGCTGACCAGCTCCGACGCTTTGCCGCGCAAGTAGCCGCGATACTGCCGTGCGAGTTGCCGGGCTCGTTGCACACCGCCCTGAGCACCGCGTGCGGCTCGTTCTTCGCCGGATAACAGCACCAATCGGCTGTGCAGATCCGCCCCGGCGCCGCGCAAGATATCCCGCTCGCCGAGCAGGGCCGCGACATCGCAAGCCATGTCGGCCAGCCCTAGCGCCTGACCGCGCAACAGCAAATGCCCGATCCGTGGATGCGCCGGCAGTTCGGCCATGGCCTGGCCGTGTCGGGTCAGCGCTTCGCCGTCGAGTGCGCCGAGGCGCTCCAGCAGATCCTGAGCCTGTGCATAAGCCGCTGCCGGCGGCACGTCGAGCCACACCAATTGCCCAGGCTTTACGCCCCAACGCCCCAATTGCAAGGCCAGGCCGGCAAGGTCTGCCGAGAGAATTTCCGCACTGGCGTAGGCCGCCAGTTGTTCATGCTGATCCTGCGACCACAGGCGATAACACACGCCCGGCTCCAACCGCCCGGCCCGGCCGGCGCGCTGAGTGGCGCTGGCGCGGGAGATGCGCTGGGTGTCGAGGCGAGTCATGCCGCTGCCGGGGTCGAAACGCGGGACCCGCGCCAACCCGGCATCGATGACGACGCGCACGCCGTCGATGGTCAGGCTGGTCTCGGCGATGTTGGTGGCCAGCACCACTTTGCGAAAGCCTGCAGGTGCCGGATCAATCGCGGCGCGTTGCGCGGCCAGATCGAGTTCACCGTGCAACGGACAAAGCAAAATCTGCGTGCTCGCACCCAAGGCATCCGCCAACTGTTGATGCACCCGACGGATTTCCGCCTGCCCCGGCAAGAACACCAGCACGCTGCCGGTTTCGTCATTCAAGGCTTCGAGGATGGTTTGCACCAGACGCGGCTCGATGAATTCACCGGGCTGGAACGGCCGGCCCCAGTGCATCACCACCGGATACATCCGGCCTTCGCTGCGCAGGATCGGCGCGTCATCGAGCAACCCGGCCAGGCGTTCGCCTTCCAGCGTCGCGGACATCAAGAGGATTTTCAGCGGCTGGTCTTCGCGAAACAGCTCCCGGCCATTAAGACTCAGGGCCAGTGCGAGATCAGCGTCGAGGCTGCGCTCGTGGAATTCATCGAAGATCAGCAAACCGACGCCATCCAGCGCCGGATCATCCTGCAAGCGCCGGGTGAGAATGCCTTCGGTGACCACTTCGATCCGGGTATTGGGGCCGACTTTGCTGTCGAGGCGAATGCGATAGCCAACAGTTTCCCCGACCTTCTCGCCCAACTCACTGGCCAGGCGCTCCGCCGCTGCCCGCGCCGCCAGCCGGCGCGGTTCGAGCATCAGAATGGTCTGCCCGGCCAGCCACGGCTCGTGGAGCAAGGCCAACGGCACGCGGGTGGTTTTACCGGCGCCGGGCGGTGCTTCGAGCACGGCTTCATGGCGTGTCGCCAAGGCTTCACGCAGGGCGGGTAAAACTTCATCAATCGGCAAAGAAATCATGCTGGCTCCAAAACAGAGGGCCGAGTATAACGGCGAACTGCCAGGCGTTTGTCGCGGTCTTAATTCATAACAACGACGCTTCGTTTCTAGATGACTCAGGAGATTTCATATGCGTATCCCCTTTCGCCTGATTGGCGGTGTACTGGTCGCCACCCTGCTGACCCAGGTGACCGCCTGCGGTTCGATTTTCTACCCTGACCGTCGTGGTCAGATCGACGGCAAAGTCGACCCGGCCATCGCCGTCCTCGATGCCGTGGGTTTGCTGTTCTACATCATCCCCGGCCTGGTCGCGTTTGCCGTGGACTTCGCCACTGGCGCGATTTACTTCGAGCCGGGCAAGACCGCTCAAGTGGCGCCGGAAAAACTCAAGGAAGCGATTGGTGCTGACGGCAAGGTCGATAACCACAAGTTGCAGACCATTCTCGAAACTGAACTGGGCCGCAGCTTCCCGCTGGACGATCCACGCCTGATCCAACACAAGGGCAGCACCCAGCAACTGGCCATGTTCGGCCTGCAACCTGCCGCGTAACCCGTGCACTTAAAGGAAAAGCCGTTCCCATGACCACCAGCCTTGAACATGCTCGCCTGCTGCGGTTGGCGACCCGCGCCTCCGTGGCTGTCGCCTGTACGCTGATTGTTGCCAAAGGCATTGCCTGGTGGCTGAGCGGTTCGGTGAGCATGCTCGCCGGGCTGACCGACTCGGCGCTCGACGGCATCACCTCGCTGCTCAACTTGCTGGCGGTGCATTACGCCCTGCGCCCGGCCGATGACGATCATCGTTACGGCCACGGCAAGGCCGAATCGCTGTCGGGCATGGCCCAGGCGCTGTTTATTGGTGGCAGTGCGGTGTTGATTGCATTGCAGGCGATTGATCGGCTCAAGCATCCGGAACCGGTCGGCGCACCGTGGCTCAGCATCGGGGTGATCGTCTTTTCCCTCGCGCTGACCCTGGCGTTGCTGATGCTGCAACATCGGGTAATCAAGGAAACCGGCTCCAACGCTGTGCGCGCTGACTCCCTGCATTACCGGTCGGACATGATGCTCAACGGCAGCATTCTGGTGGCACTGGTGCTGGCCGGGTTCGGCTGGAATCAACTGGATGCCTGGTTTGGCCTGGGGATTGCCGGGTACATCCTCTGGAGTGCGGTGCAGATCGCCCGGGAAAGTTTTGCGGTGCTGATGGATGAAGAGCTGCCGACGGATGTCAGCCAGCACATGCTTGAACTGGCTTGCGGGGTACCGGGTGTTTTGGGAGCGCATGACCTGCGCACGCGGATTTCCGGCAATCACTGGTTTGTGCAACTGCACCTGGAACTGCCGGGAGAGCTGACCCTGTCAGTCGCCCACGGCATCAGCGATCAAGCCGCCGATGCGATTCACGCCGCTTACCCGCGAGCCGAAGTGCTGGTGCACGCCGACCCGATAAAAGCAGCTACAAGCCGCGAGCCTCAAGCTTCAATCCTGTAGCTCGAAGCTTGCAGCTCGCCGCTGCTAGTACTGGACTTGATAACCGCGACTGCTCAGGCAATTGCCCTGCGCCTGGCGATACGCCTGAACCACTTCGGGCGCCGGTTGATAGGTCGCGGTGCGCGGGTCGAAGCCGCTTTGCTGCACCGCGTACTGATAGCACTGGTAACCGTCCTGCTGCACTTGCTCCGGCGACTGACCGTTGGCTGGATACGCCTCGACGTCATAACCCGGGGATTGCGGTTGCGGTTGTTGCTGCACTGGCGGTTCGACCACGACATAATCCTGGGTACTTTCTTCGTAGGCGTAGTAAGAACCCGCCGCGAGGAACAGCAGCGCCCCGCCGATCCAGACTTCACGGGCGTAATCGGGCATGTAGTGCACACGAATCCCGCGAGGCGGCTGCACCACCACATAACGCGGACCTTGCGGGCGATACCAGTAGCCGCCAGAGAAGAAGTAATCCTGGCCACGGTAAGGCACGCGGAAGTTACGATCCGGGAAGCGGTCGATCATATGACCAGGACGATACTGCGGTCCTGGCCCCCAGCCATTACCGTGCCCATCCGGGCGCCCCGGCCAATGATTGTCGTTTGGGCGATTGTTGGTCTGCCAATGCTGGTTGTTGTAGCCGTTTTGCGGACGCTCGTCGCGGTAGTAACCCTGACGCGGTTCCTGGGTCTGGCGCACGGCATCGGGGCGCGGCTGAATCGGCAGGCTGTTGGCCGGCGGTGGCGGTTGGCGCACCGGATTGGGGTTGTAGGCAGGCCGGTTCTGGTCGTGGTTTTGCCACTGACCATTGTTATTGTGCGGCTGCCCGTTGTGTTCGAACTGTCGGCTGTTCTCACCCCGAATGACTTCGTTGTTCTGCGGCCGCGGCTGATTCTGCTGCGGAACGTTTTGCGGATGCGGCTGATTATTCTGTTGCGGGGTGTTCTGCGGGCGTGGCTGATTTTGCGGCACATTGTTCTGCGGGCGCGGCTGATTACTGCCGCCATGTTCCTGATTATTGTTGCCCTGATGCTGCGGGCCATGCTGCCCACCGTTGGGGCTGCGGCTCTCGGGGTCATCGGCGAGCGATTGCGCAGTGACACTTACACACAGCAAACCAACACCGGCCAAACGCCAGATGTGCGACTTCATGCTTTTCCTCACTGCGGGTTAGGGCCTGTACGTAAGACTGAAAAACCACAGGCCGGTTCTGCGACAGGTTATCAGTCGCGCAACTTATTTCGCAGGCAATAAAAAAGGGAGACCCGTCGGCCTCCCTTTGAGAACTTCGTCCGTGCTCAACGCTTTTGACGTTGGCTCACCTCACGCCGTCTTCTGGACAGTGTGTAGCTCGGAGGCCGGCACATCCCCGGTGGGGGTGGCGGCCGCGGCAGGCCTGATTGGGCGAGCCGTTGTGGACTGTTTGTCCGAGCAGTGATTCTGGTAATAAGAATAGGCTTGGGCCACCGGCAGGGGATTGCGAAGATTGCTCAAACAAACATCACTTGCGCAATTTTTAACCCTGGATAGATAATCTTCCGCAATAGTTATGACAAAGGCCTGATTGATGAGCAAACTCGACCGATACGACCTGAGCATTTTGGCGGAACTGCAGCGTGACGCGCGCATCTCCAACCAGGAACTGGCCGAACGCATCGGCCTGTCGCCTTCACCGTGCTCGCGCCGGGTCAAACAGCTGGAAGACGACGGCTACATCTCCCGCCAGGTCGCCTTGCTGGACCGCAAGATGCTCGGCTTGAGTCTGACGGCCTATGTGTTGATCGGCATGGACCGCCACACGCCCGAGCGTTTTGAAAATTTCGAAGCGGCAATTCGGACGTTGCCGCAGGTGCTGGAATGCAGCCTGGTGACCGGGATGGATGCCGACTATCAGCTTAAGGTGGTGGTGCCGGACATGGACCACTATCAGAAACTGCTGCTGGGGCATTTGACCCGGATTGAAGGCGTGACCAGTGTGCGGTCGAGTTTTGTGTTGAACCAGGTGTTGAACAGTACCGAGTTGCCGTTGACTCATTTGCGCAGCTGATCAAAAGCCCCCTCACCCCAGCCCTCTCCCGGAAGGAGAGGGAGCCGACCGCAGGGTCTGCCGCTATACGTTGACCTGAAAGATCGAGTCGATTATGGATCCACAACCGCTAAAACAGGTCGGCGGAGTTCATCAGCATCCCCGGTTCGGTCCCCTCTCACTCTGGGAGAGGGCTAGGGTGAGGGCAACAGCTCCGGATCAGACCCAGATCAATGCCACCCCCACACACCTTGGCGTATACTCGCCGCGCCCTTTTAGCCCCGCGCGCGTCGGAGAAACCTAATGGATCCAGCAGTATTCGAAGAGTGGATGATGACCGGACTGGTCACCATTCTGATCATTTTCATGGGTTTCATCGTCTGGGATCTGGCGAAAAAATCCAAGGCCGGCAAATTCGGCACCTTCATTCTGTTCTTCGTGCTGGGCCTGGGGATTCTCGCGTTCATCATCAAAAGCGTGGTCATCGCCTACATCGAAAGCTCGTCATAAACGCGCTGGCACTTCCTTCCACTGGCCCTGATCGAGCCCTTCGATCGTCCAGTCGCCAATTTTGACTCGCACCAGGCGCAATGTCGGTAAGCCGACCGCAGCAGTCATGCGTCGTACCTGACGGTTGCGACCTTCACGAATCACCAACTCCAGCCAACTGGTCGGCACGCTTTTGCGAAAACGCACCGGCGGGTTGCGCGGCCACAGTGCTGGCTCTTCAAGCTGCCGCGCTTCGGCGGGCAAGGTCATGCCGTCGTTCAGCTCGACGCCATCGCGCAAGCGCTGCAACTGCTCGGCGCTCGGCTCGCCTTCCACTTGCACCCAATAGGTCTTGGCCAGTTTGTGTTTCGGGTCGGCGATCCGCGCTTGAAGCTGGCCGTCGTTGGTCAGCAGCAGCAAACCTTCGCTGTCGCGGTCCAGCCGCCCGGCCGGGTAGATCCCCGGAATCTCGATGAAATCCTTGAGCGTCGCCCGCCCCTCGCCGTCGCTGAATTGCGTCAGCACATCGAACGGTTTATTGAACAGAATCAGTTTCGGCTCGGCCGGCGGCGCTTTGGCGACTCGGCGCGGGGCTGAAGTGGTTGGCGCAGGCTTCACGCCAGGACGGCGGGAAACGGGACGTTGAGGACGAGACATGGGGAAAGGAGCATCTAACGGTCAGGGCTCACTATGCTAGTGGCCTGACCGCCAAATGACCATGACAACTCTCTATCAGCGGAACGGCGGCTCGTCGAAGCTGCGCAGTTTGCGCGAGTGCAACGAGTTGAGTTCGGTGCGCAACAAGTCCACCGCCTCGATGCCGATTTTCAAGTGCTGGCTGACCGCGCGCTCATAGAAGGCGTTGGCCGAACCCGGCAGCTTGATTTCGCTGTGCAAAGGTTTGTCCGAGACACAGAGCAACGTGCCATATGGCACCCGCAAACGATAACCTTGCGCGGCGATGGTGCCGCTTTCCATGTCCACCGCCACGGCGCGGGACAGGTTGATCAACGGACGTTCCTGAGCCCAGCGCAGTTCCCAGTTACGGTCGTCGTAGGTCAGCACGGTGCCGGTGCGCAGGCGCTTTTTCAGCTCATCGCCCTTCTCACCAGTGATGTTGGCCGCCGCTTGCTGCAACGCCATCTGCACTTCAGCCAGGGCCGGGATCGGAATGTTCGGCGGCACAACCCGGTCGAGAATCCCGTCGCGGCGCATATAGGCGTGAGCCAGCACGTAGTCACCAATGGTCTGCGACTGACGCAAACCGCCGCAGTGGCCGATCATCAGCCAGCAATGCGGACGCAGCACCGCCAGGTGATCGGTGATGTTCTTGGCGTTGGACGGGCCGACGCCGATGTTCACCAGGGTCACACCGTGGCCATCGCTGGCGATCAGGTGATAGGCCGGCATTTGGTATCGGTGCCAGACCACGCCCGCCGCAATCGCGGAGGCTTCGCCGTGGTCCATGCTCTTTTCAATGATCACGTTGCCCGGCAAGACCATGCGCACAAAACGCGGGTCGCTGCGCAACTGTTCCAGACCATGGACGATGAACTGATCGACGTAGCGGTGGTAGTTGGTCAGCAGAATCCAAGGCTGCACATGGCGCCAGTCGCTACCGGTGTAATGCACCAGTCGGCGTAGGGAGAAGTCCACCCGTGCCGCATCGAACAAGGCCAGCGGCAGCGGATCGGTGTTTTCCCAGTCGTACAAGCCATCGGCGATGCCGTCGGTGGCGGCGGACAGGTCGGTACTCGGGAATACTCGCGCCAGCGTGGCAGCGGTGACGCCGGAACCGGCCAGCTCATCTCCCTGCTCGACCACGTACGGATACGGAATGTTCTGCTGACTGACGCCGACTTCGACCGTGACGGTGAAGTCGTGCATCAACGGCACCAGCTGTTCCAGCAGGTATTTACGGAACGCCGCAGGATGGGTGACGGTGACGCTGTAAGTCCCCGGCAACTGAACCTTGGCGTAGGCGCGAGTGGTCTGAGGGACTTCACCCTGGCAGAGGTAGGTCAAACGCAGTTCGGGATAACGAAACATCGCACGCTGTTCGGCGTCCGGTTCGACACGATCCTTGAGGTAACGCTTGAGCGCCTGGCTCAGCGCAGAAGTAGCCTGCTCATGCAGGGCGGCGAGCCGGTCAACGGCTTGTTCGGCGGTTTGAACAACAATAAACGCTTCGGTCACGATCAGCTTCCTGTGTTCTGACTTGCAGACCTTCATCTTGCCTGCATCGTCGCGTCACGGGAACAGTGGCGTTGTGGCGGTACCTAAATCTTTAAATCAATGAAGATCCCCTGTGGGAGCGGGCTTGCTCGCGAATGCGGTGGGTCATTCAATATCTATGCTGACTGACACTCCGTCTTCGCGAGCAAGCCCGCTCCCACATGGGGATTTGTGGTGGGTTAGAATCCTTGTGGGGTTGCGCGGGCGACGATGGCTTCGACGTCGAGGCCTCGCGGTAGCGCGCCGTATACGCGGCCACCGCCGCTCAGGCGGCTGGCAATGAAGGCGTCGCTGACGGCTGAGTTTCCGGCCTCCAACAGGAGCTTGGCCTGAAGCCCCAACGCAATATCTTCGGTCAGCTGCCGCGCACGGTATTGAATGTCACTGGTGTCCTTGAATGCTGCCTGCAACTGGCTGATGTGCGCAGCCAAACGTTTGTCGCCATGCCCATCGCCCAACTCGCTGAACAGCACATCCAGCACCCCCGGTTCTTTCGACAAGGCCCGCAGCACGTCGAGACACTGCACGTTGCCGGAACCTTCCCACGTCGAATTCACCGGCGCCTCACGGTACAACCGCGGCAGGATGCTTTCTTCGACATAACCGGCGCCGCCCATGCATTCAGCGGCTTCGTTGATCATTCCGGGTGCGCGTTTGCAGATCCAGTACTTGCCCACCGCCGTCACCAGCCGGGCGAATTTTGCTTCATGGCTGTCATCCAGATGATCCAGCGCCTTGCCCATACGCAGGCTGAGCGCGAGGGCGGCTTCGCTTTCCAGGGCCAGATCCGCCAGCACGTTCTGCATCAACGGTTGTTCGCTGAGCAGTTTTCCGCCGACCGTGCGGTGGGCGCAGTGATGGCTGGCCTGGGTCAGCGCCTGGCGCATCAGCGCGCTGGAACCGACCATGCAATCGAAGCGGGTCATGGCAACCATTTCGATAATGGTCGGAACACCCCGGCCTTCTTCGCCGACCATCCACGCCAGCGCGCCACGGAACTCCACTTCGCTGGAGGCATTGGAGCAATTGCCGAGTTTGTTCTTCAGGCGCTGGATGTAGAACTGATTGCGCGTGTCGTCCGGGCGATGGCGCGGCAACAAGAAACAGGTCAAGCCCTTGTCGGTCTGGGCCAGGGTCAGGAAGGCATCGCACATCGGCGCCGAACAGAACCACTTGTGCCCCACCAGCTCATACGCCTGGCCCGGACCGCTGGCGCCAACCGGATAGGCCTTGGTGGTGTTGGCCCGCACGTCGGTACCGCCCTGTTTCTCGGTCATGGCCATGCCGATGGTGACGCCGGCCTTGTGGGCCATGCCAACGTTGCGCGGGTCGTATTCGGTGGCGAGGATTTTCGGCAGCCATTGCTTGGCCAGATCCGGTTGCAGGCGCATCGCCGGGACACTGGCGAACGTCATGGTCAGCGGGCAACCACTGCCGGCCTCGGCCTGGCTGTGCAGGTAACTCATGGCGGCGCGAGCGACGTGGGCGCCGGACTGCGGATCGGTCCAGGGCAACGAGGTCAAACCGTGCTCGATCGCCGTGCGCATCAGTTCGTGATAGGCCGGGTGAAACTCCACCAGGTCGATGCGATGACCGTAGCGATCATGGCTGACAAACACCGGTTTGTTCTGATTGGCCAGGAACCCCGCTTCCATCAGCGGACCGCCGGCCAGCGCACCGTACGCATCGATCCGCGACTCGGCCCAACCGGCCCCAAAACGTCGCGACCACTCCTGTAACGGCAGGTCAATGCGGTACAGGTTGGTGCCGTCCAGCGACGGCGGCTGGTTGGTGACTTCGTGGGTTTCGGCGAACTGATGCAGGTTCATGACGGGGCTCCTTTGGTCAGCCAGGATTTCAGTTAAGCACCGCTCCCCGGCCGAACAAAGTGTCATATCTGCCTAAATGTCGGCGCTTTCACCTTGTTTCGGACAGAGTACCCGACGATAGAGCGCTGCCTGCAAATCCTCGAATTTCACCGGTTTGCTCAGGTAATCGATCACGACGCCACTCGGGCAGCGTTCCCGATCAACGCTCAAGGCGACCATGAACACCGGCAATTCGTCGCAGCCCGGCAAGGCACGGATCTGGCAGCAAAGCGATGCGCCGTCCTGAGCCGGCAACTGGCAATCGAGCACCACGGCATCAAAGGTTTCACGCTGAAAATGGTCGAGTGCGGCCATGCTGCTGTCGGCGGATCGCACCCGGAACCCAAGCTTGAGCAACATGCCGCGCATTACCAATTGATTGATGCTGTTGTCATCGACCAGCAGCACCGTGCAATCCTGAGGCAGGCGCAAACGCGGAAAGTCCCGGGGCATCAAAGGCACAGGCGTGCGCTCCACCACCGGCAACTCGACTTCGACGTCCAACTGGAAGCGACTGCCGCGCCCCGGCTCGGAACGGTGAGTCAGGCGTCCGCCGAGCAATTCGATCAATTGCCGACAGATCGCCAGGCCAACGCCCAGGCCACCGTATTCGCGGGTCATCGAGCCGTCGAGCTGGAAGAAACGCTGATACATCGTCGCCTCCCCAAAATCGGTAAAGCCAATCCCGGTGTCGATCACCGCAAAGGACAGGGCCAGCCGCCCCTGATCCGTCGTCTTGCCCGTCACCCGCAGCGCAACCCCGCCGACCCGAGTGAATTTGATCGCGTTGTCCAGCAGGCATTCCAGGCACTGCGCCAGTTTGCTGCTGTCGCCAAGCAGGCGATCAGGCAGCCCCGGCGTCACCTCGGCCTTGAAGTCCAGCGACTTGCTCGACGCATTGCCCTCGAACTGCGTACGCAAGGTCTCGATCACGCCGCGCAAGCTGAACGTTTGCGGGTAAACCTTGAGTTTGCCGGCCTGCAACTCGGTCAGGATGAGGATGCCGTTGACCATGCGCATCATGTCCCGCGCCGAACCGGCGGCGGTTTGCTGGTATTGCTCCAGCTCCGGGTCCATCTCGACGGTTTGCATCAGTTCCAGCGAACCGATCACGCCGTTCATGGGCGTGCGCAACTCGTGGGTCAGGGTCGCCAGGAATTCGTCCTTGAGCTTGTTACTGCGGGCCAGTTGCTGGTTAAGCACTTCGAGCTTCTGTCCGGCATCGAACAGCGTTTGCGCTTGTTGCTCGCGCATGGCGTTGATCCGGTCGGCCAGCGCCAGGGACAGCAGCGCCACTTCGATGGCCGAACCGATCTGGCTGGCGTACATGGTCAGGAATGTATTTGGCAGGTAGCCCAGCACCATCAGCGTATTAATGACGCCACCAAGCAAAAACGCCGACCAGGCGATGATGAAATAGCGCGCTACACGCAGGCCACGCACCCAGGCGAAGATCCCGGCGGCAAAAATCACCACGGTAAACAGCAGCGCCAGGGTAGTCGCCAAGCGCAGGGCCAGGGCGTAACTGGTCATCAGCGACAACCCGACCACCACCGCACCAAACGCAATCAAGCCCAACAGCAGCCGATCCAGCCAGCGACTGTGTTGCGCGGTTTGCAGGAAACTGCGGGCGAACTGGCTGCCGAACAACCCGGCACAGCCGATAAAAAACGGCGTGGCGGCGTTGGCCCACCAGGGATTGTTCGGCCAGAAATACTCCACCGCCGCGCCATTCACTGACAGCTGGTAAAAACCAAACGAGGCTATATAGAAGATGTAATACAGGTAACTGGTGTCGCGCACGCTGAGAAAGATAAACAGGTTGTAGACCACCATCCCCAGCAACACACCGTAGATCAGGCCCAACACATACAGGCGCAAAGGCTGCTCTTCGAGGTACGCGGTGCTCGACCACAACGTCACTGGCGCCTGGATCGAGCCTTCGCTTTGCAGGCGCAGATACGCCGTTTGCGCTTGCTCGGGTTTGAAATCCAGACTGAACAGATAGTTGTTTTGACGGATCTCGCGACTGTCAAACGGAAGTTGATCCCCGGTACGGCGAATCAACTGATACACGCCCGTGGCATCCGGCAGGTACAGATCAAGATGATCGAGGGGTGGATAGGCCAGTTCCAGCAGCCAGGTCCGTTGCGCGTCCGGGTTGGTCGGGCGGTACTGCAGGTCGATTTTCAGCCAGAACACCGAACGCGAGTAGCCGGCGTTGAGGGTGGCTTTATCGTGGGTTTTGAAGTTTCCGGCGGCGGCTTGCGCACGGACGTCGGCAATGGTCGCCTGACCGCCCGCGTCTTCGTACACCTGCATGGTTCGACCCAGGGGAAGGCTCTGGGTGAATTCGTCAAATTCAACGGCGCTCGCCAGGAGGGGCAAGCACAACAGCAACATCAGCAAATAGCGCATTTAAGCCCCAGCGTGGCCTGTCCGGTTGTGTCAGGAAGCCCCCCATTCCTTTTGAGTAGACGTAAAACCGGTATTACCTGTTATTGGTTTGGATCCACTCTAGCATAGCCGTTGATGGCCATTGAGCACCATTGAAATTTTTACAGTAGAGGCTCTAGAACGGGCGTTTCAGCGCTATGCATTGAGATAGAGCTGTTTGCCTGGTCAGAATGTGACAAAAAGATCGCAGCCTTCGGCAGCTCCTACAGTTTCTGGCCTGCTCACAACTTGTGCAGGAGCGGGCGAAGCCTGCGATCTTTTGAACTTTCGACAACACACGCCGATGTCCGCACGCACCGAAAAAACATGTTTGGTGGTAAGCTCGCGCACCATGAATATCTACAGCTCTCGCCCCGTTGTCCTCTGTCTCTCCGGCCACGACCCAAGTGGTGGCGCCGGCTTGCAGGCAGATATCGAAGCCCTGCTCGCTCAGGGTTGTCATGCGGCCCCGGCCGTCACTGCCCTGACCGTGCAAGACACAGTCAACGTCACGGACTTCCGCGTCCTCGACCGTGAGTGGGTGTTGGCCCAGGCCAATGCCGTGCTCAACGACTCCGAAGTCGCGGCCGTGAAACTGGGCATGCTCGGTTCCCTGGAAATGGTCGACACCGTGGTCGAACTGCTCTCGGCGCACCCGCACTTGCCGGTGGTCTGTGACCCGGTGCTGCGCGCCGGTGGCGGCGGACGCCTGGGCAAGGACGAAGTCGGCTACGCCATGCGCGAACGGCTGCTGCCGCTCTCGATCATCGCCACCCCTAACCTTCCCGAAGCCCGTATCCTCGCCGAACTGCCCGAAGGCACCGCGGACCAATGCGCTGAAAAACTCCTGCCCTTCGTCAAACACCTGCTGATCACCGGCGGTCACGGCGACGAACACGAAATCCACAATCGCCTGTACAGCCGCAACGGTCGCCGCGAAACCTTCACCTGCCAGCGTTTGCCCGGCAGTTATCACGGTTCCGGCTGCACCCTGGCCAGCGCCTTGGCCGGTCGTCTGGCCCTGGGCGAAAACCTCGCCAGCGCCGTGCAGACCGCGCTTAACTACACATGGCGCACCCTGCGTGATGCCGAACAACTGGGCAAAGGCCAGTTCGTGCCGCGTCGCCTGCCGCTGGATTTCTGTTCGTAACTTTCGATGCGTAAAGCGCAGAGGCTTGTCCGATGAAACTACGTGGCCTATACGCCATTACCGACAGCCAGTTGCTGGCCGGTAAATTTCTCGAGTACGTGGAGGCGGCGCTGGAAGGCGGCGTCACCCTGCTGCAGTATCGCGACAAGAGCAGCGACGAGGCCCGCCGTCTGCGCGAGGCCGAAGCCCTGCGCGACTTGTGTGATCGCTACAAAACCCAGCTGATCATCAACGACGACGCCGAGTTGGCCGCACGCCTGAACGTCGGCGTGCACCTGGGCCAGACCGATGGCCCGCTGACCCCGGCCCGCGCGCTGCTCGGTCGCCAGGCCATCATCGGCTCGACCTGCCACGCGCAACTCGAACTCGCCGAGCAAGCAGCAAAGGAAGGCGCCAGTTACGTTGCCTTCGGCCGCTTCTTCAACTCCAACACCAAACCCGGCGCACCGACCTGCAGCCTCGACCTGCTCGACCAGGCCCGCAGCAAACTGCACCTGCCAATCTGCGCGATTGGCGGCATCACCCTGGAAAACGCCGCGCCGCTGGTGGCCCACGGGGTCGACCTGCTGGCGGTGGTCCACGGCCTGTTCGGCGCCGAGAGCACGGCTGAAGTGACCCGCCGCGCCCGCGCCTTTAACGAACTGCTTTCTATTTAAGTAGCTTAAAATCTGATTTGAGAGCCCGATCATGTCTCGTTCCGAAACCCTGTTTGCCAATGCCCAGAAACACATTCCCGGTGGCGTGAACTCGCCGGTTCGCGCGTTCAAGAGCGTTGGCGGCACGCCGTTGTTCTTCAAACACGCCGAAGGCGCCTACGTCACCGACGAAGACGACAAGCGTTATGTGGATTACGTCGGTTCCTGGGGGCCGATGATTCTCGGCCACAGCCACCCGGACGTGCTGGACGCGGTGCGTAAACAGCTGGAACACGGTCTGTCCTACGGCGCCCCGACCGCGATGGAAACCGAGATGGCAGACCTGGTCTGCTCGATCGTGCCGTCGATGAAAATGGTGCGCATGGTCAGCTCGGGCACCGAAGCGACCATGAGTGCAATTCGCCTGGCCCGTGGTTTCACCGGCCGCGACGACATCATCAAGTTCGAAGGCTGCTACCACGGTCACTCCGACAGCCTGCTGGTCAAGGCTGGTTCCGGCCTGCTGACCCAAGGCGTACCGAGCTCCGCCGGTGTACCGGCAGACTTTGCCAAACACACCCTGACCCTGCCGTTCAACGACATCGACGCCGTCGAAGCCATGCTCGCCGAAGTTGGCCAGAACGTGGCCTGCATCATCGTCGAGCCAGTGGCCGGCAACATGAACTGCGTGCCACCAGCACCGGGTTTCCTCGAAGGCCTGCGCACGTTGTGCGACAAGCACGGCGTGGTGCTGATCTTCGACGAAGTGATGACCGGGTTCCGTGTAGCACTTGGCGGTGCCCAGGCGCACTTCGGCGTGACGCCGGACCTGAGCACCTTCGGCAAGATCATCGGTGGCGGCATGCCGGTTGGCTGCTTCGGCGGCAAGCGCGAAATCATGTCGCACATCGCGCCACTGGGCCCGGTGTATCAGGCAGGCACCTTGTCGGGTAACCCGCTGGCCATGGCCGCCGGCCTGACCACCCTGCGCCTGATCAGCCGTCCGGGTTTCCACGCCGAACTGAGCGACTACACCAGCCGCCTCCTCGACGGCCTACAGCAGCGTGCCGATGCCGCGGGCATTCCTTTCGTGACCACTCAGGCGGGCGGGATGTTCGGCCTGTACTTCAGCGGCGCTGACGACATCGTGACCTTCGATGACGTGATGTCCAGCGACGCCAATCTGTTCAAACGCTTCTTCCACTTGATGCTGGAAGGCGGCGTGTACCTGGCGCCGAGCGCTTTCGAAGCCGGTTTCACCTCGATCGCCCACGGCGAAACCGAGTTGAAACTGACGCTGGATGCCGCCGAGCGAGCATTCGCCGCACTGAAATAACGCTGTGCCGCTGACGTTGGCGATTGCCAGCGTCAGCTTTTACCTACATCCCTGCGTCTTTTCCTACTCTTGTGCCAATAATCTCCCGCAAAGTGGGCGATATATTCCCCGCGCAGCAGAAAAACGAGTAAAGACTTTGTAAGGTTGGCCCTGCTTATTTCATAATGCGCGCTTATTGGATCCCTCGACGGGTCCGCGCGCCCTTCAGAGGTAAGTCGATTCTCATGAACCGCACCGGCCGCACCCTTGCATTGGGCTGCCTGTTGCTCCTTCAGCCCCTGCTCGCGCTCGCACAAGCAGGCGGCAACTCGTTGTTGATCCCAGCAATGGGTCGCTGCACCCTCAATACTCAGTCGCAAGACCTGACACAAGCGCTCGCCGCCTGCCAGAAAGCGTCGGATGAAGGGGATGCTCAAGCGCAATACGAGTTGGGTGAGTTCTACTACAACGGCAAAAGCGCCCCGCGCGACCTCAATAAAGCCTTGGCCTTTTTCGAGAAAGCCTCGCTGCAAGGCCACGCCCAGGCGCAATTCAAACTCGGCACCATGTTTTTCCACGGCGAAGGCGTGCCGGCCAATAATGTTCAGGCGTATATCGTGCTGAAAATGGCCGCGGTTAATGGCGCAGAAGATGCGCTGGACACCGCCGACGAAGTCGCCGAGAAGATGCCGCGCGAAGATCTGGAAGTGGCTACCCAAGTGCTGGGGCAAATCTTCCGTAAATACCTGATGGAATTGCAAAGCGCCGATGGGCGTACGCCGTTCTCGCCGCTGCCCTGAATCAAAGACGGACACCTGTGGCGAGGGGGCTTGCCCCCGTTCGACTGCGCAGCAGCCGTAAAGTCAGCAGATGCGGTCTGTCAGGAAGGTAGTAGTGGCTGATTTCAGGGCCGCTCCGCAGCCCAACGGGGGCAAGCCCCCTCACCACAACAACCTCCTCTAGCCACTCAACCTGTTTCCTACTTCTCAGGCATCGGCATCGGAAACGGCATCACATTGCCGACCGCGCCGCGGGCTTCGCTGATTTTCGGCGTACCGAGGCGCTCGACTTCGTCGATGCGCACGATCGAATGCATCGGCACAAAACTGCGCACCACGCCCTCGAACTGAGCCTTGAGCTTCTCTTCGCTCGGATCGACGACCACTTGCGTGCGCTCGCCAAAGACGAACTCTTCCACTTCCAGGAAGCCCCACAGATCACTTTGATAGATCTGCTTGGCATACATTTCGTACACCTGGCCCTGATTGAGGAAAATCACCTTGTAGATTGGGGCTTCACGTTTGGTCATGGTGGGCGGGCAACACATTGGGGGATAAAAATGAGGGCGCGAACTATAGCATAGCCACCGGACGCACAGCGGTAGGAACCTTGGGACATGTTCCCTATAATGCGCGGTTCTTTGAATCACGTGATGACTCTTTCCATGGCCAAGAAGCTTTACATCGAAACCCACGGTTGCCAGATGAACGAGTACGACAGCTCGCGCATGGTCGATCTGCTGGGTGAACATCAGGCCCTGGAAGTCACCGCGCGCGCTGAAGACGCCGACGTCATCCTGCTCAACACCTGCTCGATCCGCGAACGCGCCCAGGACCGGGTGTACTCCCAACTGGGTCGCTGGCGCGAACTGAAACTGGCCAACCCGGACATGGTAATCGCCGTCGGCGGCTGCGTGGCCAGCCAGGAAGGCGCTGCGATCCGTGATCGCGCGCCGTATGTTGACGTGGTATTCGGCCCGCAGACCCTGCACCGCCTGCCGGAAATGATCGACGCCGCCCGCGCCACCAAGCTGCCGCAAGTGGACGTCTCGTTCCCGGAAATCGAAAAATTCGACCACTTGCCCGAGCCGCGCGTTGATGGCCCGAGCGCTTATGTGTCGGTCATGGAAGGCTGCAGCAAGTACTGCACGTTCTGCGTGGTGCCGTACACCCGCGGTGAAGAAGTCAGCCGCCCGTTCGACGACGTGATCGCCGAGATCATTCACCTGGCCGAAAACGGCGTGCGTGAAGTGACCCTTCTGGGGCAGAACGTCAACGGCTATCGCGGCACCACTCACGACGGTCGCCTGGCGGATCTCGCCGAGCTGATCCGCGTAGTGGCCGCCGTCGATGGCATCGACCGGATTCGCTATACCACCTCGCACCCGCTGGAATTCTCCGACAGCCTGATCCAGGCCCACGCCGACGTACCTGAGCTGGTCAAACACCTGCACTTGCCGGTGCAGTCGGGCTCGGACCGGATCCTCTCGGCAATGAAGCGCAACCACACCGCGCTGGAATACAAATCCAAACTGCGCAAGCTGCGGGCCGCCGTGCCGGGCATCTGCATCAGCTCGGACTTCATCGTTGGCTTCCCGGGCGAGACCGAGAAAGACTTCGAACAAACCATGAAGCTGATCGAAGACGTCGGTTTCGACTTCTCCTACTCGTTCGTTTACAGCCAGCGCCCCGGCACTCCGGCGGCTGATCTGGCCGACGACACGCCGGAAGAGCTGAAAAAAGAACGCCTGAACGCCCTGCAACATCGCCTGAACCAGCAGGGTTTCGAGATCAGCCGACAAATGGTTGGCTCGATCCAGCGCATTTTGGTCACCGATTATTCGAAAAAAGACCCTGGCGAGCTGCAAGGCCGGACCGAGAATAACCGTATCGTCAACTTCCGCTGCGACAATCCAACCCTGATTGGCCAGTTCGCCGACGTGCACATTGATGCCGCACAGCCGCACTCGTTGCGGGGCTCGCTAATCCAGTAACACCGCATGACCTGTAGGAGCGAAGCTTGCTCGCGAAGGCGGCATGACAGACAACTCATCTGTTGAATGTCAGTCAGCCTTCGCGGGCAAGTCTCGCTCCGACGAGATCGGTGTTTGGGCCTGGGTTATTTAAGAGCTTTCGCACCCAGCCCACTGGCGTTATCCTTGATTTCATCTTAATTGCCCCAGGGCGGCTAAATACGACCTTGAACGCACCCATCGAACCACATCGCTTTATCCTCGAGCCCTTTGAGGCTCGCCGCTTCGCCAATCTGTGCGGGCAATTCGACGAGCATCTGCGCTTGATCGAACAACGCCTGACCATCGAGATCCGCAATCGCGGAAACCAGTTCGAACTGATCGGCGAACCCAAGCACACCACCTCCGCGGAAAATCTGATCCGCCGCCTGTACCGGGAAACCAAAGGTTCAGAGCTGTCGCCGGATACGGTTCACCTGTTCCTGCAGGAATCCGCCGTCGAGGAAATGGACAACATCTCCCCCGCCGAACCCTCCGTGGCGCTGCGCACCAAAAAAGGCATGATTCGCCCTCGTGGCTTGAATCAGTTGCGCTACGTGAAGGAAATCCTCGGTAACGACATCAATTTCGGCATCGGCCCGGCCGGTACCGGCAAGACCTATCTGGCCGTTGCCTGCGCGGTAGACGCGCTGGAACGCGAACAGATTCGCCGCATCCTGCTGGTGCGCCCGGCAGTTGAAGCAGGCGAAAAGCTCGGCTTCCTGCCCGGCGACCTGTCGCAGAAGATCGACCCGTACCTGCGTCCGCTGTACGACGCACTCTACGAAATGCTCGGCTTCGAATACGTGGCCAAGCTGATCGAACGTCAGGTGATCGAAGTCGCGCCGCTGGCCTACATGCGCGGCCGTACGCTGAACAACAGCTTCATCATCCTCGACGAAAGCCAGAACACCACCGTCGAGCAGATGAAGATGTTCCTGACCCGCATCGGCTTCGGCTCAACCGCGGTCATTACCGGTGACATCACCCAGGTCGACCTGCCGAAAGGCACCAAGTCCGGGCTGCACCATGTGATCGAAGTGCTCAAAGACGTGCCGGGCATCAGCTTCACCCACTTCAAACCCAAAGACGTCGTGCGCCATCCGCTGGTGCAACGCATTGTCGAAGCCTACGAGCGCTTCGAAAATCGCGTCGCCGAAGAAACACCAAAGGACAAACGCCACGATGCTTGAGCTTGATCTGCAACTGGCCACCGAAGCGCCTGCCCCAAGCGAAGCCGAGTTCCGCCAATGGTGCGAACTGGCCCTGCGCCAGCGTACTGCCGACTCCGAAATGACCATCCGATTGGTCGATGAAGAAGAAGCCCGCGAACTGAACTTCACCTGGCGGCAGAAAGACTACGCCACCAATGTTTTGTCGTTCCCGGCCGATGTTCCCGACGAGTTTCTCGATATTCCACTGCTGGGCGATCTGGTGATCTGCGTGGCGGTGGTCGAGCGCGAAGCCGCGGAGCAAGGCAAGGAACTGAAAGCCCACTGGGCACATCTGGTCATTCACGGCTGCTTGCATCTGCTTGGTTACGACCATATAGATGATGACGAAGCCGAAGAAATGGAAGCACTGGAACGAACGTTGCTTGCAGAGTTGGGCTATCCCGACCCTTATGCGGACGACGAAACCGAAACATCCCCTATCGTTACAACAAAGGATTCAGAGTAATCGCTATGAGCGAAGATCGATCGAGCAACGGGCAGAAGTCATGGCTGGGTAAGCTCACCCAGGCTTTTGCCCACGAGCCGAAGAACCGCCAGGAGCTGCTGGAGCTGCTGCGCGACGCACACCAAAACAAACTGCTGGACAGCGAAGCGCTGGCCATCGTCGAAGGCGCCATTCAGGTAGCTGACTTGCAAGTACGGGACATCATGGTCCCGCGCTCGCAAATGGTCAGCATCAAGGCGACCCAGACACCCCGCGAGTTCCTGCCCGCCGTGGTCGACTCGGCCCACTCCCGCTACCCGGTGATCGGCGAAAGCCACGATGACGTGATGGGCGTGTTGCTGGCCAAGGACTTGCTGCCGTTGATCCTCAAGGAGAACGGCGACAGCTTCAACATCAAGGACCTGCTGCGCCCGGCCACTTTCGTGCCGGAGTCCAAGCGCCTGAATGTGCTGCTGCGTGAGTTCCGCGCCAACCACAACCACATGGCCATCGTCATTGACGAATACGGCGGCGTGGCCGGTCTGGTGACCATCGAAGACGTGCTGGAACAAATCGTCGGCGACATCGAAGACGAGCATGACGTCGAAGAAGACAGCTACATCAAGCCACTGCCAAGCGGTGACTTCCTGATCAAGGCGCTGACGCCGATCGAGAACTTCAACGAGTTCTTCGACAGCGAGTTCTCCGACGACGAGTTCGATACTGTTGGCGGCCTGGTGATGAGCGCGTTCGGGCATTTGCCAAAACGCAATGAAATCACTGAAATCGGCCCGTATCGCTTCCGCATCTTGAACGCTGACAGCCGTCGGATTCATTTGCTGCGCCTGACACCCATTGCCCGGTAACTCTAAGGATTGAAATGCACCGTCTGACCCGTCCCGGCTGGCCCGGTAATCTGCTGGCCGTGTTGGCCGGTGCAATCACCACCCTGGCGTTGGCGCCGTACGATATCTGGCCGCTAGCCTTGGTTGCGGTCGGGCTCTTCTATGCTGGTTTGCGTGAACTGAGCCCGCGTCAGGCCTTGGGTCGTGGCTGGTGTTTCGGTTTCGGCTTGTTTGGCGCCGGCACTAGCTGGATCTACTACAGCATCCACCACTTCGGCGGCGCTTCGGTGTTGCTGGCCGGTTTCCTGATGCTGATCTTCACCGCGGCGATTGCCTGGTTCTTCGCCCTGCCCGCCTGGCTTTGGGCGCGCTGGCTGCGCCGTAACGAAGCACCGCTGGCCGACGCCTTGGCGTTTGCCGCGTTGTGGGTCGGTCAGGAAGCGTTTCGTGGCTGGTTTCTCACCGGTTTCCCGTGGCTCTATTCCGGTTACAGCCAGCTCAACGGCCCACTGGCCGGGCTCGCGCCAGTGGGCGGAATGTGGCTGGTGTCCTTCGTTCTGGCGCTGACTGCCGCACTGATCTGGAACGCTCCACGCCTGGTTCGCTCGGGTCGCAAGGGCTTCATCGCCGCTGGCGTCGTACTGCTGGCGGGTCCATGGGTGGCGGGTATCGCACTCAAGGAACATGCCTGGACCAGTCCGGCCGGCCCGGCGCTGAGTGTCGCGGCAATCCAGGGCAACATCGAACAAAGCATGAAGTGGGACCCGGCGCAGGTTAATTCGCAATTGGCGCTGTACCGCGACATGAGCTTCAGCTCCAAACGCGTCGACCTGCTGATCTGGCCGGAAACCGCGGTACCGGTGCTCAAGGAGTCCGCCGAGGGCTACTTGAACATGATGGGGAATTTCGCCGCCGAGCGTAAAACCGCACTGATTACCGGCGTACCGATCCGCCAGGAAGTCCGTCATGAGAAGCGCTTCTTCAACGGTATCACCGTGGTCGGCGAAGGCGATGGCACTTACCTCAAGCAAAAACTCGTTCCGTTTGGAGAATACGTTCCGCTGCAGGACTTGCTGCGCGGGCTGATCGCGTTCTTCGACCTGCCGATGTCGGACTTTGCCCGTGGCCCGGCCGACCAGCCGCTGCTGCAAGCCAAGGGTTATCAGATCGCGCCGTTCATTTGCTATGAAGTGGTCTATCCAGAATTCGCCGCCAGCCTCGCCGCTCGCAGCGATTTGCTGCTGACCATCAGCAACGACACCTGGTTCGGCACCTCCATCGGCCCGCTGCAACACTTGCAGATGGCGCAGATGCGCGCGCTTGAGGCTGGCCGCTGGATGATCCGGGCCACCAACAACGGCGTGACCGGTTTGATTAACCCTTACGGGCAGATCACCGCACAGATTCCTCAGTTCGAACGCGGGATTCTGTATGGCGAAGTGGTGCCGATGCACAACCTGACGCCCTACCTGGAATGGCGTTCGTGGCCGTTGATTATTCTGTGTGTGTTGTTGTTTGGCTGGGCGCTGTTGGCTAGCCGGATTGCCAAGACTGTCTGAACTGTGGCGAGGGGGCTTGCCCCCGTTGGGCTGCGGAGCGGCCCCCGGCATTCGTTCAGTCAGACCGCGCTAGCAGGTTTTACGACTGCTTCGCAGCCGAACGGGGGCAAGCCCCCCTCGCCACAGTGGTTTAGCGGTAGAAAATCGAATACCCGATCTGCCCCACCGCCTCATTCAACAACTGCCCGGATTGCCAAATCGACTTGAACTCCGGCATCCAGCCACCCAACGGCCGGGCATTGTCCACGCCTAGAAACCCCACCGGCGCCGGCACCACTTCAAATCCCGCCTGCTTGAAACTCCAGACTGCCCGCGGCATGTGCCAGGCCTGAGTCACCACGACCACGCGTTTGACGCCCTGCGGCAACAGCACCTCGGCACTGAACTGCGCATTTTCCCAAGTCGTGCGACTACGCCCTTCCTGCCAACGCACCGTCACGCCGAAATCATCGAGCAACGAATCGGCCATCAATTTGGCTTCCGTCGGTGGCGTGCCGTAGTGCAATCCGCCGCTGGTCAGGATCGGCAGGCCGGAGGCCTTGGCCAGTCGCGCGGCATACCGCTGACGTTCCAGGCCAACGCCGGTCGGCTGATCGGCGCCCCAGGCCAAATCGCCCCGCTCACGCCCCGAGCCCAGCACCACGATCGCATCGGCGCGCTGAGCCAGGGTTGCCCATTCATTGAGCGCCAGCGCCGGCTCCCGCTCCAAAGCCTTGGCGCTCCATTGCACCACCACCGGCAAGCTCATCAGCCAGAACCCGCCGAGCCCCAGCGCAAAGCACAATCCGGCCAGTCGCGGCCGTGAGCGGCGCAACCACCAGGCAAGCGCCAGCAGCAGCAAAAGAATGCCGGGAGGCAACAGAAGTTGTTTCACGAAATAACGAAAAGGCATCGAGCATCTCCAGAGATGCCCGAAGCCTAAGAGTGTTAATGAAGCGTTACAACCAGTAGGCGGGATCTTGCGGAAAAAGATCCGGTTCTTAACCTGCCATGCGTTTACTTGAACTGCAGAGACCGAACCTTTACCGCGTCCCTGCCGGGTGTTTTGTCCTTGAGCCAGATGATCTTGGCCGAACGTGGTGCGTCGAGTTGCTTCACTGCTTCTGACAAGCATCCGTGTGTTTCACGTTCACTGCGATCCAGATACGCCTTGACCAATGCAAACTCTGCGGGACTCAGGCCTCGCAACTCCAGCTCCAGGGGACGTTCATCACGCAACCGACCGGCGGTTTTCGCCGCGTCCAGGGCCATTCCCAGACGATCGATCAGTCGTTCATACAGCTCCGGTTTTGTAACTTTACGTTGTGACTCAACCATCCCTCACCTCATTGAAGATAAGACTCACTCCCCAATTAGGAGCTTAGCTTCCATGAACAAACCGGCTGAACCCTGCGACCAACGGCCCTCGCAGCAGGTTTGGAGCCAACTTTTGCATGTAATCAGGGTTTCCCTCGATAGAGTGCGGTCATGTATGCTACGGCGCTTCCTGTAACTCCACTTCCAGCTCGTCTGGACACCGAACCGCCGATTTGGCGAGATCACCGTCCAGCGTTGCATTGAAGAGGATTAGGCCACCCCTATTCAGTTCAAAAGTAGCCATGCACGAACAATATCAGCCCCGTGAAATCGAAGCCGCCGCCCAGTCGTTCTGGGACGAGCAAAAGTCCTTTGAAGTCAGTGAACAGCCAGGCAAGGAGACTTTCTACTGCCTGTCGATGTTCCCTTACCCCAGCGGCAAGCTACACATGGGGCACGTGCGCAACTACACCATCGGCGACGTGATCTCCCGCTACCAGCGCATGCAAGGCAAGAACGTCCTGCAACCCATGGGTTGGGACGCCTTTGGCATGCCGGCAGAAAACGCCGCGATGAAGAACAACGTAGCGCCCGCCAAGTGGACCTACGAAAACATCGCCTACATGAAAACCCAGCTGCGCAGCCTGGGCCTGGCGGTGGACTGGTCCCGCGAGGTGACTACCTGCAAGCCTGATTACTACCGCTGGGAACAATGGCTGTTCACTCGCCTGTTCGAAAAAGGCGTGATCTATCGCAAAAACGGCACCGTGAACTGGGACCCGGTCGATCAGACCGTCCTGGCTAACGAACAGGTGATCGACGGTCGCGGCTGGCGCTCCGGCGCGCTGATCGAAAAGCGCGAAATCCCGATGTACTACTTCAAGATCACCGCTTATGCGGATGAGTTGCTGTCGAGCCTCGACGACTTGCCGGGCTGGCCTGAACAGGTCAAGACCATGCAGCGCAACTGGATCGGCAAATCCCGCGGTATGGAAGTGCAGTTCCCGTACAACGTCGATTCCATCGGCGAAAGCGGCGTACTGAAAGTCTTCACCACCCGTCCGGACACCCTGATGGGCGCGACCTACGTTGCCGTGGCCGCCGAACACCACTTGGCCGCCTTGGCCGCGCAGAACAACCCTGAGCTGCAAGCGTTCATCGCTGAATGCAAGGGCGGCAGCGTTGCTGAAGCCGACGTCGCCACCCAAGAGAAAAAAGGCCTGCCGACCTCGCTGTTCGTCGAGCACCCGCTGACCGGTGAGAAGCTCCCGGTGTGGGTCGCCAACTACGTACTCATGCATTACGGCGATGGCGCGGTAATGGCGGTTCCGGCGCACGATGAGCGCGATTTCGAATTCGCCACCAAGTACAACTTGCCGATCAAATCCGTGGTGCGCACCAGCTCCGGCGACACCAACCCGTCGCCATGGCAAGACGCTTACGGCGAACACGGCACGCTGATCAACTCCGGCGAGTTCGACGGCCTCGACTTCGAAGGCGCCTTCGACGCCATGGAAGTCGCGCTGATCAAGAAAAACCTTGGCGCCTCGCGCACTCAGTTCCGCCTGCGCGACTGGGGCATCAGCCGTCAGCGCTACTGGGGCTGCCCGATCCCGATCATCCACTGCGACACCTGCGGTGATGTGCCGGTCCCGGAAGATCAACTGCCCGTCGTACTGCCGGAAGACGTCGTTCCGGATGGCGCGGGTTCGCCACTGGCACGCATGCCTGAGTTTTACGAGTGCACTTGCCCGAAATGCGGCCAGCCTGCCAAGCGTGAAACCGACACCATGGACACCTTCGTCGAGTCCTCGTGGTACTACGCCCGTTACGCCTCGCCGCACTATGAAGGCGGTTTGGTCGAGAAATCGGCGGCCGACCACTGGTTGCCGGTGGATCAGTACATCGGCGGTATCGAACACGCGATTCTTCACCTGCTTTATGCGCGCTTCTTCCACAAGCTGATGCGCGACGAAGGCCTGGTGAGCTCCAACGAGCCGTTCAAGAACTTGCTGACCCAAGGCATGGTGATCGCCGAGACTTACTATCGTCGCGAAGCCAATGGTGCCTACACCTGGTTCAACCCGGCGGACGTAGAACTTGAGCGTGACAGCAAGGCCAAGGTCATTAGCGCCAAACTGATCTCCGACGGCCTGCCGGTGGAAATCGGTGGCACCGAGAAGATGGCCAAGTCGAAGAACAACGGCGTCGACCCACAGTCGATGATTGACCAGTTCGGTGCAGACACCTGCCGCCTGTTCATGATGTTCGCTTCGCCACCAGACATGAGCGCGGAATGGTCCGACTCCGGCGTCGAGGGTTCGCACCGCTTCCTCAAGCGCGTCTGGCGTCTGGCTCAAGCGCACGTCACTCAGGGTCTGCCGGGCAAACTTGACGTCGCCAGCCTGAACGACGAGCAGAAAGCCGTTCGCCGCTCGATCCACCTGGCCATCAAACAAGCCAGCCAGGACGTCGGCCAGCACCACAAATTCAACACCGCCATCGCCCAAGTGATGACGCTGATGAACGTGCTGGAAAAAGCCCCGCAAGGCACCGAACAGGATCGCGCGCTGCTTCAAGAAGGCCTGGAAACCGTGACCTTGCTGCTGGCTCCAATCACGCCGCACATCAGCCATGAGTTGTGGAATCAGCTGGGTCACGCCGATCCTGTGATCGACGCCGGCTGGCCGGTGCAAGATGACAGCGCTTTGGTACAGGACAGCCTGATACTGGTCATCCAGGTCAACGGCAAACTGCGCGGCCAGATCGAAATGCCGGCCAGCGCCACCCGCGAAGAAGTCGAAGCCGCCGCACGGGCCAATGAAAACGTGCTGCGCTTCGTCGATGGCCTGACTATTCGTAAAGTGATTGTAGTGCCTGGGAAACTGGTCAATATCGTCGCCAGCTAATTGGATCAGGCGCCAGGTGAGCCTGGCGCCGCGTAAAACCTTTCGGGCCGCACGGTCGGCCCACATGGTTTCAAGGGGAGCAACAAGATGATCAAACGCAACTTGCTGGTGATGGGCCTCGCAGTCCTGTTGAGCGCCTGCGGTTTCCAGCTGCGCGGCACCGGCACTACCGAACTGGCGATCAAGGAACTCGACGTGAGCGCCCGCAACGCTTACGGCGAAACCGTGACGCAACTGCGCCAAGTGCTGCAGAGCAGCGGCGTCAAGGTCTACACCGGAGCACCGTATAAGCTGATTCTGACGGATGAGCAGGAAAACCAGCGCATCCTCAGTTATGCCGGTGCCGGCCGTACAGGTGAGTACCAGGTGACCACGGTGCTGAACTACGAAATCCGTGGTGAGCACGATCTGACACTGAAGAGCGACAAGCTCGAAGTTGAGAAGATCTTCATTCACGACGGCAACAACCTGGTGGGTTCCGACCAGGAAGCCAACACTGCCCGCGTAGAAACCCGTCGCGAACTGGTTCAGCGCATGATCCTGCGCCTGCAACAGATCACCCCGGCTCAGCTGGATCAGTTGCAAGCGACCGCGAATGCACGTGCCAAGGCTGACGCCGATGCACTGCAAGCCGCGCAGAAGGCTGAAGCGGAAACCCCGCGTCAGTCGCCCGTCGAAATCCCGCAGCAGTAAGACTTACGGGGCGCTCAGGCGCCCCGTTTGCCCTCTCTTATGAAACTCGCCCCCGCCCAACTCGCCAAACACCTGCAAGGCGCCCTTGCGCCGGTCTACGTCATCAGTGGCGATGACCCACTGTTGTGCCAGGAGGCAGCCGACGCCATCCGCGCGGCTGCTCGTCAGCAGGGTTTTGATGAACGCCAGGTCTTCGCCGCCGACGCCAGTTTCGACTGGGGTACGTTGTTGCAGGCCGGTGCCAGCATGTCGTTGTTCGCTGAAAAGCGTCTTCTGGAACTTCGCCTGCCGTCAGGCAAGCCGGGTGACAAAGGCGCCGCCGCGTTTATCGAATACTGTGGGCGCCCGGCCGAAGACACCGTACTGCTGATCAGCTTGCCCAAGCTCGATGGCGCCGCCCAGAAAACCAAGTGGGGCAAGGCGCTGGTTGAAGGTTCACAGACCCAGTTCTTGCAGATTTGGCCGGTGGATGCCAACCAGTTGCCGAGCTGGATTCGCCAGCGGTTGTCCCAGGCCGGGTTGTCTGCCAGCCAGGACGCTGTCGAACTGATCGCCGCACGGGTCGAGGGCAACCTGTTGGCCGCGGCCCAGGAAATCGAAAAGCTCAAGCTGATGGCCGAGGGTGGCCAGATCACCGTCGAAACCGTGCAGGCTGCCGTCGCCGACAGTGCACGCTTTGACGTGTTCGGCCTGACCGACGCGATTCTCAACGGCGAAGCCGCCCACGCCTTGCGCATGCTCGAAGGGCTGCGTGGTGAAGGCGTCGAACCCCCGGTCATTCTCTGGGCCCTGGCCCGTGAACTGCGCTTGCTGGCCAGCCTGGCGCTGCAATACAGCCAGGGCGTGCCGCTGGACAAAGCGTTCAGTTCGGCCCGACCACCGGTCTGGGACAAACGCAAACCACTGATGAGCAAAGCCCTGCAACGCTACTCCGCGCAACGCTGGGCGCAGTTGTTGCTGGAAGCGCAGCGCATTGATGCGCAAATCAAAGGCCAGGCCGCCGGTTCGCCGTGGATGAGTTTGAGTCGGTTGTCGTTGTTGATGGCCGGGCAGAGATTGTCGTTGCCGGCCGAGTAAGATCAAAAGCAAGATCAAGAGATCGCAGCCTTCGGCAGCGCCCACAGGCGCGTAGGAGCTGCCGAAGGCTGCGATTTTTTGATCTTTCTTCCTACAAAACTCACATCCATCTGCCCTATAGACAGAACCCAAACTTCGGCAGATTATTTCCCCCGCAAAACCCACCTACCTGTGAGATTTCATCATGAGCAAAAAGCCATCCAAGCATGGCCCCAACAAGGCCAAATCCATCATCGCCCAGCCACTGTTCCGCAGCCGTCAGGAACCCGCCGGCAAGGGCAAAGGCAGCTACCGCCGCGAAGCCTTCCAGTCTAATAGCTGGGAGGCTTCTTACTTTCTGGCCGCTTAAAGCAGAACACCCCTTCTACATGTTAAGGTCTGCATCTGATTCGTATTCCCTGGACCTGTGCATGCCCCTTCGTCTTTCCCGTCGTTGGCACCTTCGCCAATTGATTGCTGCCTCCAGCCTCATACTGCTTGTCGCCTGCGCGGAAAAACCGACCGCCGCCGACGCCCAACCGCTTCAGACTCTCCCCGTCACAACGGCTCCTGCGGTCATACCGCCAGTCGTGCCGACAGGCGACGACCTCGACATCCAGCCGACGCAGACCTTCGCTGAATGGCAGGCCGGTTTCCGCAAGGACGCCCTGGCCGCCGGCATCCGCGCCGATCTGTTCGACCGCGTGTTCGCCAATGTCAGCTTCGACGAAAGCGTCATCCGCGCCGACCGCAGCCAACCGGAATTCTCCCGCCCGGTGTGGGAATACCTCGACGGTGCGCTGTCGCCGTTGCGGGTTCGCAAAGGTCAGGCCTTGGTCGGCCAGTACGCCGATATCCTGCAAAGCATCGAACAGCGTTATGGCGTTGATCGCCAGGCACTCGTTGCGGTCTGGGGCATGGAGAGTAACTTCGGGCAGTTCCAGGGCACCAAGTCGGTGATCAACTCCCTGGCGACCCTGGCCTATGAAGGACGACGCCCGGGCTTTGCTCATGCGCAGTTGATTGCGGCCCTGCAAATCCTGCAACAGGGCGATATCACGCCGGAGAAAATGCTTGGTTCCTGGGCCGGCGCCATGGGCCAGACCCAATTCATTCCGACTACTTACAACACCCACGCCGTGGATTTCGATGGCGACGGTCGCCGCGACATCTGGGGCAGCCCGGCCGATGCCCTGGCCTCGACCGCGCACTACCTGCAAAGCTCCGGCTGGCAGAAAGGCCAGCCGTGGGGCTTCGAAGTGCAACTGGCTGGCGGCTTCAACTATGCCTTGGCCGACGGCGCCATCCGCAAAAGCGTCGCCGAATGGCTGCAAATGGGCGTGACCCTGCCCAATGGCGAACAGGTCCCGGCCGGCGCTGAACACCTGTCTGCCGCTCTGTTGTTGCCGGCGGGCTATCGCGGCCCGGCGTTCCTGATCCTCGACAACTTCCGGGCGATCCTGAAGTACAACAACTCGTCGTCGTACGCCTTGGCGGTGAGCCTGTTGTCGGAGCGTTTCCACGGCGCCGGCCTGATCAGCGGCACCTGGCCGAAAGATGATTTGCCGCTGAGTCGAAGCGAGCGGATCGAACTGCAAAACCTGCTGAGCGCCCAGAACTACGAGGCCGGCAACGCCGATGGCATCATTGGCGCCAACACCCGCAAGGCGATCCGTAGCGCCCAACAGTCGTTTGGCTGGCCGGCGGATGGGTATCCGACGCACAAGTTGCTGGAAGGTTTGCGCAGCCGCTAAAAGCTTCGCGGGCAAGCCTCGCTCCTACAGGGTTATGTAACTCCTGTAGGAGCGAGGCTTGCCCGCGAAGACTGACTAACTGGCAACCGCGTTCTAACGCCTGACCACCACATCCTGCTCCAACACCAACACCTTATTCCCCGCATCCAGCCGCACCAACGCCCCCATCGGCAACGTCAGGTTCGGCTCACAATGCCCGCTACGCCAACCGGCCAGTACCGGAATCCGCAGCGGCTCGAAGGTTTGCTTGAGCAGCAATGCCAGCGCAGCGGCGTCAACCCCCGCCACATCCCCGACCAGAACCCCGCGCAATTTGTGCAGCGTGCCCGCCAGGCGCAATTGCGTCAGCAGCCGGTCAATGCGGTACAGCGGCTCGTTGACGTCCTCGATGAACAGAATCACACCCTCTGCATCCATTTCGTATGGCGTGCCCATGATCGAGGCAATCATCGACAGATTGCCGCCCAGCAAGCGCCCATGAGCGATGCCAGGCTCGATAGTGGTCAACGGGTAGGCCACCGGGTGGGACAACACGCTACCCGCCTTCACCTGCCCGCGCAGCATGCTGAAGAACGACGACTCGGTCGGCTGCTGCTTGTCGCCCAGCAGGTCGGCGTTGAGCAGCGGACCATGAAAGGTCACGAAACCTGCGTAACGACTGATCGCCACGTGCAGCGCGGTGATGTCGCTGTAGCCGATAAAGGGCTTGGCATTGGCACGCAACAAGTCGAAGTCGATGCGATCCAGCAAGCGCGGCGTACCGTAACCGCCGCGCAGGCAAATAATCGCGTCGACCTCGGTGTCGGCGAAGGCACCGTGCAGGTCATTGAGCCGCACATCGTCACTGCCAGCCAGGTAGCCGTCTTTCTCGTAAACGCCGGGGAATACCCGCAGCGAATAGCCTCGGGCGCGCATCCATTGCAGCGCCCTTTCAGTGTCCAGCGGCGCGGGACCAGCGGGCGCAATCACGCCGATCACCCCTTCCGACGGCAAGGCCGGTACAGGTGCGTGAGGAAAAAGGGTATGGGTCGGTCGAACGGTCATCCATGAATCTCCCTGCGTTAAAACTTCTGCACACAGTAGTCAGGAACGGGAACAAACAGAAGAGGGTCAGTTGCGCCGCGCATTGCAGGAAAAGCCTCTGCTGGAGGTAGGCAAAGCAAAAAAACGCCCGCAAGGCCTGAAAAGCCATGCGGGCGTTTTTTGTGTCATCGGCAAATCACAAGGACGACATCAGCTCGGCTTTAACCAGCTTCGCCTGCTCGTCGGCATGGTACGAGGAACGCACCAACGGGCCGGAAGCCACGTTCTTGAAGCCCATCTTGTAACCTTCCTCGGCGAACCAGGCGAACACGTCCGGGTGCACGAAACGCTGCACCGGCAAGTGGCTGCGGGACGGTTGCAGGTACTGGCCGAGGGTCAGCATGTCGATGTCGTGTTCGCGCATGCGCTTCATGACTTCGATGACTTCTTCGTCGGTCTCGCCCAGGCCCAGCATCAAGCCGGACTTGGTCGGAATGTGCGGCATCATCTGCTTGAAGCGTTGCAGCAGGGTCAGCGACCACTGGTAGTCCGAACCCGGACGCGCAGCCTTGTACAGGCGCGGCACGGTTTCCAGGTTGTGGTTGAACACATCTGGCGGCTCGGTGGCGGTGATTTCCAGCGCCACGTCCATGCGCCCACGGTAATCCGGGACCAGGGTTTCGAGCTGCACGTTCGGCGACAGCTTGCGGATCTCGCGGATGCAGTCGGCAAAGTGCTGGGCACCGCCGTCACGCAGGTCGTCGCGGTCCACCGAAGTGATCACCACGTACTTGAGCTTGAGGTCGGCGATGGCGATGGCCAGGCTTTGCGGCTCGTTGACGTCCAGTGGCTTCGGACGACCGTGGCCGACGTCGCAGAACGGGCAGCGACGGGTGCAGATGTCGCCCATGATCATGAAGGTCGCGGTGCCGCCGGAGAAGCACTCGCCCAGGTTCGGGCAGGACGCTTCTTCGCAGACGCTGTGCAGCTTGTGTTTGCGCAGCAAGGCCTTGATGCGGTCGACTTCCGGGGAAACCGGGATGCGCACGCGAATCCAGTCAGGCTTCTTCGGCAGTTCGGTGGTCGGAATGATCTTTACCGGGATGCGTGCAACCTTCTCGGCGCCGCGCAGCTTGACGCCGGCTTCAACCTTGGCACGCGGGGCCGGGCGCTCGGTAACATCCAGCGTCGGGATCATGGTTTGCACTGCATCAGTAGTCATATCAGTCGATTCCGCCCGTGAGGGTCGTCTGCTCAGCATAGTCGAGGTGTTTGACGAGCTGCGCGCGCAGCCGGGCACTTACCTCGGCAAATTCAATCGATCCTGCGTGATCGCTCAGCTGGGTCATCGCCAGCCCGGCGTAGCCGCAGGGATTAATCCGTCGAAACGGTTCCAGGTTCATGTCCACGTTCAGGGCCAGGCCATGAAAGGAACAACCGTGGCGGATCCGCAGACCCAGAGAAGCGATTTTCGCCCCGTCGACGTAGACGCCCGGCGCGTCTGGCTTGGCTGCAGCAGTAACGCCATAGCTGGCCAGCAACTCGATCAGGCAAAGCTCCATGCGGGTGACCAGGTCACGCACGCCGAAACCCAGTTTGCGCACATCCAGCAACAGGTAAGCCACCAATTGGCCTGGGCCGTGATAAGTCACCTGACCACCGCGATCAACCTGCACCACCGGGATATCTCCCGGCAGCAACAGGTGCTCGGCCTTGCCGGCCTGGCCCTGGGTGAACACCGGCGGGTGTTCCACCAGCCAGATCTCGTCCGCAGCATCAGTGCCGCGTTCGTTGGTAAAGCGTTGCATGGCATGCCAGACCGGCTCGTAAGCCATCTGGCCGAGCTCACGAAAGCCCAGCGTGCCAGACATCACAACACCATGTGTACGAAACCGGTAGCCCGAAGCTCGCTGTTGATGTCGTACAGCTGGTCTTGACCGGTGGCGATGATGTGCAACTGGATGGTGGTGTACTTGCCGTTGCTGCTTTGGCGTTCGTCCACACGCTCATCGTTGACCATCGCGTGTTTCTTGACGATGTCGATGATCTTTTGCTTGATGTCGACAATGGTGTCGCCGATCACTTTGATCGGGTAGTCATTGGCGGGAAATTCGATCTTTGGCGCCTTTACTTCTGTGTCTGTCATGGCGTAACGGCCTCGTAAGCGTAAGCCGTGGCAACGAACATGGCCCCGCTCCGGATGGGAACGGGGCCATGCTGGTCCACACTAATTCAGTTGAACAAGCCGTAGAAGAATAGACGGATGCTATCCCACATGCGGCGGAAGATACCACCTTCGTCGACCGCGTCCAGAGCGATCAGGTCAGCGCTGTGCACTACCTTGTCGTCCAATTTCACTTCGACTTTACCGATCACGTCGCCCTTGGCGATTGGCGCAACCAGTTGCGGGTTCATGGTCATGCTGGCGGCGAGCTTTTTCAGCTGGCCTTTTGGCAGGGTCATGGTCAGGTCTTCAGCCAGGCCGGCCTTGACTTGATTGGTGGTGCCTTTCCAGACCGGGGCCTGAGCCAGCTCGGCGCCTTTCTGATAGAAGGTCTGGGTTTCGAAGAAGCGGAAACCGTAAGTCAGCAGCTTTTGCGTTTCGGAAGCACGAGCCACTTCGCTGTTGGTGCCGAACACCACGGCGATCAGGCGCATGCCATCACGTACAGCCGAAGACACCATGCAGTAGCCGGCTTCCTCGGTGTGACCGGTTTTCAGACCATCAACGGTCTTGTCGCGCCACAGCAGCAGGTTGCGGTTAGGCTGCTTGATGCCGTTCCAGAAGAACTCTTTCTGCGAGTAGATCGCATAGTGAGCCGGGTCTTCGTGGATGATCGCGCGAGCCAGGATTGCCATGTCATGAGCTGTCGAGTAGTGCTCAGGGTTCGGCAGGCCGGTCGGGTTCATGAAGTGGGTGTTGGACATGCCCAGATCAGCGACCGTTTTGTTCATCAGGTCGGCGAACGCGTCTTCGCTACCGGCGATGTGCTCGGAGAGCGCAACACTGGCGTCGTTACCCGACTGAATGATGATGCCGTGCAGCAGGTCGCTGACAGTGACCTGCGAGCCGACCTTGATGAACATCCGCGAACCGCCGGTACGCCAGGCGTTTTCGCTGACGGTCACCGGATCGTTTTCGCCGATCTGGCCGCGACGGATTTCCAGGGTCGCAATGTACGCGGTCATCAGCTTGGTCAAGCTGGCTGGCGGCAGACGCTGGTCACCGTTGTTCTCAACCAGCACGTTGCCGCTGCTGGCATCCATGAGCACATAGGCTTTAGCGGCCAGTTGTGGTGGCGACGGCATCATCTCGACCGCGAAGGCGGCTGGCGAGATGAGCAGCGGGACTAGAAGGCACAGGCGTTTGGCAAAGGTGGTGATGTTCATCCGTCTCTCGAAATCGCTAATGGAAACTTACCCTAAGGGGCAAAACTAATCAGACAGCTTTCTAACGAGCTGTCGCGTGTTCAGTTGCTCACTCTGTAACCCTTGCCGGGCTTTTGTTCTTCAACGAGCCAACAACCAGGTTCACCCCCCAAACCGCAAGCGAACCCTCAATCTAGTACTGCGTGTTACTCGGCGGTGACCAGGCTCGGTGAACCGAGATTGGCCATTCGCACGCTGTTCTGCACTTGCTGGATCTCACCCTGAGAACCGATCGGCCCCATGCGCACCCGATGCAGTGTCTGTTGGTTGCGCACGATCGAGCTGATGAACACCGGAGCGCTCACCATCCCGCTGAGCTTCGATCTCAGGAGTTCTGCAGCGTCCGGGTTGGCGAACGCGCCCACCTGCAGATACTGGCCAGAGGCTGGTACAGAAGCGTTTTTTTTTGCAGCGATTTGCACAGGCACAGTGTCCGACGCGTGTTGCTGCGGCGGTGGCGTCCACTGCTCGACAGTCCCCGCAGAGGCGGTAATCGTCGGCGCGGCATTTTGCGCTACTTGAGGCTCATTGAGCATCAAAGGCGCCGGACGGCCCTTGGCAGCCCACCACTCTTGCGGATCAATCCCTTCAACCTTGACCCGCGCGGTACCGATTTCGGCATAACCGAGCTTCTTGGCGGCAGCGTAGGACAGGTCGATGATGCGGTCCGAATAGAACGGCCCACGGTCATTGACCCGCAGAATCACGCTCTTGTTGTTGTCCAGGTTGGTCACCCGAACGTAACTTGGCAGCGGTAAGGTCTTGTGGGCGGCACTCATGCCGTACAGGTCATACACTTCGCCGTTGGCGGTGTTCTGACCGTGGAACTTGGTGCCGTACCAGGAAGCTGTGCCGGAAGCGACGTAGCGCTTGGAATCGCTCAACGGGAAGTAAGTCTTGCCCAGCACCGTGTACGGGTTGGCCTTGTAGGCGCCTGTGTGCAGGGTTGGCGTGGCATCCGGGATGCGCGAAACATCGACATCCCACCATGGCGCGCCATCTTTGTGGGCGCGGTTGACATCCAGCCCCGGCATGGCGCGCACGGCGGTTCCAGAGGACTTCTGAGTCGGCGCGCGGCTCGTCGAACAACTGGCGAGCAGCACCGCCAACGCGGCGAATGCCATCAGCTTCAGGGGTTTTTTAATAGGCAATGCCCGCATTACTTGACGCCCCGTGCTTGGACCAGCTGTTCAGACAGTTGATGTACGGCCATGGCGTACATCACGCTGCGGTTATAACGCGTGATCGCGTAAAAATTCTTCAGGCCCATCCAGTATTCAGGGCCATTGTCACCTTCCAGGCGGAAAGCGGTGACCGGCATATCGTCGCGCAGCGCATCATGACTCGACCACCCCAGCGCCCGCAACTCCCCGACGGTTTTTGTCGGCTCGATGCCGGTGGTCAAACCGTCGTCGACCTGATCGCCACGCACGTCGGCGCGGCTGACCACAGGCTCACCGGCCACCCAGCCGTGGCGCTTGAAGTAACTGGCGACGCTGCCAATGGCATCGTCCGGGTTGGTCCAGATATTAATGTGGCCGTCACCGTCAAAGTCCACCGCATAAGCGCGAAAACTGCTTGGCATGAACTGCGGCAAGCCCATGGCACCGGCGTAGGAGCCTTTGAGGGTCAACGGATCGACCTGCTCTTCCCGGGCCAGTAGCAGGAATTCACGCAATTCCTTGCGGAAAAACTCGGCACGGGGAGGATAGTCGAAACCCAGGGTCGACAACGCGTCGATCACCCGGTAATTGCCGGTATTGCGGCCGAAAAAGGTTTCAACGCCGATGATCGAGACAATCACCTGGGCTGGCACACCGTATTCCTGTTCGGCACGGGCCAGTACCGCCTCGTGCTGACGCCAGAAGTCCACACCACGGGCGATGCGCGCGTCGGTGATGAACATCGGGCGATATTCTTTCCACTGTTTAACCCGTTCGGCGGGTTTGGAGATGGCGTCCAGGATTGCCTGCTTGCGTTCGGCTTCACGGAACACAGCCATCAGCTGTTCACCGGCAAAGCCGTAGTCGCGGGTCATTTCACCGACGAATTCGGCCACCTGGGGTGAGCCTTCGTAATCGCCGGCCCGCGTTTGTTCCGCGGTACCAAGGATGCCTACCAGGCCGACCCACGGCGCGTATCGAGTCGCCCAGCCACGCATTGCTTGCATTGAAATCTTCACCTTATTCAAACCTGTGCGATCCACTTACGATGGGTATGGATCGACATCAAAACCCCAAACGCTGACAGCAACGTCACCAGCGAAGTTCCTCCGTAGCTAATGAACGGCAACGGCACCCCCACAACCGGCAACAGGCCACTGACCATACCGATGTTGACGAAAACGTAAACAAAAAACGTCATGGTCAGGCTACCGGCCAGCAATTTGCCGAATAAAGTCTGGGCCTGGGCGGTAATCACCAGGCCGCGACCGATCAACAACAGGTAAATCAGCAACAGCGCACAAATGCCCACCAGGCCGAATTCCTCACCCAGTACCGCAATAATGAAGTCCGTGTGGCTTTCCGGCAGGAAGTCCAGGTGCGACTGAGTACCCAGCAGCCAGCCCTTGCCGAATACGCCGCCGGAACCAATGGCGGCCTTGGACTGAATGATGTTCCAGCCAGTGCCCAGCGGATCGCTTTCCGGGTCGAGGAAGGTCAGGATTCGCTGCTTCTGGTAGTCGTGCATGATGAAGAACCACATCGCCACCGCCACCGGCACCGCCGCGGCGATCACGCTGAGAATCCAGCGCCAGCGCAGACCACCCATGAACAGGACGAATGCGCCGCCAGCAAGGATCAGCAGCGAAGTGCCGAGGTCTGGCTGACGCACGATCAGGATGAACGGCAACCCGATCAGAAACAGACTGACGCCCACATGCTTGAGTTGTGGCGGCAAAGTACGCTTGGAGAGATACCAGGCGATAGTTGCCGGCATCAGGATCTTCATGAATTCCGACGGCTGGAAGCGAATCACCCCGGGAATGTTGATCCAGCGCGTGGCGCCCATGGCGTTGTGGCCCATGACGTCCACCACCACCAGCAACAGCACGCCCAGTACATAACCGATCGGCACCCAACGGGCCATGAACCGCGGTTCGAACTGGGCAATCACGACCATCGACACCAAACCAATGCCGAACGAAGTGGCTTGCTTGGCCAGCAGGTCCCAGCTCTTGCCACTGGCCGAATACAGCACGAACAGGCTGCCGGCGGCGAGGGTCAGCAGCAGGATCAGCAACGGGCCGTCAATGTGCATGCGTTGCAGCAGCGTCGCACGGCGACGCATCACGTCCTCGCTGGAGAGGATGCGATCGAAATTACTCTTCACGGGCCGTAGCCTCCGCGCTGATAGGGCCGGCGTATTCCGGTTTGAGTCGGCCATCCTGGTCCAGGAGCCAGGCATCCATCACTTGTCGCACCACGGGCGCCGCGACGCCAGAACCGGACTCGCCGTTCTCGACCATCACCGACACCACGATTTTCGGGTTATCTGCCGGCGCAAAACCGACGAACAAGGCGTGGTCGCGGTGACGCTCCTGAACCTTGGAGCGGTCGTACTTCTCGCCCTGCTTGATTGCGACCACCTGGGCCGTACCGCTTTTGCCGGCGATCCGGTATTGCGAACCAATGGCCGCTTTACGGGCGGTACCGCGAGCACCGTGCATCACTTGCTGCATGCCGTGGTTGACCTTGGTCCAGTCGGACGGGTCGCGCAGGACGATGTCCGGCATCGGGTTCTCATCCTTCGGCCGCTCGCCCTCGACAGTCTTGGCCAGGTGCGGACGGTTCCATATACCTTTGTTGGCGACCAGCGCCGTGGCCTGGGCCAGTTGCAGCGGCGTGGATTGCATGTAGCCCTGGCCGATCCCCAGAATCAGGGTTTCGCCCGGGAACCAAGCCTGGCGTCGGGTCGCCCGCTTCCACTCGCGGGACGGCATCAGCCCCGGGGACTCTTCGAACATGTCCAGCGAGACCTTTTGGCCAATACCGAACTTGCCCAGGTAGGAGGACAACCGGTCGATGCCGAGCTTGTGGGCCAGGTCATAGAAGTAGGTGTCGTTGGAACGCATGATCGCCGTGTCCAGATCCACGTAGCCGTCGCCGGTACGGTTCCAGTTGCGGTATTTGTGATCGTAGTTGGGCAGCATGTAGTAGCCGGGGTCGAAGACCCGGGTCGAGGCCGTGACCACGCCCGAATCCAGACCGGCAATCGCCACTGCGGGCTTGATGGTCGAGCCCGGTGGGTACAGGCCGCGCAGCACGCGGTTGAACAGCGGCCGGTCGAGGGAATCGCGCAACTCGGCGTAAGCCTTGAAACTGATGCCGGTCACGAACAGGTTCGGGTCGAAACTCGGCTGACTGACCATGGCCAGGACTTCGCCGGTATTGGGGTCCAACGCCACCACGGCACCACGGCGACCACCGAGCGCCGTTTCAGCGGCTTCCTGCAATTTGATGTCCAGGCTCAGGACGATGTCCTTGCCGGGAATCGGATCGGTACGCTTGAGTACGCGCAATACGCGGCCCCGAGCGTTGGTCTCGACTTCTTCGTAACCCACCTGGCCATGCAGCTCGGGCTCGTAAAAGCGCTCGATGCCGGTTTTGCCAATTTGATGAGTACCGCTGTAACCCACCGGGTCCAGAGTTTTGAGCTCTTTCTCGTTGATCCGCCCCATGTAGCCCACGGAATGCGCAAAGTGCGCGCCCTGCGGGTAATGCCGCACCAACTGCGCGACCACTTCCACACCCGGCAGCCGGAACTGGTTCACCGCGATCCGGGCGATCTGCTCTTCGGTCAGCTCAAACAGAATTGGCACCGGCTCGAACGGCCGGCGCCCCTGCTTCATGCGCTTCTCGAAGATCACCCGATCCTCGGGGGTCAGTTCCAGCACCTGGACGATCACGTCGAGCACTTGCTGCCAGTCGCCGGAGCGCTCGCGGGTCATGCTCAGGCTGAAGCTGGGCCGGTTATCGGCCACCACCACGCCATTACGGTCGTAGATCAACCCGCGAGTCGGCGGAATCGGCTGCACGTGGACGCGGTTGTTTTCCGACAGGGTCGAGTGGTACTCATATTGGATGACCTGCAGGAAATACAGCCGCGCGATCAACACACAGATCAGCGCCACCACCGCAATTGCCCCGAACACGACGCGGCCACGCACCAGACGGGCGTCTTTTTCGTGGTCCTTGATGCGGATCGGCTGGGGCATGAGGGCAGAGCTACTTGTGGTAAGGGTGGCCGGACAGCACTGTCCAGGCACGATACAACTGTTCGCCGATCAGAATCCGCACCAGCGGGTGCGGCAACGTCAACGGCGACAACGACCAGCGCTGATCCGCCCGGGCACAGACTTCCGGCGCCAGCCCTTCGGGGCCACCGACCATGAAGTTCACCGTGCGAGAGTCCAGCCGCCAGCGATCGAGTTCGACCGCCAGTTGCTCGGTACTCCAGGGCTTGCCGTGGACTTCGAGGGTGACAATCCGCTCGTTCGGCCCGACCTTGGCCAGCATGGCTTCGCCTTCCTGACGGATGAAGCGCGCCACGTCGGCGTTCTTGCCACGGGTGTTGAGCGGTATTTCCACCAGTTCCAGCGCCAGCTCGGACGGAAGACGCTTGGCATATTCATGCCAGCCTTCTTCCACCCACTTGGGCATGCGTGAACCGACGGCGATCAGTCGCAGTCGCACAGCGGTCCCTTACTGCTGGTCTTTGTTGAGCTTGATGAAATGCTCGTGGGTGTTTTCCGGGCTGTGGTGAGCCGCGTTCAGAGCACGGCTCTGTTCGGCGCCGGACCACAGACGCTCCAGGTCGTAAAACTGGCGAGCCGAAGCGGTCATCATGTGCACGATGACGTCGTCCATATCCAGCAGAACCCAGTCGCTGTCGCCCTTGCCTTCTTCACCCAGTGGCTTGACGCCCAGGGCTTTGACCGCTTCGCGGACCTTGTCCAGCATCGCGCCGATCTGGCGGTTGGAGGTACCGGTGGCGATGATCATGTAGTCAGTGATGCTCTGCTTTTCACGAACGTCGATGACCTGGATGTCCTGGCCTTTAACGTCTTCCAGGGCTGCTACGGCAACCTTGACCAGCTCATCACCCTTCAGGGGCTCGGTGGTGAGAACCGGCTCAGGCAGCGGGGCGCTCTTGAACGTGCCTTTGCGCTTTACTTTAGTTACGTCTTTGTTCGTCATATAAAACTCGTTTTGCTCGTATGTTCGGGCGTTTCAATACACGTCATTTCGTGCCTTGAAACATGCCCTTTTTTTCAGTTCGACGCACGGTAGAGACCGTGCGCATCGATGTAGGCCAGGACCGCGTCGGGCACCAGGAAACGTACCGACTTACCGCTGGCCAGCAGTTGACGGATCTGGGTGGCGGATACCGCGAGCGGTGTCTGCCAGACGAATGCAATCTGTCCGCTCGGCCCTTTTAGGGCCAGCGGGTCGCTCACCGAGCGTGCCGCCAACAGATTGCGCAAGGCATCCGGCGGTTCGCTGTCGGCATCCGGGCGTTGCAGCACCAGGATGTGGCAATGCTGGAGCAACTCTTCCCAGCGGTGCCAAGTGGGCAGGCCGCAAAATGCGTCCCAGCCCAAAAGTAGAAAAACCTGGGTCTCAGCGGCCATTTCGGCGCGCATCAATTCCAGGGTATCGATAGTGTAGGACGGTTTGTCCCGCTGCAATTCACGGGCGTCCACCACCAACGGTGCCACACCGGCCACCGCGCACTCGACCATCGCCAGACGGTCCTGCGCCGACACCTGTGGCGTGTCCCGATGCGGCGGTCTGGCACTGGGTGTCAGACGCAGTTCATCGAGGCCCAACGATTCGGCGACTTCCAGTGCACCGCGCAAATGGCCGATGTGCACCGGGTCGAAGGTTCCGCCCAGCACGCCAATGCGTCGAGGCTCAGCCTCGCCGGCAGTGACCGGGGCTGACGGGTCGAGATCGCCCAAGTCAGACCGACTCCTGTCCGCGCAACTGGCCGTCGCCGACCACGATGTACTTCTCGCAGGTCAGACCTTCGAGGCCCACCGGGCCGCGGGCGTGCAGCTTATCAGTAGAAATGCCAATCTCGGCACCCAATCCGTATTCAAAGCCATCGGCGAAGCAGGTCGGCGTGTTGATCATCACCGACGACGAGTCGACTTCAGCCACGAAACGCCGGGTGTCAGCGAGGTTTTCACTGACGATCGAATCGGTGTGGTGAGAGCCGTACTTGTTGATGTGCTCGATGGCCTGATCCAAACCGTCGACCACGCGGATCGACAGAATCGGCGCCAGGTACTCGGTGTTCCAGTCGTCTTCAGTCGCGGCAACGGCCTCGATGATCGACCGGGTGCGTTCGCAACCGCGCAGTTCAACGCCTTTTTCGCGGAACTGTGCAGCCATCGACGGCAGGAAATCTTTGGCAACGCTTTGATCAACCAGCAAGGTTTCCATCGCGCCGCAGATGCCATAGCGGTAAGTCTTGGCATTGAAGGCGATGCGCTGGGCTTTCGGCAGGTCGGCGTGGGCACTGACGTAGACGTGGCAGATGCCGTCCAGATGTTTGATCACCGGCACACGAGCATCGCGGCTAACCCGTTCGATCAAGCCTTTGCCGCCGCGCGGCACGATCACGTCAACGTATTCAGGCATGGTGATCAGTGCGCCAACGGCTGCACGGTCAGTGGTTTCGACCACTTGCACCACGGCGGCTGGCAGATCGGCCTCGGCCAGGCCGCGCTGGATGCAGGCGGCAATGGCACGGTTGGAATGAATCGCTTCGGAACCGCCACGCAGGATGGTCGCGTTGCCGGACTTCAGGCACAGGCTGGCGGCATCGATGGTCACGTTCGGGCGGGACTCGTAGATGATCCCGATCACGCCCAGCGGCACACGCATCTTGCCGACCTGGATACCGGACGGGCGAAAGCTCATGTCGCGGATCGCGCCGACCGGGTCCGGCAGCGCCGCGACCTGGCGCAGGCCAATGATCATGCCGTCGATCCGTGCCGGGGTCAGCGCCAGGCGTTCCAGCAAGGCAGGCTCAAGACCGTTGGCGCGACCTGCGGCCAAATCCAGCTCATTGGCCGCCGTCAGCTCGCCGCGTGCAGCATCCAGCGCATTGGCAGCAGCCTGCAAGGCGCGGTTTTTCTGCGCAGTGCTGGCACGGCCGATGATGCGCGACGCTTCACGGGCAGCGCGACCCAGGCGGGTCATGTAGTCGAGGACGGACTCAGTCATGGTCAGGAGTGGTCTTTGCTGGATTTTGGAAAAGAGTAAAGCGGCAGATTATAGCTGTCGCGTCTCTGGACTAACAGCGGTGACGGGCGGATGGTCGAAATGGAGGGCAATTTGCCGACGTTCAGCCGTGATTAAGCTGCAAATTGTTATCATCGCGACTCAATCAGCCCTGATAAACGCCGTTCATCATGTCCAACCTGACTGTTCGCGCCGCCCTTTCAGCCCTGCCTACGGCGCTCCCGGACGGGTTTTTCGACCGTGACGCGCAAACTCTGGCCCGGGATTTACTCGGTAAAGTCATCCGTCATCGTGTCGGCGACCTGTGGCTCAGCGCCCGGATCATCGAGACTGAAGCGTATTACTGCGAAGAAAAAGGCAGTCACGCCTCCCTTGGCTACACAGAAAAGCGTAAGGCTTTGTTTCTGGATGGCGGCCACATCTATATGTATTACGCCCGGGGCGGCGATTCGCTGAACTTCAGCGCCCAAGGGCCGGGCAATGCGGTGCTGATCAAATCCGCTTATCCGTGGGTCGATGAATTGAGCGGGCCAGCGAGTCTGGCGCAGATGCTGGTGAACAATCCCGACGCTCAAGGCCGCCCTCGCCCCTCGCAAAAACTCTGCGCCGGGCAAACATTGCTGTGCAAGTCCCTGGGTTTGAAGGTGCCGGCCTGGGACGCCAAGCGCTTTGATCATGAAGTGCTGCTGGTGCAAGACGTCGGCCCGGTCCCCGCCCATATCATTCAAACCACTCGCCTGGGCATTCCCCACGGACGTGACGAACATCTGATGTACCGCTTCGTTGATGCGGCTTATGCGCCGTATTGCACGCGGAACCCGCTGCGACGGGGACAGGTCGAAGGTCGCGATTATTTTTTGTTGTGAACACAATCTCCCTGTAGGAGCCGCCGAAGGCTGCGATCTTTTGATTTTGATCTTTTCAATACCGCAGAAAATCAAGATCAAAAAGATCGCAGCCTTCGGCAGCTCCTACGCAGGGGGCAATTTGTAAAGTGGAGTTGTAGGTATGGGCCCATGGCTCGATAGCATCACCGGTTGGTTGACGGTCAATCCGCAGTGGCTGGCCGCCGCGGTGTTCATAGTGGCCTGCGTGGAATGCCTGGCGATTGCCGGGCTGATCGTGCCCGGTACCGTTTTGCTGTTTGCCATCGCGGTGCTGGCCGGCAGCGGCGCGCTGCCGCTCGGCGAAACACTATTGCTGGGTTTTCTCGGTGGTTTGTTCGGTGACATGGTTTCGTACTTTCTTGGGCGACATTTCCACCAGAACATTCGCCGCCTGCCGGGCTTGCGTCATCACCCGGAATGGATCGCCGGGGCCGAGTCTTATTTCCAGCGGTATGGCATCGCCAGCTTGTTAGTCGGGCGCTTCATCGGGCCGTTGCGGCCAATGCTGCCGATGGTCGCCGGGATGTTCGACATGCCCTTCCCGCGCTTTATCGCCGTCAGCCTGCTGGCCGCTGCGGGATGGAGCGTTGCCTACCTGCTGCCCGGCTGGGCCACAGGCGCGGCGATTCGCCTGCCATTACCGGAAGGCTTCTGGCCAGAAGCGGGGATCGTCGCCGGCAGCATTGCGGTCATGATCGGCTTGAGTGTCACCAGTAGCCTGCGTCGCCATCGCCACGCCAGCGCCTTCATTGCCAGCCTGGGCCTGGTGATTCTGCTCGGGCTGTTTTTCGGCTACCCGCACCTGAGCGCGCTCGATCAAGGCTTGATGACTCTGGTGCAAGAACACCGCAGCCCGATGATGGATGAGGTGGCCGTCATCTTCACGCTGCTCGGCGAGTTCCGAAATATGCTGGTGTTCAGCGCCCTGCTGACCGGCCTGCTGTTGCTGACACGGCAATGGCGTCAGGCGATTTTCGTTGGCGGCGCACTGTTGTGTACGGCGATTGGCAACACCGTGACCAAGCACTTTTTCGCCCGCCTGCGCCCGGAAGTGCTGACCGATCCACTGACCAGTTACAGCATGCCCAGCGGCCACGCCTCCGGCTCCTTCGCGTTGTTTCTGGCGCTCGGAGTTCTGGCTGGACGCGGACAACCACCACGAATGCGCCTGACCTGGCTGTTGCTGGGCTGCATGCCGGCGCTGGCAATTGCTATGTCGCGGGTGTACCTGGGCGCGCATTGGCCGACCGATGTACTGGCCGGCGCAATGCTGGCGGCGTGTGTCTGTGCGGCAAGCCTGTGGCTGAGTCAACGCCAGACACCACTCAACCCAATGCCACCTAAAGTCTGGTGGCTGGTGTTGCCGTCGATGCTGGCGTTGTTTGCGTTCTTTGCTTTACGGCATTTGCCGCATGCGATGTTGCGGTATGCCTATTAACGCGAGCCTTTAAAGATCAAAAGATCGCAGCCTTCGGCAGCTCCTTGGGGAACACATATCCCGTGTAGGAGCTGCCGCAGGCTGCGATCTTTTAGGGCTCAAGCAAACAGTTCGCCCTGCAACTCATCCAGCAACGCCTGAATCGCATCCAGCCGTTGCTGCGGGTCATCGAGTTGCAGCAGGTCAATCTTGTCCACTTCCGCAAACGGCAGCAGATACGCCAATTGATTGGCCAGTGACTGTTGCCCGGTTGCTTCAGTGCCCATGTTCAGCGCCTCGACCATCGGGTGTTCGGCCAAGGCCTTGAGCAGCGCAACCAGGTCAGCGTCTTCATCCTGCAACGGTTGCTCAGGTTCGTCTTCCAGCCACTCGACGTCGGCGACAGTCAGGTGATCGCGCTGGATCTCGGTGTGCAGGACATTGAAACGCCGGCCACCCTGCACCCGAATCCCCAACAGGCCGTTGTCCTGCTGTTTGAAGTCGGTGATCAATGCTTCACAGCCCACCAGCGCATAACCCGCCGGGGCGATACCGACTTCTTCGCCGTCCAGGATGCACACCACACCGAAGCCGCCGCCTTGTTTCATGCAGCGGCTGATCATGTCCAGGTAGCGCGCCTCGAAGATCTGCAAATCGAGGATGCAACCTGGGAACAGCACCGTGTTCAGCGGGAAAAGCGGCAGACTCATAGACATTTCCTTACACCACCATCGACACCGCCAACGGCAGGAACACCGCCGTGGCCACGCCCATCAGACTCATCGCCAGCGCCGCGAAGGCACCGCATTCTTCACTTTCCTGCAAGGCCACCGAAGTGCCGACCGCGTGGGCGGTCATGCCCAGGGCCATGCCGCGAGCCTCAGGGCTATGGACACCGAGCCGGGTCAAAAGACTCGGGCCGAAAATCGCACCGATCACGCCGGTAATCAACACGAACACCGCTGCCAGTGCCGCGACACCACCAATCTGCTCGGCCACCAGCATCGCAATCGGCGAGGTCACGGATTTCGGTGCCATGGTCATCAGGATCATATGTTCGGCACCAAACCACCAGCCCAGCAACACACCCATGCCCGTGGCGACCACGCCACCTATCACCAGCGTAGTAAAAATCGGCCAGAACAACTGCCGAATCCGTCGCAGGTTCAAGTACAGCGGCACCGCCAACGCAACCGTGGCAGGGCCGAGCAGGATGCTGAGAATCTCGGTGCTCTTACGGTACTCGGCGTAGGTCAGGCCGCAGCCCACCAGCACGCCGATCACCAGCACCATCGAGACCAATACCGGTTGCAGGAAGATCCAGCGGGTTTTCTCGAACGCCGCGAGCACCAGTTGATAAGCGCCCAGCGTAATGCCGATGCCAAACAGCGGATGGTGAATCACCGAATCCAGTGCACCTTGCCAATCGAGGATCATTGGCCGTCTCCGCGATGGGCGTGGCGTTTGATCAGGCGCTGCATCAGCACCCCGACGAAGGCCATGGATAGCACCAACGACAACACCAGTGCGCCGGCGATGGCCCAGAAGTCTGCGGCAATGTCCTTGGCATAAACCATCACGCCCACCGCCGGCGGCACCAGCAGCAACGGCAGGTAACGCAGCAAACTGCCCGCGGCCAGGTTCAGCGGCTCGCCGACTTCGCCACGAATAATCAGGAACACCAGCAACAGCAGCAGGCCGATAATAGGTCCCGGCAGCACCGGCAAAAACAGGTGGTTGATGGCTGTGCCCAGCAATTGGAACAGCACCAGCCAGGTCAGGCCACGTAACAACATCCAGCATCTCCCGCAACGCTCGCCCCACAAAGCAGGGGCCGGGCATTATAAGCACGCCGACGCTATAGACCGGCATTCGCCAAAAGCATGGTCAGTTGACCGGAGCAATTTGTCATGTTGATCTAAAGTAGTAAGCCGGGAGGTCAAATCCCCCCACCTCAAAACTATAAAACCGATGAAACCAAGGAGAGTCTCAATGCCCTATGTTCCTGTTGCAGAGCTCAAAGATTATGTCGGCAAGGAACTTGGACGTTCCGAATGGCTCACCATCGATCAGGAGCGCATCAACCTGTTCGCCGAAGCCACAGGGGATTATCAGTTCATTCACGTCGACCCGGTCAAAGCCGCGAAAACCCCATTCGGCAGCACCATTGCCCACGGTTTCCTGTCGCTGTCGCTGATGCCCAAACTGATGGAAGACATCCTGATCCTGCCGGAAGGCGTGAAAATGGTGGTCAACTATGGCCTGGACAGCGTGCGCTTCATCCAGCCGGTGAAAGTCAATTCACGGGTACGGCTCAAGGTCGACATGAACGAAGTCACCGAGAAGAAACCCGGACAATGGCTGCTCAAGGCCACCGCAACACTGGAAATAGAAGGCTCGGACAAACCGGCGTACATCGCCGAACCGCTGTCCCTCTGTTTCGTATAAAGCCTCTGGATGCGAAGCAGCTCATGCTGTTTCGCGACTCTATTTATTCCCTCGCTATATAAGGTCGCATAGCTGCGGCATACTCGGTCGCCTAACTGCCCGGATCCCGCTATGCGCTCACTTGCACCCCTCGCTTTGACCCTGTTGCTCACCGCTTGTGGCGATGGCGAATCGCTGCTATCCCCTGACGCCCGACTGCCGGATGGCGGACGCTATCGCGGAGACTTGGTCAATGGGTTGCTGCAAGGCCAGGGCCGCATCGACTACCCGAACGGCAGTTGGTACGCCGGCCAGTTCGACAAGGGCCAATGGCATGGCCAGGGCGAGTGGCACGGCAGCAACGGCGAGGTGTATCGCGGGCAGTTCCAGCAAGGGCTCTTCGACGGCCAGGGCACGCTGACCACCAATGGCAGCAGCTACAGCGGCGGCTTCAAACTCGGCCGGCGCGACGGCGAAGGCACCCTCAAAGAAAACGGCATGACTTACCGCGGTGAGTTCAAGGCCGATCAGTATTCAGGGCTCGGCCGTCTCGAACTCGAGGACGGCAGCTCGTATCAAGGTCAGTTCGCCCACGGCAAGCCCAACGGCGAAGGCCAGCGTGGAGATGCCAGCGGCAATCAGTTCAGCGGGCATTTTGTCGACGGCCAGCTGGAAGGCAACGGCACCTTCAACAGCGCCGACGGTGATATCTACGTCGGTGCCTTCAAAGACAACCAGCTCAACGGTAAGGGGCGCTACGAGAACGCCGATGGCGATGTCTGGATCGGTCAGTTCAAGGAAGGCGTGCTCAACGGCAAAGGCGAGCTGATCGGCACCGACGGCAGCCATTACATCGGCCAGTTCAGCGATTGGCGCTTCACCGGCCCGGGCCGCTTGAACCTGGCCGACGGCAGTTTCTACGTCGGTGGATTCGACGCTGACAGCTATCAAGGTCGCGGCACCCTGGTGCTGACCGACGGTACCGTCATCAGCGGCACCTGGATCAACGGCCAACGCGTCCGTGACGCCGACGGCAAGTTGTTGCCCGACACCCTTGAGCTCGGCTTGCTGGCCCAGGGCCGCTTGCTCGACGAAGCGCTGGCCAACGTGCCCGCCTCGACCCCGGCGGTTGAGCTGTACAGCCTGACGCTCGGCGGCGACGGCAAGCAGAGCGTATTCCTGCGCGAATCCGACTACGTCGCCAACATGCTCGCCAGCCGCTTCGGCGCCTACGGCCAGATCCGCCTGGTCAACCACCGTGACCACCTCGGCGACCGGCCGATGGCCACCCGCGAGAATCTGCGGCGAGCGGCACAGACCCTCGCTGAACGCAGTGGCCCGGAAGACTTGCTGTTCATCTACCTGACCAGCCACGGCACCAGCGAACACGAACTGGTACTCGACCAGCCACGAATGGAGCTGGCCGACCTGCCGGCCGACGAACTGGCTGCGGTCCTCGCCCCCCTGAAGAATCGCGACAAGATCATCGTGATTTCATCCTGCTATTCCGGCGGCTTCATTCCGGCGTTGAAAGACGAACGAACCCTGATCATGACGGCCTCGCGGGCTGACCGGGTGTCCTTCGGTTGCTCGGAAGAAGCCAACTTTACCTACTTCGGCGACGCGCTGTTCGCTCAGGCGCTGAACCAGACCGACGACCTGGAGCAAGCCTTCAAACTGGCCAAGGCCACCGTTGCCGAGCGCGAGCTGGCGGACAATTTCGAAGCCTCTGAACCGCAGATCTGGGCGCCGAAAACCGTGCTCGCACACTGGCAATTGCTGCGCAAACAACAAGCGCGAAAAGCATTACAAAGTGCTGCTATCAGCAGCAAGGACGCCAAGAGCAACTAAGCTGAATAGTATCAAGGGGGAAACACCATGTACTTGACGCCTCAGCATGTCTTGCTTGCCGGAGCTACTGGCCTAACCGGCGAACGTTTGCTCGATCGCCTGCTCAATGAGCCAACGATTACGCGGGTCCTGGCACCGTCACGCCGGCCACTGGCCGAGCACCCTCACCTGGAAAACCCGGTCGGCGACCCGGCGGTGTTTCTGCCGCAACTGAACGGTCGCGTCGACATCGCCTACTGCTGCCTCGGCACCACAATCAAACAGGCCGGCACCGAGCAGGCGTTTCGCGCGGTGGACCTGGACATGGTGGTGGCGTTCGCCAAGCGCGCACGGGAAATGGGCGCCCGGCACCTGATCGTGATCAGCGCCTTGGGTGCTGATCCAAAATCCTCGGTTTTCTACAATCGGGTCAAAGGCGAAATGGAACAAGCCTTGCGCGCGCAAGACTGGCCGCAGCTGACCATTTGCCGCCCTTCCCTACTGCTGGGTGAGCGCCTCGAACCGCGGCTGGCCGAGCAATTCGCCGGGCCGTTGTCGCGATTGATTCCCGGCAAATACCGCGGCATCGAAGCCTGCCAACTGGCCCGCGCCATGTGGCGACTGGCGCTGGAAGAGCAGGATGGCGTGCGGGTGGTTGAGTCGGATGAGCTGAGGAAGCTCGGCAAATAACCCCCAGCGTTTTTGAGGACGCTTTCGCGAGCAGGCTCGCTCCCACAGTTTCGCGTATCCCCTGTGGGAGCGAGCCTGCTCGCGAATGGAGTGCAAAGCACTCCCCTACAATCCGCCAGTCGCCTGAAACCCAACCCCAATCACCGTCAACACCGACAACGGCAACAGCAAGGTGTCGAGCAACGCGCTGGCCGGCAGGTCGACATTGGGATAACTCGGGGCTTCGGCACCGAAACGATCCTTGGCGCAACAACCGCCGTTCATCGCATACAAATCCAGCCGCGTCCCCGAATACACCACCGGCGCACCCGGCTGCGCGGCATTCAGGGTACGAGCGGTGGCGCAACCGGTCAGTTGCAACGCCAGCAACACCATCAGCAGCTTATTCATCGCTGCTCAAATGATGCTCGCCCCAACGCGGCAGCATGTCCTGAGGAATGTTCAACAGATTGAGAATCCGCGCGACGACGAAGTCGATCAGGTCGTCGATGGTCTGTGGCTGATGATAGAAACCCGGCGACGCCGGCATAATCGTCACGCCCATGTTCGACAACTTGAGCATGTGCTCCAGATGAATGCTCGAGTACGGCGCCTCACGCGGCACCAGAATCAATTGGCGGCGCTCCTTCAAGGTCACGTCGGCGGCCCGCTCGATCAGGTTGTTGCAGGCACCGGTCGCGATAGCCGACAAAGTCCCCGTCGAGCACGGCACCACCACCATCGCCGCTGGCGCACCGGAGCCCGAGGCCACCGGCGACATCCAGTCTTCCTTGCCGTACACCTTGATTTGCCCGGCGGCAGCCCCGGTGTACTCGGTGAGGAAGGCCTGCATGGTCTGCGGCTTGGGCGGCAGCGTCACGTCAGTCTCGGTGGCCATCACCAGTTGCGCAGCCTTGGAGATCAGAAAGTGCACCTCCCGGTCCTCGCGCACCAGGCAATCAAGCAGGCGCAAGCCGTACTGGGCGCCGGAAGCACCGGTCATCGCCAGCGTAATGCGCTCCGGGCCGTTGTTCATTGCAGCGCCTCGGCGAGTTTGCCATGCAGGCCGCCGAAGCCGCCGTTGCTCATGATCACCACGTGGGTGCCGGGCTGGGCCTGGCTTTTCACACGTTCGATGATGCCTTCGAGTGAGTCGCTGACAATCGATGGCACGGTGCACAGTGCCGCCGTCCCCGCCAGGTCCCAGCCGAGGTTCGCCGGTGCGTACCAGATCACCTGATCGGCATCGACCACGCTTTCCGGCAAACCGTCACGGTGCGCGCCGAGCTTCATGGAGTTGGAGCGCGGCTCGATGATCGCGATCAACGGCGCATCGCCAATGTGTTTGCGCAGACCATCGAGCGTGGTGGCAATGGCAGTCGGGTGGTGCGCGAAGTCATCGTAAATGGTGATACCACGGACTTCCGCGACTTTCTCCATCCGGCGCTTCACGCTTTTGAACGCACTCAGCGCCGCAATGCCCATGGACGGCACCACGCCGACATGGCGGGCCGCCGCCAAGGTCGCCAAGGCGTTGGCGACGTTGTGCTGGCCGGTCATGTCCCACTCGACCACGCCTTGGGCGACGCCTTCGAACATCACTTCAAACTTGGAACCGTCTTCGCTCAGCAGTTTGACCTGCCACTGACCGCCGGCACCGGTGGTTTGCACCGGGGTCCAGCAGCCCATTTCGATCACGCGCTTCAGCGCCGGCTCGGTGGTCGGATGGATCACCAGGCCTTCGCTCGGGATGGTCCGCACCAAATGGTGGAACTGCCGCTCGATGGCTGGCAGATCGGGGAAGATGTCCGCGTGATCGAACTCAAGATTGTTCAGGATCGCCGTGCGTGGGCGGTAGTGAACGAACTTGGAGCGCTTATCGAAGAACGCGCTGTCGTATTCGTCGGCTTCGATCACAAAGAACGGTGTACCACCCAAACGAGCGGACACCGAGAAATTCTGCGGCACGCCCCCGATCAGGAAACCCGGGCTCATGCCCGCGTGCTCCAGTACCCAGGCAAGCATGCTGCTGGTGGTGGTCTTGCCGTGAGTGCCGGCAACGGCCAGCACCCAGCGACCTTGCAGCACGTGATCCGCCAGCCATTGCGGGCCGGAAACGTAGGGCAGGCCTTTGTTCAGTACGTACTCGACGGCCGGGTTGCCACGAGACATGGCGTTGCCAATCACCACCAGATCCGGTGCCGGATCGAGTTGGGCGGGATCGTAGCCTTGGGTCAACTGAATGCCCTGAGCCTCAAGCTGAGTACTCATCGGCGGATAGACGTTGGCATCGGAGCCGGTCACGTGATGGCCCAGCTCTTTGGCCAGAACCGCCATCGAACCCATGAAAGTGCCGCAGATACCCAGAATATGAATGTGCATAGTCGACCTCGTAAAACATGGCCGCAGGTTAGCGTAGGGTAGGAAAAATCGCACTCTTTAGCTGATTGGGCCGGGTGGGTGGGTCTTAACATCTCGGATCGACTGCAGACTGCCACCCTCACCCCAGCCCTCTCCCAGAGGGCGAGGGAGCCGATCTGTGTTGCCTTCAAATCCTGAGTTCGACTCGATAGTTCAGGTCGGCGTAGATCATCAGACCGACTCGGTCAGTCCCCTCTCCCCGTGGGAGAGGGCTAGGGTGAGGGCCTTCTAACTGACTCGCCGCTCAATGCCGTGCTTACGCAGTTTGCGATAAAGGGTATTGCGGCTGACACCAAGCTGTTCAGCCGTATGCGTCATATGCCAGCGCGTCTGCTCCAACGCATTGAGCAACGCCAGCCGCTCGGCATCCTCCAGCGGATGCTCCGACGACTCTTCAACCACCAACGCAACCGCCGGCCGGGCCTGGCGAATCATCGCCGGCAAATCCTCCAGCCCGACTCGCCCGCCATCACACAATGCCGCCAGCGTGCGCAGTACATTGCGCAACTGCCGCACGTTGCCTGGCCAAGCAAAAGCGAGCAAGGCCTGACGCGCCGGCTGGTCAATCAACACGGTTTCCCCGCCAGCCTCTTCGGCCAGCAAGAAATCCAGCAACTGGGATTTATCGCTGCGCTCACGCAACGCCGGCAACGCCACTTCCAGGCCATTGAGCCGGTAGTACAAATCCTCGCGGAAGCTGCCGTCCTGCACCCGATCCAGCAAATTCCGGTGGGTAGCGCTGATAATTCTGACGTTGACCGACTCCGGTTCACCGCCAATCGGCACCACTTGGCGATCTTCCAGCACCCTTAATAGCCGGGTCTGCAAGGCCAGCGGCATGTCGCCGATTTCATCAAGGAACAACGTGCCGCCATCGGCCTGCTGCAACTTGCCGCGCATGCCTTCCTTGCGTGCACCGGTGAAGCTGCCGCCGCGATAGCCGAACAGCTCGCTTTCGATCAGGCTTTCGGGGATGGCCGCGCAGTTGAGGGCGACAAAGGATTTTTCGGCCCGCTGGCTGGCCTGGTGCACCGCTTTGGCAAAGGCTTCCTTGCCGGAACCGGTTTCGCCGTTGATCAGCAGCGGCACGTCTCGTTCGAACACCCGCAGGGCCTTGCGGAAATCTTCTTGCAACGCGGCATCGCCCAGGCAGATACCGGACAAGCGCGGACGCTCGGCAATCACCGGACGCTGTACCACCGGCACCGGAATACTGCGCGGCTGACCGCGCAACACGGCAAACAGACTGCGTCCGTCACGGGTGCGCAACGGCCAACTGGCGCTGGCATTCACGCTCGCGCGGCCGAGCAACTCATCCAGCGAGCAATCGAAAAACGCTTCCACCGGTTTACCCAGCAATCCGCCGCGTATGTGCCCGAGCAAGTTCAACGCACTCTGGTTGACCGCACTGATCCGCCCTTCGCCATCGAACGCCAACAGCCCTTCACTGAACAGCCCGACGGACTCAGCTTGCAAGTGAAAACGCAGCAACCATTGATTGTCGAAGTAACGCAGGAAATAACAGCTCTCGATCATCTTCGCCGAGAGATTGACCAGCGCCATGGTGTGGAACTGGCTCTGGCGCGAGACTTCATGGCGCGCGGAAGATACGTCGAGCACTGCCAGCAGTTCGCCATGCGGGTCGAACACCGGGCTTGCCGAGCAGGTCAGGCCGGTGTGACGACCGCGAAAGTGTTCATCCTGGTGAATGGTCAGGGACTGACGCTCCACCAGGCAGGTGCCGATGCCGTTGGTGCCTTCGCAGGCTTCGCTCCAGTCGGCGCCAAGCCAGAGCCCGGCGCGCTCGAAAATCTTCCGTTCGGCGGGGGCAGTGACGCAATTGAGGATCACCCCACGGGCGTCGGTCAGCAGCACCGCGTGGCCGGCGCCCGAAAGTTGCTGATGCAGACTGGTCATTTCGTTGCCGGCAATCTGCAGCACTTGCTGCAAGCGTTCACGGCTTTCCAGCACCCGGCCATGTTCCAGCACCGTCGGCGCAATCGTCAGGGCCGGGTCGAGGTGATAATCCTCAAGACAGCGCAGCCAGGAACGGGCAATCGACGGATCGCTGCCAGGGCCGTACAGGTGCGATTTGCCCTGGGTAACGGTCAGGACTTGCTGGGCATGGCGACTCAAATGGTTGTCGTGCATTTCTTATTATTCCCCGAAAGGTTTGCTGCTTCTGCATAGCAACTGCCAAACACTGCACCTGTGGCGAGGGGGCTTGCCCCCGTTCGGCTGCGCAGCAGTCGTAAATCCTGAGCACGCGGTGTAACAGGTAAATCGAGGTGGCTGGTTTTGGGGCCGCTTCGCAGCCCAACGGGGGTAAACCCCCTCGCCACAAGGAAGACCTGCATGGCGATTTGAGGCCCAGCATCCTCCAGCCTCCATTGCTTTGCAATGCTGGCAAGACCACCCAGTCACAGCCTGTGCCACAAGCGGTACAAACTGTCATCCAGGCTGTACCGAAACCGTCACAGACGCCGCCCGCTTGTCCGACATAAACCGCGCAAGGCCTTGATTTGCCTGACCTGCAAGGCAGTGGCCCAACCTTTGCTCTACGCTTATAACAAGCGCACATGCGCTCTCCCTTATAAGCACAAAAGCCAAGGAGAAATCACCATGCGTTACGCTCACCCCGGTACTGAAGGCGCTATCGTTTCGTTCAAGAGCAAATACGGTAACTACATCGGCGGCGAGTTCGTCGCGCCTGTTAAAGGTCAGTACTTCACCAATACCTCGCCAGTGAATGGCCAACCGATTGCCGAATTCCCACGCTCCACGGCCGAAGACATCGATAAAGCCCTGGACGCTGCCCACGCCGCTGCCGATGCCTGGGGCGCCACGTCCGCCCAGGCGCGCTCGCTGGTGCTGCTGAAAATTGCCGACCGCATCGAGCAGAACCTGGAACTGTTGGCGATCACCGAATCCTGGGACAACGGCAAAGCCGTTCGCGAAACCCTCAACGCTGACATCCCGCTGGCGGCGGATCACTTCCGCTACTTCGCCGGTTGCATCCGCGCCCAGGAAGGCAGCGCTGCCGAGATCGACGGCAACACCGTGGCTTATCACATCCATGAACCGCTGGGCGTGGTTGGGCAGATCATCCCGTGGAACTTCCCGATCCTGATGGCTGCCTGGAAACTCGCTCCGGCCCTGGCCGCCGGTAACTGCGTGGTGCTCAAGCCTGCCGAGCAAACCCCGCTGGGCATCACCGTGCTGATGGAACTGATCGGCGACCTGCTGCCGCCCGGCGTGCTCAACGTGGTGCAAGGGTTCGGCAAAGAAGCCGGCGAAGCCCTGGCCACCAGCAAGCGCATCGCCAAGATCGCCTTCACCGGCTCGACCCCGGTTGGCTCGCACATCATGCACGCAGCTGCCGAAAACATTATTCCGTCCACCGTGGAGCTCGGTGGCAAGTCTCCGAACATCTTCTTCGCCGACATCATGCAAGCCGAACCGACCTTCATCGAAAAAGCCGCTGAAGGCCTGGTACTGGCGTTCTTCAACCAGGGCGAAGTCTGCACCTGCCCGTCCCGAGCACTGGTTCAGGAGTCGATCTACGACGAGTTCATGGCCGTCGTGATGAAGAAAGTTCTGCAAATCAAACGCGGCGACCCGCTGGACACCGACACCATGGTCGGCGCCCAGGCGTCCGAGCAGCAATTCGACAAGATTCTTTCATACCTGGAAATCGCCAAGGGCGAAGGCGCCGAGCTGCTGACCGGCGGCAAGGTGGAAAAACTCGAGGGCAACCTGTCGACCGGTTATTACATCCAGCCGACCCTGCTCAAGGGCACCAACAAAATGCGCGTGTTCCAGGAAGAAATCTTCGGCCCGGTGGTGAGCATCACCACGTTCAAGGACGAAGCTGAAGCCCTGGCCATCGCCAACGACACCGAGTTCGGCCTCGGCGCCGGCCTGTGGACCCGCGACATCAACCGCGCCTACCGCATGGGCCGCGCCATCAAGGCCGGTCGTGTGTGGACCAACTGCTATCACCTGTACCCGGCGCATGCCGCGTTCGGTGGTTACAAAAAGTCCGGCGTCGGCCGTGAAACCCACAAAATGATGCTCGATCACTATCAGCAGACCAAAAACCTGCTGGTGAGCTACGACATCAATCCGTTGGGCTTCTTCTAAGTTCGACTTTTGATCGTGTAACGGCGTTCGCGAGCAAGCTTTGCTCCTACAGGATTACGCAGGACTTGTAGGAGCATGGCTTGCCAGCGAAGGCGCCCCCAATGACACCACCAACCCAAGGTCTGGCCGCTCTGGCACGGCCCTTGCGTACCCGTCATTCAGGTTTTGCACCAAGACTGCCGCTGCGTGAACAGCGTTGATCAACCCAAACTGCCACACCCGAAAGTCCAACAGATCAAACAATAAAAAATAGAGAGGACTTATGACTTCGACGACACAGCTCAAACCCACACTCGGCACCCTGCACTTATGGGGCATTGCCGTCGGCCTGGTGATTTCCGGCGAGTACTTCGGCTGGAGTTACGGCTGGGGCACCGCAGGCACCTTGGGTTTTCTCGTCACCGCGTTGATGGTGGCGACGATGTACACCTGCTTCATCTTCAGCTTCACCGAACTGACCACCGCAATTCCCCACGCTGGCGGGCCGTTTGCCTACAGCCGGCGGGCGTTTGGTGAGAAAGGCGGATTGATCGCCGGCATCGCCACCCTGATCGAGTTCGTCTTTGCGCCGCCGGCGATTGCCATGGCCATCGGCGCTTATCTCAACGTGCAATACCCGGATCTGGACCCGAAAATTGCGGCGGTTGGCGCCTATTTCGTGTTCATGGGCCTGAACATTCTCGGCGTCAGCATTGCCGCGACGTTTGAACTGGTGGTCACCGTGCTCGCGGTTGCCGAACTGCTGGTGTTCATGGGCGTGGTCGCGCCAGGCTTCAGCTTCAGCAATTTCGTGCTCAACGGCTGGTCGGGCTCCAACGAATTCACCATCGCCTCGATCCCCGGCATCTTTGCGGCGATCCCCTTTGCGATCTGGTTTTTCCTCGCCATTGAAGGCGCGGCCATGGCGGCCGAGGAAGCCAAAGACCCGAAACGGACGATTCCCAAGGCCTACGTCAGCGGCATTCTGACCCTGGTGTTCCTGGCCATCGGCGTGATGGTAATGGCGGGCGGCGTAGGCGATTGGCGTCAACTGGCGAACATCAACGACCCACTGCCTCAGGCGATGAAAGCCGTGGTTGGTAACAATTCGAGCTGGATGCACATGCTGGTCTGGATCGGTCTGTTCGGTCTGGTGGCGAGTTTCCACGGGATCATCCTCGGCTACTCGCGGCAGTTCTTCGCCCTGGCCCGGGCCGGTTACCTGCCTAAAGGCCTGGCCAAACTCTCGCGCTTCCAGACTCCGCACCGGGCGATCCTGGCCGGCGGCGTCATCGGCATCGCCGCTATCTACAGCGACGGCCTGGTCAATCTACAAGGCATGACCCTGACGGCAGCGATGATCACCATGTCGGTATTCGGCGCCATCGTGATGTACATCATCAGTATGCTGAGCCTGTTCAAACTGCGTAAAACCGAGCCGAACCTGGAACGCACCTTCCGCGCGCCGGGCTACCCGATCGTGCCGGGGATTGCGCTGTTCCTGGCGGTGGTTTGCTTGGTGGCGATGGCGTGGTTCAACACGGTGATTGGCCTGGTTTTCCTTGGTTTCATGGCCGCCGGTTACCTGTATTTCCAACTGACCGCCAAGCAGCGCTCCGACGCACCGGCGGACGCTATGCTCACAGGTAACTGAGTTGCACCGGCGCCGGGCTTAGTGCCCGGCGCCTGCCACATCGAAGTGCACCGAGATCCAATGTGGGAGCGGGCTTGCTCGCGAAGGCGGTCTGACATGCACCATTGATGTCGACTGAGCCACCGCTTTCGCGAGCAAGTCGAATCGTCGCACCGCCGCTCCCACAGGAGTTCGGTGGTGTTTTTGAGTTATCCACAGATTCAGGAGGACCCCGTCCCATGGCCGCATTTGCCCATTCCGTCGGCGCCCAGACTTATCGCTTCGAGAGCCTCAAGGAAGTCATGGCCAAGGCCAGCCCGGCGCGCTCCGGGGACTTTCTGGCCGGCGTTGCCGCGCTCAATGATGGCGAGCGTGTGGCCGCGCAAATGGCCCTGGCTGACATTCCGCTGAGCCACTTCCTACAGGAAGTACTGATTCCTTACGAGGCCGATGAAGTCACCCGACTGATCATCGACACCCACGATAAACAAGCTTTTGCCGTGGTCAGCCACCTGACCGTCGGTGGCTTTCGCGACTGGCTGCTGAGCGACGCCGCCGACGAGCTGAGCCTGCGCGCCCTGGCTCCCGGCCTGACCCCGGAAATGGCCGCCGCCGTGTCGAAGATCATGCGCGTACAGGACCTGGTGCTGGTGGCGCAAAAAATCCGCGTAGTCACCCAGTTCCGCGGCACGATGGGCTTGCGTGGCCGCTTGTCTACACGCCTGCAACCCAATCACCCGACTGACGAACCGGCCGGGATCGCCGCGAGCATTCTCGACGGTTTGCTGTACGGCAACGGCGACGCGATGATCGGCATCAACCCGGCCACCGACAGCATCGCCTCGATCTGCGCCATGCTGGAAATGCTCGACGCGATCATCCAGCGCTACGACATTCCGACTCAGGCTTGCGTGCTGACCCACGTCACTACCTCCATCGAGGCGGTGAACCGTGGGGTGCCGCTGGACCTGGTGTTCCAGTCGATCGCCGGCACCGAAGCGGCCAACGCCAGTTTCGGCATCAACCTGAACGTATTGCAGGAAGGCTACGACGCCGGTTTGAGCCTGAATCGCGGCACCCTCGGGCAAAACCTGATGTATTTCGAAACCGGCCAGGGCAGCGCCCTGTCAGCCAACGCCCACCACGGCATCGATCAACAGACCTGCGAGACTCGAGCCTACGCCGTGGCGCGCCATTTCAAGCCGTTTCTGGTGAACACCGTCGTAGGATTTATCGGCCCGGAATACCTCTACAACGGCAAACAGATCATCCGCGCCGGCCTCGAAGACCACTTCTGCGGCAAGCTATTGGGCGTGCCGATGGGTTGCGACATTTGCTACACCAACCATGCCGAAGCCGACCAGGACGACATGGACACCCTGCTGACCCTGCTGGGCGTGGCCGGGATCAACTTCATCATGGGCATCCCCGGCTCCGACGACATCATGCTCAACTACCAGACCACTTCGTTCCACGACGCCCTTTACGCCCGGCAAACCCTGGGTTTGAAACCGGCGCCAGAGTTTGAACAGTGGCTGGCGAAAATGGGCATCTTCACCCAGGCCGACGGCAAGGTTCACTTCGGTAACAACCTGCCGCCGGCCTTCCGCCAGGCCTTGGCGCAATTGGGATGAGTGTTGATATGGATAAACCACCCGTCGATCCACAGAACCCTTGGCTGGAACTGCGTCGCCTGACCCCGGCGCGCATTGCCCTGGGCCGCACCGGCACCAGCATGCCGACCAGCGCACAGCTGGATTTCCAGTACGCCCACGCCCAGGCGCGGGACGCGGTGCATTTGCCGTTTGACCATGCAGGGCTGGGGGCGCAACTGGCCGAACGCGGCCGGGAGAGTGTGCTGCTGCATAGCGCGGCCACAGACCGGAACAGTTATTTGCAGCGCCCTGACCTGGGGCGCAAGTTGAGCGATGAATCGGCGCAGACCTTACGTGACTATGCCTCGGCCCACCCCGGCGGCGTGGATTTGGTGATTGTGGTCGCCGATGGCTTGTCGGCATTGGCCGTTCATCGCCATACCGTGCCCTTTCTGACGCGCATGGAAGAACAGGCCGCAGCGGATGGTTGGTCCGTGTCACCGGTGATTCTGGTGGAACAGGGCCGAGTGGCCGTGGCTGACGAGGTCGGTGAACTGCTGGGCGCGAAAATGGTGGTGATCCTGATCGGTGAACGTCCGGGACTCAGCTCGCCTGATAGCCTGGGTTTATATTTCACCTACAATCCTAAGGTCGGCCTCACGGATGCCTACCGCAACTGCATCTCCAACGTGCGGCTCGAAGGCCTCAGTTACGGCATGGCGGCACACCGCTTGCTGTATTTGATGCGCGAAGCCTGTCGGCGGCAGTTGTCAGGGGTCAATCTGAAGGACGAAGCCCAGGTTCAGACGCTGGAGTCGGACGCTGGTGCGGACATGAAGGGAAATTTCCTACTCAGTCCGCCGGATGCCTGAACCGTTTCCGCATTGCGTTTCTGCTGCACTTTCAGGCAGGATCGAAACACGGCTGCCCGAGTAGCAAATTGCCGTCAGAGCACGTGAAGACAGCCACTTGAAGACGAGACCAATCAATGCGGATTATTCAAGCGACCCTCGAACACCTGGACCTCCTGACTCCGCTGTTCGTCAAATATCGTGAGTTTTATGGCTCCCTTCCGTATCCGGACTCGTCCCGTGCGTTCCTCGAAAAACGCCTGCGTCGCAAGGAATCGGTGATCTACCTGGCCTTGTCCGATGACGACAACGCCAAACTGATGGGTTTCTGTCAGTTGTATCCGAGCTTTTCATCGCTATCGCTCAAACGCGTGTGGATCCTCAACGACATCTACGTCGCCGAAGACGCGCGCCGCCAACTGGTTGCCGACAACCTGATTCGCACCGCGAAGAAAATGGCCAAGGAAACCAATGCCGTGCGGATGCGTGTTTCCACCAGCAGCAATAATGAAGTGGCGCAGAAGACCTACGAGTCGATCGGGTTCAAGGAAGACACCGAATTCAAGAACTACGTGTTGCCGATTAGCGACGAGCTCTAAGATCAAAAGATCGCAGCCTGTAGGGGCTGCCGAAGGCTGCGATCTTTTCGCCTTACCCAACACTCCTGCGTCCCTGACAAATATTCACACCCCGACATCCCCCGCTACAATCTCGACGCGCTTTTCACTTTCCCCCCCGTATAATCCCGAGCTTCCCGGCTTGTAAGAAAAACTACACCCGCTTGTAGCCTTACACGAAGTCATCCGCACAGGTCTGCTGAGTCGGACCATCACCACAGGTGCCATCCATGGATTTCAACCCGATCGACCTTATCCTGCATCTCGATGTGTACCTCGACATGCTGGTAACCAATTACGGTCCATGGATTTACGCGATTCTGTTCCTGGTGATCTTCTGCGAAACCGGCCTGGTGGTAATGCCATTCCTGCCGGGCGACTCCCTGCTCTTCATCGCTGGCGCCGTGGCGGCCGGCGGCGGCATGGACCCGGTGTTGCTGGGCGGCCTGCTGATGCTGGCGGCGATCCTCGGCGATAGCACCAACTATGTGATCGGACGAACGGCAGGCGAAAAGCTCTTCAGCAACCCGAACTCGAAAATCTTCCGTCGCGACTATCTGCAACAGACTCACGACTTCTACGACAAGCATGGCGGCAAAACCGTGACCCTGGCGCGCTTCCTGCCGATCATTCGCACCTTTGCACCGTTCGTCGCCGGTGTGGCGAAGATGCCTTACCCGCGATTCTTCGGCTTCAGCGTACTGGGCACGATTTTCTGGGTCGGCGGCCTGGTGACCCTCGGTTACTTCTTCGGCAACGTACCGTTCATCAAGAAAAACCTGTCGCTGCTGGTCGTGGGCATCATCCTGCTGTCGCTGGTACCGATGATCATCGGCATCGTGCGCAGCCGCTTCGGCGGTTCGAGCTCCAAAGCCGAAACCCGCTGACCGTCCATGTGGTCCCTGAGCGCCTGGCGGCGCCAGCGCACCCTGGCCAAACACCCGATTGCCGACGACATGTGGCAACGGGTGCGCCATCACTTGAGCTTCCTTGACGGCCTCAGCGCCGCCGAAGACCAGTGGTTGCGTGAAGCCAGCGTGCTGTTCCTCGATGAAAAACACCTGACCACCCTCCCTGGCGTCGAACTTCATCAAGAGCAACGCCTGTTGCTCGCCGCTCAAGCGCAATTGCCCCTGCTAAACCTCGGCGACTTGAACTGGTATCAGGGCTTCCATGAAATCGTCCTCTACCCCGACGACTTCCTCAGCCCCCAGCGCCATCGCGATGCCAGCGGCGTCGAACACGAATGGAATGGCGAACACAGCGGCGAAGCCTGGCAGCAAGGCCCGATCATTCTCGCCTGGCCTGGCGTCATGGCCAGCGGCGGCTGGGAAGGCTATAACCTGGTGATCCACGAACTGGCGCACAAACTCGACATGCTCCACGGTGACGCCAACGGCCTGCCGCCACTGCACCCGGACATGCGCGTCAGCGACTGGGCCAAGGTCATGCAACACGCCTACGACGACCTGAACCGGCAACTTGACCGCAATCCAGGCATCGAAACCGTCATCGACCCCTACGCCGCCGAGAACCCGGCGGAGTTCTTCGCCGTCACCAGCGAATACTTCTTCAGCGCCCCGGATTTGCTGCACGAGGCTTATCCACAGGTCTACGAGCAGTTGAAGCTTTTCTATCGGCAGGATCCTTTGGACAGGTTGCGGCAACTTCAGGCGCATGACCCGGTCTATCAGGCACACGACTAAGGTCTCTACGACCTCTGGTACATGGCGTCGACGGCAGAATATGCCTATAATCGCCGCCACTTTTTGGTCAATCCGGCCAAGTGTTTTTGGTCAACTAACGGGGGCACCGCCCAATGAGCTACAGCAAGATTCCGGCTGGCAAAGACCTGCCGAACGACATCTACGTCGCGATCGAGATTCCGGCCAACCACGCGCCGATCAAATACGAAATCGACAAAGACAGCGATTGCCTGTTCGTTGACCGTTTCATGGCCACCCCGATGTTCTACCCGGCCAACTACGGTTTCATCCCTAACACCCTGGCTGACGACGGTGATCCCCTCGACGTGCTGGTTGTGACCCCTTACCCGGTTGCTCCAGGTTCGGTCATCCGCGCCCGCCCAATCGGCATCCTGCACATGACCGACGATGGCGGCGGCGATGCCAAAGTCATCGCAGTCCCACACGACAAGCTGTCCCAGCTGTACGTCGACGTGAAAGAGTGCAGCGACCTGCCACCGCTGCTGATCCAGCAGATCGAGCACTTCTTCGCGAACTACAAAGACCTCGAAAAAGGCAAATGGGTGAAGATCGAAGGTTGGGGCGACTCAGAAGCCGCTCGCACCGAGATCATGAAGTCGGTTGCTGCCTATAAAGGCTAAGCATCTGCGACTCGCGTAACGCCTGAAGAAAACCCCGGTTGATCCGGGGTTTTTTATGCTCGGTAAAAGCCGTCTTAAACAGTGTGTTTATGACGGACTACAGAAAAGTTTTAATCTGTGTAATTTCCCACAAGAGCGTCTTACATCCGGTCGCAAAATTCAGCTCGTTTTTGAACGCCCGGTTTATTCAAACCGCTCTGGCACGGCCGTAGACTCCGTGTTTATGAGAAAGAACACTAGCGGTCCAAGATTCAGGGCACTCCTGGGAGCAGCGAACATCTCGACCACGGATTTCGCAAAGTTCTGGGGCACGGAAGCCCAAAATGTCCACAACTGGTACACCCGGGGCGTCCCGGCGTATCGCATGGAAGAAGTCTCACGCCTGCTGTCCGTCAACAGCGAATGGCTGAAAACCGGCGAAGGCATCAAAGAGTCGCCGAGCCTGAACACGCCGGCCAGCAACGGCGATACCTTCGACGCTCAGGCCATCTGCGGCGTCTACACCGTCATCGACCCCAACGACATCAATCTGGCGTTCTTCAAAGAAACGTCGCTCAACAACGGCTCCGGCAAAACCCACGTCATCCAGGACCCGGACCAATCGATCCGCCTGCTGCGTGCCCACCTCGATCAACTGGACATCCGCCACTCCGACGCCATTTGCGCGCACATGATCGGCAACAGCATGGCCGAGCGTATCGAAGACGGTTCCGTCGTCGCCATCGACCGCGGCCTGACCCAAGTCGTCGACGGCGAAATCTACGCCATCGAACACGACGGCATGCTGCGCATCAAATACCTGCACCGCATGCCCGGCAACGGCCTGCGCCTGCGCAGCCACAACAGCGCCGAATACCCCGACGAAATCTTCCGGCCGGCACAGATTGAGGAACAGAGAATTCACATATTGGGCTGGGTGTTCTGGTGGTCGACCCTGAGCAAACGCAGACCGGTGGTGCCGTTTCTCTGATCTGACGACTAGCACCTCCCCCTGTAGGAGTGAGCCTGCTCGCGATGAGGCCCCGAAAAGCGGTACAAATCCCGAGTTTCTACTGCAGCAGTCGCTCTAATCCGCACACCACACTGGGAATTCCCCAAAAAAATCAGTATGCTGCGCCCCACATTTGCGCATCACCCGCCCCGCGGCTCTGATCGCACCGACAAGGCAGATCACTATCTCGCCAAGTCCCACAGCCGGACGCAAGATCCGGGTGTACGTTTTGAAGGCTGGCGCGGTTTACCAAAAATGAACCAAGCCAGTCCCCGAGAAGCCGGCCACAAGCCGGCTTTTTAATGCCTGAAAGGCACGTGGTAGAAGGGTCGGATGAAAAAATTGCTGTTTGACCCACACTTTGACCCACACCCAAGCTCTGGTCAGCCGCCTATCTATTGCCTCTTTTTTTGGCAACAGCCAGCTTCGATCAACCAGAAGCAGACGCTCAGCGTTGATAGGAGCAACCACAATCCTTTGGAGCATCTGTATGACTTCTTGCGTCCTGCGAGGAGAAACTGGAACTTGAGTGGTTAGATTCCAGAACCAATGAAGTGTTTCAACAGGCGCTCCGAAAGAATTTGTGAATTTTGAAAGCCTTTATAGACGGAGATTTGATAGTTTTGAGACCGGTACGCGCGCGTACGCGCGTGATAGATCATTATCAAGCGGCTTGTCTACGTCAAAGCCAATCGGGGCCGTCCTATTTGGGTCGAATAAAACCCTATCGATACAACCCTGCGTGAGAGGCAGCTATCGACCTAAAGCAGACGTTGGCCTTCGACTAAATCCATTTCTCTTCCACGTCCCCCCACCGCAACCGAAGGTTCTTCTTCAGTTGATCTGTGGAGACTCAGAATAGTCATGTTCTACTATCAGGCACACGAAGAGCGCAGAGCACCCTCAATGAGTGAGCAAAAAATCGAACAGGGCTTTATCGACAAACTAGTCGAGCTCAAATACACCTATCGCCCTGACATCAATGACCGTACCTCGTTAGAGCACAACTTTCGCGAGAAATTCGAGGCCCTTAACCGCGTTCGTCTCACTGATGGCGAATTTGCTCGCCTGCTCGACGAGCTCGTTACCCCTGATGTGTTTGCTGCAGCGCGTACCCTGCGCGAGCGTAACGCCTTCACCCGCGAAGACGGCACCCCGCTGAACTACACACTGGTCAATATCAAAGACTGGTGCAAAAATACGTTCGAGGTGGTCAATCAGCTGCGAATCAACACCGACAACAGCCACCACCGTTTCGATGTGCTCATCCTCATAAATGGTGTGCCGTGCGTTCAAGTAGAGCTGAAAACGCTTGGTGTTAATCCGCGCCGCGCCATGGAGCAAATCGTCGAATACAAAAACGACCCCGGCAACGGCTACACCAAAACCTTGCTTTGCTTCCTGCAGATGTTCATCGTCAGCAACCGCGACAACACCTATTACTTTGCCAACAATAACGCCCGTCACTTCTCGTTCAACGCCGATGAGCGCTACCTGCCCATCTATCAGTTCGCTGACGAGACGAACAAAAAGATCACCTACCTTGACCTCTTCGCCGAGACCTTCCTCGGCAAATGCACGCTTGGCCAGACAATCAGCCGCTACATGGTGTTGATTGCCAGCGAGCAAAAGCTCCTGATAATGCGCCCGTATCAGGTCTATGCAGTCAAAGCCATTGTCGACTGTATCGAACAGAACTGCGGCAACGGCTACATCTGGCACACCACCGGCAGCGGCAAAACTCTCACATCCTTCAAGGCATCCACCTTGCTCAAGGACAACCCAGAGATCGAGAAATGTCTATTTGTGGTGGACCGCAAGGACTTGGATCGCCAGACCCGTGAGGAATTCAACAGGTTCCAGGAGGGGTGCGTTGAAGAAAACACCAACACCGCGGCGCTGGTGCGTCGACTGCTGTCCGAGGACTACGCCGACAAAGTAATCGTCACCACCATCCAAAAGCTCGGCCTCGCTTTGGATGAAACCAGTAAACGCAACAAGCAGCGCAAACGCAACGACCAGCTCACCTACAAAGAACTGCTGGCTCCACTGCGCGAAAAACGCATTGTATTTATCTTTGACGAATGCCACCGCTCGCAGTTTGGTGAGAACCACAAAGCCATCAAAGAATTCTTCCCCAAAGCCCAACTCTTTGGCTTTACCGGCACGCCCATTTTCGGAGAGAACGCCTCACGGATTAAAGTGGAAGACCAGCAAGCGTCTTACCAAACCACGGATGAGTTATTTCAGAAGCGGTTGCACGCTTACACCATTACCCACGCGATTGAAGACGCCAACGTTCTGCGCTTCCATATCGACTACTTCAAACCAGAAGGCAAAAAAAACCCAGACCAGGGGAAGGTTTAGCCAAGCGCGCCGTGGTCGAGGCCATCCTCGCCAAGCACGACATTGCCACAGCCCAGCGTCGTTTCAATGCCATCCTGGCTACAAGCAGCATCAACGACGCCATCGAATACCACCGCCTGTTTGCCGAACTGCAACAGGCCAAACAACTGGCCGACCCGGACTACCCTCCGCTGAATATCGCCTGCGTGTTCTCGCCGCCTGCCGAAGGAAATGCGGACGTCAAACAAATTCAGGAGGACCTGCCGAAAGAAAAGCAGGACAACGAAGAAGATCCAGAGGGCAAGAAAGCGGCGCTCAAAGCAATTCTGGCCGAATACAACAGCCGTTACGGCAGCAACTACGGCATCGGCGAGTTCGACCTCTACTACCAGGACGTGCAAAAGCGCATTAAAGACCAGCAGTGGCCCAATGCCGACCACCCGCACACGCAGAAAATCGACATCACCATCGTGGTCGACATGTTGCTGACCGGCTTCGACTCCAAGTATCTGAACACCCTGTATGTGGATAAAAACCTCAAGTACCACGGTTTGATCCAGGCCTTTTCGCGTACCAACCGCATACTGAACAGCACAAAGCCCTACGGCAACATTCTGGATTTCCGCCAGCAGCAAGATGCGGTCGATATCGCCATTACGCGCTTCTCCGGCGAACAAACCGGCCAACAGGCTTGTGAAATCTGGCTGGTGGACAAAGCCCCGGTGGTGATTGAAAAACTCCAGGCCGCCGTGCATAAGTTGGATGATTTTATGCAATCCCAAGGTGTGGCCTGCGCTCCGGAGGCCGTGCACAACCTGAAAGGCGACGATGCCCGCGCGGCGTTTATCGGCCACTTCAAGGAAGTGCAACGCCTGAAAACCCAACTCGACCAATACACCGACCTCACCGCCGACAACGCCGCCGCCATCGAACAGATTCTGCCCAAGGAAAGCCTGCTGGGCTTTCGCGGCGCCTATCTGGAAACGGCCCAACGCCTCAAGGCCCAGCAAGACAAGAATGGCAAGGGCGAAGGCGGCGAGAGCGCAGCCGTGGACCAGCTCGATTTCGAGTTCGTGCTTTTCGCCTCTAGCGTGATTGACTACGACTACATCGTGGGGCTGATGTCGCGCTTCTCTCAGCAAGAGCCGAGCAAGCAGAAGATGAGTCGCGATCAGCTGATAGGCTTGATCCAGGCCGACGCCAAGTTTATGAACGAGCGCGAAGACATTGCCGCCTATATCGCCACTCTCAAGGCCGGCGAGGGCCTGAGCGAAACCGCGATTCGTGACGGCTATAGCCGCTTCAAGCAACACAAAGACGCCACCGAACTCGCCTCCATCGCCGGCAAGCACCACCTAACCACAGCCTCCTTGCAGGATTTTGTGGACGGCATTTTGCAACGCATGATCTTCGACGGCGAACAACTCAGCGACCTGATGGCCCCGCTCGATTTGGGCTGGAAAGCCCGCGCCCAGGCCGAACTGGCACTGATGGAAGACCTATACCCCCTCCTTAGCAAACGTGCCCAAGGCCGTGAGATTTCAGGACTGAGCGCGTATGAGCAGTAAGAAAGAAGTAAACAACGCGATGGAAGATAACAAGCAAACGCGGGTTCCAAAACTGCGGTTTCCGGAGTTCCAGGGTTCGGAGGAGTGGGTAAAAAAACCCTTGGCCGCCTATTTGGTGGACTGCTCTGGAAGAGTACCTTCCGATACTAAATTGCCCGTTTACAGCTCCACAAGGGACGGACTGAAGCGACAAGACAAATACTTCGACGGACGAGTTCTACAAAACAACAATGCATATGGCGTTGTGCCGGCTGGGTGCTTTGTTTATCGACACATGAGCGATGACGGCCTCTTCAAATTTAATATCAACGAGACAGGTAGCGAGATCGCAGTAAGTAAAGAATACCCTGTATTCAGAACGAAAAACCTTAGCCCATATTTTCTTCTGACCAAACTAAACGAGGGTTTTGATTTCAAACAGTTTGCCCTTTCCCATAAAGCAGGCGGTACAAGAACCAGGTTGTACTTCAGCAAACTTTGCGAGTGGCAAACATTACTTCCTTCGCTAACTGAACAACAAAAAATCGCCGACTGCCTGAGTTCGCTGGACGCACAGATTGCCGCGCAAGGCCGCAAAGTAGAAGCGCTCAAAACCCATAAAAAAGGGCTGATGCAGCAACTTTTCCCCCGCGAAGGCGAAACCCAACCCCGCCTCCGCTTCCCAGAGTTCCGACACGCCGGGGCGTGGGATGTTCGAACAATTGGCGATATGTTTCGCCTCATTAACGGTTGCGCCTTCAAGCCGGAGGATTGGAAACCAAGTGGAACTCCAATAATCCGCATTCAGAATCTGAACGATCCGTCCGCTGAGTTCAATTACTCCCAGGCTCCAGTGCTAGAACGAAACCGTGTTGAATCAGGGGATTTGCTCTTTGCCTGGTCTGGAACGCTGGGTTCGTCTTTCGGCGCTCGTGTGTGGAACGGTCCGTCTGGTGTCTTGAACCAGCATATCTTCAAGGTTCTAATGGATGAGCAGCAGATTACATTGACGTTCTCGTTACTGGCCCTTGCGAGGGTTGAAGAAGACATCGCGAAACAGGCACATGGATTCAAAGCCTCGTTTGTTCACGTAAAGAAGTCGGATCTTGTTAAAGTAGACCTGCCACTGCCGTCCCTCCCCGAACAACAACGCATTGCTTCGTGCCTCACCAGCCTCGACGCCCTAATCACCGCACAGACCCAAAAACTCGCAGTCCTCAAAACTCACAAAAAGGATTGATGCAGCAGCTTTCCCCCAAAGCGGAGGTAGTTGGAGCATGAGCGAGAAGGCAAAGATTCACCGTTATACCAGCCTGCGTGGACTGGTCACCCGCCTGCGGGATGATCTGAACGGTGGTGGCCAGGACTTTGTACTGCTTTACGCCTACAACGGCACGGGAAAAACGCGCCTGACGATGGAATTCAAAGACGCGGGTAAACGCAAGAACAAGGGCCGGCCCGACACCCTGTACTTCAACGCTTTCACCGAAGACTTGTTCCGTTGGGACAACGACCTAGAAAACGACCGCGAACGGCGACTTCACATCAACAACGACTCGAAGTTTTTCCGAGGCCTGAAAGATCTGGCTCTGGATGAGCGCATCGCTCACTACCTGCGGCGCTATGCCGAGTTTGGGTTCGATGTCGACTACGACAGCTGGACTGTCAGCTTCTACAAGGGCGAAGATGACGCCGCGCCCCGGCATATTAAGGTGTCACGGGGCGAGGAGAACATCTTCATCTGGTGCGTGTTCATGGCAATCTGTGAACGAGTGATCGATGGGGCCGAGTCTTATCAATGGGTGGACTACCTCTACATTGACGACCCCATCACATCGCTGGACGACAACAACGCAATTGCGGTGGCCAGCGATCTGGCCCGATTGCTGCGCAAGGCCAACGGCCGTACCCGTGCTGAACCTACCGTTGCAGGTAACAACGACCTCGACGCGCCCGAAGTAGCACCCCGGCAGGTGGCAGCCCCAATCAAGGCGGTGGTGTCTTCACACCACGCGCTGTTCTACAACGTGGTGTGCAATGAACTGAAGACTGACAAGCATAGAAAATACCTCCTGCAGCGCCCCGAGCAAGGTAGCACCTACACCTTGCGAGCCACGGACGACACGCCGTTCTTCCACCATGTATCCATGCTGGCCGAGCTGCAAAAGGCCGCAGGCAGCGGCACACTCTACACCTACCATTTCAACATGCTGCGCAGCATTTTGGAGAAGACTGCCACATTCTTCGGGCGTGACGACTTTTCTGCCTGCATTCACGGCCTGGACGATGCCGACCTGTTTGCCCGAGCGCTGAACCTGCTGAGCCATGGCAAGTACGATATATACCAGCCCAGTGAGATGGTAGACGACAACAAGCGGCTGTTCAGGCAAATTCTGGATGCCTTCCTGCACCGCTACGAGTTCACCTTGCCCGAGGTTTTTGGACAGCGAGTCTCGAAACAACTCGGGGCGGTCCGGGCATGAGCGCATTCGCCAATTGGCCCGAATACCAGCTCATTTTGCCCACCCAAGAAGAATTGATTGCGGGGATAGAGCGCGCGAAGCGCTTGATCGGCGGACTCAACAGTGAGCCCCTACCCGCTGAACCGGACGACAGAACATCATGACCGAACACAACCAAAAACAACTGGGTAATACCCTCTGGACCATCGCCGACCAATTGCGTGGGGCGATGAATGCAGATGATTTCCGTGACTACATGCTGTCCTTCCTATTCCTGCGTTATCTGTCGGACAACTACGAGGCAGCAGCCAAAAAGGAGTTAGGCAAAGATTATCCCAGCGCTGAAGGCGAAGAAGGCGAAGAAGGCCGAGTTCCGCTGGCTATTTGGTATGCCAACAACCTGGATGATATCCCGGAGTTTGAAAGACAAATGCGTCGTAAGGTGCATTACGTCATCCAGCCGCCCCACCTGTGGAACAGCATTGCCAACATGGCTCGCACCCAGCACGGTGAATTGCTCACGACGCTGCAAGCGGGCTTTAAATACATCGAAACTGAGTCCTTTGAGAGCACCTTCCAAGGGCTTTTCTCCGAGATCAACCTCGGCTCCGACAAGCTCGGCAAAACCTATGCTGACCGCAACGCTAAGCTCTGCACAGTCATCCAGAAAATCGCCGAAGGGCTGGCCGACTTTTCCAAAGACATAGATGCACTAGGCGATGCTTACGAATACCTTATTGGCCAGTTTGCCGCAGGCTCGGGTAAGAAAGCGGGCGAGTTCTATACGCCGCAGCACATGTCCAACATCCTCTCTGCCATCGCTACCCTCGACAGCCAAGACCCCAAAACCGGCACCAAGAAACATCTGGATAGCGTGTTGGACTTCGCCTGCGGCTCAGGCTCGCTGCTATTAAACGTGCGCAAGCGCATGGGGCCACATGGCATTGGCAAGATTTACGGCCAAGAAAAGAACATCACCACCTACAACTTGGCCCGCATGAACATGCTGCTGCACGGGGTGAAGGACACCGAGTTCGAGATTTACCACGGCGACACCTTAAGCAACGACTGGGACATCCTGCGCGAGCTAAATCCCGCCAAAAAACCCACATTCGATGCCATAGTAGCTAATCCGCCCTTCAGCTATCGCTGGGACCCGGCAGAAGCTATGGCGGATGACGTGCGCTTCAAAAACCACGGTTTAGCCCCAAAATCGGCTGCCGATTTTGCCTTTTTGCTGCATGGCTTTCACTTTTTGAAAGATGAAGGGGTGATGGCCATCATCCTGCCCCACGGTGTGCTGTTTCGTGGTGGTGCTGAAGAGCGCATACGCACCAAACTGCTAAAAGACGGCCACATCGACACCGTGATCGGTTTGCCATCCAACCTGTTTTATTCAACAGGCATCCCGGTGTGCATTCTCGTGCTGAAGAAGTGCAAGCAACCAGACGACGTGCTGTTCATCAACGCGGCTGAACACTTCGTCAAAGGTAAGCGCCAAAACCAACTGACCGATGAGAACATTGCCAAGATCATCGAGACCTACCAGTTCCGCAAAGAGGAGCCTCGCTATGCTCGCCGCGTGGAGATGGGGGAGATCGAAAAGAACGGCTACAACCTGAATATTTCTCGCTACATCAGCACGACAAGTGCAGAGACAGAGATTGACTTAAAGATGGTCAATGACGAGCTGATAGAACTGGAAAAAACAATTCAGGCGGAGCGGGACAAACACAATACGTTCCTGAAGGAGCTGGGACTGCCACCCTTAGTGTGAACCGCAAAGAGAGTTAATAAGACCGTATAACAAGGCACATGGACAGTAACGCCTTGTTATGCGTCTATAAGTTACTCAAAGATTGAAAGGAAACGATTTATTTATAGGTAAACGTTTTTGGCCGCTCTATGTGGGTCGCCTCTGCCGCGTGCAGCATTCAACTCTGGTGATCGCCCATTCTCAATTAGCTATGCAGTAGACAGGCCGCTTGGTGATGGTCTACGCGCGCGCGTACTGCTCCGAAAACTAACAAGTCCTCTCGCCCTTTAAGATATTCAGAAATCATCATGTTCTTGTTGGCGATTGCTGAAAACACCTCAGTGCTTCCTGAATCGACTCGCTTCAAGCTCCAGGTTTTTCTCGGCTGGAGCGAGGAGTTATACGCGATGCTGCATGGGAGTCTTGATGTACGCCTCACACAAATCCGCACCTAACGCCCAGTAACACCTCGTCGGTACATGGCACTCGCGGCAGGCCATCACATAGCTGATCTACTGGTCACGGACCTTGCGCCACTCGGGCGTTGCATTCGTGGATGGAGTAGAGGTTGGTCCCGCGCTGTGCAAGGGCGGCGGTAATTCATTGAGCAGGCCGGAGAGGAGACTCATCGGCCTCCTCTCCCATATCGCCATAACCCCCATATGTTTCTGTGACAAAAAACTGGGGGAACAGGGGAACAGTGGGAACATTCAATGTTTCCGGGGCATAAAAAGGGGGAACGCGTACCACAGGGAAAGTCTTGGGGAACGGTGATGAACAAACATCAGGTACGGCGTACACCTTTATTTTAAAACAATGTTTGTGTTCCCCCCTGTTCCCCAACACTTCAATTAGGGGGAACGGCTACAGCCTATGGATTTACTGGCCGCTCCCCCTGTTCCCCTGCCCCCACACTCATAGGTTCCTATGAGATCGGTTATTGGTGTTGGTTGTATTGGTGATTAGACGCTGCCACCTTCACCATCAATGGCGTCGGGGTCGATCACGTACAGACGAGTCGAGCCCCCGCCGGGGATTCGATACTTCTTCGTCTTGCGGCTGTCTCGGTCGGTATCGTGCTTGGCGATGGCGCCAGCGCCCTCCAGCGCCTTCACTACTCGCGGCAGCCCCTGCCCGTGGGCGGCTTCAGTCATCGCCGACTTGTTGAACAAATAGAGGCGCTTACCAGCCACCATTTCCCAGTAACCCGCACGGTTGGACACCTTGGCGTCTACCTCGGACGAATCCACGTCTGAAAAGCGGCTGCTACAATGCTTTTCGATAAAGTCGAGAACACCCGCCAGGATCTGGCGATCCTCGGCATTGCCACTGCCCACCCGGCTCAGCCACTCACCATACAGCAACCGACAATCGGCCAAGGCGCTACCCGGCGTCCAGGGGAGAAGGCCATAAGCGATAGCCATTTCCCCCGCAAGTGCAATGATGGCGAAGCGATCCGCCACCCGTCCGGCTTGGGCGTTGTCCTCGGTGAAATGGGCGCGAATATCGGCAAAGTTTTTCAACAAGCCGGGACGGTCGTCGCTGGCGACCATTTGTTCCACGAAGGCAGGCCCGATATGCCCGTAGTGGGCACCGACAGCAACTGTCAGCTGACGGTGGAAGTCGGCACCCGACAGGCCGTGCAGATCGTCAAAAGCCCGGTAGGTGCGCGTACCAGCGTTCACGTCCACCATGCGCAATTCGGCGCCAGCATGAGCGGCATTACCACCGATAGCGGCGTGCTCGGACAGGGAGCGTTCACCACTCGAAAGCGCAAGCAGGCACCACGACAGTTTGGGCCGGCCTTCACGCTCGCGGGTCATGGTGCCCTTGCCCTGACCGTTGGCGAGCGAGTAGGCCATTTCCTGTACGCGCTTCGGATCGGCGCGTTTGATTTCGTCCAGAGGCAACATGGTGTCATTGCGACCTGATGCTTCGATCTCCAAACCGCCCTTTGTCATATCCCAAGATGCGGCGAAAATTCCGGGGTCGCCCCAAACCGACGAGCCAATCAATTGTGCCAATGACTTACCGCTGGAGCTGTCGCCCACCAAATGAACGCCGCCACCCAGCACGCCCACTCGGCTCAGCAGTGGACCCGCCAAGGCGCAGCCAATTGACAGCGTCAATACGGGGTTACCTTCGCACTTTGCTGCGACTTCGGTTTGCCAGCCCACTAGGTCGCCGCACATGCTGAACAAGTTCTGACCTTTGCCGCTGGCCTGATAGCGCACCTTGTCACTGCCGATGGTGCGGCCCGGCAAGACAAATGCGCCCGACTCATGCCAACCCGGCCGACAAGTGGTGGCTATCACCTCGGCGGAACGCTGACCCAACAGGTACTCCATGAACGCGCCACGTTTCTTTAGCGCAATGACTACGCCCATACCGAAAAGCTGGCGCCTAGCGTCCTCGCCGCTACCACCAAACACCTCCATTGGAATAATCCATTCCTTGATACCGCTCTGGGTCACCAGACGCAAAAGGCGACCCTCGCTGCCGTCGTCACTGTTAGTGGTGCGAGCAGCAACAGTTACAGGCGAGGCAATCCATTCATCCGTGATTGGGCGGTCTGTTTTGTCGACATCACTGTCATCGTCGGCAGCGGTGCGCTTGAAGCCATGCCAGTAAACTCCGGGCTGCAGCAAGCGGCTTTTCTCATTCGTTACGCAGTGCTCATACACGCCCCAGCACGGGCGCTCAGGCTCGACCATGGGCGCTTCGGGGCGCAGGTTGATTGCACTGTTCTCAGGCTTACGCATTGCGGCGGCTCCAAGCTACCAGATCGTTAAAGTCCGAAAGGGAATCCGGCGCATCAGACGGCCACTCGGGAAACGTCACCAAGCCACCTACCGCAACGGCAGCCGCATTGGCCGCGGTGCGCCCAGGGTTCCCCTTGGTCTGGCGGTCGTCATCGCCTGCGATGATGATTTCCGCGCGGTGGTACTTAGCCCGAAGCGCCAGTGCTACCGCTTTAAGGTTCCCGGCATTCAGGGCGCAGGCGACCGTATAGCCGCTCTCATGAAGAGTCGCGCCCGTGGCCCAGCCTTCACAAATACCAAGCGCCTTGCCCGGCTTGATACGACCCAGCGGTGAATAGGCGCCTTTGATCCGGCCACCACGCAGAAAAAGCTTGCTGCCATCTGGGCCGATCCGTTGCAGATTAACCAGTACGCCGCCGGCATACAGCGGCACCAGCAACTCGTTACGGTGCTGGCGCAGGCCATGAGGCTGTACGCCTTTGGCAATAAGGTACGGGTGATTGGGATCGGCGCAGCGCGCATTACTCCACAGGCGATGAGCCTGGCCCGCAACCTTAAGCTGGCGCAGGTACTGCTTGGCTTCGAATTGTTGACGGACCTGCTCCTTGCGCCGGGAGATCAATTGCGCCTCTTCGTAACTGGCAGCGCGGCGGCTGCTCCAATAGCCGGTGCCGCTCATCTTCCAGCTGCCAAAAACCCCCAAGCAATACAATCCAGGTGGAGGATGTACCAACCATTGCGGGTGCCGGCACGGTCGCCGGGGACATGGAAGCGCTTAACCTTGCCATCCGGGATCGGCAGCCGATCCAACCGGCCAAAGGTTTTAACCAATTCGCCGTGGAACTGAATCACGGGGTCAGTCATGGTCGTAGAGGCAGTGCTAGAATTGCCGTGCGCGCGGCTGCTTTCGTCTTTTGGGATGGGGTGGCCGTTTTTCATTTAGATCACCTCGCCCAGTTGCTCGGTAATCCAGGCCTCTACTTCCAGGGAGTTCCAGCCAACGGCGTGAGCGCCAGCGATGCGACGAGACTTCGGGAAGCGGCCCTCCTTCATCAACTCATAGATCGTGGTGCGCCCCAGCCCGGTTGCAGCTTTCACAGCCGGAAAGCGCAGGATACGGCGGGGTTGTTGAACAATTGCGGCCATCGTTGATTCCTTTTGAATCTCCCCGTTATGGGGCGAACGATGGCAATTCAATACAATGGAACGAGGCGTTTGCAGTCAGGTCTGCTCGCAGACTGTACAGTCTACGCGCAGACCGTAAAGATCAGCTTTTGGCGTTGCGATGCCCTCGAACCCAACCGTAAAGGGTCCGCTCAGTAACTTCGTATTGTTTATAGTGATGTCGCGCAAAAGCCGCCATGCCGCTGTAATTGGCGCCTCTGGCATCCCACTCGGCCAATGCCGCAGCTCTAAGCTGGTTGGTAGGTTTGTGGCGTGCGATGGCCGAGCGGCGACCCATAGCGCTGACAGCCTCCTTGGCTGCGTCAATGCTTTTCCTATAGATCTCGGCCGAAGTAAATGACGAATGTATTAAGTCATAGCACTCGTCCATATCTGGTGAATTCACACCCTTGATAAAGAGGTAATCGTCGATATAGATAATGCCCATAGCCGAAAAAAGGGCTTCAAAGTCAGGAAAATCGTCGGCTGAAAGGCGACCCGAAATCACGCTCGGGGTCACATATTTCATGAGGACATTCAACAGCCAGCCGTAAGATCCTTCCTCTAGGGCTCGTGCCACGTTTGTTGTTATTGAACCGTCAACCCCTCGGAGCGTCACCTGACCGACATCAATTGCCTGCTGGATATACGGCGCCCATCCCTTTTCATTCTCCTTTATGTCTTGAACAATATCCTTGAAATCCTGAATTGTCGGCTGCTTTCCAATTCTGTCCGCAACTACCACATAAGCATCGTGCCCAGCTTTCCAGAGAGGTGACAAAAAACCGCATCTGTCGTCGCCAAAATGAAACCAATCAGCAGTGGACGTACCATCTGCACGAAGGAATATTTTTTCTCGCTCCCCCTCTCGCCCTTTGCAAAGGTTAGGTAAGGGTCAAAGCCTGCAAATACGTAATTCGTTTCATTCATCCGACATAAACTCAAATTAGATGACCCGCAAAGTTGTTGAATTATCCATCTATCACCCCTTCGGACTAAACAGCGGTAGCTCATTCAGGCGCGTTTGAAGTCGCCGTGAATAACTATTGCCGATGGCGGCGTGGTAATGAACTTCGCCCAATCGGCCATCAAGGCGCGGCGCTTCTCGATGAAATCGGATCGGGAGTAGGCTGCCTCGGTTTGGTCGCGTTCATCGTGGGCCAAGGCCAGTTCGCAGACTTCACGGGGATATTGGGTGTACTCGCTTGCCCAGTCACGGAAGCTCGACCGGAAGCCATGACGGGTTACGTCATCATGCCCGAGGCCGTGCAACAGGTTGCGGATGGCGTTGGCATGCATAACCCCAGTCTTACCTTGACCAGGGAATAGGTTCGAGTCGCCATCGTCCCGCGGCAGAGTTTCCAGCAGCTCGACTACCTCGGGAGCAAGGGGAATGTTGAAGGCTTGGCGCATTTTCATCCGCTCGGCAGGCAGCGACCAAATACCGGCCTTCAAGTCAAACTCCGACCATTTTGCGAAACGGACCATGAGCGCTCGCGCGCCAGTGAGGATCAGCAGTCGGGCTGCCACAGACGCGTGTGAGTCGTTCATCGCCAGCCTGACCATAAGCGTCGGAACCTCCTTCCACTTCATCGCAGGAAAATGCTGGCGCTGACGGGCTTTTTCTTTTCGGCCTTGCTCAGCAAGCTGTCCAGATGCCCGCGCCAGCGTGCCGGATTATCGCCATCGCGGAGCTTGTGCGCCTTGGCGGCATCTAGGATCTGCTCGATTTGTCCACGCACCTCGTCGGCGGTGCGAGTCTTGGTTGCCCAGATGGGGCGCAGTACTTTCAGGACCTGCTCGGTCTGAATTTCAGCAGCAGGTAGCTTGCCGATGACGGGGAAGGCATACAGATCTAGTTTTCGCAGCCAGCCTTTACGCCACTTTTCCGACCAGGTAGAACCATGAGCGTTGCGGTATTCAGTCGCAAGCGACTCAAAAGTCACCCGACGCGATTGCGCTTGTCGCTCGGCTTCGCGCTTCACCTCTCGCTCGAGATCACGGGCGGCCAGAGGGTCACTGCCAGCAGCCAAGACCTTGCGTTGATCTGCGGCCAGTTCGCGGGCCTTCGCTAGAGTGATGGTTGGATAAGGACCCAGGCCCATTTCACGACCTTTGCCCTCAATCTTGTAGCGGAAAATCCAACTGGACACCCCAGCTTTGCTTATCTGGAAATACAGACCGTCACCGTCATTGGTTTTGCCTGCGCCTCCAGACCGGGCAAGTGATTCGATTGCCTTGATCGTCAGCTTGCCCATAAAGCCTCCTCAGTCCGACCCACACTTTGACCCACACCCTAATCGCGATTCCCAGCGATAAACGGCGGGTGCTTACGGACTGATATTAGGCTTAAAGCCCTGTAAAATCTAGGCTTCTAGAAAAACTGCGAAAAGCTACGGATCATAAAAATGCCGGCCACAAGCCGGCTTTTTAATGCCTGGGAAATGCCGCCCTCCCGTCCAGAACTCAAATCACCTCTTGTCCAGCACAGGCTCCAGTTGATACCGTAAAGACAATTGTCATTACAGGAATTTCATCATGGCCTCCATCAATATTCGAATTGATGACGAACTCAAGCAGCGATCCTTCGAACAGTTGGAAAAGCTCGGTGTAACGCCCTCCGAGCTATTGCGCCAAACGCTTCAATACGTCGCCGAGCGAGGCAAATTGCCGTTCAAGACTGCGTTGATCAGTGATGAAGATGAAGCACTCATCGCCGTAGTCACGGAACGCCTCGCTGCACCGCAGCGAGTCAAGGTCAGTCTGGATGACCTATAGTCTCGAGTTTGATCGTCGTGCTTTAAAGGAATGGGACAAGCTGGGCGACACAATTCGCCAGCAGTTTAAAAAGAAGCTCGCAGAGGTTCTCAAAAATCCTCGAGTAGATGCCAACCGGCTTCGCGAGCTCCCGGACTGTTACAAAGTGAAGCTCAAAAGCGCAGGCTACCGCTTGATTTATCAAGTGCTTGATCAGGAAGTTCTGGTGTTCGTTGTCGCTATCGGGAAGCGAGAGCGAGAGGCTGCTTACGATGTCGCGCAAGATCGACTTTCGCCTCAACGCTGAACAACCTCACCATCAATAACAATGAACAGATGACTCACGGATAACTAAACGCCCTAACCAACGTCAACTCCCCCACCGCCCGCATCGGCACCACAAACGTCTCCATCTTCTCGTTCGGCGTCCCTTCCTCCGTAATCACCGTCACCTGCGCAGTCGTCAGCGGCTGAACCGCGTCCGCCTGACCTTCGTCATCGCTGCGATACCCGCCGCCAAAGTAGTTCACATAGATCAAATATTGACCTTTGATCGGCGCCGGCATGGAGAAGATTTCAGGGCCATACCCCGTGGTGACATCGACGTCGAGCGCCGCGCCGTTAGGTGCCACGCGATCGCCGTACCAGATGTGCGCACCATCCGGCGTCACAAGGTGCAAATCCAAATCCGTGTTATCGCTGTCCCACGACAACAACACCCGCAACTTGGCCGGTGTCGCCCCGCCGCTGGCGCGGAGAAACTGCGTGCGATGCCGCTGCTGTCCATCCGGGCTACGAACTTCAACACTGTTGCTGCCATTCGGAAACGAGTACGGCCGATCAAAGCGTCCAGAGGCGTCGATTTTCAACGGCATGCTGATGCCGTTAACGATCAATCGGCCAGGCTCACCCGTCTTGGGTGTGGCTTTTATCTGGCCGCTGATGCGCGCGGTATTGGCCTGGCCGACCGGTGTGTTTACCGAGGAAGCGGGATAGTTAACCGTCTGGCGGTAGTTTTCGCCTTCGCCTTCAACTGCGCCAGTGCGCCAGCCGCCGACGGGGGTGTCGAGTGTGACGGCGGCGTCGGCGGCGAAGGTCGTCGGCAGTACGCAGAAGGAGCAGAGGAACAGGAAGACCTGTGGATAACTGAGTTTCATGGCCTATTCCAGCAAGAGGTGACGGGCGAGCCCTTCGATGTAGGTTTCATCCTGGCCGTTCGGGTGTGCTTCGAAGGCCAGGTGCAGGTATTCGTGGGTCAGGTCGAGGCGGTCTTGCAGTGACTGCACGCCGCGCACGTAGATGCGTTGGCGTTCGCGGTCGACAAAAGGCCGGCCAAAGGCGAGGCGGCAGACGGCGAAGGTGCTGATTTCGTTGTAGCCGACTTCGTTTTCGAGGCGTTGGCGCCAGCCGCGGCGCTGGTTGAGCAGCCAGTCTTGCGCGGCGGGCAACGCTTCGCAGGAAGCAACCGGGTTGTCCCAGCGGCTGAGGCTGGCGCGCGGGTAGGCGTGCAGCAGGATGGCGTCGTAGCGTTGGCCGGCGTTGGCTTGTTCGACGGCTTGCTGCCAGGAGAGTTTGTCCGGGCCCGGCTGGTCGGAGTGATACGTGACGGTGCTGCCGGCCAGGACGAGGTCGCTGGTCCACGCCGCGATGTTGCGCGATTCTGCGGTGGCCGGGCGTGGGGCGACGCGTTGGCGGCTACTGCTGTCGTCGATGCTCAGGCAGTCGCCGTTGCGGGTGGCGTTTTGCAGCAGGTAGGTTCTGATTGCGATGGCCAGTGCTTTGGCGGCCTCAACAGGTTCGGACTTGGCTTCTCGTTGCAGGACGCGGGCGACGTATTCTTCGCGATCAAGGCGCGCAACAAGCTTGTCTTTCAGCAGAAAGAGTTCGCCGTCGCTGTGGATATCCAGTTGATTGCCGCTGGCGAATTCGACGCGATAGTTGCCTTGCAACGGCCCGGAGTCAGCAACCCGATCCCCCGCCAAAACGCGGCTGATCGGATAGCGAGAAAACAGCCCCACCTCAACACAACGCCCCGCATCCAATGGCCAATCCACCGGTAACACCGAAGCCAACGCCCCACCGTAATTACGCAAAACCATCTGACTGGTCCCACGCCCACCGGCCCAGATCGGCGTGCCATCCACCGTCCAACCGGCGAACCCGCCCTGACGCGACGAAGGGTCCTGATCGCCCAACCAGCTCCAGGTTTTCACCCGCAACCGGCCGCCGAGTTCACCCACGACGTTGCCGTCAGCGGCGTTCAACACCACGTCCAGCAACACCCGCCGCGCTTGATCCTGCGCCGGCAGCACGGCCAGCACCTTGAGCAATTCAGCGACTGAAACTCGGGTGGAAGGCTGCAACGATGGCAAGTTCAGCAACCACTCCGGTGCCTGCCTTAACTGCCAATATGCCCGCCACTCAGCACCAGCAATGCCCAATCGCGCAGGTTCAAAGTACAACCCGCAAGACTTCACCAACGCCTGATCACGGCCAATCTTGCCGCCAGCCGTGCAGCAATAAACTTCTTCCTTCGACTGCCCGCGACATTCATAGGGCGATTCATGGGCGCCGGTATCCACCAGCCAGCCATAAACAAACAACTTCCACAGACTACCCAGTGGCGTTTGCAAAGAGTCAGGCAACGGTTCGCGGGAAATCAATTGAGTCCGGCTCAACGACAGCAATTCCCCCTTGAAGCCCAGCCGCAGCGGTTCGTCCTGCGCCGTCGCCAGCGCAGGGATCAAACACAGCAGCAGCCAGACCAGAGGCCGAGTCATGTCAGTTGACCGTGACCTGGCCAAGCGCCGGTTTCTGTTCCTGAGCCTGATGCTGTGGCGCGTAGATCTGAGTGAAACGCACCGGCGGCAAGTTGAACTGGCCTTTCTGCGAGAAGCGCACCAAGTGACGTACGCGCAATTCGCCGCTCAAGGCGTCCACGGGAATCGCGTAAGCCATCTGACCTGGCTCGAAACGCGCCTTCTCCAGCGCTGTCGGTTCGGTGCCGGCCTTGCCCATCAACTTGATGCCCCAGGTGGTGCGTTCAACGTCAGCGCCCGGCGGCAGCGGCACTTCGATCATGCCGTAGCGCAGTGGCTTCGGCGCTTTGCTGGTGATGATCACTTCGTCCAGATACAGGCTGTCGCTGGACAACAGCTTGGTGCCGACCGCTTCAAGTTTGAATTCGAACGCTTCGTCACCCGGCACCAAACGCGACAGACGACGGGTGATGGTCACAGCCATCGGGTCGATTGCCGGTTGTTTGGTCTGGTAGCTCAGCGCGGCGCGTAGCGGACGTTCCTGGGTCCCGGTCAGCGACAACGCTGCCGGCACCGGCGTAGCGCCCTGCCATGTCCAATACATCTCACCGGTATCACCGTAGCGTTTCTTCCAGCCTTCACCCGGTGCCAGGGCGATGGTCGGCGAAGCTTGCTCGATACTGCGTTGCAACCAGCTCAACGCCAACGCGCGTTCGAGGGTCGATTGCTGTGGCAGCAGACGTTGCAACAACGCTTGCGCGTGAGCCTGATCGAAAGCTTGCAGCGACAGGTTCAGCGCTTCGGCAAACGGCTGCGAACTGACCGCCAACCGTTGCTGCGCATCCGCCAGTTGACGATTAAACGCGTCCGGCAGAGTGACCTTGGACTGGCGCGCCAGCGATGCAGTCAATGCCCGCGCCGCCGCCAACCCCAGCGCCGAATCCGGATCGCTCATGACGATACTGTCTTCGCCATCGTCCATCAGGTTTGCGGCATTGCCGTCGCCGGCCTTCGCCAGGTCATCCATCAAACCGCTGAGCAAGGTGTTCACCGGCAATTGCATCTGCTTGGCGAACGACAGGATCAGTGCCCGCTGCAACAGCGGTGTGTTTTTGGCCTGCTTCGAATAAACCTCCAACACCCGCTGCCAGTGCTCCGGCGGCAAGCTCAGTTCCAGCGCTTTGCTGGCGTACCAGTCGGCGTAATAGGCGTAAGCGGTGAGGAATGCATCCGGCTCACCGTCCTGTCCCCACCAAGTGAAACTCGCCGAAGGCCCGGCCATTTGCACCAGCCGCAGACGGCTGTTTTGCATGATCAGGCGCAAGCGATCGCGAACCTGTGGATTCGACGAAAGCGATGGATAGGCAATGCTCAGTGGCAACAAACGGCTGGCGGTTTGCTCGACGCCGCCGTACGGATAGCTCAGCAAATCATCAAGTGCCGAACGGAACAGCGCTTGCGCACTGTCATCCAGGCGCAGGCGAATATCCGTCGCATCCGCCGGCAAGGTCAGCGCTGTGTCACCGCTGAGCGCGTCCACAACCTGGCTCTGAGTCACCTGCCAACCTTCACCAGTCGCGGTCAGGCGCACAGCCAGGGCATCGGCGGTTTTACCGTCCTGCACCAGTTCTGCGGTCCAGTCGCCGCTCGCCAATGCAAACGCCGGCAACGCGATGTAGTTGATGCCGTTGTTCAGGGTTACCGGCACACGCTGATCGGCGCCGCCGTAATGGATCACCAGCTCAGCCTTGACCGGTTTCTCGGCCTGACTGAACGCGAACACACCGAGATCCGGTTTGTCGCCGGTACGGAATTTGGTCGGGCCGCTCCACTTCAGGTACAGCGGCTTTTCCGAACGAACGAATTGCTTCTTCTGCCCAACCTGACCGTCATCGGCGATCGCCCGGGCAGTGATGCGCCAGCGAGTCAGCGAGTCCGGCATTTTGAAGGTGAAGCGGGTTTTGCCGTTGGCGTCGGTCACCAGTTCTGGCTGCCACGCGGCGGTGTCGACGTCTTCACGACGCGGCCGCTCCAGCACTTTCACCCCACGCTCGCTGCGGTTGGCTTTGCCAGGCGCGCCTGGGCTGCCCGGCAATGCCACGTCGTAACTGATGAACGACAGGCTGGCGCTGGTGCGCACGTTGTTGCGGCGCGGGTGATAGAAGAACTGGTCGATGGTCGGCGCGACTTCCGGTTGCAGCGCGTAGATCATTTCGTCCACGACACTGACCGTCAGGTGCGCCGGAATTGGCTTGCCGGCGAACTGAGTGGTCAGGTCAACCGACACGGTATCGCCAGGTTGATAGGCCTCTTTGTCGGTAGCAATCGCCACGTCGATTTGCGGCGTAATTACCTTGATGCCGGCGTTCTGGAAGCTGTACTGCCCGCCCTTGGTGTAGAGCACGGAGAAGGTCAGGTTCGGTGCGAAGTTATCCTTCACCGGAATCCGCGCGCGGTATTGAGTCTCGCTGAGTTTTTCCATCTTCAGCCAGTCGCCGCCCTTGGACAGCAGCGCCGTGGCCTCGACCTTGTCCCGCTCCAGCGACAGCAGCGCATCGCTGACCGGTTCCGGGAACGTGATCAACGCCAGGGCTTCGTCGCCAGCCTTGTACTCGGGTTTGTCGAGGACGATTTCCACAGTGCCCGGCACGGCTTTGACGCCATCGCCGGTGACCGAATGACCGGTGGCGCCAACCACGCGGCCATGGTCATCCTTCAAGGTCAGGTTGTAAGTACCCGCACGGTCGAAAGCGATACTGAACCCTTTGTCTTTCGCAGTGAGTTTGCCGTCGCCAGTGGTCTGGTCTTCCAGACGAACCCAGCTGTAGCTGCTCGGGGTGACGGCTTTGCTCTGCTCGCCGCCACCTTCATTGGCGTAGCTGAAAGCAACCTTGTCGCCCACCGCACTGAACCGTTGCGGTGCGCTCAAGCGGAAGCTGGCGGCGCCACGGTCGATGAGAATTTCCTTGGTGGTCTTGACCCGATACGCCGCGCCATCGCTGGCGAACACGGTGAGCATGTAGCGGCTCGGTTTGTCGGCGGCCGGCAGGTCAAGGGTCGCGTTGCCCTTGGAATCGGTGGTCAGTTCGGTGCTGGTCAGCTCGATCGGGAATTGCCCGAGGTATTGCAGCTCGTTGTCGACCATCGACAGTTGCTGGGCGCGCAGGCTCAGGGTCAACTTGGCGTCGGCCACCGGTTTGCCATCCGGGTACAGCAGCACCAGACTGCCCTTCACCGGTTCGCCGGTGCGGTAGTCCTGTTTGGCCAGATTCAGCGAGATTTCGAAGTGCGGCTTGATGTATTCGGCGACTCGGAAGGCACTGCTGTAGGCCTGATCCTTGTAGCTGAAACGCAGCTCATAACCACCCGCCACCGCGTTGTCCGGCAACTGGAAACGACCTTGAGTACCAGACTTGGAATCGAGCTTCAGCGCCAATGACTGCAGCGCCGTACCGGTGGCATCGAGCACGGTTACGTTGACGTCGGCAGCGGTCGGTGCCACGGAATCCCGGGCGTTCTTGAACTCGCGACCGACGATTTTCAGCGACACCCAATCCCCCGGCCGGTACAGCGGTCGGTCGGTGAAGGCATAGAGTTTGGTGTCGTAGATTTCGCTGTCGTAATAGAAGTTCTCGGAGACGAAAACACCGCCCTCTTCGTCTTCACCGATCACGAACGAACGCTCGGGGCTGACGTGTTTCAACCGCAGCAAACCGTCGGTGTCGGTGGCGCCGCTGCTCATCACACCCAGGCCATCGGTCCACAGCACGTTGACCTTCGGCACCGAACTGCCTTCGTGTTTGCGCGCAGCCCACACCACCAATTCATCACCGGCAATCTTGCTTACGGCCACGGTGTTGGAGACAAAGACCATGGTCGTCGCGCGGTACTTGCCGATCAGCGCTTCCACCAGATACAGACCCGGTTTCAGATGACCCAACGGGATGTACACGTTACCCGGTGCAACGCTGACGAATTCACTGGAAGAACCGGCCAGGTTCACGCCGGCGGGCGGCTGGACCGGTTTGGCTTCCCACAGCGGATAACGGAATTGACTGACAACTGGCAAGCCCGGAATCAGTGCGAATTGTGGCTGAGCGTCGTAAGGCGTTGGCGCGGCAATCGCGGTGCCCATCTTCAGCTCAGGCACTTCTTCGGTGACTTGTTGACGGGACTCGTAGGAAAACGCTCGTTGCATCACGCGACGAGATTTGCGGTACCAGTTGTCCCACAGGTACGCGAGGGTGTTCGACAGGCCTTCGCCCTTGAACTGGCCGTCACTGACCACGCGGTGCAGGTTCTTCTGACGCTTGAGGAAATCCAGCGGCTTGTCGATGCGATAGACGCGAATGTCGGCGCCGCCATAAGGCTCCATGCGGAACCGGCGATAGTCGCGGCCCGGCGCTTCGAGGCGAACCATCGCCTGTTCGTCGCTGGCGAAGCTGCTGTCGGCCAGCAAGAAAAAGCTTTCACCGGCCACCGGCGTGTAGCCGCTTGGCTCGACGGTGTCTTCGGCGTTGACCACCGACAAGGGCAGCACCAGAGCCAATAACAATGGCAGTTTTGAGCAGAAGCGCAGCATGCGGGCACCGATCATTGGGAGAGAAAGTTCAGTCGATAGACGCCGATGAAGTTGGGGTTGGCTGCGTCGGGTATCCATCGGGTGTCCTTCCATGTCATGAGTTGCTGCAGGCTCGCGGATCGCATGCCGTTGTCAGTAGGGGTGGTGGTACCGGTGTGATAGGCAATGTAACGGCCCATCCAGATCATCAGGTGCTGGTCGTCGCCCTGATCGAAAAACATCAGGTCGCCGGGCCGGGCCAGCGCCACGTCTCGACCGACCAGATGGCTGTTGAACTGAATCAGTTTGATCGCGTTGACGTACGGCCCGACCTTGCCGCCGCCCTGCTGCCATTGCTGGGCGAGACCGCGCTGGGCCTCGCTCAGTTGCAGTTCGGGCGGCAGGTAGCGGTTGGACAGGCCATTACTGCGCAGCCATTTGTCGTCATGGACTTTCAGCGCTTCGTTGGCGGCGAAACGCACCAGGCCGGCGCAGTCCTGCTGAAACCAGCGCGGGCTCGGGCCTTGGGTCAGTTGTTCCTGGGCGATGCGCACGAACCAGGCGCGAAACACCTGGGATTGCTGCACGTCGAGCGGCGGCGCCTCATTGGCAAATGCCCGACTGCCGAGCAGCATCGCCAGCAGGCCGAGGCCTCGGATAAGTGCTGTCACAGGGCTTTCCATTCCAGCGGCAGCCATTGCCAGTGGCCGTCCGGCTCACTGCCCTTGGGCAAGGTCAGCGCGTATTTGCCGTAACCGCCGAGCTTGCGCAGTTTCGGGATCAGGTAGGTTTGCGCGGCGTTGTAGAACACCGGTTCCATGTCCTGCGGCAGGCTGTCGAGGGTTTCCTGTTGCATCAGCTGCGCCATGGAATCCGGGCCGAAGTAGACCGGCATCAGCAGGTCTTTGGGCAACACATCGGCCAGCGGAGGGAAGCGTTTGTCGAGGGTGCCGAGGGCCTTATCGACCAGTTTGTCGTCGAGCGAGAACAGCAGCGTCGAACCGTGGCGGGCCAGGCTGACTTTCATGAACGCCTTGCCGGTGATCGCGTCCGGGTTCTCGGCATCCTTGGCCGCGTACGGGCCGAAGTTGGAACTGACCTGACGCTGCCAGACGTGGCTCTGGCCTTCCTGCTTCTCAACCACCGGGAACGCGTGCTCGTCGACCTTGCCTTCGTAGGCGCCAACCATCGAGCCGAACAGGTTGCCCAGATCGCCGTCGAGTTTGGCGCTGTCCTTGTCGTTCAGGCTGACCACCAGCAGTGGCGTGTACAGCCGCGAATCGGCGTACCAGCACAGGCCCGCCGCGCCGGCCACGTGTTCGGTCAGGGCCTCGGCGACTTTTTCTTCGGCACCGAGTTTTACCAGCAGCGGTTTCTGTTGTTCAGCCGCCAGCGGCAAGGCTACGCAGGCGCTGGCGCCCATCGGCATGGCTTGCCAGATCGGTTTGAAATCGAAGTCTGGCTGGTTATCCAGTTCGTCCATGGCGAGGAAGCTGTGCCAGCCCTTGTCGTCCATGTCGAAACGCAGGCCGGCGAAGTTCGGGATAAAGCGCTGATAACCCATGGCCAGAACGCTGGAATTGACCGACAGGCGTTGCTTCACCTCAGGCAAGCGCGGTTGCAGGCCGAAGGCTTCGGGGAACAGTTTTTGGCCCCCGAGCAGTGCTTCTAGCGCCTGAGTCGAGACCATGCCCGGTTCATCGACCGGACCATGGCCGCCTTCGTACAGCTTGGCCGGGTTCGACAGCACCACCAGTTTGTCGCCATGGGAGGCGAACAGCAGTGCCTTGGTGGCGTTGTAGGTCAGTTGATAGAGCGCGACGTCGTCGGCGCCGACTTTCACATCGCCGACTTTGGTCAGTTGCGTATCGTCCAATGCCACTTTTGCCAGCGGCTCCAGCACCTTGGCCAGGCCACCGCGATCCATCACCAACAAGAAGTCTTTCAGGCGACCATCCGCCCCACGCCACAGCGCCACATCGGCCGGCTGATCGAAGAGCTGCTCGATCAGGCTGTCCTGCAACTTCAGGTCATGTTCGTAAATGATCCGCCGCAAGCTGCCGATCAAACCGAGACGATCCACATGGGCTTCGTAATAGAAGACGAAATCTTCGGTCAGGGTTTCCTTGAGGAACGGCACCGCCAGCAAGTCCTTGGGCAATTGGCTCAGGGAACTGGTTTCCAGCAGGCCGTCCGGGCGGCTCATGCCCAGTTTGTCACTGGCCAACGCCGCCAGCGGCACTTTGGGTTTGTGCATGAACCAGCCCAACCCGCCCGCGACACCCGCCACCAGGCACAGCCCGACCAGCACGGCCGGCCAACGCCGGGAAGATTTGGCAGCCGGTGCGTCAGCGGCCGGGGGAACGGCAGGGGAAATCGTGTTATCGCTCATGTTCACGCTCATGTTCCCAAAGCTCAGCAATTCATCCGTGGAGCGGGATGCTTAATAGTTGAAAGTCTTGACCAGCAACAGGTCACCGATGGCCCGCAGGGGCACGATGAATGTCTCGCGTTTTTCGTCGACGGTGTTTTCGTTGAGCACCAGGTTGATCTGCGAGGTAATCACCTCGTTCTGGTTACTGTGCTCATCGAAGTTATAGCCTTCACTGCCGAAGTTGCCCCAATAGTTCACATAAACCAGATAGGTGCCATGCAGCGGCGCGGTCATGGTGAACATTTCCGGGCCGGGGCCATCGACGCCGTCCGGGTCCAGGCCACCGCCGTTGGTCAACGCCGTGTGGGCGAAGAACGCGTGCTGGCCGTCGGGAGTAATGATGTGCAGGTCGAGTTCGGCTTTTGGATCATCCCAGCCCAACACCACGCGAATCCGCGCCGGAGTGCGCAGGTTGTTGGCTTCATAGAATTGAACGCGCTTGAGGGACTTACCCTCGGCACTGCGCACTTCGACGCTGTTGGAACCGGCGCCAAACGCATACGGCCGGGCGAAACGCCCTTCGTCGTCGGTATACAGATTCAGCGGATTGCCGTTGACCGCCAGAGTGTGCGGCCCGCGCTGGGTGCCGATGGCCTTGAGCTGGCCTTCGATCATCGTGCGATTGCGCTGCACGCCCCGGTCGATGGGCGGTGTGGGATAGGCGACTTGAGGGTTTTCACTGCGATCGAGCAAGCCGTTATAACGCCAGCCGCCCACCGGTTCCGATAACTCGGCCGTTGGCTCGGCCCAGGCAGCGCAGGCCCAGACCAGCGTTATCAGCAGTGAAAGAAACCAACGCATGTGACGCCTCCTGCCATGCATAACGAAACCTTGCGCCCGATCCTCGGCGCGTTACAGATCAAAAAACTGCGTTTCGTCAGAAAGACCCGTGACTATTGGGTCGTAGAAGGCGCGAAGGTTAGCGATTTGGCGGTTTTTTAACAATCAGATACATCTTAATTTGTGGTGAGATTCACGGCCCCCGGTAGACGGTGAGCCGAATAGGCATCATATTCGGCTCACAAAATGAGCCGAATAGCTTTTCTATTCGGCTCACGCGCTCAGGAACCACACCTCATGGCGACTCACTGGATCTGGCAGCAACCCGATTGGCCCGACTTCAACTGGCAGGCAGACCGCCTCACGCTGTTGCTGCGCGAGTGTGTGCAGGCAGAAGGCCAATTGCTGGGCATGGCCGGCTCAGTGAGCAATTCCCTGAGCGCTCAGTCCGAACTTGATGCCTTGCTGCAAAACATCGTGACCTCCTCGGCCATTGAGGGTGAGCAATTGAATGTCGGCACCGTGCGCTCGTCATTGGCGCGGCGCCTCGGGCTGGAAACGGCTGATGACGATAACGTCAGTCCACGCAGTGAAGGCCTTGCGCGACTGATGCTCGACGCCACCCGGCGTTTCGCAGAGCCGTTGACGCTGGAGCGTTTGCTGGAATGGCATTCGCTGCTGTTTCCAGAACAGGAAAATGGTCTTTCCTCACGCGCAATCAATGTCGCTGCGCTGCGCGGTGATGAGCCGGTGCAAGTGGTTTCCGGACGGATCGAGCGGCCGACCGTGCACTTCGAGGCCCCGCCAAGGCAAGGCCTTGAGCAGCAACTCGAGCGTTTCCTCAAGTGGTTCGAGACCAGTCAGCATGAAGCTGGACTCGATCCTCTGCTGCGCGCCGGCATCGCGCACTTCTGGTTTGTCACACTGCACCCCTTCGACGATGGCAACGGCCGACTCACCCGTACCATTACCGATCTGGCACTAGCCCAGGGTGAAGCCCGGGCAATCCGTTTTTATGCCATGTCGGCCAGCATTCTCGATGATCGCGACGGCTATTACCGAATCCTTGAATCCAGTCAGAAAGCCACGCTGGACATCACTGACTGGCTGACGTTGTTCCTGCAGACTTTATTGCGCAGCTTTCGACAAGCCATCGCACGGATTGAAAGCGTGCTGGGAAAGACACGTTTCTGGCAGACGCATCGTGATTCCGAACTGTCGGTGGAACAGATCAAAGTGCTCAATCGCCTGCTTGACGGCGGTGAGCACGGCATCAGTGCGGCTCAATATCAGGCTGTGGCCAATGTATCTAAAGCCACCGCGACCCGGCATCTGGCGGAGTTGCTGGAGAAGGGTTGCCTGCAACGATTGCCGGGAGGCGGCCGCAGTACGCGGTATCAGATCAGCTACCCAACCTAGAGCAATAAGAAGATCACTGTGGCGAGGGGATTTATCCCCGTTCGGCTGCGCAGCAGTCGTAAACCGTTACCCACGGTTTTCCCTGAAAAAACCGGTCGGCTGTTTTTGGGGTTGCTGCGCAACCCAACGGGGATAAATCCCCTCGCCACAAAGATATACATATGGTCTTTGAACCAGCCACCTCATTTGCCCATAACCCCCATGTCTGCTAGTGTCGCGCCGGTTTAACGTCAACCGGAAATAGCCGCCATGGCCCGCAAAAAAGCTGCACTGGATTTCGAACAATCCCTCGCTGACCTGCAAACACTGGTCGAGCGACTGGAGAACGGCGAGTTGTCGCTGGAAGACTCGCTGACGGCTTTCGAGCAAGGCATCGGTCTGACCCGCGATTGCCAGGCAGCGCTGGCCCAGGCCGAGCAAAAGGTTCAAGTGCTGCTCGAGCGTGATGGCGAGTTGGCCGAGGAACCCTTCGACGCGGATCAGCCAGAATGATTGAAGCGTATTCGGCGACCAGCCAGGCCCGGGTCAATGCGGCGCTGGACACCCTGTTCACCGCGCCAGGCCCGGAACTCGCACGCCTCTATGAAGCCATGCGCTACAGCGTGATGAATGGCGGCAAGCGTGTGCGTCCATTGCTGGCTTACGCCGCGTGCGAAGCGCTGGGTGGCAAGGCGGAGCAAGCCAACGGCGCAGCCTGTGCGGTGGAGCTGATCCACGCCTATTCGCTGGTGCACGACGATTTGCCGGCCATGGACGACGACGATTTGCGTCGCGGCCAGCCGACCACTCACAAGAAGTTCGATGAAGCCTGCGCAATCCTCGCCGGTGACGGCTTGCAGAGCCTGGCCTTCAGCGCCCTGCTCGACCCGCGCCTGAGCACCCTGGATGCGCAAATCAGCTTGCAGATGGTCAGCGCCCTGGCGTTGGCGGCAGGCCCGGCGGGCATGGTCGGCGGTCAAGCCATCGACCTTGGTTCGGTCGGCCTCAAGCTTGATCAAAAAGCCCTCGAATACATGCACCGGCACAAGACCGGCGCGCTGATCGAGGTCAGCGTCAAACTCGGCGCCCTGGCCAGTGGTCGGGCCGAAAAAGACGAACTCAAGTCCTTGCAGACTTATGCACAGGCGATTGGCCTGGCGTTCCAGGTCCAGGACGACATTCTGGACGTTGAAAGCGATACCGAAACCCTCGGCAAACGCCAGGGTGCCGACATTGCCCGGGATAAGCCGACTTACCCGGCGCTGCTCGGTCTCGACGCCGCCAAGGCCTACGCCCTGGAACTGCGTGATCAAGCCCTGCATGCGCTGCGACCGTTTGACGCGGCCGCCGAGCCGCTGCGCGACCTGGCCCGCTATATCGTCGAACGCCGCAGCTGACAGCGTATCCGCCAAAAAATAGCAACGCGTGGGCAGGGGGCGATGCATCAGGTAAACTGCCGCCTCTTCTATACCTATAACGATTCGCCTGATGCCCACGACGTTTCATGAGATTCCCCGCAAGCGCCCGACCACGCCCTTGCTCGACCGCGCCAACACGCCGGACGGCCTGCGCCGGTTAGGCGAAGCCGAGCTGGAAACCCTGGCTGATGAGTTGCGCCTGGAATTGCTCTACACGGTCGGTCAGACCGGCGGGCATTTCGGTGCCGGCCTGGGCGTTATCGAGCTGACTATCGCGTTGCATTACGTCTTCGACACCCCGGACGACCGGCTGGTGTGGGACGTGGGTCATCAGGCCTATCCGCACAAAATCCTCACCGGCCGTCGCGAGCGCATGGGCACCCTGCGCCAAAAGGACGGCATCGCTGCCTTCCCGCGTCGTTCCGAGAGCGAGTACGACACCTTTGGCGTCGGCCACTCCAGCACCTCGATCAGTGCAGCGCTGGGCATGGCAATTGCCGCCCGCCTGCAAAACAGTGATCGCAAGGCGATTGCCGTGATCGGCGACGGCGCACTAACCGCCGGCATGGCGTTCGAGGCGTTGAACCACGCGCCCGAAGTCAACGCCAACATGCTGGTGATCCTGAACGACAACGACATGTCGATTTCGCGCAACGTCGGTGGCTTGTCAAATTACCTGGCGAAAATCCTTTCCAGCCGCACCTACGCAAGCATGCGTGAAGGCAGCAAAAAGGTCCTGTCGCGCCTGCCCGGCGCCTGGGAAATCGCCCGTCGTACTGAAGAATACGCCAAAGGCATGCTGGTTCCGGGCACCCTGTTCGAAGAGCTCGGCTGGAACTACATCGGCCCAATCGATGGCCACGACCTGCCAACCCTGATCGCCACCCTGCGCAACATGCGCGATCTGAAAGGCCCGCAGTTCCTGCACGTCGTCACCAAGAAAGGCAAAGGCTTCGCCCCGGCGGAAGTCGACCCGATCGGTTACCACGCCATCACCAAACTCGAACCGCTGAACGCGCCGGCCGCTGCGCCGAAGAAAGCCAGCGGGCCGAAGTATTCCGGTGTGTTCGGCGAGTGGCTGTGCGACATGGCCGCCGCTGATCCGCGCCTGGTCGGGATCACCCCGGCGATGAAGGAAGGCTCCGACTTGGTGGCGTTCAGCGAACGCTTCCCGCTGCGCTATTTCGACGTGGCGATTGCCGAGCAGCACGCCGTCACCTTCGCCGCCGGCATGGCCTGCGAAGGCGCGAAACCGGTCGTGGCGATCTATTCGACATTCCTGCAACGCGGCTACGACCAACTGATCCATGACGTCGCGGTGCAAAACCTCGACGTGTTGTTCGCCATCGACCGCGCCGGTCTGGTGGGCGAAGACGGCCCGACCCACGCCGGCAGTTTCGACCTGTCGTTCCTGCGCTGCATCCCCGGCATGCTGGTGATGACCCCGAGCGACGAAAACGAACTGCGCAAAATGCTCACCACCGGTCACCTGTACAACGGACCGGCGGCGGTGCGTTACCCACGTGGCAACGGCCCGAACGCGACCATCGAGAAAGACCTGCAACCGATCGAAATCGGCAAGGGTGTGGTTCGCCGTCAGGGCAGCAAAGTCGCCCTGCTGGTGTTCGGCGTGCAACTGGCCGAAGCGCTGAAAGTCGCCGAGACGCTGGATGCGACCGTGGTCGATATGCGTTTCGTCAAACCGCTCGACGAAGCACTGGTTCGTGAAATTGCCGGTAGCCATGAGTTGCTGGTGACCATCGAAGAAAACGCGATCATGGGCGGCGCCGGTGGCGCGGTCAGTGAGTTCCTCGCCCGGGAAAACATCCTCAAGTCGATGCTGCACCTGGGCTTGCCGGACAGCTACGTCGAGCACGCCAAGCCTGCGCAGATGCTGGCCGAGTGCGGGCTGGATGAAGCAGGGATTGAATCTTCAATTCGTCAGCGCCTGCAACTGCTCAACATCTAAACGCAAAACCCTGTGGGAGCGGGCTTGCTCGCGAAAGCGGACGGTCAGTCGACTTAAATGTTGATTGATCCACCGCCTTCGCGAGCAAGCCCGCTCCCACATTGGTTTTGAGCAACCTTCAAATGTGTGTTCGCTGCAGATTGCCAATGGACTGCCAATGAAACTCTCCCGTCTCGCTTTAACGCTGACACTCCTGCCGGCCGGCCAACTCCTGGCCAACACCTTCGAACGCGATCAAGCCCTGAAGCTCCCCGACGTGTTGATCAGCGCCAACCGCCAGGTCGAAGCGCGCAACGACAGCAGCGCCGCCAACACGGTGTTCACCCGCGAAGACATCGACCGTCTGCAACCGGACAGCGTTACCGATCTGCTGCGTCGGGTGCCGGGTGTGCAGGTCGGGCAAACCGGCGGGCGCGGCAGCTTGCCGGGGATTTACATTCGCGGCACCAAGTCGGCCCAAACGCTGGTGCTGGTGGACGGCCAGCGCATCGGCAGTTCCACGTCTGGCGACAGCAACCTGCAACACATCAACATCGAACAAGTCGAGCGCGTTGAAGTGCTGCGCGGCTCCCGCTCGGTGATTTATGGTAGCGATGCGATAGGCGGGGTGATTCAGATTTTCACCCGTCGCGGTGGTGAACAAGGCCTGCAACCGCGCCTGCACATGGGATTCGGCAGCAACCAGACGTGGGAGCGCAGCCTTGGGCTGTCCGGCGGCGACGAGAAGACTCGTTTCAACCTCGGCGCCAGCCTCGATGAAACCGCCGGGATCAATCGCACCCACGAGTCGTATCCCAGCGACAGTGATCACGACGAGTACCGCAACAAATCGGTGAGTTTGAGCCTGAGTCATGCGCTGACCGATGACATCGAAATCGGCGCCAACCTGCTGGATAACACCGGTAAAAGCGAGTTCGACAACCCGTTCGGTCGCTTCGACACGACCACCTTCAAATCCGTCCAGCAGCAGCCTTACAGCGATTTCGACGTCAGTAGCGTCAGCAGTTACGTCGACGCGCGGGTCAATGATCGGTGGAAAACCCGCGTCGAGTTCGGCCACAGCGAAAACAGCGAGAAGACCCTCGACAAGCTCAGCGACGAACGCATGGTGTTCAACACTTACCGCGACTCGGTGAACTGGCAGAACGACCTGACGCTCAACGAGCGCAATAGCCTGATCCTCGGCGGCGACTGGTACGAAGACCGGATCAACAGCAGCACGCCGTTTGACGAGGACAGTCGCTGGAACCGCGCGGCGTTTATCCAGCATCGCTATCAGACGGACAGTTTCTCCACGGAACTGGGCCTGCGCCGGGACCAGAATCAACAGTTCGGCGGCCAAAACAGTTGGAGCGGCACGTTCACCCTGCCGTTGAATCCGGATAACGACGTGCTGCTGACCTACAGCGAAGGCTTCCGCGCACCGACTTTCAACGATCTGTATTACCCGGACTTCAGCAATCCAGACTTGAAGCCTGAAACCTCGAAAAGCTATGAACTGCAATGGCGCAGTCAGCTGACCGAGGCCAGCCGACTGGAAGCATCGCTGTACCGAACGAACCTGGAAGACGCGATTATCTTCGGCAGCAATAACCGCCCGCAGAACGTTGCTTCGGCACGTATCAACGGTTTCGAAGCAGCGCTAAAGCAGGAACTGTTCGGCTGGCAGAGCAACCTCGGCGTGTCGATCATCGACCCGCGAGATCGCGACAGTGGTCACACCCTGGCCCGTCGTGCCCGGCGAACATTGAGCCTGGATCTGGATCGACAGTTCGATCGACTGAGCCTCGGCGCCAGTTGGCAGGCGGTCAGCGCCAGCTACGACGATGAGAACAATCAGCAGCCGTTGGGCGGCTATGCGTTGCTTGGGTTGCGAAGTAGCTGGGCGTTGAATCGGGAAGTGAAGCTTGATTTGAAGGTGGATAACCTGCTCGACAAGGGTTACAGCCGGGCGCTGTACAGCTATGACGGCAGTCAGTATGGGTATCGCGAGGAAGGTCGGGCGTGGATGTTTGGGGTGACCTGGACGCCGGAAATCTAAAGGCCAACTCGGTCAATTGTGGCGAGGGGGCTTGCCCCCGTCCGGCTGCGCAGCAGTCGTAAACCCAGCAAGCGCGGTGTATCTGAAGATCCGGGGTGATGGTCTTGGGGCTGCTTCGCAGCCGAACGGGGGCAAGCCCCCTCGCCACAGGTTATTGGTCCGGCGCGATGATTTGGCACAATTTGGCCGTCGCCTCGATCATCTGCCCACTCGGCCGCTCCAGGCCTTTATCCGTCACCAACAACAATTGCCCGCGAGCCACCGCCGCCACCTGCGGCCACGCCTTCCAGGCATCGAGCTGCGCCTGATCACCGGCCAGAATCACCTCGGGATTGCGCTGCAGCACCGCCTCCACGCTCACCTGCGGCGCTGGCAATGTCAGGTCGGCAAACACATTGCGCGCACCGCACACTTCAAGCGCATCGCTGATGATCTGCCCACCGCCGACGGTGTACAACGGCCGATCCCAGACTTGATAGAACACCTGCAACGGCTTGTCCCGTCGATAGCGCTGGCGCAGGTTATCCAGCTTTTGTCGCAGGTCCGCCGCTAACTTCACGCCCCGCTCCGGTCGGCCGAGCTGTGTGGCGATGGATTCAATCTGTGCGGTGAGTTGTCCGAGGTTATGCGGTTCGGCGACGTAGGTAGGAATGTTCAACCGCTTGAGCTGTTCACGCTGCGCCGGGCCGACGCTGCCGGGCCAGAGCAACAGCAGATCGGGTTTGAGGCTGAGCAATCGCTCCATGTCCAACTGACCGTAGCGGCCAACGGAAGGCAGATCCTTGAGTTCAGCAGGACGCTCACCGGCATCCAGCACACCGACCAACAGGTCTGCCGAACCCAGTTCAACCACGATTTCAGATAGAGACGGCGCCAGGCTGACCACCCGCTCGACCGCAGCCGCCGAGCCACTGACGGCCAGCAGCAACACCGCCAGCCAATGACGAAGCATCAGCCGAGTTGACGCGGAATACGGTAGAGGTAGAACAGCACCGTAGTCGACAGCGCCAGCAGCACCAGTGGCACCGCTTCGAGACCGACGAACACCGCTAGCGCACCGATCCACGCCGGCAGGCCGGCAGCCAGGAACGCCGTGCGACGCTTGGCGGCCAAGGTAATCCAGGCAGCAGGTTCTTCAGGGGTGTCGAGGGCTTTCTGGGTGGCGATCAGCGCATGTTTATAGCCACTAAAGAACTTCAGGCTGACAAACATCGAGGCCACACCGGCGATGAACAACGGCATCGCCAGCACCGGCAGGATCGCCTCGCTCTGGCCAAACACGCCGTTGATCACGAACAGCGGCAACAAGGCCAGCGCCAGGTATTGCCACCAGCTGAACGACAGTCGGCGCCGAACCTGGCCGCGGGTCACGCCCGATCTGCCTCGCCCTGATGCTCGTTGCCCATCATGTGGTCGAGCTTTTTGGCCTTGGTGGCCAGGTAGAGTTTGTTGTGCGGGTTGTGCCCGGTGTGCAGCGGCACTCGCTCGGCGACCACGATACCCATGTCGGTCAAGGCTTTGACCTTGCGTGGGTTGTTGGTCATCAGACGCAGGGATTTCACGCCCAGGTGCTGAAGCATCGGCAGGCACATGGCGTAGTCACGCTGATCGGCGGCAAAGCCCAGACGCTCGTTGGCTTCAACGGTGTCGGCGCCGCCGTCCTGCAACTCGTAAGCGCGGATTTTGTTCAGCAGGCCAATGCCACGACCTTCCTGACGCAAGTACAGCAACACGCCACGGCCTTCGCGGGCGATGGCCTGCAACGCTGCTTCAAGCTGAGAGCCGCAGTCGCAACGCTGGCTGAACAAGGCATCGCCGGTCAGGCATTCGGAGTGCAAGCGGCCGAGCACCGGGGCACCGTCATCGAACTCACCCAGACTGAGCACCACGTGCTCTCGGCCATTTTCTTCATCGAGAAAGCCGTGCATGGTGAATTGCGCAAAAGGCGTTGGCAGCTTGGAAGCGGCGACAAAAACGACAGGCACCGGTGTGCTCCTGATCAATAAGTACTGGAGATTCGCAGACGCGGCATTGTAACAGCAGGTTCTAACCGACGCTTAGGCTGAATTATGGGGCATAACGATCAAAAAGTTTGATATCTCCCGGCCATTGCGGATCCCTGTGGGAGCGAGCCTGCTCGCGAAGGCGTCGGCAGATTCAATCTCTGTGCTGCCTGACCCAGCGCTTTCGCGAGCAGGCTCGCTCCCACAGGGGGCAGTGCTGGACACAATATCTGCGCTCAGTTCGCATCGAATGGGTAGGGCTGTTTCCACTTGGCGAAGACCGGTTTCAACTGGCCGCTTTTCACCAGCCGTTCCATGCGCTGGTCGAACAACGCCATCAACGCGCGGGCCTTGGGGTTGTCGGCAAAACACAGGAACAATGGCAACTCGGCGATGTGGGTTCGACGAAACTGCGACGGATCCTTGGCCCGGGCGACCATGTAATCGACTTCGGTCAGCGCATCAATGTAATAGTCGGCGCGGTTGTGGGTCAGCATCGACAGGATTCCGGTACGCCGCACCACTTCGTTGTAGCGGTGAATGTTCGGCAGGTAATCCTGATATTTGTAGCCACGAACCCAGGCCAGTCGATAGTTGCCCAGGGTGTCGAGGGTCGGCGCCGGATTGCTCGCCAGGCCCAAGGCATAGATGTGATCGGTGTCGAAGTTCCAGTGCGGATAGAGCAGATCGCTGATTTCATCCCGATAGGAACCGACACAGGCGTCCACTTCGCCCCGCTGGGCCAAGCCCACGGCGCGCGTGTAAGGTTCGGTGCGGATGTCCAGCTTGACACCCGCCGGCTCGAAGATCGCCCGCAGCAGATCCCAGCCCAGGCCGTGGCCGTCAGCAGCGGTGTAGTCTTCCCAGTCTTCGCTGGCCAGATGAATCACGGACGGCGTCGGCGCGACATCCCCCGCCTGGGCGAGTGAGCAAAACATCGCGAAAACCACCATCAACCAGCGTCGAGCCATCCCTAGTTCCCCGGTTTGCCACTCAGGCAAAAAGCCAAACCAGACCCTGCATCCCCAGCCATGCAAAGACCCCGGCCAATACGTCATCGAGCATGATCCCGACGCCGCCATGCACGTGGCGGTCGATCCAGCGAATCGGCCACGGTTTGAGGATGTCGAAGAAGCGGAACAACAAGAACCCTGCCAGCAACCAGTACCAACCTTGCGGCACCAGCCACAGGGTGATCCACATCCCGACCATCTCGTCCCAGACGATGCCTTCGTGATCATGTACTCGCAAATCGTCGGCCACTTTGCCGCACAGCCAGAAGCCGAACAGCATGGTGATGCCGAGCATCAGCCAGTAACCCCAGTCGGGCAACATCTGCCACAACGGAATAAAGGGTAGCGCAACTAACGACCCCCAGGTGCCCGGTGCTTTTGGCAAGGTGCCCGAGCCGAAGCCGAACGCCAGGAAATGCCACGGATTACGCCAGACCGAAGGCGGTACGAATTCCGCCGGGGTCTGTTTGGGATGATCTGTCACGGTGTCTCCCGAAAATGTTGATAGCCCCGGGTTTGCGGGGTGATGTCTTGTCCATCGGCCTCCAGCAGCACAACGCCCTGCCCGGTCACGACCTGGCCGACCACTTGGATCGGCCAACCGTCGGCCAGCAGTCGGGGCAATTCGACGGGCGGCAAAGTAAAGGCCAGCACGTAGTCGTCACCACCGCTCAGGGCCGCGTCTTCAGCGCCCGATTGACCGAGGAACGCCACTAACGCCGTCGATACAGGCAGCTTACTCCGCTCAACCTGAATGCCGACCTTCGACGCGAGCGCAATATGCCCACAATCGGCGAGCAGGCCGTCGGAGATGTCCAGCGCCGAGGTAGCTTTGCCGCGCAACGCCTGACCGAGGGCCAGTTGCGGTTGCGGCGCCCAGTAATGGGCCAGCAACGGATCGGCGATGGCCGCTTCAGTAGTCCGCTGACCAAGCACCAGCGGCAAGGCCCCGGCGGCATTGCCCAGCTCACCGCCGACACACAGCAAGTCGCCCGGCTGCGCGCCACTGCGGGTCAACGCCTTGCCGACCGGCACACGGCCAAACACGGTCATCGTCAGGCTCAACGGCCCACGAGTGGTGTCGCCACCCACCAGCGCCACGCCACAGCTCTGCGCCATGACGTTCAAACCACGGGCGTAGGCGTCCAGCCAATCGGCGGTCACCGTCGGCAACGTCAGGGCAAGGGTAAAGGCAATGGGAGTGGCGCCCATGGCGGCCAGGTCACTGACCGCTACAGCCAGCGAGCGCTGACCGAGCAAAAACGGGTCGCAAGGATCTGCGAAATGCACACCGGCAACGAGGGTGTCGGTGGAAATCGCCAACTGTTCCCCGGAGGGAACAGCCAGCAAGGCGCAGTCGTCGCCGATCCCAAGGGCAACGCCCTCGCCGCCCTGCGCACAAGGCGCGGCGGCGAAGAAATTGCGGATCAGCTCAAACTCGCCCATGGCATTTCCAAGCACTGATCAAAGGATCAGCGCTTGAACGCCTTCACTTCAGCTTCACGCAGACGCGGGGCCAGCTTGTCGAGTACACCGTTGACGAACTTGTGGCCGTCGGTGGAACCGAAGACTTTCGCCAGCTCGATACCTTCGTTGATCACAACGCGGTACGGCACGTCGACACGCTTGATCAGCTCCCAGGTCGACAGGCGCAGAACGGCCAGTTCAACCGGGTCCAGCTCTTCGATCGTAATGTCCAGGCACGGGGCCAGGGCAGTATCGATCTCGGTGCGGTGCGCCGGAACGCCGTGCAGGATGTCGTGGAAGTAGGCGGCATCGACATCGCTGAAATCGTTATCGACCCGAAACTGCGCTTCGATCTCGTTCAGCGATTGCTTGGCCATGTGCCATTGATACAGCGCTTGAGTCGCGAGCTGACGGGCTTCGCGACGCTTGACGCTTTTCGATGGCTTGCCGGCATCCGCAGGCTTTGGATCGCGCGGGTTGAAACGATCACTTTCGTCGCTAATCACTTGGCCTCCAACTGCGCCAGCAGGCTGACCATTTCCAGAGCGGACAGGGCAGCTTCAGCACCTTTGTTACCGGCCTTGGTGCCGGAACGTTCGATGGCTTGCTCGATGGAATCAACGGTCAGGACGCCGAAAGCGACCGGTACGCCGAACTCCATGGACACCTGGGCCAGGCCCTTGGTGCATTCGCCAGCCACGTATTCGAAGTGCGGAGTACCGCCACGAATGACCGCGCCCAGGGCGATGATTGCCGCGTACTCGCCCTTCTGAGCGACTTTCTGCGCAACCAGCGGAATTTCGAAGGCGCCAGGCGCACGGATGATGGTGATGTCGCTTTCGCTCACGCCATGGCGAACCAGGGCATCAACTGCACCGCTAACCAGGCTTTCAACGACGAAGCTGTTGAAACGGCCCACTACCAAAGCGTAGCGGCCTTTAGGGGCGATGAAGGTACCTTCGATGGTCTTCAGGGTCATTCGTTAGATCTCTTAAAGAGCCGGGACGCGTTTTCTACGCGTCCCTCAGTGATGTGTTAACCGCGAATCAAGGACTGGAAACACCCAGTCATTATTCGGAGGGCACGTATTCTACAACTTCCAGATCGAAACCGGATATCGCATTAAATTTCATTGGCGCACTCATCAGGCGCATTTTGCGCACGCCCAGGTCCCGAAGGATCTGCGAACCGGCACCGACGATGCTGTAGGTGGTCGGTTTTTTCGCCGGTACGTGTTCCGCGGTTTCGCGGATGTGTGCCAGCAACACGTCGCCATCGAGCGGGTGACCGAGCAATAGCACCACGCCGCTACCGGCCTCGGCGACCGCAGCCATGGCGGCGCGCAGGCTCCAGCGGCCCGGTTGCTTGACCATCAGCAGGTCGCGCAACGGGTCCATGTTGTGCACCCGGACCAGGGTCGGTTCTTCAGCGCACACGGTGCCCAGGGTCAGGGCCATGTGCACGTCGCCTTCCACGGAATCACGATAGGTCACCAGGTTGAATTGGCCCAGTTCGCTGTCCAGCGGCTGCTCGGCAATCCGCTGAACGGTACGTTCGTGGATCATCCGGTAGTGAATCAGGTCGGCGATGGTGCCGATCTTGATGTTGTGTTCGGCAGCAAAGGTTTCCAGTTCAGCGCGACGGGACATGGTGCCGTCGTCGTTCATCACTTCGCAGATCACACCGCTCGGCTCGAAACCGGCCATGCGCGCCAGGTCGCAGGCCGCTTCAGTGTGGCCGGCGCGAGCAAGGGTGCCGCCGGGTTGGGCCATCAGCGGGAAGATGTGGCCCGGGCTGACGATGTCTTCGGCCTTGGCATCCTTGGCGGCAGCGGCCTGCACGGTGCGGGCGCGGTCGGCGGCGGAGATGCCGGTGGTCACGCCGGTCGTGGCTTCGATCGACACGGTGAACTTGGTGCCAAAACCGGAACCGTTGCGCGGCGCCATCAACGGCAGCTTCAGCAGTTCGCAGCGCTCGCGACTCATCGGCATGCAGATCAGGCCACGGGCGTGCTTGGCCATGAAGTTGATGTGTTCAGGCTTGCAGCACTCGGCGGCCATGATCAGGTCGCCTTCGTTCTCGCGATCTTCGTCATCCATGAGGATGACCATCTTGCCTTGGCGGATATCTTCAACCAGTTCTTCGATGCTATTGAGCGCCACAAGGCACCCCCTTGAGTCAGGATTTGAGGTAGCCGTTGGCGGCCAGAAAGCTTTCGGTGATGTTACTGGAGCTTGGCTCTGCGGCCTTGTCGCCCAACAACAGGCGCTCCAGATAACGTGCCAGCAAGTCCACTTCCAGATTCACCCGGCGACCTGGCTGGTAAGACGCCATGATGGTTTCGCTCAGGGTGTGGGGAATGATCGTCAGCAAGAACTCGGCGCCATCGACTGCGTTCACGGTCAGGCTGGTGCCATCGACGGTGATCGAGCCTTTATGGGCGATGTACTTGGCGAGGTCTTTCGGCGCGCGGATGCGGAATTCCACTGCGCGAGCATTTTCTGTACGGGCAACCACTTCGCCCACGCCATCGACGTGACCGCTGACCAGGTGCCCACCCAGACGTGTGGTCGGGGTCAGGGCTTTTTCCAGGTTGACCGGGCTGCCGCTTTTCAGGTCGTTCATGGCGGTGCAGTCGAGGGTTTCGCGGCTGACGTCTGCCGCAAAGCCATTGCCTGGCAGTTCAACTGCGGTCAGGCATACGCCGTTGACCGCGATGCTGTCGCCCAGTTTGACGTCGCTCAGGTCGAGCTTGCCGGTTTCTACGTATACCCGCACATCTCCGCCTTTTGGGGTCAATGCACGAATACTGCCGATGGATTCGATGATGCCGGTAAACATGGAGTCCTCCTCGAGAACAAGGCTGTCGCGTGGCGCAAGCCGGGAATTATACGCTCGCTGCTGGCACAGGTATGGCGATGACTCGCCAGTCATCGCCAACCGCGCGAATTTCGATGATTTTGAGCTCGGGCGCATCCTTCATTTGCGCGAGCGGCCAGTCCAGCAATGGGCGCGCGGACGAGCCTAAAAATTTGCCGGCAATAAAGATCTGGAATTCATCCACCAGACCTTGCTGGGCAAACGCGCCGGCCAGACGCGGGCCGGCTTCGACCAAGACTTCATTGACCCCACGATGGGCGAGTTCGACCAGCAATTTGCGCAAGTCGACCAAGCCATCGTCGCCGGCCACGATCAGGCATTCCGGGCCGTTGGCATATTGCTCTTCGATGGCCATGCAGGTGGCGACCAGCGCCGGGCCAGCCTTGAAGAACGGCGCATCCAGCGGCACGCGCAAACGGCCGTCGATCAGCACACGCAGCGGCGGACGGCTCATGGCCAACGCGGTTTGTTCAGCGTCCAGACCCAGTTCAGCGGCACGCACGGTCAACCGCGCATTGTCCGCCAGCACCGTGTCGGCGCCGGTCAGCACCACGCTGGCCTGGGCACGCAGGCGTTGTACCGCCGAACGGGCGGCCGGGCCGGTGATCCATTGGCTTTCGCCGCTTTCCATCGCCGTGCGACCGTCCAGGCTCATGGCCAACTTGACCCGCACGAACGGCAAGCCGTGTTCCATGCGCTTGAGGAAGCCTTCGTTGAGCTTGCGCGCTTCGCCTTCCAGCACACCGCTTTCGGTAGCAATACCGGCCTGGGCCAATCGCGCCATGCCGCGACCGGCGACCGACGGGTTAGGGTCCTGCATCGATGCAACTACACGGGCGACACCGGCGTTCACCAGCGCATCGGCGCAGGGCGGCGTGTGACCATGGTGGCTGCAAGGTTCGAGGGTTACGTATGCAGTGGCGCCGCGAGCCTTATCGCCAGCAGCGCGCAAGGCGTGGACTTCGGCGTGAGGTTCGCCGGTGCGCACGTGCCAGCCTTCGCCGACAATCTGCCCGTCCCGCACGATCACGCAGCCCACCCGAGGGTTTGGGTGAGTCGTGTAGTGACCTTTGCGCGCCAGTTCCAGCGCGCGGGCCATGTAATGGGCGTCGAGGATGGCTTGTTCTGGGGAGGTGGTCATTCTTTCACCGGCTCACGGGCCAGGCGATCGATCTCTTCGCGGAACTCGTTGAGGTCCTGAAAGCGCCGATACACGGAGGCGAAGCGAATGTAGGCGACTTCGTCGAGCTTTTGCAGCTCGGCCATCACCAGTTCACCGACCACGAGGGATTTGACCTCGCGTTCGCCGGTGGCGCGCAGTTTGTGTTTGATGTGCACCAGCGACGATTCGAGGCGTTCGACACTCACCGGACGCTTCTCCAGCGCCCGCTGCATACCGGCGCGCAGTTTTTCTTCGTCGAACGGCTGACGGCTGCCGTCGGTTTTGATCAGGCGCGGCAACACCAGTTCGGCGGTCTCGAACGTCGTGAAACGTTCGCCGCAGGCCAGGCATTCACGCCGGCGGCGCACCTGTTCGCCCTCGGCGACCAGACGCGAGTCGATGACCTTGGTGTCGTTGGCACCGCAGAAGGGACAGTGCATGGTGGCAGGCAACAAAAAAAGGGAGGGCCATGGTAGCGCATCCCGGTGGCAAGACAAGCCATAGGGTTTGCGGTATACAGACGAGCTATTATGGATGTCACCTTGCTGGAGCCTTAAATGTCCCTAAGACCGCTCGTCCTGCTCAGTATTTTAAGCCTGCTGGTGGCCTGCGGCAGCAATGCACCCAAGCCCCAGCCACCGACGCCGGGCCCCGCGCCGCAACAGGCGCAGAAAAAAGCCAAGGAGTCGGCTGACCTCGGCCCACTGCCCGCTTTTCAGCGTGAACTGAGCGGCACCCTGCAAGGCGTGCCGGCCGGTGCCGAAGTTGAGCTGGCGTTGCTGGTGATCGACGACAAATCCCGTCCGCAACAGTTGCTGGCCAGCTCCAGCCTGATCGGTACCAACCAAGTGCTGCCGTTTCGCCTGCGTTTCAATCCGGAATCCTTCCCGGTCGGCGCTCGCGTTGAACTACGTGGCCGCGCCAGCCAGTCCGGTCAGTTGATATTGCACTTGCCGGCCGTGCGCGTTGAGCAAGCCACCACCCAGGCCTTGGGCCAGCTGCAATTCGTCAAAGCACCATGATTGCACCGCTCGACCTGCAACAGGCATTGGGTGAACTGCTCGGTGACGCACAGCTTGTTGCTTGTGAGTTGCCGGACACTGACTTGAAGCTTTGGCTGATCGACGGCGACAACATGGATCGCGCCTTCAGCCCCGAAGAAACCCGGCGGATTCTGCACGAGCCGCCGTACTGGAGTTTCTGCTGGGCCAGCGGCTTGGCGGTGGCGCGTTATCTCGCTGAGTTTCCTGAGTGGGTCAAAGGCAAACGGGTGCTGGATTTCGGCGCCGGTTCCGGCGTGGCGGGGATTGCCGCCGTGAAAGCCGGGGCGCTGGAAGTGGTGGCCTGTGACCTGGACCCACTGGCGATTGCCGCGTGTCGGGCGAATGCTGAACTCAATGATGTGGAGCTCAATTACTCGGCAGATTTCTTTGCCGAGGCGGATCGGTTTGATCTGATTCTCGTCGCCGACGTGCTGTATGACCGGGCGAATCTGCCGCTACTCGATGAGTTTTTGAGTCGTGGCCAGGAAGCGTTGGTCGCGGATTCGCGGGTGAGGGATTTTCGTCATCCGTTGTACCGGCGCATCGAGATGCTCGAGGCCATGACCTTGCCGGACCTGGCCGAGCCCGAAGAGTTTCGGCATGTGAGCCTTTACCATGCGCGGCGCGGCTAGAAGCATCGCGAGCAAGCTCGCTCCCACAGTTGTTTTGTGTCGATCACAAAATCCTCGTTCGCCACAATTCCAATGTGGGAGCGAGCTTGCTCGCGATAACGTCCTGTCAGCCAATACCTCTCCAACAGCCACCCCGCTTCCGGCCAGCCCCCACCAAGCCGTATAGTTGCCTCATTCACGCTTCCAAGAGATCCCCCATGAGTCAGGAAACGCCGTACATCTTCGACGCCACGACTGCTGATTTCGACCAGTCGGTGATCGAGAACTCTTTTCACAAGCCGGTGCTGGTGGATTTCTGGGCCGAATGGTGTGCGCCATGCAAGGCGCTGATGCCGATGCTGCAAACCATCGCCGAGAGTTATCAGGGCGAGTTGCTGCTGGCCAAGGTCAATTGCGACGTCGAGCCGGACATCGTCTCGCGCTTCGGCATTCGCAGCCTGCCGACCGTGGTGCTGTTCAAGGACGGTCAACCGGTGGACGGTTTTGCCGGTGCGCAACCGGAATCCGCCGTCCGCGCGATGCTTGAACCGCACGTACAAATGCCGCCGCCGGCCGCTGCCGATCCGTTCGAACAGGCTCAGGCGTTGTTCGACGAAGGTCGTTTCGCCGACGCCGAAGCCATCCTCAAGGTGCTGCTGGGCGAAGACAATACCAACGCGAAAGCGCTGATCCTTTATGCGCGTTGCCTCACCGAGCGCGGTGAATTGGGTGAAGCGCAAACCGTGCTCGACGCGGTCAAGACCGATGAGCACAAAGCCGCCCTGGCCGGCGCCAAGGCGCAGATCCAATTCCTGGGTCAGGCCAAGGATTTGCCGGATGCCGCCGACCTGAAAGCGCGCCTGGCGAAAAACCCGCAGGACGATGAAGCGGTCTATCAACTGGCGATCCAGCAACTCGCTCGCCAGCAATACGAACCGGCGCTGGATTCGCTGCTGAAGCTGTTCATCCGCAACCGCAGCTACAGCGAAGGCTTGCCGCACAAGACCTTGCTGCAGGTGTTCGAATTGCTGGGCAACGATCACCCATTGGTGACCACGTACCGCCGCAAGTTGTTTGCCGCGCTGTATTAAAGATCAAAAGATCGCAGCCTTCGGCAGCTCCTACGCTGGCTCGCGCCAGCTATAGAGCGGCGTATCCCCGCCGCTCACTACTTTCACATCCGCACAATGACGCAAGCGCACCAGCAAGCGTTTGCCCGAGGCCGCGCTGCCGGTCAGTCCTTCCAGTTGTTCCAGCAAATCCGGCCCGCTCAATTGCCCGGCCTTGCGCAGCAGGTCCTTGGCAATTTGCCACAGCGCCTCATCCTGGTTCACTGGTTTGGCTGCAGGGGCGCTGGCCTCTTCGGTTTTGCTCACCTGCAACTGCGCGCCGAGCCGTGCCCAGTCGCTATCGTCCAGCTCCAGGGTCAAATCCACCGGCCAGTCGCCGATGCTTCCGCGTATTCGCAACATAGGTCTGCTCCTGCACATTTCTGACATGCATGCTCCCATGGGTCTTGTGCAACGCCAAGCGGACGGTCAAACTCTCCGCACTTTCGTTATAAGATTACATAACAAACTCTTCACTTTACTTTCCGGAGACCCGCCATGCGTCGTCTGCTGCTCGCTCTGCCGTTTGCCCTGTTGCCGCTGGCCGTTGCTCATGCTGCCAATGAACCTGAACACGGCAGCCTCGGCGCCCATGAACATGGCGTCGGTCGCCTGAACGCGGCGCTGGACGGCCAGACCCTGGAGCTGGAGCTGGAAAGCCCGGCGATGAACCTGGTGGGCTTCGAACACGCCGCCACCACTGACGCCGACAAAGCCAAAGTCGCCGCCGCCCGTGCACGCCTGGAAAACCCGCTGGTGCTGTTCAACCTGCCTGCAGCGGCCGGTTGCAAGGTCGCGACCCAGGAACTGGAAAGCCCGCTGTTCGGCGACAAGCCGGACGCCGACGATCATGACGACGATGACCACGCCGAAGCGGACAAGGACGGTCACGAGCATCACCATGACCACAGCGAAATCCACGCCCACTACCAATTCAGCTGCTCGGCACCTGGCGCGCTGAAGACCCTGGACCTGGCGACGATCTTCAATACCTTCCCGGCGACCCAGAAAATTCAGGTACAACTGATCGGCCCGAGCGGCCAGCAAGGCGTTGAAGTGACGGCGAAGGCTGCATCGCTCAACTTCTGATCAACCCCCGCCCCTTGTAGGAGCGAGGCTTGCCCGCGAAGAGGCCGTCACATTCAGCAGAGATGTCGACTGTAAGATCGCTTTCGCGGGCAAGCCTCGCTCCTACAGGGATCGGGGTTGTAGCTGTAATCAAGACAAACCCATGAAATCGGCGCTATGACCCAAGCACTCATCGAACTGTCCGACCTGGGCTTCAGTTGGCCCGGTCACCCGCCGCTGCTGGATATCCCGGCCTTTCGCCTGGAAGCCGGGGAAACCCTGTTCCTCAAGGGCCCCAGCGGCAGTGGCAAGACCACCCTGCTCGGCCTGCTCGGCGGTGTGCAGAAGCCCGATCGTGGCAGCATCCGTTTGCTCGGCCAGGAACTGACCGAGCTCGGTGCCGGCGCCCGTGACCGTTTCCGCGTCGATCACACCGGCTACATCTTCCAGCAGTTCAACTTGCTGCCGTTCCTCTCGGTGCGCGAGAACGTCGAGTTGCCCTGCCACTTCTCCAAGCTGCGCGCCGAACGGGCGAAACAGCGCCACGGCAGCGTCGATCAAGCGGCGGCCACCCTCCTCGCTCATTTGGGCTTGAAGGATGAAAGCATCCTCAGCCGCCGCGCCGATTCGTTGTCCATCGGCCAGCAACAACGGGTCGCCGCCGCACGGGCGTTGATCGGTCAGCCGGAACTGGTGATCGCCGACGAACCGACCTCGGCCCTGGATTACGACGCTCGCGAGAACTTCATTCGCTTGTTGTTCGCCGAATGCCGCGAAGCCGGGTCGAGCCTGTTGTTCGTCAGCCACGACCAGAGCCTCGCGCCGCTGTTCGATCGCAACCTGTCGCTGGCCGAGCTTAATCGCGCCGCCACCCCGTTCGAGGTCTGAGATGTATTTGTTTCGTCTAGCCCTGGCCAGCCTGGCTAACCGCCGCTTCACCGCGATCCTCACCGCGTTCGCCATCGCCCTGTCGGTCTGCCTGCTTTTAGCCGTTGAACGTGTGCGCACTGAAGCCAAGGCCAGTTTCGCCAGCACCATCAGCGGCACCGACCTGATCGTCGGCGCCCGCTCCGGTTCGGTGAACCTGTTGCTGTACTCGGTGTTTCGCATCGGCAACGCCACCAACAACATCCGTTGGGACAGCTTCGAACACTTCGCCAACAACCCGAAAGTGAAGTGGGCGATCCCGATGTCCCTCGGCGATTCCCATCGCGGTTATCGGGTAATGGGCACCACCGAGGCGTACTTCGAGCATTATCAGTACGGCCATCAGCAACACCTGGAACTGGCCGATGGCCGGGCTTTCGCCACCGACCCGTTTGAAGTGGTGCTCGGCGCCGAAGTGGCGGATGCGTTGCACTACAAACTCGGCGACAAACTGGTGCTGGCCCACGGCGTGGCCGTGATCAGCCTGGTCAAGCACGACGACAAGCCATTCACCGTGGTCGGCATTCTCAAACGCACCGGCACCCCGGTGGACCGCACGTTGCACATTAGCCTCGGCGGGATGGAAGCGATCCATATCGACTGGCACAACGGCGTGCCCGCGCAGGGCAAAGGCCGGATCAGTGCCGACCAGGCGCGCAACATGGACCTGACACCGCAAGCGATCACCGCGTTCATGCTCGGTCTCAACAGCAAGATTTCGACCTTCGCGGTCCAGCGTGAAATCAACGAATTCCTTGGCGAACCGATGCTGGCGATCCTGCCGGGCGTTGCATTGCAGGAGCTGTGGAGTTTGATGAGCACGGCGGAGAAAGCCCTGTTCGTGGTCTCGTTGTTTGTGGTGTTGACCGGGTTGATCGGCATGCTCACGGCGATTCTCACCAGCCTCAATGAACGGCGGCGCGAGATGGCGATTCTGCGTTCGGTGGGTGCACGGCCATGGCACATCGCAACGCTGTTGGTACTGGAGGCGTTTGCCCTGGCGTTGTCCGGAGTGATTGCCGGCGTGGCGTTGTTGTATGTGTGCATCGCGGCGGCGCAAGGTTATGTGCAGGCCAATTACGGCTTGTACTTGCCACTGTCGTGGCCGAGCGAATATGAATGGACGTTGCTCGGTGGCATCCTGATCGCCGCGCTGCTGATGGGCAGCGTGCCGGCTTGGCGTGCGTATCGCCAATCGTTGGCCGATGGCCTGTCGATCCGTTTATGAGGACGTTAAAGATGCCCCGCGCTCTGCTCGCGCTGTTGATGCTGGTCGCCCTGCCGCTGTGGGCGGCCGAGCCGAAGGATTTGACCTGGCAGGAAATGATCCCGCCGGACGCCCCGGCCGAAGTGCCGAACATGACGCCGCTGCATGATCTGTCACAGATGAGCAGCGCGCTTGAATCGGCCCCGGCCGCCAAGCAGGATTTGCCCAATGCGCCGGTGGTGAAAAGCCTCGATGGCAAGAAGATCCGACTGCCGGGTTATATCGTGCCGCTGGAAGTGAGCGAAGAAGGTCGCACCACGGAGTTCTTGCTGGTGCCGTATTTCGGCGCCTGCATCCACGTGCCGCCACCGCCGTCGAACCAGATCGTGCATGTGAAAAGCGAGGTCGGTGTGAAGCTCGATGAGCTGTATCAGCCGTACTGGATCGAAGGTTCTTTGCAGGTAAAGGCGTCCAGCAGCGAATTGGCGGATGCCGGGTATCAGATGAATGCCGACAAGATTTATGTGTATGAATTGCCGGAGTGAATCCGGTAGTCATGTTGTGTTGGATAGATAGCCATCGCGAGCAAGCTCGCTCCCACATTGGATCTGTGCATAGACACAAATCCCCTGTGGGAGCGAGCTTGCTCGCGATGAGACCCTCAAAGGTTCCACGAAAACTGGACCCATCACTGTTTCATTGAGCTGAATCAAAAGACCGTATCAGATGGCTCTTTACCATTGGACATCGAACATTTTCAACGTCCTTTGGAGCCCCCATGAACAAGTCCTTGCTCAGCGCTTCGCTGTTTGCCCTCGCGCTCGCAGCCCCGCTCGCCCACGCCTTCGACGCTGGCGACATCATCGTTCGCGCCGGTGCAATCACCGTCAACCCGAAAGCCAGCAGCTCCAGCGTCAAGGTCGATCAAGGCCCATTGGCCGGTACCAACCTGGGTGGTAAGGCCACCATGGACAGCGACACACAGTTGGGCCTGAACTTCGCGTACATGGTCACCAACAATGTCGGTATCGAGCTGCTCGCCGCCTCGCCGTTCGAGCATGACGTGAACCTCAAAGGCACCGGCCTGGGCGCGGCCAACGGCAAGCTCGGCACCCTCAAACACCTGCCACCGACCCTGAGCGTTGTTTACTACCCGCTCGACAACAAGTCGGCCTTCCAGCCGTATGTGGGCGCGGGTATCAACTACACTTGGATCTACGACGAAAAGCTCAGCAACGAAGCGCAAGCCAACGGGTTCAGCAACTTCAAGGCTAAAAACTCCTGGGGCATGGCGTTCCAGGTCGGGGCTGACTACATGCTCACCGACAACATCATGCTCAACGCCCAGATGCGCTACATTGACATCAACACCCGTGCGACCGTGGAAAACGACGCCGTGGCGCCAGGCACTCGGGCCAAGGTCAATGTGGATGTGGACCCGTTCGTGTACATGGTTGGCCTGGGCTACAAGTTCTAAGCTGATTTTTACCGAACGTTCACGTGGTGGTGAATGAGGCTTGGTGGTGGGCAGACTTGAAACTGAGGCAACTGCTGAGCAGTTGATCGGGGATAAATCCCCTCGCTACAGGGATCGCGATAAGTTCCGGCCGTGAAAAAGGCGCCTGTTGAAGGGCGCCTTTTTCATGCCTGCTCGAATGGTCAAGGGGCTTTTCAGTCCCGACCCAACAACCGTGCCAAGCCAACGCTCATCGGGGTCTGCGCTGGATAAGTAAACCGCTCCAACAAACGCCGGTTGTTCGCCCGCGAGTGACGGATGTCACCAGAACGCGCCGGACCATAACTTACCGGCGGCAACTCACCGACCACCTGGCCAAGCGCTTCCAGCATCTGCTTGAGCGTGGTGGCCTGATTCCAGCCGACGTTGACCGCTCCAACTTCGATCTGTGGTTTCTCGATCGCCTGCACCAGCAAATCGACCAGATCTTCAACGTAAACAAAATCCCGCGTCTGCTCACCATCACCGAACACGGTGATCGGCAGGCCTTTCTGCGCACGCTCGCTGAAAATGCTGATCACCCCGGAATACGGCGAGGACGGGTCCTGGCGTGGGCCGAAGATGTTGAAGAAGCGGAACACTACCGGCTCCAGGCCATGCTGGCGGCGGTAGAAATCGAAGTAGTACTCGCCAGCCAATTTGTCCGAGGCGTACGGCGTCAGCGGCGCCTTGGCGGTGTCTTCGTCAATCGACTCACCTTCGCCGTTGTTGCCGTAAACCGCCGCGCTGGAGGCAAACAACACCCGTTTTACGCCGGCCTGACGCATGGCCTCGCAGACATTCAGGGTGCCGATGAAATTGCTCTGGTGAGTCTTCACCGGATCGTCCACCGACGCCTGCACCGAGGCCACGGCGGCCAAGTGCGCGACAGCACTGCAACCGATCATCGAGCGGGCGACCAATGCCGCGTCGGCGACGTCGCCAACAATCAGTTCGACCTTGGGGTTGTCCAGCGGCAGGTTAGTGCGTTTGCCGGTGGACAGGTCATCGAGAATCCGCACCGAATGGCCTTGGGCAAGCAAGGCATCAGTGAGGTGCGAACCAATGAAACCGGCGCCGCCGGTGATTAAAACAGGGCCGTCAGCCATGGCGATAAAACCTATCCAGTAAGCCCGGGAGCGCCGCGCGCCAGGCGCGGGGCTTGATCCCGAAGGTGTGCAGAATTTTCTTGCAGGCCAGCACCGCGTGTTGCGGTTCTTCGGCAGCGTCGGGCCGCGCAGCGTGTGCCTGGGCGGTCGGCGCTTCGATGGCCAGTTCGTGCAGGTTGCGTGCTTCGGTGATGATCGCCTGCCCTAATGCCAGCGGCGTGGTCGCCTCATGTCCGGCGTAATGATAGGTGCCCCACAGCGGCGCTGCACAATCGAGTTGCTTGAGCACTGAAATGATCACCCGAGCCGCATCGTCCACCGGCGTCGGATTACCCCGGCGATCGTCGGCCATCAGCAGCTCTTCAGGCGTCTCGGCCCGGGCGAGGAAACGCCCGAGGGTGCCGTCGGGGCTGTCGTCGAGCAGCCAGCCGAAGCGCAACAACACGTGTTGCGGGCAAGTGGCACGCACGCTTTGCTCGATCCGCCACAAGGCCTGACCGCGCAGGCCCAGGGGCACCGGCTCGTCTTTTTCGCTGTAGGCCGTGGCCCGCGAGCCGTCAAACACTCGATAGCTCGAAGGCTGCAGCAGCACGATGTTGTGGTGCTGGCACAGTTCGGCCAGGCGCTCGACCGCGCGTTCTTGCCCGGCCAGACGCTGTTCACTGACCGTCTCCGCCTGGAACCAGTCGAAATAGTAGGCGAGATTGATCAGCGCGTCCGGGCGGGTGTCGTCGAGCAGTTGCGTCAGGCTCGCGGCATCCCAGCCGTCTTGTGGTGGGCGGGGGGCGAGGAAACCGATGTCTTCCTCCGCACCGAGGCGAATCAGCGCCTGCCCAAGGGCATTTCCGCCGCCCAGTAACATAAGGCGCATTCGCATAGAGTCAGCAGGCCCAGTCTGATTGGAACGATGGCTGTATCGACAGCGCCGGCAGGCGATGTCGTCGATAGTTGCCGGAATCGTTGCATTTTGCGGGTTTAGTGCGCAACCGTCATCCGTAAAGTGTAGATCGCCGGAATTTGTGTCATGGCCACTGGCCCCATCGCTGGCAAGCCAGCTCCCACAGGGTTCAGTGCTGACCACAAATTCTGTGAACCACCGCAATCCTTGTGGGAGCTGGCTTGCCAGCGATGAGGCCCTGGCAGACGCTGAAGATCCTGAGCGGTACTTGCATCTTCGCCCCTGCGACCGCATAACTTAAGCCATGAATCTGCCCCTTCCCACGGACGCGGCCCTGGCCGGCTTCCACCCCGCCGTCAGTGCCTGGTTCAGCAAGACCTTCCCGACGGTCACCGCCGCCCAGGCCCGGGCGTGGCCGTTGATTCGCCAACGCCGTTCGACCTTGATCGCTGCGCCCACCGGTTCCGGCAAAACCCTGACCGCGTTCCTCGCCGTGCTCGACGATCTGGTTCACCAAGGGCTAGAGAACAACGGCAAGCTGCCGGACCAAACCCTGGTGGTCTACGTTTCGCCGCTCAAGGCGCTGTCCAACGACATACAGATCAACCTGCAAAACCCGCTGGCCGGCATCACCGAGCAATTGCGCGTGATGGGCCTGCCCCAATTGCAGATCAACACCGCCGTGCGTACCGGCGACACCCCGCAAAAAGATCGCTCGGCGATGCGCAAGACCGCGCCGCACATTCTGGTGACCACCCCGGAATCCCTTTACGTGCTGCTCGGTTCCGATTCCGGCCGAAAAATGCTCGGCACCACGCACACGGTCATCGTCGACGAAATCCACGCCATCGCCGCGAGTAAACGCGGCAGCCACTTGGCGCTGAGCCTGGAGCGCTTGCAGGCGCTCTGCCCGCAACCACTGATGCGTATCGGCCTGTCTGCCACGCAAAAACCCATCGAAGCGGTCTCGCGCTTTCTCGTCGGCCGCGACCGGCCCTGCGAAATCATCGACATCGGCCACGCCCGCCCAAGGGACCTGGGCATCGAAGTGCCGCCAGTGCCGCTCTCGGCAGTGATGGCCAACGATGTTTGGGAATTGGTTTACGACCGTCTCGCCACCCTCGCTCGTGAACACCGCACCACGCTGATTTTCGTCAACACCCGGCGCCTGGCCGAACGCCTGAGCCGGCACTTGAGCGAACGTTTGGGCAAGGACGCCGTGGCCGCGCACCACGGCAGCCTGGCCAAGGAGTTTCGCCTCGACGCCGAACAACGGCTCAAACGCGGCGAGCTGCAAGTGCTGATCGCCACGGCCTCGTTGGAGTTGGGGATTGATATCGGCGATGTCGATCTGGTCTGTCAGATCGCCTCGCCGCGTTCGATTGCAGGCTTTCTGCAACGGGTCGGTCGATCCGGGCACCAGGTCGGCGGCACGCCCAAGGGCCGGTTGTTCGCCACTACCCGCGATGACTTGATCGAGTGCGCCGCGCTGCTCGACTGCGTGCGCCGGGGCGAACTCGACACGTTGCTGATCCCCGTGGCGCCGCTGGACGTGCTGGCGCAGCAGATCATCGCCGAGGTCAGTTGCCAGGAATGGCAGGAGCAGCCGCTGCTGGAAATGTTCCGCCATGCCTCGCCCTACGCCAACCTCGACGAAAAACACTATCAAGCGCTGCTGCAGATGCTTGCCGAGGGCTACAACGGTCGCCAGGGCATCCGTAGCGCTTATCTGCATCGCGACGCCGTGAGCCGCACCCTGCGCGGTCGCCGTGGCGCCAAACTGACCGCCGTCACCAGTGGCGGGACGATTCCGGACAACGCCGACTACAGCGTGCTGCTGGAGCCCCAAGGGCTGAACATCGGCAGTGTCAACGAAGACTTCGCGGTGGAAAGCATCGCCGGCGACGTCTTCCAACTCGGCAACACGTCCTATCGAATCCTGCGGGTGGAAACCGGCAAGGTCCGGGTCGAAGACGCCCAAGGCCAGCCGCCGACGATTCCGTTCTGGCTCGGAGAAGCGCCGGGGCGCAGCGCGGAGTTGTCGTTTGCCGTGGCGCGCCTGCAAGCGCAACTCGATGAACTGCTCGGCGCCACCCCCGGCAATTTGCAACCAGCGCTCGACTGGCTGACCGAAATCCTCGGCCTGAACCTGGCCAGCGCCGATCAACTGGTGGATTACCTCGCTCGCGCACGCCTGACGTTGGGCGCCCTGCCGTCTCAGGACACGCTGCTGATGGAGCGGTTTTTCGACGAGTCTGGCGGCACCCAACTGATCATCCACACCCCGTTTGGCAGCCGAATCAACCGCGCCTGGGGCCTGGCCCTGCGCAAGCGCTTCTGCCGCACCTTCAACTTTGAATTGCAGGCTGCCGCCAGTGAAGACGCCATCGTCCTGTCGCTGTCCACCAGCCACAGCTTTGAACTTGATGACGTCTGGCGCTACCTGCACAGCAACAGCGCCGAGCACCTCCTGATTCAAGCGGTGCTCGAGGCGCCGTTGTTCGGCGTGCGCTGGCGCTGGAATGCCGGGGTGGCGTTGGCGCTGCCGCGTTATAGCGGCGGACGCAAAGTCCCGCCGCAGATCCAGCGGATGAAAAGCGAAGACCTGATCGCCAACGTGTTTCCCGATCAGATCGCTTGCGTCGAAAATCTTGCGGGCGAACGGGAGATTCCCGACCATCCGCTGGTGGAACAAACCCTCGACGATTGCCTGCACGAAGCCATGGACACCGAAGGCTGGCTGACACTGTTACGGCGTATGGAACGGGGCGAAATCCGCCTGATCAGCCGCGATTTGCCGGCGCCCTCGCCGCTAGCGGCAGAAATTCTCAGCGCCCGACCCTACACCTTTCTCGACGATGCGCCGCTGGAGGAACGCCGCACCCAAGCGGTGCTCAACCGGCGCTGGAGCGACCCGCAATCCACCGATGACCTCGGCGCACTGGATGCCGAAGCGATTCAAGCCGTACGCGATGAAGCCTGGCCAGCGCCCACTGGCATCGATGAAATGCATGAGGCGTTGATGAGCCTGGCGTGCATCAGCGATGCCGAAGCTAAAGCCAACCCTCATTGGCTCGATTGGCTGAATGCCCTGGCCGACAGTGGCCGCGCCAGCCGTTTGCAGATCAATGCCGGGCAATCGTTGTGGTTGGCGCTGGAGCGGTTGACCTGCCTGCGGGCGATTTATCCACAGGCGATTTTGCTGCCGCCGCTGGAAGCGTTGCCCGGTTTCGATGAAGTCTGGGAAACCGATGAAGCGGTGCTGGAAGTGATCCGTGCGCGGCTCAGTGCGTTTGGGCCGTTACCGCTGAACGCGATTGCCGAACCGCTGGGCTTACCGGCGACTCAGGTCACTCAAGCCCTGGCGCAACTGGAGCGCGAAGGCTATGTGCTGCGCGGGCAATTCAGCCCCGGCGCCGACATTGAGGAATGGTGCGAACGGCATCTGCTGGCGCGGATTCATCGCTACACGGTCAAGCGTCTGCGCCGGGAAATCGAGCCGGTGGCGTTGCAGGATTTCATGCGGTTTCTGTTCGACTGGCAGCATTTGTCCAGCGCTACACAAGGTCAGGGCAGTGCAGTGTTGCCGGCGATCATTGGTCAATTCGAAGGCTACCCCGCTGCCGCTTCAGCCTGGGACAGCGACATTCTGCCGGCGCGGCTCAAGGACTATTCGGCGAGTTGGCTGGATGACCTGTGCCGCAGCGGCAAACTGGTGTGGACACGCCTGACCGCCCGCAACAAGAGCGCCAGCACGGCGCTGCGCAGTACGCCGATTCTGCTGTTGCCGCGCAGTCAGGTCGGGTTGTGGAGCGGGCTGACCGAACAGACGCCGATCAGCGAGTTATCACCCAAAACGCAAAAGGTCTTCGAGGCGCTGAGCCAGCACGGCGCATTGTTTTTCGATGAGCTGATTCATGAAGCGCACCTGCTGCGCACCGAGCTGGAAATCGCCTTGCAGGAACTGGTGGGCGCCGGATTGGTGAATGCCGACAGCTTCGCCGGGCTGCGGGCACTGATCACCCCCGCGAGCAAACGCCAGCAACGCAGCAGCCGACGTGGGCGCGGAGCGTTTGTCGGCGGCATGGACGATGCCGGGCGCTGGGCCTTGTTGCGACGCGGGCCGCCGGCGCCGGTTGTGGATAACAAACGCCCGGCGCCGACACCCGCCGATACGCTGGAACATATCGCCATGACCTTGCTCCGGCGCTACGGCGTGGTGTTCTGGCGCTTGCTTGAGCGTGAGGCGGACTGGTTGCCGAGCTGGCGCGAATTGCTGCGCACCTTCCATCGGCTGGAAGCTCGCGGGGAGATTCGTGGCGGGCGGTTTGTCAGTGGTTTGGCGGGGGAACAGTTTGCATTGCCCGAGGCGATTCCGTTGTTGCGCGAAGTTCGGCGTCGGCCCCATGACGGGAGTTTGATAGCGGTGTGCGGGGTTGATCCGTTGAACCTTGCAGGGACGTTGCTGCCGGGAGTGAAAGTGCCGGCGCTGGCGAGTAATCGGTTGGTGTATCGAGATGGGTTGCCGGTGGCAGCGGAGATTGCCGGCAAGCAGGTTTTTTGGTTGGAGCTGGAGCAGCAGGCATCTGCCGAATTACATAGCAAACTCATCCGACATTGAGGTTGGCTGGGCAGGCCTCTTCGCGAGCAAGCCCGCTCCCACAGGGGATGTGTGTCGGTTACAAAGCTTCGGTCCGACATCGATCCACTGTGGGAGCGGGCTTGCTCGCGAAGGGGCCATCAGCACCAACCCACATCATTGAGTACGAGGCTGATCCGGCAACAACACCGGCGAATTGTCCGGCGCCGGCCCCTCTTCTTCCACTTCATCCATCCCACGCTTCGGAATAAAAACCTGCTGTGGATAAGTCTGCGCGAAATGCACCCACGGGCTGTTATCCACAAGCTTTTTCAGCCGCTGGTTAAACGCCCGGCTCACCGCATATTGCCCGCCCGAAACGGTGCGGAACTGCGCCGTCAGCACCACGCCGTTAAGGTCCATCTTATCGACGCCAAACACATCGAGCGGCCCTTGCAGGTTGTACTTGAGAAACGCGTCGTCACGGATCGAATCCCCCGCTTCGCGGATCAGCTCAATGGCCTTGTCCACGTCAGTGTCGTAGGTGAACTGCACCGAGAAAAACGCATAGGCAAACTGCCGCGATTGGTTGGTCACAGCCTTGATCTGGCCGAACGGTACCGAGTGCACAAAACCCTTGCCGTCCCGTAGGCGCAAGGTGCGGATGGTCAGGCCTTCGACGGTGCCGGCGTGGCCGGAGTCGAGTACCACCCAATCGCCGATCGACAGCGTGTCTTCGATGATGATGAACAACCCGGTGATCACGTCCTGGACCAGTTGCTGCGAGCCGAAACCAATGGCCAAACCGACCACACCGGCACCGGCCAGCAGGGGTGCGACGTTGATCCCCAGATTGGCCATGGTGGTGATCGCACAGATCACCACCAGGATGATTTTGACCGCGTTGCGCAGCAGCGGCAGGATGGTTTTTACCCGCGTACTCGGTTGGCGCGCCGCGCGTTTGCTGACCGGTGGTTTCAACGCTTCCTGAATCGCCGTGTCCATTACCACCCACAGCAGCCAAGTCACCAGGAAGATCAGACCGATGCTGCTCAGCGAATTACTGATTGCCCGGCCTATGGAATTTTCCTCTGCGAATTCGAACAGCGACACGCCCCAGATTCGCCCAAGAATCTCGATGAACGCTACCGCCATGACAATCCGCAGCAGCGCGTGCAGCAAGCTGAGAAAGCGTTCCTTGTAGGCGCTGCTGCGCTGGATTTTTTCGACTTTCCGGGATTTGAACAGGTGCTGGAAAATCGTGCTCAGGAACACCGTGGCAATCAGCAATATCGTGGTGAACAACGCACAGCGCAGGACTTTTTGATTGTCCTCGCCGACGCCGATCAGGTTGATCGCCGAGACCATCACCATCAACAGAATCGGCCAGTACCAGAGCCCGGAAAAGATCCGCAGGGATTCTTGCAGAGACGGTTGTTTGAGCCGTTGGGCCAACGGGCGGTTGCGAATCAGATGCGCCACCGGACGTCTTAGACGGATGACCAGATAACCGAAGATGATCGAGGCAAACAACCCGGTAAACACTGCGACGCTGCTGGTGATATTGCCACCCAGTTGCCGGGCGATCTGCGGACTGGTCAAGGCATCGCTAAGCGCTGCGAGGAAGCCGATCAGGAACAGTGGTTTGGGGCCGTAGTCACGAATGATCTGCACCGCTGGGCGCTTGTGGCCGGTGTTGAACATGACGATCACGCAGAGCAGCATCGAGGTCGAGAAAATGCCGCTGCTGGTGGCGTAGGCAAAACACAGCGCCAGTGCTCGGCCGGCCGAGGCCTGCAGGAAGTGACTGACGTAAAGGGTCAGCGGCAGACAGATCAGCGCCGGTATGGTGTACGGCATCAAATAGCCGAGCAAGTCCTGGCTGCGTTGGCGGGTGCGCAGCCAGTGGCCCTGGACCAGGCGCTTGGCCGCGAGGCCGCCGAGGACCGTGAGCAAGGCAAAGGTGCCGAGCCAGACGCCGGACAGCATCAGGAAATCGCCGGCCACACTCCAGCCGGAACGCGTCGAGGGCTGGTTGACCAGTTTGTCGACTTCATCGGCCGCCCGATCGGCCCGCAGGCGCCATGCGTCCACCAGGTTTTCGTTGAGGTCGAGTTTGTCCTGCACGTCGTCGATGCTGGAACTGATGGCCCCGAGCAGCCCGCCCTGGACCAGCGGCTCAGGCTTGGCAGGTGCTTGTGCGGTAGCAGCAGCGGGAATGCCCGGCAACGTGGCGGCTTCGATTTCGTTGGCGCCGAGAAACAGCAGTGCTCCCAGCACAATGGCGATCCTGAACTTGAGCAAAACTGCGACCTCCGGTGACTGAACCTGTAAGGAACTGATCGAAATTTGTGCGGCAAGTTCAAGAGCCCCTCCCCGACGATCGAGTCTTGAGATCCTGTGTAGGAGCAAAGCTTGCTCGCGAAAGCGTCCTTCCATTCAACATTGATGTTGGCTGGTCCGCCGCGTTCGCGAGCAAGCTCTGCTCCTACACGAGCCCGGTTGCACTCGTGATGACCGTCCGTAGTCCCGTCGAAACTTTCTGGTTTGCCCGGCAGTCATCCAAAGACAACGGCAGTAAGAGGGTCATTCGACGGGAGGGCACATGGCGGCGATTCATATCGGAATTTCAGGCTGGCGCTACACACCGTGGCGCGGGGGCTTCTACCCGAAGGGGTTGACCCAAAAGCGCGAATTGCAATTCGCCTCGCGGGCCGTCAACAGCATCGAAATCAATGGATCGTTCTACGCCCTGCAACGGCCCGAACGTTATGCCCTGTGGTACAGCGAAACCCCGCCGGGCTTCGTCTTCAGCGTCAAGGCTCCGCGCTTTATCACTCACATCAAACGCCTGCGGGACATCCATAAACCCCTGGCGAATTTCTTCGCCTCCGGGGTGCTGGAGCTCAAGGAAAAACTCGGCCCGATCCTCTGGCAATTCCCGCCCAGTTTCAAATTCGACGCCGAGTTGTTTGAACATTTCCTCGAACAACTGCCCCACAACACCGAGCAGGCCGCCACCCTCGCCCGTCAGCATGATTCGCACTTGCACGGCCACGCCAGCCTGAAGGCCCACGGGAAAAAGCCGCTGCGCCACGCCGTGGAAATTCGCAACGAGAGCTTCGTCGACCCGGCCTTCATTCGCCTGCTCAAGCGCTACAACGCGGCCCTGGTGATCGCCGACACCGCCGGCAAATGGCCGTACCGCGAAGACCTCACCAGCGATTTCGTCTACCTGCGGCTGCACGGTGCCGAAGAGCTCTACGCCAGCGGCTACACGCCCCAGGCGCTGAAACATTGGGGCGACCGGATCGACGCCTGGAATCACGGCCAGCAACCGAGCGACCCACACTTGATCGCGCCAAGACAAAAGCCCAAGGCGCGCAAATCCCGGGAAGTGTTCTGCTACTTCGATAACGACATCAAAGTCCGCGCGCCCTTCGACGCCCGCAGCCTGCTGGAGCGTTTCCATCTCGACAAAGACCTCGCCACCCGCCCCGGCGAACCTGCTGCCGAAGGAGTGCTGCCATGAGCATTTCCGAACCGGTCGGCGTCACCGACGAGCAGCAATCCATCATCGCTACCGTACGCCGGTTTACCGTGCTGACGGTCAACACTCACAAGGGCTTCACCGCGCTCAACCGGCGCTTCATCCTGCCCGAGCTGCGTGAAGCGGTGCGCAGTGTGTCCGCCGACGTGGTGTTTTTGCAGGAAGTCCACGGCACCCACGAACAGCATCCCCAGCGCTACAGCAACTGGCCGATGATGCCGCAATACGAATTCCTCGCCGACACGCTGTGGCCGCAGTTCGCCTATGGCCGCAACGCGGTGTACCCGGCGGGCGATCACGGCAATGCGTTGCTGTCGAAATTCCAGATCATCCGCCACGACAACCTCGACGTGTCCATCAGCGGTCACGAAAACCGTGGCTTGCTGCATTGCGTGCTGCGCCTGCCCGGTGACGGCCAGGAAGTACACGCCATTTGTGTGCACCTCGGGCTGCATGAAGCGCACCGCACGGAGCAACTGAAGCTGCTGGCCCGGCGCATCGCAGAGCTGCCAGGCGATGCGCCGGTGATCGTCGCGGGCGACTTCAATGACTGGCGCCAACGGGCCGATGCGCTGCTCAAACCCTGTGGCTTGCGCGAAGTCTTCGCCGAACACCAGGGCAAACCGGCCCGCAGTTTTCCGGCGCGCTGGCCGGTATTGCGCCTGGACCGCATCTACGTGCGCAACCTCAAGGCCAGCCGTCCGCAAGTGCTGGCGGCGCGGCCCTGGTCACATCTTTCCGACCATGCCCCGCTGTCGGTGGAGATCGAGCTATGAACAATCCCTCGATGGAAAAAGCCACTGCGGAACAGATTTCCGCGCCGCCGCGGGGCGAGCCGGCGGCGGTCGACGTTGTCTACGGCTGGCACGGGAACAACCGGGTCGAACTGCTGGAAAATGGTGAGGCGTACTTTCCACGAGTGTTTGAGGCGTTGCGCCAGGCCCAGACTGAAATCCTGCTGGAGACCTTCATTCTGTTCGAGGACAAGGTCGGCAATGAGCTTCAGCAGATTCTGATTGAAGCGGCCGGGCGTGGCGTGCGCACCACCGTCAGCCTCGACGGCTTTGGTTGCGGCGAGTTGAGCACGGGGTTCCTCGCCGACCTGAACAAGGCCGGCGTGCATATCCAGATGTTCGACCCGGCGCCCAAGCATCTGGGCATCCGCACCAATTGGTTCCGGCGCTTGCACCGCAAGATTGTGGTGGTCGACGGCACGATTGCGTTCCTTGGCGGGATCAACTTTTCCGCCGACCATTTGGCCGATTTCGGCCCCGAGGCCAAGCAGGATTTTGCCGTTGAAGTACAAGGCCCGGCGGTGGCGGACATTCATCACTTCGCGCTTCTGCAAAGTGGTCGCCCGGCCCGGGCCAAGTATTGGTGGCAACGGCGCAAGCAACGGCGTGCGGAACTGGCATTCAACGACCATGACGGTCAGGTTCGGCTGGTCTACCGAGACAACGGTGACCATCGCACCGACATCGAGGAGGTTTATCGGCAAGTGTTGCGCAGTGCTCAGCGCCGCGTCGTGATCGCCAACGCCTACTTCTTTCCCGGTTTTCGTCTGCTGCGCGAGATCCGCAATGCCGCGCGCCGTGGCGTCGATGTGCGGCTGATTCTGCAAGGTCAGCCAGACATGCTGGTGGCGAAGATTGCCGCGCACATGACCTACGACTATTTGCTCAAGGCCGGCGTGCAGATTCACGAATATGGCGACCGCCCGTTGCACGGCAAAGTCGCACTGGTGGACGAGGACTGGAGCACGGTTGGTTCGAGCAACCTCGACCCGTTGAGCCTGTCGATGAACCTGGAAGCCAATGTGTTGATCCGCGATTGCGCGTTCAACCGCGAACTGTTCAAGCGCCTTGAAGATTTGAGTAATAACCACTGCAAAGCCATGGACGCCAGTCAATCACCGCGCGGGCGGGTCTGGCACATGACCGTCGGTTTTCTGGTGTTTCACTTCCTGCGGCATTTCCCGGCATGGGCCGGGTGGCTGCCGGCGCACAAGCCGCGGCTCAAGCCTTTTCGAGGTCATCGCTCATGAGCCATTCCGAAGCGCAAACGAGCCGTCACTCGGCGCCCGCCACGCACTCGAAATGGAGTCGCTGGAAAACGCCGCTGACGGTGCTGTTTTTCCTCGCGCTGATCGTGCTGTTCACGATGCTCGCCCAGCGTATCGAATGGAACGAAGTGTTCGACACCCTGGCCGATTTCAAGGTGCGCACGCTGATCATCGCCTCAGGGCTGACGCTGTTGAGCTTTCTGGTTTACGCCTGTTTCGATCTGATCGGCCGCACCTACATTCGCCAGGACCTGACCTGGAAACAGATCTTGCCGGTGGGGATCATCAGCTACGCCTTCAACCTCAACCTGAGTGCCTGGGTCGGCGGCATCGCCATGCGTTATCGACTGTATTCGCGGCTCGGGGTGAGCAAAGGCAACATCGCGAAAATCCTCGGCTTGAGCCTGGCGACCAATTGGTTTGGCTACATGGTGATTGCCGGCGCAGTGTTCAGCAGCGGTCTGGTGCGAATGCCGCCGGGCTGGAAGTTGAGCAGTGATGCGTTGCAAGACGTCGGGGTTTTATTGTTGGTGGTGAGCGCGGGGTATCTGGCGGCGTGCCAGTTTTCCAAGCGGCGGGAATGGGCGATTCGCGGGGTGGAAATTAATCTGCCGTCGCTGCGCATGGCGGTGCTGCAACTGGCGCTTGGGGCGCTGAACTGGTCGTTGATGGCGGCGGTGATTTTCACTCTGCTGCCGAGCAAGCTCGACTATCCGCTGGTGCTGGGGGTGTTGTTGATCAGTGCGATTGCCGGGGTCATTACGCACATTCCGGCGGGGCTTGGGGTGCTGGAGGCGGTGTTTGTGGCGCTGCTGCAACATGAGGCATCGCGCGGGAGCCTGGTGGCGGGGTTGCTGGCTTATCGGGCGATTTATTTCATTTTGCCGTTGTTGATTACGCTGGTGATGTATTTGGTGGTGGAGGCCAAGGCGAAGGCGTTGCGGATTGAGAAGAAGCCTTCTTGAGACGTGTGGTGAAGCGAATGCCGCCTTCGCGAGCAAGCCCGCTCCCACATTTGATCGCGGTCTAATGTGGGAGCGGGCTTGCTCGCGAATGATCGTGAGACCACCACACATTCAACTGGATTGAATAATGCTCAACCGCTCACCCACCACCATTTCCGTAATCCAGTCCACCAGGATCGAGGTGTAGGCCTGTTGCGAAATGGGGTCGCTGAGGGCGTGATCGGCGCCGTCGATGATGCGGTGAGTCAGCGAATGAGTCTGCTGGCACGCCGCCCGATAACTCATGATGGTCGCGTGAGGGATGTGGTCGTCGGTCTCCGATTCCACCAACAACACATCCCCGGTAAACGCCGCGCAGGCATGCAGCGCCCGATTGTTGTCGGCGTGCACCAGCGTGCTGCGGTAATCGAGCAAATCCACCTTATCCAGATCGCGCTTGGGCGTGTGCCATTGTTCGTCGCGATACAGCGCCGGCACCCGCAGCGCCAGCCAGCGCACCGGGCGCAACGAGGTGAGAATCGCCGCCAGATAACCACCGTAACTGGTGCCCACCACCGCAATCGCCGAGGTGTCGAGGGCCGGGTGTGCGAGCAAGCGGTCATAGGCTGCCAGCAGGTCACGTAGGTTGTCATCGCGGGTCACTTTCGACAACGAAATGCCAGTGCCACCGGTATGCCCGCGCAGGTCGAAGGTCAAACAGACACAACCCAAACCGGCGATGCCTTTAGCCCGCTCCAGGTCCCGCTCCTGACTGCCGCCCCAGCCGTGCACAAACAGCACGCCCGGGACTTTCGATTTGGGACTGAGCACGTGCCCGACCATTTGTTCGCCGTCAATGTCGATTCCAATGGTTTCGCTTCTAGCCGTCATAGGATTTAACCGTTACGTACTTGAGAAGAAAGTCGCCGTTTTCCGCCGGGCCGCGATACACCTCGATGGCGTCCGCCGGCAGCGGCTGGTCGATGTAGGTCTCCACCGAAGACACGCAAATCGCGGGCATCCCAGGGTCGTTGACGAAACTCTGCAACGCCGCGACTTCGGCGCTGCTGGCACCGCCCATGCGCCAGGATTGTTCGAGCACGCCGCTGCGCTGCTTGCCGTTACTGTCCAGGCCTTGGGCGATGTCGTAGTTGCGTCGCGAGGCGTAGAAACCGGGATAGGCCTCGTCGGCGGCACTGTCGAACACCTGGGCTTGCTGGATCGCCAACCGCACATCGTCGGGCAATTCCAGTTTCAGTAAGTCTGCGTAGTAGCCCTGCACCACCAGCAGGTTGGAACCACCATAGACCTGCTCGCCCTGACTGTCCTCGGTCAAGTATTGATCACCGCAGTAGCTCAACACTTTATCGCCGATGAACGCCTGGCCGACGCTGTGGGTGACGACCTTTTGCAGATCCTGCTCCAACACTACGCCTTCGGTGAAGAGCTGTTCGGCGTCGGGCCGGGCGAGGATGGCGTCGAACTGGTCGAGGCTCTTGATCACTTCCTGACCACGCCCGGCGCAGGCGTGAATCGGCTTGAGGCGGATCGGCCCGCTGTAGAGCAAGTGCTCCGCCGCCGGCCGGGCGTCCTCAAGGGAAAATACGCTGAGACCATCGAGCACGACACTGCGCACCCGCTCGGAAAACAGCGGCGACCAGCCTTGCGGCGCATGAGCCAACCTATTGAGCAAACCGTGGCTGATGGCTTTGGTGCAGATGAAGTCATGGTCGACGTAGCCGCCCCACAAATCTTCGGGTCCTTTGACGCCCAATTGCCGAGCGGCCGCCGCGCCCACCAGCGTCTGGGTTGGTAGCAGGTAAAGATCACGACCACTGTGGAGTTCGAGGTCGTAGCTGCCGCCGTACTTGAGCCCGAGGATCTGCGCCAGCCAACGGGCCAGCGCACGATTGGTTTCGACTTCGTGCAACGGGGCTTGCGGTCGCACGGAATGGGCAACGACCAGTTTTTTGCGATTTGTTGGGGTCATGCGTCCCCCTCAATCTGCGCTTGATGAATGTAACTGGAGGGGTGCAGAGATCAGGCCAACGGCCGTTCCATGAAAACGCCAGGCTAATCAGAAACTTGCCGGCATCGTGCTGGCATCACGCCTGTTTCAATCTGCACGACCGCCGACAAAACCCCGGCAAATTGCACGATCCGAAACTTCACACGGCCCTTGTAGGAGCAGCGCTTGCTCGCGAAGGCGTAAAGTCAGTCGATACATTAGCCAATTGAATCAGCGCCTCCGCGAGCAGGCTCTGCTCCTACATTAGACATTCGCTGCTTTCGGGGTCGGGGTTACGCCGAACCGAGCCCGATAATCACTCGGCGCCAGCCCGGTGATTTTCTTGAACGTGGCGCGAAACGCGCTCGGGTCCTGATAGCCCACCGTCCAGGCGATGTGGTCGATGGTGCCGTTGGTGAATTCGAGCATTTCCCGGGCCTTGCCGACCCGCAGGTGCTGGCAATACTCGGTGGGCTTCAACCCGGTCGCCGCACGGAATCGACGCAGGAAGGTGCGCTCTTCCAGCCCGGCCCGCTCGGCCATCGCCGTCAGCGACACATCGGTCGCGCCGGTGCTTTGCAGCCAATGCTGGACCTTGAGAATCGACGCATCGCCATGGCTGAGAATCGGCGCAAAGTTACTGCCGCATTGGCTGGCACTGTCGCTGTGCTCCACCACCAGAAACCGCGCGGTGCTGGCGGCGATGCTCGGCCCGAGCAAGCGGTCGACCATACGCAGACCCAACTCGGACCAGGCCATCAGCCCAGCGGTGGTGATCAGGTCACCGTCATCGACGATGGGCGTATCGGCCTTGAGCTTGATCGCCGGGTAGCGTTCGGCGAAGGTTTTAGCCGAGGTCCAATGGGTCGTGGCGCTGCGCCCGTCGAGCAGGCCACTTTCGGCCAGCAGGATCGAGCCCACGCAAACGCCGCCCAGCGTTGCCCCTTGCGCATGTTGCTGACGAATCCAGCGGATCAGCCCTTGGGGTGCCTGACTCTCGGAAAACCCGCCAATCGACGGCGGGATCATCACCGCCACCAACGCCTTGTCCGGGCCGGGATGGCTGTCATACACCCGCTCGGGCGCCTGATCACCCTCGACCCGCCAATGACTGACTCGCAGCACCGGCAACTGCGCCGCCTGATGCTCGGCGGCGATCCGGTTGGCGACCCCGAACAGGTCCGTCAACCCATGCACCGCCGCCATCTGCGCGCCGGGATAGATCAGCACGCCCAGTTCGGCGACTGCCCTTTCTACGCCCATTGTCAGTTTTCCCCCTTCTATTGTCGGTGCGGCCAATCCTCGGAGAGTCGGTGAGCGCCAATACTTCATTCCACGCCCACACACACTTCGAGGAAACACCCATGGCCAAGCAAGCGCTCATCGTAGTCGATATCCAGAACGACTACTTCCCCCACGGCAAGTGGCCTCTGGTCGGTGCCGACGCTGCGGCGGACAACGCCGCCCGGATCATTCAGGCCTTCCGCGATGCCGGTGATTCGGTGGTGCACATCCGCCACGAGTTCACCTCCGACGACGCGCCGTTCTTCACCCCGGGCTCCGAAGGCGCGAAGCTGCACCCCAAAGTCCTCAACCGCGCCGACGAGCCGGTGGTGCTCAAGCACTTCGTCAATTCGTTCCGCGAAACCGATCTGGAAGCCATCCTTGATGAGCAAGGCATCGAGAACCTGGTGATCGTCGGCAGCATGAGCCACATGTGCGTCGATGGCGTTACTCGTGCAGCCGCCGACCTTGGCTACACCGTGACGGTGATTCACGACGCCTGCGCCACCCGCGACCTGGAGTTCAATGGCTTTACGGTTCCAGCGGCTCATGTTCACGCCGCTTTTATGTCGTCTCTGGGTTTCGCCTATGCCAGCGTGGTCTCCGCTGACGAATTTCTGGGCGCCCATCGCTAAGCAACAACTTGCAAATTGTCTGAAACAACAAGGGCCCGCCTCGCTGCGGGCCTTTTTTCGTCTGCCATAAAAAACTCACGCGTGAGTCATTGATGGCATTTTGAATTGGTTGTAGTGTGGCTCACGCGTGAGATGTCCATAACCGAGTCGTTGCCATGAAAAGCCGTTCCCCCACCGCAAAATCAGAAAGCCCGACGGGAGAGCGCTCGAAACCGTCCGCGAAAAAACCGTCGAGCTTTTATATGAAGCAGATGCGTGCGGGCCTGGGTGCTGCCGGTTATGTGAAACACGAGACTTGGGTGCTTCCCGAAAACCGAAGCCTGCTCAAGCAGATGGAGAAACAGCTACGCCAACCGATTCTGGCTGGCTCATTCATGTCGGAGAATTACATGAGCGCAGGTACTAACTGGAACATCGACCGCCTCTTCAGCGCCTTCCAGGCCCTTGATGAAGTGGTTTCGAACGACATCACTCTGTCCCTCGTCCAGGGCTCCGAGTCGAGCATCAAGCTGGAAATGAACGACTTCGGTGGCTTGCCAATTTACATCGCAGTCGTGGGCGAGCAGATCATCGTCGACACCGTGCTGGTGGACGTCGAGACGATCAAGGACGTACCGGCCTTCAACGATGCCGTCCTGCGCAGCCGTGAGTTGTTCCCGTTGTCCTCGATCGGTATCGAGTCGATGCCCAACGGGCAGGTCGTCTACAACATGTTCGGCGCGCTCAGCTCCGATTCGAGCCTGACCAACGTCGTGACCGAGGTCAAAACCCTCGTCGACAATGTGCAGCGCGCCAGCGAAGCCTTTGAACGTTTCTTCCATTAATTTTTCAGGAACAGGGAATATCCAATGACACAGTCCATCTGGAGCAAATTGTTCACCGCGCTGCGTGGCGGTGCCACCGAAGTCGGCGAATCCATCGTCGACCAACAGGCCCTGCGCATCCTCGACCAGGAAATTCGCGATGCTGACAGCGCCCTGGCCAACGCCAAGCGCGAACTGGTCACCATCATGGCCAAGCACAAACTGTCGGCTGACCGCGTGGCCGAGTACAACGCCAAGATCAAGGACCTGGAAACCAAGGCCATGGCCGCGATCCAGGCCAACCGTGAAGACCTGGCGATGGAAGTGGCTGAAGCCATTTCGACCCTGACCAATGAACTCGATGTTGAACAAAAGCAGGCCACCGAATTCGGCGGTTACGCAGACAACATGCGCAAAGACATCACCAAGGCCGAAAGCCGCATCAAAAGCCTGCGCCAGCAAGTGGACATGGCCAAGGCCCGCGAAAGCGTACAGAAAGCCCAGGTCAGCGCTTCGATCGCCAGTGGCGGCGCCAACGGCAAGCTCGAAACCGCCGTCGGTACACTGAACCGCCTGCAGGCCAAGCAGCAGCAACGCGCTGCTGAACTCGAAGCCCAGGACGAACTGGCCGACGCTTCGACCGGCACTGACCTGGAGCGCAAACTGCGCGAAGCCGGCATTACCCCGGATTCGGGCAGCGCCAACGCGATTCTTGAGCGTTTGAAGCAAAAGTCCACCCAATAACACCCATGCAGGAGCTGCCGTAGGCTGCGATCTTTTGATCTGTTGCTTAAAGATCAAAAGATCGCAGCCTGCGGCAGCTCCTGCATGAGGCTTGGGCCGGTACACTAGCCGCGTTTTTTTACCGACGAACACCTCCACCCGCTTCAAGGAATGTACCCATGGGATGGTTTAAAGATTTGCTGGGCAGCCACGCGGCGCCAACGCCAGCCGTTGCCATCGGCCCGCTCGGGATGGCCCAGGGCAAAGGCCTCAGGTTCGATTCGACCCTGGCACTGCTGCTCGACGGTTCAACCACGGTGCGAGTGCCCCTTGACCAGGCGATCTGGAGCGCGGGCTGGATCGACCTCGGACAGTCCAACAAACTGCACCGCTATTACACCAACGACGAGGATTTCTGGGTGCAGATCCACGTCACTGGCGATGACCAGATCGAGTCGGTCATCCTGTTCAACTACCTCAGCTACGTCACCGTCAACAGCGATGCCGAATTGCAGCGCCTGGCGGGCGCGAACAGTCCGATCGGGCTGCCGACCTACACCCATAACGGCATCGAATACGCCCGCGAGTGGGGCACCGAGAACGGCCAGACGGAATTGGTCCCGCTCAGCGAGCGCGTCGTCAACCCGGACGAGTCCTACACCATTGAGCACCGCTCGATGCTGTATGCCCGCGAAACCGGCCTGACCGATCGGCGCGAGTTGTTGCTGTTTTCCGTGGAGGAAGACGCAGAAGGCACCATCAGCCTGAGCACCTCGCTGGGTATTTCGCTGTACACAACCGATCTGAACATTCTTTAAAAAGGAAGATTCCCATGCTTGAAGCGCTCTCCATCTCCCTGAACAAGGCCGCCGTGGTCGGGTTTGTTTTGTACATCCTCGGTGCCGCCGTGCTGTTCGCGCTGTTCCAATTCGTCTACACCCGCATCACACCGCACAAAGAATTCGAACTGATCCGTTCGGGCAACGTTGCGGCTGCAATTGCCCTGGGTGGCGCGATCATCGGCTTCGCTATTCCGGCCAGCAATGTGATTGCCTACTCGATCAGCATCCTCGACTTCGTGGTCTGGGCGGTGATCGCAGCCTTCGTCCAGTTGCTGGCATTCCTGATGACCAGCCTGGTGCTCAAAGGCACTTCCGAACGCATCCGCAAAGGTGAAGTCGCTGCCGGCATCTATGTCGCAGCGGTAGCCATCAGCGTCGGCATGCTGAACGCCGCGTGCATGACTCCTTCCAACTGACCGGCAGGAAGCCCTCGATGAAACGAAGCAAATACGTTCAGTTATCCCTCGCGGCGTCGGTGGCCCTGGCCATTTCCGGCGAAGCGGCGGCCGTGGATCAACCACGCAGTTTCCAAAGCGTGGAACAGTGCGTCGATGCCGAAGTCGCGGCCGATGTCTGCTCCAACGCCTACGTCGCCGCCTTGACCGAGCACCGACGCATCGCCCCCGCGTACGACGACAAGGACAAATGCGATGCGGATTTCGCCGCCGATTGGTGTCAGAAAAATTCTGCCGGTCGTTTCGCACCCAAACTCGGCGGCTTTAAAGTGCCGCACAACGCTGAAGCAGCGCAGGATCTCGACGCCATTGCCGATGCGCAAATGCCCGCAGGTGATGCCGCGGCGGCGCAGAATGTGCAACCCACTGCCCACGCCTCCAGTGGCGCGGGTAATGGCTGGCTGAGCGGATGGCTGATCGGCAACGCGATGAGCAACAACGCGAACCGCACGGTTTACCGCGACCGCGATACTCGTCAGACCTACAACACCTCTACGCAGTCCCGCAAAATCGAATCGGCACCGCGCAGCCAGCCCGACTACGAGAGCAGCAAAAGCAAACCGGTGAACGTTGCATCTTCGACATCACGTGGCGGCTTCGGCAGTCAATCCACTGCGCGCAGCGGTTGGGGCGGCTGGGGTAGCAGTTCCGGTCGTTCGAGCAGCTGACGATGAAAAAGGTCCATTGCGCAGAGCGTCATGACTGGAAACAGACCGCCGAAAATCTCGGTTTTATGTTCCATACCATCGACGACGAACCCTATTGGGACGAGAGCGCGTACTACCAGTTCACGCTCAAACAGATCGAGAACGATCTCGAAGACCCGACCACCGAGCTTCATGACATGTGCATGGACCTGGTGGCCCGCGTGGTGCAGAGCGAGGAACTGTTGGAGCGCCTGAGCATTCCCGCGCCGTTCTTCGACCTGGTGCGCACTTCATGGCTCGAAGGCCACCCGCACTTGTATGGACGGATGGACTTCTCCTACAACGGCACCGGGCCGGCCAAGTTGCTGGAACTCAACTACGACACGCCGACCAGCCTGTATGAGGCGTCGGCGTTTCAGTGGGGCTGGCTGGAGCAGTGCATCGAACGCGGTCTGCTGCCCAAGCATGCCGACCAGTTCAACAGCATCGACACCAAGCTGCATCAGGCCTTTGCTCAACTGCAGCTCACGCAACCGTTCTACTTCGCCTCGATGAAAGACTCGCTTGAAGACAAAGGCACCACCGACTACCTGCGCCTGATCGCGGAAAAGGTCGGCATCGAATCACGCCACATCGATCTCGAAGACATTGGCCTCACCAGTGATGGCCGTTTCGTCGACCTCGAAGATCGCTGGATTCCACACCTGTTCAAACTGCACGCCTGGGAGTTCATCTTCCACGAGCCCTTCGGCGCGGCGATTGCCCAGAGCGATACGCAGTTTTTCGAGCCAGCCTGGAAATCGATCATCTCCAACAAAGGCATCCTGCCGTTGCTGTGGGAATTCAACAAAGGTCACCCGAACCTGCTCGCCGCCCATCTGGATACCGATCCAAGCAAAGCGGTGCCCAAGGGCTGGGTGCGCAAGCCATTCTTCTCTCGGGAAGGCGCCAACATCGAGTTGCAAACTGCCGACGGTCTGATCGTGAAAGAGGACGGCCCCTACACCGACGCGCCGTTTATCCTTCAGGAATTCGCCCCGTTGCCGAAGTTTGGCGACAGCTTTACGTTGGTCGGCTCGTGGGTGATTGGCGACCAGGCGGCCGGCATTGGCGTGCGGGAAGACAACAGTTTGATCACCAAGGATTCAAGCCGGTTTTTGCCGCATTTGATCCTTGATTGAAACGCCATCCCTGTAGGAACTGCGGCACGCTGCGATCTTTTGATTCTGTTTTTCAAGATCAAAAAATCGCAGCGTGCCGCAGCTCCTACAGTTGATCGTGGTGTTTTGCAGGCACAAAAAAGGCCCGTCGTTTACAGCGACGGGCCTTTTTGTTTGCAGCGGTTACAACAGCAAATCAGAACGGGATATCGTCATCAAAGCTGTCGAAATCCGGAGCCGGTTGCGGCGCTGCCTGCTGTGGAGGCGGAGCCTGACGCGACTGTTGCGGTGCCGACTGCTGCGGACGTGGCGCCTGCTGACGTGGGGCCGGGGCGGACTGCTGGTAGTTATTGCCCCCGCCTTGCTGATCGCCCTGCTGTGGACGGCCGCCCAGCAGTTGCATGGTGCCTTGCATGTCGACCACGATTTCAGTGGTGTAACGCTTGATACCGTCTTTTTCCCACTCGCGGGTTTGCAGTTTGCCTTCGATGTAGACCTGCGAACCTTTACGCAGGTATTCACCGGCGATTTCGGCAACCTTGCCGAACATCGATACACGGTGCCATTCGGTCTTCTCGACCTTCTGACCGGTTTGCTTGTCGGTCCATTGTTCGCTGGTCGCCAGACTCAGGTTGGTCACGGCGTTACCGTTAGGCAAGTAGCGAACTTCGGGATCCTGGCCGCAAGTACCGACCAATATGACTTTGTTAACCCCACGGGCCATAACGTTCTCCTAGGCTACGCACGCTTCCCCGGCCGGGTTGTTCACCAGGCGCTCAAGGGTGGTGCGATCCAATAGTTCTGTGTCCAATTTGATGTAAATCGCCGCTTCGTCTGCAACGATCACTGCATCTGTTACCCCTACGACGGCCTTCAGGCGCTCAACCAGACCCGCTTCGCGGATCGCCTCGGGCGACAGCGGCAAGCGCAGACTCGTCACGTAGGGAGGTTCGCGCATGGTAACAGCAAAGGCCAACCAGAGGGCAGCCAGGCCAGCGCATCCGAGGAAGACAACCGACAAACCGCCATGCTGGAACATCCAGCCGCCGAGGATCCCGCCCAGCGCCGAACCGAGGAACTGGCTGGTGGAATAAACCCCCATCGCAGTGCCCTTCCCGCCCGCTGGTGAAACCTTGCTGATCAGCGATGGCAAGGAAGCTTCCAGCAGATTGAACGCGGTGAAGAACACCACCGTACCAATCACCAGAGCTCGCAAGGTGTCGCCGAACTGCCAGAAGAATAGCTCAGTGAGCATCAGCGTCGTCACGGCGCCCAATAAAACTCGTTTCATTTTGCGTTTCTTCTCGCCGTAGATAATGAACGGGATCATGGCGAAGAAGGAGATCAGCAGCGCGGTCAGGTACACCCACCAGTGCTGCTCTTTGGGCAGCCCGGCTTTTTCGACCAGAGCCAGGGGCAATGCAACGAAGCTCGACATCAACATCGCATGTAACACAAAAATGCCGAGGTCCAGGCGCAGCAGGTCCGGGTGCTTGAGTGTCGGGATCAGCGCCTGGCGCGCAACGCCGGACTCACGGTGCTGCAACGGGCCGGTGGCGCGCGGCACCATGAACATCACGATCACGATGCCGAACAGCGCCATGCCGCCGGTGGCGAGGAACAAGCCAGACAGACCGAACGCACGGGTCAGCAACGGTCCTACAACCATGGCGACCGCGAACGACAGACCAATTGTCATGCCGATCATGGCCATGGCTTTGGTCCGATGCTGTTCCCGGGTCAGGTCTGACAGCAGCGCCATGACCGCCGCGGAAATCGCCCCGGCGCCTTGCAGCACTCGACCGGCGATGACGCCCCAGATCGAATCGGCATTGGCCGCCAGCACGCTACCCAGGGCGAAAACGATCAGCCCCAGATAAATGACCGGACGCCGGCCGATACGATCGGAAATGAAACCGAACGGAATCTGAAAAATCGCCTGGGTCAGGCCATAAGCGCCAATCGCCAGCCCTATAAGGGCCGGGGTCGCTCCAGCCAGGTCCATCCCATAGGTCGCCAGAACCGGCAACACCATGAACATGCCAAGCATACGGAAGGCGAACACCAGGGCCAGACCGCTTGCTGCGCGGGTCTCACTGCCACTCATGCGTTCGCTGTGGGGATCGTGCATGGAAAAACCTCATGTGAACCGGCGGCGATTCTACCAGTCCCATCGATTGACGGGGTATATCGCGACGCTATGACGCGCATAGATGACGCACTCTTCATGTAAGCCTGTGCAACCCGCATTTGATAGTGTGCATCCATCCAGTATTTGGCCGTATACTCCTACGTTTTCGACGCCCGCCGAGCGAGGCCACTTTGGACAAGATCCTGATTCGTGGGGCCCGAACCCACAACCTGAAGAACATCGACCTGACCCTGCCACGGGACAAACTGATCGTCATCACCGGCCTGTCCGGATCCGGCAAGTCGTCCCTGGCTTTCGACACGCTGTACGCCGAAGGCCAGCGCCGCTACGTCGAGTCCCTGTCGGCCTATGCCCGGCAGTTCCTGTCGATGATGGAAAAGCCTGACGTCGACACCATTGAAGGCCTGTCGCCGGCGATCTCCATCGAACAGAAGTCGACCTCGCATAACCCGCGCTCGACGGTCGGCACCATCACCGAAATCTACGACTACCTGCGCCTGCTGTACGCCCGCGTTGGTATCCCGCGCTGCCCGGATCACGACATTCCACTGGAAGCGCAGACTGTCAGCCAGATGGTCGACCTGGTCCTCGCGCAACCGGAAGGCAGCAAACTGATGCTGCTGGCACCGGTGATTCGCGAGCGTAAAGGCGAGCATCTATCGGTTTTCGAAGAACTGCGCGCCCAAGGTTTCGTTCGGGCCCGGGTCAACGGCCGGCTCTGTGAGCTGGACGAACTGCCGAAGCTGGATAAACAGAAGAAGCATTCGATTGATGTAGTGGTCGACCGCTTCAAGGTCCGCGCCGATCTGCAACAGCGTCTGGCGGAGTCCTTCGAGACCGCGCTGAAGCTGGCGGACGGTATCGCGCTGGTTGCACCGATGGACGACGAGCCGGGCGAAGAGATGATCTTCTCCGCACGCTTCGCCTGCCCGATCTGCGGCCATGCCATCAGCGAGCTGGAACCCAAGCTCTTCTCCTTCAACAACCCGGCCGGCGCCTGCCCGACTTGCGATGGCCTGGGCGTTAAGCAGTTCTTCGACATCAAGCGACTGGTCAATGGCGAACTGACCCTGGCCGAAGGCGCGATACGTGGCTGGGACCGGCGCAACGTCTATTACTTCCAGATGCTCGGGTCGTTGGCGTCCCACTACAAGTTCAGCCTGGAAGTGCCGTTCAACGACCTGCCGGCCGATCAACAGAAATTCATCCTGCACGGCAGCGGTTCGCAGAACGTCGACTTTAAATACCTGAACGACCGTGGCGACATCGTCAAACGCTCGCACCCGTTCGAAGGCATCGTGCCGAACCTGGAACGTCGCTACCGCGAAACCGAGTCCGCCTCGGTACGCGAAGAGCTGGCCAAATTCCTCAGCACCCAGCCTTGCCCGGATTGCCGTGGCACCCGACTGCGTCGCGAGGCGCGGCACGTTTGGGTCGGCGAGAAGACCTTGCCGGCAGTGACCAATCTGCCCATCGGCGATGCCTGTGAGTATTTCGGCGTGCTGAAGCTGACTGGCCGACGTGGCGAAATTGCCGACAAGATTCTCAAGGAAATCCGCGAGCGTCTGCAGTTCCTGGTTAACGTCGGTCTCGACTATCTGTCGCTGGATCGCAGTGCCGACACGTTGTCCGGCGGTGAAGCCCAGCGTATTCGCTTGGCCAGCCAGATTGGTGCGGGCCTGGTGGGGGTTCTGTACATCCTTGACGAACCGTCGATTGGCCTGCACCAGCGGGACAACGATCGCTTGCTCGGTACCCTCAAGCACCTGCGAGACATCGGTAACACGGTGATTGTGGTTGAGCACGACGAAGATGCGATTCGTCTGGCCGACTACGTGGTGGACATCGGCCCTGGTGCCGGCGTGCATGGCGGGCACATTGTCGCCGAAGGGACTCCAGCTGAAGTCATGGCTCACCCGGACTCGCTGACCGGCAAGTATTTGTCAGGCCGCGTGAAAATCGCAGTGCCGGCAAAACGTACACCGCGTAACAAAAAGATGACCTTGTCGCTCAAGGGCGCTCGCGGCAACAACCTGCGCAATGTCGATCTGGAAATCCCGTTGGGTCTGTTGACCTGCGTGACCGGTGTATCCGGCTCAGGCAAATCGACGCTGATCAACAACACGCTGTTTCCGCTGAGCGCCACGGCACTCAACGGCGCCACGACGCTTGAAGCTGCCGCTCACGACAGCATCAAGGGCCTGGAACATCTGGATAAAGTTGTAGATATCGACCAGAGCCCGATTGGTCGTACTCCCCGCTCCAACCCGGCGACCTACACCGGATTGTTCACGCCTATTCGCGAACTGTTTGCCGGCGTGCCTGAGTCCCGCTCCCGTGGTTACGGCCCGGGGCGTTTCTCCTTCAACGTGAAGGGCGGGCGTTGCGAGGCTTGCCAGGGCGATGGCCTGATCAAGGTGGAAATGCACTTCCTGCCGGACATCTATGTCCCGTGCGACGTCTGCAAGAGCAAGCGCTACAACCGCGAAACGCTGGAGATCAAGTACAAGGGCAAGAACATCCACGAAACCCTCGAGATGACGATCGAGGAAGCCCGGGTGTTCTTCGATGCGGTTCCGGCGCTGGCGCGCAAGCTGCAGACGCTGATGGACGTCGGTCTGTCGTACATCAAGCTTGGGCAATCGGCGACCACGCTGTCCGGTGGTGAAGCCCAGCGGGTGAAACTGTCCCGCGAGCTGTCCAAACGCGATACCGGCAAGACCCTGTATATCCTCGACGAGCCGACCACGGGCCTGCACTTCGCGGATATCCAGCAACTGCTCGACGTACTGCATCGCCTGCGCGACCACGGCAACACCGTGGTGGTGATCGAGCACAACCTGGACGTGATCAAGACTGCGGACTGGTTGGTTGACCTGGGGCCGGAAGGCGGCTCCAAAGGCGGGCAGATCATTGCCGTCGGTACGCCGGAAGAAGTCTCGGAGATGAAGCAGTCTCACACCGGCTTCTACCTCAAGCCGCTGCTGGCTCGCGACAAGGCCTGATTCAGGCCCATGAAAAAGCCCCTGTCACTTTATCGGTGACAGGGGCTTTTTTGTTTCTTGCCTCTGTAGGAGCAAAGCTTGCTCGCGATGGCGATCTAAAAGACGCCAACGCCGGCAAGCCATGCTCCTGCAAAGCAGGATCAGAACTGCGATTGCAGATAATTCTCCAGACCGATCAATTTGATCAGACCCAGCTGCTTCTCCAGCCAGTAGGTGTGATCTTCTTCGGTATCGGCCAGTTGAATACGCAGGATCTCGCGGCTGACGTAGTCCTTGTGCCGCTCGCAGAGCTCGATGCCCTTGCAGAGTGCGGCACGGACTTTGTATTCCAGTCGCAGGTCGGCAGCGAGCATATCAGGCACTGTGGTGCCGACATCCAGGTCGTCCGGACGCATGCGTGGCGTGCCTTCGAGCATCAGGATGCGACGCATCAGGGCGTCAGCGTGCTGCGCCTCTTCTTCCATCTCGTGGTTGATACGTTCGTAGAGCTCGGTGAAACCCCAGTCCTCGTACATCCGCGAATGGATGAAATATTGATCACGCGCCGCCAGTTCGCCGGTCAGCAACGTGTTGAGGTAATCGATTACGTCTGGGTGGCCTTGCATCGCCCTACATCTCCCTGCTTGAAAGTCCGTAGTTTGAACCAAGGCGACTGATTGGTCACTCCGCTTACGCGATAAAAGAGAAGATATTCTGAGAAAAGTGGTTTAAATAACGCAAAAGCCGCCCAAATGAGGGCGGTTCTGCTTATCGTTTAGACTTAGTTAAGCTGTACGCCCAACGCCTTTGCAATTGCTTCTCCATATGCCGAGTCAGCCCTGAAGAAGTGCTGCAGTTGACGGTCAACCACATCGCTGGAAACCCCAGCCATGGCGCCGGCAATGTTGTTGACCAGCAGGGTTTTCTGCTCATCACTCATCAGGCGGAACAGCGCGCCGGCGTGGCTGTAGTAATCGGTGTCTTCGCGGTGATCGTAACGATCAGCCGCACCGCTCAAGGCCAGCGCAGGCTCGGCGTAGCGCGGGGCTTGTTTCGGCGACTCTACGTAGCTGTTCGGCTCGTAATTGGGCGTTGCACCACCGTTGCTGCCGAACGCCATGGAACCATCACGCTGATAGCTGTTGACCTGATTACGCGGAGCATTCACCGGCAGCTGCTGGTGGTTGGTGCCAACACGGTAGCGGTGAGCATCAGCGTAAGCGAACACACGACCTTGCAGCATGCGATCCGGCGACAGCCCCACACCCGGGACCATGTTGCTTGGGCCAAATGCAGCCTGCTCCACTTCAGCAAAGTAATTCTGCGGATTGCGGTTGAGCTCCAGTTCACCCACTTCGATCAGCGGGAACTCTTTCTGCGACCAGGTCTTGGTCACGTCGAACGGGTTCTCGTAGTGTGCCGAGGCCTGGGCCTCGGTCATGATCTGAATGCACACGCGCCATTTGGGGAAATCACCGCGTTCGATCGCACCGAACAGATCCCGCTGAGCATAATCCGGATCGGTACCGGCCAAGCGTGCCGCGTCTGCCGGCGCCAGGTTCTTGATCCCCTGCTGGGTCTTGTAGTGCCATTTCACCCAATGACGCTCACCCTTGGCGCTGATCAGACTGTAGGTGTGGCTGCCGAAGCCGTGCATGTGACGGTAGCCGTCAGGGATGCCGCGATCCGAGAACAAGATGGTGACTTGGTGCAGCGCCTCAGGAGAGTGCGACCAGAAGTCCCACATCATTTGTGCGCTTTTCAGATTGCTTTGCGGCAGGCGTTTCTGGGTGTGGATAAAGTCCGGGAATTTCAGTGGATCGCGAATGAAGAACACTGGCGTGTTGTTACCAACGATGTCCCAGTTGCCTTCTTCGGTATAAAACTTCAGCGCAAAACCACGTGGATCGCGTTCGGTATCAGCCGAACCACGCTCGCCACCAACGGTCGAAAACCGAAGGAAGGTGGGTGTTTCTTTACCAACCGACTCGAACAGCTTCGCCCTGGTGTACTGGGTGATATCCCGGGTGACGGTGAATTTACCGTGAGCGCCCGAACCCTTGGCGTGTACACGACGTTCAGGAATGTTTTCACGGTTGAAATGCGCAAGCTTTTCGATGAGGTGAAAGTCATCGAGGAGCAACGGGCCCCGAGGGCCGGCAGTGCGAGAGTTCTGGTTATCGGCAACGGGCGCGCCGCTGGCGGTGGTAAGGATGGTACTCATGCTCAATCTTCCTCAGGTCAGGCTAGGAACTGCCGGCAAATCGGCTTGGAGGGAGTATTGACCATCAAGATGACACCATCAAATGCATTAAGTCATGGACTTTGATAGAAAATAACTAATACAGAACCTCGACAGATAATGGCTGGTTTATTAGAGAACCGGCAGCGAAGTAAGAAATATAGTCGGTTTTCCAGCGCCCACAAAAAACCGGGCACTAGGCCCGGTTCTTCGTTTCAGACTGACGTCTTACTCAGCGGATACAGCTTCACCGCCAACTGGACGATCAACCAACTCAACGTACGCCATAGGCGCGTTGTCACCAGTGCGGAAGCCGCACTTGAGGATGCGCAGGTAGCCACCCTCACGGGTAGCGTAACGCTTGCCCAGGTCGTTGAAGAGCTTACCAACGATAGCTTTCGAACGAGTACGGTCGAAAACCAGACGGCGGTTAGCCAGGCTGTCTGTCTTGGCCAAAGTGATCAGCGGCTCAGCAACGCGACGCAGTTCTTTAGCTTTCGGCAGTGTAGTTTTGATCAGCTCGTGCTCGAACAGCGACACTGCCATGTTTTGAAACATGGCCTTGCGGTGCGAGCTAGTGCGGCTCAGGTGACGACCACTTTTACGATGACGCATGGTTCATTCCTTACCAAACACAACGTTCGGTGATTACGACGATCAGGCAGTCGCCTTGTCGTCCTTCTTAAGACTTGCAGGCGGCCAGTTGTCGAGGCGCATGCCGAGGGACAGACCGCGGGAGGCCAGAACGTCCTTGATTTCAGTCAAGGATTTCTTGCCAAGGTTCGGAGTCTTCAACAGCTCTACTTCGGTACGCTGAATCAGGTCACCGATGTAGTAGATGTTTTCCGCCTTAAGGCAGTTAGCCGAACGTACAGTCAGTTCCAGATCGTCAACCGGGCGAAGCAGGATCGGATCGATCTCGTCTTCCTGCTCGACAACCACTGGCTCACTATCACCTTTGAGGTCCACGAACGCAGCCAACTGCTGTTGCAGGATGGTTGCAGCGCGACGGATAGCCTCTTCAGGATCCAGAGTACCGTTGGTTTCCAGATCAATAACCAGCTTGTCCAGGTTAGTACGCTGTTCGACACGGGCGTTTTCCACCACGTATGCGATACGGCGAACCGGGCTGAACGAAGAGTCAAGCTGCAAGCGACCGATGCTGCGGCTTTCGTCTTCATCGCTCTGACGCGAGTCTGCCGGTTCATAACCACGACCACGAGCTACGGTGAGCTTCATGTTCAGGGCGCCGTTAGACGCCAGGTTAGCGATTACGTGATCGGGGTTAACGATCTCGACATCATGATCCAGCTGAATATCGGCAGCGGTAACCACCCCCGAACCCTTCTTCGACAAGGTCAGCGTAACTTCGTCACGGCCGTGCAGCTTGATAGCCAGACCTTTAAGGTTCAACAGGATTTCAATTACGTCTTCCTGTACACCTTCGATGGCGCTGTACTCGTGGAGCACACCGTCAATCTCGGCCTCGACTACTGCACAGCCGGGCATTGAGGACAACAAGATGCGTCGCAGCGCGTTGCCCAGGGTGTGGCCGAAACCACGCTCGAGAGGCTCGAGAGTGATCTTGGCGCGGGTTGGACTGACAACCTGCACATCAATATGGCGGGGTGTCAGGAACTCATTTACCGAAATCTGCATGGATGCACCTATTTTCTAGCCCTTACTTGGAGTAGAGCTCGACAATCAGGCTTTCGTTGATGTCGGCGGACAGATCACTGCGAGCAGGAACGTTCTTGAAAACGCCCGACTTCTTCTCAGTGTCTACTTCTACCCATTCTACGCGGCCACGTTGGGCACACAGATCGAGAGCTTGGACAATGCGAAGTTGGTTCTTTGCTTTCTCGCGAATCGCGACCACGTCACCAGCACGAACCTGGTACGACGGCACGTTTACGGTTTGACCGTTAACGCTTACGGATTTGTGCGATACCAGCTGACGGGATTCGGCACGAGTAGAGCCAAAACCCATACGGTATACAACGTTGTCCAGACGGCATTCGAGCAGCTGCAACAGGTTTTCGCCAGTTGCGCCTTTCTTGCCAGCAGCTTCTTTGTAGTAGCCGCTGAATTGACGCTCGAGAACGCCGTAGATACGACGGACCTTCTGCTTTTCACGCAGTTGGGTGCCGTAATCGGACTGGCGACCGCGGCGTTGGCCGTGGATACCAGGTGCTGCTTCGATGTTGCACTTCGATTCGATCGCGCGCACGCCGCTCTTCAGAAAGAGATCGGTGCCTTCACGACGAGCCAGTTTGCATTTTGGACCAATGTAACGAGCCATTCTTTACAATCTCCTGGATTACACGCGGCGCTTCTTCGGCGGACGGCACCCGTTGTGCGGGATTGGCGTCACGTCGGTGATGCTGGCGATCTTGTAGCCACAGCCGTTCAAAGCGCGGACTGCGGATTCACGACCTGGGCCTGGACCTTTGACGTTTACGTCGAGGTTTTTCAGACCGTATTCCAGCGCAGCTTGACCAGCACGTTCAGCAGCTACTTGAGCAGCAAACGGCGTGGACTTGCGAGAACCGCGGAAACCCGAACCACCGGAGGTAGCCCAAGAAAGCGCGTTACCTTGACGGTCGGTGATGGTCACGATTGTGTTGTTAAAAGACGCATGGATGTGGGCGATGCCATCAACCACTGTCTTTTTGACTTTTTTACGAGGACGAGCAGCAGGTTTAGCCATGATTAATTTCCTGTCGATTCGCTGGGGCGATTACTTGCGGATCGGCTTACGCGGACCTTTACGGGTACGCGCGTTAGTCTTGGTACGCTGACCGCGCACTGGAAGACCACGACGATGACGCAGACCGCGATAGCAACCGAGGTCCATCAAACGCTTGATTTTCATGTTGATTTCGCGACGCAGGTCACCTTCAGTGGTGAACTTCGCCACTTCGCCACGCAGCTGTTCAATCTGCTCGTCGCTCAGATCTTTGATCTTTGCGGCTGGGTTTACCCCAGTCACTGCACAGATCTTCTGTGCAGTAGTGCGACCAACACCATAGATGTAGGTCAGCGAGATAACAGTATGCTTGTTATCTGGAATGTTAACGCCTGCAATACGGGCCATTCAGTGGGACTCCAATTGACAGCTACCTACGCCCCGGAAGCCAAGAAATAGGGCGCGAGATAATATCGCTGTAATAACAAATAATCAACCCGGCAGCGCACTAGCTGCCGGGCTTGAAGCACAATCACACTCAGCCTTGGCGCTGTTTGTGACGCGGTTCCGCGCTGCAAATTACTCGAACAACACCTTCGCGGCGAATAATTTTGCAGTTACGGCACAGCTTTTTCACCGATGCACGAACTTTCATCACCAACTCCTCGAACCTTATGGGTACTCAGCGCAACATGCCGCTGCCGTAACCCTTCAGGTTGGCTTTCTTCATCAGGGATTCGTACTGGTGCGAAACGAGGTGCGATTGTACTTGGGACATGAAGTCCATCACAACCACGACGACGATCAGCAACGAGGTCCCGCCAAGGTAGAACGGTACGTTTGCTGCAACCACCAGGAACTGGGGCAGCAAGCACACGGCCGTCATGTAAAGAGCACCGAACATGGTCAAACGAGTCAGAACGCCATCAATATAGCGCGCAGACTGCTCGCCTGGACGGATACCCGGAATAAAGGCACCGGACTTCTTCAGGTTTTCCGCTACGTCTTTCGGATTGAACATCAACGCCGTATAGAAGAAGCAGAAGAAAATAATCCCTGCACTAAACAGCAGAATATTCAACGGCTGACCAGGAGCGATCGACTGCGAGATGTCCTGCAACCAGCCCATACCTTCAGACTGACCGAACCAGGCACCCAACGAAGCCGGGAACAGCAAAATGCTGCTCGCGAAAATAGCCGGAATAACACCGGCCATGTTCACCTTCAGCGGCAAGTGGCTAGTCTGCGCAGCGAAGACCTTGCGGCCCTGCTGACGCTTGGCGTAGTGAACAGCAATACGACGCTGACCACGCTCAATGAACACCACGAAACCGATAATCGCTACTGCCAGCAAACCGATGGCAACCAGGGCGAAGATGTTGATATCACCCTGACGTGCAGACTCGAAAGACTGCCCGATCGCTCTCGGAAGACCGGCGACGATACCCGAAAAAATCAACATCGAGATACCGTTGCCAACACCACGCTCAGTAATCTGCTCACCCAGCCACATCATGAACATCGCACCAGCCACAAAAGTGGATACCGCGACGAAATGGAAGCCAAAGTCACCAGTGAACGCAACGCCCTGCCCCGCCAGACCAATGGACATGCCAATAGCCTGAACCAGAGCGAGGACGACAGTGCCGTAGCGGGTGTACTGGCTGATCTTGCGACGGCCAGCTTCACCTTCCTTCTTCAACTGCTCCAGCTGCGGGCTGACGGCGGTCATCAGTTGCATGATGATCGATGCCGAAATGTACGGCATGATCCCCAGTGCAAAGATGCTCATCCGTTCCAGCGCGCCGCCGGAAAACATGTTGAACAAGCTAAGAATGGTCCCCTCATTCTGTCGAAACAGGTCCGCGAGTCGGTCCGGGTTAATACCTGGAACCGGGATGTGTGCGCCTATTCGGTAGACGATAATCGCCAGGAACAGAAAACGCAGACGAGCCCAGAGTTCAGACATACCGCCTTTGCCGAGCGCAGAGAGAGCACCTTGCTTAGCCATTTATTCCTCGAACTTGCCGCCAGCTGCTTCGATAGCCGCACGCGCACCTTTGGTGGCGCCGATTCCCTTTCCGATGGTGACAGCGCGAGTAACTTCGCCGGACAGCATGATTTTCACACGCTGTACGTTGACGTTAATAACGTTGGCATCTTTCAGGGACTGCACGGTGACGATGTCGCCTTCCACTTTGGCCAGCTCGGACAGACGCACTTCTGCGCGATCCATGGCTTTCAAGGAAACGAAACCGAATTTCGGCAGGCGACGATGCAGCGGCTGTTGACCGCCTTCAAAGCCTGGAGCAATGGTGCCACCGGAGCGGGAGGACTGACCTTTGTGGCCACGGCCACCGGTCTTGCCCAAACCACTACCGATACCACGGCCCGGACGATGCTTTTCGCGACGGGAACCCGGCGCTGGACTCAGATCATTGAGTTTCATCGATTAACCCTCGACACGCAGCATGTAGTAAGCCTTGTTGATCATCCCGCGATTCTCGGGAGTATCAAGTACTTCTACAGTGTGACCGATGCGACGCAGACCCAGACCCTTAACGCACAGTTTGTGGTTAGGGATGCGGCCGGTCATGCTTTTGATCAGCGTAACTTTAACGGTAGCCATGATCAGAAGATCTCCTTGACGCTTTTGCCACGCTTGGCGGCAATGGATTCAGGAGATTGCATAGCTTTCAAACCTTTGAAAGTGGCGTGAACCACGTTTACCGGGTTAGTCGAGCCGTAGCACTTGGCCAGAACGTTCTGAACGCCAGCAACTTCGAGGACAGCACGCATAGCGCCGCCAGCGATGATACCGGTACCTTCAGAAGCAGGCTGCATATACACCTTCGAAGCGCCATGAGCAGACTTCATTGCGTACTGCAGAGTGGTGCCGTTCAGATCAACTTGGATCATGTTGCGACGAGCAGCTTCCATTGCCTTCTGGATCGCGGCAGGCACTTCACGTGACTTGCCACGGCCGAAGCCAACACGCCCTTTACCATCACCAACCACGGTCAACGCGGTGAAAGTGAAGATACGGCCGCCTTTAACGGTTTTGGCTACGCGGTTAACTTGAACCAGCTTCTCAATGTAGCCTTCGTCGCGCTTTTGGTCGTTATTTGACATAACTTAGAACTCCAGCCCAGCTTCACGAGCAGCATCAGCCAGCGCCTTGACGCGACCGTGGTACTTGAAGCCAGAGCGGTCGAAAGCCACCTGCGAGACGCCAGCGGCTTTAGCACGCGTAGCGACCAGCTGGCCAACCTTAGTGGCCGCGTCGATGTTGCCAGTGGCGCCATCACGCAGTTCTTTATCCAAAGTCGAGGCAGATGCCAGGACTTTGTTGCCGTCGGCCGAAATGACCTGGGCGTAGATGTGCTGCGACGAGCGGAACACGCAGAGACGCACGACTTCGAGTTCGTGCATTTTCAGGCGTGCTTTGCGAGCGCGACGCAGTCGAGTAACTTTTTTGTCGGTCATTTGCTATGCCCTACTTCTTCTTGGCTTCTTTACGACGGACGACTTCGTCCGCGTAGCGCACACCTTTACCTTTGTAAGGTTCTGGTGGACGGAAGTCGCGGATCTCGGCGGCCACTTGACCTACCAGCTGCTTATCGATGCCCTTAATCAGGATATCGGTCTGGCTAGGAGTCTCAGCGGTGATGCCTTCCGGCAGTTCGTAATCCACTGGGTGCGAGAAGCCAAGAGCCAGGTTCAGCACTGTGCCTTTTGCTTGCGCTTTGTAACCAACACCGACCAGCTGGAGCTTGCGCTCGAAGCCTTGGCTTACGCCTTGGACCATGTTGTTTACCAACGCACGAGTGGTACCGGCCATTGCGCGAGTTTGTTGATCGCCATTGCGAGCAGCGAAACGCAGCTCACCAGCTTCTTCAACGATCTCAACGGACGAATGGATGTTCAGTTCGAGAGTGCCCTTGGCACCCTTCACCGAAAGCTGTTGGCCTGCGAATTTGACTTCGACACCGGCTGGCAGCTTAACGGGGTTCTTAGCGACGCGTGACATGCTTATCCCCCCTTAGAACACAGTGCAAAGAACTTCGCCGCCGACACCGGCAGCGCGCGCAGCACGATCCGTCATCACACCTTTGTTGGTGGAGACGATAGACACACCGAGACCGCCACGAACTTTTGGCAGATCATCGACGGACTTGTACTGACGCAGGCCTGGACGGCTAACGCGCTTCACTTCCTCGATGACCGGACGGCCTTCGAAGTACTTCAGCTCGATGGACAGCAGTGGTTTGATTTCGCTGCTGATCTGATAACCCGCAATGTAACCTTCGTCCTTCAGGACTTTGGCAACAGCTACCTTCAAAGTAGAAGATGGCATGCTTACGACGGACTTTTCAGCCATCTGGGCATTACGGATTCGAGTTAGCATGTCCGCTAACGGGTCCTGCATACTCATGGGCTAGACGCTCCTAATACAAAAAAATAAGCCTTGCGGCTACTACCTTCGCCGAGAAACTCCGCACGTAAAAAGCACGGGCTCAGGCGAGCCGGGTATTCTAGACACACCCCACAAATGAATCAAGCCCCAAAAGGGGCTTGATTCAAGTTCAAGGTCACCGATGGTCAGGATCTTGCAATCCTGAACACCGAGACTTTGACAGTGCTTACCAGCTGGCTTTAACCAGACCAGGTACGTCACCACGCATTGCAGCTTCACGCAGTTTGTTACGGCCGAGGCCGAACTTGCGGTAAACGCCGTGTGGACGACCGGTCAGGCGGCAGCGGTTACGCATGCGCGAAGCGCTTGCGTCACGTGGCTGCTTCTGCAGAGCTACTGTAGCTTCCCAACGCGCTTCTGGACTTGCGTTCAGATCAACGATGATAGCTTTCAGTGCTGCACGCTTCTTGGCGTACTTGGCAACCGTGAGCTGACGCTTCAGCTCGCGGTTTTTCATGCTCATCTTGGCCATTTTCCTACTCCAATCAGTTGCGGAACGGGAATTTGAAAGCACGCAGCAGCGCGCGACCTTCATCATCGTTCTTGGCAGTGGTGGTCAGGGTAATGTCCAGACCGCGGAGAGCATCGATCTTGTCGTAGTCGATTTCCGGGAAGATGATCTGCTCTTTAACGCCCATGCTGTAGTTACCACGACCATCAAAGGACTTGGCATTCAGGCCGCGGAAGTCGCGGACCCGAGGCAGGGAGATCGACAGCAGACGATCCAGGAACTCGTACATACGCTCACGGCGCAGGGTCACTTTGACGCCGATCGGCCAACCTTCACGGACTTTAAAGCCAGCGATGGATTTCCGAGCGTAAGTCACAACAACTTTCTGACCGGTGATCTTTTCCAGATCGGCAACAGCGTGCTCGATGACTTTTTTGTCACCGACCGCTTCGCCCAGACCCATGTTCAGGGTGATCTTTGTAACGCGTGGAACTTCCATCACGTTCGAAAGCTTAAGTTCTTCCTTAAGCTTCGGTGCGATTTCCTTCCAGTAAATCTCTTTTAGTCGTGCCATGGTCTTCTACCTAGCAGTGTTCAAGCATCAACCGCTTTTTGGGTCGACTTGAAGACACGAATTTTCTTGCCGTCTTCTACTTTGAAACCAACGCGATCAGCCTTGTTGGTTTCGCCGTTGAAAATGGCGACGTTAGAAGCGTCCAGTGGAGCTTCTTTTTCGACGATACCGCCTTGTACGCCCGACATCGGGTTAGGCTTGGTATGACGCTTAACCAGGTTCAGACCACCAATAACCAGACGGTTATTAGCGAGAACCTTAAGCACCTTACCGCGCTTACCTTTGTCTTTGCCGGCGATCACGATGATCTCGTCGTCACGACGAATCTTTTGCATGTCGGATCTCCTTACAGCACTTCTGGGGCGAGCGAGACGATCTTCATGAACTTCTCAGTACGAAGTTCACGGGTCACTGGCCCAAAGATACGGGTGCCGATCGGCTCTTGCTTGTTGTTCAGAAGAACAGCAGCGTTGCCATCAAAGCGGATAATGGAGCCATCAGCACGGCGTACGCCGTGACGAGTGCGGACTACAACAGCAGTCATCACTTGGCCTTTTTTCACTTTACCGCGAGGAATTGCTTCCTTCACGGTAACTTTGATGATGTCACCGATACCAGCGTAACGACGATGGGAGCCACCCAGCACCTTGATGCACATAACGCGGCGAGCGCCGCTGTTATCGGCCACATCGAGCATGGATTGAGTCTGAATCATATAATTTCTCCGACCCCTAGTCCTTAGACTTCCACAGCGCGTTCGAGAACATCAACCAGTGCCCAAGACTTGGTCTTGGCCAGCGGACGAGTTTCACGAATAGTGACTTTGTCGCCGATGTGGCACTGATTGGTTTCGTCGTGCGCGTGCAGCTTAGTCGAACGCTTAACGTATTTACCGTAGATCGGGTGCTTTACGCGACGCTCGATCAGAACGGTGATGGTCTTGTCCATTTTGTCGCTGACAACACGGCCAGTCAGCGTACGGACGGTTTTTTCGGCTTCAGCCATGATTACTTACCTGCCTGCTGTTTGAGCACAGTCTTCACGCGAGCGATGTCACGCTTAACTTGCCGGAGCAGGTGAGACTGCCCCAACTGGCCAGTTGCTTTCTGCATGCGCAGATTGAACTGGTCGCGCAGCAGGCCGAGCAGTTGCTCGTTAAGCTGCGGCGCGTCTTTTTCACGAAGTTCATTCGCTTTCATCACATCACCGTCCGTTTAACAAAGGCGGTGGCGAGCGGCAGCTTTGCAGCAGCCAGGGCAAAAGCCTCACGCGCCAGCTCTTCAGTAACACCCTCGATTTCATACAGGACTTTGCCTGGCTGAATCTGGGCAACCCAGTACTCCACACTACCCTTACCTTTACCCATCCGAACTTCGAGGGGCTTTTTGGAGATAGGCTTGTCCGGGAATACACGGATCCAGATCTTGCCGCCACGTTTAACGTGACGGGTCAGTGCACGACGCGCTGACTCGATCTGACGAGCGGTGAGACGACCACGAGCTACAGACTTCAGCGCATATTCGCCGAAGCTGACTTTGCTACCGCGCTGAGCCAAGCCACGGTTGTGGCCTGTCATCTGCTTGCGGAACTTCGTACGCTTTGGTTGCAACATTTGGCGTACCCCTTACTTAGCAGCTTTTTTACGAGGCGCTGGTGCTTGTGGTTTCAGTTCTTCTTGGCGACCACCAATTACTTCGCCTTTGAAGATCCAAACCTTTACACCGATCACACCATAAGTGGTGTGAGCTTCGTAGTTGGCATAGTCGATGTCGGCACGCAGGGTGTGCAGTGGCACACGACCTTCGCGATACCATTCAGTACGTGCGATTTCAGCACCGCCGAGACGACCGCTCACTTGGATTTTGATGCCTTTGGCACCAATGCGCATGGCGTTCTGTACAGCGCGCTTCATAGCGCGGCGGAACATTACGCGACGCTCCAGCTGCTGAGCTACGCTCTGCGCAACCAACATACCGTCGAGTTCCGGCTTGCGGATTTCTTCGATATTGATGTGCACAGGCACACCCATTTGCTTGGTCAGGTCCTGACGCAGCTTCTCAACATCTTCACCTTTCTTCCCGATAACGATACCTGGACGAGCGGTGTGGATGGTGATACGTGCAGTTTGGGCCGGACGATGGATATCGATACGGCTTACGGACGCGCTTTTTAGTTTGTCTTGGAGATACTCGCGCACCTTCAGATCAGCGAACAAATAGTCCGCATAAGTCCGACCGTCTGCGTACCAGACGGAGGTGTGCTCCTTGACGATTCCCAGGCGAATGCCAATGGGATGTACTTTCTGACCCATCTCTTCGACTCCGTTACTTGTCAGCAACCTTGACAGTGATATGGCAAGACCGCTTGACGATGCGATCAGCACGGCCTTTGGCACGTGGCATGATTCGCTTCAGCGAACGCCCTTCGTTGACGAAAACGGTGCTGACTTTAAGGTCATCAACGTCTGCGCCTTCGTTGTGCTCGGCGTTGGCTACGGCCGACTCCAGCACTTTCTTGATGATCTCGGCGGCTTTCTTACTGCTGAAAGCCAACAGGTTGAGCGCTTCGCCCACCTTCTTCCCGCGGATCTGGTCGGCGACCAAGCGGGCTTTCTGGGCGGAGATTCGAGCGCCCGACAACTTAGCGGCTACTTCCATCGTTCCTTACCCCTTAACGCTTGGCTTTCTTGTCTGCCACGTGCCCACGATATGTGCGGGTACCGGCAAACTCGCCTAGTTTGTGGCCGACCATGTCTTCGTTCACGAGAACTGGAACATGTTGACGACCGTTATGCACAGCAATGGTCAAACCGACCATTTGTGGCAGGATCATGGAACGGCGCGACCAGGTTTTCACTGGTTTGCGATCGTTCTTTTCCGCCGCCACTTCGATCTTCTTCAGTAGGTGAAGATCAATAAAAGGACCTTTTTTCAGAGAACGTGGCACTGTCGTATCCCTCTATTTACTTGCGACGACGGACGATCATTTTGTCGGTACGCTTATTACCACGAGTCTTCGCGCCCTTAGTCGGGAAGCCCCATGGCGATACCGGATGACGACCACCAGAGGTACGACCTTCACCACCACCATGTGGGTGGTCAACCGGGTTCATGGCAACACCACGAACGGTTGGGCGAACGCCACGCCAGCGTTTGGCACCAGCTTTACCCAGCGAACGCAGGCTGTGCTCGGAGTTCGAGACTTCACCCAGGGTCGCGCGGCATTCAGCCAGCACTTTACGCATCTCACCAGAACGCAGACGCAGGGTCACGTAGACACCTTCACGAGCGATCAGCTGAGCCGAAGCACCAGCGGAACGAGCGATTTGCGCGCCTTTACCTGGCTTCAATTCGATGCCGTGTACGGTGCTACCAACTGGAATGTTACGCAGTTGCAGAGCGTTGCCCGGCTTGATCGGCGCCAAAGCACCTGCGATCAGCTGGTCACCAGCACTCACGCCTTTAGGGGCGATGATGTAGCGACGCTCGCCATCTGCGTACAGCAGCAGAGCGATGTGAGCAGTACGGTTTGGATCGTATTCAATACGCTCGACAGTGGCAACAATGCCATCTTTGTCGTTGCGACGGAAATCGACCAGACGATAATGCTGCTTATGGCCACCACCGATGTGACGAGTGGTAATACGACCATTGTTGTTACGACCACCAGTCTTCGATTTTTTCTCGAGCAGCGGTGCGTGAGGAGCGCCTTTATGCAGCTCCTGGTTGACCACCTTGACCACAAAACGGCGGCCAGGGGAAGTCGGTTTGCATTTAACGATTGCCATGATGCACCCCTTCCTTACTCAGCACTGCTGCTGAAATCGAGATCTTGGCCTGGCTGAAGGGAGATAACTGCCTTCTTCCAGTCATTACGCTTGCCCAGACCGCGAGCAGTGCGCTTGCTCTTACCCAGAACATTCAGGGTAGTAACACGCTCTACTTTCACGCTGAACAGGCTTTCGACGGCCTTCTTGATTTCCAGCTTGGTTGCGTCAGTTGCAACCTTGAAAACGAACTGGCCTTTCTTGTCAGCCAGAACCGTAGCCTTTTCGGAAACGTGCGGGCCAAGCAGAACTTTAAATACGCGTTCCTGGTTCATCCCAGCAGCTCCTCGAATTTCTTCACGGCCGACACGGTGATCAACACCTTGTCGTATGCGATCAGACTAACTGGATCGGAACCTTGAACGTCACGTACATCAACGTGTGGCAGGTTACGAGCAGCCAGGTACAGGTTCTGATCAACCACTTCAGACACGATCAAGACGTCAGTCAGGCCCATGCCAGTCAGTTTGTTCAGCAGATCTTTGGTCTTCGGTGCATCAACAGCGAAGTCCTGAACCACAACCAGACGATCAGTACGCACCAGCTCAGCAAGGATGGAACGCATTGCTGCGCGATACATCTTCTTGTTCAGCTTCTGGGTGTGATCCTGAGGACGAGCTGCGAAAGTGGTACCGCCGCCACGCCAGATTGGGCTACGGATAGTACCGGCACGAGCACGGCCAGTACCTTTCTGACGCCAAGGGCGCTTACCGCCACCACGAACGTCGGAACGGGTCTTTTGCTGCTTGCTACCTTGACGGCCGCCGGCCATGTAGGCCACGACTGCTTGGTGAACCAGCGTCTCGTTGAATTCGCCGCCAAATGTCAGTTCGGAAACTTCGATCGCTTGAGCGTCATTTACATTTAATTGCATGTCAGCTTCCCCTTAACCGCGAGCCTTGGCTGCTGGACGTACAACCAAGTTGCCGCCAGTAGCGCCAGGAACAGCACCCTTGACCAACAACAGATTGCGTTCAGCGTCCACGCGCACTACTTCCAGGGACTGCACGGTCACGCGCTCAGCGCCCATATGACCGGACATTTTTTTGCCCTTGAATACACGACCAGGAGTCTGGCACTGGCCGATAGAGCCTGGAACGCGGTGGGACACGGAGTTACCGTGGGTATTATCTTGCCCGCGGAAGTTCCAACGCTTGATCGTACCCTGGAAGCCTTTACCCTTGGACTGACCGGTTACATCAACCAGTTGACCAGCGGCGAAGATTTCAGCGTTGATCAGATCGCCGGCCTGGTACTCGCCTTCTTCAAGACGGAATTCCATTACGGTACGACCAGCGGCAACGTTCGCTTTAGCGAAGTGGCCAGCTTGAGCAGCTGTAACACGCGAAGCACGACGCTCGCCTACAGTGACTTGCACTGCACGATAGCCATCGGTCTCTTCAGTTTTGAACTGGGTGACGCGATTCGGTTCGATCTCAATGACCGTGACCGGAATGGAGACACCTTCTTCGGTGAAAATACGGGTCATACCGCATTTACGACCGACTACACCAATAGTCATGTTGTAAACCTCATGAGTGTACGGGGCTTTCACCCGCTATGGCCGCCCATTTCAGAGCGTTACACGACTAAGACCGAGTCTTAGCCGAGGCTGATCTGCACTTCCACACCGGCCGCAAGATCAAGCTTCATAAGAGCATCAACGGTTTTATCCGTTGGCTGGACGATGTCCAGAACGCGCTTATGAGTACGGATCTCGTACTGGTCGCGCGCGTCTTTGTTGACGTGCGGGGAGACCAGAACGGTGAACCGCTCTTTACGGGTAGGCAGTGGAATTGGACCACGCACTTGAGCACCAGTACGTTTCGCGGTTTCCACGATTTCCTGGGTGGATTGGTCGATCAGGCGATGGTCAAAAGCCTTCAACCTGATACGGATTTGCTGATTTTGCATTGGATTTCAGACTCCGGCTGCTATTCCCAGCGAGCGCAATACGCCCGTTAAAAGGAGGCGCAATTCTATAGACGGGTTTCTACAGTGTCAACCCAATAAAAAAGCCCCCGCTAGGCGGGGGCTTTTTCAAGTCATCACTTATTAAGCGATGATTTTGGCTACGACGCCAGCACCGACGGTACGACCGCCTTCACGAATAGCGAAACGCAGACCATCTTCCATTGCGATGGTTTTGATCAGGGTGACAACCATTTTGATGTTGTCGCCTGGCATTACCATTTCAACGCCTTCCGGCAGTTCGCAGTTACCGGTCACGTCAGTGGTCCGGAAGTAGAACTGTGGACGGTAGCCTTTGAAGAACGGAGTGTGGCGACCGCCTTCTTCTTTGCTCAACACGTACACTTCAGCTTCGAAGGTAGTGTGCGGCTTAACCGAACCTGGCTTGACCAGAACCTGGCCACGCTCAACGTCGTCACGCTTGGTGCCGCGCAGCAGCACGCCGCAGTTCTCGCCAGCACGACCTTCGTCGAGCAGCTTACGGAACATTTCAACACCGGTGCAGGTGGTGACAACAGTGTCACGCAGGCCAACGATTTCCAGCGAATCCTGAACCTTGACGATACCGCGCTCGATACGGCCAGTTACAACAGTACCGCGACCGGAGATCGAGAATACGTCTTCGATTGGCATCAGGAACGGCTTGTCGATAACACGAACTGGATCTGGGATGTAGCTGTCCAGAGTCTCAACCAGTTTACGAACGGCAGTGGTGCCCATTTCGTTGTCGTCTTGGCCGTTCAGAGCCATCAGAGCCGAACCGATGATGATCGGAGTGTCGTCGCCCGGGAAGTCGTAAGTGCTCAGCAGATCGCGCACTTCCATCTCAACCAGTTCCAGCAGCTCAGCGTCGTCAACCATGTCAGCCTTGTTCAGGAAGACAACGATGTACGGAACGCCAACCTGACGGGACAACAGGATGTGCTCACGAGTTTGCGGCATCGGACCATCAGCGGCCGAGCAAACCAGAATAGCGCCGTCCATCTGAGCAGCACCGGTGATCATGTTCTTCACATAGTCAGCGTGACCTGGGCAGTCAACGTGAGCGTAGTGACGGATCAACGAGTTGTATTCAACGTGTGCGGTGTTGATGGTGATACCACGAGCCTTTTCTTCCGGTGCGCTGTCGATTTTATCGAAAGCAACAACGGCCGAACCGAAAACTTCGGAGCAGACGCGAGTCAGAGCAGCAGTCAGCGTGGTTTTACCGTGGTCAACGTGACCGATGGTGCCAACGTTAACGTGCGGGAGATCACGTACAAATTTTTCTTTAGCCACGACAATTAACTCCTTGCCTAAAGGGCTGAATCAGCCTTGTTTTTTGGTAACAGTTTCGACGATATGCGACGGAGCTGTATTGTATTTTTTGAATTCCATAGAGTAGCTTGCGCGACCTTGGGACATGGAACGGACGTCGGTCGCATAACCGAACATCTCACCCAACGGAACCTCGGCACGAATCACTTTGCCGGAAACCGTATCTTCCATACCCAGGATCATGCCGCGACGACGGTTAAGGTCGCCCATCACGTCACCCATATAGTCTTCAGGCGTAACAACCTCTACCGCCATGATCGGCTCAAGCAACTCACCACCGCCCTTCTGGGCCAGTTGCTTGGTCGCCATGGAAGCAGCCACCTTGAACGCCATCTCGTTGGAGTCGACGTCGTGGTAAGAACCATCAAAAACGGTAGCCTTCAGGCCGATCAGCGGATAGCCGGCAACAACACCGTTCTTCATCTGCTCTTCGATACCCTTCTGGATAGCCGGGATGTATTCCTTAGGAACCACACCACCCACTACTTCGTTCACGAATTGCAGACCTTCCTGACCTTCGTCAGCAGGAGCAAAACGAATCCAGCAGTGACCGAACTGGCCACGACCGCCGGATTGACGAACGAACTTACCTTCGATTTCGCAGTTCTTCGTGATGCGCTCACGATAGGAAACCTGAGGCTTACCGATGTTGGCTTCGACGTTGAACTCACGGCGCATCCGGTCAACCAGGATGTCCAGGTGCAACTCGCCCATGCCGGAGATGATCGTTTGACCAGTCTCTTCATCAGTCTTAACGCGGAAAGATGGATCTTCCTGAGCAAGCTTGCCCAGAGCGATACCCATTTTTTCCTGGTCATCCTTGGTCTTAGGCTCAACGGCAACCGAGATAACCGGCTCCGGGAAGTCCATACGGACCAGAATGATTGGCTTGTCAGCGGTGCACAAAGTTTCACCTGTGGTGACGTCCTTCATGCCGATCAAGGCCGCGATGTCGCCAGCGCGCACTTCCTTGATTTCTTCACGGGCGTTTGCGTGCATTTGCACCATACGACCCACGCGCTCTTTCTTGCCTTTAACCGAGTTGATCACGCCGTCGCCGGAGCTCAACACGCCCGAGTAAACTCGAACGAAGGTCAAAGTACCCACGAATGGGTCAGTAGCGATCTTGAACGCCAGAGCCGAGAACGGCTCGCTGTCGTCTGCATGACGCTCCAATTCGATAGTCTCGTCATCCGGGTCAGTACCCTTGATGGCAGGAATGTCGACTGGGGCCGGCAGGAAGTCGATAACAGCGTCGAGAACCAGGGGAACACCCTTGTTCTTGAAGGAAGAACCGCAGACAGCCAAGACGATCTCACCAGCGATGGTACGCTGACGCAGAGCGGCCTTGATTTCCGGGATGGTGATTTCCTCACCCTCCAGGTACTTGTCCATCAGCTCTTCGCTGGCTTCGGCTGCAGCCTGAACCATGTTGTCACGCCACTCTTCAGCCAATTCCAGCAGCTCTGCAGGAATAGCTTCGCGACGTGGAACAGTGCCCTTGTCAGCATCGTTCCAGTAAACAGCTTCCATGTTGATCAGATCGATCTGACCCTGGAAGTTGTCTTCGGAACCGATTGCCAACTGGATTGGCACCGGGGTGTGACCCAGACGCTGCTTGATCTGACCGATCACGCGCAGGAAGTTCGCACCAGCACGGTCCATCTTGTTAACGTAAACAAGACGTGGAACGCCGTACTTGTTGGCTTGACGCCATACGGTTTCCGACTGAGGCTCAACACCCGAAGTGCCGCAGAACACAACGACAGCGCCGTCGAGTACGCGCAGGGAACGCTCAACTTCAATAGTGAAGTCAACGTGGCCCGGGGTATCGATGACGTTGAAGCGGTACTTATCAGCGTACTGCTTCTCGGAACCCTGCCAGAAGGTGGTAATAGCAGCAGAAGTAATGGTAATACCACGCTCCTGCTCCTGCACCATCCAGTCGGTGGTCGCGGCGCCGTCATGCACCTCGCCCATCTTGTGGCTTTTGCCAGTGTAAAAAAGGACGCGCTCGGTGGTGGTGGTTTTACCAGCATCCACGTGAGCAACGATACCAATGTTACGGTAGCGGTTAATCGGTGTAGTACGAGCCATAAAGCCCTCGCAAAATTAGTGACGCTAAAATTAGAAGCGGTAGTGCGAGAAAGCCTTGTTGGCTTCAGCCATACGGTGCACGTCTTCACGCTTCTTAACTGCAGCACCTTTACCTTCAGCAGCATCCAACAGCTCGCCAGCCAAACGCAGAGCCATAGACTTCTCGCCGCGCTTGCGGGCGAAGTCTACCAACCAGCGCATTGCCAGGGCGTTACGACGGGACGGGCGAACTTCGACCGGAACCTGGTAAGTAGCACCGCCTACACGGCGCGACTTCACTTCGACCAGCGGAGCGATGGCGTCGAGAGCTTTCTCGAAGATTTCCAGGGGATCGCTGTTCTTGCGTTCTTTAACCTTTTCCAGCGCGCCATAAACGATACGTTCGGCAACGGCTTTCTTGCCGCTTTCCATAACGTGGTTCATGAACTTGGCCAGGATTTGGCTTCCGTATTTTGGATCGTCAAGCACTTCGCGCTTGGCTGCTACGCGTCTTCTTGGCATGGATAAGCCCTCAAACGGTCTTCAGGTTCGCTCGGAATCGGTCCCCTTTCGGGACGCCTCCGACCTTACTCTTATCGACTCAGAAAAATAGAAAATCAGTTTTTACAAAAAGCCGCTACTACTTAGGCTTCTTGGTACCGTACTTCGAACGACCCTGGTTACGACCTTTAACGCCGGAAGTATCCAAAGAACCGCGTACGGTGTGGTAACGAACACCTGGCAAGTCTTTTACACGACCGCCGCGGATCAGTACCACGCTGTGCTCTTGCAGGTTGTGGCCTTCACCGCCGATGTACGAGGAAACCTCGAAACCGTTGGTCAGACGCACACGGCATACTTTACGCAGTGCCGAGTTAGGTTTTTTCGGCGTGGTGGTATACACACGGGTGCATACGCCACGACGTTGCGGGCAGTTCTGCAGCGCAGGCACGTCGGATTTCTCGACGATACGCTTACGCGGCTGACGTACCAGCTGGTTGATAGTTGCCATCTACTAGCTCCACTGTTGTCTTGCGACGCTATTGTCTTGCAAGAAAAGCAAAATGGCAGGAACGAATTCCCGCCAAATTTAGGGGTACAAGAGTCTAAAGAGGATCTTGTCCCCAGTCAAGGCAAGGCCCCGACCTCTCCGCTCATCCAACCTCGACAAATTGTCTCGATTCGATGAACGGAGCGGCCGGGGCCCCACGCTTATTTACTACAGAACTCAGTTACCGCTCGAGTTCAATGCTTCGGTCAGTGCAGCTTCCACTTCACTGGCGCTTACGCGCAACGGTTTGTCAGCTTCACGGCGACGCTTGCGCTCGCTGTGATAAGCCAGACCGGTACCCGCCGGGATCAGACGACCCACGACTACGTTTTCTTTCAGGCCGCGCAGGTAATCGCGCTTGCCGGTTACCGCCGCCTCGGTCAGTACGCGAGTGGTTTCCTGGAAGGAAGCCGCCGAGATGAACGATTCGGTGGACAACGACGCCTTGGTGATACCCAACAGCACGCGAGTGAACTTGGAAACGAATTTCTCGTCGCCCGCCAGACGCTCGTTTTCTACCAGAACGTGAGTCAATTCCATCTGGTCGCCCTTGATGAAAGTGGAATCGCCGGATTCAGCGATTTCAACTTTACGCAGCATCTGACGCAGGATGGTCTCGATGTGCTTATCGTTGATCTTCACGCCTTGCAGACGATAAACGTCCTGGATCTCGTTCACGATGTACTTGGCCAACGCACTCACACCCAGCAGTCGCAGGATGTCGTGTGGATCGCTTGGGCCGTCGGAGATAACTTCGCCGCGGTTTACCTGTTCGCCTTCGAAGACGTTCAGGTGACGCCACTTCGGAATCAGCTCTTCGTACGGATCGCTACCGTCGTTCGGGGTAATGACCAGACGGCGCTTGCCTTTGGTCTCTTTACCGAACGCGATGGTGCCGCTGACTTCAGCCAGAATCGAGGCCTCTTTCGGACGACGGGCTTCGAACAAGTCGGCAACACGCGGCAGACCACCGGTGATGTCGCGAGTTTTCGAAGTTTCTTGCGGGATACGGGCGATAACATCACCGATCGCAACCTGCACACCATCCGCTACACCAACCAGGGCGTTAGCCGGCAGGAAGTACTGGGCCGGTACGTCGGTACCTGGCAGCAGCAGATCCTTGCCATCGACACCGACCATCTTAACGGCTGGACGAATGTCTTTACCGGCAGCTGGACGGTCTTTGGCGTCGAGTACTTCAATGTTGGTCATACCGGTCAATTCGTCAGTCTGACGCTTGATCGTGATGCCTTCTTCCATGCCCACGTAGGTCACGGTACCTTTCATTTCGGTAACGATTGGGTGAGTGTGCGGATCCCACTTGGCCACGATTGCGCCAGCGTCGACCTTGTCACCTTCTTTAACCGAAATCACAGCACCGTACGGCAGCTTGTAACGCTCGCGCTCACGACCGAAGTCATCAGCGATTGCCAGCTCACCGGAACGGGACACAGCAACCAGGCAACCATCCACTCGCTCAACGTGCTTCAGGTTGTGCAGACGGACGGTACCGCCATTCTTCACCTGAACGCTGTCAGCAGCAGAGGTCCGGCTTGCCGCACCACCGATGTGGAACGTACGCATGGTCAGCTGGGTACCCGGCTCACCGATGGACTGGGCAGCGATAACGCCGACCGCTTCACCGATGTTCACCTGGTGACCACGAGCCAAATCACGGCCGTAGCACTTGGCGCAAATGCCGTAGCGGGTTTCACAGCTGATCGGCGAACGCACGATCACTTCATCGATGCTGTTCAGCTCGATGAACTCGACCCACTTCTCGTCTACCAGAGTACCAGCAGGAACGATGATTTCTTCGGTACCTGGCTTGTACACGTCACGGGCAATAACACGACCCAATACGCGCTCACCCAACGGCTCAACAACGTCACCGCCTTCAATGTGCGGAGTCATTACCAGGCCATGTTCGGTGCCGCAATCGATCTCGGTCACAACCAGATCCTGCGCCACGTCTACCAGACGACGAGTCAGGTAACCGGAGTTCGCAGTTTTCAACGCGGTATCCGCCAAACCTTTACGAGCACCGTGAGTGGAGATGAAGTACTGAAGTACGCTCAAACCTTCACGGAAGTTCGCAGTAATCGGCGTTTCGATGATGGAACCGTCCGGCTTGGCCATCAGGCCACGCATACCGGCGAGCTGACGGATCTGCGCAGCAGAACCCCGTGCGCCCGAGTCGGCCATCATGTACATCGAGTTGAAAGATTCTTGGTCGACTTCGACGCCATGACGGTCGATGACTTTCTCTTTCGAGAGGTTGGCCATCATCGCCTTGGAAACTTCGTCGTTCGCCTTGGACCAAAGGTCGATCACTTTGTTGTACTTCTCGCCCTGGGTTACCAGGCCGGAGGCGTACTGACTTTCGATCTCTTTCACTTCATCAGTGGCAGCACTGATGATGCGGGCTTTTTCATCCGGGATAACGAAGTCGTTAACGCCGATGGAAACGCCGGAAATGGTCGAATAGGCAAAACCGGTGTACATCAACTGGTCAGCGAAGATCACGGTCTCTTTCAAACCAACCACGCGGTAGCACTGGTTGATCAGCTTGGAGATCGCCTTTTTCTTCATCGGCTGGTTGACGACATCGTACGACAGGCCAGGTGGAACAACCTGGAACAACAACGCACGGCCGACAGTGGTGTCGACGATACGGGTGTTCTTGACGCTGCCGCCATCACGATCGTTAACGGTTTCGTTGATCCGCACTTTGACTTTAGCGTGCAGTGCGGCTTCGCCGGCACGGAACACACGGTCAACTTCTTGCAGATCCGCGAACACACGACCTTCGCCCTTGGCGTTGATCGCTTCACGAGTCATGTAGTACAGACCCAATACAACGTCCTGCGACGGAACGATGATTGGCTCACCGTTGGCTGGCGACAGAATGTTGTTGGTCGACATCATCAACGCACGCGCTTCCAACTGGGCTTCCAGTGTCAGCGGTACGTGCACGGCCATTTGGTCGCCGTCGAAGTCGGCGTTGTACGCAGCACAGACCAACGGGTGCAGCTGGATAGCTTTACCTTCGATCAGTACTGGTTCAAACGCCTGGATACCCAGACGGTGAAGGGTCGGTGCACGGTTGAGGAGAACCGGGTGTTCACGGATCACTTCAGCGAGAACGTCCCAAACTTCCGGCAGCTCGCGCTCAACCATCTTCTTGGCAGCTTTGATGGTGGTAGCGAGACCACGCATTTCCAGCTTGCCGAAAATGAACGGCTTGAACAGCTCGAGAGCCATTTTCTTCGGCAGACCGCACTGGTGCAGACGCAGGGTCGGACCTACGGTAATTACCGAACGACCGGAGTAGTCAACACGCTTACCGAGCAAGTTCTGACGGAAACGACCTTGCTTACCCTTGATCATGTCAGCCAGGGATTTCAGAGGACGCTTGTTGGAACCAGTGATAGCGCGGCCACGACGACCGTTGTCGAGCAGCGCATCGACGGCTTCCTGCAACATACGCTTTTCGTTACGCACGATGATGTCCGGAGCGGACAGATCGAGCAGACGCTTCAAGCGGTTGTTACGGTTGATCACTCGACGATACAGATCGTTGAGGTCGGAAGTCGCGAAGCGACCGCCATCCAGCGGGACCAGTGGACGCAGATCTGGCGGCAGAACCGGCAGAACGGTCAGCACCATCCATTCTGGAAGGTTGCCGGAACCCTGGAAGGCTTCCATCAACTTCAGACGCTTGGACAGCTTCTTGATTTTGGTTTCGGAGTTGGTTTGCGGAATTTCTTCACGCAGACGGCCAATCTCGTGTTCCAGATCGATAGCGTGCAGCAGTTCACGGACAGCTTCGGCACCCATGCGGGCATCGAAATCGTCGCCAAACTCTTCCAGCGCTTCGAAGTACTGCTCGTCGTTCAGCAGCTGACCTTTTTCAAGGGTGGTCATGCCTGGATCGATAACGACATAGCTCTCGAAGTAGAGAACGCGTTCGATATCACGCAGGGTCATGTCCATCAGCAAGCCGATACGCGACGGCAGCGATTTCAGGAACCAGATGTGGGCAACTGGCGAGGCCAGTTCGATGTGCGCCATGCGCTCACGACGAACTTTTGCCAGCGCGACTTCAACGCCGCACTTTTCGCAGATCACACCACGGTGCTTCAAGCGCTTGTACTTACCGCACAGGCACTCGTAATCCTTTACCGGGCCAAAGATCTTGGCGCAGAACAGGCCGTCACGCTCAGGTTTGAACGTACGGTAGTTGATGGTTTCCGGCTTTTTAACTTCACCGAACGACCACGAACGGATCATCTCAGGCGATGCCAATCCAATACGGATGGCGTCGAACTCTTCGACTTGACCCTGGTTTTTCAGCAAATTCAGTAGGTCTTTCAAGGCCTTTCCTCCTGGCGGAGCAGAGAGCGGGCAATCCTGCCCCGCTCTCGATTCGCGTCACGTGTTATTCGGTTTCCAGATCGATATCGATGCCGAGGGAACGAATTTCCTTGATCAACACGTTGAAAGACTCGGGCATGCCCGGCTCCATACGGTGATCGCCGTCCACGATGTTTTTGTACATCTTGGTCCGGCCGTTCACATCGTCCGACTTCACTGTGAGCATTTCTTGCAGAGTGTAAGCAGCACCGTATGCTTCCAGTGCCCAGACCTCCATCTCCCCGAAACGCTGACCACCGAACTGTGCCTTACCACCCAGCGGCTGCTGGGTAACCAGGCTGTACGAACCGGTAGAACGAGCGTGCATCTTGTCGTCTACCAAGTGGTTCAGCTTCAGCATGTACATGTAGCCAACAGTAACCGGGCGCTCGAACTTGTTGCCGGTACGGCCGTCGGTCAGCTGCATCTGGCCGCTTTCTGGCAGGTCTGCCAGTTTCAGCATGGCCTTGATTTCGCTTTCCTTGGCGCCGTCGAACACTGGAGTGGCCATTGGAACGCCGCCACGCAGGTTCTTCGCCAGATCCAGGATTTCCTGGTCGGAGAAGCTATCCAGATCTTCGTTACGACCGCCGATCTGGTTGTAGATCTCGTCGAGGAATTTACGAAGCTCAGCGACTTTGCGCTGCTCTTCGATCATCCGGTTGATCTTCTCGCCCAGACCTTTAGCCGCGAGGCCGAGGTGAGTTTCAAGGATCTGACCAACGTTCATACGCGAAGGTACGCCCAACGGGTTGAGGACGACGTCGACCGGAGTGCCATTGGCATCGTGCGGCATGTCTTCAACCGGCATGATCACGGAGACCACACCTTTGTTACCGTGACGACCGGCCATCTTGTCGCCCGGCTGGATGCGGCGACGGATTGCCAGGTAAACCTTGACGATTTTCAGCACGCCCGGAGCCAGGTCATCGCCCTGCTGCAGCTTGCGCTTCTTGTCTTCGAACTTGTCGTCCAGCAGACGGCGACGATCAACGATGTAGGCCTGGGCCTTCTCGAGCTGCTCGTTCAGAGCATCTTCAGCCATGCGCAGTTTGAACCACTGACCATGCTCAAGACCGTCGAGAACTTCGTCGGTGATGTCCTGACCTTTCTTCAGACCAGCGCCGCCTTCGGCTTTGTGGCCGACCAGGGCGGAACGCAGACGTTCGAAAGTTGCGCCTTCAACGATACGGAACTCTTCGTTCAGATCCTTGCGGATCTCGTCGAGCTGAGTCTTCTCGATCGACAGTGCACGAGCATCACGCTCAACGCCGTCGCGGGTGAAGACCTGTACGTCGATGACGGTACCCTTGGTGCCGGTAGGCACACGCAGGGAGGTGTCTTTAACGTCGCTGGCTTTTTCACCGAAGATTGCACGCAACAGCTTCTCTTCCGGAGTCAGTTGGGTCTCGCCTTTCGGAGTGACCTTACCAACCAGGATGTCGCCTGCGCCAACTTCAGCACCTACGTAAACGATACCGGCTTCGTCCAGCTTGTTCAGTGCAGCTTCACCCACGTTCGGGATGTCTGCAGTGATTTCCTCTGGCCCAAGCTTGGTGTCACGTGCCACACAGGTCAGTTCCTGAATGTGGATCGTGGTGAAGCGATCTTCTTGAACAACTCGTTCCGACAGGCAGATGGAGTCTTCGAAGTTGTAACCGTTCCAGGCCATGAACGCGATGCGCATGTTCTGACCCAGTGCCAGCTCACCCATATCGGTGGACGGACCGTCAGCCATGATGTCGCTACGCTGAACCCGATCACCTTTACGCACCAGCGGACGCTGGTTGATGCAGGTGTTCTGGTTGGAGCGGGTGTATTTGGTCAGGTTGTAGATGTCGACACCAGCTTCACCGGTCTCAACTTCATCATCAGCAACACGAACCACGATACGGCTGGCATCAACGGAGTCGATCACGCCGCCACGACGAGCCACGACGCAAACGCCGGAGTCACGAGCTACGTTACGCTCCATGCCGGTACCGACCAGCGGCTTGTCAGCGCGCAGGGTTGGTACAGCTTGACGCTGCATGTTCGAACCCATCAACGCACGGTTGGCGTCATCGTGCTCGAGGAACGGGATCAGCGACGCTGCAACCGAAACTACCTGCTTCGGCGATACGTCCATCAAGGTGACGTCTTCCGGCGCCTTGACGGTGAACTCGTTCAAGTGACGAACAGCTACCAGTTCGTCGATCAGCATCTTCTTGTCGTTCATCGTGGCCGAAGCCTGAGCGATCACGTGATCAGCTTCTTCGATGGCGGACAGGAAGACGATCTCGTCGGTGACCAGAGCGTCTTTCACCACACGGTACGGGCTTTCGAGGAAGCCGTACTGGTTGGTGCGCGCATAGGCGGCCAAGGAGTTGATCAGACCGATGTTCGGACCTTCCGGCGTTTCAATCGGGCATACACGACCGTAGTGAGTCGGGTGTACGTCACGAACTTCAAAGCCAGCACGCTCACGAGTCAAACCGCCAGGGCCGAGTGCAGAAACACGACGCTTGTGGGTGATCTCGGACAACGGGTTGTTCTGGTCCATGAACTGGGAAAGCTGGCTGGAACCGAAGAACTCTTTCACCGCCGCAGCCACTGGCTTGGCGTTGATCAGGTCTTGCGGCATCAGGCCTTCGCTTTCAGCCATCGACAGACGCTCTTTGACCGCACGCTCAACACGTACCAGGCCAACGCGGAACTGGTTCTCGGCCATTTCGCCTACGCAGCGAACACGACGGTTACCCAGGTGGTCGATGTCATCGACGATGCCTTTACCGTTACGGATGTCGACCAGAGTCTTCAGAACCGCGACGATGTCTTCTTTGCACAACACGCCCGAACCTTCGATCTCGGTACGACCGATACGACGGTTGAACTTCATCCGGCCGACCGCAGACAGGTCATAGCGCTCAGGGCTGAAGAACAGGTTGTTGAACAGAGTCTCGGCAGCGTCTTTGGTTGGCGGCTCGCCTGGACGCATCATGCGATAGATCTCGACCAGCGCTTCCAATTGGTTGCTGGTGGAGTCGATCTTCAAAGTGTCGGAGACGAACGGACCGCAGTCGATATCGTTGGTGTACAGAGTTTCGATACGAACAACCTGGGACTTGGCGATTTTTGCCAGGATCTCGGTGTTCAGCTCGGTATTGCACTCTGCCAGGATTTCGCCGGTTGCCGGATGCACGATGACCTTGGCGGTAGTACGACCCAGGACGTAGTCCAGAGGCATGACCAGCTCTTTGATCCCGGCTTTTTCCAGCTGGTTAATGTGGCGAGCGGTAATACGACGACCCTGCTCGACAATAACCTTGCCCTTGTCATCGACGATATCGATAGCGGCAATTTCACCACGCAGGCGCTGAGGCACCAATTCCAGGCTGATGCTTTCGCCCTGCACGTGGAATACGTTGGTGGTATAGAACGCGTCGAGCACTTCTTCAGTGGTATAGCCGAGCGCGCGCAGCAGTACCGATGCAGGCAGCTTGCGACGACGGTCGATACGCACGAACACGCAGTCTTTCGGGTCGAACTCGAAGTCCAACCACGAACCGCGGTAAGGAATGATGCGCGCGGAGTACAGCAGTTTACCGGAGCTGTGCGTCTTGCCGCGGTCGTGGTCGAAGAACACGCCCGGGGAACGGTGCAACTGGGAAACGATTACACGCTCGGTACCGTTGATTACGAAGGTACCGTTCTCAGTCATCAGGGGGATTTCACCCATGTAGACTTCTTGCTCTTTGATGTCCTTGATCGCTTTGTTCGACGATTCTTTGTCGAAAATGATCAGGCGCACTTTTACCCGCAAAGGTACGGCGTAAGTTACACCGCGCAATACGCATTCTTTGACATCAAATGCCGGCTCGCCCAAGCGATAACCGACGTACTCCAGCGCAGCATTGCCGGAGTAGCTGATGATCGGGAAAACGGATTTGAAGGCCGCATGCAGGCCCACGTCGCGGAACTGATCTTTAGTCGCTCCCGCTTGCAAGAATTCACGATACGAATCCAGCTGGATGGCCAGGAGGTACGGCACATCCATGACGTCCGGCAACTTGCTAAAGTCCTTGCGGATACGTTTTTTCTCAGTATATGAGTAAGCCATCAGCGTTCCCCAGCTTGGTCACCTGCTTGTTTGGCCCCTCCCGACGGGAGCAGCCAGAAAATCGTGCAAACCCCATGGTTTGCTCCACCGCATCGGGTGGTTACAGCTCGTTATCAGCACCGACCCAGTCGGCTGCCAGTAACGGAAAAAGGCCGGTGGCAAGAGCCACCAGCCATCAGCCTTTCGCTTAACGCTCGGGCTGGAGGTGCAAGTCGATGCTTACTTCAGCTCGACTTTAGCGCCTGCTTCTTCCAGAGTGGCTTTGGCTTTGTCAGCTGCGTCTTTCGAAACAGCTTCCAGAACCACGCCAGGAGCGCCGTCAACTACAGCCTTGGCTTCTTTCAAGCCCAGACCGGTCAGTTCACGTACTGCCTTGATCACGTTAACTTTCTTCTCGCCAGCTTCCAGCAGCATGACGTTGAATTCAGTTTGTTCTTCAACAACAGCAGCGACAGCAGCTGGACCAGCGGAAGCAGCGGCAGCGGAAACGCCGAACTTCTCTTCCATGGCCTTGATCAGCTCAACGATTTCCAGAACGGATTTTTCGCCGATTGCTTCGATGATTTGGTCGTTAGTCAGAGACATGACTATAAATTCCTGTATTGGGGTGACAGCCTACGCGGCCATCGAAATAAACAATAAACGCTGAAAGGAGTGGCTCAGCCTTAGGCTGCAGCAGCTTCTTTCTGGTCGCGAAGAGCCGCCAGAGTACGAGCCAATTTGCTGGTAGCGCCTTGAATCACGCTCATCAGCTGGGAAATGGCTTCGTCACGGGTCGGCAGGCTTGCCAGTACGTCGATCTGGTTAGCTGCGAGGAACTTGCCCTCGAACGCAGCTGCCTTGATCTCGAACTTATCCTGACCTTTGGCAAACTCTTTGAAGATGCGGGCAGCAGCGCCCGGATGTTCTTTGGAGAATGCAATCAAGGTCGGGCCAGTGAACACGTCGTTGAGCACGTCATATTGAGTGCCAGCAACGGCGCGCTTGAGCAGGGTGTTACGTACAACGCGTACGTAAACGCCAGCTTCACGAGCCTCTTTACGGAGTCCGGTCATAGCGCCTACTGTCACGCCGCGGGCATCAGCCACAACAGCAGACAGAGCAACTTGGGCAGCCTTGTTGACTTCAGCGACGATGGCCTTCTTGTCTTCAAGTTTAATTGCCACGGGAAAAACTCCTGCTTGTTACCGTTTCATCCAACCGGGGCCGGATGTCGTTTTGGTGTCTGATTCGGTAAGGAACCGGGAGCACCATCTGCGTAGGCTTGAGGTTTAAGACTTGCGTCGCCTACGGTCTTGGATAGCCCCCGCCAGGCAGGGACCCCAATTTTTCAATTGGCGCAATCGCTTGCGCCAATTTTTGTCTTACGCTTCCAGCGAACCTTGGTCGATGACCAGGCCCGGGCCCATGGTGGTGCTCAGGGTAATGCGCTTGACATAAATGCCTTTCGAGGAAGCCGGCTTGATACGCTTCAGATCAGAGATCAGCGCTTCAACGTTTTCCTTCAGCTTGACGGCATCAAAGCCGACTTTGCCAACGGAGGTGTGAATGATGCCGTTTTTGTCGGTGCGATAACGAACCTGACCAGCCTTGGCGTTTTTAACCGCGGTAGCTACGTCCGGGGTTACGGTGCCGACTTTAGGGTTAGGCATCAGGCCACGTGGACCGAGGATCTGACCCAACTGACCCACAACGCGCATTGCATCCGGGGATGCGATAACTACGTCATAGTTCAGGTCGCCGCCTTTCATTTCGGCAGCCAGGTCGTCCATACCTACACGGTCAGCGCCGGCAGCCAGAGCGGCCTCAGCAGCTGGACCCTGGGTGAACACAGCAACGCGAACAGTCTTGCCAGTGCCGTGTGGCAGCACAGTAGCGCTACGAACAACCTGGTCGGATTTACGCGGGTCAACACCCAGGTTTACAGCAACGTCAAACGACTCGCTGAACTTGACAGTCGACAACTCAGCCAGCAGAGCAGCAGCGTCTACAAAGTTGTAGGACTTGCCTGCTTCGATTTTGCCGGCGATAGCCTTTTGACGCTTGGTCAACTTAGCCATTACACACCCTCCACGTTAAGGCCCATGCTACGAGCAGAACCGGCGATAGTACGCACGGCCGCGTCCATATCAGCTGCAGTCAGATCCGCGTTTTTGGTTTTCGCGATTTCTTCCAGCTGAGCACGGGTAACGGTGCCAACCTTAACGGTGTTCGGACGAGCGGAACCGCTAGTCAGACCAGCAGCTTTCTTCAGCAGAACCGAAGCAGGCGTGGATTTGGTTTCGAAAGTGAAGCTACGGTCGCTGTAGACAGTGATGATCACTGGAGTCGGCAGACCTGCTTCAATACCCTGAGTACGGGCGTTGAAAGCCTTGCAGAATTCCATGATGTTCACGCCGTGCTGACCCAGAGCAGGACCAACAGGTGGGCTTGGGTTAGCCTGAGCGGCCTTCACTTGCAGCTTGATGTAAGCGGTAATCTTCTTGGCCATGAGGCACTCCAATTACGGGTTCGAACGCCTCGAAAGGCTCCCCGGTTACTTGCGCGTTTATCCCAGTGACGACAAAACCCCACAGCCTAGGGCTGTGGGGTTGGGATGCTTGTTCGGCTAGACCTTTTCGACCTGGCTGAACTCTAGCTCTACCGGAGTAGAGCGGCCGAAAATGAGCACTGCCACTTGGATCCGGCTCTTTTCGTAGTTAACTTCTTCAACCGTGCCGGTAAAATCAGCAAACGGTCCGTCGTTGACACGAACCGACTCACCTGGCTCGAAGAGCGTCTTCGGCTTCGGCTTGTCGCTACCATCAGCAACACGACGCAGAATCGCTTCTGCCTCTTTATCTGTGATTGGCGCTGGCTTATCAGCAGTACCGCCGATAAAACCCATCACCCGAGGAGTATCCTTGACCAAGTGCCAAGTACCCTCATTCATGTCCATCTGAACCAGCACGTAACCTGGGAAGAACTTGCGCTCGCTTTTGCGTTTCTGGCCATTACGCATTTCAACCACTTCTTCAGTGGGAACCAGAATTTCGCCGAAGCCATCTTCCATGCCAGCCAGCTTTACGCGCTCCAACAACGAGCGCATGACATGCTTCTCGTAACCGGAGTAAGCATGCACAACGTACCAACGCTTAGCCACGGGACACCCTTAGCCGACAATCAAGGAAACAAGCCAGCCGAGGAGGGAATCAAGCCCCCACAACAGCAACGCCATAACCAGAACAACAGCCACAACAATCAACGTGGTCTGCGTGGTTTCTTGGCGAGTTGGCCATACGACTTTACGAATCTCGGTGCGAGCTTCCTTAACCAGTACAAAGAAAGACTTGCCCTTGACAGTCTGCAGGCCTACAAAGGCAGCTACAGCAGCAATGGCGAGCAAAGCAAGTACGCGGTACAGGATCGGCGAAGCAGAGTAATACTGATTGCCAACAACGCCAACAACCACCAAAGCGACTACTACTAGCCACTTGAGCAGATCGAAGCGAGAGCCTTGAGCTTCAGCTTTAGGAGTCATCTATGAAGATCCTGTGAAAAGAAAGCCAGACACACCAAGTGAATCTGGCAGGTCAGGAGGGAATCGAACCCCCAACCTACGGTTTTGGAGACCGTCGCTCTGCCAATTGAGCTACTGACCTAAAACAAAATCAGGCCGACCATTATGCCGGCCCGAAAAAGACATTACAACAATTTACTCGATGACTTTGGCTACGACACCAGCGCCGACGGTACGACCGCCCTCACGGATAGCGAAACGAAGACCATCTTCCATCGCGATGGTTTTGATCAGGGTGACAGTCATTTGAACGTTGTCACCCGGCATCACCATCTCAACACCTTCTGGCAATTCACAGTTACCAGTCACATCCGTAGTACGGAAGTAAAACTGCGGACGGTAACCCTTGAAGAATGGCGTGTGACGACCACCCTCTTCCTTGCTCAGAACATAAACCTCTGCTGTGAACTTGGTGTGAGGCTTGACAGTACCCGGCTTGACCAAAACCTGGCCACGCTCAACATCATCACGCTTGGTACCACGAAGCAAAACACCGCAGTTCTCGCCAGCACGACCTTCGTCGAGCAGCTTGCGGAACATTTCAACACCAGTACAAGTAGTTTTGACAGTGTCACGAAGACCAACAATCTCAACTTCTTCCTGAATGCGGACAATGCCACGCTCAACACGACCAGTCACAACAGTACCGCGACCGGAGATCGAGAAAACATCCTCGATCGGCATCAGGAACGGCTTATCAATAGCACGCTCAGGCTGCGGAATGTAGCTATCCAGAGTCTCAACCAACTTCTTGACGGCAGTCGTGCCCATCTCGTTGTCGTCTTGACCGTTCAACGCCATCAGCGCAGAACCAATGATGATCGGAGTGTCATCACCTGGGAAATCATAAGTACTCAGCAGATCGCGCACTTCCATCTCAACCAGCTCTAGCAGCTCTGCATCATCAACCATGTCAGCCTTGTTCAGGAAGACAACGATGTACGGAACGCCAACCTGGCGAGACAAAAGGATGTGCTCACGAGTTTGCGGCATCGGACCATCAGCGGCCGAGCAAACCAGAATCGCACCATCCATCTGAGCAGCACCGGTAATCATGTTTTTTACGTAGTCGGCGTGACCTGGACAGTCAACGTGTGCGTAGTGACGCACGGCCGAATCATACTCAACGTGAGCGGTGTTGATGGTGATACCACGAGCTTTTTCTTCTGGGGCGCTATCGATCTTGTCGAAGTCGACCTTTGCCGAACCGAAAACCTCGGAGCAGACACGGGTCAGCGCAGCGGTCAAAGTAGTTTTACCGTGGTCGACGTGACCAATGGTGCCTACGTTAACGTGCGGCTTATTACGTTCGAACTTTTCCTTAGCCATCGAAGCAACTCCCAGCAGAAGAATTGAGCAAGTAACACCAGCCATTAAAACAAAGGCAGATATTTTCATATCTGCCTTGTTATATGGAGCTCTTGAGCGGATTTGAACCGCTGACCTCACCCTTACCAAGGGTGTGCTCTACCAACTGAGCTACAAGAGCGTAACACTGTGCAGGACCTGCAAACTTGGAGCGGGTAGCGGGAATCGAACCCGCATCATCAGCTTGGAAGGCTGAGGTTCTACCACTAAACTATACCCGCGGAGCTTGCAGCTCTCGCTAAAAATGGTGGAGGGGGAAGGATTCGAACCTTCGAAGTCGTAGACGTCAGATTTACAGTCTGATCCCTTTGGCCGCTCGGGAACCCCTCCTAAGCGAGCCGGCATTCTATATCATGCCAGCCTTCTGTCAAGCATTTTCTCATTAAAAACCTGAGGTTAGCTGCGTTGACACCGCTTTTGCACTGTTTACCGTTAAAGGTGTTCACTGCGAAGCGGGCGCCATTCTATGCAAACTATTCGACGGGTGCAACCCCCTCGCACTGCATTATTTTATGTTTTAACTCATTGAATTCTTTGGAAAGGTTTTGCAATTGCACATCCCCCAGCAAACGCTCGCCAGAAGGAGCTATACGCAACCAATATTCCCCACTAGGAAGACCTTTCGACACAGGTTGTGCATTGATCCCCATACCAGCCAAACGCCGCTCAAGGGCTTCAACCAGTTCCTGGCGAGAGAAACCTCCGAGGAAAAGGCACTCATTCTCCGCCGGAGAACCGCTCGCCCTTTCTCGCGAAGCAACTCCGCCCTCGCTCAGCAAACGAATGTCCTGCTGAGAACCTCGATACAAGCTCAAAGGCGTCACATCCTTCGCACGAAGGGGCGCCTCTTGTTGATGCCAGACGTAATAAAACACATTGAGCACAAGTAACAGCAGAAACAACCAACGCATAAGAAACCTCAGGGCAAAGGACAAGCCATAGCCAAGCCTACAAACACCAGATCAGGAGCGATACGAGCCCGAAACAAGTGCACGGTGGCTCTCATTCATTATCTAATCCGACTCAACGACCGCCCGGATAATCAATTCCGCCGCTTCATTGGTAACACTCGCCATTCCATGAAGCTATTACCGCAGTCGAGCTCAGGAGTCGTCTCGCAGCCTCAGGCTGAGCTCACCGCCACTAAAAGTCTTTTCAGCACCACCGACTGCCAACCGCAGGGCACCTTGATTATCAATACCCAGCACCACGCCATCTATTTGATTGACGCCAGCGATCAATGAGACCGATCGGCCATGCCACAAATGATTCTCTTCCCACTCCGCTTTCAGAACCGAAAAACCACCAGCCTGGTGACGCTCTATATAAGTCTGTAATTGCTCACTCAAGTCAGCCACAAGCACATTACGATCGCATGCCCTCCCTGACTCCAGGCGTATTGACGTCCACTTTTGATCTACTTCTTCTGCGACCTGCATGTTTACGTTGATGCCAATGCCTAACACCACATGGCAAACGTCTGCAGGATCCCCGACGAGCTCCAGTAAAATGCCGGCAATTTTCTTGTCACCGACAAGAACATCGTTAGGCCACTTCAATCCCGCACCATCAACGCCAGATTTTCGCAGGGCCCGCATCACGGCCAACCCAACGACCAGACTCAACCCTTCGAGCTGGCGCATCCCACCATCAATACGCAGGACAAGACTGTAATAAAGATTTTCGGCAAATGGACTGACCCACTTTCGCCCCCTGCGTCCGCGACCGGACGTCTGCCGCTCAGCAACGACTAAAAATGGCGCCGACTGTCCGCGACCGATTGCACGCAGAGCCTCAGCATTTGTTGAATCAATAGTGTCGAAAACGGCAACAGGCCACTCCGACAGCATTTCCGCCATTTTACTAGGATCGAGCAACACCAATGGCGCCGCTAACTGGTAGCCACGCCCTCGAACCTTATGAATGGATAGCCCAACTCAGCCTCTAAATGCTGAAGTTGCTTCCATACAGCACTACGACTGATACCCAGGGCAACACCCAAGGCCTGACCTGAATGGAATCGACCATCCTTTAGAAGCTTTAACAACGTCAGCATGCAAGTCTCGCCTCACAATGAGGCCCGAATAATAGCCATGCCCCGAGCCGTTGCATAGAAACCATAGAGGTCGGATTTTTCTTCGGGCAAAACAAAACCCCTACCTGCATACGCAGATAGGGGTTTCGGAATTTAATCTTGACGATGACCTACTCTCACATGGGGAAACCCCACACTACCATCGGCGATGCATCGTTTCACTACTGAGTTCGGGATGGGATCAGGTGGTTCCAATGCTCTATGGTCGTCAAGAAATTCGGGTACCGAATCGTGGCCAGATGGCCTACGCTCCAGCGAATGGGTATGTGATAGATCTCGGTGTTTTGTGAGTGTCTCGAACTTTCGGTTCGTTTCGTCTTCACACACCGCAATCTGGTGCTCTTTCGAGTAGTCAAATTGCTTGGGTGTTATATGGTCAAGCCTCACGGGCAATTAGTATTGGTTAGCTCAACGCCTCACAGCGCTTACACACCCAACCTATCAACGTCGTAGTCTTCGACGGCCCTTCAGGGAACTCAAGGTTCCAGTGAGATCTCATCTTGAGGCAAGTTTCCCGCTTAGATGCTTTCAGCGGTTATCTATTCCGAACATAGCTACCCGGCAATGCCACTGGCGTGACAACCGGAACACCAGAGGTTCGTCCACTCCGGTCCTCTCGTACTAGGAGCAGCCCCTCTCAAATCTCAAACGTCCACGGCAGATAGGGACCGAACTGTCTCACGACGTTCTAAACCCAGCTCGCGTACCACTTTAAATGGCGAACAGCCATACCCTTGGGACCGGCTTCAGCCCCAGGATGTGATGAGCCGACATCGAGGTGCCAAACACCGCCGTCGATATGAACTCTTGGGCGGTATCAGCCTGTTATCCCCGGAGTACCTTTTATCCGTTGAGCGATGGCCCTTCCATACAGAACCACCGGATCACTAAGACCTACTTTCGTACCTGCTCGACGTGTCTGTCTCGCAGTCAAGCGCGCTTTTGCCTTTATACTCTACGACCGATTTCCGACCGGTCTGAGCGCACCTTCGTACTCCTCCGTTACTCTTTAGGAGGAGACCGCCCCAGTCAAACTACCCACCATACACTGTCCTCGATCCGGATAACGGACCTGAGTTAGAACCTCAAAGTTGCCAGGGTGGTATTTCAAGGTTGGCTCCACGCGAACTGGCGTCCACGCTTCAAAGCCTCCCACCTATCCTACACAAGCAAATTCAAAGTCCAGTGCAAAGCTATAGTAAAGGTTCACGGGGTCTTTCCGTCTAGCCGCGGATACACTGCATCTTCACAGCGATTTCAATTTCACTGAGTCTCGGGTGGAGACAGCGCCGCCATCGTTACGCCATTCGTGCAGGTCGGAACTTACCCGACAAGGAATTTCGCTACCTTAGGACCGTTATAGTTACGGCCGCCGTTTACCGGGGCTTCGATCAAGAGCTTCGCGTTAGCTAACCCCATCAATTAACCTTCCGGCACCGGGCAGGCGTCACACCCTATACGTCCACTTTCGTGTTTGCAGAGTGCTGTGTTTTTAATAAACAGTCGCAGCGGCCTGGTATCTTCGACCGGCATGAGCTTACGGAGCAAGTCCTTCACCCTCACCGGCGCACCTTCTCCCGAAGTTACGGTGCCATTTTGCCTAGTTCCTTCACCCGAGTTCTCTCAAGCGCCTTGGTATTCTCTACCCAACCACCTGTGTCGGTTTGGGGTACGGTTCCTGGTTACCTGAAGCTTAGAAGCTTTTCTTGGAAGCATGGCATCAACCACTTCGTCATCTAAAAGATAACTCGTCATCAGCTCTCGGCCTTAAGATCCCGGATTTACCTAAGATCTCAGCCTACCACCTTAAACTTGGACAACCAACGCCAAGCTGGCCTAGCCTTCTCCGTCCCTCCATCGCAATAACCAGAAGTACAGGAATATTAACCTGTTTTCCATCGACTACGCTTTTCAGCCTCGCCTTAGGGACCGACTAACCCTGCGTCGATTAACGTTGCGCAGGAAACCTTGGTCTTTCGGCGTGGGTGTTTTTCACACCCATTGTCGTTACTCATGTCAGCATTCGCACTTCTGATACCTCCAGCAAGCTTCTCAACTCACCTTCACAGGCTTACAGAACGCTCCTCTACCGCATCACCCGAGGGTGATACCCGTAGCTTCGGTGTATGGTTTGAGCCCCGTTACATCTTCCGCGCAGGCCGACTCGACTAGTGAGCTATTACGCTTTCTTTAAAGGGTGGCTGCTTCTAAGCCAACCTCCTAGCTGTCTAAGCCTTCCCACATCGTTTCCCACTTAACCATAACTTTGGGACCTTAGCTGACGGTCTGGGTTGTTTCCCTTTTCACGACGGACGTTAGCACCCGCCGTGTGTCTCCCATGCTCGGCACTTGTAGGTATTCGGAGTTTGCATCGGTTTGGTAAGTCGGGATGACCCCCTAGCCGAAACAGTGCTCTACCCCCTACAGTGATACATGAGGCGCTACCTAAATAGCTTTCGAGGAGAACCAGCTATCTCCGAGCTTGATTAGCCTTTCACTCCGATCCACAGGTCATCCGCTAACTTTTCAACGGTAGTCGGTTCGGTCCTCCAGTTAGTGTTACCCAACCTTCAACCTGCCCATGGATAGATCGCCCGGTTTCGGGTCTATTCCCAGCGACTAGACGCCCTATTAAGACTCGCTTTCGCTACGCCTCCCCTATTCGGTTAAGCTCGCCACTGAAAATAAGTCGCTGACCCATTATACAAAAGGTACGCAGTCACAGAACAAGTCTGCTCCCACTGCTTGTACGCATACGGTTTCAGGATCTATTTCACTCCCCTCTCCGGGGTTCTTTTCGCCTTTCCCTCACGGTACTAGTTCACTATCGGTCAGTCAGTAGTATTTAGCCTTGGAGGATGGTCCCCCCATATTCAGACAAAGTTTCTCGTGCTCCGTCCTACTCGATTTCATGACTAAGAGATTTTCGCGTACAGGGCTATCACCCACTATGGCCGCACTTTCCAGAGCGTTCCGCTAATCTCAAAGCCACTTAAGGGCTAGTCCCCGTTCGCTCGCCACTACTAAGGGAATCTCGGTTGATTTCTTTTCCTCAGGGTACTTAGATGTTTCAGTTCCCCTGGTTCGCCTCTTGCACCTATGTATTCAGCTTAAGATACCTAACTTATGTTAGGTGGGTTCCCCCATTCAGACATCTCCGGATCAAAGTCTGTTTGCCGACTCCCCGAAGCTTTTCGCAGGCTACCACGTCTTTCATCGCCTCTGACTGCCAAGGCATCCACCGTATGCGCTTCTTCACTTGACCATATAACCCCAAGCAATCTGGTTATACTGTGAAGACGACATTCGCCGAAAATTCGCAATTACTCACAAATTTTACCTTAGCCTGATCCGTTACCAGTGAAAGTAACGTCCAGTCTATCTTTCTATCACATACCCAAATTTTTAAAGAACGATCTAATCAAAGACTAGAAATCAACATTCACCATCACCAGGATGGAATGCTCATTTCTAAGCTTTCAACAAACAGAAGCAGTAGTGGTGGAGCCA
>NZ_JAEKEL010000001.1:340000-1135000 GCF_016651105.1 Pseudomonas sp. TH15
TCAATTCGATCTCTGGCAGATCATCCGGCAGTTCGCCTTCCTTCATACGGTTACCCGCAGCACGGTGAGCATTGGCCGCCGCCTCTTCTCCATGGAAACGCGCAACGATCTCTTCAGCCAGCTTGATCTTGATGTCCCGTGGATTGGCACCCGCCTCGACATCCGCACGGAATGCATTGATCTCATCCATGGAAAGGAAGCTGAGCAACTCAAAGTAGCGCCACATCAACGCATCCGGAATGGAAACCAGCTTGCTGTACATGACGCCCGGCGCTTCCTGGATACCGACGTAGTTGCCCAACGACTTGGACATCTTCTTCACGCCATCCAGCCCCTCGAGCAACGGCATGGTCAGAATGCACTGCGGCTCTTGACCATAGCCACGCTGCAGCTCACGACCCATCAGCAAGTTGAACTTTTGATCAGTACCTCCCAACTCGACATCCGCACGCAAGGCAACCGAGTCATACCCCTGAACCAGCGGATAAAGGAACTCATGAATAGCGATCGGCTGGTTGGTCGTGTAGCGCTTATCGAAATCGTCGCGCTCGAGCATGCGAGCCACAGTGTACTGCGAGGTCAGGCGAATGAAGTCGGCCGGCGCCATCTGATCCATCCAGGTGGAGTTGAACGCCACCTCGGTTTTGGCAGGATCCAGAATCTTGAAGACCTGAGTCTTGTAGGTCTCGGCATTTTCGAGGACTTGCTCGCGCGTCAGCGGAGGACGAGTAGCGCTCTTGCCACTCGGATCACCGATCATCCCGGTGAAGTCACCTATAAGGAAGATGACCTGATGCCCCAGCTCCTGGAACTGGCGCAGCTTATTAATAAGCACCGTGTGCCCCAGGTGCAAATCCGGCGCAGTCGGATCGAAGCCCGCCTTAATACGTAGCGGCTGGCCACGCTTGAGCTTTTCGATCAGCTCGGACTCGACCAACAGTTCTTCCGCACCACGTTTAATCAGCGCTAGCTGCTCTTCAACCGACTTCATAACAGACCCGCAAGGCTCGAATTCAAAGGGAACCAACCATACAAGATCGCACGTCAAATACAAGGTTTGCCCGGCGCACGGGCGCCAATCCACGGACAGAATGTCCGCGGACTTGCTTCAGAGATGATTTGGTTATATTTTATACAGTTATTTCATCTTCATCATGTCATTCATCTTTTCCAATTCATCTTTTCAAAGTCAAAAACTACCTATGACCACAGAACCGTCTAAAGCGCCCCCGCTTTACCCGAAGACCCACCTGCTTGCTGCAAGTGGCATCGCCGCCCTTCTCAGCCTGGCGCTCCTGGTATTCCCTTCCAGTGATGTTGAAGCCAAAAAGACGACCCTGAGCCTTGAACTGGAAAGCCCTGCTGAACAACTGACACAAGATCAAGACGCTGCTGACGCCGTCCAAGCCACAAATGAGCCAGCAGCCTCCCCTTTCGCGCAGATCGAAGACAGCGCCGAAGACACCAAGGAAACCGCCCAGGCAGCCCCTGCGCCGCTGGTCGAACCGAAGAAGGCGCCCAGCCACAAAGAAGTGATTGTTGGCAAAGGTGACACCCTTTCGACTCTGTTTGCAAAGGTCGGCCTTCCAGCCGCTTCAGTGCATGACGTGCTGGCCAGTGACAAGCAGGCCAAGCAATTCAGCCAACTAAAGCATGGCCAGAAACTTGAATTCGAACTGGGTCCCGATGGCCAGCTGACTAACCTGCACAGCAAAGTCAGCGACCTCGAAAGCATCACCCTGACCAAGAATGACAAGGGTTATGTGTTCAACCGCATTACCGCCAAACCGACCGTGCGCTCCGCCTATGTTCATGGCGTGATCAACAGTTCTCTGTCGCAGTCCGCCGCTCGCGCCGGTCTGTCCCACAGCCAGACCATGGACATGGCCAGCGTGTTTGGCTACGACGTCGACTTCGCCCAGGATATTCGCCAGGGTGACGAGTTCGACGTGATCTATGAGCAGAAAGTGGTCAACGGCAAGGCTGTCGGCAATGGTCCGATCCTCTCCGCACGCTTCACCAACCGGGGCAAGACCTACACCGCCGTGCGTTACACCAACAAACAAGGCAACAGCAGCTATTACACAGCTGATGGCAACAGCATGCGCAAGGCATTCATCCGCACCCCGGTAGATTTCGCCCGCATCAGCTCGAAATTCTCCATGGGCCGCAAACACCCGATTCTGAACAAGATCCGCGCCCACAAAGGCGTTGATTACGCCGCACCACGCGGTACACCGATCAAAGCGACCGGTGACGGCAAAGTGCTTTTGGCCGGTCGTCGTGGCGGCTACGGCAACACGATCATCATCCAGCACGGCAACACCTACCGTACGCTGTACGGCCACATGCAGGGCTTCGCCAAAGGTGTGCAAACTGGCGGCAACGTCAAGCAAGGCCAGGTGATTGGTTACATTGGCACCACTGGCCTGTCCACTGGCCCGCACTTGCACTATGAGTTTCAGGTCAACGGCGTGCATGTCGACCCACTGGGCCAGAAGCTACCAATGGCTGATCCGATTGCCAAAGCCGAGCGCGCACGTTTCCTGGCACAAAGTCAGCCGTTGATGGCGCGGATGGAACAAGAGAAGGCCACCTTGCTGGCCTCGAGCAAGCGCTAAGCCATGGCGCTCTATATAGGTGTGATGTCCGGGACCAGCCTCGATGGCCTGGACATTGCGCTGATCGAGCAAGCCCCGGCGATCAAGCTGATCGCCACGCACTACATTCCCATGCCTGAATCCCTGCGCGCCGAGCTGCTTGGCTTGTGCGCCAGCGGTCCGGACGAGATTGCCCGCTCCGCCATCGCCCAGCAGAACTGGGTGAAACTGGCCGCACAGGGTATCCACACGCTCCTTGATCAGCAGCAACTCAAACCCCACGACATTCGGGCGATTGGCAGCCACGGCCAGACCATTCGCCACGAGCCTGCACGCGGGTTTACCGTACAAATCGGCAACCCGGCGCTGCTGACCGAGCTGACCGGCATCACCGTGGTCAGCGATTTCCGCAGCCGCGACGTTGCCGCCGGCGGCCAGGGCGCGCCACTGGTTCCCGCCTTCCACGAAGCCTTGTTTGAGACTCAACCAGGCAACCGTGCAGTACTGAACGTCGGTGGCTTCAGCAACCTCAGCCTGATTGAACCTGGCAAACCTGTCGCCGGTTTCGATTGCGGCCCGGGGAATGTCCTGCTGGACGCCTGGATTCACCAACAACGGGGCGATAATTTCGATCGCGACGGCCAATGGGCGGCCAGCGGCAAGGTTGAGCCGACGCTGCTGAACGAGCTACTCAGCGATCCATTCTTCGTGACCAAGGGCCCCAAGAGCACCGGCCGCGAAGTGTTTAACCTGCCTTGGCTGACGCAGCACCTGTCGCACTTGCCCACCTTCGCTGCCGAAGATGTGCAGGCGACCCTGCTCGAACTGACAGCTTTGACCATCACCGAGTCGCTGCAAAGTGCTCAAACGGACACCCAGGAACTGCTGATCTGCGGAGGCGGCGCGCACAACGCCACGCTGATGGCCCGCTTGGCGAGTCTGCTACCGAGCGCCAAGGTCCGTAGCACCGCGGCTTACGGTGTCGACCCGGACTGGGTTGAAGCCATGGCCTTTGCCTGGATGGCCCATTGCTGCCTTGAAGGCATCGCCGCCAACCGCCCAAGCGTCACCGGTGCCCGCGGGTTGCGCATACTCGGCGCCATCTACCCAGCTTAAAGACCAGACAGCAAAACGCCGCAGGACTGTGAAGCCCTGCGGCGCTTTGTAATACGGTGAAGCGCGATCAGATCGAGAACGAAGAACCGCAGCCACAGGTCGTGCTGGCGTTCGGATTCTTGATCACGAAACGCGAACCTTCCAGACCTTCCTGATAATCCACCTCGGCACCTGCCAAGTATTGGAAGCTCATCGGATCGACGACCAGACTCACACCTTCGCGCTCGACGATGGTGTCGTCATCGGCCACTTCTTCATCGAAGGTGAAGCCGTACTGAAAACCTGAACAACCACCGCCCGTAACGAATACGCGCAGCTTCAAGCGATCATTCCCCTCTTCATCGACCAGGCTCTTCACCTTGTGCGCGGCACCGTGGGTGAATTGCAAAGCCGTGGGGGTGAAGGATTCGACGCTCATGCTGACTATCTCCCGGCGTTACGCCGCCATAATGCGTGATGACGGGCATTATCCGCTTCTCCTAGAAAATTGGTCAACTATTGTTACGGTATATCAATAAACCCGATCGCCAGTCCGAAATGCAAAAAGGCCCGCTTAACGGGCCTTTTTGCTGGGCGGGATAAGGCCCTACGGCAGCATGCCCGCGTGGGACAGTCCCAAGCGTTCATCCAACCCGAACAGAATGTTCAGGTTCTGCACAGCCTGGCCCGACGCCCCCTTGACCAGGTTATCGATCACCGACAACACCACCACCAGGTCACCGTCCTGTGGACGATGCACGGCGATACGGCAAACGTTGGCACCGCGCACGCTACGGGTTTCCGGGTGGCTGCCAGCCGGCATCACATCGACGAACGGTTCGTTGGCGTAACGCTTTTCAAACAGCGCCTGCAGATCCACCGAACGATCCACGACGTTCGCGTACAGCGTCGAGTGAATGCCGCGAATCATCGGGATCAGGTGCGGAACGAAGGTCAGACCAACGTCCTTGCCCGATGCGCGACGCAGGCCCTGGCGAATTTCCGGCAGGTGACGGTGACCTTTGACGGCATAAGCCTTCATGCTTTCCGACGTCTCGGAGTACAGCGAACCTACCGCCGCGCCACGACCGGCACCGCTGACACCGGATTTGCAGTCAGCGATCAGACGGGAAGTATCCGCCAGACCTGCTTCGAGCAACGGCAGGAAACCCAGTTGCGTGGCGGTTGGGTAGCAACCCGGCACAGCGATCAGGCGCGCTTGCTTGATCTGCTCGCGATTGACTTCCGGCAGACCGTAAACCGCTTCTTCCAGCAACTCTGGCGCACCGTGCGGCTGGCCATACCATTTGGCCCACTCATCAGCGTCTTGCAGACGGAAGTCCGCCGACAGGTCGATGACCTTGGTCCCGGCCGCCAGCAGTTCACCGGCCAAAGCATGGGCAACCCCGTGGGGCGTAGCAAAGAACACCACGTCGCAGGCGCCCAGGGTCTTGATGTCCGGAACGCTGAACGCCAGGCCGTCGTAGTGGCCTCGCAGGTTCGGATACATATCAGCCACGGCCAGACCGGCCTCGGATCGGGAAGTGATGACAACCACTTCAGCCTGCGGATGCTGTGCCAACAAACGCAGCAGTTCGACACCGGTGTAACCCGTGCCGCCGACGATACCGACCTTGACCATAAACCTGCCCTCAACGAACCCACTGGAAAGCCGTCGATAATAGGGGCCGCGCGGCCCTGCGACAACCGTCAAGGTGACGTGCGGCGGCACAAGCCTCTACTATTCGGGCTACCGTGAACCTGGGAATAACTAAAAATGCTTTATCTGTGGCTCAAAGCGCTTCACATCGTCAGCATGGTCTGCTGGTTTGCCGGCCTGTTCTACCTGCCGCGACTGTTCGTCTATCACGCGCAAAGCGAAGACACCGTCAGCAAGGAACGCTTCAGCGTCATGGAGCGCAAGCTGTACCGCGGCATCATGGGCCCGGCGATGATCGCCACCCTGGTCTTCGGCATCGCGCTGATCGCCCTAAACCCAAGCATATTCAGCCAAGGCGCGTGGATTCACGCCAAGTTGACGCTGGTGGTGATCCTGATCGGCTACCACCACATGTGTGGCGCACAGGTAAAACGTTTTGCCCGTGGCGAAAACACCCGCAGCCATGTCTTTTATCGCTGGTTCAATGAAGTGCCGGTTCTGATATTGCTGGCTATCGTAATTCTGGTCGTCGTTCGGCCGTTCTAAATCCAATAAGTCACCATTTACCGGGGTACTTCCAATGTCGCTGCCCGCTCTGCTCGAACAACGTTTGCGTCTGCCCGTGGTGGCAGCGCCGATGTTTCTGATTTCCAATCCCCAGTTGGTGCTGGCCTGCTGCCGAAACGGCGTAGTGGGCAGCTTCCCGGCTCTGAACCAACGCGAGAGCAGCGGCTTCAAGGCCTGGCTGGAAGAGATCGAAGCAGGCTTGGCGACACTGGAGAACCCGGCGCCTTACGCGGTGAACCTGATCGTCCACAACAGCAATCCACGGCTGCAAGCGGATCTGGAGATCTGCATCGAACACAAAGTGCCGATCGTGATCACCAGCCTCGGCGCCGTGAAAGAGCTGGTGGACGCGGTCCACAGCTATGGCGGCCTGGTATTTCACGACGTGACGACTCGTCGCCACGCAGAAAAAGCCGCTGAGGCCGGCGTCGATGGTTTGATCGCCGTGGCCGCCGGCGCGGGTGGCCACGCCGGGACCTGGAGCCCGTTTTCGTTAATCGCCGAGATCCGTCAGTTCTTCGACAAGACCCTGCTGTTGGCGGGTTGCCTGAACCACGGTCACGAGATTCTCGCCGCGCAATTGCTCGGTGCGGATTTAGCCTACTTCGGTACGCGATTTATCGGCACCACTGAAAGTCATGCACCTGACGCCTACAAGCAGATGTTGCTGACATCCAGAGCGGCGGACATCGTCCATACTCCAGCGGTGTCGGGGGTTCCGGCAAGCTTCATGCGCCAGAGCCTTGAAGCTGCCGGTTTCGACACGGCAGCCCTGCAAGGCAAGGGAGAAGTAAACTTCGGCTCCAAGCTCAAGCCTATAAGTGATGAAGCCAAAGCCTGGAAAACCGTGTGGTCTGCCGGTCAGGGCGTTGGGGAAATCGATGACTTGCCGAGTGTCGATGAATTGGTCGCACGGCTGGATGCGGAATACCGCAAGGCGCTGGAACTGGCGGCACAGCTGCCGAAACGCTGGCCGCGCTGAGCTGAAAATTTAGCCAGCCCCACCCGGCTGGCTTTACACTCGATACCTGCAATATTTTCTAACTCAAATCCTCGCGACAAGGATGCCTCGCAATGAGCGACAACCGTTTCAAGATCGTTTTCGACGGCGCTCTGCTGCCTGGTGTTGATGTCACCACCGCCAAGCTCAATCTCGCCGAGCTATATAAAAGTGAAGTGGCTGCCGTCGAACGGCTGTTCAATGGTCGCACCGTCGCGCTCAAACGCGACCTGCCCCATAGCGATGCACAGGCTTATCTGCAGGCGCTGAGCAAAACCGGCATCGACGCCCGGCTAGAACCCGAAACAACCATCGAACTCAACCTGTCAGACGTCCACGACCACACCCCTGCCCCCACCGAACCGCAATCCCCTTACGCACCGCCCCGAGCCGCTGTCGGCGAAAGTCTGCCGGCGTTTGCCACGCTCAAGCCGTTCAGCGTCGAAGGCCGCATCGGCCGCTTGCGCTATCTCGCCTGGACGATGGTGCTCAGTCTGGTGACGTTGCCGATTATCGGCATCTTTGCCCTGATCGCTTTGGGGCTGGTCAGCGGTGACTCGACCACAGGCCTGATCATTGGCGGCATACTTGCCTTCTTCCTGTTCCTCGGCTTTTTCATTGTCAGCATCCTGTTCAGCGTTCAACGCTTGCACGATATCGGCTGGTCGGGCTGGCTGTGGTTGCTGAACCTCGTCCCGTTCGTGGGCAGCTTCTTCCCCTTCGTGATCATGGTTGTGCCAGGCAATACCGGCGCCAACCAATATGGCCCGCCTCCTCCGCCAAACAGCACGGCGGTCAAGGTGCTCTGCTCACTGTGGATCGTATTCTTCGCGCTGATCTTCGCTGGCGGAATTCTCGGCGGCTTCTCGGCCGTCCAGCAGGAATACGAAAGCAGTCTGGAAAGCAGCTATGAAAGCGGCTCGGTGAACACCGATGAAGTAGAGGTCGAAGTCGAGCCGGCGGCGAATTCCGCCGACGAGGCAGCCGAAGAAGCCCCGGCCCCTGTAGACTCTGCGAAAGAATGAACAGCGCTCCCCGCCCGTGACACCTGCGTCGCCGGCGCGGAGCTGTTGCGATGGAGAACTGCATGACCCGTTACGCTCTGATCACCGGCGCATCCAGCGGCATCGGCCTGGCGATGGCCGAAGCGCTGGCCCGCCGTGGCCGCAGCCTGATTCTGGTGGCCCGACAGCGTGATCAGCTGGAAAGCATTGCGATTGAACTGACCCAACGTTTTGGCGTTGAGGTGTTATTCCGTGCCTGTGATCTGGGTGAGCCGTTAAGGCTGTCCGGGTTTCTACTGGAACTGGAAGAAGGCGACCGCCAGATAGACTTGTTGGTCAACTGCGCCGGCATCGGCACGTGCGGCCCCTTCCTGGCCCAGGACTGGATGACCGAGCAAGACTTGATCGAGGTAAACATCCTGGCGCTCACTCGCTTGTGCCACGCCATCGGAAACAGCATGGCCTTGCAGGGCGGCGGGCAGATTTTGAATGTGGCCTCGGTGGCGGCGTTCCATCCCGGCCCCTGGATGAGCACTTATTACGCGAGCAAGGCTTATGTCCTGCATTTTTCCGAAGGCTTACGCGTTGAGCTGAAGAAATGCGCAGTCAAGGTTTCAGTGCTCTGCCCTGGCCCGACCCGCACCGCGTTCTTCCACACCGCGCAACTGGACACCGGAAAACTGGCGCAAAGCAAACTGCTCATGAGTCCCGAGGAGGTCGCGCTGTACACCGTACGAGCCCTGGAAAAAAATCGCGCCATCATTATTCCGGGTCGAATTAATCGCTGGTTTGCTTTCCTGCCGCGATTAGGCTCGCGATGGCTGACCCGGACCATCGCCGGCATGGTCAACAAGGCCTATTGCCCGCGCTGAATCCCCTTAAAGGTAAATGGCTGGGCTCCGGTCTACCCCATGGGTACACTCAGGTCAGCCCAAACAACGGAGAAAACAGCTGTGGATACTCTGTTCACCAAGATCATCAACCGGGAAATCCCGGCGAAGATCATCTACGAGGACGACCAGGTACTGGCCTTCCACGACATCGCCCCACAGGCCCCGGTGCATTTTCTGGTCATCCCGAAGAAGCCGGTGCGCACCCTCAACGACTTGACCGAGGACGACAAGGTGCTGGCCGGGCATATTCTGTTCACCGCCCAACGCCTGGCGCTGGAACTGGGCTGCGAAGAAGGGTTCCGCGTGGTCATGAACTGCAATGAACAGGGTGGGCAGACCGTCTATCACATTCATATGCATGTACTGGGTCAGCGCCAGATGCACTGGCCGCCGGGTTGATTCACCACTCTGCCTCTGTAGGAGCGAGGCTTGCCCGCGAAAAGGGCGACGCGGTTCATTCAGACAGACCGCGTTATCGTTCTTCGCGGGCAAGCCTTGCTCCTACAGGATTGGTTGCAAATGACCCAGCGCAAACCTTCCCCGGCCGATTCGGTTAAACTGGCCGCCGAGATTCTTCCCGGAGGTCAGCATGACTACCCAACGTCACTACTCGCCAATCGACCGTCTTCTGCTGCAAGCCGATGCCGCGATGCGTACCCTGCTGCCTTTCAGTGGCCAGCCGTACCGTCCGTCGCCGGCTATCGTGCAGCCTGAAGCGCAAATGAGCGATGAAGACACCCGGCATGTCGCCGGTCTGATGCGCATCAACCATACCGGCGAAGTCTGCGCCCAGGCGCTGTATCAGGGTCAGGCACTGACCGCCAAGCTGCCGAAAGTGCGCGCCGCCATGGAACATGCCGCCGAAGAAGAAATCGATCACCTGGTCTGGTGCGAACAACGCATTCATCAGTTGGGTAGTCACACCAGCATTCTGAACCCACTGTTTTATGGCATGTCGTTCGGGATTGGCGCCGTCGCCGGGTTGATCAGCGACAAGGTCAGTCTGGGATTTGTGGCCGCTACAGAGCATCAGGTCTGTAAACACTTGAACGAGCATCTTGAGCAACTGCCGGCCGAAGACGAAAAGTCTCGAGCGATTCTTGAGCAAATGCGGATTGATGAAGAACATCACGCCGAAAGCGCGCTGGAGGCTGGTGGTTTTCGATTCCCGGCGCCGGTGAAGTTCGGGATGAGTCTTTTGGCCAAGGTGATGACCAAGAGTACTTATCGGATCTGATAGCTCGGTTGCCTGATAGGACCTCTTCGCACGGTTTATCGAGCAGACCGCAATAAAAAAGGCGACTACCGCTAAGTAGTCGCCTTTTTTGTACCCGAAAATCTTAGCTCGGCATGTTGCGCGCGTAGAAGATTTCCAGCATTTCGTGTTTCACACGATCAGTCACCTGGGCACGTTGCTCAGAGGACAGACTGTTGGTCGCGTCGCCGAACAGGTAGTTATCCAGTTCGAAGTTCTTCAACAGCATTTTGGTGTGGAACAGGTTTTCCTGATACACGTTCACGTCAGTCATCTGGTAACTGTCGCGGGTGTCTTCGGAGAGGTAATTCTGGATCGAGTTGATTTCGTGGTCGATGAAGTGCTTTTTGCCTTCAACGTCACGAGTGAACCCGCGCACGCGATAATCCACGGTCACGATGTCCGAATCGAACTGGTGAATCAGGAAGTTGAGCGCTTTAAGCGGTGAAATGACGCCACAGGTCGACACGTCAATGTCCACACGGAAGGTTGCAATACCGTCCACCGGATGGATTTCCGGGTAGGTGTGCACCGTGATGTGGCTCTTGTCGAGGTGGGCCAGGATAATCTCGGGCAACGGGCCCGGGGACTCTTCGATCTGGCTGTCGGTCGGGGTTACCGGCTCTTCAGAGATCAGAATCGTGACGCTGGCGCCCTGTGGGTCGTAGTCCTGACTGGCGATGTTCAGGATGTTGGCACCAATGATATCGACAACTTCTGTGAGGATCTGCGTCAGGCGCTTCGCGTTGTACTCTTCATTGATGTACTCGACGTAAGCCTGTTGGTCTTGCGGGGTTTCCGCGTAGCAGATGTCATAGATGTTGAAGCTCAAGGTCTTTGTCAGGTTATTGAACCCGTGGAGCTTGAGTTTGCTTTTCACCGTTAAAAACTCTCTATGTATTGCGGCCCAGGCCGCGTGATCAAGCATGCCCGTCAAATGCGAACAACGCACCTGCGTAGGACGGTTAACACCTCTTCGCGATGGCGATTTTGGTTGTCTGTTCGGGTGTGCGGCCTGTCGGGTGACGGGCCACGACCCTGAAAAAAGTGGCGCATTATGCAGACGTCAGCTATGGATCGCCAGAGTCTGCACCGCTTTTATGATAGTTGAATGTCGAATCAACCGAGTTCGATGATTTCGTAATCGTGGGTAATGGCCACGCCAGCCGCGCCGAGCATGATCGAAGCCGAGCAATACTTCTCGGCAGACAGTTCGATGGCGCGTTTAACCTGGGCTTCTTTCAAGCCTCGGCCCTTGACCACAAAGTGCATATGGATCTTGGTGAAGACCTTCGGATCCTCAGTCGCGCGCTCGGCTTCAAGGAACGCTTCGCAGCTCTCGACGGCCTGGCGGGACTTCTTGAGGATGCTGACCACATCGAAATTGCTGCAACCGCCGACGCCCAGCAGGAGCATTTCCATTGGGCGTACACCCAGGTTACGGCCGCCGGCTTCCGGCGGACCGTCCATGACCACGACATGACCGCTGCCGGACTCACCGAGGAACATGGCTTCGCCAGCCCATTGGATGCGTGCCTTCATCGCCAAGACTCCACTGTCTAAAAAAGGGTCGCCAGCTTAGCACAGGGGCCTGGAATGACAGCGTTTCGCGGTCCTAGGACGCGTGTACCAACTGCGTAGGTAAATTCTCAAATCTTGAGGGAATGTGTCTGTTAAGCTGGCGCCAATTCGCTGGCGCATGGCCAGCTATAAAGCGAATGAAAAAATCGCAGGCTTTACTCGCTCCTACAAAAAAACCAAGACACCGTGCAGTCTTTTCGGGATACAACCATGGTTGCTATTACCCCCACACCCAAGATCAAGAACCTCGACAAGCTGTTGATGCATTGCCAGCGCCGTCGTTATGCGGCCAAGAGCAATATCATCTGTGCCGGCGATCGTTCTGAAACACTGTTCTTCATCATCAAGGGCTCGGTCACGATCCTGATCGAGGACGACGACGGCCGCGAGATGATCATCTCCTACCTGAACGCCGGGGACTTCTTCGGCGAGCTGGGGTTGTTCGAACAGGCCGGCCTGGAACAGGAACGCAGTGCCTGGGTACGCGCCAAAATCGAATGCGAAGTCGCGGAAATCAGCTACGCGAAATTCCGCGAGTTATCCCAACAAGATCCAGACATTCTTTACGTGCTCAGCGGACAAATCGCACAGCGCCTGCGCAATACCACGCGCAAAGTCGGCGACCTGGCCTTCTTTGATGTGACCGGTCGCGTCGCTCGCTGCTTGCTGGAACTGTGCAAGCAGCCGGATGCCATGACCCACCCGGACGGAATGCAGATCAAAGTAACCCGTCAGGAAATCGGGCGGATTGTCGGGTGTTCCCGAGAGATGGTTGGCCGCGTGCTCAAGGATCTTGAGGAACGCAACCTGGTGGATGTCAAAGGCAAGACCATGGTGGTCTTCGGCACGCGTTAAGCCTCGAACATCCCGGCCAGCATTTGGCGGTAGAGCGTGTCGAGGCGTTCCAGTGCATTCGGCGCGGCAAACTTTTCATGCAAGGCCATGTGGCTTTCGGCGCGAACCCGCTGCTCGAGGCCGCACGCCTCATTGAAGCGGTTGACCGCCGCGACCATCGAGTCCCGTTCGTTATCCAGCAGCAACGCCCCGTGCACCAACCCTACCGGACGCTGGCCACCCTTGCTCTGGCGCCAACGCTGGGCGGTGCCAACCATCTTGCGACCGTCGAGGTTGACGTTGAAACGGCCATCGCAGAATGCGCCTTCGACTTCGCCCAACGACGATACGCCGCCCAGCTCATCCAGCAACTGGCAAATCGGATCGCAGAGTCGGCGATAGGCGGTTTCGATTCGGCTCTGGTCGCCCTCACTTCGGGGGGGGGCATAGACCAGTGCGATGTTGATGGTTGAGGCCGACTGCGGGACCGGTTCACCGCCGGTTTCGCGCAGCAGGACGGGCCAGCCGGCGGCGGCCGATACTTCACAGGCAGCTTCAAATCCTGGCAGGCGATTCAAACGCCGCGGCATGACGAGAGCACGGTCACTGGGTTGCCAGAACAGCAGACCGAATTCCGAATCACCGGTGCAGACATGGGCCAGCAGATCCTGCTCGGCGAGCAGGCCGGCTTCGGTCGTCAGGGAGGTAATCAGGGTCATAAGGAATTCCGTAGGACGTTAAGTCTGTGGTGAGTCTTATGCCGCCATCGCGAGCAAGTCCGCTCCCACAGTGGATCTCCAGTGCTGGCAGATTTCCTGTGGGAGCGAGCTTGCTCGCGATGCTTTTTTCAGTCGAGAGTCGAACCGCTCACCGCAGAACCACGTTCAGGGAAGAACAAACGCTGCAGTTCGGTGCCAGGGCTTTCGGCGCGCATGAAGGCTTCACCAACCAGGAACGCGTACACATCGCTGATTTCCATCAGCTCGACATCGGCCCGGTTGAAAATGCCGCTCTCGGTAATCACCAGGCGATCACGCGGAATGCGCGGCAACAAGTCGAGGGTGTTTTCCAGGCTGACTTCAAAGGTATGCAGGTTACGGTTGTTCACGCCCACCAGCGGCGTGTCGAGGGTTTTCAAGGCCCGCTCCAGCTCGTCGCCATCGTGAACTTCAACCAGCACATCGAGGCCAACGCTTTTGGCCACGGCCGCCAGCTCGGCCATTTTCACGTCGTCCAGAGCGGAGACGATCAACAGCACGCAGTCCGCGCCCAAGGCACGGGCTTCAACGATCTGGTACGGATCGATCATGAAGTCCTTGCGGATCACCGGCAGCTTGCACGCGGCGCGAGCCTGTTGCAGATACGCATCGGCACCCTGGAAGAAATCGATATCGGTGAGCACCGATAGGCATGTGGCGCCGCCCTTCTCGTAGCTCTTGGCGATGTCGGCGGGAACGAAGTTCTCGCGAATCACGCCTTTGCTCGGCGATGCTTTCTTGATTTCAGCAATCACCGCCGGCTGCTTGAGCTTGGCCTGGGCGATCAGTGCCTTGGCAAAACCACGGGGTGCATCAGCGGCCTTGGCCAGGTTTTCCAACTCGGCCAGGCTGACACGGGCGCTACGCTCGGCAACTTCCTGGACTTTGCGGGCCAGAATGTTCTCCAGAACCGTCGGTACACTCATCCCTCATTCTCCACTCGAAATACCGCGGTAAACGCACCCAACTCCTCGAGTTTCTCCCGAGCAAGGCCGGTGTGCAGCGCGTCGTGCGCCAGGGCAACGCCCTCTTTCAAACTTGTTGCATGGTCTGCGGCATACAGCGCGGCACCAGCATTGAGCACAATCATTTCGGCGGCTTTTTGGCCGTTCTCGGTCTTGCGTTTGCCCAAGGCATCGCGAATCAGTTCCAGCGAAGCCGCCGGGCTGTCGACCGACAGACCGTGCAGGCTCTGGCTCTTCATGCCCAAATCTTCCGGCTCGACCCAATACTCGGTGATCTGGTCGTTCTTCAGCTCCGCCACAAAGGTCGGCGCCGCGAGGCTGAATTCGTCCAGGCCATCTTTGGAGTGCACGACCAACACGTGCTTGCTGCCCAGACGTTGCAAAACTTCAGCCAATGGCCGGCACAACGCCTGGTTGAACACCCCCACCACCTGATGTTTCACGCCGGCCGGATTCGTAAGCGGGCCGAGCATGTTGAACAGAGTACGCAGGCCAAGATCCTTGCGCGGGCCGGCGGCATACTTCATGGCACTGTGGTGGGTCTGGGCAAACATGAAACCGATGCCGACGTTATCGATGCAGCGCGCGACCTGGACCGGCGTCAGGTTCAGGTAGATCCCGGCCGCCTCCAGCAGATCGGCGCTGCCGCTCTTGCCCGAGACCGCACGGTTACCGTGCTTGGCAACGGTACAACCGGCCGCCGCGACCACGAAGGAAGACGCGGTCGAGACGTTGAAGATATTCGCACCGTCACCGCCGGTGCCGACCACATCGACGACGCCGTCGAGGGTCTTGAGTTCGACCTTGTCTGCCAGCTCACGCATGACGGACACCGCGCCGACGATCTCGTCGATGCTTTCGCTCTTCATGCGCATGGCCATCATGAACGCGCCGATCTGCGCATCCGTGCATTGCCCGGTCATGATTTCGCGCATCACATCGCGCATTTCATCGGTGCTGAGGTCGAGGTGATCGACGATACGGCTCAGGGCTGTCTTGATATTCATGAAAAGTCCTTAGCGCGTGCCGCCGGTTTGTTTGAGAAAGTTGGCGAACAGCTCGTGGCCCTGCTCGGTGAGGATCGACTCAGGGTGAAATTGCACCCCCTCGATGTTCAGCGTCTTGTGGCGCAGGCCCATGATCTCGTCGACCGAGCCGTCTTCAAGCTGGGTCCAGGCGGTCAATTCGAGACAATCGGGCAGAGTTTCGCGTTTAACAATCAACGAGTGGTAGCGCGTCACCGTCAGGGGATGATTCAGACCTTCGAATACGCCCTTGTCCTCGTGGAATACCGGGCTAGTCTTACCGTGCATCACTTGACGGGCGCGCACCACATCACCGCCAAAGGCTTGACCGATGGATTGATGGCCGAGGCAAACGCCGAGGATTGGCAGCTTGCCGGCGAAGTGTTTGATCGCTTCGATGGAAATGCCGGCCTCGGTCGGGGTGCAAGGACCGGGGGACACGACGATGCGCTCTGGGTTGAGGGCTTCGATTTCGGCAATGGTGAGTTCATCGTTGCGCACGACTTTGACCTGGGAGCCGAGCTCACCAAGGTACTGCACAACGTTGTAGGTAAAAGAGTCGTAGTTATCGATCATCAGCAACATGACGTGGGGAACCTCTTGAATTCACTGACTTTTAAGACAGCCTTCGAATGATTACCCGCAGTGTGCTGCGCTTTGTCAGGTGCTGGAGTGGCGCCAGCAAAGCGGCATTTCATACAGGTAAAGAAGGCGAAGCGGTACAGGTCCGGCAGGGCCGGCAAAAGAATTCAGGCGCGCCAACGCCAGCGGGCGTGTGCCTTGATGACTTGATCCAGGAGTTTGCTGATGATCAACACGGGAAAGGTCTCATTCATACGTCTTGGCACAGTAACTTAGCTGGGCAGAGCGTGCAATATGGCGCACGCCAAGGCTTGTAAAACAATCGAAGGGGTCGCGACGGATGGCAAAAGGCCGGGAGTTTTTGGTACTGTCGTTTCGTTCTCTACAACAATAAATAAAACGGACTTGCTCATGATCAAACAGACGTTGTTTGTACCGCTCACCAGTTGCCTGCTCGCCCTGGCCTGCGCCCAGGCTAACGCGGCACCGACCCCTTACTCGAATTTCATCGTCTTTGGCGACAGCCTCAACGATGCCGGGACCTTTGCCGACACTGGCGGGCCTGCCGGGGCCACCGAGCGCTTCACTAACCGCACTGGCCCGATCTACACCGACGGTAGCGGCGAAGTCCGCTCGTTCAACGCCACGCAGATCCTGGGCGGCAAGCTTGGGTTCACACCGGACCAGACAGCGTCCTCTTCCTCGGCAGTACGCGCCGGTGAAGGCCTGCCCGATGGCAACAACTGGGCTGTGGGCGGCTACCGAACCGACCAGATTCTCGATTCGATCACGAGTACCTCCGCCACCGGCGAACGTACCCGCGCGGGCTATCTGCCGTCGAACAACTTCCGCGCCGACCCGAATGCGCTGTATTACCTCTCGGGCGGTGGTAATGACTTCCTTCAGGGGCGCGTGACCAGCCTGCCCCAGGCCAGCGCCGCCGCCGATCGCCTGGTCAGCAGCGTGCAAACCCTGCAACAGGCCGGCGCCCGCTACATCATGGTCTGGTTGCTGCCGGATATCGGCTTTACCCCGGCTTTCAACGGTTCGCCACTGCAAGCGTTCACGTCCCAGCTCAGCGCCCAGTTCAACACTGAACTGGTGAGCCAACTGCAGACGGTCAATGCCAACATCATCCCGCTGAACATTCCGGTCCTGCTCAAAGAGACGTTTGCCAATCCGGCGCAATTCGGCCTGGCCACCGACCAGAACCTGAGCGCCACTTGCTTCAGCGGCGACGGTTGCACTGCGAATGCCCGATACGGCATCAACAGTGCGACCCCAGACCCGACCAAGCTGATCTACAACGACTCGGTTCACCCAACCGAAGCCGGGCAGCGCCTGATTGCCGATTACGCCTACTCCCTGCTGTCCGCACCTTGGGAAGCAAGTCTGCTGCCGGAAATGGCCCAAGGCACCCTGCGCGCGCATCAGGATGAATTGCGCAACCAATGGCTGGCCGACTGGGAGAACTGGCAAGACGTTGGCCAATGGCGGGCGATTGTCTCTGCCGGCGGACAACATCAAGACTTCGACAGCCAGCGCAGCGGCGGCGCCAGTGCTGACGGCAATGGTTACAACCTGAACGTCGGTGGCAGCTACCGGCTCAACGAAGCGTGGCGAGTTGGCCTCGCGGCCGGTTTCTACAACCAGAAACTCGAAGCAGGCAGTAACGACTCGGACTACAAGCTGAACACTTATATGGGTACGGCGTTTGCCCAGTATCAGCAGAATCGCTGGTGGGGTGACGTAGCCATGACTGCCGGGCATCTGGACTACGACAGCCTCAAACGCAAATTCCAGTTGGGGGTCAACGAACGCGGGGAGAAAGGCGATACCGACGGTTATGTACTTGGTATCAGCGGTCGCCTGGGTTACGACATCGCGCCAGAAGCCACCAGCCCGTGGCATTTGTCGCCGTTCGTGAGCGCCGACTTCTCCAAGGTAGAGGTCAACGGTTACTCGGAAAATGGCGCCGACTCCACCGCGCTGACGTTCGATGACCAGTCGCGCAACTCCCGGCGTCTTGGTCTGGGTATCCAGGGCAAGTATCAGATCACGCCGCAAACCCAGGTGTTTGGCGAACTGGCCCACGAGCGCGAGTACAACGACGATGCTCAGGACGTGACCATGAATCTCAACAGCCTGCCGAACAACCAATACACCTTGGCCGGCTACACCCCGCAGACCAACCTGAACCGCCTGAACCTGGGCGTGAGCCACAACCTCACCAAGGAACTGGCACTGCGTGCCAGCTACAACATCCGCAGGGATGATGACTTTACCCAGCAGGGCGTCAATGTTGGGGTGGTGTTGGACTTTTAAGCGTTTAGAGCAAAAGATCGCAGCCCGCGGCAACTCCTGCAGGGCTGTTGCAAGTTATAAAAAAGCGGCGCCCTCACAGGCGCCGCTTTTTTTATGCATCACATTTTCTGTAGTGAAGGACATTGCCAGTGGCGAGGGGATTTATCCCCGCTGGGGCGTGAAGCGGCCCCTAAACCAAACACCTCGGTGTATCAGGCAGACCGTATGCAATGGTTTTACGACGGCTGCGCAGTCGAACGGGGATAAATCCCCTCGCCACAAAAGCCCTCTCACACTGGGGATAGGGGATCAGTCCGGGGTTTGTTCGGCCAGGGCTACGGCGCGGAACATGACGCGGCTTTTCTGTAGTGATGGGCATTGCCTGTGGCGAGGGGGCTTGCCCCCGTTGGGTCGCGAAGCGGCCCCAAAACCAGTCACCTCGGTTTATCAGACAGACCGCATGCAATGGTTTTACGACTGCTGCGCAGCCGAACGGGGGCAAGCCCCCTCGCCACAAAAGCCCCCTCATACTGGGGATAGGGGATCAGTCCGGGGTTTGTTCGGCCAGGGCTACGGCGCGGAACATGGCGCGGCTTTTCTGTAGTGATGGGCATTGCCTGTGGCGAGGGGATTTATCCCCGTTGGGGCGCGAAGCGGCCCCTAAACAAAACACCTCGGTGTATCAGACAAACCGTATGCAATGGTTTTACGACTGCTGCGCAGTCGAACGGGGGCAAACCCCCTCGCCACAAAGGCTCGCTCCCACAGGGGATAGGGAATTAGTCCGGGGTTTGTTCGGCCAGGGCTACGGCGCGGAACATCGCGCGGCGCTTGTTCAGGGTTTCTTCCCATTCCAGCGCCGGCACCGAGTCGGCAACGATGCCGCCACCGGCCTGCACGTGCAGCTCGCCGTCCTTGATCACCGCGGTACGGATCGCAATCGCGGTGTCCATGTTGCCGTTCCAGGCGAAGTAACCGACCGCACCGCCGTAGACGCCACGCTTGACCGGTTCCAGTTCGTCGATGATTTCCATCGCACGGATCTTAGGAGCCCCAGACAAAGTGCCCGCCGGCAGAATCGCCCGCAGAGCATCCATCGCCGTCAGCCCGGCCTTCAATTGCCCGGTGACGTTGGACACGATGTGCATCACGTTGGAATAACGCTCGATGACCATCTTCTCGGTGAGTTTCACCGATCCGATTTCCGAGACCCGACCGGTGTCGTTGCGGCCAAGGTCGATCAGCATCAAGTGCTCGGCGATTTCCTTGTCATCCGACAGCAGGTCTTTTTCCAGCGCCAGATCCGCCTCTTCGTTGGCCCCGCGTGGGCGGGTGCCGGCAATCGGGCGCACGGTGATCAGGTTGTCTTCGACCCGCACCAGCACTTCCGGCGAACTGCCGACGACATGGAAGTCGCCGAAGTTGAAGAAGTACATATAAGGCGTCGGGTTGAAGCAACGCAGCGCCCGATACAAATCGATCGGCGCAGCCTTGAAGTCGATGGACATGCGCTGGGACGGCACGACCTGCATGCAGTCACCGGCCAGGATGTATTCCTTGATGGTATCGACGGCTTTTTCGTAATCGTCCTGGGTGAAACTCGAACGGAACACTGGGTCAGCCGATTGCTGCTTGCTGAAATCCAGGCCACGGCGCGGGGTGATCGGCTGGCGGAGTTTTTCCAGCAACGCTTCCAGACGCACATGACCTTGTTCGAAGGCATCCTCTTGCGACGGATCGGCCAGAACGATTGCGTGCATCTTGCCGGCGAGGTTGTCGAACACCACCACCGCGTCGGAAACCATCAGCAGAATGTCCGGCACGCCCAGCGGATCCGGGTTCGGGCATTTGCCCAGACGCTTCTCCACATAGCGCACGCAGTCATAACCGAAGTAACCCACCAAACCGCCATTAAAGCGCGGCAAGCCAGGGATGGTCGGCACGTTGTAGCGGGCTTTGAATTCTTCGACGAAGGCCAATGGATCTTCGGCTTCGTGACTTTCGATCTCGACGCCGTCGTGGGTCACGCTGATGTGGTGATCGTGAACCCGCAACACGGTGCGGCACGGCAGGCCGATGATCGAGTAACGGCCCCACTTCTCGCCGCCCTGCACCGATTCCAGCAGGTAGGAGTTCGGCTCGTCGGCCAGTTTCAGGTAGATCGACAGCGGCGTGTCGAAGTCGGCCAGGGTTTCGCAGGCCATCGGGATACGGTTGTAGCCGGCAGCGGCCAAACGCAGGAATTCTTCGCGGATCATGGGGTAGCCTCGTGGCTTGAGGGTCTAACAGTCAGGTATGCAAACGCGCCGGTATGCCGGCCAGGAACAAGTCAGGCGCGCCAACGCCAGCGGGCCAGGGCCTTGATGACTTTCATCCAGAGTTTGCGAGTGACCACCACGATGGCGTTTCCAGAAGGGGGTTGAACAGCGTCGGGCAACGTTATCTCAGCCGCCAGATCCAGGCAACCGGGAATTAGCTTGCGCAGATCGTCGATCACCAGCGCCGGCGACTCTTCGGCAATCGGCCGGCCATGGTTGTAGCCATAACTCAGCGCCACGCACTTGACCCCGGCCGCTTTCGCCGCCAGCACATCGCTACGCGAATCGCCGACAAACAACGATTGCGACGCCGGGATGTTGGCCATTTTCATCACGAAAAACAGCGCAGCCGGATCGGGCTTCTTCTGCGGCAGGGTATCGCCGCCGATGATCCACTTGAAGTAGCGGCCAATCTTCATCTGATCCAGCAGCGGCGCGACAAAGCGCTCCGGCTTGTTGGTAATCAGCGCCATCTCGACGCCCTGTTTGTGCAGCCACTTCAGGGTGTCGCGCACGCCGGGATAAACCACGGTCAGTTCATGGCTCTCGCTATAAGCCTCCATGAAAATCGCCAGCGCGCCCTCAGCCTCACCGTCATCGACCGTCGAATGGTCGATGCCACCGGCCAGCGCGCGGCGCACCAGCACCGGCGCGCCGTTGCCGACCCACTCGCGCACCGACTCGAGGCCGGCGGGTTGGCGACCCATTTTGAGCAGCATGTTATCCACGGCAACCGCGAGGTCGGGGACCGAATCGATCAGCGTGCCATCCAGATCGAACATCACCAGCCGCGGCAGACGCCCCGGGAACAGCTGCTCAAAGCCACTCATGGGCGAGCCAGCGCCAGTTCGGCGCGCATCTTCTCGATCACTTCCTGGTAGTTCGGCGCATTGAAGATCGCCGAGCCGGCCACGAAGGTGTCGGCGCCAGCGGCGGCGATTTCGCGAATATTGTTCACGTTCACCCCACCGTCGATTTCCAGGCGAATGTCACGGCCGGACGCATCGATCAGCGCACGGGCCTGACGAAGTTTGTCGAGGGTGCCGGGAATAAACTTCTGCCCACCGAAGCCTGGGTTGACGCTCATCAGCAAGATCATGTCGACCTTGTCCATCACGTACTCAAGCACGCTTAGCGGGGTTGCCGGGTTGAACACCAGGCCGGCCTTGCAGCCGCCCTCGCGGATCAGTTGCAGCGAACGGTCAACGTGTTGCGTGGCTTCCGGGTGGAAGGTGATGTAGGTCGCGCCGGCCTCGATGAAGTCGCCAACGATGCGATCCACCGGGCTGACCATCAAATGTGCGTCGATCGGCGCGGTCACGCCGTACTTGCGCAATGCCGCGCAGACCATCGGGCCGATGGTCAGGTTGGGCACGTAATGGTTGTCCATGACATCGAAGTGCACGAAGTCGGCGCCAGCGGCCAGGACGTTGTCCACTTCTTCACCCAGGCGGGCGAAGTCGGCGGAGAGAATCGACGGAGCAATTACGAAGGGCTGCATGACGCACCTTATCTGAGCAGAATCACGATGGCGCGCATTGTATACCTCATGCTTTGACGCGCGCACTGTGACCGCGATGATTGGGCCTGCCTTCAATCGGCATTGTCCGCAGGCTCTAATACGCCGCCCGGTAGATCTTTTCGATATCGACGGCGCTCAATTTACGCGGATTGTTGCGCATCAGGCGCTCGATTCCCGCCGCTTCCACGGCCATCGCCGGGATCGCATCCTCGGGCACGCCGAAGCTGCGCAGGCCCCGTGGGATCTCTACCGCCGCACACAATGCAGTCATCGCTTCCACGGCTTTATCCGCCGCATCGGTGGCACTCAGGTGAGCGGTCTTGACCCCCATGGCCTCGGCAATATCCTGCATGCGCTCGACACAGGCCATTTTGTTCCAGGTCATGACGTACGGCAGCAGCAAGGCGTTGCTGACGCCGTGGGCAATGTTGTAGCGCCCGCCCAGCGGATACGCCAACGCATGCACCGCACCGACCCCGGCATTGCCGAACGCCATGCCGGCCATCAGGCTGGCGGTGGCCATGTCTTCGCGGGCTTGCAGGTTGGCCGGGTTGGCATAGGCCTTGGGCAACGCCTGGGTAATCAGCTTGATGGCACCAATCGCCAGCGCGTCGGTGATCGCCGAGGCATTGAGCGACAGATAGGATTCGATAGCGTGCACCAGCGCATCGACGCCACTGGCGGCGGTGACACTGCGCGGGCAGGTCAGGGTCATTTGCGGGCTGACCAATGCCACGTCCGGCAATAGATAGTCGCTGACGATGCCTTTCTTCAACTGCGCGACCTTGTCGGAAAGGATCGCCACGTTGGTGACTTCGGAGCCGGTGCCGGCGGTGGTCGGAATGGCGATCAGCGGCGGGCCTTTGCGCGGCACCTGGTCGACGCCGAACAGATCTTCCAGCGCGCCGTGGTAACCGGCGTAGGCCGCCACGCTTTTGGCAATGTCGATGGCACTGCCGCCGCCCAGGCCGATCAGCCCGTCATGCCCGCCTTCGCGGTAGACACGCATGCAGTCTTCGACGATGGCGATTTCCGGGTCGGGCAGTACGCGGTCGAAAATCTCGTAGGTCCGGTCGCCGAGATGCGCCAACGCCAGCTCTACCGTACCGGACTTGACCAGGGCGGCGTCGGTGACGATCAGTGGGTTGTCGACATCAAGGCGTGTCAGCTCGGCCGCCAGTTGCTCGATGGCACCGGCGCCGGTGATCAGTTTGTGGGCAATTTTGAAAGAGGAAAGACTCATGTGCGCAGCCTCTTATCGCTAGGGGAGCTGGGCACAATAGTAGCTGGGGATTGGGGTTTGTCTGTTATTCAGGCAATGAATGACCAGAGATCTCGAACACCGCACAAAACCAATGTGGGAGCGAGCTTGCTCGCGATGACTGACTGACATTCAACATTGATGTCGACTGACAGTCCGCTATCGCGAGCAAGCTCGCTCCCACAGTTAATCGGTGTGTTGCTTCAGACCTGCGCAGTACGCAGCTTCTCGCTACGGCCACGCAACCATTCCAGGGTCAGCAGCAGGATCACCGAGAAGGCAATCAGCAGCGTCGCAGCGGCAGCAATCGTCGGGCTGAGGTTTTCGCGGATGCCGCTGAACATCTGCCGTGGCAAGGTCGCTTGTTCAGGACCGGCGAGGAACAGCGTCACCACCACTTCATCGAACGAGGTGGCGAAGGCGAACAACGCCCCGGAGATCACACCTGGCGCAATCAACGGCAAGGTCACCCGACGGAATGCCGTCAGCGGCGAAGCACCGAGGCTCGCAGCGGCCCGCACCAGGTTGTGGTTAAACCCCTGCAAGGTCGCCGATACCGTGATGATCACAAACGGCACGCCCAACACCGCGTGCACCACGATCAGCGAGGTATAGCTGTTGCCAAATCCCAGCGGCGCAAAGAACAGATAGCTGGCCACACCAATGATCACCACCGGCACCACCATCGGCGAAATCACCAGCGCCATCACCAGCGCCTTGCCCGGGAAGTTACCGCGGGTCAGGCCAATCGCCGCCAACGTACCGAAGACCATCGCCAGCACCGTGGCCGCCGGGGCGACGATGATGCTGTTCTTCAGCGAGCGCATCCATTCCGCCGAGGCGAAGAAGTCCTGATACCAGTGCAGCGAGAAGCCCTGCAACGGGTACACCAGGAAACTGCCCGAGTTGAACGACAGCGGAATGATCACCAGCACCGGCAGGATCAGGAACAGCAGGATCAGCCCGCAAAGCGTGCGCAAGCTGTAGAACCACACCCGTTCAATGGGCGACATATAAGGACTCAGCATTTCGTTCTCCCCTTAGCTCAAGCGCAGGCGACTGGCGCCCACCAGCCAGTTGTAAATCAGATACAGCACCACGGTCGCCAACAGCAGCAGCCCACCGAGCGCGGTCGCCATGCCCCAGTTGATGCTGGTGTTGGTGTAGAAGGCGACGAAGTAACTGACCATCTGATCGTTCGGGCTGCCCAGCAAGGCCGGGGTGATGTAGTAGCCGATGGCGAGGATGAACACCAACAGGCAACCGGCGCCGACACCGGCATAGGTTTGCGGGAAGTACACCCGCCAGAAACTGGCGAACGGGTGGCAACCGAGGGAAATCGCGGCGCGCATGTAGGTCGGCGAAATGCCTTTCATCACGCTGTAGATCGGCAGAATCATGAACGGCAGCAGGATGTGCACCATCGAGATGTAAACCCCGGTGCGGTTGAACACCAGCTCCAGCGGCTTATCGATAATGCCCATGGCCATCAGGCCGCTATTGATCAGGCCGCCCGATTGCAGCAACACGATCCATGCAGCAACGCGCACCAGAATCGAGGTCCAGAACGGCAGCAGCACCAGAATCATCAGCAGGTTGCTTTGGCGCGATGGCAGGTTCGCCAACAGATACGCCAGCGGATAGGCCAGGAACAGGCAGATCACGGTAATGACCAGGCCCATCCAGAACGTGCGGGCGAAGATGTCGAGGTAGATCGCCTGGTCCGGGGTGGCCGGGGCCACTTCGCCGAGGTCGTCGATACGGTGATCGACCGCCGCCAGCAAGTAATACGGCGTGATGCTGCTGGTGTTGCGACGCACAGCCTGCCAATAGGCCGGGTCACCCCAGCGTTCGTCGAGGGCTTCCAGCGCTTCTTTATAAGAAGCCGGCTCAGTGGCGAACGGCAAGGCGCGGGCGGTTTTGGTCAACAGGCTACGGTAGCCGGCCAACTCCATGTTCAAGCGCTTGGACAGGTCGCCCAAGGTTTGATTCTTGCGGGCTTCAGCGAGATCTTCGCTGGCAGCCTTGTAAACCGGTTCAGCGGGTAGGCCACGACCATCCCAACCGGCGATAGCCGTCACGGTGCGCGGCATGCCGCCGACCACTTCCGGGTTACCGACGCTTTTGTAGAGCAGCGCCACGATCGGCACCAGGAATACCAGCAACAGAAACAGCACCAACGGCGCAATCAAGGCCTGGGCCTTCCAGCGATTGATCCGCTCGGCGTGCTTGAGCCGCTGCTTCAAGGTGGGGTCAGTGCCCGCGTTCAGGGGAACGGCGATAGCCATGGCGTACTCCGGAAATCTTTGATCAATCGATAATGTGGGAGTGAGCTTTTGTGGCGAGCGAGCTTGCTCGCGCCGGGCTGCGAAGCGGCCCCAAAATTCCGTTAACAACTTCCAATTTTGTGAGTGCTGCGCACTCAAGCGGGAGCAAGCTCCCTCGCCACAAAAGCTCGCCCTCACAGGAGGGCGAGCCCTCTAGTTACTTCGCAGCCCAGGAATTGAAGCGCTGTTCCAGTTGCTCGCCGTTGTCAGCCCAGAAGCTGACGTCGATCTGCACCTGGTTGGCGATGTTTTCCGGGGTGGTCGGCATGTCTTTCAACACGTCCTTGTCCAGCAACGGTACGGCCTGGATGTTGGCCGGGCCGTAGGCGATGTTTGACGAGTAGATCTTCTGCTGCTGCGGCATGACCGAGTAAGCGATGAATTTCTTCGCCGCTTCGGCACGGGCTTTATCCAGGCCTTTTGGAATGGCCCATGCATCGAAGTCGTAGATGCCACCGTTCCACACGACTTTCAGGTTGCTTTCTTTCTGTACCGCAGCGATCCGGCCGTTGTAAGCCGAGCTCATGACCACGTCACCGGAAGCGAGGTATTGCGGCGGCTGTGCGCCGGCTTCCCACCACTGAATGCTTGGCTTGAGCTCATCGAGTTTCTTGAACGCGCGGTCCTGGCCGTCTTTGCTGGCCAGCACTTTGTAGACGTCTTTCGGCGCAACGCCGTCGGCCATCAGAGCGAATTCCAGGGTGTACTTGGCGCCTTTACGCAGGCCGCGCTTGCCAGGGAATTTCTTGGTATCCCAGAAATCCGCCCAACTGGTCGGCGCCGAGCTCAGCTTGTCGGCGTTGTAGGCCAACACAGTTGACCAGACGAAGAAGCCCACGCCGCAAGGCTGAATAGCGCCTTTGACGTAGTCTTCGGTTTTGCCGAACAGCTTCGGATCCAGCGGTTCGAACATGTCTTCGTCGCAACCACGGGACAGTTCCGGCGACTCAACTTCTACCAAGTCCCAGGACACACTCTTGGTGTCGACCATGGCTTTGACCTTAGCCATTTCGCCGTTGTACTCACCCGCGACGATCTTGCCGTTACCGGCCGCTTCCCACGGTGCATAGAAGGCTTTGACCTGCGCAGCCTTGTTCGCCCCGCCAAAGGACACCACGGTCAGGTCCGGACCCGCGGCCATCGCGTGTGCCGCACCCATCATGCCCACGACCAGGGCGGTGAATTTCAGGGATCTCAACATTTATTGTTCTCTCCACGTGCAGGGTTGGTGTTGGTATTGCGGGGGGCGATCAGTTCGCCTCTAAAAGCGGGTCGAGCGCGCGAACGTGTTCGACCTGCCAGCCAAGCGGAACCACGTCGCCGACCGCGAGCGCAGGATCGAGCTCGGCAATCGGTTGTTTCACGAAGAAGTCGGTCTTGCCGCAGACTTCCAGGCGAACCCGGACGTGGTCGCCCAGATAGATGAATTCCGCCACCCGCCCTGAGAAGCGGTTGACGCATTGACTCGCTCGAACCGTTGAGGCTCACGCGTTCCGGGCGAATCGACAGCGTGACGGGTTCGCCGGTCTTGCCGACGTTGACCGCCAGGGCTTCAACCTTTTCACCGCGCCCGAGTTCGACAATGCAGCGGTCGCCGGTCTGGCTGTGCAAGCGGCCGTTGAGGCGGTTGTTCTCGCCGATGAAGTTGGCGACGAAGGTGTTTTTCGGTTCTTCGTAGAGCGTACGCGGCGGGGCGATCTGCTGGATTTCGCCCTGGTGGAACACCGCCACACGGTCGGACATGGTCAGGGCTTCGCCCTGGTCGTGGGTCACGTAGACCACGGTCACGCCGAGGCGCTGGTGCAGGTGTTTGATTTCCATCTGCATGTGTTCGCGCAGTTGTTTATCCAGCGCACCGAGAGGTTCGTCCATCAACACCAGTTGCGGCTCGAACACCAAGGCGCGGGCCAGGGCCACACGCTGTTGCTGACCACCGGACAGTTGCGCCGGGTAACGCTGGGCGAAGGCGTCGAGCTGAACCATGCTCAGGACTTTTTTTACCTTGTCGCTGACGTCGCTTTTGTTCAAGCCGCGCACGGTCAGCGGGAATGCGAGGTTCTCGGACACCGTCATGTGTGGGAACAAGGCGTAGTTCTGGAACACCATGCCGATGTCGCGTTTGTGCGGCGGCACGTTGTTAATGGAACGCCCGGCCAGCAGGATTTCACCGGCAGTCGGGGTTTCGAAACCGGCGAGCATCATCAGGCTGGTGGTTTTGCCGGAACCGGACGGCCCGAGCAACGTGAGGAATTCGCCTTTGCGAATATCCAGGTTGAGGTCTTTGACGATCAGGTTCTCGCCGTCGTAGCTCTTCTGCACTCCACGAAAGCTGACCAGAATGTCATTGGCCCCTGCACTTGAATCGACCTGGCTCATACCCACACCTTTGTTGTTGATGACTGCTTGTGGGCTAAGCCTAGTGGACGCTGGGGACCACGCAAATCGGGGCGCAGGAGAGAATCGCCTCAGCCGGATGGAAGGTTGGGGGTAGGGATTGCCCTACACGGATGGCGGGATTGGATAGAGCAGCGGCGAATTTCAAGCGGCAAGCCGCAAGAACAGGCAAAAACAGGTTTTCAGGATGTCGCAAATGGACATGTCACCACGATTCCTGTGGGAGCGGGCTTGCTCGCGAAAGCGGTGTATCAGGCAATATTGATGTCGACTGACACGGCCCCTTCGCGAGCAAGCCCGCTCCCACATAGGACTGCGGTGAAGCTCAGAGGAGTTTGTGTTCCATCGCGTACTTCACCAGTTCCGCCAGGGAGGTGATGTTGAGTTTCTGCATCAGCCGCGCCTTGTGGGTGCTGATGGTTTTGCTGCTCAGGGCCAGTTGCTGGGCGATGTCGTTGACGTTCGCGCCCTGGGCCAGACGCTCGAACACCGAAAACTCGCGCTCCGACAATAAGGAGTGCAACGGCCGTGAATCGGTCAGGCCGACTTCGAAAACCATTCGGTCTGCCAGGTCCGGGTCGATGTAACGCCCGCCCGCCGCCACTTTGCGGATTGCCGTCAACAGCAGTGCCGGATCGCTGTCCTTGGTCGCATAGCCGGCAGCGCCGACCTTCAATGCACGGGCGGCCATTTGCGCTTCATCGTGCATCGACAACACCAAAATCGCCGGCGGATTGTTCAGCGCGCGAATCCGTGGAATAGCCTCCAGGCCATTGACCCCGGGCATGGAGATGTCCAGCAACACCACTTCGCAGGGCACATGACGCAAGGTCTCGAGCAGTTGCTCGCCATTACTCGCCTCCCCCACCACCAGCAAGTCCTTGGCCAGGCCGATCAATTGCTTGATGCCTTCGCGGACGATGGTGTGGTCTTCGGCTACCAGTACACGGATCACAAGCTTCTCCATTCTTCTTATTTCAGAGCCAAGATCATTCGCGAGCAAGCCCGCTCCCACAGTGAGCTGGGGGGGGGTTCAGCTATCTGTGCAACAACACAAATCCCTGTGGGAGCGGGCTTGCTCGCGAAAGCGTCAGCCCAAACACCACAAAACCATCAGGCCTCAGCCACCGGCACACGCACACTCAGTGTCGTGCCCTCCCCCGGCTCACTTTCAAGCGACAACTGCCCGCCCATGATCAACACCCGCTCACGCATACCCACCACGCCAAAGGATGTCGGCCGACCTGTAGCGGGAACAAATCCTACGCCATCATCGCTGACGGTCAGGCACAACTGGTTGCCGTCCAATGCCAATGTCAGTTCGACAGTATGCGCCTGGGCATGGCGCATGACATTGGTCAGTGCTTCCTGAAGAATCCGGAACAAGCCAATCGCCTTGGCATCGCTGAGCACCGGCAGATTCTCCGGCACCTGCACCAGGCACGGGATCTGGGTGCGAGCCTCAAAACGCCGGGCCTGCCATTCAATGGCCGAGGCGATCCCTGCATCGAGAATCGGTGGCCGCAGCGCCGTGGCCACATCACGCACCAGTTGAAACAACTGAGCGATCAGCCGCTTCATGCTGTTCAAGCGTTCGTTCAGCCCCGGATCGAGCTGGGCGTAGGCCAGTTCGCACATGGAGGTTTCCAGTTTCAACACGGTCAACATCTGGCCCAGTTCGTCGTGAACTTCCCGAGCGATGCGGGCCTTTTCCTCTTCCCGCACGCTCTCCAGATGCGCCGACAACTCACGCAGTTGCCCACGGGAGCTGGCCAGTTCCAGTTCAATGCGCTTGCTTTCGCTGATGTCCCAGACGATCCCGTCCCAGACATACGCCCCGCCCTCCAGCCGCCGGGTGATCGCTTTGATCTCGGCCCAGCGCTGTTCACCTGAGCGGGTAAGAATCCGTCCCTGCCAGGACCAGTCGCTGTCGGTGTCCAGCGCGTGATCCTGAGTCCGGTGATAACTGGCCTTGTCGTCCGGGTGCACCAGGCTGCGCAGGCCTTTATCCCGATGGGCCAGGGTCGCTGGCGAGTAGCCGACCAGGCTCTCGCTGCCTTCACTGATGTAGGCAAAGTCTATTTGCCCGGTCACCGGCGCCCGCTCCAGACGAAAGACCAATCCGGGAACGTTGGCGGCGATCCCTTGCAACCGCGCCTCGCTTTCCTGCAACGCGGCCAGCGCCCGACGGCGCTCGGTGACGTCATTGAGGTAGACCACCAAGTACTCGCCGTCGCGAAAACGCAAGAAACTCAGCGAAACGTCCGCCGGCAAAATGCGGCCGTCGGCCCTTACACAATTGGTTTCGAAACTTTGTGGTGCTTCCTCACTGGCCCGCGCGCTTTTCCACAGGTTCAGCCAGCGGTCCATGTGCAGGCCGGGTTCGAAGTCGATCAAGGGACGGTCGATGATCCCGCCCGCCGGATAGCCGAGCATCGATTCGGCGGCGCGATTGGCGTAACGCACGTGGCTGTCCCAGTTGACCCACAGAATGCCGACCGTACTTTGATCAATCGAAAACTGGGTCAACCGAAGGGCTTCTTCACTGGCTTCGCGCAAAGCGATGTCTTCCCGCGCCGCCAGCAGCCGTTGCTCCAGGCTATGTTGCTGACGTCGCTGCCAAAACACGATGGCCATGCTGCTCAGCAGCAACACCGTCAGCAGCAGACAAAGGTTTTGCCAGAACCCCGGGGACTCGGACAACCGCGGGTACTTCGGTTGCAGCCATTGGTTGTGCAGTTGCTCCAGATCCTTGGCCGGAATCGCCCGCAGCGCGTTTTCGACGATACCGGCCAGCTCCGGCCAGTCCCGGCGCGTGGCCACCCGCAGCAGTTGCGGCAAGCCAATGTCGCCCACCACCACCAACCCGGCAAATTCGGGCTCGGCCGACAAGCGCCCCAGTTGCGCCTCATCAATCACCGCGTAAACGGCCTGCTGACTCAACAGCAACTGCAACGCCTGGCGCTCGATCGGTACGCCTTGGAGGTTCAGATGCGGATAATTGCCGCGCAGATAATCGGCCGTGGCACTGGGCATGCGCACGGCGACGCGGGTCTGGCTGTCGAGTTTTTCCAGCTCCACCACGCCGGTGCTCTTCTGGTCACTGACCACCAGTTGCGGCACGCGCATGTACGGATCGGAAAACTGCCAAAGCCGAAGCCCGCTGGGGGTTTGGGTCAGCCCCGGGGCGATATCGACTTCACCGTCGCGCACCGCCGCTTCCAACTGCTCGACGTCGGGGAAGTTGCGCCAGCTGAGCTCGACCTTGAGCGACTTGGCCAGCCACTTCATCAATTCGACGTTAACCCCGGACAAACGCTGCAAGCGCCGATCGTATTGCGCATACGGCGCCTGCAACACCAGCCCGACCCTCAATTCGTTGTGCTGCGCCAACCATTGCTGCTGGGCCGATGACAACTGGGCAACGTGCGCCGGGGACGTGGGCGCCGCCCAACTCATCAAGGGAAACCACAAACAGCCGATAACCCACAGGCAGCGAAAACGCATCATTGAAGTCCCACACACTGACAAATACTGATCAACCCATTAGGCTGCCGGAATAACTTCTGGCCTGGAATATCCGATGCCCCCTGTCTACCGCCTGGCACTGCCAGCATTGTGCCTGTCGCTGATCCTGCCTTGCGCCTTTTCCGTCGAGGCCGCCGACCCTGCACCTGCCGCTGCGGGAAAACCCGCCGAAGCAAAACCGGTCGAGCGTCAGCCGCTGCTTGAGCGTAGTCAGGAAGAAGCGACGGCACTTGAGCGACAACTCCCCGCCCAGGAACAGCAACAACTTCAGGCCGGGGCCGACTCCTTTCTCGCCTTGTGGAAGCCGGCCAATACCGCCGAGCCCAAAGGCGCGGTGATTATCATCCCCGGCGCTGGCGAAACCGTTGACTGGCCGCAAGTCATTAGCCCTTTGCGTAACAAATTGCCGGATGTCGAGTGGAGCAGCCTGAGTATCACCTTGCCCGACCTGCAAAGCGATGCCATTGCGCCACGTATCGTCTCAGCAGCGCCCGCGCCCAAAACGGCTGAAGCCGCCAGCAAAGACTCGACCACCGCCCCGCCTATCGAACAGGCAACCGGTGGCGAAGCGGAGGTTGCAGACAAAGTCATCGCCGAGACCACCGAAGAACAGAGCAAAGCCGACGCCGAGCGAATCTTCGCCCGCATCGACGCTGCCATCGCTTTCGCAGAACAGCAAAGCGCTCGCCGCATTGTGGTGCTGGGGCACGGCACTGGGGCATATTGGGCTGCGCGTTACCTGAGTGAGAAGCAGACGGCACAAGTGGAGAAGTTTGTGATGATTGCGGCGCAGACGCCGGTAACAGGCAAGCCTCCACTGGCCGAGGTGACGCCGACCTTGAAGCTGCCGACCGCCGACCTCTTCTATATGGATAAGCCGCTGGATCGTAGTGCGGCGCTGGAACGCTTGCAGGCCAGCAAACGTTTGAAGACTTCAGCGTTCAGCCAGGTCTCGCTCAAGGCGTTGCCGGGCAACACCAAGGCTGAGCAAGAACAGCTGTTTCGCCGGGTTCGCGGTTGGTTGAATCCACAGCCTTTGGCGAACTGATAGACCGCGTCGCCCCATTCGCGAGCAAGCCCGCTCCCACTCTAGACCGCGTTCATACAAACAACGCCGATCAAATGTGGGAGCGGGCTTGCTCGCGAAGGCGGCATCACTGACAACACAAATATGTGCTGCTAGCGAAAATCCCGCCGCTCCTTGATCAACGTATAGGCATTGTGCAATTCGCGCGTCTTGTCCGTTGCCTCGCGCACCTGCAACGCCGTCGCCCCGGTTCCGGCAATCTTGTCCGGATGATGACGACTGAGCAGACGCCGATAAGCCCGCTTGATCTGCGCCGGCTCACTGGTCGCCGAAACCCCCAGTAGCCGTAAAGCCTCCTGATAAGTCACAGCGTTGCTGAGCTGGCGTTTCTGCGGCTCATAGTCATGGGCCAATGCCAGTACTTGCTGCGGCGTCCAGCCCAACCATTTGCCCCACTGCGCAAGCAACTCTCGCTCACTGGTACCCGCACGACCATCGGCCCAAACCATCCGCCAACAGGCGCGCAAAACGCCTTCAGCGGCATGGGGCTGGGCACTCAAGCGCCGCAAATACCCCCGCAACCGGTCATGCCCCGATTTACCGCGATTGAACGCGGCAATCGCACGGCGTTGCGCCGATTCAGTCATGTCCAGCGAGCGCATCTCCTGACGCGCCTGCTGGATGTGGCCGTCGACCACGCGCCCGTCGATCTTGGCCAACCGACCGAGCAACACAAACAGCAGTTCATCGTTGCGCAACACCGGACGACCGCCGAGTTTTTCCCGCAAATGCCCCCAGCTCTGCAAGTGCATGCGCCGGTCCAGCGCCTGTCCCAACAAGGCGCCGAGCATGGCCCCCGGAATGCTGGCTATGGCAAAGCCCGCTCCGGCTCCGATCAGAGTCCCTGGCCACAACATGTCAGCGTCTCGCTTCTATCAGAGTTTCGGCCTCGGCCAGGCGTTCGTACGTACCGACATCTACCCAATGCCCGTTCAAACGCTCACCCGAGACTTTTCCGGCGGCCATGGCCGTGCGAAACAGTGGCGCCAGCTTGAATGCGCCGGCAGTGCAGCCATCGAACAAGTCTGGGTGCAGCACCGCGATGCCGCTGTAGGTCAGCGTCTTGGCATCCGGCTGGCCATCGCGAACCTGGCCGTCGACCAGCAGGAAGTCCCCGGCCGGGTGATGCGCCGGGTTATCCGCCAGCACCAAGTGAGCCAGCCCGGCAATGGGTTGGCGCAGCGCGTTGAAGTCGTAATCGGTCCAGATATCACCGTTCACCACCACAAACGCCTCGTTACCCAGCAACGGCAACGCGCGGAAAATCCCGCCACCGGTTTCCAGTGGTTCGCCTTCGGGCGAGTACTGAATGCTCAGGCCATAGCGCGAACCATCACCCAGGTAGTCTTCGATCTGCTGACCGAGCCAGGCGTGGTTGATCACGATCTCGGTAAACCCTGCAGCCGCCAGGGCGCGCAGGTGATACTCGATCAACGGCACGCCGCCGGCACGCACCAGCGGTTTTGGCGTGGTCAGGGTCAGCGGGCGCATGCGTTCGCCTTTACCCGCAGCCAGAATCATTGCCTTCATGCAGTGGCTCCGGAACGCAAACTGGCCAGCAACACATCCAGCTCCACCAACTCAGGGCGGCGGGCAATCACAGCTTCTATATAAGCAAAGAAGCGTGGCACGTCGGCGAGGTAGCGCGGCTTGCCGTCGCGGTGGCAGATGCGGGCGAAGATGCCGATCACTTTCAGGTGACGTTGCACGCCCATCAGGTCGCTGGCACGCCGAAACTCTTCAAAGTCAGGCTGGACCGGGATGCCCAGCGCGCCGGCCTGTTGCCAGTAATCTTGCTGCCAGGCGAGCACGCGCTCTTCGGGCCAACTGAGGAACGCGTCCTTGAACAAGCAGGTTATGTCGTAGGTGACCGGGCCATAAACCGCGTCCTGAAAGTCCAGCACGCCGGGATTCGGCACGCTGAGCATCAGGTTGCGCGGCATGAAGTCGCGGTGCACCAACACTTTTGGCTGGGCCAGGGCACTGTCAATCAGCAGATCGCTGACTTGCTGCCAGAGCATTTGCTGCGCGGCGTCAAACTCGATACCCAGCTCTTGTTTCACGTACCACTCGGGGAACAGTTCCAACTCGCGACGCAGCAACGCCACGTCATAACTTGGCAGCGGCGCCACCATCGGCAACTGCTGATAAGCCAGCAACGCCTGCAGGGCATCCTTGAACAAATCGTCGGCGTTTTCGCTGTCAATCACGTCCAGATAAGTCTTGTTGCCCAGGTCATTGAGCAAAAGAAAACCGCGCTCGAGGTCCTCGGCATAAATTTTCGGCACATTTATTCCGGATTTCGCCAGCAGAAAAGCAATATCCACGAAGGGTTTGCAGTTTTCCTGGGGGGGCGGAGCGTCCATCACGACGAAACTTCTGCCCTCGCCTTCCCAGCGGAAATAGCGCCGGAAACTCGCGTCGCTACTGGCCGCAGTCAACGTGGCCGGGGGCACGGTGCCCCAACCTTGCGCTGCAAAGAGGGTCGCCAGTTGTTCATCAAGCCAAACTTTCAGGTGTTGCAAGCGTACATCTTGGTCAGGCATTACAAGGGTCTCCGACGGCGCTAGCCGTCAAGCGGGTCATGCTTTATTATCCAGCATCTTTTTCAGACCATCGAGAGGCGTGCGGCCCACACCGCGGGCAGATGGCACGCAGGAAGCCCGGACTAATAAGATGGCATTGAAATCCCCCGCGTTTCGTAAAAAATTTCCGTTGTTGGTTACCGGCAGTTTGCTGGCCCTGCAACCCCTAGCCACTTCCTACGTGGTCGCCGCGGAACAGTATGACTGCTCAGTCTCTGCTTCGGGTGCCTGGAACTGTGCGCCAAAGTCGCCGGTAGCAGCATTGCCGCCGCGGCCCGTCCATGACGGCAGCGCAGTCACCGCCACGGGCGAAGCCCCGGCTGAGACCAGTTCCGGCAACGTCGCCCAAGACACCGGCACCAAGCCGATGCTGGTGACCGAAGCCAAGGGCCGTGGCCTGAAGTCCCGTAGCGCAGACTACAGTCACCTCGACTGGGTTCCGCGTGAGAACCTCACTGCTGCGCAGTTGGCCGAAACCGGTCCTTACTGCTCTGGTTCCTATATCGAACCAATTCGTCCTGGCATGAATGACAAGACGAATAAAAGTGACGCACCGACCTTTATCGGCGCCAAGGCTTCTCGCTATAACACCGAAAGTCAGGTCGGTACGCTGGCCGGTGACGTGGTATTGCGTCAGGGCAGCATGCAGGCCGAAGCCGACGAAGCCAGCCTGTACCAGGCCGAGAGTCGTGGCGAACTGAACGGCAACGTCCGCGTTCGCGACAACGGCGCACTGATCGTGGGCGACCACGCCGAAGTTCAGCTCGACACCGGTGAAGCCAAGGTCGATAACGCCGAATACGTGATGCACAAATCCCGTATCCGCGGTAACGCGCTTTACGCCAAACGTGCCGAGAACGCGATCATCCGCCTCAAGGATGGTACGTACACCACGTGCGAGCCGAACAGCAACGCCTGGCAGCTCAAGGGCAACAACATCACCTTGAACCCGGCCACCGGTTTCGGTACCGCGACCAACGTGACGCTGCGGGTCAAGGACATTCCTGTCCTGTACACGCCGTACATCTACTTCCCGATCGACAATCGTCGCCAGTCAGGTTTCCTGCCGCCGACCATCGGCACCGGCACCGATACCGGCTTCATGTTGGTCACGCCGTACTACTTCAACCTGGCACCGAACTACGATGCCACGTTGTACCCGCGCTACATGAGCAAGCGCGGCATGTTGATGGAAGGCGAATTCCGTTACCTGACCAAGTCCAGCGAAGGTCAGTTCGGCGCCGCGTACCTCAACGACGAAGACACCGAGCGCAGCAAGCAGTCCGATTACGAAAAAACCCGCTACATGTACAACTGGCAGCACAAGGGTGGTCTCGACTCGCGCACTTATACGCAGGTCGACTACACCAAGATCAGCGATCCGTATTACTTCCAGGATCTGCAGACTGACCAGATTGGCGTGAAAAGCGCGGATTACGTGAATCAGCAGGCTTCCATTTCGTACCGTGGCGACAACTACACGGCACGTTTGAATGCTCAGGCTTATCAGCTGGCGACCGTTTCGAACATCACGCCGTATGATCGTTTGCCACAGATCACCTTCGACGGTGCGCTGCCTTATCACCCAGAAGGTTTGAATTTCTCGTATAACACCGAACTCGTGCGGTTCGACCGTGATCTGCAAAACGGCAACTTCTCCGATGAAAACGGGAACATTACTCCACGCCTGGATAACAACGTTCAAGGGCTGGCTCGCGCCACCGGCGATCGTCTAAACCTGGCACCAGCCGTTAGCCTGCCGCTGAACTGGACTTATGGCTTCCTGAAGCCAACGCTCAAGTATCAATACACTCAGTACCAGCTGGATCTGGACGGTACAGGTAAAGACCAGATCGTCGCTCAACAGGCAGCAGCCGCAACGGCCGGAACCGAGTACATCGGCGGTAAGTTCGGCAGCAACCAGAACCGTGGGGTGCCAATTGCGAGCATCGACAGCGGCCTGTACTTCGATCGTAATACCCAGTGGTTCGGCAAGAACTATCGCCAGACCCTCGAACCGCGCCTGTACTACCTCTATGTTCCTGAGGTCAATCAGGAAGACATCCCGGTATTCGACACCAGCGAAAACACCTTCAACTACGCGTCGCTGTTCCGCGACAACCGTTTCTCCGGCTCCGACCGTGTTGGCGACGAGAACAAACTGTCGCTGGGCGTGACCAACCGCTGGATCGAAGACAACGGTTTTGAGCGTCAACGCGTCAGCGTTGGTCAAGCCGTCTACTTCAAGGACCGCGAAGTCCAGTTACCGGGTATCGACCCGAAAACCCGTCAGGACGCGCACTCCAACGTTTCGCCTTATGCGCTGGAATACGAATATCGCTGGAACCGCGATTGGCGCACCACGGCCGATTACAACTGGGACCCGGACAGCCGCAGTCCTCGTTCGGGCAGTGCGATGTTCCACTACCAGCCTGAAGACAACCCGAACAAGATCATCAACGCTGGTTATCGCTATCGCAATGACCAGGTCCGTTTCGACCAGACTACCGGTAAATGGACAGTGGGCGGCGGTGACTACGGCACTCCAGGCCAACCTGGCTACGTGAAGGACTACTACAAGATCAAACAGCACGACTTCTCGGTGATGTGGCCGATCGTGCCGCAATGGAACGCCATCAGCCGTTGGCAGTACGACTACAACCGCAACCGTACCCTGGAAGCCTTCGGTGGTTTCGAGTACGACAACTGCTGCTGGAAACTGCGCCTGATCAACCGTTACTGGGTTTCCTATGACGAGTTCAGTCAAGAAGCCCCGCAAAACGAAAAAGGCGACCATGGCGTCTTCCTCCAAATTGTTCTGAAGGGACTCGGCGGCCTCACCGGCGCCAAAGTAGAGAGCTTCCTCGACAAAGGCATTCAAGGTTATCGTGAACGTGAAGACCAAGCTTTCTGATTGTCTGCGCCCGCTGATGCTGGGCGCGCTGTTCCTGGGTACCGCAGCTAACGCTGCGGTGCAGTCCATCGATAAAGTGGTGGCCATCGTCGACAACGACGTGGTCATGCAGAGCCAACTGGACCAACGCGTCCACGAAGTTCAGCAAACCATCGCCAAACGCGGCGCTGCCGTACCGCCGACCAGCGTGCTGGACCAGCAGGTACTGGAGCGCCTGATCGTCGAAAACCTGCAATTGCAGATCGGCGACCGTTCCGGCATCCGCATTACCGATGAAGAGCTGAACCAGGCCGTCGGCACTATTGCCCAGCGCAATAACATGTCGCTCGAGCAATTCCGCGCTGCTCTGGCTCACGACGGTCTGTCTTATGACGACGCCCGTGACCAGATTCGCCGTGAAATGATCATCAGCCGTGTGCGCCAGCGTCGTGTGGCCGAGCGCATCCAGGTGTCCGAGCAGGAAGTGAAGAACTTCCTCGCCTCCGACCTGGGCAAAATGCAGCTGTCCGAAGAGTTCCACCTGGCCAACATCCTGATTCCTACGCCGGAAAGCGCCAACTCCGACGCCATTCAGAATGCTGCCAAACAAGCGGACGCGGTTTACCAGCAACTCAAGCAAGGCGCTGACTTCGGTCAGTTGGCTATCGCCAAATCCGCCAGCGAAACCGCACTGGAAGGCGGCGACATGGGCTGGCGTAAAGCCGCTCAATTGCCACCTCCGTTCGATCGCATGCTGAGCACCATGGCCATCGGCGACGTGACCCAGCCAATGCGTACTCCCGGCGGCTTCATTATTTTGAAGATCCTCGAGAAACGTGGCGGCGAGACCCAGATGCGCGACGAAGTGCATGTGCGTCACATCCTGGTCAAACCGAGCCCGATTCGCGACGAAGAAAAAACCAAGGCGCTGGTTCAGTCGCTCTACACCCGTATCGAAGCGGGCGAAGACTTTGCCGAACTGGCGAAAAGCTACTCGGAAGATCCGGGTTCCGCCCTCAACGGCGGCGACATGAACTGGATCGACCCGAACGCCGTGGTTCCTGAATTCCGCGAAGTGATGGCCAAGTCCCCGCAAGGTCAGCTGTCCAAGCCGTTCAAGACTCAATATGGCTGGCACATTCTGGAAGTCCTTGGCCGTCGCGCCACAGACAGCACTGCCCAGGCCCGCGAACAGCAAGCGATGACCGTACTGCGTAACCGCAAATACGACGAAGAGCTACAAACCTGGCTGCGTCAGATCCGTGACGAAGCGTACGTAGAGATCAAACTCCCTGGTGCAGACCAGGCAGCGCAGTGAAACCCAAGCGTTTCGCGCTGACCCCCGGCGAGCCGGCCGGCATAGGTCCTGACCTGTGCCTGCTGCTTGCCTCGCAAGCCCAGCCACACCCCCTGATTGCCATTACCAGCCGCGACCTGCTCATCGAGCGGGCCGCGCAGCTGGGCGTGGCCGTCGACCTGCTGCCGGTCACACCGGATAACTGGCCGGACGTTCCTGCTCCGGCCAACAGCTTGTATGTCTGGGATACACCGCTCAACGCCAAGGTCACCGCCGGGCAACTGGACAAAGCCAATGCCGCTTTCGTCCTGGAAACCCTGACGCGCGCAGGCCAAGGCTGCATGGACGGGCATTTCGCCGGGATGATCACAGCGCCGGTGCACAAGGGCGTGATCAATGAATCCGGGATCGCCTTTTCCGGGCATACGGAATTTCTCGCCGACCTAACCCATACCGCACAAGTGGTGATGATGCTCGCTACACGCGGATTGCGCGTGGCGCTGGTCACCACTCACCTGCCGCTTCGCGAGATTGCCGACGCAATCACCCCGGAGCGCCTGGAGCGGGTTACGCGGATTCTGCACGCCGACCTGCAAGAAAAATTCGGCATCGCCCAGCCACGCATCCTGGTGTGTGGGCTCAACCCCCACGCCGGTGAAGGCGGACATCTGGGCCATGAAGAAATCGACATCATCGAACCCACATTAGAGCGCCTGCGCGGCGAGGGCATGGACCTTCGCGGCCCCCTGCCCGCCGACACTCTGTTTACCCCCAAATATCTGGAGCACTGCGACGCAGTGCTGGCGATGTACCACGACCAGGGCCTGCCGGTGCTGAAGTACAAAGGCTTCGGCGCGGCAGTCAACGTGACCCTCGGTTTGCCGATCATCCGCACATCGGTGGACCACGGCACTGCCCTGGACCTGGCCGGTAGCGGAAAAATCGACACCGGCAGCCTGCAAGTCGCCCTGGAAACCGCCTACCAGATGGCCGAGACCCGTTTATGACCGAGCACTACCAACACAAGGCGCGCAAACGCTTTGGCCAGAACTTCCTGCACGATGCCGGCGTTATCGATCGCATCCTGCGCGCCATCCGCGCCAAGCCTGAAGACCGCCTGCTGGAAATCGGCCCGGGCCAAGGCGCACTGACACAAGGCCTGCTCAACAGCGGCGCACAGTTGGACGTGGTGGAGTTGGACAAGGACCTGATCCCGATCCTCAACCAGCAATTCGCTGGCATGAGCAACTTCAACCTGCACCAGGGCGACGCGCTGAAGTTCGACTTCAACAGCCTGAACGCCGCGCCGAACAGCCTGCGTGTGGTCGGCAACCTGCCGTACAACATCTCTACGCCGCTGATTTTTCACCTGCTGAACAACGCCGGCATCATTCGCGACATGCACTTCATGCTGCAAAAGGAAGTGGTCGAGCGTCTGGCAGCAGGCCCTGGCGGTGGTGACTGGGGTCGCCTGTCGATCATGGTTCAGTACCACTGCCGGGTTGAGCATCTGTTCAACGTTGGCCCGGGTGCGTTCAATCCGCCGCCGAAAGTCGACTCGGCCATCGTACGCCTGGTGCCTCACGCGGTACTGCCGCACCCGGCCAAGGATCACAAGCTGCTGGAGCGCGTCGTGCGCGAAGCCTTCAACCAGCGCCGCAAGACCCTGCGCAACACCCTCAAGTTGCTGCTGAGCAATGACGAGATCGAAGCCGCCGGTGTCGATGGCAGCCTGCGTCCCGAGCAACTCGACCTGGCCGCCTTCGTGCGCCTGGCCGACAAGCTCAGCGAACAAGTCCTACAGGCGCCCGCCGCCGACTAACAGGCGATGAGCGTTATCGGGTAGGACGCCAGACGCGATGTCTGGTTTACTACCCGGTACTTGGCCTAGACTGAATCCCATCAGCTACGCCCCGCGTCCCGCTTCGTTTTTAAGGCCTCTTGCATGTCCGATCCTCGTTATCAGGTCAACGTCAGCGTCGTCACTCGCTATCTGGCAGAACAATCGCAACCCGAGCACGAACGCTTTGCCTTCGCCTACACCATCACGGTGCAGAACAATGGCGAGCTCGCGGCCAAGCTGCTGTCGCGGCACTGGGTCATTACCGATGGCGACGGGCATGTCGAAGAGGTTCGCGGTGCAGGCGTTGTAGGCCAGCAGCCGTTGATCGGTCCGGGCAACAGCCACACTTACAGCAGCGGCACCGTCATGACCTCCAAGGTCGGCACCATGCAAGGCACCTACCAGATGCTCGCCGACGACGGTAAGCACTTCGATGCCGTGATCGCGCCGTTCCGCCTCGCGGTGCCCGGAGCCCTGCACTGATGGCAACGTACGCCGTCGGCGACCTGCAAGGCTGCCTCGAACCGCTGCAATGCCTGCTCAAGCAAGTAGCCTTCGACCCTGCCAAGGACCGTCTGTGGCTGGTGGGTGACCTGGTCAACCGTGGCCCGCAGTCGCTAGAAACCTTGCGCTTCCTCTATAGCATCCGCGAATCCCTGGTGTGCGTTCTCGGCAACCATGATCTGCACTTGCTGGCCGCCGGGCATAACATCGAACGTCTGAAGAAAAATGACACCCTGCGCGAGATCCTTGAAGCACCTGACCGGGCGGAACTGCTCGAGTGGCTGCGCCAGCAAAAACTCATGCACTACGACGAGCAGCGCGACATCGCCCTGGTCCATGCCGGCATACCACCACAATGGTCGCTGCGCAAAGCCCTGAAGTGCGCCGGCGAAGTCGAATCCGCCCTGCGTGACGACAACCTCTTCGCTCCCTATCTGGATGGCATGTACGGCAACGAGCCGACCAAGTGGAACAGTGACCTCACCGGCGTTGATCGCCTGCGAGTCATCACCAACTATTTCACCCGCATGCGCTTCTGCACCAGCGAAGGCAAGCTCGACCTCAAGGGCAAGGAAGGCGCCGACACCGCGCCGCCAGGTTACGCGCCGTGGTTCAAGTACAAGGAGCGCAAGACCAAAGGCCTGAAGATCATCTTTGGTCATTGGGCAGCCCTTGAAGGCAAGTGCGATGAACCCGGCATCTTTGCCCTCGACACCGGTTGCGTCTGGGGCGGCGCCATGACCCTGATGAACGTCGATACCCTGGAGCGCCTGAGCTGCAAATGCGACGAGCAGGGCCACACCAAACCGCCAGTCGCCTCCCCTATTCCCGAACAAACGTCAGCCAGCGCCCAGCGCTAGACTGCGCTTTCAGCCGAGCCACAGGAGCCCGCCATGAGCGAATTCAAACGTATCCCCCCAGAACAGGCCCAGGCCCTGCGCGAACAAGGCGCAGTGGTGGTCGATGTCCGCGATCCGGCAACGTTTGCCGTGCTGCATATCAGTGGTTCGAAGCATCTGGACAACGTTTCCATCTCGGATTTCATCCGCGCCGCCGACCTTGATGCACCGACCGTGGTGGTCTGCTATCACGGTAATTCCAGCCAGAGCGCAGCGGCGTACCTGATTAGCCAAGGCTTCTCCGACGTCTACAGCATGGATGGCGGTTTCGAGTTGTGGCGCACGACTTATCCAGCGGAAACCGCACAAGGCACCGCCGAATAATTTTTTTGTAACGCGCAAGCCCCGGCCCCCGTGGGCTCGCGCAGTGGCAGACGAACGGTCTGCCACAACTAATTACGTATCTCGCCTTTACCTCCCGAATTCCCAACTATCCTTAAGCGCAGGCCATCCAAAACAGGGGAGAGCCGGTACACCGGCGCGCGGGTCATCGGGAGTAGCTTTCGGGGCAGTCAGCTGCGAAAGAGTTCTGGGGGGTAAACAGCAACTGCCTGTTCGGTTGCTGCCAGCAGCGACTGAGTGATCCGGCGTCGGCTCCACGTATCGAGCGAGGTGACGTCATGAGTATCTTTAGCCACTTCCAACAACGCTTCGAGTCCACACGCCAGGAAGAACTCTCGCTGCAAGAGTATCTTGAGCTGTGCAAAAAGGACCGCAGCGCCTACGCCTCCGCCGCCGAGCGTCTGCTGCTGGCCATCGGTGAACCGGAGCTGCTCGACACCTCGGCTAACTCGAGACTGTCGCGAATCTTTTCCAACAAGGTGATTCGCCGCTATCCGGCCTTTGAAGACTTCCACGGGATGGAAGAATGCATTGACCAGATCGTGTCGTATTTCCGCCATGCCGCTCAGGGCCTCGAGGAGAAGAAACAGATCCTCTACCTGCTCGGCCCCGTCGGGGGCGGTAAATCGTCCCTCGCCGAGAAGCTCAAACAGCTGATCGAGAAAGTGCCCTTCTACGCCATCAAGGGCTCACCGGTATTCGAGTCGCCCCTGGGTCTGTTCAACGCCACTGAAGATGGCGCGATCCTCGAGGAAGACTTCGGCATCCCGCGCCGCTACCTCAATACCATCATGTCGCCATGGGCCACCAAGCGCCTGGCCGAATTTGGCGGCGACATCAGCCAGTTCCGCGTGGTGAAACTCTATCCGTCGATCCTCAACCAGATCGCCGTAGCCAAAACCGAACCGGGTGATGAAAACAACCAGGACATCTCGGCGCTGGTGGGCAAGGTCGATATCCGCAAACTGGAAGAATTCCCACAGAACGACGCCGACGCTTACAGCTACTCGGGCGCGCTGTGCCGGGCCAACCAGGGCCTGATGGAATTCGTCGAAATGTTCAAGGCGCCGATCAAGGTGCTGCACCCATTGCTGACGGCGACCCAGGAAGGCAACTACAACAGTACCGAAGGCCTGGGCGCGATTCCGTTCACCGGGATCCTGCTGGCTCACTCCAACGAATCGGAGTGGCACACCTTCCGCAACAACAAGAACAACGAAGCGTTCATCGACCGGATCTACATCGTCAAAGTCCCGTACTGCCTACGGGTCAGCGACGAAGTGAAGATCTACGACAAACTGCTGTTCAACAGTTCGCTGGCCAAGGCCCATTGCGCGCCCGACACCCTGAAAATGCTCGCCCAGTTCACCGTGCTCTCGCGCCTCAAAGAGCCGGAAAACTCGAACATCTACTCCAAGATGCGCGTGTATGACGGCGAGAACCTCAAGGACACCGACCCGAAAGCCAAGTCGATCCAGGAATACCGCGACAATGCGGGTGTCGATGAAGGCATGAACGGCCTGTCGACCCGGTTCGCGTTCAAGATCCTGTCGAAAGTCTTCAACTTCGATCCGCACGAAATCGCCGCCAACCCGGTGCACCTGCTCTACGTGCTGGAACAACAGATCGAACAGGAACAATTCCAGGCCGAAACCCGCGAGCGTTACCTGCGGTTCCTGAAAGAATACCTGGCACCGCGCTACATCGAGTTCATCGGCAAGGAGATCCAGACCGCCTACCTCGAGTCTTACAGCGAGTACGGGCAGAACATCTTCGATCGTTACGTGCTGTACGCCGACTTCTGGATCCAGGACCAGGAATACCGCGACCCGGAAACCGGCGAGATCCTCAATCGCGTAGCGCTCAACGAAGAACTGGAAAAAATCGAAAAACCGGCCGGCATCAGCAATCCGAAGGATTTCCGCAACGAAATCGTCAACTTCGTACTGCGCGCCCGGGCCAACAACAACGGCAAGAACCCGACCTGGCTCAGCTACGAAAAACTGCGAGTGGTCATCGAGAAGAAAATGTTCTCCAACACCGAGGACCTGCTGCCGGTCATCAGCTTCAATGCCAAGGCCAGCAAAGAGGACCAGCAGAAGCACAACGACTTCGTCACAAGGATGGTCGAGCGCGGCTACACCGACAAACAGGTACGACTGCTGTCCGAGTGGTACCTGCGGGTCAGAAAATCACAGTAACCCGCTGCCGGTAAGACCGGTTGTCGTCAGCCAGAGGCCTGTGTGCGCATTTTCTGTTACACAGACCTCTGGAAGGTGTTCGAAAGTCGCTAGCAAGGTTCAGGCAGCATCCAAAGCGCTTGGGGGAGCGTGGACATCCCTTGGCACCGATCCGATGCTGCATAACCGCTCGCCCCTTTCAGGACAGCTTCTAAGGAGCAGTCATGAGCTATGTGATCGACCGACGTCTCAATGGCAAGAACAAGAGCACGGTGAACCGCCAGCGGTTCCTGCGGCGTTACCGTGATCACATCAAAAAGGCCGTCGAAGAGGCGGTCAGCCGGCGTTCCATTACCGATATGGAACATGGCGAACAGATCAGCATTCCCGGTCGCGACATCGACGAACCGGTGCTTCACCATGGTCGCGGTGGCAAGCAGACCGTCGTACACCCCGGCAACAAGGAATTCACCAGCGGCGAGCACATTGCCCGACCACCTGGAGGTAGCGGTGGCAGAGGCCCCGGCAAGGCCGGCAATTCGGGTGAAGGGATGGATGAGTTCGTCTTCCAGATCACCCAGGAGGAGTTCCTCGAATTCATGTTCGAGGACCTCGAGCTGCCGAACCTGGTCAAGCGCAACCTGACCGGGACCGACACCTTCAAAACCGTTCGTGCGGGCATCAGCAACGAGGGCAACCCATCGCGGATCAACATTATCCGCACCCTGCGCTCGGCCCATGCCCGGCGAATCGCCCTGTCCGGCAGCAGCCGGGCAAAATTGCGCGAAGCCAAAGAGGAGTTGCTGCGACTCAAACGGGAAGAACCGGACAACTTTGGCGACATCCAGGAAATCGAAGCCGAAATCGAGAAACTCAGCGCGCGCATTCACCGGGTGCCGTTCCTCGACACGTTCGACCTCAAGTACAACTTGCTCATCAAGCAGCCGAACCCCAGCTCTAAAGCGGTGATGTTCTGCCTGATGGACGTCTCCGGCTCGATGACCCAAGCGACCAAGGACATCGCCAAGCGCTTCTTCATCCTGCTGTACCTGTTTCTCAAGCGTAACTACGACAAGATCGACGTCGTGTTCATCCGCCACCACACCAGTGCGCGGGAAGTGGACGAAGAAGAGTTTTTCTATTCCCGGGAAACCGGCGGCACGATCGTCTCCAGCGCCCTGAAATTGATGCAGGAGATCATGGCCGAGCGTTATCCGAGCAACGAGTGGAACATCTATGCCGCCCAGGCTTCCGACGGCGACAACTGGAACGATGACTCACCGATCTGCCGCGACATCCTGATCAATCAGATCATGCCGTTTGTGCAGTACTACACTTATGTTGAGATAACCCCTCGCGAACACCAGGCCCTGTGGTTCGAGTACGAACGCATCGCCGAAGCCTTCTCTGACACGTTTGCCCAACAGCAACTGGTCTCGGCCGGGGATATCTATCCGGTCTTCCGTGAACTCTTCCAGCGCAGGTTAGTGACATGACCGCCAAAGAGCAGAAGCGCCACCCCATTTCCACCGGCTCCGAATGGACGTTCGAGCTGATCCAGGCGTACGACAAAGAAATCAGTCGTCTGGCGGCTCGCTATGCCCTGGATACCTACCCTAACCAGATCGAAGTGATCACCGCCGAGCAGATGATGGACGCCTACGCCTCCGTCGGCATGCCGCTGGGTTATCACCATTGGTCCTACGGCAAACACTTCCTCAGCACCGAGAAATCCTACAGCCGCGGCCAGATGGGGCTGGCCTACGAGATCGTGATCAACTCCGACCCGTGCATTGCCTACCTGATGGAAGAAAACACCATCTGCATGCAGGCGCTGGTGGTGGCTCACGCCTGCTACGGCCATAACAGTTTCTTCAAGGGTAATTACCTGTTCCGCACCTGGACTGACGCCAGTTCGATCATCGATTACCTGGTGTTCGCCAAGCAGTACATCATGCAATGCGAGGAGCGCCATGGCATCGACGCGGTGGAAGACCTGCTCGATTCCTGCCACGCCTTGATGAACTACGGCGTTGACCGCTACAAACGTCCGTATCCGATTTCTGCCGAAGAAGAACGTCGTCGGCAGAAGGATCGTGAAGAGCATCTGCAGAAACAGATCAACGACTTGTGGCGCACCATTCCAAAAGGTGCCGACAAGTACAGCGACAAGGACAACGCACGCTTCCCCGCCGAACCCCAGGAAAACATCCTGTACTTCATCGAAAAGCACGCGCCGCTGCTGGAGCCCTGGCAACGGGAAATCGTGCGGATCGTGCGCAAGATCGCCCAGTATTTTTATCCACAGCGCCAGACCCAGGTGATGAACGAAGGCTGGGCGACTTTCTGGCACTACACCTTGATGAACGACCTTTACGACGAAGGCCTGGTCACCGACGGCTTCATGATGGAGTTCCTGACGTCCCATACCAGCGTGGTGATGCAACCCGGTTTTGACAGCCCCTATTACAGCGGCATCAACCCCTATGCGCTGGGTTTTGCCATGTACCGGGACATCCGGCGCATGTGTGAACACCCGACCGAAGAAGACTATCGCTGGTTCCCGGACATCGCCGGCACCGATTGGCTGTCGAGCATCAAGTTCGCCATGAGCAGCTTCAAGGATGAGAGTTTCATCCTGCAGTACCTGTCACCCCAGGTGATACGTGATCTGAAGCTGTTCAGCATTCTCGATGACGACCAGAAGGACGATCTGCTGGTCCCCGCCATTCACGATGAGCCCGGCTACCGGACCATTCGAGAAACCCTGGCGGCCCAATACAACCTGGGCAATCGCGAGCCCAATATCCAGATCTACAGCATCGACCGGCGCGGCGACCGCTCCCTGACCCTGCGCCACCAGCAACATGACCGCAAACCGCTGGGCGAGTCCACCGACGAAGTGCTCAGGCACCTGCATCGGCTCTGGGGCTTCGATATCCACCTGGAAACCCTGCAAGGCGACCAAGTGATGAAAGTCCTTCATGTTCCACCCAAAGGCGAGCACAGCGAGGGGGAATACGGCCGGCTCGACCTGGCTGTCATTCATCTTTGATACGGTTTGTGCCTCCGCGAGTTCGACGCAACGGTTATTCTGTCGAGCTAACGGAGGTTTTTTATGCAGATTTATAAAGTCGGCGGTGCAGTTCGCGATCGCCTGCTCGGCAAGCCTGTCACCGATATCGACTGGGTCGTGGTAGGTGCCACCACCGAAGAAATGCTCGCCAAGGGCTTTCGCCCGGTAGGCGCGGACTTCCCGGTGTTCCTTCACCCAAAAACCGGTGAGGAATACGCCCTCGCCCGGACCGAACGCAAAAGCGGGCGCGGCTATGGTGGTTTCACCTTCCACGCCAGCCCCGAAGTCACCCTCGAAGAAGACCTGATTCGCCGCGACCTGACGATCAACGCCATGGCCGAAGACGATCAGCAAAACCTGACCGATCCTTACCATGGCCAACGGGATCTTGAAGCTCGCCTTCTTCGCCACGTTTCCCCCGCGTTTGCCGAAGATCCGCTCCGAGTCCTGCGCGTTGCCCGCTTCGCGGCTCGCTATGCTGCAATGGGTTTCAGCGTCGCACCGCAGACGCTTGAACTGATGCGCGAGCTCAGCGATTCAGGTGAGCTTGAAGCGCTGACCGCAGAACGCAGCTGGAAAGAAATCTCCCGCGCCTTGATGGAAGATCAGCCTCAGGTATTTATCGAAGTGCTGCGCGCGTGCGATGCACTGAAGGTGCTGATGCCGGAAGTCGACGCGCTGTTCGGCGTACCGCAACCGGAAGCCCATCACCCGGAAATCGATACAGGCGTGCACACCTTGAGCGTGCTGGAGCAATCGGCGCTGCACAAACAGCCACTGACAGTACGCTGGGCTTGCCTGCTGCATGATTTGGGCAAAGGACTGACGCCCGAGGCAGATTGGCCGCGGCATATTGCCCACGAGCACACGGGCCTGAAGTTGATCAAAGCGGTCAACGAGCGGTTTAAGGCACCAAGGGACTGCCAGGAATTGGCGTTGTTGGTGGGTCAGTATCACACCCACGGGCATCGAGCTTTGGAGCTCAAGCCGTCGACTTTGCTGGAGCTGCTGCAGAGTTTTGACGTGTACCGTCGTCCGCAACGATTTGAGGAGTTTATTGCAGCGTGCGAGATGGACGCCCGCGGGCGCAAAGGCCTGGAGCAGAGAAGTTATCCACAGGCGGATTATTTGCGCGGGGCGGCTTCAGCGGCACGGGGTGTCGCGGTGCAGCCGTTGCTGGAGAAGGGATTCAAGGGGCCGGAGTTGGGTGAGGCGATCAAGCGTGAGCGGCTCAAGGCGTTGAAAACCTACAAGGAAGCGGCGTCTACCTGAACAGCATCGCGAGCAAGCTCGCTCCCACATGGATCTCTGACGTTCACGCAATCCAGTGTGGGAGCGAGCTTGCTCGCGATGGCGTCCTCCGACTTACAACAAATCCGAAGGGGTCAACGGCTCGCCGCGCCACTCAAACGCCACCGGCGCCAACACCTGATCAATCTGCGCTTCGCCCCACAATGCCGCAAAGCTTTTGCCTACACCCGGATGCACTCTGTCCGGCGCTATCAGCGACAACGGCCACAGCACGAAGGCATTTTTCAGAATTTCTGCCCGAGGCAAGATCAAGCCATCGAAGTTACCCACCAGATCGCCGAACAACAACACGTCGATATCCAGCGGCAAACCCTTGCGATCCGGCGCGTAGCGACCGTTGTCCGCCTCGATGAATTTCAGTCGGCGATCCAGCTCCATCAACGGCAGGTCGGTGTACGCCGACACCACGAAGTTGAAGAACGGCCCGCTCTTGATCCCCACCGGTTGGCTTTCGAAGACCGCCGAACAGCGGATATCCACCAGAAAACCTGAAAGGGCTTCCAGGCCAGCCTGCAAATGGGTTTCGCGCTCGATATTGCTACCGAGCCCGAGGTACACCTGAGTCAGCGACATCCGCGCTCGATCTCCACGCCCACACCACCAGTGGCCGCCGGCACAGCGCCCGGCTTGGTCAGTTTGAGGCGCATCCAGGTGATCTTGAATTCGCTCATCAGCACTTCAACCAGACGCTCGGCGAAAGTCTCGACCAATTGGAACTGTGCCTGCTCGGCAAACGCCTGAATTCGCGACGAGACACTCGCGTAGTCGAGCGCCAGGGTCAGGTCGTCACCGGCCGCTGCCGGGCGGTTGTCCCAGGCGAAGCTCAGATCAAGTCGCAGGCATTGTCGGATGCCGCGCTCCCAGTCGTAGGCACCAATGACAGTGTCGACTTCCAGGCCCTCGATAAACACTCTGTCCAAGCACTTCTCTCCGCTGCACGACAAGGGCGCAATGCGCCGTTAGAATCAGGGCGTCCTCGCCCGGAATAGTTAGCATGTTTTGGTTATTGGCGACCTTCGCCTACCTGCTCGGCTCTCTGTCCTTCGCCATTTTGCTCAGCCGCCTGACCGGTAACCCCGATCCGCGAATGGGTGGCTCGGGCAATGCCGGAGCCACCAACATGTTGCGCCTGGCCGGCAAGAAACTCGCCGTTCTAACGTTACTCGGTGACCTGTGCAAAGGCTTGTTGCCTGTGCTGATCGCCGGCGTTGTCGGCCTTTCGCTGCAAGATCAAGCCTGGATCGGTGTTTGTGCCGTCATCGGCCACCTGTTCCCGCTGTACTTCCGCTTTCGCGGCGGCAAGGGTGTCGCCACCGCGGCCGGCATGTTGCTGGGCCTCTACCCGCCCGCAGCCCTGCTGGCAGTCTGTGCCTGGCTGCTGACGTTCTACCTGACCCGCACCAGCTCACTGGCGGCACTGATCGCCACACCGCTGACCCTGCCATTGCTCGCCTGGCAAGAGCCGGCGGCACTGCTGCCCATGAGCGCACTCACCGGCCTGATCGTCTGGCGCCATCGCGGCAATCTACGCGACCTGTTTGCCGGGCGCGAACGGCATTTTTAAATACCGGACGTGAACCCCGCTCATCACAACGCCGACAATTGCTCCATCGGCCAGCGCGCCTGCACGCTGATCGCCAGGCTTTCGTGCTGACCGGCCTGCAAACGCTGGCAGCCGGCAAACGCAATCATCGCGCCGTTATCGGTGCAAAACTCGGGACGGGCGTAAAACACGTCGCCCTTCATGTCGCCGAGCATTTTTTCCAGTGAAGTACGCAGTGCCTTGTTGGCACTGACGCCCCCAGCGATCACCAGACGCTTCATGCCCGCCGCTTTCAGGGCCCGCTTGCACTTGATGGTCAAAGTCTCCACCACGGCTTGCTGGAACGCCAGCGAGATGTCGCAACGGGCTTGCTCGCCGTCGTCCCCGGCGCTGACGCATTGCTGCCAGGTGTTAAGGGCTGAGGTTTTCAAGCCGCTGAAGCTGAATGCCAGGCCCGGGCGATCACACATCGGACGCGGGAAAGTGAAACGTCCTGCAACCCCCTGTTCCGCCAGACGGGCGATTTCCGGGCCGCCCGGATAATTGAGACCCATCATCTTCGCGGTCTTGTCGAACGCTTCACCGGCGGCATCGTCGAGGGTCTCGCCCAACAACGTGTATTGGCCGATTCCGTCGACCTGAACCAGCTGCGTATGACCACCCGACACCAACAAAGCGACGAACGGGAATTCGGGCGGTTGCGGCTCCAGCATCGGCGCCAGCAAATGACCTTCCATGTGGTGCACGCCCAAGGCCGGAATCCCCCAGGCAAAGGCCAGCGCCTGGGCGCAGGAAGCCCCCACCAACAGCGCACCGACCAGGCCAGGACCCGCGGTATAAGCGATCGCATCGATCTCGGTCGGCACGCAGTCGGCTTCGGCCAAGACCTGACGGATCAAGGGCAGCATGCGTTTGACGTGATCACGCGAGGCCAGCTCCGGCACCACACCGCCATAGGCGCGATGCAGGTCGATCTGGCTAAACAGCGCGTCGGCCAGCAGGCCGCGTTCACTGTCATATAATGCGACACCAGTTTCGTCGCAGGAGGTTTCTAATCCCAGTACTAGCATGGGTTTGCGCCTTGTTTAGGCTGAATTCGAAGGCGCGCATAATAGTCGCCATGGGATGCCCCGACTAGCGGTTTTCGATCAGAGGCTTTGCATTCCGGTCGATGAGGAGTTAACATCCGCAACCCTTAAAAACCGACGTCTTCAAGTGCTCTTTTGCCGCGAGGATGTTGACCCCGGTAATGAATGAAGGTAGCTCTGGATGCCAGCCGTCAAAGTAAAAGAGAACGAACCCTTCGACGTAGCTCTGCGTCGTTTCAAGCGCTCCTGCGAAAAAGCCGGTGTACTGGCTGAAGTTCGTAGCCGCGAATTCTACGAGAAGCCAACTTCTGAGCGTAAGCGTAAAGCAGCAGCCGCTGTTAAGCGTCACGCCAAGAAAGTACAGCGCGAACAGCGCCGCGCCGTTCGTCTGTACTAATACACAGACGTTCGTAGCAAGCTTCTGCCAAGCCCGGCCCTCAGCCGGGCTAATGGCATTTGCGGGAATCGCTTGATGCTTCACCGTCAAAGCCGCAGACGCGACCGAGACAAACCTGCTTCACAGCGTCAGACCTGGCTCTTTTGCCAGCGGTGCACGTCTTTTCTGACGAGCCTTTCAAGGCTACTGACGAGCACACCCACTGATTCCTCTTACGACGATCAGCCCAAGGCACCTGCTTGCGTGCCCGCTTATGAGCTATCCGAGGCCATCGACTGGCCGCAGCGGATTCAGCGCAACACTTTCATATAGTCGAATACTGATCGGTACTAACGTCAGTGGATTTTCGGCAGATACACTTCCCGACAGCGATTACGCAGACGACACTGGTCGAGCCGCATACCTTGCGCGCCTCAAGTAATGACCCGCGTTCGCCAGCCCTTCGTTTTGGGTCCATTTCAGCGCAGATGACGAGACCGCCATGGCCGGGCTAATTCCCCAGAGCTTCATTGACGACCTTCTGAACCGCACCGACATCGTCGATGTGGTGAGCTCGCGCCTGCAAATGAAAAAGGCCGGCAAGAACTACACCGCCTGCTGCCCGTTCCACAAAGAGAAAACCCCCTCCTTCAGCGTCAGCCCCGACAAGCAGTTCTATTACTGCTTCGGCTGCGGCGCTGGCGGTAACGCCCTCGGCTTCATGATGGACCACGACAACCTGGACTTCATCCAGGCTGTCGAAGAACTGGCCAAAGCCGCCGGCATGGAAATACCCCGCGAAGAAAGCGGCCGGCCGCACAAACCGCGGCAGCCGACTGACTCGCCGCTGTACCCGCTGCTCACCGCCGCCGCCGACTTTTACCGGCAAGCGCTGAAAAGCCATCCATCGCGCAAAGCCGCCGTGGATTATTTGAAGGGTCGCGGCCTGACCGGAGAAATAGCCCGGGACTTCGGCCTCGGCTTCGCCCCGCCCGGCTGGGACAATCTGTTCAAGCACTTGAGCAGCGACACCCTGCAACAGAAAGCCATGGTCGACGCCGGCCTGCTGATCGAGAACGCCGAAACCGGCAAACGCTATGACCGCTTCCGCGATCGCGTGATGTTCCCGATTCGTGACAGTCGCGGACGCATCATTGCGTTCGGCGGCCGAGTACTGGGTGACGACAAGCCGAAGTACCTGAACTCACCGGAAACTCCGGTATTCCATAAAGGCCAAGAGCTTTACGGCCTCTATGAAGCGCGCAAGAACAACCGCAATCTCGACGAAATCATCGTTGTCGAAGGCTACATGGACGTCATCGCTCTCGCCCAGCAAGGCTTACGCAATGCCGTCGCGACCCTGGGCACCGCCACCAGCGAAGAGCACTTGAAGCGACTGTTTCGCGTCGTGCCCAACGTGCTGTTCTGTTTCGACGGCGACCAGGCTGGCCGCAAAGCCGCCTGGCGAGCACTGGAAGCAGCGCTGCCGTGCCTGCAGGACGGGCGACGGGCACGCTTCCTGTTTCTGCCTGAAGGTGAAGACCCGGATACGCTGGTCCGCTCCGAGGGCACCGACGCTTTCCGCGCACGAATCAATCAACACGCCCAACCGCTGGCCGACTATTTCTTTCAGCAACTGACCGAGGAATCGGACCCGCGCTCGCTCGAAGGCAAGGCCCACATGGCCACCCTCGCTGCACCGCTGATCGAAAAAGTCCCGGGCGCCAACCTGCGCATCCTGATGCGTCAGCGACTGACCGAAATCACCGGCCTGACTGGCGAAGCCATGAGCCAGCTGGTGCACAGCGCCCCTCAGGAAGCGCCGCCAGCCTACGATCCAGGTATCGATTACGACGCCATGCCGGATTACAGCGACTACCATCAGCCGCAGGCACAAGAGATGTACGTGCCGCAGCAGGAATGGACACCGAAGAAACCCGGTGCCGGCGGCAAGAAGTGGGACAAGAAACCCTGGGACAAGAATGGCAAGCGTGGCGGCGATCGTGACCAACAAAGTGCCCCGCGCACCCCGATTGCCGTCGAAGCCCCAACACTGATTGCATTGCGCACGCTGATTCATCATCCGCAACTGGCCGGCAAGGTAGAAACCGCCAACCATTTCGCCAATGAAAGCAACACGTATGCACAGTTGCTGGTGGCCCTTATCGAGGCCTTGCAGAAAAATCCTAAGCTAAACTCTATCCAGCTAATGGCCCGCTGGCATGGCACCGATCAAGGGCGCCTGCTCAAAGCATTAGCGGAAAAGGAGTGGCTAATTGACGGCGATAACCTTGAACAACAGTTTTTAGACACCATTACTAGGTTATCAGCGGGTCAACACACAGATACTTTGGAAGCACTTATCAAAAAAGCAAGGCAGCCGGGATTGACCCCAGAGGAAGCAATTCAGATCGCAAATCAGATGCGCGACCTATTAAAACGCAATGTGGCTATATCAAACCCGACCTCAACTGGCGCGTGAGGTCATAGCTCAGGTATAATCCTCGGCTTGTTTTTTGCCCGCCAAGACCTTCAGTGGATAGGGTGTTATGTCCGGAAAAGCGCAACAGCAGTCTCGTATCAAAGAGTTGATCACACTTGGTCGTGAGCAGGGTTACCTGACTTACGCGGAGGTCAACGACCACCTGCCGGAGGATATTTCAGATCCGGAACAGGTGGAAGACATCATCCGCATGATCAATGACATGGGGATCAACGTATTCGAGGTTGCGCCAGATAAGGATTCCCTTATGCTGGCCGACGCCGATACCGACGAAGCCGCGGCCGAAGAGGCAGCAGCAGCGTTGGCAGCGGTCGAGACCGACATTGGTCGCACCACCGACCCAGTGCGCATGTACATGCGTGAAATGGGTACGGTAGAGCTCCTCACACGTGAAGGCGAAATTGAAATCGCCAAGCGTATTGAAGAGGGCATCCGCGAAGTGATGGGCGCAATTGCGCACTTCCCTGGCACGGTTGACCACATTCTGTCCGAATACACTCGCGTCACCACCGAAGGTGGCCGCCTGTCCGACGTCCTGAGCGGTTATATCGACCCGGACGACGGCATTGCGCCGCCTGCTGCAGAAGTGCCGCCGCCTGTCGATCCGAAAGCCGTGAAAGCGGATGACGATACCGACGACGACGAAGCTGAAGCCAGCACCGACGACGAAGAAGAAGCCGAAAGCGGTCCGGATCCGGTCATCGCAGCACAGCGTTTTGGCGCTGTCTCCGATCAGATGGAAATCACCCGCAAGGCGCTGAAGAAGCACGGTCGTGGCAACAAGGCGGCGATTGCCGAACTGGTGCTGCTGGCTGAGCTGTTCATGCCGATCAAACTGGTTCCGAAGCAATTCGAAGGCCTGGTCGAGCGTGTTCGCAGTGCCCTGGATCGTCTGCGTCAGCAAGAGCGCGCGATCATGCAGCTCTGCGTTCGTGATGCGCGCATGCCGCGTGCCGATTTCCTGCGCCAGTTCCCGGGCAACGAAGTCGACGAAAGCTGGTCGGACGCACTGGCCAAAGGCAAAGGCAAATACGCCGAAGCCATTGGTCGCCTGCAACCGGACATCCTTCGTTGCCAGCAAAAGCTGATCGCGCTGCAAACCGAGACCGGTTTGACGATTGCCGAGATCAAGGACATCAACCGTCGCATGTCGATCGGTGAGGCCAAGGCCCGCCGCGCGAAGAAAGAGATGGTTGAAGCGAACTTGCGTCTGGTGATCTCCATCGCCAAGAAGTACACCAACCGTGGCCTGCAATTCCTCGATCTGATCCAGGAAGGCAACATTGGCTTGATGAAAGCGGTAGACAAGTTTGAATACCGCCGCGGCTACAAATTCTCGACTTATGCCACCTGGTGGATCCGTCAGGCGATCACTCGCTCGATCGCCGACCAGGCCCGCACCATCCGTATTCCGGTGCACATGATCGAGACGATCAACAAGCTCAACCGTATTTCCCGGCAGATGTTGCAGGAAATGGGTCGCGAACCGACCCCGGAAGAGCTGGGCGAACGCATGGAAATGCCTGAGGACAAGATCCGCAAGGTATTGAAGATCGCTAAAGAGCCGATCTCCATGGAAACCCCGATCGGTGATGACGAAGACTCCCATTTGGGTGACTTCATCGAAGACTCGACCATGCAGTCGCCAATCGATGTTGCTACCGTTGAGAGCCTTAAAGAAGCGACTCGCGAAGTTCTCTCCGGCCTCACTGCCCGTGAAGCCAAGGTTCTGCGCATGCGCTTCGGTATCGACATGAATACCGACCACACCCTCGAGGAGGTTGGTAAGCAGTTCGACGTGACCCGTGAACGGATTCGTCAGATCGAAGCCAAGGCGCTGCGCAAGCTGCGCCACCCGACGAGAAGCGAGCATTTGCGCTCCTTCCTCGACGAGTGATCACAGAACCCCCGGCCCAGGCCGGGGGTTTTGCTTTATACAGATTAAATCCCCCGCACTGCCCCCCTGCCGAATTGCCCGTCTACACTCGAAACATTCCCCCGAGCCATAACGAGACCGTTATGCCCAGACTGCCGACCGTGCTTTTTTTGCTGTCGCTGATGACCTGGACCGCAACGGCTGGCGCGCTGACTCTGACCGACGAAGAACGTAGCTGGCTGGCGGCTCACCCGGACTTGCGTCTGGGCGTAGACGCGTCTTGGCCACCGTTTGAGTTCCGTGATGAACAGAACCGTTATCAGGGCCTGGCAGCGGACTACATCAACGTGATCCGCCAACGCCTGGACATCAAGCTCACCCCCATCGAGCCAGTCAGTTGGACGGTGGTCCTGGAACAGGTCAAACAGGGCAATCTCGACTTGCTGCCGGGAATTATGTCGACACCCGAACGCCAGACTTACCTGGCGTTCACCCGGCCTTACCTGGACTTCCCGATTGTGATCCTCGCCCATGTCGGCGGCGCCCAACCGCGCAAAATCGAGGACCTGTATGGCCTGAAAATCGCCGTGGTGGAAAACTACGCGCCTCATGAGCTGCTGCGTACCCACCATCCGGACCTGAACCTGGTGCCGATGCCCAACGTCAGTTCGGCGTTGCAAGCGCTGGCGACCGATGAAGTGGACGCCGTGGTCGGCGATCTGGCCTCCAGTGTCTGGAGCCTGCGTCAGCTCAAGCTCGAAGGGCTCTATGTCAGCGGCGAGACACCCTATCGCTATCAATTGGCAATGGCGGTGCCGCCGAAGAACAAAATGCTCGTCGGCATTATCGATAAAGTCCTGGCGGACATGAGCCCGAGCGAAATCAGCGCCATCCAGGAGCATTGGGTCGGTAACGTGCTGGATCATCGGACCTTCTGGTCGGATCTGCTGGTGTACGGCCTGCCAGGTTTGCTGTTACTGATCATCGTGCTGGCGGTGGTCATCCGGATCAATCGTCGACTGAGCTCGGAAATCGCCCGACGGATCGACCTGGAACAGGAACTGCGCAGCAGCGAATACCACTATCGCGGGCTGGTGGAGAGTCTGTCGGCCATTGCCTGGGAAGCGCGGATCAGCGACTTCACCTACAGCTACGTATCGCCCCACGCTGAAGACTTGCTCGGCTATCCCCTGTCCCATTGGCTGATCCCCGGGTTCTGGCGCAACATCATCCACCCCGCGGACCTGACCCGCGCGCAAAACTTCTGCGATCACGAAGTGCTAGCTGGTCGCGATCACAGCGTCGATTACCGGGTGATCACTGCCGATGGTCGTTGTCTGTGGGTGCGCGACATTGTCAGCCTGATCGAACACGGCCACGAACCGGTGCTGCGCGGGCTGATGATCGACATCAGCGAAGCCAAGCGCACCGAAGAGGCGCTGCGCCTCTCGGAACAGAAATTCGCCTCGGTGTTCGAGCAGTGCCCGGACATTCTAGTGATCGCTCGGCTTTCCGATGGTTGCCTGCTGGAGGTCAATGAGGCGTTCGAAGAACAGATCGGCCTTAAAGCCGTAGACGTCGTCGGCCAAACCGCCACCGAGCTGAACATCTGGGGCATTCCGGGCGTGGGGCCGGGACTGTTACAGCGGTTGCAGGCCGGCAGCATCCGCAACCTGGAGATGCCCTTTCGCCGCAACAATGGGCAGGTGTTCACCGGCCTGATTTCCGCCGAACCCTTCGATCTCGATACCACGCCTGCGCTGGTGGTGGTGGTGCGGGACATCAGTCAGCTCAAGGAAACCCAGCAACAGTTGCAAACTTCTGAAGAGAAGTTCGCCAAAGCCTTCCATGCCTCCCCTGATGGCTTGCTGCTGTCCCGGCAGAGCGACGGCCTGCTGCTGGAGGTCAACGAAGGGTTCAGCCGTATTACCGGCTTCAACAGCGCGATGTCGTTGGATCGCTCGGCGCTGGACCTGGGCATTTGGGTCAATCTGAACGAACGCAAACAGATGCTCGACCTGCTGAACCGGGATGGCTTCGTCCGGGATTTCACCTGCCACATCCGCCGCAACGACGGGCAGATCCGCCTCTGCGAGGTGTCCAGCCGCCCGCTGCCGATTGGCGATGAAGACTGCATGCTGACCATCGCCCGGGACATCACCGAACGGCACCTGATGCAGGAAAAACTGCAACAGGCCGCCACCGTGTTCGAAAGCACTGCCGAAGGCGTACTGATCACCGACACCCAACAGCACATCAGTGCGGTCAACCGCGCGTTTACCGAAATCACCGGCTACAGCGAGAGCGAAGCACTGGGCCACACCCCTCGCCTGCTCGCCTCGGGCCTGCACGACAGCGCGTTCTATGCGGCGATGTGGCATCAATTGACCGATGAAGGACACTGGCAAGGCGAGATTTCCAACCGACGCAAGAATGGCGAGCTCTACCCGAGCTGGCTGACCATCAGCGCCGTGCGCAACCGCGACAAGTTCATCACTCACTTTGTCGCGGTGTTCGCTGACATCTCCAGCCTCAAGCACGCCCAGGCCAAACTCGATTACCAGGCCCACCACGATCCGCTCACCGGCCTGCCGAACCGCACGCTGTTCGAAAGCCGATTGCTGACGGCGCTCAACAACCAGCAGGAAAACGGCGGACAGGGCGCGGTGTTGTTCCTCGACCTGGACCGCTTCAAGCACATCAATGACAGCCTCGGTCACCCGGTCGGCGACCTGCTGCTCAAAGGCATCGCCGTTCGCCTCAAGGAACAGCTACGGGACATCGACACCGTGGCGCGCCTCGGCGGTGATGAGTTCATCATCCTGCTGCCCGGCCTGCAGCAAGCCAGCGACGCCGACCACATCGCCACCAAACTGCTCAACTGCTTCGCCGCGCCGTTCCAGGCCGGCGAGCACGAGTTTTTCATCAGCGCCAGCATCGGCACAAGCCTGTACCCCAAGGACGGTTGCGACGTCGCCACGCTGGTGAAGAACGCCGACGCGGCGATGTATCGCTCCAAGGCCAAGGGCCGCAACCGGGTCGAAAGCTACACCCGCGACCTCACCGCCCAGGCCAGCGAGCGGGTTGCGCTGGAGCACGAATTGCGCCGCGCCATCGAGCGCAATGAACTGCACCTCTACTACCAACCGAAGATCAGCCTCGACGACCATCGACTGGTCGGCGCCGAAGCGCTGATTCGCTGGCGTCACCCGACCTTTGGCGACGTGCCTCCGGAGCACTTCATTCCTCTGGCCGAAGAAAACGGCATGATCCTGCAGATCGGCGATTGGGTCCTCGAAACGGCATGCCGGCAGATGTTCGAATGGAATCAACTCTACGAAAGCCCTGGTCCGCTGTCGGTCAACCTCGCCGGCGCGCAACTGCGCCAGCCGAACCTGCTCGGACGCATCGAACAACTGCTCAAGGACAACCGCCTCAAACCCGGTTTTCTGCAACTGGAAATTACCGAAAACTTCATCATGAGCCAGGCCGAAGAGGCGTTGTCCGTGTTGCACCAACTCAAACGCCTGGGCGTCCAATTGGCGATCGATGACTTCGGCACCGGCTATTCATCCCTGAGCTACCTCAAGCGCTTGCCGCTGGATATCCTCAAGATCGACCAGTCCTTCGTCCGCGGCCTGCCTGACGATCCGCACGATGCGGCGATTGTGCGAGCCATCATCGCGCTCGGCCGCAGCATGCAATTCACCATCATCGCCGAGGGCGTCGAAACCCAGGCACAACAAGAATTCCTCGCCCTGGAGGGCTGCGAACAGATTCAGGGCTACATCGTCAGCCTGCCATTACCACCGGAAGAATTCGCTGCAACGTTTCTTTGTATTACCGTATCGGATTTTTCGGATAGCACAGCCGAGAAACCGTCGCTATAATCCGCGGCCTACTGAGGGCCTATAGCTCAGTTGGTTAGAGCAGGGGACTCATAATCCCTTGGTCGTAGGTTCGAGTCCTACTGGGCCCACCAAACAAAAAAGCCGCGCAATCGCGCGGCTTTTTTATGCCTGCCATTCAGCCCTTACTTGGGCAACGCATACGCAATCAGCTCAAATAACCACCACGAGCGCCGCGTAGGATGTGTCTGTAACATGCTGCCCATCGATGTAAACCGCTGGAGACGCCCCTTGCCTGACACCCGCCCGCCCGTGCTCGACGAAATCGACCGCCAGTTGATCGCTGCTTTGCAGATCAACGCCCGTGAAAGCGTGGCGATGCTGGCCCGGCAATTGGGCATCGCCCGCACTACGGTCACTTCGCGGTTGGCGCGCCTGGAAAAGGCCCGGGTGATTACCGGTTACGGCGTGCGTTTGGGTCAGCGGGTGGTGGATGGCGGGTTGCAGGCGTATGTCGGGATCACGGTGCAGCCACGCTCCGGCAAGGAAGTGCTGCGCCGGCTCAGTGCGATGGCTCAGGTTCAGCAACTGTGTGCGGTGAGTGGCGAATTTGATTATGTGGCGTGGTTGCGCACGGACTCGCCGGAGCAGCTGGATCAGTTGCTGGATCAGATTGGCAGCGTAGATGGGGTGGAGAAGACGACCACTTCGATCATTTTGAGTAGCAAGATTGATCGAGGGCAGCCGGTTTAGACTCTGTCCAATGTGGGAGCGGGCTTGCTCGCGAAGAGGGAGTGTCAGTCGGCATTGCTGTTGACTGACCCACCGTATTCGCGAGCAAGCCCGCTCCCACATTGGGCAGTATGTAGCGATACATCGTCATATTGATCGGCTTACCGGCAAAACGACGACACATTGCGTCTTATTAACGTGTTCTACGCTCTCTAGAATGGCTGCCATCTTTTCCTATACTCAGACGCGCATCCCGCGTCGGGTCGCCAGCAAGGTCAGCCATGAACAAGAATAATCGCCATCCTGCAGACGGTAAAAAACCAGTCACCATTTTCGGCCCGGACTTTCCGTTCGCCTTCGACGACTGGATCGAGCACCCCGCCGGCCTGGGCAGTATTCCTGAGCACAACCACGGCGCCGAAGTGGCGATCGTCGGTGGCGGCATCGCCGGTTTGGTCGCGGCTTACGAGCTGATGAAGCTGGGCCTGAAGCCAGTCGTTTACGAAGCCTCGAAAATGGGCGGTCGTCTGCGCTCCCAGGCGTTCAACGGCGCCGAAGGCATCATCGCCGAGCTCGGTGGCATGCGTTTCCCGGTGTCGTCCACCGCGTTTTATCACTACGTCGACAAGCTCGGCCTGGAAACCAAACCGTTCCCGAACCCGCTGACGCCCGCGTCCGGCAGTACGGTGATCGATCTGGAAGGCCAGACCCATTACGCACAGAAGCTGTCGGATCTTCCCGTATTGTTCCAGGAAGTAGCTGACGCCTGGGCGGACGCACTGGAAGACGGCTCGCGCTTCGGCGAGATCCAGCAAGCGATCCGCGACCGCGACGTGCCTCGCCTCAAAGAGCTGTGGAACACCCTGGTTCCGCTGTGGGACGACCGCACCTTCTACGACTTTGTCGCCACCTCCAAAGCCTTCGCCAAATTGTCGTTCCATCACCGCGAAGTGTTTGGCCAGGTCGGTTTCGGCACCGGCGGCTGGGACTCTGACTTCCCGAACTCGATGCTGGAAATCTTCCGCGTAGTAATGACCAACTGCGACGATCACCAACACCTGGTAGTAGGCGGCGTCGAGCAAGTGCCACTGGGCATCTGGCGCCACGTGCCGGAACGTTGCGTGCACTGGCCGGAAGGTACCAGCCTCAGTTCCTTGCACAGCGGTGCCCCGCGCACTGGTGTGAAGAAAATTGCCCACGCGGCTGACGGTCGTTTTGCCGTCACCGACAACTGGGGCGACACCCGCGAATACGCCGCCGTACTGACCACCTGCCAGAGCTGGCTGCTGACCACCCAGATCGAATGCGATGAAACCCTGTTCTCGCAAAAAATGTGGATGGCTCTCGACCGCACTCGCTACATGCAATCGTCGAAAACTTTCGTGATGGTCGACCGCCCATTCTGGAAGGACAAAGATCCGGAAACCGGCCGGGACCTGATGAGCATGACCCTCACTGATCGCCTGACCCGTGGCACCTACCTGTTCGACAACGGCGACGACAAGCCAGGCGTGATTTGCCTGTCGTACTCGTGGATGAGCGACGCGCTGAAGATGCTTCCACAACCGGTGGAAAAACGCGTGAAGCTGGCGCTGGATGCGTTGAAGAAGATCTACCCGAAAGTCGACATCGCCGCGCGGATCATCGGCGACCCGATCACTGTGTCCTGGGAAGCCGACCCACATTTCCTCGGTGCTTTCAAAGGCGCCCTGCCCGGCCACTACCGCTATAACCAGCGCATGTACGCGCACTTCATGCAGGACGACATGCCTGCCGAGCAACGCGGGATTTTCATCGCTGGCGATGACGTTTCGTGGACGCCGGCCTGGGTTGAAGGCGCGGTGCAGACCTCGCTCAACGCGGTGTGGGGCATCATGAAACACTTCGGCGGTGAAACTCACGCCGAGAACCCGGGTCCAGGAGATGTGTTTAACGAGATCGGTCCGATCGCCCTGCCCGAGTAAGAGGAATCCGAAATGCGCGTAGCCCTTTACCAATGCCCACCACTGCCCCTGGACGTCGCAGGCAATCTGCAACGCTTGCATCAACTGGCGCTGGAGGCCAAAGGCGCAGACTTGCTGGTGCTGCCGGAGATGTTCCTGACCGGCTACAACATCGGCGTCGATGCGGTGAACGTCCTCGCGGAGGTGCACAACGGTGAGTCGGCGCAGCAGGTCGCGCGCATTGCCAAAACAGCGGGGATCGCCATTTTGTATGGCTATCCCGAACGCATCGAAGACGGCCAGATCTACAACTCGGTGCAGTTGATCGACGCCCATGGCGAACGCCTGTGCAATTACCGCAAAACGCACCTGTTCGGCGACCTCGACAACTCGATGTTCAGCGCCGGCGGGGATGATTTCCCGCTGGTCGAGCTCAATGGCTGGAAGCTTGGCTTCCTGATTTGCTACGACATGGAGTTCCCGGAAAACGCCCGGCGTCTGGCCCTGGCCGGCGCCGAGCTGATTCTGGTGCCAACGGCGAACATGATTCCCTTCGATTTCGTCGCTGACGTCACCGTCCGCGCGCGAGCCTTTGAAAACCAGTGTTATGTGGCTTATGCCAACTACTGCGGCCACGAAGGCGATATCCATTATTGCGGCCAAAGCAGCATCGCCGCGCCGGATGGCAGCCGTATCGCCCAGGCGGGTCTGGATGAAGCGCTGATTGTTGGTGAATTGGATCGGCAGTTGATGGTCGATTCCCGCGCCGCCAATCGTTATCTCCTTGATCGCCGCCCCGAGCTTTACAGTGAGCTGAACAAGCGCTGAGTCCCCGTTATCCGCTAGCATTAGCGCTTCTCTGTATTGGAAGTGCTCATGCCTGCGCTGAATCACCCCCGCCCCCACACTGAAACCCTGGCTAACGGCCTGCGGGTGATGCTGCGTCATGCCCCCGAATTGAAGCGCAGCGCGGCGGCGTTGCGGGTGGCTGCCGGCAGTCATGATGTGTCTCTGGCCTGGCCCGGATTGGCGCATTTTCTTGAGCACCTGCTGTTTCTGGGAACCGAGCGTTTTCCTACCGGCCAAGGGCTGATGGCCTACGTTCAGGGTCATGGCGGGCAGGTGAATGCGCGAACAAGTGAGCGCACCACCGATTTCTTTTTTGAATTGTCGCCACAGGCATTTGCCGGTGGGCTGGAGCGTCTGTCAGACATGCTCGCCCACCCGCGTATGAATCTGGACGATCAATTGCGGGAACGGGAAGTGTTGCAGGCAGAGTTTGTCGCGTGGTCCGAGGATGCGACGGCGCAGCAGCAGTTGGGGTTGTTCGAAGGTTTACCGGCAGCGCATCCGTTACGCGGCTTTCATGCGGGGAATCGGGACAGCCTGCAAATTGAGCAACCTGGGTTTCAACAGGCGTTGCAAGGTTTCCACCAGCAGTTTTATCGCACCGGACAGATGACCCTGAGCCTGGTGGGGCCGCAGAGCGTTGATCAATTGCGCACGCTGGCGGAGCAGTTTGCGACGGCATTACCGGTTGGGGATAAAGTTACCCAGGCCGCGCCCATCCCGCTGGCGGTGAAAAGTTATCAACAGGTCGGTGAGCGACGCGGCAATCTGCTGTTCGCGTTCGACGCTTTGCCCGACGCCTCGGTCGAGGCTTTGGCGTTTCTCTGCCATTGGCTGAACAACGCCAAACCGGGTGGATTGTTGGTCTTTTTGCAAAATCAGGGTCTGGCCGGCGATTTGAAAGCCGCGCCGCTGTACCACTTTGCCGGGCAAGCGCTGCTGCACCTGGAGTTCAGCGCTGCCGCCGAATCGCTGAATGCCATTGGCGAACACGTGCTGGATTGGCTGAGCTTCTTCGCGCAACAGAACTGGACGCCCCTTCGCGAGGAATATGCAGCCCTGCTCAAGCGTCAGCAACAAGTCAGTGGCGCACTGCAATTGGCGCGGCTCGACAGTGAACAGCGAGAAAACGGGCTGACCGATTTCGGCGCTCAAGCCCTGACACAAATCCTCCGCGAAATCGGCGTTGTGGATAACTTCAGTGATCACTGGCACCTGCCTGCCGCCAACCCCTTTCTGCGCGCCAGCGAACCGCTGGCCAACGCCGGTCTGATTCGCGGGCAAACCAGCGCCCACCGTGGCCTGCGCACGTTCGCTCAGGATCGCTCGCGCGGCCGTCGTGAACGCTCGCCGATGCTGTTCAGCCAGGCATTGCCAGACACCACTGATGACGGTGCGATTTATTTGCGCTGGCAGTTGCAGGCCGCGGCCACTGCTGACGTGCAAGCGAAGCTGTTGCGCAGCCTGCGAGAAACTCAGGATGACGCGCGTCAGGCCGGGGTCGAGGTATCGCTCAGCACTTCCGGAAATCAATGGCTGCTGAAACTGATCGGCCTGCAAGAGCCGATGCCCGGCGTCCTTGAACACGCGCTGAAATGTCTGACGCAAGTAGACGCCAATTCCGCGCAGGGCGAAGCAGAAACGGCGTTGATGCCCATCCGTAAACTGCTGAAGGCGCTCCCGGAGCATGGCCTTGAAACAGCGAAAACCAGCGACGATGCCAAACACCTGTGGACAACTTCGCGCTGGGACGGCCTGGCCCTGGGCCTCAGCCCACTGACTCAATCCGCCATGGGTTTGGCCCTGAGCCGCATTCCGGGCATCCCGGACAATCAATTGCCGGCACCGGCAGCGCTCCCGCCCCAACATCTGTGGCGCCACATCGACACCGCGTCCAGCGAACATGCCTTGCTGCTGTTTTGCCCGACCGCCAGCCGCGACATCACCGACGAGGCCGCCTGGCGTATGCTTGCACAACTGTGCCAGACGCCTTTCTATCAGCGCCTGCGCGGAGAATTGCAGCTGGGTTACGCAGTGTTCAGCGCGCTGCGACAAATGCATGGCCAGACCGGGTTGCTGTTCGGTGTGCAAGCGCCTGACGTCGCGACCACGGACCTGCTCAAGCACATTGAGCAATTCATCGCAGGCACTGCCGTACTGATCGAGAACCTTGACGACGAGGGGCTCAAGCAACTCAGTCAAGTGCTCGCCGAGCAATTCGACGGCAGCAATCTGTCGACCCAAAACGCTGCCGAGCTGCTCTGGCAGGCGAAACTCGCTGGCCACTCGTCGGATTACCTGGTGCAACTGGCCGGCGCAATCGGCCGCCTCGATCGACCGACACTGCAGGCAGCGGCGCAACGGTTAAACACTGCCGAAGGCGGCTGGCTCTGCCTCGCCAACGAGCCGGCGCCCGGCGCGCCTTGGCAAGCGGCAAAATGATCATTACCAACGCTGCAAGGAGCTTTCTCAAAGATTCACGGGCCATCACCTGGAAATTTTGAGTAACATAGCAGCCTAACTATTTGGAACATCCCTGCGCTGCCGTGGACTATACCTATGGATAGCGCTATCCCACCCACCCATTGAGGAGTCACCTTATGTCCTGGTCCAAACCTGCTTACACCGACCTGCGTATCGGCTTTGAAGTCACCATGTACTTCGCAAGCCGCTAAGTTTGTATCGTTGTGCAACGCCTCGGTCTGCCGAGGCGTTTTTATTTTCAGTTTTCAAAATGATGGAGCGGCCATGTTTGTCCAGATTCTAGGTTCCGCCGCTGGCGGTGGTTTCCCGCAGTGGAATTGCAACTGCGTGAACTGCGCAGGTTTTCGCGACGGCAGCCTGAATGCCAAGGCGCGGACCCAATCGTCCATCGCGATTTCCGATGACGGCGTGAACTGGGTGCTGTGCAATGCCTCGCCGGACATCCGCGCCCAGCTCCAGAGCTTCGCCCCGATGCAACCGGGCCGCGCCCTGCGTGATACCGGGATCAGCGCGATCATCCTGATGGACAGCCAGATCGACCACACCACTGGCCTGCTCAGCCTGCGCGAAGGTTGCCCGCATCAAGTCTGGTGCACCGACATGGTCCACGAAGACCTGAGCAGCGGTTTTCCGCTGTTCACCATGCTGACCCACTGGAACGGCGGGCTGAACTGGAACCGCATCGAACTCGACCAGAGTTTCACCGTCCCGGCCTGCCCAAACCTGCGCTTCACCCCGCTGCCATTGCGCAGCGCCGCGCCGCCCTACTCGCCGCACCGCTTCGACCCGCACCCGGGCGACAATATCGGCCTGATCGTCGAAGACATCAGCACCGGCGGCAAACTGTTCTACGCACCGGGTCTGGGCAAAGTCGACGCGCCGTTGCTGGAGATCATGGCCGGCAGCGATTGCCTGCTGGTGGACGGCACGATGTGGGATGACGATGAAATGCAGCGCCGTGGCGTCGGCACCCGCACCGGTCGGGAAATGGGTCACCTGGCGCAGAACGGCCCCGGCGGCATGCTGGAAGTGCTGGAACAACTGCCCAAACAGCGCAAAGTGCTTATCCACATCAACAACACCAACCCGATTCTCGACGAGGATTCGCCGCAGCGCGCGGAGTTGGCGCGGCGTGAGGTTGAAGTGGCTTATGACGGCATGAGTATTGTGTTGTAGCTAATGGCCCCTTCGCGGGCAAGCCCGCTCCCACAGGGAACCGCATTCCAATGTGGGAGCGGGCTTGCTCGCGAAGGCGTCAGACCAGACACCAAAGAACCACCGGTCCTACCCGGAGAACCGAAATGACTGACACCGCAATGTCCCCCACCGAATTCGAAGCCGCCCTGCGTGCAAAGGGCGCCTACTACCACATCTACCACCCCTATCACGTGGCGATGTACGAAGGCCGGGCGACCCGCGAGCAGATCCAGGGCTGGGTCGCCAACCGCTTCTACTACCAGGTGAACATCCCGCTAAAAGACGCCGCGATCCTCGCCAACTGCCCGGACCGCGAAATTCGTCGCGAATGGATTCAGCGCCTGCTCGACCACGACGGCGCCCCCGGCGAAGACGGCGGCATCGAAGCCTGGCTGCGATTGGGCCAAGCCGTTGGCCTCGACCCGGATCAGTTACGCTCCCAAGAGTTGGTGCTACCCGGCGTACGTTTTGCCGTGGACGCCTACGTCAATTTCGCCCGTCGGGCCAGTTGGCAGGAAGCCGCCAGCAGTTCGCTGACCGAGCTGTTCGCGCCGCAGATCCACCAATCGCGCCTGGACAGTTGGCCGCAGCATTACCCGTGGATCGACCCGACCGGTTACGAGTATTTCCGCACGCGCCTGGGCCAGGCCCGTCGCGATGTCGAGCACGGTCTGGCGATCACCTTGCAGCACTACACCACCCGGGAAGGCCAGGAGCGCATGCTGGAAATTCTCCAGTTCAAACTGGACATTCTTTGGAGCATGCTCGATGCCATGACCATGGCCTACGAGCTGAATCGCCCGCCGTATCACAGCGTGACCGAGCAGCGGGTCTGGCATAAAGGAATCACCTTATGAGTTTCGATCGCAGCAAAACCCCGACCTGGCGTACCGGCTACCGTTACCAGTACGAACCGGCGCAGAAAGGCCACGTGCTGCTGTACCCGGAAGGCATGATCAAACTCAATGAAAGCGCCGCGCTGATTGGCGGTTTGATCGACGGCCAGCGTGACGTGGCCGCGATCATTGCCGCACTCGACGCGCAGTTCCCTGGCGTGCCCGAACTCGGTGAAGACATCGAGCAATTCATGGAGGTCGCCCGTGCTCAGTACTGGATCGAACTTGCCTGACTCTGTGTCGGACAAGTTACCGCCCAAACCGGAAATCGGCCTGCCGCTGTGGCTGCTGGCCGAGCTGACCTATCGCTGCCCGCTGCAATGCCCGTACTGCTCCAATCCGCTGGATTTCGCCGAACAGGGCAAAGAACTCAGCACCGAGCAGTGGATCAAGGTCTTTCGCGAAGCGCGGGAGATGGGCGCGGCGCAGTTGGGTTTCTCCGGCGGTGAACCGCTGGTACGCCAGGACCTCGCCGAGTTGATCGCCGAAGCGCGTAAGTTGGGTTTCTACACCAACCTGATCACCTCGGGCATTGGCCTGACCGAGCAGAAAATCAGCGACTTCAAGAAGGCTGGCCTCGACCACATCCAGATCAGCTTTCAGGCCAGCGACGAGCAGGTGAACAACCTGCTGGCCGGCTCGAAAAAGGCCTTCGCGCAGAAGCTCGAAATGGCCCGTGCGGTAAAGGCCCACGGCTACCCGATGGTGCTGAACTTCGTCACCCATCGGCACAACATCGACAAGATCGACCGGATCATCGAGCTGTGCATCGCCCTGGAGGCCGACTTCGTCGAACTCGCCACCTGCCAGTTCTATGGTTGGGCGCAGCTCAATCGGGTCGGCCTACTGCCGACCAAGGAACAACTGGTCCGCGCTGAACGCATCACCAACGAATACCGCGCCAAACTGGAAGCCGAAGGGCATCCGTGCAAACTGATTTTCGTCACCCCGGACTACTACGAAGAACGTCCGAAAGCCTGCATGAATGGCTGGGGCAGTATTTTTCTGACAGTCACGCCGGACGGAACCGCCCTGCCCTGTCATGGCGCCCGACAGATGCCAGTGCAATTTCCGAACGTACGCGACCACAGCATGCAGCACATCTGGTACGACTCGTTCGGCTTTAATCGCTTTCGTGGTTACGACTGGATGCCCGAGCCGTGCCGCTCCTGCGATGAGAAAGAAAAGGACTTCGGCGGCTGCCGTTGCCAGGCCTTCATGTTGACCGGTGACGCGAGCAATGCCGACCCGGTGTGCAGCAAGTCGGAACATCACGGCGTGATTCTCAAGGCCCGCGAAGAAGCCGAGCACGCGACCCAGACCATCGAACAACTGGCCTTTCGCAATGAACGAAACTCACGACTCATCGCTAAAGGCTGAGCCTTTCAGCGCCGCCAAAGCCGTCACGGCCGGTATCGACTTCGCCGAACTACAACTGGGCAAGCAGGGTCTGTTCTGGAACGAGTACCGTCCCCAAGATGCAGCCTGCCGGATCTGGCACTGGCGCGACGGTCAGGCGAAATGTCTGACACCGCCGGGATTCAGTGTGCGAAGTCGGGTGTACGAATATGGCGGCGGAGCGTTTTGTCTGACGGATGACGGGATTGTTTTCGTCAACGAGGCGGACCAGCAACTGTATCGGCAATCGCTGAAGGGCGAGACGCCTGAAGTGATGACGTCGGACGAGTGCCGTTATGGCGATCTGCGGTTCGCCAATGGGCAAATTCTGGCGGTTGAAGAACATCGCGATCAGCATCGGCTGGTGGCCATCGACCTGGCGGACGGTGTGCGTCATTTGCTGGCTGAAGGCGCGGACTTTTACGCCTCGCCGACCCTGAGTGCGGATGCTCGACGTCTGGCCTGGATCGAGTGGAGCCGGCCGGATCAGCCATGGACAACGACTCGTCTGATGGTTGCAGAACGCCAGGACGAGAGCGGTTTTGGTCAGCCGCGTTGTGTAGCGGGTGGTAGGGCTCCAGAGTCTGTGCAGCAACCTCGGTTCGACGCCAACGGTCGCTTGTACTGCTTGACCGATCGCGACGGATTTTGGCAACCGTGGGTGGAATCTACCGAGGGTCTGACGCCATTGCCGAGCGCCGCGGCCGATCACGGCCCCGCACCATGGCAATTGGGCGGCTGCACCTGGTTACCGTTGAACGACAACACGTATCTGGCCAGTTGGACCGAAGACGGATTTGGCCGTTTGGGCCTTTGCGGCGAAGCACCTGAGGATTTCACCGGGGATTACAGCCGCTTCCGAAGTCTCGCATTCGATGAACAGTTCATTTACTGCATCGCAGCCTCGCCGGTTACGGCTTCGGCAGTCATTGCCATCGACCGCAACACCCGACAGGTCAATGTACTGGCCGGCGGCATCGCACCGTTGCCTGCCGAAAAGATCAGCCGCCCGCAAACCCTGCGCTACCCGAGCGGTTCGGGCGAGGCTCATGGTTTCTTCTACCCGGCAATGACAGGAGAGGCGAAACCTGCGCTGGTGGTGTTCATCCACGGCGGCCCGACGTCGGCCTGCTACCCGATGCTCGACCCACGCATCCAGTACTGGGCGCAACGGGGCTTTGCCGTGGCCGATCTCAACTATCGCGGCAGCAGCGGCTATGGCCGGGATTATCGCCAGGCACTGCATTTGAGTTGGGGTGATGTGGATGTGGAGGATGCTTGCGCAGTGGTCGCTTATCTCGCCGAACGCGGGCTGATCGACGGCGACAATGCATTCATTCGCGGCGGCAGTGCTGGCGGTTACACCACGCTGTGCGCGCTCGCCTTTCACAAAGTCTTCCGCGCCGGCGCCAGCCTGTATGGCGTCAGCGATCCCGTTGCATTGGGCAAAGCGACTCACAAGTTCGAGGGCGACTATCTGGATTGGTTGATCGGCGATCCGCTGCAGGATGCCGAGCGTTATGCCGCCCGAACGCCGTTATTGCACGCGAGTAACATCGCCGTGCCAGTGATTTTCTTTCAGGGTGAACTGGATGCCGTGGTGGTGCCGCAGCAAACCCGGGACATGGTCACGGCGTTGCAGGACAACGGCATTCTGGTTGAAGCCCATTACTACGCAGACGAACGTCATGGGTTTCGCAAGGCGGGTAATCAGGCGCATGCGCTGGAGCAGGAGTGGGTGTTTTATCGGCGGGTGATGGCGTTGGCGGACTGAAAACCCGCTGCCGTCTTCCGGCCCGGTGTCGCCCCAATCGCTGGCAAGCCAGCTCCCACAGGTTTTTTGGTGTACACAAAATCTTTGTACGACCGAGACTACTGTGGGAGCGGGCTTGCTCGCGAAAGCGATCTATCTGACACCGCGAAACTCAACGCTTGGCAATGATGTACACCGCATGCACGATCCCCGGAATATAACCGCACAGCGTCAGCAGAATATTCAGCCAGAACGCCCCGGCGAAACCGACTTGCAGAAACACACCCAGGGGCGGCAACAGAATGGCGATGATGATTCGAATGAAATCCATGGGGCAGCTCCTGATTTGAAGTTGGCTCGCATGAGCCACACAACCAATCGACCTGCGCCGTTCGTCAGGGTTCAGTGCAGTTGCCATTTGATCGCCACCACCACGCTCAAAAAAACGCCCCACGCCAAAAGAATCAGGCGTGGGGCGATGCGTTATACCGCGAGACGGTTCGGTAATTCGTGTAGGGCGAGTCTGATCAGACGGCAATCCCTTTGCGGCACTGCAGTTGCGCGGTGCGTACCCGGGAAAAAGCGCGAGCCAGGCGTAGGAGCATTTCGTCGATGTTGGCTTTGCTGACGGTGAGCGCCGGGGTGAAGCGCAGGCAATCGGGTTGTGGGGCGTTGAGCAGCAAGCCTTCATGGTGTGCTGCTTTGACGACCGCGTCGGCTGAATCGTCCGACAGTGTCAGTCCCCAAAACAGCCCTTGCCCGCGCAGTTCGCCGTGGCCGTAGCGATTAGCCAAGCGCCCAAGACCTTCGCCAAGGTACTGACCGGTTTTCTGTACATGTTCGAGAAAGCCTTTGTCCTGCACGCTATCAAGAACGGCCAGGCCGGCAGCGGTCATCAGTGCATTGCCGTGGTGGGTGCCGATCATTTCACCGATGTCGAAACAACAGGCCTTGCCTCGGGCAAGCAATGCCGCCAACGGCACGCCACCGCCCAAGCCTTTGCCGAGCACAACGATATCGGCCCGCACGCCGTAGGATTGTTCCGCGAGCAAGGTGCCGCAACGGCCGATCCCGGTCTGGACTTCGTCGAGGATCAGCAGGATGCCCAGTTCACGACACAACCGTTCAACACCCTTGAGGTAATGCTCGACGGCCGGAATCACCCCGGCTTCACTCTGGATCGGCTCGAGCATGATCGCCACGGTCCGAGCGTCTACGGCTGCACGCAACGCTGGAAGGTCATTGAACGGGACGTGGCTGAAGCCCGGTAGCTGCGGCTCAAATCGATTGGTCAGGTTAGAACTGTCCGACGCCGAAATCGTCCCGAGACTACGGCCATGGCAGCCCTTGTTGGCAACGATGATCCGCGAAGCGCCGCCGCGATGCAGCTGACCCCATTTGCGTGCCAACTTGATCGCCGCGTCGCAGGCTTCGCTGCCACTGTTGAGCAGGTAGGCCTGATCGCTGCCAGTACTGGCGCAAAGCCGTTCGGCGAGGTTGAGCATGGCGCGGTTATGCAGGCCGAAACCGGGGTTGATCAGCGTCCGGGCCTGATCCGAAATCGCGTTGACCAGCACTGACGGGCTATGCCCCAGGCTGTTGGCCCCACCACCCTGGGTGAAATCCAGATAAGCGCGATCATCGCTATCCCACAACCACGAACCTTGCCCACGCACAAAAATCTGCTGTGGCCGCTCGACGCTGGGCATCAGGCATTCGCTGGACAGGTTGTCACGGTGCGATGGCTGCACGGTGTCCATGACCAGATCATCCAGACTGGGAGGGCTGCGCCGCAAATTAAACAAATTCATCTCAAAAAACCTCGCTTTAGGTTTTTCGTCTTTCCTATGCAAACACCATCGATGCAAACGGTATTCATCGTGCTTTCCGGCCCTGTAAGCCTTGTGAATGCGGTTAGACTAGGCGCAGGCACGGCGCTGAGCCATTTCGATTTCACAGCATTTTCGATAAGTATTACTTATGGATTTCAAGCAACTGCGTTATTTCGTCGCGGTCTACGAAGAAGGCCATGTGGGCCGGGCTGCCGAGCGACTGTCCATCTCACAACCGGCGCTGTCGCAGCAGATCCGCCACCTCGAACAGAACCTCGATGTGAGCCTGTTCGAGCGCAGCAGCAAACGCTTGCTGCCGACCCTGGCGGCACACACGTTGTACAACCACGCGCTGCCGTTGCTCGATGGCCTGCAACGGGCGCGGGAAGCGCTGGGCAATTTCAAGGGTCAGGCGCTGCGCACCTTGGCGATTGGCGTGTTGCAGACCGTCCACACCAGTCTGGTGCCGCAGATGCTCGAACGGGTGCGCAAGGCGCAGCCGCATCTGGTGGTGCAGATCTATGAACTGACCGGACTTGAGATCGAACGGCGGTTGCTCAACGGTTCCCTGGACATCGGAATCAGCTACCTGCCGCCTCGCCAACCAGGATTGCACGGCGTGATGCTGTACGAAGATGAACTGACGCTTGTCATCCCGGCGGATCATCCGTTGCGCGAATTCAAGAAGGTCTCCATGAGTCAGGCCGCGGAATTACCGATGCTGCTATTGGGCGAAGAGTTTCAGTTGCGGCAGATCTGGCAGACGCAATTGGCCAGCCTTGGCCGACGCCCGCAGGTGCAAGCCGAACTGAACAACATGGCGGGGATTCTCGACAGCTTGCCCCACACGCGGCTGGCAACTGTTCTGCCCGGGCGCTCGCAAAAGGCGCTCGGCAATAATGAACTGCTGTGGAAACCACTGACCGAGCCGCGAGTGCCGCTGAAAGTCGGGTTGGTGTGCCGGGATGTGCAACGGCAACAAGCCTCGCTGGCGTTGCTGCGCACGTTACTGGAAGAAGTACTCAATGGTCCCGATGACCGCTTGAACGGCCCGGCGCCACTGGATGTGATGAGCTGAATACTTTTCTGCAGGCAAAAGAAAACCCCGCCGAAGCGGGGCTTTGCAGACTGTTTCCCTGACATCCATTTCACTCCGCCGTCCTGGCAGAATCCTACGTGTCCGTGTTGTTACTTTGCGCTTCCTGCGCGACGTCCATGTGAAGTAGATTAGCTCTGGATCCAATCGGCGCATATGGGAAAACAGCAGTACGTCATGTAAGAGATTGCTTACATGACGTTACAGGGTCAGAACTGCGATGCGTCCAGCAGGAACAGCGACTCGCTACCGGCCTTCACCGACGCGCTCAACGAGTGAATCCGTGGCAGCAGACGGGCGAAATAGAATCGCGCCGTGCCGAGTTTGCTCGCGTAGAACTCGTCCTGCGCTTCTTTGCCGAAAGCGGCCTTGGCCATCAATGCCCACATGTAGGCGTAGGCAACGTAGCCGAATGCTTGCAGATATTCGACCGACGCCGCGCCGATTTCATTCGGGTTGTTTTTCGCCCGGTCCAGTACCCACGAAGTCAGCTCATCAAGGGTGCTCACCGCGTCGTTCAACGGCTTGGTGAACTCAGCCAGGTCAGCACTGGCTGTCTCGGTGAAGTGACGAATCTCATCCGCGAACAGGTTGTAGAACGCCCCGCCAGTGCCGACGATCTTGCGACCTACAAGGTCCAGCGCCTGAATCCCATTGGTGCCTTCGTAGATCTGGGTGATGCGTACGTCGCGAACCAGTTGTTCCTGGCCCCACTCGCGTATGTAACCGTGGCCGCCGAAAACTTGCTGGCCATGCACGGTGGTTTCCAGGCCCAGATCGGTCAGGAATGCCTTGGCTACCGGCGTCAGCAACGCCACCAGGTCTTCCGCACGTTTGCGGGTCGTAGGGTCTTCGCTGAACTTGGCGGTGTCCAGTTGCATCGCCACATAGGTGGAGAAGGCACGACCGCCTTCGTTCGAGGCTTTCATGGTCAGCAGCATGCGACGCACGTCCGGGTGGACAATGATCGGGTCAGCCACTTTGTCTTTGTTCTGCGCGCCAGTCGGCGAACGGCTTTGCAGGCGGTCGCGGGCATATTCAACGGCGTTCTGGTAAGAGCGCTCGCCAGTGGCCAGGCCCTGGATACCAACACCCAGACGCTCGTAGTTCATCATGGTGAACATCGCCGCCAGGCCTTTGTTCGGCTCACCGACCAGGTAACCCACGGCCTCGTCGAAGTTCATCACGCAGGTCGCGGACGCCTGGATGCCCATTTTGTGTTCAATCGAACCGCAGTTGGCCGGGTTGCGCGCGCCCAGGCTGCCATCGGCATTGACCATGAACTTCGGCACCAGGAACAGCGAAATGCCTTTCGGCCCCGCCGGTGCGTCCGGCAGTTTGGCCAGCACCAGGTGAATGATGTTCTCGGTAAGGTCGTGTTCGCCGCCGGTGATGAAGATCTTGGTGCCACTGACTTTGTAGGAACCGTCGGCCTGAGGCTCGGCCTTGGTGCGGATAATCCCCAGGTCCGTACCAGCGTGCGGTTCGGTCAGGCACATCGAACCGGCCCAGACGCCGGCATACATGTTCGGCAGGTAGGCGGCTTTCAGCTCTTCGCTGGCGTGGGCGTTGATCGACAGGCAGGCGCCGGCCGTCAGCATAGGGTACAAGCCAAACGACAGGCTGGCGGAGTTGACCATTTCTTCGACCTGGGCCGAAACAGCCTTGGGCATGCCCATGCCGCCGTAGGCCGGATCGCCACCGACACCGACCCAACCGCCTTCGGCATAAGTCTGATAAGCCTGTGGGAAACCTGCCGGTGTGGTGACGGCACCGTCCGCCCAATGGCAGCCTTCTTCGTCCGCCGCTCGGCTCAGGGGCGCGATGCTTTTGCTGGTGACCTTGCCGGCTTCTTCGAGAATGGCTTCGACGGTTTCAGCATCGACGGTATCCGCCAGCGCCGGCAGCTCGGCCCAGAGTTTGGCGACCTCGAAAACTTCATTGAGGACGAAGCGCATATCGCGCAGGGGCGCTTTGTAGTCAGCCATGGCAAACCTCGCAAGATCTAAACGGGTGATTCGTAGGAATGGTGCTTTCGTTGGGTCCGAGTGTAACCCAACAACTTTTACGACACATAGGGTCAGCACGTGACCGATTTGTAATTTTTAGTCACTGAGTTCTTGTGCCTGCCAAACGCATTCGCGGGCAAGCCTCGCTCCTACAGGTCCGTGCGCAAACTTCGCGAACAACATTGGACGTGTAGGAGCAAGGCTTACCCGCGATGCTTTTAAAGCGCGCTCGTCAAAGCGCAAACAACTCCGCCGGCAGCTTCATCAGGCAATCACTCCCCGCCTCGATCGCCGCCCGATGAGCGGCAGTTCGCGGCAGCAATCGCTTGAAGTAGAACTCGCAGGTCGCCAGTTTGCCCTGGCAATAATCGGCATCGCCGCTGCCCGCGCCCAACTGCGCCTGAGCCACCAGCGCCATGCGCAGCCATAGATAGCCGAGGATGATGTAACCGCTGTACATCAAGTAATCCACCGACGCAGCGCCGACTTCATCCGGATTTTTCATCGCGGCCATGCCGATTTTAGTCGTCACCTCGCCCCACTGCTGATTCAAACCATTGAGCTGTGCCACAAAGCTGCCGAGCTGTGGATGCTCCGCGTTTGCCGCGCAGAACTTGTGGACGATCTTGGTAAAGCCACGCAGCAGTTTGCCCTGGCTGCCGAGGACTTTACGTCCCAGCAAGTCCAACGCCTGAATGCCGTTGGTACCTTCGTAGATCGGCGCAATCCGGCAGTCGCGAACCAATTGCTCCATACCCCACTCGCGGATAAAGCCGTGGCCGCCAAACACCTGCATGCCGTGGTTGGTCACTTCCAGGCCGGTATCGGTCATGAAGGCTTTGCAGATCGGCGTCAGGAATGCCAACAGATCTTCTGCATCCTGCCGCGCCGTTTCATCCGCGCTCAAATGCGCGGCATCCAACAACTGCGCGGTGAAGTAGGTCAGCGCCCGGTTGCCTTCGTTGAAGGCCTTCATGGTCAGTAACATCCGGCGCACATCGGGATGGACGATGATCGGGTCGGCAGGTTTTTCCGGGGCTTTCGGGCCGGTCAGCGAGCGCATTTGCAAGCGATCGTTGGCGTACTTGATCGCGCCCTGGAAGCTCGCCTCGCCCAGACATAAGCCCTGCATGCCGGTGCCCAGGCGCGCGTGGTTCATCATGGTGAACATGCAATTCAGGCCTTTGTTCGCTTCACCGATCAAGAATCCCTTTGCATCGTCAAAATTGAGCACGCAGGTGGCTGAAGCCTTGATGCCCATTTTGTGTTCGATGGAGCCGCAGGAAACGCCGTTGCGCTCGCCCGCTTCACCTTCGGCATCGGGTAGGAATTTGGGAACGATGAACAGCGAAATGCCCTTGGTCCCGGCCGGTGCATCCGGCAGTTTGGCCAGCACTAAATGAATGATGTTGTCGCTCATGTCGTGTTCGCCGGCGGAGATGAAAATCTTGCTGCCGGAGATCGCGTAACTGCCATCAGCCTGGGGCAACGCGCGGGTCTTGATGATGCCCAGGTCGGTGCCGCAATGGGCTTCGGTCAGGCACATGGTGCCGGTCCATTGGCCGGCAGTGAGTTTGCTCAAGTAAGTCTGTTTTTGCGCTTCGGTGCCATGGGCGTGGATCGCCGACATTGCGCCGTGGGTCAGGCCGGGGTACATGCCCCAAGAGGTGTTGCTGGAGCCGACCATCTCGCTGATGACCAGGCCCAGTGAGCTCGGCAAACCCTGGCCGCCGTAAGTTGGATCGGCCGCCAGACCATGCCAGCCACCTTCCACGTATTGTGCGAAGGCTTGCTTGAAGCCTGTAGGCGTTGTCACCACGCCGTTGTCGAAATGGCAGCCTTCTTCATCACCGCTGCGATTCAGCGGTGCGAGAACGTTTTCACAAAATTTCGCGCCTTCTTCGAGGATCGCATTGACCATGTCCGGGCTGGCGTCGGTAGCGCCGAGCGCGGCGTAGTTGCTGTGAAAATCGAAGACGTGGTCGATCAGAAAGCGCATGTCGCGCAGGGGAGCTTTGTACTCAGGCATGGTCGTTTCTCCGGCAGCAGATACCTCAAACCTACTGCCGCGCACCACGCCTCACAATCACAGTCCAGACGCTGAATGCGCCATCATCACTCAACCCGCAGCAGCGTCCATACGCACCGCGCCACGGCGGCTTTGGCCGAACGCCACCACGCAATTTCGCCCGGCACCCTTGGCGCTGTAGAGCGCTTCGTCAGCCGACTTGAGCACTTGTTCGGGCGTACGCTGCTCCAAGCGTTCGGCGACGCCAATGCTGACCGTAACCGACACACTCGACGCACCGGAGCCGGCCCGACGCTGGCGACCTTGCTGGTCGTCCTGAGGACGGTCCGGATTGCGCAATTGAATGTTGTAGGACGCAATCGACTCGCGGATGACTTCCAGGTGCGGCATGCACTCTTCGAGCGTCTTGCCCGCGAACACCAAGGCGAATTCTTCGCCCCCGTAGCGATACGCCCTACCGCCTCCGCTGATCTTGGACAGTTTGCTGGCAACCAATCGCAGCACCTGATCGCCGACATCGTGGCCGTGGGTGTCGTTGAATTTCTTGAAGTGATCGACGTCGCTCATGGCCAGTACGTAATTGCGCCCCAAGCGCTGCATGCGCTCGTTCAACGCGCGACGTCCCGGCAGCCCGGTGAGTTCGTCGCGGAAAGCCATTTGATAGGCTTCGTGTGCCACCGCCGCCGCAATCATCAGCATGACCTGGCTGCACATGATGTTCAGGGTGAACGGCAGGATGAAGGTTTTCGGCAACATCCAGAACAACCCCAGCAAGCCCACGAGTTGCGCGGCGTGCAAGGGCCTCGGGTTGCGCCAGTATTGCCAGGCCAGCAGTAAAAACGCGGCGAAGAACACGGGATAGGACAACTGGATCAGGCTCATCCAGGCACCGTGCAAGGCAGGCCAGCGGATTTCCGAGAGCCACATCAGCAGCGGCTGTGGGTAACTTTGCTCAATGCCCAGCGCCACGCTACCGAACGCCAGCAACACAGCGAAGCGCGCCACCATGTCCTGAAACAGGTGAGTGCGTTCCTGCCACGCCGCGAACAGGCCGAACAGCAACGGCAACAGCAAACAACAGAGATGGAAAACCACCGCTGCGTCTTCGCGAACCTTGCCGTTATCGCGGTAATAGTCGGTCTGGGTGTCGAGCAGGAAGTAGGCGATGTACACCGTGACCATCAGAAACAGTTCACGCTGGCGTCGGTAAACCGCGCAATAAGCACCGCCGAGCAACAGCACCAAGGTTGGCAACACGTTGAACAGCGAAGTGAAGAAGACGTTGAGATCCTTTATGTACGCAGCCGAAAGCCCAGCAAGCAACAGCAGTAGTGAGGGCAAAAAATGACTGAAGCGTACAGCGGAAGAACGCGGCAAGGGTAAAGCTCCGACCCAACAGAAAGATGGCATTGTGCCTGCATCTGGAGCAGTTAAGCACACACAATGTGATCCAGATCACACGCAATCTCTTTAACGGCAGAAAACCCGGGTTTCTGAGCAATCCACAAACAAAAAAACCGCTGCCCCGAAGGACAGCGGTTTTTCACAAGACCGCGTTAAGGCTTAATAGCCCAGTGCGAAGTCTTCTTCTTTCATGTCCATCAGGTTGTTGGCGCCCGACAGCATGGTCACAACGTGAGTGCGGGTACGCGGCAGGATGCGCTGGAAGTAGAAGCGCGCCGTCTGCAGCTTGGCGGTGTAGAACGCGGTTTCGGTGGTGCCGGCAGCCAGTTTCTCGGCAGCCAGACGCGCCATGTCAGCCCAGAAGTAGGCCAGGCAGGCGTAACCGGAGTACATCAGGTAGTCCACCGACGCGGCGCCGACTTCTTCACGGTCTTTCATGGCCGCCATACCAACCTTCATGGTCAGCTCGCCCCATTCTTTGTTCAGCGCAGCCAATGGCTCGACGAACTCTTTGACCGCTTCGTTGCCTTCGTTGGTCTGGCAGAACTTGTGGACGATCTTGGTGAACCCTTTCAGAGCCTCGCCTTGAGTCATCAGCACTTTGCGGCCCAACAGGTCGAGTGCCTGGATACCGGTGGTGCCTTCGTACAGCATCGAAATGCGGCTGTCGCGAACGTTCTGCTCCATGCCCCACTCGGCGATGAAACCGTGACCACCGTAGATTTGCACGCCGTGGTTGGCGGATTCAAAACCGACTTCAGTCATGAAGGCTTTGGCGATCGGAGTCATGAAGGCCAACAGTGCGTCAGCCTTCTTCTTCTCTTCTTCGTCCACGCCGTATTTGACGATGTCGACTTGCTTGGCGGTGAAGTAAACCATCGCGCGGTTGCCTTCGGCGAACGCCTTCATGGTCAACAGCATGCGACGTACGTCTGGGTGCACGATGATCGGGTCTGCGGCTTTTTCCGGCGCTTTCGGGCCAGTCAGGGAGCGCATTTGCAGACGATCACGAGCGTATTTCAGGCCGCCCTGGAAGCCGATCTCGGCGTGGGCCAGACCTTGCAGCGCGGTACCCAGGCGAGCGGTGTTCATAAAGGTGAACATGCAGTTCAGGCCTTTGTTCGCCGGGCCGATCAGGAAACCGGTGGCCGCGTCGAAGTTCATCACGCAGGTCGCGTTACCGTGGATGCCCATTTTGTGTTCCAGGGAACCACAGGTCACGGCGTTGCGAGCGCCGATCGAACCGTCGGCGTTCGGCATGAACTTCGGAACGATGAACAGCGAAATGCCTTTGGTGCCAGCCGGCGCATCCGGCAGACGTGCCAGCACGATGTGGACGATGTTGTCGGCCATGTCGTGTTCACCGGCCGAGATGAAGATCTTGGTGCCGGAGACTTTGTAGGAACCGTCGGCCTGAGGTTCGGCCTTGGTGCGCAACATGCCCAGGTCGGTGCCGCAGTGCGGTTCGGTCAGGCACATGGTACCGGTCCATTCGCCGGAAACCAGCTTGGTCAGGTAAGCATCTTGCTGCTCAGGCGTACCGTGCTCGGAAATGGTGTTCATCGCGCCATGCGACAGGCCTGGGTACATGCCCCACGACCAGTTGGCTTCGCCAACCATTTCACTCACGGCCAGACCCAGAGACTCCGGCAAGCCTTGGCCGCCATGCTCTACGTCGTGGGCCAGGCTTGGCCAGCCGCCTTCAACGAATTGTTTGTAGGCTTCTTTAAAGCCAGTCGGGGTTTTAACGCCGGACTCGCTCCAGGTGCAGCCTTCGGTGTCACCCACGCGGTTCAGCGGAGCCAGCACCTGCTCACAAAACTTGGCGCCTTCTTCGAGAATGGCGTCAACCATGTCCGGAGTTGCGTCTGCGCAAGCCGGAAGGCTCTGATAGTGCGCTTCGTAGCCGAGCAGTTCGTCACGAACGAAGCGAATATCACGCAAGGGGGCCTTGTAGTCAGGCATAGCGATAAACCTCTGCTGATGTAACCGGGAATGAACGACCGTGTTGATTTGTTGTGACGGTCAAACAGTTGTTTGAAACATACGTTTACGCCCAAATCTTGTCAAGCATCGATCTTTTGCCATTCGTCATCATGCCGCGCACATAACGGCCACACAGCCGCACACCGCCGTCGACAAAGCGACAAGCCATGCAGGAAAGATTAGTTGAGGGAGAAGGACTTACGCAGAAAAACGCCGCGAAGATTCGCGGCGTCGGAGTAGCAGATTCAGCAAGCGATCAAGCGTAGGTATCAATCAACGTCCCAAGCATTTCATCGGAAGCCTTGGCGACTTTCGCGCCGAGTTCTACCTGAAACTTGCCCTGAGACATCTCGACCATATTGCTGGCCAGGTCTGATTGCTGGCTGCGATCAACCGAACGCAGACGATCAACCTGTGCTTCGGAGGACTGGCTCTTCTCCGAGCGATCAATCGTGGTGTTGGCGATCTGGCCGGCAGCCTGATCGACACGGTTCTGCCCTGTCTGAATAGTGCTCAGACCGGCATAAAAAGCGGTGCTTCCTGAGATTTCCATGGGAGAACTCGTCCTTGCAAAGGATCAACAGTGGCTATTGAAGCAGACACGTGGACAAAACACCCGACAAAAACACTAATGGCATAGTGCCTTGTCATAGCAAAAACCCGCACCTGGAAATATTAATCCAACAGATCCAATTGCAGATGCTCGGCCACCGCCTCCGCCGTCACCGACTTGAGTTTCGGCACCCGCCCCAAACACGGTGCGGGTATGCGCTCGGCCAACGTGGCGAGGTTTTCCTCCAGGCGCGAGGTCTTCGGATCAATGATGTTGGCCACCCAGCCCGCCAATTGCAGCCCATCGTTAGCAATCGCTTCAGCGGTCAGCAGTGCATGACTGATGCAACCCAACCGCACGCCAACCACCAGAATCACGGGCAGATTCAGCGCCATCGCCAAGTCCGACAAATTGTCCTGATCCGCCAAAGGCACGCGCCAGCCACCAGCGCCTTCAATCAGCGTGAAGTCTGCGTTCAAATCCAGAATCTCACGCATCGGCGTCAGCAAGGATTGCACCGTCAACGCCACGCCCGCCTCCCGCGCTGCCAGATGCGGAGCGATCGCCGGTTCGAACGCCACCGGGTTGACCTGTGCATACGTCAACGGCACCGAACACTCAGCCAGCAACGCCAACGCATCGGCGTTACGCAATCCCTTGGGTGTCACCTCGCAACCGGAGGCCACCGGTTTGCCCGCCGCCGTACTCAACCCCGCCAACCGCGCGGCATGCAGCAAACCCGCAGCAACGGTGGTCTTGCCGACATCAGTGTCGGTGCCCGTGATGAAATAGGCTGCGCTCATAAGGGTTTCTCCAACACGGCATAAACCACTTGATAAGTCGCCGGCAGTCCCTGTGCCTGACGAAACTGTTCATACGCCTCGATCAAGCCGAGGATTCGCGCCCTGCCGGTCAAACCGCCCGGCCGTCCAGGGTTCAGGTTATGCGCGCCCAGCGCCTTGAGCTCGTGGGTCAGGCTGCGCACATCCGGGTAATGCAGCACATGCACACAGGCTTGCAGACTGACAACCTTCAAGCCACTGGCCGTGCACAGCTGTTGATAAGTACCGAACTCGCGGAAGCGGTTGACGTGCACCATGCCATCCACCTGACGCCAACTGTCACGCAATTCGTACAACGTTCCTACACAAAGACTAGCAAACGCGAAAACACCGCCCGGTTTCAATGCCCGATATGCCTCACTGAGCACCGACGTAAAGTCCGAACACCACTGCACCGCGAGGCTGGAGAAAATCAGGTCACAGGTCGAGTCCTGCAACGGCAGCCGCTCGGCATCGCCGGCGATGAAGTGCGTTGCACCGCCCAATGGCCGAGCGTGATTGAGCATGCCCTCCGCGATGTCCAGCGCCACGCCGTGACCGGCAGGAAAACGCTCACCCAGCGCTCGACTGAAATGCCCGGTGCCGCAGCCCAGGTCCAGCCAGCGACCCGGTACAAAATCATCTGGCAACCGACGTAACAGCTCGCTGCCAACATCGCGCTGCAACTCAGCCACGCTGTCGTAGCTGGCCGCCGCGCGGGAAAAGGACGCTGCCACCTGACGTTTGTCGGGCAAACCACCGGGCAGGTTGGGAAGGGATAAATCAGTCATCACCGGACTCATGCAAAAATGCCTGGATCGCCCCCGCCACACCGTGGGGGTCTTCCAGAAGAAACGCGTGGCTGGCCTGTTCGATCAGGCCGATTTCGACATCCGGCAACAGCGCCAGCAATTCTGCGGCCGCTTCGGCCGGAACCAACCCGTCGAGGCCGGCGAACAGATGCAGTTGTGGGCCACGGAACGCCTGCAACGCCTGACGTGTATCCAGTTGCGCAAGCACTTCCAGACCACTCATCAATACCGCCGTCGACGTACTCGGCGCACCGCCAAGCAACAGTCGCGACAGCCCGCGCGGGTCTTCGGCACCTTGGGCGCAGAGCAGCGAGAAACGTTTCAACGTCATGCGCGGATCGGCGCCACAACCCGCCAGAAACGCATCGAACGTCTCGCCGGGCATCGCACTCAGCCATTGCTCATGGGCGACAAACGAGGGGTTACTCGAAAGCGTCAGCAAGCCGCAGCAGCGATCACCGCGCCGCGCCGCCAACTCGGAGGCGAGCATGCCGCCCAGAGACCAACCGCCGAGCCAGGCATCCTGAGGCAGAGTCGAATCGAGCTCATCAAGCCACTCGGCAAGATCACCCGATTCCAGTTCCGGCAAAGGTTCGATCTCGACCCGCAGGTGTTCATCCAGCCCCTGCAACGCCGCCGCCAAGGGCTCCAGCGGCGAAACGCCGAGTCCCCAGCCAGGCAGCAGAATCAAACGATCACGCATGGCTTGGCTCCGGTCCCAGTTGTGCAAAACAATCGGCCAGTCCATTTAACAATAGCTGCACCTGCGCCTCGCTGTGGGCGGCGGTCAGGGTCACGCGCAAGCGAGCGCTGCCGGCCGGCACGGTGGGCGGACGGATCGCGGTCACCATCAGACCGCGCTCGCGCAGCATCTGCGACAGTCGAACCGCGCGCCCGGCATCGCCAATCATGATCGGCTGGATCGGTGTGAAGCTGTCCATGAGTTCCAGGCCGATTTGTTCGGCACCTCGACGAAATTGACGGATCAGCACATTAAGGTGCTCGCGCCGCCAATGCTCGCTGCGCAGTAATTCGAGACTTTTCAGCGTCGCGCAGGCCAGGGCCGGCGGCTGGCTGGTGGTGTAGATGTAGGGACGAGCGAACTGGATCAGACTCTCGACCAACTCTTCGCTACCCGCCACAAACGCACCGGCCGTACCGAACGCCTTGCCGAGGGTGCCGACCAACACCGGCACATCCTCCTGACTCAAGCCAAAATGCTCGACGATCCCGGCACCATTGGCGCCCAGCGGACCAAAGCCGTGGGCATCATCGACCATCAGCCACGCACCTTTGGCCTTGGCCTCGCGGGCCAGCGCCGGCAGATCGGCGATGTCGCCGTCCATGCTGAACACGCCGTCGGTGACTACTAGCGTGTTGCCGGTGGCTTTCTCCAGGCGCTTGGCCAGGCTCTCAGCGTCGTTGTGCAGATAACGATTGAAGCGCGCACCGGACAACAAACCGGCATCCAGCAAGGAGGCGTGATTGAGCCGGTCTTCCAGCACCGTATCGCCCTGCCCGATCAACGCGGTGACCGCGCCGAGGTTGGCCATGTAACCGGTAGTGAACAGCAGCGCACGCGGGCGCCCGGTGAGATCGGCCAACGCCTCTTCCAACGCGTGATGGGGGGTGCTGTGGCCGATAACCAAATGCGAAGCCCCGCCGCCGACGCCCCAGCGAGCCGCACCGGCGCGCCAGGCTTCGATCACTTGCGGGTGATTGGCCAGGCCCAGGTAGTCGTTGTTACAAAACGCCAGCAACGGCTGACCATCGACGACTACTTCAGGGCCTTGAGGGCTTTCGAGCAGTGGGCGTTGGCGATAGAGATTTTCGGCACGACGGGCAGCAAGGCGTGCGGCGAGATCGAAAGACATGCAGGCCTCGGAGGTCAATATGGGTAAACATTCAATCCCAATGTGGGAGCGGGCTTGCTCGCGAAGGGGCCGTCACATCCAACATTTATGGTGACTGAAACTCCGCCTTCGCGAGCAAGCCCGCTCCCACATTTGATTTGTGTCGGGTCAAACAGCAGCGTTATAGAACTGCTCGCTGCTCTTCTGCTCAACCAGCGCCTGCTCGATAGCCGCTTGATGCACTTCATCGGCGTGCTCTTCGCGCGCTTCCGGCAGAATGCCCAGGCGCGAGAACAGTTGCATGTCCTTGTCGGCCTGCGGGTTGGCGGTGGTCAGCAACTTGTCGCCGTAGAAAATCGAGTTGGCACCGGCGAAGAAGGCCAGGGCCTGCATCTGCTCGTTCATCGCTTCGCGGCCGGCGGACAGGCGCACGTGGGATTGCGGCATCAGGATGCGGGCGACGGCGAGCATGCGAATGAAGTCGAACGGGTCGATGTCATCGGCGTTTTCCAGCGGCGTACCAGCAACTTTCACCAGCATGTTGATCGGCACCGATTCCGGGTGTTCCGGCAGGTTGGCCAACTGGATCAGCAAGTTGGCGCGGTCATCGAGGGACTCGCCCATGCCGAGGATGCCACCGGAGCAGATCTTCATCCCCGAATCACGCACATAAGCCAGGGTTTGCAGACGCTCGCCATAGGTGCGGGTGGTGATGATGCTGCCGTAGAACTCCGGCGAGGTATCGAGGTTGTGGTTGTAGTAGTCGAGGCCAGCGTCGGCCAGCGCAACGGTCTGGTCCTGATCGAGACGACCGAGGGTCATGCAGGTTTCCAGGCCCATGGCTTTCACGCCTTTGACCATCTCCAGCACGTACGGCATATCTTTGGCCGACGGGTGTTTCCAGGCAGCGCCCATGCAGAAACGGGTCGAACCGATGGCCTTGGCGCGAGCGGCCTCTTCGAGGACCTTCTGCACTTCCATCAGTTTTTCTTTTTCCAGGCCGGTGTTGTAGTGACCGGACTGCGGACAATATTTGCAATCTTCCGGGCAGGCGCCGGTCTTGATCGACAGCAGCGTCGAAACCTGGACTCGGTTGGCGTCGAAATGCGCGCGGTGCACCGTCTGCGCCTGGAACAGCAGGTCGTTGAATGGCTGAACGAAGAGTGCTTTGACTTCGGCCAAAGACCAGTCATGACGCAGGGTTGCAGAGGTGCTGGCGCTCATGGGCGTTTCCTTGATTTATGCTTGGCTGGCGACTGGGGTAACGCAATACCCACAGGCGCGACACGGATGTTCGGCATATTTAAGGAAGAGCGATGCGCTGTCAACCACGATACGCAGGACCGGTTTACATCTGTTTAAAAAACGTACAGAACTGCTTGCTGTGTGATGAACCGGCAGACGCAGAAATGCCAATTTGCGTGGCCTGTGAAACCGAACTGCCATGGCTTGGTGATCAGTGCATCACCTGCGCATTGCCGCTGGCCGCAGCGGGGCTGACCTGTGGCGAGTGCCTGCTAGAGCCGCCGGCCTTCGAACAGGTCGCCGTGCCGTGGCGGTATGGCTTCCCGGTCGACAGTTTGATTACGCGTTTTAAACACAACGCAAAATGGCCGTTTGGTCACTTGCTCGCCGACGTTCTCGGACAATACCTGCAACATCGCTTCGATGAAGGTTTGCCGAGACCGGATGCCCTGCTGCCCGTGCCAATGACGACAAAACGTTTGCGTCAGCGCGGTTTCAATCAGGCTGCGATGCTCGCGCGGTGGTTAAGCCAGACGCTCGAAATGCCCAGCGAGGAAAACCTTTTGTTGCGAACCCAAGACACCAGCGCCCAGCAGGGCCTTGATGCCAAGGCCCGTAAACGCAATTTGCTTCAGGCCTTTGCCCTGACGCCAGATGCTGTGGTGAAGGGCCGGAGTTTCGCTCTGGTCGACGACGTGCTGACCACGGGGGCCACCGCCCAGGCGCTTGCCCGGCTATTGATAAACGCTGGCGCGGCGCGCGTCGACGTCTATTGCCTGGCCCGCACGCCAAAACCGGGAGCAACCTGACCCGTGCCCGTAGGAGCAAGGCTTGCCCGCGAAGACATCAGCATTGGCGATACCTCTCCAGCGGCTGCGAGACGGCTATCGCGCGCAAGCTTCGCTCCTGCGAGTCTTCGCGAGCAAGCTCTGCTCTACAAGGGGCGGTGTTCGGCTTGACTCTCGCGTCGCGAGCGGCCAACTTCACTGTCCACCGCCACAGAAAAAGCACCCATTCATGTCCATGCCTTCCCTGTTGTCCCAGCACATTGTCCGCCGTCCGCAGCGCATTGCCCTGCTGCAACACATCGCCGAACAAGGCTCGATCACCCGCGCCGCGAAAAGCGCGGGCTTGAGTTACAAAGCGGCGTGGGACGCTATCGATGAATTGAACAACCTCGCGCAAAAACCACTGGTGGAACGCAGCGTCGGCGGCAAGGGCGGCGGTGGCGCCAAGTTGTCCAGCGAAGGCGAGCGCGTCTTGCGGCTGTATCAAAAGCTGCAAGTGTTACAGGCTCAGGTGCTTGAAGCGGCCGAAGACGCCAGCGATCTGGACTTGCTCGGTCGGCTGATGCTGCGCACCAGCGCGCGCAATCAATTGCACGGCAGAGTGATGGCGATCGAATCCCAGGGTCGCAACGACCGCATCCGTCTGGAACTGGCCGAAGGCTTAAGCATCGATGCACAGATCACCCACGACAGCACCCTGCGCCTGGAACTGCAAACCGGCACCGAAGTCGTCGCATTGATCAAGGCCGGCTGGCTGGAATTGTTGGCCATCGACCAACCCGCAACACCTGGCAACAATTGTCTGAAAGGCATTATCGAGCAGATTCTCGACGCCGAAGACGGCCCCAGCGAAGTGCGCATCGGCCTGCCCAACGGCCAGACACTCTGCGCCCTGGCCGAGCCGCTGCATTTAAGAACCTCCGGCCTCGCCATCGACAGCCCGGTGCTCGTGCAATTTGCGCCGTCCAACGTCCTGTTGGGCACTCCACTCTGAAACAAAACCTTCACTAACGCTCACTAAGGTGACTGCAAAATCCAGCAGGGAGCCTGATGTGAGCCTATTAGAAGAGAACCAACCCACCGACCTGGAAAAAATGGTCGGCCTCAGCCGTCGTGGTTTCATCAGCGCCGGCGCCCTCTGCGGTGCGGCGATGTTCCTCGGTGGCAACCTGCTGAGCCGCAGCGTGCTGGCCGCCAGTGTCAGCGCCGGCTCGAGCAATTTGCTGGGTTTCAACAGCATCGCCTCCGCCACGACTGACGTCATCACCTTGCCGCCAGGCTACAAGTCCTCGGTGCTGATCAGTTGGGGCCAGCCTCTGCAAAAGAATGGCCCGGCCTTCGACCCGAGCGGTAACGGCACCGCCCAGGCCCAGGAAGTCCAGTTCGGCGACAACAACGACGGCATGAGCCTGTTCGCCTTCCCAGGCGACAACGACCGTGCGCTGATGGCGATCAACAACGAATACACCAACTACCGCTACCTCTATCCCCACGGCGGCATGCCGCAATCGGCGGAAGACGTGCGCAAGGCCCTGGCCTGCGAAGGCGTGTCGGTGATTGAAGTACAGCGTCGCAGTGGCCAGTGGGAATTCGTTCAAGGCTCGCGCTACAACCGCCGCATCCACGGCAACTCGCCGCTGCGCTTGAGCGGCCCGGCGGCCGGTCACGAATTGCTCAAGACCAGCGCCGACAAGCACGGCAAGAAAGTCCTCGGCACCTTCCAGAACTGCGCCAACGGCAAGACGCCTTGGGGCACCTACCTGACGTGCGAAGAGAACTTCACCGATTGCTTCGGCAGCAGCAACGCCGAGCAAAAATTCGATGTCGCGCAAAAACGCTACGGCGCCGTGGCCGCCAGCAAGGAAATCAACTGGCACCCACACGACCCGCGTTTCGACCTGGCGAAGAACCCTAACGAACTCAACCGCCACGGCTGGGTGGTGGAAATCGACCCGTTCGACCCGCAGTCGACCCCGGTCAAACGCACCGCCCTGGGCCGTTTCAAGCACGAGAACGCCGCCCTGGCTGAAACCAATGACGGGCGCGCCGTGGTCTACATGGGCGACGACGAGCGCGGTGAGTTCATCTACAAATTCGTCAGCCGCGACAAAATCGACCACGGCAATCCCAAGGCCAACCGCGACCTGCTTGACCACGGCACCTTATATGTCGCGCGCTTCGACGCCGGCGACGGCAACGCCGATCATCCGAAAGGCCAGGGCCAGTGGATCGAACTGACCCACGGCAAAAACGGCATCGACGCCAGCAGTGGCTTTGCCGATCAGGCCGAGGTGTTGATTCACGCTCGCCTCGCGGCCAGCGTCGTCAGCGCCACGCGCATGGACCGCCCGGAATGGATCGTGGTCAGTCCCAAGGACGGCCAGGTTTATTGCACCCTGACCAACAACGCCAAGCGCGGCGAAGACGGCCAACCCGTCGGCGGGCCGAACCCAAGGGAGAAAAACGTTTACGGGCAGATCCTGCGCTGGCGCACCGACCGTGATGATCACGGCTCGGAAAGCTTTGCCTGGGACTTGTTCGTGGTCGCCGGCAATCCGGGGGTTCACGCCGGCACGCCAAAGGGCGGCTCGTCGAACATCACGCCGCAGAACATGTTCAACAGCCCGGATGGCTTGGGTTTCGACGAGGCTGGACGCTTGTGGATTCTGACTGATGGCGATTCGAGCAATGCCGCAGACTTCGCGGGCATGGGCAATAACCAGATGCTTTGCGCTGATCCGGTGACTGGGGAAATTCGCCGGTTTATGGTCGGGCCGATTGGTTGTGAGGTAACGGGGATCAGCTTTTCGCCGGATCAGAAAACCTTGTTTGTCGGGATTCAGCATCCGGGGGAAAACGGTGGCTCGACCTTCCCAGAGCACCTGCCGAATGGCAAACCGCGTTCTTCAGTGATGGCCATTACCCGTGAAGATGGCGGGGTCGTCGGCGCCTGATACGGCCCCATCGCGAGCAGGCTCGCTCCCACAGGGTTATGTGTTCACAAATCCAATGTGGGAGCGAGCCTGCTCGCGATGGCGTCCGCCCAGACAACACTCATCTCAAGCCCAACCACTATAGAAGCCCCGTCTGCGCTACCATGCTTGGCCGGACGCGGCAGCCTGCTGCGCGCAGGAGTCAGCATGGCCCACCCGTTTGCAACCCTCACCCCAGACCTCGTGCTCGATGCCGTCGAAAGCATCGGCTTTCTCAGCGATGCTCGCATTCTGGCGCTCAACAGCTACGAAAACCGCGTCTACCAGGTCGGCATCGAAGACTCCGAGCCGCTGATCGCCAAGTTCTATCGCCCGCAGCGTTGGACCAACGAAGCGATCCTCGAAGAACACCAGTTCACCTTCGAACTCGCCGAATGCGATGTGCCGGTGGTCGCGCCGATGATTCACAACGGTGCCAGCCTCCACGAGCACGCCGGGTTCCGTTTCACCCTGTTCCCCCGCCGTGGCGGCCGGGCGCCGGAGCCGGGCAATCTTGATCAGCTGTATCGCCTGGGCCAATTGCTCGGGCGCCTGCACGCCGTTGGGGCGACCAAGCCGTTCGAGCACCGTGAAGCGCTGGGCGTGAAGAACTTCGGTCACGATTCGCTGAACACTTTGCTCGAAGGCAATTTCGTCCCGAAAAGCCTGCTGCCGGCCTACGAGTCCGTCGCTCGTGATCTGCTCAAACGAGTAGAAGAGGTCTACAAGGCCACGCCGCACCAGAACATCCGCATGCACGGCGATTGCCACCCTGGCAACATGATGTGCCGCGACGAGATGTTCCACATCGTCGACCTCGACGACTGCCGCATGGGCCCGGCAGTGCAGGACATCTGGATGATGCTCGCCGGGGATCGTCAGGAATGTCTCGGTCAGTTGTCGGAATTGATGGACGGCTACAACGAATTTCACGACTTCGACCCGCGGGAATTGGCGCTGATCGAACCGCTGCGGGCGTTGCGCCTGATGCACTACAGCGCCTGGCTGGCTCGGCGCTGGGATGACCCGGCATTCCCCCACAGTTTTCCGTGGTTCGGCAGTGAGCGGTATTGGGGGGATCAGGTGTTGGCGTTGCGTGAGCAACTGTCTGCACTCAACGAAGAACCGCTGAAGTTGTTCTGACGCAGGAAAGGATTAGTTCGCTCAATCGGCCCAAGGCGCCCGCCGCGAATCGTTAAGGCCGAGCAGGTAGCTATCGCCGCCTAGTTGGCTCATCTGCTGCCGAATCCAGCCGGCCCGGCGTGCGACGTAGTTGGTCGGATGACTAGCGCTCCACACCCGCGGGTTCGGCAGCACCGCGGCCAACAAGCTCGCCTGCTGACGACTCAAATTTTTAGCGCTCACGCCAAAGTGATGCCGGGCCGCCGCTTCGGCGCCAAACACTCCGTCATCCCACTCGACGCTGTTGAGATACACCTCAAGAATCCGCTGCTTGGGCCAGAACACTTCGATCAACCCGGTAAACCACGCTTCCAGCCCTTTGCGCAGCCAACTGCGACCGGACCAAAGAAAGAGGTTTTTCGAGACTTGCTGGCTCAAGGTGCTGGCGCCCCGAATCGAGCCGCCGAGTTCGTTATGGGCCAGCGCTGCCTGAATCGCCCCAAAGTCAAAACCCCAATGCTCCGGGAATTTCTGGTCCTCGCCGGCAATCACCGCAACTTTCAGGTCGTCGGAGATCTGATCCCAGGGTTGCCAGGTGCGCTGCACGTCAATGGGCTCGCCGTCGAACCAGGATTCGACCTTGCGCTCGACCATCAACGCCGTGCCCGGTGGCGGCACCACGCGAAAAATCAGCACCAGCAATATGCTGCCGCCAGCGAACCAGAGCAGGGCCTTCGTGAAACGACGGAAAATTAAACGCAGCATAGAGATGGCTTGGCCGAACCCGTTGAGCGGGCCATTATACAGACCCTGTTGATCGAGACTGACTGGAGTTCTTCATGCTGCGTGGCTTTCTGATGCTGGCCGCTTTCTTCGGTTTCACCGGCGTTGCCCTTGGCGCGTTTGCCGCCCATGGCTTGAAAAACCGCCTGACACCCGAGTACCTGGCGATTTTCCACACTGGGGTCACCTATCAACTGGTACACACCCTGGCATTGCTAGGTGTTGCCCTGCTAGCCACGCAGATTCCCGGTCGTTTGATCACCTGGGCGGGCGCATCGTTTGCCATCGGTATCTTGCTGTTCTCCGGCAGCCTGTACCTGCTGACCATCACCGGCGTCAGCAAGCTGGGGATCATCACGCCCTTCGGCGGCCTGGCATTCCTGGTGGGCTGGTTCTGCCTGGGGCTTGCCGCCTGGCGCTTGACTTGACCTTGTAGGAGCTGCCGCAGGCTGCGATCTTTTGATCTTCAAAAGAGCAAGATCAAAAGATCGCAGCCTGCGGCAGCTCCTACGGGATTGTGTTTCAAGACGAATGGCTTGGGTCAGCCTGACCGATCGGGCTAGAATGCCTGCCCCTAAAAATGATGGCGGCATCCGGCATGCGCATTCAGTTGAACGGCGAATCCCTTGAACTGCCCGACGGTGAAACCGTTGCGGCCCTGCTGACCCGTCTGGATCTGACCGGACGCCGGGTGGCGGTCGAACTCAATCTGGATATCGTCCCGCGCAGCCAGCATGCCGACACCACGCTGAGCGATGGCGACAACGTCGAAGTCGTGCACGCCATCGGCGGCGGCTAGTCGCCCGGCCCATAAGGGCACAGAATTCTGCAAGAACCTCACCCCTACAGAGGATTTCCCATGAGCATCGTTCGTAGCGACAAGCCCTTCGTCCTGGCCGGTCGTACTTACCAGTCGCGTTTGCTGGTAGGTACCGGCAAGTACCGTGACATGGAAGAAACCCGCCTGGCCATCGAAGCCTCGGGTGCCGAGATCGTCACCTTCGCCGTGCGCCGCACCAACCTGGGCCAGAACCCGGGCGAACCGAACCTGCTTGAAGTCCTGTCGCCGGATCGCTACACCTTCCTGCCGAACACCGCCGGTTGCTTCGACGCTACCGAGGCTGTGCGCACCTGTCGCCTGGCCCGTGAGCTGCTCGGCGGCCATAACCTGGTGAAGCTGGAAGTGCTGGCGGACCAGAAAACCCTGTTCCCTAACGTGATCGAAACCCTCAAGGCCGCCGAAGTGCTGGTCAAGGAAGGTTTCGACGTGATGGTTTACACCAGCGATGACCCGATCATTGCCCGTCAACTGGCGGAAATCGGCGTTATCGCGGTCATGCCGCTGGCCGGTCTGATCGGTACTGGCCTGGGGATCTGCAACCCGTATAACCTGCAGATCATCCTCGAAGAAGCCAAGATCCCGGTGCTGGTGGATGCCGGTGTCGGTACCGCTTCCGACGCCACCATCGCGATGGAACTGGGTTGCGAAGCGGTGCTGATGAATTCGGCCATTGCTCACGCCCAGCAGCCGATCATGATGGCTGAAGCCATGAAACACGCCATCGTTGCAGGCCGCTTGGCCTACCTCGCCGGCCGCATGCCGAAAAAACTCTATGCCAGCGCCTCCTCGCCGCTGGATGGTCTGATCAAGTAAGAGCCATTGATGACTGAATCAAACGACACGCCTATCCAGCCGGAAGAAGGCGAAGAACGCCAACACCGCCGCATCAAGAGTTTCGTGATGCGCGCCGGGCGCATGACCGAAGGCCAGCAAAAAGGCCTGGAGCAGGGCACCCCGCTGTTCGTGTTGCCGCTGGCCGACGCGCCGGTGGATTACGATCAGGTGTTTGGCCGTTCGGCGCCGCGTTCCCTGGAAATCGGTTTCGGCATGGGTCATTCGCTGCTGGAAATGGCTGCCGCTTCGCCGGAGCAGGATTTCATCGGTGTGGAAGTTCACCGCCCGGGTGTTGGCGCGCTGCTTAATGGCGTGCTGACTCAGGGCCTGACCAACCTGCGGGTCTACGATTGCGACGCGATCGAAGTGCTCAACAATTGCGTGGCCGATAACAGCCTCGATCGTCTGATGCTGTTTTTTCCGGACCCGTGGCACAAGAGCCGTCACCACAAGCGCCGTATCGTTCAGGCGTCGTTCGCTGAACTGGTGCGCAGCAAGTTGAAAGTCGGCGGCATTCTGCACATGGCCACCGACTGGGAACCGTATGCCGAGTACATGCTGGAAGTGATGAACGTCGCACCGGGTTACCGCAACCTTGCCGAAGACGGCAAATGCGTCCCGCGCCCGACCGAGCGCCCGATCACCAAGTTCGAACGCCGCGGCGAACGTCTTGGGCATGGCGTGTGGGACCTGAAGTTCGAAAAGCAGTCCTAAGCCCTACGCAATACCCAATGTGGGAGCGGGCTTGCTCGCGAAAGCGGTGTGTCATTCAACTTTAATGTCGACTGATACACCGCCTTCGCGAGCAAGCTCGCTCCCACAGTTGTTTTCGGTTGCAGCTGAAATCAGCGGCGGTCGGCGACTACGCCAATCAACACCAGCACCACCAGCAACACCGGTGCCAGGCTGTAGTTGTTGAACTGGCTCAGGCCTTTGATGATCCATGGCGTGGCGTAGATCAGCGCAAGCCCACTGCCGACCATGCACAGCAGGGCCATCATCGGGACGCGCAAGGCGCCGGCGAGGCCGCCCAGGCGTTGTTCGACCCAGCCTTTGATGTCCGCGCCGAACAGCACCAGCAGGCAACCCACCAGTGCCAGAGAGATTTCCGACAGGTTGCTACGGCTCCAGCGGGACACGGTGGCGAGCAGGTCGAGGATCAAATCCATTGGTTTTCCCTTAAGGCTGAAATCAGCTCAGAAATGTCTGCAGCAAGTCATTGAGAAACAGTTGTCCGCGCTCGGTGGCCGCCAGACGTGACGGTTCGACCTGCAACAAGCCGCTTTGTTCGGCTTCACGGCGACCTTCGGCGAGGCTTTCCAGCGGCAGCCCGGTACGTTCCGGATACAGTCGCGATTCCACTCCCTCGGTCAGGCGCAAGGCGTTCATCAGGAACTCGAATGGCAGCTCGTCGTTGGTCAGGGCTTTCTCGCCGGCCTTGAAGCTTTTGGCCGGGTTGAGGTAGTCCTTCGGCAGACGTGTCTTCCAGGTCCGGACGATGCGCCCGTCCGGGTGGCTGAGCTTGCCGTGGGCGCCAGCGCCGATGCCGATGAAGTCGCCGAAACTCCAGTAATTGAGGTTATGCCGCGCCGGGCGACCGGGCTGGGCATAGGCCGAGACTTCGTATTGCGCGTAACCGTGCTCGGCCAACAGCGCCTGCCCGGCTTCCTGAATGTCCCACAACGTGTCGTCTTCCGGCAGCGTCGGCGGCTGGTTCCAGAACACCGTGTTCGGCTCCAGCGTTAGCTGATACCAGGACAAGTGGGTCGGCTTCAGCGCGATGGCCTGGCGCAGGTCGCTCAAGGCGTCGTCCAGCGACTGATCGGGCAAACCGTGCATCAGGTCCAGATTGAAGTTGTCGAACCCGGCCTGACGGGCCATGCCGGCGGCTCGCACCGCTTCGTCACCGTTGTGAATCCGCCCCAGCGCTTTGAGTTTCTCTTCCTGGAAGCTCTGGATGCCGATCGACAGGCGATTGATGCCCAGTGCCCGGTAGGCGACGAACTTCTCCTGCTCGAACGTCCCCGGGTTGGCTTCCAGGGTGATTTCGATGTCGCTGGCAAACGGAATCCGCTGCTCCACGCCTTTGAGCAAACGGCCCAAGGCCTCGGCGCTGAACAGGCTCGGAGTGCCGCCACCAAAGAAGATCGAGCTCAGCTCACGGCCGTAAACCGCGTGTAGATCCTGATCGAGGTCGGCCAGCAATGCGTCGACGTACTCTTCTTCCGGCAACACCGGGCTGGCGGTGTGGGAGTTGAAGTCGCAATAAGGGCATTTGCGCACACACCACGGGATGTGGATGTACAGCGCCAGGGGCGGCAACGTTGGCAGCGCGGCCCGAGGTGATTGGGCGGCGCCGCCGAAGATCAGCGGCGACGCGGATGAGTCGTGGGTCATTTCAGGCCCAGACGCTGGCGCAGCAGATCCATTGCACGGGCGCGGTGGCTGATCAGGTTCTTGTCGCTTGGGCTCAGCTCGGCGCTGGAGCAGTTGCGCTCCGGCACCCAGAACAGCGGGTCATAGCCAAAACCGTGCTGGCCGCTGGCCGTCGGCAGAATGCGCCCGTGCCACAAGCCTTCGCAAAGGATCGGCAACGGATCGTCGGCATGCCGCACCAGCGCCAGGACGCAAACGAACTGCGCGCCGCGTTCGGCTTCAGGCACGTCTTTGAGCACGTCGAGCAGCTTGGCGTTATTCGCCGCATCGCCCTGACCGTCAGCGTAACGTGCGGAGTAGATCCCCGGCGCACCGCCAAGGAAATCCACCGCCAGCCCCGAATCATCGGCCAGCGCCGGCAAACCGGAGATGCGCGCGGCATTGCGGGCCTTGAGGATGGCGTTCTCGACGAACGACAGGCCGGTTTCTTCCGGCTCGACGCTGCTGAACTCGCCGATCGAGCGCAGTTGCACCGATTCGCCGAGCATGGCCTGGAGTTCCTTGAGTTTGCCGGCGTTATGGCTGGCCAGTACGAGTTGCGTGAAGTTCATCATTCGCCGGGGAAAAGCTCTTGGTTGAAATTGATGGTGTTGATTTTGTCGCCGTTCTGGACCTTGATCTCGAACGTGCGGATTTCCTGCTGAGGCACCGGGTACTGCGCAATGTAGTAAACCGCACCTTGCTCAGTCACCTGTTTGAAACTCAACGGGACGCTCTGGCTGGTCAGGTCTTTGACCGTGCCGCTGACCTGAGAGATCAGTGGTTTGCCGTCCTTGATTACCGAAACGTTGATCACGCCCTGACTCTTGCTGCGGATCAGTTCCGCCGCTTTGGCAATGTCCGGCGTCAGGTAGGTGGAGTTGAAGGTGTTGTAGTGCACCGTCACGTCGCCAAAGGTTTCCTGACGCTCGCCTTTGATGACGTCGGCGGCCATGGCAGTGACGCTCAGGCAGGCAGTAAGTAGAAACAGTGCTAGACGACCCATGATCGTTCTCCTTGAAGTGGCGTGGTTCAGACCGCGACCTTGTGGTCTTGCAGCCCTGGGCTGCTGACGCGGTAGATACCGATCTCACCTAATAGATTAGGCCATAGCTTACTGGCCCACCCGTGTCGGTGCTGTTGATCCACGGCAAGCCGATCAATGACCTTCGCTTCACGTTCGCGGCACAATTCTTCAAAGTCGCCGAAAGTGCAGAAGTGGATGTTCGGCGTGTTGTACCAGGTGTACGGCAGAAACTCGGAAACCGGCATCCGGCCCTTGCTCGCCAGATACCAACGGCAACGCCAGTGACCGAAGTTGGGGAAGGTGATGATGCACTGGCGACCGACCCGCAGCATTTCGTCGAGGATCTTGTCCGGGTAGTGCACGGCTTGCAGGGCTTGGGTCATGACCACGACGTCGAAGCTGTTGCTGGCAAAGTTGCCGAGGCCCTTGTCCAGATCCTGCTCGATCACGTTGATGCCCTTGGCCACGCACTCGGCGATGTTGTCCGCGTCGTTTTCCAGGCCATAGCCGGTGACTTGCTTGTTGTCCCTTAGCCAGGTCAGCAGTTCGCCGTCGCCGCAACCGAGGTCGAGCACGCGGCTACCGGCGGGAATCCATTCCTGGATGATTTCCAGATCAGCTCTCATGGCTTTCTCACAAACTAATACGGTTCATGTAGTTGCTGAACGCCTGCAAGTAACGCGGGATCGGAATCAGGAAGGCGTCGTGGCCTTGCGGAGCGTCGATCTCGAGGTAGCAAACGTCTTTCTTGGCCGCCATCAGCGCGTCCACCAGTTCCCGCGAGCGGGCAGGGGAGAAGCGCCAGTCGGTGGTGAAGGACATCACGCAGAACTTGGCGGTGGCGCCGGCGAAGGTTTTCGCCAGGTCATCGTCGAAGTTCGCCGCCGGGTCGAAGTAGTCCAGCGCCTTGGTCATCAGCAGATAGGTGTTGGCGTCAAAGCGCCCGGAGAACTCTTCACCCTGATAACGCAGGTAGCTCTCGACCTGGAACTCGACGCTGTGGAAGTCGTAGTTGAGCTTTTCGCTCTTCAGGCCACGGCCGAATTTCTCGCCCATGGAATCGTCGGACAGGTAGGTGATGTGGCCGACCATCCGCGCCAGCATCAAGCCGCGCTTGGGGATCACGCCCGCTTCCTGGAACGAACCGCCGTGGAACTCGGGGTCGGTCAGGATCGCCTGGCGCGCCACTTCGTTGAAGGCGATGTTCTGTGCCGACAGCTTGGGCGCCGAGGCGATGGCCAGGCAATGCCGCACGCGGTCCGGGTAGGTGATGGTCCACTGCAAGGCCTGCATGCCGCCGAGGCTGCCGCCAATCACCGCCGCCCACTGGCTGATGCCGAGCAAGTCGGACAGGCGCACCTGACTGTGCACCCAGTCTTCCACGGTCAGTACCGGGAAATCGGCGCCGAACGGTTTACCGGTTTCCGGATTGATACTGCTCGGGCCGGTAGAACCGTTGCAGCCGCCGAGGTTGTTCAGGCTGACCACGAAGAACTTGCTGGTGTCGATCGGCTTGCCGGGGCCTATGCAGCTGTCCCACCAACCGGGTTTACGGTCGTCGGGGCTGTGGAAGCCGGCAGCGTGATGGTGACCGGACAAGGCGTGGCAGATCAGCACGGCGTTGCTCGCCGTGGCGTTCAGCGTGCCGTAGGTTTCATAGATCAGGTCATAAGCTGGGAGCGAACGGCCGCAGGCCAGGGCCAGGGGTTCACTGAAGTGCGCCACTTGCGGCGTCACCAGACCAACAGAATCGGCGGGAAAGGCAGTTGGCATCGACCCTGCTCTCGTTGAAATGAGGCGTAAGTCTAAAGACCAGTGTGGCTAGCGGCAAGCAAAGGCCGGGCCTGATTTCATTCATTGAACGCGACCCCTGTGGCGAGGGGATTTATCCCCGTTGGGTGGCGAAGCCGCCCCCTGCGTTCTACCAGCAAAATCGGGTTGGCGGGTTTTACGACTGCTGCGCAGCCGAGCGGGGATAAATCCCCTCGCCACAAGTGCTGCACTGCTCGATCAGGGGCGCACCAGGTCCGGCAACTCCGGCAGCTTCTTCGGCGAACAAATCCGCACTCGTTTCTGCCGGTTCAACTCGCCGCTGAGCAAGCTCACCTGGCTCTTGGAAACCCCGAACGCCTTGGCCAAAAACGCCATCAAGTACGCATTGGCCTTGCCCTCAACGGGCGGCGCGGTCAGGCGGATCTTCAATCTATCGCCGTGTAGCCCGCAGAAATCATCGCCGCGGGCCGCCGGTTGCAGGTGACACTCCAGAATCAGATCATCACCGTCCCAGCGAAAGTAGCTCATCAGATCAGCCCGAGCAGGCCCTGCGGCATGAAGGCGAAGTAAGCCAGGCGCGGGATCACCCAGCTTTGCAGCAACTGGATCAGGATAAACGCGAAGATCGGCGAGATGTCGAGGCCGCCCAGGCTCGGAAGAATCCGGCGGAACGGCGCGAGTACCGGTTCAGTAATCTGAGCAACCAGTTCGGCGCCCGGATTGTGGCTACCCGGTGCGACCCAAGACAGAATCACGCTGATGATCATCGCGTAGAACAGAATGTTCAAAAACAGCGCGAAGAGAGCGATCAGAGCCCAAGGGATCAAAAACAGCCAGTCGACCTGGAAGCCCTTGAGCGTCAGGATGACCGCGATCAGCGCCATCTGAATGATCAGCGCCAATACCAGTGACGACATGTCCAGCCCGAACATGCTCGGGATGACTCGGCGCAGAGGCTTGAGCAACGGTTGAGTGGCTTTGACGATGAACTGGCAGAGCGGGTTGTAGAAATTCGCCCGAACCAGTTGCAGGATAAAGCGCATCAGCACGATCAGCAGGTACAGGCTGCCCAGGGTTTTAATTACAAAAATGGCAGCGTCATTGAGTCCAAGCATCATTGATTCCTTTGTAAGAGCTGATTAGCGACCCAGTTGCTCGGCCATCTCGGCTGAGCGGTGGGCGGCGGCGCCGAGTGCTTTTTCGACCAGGGCTTCGAAGCCCCCGGCCTGGAACGACTTGATGGCCGCTTCCGTGGTGCCGGCCGGCGAAGTCACGCGGCGACGCAGTTCTGCTGCGTCCACGTCACTGGCGACCGCCATGTGGGCGGCGCCCAGTGCGGTTTGCAGGGTCAGTTGTGCGGCGATGTCTGCCGGCAGGCCGAGTTTCACGCCCGCGGCGGTCATCGCTTCGATCAACAGGAAGAAGTACGCAGGGCCCGAACCGGAAACAGCGGTCACCGCGTCCAGTTGCTGCTCTTCGTCCAGCCACAGCGCGATGCCGACGGCGGACAGCAGCTCTTGCGCCTGTTGGCGTTGTTCGGCGTTCACCTCGGCGGTGGCGTACAAACCGCTCACGCCCTGACGCAGCAGCGCCGGGGTGTTGGGCATGCAGCGCACGATCGGCTGGGCGCCGAGCCAGTTGGTCATGCTGGCACAGGTGATGCCGGCGGCGATGGACACCACCAGTTGATTCGGCTTGAGGCTTGGGCGAATCGCTCCGCAAACGGCTTTCATCGCCTGGGGTTTGACCGCCAGTACGACCACGTCGGCGTCTTGAATCGCGTCGGCGTTGTCGGCGAATACTTCGATGCCGTGTTCAGCGTTCACGCGAGCACGGGTTTCAGCGCCGGGATCGCTGGCGCGGATGTGGGCCGCGTCCAGACCCTTGGCGCGCAGGCCACCGATCAGGCTGGCGGCCATGTTGCCGGCACCGATAAAGGCAATACGAGTCTTGCTCATGTCAGGTCCTTATCAAGAGAGAAGTCAGCCATTGTTCGGTTGACTGTAATCACGGGCGCCAAACAGGGCCGTACCGATGCGGACCCAAGTGGCGCCTTGGGCGATGGCTGACTCAAGGTCGTGGCTCATGCCCATGGAAAGTGTGTCGAGCGGCAGATTGAGGCTGGCTTGCAGGCTTTGCACGGCAGCAAAAGCGGCGTCCTGGGCGGCGCGATCTTCAGTCGGCTCAGGGATCGCCATCAACCCGCGTAGCTTAAGGCGCGGCAAGGCGCTGATGGCATTGGCCAGGGCCGGCAGGTCGGCCGGGGTGCAGCCGGACTTGCTGTCTTCACCGCTGACGTTGACCTGGATGCAGATGTTCAGCGGGGGCAGATCGGCAGGACGTTGTTCGGACAGGCGTTGTGCGATTTTCAAACGATCCACGGAATGCACCCAAGCGAAGTGCTCGGCGATAGCGCGAGTCTTGTTCGATTGAATGGGGCCGATGAAGTGCCAGATCAAGGGCAGGTCGGCCAATTCGAGCTGTTTGCCGAGGGCTTCCTGCAGATAGTTCTCGCCAAAGTCGCGGATCCCGGCGGCGTGGGCTTCACGCAGGGCCTCGGCAGGCTTGGTCTTGCTCACGGCCAGTAGCTGGACGCTGTGCTCGTCGCGCTGGGCGGCGAGTGTTGCTGCGTGTATGCGCGAACTAACCTGGAGAATGTTGTCTGCTATCGTGGACATCAAGAGGCGCCGCTGGTCTGAAGGTTCGCGGCATTCTACTGGAATTGAGGAGCGCTATGGATATCACTGAGCTGCTGGCATTCAGCGCGAAACAGGGCGCGTCCGACTTGCACCTGTCTGCCGGCCTGCCACCGATGATTCGCGTCGACGGCGACGTGCGGCGCATCAACCTGCCGGCCCTGGACCACAAACAGGTGCACGAGCTGATCTACGACATCATGAACGACACCCAGCGGGTGGACTTCGAGAAGCACCTGGAAACCGACTTCTCCTTTGAAGTGCCAGGCGTGGCGCGCTTTCGAGTTAACGCGTTCAACCAGAACCGCGGCGCCGGTGCGGTGTTCCGGACCATCCCGTCCAAGGTCCTGAGCATGGATGACCTTGGCATGGGAGATGTGTTTCGCAAGATTACCGAAGCGCCCCGTGGCCTGGTGCTGGTGACCGGCCCGACCGGTTCCGGCAAGTCCACCACCCTGGCGGCGATGATTGATTACCTGAACAACCATCGCCATCACCACATACTCACCATCGAAGACCCGATCGAGTTCGTCCATGAATCGCGCAAATGCCTGATCAACCAGCGCGAAGTCCACCGCGATACCCGAAGCTTCGCCACCGCACTGCGCTCGGCCCTGCGCGAAGACCCGGATGTGATTCTGGTCGGGGAGATGCGCGATCTGGAGACTATTCGCCTGGCCCTAACCGCGGCCGAGACCGGTCACCTGGTGTTTGGCACGCTGCACACCACGTCGGCGGCGAAAACCATCGACCGGGTGGTTGACGTGTTTCCGGGGGACGAGAAGTCGATGGTGCGCTCGATGTTGTCCGAGTCATTGCTGGCGGTGGTGTCCCAGACACTGGTCAAGAAGATCGGCGGCGGGCGGATCGCGGCACACGAGATCATGCTCGGCACGTCGGCGATCCGTAACCTGATCCGCGAGGACAAGGTGGCGCAGATGTACTCGTCGATTCAGACCGGGGGCAACCTGGGGATGCAGACGCTGGATATGTGCCTGAAGGAGTTGGTGACCAAGGGCTTGATCAGCCGCGAGCATGCGCGGGAGAAGGCGCGGTCGCCGGATAACTTTTGATCGGTCTTAATGAGCCTTCCTAGTGGAGGCTCAATCTCTCGTTAACACTTTCCTGACCAAACAGCTGCGGCATTCGCTGACAAATCTCCTTACAATCCCCTACTTTGTTAGCTGCCTAAGCAAGGATTCTGCATGCAAGCTGCCAACCCGCGTCGCGGGTACATCCTGGGCCTGAGTGCCTACATCATCTGGGGACTTTTCCCGATCTACTTCAAAGCCATCGCCTCGGTGCCGGCTGTAGAAATCATCATCCACCGCGTGCTCTGGTCCGCGCTATTCGGCGCCCTGCTGCTGATGGTCTGGAAACATCCGGGCTGGTGGCGCGAGTTGCGCGACAACCCGAAACGGCTGGCAATCCTGGCCCTGAGCGGCACGCTGATCGCGGCCAACTGGCTGACTTATGTGTGGTCGGTGAACAACGGACGAATGCTCGAAGCCAGCCTCGGTTACTACATCAACCCGCTGGTGAACGTGTTGCTGGGGATGCTGATCCTCGGTGAACGACTGCGGCGCATGCAGTGGCTGGCGGTGGGTCTGGCGGCGGTTGGCGTGGCGCAACAGGTGTGGCAGGTCGGCAGTCTGCCGTGGGTTTCGCTGGTGCTGGCGCTGACCTTCGGTTTCTACGGGCTGATCCGCAAGCAAGCGCCGGTCAAGGCGTTGCCGGGTCTGGTAGTGGAAACCTGGATGCTGGTGCCGATTGCCACGGCCTGGTTGCTGTTCAACCCGACAGCGGGCAGCGCACAGGCCGAGTTCTGGACCACGTCCGCAGCCTGGTGGCTGGTGGCGGCCGGCCCCGTGACGCTGGTGCCGCTGGTGTGTTTCAACGCCGCCGCGCGGCATTTGCCCTACACCACGCTGGGATTTCTCCAATACCTGGCGCCGACGCTGGTGCTGCTGCAAGCCGTTCTGCTGTTTGGTGAACACCTGTCGTCCAGCACTCTGGTGGCGTTCATCTTTATCTGGGCTGGCCTGGCGATTTACAGCGTCGATGCGGTGATCAGTATGCGTCGCCGTCGCTGATCAAAAAACGCACAAACCTCTACAGGCCACGTCTTTCGTGGCCTGCATCAATCCTTCCAAAGGTTATCCACAGCGTGATCCCCGCCGTTTGTGCGCAACTTGTTGAAACTGCTGGTTTTTTGATCAGAACCTGAAGAACCCCGGCCGGCTTGGCCTGGCGGGGTATCTCTACAGGTTATCCACAGGCAGGTGCACGTTAAACTTGGATAACACTGTCAGGGACCGCTGGGTCAGGGATCACTGCGCAGGACCAATTCAACCATCAAGTCATCGGCCAGGGTTTCCAGCCGTGATTGCAGCACGTCCAGGGACAACGTCAGCGGCACCGCGAGAATCGCTTCGGCATGGAACAGCGGTTCGCTGCTCATCGGCGCCGGGCGTACTTCAGTGACCAAGCGTTCCAGGTTCACGCCCTGCTCGCTCAGTAAACGAGTGATGTCGCGCACGATCCCCGGCCGGTCGTTGCCCACCAGCTCCATGGCAATCGGCTTCCAGGTGCAAGATTGCTCGATGCCACTTTCAGCGATCAGCACCCGAATGCCATGAGCGGACAACGCCTGTAGGGCATCAACCAATTCGTCGTAGGCTTCGGCCGGCACACCCACCCGAAGAATCCCGGCGAACTGTCCGGCCATGCGCGACATGCGGCTTTCCAGCCAGTTGCCGCCATGCTCGGCGATGCATTGGGCAATGCGCTCGACCTGCCCTGCCTTGTCCGGCGCGAATACGGTGAGTACGAGGTGGTCCATGGCGCAGCCCTCTTTTTGTTATAGAAAGAGAAGTATAGGCAAGCACCGAAATTCAGCCGCTATCGCCAAGTGAACACCTACCCGTGAATGTGATTTGGGAAGAACCTGTGGTGAGGGGATTTATCCCCGTCCGGCTGCGGCAGCAGTCGTCAATCCTGCCAGTTCGGTTTACCTGCCAGAACGCAGGGGGCGGCTTCGCCACCCAACGGGGATAAATCCCCTCGCCACAATTAACCTCACCACAAGGCCCTCTGTGACAGATGCCATAGCAGCCAAAATCCATGGCGCCGCCCTCTTGTCATGACTTTTGTGGTGAACACCCACCTGTGAATGTGATTTGGGAAGAACCTGTGGCGAGGGGATTTATCCCCGTTCGGCTGCGGCAGCAGTCGTCAATCCTGCCAATTTGGTTTACCTGCCAGAACGCAGGGGGCGGCTTCGCCACCCAACGGGGATAAATCCCCTCGCCACAATTAATCTCACCACGAGGCACTCTGTGACAGATGCCATAGCAGCCAAGATCCATGGCGGCGACCTCTCGTCATGACTTTTGTGGTGAACACCCACCTGTGAGTGTGATTTGGGAAGAACCTGTGGTGAGGGGATTTATCCCCGTCCGGCTGCGGCAGCAGTCGTCAATCCTGCCAATTTGGTTTACCTGCCAGAATGCCGGGGGCGGCTTCGCCACCCAACGGGGATAAATCCCCTCGCCACAATTAATCTCACCACGAGGCCCTTCGTGACAGCTGCCATAGCAGCCAAAATCCATGGCGCCGCCCTCTTGTCATGACTTTTGTGGTGAACACCCACCTGTGAGTGTGATTTGGGAAAACCTGTGGTGAGGGGATTTATCCCCGTTCGGCTGCGGCAGCAGTCGTAATTCTGCCAATTTGGTTTACCTGCCAGAACGCCGGGGGCGGCTTCGCCACCCAACGGGGATAAATCCCCTCGCCACAATTAACCCCACCACGAGGCCCTTCGTGACAGCTGTCATAGCAGCCAAAATCCATGGCGCCGTCCTCTTGTCATGACTTTTGTTGTGAACACCGACCTGTGAATGTGATTTGGGAAAACCTGTGGTGAGGGGATTTATCCCCGTCCGGCTGCGGCAGCAGTCGTAAATCCTGCCAATTTGGTTTACCTGCCAGAACGCCGGGGGCGGCTTCGCCACCCAACGGGGATAAATCCCCTCGCCACAATAATCTCGCCACGAGGCACTTCGTGGCAGAAGTCATAGGCCATAGCAGCCAAATAGTATTTATGTGTACAAGTTTTTATATTTAACTGGAACAATCCAATAGTTTTTTGAGAACATCCCGTTCCCCGACATGACCGCAATGCGTCATGGGGTCGCAGAACGACGTAATTAGTCTAATTTTCACAAGCGCAATTCATCATGTAGTATGCCGCAGCGCACACTACATAACGTTGGATCGATGTCTGCCACCGGCACACTCGCAACCCTGAAAGCCCCGTCAGCAAGGCCTCCAAGCCGTTGATTGGACCGAACCCAGCCGCCCGCAAGGGCATGTACTGGCGGACGGGTTTGTGGTTTAAATGGCCAGAGGCTTCATTGTCAAAATTGAAGAGCTGAAAAGCGAAATAGCTGAGCAGAGTGAGGCAAGCAATGACTGAACACGTTCAAGTCGGTGGCCTGCAGGTCGCCAAAGTCCTGTTCGACTTCGTGAACAACGAAGCCATTCCCGGTACCGGCCTCACCGCCGATAAGTTCTGGGCCGATGCCGACAAGGTCATTCATGACCTGGCGCCGAAGAACAAAGCCCTACTCGCCAAACGCGATGATTTCCAGGCTCGTATCGACGGCTGGCACCAATCCCGTGCCGGTCAACCACACGACGCCGTGGCTTATAAGGCCTTCTTGCAAGACATCGGTTATCTGCTGCCAGAAGCGGCCGATTTCCAGGCAACGACGCAAAACGTCGATGACGAAATCGCCCGCATGGCCGGTCCGCAACTCGTGGTGCCGGTGATGAACGCCCGTTTCGCGCTTAATGCCTCGAACGCCCGCTGGGGTTCGCTGTACGACGCGCTCTACGGCACCGACGCCATCAGCGAAGCTGACGGCGCGGAGAAAGGCAAAGGCTACAACAAGGTCCGCGGCGACAAGGTCATCGCCTTCGCCCGTGCCTTCCTCGACGAAGCCGCGCCATTGGCCGCTGGCACTCACGTCGACTCCACCCGCTACACAATCGTTGACGGCAAACTGGTGGTCGCCCTTAAAGGTGGCAGCAACACCGGCCTGCGTAACGACGCGCAATTGATCGGTTTCCACGGCGATGCTTCGGCACCGACTGCGATCCTGCTGAAAAACAACGGCCTGCATTTCGAAATCCAGGTCGATGCCAGCACCCCGGTCGGCCAGACCGACGCTGCCGGCGTCAAAGACATCCTGATGGAAGCCGCGCTGACCACCATCATGGACTGCGAAGACTCCGTTGCTGCCGTCGATGCCGACGACAAAGTGGTGATCTACCGCAACTGGCTCGGCCTGATGAAGGGCGATCTGTCAGAGGAAGTCTCCAAGGGCGGTAAGACCTTTACTCGCACCATGAACGCCGACCGCACCTACACCGGTGTCGATGGCAAGGAACTGAGTCTGCACGGTCGTTCGCTGTTGTTCGTACGTAACGTCGGTCACCTGATGACCATCGACGCGATCCTCGATAGTCAAGGCAACGAAGTACCGGAAGGCATCCTCGACGGTCTGGTGACCTGCCTCGCGGCGATCCATAGCCTCAACGGCCACAACTCGCGCAAGAACAGCCGCACTGGCTCGGTCTATATCGTGAAGCCTAAAATGCACGGCCCGGAAGAAGCCGCGTTCACGAACGAGCTGTTCGGGCGTATCGAAGACGTGCTCGACCTGCCACGCAACACCCTGAAAGTCGGGATCATGGACGAGGAGCGCCGTACCACGGTCAACCTCAAGGCCTGCATCAAGGCTGCCAGCGAGCGTGTGGTGTTCATCAACACCGGTTTCCTCGACCGCACCGGCGACGAAATCCACACATCCATGGAAGCCGGCCCGATGGTGCGCAAGGCTGACATGAAGGCTGAGAAGTGGATCGGCGCCTACGAGAACTGGAACCTCGATATCGGTTTGAGCACCGGCCTGCAAGGTCGTGCCCAGATCGGTAAAGGCATGTGGGCCATGCCGGACCTGATGGCCGCCATGCTCGAACAGAAAATTGCTCACCCGCTGGCCGGCGCCAACACCGCTTGGGTGCCATCGCCGACCGCCGCCGCGCTGCACGCGCTGCACTACCACAAGGTTGACGTGTTCGCCCGTCAGGCCGAACTGGCCAAACGTGCTCGCGCTTCGGTGGACGACATCCTAACCATCCCGCTGGCCGTCAATCCGAACTGGACGCCAGAGCAGATCAAGAACGAACTGGACAACAACGCCCAGGGCATTCTCGGTTACGTGGTGCGCTGGATCGACCAAGGCGTGGGTTGCTCGAAAGTGCCGGACATCAACGACGTCGGCCTGATGGAAGACCGTGCGACGCTGCGCATTTCCAGCCAGCACATCGCCAACTGGCTGCGTCATGGCATCGTCACTGAAGCTCAAGTGATGGAAAGCCTCAAGCGCATGGCGCCGGTGGTTGATCGTCAGAACGCCAACGACGCGCTGTACCGTCCGCTGGCACCGAACTTCGACAGCAACATCGCCTTCCAGGCGGCAGTCGAACTGGTGATCGAAGGCACCAAGCAGCCGAACGGTTATACCGAGCCGGTTCTGCACCGTCGTCGTCGTGAGTTCAAGGCAGCCAATGGCTTGTAACTAAACGCTGATGCTGGACATGAAAAAGCCCTGATCTTTCGATCAGGGCTTTTTTATTTGTGGATGCGCTCACCTGTGGCGAGGGGGCTTGCCCCCGTTCGGCTGCACAGCAGTCGTAAAGTCGGCGAACGCGGCCTGTCTGAAAAAAGCAGGGGGCCGCTTCGCGTCCCAACGGGGCCAAGCCCCCTCGCCACAAAAGCCCTCTCAGCTTGAAGTCTTTGTTAAGGTTCCATCCCCAGCTCATGCTTGACCAACGCCAGCAACTTAACGGTATCAATCGGTTTAAGCAGAAAATCCACCACGCTCAAATGCATGGCGGCGATCGCGTCCTTCACGTCGGCATCGCCGGACACGATGATGATCGGCATCGCCGCCCGGACCGACTCGCGCACTTCGCGGATCAAGTCCAGGCCATCAACATTCTTCATCCGCAGATCGGTAATTACCAGGCCAATCGAAGGCGTTGTGTCCAACAGTTTGAGCGCGGTTTCGCCACTGGCGGCGGTCATGCAACGTACGCCATCCAGCGCAAGGATCTCCGATAGCAGTTCTCGAGCGTCTTTGTCGTCGTCAACGATCAACACCCGCTGCGGCGGAAGATCGGGTTCCAGCATGATCGCACTGAGCGCCTCGCGCTCGGCGTCACTCAAAATATCGTGGTCGGACATGGCTTACTCTACGTTTTCAATCAATCCCCTAGCACAATGGTCAGACATCGCTAAGCAGAGCTTCAATGTGCACTTCGTCGGATATTTTTCCTAGAGGCAAATTGAAAGGTTTTACGCACAAAGTGTGTAGGACTTCTCTCAAATATAGACATATCCACCGACTACCTAGACTTACGTCCAATGGGCACCCCGCACGCAGGGGCCGACCATGGCTGAACGATCCGACAACAACAATTCAAAAAAGACTGCGGTAATAGTTATGAGTAAAGCGGATGCCTTCACCCAGGCAGGGAAAACCGCGGTGTTGCAGAACATTCAGGGCACTTTGCAATTCCTCCAGCGCTTCCCGCCCTTCAATCAGATGGAACATGCCCACCTGGCCTACCTGGTGGAGCAATGTCAGCTGCGTTTCTACGGTCCCGGCGAGAGCATTATCAAGCCCGCCGACGGCCCGGTTGAGCATTTCTACATCGTCAAGCAGGGCCGGGTGGTTGGCGAACGCCCGCACACGGCCAAGGGTGGCACCGAAACCACCTTCGAAATCACCACGGGGGAATGCTTCCCTTTAGCCGCGTTGCTGGGTGAGCGGGCGACTCGTACCGAACACCTGGCCGCCGAAGACACTTTCTGCCTGCAACTGAACAAACTGGCCTTCATCAAGCTGTTCGCCCTGTCGAATACCTTTCGCGACTTTGCCTTGCGCGGGGTCAGCAGCCTGCTGGATCAGGTCAACCAGCAAGTCCAGCAAAAAGCCGTGGAAACCCTTGGCACCCAGTACTCGCTGAACACGCGGCTGGGCGAGTTGGCCATGCGTCACCCAGTGACGTGCAGCCTGGCCACGCCGCTGCGTGAAGCCGTGACCCTGATGCATGAGCAACAGGTCGGCAGCATCGTGATTGTCGACGAGCAGAAGGCGCCCCTGGGGATTTTCACCCTGCGCGACTTGCGCCAGGTTGTCGCCGACGGGACCACCGATTTCAGCGAAGCCATTGATCGGCACATGACCCAGGCGCCGTTTTTCCTGACGCCGGACCACAGCGCTTTCGACGCGGCGATTGCCATGACCGAACGGCACATCGCCCACGTCTGTCTGGTCAAGGATCAGCGTCTGTGCGGCGTGGTGTCCGAGCGCGATCTGTTCTCCCTGCAACGGGTCGATCTGGTGCACCTGGCCCGAACCATCCGCAGCGCCCAGCGGGTGGAAAACCTGGTGGCACTGCGCGGCGAGATCGGCCAGTTGGTCGAGCGCATGCTGGCCCACGGTGCCTCTTCGACCCAAATCACTCACATCATTACCCTGCTCAACGACCACACCGTGTGCCGGGTGATCGAGCTGACCCTCGCAGAGAAAGGCGACCCAGGTATCCCGTTCAGTTGGCTGTGCTTCGGCAGCGAAGGTCGTCGCGAGCAAACGCTGCACACCGATCAGGACAACGGCATTCTGTTTGAGGCCCGGGACGCTGCGCATGCCGCCGAGATCCGCGGCAAATTGCTGCCCATCGCCCAACAGATCAACCAGAGCCTGGCGCTCTGCGGCTTCACCCTGTGCAAGGGCAACATCATGGCCGGCAACCCTGAGCTGTGTTTGTCCCGGGCCGAGTGGGCCCGGCGGTTCGCGGCGTTTATCCGCGAGGCGACGCCGGAGAACCTGCTGGGCTCGAGCATTTATTTCGACTTGCGGGTGGTTTGGGGTGATGAACAAGGCTGCGAACAACTGCGCCGAGGGATTCTCGATCAGGTGGCGGATAACCGGTTGTTCCAGCGGATGATGGCCGACAATGCCTTGCGCAACCGGCCGCCCGTGGGACGCTTCCGTGAGTTCGTGCTGGCGCGCAAGAATGGCGAGAAAGCCACGCTGGACCTGAAAGTCCAGGGGCTGACGCCTTTTGTCGACGGTGCCCGATTGCTCGCCCTGGCCAATGGCATTGAAACCAACAACACCCTGGAGCGCTTCCGCCAACTGGTCGCCAAAGAAGTCATCGAACGGTTGGACGGTGCGGCGTATGAAGAGGCGTATCACTTCATTCAGCAAACCCGCATGCAGCAACATCAACTACAGACCCGGGAGAACTTGCCCTACTCCAACCGCGTCGATCCCGACAGCCTCAACCATCTGGACCGGCGCATCCTGCGTGAGTCCCTGCGCCAGGCCCAACGCCTGCAAAGCAGCCTGACCCTGCGGTATCAGCTATGAGTCTGTTTTCATGGCTACGCCCCGCCGCCCCGCTGCTGCCCGAGGATCTTCAACAACGCCTGGAACGCTTGCCGGTCGGCGCCCAGTTGAGTGAATGCAGCCTGCGCGAGCAACGCTGGGTGGTGCTGGATCTGGAAACCACCGGGCTGAACCTGAACAAGGATCGGGTGCTGTCCATCGGCGCCGTGGTGATCGAGGACGGCGCGATTGATTTCAGTCAGCAATTCGAACGCACGCTGCAATGTGCTGACATGAAGTTGGCGCCGAGTGTGTTGATCCATGGCCTGGGGCCTAGCGCGATTGCTGCCGGCAGTGACCCGGCGCAGGCACTAATCGAGTTCATGGAGTTTGTGGGCGACAGCCCAGTGTTGGCGTTTCATGCGCCGTTCGATCAGCACATGCTCGGGCGCGCGTTGAAAGATCATCTGGGCTACAAGCTGCAGCATCCGTTTCTGGATGTGGCGGACATTGCACCGCTGGTCTGCCCGCAGGCGAACATCCGCGAGGCCGGGCTGGATGAGTGGATTGAGTGGTTCAAGCTCGAAGTCTTCGAGCGGCATAACGCCAGTGCCGATGCATTGGCCACGGCGGAATTGGCGTTGATCTTGTTCAGCCGGGCGCGGCAGCAGCAGATTCACAGCCCATTGAATCTGCAGCAGCGTTTGAGTCAGTGGAAGCGTCGACGACAAGCACCGTCCTTTTAGATTTTCGTTGACTGTTCTGGCCTCTTCGCGAGCAGGCTCGCTCCCACATTTGGAATGCGATGCCTTGTGGGAGCGAGCCTGCCCGCGAAGAACGATGACGCGATTTCCCTGATGCCACCTGACCAGTGGCCAATTGCTAACCATTCCCACCTCTGCCAGAATCGCGAACAATTCGCGTTAGTTAATATTTCCCAATCGGTGATGTCCGGTGTCGTCAGTCCCAAGCCCTCACAGTCAGCTCGTCGGTGCGATGTATCGCGACCATCGCGGTTGGCTGCTGGCGTGGTTGCGGCGCAATGTGGCGTGCCCGCAACGGGCCGAGGATCTGAGCCAGGACACCTTTGTGCGCTTGCTCGGTCGCGACCAGTTGCTCACACCCCGCGAGCCACGAGCCTTTCTGGTGGCGATCGCCAAAGGCCTGCTGTTCGACTACTTCCGTCGTGCCGCGCTGGAACAGGCCTATCTCAGCGAATTGATGCTGATCCCTGAAGGCGAACAACCTTCTATAGAAGAACAGCAACTCATCCTCGAAGACCTCAAGGCCATCGACCGCTTGCTCGGCAAACTGTCGACCAAGGCCCGCGCCGCTTTCCTTTATAACCGCCTCGACGGCCTCAGCCATGCCGAGATCGCCGACAAACTCGGCGTCTCGGTACCCCGCGTGCGCCAGTATCTGGCGCAAGGCATTCGCCAGTGCTATATCGCCCTGTACGGTGAGCCGACGTGAATCCGGCCAGTTCCAGGCCAGTGCCGGCGCATGTGCTGGATGCGGCGATTGCCTGGCAGTTGACCCTCGATTCCAGTAGCCCGCTGGAGCGTGAGGAGTTTGCCAAATGGCACGCGGCCAACGAAGAACACGCACGGGCCTGGCGTCAGTTGGGCATGCTCGATCAGCGTTTCAATGTAGCCAAGGGGCCGGCACGTAGCGCCTTGCTGCAATCGCGCGAGGGCATTCGGCGGCGTGTGCGCAAACTGGGCAGTGGGCTGGCCAGCGTTGTGGTGGTGGTCGGTGTCGCGCTGTTCGCGAGCGAGCGTTATCTGCCGCTGGATTACTGGCTCGCCGATCAGCGCACGGCCACGGGCGAGCAACGCACCGTGCATCTGGCCGATGGCACCGTGCTCAATCTCAACACCCACAGTGCGGTGGATGTGCGTTTCGATGACAAACGCCGACTGATCGTTTTGCAGGAAGGCGAGATTCTCATCGAAACCGGCCACGGCGATGCGCGGCCATTTATCGTCGAAACCCGCGAAGGCAGCATGCGCGCCCTGGGCACACGCTTCCTGGTCAAGCGCGAGGAAGACGGCACGCGGCTGAGCGTGTTGCAGTCGGCGGTGGCGGCGCACGCGCAAGCCAATCCTGAAGAACAGATCCTCCGTGAAGGCCAACAAGTGCTATTGCGCGGTGATGGACTGGACTCGATCGTCGCGCTCAACCCCGGCGCCGATGCGTGGACACGCGGCATGCTGGTGGTCGACAACGCGCGGCTGGGCGATCTGGTGCATGAACTCGGGCGCTATCGACGCGGGCACTTGGGCGTGACGCCGGAAGTCGCCGACCTGCGCATTACCGGCAGCTTCCCGCTGCATGACACCGACAAGGCCTTGAGCGCCCTGCTGCCGACCCTACCGGTACAGATTGAGCAGCACACGCAGTATTGGGTGACCGTCGCAAAGGCTGATTCCAAGCCTGAATGATCTCTGCTGGCTGAGCGGCCGCCATCGCTGGCGAGCCAGCTCCCACAGGGGTCTGAACTGAGCATGAATTTTGTGAACCGCACTGAAACCTGTGGGAGCTGGCTTGCCAGCGATGAGGCCCCCGACAGTCTCCATTTTCAGTTAATCGAAATTATTTTCATCCAGCCCTATCACTTTTCGAGTTTCATCCGGCACACAGGCAATTGAGAAATATTTACATTCAGGAGCCGCCGTATGTCCCGTTCGCTAGACACCTTGTTGCGCCCCAGTCTGCTGGCCGTCGCCATCGCTTTCAGCACGCCGTTGATCAGCAGCCCGTTGCTCGCCGCTGAACAAGCGTCCAGCGTGCGCGCCTACAACCTGCCGGCCGCACCGCTGTCGACCACCCTGAACCAGATCGCCAGTCAGGGCGGCATCGCGCTGTCGCTGAATCCTTCGCTGGCGGCAGGCAAGACGTCGGCACCGGTCAGCGGACAGTACGACGCGGCTGGCGCCCTGCGTGCGGCTCTGCGTGGCACCGGTCTGCAACTGGAACTGAGCAGCACCGGCACTTACACCCTGGTTGCCGTGCCGGAAGGCGTGCTCGACCTGCCGGAAACTTCTGTCATCGGCGTGGAAAACACTGAAAGCGCCTGGGGCCCGGTCGACGGCTACACCGCCACCCGCACCGCCGCCGGCACCAAGACCGACACCGCGCTGGTCGAAGCGCCACGCTCGATCTCGGTTGCCACGCGCCAGCAAATGGACGACCGCAGCGTGCACAGCCTCGACGATGCCGTGCGCTACATGCCGGGCATCACCGCCAGCAGCTACGGCAGCGACACCCGCACGGACTGGTTGCGTGTACGCGGTTTCGAGCCGACCCAGTTCCTCGACGGCCTGCCACTGCCAAAAGGCGTGTACGCCAATCCAAAACCGGAGACCTGGAACCTCGACCGCCTCGCCCTGCTGCGCGGCCCGGCTTCGTCGGTGTACGGCCAGACCCCACCGGGCGGTCTGCTCGACATGGTCAGCCGTCGCCCAAGCGCCGAAGCCAGCAGCGAAATCCAATTGCAGTACGGCAGCGACAACCATCGCCAGGTCAACTTCGCCAGCACCGGCAAGATCGATGAGGCCGGCCAGTTTCTGTATGGCATCAGCGGCGTCGTGCGCGACAGCGACACGCAGATCGACCACATCGAAAACAAGCGCTACAACATTGCGCCGAGCCTGACCTGGAACATCGACGACGACACCAGGCTGACCTTGCTCACGCAGTTCACCCGTGACGATACCGGTGTCACCAGCCAGTTCTATCCGATTCAGGGCACCAAGATCGACATGCCGTTCGGCAAGATTTCCCATCACAAAAACCTTGGCGATCCTGACTACGATTACTACGACCGTACCTACTACGCGCTCGGCTACGCCTTCGAACACCGTCTGAATGATGTGTGGCAGTTCAAGCAGAACCTGCGTTACACCAAGTCCGACCTGGCCTTCCAGACGGTCACCGTCAACAGCTACAACCCGTCGTTCGCCGGTTTCACCGTTGACGATCAGGGCAATGTCGGTCGCGGCACGACCAACGTTGATGAGGACATCAGCCAGTTTGCCGTAGACAACAACTTCCAGGCCGACTTCGCCACGGGTGATATCCGCCACACCTTGCTGCTGGGTCTCGATCACCAGCGAAGCAATACCAACTACACCTCGATCTTCGGCACCGCGCCGAGCATCAATGTGAACAACCCGATCTACGGCCAGACGATCGTTCGTCCACCGCGCTCCAGCGCGTTTTACGATTACGATCAGAAAACCTACCAGACCGGTCTGTACGTGCAGGATCAAATGGCCCTCGACCAATGGCGCCTGACCCTCGGCGGCCGTGAAGACTGGGTACACACCAGCACGCAGTTCATCAACAAGGGCGATGCCACCAACACCCAGCGCGACAAGAACTTCAGCGGCAACGCGGCGATCAGCTATGTCTTCGACTCCGGTTTCGTACCGTACCTGTCGTACGCCGAATCCTTCCAGCCGACCACCGGCGCCGATGCCACCTCTACCGGTTCGCTCAAGCCAACCGAAGGCAAACAGTGGGAGCTGGGCATCAAGTACCAGCCACCGGGCAGCAAAACCCTGCTCAGCGCTGCGGTGTATGACCTGACCCAGAAGAACGTCTCGGTCAACAGCATCGTCAACAACGTGACCATCACCAGCCAGGCGGGTGAAGTGAAAGTCAAAGGTCTGGAGCTGGAAGCGGTCTCGGACGTCACCGATAACCTGAAAGTCATCGCCGCTTACACCTTGGCCAAGTCCGAAGTGCAGAAAGGCATCGACAAGGGCAACCGTCTGCAACTGATGCCCAACCAGCAAGCCTCGCTGTGGACCGACTACACCTGGCACACCGGCGTGCTTGACGGTTTCGGCATTGGCGGCGGCGTGCGTTACACCGGCAACACCTACGGCGACAAGGCCAACACCTGGCTGGGCAAGGCGGACGCCTACACCGTGTTCGACGCAGCGGTGCATTACGATCTCGGCCGTCTGGACAACAGCCTCAAGGGCGCGTCGCTGGCACTCAACGCGACCAACCTGTTCGACAAGGACTACATTTCCACCTGCGACGGTTACTACTGCTACTACGGCGACCAGCGCAGCGTCGTCGCCAGCGCCACTTACAAGTGGTAAGCGACTGAGCTGAAACGGGCTCTGTCACCAGGCCGTCCCTCGTGGACGGCTTTGGCGTTCATGAAGGTCATGAAATGAAAAGTAAAACAATTCGTCGCTGGTCATTCATCCACACCTGGACCAGCCTGGTCTGCACCGTGTTTTTGCTGATGCTGGCATTGACTGGTCTGCCACTGATTTTCCATCACGAGATCGAGCACTTGCTCGGCGATGCACCCGAGGTGCGCGAGATGCCGGCCGACACGCCGCGGCTCAATCTGGCGCAACTGGTGGAGGCGGCGGAAAAACATCGTCCCGATGAAGTCGTGCAGTACTTCGGCTTCGACGACGATGAGCCAAATGCCGTGCTGACAATCATGGCGAAAACCGCCGGCACCGAGCCGAACTCTTCACACACGTTCATGCTCGATGCGCGCACCGGGGAGGCACTGGAAACCCCGTCGGCCAACGGCGGTTTGATGCTGTTCATCCTGCGTCTGCACGTCGATATGTTCGCCGGCTTGCCAGGCAAGTTGCTACTGGCGTTCATGGGTTTGCTGTTTGTCGTGGCGATCGTGTCCGGGACGGTGCTGTATTTGCCGTTCATGCGTCGGCTGACGTTCGGCACCGTGCGCCAGGACAAATCGACAAGGCTGCGCTGGCTCGATTTGCATAACCTGATCGGTGTGGTGACGTTGACCTGGGCATTGGTGGTGGGCGTCACCGGGGTGATCAGTGCCTGCGCTGACCTGCTGATTGCCGCCTGGCGCAACGACGCTTTGAACACCCTGATCGCGCCCTATCGCGATGCGCCGCCGCTGACGCACCTGGCCCCGGCCACGCGTTTACTCGACATCGCTGGCGAAGTCGCACCCGGCATGAAGCCGGACTTCATCGCCTTCCCCGGCACGCGATTTTCCAGCGAACACCATTACTCGGTGTTCATGAAGGGCGGCACGCACCTGACCTCGCATCTGCTGACGCCGGTATTGATCGACGCCTCCACCCTGAAGGTCACTGCCGTTGCCGAACGGCCGTGGTACATGGACGCCATGGGCATGTCGCAGCCGTTGCACTTCGGGGACTACGGCGGCATGCCGATGAAGATTCTCTGGGCCACGCTTGATGTGCTGACCATCATCGTGCTCGGCAGTGGCGTGTATCTGTGGGTGGTACGGCGCAAGGCGGCCAAGCCCGTGCTGGAAGCGGCGGAGGCCTCTGCATGAAGCCGCGTCAGTCGAATTTCTGGAAGGTCTTCAGCACACCGCTGGTGATTGCGTTGCTGAGTGCGGCGGGGTTGTTTGCGGCGTTGCTGGGGGACGGGATCTGGGATGCGCTGAGCTGGGTCGGGCTGGGCGTGCCGGCGTTTTTGGCGATCAAGGGATTGCTGCAGCGCCGCTGATTTTTGTGTTGTCAGGCGGGACCTCTTCGCGGGCAAGCCTTGCTCCTACGGGAATCGCGTCATTCCCACGCAACGCACCGTCCGTAGGAGCAAGGCTTGCCCGCGAAGGCGCCCTCACGAACAACAAAAACCCCCTCGCCAGCCACAGTGGTTATGGCTAGGCTAACCTCCTGCTCTTCGACGATCACCGAGGTTTGCCAATGTCCGTCCCCAGCATGACCCTGTACCACAACACGCTTTCTCCGTTCGTACGCAAAGTGATGGTGTTGCTGCACGAGACCGGCCAGCAGGATCGTGTCGCGTTGCAAGACTGCGTGCTCAGCCCGGTCAGCCCCAGCGCTGAACTCAACGCCGACAACCCGCTGGGCAAGATCCCGGCACTGCGCCTGGCCGATGGCAATGTCATCCATGACAGCCGCGTCATTCTCGAATACCTCGACCAGCAGCATGTCGGCAATCCGCTGATCCCCCGCGAAGGTGCGGCCCGCTGGCGCCGTCTGACCCTGGCCTCGATGGCTGACGGGATCATGGACGCCTCGGTGATGGTGCGTTACGAACTGGTCTTGCGAGCGCCGGAGAAACACTGGGACGAATGGCTCGACGCTCAGCGCGACAAGATTCGCCGCGCTTTGGCCGTGCTGGAGACTGACGCCATCGCCGAGCTGACCAGCCATTTCGACGTCGCCGCGATCAGCGTGGCCTGTGCGCTCGGCTATCTCGACCTGCGCTTCCCGGATCTGGGCTGGCGCGACGCCAACCCGCAACTGGCCAACTGGTTCTTTGAAGTGAGCCAGCGACCGTCCATGATCGCGACCCTGCCCAAGCCTTAAATCTGCGGCGCCTGTTCCGTCCTCTTCGCGAGCAGGCTCGCTCCCACATTGATTTTGGGTGTGGCAGAGAACTCTGTTTCAACATCAATCCTGTGGGAGCGGGCTTGCTCGCGAATGCACCACACCGGATCTAACGGAAACAACCCAAAGATAAGCGTCGCCAACACCTCCCCTTCCCGCTGATCCTCACGCAACCCCAACGACCGGCTCATTCCACCGCTCCAATATCAAACGCCAACGGCTTGGCCGACTTCTGCCCAATCCCGTACCAGTCCAGCTTGCGGGTCAGCACCATGAACACACCCAGCAACCCGAACAGCAACAACGAGCCCATCAACAGCGCGTAATCCTCGGCACTCAACAAGCCATAAAGCAAACCGTACAACGCCGCCAACCCCGCCGAAAAACTCAAGCCGTGACGCACGCTGCGCAGTACGTGGCAGACATAGAACCCGATCAACAACACACATCCGCTCGCCGACAACACATACGCCAAGGCAAAACCGATGTGCTCGGACAACGACAGCAACAACAGGTAGAAAAACGCCAGGGCCACGCCCACCAACGCATATTGCACCGGGTGCACCGCCAGGCTTTTCATCACTTCGAACAGGAAGAAACCGGCGAAGGTCAGGACAATGAACAGCAGCGCATATTTGATCGCCCGATCGCTTTTGAGGTACTGGTCCACCGGGTCGATGAAGCTCACGCCGAAGCTGCGACCGTTGAACGCGTCACAGCCAGCGCCGGAGACACAACTGTTCAAGGCTTCTTGCAGGTTGGTGGAGAAAAACGTGGTCTGCCAATTCGCGGTGAAGCCCTGATCGGTGACTTCACGCTGGGCCGGCAGGTAGTTGCCGATAAAGCTGGGGTGCGGCCAGTTGGCGGCCAACGCTACTTTGCTGGTCTTGCCCACCGGCAGCACTTGCAACTGACCGGTGCCTTGCAAACGCAGGTCGAAACCGAAGGCCAGTTCCGTGGCTTGTCTGGTATTCAACGCCGGCAGCATCACGTGCACGCCCTCCCCCAAGAAGCCGACCTGGCTGCCAGGTACGAAGTCCAGGCGCTGACCATCGAGTTCCAGTTTCAGAGCATTTTCGATGCCGCGGATGTCGCTGATGCCCACAGCCAGAAACGGCTGGTCGAACTGATAGTCGGCGAAGTCTTCCTTGATGCCCAGTTGTTCAGGGATCGTGAAATGGCCGCTGATGCGGTTGTCGGCATGGAACAGCCGCGCTTCATAAATGCCCCGGGAACGCAGCTCGGTCTGAACCTGGCCATCCAGTTCGAAGTGTTCCGGGAGGAAGTACAGACGACCGCGTTCTTCACCGACTTCCTGGTAACGCTCGTTGGTTTTCTCGTTGAGTTTCCAGGTGCGCACCACTTTGCGATACGGCACCACCATCAGCGGCCCGCTCAACTGCTGGCTGTAGCTGGAACTGCGGGCGATGTCTTCGAGCACACCGTCGCGCAGTTGCTGACGGTCCTGGATCACGCCGTTGATCATCAGCAACGGAATCATCAATAACAGAATCATTAGGGCAATCGCCCCGAGTTTTATGGTCAGGTTGCGGTTCATGGGACTCTCCCTGTTTGGATGGGCAGAGTCTGGTGGTGCTGTATGAGGGGAATGTGCGGGGAATGTGGAGATTGTGTGGAGACTTCACTGACCCCTTCGCGAGCAAGCCCGCTCCCACAGGGGACTGCATTCCAACTGTGGGAGCGGGCTTGCTCGCGAAGGCCGCACCTCGGTTTCAAGGCAGGCGCAACATCACTTCAACACCGCTTTCGACATTGCGAACTCGCATCGAACCACCATGCAACTTAACCACCTCTTCAACGAAGTTAAGCCCCAACCCAGTACTTTTGCGCCCACTGTCCGGCCGCGGCAGCGAGTAAAACCGCTCACTCAAGCGTGGCAACGCATAGTCGGGAATCGCCTGAGCCTGGTTGAACAACCTGAACTCAACCTGCTCACCAACCCGCTCGGCACTGAATCGCAAAACACCCTGCGCCGGCGTGAAATCCAGCGCGTTCTCCAGCAAGTTGCCCAACGCCTGACGTAACAGGAACGGCTCACCGATCAAAACCAGATCCTCGGCAATCCTCTGTTCAACACACAATTGTTTGCCTTCAATCCGCGCAGCCTGAGCGTCCAGCAGTTCTTCCACTAACGCCGCCAACGGCACTTCAACTCGTTCTTCCAACCCTTGACGCTGCTCGACCTGAGCCAGGTTCAGCAACCGCTCGATCAACTGTTGCATCCGCGCACTTTCGCTGTCGATGTTGCTGACAAAACGCTGCTGCTGGGCCAACGGCATCTCGCCCTGAAGCAACTCCGCCGCGCCGCGAATCGCCGCCAATGGGCTTTTCAATTCATGGGTCAGGGTGTGCACGTAGCGCTCGACGTAGGCCTTGCCTTCGAGTTGCGTGCGCATCTGCTCCACGGCTGTCGCCAGTTGCTCCAGTTCGCCGCCGCGATAATGCGGCACCTCGACCCGTCGACCTTCACTGACCGCCTGGGCATAAGCAGTCAACCGTCGCAGCGCCGCGCTCAGCCACCACGACAGCAGCGCGCCAAACAGCAGACCGAGGCCGATCAGCCCGGCGCCGTAATAGACCAATCGCCGTTCAGTGCGGTCGACGTAGGGTTGCAGCGAACTGTTGGGCTTGGCCACGGTGACCACGCCGATGATCTGGCCGTTGTCACGAATCGGCGCGCCTACGTGCATAACCGAGGAACTCGGGTCGTCGGGATCGCTGCGGGTCGAGCGCGCACCGTATTCGCCGCGCAGGGTCAGGTAAACATCGTTCCAGCGCGAGTAATCCTGGCCCACCGCTACACCGCTGGAATCCAGCACCACGATGCCTTTGGCATCCGTGACGTAGATGCGGTTGTTGACCTGATTCTTTGTCAGGCCCGAGATGCTTGCCTTCGGCTGCCGCTCGCCATAGGCGTTGAGCAGTTCTGGCCAGTGATTCTGGTTGAGAGTGCCGGCCTTGAAGTCATCGCGCAGGATCTCGGCCATCAGGTTGGCCGTGTCTACCAGGGTTTCTTCGGTGGTCTGGCGCACACCGGGGCGGATTTCCTGCATCACGGTGTTGAGCACGAAGTAACCGGTCAGGCCGATAAACAGCACATAGACCAGAAAGATCCGGATGCCCAGCGCCATCAGCTGTGCCCCGGACTGTAGCTGTAGCCGAGGCCGCGATGGGTCTGGATCGGTTCGGCGTCGGCTCGCACCAGCCGCAGCTTGGCGCGCACGCTTTTGATATGGCTGTCGATGCTGCGCTCGTAACCGGCATCGGCCGGCACACCCAGGGCGTCGAGCAATAGCTCGCGGCTGAACACCCGTTCGGGTTGTTCCAGCAGGCATTGCAGCAGACGGAATTCGTGGCGGGTCAGGCTCAGGGGCTCGCCGCGATAGCTAATCTGCACCCGTTCGCTGTCGACGCGAAACAGCACCGGTGAAACTTCGGCCACGGCACGGGGTGCCATGCGCTTTAGAATCGCCCGGACCCGCGCCGCCACTTCTCGCGGGCTGAACGGCTTGACCACGTAATCGTCGGCGCCAATCTCCAGGCCCACCACCCGGTCGATTTCGCCGTCGCGGGCGCTGAGGAAGATCACCGGAACCTCGCTGAAGCGGCGCAATTGCTTACAAGTCTCGAAGCCGCTGATGTCCGGCAGGCCGATGTCGAGAATGATCAGATCGGCCGGGGTCTGGCGTTGATGCTCAAGCGCGGCCTCGCCGAGGCTCACCCAGGTCGTGGTGAAGCCTTCACCCTGCAACGCAAAAATCAACGTGTCGGCAATGGCCGCTTCGTCTTCGACAATCAGGATATGAGGCATGGCGTCCGAGCACGGCAGTTAAGTTGCGCAACGGTGGCCCAAGCCTCACATCCCGTCAATCAGCAGTCAGGTTTATCCGCGGTAAAGCGACGTGCCGGGTTCACCGCAGCGCCAAACTCGCGCAAGGCCTTGGCGCCGATCAGCAACGGATAGTTGAAGCTGCTGCGGTCGGTGAGATTAACCTCGACCGTGCGTTTGACGTTGCCCAGGCACAATTCCAGATCAACCACCGGACGCTTGGTCGGGGCGCTCACGTCCTTGTCGTCTTCGTCTTCTTCGGCGCGGGTCTTGATCTTGCTGATCCGCGCGATCTTGTGCTCGTAGACCTTGTTGCTCGCGTCCTTGGTGCCGAGACGGAAGCGCACCCAGTCTTCGCCATCACGGGTGAAGGTTTCGATGTCCTTGGCCGACAGCGACGCGGTCAGGGCGCCGGTGTCCATCTTGGCCTTGAGGACTTCACCGCCGATTTCCGGCAGCGCGATGTATTCGTAACGCCCGTACAGGGTCGGCTCGGCGGCCATGACCGGCAGGGCCACGAGGGTCAGCAGTGCAAGGAGGGATTTCACGTAATGGGCTTCCTTGGAAAATGAGGGCGGCAGACGTGGGATTTTAGACACTCGGCAAGCAATTCGTTCGCCGCTGGGCCCCCTTCGCGAGCAGGCTCGCTCCCACATTTTGAATGCGTTCTCCTGTGGGAGCTGGCTTGCCAGCGATGAGGCCAGCACATTCAACACAATATCTGGCACCAGCATACCCAGCCAAAGGTGAAACATTCGTCACCCCCGATTTGGCCTGCCGCCCGAAGCTGCTTATCATGACGCGCCAAAATTCGTCCAAGAGTTACTTATGCGCCGCCTGCTCACCGGCTGTTTCGTTACCCTGCTGCTGTTACTCAACACCCTGGTCCTGTTCGGCCCGCTGATGGTGTTTGCCCTGCTCAAACTGGTCCTGCCCGGCCGTTATCGCGACTACGCCTCATGGTCGGTGATGTGGATCGCCGAAACCTGGGCCGAAATCGACAAGCTGATCTTCCGGCTGTGCATCCCAACCCAATGGGACATTCGCGGTGGCGATGACCTGCGTGGCGATACGTCTTATCTGGTGATCAGCAACCACCAATCCTGGGTCGACATCCCAGCGCTGATCCAGACCCTGAACCGGCGCACGCCGTTCTTCAAATTCTTCCTCAAGAGAGAATTGATCTGGGTGCCGTTCCTGGGCCTGGCCTGGTGGGCGCTGGATTATCCGTTCATGAAGCGCTACACCAAGGCGTTTCTGGCGAAGAACCCTGAACTGGCCGGCAAGGATCTGGAGATCACCAAAGCCGCGTGCGAGCTGTACAAACGCCAGCCGGTAACGGTGGTGAATTATCTGGAAGGCACACGGTTTACCGCGGCAAAAAGCGCTCAGCAGCAATCACCGTTCAGGCATCTGCTCAAGCCGAAGGCCGGCGGTGTGGCGTTTGTACTGGCGGCGATGGGCGAACAGCTGGACGCCATTCTGGATGTGACGATGGTGTATCCGCAGCAACGGATTCCGGGGTTTTGGGATTTGATCAGCGGCAATGTGCCGAAGGTCATCATCGATATCCAGACCCGCGAACTGGACCCGGCGTTGTGGCAGGGGGATTACGAAAACGATCCGGTGTTTCGCGAAACGATCCAGAACTGGGTCAACCAGCTCTGGATCGAAAAGGATCAGCGCATCGACGCGTTGCGCGCCGAGAGCCGCTGAATCAGCTGCCAGCGCCCCAGATCCCGCCCAGGCTTTTCAGCAGTGGACCGCCAACGCCTTGGCCACCGAGGTACTGGAGGATCACCGGGGCAAATTTGCCGACCATCCCGCTGTCCATGCCCAGGGCGCCAAACGCGCTGTTCATGTCGCTGGTGCTTTTTACATTGCCCAAGGCATTTTCCAGACCGGCCGATTTACCGGACGAACCGAGCATCCCGGCCAACGCCCCCATCTGACCGCCGCCGGACAGTTTGTCCAACCCCGGCACGTCTTTGGCCAGTTGCGAGTAATCGGTGGAGCTCAGTTGATTCTTCGCCAGCCCCAGCATTGCCCCGGTGCCGCCGACGGCTTGTTGCGGGGTGACGTTCAGTTGCGAAGTCAGCGCACCGAGCAGGCCCGCTGTTTGCGAGGTCGGCGCGGCATTAGTGGCCGCATCGCCGCCCTGCATGCTCGAAGCCGCTTTGGTCACATCGTCCAGGCTGAATGCTGCGAAGACCGGGCTGGCGGCCAGGGTCATGAGCGAAGCCAGTGCAAAACCGCGTGAAATCTTCATCGAGACAACCTCTTGCGCTGTGAAAACCACCCGTTGAACGGGCGGCGAAACTGCCGGTTTGACCGGGCATCCGCCGGCATGTTCCAAACCTGCGCATCCATTTTCAGCATAGCCACGTATATGAATCGTGAAACCCTGGAAATCCCGCGATGAATGGCACAACTGCTGTCGCTGAACTAGCCTGTGATCAGCCCGAGAATCGCCCTCGTCGCCCGACCTTTGCCCGGAGAACCGTTATTTCCATCGCCGACACCGATCAGCTCAGGCAGCTTCTGGCCCAGTGTTCATTGGGTGACCGCCGCGCGTTCGAGACGCTTTACCGCAGCGTCGGCCCGCGCTTGCACGGTGTCGCCCTGCGTTTCATGGGTCGGCATGACCTGGCCGAAGAGGTGCTGCAGGAAAGCTTCGTACGGATCTGGAACAACGCCTCGCGCTATGAATCGCACCTGTCGGCACCGCTGACCTGGATGATCAACATCACCCGCAATCAAGCCATCGACCAATTGCGCAAACACCGCGACCGGCCGCTGACCGATCTTGAAGAACAGGCCCTGGAGGATGAAAGCCCTTCGGCCCATGAATTGTTAAACCGCGCCCGCGAAGCCAAGGCCCTGAACCAGTGCCTGGAAAGCCTCGAAGGCATGCAGCGCCAATCGATCACCGTCGCCTATTTTCAGGGGCTGTCCTGCGCTGAACTGGCCGAACACCTGGCCGCGCCGCTGGGCTCGGTCAAATCCTGGATCCGCCGCGGTATGGAGCGCCTGCGCAGGTGCCTGGAATCATGAACTATCAAACCCCGACCTTGCGCCGCGCCCTTGCCGCCGATTACGCCATCGGCTTGATGCCTGCTGCGGCTCGCCGGCGTTTTGAACAGTTGTTGCTGGAGGACGCCGCTCTGCGTGCGGAACTGGCGAACTGGCAGGACAGCCTCACCAGCCTGACCGAAGCATTACCTGAACAACCGGTGCCGGATCGCGTGTGGCAAGGCATCACCGCACGCATCGATCCGCAAGAACTGCACGTGCCAGAGAAGCGTTCGTTCTGGAACTGGATGCGGGTCACGGCGGCAGCCTGCTCAATCGTAGTGCTGGTGTTCCTTGGTTCGCTGTACAACCGTGACGACGCCCGCTACCACGCCACGTTGCTGACGGCCGATGCGCAACCGGCGCTCAAGGTACAAGCGCACGAGAATTACCTGCAAGTTGAGCCGTTGACGTTGGCGGCAGTTGATCCGGGACGCAGCCTGGAACTGTGGGCGATACCGGCGAACGGCAAGCCGATTTCCCTGGGGGTGATTCCGGCGGGCGGCAAGGGCAAGGTTGAGCTGAGCGAGGCGCAGAAGGCGCTGATCGGCAAGCCGATTGCGTTGGCGGTGAGCCTGGAGCCGAAGGGTGGTTCGCCGACCGGGCAACCGACGGGGCCGGTGTTGTATCAGGGGGCGTTGGCGGCACTCTGAAGCAAAACCCCTCACCCTAGCCCTCCCGAAACGTCGGACCGCCCGGAGGGAGAGGGGACTGACCGAGGTGTCTGGCACCATTCATCGACCTGCTACACCGAGTCGATTATGGATTCACAGCGGTATTTTCAGGTCGGCGTAAATTGTGAGCATCTCTCGGTCGGCCCCCTCTCCCTCCGGGCGGTCCGACGTTTCGGGAGGGCTGGGGTGAGGGTCGCTTTTGACCTTGCCTTGCAATAAAAAACGGCGACCCGAGGGTCGCCGTTTTGCATTGCGTGAAGCCTTACGCCGCGCTGAACAGCTTGTGCGGATCGATCACAAACTTCTTCGGTACGCCGGCATCGAACTCGCCGTAGCCACGTGGTGCGTCATCCAGGCTGATGACTTCCACGCCAACGATGTCGGCAATGTGGATACGGTCCCACATGATTGCCTGCATCAGTTGGCGGTTGTACTTCATCACAGGCGTCTGGCCGGTGTGGAAGCTGTGGGATTTGGCCCAGCCCAGACCAAAGCGAATGCTCAGGCTGCCCATTTTCGCGGCAGCGTCCACAGCACCCGGATCTTCAGTCACGTACAGGCCCGGAATACCGATTTTGCCCGCCACGCGAACCACGCCCATCAGCGAGTTGAGCACGGTAGCCGGTGCCTCGTGTTTCACGCCGTCATGACCGTGACCGCGCGCTTCGAAGCCTACGGCGTCGACGGCGCAATCCACTTCTGGCTCGCCCAGCAATGCAGCGATTTGTTCGTGCAGCGGAGTGTCGAGGGACAGGTCAGCGATTTCGAAACCCTGAGCCTTGGCATGCGCCAGGCGTACGGTGTTGACGTCACCGATGATCACCACCGCCGCGCCCAGCAGGCGAGCCGAAGCGGCAGCCGCCAGACCGACCGGGCCGGCACCGGCGATGTACACGGTGCTGCCTGGACCAACGCCAGCCGTCACGGCGCCGTGGTAACCGGTCGGCAGGATGTCGGAGAGGCAAGTCAGGTCGCGGATTTTTTCCATCGCGCGATCGCGATCCGGAAGTTTCAGCAGGTTGAAGTCAGCGTACGGCACCATCGCGTATTCAGCCTGGCCGCCGGTCCAGTCACCCATGTCGACATAACCGTAAGCACCGCCGGGACGGGCCGGGTTAACGCTCAAGCAAACACCGGTGTGCATCTCTTTGCAGGAACGGCAGCGCCCGCAAGCGACGTTGAACGGTACGGACACCAGGTCGCCGATTTGCAGGTTTTCGACGTCGCTGCCCTTCTCAATCACTTCACCAGTGATTTCATGCCCCAGCACCAGGCCGGTTTGAGCCGTGGTACGACCGCGCACCATGTGCTGATCGGAACCACAGATGTTGGTGGACACCACACGCAGGATGACAGCGTGATTAATCTTCCTGCCGCGCGGGTCCTGCATTTTCGGATAGTCGATTTTCTGTATTTCGACCTTGCCATTGCCGAGATACACCACACCACGATTGCCAGACATGCTTTCACCTCGCTGTTGTTTTTATGTAGCGGTCGCGTCGCCATGGAGCGGCGGCGCGTTGATTGCTCGGGTTAGTGCTTGTGTCTTTTGTTGTTTGTTATGGCCTCTTCGCGAGCAAGCCCGCTCCCACATTGGTTTTGCGGTGTACCCGAGATTTGTGGGCAGACACAAATCCCCTGTGGGAGCGGGCTTGCTCGCGAAGGCGTCCTAAAGAACGACCGTGCGATTGGCGTTCAAAAACACTCGTCGTTCAATGTGATAACCAACCGCTCGGGCCAGGGTCAGGCCTTCGATATCCCGCCCCTTGGCGATCAAATCTTCCGGGTAATGGCTGTGGTCCACCGCTTCCACGCCTTGGGCGATGATCGGGCCTTCGTCCAGGTCGTTGTTGATGTAGTGCGCCGTCGCGCCGACCAGTTTCACGCCTTTGTTGTAGGCCTGGTGATACGGCTTGGCGCCCTTGAAACCCGGCAGCAGGGAGTGGTGAATGTTGATCGCCTTGCCGTCGAGTTTGCGGCACAGTTCCGGCGACAGGACCTGCATGTAACGGGCAAGGATCACCAGTTCGGCGCCGGACTCTTCGATCACCTGCCACACCTGACGCTCTTGCGACGGTTTGTCGTTCGGGTCGAGCGGGAAGTGGTAGTACGGAATCTGGTGCCAGTCGGCCAACGGTTTGAGGTCCGGGTGGTTGGAGACCACGGCGGCCACGTCCATCGACAACTGGCCGATGCGCTGGCGGTAGAGCAAATCGTTGAGGCAGTGATCGGCCTTGGAGACCATGATCACCACTTTTGGCCGATAGTTCGGCGCGGTGAGTTCGAAGATCATGCCGAAGGCCTGGCCACGCTCTGCCAGGCCGGCGCGGAAGGCGAGTTCGTCGAAGCCGTCGGGCTGGCGGAATTCCACGCGAATGAAGAAACGGCCCGAGAGTCGGTCATCAAAGGAATGATGCTCGGTGACGTAGCAGCCCTGCTCGAACAGAAAGCGGGTCACCGCATCCACGGTGCCGAGGACGCTTGGGCAGTCGGCGGTCAGAATCCATGTGTCTGGGGCGCGGCTCATAGTGCGGTGACTCCTGTTCTTTGTGCGGGGTGTCAGGTTTTTCCCTCACCCTAGCCCTCTCCCAGAGGGAGAGGGGACTGACCGAGGTGTTGTTTCGAGCTACGCCGACCTGAAATATCGCGGGTGAATATAGATCACAAAAACACCCGATATCGGCTCCCTTTCCCCCTCTCCCCCTGGGGGAGAGGGCTGGGGTGAGGGGGTGGCTTTTGATCTTCAGGCCTGAACGCTAAGCCCGTATTCAGCGGCCGCATCCTGCAACCACAACCACCAGTAATCCGAGAAGCTGCGACGAATCAGCAGTTCCCAGGTGTCTTCGGCGGTGTGGCGGATCACCAGTTGCGACTTGGCAAACACGGTGCCAACAGCCTTGCCCACCGGGAAGCTGTTGGGGTGCACGTCGTAGCTGGTGGATTTCATCAGCACCTGGCGCACATTCGGGCCGCTCAGTTCGAGGATCTGCTGGCCGCCGCTGACGTTGACGATCTGGATGTGCAGGTCGCCCAGCGCTTCACGGAGTTTTTGCTCGGCGGCGAATTCTTCACCGCTCGGCACGATCAGCAGCCATTCATCCGGCCCCATCCATTGCAGGCTGGATTCGCCTTTGACGATGACGGTCAGGGCGCCGGGCAATTCGATGCCCAGGGCCTTGTGCACGCCAGCGCTGAACGCGGCATCGTGGCCATCGCCTCGGATGGTCAGGTGGCCGAGGAGTTTTTTCTCACGCACGATCACGCCGGCGTTTTTGCGGCCCTTACCCACCAGGCTGGCGAGGTCGGCATGATGCAGCGACGACTCGGCCTTGGCCCCGGTGGTTGGGCGTTGTTGGTAAACATTGGCTGCGGTCATAAAGCACCTTTATCAATTCTGTTGGTTCCGGCCCCTGTGGTGGCTGGACTGACGCCTTCGCGAGCAAGCCCGCTCCCACATTTGACCGCGTTCCCCTGTGGGAGCGGGCTTGCTCGCGAATCGCTCAGACGACTCGGTGCAACCGCCCGCCCACAGGACTCGAGGCCATTAGATGTTCTGGCGATCACCCTTCGGATCGAAGAACACCGAAGAAACAATCTCCGCCTCGATCACGCTACCGTCGGCCAGCGGTGCGAACACCCGCTCACCGATGCGCTTCAAGCCGCCCTTCACCACACCCATGGCAAACGAATAGCCGAGGGAGTTGTGCGCGTAGCTGGAGGTCACGTGACCAACCATGGTCATCGGGATGGTTTGCTTGGTGTTGAACACCAGTTGCGCCCCTTCCGGCAGCCACTTGGTCGGATCGATCGGCTTCAGGCCCACCAACTGTTTACGTTGATCACGCACGCAGTCTTCGCGGTTCATGCCACGCTGGCCGATCCACGAGAACGGTTTGGTGCGACCGACACACCAACCCATGTTCAGGTCGTCAGGGGTCATCGAGCCGTCAGTGTCCTGGCCGACGATGATGAAACCCTTCTCCGCCCGCAGTACGTGCATGGTTTCAGTGCCGTACGGAGTCAGGTTGTACTGCTTGCCAGCCGCGACGATTTTCTCGAGCACGCCCATGGCGTAGTCGGCTTGCACGTTGACTTCGTACGACAGCTCACCGGTAAACGAAATCCGGAACACCCGCGCCGGCACACCGCCCACCAGGCCTTCTTTCCAGGTCATGAACGGGAACGCTTCGTTGCTCAGATCAATGTCGGTAACTTCGCTGAGCAGCTTGCGGCTGTTCGGCCCGGACAGGGTCATGGTTGCCCAGTGATCCGTCACGGAAGTGAAGTACACCTTCAGGTCTGGCCATTCAGTCTGTTGGTAGATTTCCAGCCATTGCAGCACGCGTGCAGCGCCGCCGGTGGTGGTGGTCATCACGAAATGGTTGTCGGCGAGACATGCGGTTACGCCGTCGTCGAACACCATGCCGTCTTCTTTGCACATCAGGCCGTAGCGGGCTTTGCCCACGTCGAGCTTGGTCCAGGCGTTGGTGTAGATGCGGTTCAGGAACTCCCGCGCATCCGGGCCTTGAATGTCGATCTTGCCGAGGGTCGACGCGTCCAGCAGGCCGACGCTGTCGCGCACGGCTTTGCATTCGCGCTTGATCGCGGCGTGCAGGTCTTCACCGTTTTTCGGGAAGTACCACGGACGTTTCCACTGACCGACGTCTTCGAATTCAGCACCGTTTTTTACGTGCCAGTGATGCAGCGCGGTGAAACGTACTGGTTCGAAGATGTGCCCACAGTGACGGCCGGCTACAGCGCCGAAGGTCACCGGCGTGTAGTTCGGGCGGAACATCGTGGTGCCCATTTGCGGGATGGTCACGTTCAGCGAGCGGGCGGCGATGGCCAGACCGTTGACGTTGCCGAGCTTGCCCTGATCGGTGCCGAAGCCCAGCGCGGTGTAGCGTTTGACGTGCTCGACCGACTCGAAACCTTCGCGGGTCGCCAGTTCGATAGCGGCGGCGGTGACGTCGTTTTGCAGGTCGACGAATTGCTTCGGCGCCCGTGCGGTCGCTTTTTCGTGCGGCACCTGGAACAGCGCCAGAGTCGGCTCTTCATGACGAGTCAGGGCTTTGGGCAGTACGCCCTCGACCACACTGAAACCGGCTTCGCTGGCAGCGCGAGCGCCCCCTTCAAAACCATCGGCCAGGGAATCGCCGAGACCATAGACACCGTTGATGCCACCGACGCACACGCGTTTCTGCGGTGCTTCGCCCGGTACGAAACCGAGGATGTCTTCACGCCAGGTCGGTTTGCCGCCCAGGTGCGAAGCCAAGTGGACCACCGGGCTGTAACCACCGGAGGTGGCAACCAGATCGCAATCCAGCCATTCGCCAGGACTGGTCACAGCGTGGGCTTTGACATCAATCGCCGCCACGCGAGCCGCGGTAACGTGCTTGCTGCCACGGGCTTCGATCACGGCGCTGCCGGTCAGGATGCGGATGCCTTTGGCGCGTGCCTCTTCAACCAACGCACCGCGCGGGTTGCTGCGGGCATCGGCGATGGCCACCACTTGCAGGCTGGCGTCGAGCCAATCCAATGCAACGCGGTAGGCGTGGTCGTTGTTGGTCGACAGCACCAGTTTCTTGCCCGGTGCCACGCCGTAACGACGAACGTAAGTCGACACAGCGCCGGCGAGCATGTTGCCCGGCACGTCGTTGTTGCCGTAAACCAGTGGACGCTCGCAAGCGCCGGTCGCCAGTACTACGCGTTTGGCGCGAACCCGGTGAATACGCTGACGGACCTGGCCAATCGGAGCGCGGTCGCCGAGGTGATCGGTGAGGCGCTCGTGAATGGTCAGGAAGTTATGGTCGTGGTAACCGTTGACGGTGGCGCGCGGCAACAGCAGCACGTCCGGGGTGTTCTTCAGTTCCGCGATGACGCTGGCAACCCATTCGGTCGCCGCTTTGCCGTCGAGGCTTTCGCGGGAATCGAGCAGGCTGCCGCCGAACTCTTCCTGCTCATCGGCCAGGATTACACGAGCACCGCTGCGCGCAGCGGCCAATGCAGCGGCCAGGCCAGCAGGGCCGGCGCCGACGATCAGCACGTCACAGTGCTGGTTCATGTAGTCGTAGGTGTCCGGATCGTTCTCGGTCGGCGAGCGGCCAAGACCGGCAGCCTTACGAATGTACTTCTCGTAAGTCATCCAGAACGATTGCGGGTACATGAAGGTTTTGTAGTAGAAGCCCGGCGGCATCAGCTTGCCGCCGACCTTGCCGAGAATCCCCATCATGTCGTTGTTCACGCTCGGCCAGCCGTTGGTGCTGGTGGCGACCAAACCTTGGTACAGCGCTTGTTGCGTGGCGCGCACGTTCGGGATTTGCGTAGCTTCGGTGGCGCCGATCTGCAGCACCGCGTTCGGCTCTTCGGCACCGGCGGCGAAGATGCCGCGTGGCCGGGAATACTTGAAGCTGCGACCGATGATGTCGACACCGTTGGCCAGCAAGGCTGCAGCCAGGGAATCGCCTTCAAAGCCTTTGTAGACCTGGCCGTTGAAGGTGAAGCTCAGCACTTTGTTGCGGTCGATCCGTCCGCCGTTGGACAGGCGATTGATCTGGCTCATACCTTCTCTCCCAGAGCCGTGGCGGCCGCTTTCGGGCTGTCGGTCTTGTCGGTGAATTGTGGCTTGGTGCCGATCTTGTAGGTTTCGAGAATCTCGTAGGTCACGGTGTCGCGGGTCGCGTTGAAGTACTGACGGCAACCGGCGGCGTGAATCCACAGTTCGTGGTGCAGACCGCGAGGGTTATCGCGGAAGAACATGTAGTCGCCCCACTCCTCGTCGGTGCAGGTAGTCGGATCCAGTGGACGCGGGATGTGCGCCTGACCGGATGCGTGGAATTCCTCTTCGGAGCGCAGTTCGCCGCAGTGAGGACAGAAGATATGCAACATGGGGATTTCTCCTGTTAGTGGGCAACCGCAGCAGCGCCGTGTTCATCGATCAACGCACCGTTGTGGAAACGGTCGATGGAGAAAGGTGCAGCCAATGGGTGCATTTCACCCTTGGCCAGGCTCGCGGCAAATACGTTGCCCGAGCCAGGTGTTGCCTTGAAGCCGCCGGTGCCCCAACCGCAGTTGAAGAACATGTTCGGTACCGGGGTTTTCGAGATGATCGGGCATGCATCCGGGGTGGTGTCGACGATGCCGCCCCACTGACGGTTCATACGTACGCGGGACAGCACCGGGAACATCTCGACGATGGCCTGGATGGTGTGCTCGATCACCGGGTACGAACCGCGCTGGCCGTAACCGTTGTAGCCGTCGATGCCGGCGCCGATCACCAGGTCGCCCTTGTCGGACTGGCTGATATAACCGTGCACGGCGTTGGACATGATCACGCTGTCGATAATCGGCTTGATCGGCTCGGACACCAGCGCTTGCAGCGGGTGGGATTCGATCGGCAGGCGGAAACCGGCAAGTTTGGCCATGTGCCCGGAGTTACCGGCGGTCACTACGCCGACGCGCTTGGCGCCGATGAAGCCCTTGTTGGTTTCAACACCGATGCACACGCCGTTTTCCTTGCGGAAACCGATCACTTCGGTCTGCTGGATCAAGTCCACGCCCAAGGCGTCGGCGGCACGGGCAAAGCCCCAGGCCACGGCATCGTGACGAGCCACGCCGCCACGGCGCTGAACAGTTGCGCCCAGCACCGGGTAGCGGGTGTTCCTGGAGCAGTCGAGGTACGGAATCTCGTCGGCCACTTGCTTGGCATCGAGCAGTTCGCCATCGACGCCGTTGAGGCGGTTGGCGCTGACCCGACGCTCGGAATCACGAATGTCTTGCAGGGTGTGGCACAGGTTGTAAACGCCACGCTGGGAGAACATCACGTTGTAGTTCAGGTCCTGGGACAGGCCTTCCCACAGTTTCATCGCGTGTTCGTACAGGTGCGCCGACTCGTCCCACAGGTAGTTGGAGCGAACAATGGTGTGTTGCGCGCGGTATTACCGCCGCCCAGCCAGCCTTTCTCGACCACGGCCACGTTGGTGATGCCGTGCTCCTTGGCGAGGTAGTAGGCGGTCGCCAGACCATGCCCGCCACCGCCGACGATGACCACGTCATAGACCTTTTTAGGGGTCGGCGTGCGCCACATTTTCTGCCAGTTTTCGTGATGGCTGAGGGAGTGTTTGAAGAGGCCGAAGCCCGAATAGCGTTGCATAGTCATTTACTCCAAAACCGCGCTCAGCGATAAACCGGGAAGTCCGCGCACAGGGCTGCCACTTGCTGCGCGACATTCGCCTCGACATCGGCATCGCCGAGGTTGTCGAGGATGTCGCAGATCCAGCCGGCCAGCGTCACGCACTGGGTAACCTTGAAGCCGCGAGTGGTCACCGCCGGGGTGCCAATGCGCAGGCCCGAGGTCACGAACGGCGACTGTGGATCGTTCGGCACAGCGTTCTTGTTCACGGTGATGTGGGCGCGACCGAGGGCAGCGTCCGCTTCTTTACCGGTGAGGCCCTGACGAATCAGGCTGACCAGGAACAGGTGGTTGTCAGTGCCGCCGGACACTACATCGTAGCCGCGTTTGATAAACACGCCGGCCATGGCCTGGGCGTTGTCGATCACTTGTTGTTGGTAAGCCTTGAAACCAGGCTCCAAAGCTTCCTTGAAGCACACCGCCTTACCGGCGATCACGTGCATCAGCGGGCCGCCCTGACCACCAGGGAACACAGCGGAGTTGAATTTCTTTTCCAGTTCTTCGTTGGCCTTGGCCAGGATCAGGCCACCACGTGGACCGCGCAGGGTTTTGTGGGTGGTGGTGGTGACCACATCGGCGTACGGCAGCGGGTTCGGGTACAGGCCGGCAGCGACCAGACCGGCGACGTGAGCCATGTCGACGAAGAAGTACGCGCCAACCTTGTCAGCGATCTGACGGAAGCGCGGGAAGTCCAGAGTCTTCGAATAGGCCGAGAACCCGGCGATGATCATTTTCGGCTTGTGCTCGACGGCCAGACGCTCGACTTCGTCGTAATCAATCAGCCCGGTCGCGGTGTCGATGCCGTACTGCACGGCGTTGTAGAGCTTGCCGGAAAAACTCACTTTGGCGCCGTGGGTCAGGTGACCGCCGTGGGCCAGGCTCATGCCCAGCACGGTGTCGCCTGCCTGCAACAGCGCCAGATAAACCGCTGCGTTGGCCTGGCTGCCGGAGTGCGGCTGGACGTTGGCGTAATCGGCGCCGAACAGTTGCTTGGCGCGCTCGATGGCCAGGGCTTCAACCTTGTCGACGTGCTCGCAGCCACCGTAGTAGCGCTTGCCCGGATAACCTTCGGCGTATTTGTTGGTCAGGCCACTGCCTTGCGCTTCCATGACGCGTTTGCTGGTGTAGTTCTCTGACGCGATCAGTTCGATGTGATCTTCCTGGCGTTGCTCCTCGGCATTCATCGCCGCCAGCAGTGCATCGTCGTAGCCCTTGATCTGGTCTTGCTTGCTGAACATCGCGTCTCTCCCAGCGGCGGCTTGTGCGCCTTTCGTCTCGGTGAGGCACGTACCTTTCGGCAGTGCCCTTTGGATGCGATGGTATGACCGGCGCAGACAGGTCAAATGCCTATGGACGCCACGCAAAGGTGCGTTTACGACATGGCAGGAAATGCCTTCGCCAGACTCAATCTCGAAAACACTGGAGAACCCTTTGGGAGCTGGCTTGCCAGCGATGGCGGTGGCACATCTGGCATTGATGGCGGCTGTCCTACCGCTATCGCTGGCAAGCCAGCTCCCACAGGGTTATGCGGCGACCTGACGGATAAGTAGCAACAGGAGGAAATGCACGGGATAGAGCGCATACGCCCAGCGGCGCATCGGCGGCGGCTTGAGGCGCCCGGCGTGACGCAACAGAAGTACGCCGGCCAGTGGCGCGATCAGACAAGCGGCGATCCCGAAGATCGCCACACTGTTGCCCAACTGCGCCGCCTCATATAGCACCTGCCACTGATTCGCCGCCAGACACACCAACCCCGGCAACAGGCTGAAATACCACGGCCGGCGGATCACCAGCAGCATCGTCAACGGCAACAGCACGCCGAAGAAACCGAACATCAGTCGCTCCGGGAACAGCACCGCGAGCAACACGCAAGCGACCGCCAGCAGTCGCGATTGAAGCGTCGGACTTTGCCAGCCCCGCGCCACCAACAGGCCCAGCGCCAACGTCGGCAGCACGTTCAACGTGTCGGGATCAGGAATGAACAACCGATAGGGAATTTCACTAATCGCACTAAACAGCATCAACCAACCCAGATAGCGCCACTGACCGTCAGTCGTTACCGCACGCATGCGCGCCAGATTCGCCGCCATCGCCAGACAGAACCAGGGAAACGCCAGCCTGCCCGGCACATACAGAAAATCGAGGGAGTAACCGACATATCGCAGGTGATCGAGCACCATGCTCAGCAGCGCCAGCCACTTGAGCAGATCCAGCGCGCCGTCCCGTTGCGTCATGTGCATAATTGCCCGTCAATTGTGTAATTTTCTGACAGCATCATCGCGTGTGCTCTCCGGACGATCTTCGGTAAAGTGCGCACCATCATTGACCACAAAACCCTTCACCATAGGGGTTTTGAACACGGAATCAGGCCATGACCGATAAGAGCCAACAATTTGCCAGCGACAACTATTCCGGTATCTGCCCTGAAGCCTGGGCGGCCATGGAACAGGCCAACCACGGCCACCAACGCGCTTACGGCGACGACGAGTGGACCGCCCGCGCATCCGACGATTTCCGCAAACTGTTTGAAACCGACTGCGAAGTGTTCTTCGCCTTCAACGGCACCGCAGCCAACTCGCTGGCCCTGTCGTCGCTGTGCCAGAGTTACCACAGCGTGATCTGCTCGGAAACCGCCCACGTCGAAACCGACGAATGCGGCGCGCCGGAATTCTTTTCCAACGGTTCCAAACTGCTGGTCGCACGCACCGAAAACGGCAAGCTGACCCCGGAATCGATCCGCGAAGTCGCGCTCAAGCGCCAGGACATTCACTACCCCAAACCCCGCGTCGTGACCCTGACCCAAGCCACTGAAGTCGGCAGCGTCTACACCCCGGAAGAAATCCGCGCCATCAGCGCCACCTGCAAAGAGCTCGGCCTGAACCTGCACATGGACGGCGCACGATTCTCCAACGCCTGCGCATTCCTCGGCTGCTCCCCGGCCGACCTGACCTGGAAGGCCGGCGTCGACGTACTGTGCTTCGGCGGCACGAAAAACGGCATGGCGGTGGGAGAGGCGATTCTGTTCTTCAACCACAAACTGGCTGAAGACTTCGACTACCGCTGCAAACAGGCCGGGCAACTGGCTTCGAAAATGCGCTTCCTGTCCGCCCCGTGGGTCGGCATCCTGGAAAACGACGCCTGGCTCAAATACGCCAAACACGCCAACCATTGCGCGCAACTGCTGGCGGAACTGGTCAGCGACATCCCAGGCGTGGAACTGATGTTCCCGGTACAAGCCAACGGCGTGTTCCTGCAACTCTCAGAGCCGGCCATCGCCGCACTGACCGCCAAGGGCTGGCGCTTCTACACCTTCATCGGCAACGGCGGCGCACGCTTCATGTGCTCGTGGGACACCGAAGAAGAGCGCGTGCGGGAATTGGCGGCGGATATCCGCGAAGTCATGTCCCGCTAAGAGCAACCCGCCCCCCTGTGGCGAGGGAGCTTGTCGAAACGTCGCACCGTCCCGCTCGGCGGCGCAGCCGTCGTAAAACCAGCCAATGCGGTCTGCCTGACAGACCGCATTCTCAGTAGTTGGGGCCGCTTCGCAGCCCAGCGGGAGCAAGCTCCCTCGCCACAGTGACCGCGTACACCTGAAGACTTCGTCTACATTGTCTGGCGAGCCGTTCCATCTGCTCAGACAATAATAATCAGGAGCGCACGCATGTCCTTACAAGGCAAAACCCTGTTCATCACCGGCGCCAGCCGGGGCATTGGTCGCGAGATCGCACTGAGGGCCGCGCGGGATGGGGCCAATATTGTGATTGCCGCCAAGAGCGCCGAGCCGCATCCCAAGTTGCCGGGCACGATTTTCAGCGTGGCCAAGGAAGTCGAGGCGGCGGGTGGCAAGGCGTTGGCGTTACAGGTGGATGTGCGCGATGAAGTGGCGGTGCGTGAGGCGCTGGCCCGGGCCAATGAGCATTTCGGCGGGATTGATGCACTGATCAACAATGCCGGGGCGATCAAGTTGACGGGTGTTCAGCACGTCGAGCTTAAGCGCTTCGACTTGATGCACCAGATCAATACCCGCGCTGTGTTGCTGTGCAGCCAGGCTGCCTTGCCCTACTTGAAGAAAAGCGGCGGCCACATCCTCAGCATTTCGCCACCGTTGAACCTGGCGAGCAAATGGTTCGCGCAATACAGCCCTTACACCGTGACCAAGTACGGCATGAGCATGCTGACCCTGGGCATGAGTGAGGAATTCGCCAGTTACGGCATCAGCGTCAACTCGCTGTGGCCGCAGACCATGATCGCCACCGCTGCCATCGAATTTCAGCTCGGTTCGCGGGAATCCTTCAAACACGCACGAACGCCAGCGATCATGGCGGATGCTGCTTACGCGATTCTGAGCAGCAGCGGTCGCAGCATTACCGGGCGGTTGCTGATCGATGAAGAGGTTTTGCGGGAAAGCGGTGTGACGGAGTTCGGTCAATATCGCTTTGATCGAGAAAGCGACGCGGCACTAATGCCGGATTTGTTCGTTGACTGAAAAGCCCCTCACCCTAACCCTCTCCCACAGGGAGAGGGGACTGATTTGGGGATGCTTAATGAATACGCCGACCTGAAACTACTTTGCCGAATCCATAATCGATAGGGTCCTCCAGGTCGACGTAGAGCGCCAGACACCTCGGTCGGCCCCCTCTCCCTCGGGAGAGGGCTGGGGTGAGGGGTAAGCCGTACGCAAAAATTCGCCCCACTCAGAACTCAATCCGCACATCGCCCTTCGGCACGCTGCAGCACGACAAAATAAACCCTTCGGCCTCGTCTTCCTCGGTAATCCCGCCGTTGTGATCCATTTCGACCTCGCCGCCCAGCTTCATCACCTTGCACGTGCCGCAAATCCCCATCCCGCACGCCTTCGGAATCAGCAGGCCAAGCTTGGCCGCCGCCGCATGCACAGTCTCACCCGGGGCCACGCGAATGCTCTTGCCGGATGCAGTGAATTCCACTTGATGCAGGTCCGCCACGTCGATGTCTGGTGCGTCGGCGGCGATTTCGGCTTGTTCCACCGCATCGGCACGGGCTTCCGGTGGCGTCGCACCGAAGGATTCCTCGTGATAACGGCTCATGTCGAAGCCGACCGCTTCGAGCATGCGCTTGACCGCGTTCATGTACGGCGTCGGGCCGCAGCAGAAGACTTCGCGTTCCAGGAAGTCCGGGGCCATCAGTTCGAGCATCTTGTGGTTCAGGTAACCGCGATAACCAGCCCACGGTTCGCCCAGACCATGCTTCTCGCAGATCAGGTGCAGGCTGAAGTTGTCGATCCGCGACGCCATGTGTTCCAGCTCGCGGTGGTAGATGATGTCTTTCGGTGAGCGGGCGCTGTGGATAAACACCATGTCGACGTTGCCGTTGGTGTCGTAGAACCAGCGCGCCATCGACATGACTGGCGTAATACCAACGCCGCCGCTGAGGTACAAAACCTTCGGCGCGGTGAAGTCCATGGCGTTGAACAGCCCGACCGGCCCGTGCACCGCCAGCTCCTGGCCTTCATGCAGGGTGTCGTGCAGCCAGTTGGAGACCTTGCCCCCCGGCACACGCTTGATCGTCACCGAAAAGCTGTACGGCACCGACGGTGAGCTGGAAATGGTGTAGGAGCGCATGATCGGCACGCCGTCGATTTCCAACTCCAGGGTGACAAACTGCCCCGGCTTGAAGAAGAACAGGATTGGCTGATCAGCCATAAAACAGAAGGTGCGCACGTCCCAGGTTTCCTGGATGACTTTGACGCAACGGACGATGTGTCGACCATTGGCCCAGGTCTGGGTGGTTACCGGATTCAGGAAGCTGTTGGACATGCTGTTCTCCACCGCCGATGGTCGGCCTTATGTTGGCGATTCTGCGTATAGCGCGAGCCACCCATTTACCTATCTGCGACATTCACATACTTATCGCGACCAGCCCCCAATTACCGGGGGTTGCGCGTCGGGAACAGATTGGGCCATGTCGCCCATGGATAAGGTTCTGGTGTGCGCCGGCCCCACACTCGCTCCATACCAAGACACATTCTTTACACCATGCTTTACACCTTGCGTAGCAAACCTGATTAGCCACTTTTCGCCGGCCACACAGAATGGCCTTGAGGATCAAATCGATGGACGTCACCGCAAAAATCAGCCTGGGCGATCCGCTGGAACCCGCACGCAAGGCCACTGCGCAAATGCTGCAAGAGCGCGAGCGCACTTACTCGCTGCCGCAGCCGTTTTACTCTGACGAGCGGCTGTTTGATATCGATATGCAGGAGATCTTCCAGAAAGAGTGGCTGATCGCCGGCATGACCTGCGAAATCCCGACCAAGGGCAACTACCTGACCCTGCAAGTCGGCAAGAACCCGATCATCGTGATTCGCGGCGCCGAAGGCGTGGTGCATGCGTTCCACAACGTCTGCCGCCACCGCGGCTCGCGTCTGTGCACCAGTGAAAAAGGCAAAGTCGCCAAACTGGTCTGCCATTACCACCAGTGGACCTACGAGCTGGACGGTCGCCTGCTGTTCGCCGGCACCGAAATGGGCGCCGACTTCGACATGAAGCAGTACGGCCTCAAACCTGTAAATGTGAAGACTGCTGGCGGCTACATCTTCATCAGCTTGTCGGAGAACCCTCCTGCAATTGATGACTTCCTGCAGACGCTGAACCATTACATGGAACCGTACGACATGGAGAACACCAAGGTGGCGATTACCACCACCTTGATGGAAAAGGCCAACTGGAAACTGGTGCTGGAAAACAACCGCGAGTGCTACCACTGCAACGCGTCGCACCCGGAACTGCTGAAAACCCTGCTGGAATGGGACGACGTCACCGACCCGCGCGCCGACCAGGGCTTCAAGGACCACGTCGCTGCTTCCGCCGCTGCCTGGGAAGCCGAGAAGATTCCTTACGCTCACGCCAGCTTCGGCCTGCGTAACCGTATCGTGCGCATGCCGCTGCTCAAGGGCACCGTGTCGATGACCATGGACGGCAAACAGGGCTGCGCCAAACTCATGGGCCGGATCAAAAACCCGGACCTCGGTTCGATGCGCATCCTGCACCTGCCGCACTCGTGGAACCACTGCATGGGCGACCACATCATCGTGTTCACCGTGTGGCCGATCAGCGCCCAGGAAACCATGGTCACCACCAAGTGGGTCGTGCACAAGGACGCCGTCGAAGGCGTGGACTACGACGTGGAGCGCATGCGCCAGGTCTGGGATGCCACCAACGATCAGGACCGTCGCCTGGCCGAAGAGAACCAGCGCGGGATCAACTCCACCGCTTACCAGCCTGGGCCTTACTCCAAGACCTATGAGTTTGGCGTGGTGAACTTTGTGGATTGGTACAGCGAGCGCCTGCTGAACAACCTTGGGGCTGAGCCTGCGCCTTACCTCAAAGGTGTGCCGGTTCAGGGCTAACATCAAAAGCTTCGCGAGCAAGCCCGCTCCCACAGTTGACCGTGTTGTTCACAGATGTTGTGCACGACACAGATCCAATGTGGGAGCGGGCTTGCTCGCGAAAGCGGTTTCACATTCACCCAATCATTTTGAAGACCACCGCACCGACCCATCCTCACCAATAAACGTCTCTTCGATGTTCTCCCCCACCAGCCGTACCTTCACGTAACCGTTCAATACCCGATCCGGGTACGCTTCATCCTGCGCATTTTGGGTTTCCGACCACAGCACCCGCGAATGCCCGTCCAGCTCGCTGGCATTGCCGTATGGAATCGCCCCATGCCCGGCGCAGCGTGCATGCAACCCGCCCTGGGCCGCATAGCAAATGCCGTTGTGCAAATGCCCCCAATACCAGTAATCCGGCTCCCGTCCCAGCGCATCACACACCGGTTGATACAGCGCGGTTTTGTTGTGCCCGGAAATATCGAAGCCCTGATGATGACTGAGCACCATGATCTTTTTGCGCTGGGGCAGCTCTTTCATCCAGGCGATCTGTTCCTTGTTCAGCGTGCCGTCCATGTACAGGTTCATCGCATCCGAGGCATACGCGCTGTCGAGGCCGATCACCAGCCAGTCGTCGTTGTACAGCGCGAAATAGCTGGTGCCCTGCTGCGTCGGAAAACGCTTGGCCAGTTCCTTGAAGTAACCGTGGGCGCCGCTGTACATCTCGTGGTTGGAATTGAGCGTGAACGAACCGTGCTTGCCCATCGGCCAGCCGACCATATCGACATCTTCCTGAGAGTGCGAGCCGGCGTAGTACACGTCCCCCAAGTGAATGGTGAAATCAGCCTGGGCGAGCTGCATTTGATTGGCCACTGCCACCGCCGGAGCGTGGGTATCGAACGGCCCGGTGCCCCAGTCGCCGGCAATCGCCAGGGTCACGTCGCTGTCCATTTTCATCAGCGCCGGGGTGGTGGCGAACGGTGCGTGATGGCGCAGGTTTTCAATCCACTTCAGCAGCGCCTCGCTCCACAGCAGGTCCAGCAGCTCCCATTTTCGACAACCGAGCAAGCTGCCGTCCTTGAGCACTTGGGTTTGCAACTCGTCGGTCGATTGCGGCAACGGCGTGGCATTGCCGATGTGCAGGATCGACAAACCGTGGGACAACTCCCACGGCACGCTCGGTTCATCGTCCGGCAGTTCGCCGTGTTTGAGCACGTATTGCGCCTGATCGTGACCGCGTTGCAGCAGCGTGACAATGGCCTCGAACTCTTCGGGCTCGATGTCGCTGATGAGTTTTTTCCAGGCCATGTCCAGCCGTGTATACAACCCGTGCAGGCGAACCTTGACCTTGTCGTACTCATGTTCCCAATGAGCGACTAGTGACATGTTGGCATTCCTCCATCCGTAGTGGGATCACAGGGTTTTCATGAATTCGATGAGCGCCCGTTTATCGACGTCCGACAGTTGCGTGCCATACAGGTGGCCGCTGTTGTGATTGCCTTCAAGTCGAGTGTCGAATTTGAAACCGCCCGGTGTTTGACCCGTGGTGACGAAGCCAACCTTCTGTTGGTCGTAGACGTCGGAACCGGTGAAGAACACCTGCGGCCGCTGTTCCGGCGGTTGCAGCAAATCCCACAGCGTCGGCACCGAGCCGTTGTGCAGGTAAGGCGCGCGCATCCAGATGCCGTCGGTGGGGGTGTTGCTGTAGCTCTGGGTCTTGCGGTAGGCGTTGAAGTCGAACGGCGGTTTCTTGAAGCCGTGGAAGGCGTCGACTAAACCGGTGGTGAACGAGTCCAGTCGATGAGGATCGGTGCCCAGTTCATCGATGCTGGTGGTGACCTGGCCGGTGTCGGTGCGGCCGAATTCATGGCAACTGGCGCAGTTTTTGTCCCAGATCGGTTTGCCTTGGGCGACCTTGGCCTGATCCAGCGCCCACGGCCACGCCGGTGGCTTGGTACCGAGCAGCCAGTTGGTCACGCGGTTGAAGCTTTCGGGCAGTACCGATTCCGGCGTCGCACCCACGGCCATGGCCGCTGCGTAGTTACGCTCGTGGATGTCGTTGTTGTTGCCGTCCCAGTGCAGGTACAGCGACTCCCGGGGTTTCTGGTTCCAGACTTGCGGCAAGTCGACGGTGCCGATGGTCGAGTCATCCGGGAAGCCGAACACCACCATTTTCGTCGGGTTGAAGGTGTCGGTACGCCCCGGTCCTTGGGGTGGCCGCAGTTTTTGCCAGGCGTAGGCCTGTTTCTGTTTGAGCAACGCGCTCTTGGCCATCGGGATGATCAGGTAGCGGTTGTACAACCGTTCGAAAAAACCGAGCTGGAACTTGCTATTGATCGCCGTCATCACCGCATCGGTGGTGAATTTCGGATCACTGGCGCAATCGTAGGCGAACCACTGGAACGCTTGCAGTTGCAGGGTGTTGGCCGGTGCGGTGGCCACTGTTGTGGCGACGTCGCTGGCATTCGCCCGGTAGGAACCGGTGTGGCACAAGGCGCAGTTCGGCTCGACCGTCGGGTAGCCGATCTGCCGCTTGGCCATGCCGATGGGCAGGTCCTTGCCGTTTTCGTAGAGGAAGCCGAAGACTTCGTAGCTGCCGGGTTTCGGCAGTTTCTCCGGGCACATCTGCGGCAGCACGGCGAACAGGTAATACGGGATTCGCGCTTCGATGCCGAGGCCGATGGCGGCGTATTTGTAGTGATCTTCGTCGGAGGCGTATTTCTGCGCTGGCACCACTCGCAGCATCTGGTACCAGGTTTCGTAGCCGATGAATCCGAGCAGCAGCACCACGATCAGCGTGCCGACTTTGAACCCATGACTTTGCCAACGCCGTGCCCAGCCCGCGCGCCATTCCCGCCAGCCGTCGCAGAGCAGCGCCAGCGGTCGATTGGCCGGCGATGTGCCGAGGTACAGCAGAATCCCGAGGATCAGAAAGAAGCTCAAATCCCCCATCAGCATCGGCACAAATACCGTGGCCTGGTTGCTCGTGTTGATCAGGTAAATCCAGAACGCCACGGCGATCAGCCGCGTCAGCACGCACAACCAGGAATGCACCACGAAGCGCGGCGCGTTGAAGCCCGACGGCATGTAGAACACGCTGATGCCGACCAGCAACATGCCAGCGTTTTCCAGCCAGGGATCGGAGAGTTGCGGCGCCAGGCCGAGCATCGATGTCAGCAGCGCCGGGGCGAACAGGGCCGGCAACGCGAAGAACATATTCATCACGATGCCTAGCCAGATGAAGCGTTGAAACCAGCGGATGTAAGTGTCCATATCATCCATTTCCTTGTTGTCACCAAAACCCGAGGTAACACACCTGTGGCGAGGGGGCTTGCCCCCGTTCGGCTGCGAAGCAGTCGTAAAACCTGCGAATGCGGTTTCTCCTGATGGACCGCATACACCGGTTTGGGGCCGCTTCGCGACCCAACGGGGGCAAGCCCCCTCGCCACAAAAGCTCCCTCTCCACAGGGGATTTGCGTTAGCCGAGGGCGGTCTTCTCCAGGTGTTGCAGGATGATCGGGTACACATCGACCACCGCGTCCTTGCCGAACATGCAGTCGATATGGCCATAACCCGGCACCACCTGCCGGCTATAGCGTTCCGGCCCGTGGACCTTACACACCCGCTCATAGGTCCTGAGCGTGCTCTCCGGCAGGTAGCACTGGTTGTCCGCCCCGCTGATAAAGCAGATCGGCATGCTCAACCGGTCGAAGTGCGACATGTAGACGTCTTCACCCTTGAAGTTCACCAGATGACCTTTGCGCACGATCAGCGCCAGGTGCTCGAAGGTCTGCATGTTCGACTCGCCAAACAGCTCGTGCAGGTTGTCGTGCAAGGTTTCATTGAGGGTGTCGTGGCGGTACAACGACGCGTACATGAAGGTGATGCGGTGGCACACCGGGTTGGTGCAGTAGCCCTGGGCCTCGATCCGGGCGTAGCCGTTGAGGGCTTTGTCGTAGAGTTTGTTGAACCAGTTCTCCTTGTTGTCGGCGTAGGCGGTAAGGGATTTGACCCCGATGGCATCGAGCATCCCCGGCAAGTGCAAACCGGCCTTGAGCCCGGTGGCCGTGGCCACGACGGTATCGGCGGCTATCTGCGAGCAAACCACTGACCGCACACCTTGCAGCCCGGCCAGCAGCGACATGAAGAAGGTCGTCGCGCCGTAGCAATGCACCACGCACTGCACGTCGGCGGCCCTGGTCGCCTGCTGAATCTGGCCGATGGCAGCCTTGAAGTCGTACTCGGCGATCTGGTCGCCATTCCATTCCTTCTTGCTCGCCGGCAGCAGGATGCTCACCCGCAAATCCAGCAACCAGACGTCGTACTCGTGCTTGCACAGGTACTCCAGCAGGTTGGTCTGGATGGTGTCGGTGGAGAAAATATTCGAGCCCACACCCAGCCCGTGCACCAGCATCACCGGGCCTTTGGTGCCACCCTGATAACGGGTCAGGCGCAGTTCGACGTTGTCCTCGGTCGGGAAGAAATGCACGCTCGGAGTTGGCGCATCCAGCGGTCGTTTCAGCCGCGGTGGTGCGTCGGGGTTGAAGTAGATGTCGCCGGCAAACACGCCGCCATAACTCTCCCAGAGAATCCCGGCGAAGAACTTGCCGAAGCGTGCCAGGCCTTCAATGCGCTCGCGCTCGTTGCGGGCGTTGAGCACCTTCATGGTGGTCATTTGCTTGGCGAAATCGGTCGGGTGAATATGCATCACCCCGGAACCGATCACTGCACCGGTCTTGTCCGGCCCGCGATACAGCGTGACGTACAGCGTGCTGGTGTCGTGCCAGATGTTCAGCACGCCGTTGTCTTCCGGCACGGTTTTGAAGGCGCTGAAGAAATAGTCCTGGCCGTCCTCGGCGGTCAGCTTCATGTCGTATTTCATGTGGCGCACGCCGACCTGTTCTTCGTATTGCTCGAACAGGTTGAACACGCCATTGCTGGCAGTCAGCGGCTGCGGCGACAGGCCCGGCGCATCCAGCGTGCCGACCAGGGTGGCGGCGTGTTCCGGTTCCTTGATCATGTGGTTGAGGTCGTTGGCGGTGATGGTCAGGGTGAACTCGATGGGCGAGTTTTCCGATTCGCCGCGAGTGGCTGCTGCTTCATACAACGGCAGGTCGGTGCTTTGAGGCTGGGTGAAGTCCTTGGAGAAGTAGCCCTTCATGGTTTCGGTGAACTGCACGCCGAGGGTCGGCGGTGCGACTTGTTTGCGCGGCGCTGAAGGCAACGTGTAATCGATCTGCCAGCCACGATCAGCCGCCAGCAGGCCCATGTTGCGCTCGCTTACTGCCGAGATGGTCAGCAGCGGATTGACCGCCAGGGATGTCGGAATCACTGCGCCGTCGGTCACGTACAAACTGGCATACACGTCAGTGCCGCTGACACCGCTGAACACCTGGCCCTTGTGGTTGACCACGCCCTGCCCCGCATCCTCGCCCATCACGCAACCGCCCAACGGGTGGACCGAAACGATGCTGTGTTTGAGCAACTCGGTCCAGATCGGATTCTCGACCCAAACCCCGCCCAACGCCTTGGTGCTCAGGTGTAGGCGCTCATTGCCGAGTTTGACGTTTTCCTGCTCGCCAACACCGGGCCAATCGATGCGCAACTGATCCTTGCTGTCGAGCACCATCCGGCCCTTGCCGTCATCGTGGCTCATGATCAGGTAGGTCTGCATGTTGTGCAGCGCGCCGTAATACGGCCCACGGAGGAAACTTTCGGCTTCGCGCTCCTTGTATTTCATCTTGCCGGTGAAGCTGTCGTCGGTCGCCACGCCGATCAGCTCGGCGAACCCGGCCATGCTCGGTACCATCGGCCGGCCGAGGGCGCCGGGGATCGAGCCTTCTTCGATGACCATGCGGCTGCGCCAGTCGCCTTCGGTGCGCATGTCGATGACCGAGGTGATGCACGGGCCGACCGGGTGCAGCTCCTTGGCCGGATGCGCGCCGAAACCAATGCCGTTGATCGGCTGTTCGCAGTTATGGCCGAAGCCGAGGATGTCGCCGTTGCCGCTCATGTTTTCGCCGAGCTGGTTGGAGGTCGACAGGCCTTTGTCCCGGGAACGCAGGAGGATTTCGGTGGAACCCAGGGTCCCGGCGGACACCACCACGATGTCGGCTTTGACGAACAGCGTCGGCGCCGAGAACGTCTCGCGACCGCTGTCCAGGTATTGGAAGTGCACGATCCAGCCATCGCCGTCGCGCTCCAGGTGCCGCACTTCGGCCTGGCAGAAAATCTCCGCGCCGTGGTTCGAGGCGTCTGGCAGATAGTTCATCAGCGTGGTGTTCTTGGCCTTGTTGTTACAGCCCGAGACGCAGTCGCCGCAGTGGTTGCAAGGCAGTTGCTCGACGCCGACGTGGTTGAGGTTGTTCGGCAGCTTGTCGAAGGTCACGTTGATCGGCGGCCGGTAAAAGTGCGCGCCTTGCTTGAGGTAATCCGCCGATTTTTTGTTGGCTTCGAGTTTGGGCAATACCGGCGAGGTGCTGGGATACGGCATGGGCTTGAGCATTTCCCGGGCCCGGGCGTAGCCATCCTTGAGCAAGGTGTCGCGATGTTCGCGCACCGCCAGCGGCCAGCGCGGATCGTCGAACACACCGGGTTCCGGTTCCAGGGCGACGTTGGCGTTGATCAGCGAGGTGCCGCCCAAGCCACAACCGACCACCACGTTCTGCTGGGCATTGACGTGCAGGTCGAACAACCCGGTACGCGAGCCGATGTGGCCGTCCGGGTCATGCACCTGCAACTCCTCGGTGGCCGCGATCATGGTGTTGGGGTACTCGCCGGGCTGCATTTCCCGACCGCGCTCCAGCAGGCACACCCGCTTACCGGCCCGGGACAGGCGCGAAGCCGCGATCCCGCCGCCATAGCCGGAGCCGATGACGATCACGTCGTAGTGTTCCTTGATGTCGCTGATGGGCGTTGCGATCCGGGTCATGGGTTTTTTCCTCTCTCAGGCTGATGGGGCAACTCTGCGGTTGCCTGCTATCAATGGGCGAACGGACACCTGGCCACTGAGCGAACTCAGCGACAGCAAAGCTGTGGCGTTGGAGGGGTCAAGCGCTATAGACGGGCACGCTGATTGGCCGCTCGGCGATGGATGCGCTTACGCAGCGAAGTCGCAGGAACCGGGACGCAGGCCGTGCAGGGAGTGGGGTGCAGGTGGTGTGGCTGGCTATCCATCACGCGTTCTCCCTGAACCAGATGTGGATAAGTAACGGTTGTCCTTGGTAACTGGTTAGTGAAGACAGGCGGCAGATTGAAGTCAAGGAAGAGCCTTAGACCTGTATGAAATCTGATCTATTACGTTCAGGCCTATGCGGGGCGTGGCTTGTAGGGTTTAGCGAACAAGTTATCCACACCTCCACCCACAGCAAATGGGGACAAGTATGGATTTACTGGGAATACGCTTGAAAATTAGTGAAGAAAAACCGTGACTTATCCAGAAGCAGGGCTCTGGATGGCAATTGGTTGTTTTTTGATCTACACCCTACAAGCCACGTTTTATATGGGCTGCAGAGGATGGCGAACACCTTATCCACAGAAGCGCCAACAGACTTTGGGGGCAACTTTGACGGCTCTGTGGAAAACCTGCCTAAGGCTTGATAAATCGGGGTTTACAGGCGGTTTGTCGGCGTAAAACAGTGATTTGGTTGTTTTTTAATCAGACGCGTCACAACCCCGGTTTATATGGCCTGCAGCGGACAGCGAACATCTTATCCACAGAAGCGCCAACAGAGATTGGGGGCAAGTATTGGCGCGCGGGCAAAGTTATCCTCGGGAAAAAGCTCGAAAAAACCACGGGTTAGGCTGGTTGTTTTTTGTACGAAGGGTTGCGGGGCTTGATTGGCGTGGGGTGTAGCGAGGGGCGAACATGTTATCCACAGAAGGACTAACAGGGATTGTGGGTAAACCGCCCACCCTCATCGGAACGCCGCCCGCCCAGCCCTCTCCCGAGGGAAGGGGAGCCGACCGAATCGCCTATTCAAGCTCCACCGACCTGAACGAACACAGTGATTTCAGGCTTGGCCAAACCAAGGTCACCGCGCAATCGCAGGTCGATGTAATTAGCCCATACAACTCAGTCAGTCCCCTCTCCCCTGGGAGAGGGCTAGGGTGAGGGGCTCTTCAGCGGACGACGCCTTCTTCAATCAACAACTTCAGAATTGCTTCGGCCCCGGCTTGCGCAGTGACGCCTTTAAGCACCTGCCCGCCCCCACCGCTGGCCTTGGCCGTCGCGGCTTTCATGCGGTCTGCGCCGCTTTTGGCCTTGATCACTTTCAGGCGTTTAGGCCGTGGTTTGGCCGGTTGCAGGGTTGCGACCGCCAGCAGTTCATCGTCGATGACTTCGACGTCTTCAGCCTGCAACACCCCACGCCGGGCTGGGCCGTAAGCGCTTTGCCGAGGCTTCGGCGCTGCGTTATCCACAGTCGCCAGAAACGGCAGCCGTACTTTCAAGCGACGGCGTTGACCACGTGGCAACGCTTGCAACACCAGGGCCGAATTACCGTCGATGGATTCGACCTGAGCCAATCCCACCACCAGCGGCCAGCCGAGGCTTTCAGCCAGCAGGAACGGCAACATGCCCGAGCCCTCACCGGTTTCAGCCTGGCTGCCGGTCAGCACGACCTGCGCCCCGGCATCGCGAAGATAAGCAGTCAACGCCGGCAGCGCGTCGGCGCCTTCCGGCTGTTCCAGAACATGCAGTTGTTCCAGGCCCATGCCCAAATAGGCACGCAATGCAGGTTCCGCGACGTCGCCGGCATGCAGCACTTGCAGGTTATCCCCAGCCAGTTGCAGGCCCAGTTCCACGGCGCGCGCGTCCTGTTCGGCGCGGCGTGGCCGGCCGGAGGTCGGGTGGGCGCCGATGGACACCAGGCTGATAATCTTCGTGTTCATAGCGTTTCCTTAAGCCGCATCGCGCTTGGCGTCGTTGCGATAAGCCGCTATCGCATCGATCAAGGCTTGAAGAATCTCGGCGCTCTCGCCGATCACCGACAGGTCGGCCCGTTTGATCATGTCGCAGCCAGGATCGAGGTTGATCGCCACCACCTTGTCGCAGGCACCGATGCCTTGCAGGTGCTGAATCGCCCCGGAAATCCCCACGGCCACATAAACCCGCGCGGTGACCCAGGTGCCCGACGCACCGACCTGACGGTCGCGGGCCATGAACCCATCGTCCACCGCCACCCGCGATGCGCCTTCGGTAGCGCCCAATGCTTCGGCTGTCCTGTGGAAAAGTCCCCAGTCCTTGACCCCGTTGCCGCCAGAGAAAATGAACTCAGCTTCGGCCATTGGAATCGCTGCCGGGTCCACCGCCACCGCGCCCAAATCTTCGATACGTGACAGGCTACGAACCACGGCTGTGGATAACTCCACCGGCAAGGCTTCGTGACGGGTTTCGCTGACAGGTTCGGCGCATTCAATAGCGGCCAGAATCAAGCGTGCTACCGGGCGCGCAAGGTCTTGCAGGCCCGCACCGGCGCGGCCGATGCATTCCTGGTCCTTGACCTGCCAGACCCGCGTGGCCGGGCGTTCGCCCAGTGCCGCGGCAAAGCGTCGACCGAGTTCGCCACCACCGCTGCGGCTGTCCGGCAGCAACCAGTGACGCGGGTTGAACTGGTTATCCACAGCCCGCAGGCCCTGGACCCGTTGTTCCGGTGCATAACCGCTGAATTCATCGCCATCGAGCACCAGCAAGCGATCGACGCCTGCGGTGGCGAAGGCGTTTTCTTTGTGTTCGCCGAAAACCACGGCCAGCACGGCGGCGTCCTTGCCGGCCAACTGATGAGCGAGGCCGAGCAAGTCGCGGTCGTGGCTGCTCAAGCGACCGCCGACCATGTCCGGCACCACGCAGATGTAAAACGCTGGTGCAGGCACTTGATGCAGCGGCAGTTGCACTTCAACGGCGGCCGAACGTTTGGTCGCCCCGCCCTGCTGTGCGCCGCTGCGGTCGATGCGCTTGATGCCGTTAGGCCCGATAAAACCAATGCCATGCAGATTCTTGCGGATGACGCCGTTCGGGCCCATCCAGCTGTGTTGCGCCGGTTGCATCGCCGCGTGCAGCGGGTGCAAACGGTTACGGGCAATCCATTCGGCGCGGGGGTCGCGGCGGATAATGTCGCTCATCAGTGGGCCTCCGCAGGTTCACGTTTGGCCGGGGTGCTCGGCTTGCTCGGTGCGGCGTCTTCGAGCAATGCATCGGCCACCAGTTCGGCGATGTCCTTGATCAGCGGACGCGGTTCGACCACGCCTTCGAGCATCGCGGTGCATTGTGGGCAACCCACAGCTACCAGTTCGGCGCCGGTTTCACGAATGTCGTCCATGCGCATGTCGGGGATCCGTTGCTTGCCCGGAATGTCGGTGATCGGCGCACCGCCACCCCCACCGCAGCAGCGCGAGCGGAAACCGGAGCGTTGCATTTCCTTCACTTCAATCCCGAGGGCGCGCAGCACTTCACGCGGCGCCTCGTATTCACCGTTGTAGCGACCGAGGTAGCACGGGTCGTGATAAGTCACGCTGGTGCCTTTGTGCTGGCCGAGGTTCAGGGCGCCAGCGTCGATGATTTCGGCCATGTAGGTGCTGTGGTGCTGCACGAGGTAGTTGCCGTCGAAGGCGCCGTACTCGTTTTTCAGCACGTGGAAGCTGTGCGGGTCGCAGGTGACGATGCGGTTGAAGCTGTATTTCGCCAGGGTCTGGATGTTGCGTTTGGCCAACAACTGGAAGGTCGCTTCGTCGCCCAGGCGTCGGGCCACGTCACCGCTGTCGCGTTCTTCAAGACCGAGCACCGCGAAGTCGACCTTGGCCGCTTTCAGCACTTTGACGAAGGCGCGCAAAGTGCGCTGGTTGCGCATGTCGAAGGCACCGTCGCCGACCCAGAACAGCACGTCGACCGACTTCTTCTCGCTGAGCAGGTTGAGGTTCAAGTCCGCCGCCCAGTTCATCCGCCCGCCCGGGGCGAAGCCGCCAGGGTTGTCAGTGGCGATCAGGTTTTCCAGGACTTCGGCGCCCTTGTTTGGCGTGGCGCCTTTTTCCAGCGTCAGATGGCGGCGCATGTCGACGATGGCGTCGACGTGCTCGATCATCATCGGGCATTCCTCGACGCAGGCGCGGCACGTGGTGCAGGACCAGAGGGTTTCGGCGTCCACCAGACCGTTAACGATCGGTTGATGCGGGTTACCGGCGTGTTCACCGATGGCTTTGCCGGGATAGGGGCTGCCAGCGAACTTGGCGTCGGTGCCGCCGGCCAAGCCGACGACCATGTCTTGAATTAGTTTTTTCGGGTTCAGCGGCTGGCCGGCGGCGAACGCCGGGCACGCTGCTTCGCATTTACCGCACTGTACGCAGGCGTCGAAACCGAGCAGTTGGTTCCAGGTGAAATCCTTGGGTTTTTCCACGCCCAGCGGCGCGGTCGGGTCGCTCAGGTCCAGCGGTTTCAAACCGGTGGAACGGCCACCATTAAAGCGTTCAGCGCGACGGTGCCAGGCCAGGTGCAGGGCACCAGCGAAGGCGTGCTTCATCGGTCCGCCCCAGGTCATGCCGAAGAACAATTCCGAGACGCCCCAGAGCACGCCGACACCGAGGATTGCCGCCAACAGCCAACCGCCGAAGTTTTCCGGGAGGATGCCGGCGACCGGCAGGGTCAACAGGAAGAAGCTCGCGGAGAATGCCAACAGGCTTTTGGGCAAACGCATCCATGGCCCTTTGGACAGGCGGGCCGGTGGGTGGCGACGGCGCAGGAACATGAAAATCGCACCGACGAACATCACCGCCGTCATCAGCAACAGTGCATAGCCGAGGAAGCGGTTATGCAGGCCAAAACCGTGCACCAGAATTGCCAGCACGATGGACGCCACCGCACCACCGGCCGTGGCCACGTGGGTGTTGGCGATGTATTTGTCCCGCGCGACCACGTGGTGCAAGTCGACCATGTAGCGCTTGGGCATGGCCAGCAGGCCGCCGATCAGGTCGACTTTCGAAGCCCGGCCCCGGCGCCACATAGCCACCCGCCGCAACGCGCCCAGGACACCCAGGCCCAGGGCAGCGAACAGCAGGATTGGAAGAAGGGTGTTCAACATGTGGAGCTCCCAAAGACCTCGGGGTCTTGCACGGGTTCATGTGCGTGCCGATGAAGGCCTGGCACCTACCTGTGGCGAGGGGGCTTGCCCCCGTTCGGCTGCGAAGCAGTCGTAAACCGGCCAACGCGTTCTTACTGACAGACCGCATTGGCTGATTTTGGGGCCGCTTCGCAGCCCAACGGGGGCAAGCCCCCTCGCCACAGTGATGGTGGTGATGCGCTTAGAAATCCTTGCACAACCGCAGGGCGTCGTAGATCGCCGCGTGGGTGTTGCGCTGGGCCACGCAGTCGCCGATGCGGAACAGCAAGTAGCCGTCACCCGCCTGGCTCAGCGATGGCTGCGGCTTGATCGCGAACAAGGCTTCGATGTCCATCTGGCCTTTGTTGCGCGACGCTTCCTTCAGCGCGTAATAGATTTCTTCGTCCGGACGCACGCCGTTTTCGACGACGACCTGGTCCACCACCCGCTCCTCTTTGGCGCCGGTGTATTCGTTTTCCAGCACCGCCACCAACTTGTCGCCTTCGCGGTAGACCTTCTCCAGCATCATGTCGCCGGTCATGATCACTTCTTTGGGGTACATGCTGCGGTAGTACGTCGGGAACGATGTGCCGCCAATCGCCACGCCCGGTTTGATGTCGTCGGTGACGATCTCGACCTGGCTGCCCTTGTCGGCGAGGAAGTCGGCAGTGGACATCCCGGTGAATTCGCAAATGGTGTCGTAGACCAGCACGTTCTTGCCCGGCGCTACTTTGCCGTCAAGGATGTCCCAACTGCTGACCACCAGGCCTTCCGCCGCGCCCCAGTGTTCGTTCTGCTCCAGGAATGGATGGCCGCCAACCGCGAGCACCACCACGTCCGGACGCAGGTCGAGAATGGTCGCCGCATCGGCGGCCACGCCCAGGCGCAGGTCGACTTTCAGCCGCGCCAGCTCAAGCTGGAACCAGCGAGTGATACCGGCAATCTGGTCCCGTTGCGGGGCTTTCGAAGCAGTGGTGATCTGCCCGCCGATGAATTCTTTCTTTTCGAACAGGGTCACGTCGTGGCCACGTTCGGCCGACACGCGAGCCGCTTCCATCCCGGCAGGACCGGCACCGACCACCACGACTTTGCGTTTCACACCGGTCGATTTCTCGATGATGTGCGGCACGCCCATGTATTCACGGGAGGTCGCGGCGTTCTGGATGCACAGTACGTCCAGGCCCTGGTACTGACGGTCGATGCAATAGTTGGCACCGACGCATTGTTTGATCTGGTCGACCTGGCCCATTTTGATCTTGGCGATCAGGTGCGGGTCAGCGATGTGGGCGCGGGTCATGCCGACCATGTCGACGTAGCCGCCCTCCAGAATCCGCGTTGCCTGGTTCGGGTCCTTGATGTTCTGCGCGTGCAGCACCGGAGCCTTCACCACTTCCTTGATACCGGCCGCCAAATGCAGGAATGGCTCCGGTGGATAACTCATGTTCGGGATAACGTTGGCCAGGGTGTTGTGGGTGTCGCAACCCGAACCGACCACGCCGATGAAGTCGATCATGCCAGTGTCGTCGTAGTACTTGGCGATCTGCTTCATGTCCTCGTGGGACAAGCCGTCCGGGTGGAACTCGTCACCGCACAGACGGATGCCGACACAGAAATCCGGGCCGACTTCCTTGCGAACAGCCTTCAGGACTTCCAGGCCGAAACGCATGCGGTTCTCGAAGCTGCCGCCCCATTCGTCGGTACGTTTGTTGACGCGCGGGCTCCAGAACTGGTCGATCATGTGCTGGTGCACCGCCGACAGTTCAACGCCGTCCAGGCCACCGGCCTTGGCGCGGCCAGCCGCGGTGGCGTAGTTGCCGATCACCCGCCAGATTTCTTCCGGCTCGATGGTTTTGCAGGTCGCGCGGTGCACCGGTTCACGGATGCCCGATGGCGACAGCAGCGTTGGCCAATGCTCGCCGTCCCAACGCGAGCGTCGGCCCATGTGGGTAATCTGGATCATGATCTTGGCGCCATGCTTGTGCATGGCATCGGCCAGATTCTGGAAGTGCGGGATAATCCGGTCATCGGCCAGGTTGACCGATTTCCACCAGCCTTGCGGGCTGTCGATGGCCACGCTGGAGGAACCGCCGCAAATCGCCAGGCCGATCCCGCCCTTGGCTTTCTCTTCGTAATACTTGACGTACCGGTCGGTGGTCATGCCGCCGTCGGTGGCATAAACCTCGGCGTGCGCGGTGCTGAGCACGCGGTTACGGATGGTCAGTTTGCCGATCTGGATCGGCTGGAACATTGCTTCGAAAGCCATGGCGGGGTCCTCGACTTACAACGGCTTGACGGTGAACAAACCGTCGTCGTGGCCTTCTTCGGAGCCACCGTAGACTTGCTCGGCAACGGTGCGGATGCTGCTGCCGCGGGCTTGCAGAATCTGGTCCATGGCACCGGCAAACCAACCAGTGAACATGTAGTCGACCTTGCGGCCGACCTTGCCGTACACGTAGACGAACGCCGAGTGTTCAAGCTTGACGCTGGCGGTGCCTTTGTCGAGGTCGATGTCCTGGATCTTGAACAGGCCCCAGCCGCGTTGCGACAGGCGTTTCATGTAGTGTTCGAACACCGCGACGCCTTCCAGACCGTGGCATTCAGCTTCTTTTTCACACCAGTGCCAGGCGGATTTGTAGCCGGCCTTGTAGAGAATTTCGGCGTAGGCGTCGCTGCCCAGCACTTCCTCGATGCCCATGTGGTTGTTGACGAAGAAGTGACGCGGTACGTACAGCATTGGCAGGGCGTCGGAGGTCCAGACACCGGTTTCGCTGTCGACTTCGATTGGCAATTGCGGGGCGATCTTGGCCATGGAAACTTAACTCCAGAAAATTCGTGGTGTTGCCCCCGGCGCGGACGGCCGGGGGAAAGGATTCTTCAGATGCGGCGGCTTATTCGCCCCAGACGTCTTTGAGGACGTTGACCCAGTTCTCGCCCATGATCTTGCGGACCACGCGCTCGGAGTGGCCGCGCTTGAGCAGCGTCTCGGTCAGGTTCGGGAACTCGCCGACGGTGCGGATGCCCAGCGGGTTGATGATCTTGCCGAAGCTGGTCAGACGGCGGGCGTAGCCCTTGTCGTGGGTCAGCATTTCGAAAAAATCCTGGCCATGACCCTGGGTGAAGTCGGTGCCGATGCCGATGGCGTCTTCGCCGACGATGTTCATGGTGTATTCGATGGCTTCGGCGTAGTCGTCGATGGTCGAATCGATGCCCTTGGCGAGGAACGGCGCGAACATGGTCACGCCGACAAAACCGCCGTGGTCAGCAATGAACTTCAGTTCTTCATCGGACTTGTTGCGCGGGTGCTCTTTAAGACCCGACGGCAGGCAGTGGGAGTAGCAGACTGGCTTTTTGGATTCGAGGATGACTTCTTCGGAAGTCTTGGAACCCACGTGGGACAGGTCGCACATGATGCCGACGCGGTTCATCTCGGCGACGATCTCGCGACCGAAGCCCGACAACCCACCATCACGCTCGTAGCAACCGGTGCCGACGAGGTTCTGGGTGTTGTAGCACATCTGCACCACGCCAACGCCGAGCTGCTTGAAGATCTCGACATAGCCGAGTTGGTCTTCAAAGGCATGGGCGTTCTGGAAACCGAAAATGATCCCGGTCTTGCCCTGCTCCTTGGCTTTACGGATGTCAGCGGTGGTTTTCACCGGGATCACCAGATCGCTGTTCTCGCGGATCAGCTTCTGGCTCGCGGCGATGTTATTGATAGTGGCCTGGAAGCCTTCCCACACCGACACAGTGCAGTTGGCTGCGGTCAAACCGCCCTTGCGCATGTCTTCGAACAGTTCGCGGTTCCACTTGGCGATAATCAGCCCGTCGATAACGATGCTGTCGGCGTGCAATTCGGCTGGGCTCATCAGGCAGTCCCCTATTAGCGATTCATGCGCCGAATCGTGTGCCGGCGCTTTGGGGCCAGCATATGCCTGAGGACCGGGGCAGCCGGGTGCAAAAACGACAGGGGGTTTGCCGAAAGCGTCAATCTGCGACAAAGGGTCGTTATCGAGTCTCATCACCCGGCTGTTCAATGCCGTCCGCTTGGGCCAGAATTCGGCGCATTACTGGATGCTTACTGGATTTAGGGCGACGCAATGAAATCGATCTTCCTGGCTTTGGCACTGATAGCGACCGGCGTACAGGCGGCTGAAGAGTCCGACAACAACCCCTGCGATGCCGTCGAAAACGACGTCCAGACCCTGGAGTGCTCGGCCTACAGCAGAACCACCGCCGAACAACTGCTCAAGGACAACTTCCAGGGGCTGAACGAGCGCTTGCAGTCGGTTTATGGCAAAAACAAGGCGCAGTTGGGTGATATCACCGAAAAACTCAAGGTTGCCCAGCAGCAATGGTTGAAGACTCGGGATGCGGATTGCGCGGTGGAAGCGTTTCCGGCGACGAGTGGTAGCAAGGCGTTCACGATTGCGCAGAATGATTGCGTGGCACGGATGAGTGATGAACGGTCGGAGTTTTTGGAGTCGATTTCGCAGGAGTGAGGCTGTAATGGAAAACAATATGATCCCCCACGAAGTAGTCATCCGTATCACCGACGGCGCGCTCCCGGTTCAGGCTTGGCGTGAATACCTGAACCTTACTCAGGATGAAGTTGCCGAACGCATGGGCGTTTCGCAATCGGCCTTTGCCGAGCTAGAAAGCGTTTCGAAGCCCCGCAAGTAAACCCGCGAGAAGATTGCATCCGCATTTGGCATCAACGCCGATCAGCTTGAGCTGTAAGCTGCACGCCATCAGCCAGTTAAGGGATTCAAATGAAAATCTGCGGCATCGAAATCAAAGGCAGCGAAGCGATCATCGCCGTGGCCTCCCTCGACGGTCAGGCGCTGAGCCACGTCGCCCTGGCCACCAAGAAAATTGCTTTGGACGATGACGACGAGGCCGCCAACGTCAAAGTCTTCGCCGCTCAGGTCGCCTCGTTTGTGCGTGAGAATGCCATTGATCGGATTGCGATCAAGAAGCGCAGTAAGAAGGGTGAGTTTGCCGGTGGGCCGACGACGTTCAAGATCGAAGGTGTTTTTCAGTTGCTGGAGAATTGCGAGGTGACGCTGTTGTCGCCGCAGACGATCAATGCTCAGGCGAAAAAGCACAACTTCGAACTGCCAGGGACGCTGAACAAGTATCAGCATGAGGCTTATAAAGCGGCGTGCTCGGCGCTGATGAAGAAATGAAGCTATACGACCTGTAGGAGCGAGGCTTGCCCGCGAAGGCGGTGTGTCAGGTGACAGTGATGTTGAATGTACCGGCCTCTTCGCGGGCAAGCCTCGCTCCTACAGGTACGGTTTCGCTCAGGCCTTTTGGCTTTGCCTGCGATCCTCCCGCGGGCACCGCTCAAACCTCGCCCGATAACTGCGGGTGAAATACGACGGCGATTCAAACCCGCACGCGATGCTCACTTCCAGCACGCTCATATCCGTCTGGCGCAACAACTGCCGGGCCTTCTCCAGCCGTAGCCGCAGATAAAAGTTGCTCGGCGTATCGTTCAGGTGCAGGCGAAACAGGCGTTCCAGTTGGCGCCGGGTCACCTTTATTGACTCCGCCAAATCCAGCGTGCTCAGCGGCGGTTCGCTGTGTTGCTCCATCTCTCCAATCACATGCACAAGCTTCTTGTTGCTGATGCCATAACGCGTGGCGACTTCCATGCGCTGGTGGTCTTTGCGTGGGCGGATGCGGCCGAGCACGAATTGTTCGCTGACCTGGATCGCCAGTTCCGGGCCGTGGGCCTGGCCGATGAGGTCGAGCATCAGGTCGATGGACGCGGTGCCGCCCGCCGAGGTGATGCGGCGGCGATCGATCTCGAACAGTTCCTGGGTGACGCTGAGCTGTGGATAAGATTCCTTGAACGCGTCGATGGCTTCCCAGTGCAGGGTCAGGCGATGGCCGTCGAGCAAGCCAGCTTCGGCAAGGACGAAGCTGCCGGTGTCGATGGCGCCGAGGGTCACGCCTTCGTTGTCCAGCCGGCGCAGCCAGTGCTCCAGCGCCGGGGTAGCGAATTTCAGCGGTTCGAAACCGGCGATCACCAACAGCGTCGCGCCTTTCTTCAGCGGCTCCAGCGCCGCGTCGGCGTTGACCGACATGCCGTTGCTGGCCAACACCGCGCCGCCATCGGCACTCAATACATGCCAGCGATACAGCTCGCCACGAAAGCGATTGGCGACCCGTAGCGGCTCAATTGCCGAGATAAAACCGATGGCCGAGAAACCCGGCATCAACATGAAGTAGAAATCCTGGGACATGGAGCGCACTCGACTGGCAGGTAACGAGAGGGCGGGAAGCGTGTGGACGTTGATACGCCAGTTGTCCACGGCATTCAAGAGGTCAGGTCGCTGCAGTGCAAGAGCTGGTCGCCGCAGTGCGCTTTCATGGGGGCTTAGCTGCGTAACTTGGCATCACCGGCGCACGAAGACACCGGGACCCACAAAAACGACCTGCCGAGGAACCCACCATGAAACGACTGATCAGCAGCTGTGTTCTTGCACTCAGCGGTACCGCTTTATTGAGCGCCAGTGTCATGGCGGCCGAACCTGCTGCGTGCCAGAACGTGCGCATGGGCGTAGTGAACTGGACCGACGTGATCGCCACCAGCGCCATGACCCAGGTATTGCTCGATGGCCTCGGCTACAACACCAAACAAACCAGCGCGTCCCAGCAAATCATCTTCGCTGGGATCCGCGACCAGCGCCTGGACATGTTCCTGGGCTACTGGAACCCGCTGATGACCCAGACCATCACCCCGTTCGTTGATGGCAAGCAGGTCAAAGTGCTGGAAGCGCCGAGCCTGAAAGACGCCCGCGCGACCCTCGCCGTACCGACTTACCTCGCCGACAAAGGCCTGAAAACCTTCGCCGACATCGCCAAGTTCGAAAAAGAACTGGGCGGCAAGATCTACGGCATCGAGCCAGGCTCGGGCGCCAACACCCAGATCAAGGCAATGATCGCCAAGAACCAGTTTGGCCTCGGCAAATTCCAGCTGGTCGAGTCCAGTGAGGCCGGCATGCTCGCGGCGGTGGATCGCGCTGTGCGCCGCAACGAAGCCGTGGTGTTCTTCGGCTGGGCGCCGCACCCGATGAACGTCAACGTGAAAATGACCTACCTCACCGGCAGCGACGACGCCCTGGGCCCGAACGAAGGCATGGCCACGGTCTGGACCGTCACCGCACCGAAATACGCCGAACAATGCCCGAACGTCAGCCGTTTGCTGAACAACCTGACGTTCACCGCCGCCGATGAGAGCCGGATGATGCAGCCGCTGCTGGATCACAAGGACGCCTTCGCATCAGCCAAGCAATGGCTGCAAGATCACCCGCAAGACAAGCAGCGCTGGCTTGCCGGTGTCACCACATTCGACGGCAAACCGGCCGCTGAAAACCTCCAGTTGACCAGCAAATAACCCCCGATTGAACAGCCCCTCACCCTGACCCTCTCCCCGAGGAGAGGGAACTGGACGAAGCTTCGCAGCCCCGAAAAGGGCTGCGGACAGACACATCACGCCTGCAAGGAACTCGCCTAATGAACCACGACGTCATCATCACCTGCGCACTCACCGGTGCTGGCGACACGACCGCCAGAAGCCCACACGTGCCGGTCACCCCGAAACAAATCGCGGCCGCCGCCGTGGAAGCCGCCAAGGCTGGCGCCACCGTGGTCCACTGCCACGTTCGTGATCCCGAAACCGGCAAGTTCAGCCGTGACGTGGCGCTGTACCGCGAAGTGATGGAGCGGATCCGCGAGGCGGACGTCGACATCATCGTCAACCTCACCGCCGGCATGGGCGGCGACCTGGAAATCGGCGCGGGCGAAAATCCGATGGAGTTCGGCCCGAACACTGACCTGGTCGGCCCGTTGACCCGTCTGGCCCACGTTGAAGCACTGCTGCCGGAAATCTGCACCCTCGATTGCGGCACCCTGAACTTCGGCGATGGCGACACCATTTACGTCTCCACCCCGGCCCAGCTGCGCGCTGGCGCCAAACGCATTCAAGAGCTTGGCGTGAAAGCCGAGCTGGAAATCTTCGACACCGGTCACCTGTGGTTCGCCAAGCAGATGATCAAGGAAGGCTTGCTCGATAACCCGCTGTTCCAGCTGTGCCTGGGCATCCCGTGGGGCGCGCCGGCCGACACCACCACCATGAAAGCCATGGTCGACAACTTGCCGGCCGACGCAGTCTGGGCCGGGTTTGGCATCGGTCGCATGCAAATGCCGATGGCCGCACAAGCGGTGCTGCTCGGCGGCAACGTACGGGTCGGGCTGGAAGACAACCTGTGGCTGGACAAAGGCGTGCTGGCGACTAACGGCCAACTGGTCGAACGCGCCAGCGAAATCCTCAGCCGCCTCGGCGCTCGTGTCCTGACCCCAGCGGAAGGCCGGGCAAAAATGGGCCTGACCAAGCGCGGTTAACCCCCCCACACACCTCACCTGTGGGAGCGGGCTTGCGTGGCGAGGGGGCTTGCCCCCGTTGGGTCGCGAAGCGGCCCTAAAACCTGCAACCGCGGTGTGTCAGGCATACCGCATGCGATGGTTTACGACTGCTTCGCAGCCGAACGGGGCAAGCCCCCTCGCCACAAAAGTCCGCCCCACAGGGGTTCACTGAATCTCTTTAGGAAGTCGCCATGAGCTTTATCACCGAAATCAAAACCTTCGCCGCGCTGGGCAGCGGTGTCATCGGCAGCGGTTGGGTCTCCCGCGCCCTCGCCCACGGCCTCGACGTGGTGGCGTGGGACCCGGCGCCCGGTGCCGAAGCCGCGCTGCGCAAGCGTGTCGCCAATGCCTGGGGCGCTCTGGAAAAACAAGGCCTGGCACCGGGTGCATCACAGGATCGGCTGCGCTTTGTCGCGACGATTGAAGAGTGCGTGCGCGACGCGGATTTCATCCAGGAGAGTGCCCCTGAACGCCTGGAACTGAAACTCGAATTGCACGGCAAAATCAGCGCGGCGGCCAAGCCCAACGCACTGATCGGCTCCAGCACCTCGGGGCTTTTACCGAGCGAGTTCTACGAAGGTTCGACCCACCCGGAACGTTGCGTGGTCGGGCATCCGTTTAACCCGGTTTATCTGCTGCCGTTGGTGGAAGTGGTCGGTGGCAAAAACACCGCGCCAGACGCCATTCAAGCGGCGATCAAAGTCTATGAATCCTTGGGCATGCGCCCGCTGCATGTACGCAAGGAAGTGCCGGGTTTTATCGCCGACCGTTTACTCGAAGCGCTGTGGCGTGAGGCGCTGCACCTGGTCAACGACGGTGTGGCGACCACCGGTGAAATCGACGATGCGATTCGCTTTGGCGCCGGGTTGCGCTGGTCGTTTATGGGGACGTTTTTGACCTACACCTTGGCGGGCGGCGATGCCGGGATGCGGCACTTCATGGCGCAGTTCGGGCCGGCGTTGCAGTTGCCGTGGACGTATCTGCCGGCGCCGGAGCTGACGGACAAGTTAATTGATGATGTGGTGGATGGGACCAGTGATCAGTTGGGTACGCACAGCATTTCGGCACTGGAGCGCTATCGTGATGATTGCCTGCTGGCGGTGCTGGAGGCGGTGAAGACCACCAAAGAGAAGCATGGAATGGCCTTCAGCGAGTAACCAGTCAGCAGGCCTGGCCCCTTCGCGAGCAAGCCCGCTCCCACATTTGGAATGCAATCTCCTGTGGGAGCGAGCCTGCTCGCGAAGACGGCGGCCCAGACACCACTTATGTTGGACCAGACACCATGCCCACCCTCACCACCTACCAAACCCGCATCATCCCCGACTGGGTCGACTACAACGGCCACTTGCGCGACGCCTTCTACCTGCTGATCTTCAGCTACGCCACCGACGCGCTGATGGATCGCCTGGGGATGGACAGCAACAACCGCGAAGCCAGCGGTCATTCGCTGTTCACCCTCGAACTGCACCTCAATTACCTGCACGAAGTGAAGCTCGACGCCGACGTCGAAGTGCACACCCAGATCATCGCTCACGACCAAAAACGCCTGCACCTCTACCACAGCCTCCACTTGGTAGGCGGTGACAAGGAACTGGCCGGCAACGAACAAATGCTGCTGCACGTCGATCTCGCCGGGCCGCGCTCCGCACCGTTCAGCGCAGAAACCTTGAGCAAACTGCAAGCCATCGTCGCCGAGCAAACCGATCTGCCAACCCCTGACTACATTGGCCGAGTGATCGCGTTGCCGCCACCGCGATAAACGCAGGTAAAAAAGCCCCGATCAAGCCGTCACAGGATCGGGGCAGAGGGTACTGTTGAGGAGCTGTTGCGCGAGGGTGACCAAACCTTCGTGAAGCCAGCTGAATCCAGTGTGCCTACTCCCTGCCCCGGCGAGTTAGCCGAAAACGACCTGTTCATAGGTATTGCGGCCATTGCGACAAATCGTCCTTGCCGACACCCCGTGCCCCTACCAGAATCGAGCCACGACACCGTTCCCTGAAGAAGGATTGCGTCATGATGTACGCCGATTTGATTGACCAGGAAGACCTGCTGGGCCAACTGAAGTCGTTAGGATTTCAAGTGCCGAGCGGCGCAACAGCGGAGCAGGCATGCGAGTGTGCAGTGCGAGGTTTGAACGATGAGCGGGCGATGACGCTGCGCACCATGGTCAAGCAAATGTACACCAGCAGCGCGACCATCCTGCCGGCCGTGCGCCAGGCGATCGACAAGCAATTGCTGCCGGCGTTGGCGCAGTACCAACAGACCCGCGCCTGAGCCTTCGGAGCTTTGCTAAAGTGGTGGCCTTATCGACCACCACAAGCGAGCACCGATGTTTCGTATCCAACCCTGCCAAACCGCCGAACAAGCGGGCTGGCTGCCTTTGCGCCAGGCACTCTGGCCGCATACTTCGGAGCAGGAGCATCGGGGCGAAATCGACGCACAGATGCGCGAGCCGCAACGCTATATCAACTTCATCGCTTATGACGCTCAGGAGCAGCCGATCGGCTTGGCCGAGGCGTCATTACGCCGCGATTACGTGAATGGTACGGATAGTTCGCCGGTGGTGTTTCTCGAAGGTCTTTACGTGGCGCCGCAACAACGCCGTCAAGGCGTTGCCGCCCGGCTGATTGAACAAGTAGCACAATGGGGACGGGACCAGGGCTGCGTGGAAATGGCCTCTGACACCGACGTCGATAACCTGCCGAGTCAGGGCACCCACAAGGCGCTCGGCTTCGAGGAAACCGAGCGTGTGGTGTTCTTCAAGCGTTCGCTCTGACTACAGACGCACGCTGGCGAAGGTCGACTCATTACGCGCCTGACTCAACGCCGACAACGGCCCGGACAACGGCGACAGCACCAGCGCTTGCGGCAACGGCATCATCGCCACCTGTTGCGTGGTGTTCGACCCTACGCGCTCGTCACGCGGCGGAATGCCGAAGTATTCGCGGTAGCACTTGGAGAAGTGCGGCGTGGAAACAAACCCGCACACCGACGCCACTTCGATGATCGACATCGGCGTTTGCTTGAGCAACTGCCGGGCACGGATCAAGCGCAGTTTCAGGTAGTAGCGCGACGGCGAGCAGTGCAGGTATTTCTGGAACAGCCGCTCCAGCTGACGGCGAGAAACGGCGACGTACACCGCCAGTTCGTCGAGGTCGATCGGCTCTTCCAGGTTGGCTTCCATCAGCGCAACGATTTCCTGCAACTTCGGCTGGTTGGTGCCGAGCATGTGCTTGAGCGGCACGCGTTGGTGATCCTGCTCGTTGCGGATGCGCTCGTAGACGAACATCTCCGAGATCGCAGCCGACAACTCACGACCGTGATCACGGCTGATCAGGTGCAGCATCATGTCCAGCGGCGCGGTGCCACCGGAGCTGGTGAAGCGGTTACGGTCGAGGGTGAACAACCGGGTGCTCATGGCCACGCGCGGGAAAGCTTCCTGCATCGAGGCCAGGCATTCCCAGTGCACGCTGCAATCGAAGCCGTCCAGCAGACCGGCGCAGGCCAAGGCCCAACTGCCGGTGCAGACCGCGCCGAGGCGACGGGACTGACGGGCCTGGCTTTGCAGCCACGACACGTGTTCGCGGGTCACGGTGCGCTGAATGCCGATACCGCCACAGACGATGATGGTGTCCAGGGCCGGCGCTTTGTGCATGGAGCAATCGGGGGTGATCTGCAGACCGTCACTGGCCCAGACCTGGCCGCCGTCGACGGTGAGTGTGGTCCAGCGATACAGCTCGCGGCCGGACAATTGGTTGGCCATGCGCAGGGGTTCTACTGCGGAGGCCAGAGAAATCAGCGTGAAATTGTCCAGCAGCAAAAAGCCGATGGATTGAGGCGCACGGTTCTGGGGTTGAGCCCCGGAGTTGAACGTCGTCATCGCGGTATCTCCTCACACAAAGCGGGTGATGGCCTCAGGCGGAGGCTCTTGTTATTGCCATCGTTCTCGCGTGGGAGACGGGCTTTGTAATGACAGAGCAATTGCCATGCCTAAAGTTGAATGGTCATTCAATAACTCCTGAAAACGACGTCGCGGCGTGTCTATATAAGCCGTGCGCAGAATGGGGGTTATAAGTGCCATCAACGCGAGCAAATGCGCTGCGCCGCAGGCTGTGAGCAAATCGGTAGCACTTGTGGGAACAGGGGCTGCGACGTGCTGGAGAAGAGTGTCACCGCAAGCACAGGTGACAGGCGGTAATGGCCAACATGGATCCCGGATCCGGGGAAAGTGGCTTGTCTGATTACGACGCGCTAAAAGGTGGCGCGTTTTGGAGCGGGTGTTCACTTAGCGCGCAGTTTTGACTGGTCTTCTCTGGCAACAGGGATTTCTGTGGCGAGGGAGCTTGCTCCCGCTGGGGCGCGAAGCGGCCCTGAAACCTGCAACCCAGTTCTTTCAGATGAACCGCGCTGGCTGGCTTTGCGGCTGCTGCGCAGTCGAGCGGGAGCAAGCTCCCTCGCCACAGAAAATCATTTCACCAGTGAACCAAGTGGCCTCAACACTCCACCGCACTAACCGCCAACCCACCGCGCGATGTCTCTTTATATTTGTCATGCATGTCGGCACCAGTATCGCGCATGGTGCGGATCACCCGATCCAGCGAGATAAAGTGCTGACCATCACCACGCAACGCCATCTGCGCCGCGTTGATCGCTTTCACTGCGGCAATCGCATTGCGCTCGATGCATGGCACTTGCACCAGACCGCCGACCGGGTCGCAGGTCAGGCCAAGGTTGTGTTCCAGACCGATTTCCGCCGCGTTGCACAACTGCTCAGGCGTAGCGCCAAGAATCTCCGCCAACCCGGCCGCCGCCATGGCGCACGCCGAGCCGACTTCACCCTGGCACCCGACTTCGGCCCCAGAGATCGATGCGTTCTTTTTGCAGAGAATCCCCACCGCGGCGGCACTGAGGAAATAGTCGACGACGTTGGCCTCGGTCACCACCTCGCTGAACTTCATAAAGTAGTGCAACACCGCCGGAATGATCCCCGCCGCGCCATTGGTCGGCGCCGTGACCATACGCCCGCCGGCCGCGTTCTCTTCGTTGACCGCCAGGGCGAACAGGTTGACCCATTCCATCGCGCTCAACGTCGAGCCGATCACGTTAGGCTTACCCAGCTCTTGCAGGCTGCGATGCAACTTGGCCGCCCGCCGACGCACATTCAATCCGCCGGGCAAGATGCCTTCGTGCTTGAGGCCCTGATCGACGCAATCCTGCATGGCGCGCCAGAGTTTCATCAGGCCGCTGCGGATTTCCTCTTCGCTGCGCCAGACCTTCTCGTTGGCCATCATCAACTCGGCCACGCGCAGATTGTGCTTCTGGCAGAGCTCAAGCAGCTCTACTGCACTGGAAAAGTCGTAGGGCAACACGGTGCGATCCAGGTCCACCACACCGCTGGAGGCTTGCGCCTCATCGACGACAAAACCGCCGCCAATCGAATAGTAGGTGTCACGGTGCAGTTCACCGTGATCGCCTTCTACAATTAAAGTCATGGCATTCGGGTGAAACGGCAGGTTCTCGTCGATCAGGCGCATGTCCCGAGCCCAAATGAATGGCACTGACAAGCGTCCGTCGAGCAACAAGGTGTGGGTTTCGCGCAGGCTCTCGATGCGGATACCGATTTGCGACGGGTCGATCGCGTCCGGCCACTCGCCCATCAGGCCCATGATCACGGCGTTATCGCTGCCGTGACCGATGCCGGTGGCCGACAACGAACCGTAAAGCTGAACTTCGACGCGTCTTACTTGTTCCAAAAGACCCTGCTCACGCAAACCTTGCACGAACAACGCCGCTGCCCGCATAGGCCCGACGGTGTGCGAACTGGAAGGGCCAATGCCGATTTTGAACAGGTCGAAAACGCTGATAGCCATTACTGCCGAACTCCTGGATGTGCCAACTCCGGACGCAAAAGCGCCCAGTGACGGAGCTGCTACGCTCAAGCTGCAATCCGCCGAGATGGCCGCATCATCAGGCTTTTGTCATGTCGTTCGACGTCTCACACCGACGCACTCATGTCCACCAACGCCGCGTGTCTTTTACGTAGCGCTTTCGCCGTTTTTTTGCGGTTCAGAGGGGCAAACAGGGCTTAAAAAAGCTGTAAACGACGTCACTGACACTGGATGCGACCATCCCTGTACTGGTTACGACGCACCCTGTAGGCGTCAGATTTTCACTGGTACATGATCGTATCGACTCGATTGCAAGGCGCCGTGGTAGAGCTGTCTCCAAAACGCCATCCAACCGCAACCCATAAGTGCGGTGGTCCAATCGGAACACTGCCAAAAAAAACACAAAGGAGTCCACCCATGAAAGGTTCCCCGTCGTTGTTGTTGGCCGCCATGCTGAGTCTGCCGTTACTGGCTCAAGCCGCAGAACCCGCTCAATGCAGCACCGTAAACTTCTCTGATGTCGGCTGGACCGACATCACCGCCACCACCGCAACCACCAGCGTTGTACTCGACGCCCTGGGTTACAAAACCAAGACCACCATGATTTCCGTGCCCGTGACCTACAAGTCCCTGGCCGACGGCAAGAACATGGACGTGTTCCTCGGTAACTGGATGCCGACCATGGAAAACGACATCAAGGCCTACCGCGATGCCGGTAGCGTTGACGTCGTTCGCACCAACCTCGTCGGCGCCAAGTACACCCTCGCCGTGCCGCAGGCGCTGTACGACAAAGGGCTGCATGACTTCGCCGACATCGCCAAATTCAAGAAAGAACTCGACGGCAAGATCTACGGCATCGAACCGGGTAACGACGGTAACCGCCTGATCCAGACCATGATCGACAAGAACGCCTTCGGCCTCAAAGACGCTGGCTTCAAAGTCGTCGAGTCCAGCGAAGCGGGGATGCTGTCGCAGGTCGACCGCGCCCAGAAACGCGATACCGCCGTGGTCTTCCTCGGCTGGGCACCGCACCCGATGAACAAGCGCTTCAAGATTCAATACCTGACCGGTGGCGATGACTTCTTTGGCCCGGACTTCGGTGCGGCCACGGTGGCCACTAACACCCGCAAGGGCTACGTCCAGGAATGCAGCAACGTCGGCACTCTGCTGAAGAACCTGGAATTTACCGTGGACATGGAAAGCTCGCTGATGGGCAACATCCTGGACGACAAGATGAAGCCTGACGCAGCTGCCAAGGCCTGGCTGAAAAAGAATCCAAAGGTGCTTGATACCTGGCTCGCTGGCGTGACCACCATTGACGGTAAACCAGGCCTGGAGGCCGTGAAAGCCAAGCTCGCGCAGTAATCGCTTACGCCGGGCGAGTTCGCTCGCCCGGGCTGTTTATTTCCTTGCATGCGGACGTTCACTACCATGCTGATTGATCAGAAAATCCCCTTAGGCCAGTACATCGCGAGCTTCGTTGAATGGTTGACGCAACACGGCGCCAGCACATTCGACGCGATCGCCGTGACACTGGAAACGATGATCCACGGCGTGACGTTCGCGTTGACCTGGTTCAACCCGTTTGCATTGATCGGCCTCATCGCACTACTGGCCCACTTCATTCAACGAAAGTGGGGACTGACCGTTTTCGTCATCCTCTCCTTTCTGCTGATCCTCAATCTGGGGTACTGGCAGGAAACCATGGAAACCCTGGCCCAGGTGCTGTTTGCCACCTTCGTCTGCGTGATCATCGGCGTGCCGTTGGGCATCGTCGCCGCGCACAAACCGATGTTCTACACACTGATGCGTCCGGTGCTCGATCTGATGCAGACCGTGCCGACCTTCGTGTACCTCATTCCGACCCTGACCCTCTTCGGGCTGGGCGTGGTCCCGGGTCTGATCTCGACGGTAGTGTTCGCGATTGCCGCGCCTATCCGCCTGACCTACCTGGGTATCCGTGATGTTCCCGCAGAACTGATGGACGCCGGCAAAGCCTTTGGCTGCTCGCGCCGTCAACTGCTCTCTCGTATCGAACTGCCCCACGCGATGCCAAGCATTGCGGCCGGTATCACCCAGTGCATCATGCTGTCGTTGTCGATGGTGGTGATCGCGGCACTGGTGGGCGCCGATGGCCTGGGCAAACCCGTGGTCAACGCACTGAACACCGCCGATATCGCCCTGGGCTTCGAAGCCGGGTTGGCAATCGTACTGCTGGCGATCATGCTCGACCGTATCTGCAAACAACCCGACGCTAAAGTAGGGGGTGACGCATGAGCATTATTCGCTTCGAAGACGTCGACGTCGTCTTCTCCAAAGACCCGCGCGAGGCGCTCAAGCTCCTCGATCAGGGCATGACCCGCGACCAGATCCTGAAAAAAACCGGCCAGATCGTCGGTGTTGAAAAAGCCAGCCTGGACATCGAAAAAGGCGAAATCTGCGTGCTGATGGGCCTGTCCGGCTCCGGCAAATCCAGCCTGCTGCGTTGCATCAACGGTCTCAACACCGTTAGCCGTGGCAAGTTGTTCGTCGAGCACGAAGGCAAGCAGATCGATATCGCTTCCTGTACCCCGGCAGAACTGAAAATGATGCGCACCAAGCGCATCGCGATGGTGTTCCAGAAGTTCGCCCTGATGCCTTGGCTGACGGTGCGCGAGAACATCAGTTTCGGTCTGGAAATGCAGGGTCGTCCTGAGAAAGAACGGCGTAAATTGGTGGACGACAAGCTTGAGCTGGTGGGCCTGACCCAGTGGCGCAACAAGAAGCCCGACGAGCTCTCCGGCGGTATGCAGCAACGTGTCGGCCTGGCCCGTGCACTGGCGATGGACGCCGATATTCTGCTCATGGACGAACCGTTCTCGGCCCTCGACCCGCTGATCCGCCAAGGCCTGCAAGACGAATTGCTGGAACTGCAAAGCAAGCTCAACAAGACCATCGTTTTCGTCAGCCACGACCTTGATGAAGCGCTGAAACTCGGCAGCCGTATCGCCATCATGAAAGACGGCCGCATCGTGCAGTACAGCGTGCCGGAAGAAATCGTGCTGAACCCTGCGGACGATTACGTGCGGACCTTCGTGGCCCACACCAACCCGTTGAACGTGCTGTGCGGTCGCAGCCTGATGCGCACCCTCGACAACTGCAAACGCATCAACGGTTCGGTGTGCCTCGATCCGGGCGGCGATTCGTGGCTGGACCTGGCCGAAGGCAACACCATCAAGGGCGCACGCCAGAACGGTGCCAGCCTGGACCTGCAGAACTGGGCGCCGGGGCAAGCGGTTGAAGCCTTGGGTCGTCGGCCAACGCTGGTGGACTCCAACATCGGCATGCGTGATGCGCTGCAGATTCGTTACCAGACCGGCAACAAACTGGTGCTGCACGACAACAACAAAGTGGTGGGGATTCTGGGCGACAGCGAGCTGTACCACGCGCTGCTCGGCAAGAACCTGGGCTAAGGCAACAGACACAAAAACGCCGCGAGAGGATCGCGGCGTTTTTGTTAGTACAGATATTTGGCTGTAAACACGGACCACTGTGGCGAGGGGGCTTGCCCCCGTTGGGTCGCGCAGCGGCCCCATAGCCAGATAATACGGTCGTTCAGATACACCGCATTATCCGGATTTACGACTGCTTCGCAGCCGAACGGGGTGATGCGGCGTTCCGACAAGCCCCCTCGCCACAATAGAGCCGCGGTGCATTCCCTGCACCGCAGACCTCAAGTCTCAGCTATAGACACGGCCAAGGAGCTGCCGATGGCTTTCAAACTGATCGAGCACGTCACGGGTGATCTGATCCTGAGCGAAGCCCATCAAGTCGTAGTCCTGGCTGCCGTTGTGCAGGTACACCTCGGCGCGGTAGTAACGTGCACGCGGTTCATCGGCACTATGCGCCGGCACCGTCTCGCTCGCTGCTGCCAAGTAACCGTCCAGGCTGACTTCGTAGACAAAAGGGTTGCCCTCTTCCATCTCGATCCGCAGGCCCATGCAACGCTTGGACTTGCCCAGCAACGTTTGCACGTCCAGGCCCTGAGCACGCAATTGCACCGCGGCATCTTCCAGCGCCGGGCTGACTTGCTTGTCCATGAAACGCTGAACGATCGACTGGTTCGGTTGCAGGTCCAGCTGAGTCAAACGCTCACTGAAACCACGACGACCGCGCGCGGCCAACTCCGCTTGCTCCTGCTCGATCTGCACGTCCTGGCGCATCGCCTTGTGCAAGCCGAACATAAAGAACACCAGCACCACCGAGAACGGCAGACCGGCCAGCACCACCATGGTTTGCATGGCTTCGAAGTTACCGGCGAACAACAGGCCGATGGTCACCAGGGTAATCACCGCCGACCAGAAGATCCGCAGCCAGTGCGGGGCATCTTCATCAACGTTGCCGCCCTTGCAGGAAAGGTTGGCCATCATCACCGCGCCGGAATCCGCCGGGGTCAGGAACAACACGAAACCAACAAAAATCGACACGCCGATGACGATTTTCGAGGCCGGGTAATGCTCAAGCAATTGGTAGATCGCCATGGACGGCTGTTCGAGTGCCGTCTTCCCGAGCTCCACCGCCCCATGGTTCATCACCAGGTCCAAGGCCGAGTTACCGAAGATCGACAACCACGCCAGGGTGAAACCCAGCGGGATCAGCAGCACACCAGCAACCAGTTCACGCACCGTGCGACCACGGGAAATACGCGCGATAAACATGCCGACAAATGGGGCCCAGGAAATCCACCAGGCCCAGTAGAACAGGGTCCACAGGCCCATCCAGCGTTCGGTCTTGTCGGCGCTGCCTTCGTACACATAGAGATCGAAGGTTTTCAGCACGATACCGTTCAGGTAGTCACCGATGTTCTGCACGAAGCCGTTGAGCAGGTGCAGCGTGGGGCCGAACAGCAGCACGAAAATCAGCAGACCGCTGAACAGCACGATGTTCAGGTTGGACAGACGACGGATGCCGTTTTCCACACCGGACACGGCAGCAATGGTCGCCACGGTGCTCATCACGATGATCACGATCAACAGGTTGGTGTTGCTGTGTTCCATGCCGAACAGATTTTCAAGGCCCGACGACACTTGCAGCGAACCAATCCCCAGGTTCGTCACCAGCCCCAGCAGGGTTACGAACATGCCGAAGCCGTCCACCGCATGACCAGCCGCGCCTTTGACCCAACGCTCGCCCACCAGCGGATACAGCGCCGAACGCAACGCCAGCGGCTGGTTATGACGGTAAGCAAAGTAAGCAACGGCCAGACCGACCAATGCGTAGATCGCCCAGCCGTGCAGGCCCCAGTGCAGGAATGTCAGTTGCACTGCCTGACGGGCAGCCATGTTGCTGGCGGCCACGCCTTCCGGCGGGTTGAAGTAGTGGTCCAGCGGCTCGGACGCACCGAAGTACAGCAGCGAGATGCCGATACCCGAGGAGAACAGCATCCCCGCCCAGGCGCCGTAGCTGAAGTCCGGGGTGTCGTCCTTGCTGCCCAGTTTGAGTTTGCCGTAAGACGAAAACGCCAGGCCGACCACAAACACCAGGTAAGCGGCGATCACCACCATGTAGTACCAGCCGAAGCTGCGGGACAACCAGGCTTGGGCGATGCCGAGCAATCTGCCGGCCTCTTGCGGGGCAATGATCAGAATGGCGGTCAACAACAGGATCAACGCGGTAGAGGTGTAGAACACCCAACCGTTGACCGTCACCTTCTCGGGTGGGGTCTTTATAAGAGAGGCAGAACTCATGGCACAGATGCTCCGGGCAGTGCGGGAGAAGAACACAAGGCAACGCGTTACCCGACCAATCGGTTAGTTGGCAGCCGACCGGCGGGTGATATAAAGACAGCCCGAAAAAAGCCCGAACCTGCCGAAATGGCGCTGCGAATCGCTTTCGTGGCCGAAGGTGTGCGGACGTTCATCCGAAACCTGGCCCTGAGCGTCTTGCCCTTTCAACACGTCCATCGAATCGCGAACCGCGCCATGCCCCATACAGGTTTCGAGCGTTTTCAGATGTCGTTTTTCCGCCAGCTACACGTAGGAAAAACCTGTAGGCAGCGACGAATTGTCGCAGATCTTATTCTTTGTTGATTGAACGTTCAATCAAAACAAAATAGACTGGCCTTCAATCCGATAGACGTTTTTCGTCCGTCGGAAGGCCTAAGGAGATGTGCAAGATGCCCAAGGTCGGTATGCAACCCATCCGCCGTCAGCAATTGATCGAAGCCACATTACAGGCTGTCGATCAGGTCGGAATGGGGGACGCCAGCATTGCGCTGATCGCCCGTTTGGCCGGTGTCTCGAATGGCATCATCAGTCACTATTTTCAGGACAAGAATGGCCTGATCGCCGCCACGATGCGGTATCTGATGAGCGTCCTCAGCGAGAGCGTCACCGCGCGCCGCCAGGCGCTGGCAGATGACAGCCCACGGGCCCATCTGCAGGTGATTATCGAAGGCAACTTCGACGCCAGCCAGGTCAATGGCCCGGCAATGAAAACCTGGTTGGCCTTTTGGGCCACCAGCATGCACCAGCCGTCATTGCACAGGTTGCAGCGGATCAACGATCACCGTCTGTATTCCAACCTGTGCTGCCAGTTCCGCCGTGTATTGCCGCTTGATCAAGCGCGCAGTGCCGCCCGTGGCCTGGCAGCCCTCATTGATGGCTTGTGGTTGCGCGGCGCGCTGTCGGGAGACGCTTTCGACACCGAGCAGGCGCAACAGATCGCTTACGAATACATGGATTTCCAATTGGCCAAGCAGGTGAGTTAGAGCACACATAAACGCTCAACCCCTGAACTGCTGCTGATCGGTGTTGCCACAACCTAATGGCATCACCCCAGTGGCCTACGCCAACCACTTATGCACTTGCGAGGACACTATGGCCCGTTTCGAACTGCAAAAACTCTACATCGATGGCGGTTACTCCGACGCCAGCAGCGACGCCACCTTCGAAGCCATTAACCCGGCTAACGGTGAAGTCCTCGCAACCGTACAGCGTGCGACGAAAGAAGACGTCGAACGCGCTGTGGTCAGCGCTGAAAAGGGCCAGAAAATCTGGGCTGCCATGACCGCCATGGAGCGTTCGCGCATCCTGCGTCGTGCCGTTGATATCCTGCGCGAGCGCAACGATGAACTGGCCGCGCTGGAAACGTTGGACACCGGCAAGTCGTTCTCCGAAACCAAGTACGTCGACATCGTTACCGGCGCTGATGTGCTGGAGTACTACGCAGGTCTGGTTCCGGCCATCGAAGGCGAGCAGATCCCGCTGCGCACCACTTCGTTCGTCTACACCCGTCGCGAGCCACTGGGCGTCGTGGCCGGTATCGGCGCGTGGAACTATCCGATCCAGATTGCTCTGTGGAAATCGGCTCCAGCCCTGGCGGCCGGTAACGCGATGATCTTCAAGCCAAGCGAAGTCACCTCGCTGACCACCCTGAAACTGGCCGAGATCTACACCGAAGCCGGCGTTCCGGCTGGCGTGTTCAACGTCCTGACCGGCAGCGGCCGTGAAGTCGGCACCTGGTTGACCGAACACCCACGCATCGAAAAAATCTCCTTCACCGGCGGCACCGATACCGGCAAGAAGGTTATGGCCAGCGCTTCGGCCTCGTCACTCAAAGACGTGACCATGGAACTGGGCGGCAAATCCCCGCTGATCATTTTCGACGACGCCGACCTCGATCGCGCCGCCGACACCGCGATGATGGCCAACTTCTACAGCTCCGGCCAGGTCTGCACCAACGGCACTCGCGTGTTCGTACCGACTCACCTGAAAGCTGCTTTCGAAGCCAAGATCGCCGAGCGCGTTGCGCGCATCCGCATCGGCAACCCGGAAGACGAAAACACCAACTTCGGCCCGCTGGTCAGCTTCGCCCACATGGAAAGCGTGTTGGGCTACATCGCCAAAGGTAAGGAAGAAGGCGCTCGCGTGCTGTGCGGCGGCACCCGCCTGACAGACGGCGACTTTGCCAAAGGTGCATTCGTGGCACCGACCGTGTTCACCGACTGCACCGACGAGATGACCATCGTGCGCGAAGAAATCTTCGGCCCGGTCATGGCCATCCTGACCTACGACACCGAAGAAGAAGTGATCCGTCGTGCCAACGACACCGACTTCGGCCTGGCGGCCGGCATCGTCACCAAAGACCTGAACCGCGCTCACCGCGTGATTCATCAACTGGAAGCCGGTATCTGCTGGATCAACGCCTGGGGCGAGTCCGACGCCAAGATGCCGGTCGGCGGCTACAAGCAATCGGGTGTTGGCCGTGAGAACGGCATCAGCTCGCTGAACAACTTCACACGCATCAAATCGGTACAGGTCGAACTGGGCGATTACGCCTCGGTTTTCTGATCCACGCGAAGTCTGGAGTGAACGCCATTGTGGCGAGGGGGTTTACCCCCGTTGGGCTGCGAAGCGGCCCCATCCCAGACACCGCATGTCTTCAGATAGAAAGCGGTCGCTGATTTTGCGACTGCTGCGCAGCCGAGCGGGAGCAAGCTCCCTCGCCACAAGTTAAGTGGCAGCTCGGCCACCCGCGACCTGACCACTTTCAAAGAGGGTGCATTTAATGTCCCAAGAATACGATTACATCATCATCGGTGCCGGCTCGGCCGGTAACACCCTGGCGACCCGTTTGACTGAAGACGAAGGCGTCACCGTCCTGCTGCTCGAAGCGGGCGGCCCGGACTACCGTTTCGACTTCCGCACGCAAATGCCGGCCGCTTTGGCGTTCCCGCTGCAAGGCCGTCGCTACAACTGGGCCTATGAAACCGATCCAGAGCCACACATGGATGGTCGCCGGATGGAATGCGGTCGCGGCAAAGGCCTCGGCGGTTCCTCGCTGATCAACGGCATGTGCTACATCCGCGGCAACGCGATGGACTACGACAACTGGTCGAAACTGCCAGGCCTGGAAGACTGGGACTACCTGAACTGCCTGCCGTATTTCCGCAAGGCTGAAACCCGCGACATCGGCCCGAACGACTACCACGGTGGCGAAGGTCCGGTCAGCGTGACCACGCCAAAGGCCGGCAACAACCCGCTGTTCCACGCGATGGTTGAAGCAGGCGTGCAAGCCGGTTACCCGCGCACCGAAGACCTGAACGGTTACCAGCAGGAAGGCTTCGGCCCGATGGACCGTACCGTGACGCCGAACGGCCGTCGCGCCAGCACCGCTCGCGGTTACCTGGACACAGCCAAGAAGCGTTCGACCCTGACCATCGTTACCCACGCCCTGACCGACAAGATTCTGTTTGAAGGCAAGCGTGCAGTCGGCGTGCGTTACTTGATCGGCGCCGCTGAAGAGCGCGTTGAAGCCAAGGCCCGCAAAGAAGTGCTGCTGTGCTCCGGCGCCATCGCTTCGCCGCAGATTCTGCAACGCTCCGGCGTCGGCCCGGCCGAACTGCTGAACAAGCTCGACATCCCGGTGGTCCACGATCTGCCAGGCGTCGGCGAAAACCTGCAGGATCACCTTGAGCTGTACCTGCAATACGCTTGCACCCAACCGGTCTCGCTGTACCCGTCGCTGCTCTGGTACAACCAGCCAGCCATAGGTGCCGAGTGGCTGTTCAACGGTACCGGTATCGGCGCCAGCAACCAGTTCGAAGCCGGCGGTTTCATCCGTACCCGCGAAGAATTCGATTGGCCGAACATCCAGTACCACTTCCTGCCGGTCGCGATTAACTACAACGGCAGCAACGGTGTGAAAGAGCACGGCTTCCAGGCACACATGGGTTCCATGCGTTCGCCGAGTCGCGGTCGTATCCAGGCCAAGTCCAAGGATCCGCGCGAGTACCCAAGCATCCTGTTCAACTACATGGCCACCGAGCAAGACTGGCAGGAGTTCCGCGATGGCATCCGCCTGACCCGTGAAATCATGCAGCAGCCTGCACTGGACGCCTACCGTGGCCGCGAAATCAGCCCGGGCATCGACGTGCAAACCGATGAGCAGCTCGACCAGTTCATCCGCGAACACGCCGAGACCGCGTTCCACCCGTCCTGCTCCTGCAAAATGGGCACCGACGAAATGGCTGTGGTTGACGCTGAAGGTCGCGTACACGGCATGCAGAGCCTGCGGGTGGTCGATGCCTCGATCATGCCGATCATCACTACCGGCAACCTGAACGCACCAACGATCATGATCGCCGAGAAAATCGCCGACAAGATCCGTGGTCGTCAGCCGTTGCCGCGTAGCAAGGCTGCTTACTTCGTGGCCGGTGATGCACCGGTGCGTGGCAAGCCGCTGCGGGATGTGAGCCCTACTGCCCAGTAAGACCGTTACACCGCGGCGCAGCCTTCGCGAGCAAGCCCGCTCCCACATTGGATCTCCAGTGAACACAGCATTTGTGAACACAGATGATCCAATGTGGGAGCGGGCTTGCTCGCGAAGGGGCCCGACCAGACAGCACATCTTCTCCTGACCCACCTCGGGTAAACCTTTCCTACACCGTTTCAAGCTTGATCCTACCCCCCACGCAGGCCTAATCTAGCGCCACGCAAACGTTTCACTCCCCCTCGCCACACCGATACGCCGCTTCTCCCTACCAAGGAGGTTCTCGAATGTTCGATTTCCACCCCCAGCTCAAGCAGCGTTTTGCTGCGTTGCGCACGGGCGCTGAATTCTTTTCGCTGCGTTATGTACGCGAGTCCGGCCAATACCTCTCGGTGCGCAAGAACGTCGCCGAGCCGCCGAGCCTGAGCCGTGACGAAGGCGCGATGCTGACCGTTCGAGTCAACGGCGTCGAAGCCTACGCCGCGACCAACGACCTCTCGCAACAAGGCCTGCAAGCTGCGCTGGAGAAGGCCGAGCAACAAGCCCGTCGACTCAAGCCCCACGCCTTGCTCGACCTGAGCACCCAAGTGCTCTCCAGCGACCGCGCCGACTACTTTTCGCCGAACTTCGACCAGCCCTTCCCGTCCCTGAGCGACTGCTACCAGCTACTCGGCGCCGAATCCGCTGCCGTGCCGAAGGACGAGCGACTGGTGAACTGGCAGGTCAGCATCGGCATCACCAACGTCGAGCAAATCTACCTCAGCAGCGCCGGCGCCGAATTGCGCCAGGCCCAGCGTTTCGTCTACCCGAGCCTGGAAGTCACCGCCTACGACGGCAGCGATAGCCAGACTCGCACCTTGGGCCGCGAGAACTTCGGTCAACAGGGCGGTTTTGATGTGGTCAGCCGCTGCGGCCTGGTCGGCGCCGGCCCGAAAATCGCCGATCAAGCGCTGCAATTGCTGTTGGCGCCGAACACGCCACAAGGCCCGCGCGACCTGCTGTTGATGCCGGACCAGATGATGCTGCAGATCCACGAATCCATCGGCCACCCGCTGGAACTGGACCGTATCCTCGGCGACGAGCGCAATTACGCCGGCACCAGTTTCGTCAAGGCAGAAGACTTCGGCAGCCTGCAATACGGCTCCAAACTGCTCAACGTAACCTTCGACCCGGACATTCCCGAGCAGCTTGCCAGCTACGGTCATGACGATGACGGCAGCGCTGCGAGCAAGCAATTTCTGATCAAAGAAGGCCTGCTGCTGCGTCCATTGGGCGGCGCGCTGTCGCAATTCCGTGCCGACATGGACGGTGTCGCCAACAGTCGCGCCTGCAGCTGGAACCGTGCGCCGATCGATCGCATGGCCAACCTGAATATCGAGCCCGGCGATCAACCGTTGGAGAAGCTGATCGGCAATATCGAAAACGGCATTTTGATGAGCACCAACCGTTCCTGGTCCATCGACGATGCGCGCAACAAGTTCCAGTTCGGTTGCGAGTGGGGTCAGTTGATCGAGAACGGCGAGCTTAAAGGCGTGGTCAAGAACCCGAATTACCGGGCGATTTCCGCACACTTCTGGAAGAACCTCAGCGCCGTCGGCGACGCCAACACCGTCAAAGTCCTGGGCACGCCGAACTGCGGCAAGGGCGAGCCAAACCAGGTGATCCGCGTCGGCCATGCGTCGCCGGCCTGCGTGTTCAGCAATGTTGATGTGTTTGGGGGAGATGCCTGATGACGACTTCAAAAAATCAGGCCGATGCATTCAAGGCCTTGGTCCACTGGTTGCGTGACGCGATTCGCGAGCCAGAGCTATTCACTCTCAGCTACGCCGCCGAGTCCTCGGCCTTCGTGCGCTTCAACCATGCCAAGGTCCGTCAGGCCGGGCAGGTGCAGCAGGCGAGTGTCGGTTTCAAACTGATCAACGAAGGTCGCCACGCCGACCTGAACATTACGCTCTCCGGTGATGCTGAAACCGATGTTCAGCGTCTGGCAGAAGGTCTGCAACAGCTGCGCGAAACCCTGCCGCTGCTGCCGCCGGACCCGTATCTGATGCTCAACCACAACGGCTGGCAGAGCAAAAACGTGCAGGACCATCCGCTGCCGGACACCGAGCAGGTCGTGGCTGAAATCACCCAGGCTGCCGAAGGGCTGGATCTGGTGGGTTTCTATGCCGCCGGGCCGATCAGTCGCGGTTTCGCCAGTTCTTCGGGCGCGTTCGGCTGGCATCAGGCCAACAGCTTCAACTTCGATTTCAGCCTGTTCCATGAAAACGGCCAGGCAGTGAAGGCCAGTTACGCCGGGCACGACTGGAACAGCGAAGGCTTTGCCAAGCGCTTCCAGCAGGCGCGCGAGCAATTGGCGTTTCTCGGTCGGCCGCTGCGCACCTTGGCACCGGGTCAGTACCGAGCTTACCTGGCGCCAGCGGCTGTGGAAGAAATCATGGGCATGCTCGGCTGGGGCGGTTTCTCGGCGCAGTCGATTGCCAGTAAAGGCAGTCCGTTGCAGAAGCTCTACGCCGGCGACCAATCGTTCAGCACGCTGGTCTCGCTGGATGAAAAGGTTAGCGGCTCCCTGAGTCCGGCGTTTTCCGGCGAAGGTTATCCGCGTAGCGATCTGGGCTTGATCGTCGAAGGCAAGGCCGGCGCGCAAATGGTCAGCTCACGCAGTGCGGCTGAGTATGGCCTGACGGCCAACGGTGCCGGTGGTGGTGAAATGCCGAGCGCGTTAAACATGGCGGCTGGCACGTTGCCTGAAGCCGAGATTCTCAAGCAACTGGGCACAGGGTTGTACATCAGCAACCTCTGGTACCTGAACTACTCGGATCAACCGGCGGCGCGGCTGACCGGCATGACCCGGTTTGCGACCTTCTGGGTCGAGAACGGCGAGATTCAGGCCCCGGTCAGCACCATGCGTTTTGATGACAGCGCCTACAGCCTGCTCGGTTCGCAGCTGGAAGCGTTGACCCAAGAGCGCGAGTTGCTGCTGTCGGCGAGTACTTACAGTCAGCGGGCGACAGCCTCGGCGGTATTGCCGGGTGCGCTCGTCAGCCGACTCACTTTAACGCTGTAAAACAAAGATCCCCGGCACACCGGGAATCAACTGTTGGAATAGAAACTGTGGCGAGGGGATTTATCCCCGCTGGGTCGCGCAGCGGCCCCAAAAAACGGGACTGCTGCGCACTCCAGCGGGGATAAATCCCCTCGCCACGGGGTTTCATTTTTGGACAAGAATTCGGATTAGCCACCCTCCAGAGGTCCCATGCCCAACCGCCCGCCCCTCGACCCTGTCACCGCCCGCTGGTTGCCGTGGGTCGTGGCCATTGCCTTCTTCATGCAGTCCCTTGACGGGACGATCCTCAACACGGCCCTGCCGGCCATGGCCCTGGACCTCGCGGAAAACCCGCTGCGCATGCAAGGCGTGATCATTGCCTACATGCTCACCGTTGCCTTGCTGATCCCCGCCTCGGGCTGGATCGCCGACCGCTTCGGCACCAAGAAAATCTTCTTCGGCGCGATCCTGTTGTTCAGCCTCGGCTCACTGCTCTGCGCCCTGTCGCCCAACCTGACGATGCTGATCGGTTCGCGGGTCATTCAAGGCCTGGGCGGCGCCTTGATGCTGCCGGTGGGCAGGCTGGTGGTGCTGCGGGCTTACCCGCGCTCGGAGCTCGTGCGGATCATGGGCTTCATCACCATTCCCGGACTGCTCGGCCCATTGATGGGGCCAACCACCGGCGGCTGGATGGTGCAATACCTGTCGTGGCACTGGATCTTTTTGGTCAACCTGCCCGTGGGGCTGATCGGCTGCTACGCGGTGTGGAAATTCATCCCGGACCTGCGCGGCACCGAGCGCACCCGTTTCGACGGCGTCGGCTTCCTGCTGTTCGGTGCCTCGATGGTGCTGATCACCATCGCCATGGAAGGCCTCGGTGAACTGCACCTGCCGCACTTGCGAGTGATGTTGTTGCTGGTGGCCGGCATGGCGTGTCTCGCGGCGTACTGGCTGCGCGCCGGGCGCATCGACAATCCGTTGTTCTCGCCATCACTGTTCAAGACCCGGACCTTCGCTGTCGGCATCCTCGGTAACCTGTTCGCCCGACTCGGCGGTGGTGCATTGCCGTTTCTGGTGCCGTTGCTGCTGCAAGTGGCACTGGGCTATTCACCGTCACAGGCCGGGATGAGCATGCTGCCGCTGTCAGCAGCGGCAATGCTGGCCAAGTGGGTAGCGCGGCCGATCATCGAACGTCTGGGTTACCGCATTGTGCTCACCGGCAACACGCTGTTTCTGGGGATTATGCTGGCCGCCATGGGCCTGGTCAGCGAACAGACACCGTACTGGTTGCTGCTGGCGATGCTGTCCATTCTCGGCGCGATCAACTCCCTGCAGTTCACCGCGATGAACACCGTCACCCTGATCGACCTCGACGATGCCAGCGCCAGCAGCGGCAACAGTTTGCTGTCGGTGGTCGCGCAGTTGTCCCTGGGCCTTGGCGTGGCTTGCGCGGGTGCGCTGCTGGGCGGCTTCACGGCAGAGGTCGGAAATGATGGTGTGGACACCGTACTGGGCGCGTTCCAATTGACCTTTGTGACCGTCGGCATCATGGCGATGCTGGCCGCGACGATCTTCTCGCAACTCTCAAAGGAAGACGGACGGCGTGCCAAACGTCCGGAAGAACACATCGAACCTTAATTTGCCATGGTGGCTTTTGTGGCGAGGGGATTTATCCCCGTTGGGTTGCGCAGCAGCCCCAAAAGGTTGAATGCGATGGGTCTGATGTACCGAGGTGGCGGGTATAGGGGTGCTGCGCACCCCAACGGGGATAAATCCCCTCGCCACAGATAAATCCCCTCGCCACAGGTTTATTTGTAGTCAGGAAAGCCTAGGCTCAAATTCACTCGCTGTTCGTCCAGAACTTTCGAGGAAAGTGGCACGGGACTGATACACTGCGCGACATTTTGTTTTGCAGGCCAGTCCCGTGACCACCATCGCCACCGCTTTTAATACTTTGCCGCTGTCCGCCGCCATGCTGGCTAACCTCGACTCCCTCGGTTATGCCCAGATGACGCCGATCCAGGCGCAAAGCTTGCCGGTGATCCTCAAGGGGATGGACCTGATCGCGCAAGCCAAGACCGGCAGCGGCAAGACCGCTGCCTTCGGTATCGGTCTGCTGAACCCGATCAATCCGCGCTTCTTCGGTTGCCAGGCGCTGGTCATCTGCCCGACTCGCGAGTTGGCTGACCAGGTTGCCAAGGAGCTCCGTCGTCTGGCCCGCGCCGAAGACAACATCAAGATCCTGACATTGTGCGGCGGCGTGTCCTTCGGCCCGCAGATCGGCTCGCTGGAGCACGGCGCGCACATCATCGTCGGCACCCCGGGCCGCATCCAGCAGCACTTGCGCAAAGGTTCGCTGGTGCTGCACGGCCTGAACACCCTGATCCTCGACGAAGCCGACCGCATGCTCGACATGGGTTTCTACGACTCCATCGAAGAAATCATTGCCCAGACCCCGGAGCGTCGCCAGACCCTGTTGTTCTCGGCCACCTACCCGTCGGGCATCAAGCAATTGGCCGCGAAGTTCATGCGCAACCCGCAGATCGTCAAAGCCGAAGCGTTCCACGACGACACGCAGATCGAACAGCGTTTCTACGAAATATCCCCGGACGAGCGCATGAGCGCCGTGACCAAAGTGCTCGGTCACTTCCGCCCGGCGTCTTGCGTGGCGTTCTGCTACACCAAGCAGCAGGTTCAGGAAACCGTTGATCACCTGACCTCCAAAGGCATTTCCGCCGTCGGCCTGCATGGCGATCTGGAACAGCGTGACCGCGACCAGGTGTTGGCGATGTTCTCCAACCGCAGTACTTCGGTACTGGTTGCCACCGACGTAGCCGCCCGTGGTCTGGACATCGATGCGCTGGACATGGTGATCAACGTCGAACTGGCCCGTGACTCGGAAATCCACATCCACCGTGTTGGCCGTACTGGCCGCGCCGGTGAGAAAGGCATTGCGATCAGCCTGGTGGCGCCGTCCGAAGCCATCCGCGCGCAAGCCATCGAGAAGCTGCAACAGTCGCCGTTGAACTGGGATCAGATCGACAACCTCACCTCCCAGGGTGGCGGTCCGCTGCTGCCGGTGATGAGCACGTTGTGCATCGGCGCTGGCCGTAAAGACAAGGTTCGCCCGGGTGACATTCTCGGCGCACTGACGGGCGACGCGGGTATTCCGGGCGCTCAGGTGGGCAAGATTGCGATCTTCGACTTCCAGGCGTATGTGGCTGTGGAACGCGGGATCGCCAAGCAAGCCTTGCAGCGTTTGAACGACGGCAAGATCAAGGGCCGTTCGTTGCGCGTGCGTATCTTGTAAGGGATCGTCTGGCTGACAGAGATCAAATGTGGGAGCGGGCTTGCTCGCGAAGGCGGACTGACAAACAACATCCATGTTGAATGTGCCGGCCGCTTCGCGAGCAAGCCCGCTCCCACATTGGTTTGTCGGTGAATCTGAATTTTGTGTGAGGACACCGTTTTGCGCTCTACCGAAGTCGTGATCATTGGCGCTGGCGCCGCAGGGTTAATGTGTGCGCTGACCGCCGCCGGGCGCGGGCGCAAGGTGATGTTGCTCGACCACGCTAACAAGGCCGGCAAGAAAATCCTGATGTCGGGCGGTGGCCGCTGCAATTTCACCAACATGTACACCGAACCGAGCAATTTTCTCTCGCAGAACGAACACTTCTGCAAATCCGCACTGGCGCGCTACACCCAGTGGGATTTCATCGGCATGGTCGCCAAACACGGCGTGCCGTACCACGAGAAAAAACTCGGCCAGTTGTTCTGCGATAACAAATCCAGCGACATCCTCGAAATGCTGCTCAACGAGTGCGATCAGGTCGGCGTCAGCCTGCACCTGGACACCTCGATCCAGAGCATCGAGAAACTCGAAAGCGGTTATCTGCTGGACACCACGCTCGGTCAACTGACCTGCGAATCGCTGGTGATTGCCACTGGCGGCCTGTCGATCCCGACCCTGGGCGCGACCGGTTTCGGCTATCAAGTGGCCAAGCAGTTCGGCCACGACTTGCTGCCGACCCGCGCTGGCCTGGTGCCGTTCACCATCACCGATCAGCTCAAGGAACTGTGCACGGAGCTGTCGGGGACTTCGGTGGATTGCCTGGTGAGCTGCAACGAGCAGAGCTTTCGCGAGAACATCCTGTTCACTCATCGTGGCCTTAGCGGCCCGGCGATTTTGCAGATTTCTTCGTTCTGGGAATCCGGCGACACGGTAGAAATCAACCTGATGCCGGACCACGACGTGCCGACCTGGCTGCAACAGCAACAGGCCGAACGCCCGAATAGCGAATTGAAAACCCTGCTGGGGGAAATCTTCACCAAGAAGATGGCCAACCTGCTGGCGGACAACTGGTTCGTTTCCAAACCGATGAAGCAATACACCCATGCGGAAATTGCCGACATCGCCGAAAAACTGGCGAGCTGGAAAGTGGTGCCGGCCGGCACCGAAGGCTACCGTACTGCCGAAGTGACCTTGGGCGGGGTCGATACCAATGAGGTGTCGTCCAAGACCATGGAATCGCTGAAAAGCCCCGGCCTGTACTTCATCGGCGAAGTGCTGGACGTCACCGGGCATCTGGGCGGTTTCAACTTCCAGTGGGCCTGGGCTTCGGGTTACGCGGCTGCACAATTCGTCTGATTTATCGCGTTATCGTTCTTCGCGGGCAAGCCTCGCTCCTACAGGTTCGAGGCTTGCCGTAGTTTTATATACGACGCAAAACTTGTAGGAGCGAGGCTTGCCCGCGAAGACGCCCGGACAGACAACAAACAATGCAGGGAACAAATATTGCTGTCAGATGTGATCGGCGCCATTGCGTCGGCGTCATTACTGGCTCAATTTAGCGTCATCGCCTCGGAAGGCCCTCGCACTTCATGTCATCGACCCCTTTTAGTCAGTCTCTGCGTCGTCTCTGGGCGCTGGATAAATTCAGCTACAGCGTGCGGGTGTTCATCGCCCTGACCGGCAGCATGGCCGTTTGTTGGTATCAGGATGAAATGGGGCTGTTGATCCCGTTGTTCCTGGGCATCATCGCCAGCGCCCTGGCCGAAACCGACGACAGTTGGCAGGGCCGCCTCAACGCGCTGGCCGTAACGCTGGTGTGTTTCAGCATCGCCGCGTTCTCGGTCGAATTGCTCTTCCCCTACCCCATCATATTTATCATCGCCCTGGCGCTTGCCGCCTTCGGCCTGACCATGCTCGGCGCCCTCGGCGAACGCTATGGCGCAATTGCCTCGGCGACGCTGATTCTGTCGGTCTACACCATGATCGGTGTGGATCAGCGCGGCGGCGCAGTGACTGATTTCTGGCACGAGCCGGTGCTGTTGGTGGCCGGCGCAGCCTGGTACGGTTTGCTCTCGGTGTTGTGGCAGGCGATGTTTTCCAACCAACCGGTGCAGCAGAGCCTGGCGCGGTTGTTCCGGGAATTGGGTTTTTACCTGAAGCTTAAATCGTCGCTGTTCGAACCGATCCGGCAGATGGACGTGGAAGCACGACGCCTGGAACTGGCGCAGCAAAACGGTCGAGTGGTCGCTGCGCTGAACGTCGCCAAGGAAATCATCCTGCACCGGGTCGGCAACGGTCGGCCGGGCTCGAAAGTCAGCCGTTACCTCAAGCTGTACTTCCTTGCTCAAGACATCCACGAGCGCGCCAGTTCTTCGCACTACCCTTACAACGCCCTGGCCGACGCGTTCTTCCACAGCGACGTGATGTTCCGCTGCCAGCGTCTGCTGCGCCAGCAAGGCAAAGCCTGCCGGGCGCTGGCCGAATCGATCCAGATGCGTCAGCCCTTTGTTTATGACGCCAGTTTCGCCGAAGCCCTGAGCGACCTGCACGCCTCCCTCGAGCACCTGCGCATCCAGAGCAACCCGGCCTGGCGCGGTTTGCTGCGCTCATTGCGCGCACTCGCCGCCAACCTCGGCACCCTCGACCGCTTGCTCAGTGACGCCAGCAACCCCGACGCCCTCGCCGACGCCACCGACAGCAGCCTGCTCGACCGTTCGCCGCGCAACCTCAAGGATGTGTGGATTCGTTTGCGCACACAGCTGACGCCGACCTCGTTGCTGTTCCGCCACGCCCTGCGCTTGCCCCTGGCCTTGAGCATCGGCTATGGCATGGTGCATTTGATCCACCCATCCCAAGGTTACTGGATCATCCTCACCACGCTGTTTGTCTGTCAGCCGAACTACGGCGCAACCCGCCGCAAACTCGGCCAGCGGATCATCGGCACCGCCATCGGCCTGACCCTGGCCTGGGCGTTGTTCGACCTGTTCCCGAGCCCGTTGATCCAGTCGTGCTTCGCCATCGCTGCCGGGGTGGTGTTCTTTATCAACCGCACCACCCGCTACACCCTGGCGACCGCAGCGATCACCTTGATGGTGCTGTTCTGCTTCAACCAGGTGGGCGACGGTTACGGGCTGTTCCTGCCGCGACTGTTCGATACCTTGCTCGGCAGCCTGATCGCCGGGCTGGCGGTGTTCCTGTTCCTGCCGGACTGGCAGGGCCGACGCCTGAATAAAGTGCTGGCCAACACCCTGACCTGCAACAGCATTTACCTACGCCAGATCATGCAGCAATACGCCGCCGGTAAAAGCGATGACTTGGCCTATCGCCTGGCCCGACGCAACGCGCACAACGCCGACGCAGCGCTGTCGACCACGCTGGCGAACATGCTCATGGAGCCGGGGCATTTCCGGAAGGAAGCGGATGTCGGTTTCCGTTTTCTGGTGTTGTCCCACACGTTGCTGAGCTACTTGTCAGGCCTGGGCGCGCACCGCGAGACCCAACTGCCGCCGGATGTCCGTGAGCAGTTGATCGACGGCGCCGGGGTGAGCCTGGCAGCGAGCATCGATGAGATCGCCCAAGGGCTGGCGAGCAAACTGCCGATTGCGATTCAGAGCGATGAGGAAGAAGCGCTGGCTAATACGCTGGAGCAGATGCCGGATGAGATTGATGAAGGTCAGCGCTTGGTGCAAACGCAGTTGGCGTTGATCTGCCGGCAGTTGGGGCCGTTGCGGACGTTGGCGGCGCATTTGATCAAGGATACGAGCGAGGGTTAAGCCTTGCGGTGACTGGGCTCGCGATGAGGCCAGCCACACCGCCAATCAACTTGCAGCCTGAAGCTTGAAGCTTGCCGCTGCCCCCTCACATCCCATGCTGCTTCATCAACCGCTCATAACTCCCATCCGCCTTCATCGCCGCAATCTCCCGATCAAAACCCGCCACAATTTGCTCATGCTCCGGGTTCTTCAGGCTGACCAGAATATGCAGGCTGTTTTCACTCAGCGGCTTGGGTAAAAATTCGACCGAGTTACGCACCTTGGCCGATTCACGCGCCAGGTAGTAGCGGGCGACGTACTCATCTTCCAGGGTCAGCTTGACCCGGTCGGCCGCGAGCATGCGCACGGCCATGGCGAAGTTATGTACAGGGACTTTCTGCAACGCTGCATCCTCATCGAATTCCGATGAGTAGGCGTAACCCCGCACCACCGCGATCGGGTAGGTGTGCAGTTGCTGAAGGTTGTTGTATTCGATCGGCGCGTCTTTGCGCTTGATGAAGCGCACGCGGTTGAGCAAGTACTCATCGGAAAACTGGCCAAGCTTGGTGCGCTCGTCGTTGTACCAGGCGTTGACCAGCACGTCGTAACGACCCTCGCCCACCCCCAGCAAGGCTCGCGCCCAGGGCACCTGCTCGAAATCGCTGGCATAGCCGGCCCGGGCCAGCGCGGTACTGACGATGTCCGTGGCCAACCCACCATTGACCAGCGTGGCATCGGTAAAGGGCGGCCAGGCATCGGCCACCAGACGCAGCTTTTCCGCTGCCGCGTACTGAGTCAGCAACAGCAATCCAATCAAAGCAAAAGCTCGATGCAATCGCGGCATGCTAGAAAATCCTTAGCGGGCGGGCTGCCCGACGTGTTTTTCAGCCAAAACTCCAAGACTTCGTTACCGACTTGCCGGTACTAAACCTTAGCTCATTGAAGCCACTGCACAGCGCTTACTTGCAGATTACACAAAGAAGACAACACCGCACGAAATGAATGATGGCATTTTGGCCTTTGTCACAGATTGCTCTGCCATCAAGACATCTTTCGTCAGGGCGCTTAGTATCTGAGGGACGTTGTTCAAGGAATGTGAAGATGACAATTGAGTGGGTCTGCAAACATCACAGCGATCTGGGTAAAGAACAGCTGTATGCCCTTTTGAAACTGCGTGCCGAGGTATTCGTCGTCGAGCAGCAGTGTGTCTACCAGGATGTCGATGGCCAGGATCTGGAAGGCGACACCTGCCATTTGATGGGGTGGGATGGCGAACGGCTGGTGGCGTATCTGCGTTTGCTCGACCCGGAGCTGCAGGGTGGCGATGTGGTGATCGGTCGGGTGGTGACCGCGCCAGAAAGTCGTGGCCAGGGGCTGGGGCATGAAATGATGGACCAGGCATTAAAGCAGGCTGAAAAGCGCTGGCCTGAGGTGCCGATCTATCTCTCGGCCCAGGCGCATTTGCAGGGGTATTACGGGCGGTACGGGTTTGTGGTGGCGGGAGAGGAGTATGTCGAGGATGGCATTCCGCACATCGGGATGCGTCGTTCCTGAGGGCCTCTTCGCGGGCAAGTCGGATCGCCGCACCGCTCGCTCCTACAGAATTTCGGTTGCTCGCATGATTTGCGCACATACCGTAGGAGCGAGGCTTGCCCGCGAAGGCGTCAGAACAGGCGCCACGAAATCTCAGGGATATTCCAACACCGCTTTAATCTGCCGCAAATTGCGCTCAATCCAACCCCGATCAATCGCTCCCCACTCACGAATCCGATAACGCCCCGCATGGTTACGCGCGCCGTCTTCCTGCTCGAACTCACACACAATATCCAGATCCGCCAGCGCCGCGATGGTGTCCTGGGCTGTGCGCCGAGGCATGCCGGTCACTTCGGTCAATGCCGGGACACTGCTGGCCAATCCGCTGTCGATCAGGTACGCCACGTATAGCCGGCGGTAGAAGCTGCTTTTGGTCTTGCTGACATCCATCCATATGCTCCTGATCTTGATCTTTTATTGCATATCCCGCCAAGTCAGATAAACCCGCAAATCAAACTCGACCTGGTGATACCCCGGCAACATGTGTTCGCACAGCTTGTAGAACGCCTTGTTGTGATCCGACTCTTTGAAATGCGCGAGTTCATGCACCACGATCATTTTCAAAAACTCCGACGGCGCTTCCTTGAACAGCGAAGCAACGCGAATCTCTTTCTTGGCCTTGAGCTTGCCGCCCTGCACCCGGGATATCGTGGTGTGCAGGCCGAGGGCGCGATGGGTCAGGTCCAGGCGGTTATCGAATAACACCTTGTCGATGGCCGGGGCGTTACGCAGGTATTCCTGCTTCAGGTCCAGGGCATAGGTGTACAACGCCTTGTCGCTTTGCACGCCGTGTTTCTGCGGGTAACGCTGGCTCAGGTAGTCGCTCAGCCGACCTTCAGCGATCAGCTGGCGCACCTGGTCCTGCAACGCTGCGGGGTAGGCCTGGAGGTATTTCAACGCGGTCATTGGGCAGGCAACACGAATCACGAAAAGGTCGCCAGTGTAGCGAATTCAGCTGGGTAGCGCGCTCCAGTCGAAGGGCTGCACAAACTCACCCGCGTCTTCGGCCGTCAGCGGCCGCGCCACCAGGAATCCCTGCACGTACTCGCAGCCATTGGCCTGCAGCCACTCATATTGCGCAACCGTTTCCACCCCTTCGGCGATCACCAGCAGACCGTACTCCTTGCACAGATCGATAACCGTGCGCACCAGCGACGCGTCCCGTGACGACTCTGGCAACCGGGCAATCAGATGGCGGTCGAGCTTGAGGGTGTCCAGTTCCAGATCCCGTAGATGGGAGAGCGAACATGGCCCCGAGCCGAAGTCGTCCAGCGCTACCCTCACGCCGAGGTTGTGCAGTAAACGCAGCTGCTTGCGGGTTTCATCCGGGTTGATCGTCAACGCCTCCTCGGTGACCTCAACCTCCATCTGGCGCGGCTGCAAGCCATGGCGCTCCAGCACTTGGCGTAACTCTGTGACCAGGTTAGGCATACCGAACTGCGTACTGCTCAAACTCACCCCTACCACCAGATCCTCGGCAAACAAGGTTTCCCAGGCTTTGCGCTGCTTGGCGCTGCGGTGATAGATCCAGCTGCCCAGTCGACTGATCAACCGCGCCTCTTCCAGTAATGGCAAAAACAACCCCGGTGGAACATCGCCGACACTCGGATGCTGCCAGCGCAGCAACGCCTCGAAGCCGCGAATCTGTCCACCATTGATTGCCACTTGCGGTTGATATACCAAGTTGAAATCACGGTTTTCAATGGCCGTGCGCACGCTTTCTTCAAGCATCAAACGCGAGCGCGCCCGGCCATTCATTTCGTGATCGTAGAAGCGATATTGCTGACGCCCGGCGCGTTTGGCTTCGTACATCGCGATGTCGGACGCCCGCAACAGACCGTCGAGATTCGAACCGCAATCCGGGTACGTGGCAATGCCGATGCTGGCGCCGAGGGCGATGTCCAACCCTTCGATCTGCTGACAGATCGACACTCGCTCGATCAGCTTCTCGGCAATCTTCGCCGCTTGTTCGGGGAACTCCAGATCCAGCAGCGCCGTGAACTCATCGCCGCCCATGCGCGCCAGAATATCGAAGGGCCGCAGGCAAGACTTCAACTGCTCGGACACCCAGCGCAACACCCGATCACCGGCATCGTGACCAAGGGAATCATTGACCCGTTTGAAACCGTCAAGGTCGAGGTACAGCAACACCCAGGCGCTATCGGAACGTTCGCCGCGCAGCAGCAGGTTTTCCACGGTCTGGTAAAAGCCCCGCCGATTGAGCAGCCCGGTCAGCGGATCGGTGACGGCCTGGAACTCCAGTTGCTGATGCAGGTGCCGCACCACCGACATGTCCAGCACCGTTACCACCATCGCGTGCTGCTCGGAGGGCAATGGCGCACAGGACAACGCCACCGGTACTTGCTGGCCCGGCGCCGTGCGCAGCAGCGCGTCGTGCAGGCGCAGGGTTTCACCGCGTTTGTAGCCGATATACAGGTCGGAATCGGACCAGATCGGAATATGCGGCTTTTGCAGAAAATCCAGAAACTCCCGGCCCTGCAAATCCTTGACCGTGGCATTGAGCAGCCGCGACATCGCCGGGTTGGCAAAGCGAATGAGGCCGTCCTCGCCCACCACCAGAATGCCTTCGGCGGCGTTGTCCAGCACCGAGGCGTTAAAGGCACGAGCCACTTCCAGATCATGGCTCAAGCGCTGCAACGCCCGACGGTTGCGCTGATGCTCAAGCAACGCCTGGACCTTGGGCTTGAGGATTTGCGGGTCGAAGGGTTTGAACAGGTAATCCACCGCACCACTGGCATAACCCTTGATCACGGCGTCCTGGGACTGTTCGTTGGCGGTGAGGAAAATGATTGGTGTAAGGCGAGTGCGCTGACTGCCACGCATCAACCGCGCGACTTCAAAGCCGTCCATGCCCGGCATCTGCACATCCAGCAGCACCAGGTCGACTTCGTGTTCAAGGAGCAAACTGAGTGCCTCGAAGCCCGAGGCGGCGGTCATGACCTGCCAGTCCTGGCGCTGCAACAACGCGCGCATGCTGATCAGGTTTTCAGGGTAATCATCAACAATCAAAAGGACAGAGTTGCCTTCACCTGGCGTGGGTTGCGCGCATTCCATGCTGCTTCTCTTGTTCGGGGCGACAGGCCGGTTTCTCGTGAAAACCGGACAAATACTGAGTCTTCACTCTAGACCCGGATGCGCAAAAGCAGTAGGTGTCATCGCGCCATCATTTAACCAAAGCGTCCATAAGCCGACTAACGGTCGGCTCTACAGCCCCCTGAAACCGGGAAAGATGGCGTTTTGACAGGATATTGACGCCAATCATCTGCCAAATGGGCATTAACAAAGTTACCGACTACGCTTATAAAGGCACCCCTCCAAGCCCCGTACTAGAGCTATTGGCACGGGTGTGCAGCATGAATTTGTGGAAACTTTGTCTATGATCGATCTCGCAACATGGAACCTTAGTGTTCCTGTCGGCAATCCGCCGTACACCGTTGAAACAGCCAAACTGGTGGACGGTTTCAAGGACCAATACTTCCATTCCAATACCGGCACCCTGTTTTTCTGGTCACCGGTCACAGGCTCCAAAACCGAAAACGCAAAATACCCCCGCACCGAACTTCGCGAAACCTACAGCAACGGCACCCTGCGTAACTGGCTCTACCCGGAAGCCGATAATTCGCTGCGTGCCACCCTTGTGGTCAATCAGGTGCCGAGTTCCGGCAAGATCGTCATTGGCCAGATCCACGCCTATGAAAGCCAGAAACCCTTGATCAAGCTTGAGTACCAGTTCAAGACCAGCACACAGACCGGCAACATCGTCGCCAAAGTGCGCATGCACCCTGATGACGGCGAGGGTCGGGTCATCACCATCGCTAGCGGCGTGAAGCTGGATCAGGAGTTTAACTACCTCATTCACCTGAGCCCTGGCGGTCAGTTGGGCATCAGTGCCGCGGGTTATCAGTGGGACACCGACATCAGCGCGACATGGCGCGACAAGCCGCTGTACTTCAAGGCTGGGGTCTATGTGCAGGACAACACCGGGTACACCAGCGAAGGCGGGAAAGTGACATTCAGCAAGCTGGATATTGATCACGACAAGTAAAGTTGCCCATACTCCGAACCCTGTGGGAGTTGGCTTGCAAACGATGACGACCTCACAGAGAACTCATATCTTGCAGACCGCACTCGATCCAATTGTAGGAGTGAGCCTGCTCGCGATAGCGGTGTGTCATTCAATATTTATGATCTGATTCACCGCCATCGCGAGCAGGCTCACTCCTACAGGGGTTCAGCTGTGCGCCACAGACTGCGCCATTTCCGCATTACCAAGAACGCGGTTTATCGCGAGTTCGGCCAGCATGATGATCTGCTGAATCGCCAGAATCGTATGCCGCTGCGACGCGATGGGTGGAGGCTGAATCGATCAAATAACCGAGCACATCGAAAAATACCTGTTTCGTTGAACGCAGGCAGCACAACTTGCCTTTTATACAAAAATCGCAGCCTTTGAATTAAACAAGTCCTTTACTCCTCTGCAATCTTGAGTCTCGTACATTTATATTCATCTGATCACTTCGCCAACCTAGACATAGCGAAACATTATAAAAACTGTCATTTATTACAGGATACGACATGCAGCATCTGACGTAAGGTCATCCCTTGTTAGCAGGAAAGTCTTCTTTCACTAAACATCAACAAGGAAAATAAGCATGTCAACAAAAAATTATATATCCGGAAGTTTTCTAGGAAACAAGTTAATGCTTAAGAAGGTCGCAACCGATAACGGATTTGACCCTCTAAGCATATTCGAATCAGCCACTTCGGAAAAACCAGGCGAACCTCGCAAATAAGTTAATTTTTCTAGGGCCGTTTATATTTATTCAAATCGTAACAGCAACCCCGGGCAGCGCTTTCACATCCCGCCTGGTGGAACCCCCGATTCAGAACAAGAAGAAGCCTGCAATATCCTTTGCAAAATCGTAAACGGTGAGTACACAAATCGAGACGGTTCCATATATAGCAACCAGCAATTTGAAAAGGACTATTTCGCTTGGCTCCAAAATAATAAAATAGAGGAGTAAAACAATAAAAAACCGCCTGACCAGCCTGCGTGAAAACGCATTGATGGTAGTTCCAGCAAACGCCCCGACTTGTTCAGGGCGTTTGCTTCTGTGCTCACAGCAGACGAAAAGGGCTTCCCAGCCCCTTAGCGCCATCAACTGACGTACGCCAAGCACGTCAATCTTGCCACTGTTGATGGCCTGAAAGCCGACCGCATTTTTTGCAGACCACATCCGATCCAATTGTAGGAGTGAGCCTGCTCGCGATTACGAATCAACATCCAACATCTGAACTGGCTGTTCCACCGCCATCCCGAGCACGCTCACTCCTTGAAGAGATGAGTCGCCCATTTACGATAACAGGTATCGCCAAACGTCATTAAAAACTGTCATTTTATTACAGCTACCCAAACAAGACACACCATATATTCTTCTCCACGCAACCGGAAAAACTGGAACAGTGGAAACGCCTCATTAACTTGTAAGGGAGTACTTGAAATGACCATTAAAGAAATATCTGAGCTTAGTATAGGTGAGTCAGTCAACTTCGAACTCGAGGATGGTACAACGTAAGCGGGAGAGATCGCATCCATTGAAAAACAGCTAGGCACCCTTAGTATCAAGCTTTCCGATGGAGGCTTTAAGGAGATTAACTATTACACGACAAAGTCGAGCTACCCCGTGATTTCGGCCAAAGTAGGCCTGACCGGCCTCCATGGGTCAAGAGAGCCTGGTGGGGGTCCAAGCCGCAAACCGCGCTAAAGGCGACAGAATTATTTATCCCAGTAAAAAACCCGCCTCTCGGCGGGTTTCTTATCAACGCTGTTTAACGATCAGGCTTAGTTAACCTTAGCGTTCAACTCACCCTTCAAATACCGCTGATACATCGCTTCCAACGAGATCGGCTTGATCTTCGAAGCATTACCCGCCGTACCAAACGCTTCATAACGCGCGATACACACATCACGCATCGCCGTCACAGTCGCGCCGAAGAACTTACGCGGATCAAACTCGCTCGGGTTGGTGGCCATCAGGCGACGCATCGCACCGGTGGATGCCAAACGCAGGTCGGTGTCGATGTTGACCTTGCGCACGCCGTGCTTGATGCCTTCGACGATTTCTTCAACCGGGACGCCGTAGGTTTCTTTGATGTCGCCGCCGTACTGGTTGATGATCGCCAGCCAGTCTTGTGGCACGGAAGACGAACCGTGCATCACCAGGTGGGTGTTCGGGATGCGTTTGTGGATTTCTTTGATGCGGTCGATGGCCAGCACGTCGCCGGTAGGCGGCTTGGTGAACTTGTAGGCGCCGTGGCTGGTGCCGATGGCGATGGCCAGGGCGTCGACTTGGGTGCGTTTGACGAAGTCAGCGGCTTCTTCCGGGTCGGTCAGCATTTGGCTGTGATCCAGAACGCCTTCGGCGCCGATGCCGTCTTCTTCACCGGCCATGCCGGTTTCCAGCGAACCCAGGCAGCCCAGCTCGCCTTCTACCGAAACGCCGCAGGCGTGAGCCATGGCCACGGTTTGTTGGGTGACGCGGATGTTGTAGTCGTAGTCGGTCGGGGTCTTGCCGTCTTCGCCCAGGGAACCGTCCATCATCACCGAGCTGAAGCCCAGTTGGATGGAGCGCTGGCAGACGTCAGGGCTGGTGCCGTGGTCCTGGTGCATGCACACCGGGATGTGCGGGAATTCTTCGATTGCCGCCAGGATCAGGTGACGCAGGAACGGGGCGCCTGCGTATTTGCGGGCACCGGCCGAAGCCTGGACGATCACCGGGGAGTCAGTCTTGTCAGCGGCTTCCATGATGGCGCGCATCTGTTCAAGGTTGTTGACGTTGAAGGCTGGAACGCCGTAGCCGAACTCGGCTGCGTGGTCCAGCATCTGGCGCATGCTGATAAGTGCCATTGTGTGTGTCTCTCCCGGTTTGGGTCGTTAATCATGCCAGCCTGCCGTAGCGGCGGCGGCTATTCAAGTTATTGCAGATCGGGGGTTGGTCCGGTCCGCTCATTCGGTGTTGCAAAAATCTTGAGAACCTACACAGAACCTTTGCGGGAGCGGGCTTGCTCGCGAATGCGGTTCAACATTCAACATTGATGCAAGCTGACCCGCCGCCTTCGCGAGCAAGCCCGCTCCCACATTGGGTTCTCCGTGAATCAAATCAATCGTCTTACTGCGCTTTACAACCGCGGCCAATCAAATCGTTGGTGGCGACCCAGTACACCAGGCCTTCCTCACCTTTTACGTGAAACGCCAGCATGTCATTGCTGTAAAGCGACCCTTCGGCGCCCGGCTCAAGCTTCAAGCGGTAGACCTGATCGGCTCCGCCGAGGCGCACGTCGACTTCCTTGCGGCTGTCGTCAGTGTAGCGCCAGAGCACTTTGGCCTGGCTGTCGCAGGTCCAGGTGGTCCAGTTGTCCGCAGACGCCGACGCGTTGAACAGGTTCAAATTCAAACTTGAGCAACCTGCCAGCAACGCCAACGCCATGACGGCGATAAAACCTTTCATCCGTGTTCCTCGACCGACGGCGCACGCCGCCGGCCTTGAGTAAAGAGTCAGACCCGTCAAGGGCAGCCACGTTCCTTGGCGGGAGTCTGTGTCTCGTATTTGTCCAGGCCATCCGGCCCGGAGCGCTTGTTGAGCACCGGGTTGGTTTCTGCCTGCCAGTCGGCCTGGTAGCAACCTTTATCCGACGCAGACGGCGCGGGTTCCGGCGTGGCTTTCGGGTTACTCCCGCAAGCCGCCAGGGAACCTGCGACGATCAACAGCGCTAGCGTCCTGACCATGTAAACACTCCTTTGCCTGGTCATTTGGGTGGCCTCAGGCCTTGGCCCGGCTTTCCAGGACTTCAACGGCTGGCAGAACCTTGCCTTCGACGAATTCGAGGAAGGCGCCACCACCGGTAGAAATGTAGGAGATCTGATCGGCAACGCCATATTTATCGATGGCAGCCAGGGTGTCGCCGCCGCCCGCGATGGAGAACGCCGAGCTTTCCGCGATGGCGTGGGCCAGGACTTTGGTGCCGTTACCGAACTGGTCGAATTCGAATACGCCCACCGGGCCGTTCCACAAAATGGTCTTGGACGACTTCAGCAGCTCAGCGAAATTCGCCGCGGTCTGTGGGCCGATGTCCAGGATCATATCGTCGGCGGCTACGTCAGCGATCAGCTTGACGGTCGCAGTCGCGCTTTCAGCGAATTCCTTGGCAACCACAACGTCCACTGGCAGCGGCACGCTGACTTTGGCAGCGATGGCTCGGGCGGTGTCCAGTAAATCAGGCTCGTACAGCGACTTGCCCACCGGGTGACCGGCAGCAGCCAGGAAGGTGTTGGCAATGCCGCCGCCAACGATCAACTGGTTGCAGATCTGGCTCAAGCTATTGAGCACGTCGAGTTTGGTCGAGACCTTGGAACCGGCAACGATCGCTGCCATTGGCTGGGCCGGGGCGCCGAGGGCTTTGCCCAGTGCGTCCAGTTCAGCGGCCAGCAACGGACCAGCAGCAGCGACTTTGGCGAACTTGGCCACGCCGTGGGTCGAACCCTCGGCACGGTGAGCGGTGCCGAAGGCGTCCATCACGAACACGTCGCACAGGGCGGCGTATTGCTGGGCCAGTTCGTCAGCGTTCTTTTTCTCGCCTTTGTTGAAGCGTACGTTTTCGAACAGCACGATGTCGCCGGCCTTCACGTCAACGCCGCCCAGGTAGTCGGACACCAGCGGCACTTCGCGGCCCAGGGCCTTGCTCAGGTAGTCGGCGACTGGCTTGAGGCTGTTCTCGGCCGAGAACTCGCCTTCAGTCGGACGGCCAAGGTGCGAACAGACCATCACGGCCGCGCCTTTTTCCAGGGCCAGCTTGATGGTCGGCAGCGAAGCCAGGATACGCGCATCGCTGGTGACAACACCGTCCTTGATTGGGACGTTGAGGTCTTCGCGGATCAGTACGCGCTTACCTTGCAGATCGAGGTCGGTCATCTTCAACACGGTCATGGGTCGCAATTCCTGAGTTACTGTTTTGAAGTAGCTGGTTTTGAAGTAGCTGTTTGCAGATAGTGTTCTGCAACGTCCAGCATTCGGTTGGCAAACCCCCATTCGTTGTCGAACCAGGCCAGGATGTTCACCAGCCGTGGGCCGGAAACACGGGTCTGACTGGCATCGACGATGGCCGAATGTGGGTCATGGTTGAAATCACAACTGGCGTGAGGCAACTCGGTGTAGGCCAGCAGGCCTTTGAGCGGGCCGCTGGTGGCGGCCTCACGCAGAATCCGGTTGACCTCGGTGGCATCGGTGTCGCTCACGGTCTGCATCGTTATGTCGAGGCAAGACACGTTCACCGTCGGCACCCGTACGGCTTTGGCCTGAATTCGCCCGGCAAGTTCCGGCAGCAGGCGTTCGATGCCGCGCGCCAGACCAGTGGACACCGGGATCACCGACTGGAACGCCGAACGGGTCCGGCGCAGGTCTTCGTGGTGATAGGCGTCGATCACCGGCTGATCGTTCATCGCCGAGTGGATGGTGGTGATCGACACGTATTCCAGGCCAATGGCCTGATCCAGCAGGCGCAACAGCGGCACGCCGCAGTTGGTAGTACAGGACGCGTTGGACACCAGCAGTTCGTCGCCGGTCAGGCAATCCTGGTTCACGCCGTAGACGATGGTGGCGTCGACATCTGCTTCGCTGGCCATCGGCTGGGAAAACAGCACGCGTGGGGCGCCGGCGTCAAGGAAACGCTGGCCGTCTTCACGGGTGTGGTAAGCGCCGGAGCACTCCAGCACCAGATCGACGCCCAGGGACGCCCAATCGATGCCTTCGGGGATAGCACTGCGCAGGACCTTCACGCAGTTGCCTTGAATATGCAGACAATCGCCCTCAACCCGCACTTCACCGGGGAAACGCCCGTGAGTAGAGTCGAAGCGTGTCAGGTATTCGATGCTGGCCATGTCAGCCAGATCGTTGATCGCGACAATTTCAAACCCAGCCGTCGAGCCTCGCTCAAACAACGCACGCAAGACGCAACGACCAATCCGGCCGTAGCCGTTGAGTGCAACTTTGTAAGGACGCGGTTGAGGCATGGGGTTCTCGATTACCGTGGTGAATCCGTCAGTGTTGTGGTGATTGGACCAACGCCATCGCGAGCAAGCTCGCTCCCACAGGGAAATGTATTCCAATGTGGGAGCGAGCCTGCTCGCGATGGCGTCAGCCCGGACAACACAACTGTCGGACTTAGTCTTCCAGCAGCTCTTCAGCCTGACCCAGGATGTTTTCCAGGGTGAAGCCGAACTCTTCGAACAAGGCTGGCGCAGGCGCCGACTCGCCGTAGGTGGTCATGCCGATCACGCGACCTTCCAGGCCCACGTATTTGTACCAGTAGTCCGCGTGAGCGGCTTCGATGGCGATACGGGCGCTGACTTGCAACGGCAGGACTGCTTGCTTGTAGCCTGCATCCTGAGCATCGAACACGCTGGTGCACGGCATCGAAACAACCCGCACCTTGCGACCTTGCTCGGTCAGCTTGTCGTAAGCCTGAACCGTCAGGCCCACTTCGGAACCGGTGGAGATCAGGATCAGCTCAGGCTCGCCTGCACAGTCCTTCAACACATAACCGCCACGGGCGATGTCGGCGATCTGGCCGGCATCACGGGTTTGGTGCTGCAGGTTCTGACGCGAGAAGATCAGCGCCGAAGGGCCGTCCTTGCGTTCCAGAGCCAGTTTCCAGCAAACCGCCGATTCAACGGCATCGGCTGGACGCCAGGTGTCGAGGTTCGGGGTGCTGCGCAGGCTGGTCAGTTGCTCGACTGGCTGGTGAGTCGGGCCGTCTTCGCCCAGACCGATGGAGTCGTGGGTGTAGACGAACACCACGCGTTTCTTCATCAGCGAGGCCATGCGTACCGCGTTGCGCGCGTATTCCATGAACATCAGGAACGTTGCGCCGTAAGGCACAAGACCGCCGTGCAGGGACACGCCGTTCATGATCGCGCTCATGCCGAACTCGCGAACGCCGTAGTACATGTAGTTGCCGCTGGCGTCTTCAGCCGAGACACCTTTGCAACCTTTCCACAGGGTCAGGTTGGAACCGGCCAGGTCAGCGGAGCCGCCCAGCAGTTCAGGCAACAGCGGGCCGTAGGCATTCAGTGCGTTCTGGCTGGCTTTACGGCTGGCGATGGTTTCGCCTTTGGCCGCGACTTCAGCGATGTAAGCAGACGCTTTTTCAGCGAAGTCAGCCGGCAGTTCGCCGCTCAGACGACGAACCAGTTCGTTGGCCAGCTCAGGGAAAGCAGCGGAGTAAGCAGCGAAACGCTGATCCCACTCGGCTTCAGTCGCGCGACCAGCTTCCTTGGCGTCCCACTCGGCATAAATGTCAGCCGGGATTTCGAACGGTGCGTAGTTCCAGTTCAGCGCCTTGCGGGTCAGAGCGATTTCCGCGTCACCCAACGGGGCGCCGTGGCAGTCTTCTTTACCTTGCTTGTTCGGCGAACCGAAGCCGATGGTGGTCTTGCAGCAGATCAGCGTTGGCTGAGCGCTTTTACGAGCGGTTTCGATCGCAGTCTTGATCTCTTCCGGGTCGTGACCGTCGACGTTGCGGATCACCTGCCAGTTGTAGGCTTCGAAACGTTTCGGCGTGTCATCGGTGAACCAGCCTTCGACTTCGCCGTCGATGGAGATGCCGTTGTCATCGTAGAAAGCAATCAGTTTACCCAGGCCCAACGTACCGGCCAGGGAACCGACTTCGTGGGAAATACCTTCCATCATGCAGCCATCACCCAGGAACACGTAGGTGTGGTGATCAACGATGTTGTGGCCAGGACGGTTGAACTGCGCCGCCATGACTTTTTCTGCCAGGGCAAAACCTACGCCGTTGGCCAGGCCTTGGCCCAGTGGACCGGTGGTGGTTTCAACGCCCGGGGTGTAGCCGAATTCCGGGTGGCCCGGGGTACGGCTGTGCAGTTGGCGGAAGTTTTTCAGGTCATCGATCGACAGGTCGTAGCCGGTCAGGTGCAGCAACGAGTAAACCAGCATCGAACCATGACCGTTGGACATCACGAAGCGGTCACGGTCAGCGAACGATGGATTGCTCGGGTTGTGCTTCAGGTAGTCACGCCAAAGTACTTCGGCGATATCCGCCATACCCATAGGGGCACCGGGATGGCCGCTGTTGGCTTTTTGCACGGCATCCATGCTGAGGGCACGAATGGCGTTGGCACGCTCACGACGGCTTGGCATCGCTGATCTCCTGGGGTTTGAATAAATTGAAACGGAAAAAAGGCGAGCATTTTCCCTCACCCACCCGCCTTGGGGCAATGACAGATAGTCATCTGGAGGTGTTTTTCCGGTGGATAAAGTCGCATTCGCCTGGTGAAACCTTTCCGCACACGTTTTGTAGGAGGCCCCTTTGCCCGAGAAGTGCCATCTATCGAGCAATATCAAAACTTTTTGATATTGCTCTTGCAGGGTTTTCTGACCGTCACTAGACTGCTGGCCTTATGAATTTACGTGTGCCTTCCATTCAACATGACGATTGCGATGAGCTGGCGGCCCTGTGCAAGGCTGGCGGCGATCCTCTGCGGCTGAATGTATTGCGCGCGCTGGCCAACGATTCGTTTGGCGTGCTGGAGCTGGCGCAGATCTTCGGCATGGGGCAATCCGGCATGAGTCACCACCTCAAGGTGTTGGCCCAGGCTGAACTGGTGGCGACCCGCCGTGAAGGCAACGCGATTTTCTACCGTCGCGCCCTGCCCCACACCGACCTGCTGGGCGGCAAGCTGCACGCAGCCTTGCTGGAAGAAGTGGATAACCTGACCCTGCCGGCCGATGTGCAGTCGCGGATCGGTCAGGTCCATGGGCAACGGGCGGCGGCCAGCCAGGACTTTTTCTCACGGGTAGCGGAGAAGTTTCGCGCCCAGCAAGACTTGATCGCCGGCCTGCCACAGTACCGCGAAAGCGTGGTGGCGTTGCTCGACAAGCTGAGTTTCAGTGAAGGCGCCACCGCCATTGAAGTTGGCCCTGGCGACGGCGGTTTTCTGCCGGAACTGGCGCGCCGCTTCACCCAGGTGACCGCGCTGGACAACAGCGCGGCGATGCTCGAACTGGCGCGCCAGGTCTGCGAACGTGAAACGCTGACTAATGTCAGCCTGCAATTGGCCGATGCACTGAACGGTGTAAGCCTTACCGCCGATTGCGTTGTACTGAACATGGTGCTTCACCATTTCGCAGCACCGGCCGAAGCACTAAAGCACATGGCCGGTTTGCTGCAACCAGGCGGTAGCCTGTTAGTGACAGAGTTATGTAGCCACAACCAGAGTTGGGCCAGGGAGGCCTGCGGTGATCTGTGGTTGGGGTTTGAACAGGACGATTTGGCCCGTTGGGCCACCGCTGCGGGACTCGTTCCCGGGGAAAGCCTCTATGTAGGCTTACGCAATGGTTTCCAGATCCAGGTCCGCCATTTTCAGCGACCGGCTGGCGACACTCACCATCGGTAAATTCAGGAAAACATCGAGATGAGCGAATACTCCCTCTTCACCTCCGAGTCCGTGTCTGAAGGGCATCCGGATAAAATCGCCGACCAGATTTCCGATGCAGTGCTGGACGCCATCATTGCTGAAGACAAGTTCGCCCGCGTTGCGTGCGAAACCATGGTCAAAACCGGCGTTGCCATCATCGCAGGTGAAGTCACCACGTCGGCCTGGGTCGACCTGGAAGACATCGTCCGTAACGTGATTCTCGATATCGGCTACAACAGCTCCGACGTCGGCTTCGACGGCGCGACCTGCGGCGTGATGAACATCATCGGCAAGCAGTCCCCTGACATCAACCAGGGTGTTGACCGTGCCAAGCCTGAAGATCAGGGTGCCGGCGACCAGGGCCTGATGTTCGGCTACGCCAGCAACGAAACCGACGTGCTGATGCCAGCACCGATCACTTTCTCGCACCAGCTGGTTCAGCGCCAGGCCGAAGCCCGTAAATCCGGCCTGCTGCCTTGGCTGCGCCCGGACGCCAAGTCGCAAGTGACTTGCCGTTACGAAGGCGGCAAGGTTGTCGGTATCGACGCGGTTGTTCTGTCGACCCAGCACAACCCTGAAGTGTCGTACAAAGACCTGCGCGAAGGCGTGATGGAGCTGATCGTCAAGCACGTGCTGCCTGCCGAATTGCTGTCCAAGGACACCCAGTTCCACATCAACCCGACTGGCCAGTTCATCATCGGTGGCCCGGTTGGCGACTGCGGTCTGACCGGTCGCAAGATCATCGTCGACAGCTACGGCGGCATGGCTCGCCACGGCGGCGGCGCGTTCTCCGGTAAAGATCCATCGAAGGTTGACCGTTCGGCGGCCTACGCCGGTCGTTACGTGGCCAAGAACATCGTTGCGGCCGGCCTGGCAGAGCGTTGCGAGATTCAGGTTTCCTACGCAATCGGTGTTGCTCAGCCTACGTCGATCTCGTTGAACACCTTCGGCACCGGCAAAATCAGCGACGACAAAATCGTCAAACTGGTTCGCGAAGTGTTCGACCTGCGTCCATACGCAATCACCACCATGCTCGACCTGCTGCACCCGATGTACCAGGAAACTGCAGCGTACGGCCACTTCGGTCGCACTCCGCAAACCAAGACTGTTGGCGAAGATACTTTCACAACCTTCACCTGGGAAAAAACCGACCGCGCCGACGATTTGCGTCTGGCTGCCGGCCTGTAAGACTTTCCTGGCGGTACCAAAAGCCCCGCACGGTTCGCCGTGCGGGGCTTTTTTGCTTTGAAGATCAACAGATCGCCGCCGTTGAAACACCCCGAAAAACACCCGCCCGACCTCGCTCAAAATCCTGACTAACCTTCAAAAACCCCCATGAGCAAGGACGCTCACGATGCATTGGTTTTTGTTTGTTTTGCTGCACCTCCTATGCCTGACTGGCTACGCGTCTCAATGCCCGGACTGGACGCCCACCCAAGCCCAGCGCGAAATCACCGCCCTGCAAAACCAGATCAACCAATGGGACAACGCCTACCACCGCGAAGGCCGCTCGCTGATTGCCGATGAACTCTACGACCAATCCCTTGCGCAACTGAACGAATGGCGAGCGTGTTTCAAACTGTCCTCGCCAACCGATCCTTTGCGTACAGCTTCAGGCTCAATCGCGCACCCCATCGCCCACACCGGTCTGGATAAAATTCACAAAGCCGAGGCCGTGGAAACCTGGCTACGCGAGCGCAAGGATGTCTGGATACAACCCAAAATCGATGGCGTCGCGGTGACGCTGATTTATCGCAAGGGCGTTTTGCAGCAGGCAATCAGTCGCGGGGATGGGGTGAGTGGTCAGGACTGGACGGCTTCGGCGCGCAAGATCGACGCCATCCCTCAACGCCTGACACAACCGCTGGATCTGCTGGTGCAGGGCGAACTCTACTGGCACCTGAGCGAGCACGTGCAAGCCCGATCCGGCAGCGTTAACGCTCGCGCCATCGTCGCCGGCCTGATGGGGAGAAAATCGTTGGATGCAGAGCAAGCCTCCGGGATTGGACTGTTCGTTTGGGACTGGCCCCAAGGCCCAGCGCAATTGCCCGAGCGAATCGCCGCGCTGACAAAACTGGGTTTCGCCACAATTGAACCCTACAGCCATCCCGTCACCGACTTCGCTGCCGCACAGAAATGGCGTGATCACTGGTATCGCTCCCCCTGCACTTCGCCACAGACGGCGTGGTGTTGCGTCAGAGTCAGCGTCCACCTGCCGAGCGCTGGCAGGCTCGCGCGCCGTATTGGGCGATTGCCTGGAAGTATCCGTTTGCCCAGGCGCTGGCTGAAGTACGCAGGGTCAACTTCAAAGTCGGTCGAACCGGGCGCATCACGCCAGTACTCGAGCTCAAATCCGTCATGCTCGATGACCGTGAGATCAAACGGGTCAGCGCCGGCTCCTTCAAGCGCTGGCAAGACCTGGATATTCGCCCCGGTGATCAAGTGGCAATCAGCCTCGCCGGCCTGACCATTCCACGGCTCGACAGTGTGGTGCTGCGTGCCACCGAACGCACAGACCTCAACATCCCCCGGGCAGACGACTTTCACGCGCTGAGTTGCTGGCAGCCGACGCCAGGGTGCGAGAGTCAATTCCTCGCGCGGCTTACCTGGCTCAGCGGCAAGCAGGGGCTGGCCCTGCCCCATGTCGGTCCCGGCACCTGGGAGAAACTTCTCGAAACAGGCCGCCTCAACAGCCTGCTGGATTGGTTGACCCTCGATGCTCAAGAGCTTGCTAACATTGCCGGCTTCGGCGAACGCAGCAGTGCTCGTCTTCTAAACAGTTTTGAAAGTGCACGGCAACAGCCCTTCGCTCGCTGGCTCAAAGCCCTGGGCTTGCCACCGACGGGCCAGGCACAGCTCGCCGATTCATGGCAGGCACTGGCGCAACGCAGCAACGAACAATGGCAGGCCGAGGCAGGCATCGGCCCGGGACGTGCAGCGAAATTGAGCGCGTTTTTCCGCGATCCGCAGGTCCTGGCCTTGAGTGAAACGTTACGCATTGCGGGGATTGACGGTTTTTAGCGACCAACAATGCCTGTCAGCCTGGGAACCCAATGGTGGCGCTGCGCTCAAACAGCCCATTGCCACATCGACCCGATTGCCTCTTCGCATGGAGCTTTTATGAAATTTCTTTCACCGCTCGCCCTGTTGACCCTTTGCAGCGTGCTGGCCGCTCCACTGATGGCTGCTGAAGAAATCCCGGAACTGACCGGCTGCGCGGCCAAGAAACAGGGCATCGTCAACCAGATCGAACAGGCCAAAAGCCGCGGCAATGCCGATCAGCAAGCCGGCCTGGAGACCGCCCTGAGCGAAGTCACCGCCCACTGCACCGACGCCTCCCTGAAGAAGGAACGCGAAAACAAGGTGCTCGACGCCAAGCATGAAGTCAGCACGCGTCAGGCTGATCTCGACAAGGCCATGAAAAAAGGCGATGCCGACAAGATCAACAAACGCAAAGACAAACTCGCCGATTCCCGCAAGGAATTGCAGGATGCGTTGGACGAATTGGATAAGTAAGTTTCCGGCTGCGCCAGGGAGCTTTTGTGGCGAGGGGGCTTGCCCCCGCTGGGTCGCGAAGCGGCCCCAAAATCAGCAGACGCGGATAATCAGATAGACCGCGCGGGCCGAATTGACGACTGCTTCGCAGCCGAACGGGGGCAAGCCCCCTCACCACAGGGAATACACACCGCTAGATCAATGATCCCGAAACTGTTTATGGCATGCACTACAGGCATCTTCGACTTTCTGCACTGCCGGCCCAAGATTGCTCGCCTGGTAAGGCTGAACCTTGCTGGCAACCACCAATTCACCGGTGGCGCCTTCAAGGTTGCGGGCCATTTCCTGGAAGCGTGCCTGCTGCTGCCACACATTGTCCTTGGCGCTGGTGTGATCTTCTTCGCGCACCTGCGGGAAATGCTTCCACGGTTCGTGGGACAGCGAATCAAGTTTCACCGCACCATCGGCAAATTTCGGCCCGTCGAACGGAATGCGCCCACGCAACATGCCACCCAGGTCTTCGCCGGTCTTGAGCATTTGCTTGAAAATCGCCTTGCGCTGACCCAACGGCGAGTTCGGGTCAACACCGCCGCAAGCGGACAGGGTCAGGCAGGCCAGCAATACAACAGAAAGTCTTTTAAGAGTCATGGTGGCTTCAGGTCACGGGGAACGGCGGCCAGTATCCTCGCGTCATCGTTAAAGACCAATAGCCCTATTATCAATAAGGGTTGTTTGAGCGCATGGAGCACTCAGGCAACCGTCAAAGGAATTACTCCATGAACAGCCGTTTCAAGGCCTGGCAACATTGCCTGGCCTGGACCCTTCCGATGGTGGCCGTGCTCGCAGGCTGCACCGGGGGCGACAACAAGCCGAAAACACACGCGCTGGCCACTTACACCAGCGCCACTTGGGATGCGCTACCGGCCGTGTCAGACAACGACCTGGTGGCCGGCTTCGGCTCCTGGCGCAGCGCCTGCACCCGACTCAAGGCCGACCCGGTCTGGGGCTCGACCTGCGCGGCATCCGCGACCGTGCCGCAAACCGCCGATGACATTCGTGGCTTCCTCAAGCAGAACCTGGAGGTCTACGGCCTGCGTGCCGCCAATGACAATCCCAACGGCCTGATCACCGGCTATTACGAGCCCGTGTACCCCGGCAGCCTGACCCAGACTGAAGTGGCAAACATCCCGGTGTACGGCGTGCCCGACGACATGATCATTGTGTCCCTGGACAGCATTTACCCGGAACTCAAGGGCAAACGCCTGCGCGGACGGCTCGAAGGTCGCGTGCTCAAGCCGTATGACGACGCCGCCACCATCGAGAGCAAAGGGGTCAAGGCACCGGTCGTTGCCTGGCTGACCGACCCGATGAACCTGCAATTCCTGCAAATCCAGGGTTCCGGGCGTATCCAGCTCGACGACGGCCGCCAATTGCGCATCGCCTATGCAGACCAGAACGGCCACCCCTATCGACCGATCGGCCGCTGGCTGGTGGATCAGGGTGAACTGAAGAAAGAAGACGTGACCATGGGCGCTATCAGCACTTGGGCTAAAGCGAACCCGTCTCGTATTCCGCAACTGCTGGGCAGCAACCCGAGCTACGTGTTTTTCACCCGTAATCCAGACAGCAATGAAGGCCCGCGTGGCTCGCTGAACGTGCCACTGACTGCGGGTTACAGCGCAGCGGTGGATCGCAAGGTGATTCCGCTGGGCAGCCTGTTGTGGTTATCGACCACTAAACCGGACGGCACCGCACTGGTACGCCCGGTGGCAGCTCAAGATACCGGCGGTGCGATTGCTGGCGAGGTTCGCGCGGACTTGTTCTGGGGCACAGGCGAGGCGGCCGGGCAACTGGCCGGGGACATGAAACAGCAAGGGCAGATCTGGATGTTGTGGCCAAAAGGCGCAGCATTACCGCAAGTGCCGCAGGTGGCTGATGCGGTGAAACCTTGAGCCATCTATTGGCAGTTAGATAGCTATCGCGAGCAAGCTCGCTCCCACAGGGAAATGCATTCCAATGTGGGAGCGAGCCTGCTCGCGATGAGGCCAGGACAGACACCGATGATTCTGGCTAAAACGCCTCAGATCGACACAAAAAAGAAACTGGCAATCAACCCCATCCCCACAAACCACACCAGCGACCGCAAGATCGCCCAATCCGCCAGGTAGCAAATGATGTACAGCAGGCGACTGGTGATAAACATCACCGCCAGCACGTTGACCGTCACCAACTGCGCCGTCCCCACCAAATGCGCCACGATCACCGCCGCCGCAAACGCCGGTGTCACTTCGAAGCTATTCAACTGCGCCGCATGCGCCCGTCGGGCCAGACCGTTGAGGCTTTCCATGAAGTCGCGCGGATCATGGTTGTCACTCAGCCGATAGCCACCCACGACCTTGGCGACGCCCGTGCAGATATAGGGCAGGAAAATCGCAATCATCACGCACCACAGAGCAACCGTCATAAAGCAGTCCTTTCTTCAGTTTTTAGAAATTCGGGGGCCAGTCAAAACTTCATCACCAGCATGCCGATCAGTACCAACCCGCAAGCTAAGAGCCGTGGCCGGCCGAAAGGTTCTTTCAGATACCGCATGCCGAACAGCACCACCAGAATCACACTGATCTCACGCAGCGCCGCCGCTTCGGCAATCGAGCCCAGTTGCATCGCCCACAGCACCAAAGCGTAGCTGAACAACACACAGAACCCGACCGCCAACCCCAGTCGCCACTGTTCACGCCAGAACAGCATGAACGCTCGTCGCTTACGCACCAGTGCCAGCAACGGGAACGGCCAGGCGCTGAGCAACGTGACCCAGACCAAATAGTCCAGCGGATGAGACCAGCGCCGTAACGCCTGGCCATCGATGAAGGTGTAGCAGCCGATACACAGGCCGATCAACGCCACCACCGGCAGCATCGACCACGGCAGCCGCGCACCGCCACCACCCTGCCAGAGCAGGCACAGCATGCCGAACGGGATCAGCAAAATGCCGAAGATCTGCTGATTCGTCAGCACTTCGCCGGCAAAGATCAGCGTCAACGCCAGCACCACCAGTGGTGACAGACCGCGCATCAGCGGATAGACCAGCCCCAGGTCACCGACCCGATAGGCCTGAATCAGCAAGTAGCGATAGAGCAACTCGAACGCTGCCGACGCCAGAATCCACGGCCAGATTTCTATCGGTGGCAGATTCACGAACGGCAACATCACCGCGACAAACAGCATCGCCACCGAGTCCATGCAAGCCACTACCAGCAACCGTTCGGCGCTGAATTTGATCAGGGTATTCCACGCCGCGTGTAACAGCGCCGCCACCAATACCAACGCCGTCGCAAGCACGGCTTACTCCTTGATTTTTTTGTTGACCCTACACCAATGCGTGCGGCTGACCAACGGAGAGGACGGATTGTGTCCTCACCCCGAATCAGCCCATCCAACCTCTGCACCGAAGATTCGGAGCGCTGTCTTTCCACCCCTCATCCAAAGGACCCCGGATGCTTGAACTCGTCGCCGCTTTCATCTGCCTCACCACCCTCCTCACCTTCGTAAACTTTCGCTTCATCGGCCTGCCGCCAACCATTGGTGTAATGGTCACCGCGCTGATGTTCTCCTTGCTGCTGCAAGGCCTGAGCCTGCTCGGCTACCCCGGCCTGGAAGAGCGTGTGCAGCAACTGATCGGCCAGATCGACTTCGGCGATCTGCTGATGAACTGGATGCTCTCGTTCCTGCTGTTCGCTGGCGCCTTGCACGTAAATCTGAACGACCTGCGCAGCTATCGTTGGCCGATCGGCCTCTTGGCAACGTTCGGTGTACTGATCGCTACCGCGGTAATCGGCAGTCTCGCCTATTACATTTTTGCCCTGTTCGGCTGGCACGTGAGCTTCCTCTACTGCCTGCTGTTCGGTGCGCTGATTTCCCCGACCGACCCGATCGCGGTGCTCGGCGTGCTACGAACCGCCAACGCCTCGAAACCACTGAAAACCACCATCGTCGGCGAATCGCTGTTCAACGACGGCACTGCGGTTGTGGTGTTTACCGTGTTGCTGGGCATCGCCCAACTCGGGGAGACCCCGACCATCGGTGCCACTGCCATGCTGTTTGCTCACGAAGCGATTGGCGGCGTGCTGTTCGGCGGGCTGATCGGTTATCTGGTCTACCTGATGATCAAAAGCATCGAGCAGCACCAGATCGAAGTGATGCTGACCCTGGCGCTGGTAATCGGCGGCTCGGCAATGGCCTCGGAGTTGCACGTCTCGGCACCGATTGCGATGGTGGTCGCCGGTCTGATCATCGGCAACCTCGGGCGCAATCTGGCGATGAACGACATGACCCGCAAATACCTCGACGGCTTCTGGGAGTTGCTCGATGACATGCTCAACGCGCTGCTCTTCGCCTTGATCGGCATGGAGCTGTTGCTGCTGCCGTTCAACTGGCTGCACTTGGCGGCGGCGGGTTTGCTGGCGGTGGCGATTCTGCTGTCGCGCCTGCTCACCGTGGCGCCCGCAATCCTCTTGCTACGCCGTTGGCGCACGGTGCCGCGCGGCACCATTCGTGTGTTGACGTGGGGCGGTTTGCGCGGCGGCGTGTCGGTTGCCCTGGCACTGTCGCTGCCGCTGGGTATCGAGCGTGACTTGCTGCTGAGCATCACCTACATCGTCGTGCTGTCATCGATCCTGATACAAGGCCTGACCATTGGCCGCGTCGTTCGCGGGGTGACCACTCCGCAAAGCGTCGGCACTGCCGATTCTGCACACTGACCCTTGAACCGGGCACCGTCGCGGCGCACTCGCGCTGTGACGGTGCCCGGTTCAGGTATCAGCCGGCAGCTCTCAACACGGCATCAACCTGCTCCGCAGCGTGCAAAAGCACGCTGTCTTCTCTAAAACCTCCGATCATTTGCAGCCCAACGGGTAACGCCGCGGCATTGCGCACGAGAGGAAGGTTGATCTGAGGCAAGCCAAACGCCATCCAGAACTTGCTGAAATCGGAAGGTCCGGTCGCGCCAAGGCCCAACGGAGCGACGATGCCACAGCTCGCACCCAGCATGGCGTCAAACGGTTTGAAGATGGCTTCCAAAACCATCGCCAACTTCGCCAAACGCTGCTTTGCCGCTGATTCTTGTGCCCACGTCGTCAGACGAGCGCGCTCGATCATGACCAATAATTCTTCACTGAGCAGGTCAGGATGCGCTTGCAACTCCTTCGCCAGCGAACGGGCGCCCTCGCAATCGTTGATTAGCTGATGATCATCGAACACACCGGCAAATTCGTCCGGCAACGCCACCTCGCTCACTTGATGCCCCGCCAGACGCAGCTCTTCAACGGCAGCTTGCAATGACCTGGCGACGTCCTCGTCGACCTGATCCCAACGCGCCGTACGGCAGAAACCGAATGAGCATAAATGCCGCTCAGCAGCAGGCGCCGGTAAACCGGGGATCAAGACTTGAGCCATCAGTCGCAGATCCCGCACCGAGCGACCGTACCAGCCCACGGTGTCGAAGCTCGGCGCCAGCGGTTTCACGCCTTCCAGCGAGACCACTCCTGTCGAAGGCTTAAAGGCGAACAACCCGCAGTAAGAGGCCGGTTTGAGCAGCGAACCGGCAGTCTGGGTACCCAGCGCCACGGCAAAGAAATCCGCCGCCATCCCGGCCGCGGAGCCGGCGCTTGAGCTGCCCGGCGTGCGGTCCAGATCATGCGGGTTGCGGGTCGGGCCGGTGTGCATGTAGGCAAATTCGGTGGTGTGGGTCTTGCCCATGATCAACGCGCCGGCCTCGCGCAGCAGCGCGACGACATGAGCGTCACGCGAAGGATGGTTATGCGCATAGATGGGGAGTAAAAACGCGTGGGATGATCGACGGTGTCGTAGATGTCTTTGACCCCCACGGGGACACCTGCGAGCAGGCCTTTCGCGCTGCTGTTTATCCGTTGGCGCGCTTGCTTGCGCACCTCGTCAGGGTCGAACGCAACAAAGGCTTTTATGCTCTGCTCTTGCGCTTCGACACAGTCAAGAAAGTGCTCAGTCACTGCCTCTGCGCTCACGACCTGCGAACGAACCCATTGCGAAATGGCTGTGGCGTCTGCTTTATCGAAATCGTGCATATCGCTCCCCGGGCTTGCCTTCGAAAGTGTCGACATTTCAAGTTGCATACACTGATCGCAGATCAGTGAAGCCCTTGATCTCGATAGGGTTTGAGGCAGAATCGAGAAAGAACATCGTTGCCTGCTCACCGGGTTCTCCGGGAAAACGAATGCTGGGTGGCAGAACAAATTGCACTTGGCCTTTGAGTAGCCGGTCTCTTAAAACGACCCAGTCCGACATCTCGAGTATCACGCCAAAATGCGGCATCGGCACGTTGTGCTCACCGACTTTCCCCGTGTTGCTTACCGAAAAGGGTTCGCCCAGATGCAACGACAATTGATGCCCGAAAAAATTGAAATCGACCCAGGTATCGGTGCTGCGCCCTTCCTCGCATCCCAGCAGATCACCATAGAACTGCCGGGACAGCTGCAAATCACGGACGTGAAAAGCGAGATGAAAAATCGATTGCATAAGCCACTCCTGATGATGGAAACAGCCGAACGGTTGCAGACTGTGCGGTTTCCATGAAAAAGAGATAGCCTGTAATTCTTTCCGCCTTCGAAAGTATTTCTTATGGATACGCGCTATTTGAAAAGCCTTATCGCCGTCGTGGAGTCTGGCTCCATCGCCCATGCCGCGCGTATCGAAGGGTTGACGGCGGCTGCGGTCAGCCAGCGCATTCTCGCGCTCGAACGACAACTCGGTTTTGAGTTGCTATCGCGCGTCGGGCACGCCGCCAGGCCAAGTCAGGCCTGCCTTGGTCTATTGCCCCGCGCCAAACGCATCGTTCGCGAAACGGCATTACTGGCGGGAGATGCTGACGTGGGAGGACTGACCGGGCAGTTGAAAATAGGCGCTATTTCCACCGTTCTGACGGGGCTTCTACCTGGCGCATTACGAGCACTGACCGAGCGGGCGCCGGGGCTGAAGCCGGTTATCGTGCCGGGAACATCGCGGTCGTTGTATCAAGCACTGCTCTCGGGAGACGTCGACGCTGCGATCCTCGTCGCTCCCCCATTTGAATTGCCCAAAGCCCTGCGGGCCGTATCGCTACGCAAGGAGCCGCTGGTGTTTCTGTCGCAGGAAAAGTCCTCGGCCAGCATCCCCGCGCAACTGCAGAGCCAACCCTACATCCGCTACGATCCTGATGCCTGGGGCGGACGGCATGCCGAGGAATATCTGGCCGACCATGGCTTGAAGCCGACGCCGCTGGTAGATCTGGATGCGCTGGAGACCATTGCCATGCTCGTGACTGGAGGGCTTGGCGTCAGTCTGGTGCCCTATTGGTCGGGCTTTGAACAATGGGGCCATAAATGTGCTGTGAGCCAGATTGGCAACGATCGGTATGATCGTGAGGTTGCGCTGATCAGCCCTGCACAGACTGACCGGCCGAACATGATCAGCGCTTTGTGCGAGGCACTCGCAACCGCGCAGCCTGACCGCGCTAATCCTCCTTCGACTTGCCCTGAACCTCCTCAGGGCCGGCAGCTTTCAGTGAGCCGCTTTCACTGCGGATCTGCGCATGGCTGATCAGCGCAAAGATGAAGCTGCCGCCAATGATGTTGCCCGCCAGTGTCGGCCCGGCAAACACCAGCCAGAAATCCTTCCACGGCAACTCGCCAGCAAACACCAGATACGACACTTCTGCCGAACCAACGACGATGTGGGTGAAATCCCCCAGCGCCATCAGGTAGGTGATGAGGATGATGATCCACATCTTGGCGCTTTCCATGGACGGAATCATCCAGACCATAGTGGCGATCATCCAGCCGGAAATGATGCCTTTGGAAAACATCTGGCTGGCGCTGTTTTCCATGATCTTGCGACCGATATCGAGGAAGGCCAGGTCGGTCTTGGAGTCGAAAATCGGCAGGTGCAACATTACGTAAGCCACCAACAACGTACCGCACAGGTTGCCGAACAGCACCACGCTCCAGAGGCGCAGCAGTCGACCGACATTGTTTAGTGTGGGTTTGGTCATGATCGGCAGCACCGCCGTCAGGGTGTTTTCGGTGAACAGTTGCTGGCGCGCCAGAATGACCGCGAGGAAACCGGCGCAGTAGCCGAAACTGGCGATCACCTTGAAGCCGTCACCGTCCGGCAGGCGGGAGTTGAGCAGCCCCACGGCCATTAGCGACAGGCCCATGGTCAGGCCGGCAGCGAGGGCTGACCACCAGAGTGCGGCGACACTGCGCTCGAGTTCCTGATCACCTTGGGTGCGGATGATTTCGTGCAGCACCGCCGCGCGAGGCGGCTGGTTGCGGTCGGCTTCGTGTTGTTCTTCAGCCGAGAGGTTCGGGGTCTTGCCGTCTTTTTGAGTGTCCATGGAGCTCCGCAACCGTGGCGTGTCATTTAGGTACGACACGCGGGGTTCGGAGCTGTTCAGTGTCCACCGAAACGAAACCGTTTCTGTAGGAGCGAGGCTCGCCCGCGAAGGGTTCACCTCGGTTTTGGGGGTGACGCAAATGACGCCTTCGCGAGCAAGCTTCGCTCCTACGGGGCTCGCATTACTCGCTGATGCCATCACCCTTGAACTGGTCTTTGACGTACATGATCTCGGTGCGGCCATGCGGCGCTGGCAAGCCGTCTTCGCCCAGATTCACGAAGACCATCTTCTCCACCGTCAGGATGCTTTTGCGAGTGATCTTGTTGCGCACTTCGCAGGTCAACGTGATCGAGGTGCGGCCGAACTCGGTGGCGGTGATGCCCAATTCGATGATGTCGCCCTGGCGTGAGGCGCTGACAAAGTTGATTTCGGAAATGTACTTGGTGACCACGCGCTGATTGCTCAGCTGGACGATGGCGTAGATCGCCGCTTCTTCGTCGATCCAGCGCAACAGACTACCGCCGAACAGCGTGCCGTTAGGGTTAAGGTCTTCGGGTTTTACCCATTTGCGGGTGTGGAAATTCATGTTCACTCCTGAGCGTCTTGCCGAATGATGGGCGCCATCATGGCAGAGCCCGACCTAGAGCTCTATCAAGCATCGTCTATGGTCCCGATTACCGTTCAGACATTGACCAACAGAAACGCTTTAGAAGATGAGATTAGCCCGCTATAATCGCCCCCGTTTCAAAACGGTAACTTTTCATTGATACCGTTTTCCCGCCACCTGTCCGAGGGGCGCTGCAGCAGGTCAAACCTGTCAGGCTCGGATGGGGCGTTGACTGGCCCAGGCCAGACACTAAACGCACAACGGCGCCCATTCGCATACATTACGAATGGAGGCTCATCATGAGCGCTGTTATCACGCCTGCAGATTTTACCGATTACAAAGTGGCCGACATGTCCCTGGCTGCCTGGGGTCGTCGCGAAACCATCATCGCCGAATCCGAAATGCCAGCCCTGATGGGTCTGCGCCGCAAATACGCCGGTGAGCAGCCGCTCAAAGGCGCCAAGATTCTCGGCTGCATCCACATGACCATTCAGACTGCCGTGCTGATCGAAACCCTGGTTGCCCTGGGTGCCGAAGTACGCTGGTCGTCCTGCAACATTTTCTCGACTCAAGACCAGGCCGCTGCTGCTATCGCCGCTGCCGGCATCGCGGTTTACGCCTGGAAAGGCGAGACCGAAGAAGAGTACGAGTGGTGCCTTGAGCAAACCATCCTGAAAGATGGCGCGCCTTGGGATGCCAACATGATCCTCGACGACGGCGGCGACCTGACCGAGTTGCTGCACAAGAAGTACCCGGCAATCCTGGACCGCGTCCACGGCGTTACCGAAGAAACCACCACTGGCGTTCACCGCCTGCTGGACATGCTGGCCAAGGGCGAGCTGAAAATCCCGGCCATCAACGTCAACGACTCGGTGACCAAGAGCAAGAACGACAACAAGTACGGCTGCCGTCACAGCCTGAACGACGCGATCAAGCGCGGTACCGACCACCTGTTGTCCGGCAAGCAAGCGCTGGTCATCGGTTACGGTGACGTGGGCAAGGGCTCGGCTCAGTCCCTGCGTCAGGAAGGCATGATCGTTAAAGTCTCCGAAGTCGACCCGATCTGCGCCATGCAAGCCTGCATGGACGGCTACGAGCTGGTTTCGCCGTTCATCGACGGTATCAACAACGGCACCGAAGCAAGCATCGACAAAGCACTGCTGGGCAAGATCGACCTGATCGTGACCACCACTGGTAACGTCAATGTTTGCGACTCGAACATGCTCAAAGCCCTGAAGAAGCGTGCAGTTGTCTGCAACATCGGCCACTTCGACAACGAAATCGACACCGCTTTCATGCGCAAGAACTGGGCATGGGAAGAAGTGAAGCCACAGGTTCACAAGATCCACCGTACCGGTCCTGGCGCGTTCGACGCCCAGAATGACGACTACCTGATCCTGCTGGCCGAAGGCCGTCTGGTAAACCTGGGTAACGCCACCGGTCACCCAAGCCGCATCATGGACGGTTCGTTCGCCAACCAGGTTCTGGCTCAGATCTTCCTGTTCGGTCAAAAGTACGCCGACCTGTCGCCAGCCCAGAAAGCCGAGCGCCTGACCGTTGAAGTACTGCCGAAGAAGCTCGACGAAGAAGTGGCCCTGGAAATGGTCCGCGGTTTCGGCGGCGTTGTGACTCAACTGACCAAGACCCAGGCCGACTACATCGGCGTGACCGTCGAAGGCCCGTTCAAGCCGCACGCTTACCGCTACTAACAGGCGCTGATTGTTCGCTCTCCCTGTGGGAGCGAGCTTGCTCGCGATGAGGGCGTGTCAGTCGATGTAAATGTTGCCTGACACTCTGCCATCGCGAGCAAGCTCGCTCCCACATGGGAAAGTGCAGCCTCGAAGGTTCCTGTTACCAAGGATATGACCATGTCCCAAGATCGTCGCTTCAGCTTCGAGTTCTTCCCGACCAAGACCGATGCTGGGCATGAAAAACTGCTCGCCACTGCCCGTCAACTGGCGACCTATAACCCCGATTTCTTTTCCTGCACCTATGGCGCTGGCGGTTCGACCCGTGATCGCACCATCAACACCGTGTTGCAGCTTGAAAGCGAAGTCAAAGTCCCTGCCGCGCCGCATTTGTCTTGCGTTGGCGACAGCAAGGACGACCTGCGTGGCCTGCTGACGCAATACAAGGCAGCCGGCATCACCCGTATCGTTGCCCTGCGCGGTGACCTGCCTTCGGGCATGGGCATGGCCAGCGGTGAACTGCGCCACGCCAACGACCTGGTTGAATTCATTCGTGAAGAGACCGGCGATCATTTCCATATCGAAGTCGCCGCTTACCCGGAAATGCATCCGCAAGCGCGCAATTTCGAAGACGATATCGCCAACTTCGTGCGCAAGGCCAACGCTGGCGCCGACAGTGCGATCACCCAGTACTTCTTCAACGCCGACAGCTACTTCTACTTCGTCGAGCGTGTACGGGCAGCGGGTGTGAACATCCCGATCGTGCCGGGGATCATGCCGATCACCAACTACAGCAAACTCGCGCGCTTCTCCGATGCCTGCGGTGCGGAAATCCCGCGCTGGATCCGCAAGCAACTGGAAGCCTACGGCGATGACACCCAGAGCATTCAAGGCTTTGGTGAGCAAGTCATCACCGAGATGTGCGAACGCCTGCTGCAAGGCGGCGCTCCAGGGTTGCATTTCTACACGCTGAACCAGGCTGAACCGAGCCTGGCGGTGTGGAATAACCTGAAGTTGCCGCGTTAAAAGACGTTAAAGCAAGATCAAAAGATCGCAGCCTTCGGCAGCTCCTACAGGATGAACGCAATCCCATCTAGGGGTTGCCGAAGGCTGCGATCTTTTGCTCTCAACGCCCTTTTATTGTGCGCCAACACACTGAGTTAGAGCTTCTGCGGCCAGTTTCTGGCTCTTTCCGGTTTCTCGTCGTAATCTCAAGCAATGCCTTTGATCGCGCAGTTCATGACCGTGCTTCTTTTCACTTGCCTGAGCTTTGCCGCTCGGGGCGAGAAATTGCGCATTGTCACGGAACCGTGGGCACCGTACGTGTATGAGGAAAACGGCAAATCCCTGGGCCTGGACTACGAAACCACCGCCATTGTCTTCAAACGCCTGGGTATCGAAGTGGAATGGCAGTTCCTGCCCTGGAAGCGCTGCCTGTCGATGCTCGAAACCGGCCAGGCCGACGGCGCGCTGGACATCTTCCACAGCGATGAACGCGACGCCACCCTGCTCTACCCCAGCGAACCGCTCTCGGAAGTCGAGTTCGTGATGTTCTACTCCAATGAGCATCCTCACCCATTCAGCACGCTCAACGACCTGAAAGGCCTGACCATCGGCACCTCGCCGGGTTATCTCTACAGCCCGGACTTCAGCGGTTCGACGCTGTTTACCCGCGAGCCGGCGCCGACCCACGAAGCCAACTTCGGCAAACTGATACGCGGACGCATCGACCTGTTGATCACTGATAGGCGGGTCGGCCAGCATTTGCTGGATGAGCTGAACATCCGCGATCAGATCACCGAGAACCCCACGGTCATCAGCCACCAGAGCCAATACCTGGCGGTACGACGCAACGCCGGCATGGATTTGCTGGTGCAGCGTTTCGGTGCCGAGCTCAAGCGCTTCAAGCGCGAACCCGCCTACGCTGAGCTGAGCGCTCACTATGGCGCCAGCCCGGCCCCCGAAGTGCAAACGACAAGCGCCAGCGCCACCCGTGCAAAAACCGTTGAGCAGCAGGAAAGCGGCGCGCAGTGATTGCTCTGTTATACTCCGGCCTTCCCGCCAGGCTCACGCCCGGACGCTCGGACTTGTTCAAGGCATCTCGACCCCGCTACAGCGCAGCTTTTCAGCCCGCGCGAGCGCTCCAGACGAGCCTTCAAGCCCCAGCAGGACCGGACGGGATTGCGTCCTCTTAAACGCCATTCGCGCCAGGCAAGACTCCCATTGGGCCAAGCCCTAACTAAAACAGGATTACTCATGTCCTTTGCTTCCCTCGGTCTCTCCGAGGCTTTAGTCCGCGCCATCGAGGCAGCGGGCTATACCGAGCCTACTCCGGTGCAACAGCGGGCCATTCCCGCCGTGTTGCAAGGTCGCGACCTGATGGTCGCGGCACAGACAGGTACTGGTAAAACCGGCGGCTTCGCCCTTCCGATTCTGGAGCGGTTGTTCCCTAACGGTCACCCGGACAAATCCCAGCGTCACGGCCCGCGCCAACCACGCGTACTGGTCCTGACCCCTACCCGCGAACTCGCGGCTCAAGTACACGAGAGCTTCAAGGTCTATGCCCGTGACCTGAAGTTCGTCAGCGCCTGCATCTTCGGCGGCGTCGGCATGAACCCACAGGTTCAGGCCATGTCCCGCGGTGTTGACGTGCTGGTGGCCTGTCCTGGCCGCCTGCTCGACCTCGCCGGCCAAGGCAGCGTCGATTTGTCCCACGTGGAAATCCTCGTGCTGGACGAAGCCGACCGCATGCTCGACATGGGCTTTGTCCATGACGTGAAAAAGGTCCTTGCCCGTCTGCCGAGCAAACGCCAGAACCTGCTGTTCTCGGCGACCTTCTCCAAAGACATCACCGACCTCGCCGGCAAGTTGCTGCACAACCCGGAACGCATCGAAGTCACGCCGCCGAACACCACGGTCGAGCGAATCGAACAGCGCGTATTCCGCCTGGCTGCCAGCCACAAGCGTTCGCTGCTGGCGCACCTGATTACTGCTGGCGCCTGGGAACAGGTTCTGGTCTTCACCCGCACCAAGCACGGCGCCAACCGCCTGGCCGAGTACCTGGACAAACACGGCCTCAGCGCCGTCGCCATCCACGGTAACAAGAGCCAGAACGCTCGCACCAAAGCCCTGGCCGACTTCAAGGCCGGTGAAGTGCGCATCCTGGTAGCGACCGACATCGCCGCTCGTGGCCTCGACATTGACCAGTTGCCACACGTGGTCAACTTCGAACTGCCGAACGTCGACGAAGACTACGTGCACCGTATCGGCCGTACTGGCCGTGCCGGTCGTTCGGGCGAGGCGATCTCGCTGGTTGCCCCGGACGAAGAAAAGCTGCTGAAAAGCATCGAGCGCATGACCAAGCAGAAGATTGCCGACGGCAACCTGATGGGCTTCGACTCCAGCGCTGTAGAAGCTGAAAAGCCTGAAGTTCGCGAGCGTCCGGATGTGCGTAACCCGCGCAACCCACGTGGCCCGCGCGGCGATGGCCCGAACGGCACTGGCGGTGGCGGCGGTCGTAAAGACAAAGGCAAGGACAAGGGCGGCAAGGAAAAACCTGCTGCCACTGGCCGTGGCGATCGCCCAGCCCGTGAACACAAGCCACGCGAAGGCACCCCGGCTCGCGAACAACAGCGTCCAGCACCACGCGCTGCCGCCGCTGATCGTGCTCCGGACGAGTTCCTGGACGATGACGTAGATAACTTCGGTAACCGCGTTGACTACGTGCCTCAAGCCAAACCGGCTCAGGGTCGTGGTCGTCGTCCGAGTGCTCCGGCACAAGGCACGGCCGCTGCTGGCGCCGGCGCAGGTGCTCCACGCACCGGCGGCAAGCCACAAGGTCGTCAAAGCGGTCCGCGCAGCAGCGACGGCGCAACCACCGGCACACCGCCGGCCAAGCGCAGTGGCCCACGCAACGGCGCTCCACGTGACGGTCAGGCCCGTCGCGAAGAGTCCCGCAACCGCCGCCCGGCCCGTACCGACGACCAACCTCGTTCGGAACCGGCCGTGCAGAACCCGCGTGGCCCGGCGCCGAAGATTATCCATAAAGAGTCGAAAACCGATCGTTTCCCGACTCCTGAGCAACTGGATCAACTGCCCGGCCGTCCGCGCGGCGAGAAACCAGCGTTGCTGACCCGCAATCGCTAAGTGACCCCTCACAAAAACGCCCCGACTGGTTCGGGGCGTTTTTGTTTAGAGCGGTCAATTCGATTGCCCTCTCTCACAGCCTGACAATCACGCCACGCTGCCTTGTTTATGGAAGAGCTTGGCGAAAATCATCCATTTGCCTTGCACTTTCATCACGTTCAGATAGTCGACCATAATATTGTCGAACAGTCGCAGACGTACCTTAACCATCGCCATTTCCGGCGACATCACATCGATCATCAGAATCTCGTCCAGGCTCGCAAATCCGCGCTCTTGCGGCGATTCGCGTCCTTGCACCATGGCGCGATATTGCGCGAAGGGCCGCACGGTCACTTCCCCGTCCTGAGCACTGTAGAGGACACAGCCGGGGTGGAAAACTTCGTCGAAGCCCTGTAAATCCTGGGTTTGCAACACGCTGAAGTAGTTCTCCAGCATTGCCTTGATTTCATTGATTAGCATGGACAGATCCTAGTCGAAGGGGCACGAAGTCATTAACGCCCACCGGGGCGTGCGGTGGATTATTCGCAACCTCGACAACCCTCGTATAGCGGCGTTTTTTGCCCGGTTCAGTGAATGGAATTCAACTATTGAAACTCCCTCCGTTAGCCGCCCTTCGGGCGTTCGAAGCCCTCGCAAGACTGGGCAAGGTCAACCTCGCCGCCACCGAACTGCACGTCACCCACAGCGCCGTCAGCCACCAGATACGCTCACTGGAGGAATACCTGGGTATCAACCTGACTGAGCGCAACGGTCGTGGCGTAACGCTGACCGAAGAGGGGCGTGTTTACGCTTATCAGATCCGCCAATCGCTCGGTGAAATCGCCGGCGTCACAGAAAAATTCCTGTACAGAACCCGACACCCACAACTGTCCCTCTCGGTGCTGCCGTCCTTTGGCATGTTCTGGTTGCTGCCGCGCCTGCAAGGATTTCTCGACGCTCACCCTGGCTTGCGCCTGAAACTGGTGGCCAGCATGGAGCTGTCCAGTTTCGAGGGCGAAATCATCGACGCCGCCATTCGGTTCGGCCATGGAAAATGGCCAGATGTACACTGCGAACCGCTGATGTCAGATTCATTGATCGTCGTCGCGGCCCCTCAATTCAATCACGGGCGCTTGCCGACTGACGCCGCTTCCGTCCTTGAGCACCCGCTGCTTCACGCCAGTGAAAGCTGGTCGACATGGCTGATGGCGGGAGGCGTCGAGCAAACCCGCCCCCGGCGGCACTCGAATTCACTGATTCAACGTTGATGCTGGAAGCCGCGCGCCTGGGCTACGGCGTTGCACTGACGCGCCGATCCATTGCTCACGCCATGATCCAGCGCGGGCAACTGGTCAGGCTGACCGACGTCGAACCCGTGCACGCATCCCGATATTTCATGCTGTGGCCAACTCATTCCAGACGTTCGGCACAGCTGGCGAGCTTGCTGACGTGGCTGCGCCAGCAAATCATCGAGTATCAAGACAGTATTGCCTGAACGCCAGACAGCAAAACGCCGACCCGAAGGTCGGCGTTCTGATGGCGCAATCTACTTACTTCGCTTTAACACCTTCAAACGTAATGTACAGATCAACCGCGTCCGACTGTGGACCCAGGTCCATCATCTTGCCGAAATCAGAGCGTTTGATGCTGGTGGTGCCTTCGAAACCGGCACGGTAGCCGCCCCATGGATCCTTGCCTTCACCCAGGAAAGTGGCTTTGACCACGATTGGCTTGGTCACGCCGTGCAGGGTCAAGTCACCGGTTACGTCAGCAGTATCTTTGCCAGCGGCGTTTTTGCCGGTGGATTTGACGCTGGTGGAGACGAACGTGGCCTTGGCGAAGGTGCTCACTTCCAGGAAGTCTTTGCTGGAGATGTGCTTGTCGCGCTCAGCATTGTTGGTGAAAACGCTGGCGGTGTTCACGTTGAACTCGATCTTGCTGTCTTCTGGCTTGGCAGCGTCAAAGCTGAACTTGCCGTCGATGTCCTTGAAAGTACCGGTGATGTAGCTGTAGCCCAGGTGGCTGATCTTGAAGTCGACGAAAGCATGCTGACCCGTCTTGTCGACGACATAGTCAGCAGCCATTACGTTAGCGGACAGCAGAGCAGAACCAATTGCCAGAGCAGCGAGAGTCTTTTTCAACATGTTTTGTATTCCTAGGGGGCTAAGTGGAATGTCAGGCCTTGCGACCGAGCATTCGTTTCAGAGTCACATCACGGTCGATAAAGTGGTGCTTCAATGCTGCCAACGCATGGAGACCGGAAAAAATTACCAGTGCCCACGCCAGATACAGATGAATCGCACCGGCGGTATCTGCCTGGTCCGGTAGTCCGGAAACCAGTGCAGGTACTTCAAACCAGTCAAACACCGGAATCCCGACGCCTTCTGCGGTGGAAATCAGGTAACCGGCAATCATCACAGCGAACAAACAGAGGTACAGAAAACCATGGCCAAGCTTGGCGCCGAGGCGCGTCATGCGGCTGTAGCTGGTCAAGGTTGGCGGCGGTGGGCTGATGAAGCGCCACAACACGCGCAACACCATGAAACCCAGCAGCAGCAAACCGATGCTCTTGTGGATATCCGGGCCTGCCTTGCGCCAAGGGTCGTAGTAGCCGAGATCGACCATCCACAGGCCCAGGGCGAACATACCGAACACTGCCAGCGCTATGCCCCAGTGCAGGAAGATGCTGACCCAACCATAGCGCGAAGAAGAGTTACGTAGCTGCATTGCCCAAATCCTGTGAGAACTGCGAACCAAGACTATCGAGTTATCTATCGATTTAAAGCGGAAAATTTCGCTTTGAAATATCGAGAAATACGATCAAGAGTCTGAAATAGCCGAGTTAAGGAGAGATTAAAGGTGATTTTTTCATGGCGTGCAGGGCACCCAGCCAGCTGAATCCATCCTTTCACTGCGGCGCGGCGCGACCCGAGGTGTGGGCCTGCCATGGCACTCATGACAGATTGGCAAACGAAAACTTTTTCCGAATATATATATGTAGTGCAGATTGCCTGTACGAACCTGATCAAATCAATTTTCAATCATTCATTTATCAGGTGAAAATATGGCTCTTCCATATGTTCCGTTTCAAGCAAGTGGTTCATCCACATTACCCGCCAATCAAACGATGTCACCGGTTCAATATTTGCAGTCCGACAACGGTCGATTCCGCTTAATTCTACAGGCCGATGGGAATTTGGTAATCAAGGAGGGTGAAGCTTTGATCTGGGTTGCAAATGAACATCAACCTTACAGTAAAACTTTGCAGCAGAAACGCATGCGCGAACCTCTGCAGTTCGTCATCAGCAATAGCGGCTTTCTCTATGATCCGTCAAGACGCCGTCTTTGGATTGCCGAAAGCACCCACAGCATTGACAAGTCACTCTGGTACAACACTTGTATGACTATCCAGGAGGATGGAAATCTGGTCATTTATGATCAGCGCACTGGCGATCCACGCTGGGCACGCTTTGGGTTTGTCCCGGGGCGAATGTCAAAGCCGAAGCAAAGATGGCTGAGAACATTACCGGACGGTACGCAAGTCTACAAATGGGACTTTTAACAGACCGGGCACTTTCGTCTTCGCTTAGTTCTTGAGAACAGGCGGCGGTTGTAAACAATCAGCGCGATAAGGATCTATCTTGCATTTATGGGCTAGCTCCGCGCCATAGCCTCCAGGAAAGAAACGGCCATTTGCGCAGCCGTAAAGCGTCATCAACACGAGCATTAACGTAAATATCTTCATAACGAGTCACCTCCAATTTATCCAAGCATAAAATTCGAAGTCGCGTACCCGCTATCATTTCGTTCTGATTATTTTGTGGGAAACATCCTGTACAGAGGTAAGCCTTGGGAGTGCACAGGAAAGGCTAAAACTGTCAGTTTAATTGCAAAAAAAACGCGGCCCATATGGCCGCGTTTTTTATTGGAGCGAAGGCTTACTGCGCCTTGGTCTCGGTCGTTGCCGCAGGCTTGGCCGCTGGCTTCTTCGCCGGCTCAGCCTTTTTCGCTGCTGGCTTGGCCGCAGGCTTTTTCGCGTCGGTTTTAGCCGCCGGCTTCTTCGCCGCTGGCTTGGCTGCCGCTTTCTTCGCCGGTTCAGCTTTCACCGGGGTCGCTAGCTTCGGTGCTTCCACCGGCGCTGGCGCAGGTGCCGGGGTTGGCGCAGGCGCTGGAGCGACGGGTGCTGGCGCCGGCTCTGGTGCCTTGGTCGGTGCTGGTTTGTCGTCAGAACCACCGAACAGATTGGTGAAGAAATTACCTTTCTTCGCCACTACCGCGCCTGCCGCAGCAGTCGCTACCGCCGCCGGGACAACTTTCACCGGCTCAAACGACTTGCCTGCCGCGAGGTCTTCAACCTGACTGGCCGCACGCTCACCGGTACGCAACGCACCTTCCAGAGTGCCCGGGTACAAGGTGTCGGTGTGTTCGCCCGCAAAGGCTACGCGTTGCAGCGGACGCTCCCACAGGCGCCAGTATTTGCTGATCTGACCCGGACCGAAGGCCAGGTAAGCGCCACCCGTCGACGGGTCGGTGCTGTAGCGGCGGATTTCATAACCGGTAAACGAACCGCGCGCCTGTGGATAAAAAGCGTGCAGACGAATCAGCACCTGATCAGCCATCTGCTTGTCGCCGAAGGCCTGCATCACCCGTGCGTTGTCGCCGGAAATGTTGATCACAACGTTGGCGCCGCCCTTCAGGGCCGGTTCTATCCACAACAGGCCCAAGCCGACGTTGCTGTAGATCTCGCCGGACATCCGCGCCTTGCTTTCCCACACCGGCGTCTTGAACTTCAGCATGATCTGGTCGCGCCAGCCGTAGTTGGTGCCTTTGATCGCGCCCATGTGCTGCGCATCCAGCGCCGGGATCATGTCGATCTTGCTCAGTGCGCGCAATGGCACCGCCAGCACAACATAATCAGCCTGGTAGCCGACGCTGCCGACTTTGACGGTTACGCCGTCCTTGTCCTGGGTGATCGAAGAAACCGGGGAGTTGGTCTTGATGGTTTTCAGCTGTTTGACGAAGGCCTGGGCCAACACCGCGCTGCCACCGATAAGGCGCGAAGCGCGTAGGTCACGGTCGGAAACGCCACGGTACACACGGCTCTGTTGTGCGAAATACAGCAGCGACAGGCGCGAGGGTTCGTCATAACGGCTACGAATCTGCTGATTCACCAACTGACGAGCCGTAGCCGGCAGGTTCAGACGATCGAGCCAGTTGGACACGTTGATCTGGTCCAGGGCGAACAGTGTGCTGTTGGCCGCCGGGTTTAGCGGGTCAGTGATCGAGCTCGCCAGATCATCCAGGGTCTTTTCGTAGCGCTTGATCGCTTCGGCGGTGGCCGGCTGCTTGGTGGCCAGGTCGGCAGCGGTGAAGTATTCGCCGTCGATCAAGTAGCCCGGCGTGCGCACGAACTCAGGCGCCGGCGAGGTGCCGAGCTTGAAGGTCGATACGTATTTGTTCAGCACCGGTTGGGTCTTGTCGTTGCCGATCCACTCGCTGGTGGCCATGCCGGAGCGACCGCCCAGGCTTGGCTTGGCTTCCAGCACGGTGACCTGCCAGCCTTTATTTTGCAGTTCGTAAGCGGCGGTCAGGCCCGAAAGCCCGCCGCCGATCACGATCGCGGTTTTATCCTTGGCCAGCGCCGAAACGCTGAACAGCCCCAACATCACCAGCGCACAGGCGCGCAGCCAACCAGCAGACATTCAGCGAACTCCGGAAAATACACGAGAAAAAAGCAGTTTTACGGGCCAATCGGCCCAAAGAACCGCGAAGAATACGTTAGCCATCAAAACGCCGCCAGCGACGTCTACCGCCCCCTACAAAGTAGCTCAATCGACACAATGGGTTGTCCCGGCGCGAAGCATTGCATAGGCTTGCGCGATTGTTTGCCCGCGCCTGCCGCGGACCGCCTCGAGGAGACTGTAAATGGGCCTGAATAATCAGTGGATGCAACGGGACCTGGCCGTGTTGTGGCACCCCTGCACCCAGATGAAAGACCACGAACAGCTGCCGCTGATCCCGATCAAGCGCGGTGAAGGCATCTGGCTGGAAGACTTCGAAGGTAAACGCTACCTCGACGCCGTCAGTTCCTGGTGGGTCAACGTGTTCGGCCACGCCAACCCGCGGATCAACCAGCGCATCAAGGACCAGGTCGATCAACTGGAGCACGTGATCCTCGCCGGTTTCAGCCATCAGCCGGTGATCGAGTTGTCCGAGCGCCTGGTGAAGATGACCCCGGAAGGCCTGACCCGGTGCTTCTACGCCGATAACGGTTCGTCCTGCATCGAAGTCGCGCTGAAAATGAGCTTTCACTACTGGCTCAACCGCGGCCAGCCGAACAAGAAGCGCTTCGTCACCCTGACCAACGGCTACCACGGCGAAACCATGGCAGCGATGGCGGTGGGCGACGTGCCGCTGTTCACCGAAACCTACAAAGCCCTGCTGATGGACACCATTAAGGTGCCGAGCCCGGATTGCTACCTGCGCCCCGAAGGCATGAGCTGGGAAGAACACTCGCGCAACATGTTCGCCGCCATGGAACAGACCCTGGCCGAGAACCATGACACCGTCGCCGCGGTGATCCTCGAGCCGTTGATTCAAGGCGCGGGCGGCATGCGCATGTACCACCCGGTGTACCTGAAACTGCTGCGCGAGGCTTGCGACCGCTATGGTGTGCACCTGATCCACGACGAAATCGCCGTCGGCTTCGGCCGCACCGGGACGATGTTCGCCTGCGAACAGGCCGGCATCCGCCCGGACTTCCTCTGCCTGTCCAAGGCCCTGACCGGCGGCTACCTGCCGTTGGCGGCCGTGTTGACCACCGATGATGTCTACAGCGCGTTCTACGACGACTACCCGACCCTGCGCGCCTTCCTGCATTCCCACAGCTACACCGGCAATCCGCTGGCGTGCGCGGCGGCATTGGCGACGCTGGATATCTTCGAAGAAGACAACGTCATCGAAAACAACAAGGCCCTGGCCCAGCGCATGGCGACCTCTACCGCGCACCTGGTGGATCACCCGAACGTTGCGGAAGTGCGCCAGACCGGCATGGTGCTGGCCATCGAGATGGTCAAGGACAAAGCCACCAAAGAAGCCTACCCATGGCAGGAGCGTCGCGGCTTGAAAGTGTTCAAGCATGCGTTGGAGCGCGGTGCTTTACTTCGACCGCTGGGCAGCGTGGTGTATTTCCTGCCGCCGTACGTGATAACGCCGGAGCAGATCGACTTTTTGGCTGAAGTGGCCAGTGAAGGGATCGATATCGCGACCCGTGACAGCGTCAGCGTTTCGGTGCCGAAAGAGTTTCACCCGGGCTTCCGTGATCCGGGCTAACAGTCACTGAATAACCCTGTGGCGAGGGGGCTTGCCCCCGCTGGAGGCCGAAGGACTCCCAACCCCATCCAACGCGGTGTATCAGAAATACCGCGTTGACTGGGCTTACGACTGCTTCGCAGCCGAGCGGGAGCAAGCTCCCTCGCCACAAAAGCTGATCACCAACCTGTGCCAAGCTTCATTCGACTTTTTACAGAGACCCAAGATGAGACTGTCCCGCTTCTTTATCGACGCCCCCCTGAGCACCGGCGAGCACGAGTTGCCCGAAGCCCAGGCGCATTACATCAGCCGCGTGTTGCGCATGGCCGAGGGTGATGCGGTGCAATTGTTCGATGGCTCGGGCCACGAGTTTCGCGGCACGCTGGCAGACGTTGGCAAGAAACGCGTCACGGTGCAGATCGATGAAAGCTTCAGCGGGCAAATCGAGTCGCCGCTACAGATCCACCTCGGCCAGGGTTTGTCCCGTGGCGAGCGCATGGACTGGGCGATTCAGAAAGCCACCGAACTGGGCGTCACCGAAATCACCCCGATCTTCACCGACCGCTGCGAAGTCCGCCTCAAGGACGAACGCGCCGACAAACGCCGGCTGCACTGGCGCCAAGTGGCGATCAGCGCCTGCGAGCAGTGTGGGCGCTCAACGGTGCCGGTGATTCATCCGCCAATGCTGCTGGCGGATTGGTTGAAGCAGACTGAGGCCGAGTTGAAGTTGGTATTGCACCCGGTGGCGGAACCGTTGGTGAGTCATGCCAAGCCTGGGACGTTGGCATTCCTGATTGGCCCGGAGGGTGGGTTGTCGGATGTGGAAGTGGATCAGGCCAAGGCCAGCGGTTTCCACGCCGCCCGCCTCGGTCCTCGGGTGTTGCGCACCGAGACCGCGCCGGTGGTGGCGTTGGCGGTGGCCCAGCAGTTATGGGGTGACTTCTAGGGCCCTGTGGCGAGGGGGCTTGCCCCCGTTGGGTCGCGAAGCGGCCCTAATCTTTTCAACCACACATCGCACTGACCGGATGACGACTGCTGCGCAGCCGAACGGGGGCAAGCCCCCTCGCCACAGGTTCAAAGGACATAAAACAATATCGCCACAAAGTGCAGCAAGCTCCCGGCAATCACGAACAAATGCCAGATCCCATGGGCATGCCGCAGGCGATGGTCCAGGGCAAAAAAGATAATCCCCACGGTGTACAACACCCCGCCCGACGCCAGCCAGACAAATCCGGCAGTGCCCAGCGCCGCAAGCAGCGGTTTGACCGCTACCAACACGATCCAGCCCATCACCGCGTAAATCACGATCGACAGAATCCGCGCTTCCGAACGCGGTTTGATCTCTTGCAGGATGCCAATCAGCGCCAGGCCCCAGACGATCCCGAACAACGTCCAGCCCCACGCCCCGCGCAAGGTCACCAGACAGAACGGCGTATAGCTGCCGGCGATCAGCAGATAGATCGAAAAGTGATCAACCTTCTGCATGATCTCTTTCTTGCGCCCGCGCACGCTGTGGTACACGGTCGAGGCGCTGTAGAGCACCAGCAAGGTGAACCCGTAAATCGCCACGCTGACGATCTTCCACGGGTTACCGTCCATGCCGGCGATCACCAGCATCCACACCACCCCGACAAACGCCGCCACCGCCCCGACCAAATGGGTCCAGGCGTTCAATCTTTCCCCGTGGTACATGTATCGCTCACCTCAAAATTCGTTGTTGCATTACGCAAGGCTCAGCCCTTGAGACTAAAAGCGCAATGTTTCAAGACACATATCCCCATTGGCGCTGCGTAGGAGCTGCCGAGAGAAACGAGGCTGCGATCTTTTGATCTTGATTTCCGGCGCCCTTAAAGACGCCAAAGATCAAAAGATCGCGGCCTTCGGCAGCTCCTACAAAGGCCTGCGTGCGCCGGAGGAATTGGGCACAATCGAGCCATTCGAATAAGAGTCCGGCCCATGCTGATCGACGAAGAGTTGACCCTGAAAAAGCTCGAGGTGTTCCTCGCCTTCATGCGCACCGGCAACCTGGCCCGGGCCGCCGCCGAGTTGCAGACCAGCAACGTGAGCGTGCACCGGGCGATTCACTCGCTGGAAAGCGCCCTGCGCTGCCCGCTGTTCAAGCATGAAGGTCGCAACCTGACGCCACTGGAAAGCGCCTACGTGCTGGAAGAGCGGGCACAGAAGTTGATTCAGGACGTGGTCGAAACAGTACGCCTGACCCGCGAAGCCGCCGGATTTTCGGCTGAGCGCTTCAAACTTGGCTCGCTGTATTCACTGACGGTGAAGACCGTGCCGCAGCTGATCATGGGCCTGAAAATCCGCCGCAGCGAACTCAACATCGACTTGATCCTCGGCTCCAACATCGACCTGTTGTACAAGCTCAAGAACATGGAAGTCGACGCGATCCTGGTGTCCTTGGACGACAGCGTCAACGACCCGGACTGCGAGCAAATCCAACTGTTCTCCGACGACATCTTCCTCGCTACCCCGGCGGATTCGAAATTCGCCCAACGGACTGAAGTCGACCTCGCGGAAGTGCGCGACGAAACCTTCATCACCCTGACCCAGGGCTTCGCCACGCACCAGGACGGGATTCGCGTGTTCAAGCAGGCGGGGTTCGAGCCGAAAGTGGCGATGCAGGTCAACGACATCTTCACCCTGCTGAGCATGGTCAGCTCGGGGGTGGGTTATGCGTTGCTGCCAGGAAGGATTGCGGCGGTGTATGAGAACCGGGTGAAGCTGATTCCATTGCAGGAAAAGTACCGGTTGCAGCAGCACATTGGCGTGGTGTTCTTGAAGGCCAAGGAACGCGATCCGAATTTGCTGGCGCTGTTAGCCGAGTGTCGGATGTATGCCAATCGCCAGTTACCGGATTAACAGCAGATCAAGAGCTTACCCCCTCACCCCAGCCCTCTCCCCCAAGGGGGCGAGGGGGAAAGGGAGCAGATCGGGGGCTTTTCAGAACCTGAGTTCGACTCAGGGCTTTCAGGTCGGCGTACCTCCAACATCCACCGCAGTCAGTCCCCTCGCCCTACGGGCGGTCCGACGTTTCGGGAGGGCTAGGGTGAGGGGCTTGTGATCTTCAGCCCATAATCCCGCGAACAATGAAGTACAACAACGAAGGCCCCAGCAAGCACCCAAGCCCGGTGTGGAACGTCGCGGTCAACGCGCCGTAAGGCACCAACCGCCGATCCGTCGCCGCCAGCCCGGCCGTGACACCGCTGACCGTCCCGGCCAACCCGCCAAACACCATCGCCGAACGCGGGTTATCCAGCCCCATCCACTTCGCCGCCATCGGCGTGCCGACCATCACTAGAATCGCCTTGATCAACCCAGTGGCAATCGACAACGCCACCACATCCGAACTCGCACCAATCGCCGCCCCGGTCACTGGCCCGACGATATACGTCACCGCGCCCGCGCCGATGGTGGTCATGCTGATCGCATCGCGATAGCCGAACGCCCAGGCGATGCTCGCCCCGACAATGAACGGCAGGATCGTGCCCAGCAGCAGCGCAACCGCGCCGATCAACCCGGCCTTTTTCGCTTCGGTGGCTTGCACTTCAAACGCCGTGGCAACGATGGCAAAGTCCCGCAGCATCGCGCCGCCCATCAAACCGATGCCGGAGAACAACGACAGATCCGCCAGGCCTTTTTGCCCGCCGGTCATGGTGCCGCCGACCCAGGCCAGTACCAGGCCGATGACGATGGCAATCGCCGAGCCGTGAATCCGTCCGAACGTCAGGCGTTTGGACACCACCACCGACACCCACATGATGATGCCGACGAAAGCGAACGCGGTCACCAGGCTGTTATTGGTCAGGCCTTTATCAATGAGTTCCCACATATCAGCGGCCTCCTACGGGCGTGCCAACCGGCGTGACTTCCGCCGGTTCATCGGGCAAGGGTTCACCTTTATGGGTCCTGCTGATCAGGGCAATGGTGCAGCCGCAGACCACCACCGAACCAATCGCCGCCAGCACCGCCACCGGACCGCCGTGCAGCGCGGTCACGACGTTCTGTTGCGCGGCCATCGCCACCACCACCGGAATGTACATCGCGCCCCAGAAGCCGACGCCCATCTCACAGTCCTTGGTCATGCCGCCGCGTTTTTGCATCCACAACCGCGCGCAGATCAACAGGATCATCGCGATCCCGACCCCGCCGACGTTGGACTTGACGCCCAATAACACGCCAAGCGCATCCCCCAGGATCACCCCTGCCAGCGTACAAATCGCCAGCAGCGCCACACCGTAAATAATCATTGTTGTAGTCCTCAAAGTGCATCGTCGAAGTTGTTGTTTTTGTGCTTCGCAAGCCTGAGTCGGTGTTCTAGGGTTGGCGGTTTCCCTCCTCACGCAGCAACGCTTGCAAGGTATCCAGGCGGGCACCGTCGAAGGCAATGACGGTGCCTTGCTCGAACACCCGGCGCGCCAGCCCGGTCAGTACTGATCCGGGCGGCAGTTCGATTTGTAGACGTACGCCGCGCTCGTAGGCGCTTTGCACCGTGCCGCGCCAATCGACGACTCGGCACATGTTGAAAGCGAGGTCGTCGCGCAGGGCTTCAAGGTTGATGATGGGCCGTGCGCGACTGCCGCTCAGGTAGCCCATCGTCGGCGTTTTCAATGTCACTTTGGCGAAGGCTTCTGCCAGGGTTTTCGCCGGAGAGTCCAGTAGCGGGCAGTGCGATGGCACGCTAACAGCCAGACGTTTGGCCAGACCTGCACCGCGACCTTTCGCCAACTCGGCAACCGCTTTCATCGCCCCGTCGCTGCCGGCAATCACCACCTGGTTATCGGCGTTGATATTGGCCAGATAGACCGGCGTGTCGGCGCTGTGCACCTGCGCCAGCAAGCTTTCCACTGTGGATAAATCGAGACCGATGATCGCGGTCATGCCATAGCCCTGTGGATAAGCCTGTTGCATCAGTTCACCGCGCAGGCTGACCAGATGCAGGGCATCGCTGAATTCCAAGGCGCCGGCAATGACTGCTGCCGGGTAGGCGCCGATGGACAATCCCGCCACGTAATCAGCCGTCGAAGACAACTGCCGTGAAGCAGCCACTCCGGCGATTAGCAGGCAAAGCTGAACCGCCCTAGTCGACTTCAACGACTCGGCAGAATCCAGCAGCAGCACGTCTTCGCCCAAGGTTTCACTCGCCTCGTCCACCGACTCCCGAGGCAAGCGATGAAGCATGCCCGGCTGCTGCGCGCCCTGGCCGGGAAACACCAGCAAGCTGCTCACGCTGCTCGCTCCTGAGGGTTCCAGGGATCAAGCACCAGACAGGCTTCAATTGCGTTTTTCAGCAGGATTCGCTGCGAAGGGCCGGCCCATTCGCGCAAGGCGATGGCACCGTGAGGTGTCTGCAATTGCATATCCACCCGGCACGCAGCGGTATCAAAAATCTTCACCAGTTCCTGAGCCTGTTCACGACTCATCGGTTGCGGCGTGCGCAGGATCAAGTCGAGGTCGCTGTGCTCATGCAACGCCTCAACACCACTGGCCAATTCAAACCCCGCGCTACCGCTGATACCCCAGACCCAACCGCTGATATCAAGCATCGCGCGCAATTGAGTCAGCGCACGCAATACCGGCAGATCCCGATCAATCGAGACATGACAAAGATCTTCGGGTTTTACCCGACGCTGAATCGCATCGACCGACATCGCCGTCGCATAACGCTGTTCACGCAACGGCCCGCGCACACCAACCGCAACCTGACCCGCCACGCTCAACGCACGCCGAACCACCACAGGCTGACCGGCACTCAGCGATTCGATCACCCACGCAGGCGCGTCCAAAGGCAACTGCTCCGGGGTCATGCCCCAGAGCAGGTCGTGGGCCAGAAACGTGTTCACCACTGCGCTCTCAGCAGTTCGCGAACCTTGCTCGATGCCGCCCGGTTGCTGGCGCCCAAGCGGGTGCTCAGGTCGCGGCCCTTCGCGGCGACATCGCTGATCGCCAGGCTCAGGCATTCAGTCACTCGCGTCAGATCCTGCACCGTCGGCTGCTCAATCTGTTCCACCGACAAGGTTTCCCAAAGCAACCCGAGGCTCGCATAGCTGTCGATGTCATACGCCATCGGTGGCACGCTCGCGGCCAAGGCTTCCAGTTCTTCGACACTGCGCAAGGTCACCCGCGCTGCCGACGCCTTGCCCATCGCATGCACCATCACGCCCGGATCACGCAGGGCGATCAGTCGATTGGCTTGATAACCATGGGCCAAAAACGCCCCGGACATCGCCTTGCCCACCAGTAAACCAATCACCGCATGGCCGGCCAATCGGGCGCGAGCGTAGCTGTCCGCCGCCCCGGCCAATGCTTGGTGAATGCCGAGGGCTTCTTCACGGCGACCGTAGGCTTGGCTCGGCACATCGACGATGGCGATCACGGCGCGCTTGTTCGGTTTATCAACGTCAGCGGCGATCACTTCATCCACAGCCTTGGCCAGGCCCCAGCCTTCCAACAGGCCGACTTCACCATTGCGAGCACGGGGAAAACGGTTTTCGGGGTCGGTCACCACGGCAATAAACCGCACCGGTTGATCACCCAAAACACCGTCGGCAACCTTCAACGAAGCAGGCAAACCGTCGACCGGTTGTGCCCCGTTGCTCAAGGCGTTGAACCAGTTCAAACCTCTCATGAGCGTTCTCCTTGATACAGATCGCGAACCACTGACGGCTCGATTTGCGGTTCGGCGTCCAGCCGGGCCAAGCGCTGCAAGAACAGCTCAGCCTGTTGGCTACGTTGCTGCGCCGGCAAACCCTGCTTGAGCAATTCGCTGACCTGCTGCTGAATCTGCACCACGTCGTCAGCGACATAGCGATCCACCAAACCACTGGCAAAACGCTGCTCGCCACCGGTCAGGCTCCAAATGAAAGGACGATCCCGAGAGTCGTATTCCTCAAGCCCGGCTTCTTGCTCGATCACCTGCGGGCCATTCAGGCCAAGCCGCGCTTCCTGGGTCACCAGCAAATAACTGCACAACCCGGCCGCAATCGACATCCCGCCAAAACAACCGACGCTGCCGGCCACGACGCCAACCACCGGTTGGTACTGGCGCAGATCGACAATCGCCGCGTGAATATCGGCAATCGCCGCCAACCCGAGATTGGCTTCCTGCAAACGCACGCCACCGGTTTCCAGCAGCAGCACAGCGCGGGTTGGAATGCCTTTGCGGTTATCTTCAGCGGCCAGCTCCAGCGCACCGGAAATTTTGGCTCCGCCGACTTCGCCGAGGCTGCCGCCCTGAAAGGCGCCTTCAATCGCGGCAATCACCACCGGCAAACCGCCGATGCTGCCCTTGGCGATCACCACGCCGTCATCGGCTTGCGGCACTACGCCTTGGCGCGACAGCCATGGCGACATGACCCGTTGAAACGGGTCGAGCAATTCGCGGAAGGTGCCGGCGTCGAGCAAGGCTTTCGCCCGTTGCCGGGCGCCGAGTTCCACGAAGCTGTGCTTGTTAAGGAGATCAGTCATGGCCGATCTCCTCAAAGCCTTGTTCCAGACGTAAGCGCACCACGCCCGGCGTCGCGCCGAAGTCGTGAATATCAATCGCCATCGCTGGCGGTGTCTGGCCGTCAAACATCCGCGCAAACAGGTGCTGCCAGCGCTGTTCCGCGCCATTCACCGAGGTCTGCACCTGGATCGTCAACTTGCCGGCCACACCCGGTTCGATCAGCACTTCCAGATCGCCCGAGCCGACGCAGCCCACCAGCGTGCGGCCCTTGGGCGGCTGCCCGGCGGGGAATTCAAAGGATAAGGTTTCCATCAGAAAGCTCCGGACTCGATGCGGTCGATAAACAGGCAGGCGGCGAGCAAGTCGGCGGCGCCGCCGGGCGAGGCATTCAACGCAATTAAATGTTCATCCAACTCATGCAACCGGCGACGGCCGGCGAGGCTGGCACTGCCACCCGCGTCGAGCACGGCTTGGGCGCCGAGTTGCATGGTGTGCAAACCTTCTTCACCAGCGCGATAGAGCACGCAGGTGTCGGCCAGTTGGGTCATGATCGCGAGCAACGCGTCGAGGCGAGCGTTCTGTTCCCCGTGGCCCGAGGCGCGGCTGCGTTGGAGTTGCGGTAGAGCGCGTTGCAGCACCGAAGGGAAGCCGAGTTGTGCTTCCTCACGGGCGCCGCGTGCGCCGTAACGCTGGGCGACTTGGGCGCCGTGGCTCAACGGACGTGGGGCGTAGCGGTCTTCGAGCAAAGCAAGGCGCGCAGCACGCAAAGTCACTGCGCTTGACTTGGTGTTCGTGGATTCCAGTGCCGCAGCAGCGACCAACAAACCCAACGCCCAAATCGCCCCGCGATGGGTATTCACACCGTTGGTGGTGGCGAGCATCGCTTGCTCCCCTTCCCGGCCAATCCGCCCGAGAGCTTCGCGCAGCGGTAAACCGACGTCGCCGAATTCGATGGCCACTTCGGCCATTTCCTTGAACGCCGGCCACAAGGACAGCGCCGAGGCGTGCATCAGCCCAAGGTGCAAATCGGTATGCGCGCCGTTGCCGCGACGATCCACCAGCGCCGGTTTTGGCGACAGGTCCGCTTCGTCGATCAGCGCGTCCACCGCCAGGTCCGCCAGCCGTTCGGCCAAACTCAGTGTTTTGGTTTGCAGGTTAAGTGCGTGCATTTACCAGCTCCTGAACTTGGCGGGAGGGTTGTAGAGGCCACCAGACCACTCGACCAGATCGGCCACGCTTTTCGCCGCGAGCAGTTCGCGGGTGGCGTCGGTGCGGCGGATGCCGAGGTCTTCGGGCAAGGCGATCAAGCCTTCACGGCGCATACGGGCGGTGTCTTTCGGGTTGTGGCGCATGCCGATGACGGTCACCCCGGCGACGGCGGCGATCATCGCTTGGCGTTCTTCCAGCGAACGGGCCTTGTACAAATAGGCGATGCCTTCTTCGGTCAGCAGGTGCGTGACGTCGTCGCCGTAAATCATGATCGGCGCCAGCGGCATGCCGCTTTTGCGCGCCACTTCCACCGCGTCGAGGGTTTCGACGAAGGTCGGTTTGCCGCCCTCCTGGAAGGTCTCGACCATTTGCACCACGAGTTTCTTGCCGCGCTCCAGCAAGGCTTCCGGTGCATCGTCGTGGCGCATGTCGAGCCAGGCAGGCGTGCTGTGGCGGCGACCGCGCGGGTCGTGGCCCATGTTCGGCGCACCACCGAAACCGGCCAGCCGTCCGCGAGTCACCGTGGAGGAATGACCGTCGCCATCGACTTGCAGGGTCGCGCCGATAAACAAGTCCACCGCGTACTGCCCGGCCAATTGGCAGAACATCCGGTTGGAACGCAGCGAACCGTCACGCCCGGTGAAGAACACGTCGGGCCGGGCGGCAATGTAGTTTTCCATCCCCAGTTCGGTGCCAAAGCAATGCACGCTTTCGACCCAGCCGCTTTCGATGGCCGGGATCAGGGTTGGGTGCGGGTTGAGGGTCCAGTTGCGGCAGATCTTGCCTTTGAGGCCGAGGGATTCACCGTAGGTGGGCAGGATCAATTCGATGGCGGCGGTGTTGAAACCGATGCCGTGGTTCAGGGACTGGACGTTGTGTTTTTCGTAGATCCCGCGGATCGCCATCATCGCCATCAACACGTGCACAGGCTTGATGTGGCGTGGGTCGCGGGTGAACAGCGGTTCGATGTAGAACGGCTTGTCGGCCACCACGACGAAATCGACCCAGGAGGCCGGGATGTCGACGCGAGGCAGGTCAGTGACGTCGTCCACCAATTGATTGACCTGGACAATGACGATGCCGTCGCTGAAGGCGGCTGGTTCGATCAATGCCGGAGTGTCTTCAGTGCTCGCGCCGGTGTAGATGTTGCCGGCGCGGTCGGCCATGAAACCGGCCGAGAGCACGACGTTGGGAATCAGGTCCACCACCAGCCGCGCGTAGAGCTCGATGTAGGTGTGGATCGCGCCGATTTCCAGCAAGCCGTCTTCCAGCAACTGGCTGATGCGCAGGCTCTGGGTACCGGCGAAGGAAAAATCGAGCTTGCGGGCAATGCCGCGTTCGAACAGGTCCAGGTGCTCAGCGCGGCCGACGCTGGGCATGATCATATGCAGGTCATGCAGCTTGGCGGGGTCAGCCTTGACCAGCGAGCGCGAAAGAAAATCCGCCTGCTTCTGGTTATTGCCCTCCAACACCACACGGTCGCCGGGCAGGATCAACGCCTCCAGCGCCGCAACGATCTTGTCGGTGGGCAACACCACACCGTCAGCCAGATCCTTGACCAACGCCAGACGCCGCTGCTTCTCGCTGCGCCGCCGCGTCCATCGCGAGTCGGGGGATATTGTTGTTGTCATGACCACTCCACGGGTTCGCTGTCGTGGGGTAACCATAGGAGGGATGTGTCAGGGCATCAATCAAGCGCAGCGTTGGATCGTTACGCTCACCGTAACGATCAAGGGCACCCTCACCCTAGCCCTCTCCCGGAGGGAGAGGGGACTGATTGGGGGATGCTCAAGGGATACGCCGACCTGATCGTGCTTTACCGAATCCATAATCGACTCGCTTTACCAAACCCATAATCGACTCGGTTTTTCAGGTCGATGTATGACGCCAGACACCTCGGTCGGCCCCCTCTCCCTCTGGGAGAGGGCTGGGGTGAGGGTCAGCTTTTAAGTCACTCCGTCGGCACCAATCTGTCCAACACGCGATTGACGGCCATTTCCGCCACCATCACCACTTGCGCAATACCCTGCAGGGTCTTGCGGTGCGTGCCTTCAACCATGGCTGCGTGATTGTTGAGCATCACCGTTGCCGAGCCGAGGGTCTCGCTGGCGTCGGTCAGCAGGGATTCGGTGTCGGCGTTGGGGTTGGCCATGTACAGCGTGTTCGGGGTGTAGGGCGTGGCCATGAAGTCGACATTCGGCGGGCCGAGATAGTGATCGAGTGCGCGTTCGGCGGCGTCGTGGAATTTCTTTGAATCGGGGGATTCGTAGGGGGATGCGGGGTCGTCGAGTGGGGGTTTGGCGTAGGTTTAATCATCTTCAGGTTCCGAAATAAAGCTGGAACCGCTTCTCTGCTAAAAGAAGGGGAGGCAGCTGTACGCAGGTTAGCAGACCGGGGATCTAGCAAAGCCGGCGCGCCCGAAGGCGCCCTGCGCACAGCTACCATCGAGTGCAGGCATGGGCATGCCTGACTGACGGAGCTTGTGCAACTCACTAGATACCCCGGGCTGCTAAACCCGATCACTGATGGTCAGTGACAGGAATCAAGTTACCGAGCAGCCCCAAGGCGCACAAGCCGGCGGATTCTGGTACATGCGTAGGCAGTGGCGCAAGGATTTGTAGGCTAGGGAGCCGTAACACAGAGTGTCTTTAAACAACGAGACTGAAAGGTGTTTATTGCGCACAGAGATTGAGGATTTGTCTGTCGGAATTCAGTGCTGCGACTGGCGCTTTCGCGAGCAGGCTCGCTCCCACAGTGGAGGCTATGTCGTACGCAAAATTCAAATTCACTGCAGATCCAATGTGGGAGCGAGCCTGCTCGCGAAGCGGCCAGCCGAAGCAGCGCAAGTTCTGGATCAGCCCGCCAATGATCATTCCCAGGCTCTGCGTGGGAACGATCAAATCAGAAGACCAGCCCAGCATCCACCAACAACTTCTCCAACCCCAGCAAGTCAGGCACTTTGGCCACTTGCTCCCCCACCTGCACTGCCGCCTGTTCCAGCGAACACAACGGCACATCCACATAGCTCAACTGGCTATCGAGCTTGTACGACCGCGGAATCCCCTGCACCAGCAGTGCAATAAACTTCAATTCCGGCCGCCCGCCGAGGGCATTGAGGATGACGATCCGCGCGCGCTCGCCAATCACCACTTTATTGCCACACGCCGACTCGAAACTCAGCAGCGGAATCTGCCGATCCCGCCACGTCACCAGCCCCAAGTACCACGGCGGTGTATCGAGGTCGAACGCCCCCGGCTGATAGTCGATCAGTTCCGCAACGGCGACGTTGGGCAGGATCAAATTGCGATCTGCCAAGGGCAGCAACAGCCCGGTGAGGTTGCTGGTGCGGTGCTCAAGCATGGGTTTTGCTCCACAGGGCGATGCTTTCGAGCAGCACCGATTCCTGGTATGGCTTGCCGAGGTAGTCGTTGACGCCGATGGCCATGGCGCGGTCGCGGTGTTTCTGGCCGGTGCGCGAGGTGATCATGATGATCGGCAGGTGCTGCAATCGTTCGTCGGCACGGACCTGGGTCGCCACTTCGAAGCCGTCCATGCGTGGCATTTCGATGTCCAGCAACATCACGTCGGGCAGGTGATCTTCGAGCAGCAGCATGGCGTCGACCCCGTCCTTGGCGGTCAGCACGTTCATGCCGTGGCGTTCGAGCAAGCGGCTGGTGACTTTGCGCACGGTCACCGAGTCGTCGACCACCAACACCAGCAGCGGCTTGTGCGGCTCGGCTTCAACCTCTTGAGTCATCGACTGTTGCGGCACACGCGCCTGCATGGCGCGAATCGGCGCCAGCAAATCCAGAATCAGCACCACCCGGCCGTCACCGAGAATCGTCGCCCCGGACAAGCCCTGCACCGCCGCAAATTGCGGACCGAGGCTTTTGACCACAATCTCGCGAGTACCGGCCATGGAATCGACTTGCACGGCGATGTGCCGCTCGTTGCATTGCACCAGCAACACCGGCAACGGCAAGCTCTGGCCCAGCAGTTTCGGCCGAGTGCTGGTTTTCAGCAGTTCGCCGAGGTAGCACAGCTCATAGTGCTGGCCGGCGTATTTGTAGGTCGGCGGATCGAGCCGGTAATGCCCTTCGAGTTCGTTGGGCAGCACACGGACGATGCCGTCGATGGTGTTCAGCGGGATCGCGTATTGATCATCAAAGCACTGCACCATCAGCGCCCGATTGACCGACACGGTGAATGGCAGGCGAATGCGGAAATGCACGCCCTGCCCCGCCGTCGAGTCGATGCTCATCGTGCCACCGAGTTGCCGCACCTCTTCATGCACCACGTCCATGCCGACGCCTCGCCCGGAAATCTGGGTGATTTTTTCAGCGGTGGAGAACCCCGGTTGCAGGATGAATTGCAGCACGTCACGGTCGCTGATGTTGCTGTCCGGCGCGAGCATGCCGCGCTTGATCGCCTTGCGCCGCACCGCATCCAACGGCACTCCGGCACCATCGTCGCGGATGTCGAAAATGATGTCGCCACCCTCACGGGACAGGTCGAGGGTGATCCGCCCCTGGGCCGGTTTACCCGCCGCGATCCGCGCTTCGGTGGATTCCAGACCGTGATCCACGGCGTTGCGCAGCATGTGTTCCAGCGGCGGCGCCATGCGTTCCAGCACGTTGCGATCCATCTCGCCTTCAGCGTTGCCGACGACGAATTCCACGTCCTTGCCCAGCTCGCTGGACACCTGGCGGACGATGCGTTTCAAACGCGGCAGCATCCGTTCGAACGGCACCATGCGCGTGCGCATCAGGCCTTCCTGCAATTCGGTGTTGATGCGGCCCTGCTGTTGCAGCAGGTTTTCCGCGTCCTGATTGCGCCGGTCGAGGGTTTCCTTGAGGTCGAGCAAGTCGGAGGCGGATTCGAACAGTGCCCGAGACAGTTGCTGCAATTGCGAATGACGGTCCATTTCCAGCGGATCGAATTCTTCGTAGCCCAGGCGTTCAGCTTCTACCTGCTGACGGCTGAGAATCCGCCCCTGGGTTTCGGTGTCGAGGCGACGCAACTGGTCGCGCATCCGCTCGATGGTGGTTTCCATCTCGCTCAGGGCCACGCGGGCATCGTTGACCTGCTGCTCGATACGGCCACGGAAGATCGAGGTTTCCCCGGCCAGGTTGACCAAGTCGTCGAGCAATTCCGCCGAAACCTTGACCATGTCGGCGCCGGCATCAGGCGTTGGCGTCTCGACTTTGACCGTGGCCGGTGCCACCACTGGCGCCTCGGGCACGGCCGGGTGGCTGAAGTTCTTGATCGCATCGATCAGCCGATCCGCCGGCGGGCAAGGTTCCCCGGCGCGAGTGGCGTCGAGCATCTGCGCCAACCGGTCGTGACTGCTTTGCAACAGCGTGAACAGCGCCGTCGTCGGTTGCAGCACCCCGGCCGACAGGCCTTCGTAGAGAAACTCCAGTTCGTGGGCCAGGTCGCCAATCGGGGCGATTTCCACCATCCGCGCGCCGCCCTTGAGGGTGTGCAGGTCGCGCAGCAGGGTCTCGACTTCCTGTCGATTCGACGGCTCGGCCTGCCAGCGCACCAGCGCCGCGCCGGAGTTTTCGATGATGTCGAAACCTTCCTCGAGGAAGATTTCCAGTAGCTCCGGATCGTGGCCCGGCGAATCATGTTGTGCGTCGGTTCGACGGTTTCAGCCGTGCCGGCATTGCCGTGGCGGAACGCGCGAATCGCTTCGATCAGCTCGTTCGGGTCGTCTAAAGGCTTTTGCTTTTGCAATTGCTCAAGCAACACCGCCAGTCGGTCATGGCTGGTTTGCAGCAACTGGGCCAGTGCTTCGCTGTGGCTGTAGCGGCGATCCACCAGGCCTTCATAAAGGTGTTCCAGTTCGTGGGCCAGGTTACCGACCGGCACGACTTCGGCCATCCGCGCGCCACCCTTGAGGGTGTGCAAATCCCGCTGCAACGACGATAGCGGCGCGGCGTTGTCCGGGTCGCTCAACCAGCGCTGCAACGCCTGGCCGGCGCTTTCGAGGATATCCATCGCTTCTTCGAGGAAGATCGAAACGATCTCGTCATTCTGCTCAATCCGAGTCGAGGACTGCGCCAGCTCAGCGGTGGCACTGCCCAGTTCGCGAATGCTCAACGTCCGGCTGCCGTCGCTGCGGATCAGCCCCGTGGCCGACGGGTCGAGGCTTGTATCGAGCAAATCGCGCAAGGCCCGGACGCGCTCCGGTTGCGAACTGACTTCCTGGCCGGCGGCCAGTTCGTCGAGCATATTGATCAGCGCTTCATGGGCACTTTGCGCTTCATGGAAAAACCCGTCGCTGACCGCCAGGCTGCTTTCTTCCACCGCGCCATACAGGTCGAGCAGCGCTTCGCAGAGTTCGTCCACCGGGTGCAGATCGGCGAGGTGCGCGCCTTCGCCCAGGGTGGTCAGTTCGTCCAGCAGCGCGCTGAGTTCCTGGCGCTCGCCGGGGTGTTGCTGCCAACGGCGCAACAGGCTTTCGGCATCCAGCAGGATGTCCATGCCCTGGGCCAGGAAGTTGTTGATCAGTTGCGGATCGCGCTTGATCCGCAAGCCTCTGTTTGGTGCTGTAAGAATGGAATGCAGGTGTTCTTCCAATAACGTGTGAGTGCGCTCGATCAACGAACGAGCGCCGGGAATCTCGCCCAGCGGATCAGTCTTGAGTTGGCGCAATCCGAGGCGGAACAGCCCTTCGGCTTCCAGTAGCAACTCGACTTCATCCAGGTCCAGGGCGATCAAGTGCGCCTTGTACTCGCGGGCCAGTTGGTCCAGCGGCGCCGCCAGCTCGACAATCGGCAACACACCGGCCATCGAGGCGCTGCCCTTGAGCGTGTGCAAGGCCCGCTGCAACTCGTCGCTGGCTTGCAGCGGCACATGTTCGGCGGCCTGATCGAGAAAACGATTGAGGCTGGCGAGATGGGTTTCGGCCTCTTTGCGGAAGATCTCCAGCAGCAACGGATCGAGGGCTGCGACGTCTTGGGTGTCCTCATCCGACAGCGACCCATCGCCCTTGGCCAAGGCGTGCGCCCGAGCGGCCAAGCGGTCCACGTCGTCGCGTTGACGCTGGGCATTGGCGGCAAATTCGGTGACCAGTTCCGGCAGCAGGTTCAGCGCGTCAGTCAGCAACTGTTGCACTGCTGGCCCCGGCTCGATGCTGTGCTCCAGCACCCGGTTCAGCAGGTTTTCCATCGCCCAGGCCAACTCGCCCAGCACCAATGCGCGGACCATCCGGCCACTGCCCTTCAAGGTGTGGAAGGCCCGGCGTAGCTCACTTAATGCGCCTGTGTGATCAGCGTTGGCCGACCAGCGCGGCAGGTATTCGTGCAGGGCTTCCAGCACCTCTTCAGTTTCTTCGAGGAAGACTTCCCGCAGCTCATCGTCCACCGGTTCTTCGTCCACTGGCGGCGGCAATAGGCTGCCCGGCGTATTCAGGGCCGGTGGATTGACAGCAGAAACCGGGCTGGCCAGCACATCGGCCAACGACTGCACGGTGTCGGGATCATCCAGTTCCTGCATATCCTGCATGACCTGGGCTTCATTGGGGCTGAGCACGTCTTCGAGCACCGGCACCCGTTTTTCGCTGGGGAAAAACCCGAGCGCGGCCAGGCTCTTTTCCGCCACGTCGAGCAGTTGTTCACTGGACTCTTGCGGGTCGTCGTTGAGACGCTCCAGGTAATACTCGATGCTGGTAATGACGTCGGCCAGGCTGTCCAGTTGCTGCCAACCGGGATGATCGGTGTCCACCAGCAGGTGTTCGCGAATGAAGCTGTTGCACGCTTCGATCAGGCTCGCGGCACGGCTCAGCGGAATCATCGCCAGCGCACCGCGCACTTGGGTCAGCAACGCCGGCAAAGGCTGCAGTTGCTGGCGATCCCAGTCGGCGTCGATGTAGTCGACGATCATGTCTTTGGCTTGTTGCAGGCAGATCCGTGCTTCGCGGATCACGATCTGGTGGATCTGGGTCAGGTCGGTGGTCGGCAGGCGACTTTCTTCCTGGCTCTCCGGCTCCACGGTGCCGACCATCCCGGCCAGCGTCGCCTCGACGTAAAGCAAGGCGCCAGCCACGTCCATCAGGATCGCGTCGTTGGGCTCGCGCTGGCCCTGAGCGAGGCTCAGCACCACCGCCAGTTGATCGATGATGACCTTGCGCGGCTGGCCAAAACCGAGCACCGCCAAGGTGTCGGCGATTTGCCGCAGCGGCGCCAGCAGGCTTTCGAGGTCCGAGGTGTGCTGGCGGTCGCTGCGCACAAACAGGTCCAGGCGTTCCTTGACCCGCACCAGCTCTTCGCACAGCGCGGCAAGCACCGAGCGCATGGCATCGCGGTCAGGGCCGGCCAGCCGTGCGCGTTCTTCGTCGACCATCGCGCTGCCGGGCAGCGCTTCGTCCAGTCCGTAGCGATCTTTCATAGTCAGCATCTGCCCGGTGGGATGTTCGGCTTTGGCAATGTAGAACAACAAGCTTTTGAACAGCTCTGGCGGTGGCGCCTGATTGACGCCGGACATGCCCTGTTCCAGCAAGCGCTTGAGTTCTTTGTCAGCGTTCTTGAACAGGCTGCGCAGCGCCGGGCTGTTGGCAATCGAGCCGCCGCGCATGCCTTCGACCAGCGCCGAAGCGACCTGCCACAACGGGCTCAGCGGCGCGTCACCGCACAACGCTTCAAGGCGTGTGAAGACTTTCGCCAGATACCCAAGGTGCGTCTGGTCGTCTTGCTCACGGAGCAAACCGACCAAAGCCATTTGCAGCATCTGACGCAGTTTGCGCAGCACGTTGGGTAATTCCGCCGGTTCCAGCAGCGCCAGGGCTTCCTTGTCCAGCGCCGGCAAATGCGGCAGTTGCGGGCTGAACAGGCTGGTTTCCGACAGCAGGCTTTCACCCCGGGCACTGCGCAAATCGTTGATCAACGGCAGCACCACCAGCGGCAAGTCACGTCGTGCCCCTTGCACCCGGTCGAGGTAGATCGGCAGTTGCCCCAGTGCCTGTCTTAACAGGTGGATGGCTTCATCGCGATGATTGACGCGGTTTTGTTGCAAGGCGACGGTCAGTTGTTCCATTTCTTCGGCGAGCAGGGCCGCACCGTAGAACTCGACCATCTGCAAACTGCCGTGAACCTGGTGGATACACCCCAGGCACTCGTCCAGCGCATACGTCGCCTGCGGGTCATCCAGCAAGGTTTCCAGTGCTTGATGAGCCTGCTTCAGCGTTTCGGCAATCTCGCCTTTGACCCACTCGAGGGCCACATAGTCGTGCCGATCACCCATAACCACTCCAATCCCCACTTCACTCAAAATGCAGTCGCCCGCAGGCGGTTCAGGCTTTGTCCGTGACCTCGGCCGGCGCGGTCGGCAAGGTGAAACCCGATACAGAACGCCGCAGCTGACTGGCCATTTTCGCCAGGTTGCCGATGCTTTCGGCCGTCGCCGTGGAGCCGGACGAGGTCTGCGTGGTGATCTGCTGGATCACGTTCATCGTCAGGGAAATCTGGCCGGCTGACGACGTCTGTTGCTGCGCAGCGTTGGAAATGCTCTGGATCAGCGCCGCCAGGGTCTTCGAAACGCCTTCGATTTCTTCCAGGGCCACACCGGCATCCTGCGCCAGCCGCGCGCCGCGCACCACTTCGGTGGTGGTCTGCTCCATCGAGATCACCGCTTCATTAGTATCGGTCTGGATCGCCCGCACCAGTGTTTCAATTTGTCGGGTCGCGGCGGACGAGCGCTCGGCCAGGCGCTGCACTTCGTCCGCCACCACGGCAAACCCGCGCCCGGCATCACCGGCCATCGAGGCCTGGATCGCCGCGTTGAGGGCGAGGATATTCGTCTGGTCGGCAATGTCGTCGATCAGGCTGACGATGTCGCCGATTTCCTGGGAAGACTCGCCCAGACGCTTGATCCGTTTGGCGGTGTCCTGGATTTGCTCGCGGATGTTGTCCATGCCATGGATGGTGTTGTGCACCACCTCGTTGCCCTTGTTGGCGATTTCCACCGAGCGCTCGGCCACCGCCGAAGACTCGGCGGCGTTGGCCGAGACCTGGTCGATGGATTGCGCCATCTCGTTGATCGCCGTGGAGGCTTCCGAAATCTGCTGCGCCTGATGCTCCGAGGCCTGGGCCAGGTGCATGGCAGTGGCCTGGGTTTCCTGCACAGCAGCGGCGACCTGGCCGGCGGTGAGGTTGATGGTTGCCACCAAGTCGCGCAATTGGTCGACGGAATAGTTGATCGAGTCGGCGATGGTCCCGGTGAAGTCTTCGGTCACCGAGGCGGTCACGGTCAGGTCACCGTCGGCGAGGTCTTCAATTTCATCGAGCAGGCGCATGATCGCGTTCTGGTTGCGCTCGTTCTTCTCGGCGGTTTCCTGAAGCTGACGATTGGTTTCGCGGACCATCACCAGGCCGATAAGGATGATCGACATCAGCGCCAACAGACCCAGTACGTAGCCGCCGATGGTGTCGGTGTTGCGCCCGCCCGCCAGGTTTTCGAAACCGGTGGCCAGGTGCGAGGCTTCGTCGAGCAGGGTTTGCGACAGGGTGAAAATGTTGGTCGCCGATTCCCGGACCTTGAACAGCTCCGGCGAGGTTTCGAGGATTTCATCCACCGAGCCCGAGACGAATTCGAACAGTTCGGCGATTTCGCTCAGTCGGGCGCGTGCATCCTTGTCTTCAACCTGGCTGATTTTCAGTGCCGGATTGCCCTGGAGCATGCCGTTGAGCACCTGGCCGAACCGCGCCGCATCGCGACCGAAGGCGTCGGCGGCCTGTTGCGAGTTTTCGTCGCCGGACAACACCGTGTTCACCGCACCTAGAATCCGTTCAGCCAACAACGACTGACGCTGAGCCATCACCACCTGAGCCGCCGGGGCGCCGCGTTGGAGGAGGATCTCGACGACCTTCTCGTACTCGACCTGCAACTGCGGCACGGTTTCGGCCAGGGTCGCGGCGACTTGATGCAGGGACAGCACGGTCTGTTCACTGGAGAGAATGGCATCGGTGTTTTTCAGCAGGCGCTCCCAGTCCAGCTGCACGGCGCGCATTTCCGGGCGCACGGTGGACGGGGCTGGCGGCAGGCCGGTGCTCGGATCACCCTTTTTCAGGTAACCCCAGCGCTGGGCAAAGTCGTTGCGCGCATCGCCGAGCAACTTGAACGCGGCAGCCTTGCCGGCGGCGGCTTCGGTGGCGTTCTTGGCGATGCGCTGGGACAGCACGCGCAGCTCACCGGCGTGACCGATGTACTGTTTGTCGTAGGTTGCCTGAGTGTTGAGGTAAGCGAAGTTGGCGAACAGCAGCATGATGAAGACGATCAGCGCGATAAACAGCACGATAATCTGCGAACGGCTGCGCGATCCTTCTGGCTTGCCTGTTTTTGCTTTTGTCATCGGTCCTCGCCTGTTTGAAGCTCATCGAACAACCTGTGGGAGCTGGCCTTGTATAAGGAAGTCCTGTGGTAATGGAGTTCTTTAGAGACGGGGTTATGTGGCGAGGGGATTTATCCCCGTTCGGCTGCGAAGCAGTCGCAAAATTTTGCATGCACTGACGATGGTCAGCCCATTGCAGACTTTGGGGCCGCTGCGCGACCCAACGGGGATAAATCCCCTCGCCACAGGGTTATCTCACCCACAAATTCCCTCATCCACACATCCACACACTACAAAAGCCCTTCACCACAGGATCTTCTCAACCCCAATATTTCCTCATCACAGAGTTGATTCCCACAATGGGTTCTCTGTTGTTGCGGTTATATCGCGACGCTCATGAACACCGGGGATCTGGCCAGCGCAAACAGGCTGAACACTCGCCAGTTCTGCTCGCGCCGGAAATAGCCTTTGACGAACTCGGCCTTCGAGCCCTGACGCTTGCTGATCGAAATGGGCTCGAAGCTGTCCTGCTCAAAGTGCTGCAAGCCAATGACTTCATCGACCATCAACCCGGCAAACACATCTTTGTATTCCACCACCAGCACCCGCCGCTGCTTGCGCACCGCCGACAACTCATGACCAAGCTCTTGATCAGAAAAGAAAGCGCACACATCCATGATCGGCAGCAGCCGCCCACGCAAGTTGGCGACGCCCTTGACCCACGGCTTGACCCCCGGCAACTGAGTGAAGCGCGGTTCATGCAGGACTTCGCTGACTTCGCCCATTGGCGCGACATACCAGTGCTCGCCCAGGCGAAAACCGATGCCGCTCCAGCGGTCCTGTCGGGTCAGCTGGGACGGCAAGTCTGCCGCCAGCACGCGACAACGCTGGTCGATCTGCAGCAGCAGTTCGAAAGCTGTGAGCGACTCGGTCATGGCCGCACGATCAACCGGCCAGCACGTTGTTCAGGGTTTTGATCAGGGTTTCTTCGTCGACCGGTTTGGTCAGGTAGTCCTTGGCACCCTGGCGTGTGCCCCAGACCTTGTCGGTTTCCTGATCCTTGGTGGTGATGATGATCACCGGGATGTGCCCGGTTTCCGGGTCTTTGGTCAGTTGACGGGTCGCCTGGAAACCGTTGAGGCCGGGCATGACGATGTCCATCAGCACGGCGTCGGGTTTTTCCTGACGGGCCAGGGCCACGCCGTCGGCGCCGTTTTCAGCTTTCAACACTTCATGACCGTGCTTTTCCAGCATGCCGGTCAGTTTGTACATTTCAGTCGGCGAATCATCGACGATCAGAATACGTGCCATGGTCTTCCCCATTCTTCTTGTCGACGCCGGGCCCGCTGGCCGAGCGTCACTGTGCGTGTCCTACTGCGGCAAAACGGCGGCAAAGCCCGGTACATGGGCCTGGATCGCGTTCAGCAGTTCTTCCTTGCTGAAAGGCTTGGTCAAAAACTGATCGGAGCCGACGATGCGCCCCTTGGCCTTGTCGAACAGCCCGTCCTTGGACGACAGCATAATCACTGGCGTGGACTTGAACGCACTGTTGTTCTTGATTAAAGCGCAGGTCTGATAACCATCCAGGCGCGGCATCATGATGTCGACAAAGATAATGCCGGGGTGATTGTCGGCAATCTTGGCCAGCGCATCGAAACCATCGATGGCGGTGATGACTTCACAGCCCACGTTTTTCAACAGCGTTTCGGCGGTGCGGCGAATCGTCTTCGAATCGTCGATCACCATGACCTTCAAGGCGCTGGAATGCTGTTCCATAAATGCTCTACCGTCGCCTTTGCGAATCAATTTGTCCGTTTGACGGCTCGAAACCCTTGATGCTCAAGGGCCAGCGCGACATGGCGACCTTTTTAGCACAGTCTCCAATACCAATCTATCGGGCGACCCTGGCGATGGTTTTTCCTTGACCGGGAACACACTCAGCGCCACTCTGACGCCACTTTTTCTGGCCTTGCGCCTACCCAAATTTCGAGGAAATACCCATGAGCGTTCGCGTCGGGATTGTCATGGACCCAATCGCCAGCATCTCCTATAAAAAGGATAGCTCGCTGGCCATGCTGCTGGCCGCGCAAAAGCGCGGTTGGGAACTGTTCTATATGGAACAGCGGGATTTGTACCAGGGCGAAGGTGAAGCACGGGCGCGGATGCGGCCGCTGAAAGTTTTCGCCAACCCGGAAAAATGGTTCGAACTGGAAGCCGAGACCGACGCGTTGCTGAGCGATCTGGACGTGATCCTGATGCGCAAGGATCCGCCGTTCGACATGGAGTTCGTCTACTCCACCTATCTGCTGGAGCAAGCTGAGCGCGCAGGCGTGCTGGTGGTCAACAAGCCGCAGAGCCTGCGCGACTGCAACGAAAAGCTGTTCGCCACGCTGTTCCCGCAGTGCACACCGCCAACCGTGGTCAGCCGCCGCGCCGACGTGCTGCGTGAATTCGCCGCCAAGCACGGCGACGTGATCCTCAAGCCGCTGGACGGCATGGGTGGCACCTCGATCTTCCGTCACCGCGCAGGCGATCCGAACCTGTCGGTGATTCTGGAAACCCTGACCGCGCTGGGCACCCAGCAGATCATGGGCCAGGCTTACCTGCCGGCCATCAAGGATGGCGACAAGCGCATCCTGATGATCGACGGCGAGCCGGTGGATTACTGCCTGGCGCGGATTCCTGCCGCTGGCGAAACCCGTGGCAACCTCGCGGCCGGTGGCCGTGGCGAAGCCCGTCCGCTGACCGACAAGGATCGCTGGATCGCCGCTCAAGTCGGCCCGACCCTGCGCGAGAAAGGCCTGCTGTTCGTGGGCCTGGACGTGATCGGCGAGAGCCTGACCGAAATCAACGTCACCAGCCCGACCTGCATCCGCGAAATCGACAACGCGTTTGGCACGGACATCGGCGGCATGCTCATGGATGCTATCGAGAAGAAGCTGCAAGCCTCTAGCCGCAAGCAGCAAGCCTGACGGCCAGCTACAAGCCGCAAGCCATGAGCTACAAGCTTTTACTTGCAGCTTGCCGTTCGAAACTTGCAGCTGCCCTTATGTCGCTTGCCACTTGAAGCTTGCAGCTAAAAACCAACATTGCGTTATCATGCGCGGCCTGTAAAAAACGCGATGTTGGTTTTCTTGTCATGACGCTCCCGTCCGATCTGCCCGCTGAACTCGCCCATCGTGGCGTGCGCCCGGCCGATCGCCTCGGTTTTACCCTGTTTCTGGCGGCGCTGATTCACCTGGCCTTGCTGTTGGGCGTCGGGTTCACCATGGTCGAACCCAAGCAAATCAGCAAAACCCTGGAAATCACCCTCGCCACGTTCAAAAGCGAAACCAAGCCGAAAAAAGCTGATTTCATCGCTCAAGAGAATCAGCAAGGCAGCGGCACCCTGGATAAAAAGGCGATTCCCAAGACCACCGAGGTCGCGCCGTTCCAGGACACCAAGGTGCAAAAAGTCACCCCGCCGCCGGCCGCCAAGCCTGAAGTGCAGGCAGCCGCGCCCAAGGCAGCCGTGACGACCATCGCGCCGAAGCCGAAAAAAGCCGTCGCCAAAAACGAAGAACCCAAGACTGAACCCAAACCCGCCGTGGCCGCGCCGACGTTCGACAGCTCGCAGCTGTCCAGCGACATCGCCAGCCTCGAAGCGGAACTGGCCAACGAACAACAGCTGTACGCCAAACGCCCGCGTATCCACCGCTTGAGCGCGGCGTCGACCATGCGCGACAAGGGCGCCTGGTATAAGGACGAATGGCGCAAGAAAGTCGAGCGCATCGGCAACCTCAATTACCCCGACGAAGCACGGCGCAAGCAGATCTACGGCAATTTGCGGCTGATGGTTTCGATCAACAGCGATGGTTCGCTGTTTGAAGTGCTGGTGCTGGAGTCGTCCGGGCAACCGTTGCTGGATCAGGCAGCACAGCGGATCGTCAGGCTGGCGGCGCCATTTGCACCGTTTACCGGGGATTTGTCGGATGTCGATCGGCTGGAAATCATCCGCACGTGGAAATTCGCCCGGGGCGACAAACTCTCCAGTAACTGAGCACCGCAAATCCCCTGTGGGAGCGGGCTTGCTCGCGAATGCGGTCGATCATTCAACATTGATGCCGACTGACACAACGCCTTCGCGAGCAAGCCCGCTCCCACATTTGATCGCCGTTGACTGCCAAATTGCGGCATCCCCAGCTTGTCAGTTCGCCCCTCCAACGCCACACTAGCGCTCATGAAGAACGTCAGCCCCAGCTACCTCAAGCATCACTTCCTGATCGCCATGCCGCACATGGCCGACCCGAACTTTGCGCACACCTTGACCTACATCGTCGAGCACACGGCCAATGGTGCCATGGGGCTGGTGGTCAACCGTCCGCAAGAACTGAACCTGGCCGATATCCTCGAGCAACTGCGCCCGGACATCGAGCCGCCGTTGCTCTGCCAGCATGTGCCGATATTTATCGGCGGGCCGGTGCAGACTGATCGCGGGTTTGTCCTGCATCCCTCGGGGAAAACCTTTCAGGCCACCGTCGAACTCGACGGCGAACTGGCCCTGTCGACCTCCCAGGATGTGCTGTTCGCCATCGCTGACGGCGTCGGCCCGGCGAAAAGTGTGATCACTCTCGGCTACGCGGGCTGGGAAGCCGGACAACTGGAGGCCGAACTGGCCGACAACGCCTGGCTGACCTGCCCTTACGACGCCGACATCCTGTTCAACACCAGCAGCGAACTGCGCCTCGAAGCGGCGGCCAAGCACCTGGGTGTCAATCTCAGCCTGCTGACCAGCCAGGCGGGCCACGCCTGATGGCCCTGCGACTGATTTTGGGTTTCGACTACGGCACCAAACAGATCGGCGTAGCGGTCGGCCAGGTGATTACCGGCCAGGCCCGTGAGCTGTGCACCTTGAAGGCACAAAACGGTATTCCCGACTGGAATCAGGTCGAAGCCCTGATCAAGGAATGGAAGCCCGACGCCGTGGTGGTCGGCCTGCCGCTGAACATGGACGGCACGCCAAGCGACATGTGCCTGCGGGCCGAGAAGTTCGCCCGCCGCCTCAACGGTCGTTACAACTTGCCCTTCTATACCCACGACGAGCGTCTGACCACGTTCGAAGCCAAGGGCGAGCGGCGTGATCGTGGCGGCCAGAAAGGCAGTTACCGCGATAACCCGGTCGATGCCATCGCCGCCGCCCTGCTGCTGCAAGGCTGGCTCGACGAAAACACCGCACTGTTCGAATCCTGAAGAGCCGCCCCTGGCGACTCTCTATAGCTACAACCCGAGCCACCACTCAAGCATCACTCGGCTCGGGCCCAAGAAGGAGCAACCATGAGCCTGCCCAATCCCGTTGAACTGATCAGCCAGATGGCGACCCGGCTTGACGCCTATCTGGCCAAACGTGGCATCAGCGAACCACGTTACATCGGTATTCGTACCGGCGGCGTCTGGGTCGCCCAGGCGTTGCTCGATGAACTGGGCAGCGATTCGCCGCTCGGCACCCTGGACGTATCCTTCTACCGCGACGACTTCAGCCAGAACGGCTTGCACCCGCAAGTGCGCCCTTCGGCCCTGCCGTTCGAGATCGAAGGCCAGCACCTGGTGCTGATCGACGACGTACTGATGAGCGGCCGGACCATCCGCGCCGCCATGAACGAACTGTTCGACTACGGCCGCCCGGCCAGCGTAACGCTGGTCTGCCTGCTGGACCTGGACGCCGGCGAGTTGCCGATCCGCCCGAACGTGGTGGGCGCGACCTTGTCGCTGGCCGCCCACGAGCGGGTGAAGCTGTCCGGCCCGGAGCTCAAGCTCGAACTGCAAGACCTTGCCCTTTAATTCGCCCTATTGAGAGTCCCCCTCGCGATGACGCCTCTAGACACCAAGCGCCCGCTGCAGCTCAATGATCAGGGCCAGCTGCGCCACTTCCTCTCGCTCGACGGTTTGCGCCGCGAGCTGCTGACGGAAATCCTCGATACCGCCGACTCGTTCCTCGAAGTCGGCGCCCGGGCGGTAAAGAAGGTCCCGTTGCTGCGCGGCAAAACCGTGTGCAACGTGTTCTTCGAGAACTCCACCCGCACCCGTACCACTTTCGAACTGGCGGCCCAGCGCCTGTCGGCGGACGTGATCACCCTGAACGTATCGACGTCGTCGGCGAGCAAGGGCGAAACCCTGCTCGACACCCTGCGCAACCTCGAAGCCATGGCCGCCGACATGTTCGTCGTGCGTCACGGTGACTCCGGCGCGGCGCACTTCATCGCCGAACACGTGTGCCCGCAGGTGGCGATCATCAACGGCGGCGACGGCCGTCACGCCCACCCGACGCAGGGCATGCTCGACATGCTCACCATCCGTCGGCACAAGGGCGGCTTCGAAAACCTCTCGGTGGCCATCGTTGGCGACATCCTGCACTCGCGGGTCGCGCGCTCGAACATGCTCGCGCTGAAAACCCTCGGTTGCCCGGACATCCGCGTGATCGCGCCGAAAACCCTACTGCCGATCGGCATCGAGCAATACGGCGTGAAGGTCTACACCGACATGACCGAAGGCCTGAAAGACGTCGACGTGGTGATCATGCTGCGCTTGCAGCGTGAACGCATGACCGGCGGCCTGCTGCCGAGCGAAGGCGAGTTCTACCGCCTGTTCGGCCTGACCACCGCGCGCCTGGCCGGCGCAAAACCGGATTGCATCGTCATGCACCCGGGGCCGATCAACCGCGGGGTGGAGATTGAGTCGGCAGTGGCCGACGGCCCGCACTCGGTGATCCTCAACCAGGTTACCTACGGTATTGCGATTCGTATGGCCGTGCTGTCCATGGCCATGAGCGGGCAGACTGCGCAACGTCAATTCGAGCAGGAGAAAGCCCAGTGAAGCTCAGCATTCTCGGCGCCCGCGTCATCGATCCAACCTCGGGGCTGGATAAAGTTACCGACATTCATATCGAAGCCTGCAAGATCGTCGCCCTTGGTGCTGCGCCGGCCGGTTTTGTCCCGGTCGAGACCATCGACGCCAAAGGCCTGGTGGCCGCACCTGGACTGGTTGACCTGAACGTCGCCCTGCGCGAGCCGGGTTACAGCCGCAAAGGCTCGATTGCCAGCGAAACCCGCGCCGCTGCGGCCGGTGGCGTGACCAGCCTGTGCTGCCCGCCAAAAACCAAACCGGTGCTGGACACTTCGGCCGTGGCCGAATTGATCCTCGACCGCGCCCGCGAGGCCGGCAACACCAAAGTCTTCCCGATTGGCGCCCTGAGCAAAGGCCTGGACGGCGAACAGCTGGCCGAGCTGGTCGCCTTGCGCGATGCCGGCTGCGTGGCCTTCGGCAACGGTCTGGAGAGCTTCCGCAACACCCGCACCCTGTGCCGGGCGCTGGAATACGCGGCGACGTTCGACCTGACAGTGATTTTCAACTCGCAGGATCATGACCTGGCCGAAGATGGCTTGGCCCACGAAGGCCCGACCGCGAGTTTCCTTGGCTTGCCGGGCATTCCGGAAACCGCCGAAACCGTGGCCCTGGCCCGGGATCTGTTGCTGGTCGAGCAAAGCGGCGTGCGTGCGCACTTCAGCCAGCTCACCAGCGCTCGCGGCGTGGCCCTGATCGCCCAGGCCCAGGCCCGCGGACTACCGGTGACCGCCGATGTGGCGCTGTATCAGCTGATCCTGACTGACGAAGCGCTGATCGATTTCAACAGCCTCTATCACGTCCAGCCGCCGCTGCGCACCCGCGCCGACCGTGATGGTCTGCGTGCGGCGGTGAAGTCCGGGGTGGTTTCGGCCATCTCCAGCCATCACCAACCTCACGAGCGCGACGCCAAACTGGCGCCGTTCGGTGCCACCGAGCCGGGCATCAGCAGCGTTGAACTGCTGCTGCCACTGGCGATGACGTTGGTGGAGGACGGTTTGCTCGATCTGCCGACACTGTTGACCCGTCTCAGCGCCGGACCGGCCGAGGCCTTGCGCCTGCCGGCGGGTAAATTGACCGTCGGTGGGGCGGCGGACATCGTGCTGTTCGACCCGGCGGCTTCGACCGTGGCCGGCGAAACCTGGCTGTCCAAGGGTGAAAATTGCCCGTTTATTGGCCACAGCCTGCCGAGTGTGGTGCGTTACACCTTGGTGGATGGACGGATTAGCCACCAGGTTTAAGACCGCGCCGCTCCCATCGCGAGCTGGCTCGCTCCCACATTGGAATGCGTTCCCCTGTGGGAGCGAGCCTGCTCGCGATGACTTACTGGAAGGCGCCGCGACTCTGTGCGTTACGCACCGACACTTGGTCGTTCAGTGTCCAGAAGTCATACAGCACTCCCACGAAGAACAACCCGCCCGTCACCAGGTACAGCAACCCGCTGATCCACTTCCCTTGATACATCCGGTGCACGCCGAATACCCCAAGAAACGCCAGCAGAATCCACGCAACGTTGTATTCGATGGGCCCGGCGGTAAACCGCAGGTCGGCTTCCCGGTCCATGGCCGGAATCAGAAACAGGTCGATCAGCCAACCGATGCCCAGCAAACCAAACGTGAAGAACCAGATCGTCCCGGTCACCGGCTTGCCGTAATAGAAGCGGTGAGCCCCGGTAAAACCGAAAATCCAAAGCAGGTATCCGATCACTTTGCTGTGGGTGTCTTGCTGCGCCGCAGACTGTTGATAGGTGTTCATGAAGGACCTCGATTCACACGATAGATAAATATTGTTGAATTCTTTGTGACTTTTTTATGTCGAGCCGACAAGTGGCTCGTCACTGTTACACCTTGCGCAAAGCCTTGTGGGGCTTGGGTTCTGTCCGACAATTGGCTCAATTTACCGCTTGTTGAGCGAAATTGACCCCCAGGTCCAATCGACCAACGGACTCGGAAGGGCCAAAAAAGCTGTTATAAAGTTGCGCGCTAACCCATATGAGCCTTGCCTAATGCGTCCATTTTTCAAGACATGGCTAACCATTTGCCTATTAATGCCACTGGCCGCCCACGCCACCAATCGTGAGCAACGTCTTCCTAACGTTAATGGTTACACCCCTAAATCCCATGTTTCTGCTCCTACGAGCAAAAACAAACAAACTGCAAAACATTCCACCCACCTGGCCACTGCCAACAGCAAGCTGGTTCCGCCGATGGCGAACAAGCAAAGCAGCAACGTGTTGAGCCGTGCCGTGAATGTCCTCGGCACTCCTTATCGTTGGGGCGGCAGCAGCCCAAGTAAAGGGTTCGACTGCAGTGGTTTGGTGAAATATGCGTTTAACGACGCTACCTTCGACCTGCCACGGACCTCCAACGCCATGGCCAGCGGTCATGGGCAGAAAGTCGAACGCAAGGATCTGAAGCCGGGCGATCTGATTTTCTTCAATATCAAGAGCCGTAAGGTCAATCACGTTGCCATCTACCTGGGCAACGACCGCTTCATCCACGCACCGCGCCGTGGCAAGGCGGTGTCCATCGATACGCTGAAGAAACCGTACTGGGAAAGCCACTACGTGGTAGCCAAGCGGGTTTTGCCGAAAGAACCGCATCAGATGCGCGTCGTTCAGCGCTGATTTGATCAGCTTTAAACGCTGCATACAAAAACGCCCCGATCATCTCTGATCGGGGCGTTTTTTATTGCCGGTGCGCGGGCTAGGCGGCGATCGACAACTTGAGCTTGTTCATCGCGCTCTTTTCAAGCTGACGAATACGCTCGGCCGACACGTTGTACTTTTGCGCCAGGTCGTGCAGCGTGGCTTTTTCTTCTGCCAGCCAGCGCTGGTAGAGAATGTCACGGCTGCGGTCGTCCAGCACTTCCAGCGCTTCGTGCAGGTTGTGGTTGGAGTTGTCGCTCCAGTCGGCATCTTCCAGTTGACGGGCCGGGTCGTACCGGTGGTCTTCCAGATAGTTGGCCGGCGATTGGAAAGCGCTGTCGTCGTCCGCTTCGGCGGCCGGGTCGAAGGCCATGTCATGGCCCGTCAGGCGACTTTCCATCTCGCGCACTTCCCGCGGCTCTACGCCGAGGCTTTCCGCCACACGGTGGACTTCCTCGTTGTTCAGCCACGCCAGACGTTTCTTCTGGCTGCGCAGGTTGAAGAACAGTTTGCGCTGGGCCTTGGTGGTCGCGACTTTCACAATGCGCCAGTTGCGCAGGATGAACTCGTGAATTTCCGCCTTGATCCAGTGCACAGCGAACGAAACCAGACGCACACCCATTTCCGGGTTGAAGCGTTTTACAGCCTTCATCAGGCCGACGTTGCCTTCCTGGATCAGGTCAGCCTGGGCCAGGCCGTAGCCGGAATAGCTACGGGCAATGTGTACAACAAAACGCAGGTGGGCGAGCACCATCTGCCGAGCCGCCCCCAAATCCTGCTCATAATAGAGACTCTCGGCCAGTTCACGCTCCTGCTCCGGCGTCAGCAATGGAATGCTGTTCACGGTGTGCACATAGGCCTCCAGGTTTGCGCCTGGGACCAGAGCATAAGCAGGTTGCAAAGAAGTGGTCATACGAAAAAACCTCCGACTTACATAACTCGTGCAGTTCAGCACTGCGAAAATTGACCGGAAACCGTTGGACAAGTTCCCATAAAAACCGAAAGGTCAATACGCACAAAAAGATACTACTTCGGCGCCAACTCCCTGAGATGGCGTGCGACTGCAATCCATGCACCGATATAACCCAACAGCACCGCGCCAAGCAAGAGCGACAGACCATCGGCAACTGGCACTCCGGCCAGCGCAAAATTACTGCCGTACAAGCCGGCCAAACCAACCACTGCGTCGTTCAGCCAGTTCAGGCCAAACGCCAAGACACCCCAGGAAAGAACCCCCGCACCGAAGCCATAAAGCGCGCCCATGTACAGAAAGGGCCTGCGCACATAGCTGTCCGTGCCGCCGACGAGTTTAATCACTTCTATCTCTGTGCGGCGGTTTTCAATATGAAGACGAATGGTATTGCCTATCACCAAAAGTAATGCAGAAACCAAAAGCACGGTCAGACCGAAGACAAACCGGTCACCCAGCTTGAGGATGGCGGCCAGACGCTCGACCCAGACTAGATCAAGTTGCGCTTGTTGTACCTTCGGCAATTCGGAAAGTTTTTGTCGTAATGCTTCAAGAGTCGGCTTGTCGACCTCTTTCGGCGTCACCAGGACCACGCCTGGCAGCGGGTTTTCCGGCAACTCCTTGAGCGCCTCACCCAGGCCCGACTGTTGCTGGAACTCTTCCAGCGCCTGATCGCGACCGACATATTCAGCATCTGCTACGCCGGGCATGCCTTTGATCTGTTCGCGCAACGACTCGCCCTGTTCCGGGCTGGCGCTGAGCTCCAGATACAAGGAAATCTGCGCCGCACGTTGCCAGGAACCACCGAGTCGCTCGACGTTATTCAGCAAAAGTGACAGGCCCATCGGCAAACTCAGGGCCACTGCCATCACCATGCAGGTGAAAAAGCTGCCGATCGGCTGTTTGCCCAACCGACGCAGACTGTCCACCAGGCTGGCGCGATGGCTTTCGATCCAGGCACGCAACAGCGTGGCGAAATCCGGGCCGTCGTCATCGTCGCGTTTTTTCTTTTTCGGTTGCTGATCGGCAGCCTTGGGGGCTACGCGCTCGGAAACCTTGGGGCTGCGTGTCGCACTCATACGCCGGCCTCCCCGTCACCGATCAATCGACCGCGCTGCAAGGTCAGCATGCGATGGCGCATACGGGCGATCAGTGCCAGGTCGTGACTGGCGATGAGTACGCTGGTGCCCAAGCGGTTGATGTCTTCGAACACGCCCATGATCTCGGCCGCCAGACGCGGATCGAGGTTACCGGTCGGTTCGTCCGCCAGCAGCAAGGCCGGACGGTGAACGATGGCGCGGGCGATGCCGACGCGCTGCTGTTGACCGGTGGACAGGTCGCCGGGGTACAGATCGGTCTTGTCCGAGAGCGCCACGCGCTCCAGGGCCGAGTCGACACGTTTGGCGATCTCGGGCTTGGACAGGCCGAGGATCTGCAACGGCAGCGCGATGTTGTTGAACACCGTGCGATCGAACAGCAGTTGGTGGTTCTGGAACACCACGCCGATCTGCCGCCGCAGGTACGGAATCTGTGCGTTGCTGATGGTGCCCAGGTCCTGGCCGGCCAACAGCAATTTGCCGGTGGTCGGACGCTCCATGGCCAGCAACAGCCGCAGCAAGGTGCTTTTACCGGCGCCGGAATGGCCGGTGACAAACAAGAATTCGCCCCGACGGACTCGAAAGCTCAGCTCATGCAAGCCGACGTGACCATTCGGGTAGCGTTTACCGACCTGTTCGAAACGAATCATGAACGCTCCCGCTCGGCAAACAATGCCTGGACAAAGGGTTCTGCTTCAAAAGTACGCAAGTCGTCGATGCCTTCACCGACGCCGATGTAGCGAATCGGCAAGCCAAACTGCTTGGCCAGGGCGAAAATCACCCCGCCCTTGGCCGTGCCATCGAGCTTGGTCAGCGCCAGGCCCGTCAACTGCACGGTCTGGTTGAACTGCTTGGCCTGGTTGATGGCGTTCTGGCCAGTACCGGCGTCGAGCACCAACAGCACTTCGTGCGGCGCGTCGGCGTCAAGTTTGCCGATCACCCGACGAACCTTCTTCAGTTCTTCCATCAGGTTGTCTTTGGTGTGCAGGCGACCGGCGGTGTCGGCAATCAGCACGTCGATGCCCCGGGCCTTGGCGGCCTGCACAGCGTCGAAGATCACTGAAGCCGAATCGGCGCCGGTGTGCTGGGCGATCACCGGGATCTTGTTGCGCTCACCCCAGACCTGCAATTGCTCCACCGCAGCGGCGCGGAAGGTGTCACCGGCGGCGAGCATGACTTTCTTGCCCTCCAGCTGGAGCTTCTTCGCCAGTTTGCCGATGGTGGTGGTTTTGCCGGCGCCGTTGACGCCAACCACCAGAATCACGAACGGTTTGTTCTGCGAGGTGATTTTCAGCGGCTGCTCGACAGGCTTGAGCATCGCTGCCAGTTCCGCTTGCAGGGATTTGTACAGCGCATCGGCATCGGCCAGCTCTTTGCGCGCGACTTTCTGGGTCAGGCGCTGAATGATCACCGACGTCGCTTCGACGCCTACGTCAGCGGTCAGCAGACGGGTTTCGATGTCTTCGAGCAGCTCGTCATCGATGATCTTCTTGCCCAGGAACAGGCTGGCCATGCCTTCGCCGATGCTGGCGCTGGTCTTGGACAGGCCTTGCTTGAGGCGAGCGAAGAAACCGGCTTTGGTTTCTTCGGTGCGCGGAGCTTCGGTGGGCGCTTCAACGGCTGCTTCGGCAACCACTTCAACCGGCACAACTGGCGCAGCGACGACAGGTGCAGGTGCAGGTGCAGGCTCTGGCTGCGCAATGACCGGCGCTGCCGGGGCAACAGCCACAGGGGTAACCGGCTCGGCAACAACAGGCTCAGGGACAACCGGCGCAGGCTCGACAATCGGCTCGACCACAGGCGCCGGAGCAACCTCGGTAACCAACGCGGCAGGCGCAGGAATCACTGGCGTCACGTGCGGCGCAGCCTCTTCGACCAACGCCACCGGCTCTTCCGCTACCGGCAAGGTCAGCCAGGGCGCAGCGGCCGGCGTCACTGGCGACTCGGCCACGACTTCGACTTGAGGCTCAGGCTCAGGCTCAGCCACCGGTTGCAGCACCGGCTCGGCAATCGCCAGGACAATCGGCGCCGGCTCTTCTTCTATTACCGGCTCGGGCAGTGGCTGTGGCTGTTCGACGACGGTTTCCTGCGGCTTTTTGCGCAGCCATCCGAACAGGCTTTTCTTCTCGCCAGCCGCAGCTGGGGTCTTCTTGTCGTCGTTGGAACCAAACATGGAGGACGGCTATCTCACGGTAGCGACGCGCCAAAGGGCGCCCCGGCAAATAAATATTCAATGCAGAACAGACTGCGATTCATCCAGCTTGTTCACGCGCAACTATTTGTCGAGGCACCAACGGCACCTCAAAGGTCGACTAATACGAAGGACTGGACCGGCATCGTCGGCGAAAACGCAGAGTTTAGCTGACAAACTGAAAGCTTCTGCCGAGAACCCATACAACCTGCAGGCCGATTAATGGCCTGATAGGCGTGGCCGCCAGTAAAACGGATCAGTATCCTAGCACCTCCTCGCCCGCCTAGGCTAAGACCAAGCGGGCAGCTCAACAGGTTTAAAAACGTATGAATGCTCTAGCCCGCCGCGCCGCAGGCCTGCTGCTCAGCACAGTTTGTCTGCCCCTCTCGGCCCTGGCTGCCGATCCACAACCCACCCACGAATTCACCCTCGACAACGGCTTGAAGGTCGTCGTGCGCGAAGACCATCGTGCGCCGGTGGTGGTTTCCCAGATCTGGTACAAGGTCGGCTCAAGCTATGAGACGCCGGGGCAAACCGGTTTGTCCCACGCCTTGGAACACATGATGTTCAAGGGCAGCGAGAAGGTTGGCCCCGGCGAAGCGTCGCTGATCCTGCGTGACCTCGGCGCCGAAGAGAACGCTTTCACCAGCGACGACTTCACGGCGTACTACCAAGTGCTGGCCCGTGATCGCCTGGGCGTGGCCTTCGAGCTCGAAGCGGACCGCATGGCCAACCTGAAATTGCCGGCCGACGAGTTCAGCCGCGAGATCGAGGTTATTAAAGAAGAGCGTCGCCTGCGCACTGACGACAAGCCGATGTCCAAGGCTTACGAACGTTTCAAGGCCATGGCCTACCCGGCCAGCGGTTATCACACGCCGACCATCGGCTGGATGGCTGACCTCGACCGCATGAAGGTCGAAGAACTGCGCCACTGGTACAAGTCCTGGTACGTGCCGAACAACGCCACTTTGGTGGTGGTCGGCGACGTAACCCCGGATGAAGTCAAAGCCCTGGCCCAGCGTTACTTCGGCCCGATTGCCAAGCGCGACGTACCACCGGCGAAAATCCCGCTGGAACTGGCCGAGCCCGGCGAACGGCAGATCACCCTGCACGTGCAAACCCAACTGCCGGCCCTGATGCTGGCCTTCAACGTGCCGAGCATCGCCACCGCCGAAGACAAGCGCTCGGTAAATGCCTTGCGCCTGATCTCGGCCCTGCTCGACGGCGGCTACAGCGGACGTATCCCGACACAACTGGAGCGCGGCGAAGAGCTGGTGTCCGGCGGTTCGTCGAGCTACGACGCCTACACCCGTGGCGACAGCTTGTTCACTCTGTCGGCGACCCCGAACACCCAGAAAAACAAAACCATGGCCCAGGCTGAGGCCGGTCTATGGAAGCTGCTCGAACAGCTGAAAACCACCGCACCATCGGCGCAGGAACTGGAGCGCGTGCGGGCTCAGGTCATTGCCGGCCTGGTCTACGAGCGCGACTCGATCACCAGCCAGGCCACCTCGATCGGCCAACTGGAAACCGTCGGTCTGTCGTGGAAGCTGATGGACACCGAACTCGCCGATCTGGAAAGCGTCACCCCCGAAGACATCCAGAAAGCCGCCAAGCTGTATTTCACCCGCGAACGTCTCAGCGTCGCCCATGTACTTCCACTGGAGACGACTCATGAGTGAGCATAAAAAATCGCGCCTGCCACTGATTGGCCTGATCGCTGTCGCCCTGATCGGCTCGGCCGCGTTCTATTTTTCCAAAACCGATGAGTCCAAGGCCAGCGAAGCCCTCGATAAAGCCAAGACCAGCCAGAAGCTGCAGTCTTTGGCCGAACTCGACGGCAAAGCCCCGAGCCATCGCAACATGAACGTGCAATCCTGGACCACCGCCGAAGGCGCCAAGGTGTTGTTCGTCGAAGCCCGGGAGCTGCCGATGTTCGACATGCGCCTGATCTTCGCCGCCGGCAGCAGCCAGGACGGCAATGCGCCCGGCCTGGCCCTGCTGACTAACGCCATGCTCAACGAAGGCGTTGCCGGCAAAGATGTCGGCGCTATCGCCCAGGGCTTCGAAGGCTTGGGCGCAGACTTTGGCAACGGTGCTTATAAAGACATGGCGATTGCTTCGCTGCGCAGTTTGAGCGCTGTGGACAAACGCGAGCCGGCATTGAAGTTGTTCTCCGAAGTCATCGGTAAACCGACCTTCCCTGCCGACTCGTTCGCGCGGATCAAAAACCAGATGCTCGCCGGCTTCGAATACCAGAAGCAGAACCCCGGCAAACTGGCTGGCCTGGAGCTGATGAAACGTCTCTACGGCGATCATCCTTACGCTACCTCCAGCGACGGCACAGCGAAATCTGTTCCGGCGATCACCCTGGCGCAGTTGCGGGCCTTCCACGAGAAAGCCTACGCCGCGGGTAACGTAGTAATTGCGATGGTCGGTGACCTGTCCCGCGCCGAGGCTGAAGCGATTGCCGCGCAAGTCTCCAGCGCCCTGCCAAAAGGCCCGGCCCTGGCGAAGATTGCGCAGCCGACCGAACCGAAGGCCAGCATCAACCACATCGAGTTCCCTTCCAAGCAAACCAACCTGATGCTCGCGCAACTGGGTATCGACCGTGATGACCCGGACTACGCAGCACTGTCCATGGGCAACCAGATCCTTGGCGGCGGCGGTTTCGGCACCCGATTGATGAGCGAAGTGCGCGAGAAGCGTGGTCTGTCTTACGGCGTGTATTCGGGCTTCACCCCGATGCAGGCTCGCGGGCCGTTCATGATCAATCTGCAAACCCGCGCCGAAATGAGCGAAGGCACCCTGAAACTGGTGCAGGATGTCCTCGCCGACTACCTTAAAACCGGCCCGACCCAGAAAGAACTCGACGACGCCAAGCGTGAACTGGCCGGCAGCTTCCCGCTGTCCACCGCCAGCAACGCCGATATCGTCGGCCAACTCGGCGCCATGGGTTTCTACAACTTGCCGCTTAGCTATCTGGAAGACTTCATGCAGCAGTCCCAGAGCCTGACTGTCGAGCAGGTTAAAACCGCACTGAACAAACACTTGAGCACGGACAAAATGGTCATCGTCACCGCTGGCCCGACCGTGCCGCAAAAGCCGTTACCGGCCCCATCTGATAAACCCACCGAGCAGCCGCTCGGGGTTCCGGAGCATTAATGGCCAGTCCATCGCGTCCTAAAAAACCTGTTCACAACGTCCATAACGGCGTAAATCAACTGCGCATCATCGGCGGTGAATGGGGCAGCCGAAAGCTGAGCTTCCCCGATGCGCCGGGCCTGCGCCCGACGCCGGACCGGGTGCGTGAAACCCTGTTCAACTGGCTCGCACCGTATGTCGCCGGGGCCAAGGTGCTGGATCCGTTTGCCGGCAGCGGCGCACTGTTCCTCGAAGCGCTGTCCCGTGGCGCGGCCATGGGCCAGGCGCTGGACGCCAGCAACATCGCGGTCTCCAGCATCAAGGAACACTTGGGCACGCTGCGCTGCACCACCGGCCAGGTCCAGACCGCCGACGCCTTGCGCTACCTGGAAACCCAGACAGCAACCGCCTACGACGTGGTGTTCCTCGACCCGCCGTTCAACCAGAACCTGTTACCCGGTGTTTGCGCACTACTCGAAGAGCGTCAATGGCTGGCCGACGAGGCCTGGGTCTACACCGAAAGCGAAAATGCGCCGTCGTCGCTGGGTTTGCCGGGCAACTGGCGCCTGCACCGCGAGCAGAAATCCGGGCGGGTTTACTACGCGTTGTGGCAGCGTACAGCAGAGATTGCTGGTTAATCGACTAGCCTGAAACAAGGTGCGCACCGGTTGCGCACCGCTGCATCGAGAATAATGTGTCCCATCCGCCAGAACGCTTCACCCCGGCCTTCGGCTTTGGCAACCCGCACTTGCAAACCTTGTGGGGGCCGCTGTGGCGAAAAACCACCCATATTGATCGCGAGCGCGAACGGCTTTGGCTCGAAGACGGCGACTTCCTCGACCTCGACTGGCACGGCCCGCACACCGCCAACGCACCGCTGGTGCTGGTGTTGCACGGGCTGACCGGTTCGTCGAACTCGCCTTACGTGGCTGGCCTGCAAAAAGTGCTGGGCGATCAGGGTTGGGCCAGTGTTGCGCTGAACTGGCGCGGTTGCTCGGGCGAGCCAAATCTGTTGCCGCGAAGCTACCATTCCGGCGCCAGTGAAGACCTGGCCGAAACCATCAAGCACCTGAAAGCCAAACGACCGCTCGCGCCGCTGTATGCCGTCGGCTATTCCCTGGGCGGCAATGTGTTGCTCAAGCACTTGGGCGAGACCGGCAGCGACAGCGGCGTACTCGGCGCTGTGGCGGTGTCAGTGCCGTTTCGCCTTGATCAGTGCGCCGACCGCATTGGGCAGGGTTTTTCCAAGGTCTATCAAGCGCATTTCATGCGCGAGATGGTGGCCTACATCAAGAACAAGCAACGCCAGTTCCAGCATGACGGACGCCACGATGGCTTGGCCGAATTGGCCGCGCTAGGCTCGCTGGAAAACATGCGCACGTTCTGGGATTTCGATGGCCGGGTCACCGCGCCGCTGAATGGTTTCGCGGACGCCGAGGATTACTATCGCCGCGCCTCTAGTCGCTATTTCCTCGGTGAAATCCGCACACCAACCCTGATCATCCAGGCTGCTGACGACCCGTTCGTGTTTCCTCACAGCCTGCCCGAAGCCAGTGAGTTGTCTGCCTGCACCCAATTCGAGTTGCAAGCCAAGGGTGGGCATGTCGGCTTCGTCGACGGTACGTTCAGGCAACCGGGTTACTACCTTGAGCGGCGCATTCCCCAATGGCTGACCGCTGCGGGTCGCGAATAACGCCATGGATAACGATCAGGGCGAGTCGATTCGGTTCTGGCAAACGGCACCGCTGGCCGGGGTCGAACTGTTATCCGCGCGCTACATCGAACACCGCTTCGCACCCCATGTGCATGACGGCTATGTCATCGGCATGATCATGGCTGGCGCCCAGCGCTATCGTTATCGCGGCGCTGAGCATCTGGCGGGCAGTGGCACTCTCGTTTTGATCAACCCGGATGAATTGCACACCGGCCATAAAGGCGCCGAGGACGGTTGGTTGTACCGAGCGTTTTATCCCGACAGTGGGCAGATTCTCTCGCTGCTGGCCGAGCTGGAATTGCCAACCAGTGAATTGCCGGCATTCGGCGCCACGCTGTATCGCGATCCGGATCTGGTGAAGGGTTTCTGCCAGTTGCATCGTCTGCTGGAGAGCCCGTCCACAGCATTGCAACAGCAGACGGTCTGGCGGGAAATGATGCTGTCGCTGCTGCAACGCCATGCCGCCGTGTCGATTGCCGGCAAACCTGGCAAGGAACACCGGGCGGTGACGCAGGCCAAAGACTTGCTGCATTCGCAATTGGCAGCACCGCCGTCACTGGAAGAACTGGCCACAGCAGTGAACCTGTCGCCCTTCCACTTTGCCCGAGTGTTCCGCCGCGCCACCGGCATGCCGCCGCACACCTGGCTGATGCAGCAACGTATTGCTCGAGCGCGGGCCTTGTTACAGGACGGCTGCCTGCCGCTGGAAGTCGCGACGCGATTGGGGTTTGCCGACCAGAGTCATCTGAGCCGGCAGTTCAAGCAGGTTTACGGGGTTGGGCCGGGGGCGTATCGCAGTGCCCGCCTTAAAAGCTAAAGATCGCAGCCTGCGGCAGCGCCTACATGGAATGCATTCCAATGTAGGCGCTGCCGCAGACTGCGATCTTTTGATCTTATTCGCCGGTCGCAACGCCCCGCGCCGGTTCATTGATCCACTCACTCCACGACCCGGCATACAACGACGCCAACGGATAACCCGCCAGGCACAACGCAAACAGGTTGTGGCAGGCCGTCACGCCGGAACCGCAATACGCCACCAATTCCGTCGGCGAGCGATCACCGAGTTTCGCGGCAAAGCGCTGCTTGAGCTGATCGGCCGGCAGGAAACGCCCGTCGCTGCCCAGATTGTCAGTGAACGCCGCGCATTGCGCGCCGGGGATGTGCCCGGCAATCGGGTCGATCGGCTCCACTTCGCCTTTGAAGCGCGGCAAGCCGCGGGCGTCGAGCAGGGTCAGCGCAGGATGGCCGAGACGTTGCTGAAGTTGATCGGCACTAAGCAACAATGAAGCATCCGGCGTACCGCTGAAGGTTCCACGCAAAACCGAAGGCGCATCGAGACTCAATGGCAGACCGGCCGCGTGCCAGGCTTTGAGCCCGCCATCGAGGATGAACACGCCGTCACGCTTGCCCAGCCAGGCCAGTAACCACCAGGCCCGAGCCGCGTAGGCACCGGGACCGTCGTCGTACAGAACCACTTCGCTGTCAGGGCTGATGCCCCAGGCTTGCAGGCGTTCGATCAAATCTTCGGGTTCAGGCAGCGGATGGCGCCCGGTGACGCCTTTGATGACCGTCCCGCTGAGATCACGCTCCAGATCGGCAAAGCTCGACCCGGCGATATGCCCTTCGGCATAACTGCGCTGACCGTAGTCAGGGTCTTCGAGGGCAAAACGACAATCCAGAATCACCAGCCCCGGCTGCTCCTTCTTCAGGTCCAACGCTTGCGGGCTGATCAGTTGCGCAATGGGCATAACGGGCTCCTGTGATTAACTCGGTATTTGATCCTGCGGCCCTTCTTCCAGGGCTTGGGCCAGCGGCACGTAAAACTCTTCGAACAGGGCATTCACCTCTTCGCGAGACTGATCGGTGACAAACCCGGCTTCCAGCACCAACACCTGATACACCCCACGCTTGATCGCTTGCTCGCTCAAGTGGTTGGAGTTTTCCCGCGTGGTGCACAAAAAACGCACCCAGGACGTAAGAATGATCCAGGCATTGATGGTCAGGGATTCGATCTGCACCCGGTCCATGTTCAGGATGCCAGCCTCGACGAACCCTTTGTAAATGGCCGTGCCCTGAATCACGCAGCGCTGGGAAAAGCGCCGGTAACGGGCGGCCAGGTCCGGATCGCTTTCGAGCAGATGTTCGAGGTCACGGTGCAAAAACCGGTAGCGCCACATCGCCGCCAGCAGCTCCTTGAGGTAGTAACGCTTGTCCTCAACCGTAGCGGCGCGACCTTGGGGCGGGCGCAGGAAGCTGTCCACAAGGCTTTCGTACTCACTGAACAACACGGCGATGATCGCCTGCTTGTTGGGGAAGTGGTAGTACAGGTTGCCCGGGGAAATTTCCATATGGGCAGCAATGTGGTTGGTGCTGATGCTGCGCTCGCCCTGCTGATTGAACAGCTCCAGGCTGTTCTGCACGATGCGCTCGCTGGTTTTGATCCGTGGGGCCATGGCTTGAGCTTTAATTCAGAGTGCGGTGACGGGCATCTTACGACCTATCCGGGAGTGGATAAAACAAAGCTGCGCCAGGATGTCATTTGACTTTCTAGAGCATAGACTCTAAAAAGTTCCTCATTACAATAAATCCGGAGCCGACCATGAGTGCCGACATCGCCTACCTGCAGAACCTACAGCAGCCTTTGGACGAACTCCAAACACTGTTTGATGCGCAACGGGCCGCTTACGCCGCCAACCCGATGCCGCCCGCCGCCCAACGCCAGCAATGGCTCAAGGCTTTGCGGGATCTGCTGAGCGATGAACGTCAGGCCTTGATCGACGCCATCAGCCAGGATTTCAGCCACCGCAGCGCCGATGAAACCCTGCTCGCCGAGCTGATGCCGAGCCTGCACGGCATTCATTACGCCAGCCAACACCTCAAGGGCTGGATGAAACCGTCGCGGCGCAAGGTCGGCATCGCTTTTCAACCCGCTTCAGCCAAAGTCGTTTATCAGCCGCTCGGCGTTGTCGGTGTGATCGTGCCGTGGAACTACCCGCTGTATCTGGCCATCGGCCCTCTGGTGGGTGCGTTGTCGGCGGGTAATCGGGTGATGCTCAAACTCAGCGAGTCCACGCCGGCTACGGGTTTACTGCTCAAGGAGTTGCTCGGCCGGGTGTTTCCACAAGACCTGGTCTGCGTGGTGCTGGGCGAGGCTGATATCGGTGTCGCGTTCTCCCGACTGCGTTTTGATCACTTGCTGTTTACCGGCGCCACCAGCATCGGCAAACACGTCATGCGCGCAGCGGCCGAGAACCTGACCCCGGTGACACTCGAACTGGGTGGCAAGTCCCCGGCCATCGTCTCTCGCGACGTGCCACTCAAGGACGCTGCCGAACGCATCGCTTTCGGTAAAACCCTCAACGCAGGGCAAACCTGCGTGGCGCCGGACTACGTGCTGGTGCCCGAGGATCGTGTCGGATCTTTCGTCGAAGCCTATCGCCAAGCGGTTCGCGGGTTTTATCCGACCCTGGTCGACAACCCGGATTACACCGCCATCATCAATGACCGACAGCTGGCGCGGCTTAACGGCTACCTCAGCGACGCCACCAGCAAGGGCGCGCTGTTGATTCCGCTGTTCGACCAGGGCCAGGGCCGACGCATGGGCCACAGCCTGTTACTCAATGTCAGCGACGACATGACGGTAATGCAGGACGAAATCTTCGGCCCGGTGCTGCCTATCGTGCCGTACACCGACCTGAATCAGGCATTTGCCTACATCAATCAACGGCCTCGTCCGCTGGCGCTGTACTACTTCGGCTACGACAAGCGCGAGCAGAATCGCGTGCTTCACGAAACCCATTCCGGCGGCGTGTGCCTGAACGACACGCTGCTGCACGTCGCCCAGGACGACATGCCGTTCGGTGGCATCGGCGCCTCGGGCATGGGCCATTACCACGGTCACGAAGGTTTCCTGACCTTCAGCAAGGCCAAGGGTGTGCTGATCAAACAGCGGTTCAACGCGGCGAAGTTGATTTATCCGCCGTATGGCAAAGCTATTCAGAAACTGATTCAGAAGCTATTTATCCGCTAATAACCCTCACCGCCGGGTAATAACAATAATGAGCCCAAGCCTGTCCGATACACCCGCGCTGTCACGGCGTGGCCTGCTGAAGTTCAGCCTGGGCGCCAGCGCCTTTCTCGCCACCGCCGGGCTGGGGGCCAGCCTCAGTGGTTGCTCGTCGAGCATTCCGGCCAGCGGTTTTGCGATTTTGCGCAGCGGCGACCTGTTGTTTTTGCGAGCGCTGATCCCGGTGATGCTCGACGGCGCAGTGGCCTCAGTGAACATGCCGACGGCGGTCGACGGCACCCTGAAAAACCTGGATAGCGGCCTCAATCACCTGTCACCGGAAATGCTCAAACTGACTCAACAGCTGTTCGATGTGCTCGGGATGGCCGTGACTCGTGGACCGCTGACCGGGATCTGGGGCAGTTGGGAAAACGCCAGTGGCGATGAGATTCGGCATTTCCTTGATCGTTGGCAGAACAGTTCGTTGAGCCTGTTGCGCATGGGGCATAGCTCGTTGCTGCAACTGGTGATGATGGCGTGGTACAGCCGGAAGGAGTCCTGGGCGCATTGCGGGTATCCGGGGCCACCGACCGTTTGAGACCGAGGCGACCCCTTCGCGGGCAAGCCTCGCTCCCACAGGGTTTGTGGCGGAGCGCCCATTTGTAAACGACTCAAACCCTGTGGGAGCGTGGCTTGCCCGCGAAGGCGCCAGCCGCCTCACGACTGAATCCAAAATAAAAAGAGAATTCTGAACATGCCCGTACCCGATCCGTTCCGCGAAGGCCTGGCCCGTGGCTGGAAAACCTACAACGGCGCGCAATTGACCCAGGACCTGACCCTGGAAGCCGACGTGGCAATCATCGGCAGCGGTGCCGGTGGAGGCACCACCGCCGAAATCCTCAGCGCCGCTGGCTACAAGGTGTTGCTGATCGAAGAAGGCCCGCTCAAGACCAGCAGCGACTTCAAGATGCTCGAAGACCAGGCCTACGCCAGCCTCTATCAGGAAGGCATCGGTCGCATGAGCAAGGATGGCGCGATCACCATCTTGCAAGGCCGGGCGGTGGGCGGCACCACGCTGATCAACTGGACCTCAAGCTTCCGCACGCCGGACCCGACCCTCGAACACTGGGCCAAGGAGCACAACGTCAAAGGCCACAGCCCGACCGAGATGGCGCCGTGGTTCGAAAAAATGGAACAACGCCTGGGCGTCGCGCCGTGGATGATTCCGCCCAACGCCAACAACGACGTGATCCGCAAAGGCTGCGAGCAACTCGGCTATAGCTGGCACGTGATCCCGCGCAATGTGCGCGGCTGCTGGAACCTCGGCTACTGCGGCATGGGCTGCCCGACCAACGCCAAGCAATCAATGATGGTGACGACCATTCCGGCGACCCTGGAAAAGGGCGGCGAACTGCTCTACCTGGCCCGTGCCGAGAAACTGTCGATCAAGGATGGCAAGGTCACCGGCCTCAATTGCGTGGCCATGGACGATCGCTGCGTCGCACCGACCGGACGCACCATCACGGTCAAGGCCCGGCACTACGTGCTGGCCGGCGGCGGGATCAACAGCCCGGCGTTGCTGCTGCGTTCCGACGCACCCGACCCGCACAAACGGCTGGGCACCCGGACGTTCCTGCATTTGGTCAACATGTCCGCCGGGCTGTTCGACGAGGTGATCAACCCGTTCTACGGTGCGCCGCAGTCGATCTATTCCGACCATTTCCAATGGCAGGACGGCACCACCGGCAAAATGTCCTACAAGCTCGAAGTACCGCCGCTGCAACCGGCCCTGGCGGCGACTCTGCTGGGCGGCTTTGGCAAAGAAAACTCACAACACATGGAAAACCTGCCCCACACCCACGCCATGCTGGCGTTGCTGCGCGACGGCTTCCACCCGGACAGTCCCGGGGGCAGCGTCGAGTTGCGCGGCGATGGCACGCCGGTCCTCGACTACCAGGTTTCACCCTACGCCTGGGACGGCTTGCGCCGTGCGTTCCATAGCATGGCCGAGATCCAGTTCGCCGGTGGCGCCAAAGCGGTGATGCCGATGCACGCCGATGCGCGCTACGTGAAAACCCTCGCCGAGGCCCGATCCTTGATCGATGGCCTGAGCCTTGAGCTGTACCGCACACGCCTGGGCAGTGCTCACGTGATGGGCGGTTGTGCGATGGGCGAAGACCCGAAAAACGCAGTGACCGACAGCCTTGGCCGCCATCATCAGATCAGCAATCTGTCTATCCATGACGGATCGCTATTCCCCACCAGCATTGGCGCAAACCCACAATTGTCGGTCTACGGGCTGACGGCGCAACTGGCGACTTCCCTGGCCGAACGCCTGAAAAACCCATGAAAAACCGGAATTCTCCTATCGTCTATAGTGCTTTCTTACCCAACAGGCGACTTTCCCGACCGGGAAGGCTGCGATACCATCCGACTCCCCAACGGACTCCCGCCAGGACGACGCGATGAACCGAGTGTTGTACCCAGGTACCTTCGACCCTATTACCAAGGGCCATGGCGATCTGGTCGAACGCGCCTCGCGCCTGTTCGATCATGTGATCATCGCTGTCGCCGCCAGCCCGAAGAAAAACCCGTTGTTTCCCCTGGAACAGCGTGTGGAGCTGGCCCGCGAGGTCACTAAACATCTGCCCAACGTTGAAGTCGTCGGCTTCTCGACGCTGCTGGCGCACTTCGCCAAAGAGAAGAACGCCAACGTGTTCCTGCGCGGTTTGCGCGCAGTGTCGGACTTCGAATACGAATTCCAGCTGGCCAACATGAACCGCCAACTGGCGCCGGATGTGGAAAGCCTGTTTCTTACGCCTTCCGAGCGTTATTCGTACATTTCCTCGACGCTGGTTCGTGAAATCGCTGCCTTGGGCGGCGATATCACCAAGTTTGTCCACCCAGCGGTGGCGGACGCCCTCACCGAACGCTTCAAGAAGTAGGAGCTGCCGAAGGCTGCGATCTTTTGCCCTTGATCGCGCCCGCGTGCACTGCGGGCGCCAATGCGGCACAATTGCGCGCATTGGTTTATTGCGCCCGGGCCTGCCGCCCTGGCTGGAGTTAGCATGTCCCTGATCATCACCGACGATTGCATCAATTGCGACGTTTGCGAACCCGAGTGCCCGAACGCCGCCATCTCCCAAGGCGAAGAGATCTACGTGATCGACCCTAACCTGTGCACGCAGTGTGTCGGCCACTACGACGAGCCTCAGTGCCAACAAGTCTGCCCGGTAGATTGCATTCCGCTGGATGAAGCGCATCCAGAGACTGAAGAGCAGTTGATGGCGAAATACCGGATCATTACCGGTAAGGCGTGAGCCAGATGTTTCTGTGGCGTCTTTGCGGTCCTCTTCGCGAGCTAGCCCGCTCCCACATGGGATCTGCTGTGCTCAGACCCACTGATTAACAACACAGATCAACTGTGGGAGCGGGCTTGCTCGCGAAGGCGTCATCAGCCATACCGAAGATGTCACCGAGACTTCACTCGCGCTCCTCAAACCCATCCCCGGTACACCCCAGGCACCGCACAAACGCGGCTTTCGCCGGATCAACCACCAGCGCCTGCCCCGCATCGCCAACACCGCCACCCAACGCGGTAAACGGCAACGACACCACAAACACACCCGCACCGATCACTGTCGCCACCACCAATAAAGGTCGGGCAATCAGCAAGTCGCCGATCATGGCGTAGGCCGGTGGGTTCTGGATGGCGTAACGCGGGTCGCCGCTGCCGCCGCTGCTCTCAGCCGCCAGCGCCGGCAGACCGGCACTCAGCAGCAAAACAACGACAAAGGTTCGAAACGAATTCATGGCACGGTCCTTCGGCTAGGCAGTGAGAACACTGACTATAGACCGTAGGACGTATCAGCTCTGACAGCGTGGGCAAAAGACACTGGCGCGCTGCCCGAGGCGCACGTCCCGCAGCTCTGTGCCGCAGACTTTGCAGGGCTCACTGCCACGACCGTAGACGAACAGTTCCTGCTGGAAGTAGCCCGGCTGGCCGTCGCCGCCGATAAAATCGCGCAACGTAGTGCCGCCCCGCTCGATGGCATGGGCGAGGATGCGTTTGATCTCGATTGCCAGTTTCAGGTATCGCGCCCGGGAAATGCTCTTCGCTTCACGGCGCGGGTCGATGCCGGCAGCGAACAACGCTTCTGTCGCATAGATATTGCCGACACCCACCACCACCGCGTTGTCCATGATGAACGGCTTGACCGCCATGGAGCGCCCGCGAGACTTCTGGAACAAGCGCTCGCCATCGAACAGATCGGTCAACGGCTCCGGCCCCAGGCGAATCAGCAATTCGTGATTGAGCGGGTCCAGGCTCCAGAGCATCGCGCCAAACCGGCGTGGGTCGGTGTAACGCAGGGCCAGGCCAGACTCGAGTTCAATATCCACATGCTCATGCTTGGCCGCCGGGGTGCCGACCTCGACCAGGCGCAAATTCCCTGACATCCCCAAATGGCTGATCAAGGTGCCGACCTCGGCATTGATCAACAGGTACTTGGCGCGTCGTTCCACCAGCACAATGCGCTGGCCGGACAGCCGCACATCCAGGTCTTCGGGAATTGGCCAGCGCAGACGCCGGTCGCGCACGATCACCCGGCTGACGCGCTGGCCTTCCAGGTGCGGGGCGATGCCCCGGCGGGTGGTTTCGACTTCTGGCAGTTCAGGCATGGTGCTCTCGAATCAATGCGCGCCGAGGTCACGGATCGTTTGCTTGAGGGTTTCGAAATCGTAATCCGAGAGACCGACATAATCGAGCACCAAAGGCCCGACGCTGTTCCACTCGTGGTCCTCGGACTGGTTACCCAGCACCCGATAGGACGCGCAAATGTGTTCGGCCATTTTCAGGATCGACAGCAGGTTTTTCAGCTGGCTGTTGCGCGAGGATTCATCACTGAAGATCGCCAGCGCATTGTGGTGATTGGCGATGGCGGCGGTGATGTGTTCCGGCAAGCGCCAGGACTTGGCGGTGTAATAACCGACCACGGCGTGGTTGGTGTTGAACACCCGGTTCTCGGTGTCCACTACCCGGCATTCGGCACTCGCGTTGGCGTAGGCCTCTTCCAGGGTTTTCATGTAGTCGGGGAAACGCTTGAGCATCAACGGCACGCCGCAGTCATGGAACAAACCCAGCGCATAAGCCTCGTCGCCGGCCTGGGAGCCGATGCGCTTGGCCAGCGTCAGGCATGTCATCGCCACATCCTGAGCGGTGTCCCAGAACCGGTTCAGGGTCACGATGGTGTCGTCGTTCATCTCACCCTTGATCGACTGCGCGTTGATCAGGTTGATGATCGAACGGCTGCCCAGCAAATTCACTGCACGCTGGATCGAAGCGATCTTGTTACTCAAGCCGTAGTAAGGCGAGTTGACGATTTTCAGCAGTGCCCCGGAGAGGCCTGGGTCCTGGGCAATCAGTTTCGCGATCACTTCCAGGTCCGGATCGGGCATGTACTGTTCCATCTGCAGATCCACCATGATCTGCGGCTGGGCCGGCACGCTGATGCCTTGCAGGGACTGTTGAATCTGTTCGGAACTCAGCTCTTGGGACATAAGTACACACTCTGGGACAGGCGGGGATTCTAACCTTTAAAAAGTTGGATCCGACACATTGGCCGGCAGATCGCCGAAAATTTCATCTATTGCCCAGTCATTCCTGGGCTGATGTGCAAGCGTCTGTGGCGAGGGAGATTGCTCCCGCTGGACGGCGACGCCGGCCCAAAATCAACGACTGCTCCGCAGCCGAACGGGGGCAAGCCCCCTCACCACAGGAAGCTCCCGCGCCACAGGTCTATCTGCCAAGCCGGGGCCTTGCACAACACGCTATACTCCCGCTCTTTTTTCCGGAGCGACGTCATGTCCCTGCCTAGCCTGCGCCTCAAAGCCAACGCCGACCGTCGCCTGCGAAACGGCCACTTGTGGGTCTATAGCAACGAAATCGATGTAGCGGCGACCCCTTTGCACGGTTTCAAGGCCGGTGACCAGGCGATCCTCGAAGCCGCCGGCGGCAAGCCGCTGGGCATCGTCGCCATGAGCCCGAACAACCTGATCTGCGCACGCCTGCTGTCGCGCGACATCAAGTTGCCATTGGACAAATCGCTGCTGGTGCATCGCCTGAACGTCGCCCTGTCCCTGCGCGATCGCCTGTTCGACAAGCCGTTCTATCGCCTGGTCTACGGTGATTCGGACCTGTTGCCAGGCCTGGTCGTCGACCGTTTCGGCGACATCCTGGTGGTCCAGATCGCTTCGGCGACCATGGAAGCTCATAAAGAAGACGTGATCGCAGCGCTGACCCAAGTGCTCAAGCCGAGCGGCATTCTGTTCAAGAACGACTCCGCGGCCCGTGACGCCGAAGGCCTCAACCGCTACGTCGAAACCGTATTCGGCCTGGTGCCGGAATGGGTTGCGCTGGAAGAGAATGGCGTGAAGTTCGAGGCGCCTGTCATTCAAGGCCAGAAAACCGGCTGGTTCTACGACCACCGCATGAACCGCGCACGCCTGGCGCCGTATGCCAAAGGTAAGCGCGTGCTCGACCTGTACAGCTACATCGGCGGCTGGGGCGTGCAAGCCGCCGCGTTCGGCGCCAGTGAAGTGTTCTGCGTCGACTCCTCAGCCTTCGCCCTCGACGGCGTCGAGCGCAACGCCGCGCTGAACGGCGTCGCCGAGAAAATGACCTGCGTCGAAGGCGATGTGTTTGAAGCCCTGAAAGAGCTCAAAGCCAGCGAAGAACGATTCGACGTGATCGTCGCCGACCCGCCGGCCTTCATCAAACGCAAGAAAGACATGAAGAACGGTGAAGGCGCCTACCGTCGCCTGAACGAGCAAGCCATGCGCCTGCTCAGCAAGGACGGCATCCTGATCAGCGCTTCGTGCTCGATGCACCTGCCGGAAGACGATCTGCAGAACATCCTGCTGACCAGCGCCCGTCACCTGGACCGCAACATCCAAATGCTGGAACGTGGCGGTCAGGGCCCGGATCACCCGGTTCACCCGGCCATCGCCGAAACCCGCTACATCAAGAGCATCACCTGCCGTCTGCTGCCAAACAGCTGATCGGTCAGTAAAAACGGGGAGCCCAAGGGCTCCCCGTTTTATTTTAGGACGGTGCAATGCCGTCGGCGCCCATTAAATCCAATTCATTCCTACAACTAACTTCCTGAACTCTTGCAGGAAATTTCTCTGCATTCCTGATTTAGCGAAAAACAACTTACAAATAAGCGTTTGACGTAAGGTTTGCTCCGACAAATTTACGGAATCTTCCTACTTAATATCCACTTGCCAATAATTAATTAGTAACTATGATTGAGTTGTCACCACGAGGTGGCACTCACTATCACTTACATGGAGTTAAAAACATGAAAGCAATTACTCTGGAAACCAACAAAATCGCTAACCTGGCTTTTCTGGTCGCCCCTAAAGCCCGTTAAGTAAGCGAGACGCTGGGGAGTGCCGGCTACCCAGCGTCCACCCGACCCTTCCAGAGTGAAGTATTGAACATGCACATCAATCCGTACCTATTCATATTACCGCGCACGCCCGGACAAATAGTCTGGAACTACAAAGACCACGTTCAACATGAACTCGATCTTAATTACGCCTGCCGACTTGCCAAACTTATCGACAATCCGAACATATTCGATCACGGCAACATAATAGACACACAACTGTTAAGCGCAGGAATACTAACCGTTTCAAAAATAGACAACCCTGAATGGGGTTGGGATGAACTGTCGAAGATTTATCACATCGGCACTCAGAATATCCCGTGCGAACAGACACCACAGAATATCCACGAATGGTCCCGACAATACCTGAGCCACTGCAATGAAGTGCTGAGCAAACCGGCACCCGAAAACGAGCGTCCAGCGCCGGATGCGAGCGAGCGCATCGTGCTGCCCGCGCCTTGCGAGTTGGCCGATGACAGCCTCGGCAGCGCGCTGCGTCAGCGCAAGACCTGTCGTTCCTATACCGGTGAAGCGATCACGCTGAATGACGTCGCCACCCTGCTTTACTTGTCCCTCGGCTTTCTTCACGAGCGCGAAAACGACCGCGACGACAGCATCGCCAATGGTCTCCACGCCCGTCGCAGCAGCCCTTCGGGCGGAGGACTGAATGCGTGTGAAGGTTTTGTTCTGGCACAGAATGTCCGCGGCCTGGAGCCCGGCATTTATGCCTATCACTCGGCAGAGCATGCCCTGAGCCTGATCAACCCTTTGCCCGAATCGGCGCTGGGCAACCTGCTCGGCGGCCAACACTTCATCAATAACCTGCCGCTGGGGCTGTTCATCACTGCGCGCTTCGACAAGCTCTGGTGGAAATACGAACATTCGCGGGCCTATCGCATGGCCTTCGTCGAAGCGGGCCACCTTTCGCAATCGTTCCAGTTGATAGCCACAGCGCTGGGTCTCAATACCTGGCTGACCGGCGCGTTTGGCGATCATCAGGTCGAGAACCTGCTGGGCATCACCGGCAGCGCCGAGCAGCCGCTGTTCTTTGTCGGTTGCGGCGCCAGCGACGGTCAGGCGATGTGTCAGGAAATGCAGACCCTGCTGCAGGAAACGCAAGCATGAGCGCGCTGACCCCGGATCAACTCGAAGCACCTGTATCCTGGCCGCTCAAGTTCACCCTCAACGACTGGGACAACCGCGCTTCGGTGCGCACCAGCCAACATGACTACCAATTGCCGGATGACCTGCAGCAACAGCTGCAAACCCGCCACTGGTTTCCTCCGGCATTCCTGCCGTACCTGGCGCACCCTGCCGTTCAGGCCGCGGGCCTCGATGTTACGCACAGGCTGGCGGCCAACCATCTGGTGTATTTCCTCGACTACACCACCCTGCTCGAACATCGCATCGTCAACCGCGCGGTAGAAACCATCGTTCATGGCGAACTGGATCTCAACATCCCGCAACGGATGAAAACGGCGGCGTTGCAGCTCTATACCGACGAAGGTTTCCACGCATTGTTCTCCAATAGCCTTGCCGAGCAGATTGCCCGTTTTTACGGCATCACCCAGCGTCCAATGATGCCCCAGCGGATCACCCGGCTGAACGCTCTGCTCGCCCAAACCCCGGACCGGCACAGCGCACTGGCCTGGTTCCTGGTCGGCTTTGTATCGGAGACGATTATCGCCAGGGAACTGCTCGACGTTTGCCGCGAGTCGCTGGTGACCAGCGTTCAGGAGATGCTCAGGGATCACCTCACGGACGAGGCGCGCCACAGTCGCTATTTTTCAGAGGTGTTCCACTACCTGTGGCTGACCCTGACCAGCAGTCAGCGCACGTTTGCGGCAAAAATCCTGCTGGAAGTCATCAGGATTTTTTCGAAGTCGATGAACGCTGGCTACAACAGAGTTTGCGTGGTGCGGGTATTGCCGACAGTGCCATCAGGGAAATTCTCGACGGTTTGGTCAATGCACACGCCGGCCGTCAGCGCGCCAAAACGGGAGCAATGGCTACGCTCGACGCACTGGAAAAAGCCGGATTCTTCGCACTCCCCAACAACCAGAAACTTTTTGCCAAGGCAGGATTGATCGATGGATGATGGAAAATCTGTGGTGACCACCCGACAACGACGCGCAGCTGTCAGCTTGCTCATGGCGATGGTGCTGCTGGGCGTGTTTCCGCTGGATGTCCTGCTGCCTTCTTTTCCGGCGCTGGCCGGACACTTCCGTACCTCCCCGGCGGACATCGCGCTGTCGATCAGCCTGTTTGCGGTGGGCATCGCCTTTGCTCAAGTATTGATAGGCCCGCTGTCAGACGTGATCGGCCGCAAGGGTTTGCTGCTGGCAGGCATGGCGGTCTCGATGATCGGCGCGCTCGGCTGCGTGGCCACCAGTGATTACACGTTGTTCCTGATATTCCGCGTGGTGCAGGCCCTGGGCTGCGGCTGTTTCGTGTTGTCACAGGCCTTGGTGCAGGATCTGTTCGAAGGCGAGCAGCGTGACCGTCTGCGCATTCTGATGGTGACCGCCACGGGGATCTTCATTTCGGTGTCGCCCCTGGCCGGCACCTTCCTGCAGGCCACCCTCGGCTGGCGCGGCAGCTTCTGGGTGTTCGCCGTGCTGGCTGCCGTCGTGCTGATCAAAGCCTGGCTGTTCCTGAACAACAGTCGCCCTGCTCACAGCGGCGTGCGCCTGGGTTTCATTCAGTCGTACCGGCGGGTGCTGGGAGATTTCGAATTCGTCAGCTATTGGCTGGTGTCGGCATTTGCCTTTGCCTGCCACTTCTCCTTCATCGTGATTTCGCCGCTGATCTTCATGGATCAACTGCAAATGGCGCCCTATGACTTCTCACTGATTCTGCTGATCTACGGTGCCGCCTATGTGGTGGGCGGCATCGTCGCCACACTGCTGAGTCGACGGGTCCGCCCCGGCCAGCAAATCATCGTCGGCCTGAGCCTGATTCTGCTGTCGGGTCTGACGATGCTGTACCTGTCCGCGAACTTTGCGCTGGCACCGGCCACCGTGCTGATCCCGATGCTGATCTGCACCGCCGGTACCACCATTGCCCGCCCGGCTGCCACGTCAAAGGCCATGAACGTGTTCCCCGAGATTGCCGGCACCTCGGCCTCGGCAGGCAGCACCCTCATCTTCATTTGCGGTGGCCTTATCAGCGCGCTGATCAGTTTGAGCCCGGCCAACCTGCAATTGACATTGGGCTACAGCTTTATTCTGCTGAGCACCGTGGCGTTGGCGCTCAACAGGCACATCAGTCTTCGCGCCAGAATCCTCGAAGCCAACGCCGTGGGTGGTGATTAGCCTGCCGGTCGTCATTCCACACACACCGTCGGTGCTGCAACAACACTTTCCGGCATTCCCTCTTGACGCCAGCGGTGTAGAATCGCGGGATTCATCGCCATTCATCCCCCGGCGGGTTTATGAGCTCAGGCTGAGGCAAGCGGCGATCCCGCAAAGTCATCGGCAACTTCCGGACACACGGCCATTTCTGAGTGTTCCAGACGTCAATAGAAGCTCACTCCCCTTTGATACCTGATTAGCCGCCCGGAGTGCTCCATGCCTGATTACCGCTCGAAAACATCCACCCACGGCCGCAACATGGCCGGCGCCCGCGCACTGTGGCGCGCCACCGGGATGAAAGATGACGACTTCAAGAAGCCGATCATCGCCATTGCCAACTCCTTCACCCAGTTCGTACCGGGCCACGTCCACCTCAAGGACCTTGGCCAACTGGTCGCCCGCGAAATCGAACGGGCCGGCGGTGTCGCCAAAGAATTCAACACCATCGCCGTGGATGACGGCATCGCCATGGGCCACGACGGCATGCTGTATTCGCTGCCGAGCCGCGAGATCATCGCCGACTCCGTCGAATACATGGTCAACGCCCACTGCGCCGACGCCATCGTCTGCATCTCCAACTGCGACAAGATCACCCCTGGCATGCTGATGGCCGCCCTGCGCCTGAACATTCCGGTGATCTTCGTTTCCGGCGGTCCGATGGAAGCCGGCAAGACTAAACTGGCCAGCCACGGTCTCGACTTGGTCGATGCCATGGTGATCGCCGCCGACTCCAGCGCTTCTGACGAGAAAGTCGCTGAGTACGAGCGCAGCGCTTGCCCGACCTGCGGTTCGTGCTCCGGCATGTTCACCGCCAATTCGATGAACTGCCTGGTTGAAGCCCTGGGCCTGGCATTGCCGGGCAACGGTTCGACCCTGGCCACCCACAGCGACCGCGAGCAATTGTTCCTGCAAGCCGGCCGCACCATCGTCGACCTGTGCAAGCGTTACTACGGCGACAACGATGAGTCGGTATTGCCGCGCAACATCGCCAACTTCAAGGCGTTCGAAAACGCCATGACGCTGGACATCGCCATGGGCGGTTCCACCAACACCATCCTGCACTTGCTGGCCGCCGCCCAGGAAGCCGAGATCGACTTCGACCTGAAGGACATCGACCGCCTCTCCCGCCACGTGCCGCAACTGTGCAAAGTCGCGCCAAATATCCAGAAGTACCACATGGAAGACGTACACCGCGCCGGTGGCATCTTCAGCATCCTCGGCTCGCTGGCTCGTGGCGGCCTGCTGCACACCGAGCTGCCGACCGTGCACAGCAAAAGCATGGCCGAAGGCATCGCCAAGTGGGACATCACCCAGACCACCGACGAAGCCGTGCATCACTTCTTCAAGGCCGGCCCTGCGGGCATCCCGACGCAAACCGCGTTCAGCCAGTCGACCCGTTGGGAAACCCTGGACGACGACCGTGAAAACGGCTGCATTCGCAGTGTCGAGCACGCTTATTCGCAAGAAGGCGGCCTCGCCGTTCTGTACGGCAACATCGCCCTGGACGGTTGCGTGGTGAAAACCGCCGGCGTCGACGAGTCGATCCACGTCTTCGAAGGCAACGCGAAGATCTTCGAAAGCCAGGACAGCGCCGTACGCGGCATCCTCGCTGACGAAGTGAAGGCCGGCGACATCGTGATCATCCGTTACGAAGGTCCGAAAGGCGGCCCGGGCATGCAGGAAATGCTGTACCCAACGTCCTACCTGAAATCCAAAGGCCTGGGCAAAGCCTGCGCGCTGCTCACCGACGGTCGTTTCTCCGGCGGCACCTCGGGTCTGTCCATCGGTCACGCTTCGCCAGAAGCCGCTGCCGGCGGTGCGATTGGTCTGGTGCAGGACGGCGACAAAGTGCTGATCGACATTCCGAACCGCTCGATCAACCTGTTGATCAGCGATGAAGAACTGGCGGCACGCCGGGTCGAGCAAGACCAGAAAGGCTGGAAACCGGTAGAGAAACGTCCACGTAAAGTGACCACCGCGCTGAAAGCCTACGCCCTGCTGGCCACCAGCGCTGACAAGGGTGCTGTGCGTAACAAGGCGATGCTCGACGGGCTGTAAGGCTTAACCGTCGAACAAAAAAATGCCCCGCCAAGTGCGGGGCATTTTTTTGTCTGCCACGAGCTACTGAACACTGTAAATCCCCTGTGGGAGCGAGCCTGCTCGCGAATGCGGTATGTCAGAAACGAAGAGGATGACTGACACAACGCTTTCGCGAGCAGGCTCGCTCCCACACTAGATCTGTGTGGGTTACTGAATCTCTTCAGGCTTGACGATCACCCAGTTCTTGTCCGCCGTCACCGGCAAGCCTTCTTTCGCCTGAGCCGCAGCGTGCTTGGCCATCATGCCGTTGAGCTGAGTCATGTATTTGTCTTTGCGGTTGACCCACAAGTGGATGCCACCCTTGGCCACGTCGACGCTGTGAAACAGCATGTAGCCGTCACTGGTCGGTGTATCGCCACCCACCAGCACCGGTTTTTTCCACTCGTCGATGTAGGTGAGGATCGCCGCTTGCTTGCCGGCCATCCAGGTTGCCGGTGTCCACAGGTATGGCGTCAGTTCCAGGCCGAGGTTGGCCTTCTCGTCATACTTGCCAGCAGTGATCTGTTTGCGCGCGGTGGTCAGTTCGCCAGTCTTGCGGTCCTTGAGCAGCGTGCTCACGCCGATCACGTTCTGCGGTTTGACGTTGTAGCCGTACTTCGGATCGGCCGCGACCATGCGCACCAGTTCCTCGGAGGCGGCGGTCATCACGTAGACCTCGATGCCGTTCTCCATCAGCTTGTTGTAAAGCTCGGCCTGGCCGGTGAAGACTTTCGGTGGCTGGACGTCGATGTTCTTGACCACATCGCCGTCGTAATACGTGCTCGGCACCGGTTTGCCGGACGCCATCAGCTCATCGACATAACCCTTGAGCTCTTGAAGGGTGAAGCCTGCGAACACTTGGGCGACCCATGGATAGCAAACCATGTCGTCGATTTCACAGAGGCGATAGTAGTAACTGAACAGGCTTTCCTTATGGTCGGCGGTGTCCTTGAACGGAATCAGTTTCAGGGAGGGATCGAGGGTCTCGCGGGTGATCAGGCCCTTGTTTTCCAGGAACGGCAGCAACGACTCTTCGAGGTCGTAGCGGTAACTGGTGTTGTCCATGTCGAACACCGCGAAGTTACCTTTGTTGGCATTGGCCGCGATCATCGCGTCCAGTGCCTTGGCCTGATCGGCTGGCCAGTGTTTCAGGTCAGTCGCGAACGCCTGGCCCGCAAGGCTCAAGCCCAATCCTAAACCCAGTGCGACAGCCAGCATTTTCGGTGCGAACTTCATCTGCATGCTTCCTTGTAGAGAGACCCTGATTCAAAGAGATCGACGCTAACAAAAAAGTGTGACCGTTCTCGTCCGCCCGCGACCGCTTACGTCCTGATTCCGTCAGGCGCATTCCCCAGAGCGGCACTGGCTTATTCCAAAAACGACAGTCCACCTCTGTTTTTGATATTAATTCATTAGATATCAAGCTGTTAAGCTTGCCGGTTCGCAGCTGCCCTGGAAGGCAGTTGGCACAAGCCTTATCGGAGTCTTTATGAATCTGCCGCTGATTCTCAATCTGCTGGTGTTCCTCGCCCTGCTCTTCGGCCTGGTGCAAACCCGTCACACCTCCTGGAGCCTGGCCAAAAAAGTCCTGCTCGCACTGGCATTGGGTGTGGCATTCGGCGTGGCGTTGCACGCCATTTACGGTGACGGCAACCCGGTGCTGAAAGCCTCGATCGGCTGGTTCGATCTGGTCGGTAACGGTTACGTGCAGTTGCTGCAAATGATCGTGATCCCGCTGGTGTTCGCCTCGATCCTCAGCGCTGTGGCCCGTCTGCACAACGCCTCGTCGCTGGGCAAAATCAGCTTCCTGACCATCGGCACGCTGCTGTTCACCACCGCCATCGCGGCGCTGATCGGTATCGGCCTGACCAACCTGTTCGGCCTGACCGCCGATGGTTTGGTGGCCGGCACTCAGGAAATGGCCCGTCTGCAAACCATCCAGACCGACTACGCCGGCAAGGTCGCCGACCTGAATGTGCCGCAGTTGCTGCTGTCGTTCATCCCGCAGAACCCGTTCGCCGACCTGGCCCGCGCCAAGCCGACGTCGATCATTAGCGTGGTGATTTTCGCTGCGTTCCTCGGGGTCGCGGCGCTGCAGCTGCTGAAAGACGACGTCGAGAAAGGTCAGAAAGTGATCAACGCCATCGACACCCTGCAAGCCTGGGTGATGCGTTTGGTGCGTCTGGTGATGAAGCTGACCCCGTACGGCGTTTTGGCGCTGATGACCAAAGTGGTCGCCGGCTCCAACCTGCAAGACATCATCAAGCTCGGTAGTTTCGTGGTGGTGTCCTACATCGGCCTGGGCCTGATGTTCGTGATCCATGGCCTGCTGGTGTCGGCGGCCGGGATCAACCCGCTGCGTTTCTTCCGCAAGATCTGGCCGGTGCTGACCTTTGCCTTCACCAGCCGCTCCAGCGCAGCGAGCATTCCGCTGAGCATCGAAGCGCAGACCCGTCGCCTGGGCATCCCGCAGTCCATCGCCAGTTTCGCCGCTTCGTTCGGCGCGACCATTGGCCAGAACGGCTGCGCCGGTCTGTACCCGGCGATGTTGGCGGTGATGGTCGCGCCGACCGTGGGCATCAACCCGCTCGACCCGCTGTGGATCGCGACGCTGGTGGCGATTGTGACCCTGAGTTCGGCCGGTGTGGCCGGGGTCGGTGGCGGCGCGACGTTTGCCGCGTTGATTGTGCTGCCGGCCATGGGCTTGCCGGTGTCACTGGTGGCGTTGCTGATTTCGGTCGAGCCGCTGATCGACATGGGCCGTACGGCGTTGAACGTCAGCGGTTCGATTACGGCGGGGGCGATTACCAGCCAGATCATGCAGCAGACGGATAAAGAGCTGCTGGATGCGGATGAGCATGCGGAGTTGGCTCAGGCTTAACTGCAACACATACTTGTGGCGAGGGGATTTATCCCCGTTGGGTTGCGTAGCGACCCCATTATTTTGGGGCTGCTGCGCAACCCAACGGGGATAAATCCCCTCGCCACAATTTAGGCTTTTTCCCAAACTTCAAATGCGTACGCCGGCTTATCCCCTTCCGCCGGATTCGGCACATTCGACACCAGTTTCCACTGGTTCAAATCAAACTCCGGAAACCACGCATCCCCTTCCGGGCTCAGCGCGACACGCGTCAGGTACAGCCGATCGGCCTGTGCCAAGCCTTGGGCATACAACTGCGCCCCGCCAATCAGCATCAGCTCATCGATGCCCTGCTCCTTCGCCCACTCTTCAGCGCGAACAACCGCAGCCTCCAGCGACGGATAAACCTCCGCGCCCGCCAACACCAGATCCGCCTGACGGCTGACCACGATGTTCAACCGGCCCGGCAGCGGACGACCGAGGGAATCCCAGGTCTTGCGCCCCATGATGATCGGCTTGCCCAAGGTGGTGGCCTTGAAGTATTTGAAGTCCCCCGGCAAGTGCCAGGGCATGCTGTTGTCGACGCCGATCACACGGTTTTCACCGAGGGCTGCGATCAGGCTAAGGGGGAGTGATTTAGTCATGCCGGCGAGGATACCAGAGCCTCCCTTTCCCGGATAAGCGCCACAGCGGTTATGCTCACCGTTCATTTAAGCGACGGGATGCCGCGTGACTGAACTGAATAACCTCTGGCTGACGGAAACCATCCGTTTGCGCGAAGAACATGCCGGGCCACTGGATGACCTGGAAGCCAACCGACTGGCCCGCACGGCTGGCGGCGACCTGCCGACACGGATTCAACGCCGCGCCCTGTGGCTGGCCGAACGCGATGGGCTGACCAACGCGCTCACCCACTGGCTGCAAGGTGCACGACTGGCGTTGTTGGTGCTCGTCATAGTGGCCGTGGTCAGCGGCGCCGGCCTCGCGTTTGCGGCGCTAAGCGATGGGCAAATTGCGGTGAATGTGTTCTGGGCCTTGGGCAGCCTGCTCGGGCTGAACCTGATTCTTCTACTGAGCTGGGCCTTGGGCCTGGTATTTGCCGGTGAACACGGCGCTACTCTCGGACGACTGTGGCTGTGGCTCAGCGAAAAACTCGCCCGCGACGCCAAAGCCGCACAACTGGCCCCGGCCCTGCTGCTGTTGCTGCAACGGCACAAACTCAATCGCTGGGCCATCGGCGTGCTGGTCAACAGCTTGTGGCTGTTGGCGATGCTCAGTGCCCTGGCGATTCTGCTGACGCTGATGGCGACCCGGCGTTACGGCTTTGTCTGGGAAACCACCCTGCTCAGCGCCGACACCTTTGTCGCCATGACCCAAACCCTCGGCACCCTGCCGGCCTTGCTCGGCTTCAACGTGCCGACCGTGGAGATGATCCGCGCCAGCGGCGACACCGCGCTCAACATCGAAAGCGCCCGTCAGGCCTGGGCAACCTGGCTGGTCGGCGTCTTGGTGGTTTACGGCGTGGTGCCGCGCCTGCTGCTGGCGCTGTTTTGCCTGTGGCGCTGGAAAACCGGCCAGGCTGCCTTGCGTCTGGATTTGAACCTGCCCGGCTACGCTCAATTACGCGAACGCCTGATGCCCACCAGCGAACGCCTGGGCATCAGCGATGCCGCCCCGGATCAACTTCACCGCGTCGAAAGCAGCGTCAGCGAATTGCACAGCGATGGCGCGCTGCTGGTGGCCATCGAACTGGACGGTCAACGCCCATGGCCGCCACAACTACCGAAAACCGTGAGCGATGCCGGCATCCTCGACAGCCGCGAGTCGCGCAACAAACTCCTCGAACAGCTCAGCCGCTTTCCCCCGGCTCGCCTGTTGATTGCCTGCGACCCGCGCCGTTCACCGGATCGCGGCAGCCTGGCGTTGATCGCCGAACTGGCGCGCAACGCCAGCGCCACCCGCGTCTGGCTGCTGCAAGCGCCGCCCGGCGAAGCGCTGGATGCCGAGCGACTCGGTGACTGGCATACGGCGTTGCAACAGCTTGAACTGCCATTCGCTGATTGCGCGCCCATGAACTGGCTGGAGACCGGTCATGACTAAGCCGTTGAAGCTCGCCGTCGTCGGCCACACCAACGTCGGCAAAACCTCATTGCTGCGCACCCTGACCCGGGACGTCGGTTTCGGTGAAGTGTCCCATCGGCCCAGCACCACCCGCCACGTCGAAGGCGCGCGGTTGTCGGTGGACGGTGAGCCGCTGCTCGACCTCTACGACACGCCCGGCCTGGAAGACGCCATCGCCCTGCTCGACTACCTCGAACGCCTGGAACGCCCCGGCGAACGCCTCGACGGCCCGGCACGCCTGGCGCGATTCCTCGAGGGCAGCGAGGCCCGACAGCGGTTCGAACAAGAGGCCAAGGTGCTGCGCCAACTGCTGGCCTCGGACGCCGGACTCTATGTGATCGACGCCCGGGAACCGGTGCTGGCCAAGTACCGCGACGAACTGGAAGTGTTGGCCAGTTGCGGCAAACCGTTGCTGCCGGTGCTGAATTTCGTCAGCAGCGCCAACCATCGCGAACCGGATTGGCGCGAGGCTCTGGCGCGGCTGGGTTTGCATGCGTTGGTGCGTTTCGACAGCGTCGCTCCACCAGAAGATGGCGAACGCAGACTCTATGAAAGCCTCGCACTGTTGCTGGAACACTCCCGCGAGCAGCTTGAACGGCTGATCGCCGATCAACAGGCTCAACGCCTGGCTCGCCAGCAGAGTGCAGCGCGGCTGATTGCCGAATTATTGATCGATTGCGCCGCGTGCCGGCGCAGCGTGGCGAGTAAACCTGAGCTGGAACGACAAGCAATCAACGAATTGCGCAAAGCCGTTCGACAACGGGAACAACGTTGCGTCGAAGCGTTGCTCAAGCTCTACGCGTTCCGCCCACAGGACGCGGCGGCCAGTGACTTGCCGCTGCTCGATGGCCGTTGGGGTGATGACTTGTTCAACCCGGAAACACTCAAGCAATTGGGGGTGCGGGTTGGCAGTGGCATCGCGGCCGGCGCGGCGGCGGGAGCTGGCGTGGACCTGCTGGTCGGCGGCCTGACCCTCGGCGCAGCAGCACTGGCCGGTGCGATTGCCGGCGGCGCCCTGCAAACCGCGCGCAGTTATGGCGGCCGGTTGCTGGGCAAGATCAAGGGGCAGCGGGAGCTGACTGTCGACGACAGCGTGTTGCGGTTGCTGGCGTTGCGTCAGCGGCAACTGGTACAAGCCCTGAACCAGCGCGGACATGCGGCGATGGACAGCATCCAGGTCGCCACGCCGCAGGACAAAACCTGGCGCGAAGGCAAACTGCCCGAAGCCCTGAACAAGGCTCGGGCGCATCCGCAATGGTCGTCGCTTAATCCGCAGGCGAAGTTGAGTCAGGGGGAAAGGCAGGAACAGGTTGAGTCTTTGGCTGAAGATTTGTAGCGCCTGAGCCGGCCTCTTCGCGAGCAGGCTCGCTCCCACACTGGATCGTGGTCACAACACAAATCCCCTGTGGGAGCTAGCCTGCTAGCGATTGCAGCAACTCGGTTCAAAAACTTAGGCAGCAAACAATCGCGCCGCTTTCTCTTTCAGCACTGCCATATCAATCACCGGCACCCACTCTTCCTTTGCCAGTTCATCCCACTGCCGCATCCGCAAACTGACCGCACACAACGGATCACGCTCAAACGCCTCAGCCTCGGCCACCGTCATCACCCCACCCTGATATTCCAGCGTCCGGCGACTGGCTTCGCTCAAACGCTCGTAGTACCCCGGCTCCTTGAGCGTCAGATAACGCTTGGCTTGAACGTGGTATTCCACCAGCCGCGCCATGCGCTCGCTGAAGCCAGCCCGACGCAAATAATCCGCGCCCAAACGCTCATGACTGACCACGCCAAACCCGCCCATGTTCTCGGCATCCTCAGCACAGATATGCCCGATATCGTGAAAGAACGCCGCCAACACCACTTCATCGTCGAAGCCTTCGGCCATGGCCAGTTCGGCGGCCTGGGACATGTGCTCGATCTGCGACACCGGCTCACCGATGTAGTCGCTGTCGCCAAAGCGCTCGTACAGCGCGAAGACTTCGGCGATCACTTGTTCATGGCGCTCCATCAATCCTCTCCCAACAACAGTGCGACGTTACGTTCGGCCATCGCCGGCCCGACGCTCATGCCGACGCCAGTGTGCATCAACGCCACGCCCAAACCTTTCGCCGGGCGCAGGAACGAGAACGGCCCCGGTCCCCGTGAACCATAGACACCCTGCCAGCGCTCGACCACTTGCACTTTGCAGCCCAGGGTCTGCTCGGCCAGCTCGATCATCCAGTCGTCCACCTGCTCGGCGTTGAACGGTGAAGGGTCGCTGCCGTAATGGTGGGAATCGCCGATGATCAGTTCGCCGTGAGGCGTCGGGCTGATCAGCAGGTGAATGCCGTTCTCCTGCAAGTGCGGCGCGTCCCGCAGGATCTGTGCTTGCACCGCCGCAGCTTCCGGCAGGTCGGCAAACGCGCCGTAATGCACGCAACTCAATCCGGTGAGCAGTGCGTGTTGCAGATTCAGGTTGATCTGCGGCCGGGCGCGAAGCATTTGCAGACGACAGATTTGCGGGTTGAGCGCGGCAATCGACTCAGCCAGCAAGGTCTGATAGTCGTGACCGGAGCAGACGATGATCTGCTCGGCAAAGAAGCTGCCGGCAGTGCTATGCAAGCGGCCGGGCTCAATGTCACGCACCAGGGTGGAGAAGTGAAACTCGACGCCCAATTCGCGGCGCAGGTAGTCGATCAGCGCTGGAATTGCTTCGCGCGAATACAGTTGCTGATCGTCCTTGCCGTGCAGCGCGGCGCGGTGATGGCTGAACTGGCCGTTGTATGGCCAGTTCGAGCATCGGGCCGGGTGGTTGGCCGGTGACCAGCGCTTGGCCGAAGTTGCGCACCGAGGCGCCGAGGGGCGTAGCGGTGCGTTCGAAAACAGTGACCTTGAGGCCGCGCTTGGCGGCGGCGTAAGCGTGGGACAGGCCGAGGATGCCGGCACCTACGATGAGCAGGTCTTTGTGGTGTGTCATTTAGAGGTGCTCTGAATGAGAGACCGCATTCGCGAGCAGGCTCGCTCCCACAGGGGATTTTTGGTGCACACAGAATTTGCGTTCACTGAAGATCCAATGTGTCAGCTCCCTCAGAGAATTGTGTGGTGAACACGATCCAATGTGGGAGCGAGCTTGCTCGCGATGAGGCCGTATCAGCCGATAGAGATCTTACTTGGCAACGACCTTCTCGGACTTGCCGTCATAGCGCTTACGCCACTCGGTCAAGATCTCGTCGCGATTCTTCGAGGCCCAGGCAAAGTCGTTCTTGATCAAACGCTGCTCGTAATCCGCGGGCAATTCGGTCTGCGGCTTGGCAATACCGGGTTGCGCGAGGACCGCGAAGTTCTCTTTGTAGAGTTCCATCGCCGCCGGGCTGGCAGAAAAGTCCGCCAGTTTCTTCGCGGCTTCTTCATGGGCCGTGCCCTTGATTACAGCGGTGGCTTCGATCTCCCAGCCCAGGCCTTCTTTCGGCAGGATGATGTCCAGCGGCGCGCCCTGGCGTTTCAGCTGGACGGCCGGGTATTCGAAGGAAATACCAATCGGGAATTCGCCGGAAGCCGCCAGTTTGCAAGGCTTGGAGCCGGAGTGAACGTACTGGCCGATGTTCTGGTGCAAGCCGTCCATGTACGCCCAACCCTGCTTCTCGCCGAAGGTTTGCAGCCAGGCGCTGACATCAAGGAAACCGGTGCCGGACGAGGCCGGGTTAGGCATGACGATCTTGCCTTTGTACTCAGGCTTGGTCAGGTCTTGCCAGCTCACGGGTTTGCTCAGGCCCTGCTTTTCGGCTTCGACAGTGTTGAAGCAAATGGTCGCGGCCCAGACGTCCATGCCGACCCAGGCTGGCGGGTTGGCGGCGTCGCGGTAGTTGCCGCCGATCTTGGCCAAATCCTTTGGCGCATAGCTTTGCAGCATGCCTTGCTGATCGAGGATCGCCAGGCTCGACGCCGCCAGGCCCCAGACTGCGTCGGCTTGTGGCCGGGCTTTTTCGGCCAGCAGTTTGGCGGTGATGATCCCGGTGGAGTCACGCACCCACTTGATCTCGACGTCCGGGTTGGCCTTTTCGAAGGCCGCCTTATAGGCCGTCAGTTGTTCGGCTTCGAGGGCGGTGTACACCGTCAACTCGGTTTTCGCCGCGAAGGCGTTCAGGCTGAAAGCGGTGAGGACAGCAGCGGCCAGGGCCAGGGGCTTGAACATGATCTTTTCCTGTTTGAGTTGAGGTTTGCGGGATTGAAAATCAATGGCCAGGCGCGGTCTGCCGCCAGGCCTGGGAGCGGCGCAGCAAACCGCGCGAAGCCCAGGCCAGCAGCAGGGACACGCCCGCCGAAGTGAACAGAATCAAAGTCGACATCGCCGCCGCGCCACCGACGTTGCCGGCGTCGTCCATGTTCAGCACCGCCACCGCCGCAAGGATGGTGTCGGGGCTGTAGAGGAAGATCGCTGCCGAGACGGTGGTCATCGCCGAGACGAACAGGTAGCGCACGATGTCCAGCAGCGCCGGCAGGCAGATCGGCACGGTGACCCGCAGGTAATGCCGATACAGCGGCGCCTTGAGCGACAGCGCGGCGGCCTCGAACTCGGCGTCGAGTTGGCGCAGCGCAGTGGTGGCGGTCATTTGCGCGGTGGTCAAATAGTGAGCAATGGTGCAGACCACCAGCAGGGTCATGGTCCCGTAGAGCACATGCAGCGGGTTGCCGTTGAGGTTGAAGAAGAAGACGTAACCCAGGCCCAACACCAGACCCGGCACCGCCATCGGTACGAAACTGAGCATGCGCAGGGTCAGATTCAATCCGCGCTGGCCTTTGGTTTTTTCCATCAGGTAGGCGCCGGTGAAAATCAGCACGCTGCCGATCAACGCCGTGCACAGGGCCATCTTCACGCTGTTGCCGTAGGCCAGCCAGCCACCGCCTGCGGTGTCGTTGAACTGGTAATGGTTGAGCGACAGCGACAGGTTGTACGGCCAGAATTTCACCAGCGACGAGTACACCGCCATGCCGAACACCAACAGCAACACCGCGCAGATCAGCAGCACAACGGCCAGGTAGCAGCCGTCCCGCAGCTTCGATGGCGCCGGTTTGAACACTTGCGCCCGACCGCTCATGGAATCGCCGTGACGCCGACGCAGCCAGGCGTCGACCCCGAAACTGAATAGCGCCGGCAGCAGCAGAACCATGCCGATCAACGCGCCACGACCGAACTGTTGCTGGCCGACCACGGCTTTGTAGGCTTCCAGCGCCAGCACTTGATAGTCGCCGCCAACCACTACGGGCACGCCGAAGTCGGTGATGGTCAGGGTGAAGACGAGGCAGAACGCCGCGAACACCGCCTGACGAGTCGCCGGCCAGGTGATGCTGCGAAAGGCTTTCGCCGGACTGGCGCCCATGCTTGAAGCGGCATCGAACAGTCGCGCATCCGCCAGGGACAGCGCCGACAGAAGAATCATCAAGGCGTGTGGGAAGGTGTAGATCACCTCACCGAGAACAATCCCCCAGAAACCGTAGATATTGTCCGAGAGCAAACCACGCAACATGCCCTGGTTACCGAACAGGTAAACCAGTGCAATCCCCGGCAGCATCGACGGTGCCATCAGCGGCAACAGAGACATCCCGCGCCAGATGCCCTTGCCCGGCATCAACGTACGTTGCAGGGCGTAGGCAAACAGGTAAGCCAGCGGTACGACGATGGCCGCGACGCTGAGGGAAACTTTCAGACTGTTGCCAAGCAACCAGTGGAAATTCGCGCTGGTCACCAATTCACGGGCAGCCACCAGACCACCGCCCTGCCCGGCTTCAGCGCTGAAACCGCGCCAGAAGATCGCCAGCAACGGCATCAACACCGCGACACCGAGCAAGACCAGCAACAGAACTTTGCCGCCGACCACGAACACCCGGTCGCCGATCTCGGCACGGGAGGTCTGCCGAACCTGCTTGTGCGGTATCGGCAGCGCGAGGTTCGCGCCCATCAGGCAAACACCTGCAGGCTACGCGGAGGCAAGGCAACCATGATTTGTTGAGCACCGAGGCGTGGCATGGCTTCCGGCGCGAGCTCGGCGAGCAGTGCGTGGCCCGGCAGTTGATCGAGTTCGAAGCTCATGCGGCAACGGTTGCCGAGGAAAGTGATTTCACGAACCTTGGCCGGGAACAGGTTTTCTTCGTGCACCGGCGGATTGACGTTGATCGCCTCCGGGCGGCAGAACAAACGGCCGGACGCGGTTTTCGCACTGCCTTCGGCCAGGCGCATGTTCATCCCGCCAACCTGGGCGTGGCTGTCGCTGCTGCGGCGGAACGGCAGCCAGTTGCCCTGACCAACGAACTCCGCCACAAACGGCGTGGCCGGACGGTCGTAGATTTCCTGCGGCGTGGCGTACTGCTCGACTCTGCCGTTGTTCATCACGGCGATGCGATCGGCCATCAGCATGGCCTCGTCCTGATTGTGCGTGACCATCAGGGTCGTGACGCCGAGGTTGCGCTGCAATTGGCGCAGCTCGGTGCACAGGTGCTCGCGGACTCGCGCGTCGAGTGCCGACATCGGTTCGTCGAGCAGTAACAACGAAGGCGCCGGAGCCAAGGCTCGGGCCAGTGCGACGCGCTGCTGTTGGCCGCCGGACAATTGGCCGGGGTACTTTTTCTCACTGCCGAGCAGGCCGACCAGTTCCAGCATCTGACCGACACGCTTGCGCACTTCATCGCGACCACTGCCGGCGAGGCCGTAGGCAATGTTCGCTTCGACGGTCAGATTGGGGAACAGCGCGTAGGACTGGAACAGAATGCCGTAGTCCCGGGCTTGCGGCGCCAGGTGGGAAACGTCGCGATCACCCAGGTACAACTCGCCGCTGTCCTGCTTCTCCAGACCGGCAATGCAACGCAGCAAGGTGGTTTTACCACAACCCGACGGGCCCAGCAGACACACCAGCTCACCGGCCGCCACGTCGAGGGAAACGTTATCCAGCGCGGTGAAGGCGCCGAAGCGTTTCTGCACGCCGCGCACTTTCATGGGTGCGCCGGGGTTGGTCAGGGCAGTTGCGATCGAGTGGTTCATGGACAGACCTCATCAAGCAGATGAGGGCCATCCTAGGTTTGTAATGCGTCCGTCATGTGGCAACGAGGCAAAAACGGCCGATAGTGGTATTCGGGGATTTGGGTTGAGAGAAATCCACAGCCTTATGCCAGATGAAATTGTGGCGAGGGGGCTTGCCCCGTTGGGTCGCGAAGCGGCCCCAAAACTGCGAGGGTGTTTTTTCAGGCATACCGCATTTAATGGGTTTACGACTGCTGCGCAGCCGAACGGGGGCAAGCCCCCTCGCCACAGGAATCTAGGCGGGGGCCATTTCCTGCGCCAACCCCAGAAACGCCGCCGGCAACCGCGCGCCCTTTCGCTCCTTGAGGCAGTACAAGTACTCCGGAATCTGCGGCGCATTCTCGATGGTCAGCACCCGCAATTGCGGGTCATGCGGCACTTCCTGCCGGGCGATGATGCTGATGCCGATATTGCGCAGCACCGCTTCACGGATCGACTCACGGCTACCAATCTCCAGCAGCGGCCCGAAACTCACCCCGGCGCTGGCCAGTAACTCTTCAGTCAGCCGCCGAGTGGTCGAGCCCGACTCACGCATCAACAAGGTATGCCCCGCCAACGCGCTGAGCGGCACATGATCGTGTACTGCCAACGGATGATTACGATGTACCGCCAGCACCAGCGGATCGCTGCCGAGCACTCGGCGAATCAGCCGCGCATCGTCCAGCAACTGCGAAGACGCGGCGACATCGACCCGGTAATCCTCCAGCGCTTCGAGCACTTGCTGGGAGTTGCCGATTTCCACCGACACTTCCACCTGCGGCAAACGCTCGCGAAAGGTCTTCACCAGATCGAGGATGTAATACGGAGCGGTGGCGGCGATGCGCAACGTGCCCTGGACCTGGCCGCTGTTGCGCAGGAAAAACTCGATGTCGGCTTCCTGCTGCAACAGCGCCTTGACCATCGGCAGCAGCCGCGCGCCTTCATCGCTGACGCTGAGGCGGCGACCGCCACGGTAGAACAGCTCAACCGAGTATTGGCTTTCCAGATGCCGAATCTGGGTCGTCACGGTGGGTTGGCTCAGGCCGAGCTTCTTGGCCGCCAGGGTAATGCTGCCCAAGCGGGCCACCATGTAAAACGCCTTCAGCTCGGCACTCAGCACACCCGTTCCTCATCGCTTATTTGCGCAACAGGCGCAAACCGTTGAACACCACCAACAGGCTGACGCCCATGTCGGCGAACACCGCCATCCACATGGTGGCGATCCCGGCGAAGGTTACCCCAAGAAAGATAGCCTTGATGACCAAAGCGAGGGCGATGTTCTGTTTCAGGATGCTTGAGGTCTGACGCGACAGTCGGATGAACGCAGGGATTTTGCGCAGATCGTCGTCCATCAGGGCGACATCAGCCGTCTCGATGGCGGTATCGGTGCCTGCGGCGGCCATGGCAAAACCGATCTCAGCCCGGGCCAATGCCGGGGCGTCGTTGATGCCGTCGCCGACCATCCCGACGTTATGTCCTTTCGCATAAAGGGCTTCGATGGCTTGCAGTTTGTCGGTCGGCAGCAGGTCGCCCTTGGCTTCGTCGATCCCGACTTGCGCGGCAATCGCCTGGGCGGTGTGGACGTTGTCGCCGGTCAGCATCAGGGTTTTGATGCCGAGATCGTGAAGCTGTTGAATCGCTTCACGGCTGGACTCTTTCACTGTGTCCGCCACGGCAAACAGCGCCAAGGGGCCAGACTTGTCGAGCAGCAGCACCACCGATTTGCCCTGTTTCTCCAGGGCGAACAGTTTTTCTTCCAGCGCTGGCGAGCAGAGGTTCAGCTCTTCCACCAGACGATGGTTGCCCAGGTAATAGACCTGACCATCGATTTCACCGCGCACACCGCGACCGGCCAAAGCCTCGAAGTTATCCACAACCCACGGCGCCAGTTGTTTATCCACAGCGGCGTTGGCGATAGCCAGCGACACCGGGTGATCGGAACGGCCGGCCAGCGCTGCGGCAATAGCTGGCGCGGTTTCATCGGTAGTCGGGTCGAGGGACAGATAATCGGTCTGTACCGGTTTGCCGTGGGTGATGGTGCCGGTCTTATCCAGGGCCAGGTAATCGAGCTTGTAACCGCCCTCCAGATAGACGCCGCCCTTGACCAGAATCCCTTTGCGCGCCGCTGCCGCGAGGCCGCTGACGATGGTCACCGGGGTGGAAATCACCAGCGCACATGGGCAAGCAACCACCAGCAACACCAGCGCCCGGTAGATCCAGTCGAACCACAGCGCGCCCATGAACAATGGCGGAATAACCGCGACAGCCAGGGCAAACACAAACACCACGGGCGTGTAGATTTTCGAAAACTGATCAACGAAGCGCTGGGTCGGTGCCCGCGCACCTTGAGCCTGCTCGACGGCGTGGATGATCCGCGCCAGGGTCGAGTTGTTGGCCGCAGCGGTCACGGTGTATTCCAGCGAACCCGCCTGGTTGATGGTGCCGGCGAAGACTTTATCGCCCACAGTCTTCTCGATCGGCAGGCTTTCGCCGGTGATCGGCGCCTGATCGATGGTCGAAGTGCCGGAAACCACTTGGCCGTCGAGGCCGATGCGCTCGCCCGGACGCACTCGCACTCGCGCACCCAGCTCGATAGTTTTGACGTCTTGCTCGACCCAACTCCCGTCGGTCTGCTGCACCGTGGCTTGTTCCGGGGTCATCTGCATCAGCCCGCCGATGGCGTTGCGGGCGCGGTCCAGGGACTTGGCTTCGATCAATTCAGCGATGGTAAACAGGAACATCACCATCGCCGCTTCCGGCCATTGGCCGATGAGGATCGCACCCGTCACCGCGATGCTCATCAGTGCGTTGATGTTCAGGTTGAGGTTTTTGAGGGCGATCCAGCCTTTCTTGTAAGTGGTGAGGCCGCCGCTGAGGATCGAAATCAGCGCGATGATCGCCACCACCCAGGTCGGTGCGGCGTTGGTGAAGTGGATGACTTCAGCTGCCAACGCGCCCACGCCGGACAGCGCCAAAGGCCACCAGTGCTTCTTCTCGGCGGCCGGCGCGGGGGCTTCGACGCCCTGCTCCAATGGCTCCGCGACCATGCCCAGCGACTTGATCGCCTCGATGATCGGCGCAGTGCTCGGCAGGTCGTGGGTCACGCCCAACACCCGGTTGATCAGGTTGAATTCCAGTTGCTGCACACCCGACAGCTTGCCCAGTTTGTTCTGGATCAGTGTTTGCTCGGTCGGGCAGTCCATCGCGTCGATGCGGAAACTGCTCAGCCGCGCGCCGTCGGTCGGCTTGTCGCTCAGCTTGATCAGCGATGGCGCGGCGGCTTTGGAGGAACAGCAGGAATCCCCGTGGCCGCCATGGTCGTGCTTCTTCTGCACAGGCTGCAGCTTGTGGCTGTGATCGTGATCGTGATCGTGATCGTGATCGTGATCAGCCTCGGGTTTGTGGGTGTGAAGGGAATCGCTCATCGGGTTGCGTCCATAAAGATGCCTGTTGCCAAGTAAAGACCCTGTAGCCACTATAGGGTCAAGCAACCTTTTGGAGATTGTCGCGATGAAGATCGGAGAACTGGCCAAACTGACCGACTGCGCAGTGGAAACCATCCGCTATTACGAGCGCGAAAACCTGCTCCCGGAGCCGGCCCGCAGCGATGGCAACTACCGCGTCTACACCCAGGCTCATGCCGAGCGGCTGACGTTTATCCGCAACTGCCGCACCCTCGACATGACTCTCGAAGAAATCCGCAGCCTACTGACCCTGCGCGACAGCCCGCAGGATCAGTGCGAAAACGTGAATGCGCTGATTGATGAACACATCCATCACGTCAAGGCACGGATCGATGGTTTGCTGGCCTTGCAGATACAACTGCTCGACCTGCGCCAACGTTGCAGCGAAGGGCCGGATATCGATCAGTGCGGGATTTTGCAGCGGCTGGAAGTGAGCGGCGGGGTTGTGGCGACGGAGGTTGAGCATTCCCATGTCGGGAGAAGTCATGGGCATTGAGGACGCCTTCGCGGGCAAGCCTCGCTCCTACGGGAATGGTGTGAACCTGTAGGAGCGAGGCTTGCCCGCGAACACCGCGAAGCGGTGCCTGAATCAGACCGCCATCGGCGCGGTCATCGGCGCATGGTGCTGATAACCCTCAAGCGAGAAATCACTCGGCTCGATCAACTCCAGCCACTCCGGCTGGTACTCGCCAGTCTTGGCAAACTCCGGCACACGGTCACTGATCACCAGTTTCGGCATCGGGAACGGCTCGCGGGTGAGCTGTTCATTCAGCATGTCCAAATGGTTTTCGTAGACATGGGCGTCACCGATGAAATAGGTGAACCAGCGCGGCGTGTAGCCGGTCAGGCGACCGATCAGGCTCAGCAGCGCAGCGCCTTCGGTAAGGTTGAACGGCGTGCCCAGGCCCAGGTCGTTGGAGCGGATGTAGAGGGTCAAAGAAATCTCTTTGGTCTCGACATTCGGGTGGAACTGGTACAGCAGGTGGCACGGCGGCAAGGCCATTTCATCGAGCTGGGCGACGTTCCAGCCGTGGAACAGGATGCGACGGCTGCCCGGGTCCTTGATGATGGTGTCGACGCACTGGCGGATCTGGTCGATCGCCTTGTACAGCACCACGTAGGCCTGACCGTCTTCTTCACCTTCGGCAATCTGACGATAGCCCTGGCTCAGGGTCTGCTCGATGGCCGCCGGGTTGCTGAGCGGGATCTGCTTGTACGCCGGCCATTTGCGCCATTGCACACCATAGATCTCGCCGAGGTCGTCTTCGCCCTGACGGAACGGGTTGGCCAGCCACTGGGCATTTTCGTTGGCGTTCTGGTCCCAGACTTTGCAGCCCAGCGCCCGGAATTCGGCAGCGTTGTTCACCCCGCGCAGGAAACCGCACATCTCGCCGATGGCCGATTTGAAGGCCATCTTGCGGGTGGTGATCGCCGGAAAACCTTCCTTCAGGTCATAACGCAGCATCGCGCCAGGGAAACTGATGGTGTTAACGCCGGTACGGTTGGCCTGTTTGGTGCCGTTCTTGATGACGTGAGCCACCAGATCGAGATATTGCTTCATGAGTTACCTGTGTCCTGGAACCCGGAGCCGTGGCCCCGGATTCGAATCTAAAGCGCGGCGTCTTAAGCGGCCGAAGTCACTGGGGTCTTTGGCTCGCGATGATAAGCCAGCCAGATCAGGAACAGACCGGCGACGATCATCGGGATGCACAGCACCTGGCCCATGGTCAGCCAGTTCCAGGCTAGATAGCCGTGGTCACCGACTTGGACATCCGGTACTCGGACGAACTCGACAGCAAAACGGAAGATGCCGTAGAAAAGTGTAAACACCCCGGATACCGCCATGGTTGGCCGCGGCTTGCGCGAGAACAGCCAGAGAATCAGGAACAGCGCGACGCCTTCCAGTGCGAACTGATACAGCTGCGACGGGTGACGCGGCAGCTGCGCCGGGTCGCTGAACGGCGGGAACACCATCGCCCACGGCAGATCGGTCGGCTTGCCCCACAACTCGGCGTTGATGAAGTTACCGATACGCCCCGCCCCCAGACCAATCGGCACCATCGGTGCTACAAAGTCCATCAGTTGGAAGAATGACTTGCCGTTCTTTTTACCGAACCACAACGCCGCCAGCATTACACCGATAAACCCGCCGTGGAACGACATGCCGCCCTTCCACACTTCGAAGATCAGCGTCGGTTGGTCGATGTAGGCGCTCAGGTTATAAAACAGCACATAACCCAAACGGCCACCGACAATAACCCCCATCGACAACCAGAAGATCAGATCGGAGAGTTTTTCCTTGGTCCAGGTCGGATCGAAGCGGTTCAGCCGACGGGACGCCAGCAGCCAGGCGCCGCCGATGCCGATCAGGTACATCAGACCGTACCAGTGGATTTTCAGCGGACCGATGGCCAGGGCCACCGGGTCGATCTGCGGGTAAGGCAGCATTGCGACTCCTCGTTAGAGTTGAAACCTTCAAAATTCCCGGGGGGACGCTGCCACCTCAGGATTAAGCCAGGATTGCGATTGGCATCAGAGCAGGAAATTCAGCCCGACGCAGAACAGCAAAGCGGCGAATAGTCTTTTGAGCAAGCGCGGCGACAAATTGTGAGCCAGTCGCGCACCGAAGCGGGCGAAAAACATGCTGGTCAGAGCAATCCCCAGCAACGCCGGCAAATAAATAAAACCGAGACTATGGGCCGGCAACAATGGATCGTGCCAGCCCAAAATCATGAAACTTAATGCACTTGCCAGGGCAATCGGCAGTCCGCAGGCCGACGATGTGGCCACCGCATGTTGCATCGGCACGCTACGCCAGGTCAGGAACGGCACGGTCAACGACCCGCCGCCAATCCCGAAAATCGCCGAAGCCCAGCCAATCACACTACCGGCCACGGTCAGACCGACTTTACCCGGCACCGTTCGGCTGGCCTTGGGTTTGAAGTCCAGGGCGAGCTGAGCGGCGACGATCAACGCGAATACGCCGATGATCTTCTGCAAATTCGGGCCGGAGATCGCTTCAGCGGTCAGCGCGCCGAAACCGGCGCCGATGAGAATGCCAACGGTCATCCAGGCAAAAATCGGCCAACGTACGGCGCCCCGGCGGTGATGCTCGCGAACCGCATTGACCGAGGTAAAGATGATCGTCGCCAGTGAAGTGCCGACGGCCAGGTGCGTAAGGATCGACGGATCGAAGCCTTGCAGTTTGAAACTGAACACCAGCACCGGGACGATGATGATCCCGCCGCCTACCCCAAACAGCCCGGCCAGCACGCCCGCACAGGCGCCGAGCGCCAGGTAGAGCAGAAATTCCACGACCGTATCCTCACGCATCCCCAAAAACAGGTGCGGCATGGTAACGGATGCATGGCCTCGGGCTCTACTACGCAAGCCGATGGATCGACGGGCGATGTCTGCGTAGAGTGAGCAAAAAACACACAAGGACCACCTTATGTGCCTGATTGTCTTTGCCTGGCGGCCCGGCCACGCCCAGCCGTTGATCGTGGCGGCCAACCGCGACGAATTCTATGCCCGGCCCACCCTGCCCCTGGCTCAGTGGTCACATTCGCCCCACGTTCATGCCGGCCGGGATCTGGAAGCGGGCGGTACCTGGCTCGGCGTGGGTGCCGATGGACGCTTTGCCGCGCTGACGAATATCCGCGATCCGCATCAACCTCCGTCGCGCAAGTCACGGGGTGAATTGGTCGCGGGGTTTCTCAGCGGCGACATGTCCATTGATGACTATTTGAGCGACGTTGTCGGACGTTCGCTGGAATATGCCGGGTTTAACCTACTGATAGGCAATACCAACGAGCTGTGGCACTTCAATGCACGGGAAACCGCGGCGGTGATGCTGGCGCCGGGGGTTTATGGATTGTCGAACGCCGGGCTGGATACGCCGTGGCCGAAGGTGCTCAAGGCCAAGGCTGCGTTGAGTGAAGTGCTGAACGATCCGCGGCCTGAGGCGTTGTTGGCGATTTTGAGCGACTCGCAGGCAGCGCCGTTTGCGGAACTGCCGGATACCGGGGTGGGGTTGGCCACCGAGACGTTGTTGTCGAGTGTGTTTATTGCCAGCCCGACGTATGGGACACGGGCGAGTACGGCGTTGATCGTTCAGGCGGATGGGACGCGGGTGATGGTGGAGCGCAGTTTTGGCCCGTATGGCGGGCATTTGGGGGAAGTGGAGTTGACGATTTAGATTGGTGTTATCTGGGCGGACGCCTTCGCGAGCAAGCCCGCTCCCACATTCGGAATGCATTTCAAATGTCGGAGCGGGCTTGCTCGCGAAGAGGCCGCAGCAGGTTTAGAGCGTCTTGACCGAAGCCGGATTAATCATCCGCGCCAACCCAAGGTTCTTCAGCGCCAATTGCAGCGAGCTGTGGATAACTTGCGGGTTGTCGATGGTCATCAGCTCAGCCAGCAATTCCTTGGCCTTGCTCAGGTTGATCTGGCGCAGCATCCACTTCACCTTCGGCAAGTTGGTGGCGTTCATCGACAGGCTGTCGAAGCCCATCGCCATCAACAACACTGCTGCCGCCGGGTCGCCGGCCATTTCGCCGCAGATACTCACCGGTTTGCCTTCGGCATGGGCGTCACGCACTACGTTCTGCAAGGCTTGCAGCACCGCCGGGTGCAGGTAGTCGTAGAGGTCGGCCACTCGCGGGTTGTTCCGGTCCACCGCCAGCAGGTACTGGGTCAGGTCGTTGGAGCCAACCGACAGGAAGTCCACCATCCGCGCCAGTTCCTTGGTCTGGTACACCGCTGCCGGAATCTCGATCATCACGCCAATCGGCGGCATCGGCACGTCGGTGCCTTCGTCGCGGACTTCGCCCCACGCCCGGTGAATCAGGTGCAGGGCTTCTTCCAGCTCATGAATGCCGGAGATCATCGGCAGCAGAATCCGCAGGTTGTTCAAGCCTTCGCTGGCCTTGAGCATCGCGCGGGTCTGGACCAGGAAAATTTCCGGGTGGTCGAGGGTGACGCGAATCCCGCGCCAGCCGAGGAACGGGTTGTCTTCCTTGATCGGGAAGTACGACAGCGACTTGTCGCCACCGATGTCCAGGCTGCGCATGGTCACCGGTTGCGGGTGGAACGCGGCGAGCTGCTCGCGATAGATCGCCAGTTGCTCTTTTTCGCTCGGGAAGCGCTGGTTGATCATGAACGGCACTTCGGTGCGGTACAGGCCCACGCCTTCAGCGCCACGCTTCTGCGCCCGCGCCACGTCCGCCAGCAGGCCGGTGTTGACCCACAGCGGCATGCGGTGGCCATCGACGGTGACGCACGGCAAGTCCCGCAGCGCATCGAGCCCGAGGGCCAGTTGTTTTTCTTCCTCGACCACTTCGGCGAACTGCTTGCGCAGCAAATCACTCGGGTTGGTATAGACCTCACCGTGGTAGCCGTCGACGATCATCTGGATGCCGTCGACCTTGGCGTACGGCAGGTCGACCAGGCCCATCACCGTCGGGATGCCCATGGCACGGGCCAGGATCGCGACGTGAGAGTTACCGGAACCGAGTACCGAGACCAGACCCACCAGCTTGCCTTCCGGCACCTCGCCGAGCATCGCCGGCGTCAGTTCTTCGCTGATCAGAATGGTGTTGTCGGGGTAGACCAGAGTCTGCTGACGCTCTTCCTGCAAGTAGGCGAGCAGACGGCGACCGAGGTCCTTGACGTCCGAGGCGCGCTCACGCAGGTAGGCGTCGTCCATCAATTCGAAACGGTTGACGTGTTCGGTGACCACCTGACGCAACGCGCCCTGGGCCCACTGGCCAGTCTTGATCACGGTGGTGATTTCGCTACCCAGCGAGGCATCGTCGAGCATCATCAGGTAGACGTCGAACAGCGCGCGCTCTTCCGGGCGCAGCTGGGTCGCGAGCTTGGCGGACAAGGCACGCATGTCGGCGCGCACGCCTTCGATGGCGGTCTTGAACAGCCCGAGTTCGGCGTCGATGTCGGTGATGGTCTTGTCCGGCACCACGTCCAGATCGGCGGGTGGCAGCATGACTACCGCGGTACCGACCGCCGCACCCGGCGAACCCGGTACGCCGACGAACTTGGCTTCCTGGATACCTTTGCCCTGGCGGCCCAGGCCACGGATCGAACCGGTGGCCTCGGCGTGGGCGATAACGCCCGCCAGTTGCGCGCTCATGGTCACGAGGAAGGCTTCTTCACCTTCATCGAACTGGCGGCGTTCTTTTTGCTGAATGACCAACACGCCGACGACGCGACGGTGGTGAATGATCGGCGCCCCGAGGAATGAGGCGTAGCGTTCTTCACCGGTCTCGGCGAAGTAACGGTAGCGCGGGTGATCCGCGGCGTTTTCGAGGTTCAGGGGTTCTTCACGCGTGCCGACCAGGCCAACCAGACCTTCGTTGGGTGCCATGCTGACTTTGCCGATCGAGCGCTTGTTCAAGCCCTCGGTGGCCATCAGCACGAAGCGGTTGGTCTCTGGATCAAGCAGGTAGACCGAGCAGACCTGGCTGCCCATGGCCTCTTTGACGCGCAACACAATAATCCCCAACGCCGCCTTGAGATCCTTGGCGGAGTTAACTTCCTGGACGATCTTGCGCAGCGTATTGAGCATGGCTCGGGGTCGAACTCCGTCGTCAGTCGCGCGTTAAAAGGCGCGGGGCAAGCTCTTTGAGAGCGCGTCGATACACCTCGCGCTTGAATGTCACCACCTGGCCCAACGGATACCAATAACTGACCCAGCGCCAGCCATCGAATTCCGGTTTACCGGTCAAATCCATCCGCACCCGCTGCTCGTTGGAGATCAGGCGCAGGAGAAACCATTTCTGCTTCTGGCCGATGCACAGCGGTTGGCTGTGGGTACGGACCAGACGTTGCGGCAAACGATAGCGCAACCAGCCCCGGGTGCAGGCGAGAATTTCAACATCTTCGCGCTCCAGACCCACTTCTTCGTTCAACTCGCGGTACAAGGCGTCTTCCGGCGTCTCCTGGGGGTTGATCCCGCCCTGTGGAAACTGCCAGGCATCTTGATTGATACGGCGAGCCCATAGCACCTGGCCAGCATCATTCGTGAGAATGATCCCGACATTGGGGCGGAAACCATCGGGGTCGATCACGGCAACAACCTCGCAAACGCATGTCGCCGCATTGTTCCACAAAGGTTGTGAAGGCAGCAACGAGCCGGCCCACCTTATGTGCACTCTTGTGAAAAGTACGTATTCTGGGGGCCTTTCTACAGACTTTTCAGCGAGTAACTGCAATGCGGCTGGCTTTATTCGACTTGGACAACACGCTTTTGGGCGGCGACAGTGACCACGCCTGGGGCGATTACCTATGCGAACGCGGCTTTCTCGACGCCGTGACGTACAAGGCACGCAACGACGAGTTCTATCAGGATTACCTGGCGGGCAAGCTGGATAACGCCGAGTACCTGAATTTTTGCCTGGAAATCCTTGGCCGCACCGAGATGGCCACGCTGGATCACTGGCATTCGGATTACATGCGCGACTGCATCGAACCGATCGTATTGCCCAAGGCCATCGAACTGCTGGCCAAACACCGCGAAGCCGGCGACAAACTGGTGATCATCACCGCCACCAACCGCTTCGTTACCGGGCCGATTGCCCTGCGCCTGGGTGTCGAAACCCTGATCGCCACTGAGTGCGAAATGGTCGATGGCCGTTATAGCGGGCGCAGTACCGACATTCCGTGCTTCCGTGAGGGCAAGGTGACACGGTTGAATCGTTGGCTGGAAGAGACGGGGTATTCATTGGAAGACAGCTATTTCTATAGCGATTCGATGAATGATTTGCCGTTGTTGGAGCAGGTGACGAATCCGGTTGCTGTGGACCCTGATCCGAATCTGCGGGCCGAGGCCGAGAAGCGTGGTTGGCCGGTGATGACTCTGCGCGACTGACATCGCTATCGCGAGCAAGCTCGCTCCCACAGGATTTGTGAAAGGCCACAATGTTGTGATCGACACAAATCCCCTGTGGGAGCGAGCTTGCTCGCGATGGGGTCAACGCGGCCCAACGCCTTAAACCGGCTTGGCGCCCATCAACCCCGCAATCGCGATAAAGCAGACAAAACTGAACAACGCCAAGGCAAAGGTAAATTTACCCACGCCACCCGGCGCCTTGCGCAGTTTGTTGAGGCGCACCAGCAGCCAGAACCACGCCAGCGCCGCCACGGTGTAGAGCACGCTCGACGCCAGAATCCAGGTCTGCCCCAGCGGCCAACCCACCAGATGCACCATCCACCACCCCGTGAACGGCATGCTCAGCAACGCCAGGCCCATCAGCAGCCAAACGAACACCCGGGGCCGCTGCAACGTGCGACTTCCCGCCGTTGCGTCGCCCTTGCGCCGTGCAAGCCCGACCCAGATCGCCAGACCCAAGGCACTGGCCAGCAGCAACACCGTTGCCACCATATGAGCCATTTTCAGGGCGGTTAACGTTTCCATTGTTCGATTTCCTTATGACTTGCCCATCAGCGTAGCCGCTCAGCCGAGAAACAGCTTATAGGCCGGGTTGTCGCTTTCGTCCCAGTACGGGTAACCGATTTCTTCCAGCGCTGCCGGCACCAGATGACGTTCGTCATGCGGGACTTGCAGGCCGGCGACCACACGGCCATCCGCCGCTCCGTGGTTGCGGTAGTGGAACATCGAGATGTTCCAGCGCCCGCCCAGTTTGTTGAGGAAGTTGAACAGCGCTCCCGGACGCTCCGGGAATTCGAACCGCAGAATCACTTCATCAACCACATGCGCCGCGCGACCACCAACCATGTGGCGGATGTGCAACTTGGCCAGTTCGTTGTCGGTCAGGTCGAGCACCGGGAAGCCCTGCTCGCTCAGGCTGGCGATCAGCGCACTGCGCGGATCGGTTTCCGGGTGCGTCTGCACACCGACGAAGATGTGCGCTTCGCTGCCGGTGTTGTAGCGGTAGTTGAATTCGGTGATCTGGCGCTTGCCAATCGCCTCGCAGAACGCCTTGAAGCTGCCCGGCTTCTCGGGGATGGTCACGGCGATGATGGCTTCTCGGCCCTCGCCCAGTTCGGCGCGTTCGGCAACGTGGCGCAGGCGGTCGAAGTTGACGTTGGCGCCGGAGTCGATGGCCACGAAGGTGTGCCCGGTGACGCCGTTCAGCTCGACGTATTTCTTGATCCCGGCCACGCCAAGCGCGCCGGCAGGCTCGGTGATCGAGCGGGTATCGTCGTAGATATCCTTGATCGCCGCGCAGATTTCATCGGTACTGACGGTGATCACATCATCGACGTAGTCTTTGCAGATATCGAAGGTGTGCTTACCGATCTGGGCCACCGCCACGCCGTCGGCAAAGATGCCCACAGTCGGCAGAATCACCCGCTCGCCAGCGGCCATAGCGGCTTGCAAGCAGTTGGAGTCATCCGGCTCGACGCCGATGATTTTGATTTCAGGGCGCAGGTATTTCACGTAGGCCGCGATACCGGCGATCAAGCCGCCGCCGCCCACCGGGACGAAAATCGCATCCAGACGACCAGGGTGCTGGCGCAGAATCTCCATCGCCACCGTGCCCTGCCCGGCAATGGTGTGGGGATCGTCGTACGGGTGGATGTAGACGTAGCCTTTTTCGTCGACCAGTTTCAGCGAGTAGGCCAGGGCCTCCGGGAACGAATCACCGTGCAGCACCACTTTGCCGCCACGGGAACGCACGCCTTCGACTTTGATTTCGGGAGTGGTCTTGGGCATGACGATGGTCGCTTTGACGCCCAACACCTTGGCCGCCAGGGCCAGACCTTGCGCGTGGTTGCCCGCCGATGCGGTGACCACACCACGAGCGCGTTCTTCATCGCTCAGTTGGGTCAGCTTGTTGTAGGCGCCGCGAATTTTGAACGAAAACACCGGCTGCAAGTCTTCGCGCTTGAGCCAAATATTGTTGCCCAGCCGCTCGGAGAGCTGGCGAGCAGTCTGCAATGGGGTTTCTACGGCAACGTCATAAACGCGCGAGGTGAGGATCTTTTTGACGTACTGTTCGAGCATCGGAAAGCATCACTGAGCGGGTTGGGCAGGGCCAAGGAGTCTAACCCGGCTTTTACCTGAGCGACCACACTAAACAGGTGGTTTTATCCTTCGGGGACACCGTCGATCCATTGTGGCGAGGGGGCTTGCCCCCGTTCGGCTGCGAAGCAGTCGTAAAACCTACTAATTTGATGTACCTGGAAGAATGCTGGGGAGCGCTTCGCACTCCAACGGGGGCAAGCTCCCTCGCCACAGGGATCTGCGCCGACCGCCTCATCTCCATCCCGCCAATCGGGCAATGACCTTCACCGCCCCGAAGCCTATAATGCCGGCCTTTCCGTTCCCTCCTTGCCCGCTTCGGAGCCCGCATGACCCAGGATCAACTCAAACAGGCAGTGGCTCAGGCCGCCGTCGACTTCATCCTTCCGAAACTCGACGACAAGAGCGTCGTCGGTGTCGGCACCGGCTCCACCGCCAACTGCTTCATTGATGCACTGGCCAAGCACAAGGGCGCTTTCGATGGCGCGGTCGCCAGTTCCGAAGCCACCGCCGCCCGCCTCAAGGGCCACGGCATTCCGGTGTATGAGCTGAACACCGTCAGCGACCTGGAGTTCTACGTCGACGGCGCCGACGAAAGCGACGAACACCTGAACCTGATCAAGGGTGGCGGCGCCGCCCTGACCCGCGAGAAGATCGTTGCGGCCGTGGCCAAGACCTTCATCTGCATCGCCGATGGCAGCAAACTGGTGCCGGTACTCGGCGCGTTCCCGCTGCCGGTGGAAGTGATCCCGATGGCCCGCAGCCACGTGGCCCGCGAGCTGGTGAAACTGGGCGGCGACCCGGTTTACCGTGAGGGCGTGCTGACTGACAACGGCAACATCATCCTCGACGTGTTCAACATGCAAATCACCAACCCGGTAGAGCTGGAAACGCAGATCAATGCGATCGTCGGCGTGGTGACCAACGGTTTGTTCGCGGCGCGTCCGGCAGATTTGCTGTTGTTGGGCACTAGCGAAGGCGTAAAAACCCTGAAGGCTGAGTAGGCCCAGTCACCCACACAATTGTGGGCAGACGAAGAAACCTGTGGGAGCGAGCCTGCTCGCGAAAGCGCCAGTTCAGCCAACATCTTCATTGGCTGACACGGCGCTTTCGCGAGCAAGCCCGCTCCCACATTGGGTTTGTGGTGATTGTTAGGGTTTTGTCGGTTTTTTGAAGGTGTAGAACAGGTTCGGTTCGCTGACGAGGTACAAGGTGCCGTCGTCGTCCATCGCGATCCCTTCCGCCTGCGGCACGGTCTTTTGCAGGCCCTGGCGCCCACTGTTCAGTGACATCGTACTCAGCGGCCGGCCGTCGATATCCAATTCCAGAATCAGCCGTGACTCATCGGACAGCGCCATCAGGTGGCCGCTGCGCTCATCGTATTGCAGGCTCGACAGGTCTCGCACAAACATCCCGGCATCGCGCTTGGGGTTGTTGACGACGTGTACGGCGTAGGATTTCTCCGGGTTGTAATGCGGGAAGCCCTGCACTTCGTAGATCAGCATCGGGTCGCGCTCCTTGGCGACAAACAGCCGCTTGCCCACCGAGTCATAAGCCAACCCTTCAAAGCCCTTGTTGCCGCTCATGTGCACGCCAAGGGTCATTTGCTCGGCGTCCGCGGCATCGAGGAACGTCGTGTCCTTCTCCAGATGAATCTTGATCAGCCGCTGCTGGCGCTCATCGGTCACCACGTAGGTATCGACGCTGATGAACTCCACCGCCTCCGGGTCACCGAAGCCGATCAGCGCCACCCGCCGCAGGATCTTGCCGTCCAGGGACAGCTCGATCAGCTCGGCGTTTTTGTTGGTCACGGTGAACAGGCTTTTGCGCACAGGATCGTAGGTCAGTGCCGAGACGTCGTCGTTCAACCCGTCAATGACGTGCGCCTCGACCACGACTTGATACTGGTCGAGGCCAATCGACTGGGCATTTTCCGGCAGCCAGACCGTCTGAAGGTTGAACCAGGCACGTTCGAACAGACGCAAGTACTGGCCCACCGCGACGAGCACGCTCAGCGCAATCACCGACAGAATCAAAATCAGGGGTTTGGGGCGGGCAAGTCGACGCATTCAGGCAAGCTCGAAAACAGGGCGGGCGGATGAAATATCACGGCCGTCTGAATTCAAGCTTAATGGCCAGTAGCCTTGAACCACAACCGTGGGAGCGAGCTTGCTCGCGATGGCGATCTCAAGGACGCCTTCGCCGGCAAGCCGGACTCCTACAGGTGTTTCCCGCAGGGCGGGGGGAATGTGGTTACTTTTGCTTTTCGAAGCGATAGAACAGGTTCGGCTCACTGACCATGTACAGCGTGCCCGCTTCGTCCATGGCCACGCCCTCGGCGCGGGGAATGGTCTTCTTCAAGCCGTTGAAACCGCCCAGCAGGGTCATGAAGCTGACCTGATCGCCCTTCTCGTCCAACTCAATCAGCAGGTGCGAGTCGGCGGACAGCACCAGGGTGTGACCAGTGCGCGGGTCGATGGTCAAGGCCGACAGGTTACGGATGTCCAGATCGTTATTAATCAGTTTCTCTTTGTCGCCCTTAAGGCTCTGGCTGCCGTCGCTCTTCCAGCGGAACAGTGCTGGCGGACGCTCTTCACCCAGCAAAAGCTGCTGATTGCGCGGGTCCCAGGCAACGGCTTCGAAGGCCTTGTTCTGGTCTTTTGACGGGCCCAGATCGTATTTCGGGAAGTTGTCGCGGTTCAGTTCGCGGGTAGTGGCATCGACCTTGATGATGGACAGCATGTGCTCTCGCTCATCGGTGATGGCCAGCAGACCGTTGCCCATGACCGTCACACCTTCCGGATTGACCCAACCCACCAGCGGCATCTTGCGCAGCACATCGCCCTGCAACGTCAACTCGACCAGGAACGGGTTCTTGCCCATGACCGAAAACAGGGTTTTTGTCTGCGGGTCGTAGGACAGGTCCGAAGCTTCGTCCTTTTCCATGCCCGGCAGCAGTTTGGCGTCGATCACCGCCCGATAATCCGGCAGCCAGACACTTTGCTGGCGTTCGGCCGGGCTTTCGAAGCTCTCCTTGACCCAATGCACAGCGCGGTTGTCCCAATGCATCGCGAACGCGAGGCCATAGCCCGCCGCCGCAGCCAGCAACAGCCAGTAATACCAGCGCATGAGGAATCGTGGACGACGAGGAGTTTGCAGGGGCGGGAGCGGTTGCGTTGCCATCAGGGGATGCGTTCCAGAAATTCAGGCTAGAGGTAATAGCACAAACGGGCAGGCTCAGCCGCCAAGAGTCCCGGATTTTCCAGACAGGATGTGAAAAAAACGGAAAATGGCTGGATTACCCTGCACCTTTGCAGAAGCGATCACATCGATGAATGCCGAGACTTACTTCTGTGGTGAGGGGATTTATCCCCGTTGGGTCGCGAAGCGGCCCCAAAAGATGGGCCTGCTGCGCAGTCCAACGGGGGCAAGCCCCCTCACCACAAAGCTCACATGACAGGAATGGCGGGTTAGCGGACGCTGCTGGTGAAGCTGCTCGCACCGGCCAGTTCCAGCACCAGGTCGTCACCGACATTCAGCGGGCCAACACCCACCGGGGTGCCGGTCAGAATCACGTCACCCGCCTGCAGCGAGAAGCAGCCAGCCATGTACTGAATCATCGGCACGATCGGGTTGAGCATGTCCTTGCTGTTGCCATCCTGGCGCACTTCGCCGTTGATGGTCAGGCGAATGCCGATATCGGTCAGGTCGGCAAAGGTGCTGCCAGACACGAATGGGGCAATCACCGCCGCGCCGTCGAAGGACTTGGCGACTTCCCACGGCAAGCCCTTGGATTTCAGCTCGGCCTGTTTGTCCCGCAGGGTCAGGTCCAGGGCCGGAGCGAAACCGGAGATCGCGTCGAGCACTTCTTCACGGCTCGGCTTGGTCGACAGCGGCTTGCCGATCAACACAGCGATTTCCGCTTCGTAGTGCACCGAGCCACGCTCGGTCGGAATGGCAAAACCGCCTTCCAGCGGTACCACGCAACTGCCCGGCTTGATGAACAGCAACGGCTCGGTAGGCACCGGATTGTCCAGTTCCTTAGCGTGTTCGGCGTAGTTGCGGCCGATGCACACCACTTTCCCGAGCGGGAAGTGAATACGCGTACCGTCGACATACTGGTGCTGATAGCTCATTACCGACTCCTGCTCGTGGATTCTTAAAACTCGCGGATCACACCGCGAAGATCTTGCCCGGGTTCATGATGCCGTTCGGGTCGAACACAGCCTTGACGGCTTTCATGTACTCGATCTCAACCGGGGAACGGCTGTAGGTCAAGTAGTCACGCTTGGTCATGCCCACGCCGTGCTCGGCGGAAATCGAACCGTTGTACTTCTCGACGGTTTCGAATACCCACTTGTTCACCGTAGCGCACTTGGCAAAGAACTCGTCCTTGCTCAGGTTATCCGGCTTGAGAATGTTCAAGTGCAGGTTGCCGTCGCCGATATGGCCGAACCAGACGATTTCGAAGTCCGGGTAATGTTCGCCGACGATCGCGTCGATTTCCTTCAGGAACGCCGGGACTTTCGATACGGTGACCGAAATGTCGTTCTTGTACGGCGTCCAGTGGGAGATCGTTTCGGAGATGTATTCGCGCAGCTTCCAGAGGTTCTGCAACTGGGTTTCGCTCTGGCTCATCACGCCGTCCAGCACCCAGCCCTGCTCGACGCAATGTTCGAAAGTTTCCAGGGCATGGTTGGCCACTTCTTCGGTGGTCGCTTCGAATTCCAGCAGCGCGTAGAACGGGCAATCGGTTTCGAACGGTGCCGGCACATCGCCGCGGCCCATGACCTTGGCCAGGGCTTTGTCGGAGAAGAATTCGAACGCGGTCAGGTCCAGTTTGCTCTGGAACGCGTGCAGTACCGGCATGATCGAGTCGAAATCGGTGGTGCCGAGGACCATCGCGGTGAGGTTTTTCGGCGCACGGTCCAGACGCATGGTCGCTTCGACCACAAAACCGAGGGTGCCTTCGGCGCCGATGAACAGCTGGCGCAGGTCGTAGCCGGTGGCGTTCTTGATCAGGTCGCGATTCAGTTCCAGCAGATCGCCCTTGCCGGTGACGACTTTCATGCCGGCCACCCAGTTGCGGGTCATGCCGTAGCGAATAACCTTGATCCCGCCGGCATTGGTGCCGATATTACCGCCAATCTGGCTCGAACCTGCCGAAGCGAAGTCCACCGGGTAGTACAACCCGTGTTCTTCGGCCTTGTTCTGCAACTGCTCAGTGACCACACCCGGCTGACAAACGGCCGTACGGTCGGTGAGGTTTACCTCGAGAATCTGGTTCATGTAGTCGAACGAGACGACCACTTCGCCATTGGCCGCCACGGCAGCGGCGGACAACCCGGTGCGCCCACCGGACGGCACCAGCGCGACCTTGTGCTCATTGGCCCAACGGACAATGGCCTGGACCTGCTCGGTGGTCTTGGGGAACACGATGGCGGTGGGCGCGGGGGCGAAATGCTTGGTCCAATCCTTACCGTAAGCATTCAGGGAGTCGGCGTCGGTCAGGACCTTGCCAGGCTCAACCAGGGTCTTCAGCTCTTCAATCAGGGAAGGATTGGTCATCGACAGAACTCTCGAACAATTCATGGTCATCCTGAGAACGCTTCACGTCGCAGGAATGAGTGTTTAGCGGGGTGCGTATGCTAGCATACCGACCCCGCAGGGTAGTGCCCAAAGGCTATTCTGCGGTGACGGCATTGTTGCCGTCCGGGTCAGCATCTGCTGGCTACTTCCTGCCAATTTTCTCCGGGATACAGGTTTACGCAGATGAGCAAGACTTCTCTCGATAAGAGCAAGATCAAGTTCCTTCTTCTCGAAGGCGTCCACCAATCGGCTGTCGACGTTCTCAAGTCGGCTGGCTACACCAGCATCGAGTACCTTACAGGTTCTCTGCCGGAAGCCCAGCTGAAGGAAAAGATCGCTGATGCGCACTTCATCGGCATTCGCTCTCGCACTCAACTGACCGAAGAGATCTTCGATCACGCGAAGAAGCTCGTGGCTGTAGGGTGTTTCTGCATCGGCACCAACCAGGTTGACCTGAACGCTGCCCGCGAACGCGGTATCGCCGTGTTCAACGCCCCGTACTCCAACACTCGCTCCGTTGCCGAGCTGGTGCTGGCCGAAGCGATCCTGTTGCTGCGCGGCATCCCTGAGAAGAACGCTTCCTGCCACCGTGGCGGCTGGATCAAGAGCGCGGCCAATTCCTTCGAGATCCGTGGCAAGAAGCTCGGCATCGTCGGTTACGGCTCGATCGGTACGCAACTGTCGGTCCTGGCTGAAGGCCTGGGCATGCAGGTGTTCTTCTACGACACCGTGACCAAGCTGCCATTGGGCAACGCGACTCAGGTCGGTAACCTGACCGAGCTGCTGGGCATGTCCGACATCGTCACCCTGCACGTACCGGAAACCGCAGCCACCCAGTGGATGATCGGCGAGAAGGAAATCCGCGCTATCAAGAAGGGCGGCATCCTGATCAACGCCGCTCGCGGCACCGTGGTCGAACTGGACGCCCTGGCGGACGCGATCAAGGACAAGCACCTGATCGGCGCGGCCATCGACGTATTCCCGGTGGAGCCTCGCTCCAACGACGAAGAGTTCGAGAGCCCGCTGCGTGGCCTGGACAACGTGATCCTGACCCCGCACATCGGTGGTTCCACCGCTGAAGCGCAAGCCAACATCGGTCTGGAAGTGGCAGAAAAACTGGTCAAGTACAGCGACAACGGTACGTCCGTATCGTCGGTGAACTTCCCGGAAGTGGCCCTGCCGGCTCACCCTGGCAAGCACCGTCTGCTGCACATCCACCAGAACATTCCGGGTGTGATGAGCGAGATCAACAAGGTCTTCGCCGAAAACGGTATCAACATCTCCGGTCAGTTCCTGCAGACCAACGAGAAAGTCGGCTACGTGGTTATCGACGTAGACGCCGACTACTCGGAAATCGCCCAAGAGAAACTGCAGCACATCAACGGCACCATTCGTTGCCGTGTACTGTTCTGATAACTGCTTGAGCGACAAAAAAAGGGAACCCTCGGGTTCCCTTTTTCATGCCTGCGGAAAAGTTACTTCACCGTCACGGTGATCTTTTCCGAGACGATTGGCGGATCGAAAGCCATGTGGTTCTTGTCGCCCAGTTCGAGTTGCAACGTGTGCTGGCCTGGGGTCAATGTCACCTCGGTTTCAGTCTGGGCCTTGCCGAAGTGCACATGATTGGCATCTGACGGGATCACCGAACCGGCAGGAATGACCTCCTTGGCGTCGATCAGCAGGTGGTGGTGGCCGGTGTTCGCAGTGGCGTCACCCGCCGGAGCCAGAGCAACGCCTTTGACTTCAAACTTGACCTTGAACGTCTTGCCAACAGTTTCGCCGCTGGTTGGCGAGCCGATGTTCACTGCGGCACCTTGCGGGGCCGGGGTAGCTGCGCTGGCCATCATCGAAGCGCCCAGCAAAAGGGCCGCCAAAACAGCACGTGACATGAATGTTTGCATTCTCTTCTCCAGTTTTTTCGTAAAATCCGCTTGGCCGTGACAACTTCACGGCTATTCGTTGTCGAAGGACCTCAATAACCATAGCAAAGCGCGCCTGAACCAGAGCGACGCGATAATGAATTCAAAGGAGTGACCATGCGTTTTTTGCCTGGCCTGATCTGCCTGCTACCCCTTTTGAGCCCTTTGGCTCATGCCGAACTGATTGATGACGTTAACGACCGTGGCGAATTGCGCATTGCCCTGGAAGCCAATACACCGCCATTCAATTTCAAGGACGACGGCAAACTCACAGGGTTTGAAGTCGAGCTGGGTCAGTTGCTGGCCAATGAGCTGGATGTGCGGGCCGACTTCGTTGTCACTGAGTCAAACGATCTGCTGCCAGGCGTTGAAACCGGCAAGTACGACGTCGCCATCAACCACATAGCAGTGACCGCGAATCTGAAGGATCGTTTCGACTTCAGCGAACCTTACGGCAAGGTCGATGCACAACTGCTGGCGAAAAAGGATGAGCAACCACGGCCGATGGTGCTGGTGCAGGCGTTGACTGACGCCAAGCCAAAGTCGAGCCCGCCGGTGGAGATGGCGATACCGTTTCAGAAAGGTAATCCGGCGTTTCAGGCCAGCCTTGCGAGCGCCATGCAGCGGATCAAAGCCGACGGGCGCCTGGCAGCGCTGACCGAGAAATGGTTCACAGCGCAGACCACTGAAAACCTGAAGTGAACAAAAAACCTGTGGGAGCTGGCTTGCCAGCGATAGCGGTGGTTCAGTCAGCAATGATGGTGGCTGACCCAATGCCATCGCTGGCAAGCCAGCTCCCACAGTGTTTTGTGGTGAATGGCTAGTCGAGGCGGGTCAGGGCCAATGCGGCTTGCGGGAGTTCGAGTTCGCTGAAAACCTGCACCCCATGGCGCTTGAGCAACGCAGCCGTCACGCCTTCGCCGGAGACTTTCACTCCACTGAACGTGCCGTCATACGTGAGCAGATTGCCGCACGATGGGCTGTTGGCTTTCAGCACCGCCACGCGGATGCCGTGTTTCTGCACCAACGCCAGCGCCTGCCGAGCACCCTCCAGAAACTGTGCGCTGACATCCTCGCCCTCGGTGGTCATCACCGCAGCAACGCCATCAAGCACGTCACCACCCTGCCCGCCCGGAATCTCCGCCGCAGCCCTTGGCGTCGGCAACCCGCCGGCCACTTCCGGGCACAACGGCACGACCCGGCCTTCGGCGATCCACTGATCCAGCAAATCAAACGGCCCACTGGCCCCACCGTCGTAGCGCACGCGGTGGCCCAACAGGCAGCGGCTGACCAGAATCTTTTGCATGATCAGAACGGCTCGTTGCCACGACGCCGGAACCAGCCCGTCAACGACAGGCGCTCCCGGGTCGCAGGCAGGACTTCGTGGGGCACTTCGCCCGACAGGAATACCACCAGGCAGCCACCAGTAGGCACGACGTTGTGTTCGACGCCATCCTCTAGGTACATGCGCAGTTCGCCGCCGTGCTCGGGCAGCCAGGCGTCATTGAGGTAGATCACCGCCGAGACCATGCGCCGGTCGTCGTCGCGGAAACGGTCCACATGCTTGAGGTAGAAAGCACCGGGCGGGTACAGGGCGAAGTGGCTTTCGAAGTCTTCCAGACCGAGGAACAACCCGCGATTCATCGCCTCGCGCAGGCTGTCCATCAAACTCAGATAACTGTCGCAGGCCTCGGTTTCACCGGGTTCGAGCCACTGAATGTGGTCGCCACGAATGCCTTCGCGAATCTCTGAAGTCGGCCCACGGCCCACCGCCGCCGGGGCCAGTTCACCCTCGGCCGCACGTTTACGGCACTCAGCCGCCAGTTCCCGGGTCAGACCCAGAGGCAGGAAAATATTCTGCCGCGACCAGCCACGTTCGGCCAAGTCGTCGACGATACGTAACAGCAGCGGGTGATCAGAGGGTATTTGCATGGCGCGCATAGTATTCCTGTGCCTGCAAATCCGACAGAGCCGCGCAGCGGGCTGATACGAATTCTCGACAAGTTCTTGTACCGCACGGAGAATAGTCGCCTGCTGACAGGAGTCCCTATGCGCCGTTTGCTTTTTTCACTGTTGATGTTCTGTGTTTTGCCCGCTTGGGCAGACGGCCACGACCAGTTGTACAAGGTCGCCGGTTGGCCAGACCAACGCGCGCATTTCAACGACGCACTCTCGGCCGCTCAGCAGCGCTACCAGAACAGCTTGCCGCCAGCGGTGTTTCAGGCTCTGGTGAACAACAGCAACCAGCGCTTCGCCCCCCAAGCCATGGACCAGCGCGCCGAAGCGCAATTGCGCAAGACCCTGGCCGACCCGAAACCGGCCCTGACTTTCTTTCAAACTCCACTGGGCAAGAAAATCGTCGCCGCCGAACTGCTGGCGACCCGGCGCGATCAACTGGCGAAAAACGCCAAGGGCTTGCCCAAGATCGAGGCCAGCGACACGCGTCTGTTGATCATCGGCCATCTGGCCCAAGCCTTACCGGCCCGCGAGGCAGGTGCTGAAGTCACCTTGGCAATTGCCGGCATCGCGGCGGACAGTCTGAGTTCGATGATCCCCGGTTTGCTCGGTGGCGGTCAGGCGCCAGGGATGTTGAATGGTCAGCGCCAGCGCTTGATGGATCAGATTGGCACCGACCTCAACAACACGCTGCTCTACGTTTATCGCGACTTGTCGGATAACGAACTGGAAGAATTCGCCACGTTTGCCGAATCGGCTGAGGGCAAGGCGTATTACCAGGCAGCGCTGGCGGCGATTCGCGCGGGGTTGGCGGTGGGGCAAAGCACCTCGAATTTAAATCAGTAATTTTGGGCGTTTGGAAGATTTCCTTCGCGGGCAAGCCCGCTCCCACATTGGAATGCATTTCAAATGTGGGAGCGGGCTTGCCCGCGAAGAGGCCCTAACAGCCGCTACAGATTCCGGCCTTTAATCCGCTTCGTCAAAAACCCGAAATACTCTTCCCGCAACGCCAGCGTCTCGTTCGCCAGATGATGCCGCGCCTCAGGCAGCATCAACACCTGCGGCCGATCAAACTTGGCCTTCAACACCTCCAGGTTGTGCTCCCAGTCCACCGTCATGTCCGCCTGCCCCTGCACGATCAGCGGCCGTCGCGGGCTGTTCGGTGCGGCCTCGACGCGCTTGATCCAGCGTCCCAACGCGCCCACCCACGCCGTCGGCAAACGCAGCGGCTGCAACGGGTCGGCGAGCAGAAATGGCAAGAACGCCGGGTCATTGGAGTTCTCGCTGAAACGCCGGGCAATGCCTTTGACGAAGGGCTTGAGCAGGTAATAGCTCAACTGCGACCAACCCCAGGCTCGCGGTCGTACCAGCGGCGACAGCAAAATCAACTGACCCTGAGCCGGACTGTTCGCACCTTGGTTCAGCACATGATCAATCACGATCGCCCCGCCAGTGCTCTGCCCGCACAGGTGCCACGGCTGCGGCAAATTCAGCGACTGCGCTTCAGTGAACAAGCCTTGCAGGGTGTCCTGATACTCGGCGAAATCCTTGATGCTCGCGCGCTCGCCGCTGGACAGGCCATGCCCCGGCAAATCGCAGGCGATCACCGCAAACCCCTGATCCAGCGCCCACTCAATCACATGCCGATAGAGCCCGGTGTGATCGTAGAAGCCGTGAAACAGGAACAACGTCGCCTTCGCCCGCGCCGGCCACCAGACCTGGCTGACCACCTCATAACCATCGACCGCGAAACGACCGAGCCCCTTGCGCAACGTACGTCCGGGGAAATCCAGCCCATAAAACGTCTGATAGGCCTGGCCCTCAGTCGACAACGGCTGCCACTCGGCCAATGGCCGCAGGCCGGCGCGCAAATGATCGGGAGTGAAAGTGGCAGGCATGGTTATTCCAGAACGTGAAACAGACTTTATGGGCCTGCGATATTCATCTGTCGCGGCAAGCATGGCAAGCTAGCCGACCTTCGAGGATCGAAACCCATGCGTCCGGCCTACCGCACCACTCTGCTTGCCAGCCTGCTCGCCCTCATGTGTGCCGGCGTGCTGTGGGCGGCGTACGACTGGTTTCAGGGTCGCTACCTGCGGGCGTTCAGCGAGCACACGGCGGTGTTTTCCGGCGACCCATTGCGCCTGCCCGACAACCTCGCCGGCCCCGGCGCCATCCGCCTCGTACATTTCTGGGACCCGGCCTGCCCGTGCAACGTTGGCAATCAACAGCACCTCACCGAACTGGTTGAGCGCTATGTACCGCAGGGCGTCGAGTTTTACTCGGTACAAAAACCCGGCAGCCACGGCCAGTTGCCCAGCACCTTGAGCAGCCTGAAAACCATCACCGTACTGCCCGGCTCCGAGCAGATCCCCGCCAGCCCGGCGGTGGCGATCTGGGACCGCGCCGGCAAGCTCGCGTATTTCGGCCCGTACAGTGAAGGCCTGACCTGCAACTCGAGCAACAGCTTTATCGAACCGATCCTGCAAGCGCTGAACGAAGGCCGCACGGTGAACGCCACCCACACGCTGGCGGTGGGTTGCTATTGTCCGTGGGCGGTGGAAGTGAAGTAAGGCATTCCGGACTATTCAAGGACGGTGGGTGCCCGGCACAGAAAGTCTGTGCTACATGTTTGCAGCCCACACGGGCGGCAATCTCGAAGAACAAGGAGTCACCATGAAACGCGTCCTGACCGTACTTGCCTTGCTGATCGTCGCGCTCGCCATCGGCGTGGGCGGCTACATCTACAGCAAGCAGCCGACGCGCCAGGGCCAGGTGACGCTGAACAACCTGCAAGGTTCGGTGACCGTGCGCTACGACGAGCGCGGCGTACCGCATATCCGCGCCGACAACGAAACCGACCTCTACCGCGCCCTCGGCTACGTCCACGCCCAGGACCGCTTGTTCCAGATGGAGGTCATGCGCCGGCTGGCCCGTGGCGAACTGGCGGAAGTCCTCGGGCCGAAACTGGTGGACACCGACAAACTGTTCCGCAGCCTGCGCATCCGCGAGCGTGCCGAGAGCTATGTGGCCGCGCTGGATCGTCAGTCACCGGCGTGGAAAGCCCTGCAAGCTTATCTGGACGGGATCAACCAATATCAGGACACCCACGCTGCACCCGCAGAGTTTGACGTGCTGGGCATCCACAAACGCCCCTTCACCGCCGAAGACAGCATCAGCGTCGCCGGCTACATGGCCTACAGCTTTGCCGCCGCGTTTCGCACCGAGCCATTGCTGACCTACGTCCGCGATCAGCTCGGCCCCGACTACCTGAACATCTTCGACCTCGACTGGCAGCCCAAAGGCGTGTTGGCCAAGGCCCGCGCCAAACCCGGCCCGGCGTTGGCCGCCAGCGACTGGAAAGACCTGAACGCCCTCGCCCGTCTGAGCGAACAAGCCATGACCGAGAACGGCTTGCCGCAGTTCGAGGGCAGCAACGCCTGGGTCATTTCCGGTAACCGCAGCAAAAGTGGCAAGCCGCTGCTGGCCGGAGACCCGCACATTCGCTTCTCGGTGCCGTCGGTGTGGTACGAGGCGCAACTGTCGGCGCCGGGCTTTGAGCTTTACGGTCACCATCAGGCGTTGGTGCCGTTCGCGTTCCTGGGGCACAACCTGGATTTCGGCTGGAGCCTGACCATGTTCCAGAATGACGACCTGGACTTGATCGCCGAGAAGGTCAACCCGGACAACCCGAACCAGGTCTGGTATCGCGGCAAGTGGGTGGACATGGTCAGCACCGAACAGCAGATCGCCGTGAAAGGCCAGGCGCCGGTCACGCTGACGCTGCGTCAGTCGCCTCATGGCCCGATCATCAACGACGTGCTCGGCACCGCCGCCGGCAAGACGCCGGTCGCCATGTGGTGGGCGTTCCTCGAAACCCCGAATCCGATTCTCGAAGGCTTCTATCAGCTCAACCGTGCCGACACCCTCGCCAAGGCCCGCGCCGCAGCGGCCAAGGTTCAGGCGCCGGGGTTGAACATCGTCTACGCCAATGCCAAGGGTGATATCGGCTGGTGGGCCTCGGCCCTGCTGCCCAAGCGCCCGGCTGGAGTGAAACCGGGCTTCATCCTCGATGGCAGCACCAGTCAGGCGGACAAGGAAGGTTTCTACCCGTTCAGCGCCAACCCCCAGGAAGAGAACCCGGCGCGGGGCTATATCGTCTCGGCCAACTTCCAACCCGTCTCGCCCACCGGCATGGAGATTCCCGGCTACTACAACCTGGCCGACCGCGGTCAACAGCTCAATCGCCAGCTCAACGACAAAAACGTGAAGTGGGACAACGACGCCAACCAGAAGCTGCAACTGGGTACCACCACCGCTTACGGCCCGCGCTTGCTGGCGCCGTTGCTGCCGGTATTGCGTGAAGTGGTCACTGACTCGGCCGAACAGAAACTGGTGGAGCAACTGGCCCAGTGGCAAGGCGATTACCCGCTGGATTCAATCAATGCCACGGTGTTCAACCAGTTTCTGTACAACCTGGCCGACGCGACGATGCGCGATGAACTGGGCAACGACTTCTTTGAAACGCTGCTCTCGACCCGGGTGATCGACGCTGCGTTACCGCGCCTGGCCGCCAGCCCGGATTCGCCGTGGTGGGACAACCGCAACACCCCGGCCAAGGAAACCCGCGCCGACACGGTGAAGGTCGCGTGGCAGGCGAGCATTGCGCACCTCAAGACCACGCTGGGTGCTGATTTCACCCAGTGGCAGTGGGGCAAGGCGCACACGCTGACCCACGGTCATCCGCTGGGGATGCAGAAGCCTTTGGACCGGATTTTCAACGTCGGCCCGTTCGCCGCTCCCGGCAGCCACGAAGTACCGAACAACCTCTCGGCCAAGATTGGCCCGGCGCCATGGCCAGTGACGTATGGCCCGTCGACCCGGCGGCTGATCGACTTCGCCGACCCGGCCCACAGCCTGACCATCAACCCGGTCGGCCAGAGCGGCGTGCCGTTCGACAGCCACTATGACGACCAGGCTGAGGCGTATATCGAAGGGGTTTATTTGCAGGCGCATTTCAGTGATGAAGAAGTGACGGCGAATACCCGGAGTACGTTGAAGCTGTTGCCGGCGCGGTAGTTTTTTGTTGTTCGGATTGCCGTCTTCGCGAGCAAGCCCGCTCCCACATTTGCAATGCATTCCCCTGTGGGAGCGAGCCTGCTCGCGAAAGAGCCATCAGCAACACCTTAAATCTCAGAGCAGAACCGCAAAGTTCAGCCTGAACTGCTGCGGTGTCACCCCGAGCCGGCGGTTGAACACACTGCGCATGTGCTGGGCATCGCGAAACCCGCATTGATACGCCACGGTCTTGAGCGGCGACCGCGTACTTTCCAGCAGCACCCGCGCCGCATCCACCCTCGCCCGCTCGACGAATTCCGCCGGGGTCACTTTCGCTTCCTTGGCGAACACCCGGGAAAAGTTGCGAGCGCTCATGTTGGCGGCGTTGGCGAGATCGGCGATGGTCAGGTCGCCGTTGAGGTTGGCGAGGACATAGAGCTGCACCAGCGCCACCGCCGAAGTCGGTTCGGCGTGAGGTGTGAGGAACGGGCTGAACTGCGATTGCCCGCCCGAGCGCTGGGTGAACACGACCAGGCGTTTGGCGACGCTGAGTGCGACTTCCGGGCCGTGATCGAGACCCAACAGGTACAGCGACAAATCAATCCCCGCCGTTACCCCGGCCGAGGTGTAAAGCTCGCCGTCCTGCACGTACAAACGATCAGCCTCCACCTGCGTCGACGGACACATCGCCGCCAACGCAGCTGCGTCGCCCCAATGAGTTGTGACAGTTCGTCCTTCGAGCAAACCGGCCCGGGCGAGCATGAACGCGCCGTTGCAGATCGAACCAAAGCGTTGCGCCCGCGCACTCGCGTCCCGCAGCCAGGCGTCGAACGTCACGCCAAAATCCATGAACGGCAACTGCGGCCCACCGGCCACCAGCAGCAAGTCATAAGCCTCAAGCGCTTCGCTGAAATGCCGGTGAGCGTTCAAGGACAAACCGTTGGAACACGGCATCATCCCGCGCTCGACGCCGATCACTTCCAGCCGATAGTGATCCTGCGGCGCCAGAAAACGATTGGCCTCGGCGAACACATCCATGGGCCCGGTGACGTCCAGCGACTGAACGCCGGAAAACACCACGATGGCGACGGTTTTTTGCATGGTTCGAAGTCCCCTGTAACCCAGTGGCGAGGGGGCTTGCCCCCGTTGGGTTGCGAAGCAGCCCCAGAACCTACGACCGCATTTTTTCAGGTAGTCCGCATGCACCGGTCTACGACTGCTTCGCAGCCGAACGGGGGCAAGCCCCCTCGCCACAAATGGATAGAATTCCAAGTTGTGAAGGGCAGTTGGCATTGCAGGCGGATTGGCAAGGATCGCAGCCATGCGCGACTGCACGCTGGTTTTAATCATGTTTTTTGAAGTCCCCTGTAACCCAGTGGCGAGGGGATTTATCCCCGTTGGGTTGCGAAGCAGCCCCAAGACCATACACCTCGTTGTGTCAGGCAGTCATCATGGCTGGATTTACGACTGCTGCGCAGTCGAACGGGGATAAATCCCCTCGCCACAAATGGATGGCATTCCAACTTGTGAAGGGCAGTTGGCATTGCAGGCGGATTGGCAAGGATCGCAGCCATGCGCGACTGCACGCTGGTTTTATTCATGTTTTTTGAAGTCCCCTGTAACCCAGTGGCGAGGGGATTTATCCCCGTTGGGTTGCGAAGCAGCCCCAGAACCTACGACCGCATTTTTTCAGGTAGTCTTCATGCGCTGGATTTACGACTGCTGCGCAGCCGAACGGGGGCAAGCCCCCTCGCCACAATTGATGGCATACCAGCTTGTGAAGGGCAGTTGGCACGATTTGCAGGTGGATTGGCAAGGATCGCAGCCATGCGTCGATTGTTCGCTTTCAGCGCCAGGAACAGACTTTGCCCATCAGCGCCACGACGGCGTTTCAGTGAGGAAACCTCCCATGAGCACGACCATTGCCGGCATCAAAATCCCTGACAGCGCCCTCGCCCGGGCCACCACCGAGTACATTCGCGACATCGAATCCGATCTGCTCTATCACCACTCACGCCGGGTATTTTTGTTCGGCGCGCTAAGCGGTGAGCGCCAGCAACTGGCCTACGATCCTGAACTGCTCTACGTCGGAGCAATGTTCCATGACCTCGGTCTGGTTGAAGGTCATCGCAGCGCTGACGAGCGTTTTGAAGTCGACGGCGCCAATGCGGCAGCAGCGTTTCTCAAGCCTTACGGGTTGAGCGATGACGACATCGAACAGGTGTGGCTGTCGATTGCCCTGCACACCACGCCGGGCGTGCCGAAGCATTTGCGTCCGACTGTGGCGCTGGTGACTGCCGGTGTCGAGATGGACGTGCTGGGCATGGATTACGCGGCGTTCAGCAGCGTACAGCGTGAAGCGGTGGTGCATGCGCACCCGCGTGGGGAAGGTTTCAAGGAGTGCATCATCTGCGCGTTTGCCGACGGCTTGCGCCACCGTCCGCAGACCACATTCGGCAACGTGAAGACCGATGTGCTGAAGGATCAGGAGCCGGAATTCAAGCCGATGAACTTCGTCGAGGTCATCCGCCAATCCCCCTGGACTGCCTAAATCCAACTGTGGAATAGGTCCTGTGGCGAGGGGATTTATCCCCGTTGGGTTGCGAAGCGACCCCTCTCTTGATCTAAACAGAAGGGGCCTGCTACGCAGTCCAACGGGGATAAATCCCCTCACCACAAGGCTTCATCGCTAGTGTCCGGATGTGGCTTAAGCCGCTTCCGGCGCCTGCGCCCGACGCACGTCCGGTTGCTTCCAGGAATCGGCAGCACCTTCTTCGATCGCTTGCTGAATCGCCCGCTTGCGGCTTTCCTCGGCACGGCGGCTGAAGAACCAGACCATGAAGGTCACGATCGATACCGCCAACAGGATCAGGCTGGCCACGGCGTTGATCTCAGGCTTCACGCCCAGGCGTACCGCCGAGAACACTTCCATCGGCAGGGTCGTCGAACCCGGGCCGGAGACGAAGCTCGCCAGCACCAGGTCATCCAGCGACAGCGCGAAGGACATCATCCCGCCCGCCGCCAACGATGGCGCGATCATCGGAATGGTGATCAGGAAGAACACCTTCCACGGCCGCGCGCCAAGGTCCATGGCGGCTTCTTCGATGGACAGGTCCAGCTCACGCAAACGCGCCGAAACCACCACCGCCACATACGCCGCACAGAACGTCGTGTGGGCGATCCAGATCGTTACAATGCCACGCTCCTGCGGCCAGCCGATCATCTGCGCCATGGCCACGAACAGCAGCAACAGCGACAGACCGGTGATCACTTCCGGCATCACCAACGGCGCCGTCACCAGGCCACCGAACAGCGTGCGGCCCTTGAATCGGGTGATGCGAGTCAGCACAAACGCGGCCAGTGTGCCCAACGCCACCGCGGCAATCGCGGTGTAGCAGGCGATTTCCAGCGAGCGCATCACCGAGCCCATCAGTTGGGTGTTGTCGAGCAGGCCGACGTACCACTTGATCGACCAGCCGCCCCAAACTGTTACCAGTTTCGAGGCGTTGAACGAGTAGATCACCAAGATCAGCATCGGCGCGTAGATGAACAGCAAACCGAACACCAACATAAAGCTCGAGAAACTGAAGCGCTTCATTCTTTGCCCTCCATTTCTTTGGCCTGGCTACGGTTGAACAGGATGATCGGCACAATCAGGATCAACAGCATCACCACCGCCAGGGCAGACGCCACCGGCCAGTCGCGGTTGTTGAAGAACTCTTGCCAGAGCACTTTACCGATCATCAGGGTTTCCGGACCGCCGAGCAGTTCCGGGATCACGAACTCGCCCACCACCGGAATGAACACCAGCATGCAGCCGGCGATGATGCCGTTCTTGGACAGCGGAATAGTGATCTTCCAGAAGCTGTTGAAGGTGCTCGAACCGAGGTCCGACGCGGCTTCCAGCAGGCTATGGTCGTGCTTCACCAAGTTGGCGTAGAGCGGCAGGATCATGAACGGCAGGTACGAATAAACCACGCCGATGTAGACCGCCAGGTTGGTGTTGAGGATCTGCAACGGCTCGTTGATCCAGCCCATGCTCATCAGGAAACCGTTGAGCAGGCCGTTGTTGCTGAGGATGCCCATCCACGCGTAAACGCGGATCAGGATCGCGGTCCAGGTCGGCATCATGATCAGCAGCACCAGCACCGTTTGCAGCTCTTTACGGGCGCTTGCGATGGCGTAGGCCATCGGATAGCCAATCAGCAGGCAGAGGATGGTGCTGAAAAACGCCATCTTCAGCGAGCCGAGGTAGGCAGCGATGTACAACTCGTCGTCGCCGAGCATCGCGTAGTTGCCCAGGTTCAACAGCACCTGGAGCTTCTGGTCGACGAAGCTATAGATCTCGGTGTACGGCGGGATCGCCACGTCGGCTTCGGCGAAGCTGATCTTCAAGACGATGAAGAACGGCAGCATGAAGAACATGAACAGCCAGATGAACGGAACCCCGATGACCAGTTGGCGGCCACCGGGAATTATTCGATTGAGTCGGCGTTTGAGTTTGCGCATGTTCATGAGCGAAGTACCACGCCGCTGTCGTCTTCCCAGTACACGTAGACCTGATCGCCCCAGGTCGGACGCTGGCCACGGCGCTCGGCGTTGGCAACGAACGACTGCACCAGTTTGCCGCTCGGCAATTCGACGTAGAACACCGAATGGCCGCCGAGGTAGGCAATGTCGTGGACCTTGCCGCTGGACCAGTTGTATTGGCAGGTCGGCATTTCGGCGGTGACCAGCAGTTTTTCCGGGCGAATCGCGTAGGTAACGGACTTGTCCTGCACCGAGGTGCTGATGCCGTGGCCGACGTAGATCTGGCGATCCAGGTCTTTGCAGGTGATGGTCGCGTGGCCTTCGGCGTCGTCGATCACTTCACCTTCGAAGATGTTGACGTTGCCGATGAACTCGCAGACCAGACGGCTGGTCGGGGTTTCGTAGATGTCGATCGGGCTGCCGATCTGGGCGATCCAGCCCAGGTGCATGATCGCGATGCGCTCGGCCATGGTCATGGCCTCTTCCTGATCGTGGGTCACCATGACGCAGGTTACGCCGACGCGTTCGATGATCTCGACCAACTCCAGTTGCATCTGCGAACGGAGTTTTTTATCCAGTGCACCCATCGGTTCGTCGAGCAGCAACAGCTTCGGCCGCTTGGCCAACGAACGCGCCAGGGCTACACGCTGACGCTGGCCACCGGACAACTGATGCGGCTTGCGCTTGGCGTACTGGCTCATCTGTACCAGCTTGAGCATTTCAGTCACGCGGGCATCGACTTCCGACGACGAGATCTTGTCTTGCTTGAGGCCGAAGGCGATGTTCTGCGCCACGGTCATGTGCGGGAACAAGGCGTAGGACTGGAACATCATGTTGATCGGTCGCTCGTACGGCGGCATCTCGGTGATGTCGACGCCGTCGAGGTAAATGCGCCCCTCCGTGGGCCGTTCGAACCCTGCGAGCATCCGCAGCAAGGTGGATTTGCCCGATCCCGAACCGCCGAGCAGGGCAAAGATTTCACCCTTTTTGATTTCCAGGGACACATCGTCCACCGCAATCGTCTCGTCGAACTTCTTCGTGACCCGGTCGATTTTGACCAACACCTGTTTAGGTGATTGGTCGCCCTCGAGGGCTTTCTTATAGGCGCCGGAGGCAACTGCCATTTACGAAACTCCCAGAAAAAAAGAGTGCAGTTCGCTCGAGGTGAGCCAACCTTGGATAGTTTGAGCCTTGAAGCTATTTACCCGACTTGACCTTGGTCCAGCTGCGGGTCATCAAACGTTGAATGTTCGGTGGTAACTCGACCGACACGTAGGTCTTGTCGAGCACTGCTTGCGGTGGATAAACCGCTACGTCGGTGCGGATGGACTGTTCCATCAGTTTGTCCGACCCTGGATTAGGGTTGGCATAGCCGACCGAATCACTGACCTGGGCAATCACCTCAGGTTTCAGCAAATAGTTGATGAACGCGTGGGCTTCTTTGACATTGCTCGAATCCTTTGGAATCGCCAGCATGTCGAACCACAGCGCGCCGCCCTCTTTCGGGATGGTGTAAGCGACCTTCACGCCTTTGCCGGCTTCGGCTGCGCGGGACCGGGCCTGGAACATGTCACCGGAGAACCCGATCGCGATGCAGATGTCGCCGTTGGCCAGGTCCGAGATGTACTTGGACGAGTGGAAGTAGGTCACGTAAGGCCGCACCGCGAGCAACTTGGCTTCGGCCTTTTTGTAGTCTTCGGGGTTGGTGCTGTTGGCGTTCAGGCCCATGTAGTTGAGGACTGTCGGCATCATTTCATCGGCGGAATCGAGGAACGCCACGCCGCAACTGTGCAGCTTCTTGATGTTTTCCGGCTCGAACAGCACGCTCCAGGAATCGATCTTGTCGACGCCCAGCACTTCCTTGATCTTGTCGACGTTGTAACCGATGCCGTTGGTGCCCCACAGGTACGGCACGGCGTACTGGTTGCCCGGATCGTTCTGTTCCAGGCGCTTGAGCAGCACCGGGTCGAGGTTGGCGTAGTTGGTCAGTTGCGAGCGGTCGAGTTTCTGGAATGCGCCGGCCTTGATCTGCTTGCCGAGGAAGTGGTTGGACGGCACGACCACGTCATAACCGGTACGCCCGGCCAGCAACTTGCCTTCCAGGGTTTCGTTGGAATCGAACACGTCGTAAACCGGTTTGATGCCGGTGGCCTTCTGGAAATCGGCCAAGGTGTTTGGAGCGATGTAATCCGACCAATTATAAATATGCACTGTGGGCGCAGCCTGGACACTGACGGCAATCGTCAGTCCGGCGCCGACCAGCAGGGCATTGCGCAACAAAGAAAAAATAGGCAAGTGGAGGTCCTCTAAAATTAGTTGGGCCCAAGTTGCCCCGTGTTACATGACAGCCTTAGCTGCCCAGCAACAAAACCGGCGCGCAACTTACCCTCGATAAACCGTTCCAGCAAAACTTTCTGTCATTTAATTATTCCTGTTGCCGCCACCGCGCAGGCAACGGCAACAGGATGTGGCTTCAAATCGGCTTATTTACCGGATTTGATCTTGGTCCAGCTGCGGGTCAGCTCACGCTGAGTGGCCGCTGGCAAATCAGCGATCGCATACAGCTTGGCCTGCACTTCGGCGGACGGGTAGATGCCCGGGTCCGAAGTGATTTCCTTGTTCACGTACTGGGTTGCTTCGGCGTTACCGTTAGGGAAACGCACGGCGTTGGTGATGTCGGCCATCACTTTCGGCTGCAACAGGTAGTTCATGAACTTGTAGGCACCGTCGACGTTTTCCGCATCCTTAGGGATCGCGACCATGTCGTAGAAGCTGCCAGCGCCTTCTTTTGGAATGGCGTAGCTGACTTTCACCTTGTCACCGGCTTCAGCAGCGCGGGACTTGGCTTGCTGCACGTCACCCGAGTAACCGACGGCTACGCAGATGTTGCCGTTGGCCAGGTCGGAGATGTACTTGGACGAGTGGAAGTAAGTGACCGAAGGACGAATCTTCAGGAACAGATCTTCGGCTTTCTTGATGTCTTCTTTCTTCTGGCTGTCGGTAGGCAGGCCCAGGTAATGCAGCGCGACTGGCAGCATTTCGGTCGGCGAATCGAGGAAACTCACACCGCAGCCTTTGAGCTTGGCGATGTTTTCAGGCTTGAACAGGATGTCCCAGGAATCGATTGTGTCGACGCCCAGTGCAGCCTTGACCTTCTCGGGGTTGTAACCGATACCGATCGAGCCCCACATGTAAGGGAAGGCGTGTTTGTTGTCCGGGTCGCTGATGGAAACCGCTTTGAGCAGCGATTTGTTCAGGTTGCCGTAGTTGGACAGCTTGGACTTGTCCAGCTCCTGGTAAACGCCGGCCTTGATCTGCTTGGCGAGGAAGTTGTTCGACGGCACGACGACGTCGTAGCCGGACTTGCCTGCCAGCAACTTGGCTTCCAGGGTTTCGTTACTGTCGAAAACGTCGTACACCACCTTGATCCCGGACTCTTTCTCGAAGTTCGCGATGGTGTCCGGTGCAATGTAGTCGGACCAGTTGTAGATATGCAGCACCTTGTCATCGGCCTGTACTGCACCCGCCATCACGCCCATCAGGGACATGGCGAGGAGGGTCTTGCCAGCTATCTTCATACCTAATGCCTTCATGGGTAATGCTCCAATTTTTTCTTTTTAACCACGTGCTCAGCGGCCTGTTACTGGGCATCCGAACAAACGGTAGTCTGGCAAGTTACAAGGCAGGCTTTCAAGGAAAGACCCATCCTTTGTTTACTCCGGGCGAAGTGCCGTCTTCGCACCCCGCCCAGAGCCTAGCACTTAGGCCTGCAAGGCACTCAGGGTCAGGTCCAGGCACTTGCGCGCCTTGGCCACCAGCTCATCGATTTCAGCCGGTGTAATCACCAGTGGCGGAGCAATGATCATGGTGTCGCCCACGGCACGCATGATCAGGCCGTTGTCGAAGCAGAACGTGCGGCAAATCATGCCGACGCCCTTGCCTTCGTAACGCTTGCGAGTGGCCTTGTCCTGGACCAGTTCGATGGCCCCCAACAGACCAACGCCGCGCACTTCCCCCACCAACGGGTGATCGCTCAGTTCCCGTAGACGCTTTTGCAAATAGGGTGCCGTTTCTGCGTGAACGCGCTCGATAATTTTTTCTTCGCGCAGGATACGGATGTTTTCCAGTGCCACCGCAGCGGCCACCGGGTGACCGGAATAGGTGAAGCCATGGTTGAAATCGCCGCCCTCATTGAGCACCGCCACCACGTCGTCACGCACGATCAGGCCACCCATCGGGATGTAGCCGGACGTCAGGCCTTTGGCGATGGTCATCATGTCGGGCTTGAGGTCGTAGTAATCACTACCGAACCACTCACCGGTACGGCCGAAACCGCAGATCACTTCGTCGGCCACGAACAGAATGTCGTACTTGGCGAGGATTTCCTTGATGCGCGGCCAGTAGCTTTCAGGCGGAACGATCACGCCGCCGGCACCCTGGATGGGTTCGGCAATAAAGGCACCGACGTTGTCCACGCCGACTTCCAGAATTTTCTCTTCCAACTGATTGGCGGCCCAGATACCGAACTCTTCCGGGCTCATGTCGCCACCTTCACCGAACCAGTACGGCTGGGCGATGTGGACGATACCCGGGATCGGCAAGTCGCCTTGTTCGTGCATATAAGTCATGCCACCCAGGCTCGCGCCGGCCACGGTGGAACCGTGATAGCCGTTCTTGCGGCTGATGATGACTTTCTTCTTCGGCTGGCCTTTGATCGCCCAGTAGTGACGAACCATGCGCAGCATGGTGTCGTTGCCTTCGGAACCGGAACCGGTGAAGAACACGTGGTTCATGCCTTCTGGCGCGATGTCGGCGATGGCTTTGGCCAGTTCCAACACCGGCGGGTGAGCGGTCTGGAAGAACAGGTTGTAATAAGGCAGCTCGCGCATTTGTTTGCTGGCGGCGTCGGCCAGTTCATCACGACCGTAACCGATGGCTACGCACCACAGGCCAGCCATGCCGTCGAGGATCTTGTTGCCTTCGCTGTCCCAGAGGTAAACGCCCTTGGCGCTGGTGATGATGCGCGGGCCTTTCTCTTTAAGCTGTTTGAAGTCGCTGAACGGCGCCAGATGGTGATCGTTGCTCAGCGCCTGCCATTCACGGGTTTGCGGGTTATTGCTGGTCATGCGAATTCTCCTTGTTATTGGTTAGAGCGCAGCTAGACACAGCCGCGCCCGGCGCATCAGACGGCGAAGAGCAGGAATTCCCGCTCCCACGAACTGATCACGCGCTTGAAGTTTTCATGCTCGGCCCGCTTGACCGCGACGTAGCCAGTGATGAATTTTTTGCCCAGGTATTTCTCGATCGTCGCGCTGTTTTCCATCCGGTCCAGCGCGTCTTCGATGGTCAGTGGCAGGCGCAGGTTGCGGCGTTCATAGCCACGGCCCACTACCGGCGCACTTGGGTTCAAGTTTTCGACCATGCCGACATAACCGCAGAGCAGGCTCGCGGCAATCGCCAGGTACGGGTTGGCGTCGGCGCCCGGCAGGCGGTTTTCCACCCGACGGTTCTGCGGGCCGGCATCCGGTACGCGCAGGCCCACGGTGCGGTTTTCTTCGCCCCACTCCACGTTCACCGGTGCCGAGGTGTCCGGCAGGAAGCGGCGGAACGAGTTGACGTTCGGGGCGAACAGCGGCAACAGCTCGGGGATCAGCTTCTGCAAACCGCCGATGTGATGCAGGAATAACTGGCTCATGGTCCCGTCTTCATTTGAGAAGACGTTCTTGCCGGTCTCGATGTCGATGATGCTTTGGTGCAAGTGCATCGCACTGCCCGGCTCGCCGGTCATGGGCTTGGCCATGAAGGTCGCCGCCACGTTGTGCTTGAGCGCGGCCTCGCGCATGGTGCGTTTGAACACCAGGATTTGGTCGGCCAGGGACAGGGCATCGCCGTGACGGAAGTTGATTTCCATCTGCGCCGTGCCGTCCTCGTGGATCAGCGTGTCGAGGTCCAGCTCTTGCAGTTCGCACCAGTCGTAGACGTCTTCGAACAGCGGATCGAATTCGTTCGCTGCTTCAATCGAGAACGACTGGCGACCGGTTTCCGGGCGACCGGAACGGCCAATCGGCGGTTGCAGCGGGAAGTCCGGGTCTTCGCAGCGCTTGGTCAGGTAAAACTCCATTTCCGGCGCCACGATCGGCTGCCAGCCCTTGTCGGAATAGAGTTTCAGGACCTTCTTGAGCACGTTGCGCGGTGACAGCTCGATCGGGTTGCCTTGCTTGTCGTAGGTGTCGTGGATCACCTGAGCGGTAGGCTCGATAGCCCAAGGCACCAGGAACACCGCGTTCTGGTCGGGGCGGCAGATCATGTCGATGTCGGCCGGGTCGAGCAGTTCGTAATAGATGTCGTCTTCGACGTAGTCGCCGGTCACGGTCTGCAACAGAACGCTCTCGGGCAGGCGCATGCCTTTTTCAGCAATGAACTTGTTGGTCGGCGAAATCTTGCCCCGGGTGATCCCGGTCAAGTCGGCGATCATGCATTCGACTTCTGTGATCTTGTGGTCTTTCAACCAATCGGTGAGCTGGTCGAGGTTGTTACTCATAAATGCCTCTAGGCTGAGTTTCCTGACTCTTATAAGTCAGGCGTTGTTTGACGCGTCGGCGTCGCGTGATACAGATTGCCACTGCAATGGCCGGGCACAAATACCCGTCGCGACCCTGGAGAGGGTCAGCGAAAGCTAGATGTGCGTGCAGAATCATGAGCAGAACCCGGCTTATTGGCTGGGCTGCCACGGTGAAACGGTTCTATATTGGAGGGAGAGCGAGTAAAGAGAATGCAATCCAGACCGTCCAGAATATCGGACGGGGCCAGCGGATCCGCCAAAGACGGAAGAATCAACGGCACGCCTTTGGCAACTGAGGCCATGGCATGTACGTATTTGTCGCCACTGATGTGATAAGCATGCAGACCTATCTGCCTAGAGCAGATGGTGACGCCGATTAACGGCAGGCGAGACATGAAGCACCCCGGTATTATTGGTGTTATGGGTTTGAATCGAGCTTAGCCTTGTTCATTTTTTTACACAACACCCCCGTAAAAAATACAACACGGCCCGCTCAAGCCCGCGGGCACCAAAGCGCTTAAAGGCAAAAAAACGCCCCAAAGTGCCTCAAAAAAGCCCTGCGAGCGCTTTTTTAGGGCAAAAAAGGCCTCGCTTGACTTCGGCATGCCGTTCGGGTTGACTGAAACCCGAAGAGATCAATGATTGATATTTTTAACAACAAAGGTGTTGCATCATGTCGGTACCCCCGCGTGCCGTTCAGCTTAACGAAGCGAACGCGTTCCTTAAGGAACATCCTGAGGTTCTGTACGTTGACCTTCTGATTGCGGATATGAATGGTGTGGTGCGCGGCAAGCGCATTGAACGCACCAGCCTCCACAAGGTTTACGAGAAAGGCATCAACCTGCCGGCCTCTCTATTTGCTCTGGATATCAATGGCTCTACGGTGGAAAGCACCGGCCTGGGTCTGGACATCGGCGATGCTGACCGAATCTGCTATCCAATTCCCGACACCCTGTGCAATGAGCCTTGGCAGAAGCGCCCTACCGCGCAACTGTTAATGACCATGCACGAAATCGAAGGTGAACCTTTCTTCGCCGATCCTCGCGAAGTCTTGCGTCAAGTCGTGACCAAGTTCGATGACCTGGGTCTGACGATCTGCGCCGCGTTCGAACTGGAGTTCTACCTGATCGACCAGGAGAACGTGAACGGTCGACCGCAACCACCTCGCTCGCCGATCTCCGGCAAACGTCCGCACTCGACACAGGTCTACCTGATCGACGACCTCGACGAATATGTCGATTGCCTCCAGGACATTCTGGAAGGTGCGAAAGAGCAAGGCATCCCGGCCGACGCCATCGTCAAGGAAAGTGCCCCGGCGCAGTTCGAAGTGAACCTGCACCACGTGGCCGACCCGATCAAGGCTTGCGACTACGCGGTGTTGCTCAAGCGCCTGATCAAGAACATCGCCTACGACCATGAGATGGACACCACCTTCATGGCCAAGCCTTACCCAGGCCAGGCGGGTAACGGTCTGCACGTGCACATTTCGATTCTCGACAAAGACGGCAAGAATATTTTTGCCAGTGAGGATCCCGAGCAGAACGCCGCATTGCGTCACGCGATCGGCGGTGTGCTCGAGACCCTACCGGCGCAGATGGCTTTCCTCTGCCCGAACGTCAACTCGTACCGTCGTTTCGGCGCACAGTTCTACGTGCCGAACTCGCCGTGCTGGGGCCTGGACAACCGCACCGTAGCGATTCGCGTACCGACCGGCTCGTCCGATGCCGTACGTATCGAACACCGCGTTGCCGGCGCCGATGCCAACCCGTACCTGCTGATGGCTTCGGTTCTGGCCGGTATTCACCACGGCTTGACCAACAAGATCGAGCCGGGCGCGCCCGTAGAAGGCAACTCCTACGAGCAGAACGAGCAAAGCCTGCCGAACAACCTGCGCGACGCATTGCGTGAGCTGGACGACAGCGAAGTCATGGCCAAGTACATCGATCCGAAATACATCGATATCTTTGTGGCTTGTAAGGAAAGTGAGCTGGAGGAGTTCGAACACTCCATCTCCGACCTTGAGTACAACTGGTACCTGCATACCGTGTAAGTGGTTGCAGTAAAAAAGAAACGCCGCCGGCTGATAAGGCCGACGGCGTTTTTTTATGGCCGCCATCAACCCCTGTGGCGAGGGAGCTTGCTCCCGCTGGGTCGCGAAGCCACCCCAAAAAACCAGTCAATGCGGTGTGCCTGACAGAACCGCATTGCGTATTAAAGGGAGTCCTACGGCCTCCAACGGGAGCAAGCTCCCTCGCCACAGTGAATCACTGAGGGCCACAGGGGATATGGAACATCCGCCCGCTCTGCGTACAATGCCCGCTGCCCCGCAGGAGACTCCAATGACGCGCCCCGCCCCTATTCGCAAACCCCGCGCACGCAGCCAGGCCCGGATCGATTCGATACTCGATGCCGCCCGCACGCTGCTCGCCGCCGAGGGCGTGGCCAGCCTGTCGATCTACAGCGTCGCCGAGCGCGCGCAGATCCCGCCGTCCTCGGTCTACCACTTCTTCGCCAGCGTCCCGGCCCTGCTCGAAGCCTTGACCGCCGACGTCCACGCAGCATTCCGCGCCTGCCTGCAAGCGCCGATCAACCACGAAGCCCTCCACAGCTGGCGTGACCTGTCACGACTGGTGGAACAGCGCATGCTCGACATCTACGGCGAAGACGCGGCCGCCCGGCAACTGATCCTCGCCCAGCACGGCCTGACCGAAGTCACCCAGGCCGACCGCCAGCACGACATCGAACTGGGCGACCTGATGCACAAACTGTTCGATCACCACTTCGAGCTGCCGAGGCTGCCGATGGATGTGGATGTGTTTGCGTTGGCGATGGAGCTGGGAGATCGGGTGTATGCGCGCTCGGTGCAACTGCATGGGCAGATCACACCGCGCATGGCTGAGGAAGGGATGCGGGTGTTTGATGCGTATTTGGGGCTTTATCTGCCGCCCTACTTGCCCAAGCGCACCCTTTCAGCCTGAGTTCTCTAGTGGCTTCAATGGCCTCTTCGCGAGCAAGCCCGCTCCCACAATTGATCTTCAATGAGCATGGAATTTGTGTTCGGCACAAATCCCCTGTGGGAGCGGGCTTGCTCGCGAATGCCACACCACCGAACTCACTGATTCACTCGCATAAAAATCCCCGAAGGGCTCACACCCTCCAGGGTTGTTCGTAATGCACGCGTTTACAACTTGGCGATCGACACCTCGGTGGATTTCACGAACGCGATTACTTCGCTGCCGACCACCAGTTCCAGCTCTTTCACCGAACGGGTGGTGATCACTGAAGTGACGATCCCGGAAGCGGTTTGCACGTCGATTTCCGACAGCACGTCACCCAGCACGATTTCTTTGATCGAGCCTTTGAACTGGTTACGAACGTTGATGGCTTTGATAGTCATGATGTTGATTCCTGTCGTTGAGATGAGGCGTGAGTTATTGCGCCCAGCGCAGTTGCGTAGGCAATGGTGAAACAGGTTCCGGCTCCGGCGGCTCGCCGGGCAGTGACAGCACACGGTTGAGGACTTCGGTTTCCAGCGCCGCCAGCCGATGGGAGCCACGAACCCGAGGGCGCGGCAGTTCCACGTGCAGGTCGAGGCCGACTTCGCCCTCTTCGATCAGGATCACCCGATCGGCAATCGCCACCGCTTCACTGACGTCGTGGGTCACCAGCAACACGGTGAAACCGTGCTTTTGCCAGAGCCGTTCGATCAGTTGCTGCATTTCAATTCGGGTCAGGGCATCCAGGGCGCCTAGGGGTTCGTCCAGCAGCAGCAAGCGCGGTTGATGGATCAGCGCGCGGGCCAGGGCCACACGTTGCTTCTGGCCACCGGACAAGGCCGCCGGCCACTCATTGGCACGATCCGCCAGACCGACAGCTTCCAGCGCATCGAGCGCTTTCGGCCGCCAGTTGCCCTTGAGCCCGAGGCCGACGTTGTCGATAACCTTTTTCCATGGCAGCAGACGCGCTTCCTGGAACATCAATCGCGTGTCTTCCCGGGCATCACTCAAAGGCGCAGAACCGGCCAGCAATTCGCCGCCCGTGGGCAGGTCGAGACCAGCGAGCAAGCGCAGCAAAGTGCTTTTGCCGCAACCGCTGCGACCGACCACGGCGACGAATTGACCGGCCGGAATGTGCAGGTCGATCTCGCGCAGCACTTGCCGCGAACCAAAAGTCTTTTGCAGTTTGCGCACCGCCAGCGGAATCCCGCGCAGCAGGCGTGGAGGTTGTTGAGCAGTCATGCGGCACCTCCTTTGGCAACCTGATACGCCGGATGCCAGCGTAGCCAGACACGCTCCAGTCCACGGGCCGCAAGGTCGGCCAGTTTGCCGAGCACCGCGTACAACAGAATCGCCAGCACCACCACGTCGGTCTGCAAGAACTCTCGCGCATTCATCGCCAGATAGCCGATGCCGGAGCTGGCGGAAATGGTTTCGGCGACGATCAGCGTCAGCCACATAAAGCCCAGCGCGAAACGCACACCGACCAGAATCGAAGGCAGTGCACCCGGCAGGATCACCTGACGGAACAGACTGAAACCGGACAAGCCGTAACTGCGCGCCATCTCCACCAGCGCCGGATCGACGTTGCGGATGCCGTGATAGGTATTGAGGTAGATCGGGAACAACGTGCCCAACGCCACCAGGAAAATCTTCGCCGACTCATCGATGCCGAACCAGAGGATCACCAGTGGAATCAGCGCCAGGTGCGGTACGTTACGGATCATCTGTACCGAACTGTCGAGCAGGCGCTCGCCCCACTTCGACAAGCCGGTGATGAAGCCCAACGCCAGACCAATGCTGCCGCCAATGGTGAAACCCAGCGCCGCACGCCAGCCACTGATGGCGAGGTGAGTCCAGATTTCGCCGCTGCGCACCAGGCTCACGCCGGCTTCGATCACCGCGATGGGTGCCGGCAGAATCCGTGTCGACAACCAACCCGCCGACACCGATAACTGCCACACCGCCAGCAACAACACCGGCAACGCCCAGGGCGCGAGGGTGTGGATAATTTTCTTCATGGCGGCGCCTCAGCTCTGGGACGCGGCTTTAGGGAGGATGTCGTTGGCCACCATCTCGCCAAACGGGCTGACGAAGTTGGCACCTTGGGGCTGTTCCGGGCGCTGCACGTCAATGTGCGGGAACAGCAATTCGGCGACGCGGTAAGCCTCTTCCAGGTGTGGATAACCGGAGAAGATGAACGTGTCGATGCCCAGGTCCGCGTATTCCTTCATGCGCGCGGCCACGGTCGGGCCATCGCCCACCAATGCGGTGCCGGCGCCGCCGCGCACCAAGCCAACACCGGCCCAGAGATTGGGGCTGACTTCCAGGTTGTCGCGGCTACCGCCATGCAGTGCGGCCATACGTTGCTGACCCACCGAATCGAACCGCGACAGCGAAGCCTGGGCCCGAGCGATGGTCTCGTCGTCCACATGGGAGATCAGTCGATCCGCCGCGGCCCACGCTTCCTCGTTGGTTTCACGCACGATCACATGCAGGCGAATGCCGAAGCGTACGGTGCGACCGAGCTTCGCGGCTTTGGCCCGCACTTGCTCAATTTTCTCGGCCACGGCGGCCGGTGGTTCGCCCCAGGTCAGGACCATTTCCACCTGTTCGGCGGCCAGGTCCTGCGCGGCTTCCGACGAACCACCGAAGTACAGCGGCGGACGCGGTTGCTGGATCGGCGGATAGAGCAACTTGGCGCCCTTAACGCTGATGTGCTGGCCGTCGTAATCGACGGTTTCGCCTTCCAGCACGCGGCGCCAGATGCGGGTGAATTCTACCGAGGCCTGATAACGCTCTTCGTGGCTGAGGAACAAACCGTCGCCGGCCAATTCATCCGGATCACCACCCGTCACCAGGTTGAACAGCGCACGACCGCCGGACAAGCGATCCAGTGTCGCCGCTTGCCGCGCGGCCACCGTTGGGGAAATGATCCCGGGGCGCAGGGCGACAAGGAATTTCAAACGCTGGGTGACCGGGATCAGCGATGCGGCCACCAGCCACGAGTCTTCGCAAGAGCGACCGGTGGGAATCAGCACACCGCCGAAACCCAGGCGATCCGCCGCTTGGGCGATCTGTTGCAGGTAACCGTGGTCAACGGCGCGAGCGCCTTCGGCGGTGCCAAGGTAATGGCCGTCGCCGTGGGTAGGCAGGAACCAGAAAATATTGAGGCTCATGGAGTGGTCTCCTTAGGAAATCGAATTACTGCGCTTTGGCAACGGCTGCCGGTGGCGTCCAGATCACGTCTTTGATGCTCAAGGGCTTGGGAATCAGCTTGAGCTGGTAGAAGCTGTCGGCGATTTTCTGTTGGGCGGCGACCACTTCCGGCGTGAGGAACAACGCGCCGTAGCCCTGGCGTTTCACCGAGGTCAGGGTGATGTCTGCCGGCAGGCCGAGCAGAGGCGAAACTTGTTTGGTGACGTCTTCGGGATTGGCCTTGGACCATTCACCGACCGCGCGCACTTCCTCGACAAGGGCCTTGATCACCTCGGGATTTTTCTGCGCGTAGGGTTTGGTCGCCAGGTAGAACTGATGGTTGTCGACGATGCCCTGGCCATCGCGCAGGGTGCGCGCTTGCAGTTGCTGTTCGGCGGCAGCCTGGTACGGGTCCCAGATCACCCAGGCATCGACGCTGCCGCGCTCGAACGCAGCGCGGGCATCGGCGGGCGGCAGGAATACGGTCTGGATGTCGGTGTATTTGAGGCCGGCGTCTTCCAGCGCCCGGACCAATAGGTAGTGAACATTGGAGCCTTTGTTCAGGACGACTTTCTTGCCCTTGAGGTCCGCTACGGATTTGATTGTCGAGTCCTTCGGCACCAGGATCGCTTCGCTGTGCGGCGCTGGCGGTTCGTAGGCGACGTAGAGCAGATCGGCGCCGGCCGCCTGGGCGAATACCGGAGGCGTTTCACCGGTGACACCGAAGTCGATGGAGCCGACGTTCAGGCCTTCCAGCAGCTGCGGGCCGCCGGGGAATTCAGTCCATTGCACGTCCACACCTTGGGCGGCGAGGCGTTTTTCCAACGTGCCTTTGGCTTTGAGCAGCACCAGGGTGCCGTACTTTTGATAGCCGATTCGCAAAGTCTCGGCTTGTGCTTGAGAAATAACGCCGAAGGACACAGCCGCCACAAACAGAGCGACCAGACCACGACGCAAAATGACAGTGCGCATAGCGCTCTCCTATTTGCTGTTGGGTTTTGGCTGCACCTGCTTGGCCGTTAGCGGCTGAGTAAGGTGAGGACTTCAAATTCAGGGGTGGCTTAAGTGCCGGCTTAAATGCTCCAGCGAGCACTCAACAAACGTTCGTTCAGCAGGTTCGGGTCGATCGGCTTGGGCCGTCGCGCCATGGCGCTGAAAAACAGCTCCAGTGATTCATTCAGTCGTTCTTCCAACTCGGGCGCCAACAGCGCCTGGGCGCTGCCTTCGCCGTAAGCGATCTGGCTGTCCACGGCGAAAATCCCGTGGAGCATTTCCTGGGCCTTCAATGCCGAGAGCACTGGTTTGAGTGCGTAGTCCACCGCCAACATGTGGGCGATGCTGCCGCCGGTGGCCATTGGCAACACCACTTTGTGGGCCAGGGCCCGCTCGGGGAGCAGATCCAATACAGTTTTCAGAGCGCCGGAGAACGATGCCTTGTAGACCGGCGTGGCGATGAGCAGGCCATCGGCGTTTTCAATCTGTTGCAGCAGGTCGATCACCTTCGGGCTGTCGAAGCGGGCATGCAGCAAGTCTTCAGCCGGGAAGTCCCGTACCTGATAACTCACCACTTCCACACCTTGTTCTTGCAACCAGCGCTGCGAACGCTCCAGCAGCACCCCGGAACGAGAGCGTTGGCTGGGGCTGCCACCGAGTGAGACGACCAGCATTCAGATGATTCCTTGAGCGGTGTTAGCGATTCGCCGTGCGCGATCTCGCTTTGATGGAAGTGACCTTAACAGGTGATTTATATATCCATAAATCATATTTATTCATTTAGTTATTCTTTGTAGATCTATACAGAACACCCAAATTCAGGCAAAAAAAAGGCCGTCGAAACGGCCTGAAATCCCCTGCTTTGAGAATGCATGCCCCACCTGTAGGAGCGAGGCTTGCCCGCGCAGGCGTCATCATGGCCAGCATCAATGTCGGACGTGATGGCCTCTTCGCGGGCAAGCCTCGCTCCTACAGGGGCAGTATTTCAGATCAACGATTCGGTTGCGGCGTCAGGCGCAGGTACGGTTTCACCGCGCGATAACCCTTGGGAAAGCGTTTCTTGATTTCGTCTTCGTCCTTGAGCGACGGCACGATCACCACTTCATCACCGTCCTGCCAGTTGGCCGGGGTGGCCACTTTGTAGTTATCGGTGAGTTGCAGCGAGTCGATCACCCGCAGGATTTCATGAAAGTTGCGACCGGTGCTGGCCGGATAAGTGATGGTCAACCGAACCTTCTTGTTCGGGTCGATTACGAACAGCGAGCGCACCGTCAGGGTGTCGTTGGCATTCGGGTGAATCAGGTCGTACAGGTCCGAGACCTTGCGATCAGCGTCGGCCAGGATCGGGAAGTTGACGATCGTGTTCTGGGTTTCGTTGATGTCCTCGATCCACTTGTGGTGCGAATCCACCGGGTCGACGGACAGCGCGATGGCTTTTACGCCGCGCAGGGCAAATTCATCCTTGAGCTTGGCGGTGAAGCCCAGTTCGGTGGTGCACACCGGGGTGAAGTCCGCCGGGTGGGAAAACAGCACGCCCCAGCTATCGCCCAGCCATTCGTGGAAACGGATGGTGCCGGCGCTGGAATCCTGTTCGAAGTCGGGGGCGATGTCGCCAAGTCTGAGGCTCATGGTGCTGCTCCTGGTGAGTGCTTGATGAGCTCAACTGTGCCTGTGTTTCTTATAGTTTAAAAAGAATAAATATCGATTTATTTAGATCATAAATGAATATTAAAGATCTGTTCACTGGACCTGCACGGTCATCGAGACGAACATCGCTCACAAGGTTCGAGAAGGCCTTGAGTAGCTGCACAGAGGGGAATTTCGGGGAAGGTTTACGGGGGTGAGCCTGACTCGGAAATGTAAAAGCCCCGCTCGGCGTGGTGCCGGGCGGGGCTTTTTTTACTCAGACTTACAAGGTCACGCTATTACAACAGCGGGATCGAGTAGCTGACGATCAGACGGTTTTCGTCTTGATCGCGAGTGCTGGCCAGGTCGGTGCGCCACATGGCGTTCTTCCAGGCAACACCGAGGTTTTTCAGCGGACCTTGTGGAACAACATAACCTACGGTCAGGTCACGTTCCCACTCGGTCTTCTCACCAGCGGTGCTGTCGATGTTGTTGCCACGCAGGTAGATCACACCAGCAGTCAGGCCTGGCAGGCCGACTTTGGCGAAGTCATAGGCATAGCGAGCTTGCCAGGTACGTTCGCCAGCACGGGCAAACTTCTGGATCTGCATGTCGGTGATGGTGCTGTTGGACGAGCCGTCACCCTGGTTCAGCCAAGGGAAGTCGCTGTCGCCCTTGGTGTACTGGTAGCCGCCGCCGAAGGTGTGACCTTCAACCGAGTACAAGGCCAGGTAGCTGTAAAGGTCGTTGTCGACTTTACCAGCGGTTTTGGTCTTGTTGTCCGGATAGTAACCGGAGGTGAAGTAGGCAGCAGTATCGCCGTTGGCACCGTTGTCGCGGCTGCGGTAGTAACGCAGGTCACTTTTCAGGACGCCAGGACCGATGGACCAGTTGTGCACCAGGCCCAGGAAGTTCTGCGAGTAGAAGTCTTTCAGCTCACCGTAGTAGTACGAAGCGGTCAGATCCTTGGTGATCTTGTAGTCAGCGCCAGCGTAGTAGAACTTGTTGCTGAACTGGCCGGTGTCGTAGTTGGAGCCTTTGTTGGCGCCAGCGATCGACAGATCTGCATCGTTGCTGGAGTTACGGCCTTTGGCGGACTCGATTTGACCAGCGGTCAGGGTCAGGTCTTTGATTTCGTTCGAAGTGAGCTGACCACCGGTGAAGGTTTGTGGCAGCAGACGACCATCGTTGTACTTGATGACCGGGTTGTTCGGCATCAGGGTGCCGACTTTCAGTTCGGTCTGGGAGATCTTGACCTTACCGGTCAGACCCAGGCTTCCGAAGTCTGGAACAGCACTGTTGCCATCGCTCGGGAACACGGTGCCGCCAGAAGAAGTGCCGCTGGAGTTACCGCTCTTGGCCGGGCTGGAATCCAGACGCACGCCGTACAGGCCGATCGCATCAACGCCGAACTGAACAGTACCTTGGGTGTAACCCGAGATGAAACGCAGATCGAAGCCTTGGCCCCACTCTTCGTTCTTGTTCGCGCCAGTGCCATCGCGGTTATCGGTGTTGATGTAGAAGTTACGCAGACCCAAGGTAGCCTTGCTGTCTTCGATGAAACCGGCGGCGCCTGCCTGCTGCGCCAAAACCCCTACGGCCACTGCCAGGGCCAAAGTGGACTTGTTCATTGTTTCGCTCCTCTCGTTCTAATTCTTGTGTATCTGGTCCTGGGTCGTATGCCCTGGATCCGAAGATGCGCGATTAGCGCCAGACCGTGACCAATAAGTCAATCGTTACCAACCATGTCTACGACCTTCGTCTAACCGCAGTGATTTGGTCCCTGCAGGGTAATGAATTACTCATAAACCCAAAAAGAATTATTTCATTCTTTTTCATACCGCAATGGAATATAGCTCATCACTGCGAAACCGCACCGGGACATCAGGTATCGGCTCATAAGCTAATTACTAAATGGTATTTATTAGCCTTTTTTTAGATCGCTTAGCGTTGACACATCTTCAATTCGTCAACCCCTATCGAAAAGGCGACGCCATGATGGCCAAACGCGCACTATCCAGTCAAATTGTTACAGTTTGTATATCGATATTAATTTCCTGTGGTGCTCAAGCGGCCAACCTCACGGTGGGCTATCAGACCGGTATCGACCCGAGCAAAGTACCTCAGGCAGATGGCACTTATGAGACAGCCATTGGACAGAAAATTGACTGGCGGCGTTTTAATAGCGGCCCGGAAGTGGTCACCGCCATTGCCTCCGGCGATGTGCAGATCGGCAACCTTGGTTCCAGCCCCCTGGCCGCGGCCGCTTCACGCAATCTGCCAATCGTCGCGTTTATCGTTTCCGCCCAGATCAACGCCGCCGAAGCCTTGGTTGTGCGTAATGGCAGCGGCATCAATAAACCGGAAGATTTGATCGGCAAGACCATCGCCACGCCCTTCGTTTCAACGTCCCATTACAGCCTGCTCGGCGCACTGAAGCATTGGGGCCTCGATGCCTCAAAAGTCAAAGTGGTGAACCTGCAACCTGCTGAAATCGCCGCTGCCTGGAAGCGTGGCGACATCGACGGCGCATTTGTCTGGTCACCGGCGCTGGGGGAAATTCGTAAGACCGGCAAGACCTTGACCGATGCCGCACAGGTCGGCCAATGGGGTGCGCCGACCTTCGAGGTCTGGGTCGCGCGCAAGGATTACGCCGAGAAGCATCCAGAGGTGGTGGCGAAATTCGCCAAGGTCACCCTGGACTCGTTCGCCGACTATGCCGCCCATAAAGACAGCTGGACTGCCGACTCGGTGCCGGTGCAGAAAATCGCCAAACTGACCGGAGCCAATGCCGCCGACGTGCCGGAATTGCTGGCCGGCTCAAACTTCCCGGATGCCAAGGCACAACAGACCAGCGCACTGCTGGACGGCGGCACGGCCAAGGCAATTGGTGAGACTGCGAAGTTTTTGAAGGAGCAAGGAAAGGTCGAAACGGTGCTGCCGGATTACTCGCCGTACGTTAGCGCGAAGTTCGTAGCGCAATAAAAGCTTCGCGAGCAGGCTCGCTCCCACATGGATTCATTGACCAAATGTGGGAGCGAGCCTGCTCGCGAATGGAACAACTCGGTCAGAGGGTCTTTTCGAAGATCTTCGAATTACGCTGATAGTTGTACAGCGACGCCCGCGCCGACGGCAGGCGCTCGACGCTGCTTGGCTCGAACCCACGCTCGCGGAACCAGTGAGCGGTCCGGGTGGTCAGCACGAACAGGGTTTTCAGACCCTGCGCCCGGGCACGGGTTTCGATCCGTTCCAACAGTTCATCGCCACGACCGCCATGGCGATACTCCGGGTTCACCGCCAGACAGGCCAGTTCCCCGGCATCCGAATCGGCAATCTGATACAGCGCCGCGCAGGCGATGATCATGCCTTCGCGCTCGACCACGCTGAACTGCTCGATCTCACGTTCCAGCACTTCACGGGAACGGCGTACCAGAATCCCCTGCTCTTCCAACGGGCTGATCAAGTCCAGCAAACCACCGACGTCTTCAATCGCCGCTTCGCGCACCAGCTCGAATTGTTCCTGGGCCACCAACGTGCCGCCACCGTCGCGGGTGAACAGTTCGGTCAGCAGCGCACCGTCTTCGGCGTAGCTGACGATATGGCTACGCGCCACGCCGCCGCGACACGCTTCAGCCGCCGCATCCAGCAACTCAGCCTGATAGTTGCTGCCCAGGCGTTGCAGATGCGCCGGCACCTGTTGTGGGCGCAATTCGCGAACCAGGCGACCGTGTTCATCGATCAAGCCCAGGTCCGCGCCGAACAGCAGCAGTTTGTCCGCGCCGAGGTCGATGGCAGCACGGGTGGCGACGTCTTCACACGCCAGGTTGAAAATCTCACCGGTCGGCGAGTAGCCCAGCGGCGACAGCAGCACGATGGAGCGCTCGTCCAGCAGGCGATTGATGCCCTTGCGGTCGACCCGGCGCACTTCGCCGGTGTGGTGATAGTCGACGCCTTCGAGCACGCCAATCGGCCGTGCCGTCACCAGGTTGCCGCTGGCCACCCGCAGCCGCGAGCCCTGCATCGGCGACGAGGCCATGTCCATGGACAACCGCGCTTCAATGGCGATACGCAGTTGACCGACCGCATCGATCACGCATTCCAGGGTCGCGGCATCGGTGATGCGCATCCCGTGGTGGTAGTGCGGGATCAGGCCGCGGGCGGCGAGGCGGGTTTCGATTTGCGGACGGGAACCATGAACCAGCACCAGTCGCACGCCGAGGCTGTGCAACAGCACCAGGTCGTGGACGATATTGCCGAAGTTCGGATGCTCCACACCGTCGCCGGGCAGCATGACGACGAACGTGCAATCGCGGTGGGCATTGATGTAAGGAGATGCGTGACGAAGCCAATTAACGTATTCGGGCATGAACCTGGGCCTGTAATAAATAGCAGCCAAAAAATGGGCGAAACACAAAACGCACAACGGGCTGGTGGTTATCGTCGGAACAGGCTTGGCAACACGCGAGCTCTCCTCATGAATACGGGTTTGGACACTGGTAATTTAAACCGGTTAATCAGCCTAAACACAGAACCTGTGGGAGCGGGCTTGCTCGCGAAGGGGCCGTGTCAGCCGACATCAATATTGCCTGACACACCACTTTCGCGAGCAAGCCCGCTCCCACCTGGATTGCGTTTAACTGGCTGGCATTGGGTTTTGGGCCGGCGTCAGGCAGTAATGTTCAATCAGTTGTCGTAATAGATGCACGGTAGGCTGCAAACGTGACATTTCGAGGTATTCCCCCGGTTGGTGAGCGCAGGCGATGTCGCCCGGGCCAAGCACCAGTGTTTCGCAGCCAAGACGCTGAAGATAAGGTGCTTCCGTGCCGAACGCTACTGCTTCGGCCCGATGACCGGTGAGCTTTTCCGCGACCCGGACCAATTCGGCGTCTTCGGCCTGCTCGAACGGTGGCACTTCGGGGAACAGCGGCGCGTAATCGATCTTCACCTGATGCCGCTCGGCAATCGGCTTGAGCTTCTGCAAAATCGCCTCGCGCAGGGCATTCGGGTCCATGCCCGGCAGCGGTCGCAGGTCAAATTCCAGCGAACACTGGCCACAGATGCGGTTGGGGTTGTCACCGCCGTGGATGCAGCCGAAGTTCATCGTCGGTTGCGGCACGCTGAACTGCGGGTTGCGGAATTCGCGTTGCCATAAAAGACGCAAGCCGCGCAGTTCGCCAATCGCGTCGTGCATGGCTTCGAGAGCACTGTGCCCCAGGCTTGGGTCCGAGGAATGGCCGCTGCGACCGAGAATATCGATGCGTTCCATCATCACGCCTTTATGCAGGCGGATCGGCTTCAGGCCGGTCGGCTCGCCAATCACCGCCGCCCGGCCCAGCGGGCGTCCAGCGGCGGCCAGGGCCCGCGCCCCGGACATCGAGCTTTCTTCATCGCAAGTGGCGAGGATCATCAAGGGCTGCTTGAACGGCTGGTCGAGCAGCGGAATGACCGCTTCGATGGCCAAGGCGAAAAAGCCCTTCATGTCACAACTGCCGAGGCCGACCCAACGGCCGTCCACTTCCGTCAGTTTCAAAGGATCGGTCTGCCACAACGCGCCGTCGAACGGCACGGTGTCGCTGTGCCCGGCCAGCACTAGCCCACCGGGGCCGGAACCAAAACTGGCGAGCAAGTTGAATTTGCCGGGGCTGACCTGCTGGATATCACAGGCAAAACCCAAATCACCGAGCCAGGTCGCCAGCAAGTCGATCACCGGACGATTGGTTTGATCCAGGCTCGGCTGGGTACAACTGACCGACGGCGCAGCGATCAGCGCAGCGAACTGATCTTTCATGGACGGCAAAGGCATCGCTGACTCCAAACTCCCGATTTGAAGTCCATCATAGAACCATCCGGCTTCAGGAATAAACCGCCGCGGCGCGTAGGACTTGTGAGTCCTGTACACTGCACGACCTTGGCAGCCACACATTCCCCCGGCTGCGCTCCCGATCCTGGATTTTCCGGCCATGCAGAAAGAAACCGAAATCAAACTCCGCGTCAGCCGCGAAACCCTCGCTGCCCTGCGCGAGCACCCGCTACTGAAAAAACGCAACAAAAGTGGCTGGGAACGCCGTGAGTTGATGAACCAGTACTTCGACACGCCTGAGCGCGACCTGGCCCGCGCCAAGGTTGCCCTGCGCCTGCGCCGCGATGGCGAAGAAGTGATTCAGACCCTCAAGACCCGCGGCCAGAGCGTTGCCGGTCTGTCCGAGCGTAACGAATACGACTGGAACCTGCCCAAAGCCAAGCTCGACGTGAAGAAACTCGACGGCGAATGCTGGCCTGAAGAGCTGGCCGAGCTGGACAAGAAAACCCTGAAAGCCATTTTCACCACCGATTTCGTTCGCGAACGCGCGGAAATCGCTTGGGGCCGTGGCAAGACCAAAGTGGTCATCGAAGCGGCGCTGGACTTCGGCCACGTAGTGGTCGGTAAACAGAAAGAAGAAATCTGCGAGCTCGAACTGGAACTGCGCGAAGGCGAACCTTCCGCGCTGCTGGAACTGGCCGCTGAACTGGCCGCGACCCTGGCCCTGATGCCGTGTGACATCAGCAAGGCCGAGCGCGGCTATCGTTTGTACGACGCCAACAGCTACTCGCTGAGCCTGCCGGCGCCGCAAATCACTGCCGAAATGCCGCTGGACGACGCTTTCGCCGCCCTGAGCTGGCACTTGTTGGGCAGCAGCCAGCGTCTGGCTGAACAATATCGCTTCAATGGCCACTGGCGCCTGTTGCAGGACTGGGTCGAAAACCTCGGTGAACTGCGCGCGCTGCTCAGCAGCCTCGGTCAAGCGGCACCGCGTCAGTCGACTCACGACCTGCGCGTTGCACTCGACACCTTGCTGGAAGACTGGCGTCCGCTGGTTCAAGCCGGGCTGGACGACGAAGACGTGCGCAAAGCCGCGCCGGAGCAGTTCCTCGAAGAACTGGAAGACCCGCGCTGGGGCCTGTTCTCGCTGAACACTTCGCGCTGGTTGCTGGCCCGCACCTGGGCTGCTGATCGCAACGTGCGCGGCAATCGCCAAGGCGCTGCGCAACTGGCCAACTGGCTCCCGCGCCTGCTGGGCGAAGAAGCCACGGCCCTGCAATTGCAGCGTTATCAGCAACAGCCGGAAGACCTGGCCGAGCAACTGCCACGCATCGAACGCATCCAGGCCTGGATGCACCACGCCCGTGGCGTGCTGGACATCCCGGAAATGGATCGCCTGTACGGTGAGCTGAACAAACTGGCGCAACTGGCCAACGAGCCGATCACCGACGAAAGCCTGGATGCGCGCAAGCAGCAGGCGATTGCCGTGTATCAGAACCGTGCCTGGAAAATGTTGTTGCGTATGTAACAACTAAGACCTGTGGCGAGGGAGCTTGCTCCCGCTGGGGTGCGAAGCGCCCCCAAATCCGACAAACGCGTTACGCCTGTTTCACCGCGTTTTCGGGATAGGGAGTCCTTCGGCCTCCAGCGGGAGCAAGCTCCCTCGCCACAAGTTCATAGGCGTTACCGCAACACCGGCAAACTCGTCGTGGACTTGATCTCCGACAGCGCCACGATCGAGTTCACCTCCTGAATCCCCGGCACCATCGACAGCTTCTCAAAGAAGAAGCGCTCATAAGCCTCGATGTCCGCCGTGACGATCCGCAGCAAGAAATCCACCGACCCCATCAGCACATAACACTCCAGTACTTCGGGAAAGCCGCGAATCGCCTCGGTGAACTCTGTGAAGTTCGAACGCCCGTGGGCATTGAGTTTGATCTCGGCGAAGATCTGCGTGTTCAGGCCTATTTTCTTGCGATCAAGCAGGGTCACCTGAGCGCGAATGATCCCCTCCTCCTTCATCCGCTGAATCCGCCGCCAGCACGGCGATTGCGACAGTCCCACCTGCTCGGCGATTTGTGCGCTGGAGAGTGAGGCGTCCTCTTGCAGCAACGCGAGAATTTTGCGGTCGTAGCCATCCAGCTCGGCGTGCATAGAAAAACCTTTGATTGATAGCTTGTTGAATCAAACGATTCGATAAATCGCCAATGAGCCCAATCATAGATAAGAAATGCCCGACACCGAATGTAAAAATTCCTCCAGTGATTTTGGAGACCGACCATGCCGCATCTTGAAGCCGTGAATACCCCGCTAGCCCGCGCCGACGTGTGGAATGTCAGCAACGCCCATTGCCGCGTTCAGTACCAACTGCTGGCCGAGGCCGAACCGGATCTGCTGTGCCGCGCACTCAACCTGTTCGCCTTGCAGTTTCTGACCCCCGAGCAGGTCAACGTGCAACGCATGGACGATTTGCTGTCGATCGACATCGTCATCGACGGCTTGAGTTGGCATCGAGCTGAAGTGATCGCTGAAAAACTACGTAACCTGATCAGCGTCTGCTCGGTAAACCTGCAAAGTGCCGATGCGGCGTGGGATGAGCAAACACAAGCGGCGGGCTGAAAGAACTGGAAACGGCTTTGCCAGGTAGTGGCCCAACGGTCTGCGGGTCCGCGACTATCCTTTGCACACTGCGGTCTAGATCGCTGTTTGCAGGATTGTTCATAAGGAACCCGCATGTCCGTTCAACTTGCCACTCAGGACCGCTGGCTGGATCTCAATGATTTGCTGCGAGAACTGGTCGCCCAGGGCTTTATCAATCAGGACTCGGCCGAACTCGCGCTCAACGCCCGCCGCCGGCATGCCGCCAATGGCCAACTGCACCCGCTGGAATTTATTGCCAGCCAACACCTGGACGACCTCAGCCGTCCGGGCAAACATCTCGACCTTGAAAGCCTGACCCTGTGGTTATCCCAACAGGCCGGTCAGCCTTATCTGCGCATCGACCCACTGAAAATCAACGTCGCGGCCATCACGCCGCTGATGTCCTACGCCTTCGCCCAGCGGCACAAGATTCTCGCCGTTTCCATCGACCGCGACGCCGTGACAATCGCCAGCGCGCAACCCTACGTCACTGGCTGGGAAGCCGACCTGACCCACGTGCTGAAGCTGCCGATCAAGCGTGTGGTGGCCAACCCGGTGGATATCCAGCGCTTCAGTGTGGAGTTTTTCCGCCTGGCCAAATCGGTGACCGGCGCCACCAACGCTGATCAGCAGACCAGCACCCTGGGCAACTTCGAACAACTGCTCAACCTCGGCGCCAGCGATCAGGAGCCGGACGCCAATGACGCGCACATCGTCAACATCGTCGACTGGCTGTTCCAGTACGCGTTCCAGCAGCGGGCCAGTGATATCCATATCGAACCCCGGCGCGAGCAAGGCACGGTGCGGTTTCGCATCGATGGCGTGCTGCACAACGTCTATCAATTCCCGCCCCAGGTAACCATGGCCATCGTCAGCCGCCTGAAAAGCCTGGGCCGGATGAACGTCGCCGAAAAACGTAAACCCCAGGACGGCCGGGTCAAGACCAAGACCCCGGACGGCGGTGAAGTCGAACTGCGGCTGTCGACCTTGCCCACCGCGTTCGGCGAAAAAATGGTCATGCGGATCTTCGACCCGGAAGTGCTGCTCAAGGATTTTGATCAGTTGGGTTTCTCCGCCGATGACCTGCGGCGCTGGCAGGACATGACCCGCCAGCCCAACGGCATCATTCTGGTGACCGGGCCGACCGGTTCGGGCAAGACCACCACCCTCTATACCACCCTGAAGAAACTGGCGACTCCGGAGGTCAACCTCTGCACCATCGAAGACCCGATTGAAATGGTCGAGCCAGCCTTCAACCAGATGCAGGTCCAGCACAACATCGACCTGACCTTCGCCGCCGGGGTGCGTGCGCTGATGCGGCAAGACCCGGACATCATCATGATCGGCGAGATCCGCGACCTCGAAACCGCCGAAATGGCGATCCAGGCCGCGCTTACCGGTCACCTGGTGCTATCGACCCTGCACACCAACGATGCGCCGAGCGCCATCAGCCGCCTGCTGGAACTCGGCGTGCCGCATTACCTGATCAAAGCCACGGTGCTCGGGGTCATGGCCCAGCGCCTGGTCCGTACCTTGTGTCCCCACTGCAAGGCACCGCTGACCCTTGAGGAAGAGGATTGGCAAACCCTGACCCGCCCCTGGCAAGCACCGCTGCCGACCAATGCCCATCGCGCCATCGGTTGCCTGGAATGCCGCGACACCGGCTATCGCGGGCGCGCCGGGGTCTACGAAATCATGCAACTGACCGACAGCATCAAAGCGCTGATCACCCCCGATACCGACTTGCTGGCGATTCGGCGTCAGGCGTTCAAGGAAGGCATGCGCAGCTTGCGATTGTCGGGGGCGCAGAAGGTGGCGGCAGGCTTGACGACCATCGAGGAAGTGTTGCGGGTGACGCCGCAGAGCGAGCAGAAATAGCCCGGCACGGAACCGGATTGGGTAAATGGCGATCCAACCCCGTAGTTAATTCAGTGGAGTCACCCATCATGCGTCTCAAACTTGCTGTCGCTACCCTTGCCATGCTGTCCCTACCCGTTGGTTCAGCGATGGCCGACAGCTTTTGGCGTAACGTCATCTCGTCCGGTGCGACCACCGGTTCGACCTACCTGACCTTCAAGGATCACAAGCTGATCGTCGCGGCCCAGGACGATGCCGGCAGTTTCGTCGCCAGTGACGGCGGCATCCGCGGCCCTTACCTGGAAGCCGCCATGCAGAAAGTCCGCGCCGACAACCCGGGCCTCAAAGCCACGGACATGGAACTGGCGAATGCGATCCTGGCGAAGAACGCCGTCGCCTCGGACTAAGCGTTTACAGATGTAAAAATGCCGCTCACATGAGCGGCATTTTTTTGTTCGTAATTTCAAATCCACCACATAACCCTGTGGGAGCGAGCCTGCTCGCGAATGCGCTGGGTCAGATACATGTAGGCCTTCTGACACGATGCTTTCGCGAGCAAGCCCGCTCCCACATTGGATAGGTGTAAACCGGTAGATCAGCGGTAATCATCCACCGGCACGCACGCGCAAAACAGATTCCGGTCGCCATAAACGTTATCGACACGGTTCACCGCTGGCCAATACTTGTGCGCCTTGGTGTGCGCATCCGGCGTCACCGCTTGTTCGATGGTGTAAGGCCGCTCCCAGACCCCGGTGATATCAGCCAGGGTGTGCGGTGAGCGTTTCAACGGATTGTCCTCAGCGTCCCAATGACCGTTTTGCACTTCGGTGATTTCTGCGCGAATGCTCAGCATCGCCGCGATAAAGCGGTCCAGTTCAGCCTTCGATTCGCTCTCGGTCGGTTCGACCATCAACGTCCCCGGCACCGGAAAGGACATGGTCGGTGCGTGGAAGCCGTAATCCATCAGACGCTTGGCCACGTCCTCCTCACTAATCCCGGTCAGCGCCTTGAGCGGCCGCAGATCCAGAATGCATTCATGGGCCACCCGCTCGTTGCGCCCGGTGTAGAGCACCGGGAAAGCGCCGGACAAATGCTGCGCCAAGTAATTTGCGGCCAGAATCGCCACCTCGCTGGTATCCGCCAATTGCGGCCCCATCATGGCGATGTACATCCAACTGATCGGCAAAATACTCGCGCTGCCCCAAGGCGCGGCGCTGACTGCGCCGTTCTGCGGCTGCGGACCGTCGATCGGCACCACCGGGTGATTGGCCACAAACGGCGCCAGATGCGCGCGCACACCAATCGGCCCCATGCCCGGCCCGCCGCCACCGTGGGGAATGCAGAAGGTTTTGTGCAGGTTCATGTGGGACACATCGGCGCCAATATCAGCCGGTCGCGCCAGGCCGACCTGGGCATTAAGGTTGGCACCGTCCATGTAAACCTGGCCGCCATGGCTGTGGATAACTTCACAGATCTCGCTGATGCCTTCCTCATAGACGCCGTGGGTCGAAGGATAAGTCGCCATCAGACAGGCGAGTTTGTCCCCCGCTGCTGACGCTTTGCCCTTCAGGTCGTCCAGATCGACGTTGCCCGCCTCGTCACACTCAACGATCACCACCCGCATCCCGGCCATTTGCGCCGAGGCCGGGTTGGTGCCGTGGGCCGAGGACGGGATCAAACAGATATCCCGGGCGCCTTGATGCCGACTCTCGTGATATTTGCGAATCGCCAGCAACCCCGCGTACTCACCCTGGGCGCCGGAGTTGGGCTGCATGCAGATCGCATCAAAACCGGTGATCGCGCAAAGCCAGCGCTCCAGCTCCTCGATCAACAGCGCATAACCCGCCGCCTGCTCCTTGGGCACAAACGGGTGCAGGTTGGCGAATTGCGGCCAGGTGATGGGGATCATCTCGCTGGTGGCATTGAGTTTCATGGTGCAGGAGCCGAGCGGGATCATCGACTGGTTCAGCGCCAGGTCCTTGTTCTCCAACTGCTTGAGGTAGCGCAGCATCTCGGTTTCGCTGTGATGGGCGCTGAACACCGGGTGACGCAGATAAGGCGTGGTGCGCAACAATCCGTCAGGAATGCCGCAGACCAGGGTTTCAGCGTCGAGTTCGTCGACGTTAAGCCCATGATCGGCACCGAGGAATACATCGAACAGCTTCGCGACAGTGGACTCATCGCACGTTTCATCAAGACTCAGGCCCAGTTGCCCGCGTCCGAGAATACGCAAATTGATCTGCGCCGCTTGGGCGCTTTCGATGATCGCGGTTTGCGTTCCGCCGACCTCCAGGGTCAGGGTGTCGAAAAACTGTTTGTTGAGGCGGGTAATGCCATGACGCTCAAGGCCCGCGGCGAGGATACAAGTCAGCCGATGCACGCGTTGAGCAATCCGTTTCAGCCCTTCCGGGCCATGGTAGACCGCGTAGAAACTGGCGATATTGGCCAGCAGCACCTGGGCGGTGCAGATGTTCGAGTTGGCCTTCTCCCGACGGATATGTTGCTCGCGGGTTTGCAGGGCCATGCGCAGGGCGACGTTGCCACGGGCATCTTTCGACACGCCGATGATCCGCCCTGGAATCGCCCGTTTGTACTCATCACGGCTGGCAAAAAACGCTGCATGCGGACCGCCGTAGCCCATCGGTACGCCGAACCGCTGGGACGAACCAAATACCACATCGGCGCCCAGCTCTCCCGGCGGGGTCAGCATTAACAAACTCAGGAGGTCAGTCGCCACACAGGCCAGCGCCTGCTGGGCATGCAAGTGATCGATCAGTGGCCGCAGATCACGAATCTCGCCGTGAGTGTCGGGATACTGCAGCAACGCACCAAAAACCTGGTGCTGCTTCAGGTTATCCACAGCGTCGATGATCAACTCGAAACCGAAACCTTCGGCCCGGGTCCGGACCACGGAAATGGTCTGCGGATGGCAGTTCTCGTCGACGAAAAACAGATTGCTCTTGGACTTGGCGACCCGCTTGGCCAACGCCATGGCTTCAGCGGCAGCCGTGGCTTCATCCAGCAACGAGGCGTTAGCCAGCTCCAGGCCCGTAAGGTCGATGGTCAATTGCTGGAAGTTGAGCAGCGCTTCGAGCCGCCCCTGGGCAATCTCGGGCTGATAAGGCGTGTAAGCGGTGTACCAACCGGGATTTTCCAGCACGTTACGCAGGATGACGGTCGGCGTAAGGGTGCCGTGGTAACCCATGCCGATCAGGCTGGTCCAGACCTGGTTCTGTTCGGCATAACCGCGCAGCTTGGCCAGCGCCGCTTCTTCGTCGAGGGCTGGCGGCAAGTCCAGTTCACGGTTGAGGCGAATGCCTGGCGGCACGGTTTGCTCGATCAGTTCGACCCGGCTGCCGAGGCCGAGGCTGTCGAGCATCGCCTGCTGTTCGGCGGCATCGGGGCCCAAGTGGCGACGCAGGAAAGTATTGGGGTCGCGTAACTGGCTCAAGGACGGCAATTGGGACATGACGGGCTCTCTCTTGACTGGCGCTCAGCGTCGATGCAACACGGTCAAACCAGCATAGCAGTCGATACCCGAGCAGATGGCGTGGCGCCTTCGCTCAAACCGGATCATCATGTGCGGCGCATGCCTAATGTCCGCCAATCAGGTGTCTACTGTTTATGAGCCAACTGCCATTTTTGCCGTTTTCCAAACCCACCATCGACGAAGCCACGATTGCGGCGGTCGGTGATGTATTGCGTTCGGGCTGGATCACCAGCGGCCCCAAGGTCCAGGCCTTTGAAGCGCAACTGTCGGAGTTCTTTGGCGGGCGCCCGGTGCGCACGTTCAACTCCGGTACCTGCACCATGGAAATCGCTTTGCGCATCGCCGGCATCGGGCCAGGCGATGAAGTGATCACCACGCCGATTTCCTGGGTCGCCACCGCCAACGTGATTCTGGAAGTGGGCGCCACGCCGGTGTTTGCCGACATCGACCCGATCACCCGCAATATCGATCTGGATCAGTTGGAAGCCGCGATCACCCCGCGCACCAAAGCAATCATTCCGGTGTACCTCGCCGGTTTGCCGGTAGACATGAGCCGGCTGTATGCGATTGCCAAAAAACATGGCCTGCGGATAGTCGAAGACGCCGCTCAAGCCCTGGGTTCGAGCTGGAATGGCCAACGCATCGGCGCGACAGGCGACTTCGTGTCGTTCAGTTTCCAGGCGAACAAGAACGTCACCTCGTCGGAGGGCGGTTGCCTGGTACTGAACACGCCTGAGGAAGTGCGACTGGCGGAGAAGTACCGTTTGCAGGGCGTCACCCGCACGGGTTTTGATGGTCTGGACGTGGATGTGCTGGGCGGCAAGTTCAACATGACCGATGTTGCGGCGGCCATTGGCCTGGGGCAATTTGCTCATATCGAGGCGATCACTGCTCATCGTCGTGAGCTGGCCAAGCATTATTTCGCCTGTTTCGGCGCGGATTTCGAAGCGCAGTACGGGGCGCAACTGCCGCCGGCGGATTTCGAGAACAGCAACTGGCATTTGTTCCAACTGGTGCTGCCTGAGCGCAAGGACGGCCAACCGGCACGGGCCACGTTCATGGAGCAGATGCAGGCACTGGGCGTCGGCATCGGTTATCACTACCCGCCGATTCACTTGCTGAGTCTTTACCGCGAGCGCGGTTTCAAGGAAGGGATGTTCCCGGTGGCAGAACGCGTCGGCCGTTTGATCGTTTCGCTGCCGATGTTTACGGCGATGAGCAAAGCGGATGTCGAGCAGTCCGTGGCAGCGGTAAAAGCTGTATTGAAGCCGTAAACCAACCTGTGTAGGAGCTGCCGAAGGCGGCCCGAGCCTTCGGTAGCTCCTACATTGGGCGAGGATTACTCGCCGATGGCGGCTTTGTAGCCAGCTGCATCAAGCAGCTTTTCCAGGTCAGCCGTGTTGCTTGGCTTGAGTTTGAAGATCCAGGCGTTGTACGGCTCGGAGTTGAGCAATTCCGGGTTGGCGCTCAGCTCTTCGTTGACCGCAATCACTTCACCGGCAATCGGGGAGTAGATGTCGGAAGCCGCTTTAACCGACTCCACCACACCTGCCTGATCTTCGGCAGCAAACACATTGCCGACTTCAGTCAACTCAACGAACACCACGTCGCCCAAGGCTTCCTGTGCGTGATCGCTGATGCCCACGGTGACGGTGCCATCGGCTTCCAGACGGGCCCATTCGTGACTTTCGGCGAAACGCAGGTCGGCAGGGATATCGCTCATGTTCTGTGTCCTCAAGAAGAATGTCAGCGGTCGTTGCCCGCCGGAAAAGTTTAAATCAAGGTTTTGCCGTGGCGTACGAAGGTCGGTTTGACCACTCGGACCGGGTACCACTTGCCACGGATTTCCACTTCTGCGCGGTCGGCTGTCGCCATCGGCACGCGCGCCAGTGCAATCGACTTGCTTAGCGTAGGAGAGAAACTACCACTGGTGATCTCCCCTTCGCCAACATTGGCGATACGGACGACTTGATGAGCGCGTAAAACCCCACGCTCCTCAAGCACCAGACCGACCAGTTTGTGCTGTACGCCGTTGGCCCTTTCGGCTTCCAGGGCCGCACGACCAATGAACTGGCGAGTGGCCGGCTCCCAGGCAATGCTCCCGGCCATATTAGAGGCCAGCGGTGAGACGTCTTGATGAATGTCCTGACCGTAGAGGTTCATCCCGGCCTCAACACGCAAGGTGTCCCGGGCGCCAAGACCGATAGGAGAGATGCCGGCGCCGACCAGGTCATTGAAGAAACCTGGCGCCTGATCCGCTGGCAGAACGATTTCCAGCCCGTCTTCGCCGGTGTAACCGGTGCGCGCGATAAACCAGTCGCCATCAGGCTGACCTTCGAAGGGTTTGAGGATCTGGATCAGGTTTCCGCGGGACTGGGTGACCAGTTCGGCAATCTTGTGCCGGGCCTGCGGACCTTGAATAGCCAGCATCGCCATCTCGGAACGCTCATGGATCTGGACTTTGAAGCCGCCGAGATGCGCCTGCATCCAGGCCAGGTCCTGATCGCGGGTGGAGGCGTTGACCACCAGCCGATAGCCGTCGTCGAGACGGTAGACGAGCATGTCGTCGACGATACCGCCGTGCTCGTTGAGCATGGTGCTGTACAGGGCACGGCCGGAGCTGTGCAGGCGTCCGACGTCATTGGCCAGCAAATGCTGGAGCCAGGCCTTGGCCTGGGGGCCGTCGACATCGATCACGGTCATGTGGGATACATCGAAAACCCCGCAATCGCGGCGCACCTGGTGGTGTTCCTCGACCTGCGAGCCGTAATGCAGTGGCATATCCCAACCGCCAAAATCGACCATCTTCGCGCCGAGGGCGAGATGAAGGTCATACAGAGGCGTACGCTGTCCCATGGGTTTCTCCTTCCGGGCGTGGCGAAGGTGCGGACAAGCACTGCACGGGTGAAAGCCTTGAAATAGAAGGCCTACAGCCGATTTCAGCTACCTGATCTGTCAGACGGACCGCACCGAATGCCGCGCATTGTAGCCGCAAGGTGTAGGACTGGCACCTAGGCGTTTCGATGCGCCGAACGTCGAATCAATCCGATAACCGGTAACAGCCCGACCAAAACCAGGGTCAGCGCCGGCAACGACGCCCTCGCCCACTCTCCTTCGCTGGTCATTTCGAAGATCCGCACCGCCAGCGTGTCCCAGCCAAACGGGCGCATCAGCAGGGTGGCGGGCATTTCCTTAAGCACATCGACGAACACCAGCAACGCGGCGCTCAAGGTACCGGGCAGTAAAAGCGGCAGATACACTTTGAAAAACAGTCGTGGCCCACTCACTCCAAGACTACGTGCCGCTTCGGGCAAAGAAGGCCGTATTCGCGCCAGACTGCTTTCCAATGGGCCGTAAGCCACTGCGATGAAACGCACCAGATAGGCCAGCAACAACGCCGACAGGCTGCCCAGCAGTAACGGCTTGCCCGCGCCGCCAAACCAGCCCGACAGCGGAATCACCAGTTCGCGATCCAGATAACTGAACGCCAGCATGATCGACACCGCCAGCACCGAACCAGGCAAGGCGTAGCCAAGGTTGGCCAGGCTGACGCCGGAACGGATCGCCCGGGTCGGCGCCAGTCGTCGGGCAAACGCCAGCAGCAGCGCAACACTGACGGTGATCAACGCAGCCATGCCGCCCAGGTACAGGGTGTGGACGATCAGCCCGGCGTAACGCTCATCCAGGTCGAAGCGCCCGCGCTGCCAGAACCACACCATCAGTTGCAGCATCGGAATGACAAAGGCGCAGGCGAACACCAGCCCGCACCAACTCATCGCCGCCAACGCCTTGATGCCATGCAGGTGATACAACGCCTTGACCCGTGGCCGCTCGTTGCTCGCCCGATTCGCCCCCCGGGCACGGCGCTCGCCGTACAGCACGACCATCACCACCAGCAGCAACAGGCTGGCCAGTTGCGCGGCGGTCGACAGGCTGAAAAAGCCGTACCAGGTCTTGTAGATGGCGGTGGTGAACGTGTCGAAGTTGAACACCGACACTGCGCCGAAATCCGCCAGGGTTTCCATCAGCGCCAACGCCACGCCAGCGCCGATGGCCGGGCGCGCCATCGGCAATGCCACCCGCCAGAACGCTTGCCATGGCGATTGCCCGAGAACCCGAGCGGCCTCCATCAGGCCTTTGCCCTGGGCCAGAAACGCGGTGCGCGCCAAGAGGTAAACGTAGGGGTAGAACACCAGCACCAGAACGAGGATGACACCGCCGGTGGAACGCACTCGCGGCAATCGTAGCCCCGCGCCAAACCACTCCCGTAGCAAGGTTTGCACGGGACCGGCGAAGTCCAACAGGCCGACAAAGACGAACGCCAACACATAGGCAGGTATCGCAAAGGGCAGCATCAATGCCCAGTCCAGCCAGCGCCGGCCGGGGAATTCGCAGAGGCTGGTGAGCCAGGCCAGGCTCACACCCAACAGCGTCACCCCGATACCGACGCCGAGCACCAGCGTCAGGGTATTGCCCAGCAGGCGTGGCATCTGGGTGTCCCAGAGGTGGGACCAGATCTGTTGATCGATGGTTTGCCAGGAGAAAAGCAGAACGCTCAGGGGCAGCAGGACCAACGCAGCGATGACGAAGACGATGGGGTACCAGCGGCGTTGGGCGGGGTGGGCCACTTTTAGAACTCTGGAGGGATGTAGGTGTTCTTGATTTTTTTGTTTCAGGTCAGGATTGCTGCCCTCACCCTAACCCTCTCCCGGAGGGAGAGGGGACTGACCGTGATGATCTTTCGAGTTACGCCGACCTGATAAATCGAGCCGAACTCAGGTCTCGAAAGCAACCCAAATCGGCTCCCTCTCCCTCGGGGCGGTCCGACGTTTCGGGAGGGCTGGGGTGAGGGCAGCGGTCATGGCAAACAATGGTTTCAGGAAGGACTCAGTTCCAGCCCGCCCGATCCATCATGCGAATCGCTTCAGCCTGGCGCTTGCCGGCAATTTCCACCGGCAACGTATCGGCGACAAACTTGCCCCAGCTCGCCACTTCCGCAGAAGGCGCAACCGCAGGGTTGGCCGGGAATTCCTGGTTTACGTCAGCGAAAATCTTTTGCGCTTGCGGCGTGGTCATCCACTCCACCAAGGCCTTGGCTGCTTCCGGGTGCGGTGCATGCTTGGTCAGGCCAATGCCCGACAGGTTGACGTGCACGCCACGGTCGCCCTGATTCGGCCAGAACAGCTTCACCGCCAAATCAGGCTTCTGCTTGTGGAGGCGGCCGTAGTAGTAGGTGTTGACGATGCCAACGTCGCATTGACCGGCGTTGATCGCGTCCAGTACCGCGATGTCATCGGAGAACACGTCGGTGGACAGGTTGCTCACCCAGCCCTTGAGGATCTGCTCGGTTTTCTCGGCGCCATGGACTTCAATCATGGTGGCGGTCAGCGACTGGTTGTAGACCTTCTTCGCCGTGCGCAGGCACAGGCGACCTTCCCACTGCTTGTCCGCCAGCGCTTCGTAAGTCGTCAGCTCGCCCGGCTTCACTCGGGCAGTGGAATAAGCAATCGTCCGCGCCCGCAGGCTCAGGCCGGTCCAGGCGTGGGAGGACGCGCGGTACTGCAGCGGGATATTGGCGTCGATGGCTTTGGAGGTGAACGGCTGGAGGATGCCCATCTGCTCGGCCTGCCAGAGGTTACCGGCGTCGACGGTGAGCAGCAGGTCGGCGGTGGCGTTTTCGCCCTCGGCCTTGATGCGCTGCATCAACGGCGCTTCCTTGTCGGTGATGAACTTCACCTGCACACCGGTTTTCGCGGTGTAGGCATCGAAGACTGGCTTGATCAACTCGTCGATACGCGAGGAGTAAACCACCACCTCGTCGGCGGCCTGGGCGGCGGTGCTGCCGATCAGGGTCAGGGCCAGTGCGGTCAGTAGACGCTTCGGTGCCAACATGGGAGCGGTCTCTCGATTGAAAAAATGAGGCCAAATGATAAGGACTCACATTTACCTTCTCAATCGAACAGTTCGCGGGTGAGTTACCAGATGTTGCACAGGTTGAAAGATGCGGTGACTGGGCTGACGCCTTCGCGAGCAGGCTCGCTCCCACATTGGAATGCATGTCAATTGTGGGAGCGAGCCTGCTCGCGAAGAGGCCATCAGCCTCAATATTGATTTCAAGCCTTGGCGAGTGCCGGCAAATCCCCGGTCAGCCCCAACGCTTCACGCACAAACAACGCTTTGGCCTCAGGCATTTTCTCGACCATTTTCAACCCGGCATTACGCAACCAGCGCACTGGCAGCGGATCGGCCTGGAACAACCGTTCAAAGCCTTCCATCGCCGCCATCAACGCCAGGTTGTGGGGCATGCGCCGACGCTCGTAACGGCTGAGGACTTTCACATCCGCCAGGCGCTCGCCGCGTTCAGCCGCTTGCAGCAGCACTTCAGCCAGCACCGCCGCATCAAGGAAACCGAGGTTCACGCCCTGCCCGGCCAGCGGGTGAATGGTGTGCGCCGCGTCGCCGATCAGTGCCAAGCCTTCCGCGACATAGCGTTTGGCGTGGCGCTGACGCAGCGGCACGCACAGACGCGGATCGGCGCTGATTACCGTGCCCAAACGGCCCTCGAAGGCCCGCTCCAGTTCGCGGCAGAAGCCTTCGTCATCCAGCGCCATCAGGCGTTCGGCTTCGCTCGGCGTGGTCGACCAGACAATCGAGCACCAATCCTGCTGACCGTCACGTTCCAGCGGCAAGAAGGCCAGCGGACCGTTGTCGGTAAACCGCTGCCAAGCCGTCATTTGATGCGGTTTTGAGCTGCGCACGCTGGTGACGATGGCGTGGTGCAAGTAATCCCACTCGCGGGTGGCCACACCGGTCAGGCGTCGCACTGCTGAATTGGCGCCATCCGCCGCGATCACCAACGGCGCGCGCAAGGTGCGGCCATCAGCCAGGGTCAACAACCAGTCATCACCGGAGCGGCGCATCTGCTCAAGGCGCGCATTGGCCAGCATTCCGAGGTCGCAATCGTGCAAGCGGTCGAGCAAGGCGTCCTGAACCACCCGGTTCTCGACGATATGCCCCAGCACGTCGGCGTGCACACTGGCCGCCGAGAAGTGGATTTGTCCGGTGCCGCTGCCGTCCCAGACCTGCATGTCGGTGTACGGGCTGCTGCGTCGGCTGGCGATACCGTCCCAGACGCCGAGGCGTTCGAGGATGCGCTGACTGGCGGTCGACAAGGCGCTCACTCGCGGCTCGAACGGCGCGTCGCCGTCGAAAGGTTTGACGCTCATGGGGCTGCCGTCCAGCAGCAGGACTTCCAGCCCACTGTCTTGCAACGCCAGCGCCAGGGCGCTGCCGACCATTCCGGCCCCGACAATCAGCAGATCTGCGCGCATGTCCATGCTTTAAGCCTGTCTCGCTTGCGGCTTGAGCCGCACGTAAAGGGTTTTTTCGACCCGCGCCACCAAGGTGCCGGCGCCGTCGTGAATATCGACCTGCAACTGCGGCAGGTATTTCTCGCCATCGGCGGTTTGCCGGCGGATTTCGTCGAGCAAGGTTTCGTCGATGTTGAAGCGAGCGAACACCGGGCCTCTGCCCGGCGAAATGAAATCGATGTCGGCCGCCTTGTCCCAGACGATGTACCGATGCCCGAGGTTTTCCATCAGCATCAGCATGTAGAACGGGTCAACCATCGCATACAGGCTGCCACCGAACTGGGTGCCAACGTAATTGCGGTTGTACCAGCCCAGCCCCATGGACACCTGAATGTCGCGGAAATCATCGCTGATATGCCGAACCCGCACCCCGGCGCCGAAGTACGGCGGGTAAAACGTCATGACCCAGCGCATCAACCGCGCCTTGCCGAATTTTGCGGTCAGCCACTTAAGCATCAGGACGCGTACCCAAACCCATGGCCTGGCGGGCGAACCAGCGCTTGGCCGGCGGCAACAGGTCAAGGCCGAGCAGGCCGATGTTGCGGCCCAGGGAGACCAGCGGCTGGGTGCTGCCGAACAACCGGGTGACCTGATCGGAGAAGCCGACGGTGAGGTTCTGATCCATACGCTGGCGTTCGCGATAGGCCTGCAGCGTCGCAAAGTCGCCAGGCGAAGTCTCGCTGGCCAGCAACGCGTCGGCCAGGGCCTGGGCATCGCGCAAGGACAGGTTGAAGCCTTGGCCGGCAATCGGGTGCAGGCTGTGGGCGGCGTTGCCGAGAATCGCCAGATGCGGACGCACCTGCTCTTCGGCCTCGATCAAGGTCAGCGGGTACAAATGCCGCGCGCCGACCTGCTTCAAGGTGCCGAGGCGATAACCGAACACGCCTTGCAACTCACTGAGGAAGCTCTTTTCATCAAGGGCCGCCAGCCGTTGCGCGTCCATGCCCAAACGGGTCCAGACCAAAGCGCAACGGTTGTCCGGCAGCGGCAATAACGCCATCGGGCCTTCGTCGGTGAAACGCTCGAACGCCATGCCGTTGTGGGATTCGCTCGGGGTGATGTTGGCGATCAGCGCGCTCTGGTTGTACGGACGCTTCTTGATGCCGATCCCCAGTTGCTCGCGCAGACCGGAACGGCCGCCATCAGCGAGCACCGCGAGGTCGCATTCCAGAGTGGTTTCGTCATTGAGGGTCAGGCGATAACCGTCGGTCAACGGTTCCATGCGGGTGACTTCCGCCGGGCAGCGCCAACTGACGACTTCTTTGTCCAGACCTTGCCACAAGCATTGGCCGAGCCAGGCGTTTTCCACCACATAACCCAGCGCCGGAACACCCTCTTCCATCGCCGACAGCCGTGCCGTGGAGAAACGTCCACGGTCAGACACATGAATCTGCTTGATCGGCTCGGCCCGGCGGGTGATTTCCTGCCACACGCCCAGCCGTTGATAAATCTGCCGAGCGCCATAGGACAGCGCCGAAGATCGGGCGTCGTAGCTCGGTTGGTAGGTGTCACCGGGGGCGAACGGTTCGATCAACACGATCTTCCAGCCACGGGCCTTGGCCCCGGCCTGCAACGCCAACGCCAGACTTGCGCCGACCAGGCCGCCGCCGATGATTGCCAGATTGACTCGACTCATGCCGCTTGTGTCCGTGCTTGTGCCATCAAGGCCTCGATGTCGGCGACCGTTTTCGGCACGCCTTTCGTCAGGATTTCACAACCGGTTTTGGTCACTACCACGTCGTCCTCGATGCGCACGCCAATGCCACGCCATTTCTTCGCCACGTTCTGGTTGTCCGGGGAAATGTAGATCCCCGGCTCAACGGTCAGCGCCATGCCGACTTCCAGCACACGCCATTCGCCGCCGACCTTGTACTCGCCGACGTCATGCACATCCATGCCCAGCCAGTGGCCGGCGCGGTGCATGTAAAACGCTTTATAGGCTTCGCTGGCGATCAGTTCGTCGACGTCCCCCTTCAACAGGCCCAACTTCACCAGACCGGCGGTAATCACCCGGACCGTGGCTTCGTGGGCCTGATTCCAGTGTTTGTTCGGGGCGATTTCGGCAAACGCGGCTTCCTGAGACGCCAACACCAATTCGTAGATCGCCTTCTGCTCCGCTGAATACTTGCCGCTGACCGGCCAGGTGCGGGTGATGTCGCTGGCGTAGCAGTCGATCTCGCATCCGGCATCGATCAACACCAGGTCGCCGTCCTTGAGGACCGCGTCATTCTGCTGGTAATGCAGGATGCAGCTGTTGCGCCCTGACGCGACGATCGAGCCATACGCCGGCATCTTCGCCCCGCCCTTGCGGAATTCGTAATCGAGCTCGGCTTCGAGGCTGAATTCATGCAGCCCGGCACGGCTGGCCTGCATGGCGCGGATATGCGCCTGGGCAGAAATCCGTGCGGCTTCGCGCATCACCTTCACTTCTGCCGCGGATTTATACAGGCGCATGTCGTGAAGCAGATGATCCAGGGCAACGAATTCGTTCGGCGGCTGGGCGCCGAGGTGCGCTTTAGAGCGGATCACGTTGATCCAGTCCATCAGGTGCCGATCAAATTCGGGGTTGCTGCCCATGGCCGAGTAGACCCGGTCGCGACCTTCGATCAGGCCCGGCAAGATGTCGTCGATGTCGGTGATCGGGAATGCATCGTCGGCGCCGAAGTCGCGGATCGCGCCTTCCTGGCCGGCGCGCAGGCCGTCCCACAATTCTCGTTCGGCGTTGCGCTCCCGGCAAAACAGCAGGTATTCGCCGTGCTCCCGGCCGGGCATCAGGACGATGACGGCTTGAGGCTCGGGGAAACCGCTGAGGTACTGGAAGTCGCTGTCCTGACGGTAGACGTGCTCGACGTCGCGGTTGCGAATGGCCACCGCGGCGGCGGGCAGAATCGCGATGCTGTTGGGTTCCATCTGCGCCATCAAGGCCTTGCGGCGACGGCTGTATTCCGATTTCGGGATATGGATCATGGGCAGATGGCTTTCCCTGGCAGGCGATTAGTGCAACGACGGTTTAGCAGCGGCTTCGTCGGTTTTCTTGGTTTCCGTGAACAGCAACAATGGAGCAACGCGCAGGTACTCCATCACTTCCATGTAATCGCTTTCGCCGTCGTCAGACTCTTCCAGAGCATCTTGCACCTGGGCGATGGCGGCCAGATCCTGCAGCACTTCGGTGGCTTCGGTGGTCAGGGCATATTCACGACGGGTCAGACCGAAGCCGGTCAGGAAACCCTGGCACCATTGGCCCAGCGCGGCGGCGCGGTCGGCCAGCGGTGCGTCGTCGGTTGGCAGCAGCAGAACGACGGTCATGTCGTCGCCGGTCAATTCGCCCTTGACCATCTCTTGCAGGCCGATCAGGGCGTTGCGAACGTTGTCTTGTGGCTCGCCTTCGAGCAGCTCGGCGGCATCGGCCAGCCAGCTGTCGGCTTCGAAGCCGGCACCCGCGCAACTGCGGCCGAGCAACAGGCCATGCAGTTCGGCAGGCGAGACGGAATGGCCGCTGGTGTTCAGCAGGGTGGCGAAGGCTTGGTACGGGGAATTCTGAATGGGCATGGGCAGCTAGGCGCCAGACGGCGCTATGTCTAGAATGAAGGCCTTGTATCCTACATCGACAGACTCGCCAAGACTATTAAAGGCTGTCCACCAGCCTGGGGCTGTAAGAAACTAAGCGCGCTCGACGCGTCGGCAGTTTCCTACAGAGCCTGCCACCCATCAGACACATATTCAGTGGACACAATGGAAGACACCGATCTGCAAGCGCTGATGGCCAGACTCGAGCTACTAATTAGCCGGGTCGAGCAACTAAAGAGTCAAAACGGACTCCTATTAGCTCAGGAAAAGACCTGGCGCGAGGAACGCGCGCACCTCATTGAAAAAAACGAAATCGCCCGGCGTAAGGTCGAATCGATGATTTCGCGCCTCAAGGCCCTGGAGCAAGACTCATGAGTTCAAGCAATAGCGTTACCGTGCAGATCCTCGACAAAGAATATTCGATCATCTGCCCCCAGGAAGAGCGCAGCAACCTGGTGAGTGCCGCCCGTTACCTGGACGGCAAGATGCGCGAAATCCGCAGCAGCGGCAAAGTCATCGGCGCCGACCGCATCGCCGTGATGGCCGCGCTGAACATCACCCACGACCTGCTGCACAAGGAAGAACGCCCGGACGTACAGGCCAGCGGTTCGACCCGAGAGCAGGTTCGCGACCTGCTCGACCGCGTCGATCTGGTGCTGGCAACTGATCCGGACGTCACCAAGGGCTGATTCGTGGGATCGCTTGGGGTATACTCGCGTCACTCCCTGGGGTGCTTGCCAGTTGACGATGTCCCTGAGCCGATTCGCACTACCCTGGAAGTTGCACGTTGGGCTGGTGTGCATGTCCGCTAGACGGAAAGCCTTAAAGCCTACTGCTTCTTCCACCTTGAACTTTCGGGTTCAAGGGCTAAGTCAGCAGCGGTTCATCCGGGGAGCCTGATTCCAGTCCGATGCCGGTTTAAATACCGGCATCGGCTTTTTTACGAGTACGCTTTGTGTACTCGCACTGCCGAAGCCCGAATCCATGACCGAACCTGCGCTGCTTCCCCGCCCGCAACTTCGACGCATGCTGCGCAAGGCCCGCCGCGCACTGACACCCAGTCAGCAGCGCCAGGCCGCTCGCGGGCTATACAAGCAATTGGCCCAGCAGCCGCTGTTTCGCCGCGCCAGACACATCTCTCTCTATTTACCCACCGACGGTGAAATCGACCCGCGTCTACTGCTGCGTGCTGCACAACGCCGGGGCAAAGCCACCTACCTGCCGGTGCTCAGCGCGTGGCCGCGAACCAAAATGGTCTTCCAGCGCATTCGCCCGGGCGAAAAGCTCAAGCCCAACCGTTTCCGCATTCTCGAACCGCAAGCCAACCTCGGCCGGCAACGCAAGGTCTGGGCGTTGGACCTGGTGTTGCTGCCATTGGTCGGGTTTGACGATGTCGGCGGGCGTTTGGGAATGGGCGGTGGGTTCTATGACCGCAGCCTGGCGTACCTGGCGCGCCGCAAAACCTGGCGCAAACCGACGCTGCTGGGGCTGGCCCATGAATGTCAGAAGGTCGAACGATTGGCTCAAGCGAGCTGGGATGTGCCGTTGCAAGGAACGGTGACCGACAAGGCGTGGTATTTCGCAAGCTAGACGCCACCACGATCAGCGGCGTCCGGAAGACAGGTTCAGCGCTTGAAGGCCGACGGCTGCAGTTGGTGGTGTTGTTGCTGTTGCGCGATTTCGATCGGCGCGTCGGTCTTGTTGTTCCACAGGCTTTGGGCATAGCCGGTGGTCACGACGCCGAGGCCAAACAAAATAACCAAAATCCATAGTAAATCCGGTTTGCGTTTCATCGATTGCCCCCCAAAGGCACATCAACACGATGACAGCAGCGGTTTCCGTTGTAGGCCGTGCAGCAGCGTCAAGCTAAGAAGGCCGGCATTTTGCGGCAACGTGAACCGACACGCAAACGCTGGCGTCAACCGACTGTCGGTTTGTCATAAAATCGCCCGACAACTTGCCCAATCACTTCGCAAGGAGCAAAACCCATGGCCTATTGGCTGATGAAATCCGAGCCCGACGAACTCTCGATCAAAGATTTGGCAAAGCTCGGCAAAGCGCGCTGGGACGGGGTTCGCAACTATCAGGCACGCAATTTCCTGCGGGCGATGGCGGTGGGCGATGAGTTTTTCTTCTATCACTCCAGCTGCCCGGTGCCCGGAATTGCCGGGACTGGCAAGATTATCGAAGCGGCCTACCCCGACCCGACGGCGCTGGAGCCTGAGAGCCATTACTTCGACCCGAAGGCCACCCCGGAGAAAAACGCCTGGAGCGCCATCGATGTGGCCCACGTCGAAACGTTCGCCAACGTCCTGAAGCTCGATTACCTGAAACAGCAAACGGCGCTGGCCGAAATGCCGCTGGTGCAGAAAGGCTCGCGCCTGTCGGTGATGCCAGTCACCGCCGAACAATGGGCTGCGGTTATCGCCCTGAAACCCTGAATAATCCTTCGCCTGACAAAATGCCATCGCGAGCAGGCTCGCTCCCACAGGGATTTGCTGCGTACACAGCTTTTGTGAACGCCACAGATCCAATGTGGGAGCGGGCTTGCTCGCGAAGAGGCCCGCCCAGACAGCACAAGTCTTATTGAATGATCAGGTTGTTGAACAACAGATCCTCAACCACCGGCTTACCGGTTTCGTCGTTCATCACTTGCTGGGTCTGTTTCAGGGCTTCCTGACGCAGCTTTTCCTTGCCATCGATGCTGTTCATCGCCTCGGTGGTCTGCTGGGTGAACAACGCCACCAACTGGTTGCGAATCAACGGCTCGTTGGCCTTGACCGCTTTGATCGACTCTTCGCCAGTGACCCGCAGCGCCACGTCGGCCTTGAAGACCTTCAACTTCGGCGTGCCATCCAACCCATAGTTACCCACGAACGGCGGGCTAAGGGTGACGTAGCTGACTTTCGGCGCCTCGCCTTCTTTGGCGGCTTCTTCGGCCATGGCTGCCATAGGCAGAGACAGGGCCAGCATCAACATGATCCACGCTTTCACAATTCGCTCCTTATCCGGTTTGCGGCCTAGCATAACGACCCGCCGCGCAAGCACAAGCTTATGGCGGACTATCAGGGCCGGGCATGCTCGTTGACCCAATGACTCACACACCTACACTTATCGGCCATCACTCCCAAAGGAATAGCCCTGATGAAAGCCGTGCTATGCAAAGCCTTCGGCCCCGCCGAATCGCTGGTGCTGGAAGACGTTGCCAGTCCTGTCGCGAAGAAGAACGAAATCCTGCTGGACGTGCACGCCGCCGGGGTCAACTTCCCGGACACGCTGATCATCGAGGGCAAATACCAGTTCAAACCGCCCTTCCCGTTCTCGCCGGGTGGCGAAGCGGCTGGCGTGGTCAGCGCAGTAGGCGAGAAGGTCAGCCACCTCAAGGTCGGCGACCGGGTCATGGCCCTGACCGGTTGGGGCAGCTTTGCCGAACAGGTCGCCGTGCCAGGCTACAACGTGCTGCCGATCCCGCCTTCGATGGACTTCAACACCGCCGCCGCGTTCAGCATGACCTACGGCACCTCGATGCACGCACTCAAGCAACGCGCCAACCTGCAACCGGGTGAAACCCTGCTGGTACTCGGCGCCTCAGGCGGTGTCGGCCTGGCCGCCGTGGAAATCGGCAAAGCCATGGGCGCCCGGGTGATCGCGGCAGCCAGCAGCGCCGAAAAACTCGCGGTGGCCAAGGCCGCGGGCGCCGATGAGCTGATCAACTACAGCGAAACCAACCTCAAGGACGAAATCAAACGCCTGACCGACGGCCAGGGCGCCGACGTGATCTACGACCCGGTCGGTGGCGACCTGTTCGACCAGGCCGTGCGCGCCATCGCCTGGAACGGCCGCCTCTTGGTGGTCGGTTTCGCCAGCGGACGCATTCCCGAGTTTCCGGTGAACCTGGCGTTGCTCAAAGGCGCAGCCGTCGTCGGCGTGTTCTGGGGCTCGTTTGCCCAGCGCCAGCCGCAGGACAACGCGGCGAACTTCCAGCAGTTGTTTGGCTGGTTTGCCGAAGGTAAGTTGAAACCGTTGGTGTCGCAGGTGTATCCGCTAAGTGAGGCGGCGCAGGCGATTAATGATCTTGGCCAGCGTAAGGCGGTTGGGAAAGTGGTGGTTCAGGTTCGCTGAGGCGCTTCAACGACCGGGCGACGCTGCCATGTCGCCCGGCATCAGCTGCTCCTGCACCTTCTCGCTTCGGGACTCAACCAGTTGCCCCTTGTCGTCGAAACGCAAAACGATCAGCCAGTCATATACATCCACCGGCCATTTCGGCTGGCCGATCAATGCCGGGCCATTGCCGCCGAACGCGCCGATGAGTTTATTGATGTGGCCGTGGTGCCAGGCGATCAGCACGGTTTTCGCCTGATTGTCCTTGCGCAGCAGGCTGACCAGTTTGTCGACGTCGTTGTTGGCGAAGGGTTGTTCGATCGGCAGTTGCAGGCGTTGCGCCAAGGGGATCAAGGTCTGGCGCGGGCGGATGCTTTGCGCGCTGTCGGCGGTGGCGATCAGGCGTTGCGGTGTCAGGGCCTCACCCTCCAGCTGCAATGAAGTGAAGTAGTCAGCGTAAGCGGCGGCGCGCGCTTCACCCCGAGCATTGAGTTGCGGGCCTAATGCCGGTTTTTCCGCATGACGGACGATCAGCACCGTGGCATTGCGCAACCCCGGCGCCGCAGCGCCCTGAGCGAAACTCAGCGCGAGAACAGAGGCGATGACGGCGACCACCATCAGCAATCTGGGCCATAACCTGCGAATCATCGGGGCCATCATTGTTCTCTGCGCGATCAGTGGGTGACTGCTGGCGAGTCTATGACACAACCCTGTGACGGCGACAAAAACGCCCTGTTCTTACAGCTGAGCGACAGGTTCGTAAAAGAACATGCGACTTCCAACATTTTCCGCTGTTTTGCCAATGCGAGCCGGTGCTATTTTCGGTAACGAAACTGTAACATTCGCATCCGCAGTCAAAACAAGAAATTTGGAGCTCTTGAATGTTTGCTTTCTTTCGACCTGCCGCACATCAGGCGCCCCTGTCTGAAGAAAAAATAGACAGTACTTACCGACGCCTCCGCTGGCAGATCTTCGCCGGGATTTTCTTTGGCTACGCGGGTTATTACCTGCTGCGCAAGAACTTCTCCCTGGCCATGCCGTACCTGATTGACGAGGGTTACACCCGCGGTCAGTTGGGCTTGGCGATGTCGGCGATTGCGATTGCCTACGGTCTGTCGAAGTTCTTGATGGGCCTGGTATCCGACCGTTCCAACCCGCGTTATTTCCTGCCGTTCGGCTTGCTGGTCTCGGCCGGGGTGATGTTCATCTTCGGTTTCGCGCCGTGGGCGACGTCCAGCGTAACCATGATGTTCATCCTGTTGTTCATCAACGGTTGGGCACAGGGCATGGGCTGGCCGCCGAGTGGCCGGACCATGGTTCACTGGTGGTCGCAAAAGGAACGCGGTGGCGTGGTGTCCGTGTGGAACGTGGCGCACAACGTCGGCGGCGGTTTGATCGGCCCGTTGTTCCTGTTGGGCATGGGCCTGTTCAATGACTGGCACGCGGCGTTTTACGTGCCGGCGGCCGTGGCGTTGCTGGTGGCGGCGTTTGCCTTCATCGTGATGCGCGACACCCCGCAATCGGTCGGCTTGCCGCCGATCGAGCAGTACAAGAACGACTACCCGGAAGGCTATGACGCCAGCCACGAAGACGAATTCAGCGCCAAGGAAATCTTCGTCAAGTACGTGCTACGCAACAAAATGCTTTGGTACATCGCTTTGGCCAACGTCTTCGTTTACCTGCTGCGCTACGGCGTACTGGACTGGGCGCCGACCTACCTCAAAGAAGCCAAGCACTTCACCGTCGACACGACGTCCTGGGCGTACTTCTTCTATGAGTGGGCCGGTATTCCGGGCACGCTGCTGTGCGGCTGGATGTCGGACAAGATCTTCCGTGGCAACCGTGGCCTGACCGGCATGGTGTTCATGGCGTTGGTGACCGTGGCAACGCTGGTCTACTGGCTGAACCCGGCCGGTAATCCGACCATCGACATGATCGCGTTGTTCTCCATTGGCTTCCTGATCTATGGCCCGGTGATGCTGATCGGCCTGCAAGCGCTGGAACTGGCGCCGAAGAAAGCTGCTGGTACGGCAGCGGGCTTTACCGGTCTGTTCGGTTACCTGGGTGGTTCGGTCGCGGCCAGTGCAGCGATGGGCTACACCGTGGACCATTTCGGCTGGGATGGCGGTTTCGTACTACTGATCGGCGGGTGCATCCTGGCGATGGTTTGCCTGGCACCGACCCTGTGGCACAAGCAAGTCGCCAGTCAGGGCCGCGAAGCGATCGCCTGATCGGACTTTGATTTGCAGCGCTTGAGCCGCGCCTCCAGATTCCGGTCTGGCATGGCGTGGCTACGCAGGGCGTTGGCGGTTTGCTCGACATAATCGCGAGTGGTGCCGTAACGCCCGCAAGCGCTTTCGAACACCTGGCTCAGCACATGATCCGGCAAGTTGCCGGCATAGCTGGGCAGGTGCCGCTCCAACACAAATCCCAATGCTTGAACCTGGCTTCCGTCTTCGAGACGGCAGTTGAGCCAGTGTGGGCGATAGGACGGGAATGGCATTTCGCGTTGCCAGAGGGCGTAGAGCGAAGCTTCGAGTTGTTCTTCAGGCAGGCGATAGGCGAACCCGCTGCATGAGCCGCCGCGATCCAGGCCAAACACCAAGCCTGGCACTTCCGGCGTGCCGCGGTGTTCGTGGGACCACAGGTACAACCCGCGATGGTAGCCGTGAACCCGGCCGCGCACGCGCTCCACCGCCGCGCATTCAGGGCGCCAGATCAACGAACCGTAAGCAAACAGCCAGACCGGCCCACCCTTGTGGCGCGCCATGGTCGACTGCATCGAGCTGAGCAATTGTTCGTGCGTAAGCTGCGGCCCCAGATCGAGCCGCGGAGGGTAAGCCAGATTCAGAAAAGCAGATTCGATGGCTGTCATGGCGAATAGCGTTCAGCTCCCCGCGGGTGAAGAATTACTTAATAGAACGCACCGCTGTAACAATAAGGCACATATGTTTTAAGGCAATTTAAGTGCCATGGCACAGTTATTAATCGATTGCCTGATTGATATATAACCTAGCGGTATTTATCCAATTAGATAAATACCGATCGGCTATATAGAGAGTTATAACGAATCAGCAGCGCAGCTTAAGAGCGAGGCTCAAGATCGAGGCGCGTACGCAAACACGTCAGCGCGCATCTGATGAGCATCCATCCCCGCTTCAACCAGGGCGTCCAGCGTGCCGTAGACCATGGCCGGTGAGCCGCTGGCGTAGACATGCAGAGGCTTCAGATCGGCGAAGTCTTCGCACACTGCTTCATGCAGCATGCCGCAGCGCCCTTCCCAACCGCATTGATCGCTGACAACTTTATGCAGGAACAGATTGGGCAGCTTCAGCCATTCGTCCCAATGTTCGATTTCATAAAAATCTTCAGGACGGCGCACACCCCAATACAGATGTACCGGATGCTTGAACCCGGTGGCGCGGCAATGTTCGATCAAGCTGTGAATCTGGCCCATGCCTGTGCCCGCAGCGATCAGCACCAGCGGCCCGTCCGGCAGTTCGGCCAGGTGGGTATCGCCGAATGGCATCTCGATCCGCACCATGGCATTGCGTTGCAGCTGTTCGATCAGGCTCAGCGCACTGCTTTCGCGCGCCAGTACGTGGATCTCCAGGTCACGCCCGCCGTGGGGTGCAGAGGCCAAGGAGAAGGCCGACTTCTCGCCGTTCTCGCGCTCGATCATCAAGTACTGACCGGCGTGATAGCGCGGCGGCTTGCCGGCCGGCGCCCGCAGGCGAACCCGCCAGGTATCGCCGCCGACGTCCCTGCACTCAATGACCTGACACGACAAGCTGCGCACCGGCAGTTCTCCCAGCGCGAGCACGCCATCCCACAGCACGATGCAGTCTTCCAGCGGCTCTGCTATGCAAGTGTAGAACTCGCCATGGTCGCGCACATTGCCGGCCTGTTCGACCCGTCCTTCTACCAGCAACGCCGCGCAGACATGGCAGTTGCCGTTGCGACAGCTCTGTGGGCATTCATAACCCAGGCGCCGCGCGCCATCGAGAATCCGCTCGCCGGGCAATATCTCAAGCACTGCTCCGGAGGGCTGCAAAGTTACACGCATCAATCTATTCCTAACTGATTCCAGATGGCATCGATCCGTTGGGTAACGGCGTCATCCTTGACGATTACCCGGCCCCACTCGCGAGTGGTTTCGCCGGGCCATTTATGCGTGGCATCGAGCCCCATTTTCGACCCCAGGCCGGAAACCGGCGAGGCGAAGTCCAGGTAGTCGATCGGCGTGTTATCGATCATCACCGTGTCGCGCTTGGGGTCCATGCGCGTGGTGATGGCCCAGATCACGTCGTTCCAGTCTCGCGCGTTGATATCGTCGTCAGTGACGATAACGAACTTGGTGTACATGAACTGTCGCAAAAACGACCAGACACCGAGCATTACCCGCTTGGCGTGGCCCGGATACGACTTCTTCATGGTCACGATGGCCATGCGGTACGAGCAGCCTTCGGGCGGCAGGTAGAAGTCGGTGATCTCCGGGAACTGCTTCTGCAGGATCGGCACGAACACTTCGTTCAGCGCCACACCGAGAATCGCCGGCTCATCCGGTGGACGGCCGGTGTAGGTGCTGTGGTAGATCGGTTTGATCCGATGGGTGATGCGCTCGACGGTGAACACCGGGAAGCTGTCGACTTCGTTGTAATAGCCGGTGTGGTCGCCGTATGGACCTTCGTCGGCCATTTCGCCCGGATGGATCACGCCTTCGAGGATGATCTCGGCGGTGGCCGGCACTTGCAGGTCATTGCCACGGCACTTCACCAGTTCGGTGCGGTTACCGCGCAGCAGGCCGGCGAAGGCGTATTCGGAGAGGCTGTCCGGCACCGGCGTCACTGCACCGAGGATGGTTGCCGGGTCAGCGCCCAACGCCACGGACACCGGGAACGGCTGGCCGGGGTGCTTCTCGCACCACTCACGATAATCCAACGCGCCGCCACGGTGACTCAGCCAGCGCATGATGACCTTGTTGCGGCCAATGACTTGCTGACGGTAGATCCCGAGGTTCTGGCGGTCCTTGTTCGGGCCTTTGGTGACGGTCAGGCCCCAGGTGATCAGCGGGCCGACGTCGCCGGGCCAGCAGGTCTGCACTGGCAGCATCGCCAGGTCGACGTCGTCACCTTCGATGACCACTTCCTGGCAGACCGCGTCTTTGACGACTTTCGGCGCCATGGCGATGATCTTGCGGAAGATCGGCAGCTTGGACCAGGCATCCTTCAAGCCCTTCGGCGGCTCGGGTTCCTTGAGGAACGCCAGCAGCTTACCTATCTCGCGCAGCTCGCTGACCGCCTCGGCGCCCATGCCCATGGCGACCCGCTCGGGGGTGCCGAACAGGTTACCGAGTACCGGGATGTCGTAGCCGGTAGGGTTCTCGAACAGCAGCGCCGGGCCTTTGGCTCGCAGCGTGCGATCACAGACCTCGGTCATCTCCAGCACTGGAGAGACAGGGATCTGGATGCGTTTCAACTCTCCGCGCTGCTCAAGCTGCTGCACGAAATCCCGAAGATCCTTGAATTTCATTGATGATGGCACCCGTAAAATAGGCGTACATCCTACCTGCTCTGCCGGCCGCTGGCAGCTTATCGCTGCTTACTTGGCCGCATTCACGTTGCCATTGCCAAGGGTTGCCCGGGCTTGCAAGTGCTTGAATAGAGGCTCAAGTACCGGCGCAACGAACCGCGCGCCGATCTCCGACAGGTGATTGTCGTCGGTATACAGCGAATGGCCGTTGAGCTCGACCCGGCACAGGCCCGATGAATCACACAACGCCGGGGCCGGATCAACTACGGTCACACCCGAATTGGCGGCCGCAATTTGCGCGAACAACTGGCTGATGAACGCCTGGCGCTTGAAGTGCTCCGTCACCGCCAGGCCCACGTCATCGGTCGGACGATGCAACATCGCCAATCGACTTAGGCGGTAAGGCGGGCTGAACTGCTGCAGCGGCGCTTCCTTGACCAGCCAGACACGATGCCCGCCGTCCCGCAGCTTTCGCACTGTCGCCCGTAATCCTTCGGCCAGTCGTTGTTCGACGCTGGCTCTTTCATAACGACCACTGGAATTCCTCAGCGCGTGCCCGAGATCGCCTTTCGCATCGCCATAGAGATAGAGGCTCCAGCGCGCAACCAGCACTACATCGCCCACCGATTGCGGCTTCAAGGCCAGCTCGACCCGGCGATTGAACCGGGCACACGTCTGATCGAACTCCAGACCCTCAACCGGAATGCAGCCCGGGGAGCTGGCAAGGATCACGCTGACGCCATGTTTTTGCGCCCCATCATCGAACACCGGGATCAGCGCCGTGGCATGACTGTCCCCCCAGACCAGTGCCTTTGAAGCGGTAGACGCTTGAGTCCCGTAGTGACAGAAGAGCTTGTCGTCAGGGGTTTTATCATTGGCCAGGCAGCGCATCAGTTCCGGCCGCCATTCCTTCCCTTTGGCGTACTGCAAGGCTTGATCAGGCAAGCGCCAGGGTAAGCCATTGGTCCAGCGCAGCGCTTGACCGGCCAGCCCCAGCACCAACACGCCGACACCTGCCGCCAGCAAAATCTGCCGACGCCCCGCCAACAACCGCCGCTCGCGAAACGGCGTTTCGACGAAGCGCCATGACAGATAACCCAGCACCAGGCTGAGCAGAATCAAGCCTGAGATATCAAACAGGCCAGGTTCATCGACGCTGGCATAGCTGGAGAAAACAAAGACCGGCCAGTGCCACAGGTACCAGGAATAGGAAATCAGCCCAAGCCCCACCAGCACACGGCTGCCCAGCAGGCCGCCGACCAGGGTTTGCCGATGTCCGTTGGCCCAGATCAGCGCGACCACACCCAACGTCGGCAATAGCGCTGCTGCGCCGGGGAATGGGGTGCTTTTGTCGTAGCAGAACACCGCCAGCAGAATCAGCCCGAGGCCGCCCAGGCTGACAATTTGAGCGCCCATCGGTGTCAGGCGCCAGTTACCTCTGGGCGCAACCGCCAGCATCGCGCCGGCCAACAGTTCCCAGGCGCGCATCGGCAACAGGAAAAAAGCTTTTTCCGGGTGATGCGCCACGGCCCAGACGCTGAGCCCGAATGACACCAGCAACACACCGAACAGCGCCAGCCGCCAATGCTTGAGGCGACTCGACAAAACCGTCAGCAGCAGCGGAAAGACAATGTAGAACTGCTCCTCAACCGCCAGCGACCAGGTGTGCAGCAACGGCTTGAGGTCGGAGGCCACATCGAAATAACCCTCCTGACGCATGAACAGGAGGTTGGACACGAACATCACCTGATAACGCACCGAGCGCCCCAGTTCCTCGTAATCCTTGGGGGCCAGCAGGAACCAGCCCACCGCCAGCACCACGATGATCATCACAAACAGCGCCGGCAGGATTCGCCGGGCACGCCGGGCCCAGAAATCGACAAAGCTGAAGCACCCGGCCTGCCGCTGGTTCAAGATAATCGAGGTGATCAGGAAACCGGAAATCACGAAAAAGATGTCCACACCGACGAAGCCGCCGGAGAAGCCAGGAATACCAAAATGAAACAGCACGACAGCAATCACAGCGATTGCGCGCAAGCCGTCGATGTCCCTTCGATAAGCAAGAGAGCTCATAAAATCTTTAATGCCAAATCAGATGGTTGTTTTTTGTACAGCAGGTGCCTCTCAGGCCGAGAAGGTCACCGATGCCGCTTCTTGTTTTGCCCACTCACAGACCTTACCAGATCGAGAACCTCCCATCGCCGGGACAAAAAACGGGCAAAAAATGGCGCCCCGAAGGACGCCATTTTTAGCGGTTAAAAAACCGTCTTACTTACGCTTCATCGACAAGAAGAACTCGTCGTTGGTCTTGGTCGTTTTCAGCTTGTCGACCAGGAACTCGATGGCAGCGATTTCGTCCATCGGGTGCAGCAGCTTGCGCAGGATCCACATACGCTGCAACTCGTCGTCGGCGGTCAGCAACTCTTCGCGGCGGGTACCGGAACGGTTGATGTTGATGGCCGGGAAGACGCGTTTTTCAGCGATACGACGATCCAGAGGCAGTTCCATGTTGCCGGTGCCTTTGAATTCTTCGTAGATCACTTCGTCCATCTTCGAGCCGGTTTCAACCAGCGCAGTGGCGATGATGGTCAGCGAACCGCCTTCTTCGATGTTCCGTGCAGCGCCGAAGAAACGTTTCGGTTTCTCCAGGGCGTGAGCATCGACACCACCTGTGAGCACTTTGCCGGAGCTCGGGATCACGGTGTTGTAGGCGCGAGCCAGACGGGTGATGGAGTCAAGCAGGATCACCACGTCTTTCTTGTGTTCGACCAGGCGCTTGGCCTTCTCGATCACCATTTCGGCAACCTGCACGTGGCGGGTTGGCGGCTCATCGAACGTCGAGGCAACCACTTCGCCGCGCACGGTGCGCTGCATTTCGGTTACTTCTTCCGGACGTTCATCGATCAGCAATACGATCAGGTGAACTTCAGGGTTGTTACGCGCAATGTTCGCCGCGATGTTCTGCAGCATGATCGTTTTACCGGCTTTCGGCGGTGCAACGATCAGACCGCGCTGGCCTTTGCCGATCGGGGCGCACAGGTCGATGACACGACCGGTCAAGTCTTCGGTGGAACCGTTGCCGGCTTCCATCTTCATGCGCACGGTCGGGAACAGCGGGGTCAGGTTCTCGAAGAGAATCTTGTTTTTCGCGTTCTCGGGACGATCGTAGTTGATCGTGTCGACCTTGAGCAGCGCGAAATAACGCTCGCCTTCCTTTGGAGGGCGGATCTTGCCAACGATGGTGTCACCGGTGCGCAAGTTGAAGCGACGGATCTGGCTCGGCGAGACGTAGATATCGTCTGGGCCGGCGAGATAGGAAGCGTCAGCGGAGCGCAGGAAGCCGAAGCCGTCCTGGAGAATCTCCAGCACGCCATCACCGGAGATTTCCTCGCCGCTTTTCGCGTGCTTTTTGAGCAGGGAGAAAATCACGTCCTGCTTGCGCGAACGGGCCATATTTTCTATGCCCATCTGTTCGGCCAATTCGAGCAGTTCGGTAATCGGCTTTTGCTTGAGTTCAGTCAGATTCATATAGGAATGACGTAATCATTTATGGAGGGGGGGAAATTAAGCTTTTGGCTTAATGAGGCCGCGCCGCAGAGAAGGCGACAGGATCGCGTACTTATTCGAAAAGGAGTGCGTCGGCGACGGCTAGCAGGGGGCAGTGGAGAAACCAGTGCGGGGCCGAATGTACCACCTGAGTTTCGGAGCGTCTAGCCCTGAATACGCAAAAAGCCCCGCAATTTGCGGGGCTTTTTTATACAACGTCGCCGACTTAGATGTTGGCGTCGAGGAATGCAGCCAATTGCGACTTGGACAGTGCGCCAACCTTGGTTGCTTCAACGTTGCCGTTCTTGAACAGCATCAGGGTCGGGATACCACGTACGCCGTGCTTGGCCGGGGTTTCCTGGTTTTCGTCGATGTTCAGTTTGGCAATGGTCAGCTTGCCAGCGTAGGTACCAGCAATTTCGTCCAGAACCGGGGCGATCATTTTGCAAGGACCACACCACTCAGCCCAGTAGTCAACGAGCACAGGGCCGGCAGCCTTAAGTACTTCTTCTTCGAAGTTAGCGTCGGTGACGTGCTTGATAAGATCGCTGCTCATGGATGTCTCCGGGTTGTAAGCAAAAAAAAACGTGGCCCATCATAGCTGCCCTTCCCTCGTTCAGGAAGGTGCAGATGATTGAGTCTCGCTATGGTGGCGCATGAGTTTGGGTATAGCTCAAGTCATGAGGTGGCGGGGGCGATGAAAGCGATTCCGGTGCGCAGCGCGGCATTGCGCACATGTTCCTGCATTGCCTTCTGTGCCGCACCGGACGTCCGGCGCGCCAGTGCGCGGAGGATTTTGCGGTGTTCCTGCCAGGTTTCCATGGCCCGCTCTGCCCGGATGAACGGTAACTTCTGACTCTCCAGAAAGATGTCGGCGCTGGCGGTCAGGATGCTCAACATCGCCTGATTGCCGCTGGCCAGCAGGATGCGCCGATGAAATTCGAAGTCCAGCCGCGCCGCAGCATCGAAGTCGCAGGCCTTTAATTCGTTGCGCATGGCGGCGACGTTATCTTCCAGTGCATCGAGTTCATCAGTGCTTAAGGTCACGGCAGCCAACCCTGCGGCGAACCCTTCCAGGGCATAGCGCAACTGGAAGATATCCAGCGGCGAAGCCTGGGACGCAAATGGCCAACTCAGCGCTCCATCGCCTCGGGGCAAGTCCACCGGGGCCTGCACGAAAACGCCCTTGCCCGGCTGGATACTGATCACGCCCAGCGCACTCAGGGACGACAACGCCTCGCGAAGCGACGCCCGGCTAACCCCCAATTGCACCGCCAAATCCCGTTGCGAGGGCAACGCATCCCCCGGTCCGAAATCCTGTTCGGTAATCAGTTTGCGGATGGCTTGCAGCGCCACTTCAGGTACGGCGCGAGAGATCGAGTTCATGGTTTTTCAGACGAACCAGGCCAATGAGCGGCTAGTTGTAAAGCTATTCGCGGCGCCCGGCAAGTCGTGCCCCACTGGGGTTCGGTGATCAAAGGCAATGCGCTATCGAGGTGCGAAACGCGACCTGACTGTTCAGACCAGTAAGACCGAACAACACCAGTAAAACCGCGGCCTGCCACCCGCAAAGCCCAATGTTGGCATGGCCCGTGCTCTGTCGAATCGCAGAAATCACTTCTCGCCGATTCGGAGATTTGCCATGACCCAGCGTTACAGCGCCCTCCTCGCTGCCCTGTTTGCCAGCCTGATGCTGAGCCAGGCACCCGCCCACGCCGACGGTCTGGAGGATGTGGTCAAGCGCGGCACCCTCAAAGTCGCCGTGCCGCAGGACTTCCCGCCGTTCGGCTCGGTCGGCCCGGACATGAAACCGCGAGGTCTGGATATCGACACCGCCAAGCTGCTGGCTGAGCAGCTCAAGGTCAAACTCGAACTGACCCCGGTCAACAGCACCAACCGCATCCCGTTCCTGACCACCGGCAAAGTCGACCTGGTGATTTCCAGCCTCGGCAAAAACCCCGAGCGCGAGAAAGTCATCGACTTCTCCAGCGCCTACGCGCCGTTCTACCTCGCCGTGTTCGGCCCGCCAGACGCCGCTATCAAGACTCTGGACGACCTCAAGGGCAAAACCATCAGCGTCACCCGTGGCGCCATCGAAGACATCGAGCTGACCAAAGTCGCCCCGGAAGGCGTAACCATCAAGCGCTTCGAAGACAACAACACGACCATCGCCGCCTACCTCGCCGGCCAGGTTGACCTGATCGCCAGCGGCAACGTGGTGATGGTGGCGATCAGCGAGAAAAACCCGAAACGCGTGCCGGCGCTGAAAGTGAAACTCAAGGATTCGCCGGTCTACGTCGGCGTGAACAAGAACGAGCCGGCGCTGCTGGACAAGGTCAACCAGATCCTCGCCACGGCCAAAACCGACGGTTCACTGGAGAAAAACTCCCAGACCTGGCTCAAAGAACCGCTGCCGGCCGATCTCTGATCGCCAGCCGGGAGACTCAATATGGCTTATCAGTTCGACTTTATTCCGGTGATACAAAACACCGACCTGTTGCTGCGCGGTGCGCTGTTCACCCTTGAACTGACGGCCATCGGCGCGGTGTTCGGCGTCGGTCTGGGCATTGTCGGGGCGCTGGTGCGGGCGTGGAACATCCGTCCGTTTTCCGCGATCTTCGGGGTTTACGTCGAGTTGATCCGCAACACGCCGTTCCTGGTGCAATTGTTTTTCATCTTCTTCGGTCTGCCATCGCTGGGTGTGCAGATCTCCGAATGGCAAGCGGCGGTACTGGCGATGGTGATCAACCTCGGTGCCTATTCGACCGAGATCATCCGCGCCGGCATTCAAGCGATCCCACGGGGTCAACTGGAAGCCGCGGCGGCATTGGCGATGAGCCGTTTCGAAGCCTTTCGCCACGTGATCTTGCTGCCGGCACTGGGCAAGGTCTGGCCGGCGCTGAGCAGCCAGATCATCATCGTCATGCTCGGGTCGGCGGTTTGCTCGCAGATCGCCACCGAAGAACTGAGCTTCGCCGCCAACTTCATCCAATCGCGCAACTTCCGCGCCTTTGAAACCTACGCCCTGACCACGCTGATCTACCTGTGCATGGCGCTGCTGATCCGCCAACTGCTGAACTGGATCGGTCGCCGGTATATATCCAGAAGCAGCGCGGGGAGCAGCCAATGAGCGATTTCACCTTCTGGGACATCGTGCGCAACCTGCTCACGGGCCTGCAATGGACGCTGGCACTGTCGCTGGTGGCATTTATCGGCGGTGGCTTGATCGGCTTGTTGATCATGGTCATGCGCATTTCGAAAAAAGCCCTGCCGCGCAACTTCGCCCGCACCTACATCGAACTGTTCCAGGGCACGCCGCTGTTGATGCAGTTGTTTCTGGTGTTCTTCGGCGTGGCGTTGGCCGGGGTGGAGATTTCCCCGTGGATGGCGGCGGCGGTGGCGCTGACGCTGTTCACCAGCGCTTACCTGGCGGAGATCTGGCGCGGTTGCGTCGACTCGATCCCCAACGGTCAATGGGAAGCTTCGTCGAGCCTGGCGCTCAACCCGCTGGAGCAGTTGCGCTACGTGATCCTGCCGCAAGCCCTGCGCATCGCCGTGGCGCCGACCGTTGGCTTTTCGGTGCAAGTGGTCAAAGGCACCGCCGTCACCTCGATCATCGGTTTCACCGAACTGACCAAGACCGGCGGCATGCTCGCCAACGCGACTTTCGAACCGTTCATGGTCTACGGCCTCGTGGCCCTCGGTTACTTCTTGCTCTGCTACCCCTTGTCCCTCAGTGCGCGCTATCTGGAAAGGAGACTGCATGCCTCTGCTTAGAATTTCGGCCCTGCATAAATATTACGGCGACCACCATGTGCTCAAAGGCATCGACCTGAGCGTCGAGGAAGGCCAGGTGGTGGCGATCATCGGCCGCAGCGGCTCGGGCAAATCCACGTTGCTGCGCACCTTGAATGGCCTGGAGTCGATCAACGACGGCGTGATCGAAGTCGACGGTGAATACCTCGACGCCGCCCGCGCCGATTTGCGCAGCTTGCGGCAGAAAGTCGGGATGGTGTTCCAGCAGTTCAACCTGTTCCCGCACCTGACGGTCGGCGAGAACGTGATGCTGGCGCCGCAAGTGGTGCAAAAGGTGCCCAAGGCAAAAGCAAAAGAACTGGCAAAAGAGATGCTGGAACGGGTCGGACTGGGGGAGAAGTTTGATGCGTTCCCCGATCGTTTGTCCGGTGGTCAGCAGCAGCGCGTGGCGATTGCCCGGGCCTTGGCGATGTCGCCGAAGGTGTTGCTGTGCGACGAGATCACCTCGGCGCTGGACCCGGAGTTGGTCAATGAAGTGCTGAGCGTGGTCCGGCAACTGGCCAAAGAAGGCATGACGCTGATCATGGTCACCCACGAAATGCGCTTCGCCCGGGAGGTTGGGGATAAGTTGGTGTTCATGCATCAGGGCAAGGTGCATGAAGTTGGGGATCCGAAGATTTTGTTCGCGAATCCGCAGACGGCGGAGTTGGCGAATTTCATCGGCACCGTGGAAGCGGCGAGCTAAGTCGCGCATATCACCTGTGGCGAGGGAGCTTGCTCCCACTGGGCTGCGAAGCAGCCCCAAAGCCATACACCGCGCAACACCGGCAAATTCCGGTCGGCAGATTTTACGACTGCTGCGCCGCCGAGCGGGAGCAAGCTCCCTCGCCACAGAAGTTGTGCTGAATCAAGGCTTTCAGTTCTGCGCGTTGGCGCCAGCGTTTGATCGTGGCACGATGTCGAGGTTATCGACCGAGACCCCCTGACCATGCCGCAATCCCAAGCCAAGAATCTGTCCCTGATCGCCGCAATCGACCTGGGCTCCAACAGCTTTCACATGGTCGTGGCCAAGGCCCAGAACGGCGAAATCCGTATTCTTGAGCGCCTCGGCGAAAAGGTCCAACTGGCCGCCGGCATCGACGACGAGCGCCAGCTCAACGAAGAATCCATGCAGCGCGGGCTCGATTGCCTGAAGCGTTTTGCCCAACTGATCAACGGTATGCCCCCCGGCGCCGTGCGGATCGTCGGCACCAACGCCCTGCGTGAAGCCCGTAACCGGGCCGAGTTCATCCACCGCGCCGAAGAAATCCTCGGCCACCCGGTGGAAGTCATCTCCGGTCGTGAAGAAGCGCGCCTGATCTACCTCGGCGTCTCCCACACCCTCGCCGACACCCCGGGCAAACGCCTGGTGGCCGACATCGGCGGCGGCAGTACCGAATTCATCATCGGCCAGCGCTTCGAACCGCTGCTGCGCGAAAGCCTGCAAATGGGCTGCGTCAGCTATACCCAGCGCTATTTCAAGGATGGCAAGGTCACCCCGGCCCGTTACGCCCAGGCGTACACCGCGGCACGGCTGGAGATCATGAGCATCGAGCACGCCCTGCATCGCCTGACCTGGGATGAAGCCATCGGCTCCTCGGGCACCATCCGCGCCATCGGCCTGGCACTGAAGGCTGGCGGTCATGGCACCGGCGAAGTGAATGCCGAAGGCCTCGCCTGGCTCAAGCGCAAGCTGATCAAACTGGGTGATGCGGAGAAAATCGACTTCGAAGGCATCAAGCCCGACCGCCGTGCGATCTTCCCGGCGGGCCTGGCGATTCTCGAAGCCATCTTCGACGCCCTCGAACTGCAACGTATGGATCACTGTGAAGGCGCCCTGCGTGAAGGCGTGCTCTATGACCTGCTGGGCCGTCATCATCACGAAGACGTCCGCGAGCGCACCCTCAGCTCGCTGATGGAGCGTTACCACGTTGATCTGGAACAAGCCGCGCGAGTTGAACGCAAGGCCCTGCATGCTTTCGACCAAGTAGCCGCGGACTGGGACCTGGACGACGGCGTCTGGCGCGAATTGCTGGGCTGGGCCGCCAAGGTCCATGAAGTCGGCCTGGACATCGCCCACTATCACTACCACAAGCACGGCGCCTACCTGATCGAGCACTCGGACCTGGCGGGTTTCTCCCGCGAAGACCAGCAAATGCTCGCGCTGCTGGTGCGCGGTCACCGCCGCAATATTCCCCGGGACAAGTTTGCCGATTTCGGCGATGACGGCATCAAGCTGATTCGCCTGTGCGTGCTGCTGCGCTTTGCGATCCTGTTCCACCACATTCGCGGCACCCAGGAAATGCCCCAGGTCGTACTCAAAGCCAATGGCGACAGCCTGGATGTGCTGTTCCCGAAAAACTGGCTGGACGAAAACCAGCTGACCCAGGCTGATTTCGCGCTGGAAGCGGAATGGCTGACCCGGGTTGGTTTTACGTTGAACGTGCGCTAACGAACACAATCCCTGTGGCGAGGGAGCTTGCTCCCGCTGGGGTGCGAAGCGCCCCCATCTGCCTTAGTGGTTTATCAGAAATTATTAGGTGACCGGTTTTGGGGCTGCTGCGCAGCCCAGCGGGAGCAAGCTCCCTCGCCACAGGAATGTGACCAAAAAAATGGCGATCCGCAGGGATCGCCATTTTTTATGAGCCGATGTTTGCGTTAACGCACCGCAAGAATCGGGCTACCCAATCGCTCCAGCAACGTTGCCTGGGCACTGCGTGGGTTCTGGTTGCCGGTCGGTGTGTTACGGATGTAACGACCGTCCGACTGCAGGCTCCAGCTGTGGGTGTTATCGGTCAGATAAAGCTCCAGCTCTTTCTTGACCCGCATGATCAGCTTCTTGCCTTCCACCGGGAAGCAAGTCTCGACGCGTTTGTCGAGGTTGCGCTCCATCCAGTCGGCGCTGGAGAGGAACATCTGCTCTTCGCCGCCATTGAGGAAGTAGAAGACCCGGGTGTGTTCCAGGAAGCGGCCGATGATCGAGCGCACGTGGATGTTGTGGGAAACCCCCGGAATGCCAGGGCGCAGGCAGCACATGCCGCGCACCACCAGATCGATGCGCACACCGGACTGGCTGGCCTTGTACAGCGCGCGGATGATCTTCGGATCGGTCAGCGAGTTGAACTTGGCAATGATGTGCGCCGGTTTGCCGTCTAGGGCGAACTGGGTTTCCCGGGCAATCATGTCGAGCATGCCCTTCTTCAACGTGAACGGCGCGTGCAACAGCTTCTTCATGCGCAGGGTCTTGCCCATGCCGATCAACTGACTGAACAGTTTGCCGACGTCTTCGCACAAAGCGTCGTCGGAGGTCAGCAGGCTGTAGTCGGTGTACAGACGGGCGTTAGCCGCGTGGTAGTTGCCGGTGCCCAAGTGCGCGTAACGGACAATCTCGCCAGCCTCGCGACGCAGGATCAGCATCATCTTGGCGTGGGTCTTGAAGCCGACCACGCCGTAAATCACCACCGCGCCGGCCGCTTGCAGACGGCTGGCCAGTTGCAGGTTGGACTCTTCGTCGAACCGCGCACGCAATTCGATCACCGCGGTGACCTCCTTGCCGTTACGCGCAGCGTCGACCAGGGCATCAACGATTTCCGAGTTGGCGCCGGAGCGGTACAGGGTCTGACGGACCGCCAATACATGCGGGTCCTTGGCCGCCTGGCGCAGCAGGTCGACCACCGGGGTGAACGACTCGAACGGGTGCAGCAACAGGATGTCCTGCTTGCTGATCACGCTGAAGATGTTCTCGCTGTTTTGCAGCAGTTTCGGAATCTGCGGCGTGAACGGCAGGTATTGCAGTGCGCGCTGACTGTCCAGGCCGGTGATGCTGAACAGGCGGGTCAGGTTGACCGGACCGTTGACCTGATACAGCTCGGTCTCGTGCAAGTTGAACTGTTTGAGCAAGTAGTCGGACAGGTGTTTCGGGCAGGTGTCGGCGACTTCCAGACGCACCGCATCGCCGTAGCGACGGGAGAACAACTCGCCACGCAGAGCGCGGGCCAGGTCCTCTACATCTTCGGTATCGACCGCCAGGTCAGCGTTTCGGGTCAGACGGAACTGGTAGCAGCCCTTGACCTTCATGCCCTGGAACAGGTCATCGGCGTGAGCGTGGATCATCGACGACAGGAACACATAGTTGTCGCCAGCGCCGCCGACTTCTTCCGGAACCTTGATGACCCGCGGCAGCAGACGCGGTGCCGGGATGATCGCCAGGCCGGAATCGCGACCGAAGGCGTCGATGCCTTCGAGCTCGACGATGAAGTTCAGGCTCTTGTTCACCAGCAACGGGAACGGGTGCGTCGGATCGAGGCCGATCGGGGTGATGATCGGCGCGATCTCGTCGCGGAAATAACGGCGAACCCAGGTCTTGAGCTTGGTGGTCCAGTAACGGCGACGGATGAAGCGGACCTGATGTTTCTCCAGTTCCGGCAACAGAATGTCGTTGAGGATCGCGTACTGGCGGTCGACGTGACCGTGCACCAGTTCGCTGATCCGGGCCAGGGCCTGGTGCGGTTGCAGGCCATCGGCGCCCGCCTGTTCACGGGCAAAGGTGATCTGCTTCTTCAGGCCGGCCACGCGAATCTCGAAGAACTCGTCCAGGTTGCTGGAGAAGATCAGCAGAAACTTCAGCCGCTCCAGCAACGGATAGGACTCATCCAGCGCCTGTTCCAGCACGCGGATGTTGAACTGCAGTTGCGAGAGCTCGCGATGGATGTACAGGCTGCTGTCATCCAGGCCGGGAATGGCAATCGCCGCCGGCGCCGCAGCCGCGGGCTCGGACACCACCGGGGCGGGAGCTGGCTCCACATCCGGCGGGGTTTCGTCGATTTGCTCCACCACGGGTTGGGCTTCCTTTACTGCAACTTCAGAGAGTCCTTCGGTATTCATCGAATGTTCCTGGGAGGGCTATTTTTGCTCTCGTAACAATTGGGCGGCGCGCACGGCAAAGTAAGTCAGGATGCCATCTGCGCCTGCACGTTTAAAAGCGGTCAGGGATTCGAGAATAACCCCTTCGCTCAACCAGCCATTCTGGATCGCCGCCATGTGCATGGCGTATTCGCCGCTGACTTGGTAAACAAACGTCGGCACTTTGAATTCTTCTTTGACCCGATAAAGGATGTCCAGATACGGCATGCCAGGCTTGACCATGACCATATCCGCGCCTTCTGACAAGTCCGCCGCCACTTCGTGCAGGGCTTCGTTGCTGTTGGCCGGGTCCATCTGATAGGAGGCCTTGTTCGCCTTGCCCAGGTTCAGCGCCGAACCGACCGCATCGCGGAACGGACCGTAATAGGCGCTGGCGTACTTGGCCGAGTAAGCCATGATCCGCACATTCACGTGATCGGCCAGTTCAAGGGCTTCGCGGATCGCCTGGATGCGACCGTCCATCATGTCCGACGGAGCTACCACCTGAGCGCCGGCTGCAGCGTGGGACAGGGCCTGCTTGACCAGTGCGTCGACGGTGATGTCGTTCTGCACGTAGCCTTCTTCGTCGAGGATGCCGTCCTGACCGTGAGTAGTGAACGGGTCCAGGGCGACGTCAGTGATAACGCCCAGCTCCGGGAAGCGATCGCGCAGCGCACGGGTGGCGCGTTGGGCGATGCCTTCCGGGTTCCAGGCTTCGGCCGCATCCAGCGACTTGAGCTCTGGCGGCGTGACCGGGAACAGCGCCACTGCCGGAATCCCCAGTTCGACCCACTTGGCCGCCTCGATCAGCAACAGATCGATGGTCAGGCGTTCAACGCCCGGCATCGACGCCACCGCTTCGCGACGGTTTTCACCGTCCAGCACGAACACCGGCAGAATCAGGTCATCGACGGTCAAAACGTTTTCACGGACCAATCGACGCGAGAAATCATCACGACGGTTACGACGCAGGCGGGTTGCAGGAAACAATCGGTTGGCGGGGGTAAAGCTCACGGCAGACTCCTGAGCCCGCGCTGGCGGGCGAGCGTGACAGTTATAAGCTGCCATTATGACGGACACATGACAGTTGTGCTTAGCCCTGCGTCACGTAGCTGTATTCCATTGTCCGTGTAGGAATTGTTCACGTCGAGACACATTTGGACACTTTCCTGAATGTGTCTGAAGGGTTAGGCTGCGCGTTCATTTCGCTAGCACCCAGACAATGCTCCAACAATTTCTGCATGACTTCGGCTACTTTGCCCTTTTTCTCGGCACGTTCTTCGAAGGCGAAACCATCCTGGTGCTCGCGGGCTTCCTCGCGTTTCGCGGATACATGGACATCAATCTGGTTGTCGTCGTGGCGTTCTTCGGCAGTTATGCCGGTGATCAGCTGTGGTACTTCCTGGGGCGCAAGCACGGCCGCAAATTACTGGCGCGCAAACCGCGCTGGCAAATGATGGGTGACCGGGCGCTGGAACATATCCGCAAGCACCCGGACATCTGGGTCCTGAGCTTCCGCTTTGTCTATGGTTTGCGCACGGTGATGCCGGTGGCGATCGGCCTCTCCGGCTATCCACCGGGACGCTATCTGCTGCTCAACGGGATTGGCGCCGCGATCTGGGCCAGCGCCCTGGCGGCGGCGGCCTACCATTTCGGTGCGGTGCTCGAAAGCATGCTCGGCAGCGTCAAGAAGTACGAGCTGTGGGTACTCGGCGCGCTGCTGGTGTTGGGCCTGGCCCTGTGGCTACGCCGGCGGTTCAAAAATGCTCGCCTGGCGAAGAAGATCTACGCCGACGAGCAGGCTGAACTGGCCAAGACCGCCGAGGCTAAGACGCCAGTCGAGTGAAACGGTTTCTACAGCAGTAGAGACCGATTCCACTGAGCAGGCTGTAACTGATCAGGCCGACCCAGCCTTGCGCGCTGGCCGGCCACAGCCCGACCAGCGGCGCCAGCCACACCAGCGGCACGTTCGACGCCAGCCGCAGCAGCTCCAACTTCCACGCCCACGGGCGATTCTCCAGGGCCACGCCCAACGTAAACAAACCCAGCACCACCGCACTCCAGCCGAGCACCATGGCTGCGGTCGGCAGACTCTGCTCCAGTTTCATCAAATAGCTGCCCAAGGCGATGTAGACGCAGAACTGCAACGCCACATACAGCTGCTGCCGGCCGTCCAGCGGCACGTCGAATTTGCGGAACTGGCTCAGGTCGGGTTTGTTCATCGGGTACTTGGCCGCTACGTCCGCCGGCCGCCAACCGGTGCGCATAAACCAGATTCGCAACTTGTCCCACTTGCTCTGCGCCCGCCGGGCGTCATCCCACAATTGCGCATAGAACTGCAGGTTGGCCCACAGCGGATTCCAGCTCGCCAGTGGTGTGGTCACGCCGAAAATCACCGGCTCGTTGTCGTCTTCTTCCTGAAACGAGCCGAACAGACGGTCCCAAATAATGAACACCCCGCCGTAGTTGCGATCCATGTAGAGAGCGTTCTGTGCATGGTGGGCCCGATGATTGGACGGCGTGACGAAGAACCACTCGAACCAGCCGAGCTTGGGAATGTGCTTGGTGTGAACCCAGAATTGATACAGCAGGTTCAGCGCCGCGACGCTGACGAACACCAGCAACGGCACGCCGAACACGGCCATGGGCAGATAGAAGATCCAGCCCAGCAGAAAACCGGTGCTGGTCTGGCGCAGGGCCGTGGAGAGGTTGTAGTCCTCGCTCTGGTGATGCACCGAATGCGCCGCCCAGAGGATGTTCCGCTCGTGGCCCATGCGGTGCAGCCAGTAATAGCAGAAGTCGTAGAGGACGAAGGCAAACACCCAGACCCAGGCACTGTCGCCCGAGAGTCTGAACAGTGCCAGATGCTCGAGCGCAAATGCATACGTCAGCAGCCCCATCCCCTTGGTCAGCAGGCCGGTGGTGGTCGACAACACGCCAGTGCTCATGCTGTTGATCGCGTCAGCCACGCGGTAATTGCTCACTCCGCGCCAACGGTCGGCCAGCAGTTCGATGGCTATCAGCACAAAGAAAAACGGCACCGCATACAGAATGAAATTCATGACGCGACCTGATCGCAATGGTGATGACTGATCCTAGGCCTCGCCGCGATTTAACCCTATGGCAACGAGCGACAAATTAGTGGACATTTAACGCCATGAATCTGGAGAAAAGCCCATGAGCAAAAAAATTGCAGTGATCCTTTCCGGCTGTGGCGTGTACGACGGCGCCGAGATCCAAGAAAGCGTGATTACCTTGCTGCGCCTGGACCAGCGCGGTGCCCAGGTGCAGTGTTTTGCACCGAACATCGCCCAGTTGCATGTGATCAACCACCTGACCGGCGAAGAAATGCCCGAGTCGCGCAATGTGCTGGTGGAATCGGCGCGCATTGCCCGGGGCAACATCAAGGACATCCGCGAGGCCAGCGTCGAAGACTTCGATGCGCTAATCGTGCCGGGCGGCTTCGGGGCGGCGAAGAACCTCTCCAACTTCGCGGTCGAAGGCGCCGGATGCACGGTTCAGCCAGAAGTCCTGGCATTGGCCGAAGCTTTTGCCGAAGCAAGTAAACCGGTGGGGTTGATCTGCATCTCGCCAGCGCTGGCGGCGAAGATCTATGGCCCGGGCGTAACCTGCACCATCGGCAACAATGCCGAAACGGCAGCGGCGATGAACAAGATGGGCGCCACTCATGCGGACTGTGCGGTCGGAGACATTGTTGAGGACAAGGCGCGCAAGTTGGTGAGTACCCCGGCGTATATGCTGGCGCAGTCGATCAGTGAAGCGGCTTCGGGGATTAACAAGTTGGTCGACCGGGTTCTAGAACTCACCCACGAAAATGATGTGTAACGCGGACTAATGTGGGAGCGGTCTGGCTTAAGGCTTGCGGGTTAGCCGAGTGAGGATCCGGTCCAGCGAATTGGCGAACGCCTGTTTCTCCCGTTCGCCAAACGGCGCGGGGCCGCCCTTCATCTGGCCTTGCTCACGCAGATCAGTGAACAAATTACGCACCGCCAGCCTGTCCCCCATGTTCTGCGCATCGAACTCTTTGCCGCGTGGGTCCAGCGCTGAAACGCCCTTCTTCACCAAGCGGTCAGCCAGCGGCACATCGCTGCAAATCACCAGCTCGCCGGGCACTGCGTGTTCCACCAGGTAATCGTCGGCCGCGTCCGGGCCGCTGGGCACCACGATCAGCTTCACCAGTGCCAGACCCGGTTTGATCTGCGGCTGACCGGCCACCATCACTACTTCGAACTGGCGCTTGAGGGCGAACTTCACCACCAGATCCTTGGCTGCCCGTGGGCAGGCGTCGGCATCGATCCAGACACGCATTGTGTTTTCCTCTTCTAAAAGCTTCGCGGGCAAGCCTCGCTCCTACAAGGTTAATGTAAACCCGTAGGAGCGAGGCTTGCCCGCGAATGTGAGCACAGCGAATGCTGTTAAGAAACCGGCACCCGCCGCTTCTCTGCCATGCGACTGCGGCTATACAGCACGATGATCGCAATGATCGCCACCGCCTGCGCACTCAGCGAATACGCATCAGCGTGAATACCCAGCCAGTCGAAGTCAAAGAACGGAACGGGCCGGGTGCCGAAGATCCCGGCTTCCTGCAACGCCTTCACGCCATGACCGGCAAACACCACCGACAACGCGCACAACAACCCGGCGTTGATGCCGAAGAATAGCGCCAGTGGCAGTTTTGCCGAGCCGCGCAGGATCACCCAAGCCAGACCGACCAACAGCACCAACGCCGTCGCGCCGCCCGCGAGCACCGCGTTATGCCCGGCAGGGCCGGCCTGCAACCACAGGGTTTCGTAGAACAGGATCACTTCAAACAGTTCGCGATACACCGAGAAGAACGCCAGGATCGCAAAACCGAAACGTCCGCCGCCGCCCACCAGGCTGCTCTTGATGTAATCCTGCCAGGCTGCCGCGTGGCGACGGTCGTGCATCCACACGCCGAGCCACAACACCATGACGCTGGCGAACAGCGCCGTGCAGCCTTCCAGCAGCTCACGCTGGGCGCCGCTGACATCAATCACGTACGCCGCCAGCGCCCAGGTCCCCAGGCCCGCCAACAGCGCCAGCCCCCAACCGACGTTGACGCTACGCACCGCCGATTGCTGGCCGGTGTTGCGCAGGAACGCGAGGATCGCCGCGAGCACCAGAATCGCTTCCAGGCCTTCGCGCAGCAAAATCAACAGGCCAGAGATGTAGCTCAGCGACCAGCTCAAGCCATCGCTGCCGAGCAGGCCGGCCGATTCCTTTAACTTGGCCTTGGCCGCATCCAGACGCTGTTCGACCTGAGCCACCGGCAAGCCGTCCTGCAACGACTGACGGTAAGCCATCAGCGATTTTTCAGTGTCTTTACGCACGTTGGCGTCGACGTTATCGAGAGAGCTTTCGACCAGTTCGAAGCCTTCCAGGTACGCCGCCACCGACAGGTCGTAGGCCTGATCGTGTTCGCCGGCACGGTAAGCGGCAATGCTCTTGTCCAGAGTTGCCGCGGTGTAGTCGAGCAACTGTGCCGGGCCACGCTTAACCTGCGGCGGTTGCGCCCGTTGTGCGCGGAAGGTTGCCAAGGCTTGCGGGCCTTCGGCGGCCAGCACTTCGGCCGGTGTCTGGCGGGCCAGGTCGGCGATGTTGTAGGTCTTTTCGGATTTGGCTGCGGTCGGGTCGGCACTGAAGCCGGCGATGTAGGTTGCCAGGTCCCAGCGCTGACGGTCGTCCAGTTGATCGGCGAACGACGGCATGTCGGTGCCTTCGACGCCCTGACCCAGGGTGCTGTATATGGCGTAGAGGCTGAGGCGATCGAGTCGCGCCGCATCGCGCAGATTGGCGGGTGGCGGCGTCATGCCAACGCCTGCCGGGCCGTCACCGACATCCGTGTCGCCGTGGCACACCGAGCATTGCTGCGCATACAGCGGCGCGCCGCGAGTCGGGTCCGGAGTAATCACCGGGGCCTGGCTGACCTCATACGCCACCGCCAGTTTCGCGCCGAGTTGGCGAGCCTGACGTGCAACGTCGGTGCCGTCCATGCGTGCAGCGATCGCGGTGCGCAGGTTGTTGACGCCTTGCTCCAATTCAGCGCGCTCGGGCTTGGCCGGTAACTCGGAGATCAAACCTTGCAGCACACCCAGAAATTCCTGCTGCTCGAGGTATTCAGACTCATCGATAACCTTGCCCGCTTCGACCGCCATCGGGTAGTCAGCGCCAATGTAATCGAGCAAATGCAGGGCCTTTGGCGCGCCTTCGGCAGTTTCGGCCTGCGCATTGAGGCTGCAAAACGCAATAACCGGCAGCACTAGCCACGCCAGAAAACGGGAGGAGGCAGTCATGAATGAATCTCAAGGGGAAATACGAAGTAATACATTGTTCACTTCCAATGACTTTCACTCAAGCTTTGTCGGCGTTTATGTTTCAGCGCACTTTCGTGGTCGTTGGCGGGAAGTTCAGCCGTGCACTCGACGACAACTCCGGACCTCAAACCAACCCTATAATGCGTCACCTCCCAGCCATTGCCGTTCACGGAAGAACCTGCCTCCATGCGCCATTGCTTGCCGTTTTTCCTGCTGTTCAGCGCCGCCGTGCAACTGAGCGGATGCGCCGCCTACCGTAATTACGATCAGGAGATGCAGGAGACCATCGACCAGATGGCGAAGGGTAATCTCAACGAAGCGCTCTACCTGTTAGAACTGAACAACCCCTGGGAAGACAAGGATCTGCTGTATTACCTGGAGCGAGGTGCGATTCTCAGCGCCGGCACTGCCCTGCCAAAAAGCCAGGAAGCGTGGCGCAGGGCTGACCAGATGATTATCCAGCGCGAAGACGCCGTGCACTCCGCCCCCATGAAGCTGCTGACCCGCTTCGGCAACGAAATGGGCACGATGCTGGTCAACGACAAGTTGCTGCGCTACGACGGCTATGACTACGAAAAAGTCATGCTGACCACCGAGATGGCCCTCAACCAACTGGCGGACAACGATTTCGACAATGCCCGCGCCGACATCAAGAAAACCCACGAGCGCGAAACCCTGATTGCCCGCCAGCGCGAGCGGCAATACGAAGAAGCTGAAGAGCAAGCGAAACAAGAAGGGATCAAGCTGCATTACAAAGACCTGCAAGGCTATCCGGTCGCCGTCCTCGACGCCCCGCAGGTCATCGAACTGAAAAACGGTTACCAGAGCGCGTTCAGCCATTATCTGGCTGGATTTACTTATGAAGCCTTGGGTGAACGCACGCTCGCGGCGCCGGGTTATCGTCAGGCGATCGAGTTGCGTCCGGGCGTGCCCTTCCTCGAAAGCGCTTTGCGTAATCTGGACAAGCCCGGGCCGGCCGACGATGAAAGCGAGATCCTGGTCGTGGTGCAAAGCGGTTTCGCCCCGGCACGCAGTTCGGTGCAAGTGCCAATCCCGGTGCGACTCAACGAAAATCTGACGATTGTCGCGCCGATCTCGTTTCCGGTGATGGTGCCCGATACCCTTACGCCCGCCCTGACGGATATCGTCGTCGACGGCAAACAACACAAACTCACGATGATCAACAGCGTCACCGACATGGCCATGCGCACCTTGCGTGATGACATGCCGGCGATCATTTCGCGTGCCATGTTTCGCGCCAACATGGCGGCAATCGGCCAGGCTGAAAAGAACCAACGCGATCCCTCCAAGGCTTCACTGGTAGTCACCGAGCACGACCCGTTCGAAGAGGCTGACACGCGCACCTGGCGCACCCTGCCGGACAAAACCCTGGTCGCACGGCTGCGCCTGAAAAAAGGCCTGCACCGCGTGCGTTTTCCCTACCACCATGCAGAGGACGGGTTCACCGTGCGCGTCGACCAGAGCCATCAGGTGTTCAGCCTGCGGGTATTCATGGGGCAGAACCGTTACATAGGATCGTCATGGCTGTTCCCCGAAACACCTCCGCCGCCGTAATGGCATCTAACTAACCAGTGCAATTAAAAAGCTATTACATAGCCATCACCTCCCGCTTATAATGCCGCGCCCTCGCTATTGCGAAACGGCATTAAAGCTCCTCAGGATATGAGGAATTGGCAGGAGGCCAGCGCCACTGTCGATGGGTCATACCAGCCCGACCAGCATCCGCGGCTGTATTTACTCCAGGGAAGAAGTACCCCCATGGCATTCCGCGCTCCCACCTTGATCGCGCTCAGCGCTGTCACTCTGCTGTCCGGTTGTTCCGCTTTTCGCAACTACGACTCCGAACTGGCCCAGACCAACCAGCAACTGGCCAGCGGCCACGTCGACGCCGCCCTGACCCTGCTGGAAAAGAACAACAGCGGCCCGGACAAAGACCTGCTCTATTACTTCGAGAAAGGTGAATTGCTGCGTGCCAAGGGCGACCTGTCGGGTAGCCAGAGTGCCTGGACCAGCGCCGATCAGGTGGTCGGTCAGTGGGAAGATTCGGTCAAGCTCGACACCGGTAAATACCTCGCTCAGTTCGGCAGCTTCATCGTCAACGACAAGGTGCGTCGCTACGAAGGCTACGACTACGAAAAAGTCATGCTGACCACGCAGATGGCCCTGAACCTGCTGGCGGTCAACGACTTCGACGGCGCGCGCACTGCGATCAAAAAGACTCACGAGCGTGAAGCCGTGATCGCCGACCTGCGTGACAAGGAATACCTCAAGAGCGAAGAAGAGGCCGAGAAAGAAGGCATCAAGACTCAGTACAAGGATCTGCAAGGCTACCCGGTCGCCAGCCTCGACGCGCCGGAAGTGGTCGGCCTGAAGAACAGCTACCAGAGTGCCTTCAGCCATTACCTGGCCGGTTTCGTCTACGAAGCCCTGGGTGAAAAAGACCTGGCGGCGCCGGGTTACCGCAAAGCGGCCGAACTGCGCCCGAACACGCCGCTGCTGGAACAGGCGCTGGTCAACCTCGACAAGCCGGTCAAATCCGACGACAGCGACATCCTGATCGTGGTGCAAAGCGGCCTGGCACCGGCCCGTGATTCGATCCGCGTGCCACTGCCACTGCCAATCTCCAACAACCTGGTGATCACCCCGCTGTCGTTCCCGATCATCAAACCGGACACTTCCACCGCAACGTTTGCGCAAATTGGTGTCGACGGTCAGCAAGTGGATCTGACGGCCCTCAACAGCACCACCGCGATGTCGCGTCGCGCCCTGCGTGATGACATGCCGGGGATCATCGTACGCACCACCGTGCGCGCGATTACCAAAGGTGTCGCGCAGAAGAAGATCAACGAAACCAACCCACTGGCTGGCTTGGCCGTCGGTATCTCTTCAGCTGTGCTCGAAGGTGCCGATACCCGCACGTGGCGTACCCTGCCGGACTACACCCAAGTGGTGCGTCTGCGCCTGAAAAAGGGCGAGCATCAGGTTACCCTGCCGAGCGCCGTGGGCGGTTCGGTGGTCAAGGTCACCGTCGATCAGCGTTATCAGGTGATCAGCCTGCGCGCAGTGGGCAATCAGGTATTCGCCGGCGGCCTCGCCGCACACGTAGTCCCGAGCGCCGGCGCGACCAACGTCGCCAGCCTCAAACAACCTTAAGAACGGAGTCTTTGCATGCGCTTCAAACTCATCGCCGTCGCTGCCCTCGCCTTGCTGGCGAGCGGCTGCGCCACCCCGCCACCACCTGAGCCGGGCAGCGCCGCGAGCAAAGTCGTGGCCATGGGCCCGCAAAAGCACATCGTCGTCGGCGCCATGCGCGTCGCTCGCGAAAACGGTTTCATGACCGTCAACGTGCAGTTGAGCAACACCCTCAACAGCAACAAGACGTTCTACTACCGCTTCGCCTGGCTCGGCCCGGAAGGCTTCCCGATCGCCGAAGAAGAAGTCTGGAAAAGCCAGATGATGTACGGCGCACAGACCAGCTTCATCCAGGGCATCGCCCCGACGCCGAAAGCCGTGGACTTCCGTCTGGAACTCAAGACGCCCTAAGCCCGCCCCCTATTCCTGATTTAGAGAACATTGCCATGTTTGCACGCTTTTCCTGCATCGCTGTCATCGCCCTGCTGGCCTCCGGTTGCGCCAATACTTCGCCGACCCTGGGCAGCAAGAACATCAGCTATGGCGACCCGAAAGCCGTGGAACTGGTGACCAACGAATTCGGTTCGACCGACCTGCAAATGATCGCTGAAAGCATGACCCGCTCCCTCGCGCAGTCCGGTGTTCTCAAGGGTCGCCCGGTGGTTCAGGTATACGACGTGATGAACAAGACCAGCGAGTACATCGACACGCGCGAGATCACCACGTCCATCAAGACCCAATTGATGCGTACCGGCACCGCTCGCTTTGCCAGCGACAACACCAACATGCAAAGCCAGGTCGACCATCTCAAACTGCAAAACCAAAGCGGTCTGTACAAAAAAAGTACGGTGGCCAAAACCGGCAACATGATCGCCGCCCGCTACCGCCTCGAAGGCTCGATCAGCTCGATTATCAAGCGCAGCAACGACTACAAGGACGTCTTCTACAAATTCAGTCTGCAATTGGTTGATGTCGAAAGCGGGCTGGCCGAGTGGATGGACGAGAAAGAAATCCGCAAAACCACGGAGCGCTAAGTCATGCGGACATGGATAGGCATCATCGCTTTGGTGTGCGCCGCTGGCGTACAGGCGGCGCCGAAAATCGCCGTGGCCGACCTGGCCTACGAGGCCAGCGTCGATCAATACGTTCACGTCATCTCGGCCCGCGACGATCAGCAACAGGACTATTACGGCGCCAGCGGCTCGTCCAGTTACGACGAGTACACGACAAAGAACAGCTATCTGGAGCAGACCGAAATCCGGCGTTTCAGCGGCGACATCAAAGGTCAGATCCTCAAGACCGGGATGTTCCAGCTGATTCAGGGCACGCCCTACACAGCCAACGCCAAAAGCGATGTGTATGACGTGATCAAGCGGATCAAGGCCGGTAACTTCAAGGGCGCGGATTACGTGCTGTTCGGCACGGTGTCGGACATCGACTTCACCCAAGACACGAACGAGCTGGCGAACACCGACAGCTATTCAGCGGTGCTGGCGTTGACCCTGGTGGCGGATTTCAGCCTGATCAACACCAAGACTTTCGAAATCACGTCGGCCTTCACGGCGATGGGCGAAGGCCAGGACACCAAACTGGTGAATGGCCGGGACATCAAGATTTCGCTGAACCGCCCGCGGGTGGTGCGTGACGTGTCCAAGGCATTGGGCGAAGACGTGGCCGGGCAACTGAGCCAACAGCTTGGCGGCGGTGGTTACGAGAAGCCGGGACAAGCCCCGCAGCGTAACAACCTGCCACAGGATACGGCGCCGGTGATTTTGCGCTGATCTCTGGAACGAAAAAGGCGACCTGAAGGGTCGCCTTTTTTATGCTTGTTCTTAAGCCCATCAACGCAATATTGCCGTACTGAAACCTAATGTGGCGAGGGAGCTTGCTCCCGCCCGAGTGCGCAGCGCTCGCAAAATCCGGGGGCCGCTTCGCAGCCCAGCGCGAGCAAGCTCGCTCGCTCGCCACAAGAGGTCGCTCTTGTATCCAGGGTTTTACATCACCGCTTTGCGCAGGGTTGCCATAAACGCCGCCGCACCGATGAACAGCCCGGCAAACGTGCGGTTCATGCGTTTCTGCTGTTTGGGCGTGCGCAACAGTCGCAGCACTTTGGACGCCAGCCCGGTGTAGCCGGCCATGACGATCAGGTCGACACAGATCATCGTCGCACCAAGGATCAGGTACTGAGCCACCAACGGTGCATGCGGGTCGATGAATTGCGGCAGCACCGCCAGCATGAACACCAACGCCTTGGGGTTGCTGATGTTCACCAGGAAACCACGGAACACCAGCGCCAGCGGTTTGCCGATCTGCCGTACAGACGCGTCATCGCTCATGTCGCTGGGCAACGCACGCCATTGCTTGACCGCGAGGTAGACCAGATAGGCCACGCCAAACCATTTGATCGCATAGAAAGCCGTGGCCGAAGCCGCGAGGATCGCACCGACACCAGCCGCCACAATCGCAATTTGCAATGCCAGGCCCAGTTGCAGGCCCAGGGCGTTCCAGTAGCCGCGCCAGAAACCGTAGCGCAGGCCGCTGGACATCGACGCAATCGCGCCGGCACCAGGAGACAGACTGATCACCCAGCAGGCAGCAAAAAACGCCAGCCATGTTTGAAGCACCATCGCACACCTCGACTCAGACTCGTGACAGACCTCTAAGCTAATGCGGCTTTGGCGCAATGACTACCGATTTTTTGTCGGACAGGGTGACTGCCGACCAGCGTTTATGGCTTTAGGGCCACTTCGCGAGCAAGCCCGCCCCCACAGTAGATCAGTGTTGTTCACTCATGTGATGTCTACTGAAGATCCAATGTGGAAGCGGGCTTGCTCGCGATAGCGGTGTATCAGGCAACAGAAGGCTTACTTTTCGAAGCCGCTGGAAGGGAAAACATCCGACCCGCGCCAGCGGCGAACCGAGCGCTGGAAGAACAGGCTGTTAGGCACCTGCACCATCGCACTGCCAGTCCCGGCCTCTTCAGCCTCGATCAACGTGGTAAACAGCAAATTGATCGCCACCACCCGGCCTTTGACGCCGGGCTTGTCGAGGGTGTCCACCAACTCGACCACATCACCGATGCGGAACGGGCCGACAGTGAAGATCAGGATCGCGCACAGCAGATTGGAGAGCACGCTCCACATGGCGAAGAACGCCACCGCAGCCACCGCCACGAACCCGGACAACGCGGTCCAGAGTACCGTGGCCGAAACACCGAGACGTTCCAGCACGAAAATCAACGCGCTGCCCATGATCAGCCAGCGCAGTCCACCACGCAGCGGCATCAGCAGTTGTGGCGGAAACGGATAACGTTCGCCCAGGCGAGTCAGGCATTTGGCGACGAAGCGCTGAGCAAAATACCCGGCCAGCAGGATCAGCAGGATTTGCACGCCGAGCAAAATCGGCTCGACCCACATCGCCGGCAACGGCAGTTTGAAGGCGTCCATCAGGACAGCGCCTCCAACTCCGCCTGCATGCTTTCCAGCAGTTCCAGGGCTTCCATCCAGGATTCTTCCAGTTGCGCTTCACGCACCTTCAGCTTGGCCTGTTCGGCCAGCAGATCACGCAACTCGTTCTTGCGCGCCGGTTCGTAGATATCGCTGTCGCCGAGGCTGGCATCGATCTTCGCCAGTTTCTCGTGCAGCTTGCCCAACTCGGCTTCGAGCTTGTCGGCTTCACGCTTATGTGGCGCCAGTTGCTGACGCAACGCAGCGGCAGCCTGACGCTGAGCCTTCTTGTCGGTTTTGTCCGGGTTCACCGGCGTGTTGCTGACCGGGGCATTGCGCTGGCGATACTCCACCAGCCAGCGGGTGTAGTCCTCCAGGTCGCCGTCGAACTCTTCAACCTTGCCGTCCGCCACCAGATAGAAATTGTCGGTGGTGCTTTTGAGCAAATGACGATCGTGGGAGACCACCAGTACCGCACCACTGAATTCCTGCAACGCCATGGTCAGCGCCAGGCGCATTTCCAGGTCCAGGTGGTTGGTCGGTTCGTCGAGCAGCAACAGGTTCGGCCGGCCCCAGGCGATCAACGCCAGCGCCAGACGGGCCTTCTCGCCGCCGGAAAAATTCAGCACCGGCTCATCGATACGCGCACCGCGGAAGTCGAAACCGCCGAGGAAGTCGCGCAAGGTCTGCTCACGCTCCGTCGGTGCCAGGCGCTGCATGTGTAGCAGTGGGCTGGCCTTGGAGTCGAGCGAGTCCAACTGATGCTGGGCGAAGTAGCCGACCACGGTGTTCTCGCCACGGGTCAGGCGCCCGGACAACGGCTCGAGTTCACCGGCGAGGTTTTTGATCAGGGTCGATTTACCGGCACCGTTGGGGCCGAGCAAACCGATGCGCGCGCCGGGGGTCAGTTGCAGCTTGACCTTCTCCAGCACGGCTCGCTCGCCATAACCCAGGCGAGCATCGGAGATATCAATCAACGGGCTGGAGATTTTGTGCGATTCGCGGAAAACGAAGTCGAACGGAGAATCGACGTGAGCAGCGGACAGCTCTTCCATCCGCTCCAGCGCCTTGATCCGGCTCTGGGCCTGACGGGCCTTGGTGGCCTGGGCCTTGAAGCGGGCGATGTAGCTTTCCATGTGCGCACGTTGCGCCTGCTGCTTCTCGTAGGCCTGCTGTTGCTGGGCCAGACGTTCGGCACGGGCACGTTCGAAGGCGCTGTAGCCGCCGCGATAGAGCGTGATCTTGCGCTGATCGACGTGGGCCACGTGATCGACCACGGCGTCGAGGAAGTCCCGGTCGTGGGAAATCAGCATCAACGTGCCAGGATAGCTTTTAAGCCACTCTTCGAGCCAGATGATGGCGTCGAGGTCCAAGTGGTTGGTCGGTTCATCGAGCAGCAACAGGTCCGAAGGGCACATCAACGCCTGCGCCAGGTTCAGACGCATCCGCCAGCCACCGGAGAAATCTGCGACCTGACGATCCATCTGATCGTTGGTGAAGCCCAAACCGGCCAGTAGCTTGCGCGCCCGGGCGTCGGCGGTGTAACCGTCGGCGCTGTCGAGTTCGGCGTGCAGGCGCGCCTGAGCGGCACCGTCATGGGCCGCTTCGGCGGCGGCGAGGTCGCGTTGCACCTCACGCAGGCGCAGGTCGCCATCGAGCACGTAGTCGACTGCGATGCGATCGAGGGTGTCGATCTCCTGGCGCATGTGGGCGATGCGCCAGTCGCCCGGCAGCAAGCAGTCACCCGAATCCGGGTGCAGGTCACCCAAAAGCAAGGCGAACAGGCTCGATTTGCCGGCGCCATTGGCACCGATGAGGCCGGCTTTGTGGCCGGCGTGCAGGGTCAGCTCGGCGTCTTCTAGCAGACGTTGCGGGCCACGCTGTAAAGTCAGGTTCTGAAGTCGAATCATAATGGCGGCGGAGTCTACCAGCTTCGCTCGCAACTGGCGCGAGTAGCACTATGTCCTCTGACCTGTGGAGCTTTTCCCTTGGCACTTACGCCCGCCCCGGCGTTGAAAGCCTGTGCCTGCAATTGCAATCGGCGGGAGCAAATGTCTGCCTGCTGCTCTGTGGCCTGTGGCTGGAACAAAGGGCTGTGGACTGCACCGAGCAACGCTTGCAGCAACTTTTTCAGGTGGCCGAGCCCTGGGAGGTGAATGTCGTGCAACCGATGCGCACGTTACGCCAGCAATGGAAAGCCGCCGCCGCTGACGACGCCGATCTGAATGCGTTACGCGAGCAAATCAAGGCACTGGAGCTGGAAGCCGAACGGCATCTGTTGTTGCAACTGGAACAAACGGCTCAAGACTGGCCGATGCATGACACCTCAGCGTCGGGGGAATGGCTGGAAAGCCTGGCGGGAGCGGCCACCAGCCCGAACCGCGACGCGCTGCAAGTGCTGCGCGTCGCGGTAACCGGCACTTAGGAGGCGCTGGTTGGATTGTTGCTGACGCTCGACGCAGCGGCTGGCGTTGGCGCAGTCGAAGGTGTCGAGGCAGTAGCGGCTGGAGCAGGTGCCGCTGGAGCAGCCGAAGTTGCCGCTGCGGCAGGCTTGGCGGCTGGTGCAATGGCCGGTTTGGCGGCAGCTGGTTTGGCAGAGGCTGGCTTTTTCACGGCAGGTTTTGCAGCAGGCTTGGCGGCTGTTTTTGCAGCAGCAGGCTTGGCGGCAGCAGTCGCTGGTTTAGCAGCGGCGGCCGGCTTGGCGGCTGGCTTGGCTGCCGGTTTGGCGGCGGCTTTTACGGCGGGTTTTGCCGCAGCTTTTGCAACGGGTTTGGCTGCAGCTGGTTTGGCAGCCGGTTTGGCAGCGGCAGTTTTAGCAGCAGGTTTTGCTGCTGGTTTTGCTGCAGCTTTGGCAGCGGGTTTAGCGGCCGGTTTGGCGGCAGCGGTTTTCGCTGGCGCAGCTTTGGCAGCAGCTGGTTTTGCAGCGACAGCGCGGGTAGCTGGTTTAGCAGCGGCAGTACGGGCAGCAGGTTTTGCCGCAGTGGTTTTAGCCGCTGGTTTTGCAGCGCTCGCTGCAGCGGGTTTTTTCGCTGCAGGTTTTGCAGCCGCTTTCACCGGCGCTTTTACAGCTGGCTTGGCCGCAGTTTTAGTAGCAGCTTTTGCAGCTGGTTTGGCCGCCGCAGTTTTTGCTTTTGCCGGAGCCTTGGCTGCTGCCGGTTTGGCAGCGGCTTTCTTGGCAGGTGCCGCAGCTGGCTTGGCCGAACGCAGGGACAACGCCTTGCTGACAGCCTCTTGTACGCGACCGACGCCCTGGGCCAGTTTCAGGCTTTCTTGAGCATCGCGCTTGAGTTGCAGAATGTAGGTGCGGGTCTCGGACTGACGATCCTTCAAAGCATCGAGCAGGTCTTCGAGTTGCTTCACTCCGTCCTTGGCCTTGGCTTGTGCCTTGGCTTTGCCGGCCGCCGCAGCGTCCTGCAATTTGGTACGGGATTTGTGCAGTTTTTCTTGCGCTTTTCCGCGCTGCTTTTCCAGTTTGGCGAGCAGTTTTTCAGCATCAGCCAAGGCTTGGGAACAAGCGGTTTCCAAATGCTCGAGCAGGCTGCCCGAAAGTTGTTGGAGTAAGTGCAACGGAGTATTTACAGGCTTCTTGGTGGCCGACATGGTTTACCTCCTGGCTGACGTGAATGCGGCTCATACTAGACCTCTGCTGACACCGCCGCTAGGTCATGTTGACAGTATCGAAAGCGCGGCGTTGCACCGGATTGAAAATGTTCTGCATCTGCGCAAAAGCAGTTCACCGTTTAACCCATTCTCGCTGGCATAATCCCCCGCATCTGAGGTCGGAGAGTGCCCATGTCGCGCTACCTTTTTTTATCCCTGCTCGTGTGTTTTTCCACCGTTCAAGCCGCCGAAAAAACCGCTGAGAATGATGCTCACGATCTCGCTTACAGCTTAGGCGCAAGTCTCGGCGAACGCTTGCGCCAGGAGGTTCCCGACCTGCAACTTCAAGCGCTGATCGAAGGGTTGCAGCAAGCCTATCAAGGCAAACCCCTGGCGCTCAGCGAAGCACGCATCGAGCAGATTCTGGCCGATCACGAATCGCAGAATGCCGAGCATTCCTCACAACCCTCGAGCGATGCTGCGATGGAAAACGAACAACGTTTTCTCACCGCAGAAAAAGCCAAACCGGGTGTGAAGGAATTGGCCGACGGCATCCTGCTGACCGAGTTGACGCCAGGCACTGGTACCAAGGCGGGCCCCGATGGAAAAGTGCAGGTGCTATATATCGGGCGGTTGCCGGACGGCACCGTGTTCGATCAGAACACTCAGCCGCAGTGGTTCAACCTCGACAGCGTGATCGCTGGCTGGCGCACCGCGTTGCAGAACATGCCGGTAGGTGCGAAATGGCGACTGGTGATTCCATCGGATCAAGCGTACGGCGCAGATGGTGCCGGTGACTTGATCGCACCGTTCACACCGCTGGTGTTTGAAGTGGAATTGCGCGGCGCGACGAGTTGAGCAGGCAATAAAAAACGGTGCGCTTTGGGCGCACCGTTTTTTTGATCGGGACCTGGATCAGGCCTGAACCGAATCCTCTTCCTTGTGAGCGGTGTGCAGCACTTCGATCAGACAGTCTTCCAGTTCGAAGCGTTCGTGCAGCAGGCCACCCAGCTCCTTGAATTTCTCGGCTACGCACTGGCCTGCATCACACAGGTCGTTGAACGCCAGCAGCTTCTCGGTGATGACGTCGATGCGCGGATAGATGGTCTCGGCCAACTCCAGACCACGAGTGTCACCAAAGGCCTTGGCTTCACCGGTGAGCTGTTCGTAGATTTCGAAATGCCCCGCCGATACGTAATCGACCAGCACCCCGCAAAATTCCTGCAACGGCTTGCGGTTCTCGCCCAGAGCTTCAGGCTTCGCGCCGAGAGCATCATAGGCCCGAACCAGTTCGTGACGCTCCTGCAACCAGCGATCGATCAGCAGATGCACTCCACCCCAGCGTTCCTGAGCATTCTGACAACTTTCGAGCATGGTGATCTCTCTTCCCTATGTGGGTCATGCTGCTCTACACCTGCCGCACTCTTGAGGGTCAAGGATCGGCCAGGCAGAGCGTCATCGAGCAACATAATTCCAATGACACGTGCGGGCCAGATTATGCCCGCACGACAATGGCTTCAAGGTACGCAGGAGATAAAGTTCATACAAGTGTTTAATCACCCGTCCCGGCCCGGTGCGACGACTCGCCGCTGGGCGGTCCCTGACAGGCGATCCAGACGTGGCGCAGTAACTGGTAAATCCCCAGGATCAGCATCGCGACGAAGAACAGCAGACTCCATTCGGGGATGCTCAGATCAAACAAGGTCCACGAGATCTCGGCGCAGTCGTCAGTGCCCTTGAACAGCCTTTGTACGGCGCAGCCCCAAGGCATACTCCCGAACCAAGCTTCCAGATTGGGCGAACAGAGCGAGAGTTGTTGCTGCGGATCACTCTGCAACAACACCTGCCGCCACGCCGCGACAGTCCCGCCCAGGCTGGCGGACAAACCAAGCAGCCAATAGACGAAAGAACCGAATCGTCGCGGACCATGTACCGAAGCCACCAGGTAAACAACCAGGAGCAGCGCCAGGCAACCGCGCTGCAATAAACACAGCCCGCAGGGTTTGAGCCCGACCACATATTCGAGGTAATAGGAAACGCCCAAGGCCAGGGCACCTGCGGTGAAAGCCATGAAAAACAAGGAGCGTGAGCAGGCCAAAGACATGGCTAATCCGTAACAGTAGAGACAGGCGGTTACGGTAGAGGAAAGCGCGGCAGCCTTTCAAGGCAGGCCGGCACGGACACTTCACCAGAGGTGTAGGGAATTCCCGACAGAATAGAGAGGATAAGATGCAGCCCTCGGTAGGACGTTTCCGATACAGGGCTACAAAGGTAAACATCGTGCGACTGAACACAGCACTTTGTGGAGTGGGAGCTTGCCTGTGGCGAGGGAGCTTGCTCCCGTTGGACTGCACAGCAGTCCCTTTTTGAAGGCGCTTCGCACCTCAGCGGGAGCAAGCTCCCCCGCCACAGGTTTATGCCAAATCCTGAATCCTGGATGTCAGGCCCGAACAGGTACCGGCAGCGGTGCCGCCAGCAGGCGCTCGTCCAGCAGGACAAGGCCTTCCTGGAACAGTTGGTTGCTGCGCTCGGTATCGCCCAACTGTGCCAGCAACCTGGCGAGCTCCGCACAGGCTTCCGGGTTGCGCTGCAGGCGCAGGCTACTTTCCAGATAGTCCCGGGCCTTGCCCCAAAGGCTGCTTTGCAGGCACAGGCGGCCCAAGGTCAACAGCAAGCTCGGGTCGGCCGGGTGATCCTTGAGCCAGCCCTCGGCGGTTTGCAACTGCCGCGCCGGATCGCTACCGCGTACTAGTCCGTAGAGACGTGCCAGATGACTGTCAAAGTTGCGCTTGAGCGCCGCACGCAGGATTTCTTCAGCCTCGACCTGAGCGCCCAACTGGCGCAGTTGTTCAGCATAGGCCAGCACCAATTGCGGTTCCTGGCGCTGAGCATTAGTAAGCTGTTGCCAGGCGCGGGTGAGTGACTGCAACCCGACCGTCCCGTCTTCTTCACCGCGCGCTGCAAGGCTGAGGTTTTGACCCCAGGCCCGACGCTCCAGCTCAGCCAGTTCGGCGACAGGCAAGACTTTGTCCTTGCGCAGCTCCGGCAGCAGCCGAATGACTGCCGACCAGTCGCCCCGCTGCTGATGCAGGCGCTGTAGCTGACGCAAAGTCTGCACGTTGTGTGGGTGACGCTCGTGCATGGCTTCCAGCGTCGCCAGGGCGCCTTCGGTATCACCACGGTCGGTCTGCAATTGCGCGTGACTCAAGGCAATCGCCAACTCGGCCTGGGGCTGGCGCTCGAGGGCGCGCTCCAGCAGGTTGTCGCATTCCTCGTAGTGACCTTGTTCGTTGGCGGCACGTGCCGCACCGAGGTAGTACAGCAGTGGTTGACGCTCGGCTTCTGCGGCCCGGTACAGATGACGCTGGGCACTGGCCCAACGACCTTCGGCGAGGTCCAGCTGGCCATGCTCGATGGCGACTTGCACCCGGCGGCTGCGATTGCGACGGGACCACGGATTGACCACGCCGCTGGAGGTCGTCACCAACTCGATCAACGCCTTGATGCCCCAAAACACCAGCCAGAGCACGGCCAGCAAGGCCAGGGTCGCCCACAGACTCGACTCGTAACGGAAGCTCTTGTAGGCGATCAGCACGTAGCCCGAGTGCTCGGCAATCGCCAACCCCAGCACCCCGGCGGCGGCGATGACCAGAAACACGATCACATAGAGGCGTTTCATGGCGTGGCCTCCTGCGCGGTGTCCGCAGCAGGTTTGGCCAGCGGCTTGATCGAGTCCTCGGCACTGACATTGCGTCGTTCAAGATAGGCCTGGACCGCACTCAACGTGCCCGTCAGGTCTGGCGTGACGACCGTAACCGGCTGCGTGCTCAACTCGCCAACCTGCTCAAGCATCACCTTGCTCTGCGGGTTGTCCGCATTGAAGTTGCCCTTGAGCACGTCCCGCGCTTCGGTCAGCGCCTGGGTATACACCGGCGCCTGACCATTGAGCGCAGCCCACTGCGCCTGCTCCAGCGCCAGACTCAAGGCCAGACGGACCTGGCTCAAACCCTGCCCGGCCAGCAAAGGACGAACATTCTTTTCAGCGTTGAAGTCAATACGGATGTAACGCGAGATCTCATCCCACCATTGCGCCCAACGACTGGCGCCATCGCCATCGGCGGTCAGGCCCAACAGCGATTCGCCACGGTCCTTGTACTCCGGCGCCAGCTCGGTGAGGTTGATCACCTGGTCTCGCAAGGCACCCAGTTTCAGGAACAACCCGGTGCGGTCCGGCTGTTCGGTGCTGCGCAAGGCCACCAGGGTCTTGGCCACTTGTTCGCGGGCGGCAAAGGCGCCGGGGTCGTTCTGTTCGCGGAGAATTTCGTCGGCGCCCTGCACCAGGGCCTGGGCGCTGCTGATGTCCTGCAATGCCGAAAGACGCAGGCTGGCCAGACGCAGCAAGTGCTCGGCCTCGGCCAGACGCCAATCCTTGCGGCTGGCGCCGAGGACGCTTTCCAGCTTTTGATTCAAGCGTTGTTGATCGCCTTGCAACTGCGTCACCAGACGACGGCGGTCTTCCAGCTCGTCGGCGGCAGGCAGTTGCTCCAGGCGTGCGGTCAGGCGCTGATCACTGAGTTTCAGGCTTTGTGCCTGATCGCTCAAGGCCTGGACCTGGCTCAACTGCGCTTGAGTATTGGCTTGCAGGTGACGTACCTGCCAGACACCCCAACCGCCCACGGCGACCCCAGCGGCACCCAACAACAGTGCGACGATTGCCAGGCCATTGCCTCGGCGCTGCACAGCAGCAGGTGGTGGTGTTTCAACAGGTGCATCGAGCACCGGCTGGACGTCATCTTTAGGCAAGGCTGTTTCGCTCACGTATCCATCCTTTGCATTAGAGAACGGGTACGGGTTGCTCCCGTAACGCCGTCAGCAAAGCCGCGGCGTTCGCGCCACGACAATCCACAACTGTTTGAGCCCCGGCGGCACGTGCCAGCTCGGCGACTCTTGGGCTTGGAACAAACAACGGCAACCGCGCCAACCGTGGCCAGGCATCGCCGGCCAATTGGTGCAGGTGCTCGAAACCCTGTCCACTGCTGACCACCAGTCCGTTCAAGCGTTCCGCTTCGATCCGGTCCGGCAACGCAGCCGTCGCATAGTGCGGCAAGCCGCGACGATACAACTCCAGATAATCGACACTAGCACCAAGCTCGCGTAAACGCTCAGCCAGCAACTCGCGCCCGCCCTCCCCGCGCATGATCAACACTCGCGGATCGGGCCGGGCGATAGCCTCGCGCAACTCGGGAAGTTCAAGCAAGGCTTCGCTGTCATCGCCCTCGGCCGGGAAACTTACATCCAGGCCGGAAGCCTCTAGGATTTGAGCCGTCGCAACGCCCACGCTGAACCACTTCAACTTCGGTGGCTGCGGCCAACACTGGCCGAGCAGATCGATGCCGATTCTGGCGGCCGGCTTGCTGACCACAATCACCGCACAGTAGCGATCCAGACCCGCTATCACTGCGCGCATTGTGTCAGAGGGCGCAATCGGCTCTATCTCCAAAAGCGGCAGACAACTGCTGAAAACCCCCTGCTCGGCCAACACGCTGCTCAGCGCCGCCGACTCATCTGCGGGGCGCGTCAGCAGCAGACGCCAGCCGGTCACTCGTGACCTGCCTCGCCGTAGACCGCTTTCAAAATGTCGCCGGCGCCCTGGCTCAGCAGATCTTCGGCGACCTGCACACCCAGCGATTCAGCTTCACTGCGCGGCGCACGGGCCTCGGCGTTAAGCAGCAGGCCACCGCTTGGATCGCCCACCAGCCCACGCAACCAGATTTGATCGCCTTCAAGCACGGCGTAGCAGGCGATCGGTACCTGGCAGCCACCATTCAGATGTTTGTTCAGGGCACGTTCGGCCGTGACGCGGGTGGCGGTGTCCTGGTGATGCAGGGGCGCCAGCAAGGCGTGGATTTCGCTATCGACGCTACGGCATTCGATACCGACCGCGCCTTGGCCACCGGCAGGCAGGCTGTCGTCGACGCTGATGGCCGAGGTGATGCGATCTTCGAAACCCAGGCGAATCAAACCGGCGGCGGCGAGGATGATGGCGTCGTATTCGCCGGCGTCGAGCTTGGCCAGACGCGTGTTGACGTTACCGCGCAGGAAACGTATTTCCAGGTCCGGACGGCGGGTCAGCAACTGGGCCTGACGGCGTAAGCTGGAGGTGCCGACGATGCGGCCCTGAGGCAACTCATCCAGGCTGGCGTAGGTGTTGGAAACGAAGGCATCGCGCGGGTCTTCGCGCTCGCAGATGCAGAACAGACCGAGGCCTTCGGGGAAGTCCATCGGCACGTCTTTCATCGAGTGCACAGCAATGTCGGCTTCGTTTTCCAGCAGCGCGGTTTCCAGTTCCTTGACGAACAGGCCTTTGCCGCCGATTTTCGACAGTGGCGAGTCGAGCAGCTTGTCGCCGCGACTGACCATGGGCACCAGCGTTACCTGCAAGCCCGGATGGGCTTCTTCCAGGCGAGCTTTAACGTATTCGGCCTGCCATAGGGCCAGCGCACTTTTACGGGTGGCGATGCGGATTTCGCGAGAGGACATGGATCAATCCGTACTGAATAGATACGGCGGATAATAACAGCTCAGTCAAATCCACTTTGACTTGTATCAGGAACTGCACGGCCTCCCTGGCCTTCAACATCCGGCAATTGGGTGTGAAATCCGCCTGTGAGTGGCGGATTAAAGCTGCTGCATCATTTTGCGCACGCCGGCCACGTGACGGCGGCTGACAATCAGCGCGTCGCCGTTCAGGCCTTTGAGAAACAGCTGGAAATGCCCCAACGGCGTGCGTTGCAGGCGCTCGATACGTTCGCGGGCAACCAGGGCGTTGCGGTGGATCCGCACGAAACGGTCGCCGAATTCGTCTTCAAGAGCCTTGAGCGGTTCATCCAGCAGCACTTCGCCGCCTTCGTGGCGCAAGGTCACGTACTTGTGGTCAGCAATGAAATAGACCACCTGCCCCAATGGGATCAGCTCGATGCCTTTGCGGGTGCGGGCACTGATGTGACTGCGCGGGCCGCTACCTGTTTCGGCAGCCGGGCGAGTCAGGGCGGCAAGCTGGACACGATTGGGGCGCTCGGCCTTCTTCAAGGCCTCGAGCAATTGCTCGGCGCGCACCGGCTTGACCAGATAACCGACACCGCTGGCCTGCAAGGCCTCCACGGCGAATTCATCGGGACCGGTGCAAAACACCACAGCTGGCGGTGTTTCGCGCTCGCACAACCGTGCAGCCACTTGCAGACCATCAAGGCCCGGCATGCGGACATCGAGCAGCACGATATCCGGCTTGTGGCTGTCGATCAGCGCCAACGCCTCTTCGCCGTTCGTGGCGCCGGGCTCCATGACACTGTATCCCTCGAGTTCGCCGACCATTCGGCTCAGGCGCTCGCGGGCTAGGGGTTCGTCATCAACGATCAGGACATTCATATTGCGCTGGATTCCTGCGTGAGTCTCGCACAAGGATAGCGTAGACAGGTGAAGTGACATCCGTCACCGCGATCCACGCTAAGACTGGCGCGAGGGCCAAAAAGTGCCGCGAGACCGGCGGCTAAATTTTCATCTGCCGGGCGATTGGCGGCCCGGGCCCGCGTTGGCGAGGCATCGCCGTAGGGTTTGCTGATACACAATACGAACACCCCCTCTTCTTATAGTCAGCCGCAGCGTAGAGAAGTGCGCTGTTCCTACTGTCCAACTGTAGACGGTTGCCGGCGCGATATTGCTCAAATGAAAAATATCGTTGCGCAATTCCCTCCAGTGTTGCCCCGAGTATGGCCCTGCACATGAGAAAAAAACGTATCGACCAGTGTCAGCGACAGGATTGGCAACCCTGTTATTATCCGCCACAGCGTTCAACGCCAACTTTCTTCAAGCCGATACGAGCGAATTCATGAGCACTGACAAGACCAATCAGTCCTGGGGCGGCCGCTTCAGTGAACCCGTCGACGCCTTCGTCGCCCGCTTCACCGCCTCCGTCACTTTCGACCAGCGCCTGTATCGCCACGACATCATGGGCTCGATCGCCCACGCCACCATGCTGGCCAAGGTCGGCGTGCTGACCGATGCCGAGCGCGACAGCATCACCGATGGCCTGAAGACCATCCAGGGTGAAATCGAGGCCGGCCAGTTCGACTGGCGCATCGACCTCGAAGACGTACACATGAACATCGAGGCGCGCCTGACCGACCGCATCGGCGTGACCGGTAAAAAGCTGCACACCGGCCGTAGCCGCAACGACCAGGTCGCCACCGACATCCGCCTGTGGCTGCGTGACGAGATCGACCTGATTCTGGCCGAAATCACTCGCCTGCAAAAAGGCTTGCTGGAGCAGGCCGAGCGCGAAGCCGGCAGCATCATGCCGGGCTTCACCCACCTGCAAACCGCGCAGCCGGTGACCTTCGGGCACCACATGCTGGCCTGGTTCGAAATGCTCAGCCGCGACTACGAGCGTCTGGTGGACTGCCGCAAGCGCACCAACCGCATGCCATTGGGCAGCGCCGCGCTGGCCGGCACTACTTACCCGATCGACCGTGAGTTCACCGCGCAGTTGCTGGGCTTCGACGCTGTCGGCGGCAACTCCCTGGACAACGTCTCCGATCGCGACTTCGCCATCGAGTTCTGCTCCGCCGCGAGCATCGCGATGATGCACTTGTCGCGTTTCTCCGAAGAGCTGGTGCTGTGGACCAGCGCGCAATTCCAGTTCATCGATCTGCCGGACCGCTTCTGCACCGGCAGCTCGATCATGCCGCAAAAGAAAAACCCGGACGTGCCGGAGCTGGTTCGCGGCAAGACGGGTCGCGTATTCGGTGCACTGATGGGTCTGCTGACCCTGATGAAAGGCCAGCCATTGGCCTACAACAAGGACAACCAGGAAGATAAAGAGCCGCTGTTCGACGCCGCCGACACCCTGCGCGACTCGCTGCGAGCCTTTGCCGACATGATCCCGGCGATCAAACCCAAGCACGCAATCATGCGCGAAGCGGCGCTGCGCGGCTTCTCCACCGCCACTGACCTGGCGGATTACCTGGTGCGCCGCGGCCTGCCGTTCCGTGACTGCCACGAAATCGTTGGCCATGCGGTGAAGTACGGCGTGGAAAGCGGCAAGGACCTGGCGGAAATGAGCCTGGAAGAGCTGCGCAAGTTCAGCGACCAGATCGATCAGGACGTGTTTGCCGTGCTGACCCTGGAAGGCTCGGTGAATGCCCGTGACCATATCGGCGGCACTGCGCCGGCGCAGGTCAAGAAAGCAGTGGTTCGCGGCCAGGCGTTGTTAGCTAGCCGTTAAACCGCCAAAAGCTTCGCGAGCAAGCCCGCTCCCACATTAGTTCGGTGGTGAACACACATGCTGTGTACACCAGATCCAATGTGGGAGCGGGCTTGCCCGCGAATGCATTCTTGAAGACGCTACAAAAACCTACTTCTTGGACGCGACCATCGCCAAAAACCCTGGCATCGCCGCATCCTTGTCCGCTGCAATCCGCTGTACATGCGGGTTCTGCTCCAGACGCTCCAGCAGCGCCTTGGCCGCCGGTATCTCGGCCAACAGATCAATACCGAACAGCTTCTGCCCGACCGCACAGGCCAGCGGCACGCTGTAGAGGAAATACAAATCCGCAATGCTCAGGCTCTCACCTGCCACGTAAGGGGCGAACTTGGCGTGCCTGCCCAGCGAAGCGAAGCCCAGCAGCAACTCGGCCTTGGTCTTGTCCTTGATCGCCTCAGGCACGGTCATGCCGAAAAACGCTTCGGGATAACAGGCGCGGCCCGGCAATTCGATGTACAGCTCGATTTCCTTGGCCAGCGCCAGCACTCGCGACCGCTCAAAGGGATCGCTCGGCAGCAGCGGCGTGCCTTTCTGGCTTTGTTCGAGGTACTCGAGGATCACACTGGTTTCGTTGACGAAGCCCTGTTCGACGCCCAGCACCGGAATCTTCCCGCGCGGGCTTATAAGCAGCGCCTCAGGGCTCGGTCCCGGGTAAAACAGGACTTCTTCAAACGGCAGTCCCTTCTCCAGCAGCGCCAGCTTCACCATGTTGTAGTAGTTGCTGACGGAAAATCCATAAAGCTTGAGCATCACATAGCCTCCAGGCCGTGCGGGGTTGGCAGGTGCCTTTTATAGAACGCTCAAGCGTTTCTTGCCAGCAGCATCACAGCGTTGAATGCAGGTAAACTGCCCGCCTTAACTTGAGGAGCCTGCCATGAGCGAGCCAACTGATATCGAGATCGACGAAGAAGAGTTCGCCGAGAACACTTTGATCGAAGCGATTGAAAACCAGATCGAAAGCGACAACCCGCCAGCCGCCAAGGCAACCTTCAACAAGCTGACCCTGGTGGGTTACGAGCGTGAAGAAATCCTCAACCTGATGGCCCACGTGCTAGCAGTGGAAATCGACGCGATCCTCGAAGAAGACCGCGCGTTCAATACCGAATGGTACGAAACCGCCCTGCGCGCCCTGCCAGAGCTGCCGCCAGAGAAGCCGTAACAACACAATCCCCTGTGGGAGCGAGCCTGCTCGCGAATGCGGTGCATCAGCAAAAACACGCTCAATGACACACCGTATTCGCGAGCAGGCTCGCTCCCACAAGGTTTGTTACGTATCCGGCCAGCCATCTCACGGAGCCGGACTACACTGGAATCCGCCTCAAGACAAAATCCCTGATCTGAAGCACTGGACATGCCGCACGAGTGGGCTCACCTTAGGGGCGCTGTCGTCTAATTCCTAGAAAGTCTGGAGTCCTTATGTCGCTTACCCCTGAGTTGGTTGCCGAACTGGAAATCCTCGCCCTCTTCAACCTGGACAGTTCCCAGGAAGGTTTGAAAATCCATCAGACCGCTGCCCCGAAAGCGATTGCCGCCGCCCAACGCCTGTATGAGAAAGACCTGATCGACCAGCCCGATGGCGGTTACCTGACCAGCCTGGGTCGTGACGCCGCGCAAAATATACAAACCGTCCTGACCATTCTGAGCGTCCAGGAAACAGCCTAAGCACCACCGCATCGCCCACGGAAACCCCTTCCACGGGATTTCCGCGGGCATTCTGTCGCCTCGCGATAGAGATCTGACGCCAGAAACACAAATTCAGCTTAAAAGTCCCGGGGCCGAGGCGCTAAACTGCCCGTCATCCGTAGTCCCCCACGTCCGAGCCTCGCGAGCCGGTTTGAGCTGACATGACCCGCACCCATGAAATTCGCCCCGATCTGGACGAGGGAATCGACCGCAAGGTTCTCAGCCAGCTGCGCGCACGTTTTCTGAAGCTTAATGAAGGCCGCATGGCCAGGGCCATGGAAGGGTTGTCGACGCGCCAGCAAGGGGTCTTGACCTTGCTGCCGCTGTTTTTCCACGTCAATCATCCGCTGTTGCCGGGCTACGTTTCCGGCAGCACGCCGGCCGGGCTGTCGAACTACGAACCCGACAACAATGTGCTCGCCGAAGCCCAACGGCTGACCCGTTCGTTTTCCTACAAGCCACGCCACGGCAGCAATCCACCACGGCCGATTCACGGGCTGTTTTTGATGGGCAGCCTCGGCACCCTCGCCCAGGCCGATCAAAGTGACATGGACGTGTGGGTTTGCCACGCCCCGGACTTGAGCGAAAACGAACTCGCCGAGCTGCGCAAGAAATGCCAGTTACTCGAAGTCTGGGCCGCCAGCCAGGGTGCCGAGGCGCATTTCTTCCTGATCGACCCGACCCGCTTCGTGCGCGGCGAACGGGATACTCAACTGAGTTCGGAAGACTGCGGCACCACCCAGCACTATTTGCTGCTGGACGAGTTCTATCGCACCGCAATCTGGCTGGCCGGGCGCACACCGATCTGGTGGCTGGTGCCGGTCTACGAAGAGGCCGGTTACGACCAGTACACCCACACGCTGATTTCCAAGCGCTTCATCCGCGCTGACGAAACCCTGGACCTCGGGCATCTGGCGCACATTCCGCCAGGGGAATTCATCGGCGCCGGGCTGTGGCAGTTGTTCAAGGGCATCGAGTCGCCCTATAAGTCAGTGCTCAAGCTGCTGTTGACCGAGGTTTACGCCAGCGAGCACCCAAAGGTCCATTGCCTGAGCCTGCGTTTCAAACAGGCCGTATTTGCCAATCGGCTGGACCTCGATGAGCTAGACCCGTACATCGTGGTCTACCGGCGCATCGAGGAATACCTGACTGCCCGTGGCGAGCCCGAACGCCTGGAACTGGTACGCCGCGCGCTATACCTGAAGGTCAATCGCAAGCTGACCGGCAGCAGCAGTCGCACCGCAAGTTGGCAGCGTTCACTATTGGAACGCCTGGCCAACGAATGGCATTGGGATCAACGGCAGCTGGCGCTGCTCGACAGTCGCAGTCAGTGGAAAGTCCGTCAGGTCAGTGCCGAGCGCCGAGCCCTGGTCAATGAACTGAATTACAGCTACCGCTTCCTGACCCAATTCGCCCGCGCCGAGCAAACCGTCAGCCTGATCAACAAGCGCGACCTCAACGTGCTCGGACGAAGGCTGTACGCAGCGTTCGAGCGCAAGGCCGACAAGGTCGAATTCATTAACCCGGGCATCGCCCCGGACCTGGCCGAAGACACCCTGACGCTGGTGCAGGCGCCGAACAAAAAAGAACCCGGGCAAACCCAATGGGGTTTGTACAACGGCAGCCTGACCGCCCATGAGTGGGAACATTTCGCGCCGATCAAACGCAGCCGCCAATTGCTCGAACTGTTGACCTGGTGCCACCGCAACGGCGTGATCGACAGCAGCACCCGCCTGGCCTTGCACCCCGGCAGCAGCGATTTGAGCGAGTTCGAACTGTTCAACCTGCTCGGCAGCCTGCAACAGACCATCGCCCTGCCCCTGACCACCGTTGCCGAAGAACCGCTGTTGCGTCCCAGCGTGCCCAGCGAAGTGCTGATTCTGGTGAACGTCGGCGTCGATCCGCTCAAGCATCATCGCGACCTGAACATCCTGATGACCACCGAGCGCACCGACTCCCTGAGTTACGCGGGCGTGCGGGAGAACCTGGTGCTGACCCTCGATCAGGTCACCCTCAACAGTTGGAACGAAGTGCTGGTCAGTCGCTATGACGGCCCTCACGCCCTGCTCGACTGCCTGCGCGACTACCTCAACAACCTGCCCAAAGGGCCACAGCAGCCGCGCTTGCGGGTCCGCTGTTTCTGCCACAACCGCGCGCAGTTCATCGCCCAGCGCGTCGAAGCCATCATCGACACCGCGCAAAACCTGCTGTTGAGCAAACTCAATCATCGCTACCTGTTTCAGGTCCAGCAGCATTACCACGTGCTGGAACTGGTGCCCGGCCAGGTCAACCACGTCGCCCTCGCTACCCTGCCGGCGCTGTTCGACTACCTTGGCGAAGAGCTGGCGAGCTACAGCCCGCTGCACCTGGACCCGATGGCCCTCGAAGAACAAGACCTCGCGCTGCTGCTGCCGATGGGTCAGCCCGAGTGCATTCAGGTGTTCTACCGGATCAACGAGCAGCAGGCCGATCTGTACGTGCTGGATGAATTCAATGCGTTATGGCAGCAGCGCCTGCCCTATCACGACGAACAAAGCCTGTTGGTGCCGCTGCAACGCTTCCTGCAATCGATCCTGTATCGCCGCGACGCTTTGCTGCCGATGGACGCCGCCCAGCCGCTAAGCCTCGACACGCTGTATTACCAACTATTGCCGTCCGGCCCCGGCCGGGCACGGCGGGTTGAAAACCGGCCAGCGCCGCAAACCCCGGTCAACAAACCGTTCTATGACGTCCAGGCAATCATCGGCAAAGCCGCACCGGGGCAGGTGCAGGTCACGCTGTATTGCAATCAACGGGAGTTTTCGGAGTTGGAGTATGGCGATCAGTTGTTCAGCGTGGTCGCCCGGGAGATCATCAACCAGCGCCGCGAGACTGAACGCTACCGCTGCTACATCACCGACCTGGACCTGACAGGCCTGCTCGGTGATGGGCAGAGTTCAAGCAATCTGTATCTACGCTACAAGGCCGACCTGGAGCGCGCCTTGAACGAAGCGCTCGAGCAGGTCTAAGTCTTTTAGAATGAGCAGTCGCCGCCATTGGCTGGCTGCGATTCAACTTCCAGCAGCGTCAGTTTCAGGGTCTTGCCACCCGGTGCGGGCCAGTCAATGTGCTGACCGACTTTCAGGCCGAGCAAGGCACTGCCCACCGGCGCCAGAATGGAAATCTTGCCTTCGTCGGCATTGGCATCCTTGGGATAAACCAGCGTCAGGTGATAGTCCTTGCCACTGATTTCTTCGCGGCAATGCACGCGCGAATTCATGGTCACGACATCAGCGGGCACTTCATCGTGACCGACCAGTGTATCGGCGCGATCCAGCTCGGTTTGCAGCGCGATAACGCCCGGCAGCGAGTCATCCAGGCTGTCGATCAGGCGCTCCAGACGTTGCACGTCCAGACGGGTAAGGGTGATAGAAGGTACGGTCATGATCCAGGCAGACTCCTTTCTTCTGCACAAAAAAAGCAAAACCCCGCCAGAAAAAGGCGGGGTTTTCACGGGCCTCGATGGGTTGAGGCGTTTCCGGACACTATCACAGCTCAATAAATATACAAGCCACCCACCCCATGCTCCCTCTGCAAGAGCTACCGCAGGCTGCGATCTTTTGATCCTGAATCTTTAAAAGCAAAAGATCGCAGCCTGCGGCAGCTCCTACATTGAGGAATTGCGACGGTCTGTGGCTTGGGCACAAATAACCCGCCGCCGATCATCATCAGCCGAGCGCCACTCACGGATGTCTTCAACATGGCGAAAACACCCCAGGCAAACCTTCTGCTCATCCAACCGACACACCCCGCTGCACGGCGAAGGCACCGCCGCGCTGACATTACTGTAAAGCGGCTTGGGCGGACGAACAGATGCAGGCTGAGTCACAGTTTCACAGACCTTCGAATTCGAATTCTGCGCCAGCTTGCTGCTTGACGATGCGCTCAAGCATCTCACCCAACTGCTCTTCGCTCTTGTCACACATCCAGCGCTCGCTCTCTTCGTCATAGTCGAAGTGGAACCCGCCGGACACCGCCGCCAGCCACAGCTGACGCAACGGCTCCTGACGGCTGAAGATCAACTGGCTGCCGTTTTCGAACTTGACGGTAAGAACACCGGCCGAGCTCTCCAGATCAATATCCAGGTCACTCTCGTCGAAAATATCCTCCAGCATCTGCTGGGTGGTATCGACCAGGTCGTGGAAACGGGCTTCGGTCAAACTCATTGCAGGAACCTCAAAAAGTGTCTGATCACGCTCAAGCGCCGCAAGATACGGGCGAGCCCCGGTGATTGCAAAGGATAACGACCAAGGGCGATCACGAAACCTGTGGGAGCGAGCTTGCTCGCGAAGAGGCCATCATATTCAACATCAATGGTGCCTGACACTACGCCATCGCGAGCAAGCTCGCTCCCACATGGGCTGCGCTTGGCCGACCTGCATCGGCACAAGCCCCGCCGGACGGGAGCCGCGTTACATAGGCAAGCTGCCGGGTGGCCGGTATACTCCGGCGCAATTAACGCATTTTCAAGGATTTCGCCATGAAGCGCCTGATCTCTTCCCTTGCCGCGCTCGTTGCGGTTGCCTGCTTAGTGTCGGCCTGTGGTCAAAAAGGCCCGTTGTATCTGCCCGATGACAACCAGGACCCAGCCGAGCAGGCCAAGTCGTCGCAACAGACCCCTGCATCCAAAGCACACAAGCACGACGTCTACCAATAAGGGAACGCCATGGACGCTTTTAACTACCGTGACGGTGAGCTGTTCGCGGAAGGCGTGGCCCTGTCCGCCATCGCCGAACGCTTTGGCACACCGACCTACGTCTACTCCCGCGCCCACATCGAAGCCCAGTATCTGGCGTATGCCGATGCGCTGGCCGGCGTGCCGCACCTGGTGTGCTTTGCAGTCAAGGCCAACTCCAACCTGGGTGTACTGAATGTCCTGGCCCGTCTCGGCGCCGGTTTTGACATCGTCTCCCGTGGCGAACTGGAACGCGTACTGGCCGCTGGCGGCAGCGCCGACAAGATCGTGTTCTCCGGTGTCGGCAAGACCCGTGAAGACATGCGTCGCGCCCTGGAAGTCGGCGTGCATTGCTTCAACGTCGAGTCCACCGATGAGCTGGAACGCCTGCAAGTGGTTGCCGCCGAGCTGGGCGTTCGTGCTCCGATCTCGCTGCGCGTGAACCCGGACGTCGATGCCGGCACCCACCCGTACATTTCCACCGGTCTTAAAGAGAACAAGTTCGGCATCGCCATTGCCGATGCCGAAGACGTGTACATCCGTGCCGCACAACTGCCTAACCTGGAAGTGCTCGGCGTCGATTGCCACATCGGCTCGCAACTGACCAGCCTGCCACCGTTCCTCGACGCGCTCGATCGCCTGCTGGGCTTGATCGATCGTCTGGGCGAATGCGGCATTTACCTGCGTCATATCGACCTCGGCGGCGGCGTCGGCGTGCGTTATCGCGATGAAGAGCCGCCGCTGGTGGCCGACTACATCAAAGCCGTGCGCGAGCGCTGCGAAGGTCGCGAGCTGGCCCTGGTGTTCGAGCCGGGCCGCTACATCGTTGCCAACGCCGGCGTGCTGCTGACCCAGGTCGAGTACCTCAAGCACACCGAACACAAAGACTTCGCCATCGTCGATGCGGCCATGAACGACCTGATCCGCCCGGCGCTGTACCAGGCCTGGATGGACGTCACCGCCGTGCGCCCGCGCGACACCGCGGCTCGTGCCTATGACATCGTCGGCCCAATCTGCGAAACCGGCGATTTCCTGGCCAAGGATCGTCAGTTGGCCCTGGAAGAAGGCGACCTGTTGGCCGTGCATTCGGCCGGTGCCTACGGGTTTGTCATGAGCTCCAACTACAACACCCGCGGGCGTACCGCCGAAGTGTTGGTGGACGGTGATCAGGCATTTGAAGTGCGTCGCCGTGAGACGGTAGCCGAGTTGTTTGCTGGCGAAAGCCTGCTGCCGGAGTAAAACCATGCTGCTGCGTTTTACCAAGATGCACGGCCTGGGCAATGACTTCATGGTCCTCGACCTGGTCAGCCAGCACGCGCACATCCTGCCAAAGCACGCCAAGCAATGGGGCGATCGGCACACCGGCATCGGTTTCGACCAGTTGCTGATCGTCGAAGCGCCGAGCAACCCGGACGTGGACTTCCGTTATCGGATCTTCAACTCCGACGGTTCCGAAGTGGAGCAGTGCGGCAACGGTGCACGCTGCTTCGCCCGCTTCGTGCTCGACAAGCGCCTGACCGCCAAACGGCAGATTCGTGTCGAGACTAAAAGCGGCATCATCGAACTGGATATCCGCAGCGACGGCCAGATCAGCGTCGACATGGGCGCACCGCGCCTGGTACCGGCCGACATCCCGTTTGAAGCCGAGGGTCAGGCTTTGAGCTATCAGCTCGAAGTCGACGGCACCACGGTCGAACTGGCGGCGGTGTCCATGGGCAATCCCCATGCGGTGCTGCGGGTCAACGACATCAACAACGCACCGGTGCATGAACTGGGACCGAAAATCGAAAACCATCCGCGCTTTCCGTCGCGGGTCAATGTAGGTTTTCTCCAGGTCATCGACCGGAACCGTGCGCAGCTGCGTGTCTGGGAACGCGGGACCGGGGAAACCCAGGCTTGCGGCACCGGCGCCTGCGCTGCTGCAGTGGCCGCGATCAGCCAGGGGTGGATGGATTCGCCGCTATTGATCGACCTGCCCGGCGGGCGCCTGTCCATTGAATGGGCAGGCCCTGGCCAACCGGTCATGATGACCGGCCCGGCAGTACGCGTATATGAAGGACAAGTGCGTCTTTGAGAGAGCCAAATCCATGAAAGATAAGCCTCAGGTTCCCGCCCTACAGCCCGACGAATCCCCTTCCGAAAGCCTTGAGGCGGCGGCGATTGCCGCGTACCTGGAGGCTCATCCGGATTTCTTCATCGAGCACGAAGAACTGCTTCCGGCCCTGCGTATTCCCCACCAGCGCGGCGATACCATCTCGCTGGTGGAACGCCAGATGACCATCCTGCGCGACCGCAACATTGAGCTGCGCCACCGCCTCTCGCACCTGATGGACGTGGCCCGCGACAACGACCGCCTCTTCGAAAAAACCCGCCGCCTGATTCTCGCGCTGATGGATGCCACCAGCCTCGAAGACGTGGTGATCGGCGTCGAAGACAGCCTGCGCCAGGACTTCCAGGTGCCCTTCGTCAGCCTGATCCTGCTGGGCGACAACCCGATGCCGGTCGGCCGATGGGCCACCCACGCCGAAGCGCAAGTGGCCATCGGCGGCCTGCTCTCGGAAGACAAAAGCGTCAGCGGCAGCCTGCGCGAGCACGAACTGGACTTCCTGTTCGGCGAAGAACAACGCAAGCAGATTGGCTCCACCGCCGTCGTCGCCATCAGCTATCAAGGTATTCACGGCGTCCTGGCCATCGCCAGCCGTGATCCGCAGCACTACAAGAGCTCGGTCGGCACGCTGTTCCTGAGCTACATCGCCGAAGTCATGGGCCGCGTGCTGCCACGGGTCAACAACTCCCTACGCTCGGTACGCTGATCGTGGAACGACAACTGGACGCTTACTGCGAACACCTGCGCAGTGAGCGTCAGGTGTCGCCTCACACGCTATATGCCTACCGCCGCGACCTCGACAAAGTGCTGGGCTGGTGCGTCAAACAGAACATCGGTAGCTGGGCCGCGCTGGATATTCAGCGATTGCGCAGCCTGATTGCTCGCCTGCATTCCCAGGGTCAATCCTCCCGCAGCCTGGCACGACTGCTGTCGGCGGTGCGCGGGCTCTATCACTACCTGAATCGCGAAGGCCTGTGCGATCACGACCCGGCCAATGGCCTGGCGCCGCCCAAGGGTGAACGTCGCTTGCCGAAAACTCTCGACACTGACCGTGCGCTGCAACTGCTGGAAGGCGCGGTCGAGGATGATTTTCTGGCACGTCGGGATCAAGCGATTCTGGAGCTGTTCTATTCCTCTGGCCTGCGGCTGTCGGAGCTGACCGGGCTTAACCTCGATCAGCTGGACCTGGCCGACGGCATGGTTCAGGTGCTCGGCAAGGGCAGCAAGACTCGGCTGCTGCCGGTCGGCAAAAAGGCTCGCGAAGCGCTGGAGCTTTGGCTGCCGTTGCGCGCCATGACCAATCCGGCCGACGACGCAGTATTTGTCAGCCAGCAAGGCCGGCGCCTCGGCCCACGGGCGATTCAGGTGCGGGTCAAGGCTGCAGGCGAGCGTGAGCTGGGACAAAACCTGCACCCCCACATGCTGCGTCACTCCTTCGCCAGCCACTTGCTTGAATCCTCTCAGGATCTGCGCGCCGTGCAAGAATTGCTCGGCCACTCGGACATCAAGACCACCCAGATTTACACCCACCTGGACTTCCAGCACCTGGCAACGGTCTACGACAGTGCCCATCCGCGGGCCAAACGCATTAAAGGCGATGAGTCATGAGAATCCAACTGATCACCTTCGACCTCGACGACACCCTGTGGGACACCGCCCCGGTGATCGTCAGTGCCGAAGCTACCTTGCGTGAATGGCTGACCGAACATGCGCCGAAGCTGGGCGCTGTGCCGGTGGAGCATTTGTGGGCCATTCGTGAACGGGTACTGATCAACGATCCGAGCCTCAAACATCGCATCAGCGCCCTGCGTCGGCATGTGTTGTTTCATGCGCTGGAAGAGGCCGGTTACGACCATGGCCAGGCTTCAGACCTGGCGGATCAGAGTTTCGAAGTGTTTCTGCATGCACGGCACCAGATCCAGGTGTTCCCCGAGGTCGAGCCGACCCTGGAAATCCTGGCCAACCATTACGCCCTCGGCGTGGTCACCAATGGCAACGCTGATGTAAGCCGGTTGGGGCTCGCGGATTACTTCAAGTTTGCGTTGTGCGCCGAAGACATCGGCATCGCCAAACCCGATGCGCGACTGTTTCACGAAGCCTTGCAGCGTGGTGGTGCGACGGCCGATACGGCGGTGCACATTGGCGATCATCCGGGCGATGACATTGCTGGCGCCCAACAGGCAGGGTTGCGTGCGATCTGGTTCAACCCGACAGGCAAAGCCTGGGAAGCGGATCGCCTGCCGGATGCGGAGATTCGCAGCCTGACCGATTTGCCGGCGGTCTTGGCACGGTGGAACGCAGCCTCGGCCTGACACAAACCCCGTGGGAGCAAAGCTTGCCCGCGAAGCTTTTCGACCCTTTGTCCTCACCCATGAAAAAGCCCGCAGCGACGGCGGGCTTTTTCGGCAAGCAAGTAGCAGGCGCTTAGATAGGCCGGCTGCCGTACTTGTTGTCAGGCTTCTTGGGCGGATCGGCGACCACATTGGCCTCCACTTCCTGCACCTTGCCACCTTTGGCAAGGAACTCTTCCATGGCCTTGGCCAGGGCATCGCGCTCCTTGTTTTTGGCTTCGACGCTCGGCAGCTCATCGACTGACACAGCAGCCTTGGCCTTGCCTTTAGCGGTCGGAGCCGGCGCATCACCGCCGTCGTCGTCAGCAACGTCTTCCGCCGCTGCTTCCAAACCTTCTTCGGCCTCGTCTTCGTCACCTACTTCGAGGTCGTCGTTTTCCAGATCATCGTCGCTCATGTTCTACCTCATGACTTGCGAAAAGCAGATTAGTTATAGCCCAGCTTCGCCATCTGTCGAAGGCGGCCGGGGAAAATTCTACAACCGCTGGCTACCAGCGGTTTATGCCCCTTCACCGTGCACGGTGGCGAGGACTTTACGGGCACCGCCAAAATCACGGTGCTCGCCCAGATAAACGCCTTGCCAGGTCCCCAACGCCAGTCGGCCTGCCGAAATCGGCAAACTGAGCTGACAGCCAAGCACGCTGGCCTTGAAGTGCGCCGGGAGGTCGTCCAGGCCTTCGTCGTTATGCTCATAGCCGTCTGTGCCTTGTGGGATCAGACGATTGAAAAATCGTTCGAAGTCGCGACGTACCGCCGGATCGGCGTTCTCGTTGATGGTCAACGACGCCGAGGTATGCTGCAGCCACAAATGCAACAGACCGACCCGGCACGCCTTGAGTTCAGGCAGGCCGGCGAGTAACTCGTCCGTTACCAGATGAAAGCCCCGGGGCCTTGCCCGCAGGGTAATCAGAGTCTGTTGCCACATACAGTTCTCCGCACGTTCGGGGCGCATTCTAGCGCGCTCTGGGAAAAAACAAAGGCCCTAATATTCCTGCAATGCTGTAAGTCTTTCGCCCCAGAAAAACGCCCGGCGTAAACACGACTTAAGCCGTAGGAAAAAACCTTTCAGCTACGTCTTTAATGACAAATCCTGGACAAAAAAATGCCCGGCAAGCCGGGCAAGTTTTTTTGAGTGCGTCTTACAAGTTGTAGCCGCGTTCGTTGTGTTGTGCCAGGTCGAGGCCAACCGATTCTTCTTCATCGGTCACACGCAGACCCATGACGGCGTCCAGGACCTTGAGGATGATGAAGGTGACGATCGCGGTGTAGATCACCGTGAAGCCCACGCCTTTGGTTTGAATCCAGACTTGTGCGGCGATGTCGGTGACGGTGCCGAAGCCACCCAGGGACGGTGCAGCGAACACACCGGTCAGGATCGCGCCGAGGATACCGCCGATACCGTGCACGCCGAAGGCGTCCAGGGAGTCGTCATAGCCGAGTTTGCGTTTCAAGGTAGTGGCGCAGAAGAAGCACACCACGCCAGCCGCCAGGCCGATGATCAGCGAGCCCATTGGGCCCACGGTGCCGGCAGCCGGAGTAATGGCTACCAGACCGGCAACCACACCCGAGGCGATGCCCAGTGCACTTGGTTTGCCGTGGGTGATCCACTCGGCGAACATCCAGCCCAGTGCAGCGGCAGCAGTAGCGATTTGAGTGACCAGCATCGCCATACCGGCGGTGCCGTTGGCCGCAGCAGCGGAACCGGCGTTGAAGCCGAACCAGCCGACCCACAACATCGCCGCGCCCATCAGGGTGTAACCGAGGTTATGCGGTGCCATCGGGGTGGTCGGGAAGCCTTTACGCTTGCCCAGTACCAGGCAGGCAATCAGGCCAGCCACACCGGCGTTGATGTGAACCACGGTGCCGCCCGCGAAGTCGAGCACGCCCCAGTCGCCCAACAGCGAACCCGGACCGCTCCAGACCATGTGCGCGATTGGCGCGTACACCAGGGTGAACCAGACGCCCATGAAGATCAGCATCGCGGAGAACTTCATCCGCTCAGCGAACGCACCGACGATCAGCGCCGGGGTGATGATCGCAAAGGTCATCTGATAAGTAACAAATACTGCCTCTGGGAACAGCGCCGTCGGGCCAGTAATGCTGGCAGGCGTGATGCCCGCGAGGAAGGCCTTGGCAAAGCTGCCGACAAAGGAGTTGAGGTTGACGACGTTGACTTCCATCCCCGTGGTATCGAACGCCATGCTGTAGCCATAAATGAACCACAGGATGGTGATCAGACCGGTAATGGCGAAGCACTGCATCATCACGGAAAGAATGTTTTTGGACCGAACCATGCCGCCGTAGAACAGCGCGAGGCCAGGAATGGTCATGAACAGCACAAGGGCAGTCGAGGTCAACATCCAGGCGGTATCGCCGGAATTGAGGACTGGAGGCGCCACCGGATCTGCCGCCATAGCCAGGCCGGGCATTACGATGGACAACAGGGCTCCTAGCCCTGCGAATTTACGCAGAGTCATATTGTTTTCTCCTGGGGCGTTGGGGTTGTGGCGGCTTAGATTGCGTCGGTATCGGTTTCGCCGGTACGGATGCGAATCGCCTGTTCCAGATTGACCACGAAGATCTTGCCGTCACCAATCTTGCCGGTGTTGGCTGCCTTGGTTATCGCCTCGATAACCCGGTCAAGATCCTTGTCGTCAATGGCGACATCAATCTTCACCTTGGGCAGAAAATCGACCACGTACTCCGCGCCGCGATACAGCTCGGTGTGACCCTTCTGCCGACCGAAGCCTTTGACCTCAGTAACGGTAATGCCCTGCACGCCGATCTCGGACAACGACTCGCGTACATCGTCCAGTTTGAACGGCTTGATGATGGCAGTGACTAGCTTCATGAAAACTCTCTCCCGAATTGGTGGACTTGCCCCAGGAAAACAAACCCGACTCAAGTCTAAGCGCAGTGCCTGGCTTTGTAACGCATCGTCGGCCCAACCTGCCCGTCCGACGCCAGCTAACCACTCCGTGCGAAACTTCCCCGTTTCACGTGGCGCACTGCATTCGTCACAGCGACTGCATCAGTGCATGGGTCACTAGCGACTAAGCAGAAAGCTTGCCATCTCGCCAAAACCCACTGAATTCAGTCCCTTGGTCGCTGCTGCAAGCCGCTTCTCACAAACGCCGATGACATAACGCACAACAACAGTGCGCTGCCGTCCGTCCGCCTGCGCGAAAAGCGTGCATCCTTGGCTGCGGATTTGACTATAGACACTGCGTGATACACTGCCCGCCATTGTTTCCAGGACCTTTCCCATGCTCGCGCCCAAAGACTTCCTCGACGCCCTGAGCGGCACCGCCTCCCGCCTCTTCAGCGGCGAAACTCCGCTGCCGAAAAGCGAAATCGAAAGCCAGTTCAAGGCTTTGTTGCAAAGCGGCTTCAGCAAGCTGGATCTGGTGAGCCGGGAAGAGTTTGATAGCCAGATGGTTGTACTTGCACGCACTCGGGCACGGCTGGAAAGCCTTGAGGCGAAGGTCGCGGAGATGGAAGCGAAGCTCAATCCACCTGCCGAGTAACCCATCTGACAATGCGTTCCCCTGTAGGAGCGAGGCTTGCCCGCGAATAGCGACACCTCGGTCTCCCAGCCCTCCCACACGGGACGGACCACCCCCGTAGGAGCTGCCGAAGGCTGCGATCTTTTGATCTCCCGCCCCGCCACAATCTCGGCAACGTCCTACAAAGATCAGTACCGCCGTCCGATAGCGTCGCAAAGCCCCGACTCCTAAGCTCACCCGATGCTGAATGTTCAGCACTGGGTTTGGCGACCTGGAAGCTTAAGGCGTACGACGACCATCGACGGCGGGTTCACTTCCGCCACATCGAGTCATGGCGGCTGTGCGTGGGAGACCTTCGGGTCTGCCGGGTTCCTTTTGCTCCGGTTCGCCAACCCGCGTACAGCTGCCACCCAATCGTTTGGCGACGATTGACGGCAGCCCCTTTAGCAAAAGGAGTTGTATCAATGAATAGTGACGACACGTATCTGACACCACACACCTTCACCCGCCACAAACTTCACCTGCACGCCCTCCTCCTCGAAAACCAACCCTGGTTCAGCGCCCGCGACCTCGGCCGCCTCCTGCGCCTCTACCTCGACGAACGCGCCGTGCGCAAACTCGACCCCGACCAATACCAAACCCTGATAATGCTCAGCCACGGCACCGTCGAAAGCACCCTGCTGATCAGCGAATCCGGCGTCTACGCACTACTGATCTACCACTACTGCCCCGAATACCGAAGCCTGCGCGAATGGCTGACCCACGACGTAGTGCCCGTCCTCAGGGACGCGCAACAACCCACCTCAACCGAACGCCCGATTTTGAGCCTGCTGAACTGGCCAGAGATGTCATTGAGCTTGCTGCACTGGAATAACCAACCGTGGATTCGGCTGCAGGATGTTCCGCTGATGGTTGTGGAACGGGAAGAGCCGAGGCGCCCAGTAACGGGGCCTTGGTGGAAAAGAGCTTCGCGGATGCTGCAATCGCTATAAATCCGCATGCCCGTTTGGCTGGCGTCCTACAACTATTAGGGTATGACCCTACGAGAACCAGCGTCTGCGCCTGATTCCGTGAGTTCTTCGCTGTGATTAGGCTGGTTGCTTTCGCCTGCGCTGGTCGATCCTATTCGTCGAGTTCCAGACGATACACATTGATCGCCAGACACTCTGGTTCTGGATCCCTCTTGTCTGATTTGCTCAAGCTAAAAGAAAACACGCTGGTTCAGCATCCAGATGGTGGTTACATCTTTGGCACGATCCCCGATATGCCAAAATTCGGCTTGCCAGGCGGGAAGATTTATCTGCGGGTAGGTATCCACCGTCGAGCGAATAGTGGTTTTGGCGTAGTGCACATTTGGGAAGCCCATAGTGCCGATTTGCTCAAGCATGGTTGCCAGACTGCCGATGGAGTAGCAGCGATTGTTGCGAAAATGATCGTCCCGGGAGCACAAATCTATTGTGAGTTCAAAGAACAGCGATGTGGAAACAGGGTCGCTGTTCTGAGGACATCCATGGGAACAATGATTCTTGAACCGCGACACGAGCGCGCCACCGGATTTGGTTACTTCGTGGTGACTTGGTACCCGCAAAAACGCGCACATGGCACGTTAGTGGGACACATACCACGAGTACCATCAAATCAGAAATAAAAAAGGCGTCCGATGGACGCCTTTTAAGTATTTTTTGAGGAGTAGTCGCAGCGATTCTTTAGCTCCGGGCCTTACGGCCTTGGGTTCAGAATCCGACAGGCTAGCCCGTCGTCACTACTTCAGAGAAACCAGCTTTCTCTGCTGCCAAAAATGCGGGGGAGCTTTTACTGGTGCCCAGTCCCGACGAATGCGCAGTTGCAGTCCTCGAACGGGATGATCCGTCAATGCCGGGCGAGAGTCAACGCTCCAATTCAGGCAAGCAGTGACAGCCCATCGGGTCTTGATACGTCTTGTAAACCTCTATTCCAGCATTGAAACCCGGCTCAACTACCCTTCAAAAAACCGCAGGAAGCGGTTCCCGTAGAAGCTCAAGGAACGACCATGTCCCTCTCCATCGTCCATAGCCGCGCCCAGATAGGCGTGGATGCGCCCGCCGTTACCGTAGAAGTGCACCTGGCCAATGGTTTGCCGTCACTGACGATGGTCGGTTTACCGGAAGCCGCGGTGAAGGAAAGCAAGGACCGGGTGCGCAGCGCGATCATCAATTCGGGGCTGCAATTTCCGGCGCGGCGGATCACGTTGAATCTCGCCCCGGCGGATTTACCGAAGGACGGCGGGCGGTTCGATCTGGCGATTGCCTTGGGGATTCTCTCGGCCAGTGTTCAGGTGCCGACGCTGACGCTGGATGATGTGGAATGTCTGGGGGAATTAGCGCTTTCAGGCGCAGTGCGGGCTGTTCGTGGCGTGTTGCCGGCAGCGTTGGCGGCGCGCAAAGCCGGGCGCACGCTGGTGGTGCCACGAGCGAACGCCGAAGAGGCGTGCCTCGCGTCGGGGTTGAAGGTGATCGCGGTGGATCATTTGCTTCAGGCAGTGGCGCACTTCAATGGACACACACCGATCGAGCCTTATGTTTCCAACGGTTTGCTGTACGCCAGCATGCCCTACCCTGACTTGAATGAGGTGCAGGGCCAACTGTCCGCCAAGCGTGCGCTGCTGATTGCGGCGGCGGGCGCGCATAACTTGTTGTTCAGCGGGCCGCCAGGAACGGGGAAAACCCTGCTGGCCAGTCGTTTGCCAGGGCTGCTACCGCCGCTGGCCGAGAATGAAGCACTGGAAGTCGCGGCGATTCAGTCGGTCGCCAGTTGCGTGCAGCTAAGTCATTGGCCGCAGCGACCCTTTCGTCAGCCCCACCACTCGGCATCAGGCCCGGCACTGGTCGGTGGCGGCTCACGACCGCAACCCGGCGAAATCACCCTCGCCCACCACGGCGTGCTGTTTCTGGACGAACTCCCGGAGTTTGATCGCAAGGTGCTGGAGGTTTTGCGGGAGCCACTGGAGTCCGGCCACATCGTTATATCCCGCGCCAAGGACCGCGTACGCTTTCCGGCGCGCTTCCAATTGGTGGCCGCGATGAACCCCTGCCCCTGTGGATATCTTGGCGAGCCGAGCGGCAGATGCAGCTGTTCACCGGACATGGTCCAGCGCTACCGCAACAAACTGTCGGGGCCACTGCTGGATCGCATCGATTTGCACCTGACCGTCGCTCGGGAAGCGACTGCATTGAATCCTGCTCCCAAACCTGGCGACGACACGGCAACCGCGGCAGCACTGGTTGCTGACGCAAGAGAACGACAACACAAACGCCAGGGCTGCGCCAATGCATTCCTCGATCTGCCGGGGCTGCGCCGGCACTGCAAGTTATCCACAGCCGATGAAAGCTGGCTGGAATCCGCTTGTGAACGACTGACATTGTCACTACGAGCAGCCCACCGATTGCTCAAAGTAGCCCGAACCCTGGCGGACCTTGAGCAAGTCGATGGCATTAGCCGCGAGCATCTGGCGGAAGCGCTGCAATACCGACCAACAGCGAGCTGACCGTGATTACTCCTTAGTCAGATCCACCAACGGCGCTTGCCGCACTTCAGTCTCGCGCCCACCCTGAATCTCGCTAACACGATTCAACGCTTTATCCACAGCCCCCTTATCCGCCAACAAGCTGTAGCGAATCTGAAACTGCTTCTGCTCTTTCACCCCAATCGTCGGCACCAAACCAAGTGGCCGCTGATACCGACGGTTGTAGGAAAAGCTCGTCCCAGGCTCCAACCCAGTGACATAACCCTGCCCTTGGGTATCGGTGTTTTTCCACAACGAGAACACTGGCAACTGCTGAGTATTGAAGCCGACGGAAACCCCGAGGCTGCCAGCCTTGTTATGCAACACGGTCAGCGTGTCGCCCTTGGCATCGCCGTACGGCACGACGTTGTAAACCGTCTCGTCGTAATCCTTGGTCGGCGCACGGTAGGTCTGCCAGTCCGACAGTTCCGCTTTGGCCTTGTCGTTGAATGGCGAAACCTGCTTCACCGGCGCAGTAAAACGGGCGCCCTGTTCCAGGAATGGCGTGCTGAAGTTGCTGTGGTACAGCGCCTGGTATTCCTTCGGATAGTCGCCGTTGTTGGTCAACGTATCGTTGAGAGCAAACGCCACGCTGCCCGGTTCGGTGACCAGTTCGGTCTGCACCGAGAAGTCGACTTTCTTGAACGCCTGCTCCTTCAGCTCGCCGCGCAGGCTGATGGTGTACGGCGGTTTTTCGTCGATGTGCAGGGTTACTTTACTGGCCGGGATGTTGGCAGCGCGGCCGTGGAGGGTCAGCAGTTCGCCGTTGTCCATGCCGGGGTGGCCGACCCATTCGTAGCCGCAGCGGGCGACGAGTTCGTTGAAGCCTTCCAGCCAACCCAAGCCGCCGCGACCATTGAGTTCGATAAAGGACGGATTGACCACGTCCTTGACCGGCGAATCCCAGCCCATCCGCACATTGCCGACAGACGCTTGCAGGACGTTCATCCCACGGGTCGGCACCACCGAGAGTTTCAGCGTGCCGTTATCGATGTCGACGATGCTGACGCCCTCCTGCCGACCACCGTGCAAGGTGCGCAGGGTCACGGAAAAAGGTTTGTCGGTTGTCACCCCGAGTTGCTGGCTGGTGATCTGCCAGTTCTGGGCGGCTTTGTCGGTGTCGAGCAGGACGTAATCCCAGGCCAAGGCGTGGGAGGCAGCGGACAGCGCGCCGAGGGCGACGGCGAGTTTGAGCGGGGTCATGGGGAAAGCCTTTCTTGGAGTTGTATATTTTTTATAGCGCTGATGAATCGTTTCAGCAAGTGTATTAGATCGACAGATCGCCTGTTCTGCCGAAGATCTTCAGCGATGCAATCGCGGGCTTGCTCGCGAAGGCTATTTCAAAGGCGCCTCAACGAAACCGATCAACCTCTTGGCGCAAGTCTGCCGCCAGCGACTCCAATTCCTTGGCGGTAATGGCCAGGTTCGACACCACTTCGCGCTGCTCACTGTTCGCCAGCGCAATGCTCTGAAGATTGCTGCTGAGCAAGGTCGCGGTGCTGCTCTGCTCCTGAGTTGCCGTGGTGATCGCGGCAAACTGCTGCCCCGCCGAACGGCTCTGCTCATCAATGCGCGCCAGTGCCGATGCGACGTTGGCGTTGCGCGACAAGCCTTCCTGCATCAGCACGTTGCCCTGCTCCATGGTGCTGATGGCGTTGCCGGTTTCCTGCTGGATGCTTTGGATCATGCCGGAAATTTCGTCCGTCGCTTCGCGTGTCCGCGACGCCAGGTTACGGACCTCATCCGCCACCACCGCGAACCCACGGCCCTGCTCGCCCGCACGGGCGGCTTCGATCGCGGCGTTCAGCGCCAGCAGGTTGGTCTGATCGGCAATCGCGGTAATCACGCCGACAATGCCGCCGATTTCCTGGGAGCGCTGGCCGAGGGTGTTAATCACGGTCGCGGTGCTGTTCAAGGCACCAGCGATTTGCTCCAGAGAAGCGGACGCTTCCTCCATGGATGTACGACCGATCTGGGTTTGCTGTGCGTTTTCCTGGGCCAGACGCTGGGTGCTGCCCATATTGTCGGCAATGTCCAGGGACGTGGCGCTGAACTCTTCCACGGCGCCGGCCATGCTGGTGATCTCGCCGGACTGCTGCTCCATCCCTTCATACGCGCCGCCGGACAGACCGGACAAGGCCTGGGCACGACTGTTGACCTCTTCCGACGCCTTGCGGATGTGCTCGACCATGGTCGACAGCGCTTGGCTCATCTGGTTGAAAGCCCGGGCCAACTGACCAATTTCGTCATTGCTCGACACGTTCAGGCGCACGCTCAAATCACCGGCACCCAAGGCTTCAGCCTGACGCACCAGATCCCCCAACGGCGCCAGTTTGCTGCGCAGCAACCAGACTGCCGAACCCACCGCAATCAACATCGCCAGCAGGCTGCCAATCGCCAGTTTAATGCCGACGTTCCAGGTCACGGCGCTGATTTCGTCTTGCGGCATGCTTGCCACCACCGACCATGGTCCGCCTTCGAAGGGCACGGCGAGGCTGTAGAATTCTTTCGATTTGTCGCTCCAGAACTCGCCCTTGCCCGGCTTCTTCGCCAGCGCAACGATGGCCGGCACGGCTTGATCCAGCGCTTGTACGCCGGCGATTGGCACTAGCCATTTATTCTGTTCGTCGAGCAGTGCCAGGGAGCCGGTCTGGCCGATACGGAAGCGTTTAAGGTTCTCGAACTGCGCGTTCTGCGCGTCGGTGTAATCGAATCCTACGAACAGCACGGCAATCACCTTACCGCTGCTGTCGCGTACGGGGGTGTACTGAGTCATGTAGGAGCGGTCGAACAACAAGGCGCGACCGACATAACTCTGCCCCGCCATCAAGCGTGCATAGGCCGGGTGAGCGTGGTCCAGCAACGTGCCGATGGCCCGGCTACCGTCCTGTTTGCTCAGGGACGTGCTGACCCGAATGAAATCCTCGCCGCTGCGCACGAACAACGTCGCCACGCCGGCGGTCATTTGCTTGAACTCGTCGACTTCCTTGAAGTTGTTGTTCAACACTTCGCTGCCCAGGTGCAAGCCCGGGGTCTGCACGCCCGCGACGGTCACCGGCTCATCCGCGTGCACGGTGAGGCCCGCGCTGAAGCGCTTCTCGAACAGACCGCTCAGGCGCTGAGTGCTTTCACGCAACGTGCCGTGGAACGTACTCAGCTGATCCGCCAGCAACCGGGCCTCACTGGCCAGGTGTTCTTCGCGGGTGGCGAGGTTGGCGGTGTTCAGCGAGCGCAGTGCGAACACGGTGCTACCGCTGATGACAATCGCCAGAATCACGGCTAGCGCGAGACCAAGCTGTGAGGCGATCCGGGCACGGGGATGAGACATGACAGCTCCTGGCCGAGCGACCGGATCCTCCTTGATCCGGCTCTACGCTCAGCAAAATTTCTAATAATGGGAAAAACGCGAAACCGGCACGAAGGTTCCACAAGCAGATTTTCGGCGGCAACGCTGAATACTTGAGTAATTAACCCGGTTATGGCCACGGGCAGCTACATCGATTTAGCTCAAGCGTTCGACGTCCGGCAACTCCATGGCCCGGACTTCCCCTTGCAGAAAATCGCTGAGCCGGCGCAAACGTTCGCCACCGGGGCGGGTTTTCGGCCAGACCAGGTAATAATTCTCACCGCTGGCGACGGCGGTCGGCCACGGCAAACTCAGACGCCCCTGCGCCACGTCCTCGGCCACCATCAGCAAATCCCCCATCGACACGCCATAACCTCGGGCGGCCGCGATCATGCCCAATTCCAGCGTGTCGAACACCTGCCCGCCCTTGAGCGAGACCTGATCCGACAGCCCCATGCGCTCCAGCCAACTGCGCCAGTCGCGACGGTCCGGCGTCGGGTGCAGCAGCTCGGCGCTGGCCAGCCGCGCGACGTCCCACGGCTGATCCTTCAGAAGATTCGGCGCGCCCACCGGAATCAGCTCTTCGGGAAACAGGAACGTCGCCTCCCAGTCCGGAGGAAAATTCCCATTGCTGAGGATGACGGCGCAGTCGAACGGTTCGTGGTTGAAGTCCACGGAGTCGATGTCCATCCAGGCGCTGGTCAACTGCACTTCATTACCCGGTTGCAAGTGGCGAAAGCGACTGAGCCGCGCCAGCAACCAACGCATGGTGAGGGTCGACGGAGCCTTCATACGCAGGATGTCGTCTTCGGCGCGCAAGGTGTTGCAGGCGCGCTCCAGGGCCGTGAAGCCTTCGCGGATGCCCGGCAGGATCAGCCGCGCCGACTCGGTCAGTTGCAAGTTGCGCCCGCTGCGGTGAAACAGCCGACAGGCGAAATGCTCTTCCAGCGTACGAATATGCCGACTGACCGCGCTTTGGGTGATCGACAGTTCTTCGGCCGCGCGGGTAAACGAACTGTGCCGCGCCGCCGCTTCGAATGCGCGCAGGGCATACAAGGGAGGAAGACGACGTGACATGGAGAAAGCTCCTATAGCGGGATTCGGCAAACTTATCAGAAACGCCGCAGGATGAGTTTTAATCATGCCACCCATCCTTTTTATCCCTTTGTGCAAACCCCGCAGAGCGCCGAGAATCGTGCCTTTCCAGTTCATCTCATAAGGGAGCGTGATGACCATGCAGCATCCAGCACGTATCGAACTCTGGGCCATCCTGCGGCTGGCGGGGCCGTTGATTGCCTCGCAGTTGGCGCACATGCTGATGGTCCTCACCGACACCTTGATGATGGCGCGCCTGAGTCCCGAGGCGTTGGCCGGCGGTGGGCTGGGCGCGGCGACTTACTCGTTCGTGTCGATTTTCTGCATCGGCGTGATCGCCGCAGTCGGCACCCTGGTGGCAATCCGTCAGGGCGCCGGCGATATCGTTGGCGCGGCGCGACTGACGCAAGCCGGGCTTTGGCTGGCGTGGTTGATGGCGCTGGTGGCGGGGTTGCTGCTGTGGAACCTAAAACCGGTGTTGCTGCTTTTTGGCCAGACCGAAACCAACGTCCACTCCGCCGGGCTGTTCCTGACGTTCCTGCCGTTCGCCCTGCCCGGCTACCTGAGTTTCATGGCCCTGCGCGGCTTCACCAGCGCCATCGGCCGGGCGACACCGGTGATGGTCATCAGCCTCTGCGGCACCGTGGCCAACTTCCTGCTCAACTATGCGCTGATCACCGGGATGTTCGGTTTGCCGAAAATGGGCCTGGTGGGGATCGGCCTGGTGACCGCGATTGTTGCCAACCTGATGGCCGTGGCGCTGGCGCTGCATATTCGTCGGCACCCGGCGTATGACGCTTACCCATTGCGCCAGGGTCTGTCACGGCCGAACCGTCAGTACCTGAAAGAACTGTGGCGCCTGGGCCTGCCAATTGGTGGCACCTACGCGGTGGAAGTCGGGTTGTTTGCCTTCGCGGCGCTGTGCATGGGCACCATGGGCAGCACGCAATTGGCGGCGCACCAGATCGCGCTGCAGATTGTCTCGGTGGCGTTCATGGTGCCGGCGGGGCTTTCGTATGCGATCACCATGCGCATCGGCCAGCACTACGGCGCCGGGCAACTGCTCGATGCGCGGCTGGCCGGTCGGGTCGGGATCGCCTTTGGCGGCGCTTCGATGCTCGCCTTCGCCATGGTCTTCTGGCTGCTGCCGAATCAGTTGATTGGCTTGTTCCTCGACCACAACGACCCGGCCTTTCGCCCGGTCATCGACCTGGCTGTGAGCCTGTTGGCGGTGGCAGCGTGGTTTGAGCTGTTCGACGGCACGCAAACCATCGCCATGGGCTGCATTCGCGGGCTCAAGGATGCCAAGACCACGTTTTTGGTCGGGCTCGGTTGCTATTGGCTGATTGGCGCGCCGGCCGCGTGGATGATGGCCTTCAATCTGAACTGGGGCCCAACGGGCGTCTGGTGGGGGTTGGCGCTGGGACTGGCGTGCGCGGCGGTGAGTTTGACGCTGGCGTTTGAGTGGAAGATGAAGCGGATGATTCGGCGCGAGCCTGCGTCAGGGGCAAGCTTCCAAGTCGCCCAGCCTGACTGAGATCCCTGTAGGAGCGAGGCTTGTGTGGCGAGGGAGCTTGCTCCCGCTCGACTGCGCAGCAGTCGCAAAGATTTTGTGGCCGCTACGCGCCCAAGCGGGAGCAAGCTCCCTCGCCACAAGAGCCCGTCCCACAGATTTCGCGTTTAACTCACGATTTCGAGGGCGGGCTGCTGGCTGCTGCCAAAGGTCAAATACTCAACCAACTCCGCCAACGGCAAAGGCTTGCTGATCAGGTAACCCTGCACCTGATCGCAGCCAAAGCCGCGCAACAAGTCCAACTGCTCCGGGGTTTCCACGCCTTCGGCGACCACTTCCAAATTGAGGTTGTGCGCCAGGTTGATCATCGCGTGCACCAGTTTGCGGTTCTCTTCGCGCTCCTCCATGCCACCGACGAAGCTCTTGTCGACCTTGAGCAAGGTGATCGGCAGGCTGTTGAGGTGCACGAACGATGAGAAACCAGTGCCGAAGTCGTCGAGAGAGAAACGCACGCCGAGTCGGCCGAGGGCATCCATGGTCTGCTTGACCAGATCGCTACGGCGCATCACTGCGGTTTCAGTCAGTTCGAACTCCAGCCATTGCGCCTCAACGCCGCGCTCGATGATCAAGCGACTGAGGGTCGACAACAATTGGCTGTCCTGAAACTGCCGGAACGACAGGTTGATCGCCATGTGCAGCGCCGGCAAACCACGTTCGCGCAACGCCTGCATGTCGCGCAGGGCCCGGGAAATCACCCAGTAACCCAACGGCACGATCAAACCACTCTGCTCGGCCAGCGGCACGAACTCGCTCGGCGGCAGCAAGCCCCGTTCGCCATGACGCCAGCGCACCAACGCTTCGAGGCCGACGATCTGGCCGTCTTCAAGGTTCAGGCGCGGCTGGTAATGCAGTTCCAGCTCATCGCGACGCAAGGCCCGGCGCAGCTCGCTTTCGAGATCGGCCATGCTGCGGGCATTGCGGTTGATGCGTTCGTTGAAGATGTGAAAGGTGCAGCCCTGAGTGCTCTTGGCCTGCTGCATGGCGATGTGCGCGTGCCACATCAGCGGGTCGGCGCCGGCCTGGGCCCGGGCATGGGCAATCCCGAGGCTGGAGCCGATCAACAGGCTCTCGCCGTCGACCCAATAAGGCTCGGACAACGCTTCGGTAATGCGTTCGGCCATCCATTCGGCGCGTTGCGGCGCGCGGCGGGTGTCGATCAGCAGGGCGAACTCATCGCTGCCCAGCCGGGCCAATTGATCGCCGGCCTCAAGCTGGCTTTTCAGCCGCGCGACCACTTGCAGGATCAATCGGTCGCCGGCCTGATGGCCGAGGGCGTCGTTGGCATGACGAAAGTTATCGAGATCGAGGTGGCCGAGGGCCAAACCGCGGCCGTCGTTTTCCGCCAGACGCGCCGCCAGCAGGGTCTGGAAACCCTGGCGGTTGGCGATGCCGGTCAGCGGGTCTTGCTCGGCCAGGCGTTGCAGGGTGTTTTCCAGCACGCCGCGCTCGCGCACATGGCGCAGGCACCGGCGCAACATGCCGGCGTCGAGCATATCGCGCACCAGCCAGTCACTCACACCGTCGGGCGGGGTCAGCGGCTCGTGTTCGAGCAACATCACCGTCGGCAGGCTGCAACGGCCAGGCAGAGGCTGAAGGGCCGGGATCGTCAACAACACCGCACTGCGGTTGTCTTCGAACAAACTGCTGACCGACTCCCAACTCGGCGCGCTGATCAGCACTGCCGAGCTCCCCATTGGAGCCAGACACTCGCGCAACAACGCTGCCCACGCTGGCTCTTCGGCCAGTAGCAGCAAACGCAAGGGTTCGACAGGCGTAGACAAGCTAGCTCCCTAGACTCTGCTAATGATGTAGGCGGCGGGCATTATGCCGCGCCGATAACCAATGACCAACTGACCTGGGTTATCAAACGCGGTTTTGTATCTGGAATACGAACATTAGACGCAAAACCCCCGCGCATCCTGCGTGAAAGTACCAAAACCGGCAAATAGAGATCGCGTGCTGCGTCACAAGTCGGAGAGAGCAGCACAATTCGCTGAGCCTGTTAAAATGCCGGCCCATTTCGCAAATGACTCCCTGATTCCGTATGTCCCGACTCAATCCCCGGCAGCAAGAAGCCGTGAACTACGTCGGCGGCCCTCTATTGGTGCTCGCCGGTGCAGGCTCCGGCAAGACCAGCGTGATCACGCGCAAGATCGCGCACCTGATCCAGAACTGCGGCATCCGTGCCCAGTACATCGTCGCCATGACCTTTACCAACAAGGCTGCGCGGGAGATGAAGGAACGGGTCGGCACCCTGCTCAAGGGCGGCGAAGGCCGTGGCCTGACGGTGTGCACCTTCCACAACCTGGGCCTGAACATCATCCGCAAGGAACACGTGCGGCTGGGCTACAAACCGGGCTTCTCGATCTTCGACGAGACCGACGTCAAATCCCTGATGACCGACATCATGCAGAAGGAATACGCGGGCGACGACGGCGTCGACGAGATCAAGAACATGATCGGCTCGTGGAAAAACGACCTGATCCTGCCCGCTGAAGCCCTGGAAAACGCACGCAACCCCAAGGAACAGACCGCCGCCATCGTCTACACCCACTACCAGCGCACGCTCAAGGCGTTCAACGCGGTGGACTTCGACGACCTGATCCTGCTGCCGGTGAAGCTGTTCCAGGAACACGCCGACATCCTCGAAAAATGGCAGAACAAGGTCCGCTACCTGCTGGTGGACGAATACCAGGACACTAACGCCAGCCAGTATTTGCTGGTTAAGTTGCTGATCGGCACCCGTAACCAGTTCACCGTGGTCGGCGACGATGACCAGTCGATCTACGCCTGGCGCGGCGCCCGGCCGGAAAACCTGATGCTGTTGAAGGACGACTATCCATCACTGAAAGTCGTCATGCTGGAACAAAACTATCGCTCCACCAGCCGCATCCTGCGTTGCGCCAACGTGCTGATCTCGAACAATCCCCACGAGTTTGAAAAACAACTGTGGAGCGAGATGGGCCACGGCGACGAGATCCGGGTGATCCGCTGCCGCAACGAAGATGCCGAAGCCGAGCGCGTGGCCGTTGAGCTGCTGACCCTGCACTTGCGCACCGACCGGCCGTACAGCGATTTCGCGATCCTGTATCGCGGTAACTATCAGGCCAAGCTGATCGAACTGAAGCTGCAACACCACCAGATTCCGTATCGACTGTCTGGCGGCAACAGCTTCTTCGGCCGTCAGGAAGTGAAAGACCTGATGGCTTACTTCCGTCTGATCGTGAACCCGGATGATGACAACGCCTTCCTGCGGGTGATCAACGTCCCACGCCGGGAAATCGGTTCGACGACGCTGGAGAAGCTCGGTAACTACGCCACCGAACGCAAAATCTCGATGTACGCCGCCACCGACGAAATCGGCCTGGGCGAGCATCTGGATACACGCTTCACCGATCGCCTGTCGCGCTTCAAGCGCTTCATGGACAGGGTCCGCGAGCAGTGCGCCGGCGAAGACCCGATCTCGGCCCTGCGCAGCATGGTCATGGACATCGACTACGAGAACTGGCTGCGCACCAACAGCTCCAGCGACAAGGCTGCCGACTACCGCATGGGTAACGTCTGGTTCCTGATCGAGGCGTTGAAAAACACCCTGGAGAAAGACGAAGAAGGCGAGATGACCGTCGAAGACGCCATCGGCAAACTGGTCTTGCGCGACATGCTCGAACGCCAGCAGGAAGAGGAAGACGGCGCCGAAGGTGTGCAGATGATGACCTTGCACGCCTCCAAGGGCCTGGAATTTCCCTACGTGTTCATCATGGGCATGGAAGAGGAAATCCTCCCACACCGTTCCAGCATTGAAGCCGACACCATCGAAGAAGAGCGCCGTCTGGCCTACGTCGGGATTACCCGGGCGCGTCAGACCCTGGCGTTCACTTTCGCCGCCAAGCGCAAGCAGTACGGCGAAATCATCGATTGCGCGCCGAGCCGCTTCCTCGATGAGCTGCCGCCGGACGACCTGGCCTGGGAAGGCAACGACGACACCCCCGTTGAAGTCAAAGCCGTTCGCGGCAATACCGCATTGGCGGATATACGCGCGATGTTAAAGCGCTAGAATCGACTACTTTTTAACCAGCCCTAGACGCACAGCCGTCCTTAGAGGAAAGCTTCATGGAAGCACTGCACCAGAAAATCCGCGAACAAGGCATCGTGCTTTCCGATCAGGTCTTGAAGGTCGACGCCTTTTTGAACCACCAGATCGACCCGGCCCTGATGAAGCTGATCGGCGACGAATTCGCCACGCTGTTCAAGGATTCGGGCATCACCAAGATCGTCACCATCGAAGCCTCGGGCATCGCCCCGGCGATCATGACCGGTCTGAACCTCGGTGTGCCGGTGATTTTCGCCCGCAAGCAGCAGTCCCTGACCCTGACTGAAAACCTGCTGTCGGCGACCGTTTACTCGTTCACCAAGAAGACCGAAAGCACTGTGGCGATCTCCCCGCGCCACCTGACCAGCAGCGACCGCGTGCTGATCATCGATGACTTTTTGGCCAACGGTAAGGCGTCGCAAGCGCTGATCTCGATCATCAAACAGGCCGGCGCGACCGTGGCTGGCTTGGGGATCGTGATCGAGAAGTCGTTCCAGGGTGGCCGTGCGGAATTGGATGCGCAGGGTTATCGCGTTGAATCGTTGGCTCGCGTTCAGTCGCTGGCCGGCGGCGTCGTGACCTTCATCGAATAAAGCCACACCGCAAAACCCATGTGGGAGCGGGCTTGCTCGCGAAAGCGCAGTATCAGTCAATGTTGATGTCGACTGACACACTGCCTTCGCGAGCAAGCCCGCTCCCACATTTGATTTCTGTTTGCATTTATTGCGCGGTGGCTTTGAGGCCGGTGAGCAGCAAACGCTGAAACAAGTCCTCTTTCAAGCCTTCCGGGTTGGTCAGCTGCATCCGCTCCAAATGCCCGGGAAATTCCGAAGGCTGCGGCGCATCCAGCGCAGCCTTACCCAGCTCCAGAATCTCGGTCAGCTTGAACTTGCTCTTCAACCAGTTCAGCGCCCGCAACAAATCCCGTTCCACATCAGTGAAATCACACCCCAGCGGATACTCCGGAAACAGGTTCGGGTGCCGCGCCTGAATGGCCTGCAAGCGCTGAGGGTTGTTGTCGGTGAACCTCGGATCAATCCGGAAATTCTTCGGCAACTTGCCAACGGCCTGAGCCTGTTCGATCAGCCCCGGCTGGAAGCGTGAATCGCTGATGTTCAACAGCGCCTCAATCACCGCCGCATCGTTCTTGCCCCGCAAGTCGGCGATGCCGTATTCGGTGACGACGATGTCCCGCAGGTGTCGCGGGATGGTGCAGTGGCCGTACTCCCAGACGATGTTCGAATTGACCTCACCGCCCGACTCGCGCCAACTGCGCAGGATCAGCACCGAGCGCGCGCCTTCCAGCGCATGGCCCTGGGCGACGAAGTTGTACTGCCCGCCGACACCGCTGAGCACCCGCCCGTCTTCCAGTTGATCCGCTACGCCGGCGCCCATCAGGGTCACGGTGAACGCGGAGTTGATGAACCGTGCATCGATGCGCTGCAAGCGTTTGAGTTCTTCCTGACCGTAGAGCTCGTTGATGTAGCTGATGCGGGTCATGTTGAATTCGAGGCGCTTGCTCTGGGGCAACTCGCGCAGGCGCTCATAGAAACTGCGCGGCCCGAGGAAGAACCCGCCATGCACCGAGATGCCGTCGGTTTGCGCGGCTTCATCGAGGGTGCCGTCGTTGGCCTGTTGCTGGGTTGCCACGTCCGGGTAGACCTTGCGCCGTACGATCCCGGCATCGGCCAATACCAGCAAACCGTTGACGAACATTTCGCTACAACCGTACAAGCCCTTGGCGAACGGCTCGACGCCACCTTCGCGATCAATCAACTGCGCCCATTGGCTCAGATTCAAGTCCGCCAACAACGCCTGGTAACCGGCGTTATCGGCCTGGCGTGCCAGCAATGCCGCCGTCAATGCATCACCCATGGAACCGATGCCGATTTGCAGCGTGCCGCCGTCGCGTACCAGCGCACTGGCGTGCAAACCGATGAAGTGGTCCTGGAAACCCACCGGCATATTCGGCGTGGAGAACAGCGTGGTGTTGTCCTTCTCGTCGATCAGCAAGTCGAAGGTGTCGATGCCGATTTCGGCGTCCCCCGGCATGTAGGGCAAATCGTTGTGCACCTGGCCGACGATCAGCACCGTCTCCCCCGCCGCCCGGCGTTTGGCGATCATCGGAAACAGGTCGAGGGTGATGTCCGGGTTGCAACTCAGGCTCAAGCGGTCCGGGTGTTCGGCATGGCTGGCCACCAGTTGCGCCACCAGGTTCAGGCCGGCGGCGTTGATGTCCCGGGCGGCGTGGCTGTAGTTGCTGCTGACGTAATCCTGCTGGGCCTGGGCGCTGTGCAGCAGGCTGCCCGGTTGCATGAAGAATTGCTCGACGTGAATGTTGGCTGGCAGGTCATCTTTGTGAAGATCGGCGAGGAAATCCAGCTCTGGATAGTCGCCGAAGACCCGTTCGATAAACGGTTCGAGGAAGCGCTTTTGCAAGCCATCGCCCAAGGAAGGCCGACCAAGGCACAGCGCGGTGTAAATCGTCAGCCGCCGTTCGGGCAGTTGCACGATGCGTTGGAACAGCGCATTGACGAAGTGGTTGGGTTTACCCAAACCCAAGGGCAAGCCCATGTGAATATGCACCGGCAACCTTGCCAGTACGTCATCGACCGCCTGCTCGATAGAACATAACTGCACCATCTGATCCTCCCGCGCGTTCCGTGAATTGGGGTTGGACCGAGCTTGCCGGGTCTTTGCTGCAAAGAACAGTCTCAGAAGCCAAATCATGCGAACACTGATGACCCCTGTGGGAGCGGGCTTGCTCGCGAAAGCGGTGTGTCCGTCAGCATGATGGCAACTGCCAGGGCCCCTTCGCGATGCAAGCCCGCTCCCAGAAGGGATCTTCATTCACTTCAGGACAAAACAGCAGGCACAAAAAAGCCGCTCGTAAGCGGCTTTTTGCTGAAAATGGGGCTTATTTCAGGCCGGACATCTTCTGGATGGCGCCTTCAAGATCTTTCACTTCGCAGTCACTGCAGGTGCCTTTTGGTGGCATCGCATTGAGCCCTGCCAACGCAACCTTCGCCAAGCCAGCAGCGGTGCCGCCTTCTTTATCGGCGCGTTTTTTCCAGTCTGCGGCATCACCGATTTTCGGCGCGCCTAACAGGCCGGTGCCGTGGCAAGCATTGCAATGTTTGGCAATGATTTCATCAGGGGTTTTCGCTGCGCCGCCGCCTACCGAAGCAGCGACTTCCATCCCTTTGCATTCTTGACCTGTTACACAGACCTGGCCGACGGGCTCAAGACGCTTGGCGATGTCGTCGGTGGTAGAAGCTTGTGCGCTCACTGCCCATAGGGCCAATACAGTTGCTGGTGCAGCCAGCATTTTCATAATTAGGTTCACGCGTTCACCCTCAATGGTGGCTATTCACGCCCGCGGCCACGGTTCGCAGGCGGGCGCAAGTATAACGGCAAGCCCGCCACACTGAAACAACCCCAAAGTCGAAGGGGTCTTGTTGTGCGGTGTAAAACTGCTCGGGCGCCTCGGCAGTGCTGGCAGGACGCCTCTTTTCTTAGAAATTCGCCGGCGTGGCTGCGCTGATTAGTCGCGCCGGCGCGTCGAACGGATTCCGGAAACGGTGCGGCTTGGTACTTTCAAAGTAGTAGCTGTCGCCGGCTTCGAGCACAAAAGTTTCAGCCCCGACCACCAATTCCAGCCGACCTTCCACCAGAATCCCGGTTTCCTCGCCCTCGTGGGTGAGCATCTCGTCACCGGTATCGGCGCCTGGCGGGTAGATTTCATTGAGGAAGGCGATCGCCCGGCTCGGGTGAGCCCGGCCGACCAGTTTCATGGTCACGGCGCCATCGGAAATATCGATCAGCTCGTTGGCCTTGTAGACGATCTGAGTCGGTTTTTCCTGCAGGATCTCTTCGGAAAAGAACTCGACCATGGACATGGGAATCCCGCCCAACACTTTGCGCAGCGAACTGATCGAGGGGCTGACGCTGTTCTTCTCGATCATCGAAATCGTGCTGTTGGTAACACCCGCGCGTTTGGCGAGCTCACGCTGCGAAAGGCCTTTGAGCTTACGGATGGATTGCAGTCGTTCACCGACGTCCAATGCTTGCGCCTCCAGGGATTCAGGGTTGTTGAAATATTGAGCGTTATCATGGCGACAGCGTTCAGTATTTACAACACTTGGGCCTGAATCCTGTTCAGCGAGGCGACTTCCGGCGTGGCGTGCTTCGCCTCAAGACCCGGAATAGAGCAGTGGCACCCGGCGCAGGTTGCAGAAGATCTGATAAGGAATGGTGTCGGCAGCGGCGGCCACGTCGCTGGCGAGGATGTTTTTGCCCCACAACTCGACGGTGGAACCGAGGCCGGCCTGCGGCACATCGGTCAGGTCGATGCAAAGCATGTCCATCGAGACCCGGCCAATCAACTGGCTACGCTGCCCGGCGACCATCACCGGCGTGCCAGTCGGTGCCTGACGCGGGTAGCCATCGGCGTAACCCATGGCTACCACACCAACGCGCATCGGCTTGGGCGTGATGAATTTCGCGCCGTAACCGATCGGCTCGCCGGCCGGCAATTCGCGCACGCAGATCACTTTCGATTCGAGGGTCATCACCGGTTGCAGGCGCGAGGCCACAGCGTTGGCTTCTTCGAAAGGCGTGGCGCCGTAGAGCATGATGCCCGGACGCACCCAATCGCTTGGAATCTGCGGCCAACCGAGTACCGCCGGCGAGTTACGCAGGCTGACCTCGGCGGACAAACCCTGGCGTGCCGCTTCGAACACAGCGACCTGTTCGGCACTGGACTGCTCGTGCAATTCATCGGCCCGGGCGAAGTGGCTCATCAAAACGATCTTCGAGACTTTGCCGCTGGCCAGCAGCCGTTGGTAAGCCGCCTGATAATCCGCCGGATGCAAGCCAACCCGGTGCATGCCCGAATCGAGCTTGAGCCAGACCGTGATCGGCTTGCTCAGCGCGGCTTTCTCGATCGCTTCGAGCTGCCACAGCGAATGCACCACGCACCAGAAGTCATGCTCGACGATCAGCGACAGCTCATCGGCTTCGAAAAAACCTTCCAGCAACAACACCGGCGCACGAATGCCCGCGGCGCGCAGCTCCAACGCCTCTTCAATACACGCCACCGCAAACCCGTCCGCCTCGGCTTCCAGCGCCTGGGCGCAACGCACCGCACCATGGCCGTAGGCATCGGCCTTGATTACCGCGAGGGCCTTGGCCCCCGTGATTTCACGGGCGATTCGGTAGTTGTGACGCAGGGCTTGGAGGTCGATCAGGGCACGAGCAGGACGCATGGCGGCAGACTTCTAGGCGGTCATGGGAATAAAAACCGGCGCTGGCTGACGGCGTGAACCGCCAACAGCACCGGGAGAGGGATCGTTACTAACAGGTAGTTGCGGCGCGTTACGGCAGCGCGGCAACCACCGACAGCTCAACCAGGATTTGCGGTTCGCACAGCTTCGACTCAACGGTGGCACGAGCAGGGGCAACGCCTTTTGGCAGCCACTTGTCCCAAACCGAATTCATGCCTTCGAAGTGCGCATCGATGTCTTTCAGATAAATCGTCACCGAGAGTATGTGGCTCTTGTCGGTGCCGGCCAGATCGAGCAAACGCTCGATGTTGGCGAGGGTTTCACGGGTCTGCTGTTCAATCCCGGCGCTCATGTCATCGCCGACCTGCCCTGCCAGGTACACCGTACCGTTGTGGGCGACGATCTGACTCATGCGTTCATTGGTGAGCTGGCGCTGGATTGCCATGTTTTGCGGACTCCTGGATTTTGTGACCGTAACGGGAAATATCGAGGCCTTCGGCGCTGATCTGTGGTGTTTTCTTCGCCATCAGGTCAGCCAGCAAACGACCGGAACCACAGGCCATGGTCCAACCGAGCGTACCGTGGCCAGTGTTCAGGAACAGATTGCTGAACGGTGTAGCACCAACGATCGGCGTGCCGTCCGGTGTGGTCGGACGCAAACCGGTCCAGAAACTCGCCTGGGCCAGATCGCCGCCCTGAGGATAAAGGTCGTTGACGATCATCTCCAGGGTTTCGCGCCGACGCGGGTTCAGCGACAGGTCAAAACCGGCTATTTCAGCCATGCCGCCGACGCGGATACGGTTGTCGAAACGGGTGATCGCGACCTTGTAGGTCTCGTCGAGAATAGTCGAAGTCGGGGCCATCGCCGGGTTGGTGATCGGCACGGTCAGGGAGTAACCCTTGAGCGGATACACCGGTGCCTTGATGCCCAGCGGCTTGAGCAGTTGCGGCGAGTAGCTGCCGAGTGCCAGGACGTAGCGGTCAGCGGTTTCCAGCTTGCCGTCGATCCACACGCCGTTGATGCGATCACCGGCGTGGTCCAGGCGCTGAATGTCCTGGCCGTAGCGGAATTCCACACCCAGCTTCACGGCCATTTCGGCCAGGCGGGTGGTGAAGATCTGGCAGTCGCCGGTCTGGTCGTTCGGCAGGCGCAGGGCACCGGCAAGAATGTCGGTGACGCTGGCCAGGGCCGGTTCGACGCGAGCAATGCCGGCGCGGTCGAGCAGTTCGAACGGCACGCCGGACTCTTTCAGCACGGCGATGTCTTTCGCGGCGCCGTCGAGTTGAGCCTGGGTGCGGAACAGTTGAGTCGTACCGAGGCTGCGGCCTTCGTAGGCGATGCCGGTTTCGGCGCGCAATTCGTCGAGGCAGTCACGGCTGTACTCGGACAGACGGACCATGCGCTCCTTGTTCACCGCATAGCGATTGGCGGTGCAGTTGCGCAGCATCTGCGCCATCCACAGATATTGGTCGATGTCGGCAGTGGCCTTGATTGCCAGCGGCGCGTGACGCTGCAACAACCACTTGATCGCCTTGAGCGGCACGCCCGGCGCTGCCCACGGCGAGGCATAACCCGGGGAGACTTGCCCGGCGTTGGCGAAACTGGTCTCCATGGCGGCAGCCGGCTGACGGTCCACGACCACCACTTCAAACCCGGCACGTGCCAGATAGTAAGCACTGGCGGTACCGATGACGCCGCTACCCAAGACCATAACGCGCATTTTTGTGTCCCTCATCGCGGCGTACCGCTGACGTTTGATGTTCAGACCGAAGATGTGCGCAGTTTAAAAAAGATTAGCCAGTGCTTTTCACTATATAAGTGCCTATATTTGGCGACAATTCTCGGCAAAAACCCTTTTCACGGAGGCGCATCCCCTATGCGTACCAATACTCAGACCAAACGTGAGCTGGACAAGATCGACCGCAACATCCTGCGGATCCTGCAAGCGGACGGGCGCATCTCCTTCACCGAGCTGGGGGAAAAGGTCGGTCTGTCGACCACGCCCTGTACCGAGCGGGTTCGCCGACTGGAGCGCGAAGGGATCATCATGGGCTACAACGCCCGGCTTAACCCGCAGCACCTCAAGGGTAGTCTGCTGGTGTTTGTAGAGATCAGCCTCGACTACAAATCCGGCGATACTTTCGAAGAGTTCCGACGCGCGGTGCTGAAGCTGCCTCACGTGCTGGAGTGCCATTTGGTGTCAGGGGATTTCGACTACCTGGTGAAAGCGCGGATTTCGGAGATGGCTTCGTATCGCAAATTGCTGGGCGATATCTTGCTCAAACTGCCGCATGTGCGCGAATCCAAGAGCTATATCGTGATGGAAGAGGTGAAAGAGAGTTTGAGTTTGCCGATTCCGGATTGAGATCAAGTCGCCTGAACGGGCGCCATCGCGAGCTTGCTCGCGATGGCGTCGATGCGGTCTGGCTGAATGAACACAACCGTTAAACCAACACCTGCCGCGTCGAAGCCATGTACTCATGAATCTGCTTCTCCACCCGCGGATGAATCAGCTCCACCGGCCCGCGCCCATTGGGGCATGGCAAGGTCTTGGTGGTGCCGAACAATCGGCAGATCAGCGGCCGCTCGTCATACACGGTGCAGCCCTGTGGCCCCAGGTGCACGCAGTTCAACTCATCCATCGCCGCATCCTGCTCGGCGCGGGTCTTGCGCGGCAGACGGGACATTTCTTCCGGCGAAGTGGTCACCGGCCCACAGCAGTCATGGCAGCCAGGCACGCACTCGAACGAGGGGATCTGCTGGCGCAAGGTACGAATTTTCTGACTGTTGCAGCTCATCGAAGCGGTGACCAAAAGCGGAATAGACCGGGATTCTGACGCAAAAGCCCCGATCCAGACAGCAGCAACCGACCAGTGTTGCCCGTGCCGGAAGGTCCGGCTTATGCTCCGTCAACTTTTTCAAACACACGCCTCTGGATGACGCACATGAACGCCCGTGTTCAGCAACCGGCCCCGAATCACCGCCACGCCGCCTCTTATTACGCCGCCAGCAGCCTGCCGCAGCCCGATCATCCGGGGCTTCAGGGCGAGTTGATGGCGGATGTGTGCGTGGTCGGCGGCGGGTTCTCCGGGTTGAACACCGCGCTCGAACTGGCTGAACGCGGACTCAGCGTGGTGCTGCTGGAAGCGCACAAAATCGGCTGGGGGGCCAGTGGGCGTAACGGCGGGCAATTGATTCGTGGCGTCGGCCATGGCCTTGATCAGTTCGCCAACATCATCGGTGCCGACGGCGTGCGTCAGATGAAACTCATGGGCCTGGAAGCGGTGGAAATCGTCCGACAACGGGTCGAGCGTTTTCAGATCCCCTGCGATCTGACCTGGGGCTACTGCGACCTCGCCAACAAGCCCCGCGACCTCGAAGGCTTTGCCGAAGATGCCGAAGAGCTGCGCGGCCTCGGTTATCGCTACGAAACCCGACTGCTGCAAGCCAATGAAATGCATTCGGTGGTCGGCTCCGACCGTTACGTGGGTGGCTTGATCGACATGGGCTCCGGGCATTTGCATCCGCTTAACCTGGCGCTTGGCGAAGCGGCGGCCGCGCAGCAATTGGGGGCAAAACTGTTCGAACAGTCGGCGGTCACCCGCATCGATTACGGCACCGAAGTGAAGGTTCACACCGCCCAGGGCTCGGTCCGCGCCAAGACCCTGGTACTGGGTTGCAACGCTTACCTCAATGACCTCAACCCCGAACTCAGCGGCAAAGTGCTGCCGGCCGGCAGTTACATCATCGCCACCGAACCGTTGAGCGAAACACAGGCTCACGCGTTGTTGCCGCAGAACATGGCGGTTTGCGACCAGCGCGTGGCACTGGATTACTACCGACTCTCGGCGGATCGACGCTTGCTGTTCGGTGGGGCCTGCCATTACTCAGGACGCGACCCGAAAGACATCGCCGCGTATATGCGGCCGAAGATGCTGGAGGTGTTCCCGCAACTCGCCGGGGTGAAGATCGACTATCAATGGGGTGGCATGATCGGCATCGGCGCCAATCGCCTGCCGCAGATCGGCCGGCTCAAGAACCAGCCGAATGTGTATTACGCCCAGGCCTATTCCGGTCACGGGGTGAATGCCACGCATTTGGCGGGCCAGTTGCTGGCCGAAGCCATCAGCGGGCAGCACAGTGGTGGGTTTGATCTGTTCGCCCAGGTGCCGCACATCACCTTCCCCGGCGGCCAGCATTTGCGTTCGCCATTGTTGGCGTTGGGGATGTTGTGGCATCGGCTTAAAGAGTTGGTTTGATAGCGCGACTACTGACGCCTTCGCGAGCAAGCCCGCTCCCACATTTGATCTCTGGCGCGCACAAGATGCGTGCCTACCGCTGATCCCCTGTGGGAGCGGGCTTGCTCGCGAATGGGCCGAAAGAACACCGCCGCTATCAGATCCTCCAGAAGGGTTTAAGCCCCTCCTCCAACGCCTGCTCCCGACTCAACCCGACATCCCTGAGCTGCTCCGGGGACAGGCTCAGCAACACCCGGCGCGTGTGTAGACGATGCCAGAACAGACCCCAGCGACCAAGGCAGGACGGCGCGTTGCGCAGGCACGCCTCACGGGTGCCGTTGATTTGCCCTGCCGTCAGTTCCTGACTGTGTAACGTCAGCCGCACATCGCTCAAGCCGTTCATTTTGATTGCTCCTGTTTACTTGGGTAGCCAGAGCTTTCATGATGCGTGGGCGACAAAAAGCATTACAGATTCAAAGCGTCTGTATTAATTCCATACAGATTACTGTTCAGCCCTCTGAATCCTGTATTTTTGCCCCATCTGTATGGGTTAACCGAATCACCTGTATCGAGGCAGTGCCATGACCCTTTACGTCAATCTCGCCGAATTGCTCGGCACGCGTATCGAACAGGGCTTCTATCGTCCCGGCGACCGGCTACCCTCAGTGCGGGCGTTGAGTGTCGAACACGGGGTCAGCCTGAGCACGGTGCAGCAGGCCTATCGGGTGCTCGAAGACGGCGGGTTGGCGACACCGAAACCCAAATCCGGTTATTTCGTGCCGGTCAGCCGCGATCTGCCGGAACTGCCCGCCGTTGGCCGTCCGGCGCAACGCCCGGTGGATATTTCCCAATGGGATCAGGTGCTGGAATTGATCCGCGCCGTGCCACGCAAAGACGTGGTGCAACTGGGCCGCGGCATGCCAGACATCACCACGCCGACCATGAAACCGCTGCTGCGCGGGCTGGCGCAGATCTGTCGACGCCAGGATATGCCCGGCCTGTATTACGACAACATCCACGGCAACCTCGAACTGCGCGAACAGATCGCCCGGCTGATGCTCGATTCCGGCTGCCAATTGAGCGCCGCCGACTTGGTGGTGACCACCGGTTGCCACGAAGCCCTGTCCACCAGCATTCGCTCCATCTGTTCGCCCGGCGACATCGTCGCGGTGGATTCGCCAAGCTTTCACGGCGCCATGCAAACCCTCAAGGGCCTGGGCATGAAAGCCCTGGAAATCCCCACCGACCCGATCACCGGCATCAGCCTCGAGGCGCTGGAACTGGCCCTGGAACAATGGCCGATCAAGGCCATACAGTTGACCCCCAACTGCAACAACCCCTTAGGCTACATCATGCCGGAGGCGCGTAAACGCGCGTTGTTGAACCTGGCACAGCGGTTCGATGTGGCGATCATCGAAGACGATGTGTATGGCGAACTGGCCTACACCTACCCGCGCCCACGCACGATCAAATCTTTCGACGAGGACGGCCGCGTCCTGCTTTGCAGCTCCTTTTCCAAGACACTGGCGCCGGGATTGCGCATCGGCTGGGTGGCACCCGGCCGTTATCTTGAGCGGTTGCTGCATATGAAATACATCAGCACCGGCTCCACCGCGCCGCAAGCCCAAATCGCCATCGCCGACTTCCTCAAGGGCGGGCATTTCGAGCCGCATCTACGGCGGATGCGCACCCAGTACCAACGCAATCGCGATGTGATGATCGATTGGGTCACGCGCTACTTCCCCGCCGGCACCCGGGCCAGTCGACCCCAGGGCAGTTTCATGCTGTGGGTCGAGCTGCCGGAAGGCTTCGACACGTTGAAACTGAATCGTGCGCTGCACGATCAAGGCGTACAGATTGCCGTCGGCAGCATCTTTTCGGCCTCGGGCAAGTACCGAAATTGCCTGCGGATGAACTACGCCGCCAAGCCGACACCGCAGGTCGAAGACGCGGTGCGCAAGGTCGGCGCCGCGGCAATCAAACTGCTCGCCGAAAGCGAGATCAATCCAGCCTGAACACGCCTTCGCCGTCCAGTCGGGTCAGGTCCGCGACCCGACTGGCCGCGTTGCTGATTTGCCCTTCAACCTCGAACTCGACATCCAGCCGCCTGCCGCTCGCCAACAGTGGCAGAAGGCGCTCGCCGGGACGTAGCACGTCGTGCTCCCCTGCCCTTTGCGTGACCGCACCGTCGACCCGCACCGACATCACCTTGAGCCGCAGCGTGCCGATGCCGAAGCGATAACGCTCGGCATCAGCGCCCGGCGCCGCAAAACGCAGCGCCAGCGGCAACGTCTGATCGCAGACGACCTGCACCTGCACCCGGCGACTGCCAAAACTCAGCTCTCCGGCCGTCATACCTTGCTGCAACAACACGCCCCGATCAGTCACGCCAAAATCAAACGCTGGCGGGCTGACGCGCACCTCGCAATCTTCGCCCTGGGCAAACGCCGTCGCGCAGCACAGCCACATCATCGCCACGAACGGCGCTTTGAAAAAGGTCATGGGTTTGCCTCAATCATGCGTCGCTGCAACGTGCCGGCGCAGATTCATAGAGTTCATCGGGATCGGCCTCTTCAGCCAGTTCGAACCTCAGATGACAGCGCGAGCCGTCGCCCTTTTGCACGTGCAACGCGATGCCTGCCTGAATGTCGGAGAGAAAAATCCGCCCGTCATCAAGCACGCTGGTGACATACCGACCCTGCTCATCAAACACGCCGAAGCCCTTGCCGATCACCTGATCGTCAGCCGTGCGCGCATGCAGCAACACGCGGCGGGAAGTGACCATCTGAAACGCCAGGCGCTGCACCGAGCCGCGCGCCGCTTCGATCTCGCGGTAGCCGTTGAGCACATCGACATTGCGCGCCAGGCTCGTGGTGTCGATCTCCACCCGCGTTTTGCGATAGGCCGGCACACTGGCCACCACCGCGCGGCCAGCCGCGTCCGTCCATACCGGGCCGTGAGGTGTGCGCAGCTTGACCCCGGCGGCATCCCCGGCCTTGAGCAGGGCAAAGGTTTCGCGCACGGTGTATGGCGACAACGTCACGCCTTCGCTGTGCAGCGCCACGCCGCCCCTTGCCCCGAAGTCATAACCCCTCGCCCCGGAGCCGCGCTGCGAATAACCCAGATCGACCTGGGTGTAACGCGGCAGCAGGTTGAGTCGAGCACTGACATCCGCATCACCGTTTTCCGGGCGCTCGACAGTGGCGCTGTAGGCCACGGCATCGTTGAGCTGTTGATTCAGGCGCAAGCCGCTGCGGGTGCCGCTGAGGTCGTCCTTTCTGACAAAACTGCGCAGCGCACCGTTGCGCCCGATCGGCACGCTGACTGTCAGATAGGTAGCAAATCCGCGGCTGTCTCGCGCGGTGCCGCCCATGTCGCGCTCCAGACTCAGCGACACGCTGGTGCGCTGGAACATCCGCGACCACGAAGCGCTGAGGCGTGAGGTGGTGTCGTTTTCAAAATCGGTGTAGCGGGAAAAACCACCGGAGAAAGAGCCCAACGACACACTGGCGCCGCTAAGTCCTAGTGTCATCTGATTACGAATGCGCTGATCCGGTTGATCGGTGTCACGATTCCAGGTGGTATCGGACAACGTGCGAAAGCCTTGTACCTGCTGGGTGACCGACAGATTCGCCGAGACGCGCTCGGTCAGCGCCGTGCTCAGGCTGAGCTGAAACTGCGCACCCAACTGATCTTCGCGACGGGCGCGGGATACCACCTGACGCAAGCCCATCGCCGTGCGCGGCGACAACGGAATCTGTAGCGCCATGCCTGCCGATTGATAGTCGCTGCCGAGCATCGCTCCCGCCGTCAGTTGCTTGCCCGCGGCCAAACGCCAATCCTTGCTGGCGGCGACGAAATCAGGCGCGTCGCGATCATCGCGGGCATAGCGGCGAACGCGTCCGGCGCTTACTGCGAAGCCTGGCTGTCGCCCCGGTGACAAACCGCCGAGACTGTTTCCGGGAACAATGAAACTGCGCTGCTGGCCATCCTCTTCATGCACGATGACTTCCAGGTCCAGGGTCTGGCTGAGCAACGGCAAACCCACCAGCGAAAACGGCCCGGGTGGCACCAGCGTGGTGTAGATCAGCGCACCGTTCTGCCGAACTTCGACCCGCGCCGCGGAGTAGGCGATGCCTTCGACGTGAGCGCCTTGACTGTCGGCATCCAGCTCCCCCAGGGCGGCCTCCGGTTGCAGTTGCACGCCGGTAAACGCCTCGCCGGCAAACAACGGCGAGGCCATGTTGAGCTGGCCCAGTTGCACGTTGGTTTGCAGCGGCTCGAAGGTGCGCGAAGCGTAGGCGTACAGATGCTCGGTCTGACTGCTGCCCTCGAAGGCCGCATAAGACTGACGGCTGCGCAGCGCCCAGTCGTTGATGTTCAGCCCCAACTCGGTGTTGAGGCTGCGGTAGTGCGTGGTCTGGCCGACGTACTCGTTGCCCAGCACCAGCGCGTCGTAGTTCAACAGTGCAGCGCTGCCGCCGTGAGCGTAACTGCGACGGGCCGCCACCGATGATGCGACGAGCGCGGTGGGCAGCAGCAAGTCGACCTGTTCCTTGGCCGGATCGAGCCGCGCGATCACGCCGTCGAAGCTGTCGACAAAGCGCCTGCATTCCAGGCTCGGCAGCGCCTCGACACGCATGTTTGCCTGTTCGAGCAACGCCTCGGTGGTGCACAACTCGCCTTGCCTGTCGAACGTCGCCAACACCCGTCCCTTCGGCACGCCGTTAACGCTGAGCAGCACCGAATACGCGCCCTCCTGAAAGCGCGGTGCGTCCTGAAAATACTCCGCCAGTTGCAGATCCAGCCCACGGGCGCGCAGGACGTTAGGGTCGAAGGTGACCGAGTCGGCAAAGCTATTGGTCGATGCCAACAGGCTGAGCAGCGCACATCTGCGGGTGCGCTTCATTCACCGGCCACCAGCGGCGCATCGAAACTGCCGGCGGCATAACCGTACATCGTCGCCGGGTACAGACGCACTTGAGCCACCGTTACCGGCAGTGGTGAGGCGGGCGTCAGACGCAAGCGTTCGCCGGGCAGGATGTAGCTGCGACCCAGATCCACCGGGGCATCGCCAGGCAGCAGATTGACGGTATTGGCCAGCCGCACCACGTAGGGGCTGGGATTGCTGACCTGGAGTTGAGCGCCCTGCACCGACCACTTCAGCAGCGTCCATGGCTGACGTTCGATGGGCAGGTTTTTCGGGCGCAGAATCGCTGGAATGTTCTGTCTCACGGTCAGGCTGACCCGCGCGTTGCTGCCTTTTTCCAGCGGCCGAATGCCCTCGAAAATCACCCGTTTGAGGCGCTCGGTTCGCAGCGGCTCAGCGCTGCGCAGAATGAACCGCACCAGTTGCGTGCCACCGCTTTCCACCCGCGCCACCGGTGGGGTCAGCAGCAATAGCAACTCGGTGTCCTCGGGGACATTTTCAATGCTGGTGTGCAGCAGCGCCGGGTGCGATTCGGTGTTGGTGATATTGATGCTGGCTTCGCCGGCTGATTCTTCGAGGATCAGGATCGGCGTTTGCGGCACCATGCCGGCGGCGTCGGCCACGGACGTTGCACTCGATAGAAGGAGTAATGCCAACAGGCCGGTGGTTGAAAAACGTTGAATCTGAGGCATGACGATTCCCTGGCGCCTCGTCGCGGCAATGCCGACGAAAAGGCCCATCCTTGAAACACAATCGTAAAAGGCGTGCGCCCATGGCGCCGATAACGACGCACCGCAAGAACTGCGGTGCGTGTTTGCTCAGGTGTGTGAGCGCTGACAGCGCTCACACACCTGCTTGCCTCAGAGGTAGACCAGTTCGAAGGTCGCGGAACCATCGAGGGTAATGTCTGAGCCGGTCGGCAGATCCTTGGCCGGGCCAACGACTGGAACGAGTGTCATTGGAAGGGTGTGGATGCGGCCATTGCTCGGGCCTTCAGCAATGCTGCGACCCCACGAATAATGCAGATAACCACCGCTGGAAGCGTCTTTGCCCACCAGTGTCGAAGTCGGCTGATTCCAGGTCGGCCCGCCAATTCCACCACCCTGCTGAAACATCAGGGCCATGGCCGCGCTATCGACCGTAGGCGTGCCATGACGCAAGCCATACCCGCCGATCTTCACGCCACTGGCAGCGCCCATGCCGTAGATGTACATGCTCTCTGCACGGCCATCGATGGTAATACCCTGCAGCTGGGTCGCCGCCTGGTTGTCATGCACTTTCACCGCCACCGGCACCTGACCGTTACAGTTCATGCTCAGAGTGATGTTTTTCAGCTCTAGCTCGGTTTGCGTAGTGGCGTTCAGATCCGCCGCCGATACCTTGCCCAGATCGACCACGCTGCCGCCGGCAAAACTTGGCGTACACGCCGTAGGAATAATCGTGCCGCTAACCGTGAGGCTGGCACTTTCTGCGAGGGCAAAAACCGGCAACAACGAAGCCACCACTGTGGCGCTGATGAATAGCTTTTTCATGAGAAATTCTCTCTCCGTAAGAATTAAAAAACGACAGCAAGAAGCGCATTGTCTGGCGTGAAATAGCGAAACTTCCTCCCTGACAACGCCCGGCCATTATTGCGATTCGCCCCTGTTTCCGATGTAAGACGAAGTTACAAAGCAACTAGAGAAAATTCGCCTGAGGCCGTAGCTGACAGGAGTAGGAGAAATGCCCTACTTCAAAAATTCTCATTTCCTGCCCTTCGGGCATTGCCTACACAGCGCTCGAATCGGGCTGTTCACGAAGGCAGATTTTTCCTGAATCAACCGCAGCGGATGACGGTCATAACCCGTGCCATACTCCGATCCCTACTCACACGCGGAATGATCCGACTTGCGATCCAGCCCTCTCCTGCTTCTGATGCTCGTGTTGTCGCTCGCCGGCTGCGCCAGTGTCGATGTGCAACGTGAGCCCAGCCAGGCATTGCCGGCGGGCAACTCGGCCTTCGGTCGCTCAATCCAGGCCCTGGCCGCGCCCCATCAAGGGCAATCGGGCTTCCGCCTGCTTTCCAACAGCACCGAAGCCTTCATGGCTCGCGCCGAGTTGATCCGCAACGCACAGACCAGCCTCGATTTGCAGTACTACATCGTCCACGACGGCATCAGCACCCGCATGCTGGTGGAGGAATTGCTCCAGGCTGCAGATCGCGGCGTGCGGGTGCGGATCCTGCTCGATGACACCACCAGCGATGGTCTGGACCAAATCATTGCAACCCTGGCGGCACACCCGCAGATTCAGATCCGTCTGTTCAACCCGCTGCAACTGGGCCGCAGTACCGGCGTGACGCGAAACATGGGCCGGTTGTTCAACCTGTCGCTGCAACACCGGCGCATGCACAACAAGCTGTGGCTAGCGGACAACAGCGCGGCCATCGTCGGCGGACGCAATCTGGGCGATGAGTATTTCGATGCCGAGCCCAACCTGAATTTCACCGACATCGACATGCTCAGCGTCGGGCCGGTGGCTGAGCAGCTCGGCCACAGTTTCGACCAGTATTGGAACAGCGCCCTGAGCAAGCCGATCGACGAATTTCTCTCAAGTAAACCGACGGCCAAGGACCTGCAAAACACCCGTACGCGCCTGGAAGAATCCCTGGAGGAGACCCGCAAACAGAATCACGCGCTGTATCGGCAACTGATGACCTATACCAGGCATCCGCGCATGGACATCTGGCGCCAGGAGCTGATCTGGGCCTGGAACCAGGCACTGTGGGATGCACCGAGCAAGGTGCTGGCCAAGGGCGAACCCGACCCGCGGTTATTGCTGACCACGCAGTTGGCACCTGAGCTCAACGGCGTCAGCAAAGAGCTGATCATGATTTCCGCCTACTTTGTGCCTGGCCAACCGGGGCTGGTGTACCTGACCGGCCGCGCCGATGCCGGGGTCTCGGTGAGTTTGCTGACCAACTCGCTGGAAGCCACCGATGTACCGGCGGTGCACGGCGGTTATGCGCCGTATCGCAAGGCGTTGCTGGAGCACGGCGTGAAGCTGTTCGAACTGCGGCGCCAGCCCGGCGCCGGTGGTGGCAGTAGTCCGCATCTGTTCCGGCGCTCGGCCTATCAGGGCTCGGATTCGAGCCTGCACAGCAAGGCGATGATCTTCGACCAGCAAAAATCCTTCATCGGCTCATTTAACTTCGATCCGCGTTCGGTGCTCTGGAACACCGAAGTCGGCGTGCTGGTTGACAGCCCGGAGCTGGCCGCGCGCTTGCGTGAACTGGCCGTGCAAGGCATGGCGCCGCCGCTGAGTTATGAGGTAAAACTGGAAAACGGCCAGCTCGTCTGGGTCACCGAAGACAACGGCAAACTGCACACATTGACCAAGGAACCGGGGAATTGGTGGCGACGGTTCAATGCGTGGATGAGCACTACCGTGGGCCTGGAGCGGATGCTTTAACAGACAACCAAAACCCCTGTGGGAGCGAGCTTGCTCGCGATGAGGCCCTGTCAGTTAACAATGATGTTGACTGACACTCCGCCATCGCGAGCAAGCTCGCTCCCACAGGTTCTATGCAGGTTCGGCCACCGCGCCAAACGCGCCTTGGCGCATCAGCAAAATCACCAACCCCAACGCCCCGACCGCCATCAGCAACGGCAACGCATGCCCGCTGATCCACTGACTGCCGGCCCCGGCCGCCAATGGCCCGATCAGGCAGCCAATCCCCCATAGCTGCGCAATGTGGGCATTGGCCCGCACCAGCGCATCATCGCGATAGCGCTCGCCGATCAGGATCAGCGACAAGGTAAACAAACCACCGGCACTCGCACCGAACAGCACCCACAGCGGCCAGATCAACAACGTATCGATCAGCAGCGGAATCGCCAGGCTCGACAGCAGCAGGACCACGGCGCACCCGGTGAACAACGTCCGCCGGGACAGTCGATCCGCCAGCGCACCGATGGGCAGTTGCAGCAAGGCATCGCCGACCACCACGGTGCTGACCATCGCCAAGGCGATCTCTGCGGTGAAGCCCTGTCGCAGGCAATACACTGGCAACAACGTCAGGATCATCGCTTCGAACGCGGCGAACAGCGACACCGCCCAGGCAATCGCCGGCAAGCCCCGGCAGAAATTCAGCAAATCGCCGAAGGTCACGCTGCTGGCTTCGCTGCTCGGTGCACCGCTACGGCCCAGCAACAGCAACGGTGCCGTCAGCAGTAAACCGACGCCGACCCAAAAACCGTAATCCTGCTCGGTGCCCAGCGCGCCCAACAGCAACGGCCCGCCCAGTTGGCTCAACGCATAGCTGCTGCCATACAGCGCCACCAGTCGCCCGCGCCATTTCTCGACCACCAGTTGGTTGATCCAGCTTTCGCCGAGGATGAAGACGAGGGTCAGGATCACCCCGATCATCAACCGCAACACCAGCCAGATCGGATAACTCGGTAGCAGCGCCAGCAAACCGATGGACACCGCCCCGGCCCACAGGCACAGACGCATCAGGTTGGCCGTACCGAAACGCGCCGCCAGGTGGCTGGAGATCTTCGCCCCCAGCAGCACACCGATGGCTGGCATGGCCGCCATCACACCAATCGCGAACGAACCGTAGCCCCAGTTTTCCAGGCGAAACGACACCAGCGGCATGCTGACACCCAGGGCCAGCCCGACACTCAAGACAGACGCCAACACGGCGAAATAAGTCGCCCAACGCATGTTCCACACTCCTGTGGATATTATTATTCAGGCAACACAAAGCAAATGTGGGAGCGGGCTTGCTCGCGAAGAGGCCATCACATCCAACATCATCGTTGGCTGTTACGGCGCCTTCGCGAGCAAGCCCGCTCCCACAAGGGATCTGCGTCGATCAGGAGCCCGATTGACTACCGGGCTCCGTCACTGGCTTACAACTTGATCCAGGTCGCCTTCAGTTCGGTGTATTTGTCGAACGCGTGCAGCGACTTGTCGCGACCGTTGCCCGACTGCTTGAAACCACCGAACGGTGCAGTCATGTCGCCGCCGTCGTACTGGTTGACCCAAACGCTACCAGCGCGCAGTGCCTTGGCGGTCAGGTGAGCCTTGGAAATGTCTTTGGTCCACACCGCAGCGGCCAAGCCGTATGGCGTGTCGTTGGCGATCTGGATAGCTTCCTCGGCGGTGTCGAAAGCAATGACCGACAACACCGGGCCAAAGATTTCTTCCTGGGCGATTTTCATCGCGTTGCTCACGCCGTCGAAAATCGTCGGCTCAACGTAGGTGCCACCGGTTTCCTGAAGAATGCGCTTGCCGCCAGCCACCAGTTTGGCGCCGTCGGTGTGACCGGATTCAATGTAGGACAACACGGTGTTCATCTGCTGGGTGTCCACCAGAGCGCCAACGTTGGTCGCCGGGTCCAGCGGGTTGCCCGGCTTCCAGGTTTTCAACGCTGCGATCACCAGCGGCAGGAAGGTGTCCTTGATCGAACGCTCGACCAGCAGACGCGAACCGGCGGTGCAGACTTCGCCCTGGTTGAAGGCGATGGCGCCGGCAGCCGACTCAGCGGCGGCTTGCAGGTCTGGGGCATCGGCGAACACGATGTTCGGGCTCTTGCCGCCGGCTTCGAGCCAGACGCGTTTCATGTTCGATTCGCCGGAGTAGATCAGCAGTTGCTTGGCGATCTTGGTCGAACCGGTGAACACCAGGGTGTCCACGTCGTTGTGCAGGGCCAGGGCCTTGCCGACGGTGTGGCCATAACCTGGCAGGACGTTCAGCACGCCTTTCGGGATACCGGCTTCAACCGCCAGTGCGGCGATGCGGATGGCGGTCAGCGGCGATTTTTCAGACGGCTTGAGGACCACCGAGTTACCGGTGGACAGCGCCGGGCCGAGTTTCCAGCAGGCCATCATCAACGGGAAGTTCCACGGCACGATGGCTGCGACCACACCCACCGGCTCACGGGTCACCAGACCCAACTGATCGTGCGGGGTAGCGGCGACTTCGTCGTAGATCTTGTCGATGGCTTCACCGCTCCAGCTCAAGGCTTGCGCCGCGCCGGGAACGTCGATGTACAGGGAATCGCTGATCGGCTTGCCCATGTCCAGGGTTTCAAGCAGGGCCAGCTCTTCGGCGTGCTGTTTCAGCAGGCCGGCGAAACGGATCATGGTGGCTTTGCGTTTGGTCGGCGCCAGGCGCGACCACGCGCCGGAATTGAAGGTGGCGCGGGCGTTTTCCACAGCGCGCTGGGCATCGGCGGCGTCACAGCTGGCGATCTTGCCCAGCAGACGGCCATCGACCGGGCTGATGCACTCGAAGGTCTCACTGGAGACGGCATCGGTGTATTCGCCATTGATATAGGCGCGGCCTTCGATCTTCAGATCGCGAGCCCGTTGTTCCCAGTCGGCACGAGTCAGGGTGGTCATACGAGTGTCCTCCTCTTGTTGAATACGAGTGCCCCGCGTTCTTCGCGGGTGCTGTCAGGAATTCTGCCCGGCCAGCCTGCTATCGGCCCAAGGCACCTGCCACCCTAAACCAGTGGCCGGGGTTGTATCAATATATTTGACACAAGGTCGGCAAACGGCCTTGCAGTGTTCATTTTAATAAACATAGACTTTGGGTCTTTTCAGCCATCGCGCCGCAATCACGGGGAATTACAACAATGAATATCCAGGATGTCGTCGACTTCAGCCAAGCCACCACGCAGCCTGATCGCTATCGGCCAGACCCGGCAAAAGTCCTCAAGGGCGACCCAGAGCAAGCGGTGTACAACCACTACAACAGCCCGTGCGGCCAGATGAGCGCCGGCGTGTGGGAAGGCGAAATTGGCCAGTGGCTGGTGAATTACACCGAGCATGAATACTGCGAGATTGTTCAGGGCGTGTCGGTGCTGCGCGATAACGATGGCAACAGCAAAACGCTACGGGCGGGTGATCGCTTTGTCATTCCGGCGGGCTTCCGGGGTACGTGGGAAGTGCTGGAGGCGTGCCGCAAGATTTATGTGGTGTTTGAACAGAAGGCTTGAGGATTTGTGTTGCCTGGGCCGGCCTCATCGCGAGCAAGCTCGCTCCCACAGGAGATTTGCGTCGATCATAAAACCTGTGGGAGCGAGCTTGCTCGCGATGAGGGCCTGACAGGCAACGCATAACCCACAGGCAACAAAAAAGGCCCGTATCTCGCGATACGGGCCTTTTTCATAAGTCGGAAAAATCAATTACTTGATTTTGCCTTCCTTGTAGATCACGTGCTTACGAACAACCGGATCAAATTTCTTGATCTCGATTTTGTCCGGAGTAGTACGCTTGTTTTTGTCGGTAGTGTAGAAGTGACCAGTACCGGCGCTCGAAATCAAACGAATCAATTCACGCATGATTAGCTCCCTTAGATCTTGCCGGCTTTGCGGATTTCGGCCAGCACGACAGTGATGCCACGCTTGTCGATAATACGCATGCCTTTGGCAGATACGCGCAGACGCACGAAACGTTTCTCTTCTTCAACCCAGAAGCGGTGATGCTGCAGGTTCGGCAGGAAACGACGACGGGTTTTGTTGTTTGCGTGGGAAATGTTATTCCCAGTCACCGGACCCTTACCGGTAACTTGACATACTCTCGACATGCCTCAGCCCTCTAAAACCACATGCCCAACCCGGCATGGGTTGGCCGCTTAATCTCTCAGTCATTTGGCGCCAGGCGCCGCGTTTCTTTAGAGGTCTTACCGGCTACACCTACAGTGAAGGAACCGGGCCCCTAGAAAAGAGCGCTGCTTTATACCAGAAAGACCTCAGAGCAACAACATTCAGTGTGCGATGAATTCACAAAAAGCCCATTTTCCTGGCCACGAGCGCCTTGGACAAAGGCTATCGTCGATGGTGACCGCTCGTCGCAGAGCATCGGCCAACACGCCAATTCGAAGGTTTCCTCATCCACCGCACAACCAAAACTGGCGCCTATAGTCCCCCCAAAATGAAAAAGGGGATAGTCATTTGCAAAAGAGCCCACTAGGGTAGGCCTTTTCCAGACTGCACTTGCAGATGGGCCTTCGATCTGTAAAGGAATCCGACCATGCGCCTCGCTGCACTCCCCCTCTTGCTTGCCCCCCTGCTGCTGAGCCCGCTGGCCCACGCCGCCGCCCTCACCGTCTGCACCGAGGCCAGCCCCGAAGGGTTCGACGTGGTGCAATACAACTCGCTGACTACCACCAATGCCTCGGCCGATGTGCTGATGAACACTTTGGTGAACTTCGATACAGCCAGCGGCAAAGTGGTCGCCAGCCTAGCGGATAGCTGGGAAGTCACGCCCGACGGCCTGAGCTACGTCTTCAAATTGCATCCGCAGGTAAAATTCCACAAAACCGAGTACTTCAGCCCGACTCGCGACTTGAGCGCCGAAGACGTGAAGTTCAGCTTCGACCGCATGCTCGACCCGGCCAACCCGTGGCACAAAGTCGCCCAAAGCGGCTTCCCACACGCCCAGTCGATGCAATTGCCGGCGCTGATCAAAAAGATCGACGCCCTCGACCCGCTGACCGTGCGCTTCACCCTCGATCACCCGGACTCGACCTTCCTTGCGACCCTGAGCATGGGCTTCGCGTCGATCTATTCGGCCGAATACGCCGACCAGTTGATGAAGGCCGGCACCCCGGAGCAGCTCAACAGCCAGCCGATCGGCAGTGGCCCGTTCATCTTTACGCGCTTCCAGAAAGACGTGGCGATTCGCTACAAGGCCAACCGCGACTACTTCGGCGGCAAGCCGTCGGTGGACCCGTTGATCTTCGCGATTACCCCGGACGCCAACGTGCGCTTGCAGAAATTGCGCCGCAACGAGTGCCAGATCGCCCTGTCGCCCAAGCCTCTGGACGTACAGGCTGCGCAGAAAGAGCCGACATTAAAAGTCGAAAAGACTGACGCATTCATGACCGCTTTCGTCGGCATCAACAGCCAGCATCCACCGTTGGACAAGCCCGAAGTCCGCCAAGCGATCAACCTCGCCTTCGACAAGGCCAACTACATCAAGGCCGTGTTCGAAGACACAGCTGAAGCGGCGAACGGCCCTTACCCGCCGAACACCTGGAGCTACGCCAAAGGCTTGCCGGGTTATCCGCACGACGTGGCAAAGGCCAAGGCATTGATGGCCAAGGCCGGGCTCAAGGACGGTTTCCAGACCACCATCTGGACTCGCCCTTCCGGCAGTTTGCTGAACCCCAACCCGAGCCTCGGCGCGCAACTGCTGCAATCCGACTTGGCGGAAATCGGCATTCAAGCTGAAATCCGGGTGATCGAATGGGGCGAACTGATCCGTCGCGCCAAGGCCGGCGAGCATGACCTGCTGTTCATGGGCTGGGCCGGCGACAACGGCGACCCGGACAACTTCCTCACGCCGCAGTTTTCCTGCGCCGCGGTCAAATCCGGGACTAACTTCGCCCGTTACTGCAACCAGGACCTGGACAAGCTGATCAGCGCTGGCAAGACCACCAGCGAGCAAGGCGTGCGCACCAAGCTCTACGAACAGGCCCAGGCGCAGATTCAGCAGCAGGCGCTGTGGCTGCCTTTGGCGCACCCGACTGCTTTCGCGTTGACGCGCAAAGATGTGCAGGGTTACTCGGTAAGCCCGTTTGGTCGGCAGGACTATTCGAAGGTCAGCATCAAATAACCTGTCCAGCACATTGCCCAATGTGGGAGCGAGCCTGCTCGCGAAAGCGGTCTGTCAGTAAAAACCATGCTGGCTGACATAACGCCTTCGCGAGCAGGCTCGCTCCCACAAGGGTTTAGTGTTTGTCTTTGAGAGTTACATCCACCCATACTCAGCCATGGACAGCGGATCACCGTCGCCGATGATGAAATGGTCGAGTACCCGCACATCGACCAGCTCCAATGCCTCTTGCAGGCGCTTGGTCAGCATTCGGTCGGCCTGACTGGGGTCGGTGTTGCCCGATGGGTGGTTGTGGCACAGGATCAGCGCCGCGGCGTTGTGAGCCAGGGCGCGCTTGACCACCTGCCGCGGATAAACACTGGTGCTGTCGATGGAGCCACGAAACAGCGCTTCAAACGCCAGTACCCGGTGCTTGGAATCCAGAAACAGACAACCGAACACCTCGTGGGGCTCATGGCGCAGCATGGCCTTGAGGTAGTCGCGTACCGCCAAAGGACTCTCCAGCACCGAATCCCGGCGTAATCGCTCGGCCAGATGCCGCCGGGCCATCTCCAGCACCGCCTGCAACTGGGCGAACTTTGCCGGACCCAAGCCCAATTGGCTGCTGAAGGCCCGTAGATCGGCCTCCAGTAAAGTGCGCAGACTGCCGAATTGACTCAACAGGTGTCGCGCCAGGTCTACCGCGCTTTTGCCGGACACGCCGGTCCGTAGAAAGATTGCCAGCAGCTCAGCATCAGAAAGACTCGCCGAACCTTGTTCAAGAAGCTTCTCTCGCGGCCGCTCTGCTGCCGGCCAATCGCGAATGCTCATAGCACCTCCATGTCTGTGGGCGCCGCTGTTCCGTAGCGGTCGCTGTGATATCGTAGCCCATCTTTTTTGCGGGCGAATTCATCCCTGGGGAGGGGGTTTCGCCATGCAGTCATCAACGAAATGAAAGGCAGACCTATGCAGCGGCTGTATCGGAAACGCATCGTTCTGGGCGTCGGTGGCGGTATTGCTGCCTACAAGAGCGCCGACCTGGTTCGCCGCCTGATCGATCAGGGCGCCGAAGTGCGCGTGGTCATGACCCGTGGCGGCAGCGAGTTCATTACCCCGCTGACCATGCAGGCCTTGTCCGGGCACCCGGTCCACCTCGATCTGCTGGACCCGGCGGCCGAAGCCGCCATGGGCCACATCGAGCTGGCCAAATGGGCCGACCTGGTGCTGATCGCCCCTGCCACCGCAGACTTGATCGCCCGCTTGGCCCAAGGCATTGCCAATGACCTGCTGACCACCTTGGTGCTGGCCACCGACGCAGTGGTCGCCGTTGCACCGGCGATGAACCAGGCCATGTGGCGCGACCCGGCGACCCAAGCCAACCTGCAATTGCTCGAAAGCCGTGGCTTCAAGTCCTTTGGTCCAGCCTCCGGCAGCCAGGCCTGCGGCGACGTCGGCATGGGCCGCATGCTCGAAGCCACCGACCTCGCCCAGTGCGCGGCAGACTGCTTCCAGCGTCAGGCACTGACCGGCAAACACGTACTGATTACCGCCGGCCCGACCCAGGAAAACATCGACCCGGTGCGCTACATCACCAACCACAGCTCCGGCAAAATGGGCTTTGCCCTGGCCGAAGCCGCAGTGGAAGCCGGCGCCCGCGTAACGCTGATCACCGGCCCGGTGCACCTGCCGACCCCGGATCGCGTCACCCGCATCGATGTGGTCAGCGCCCGCGACATGCTCGCCGCCTGTGAAGCCGCGATCCCTTGCGACCTGTTCATTGCTTCGGCAGCGGTCGCGGACTACCGCCCGGAAGTCGTCGCCCCACAGAAACTCAAGAAAGACCCTACGAACGGCGACGGCTTGTTGCTACAGATGGTGCGTAACCCAGACATCCTGGCCACCATCGCCACGCGCCCCGACCGTCCGTTCAGTGTCGGTTTCGCCGCCGAAACCGAACACCTGCTCGATTACGCTGCGCGCAAGTTGAAAGACAAGAACCTCGATTTGATCGTCGCCAATGACGTCGCCAACCCGAGTATTGGCTTCAACAGCGAAGAAAACGCCTGCAGCGTGATCGATCGTGAATTGCACGCCACACTTTTCGCCCAGACCAGCAAGAGCAAGATTGCTCGCCAGCTGATCACTTTTATCGCCGACCGTCTGAACCAGGTTTAATTTACATGCACGCTTTGCAAGCCAAGATCCTCGACCCCCGCATCGGCACCGACTTCCCGCTGCCGCAGTACGCCACCCCAGGCTCCGCCGGCCTCGACCTGCGCGCCATGCTGGAAAAAGACACCGTGATCAAGCCGGGCGAAACCCTGCTGATCCCGACCGGCCTGTCCGTCTACATCGGCGATCCAGGCCTGGCGGCGCTGATTCTGCCGCGCTCCGGCCTGGGCCATAAGCACGGCATCGTGCTAGGCAACCTGGTCGGCCTGATCGACTCCGATTACCAGGGTCCGCTGATGGTTTCGTGCTGGAACCGTGGCCAGTCCGATTTCACCATGACCGTCGGCGAACGTCTGGCGCAACTGGTGCTGGTACCGGTGGTGCAGGCACACTTCGAAATGGTTGAAGAGTTCGTCGAAACCGAACGCGGCACCGGCGGGTTTGGCCATACCGGCACCAAATAACCCATGTAGGAGCTGCCGCAGGCTGCGATCTTTTGATCTTGATTCTCTTAAACCAAAATCAAAAGATCGCAGCCTGCGGCAGCTCCTACAGGAGAGAAATTTGTGCAATTTGTGCGGCAGGTTTTAACACCGTAAATCAAGGTTTTGCCGGCCGAAAGCCACGCCAGCCGAGGCGTCATGGCCTTTACACACCACGAACTCTCTGTGGAAAACGCCGTCATACCCTTCAGTTTGAGCCTGTCGACCCGTAGTTCACAGGCAGGTCCAGCCACTTTCGAAATGGAGCATTCCCACAGATGAGCAGCCCAGCCCAAGTCGCACCGAAGTTCCCCGACAGCATCTTCCGCGCCTACGACATTCGCGGCACCGTCCCGGAATTCTTGAACGCTGAAACCGCTTACTGGCTCGGCCGCGCTATCGGCGCCCAGAGCCTGGCCCAGGACGAACCAAACGTTTCCGTAGGCCGTGACGGCCGTCTCTCCGGCCCCGAGCTGGTCGAACGCCTGATTCAAGGCCTGGCCGACAGCGGTTGCCACGTCAGCGACGTCGGCCTGGTGCCAACGCCAGCCCTGTATTACGCCGCCAACGTACTGGCCGGCAAATCCGGCGTCATGCTCACCGGCAGCCACAACCCGTCGAACTACAACGGTTTCAAGATCGTTATCGCTGGCGATACTTTGGCCAACGAACAAATCCAGGCCCTGCACGAACGCCTCAAGACCAACAACCTGAGCAGCGGCAAGGGCAGCATCACCAAGGTCGAGATCCTCGATCGCTACAACACTGAGATCGTCCAGGACATCAAACTCGCCCGCCGCCTCAAAGTGGTGGTCGATTGCGGTAACGGCGCGGCCGGCGTGATCGCCCCGCAGCTGATCGAAGCGCTGAATTGCGAAGTGATCCCGCTGTTCTGCGAGGTCGACGGCAACTTCCCGAACCACCACCCGGATCCGGGCAAGCCTGAAAACCTGGTCGACCTGATCGCCAAGGTCAAGGAAACCAACGCAGACATCGGCCTGGCCTTCGATGGCGACGGCGACCGCGTCGGCGTGGTGACCAACACTGGCAGCATCGTCTTCCCCGACCGCCTGTTGATGTTGTTCGCCCGCGACGTACTGGCACGCAACCCGGATGCGGAGATCATCTTCGACGTCAAATGCACCCGCCGCCTGACCCCGCTGATCAAGGAATACGGCGGTCGTCCGCTAATGTGGAAGACCGGTCACTCGTTGATCAAAAAGAAAATGAAACAAACCGGCGCCCTGTTGGCCGGCGAAATGAGCGGGCATATCTTCTTCAAGGAGCGCTGGTTCGGTTTCGACGATGGTATTTACAGCGCCGCGCGGCTGCTGGAGATCCTCAGCAAGGAAAAATCCACCGCGGAGGAGCTGTTTGCGACCTTCCCGAACGATATTTCTACGCCTGAAATCAATATCCATGTGACCGAAGAGAGCAAATTCAGCATCATTGATGCATTGCACGACGCGAAGTGGGGCGAAGGCGCCAACCTGACCACCATTGACGGCGTGCGAGTCGACTACGCCAAAGGCTGGGGCCTGGTGCGCGCATCCAACACCACACCGGTGCTGGTGCTGCGCTTCGAGGCCGATGACGAGGCTGAATTGCAGCGCATCAAGGACGTGTTCCACGCCCAACTGAAACGTGTTGCCCCTGATCTCCAACTACCGTTCTGATTTTTTGATGCACCGGAGCCCTGAATGACCCTCGAACGCGAAGCCGCCGCCAACACCGCCAAGGTCCTGTCCGAAGCGCTGCCTTACATTCGCCGCTATGTCGGCAAGACGCTGGTGATCAAATACGGCGGCAACGCGATGGAAAGCGAGGAGCTGAAAACCGGCTTCGCCCGCGACATCGTGCTGATGAAAGCCGTGGGCATCAACCCGGTAGTGGTTCACGGCGGCGGCCCGCAAATCGGCGATTTGCTCAAGCGTCTGTCGATCGAGAGCCACTTCATCGATGGCATGCGCGTGACTGACGCGCAGACCATGGACGTGGTGGAAATGGTCCTCGGCGGCCAGGTGAACAAGGACATCGTCAACCTGATCAACCGTCATGGCGGCAGCGCCATCGGCCTGACCGGTAAAGACGCCGAGCTGATTCGTGCGAAAAAGCTCACCGTGACCCGTCAGACGCCGGAGATGACCCAGCCGGAAATCATCGATATCGGCCAGGTGGGCGAAGTGGTCGGGATCAACACCGACCTGCTGAACCTGCTGGTCAAAGGCGATTTCATCCCGGTGATCGCGCCAATCGGCGTCGGCGCCAACGGCGAGTCGTACAACATCAACGCTGATCTGGTGGCCGGTAAAGTGGCCGAAGCGCTGAAAGCTGAAAAGCTGATGCTGCTGACCAACATCGCGGGCCTGATGGACAAGCAAGGCACGGTCCTGACCGGCCTGACCACCCAGCAAGTCGATGACTTGATCGCCGACGGCACGATCTACGGCGGCATGCTGCCGAAGATTCGTTGCGCGCTGGAAGCAGTACAGGGCGGCGTGGGCAGCTCGCTGATCATTGACGGCCGGGTGCCGAATGCGATTCTGCTGGAGATCTTCACCGATACGGGTGTGGGTACTTTGATCAGCAATCGCAAGCGTCCGTAAGCGATAGCGCATACAAAAAGACCCCGCTCAGCCTGGCTGAGCGGGGTCTTTTTTTGCCTGCGATCCCTTGTGGGAGCGAGGCTTGCCCGCGAAAGCGGTGTATCAGTCAACGAAGATGTCGAATGTGACGGCCTCTTCGCGGGCAAGCCTCGCTCCTACACAGGTCGGTGTTACACGCCAAACTGGGCTCGGTAGGCTTCAACCGCCGGCAAATGCTGCTTGAGCTGCGGATCATCCGCCAGGAACTGCAGGACCTGGTTCAGCGAAACAATGCTGATCACCGGAATGCCGAAGTCACGCTCCACTTCCTGGATAGCCGACAACTCGCCGTTGCCTCGCTCCTGACGGTTCAGCGCGATCAGCACGCCGGCGGCCTTGGCACCGTCCTGGGAAGCGATGATCTGCATCACTTCGCGGATCGCGGTGCCAGCGGTGATCACGTCGTCGATGATCAGCACGTCGCCGGCCAATGGGGCGCCGACCAGGCTGCCGCCTTCGCCGTGGGCCTTGGCTTCCTTGCGGTTGAAGCACCATGGCAGGTCACGGCCGTGATGTTCGGCCAATGCCACCGCGGTAGTCGCCGCCAACGGGATGCCTTTGTACGCCGGGCCAAACAGAACGTCGAAGGGAATGCCGCTCTCGACAATGGCTGCCGCGTAGAAACGACCCAGCTGCGCCAAGGCCGAACCGGTGTTGAACAGGCCGGCATTGAAGAAGTAAGGACTGGTACGTCCGGACTTCAGGGTGAACTCACCGAAGCGCAAAACGCCGCGATCGATGGCAAAACGAATGAAATCGCGCTGATACGCTTGCATGAAAAAAACCCCAAATACCACGGATTTAGCTAATTAGGTTGACGCCGTGTATCATACACGCACGCGATTTTTGGGGCCATTTATGCGGATCATCAGTGTGAACGTCAATGGTATTCAGGCTGCAGTGGAGCGAGGTTTGCTCAGTTGGCTGCAAGCACAGAATGCCGACGTCATCTGCCTGCAGGACACCCGCGCCTCCGCCTTTGAACTGGACGATCCAGCTTTCCAACTGGATGGCTACTTCCTTTATGCCTGCGATGCCGAAGTACCCGCCCAAGGTGGCGTGGCTTTGTATTCGCGGTTGCAACCGAAGGCTGTCATCAGCGGTCTCGGCTTCGAGACGGCCGACCGCTACGGGCGCTACCTGCAAGCCGATTTCGATAAGGTCAGCATCGCGACCTTGCTGCTCCCTTCGGGGCAGAATGGCGATGAAGACTTGAACCAGAAGTTCAAGCTAATGGACGATTTCGCCCGTTATCTGGATAAACAGCGACGCAAACGTCGCGAGTACATTTATTGTGGCTCGCTGTACGTGGCGCAACAGAAGCTGGATATCAAGAACTGGCGCGACAGCCAGCAATCTCCGGGCTTCCTGGCACCTGAACGTGCCTGGATGGACGAGATTGTCGGCAACATGGGTTATGTCGATGCCCTGCGCGAAGTCAGCCGTGAAGGCGACCAGTACAGCTGGTGGCCGGACAACGAACAGGCTGAGATGCTCAACCTGGGCTGGCGTTTCGACTACCAGTTGCTGACCCCGGGCCTGCGCCGCTTTGTACGCAGCGCACGCCTGCCACGTCAGCCACGGTTCTCGCAGCACGCACCGCTGATCGTGGATTACGACTGGACGCTGACCATCTAAGCGTCGTTTCGCAGCTAAAAAAATGCCCGTATCGCAAGATACGGGCATTTTTTCGGTCAAAGGATTGTCTGGCTGGCAATGTCTCTTGGGGCGCGGGTCAGGATGTCTGGCTTTTCACCGATCACCACCGTGTCATCAATGCGGAATCCCCCGAGCCCCCACTGAAAAATCCCCGGCTCAGCCGAATACACTTCACCACTCATCAGCGCACGCGTGTTGAACGCCATGTCGTGGGGAAACTCATGGCCGATCAGGCCAAGACCATGCCCTGTGCGATGAATGATCAGATCGGCAACCCCGTGCTGCTCGAAAACCCCTTGGGCCGCTGCGTCGATAGCGCATACCGGATTGCCGGTTACCGCCGCTTCGCACGCGGCTTCATTGGCCTCCCGTGCTGCTTCGTACAGTTGGGCCTGTCGAGGCGAAGGCTTGCCACAAAACCACGTCCGTTCGTTCTCGATGATCAAGCCGTTGATACGCGGGATGATGATATTGACCAAGCCATGGCCCTTTTCAATCCGCGCACCGCATTGCCGGCCATCACCGTGGGGCGCGCAACTCGGCGGGCCGGACAGGGTGAAAAACTCGATGCATTGCACATCCTCACCGGGGAAACGATTGGCCGCCTCTTCGACAAACAGCGCCGCCATGCTCATGTCCAGCTCCTGAACCAGGCGTCCGGGGCGGATATTTTCCCGGTAGCGATCCTGCAACCAATCGGTCAGCGCGCAGGCTTCGCGCATCAGTTGGATCTCCTCCGCATGCTTGACCAGTCGCAACGCGCGGCACGCTTCAGTGGCACTTTCCAGCACCAGTGACGGCAGCAGAGTGCCGGCGCGGGCCAGCGGTGCCGTGATCGCATCAACACCAATGCGCGAGCGATGCAGGCCAGCATCCTGCAAAGACTGCGCGACCCACTCACTCCACTGAGTGACCAAGGGCAGACGATTTTGCACCCGCGGATGCTCGGCGTAAAAACGCGCATCCTCGACCCATAGGTTCCCGGCTTCCCTGGTGAATCGCCAATGATGGGTCGAGAGTTCATGGACGATCACGAACGGCGCGCCGTTTCTCGGTACGACGCACAGAATCGGTCGCTCCCACGTCTCGACATCGTTATTGAAGTTGGTCGCAAACTGGAAAAAATCGCCCTGGGTAAAGACCAGCGCATCAAAACCTTCGCGATCCATCAGCGCGTACATGAGTTGCAGGCGATAGTCGCGCACAGCGTGTCCGAGGTGTGCCATTGGCTGGCTCCGTGTCGTTGAAGTGCGGACAGTGTTCAACGAGGGCGTTGCAGGCGTCGCGCCGATTCTTGCTCGATTGCCGGTACTTTCTTGCTCAGGAGTTTTGCCGGGACTGACGAAAATCCGTCGGACTGATGCCATAGGCTTTACGAAAGACTCTGGCGAAATGGCTGGAGTCGGCAAATCCACTTTCCAGGGCAACTTCCAAAACAGTCTTGCCGGAGATTTCCAAAGCGTTGCGCGCCCGTTGCAGGCGGACGGCAAGTACGCGAGCGTGAGGCGAAGTACCGAAAGCGCGTTTGAATTCGCGGGCGAAGTGGAATTCGCTCATCGCTGCGATCGCCGCCAACCGGGCGATGCAGAGTTTTTCGCAGGTGTGACGCTCAATGTAGCGCAGGGCATCCATCAGGCCTTGGCTGGCAACCATGGGCTGCGCACTCGAAAGCTCATAACTGTTCAATAAATGAGCAATCAACACCTGAACGCTCAGATCCGCCTGCTCACGGGCGCCCTGACGGTTGTCACCGATGGACAGTGCCAACTGCCGGGCAAGCAAGTGAACCACTCGGTCGTTTTGATACAGCGGCTGATGCGTTCCGCGAAATCCCGCGAAGCTCAGTCCCTGATCCTGCGCGGCAGCGGTCAACGCCTGCATGGGCAAGTGCACATGGAGGATGTCGAAAGCGCTATGAGTGTTCCAGCTCGCGGATTGGCTGGGTTGTAGCAATCGCACCTGACCACTGTGAATCGGGCCGTCCCACACCTGCTGGCCGCCAACAGCGGCACACGACTGCATAGGCGCAAGCATCACGCTGAGCAAAACATGCTCGCGTGGTTCCGTGCGCTCAAAACGATAACTGTCTGTGGAAAAGCGCTGCCAGCGGAACACCGCAGCGCCGGTCGATTGCAGACCTGTGAGGGCAGCGGCGGGTTTCATCCGCCAATCCTCGGTTTGCTGCTCGATAGAAAACGCGAAGGGCTGAGACATTGCGCACTCCGCCCGTCAGGCCCGCGAACCTACTTGATCAACCGCCAGGTAAACGGATACCGGTACGGATAACCTTCGTTGGCCTTGACCCCGGCAATGATCGTCAACACCAGTGCGCCAATGGCCACAATGCCGATCATGAAGAAACCAACGATCAGCACCATCAGCAGGAAGCAGACCAATGAGGCAATGGCGACGGTGATCTGAAAATTCAGCGCCTCCTTGCCCTGCGCATCAATGAACGGGTCACTCTCGCGCTTCATCTGCCAGAGAATCAGTGGACCAATCAGCGTGCCGAACGGAATCCAGATCCCCAGCAAGGCGGACAAGTGACAAAACATAGCCCATTGACGAACCTCTTGGCTCGGCTTGGGCAGCGGCAGTTGCTCGTCACTCATGGCGTCCTCCTTGCGTGGAACAGTCCGATCAGTCAGCCAGAGCAGCTTTCTGCAATTCGAAGATTTCGTTCATGCCTTTCTTGGCCAGTTCCAGCATCGCCGTCAGCTCTTCCGGCTGGAACGGCGCGCCTTCAGCAGTACCCTGGACTTCGATGAAGCCGCCAGTGCTGGTCATCACGACGTTCAGGTCGGTCTCGGCAGCCGAATCTTCCGGGTAGTCGAGGTCAAGCACAGGCTCGCCCTGATACATGCCTACCGAAACGGCAGCGATCATTTGCTTGAGCGGGTCGCCGCCTTTCAGGCCGCCGCGCTTCTTGATCACTTTCAAGGCATCAACCAATGCAACCATTGCGCCGGTGATCGATGCAGTACGGGTGCCACCGTCAGCCTGGATCACGTCGCAATCGACGTACAGGGTGACATCGCCCAGCTTGGACATGTCCAGCGCCGCGCGCAGGGAACGACCGATCAGACGCTGGATTTCCAGGGTGCGGCCGCCTTGCTTGCCGCGGCTCGCTTCACGCTGGTTACGCTCGCCGGTGGCGCGCGGCAGCATGCCGTATTCAGCGGTCAACCAACCTTGGCCCTGCCCCTTGAGGAAACGCGGCACGCCGTTCTCGACGCTGACGGTGCAGATGACTTTGGTATCACCGAATTCGACCAGTACAGATCCCTCGGCGTGTTTGGTGTAGTTGCGGGTAATGCGGATCGAGCGGAGCTGATCGGCAGCGCGACCACTTGGACGTTTCATAGGGGATACCTGTACGGGGGACGGAAAACTGCCGAGCATTATAGAGCCGCTGGCCGCGCCTGGGCACGTCTAAAAAATCCAGCCGACAGCTGAAGGCCGTGAAAAGCACTTAACCGACGGCCTGTAGTCCATTTGTCACACCGTGTGTTTGGGCGCATCCGCCCCACTGCGCTACAATCCTGCGCCTTGCTGCCAGTCGGCTTTAATTCATTGATATCAGGCCCGCGAAGCCCAAGGGTTTCGCGCCGGCCTGCATTGCGAGGTACCTCCATGGTGCACAGCATGACCGCCTTCGCCCGCGTCGAAAAAGCCGGCGTCCAAGGCACCCTGAGCTGGGAGCTGCGCTCGGTCAACAGCCGCTACCTGGAACCGCACCTGCGTCTGCCGGAATCGTTTCGCGACCTCGAAGGCGCCGTCCGCGAAGCCCTGCGTCAAGGCTTGTCTCGAGGCAAACTGGAATGCACCCTGCGCTTCACTGAAGAAAGCACCGGCAAAACCCTGCAAGTCGACCGCGAGCGCGCCTCGCAACTGGTCGCCGCCGCCGAGACCATCGCCAGCCTGATCAAGAACCCGGCCGCGCTGAATCCGCTGGAAGTCCTGGCCTGGCCCGGCGTGCTGGTGGGCGATGCCGCTGACCCGCAAGCCCTGAACGCCGAGGCACTGGCGCTGTTCACCCAAGGCCTGAAAGAGCTCAAGGCCGGCCGCGAGCGTGAAGGTTCCGAGCTGGCACGGTTGATCAATGAGCGTCTGACGTCCATTGAAGAAGACGTCGTGACCCTGCGTGAACTGGTCCCGCAGATGCTCGCAACCCAGCGCCAGAAAGTCCTCGACCGCTTCGCCGACATGAAAGCCGAGATGGACCCGCAGCGCCTGGAACAGGAAATGGTCATGCTCGCTCAAAAGAGCGACGTCGCCGAAGAACTGGATCGCCTGAGCACTCATATCATCGAAGTTCGCCGGGTACTCAAGTCCGGCGGCGCTGCCGGCCGGCGCCTGGACTTCCTGATGCAAGAGCTCAACCGCGAAGCCAACACACTGGGCTCCAAAGCCTTCGACCCGCGCAGCACGACGGCAGCGGTCAACCTCAAAGTGTTGATCGAGCAGATGCGCGAACAAGTGCAGAATATTGAGTAAGGCTACCCCGACATGACCCACAGCACTGGCACCCTGTACATCATTTCTGCCCCTTCGGGCGCGGGCAAGAGCAGCCTGGTCAAGGCCCTGACCGACGCTGATGAGGAGATCCGTGTCTCGGTCTCCCACACCACCCGCGCCATGCGCCCCGGTGAAGTGAACGGCGTGAACTATCACTTCGTCTCGCGCGAAGCGTTCGTGAAGATGGGCGAGCATGGCGACTTCCTCGAGCGCGCCGAAGTGTTCGGCAACCTCTACGGCACGTCGCAAAGCCACCTGCAGCAGACCCTGGACGCAGGCCACGACCTGATTCTGGAAATCGACTGGCAAGGCGCCGAGCAAGTACGCAAGTTGATGCCCCAGGCCCGCTCGATCTTCATTCTGCCGCCGTCCCTGCAGGCCTTGCACCAGCGCCTGACCAATCGCGGCCAGGACAGCGACGAAATCATTGATGGCCGGATGCGTGAAGCTGTCAGCGAGATGAGCCACTACGTCGACTACGACTACCTGATCATCAATGACGATTTCGCCCATGCACTTCACGATCTGAAGGCGATTTTCCGTGCCAATCAGCTGCATCAAAAGCGTCAGCAGCAGCGCCACGGAAAACTTTTGGCCGAATTGCTCGGCTAAACAGCTCTTCCCAAAACCGCTGCAAGGGCTTTACATTGGCACTTGCAGCGCGTTGAAGGGCTTGGTCAAAAAATCAGCGCTTCCCTAATCGCTGGTGATTTTTTAAACTGTTGAGTCCGCTCGCCCAACCGGGCAGCGCGCATATTGCATTCGCTCCGAGGAATACCATGGCCCGCGTAACCGTTGAAGACTGCCTGAACCACGTGGAAAACCGTTTTGAGCTGGTCATGCTGTCCACCAAACGTGCCCGTCAACTGGCCACCGGCGGCAAAGAGCCACTGGTTCAGTGGGAAAACGACAAGCCTACCGTTGTAGCGCTGCGTGAAATCGCTGAAGGCCTGATGAGCTACGAGTTCATCGCCAATGCTGAAATCGTCGAAGACGAACCGCTGTTCGCAGCGTTCGAGGACGAGTCCAACGAGGCCGTCTAAGCCTATGCCTGGTCGACGTAGCACGGCGCGGGGTCACAGCGAACGGCAGGAGTCATCATGCCGAGCATAGACGCCCTCGCCGATCGCTTATCGACCTACCTCGGCAATGACCAGGTCAACCTGGTCCGCCGAGCGTATTTCTACGCCGAACAAGCCCACGACGGCCAACGCCGCCGCAGCGGCGAGGCGTACGTCACGCATCCTCTTGCGGTGGCGAATATTCTTGCCGACATGCATATGGACCATCAGAGTTTGATGGCGGCCATGCTGCATGACGTGATCGAAGACACCGGCATTGCCAAGGAAGCGCTGCAAGCGCAGTTCGGCGAAACCGTGGCCGAACTGGTCGACGGGGTCAGCAAACTGACCCAGATGAACTTCGAGACTAAGGCCGAAGCCCAGGCCGAAAACTTCCAGAAAATGGCCATGGCCATGGCACGCGACATTCGCGTGATCCTGGTCAAGCTGGCCGACCGCCTGCACAACATGCGCACGCTGGAAGTGCTGTCCGGCGAAAAACGCCGACGCATCGCCAAGGAAACCCTGGAAATCTATGCGCCCATCGCCAACCGGCTGGGCATGCACGCCATCCGCATAGAATTCGAAGACCTCGGCTTCAAGGCCATGCACCCGATGCGTTCCGCGCGGATCTACCAGGCGGTCAAGCGCGCCCGGGGCAACCGCAAGGAAATCGTCAACAAGATCGAAGAGTCCCTGAGCCACTGCCTGGCGATTGATGAAATCCAGGGCGAGGTCAGCGGACGCCAGAAACACCTCTACGGCATCTACAAAAAAATGCGCGGCAAGCGTCGGGCCTTCAACGAGATCATGGACGTCTATGCGTTCCGGATCATTGTCGACAAGGTCGATACCTGCTACCGCGTACTGGGTGCTGTGCACAATTTGTACAAACCGTTGCCGGGGCGCTTCAAGGATTACATCGCGATCCCCAAGGCCAACGGCTATCAGTCGCTGCACACCACACTGTTCGGCATGCACGGTGTACCGATCGAGATCCAGATCCGCACCCGTGAAATGGAAGAGATGGCCAACAACGGCATCGCCGCCCACTGGCTGTACAAATCCAGCGGTGACGAGCAGCCAAAAGGCACCCACGCCCGCGCCCGCCAGTGGGTCAAAGGCGTGCTGGAAATGCAGCAACGCGCCGGCAACTCGCTGGAATTCATCGAAAGCGTGAAGATCGACCTGTTCCCGGACGAGGTCTACGTGTTCACGCCAAAAGGCCGGATCATGGAGCTGCCCAAAGGCTCCACGGCGGTCGACTTCGCTTACGCGGTGCATACCGACGTCGGCAACAGTTGCATCGCCTGCCGGATCAACCGTCGTCTCGCGCCGCTGTCCGAACCGCTGCAAAGCGGCTCCACGGTCGAGATCGTCAGCGCTCCTGGCGCACGGCCGAACCCGGCGTGGCTCAACTTTGTCGTCACCGGCAAGGCGCGGACCCACATCCGCCATGCGCTGAAACTGCAGCGCCGCTCCGAATCCATCAGCCTCGGCGAACGCCTGCTGAACAAAGTGCTCAACGGTTTCGACAGCACGCTGGAAAAAGTCCCGGCCGAACGCGTCAAGGCGATGCTCATCGAGTACCGCCTGGAACTGATCGAAGATCTGCTCGAAGACATCGGCCTGGGCAATCGCATGGCCTATGTGGTCGCCCGCCGCCTGCTGGGCGAAGGCGAACAACTGCCGAGCGCGGAAGGTCCGCTGGCAATTCGCGGCACCGAAGGCCTGGTACTCAGCTACGCCAAGTGCTGCACGCCGATCCCGGGCGACCCGATTGTCGGGCACCTGTCCGCCGGCAAAGGCATGGTTGTGCACCTGGACAACTGCCGCAATATCAGCGAAATCCGCCACAACCCGGAAAAATGCATCCAGCTCTCGTGGGCCAAGGATGTCACCGGCGAATTCAACGTCGAGCTTCGCGTCGAACTGGAACATCAGCGCGGCCTGATCGCCCTGCTGGCCAGCAGCGTCAACGCGGCCGACGGCAATATCGAAAAAATCAGCATGGATGAGCGCGATGGTCGCATCAGCGTGGTCCAACTGGTGGTCAGCGTGCACGACCGTGTGCACCTGGCCCGCGTGATCAAGAAACTGCGCGCCTTGACCGGGGTGATTCGCATCACCCGCATGCGTGCCTAAGCCCACTATTACAAGGAGTCATTCATGACCAAAACAGTTATCACCAGCGACAAGGCCCCGGCCGCCATCGGTACTTATTCCCAGGCGATCAAGGCTGGCAATACCGTTTACATGTCGGGCCAGATTCCTCTGGACCCAAAAACCATGGAACTGGTCGAAGGCTTCGAAGCCCAGACCGTCCAGGTGTTCGAGAACCTGAAAGCCGTGGCTGAAGCTGCTGGCGGCTCGTTCAAAGACATCGTCAAACTGAACATCTTCCTCACCGACCTGAGCCACTTCGCCAAGGTCAACGAGATCATGGGCAAGTACTTTGACCAGCCGTACCCTGCCCGCGCCGCCATCGGCGTTGCAGCCCTGCCAAAGGGTTCGCAGGTAGAAATGGACGCCATTCTGGTCATCGAGTAATACATCCGGCGCAGCCCCAACAGGTTGCGCCGACTTCGTTTTGAAAGGATTCCACCATGCGCAAAGCGCTTGCCTTCTCCCTGCTCGCCGTTTTTCTCGGCGGCTGCGCCAGCAATCCTGCCGACCGCGACATCAGCGGCACCTGGATCAACCAGGTGGCCATCGATGCTGCCTCCAAGGGCAGCCCCCTGCGCGAAGCGTTGCAGGCTTACGGCCCGAATCTGGAATGGGACGTCAACACCAAGGCCGGTCAGGCCCGCTACACCAACGGTTTTGAAAACGTCGAAGGCAAGCTGCTGGGCGACAAGTCCGGCGCCTGGAAAGTCGACTTCTATGGCAGCTCTGCCAGCGAGCTGAAACGTGACGGCAAGCAACTGAGCCAGGCCGCCAACGACAACGAACCGGCGCAGGTCTTCGATCGCGCGCTGATCCCGGTACCGGAAGGCGCGCCGATTGGCGCCAGCTTCGAGCGTGCACTGTATTCTTCGTACATGGGCGGTAGCTGGAAAGTCATCAGCGGCCCGGGTGAAGGCAACGCCGTGCAATTCGAGGCCGACGGGCAAGTGGCCGGTTTGTCGGGCGCGGACCGTTATGCCCTGTGCCTGGCAGGTGATTGCGCTTCGATGAGCGGCGGCAATGACAACATGTGGCTGCAACTGAACGGCCAGGGCAACACCTGGATCTTTGCGCGCAAGGGTAAAGAGCTGGAAATTTTCCAGGCCGTGAACACGGCCGGAGCGGATGAAATGCCTTCGTTCACGCCGGGCCAGCGGCAGTGGTTGCTCGAGAAGCAGTAATAAGGATCTAACTACAAGAAGATCCCCTGTGGGAGCGAGCTTGCTCGCGATGGCGGCATAACAATCAACGATGATGTTGGATGTTAGGGCCTCATCGCGAGCAAGCTCGCTCCCACATTTGTTTTCGGGTGACCGGAAGTCAGCAACGGCCTTCGAGAATCGCTGCATACCCTTCGCGATAACTTGGGTACTTCGGCACCCAGCCCAACGCTTTCGCCCGGGCATTGCTGCAGCGCTTGCTGCCAGTGCGGCGCACGCTCGCGTCTTCGGCCCATTCGGTCACACCCAGGTACTCCCGCAACCAGCCCACCACGTCGGCCAACGGCGCCGGCGCATCATCGACGCCGATGTAGACGTCATCCAACGCCACATCACGATGATCCGCTTCAAGTAGAAACGCCATCAACCCGGCCGCGTCGTCGGCGTGAATGCGGTTGCCGTACAGCGGTGGATCAGTCACTACGCGATAACCGCCGCGCACTTGGGTCAGCAACCTTTCGCGGCCAGGGCCGTAGATCCCGGTCAAACGCACGATGCTCGCCGGGATGCCACTGCCGAGCGCCACCTGCTCGGCCTCCAGCATCAGTCGCCCCGAAAAACCACCGGCCGCCGTCGGCGAGGTTTCATCGACCCACTCGCCACCCTCCTGACCGTAGACACTGCTACTGGAGACAAACAGCAAGCGTTTAGGTACCTGCCCGTAGTCGTTCAGCCACTCAAGTACATACTGCAAGCCCTGGACATAGGCGGCGCGGTACCCGGCTTCATCGTGATCGGTAGCCGCCGCGCAATACACCAGGTAATCCACCGCACCGATTGGCCAGGTCTCTGGACAGTCTTTATTGAACAAGTTGCCGGCAACACCAATCACCCCTTCGGGCAGACGTGAGATGTCACGCCGCAATCCGTGAACCTCCCACCCAAAACCCAGCAATTGTGTGGCCAGACGGCTGCCGACATCACCGCAGCCGGCGATCAAAACAGATGGCGCGGACATCAGAACACTCCCTCAGGAAAGGTACAGACTAGCGCCCGTAAAGGACGAGCGGCTAGCAATGGAGGAAAAAAAGAGAAGCCATTACTTTTGTTAACAAGAATTAATTGCAATAATGCCAGCCACTTTTGTTCTCGGCCTTACGAGGCCTGGAAGAACATTTACCCTATTTTCCTCTCAGGTCCGGCCAGCATGACACGCAATCTATTTCCCGCTTCGCCAACCAAACGACCTCGCGCCTGGAGCGCTGTGGCCGCCCTGCTGCTCAGCCTGATGCTGGCGCCGATCGCCGCTTTCGCTGATGCACAAGCACCAGCCACTCCGGCAGCCGCTACTGCTCCGGCCCCTGCTGATCATGCTGCTGCACCGGCCGCAACCGACCCGGCTCAAGCCGTGGACGCCACTGCTGACGACGCACCTGAAGTCCTCGAGCCCGACAACTCTCTGGGCATGGCCCACGACCTGTCGCCATGGGGCATGTACCAGAACGCCGATATTATCGTGAAAATCGTGATGATCGGTCTGGCCATCGCCTCGATCATCACCTGGACCATCTGGATCGCCAAGGGCTTCGAGCTGATGGGCGCCAAGCGTCGTCTGCGGACCGAAATCGTCCACCTGAAGAAAGCCGCCACCCTTAAAGAAGCCAGCGCTTCGGCGACCAAGGAAGGCACCCTCGCCAACCTGCTGGTTCACGATGCCCTCGAAGAAATGCGCCTGTCGGTCAACAGCCGCGAGAAAGAAGGCGTCAAGGAACGTGTCGCCTTCCGTCTTGAGCGTCTGGTTGCAGCCTGCGGTCGTAACATGAGCAGCGGCACCGGCGTACTCGCCACCATCGGCTCCACCGCGCCGTTCGTTGGCCTGTTCGGTACCGTATGGGGCATCATGAACAGCTTCATCGGCATCGCCAAAACCCAGACCACCAACCTCGCCGTTGTAGCCCCCGGCATTGCCGAAGCCCTGCTGGCCACTGCGCTGGGTCTGGTTGCGGCGATTCCTGCCGTGGTGATCTACAACGTCTTCGCCCGCTCCATCGCCGGTTACAAGGCGCAGGTTTCCGATGCGTCGGCAGAAGTCCTGCTGCTGGTCAGCCGCGACCTGGATCACCTGCCGCCCGAGCGCAGCAGCTCGCAACCGCACATGGTGAAAGTGGGGTAATCGGCCATGGGCCTGCATTTGAAAGAAGGCGCAGACGACGATCTGGCCGAGAACCACGAAATCAACGTCACGCCGTTTATCGACGTGATGCTGGTGCTGTTGATCATCTTCATGGTGGCCGCTCCGTTGGCCACGGTGGACATCAAGGTCGACCTGCCCGCCTCCAGCGCCAAACCGGCGCCACGGCCAGAGAAACCGGTGTTCCTCAGCGTAAAAGCTGACCAACGCCTGTTCCTCGGCGAAGACGAAGTGAAAGCCGAAGCCCTCGGCGCCACGCTCGACGCCAGGACCAAGGGCAAGAAAGACACGACGATCTTCTTCCAGGCCGATAAAGGCGTGGACTACGGCGACCTGATGAGCGTGATGGACAACCTGCGCTCTGCCGGTTACCTGAAGGTGGGTCTGGTCGGTCTCGAGTCGGCAGTCAAGAAATGAACACAACGCGCCATAAGCTGACGCGTTACGGCGGGAGCCTGGCCGTGGTGCTGGGCGTCCATGCGCTGGCCATTGCGCTGGCGTTGAACTGGACGGCACGCCCACCGATCGAGCTGCCACCGCAGGCGATGATGGTGGAGTTGGCGCCGGTTCCGGCCCCGCCACCGCCCGCACCGCCAAAGGTCATCACGCCACCGCAGCCACCGGCGCCGGTAGAAGAGCTGCCGATACCGAAACTGGCTGAAGTGCCGAAGGCCGAGATTGCCGTGCCGAAACCGGTTAAACCCAAGCCAAAGCCTCAACCGCCCAAGCCTGTGGAGAAAAAACCGGAGCCGCCGAAGGAAAAACCGTCCGAGGCAAAACCGAGCGACGCGCAACCGACTCAGGCACCGACCGAGAAGTCCGCGCAGCCAGCTCCGGGGCCTTCGCCCGCCCAGCAGGCCGCCAAGGCCAGTTGGCAAGGCACGTTGCTGGCTCACTTGGCCAAGTACAAGAAGTACCCGGCAAGTGCGCAATCTCGGGGCAAGGAAGGGTTGAACCGCCTGCGCTTCGTGGTCGATGCCGAAGGTAATGTGTTGTCGTTTGAACTGGTGACCGGCTCTGGCAACGCCGATCTGGACCGGGCCACCCTGGAAATGATCAAACGCGCACAACCACTGCCCAAGCCACCGGCCGATATGCTGAACAACGGCTCTATCGAAATCGTTGCACCGTTTGTTTACTCGCTGGAAAAACGCCGGCGTTAAGTCACCGCAAATCCCCCTGTGGGAGCGGGCTTGCTCGCGAATGCGGTGTATCAGCCAACAAAGATGCTGGATGTGATGGCCTCTTCGCGAGCAAGCCCGCTCCCACAAGGGATCGCTGGCAGCAGGGATATTTGTGAAAGGCACCCGAAAGGTGCCTTTTACATATCCGCCAGCGGCAAACCTGCATTGCCTTGTGTCACTCAACACACTCAGTCTGATAACGTGCGTCTATCGATTGCAGCCGGTATGCTTGGCCCGCAACTTCATGGACGCTCGCTATGACTCTTACAGAATTACGCTACATCGTTACCCTCGCCCAAGAGCAGCACTTCGGCCATGCGGCCGAGCGTTGCCACGTCAGCCAGCCGACCCTGTCGGTGGGCGTGAAAAAGCTTGAAGACGAACTCGGTGTGCTGATTTTCGAGCGCAGTAAGAGCGCCGTGCGCCTGACTCCGGTCGGTGAAGGCATCGTGGCCCAGGCGCAAAAGGTCCTGGAGCAAGCCCAAGGCATCCGCGAACTGGCCCAGGCCGGCAAGAACCAATTGACCGCCCCGCTGAAAGTCGGCGCGATCTACACCGTCGGCCCGTACCTGTTCCCGCACCTGATTCCACAACTGCACCGGGTCGCCCCGCAGATGCCGTTGTACATCGAAGAAAACTTCACCCACGTGCTGCGCGACAAACTGCGCAACGGCGAGCTCGACGCGATCATCATCGCCCTGCCGTTCAACGAAGCCGACGTGCTGACCCTGCAACTCTATGACGAGCCGTTCTACGTCCTGATGCCGGCCCAGCACCCGTGGACCCAAAAAGAAACCATCGACGCCAGCCTGCTCAACGACAAGAGCCTGCTGCTGCTCGGCGAAGGCCACTGCTTCCGCGATCAAGTGCTGGAAGCCTGCCCGACGCTCGGCAAAGGCAACGACGGCGCCAAGCACACCACGGTGGAATCCAGCTCCCTGGAAACCATCCGCCACATGGTCGCCTCCGGCCTCGGCATCTCGATCCTGCCGCTGTCGGCAGTGGACAGCCACCATTACGCCCCCGGCGTGATCGCCGTGCGTCCACTGTCGCCACCGGTGCCGTTCCGCACCGTGGCCATCGCCTGGCGCGCGAGCTTCCCGCGGCCGAAGGCGATTGAAATCCTCGCTGACTCCATTCGCCTGTGCTCGGTGGCCAAGCCCGCTGCGCCGGTGGTTGCGGGTTAAGTCGCTGCCATGACCGAGTTGTCGCAAGTGTCGGTGACGGCACTCAAAGGTGTCGGCGAAGCCATGGCCGAGAAATTGGCCAAGGTTGGCCTGGAGAATCTCCAGGACGTGCTGTTTCACCTGCCATTGCGCTATCAGGACCGCACTCGTGTGGTCCCGATTGGCCACTTGCGACCGGGGCAAGACGCGGTGATCGAAGGCACCGTCAGCGGCGCCGACGTGGTCATGGGCCGCCGCCGCAGCCTGGTGGTGCGGATACAGGACGGCACCGGCGGTCTGAGCCTGCGCTTCTACCATTTCAGCAACGCCCAGAAAGAAGGCCTCAAGCGCGGCACGCGAATTCGCTGTTACGGCGAAGCGCGGCCCGGTGCGTCCGGGCTGGAGATCTACCACCCGGAATACCGCGCCATCACCGGCGACGAGCCGCCGCCAGTGGATGAAACCCTGACGCCGGTTTACCCGCTCACCGAAGGCCTGACCCAACAGCGTTTGCGCCAACTGTGCATGCAAACCCTGACCCTGCTCGGCCCCAGCAGCCTGCCCGACTGGCTGCCGACCGAACTGGCCCGGGACTATCAACTCGCGCCGCTGGCCGATGCGATCCGCTACCTGCATCACCCGCCCGCCGATGCCGACGTCGACGAACTCGCCCTCGGTCATCACTGGGCCCAACACCGTTTGGCCTTCGAAGAACTGCTGACGCATCAACTGTCCCAGCAGCGCCTGCGCGAAAGCATGCGTTCCCTGCGCGCACCGGCGATGCCGAAAGCCACCAAGCTGCCGCCCAAGTACCTGGCCAACCTCGGCTTCACGCCGACCGGCGCCCAGCAACGGGTCGGCAATGAAATCGCCTACGACCTCAGTCAGCACGAGCCGATGCTGCGGCTGATCCAGGGCGACGTCGGCGCCGGTAAAACCGTGGTCGCCGCCCTCGCCGCGCTGCAAGCGCTGGAGGCCGGCTATCAAGTCGCGCTGATGGCGCCGACCGAGATTCTTGCCGAACAGCACTTCATCACCTTCAAGCGCTGGCTCGAACCGCTGGGCATCGAAGTCGCCTGGCTGGCCGGCAAGCTCAAGGGCAAGAACCGCGTCGCCGCACTGGAACAAATCGCCAGCGGCACGCCAATGGTGGTCGGCACCCACGCGCTGTTCCAGGAAGAAGTGCAGTTCAAGAACCTCGCGCTGGCGATCATCGACGAACAACACCGCTTCGGCGTCCAGCAGCGTCTGGCATTGCGGCAGAAAGGCGTTGGCGGGCGGATGTGTCCACACCAACTGATCATGACCGCCACGCCGATTCCACGGACGCTGGCCATGAGCGCCTACGCCGACCTCGACACCTCGATCCTCGACGAATTGCCACCCGGCCGCACCCCGGTCAACACCGTGCTGGTCACCGATACCCGGCGCGTCGAAGTCATTGAGCGAGTGCGCGGCGCCTGTGCCGAAGGGCGTCAGGCCTACTGGGTTTGTACGCTGATCGAAGAGTCGGAAGAGCTGACCTGTCAGGCCGCCGAAACCACCTACGAAGACCTCACTGCCGCCCTCGGCGAGCTGAAGGTCGGGTTGATCCACGGCCGCATGAAGCCCGCCGAGAAAGCCGCGGTCATGGCCGAATTCAAGGCCGGCAACTTGCAACTGCTGGTCGCCACCACGGTGATCGAAGTCGGCGTCGACGTGCCCAACGCCAGCCTGATGATCATCGAAAACCCCGAGCGCCTCGGCCTGGCGCAACTGCACCAGTTGCGCGGTCGCGTCGGGCGGGGCAGCGCCGCCAGCCATTGCGTGCTGCTCTACCATCCGCCGCTGTCACAGATCGGTCGTCAGCGCCTGGGCATCATGCGCGAAACCAACGACGGTTTTGTCATCGCCGAAAAGGACCTCGAACTGCGCGGCCCCGGCGAAATGCTCGGCACGCGCCAGACCGGTCTGCTTCAATTCAAGGTCGCCGACCTGATGCGCGATGCCGACTTGCTGCCCGCCGTACGTGACGCGGCTCAGGCATTGCTGGAGCGCTGGCCGGATCATGTCAGCCCGTTGCTCGATCGCTGGCTACGTCATGGGCAGCAATACGGCCAAGTGTGAGCAGCGTCTCAGTTTCTGGACCATCGTTCCGAGCAAGCTGGTTATACTCCTGCAATTGTTTCAAAAGCGGATACACACCATGACCGAAGCTGCCCTCGCCCCAGAACCCCCGCACGCTCCGTCTGTAATTCGGCTGCTGCTCGGCAAGCTGGGCATCGCCTACGAAGAAGTTCTCGACCATCACGGCCTGAACGCCGCGCGCAAAGTGCAGGCCGTTTTGCTCGATGATGCGGTCGGCGCGCTCATGGTGCTGTTCCCGCAAAGCCAATTGCTGGACCTCAATCGCCTCGCCGAACTGACTGGCCGCCGATTGACCGCCGTCTCGACCGAACGCCTGGAAAAAATGCTCGGCAAACACAGCCTGAGCCTACTGCCGGGCCTGCCGGCGCTGACCAGTTCGCCGTGCCTCTACGAAGAAAGCCTGCTGCGCGAACCGACGTTACTGATCAACTCGGGCGAGCCTGGCGTACTGCTGGAAATTAGCAGCGAAGCCTTCAAGTCCATGCTGACCAAAGCCAGTGCCGCCAACTTCGGCGAAGCCCTGACCAGCATCCGCCCGAACCTTGACCGCCCTGACGATGACCGCGAGGAAATCACCCAGGCCGTTCAAGCATTCACCGCGCGGCGCATCCAGCAACGTCTGGAAGCGACCATCGAGATTCCGCCGCTGGCTGAAACGGCGCAAAAAATCATCAAGCTGCGGGTCGACCCCAACGCCACCATCGACGACATCACCGGCGTCGTCGAAACCGACCCGGCGCTGGCCGCGCAAGTGGTGAGCTGGGCGGCGTCGCCGTACTACGCCTCGCCGGGCAAGATTCGTTCAGTGGAAGACGCCATCGTCCGGGTGCTGGGTTTCGACCTGGTGATCAACCTGGCGCTGGGCCTGGCCCTGGGCAAAACCCTGAGCCTGCCCAAAGACCACCCGCAACACACCACGCCGTACTGGCAGCAATCGATCTACACCGCCGCCGTCATCGAAGGCCTGACCCGCGCCATGCCCCGCGCCCAGCGCCCGGAAGCCGGCCTGACCTACCTCGCGGGCTTGCTACACAACTTCGGCTACTTGCTGCTGGCCCACGTCTTCCCGCCGCACTTCTCGCTGATCTGCCGTCACCTGGAGGTCAACCCGCACCTGTGCCACAGCTATGTTGAACAACATCTGCTGGGCATCAGCCGCGAACAGATTGGCTCGTGGCTGATGCGCTACTGGGATATGCCGGATGAGTTGGCCACGGCGCTGCGCTTCCAGCACGATCCGGGTTATGACGGCGCGTATGCTGAGTACCCGAACCTTGTGTGCTTGTCAGTGCGTTTGTTGCGTAGCCGCGGGATTGGGTCCGGGCCGGATGAAGACATTCCGGATGCGTTGCTGGAGCGGGTTGGTTTGACTCGCGACAAGGCGAATGATGTGGTCAGCAAAGTGCTTGAGGCTGAAGTGCTGCTGCGCGAACTGGCTTCGCAATTCTCCCAAGCCTAAAAGCTTCGCTGGCAAGCCTCGCTCCTGTAGGAGCAAGGCTTGCCCGCGATGAATTCCCCCGATTTACCTGACTCACAAAAAAACCTGTTGTGAAGGGATTTAGCGAAACGTCGCACCGCACCGTTCGGCTGCGTAGCAGTCGCAAACCCAGCCAACAATGTGTTTCAGAAAAACCGAGGTCTCAGGTTTTGGGGCCGCTTCGCAGCCCAGCGGGGCGGTGCGACGTTTCGCTAAATCCCCTCGCCACAACAGTTCTTCTACTCAGGTCCTTCTACTTCTCAAGCCTTAGGCTTGGGTTTGCGCGGCTTCAAATACTTGGTCAACCCCTGAAACCAGATCACCAGCGCCGGGTTGCCCTTAATCTGAATCGACTTGTCCTGAATCCCCGTCATAAACGCCAACTGCTTGTTCTTCGCCTGCATCGTGGCAAAGCCATACGCCGCATCTTTAAAGGCAATCGCAAACGCCGGCTCGGCATACACGCCGGACTTACTGGTGATGCGCTGATCCTTCACCCGGAAATGCCGCGCGACTTTCCCGTCCAGGGTCTGTAATTGGAATACAAGCTCCTTGTCACCCAACTGCTGTTGAAATGCAGGATTAGTCCGACTGGCCTTACCCATCAACAAACCCAGCATCCACAGAAGAAAACGAAATTTCATGCGCAAAGCCTCAAAGGAAAATGAACGGCTGGCGGAGTGTAAGGGATTCGCACAATAACGCCACTATCCGCCACTGTTGGAAGAGGATGCAGACCATTTCCCGCACGATGACCACCAAGTCACGATACAAAGTCCAGCCACCGACCATTCCTACACCTTAAGAATCACATTCATGTAGGAGCTGCCGAAGGCTGCGATCTTTTGATCTTCCGCCCCGCACATCTATGGGAAATTTCCTGCAAACCGCGGGGCTGTCCATGAACTAGGCGAGCAGGTGCGATGTGGATAGGCTTTGTGTGTCATCGCAAAATCGGTGACTCGGACGTGCAAGTCCGGAATTGGTACACAATCGGTTATGGCTATTCATTGAGCGTTTTCTTATGCTCGCGAATTGTTATGGCGGCTGTGTGTGGGAGACCTTCGGGTCTGCCGGTCTACCGATTCCGGTCTTGCACACCTATACACAGCTGCCACCACCTTTTCGAAGTGCGAGCGAAATGGTGCTAGCTCATTAAATCGGTATTACTAAATGATCAAACCAACACCTAATCCACCCGACGACTTATCCACATCCCCCTACGAATCCCTCGATTCCAGAAAACTCCACGAAGCCGCCGAACGCGCCCTCGACTACCACCTCGGCCCCAACCCCGAGGCGAAAACCAAACCCAAACCCCGCAAAGGCGCGCTGTTCAGCGTCTCCCCCGACATCGACACCGAAGCCCTCCTGGCCAACGCGTCCGAAGACCTCCTGTCCATCAGCACCATCGCCGCCAACCTGGCCGACGACATCGACGGCCCACGACGCTCCGTCGCATTGGCGCTGAGCCGATTGGCGGATGGCGTGAGACTGATGGTGGAAGGCACGCTCGACCACATCGAAATACGGCGCGCGGCGATCAAGCCGTAGCCAGAGGTTTGGATGAAAAAAGGGGACGGTAAGTCCCCTTTTCTGATCCTAAGCCAAAGCGACTAGCGAAAGTCCTCTGCGCTTTTTGCGCGTGCTTCCAACCCGAAGTCCGCCAATCGGTGGACGTAAGCGTTGCCACCGGCATTGCAAGACTGGCGGAACACAACTTTGTCCTCTTTGAGCACCTTCAGATAACTCACGAATGCCTGACTAACGAAGTAGGTGTAGGCACCGCTTTTGAACTTGATGATGTTCAGGTTCACGCTGCCTTCCGACGCATCAACAACGAAGATTTTGCCCTTGGGCGGCAAAACCGTCTTCGGATAGACCATCTCTATTTTTCCCGGAATACCATATCGGTACTGAACAGAACCGGCCGTGGGTTTGCTGTTTCCGCGCGCACAAATGGAAACCGTCTTGCCGCCCTGTAACGGGCAACTGAAATAAATGTCTTCGTCGTCCGAACACAACGTTCCATCCTGCCCGCCCTTCAATAGCGCTGTTTCTTGCGAAACGCGTTCTGGTGTTTGAGCGACATCGGCACAATTGGACAAACACACCAACTTGGAAAGATCCGGAACATCGCTTTCAGTAAACAGGTACGTCGCTGAGCCCTCACGATTGCGGGCGTGGTAAACGGGAACACTGACGGCCAGCCCCTTGGCAGACACCGGCACTTCGGCATCCCGGCCCGAGACGACCCAGCCTTCGGCCTCCCCGCACAACTCCTCCAAGGCGACTTCATTGAACGAATCTTTCGTTGGCACGGTGAACGGCTTGGCATCACCTCGGCAATCGTAGCCATGCCAGTAAGGCCCGGTGTTCATATCAATGTCTATCGAGAAGATATAGGCGCCGTCGAGTACCACTTTGCCGCTGTCGTAGGTAAAAACCAGCCAACGACGCGACTTCGCCTGTGAGGAGTTTTCTTCCTCCAGGATGTAACGCTCGCCATCTCGATACAGCCAGAAAACACTCATCGCGCCCGCCGATACCGGCCTTTCGGAGAGACGTTGCCCGGACTTTGCGTCCACCAAGAAATCGTCTTTCAGCGCCAGCGCACAGTCGCTGCCGACGTCCCTACACGACTTGAGCGACGGAAACATCGGCCCCGCTGCCACAGAGAAAGAACACAGCAACAGCGCGACCAAACCTAATCTTTTCAACTTGCCTTCCTGTCATGATTTACGGGTCTGATTGAACAGAAGGCATTTCGCCTCTGAACCCTGTGCCCTGCGTTCTAAAGCGAGTAATCCATCACTTCTTTCAACTGCCAACACTGCCCACGCTCAAACCGATACTCGAAGACATAGTCGGTATCCGGTTTCTGCAGGATTGCGGTCGCTTTGTTGCCCCGCTCTTCCTTGACGGTCAACGTCAGGCCCTGGCCCTCTCGCTTTGCCAGATCCGGAATGATTGGAAACTTGAGTTCGTCACCGCTGAGGCTGCGTTTTTGCATCTCAGGCTCAGGATCGCCCGCCACGGTAGTGACCATTTGCAGCGGTTGCAGGACGAAAGCCTTTTGCACGTCAGCGCGCTCGGAAAACGCAGCGAGGAACACTGAAAACTCGGGTGAAGGACAAGCTACTCGGAGCACGCCGCCGGTGGTTTCGGGCGACTTCTGGCGCAGGTCCTGTTGAAGCTTTGAATCAGCAATGATCTTTGCATCGAGGTCTGCCAAGCGCTTTTTGATACTCGCCGCATCCTTGTAGGCACACACAACATCGACGCCGTTTTCAAGGTCTCGGCCGTCTCGGCAATCCTGCAATTCGGGATCTGGTGGATCACCGCGAAAAAAACGCAACGACAACTGTTCGCCCTGCTTGATGAGTGGCAATTCCAGCGTCCAATAGGTGTAGCCTTCGAAACCACCGTTTGACTCTTTTTGCCTCATGAGCACGTACAGGGACTTCCCCGCTCGCTCAGGGAATTTGCGTTCGAAAAAAACACCGATGTGACTTCTTCACCCACGAGCGGCGCCACAAACGAGAGTTCTGGCTTCGTGGCACTCATCGTCGTGTAAAAAACCTCACCACCGGGGACGTAGGCACCTGTCGTCTGACCTTTGAGCGTGTTCTTCAAGAACAGCACGGTGATCTTCTGCTCGCCCACTGATGCCACCACCGGCAGATGCATTTGCTTGATGGTTTGCAAGTCATCCGCAGTTGCCGGTTCCGCGTTAAGACCGATGATCGATGCGAGCAAGCACACACAACTTGAAAACCTGTTCACTTCCATTACTTCCTTGTTGATCGACGAATTGATCAGTCTTCAATAACTAGCGCGAGGGGCATCACGATGATTCAGGTGCGCCACATTTCAGCTCTTTGATTTGCTCGTTCTGAATCGGAATCACACAGGCCAGCCGCTTCTCCCCGGGCGCACTCCGCTCGGTCAGGCGGAGCGTTACGTGTAACCCATCCTCGGCAAACGCATGATCCTTGAAACCCGCGTCGGCATAGTCGCTCCAGAACGTCTTGCCATCGAAACTGCAAAACTGCCTGGACGACAGCACTCTCCAGTTGCCGTCGGGCGCGAGGATCTGAACAGTCAGGCAAGGATTGCTGAAGGTACTGACGTAGCGAGCCACGACATCGCCGTAGCGTTGAGAGGAAGATTGCGACACTAGACTGATATTGGTCACATCACTCGGTCGATCAGAGGCGATAGCGTCCAGATAACCAGCGCGCTCAAGACTTATCCGTGCCACACACAAGCTGACCATCAAGGACTGTGCCTGGGAGCCGGGTTGGACTTCTGTGGCTTCCAGCAGGCACGTTGTGTCGCGCAACTTGAGCCAGGCACGTTGTGAATCTTTGGCTATCGCCATGAAAGCCTCAGCTTCTGCTGGGTCTTCTGCTCGCTCTGACGCGAAGCGCGCCATCAGCTTTTTGTAACTGGCATTCAGTTTCGCGTCGGCCGCCTTACCTTCGGCTTCAATGCATTCAAGGTATTGCCAGCTCACGGTAATGACTTTGCAATTATTCTCAGCGAACGCGGTTGAAGCGAACAGCAGTCCAAAGGACAACGCGATAAAGCGCACCAACCTGTTCAATTTTTCATTCCCTGAAGTTCGGATCGCTCAGCGACTCGTTGCGGAATTTTCTGTGCCTTGCCAGCAGCAGTCATCGCTTCGCCGTACTCGCGGTAATAACGCTGTGCTTCGTCTTTCTTGTTCAATCGCCACAGTGAATCCGCGATGTTCAGCATCAACACTGTGCGTTTGCCGACCGCCTCAACACCGCGATAAAACTTCAGCGCCAGCTCATCTCTACCGCCCTCGGCCAAGTAAAAACCCAGGTCGTTGTAGGCCTGAACGTTTTGCGCCGGGGGATGGCACGCCATGTAGGATTCGGGACTTAAAAAGTCCAGGCTGCCTTCGATGGAGTTAGCGCGGGACTGCGCAGTTTTAATCGTCGAGATGTATTTCAACCAGTCCTTTGGGGACTGCGTTTCCAGGGTGGGCGTGAGGACTTCGCCATCTTCCGAAAACCACTGATTACCCACCCATTTGCCGAGACAAAAACGAGGAGAGCGCTCAGCCAGCACGCAACCGGTCTCCATCGAAATCACATCGCAATGCTGTTGCGACACCAGTTTTTCTTCTTGATTCTCATCCGACAACATGCCGAAGACGACCGGGTCGAGCAACAAGGTTTTCTTGTCAGGGCTGAGCCAATCGGAGTGTCCATCGGCGCCAACGTCGGCGCTGAAGACTGGGAAGGTTTTGCCATTGGCGGTGAACCATGCAGTCGTCGAATCCACACCGGGCAACGTCCATTTCGTCGCCCGAAACGTCACAGTATTTCCGTTCACGCCTACTACTGGTGGATCCTCGGCAAAGGCACTGGCGGTGACCAACAGACTGCCAAGCAACACCCACTTAACGCTGGCCATATTCAATCCTTTTCACCGCCGAGCTTGGCGATTGCAACTGCCTTTTGGTAACGCCATACGCCTCAATCAGCTCCTCCCAGGAACCCTTCGAACCAAACGAGCGCTGGGTATTGTCGAAGCTGTATTGCTCCAGTCGCCCGGCGGTCGAGTAATACCCGTGCCACTCCGGGCAGGCACCGCAACCGCCGTAGCCACCGATTGAAACAAGGCTGCCCTTGCTGCCTGTCACGCAATCCATTGCCACCACCACGTTGTTCAACATCTTCGTCTTCGCACCGTCGGAGGTACGTTGCAGAACTTTACCGATGTCACGCCGCAGCACTTTGCCGCCGATATTGATGGTCTGGTCAGAACAAACCGCGATGAGGTGGGTTTCCGCGTCATCCACCGTCACCGATCGACACGACGACACCAAGACCACTTCAACCCCACCGCACTGCATCACGTCGCGCTGGGTGTAGGCATCCGCCGGCGCTGCATACGCAGGCGCGCAGAGCAGCAACGCGAGGCTGCCCGCGAGATAAAACTGATTCATCGAGAATTCCCTTTCGCCGTTATCCTGCCTGTTTTTCCGTCAGGCATTTTGCGTAGCCATCGGCGAACCTGGCGTCGAAGGACAACGTCACCGGCTCGTCCAGTTCGGCCGAGGTGTTGAGCAATACGCGTGTCGCCGGGGTGTATTTGATCCAGCCGATGGTGCCGGTGCCATCGGTGTCGAAGAACAGCTGAGCACGGACCATGTCTCCATTGTCCTCATCAATCAGCAGATTGACCTTGTCCTTGCCGACATACTGAAACGGGAAATCGCTGCTCCTGACCATCTCGGTGAGGTAGCCATAGCAACTGCCTTCACTGGCACTCGCCGGCAGGGCGAAAGGCAAAAGCAGCAGCGCGCTCAGCACGTACCGAATGAAAAAACGGTTCATCCCATCATCCTTATTCAAGCGGCGGCGATTCCGTGTCGGCCATGGTCAGCAGCCGAAATTCGTTGTTCACAAACTCGTAGTAACGATCCCGGTTGACGCTCTCCAGCGAATTCCCCTGGGCGTCTTCTTCGCCGTCGAGGGTGATGCCGGTGATGAAGATCAAGCGGCTGTCGGGTTGGTACGCCATGGCGAACGTGCTGCCGTCGTAGGCATTCGGCAGGCCCCCGACCACTTTTCCGGTTTGTGCATCGAGCACTTCGGCGCAGATGGCACCGCCGCCACAACCCAGTGGGTTGATGATGTAGTGGCCGGCGAAGTTGACCTTGCCTTTCAGGGCCTTCGCTCGCGCACTGTCAATCACCGGGTTGCTGTTTTCCTGCGGCACCAGCGCAGGGTGAGTGCCGGTGAAGACCGGGGTGACGGTGTAATCCTTGAAATCCGGGTCGGCGGCGAAAGCCATGGAAGAGACCGCCAGCAGCAAGCTGCCGAGTAGAACCAAAAATCCTTTCACGCTGTAACTCCATCTGTGCGACGTATCGTCGGGATGCTCATTCGAAGGCGATGCTGCGCACCGCTGTCTTGATCTGTTTGAAGCCTGCGGCGCTGATCGACAACGGCGTGGCCGAGCCTGATTCGGCAGCACCGATCAGCACCTGCTCACCTTGCATCAGGCAGAAGGCGATACGGCTGAATTGAGGTTGATGCGGTGGGTGGTAGCCGATGATGAACCCCGACGACTTCGCGCCCTGCAGTGACTCAAAGGCATAGGTCTGCGGATCACCCGCCAGCGCTGTTGGCCGCCAGCCGTTTTCGGTCAAGGTCGCCGGGCACTTGCGGTCATTGGCCTCGCGCAGCAGTTGCAGTTCGATCGTGTCATCCGCTGGCGGCAGCGTCGTCAGGGAGGAAAAGCTGCCGAGGTTTTCACACATCATCCCGAACCATGGCTGAGTCCGATTGGCCAACGTTTCGAAATTCCATTCATAGCCGCTGGATGTCGGCGCTTGCCACAAGTGCGGTGCGCTGGAGGGATCGGGCAGTTGTTGGGAGGCGATGAATATCAGATCGGGTGCGTTGAATTGCAGCCACTGATTATGCGCAAGCGTCATTGAAAAATGGCAGGGGGTCATGTCGACCGAGGCTTCGGTGGGCCCCTGGACAACCGGCCGCTGGCCTGTCGAGTTGCCGACCGACACGGTACTTTCGGCCACGGCCTGGACGGCCGGCATGAGCGTGAGAAGGCTGATCAACACTGCGTGCAGGCATCGAAACTTCATAGAGCCCATTACTCGGCCAGCCCTTCGTAAAGCTGTGTTTGTGGGTTGAATTGCCACAGGTGGGGACGCGTCATCGCTTCTTCGCCCTTGTAGCGAATCTGGCCGTGCTTGTCCCTGACGTAGGAGTAGATTTCGATGTCTTTTACATCACCGCCGTTCTTGGGCGGGCCGTCCAGAACCTTGACCCCGGCGAAGTAATCACCTCCCGTGTGTTTCAAATAACCGCGGCACTGGATCAGGAAGGCATACGTCATATCACCTGCTGAGCCGTGACTTGAATATGAGAGAAAAATGAAGTCATCCTGGCCGTCGCCATTAAGGTCACCCTGATACACGACCTTGCCTTCTTCCAGGGAGAAATGGCCGTCGTAGAACGACGAATGCACATCAATCTTTCGATCTGCACTTTCCATCCATTGCGAGAGAAAGTTCTTGGTATCGCTACTCTCGTTGCACAGATCCGTCGCCATGCCAGCCATTGGCATACAGCTCATCAATAACACCAGCAGTCGTTTCACTTCATATCCTTTGATTTCATCAGTTCCAACTCCCCATCCCGATACAACACCTCACGCCCCACCCACCCCACATCCACCTGCGGCAACACCGCCGAAGGCTTGCGCAACTCCCGCAGCAAAGTAGAACCATGAGACAACCGCCCACCCATTCGCGCAATCACCGCCCGCGCGGCCTGATAGTGCGCATGCCGCCCAGGGTCCAGCGTGTCTTCGAGCAAAATGTCTCCACCCAAAATCCCCTGCACCTGCCCCGGATAAATCATGAACCCGGTTGCTTGTTCCGTACCTTCGCGGCCGTCCTGCCAGAAGCTGCCGTCGCGGGTTCGAATGTCCGGATGCGGTGCGAACCAGTGCGCCCGGTCGGCCATCGGCATGGCGTGATGGAGGCGGAAGAAGATCCGCATCAGGTTGTCGCGGTACCACTCGCGCACTTGCAGGTAGTAGCCGCGCAGGCCCGACAGGCTGGTTGAATGGGCGACGCGGATCAGCGCGGGCCATTGCGGGAAGGCTTGCAGCGGCAGGTCGGTCGAGGCCGGGCGCGGTGTGCCTGGATCGGTTTCCCACGGCAGTCGATGCGGACTGTTTTCGAGGTTGTCATACGCAGTTGGCGGGCGGCCAAACAGGTCGCCGCCGCTGCTGGCCAACGCCGTGGCGATGCACAGATTGCCCTGCACCACGAACACATAAAACCGGGTGAACCAGTCCGCCAGTTGCTGGCCGTCGGCACTTTGGGCGATGAGTTCGGAGAGTTCCTGATCGAAGCGCTGCAAACCCCTTTCCAGCGTCAGCAAATGCCCGCGAGCGATACGTTGCATGCGTAGAAACAGTGGCAGAGAACGTACTAGACGCAACGGTCGCCAAGGCAGATGCGGTGTCGCGCCACCCACTTCTCCGGCGTAGCTGCTGGCAGAAATGCCCCAGTCCGCCAGCCGCGCCAGAAACAGATCATTGTTGATGTACGAAGCACCGCCAAACACCGCGGTGAACGGCTCATTGTCCTGCAACACCCGCGAATCCCAACGCGCCATGATCGCCGGAATACTCGCCGCCGCACGTCGTTGCGCATATTCCACGAACACGCTCGGTTGCGGCGGCAGGATCTCGGCGATGTTGGCGGCGGTCAGGTGTCGGCGCCAGCCGTAATCGCTGATCGGCCGGTATTGCAGCAGCCAGAGTTGCTGGCCATCCCAGGCCCATTCGACGTCGCCGGGCACGTAGTGAAAGACCCGCAACACGCCTTGCAGAAAGCGCCACAACAGCTCCGCCGTCAGCCCGTGGGATGGCTTGAACGTGTCGCTGCTCCACGACTCGCCGAGGCGGGAAATGATCGCGCGTTCGGGGCTGACCTGACCGTCGGCCAGCGACTCCAAGTGCCCTTCGACCCATTCCAGTTCCACCGACAGATGCCGCACAAACCCAATCCCGGACAGCTGCGGCGTGATGAAGCGCTGCACCACGACTTCTTCCACACCCTCGGAGCTCAGTTCGGCAATCCGCGCCGGAACATTCACCGTCGGTTCGCGCAGGAATGTGGTGCTCAACCCGGCGTTCGCCGCGTCAGCCTGATCCTCGCCAAAACTGGAAGAACGCACCGCCCACGTGGCGTCCGGTTGACTGGCGAGGAACGCAGGCAACCGCGAATCAAGAGCATCGTTGAGCGACAGCGCCGGCGGCACCGCTTGCCCGGCCAACTCGGCCAGACGCAAACGGCCACCCTTGGTGTGCGCCACAAACCCACGCTCGCCCGACTCCAGCCACGCGGCGAATTCCGCTGGCGAGTCGATCCACGGGTAATGCCCCCAGCCGGTTTTCAAACTGATCGTCAGATCCGCGCGGGCCAGAATCGCCGACCACGCGGCAGCCTGGGCGATGCCGAGTACGTTGTCCTGATCGCCCCACACCAGCTCAACCGAGTCGGTGATCCATTCCAGCAGCGGCAACGCCGTATCGGCGCGCACCAGATCCCAGTGCGGCACAAACGCGCGGCACCGCGCATACCCGGCGCCCATGCGCTGGTACTGCGCGGGCGTCCAGGTCTGGTTGGAGAATTTGTGCGCGAAGACCGCCGGTTTGTTCGACAGCAACCAATGAATGGTCTTGCGAATCGGCAACGGCGACATCAACGCCGGCAGCCGTCGCTGCCACAAAAACGCCCCGACCGGCGCCAGCAACACGCTGCGACAAAAATGCCCAGGCGAACGTTGCAGCGCGTGCAACACCAGCAGCGCGTTGACCCCGACCGCCATGATCGCGCTGCCCTTCACCGTCATCGCCAGCAACGCCTGCGCGTACGCAGCGAGGTCCTCGCACGGCGCTTGAGGATTGTTGCCGAACCCCGGCAGTTCCAGCGGCACAACCTGATAGCGCTGAAAGTGCGGCAACGCGTCATCCCACCAATCGGCGGCGCTGCCGTTGCCGGCCAGCAGGTACATCAACGGCTTGCTCATGGACAGTCCTCAGGCGAGATCGCGCAGGGCAGCGTCGAGGGTCGGGAAACGGAACGCGTAGCCCGCCTCGGTCAGTCGGCTCGGCACCACCCGTTGACCGTCGAAAAACAGCTCCGCCATCTCCCCGGCCAGCGCCCGCACCGGCGCCGCTGGAATGTGGAACCACACCGGGCGTTTCAGGACTTTGCCGGCGCGCTCGGCGAACACACCCTGACTCACCGCATCCGGCGCCACCAGGTTGTACGTGCCGCTCAAACTGTTGTCGTCGAACGCCCGGGCGATCACCTGAAGCACATCATCGCGGTGCACCCAACTCATGATCTGCCGACCATCGCCCATGCGCCCGCCGAAGCCCAGTCGAAACGGCATCAGCAACGGCAACAACGCGCCGCCGGGGCCGAACACCACGCCCAGTCGCAGCACCACCTGACGCACGCCCAACCCGGTGGCCGGTTGCGCGGCGGCTTCCCATTTGGCGCACAACTCGGCCATGAAACCGTCGCCCTTGCTCGCGCCTTCATCCAGGCTTTCGCTGGCATCGCGCACGCCGTAAAAACCAATGGCCGACGCCTGCACCCACAGTCCTGGTGTGTGCCTGGCGCTCTTCAGCCAAGTCATCAGCGCTTCGGTGGTATCGACCCGACTGGCCAGCAATTGCGCCTGCCGCTCGGCACTCCAGCGCGGCCCGGCCACCGGCGCACCCGCGAGGTTGATCACCACGTCGAACGCCTCGTCATAGCCGAGCAGGCTCAGCGAGCGCACGCACCGGGCGCGGCCATCAAACAGACTCGCGGCTTTCAACGGATCGCGAGCAAGCACGCTGACGGAGTGGCCGGCGTCGAGCAACTGATTCACCAACGCCTCGCCGATAAACCCGGTGCCGCCAGTGACCAAAACGCGCTTATAAGCGCCGCCCATAAACGGATTGGACGTACTCTGAGGTTTTACTCGAGGGGATTTCCGGCAGTCATGGCGATACAGCCAGACCAGCGGCGGCAACAGCATCAGCAGCGCAAAACCGTCGAGCCACAGGTGCGACCAGACCTGTTGTTGCGCTGACAGCCACATGTCCTGCGGCGCCCACAACAGGACACCAGCGATCAACCAGCCCCACACACTCGGCGCTTTCGAACGATTGCCGATGTGCACCAGCGCGAGCATGTACAGCGAATAGCTTTGCAGCGTCGCGCCAAACAGCGCGAGCCACCAGACCTGCTGTTCGTGGCCGGCCGCGGGCACCGCTTCAGCGCCCCAGAATGCGCGTTCGAGGGTGTGCAAATAGCCGTCGAGTAAACCGGAGTGACCGGCCCAGGTCAGGGTCAGACCGGCGAGAATATGCACAATTGCGGCGGCGTATAGCCAGAGCACTAACGCGGGGCGAAGGGAGATCGAGGGGGCTGGCATTCCGTGTCCTGAGCGCATTCCTTGGGGGTGGGGAGTTTAAAGGAAAATCGCAGTCGTCAGACGCTCAAAAACTAAACGTTTTACCGAACGGATTCAGACTTAACGCCTGCGAAAACGCATCAAACATGACCTGGCATTTCAAATACAGTGACTGGCCTTGATCGATTCCGCGCCTTGCGATCCCAATCGTTTCACGCTGTCGATGCTCGACTGAATACCTTTGTCAGCCGCCATTTGATAACAGGCTAAGGCTCGGGACATATCCTTCGTTCCCAAATCGCCACTTTCGAAAGAAGAAGCCAAATAAATCATCGCCTCTGTGGAACCCATGGAAACAGCACGAATAACCTGTTTTTCTGCCTCCGCGGGATGGAGGCAAGGACCGCTGTAGTCGGTGGAATTGCCTAAACAAAAAAACGTGGCATAGCCCAACGCACCACTCGGTATTTTCGAGGCTGCTTTGAACAATGCCTCAACTCTAGGGGTTTCCAACTGCGACGCCATTTGCGAAAGACTCAGGCTTGCTGCCGACAAGCTCGCCTGTGCATCACCCGACTCTGCAGCACATAAATAGTTTTCCAGGGACGCTTCAATCAACTCCACCGTAAGCGGGTATTGCTCAAGAAATCCCAATCCACCTAACGCTTCGGCACGTTGATAACAGAAGTTCTCGGCGCGACTCCTTCCAGAGGTTTCCGTTGCGACGAGATCCTTTTCGCTGATCGACCAATCCTCAATTCCCTCCAGCACCCAACAGGCCTGCCGAGAGAAGTTAAAGATTTTCACATTGCTGTTTCCCGCTCGCTTATCCACCACGTTGACGTGACTGTCGTCGACCTCTTCGATCTCGACTCCAGGTGTCTTGCCGGGTGTGATTGCAGCCATCAGTGGATAGGTGAAGGTAGCTCCACTGACACCCGAGGTCGAAGGCTCAAAAGTACTTCGATCCTTTCCCGCTACCGGTTTCAACACCAGCGACTTGACCGTCAACGCCGTGAGACGGCGTTGCGATTCGCTGTTGGCGGAAAACGCCGTCAGGAAAGGCGCGAACTCCTCCGACGGGCATGCGTCGCTGGTCGGCGCCGTCGAAGTACTCTTGTCGGACGCAAGAGCAGGGACGATCTCGTCCAGATACGCCGAGCGCTCGCGACTCATTCTGGCGATGCACAAGTTGCCGACCGCCACGTAAGCAGGCTTACCCACCTCGATCTCGAACGCCTCCAACGGACAGTTCGCGTCGCGCAATTTCAACCACGCACGCTGCGACTCTTTAACCTTCGCCGCGTACTCCGCGCCCAACGCCGGATCTGTTCGATAGTCAGATTCAAGCCGCGCCATCAGCTGCTTGTAGCTAACGTTCAACTGCGCATCGGCAGCCTTCTTCGCCGCCTCAGAGCAGGGCACCATTTCCATGCTTGAGGTGACGTTGCTGCAGTCATCCTGCGCATAGGCTGCCGAAACTGGCAGCAACAGCGAGGCCAACAGCATTAAGATTAAGCGTTTCACTTTGTTCATCCTTGAGTCATTCAGGTTTTGCGTTGGGTGAATCGGGTGACGCACTGCTTCGGTCTGTTCATTTCCCAGTAAGTGCTGAGCAACACTTTGCGTTTTTTGTCGGCGCGCAGATTGACGAAGCCATCGCCGCAATCCGGCTGCAACTCTTTGAAGGTGCTGGTTTTGGCTTGGTAAACGAAAACTCTGAAGTAGTCGTAAGTGCCCATGCCGTCATCCAGCTGCCAGATCGCGAAATCTTTGGCACCGTCGAAATTGAAGTCCCCGATCTGTACCTTGAGTTCGTTTATGGCTTCAAAATCTATGGTCCGGGGCTCGCTGGGCGTTTCGCCTTTAACCGAGACATTCAGTGTGGCGCCCTCAATAACCAGCGTCGCTTCGACACCTGTGACTGGGCTGAACTTAGTGGTTTCAGCCAGTGCCGGGATCGCCCACAGCAGGCCAAGCAGTGATACCGCTAGAGTTTTGAATTGCATGTGCTCGCCCCTACTCCCACTTGCATCCGGACTCCTGGGAGGAGTCGATGTTGGGGTTATTCAAGAAGTGGTAAACCTTTCCGTTGGACTTTTTCGTGTACTTCATCGAGACGATCTGCGTCCCTTGAGTCACGAAATCGTAGGTTCCCGCAACCTTGCCATTGACGACTTCAGACCACGTTGTGGCTCTCTGCCAAGGGGCGTCGGGACCGAGCATCTCCTCCTCGGAATCCGTCAACACAATGGAGATGGGGTCGTTGTACTTGGCGTACCTGACGAAGCCACCAGACCATTTGCTGGACGCGTCGTAAAAGGTACGGAACTCAAACTTTACCGGGCTGGATTCGGAGAGTTCGAAGCAAAAGGATTCGCTGCTGACTGCGCTGTGGGCTACCAGCGGGAAGAGGCTGGATAGCAGAAAAAGTACTTTTTCACGTTCATTTCCTTATGAGAGATCGGGGACACGGGCCTATTCCGATCCCGCTACACACTGTCCATCCTGAAGATCAGGAGCCAGCGCCCGATTTCCCGACAGATACCAACTCGCAAGCGACTGACTCTCGCAATAAGCGTTCCTCTCGGCATCGTAATAAAACGCGACCTTGTGCTTGGCCATCCCGCCCCGGTTGGGGACAAACAACTCGACGGCGAACACGACATCGGGCAAAGCAGTTTTTCTGTCCGACATCAGCGTGGGTGGCCCCAGAAACTTACAGGGCACGCCGTCAAAAGGCAGATCCAACCGGCCGTCTTGATACCTGTAAATCGCACAAATGCTATTCGGATCTTCAATCACCACGGCAGTAATCGTTCCACCACTCCAGTTCACGACGCCACCTGCAATGGAGTGGAAACTATCGAAAGGCATTTCACTTTCCTTCGTTAGCGCAGCGACCATGGCGGCGGGCATTGCTTGGTTTGTACTGACACCGGCCGGCGCTGCGCTAGCGGACAATGCCCACGGCAATGCCAGGAACAGCAGCGAAACGACTTTCACTGTGACTCTCCGATGGCCCGGCTGACAGATGTGCAATACACGACCATTACTGCTCCGTACATTCAGGTTCAGCGAGACGTTCACCATCAACGCTGAATTTGCATAACTCGGTAATTTCATTCACTCCAACCAACGACATCAGCTTGAAGGTCAGCTGCAATTCGGTGTCGGAAAACGTCGCCTTATCCAATGAGACATCGGAGAAGCCGTTGTTAAAACTTCTCCCTGCAATGTCGCAGAATGCTATCGAGTCGCTCCACTTTGGGCTATTAGCGGGCGAAGACCGGACACCCAAAACTTGTATTTGTGTGGTGCAAATCAAGTTGCCGACTCATGCAGGTCTCTTCAATATTGCAACTTCTTGATTTTCTGTAAGAAAAATCGGGGATCCCTCAGGCACAGCCCACGTTTTCAAATCATTATTAAAACGTGGGAGCCAATATTATTTCTTAAAAACATAGCTTACTTCTCTTGACTTCGCTCAAGCGCCTTCTTAGGTATGTTTTTTGCTTTTCCTGACTTCTGCATCAAGTCGACATACTCTTTATAGTAAGCCGCTGACCGCGCCCTATCAGTCTCCCAGAGCACATCTGCGATATTGAGCTTCAACACCACTCTACTAGGAAAATTCTTTTCGATTTCCGCCAGAAGCTTATATGAACTATCGTATTCCCCTGCTTGCGCCAAAGCATAACCAAAATCGTTATATGCAACTACAGTAGAAGCACTTAGAGGATAATCTACTTGCAACTGCAGTAACCGCCCAGGATTAAGATAAGATTTAATCGCATCGTAATCCATATCTTTCAAACGAACCAAAACGACATTATGCGCCAACGCTATAGAGTCTATTTTTCTACCCGCTTCTACTTCAGCTATCTTTTCCGCGGCAAGTTTACGCTGCGTATACCAAGAATAGCTATTACCCCCTCCTCCAAACTACCTTCATATGCAGAAAGACTTTGGGATAGTGATTTCATATTCCCGATCGAAGCCAAGTCACTTCCGGAGTAAACAAAGGTTTCATACTGCTTACCACTTAGCCCGAGACCCGAGTGTTGAACAGCCCAAACGCACGTAAAAAGAAAATATACTTCTCTCCCTTTAACGGTAAATGCGTCAGTTAACTCAGCTTCCCCTCCCTCAGGCTCACAAGTGTCGGGAATTGCATAGCGCTTCCCACCTTTGGCTATCAAACTACCTCTTAGCGTTTGCCCTCGGTCGCTTTCAGATGATGAAAATTCTACTTTTACAGCTTCATTGAAAGGCGGATCCAAAACAATAATTTGACCTTCCGCCCTTAACCAAGCGGAATAGCCAAAAATCAAAAACAGAACAATATTTCTCATCAATTTAACTCCGCTTCAACCATTCCGCGCAGATTATTAAACAAGATCACCCTATTTGCCAAACCAATTGTTCCGCCATTCACTTTAGTAGATATATCGGCAACATGTAGCGAGATATTCGCCTCAGTCCGCGAAGCATATGAGGTTGCAATCAGACCATTCATATTATTCATATCCCACCAAACAAACGCCGACTCTATCCCATACTTTAATTCATTTACAATCAGATCGGGATCTACCACAAAGTCCTTGGGATCCGCAGGATCCCTTAGATTATGAATTCGTGTATATTCACGATAGTTAGATTTACCGGTTAATTGGATGATGCCTCTACCCCGATACTTATACCCTTCTTGGCTCGCCTCGTTTCCATTACCATTTCTGCCGCCATAAACATAGCTACCCAAATTAACCGGGGAAAGTGGGAACAGACCACGTTTTTCGGATCATTACTAAAACGTGGTCTGTCCCCATTTCACCCCGCAACTGATGGTGGAGCGTGCGCTGGATCACCTGGAAGAATTAATCGCCGCGAGGCAGGTAGCGAAAAAGTAAGAGGTGTCCGTGGGGCGGGCTGGAAAATAATCCGTCCCATTTGATTAGTCGAGCAGGACAAATAAATCTGGCACCTTTCGCGCAATTTACTAATTTAATCACCAGCCCCTGACTCCTCTTTAATTCAATCTTTCCTTAACCCTACCAGGAATTTTACTTTCCATATTTTTTTCTTCATCGCACCAATATATTCAGCATAGTATTGTTTTGCTTCATCTTCCTTCCCAAGCGCCCATAGAGAGTCAGCAACGTTGAGCTTTAACGGCACCCTATCCGGCGCGACAACTAATAAACGATCATAAACCTGCATCGCTAAAAGATGTTCACCTCCCTGAGCAAAATAAAACCCCATATCATTATATTCAGATATATTTTTCTCAGGGGGATAACATGCCATATAAGAGGGGATACCCATGAAAACATAATCCCTCAGAAAACTAGCGCGCGATTGATTTTCAGTGTCCCGCGAGGCATTAGTAATTAGAAGCTTTGGAGGCTTACCTCCTTGAGAAAAATCAAAAAATCCCCCTGGAAGTTTTCCACTTTCCATTTTGCCACGTCCCTTCACACTGCTGCACGGATCCTATATTTTTAACACAGCCGGTTTCCATTGAAATCACATCACAATATGCTTGAGAAGAAATAATGCTATTACCCTCGTCATCCACCACCTCCCCAGCGTTAGTCCTTTGAATTATCAAATATTTTTTATCTGGAGAAAGAGAATCCGTATCAGGGTTTGCTACTACCCCGTCCTCCGATGGCTCCATTCCAATAGGAACGGCGTATACTTTAAACGACACTGAAGTAGCGTTATATTCTATATCACGCCAGCCGCCGTATTTTTTATTGAAGCTTCGAGCACTCAAAGAGGTATTTTTCACCCCTTTAATTTCCATAGCCACTGCATCTGCATGAGCCGTCTGCATGGACACAAAACAAGAAACCATAAATAAAACAAAGATATTAAACATTCAGCGCAGCCTTTAATTTAATAAACCTTGGCCCCGGATCTGTCATCTCAGGGCGATCCGGCCCGTAAATATCTAAAATTTTTCGCTCATATATGGGGTGATTAACACCCCAAGTAGTTATGTCTTTACTGACCCCTGGGTTCTGCAAAAAGAATTTATCCAAGGCTCTTTTAACATTAGTTGCAACCTTACTTGGTCTATTAACATTTTCATCCAGGGCCGTTGCCTGCCCTAGCGCCGAAAGAAAAACCTTGCCAATTGAAAAGCCATACGTACCTGGCACTTTCAGCAAAACGTCTCTCAATCGATCTATGAAGTCTGTGATCTGAAGCTCGACATATAAAGAGCTGCCCACTGCACAGGACATCACTGACACTGGTTTACACTCGACAACCTTCCCGTACGTTGCTAGTGAGAAACCTAGTTTCAATTTCTTTCTAAGATCTTCACCCTCAAATTTTTCCCCATCCAGAAAATCAGGATGCTGGTAATACATTCTCGGTTTAGCAGCGCTGATATCGAGATACCACCCCTGACTCTCAAACAGCTCAAAAAATTCATCAGGATACAGCTCTTTGAATTTTTTAACTTGAATCGGAAGCTCTCCCTCGCCATCTGGATTGATCGTTTTCTGCATTGCTCCAGCAGTTATTATCTCGCTATCATATGCCTGCACTGCATTTATTTTCCCTTCATTCTCGCACATCGCTGTAATTACTTTTTTCTCGAATGCTGTAACCTTCCCAGACGCCTCGATAGCAGCCCACTGTGGGGCATCCCCCAGCTTTCCCTCACCCCATACTACTGGCCCGAAATTAGAATACCACTTCGTACCTTTTACGACAGCATTACATGTGCATTTTTTCTTTTGCTCAAAATTCGCTATCAATCCAATTGCATGTATATGCCAAACTTTACCATCTGGACTTAACCCCTCCTGCGAGACAATTTCTTTCCACCAAGATAGCTCTTTGATTCGTTTTTTTTGCTGAACCCAATTTACATTAGGAGTATCAACTGTATGCCCCATTAACTTGTCGAGCGCATCCCATTTCTCCGCTTCATAGAACCACTCACTTTCACACTTTGTAATTAGCTGCGATATAGATTGCGCGAACCAAGGCTTTGTGAGTGCCGCTTGAATCTCCGTTGTGGTCAGCCTATCGTTCTTATCAGTATCAATAATATCGTACAGCCTTTCCTTTACTGGCCCCTTAGTCGACTTGCTAGCGAGAGGAACGAATGTAGCTTTTTCTGCTTCGGTAAGCAGATCGCGATCATGAAGGTATGAAGAAAGATGTTCAGCATTACTTTCCGTTTCTTCAATAAACTTGAATCCAATCCAATCCCACGGATTATGGCGGGTGGTCATCAAATCTTTTCCCCCACCCACCCGCTTATAGGATTACCTTGCGCGTCTCCAAGCAATCCTTCGAGACGCCACCATCGAGTAGTGCTAGAAGCGGCAGGCGTGGTACCTGAACTTGGAGTAGTGACAGTTTGTTTGATTTTTTGTGAATCCGGCAAGGCCTCTAAAACACTAGAGGGAACAACCAGATCATATCCAATCACCACGCCGGCATCGTTGGCTTGTGGTGGATTGGTCGCACTTATATCTGGGCGATGAGTAATGAGCTTTGTATCTTTGTGAATTTTTAGCAGGTTTTTTTGATCTTCTGGTAAGGCAGCGGCTTTACCTTGGCTAAGAGAAACAAATTTCTCAATGTCATCGCACGTGAATACTTCCACATGAACTAGATTGCGAGCGGTTCCTTCATCGTGTTCCTGATATTGGCCAGCAAAGCCCACCAACGCACCAGCCTTGATGGTCACAGGCTCATCGAGCAGAACGACCTTTCCCATCTCCTTGGGTTCAGTCTTGGTTTCAAGCGAGGGAAACCATACATAACCTCCAACATTGCCCGTTTCATCAGGAGCAAGTGCAGGGATTGGATTTCCACTCACAATTTTCACTAATTTTCGGTAGTGACCAACTGCGCCTTCTTGGCTGATCTCAATTTGAGTGCCAGCAGGCAGTATCGACATAACCTCGCCGGTAGTCGAACCGGTCCTACGCACTCTCAAACCCTTGGCGTGATTAGCAGGTATATTTTTCGCTAGCTCGCCAATCAGGTACTGATTTGCACCTTTACTGTTCATTTGGGTTTTGAACACCCAACCGCCTATAGCTACGGATTGGTCAGCTTCCGGCGACACACTGACAACTTTTAGCCATTTCCCATCTGTACTCGCGTCTCCAGTGGTGACGGTAGTGCCACGTGGCAATGTAGTCAAAATATGGGTGTAGTCCGCTGTCTCAGGTAAGTCGGCGCGTACGTTCAAACCCTCGACAGGATCACTTACATCTGCTTTTACTTGATAGCCACCATTAACCCAGTATGACGGCCGTTCCAACAGGGGTGTTTTCGTCCTGTAACCTTCCATGTCCAACAGATGCATGTACAGGCTATAAAACGTCAATATCGGGCCCGCAGCTTGAGCAGTGGCCGAGTCAGAAGGTGCAGCGGGGGCAGGCATCTCCAAGAGATGCTTTACCAGCACAAAGCCTGTCGAAGCAAAAGCGGTGCGATCCGTATATACCGTAGCCGGATAGGTGTCATCTATACGATAGGCAACAACTTGCCCATCAGCGATGCAACGAACCTCACTCTGTGCCGAGACTAATCCGGATGCCTCATCAAAATGCACGCCGCCATGCCACAAACCATTGCTGCCAAGTGGGTAATAGCCGTCCTGCGCTTTCGCTAATGCTGCGTAAAACTGTTGTGGATCAGCCCCACTTGCGCCGCCTATCTTTAATGGGTACGACCATTTTTTAACTTTCACTGGCTCTGTCATTTGTACGTTTACCTAATCCTTTTTTATCCGCTGAAGGTCAACCCGAGAACCTGATCATTCGCATTGGTCGAGGGTTAGCTTTCTCAGGCACCGAATTCGCCAACGCCTGATCCATCAAACTCCCCGCCTTATCCTTATCCGCCGCCCCCGGCAGCACCGGCGGTTTAATCCCGATCCCGGTCCCATTCCCAGGCGCCCCGCCAGCATTAATCTTCACCACCGGCCCAACCACCGTCACGCCGCCGCCATCGAGCTTGATAAAGCTGCCACCGCCAAGAATGGTCAGCTCCATCCCCGCTTCGATGACAATCTTGGCCCCAGCCTTCAGATGTATCTCTTTCCCCACACTCGTCAGTTGCGCAGTCCCGAGCTTCACATGCTGGTTCTGCCCAATCGTCAGATGATCATCCATCCGCGTCTCAGTCTTCCGATCCGCAATCGTGGTGCGATGCTCCTCAGCCTTTAACTCGGTGTAGGTGTTCTTCTCCACCGTGTCATGCCGCTCATTCCCCACGCGGATCTTCTGGTCGTGCTCAATGTTTTCATCCCAATCCCGCTGAGCATGCAGGTAGATCTGTTCCGCACCTTTCTTGTCTTCAATCCGCAGTTCGTTGTACCCGCCGCCCCCCGGTGAGCTGAGGGTTTTGAAAACCGTGCGGGTTTTGTTGGCCGGCAGCTCGTAGGGAACCTGGTTTTCCTTGTGGTACAGGCAACCGGTTACCAGCGGTTGGTCAGGATCGCCTTCGAGGAAGGTCACCAGCACTTCCATGCCGATGCGCGGAATGGCGATGGCACCGTAGCGGTCGCCGGCCCAGGAGCTTGAGACGCGCATCCAGCAGCTGGTTTTGTCGTCCGCCAGACCTTCGCGGTCCCAGTGGAATTGGACTTTGATGCGGCCGTATTGGTCGCAGTGGATTTCTTCACCTTTGGGGCCGGTGACCATGGCGGTCTGACTGCCGAGGACGCGGGGTTTCGGGTGTTCAAGGGCTGGGCGGTAGAACACGTTCCATGGCGTGGCCAGGAAGCGGTTGCGGTAGCCCTGGTGGAAGTCGTCTTTGTTGTCGGTGGTGTCGCTGGTCACTGACTCTTCGAGGACTTGGGGTTGTTTGCCTTCGTGGAAGATTTCGGTGAGCAGCCAGAGGTCGTTCCACGCGGTGCGCGGGTGGTCGGAGATTTCCAGGAAGTGGCCGCTGTTGAGCGTGGTTTGGTCGCCCCAGCCTTCGGCTTGTTGATAATCCGCGCGATGACGTTCCAACGCTCTCTGGCTAAGAAATTTGCCCCGCGCGCGGTCAATGAAACGACCCGGATAGTCGTAGTCTTCCAGATCCGGCTCGGTGCTTTCGCCTTCAGGTTTGTAGGCGGCTTCGAGTTGCAGGCGCGGCTTTTCAAAGTCGTAGTCGCGACGGGTGGTGCGGCTGGTGCGGGTTTCCAGGCGCATTTTGAAGCCTTTGATTACCGGTTCATCCGCAACCATTCCGCTGCCTTGCACGTAAGCAGTTGGCTGGCCGAGTTTCGGGAACACGGTCTGGTCGTCGCCGAACACCAGCAGGTGGGCCTTTTCGCTGTGCTGGAAGTGGTAGTGAATGCCTTCCTCTTCGCACAACCGCTGGATGAAGTGCAGGTCGGTTTCGTCGTACTGCACGCAGTAATCGCGGTCCGGGCACGGCACGCTCAACTGGAATTTGTAGGCGTTGCCCTTGATGCCGTGCTCGTCGAGGATCAGCGCGATGATTTTCGGCGCGGACATCTGCTGGTAGATGCGCTGGTTGGTGCGGTGATGCAGGTATTGCAGTTGCGGCACCAGGGAGATTTTGTAGCGGGTCAGGCGTTTGCCGGCATCGCCCTGGGCCACGCGGTAGATCTGGCCGTGGATGCCGCTGCCCTGCGGGTCGAGCGCGAGGAACGCCTGTTTGTGCAGGAGTTTTTCCAGGTCCAGGTCCGGGTTTTCGCTGACCAGTTCGATGTCGAAGCGATACGGCTGGCTGATGCCTTCGGTGCCGGTGAACGACAGCACTTGCAGGTCGCCGTCGTAGTCTTCGACTTTGAGGCTGAAGTGGGTTTCGTTAGCTGGGTTGAACATGGCTTGCTCCCTGTTCGGTAGTCATCCGTTACGCCCGACGTCGCAGGCGTTGCAGCAAAGACGAAGTGGCGCCCAAGGCGTCACGCAATTGGGCAGCAGTGATCGTTCGATCAGCCGCGTTGAAGGTCAGCGCTTTTCGCAGGGCTGGCCAACAGTGTTTCGGTAAATTCTTCGGTGCATGCAGCTCGCGCTCCAGGCGTTCGTCGCGGGCCTGGGTCGAGGGCAAGCGGCGGAACGGGTGTTTGCCGCCCGCCAATTCGTAGAGCACGCAGGCCACGCCGTAGACGTCGGCGCTGGCGGTCAGCGGTTGGCCTTCGAGCAGTTCGGGGGCGGCGTAGCCGGGGGTCCAGGCGTTGAAGCGGCTGCGGCTCAAGTGCGGCAGGCCGGGCAAGATGCCCTCTTCTGCCTGGCCGAGGCCGAAGTCGAACAGGCGCACGCCTTCTTCGCTGAGCATGACGTTGCTCGGTTTCATGTCACCGTGCAGCACGCCGCGAGCGTGGGCGTAGGCCAGCGCGTCGAGCAGCGGCAGCGCGATGTCGCGCAGTTCTTTCCACGGCATGCCTTGGGGCCGCTCGCAGAGTAATTTGTCCAGGGTCAGCCCACGCATGAGTTCCATGGTGATGAAGGCGCGCTGGCAGTCGGTGTCGACTTCAAAGGTGTGAAAGCGCAGCACGTTGTCGTGGCGCAGGCGTCGGGTCAGGGCGAACTCGCTGTAGAGCAAGGCACTGGCGTCCGGCGATTCGGCAAATTCTTCGCTGAGGATTTTCAGCGCAATGTAAGGGTCGGGATCGCCGAACTGTTCGTTCAGCAGGTCCCGGGCACGGTAAACCGCGCCCATGCCACCGGCACCGAGCAGGCGCTCGATGCGGTAACGGCCTGCGAGCACGTCGGGCAATTCGCCGACGCTGGCCCGGGTCGGCGCCAGCGCAGGTGAAGCCTGATTGGGCTTGGCGAACGCAAAGTAGGTCAGGTTGTTGTCCTGCTCTTCGCTCACCAGCAGGTCGTCGATCGGTCGCATGAGTTCAGTCATTGGCGGATCACCACGGCAGTCAGGTTGTCCCGTGCCGAGCCACGCAGAGCGCCGTCGAACAGACGCTCCAGCGCAACGTGCGGCGCGGTCAGGCTCAGGGCGTTGCCCAGGGCATCGCTGCTGAGCCCTTGGTACAAACCGTCGCTGCACAACAGGAACGTATCGCCGGGGTAAACCTCGAGTTCGAGCACGTCCAGCGTCAGCACATCGGCTGCCCCGACCGCACGGGTCAGGGCATGGGCCGATGGATGCGCGCGGGCGTCTTCGACGCTCATGTTTTGCTCGTCGATCAGTTGCTGTTGCAGCGAATGGTCCTTGGACAGCTGATACAACCGCTGGCCACGCCACAGGTAGCAACGGCTGTCGCCGGCCCAGATGCAGGCCGCGCGACTGCCTTCTACCAGCAGCGCCACCACGGTGCTGCCCATGATGCTGTCGTGGCGCCCGGCAGTGACGGTCAACTCCTGACCCAAGCGGCGATTGATCCAGTGCAAGCACTGGCGAATGCCTTTGAGTCGTTCGTCGAAGTCGTCCTGCACCGGCAATTCCGCCAGGCTGGCGACGATCAACTGGCTGGCGATGTCGCCACCCTGATGACCGCCCATGCCGTCCGCGACCACCCACAGCCCCTGCTGTGGCGAGTCGAGAAAGGCATCTTCGTTGCGCGCCCGAACCTTGCCCGGATCGGTACGCGCAGCGCTGCGCCAGGGACTGGCAACCAGCATCAGAGCTGCACCGGCATACGGAAGGTGCGCAGCACGCCCATGTCAAACGGGTTCGGCGTGCGTTGGCTCGACAGCAAGTAGTTGGCGCGCAGGCCACCCACGTCAGCCTTGAGCACCAGCACGTCGCGACCGCTCAGGTACTCGGTCTGCATCAGGTCGAACAGACGGAACAGCGACCATGGGCCGGTGTTCTTTTCGATACCGATTGGGCGACCAGCCATTTTGTCGAGGACCAGGCTGGTACGACCGTCTTCAGCATCGGTCGGCCATTTGAAGGACACCGGCACGATTGGGCCGTGACGGTATTCGATGGTCTTGTCGCCAAACTTGAACTCGGAACGGCTGACGGCCGGGTCGAGGGTGTACGGCTCGAGTTTGAACTGCACTTGCGGCTCGGCCGGGTTCTCGGCGAAGAAGCTCTGGCGAATGGTTTGTGCCGCGGCCATTTGGTCGAGGTAAACCTTGGAGATCGGCAGGCTGTGACCGTCGACGCTGCGCATGCGGTAGTTACCCGGATCGCCGCTGACGAATGGACGCATGTAGGTGTCGAAGAAGCGATCGACGATACCCTGGGCCTTGAAGAACTCGCGGAAGTCGCTGATTGCCACGTCACTGGTGCTGTGGGCGCTGAACGGATAACGCTTGTTGATCGCCTTGCCATAGAAGCCGTACAGCTCGCTCTGGTAGCGCTGGTTCAAGTACGCGTAGGAATCGTTGAGCACCAGACGCCAGGTGTCTTCGGCCAACACGTTGAACCAGACACTGACCGGACGCGGCAAGCGGTTGGACGCATTGCGCAGGTTGCTCAGCGCATCACGCTGGCCGCCCATGCGGGTCTTGGCCATTTCGAACGCCGCTTGTTCCGGCGAACTGGCGCGGGCCAGGCTCGCGACTTGCAATTGCAGGTCGTTGAGCGCGGTCAGTGCCGGGGTCAGGTCAGCGGCCGGGCCGTTGTTGTCATCCAGCAAACGGTGCAGCGGTTCGAAGCGACGTTGCAGGGATTTCTTCGCGGTGTCCGGCAGGTTCTTGGCTGCGGCCATGTCCGACGCCTTGTCCGCAGCAGCCGCCGCCAGTTTGCCGAGTTTGCCCAACTTGCCTTTCTGGTCGGCCAGTGCGCCAGCAGCATCAGCCGCTTGATCAGCCGGTTCGGCGTCTGCCGGGAACCGGGTGTTCTCGCGCACTTCCACCAGCAGTTGCAGCACGGGGGAGTTGGCCGAAGTCAGGCCCGCCAGTTGCTCGGCGCCTTCGCTGAAGTCGCTGATCGCCGGCAATGCAACCTGGCCCACGGCTTCGCTCCAGAAGTTGGCGTAGTCGCGGAAGTACAGTTGCTCCAGTTCGACCATCAGGCGACGCAAGTCCATGCCGCTGATGCCCGAGCCTTCGCCCAGTACCCAGTTGTCACGCAGGATATCGCTGACCAGCGTAGCGCCCTGGACCGAGAAGTACTGCTGATAACCCTGTTGGGTGTAGAACCCCGGGATCACGTAATCGGTGCCGACAAACAGCGAACCCTGTGGGCCCAGGTGTTGGCTCAAACGATAGTCCGGCAGGTTGCGGGCCTGCTCACGGAGCATCCGGTAAACCACGTTGGCCAGGGACTCGCTACGCAAGACCTGACGTGCCTGGGCCACCAGTTGATCGTTCAGCGGGTAGACAAACGGCTGCTGGAGCAAACGCTCGAAGTGGGTGTTCAAGCCATTCTGCACGGCGGTGTTGCCGGCGTAGCGCTGGGACCACTCGGTGGCAACCCAATCCTTGAGCCAACCCGCATCGCGGCGATCCTTCATGTTCAGCATCAGGTACGCACGCAGGCTGTTGAGCAAGCGTTCGCGGTCCTGCATGTTGGCGCGGATCTGCCCTTCCAGCAGGGTCGCGACCCGTGGCAACAGTTGCGCTTCGAGCTCACGCTCGTAGGCAGCCTTGACCACCGGGTTGGTGTCTTCGCCCTGGTACAGACCGCCGCGCTCGTGGTAACCCACGTCACCTTTTTTCGGGAAGACCTGGGTCGCCGCGTAGCTGGTGTCGAGGGTCTTGAGCACGCCCATGGAATCATCACGGGCGGTCAATGCCGAGCGCGATTGGGTCCAGTTTTGAGCCAGGGAACGCAGGTTTTCCAGACGCTCATAGTTGGCAGAGAAACCGCCCGCCCACAGCAGACCGAACAGGCCCAGTGCCGCCAATGCGCCCACGTACAAGGCACGCTGGCCCCAGTGGATGCGGCTGCGTTCGCGCTTGTCCAGACCGGCCAGATCGGCCTCCGGGAAAATTACGCGGCTGAGCAAATGGTGGATGAAACGCGAACGGCCGCTGCGCAGGGTTGGCAGCATGCCGGCGTTCATGCCCAGATTGGCGCCGATGCCGGCGGTGGTCTGGTCCATCTCTTGAGTCAGGTGCGGTGCGCTGGTCAGGTAGAAACCGCGCAACTGGCTGACACGCTGGTAGCGGTTGCCGGTGAACGCCATGTCGACGAACAGGCACAGGCGCTCGCCGATCTGCCCCAGTTGATGCGGGAAGTCGAGGATGCGGCCACGGCGCTGGGTGTCGCGCTCCTGGTGCATGCGCATGATCACTTGGCTGTTCAGGCGACGCAGCAGCTCTTCGAACTCGGCGCGCAGGACGGCGACGTCGGTGCCGCTCTGCTCTTTGCGGAAGCTGGTGCCGAGTACCTGATCGCTTTCTTCGCGGGTCAGTTGATCGAAGAACTCGTCGAACCCGAGCAGGCGATCAGCCTTGCTCAATACCAGGTAAATCGGCACGTCGACGTGCAGCTTTTGATGCACGTCCTGCAAGCGGGCACGGACCTGACGCGCGAGGGTGTCGAGGTCTTGCTCGCTGCCACCGAGCAGGGTTTCCACTGGAATGGTTACCAGCACGCCGTTCAACGGACGGTTACGACGACGCTTGCGCAGCAGGTCGAGCAAGGTGCTCCAGGCGCTGCCATCGACTTCGGCATCCGGCTGGGTCAGGTAACGGCCAGCGGTGTCGATCAACACGCCGTGGTCGGCGAAGTACCAGTCGCAATGACGGGTGCCGAGGGTGTCACGGGTCAGTTTGCGGTCGATCTTGTTGATCGGAAACTCAAGGCCCGAGAAGTCCAGCAAACTGGTCTTGCCGCTGCCCTGTGGACCGATCAGCAAGTACCAAGGCAAATCACTGCGCCAGCGCTCGCTGCGACCGCGATACAGGCTCGAGGTCTTGAGGGTTTTCAGCGCGTCTTTGAAACGCACTTTCAACTCTTTCTGCTCTTCGTCGATCAGCTCTTCACGGCGGATACGATCCTGGCCGTCTTCGGTGTCTTCGACAGCCTTTTTACGCACACCGGCGCGCCAGCTGACGAAGACCATGGTCAGGCCCCAGATCAGGAACAGCACACTGATGGTCAGCAGGCGGGAGGTCGAACCTTCCCAGAACTTGTAGTCATCGACGGCCAGCAGCGGCCCGACGAACCACACCAGCAGCGCGACGAACAGCACCACCAGCAGGGTCCAGACCCAGGTCTTGCGCAAGAATGCGCCGACTTTCTTGAAAAACTTTTTCATCACACGTCCCTGTTTACGGCTTCGACAGCGGCTGGACCGCGGCCGGATCTAGCTGCTGATAAGGTTGCAGAACGGTTTCGCGTTGCTCGCCCAGTACCCAGGCAAAACCCGAATACATCACCACCAGGCAGACCACGGTGAACAGCACCACCATCCACGCCGGCACGATGCGCACCAGGCTGCGGCGTTGATCGTTCAAGCCTTCCCAATGGGGCGACAGCTCACGTGGCACGTCGCCGCGCAGTTGGCGAATCTGGCGATACAAAGCGTCGCGTATGCCTTCGAGCTCGAGCATGCCGCGAGCTTGCACGCGGTACTTGCCTTCGAAGCCCAGGGACAGGCACAGGTACATCAGTTCCAGCATCGGCAGGTGCTTGACCGGGTTTTTCGACAGGCGATCCAGCAGCTGGAAGAACTTCTCGCCGCCGAAGGTTTCGTTGTGGAAGCTGCTGAGCAGGCTCATCTGCGACCATTCGCTTTCGTTGCCCCACGGTGTGGTCACGACGGCTTCGTCGACCACGGTGCAGAGCACGTAACGGGCGGCCATCACCTGACTGCTTTCGGCGCCGTTGTGCAGCGCGCGCACTTCAAACAGCTTCAGCGCAGAGGTCAGTCGCTCGTTGAGCGCGTACATGTCTTCGCGGGTGTCGCTGTGCTTGAGGCGCACCACTTCCGACAGCAGATCGGACGCGGCGGCCACCAGCGAGTTGAGGCTGATGTTGAACGCTTCGGCCGGGCGCAGGCGCGCGGCGTAGATCATCCGTTCTTCCAACTGCTCGAAACGCGGCGGAGCAGCGAAGTCAGTCAGCGGACTCGAAGCAGGGCCGTGGCCCTGGCGGTCGAGCAGGACGGTTTTATCGTCCTGGTTATGTTCCATGTCCTTAATCATATCGATCAGTTCCTGATGGCCCAGAATTTCAGTTCAAGCTCGGCAAATTCGCCGGACACGTGGAACGCGAAGCCGCCGGAGCGCTCGAGTTGCGCCAGGTCTTCGGAACTGAGTTCGAGGATGAAATAGGTTTTGTTGGAGTGGAACGCGATCTGCCGCGGGGCCACCGGCAACGGTTTGACCTTGATGCCTGGCAGATGCAGGTTGACCAGTTGGCGAATACGCTCCACCGGGCCGACCTTGAGGTGCGCCGGCAAGCGATGGCGCAGTTCTTCGGAATCGCAGTTGGCACTGGCTGCCAGCACGAACGACGCCGAGCCCAGCAGTTTGTGGTCGTGCAACGGCGAAACGATGATCCCGTACTGACGCGCTTGCAGCACCAGTTCGATGGCGTGCTGTTCGAGCACCATCGACAGCACCTGACGAATCGCTTCCATCAGTTTGCGGAAGCTCGCGCCCTGGTCGCTGTGCTGGTAACGGCTGTCCAGGCGCGGGCGTTTGCTGTCGCTGGAGAAGGTCGCCAGATCACCGAGCATGGTCAGCAGCGTGCGGTACAACTCTTCCGGGTGAACTTGCTCCAGGCCCAAATAGTGGCGCAGCAGCAGTTCGGTGCGGTTGATCAGTTGCAGCATCATGAAGTCGCCGACTTCCGCGCCACCGACCTTGCCGTTGGAGCGGATCCGGTCGGCGATGGTGTCGCCCCGGTGGCCGAGCATGCTGATGACTTCTTTGAGGCACGACAGCAAGTAGCTGGAGGAATGCGCCTGAATGTAGGTCGGCACAAAGTCCGGGTCGAGGCTGATCACGCCGTCGGGCGTGGTGTCGAGCACTTCGCAGATCTTCAGCTTCACGTAGGCCTGGTCGCTCTGCTGCTCGCCAAGCAACAGCTTGAAATCCGGGCGGGCGCAACTGACTTGGCTGGCAGAGTCGTCGCCGGCGTTGGAGTCGGCCACTTCCGCGTCATACGCGGTGTAGCGCGCCAGCACATCGGATTGCTCCGGGCGACGGGACTCAATGTGGTTGCCGGTGACCAGCGGCAGCGCCAGGTAGATCGGCGTGTTGCCGGTGTTCGGCGGCACGTCCAGGGCCAACGGTTCGGTGTTGCCACCCAGTTCGAACAGGCTGCCGTCCGGCAGAATCCCCGAGGCCTGGCTGATCACCAGTTTGCCCATGTTGAGGAACTGCAAGTCGATGTCCAGGTTCAGGAAGCCCCAGGTGTAGCTGCCCAACAACTGGGTGCGGGTCTTCATCTGGTGGTCGTAGTAACGATCGTTGTGCTGGAAGTGCTGCGGCCGCAGCAGCATGCCTTCCTGCCAAATGACTTTATGGGAGTTCATGATCAGTCAACCGCCTTGGCGAGCGTTTCATTGGTGTTGCGGATGCCGGACTGGTCGAGGGTCAGATCAGCCTCGGTGAGGGCCACCGGGGTGATTTGCACCGTGTAGCGCCATTTGGTTTCCGGCAGGTCGCGGTAGGCGGCGAGCACGCCAACGTAGCGGCTGCCCTCTTCCACGCTGAGCTTGAGCTCGACGGTTTCGCCCGGACGCAGTTCCAGCTCTTCGGTGGCGACCATGTCCGGGGCCAGGGATTCCTTGGCGCGCTCGTACAGGCTGAAGAAGTCCGCGTTCTCGAAGGCCACCGGGTGCTTGAGTTCAAACAGGCGCACGACGATTGGCGACGGACGACCATTAAGGTCCGGGTTCAACTGATCGCTGGCGGTCAGCTTCAGGTTGAGTTTGGTCACGGTGGAATACGGCGACAGCGACGAGCAGCCGGCCAGCAGCACCAGGGCAGCCAGCGCTGTCAGCGTCTTGAAAAAAGCGGTCGAGCAGCGAGACATGCGCATCATCCTTGGTGGTCGGTGTGAAGGGTGGAAATCAGGCGGATCTGTTCTTCGTAGGCCTGGGCGAAGTCGCGGGCCAGCAGGCGCTCGCTCCAGTCATCGTCCTGACGCAGGGCCTGGTGATAACGCCCGTAAGCTCTCCAGCGGCTGCCGGAAGTGGCCAGGATCGGTTTGTTGTCGCGTTCAAAACGCAAGGTCAACTGCTCGGGCGAGAAGTGCTCCAGCGTGCCGCGAACCGCTGCTCGGCTGGCGGTCAGCAAGGCCACCTGGTGCGCTTGCAAATCGCGGAACGAACGGGAGATCGCTTGCTCGGCCGGCAACTGGCCCGGCTTGTTCGGCTGCAACAAAATGCCCAGCGCTTCACCGGCATCAACGGCGAATTTAAGCGGGTTTTTGTTGTTGCCCTGGACGATGGTCTGGGCCAGGCGCAGTTCGTTTTTCAACTCGCTGCGGGTACGCAGGCTCTGCTGCAAACCACCAACGCTTTGCTTGAGCAGGCGCGCGGCGTTCAGGGCCAGGGCTTCGCGGGCATCGTGGTCGAGGCCTTTGAGGTCCACGCCCAGTGCTGCACCGAAGTGCTCCCAGAAACCTTCGCTCTGACGCGGGGCCGCTATCGGCGCCGGGGCTGGCGCGGGTTCGGCCGGGGCGTCGATCAGCTCCGGGACCATCAGGCTTTCCATGTCGATACGCGCGTAGTCGGCGCGTTGACGAGTATCTTCGGGCGCGTTGCGCGGGGAGATCAGTTCGTCGATTTCCGAGTACACGCGCTCTTGCTGATCGAGGGCGTTCAGCGGGTCGAGGTCGAGGAACGCATCATCAGGAATGATGCTGCCCGCCGCCTGCGGACGGCCGACTTCCACGTCGAAGGTCGCCGGGTCGCGGACCAGCCGCGCACGGATCTCGAAATCACCCAGCACGTAGACGCTGCCGTGCTCGATGCGCATGGCTTCGCCCTTGCGCAAGCGCGCGCCGCTTTCGCTGTCCTGGATACCGTTGCTGCTGGTATCGGTCAGGTAAAACGTGCCTTCGCGGTAGCTGATCAACGCGTGATGGTTGGACAGGTGACGCTTGCGGTCCGGAATGATCCAGTCGCAATCCTCACCCCGACCAATCACGCCGCCGGCCTGTTTGAAGGTCTTCTGGCACAAATCCGTGGGCACGAATTGCTTGGTGTTCAGCATTTCGAAAACCAGTTCCATGATGATGCTCCTTGCGGTCACTTGCCGCGATTGACCGCCTGCGGATCACCCAATGGGCGATAGGTGTTGTCGTTGAATTTGTAATTGCCGCTACAGCCGCCGAGGCCGCATAGAACGACGAGGGTCAGCAGGACGGCTTGCCAGTGACGAACAGACATCAGAGGGTCTCCAGGGGTAGACAAAATACAAAGCGCCGACCCTTTCGGGTGGCGCTGTTGGAAGCGAATGAGGTGGATTGGGAGGCTCTAGCCAATGGCTTTAAGCCGAACACCTGTATTGAGGTGACCCTTTGTGGCGAGGGGGCTTGCCCCCGTTGGGTCGCGAAGCGGCCCCAAAACTGACTACCCAGTTTATTCAGGCAAACTGCATTTACTGGATGGCGACTGCTGCGCAGCCGAACGGGGGGAAACCCCCTCGCCACAGGGAATCCGCTCACCACAAGGAGCGCGTTCAACGCAGGAATGGCCGTTGGGTTAACCATCGAAATCACCCAAATTGATATTCAGGCGCCCGAGGCGGTAGAGCAACGTGCGGCGTGGCAGCCCTAATTCGCGGGCGGCGAGGGTCTGGTTGCCGTCGTTTTTTCGCAGGCAATCGAGCAGCAGACTGCGTTCAACCTGCTCCAGACGTTCGCGCAGATTTAAGCCGCTGTTGTCTTCCGGCATCGCTTCCATGCGCAGGGAAAAATGCTCGGCCAGCAACTCGCCGCCCTCGCACAGCAGCACGGCCCTTTCGACCAGACCTTTGAGTTCGCGCACGTTGCCCGGAAAGGCGTAGCCGGACAGGTGATCCAGCGCCGCCTCGGACCAACGCACCGCGTCCCGTTGCAAGAACGAGCAAGCCTTGTCGGCGAAGTGCCGGGCCAGGTCGAGAATGTCGCCTTCGCGATGACGCAAGGCCGGTAACTCGATAGGGAATTGCGCGAGGCGATAGTACAAGTCCTCGCGGAATTTGCCTTCGCTGACCAGCACCGCCAAATCCCGGTGAGTCGCAGCAATGATGCGCACGTCGATCTTGTGAGTGTCGTTGGAACCCAACGGGCGGATTTCGCCTTCCTGCAACACGCGCAACAACTTGGCTTGCAGGGACAACGGCATGTCGCCGATTTCATCGAGCAGCAAGGTGCCGCCATTGGCCGCATCGAACAGACCGGCGCGGTCACGATCAGCACCGGTGAACGCGCCTTTGCGGTAGCCGAACAGTTCACTTTCCAGCAGGTTCTCAGGGAACGCCGCGCAGTTCTGCACGATGAACGCCTGGGAACGGCGCGGCCCGCAATCGTGAATCGCCCGGGCAACGACTTCCTTGCCAGTGCCGGTTTCACCGCGCAGCAGCACGGTGTATGGGCTGTGCAGGACTTTGCTGATCAGCGAATAGGTCTGGCGCATGGCCGCACTTTTGCCGATCAAGCCGTAGCCGCTGATGCTCGGAACGCTGACCGGGCTCGGCAGCACTTCAGTAACTGGCCGGCGCAAACGTTGCAGCAGATGCAATTGGCCCAACACGAACGAACCGAGTTGCCCGAGAGAATCGGCAAAGCCGTGCAGGTCGATGTCCCGGTGACTGGCGCACAGCAGCAGACCTTCAACGGCCTTCTGCTGATTAACCAAAGGCACGCACAGCAACGACTGCCATGGCGTGGCCTGGTTCGGCAGGAACGAGGTTTCGTGCAGGCTGCCGCTCAATTCACTGAGGCAGACCACGCGGTTCTGGCACAGGGCGAATTGCAATAATTGCTCACCGTTGTAATCCGCCGACAAGCTCGCCGACTCCCGGGGTTGCAGACTGCCGTTGAGGCACTCGGCATTCATCCCCAGGCACGTGTGAGTCGCGTCCAGCAGGTACAACTGGGTCAACTCGCAACCGCTGAGCTCGGCCAAACCGCGCACGAAGTCACCCAGCAACGCAGCACCGTCCGCCGCCCGCGACAGGCTGGCGAACTGCGCCAGCAAGGCTTCGGCATAGACCAGTGGTTGCGGCACTCGAGTGAACATCACACCCACCTCAGGCGAACTCGCAGATCACGCTGGCGTTGCCGTCGAGCGTTGCGTGAACGCGCTTGAGGCTTTCGCCGGTGGCCATCGCGTCGAGCAAGCGGTCGGCCACCAGCGGCAGCACGTGCAGGTCCAGCAAGTGGTCGATCAGGCGCGCGCCGCTGTCGCTTTGGGTGCAGCGTTCGGCCAAGTGATCGACGAGGTTCTGGCAGTACGAGAAGTCGAGCTGACGACGGTTCAGGCGCTCGCCCAAACGGCCGAGTTTGATTTCGATCAGCTCGCGAAGCACCGGGCCACCCACTGGGTAGTAAGGCACCACACGCATCCGCGCCAGCAGCGCCGGCTTGAAGTGCTTGCTCAGCACCGGGCGAATGGTTTCTTCGAGCACTTCAGCCGATGGCCGTGCACCGTTTTCGCAGAGTTCGGCGATGCGGTCGCTGCCCAGGTTCGAAGTCATCAGGATCAACGTGTTGCGGAAGTCGATCTCGCGCCCTTCCCCGTCGTTGGCCACGCCTTTATCGAAGATTTGGTAGAACAGGTTGAGCACGTCCGGATCGGCTTTTTCGACTTCATCGAGCAAGACCACCGAGTACGGTTTCTGCCGCACGGCTTCGGTGAGCATGCCGCCCTCGCCGTAACCAACGTAGCCTGGCGGTGCACCGATCAGGCGCGACACGGTGTGCTTCTCCTGGAACTCGGACATGTTGATAGTGGTGATGAAACGATCACCGCCGTACAGCAGGTCTGCGAGGGCCAGCGCGGTTTCGGTCTTGCCGACGCCACTCGGGCCGACCAGCAGGAACACGCCAACCGGTGCATCAGGTTTGTTCAGGCCGGCGGCGGTGGCGCGCATCGAGCGATCCAGCGCGTGAACCGCTTGTTCCTGACCCCGGATGCGGGTGCGCAGGTCGGTGGCGAAGCTCGCAACCTTGGCGTTGTGCTCACGAGCCAGTTGCGCCAATGGCACACCGGTCCAGGCGCTGATCACTTCGGCTACCAGACGCGGGCACACTTCGAAGCTCACCAGCCGCTCTTTGACTTGCAACTCGGTCAGGGCTTTGTGCGTTTCGTTGAGTGCGGCTTCCAGGGTTTCAACGCTTTGCGCTTCATCCACCGGCACTTCGAGGGTTTCAATCACGGTGCCTTCGGCGTCTTCTTCTACCGTGACGGTTGGTTCGACAGCGGCAGCCTCACGAGCCTTGGCCAGTTGCTGACGCAGGTCCAGCAGGCGCTCGGCGAGTTCTTTCTGTTCGGTCCACAGCGCTTCCAGCGCGACCATTTCGTCTTCGGCTTCGGCCAAACGATCTTCCAAAGCGTCCAGCGCTTCGTGATCGATCAACAGACCAGCCTCGGCATCACGACGCAGGGCCTGACGCTGACGGCCACCTTCAGCCAGTTCGCCACGCAGGCGTTCCAGGCTTTCCGGGGCAGCGGCGAGGCTGATGCGCACGCGGGCGCAGGCGGTGTCGAGTACGTCGACAGCTTTGTCCGGCAGTTGACGGCCAGCGAGGTAGCGCGCCGACAATTCGGCCGCTGCGACCACTGCGTCATCGCGCAGGTAGATGCCGTGGCTCTTCTCGTAGACCTGAGCCAGGCCACGGAGGATGGTCACCGCTTCGCTGACGGTCGGTTCGTGCAGTTGCACTGGTTGGAAACGACGGGCCAGGGCCGGGTCTTTTTCGAAGTATTTCTTGTACTCCGCCCAAGTGGTCGCAGCGATGGTGCGCAACTCGCCACGGGCCAGGGCTGGCTTGAGCAGGTTGGCCGCGTCGGAACCGCCGGCATTGCCGCCCGCGCCGATCAAGGTGTGGGCTTCATCGATGAACAGGATGATCGGTTTTGGCGACGCTTTGACTTCGTCGATCACGCCTTTGAGGCGACGTTCGAATTCACCTTTGACGCTGGCGCCAGCCTGCAACAGGCCCATGTCCAGCGACAGCAATTCGACGCCTTTCAGTACTTGCGGCACTTCACCGGCAGCGATGCGCGAGGCCAGGCCTTCGACGATGGCGGTTTTACCGACGCCGGCTTCACCGACCACGATCGGGTTGTTTTTGCGGCGACGGGCGAGGATGTCGACCATCTGGCGAATCGCGCCATCGCGGCACAGCACCGGGTCGAGTTTGCCGTCACGAGCCTGCTGGGTCAGGTTGTGGGTGAAGCGCTGCAACAGCGATTCACCCGGCACAGCCGGTTTGCCGGTGGCCGGTTGTTCTTTCTGGGACAGGGCGAATTCTTTCAGGCGCTCGATGTTCAGCTTGGCCAGCAATGACTGGTAGCGACTGCCGGCGTAGCGCATCGGGTTGCGCAGCAGCGCGAGGATCAGCGCGGCTTGCTCGACCTGGCTCTGACCCAGTTCAAGGTTGGCCACCAACAAGGCGTCTTGCAGCCATTGCACCAGTTCCGGGGCGAACACCGGGTTGCGCGAAGCGCTGTGCTCAACCCGCGATTGCAGCGCGGCGCTCAGTTCACCGGCATCTACTTCGGCATCTTGCAGCGCGCGTGCGAGCAAGCCTTGCGGGCGCTCCAGCAAGCCCAGCAGCAGGTCTTCGACGAGGATTTTGCTACCGCCACGGGCGACGCAACGTTCGGCCGAACTTTCCAGGTCACGACGGGTTTCGGCGTCCAGCGCCTGAATCAGTTGTTGCAGGTCTACGTTGATCATGGGTCATCTGTCCTTAATGAATTTTGCTGCCGAGGGTCACCACGCCGTCCGCTTTTTCGCGGCCGAGCCAACTGGTCCACCCCAGGCGACAGGCGTTCTGCTCACCGATTCGCAGTTCGCGGATTTCTTCCTGGCGCAGGACCAGGCGAATGTCGTAATCGAGCGGGTCACGCAGGGTGAACCGCACCAGCGCGCACAGCGGCTGGTAGCCGAAACCGATCGGCAGGAATTCGTGAAAGCGCAACCAGTCAAGCTCGCGGATGTGAATCCGGAACTTGCCGCTGCGGTCGCGAACGTGTTCGCCCATCACCAGGTCTTCGCCGAGCATGCTGTTGGCGCGACCGAGGCGATTGCGCTGCTCCTCGAGAATTTCCACGCGACGCTCGATGCACTGCTCGATGGTCAGTTCGGCGTGTTTGAAGTAGTAACGCAGCACCGCTTCGATCAGCGCTGCCGAGTGCGCCCGCAAGCTGAGCAAGCCGAGGTACGGCAACAAGCGTTTCCAGTTCAGTTCCTGAGCACGGCGGATCTCTTCACCACCCAGGCCGATCAGCGCAAACAGCTGCGAGGAAAACGGGTCGAGGGCGCCGCTCTGGAAGCTCGCGCGGTAGCGGTACTTCTGCCAGATCGGCAGCATCAGCCGTTGCAGGCGATGGTGAAACAGGTCGAGGAAGTTGCGGGTCGGGTTGCCGTCTTCGCTGTCGCCCAGGGCTTGTTCGCCGTAGAACGCCGGCAGCGGCGAGCCCGAGCCGACCAGGCCAATCAGGTTGAAACGCAGGCGCGCGCGCAGGTGGCCGTGCTCGGTGAAAAACTCCACGCGATCAACGTCACTGCCAGGGAAACCCAGGCTCGGGTTGGCCTGGAATTCCAGCTGGTCGTACAAATCGTCTTGGCTCAGGTGCGGGTGGGCCTCGCGCAGCCGGTCAACCACCAGCAGCACGGCCTGAAACAGCGAGTACTCGCGTATTCCTCGGGTCAGCCCGCTTAAAGCAGCGGCTGAAGGCCCATACGTGGTGTCCATTGGTACACCTCTCCCTGTGTGCTTTTTACCCGCAGCTCGTGGTACGAATTGAGACTGGCGTAAAGCGCGAAAAACTCGTTAAGAACAGAAGCGAAAACGAACAGGTCGCCCTCGCCGATATACCCTTCCGGGTCGATGGTCAGCTCGGTGCGCAACCCGCGTACCGGCAGCCCTCGGTGCAGTCGATCGACGTGTTGGTGCTTGATCGACTTGAGCCCGCCCAGCAGGCGTTTGCTGACTTTTTCAGCGTGTTGGTCGTAGTAGCGCGGCAGGTCGTAGGTTTCGAGAATCACCTTCAACGCATTGACGTCGGCCAGGGACAGATAGTTAAGCGACATGTTGCTGATCAGCTTCCAGAGGAAGTCACGGTTCAGCGGCGGCGCAAAACTCGAGGTCGCCGGGGTGATATTGCGGAAACTCAGGAACTCCGGCGTCTCTTCGCAGGCCTGGCTGATGTCGCCGAGCTTGAGCTTGCGCGGCAGGTTCTGGTTGGTGCACATCAGCTCGATCGACAGGGTTTCGTGGGCTTCGGTGTGGCGGATGCCGAAGCTCAGATACGTGTCGAGGCCGTCGTGCAACGAGGATGAACGCTGGCGAATGCTGTAGTGCGGACGGCTGTTGGGCACGTCGAAACTCGGGTCGTGCTCGAAGGATTCGAACGGCACGTACTCCTGATAACCGAGGCCACCGGGCTTCCAGCCGGTAACGGTTTCCACGGAGAACACGCCACAGTTTTCCAGGTCGAATTCGGCCGGCAACAACAGGTATTCGTCTTGCTTGCCGTCGAGACGAATCGGCAACGCGTCGTGCTTGAACAGGTTGACGATCGGCGTGCAATACAGCTTCACGTTGTCCAGGGTCGGACGCAGGCGCTGGATGCCGCTTTTACGAATATCGAAGCGCAACTCCAGACCGCGCACTTGCTTGAGGGTGTCTTCCGGTAGCGCCTTGAGCAGGTCCAGACCGTTGATATCGACGAACAGAAATTTGTCCTGGAAGGCGAAATACTCTTGCAGGTAGCGATAGCCGCGGAAGGTGTTCAGCGGATACGGGATCAACGCTTCTTCTTCGGCAAAACCCACCGGCTGCACGCGGTCGCCCGGCATCTTGAATGCCATCGGCGTGCCGTTGGCGCCGTAGATGGGCTTGCCGGCACCGTCCAGCGGGATCAGTTCGATCCCTTCCAGGTTGCGCAGCAGGCTCAGGTAAAGCATCTGGCTGATGTAGCGCTCGCCGGCGAAGTGCAGGCGCAAGCGGCTCAGCTCCAGTTCGCCGAGGTGACCGTCAGCACTCATCTCCAGACGCAAGCTCAACAACGAACCGTCGCCCTTCACCGAGTAATTCAGCGCGGCCAGATCCAGTGGCAACACTTCGGTCGGGTAGCAGGTGCGGAAGCGGCAACGCACGTCTTCGATCGGCACGCTTTCGATAGGGGTATCACGCTCAACCATCAGCGCAGGACCCGAACGTTTCAGCGGGTCAAACTGCAAAATGCTGAACGCCGGCAGCGGCCGCATGTAGTTGGGCCACAGCAGGTGCATCAGCGAATGGCTGAGCTCCGGCAGCTCGTCATCAAGCTTCTGGCGCAGGCGCCCGGTCAGGAAAGCGAAGCCCTCAAGCAACCGCTCCACGTCCGGATCCCGCCCGGCCTGACCCAGGAAAGGCGCCAACGCCGGGCTACGCTCGGCGAATCGACGACCTAACTGGCGAAGTGCGGTGAGTTCGCTTTGGTAGTAGTGGTTAAAGGACACGGGTTACCTGCCTGGTATGAAATCTCATGAAAAAACTGTCCTGTAGAGCGCGACTGTCACGCCGGCACAGACATAACCGGCGATCAGGAGGTATGGCACCAGCAAGAACCAGCTGTAGGCCATGAAAGCGTCATCGAATGGGCCGGCGATCAGGCTGCACAAGCCATAAAGCATCCACGGCACGGCGTAGAACGGGATGAACCTGACCGGCGCCCACCACACCATTCGCAGCGCTTGTTGCTCGTTTCGACTCTTCGCCGACCGCGATACCCACAGCGCAAACAACAGCAGCCCGGGCATACCGAACCACAGCAGATACACCCAATGGGTCTCGGGCGATTCGAGTGTCGAGTAGTCGCCAATCCACAGGCCATAGGATGAAAACGCCAGCATCAACAGCAATGGCATCCACAAGGCCGCCATGAAGAAATTCAGTTGCGCGCGACTAAGCATGCTCGGCCCCCGAGACAGTCACGCTGGCCGGTTCTTGCCCATGTGCCGGGTTCTTTCCAGCGTTGGATCTGCGCGTGTACCAGCGGTCCAGCCCGGTGCAGAGCAGGATCGCCGCCAGGGTGAAAGTCCCTTGACCGACGCCATACAGCAGCGCCCGCAGCGGGTGATCCGGCAGCATCCACAACAGCACCAGCGCTACCCAGATCGCCCACAACACCAGCTTCACGCGCAGAACCAGGATCATCGCCAACAGCCAGTTGAACACCAGGAAAAACTCGTAGAGGAATTTGCTGGTCAGGCGAATGTTCACCCCACGCGAGGTCAAACCGCCGTAGGTCGCGATGTACCAGTCGGCGGCAAAATTGTTCAGCAACGTGTAACCCACACAGAAAACACTGTGGATCAACAGGCAGCAGATCAGGCGGGCCGGCAGGTTCATGCGACAGGCAACGATGAGTAGTAAGCGCCGGCCATTTCGATCGCAACCAACGACAGCAGCGCCGTCAGCCCGTAAAAAAGAGGCTGCTTGGGGAGGACGAGCAAAGTGATCAGGCGCATTTCGGCACCCACCAGTCTTCGTAACCTTGCGTGCCGGGATACAGCACTGTCGAGCCTCTGAACTCCGGGGGCCCACCGAAAACTTCAGTCACCCGAAAATTCCATTCGGACGATTCGAGCAGCGCGCCGTCAGCGGTGTACACGCGGAAAAAATACTCACTGGCGAACAACTCGAACACACTCCCGAGCAATCCCAGCTTGTGATAGCCGGGCGCGTAGGTGACGAGATAGCACTCGCCCGAATCGTTCGAGTGTCGGGTGATGGGCTCTGCCGTTACACCACCGAAAATCTTCAACCCAAGCAAAACGGTACATATGCACACACCGATCAGCGCGGTCACCAGCAGCAGTCGCGATGTCGCGCGACGCGGGTGAATCGTCAGCGGTTGCGCGCCCGCCTGCCGGCGCCAGCGGGTGTACACCGAGTTTATGGCGTTGCTCAGCAGGATCGCGCCAACCGTCAAGCCACCCGTGAGCGCGCAGTACGCCAAACCCCGGATGGGATATTGCGGCAGCAGGTAAAACAGGATCGTCAGCATCATGAAAATTACCAGACCGAACTGAATGGCCTGGCGCTGAATGAAGACCAGAATCAGATTGAGAGAAACGAAAAAATAGAAAATCAGGTACATCGCCATGCCAATGGCTACGCCACGCGAGGTCAGTCCACCGACCAGCTGTTTGTAGGCCGGCACGGCATAGCCATTCAGGACGATATAAATCACGCAGGCCAGCGCATGCACGGCCAATCCAATGAGTCGGGTACCCATCAGTTTTCTATCACTTTATAAGGGGTATTGCTGATCACGCTGTTGGCCCAATGCTCTTTCCAGCTTGGAAGCGACCACGTGAATGTTCGATCAGCCTTGTTGAAATCAATCCACGACACGCCGACGACTTCCTTGTCCTCATAGCCGCGCATATACAGCGACTCACGGATCATCAGCGGCGTACGGTAAGTGTGGCCGGGCTCTTTCAGGTCAATCAGTCTGAGATAGAGCATGCCGGAGGCACCGATCATCCAACTGGCGGGTACCACCTCGAATCGGTAATCGCCGGAAGGACTGAAGGTCACCAGGGACGGGGCACGCGTCAATTCGTTGATCACTATGAGCACTGGCAGCAACAGCGTCACGGCCAGGAAGACGCCTACCGTCTTCGCACACTTACGCATGTTCATGGCTGGCCACACGCTGGAATATTCCAGCCCTCGTAACCTGTCACTGTCGGGTAGACCGCTCGGGTACCCAGCCAATACCAGCGTTCATCCGTGGTGAACTCTTGAGCCAGGCGTGCCGCCGTCGCTTTCACGTAACAGGCAGCAGCGATCAGCGCAGCGGCCGCTAGGGCGAAAAAAGCACAGCGCTACGCCCCAACGTTGCGAACGGGCTCCGGTGTACGGCGCTCCCTCGCATGGTCTTAGTTGACCTTGACTTGACCGCTGCCATCCAGGCGCGCGGCGAAACTGACCTGACGCTTGACCCCCTCAACTTCCAGCAGGCCTTCGATGCTGAAGGACAGGCGAAGCTGATCGTGATCACGCGGCAGGGAAATGACACGCACGTTGCTCAGGCGCGGCTCGTAGGCTTCGATAAAATTTTCGATGGCCAGACGGGCCTGACTCAGGGAGTCGTGCAGGCTCAGACGCATGTCATTGAGATCGGGTAGCCCGTAATCGGACAGCGTTTGCACGCTGCCCGCACGGGTGCTGAGCATCTTGGCCAGATGGGCAGCCACGGACGCCATGGCGGAGACCTCGCGGCTCCAGCCGACGCGTTTGTCCGCGTCGCCACCCAGGCGTTCGAAAAGGCTGCCGTATCCAGTCATGAATTAGCTCCGCTTACTCTTTGTCCAGCTTGCCAACCAGCGACAGGGTGAAATCGGCACCCATGTACTTGAAGTGCGGACGCACGTTCAGGCTCACGCGGTACCAGCCAGGCTCGCCTTCAACATCGCTGACGATGATTTGGGCAGCGCGCAGTGGACGACGGCCACGGACTTCGGCGCTTGGGTTTTCCTGGTCGGCCACGTACTGGCGGATCCACTTGTTGAGTTCCAGCTCGAGGTCGGTACGTTCTTTCCACGAACCGAGTTGCTCGCGCTGCAGCACTTTCAAGTAGTGAGCCAGGCGGTTGACGATCATCATGTACGGCAGTTGGGTGCCGAGCTTGTAGTTCAGCTCTGCTGCCTTGCCTTCTGCGCTGATGCCGAAGAACTTCGGCTTCTGCACCGAGCTTGCGGAGAAGAACGCCGCGTTGTCGGAGCCTTTACGCATGGTCAGGGAGATGAAGCCTTCCTCGGCCAATTCGTATTCACGACGGTCGGAAACCAGAACCTCGGTAGGAATCTTGGTTTCGATTTCGCCCATGCTTTCGAAGTGGTGCAACGGCAGGTCTTCAACCGCGCCACCGCTTTGCGGGCCGATGATGTTCGGGCACCAGCGGAATTTGGCGAAGCTGTCGGTCAGCTTGGTGCCGAACGCGTAGGCGGTGTTGCCCCACAGGTAGTGCTCGTGGCTGTTGGCGACGGTTTCTTTGTACACGAACGATTTGACCGGGTTTTCTTCCGGGTCGTACGGGTTACGCAGCAAGAAACGCGGCACGGTCAGGCCAACGTAACGGGAGTCTTCCGACTCACGGAAGCTCTGCCATTTAGCGAATTGCGGGCCTTCGAAGTGATCTTTCAGATCCTTCAGGTCCGGCAGGCCGGTGAAGCTTTCCAGGCCGAAAAATTTCGGGCCGGCAGCTGCAATGAACGGTGCGTGGGACATGCAGGCTACGCTGGACACGTACTGCATCAGCTTCACGTCCGGCGAGCTTGGGGACATGTAGTAGTTAGCGATGATCGCGCCAACCGGCTGACCACCGAACTGACCGTATTCAGCGGTGTAGATGTGCTTGTACAGGCCAGCCTGCATCACTTCCGGCGAATCTTCGAAATCGTCCAGCAGGTCTTCTTTCGAGACGTTGAGGATTTCGATCTTGATGTTTTCACGGAAGTTGGTGCGATCGACCAGCAACTGCAGGCCACGCCACGACGATTCCAGCGACTGGAAGTCCGGGTGGTGCAGGATTTCGTCCATCTGACGGCTGAGCTTGGCATCGATCTCGGCGATCATGCGGTCGACCATGGCCTTCTTGACCGGCTCACCGTTGTTCTGCGGCTTGAGCAGCTCTTCGATGAACGCCGACACACCGCGTTTGGCGATGTCGTAGGCTTCGTCGTCCGGCGTCAGGCGGGTTTCGGCGATGATGCTGTCGAGAATGCTGTATTCGCCGCTCTCTTTGCTCTTTTGCTGTGCTGCGCTAGTGCTCATTGTGTTGGCTTCCTTGGCTGATAGAGGACTCAGGCGTCCTGGGCTGCGGCGTTCAAGCCCAGCTCACCCAGTACGCGACCGCGGGATTCGTCGTCGGCGAGAACGCCTTCGATGGCTTTGCGGAACGCAGGCGCGTTACCCAGCGGGCCTTTGAGGGCCACCAGCGCGTCGCGCAGTTCCATCAGTTTTTTCAGCTCAGGCACTTGCTCAACCAGGCTGGCCGGGTTGAAGTCCTTCATCGAGTTGACGCGCAATTGCACGCCCAGCTCTTCAGTGCTGCCTTCTTCCTGAAGACGGTTCGGCACGCTCAGCGTCAGGCTCAGCTCTTGCTTGGCCAGCACTTCGTCAAACGTCATTTTGTCGATGCTGATCGGCTTGCGATCTTCGACTTTGCGTTCGTCCTTGCGGTGGGTGTAGTCACCGATTGCCAGTAGTTTCAACGGCAGTTCGATCTCTTCCTGTGCACCACCGGTGGCAGGTTTGAAGGTGACGTTGATGCGTTCCTTGGGGGCTACCGAGCCTTCTTTGGCCATGGCTTTTCTCCTTGCGGTTGTGGCCCTGGGGCCTATTCGAGTACCACTTCGAGATCGAGGTGGCACAGCCTGCGATAAATCTCTTCCTTGCGTTCACGCACTGCATGGTTCTGCGGTAACAACTCGCAGCAGCTATGCAGCAAATGCAGCACTTCCAGCGCAAGATCGGGCTCCCAGGCGTTCAGGCCTGAGTCCTGTAATGTTTGGTCGAGGGTTTCGAGTTGGGTCCTGGCCAGTTCGTACTTCTTGGCCATGAAGCACAGCCGCGCCAGGGCGAACTGCCAGAAAAATCGCGCCCGCCCGCCTTGGGCGGCTTGCAGGCCCTGCTTGAGGATCTGCACGGCGGCCTTGAGGCCGTCCTTGCGCAAAATCGGCAGGACTTCTTCCAGGGCCACTTCCCAGGCCGGCTGGTTGTCGGCGACTTCAACCTTGCGCGGCGCACTGGCGCTTTGCAGGTGCGGCATGACGTTGGCGCTGACCCAGGCGCGGGTGGCCGGGTCGGCAAACGGCGCGCCGTCATGGAAACGCAATTCGATGATGCCAGGCAGGCGCTGAATCAAAAGCGCGAAGTGGATTTCCACTTCGCGCATTGCCATCTCGGCATTCAGGCCCTGGAGACATTCCCAGACCATTCGCTGGCCATCGAACCAGAACGGCGCCTTCGCCAGGCTCGCCTCCAGTTCCACCAGCAAGTCCGCGTACTTGGCCTGGTCGTAACGGTCCTGATAGGCCTTGAGCTTGTCCGCCGGCAACCCGCGTAAAACGGTGATCTGCTCGGCGTTGCGCTCGGGCACCGCGTCGATGGGCAACCACAGCAGCGTGCGGTTGAGGCGCAGGGCGCGCAGGTCGGTGGCTTTCTGCTTGAGCCACCAGGCGCACAACGGGCGGGCACTTTCCTGCTGGGCGCGCAGGGCCTTGTGGGCTTCTTTCTCGTTGTCGATCGGCGCGCCGGGGGTGAACAACTGCGTCGCCGCCTGCTTGACCTGCGCCACCGCCGCACCGACGACGCCAGGGGCCGGCTGGTTGTCGGCCGCACGCTGGATCATGGTTTTCAGGCGACGGGAGATCGGCAGCAGCAACGGCGCGTCGTCGCCCAGGTGTTCGGTGCAAGCGGCATCGAGACCTTCAAGGTGCTCCACCAACTGCCGGAACAGCGGTAACTGCTCTTTGATCGCGACGTTTTCAGTCAGCACCTGCTCAAGACGCGGCACCAACCAACTGATGGCAGCGGAGCGGGTGCGAGCCTTGTTCGGGTGAACTTCGGCCCAGTGATTTTCCGACAAGTGGTGCAGCAAACCGAGGCCCGCCAGCAGCCCCTGGAAGGACTCGCGCTGGTACAACGCCCATGTCAGCCAGGCGCCAACCCGCAAATCCTTGGACTGGGTACGCAGCAGATTTTCACTGTTTTCACGGATTTTCAGCCAGTCGATCTGACCGGCTTCATGCATCGATTGGGCTTTGGCGAGCTCGCTTTCCAGGGCCTCATATTCGCTCGAAAAGCGAACATCCTCGCCCGCGAAATTCTCTTTGGAAACAGAGGCTTTTGCGAGTTCAAGGTAATGGGCGGAAAGTTTGCTTGAGTAGGACATCCATGACCTTTAATTAGGATTACAGTCACACGCCAATTGGTGTTCCAACAGCGGCGGACAGTATCAAAGAGCTGTGATGAGTCTCATCCAATTGAGTTCGTGCTCTTTCAAGTGGGCGCATCGTACTCACGATGATGGCCACTAGCAAGCATCCGATTAAACAACAAGACGAACTGTTCTCTGTTTTGCGTAGGAGATATCCCTATATCTGTCAGGGGATCCCTTGCTCTCTGTTTAATATTTCATCTGCCAGCGCCCTGCCCCGTAACCATTGACCTAGAGCGGCTCCTGAAGTCCGGCATAACCCTTGGAGCTTCAGCCCTTGAAGCAGGTGCAAAGCATGACAAGAATAAAAAATGATAAATGTAGGAAATGTCTGAAAGGTTGCACTCATCAATGAACAAAGCGACGAGCGACAACAGCCAATTAAAAAAGTGCCATCGTTCTGATGGCATTTTATATAAAGGCGAATTCACAAAACGAAGGCGAGGACAACTACGGCCATTCACTTTGTTTCCAGAGTGTATTAACCCGTCCCGGGTGTGCTTTATATAGAGAGCAAACGACGCCCATAAAAAATGGGCCTCCGACTTAATCGGCAGGCCCATTTTTCAATACGGTTCTCCCCGTTATTCAGGGAGTTCGCCGCAATTATGGATTAACGCTGTCTTTCAACGACTTGCCTGGCTTGAACGCAACGGTGTTGCTGGCCTTGATTTTAACGGGCTCACCGGTTTGCGGGTTTTTGCCGGTGCGGGCACCGCGGTGACGTTGCAGGAAGGTACCGAAGCCCACCAGCGTGACGCTGTCCTTGCGGTGCAGAGCGCCGGTAATTTCTTCGAGAACAGCGTTGAGAACGCGGTTGGCCTGCTCTTTGGTGAGATCTGCTTTTTCAGCGATTGCAGCGGCGAGTTCTGGTTTACGCATTAGTGAAGCCCCTTTGACGGTTTTTTGTTGTTATGTCCGTGCTGTTCTCGTTGGAACAGCGCCCAAGGCGCCGCAGGTGCTCTACTCTGCGGCAGACGGGAGTGAGGATGGCACGCACCGAAGAGCCGCGCCAGTCTCGGCGCGACGTTTGTAGGGGCAAAAGCGGGGTGATTCCGACAGAACGACCGGTATTTACGCCAGCAGGGCCGGAAGCTCTTTGTTCAAAGCGAGTTTTTCCATCACCGCCGCGCCTGTCAGGGCATAACCGAGCAATTTGCCCGCACCATCACGGCATAGCACCTTGATGTCGGCGCCCTGCCCTTCAACGGTCCAGACGCCCTCAGCGCCCCGTGGTGGTGGCGAAACTACCAACGGGCAGACCGGGGTTTTCACGGTGATCGGCATCGGGCCGTAGCTGACGGCGGTCGGGTTGCCGGCCAACGTTTGGGCCAGCGCTCTCGCACAGCTCATCAGGGGCATCACGTACAACAGATTCAGCCCATCGACCTCGGCGCAGTCGCCCAGGGCGTAGATATTGGCGTGGGAAGTCTTGAGGTGACGATCGACCACCACACCGCGATTGACCTGCACGCCAGCCGCGGCCGCCAGATCGATGCGCGGACGCAGGCCGATAGCCGAGACCACCACATCGCACGGGATGACCTGGCCGTCGGACAGGTGCGCTTCCAGCCCCTCAGCCACCCGTTGCAGGCGATTAAGCACTGGCCCGAGGTGGAAACGCGCGCCGAGGCTTTCCAGCCCGGCCTGGACCGCAGCGGCTGCCGCCGGGTGCAGCAGGGTCGGCATGACCTGTTCGCACGGCGCCACCAGCTGCACTTCGTAACCGCCGAGGATCAGGTCGTTGGCGAACTCGCAACCAATCAGGCCGGCCCCCAGCAGCAACACCCGACGTTTGCCGGCCGCGGCCGCACGAAAGCGTGCGTAGTCTTCCAGATCATTGATTGGGAACACCGCGTCAGCAGCGTCGCCTTCGATTGGCACGCGCACGGTTTCCGCGCCCCAGGCGAGAATAAGGTCGCGGTAGGGCACGGCTTCCTCGCCGATCCACAGGCGTTTGTGGCCCGGGTCAATGCCGCTGATGCGCGTGTGGGTGCGCACTTCGGCTTTCAACTGCTCGGCCATGGCGCCCGGTTCGGCCATGCTCAGGCCGTCGGCGTCTTTGTTTTTACCGAAGCCGGTGGAGAGCATCGGCTTGGAGTAGGAGCGTCCATCATCTGCGGTAATCAGCAGCAGCGGAGTTTCGCCATCGAGTTTGCGAAACTCCCGGGCCAGGTTGTAGCCCGCCAGGCCGGTACCGACGATCACGACAGGTGCGTTCATTCCTTACTCCTCTTTTTGTCTTAGTTGATTTCGATCATTTCGAAATCCATCTTGCCCACGCCGCAGTCCGGGCACAGCCAATCTGCCGGCACGTCCTGCCACAGAGTCCCCGGCGCAATGCCGTCATCCGGCCAGCCGTCAGCTTCGTTATAGATCAGGCCGCAGACCACACATTGCCACTTTTTCATTCAGTTACTTCCTCAGGATTCAGGCTTTTGCCGGCACGAACGGTCGATGGGTACAGCGCTGCCGTCCGGCTCAGGGGCGTTTTGTACTGATCGAGCCCGGCAGATGCAAGCGTGTTCGGCGCAACGGCGGCCCGGTTCAATCAAAATCGCAGGCTGACATGGTAAGCTCACGGCCTCATTTGCTGCCAATAATGACTCACTGTGCCGCACTCAAAATCTCCCTGCCCGCCCGCGCCATGGCTGCTGCAAAGCCAATTGGCGCCCCGCCCCGACGCGTCTACCCTCGACTGGCTGTTCGACGAAGGCTCCCTGACACGGCGCCTGATCCGTTTATCGAATGACGGCTTCAGCGTCACGCCGTTGTTCGAGGGCTGGCAAGCGCTGCGCGCCGACGAATGTGCGGCGCTGGAGCTGGCCGAAGGCAGCGAAGGCTGGGTGCGCGAGGTGTATTTGCGGGGTCATGGCGAGGCGTGGGTGTTCGCCCGCAGCGTTGCATCGCGCAGCGCATTGCAAGGTGACGGCTTGCACATGGACGAATTGGGCAGTCGCTCATTGGGCGAATTGCTGTTTTGCGACCAGGCGTTTCAGCGCCGGGCGATTGAGGTTTGTCACTATCCTCAAGAATGGCTGCCCGCAGAGGTCCGGGCCCCTGAACTGTGGGGCCGGCGCTCGCGTTTCGACCGCGGTGCGCTGAGCGTGCTGGTGGCCGAGATTTTCCTGCCGACCTTGTGGCTCGCCACCCGCGCCCATCCGGAGAACTGCTGATGTACCAGAGCCTGCTCAAGTCCCTGAATCGCCTGAACCCGCGCGCCTGGGACTTCATTCAGTTGACCCGCATGGACAAACCGATCGGTATTTACCTGCTGCTGTGGCCGACCCTTTGGGCGCTGTGGATTGCCGGCAAGGGCTCGCCATCATTGGCCAACATCGTGATTTTCGTCCTCGGCGTGGTGCTGACCCGCGCCGGCGGCTGTGTGATCAATGACTGGGCGGATCGCAAAGTCGACGGCTACGTGAAACGCACCGAACAGCGGCCACTGGTGAGCGGCAAGATCAGCTCCAAAGAGGCCCTGATTTTTTTTGCGGTGTTGATGGGCGTGAGTTTTCTGCTGGTGCTTTGCACAAACGCACCGACCGTCTGGCTGTCACTGGGTGGCTTGGCGCTGGCTCTCAGCTACCCCTTTATGAAGCGCTACACCTATTATCCGCAAGTGGTTCTAGGCGCGGCGTTTTCCTGGGGCATGCCGATGGCGTTCACCGCCGAGACCGGTGAATTGCCGGCGGCGGCATGGTTGCTATGGATTGCCAATCTGCTGTGGACCGTGGGTTACGACACGTATTACGCGATGACCGACCGCGATGACGATTTGAAGATCGGGGTGAAGTCGACGGCGATTCTGTTTGGCGACGCGGACCGGGCGATCATTCTGACGTTGCAGGGTCTGGCGCTGGGTTGCCTGTTGCTGGCCGGGTCGAAATTCCAGCTCGGTGGCTGGTTCCACCTCGGTTTGCTGGCGGCGGCGGGCTGTTTTGCCTGGGAGTTCTGGTACACCCGCGGCAAGGATCGGATGCGCTGCTTCAAGGCGTTTTTGCACAACCACTGGGCCGGGCTGGCGATTTTCGTCGGGATTGTGCTGGATTACGCGTTGCGTTGACGCTCGAAAAAGATCGCAGCCTTCGGCAGCGCCTACATAGGATCGTATTTCAATGTAGGCGCTGCCGGAGGCTGCGATCTTTTTAGCAGTTCAAATCAATGTACACAGATCAATGCTTCGGCATGTGCCACATATCTTTGAAGCCTTCGCCCATCTTGTCACCCGGCTTTTTATCCTTCATGAAGGTGTACAGCGGTTTGCCGTCATAAGCCCACTGCATCATGCCGTCATCGCGCTTGATCGGCGCGAATTTGCCTTCGGCCTTGGCGTCTGCAGGGGCCATCATTGGTGGCCACATCTTCATACAATCACCGTTGCACATCGATTTGCCGCCCATGTCCTTGTCGAACGTATAAACCGTCATGCCTTTATGATCGGTCATCATCCCGTCTTTCATCATCACCGGGTCGGCAGCGAACGCCATTGACGGCAAAGCCAGGGCAGCGGCCAACATCAGGGCCTTGAAGGAGAACGTGTATTGAGTCATGGAAACCTTCTCTTGTGGTTGTCAGGATTCGGAATTAGAGCTTAGCCCAGGTTCATGACAATCGCAGAGCGACTAAAATACTGTCACACGACTGCAATAATTCCGTTATCTAATGCGGCGCAAGACAGTTAAATGACAAGAGGATTAAGGCATGGTTGGCAGGAGCATTCTGATCGTCGACGACGAAGCGCCCATTCGCGAAATGATCGCCGTTGCGTTGGAAATGGCCGGCTATGACTGCCTGGAGGCTGAGAACTCCCAACAGGCCCACGCCATCATCGTCGACCGCAAGCCGGACCTGATCCTGCTCGACTGGATGCTGCCCGGCACCTCCGGCATTGAGCTGGCCCGACGCCTCAAGCGCGATGAGCTGACCGGGGACATCCCGATCATCATGCTCACCGCCAAGGGTGAAGAGGACAACAAGATCCAGGGCCTGGAAGTCGGCGCTGACGACTACATCACCAAACCGTTTTCCCCCCGTGAGCTGGTGGCGCGCCTCAAAGCCGTGCTGCGCCGCGCCGGCCCGACCGATGGCGAAGCGCCAATCGAAGTCGGCGGCCTGCTGCTGGACCCGATCAGCCACCGCGTGACCATCGACGGCAAACCCGCCGAGATGGGCCCGACCGAATACCGTTTGCTGCAATTCTTCATGACTCACCAGGAACGCGCCTACACCCGTGGCCAGTTGCTGGATCAGGTCTGGGGCGGCAATGTCTATGTTGAAGAGCGCACCGTCGACGTGCACATCCGGCGCCTGCGCAAAGCCCTCGGCGATGCCTACGAAAATCTGGTACAAACCGTGCGCGGCACCGGCTACCGGTTTTCCACCAAGGCCTGAGCTGACCGCCCGGCTCGCTGACAAGGACGCATGTTTCCGTGAACCAAAACTGGCATGGCACCCTGATTCGCCACATGCTGTTGCTGGTCACCGCCTGCCTGGTGATCGGCTTGATTACCGGCTACTACGGCTGGAGCCTCGCGGCGGGCCTGGGTCTTTACCTGGCCTGGACGCTCAAGCAGCTATCGCGCCTGCACGAATGGCTGCGCCTACATAAACCCGATGAAGCACCGCCCGATGGCTATGGCTTGTGGGGCGAAGTGTTCGACAGCATTTATCACCTGCAACGCCGCGACCAACGAGTGCGCGGGCGCCTGCAAGCGGTGATCGACCGGGTCCAGGAGTCCACCGCCGCGCTCAAAGACGCGGTGATCATGCTCGACAGCGACGGCAACCTGGAATGGTGGAACCGCGCCGCCGAGACCCTGCTCGGCCTCAAGACTCCGCAAGACAGCGGCCAACCGGTGACCAACCTGGTGCGCCATCCGCGCTTCAAGGAATACTTCGAGCAGGACAGCTACGCCGAGCCGCTGGAAATCCCTTCGCCGATTAATGATCGCCTACGCATTCAGCTGTACATCACTCGCTACGGCAACAACGAACACTTAATGCTGGTACGCGACGTCACGCGCATCCATCAGTTGGAGCAGATGCGCAAAGACTTCATCGCCAACGTTTCCCACGAGCTGCGCACGCCGCTGACGGTGATCTGCGGCTATCTGGAAACCCTGCTCGACAACGTCGAGGACGTGAACCCGCGCTGGACCCGCGCCTTGCAGCAGATGCAACAGCAAGGTGGGCGCATGCAGACCTTGCTCAACGACCTGCTGCTACTGGCCAAACTGGAAGCCACCGATTACCCGTCGGACAACCAGCCGGTGCCCATCGACGGCTTGCTGAAATCGATCAAGAGCGATGCTCAACAGTTGTCCGCGCAAAAGAATCAGCGCATCACCCTGGAAGCCGACCCGACGATCCTGCTCAAGGGCAGCGAAGCCGAATTGCGCAGTGCGTTCTCCAACCTGGTGTTCAACGCGGTGAAATACACCCCGGCCGAAGGCAATATCCGCATTCGCTGGTGGGGCGATGAACAAGGCGCGCACCTGAGCGTGCAGGATTCCGGGATCGGCATCGACAGCAAACACCTGCCGCGCCTGACCGAGCGCTTCTACCGCGTCGATTCCAGCCGCAACTCCAACACCGGGGGCACCGGCCTTGGGCTGGCGATCGTCAAACACGTACTGCTGCGCCATCGTGCGCGGATGGAAATCAGCAGCGTGCCGGGGCATGGCAGCACCTTTACCTGCCATTTCGCGCCGGCCCAGGTGACCAAAACCCGGGTTATCAGCGCGGCCGACTAGTACCGGCCAGCACTCGCCACTAGTCAATCCACATGTCAGCCGCTACATTGGCTGTCTTGTGCCTGCCCTTCAGGCACCGCATTTCCCCCTTATTTGAATACACGGAAACCGCAAAACTCCATCATGGACCCATCCCCTGGCTTGACCCTCGCGACACTCTTCGCCGATTTCGGCATGATTCTTTTTGCTCTGATCCTGGTTTTGCTCAACGGATTTTTCGTTGCGGCGGAATTTGCCATGGTCAAACTGCGCTCGACCCGGGTCGAGTCCATCGCTGAAAAAAACGGCTGGCGCGGACACATCCTGCGCACCGTGCACAGTCAGCTCGATGCGTACCTCTCGGCCTGCCAGTTGGGTATCACCCTCGCCTCCCTGGGCCTGGGTTGGGTCGGCGAGCCGGCTTTCGCACACATCCTCGAACCGATGCTCGGTGCCGTCGGCGTGCAATCGCCGGAAGTGATCAAAGGCGTGTCGTTCTTTGCCGCGTTCTTCGTCATTTCGTACCTGCACATCGTGGTCGGTGAGCTGGCGCCCAAGTCGTGGGCCATTCGCAAACCGGAGCTGCTGTCGCTCTGGACCGCCGTGCCGCTGTACCTGTTCTACTGGGCGATGTACCCGGCCATTTACCTGCTAAATGCCAGCGCCAACACGATCCTGCGAATCGCCGGCCAGGGTGAACCCGGCCCGCATCACGAGCACCATTACAGCCGTGAAGAACTGAAACTGATCCTGCACTCCAGCCGTGGCCAGGACCCGAGCGACCAAGGCATGCGTGTTTTGGCGTCGGCCGTGGAAATGGGCGAACTGGAAGTGGTGGACTGGGCCAACTCCCGGGAAGACCTGGTGACGCTGGAGTTCAACGCGCCGCTCAAGGAAATCCTCGCGCTGTTCCGTCGCCACAAGTTCAGCCGTTACCCGGTGTACGACAGCGACCGCCAGGAGTTCGTCGGCCTGCTGCACATCAAGGATCTACTGCTGGAATTGGCCGCTCTGGACCACATTCCCGAGTCGTTCAACCTGGCGGAGCTGACCCGCCCGCTGGAACGCATTTCGCGGCACATGCCGCTGTCGCAATTGCTGGAACAGTTCCGCAAGGGCGGCTCGCACTTCGCAGTGGTCGAAGAAGCCGACGGCAACATCATCGGCTACCTGACCATGGAAGACGTGCTGGAAGTGTTGGTGGGCGACATTCAGGACGAACACCGCAAGGCCGAACGCGGGATCCTCGCGTATCAGCCGGGTAAGCTGCTGGTACGCGGCGATACGCCGCTGTTCAAGGTTGAACGCCTGCTGGGCATCGACCTGGACCACATCGAAGCCGAAACCCTCGCCGGGCTGGTCTACGAAACCCTGAAACGGGTGCCGGAAGAGGAAGAAGTGCTGGAAGTCGAAGGGCTGCGGATCATCATCAAGAAGATGAAAGGACCGAAGATCATTTTGGCCAAGGTGTTGATGCTGGATTGATTGCAACACCGTTGGCGGGCGGGCTCTTGTGGCGAGGGAGCTTGCTCCCGCTGGGCTGCGAAGCGGCCCCAAACCCCGCAGCCGCATAGATCCTGACACACCGCATTCATAGGCTTTGGGACGGCTTCGCCATCCAACGGGGGCAAGCCCCCTCGCCACAGCAAGCCCCCTCGCCACAATTTATCTACCTCGCGCTCACTGCTTGCCCAACGCAAAGTTGGGCAACGCGCCTACCGGTTGATTGAACTGGTACGGTATCGACACCAACCCCAAACCGGTATTGCGCTGCACCACAAAATGCAGGTGCGGCCCGCTGCTGTTGCCGGTGTTGCCCGATAGCGCCAACGCACTGCCGACCACCACCCGCTGACCTTCGCGCACGCTCACCGAGCCTTGCTTGAGGTGCAGGTACACGCCCATGGTCCCGTCATCGTGCAACACCCGTACGAAATTACCTGACGGATCATTGCCACGGCCGTTCTGGTCATTCTCGGTTTTCACCACCATGCCGGCTCGCGCCGCAATGATCGGCGTGCCTTCAGGCATGGCGATGTCCAAGGCGTAGCGGTTCTTGGCGCCAAAGTGGCTGTATTGGCCATTGGCGCCCTGGCTCAAGCGAAACGGACCACCGAGCCACGGGAAGGGATAACGATAGCTCTGAGCGGCGCCTGAAGGGTCGCCCATGGAGTATTGGAAGCTCGGGGTATACACCAGCGGCTTGCCGCCGGTAATCGCCGTCAGCAGCGCCAGCCGCGAGTTACTGCGCGCCGGCAAAACCCGGCGTATCGGCTGGCTCGGCGCCCCCTTGACGTTACTCAACCCGGCAAAGCTCAGCTCGACCTCCACCGGCGCATACAAGTCGTTGCGCACAAACACCACATCCACGCCCTTCTGCTTCTTGATGTCGAGGTACACCTGACGCTCAAGGTGCTCGACCATCCGGTCCCGAAAGACGAATACCTGAGAGCCTTTCGTGGGTTGGTCGCTGTAGGAGACCACGCCATTGGCATCGGTGGATTTGTAAATGGTCATGGCCACAGCCGAGGTGGAGGCCATGAAAAGACCACAGAAAAACAGCAGGCGCGCGAGCATTGGCAAGAGTCTGTCGAGGAAGGCCTGGGGAGGAGCCTAGCAGGTGCAATGGACCTGGGTAGTCGGCAGATGTTTCAAAATGGGGGACTTCAGGAAAGAGGTGTGGTGAATTTGATGGCCCCTTCGCGAGCAAGCCCGCTCCCACATTGGAATGCATTTCAAATGTGGGAGCTAGCTTGCTCGCGATAGCGGACTGGCAGGCGACGAAGATTACGCGCCGGGAACGAAATGCTTCTGCGCCGTACCACGGGCAATCAGGCGGGAGATGTAGTCGAGCTTCTGTGCATCCTGATCGACAAAGCGAAAGGTCAGTTGCAGCCAGTCGCTGTCAGGTTTTTGCTCGTGGGCAACGATGGCGTGCAGGTAACCATTGAGGCGCGCGGTTTCGGCGTTGTCGCCCTGCTCCATGTCGAGCACAGCGCTTTCGAGGACTTGCGGCAGAATGTCGGCGCGCTTGACCACCAGCAGTGCTTCCTTGAGGCTCAAGGCTTTGATCACGCACGGCTGGGTGCCGCTCGACAGGCGCAACTGGCCCTGGCCACGACCGCCGCTATTGGTTGCCGCAGCAACCGGTGCCTTGACCGGCGGGCTGTTGAGCAAACCACGGGACGGCGCAGCTGCAGGTGTCGGTGCGGCAACGGCGACAGGCTTGGCGAACGGATTGACCGGGGCGGCCGATGGCGCTGCCACAGCGGCTTTGCCGCCGGTCAATGCGCTCAGGGAGTCGTTGCCGAATGCCGAGTTCATTTTGGTCGGGGCGCTGTTCATCAAGGTATCGAGCTTGCCGACCTTGTTCAGGGCCTGCTTGACCTTGGTCAGCAGTTGCTCGTTGGTGAACGGCTTGCTGACGTAACCGGATACGCCGGCCTGAATCGCCTGGACCACGTTCTCTTTGTCGCCACGGCTGGTCACCATCACGAACGGCATGGTCTTGAGGTTGTCTTGCTCACGGCACCATGTCAGCAGTTCCAGGCCAGACATTTCCGGCATTTCCCAGTCGCACAGCACCAGGTCGAACGCTTCTTTGGCCAGCATCGCCTGGGCCTTTTTACCGTTGACGGCGTCTTCAGTCCGGATACCCGGGAAGTAGTTGCGCAGGCACTTTTTTACCAGGTCACGAATGAACGACGCATCGTCCACGACCAACACACTGATCTTGCTCATCCAACACCCCTATAAAAATCCCGGCAAGCATAACGCTGGCTGATGGCACATTGCCAAAACTCTTCAGTCACGCCGGGACTTTTCGTTCGCGGGTGCTGCGTTTTAATTCGACCTCACAAACAAAAACGCCCGACCAAAAGGCCGGGCGTTTTACTCAGGCAATCTTACTTATCGTCAGCTTTGCCCGGAACATTAGCGGTTTCACCACTTGTGCCTTCAACTTCTTCTTTCATCCGTTTGAGGCCCAGGTGACGCACGTCGGTGCCGCGCACCAGGTAAATCACCAGCTCAGAGATATTGCGCGCGTGGTCGCCGATCCGTTCCAGGGAACGCAGCACCCAAATGATGCTCAAGACCCGCGAGATAGAGCGTGGGTCTTCCATCATGTAGGTTGCGAGTTCACGCAGGGCGGTCTTGTATTCGCGGTCGATGATCTTGTCGTACTGGGCCACCGACAACGCCAGGTCAGCGTCGAAGCGAGCAAAGGCGTCTAGCGCATCGCGAACCATGTTGCGCACCTGGTCGCCGATATGGCGTACCTCGACGTAACCGCGCGGGGCCTCGCCTTCTTCGCACAACTGGATGGCGCGACGGGCGATCTTGGTCGCTTCGTCACCGATGCGCTCCAGGTCAATCACCGACTTGGAGATGCTGATGATCAAACGCAAGTCGGACGCTGCCGGCTGACGACGGGCCAGAATGCGCAGGCACTCTTCGTCGATGTTGCGTTCCATCTGGTTGATCTGGTCATCAATCTCGCGCACCTGCTGAGCCAGGCCGGAGTCGGCCTCGATCAGCGCGGTCACCGCGTCGTTGACTTGCTTCTCCACCAGCCCGCCCATGGCCAGGAGGTGGCTGCGCACTTCCTCAAGCTCGGCGTTGAACTGCGCGGAAATGTGGTGGGTAAGGCCTTCTTTACTAATCATGTTGGCGTCCTTGGAGCGTCCGGTAAGGTGCGGTGGACCGCAGCGTCAGTTCAGTGAACAACCACAGCTTCCTAGCCGTAGCGACCGGTGATGTAGTCTTCGGTCTGCTTCTTCGCCGGATTGGTGAACAGGGTGTCGGTGTCGCCAAATTCCACCAGTTTGCCCATGTACATGAACGCCGTGTAGTCGGAAACCCGCGCGGCCTGTTGCATGTTGTGGGTCACGATGACGATGGTGAACTTCGATTTCAGTTCGTAGATCAGCTCTTCGACTTTCAAGGTGGAGATCGGGTCGAGGGCCGAGCACGGTTCGTCGAGCAGCAGCACTTCCGGCTCCACGGCGATGGTGCGGGCGATGACCAGACGTTGTTGCTGACCACCGGACAAGCCGAGTGCCGACTCGTGCAGACGGTCTTTGACTTCGTCCCACAGCGCCGCGCCTTTCAACGCCCACTCGACGGCTTCGTCGAGGATGCGCTTTTTGTTGATGCCCTGGATGCGCAGGCCGTAGACCACGTTCTCGTAGATAGTTTTCGGGAACGGGTTCGGCTTCTGGAACACCATGCCGACGCGACGACGCAGCTCGGCCACGTCCTCGCCCTTACGGTAGATGTTGTTGCCGTAGAGGTTGATCTCGCCTTCAACGCGGCAGCCATCCACCAGGTCGTTCATGCGGTTGAAGGTACGCAGCAGCGTGGACTTGCCGCAGCCGGACGGGCCGATGAAGGCCGTCACACGCTGTTTCGGGATGTTCATGCTGACGTCGTACAACGCTTGTTTGTCGCCGTAGAACAGGCTCAGGCCCGGCACTTCGATGGCCACGGTTTCCTGTTCGAGACTCAGGCTCTGCTTATCGCGGCCCAGGGCCGACATGTTGATGCCGTGAGTATGTGTTTCGTGCTGCATGGGAGGCTCCCTGTGCTAACAAATTCGGTTCGGTTTTTGTGGGAGCGAGCTTGCTCGCGATGGCATCACTGCGGTTTCAACTTAAACCGCGTCGCCTGCATCGCGAGCAAGCTCGCTCCCACATAGAAATCAGTGCTGCAAATCAGCTATCCAGCGCTTTGTATTTTTCGCGCAGGTGGTTTCGAATCCACACGGCCGACAAGTTCAACGTGGCGATCACTAGCACCAGCAACAGCGCCGTGGCGTACACCAATGGCCGTGCGGCTTCGACGTTCGGGCTCTGGAAGCCGACGTCATAAATATGGAAGCCCAAGTGCATGATCTTCTGGTCAAGGTGCAGGTACGGGTAGTTGCCGTCCACCGGCAGCGACGGCGCCAGTTTCACCACACCCACCAGCATCAGCGGCGCCACTTCACCAGCGGCACGCGCCACAGCGAGGATCATGCCGGTCATCATCGCCGGGCTGGCCATCGGCAGCACGATCTTCCACAAGGTTTCAGCCTTGGTCGCGCCGAGGGCCAACGAGCCCTCACGCACGGTGCGAGGAATCCGCGCCAGGCCTTCTTCGGTGGCCACGATCACCACCGGCACAGCCAGCAGCGCCAGGGTCAGCGAGGCCCAAAGCAGACCCGGCGTACCGAAGGTCGGCGCCGGCAAGGCTTCGGGGAAGAAGATCCGGTCCACCGAGCCACCGAGTACGTAGACGAAGAAACCCAGACCGAACACACCGTAAACAATCGCCGGAACACCTGCCAGGTTGTTCACCGCGATGCGGATAATCCGCGTCAGGGTGTTCTGCTTGGCGTATTCACGCAGGTAAACCGCTGCCAGTACGCCGAACGGAGTCACGATCATCGCCATGATCAACGTCATCATCACGGTGCCGAAAATCGCCGGGAAGATCCCGCCTTCAGTGTTTGCTTCACGCGGGTCGTCGCTGAGGAATTCCCAGACCTTGCCGAAGTAGAAACTGACCTTGGTGAAGGTGCTCATGGCGTTCGGCTGATAGGCGTGAACCACCTTGCCAATGCCGATTTCGAGCTCTTTGCCGTTGGCGTCGCGAGCGGTCAGGCTGTCACGGTTGAACTGGGCGTGCAGGTCGGACAGGCGTGCTTCGATGTCTTGATAACGGGCGTTCAGTTCAGCCTTTTCAGCGTCCATGTCGGCTTGAGCGGTGGCGTCGAGTTTACCGGCCAGTTCCAGTTTGCGACCGTGCAGACGGATGCGTTCCAGACCGGCGTTGATCGCGCCGATGTCGGATTTCTCAAGGCTCTTGAGCTGTGCTGCGAGCTTGTTGACGCGGTCCACACGGGCCTGTAACTCCGGCCAGGCAGCTTCGCCCTCGGCGATGACCTTGCCGTCCTGCTTGACGTTAACGAGGTAGCCGTAGAAGTTGCCCCACTCGCGACGCTCGATGGTCATCAACTCTCGCGGCGTCGTCTGGTTGGTCAGCCACTCGCCGACGATCCAGGTGAAGTCGTTGCCGTTCAAGTCACGGTTGCCGACCTTGATCAGCTCGCGGGTCATGAATTCCGGCCCAACATCGGGCACCGGCAGGCCAGCGGTTTTCAAGCGCTCACGCGGCACTTCTTCTTTCTGCACCACTTCGCCGATGACCAGGTGATTGGCCTGGCCCGGTACGTCGTAGTTGGCGTGGATCAGGTCTGCCGGCCAAAAATGGCCCAGACCGCGCACGGCAATCACTGCCAGCAAGCCAATGGTCATGATGACCGCGATGGACACCGCGCCACCGCTGATCCAGACGCCGGGGGCGCCGCTCTTGAACCATCCATTCAGGGAGTTCTGTTTCACAGACTTCTACCTTTCTTAAAGCGACGAGTATTTCTTGCGCAGACGCTGACGAATCAGTTCCGCGAGGGTGTTCATGACGAAGGTGAACAACAGCAGCACCAGCGCCGAGAGGAACAGCACGCGGTAGTGGCTGCCGCCGACTTCCGACTCCGGCATTTCCACCGCAACGTTGGCCGCCAGAGTCCGCAAGCCTTCGAACAGGTTCATTTCCATGACCGGGGTGTTACCGGTGGCCATCAGCACGATCATCGTTTCACCGACCGCACGGCCCATGCCGATCATCAGCGCCGAGAAGATGCCCGGGCTGGCGGTGAGGATCACCACACGAGTCATGGTCTGCCACGGCGTGGCGCCGAGGGCCAGGGAACCGAGGGTCAGACCGCGCGGCACGCTGAACACGGCGTCTTCGGCGATGGAGTAGATGTTCGGGATCACCGCAAAGCCCATGGCCAGACCGACCACCAGTGCGTTGCGCTGGTCGTAGGTGATGCCCAGGTCATGGGAGATCCACATGCGCATGTCGCCGCCGAAGAACCAGGTTTCCATGTACGGGCTCATGTACAGCGACAACCAGCCCACAAACAGGATCACCGGGATCAGGATCGCGCTTTCCCAGCCGTCCGGCACTTTCAGGCGGATCGACTCAGGCAGGCGGCTGAAGACGAAACCGGCCACCAGGATGCCAATTGGCACCAGCATCAGCAGGCTGAAAATGCCCGGCAAATGTCCTTCTACATAAGGTGCGAGGAACAGGCCGGCGAAGAAGCCGAGGATCACCGTCGGCATTGCTTCCATCAGCTCGATCACCGGTTTGACCTTGCGGCGCAGGCTCGGCGCCATGAAGTAGGCGGTGTAGATCGCCGCGGCGACGGCCAGTGGCGCGGCCAGCAGCATGGCGTAGAACGCGGCCTTGAGCGTACCGAAGGTCAGTGGCGCCAAGCTCATCTTGGGTTCGAAATCGGTGTTGGCGGCGGTCGATTGCCAGACGTATTTAGGCTCGTCGTAGTTCTCGTACCAGACCTTGCTCCACAACGCGCTCCAGGAAACTTCCGGGTGTGGGTTGTCGAGCAGCAGCGGTTGAATCTTGCCACCCGCTTCGACGATCACGCGGTTAGCCCGTGGCGACAGCCCGAAAATGCCTTGGCCGTCGACCACCTGGTCTACCAGCAAGGTACGGTGGGCGGTGCTGTGGAACACGCCGAGCTTGCCGGAAGCGTCGAGGGCGACGAAACCTTTGCGACGCTCTTCGGCGCTGATTTCAACGATCGGCGTGGTGCCCATCTGGAAGGTGCGGATCTGCTTCAGGCGCAGTTCGCCATCCGTGTCGCGGGCCATGAACCACTGGGCCAGGCCACCTTTGGAGTCGCCCATGATCAGCGAGATACCGCCCACCAATTGGGTACTGGCGGTGATTTGCGCTTCGCCGTCTTCAAGCAGTTTGTAGCGACCGTTGAGGCTCTTGTCGCGCAGGCTGAACACGTCGGCCTGGGCCCGACCGTTGATCACGTACAACCATTGCTGACGCGGGTCGACGAAGATGTTCTTCACCGGCTCGGTCATCTGCGGCAGATCAATGCGCTTCTGCTCGTTGGTGACTTCGCCGGTCATCATGTTTTCTTCGCTGGTCAGCGACAGCACATTGAGTTGCGAACCGGTGGAGCCGACCAGCATCAGTGTGGTGTCGGTGGCGTTGAGGCTGACGTGCTCCAGGGCACCGCCCGCTTCATTCAACGCAATCGGCGTCTCGCCGTACGGGTACTCGACAGCCGGCGAGATGGTTTTCTTGCCGTCCGGGTAGCTGACTTTATAGGTGTGACGGAACACCAGCGCCTGGCCGTTGGACAACCCTACCGCCACCAAAGGATGGCCCGGTTGGTCTTCGCCGATGGCGGTCACAGTAGTGCCGGCCGGGATCGGCAGATCGACGCGCTTGAGTTCGGCGCCACTGTCGATATCGAAGAACAATGCCTGGCCCTTGTCGGAAACCCGCATGGCGACCTGGTTCTGCTCTTCCAGGGAGATCATCAACGGCTTGCCGGCGTCTTGCATCCAGGCTGGCGTGATGGCGTCCTTGGCGGTCAGGCTGGCCCCCTGGAACAGCGGCGCAACCACGTAGGCAAGGAAGAAGAAGATCAGCGTGATCGCACCGAGAACAGCGAGGCCGCCGATGAGAACGTACCAGCGGGTCAGGCGATCTTTGAGCGCGCGAATGCGGCGCTTGCGTTTCAACTCAGGCGTATTGAAGTCAATTCGCTTGGGGGGATTGGTAGTCATGGGGGAATTGGCCAGATCATTCATGCGCACACCCTAGCGATCCTGTATGACAGAAAGATGACAATGCAGTGACGCAACAAATCCGCCGCCGGTGGGAACTGGCAGAGGATCGAAAAATTGGGGGGCGTAGGAGCTGCCGAGGAGACCGAGGCTGCGATCTTTTGATCTGGCTTTATAACTGCAAGATCAAAAGATCGCAGCCTCGGTTCCCTCGTCAGCTCCTACACAGGTCCGGGGCGTGCCCTGAACCTAGGGTGTTACTTCTTTGCGACTTCGGCGCCGCCTTCAGCCAGACCCAGGTCAGCCAGTGCTTTTGCAGCAACTTTGGCCGGCAGTGGGATGTAGCCGTCTTTCACTACAACTTCCTGGCCCTGTTTGGACAGAACCAGTTTCACGAACTCGGCTTCCAGCGGGGCCAGAGGCTTGTTCGGGGCTTTGTTGACGTAAACGTAGAGGAAACGCGACAGCGGGTATTTGCCGTTCAGTGCGTTTTCTTCGCTGTCTTCGATGAACTCAGTGCTGCCTTTCTTCGACAGAGCAACAGTTTTCACGCTAGCGGTTTTGTAGCCGATGCCCGAGTAACCGATGCCGTTCAGCGAAGAGCTGATCGACTGCACGACCGAAGCCGAGCCTGGTTGTTCGTTGACGTTTGGCTTGTAGTCGCCTTTGCACAGGGCTTCTTCTTTGAAGTAGCCGTAGGTGCCGGATACCGAGTTACGACCGAACAGTTGAACCGGCTTGTTGGCCAGGTCACCGGTCACACCCAGGTCGCCCCAGGTTTTGACTTCGGATTTAGCGCCGCACAGACGAGTGGACGAGAAAATCGCGTCGACTTGTTCCATGGTCAGGTGCTGGATCGGGTTGTCTTTGTGCACGAACACCGCCAGGGCGTCCACGGCAACCGGGATAGCGGTTGGCTTGTAGCCGTACTTCTGCTCGAAGGCAGCCAGTTCGGTGTCCTTCATTTTGCGGCTCATCGGGCCCAGGTTAGAGGTGCCTTCAGTCAACGCAGGTGGCGCGGTGGCGGAGCCAGCGGCCTGAATCTGGATGTTTACGTTCGGGTATTCTTTTTTGTAGTTCTCAGCCCACAGGGTCATGAGATTGGCCAGGGTATCGGAGCCGACGCTGGACAGGTTGCCCGACACACCAGTGGTCTTGGTGTAGCTCGGGATCGACGGGTCAACAGCGGCGAACGCGTTGGCGGTCGCAACGCCAGCAGCGACAAAAGTCATTGCCGCCATCAAACGCTTCAGTTTCATGCCTTACTCCTAGCAGATAGGGTGTGTTAAGTCGGGGCCAAGTATCAGCAGGCCGTGTGAACACTCTATGGCTGAAATATGACAATTGGATGAAAGGCCAGCATTCGGCGTGTTGCAGGATAATTCGTGTCACCTTCATCGCGAGCAAGCTCGCTCCCACAAGGCTCTGCGGCGAACACAGATCCTATGTGGGAGCGAGCTTGCTCGCGATGAGGCCAGTACAGTCGGCGCAAGAAGCCGCCTTAACGCCCCTTCTTCCAAAGATAAGCACCCACCAAAATCCCGACTCCACAAATGATCGCCACATAATAAGCAGGCCCCATCGGGCTTTCCTTAAGCAGCAATGTCACGATCATCGGGGTCAACCCGCCGAAAATCGCGTAGGCCAGGTTGTAGGAGAACGACAGCCCGCTGAAACGCACCACCGCCGGGAAGGCTTTGACCATCACATACGGCACCGCGCCGATGGTGCCGACCAGCAGACCGGTCACGGCGTACATCGGGAACAGCCATTCAGGGTGGTTGAACAGGCTGTGGTAGAAGGTCCACGAACTCAGCAACAACAATGCGCTGCCGAACACAAACACCCGGCCCGCGCCGAAGCGATCCGCCAGCGCGCCGGACGCTACGCAACCCAGGCTCAGGAACACGATTGCCAGGCTGTTGGCCTGCAACGCAATGGTCGGGGTGAAGTGGTAAACGGTCTGCAGCACGGTCGGAGTCATCAGGATGACGACGATGATGCCGGCCGACAGCAGCCAGGTCAGCAGCATGGAAATCAGAATCGCGCCACGATGGTCACGCAGCACCGCGCGCAGCGGCACTTCTTCGGCCAGGGCCTTGCGCAGTTGCAGCTCGGCGAACACCGGGGTTTCGTGCAACCAGCGACGCAGGTAAACCGAGAACAGGCCGAACACACCGCCCAGTAGGAACGGAATCCGCCAGGCGTAATCCGCCACTTCCACCGGGGTGTAAATGCTGTTGATCGCCGTGGCCACCAACGAACCCAACAAGATACCGGCCGTCAGACCGCTGGTCAGGGTGCCGCAGGCGTAGCCGATGTGCCGCTGCGGCACGTGTTCGGAAACGAATACCCAAGCGCCGGGCACCTCACCGCCAATCGCTGCGCCCTGGATCACTCGCATCACCAGCAACAGGATCGGCGCCCACATGCCGATCTGCGCGTACGTTGGCAGTAAACCCATGATCAGGGTTGGCACGGCCATCATGAAAATGCTCAGGGTGAACATCTTCTTGCGTCCCAGCAGGTCGCCGAAGTGCGCCATGACAATGCCGCCCAATGGACGCGCCAGGTAGCCGGCGGCGAAAATGCCGAAGGTCTGCATCAGCCGTAGCCACTCGGGCATGTCGGCCGGGAAGAACAGCTTGCCAACCACCGCGGCGAAGAACACGAAGATAATGAAGTCGTAGAACTCCAACGCGCCGCCCAGGGCAGACAGCGACAAAGTCTTGTAATCGTTGCGGGTCAACGGACGTGCGGACTGGGTTGGCTGCGCAGTGCTCGAGGGCGCTGTGGTCATGGCAAGGGCTTCTCTTATAGTCGGATCTGCAACCCCAACAACGCTGGCGGAGGCTTGGGCAGGTTCGGCACGATAGCAAATTGTTCGAAAAAGCACATAGAGGTGCTTATTTGACGGTCAAAATGAGAACCCGACGGTCGTCTCGGAGTCTACCGACCGATATACTCGCAACCTTGCACCTGCTTGTAAGGGGTTGCTGTGCGAAAACGTCGTTGGCACCTGTCAGCCGATTTCGCAGAGTTTCCCTTTAGGCGCCTTACGAAAAACGTGACGAACGTAGTATGTTCGGGCTGAATCGTTTTTCCCGAAGACGGCTATTCACCTGAAGTACCAATGAGAGTCACGGGTCAGAGGCACCCCCGGCATGATAGAGCTCGAACAAGAAGATCCAATCCCGCAAGGCGACCTCGCCCTGCAAATCACCGCGCTCCCGCGTGAAACCAACGGCTTTGGCGATATTTTCGGCGGCTGGCTGGTGGCGCAGATGGATTTGGCTGGCACCGCAATGGCCAGCAAAGTCGCCGGTGGCCGCGTGGCGACCGTTGCAATCGACCGCATGGCATTTCTGGTTCCGGTGGCGGTGGGCGCTCAGCTCTCCTTCTATACCCAGGCCCTGGAAATCGGCCGCAGCTCGATCCAGATGATGGTCGAGGTCTGGAGCGACGACCCGCTGTCCAGTGAGTGGCGTAAAGTGACTGAAGCCGTATTCGTATTCGTCGCCATCGACGGCAGCGGCCGCACTCGCTCGGTTCCACCACGCGCGCGTTAAACGCGCAGACCGTTTTGCGGTCCATAGCCGTCATTGTTCCTGATTGAGAGTTGCCCCATGAGCACGCCCAACGTTGAAGCCGTCAAACTGGATGAACTGAACTGCTGGCGTATTCGCCACGGTCAGGCCGAATTGCTGGTGGCCCAGCAAGGCGCGCACATCCTCAGTTATCAGTTGGCCGGGCAACCGCCGCTGATCTGGCTCAACGACGAGGCCGTGTTCAAGACCGGTAAAAGCATCCGCGCCGGCGTGCCGGTGTGTTGGCCGTGGTTCGGCAACTTTGATCGCAACCCGCAAAGTGTCAAGACAATGCGCGTCAGCAATGAACCGGCCGGCGCCCATGGTTTTGTCAGGGCGATGGATTGGGAACTGGGCGGCATCGAAGCTGAGGGTGAAAGCCTGAAGGTCGAATTCGTCCTGCCCTACCCCGAAGGTGGTTTTGCGGGCTGGCCGCATCAGGTGGATTTGACGTTGAGCATTCGTCTGGATGAGCAACTGCACATCAGCCTGACCAGCCACAACCGCGGCGCTGAATCCGTGTCGATCAGCCAGGCGTTGCACAGCTACTTCGCCGTCAGCGACGTGCGCAACGTGCATGTTGAGGGGCTGGAAGGCTTGAGCTATATCGATACGACTAAAGACTGGACCACGACCACTCAGGCCGGCGATCTGGTTTTCACCGGCGAGACTGACCGTATCTACCTCAATACCCCGGCTAAGCTGAGCATTGTCGATCCGACCTGGGAACGCCGCATCGAGCTGACCAGCAGTGGTTCACGCTCGACAGTGATCTGGAACCCGTGGATTGATCGCGCAGCAGCGTTCAGTGACATGGCCGACGATGGCTGGCAGCGCATGCTGTGCATCGAGACGGCGAATGTGATGGACGATGTGGTGACCTTGGCGGCGGGTGCGAGTCATACCCTGGGCGTCAGCATCGGCAGCAAGCCGCTTTAAAAGCTTCGCGGGCAAGCCTCGCTCCTACGGATCACACGGACCTGTAGGAGCGAGGCTTGCCCGCGAATCGATCTAACAAACGCTACAAATCCGACTCTTTAACCGCCCGCACCTTCGCCGCATCCAGCGCATACGCCGCGTCAGCCAGGTCGTTATTGACCTTCTCGACCTTCAACGTGCCGGTGACCCACAGCGGCGTGTAGATGTCGTCCAGCTTCAAGCCTTTGGGATAACGCACCAGCACCAACTGGTTTGGTGGCGGTGGCGGCACGTGGATGCAGGCGCCCGGGTACGGCACCAGGAAAAACAGCGTGCTGCGGCCCTTGGCGTCGGTTTCCAGCGGCACCGGATAACCACCGATGCGGATGTTCTTGTCGTTCATCGACGGCACGGTTTTGGTCGAGTACATCACCGCCGGCAAGCCCTTGCTCTGCTTCATGCCACCCTTTTGGGTAAAGGTGCCATTGCCTTCGGGGGAGTTGTGATCGATTTCGGGCATGTCCTCGAGGGCTTTCTGGTCCGACTTGGGCATCAGTTCCAGCCAGTCGGTTTCCGGCAGGTCGCCGGCATGGGCAAGGCCCGAGCCCAGGAATAATAGGGTCAACAAAAGACGGCGCATTGAAATGCTCGACAAAGGAAAGGATGGCGTAATAGCGAGCATTCTAGCCCTCTGCGCGTGCACCGCGCAGAGGGCTTTGTCGCTTGAATCAGCTCTTTTTGATCAAGCCGTAAATCACCAGCAAGATGATCGCACCCACCAGCGCGCCGATGAAGCCTGCGCCCTGACCCGCATGGTAAATGCCCAGAGCCTGGCCGCCGTAAGTAGCCGCCAGCGAACCGCCGATACCGAGCAGGATGGTCATGATCCAGCCCATGCTGTCATCGCCCGGCTTCAGGAACCGAGCCAACAGGCCGACGATCAAGCCGATAAAGATGGTTCCAATAATTCCCATGGCATTTCCCTCTGATTGATTTGGTGAGACAGGACACCTGGCACAAAGCCTAGTCAGACTTTGGCATCCTGCCATCAGAGAACGGCGGACACTGAAGGTTCCGCCGCTGCCACATGAAACTATTCGGCGATGAGCGCTTCGACCTTGAGGATCTGCGCCGCCAGCGTCTCACGGTCTGCACAACGCAGATTGGCGTGACCGACCTTGCGACCGACCTTGAATGCCTTGCCGTAGTGGTGCAGGTGGCAATCAGCAATGGCGATCACTTTCTCTACCGGCGGAACCACACCGATGAAGTTGAGCATCGCGCTCTCGCCGACCTTGGCCGTCGAACCCAGCGGCAAACCGGCAACGGCCCGCAGGTGGTTTTCGAACTGGCTGCACTCGGCGCCTTCAGTGGTCCAGTGCCCGGAGTTGTGCACACGCGGGGCGATTTCGTTGGCCTTGAGACCACCGTCGACTTCAAAGAACTCGAACGCCATCACGCCGACGTATTCCAGCTGCTTGAGCACACGGCTGGAGTAATCCTCAGCCAAGGCTTGCAGCGGGTGATCGGTGCTGGCTACGGACAACTTGAGAATGCCGCTGTCGTGGGTGTTGTGAACCAGTGGATAAAACTTCGTTTCACCATCGCGAGCACGCACGGCGATCAGCGAGACTTCACCGGTGAACGGCACGAAGCCTTCCAGCAGGCAGGCGACGCTGCCGAGTTCGGCGAAGGTGCCGACCACGTCTTGCGGTTTGCGCAGGACTTTCTGACCCTTGCCGTCGTAACCCAGGGTGCGGGTTTTCAACACGGCCGGCAGACCGATCGAAGCCACGGCAGCGTCCAGATCCGCTTGCGATTGAATGTCGGCGAACGCCGGGGTAGGAATCCCCAGGTCCTTGAACATGCTCTTCTCGAACCAGCGATCACGGGCAATGCGCAGGGCTTCGGCGCTCGGGTAGACCGGGACGAACTGCGACAGGAACGCCACGGTTTCGGCCGGGACGCTCTCGAACTCGAAGGTCACCAGATCGACTTCATCGGCCAGTTGACGCAAGTGGTCCTGATCGCCGTAATCGGCCCGCAGATGCTCGCCCAACGCGGCTGCGCAAGCATCAGGCGCCGGGTCCAGGAAAGCGAAGTTCATGCCCAGCGGAGTACCCGCCAGCGCCAACATGCGGCCCAACTGGCCGCCACCGATTACACCGATCTTCATCGTCAACAACCTCAGGCGATGCGTGGGTCTGGATTGTCCAGGACGCTGTCTGTCTGCTCAGCACGGAAAGTTTTCAGCACCGCGTGGAACTGCGGGTGCTTGGCGCCGAGGATGCTCGCCGACAACAAAGCGGCGTTGATCGCACCGGCCTTGCCGATGGCCAGGGTCGCAACCGGAATGCCCGCAGGCATCTGCACGATGGACAGCAGCGAATCGACACCCGAGAGCATCGACGACTGCACGGGCACGCCCAGCACCGGCAGATGGGTCTTGGCCGCACACATGCCTGGCAGGTGGGCCGCGCCACCGGCACCGGCGATGATCACCTCGATGCCACGCGCCTCGGCCTCTTCGGCGTACTGGAACAGCAGGTCCGGGGTGCGGTGGGCAGAGACCACTTTCACCTCGTAAGGAATGCCGAGCTTTTCCAGCATATCGGCGGTGTGGCTAAGGGTGGACCAATCGGACTTGGAGCCCATGATCACGCCAACCAGTGCACTCATCGTCGTGCCTCTTCTCTCTGGGCGCCCGCAGGCGCGTCAAAAACAACAAGCCACGCAGAAATGCGTGGCTTGATTGTACGAAAAATGGCCGGACGAACCGGCCGAAGGCCGCGCAGTATACCTCAATGAAGCAGATAAACAGCCCCCGAGACGACCATCTGTCATACGGCGCAAAGTGCCGGTTTTATTGACTCGAAGGTCAGTGAAAAAGCTGCCATCACACGCTGCTCTTGTAGGAGCCAGGCTTGCCGGCGAAGGCGATCTCACGGACGCCTTCGCCGGCAAGCCTGGCTCCTACAAAACATCATTGACCGGTTGTGCCCTGCGCTGCGCCGCCTTCAAGCTTACGCCACAACAACCGCACGTTCGCCTTACGCACCAGCGCGCAGCGGTACAGGCGAATCTCCAGCGGTACATGCCATTGCGGGCCGCCGCACACCACCAGCTCACCGCGCGCCAGTTCTGCGCGCACACACAGCTGCGGCACCCAGGCAATGCCCAGTCCTTCCAGCGCCATGCTTTTCAGGCTGTCGGCCATGGCGGTCTCATAGATAGTGGTAAAGCGCAGGGCGCGCTGGCGCAGCAACATGTTCACCGAGCGCCCGAGAAACGCACCGGCGCTATACGCCAGTAACGGCACGCTGGCCTCGCCCTCCAGATCAAACAGCGGATTGCCTTCGGCGTCCGCCGCGCACACCGGCAGCATTTCAGTCTGGCCAAGGTGCAGGGACGGGAAGATCTCCGGATCCATCTGCATCGCCGCGTCCGGGTCGTAGAACGCCAGCATCAGGTCGCAGCCACCTTCACGAAGCGCGTGCACGGCGTCGCCGACGTTGGTCGCCACCAGGCGCGTGGCAATGTTCAGGCCTTCATTACGCAACTGCGCGATCCAGCGCGGAAAGAAACCCAGCGCCAGCGAGTGAGCCGCCGCCACCTGCATCACTTCGCCCTGCCCGCCTTCCAGGTGATGGAGATGGCGCAGCACTTCGCCGAGCTGCTCGACCACCGTCCGCGCGGTAACCAGAAACAACTGCCCCGCCGCCGTCAGCTCGACTGGTGTGCGCGAGCGGTTGACCAATTGCAGCCCCAGCGCGGCCTCAAGGCTGCGGATTCGCCGGCTAAATGCAGGCTGGGTCACGAAGCGTCGCTCGGCAGCCTGGGAGAAACTGCGGGTCGCGGCCAGGGCACTAAAGTCCTCCAGCCATTTGCTTTCCAGATTCATCACGCCCTCCCGGACACGCACCAACTTAGGTCACACGCTCGCCGCACACGCGACGTCACATGGGTATTATGCCGAATGTGCATAGGCTAGTGCTTAACAGCATTGGCCCAAAATTCTTCACAAGCCTAGCATTTGCAGCGTTCCGGCACAGACCGGGTCCATATCGAGATGATTTCTATCATGTCCTCCGCTGCATCTTTCCGCACAGAAAAAGACCTGCTTGGCGTACTCGAAGTACCCGCTCAAGCGTATTACGGCATCCAGACCCTGCGAGCGGTGAACAACTTCCGTCTCTCCGGCGTCCCGATTTCGCACTACCCGAAGCTGGTTGTCGGCCTGGCCATGGTTAAACAGGCCGCCGCTGACGCCAACCGCGAGCTGGGTCATCTGAGCGAAGCCAAGCACGCTGCCATCAGCGAAGCCTGTGCACGTTTGATCCGCGGCGATTTCCACGAAGAGTTCGTGGTAGACATGATTCAAGGCGGCGCTGGCACTTCGACCAACATGAATGCCAACGAAGTCATCGCCAACATCGCGCTGGAGGCCATGGGTCACCAGAAGGGCGAATACCAATACCTGCACCCGAACAACGACGTGAACATGGCGCAGTCGACCAACGACGCCTACCCGACGGCGATCCGTCTGGGCCTGTTGTTGGGTCACGACGCGCTGCTGGCCAGCCTCGACAGCCTGATCCAGTCGTTCGCCGCCAAGGGTGTAGAGTTCAACCACGTCCTGAAAATGGGCCGTACCCAGCTGCAAGACGCCGTGCCGATGACCCTCGGCCAAGAATTCCGCGCCTTCGCCACTACCTTGAGCGAAGACCTGGCACGCCTGAAGACTCTGGCTCCTGAGCTGCTGACCGAAGTAAACCTGGGCGGCACAGCGATCGGTACCGGCATCAACGCCGACCCGCGTTACCAGCACCTGGCTGTTCAGCGCCTGGCCCTGATCAGCGGTCAACCGCTGGTGCCAGCCGCCGACCTGATCGAAGCCACCTCTGACATGGGCGCCTTCGTGCTGTTCTCCGGCATGCTCAAGCGCACTGCGGTCAAGCTGTCGAAGATCTGCAACGACCTGCGCCTGCTGTCCAGCGGCCCACGTACCGGCATTAACGAAATCAACCTGCCAGCGCGTCAGCCAGGCAGCTCGATCATGCCAGGCAAGGTCAACCCGGTTATTCCGGAAGCGGTTAACCAGGTAGCGTTCCAGATCATCGGTAACGACCTGGCCCTGACCATCGCGGCCGAAGGCGGCCAACTGCAACTGAACGTGATGGAGCCGCTGATCGCGTTCAAGATCTTCGACTCGATCCGTCTGCTGCAACGCGCCATGGACATGCTGCGCGAACACTGCATCGTCGGCATCACCGCCAACGAAGAGCGCTGCCGCGAACTGGTCGAACACTCGATCGGCCTGGTCACCGCACTGAACCCGTACATCGGCTATGAAAACGCCACCCGCATCGCCCGTATCGCCCTCGAAAGCGGCCGCGGCGTGCTGGAACTGGTGCGCGAAGAAGGATTGCTCGACGACGAAATGCTCGCCGACATCCTGCGCCCTGAAAACATGATTGCTCCGCGTCTGGTCCCGCTTAAGGCTTGATCGAACGCCCGGCTCTTGCTCTCTTAACGAAGAGCATGGAGCCATGCTCACCAGGTCGAGGGACTAGACACCTCTCACCTTTTGAGGGCTTGGGGATTTATCTCCAAGCCCTTTTTTTTAACTCTTTGGCAGCAACAGACAGAATGCCTGGAAGCTGAAAAATGTGGGAGCGGGCTTGCTCGCGAAAGCGGTTGGTCAGGCACATCGATGCAAGATGTGCCGCCATCTTCGCGAGCCGGCTCGCTCCCACATGAAACAGTTTTCACATAAGCCCGACGCCGGTAACGTCGGGTGTTTCAAAGCTTCGTTTCGTCGCTTGCACCACAATCGTGCAGACGGGCACCGCACTGATAGGTATAGTGCCGCCCCTCTTCGCGTGAGCGGTCGTCGGTAACGAGGCCATAACCCATGCGAAACCCGACCTAATAACAACCCGCGATATGGAGAATCTGGACGAACCTTCGCCTCACCTGTTATGCCCCGCGCAAACCGGTGTAACGCGATATTTCTACCCCTCCAGCATTTGCTTAAACAAAAAAATAGCGAGGAATAATCCATGCTCGAAGTCATCAACGACTTCCTCTCAGGGAAAGTACTGATCGTGCTCATTGTCGGGCTCGGTAGCTACTTCACGATCCGATCGCGTTTCGTACAATTGCGCCACTTCTTCCATATGTTCGCCGTGTTCCGCGATAGCCTCAAAAGCAGCGCCGGTCAACTCAGCTCGTTCCAGGCCCTGATGCTCAGCCTGGCTGGCCGCGTCGGTGCAGGCAACATCGCCGGTGTCGGCATCGCCGTGACCCTCGGTGGGCCAGGTGCGGTGTTCTGGATGTGGGTGACCGCGCTGGTCGGCATGTCCAGCAGCTTCTTCGAATGTTCCCTCGGCCAGCTCTACAAACGCTGCGACTCCGACGGCACCTACCGTGGCGGCCCGTCCTATTACATCCAGCACGGCCTGCAGAAACGCTGGTTGGGGATGATCATGGCGTTCCTGCTGCTGATCACCTTCGGCTTCGCCTTCAACGGCCTGCAATCCCATGCCGTGACCCACTCGCTGCAGAACGCATTCCAACTCGACCCGACGTACACCGGGGCGGCGCTGGCAGTGTTGCTGGGCCTGGTGTTCATCGGTGGCATCAAGCGGATCGCCAAGGTTGCTGACCTGCTGGTACCGGTGAAAACCCTGGTGTACATCGGCGTGACCATCTACGTGATCGTGCTGCAATTCGACCACGTGCCGGGCATGCTGATGACCATCGTCAAAAGTGCCTTCGGTCTCGACCAGGCCTTTGGTGGTTTGATCGGCAGCGCCATCGTTATGGGCGTGAAGCGTGGCGTGTTTGCCAACGAAGCTGGCCTGGGCAGTGCGCCTAACGTGGCAGCCGTCGCGTCGGTCGAGCACCCGGTTGCTCAAGGCGTGGTTCAGGCGTTCAGCGTGTTCCTCGACACCTTCGTGATCTGCACCTGCACCGCGCTGCTGATCCTGCTGTCGGGCTTCTACACCCCGGGCTTCGAAGGCGACGGCATTGCCCTGACCCAGAACTCCCTGGCCGCTGTGGTCGGTGACTGGGGCCGCAGTTTCATCTCCATCGCCCTGTCGTTGTTCGTGTTCACCTCGATCCTCTACAACTACTACCTGGGCGAGAACAGCTTGCAGTTCCTCACCCGCAACCGTGCCGCGCTGATGGTTTTCCGCGGCCTGGTGCTGGCGCTGGTGGTATGGGGTTCGATGCAGGATCTTTCGACCGTGTTCGCCTTCGCCGACATCACCATGACGATGCTGGCGTTCGTGAACCTGATCGCGCTGTTCCTGCTGTTCAAGATCGGCATGCGCATCCTGCGTGACTACGATGACCAGCGTGCTGCCGGCATCAAGACCCCAGTGTTTGATTCGAGCAAGTTTCCGGATCTGGACCTGGACCTGAAAGCCTGGCCCGCCAACCCGCCAGCCGCTGCCACCAAGGCCGAAGCTGAGCAGCAAGGCGTGACCGCAGCGCAACGCTGATCGGTAAAAACCGGGCGCATCCCCTGCGCCCGTCAGGTACAGTTCAAAAAACTGTGGGAGCGAGCCTGCTCGCGAATGCAATCTGCCAGTTAATACACAGGTTGACTGACACACCGCTTTCGCGAGCAGGCTCGCTCCCACAGGACCGTATCCTTTCGGAGAACCCCCATGAATTCCTCGACCTATCCTGCCGCCCAGCACGTCATGGTGCTCTACACCGGTGGCACCATCGGCATGCAAGCCAGCGCCAACGGCCTGGCCCCGGCGTCCGGTTTCGAAGCGCGGATGCGCGACTACCTGCACAGCCAGCCTGAACTGGTGGTGCCGCAGTGGCGCTTTCGCGAGATGAGCCCGCTGATCGACAGCGCCAACATGACCCCGAGCTACTGGCAGCAACTGCGTGAAGCAGTGGTCGATGCCGTGGATGTGCAGGGCTGTGACAGCGTGCTGATTCTGCACGGCACCGATACCCTGGCCTACAGCGCGGCGGCCATGAGCTTTCAATTGCTCGGCCTGCATGCCCGCGTGTGCTTTACCGGCTCGATGCTGCCAGCCGGCGTGACCGACAGCGATGCCTGGGAAAACCTCAGCGGTGCGCTGGTTGCTCTGGGCCATGGCCTGGCGCCGGGCGTTCATTTGTACTTCCACGGCGAACTGCTGGACCCGACCCGTTGCGCGAAGGTACGCAGTTTCGGGCGTCATCCGTTCAAGCGTCTTGAGCGTCAGGGCGGCGGCGTGAAGGCAGCTTCGATGCCGGCATCGCTGACCTACAACCAGCCCAAACAGTTGGCGAACGTCGCGGTACTGCCGCTGTTCCCCGGCATCAGCGCCGAAGTGCTGAGCGGCCTGCTCGATAGCGGCATTCAGGGCTTGGTGCTGGAATGCTACGGCAGCGGTACCGGGCCGAGCGACAACCCTGAGTTTCTCGCCGCTCTGGAACGGGCGCGGGACAACGGTGTTGTGGTGGTCGCGGTGACGCAGTGCCATGAAGGTGGCGTCGAGCTGGATGTTTACGAGGCGGGGAGCCGCTTGCGTGGTGTTGGTGTGTTGTCCGGTGGCGGCATGACTCGCGAGGCTGCGTTCGGCAAATTGCATGCGTTGCTGGGTGCCGGGCTGGATAACGCTGAAGTGCGTCGTCTCATAGAGCTCGACCTCTGCGGCGAACTCAGCTGACACCTCACCGCCCTTGTAGGAGCGAGGCTTGCCCGCGAAGGCGTCCTTGAAAACGCCAAAAGCTTCGCGGGCAAGCCTCGCTCCTACAGGTCCGGGGCCCCAGGCATATAACTTGCTGTCTTCCAGTCACCCCAAGGCTGGAATCCTCCATGCTCCACTCCCACCTCACTACCCTCAACGCCGTCTCCCTGGTGCTCAACACCTTCAAGGCCGAAGGCCTGTCCAGCGAAGCACTGCTGGCGGGAAGCGGCATCAGCGCGGCGGATCTAAGCCGGGCGGACACGCGGATCACCACCAATCAGGAGATGCAGGTTTGCGCCAACGCAGTCGCGTTCAAGCGTGACATAGGCCTGGAACTCGGTCGGCGGATGCACGTCTCGTCCTACGGCATGCTCGGTTATGCGCTGCTCACCAGTGCCACCTTCGGTGACGCTTTACGTTTGGCGATACGTTATCCGGCGCTGTTGGGAACACTTTTCGAGCTGAGTCTTGAGGACGATGGCGAGCGTGTCTGGTTCGTCGCTGCGGATTATCGGGAAAGCCCGGCGATGGCGGTGTTCAACGCCGAGTTCTGCCTGGTTTCACTGAAAGTCATCTGCGACGACCTGCTCGGGCACCCACTGCCGCTGCGGGCTGCGCGCTTCGAACACACTGCACCGGATTATCAGGCGACCTACGCCGAACACTTCGACTGCCCGCTGAACTTCGAGGCTCCGGACAACGCGTTCGCCTTCGACCGACGCTGGCTCGACCAGCCCTTGCCACTGGCCGATGTCATCACCCATCAAGCCATGGCCGAACGCTGCCGTAAGCAGAACACCGAGTTCACCGGACGTCAGGCGTGGCTGGGGCGGATTCGTCAGTTGCTCAGCGCACAGCTGAACGCGGCGCCGGGGCTTGAGGGGTTGGCCGAGCAGATGAAGTGTTCGGCGCGGACTTTGCGCCGGCATCTGAAGGATCTGGGCTGCAGCTATCAGGAATTGCTCGATGAGCTGCGGTTCGAGCAGGCCAAGCAGATGCTCTGCGAGGATCAATTGCCGATCTATCGGATTGCCGAGGCGTTGGGGTTCAGCGAGACCGCGAGTTTCCGGCATGCGTTTGTGCGCTGGAGTGGTGTGGCGCCCAGCCAATTCCGCCCGTAACAAACCGCCCTTGTAGGCGCGAGGCTTGCCCGCGAAGCTTTTGGCGCTCTCGGGGACGCCTTCGCGGGCAAGTCGAATCGTCGCACCGCTCGCTCCTACGGGTTCTGCGTTATTTGGGGGCGTTGCAGCGCCAATAAGGGGCGAATTTCGGTCAAACCTTTTGGCCATATAAATCCCCTTTTGGCCTTTCCTGCCGTTCTCCCAAACGCTGCGCCCCGCAAGACTGTGTTCAACCGAATCAGCCTGCGGAGAACAAGAAATGCTGACGATCTACTCGGACGATCACCACCTGCATCACGGCCGTTGTGAATTGATGGACGGGCAATTGATGCCCTGCTTCGAAATGCCCTCACGTGCCGACCATGTGCTGCAACGCGTGCAGTACCGCAACCTGGGCCCGGTGGAAGCGCCGCAGGATTTTGGCCTCGGGCCAATCCAGCGCATTCACGATCGCGACTACCTCGACTTCTTCAAAGGTGCCTGGGCACGCTGGACCGAGTTCGGCACCGACGGCGACTTGCTGCCCTATACCTGGCCGGCCCGCACCTTGCGGCGGATCATGCCGACCAGCCTGCATGGCCAACTCGGTTATTACAGCTTCGACGGCGGCGCGCCGATCACTGCTGGCACCTGGCAAGCGGCCTATAGCGCAGCGCAAGTCGCATTGACCGCCCAAGCGGTGATCCAGCGCGGTGCCCGCAGTGCCTTCGCGTTGTGCCGTCCACCGGGACATCACGCCGCCAGCGACTTGATGGGCGGTTATTGCTACCTCAACAACGCCGCTATCGCCGCCCAGGCATTTCTCGATCAGGGCCACAAAAAGGTTGCGATCCTCGACGTCGACTACCACCACGGCAACGGCACCCAATCGATTTTCTACCAACGCAGCGACGTATTGTTCACCTCGATCCACGGTCACCCGGAAGCGGAGTTTCCATTCTTCCTCGGCTATGAAGATGAACGTGGTGAAGGTGTGGGTGAAGGCTGCAATTTCAACTACCCGCTGCCCGCCGGTTCCGGCTGGGACGCCTGGAGCGCCGCGCTGGAGCAGGCCTGCGACGAGATCGACCGCTACGGTGCCGACATCATCGTGGTGTCGCTGGGTGTCGATACCTTCAAGGACGACCCGATCTCGCAATTCAAACTCGACAGCCCGGATTATCTGGCGATGGGTAAACGCATTGCCGCCCTCGGCAAACCGACGCTGTTTGTCATGGAAGGTGGCTACGCTGTCGAAGAAATCGGCATCAATGCGGTGAACGTGCTTGAAGGGTTCGAGCAATGAACGGGCTCAAGCGCCTCACCGCCCCGGTTGATCCGCCCCATTGGGGGCTATTTGCCGATAACGATGTTTTTTGGCGGTAAGCATATTTTTGGCGGTAACTATGTACCGCCACACGTTGATCGCAGTTCATTACTTTCCACAGGGCCAGATGCTGTGAATCCACAGCCTTGCCCATCGGAAGGACATGAACATGCTCGACGCCCCAGAGACCCTGCCGTTTCCCGGCGATCTGATTACCCAGCTGATTACGGGTCCGACGTTACGTGAAGTGGCCGCGAAGGTACTACGCGTCGGACTTGCAACCTTATACCCAGCGCTAGCACTCGACCCGGATCAGGCCATGGTCGGCACGCCCTCCTGGGAGCACGAAAATGACCAGATCGTGGCACGCAGCACCCATTTCGAATCGCTGACGAGTGGCCTGGTGAGGCATGCCATAGACGCCACCCCGGTCATGTACCTCGATGGCGAGCAGTTCTTGACGCTGCAGCCCTCCGCACGTTTGACGTCACAACTGCCGGTCGATATCGATGCCATCGGGCGCCTGATGAATGAGCTGGCCCCGTTACTTTTCACCGCTTATCAGGAGGCGCAACTCGACTACTGGAATCACACTGATGACACCTCCGCTCCGCGCTGGCAGGATCTTTCGCACTCCATACGGAATATCTGGAACGTCGCGCAGTTTCAGGGCTGGGATGCAGATCAGCATGCGCTGGCCCGGCAAGCCTTCTCGTGGCCGGACCGGGCTACGCGGCAACCCCACGATAACTATCAAACACGCCTCTGCCTGATTGACCTTGACCGGGCGAACGATGGCACGTCAACACACCTCAACATCCTTGATACCGCCGTCGTGATCGGTACGGTCGGGGCGCGCACACTCATCATCACGCACTCGATTGTCTCGGGTTTCCAGACTTTCGACTCGCTGGAAAAAATGGGTGAGCAGTTGCGGGTCTACAGAGCCGACCTGCCCGCAGACACACAGCTTCAATGGCGGCTGTTCGAACCCGACGGTGATTTTTTTGATTATCAGGCGGTTGTGCTGATCGCACTTCAGACGCAAGCGATCGGTTCGCTCGGCGCGGACGAGTCGACTGCGGCACTCAGCCCGAACACGGTAACCCGTGCCACCCTGCAAAATATTCACCAGACACCGCTCAACTACCCCTCACGCTTGAGCCGTGTCGAGCAGCTGCTGCCCGACTGGATGAGCCAGGCCACGCCTACCGACATCAGTGCTTACAGCCGACACCTGATGGATCTGGCGACAGTACGCCAGAGCAGCAGCGGTACATCCTTTGAACAGGACATCCCACCCATCGACCAATTTGCGCTCGATGCCATTGCCCTGCTCATGCAAAAGGCCCATCCGGAGGCCAAAAACCTCAAGCTCTCAGACCTCAAAATCAGCATCACCAGCCCTGTGGTGTGGGGCACGCTGGCGACAGGCACAAGCCAGACGCTCACGCTGTCGCTGGCCGAACTCGCACTGGAGAACCTTGTCGCCGCGCCACTGGGGGTCAAGTTGGTTTATTTCGCCAACAACACGCCTGTGCCTGACTGGTTGACCGCCGATTATCTCGAAGCGTTGATCACTGCAGTCAATGTCGGCAAGACCTATCCAGCGCTGATCAAAGACCGAATGGTCGATGACGCCACCAAATCCGCGCACCTGAACGAGCTCTATACCCGCCACTTGCGGGTACAGCTGCCCTTGATCGCCCTGCAATGCAAAATTCGCGGCGAGGCCGCCATCGATGAACTGGGCTACCGCTACATCGTCGCCGTCATGGACCCTTCTGTCGAAAAACCTCAGGTAGATGGCCACGACATTGTCATCCGGCCATTGGCGTTCGTTGCACAAAACAGCGCCAACAACAGCGTCGATACCGTTGCCAATATGTTTGTGATTGGCCGACTCGATCAAGACCAGGGGCCCTGCCTGCTTTATCGACCGATGATGGATGACCCGCTGCTCCAGTACCCTTCCCCGGCCAGCCTGGTGTACGCGATCAAACATTCGAGAAAAATACGCCTGTCAGTGCTCGCCTGGATGCCGGACGCGGTGCGTGCCGATTACTCCAATTACATTTTCCACGGGGATTTACCGGGGTTTTCCGTGCTCGCGGACCTGCTGGCAAACCCGTTGCTGAACGTCTATCGCAAAGGCCCGGTCAAGCTGGGCGGCCAACCGCTCAAGGGCGACTACCTGTCGGCGCTGTTCAAAGCCAACGCCAACGCGTTGATCGAACTGGCCGATCGGCAATCGGTCTCCAATGCAGAAAGCCATTGGGCTACCTTCAAGCAAGGCGCCTGGAAACTGTTCAATGCTGCGCTGCCTTTTCTGGGCCGGACATTGGGCACCGGCGCGTGGATCTGGCAGATCCTCGATGACCTGCAACAAGCCCTCGACGCCAAGGAAAATCAGGACGACGACGTTGCCGCCAGCGCCCTGACTGACCTGTTTCTGACGTTATCCATGGTGCTCGCCCACCATGCCGCGATGCACTGGAAACCCCTGAGTGCGCTTCCTGAAGAGCACCTGGAGCCGACCTCTGAAAGCACCGAAATCTCAGACCCGGTCAAGACGACCAAGCCCCTCGAATCCAACGAGATCCTGCAAAAGCCGGCGCCGTCTATGGGCGTCGCCGTCATCCAGATTGCGGACACCACTGCCGAGCAGTTATCGACCAACCATGTGAACCTGATTCACACCAGCGGTGCACTCAACCGCCGTCCGTTGAGCCTGAGCGACGCCGTCAGGCGCTTTGTCATCGACAAGCCTGAAGACCTGAGTGCCCCTGTGAGCGAAACAGGACCTCGGCAGAATCTCTACAAGCTCGGCGAAAAATTATACGCGCCGGTCGGTGCGCGCTGGTTCGAGGTGGTCATCAATGACCAGCAGGAAGTGCAAATCATCGACAGCCGGCAGCCACCGACGCGCAGCGGGCCTCTGCTCAGCCTGCTGCGCAACGGACGTTGGGTGATCGATACACGCCTGCGCTTGCGCGGTGGTGGTCTGAAAAGCCGGCGAGCTCAGGTAGAACGCCAGAACGCGCAACGGATCGAAGAGTTGCACCAACACCTGAGGACCTTTAACGAAAGACTCGACCGTTGCCAAATAGAACTGATCGCGGCCCGTAAAGAAATGACGAGCGCCAGTGCCGAAACACTCAAGGCGAAAACTGCACTGTTTGTGGAAATGCTGGAAGAGCGAATCAAGGACTATGACGTCGCTATCGGTCAGCTCAAGGCACTCAACCTCATCGAGGCCGTACCTCGCTATCGACTGTCCATGATCGAATTGGTGAAAACCCAGTTGTTTTTCAACCAGTCGATAATAGAAATCAAACAACCCGCCTTCGAAAGTGCGCTGCACAGCACGCTTGAGCATCTGGAAAAGGAAATGCCAGGGATCAGACCTGATCATTCAAGTGTTTATAACCACATGCTTGAAGTGTCCGCAGCGCTGGTTGAAACGGTTGAAAAGGCGCAATCGGCCTTTGTGGAAATGAGCACACTGGGTAAAGAGGCCGCGAGGATCGCTCAGCAATACAAAAGTAAATTACCCGAGTTCAACCTGCAGGACATAAGGGCTCTACAAGTGACTCTGAGTCGCGATCTCTGTGTGATGGAAGGCGTCACACCCACACTGATCGACGCCTGGGAGCATTTCGATAACCTCGTCGGCGATGCTGATCTGGCCATCCAGAACTCGATGGATCTGCAAAATGACAACCCCAGGCTCGATGACACTGGCCTTATCGACGGGCTCAACTCGCTGGTCGATAAATTCACCAGTATCGACTCGCGCCTTCAGGACCTCTCCCGGCAATTCGCGCAAGAACTGGTGCAACCTCAAGTCGACCTGCTGCAAGAGCGAATTGGCGCATTCAGCCTGCGCAGTACCCAACAGTTGGCAGAGTTACTGCGCGCCCGAGAGTTACTGCAGCCAACGCCGGGCCCTTCAAAACCGCCCCTGAAGAAGGCGATCAAAACCCACTTCAACGGCATGCAATTCGCGGTGCCACGCAAAACCGCCAAAGGTCACGAGCAGCTGTCTGACGTCAAGTCATCCATAACCGGCAAGGTGCTGGCGACGTTCCACGAGAAAAGTCCGAATGTCTGGGTACAACGTCTGCCGCGTAAACCGTTAGCGCCGTTACCGGCACAGACACTGGCCATCACGACGACTGCCGCGCAAACCCTGCTCGACGGATTGCCAACCTTCATCAAGGATAAAAAGAAATTTGTTGATGACCTCAAACGGCTTCCGGTGGAAGTCGAAGAGTCCTTTCATCATCACGCCACGCAATTCAGCGAGGCCGTCACTGCGATCGACAAGGCGCTGTCCGCTGGCCCCAACACGAGTGTAAAAACCCACAATGCATTAGAGCTCAAGAAGCAACTCGAGGCTGCAGTCACTCAGCTTGCCGACGCTGGGTTGAGCACACGTATTGCCATGACCAAGCGCCAATTACCAACAGCCGCACGCGTGGAGTGGTTAGACAGTAAAGAAGAAATACGCGTGGTGATGACGCAACAGCGTCGTCGGCTAAAAGGCCCGAAGAAGGATTTTTTGCAAGAGTATGAAATACGTGATCACCACAACAACAAACTGCTGTGGTATGCGCATTTTCATTATGAACAACTCGACTCGCCCAACTTGTTGTTCAACGCAGCCCACCTCAAGACTGTAGAACAGCGACTGTTAGGAAGGATCAATAGCCCGCAGGCGGGCGCCAGCAACCGGGAGGTGATTGCGATTTACCGCAGTGCGATCGACACCAGACTGGCCAGAAATCTGTTTTTCCGAACTACCCTGACAGGGCCTTCCACCCGCTGAAATCTGTCGTACGGAGCTGCAACGCCTGCGTTCATCAGTTTTCTTCAATGCGATACATATCTACCACCTGGGCTGGCTGCCCGCCCCTTACCTTGGGTGCATTGACGAGGCTGCGTTCAAGCGGCCTCGGCCCGCGCACCCAAGGAACTACCATGCCACCTGAAGCCATAACCCAAACTCCCGCCGCGCCCAGCGTGTCATTTGAAAAAAGTGAACTGCTCAGCCAGATCAGCTACGGCCCTACCCTCGCAGATGTCGCCTCGCAGGTATTAAAAGAAGCACTTGATACGCTCTACCCGGAGCTGATCATCGACCCTGATCGCTGCATGGTCGCGACCCCGCACTGGAGGGTCGACAACAATCATGTGGTGCCAGATAGCACGCACTTCGAAACCTTGAGCCTCGCGCTGATTCGCCTGAACGTGTCAGGTTTGTCAGCCAATTACATTGCCGGCGAACACTTTCTGACCATTGAACACAAGGCCAGAACGCCCAGGCATCTGGCTGTCGACATTGAGGTCATCGGCGCGATGCTGAATGACTACTCGCCGCTTTTATTCGTCGAGTATCAAGCGCGTCAGTTGGCGTTCTGGAATCAGACCGGCAAGAAATCGCCCCGTTGGGAGGAGTTGTCCGATTCACTTCGAAAAGCCGTGAACGTAACGCAGGTCAAGGGCTGGAGCGCCGATGAGTGTGCAATGGCTCGACAGGTATCGGTCACACCGGACAAAGCCGAGCGCCGTGGAAACACCGGTGACTTCACCCATTTGCAGGCCTGCCTGATCGACATCGATGTGCTTCAAAACGAGGTGACCAGCCACCTGCTGATCGGGTCGGCTCTGGTATTGCGCGCCACTTATCAACAACGCCAATTGGTGACGATGTTCACCATTGGTAGCGGTTTCGAGTCTTTCGAGTCTCTGCAACAGCTGGGTACGGCATTATCTGCGCACATCGCCGATCCATTGAAAGAGCGGCCTCTACAGTGGCGCCTGTTCGAGCCCGACGGCAACATTTTCGACCATATGGCATGGGCCCTGGTGGCCTCTCAACTCGATACCATCGATTCACTCCGACACACGGGTCCAGCCCCGGCATCGACGGCGATCCGGTCACTGGCAACCAATGGCCAACCGCAAGAGCTGGGGCGCCTCGAGACCCTGGAAACCTCCATTCCCGATTGGCTGCGCTACGCCTCTGCAACCGATATCAGCGATTACAGCCTGTTGGTGAGCAAACTGGGCAAGTTGTATCAGGAACAGGATCTCGAAGAAGCGAGGCAGCCCATCACACCGATCACCCAGTTCGCCTTCGAACGGATGAAGGACGCTGTTATCAACGGCAAACCGTCGGACGCAGAACAACTGCCCTTCGAGAAACTGGAAATTACCGTTACCAACAGCTTCACTGCCGGTGACCTGACACTGCCCAATCCACTGGACTCATACACCGAAACACTTGCCGACTTTGCACTGGAAAACAGCGCACCGTACATGACGAGCCTGCACTTCAACGACGGTACAGCGGTTCCTGAATGGCTGACACCTGACTTACTGCTGAAAATGTCCAGGCAGGTCGATGTTGGCAAGTTCTACCCAGAAATGCTCGAGAGCAAGCTGCTTGAAGACCCGATCGAATCCCGTCGCCAAGCCCGCTTCTACCAGGAACAACTGCGTATTCTGCTGCCGCTTGCGGCATTGGAGTCCAAGGTCAAACACGAAAATGGTATTGATAAAACGGGCTACAGCTACATCGTCCAATTGATGGATCAAACTACCGACACCTCCAGGCCTGTCGTCATCTGCCCGCTCGCACTGACGCCTCAGCATCGACTTATCAGCTCGCAAGACAGCGTCGCCAACATGTTCATCATTGGCCCGCGTGACGCCAACCAAGGTCCCTGTCTGCTCTATCGGCCACTGTTCGCTCGGCCACTAATGCAATTCCCCTCCCGACAAAACCTGCTGTATGCCCTGCATCAGCCTGGCGAACTCAGGGATTCGGTCCTGGCCTGGCTTGCCGACAAAGCATTGAGCTTCGAATACTCCCAGTATGTTTTCCCCGTCGGGTTACCTTCGCCGTGGTTGATCACCGAGCAACTGACAGCCCCGCTGACAAACCTCAGTGCCTTGGGGAGTGTGGTGTTCGGCAATAGCGAAATCACCGATGACCTGTTTCTGACGCTGTTCAACAGCCACGCCCAGGCGATGGTGGAAATGGCCAATCGCCAATCACAGTCCAACGCCGATCAGCGCTGGGCATTGTTCAGAGACAGCAACTGGGCGCTGTTCAACGTCGCCTCGAACTTCCTGAGCGGGGCCGTCGGGACCGCCGTCTGGGTGTGGCAAAGCATCGAGGCGATCCAGCAAGCAGTGGACGCCCATGAGCGCGGCGATGGTGTTGTCGCGTGGACTTCGCTGGGCGACGTCTTGCTGACGTTGGGAATCATCCTGACCCACCACGCGATCTCACGACGCACGATGGCTTCCGGTAAACCGAATTCAAAACACCTACTCGTTGGAGAAACGCTCGAACCTGTCCACGATTTTCCCCCGCTGACACTGGACCCCACTCCGTTGCTCGCGCAGCTGCCGCCCGACCATTGTTCTTCGCTCGAAGTAGCGGGATCAGTACCACGCCGCGCCCCCGATGCCATGTCCCGGTACCTGAACACTCTCGCCGTTGTGGCGCCGGATCTTGCCAACGAGAACCTCGGCAAGATCAACGAGTACCCACCACACCTGTATCAACTCGACAGCAAAACCTATGCCCAGGTCGGCCAACGCTGGTTCGAGGTCAGTACGGACGACGATGCCCAAGTCACCATCCACCAGCCCGGCAGCCCGACGCGCTCCGGCCCGTTACTGCATGCTGGCGTACACGGTCTGTGGTATCTGGATTTTCGTCTGCGTCTGCGCGGGGGCGGCCCTAAAAATCGCCTCAAAGCCTTCAAGAAAGCCAAAGAAATGCGCGCCCATTATTTGGAGGACGAGATCAACACGTTCAGGAACGGCGAAGAAGCCGCGAAAATCGAACTGACACAGGCACAGACGGCCATGACCAGCGCCTCTGCAGATAACCGTCAGGTACCCACCGCGGCCTATCTGAAAAAACTTGAAGAGCGAATTTCCGCTTACGAGCAGGCACGCAAAAACGTTCAGGAATGGCGCACGCAGAGTGGTACCTCCGGGTACGTCTACGACCTGTTGCGAATTACCACTGAACTGCAGAAACACCAGGCGCTTTGGTACAACGTCAAATGCCACCAATACAACACGCTAGCGCAACGGCTGATCTCAGAGCCGCCTGACACCGTCACAAATCTGCAACCCTTCATGGACGCCATCAAAGAAGCGACGGACATCGGTCATCAAATAATCGAAAGTCTGCAACGCGCGCATGCCTCTCTCGAAGATCTGAAGGTGCTCGGTAAAACGGGCATCGTCAAAGCCCTGAAGATGGAGAAAATGCTGCCGAAGACTACCGCGCTGGATTTCAAGGCAAACGAAATCGGTCTGTCACATGTGCCTGCGATGCAAATGACTGCAAGCCCGCTCATGGACGAAGCACGGGACGCGGTGGGAGAGATCATCATCAAGGCGTCGCGTAGCGCAATGGAAGTCGCAAGGCTGATGAAAAAAACGACCGCGCACTCCGATCCAAAGGCTGCGCTCGAAGAACTGAGCACGTTGGACGACAGCTTCAGTGATGCCGAACAGCGCATCGAGGAATTGCCCGAACGCTATCCTGATCTGGTCAATCCCGCTCGGCTGTCACGTCTGCGCGCCTTGATCGGCGAGTTTCGCCAGATCGTGCAAAACGAGCTCGATTCCGTGCTGCTCAACCACCCGCACCTGACGACGCCGCAAGCGCCGCCAGAGCGCCCAGGTCCGTCACGTCCAGCCCTGAGAGTCAGCAAGAGCCGCCCCAGAATCCAGTCCGACAGCGATTCGGGTGAATCCGAGCCCGAGCCTGAGCAGGTCGACACCGTCATACCGAAATCCCGCCAGCCACCGAAGCCGACGCTCGATGACATGGGCATCATTGAGGACGGGCTTGATCAGACACTTGAAATGTCCAGGTTTATCGAGCGCACGATCAAGGACGCTTCGCGCCCCCACCGCATCCCGGCTGATATGCAAGAAATCTTCGAACAGTACGCACTCAAACTGCAGGACAGCGCCATGAACGTCGATAAGGCCATGGCCCGACTTCGCGCCAATGGAAAAAACCCGCCTGTGGCGACGCTAAGCCAGGAACTTCGCGAAGCGTCAGCGCGCGTCCGAAAACAAGGCATAGAGACGCGCGCCAACATGTACAAACTCAGAAAGCCAACCCAGGGCAGCTTTCAATGGATGCACAACAACGCGCAGCTCAAATTCACGCGTAATCCACTAGGCCGCATTCAGACAAAAAAACGCGGGGATTACTTCCAGGAGTATTCGATTCTCGACCGGACGAACAAGGATCAGCCATTGTGGGTGGCGCACTTTCACTACAAAACGGCCCACAGCCCCGCTGCCCAGCCTGAAACTGCTCATCTGAAGATTGCGGACAGTTATCTGGAAACACTGACTAGCGAACAGCAACTTGCATTGAACACCGTTCAGCCGGTCGATGGCGTGCTGCGCAGATTGACGGACCTGAGTTTGCGTGACCTGTTTCTGGCACTGGAACCGCAAAAGAATGCGCTCGCCGAGAGCGCCCGACCGATAGCCTGATCAACCCTGCCATACCTTTTTTAATCGCCCGAGCGCCGCGCTGATAGCGGCCTCGGGCACCGCAGCGAAACCCAGCACCAGGCCTGCACGCTGATCGTGCGGGGTGCTTGAGTCCGGCAACCAGTAATTGCTCAAACCATTGATTTCAACGTCGACGCCGGCAGCCTTTTCAATCAATTGCTGCTCCCGCGCTTGCGTGTCGACCGAAACCGTCAAATGCAGCCCTGCCGCCACGCTGGGCAGGCTGCCCACACCGGGGATGTCTTTTGGCCAACCAGCCAGCAGTGTATTGCGCCGACTTAGAGCGGCTCGGCGCATACGGCGAATGTGCCGCTGGAAATGCCCGGCGGCGATGAACTCGGCCATCACAGCCTGAGTGCTGACTTCCGAATGACGCACATCCACCGCACGCCGACGGGAAAACGCATCCACCAGGCCCGGCGGTAATACCAGGTAACCCAATCGCAATGCCGGGAACGCCACTTTACCGAACGTCCCGACGTACAACACCCGCCCCTGCCGATCCAGTGCTGCCAATGGGGCCAAAGGTGCGCCGCTGTAGCGGTACTCGCCGTCGTAATCGTCTTCGACGATCCAGCCTTGGGTGCGCTCGGCCCACGCCAACAACTCGAGCCGCCGCGCCAGGCTCATAATCACACCGGTCGGGTACTGATGAGACGGGGTGACATAAGCCAGTCGGCAATCGGTCAACCCGTCCAGCTCGGCGCAATTGATTCCCTCGCTGTCCACCGATACACCGTGCAATCGGCCACCCGCCACAGCAAAGGCATGACCGGCTGCCCGGTACCCCGGATTTTCGATTGCGACCCCGTCGCCCGGCTCCACAAGCAGCTGTGCACAAAGGCTAATTCCTTGCTGTGCGCCACTGGTGATCACAATTTGCTCAGCCGAGCACTGCATGCCCCGCGAACTGCGCAAATACGCGGCAATCATCCCGCGCAATCGCGCATCACCGGCCGGATCGCCATAACACAGCTGCTGTAAATCCGGTTTTCGCCAGAAAGCCGCGTTCAGCTTGGCCCATACCTCGAACGGAAACAGATCGAACGCCGGCACTCCCACCCGAAAAGCCTTCGGCGGACCGCTCGGCGGCTTGGCCAAATGGTTCTTTTCAACGCGCTCCAGCGCACCGCTGTGGATAACTTTACTGGATGGAATCACAGGTAAATCCAGCCAATTTGTGGATAAGGCTGTGGATAACCCTGTTGAAAACCCTGTGGATACTTTTGTGGATAGTTTTTTTGCCGGCAACGCGGCTTGAGGCAATTGCGCGACATAAGTCCCATCGCCCACCCGTCCTTCGATAAAGCCTTCGGCATAGAGCTGATCGTAGGCGCGGACCACGCTGTTACGGGAAATCGATAACGCCGCCGCCAAGTCACGACTGGCCGGCAATCGCGTGCCACTGGCCAGTCGCCCGTCGAGCACCCGCACCCGCAACGCCTGATAGAGCTGACGACTCAAGCCCTGGCGGCGATCGAGTTCGATGCCGGCCGGGTTGAAGGACAGGGACAGTGGTTCGCTGGTCATTGCCTGCACCTATAAAGAATGGACCTATGAAATTGGTCGGTAATGGCTCTTACAACAGACCAATAGCCTGCCTAGGATGAAGACATTCGCCAAGGGAAATTTCCATGTATACGCCAAGCGCTTTTGCCATCGACGATTTGCAGGAACTGCATCAGCAGATACTCGCCACCCGCCTCGCCGTGCTGGTGACCCATGGTGAACAAGGCCTGCAAGCCAGTCATATCCCGCTGCTGCTGGACGCCGAGCAAGGCCCCAATGGCACCCTTTACGGGCACCTGGCCAAGGCCAATCCACAATGGCAGGAACTGCAAAACGGTGCCGAGGCGCTGGTGATTTTTGCCGGTGCCGATGCTTACGTGAGCCCGGGGTTTTACCCGAGCAAAGCCGAGCACGGCAAAGTCGTGCCGACCTGGAACTACGTCGCCGTGCACGCTTACGGCAAGGCTGAAGTGTTCAACGATGCCCATCGCCTGCGCAATCTGGTCAGCGCCCTGACCGATCGCCACGAAGCGAGCCGTGCCAAGCCCTGGAAAGTCGACGACGCCCCCGCCGACTACATCGACGGCATGCTCAAGGCCATCGTCGGTTTCGCCTTGCCGATCGAGCGCCTGGAAGGCAAACGCAAACTGAGCCAGAACCGTAGTGCCGCAGACATCGCCGGTGTGCGCGAAGGGCTTGCTGCCAGCCCCGACATGCAGGACCAGGCCCTCGCCCACTTGATGCGTTAAGGAATGAACATGAGTCAGATCGAGATTCGCCAGGTCACCACCGACGACCACGCTGCCTGGTTGCCGCTATGGCAGGCCTACTTGAGCTTCTACAACACCGAGTTGCCCGAAGCCGTCACCCAAAGCACCTGGCAGCGCATGCTTGACCCAAGCGAAACCACCCACTCCGCCCTCGCCTGGGCCGATGGCAAAGCCGTGGGGATGGTGAACTTCATCTACCATCGCTCGAACTGGAGCATTGAAAACTCTTGCTACCTGCAAGACCTGCTGGTCGTCCCCGAAACCCGTGGCACCGGCGTCGGTCGGCAGTTGATCGAATTCGTCTACGCCACCGCCAAGGCGGACGGTTGCTGCAAGGTTCACTGGTTGACCCACGAAACAAACGCCACCGCGATCCAGCTCTACGAGCGCATCGCCGAACGCCCTGGTTTCATCCAGTTTCGCAAAGCCCTTTAAGGTTCAAGGAGAACAACAATGACAACTTCACTCGCGGACTGGAAAGGCGCCCCGGCGCCCTCGGTTCAACTGATCGAAGGGCGTTTCATTCGCCTGGAAAAACTCGACCCGGCGCGTCATGCCGATGGCTTGTTCAAAGCCCTGCAGGGCCCGGGTGCCGATCCGAAACTCTGGGATTACTTGCCTTACGGTCCGTTCCCGGAGCGCAGCGTGTTCAACGATTGGCTGAACAACCACGCGGCCAACAGCGATCCGTATTTCTTCGCGGTGATCGACCGCGCCAGTGGCGATGTGCAAGGCATTCTCAGCCTGATGTCGATTGTTCCGGCCCAGGGCCGTATCGAAATCGGCCACGTGACCTTCGGCGCACCGATGCAGCGTTCGCCAAAAAGTACCGAGGCGGTTTACCTGCTGGCCAAAGAGTCGTTTGCCATGGGTTACCGACGCCTGGAGTGGAAGTGCAACAACGGCAACGCCCGCTCCAAATATGCGGCCGAGCGTTTGGGTTTCAGTTTTGAAGGTGTGTTTCGCCAGCACATGGTCGTGAAGGGACAGAACCGCGATACCGCGTGGTACTCGATTCTGGATTCGGAATGGCCGGTGGTTGGCGCTGGGTTTGAGCGGTGGCTTTCGGATGAAAACCAGACAGATTCGGGGCAGGTGAAAACCCTGGCTGAGTGCCGCGGGTAAATCTTTGGCGTCTGGACGGACGCCTTCGCGAGCAAGCCCGCTCCCACATTGGTTATGTGATTGATCACCACATTTGTGGTCAACCGAAAACCCCTGTAGGAGCGAGGCTTGCCCGCGAATGGCTTCACGCCAATTTCTGGGCAAGCACCGCAATATGCTCCGGCCCAATCCCGCAGCACCCGCCCAAATGACTGGCCCCACGCTTCTGCCAATCGATGGCCCAGTGCAGGTAACCCGGTGGGTCCAGATCCTCGCGCAATGGGTCGAGCCCGTCGTTGGCCGTCGCCTCTTTCGGTTGCGGCGGGAAGGCATTGGCGTACGCGCCGATATGAATGTTCACACCCAACCGCTCAAACGTTTCCCGCGCCGCATCAATCGCCGCGCCGATCACTTCTGGCTGGCTGCAGTTGAACAGCAACGTTTCGACGCCCAGCTCAGCCGCCACTGCCGCCGCCTCGGCCACCGGCTCACCGGAACGCAAACGCGGCACCTCGTCGGTGTCTTCATCCTTCAAGGTAAACGACAGCCAGAACGGCTTGCCGTCCTTTGGCAGACCCGCGTGGATCGCCCGCGCCTCGACGATTGAGCTCTGGGTTTCCGCCAGCCACAGGTCAACGTGCGGCGCGAGCCCCTTCACCAGTGGCGTCAGTAATTCGGTGACGCGCTCAGCGTCGAACAAGTCCGGCCGGTAGGAGCCAAACAGCGGCGGTAATGAACCGGCCACGCGTACCGGTTTGCCGGCAGCCTCGACTGCACGCCGCGCCAACTCACCGGCCAACGCTGCAAGCGCCTGACCCTCAGCGGCAAAACGCTCTTCGCCAATATGGAACGGCACCACCGCATAACTGTTGCTGGTGATGACGTTCGCGCCGCTTTCGATATAAGCCGCGTGCACCGCTTCGACCGCTTGCGGCGCTTCACTCAAGGCCAGCGCCGACCACTCGGGCTGCCTGAACGGCGCCCCAGCACGTTGCAGCTCACGGCCCATGCCGCCGTCCAGAATTATTGTGCTTCCTGCGCCCATATGCTTTTCACTCATAAGCTTATGAAAATAACTCACTATCAGAGTCGTTCTTATAACTATTTAATACGCACCATTCGGTTAATAACAACCATTATTTATCAGGGATCGACTATGAAAATCCAACCGCTACTGGCCTTGGGCCTGACGATTCTGGCTGCCTCTACCCAAGCCTTTGGCGGCGCCACGCTGGATCGCGTCGAGCAAAAGAAAGAACTGGTGGGCGTGTTGATGGAGAGTTATCCACCGTTCTCGTTCCTCAATGACCAGAACCAGCTCGACGGTTTCGACGTCGATGTGGCGAAAGCCGTGGCCGAGAAACTCGGGGTGAAACTGCGCCTCGAAACGCCGTCCTGGGACGTGATTGCCGCCGGCCGCTGGAGCGGTCGCTACGACATTTGCATCTGCTCCATGACCCCGAGCAAGGCCCGCGCCGAAGTCTTCGACTTCCCGGTGGAGTATTACGCCTCGCCGGCGGTGATCGTGGTCAACGCCAAGGATGACCGCATTCACAACGCCAAGGACCTGAGCGGCAAGAAAGTCGGCCTCACCAGCGCCTCCAGCTACGAAAGCTACCTGAACAAAAACCTGGTGATCGAAGGCGCCGAGGACACGAAATTGCAGTACCCGTTCGAGGACGTGCAGATCGCCCCGTATGATACCGACAACGTGGCATTCCAGGATTTGGGCCTGGGCGCTGGCGTGCGACTGGACGCGATCCTCACCAACCTGGTGACCGCGCAACCGCGCCTTAACGAAGACAAACGCTTCAAACTGGCCGGCGACCCGCTGTACTCGGAGCCGAACTCGGTCGCCATCGAAAAGGGTGACGCGCAATGGGATGGCAAGGTGCGGGAAGTCTTCGCCCAGCTGAAACAGGACGGCACTCTGAGCAAGCTTTCACAAAAATGGATCGGCGCTGATATCAGCAAATGACTTCTTTCCCAAAACCTCCCCAGCCACCGCAACCGGTAGCTGAGTCGCGGCTGCAACGGATGTTCGGTTTCCGCACGCGGCTGTACCTGACCTGGGCGGCGATGCTCGGCTTGTTCGCCAGTTTCTTCCTGAGCTTCGACCTGAAGTTCTCGATCATCCTCGACAAACTGCCCAACCTCGTCGGCCTGCACCTGGCGCCCAATGGCTTCTTGCAAGGGGCGGCGCTGACGTTGTTTCTGTGCCTGTGCTCAATCGTCGCCTCGTCGCTGCTGGGTTTCATCACCGCACTGGCGCGGCTGTCGAAAAGCGCCGTGGCGTTCGGGATTGCGAGTTTCTACGCGTCGTTCTTTCGCGGCACGCCGCTGCTGATCCAAATCCTGCTGATCTACCTCGGCCTGCCGCAACTGGGTTTCGTGCCGGGCGCCATCGCCGCCGGGATCATCGCCCTGTCACTGAACTACGGCGCCTACCTCAGCGAAATCTTCCGCGCCGGCATCCTCGGCGTCCCCCATGGCCAACGCGAGGCGTCCCTGGCCCTGGGCATGCGCGAAACCGTAATCTTCTGGCGCGTCACCCTGCCCCAAGCCATGCGCACCATCATCCCGCCGACCACCAACCAATTCATCTCCATGCTCAAGGACTCGTCGCTGATCTCGGTAATGGGGGTTTGGGAGGTTATGTTTCTGGCGCAGTCGTATGGGCGCTCGAGCTATCGGTATATCGAGATGCTGACCACAGCGGCGGTGATTTATTGGGTGATGTCGATTGGGTTGGAGCTGATTCAGGCGCGGATGGAGCGGCATTATGGGAAGGCGTATTTGAGCCGTTCGTAGGGGTTGAGCTTGCTCCGGGCGGTGATCCGACGATGACAATCTTACGAACGCCATCGCCGGCAAGCCGCGCTCCCACGAGTGACGGACACTCGGAAACATCTGCAAACGATTTCATTTCCCAAAGCCACATTTCTGTAAAACCCCTCCGCTATACCAGACGGCCCGCTTATAACAAAAAGGCTGTCCACTCATGCCCTTCTCGCCCCAACGCCTGGCGCTCTCTATCGCCCTGCTGATCAGCGCCAGCGCCGTCCACGCCAAAACCGTGCAGATCAACACCGCCACCACGACCGCGCAAACCCTCGGCGGTAGCGACACCCTGATGATCTCCGCCCCCGGCAGCATCACCAACAGTGGCAAGGCCGTGAGCCTGAAGGACAGCACCAGCGGCGCAGGTGTGGTGGTCGATAACTCGGGCAAGATCGTGTCCACCGGTGGTCGGGCGATCGACAGCAGTGGCGACTTGACCCAGGCGCGCAACTACAGCATTTACAACCGCAGTGGCGGGCAGATCCTTGGTTTCAACGATGCACTGCGTATCGACAGCAACTTCGCCAGCGGCAGTCTGTTGATCGATAACAGCGGCACCATCCGCTCCACCACTGGCCAAGGCCTGGACCTGGATGCCCTGCGCAGCGCCAGCGTGAAAACCACCATCATCAACCGCGCGGGCGGGCTGATTCGGGGGGACGCCAGCGACGGCATGAAGACCGGCGCCAACGCGACGATTACCAACTATGGCGAGATCTCCACCGGCGACTCGCATAACGCCAACGAGAAGTTCGACGGCATCGACATTGATACAGCGACCGGCGTGACGGTGACCAACTACGGCACCATTTCCGGCGGACGCCACGGCATCACCACCGACCTTGGCGCCACACTGGTCAACTACGGCCAGATCACTGGGCGCAACGGTTCGGGTTTCGGTTCCGATGGCGACGGCACGGTGATCAACCACGGCACGATTACCGGCACCTATTCGGGGCTGCAACCCAACGGTGACGGCGATGGTGTGGACATCGACAACATCGCCCACATTGAAAACTACGGCACCATTCAAGGCGTCGGCGCGGGTGGTGTGGACAAGGGTGGTTTCGCCAACGGCAGTGAAGGCATCGCGCTGGGTGGCGGCTATATTTTGAACGCCAAAGGTGCGCTGATCAGCGGCGCGAACAGCGCGATCCTGGTGGACGACGGCAGCGGTGGTTCAGGTGTGGCAGCGACCACCCTGGAAAACTACGGCACGATTCAGGGCCTCGACGGTTTCGGTGTGAAATTCGTCGGCGAGTTTGCCGACAACGTGATCAACGGCGGCACCATCAGCAGCAGCAACGGCCTGGCGCTGGACCTGGGGGGTGGCAACGACAGCCTCACCTTACGCAACGGCAGCCGCTTTGTCGGCATGGTTGATGGCGGCACCGGTTATGACCGCGTGGTGATGGATGACGTGGCAGGCGGTAGTTTCGGCGCCAGTCACAATTTCGAATGGCTGGAGGTCAAGCAAGGCGTCTGGACGCTGACCGGCAGCGGTGATTTCAGCGACGGCGGCGCGGTGCGCAATGGCGCGACGCTGATCAACCAGGGCGGCATCGCCGGCAGCCTGACGGTGGACGCGGGCGGTGTGTATGCCGGCGGCGGTTCGGTGGGTAATCTGCTGGTCAACGGTACGTTGCAGACCAATACGCAACTCGGCACCGCGACCGTCGTTCACGATTTGACCTTCGGCAGCGGCGGCATCCTGGCTTACGGCGTGAATGCAGATGGCAGCAGCGCCCCGGTGGTGGTCGGCGGTACCGCCAATCTGAATGGCGCGACCCTGGCGGTGAACCCCGGCAGCGGCACCTATCCATGGCAAAGCAATTACACCGTACTGCAAGCCGCGAGCATCAACGGCACGTTCGGCAAGGTTACCAGCGACTACGCGTTCCTAACGCCGACTCTCGCTTACACCCCGACTCAGGTCGATCTGACCTACACCCGCAATGACATCGCCTTCAACCAGTTCGCCGCCACCGGCAACGGCAGCAACGCCGCCAACAGCCTGGCCTCGATGGGCAGAAACAGCGTGCTCTACAACGCATTGCTCAACACCACCAACACCACGGCGGGCGCGGCCATCGAGCAACTGGCCGGCGCCAGCAACGCCAACCTGACCAGCGCGACTCTCAGCGCCAGCAGCCAGATCGGCGGCAGCATGCTCTCGGCGATGCGGCAAATGGGCGGTGGCGCAGGCTTGCTGATGGGTCTTGATCAACGGGATACGCCCGTTCTCGCTTCCACCGGAGTTCCGTCTGAAGCGCGCAACCTGAATGACCCGAACGCCCAAGGTCGTGTGTGGCTGCAAGCCATCGGCGGCTACGGCAAAATCGACGGCGAACATGGCAACAGCGGATTGGAACAACGCTCGAAAGGCAGCGTGCTCGGCGCTGATTGGGCATTCAACCCGCAATGGCGACTGGGCGTGCTCGGTGGTTATTCGAGAACCGATCTGGATGCCACCGGCGTCGACGGCAATCTCGAGAGCTGGCATGCCGGCGTCTACGCGCTACGCCAAAGTGGCCCGTTCGCGCTGCGCCTCGGTGCGGCCTACAGCGGCCATCAAGGCGAAAGCAAACGCACCGTCGCGTTCAACGGTTTCAATGATCGACCAAAAGGCGATTACGACGCCAACAGCCAACAAGCCTTCGCCGAATTGGGTTACGCGCTGGGCAGCGGTCGACTCAGCGCCGAACCCTTCGCCAACCTCGGCTACCAGCGCTATCACCGCGACAGCTACCAGGAAAAAGGCGGCGTCGCCGCGTTGCAGGTTGACGCGCAAACCCAGGACAACTTCAGCAGCACCTTCGGCGTACGCCTGGCGCACCTGAGCACGCTGGAAAACGGTATGAGCCTGACCCCACGCTTGAGCACTGGCTGGAAGCATACGTATGGAGATGTCAGCAGCTCGACGCGCCAGGCGTTTGTGGTGGGTGGCACGGCGTTCAGCGTCGATGGTAGTTCACTGGATCGTGACAGTCTGGTGCTGGAAGCAGGACTGGATGTGGGGATCTCGGCGCGGCATACCCTGGGTGTGGGTTACAGCGGCGAGATTGGCAGCAACAGCCGTAATCACGGGTTGATCGGGCAATGGCAGATGAGTTTTTGAGTTTGCCAGCGGGTTACATCTGTAATTTCTGTAGGAAAACACGCCGCAACGGCGGGGTAAAACCAGCCGTTCCCACGCTCGCGGAAATTTTCCACAGAGGAAACTGACAGAAGCCGCAAACCTGTGAGAAGTAGCTGACATCGGCCCCGCGGGCCTTCAATTTAGAGTTTGGCCTCCTGTCAAAAGAGGCCTTACTTGATGCCCGTTCAACACTTCTACCAACCGAAACAACTGGCGCTGGCCATCACTCTCGCGGTGGGCTGCGTTCAATTCACACAAGCCGAAGAAGTGCCTGCCAAAGTGCCGACAGCCAGCGCACTGACGGCGATACTCGAGTCCTTCAGCAACGATCCCGACACGCGCAAAACGCCGATCCACAACAAGGGTTATGCCGAGCCTTTTGATGACCGCGATGATTTGCTCATCGTCACAGGGAACGGCAGCTTCGCAGGCCCGGTGGATGGCGCTGGCGGCGTGAATGTCTTGCAACTCGATGCTGCCAAGGGTTCGCTGGGGGAAACGCGAAACTTCGATGGACTGGAAGTCAAACAAGGCGTCTGGAATCGAACCAAAAATACGCCTTCGGATTTCAGCGCCGGGGTCGTGGTGCGCCCTGGAGCCACCTTCACCAATGAAGGTGTGATCGCTGGACATGCCGTGGTCGAAGGCACGCTGATCAATAAAGGCGGGATCAATGAAGGAGCCTTTGTATCGGCCGGCGGCAGCCTCAACAACCGGGCAATCATTGGCGGCGCAGTCACCGTCGATGAAAAGGGTCAGTTCGCGGGTGGAGGTGCAACGGGTACTTTGAATGTTCATGGACTGTTGACGGTTAATCAGGCGCTGGGCGCACCTTCCGTCAATGGCGATCTGAACCTGAAGCCTAGCGCTACTCTGGCTTACGAGGTCAAAGCGAAAGGCGTCAGCAAGACCGTCGATGTCACCGGAACGGCCAATCTGGGTGATTCGACTTTGCAGTTGATCACTGGCGGTGACTACCCTCAAAGCAGTCAGCATACGATTCTGAAAGCCGAAAAAGTCGTCGGGGAATTCGGCCGTATCGAAAACGATCTGGCGTTCATGACGCCGACGCTGAAATACGATGAGAAGACGGTTGGGCTGACGTACAGCCGAAATGGTGTGACGGTTGAAAGCGTCGCGAACTCGGAAAATGCTCTTGAGATTGCCAAAGGAATTGATCAGACACCCAATACCGCGCCCGTTCCACTAACGCCTCCAGCGTCTGACGAAACCGCCTCTGCGCAGCCATCTGGTCCGGCGACGGTTTCGGCCCTGCAAGCGGTTTCCGCTCCATCGGCAGCAGCAGCTTCTGCCGTGGCGTCCACACCGGTCGCTACTCAAACGTCTGCTGTAGCGCCAGAACCTATCGCAAGCGCAGCGCCTGCGAGGGTTTCGGTTTCACCTTCTCCCGTATTAGCAAACAAAGCCCTTGTTGCCCTGCTCGGCAGTAACCTGGACACGGCTGCGATCGCTCTGGAACAACTCGCCGCCGGCAGCAACGCCAACCTCGCCAAAGCCACGCTCAACGCCGTGAATCCGGTCAGCGACAGCATGCTGTCTGCCATGCGCCAGTTAGACGGTGGCTCAACTTCGATCAGCGCCAGTGAGGGCAACGGCCGACTCTGGGTGCAGGCACTGGGCAATGGCGGCAAGATTGATCGTGATACCGACAGCACGCTGAAACACTCGACTCAAGGTCTGGTTGCGGGTGCTGACTGGCGCCTCGACGAGCAATGGCATGTCGGGATCATCGGCGGTAAATCGCAGACGAAGCTGGATGCCCGACACTCCGACGGCGACCTCGACAGCTGGCACGTCGGTGCGTATGCCGTTCGCCAGGACGGCCCATTGGCGCTGCGTTTCGGCGCCACCTATGCCAGCCACGATGGCAGCAGCAAACGTCGAGTGGCGTTCAATGGTTTCAGCGATCGTCTCAAAGGCAGTTACGACGCCAGCACCCAACAGGCCTTCGCCGAAGCGGGTTACAACTTCGGCGAGGGAGACGTCACGCTCGAACCTTTCGCCAATCTGGGTTATCAGCGCTATCAACGCGACAGCTACAGCGAAAAAGGTGGCCACGCGGCGTTGAAAGTCCACGGGCAATCGCAAAACAACTTGAACAGCACCTTCGGCCTGCGTGTGGCAAAAACCAACACCCTGGACAACGGCATGCAACTGACTCCGCGCTTGAGCACAGGCTGGAAACACACCTATGGCGAACTCGACCAGCACACCCGCCAGCAATTGCTCAACGGTGGCATCGATTTCGAAATCGCCGGAGCACAACTGGATCGCAACAGCCTGTCACTCGATGCCGGCCTCGATCTGGCCCTGTCCGCCAACCACACGCTGGGCATGGGCGTCACCGGGGACATCGCATCTGACAGCCGCAACACCGCCGTAATGGGCCAATGGCGCATGGCGTTCTAACCGATCCCTGTAGGAGCTGCCGCAGGCTGCGGCAGCTCCTACAGGGAAAAAGCAAAAAAAGGGGAGCACATGCCCCCCCGAGGTTTAAAGCGGTGTATCGAGGCCGTTATCTCAGCCTTCGATCTCAATCAGGATTTCGCCCGGGTTCACCCGGTCGCCCTTGGCCACGTGGATGGCGGTGACCTTGCCGGCGATGGCCGCCTGGACTTCGGTTTCCATCTTCATGGCTTCGGTGATCAGCACGGCTTGCCCGGCTTTCACGGTGTCGCCTTCCTTGACCAGCACATCGACGATGTTGCCCGGCATGGTGGTGCTGACGTGGCCCGGTGCCGTGGCTTGTTTGCGCTTGCTGCTGCCGCCGCTGACGAATTCGTTGAGCGGTTCGAACACCACTTCTTCCGGCATGCCGTCGATGGTCAGGTAGAAGTGACGCTTGCCTTCAGCCTTGACGCCGACACCGGTGATGTCGACGCGGTAGGTTTCGCCGTGGACATCGATGACGAACTCGGTCGGTACGCCTTCGCCGCCGGCCGAAGCCACGCTACCGGCTTCAGGAATCGGCAACAGCACTTCCGGTGTCAGGGTGCCGGCGTTGCGTTCTTCGAGGAACTTGCGACCGATGTCCGGGAACATGGCGTAGGTCAGCACGTCTTCTTCAGACTTGGCGACCGCACCGATTTCGGCACGCAGCTTGGTCATTTCCGGCTTGAGCAGGTCGGCTGGACGAACGTCGATCACCTCTTCGCTGCCGATGGCCTGGCGACGCAGTTTTTCGTTCACGATACCCGGCGCTTTGCCGTAACCACCTTGCAGATAAAGCTTCACTTCGTTGGTGATGGTTTTGTAGCGCTCGCCGGCCAGCACATTGAAGAACGCCTGGGTGCCGACGATCTGCGAGGTCGGCGTCACCAGCGGCGGGAAGCCGAGGTCTTCACGAACCCGCGGGATTTCGGCCAACACTTCGCTCATGCGGTTCAGTGCGCCCTGCTCTTTCAGCTGGTTGGCCAGGTTGGAAATCATCCCGCCCGGTACCTGGTTGACTTGCACACGGGTGTCGACGGCGGTGAATTCGCTTTCGAACTGGTGGTACTTCTTGCGCACGGCATAGAAGTACAGACCGATCTCTTGCAGCAGTTCCAGGTTCAGGCCGGTGTCGAACTCACTGCCTTTAAGGGCGGCGACCATCGATTCGGTGCCTGGGTGACTGGTGCCCCAAGCGAAGCTGGAGATCGCGGTGTCGATGTGATCGGCACCGTTTTCGATGGCCTTGAGTTGGCACATCGCGGCCAGGCCAGCAGTGTCGTGGGAGTGGATGAACACTGGCAGCGATTGCTCGCTTTTCAGTGCCTTGACCAGTTCGCCAGTGGCGTACGGGGTCAGCAGGCCGGCCATGTCCTTGATCGCCACCGAGTCGCAACCCATGGCTTCCATTTGCTTGGCTTGCGCCACGAACGCCCCAATGGTGTGCACCGGGCTGGTGGTGTAGGCGATAGTGCCCTGGGCATGTTTGCCGGCGGCTTTCACCGCTTCGATGGCCACGCGCAGGTTACGCACGTCGTTCATCGCGTCGAAGATGCGGAACACGTCGATGCCGTTGACCGCTGCTTTAGCGACAAAGGCTTTAACCACGTCGTCGCTGTAATGGCGGTAGCCCAGCAGGTTCTGGCCACGCAGGAGCATTTGCAGGCGTGTGTTAGGCAGCGCCGCGCGCAGTTGGCGCAAACGCTCCCACGGGTCTTCCTTCAGGAAGCGTACGCAGGCGTCGAAAGTCGCGCCGCCCCAGCATTCCAGCGACCAGTAGCCGACTTTGTCGAGCTTATCGCAGATCGGCAGCATGTCTTCGGTGCGCATGCGGGTGGCGAGCAGCGATTGGTGGGCGTCGCGCAGGATGGTGTCGGTAACGAAGATTTTCTTGGTCATTGGAATATTCCTCACAGGCCTGCGTGGGCGGCGATGGCGGCGGCGATGGCCAGGGCCAGCTCTTCGGGTTTGCGCTTGATCGAGTAGTTGGTCAGTTCAGGGTGGCTTTCAACGAAGCTGGTGTTGAACTGGCCGCTACGGAATTCCGGGTTACGCAGGATTTCCTGGTAGTACGCGGCGGTGGTCTTGACCCCTTGCAGACGCATGTCGTCGAGGGCACGCAAGCCACGGTCCATTGCCTCTTCCCAAGTCAGCGCCCACACCACCAGTTTCAGGCACATGGAGTCGTAGAACGGCGGGATGGTGTAGCCGGTGTAGATCGCCGTGTCGGTACGAACGCCAGGACCGCCGGGTGCGTAGTAACGGGTGATCTTGCCGAAGCTCGGCAGGAAGTTGTTTTTCGGGTCTTCGGCGTTGATCCGGAATTGCAGCGCGAAACCGCGATGCTGGATGTCTTCCTGTTTCACCGAAAGCGGCAGGCCGGACGCGATGCGGATCTGCTCACGCACAATGTCGATGCCGGTGATTTCTTCGGTGATGGTGTGTTCCACCTGCACCCGAGTGTTCATCTCCATGAAGTACACCTCGCCCTCGGCGAGCAGGAACTCCACGGTACCGGCGTTCTCGTAACCCACAGCCTTGGCCGCACGCACCGACAGGTCGCCGATGTAGGCGCGCTGTTCCGGGGTCAGTTGCGGGCTCGGGGCGATCTCGATCAGCTTCTGGTTGCGGCGCTGAATCGAGCAATCACGCTCGAACAGGTGCACGACGTTGCCAAAGCTGTCGCCGAGGATCTGCGCTTCGATGTGTTTCGGATTGACGATGCACTTTTCCAGGAACACTTCCGCCGAACCAAAGGCCTTGGTCGCTTCGGAAATGACCCGTGGGAATGCTTGTTCAAGATCTTCTCGGCTGTCGCAGCGACGGATACCCCGGCCGCCACCACCGGAGGTGGCCTTGAGCATGACCGGATAACCGATGCGGTCGCCTTCAACCAAGGCTTCGGCGATGTCCGCAACGTTGCCCTCGGTCCCGGGAGTGACCGGTACGCCCGCCTTGATCATGCTGCGACGGGCTTCAGTCTTGTCGCCCATGCGGCGGATCACTTCAGCCGATGGACCGATAAACTTAATGCCGCGCTCGGCGCAGATATCTGCCAGCTCAGCGTTTTCCGACAGGAATCCGTAGCCGGGATGCAATGCATCACAACCGGTTTCCACTGCCAGATTTACCAATTTGCGCGCATTCAGGTAACCCGCTAGTGGCTCGGCACCGATGCTGTGGGCCTCGTCCGCACGCTTCACATGCAAGGCATGGCGGTCGGCGTCGGAATAGATCGCGACCGAACGAATGCCCATCTCGGCGCAAGCACGCACGATTCGTACGGCAATCTCACCACGGTTGGCGATCAGGATCTTTGTTATCACTTGGAGGTTCCCTTGAGCCGGTGGTACCCACGACCTGCTAGACCAGGTCGACGCGTGACTAAATGTTTCAATTTAGTCGCAGCCCCACACTAGCCCCCATGAGGGATTAACAAAAATGATTAATAATTGGGTTAGGCATAAGTAAAGACTTATAGTTGAATCACCAGCCTGCGGCGAGACTACTTATAAAATGCGTAAGTCCTTGATGCGTATGACATTACGTCAATTGCAGATCTTCAATGAAGTCTGTGATTTGAGGTCCTACAGCCGCGCGGCTGACGAAATGTCCCTCACACAACCTGCCGTGAGCCTACAGATTCGTCAACTTGAGGAGCTGATTGGCCAACCTTTGTTCGATTACGTCGGCAAAAAACTCTACATGACCGAAGCCGCGGAAGCGCTTCAGCGTGCCAGCCGAGACATTTTCGGGCGCCTGGAAAACCTCGACATGCAGCTGTCGGACATGCAGGGCTCACTGCAAGGGCAGCTGAAACTGGCGGTGGAATCCAGCGCCAAGTATTTCGTGCCGCACTTGTTTGCCGCGTTCAAGCGCCAGCACCCGGAAGTGAACCTGCAACTGACCGTGGTGAATCGCGGCCAGGTCATCCGGCGCCTCTCGGACAACCGTGATGATCTGGTGATCATGTCGATGGTGCCGCAGGACATGGGGCTGGAGTTCCTGCCGTTCCTTAACAACCCGATCGTCGCCGTGACACCGCCGGAACATCCGCTGTGCCACATGGGGCCGCTGCGCTTGCAGGATCTTGAGCCTTACACGCTGCTGATGCGCGAACCAGGGTCCGGTACGCGGATGGCGTGCGAAGAGTATTTCAAAGAGAAGCGCGTGCACTTCACCCAGACCCAAGAGGTCGCGTCGGCCGAAGCCCAGCGTGAATGTGTGTTGGCGGGTCTGGGCGTCGCGCTGTTGACGCGCCACGCCCTGAACCTGGAGTTGGCGACCGGCGGACTCATTGAGCTGCCGGTCGAAGAACTGCCGCTGTATCGCAGCTGGTGCCTGGTGCAGGCCAAGGCTAAACGCCTGTCACCGGTGGCTCACGCGTTCCTTGCGTTTATCCGCAGCGAACGGGTGCAGATCAGCGCGCTGGTTGAGCGTTTCGACGGGAAGCTACGGGAGCTGCCTGCCAGTAGTTGAGTTCCAGTTCGTCAGGAAAATCGCCAATCTCGGCCAGAAGCTGACGGCGTTCGGAGCGATCTTCGATGGCGCGGCGGAATTCCATGCGGCGCTGGTCTTCTTGCTGACGACGGGTTTTCAGGGCGCTGTTGCGTTCTTCGTAGGGCTGGGCCATTTCGAGTCTCCCAAGGCGATTACGGGAGTTACACGATGAACGCTGGGGATGACGGTTTGGCGGCGGGCGGGTTACAGGGATGTGAATATTGCCGGGTTCTGCAGGCGGGGCAAAAGCAAAGATCGCAGCCTTCGGAAGCTCCTACAGGGGAATGTGAACACCCGTAGGAGCTGCCAAGGCTGCGATCTTTGGATCTTAGTCGTCCAGCGCTTTCACCGACTTGGGCGACAACCGCAAGCTACGAAGGCTGCGCTTGACGCTTTTCAGGTGATTAACCAGGCTCGGCCCGCGCGCCATGGCCACGCCCATCGCCAACACGTCGATCACCACCAGATGGGCGATGCGCGAGGTCAGCGGCGTGTAGATTTCGGTGTCTTCATGCACATCGATTGCCAGGTTGACGGTCGACAGCTCGGCCAACGGCGTCTGGCTCGGGCACAAGGTGATCAACGAGGCGCCGCTTTCACGCACCAGGTTCGCAGTGATCAACAAATCCTTGGAACGCCCGGACTGGGAAATACAGATCGCCACGTCGGTCGGCTTCAACGTTACCGCCGACATCGCCTGCATGTGCGGGTCGGAATAGGCCGCTGCGGTCAGCAACAAACGGAAGAACTTGTGCTGGGCATCCGCCGCCACCGCACCCGACGCGCCAAAGCCATAGAACTCGACGCGCTGGGCCTGAGACATCAGCGACACCGCCCGCTGCAATTCGACCGGATCGAGCTTCTCGCGAACCTCCATCAACGTGTGCAGCGTGGTGTCGAAGATTTTCAGGCTGTAGTCAGCGACCGAATCGTCTTCATGAATTGCGAACTGCCCGAAGCTCGCACCGGCCGCCAGACTCTGGGCCAGCTTCAGCTTCAAGTCCTGGAAACCGGAACAACCAATGGCGCGGCAAAAGCGCACGATGGTCGGCTCGCTGATGCCCACACTGTGGGCCAGGTCGGCCATGGAACTGTGCATCACCGCCGCAGGATCAAGCAGCACGTGGTCGGCGACCTTGAGCTCCGACTTGCGTAACAGGTGGCGTGACTGGGCGATGTGTTGCAGCAGATTCAAAGGGGTCGACTCTTTGTTATTGGCAGGTGCCGGGGATGTAGCACGCTTGTAGTTATACTACATGAATCGGCTTTTTGCCCGTTCAATGCGTAACAACATCCCCCCATTTCAGGCGCGATGGCGTGCATGTAGCCCTTAATACGGATTGCTCTGTTCGCGTAAAAGCCCGGCCAGAACGGCGGCATCCACAGGCCGACTGATCAGATAACCCTGCACTTCATCACAACGCTCGGCGGTCAGAAAATCCAGCTGCTGCTGGTCTTCCACGCCCTCTGCGACAACCTTGAGCGACAACCCATGCGCCATCGCAATGATCGCCCGGGTAATCGCCGCATCCTCGCTGCCCTCCCCCAAGCCCCGGATAAACGCCTGATCGATCTTCACGTAATCCACTGGAATACGCTTGAGGTAGCTCAGTGATGAATAGCCAGTACCAAAATCATCAATCGCCAGTTTCACACCCAGATCACGCAACTGCTGGAAGGTCGCGATGATGTGTTCGACGCTGTCCAGCAACTGGCTTTCGGTGAGTTCCAGTTCCAGGTGGTGCGGCGCCAGACCGGTTTCCTCCAGCACCTGGCGCACCAGACTGACCAGTTTTCCCTGACGCAATTGATGCACCGACAGGTTGACCGACACCCGGATTGGCTCAAGCCCCTGGCGCTGCCATTCGCAGGCTTGCCAGCACGCCTGACGCAGCACGAACTCGCCAATCGGGCCAATCAACCCGGTCTCCTCGGCCAAGCCAATGAAATCGTTTGGAGGCACCGAGCCCATTGTCGGGTGGTCCCAGCGCACCAAAGCTTCGGCGGCGTTCAGCCGGCCGGTGGCGAGGCAGAGTTTCGGTTGGTAAAACACCTTCAACTGCTTTTCTTCGATGGCTTTGCGCAACTGGTTCTCGAGCTGCAAACGCTCAAGGGTGCTGGCTTGCAAGCTGTCGGTGTAGAACTGGAAGTTGTTACCGCCCAGGTGCTTGGCATGTTGCATGGCCATGTTCGACTGACTGACCAGCGCGGAAATTTCTCTCGCGTTGTCCGGCAACAGGCTGATGCCCATGGACGCACTGACCACCAGTTCATGGCCGTCGACCGTCAACGGCAAGCGCAGCTTGGTCGACAACCGGGTTGCCACCCGCGCCAGGCTCGACAAGTTGCCGTAGGCGTCGAACAACACCGCGAACTCGTCACCGGACAGCCGCGCAATGGTGTCCGCCTCAGGCAACGCATTCACCAGCCGCCGAGCCATTTTCTGCAATAGCTGGTCGGCGATCTCATGGCCAAGGCTGTCGTTGAGCAGCTTGAAACGATCCAGATTGATGTGCAGCAACGCGAGGCTGCGCCGACCGCCCTGACGCACTCGCTGATGAGCCTCGCGCAGCCGTTCATGGAACAGCGAGCGGTTGGCCAGGCCCGTGAGTTCGTCGTAATGGGTCAGGTAGCGCATACGCTCTTCGGATTCGCGCCGGGCGGATAGATCGGCGAAGAAGCCTACAATATGACTAACCTTTCCCCGAGAATCGCGTACTGCGTTCAATTGCAGCCATTGCGGATACAGCTCGCCATTCTTGCGGGTTTCCACCAGCTCACCCTGCCAACTGCCGTGTTGCTCCAGTGCCTGATGAATCGCGGTGTAGTGCCGGCGGGCATCCCGACTGCACGGCAACTCCACGACGTTGCGCCCGAGCATGTCCTCGATGTCGTAGCCGGTTACCCGGCTGAAGGCTTGGTTGACGGCGATCAGCGCGTAATTCGGGTCAAAGATCACGATGCCTTCGCTGGCTGCCTCGAACACCGTGGCCGCCAGTTGCCGCTGTTCCTCCAGGCTTTTGCTGGCACTGATATCGCGGCGAGTGCCGACCATGCGGATCACCCGGCCAGTTTCGCTGCGCTCCACCGCGCGGCCACGGTCTTCAATCCAGACCCAATGGCCGTCGCCATGCCGCACGCGGTATTCGATCTGATAATCCTCGCTGCGGCCCTTCAAGTGCTCGACCAGCGCGCGCTTGAGGGACGGCACATCGTCCGGATGCAGACGTGGCCTGAGGTGGCTGAGCATGGCGGTCACGTACTCCGGCGCCAGGCCGAACAGCTCCTGGAGCTGGGTGTGATGGACTTCGTCGGTTTGCAGGTTCCAGTCCCACAACCCGAGTTCACTGGCTTTCAATGCCAGCGCCAGGCGTGCCTCGCTTTTGCTCAAGGCTTCGGTGGCGGCGCTCAGCTCCAGACTGCGCTCGGCGACGCGGTGTTCCAGTTCGACCTGGGCTTCACGCAATTCTTCTTCAGCGCGGCGGCGCTGGTCGATTTCCTTGGCCAGTTCGTAATTGAGTTGGTCGCCCTGGGTTTGAGCGTGCTGCAAATGCTCGATCAACGCCTGATTCTGGAAGCGCCGCAACAATCCGCGATCAATCAGCCGATTGACCTGCCAGGCCACGACGCTCAACGAGCCCAGCAAAATCAGCCCGAACCAGCCCCAGCCCTGCTGCTGTTCATCACCGCCCCAGAACATATAGCCGATGGGCGGCAACAGGCAGGGCAAGGTAAAGGAGAGAAATGCCGGCAGGCTGACCGCGTAGGCCACGCTGGCCGAGAGAGCGGCGGCGCCGATCAGGCCGAACACCCAGGCTTGCTGGATGAAGGTGTCCGCGGGCACCAGGGCAATGCCGGCACCGGCGAGGGTCAGGCCGGTCATGGCCGAACCCAGTAAAAACATGCGAATCCAGACTGGATGGGCCTGACGGTTGGGAATCGCCGAATCGAAGGCCGCGACCTGAATCACTCGCAGCGCCACCAGTGACAGCAACCAGACCAGCCAGACGCTGACCAGGAAATAGCGTTGCGGGCTCCAGAGCAAACCGGCGCAGACCAGACCGTTGATTAGCATGAACAGCGTCGGCAACAGCGAGCCCTGGTAAAGCAGGCGCGTGCGTTCGACCGCCATTTCCATAGCGTACTGTTTACGAATAACCCGGGGCTCCACAGAGGGGCCCGACAGGTCGGAGCTGAGGGTCATAGGCAATGTTCTTGTTCTTATAATGAGCGTGGTGAGCCCGAATTGTGCACGGAGCATACACAAGCAAAGGCCGGGACCAAACCGCCCCAAGTGACAAAGTAGACCAAAGTATCGACCGCTGACGGCGGTATAAAAGTGTCCAAGCGAGCCCCGCCGCCGCTTGCAGCCAGTGACCGACCGGTCGTCCTCCCTTCATCTTTCATCGGCTAAATCAAAGCGGGGTTTGCCCGGTGTGACGCTGCCCCCTAGAATGCCCCGATGCGCGATGATCTCTCCCTTCTGCTGAACTCCCTCAACGATGCCCAACGCCAGGCCGTAGCTGCCTCCGTGGGTCGTCAGTTGGTCCTGGCCGGTGCTGGTTCCGGTAAAACCCGAGTGCTGGTGCACCGTATCGCCTGGTTGATCCAGGTCGAAAACGCCTCGCCCCACTCGATCCTGTCGGTGACCTTCACTAATAAGGCCGCTGCCGAGATGCGTCATCGCATCGAGCAGCTGATGGGTATAAACCCGGCCGGCATGTGGGTCGGCACCTTCCACGGCCTGGCGCACCGCTTGTTGCGGGCGCACTGGCAGGAAGCCGGGCTGAGCCAGACTTTCCAGATTCTCGACAGCGACGACCAGCAGCGGCTGGTCAAGCGGGTGATCCGCGAGCTGGGTCTGGACGAGCAACGCTGGCCGGTCCGTCAGGCCCAGTGGTTCATCAACGGGCAGAAAGACGAAGGTCTGCGCCCACAACACATTCAAGCCAGCGGCGATCTGTTCCTGGCCACCATGCGCAGCATTTATGAAGCCTACGAGGCCGCGTGCCTGCGCGCCGGTGTCATCGACTTCTCCGAACTGCTACTGCGCGCCCTCGACCTGTGGCGCGATAACCCGGGGTTGCTGGCGCATTATCAAAAGCGCTTCCGGCACATTCTGGTGGACGAGTTCCAGGACACCAACGCCGTGCAGTACGCCTGGTTGCGGCTGCTGGCCAAGGGCGGCGACAGCCTGATGGTGGTCGGCGACGACGACCAGTCGATCTACGGCTGGCGCGGGGCGAAAATCGAGAACATCTATCAGTACTCCGACGACTTCCCGGACGCTGAAACCATTCGTCTGGAGCAGAACTACCGTTCCACCGCCGGCATCCTCAAGGCTGCCAACGCCCTGATCGCCAATAACACCGGGCGCATGGGCAAAGAGTTGTGGACCGATGGGGGCGAAGGCGAAGCAATCAACCTGTATGCCGCGTTCAACGAACACGATGAAGCACGCTACGTGGTGGAAACCATCGAAAGCGCGCTGAAAACCGGCTTGGCTCGCAGTGATATCGCGATTTTGTACCGCTCCAACGCCCAATCCCGCGTTTTGGAAGAAGCCTTGCTGCGCGAGCGCATCCCGTACCGCATCTATGGCGGTCAGCGCTTTTTCGAACGGGCGGAAATCAAGAACGCCATGGCCTACCTGCGCTTGCTGGAAGGTCGTGGTAACGATGCGGCGCTGGAGCGGGTGATCAACGTCCCGGCCCGCGGCATTGGCGAGAAAACCGTCGAAGCGATTCGCGACCACGCGCGTCATAGCGATGTGTCGATGTGGGAAGCCATGCGTTTGCTGGTCGCCAACAAAGGCCTGACCGGCCGTGCTGCGGGCGCCTTGGGTGGGTTTATCGAGCTGATCGAGAACCTCGCCGCCAAGTGTATGGAAATGCCGCTGCACCTGATGACCCAGACGGTCATCGAGCAGTCCGGGCTGATCGCCTATCACGAAGCGGAAAAAGGCGAGAAAGGCCAGGCCCGGGTAGAAAACCTTGAGGAACTGGTCAGCGCTGCGCGCAATTTCGAGAAAGCTGAAGAAGAAGACGAGGACCTGACGCCACTGGCCGCATTCCTCGGCCACGCTTCGCTGGAAGCCGGCGACACGCAGGCTGACGAACACGAAGACAGCATTCAGCTGATGACCCTGCACAGCGCCAAAGGCCTGGAATTCCCTTACGTGTTCCTGGTGGGCATGGAAGAAGGCTTGTTCCCGCACAAGATGAGCCTGGAAGAACCCGGCCGTCTTGAAGAGGAACGCCGTCTGGCCTACGTCGGTATCACTCGGGCCATGCAGAACCTGGTCATGACCTACGCTGAAACCCGACGCCTGTACGGCAGTGAGACCTACAACAAGGTCTCGCGTTTCGTACGTGAAGTGCCCAAAGGCCTGATTCAGGAAGTGCGGCTGTCCAACAGCGTCAGCCGTCCGTTCGGCGGTGGTCAGCAGCAGAGTTCCAGCAGTTTGTTCGGCGGCAGCGAAATCCCGGACACAGGCTTCAGCCTCGGCCAGGCTGTTCGGCATTCAGTGTTTGGCGACGGCGTGATCCTGAACTTCGAAGGCGCCGGGGCCCAGGCTCGGGTGCAGGTGAATTTTGGCGAAGGCAGCAAGTGGTTGATGCTTGGCTATGCCAAGCTCGAAGCGATCTAAAGCCGGTTTCGCTTTTCTGGGGGAGCGATTCTGCTCGCGAATGACGTCACCGTGGTTGATCTGATAAACCGCAGTGCGGCTTTCGCGAGCAGGCTCGCTCCCACGGGGTCAGGTGTTGGCGATTGATCAAGGATATGTCGATGGGCTCAGGCTTTTTTTCTTCCTGGACATTCTGGGCCCTGCTGTCAGCGGCATTCGCCGCCATGACTGCAATCTTCGCGAAGATCGGCATCGAAAATGTCAATTCCGACTTCGCCACCCTCCTGCGCACCATCGTGGTATTGGTCAGCCTGGCCTTGATTTTGTACGCGACGGGCCAATATCAGTCATTAGGATCGATCTCTGCCAAAAGTTACCTGTTCCTGCTGCTATCAGGACTGGCGACTGGCGCCTCATGGATTTGCTACTTCCGCGCGCTGAAACTCGGCCCGGCCTCGCTGGTCGCTCCAGTGGACAAGCTCAGTGTGGTGTTGGTGGCCGTCCTCGGCGTGATCCTGCTGGACGAGAAACTCGACCTGCGCCAATGGGGCGGAATTGGCCTGATCACCGCCGGAGTGGTAATGCTCGCGTTGCGACGCTGAGCAAACTTCCGGCAGAACCTATCCACTTGTCCTACAGACAAAAGTACAAGGCCTTATTGCCCCGACGTAGCTGAACGCAACCTGTCAGGCAAAAGCCCGAAACACTCTGCCGCTAGCCAGTGTCACTTCAGCTGTGCAACATGGCGCGCGTGCCATCCACAAATGGGAATTCCCTTTATGAAACGTTTTCTTAGCATCGCCATGGCGTTGTGCATCGGCCTGACGATGAGCCTCGACGCCAACGCCAAGCGCTTTGGTGGCGGCAAAAGCGTCGGCGCTGCGCCGACCCACCAAACCAGCCAAATGGCCCCTTCTTCCGCCGCGGGCGGCGCTGCGGCGACCGCTGGTGCTGCCGGTGCCGCAGGCGCTGCGGCCAAGGCCGGCGGTGCTTCGCGCTGGCTCGGCCCTCTGGCCGGTATCGCTGCCGGCGGCCTGCTGGCCTCCATGTTCATGGGCGGTGGCTTCCAGGGCATGCAGATCTTCGACATCCTGATCATGGCGGTCATTGCCTTCTTGATCTTCCGCTTCATCGCCGCCCGTCGCCGCAAGCAGCAGGAGCACATGGCTCCGGCTGGCGCGCCGATGCAGCGTGAAGTGTTCGAGAACAAGCCTGCCAGTGGTTCGATCTTCGGCGGTTCGGCTGCACCTGCTGCCGCTCGTCCGGTGATCAATGCTCCGGCCTGGTTCAATGAACAGAGCTTCGTCGAAGCGGCCCGCAACCACTTCCAGTCCCTGCAGCAGCATTGGGACGCCAACGAAATGGACAAGATCGCCGAGTTCGTGACCCCGCAGATGCTGGAGTTCCTCAAGCGCGAACGTGCAGATCTGGGCGAAGGCTTCCAGTCCACCTACATCGATAACCTCCAGGTACAACTGGATGGCGTGGATGATCGGGCGGACAAGACTATCGCCACCCTGACCTTCAGCGGTGTGTCGAAGACTTCGCGCTTCGACCAGGGCGAAGTGTTCAGCGAAAGCTGGAACATGGAACGTCCACAGGGCGAGAACCAGCCTTGGCTGGTCGCCGGTATCCGCCAGAACGGCTGAACCGACGCGCAATAAACCTGTCGCAATATTGGCGCAATCAAAACCCCGGCCTCGGCCGGGGTTTTCTATTTCGCGGTTGCATCTATAGCGAGCTACTGTATAAACCGCCCCAACTAAACCGCGCCATCAAGCAAGAGGATCCCGGACGTGGAAGAAATCATCGAACAACTGCGTGAAGCCAACGAACCGGTACCGGTCCCCTTGGAGTTGCCCGACGAAGATCAGATCGTGGAAATCGAAGAACAACTGTTCATCGACATTCCATTTGTCTTCAGAGAATTTTTGCTGACTGTCAGTGATGTGGTCTACGGCAGCCTGGAGCCGGTGACTGTCACCGACCCGCAATCCCACACCTATCTGCCGGACGTTGCCGCCAACGCTTGGGACGCTGGCGTTGATCGCAGCATGATCCCGATCTGCCAGGACGGTGACGACTACTACCTGGTTGAAGAAGACGGCACCGTGGTGCTGTGGCAGGCCGAAGAAGAGCTGATTGCCGAAGAAACCTGGGAATCGGTGTGGCACTGGGCGCGGGACGTCTGGCTGGAAAGCTGATACGCCTGACGCCCCAGGTGGTCAATGCCCGGACGATTCCTTGTGGTTGTCCAGGGTTTCCAGCAGGGCTACCTGCATGCGTGTATGCACGCGGATGAACCAGCGCCAGAGCAGCGCCGCCACGGCGGCCGCGACGACGGCGATCAGTACCAGCAACTTGTTGGTCGGCAGAATACTGGCCGACAAGGCTGCCAGCAGCAGGAAGATCACCAGCAGCGAGAGGATCGGGATCACTTCGGCGATCACCCGGCGCACTCGCTGCGTGTGGCGGCCCGCCATCTCTGGCTTCACGCCCATCTCTGCCAATAGCATCGACAGTGCCTTGAGCTTGCGATAGGCGGCGATCAGGAACGGCAGCGACAACAGCAACGCCCCACCCCAGATCAACGCTTTCTGCCAGCTCGGGTCACTGATCCAGCCTTGCAGGTAAGCCGACATACGCTCGGCGAAAAACGCGCCCGAGAAGAAAATCGCGATCACCAGCGCCAGATTGACCCCAACCTGCAACAAAATCCGCCGAATCATCGACGCCAGCAGCGCGCCCTCGCCTTGCGGCTGAATGCTGCGCAGCCACTCGCCATACATCCCCAGCACCCGACCGAGACGTTTGGGCACCGCTGCCGCCAGTTTGATCGACAGTGGGTCGGCCGCGCGGATCAAATACGGCGTCAGCAGTGTGGTCAGGACCGATACCGCCACGGCCACCGGATAGAGGAAGTTGCTGGTGACCTGCAAGGTCATGCCAAGCGCGGCGATGATGAAGGAAAATTCGCCAATCTGTGAAAGACCCATCCCGACCCGCAGTGAGGTTCGTCCGTCATTGCCGGCGATAAGCGCCCCGAGGCCGCAGGACAGCATCTTGCCCAGCACCACCGCCACGGTGATCACCGCGATTGGCCAGGCATATTGCAGCAGGATCATCGGATCAAGCATCAGCCCGATGGCGACGAAGAAGATTGCGCTGAACAGGTCGCGAACCGGCTCGATCAGACGTTCGATCTTCAGCAACTGCCGGGATTCGGCCATGATCGCGCCAATCAGGAAGGCGCCGAGGACCATGCTGTATTCGAGCTTGACCACCAGCAGGCAAAAGCCGAAACACAGGCCCAGTACGGTAATCAGCAGCATTTCATTGCTTTCGAATTTAGCCACGTAGGCCAATAGCCGCGGCACCAACAAGATGCCGATGACCAGTGCGACGATCATGAACAGCGAGAGCTTGCCGACGGTCGAGAACACTTCGCCGGAACTGACCGTACCGCTGACTGCGATGCTCGACAGCAAGGCGATGATGCCGATGCCGAGGATGTCTTCGACAATCAGCACACCGAAGATCAACTGGGCGAAGCGCTCGTTCTTCATCTTCAGGTCGTTGAGGGCCTTGACGATGATGGTGGTCGAGGAAATCGCCAGGATCGCCCCCAGGAACAGCGAATCCATGGTGTTCCAGTCAAACCAGCGGCCGATTTCGTAGCCGATCCAGATCATCAGCACGATTTCCAGGAACGCCGCGATAAACGCCGTGGCTCCAACCTTGAAGAGCTTGCGCAGGCTGAACTCCAGGCCCAGGCAGAACATCAGGAAAATCACCCCGAGTTCAGCGAGGGTCTTGATGGTTTGTTCATCGTGGATCAGGCCGAACGGTGGCGTGTGCGGGCCAATAATGAAACCGGCGACGATATAACCAAGAACCACCGGTTGTTTGAAACGATGAAAGAGCACGGTTACCACGCCTGCGACCAACATGATCACTGCCAGGTCTTGAATGAAACTGATGGCATGCATGGTATGGCGCTCCTTGGGTGATAGTGCTCAAACGGCAGACGCAGGAAAGGTCTGTTGAACCAGAGTAAAAATCTGCTTATGGCGTAGGAATCGTCCTTGGGATGGGCTTTTGAAGGGTAACACCGCGACTTCCGGCAGAAAGGCGGCGCAATATATGGAAACAGATCGATCAAGGCGTGACGGCAGCCACTTGCCCGGCGTCCCGATAACTGTTGGTTTTGAAAAGCCGACTACGCACCCGCAGAGGTGCGCTCCCGAAAACCCGCCTTGACCCGTGAGAACGCTATGGAACCCGGAAACGCCCAACTGTCGATGACGGTATTGATGACCCCCGACATGGCCAACTTCTCTGGCAATGTCCACGGTGGCACCCTGCTCAAATACCTCGACGAAGTGGCCTACGCCTGCGCCAGCCGTTATGCCGGCCGCTACGTGGTGACCCTGTCGGTGGATCAGGTGATTTTCCGCGAGCCGATCCATGTCGGCGAGCTGGTGACGTTCCTGGCGTCGGTCAACTACACCGGCAACACCTCGATGGAGGTGGGCATCAAGGTGGTGACCGAGAACATCCGCGAACGCTCGGTGCGCCACACCAATAGCTGCTTCTTCACCATGGTCGCGGTGGATGACCAGCGCAAACCGGCCGTCGTCCCGCCGCTGCAGCCGGAGAACAGCGAAGACAAGCGTCGCTTTATGCAGGCCCAGCAGCGTCGGCAGATTCGCCAGGAGCTGGAAAAGCGTTATCAGGAAATCAAGGACGACGCCTGAGCTGTTCAGTCAGGTTGAGGGTGTTCTTTAGATAGCCTTCGCGAGCAAGCCCGCTCCCACATTGGTTCTGCGGTGTGCACACATTTTGTGCAACTCAGCAGAACCAATGTGGGAGCGGGCTTGCTCGCGAATGGGCTCGACGCCGAACTCAGAGACTGATCGGGGTCGCTTCGAACCGCACCCGAGGATGTGCGATCCGGTCCTGCGCCCGCACCAGTTCCAGCTCATAGCTGGCGCACGCCTGGGTTTCCAGCAGCACCTCATGCACCGCAGCCGCGGTGAACTCGAACGCCGCCACCAGGCTGTCGCCCAACAGCACGCGAGCCAGGAACAGCCCGGACGTCAGGTCGCCCACGCCCACCGGCTGCCGCGGAAACGCCAACAATGGCCGACGCAGGTGCCAACTCCCTTCAGCGGTCACCAGCAGCATCTCGAAAACCTCTTCAGGTTTGCCGGGATAGTCCAGATGCTTGACCAGCACAGCCTTCGGCCCACGCGCCATCAGCGCTCGCGCCATGGCCAGGCAATCGAACAACGACTGCGGTTTGCGCCCTGAGAAGCTGTCCAGCTCCAGCTGATTCGGGCACATGAAGTCGGCGACGGCCGCCGCTTCCTCCAACAGGAAGTCACTGACCTCGACCGGCACACTGCAGCCCTTCTCCGGGTGTCCCATCACCGGATCGCACAAATACAACGCCTTGGGGTTGATCGACTTGATCCGCGCCACGCCCGTAAGGATCGCCCGGCCCTGGGCCGCACTGCCGAGATAACCCGACAACACCGCATCGCAGTTGCCCAGCTCACCAATCGCCGCGATGCCTTCCACCAGCTCGGGAATCTGATGCGGTGGCAGTATTTCACCTGCCCACTGCCCGTATTGCGTGTGGTTGGAGAACTGCACGGTGTTGAGCGGCCAGACATTCACCCCGACCCGCTGCATCGGGAAAACCGCGGCGCTGTTACCGGCGTGGCCGAACACCACGTGGGACTGGATGGCGAGCAGATGGGGCGTACGTTTCATGCGGTGAGTTTTCCGTAAAACGAATGAAATTCGAGCCGCGCAGTATGCGACTAAACGCAGCCTGTACGACAGACCAGCGACGCAGTTAAGCTGGCACTATCTTGTTGGAGCACCCTGTTGATGCTGACCCTCGGAAATATCTTCGTGCTGATGCTGCTCGCCACCGGCGCCGCGTGGCTGTGGCACAACCACGGCTTGCGCGAACGTGCGCTGGAGCGGGTCAAACAGCATTGCGCCAAGCTCCAGATCGAGCTGCTGGACGGCAACGTGGCGTTGAAAAAAATCGGTTTTATCAAAGACGCGAACGGTCGCCGACGCCTGGCGCGGGTGTATAACTTTGAATTCACCGTGACCGGCGAGACCCGTCATAACGGGACCATCACCCAATTCGGTGCGCACAGCGCGCAGATCGAACTGGCGCCCTACCCGATGCCGTTTGACGACACCCCAGCGGTGGTTGATGTGGTGAGGCCTCGTGCGGAAGTCATTGAGCTGAGCCAATGGCGGCAGGAACACACGAAGTGGAAGCCCTGAAAGATCAAAAGATCGCAGCCTGCGGCAGCTCCTACAGGGGGTACGCACATCCTGTTCCGGAGCTGCCGCAGGCTGCGATCTTTAATCTAATCCCTCCGACACCCCGACAACCCCCGCTGCAAACCCTCAACATCCTGCGCTTCAGCGAAGATCAGCTCGATTCGCGAATCTTTTCGCCATTCGCTGGGCTGCCAGATCAGCTCGGCATTCTCCAGGGCGTTCGCAGACACCCAGCCATTCCGGCTGTGGATAACCAGTTTGGCTCGCGTCCAATTGAGGCGGGTTAGCCAGTCAGCAAGGCATTGTTTGTCGAACGTCTGAACCGGATGCCAACGCCAACCAATGCTCCAGCCACCCTCCTGCGCCTGACTCAAGCAAATCGGCAGCGCGGCATCGGTCCAGATAGCCGGCATCTGCGCCAATCCCTTGGGGACGATGAAGTTATCCACACCGTTGAGCGCTTTTGCGGCCAGGCCCGGCAGCTCACTCAGAGGTAGTTGCGCCTGTTGCGTCCAGATCAACCTGACTGGCGGCAACTGGCTGGCGATTTGTGTACGGGCCGTGTCATCAAGACCTTCTGACTTGTTCAGCAGCAACAGACCCGCGCTGTTCAACGCCTCCTGTTGCGCCGCCGGCAGCGGTTTTCCGGCAGCTAGCGCCTGGGCATCAAGCACCAGAACACACGGCTGAACCGCCAGCACACCTTGCCACGGCGCCTCGCTCAACTGCCGCAGCAACTGGGCCGGATGCCCCAGCCCGGAGGGTTCGATAAACAACCGATCCGGCCGCGCCTTGCGCAGCAACCGCCCGAGGCCGATCTGAAACGGCGCACCATTCACGCAACACAAACAGCCGCCGGCCACTTCACCCAGTGCGATACCATCGCTGTCCTGGGTCAGCAGAGCGGCGTCGAGGCCGATCTGGCCGAACTCGTTGATCAGCACCGCCCAGCGTTCATTCGCCGGGCGCTGGGCCAGCAGATGCTTGATCAGGCTGGTCTTGCCGGAGCCCAACGGGCCGGCGATGACGTGGGTGGGAATGTTCTGCAACATGGTCGAAGTTTTCTGAGGAGGTAAGGGATGCGGTTGATGGGATTGTCGTTGCTGCTGGCGCTGGGGTCGGGCGAGGCGTTGGCCCAAGCGTGCGTAGTACATAGCACGGCGGAACGGCTCGACGTGAAAGTCTGCCAGCAGAACCGCAACATCCCGGAGAAACTGTTCGCCGACGGTTTCTGCCAGCCGAACCTTCCCGGTCAGAAAGTCGAGGTGCAATACGTCGACCAATGCCCCACCGGCGCCTTCGGCGTGTGCAGCAACGCCCAAGTCGCCAATATGCCTTACCGCCAGGATATTCACTATTACGGCGTGGCCACCGATGCGGCGTATTTGAAACCGTTTTGCGAGGCGCAGAGCCAGGGAAACTGGCTCAAACCTTGAGCCACTAGCTCAGCCAGTCGAGCGTCAGGATTAACCGGCGCTCGCCCGGCGCCGGTTGCGGCGAGCGGTGGATCAGACCGAAGCCTTCATTGCCATGCCACTTCTCCCCTTTTAACAGCGCCACGTCACCGCTGTTGATTTGCTGGATCTGCGACTGGGGTTCTGCCTCGGGTTTGCCCAGTTGCCGGCGATCCATCGCCCCTTCTTTCAGCCATTGGCTGCCAATGCCGGCGTAAGTGGTGATCAGCCGCACAGGTACGTGATCGACGTGAAAGCGTGGGCACATGGCAGTCTCCAGCACCCGAAGGCGCAGGCCGATGTGCTTGGCGCCGAGTAAGCAGGCGAATGCGCTGACCAGCCAGGAGACGTCGGTGATGAAGCCTTCGTAGCCTTCCAGATCGCTGAAGCCTGAGGCCAGTCCTTTGAGGTTGGGCTCGGCGTCTTCATTGGCGATGTCCAGGGACAGGGACTCCGCCAGTGGTTCGTTCAGGGACAGAAGTAAACTGGCGAAATCCGCGATGTGTAACGGGAGTTGGCGCCGCCAGACGGCGAGATTGGCGTCGTCGTGGAGAATTTTTGTCAGGACTTTTGGGGTTGCTCCGCGGTGTTGGCGTGGTGTCCGTACTGGCGCCTTCGCGAGCAAGCCCGCTCCCACAGGGGTGAGTGTGAGCATCAGGCGGCCTCTTCGTGCCAGGGGCCGAACGGGTCTGGCAGCAGGCGCCAGCCCTCGATGCCTTGGGCCATTTCATCGTCGGTCAGCAGGCAGCTATCGAGTTCGGCGGTGAGCTGTGCAAAGTCGATGTTCTGACCGATGAACACCAGTTCCTGACGGCAATCACCCGTGGACGCCGTCCAGTTTTCCATGATCCCTGCAGTGCTTTCTTCATCCTGCGGCCATTGGGTTTTCGGCACGAAACGCCACCAGCGTCCGGCGAAGCCATGGCGCATCAAGCCGCCGGCCTGTGACCAGCTACCGGCGTCCATGTGCTTGCTGGCCAGCCAGAAAAAGCCCTTGGAGCGCAGCAGTTTGCCGTTCACCCACGGACGGTCAATGAAGCTGAAAAAGCGCTGGGGATGGAATGGTCGGCGCGCGCGATAGACCGTGGAGGCGATGCCGTACTCGTCGGTTTCCGGCACGTGTTCGCCGCGTAGTTCCTGAAGCCAGCCTGGGGCCTGGGCGGCTTTTTCGAAGTCGAAGCGACCGGTGTTGAGGATCTTCTTGAGCGGTACTTCGCCCATGACCATCGGGATGATTTCCGCTTGGGAGTTGAGCCGCTCGAGGATCGCGATCAGTTCCTGACGCTCGCTGCTGCTGATCAAGTCGATCTTGCTGATCAGGATCACGTCGGCGAATTCGATCTGCTCGATCAGCAAGTCAGTGATCGAACGCTCATCCTCTTCGCCCAGGGTTTCGCCCCGGGACGCCAGGCTCTCGGCGGCCTGGTAGTCGAGCAGGAAGTTCATCCCGTCGACCACCGTGACCATGGTGTCGAGCCGGGCAACGTCCGCCAGGCTTTGGCCTTCTTCGTCGCGGAAGGTAAAGGTTTCCGCCACTGGTAGCGGTTCGGAAATGCCGGTGGATTCGATCAACAAGTAATCAAAACGACCGTCCTTGGCGAGTTTGCTGACTTCCTCCAGCAAATCTTCGCGCAAGGTGCAGCAAATGCAGCCGTTGCTCATTTCCACGAGTTTCTCTTCGGCACGGTTCAGGCTGACATCGCGCTGAACTTCGCTGCCATCGATGTTGATCTCGCTCATATCATTGACGATCACAGCGACGCGCAGATTCTCGCGATTACGTAGTACGTAATTGAGCAACGTACTCTTGCCAGCGCCGAGAAAGCCCGACAAAACGGTCACGGGCAACGCAGCTGACATTGGATAATCCTCATAAGGTAGTAGCCGATCAACGCTTTTGGTTGCGCATGACGTTTTCTGGCCGCAGGCGATGGGCTCGCAGAAGTTGAACGCTTGAAATCGGCCAGCTCAGGTTTGGCTAAAATTAATGTTATAGTATAACAACAAGAATAAGCCAGCCCTGCTCTTGCGCTAAATGACAAAGCGCTGGAATCTGCAATCAATCTGCTAGTCGGGAAATGTGTTGATGAATGCGCTGAAATGCTCGCTGGTGAGCCTTGCCTTGCTGATGACTGGCAACGCGTGGGCGCAGATGCCGACCCTGGCCAAGTGCACCCGCAGCGCCAATCTGCTCGCGTGTGTCGACCATGACGGCAACGCCTACAGCGTCAACACCGTCGGTAGCACGATTTATCTGCGCGGCTTTGAGGTGGCCGGCAAACGTTATTGGGCGCAGACCAGCAGTCGCTACGGGCAACTGACGTTTTTCACCGGCCTCGCCTCCGATGGCGAAGCCTGGGTCGGCTACACCCGCCGTGTTGGCTGGACCACCATCAATCGGTTTTCCAGCTCCGGGGGCAGCAGCGGCAAATTCACCTGTAGCCGGATTGCCGGCTGCTAGACCTGGGCTTTTTTCTGCTCCTGCTGCCAGGCAACGTAGCTGTTGAGCGGCGGGTTCTTCTGAAAATAGCGCTGTAGACCTTCGAACAAACCGTCAGCCACGGCTTGCTGATGCCGCGCGGTGACCAGCCGCTGACTGTCGCGGGCGTTCGAGATGAAGCCGGTTTCCACTAGGATCGACGGCACGTCCGGCGACTTCAGCACGGCAAATCCAGCCTGTTCCACGCGCTTCTGATGCAGCGTGGTGATGCCCGCCAGGCTGCCAAGCACGGTGCTGCCCAGTTGCAAACTGGCGGCAATGGTCGCGTTCATCGACATGTCGAGAATCACCCCGGCGAGCATCGGGTCCTTGTCCTTGAGATTGAGCAGGCTCGTGGCGCCTAAAAGATCCGCGCCGTTCTCCCGCTCCGCCATAAACCTTGCCGTGGCCGAGGTCGCGCCACCTTCAGACAGGCAATACACCGACGCGCCGGACGCTGTGAGCCGTGGTGCGGCATCGGCATGCACCGAGATGAACATGTCGGCGTTGTGTTTGCGGGCGATCTCCACGCGTTTGCGCAGCGGAACGAAGAAGTCGTCATTGCGCACCAGTTTCACGTCATAGCCCTTCTCGCGCTTCAGTCGCTTGGCCAGCAACTGCGCAATCGACAGCACCACGTCTTTTTCTCGCTCACCTTTGGCGCCGACCGCGCCTGGGTCTTTGCCACCGTGACCGGGGTCGACCACTACGATGATGTCGCGCTTGGGGTGAGCCTTATTCTCGGGTGTTTCACGTGGAACCATTGGCGCTACAGGCGCCTGTTTTGCGCTGACTAAATCCAGGACAAGGCGATATCCCTGGCCGTCCTGAGGCGCCAGAAGAAAGCTGTTCAACAGTACTGGATCACTCAGATCGAGAACAATCCGCGTATCACCTTGGCCGAACCGACCCGATCTGATTGACCGAATGACAGAGTCATTGAGCGACAGTTGACTGAAATCGCCAATCAGACTGGCGCCATTCAGGTCAATGATCAGTCGCTCAGGAGCGCTGAGCGTGAAGGTTTTGTAGCGCACCGGTCCGCTCAATTCGAAAACCAAACGCAGTTTGTCATCCGAGCGCCAGAGCCGCGCATTGCGGATTTGCGTAGCGGACACGCTAAAGGGCAAGGCGAATGCCGCGCCGGCCAGGATCAGATTAAGCAGATGGCGTCTGTGCATATGAAAGCCTGTTCATGAAAAAGGCATCGTGATTTGTATTGTTATAATGTAACATCGAATTTAATCAACACGATGGTTCCGAACATGAATTTGCTGTCACTCCCGGATATCGCCGCGCAATCCAATCGCCAAAACTTGCCGCTCGAATGGGTGGGCATGCGCGGCATTGCGTTACCTGTTTTGCTGGAAGGCCAACGCTTGAGCGCAAGAGCTGATGCGGGAGTGAGCCTCGATGACGGTGATGCGCGGGGCATTCATATGTCGCGGCTTTATTTGGCGCTGGAATCTCTTCAGCGGGAAAGCCTGTCTCCAATGGTTCTACGCCAAGTCCTTGAGGAGTTCCTCGATAGTCACGAAGGGCTATCCAACAATGCCTACCTGAATATCCACACTGATTTACTCCTGAAAAGACCGGCATTGGTCAGCCCGCTGTCGGGATGGAAAGCCTATCCGGTGACGATTTCAGCCCGTCTGAAAAACGATATGTTCCACGTGGAACTAAAAATAGACGTGCCTTATTCCTCGACTTGCCCGTGTTCCGCAGCGTTGTCGCGCCAACTCATCCAACAGCAATTCCTCGATGATTTCGCCAATACACCACTGCTGCATGCCGATGTTCTGGCCTGGCTCGGTTCCACAAAGGGCATCGTCGCAACGCCTCACAGTCAACGCAGCACTGCTCATTTGCAGCTGCGCCTGGATGACTATCTCGACGACTTGCCATTAATCGCCCTCATCAACGACGCGGAAGCCGCCCTCGGCACAGCCGTGCAAACCGCAGTGAAACGCGCTGACGAACAAGCCTTCGCCTTGGCCAACGGTCAAAACCTGATGTTCTGCGAAGACGCCGCGCGACGCTTGAACCTGGCCCTGAAACGCTCACCTGGTATCAATGGATTCCACGTCCGAGTCGTCCATGCCGAAAGCCTTCACGCTCACGACGCCGTGGCTGAAAGTCGCTGGAACTGGGAGGCAGCCGCATGATCCGCTGCCAATCCCTACGCTGGGGCGCGCCCGGCCAACCGCTCACACCCGCCGTGGATTTCGAGCTACCCAAAGGAAGCCTGACCGCCGTAATCGGCGCCAACGGCTCCGGCAAAAGTAGCCTGCTGAAAGTCATCGCCGGCCTGCAAAAACCACTGGCCGGCAAAATCGTCCTGGACGTTCCACGCAAGGGCGGTCTCTCGTTTCTGCCTCAACAACAACACCTGGACCGGCAATTCCCTATCAGTCTGCAAGAGTTGGTAGCCGCTGGGTTCTGGGGCAGCAAGCAATCTCCAGAGATCCGTAACCAGCGACTCAAAGCCGTCCTTGATAACTGGTGCCTGACCGGTCTGGAGCACCGCCCGCTGATGGCGCTTTCCGGCGGCGAACTGCAACGCGCCCTGCTCGCTCGATTGAGTCTCGCCGAAGCGCCTTTGCTGTTACTTGATGAACCCCACGCCGCCCTCGATGAACTCGGTCAGGAATTGCTCTGGAAAAATATCCACGCCTGGCATGCCGAAGGTCGAACCCTGGTCGTCGTGTGCCATGACCTCGCCGCCGTTCGCCAACACATCCCACAAACCCTGCTGATTAAAAGCAGCGGCTGCACGCTAGGACTCAGCACCGAACTAATCCGCCAACAACCCCAAACGCAGGTGGCCTGATGATCGCCGCCGCACACCTTTGGCAACCGTTCCAAGAGTTCGTGTTCATGCGCCGGGCATTGCTCGGCGGTCTGGTCCTCGCGTGCAGTACCGCGCCGCTTGGCGTGTTTCTGATCCTGCGCCGCATGAGTCTGATCGGCGATGCGGTCGCTCACGGCATCTTGCCCGGCGCCGCGTTGGGCTTCTGGTTCGCCGGCCTGAGTCTTCCGGCGCTAACGATTGGTGGCCTCGGCGCAGGCCTGAGCATGGCCGGGCTCGCCGCGTGGATCACCCGCCGCACCGGCCTGCGCGAAGACGCCAGCCTCGCCGCGATCTATCCGATCTCCCTGGCCAGCGGCGTATTGATTCTGGGGATTGCCGGCAAGCGTCTCGACCTCCTGCACCTGCTGTTCGGCTCGGCCTTGGCCGTCGACGGACCGACGCTCAACGGCATGTTATGGGTCTCGGCATTCAGTCTGATCGCCATGGCATTGATCTATAAAGCGCTGCTGCTCGACACCCTCGATCCGCTTTTTTGAGAACTGTCAGCCGCCTCGGCCCCCTCGCGCATGGTGTGTTCCTGATGCTGGTGGTGCTCAACCTGGTGATTGGCTTCCAGGCCATCGGCGCATTGATGGTGGTCGGATTGATGATGCTCCCCGCCGCCGCGTCGCGATTCTGGAGTCGCCATCTGCCAAGCCTGATCGGTATTGCGGCGATCCTCGGCTGCCTCTCGGTGTGGTTCGGTTTACTGCTGTCGTTCTACTACTCGCTGCCCAGCGGCCCGGCCATCGTGCTGGTGGCTGGCGGTTTGTATCTGCTGTCCGTGGTGTTCGGTCCGGTGCACGGCTTGCTGCGCCGCCCGCCTTTGCTCACATCCCAATGAGGTGTTTCCCGATGCGCGCTTTACTCGTGCTGTTCAGTTTGATGCTGTCGATGTCCGTGTCTGCCGCTGAAAAACTGCAGGTGGTCACCAGCTTCAGCATCCTCGCCGACATGACCCATCAGGTTGGCGGCGACCATATCCAGATCACCAACATGGTCGGCCCGGACGCCGATGCCCATACCTACGAGCCGACCCCGGACGATGCCAAAGCGCTGCTCCAGGCCAAACTCATCATCAAGAATGGCCTCGGTTTCGAGCCATGGTTGGATCGTCTGGTGACCAGTACGGAAACAAAAGCCCCGGTGATCAGCGCCAGCCACGGTGTAATTCCGCGCTCGCTGGATGAAGACGGCGAAACAATTCCCGACCCACACGCCTGGCACAACCTGGCGAACACCGAGTTGTACATCGCCAACATCACCAAGGCACTGATTGCCGCCGACCCGGCGAACAAAGCTGACTACCAGCGCAACAGTCAGGCCTACCTGAAACAGATCTACGCCCTGCTCGCCGAAGCCAAAGCCAAGCTCGGCTCGCTGCCACCGGGTAACCGCAAGATCGTCACCTCCCATGACGCGTTCGGTTATCTCGGCCAAGCCTACGGTATCGACTTCATCGCCCCTCAAGGTCTGTCCACCGAGCGCGAACCTTCCGCTGCGGAAGTGGCTGCACTGATCACCCAGATTCGCCAGGCCAAGGTCAAAGCGGTGTTCATGGAAAACATCAAGGATGCTCGCTTGCTGAAGCAAATTGCCGATGAAAGCGGTGCGCATATCGGTGGCACGTTGTACTCCGATGCACTCGCGGCAAGCGGCCCGGCCAGCACTTTCGCCGGGCTGTTCGAGTACAACCTCAACACCCTGTACGACGCGTTGAGCAAGCCATGATCCGAAAGAATCCCTCAGGTGATCTTCCGGTGATTGCGGAGTCCGCGTACGTGGATAAAACCGCGATCATCTGCGGCAAAGTGGTGATCGGCGAGAACGTCTTCGTCGGTCCCTACGCGGTGATTCGCGCCGATGAGGTCGATGCCTCGGGCGAGATGGAGCCGATCACCATCGGCGCCAACTCGAACATTCAGGACGGCGTGGTCATCCACTCCAAATCCGGCGCGGCGGTGACCATCGGCGAGTTCAGTTCCATCGCCCACCGCTCCATCGTTCATGGCCCATGCACCGTCGGCAACCGGGTGTTCATCGGTTTCAACAGCGTGCTGTTCAACTGCGTCGTCGGGAATGGCTGCGTGGTGCGGCACAACTCGGTAGTCGACGGCCGGGACTTGCCCGATGCCTTCTACGTGCCGTCCACTACGCGTATCGGCCCCGGCACCGACCTGTCGCAGTTTCCGCCGGTGAGCGTCAGTGCCTCGGAGTTTTCCGAAGACGTGGCGCGCACCAACGTCGATCTGGTGCGCGGCTACAAAGCACTGCAGAACGAGTTCTGACCATGAGCAGCGTGCTGATTCGCAATGCCCGGTTGGTGAACGAAGGTCGCGCGTTTGACGGCGACCTGCTGGTGAGCAATGGCCGAATCGTCAAGATCGCCAGCAGCATCGAAGGCGAAACGGCAAGCGTGGAAATCGACGCGCTCGGTCAGTGGTTGCTGCCGGGGATGATTGATGACCAGGTGCATTTCCGAGATCCTGGAGCGCCGGACAAGGGCAGCTTTTACACAGAATCCCGAGCCGCCGTGGCTGGTGGCATCACCAGCTTCATGGACATGCCGAACACCAATCCGGCCACCCTTACCTTCGAAGCACTCGCCGATAAAAAGCGTCGAGCGGCGATCAATTCGGTGGCCAACTACGGCTTTCACTTCGGTGTGAGCAACGACAACCTCGACACCGTTGCCGCGCTCAATCCTTGCGAAGTCGCCGGGGTGAAAGTGTTCATGGGCGCGTCCACCGGCAACATGCTGGTGGACGATCCGCGGATTCTCGAGCGGCTGTTCGCCGAGGTGCCGACGATTCTGCTGGCCCATTGCGAACACACACCGAGCATCGACGCCAACGTGGCCAACCTGCGGGAGGTGTTCGGCGATCTAATCCCTCCCGCCGCTCATCCGCTGATCCGTGATGCCGAGGCGTGTTATCGCTCCTCTTCACTGGCAGTGGAATTGGCCCGACGTCACGGCACACGCCTGCACGTTTTACACCTGACCACAGCGCGGGAACTAGCCTTGTTCGAGGACAGCCCCCTGGCGCAAAAACGCATCACCACAGAGGTGTGTCTGCATCATTTGTTGTTCGATGATCGTGACTACCCAAACCTCGGCAACCTGATCAAGTGCAATCCGGCGATTAAAACCCAAGCTGATCGCGATGCCCTGCGCGAGGCGTTGAACAGCAATCGGCTGGACGTTATAGGTAGCGATCATGCACCGCATACCTGGGAAGAAAAGCAGCAGCCTTATACTCAGGCGCCTTCGGGGTTGCCGTTGGTGCAACATGCGCTGCCGGCGCTGCTGGAACTGGTCGCGGACGGCGTGCTGCCCATCACTACGCTGGTGGCGAAGACCAGCCATCGCGTGGCTGACTTGTTTGCTATTCCTGATCGGGGATATTTGCGTGAGGGGTATTGGGCAGATCTGGTGTTGGTCGAACCGCAAACGCTGGCGGTGGAACGGCAGCCGATTCTGTCGCAGTGCGGATGGACGCCGTTTGCCGGGCGCAGCTTTCGGCATCGGGTAGGCACAACGATAGTGTCCGGGCAGATTGCGTGGCGGGAGGGACGGGTGAACGAGGGGTGTCGGGGGTTGGCGCTGAGGTTTATGCGCTGATTCAACAACCCTGTAGGAGCTGACGAGTGAAACGAGGCTGCGATCTTTTGATCTTGTTTTTGACAATCAAGATCAAAAGATCGCAGCGTGCCGCAGCTCCTGCAGGGATCGCATCAAGCGCGGGGTTTAACGGCGCCGCAATCCTGCCCCAACCACACCGCACGCGTATCGAGGCTACCCTTTTGCTGAATGCCGGTGGCGTTGAACGTACCGTTAACCTTGGTAGTGAACTCACGATCACTGAGGAACGTCGCCACACCCGCGCCTTGCGCTTTCGGGCAGCTGAAGCGGAATTTCCACTGGTTGCCGTTACGGTCGGTAATTTCCTGCTTGCAACCCGATTGCGGGTCCGTCAGCGGAATGTTGTCGGACGCCACCTGGGCTTGAGTCAGGCACGCCCGAATCCCTTTGCCGCCCATGGTGATGCCCTGCTTCTCCAGTTGCGCCCGTTGTTCCGGGGTCATCTGGCTTTGCAGCTGGCCAAGGATCAATTGCAGATCCGGCAGGTCCTGGTTATCAACCTTCATGTTGCTCGAGGTCAATTCCCACAAACCCGGCTGCAGCATCTGCGCCTGAGCGGCCACAGGAAGGGACAAACCAAGGGCCATGGCCAAACCCAGCAGACGAACGTTCATCGAGTAACTCCTGATCAATAGTGGCCGTTAGACGTCAGCCATGTGCTTCGGTTCATGGGCCAATTAAATAGCGACATTCTGCACGGAACATGGTCTTTTACGCATTGAATCTTCAGGAGCAAGGTTGCCCCATGGATTATTTTGGACCGCATATTTTCGGTTACATGATTGCGCTACTGCACTCGCTGGGCCTGATCGCCGCCATCCACGCCGTGTTGACCGTTCGAACCGCCCAAGGCTCGATCGCCTGGGCCCTGTCGTTGCTGTTTATTCCCTACCTCACGCTTATTCCGTACCTGGTCTTCGGTCGTAGCACCTTCGACGGTTACATCAAGGCCCGGCGCCAGGCCAACGAAGAAATGCGCAAGGCCATTTCCGAGCTGAATTGGCGACCCTGGGTCGAAGAAGCCCTGACCGCTCGCGCGTCGAATGCCTACGCGTCCTTGAGGGCGATGCCAAAACTGGGGCGCATGCCGTGCCTGGCTAACAACGAAGTGCGCCTGCTGATCAACGGAACAGCCACCTTCGAGGCGATCTTCGATGCCATCAACCACGCAAAAGAAGCGGTGCTGATCCAGTTTTTCATCATCCACGACGACCGGCTCGGCCAACGCCTGCAAACCCTATTGCTGAAAAAAGCCGCCGAAGGCGTGGCGATTTATCTGCTGTACGACCGTATTGGCAGCCACTCGTTGCCCCATAGCTACGTGCAGCCGTTGCGCGATGCTGGCGTCGAGATCAAGGCGTTCGCCACCCGCAGCGGCTGGCTCAACCGGTTCCAGGTCAACTTCCGTAACCATCGCAAAATTGTCGTGGTCGACGGCGTGCTGGGTTTCGTCGGCGGCCACAACGTTGGTGACGAATACATGGGCGAGAAACCGCCCCTGGCGCCATGGCGCGATACTCACGTGCAAGTGCGCGGGCCGGTGGTGGCCAGCATGCAGGAATCTTTTGCTGAAGACTGGTTCTGGGCCGCGCGTTCACTGCCGCCGCTGATCCTGCCGGACGTGTACCCGGACGACGGCGTGCTGTGCCAATTGCTCGCCAGCGGCCCGGCGGATTCCTACGAAACCTGTTCGCTGTTCTTCGTCGAAGCCATTCACGCGGCGACTGAGCGGGTGTGGATCACCAGTCCTTACTTCATTCCGGACGAAGCGGTATTCGCCGCTTTACGCCTGGCGGTACTGCGCGGTGTGGACGTGCGATTGCTGCTGCCGTCGCGCCCGGATCACCGGATCGTCTATGCCGCGTCCAGTCTCTACGCGTTCGAAGCCGTTCGCGCAGGCGTGCGGGTGTTCCGTTATCAGCCCGGATTCCTGCATCAGAAAGTGGTGTTGATCGACAGCGAAATCAGCGCCATCGGCAGCGCCAACCTGGACAACCGCTCGTTCCGGCTGAATTTCGAAGTGATGTTGTTGACCGTAGACAGCGTGTTCGCCGCCGAGGTGGAACAAATGCTCAACGATGATTTCGACCAGGCCCACGAGATCGCCAAAGAAGAAAGCCGGGAGACCCACCGCCTGCAACAAGTCGGCATGCGGGTCGCCCGGCTGATTTCACCGATCCTTTAAGGCGTGTAGATGTCGTCCCGGGTCCAAGGCAGTTCATGACTGCCGTCCGGGTGTGCTTTCACCGCGAGGATCTGGTGCAGGTTGATCCAGCCTTTGGCGAACGCGTAAGCGCAACCGGCCAGGTACAGCCGCCAGATCCGTAGCGTCTGTTCCGGCACCTGTTTGGCGGCAGCTTCCAGGTTGTCTTCCAGGCGTTCGCTCCAGTGATCGAGGGTACGCGCGTAATGCAGGCGCAGACTCTCGACATCGACGATTTCCAACCCCACTTCGCTGATCTCGGCAGAGATCATTGAAAGGTGTGGCAGCTCGCCGTTGGGGAACACGTACTTCTCGATGAAATCACCGGCACCGCGTCCGACAGGTCGGCCGTCAGTGTGCTTGGCGGTGATCCCGTGGTTCATCACCAGACCTCCCTCCTTCACCGCGCCGAACAGGACCTTGCAGTACTCGGTCAGGTTCGCATGGCCGACGTGCTCGAACATGCCAACGCTGACCACCTTGTCGAAACGCCCGTCCTGCGGCAAATCGCGGTAGTCGAGCAGTTGCAGTTCAACCAGATCTTCCAGCCCTTCTTCTTTAACCCGTTCACGGGCCAGGGCCAGTTGCTCTTTGCTAAGGGTAATACCGAACACCTTCGCGCCGAATTCCCGGGCCGCATACCGCGCCAACCCGCCCCAGCCGCAACCCACATCCAGCAAGTAATCGCCCGGTTGCAGGCGCAGCTTGCGGCACAGATGCCGGAATTTGGCTTGCTGGGCTTGTTCCAGCGTCTCGCTGCCGGTCTCGAAATAGGCGCAGGAATACGCCATGTCGCTGTCGAGCCACAGCTGGTAAAACGCGTTGGAAAGGTCGTAGTGATAGGAAATCGCTTTGGCGTCGGTTTCCTTGTCGTGGACGAGGCGCACCGGCTGACTGTCGGCGTCACCCAACATGGCCTGGCTCCACTCATCACAGACGCGGATTACATCGCTGATTGAGCCTTCCAGCTCAAGTTTGCCTTCGACAAATGCCGCCCCCAACAAGTCGAGGCTAGGATGGGTGAACTGGGAAACCAGTTGCGGGTCCTTGACCACAATAGTGACGCTGGGCGTCGGCCCCAGATTGAATTCATGGCCGTCCCAGAGTCGCAGGCGAAGCGGTAGCTGCAGATTCTGTAAGGCCGGTGGAAGTTGCGCGAGCATGGATAATCCCCCTTATTTCAGACGTCTGATCTGAGGGTAGACCATCTTAGAAAATTAGCTGGCTATCGAATTAATAGCCTTTTTCTATAACTCGCGGCGCTCGAGACAGCCGTCGCGACCTAAAAAACAAATGGCCCACACCTAGATGACTACGATGTGGGCGCACAGTTCTAAAAAGTTGCTGGCGCCGTAAGCTCCCGGTTTAGAGCCTTCACTCGCGGCGGACTCAAACTTCGTCTTTGAGCTTGAGCAAAGGCTCCTGAAACCGCAGCAAACGCCCGGCGTTGCCCAACACCAGCAAGGTGCTCAGGTTGTGCAGCAACGCCGCAATCATCGCTCCCGCCGCACCCAGCCAACCGAAAGCTGCGAAGGCGACAATCGCCAAGGTCCAACCCAGGCCGATGATCACGTTCACTTGCAGCGTTTGCCGGCACTGGCGACTCAACCGTACACAGGTACCGAGCCGACGCAGGTCGCTGCCGATCAGCACAATGTCTGCCGAAGCCAGCGCGATATCCGCGCCGCCGGCGCCCATGGCCACACCGACAACACCGGCCTTCAGTGCCAGGGAATCGTTGATGCCGTCACCGACCACCATCGGCCGGAAGCCACTGCCGATTTCCGTCAGTACACGATTGAGTTTGTCCTCGGGCAACGCCTGAGCTTCGACATCGCTGATACCGACATCCCGAGCCAGTGTATGCGCGACACTTTGTCGATCGCCCGTGAGCAACAACTGCCGACCCAAGCCAAGCTCGCGCAACTCGTTCAAGGCAAAGCGTGCTTCAGGTTTGACCGTGTCCGCCAGCAACAGCCAGGCGAGGAATTCACCGTCAAGCGCCAGCCCAGCGATCGGCCCGTCGTGTTCCGGAACGGCCGAAGTGTCGATGCCCAACTGCGCAAACAACTCCGGACGACCGAGTGCTGCCTCGCCCTGCTCCGTCATTGCCACCACGCCCAGCCCTTGGCGTTCGTGAATGTCCGAGAGCAGCAGGAAATGCTCCTGAGTGACCAGGCTGGCCAACGCACGGCTGACCGGGTGACTGCTCGCCGAACCAAGACTGGCGGCGAGTTTCAGCACGTGGCTGCGATCCTCCAACGGGCTATCGATGGATTGCAGACGCAAGGTGCCAAAGGTCAGCGTCCCGGTCTTGTCCACGACCAGTGACGTCAGGTCCGCCAGCTCTTCGAGGAACGCCGAGCTGCGAATCAGAATCCCGTGACGCGCCGCTACTGCTACGCCGGCAATCGCCGTGGCCGGTGCCGACAGCACCAGCGCACACGGGCAAGCCGCCACCAACACCGCCAACATTGCCTGGGCATCGTTGGTGACAAACCAGGTCACTGCCGCCAGCAGCAACACCAACACCATATAGCTGCCAGCGTAACGTTCCAGCAAACGGGTGATTGGTGGTTTGGAACGCTCGGCGCTTTGCATCAGCGCGATCACTTTACCGAGGGTCGACTCGTTGCCAGTGCGGGTCACTTCAATGCGCAGCAAGCCATCGAGGTTGATCGCACCGCCGAATACCGCCATGCCGACCACCGCTTCCAACGGCACCGACTCGCCGGTGATTGATGCGGTGTCGAGACTCGCCTGACCGGACAACACCCGACCATCCGCCGGTACTCGATCCCCGGCGCGCACCTCCACAATGTCACCAGCCTTGAGCGTGCCGTTGTCGACTTCGACAATGGCGCCGTCCGCCTGAAGCTTGCGCGCATGGCTGCGGGTCAATTTGCCGAGGGCGTGAATCGCTTCCTGGGAACCGATCACACTGCGCTCTTCCAGCACATGGCCGAAAATCATGATGATCGGCAGCAACGCTGCCGTGAGCAAATCACCGGTGGCCCAGGCACCGAGCATGGCCAGGGCGATCAGTTGATCGGTGATCCCGTGCAGGCTCGGGTAGCGCAAGCTGTACCAGGCCGAACGCATCACCGGCACAGCGACCAGTACCGAGGCGAATCCCAGCAGCAATTGACTGACACCGGTCTGCTCCGGAGAGAACCAGCGCCAGATCAGACCCAACCCGAGCAAGCCGAGGGCGAGCATCGCCAAGGTCAGTTGGCGCGCAGCGCTGCGTTGCTCAGCCGAGGACAACATGCTCGGTGCGGCGGCGGTGTGGGCAGTCATTGTGCAGCTCCCTGAATGATCAGGCGGGAATCGTCTTTCGGATCGACCGTGGTCACCGAGCCAGCCTGACCGAGAATCTTCGGCATCCGCTCACGGTAAATGCGCAGCAACATTTGCGGGTCAGTGCCCTGCTGTTGCGCCTTGGCCAGGCTCAGTACCGTCGCGGTATCCGCCGAGGCTTTGGCCAGTCGCTCGCTCGCTTGGGCATGCGCCACTTGCAGGGCACGGTCGGCTTGTTCGTTGGCGGTCTGAGTGAGTTTCTCGGCTTCGGTACGTGCGTTGGCTACTGCTTTGTCGGCTTGCTGACTGGCGGTCAGCACGGCGTTGAATGCGTTTACTGCCGGGCCGGGCAGACTCGATTGCACGTCGACGCGAGCAACTTCAATACCGATTCCCTGCCCCGTCGCCGTCAGTTCGGCGAGGCGTTGGTTGATGCCTTGCACCAGATCACCGCGCAAGCGTTCACGACGTTCGGCAGCCTTGTTATCGGCGCCGATCAGTTCGGGACGTGCAACCAGAATGGTGTCCAGATCGCGCGCGGCGGTGAGCGCCACGGCGCTGCGAGTAACCAAGCGATCGAGTGCCGGCAGCACATGTTCGCCCTGAAGGACGAAGGCGTACGGCTCGGTGACTTTGTAAAACACCCGCACATCCAGTTGCACCACGCCGGCATCACCGGTCAGCAGATAACCGGAGCCCGCCAGTGCATCACTGAGCGGAGTGGCAAACGTGGCGACGCGATCAGCCTGCAACGCCACATCGCTGCGCAACAGATTTTCCACTCGACGCTCGATGACCCGATCCGCCGCCGGCAACAAAATCACCTGCTCAAACGGACGCGGCCACGCCAACAACAGACCGGCATTCTGGACGCGACTCAGGGCTCCAAAGTGTAAAACCACGGCACGATTCTGCGGGTCGATCTGCCGCACATTGGAGAACGCCCAGGCCAAAGCGGCCAGCACTGTCACCGCGTACAGCGCCAGAAAAGCCAGACGCCCGGCCTGAATCCAAGGGCTGCTTAACTCATTTGTTCCACGTGGAACCAAATTCATGGCTGCGACCCGGACTTGTTATCGAGGCTCGGCGGACCGTCAACCAACACCCGGAATGGTGCTGCATCGGTGCGCAAAATCAGTTTGGTGCCCGGCGAAACGATAGTGCCCAAGGTGTCGAGTGAGCGCAGCAGATTGTAGAGCTGCGGCGATCCAGCGTAGGCGCGGCCGTAAATCTGCGCAGCTTCAACGCGAGATTGCGCTTCGATGTCAGCAGCCTTCACCGTGGCATCGGCCTGCACAATTCGCGCATCACGTTCGGCGGCGGAACGGATTTGCGCGGCTTCGCGTTTGCCTATCGCGGTACGTTCGGTGGCGATTGTTTCACGCTCAGCGCGCATACGATCGACCGTAGCGGTGAGTGTCACCGACGGCAGCGTCAGTCGTTCAATGCCGACTTGCAGCACTCGCACGCCGTAAGTGGTCAGCAACTGTTGATCAATCTGCTGACGCAACTGCGCTTCGAACTCGGCAATGTGCACCTGGTTGGCGTCAGTGTTGACCAGGTTCGCCAGATCAAAACTGCTGGCCGTGGTTTCCAGTGCCGAGCCAACAAAGGTGCGAATCTGCCGCGCCGCTTCATCGGGCTGGTTCTGCACCGCGCGCATGAAGCGCTGCACATTGTCCGGATCGCCCTGTACCTGCCACGCCACATAAGCCTGAACAATGATGCGCAAACCATCCCGGGTGCCGACATCCTGCAAACCGCTGGACGTTGTGCGCAAGCGCAAGTCCACGGGGATTGCCGCCTCGAACGGTGCCGGCCAACGCCAGCTCAGCCCCGGCTCAAGCAACACCCGCGAGGGGTTGCCGAAACGGGTAATCACCGTGGCCTCCCCCGAACGCACTTGCACCAGGCTCGCTGCTGCGATGGCAAACGCCACCAGCAACGCCGCCCAACCCATGCGCCGCCACGGGAATGGACCGGCCTCCTGCGGATCACCGTGGTGATGATGGTGATGTCCGTGATGATGCCCGCCATGGCCGTGATCGTGGCCAGTGTGGTCATCGTGATCGTGAGTATGCGACTGGCTCAATGGGAGGCTCCTGGCTGAGCGGTATTACGCGCCGGCGCAGGGTCAGCCGGCAGCGTGAATGTACGGAGGTCGATGGTCGGCGCGTTGCTGCTGCCGCCCAGGCGATGATCGAGAACCAACAACTTGGCGTTGGCCAGGCCCTGGGTCAGTTGGCTGAAGTATTGCTCCAGCACAAAAGCCTGGCCGGCGCTGGCGAAGGCTTTGCGTTCGGCACTGAACCGAAGGTCGGAAGCCTGCGCCGCCGCATTGATTTCACGGGCGCTTGCAGTGGCTTGATCGCGAGCAATGCTGGCCTGCAACTGCGCCTGGTTGGTCGCCTCCGCTGCCGCACCGCGTTCACGAGAGATCAACGCTTGAGCGCCAATCTGCGCCGCTTGCACCGCGTGATAAGCATTGGCAGCACCGGCCGGCGGATGAATCGCTTCAACCACCGTGGCGAGAATTTCCACGCCGCTGTCGAGTTTTTTCAGGTCTGCCTGCACGGCACGGCCGATCTCTTCGCCCAGCCCTACCCGGTCTTCACCGAGCAAACCGTCGAGGGTACGCGAAGCAAAGTCGTGCACCAGAATTCGGCTGGCGGTGCTGCGAATCAGCGTCGGCACATCAGCGCTGTTGTAAGTCGCGGCCAACGCGTCTTTATCGGTCAGGCCAATGCGATAGACGAAACGCACGTCCATGTTGACGATCTGGAAGCTCTGCTTGTCGGCACGGCTGCTGGCAATGACTTGGGATTTGTCATTCACATGGCTGGCGTCCCACAAGCGATTGGCAATCGCCGGGGCCGGGCCTTCCGCGGGCTCAGCCACCACCGGTGCCGATGCTTCACCGACGCTGGTGGCCAACTCGTGGACCACGCCGTTCTCGACGCTCAACACTCGGCCCAGCGGCCAGGGCAAACCGGCGTGCAAACCTGGGCCGAAGACTTCCACCGGTTTGCCGAAACGTTCGTAGATACCGCGCCCTTGCAGCGCAATTTCGTGAATACCGGTGAGTGACCAACCGACAATCGCCACCACCGCCAACACCGGAAAAAACGCCCGGCGCATGTAAGTGAAGGCCCAGATTTGCCGCAGGTCGATGCCGAAGCGGTTGTGCAATTCGTGCTGCAACGCCAGCAACGGTTGTGGCGGCCAACGCAGCATGTCAGCGACAAAGCTTCGCGCCAGCAACGATGGTTCAAGTTGTTCACGCTGCGGACTGAACAGCGACAGCACCGCACGCAGCAGCAATTCAACGGCCACCAGCCCCGGCAGCAAGCCGATCAGCACCGCCAGACGGACCGGCCAAACCGAGGTGTCATTGCCGAACAATAAACACAGCGCGCTCAGCACCAAACAGATAATCGCCACACGCGTCATTTGCGCGAGTGATCCTGCTTCCGGCCATTCGGCGAGGTTTTCCTGGGCCAGTTGACGTTCCAGCACCAACAGACCAAAAGCCAGCAACAACGCCGATGCCGCGCCGACCGTGGCAGACACGCCAACAGCCGCCGGGGTTAAGGCGAGATTCCACACTTGTTCGATGCTCAGCAGCACCAGCAGCGACCAACCGCCCAACCACAGCGTCGCCGCACCGATCTGGCCGAGCACATGCGCGCTACGCCGGCTCAGACGGTCCAGCAACCGTTCGTACCAGCCGTGCGGCTCGGTCTGTTCTTGCACAGTCGTCTGCGGAGCCAGCACGACGGGATTGAGCGCGTGCGCGCGCCAGCGCGTTAGCCACCACGCCGACTGCAACCCGGCGACCAGCACCAGCAACGCCGCACTCTGATTGACCAGCAGCGGCAACCAGATTGATTGCGGGGCAAACAGCCCGACAAAAAATGCCAATACCCAGGCCGCCCCGGCCAACGCACCGAGCCCGATAGCCCAGCGGCGTAAGCGCTTGGCCTGCGTTGCCGCCTGTTGAAAGCGCGGCAGCCCGCTCACTCGCGTGCCATCAACCTCCAGATCAACTTGCATATCACCCCGAAATCATTGATTCACCCTGCATATCGTTACGATATAACGAAAAGCGTGAAATATTCGTACACAATTGCCCTTATTCAAAGACGCTCGACCTGTCATTTACCTGAAGCCTTGACCTAAATACGTTGGAACGCACATATTACGTTCGTAATTTTTATCAACGGCTACGTTTACCCATCCGGCCCCTTTTACTCCAGGAGTACAAGCATGAGCACCTATGACGTCGTGATTCTGGGCGGTGGCCCGGGCGGTTACAACGCAGCGATCCGGGCCGGCCAACTCGGCCTCAAAGCCGCTTGCGTCGAAGGCCGCGCCACCCTCGGCGGCACCTGCCTGAACGTCGGTTGCATGCCGTCCAAGGCCCTGCTGCATGCTTCCGAACTCTACGACGCAGCCATGGGTGCGGAATTCGCCAACCTGGGGATTGAGGTCAAACCGACGCTTAATCTCGCCCAGATGATGAAACAGAAGGACGAAAGCGTTACCGGGCTGACCAAAGGCATCGAGTTTCTGTTTCGCAAAAACAAAGTCGACTGGATCAAGGGCTGGGGCCATATCGACGGGCCGGGCAAGGTCACCGTGACTGACAGCCAGGGCGCCAAGACCGAGCTGACGGCCAAAGACATCATCATCGCCACCGGCTCCGAGCCCACTCCCCTGCCCGGCGTGGACATCGATAACAAGCGCATCCTCGATTCAACCGGTGCGTTGTCCCTGACCGAAGTGCCGAAGCACCTGGTGGTGATCGGCGCCGGAGTAATCGGTCTGGAATTGGGATCGGTCTGGCGGCGGCTGGGCGCTCAAGTGACCGTGGTCGAGTTTCTCGACCGGATCTGCCCCGGCGTCGATGGCGAGGCCGGCAAAACCCTGCAACGTTCATTGACCAAGCAAGGCATCAGCTTCAAGTTGAGTTCGAAAGTCACCAGCGCCACCACCTCGGCCAACGGCGTGCAGCTCAGCGTTGAGCCCGCCGCTGGTGGCACCGCAGAATTGCTTGAAGCCGATTACGTGCTGGTGGCCATCGGGCGCCGGCCTTACACCCAAGGCCTGGGCCTGGAAACCGTTGGCCTCACTACCGACAAACGCGGCATGCTCGCCAACAAGGGTCACCGCACCGAAGCCGCTGGCGTCTGGGTAATCGGCGACGTCACGTCCGGGCCGATGCTCGCCCACAAGGCCGAAGACGAAGCCATGGCCTGCATCGAGCAGATCGTCGGCAAGGCCGGCGAGGTCAATTACGACCTGATCCCCAATGTGATCTACACCCGACCAGAGCTGGCCAGCGTCGGCAAGACCGAAGAACAGCTCAAGGCCGAGGGTCGTGCGTACAAGGTCGGCAAGTTCCCGTTCACCGCCAACAGCCGGGCGAAAATCAACCACGAGACCGAAGGCTTCGCCAAAGTGCTGGCCGATGAGCGCACCGACGAAATCCTTGGCGTGCATCTGGTGGGCCCGAGCGTCAGTGAAATGATCGGTGAATATTGCGTGGCCATGGAGTTCAGCGCCTCGGCCGAGGACATCGCCCTGACCTGCCACCCGCACCCGACCCGTTCAGAAGCGTTGCGCCAGGCGGCGATGAATGTGGAGGGGATGGCGACGCAGATGTAAATCAAAGATCAAAAAATCGCACCTGTAGGCGCTGCCGAAGGCTGCGATCTTTTGATCTTTATAAACTGGGCAAATGCTCAAGCGGCAACGCCCCCGGCGTCTTCACCGTATGAATCGCAAAGTTGCTGCGAATATCACTTACCCCCGGCAACTTCAGCAGGCGCCCGGTGAGAAACCGGTCGTAGGCACGCAGATCCGGCACCACCACTTGCAGCAGAAAATCCGATTCCCCGGACACCAGAAACGCCGAAATCACCTCGGGCAACGCCGTCACCGCCTCGCGAAAGGCCTCGGCCTGTTCATCGTTGTGGCGTTCAACCTTGACCCCGACAAACACCGTCAGCCCCAGCCCCACTTCGTCACGATCAAGGTTGGCCTGATAACCGCGAATCACCCCCGCCTCTTCGAGCATCCGCACCCGGCGCAAACACGGAGACGCCGACAGACCAATCTCATCGGCCAGTTGCACATTGCTCAGTCGACCGTCCCGTTGCAGGGCGGCGAGAATCTTGCGGTCGTAGGCATCCAGTTTCATGGTTTGGCAGATCCTGATGGTGTGTACGTCATGACGTGGCAGGTTATGCCAATTCAGAAGGTTATAGAAGCGAACTACGCAAGCACCTGCCCTGCCCTCCAGCCCTAGACTGACCCTACCAAATCGACAACGAATGGGGTGCAACGTGGCAGGACTCTGGCTGTTTTTCATGGCGTTGGCGGTTGTGTATCTGCTGCCCGGCCCGGACATGATTCTGCTGCTGCAAACCGGTGCTCGTCAGGGCAAAGGCGCGGCGCTGGCCACGGCGATAGGCCTGGGCATTGCCCGCGGTTGTCATGTGGCCTTGGCGGCGCTGGGGCTGGCGGCGCTGTTCAAGGCTGCGCCCTGGACCTTCGATGTGGTGCGCCTGGTCGGCGCTGCGTACTTGCTGTGGATCGGCATTCAATGCCTGCGCACCACCCTGCTGCCGAGCTTGAATGGGGCAAACGCTGGCGGCGAAAAACCACGCTGGCGCGAGTCGATCCAACGCGGTTTGCTGACCAACCTGCTCAACCCCAAGGCACTGTTGTTCTGCTCGGTATTGCTGCCGCAGTTCATCAATCCTCAGGCAGGGCCGGTGCTCGCGCAGTTCGCCACCCTTGGTGTGTTGCTGGTGGTCGCCGGTTTACTGTTCGACAGCGCCTACGCGCTGACTGGCGCGGCGCTGGGCCGTTGGCTGCAACGCAGCCCGTCAGCCCAACGCGTACAGCAATGGCTGTTCGGCAGCCTGTTGATCGGTTTCGCCGTGCGGCTGACCTTTGTTCAACAGGCCTGAGCCTTACTGTGCCTTATGACGACGACGGCGATTGATCAACAGCAAAGCCGTCGCCGTGACCAGTAACACACCGCAAACCTGCAGCACGCGTTTGTAGGGACGAAGTGTCGAGCGCAGGCTATCCACAAACTGGGTCACGTAGCGTTTGTCGGCATTCTGGAAGTCCGGGTCCTGGCATTGATGACCGAAATCACCGGCCCAGACCACGTAAGGGCCCTGCTCGACATACCGTTGATAAAACGCGCTTTGCTCCTCCAGGCTGGTGCCCCAGTTGGAAGCCTTGCACAGCACGGAAGCAAACGCCTGACTGCTGCGGGGCAGATGATCGGCGGCTTTACTGGCCAGGGCCGTGGCGACATAACGGTAATGGAAACGCTCATCCGGTTGCGCCACCGTGGCTTGCTGACGCTTTATTTCGCCCTCGGCCAACAGCGGTCCGACTTTGAGTTCGGGAGCTTCCAGACTGTAATTACCGTCGAACGTCGCGTAATCCGGGGACATCTCGTAACCGAGGATATCCATGCCCCAATCGCGCGCCGTCCACGCCGCGTTGTACAAGGCACTGGCACGTTTGGTCGGCCACCATGCGGCGTCAGCCTTGAGCCGCTGCTGAGCGTACAGTTCGGCTTTGTGCTGCAGGTCAGGATTGTCGAAATAGCCGACGGCTTCTTCGTAGCGGCCCTCGCGCAGCAAGCGCCGGCCGAGCAGATTGCGCAGTTTCGCTGCTACCGAAAGCTGCACGTAGTTGTCGCGATCCTGTTGGGTCAGCACCGGTGGTGCCGGCACATTTTCGTCGACATACCGTTTCAGTTCGTCGACCGTCAGCACGCGTTCAGCAACGGTCGCGGCATCAAACCAATAGATCTCATTGCTGCGATACAACTGCACGAATGCTTGCAGATATTCGCCACGTTGCAACGCGAGAATTGCACTTTCGCCTTCGACACGGCATTTCGGCTGAACGCTTTCAAACGCCCAGTCAGGCGTACGCCGATTACCCCAATCTTCGCTTTGCGGAAAAGCCTGTGCGGCTTTGGCATAAGCGGCGACAGCCGCATTCTTATCGCCGTCGCGCACCGCCAGCTTCGCCCGCAGCCACCAGGCGAGGCCGCCGTCGCCAGCGTGTTCGAGGAAGGCCTTGGCGTTGGCGTAATCGCCCTGTTGATAATTCACCGCGGCCAGCCGATCGGCATTTTCGAAGCTGCCACGGGTGCTGTTTTGCAGGACCTTGAGCAGCTTTTTCTGGTTCGGTGGTTCATCGCCGAACGACCCGCCGAGACGGCTGATCAACGAAGCGGTGACCAGTTTCTGCACGCCTTCGTGCTGCATCAGCTTGGCCAATTCCGGCTCGGGCATATCAGCCAATTCGTTGGCCAGTTGTTTGAGCGAGGTGTAGCCCACCGATGAACCGTGCACGCTCTGCGCCGCGTAAAGATTGATCGCATTGTCCCAGCCACCGGTCAGACGCGCCGCACGGGCCTCTTCCCCCAGGCTGGCAACACCCAGCCCCAGCGGATCGCTGAAGCCGTCGATACTCAACTGCCGGGTCTGCCGGAATGCTGCGATGGCCTCTTCAAGTGGGTCGAGCATGTCGTCGGCGTCGGGACTCATGGCAAACAGCGCGCGCCCTTCCGAATACGCCGCCCAAGTGCTGCGCAGTGGGCGCTGATCCGGCGGCAGCGCCAGCAATTGCCTGAAGTAATCGACCGCCAGTTGATGCTCGCCGACATTGAATGCCACCGCACCGGCCACATACAGACGGATTTCCGCCGGCAGACTGGCGCCCTGCGCGTAGGCGTCGCGGGCATCGGTGAAGGTGCGCAGACGCGTGACCAGAGCTTGCTGCTCAGCGGTCAGGCCAGCGGCCTCCACCTTGCCACGCTCTTCGACAGGATCGGTCGGCTCGGCGTACAAACCATTCTGGGTGCTGGCGGCCGGCGTCAGGCTTTTCAGCCCGGCGATGGCCTGCCCAAGGCGACTGACCTCGAAGCGGAAGTTGCCTTCCGGCAGCTCAGAGAGTGACTGGTCGCGGTTATCCAGCAAACGCATCGGGAAGTCCGGCCCACAGGCCAGCGCCGAACCCAGCGGCAAACCGAGGCTCAGGCAGAGCAGATGGCGGGGCCAGTTACGGGTGAACATTCGAACCTCCTTGATCAATTTTTGCGCAGCGTGCCCAACCGATGGCGCGCTGTCCGCCGGCCGCAATTCGACCGTCGCGCAAGCGGGTGAAGGTAAGCAGATCCGGGCTCTGTTGCAACGCATAACCGGCCAGCGCATCAGCGCCATCACAGCCTTGCACCGCCAGCGTCAGGCGTTCGGGCCAGTCGCTGTCGAGGTTTCCAGGGTTGTTCAGTTGGATATCGTAGAGCCCGTTGTGCTCGCTGAACGTCAGGCCGAGCTGGCTGCTCAGCGCATCGCCACGCGCCACCGCGCGTAACGTGGTCAGGCTCCAGGCGCGGCGGTCATTGGCCAGCGGCAAGCGAAACCAGATCAGCCCGGCCAGATGCGCCGGCGGATCGTTTCGCAATGCTTTGCCGAGCTGACTCAACTGCAGCGGGTCCGCCAACAGTTCCCGGCGCTTTCCGCCCCGTTCAAGCGACACTTCGCTTTCCACCAGCGGTGCACCGCCGTCATCCGGCAACAGCGCCACGCCATACGCCGGCAGCGCCAGATAAAACGGTTTGTCCGTGATGCCTGACCAGGCCCGGGCCCACTTCAACGCCTGATCAGGATCAAACAGACCCCGACGCGGGTCGCTGACGGCGTGCACTTGCAGCACGCTGCTGTCGACCGTGGCCAGCAACGCCGGCAGTTGCGCACTGTCGAGCCACGCCGGCAGCGCGGTGATGCTCAACGCCAGAGATGCCGGTAGTGCCGCGCGCAGATGTTGGAGAAATTCAGCGTAGGCCGGCAACCGTGCATTACCGGCATCGTGGTCGATCTCGACGCCGCTCAGCGTCAGGCCTTGGGCCCGCCAATCGGCGAGCACCTGAAGAATCTGCGAAGTGACCTGAGCCTGATCCAGCGACTTGAGCTGGCCATCGAGACGAATCACCGCGATCACTGGGCGCCCATCGGCGTGCAATCGCTGCGCATCGATCCGCGCCCGGCTCCATCCCGCCTTCGGAAAGGCTTGCAGCGCCAGCACGCGCAGCGTTGAAAAGTCATCGTGGCTGTCACGCAACGCCGCTTCATGGGCGGGCGTCCATTGGCGTTGCCAGATATAGAGTTGTTGGTCGAGGGGCGGCGCGTCGTGTTGCTCGCAACCCGCGAGCAAGATGCCCAGGAACAGACCCACAATAAAGCGCATACCTTCCAGACCCCTGTCACCACAAGGCTGCAAGGTTACACAAAACCCTGTAGGCGCTGTCGAGGGAAACGAGGCTGCGATCTTTTTGATCTTGCTTTCAAAATCAGGATCAAAAGAACGCAGCGTGCCGCAGCTCCTACATGGCTACCGGGGGTTTGCGGGCAATGATCACTTGGCTTTTCGCGACGACCGCATCCAGTGCCTGTTTGATCTGCGCGCCCCGCGGCGAATCGAGGATCGCTTTCCAGGTATCCGCCCAGTGATTGAGCAGCGGATGGTCAGCGTTGCTGAAGTCGACCTTGGCTTCCCAGAACAACAGCATCCACATCGACCAGTAAAACCCGTACTGGCTGTGGCTCAGCACTTCCAGGCCGGCGTCACTGACCATCGCCTTGAACTGCTCTTCGCTGATGATGCGAATGTGGTTGGGCTTCTGGAAGTACTCTGGCGCGGCGATGTCCTTTTGCAGGTCTTCGGAGCTCGGGTGCGGAACGCTGAGCAAATACAACGCCCCAGGCTTGCCGACCCGCACCAGTTCAGCGAGGAACTGCGCCGGGTCGTCGACGTGTTCGATGACTTCGGTGGACACCACGCGGGTGGCGGTCGCATCGGCAATCGGCAGCGGATTGCAGTCGGTCACGTGGCACTCCACGCCCCGGGCCGGCGTATCGCTCAGGCGCTGGCGGGTCGCTTCAACCTTGGCCGCGTCAATGTCGGCAATGATGATCTTCGCCCCGCGCATGCCGCAGAAATGCACGTTGCCGCCATCACCGCAGCCGACGTCGAGCAAGGTGTCCTCAGGGGTCACCGGGAAACCGGTAAACAGCTCGCCGGTTTCCTGGTTGAACCAGCCACTGAGCATCGCGTCATGCAGGCCGAGCATGTACGGGTCGACCTTGTCCGCGACCGGTGCCACTGGCTGCGCGGGAGCGGGCGTGCCCGCCGTGAGTTTCTTCAAAAGGCTCAGCATGAGGTAGCTCCAGAGGATGGGACGGCGGTTCGGGACGTGCTCAGACGTTGCACCAGCGAGGCGCCGCGATTGCGCATGGGCATTTCGACGAAGCGGTAATTGAGTTCGCTCAACAGGACAATCAGCCCGCCAGCGATCAGGATAGTCAGGACCGGATGGCCCGCCGGACTCGGCAGACCGGCCGCCTGCAACCGGAAGATCACTTCGCGCACCAACGCGTACGCCGGAATATGGATCAGGTAAATCCCGTAGGAGCGACTGCCGATCCACACCATCAGGCTCTTCAGCAAACCTGCTGGCATCAAGTAATCACGGTTGTAGGACGCGATCCAGACCAGCACCGCGCTGAGCACGGCAATCGCGCCGATCCGGTAATTGGCGAAGGTGAAGCGGTCGGTGGCCATGAAGCTCAGCGCCAGCGCCAGGATCAGCAGCGCCGCGACGCCCGCCCACGGCCGACGCAAGAATGTCGGCTCCCAGTGCACGTAATCAGGTCGTGCACTCCACATCGCCAGCAGCACGCCGAGGGCCAATGCATCGGTGCGCACCACCATCAGGATAGGCGTGCGCAAGGTGAACAACTGCACCGCGACCAACGCCAGCAACGCCCAGACCAGGTGCTTGCGGCAGAGCAGAATCAGCAGCGGGAACAGCAGGTAAAACTGCTCCTCCAGCGACAGGCTCCAGTACACGAAACTGGTGCCGTATTCGTAGTGGAAAAAGCTGTCGGCAAAGCGGAAGTTGGCATATTGCGCGACCCCGGCCAGCGTCGCCTGCAAGTTCGCTTGCAAGGTGCCGAACGCCCCGGAGCGGTTGATAAACACACAGGCCAGCAGCATCAACGCCAGCCACAACCACGCCGACGGCAGTAAGCGAAAGGCCCGCCGCAGCCAGAAGTTACGCGTCTGCTGCCAGTATTCCTGGCGCGTGCTGCAACCCTGCAAGGCCGGGATCAAACTGCGTGCAATCACGAAGCCCGAGATCGCGAAAAACAGATCGACGCCCCACCACGGTTGCGCCCAGGCATGGATGTTTTCCAGCAATGGCACCGTGTCGGTAAACAGGCTGCCTTGCAGGTGATGAAACAACACGCCGAGCACTGCAATACCGCGCAGCAACTCGATGTCCATGATCCGTTTGCTGCTCATGCTTCAGGGGTTTCCATGGCGGCCCTGCGCTGCTCGAACAATTGCCCGAGGAAAACCTGCAAACGCTGTTCGGCCACGGCCTGACTGCAGAACGCTTGCAGGCTGGTCACCGCATGGGCGGACATCTGCGCATAACGCTCGGGATCGTCCTTGGCTACGTCATAACTTGCTCGATACGCCCTGCACACCGACGCCCAATCAGTGATGTAGCGCAACGTGCGGAAGGCGCGGCGCGGGTCATGGGGCCAGGCGGTCAATTCGTCGGTGGTGTCGATGATGAAGGCGTTGTCGGCATCCAGGTAATCGATCATCGCCGTGGTGCGCGGCGCCACTGCCGGTTTGCCACAGGACATGAACTCCATCAGCGGCAGGCACTGCCCTTCACCGTAAGCGGTGTTGACCACATAACTGGTGGCCTGGACCAGTTGCTCGTAATCCGCATCCGCCAGGTAACCGTAAATCAACACGATGCGGCAGCGGTAGGACTGGTTTTTGTACAAGTGATGAAGGATATCGGCCAGCGCTTCTTCGGCATCGTGGTGGGTCAGTTTGAACACCAGCGTGGCATCTTCAACGTCGCGGAAAGTCACGCAGAAGGCACTGAGCATGTCTTCCCAGTTCTTGCGCCCGTCACTGGGGTTGAACACCGAGGTATAGATCACCCCGTCGAGCACCAACTCGTGCTCACTGGCCGGCGCATCGAAATCGATGCCCTGACCCGTACGCAAATGCACCGGGCCAAACGCCTGCAGGTCGAGCTGACGACTGTCCGCCACCACCCCTTTGATCTTCAATTTCACCTGCCTGGCCAACGGCTGGCGTTGCAACTGCGCACCACGGGCAGCGAAGCGGTCCCATACGGGCGCGGGCACGGCGACGATCGGATAGTCCGCGCCCATGGCCTCGCGCACCGCGTTGACGGTGTAGTTGGAATGCGTGATGGCCGCACCGGACGCGCGCAACACGCTGCACCAGTCATTGCGTGGTTCCCCGGCAAACGGCTCGTTGGGAATGGTGCTGAATTCCCAGGCAAACACCGCCAGGGTCGGGCAGGCAAAGTTGACCGGCGTGCGATGCGGGGGCGAGAACGACAGGAAGACACAGTCTTCACCTCGGGACAGACAGTCGAGGTACAGCGCATCGACTTCGGTCTGTGGGTCGCTGACTTCGACCACTCGCCCCAGTCGCTCCAGCACCGGCCGGTACTCCTTGAGCACGAAGTAATAGCTGTACTCCGAGCGGCCGAGGTTCTGGGCAATGGTGCGCTGGTTGGTTTCCGAATGAATGATGATCAGCATGAGGCGTTATCCGTCACGGTCGCAGGCACAGAGGCCTGCGGCACCAGCCCGAAGAAGTCCGACAGACGTTGCTGCACCGGGGCGAACGCGCAGTAGTCGTGCATGCGATCGATGGCGGCGCGGGACATTCGCTGGTAATCCTGCGGTTGCGCCTTGGCCATCCGGTAGCTGTTTTCGTAGGCGGTTTTCAGCGAACCCCAGTCCGGTCGATAACGCAGGGTGCGGTAGATGATGCGGGTGTCCTGCGGCCAAATGGTCAGCTCTTCGCTGGACTTGACCACAAACGCCACGCGCTCATCGATGTAATCCTCCATGGCGGTGTGATCCGGGGCGATCACCGGTTTGCCGCTGGCCATGAACTCCATCAGCGGCAGGCACAGGCCTTCGCAGCGTGAAGCATTGACGTAAAAACTGGCGGCTTCGTACAGCCGGGCGTATTGCGGATCGTCCAGATAACCGTGCATCACCACCACTCGACAGGCGAACGGTGACAGCTGCGCGAGCAACGTCATCAGCTCGTCGTAGTAGGACGACAGGTCGCTTTGGGTAATCTTCAGCACCAGCGTGGCGTCGTCGGTTTCGCGGAACGCCCAGCAGAACGCGGTGATCAGCTGATGCCAGTTCTTGCGACCGTCACGCGGGTTGAAGACGGTGACGTAGACCACGCCGTCCACTTGAGTCTCGACCTGGGTGTTGGTATCCGGCCACTCCCGGGGTTCGGGCTCGGGCACTGCAACTGTCTGCGGACCGGCGATGGCCGGCAGGTACTCGGCGAGCCGTGCATGGACGGTGTCCGACAACAAGTCGCGAACCCCTTCCCAATACCACTGGCTCAGGAAGTGCGTGCGATGGACCGGGTCCGGCAGCGATTTGCCTTTGTCCAGGCGCCACATGTGCAGGTAATGGCGGGCAATCACGAAGCGCCGTTTCAGTGTCAGCGGCGGTGGCTTCAAAGCCTCCAGCTCGGCCGCCAGCGCCGCCAGTTCCTCGGCACTCGGCGGCACCGGGATCAGCGCATCGGCGTTGAGCCCGAGGGTACGGGAGTCGAAGACGCAGCCCTTGATCTGCAGTGTTGAACCGGGGTTCACCGGCGCGCTGGTGTGGTGACTACGAATGGCCGCGAAGTTTTCCCACAACGGCGTTGGCAACACCAGAACCGGGAAGTCTTCACCCATGGCCCGGCGAATCGCCCGGGCGGTGTGGCTGGAGAGCGTGATGACCCGGCCCTGGCGCGCGAGCATGTGCGTCCAGTCCTGGCGCGGGTCATTGTCCCACTGCTCATCGGGAATCGAGTCGAACTCCCAGGCCACCACGCAGATCGTCGGGCACTCCAGATCGGTCGGGGTTTTCTGCGGCGGGGTGAACGACAGGAACAAGCTGTCTTCGCCAGCGGCGAGCAGTTGCCTGTAGAGGGGATCGACCTCGGCGACGCTGGACACCACGTGCACCCGCCCAAGGCTTTCGAGCACCGGGCGATACGCCTTGAGCACGAAGTAATAACTGTATTCGGGTCGACCAAGGCTCTGGCTGATGGAGCTGTCGTTGACGTCCGAGTAAAGAATGAAATTCATGGCATCCCACGATGAAACCGCCGTCCCGGCAGCCCCACTCTATGACGGCAAAGCAACGGATCGCGGCGGCGTTTGCCGGTCGTCGTCCATCGTCTTCTTGCCCGTCTACGTTCTTGTTTTAATGGTCAGCTTCGCGGGGATGGGAACAACTTTCGCAGCACCCCGAACGATCGCTGGATAATCGTGACGAGGGGCATTCTAAACACATCCGTTGAGGATTCGTGAACCGCCCGACGAGAAAAATGAGGCTACGCTAACGAGAACTGACCAGTCACGGTTGGACCTGTTGAAATTGCGCCGTAATTGGCACAGATTGGCTACCAAACAACTACAACAAAGACTTCGCCTGTTTTCCTACCGATGTTTTCGCACGGTCTGACAGACATTCCCGTCAGCCTGTGGGAAATGGCAGAAGTTTAATGACCAAGGGGCTGCTGTTTGAAAAAGCGTCTGTTCGTTACGGGTCTGAGTGGATTCGTAGGACAACACATCCAATCGCGTCTGAATGCCGATACCTCGAAATGGGAGCTGCTGACGGTCCCTTCGCGCTATGACCTCGGCAACCCGGACAGCCTCGCAGACCTGTGGCCCGAGCTGCCCGACGCCGTCATTCACCTGGCCGGCCAGACTTTCGTTCCCGAAGCCTTCCGTGATCCGGCGCGCACGCTGAACATCAACCTGCTCGGTACCCTGAACCTGCTGCAAGCCCTCAAGGCTCGCGGCTTCAACGGCACCTTCCTGTACGTCAGCTCCGGCGATGTCTACGGCCAGGTCAGCGAAGCCCAACTGCCCATCACCGAAAGCCAGCCACCCTGCCCGCGCAACCCGTATGCAGTGAGCAAACTGTCGGCGGAATTCTTGAGTCTGCAATGGGGCCTGAGCGAAGGCTGGCCGGTGCTGGTCGCCCGTCCGTTCAACCACATCGGCACCGGGCAGAAAGACAGCTTCGTCATCGCCAGCGCAGCGCGGCAGATCAACCGAATCAAGCAAGGCCTGCAAGCGCCACAACTGGAAGTCGGTGACATCGACGTCACCCGTGACTTCCTCGACGTGGACGATGTGATTTCGGCCTACCTGGCGCTGCTCGAAAAGGGTACGCCGGGGCAGGTCTACAACATTTGCTCGGGGCGCGAGCAAAGTATCCGCAGTTTGATTGAACAACTGGGGGACCTCGCCCAGGTCGACATGCAATTGATTCAGGATCCTGCGCGACTTCGCCGCGCAGATCAGCGTCGCGTTTGTGGCAGCCATGCCAAGCTCGCCCAGACCACAGGATGGACGCCTGAAATCACAACACAACAATCCCTGCGGGCGATCCTGTCCGACTGGGAGAAACGAGTAAAAGACGAATGACTAAAAGTGCACTGATCACAGGGATCACCGGCCAGGACGGGGCTTATCTGGCGAAACTGCTGCTCGACAAGGGTTACAAGGTCCACGGCCTGGTGGCCCGGCGCAGCAGCGATTCACGCTGGCGCCTGCGCGAGATGGGGGTCGAGGGCGACATCATTTACCTGGATGGCGACATGGCCGATGCCTGCTCCGTGCAGCGCGCGGTGATCAAGTCGGCGCCGGACGAGGTCTACAACCTGGCGGCGCAAAGCTTTGTCGCCGCCTCCTGGGATCAACCGGTGACCACCGGCATCGTTGATGGCCTGGGCGTGACTCATCTGCTTGAAGCGATCCGCCAGTTCAGCCCGCACACGCGTTTCTATCAAGCGTCCACCAGCGAAATGTTCGGCCTGATCCAGGCCGAGCAGCAAGACGAGAACACGCCGTTCTACCCCCGTAGCCCGTACGGCGTAGCCAAGCTCTACGGTCACTGGATCACCGTGAACTACCGCGAGAGCTTCAACCTGCACGCCAGCAGCGGGATCCTGTTCAACCACGAATCACCGCTGCGCGGCATCGAGTTCGTGACCCGCAAGGTCACCGACGCCGCCGCCCGCATCAAGCAAGGCAAACAGCAGGAATTGCGCCTGGGCAATATCGACTCCAAGCGTGACTGGGGTTTTGCCGGCGACTACGTCGAAGCGATGTGGATGATGCTGCAACAGGACAAAGCCGACGACTACGTGGTCGCCACCGGCGTGACCACCACCGTGCGCGAAATGTGCCGGATCGCCTTCGACCACATTGGCCTGAATTACCGCGACTACGTGAAGATTGACCCGGCGTTTTTCCGCCCGGCCGAAGTCGACGTGCTCCTCGGGAACCCGGCCAAGGCCCAGCGTGTGCTGGGCTGGAAGCCAAAAACCGATCTGGATACCTTGATCCGCATGATGATGGATGCGGACATGAAACGCGTCGCCAAGGAGTAGGCCATGCTGATTCCTGTGATTCTCTCCGGCGGTGCCGGGACCCGTTTGTGGCCGGTGTCCCGCGAAGGGCACCCCAAGCCGTTCATGACCCTGCCCGACGGCCAGTCGCTGCTGGGCAAAACCTATCAGCGTGCCGCCGCGCTGCTCGATGGTTGGGGCGACATCGTTACGGTGACCAACCGCGAGTATTACTTCCAGAGCAAGGATCACTACCAGGACGCGCAATTGGCCCGTCATCGCGGGCACTTCCTGCTTGAGCCGACCGGCCGTAACACCGCCCCGGCCATCGCGGCGGCGGCGCTGTCGCTGCAAGCCCTGCACGGTGACGAAGCGATCATGGTGGTCATGCCGGCCGATCACCTGATCGTCAATGTCGACGCCTTGCAGAGCGCCGTCGCGCATGCCGTGACGCTGGCCAAGGCGGGTTACCTGGTGACGTTCGGCGTCGAGCCGACGACGCCGGAAACCGGCTTCGGCTATATCGAGACCGGTGCACCGCTGGACGACAAAGGTGCGGCCAGGGTGCAGCGCTTCGTCGAAAAACCCGACCTGCAAACCGCAACGCATTACCTGGAAAGCGGCAACTTCCTGTGGAACTCCGGCATGTTCTGCTTCTCGGTGGCCACGCTGCTGACCGAGTTGCAGGTTCACGCCCCCGAACTGCTGGAACAGACCCAAGCCTGCATGGCCGTCAGCCCATCGGTGGAAACCGGCGGTTGCCTGCAACAGGAATTATCGCCGGCGCTGTTTGCCGAGATCACCGACATCTCCATCGACTACGCCTTGATGGAACGCTCGGACAAAGTGGTCGTGGTGCCCGCCGGTTTCGACTGGAGCGACATCGGCTCCTGGGGCGCGCTGGCTGCACTGGTGCCGGCCGATGCACAAAATAACCGCGCCAGTGGCGATGCGATCTTCGTCGACAGCCACAACAACTTCGTCCAGAGCGAAGGCCGGCTGGTCGCCGCGGTGGGTGTGGATAACTTGATCATCGTCGACACCGCCGACGCGGTGTTGGTGGCCCACGCCGACCGCGCCCAGGATGTACGCCGGGTGGCCAAGCAGCTCAAGGACAAAAAGCACGAAGCCTATCGCCTGCACCGCACCGTCAGCCGGCCGTGGGGCACCTACACCGTGCTCGAGGAAGGTCTGCGTTTCAAGATCAAGCGCATCGTGGTCAAGCCGGGCGGCAAGCTGTCGTTGCAAATGCACCACCACCGCAACGAACACTGGGTCGTGGTCGAAGGCATGGCCAAGGTCACCAACAACGGCACCGGCACCCACCTGGTGGCCAAGAACGAATCCACGTTCATTGCCGCCGGGCACAAGCATCGCCTGGAAAACCCGGGTGTGATCGACCTGGTGATCATTGAAGTACAAAGCGGCGAATACCTGGGAGAGGACGACATCGTCCGCTTCGAAGACCAATATGGCAGGACGGTTTGAATGCTGCTTTCCCTGTACCGATCGCTGTGGGGCTATCGAGGTTTCATCCTCGGTAGCGTCAAGCGAGAGTTCCAAGCGCGTTATCGCAATTCGTTGTTCGGTGCCCTCTGGACCGTGCTCAATCCGCTGTCGATGATCGTCGTGTACACGGTGGTCTTTGCCCACATCATGCGCGCCCGCTTGCCGGGCGTGGATGACGGCATGGCCTACAGCGTCTACCTCTGCGCCGGTTTGCTGACCTGGGGCCTGTTCTCGGAAATCACCTTGCGGTGCCAGAACATGTTTCTGGAAAACGCCAACCTGCTGAAGAAAATCAGCTTCCCGCGGATCTGCCTGCCGGTGATTGTGCTGTTCAACGCCGGCATCAATTTCGCGATCATCATCGGGCTGTTCCTCGGCTTTCTGCTGATCACCGGACGCTGGCCGGGCATGGCGTTATTGGCGCTGCTGCCGCTGTTGGCGTTGCAGGTGATGTTCTGCGCCGGGCTGGGAATGGTCCTGGGGGTGTTGAACGTGTTCTTTCGCGACATCGGCCAGTTCTATGGCATATGCCTGCAATTCTGGTTCTGGCTGACACCGATCGTGTATCCGATCAGCATCCTGCCGGAGTGGGTCCAGCGCCTGCTGCAACTCAACCCCCTGACCAACCTGATGGCCAGTTATCAGAACCTGTTCCTCTACGGCCAGTGGCCGGTGTGGAGTTCCCTGCTGCCGATCTTCGTGACCGGTGTGCTGTTCTGCGTGATCGGGCTGCGGCTGTTTCGCCAGCGGGTCGGCGAAATGGTGGATGAACTCTGATGGGGCACATACGCGTTACTGGTCTGGGCAAGGCCTACAAGCAATACCCTACGCGCTGGAGCCGACTGGCCGAGTGGCTGATCCCGTTTTCGCCGATGCGCCACCGCCAGCACTGGGTGCTGCAAGACGTGAATTTCGAGATCGCCCCCGGTGAAGCGGTGGGCATCGTCGGGGTCAACGGCGCCGGTAAAAGCACGTTGTTGAAGATGATCACCGGTACCACCCAACCGACCTGCGGCAACATCCAGCTCGAAGGCCAGGTCGCCGCCCTGCTGGAACTGGGCATGGGTTTTCACCCGGACTTCACCGGCCGGCAGAACGCCGTGATGGCCGGGCAACTGCTGGGCATGCACGTCGAAGACATCGAAGCCCTGATGCCGGAGATCGAACGTTTCGCCGAAATCGGCGAGGCCATCGATCAGCCGGTGCGCACCTATTCCAGCGGCATGCAGATGCGCCTGGCGTTCAGCGTGGCCACGGCCCGGCGCCCGGACATCCTGATCGTCGACGAAGCATTGTCGGTGGGCGACGCCTACTTCCAGCACAAGAGTTTCGACCGCATCCGCAGCTTTCGCAAAGCCGGCACCACCTTGCTGATCGTGTCCCACGACCGAGGGGCGATCCAGTCGATCTGCGACTCGGCGATCCTGCTGGATCGCGGCCGCATGGCGATGCACGACAAACCCGAAGCGGTCATGGATTACTACAACGCCTTGCTCGCCGAACGCGAAGGCCAGACCGTGCGCCAGGAAATGCTCGCCGGAGGCCAAGTGCAAACCATCTCCGGTACCGGTGAAGCCGGCATCCTCAGCGTGCGCCTGCTGGACGAAAACGAACGCGCCATCGATGCCGCCGAAGTCGGTCAACCGGTGGTGCTGGAAGTGCAGGTAGAGATTCGCCAGGACATCGAACGCCTGGTGCTGGGCTTCATGATCAAGGATCGCCTGGGCCAGGCCATGTACGGCATCAACACCCACCGCCAGGACAAAGCCCTGGACGACCTGCACGCTGGTGAGCGAGTGACCTATCGCTTTGCCTTCGTCATGGGCCTGGGCAAGGGTAACTATTCCGTGGCGCTGAGCCTGTCGCGCCTGGACTCACACCTGGACCGCAACTTCGAATGGCGCGACTACGGCCTGGTGTTCCACGTCATCAATAATCGCCACGAAGACTTCGTCGGCTGCTCGTGGCTGGGCGCCCAGACCACCATCACCCGCACGGCCACTGCCATTCACCAGGAGCGCACGTCATGACTCGCCTGCTGGTGGAATGCACCCACGTGTTCCAGCATCCCAAGGTCAACTCGGGCATTCAGCGCGTGGTGCGCAACGTCATCAATCAACTGCCGCCCAGCGTGCAGGGCGTCGAATGCATCCCGGTCGTGATGCTCAAAGGCAAGCTCTACCGAGTGCTCAAGCTCGGCGCGTTGAACATTCCGTTTTTCGATCACTTGATGATCTTTGGCGGGCGTCTGGGGCGCCTGGCCCACCGGTTCTGGCAACTGCACCAACGCCTGCACAACCGCACGAATTCGCGAGTGATCAAGCGTTTGCTGCACGTGGCCTACCGCGTCACGGCGATTACCTGTTTCAGTATTCCGCTGCGTCTGATCGACGGTCTCAACCAATACCAACTGCCCAAGCGTTGCACGCCGTTGCAGCATCAGCCGGGGGATCAGTTGGTGTTGCTGGACTCGTCCTGGCACACCGATTTCTTCCCGTTTGCCGAACAACTCAAGCGCGAAGGCGTGGGCATTGTCTCAGTCATCTACGACTTGATTCCCCTGACCCACCCGCAGTTCTACGACACGCGGCTGGTACAGGTTTTCAACGAATGGTTCGACTGGATCACTAAAACCGCCGACGGCTATGTGGCGATTTCCGCCACGGTGCGCGACCAGGTGCGCGAAGAATTGCAGCGCCGGGTCGGTCCGGCTAAAGCCGATGCCTTGTGGTTCGACTATTTCCACCTCGGCTCAGAACTGGACCTGAGCGAAGCGCGCGCTGCCGTCGAACCGCGCCTGAAGCGGATGTTCGACGCCCCGGAGCCGGTGTTCCTGATGGTCAGCACCATCGAACCGCGCAAGAACCACGACTACCTGCTGGACGCTTTTGAACTCGCCTGGGCGGCGGGCTCGACAGCCCGACTGTGCATCGCCGGGCGCATCGGCTGGAAGTGCGACGCCCTGCTCGCCCGGGTGCACAACCATCCGCAGTTGAACAAACGGCTGTTCATGTTCAACGACCTGAGCGACACCAGCCTCGAATACGCCTACTCCCACGCCCGTTCGCTGGTGTTTCCGTCCTGGGTCGAAGGCTTCGGCCTGCCCCTGGTGGAAGCCATGCAACGCGGGTTGCCCGCGATGGGCAGTGATATCCCGATCTTCCGCGAAATTGGCGGTGAGTTCATGGCCTACTTCGACCTGGCCAAGCCGCAAACCCTGGCCGATCTGGTGGTTCGCTTCGAGAACAGCGGCCAATTCCCAGCGGCTCGCAATGTCACTGATTGGCAGTGGATCGGCTGGCGTGAAGCCAGTGCGCAACTGGCCGAACGCACCCTGCGCAATCTTCAGCCGACACCGGTCGTGGCAGAGAGGCAACATGCGAATTGCCCTTAACGCCCGCATCCTCCAGGCCCCGCGCACCGGCATCGGCCATTACGTTGCCGAACTGGTGGGCGCACTCGCCTGTGAACCGGACATCGAACTTTCGCTGTTCCACGGCTGGGGCTGGAGCACTTCGCTGCCCGAGGCCGCCATGCCCGGCTACTCGCGACTGTCGCCGTTGCTGCGGCAAATTCCCGGGGCCTATCAGGCACGGCGCTGGCTGGCGCAGAAACGTTTCGATCAGGGCCGGTCCCAGTCGATCGACCTGTATCACGAACCGAGTTTGTGGCCGCTGTCATTCGACGGCCCAACGGTCATCACCCTGCATGACCTGACGCACCTGCATTACCCCGAGACGCAACCGCCGGCGCGCTTGCGCGAAATCGAGCGGCGACTGGCCGATGGCGTGCAACAGGCGCAGTTGATTCTGACCGACTCGCAGTTCATTGCCGATGAGGCTCAAGCCTATTTCGCCCTGCCCGCCGAGCGTTTCATCGTCGCACCGCTGGGCGTGGCGGCGCGTTTCCATCCGCGCTCAGCCGAAGACATCGACACGGTCCTCAAGGCCCACGGGGTCGAGGCCCGAGAATATTTTCTCTGCGTCGGCACCCTGGAACCGCGCAAAAACCTGGCCCTGGCCCTGCGTGCCCACGCCTTGCTGCCGGAGGCGCAGCGCCAGCGGTTTCCGCTGTTGATCGTCGGCATGGCCGGCTGGCAGCGCGAGCAATTCAGCGAAGAACTGCGCCAGGCGCTGGCCGCCGGGCACGTCTGCTTGCTCGGTTACCTGCCCGATGAGCACGTGGCACAGCTGTTGGCCGGGGCGCAGGCACTGATTTTTCCATCGGTCTATGAAGGCTTCGGCCTGCCTGTGCTGGAAGCCATGGCCAGCGGCACGCCGGTGATTCTGGTTCGGCATTCGGCGATGCCAGAGGTGGCCGGCGCGGCGGGCAACTACATTGAACCTGACGACCCTGTCGGCTTGCGGGATGCGATGAGCCGACTGATCGACGATAAAACGCATTGGCAGGCATGCCGAGAAGCGGGACTACAACAAGCGAAGCTTTTTTCCTGGGAGCGTTGCGCGAAGATCACAGCCCGCGCCTACCGCCAGGTTTTGGGAGGTTGAATGCGAGTTCTTCATTTTTTCAAGACGTACCTGCCCGACTCCGTAGGTGGCATCGAACAAGTCATCTTCCAGCTCTGCGAAAGTGGCGCCCAGCACGGCATCGAGGGCCAGGTACTGACGCTGAGTGCCGACCCGACGCCGCCCGTGGTGAAACTCGGTCAGCATGAAGTGCATCGGGCCAGACTCGACATTCAATTCGCGTCCACGGGATTTTCCTGGAGCGTGTTCAAACAGTTTCGCGAGCTGGCGGCCGAAGCCGATGTGGTCAATTACCACTTCCCATGGCCGTTCATGGACCTGGTGCATTTCGCCAGCGGCATGAACAAACCGAGCGTGGTCACTTACCACTCGGACATCATTCGCCAGAAACACCTGCTCAAACTCTATCGGCCGCTGATGAACCGCTTCCTCGCCAGCGCTGACCGCATCGTCGCGGCCTCGCCCAACTACCTGCACACCAGCGACGTATTGCAGCAGTTTCAGGACAAGACCCGCGTCATTCCCTACGGTTTGAACAAGGCCGGTTATCCACAGCCTGATACCGAGCGCATGGCCCATTGGCGGCAGAAGCTTGGGGATAAGTTTTTCCTGTTCGTGGGCGTGATGCGTTACTACAAAGGCTTGCACATCCTGCTCGACGCCTTGAAAGACGTGGATTACCCGGTGGTGATCGTCGGCGCCGGGCCACTGGAAATGGAATTGCACGCCCAAGCGGCGGCGCTGGGTCTGCGCAATATCCACTTCCTCGGCCGGCTGGGGGATGAAGACAAGGTGGCGTTGCTGCAACTGAGCTACGCCATCGTGTTCCCGTCGCACCTACGCTCCGAAGCGTTCGGCATCTCGCTGCTGGAAGGCGCGATGTACGGCAAACCAATGATCTCCAGTGAAATCGGCACCGGTACCAGCTACATCAACATCCACAACGAAACCGGGCTGGTGGTACCACCGAGTAATCCACAGGCGTTCCGCGAGGCGATGCGCACCTTGTGGGAAGACCCGGTGCGCGCGGCAGCCATGGGCGTGAAAGCTGAGGCGCGGTATCGGCAGTTGTTTACTGCCGACGAAATGGGCCGCAAGTGGACGGAGCTGTATCAGGAATTGCTGGAAGAAAAATCCCTGTCCTACGCCTGATTCGAACCCGAATCGCCCGATCTTTTGACCTTGTCTGTTAAAAACAACAGCAAAAGATCGCAGCCTGCGGCAGCTCCTAAAGGGGGCGGGTTACAGATCGAGGATCAGGGGTTGGGGGCTTTGTGCCGGGACGGCGCAGCAGATCAGCACGTGCCCCGCCTCCGGCACTTCTGCCGGCGGCTGTGGATAATTCACCTGGCCGCTGATCAACCGGGTCTTGCAGGTGCCGCACGACCCGCCGCGACAACTGAATTCCGGGCGCAAGCCGCGGCTCTCCGCCAACTCCAGCAAACTGCCGCCGTCCGGTTGCCAGCGCGCTTCTTTGGCCGAACGCTGGAACACCACTGGCACCGAGGTCGTCGCGGCTGGGGGTTGTTCGATGACGATCGCATCCGGATCGGGGCGCCGACGCAATGTCGATGGGCCAAAGGTTTCGGCGTGAATTTGTGAATCACGGATGTCCAGGTCCCGCAGCCCGTCGTACATGCCTTGGGTAAAACTCCCCGGACCACACAGGACAAAGTCCAATTGATCGTAGTCCTCAACCTCAAGGATCGACTGCAACAACGCCATGTCGATACGCCCGGTCAGGTCGAAGTCTTCGCCCTCCCGCGCCTCGGGTTCCGGTTGGCTGAGCAGGCGCAGCACGCGAACGCTGTCACCCGCCCCTTCAAGCAAACGGTCCAGCTCTTGGCGAAACGGTTGATCGGCCAAGGTCCGCGAGCTCTGGAAGAACCAGGTCGGACGAATGTGCCGCGTGCGCCAGCCCTGATAAACCACCTCGCGTACCATCGACAGCAACGGCGTGATGCCGACCCCGGCGGCCAACAGCACCAGCGGCCGACGCTCATGGGGCGCCACGGTGAAATGGCCCTGCGGCGCGCGAGCTTCGAGCACATCACCGACGCGGATCTGCTCATGCACGTGGGAAGACACCAAGCCGTCACGCTTCACGCTGATGCGGAAAAAATCATCGGACGGCGCACTCGACAGGCTGTAGGTGCGGATATGCGTCTCGCCGCCCACCTTAAAACGCAGCGGCAAATGCTGCCCGGCCTGGAACACCGGCAAACCGATGCCATCGGCAGGCTCCAGATAAACCGAGCGAATGTTTTGGCTTTCCGCCTCGATCCGCACCACCCGCAATGGCCGCCAGGCATCACCCAACGCCTGGGCTTGCAGGCGAGCAGTGGCCTGTTCCCAGGTGCCGGTCATCAAACTGTTCGGCGACATCCCATCGAACCGCCAGCGCAGGGCCAACGCCGCCGGCCGCCGCACCACGCGTTCAACCTCAAACGTCCACAAGCGCTCGGCGCCTTGAAAGGCTTCGACCTGCGGGCCTTCGAGGATGATCTCGGTGCGACCACTGAGTTGCAGCAGGTCACCCGATTTGAAGTCGACGAATAGCAAACCAGCCCGAGGGTTGAGCAGCAGGTTGCCCAAGGTGTTGAAGTGTAAGTTGCCGGCGAAGTCCGGAATGGTCAGGCGATTGCCTTCGATACGGACGAAACCGGGCTGGCCACCGCGATGAGAAACGTCCACCGAGCGTTGGCCGTCGACGTCCACATAACTGGCGACAAAGAACGTGTCGGCGCCCGCGATCAGCGCGGTGGCGGCGTCATCGAGACCGTTCAGATGCTCAGCCGGGCGGCTCAGCGGATCCGTCAGTGGCACACGCTGAAACTGGCGCAGCTGGATGTATTGCGGGCAATTACCGAACGCCTGATCCACGCTCACCTCAAAACCGTGAGCGTTCAGATGACCGACATGGCCGTTGAGGCGATTGCGCCGGCGGGTGTGCAACTCGATGCCGAGCAAACCGATCGGCTCACCATCGCGCAGTTGCGCCGGATCATCAGCCGCGACCTGGCTGGCGAAATGCAGATGCTCAGGGTCCGGCGAGTGGGCGAACCCCGGCGCGCCTTCAAGCACGCTGGCCCACGGCCGCCCATCCGTATCAACGGCGCCGTACAGCAGGAAGGGCAATTGCTGATAGAACTCGCGGTGCTGATCCGGCATCCAGGTGCGAATCACCTTGCGCCCGAAGGCTTCCATGCGTTCGGCAACCCCGACCTGCGCCTGCAACTGTTGTTCGCCAGCGTGCCATGGTGAACGTTCCATCACGACCTCTCCCCTGCGCCGACGGCACAGTGTGGATTGCGAAAATCAGGCGGTGGTTTGCAGACCGGCGACGGTGCGCGGCATGCCGACAAAACCGGGCAAGGCTTCGACGCGGGCCAGCCACGCGCGCACGTTGCCGTAGTCGTCCAGCGACACATTGCCTTCCGGCGCGTGGGCGATGTAACTGTAGGCGGAGACGTCGGCGATGGTCGGTTCTTCGCCGACCAGGTACGGGGTTTTGCCCAACTCCTGATCCATCACCTTGAGCAGGTTGTATGCACGGGTAATGGCTTCATCAGCATTCAACTGTGCACCAAACACCGTGACCAACCGCGCAGCAGCAGGCCCGAATGCAATCGGCCCGGCCGCTGCCGACAACCAGCGCTGCACCCGTGCCGCGCCCACCGGGTCAGCCGGCAACCAGCGACCGTGGCCGTATTTTTGCGCCAGATACACCAGAATCGCGTTGGAATCGGCCAGCACCACGCCGCCGTCATCAATCGCCGGCACCTGGCCGAAGCTGTTGATCGCCAGATACGCCGGCTGCTTGTGCTCACCTTTCGCCAGGTCTACGAAAATCAGTTCGGTCGGCAATTGCAGCAGGGACAGCATCAACTCCACCCGATGTGCGTGGCCAGAGCGTGGGAAGTTGTAGAGTTTGATCGCTTGCATGGTCGACTCCGCAGTGCAGTGGCGCCGTTGCGGGAATGACAGCGCCGATGGCCGTCATCTTCCACCTATCGCGAAAACTACAGAATGACCAAAAATCGCAATCGATTATTTCATTTAGCGCAATAGCGCCGCATGTTCAACGCAGGATGCTCACGCAAGGCATTCACGGCGAAATCGACAAAGCTGCGAACCCGCACCGGCGCCTTGCGCCCACCCTGATAAACAATATGGATCGGCAGAGGCGGCAATTCATATTCGGCGAGGACAATTTCCAGCTCACCGGCAGCCACCTTGCTCGCCACCTGATAAGACAACACTCGGGTCAGACCCACGCCCATGCAGGCAGCGGTGATCGCCGATTGATTGGCCGTCACCACCAGCCGCGGTTCGGGTTTCACGCTCAGCGGCTGACCCTGATCAAGAAATAACCAACTGCGCTGCTGGCCAATCGACGAAGTCGCCACCACGGGTGCGCCGGCCAATGCCTGTGGATGATTCGGTCGACCATGTTCGTCGAGGTATTGCGGCGAACCGCAAACAACCCGCCGCACTTCCCCCACGCGAATCGCATGCTGATTGCTGTCGGGCAAATCGCCGATACGCACCGCGACATCAATGCCCTCCTCGACCATGCTCACCACCCGATCAACCAGCAAGCCGTTGATCACGACTTCAGGGAATTGATCGAGGTAACGCACCATCACTGGCGTGACAAACAACTCGCCGAACAACACCGGCGCGGTGATCGTCAGTTGCCCACGAGGCTGGGCGTGGCTGCCCGCCGCCGAATCCTCGGCTTCCTGCACCTCGGCGAGAATTCTGCGACAGTCTTCGAGGTAACGCTGACCGGCCTCGCTCAAGTGCACGCTGCGGGTGGTGCGCGTCAACAGCAAGGTGCCGATGCGTTTCTCCAGCGCCGCCACCGCGCGAGTGACACTGGCCGCCGACATTCCCAAACGCCGCGCCGCCGCCGAGAAGCCTTGCTCCTGGGCGACGGCGGCGAAGACCTGCATTTCCTGGAAGCGGTCCATGGGCTCATCCCCAAAATCAAAAGATCGCAGCCTCCGGCAGCTCCTACATGGGCCTCGTGTTTCACCTGTAGGGGCTGCCGAAGGCTGCGATCTCTTCGGTCATATCAACGGTGGATAACTTATTCCACAGTCACCGACTTCGCCAGGTTACGCGGCTGGTCAACGTCCGTGCCTTTCAACACCGCCACGTAGTACGACAGCAACTGCAGCGGGATGGTGTAGAGGATCGGCGACAGGATGTCGTGGATGTGCGGCATCTGTACAACGTAAGTGCCTTCGCCATTGACCATGCCGGCTTTCTCGTCAGCGAAGACGATCAACTGGCCGCCACGGGCGCGGACTTCCTGGAGGTTGGATTTCAACTTCTCCAGCAGTTCGTTGTTCGGTGCCACGGTGACCACTGGCATGTCGTTATCCACAAGCGCCAGCGGGCCGTGTTTCAGTTCGCCGGCCGGGTAGGCTTCGGCGTGGATGTAGGAAATCTCTTTGAGTTTCAGGGCGCCTTCCATCGCCACCGGGTATTGCGCGCCACGGCCCAGGAACAAGGTGTGGTTCTTGTCGGCGAACAGTTCGGCGATTTTTTCCACGGTGCTGTCCATTGCCAGGGCTTCGCCCAGACGGGTTGGCAGGCGACGCAGTTCTTCCACCAGGGTGGCTTCGACGCCTTTGGCCAAGGTGCCGCGCACTTGGCCGAGGGACAGGGTCAGCAGCAACAAACCAACCAACTGAGTGGTGAAGGCTTTGGTCGAGGCCACGCCGATTTCGCGACCGGCCTGGGTCAGCAGGGTCAGGTCGGATTCACGCACCAGCGAGCTGATGCCAACGTTGCAGATTGCCAGGCTGGCGAGGAAACCCAGTTCCTTGGCGTTGCGCAGGGCGGCCAGGGTGTCGGCGGTTTCGCCGGACTGGGAGATGGTCACGAACAGGGTGTCGGGCTGAACCACCACTTTGCGGTAGCGGAATTCGCTGGCGACTTCGACCTGGCACGGAATACCGGCCAGTTCTTCGAGCCAGTAACGGGCAACCATACCGGCGTGGTAGCTGGTGCCGCAGGCAACGATCTGTACATTGCGAACTTTGGCGAACAGCTCGGCAGCCTGTGGACCGAACGCTTGCACCAACACTTGCTGCTGGCTCAGACGCCCTTCCAGCGTGCGTTGCACAACGGAAGGTTGCTCATGGATTTCCTTGAGCATGAAGTGGCGGAACTCGCCTTTCTCTGCCGATTCGGCACTGTCGCGGTACTGCACGGCTTCGCGCTCAACGGCTTTGCCGTTAATGTCCCAGATTTGCACGCTGTCGCGACGAATCTCGGCGATGTCGCCTTCTTCCATGTACATGAAGCGGTCGGTGACCTGGCGCAGGGCCAGTTGGTCGGAAGCGAGGAAGTTTTCCCCCAGGCCCAGACCGATCACCAACGGGCTGCCGCTGCGGGCGGCGACCAGACGATCCGGTTGGTCGGCGCTGATAACCGCCAGACCATAAGCACCGTGCAGCTCTTTGACGGTGGCCTTGAGGGCTACGGTCAGATCGTGCAGGTCCTTGAGTTTATGCGCCAGCAGGTGGGCGATGACTTCGGTGTCGGTATCTGAGGTGAACACGTAACCCAGGGCTTTCAATTTTTCGCGCAGGGCTTCGTGGTTCTCGATGATGCCGTTGTGCACAACAGCCAGGTTCTGCCCGGAGAAATGCGGGTGAGCGTTGCGTTCGCACGGCGCACCGTGGGTCGCCCAACGGGTATGGGCGATGCCCAGACGTCCGATCAGCGGCGCTTCGGCCAGGGCTTGATCCAACTCACTGACTTTGCCCGGACGACGGACGCGATCGAGCATCCCGTCATTGGTGAAGACCGCCACACCGGCACTGTCGTAGCCACGGTATTCCAGGCGCTTCAGGCCTTCGAGCAGGATGGCGGTGATGTTACGTTCTGCGACTGCGCCGACAATTCCACACATGCTATTTCTCCTGACTGACAGCCGCGAGAATCAAATTGATACCGCGGGCCTGAATCTGATCCCGTGCCTCAAGCGGCAAGCGATCATCGGTAATAAGGGTATGGACACTGCTCCAGGGCAGCTCCAGGTTGGGAATCTTGCGGCCGATCTTGTCGGCCTCGACCATCACCACCACTTCCCGGGCGACTTCAGCCATGACCCGGCTCAGCCCCAGCAGTTCGTTGAAGGTCGTGGTGCCGCGTACCAGATCGATGCCGTCGGCACCGATGAACAGTTGGTCGAAGTCGTAAGAGCGTAGTACCTGCTCGGCCACCTGACCTTGAAAGGACTCGGAATGGGGGTCCCAAGTACCGCCGGTCATCAACAGTACCGGTTCGTGCTCCAGTTCGCTCAAGGCGCTGGCGACATTCAAGGAATTGGTCATCACCACCAGACCGGGTTGCTGACCGAGTTCCGGGATCATGGCGGCGGTGGTGCTGCCGCTGTCGATGATGATCCGCGCATGCTCACGAATTCGCGTGACCGCGGCGCGAGCGATGGCTTGTTTGTACTTGGAAACCGGCTGACCGAGGTCCGTCACCAGTTCCTGCGGCATGGTGATCGCGCCACCGTAACGGCGCAGCAGCAAGCCATTGCTTTCAAGTGCGGCCAAGTCCTTGCGAACCGTAACTTCCGAGGTTTCGAAACGCTTGGCCAGTTCATCCACACTGACTTCCCCCTGCTCGTTGAGCAAGGCAAGGATGTTGTGGCGGCGTTGTGGTGTATTGCGCTTCGACATGGGCTGGTAAGTTTCGATTCGAAAGATAACGGAAGCAATCAAAACCTATTGGCGAAACTTCGTCAAGCCAGCGCAAGAAAAAAGATGTGTATATAAACGCTTCGCGGGCAAGCCTCGCTCCTACAGACAGTGATATCTGTAGGAACGAGGCTTGCCCGCGAAGGCGATCTGTCATCCGCCACAACACTCTGTGGATAACTCAGCTCTTCTTGATCTTCACCGGCCGCTTCCAGCCGTCGATGTTCTTCTGCCGCGCCCGACCCACTGCCAACTGTGCGTTATCCACATCCTGGGTAATGGTCGAACCCGCCGCAGTGGTTGCCCCTGACGAGATATCCACAGGCGCCACCAACGAGTTGTTGGAACCGATGAACACATCTTCACCCAACACGGTTTTCCACTTGTTCGCACCGTCGTAGTTGCAGGTGATAGTGCCGGCGCCAATGTTGGTCCGGGCGCCGATTTCGGCATCGCCCAGGTACGTCAGGTGACCGGCCTTGGCGTCCTCGCCCATGTGTGCGTTTTTCAGTTCGACAAAGTTACCCACATGGGCCCGGGCTTCCAGAACCGTTCCTGGACGCAAACGCGCGAACGGGCCGGCGTCGCTGCCTTCCCCCATAATCGCGCCGTCGATATGACTGTTGGCCTTGATCACCACGCCTTTGCGCAAGGTGCTGTCCTTGATCACGCAGTTCGGGCCAATCACCACGTCGTCTTCGATAACGACGTTGCCTTCGAGGATCACGTTGATGTCGATCAGCACATCGCGACCGATGGTGACCTCGCCGCGCACATCGAAACGGGCCGGATCGCGCAGGGTCACACCCTGAGCCATCAAGCGGAGGCCGGCGCGCAACTGATAGTGACGCTCAAGCTCCGAGAGTTGCTTGCGATCGTTGGCGCCCTGCACTTCCATGGCGTCGTGGGGTTGTTCGGTGGCCACCACCAGACCATCGCTGACGGCCATCGCAATCACGTCGGTCAGGTAGTACTCGCCTTGGACGTTGTTGTTGGAGAGCCGGCCCATCCAGTCGCCCAGACGTTCAAACGGCACCGCCAGAATCCCAGTGTTGCCTTCGGTGATCGCGCGTTCGGCTTCGCTGGCGTCTTTCTGCTCGACGATGGCCGTGACCTTGCCGTCGGCGTCTCGAACGATACGGCCGTAGCCGGTCGGGTCATCCAACTCGACGGTGAGCAAGCCCAACTGCTGCGGTGCCACCTGCTTGAGCAGGCGTTGCAGGGTTTCGACTTCGATCAACGGCACGTCACCGTAGAGAATCAGCACGGTGTCTGAGGTGATGAACGGTACGGCTTGGGCCACGGCGTGACCGGTACCCAGTTGCTTGTCTTGCAGCACGAAATTAAGGTCATCCGCTGCCAGGCGCTCACGCACGGCATCAGCGCCATGGCCGATCACCACATGGATGCGCTGTGGATCAAGTTGCCGGGCGCTGTGGATAACATGGCCGAGCATCGAGTTGCCGGCAATCGGGTGCAGGACCTTGGGCAATGCCGAACGCATGCGAGTGCCTTGGCCGGCAGCGAGGATAACGATTTCGAGAGACATGACTGGCTACCAATCCTGGGTGGTCAGCAACTGCGACCAGATTATGAAAGTCGGAAAAGAAAAAAGGGTAGCCGAGGCTACCCTTTTTAATCAATCGCACAACAAGTCGATGACGGATTAACCGCCAAACTTCTTGCGGATCTGCTGGACGGTGCGCAGCTGAGCTGTCGCCTCGGCCAGACGTGCGGCAGCAGAACCGTAATCGAATTCTGCACCACGTTCATGCAAGGCCTTCTCGGCAGCCTTAACGGCTTCCTGAGCGGAGGCTTCATCCAGGTCGGCAGCACGTTGCACAGTGTCGGCAAGAACCTTGACCATGTTCGGCTGAACCTCGAGGAAACCACCGGAGATGTAAAACACCTCGGTTTCCCCGCCCTGCTTGATCAGGCGGATAGGACCTGGCTTGAGATTAGTGATCAGCGGCGCGTGACCCAGGGCGATACCAAGATCACCCAGTGCACCGTGCGCAATCACCATCTCGACCAGGCCGGAAAAGATTTCCCCTTCCGCGCTGACGATATCGCAATGGACTGTCATAGCCATCTGATTGCCTCAACCTAAATTAGCGCCCGTTGCCGGGCGCCGGGATTACAGTTTCTTGGCTTTCTCGATCGCTTCTTCGATGCCGCCGACCATGTAGAACGCTTGTTCTGGCAGGTGGTCGTAGTCACCGTTGAGGATGCCTTTGAAGCCAGCAATGGTGTCTTTCAGGGAAACGTATTTACCCGAAGCACCGGTGAAGACTTCAGCCACGAAGAACGGCTGCGACAAGAAGCGCTGGATCTTACGAGCACGGTTTACCAACTGCTTGTCGGTTTCCGACAGCTCGTCCATACCCAGGATCGCAATGATGTCCTTCAGTTCTTTGTAACGCTGCAGAACGTACTGAACGCCGCGAGCGGTGTCGTAGTGGTCCTGGCCGATTACGTTCGGATCCAGCTGGCGCGAAGTCGAGTCGAGTGGATCGACCGCTGGGTAGATACCCAGGGAAGCGATGTCACGGGACAGTACGACGGTGGCGTCCAAGTGGGCGAAGGTGGTCGCTGGCGACGGGTCAGTCAAGTCATCCGCAGGTACGTATACCGCTTGGATCGAGGTGATCGAACCGTTTTTGGTCGAAGTGATACGCTCTTGCAGAGTACCCATCTCTTCGGCCAGGGTCGGCTGGTAACCTACTGCGGAAGGCATACGGCCCAGCAGTGCGGATACTTCAGTACCGGCCAGGGTGTAACGATAGATGTTGTCGACGAACAGCAGAACGTCGTTACCTTCGTCACGGAACTTCTCGGCCATGGTCAGGCCGGTCAGTGCTACGCGCAGACGGTTACCCGGCGGCTCGTTCATCTGACCGTAAACCAGTGCCACTTTGTCCAGAACGTTGGAGTCCTTCATCTCGTGGTAGAAGTCGTTACCCTCACGAGTACGCTCACCCACACCGGCGAACACGGAATAACCGCTGTGCTCGATGGCGATGTTACGGATCAGTTCCATCATGTTTACGGTTTTGCCTACACCGGCACCACCGAACAGACCGACTTTACCGCCCTTGGCGAACGGGCAAACCAGGTCGATAACCTTGATGCCGGTTTCCAGCAGGTCGTTGCCGCCCGCTTGTTCAGCGAAGGTTGGCGCAGGACGGTGAATGCCCCAGCGCTCTTCGGTGTCGATCGGGCCAGCTTCGTCGATCGGGTTACCGAGGACGTCCATGATCCGGCCCAGGGTCGCTTTACCGACTGGTACGGAGATGGCTGCGCCAGAGTCAGTGACTTCCAGACCGCGCTTCAAGCCCTCGGTGGAACCCATCGCAATGGTACGAACCACGCCATCGCCCAGCTGCTGCTGAACTTCCAGAGTGGTGCCGGCATCGCTTTGTACTTTCAAAGCGTTGTAGATGCTCGGTACGCTGTCGCGTGGAAATTCCACGTCGATAACGGCGCCGATGATTTGAACGATACGTCCGCTACTCATAGCTGGATCCTCTGAATATTTGAACCGTTAAACCGCGGCAGCGCCGCCGACGATTTCCGAGATCTCTTGGGTGATCGCAGCCTGACGCGCCTTGTTGTAGATCAGCTGCAAATCGCTGATCAAATCACCGGCGTTGTCGGTAGCGTTCTTCATCGCGATCATCCGCGCAGCTTGTTCAGCCGCGTTGTTCTCGACCACCGCCTGGTAGACCTGCGACTCCACGTAGCGAACCATCAAGCCGTCAAGCAGCTCTTTGGCGTCCGGTTCGTAGAGATAGTCCCAGTGGTGCTTGAGGCCTTTATCCGGGGTTGCCACCAGTGGAATCAACTGCTCCACGGTAGGCTGTTGCGTCATGGTGTTGATGAACTTGTTGGACACAACGCTCAGACGGTCGATACGACCATCGAGGTAGGCATCCAGCATCACCTTGACGCTGCCAATCAGATCATTGATCGACGGCTCTTCACCCAGGTGGCTGATAGCTGCTACGACGTTACCGCCGAAGTTGCGGAAGAAAGCCGCACCCTTGCTACCCACTACACACAGATCGATCTCGACGCCGTTTTCACGGTTTTTAGCCATGTCCTTGACCAAGGCCTTGAACAGGTTGGTGTTCAAGCCACCACACAGACCACGGTCACTGCTCACTACAACATAACCAACGCGCTTGATTTCACGGTCGATCATGAATGGGTGGCGATATTCCGGGTTAGCGTTGGCCAAATGACCAATAACCTGGCGGATGCGCTCCGCGTAAGGACGGCTAGCAGCCATGCGCATTTGTGCCTTGCGCATTTTACTAACCGCCACTTTTTCCATGGCGCTGGTAATCTTTTGCGTGCTTTTGATGCTCGCAATCTTACTGCGAATCTCTTTTGCGCCTGCCATGTAACACCTATCAGGTTAGCAAGCGGGAGCCTTGCGGCTCCCGCTGCGGCTTACCAGGTTTGGGTGGCCTTGAACTTCTCGATACCGGCTTTCATGCCAGCGTCGATTTCGTCATTGAAGTCACCCTTCACGTTGATCTTCGCCATCAAATCGGCGTGATCGCGGTTGAAGAAAGCAATCAGCGCTTGTTCGAAGCTGCCGATCTTGGCGATTTCAACGTCAGTCAGGAACCCACGCTCAGCGGCATACAGCGACAGCGCCATGTCAGCAATCGACATTGGTGCGTATTGCTTCTGCTTCATCAGCTCGGTAACGCGCTGACCATGCTCAAGTTGCTTACGGGTCGCTTCGTCCAGGTCAGAAGCGAACTGGGCGAATGCCGCCAGTTCACGGTACTGAGCCAGAGCGGTACGGATACCACCGGAGAGCTTCTTGATGATCTTGGTCTGAGCGGCACCACCCACACGGGATACCGAAACACCGGCGTTCACAGCAGGACGGATCCCGGAGTTGAACATGGCAGATTCCAGGAAGATCTGACCGTCGGTGATGGAAATCACGTTGGTCGGAACGAACGCGGAAACGTCGCCAGCCTGAGTTTCGATGATCGGCAGTGCGGTCAGGGAACCGGTTTTGCCGGTCACTGCGCCGTTGGTGAACTTCTCTACGTATTCTTCCGAAACGCGGGATGCGCGCTCCAGCAGACGGGAGTGGAGATAGAACACGTCGCCTGGGTAAGCTTCACGGCCTGGTGGACGGCGCAGCAGCAGGGAAATCTGGCGGTAAGCCACTGCTTGCTTGGAAAGATCGTCATAAACGATCAGCGCGTCTTCACCGCGGTCGCGGAAGAATTCACCCATGGTGCAACCGGAGTACGGTGCCAGGAATTGCAGTGCTGCAGATTCCGAAGCGCTCGCTGCAACGACGATGGTGTTAGCCAGTGCGCCGTTTTCTTCCAGCTTGCGAACAACGTTGGCGATGGTCGATTGCTTCTGACCGATCGCTACGTAGACGCAGAAAATGCCGCTGTCTTTCTGGTTGATGATCGCGTCGATCGCCAGAGCGGTTTTACCGATCTGACGGTCACCGATGATCAGCTCACGCTGGCCACGGCCGACTGGGATCATGGCATCGACAGCCTTGTAGCCAGTCTGTACAGGCTGGTCTACCGACTTACGCCAGATCACGCCTGGAGCAACTTTCTCGACCGCATCGGTCTCGGTGTTGTTCAGCGGACCTTTGCCATCAACTGGGTTACCCAGTGCGTCGACTACGCGACCCAGCAGTTCCTTACCAACCGGAACTTCGAGGATGCGGCCAGTGCACTTGGCGCTCATGCCTTCAGCCAGAGACTGGTAGGAGCCCAATACAACAGCGCCTACAGAGTCTTGCTCAAGGTTGAGGGCCATGCCGAAGACGCCGCCCGGAAACTCGATCATCTCGCCGTACATTACGTCGGCCAGACCGTGAATCCGCACGATACCGTCAGATACGCTGACGACAGTGCCTTCGTTACGGGCTTGGGAGGTCACATCGAGCTTGTCGATGCGGCCCTTGATAATTTCACTTATTTCGGAAGGATTGAGTTGCTGCATTGCTCTGCTGCCCCTTCAAACTCAAGATTTCAATGCTTCGGCAAGATTCGCGAGTTTGCCGCGAATCGAGCCATCGATTACCAGGTCGCCGGCGCGAATGATGACACCACCAATAAGGGCGGCATCCTCCGCAACTTGCAGGCGCACTTCCCGGTTGAGTCGTGCACTGAGAACCTTGGCGAGTTTGTCTTGCTGTTCTTGGTTCAATGCGAAAGCACTGGTGACTTCAACGTCTACCGATTTCTCTTGTTCGGCCTTGTACAGGTCAAACAGAGCGGCGATCTCCGGCAACAGCGGGAGACGGTCGTTTTCGGCAACGACGTGAATGAAGTTCTGTACCTTCACATCAAACTTGTCGCCGCACACGTCAATAAACGTGGCGGCCTTGTCTGCGCTCGTCAGTCGCGGGGCCTTGAGCACGCGCTGCATGGTGTCGTCTTGCGACACTGCTGCAGCCAGGCCGAGCATGGCTGACCAAGAGGCCAGTTGCTGGTGGGCCTGGGCGTGCTCGAAGGCTGCCTTAGCGTAAGGTCGGGCCAACGTGGTCAATTCTGCCATGATCGCCCTCGCTTAAATTTCAGCAGCCAGTTTGTTTACCAGCTCCGCGTGCGCGTTTTGATCGATTGTGGCACCCAGGATCTTCTCGGCGCCGCCAACGGCCAGTGCACCCAATTGGGCACGCAGCGCGTCTTTGACACTGTTCAGTTCCTGCTCGATCTCGGCCTGAGCCTGGACCTTCACACGGTCAGCGTCGATACGGGCTTTTTCAACAGCCTCTTCAACGATCTGGTTACCGCGTTTCTTGGCTTGCTCAATGATTTCGGCTGCCTGAGCTTTCGCTTCGCGCAGTTGCTGACCCGCTTTATCTTGGGCCAGCTCCAGGTCGCGAGCTGCTCGGGCGGCAGCGTCCAGTCCATCCGCGATCTTCTTCTGACGTTCGTGCAAAGCCGCGATGACCGGAGGCCACACGAACTTCATGCAAAACAGTACAAAAATGAAGAACGCAACGGACTGGCCAATCAGGGTTGCATTAATGTTCACGCCAACACCTCGCTCGTTCGTTGCACATCACACCAATTACTCGAAGGTTCGAGTAATTAGCCAGCGAGTTGACCAACGAATGGGTTCGCGAAGGTGAAGAACAGAGCGATACCAACACCGATCATGGTTACGGCGTCGAGCAGACCGGCAACGATGAACATTTTGACTTGCAGCATTGGAACCATTTCTGGTTGACGCGCTGCGCCTTCCAGGAACTTGCCGCCCAACAGGCCGAAACCAATTGCGGTACCCAGTGCGCCCAGGCCGATCAACAGTGCAACAGCGATAGCGGTTAGACCAACTACAGTTTCCATCTTTCCTCCCGACTTTTACGTCGTATGGTTTAGGTTTTTTAGATTTTAAAGCGGTAAAACAAATCGTTTCATAAGCCCTGTTCGGGCACCCACTCGTTTGACCGAGTGGGACATCAGACTAGTCGAGACTGGTCTTAATGGTTCTCTTCGTGCGCCATCGACAGGTAGACGATGGTCAGCATCATGAAGATAAACGCCTGCAGGGTGATGATCAGGATGTGGAACACAGCCCACGCCCACTGCAGAACTACGCCCAGGCCGCTAAGCCAGAGCAGACCGCTGCCGAACATCACAGCAATCAGAATGAAGACCAGTTCGCCGGCATACATGTTGCCGAACAGACGCAAAGCCAGGGAAATCGGCTTGGCGATCAGTGTCACGAACTCCAGCAGGAAGTTCACCGGGATCAGCAGGGCTTGAACGAAGATGTTCTTGCTGCCGAACGGGTGCAGGGTCAGTTCGCCGATGAAGCCGCCGATGCCCTTGACCTTGATGCTGTAGAAAATGATCAGCGCGAACACCGACAGGGCCATGCCCAGGGTAGCGTTCGGGTCAGTGGTCGATACGGCACGGAACGGAATGTGCGCATCACCAGTGACAAACATGGCCAGGTGAGGAATCCAGTCGACCGGGATCAGGTCGATGGCGTTCATCAGGAAGACCCAGACGAAGATGGTCAGTGCCAGCGGTGCAATCACCGGGCTACGGCCATGGAAGCTGTCTTTCACGCTGCCATCGACGAATTCGACCAATACTTCAACGAAGTTCTGCAAAGCACCAGGTTGACCCGAAGTCGCCTTCTTTGCCGCCATGCGGAAAATCAGTACGAAGATCAGACCCAACGCGACCGACCAGCCGAGGGTATCGACGTGGAAAGCCCAGAAGCCCATTTCTTTGGCCTCTGCTGCGGTGTGAGCAAAGCCCCATCCGCCGTTAGGAAGATGCCCGAAGGTCAGGTTCTGCAAGTGGTGCTGGATATAGCCCGAAGCGGTTGTTTCTGCCATGGTTGCCTCAAACGCCCTAAGGTCTCGAAAGTCTTGTTCTCATCAGCAGGGGCGAAAACCAGCTGACCAGTTGGGTCAACACGAAGACGCCGAATACAGCTAACGGCGCCAATGGCTTTACACCTGCAAACGTCAATGCAAAGAGCACTGCCGTCAAAATCAGTTTGCCCGCCTCGCCGGCATAAAAAGACCGGACGATAGCTTGAGCTGCTCGGGCGCCGGAAAACCGAAATGCCCTATGAGCGAAATAAACATTGGGTAACAAGGCTATCAGGCCTCCGCAGAGTCCTGAGTACCCGGCAACGACTCCGTGCCATTGCCAGAGCGCCAAAGCGGCAATGAGCAAAACGACAAATTGAGCCATTAACACCGGAAAAACTGCCAGGCGATGGAACGGCAAGCGGTTTGGCGTGCGGGTTTCCATCACTTCTTCCCCCCAATGGTCGGCTGCCAGAATTCAATAACTTGGCATAATTTGTGCCGACAAAATGCGCGCAGAGTATAGGGGCGGTTCAGCCCCTATTCAACTGTCAGGTAGTGATTTCCGACTGCGCGCTACATGAGGAAATGTTTCAGCGGATATGTGCAAGCACGCCTTGAAGCTCGTCGAGAGAGTTGTAACCAATCACCAACTGACCTTTGCCCTTCTTTCCGTGGCGGATCTGCACCGCAGAGCCTAGGCGCTCGGCCAGGCGCTGTTCGAGTCGAGCGATATCCGGGTCCGGTTTAACCGGTTCAGCAGGCTCTTGTTTACCCCCCAACCACTGGCGAACCAGTGCTTCGGTTTGGCGTACGGTCAGCCCACGTGCGACAACATGTCGCGCCCCTTCAACCTGTTGATTCTCCGGCAAACCGAGCAAAGCACGTGCATGACCCATTTCCAGGTCGCCGTGGGACAGCATGGTTTTGATGACTTCCGGTAACGCGATCAAGCGTAGCAGGTTAGCCACGGTTACCCGGGACTTACCCACAGCTTCGGCGACTTGTTGCTGAGTCAGTTGGAATTCCTGCTGCAAACGCTGCAGGGCAACCGCTTCCTCGATCGGATTGAGGTCTTCGCGCTGGATGTTCTCGATCAGTGCCATGGCGATGGCGGTTTCATCCGGCACATCGCGAACCATCGCCGGGATGGTTTCCTGGCCAGCCTGCTGGCTGGCACGCCAGCGGCGTTCGCCAGCGATGATTTCAAAACGACCGCCACCAATCGGGCGAACCACGATCGGCTGCATCACACCCTGGGCCTTGATCGACTGCGCCAGTTCTTCAAGCGCCTGAGGATCCATGTCTCGACGCGGCTGGTACTTGCCGCGCTGGATCAGGTCCAGGGGCAGGTGTTGCAACTCACGCTGATCGGCTTGTACCGCTTGCTCTTCGAGCGAGCTGACAGTCGGACCACTCAGCAGTGCATCCAGTCCACGTCCGAGACCTCGTTTCTTGACGGCCATGGGGATTCCTTAAGTTGCCTGAGCGGCGGCGGTGCGTGAGTTTTTGCGTTGACGGCGAACCACTTCGCCCGCCAATGCCAGGTAGGCGATGGCGCCGCGCGATGATTTATCGTACGCCAGCGCCGGCATGCCATAGCTTGGCGCTTCGGCCAGGCGGATGTTGCGGGGAATCACGGTGTCATAGAGCTGCTCGCCAAAGTGTTCCTTGAGCTGAGCCGAGACATCGTTCATCAGGCTCAGGCGCGGGTCATACATGGTCCGCAGCAGGCCTTCGACTTTCAGGTTCGGGTTCAGCAGTTCGGCGATGCGCTTGATGTTATCCACAAGGTCGCTCAAACCTTCCAGTGCGAAGTACTCACACTGCATGGGGATAATTACCCCATCGGCTGCGACCAATGCGTTCAGGGTCAGCATCGACAGCGACGGCGGGCAGTCGATCAAAATGTAATCGTAGTTTTCACGGATCGGCGCCAACGCACTGCGCAGGCGGCTTTCCTTCATCTGCATTTCCAGCAGAACCACTTCGGCCGCAGTCAAATCGCGGTTGGCCGGCAACAACTGGTAACCACCGTGTTCGGAGAAGTGCATGGCCTGGGCCAGGTCGCATTCACCGATCAACAGGTCGTAGACCGAGTTTTCCAGGCCGTGTTTATCCACACCGCTACCCATGGTGGCGTTGCCCTGTGGATCGAGATCGATCAACAGCACCCGGCGCTTGGTAGCGACCAGGGAAGCTGCGAGGTTGATGCAGGTGGTGGTCTTGCCCACACCACCCTTTTGGTTCGCTATCGCGAATACCTTAGCCATTCTTGCTTGTGTTCCCAATCATGCCGTGCGGCGCAGTATCAGCAGATGGCGTTGGCCTTGGCAACCAGGTACGGCCAGGGCGTGTTCGCTATCGAGGTGGAAGTCTGCCGGCAATGCTACCAGCTCATCGGCGGGATGAACGCCCTTCATTGCCAGCCAACGTGTATCGCGGTCGCCGAGGTGGCGAGTCCAGTTGCTGAAGTTCTCCATGCTGCTGAACGCCCGGGAGATGATCCCGTTGAAGGGCAGTTCTGGCCGGAATTCTTCGACGCGACTGTGGATAACTTGCAGGTTATCCAGTTTGAGTTCGAGTTTGACCTGGGTCAGGAAGCGGGTTTTCTTGCCATTGCTGTCCAGGCAGGTGACATGGGACTCTGGAAACAGGATGGCCAACGGAATACCCGGCATGCCGCCACCGCTACCCACGTCCAGCCAACGACCGTTTTCGACAAACGACATCACGCTCAAGCTATCGAGCAAATGACGGGACACCATTTCGTCCGGATCGCGCACGGCGGTCAGGTTGTAGGCCTTGTTCCATTTGATCAACAGGGCCAGATAACCCAGCAGCAACGCGTGCTGGGTTTCTGTCAGTGTGACACCGAGCTGGCGAGCGCCTGTGGATAACTCTTCTGCGTGTTTCGAGGTGACCAACGAACTCAAGCGCTTTGCTCCAACTGACGGCCCGCGCCGCGTTTTTTCAAATGAATCATCAACAGCGAAATGGCTGCCGGGGTTACGCCCGGGATACGCGACGCCTGGCCCAGGGTTTCCGGACGGGTCGCACCGAGCTTGCTCTGGATCTCTTTGGAGAGACCGGAGATGTTCGTGTAATCGATATCCACAGGCAGTTTTGTATCTTCGCTGGCCCGCAGACGAACGATTTCATCCTGCTGGCGATCGATGTAGCCGGCGTACTTGGTCTTGATTTCGACCTGTTCTGCGACCTGTGGATCTTCTGCACCACCGCCAGTCACGGCGATCAGACCAGCGTAGTCGATTTCCGGACGGCTCAGCAGGTTGAGCAAGTTGTATTCGTGAGTCAGCGGTGTGCCGAACTTTTCGGAAATTGCATCGCCCTGCTCGGTGCCCGGGCGAACCCAGGTACTTTTCAGGCGTTGCTCTTCGAGATCGATGCTTTCGCGTTTCTTGCAGAACGCTGCCCAACGCGCGTCATCGACCAGACCGAGTTCACGACCTTTTTCGGTCAAGCGCAGATCGGCGTTGTCTTCGCGCAGGATCAGGCGGTATTCGGCCCGGGACGTAAACATCCGGTACGGTTCCTGGGTACCCAAAGTAATCAGGTCGTCGACCAACACCCCGATGTACGCCTCATCGCGACGCGGGCACCAGGCATCTTTGCCCTGCGCGCGCAGTGCGGCGTTGGCCCCGGCCAGCAAACCCTGGGCGCCGGCTTCTTCGTAACCGGTGGTGCCGTTGATTTGCCCGGCGAAGAACAGACCGCCAATGACTTTGGTTTCCAGGCTGTATTTCAGGTCACGCGGGTCGAAGTAGTCGTACTCGATGGCGTAGCCCGGACGAACGATGTGCGCGTTTTCCATGCCGCGGATCGATTGAACGATCTGCAATTGCACGTCGAACGGCAAGCTTGTGGATATCCCGTTCGGGTACAGCTCGTGTGTGGTCAAACCTTCGGGCTCGATGAAGACCTGATGGCTGTCCTTGTCGGCAAAGCGATGGATCTTGTCTTCAATCGACGGGCAATAACGCGGGCCAATGCCTTCGATCACGCCGGAATACATCGGCGAACGATCAAGGTTGGCAGCAATGATTTCGTGAGTCCGGGCGTTGGTGTGGGTAATCCAGCAGCTCACCTGTTTCGGGTGCTGCTCTTTGGAACCCATGAACGACATCACCGGGATCGGCGTATCGCCTGCTTGCTCGGTCATGACCGAGAAATCCACAGAACGACCGTCGATACGCGGCGGGGTACCGGTTTTCAGGCGACCAACGCGCAGTGGCAATTCACGCAAACGGTGAGCCAGGGCTATCGATGGCGGATCACCGGCGCGACCGCCGGAATAATTCTGCATCCCGATGTGGATAAGTCCACCGAGGAAGGTGCCTGTGGTCAACACCACGGAATCGGCGAAGAAACGCAGACCCATTTGGGTGACAACACCACGCACTTGTTCCTGTTCGACGATCAGGTCGTCGGCGGCTTGTTGAAATATCCACAGGTTGGGCTGGTTTTCCAGGGCTTCGCGGACAGCGGCCTTGTACAGAACCCGATCGGCCTGAGCGCGAGTCGCTCGCACGGCCGGGCCTTTACGGCTGTTCAACACGCGAAACTGAATACCACCCTTATCGGTAGCCATGGCCATCGCGCCGCCGAGGGCATCGATTTCCTTGACCAGGTGGCTTTTGCCGATCCCGCCAATGGCAGGGTTGCAACTCATGGCACCGAGGGTTTCCACGTTATGCGTCAGCAACAGGGTTTTTGCCCCCATGCGTGCTGACGCCAGTGCTGCCTCGGTACCGGCATGACCGCCGCCGATGACGATCACTTCAAAACGGGAAGGGAAATCCACCACGCACCTCGTGCCTGCTTAAGTAGGTAATTCAGGAATAGTTTGAGCCCGGTTTCTGGACCCGGTCGGCAAGTATAGGGACTTCGCCCTTCCTAAAGAACCCTTTGCACAAAATTTAACCAGCTGTGGAGAAGTCGGGGTTATAGAAATTAAAAAGAGAGAAATTTATTAAATCTTTGTTTTTATGTTTATTTCTACTGAGCACCGTTTCTGTGGATAGATCTCTACAGGCCTTTATTTTCAATGTGTACAGAGATTCAAAACCCTGTGGTCATGTGCCAAGGAGGCCCTTGGATAACCGGTTTAAGCCTGTGGATGAAAGGGGTGGTTATCCACAGAGTGGTTTATCTTCAGTTTTCAGGCCCTGTTATCAACTGCCCTTAGTGGCAGTTATTCACAGGGCTTAATCCACAGAAAAGCTTCGAATGAGGGAATTCCGGACACGGGAAATCCGCTCAAGCAGAAAAAATCTGCTTAGCACTCGGGGAAAGTTTCAGAAAAGGAGGGAACAGACAGGCGCGAATGGCCTGTCTGTGAACAGCGGAAGGACTATTTACCGATACAGAAGCTGGAAAAGATCCGTCCCAGCAGGTCATCGGAGCTGAAAGCACCGGTGATTTCGCCCAAAGAGTGCTGCGCCTGACGCAGATCTTCGGCCAATAACTCACCGGCACCCGCGAGCGTCAGCTGAGCTCGACCGTGCTCGAGGGACGCACTGGCATGTCGCAACGCCTCCAGGTGACGCCGGCGTGCGCTGAAGCTGCTTTCAGAGGTCTGCTCGTAGCCCATGCAAGTCTTGAGGTGTTCACGCAGCAACTCAAGGCCCTCGCCTGCCGACTTGGCACTCAGGCTGATGGTGACATGACCATCCTCACTGACTTCCAGGGCAATCGCTTCGCCCGTCAGGTCAGCCTTGTTACGGATCAACGTCACTTTGGCCGGGTCTGGCCGGGTTTCGAGGAATTCCGGCCACAACGCAAACGGATCAAGCGCTTCCGGGGCAGTGGCATCAACGACCAGCAACACCCGATCAGCTTCACCGATGGCTTTCAACGCACGCTCAACGCCGATTTTTTCCACCTGGTCATCGGTATCCCGCAGACCTGCAGTGTCAATCACGTGTAACGGCATGCCATCGATGTGGATATGTTCGCGAAGAATGTCCCGGGTGGTGCCGGCGATCTCGGTGACGATCGCCGCTTCACGACCGGCCAAGGCATTCAGCAGGCTGGATTTGCCGGCATTCGGCCGGCCGGCAATGACGACGTTCATCCCATCCCGCAACAAGGCACCTTGCCCGGCTTCGCGAAGGACTGTGGATAATTCATCGCGTACTTTGTCGAGCATGCTCAACACGTGGCCATCGGCGAGGAAGTCGATTTCTTCTTCCGGGAAGTCGATGGCGGCCTCAACGTAGATACGCAAACCGATCAATTGCTCAGTGAGGTTATGCACACGCTGAGAAAACGCACCTTGCAAAGAACGCAGGGCATTTCGCGCAGCTTGTGCAGAACTTGCCTCGATCAAATCGGCAATCGCCTCAGCCTGGGCCAGATCGAGTTTGTCGTTGAGGAAGGCGCGCTCGCTGAATTCACCCGGCCGGGCCAAGCGGCAACCGAGTTCCAGGCAACGCTTGAGCAGCATATCCAGCACGATCGGGCCACCGTGGCCCTGAAGTTCCAGTACATCTTCGCCAGTAAACGAGTTCGGTCCCGGGAAATACAGGGCGATGCCTTCGTCCAGCACCTCTTCGTTTTCACTGAGGAACGGGCCGTAATGGGCATATCGCGGTTTCAGTTCACGACCGCTGATGGCTTTGGCCGCCACACTCGCCAGCGGCCCGGAAATACGGACGATGCCCACACCGCCGCGACCTTGGGCAGTGGCGACGGCGGCGATGGTTTCACGAGGAACGCTCATAAACCGGTATCCAGACAAAAGTGACAGATAGCAAAACGCCCCACTAGGGGGCGTTTTGAGTGGTTATCCACAGAGTAAGTTACGCAGCGGCTTTTTTGGTAGCAGCTTCGATCTTACGCGTGATGTACCACTGTTGGCTGATGGACAGGCAGTTGTTGACCACCCAGTACAGCACCAGACCAGCCGGGAACCACAGGAAGAAGAAGGTGAAGATGATTGGCATCAGCTTCATCACCTTGGCCTGCATCGGATCCGGAGGAGTCGGGTTCAACCGCTGCTGGATGAACATGGTTGCACCCATGATGATCGGCAGAATGAAGAACGGGTCCTTGATCGACAGGTCAGTAATCCACAGCATGAACGGCGCTTGGCGCATTTCAACGCTTTCCAGCAGAACCCAGTACAGCGAAAGGAAAACCGGCATCTGCACCAGGATTGGCAAGCAGCCGCCCAGTGGATTGATCTTCTCTTTCTTGTACAGCTCCATCATGGCTTGGGACATTTTCTGCCGGTCGTCGCCATGTTGCTCTTTCAGCGCGGCCAGTTTCGGTGCCACTGCACGCATGCGCGCCATGGATTTGTAGCTGGCTGCCGACAGCGGGAAGAAAATCCCTTTGATCAGCATCGTCAGGAAGATGATCGAGAAGCCCCAGTTGCCGACGATCGCGTGGATGTGTTGCAGCAGCCAGAAGATTGGCTGGGCAATGAACCACAGAATGCCGTAGTCGACGGTCAATTCCAGACCTGGGGACAATTCTTTCAGCACAGCCTGGCTTTTCGGGCCGGCGTACAGAACAGCGCTGACTTCAGCTTTTGCACCAGGTGCAACGGTCAATGCCGGTGCGGTGTAGCCGATGATGTAGTTGCCTTTGCTGTCTTTACGGGTCTGGACGACGTTGCTTTCGCCCTTCGCCGGAATCCACGCGGTCACGAAGTAGTGTTGCAACCAGGCAACCCAACCACCGTTAACGGTTTCTTTCAGCTGACCCTTGTCCATGTCCTTCATGGACACTTTTTTGTACGGCTCGTTACTTGTCCACAGGGCGGCGCCCAGGTAAGTCGCGGTGCCAGTAGCAGTGCTGGACGAAGGATCGGAGCTGGCGTCACGCTTCAGTTGCGCGAACATCGCACCGGACCAAGGCTTGGCGCTTTCGTTGTCGATCAGGTAGGAAACGGTTACGTCATACAGGCCACGTTTCACAGTGAAACGCTTGATGTAGTTGACGCCGTCCTTGCTGAACTTCAGGTCCACGACCAATTGGTTCTGGCCGTCGGCCAGTTGGTAGATCTTCTTCTCCGAGGAGTAAACCGGACGACCAGTTGGACTTGCGTCCGGACCGTCGGCGCCGATCAAGCCGCTCTGGGCCAGATAAGTCCGCTCGTTGCCGTTATCGAACAACTGGAATGGAATTTCCGGATGGTCCTGGCGACGTGGATACAGCGGCAACGTCAACTGGGCAACATCCCCACCTTGTGGATCGATAGCCAGGTTGAGCACATCCGTTTTGATCTGGATGAGGTCTTTGCTTACAGCTACCGGAGTTTCAGTAGGTGCAGTGGCACTGGTATCGCTTGCAGCGCGTGGAATGTCGTCACTGACAGAAGCATTATTGCCAGTCGCCGTGTCCGGTAGGCCCGGTGCGGTAGTACTGGAAGCAACATTCTGAGTCGGCAGGGCAGCCTGGCCATAGTCCTGGTTCCATTTAAGAACCATAACGTAGGTCACGATTGCCAGGGCGACGATCAGGATCGTGCGTTTGATATCCATGATTACTCGGCCATCGAAGAAGAACGGGAGGTAGGGATAGGCGGAACCGGGTCAAAACCACCGGGATTCCACGGATGACAGCGACCTAAACGACGAAAGGCCAGCCAGCCACCGCGCAGAAGGCCATGATTTTCTATGGCTTCTAACGCGTAGCAGGAACAACTGGGGTAGAAGCGACAGTGGTCAGCCATCAGGGGACTAATGGCATAGCGGTAAAACTGGATCGGAACGAGTGCCAGTTTACGCATCGGGACTGTCTACCCCTACAGTCTCGGCTTTGACTGCTGGTACTGGCGTGCTGCGTGCCAGACGCTTCCAGAGTTTGCCGAAATGCTGAATCAATTCGGGGTTTTCTACGTCCCCCAAACCTTTGCGCGCGACGATAACTATGTCCCAGCCGACCAGCGAATCCTGGTTCAGGCGAAACGATTCGCGCATCAGACGTTTGAGGCGATTGCGCTCGACGGAGAGCTTTACGCTCTTTTTCCCGATTACCAACCCGAGACGGGGGTGATCAAGATCGTTGTTGCGCGCAAGGAGCAGGAGGTTTTTCCCCGGAACCTTGCCGGTAGGGGAGTCAAAGACTGCTTTGAAATGCCGGGGCGTAAGCAAACGCTTGTCCCGACTGAAGTCCTGACTCACCTCCAGTGCCGGATTATCAAACTGCCAGACGCGCACGACCTTTGGCGCGACGACGCGACAGGACGGCACGACCGTTTTTGGTAGCCATGCGAGCACGGAAACCGTGGGTACGAGCGCGTTTGATAGTGCTTGGTTGGAAAGTACGTTTCATTGTCGTGTTACCTGGTTCGTCCACAACGGGCCGGAATGGCCCCCGTTTTAAGAGACCGGGGATTCTAGAGAAAGCAAGCCTCTAGGTCAATTTCCAACCAGCGTTTCCTTATAAATAGATCTCCAGGGGTTTTCTCGTTGGACGGTCCTTCGCTAGATATAGAAATAAAGAAGGGAATTATTTAAAGCTTTTTTATAAAGCTTATAAAAGCTAGGGGCACCATCCTCTGTGGATAACTACCTTAAGCCCTTCTAAACCGTGATGTACAGAGAATGACAACTACGGTGGAAAACGGTGGTCAGCCTGTGCTGCACTGTCGGATAAGCTGTGTGTGGAATGGCCAGTTATCCACAGGCCAGTTATCCACCGGGTTTGCCCCCCACTTGTCCAGTGCCCTCATGGGCGGTTATCCACAGAGCTTATGCACATACCGCTGGTCGCCTTTTTAGCGGTTAACGCATTGATAAATCATGGCCTGTGCGCAACCTGCATGTGGATAAGTGGGCGGCTGGCCGCTACAATGGCCGCTTGTTTTTGCCTCACCGGCTTTCAACTTAGGGGATATCCGTGTCAGTGGAACTTTGGCAGCAGTGCGTGGAGCTTTTGCGCGATGAGCTGCCTGCCCAACAATTCAACACTTGGATCCGTCCACTACAGGTCGAAGCCGAAGGCGACGAGTTGCGTGTCTACGCACCGAATCGTTTTGTTCTCGACTGGGTCAACGAAAAGTACTTGGGCCGCGTCCTCGAACTGCTGGATGAGCATGGCAATGGCGTGGCGCCGGCGCTTTCCTTATTAATAGGCAGCAAACGCAGTTCGGCACCGCGCGCGGCACCTAATGCTCCGCTGGCCGCCGCGGCTTCCCAGGCTCAGGCCGCACAAGCCCCGGTCAGCGCGCCAGCCCCAGCCCCGGCCGCCACTCAGACCAAACGTGCGACCCAAAAGGTGGCCGAAGTCAGTGAAGAGCCGTCCCGCGACAGCTTCGACCCGATGGCCGGCGCCAGTTCGCAACAAGCCCCGGTTCGCGCCGAACAGCGCACCGTGCAGGTTGAAGGTGCGCTCAAGCACACCAGCTACCTGAATCGCACGTTCACCTTCGAAAACTTCGTCGAGGGTAAGTCCAACCAACTGGCCCGGGCTGCGGCCTGGCAAGTGGCGGATAATCCGAAGCACGGCTACAACCCGCTCTTCCTTTATGGCGGCGTAGGCTTGGGTAAAACCCACTTGATGCATGCTGTGGGTAACCACCTATTAAAGAAGAACCCGAATGCCAAGGTCGTGTACCTGCATTCCGAGCGTTTCGTGGCCGACATGGTCAAGGCGCTGCAACTGAACGCAATCAACGAGTTCAAGCGCTTCTACCGTTCGGTGGATGCGCTACTCATCGATGACATTCAGTTCTTCGCCCGCAAGGAACGTTCCCAGGAAGAGTTTTTCCACACCTTCAACGCCCTGCTTGAAGGTGGCCAGCAGGTCATTCTCACCAGTGACCGCTACCCGAAAGAAATCGAAGGCCTTGAAGAACGCCTCAAGTCCCGCTTTGGTTGGGGCCTGACTGTTGCCGTCGAGCCGCCAGAGTTGGAAACCCGTGTAGCGATCCTGATGAAAAAGGCCGACCAGGCCAAAGTCGATCTGCCACACGATGCGGCGTTCTTCATTGCCCAGCGTATTCGCTCCAACGTCCGTGAGCTGGAAGGCGCGCTTAAACGCGTGATCGCCCACTCGCACTTCATGGGCCGCGATATCACCATCGAGCTGATTCGCGAATCCCTGAAAGACTTGTTGGCGCTGCAAGATAAACTGGTCTCTGTGGATAACATTCAGCGTACCGTCGCCGAGTACTACAAGATCAAGATCTCGGACCTGCTGTCCAAGCGCCGTTCGCGCTCGGTGGCACGTCCCCGTCAGGTTGCCATGGCGTTGTCCAAGGAACTGACCAACCACAGCCTGCCGGAAATCGGCGATGTGTTTGGCGGTCGCGACCACACGACGGTTTTGCACGCCTGCCGCAAGATCAACGAACTTAAGGAATCCGACGCGGACATCCGCGAGGACTACAAGAACCTGCTGCGTACACTGACCACTTGATGAACACCAGCGCAGCTTATTAAGGCAAGGGACTAGACCATGCATTTCACCATTCAACGCGAAGCCCTGTTGAAACCCCTGCAACTGGTCGCAGGTGTCGTCGAACGCCGACAGACCTTGCCGGTGCTCTCCAACGTGCTGCTGGTTGTCGAAGGCCAGCAACTGTCGCTGACCGGTACCGACCTGGAAGTCGAGCTGGTCGGTCGTGTGCAACTCGAAGAACCGGCTGATCCAGGCTCCATCACCGTGCCTGCGCGCAAGCTGATGGATATCTGCAAGAGCCTGCCGAACGACGCTCTGATCGACATCAAGGTCGATGAGCAGAAGCTTGTTGTGAAGGCTGGCCGTAGCCGCTTCACCCTGTCGACCCTGCCATCCAATGATTTTCCGACGGTTGAAGAAGGCCCGGGTTCGCTGACCTGCAGCCTCGAGCAAAGCAAACTGCGTCGTCTGATCGAACGCACCAGCTTCGCCATGGCCCAGCAGGACGTGCGTTACTACCTTAACGGCATGCTGCTGGAAGTTTCCGAAGGCATCATCCGCGCCGTGGCCACCGACGGTCACCGTCTGGCCATGTGCTCGATGAAGGCCGATATCGGTCAACCGGACCGTCACCAAGTCATCGTGCCGCGCAAGGGTATCCTTGAGCTGGCGCGTCTGCTGACTGAGCCGGATGGCCTCGTAAGCATTGTCCTGGGTCAGCACCACATCCGTGCGACCACCGGCGAATTCACCTTCACCTCGAAACTGGTCGACGGTAAATTCCCCGACTACGAGCGTGTTCTGCCAAAGGGCGGCGACAAGCTGGTACTCGGCGATCGCCAGGCCCTGCGCGAAGCGTTTAGCCGTACTGCGATCCTGTCCAACGAGAAGTACCGCGGTATCCGTCTGCAGTTGGCCAATGGTCAATTGAAGATCCAGGCGAACAACCCGGAGCAGGAAGAAGCGGAAGAAGAAGTGGGCGTTGAGTACAACGGCGGCTCCCTGGAAATCGGCTTCAACGTGAGCTACCTGCTCGACGTGCTGGGCGTGATGACTACTGAGCAGGTTCGCCTGATCCTGTCCGACTCCAACAGCAGTGCGCTGGTGCAAGAGTCCGACAACGACGACTCGGCCTACGTTGTCATGCCGATGCGTCTGTAATCATGCTCAGCAGAAGCTAGATGTCCTTAAGTCGCGTCTCGGTCACCGCGGTGCGCAATCTGCACCCGGTGACCTTCTCCCCCTCTCCCCGAATTAACATTCTTTACGGCGCCAACGGCAGCGGCAAAACCAGTGTTCTGGAAGCCATTCATCTGCTGGGGCTTGCTCGTTCGTTTCGTAGTGCCCGTCTATTACCGGTGATTCAGTACGAGCAATTGGCGTGCACGGTGTTCGGTCAGGTGGAATTGGCGGAGGGCGGGCACAGCGCATTGGGGATATCCCGGGACCGCCAAGGTGAGTTCCAGATCCGCATCGACGGGCAAAACGCCCGCAGTGCGGCACAACTGGCGGAGATACTGCCGCTGCAGTTGATCAACCCGGACAGCTTCCGACTGCTGGAAGGCGCCCCCAAGATTCGTCGGCAGTTTCTCGACTGGGGTGTGTTCCACGTGGAACCGCGATTTATGTCCACTTGGCAGCGCTTGCAGAAGGCCCTGCGCCAGAGAAACTCTTGGCTGCGGCATGGTACACTTGACGCCGTTTCGCAAGCGGTTTGGGACAGGGAACTATGCCAGGCCAGCGCAGAAATTGATGAATACCGCCGCGCTTATATCAAAGCCTTGAAACCAGTCTTTGAACAGACCTTGAGCGAACTGGTTGAGCTCGAGGGCTTAACGCTCAGCTATTACCGAGGTTGGGACAAAGAGCGCGAGCTGAGTGCCGTGCTCGCCGGGTCCCTTCAACGGGATCAGCAAATGGGTCATACCCAGGCCGGACCACAACGCGCTGACTTGCGTCTTAGATTGGGCGCACATAACGCTGCGGACATTTTGTCCCGGGGTCAGCAGAAGTTGGTGGTCTGCGCCTTGCGGATCGCCCAAGGGCACTTGGTTAGCCAGGCCCGACGCGGCCAGTGTATTTATCTGGTGGATGACCTGCCGTCCGAGCTGGACGAGCAACACCGCCGTGCGCTTTGCCGCTTGCTGGAAGACTTACGCTGCCAGGTGTTTATCACCTGTGTAGATCACGAATTATTGAGGGAAGGCTGGCAGACGGAAACGCCAGTCGCTCTGTTCCACGTGGAACAGGGCCGTATCACCCAGACCCACGACCATCGGGAGTGAAGGCATTGAGCGAAGAAAATACGAATACCTACGACTCAACGAGCATTAAAGTGCTGAAAGGCCTGGATGCCGTACGCAAACGTCCCGGTATGTACATTGGTGACACCGACGATGGTAGCGGTCTGCACCACATGGTCTTCGAGGTAGTCGACAACTCCATCGATGAAGCGCTCGCTGGCCACTGCGACGATATCAGCATCATTATCCACCCGGATGAATCCATCACCGTTCGCGACAACGGTCGTGGTATCCCGGTAGACGTGCACAAAGAAGAAGGCGTTTCCGCAGCCGAGGTCATCATGACCGTGCTGCACGCCGGCGGTAAGTTCGACGACAACTCCTACAAAGTATCCGGCGGCCTGCACGGTGTAGGTGTTTCTGTTGTGAACGCCCTGTCCGAAGAGCTGGTTCTTACCGTTCGCCGCAGCGGCAAGATCTGGGAACAGACTTACATCCACGGTGTTCCGAAAGAACCGATGAAAATCGTCGGCGAGAGCGAATCCACCGGTACCCAGATTCACTTCAAGCCGTCTGACCTGACCTTCAAGAACATCCACTTCAGCTGGGACATCCTGGCCAAGCGGATTCGTGAACTGTCCTTCCTCAACTCCGGTGTCGGCATCGTCCTCAAGGACGAGCGCAGCGGCAAGGAAGAGCTGTTCAAGTACGAAGGCGGCCTGCGTGCGTTCGTTGAATACCTGAACACCAACAAGACTCCGGTCAACCAGGTGTTCCACTTCAACATCCAGCGTGAAGACGGCATCGGCGTGGAAATTGCCCTGCAGTGGAACGACAGCTTCAACGAGAACCTGTTGTGCTTCACCAACAACATTCCACAGCGCGATGGCGGTACTCACCTGGTGGGTTTCCGTTCCGCACTGACGCGTAACCTGAACACCTACATCGAAGCCGAAGGTCTGGCGAAGAAGCACAAAGTCGCCACCACCGGTGACGATGCCCGGGAAGGCCTGACCGCGATCATTTCGGTGAAAGTACCGGATCCGAAGTTCAGCTCCCAGACCAAAGACAAGCTGGTTTCTTCCGAAGTGAAGACCGCGGTCGAACAGGAAATGGGCAAGTACTTCTCCGACTTCCTGCTGGAAAACCCGAACGAAGCCAAACTGGTTGTCGGCAAGATGATCGACGCGGCTCGCGCTCGTGAAGCTGCGCGTAAAGCCCGTGAGATGACCCGTCGTAAAGGCGCGCTAGATATCGCCGGCCTGCCGGGCAAACTGGCTGACTGCCAGGAAAAAGACCCTGCCCTTTCTGAACTGTACCTCGTGGAAGGTGACTCTGCTGGCGGTTCCGCCAAGCAGGGTCGCAACCGTCGCACTCAGGCCATCCTGCCGCTCAAAGGCAAGATCCTGAACGTCGAGAAGGCGCGCTTCGACAAGATGATCTCTTCGCAAGAAGTGGGCACCTTGATCACCGCGCTGGGCTGCGGCATCGGCCGCGACGAGTACAACATCGCCAAGCTGCGTTACCACAACATCATCATCATGACCGATGCTGACGTCGACGGTTCTCACATCCGTACCCTGCTGCTGACCTTCTTCTTCCGTCAGTTGCCGGAGCTGATCGAGCGCGGTTACATCTACATCGCGCAGCCACCGCTGTACAAGGTCAAGAAAGGCAAGCAAGAGCAATACATCAAAGACGACGACGCCATGGAAGAGTACATGACGCAGTCGGCCCTGGAAGACGCGAGCCTGCATCTGAACGAGGACGCGCCGGGTATTTCCGGACCTGCCCTTGAGCGCCTGGTGAATGACTTCCGTCTGGTAATGAAGACCCTCAAGCGTCTGTCGCGCCTGTACCCACAGGAACTGACCGAGCACTTCATCTACCTGCCTGCGGTCACGCTGGAGCAACTGTCCGATCACGCAGCGATGCAGGACTGGATGGCTAAGTTTGAAGTTCGCCTACGCACCGTCGAGAAGTCCGGCCTGGTTTACAAAGCCAGCCTGCGTGAAGACCGTGAACGTAACGTCTGGCTGCCAGAGGTCGAACTGATCTCCCATGGCCTGTCGAACTACATCACCTTCAACCGCGACTTCTTCGGCAGCAACGACTACAAAACCGTTGTCTCGCTGGGCGCTCAACTGAGCACCTTGCTCGACGACGGCGCGTACATCCAGCGCGGCGAGCGCAAGAAACCGGTCACCGAGTTCAAGGAAGCACTTGAATGGCTGATGGCTGAAAGCACCAAGCGTCATACCATCCAGCGATACAAAGGTCTGGGCGAGATGAACCCGGATCAGCTGTGGGAAACCACCATGGACCCAAGCCAGCGCCGGATGCTCAAAGTGACCATCGAAGACGCCATTGGCGCGGACCAGATCTTCAACACCCTGATGGGTGATGCGGTCGAACCCCGTCGTGAGTTCATCGAAAGCAACGCCTTGGCGGTTTCCAACCTGGACTTCTGATCCAGCGGCAGCGCCAAACAAAAAGGCCAACGCTTAAGCGTTGGCCTTTTTTTATGGCTTCTGGAAAATCAAAAGATCGTCCGAACGCGGCCCGAGCCTTCGGCAGCTCCTACGCCGACCGCATTTCCCTGTAGGAGCTGCCGAAGGCTGCGATCTTTTGATCGTTACTCGATTACTGACGCCACACTTTCCAACCGATACCCATACCCATAAATCGTCAACAACTGCCAACCCCGATCTGCCGTCAGCCCGAGCTTATTGCGAAGGCGATAAATGTGAGTATCCAGCGGTCTTGAAGAGACCATCTCTTCATGACTCCAGAACCGCTCATACAGGTATTCCCGAGACAGCGGCCGGCCCAGGTTGGTGAACAGGCAGTGGGCCAGTCGGTATTCTTTTTCAGTCAGGCTGATGGGGCTGCCGGCGCGGGTGACGGTCAGCTCTGCGTCGTCGAAGACCAAGTCATTGAACGTCAGTAGTTCGGTGGCGGGTGATCGTTGCAGGCCGTGTCGGCGCAGCACTGCACTCACTCGTGCCTTGAGCTCGTTGGGGCGGAACGGTTTACTCACGTAGTCGTCAGCGCCGGCATTCAGGGCCTGGACGATATCGCTCTCAGCGTCGCGACTGGTCAGCATGATCGCGGCGGGTGGTGCGTCCATGTGTTCGCGGGTCCAGCGCAACAGCGACAGGCCACTGATATCGGGCAGTTGCCAGTCGAGGATTAGCAGGTCGAAGGTCTCCCGCCGAAGTTGTCGCAGCAGGTCCTCCCCTCGCTCGAAACTGTGCAATGTCCACGCTTGCTCTCCCGGGGAGGGGATCTGTCGCAGTGTCTGTTCCACCCGACGTAGCTCGGCGGGTTCGTCATCCAGTATTGCGACACGCATGCGCAGTGATTCCTTGTTGCTTGGGCAGTTGGCGGTCAACCATAGTCGCTCGGCCATTGCGATGAAAGTAAGCGGCCCGCCGTTGGTCGACGTCCGCTATGATTCTTCGGGTCATGACTCAGACCCGCGGCCCATGAAAGCATTCACCTGCCCTGCCCTTTTTCCCCATGAATAACACGCGTCGGCGTGAAAGCCGTGAGCCCAGCCAGGTACAGCGCCTGTTTCGCCAGTTGGTGCGCGAGTGGTTGTGGATAAGTCTAGTGCTGTTGCCGCTGACTGCGCTGCTGTCTTATCGCGCGCAGATCAACTTGCTCGATGTGGCTCCCGGTATTGGGGCGTTATTGTCGGTCGGTCTGGTGGCGTGTGTGCTGGGCCTATTGCTCTGGCGTCCGCGATGGGCGCTTTGGGTGACGCTGATCGGCATGGCTTGCGTGCTGTTGACCAGTGCGGGTCTGGCGGAGACGCGCCGCTGGTGGTCACCGACGCCGGCAGTACTGGGCATGTTGTTCGGCTATCTGATCTGGAATTGGCGACGCCTCAGCGTGGTACTGACCTACTTCGGCTGGGAGCTGACACGTTTGGACAGCGAGCCAAAAGTCTTTCCCGAACGCCGCCGCACGCAGTTTACTGGCGCTGATCGTTTGCAGGGTCAGATCATGGCCCTTGAGCAAGCCATGAGCCGCACCCGTGACACCCGGCGGTTTATCGCTGATGGTTTGGAATACTTGCCCGTCGCCACGCTGATCAGCGATCCCAAGGGGCGGATTCTGCTCGGCAATCGCAAGGCGCGGGATCTGTTCGACAGCGCGCTGGTGGGGTACGACGTTCTCGATCAACTGGCGGTGCTGGGTTATCCGGAATTATCCACAGAGCCGCGCCCGCTGCTATCAACCCTGCCGTTGCTGGAGTTTCGTGACCACAAGGAACGCAATCTGCGTCTTGAACGTGCTGCGTTGCTGCCGGTGGACGGTGACACACCAATCGGCTGGCTGCTGAGCCTTACCGACCTCAGCGCCGAACGCGCCGCCGAGGAACAACGCGGTGTGTTGCTGCGCTTTCTGTCGCACGATCTTCGCGCACCGCATTCGGCGATCCTCGCGCTGCTTGATGTACATCGTCATCAGGCCGGTGCGGATGCGCCATTGTTCGAGCAGATTGAACGGCAAGTGCGCCGAGCACTGGACCTCACCGATGGATTCGTCTTGCTGGCAAGGGCTGAGTCCGAGGCTTATCACTTTCAGCCCAGTCTGTTTGCGATGCTGGTGCTGGACGTACTCGACCAGGCCCTGCCGATCGCCCTACAGAACCGCATCGAACTGCTCCATGACATGGATGAGCAATCTCAGGAACGACTGATAATGGCCGATCAGGGATTGCTGACGCGCGCGCTGTTCAACCTGCTGGAGAATGCGATCAAGTACAGCCCGGCCGGTTCACGGATTAGCGTGCGGGTGAGTTGTGCCAATGACTGGCTGACCTGTGAGATTACCGATCAGGGCAGAGGTATCGCCGCCGAAGAATTGCCGGAGTTGTTCAGCCAGTACCGGCGCTTTGCTTCGGCGCACGGCAATGATGGTCTGGGTTTGGGTCTGTCGATGGTCAAGGCTGTTGTGGATCGTCACGGTGGGCGGATCGAGTGCCAGAGCAAGGTCGGACAAGGCACTACATTCAGGCTTCAATTACCGGTGTTTACCGATTAAAGGCAAAAGATCGCAGCCTTCGGCAGCGCCTCACAAGCCCGTAGGGTGCGATTTTTTGAGGCACAAAAAAACCGGCTATATCAGCCGGTTTTTTTACGTCCGAAAAAAACTTATGCACCTTTTTCAGATTTTTATGAGCTTCAGAAATATGTATATAAATCATCAACCTATAAGCTAAATCCGTCGTTTTTCAACAAAACGGTACACAGGTTATCCACAGAATCTCAGACAGCCACTTGATCAGTTGTGGCAGGTGCCTGAGGAGCGGGTGGCAACGAACCCATGTCGCGCTGCATCTGCTCGTTCCAGGCCTGAACCCGATCATTCAGTGCAGCAATGGCTCGCGGCCCAGTGCCCTCGGCGTACATCGGCTCGCCGATGATCACGGTGATCACACCCTGCTTCTTCGCCCAACCGGTTTTCGGCCAGAACTTGCCGGCATTGTGTGCAATCGGCAGTACCGGAAGCTCGGCGTTGACCGCCAAGGCGCTACCGCCGCGCGAGAACTTGCCGACGGTGCCGTAAGGAACACGAGTCCCCTCGGGGAAGATCAGCACCCAAACGCCGTCCTTCAGCAATTCATCGCCCTTCTTCGCCACATGCTTGAGCGCGGCTTTCGGGTTGTCGCGGTCGATGGCAATCGGACGCAGCATGGCCATCGCCCAGCCGAAGAACGGCACGAAGAGCAGCGAGCGTTTAAGCACCTGGCTCAACGGTTCGAAGTAAGCCGAGAGAAAGAACGTCTCCCAGGTGCTCTGATGGTTCGACTGAATCACGCAGGGCTGGTCAGGCACGTTCTCGGCGCCCTTCACCTCATAGCTGATGCCCAGAAATACTTTGCTCAGCCATAAGGCGCAGCGGCACCAGTACACGTTGATGAAGCGATATCGGGCCTTGAATGGCAGAAACGGCGCGATAAAAAAGCTCAGGCTGCACCAGAGCAAAGAGCTGGTGCCCAGCAACAGATAGAAGAGGAACGTTCTGATGGCCTGCAGTATCGACATGGTGACGTTTACCGTGCGGGCTCTGCCCGTCTATATAAAGCGCACTCCCGATCAATCCTTAATCGGAACAATCGAAGCACTCTAATTGTGGATAAGTTCTGCGGCAATCGCCGCCAGATCGTCAAAAATCAAGGTGCCTACCGGCAGGGTCTTGCCCTGAGTCTTTTCGCCTTTTCCGGTCTTTACCAAAACTGGCTGAGAATCGACGGCTTTGGCGGCTTCCAGGTCACCGAGACTGTCGCCGACGAACCATAGATTAGTCAGCGATACGTTGTAATGCGCGGCGATGGTTTTCAACATCCCGGGTTTCGGCTTGCGGCAATCGCAGCCTTCGTCCGGCCCGTGCGGGCAGTAGACGATCAGCCCGACTTCACCGCCCTGCTCCGCCACCAACGAACGCAAGCGCTCGTGCATGGCGTCCAGGGTGGCGATGTCGTAATAGCCGCGAGCGATGCCCGACTGGTTGGTAGCAACCGCTACCGTCCAGCCGGCCTTGCTCAACTGCGCGATGGCTTCGATCGAGCCGGGGAGTGGAATCCACTCCTCCACCGATTTGATGTAAGCGTCGGAGTCATGGTTGATCACCCCGTCCCGATCGAGAATCAGCAGTTTCAAACAGGCTTACCCCAGCAGCGAAATGTCGGCGACGCCGAGGAACAGCCCACGCAAGCGGGACAACAGGGCATAACGGTTGGCGCGCACTTTGGCGTCATCCGCGTTGACCATCACGGCTTCGAAGAACGCATCCACCGGCTCGCGCAAGGCAGCCAAACGCGCCAGCGATTCACTGTACTGACGCGCAGCGGCCATCGGCTGGACAGCTTGGTCCGCCTGCTGGATCGCCGAATACAGGGAGAACTCGTTGGCGTTGTCGAAGTACTTGGCTTCCACCACCGACGGAATCGAGCCTTCGGCCTTGCTCAGCAAGTTCGAAACACGCTTGTTCACGGCGGCCAGAGCGGCGGCTTCCGGCAATTTGCGGAACGCTTGAACCGCTTGCACACGCTGATCGAAGTCCAGCGCCGAACCCGGCTTCAGGGCACGTACCGACAGGTAAGTCGCGACGTCCACACCTTCGTCTTCGTAACGGGCACGCAGACGGTCGAAGATGAACTCCAGCACCGACTCGTTCAGGCCGGCAGCCTTGATCTTGGCGCCGAACGCGTTCACGGCGAAGGCCACGGCGTCGTTCAGGTCAAGCTCGAGCTTCTTGTCGATCAGGATGCGCAACACGCCCAGGGCTGCACGGCGCAGGGCGTACGGGTCTTTGCTACCGGTTGGCAGCATGCCGATGCCGAAGATGCCGACCAGGGTGTCGAGCTTGTCCGCGATGGCCACGGCCGCACCGGTCAGGGTGGTCGGCAGTTCAGCGCCGGCACCGCGCGGCATGTATTGCTCGTTCAGTGCCAGGGCGACTTCTTGCGGCTCGCCGTCGTTGAGGGCGTAGTAGTAACCGGCGACACCTTGCATCTCCGGGAACTCACCGACCATCTCGGTCGCCAGGTCGCACTTGGACAGCAGGCCGGCACGGGAAGCCCATGCCGCGTTGCCGCCAATGCGCTGCGCGATGAACGCGGCCAGTTTGGAAACACGCTCGGCCTTGTCGTAGACGCTGCCGAGTTTTTCCTGGAACACCACGTTTTGCAGGCGCAGGTTGAAGTCTTCGAGTTTCTGCTTCTTGTCTTGCTTGAAGAAGAACTCGGCGTCGGTCAGGCGTGGGCGAACCACTTTCTCGTTACCGGCGATGATCTGTTGCGGGTCTTTGCTTTCGATGTTGGCCACGGTAATGAAACGGGGCAGCAACTTGCCGTCGGCATCCAGCAGGCAGAAATACTTCTGGTTGTCCTGCATGGTGGTGATCAGGGCTTCTTGCGGCACATCGAGGAAACGCTCCTCGAACGAGCACACCAGCGGCACCGGCCATTCAACCAGCGCGGTCACTTCGTCGAGCAAGGCTGGAGGGACGATTGCCGTGCCTTCCTGCAAGGTCGCGAGTTCTTCGGTGCGCTTGCTGATGATTGCGCGACGCTCGTTGGCATCGGCCAATACGTAGGCAGCACGCAAGTCGGTCAGGTAATTGGCCGGCGCGGTGATGCGTACGCTTTGCGGGTGGTGGAAGCGGTGACCACGGGAATCGCGACCGGCCTTCTGGGCGAGGATCGTGCAATCGATGACCTGGTCACCGAGCAGCATCACCAGCCACTGAGTCGGGCGAACGAATTCTTCCTTGCGAGCACCCCAGCGCATGCGTTTCGGGATCGGCAAGTCGTTCAGGGAATCTTCAACGATGGTCGGCAGCAGGCTCGCGGTCGGTTTACCGGCGATGCTCTGGCTATAACGCAGTTTTGGACCGCTCTGATCGATTTCGCTCAGGTCGACGCCGCACTTCTTGGCGAAGCCCAAGGCTGCTTGAGTCGGGTTGCCTTCGGCATCGAACGCGGCCTGACGTGGCGGGCCGTCGAGGTTGATGCTGCGATCCGGCTGCTGAATATCCAGCGCGGTGATCAGTACAGCCAGACGACGCGGTGCGGCGTAGACGGTTTTGGCTTCGTAGCTCAGGCCAGCGGCTTGCAGGCCCTTGTCGATACCGGCCAGGAACGCGTCGGCCAGGGTGTTCAGGGCTTTAGGTGGCAGTTCTTCGGTGCCCAATTCAACCAGGAAATCCAGAGCACTCATTGTGCAGCCTCCAGCTTAGCCAACACTTCATCACGCAGGTCCGGGGTCGCCATCGGGAAGCCCAGCTTGGCGCGAGCCAGCAGGTAGGCTTGCGCAACGGAACGCGCCAGGGTGCGTACACGCAGAATGTATTGCTGACGTGCAGTCACCGAGATCGCCCGGCGCGCATCCAGCAGGTTGAAGGTGTGGGAGGCCTTCAACACCATTTCGTAGCTCGGCAATGGCAGCGGCTGGTCGAGTTCGATCAGGCGTTTAGCTTCGCTTTCGTAGAAATCGAACAGCTCGAACAGCTTCTCGACGTTGGCGTGTTCGAAGTTGTAGGTCGATTGCTCGACTTCGTTCTGGTGGAACACGTCGCCGTAGGTGACTTTGCCCATCGGACCGTCAGCCCAGACCAGGTCGTAGACCGAGTCCACGCCTTGCAGGTACATGGCCAGACGCTCAAGACCGTAGGTGATCTCGCCGGTCACCGGGTAGCACTCGATGCCGCCCGCTTGCTGGAAGTAAGTGAACTGCGTCACTTCCATGCCGTTGAGCCAGACTTCCCAGCCCAGACCCCAGGCGCCCAGAGTTGGCGACTCCCAGTTGTCTTCGACGAAGCGAATGTCGTGGACCAACGGGTCCAGACCGACGTGCTTGAGGGAGCCCAGGTACAGTTCCTGGAAGTTGTCCGGGTTCGGCTTCAGGACTACCTGGAACTGGTAGTAGTGCTGCAGACGGTTCGGGTTTTCGCCGTAGCGGCCGTCAGTCGGGCGACGACTGGGCTGCACATAAGCGGCGTTCCAGGTTTCCGGGCCGATGGCGCGCAGAAACGTGGCTGTGTGGAAAGTGCCGGCGCCTACTTCCATATCGTAGGGCTGAAGTACCACGCAACCTTGCTCGGCCCAGTATTGCTGGAGGGCGAGGATCAAGTCTTGGAAGGTACGCACGGCTGGCGTAGGCTGGCTCACGAAATTCACCTGTTTCTTGGGCTGCGATTTAAAGAGCGGGAGTATACCCGATTCGTTGCTGCGCACGCCCCCTGGAGCCTTATGCCACGCTGCTTTTGGTGTTCCGAAGATCCGCTATACATGGCTTATCACGATCAGGAGTGGGGCACGCCGCTACGCGATGCGCAGGGATTGTTCGAGTTGCTTTTGCTCGAAGGGTTCCAGGCCGGCCTCTCATGGATCACTGTGCTGCGCAAACGCGAGCGTTATCGCGAGGTGTTGTTCGGCTTTGACGTGCAACGTGTGGCGCAGATGAGCGACGCGGAAATCGCTGAATTGATGCTTGACCCCGGCATCATCCGCAACCGTCTCAAACTCAACGCGGCCCGGCGCAATGCCCAGGCCTGGCTGGCGCTGGAGGACCCGGTGGGGTTTCTCTGGTCGTTCGTTGGCGGTAAACCCGTGATCAATCATTTCAAGGATCGCAGCCAGGTGCCGGCCGTGACATCGGTCGCTGTGGAGATGAGCAAAGGCCTGAAAAAGGCTGGTTTCACGTTCGTCGGCCCGACCATTTGTTACGCGCTGATGCAGGCCTCGGGCATGGTCATGGACCACACCCAGGATTGCGATCGCTACGCGGTGCTGGCGAACGGCGGTTAGAATGGCCGCCTCGCACACAGCACAAGATCAGGAGTGACCTGTGGATAAGTTTAAAGGCGCCTTGCTGGTAGGCGCTCTGCGGCTGTTTGCCCTGCTTCCGTGGCGGGCAGTGCAGGCGGTGGGCTCGGCCATTGGCTGGGTGATGTGGAAAACCCCCAACCGTTCCCGCGATGTGGTGCGGATCAACCTGGCCAAGTGCTTTCCAGAGATGGACCCGGCCGAACGTGAACGCCTGGTCGGCCAGAGCCTCAGCGACATCGGCAAGTCCCTGACCGAAAGCGCCTGCGCCTGGATTTGGCCGGCCCAGCGCTCCATCGACCTGGTGCGTGAAGTCGAAGGCCTCGACGTATTGAAGGACGCCCTCGCCTCCGGCAAAGGTGTGGTCGGTATCACCAGCCACCTGGGCAACTGGGAAGTGTTGAACCACTTCTATTGCAGCCAGTGCAAACCGATCATCTTCTATCGTCCGCCAAAGTTGAAGGCTGTGGACGATTTGCTGCGCAAGCAGCGCGTACAGCTGGGTAACCGCGTGGCCGCTTCCACCAAGGAAGGCATCCTCAGCGTCATCAAGGAAGTGCGCAAAGGTGGTGCAGTGGGCATCCCCGCTGACCCGGAACCGGCCGAATCCGCCGGGATCTTCGTGCCGTTCTTCGCCACCCAGGCATTGACCAGCAAGTTTGTACCGAACATGCTCGCCGGCGGCAAAGCGGTCGGCGTGTTCCTGCATGCCCTGCGGCTGCCGGATGGTTCGGGGTACAAAGTGATCCTCGAAGCCGCGCCCGAAGCCATGTACAGCACGGATACCGAGACGTCCTGTGCCGCCATGAGCAAGGTGGTCGAGCGCTATGTCGGGGCTTATCCGAGCCAATACATGTGGAGCATGAAGCGTTTCAAGAAGCGTCCACTCGGCGAAGAGCGCTGGTACTGACGTTAATGGCACGATCTGTGGATAATTTCTTGTAGGTCAAAATTATCCACAACAGGTTCAATCAAGGGCGCAGAAGATGTCCGACCACCGCAAATCATTTCGCATCAAAATCAGTCACGAAAGCTTCGGCGAGTGCCTGGGGCAAACCCGTAACCTCTCGACGACGGGTGTGTACGTCAAGCACCCGACCCTGTCGGCCTTGCCCAAGGGCACGGTGGTCTTCGGCCAGGTGCAAGGTTTACCCACAGGCGCGCCGCGAGTGCGCATGGAAGTGGTGCTGGTGGATGCCGAAGGGATTGGCCTGCGCTATCTCTGATTAGCGAGCCTGACGCTCAAGCTTCTTCAGAAACACCGTCATTTCCTTCTCTGCCTGCTTATCGCCATGAGCGCGGGCGGCTTCCAGGCCTTGCTCCCACGCCTGACGTGCCGCCGCAAAATCTGCCAGCGCCAAGTGCGCCTTGCCCAACAGCTTCCACGCCGCCGAATACTTCGGATCGAACTCGACGCAACGCTGGAAATGCTCCGCCGCTTTCGCGTTTTCCCCAAGATCCAGATAACCCTTGCCGAGGCCGAAGCGCAGCAAGGCGTTATCCACACCCTTGGCGAGCATTTTTTCCAGGGATTCGATCATCAGTGGATTCCTTGTCGAGGTGGGTCAGGAGTTGATCTGTTTTAGTGAGGCCGCCTTCGCGAGCAAGCCCGCTCCCACAGTAGATCTACAGTGAACGCAGGTTTGATGTACGGTCGAAATCACATGTGGGAGCGGGCTTGCTCGCGAAGAGGCCCGCCCGGCCAGCGCAAATATCGGATCAGAAGAAGCTAAGCCCCACATGAAACAGCTTCTCCACATCCCGAATATGCTTCTTATCCACAAGGAACAGAATCACATGGTCGCCGGTTTCGATCACTGTATCGTCATGGGCGATGATCACTTCTTCATCACGAATAATCGCGCCAATCGTGGTGCCCGGCGGCAACCCGATATTCTCGATCGCCTTGCCAATCACCTTGCTCGACTTCGCATCGCCATGGGCAATCGCCTCGATGGCTTCCGCCGCGCCACGGCGCAGTGAGTGCACGCTGACGATATCGCCACGGCGCACGTGAGCCAGCAAGGTGCCGATGGTCGCCAGTTGCGGGCTGATAGCGATGTCGATGTCGCCGCCCTGGATCAAATCCACGTAAGCCGGGTTGTTGATGATCGTCATCACCTTCTTCGCGCCCAGCCGTTTGGCCAGCAGTGACGACATGATGTTGGCTTCGTCATCGTTGGTCAGGGCCAGGAAGATGTCGGCGTCGGCGATGTTCTCTTCCAGCAGCAAGTTGCGGTCCGACGCGCTGCCCTGCAACACCACGGTGCTGTCGAGGGTGTCCGAGAGGTAGCGGCAACGTGCCGGGTTCATCTCGATGATCTTCACCTGATAGCGGCTTTCGATGGCTTCGGCCAGACGTTCGCCGATCTGCCCGCCGCCGGCGATGACGATGCGCTTGTAGCTTTCATCGAGGCGGCGCATTTCGCTCATGACCGCGCGAATGTTCGCTTTGGCGGCGATGAAAAACACTTCGTCGTCGGCCTCGATCACCGTATCGCCCTGGGGCAGGATCGGCCGGTCGCGCCGAAAAATCGCCGCTACGCGGGTTTCGACGTTCGGCATGTGTTCGCGCAACTGCCGCAGTTGCTGGCCCACCAACGGACCGCCGTAATAGGCCTTCACCGCCACCAGTTGCGCCTTGCCTTCGGCGAAGTCGATCACCTGCAAGGCGCCGGGGTGTTCGATCAGGCGCTTGATGTAGTTGGTGACCACTTGTTCCGGGCTGATCAGCACGTCAACGGGGATCGCGTCGTTGTTGAACAGCCCGCCGCGCGTGAGGTACGCGGCTTCGCGGACCCGGGCGATCTTGGTCGGGGTATGGAACAGGGTGTGGGCGACCTGGCAGGCGACCATGTTGGTCTCGTCGCTGTTGGTCACCGCCACCAGCATGTCGGCGTCGTCGGCGCCGGCCTGGCGCAGCACGGTCGGGAACGAGGCGCGGCCCTGCACGGTGCGGATGTCCAGCCGATCACCGAGGTCGCGCAGGCGTTCGCCGTCGGTGTCGACCACGGTGATGTCGTTGGCTTCGCTGGCCAAGTGTTCCGCCAGCGAACCGCCGACCTGCCCGGCGCCGAGGATGATGATCTTCATCCAGTCACTCCCTTGAAATCCGGTTATCCGCGCGCAGCGGCAATCTTGATCAGCTTGGCGTAGTAGAACCCGTCGTGACCGCCTTCCTGGACCAGCAATTGGCGACCATGAGGTTGTTTGATCCCCGCCGTAATGGCGAGGTCGAGTTCACGGGCGCCCGGCGTGCGAGCGAGGAAGGCTTCGATGACTTCGGTGTTCTCGGTCGGCAACGTGGAGCAGGTGGCGTAAAGCAGAATCCCGCCCACTTCCAGAGTTATCCACATGGCATCGAGCAATTCGCCCTGAAGCACCGCCAGCGCGGCGATGTCGTCGGGTTGGCGCGTCAGTTTGATGTCCGGGTGACGACGGATCACGCCAGTGGCCGAGCATGGCGCGTCCAACAGGATGCGCTGGAACGGCTTGCCGTCCCACCATTTCTCGGTGTCACGGCCGTCGGCGGCGATCAGTTCGGCGCTCAGGCCCAGGCGTGCGAGGTTTTCCCGCACCCGCACCAGACGCTTGGCTTCCAGGTCCACGGCGACGACGCCGGCCAGTGCCGGCTCGGCTTCAAGGATGTGACAAGTCTTGCCGCCCGGCGCGCAGCAGGCGTCGAGCACCCGTTGGCCTGGCGCCAGGTCCAGCAAGTCGGCGGCCAGTTGTGCGGCTTCGTCTTGCACGCTGATCCCGCCCTCGGCGAAACCCGGCAGGCTGCGCACGTCGGTGGCGGCTTCGAGGATGATGCCATCGCGGCTGTAAACGCAGGGGCTGGCGGCGATGCCCACGTCACTCAGCAACCCGAGATACGCATCGCGGGTCTGATGGCGACGGTTGACCCGCAAAATCATCGGCGGGTGGGCGTTGTTCGCCGCGCAAATGGCTTCCCACTGTTGCGGCCAGAAGGCTTTCAGGGATTTTTGCAGCCAGCGCGGGTGAGCGGTGCGCACCACCGGGTCGTGCTCCAGCTCCGCCAGCAGCGCTTCGCTTTCCCGTTGGGCGCGACGCAGCACAGCGTTGAGCAAAGCTTTGGCCCAAGGCTTCTTCAGCTTGTCGGCGCAACCGACGGTTTCGCCGATGGCGGCGTGGGCCGGGACGCGGGTGTAGAGCAGTTGATAGAGGCCAACCAGCAACAACGCCTCGACATCGGCATCGGCGGCTTTGAATGGCTTCTGCAACAACTTGGCCGCCAGCGCCGACAGACGCGGCTGCCAGCGCGCGGTGCCAAACGCCAGGTCCTGGGTGAAGCCGCGATCACGGTCTTCGACCTTGTCCATTTGCGTCGGCAGGGAACTGTTGAGTGAGGCTTTTCCGTTAAGAACAGCGGCAAGTGCCTTGGCGGCGGCCAGACGTGGGTTCATTGAGCGTCTGCCACGTGACCGAGCACGGTGCCGACGGCGAATTTCTCACGGCGACTGTTGAAGAAGTCGCTGAAGTTCAGCGCTTTGCCGCCGGGCAACTGCAGACGGGTCAGGCACAGAGCATGTTCACCGCAAGCGACGATCAAGCCGTCCTTGCTGGCGCTGAGAATTTCACCTGGCGCTCCCTGCCCTTCGGCGAGGCTCGCGGCCAGCACTTTCAGCGCTTCGCCATTTAGCGTGCTGTGGGTGATCGGCCATGGGTTGAAGGCGCGGACCAGGCGTTCCAGCTCAACCGCCGGGCGGCTCCAGTCGATGCGCGCTTCATCTTTGTTCAATTTGTGAGCATAGGTGGCGAGGCTGTCGTCCTGCACTTCGCCTTCCAGGGTGCCGGCAGCGAGGCCGGCAATCGCATGGATCACGGCCGGTGGGCCCATTTGCGCCAGACGGTCGTGGAGGCTGCCGCCGGTGTCTTCACCGGTGATTGGCGTGGTGACTTTCAACAGCATCGGCCCGGTGTCGAGGCCCAGTTCCATGCGCATCACGGTCACGCCGCTTTCGCTGTCGCCCGCTTCAACGGCGCGCTGGATCGGCGCCGCACCGCGCCAGCGTGGCAGCAAGGACGCGTGGCTGTTGATGCAACCCAGGCGTGGAATATCCAGCACCACTTGCGGCAGGATCAAGCCGTAGGCGACCACTACCAGCAAATCCGGCTTCAATGCGGCCAGTTCAGCCTGAGCGTCTTCGTTGCGCAGGGTCGGCGGTTGCAGCACCGGAATGTTGTTTTCCAGAGCCAACTGCTTGACCGGGCTCGGCATCAACTTTTGCCCGCGGCCCGCCGGACGGTCCGGTTGGGTGTAGACCGCGATGATCTCGTAAGGGCTGTCGAGCAGGGCCTTGAGGTGTTCGGCGGCGAATTCCGGGGTGCCGGCAAAGACGATGCGCAGTGGCTCAGTCATGAAGAAGGTCTCGCAAAAGAAAAAGGCTTGCCGCAGCAAGCCTTTGAAAGGAGGGCATCAAGCGTTCTGGCGATGGAGCTTTTCCAGTTTCTTCTTGATTCGGTCGCGTTTGAGGTTGGACAGGTAGTCGACGAACAACTTGCCGTTGAGGTGGTCGCATTCGTGCTGGATGCACACGGCGAGCAGGCCTTCGGCGATCAGTTCGTAAGGCTTGCCGTCGCGGTCCAGGGCCTTGATCTTGACCTTCTGCGCACGATCGACGTTTTCGTAGAAGCCCGGCACCGAGAGGCAGCCTTCCTGATACTGCTCCATCTCGTCGGTCAGGGTTTCGAACTCGGGGTTGATGAACACCCGTGGTTCGCTGCGGTCTTCGGAGAGGTCCATCACGACGATACGTTTGTGCACGTTGACCTGGGTCGCGGCGAGGCCGATGCCTGGCGCTTCATACATTGTTTCAAACATGTCATCGACCAACTGACGCACTTCGTCGTCCACTACGGCCACAGGTTTGGCGATAGTGCGCAGGCGCGAGTCGGGAAATTCGAGGATGTCTAAAATGGCCATAAGCTTAATTGCTGCACATGTGAGGTAAAGTCGGGTCGATGGCCTGGCGGGTCCGAAGATGCAGGCTACCGTTGTAAAACGTAGCTCCCTTCTTCGAGAAGAGCCAGGAGCGAGCCACGGGGGCTCTGGCGTTTTACGCGAACGCACATAATAAAGGGATTCACCGCATGAGGAAATCACTACTCGCCTTGCTCCTTCTGGCCTCGGCCGGTTTGGCGCACGGGCAAGTGCAACTCAAGGAAGGTTTTCCGCAGCAATACACGGTGGTACGGGGGGACACACTTTGGGACATCTCCGGGAAATTCCTCCGGGAACCGTGGAAATGGCCCGAGCTTTGGCAGGTCAACCCGCAGATCCAAAACCCCAATCTCATCTATCCGGGCGATTTGCTGACCCTGACCTACGTCGATGGCCAGCCACGCCTGACCCTCAATCGCGGCGAGTCCCGCGGCACCATCAAACTGTCGCCACGCATCCGCAGCAGCCCGGTGGCCGACGCGATCCCGAGCATTCCGCTGCAATCGATCAACAGCTTTCTGCTGAGCAACCGTATCGTCGACAAGGTCGAGGACTTCGACAAGGCGCCGTACATCGTCGCTGGCGATGCGGAACGGGTGCTCAGCGGCACGGGTGACCGGATCTTCGCTCGCGGGCATTTCGACCCGAACCAACCGGTGTACGGCATCTTCCGCCAGGGCAAGGTTTACACCGATCCGCAGAGCAAGGAGTTCCTGGGGATCAACGCCGACGACATCGGAGGCGGTGAAATTATCGCGACCGAAGGCGACGTCGCCACGCTGGCGCTGCAACGCACCACCCAGGAAGTGCGCCTCGGCGACCGTTTGTTCACCGGCGAGGAACGGGCGATCAACTCGACCTTCATGCCCAGTGCACCCAAAAGCGAAATCAACGGCTTGATTATCGATGTGCCACGCGGCGTCACGCAGATTGGCGCGATGGACGTGGTCACGTTGAACAAGGGCCAGCGGGACGGTCTGGCCGAAGGCAACGTGCTGGTGGTGATGAAAACCGGCGAAACCGTGCGTGACCGTGTGACGGGCCAACCGTTGAAAATTCCCGATGAACGTGCCGGTTTGCTGATGGTTTTCCGTACCTACGACAAACTTAGTTACGGTTTGGTCCTCAGGGCAACGCGTTCCTTGGCGGTGATGGATAAGGTGCGAAATCCTTAGCCTGCTCCACAAGTTACCAACAGAGTTATCCACAGCTTATTCCCGTTTGAACGGGGCTCATAACGATCAAGGATGATCCATGTCGCTCTCTGCTGTTACACCGGTTTCCCCTGCGGAACTGGAGGCTCGCTTACGTCTTCATCGCTTGCCCGAACTCGGACCTGCGCGATTTAAAAAACTGCTGGAAGCTTTTGGCTCAGCGTCAAAAGCCATCAGTGCGCCGGCCAGCGCCTGGCGTTCGCTGGGCTTGCCCGTCGCCTGCGCGGAAGCCCGGCGCAGCAATGAAATCCGCGACGGAGCAAGCCACGCATTGGCCTGGCTAGAGCGTCCGGGCCAGCATTTACTGATGTGGGACCAGCCTGACTACCCGGCATTGCTGGCGCAGATTCCTGACCCGCCACCGTTGCTGTTTGTCGCGGGTGACCCGCTGATTCTGGAAAAACCGCAACTGGCGATGGTCGGCAGCCGCCGCGCTTCGCGTCCGGGGATGGACACCGCGGCGGCGTTTTCCCGCAGCCTCGCCGGTGCCGGTTTTGTCATCACCAGTGGCTTGGCGCTGGGCATCGACGCCGCGGCGCACCAGGCGGCTTTGGACGTTGGCGGGCAAACGGTAGGTGTGCTTGGCACGGGTCTTGAAAAGTTTTATCCACAGCGCAACCGACGGCTGGCGGACGCCATGATTGCCTCGGGTAGCGCGGTGCTTTCGGAGTTCCCGCTGGACGCCGGCCCCACCGCCAGCAACTTTCCCCGGCGAAACCGGATCATCAGCGGTTTGTCCCTCGGCGTGCTGGTGGTCGAGGCGAGTGTCGCCAGTGGTTCGTTGATTACCGCCAGGCTCGCCGCAGAACAGGGACGCGAGGTGTACGCGATTCCAGGTTCGATCCACCACCCCGGCGCCAAAGGCTGTCATCAACTGATCCGCGACGGGGCGATGCTGGTGGAAACCATCGAGCATATCCTCGAAGCCCTGCGTGGCTGGCAGCAATTGCCGTTATCCATGGCCGCTCCGTCGACGACTCATCCATTACTCATGTTGCTCCACGCGGCGCCCCACACCAGTGAGGCGTTGGCTCACAGCAGTGGCTGGGCGTTGCCGAAAGTGCTGGCGGCGTTGACGGAGCTGGAAATGGATGGCCGGGCGACCTGCGAAAGCGGGCGCTGGTTTGCCAGGGTGAGCTAGGTTTTATAAGGAAGATCGGTAAACTGCGCAGAGCCTTATTCTGGAGAGTTTTTTCATGGTCAACAGTTGGCGTGTGCAGCAAGCCGCACAAGCAATTCGCGCAGGAGCGGTGATTGCCTACCCAACCGAAGCAGTCTGGGGCCTGGGCTGCGACCCTTGGGACGAAGAGGCGGTGGATCGTCTGTTGATGATCAAGGGCCGATCGGTGGGTAAAGGCCTGATTCTGGTGGCCGACAACATTCGCCAGTTCGACTTCCTGTTCGACGACTTCCCTGAACTGTGGATGGACCGCATGGCCAGCACCTGGCCGGGGCCGAACACTTGGCTGGTGCCGCACCAGAATCTGTTGCCGCAATGGATTACCGGCGTGCATGAAACGGTAGCGCTGCGGGTCAGCGATCACCCGTTGGTGCGGGATTTGTGTGCAGTGGTCGGGCCACTGGTGTCGACGTCCGCTAACCCACAGGGCCGGCCGGCGGCGCGCACGCGGATTCGCATCGAACAGTATTTCCGCGGGCAGCTTGATCTGGTGATGGGTGGCAATCTGGGTGGGCGCAAGAATCCGAGTGTGATTCGTGATGTGGTCACCGGCAACATCGTGCGTCCGGCCTGATACCGAGTTGCCTCATTCGCGAGCAGGCTCGCTCCCACAGTTGAAATGCGTTCCAAAGGTGGGAGCGAGCCTGCTCGCGAAGGGGCCGGTCAAGGCAACAGAATTGTTGAACCTGTCGTCCGTCGCGCCGACAACTCGGTCTGCGCCTTCGCCGCTTCAGCCAATGGATACTTCTGGCTGATGTCCACCTTCAACTTGCCGCTGATGATCATCTCGAACAATTCATCCGCCATGCGTTGCAGGTTTTCGGCATTGTTGGCGTAGGTCGCCAGGGTTGGCCGGGTCACGTACAGCGAACCCTTCGCCGACAGAATCCCCAGGTTCACCCCGTCCACCGCGCCCGACGCATTGCCGAAACTCACCACCAGACCCCGAGGCGAAACGCTGTCCAGCGACGTCAGCCAGGTGTCCTTGCCCACGCCGTCGTACACCACCGGGACTTTTTTCCCGTCAGTCAATTCCAGCACCCGTTGTGCGACGTTTTCGTGGCTGTAATCGATGGTCGCCCAAGCACCGTTGGCCTTGGCCAGTGCAGCTTTCTCCGGTGAACTGACCGTACCGATCAGCTTCACGCCCAACGCCTTGGCCCACTGGCAGGCCAGCGAACCGACACCGCCGGCAGCGGCGTGGAACAGGATGGTTTCGCCACCCTTGAGTTCATAAGTCTGACGCAACAGGTACTGCACGGTGAGGCCCTTGAGCATCACACCGGCGGCTTGTTCGAAGCTGATCGCGTCGGGCAGGCGCACCAGGTTGGCTTCGGGTAATACGTGAACCTGGCTGTAGGCGCCCAATGGGCCGCTGCCGTAGGCCACGCGATCGCCGACCTTGAAGCGGGTGACTTCGCTACCGACGGCTTCGACCACGCCCGCGCCTTCCGAGCCCAGGCCCGACGGCAGTGCCGGCGGCGGATAGAGGCCGCTGCGGAAATAGGTGTCGATGAAGTTCAGGCCGATAGCCTTGTTGGTCACGCGCACTTGTTGCGGGCCGGGCTCGGCGGGTTCGTAATCGACATACTCGAGCACTTCGGGGCCGCCATGGGCGCGGAACTGGATACGCTTTGCCATCAGAACTCTCCTTAGGTCTTAGCTTTTAGAGGTGTAGCGCGAAGCTCCCTATCGGACTCCTAACCATGATCTTCGTCAACTGCGGTGGAGCAAGGTGCGGTGTTATCCTACGCAGCAATTTGCCGCCGGCCATTCGTGCGCCGTGTAGCTTTGCCCGATTCAAGGTGATGACATGACGACCCGCACCGAGGCCGTAAAAGCCTACCTGCTCGACCTGCAAGACCGCATTTGCGCCGCCCTGGAAGCCGAGGACGGCGGCACGCGCTTCGTCGAAGACGCCTGGGCCCGGCCTGCTGGCGGTGGCGGTCGTACCCGAGTGATCGAAAACGGCATAGTCATCGAAAAGGGTGGCGTTAACTTTTCCCACGTCTTTGGCAGCGGTCTCCCACCGTCCGCCAGCGCCCATCGGCCGGAACTGGCCGGGCGCGGCTTCGAAGCGCTGGGCGTGTCCCTGGTAATTCACCCGCACAACCCGCATGTGCCGACTTCCCACGCCAACGTGCGTTTTTTCATCGCGGAAAAAGAAGGTGAAGAGCCGGTCTGGTGGTTCGGCGGCGGCTTCGACCTGACCCCTTACTACGGCAATGAAGAAGACTGCGTGCACTGGCACCGTATTGCCGAACAGGCCTGCGCGCCGTTCGGGCCGGACGTCTACCCGCGTTACAAGGCCTGGTGCGACACCTATTTCCACATCAAGCATCGCCACGAGCCTCGGGGCATCGGCGGCCTGTTTTTCGATGACTTGAACGAGTGGGACTTCGACACCAGTTTCGCCTTCATGCGCGCCATCGGTGACGCGTTCATCGACGCATATCTGCCGATTGTGCAACGCCGCAAAAATGATGCGTTCACCGCCAAACAACGTGAATTCCAGGAGTTCCGCCGTGGCCGTTATGTCGAGTTCAACCTGGTCTACGACCGCGGCACGTTGTTCGGTCTGCAATCGGGTGGTCGTACCGAGTCGATCCTGATGTCCCTGCCGCCGCAAGTGCGCTGGGGCTATGACTGGAAAGCTGAGCCGGGCAGCGAAGAAGCGCGCCTGACCGAGTACTTCCTGCAAGATCGCGATTGGTTGGCCAAGGCCTGAGAGGAGTCCTGATGGATCGTTACGTCGTATTCGGTAACCCGATTGGCCACAGCAAGTCGCCGCTGATCCATCGTCTGTTCGCCGAGCAAACCGCTCAGAAGTTGGACTACAGCACTTCGCTGGCGCCACTCGATGACTTTTCCGGGTTTGCCCAGGCATTTTTCCTTCACGGTCGTGGGGCGAATGTCACCGTGCCGTTCAAGGAAGATGCTTATCGCCTGGCCGACAGCCTGACCGAGCGCGCGCAGCGAGCCGGGGCGGTGAACACCCTGAGCAAACTGGCGGATGGCAGCCTGTTGGGCGACAACACCGACGGTGCCGGACTGGTGCGCGATCTGACGGTCAACGCCGGTTTCAGCCTCAAGGGCAAACGCATCCTGCTGTTGGGTGCCGGCGGTGCGGTACGCGGGGCGTTGGAACCGTTGCTGGCCGAACAACCGGCGTCGGTGATCATCGCCAATCGCACAGTGGAAAAAGCCGAGCTGCTGGCGGAGTTGTTTGCCGATCTGGGGCCGGTGTCCGCCAGTGGTTTTGACTGGTTGCGCGAGCCAGTGGACCTGATCATCAACGCGACGTCTGCCAGTCTGTCGGGTGATGTACCGCCGATTGCCAGCAGCCTGATCGAACCGGGCAAGACCGTGTGCTACGACATGATGTACGGCAAGGAACCGACTTCATTCTGCCGCTGGGCCAGTGAACACGGCGCGGCGGTGGCGATGGATGGGTTGGGGATGCTGGCGGAGCAGGCGGCGGAAGCCTTCTACCTGTGGCGCGGAGTGCGCCCGGACACAGCGCCGGTGCTGGCCGAACTGCGCCGACAGTTGGCGCTGTAGCTTTTGTGGCGAGGGAGCTTGCTCCCGCTGGGTTGCGCAGCAGCCCCCCTTCTATTTTTCTGATACACCACGGTTGCTGAGTTTACGACCGCTTCGTGGCCGAACGGGGGCAAGCCCCCTCGCCACAAGTTATGCGTTTTTCATAGAAGTGGTGTTTTAGTCTTCGAAACGGATCGGGCACTTATCCGCCCCTTCCAGCTTCCTCAACTCCTCCACCACCGGCGGCCGCGCGCCGCGCAAGGTCAGGCTGCGATCCTGTTTGAGCAACCGCCGCGCTTCCTGGTGCAGCATTTCCACACCCGAATAGTCGATGAAATTGATGTGCTGCGCCTCGATCACCACCTTCGCGCCGTGCATCCGTTGCAGGCGCACTTGCAGGTAATGGCTGGCACCAAAGAAGATCGAGCCGCCGACCCGCAGGATGTCTTCATCCCCATCGCGCCAGTGCTGTACCCGCGGTTGCGAGGTGCGTTTGAGGTAGAAGAACAGCGAAGCCAGCACCCCGGCGTAGATCGCCGTCTGCAATTCCAGCAGCAACGTGGCGACACAGGTCAGGGCCATGACCACGAATTCGGCGCGGCTGACTCGCAGCAACGCGCGAATGCCGCGATGGTCCACCAACCCCCAGGCGATCAACAGAATGCTGCCGGCCATGGCCGGGATCGGAATGTGAGCGATCAGCCCGGCGCCGAAGATGGCGAACAGCGCCACCCACAACGCCGAGAACACCCCGGCCAGTGGCGAGCAGGCGCCGGCCTCGTAGCTCAGCCCCGAACGGGTGAAGGACCCGGCTGACAGCGAGCCGGAAAAAAACGCTCCGACAATGTTTGATAAACCCTGGGCGCGGACTTCCTGGTTGGCGTCGAGCAACTGCTGTGAGCGGGCCGACAAGGAGCGGGCAATTGAGAGACTCGTCACCAGTCCGAGCATGCCCACGGCGACGGCACTCGGCAGCAGGCGCAGCACCAGTTCCAGATCCAGCGGCAACGAACTGAAGGGCGGTAAGCGCCCGACAAACGCGCTGACCAATTTCACATGGCCGAACATCGCGGGCCAGAGCCACACCAGCACACCGCTCAGGATCAGGGTGATCAATAGCGTCGGCCAGCGGGGCAGCAACAGTTTCAAGACAATCCCGACAGCGACCGTGGCAAGGCCTAGCACCAGCGAAGGTTTATCCACAGCCCCGAGGTGCGTGATCAAAGTCACCAGGCTGTTGAGCGCTGTGGCCTGGTTGGGCAAGTCGAGCCCCAGCAGATTCGGCATCTGCCCGATGGCGATCACCACTGCCGCCCCGAGGGTAAAACCCAGTACCACCGAGTGCGAGACGAAATTCACCAGTGCGCCGAAACGCAGCATCCCCAGTAGCCACTGGAAAATGCCGGCCAGGAGCGTAAGAAGCAGGATCAGCGTGATGTAGTCCTGTGACGCGGGCACGGCCAGAGGACTGACGCTGGCGTATAGGACGATGGAAATAGCCGCTGTAGGACCGCAGATCAGGTGCCAGGACGAACCCCACAAACAGGCGATCAGCACCGGGATGATCGCGGCGTACAAGCCGTATTCCGGTGGGAGACCGGCGATCAACGCGTAGGCAATGGATTGCGGCAACGCGAGAATAGCGCCGCTGAGACCGACGATCAGGTCACGACCGACGCTGGCGCGGGTCTGCCGTGGCAGCCAACTGAGAAACGGGAAGAGTGAATGGCGGCTGGGGAAGGCCATGGGTCCTCTCGGTTGGGGTTTTCAGGCAAGCCTATCAGGACACAGCAATCATTGTGGGAGGGGATTCATCCCCGTTCGGCTGCGCAGCAGTCGCAAAACCATCGCATTCGGTTTACCTGATACACCGTGAATACTGGATTTGGGGCCGCTGCGCAGCCCAACGGGGATAAATCCCCTCACCACAGGAAGTGGGTCAACTGTTGGTTATCGTTACAACTTGGCTTTGACTGCGCCTAACGCATCCTGCCCGTCCACGGTCTTCACCCCGTCCAGCCATTTATCCAGCACCGCCGGATTCGCCTTGATCCACGCCTTCACTGCGTCCGCATTGCTGACCTTCTTGTTCACCACTTCGGCCATGATGCTGTTTTCCATTTCCTGGGTGAAACTCAGGTTGGTCAGCAGCTTGCCAACGTTCGGGCAGGCCTGTGCATAACCTTTACGGGTCAGTGTATAAACCGCGCCGGTGTCGCCGAAGTATTTCTCGCCGCCCTTCAGGTAATGCATTTTCAGCTGCACGTTCATCGGGTGCGGCGTCCAGCCGAGGAAGGTCACGAACTTCTGTTTCTTCACCGCGCGGGACACTTCGGCCAGCATCGCCTGCTCGCTGGACTCGATCAGCTTCCACTGGCCCAGCTCGAAGTCGTTCTTCTTGATGATGTCCTGCAGCGAAATATTCGCCGGAGCGCCGGAGCCGATGCCGTAGATCTTCTTGTCGAACTTATCGGCGTATTTGTTCAGGTCGGCAAAGTTATGCACACCCGCGTCCCAGACGTAATCCGGCACGGCCAATGTGAACTCGGTGCCGTCGAGATTCTTCGCCAATTGAGTCACGTCGCCGGTGGCGACGAACTTGTCATAAAAGCCCTGCTGCGCCGGCATCCAGTTACCCAAAAACACATCGACCTGGCCATCCTTCAGACCACCAAAGGTGATCGGCACCGCCAGTGTGTCGACCTTGGCCTTGTAGCCCATGCCGTCCAGCAGAAACCCGGTGATGGCGTTGGTCGCGGCGATGTCGCTCCAGCCAGGGTCGGCCATTTTCACCGTCTCGCAGCTCTGATCGGCGTAAACCGATGCACTGCCCAGAGCCAGAAGCCCGACCGTCAGTACTGTGGATAACCTTTGCATGGACTTCCCCTTCACATTATTGGTTTTGGCAGGGTTGTGGATAACGTGCTTTGCGCTCCAGATCATCAAGGTCGATGTGGTTGCGCATGTATTGCTGACTGGCGTCCACCAGCGGCTGGTGATCCCAGCTCTTCAGCTTGCCGATGGTCAGGGCGTCGGCGACGAAACGCCGACGTCGCTGGCTCGCGAGCACCTGTTGGTGGATCGCCGGAATGTCCCATTTGGCCCGCGCTTCGGCGAGAAAATCTTCGAACAGTGGCCGATGTTGCGGCGACTGGCTGAGTTCTTCTTGTTCACGCGGGTCGTTGTGTACGTCGAAGAGTAGGCAAGGGTCGTCTTCGCTGTAGATGAATTTGTAGGCGCCGCGCCGAATCATCATCAACGGGCTGATAGTGCCTTCGGCCATGTATTCGCCGAACACTTCATCGTGACCGCCCTGCCCTTGCAGGTGCGAAACCAGTGAGCGGCCGTCCAGCGGCAGGCCCGGCTCCAGTGAGCCACCGGCCAGTTCGACAAAGGTTGGCAGCAGATCCGCGGTAGAGACTGCCGCACTGACCCGGCCCGCTCCGAATTGTCCCGGAGCACTTATCAACAGGGGGACACGGGCAGCCATTTCAAACCAGTGCATTTTGTACCAGAGGCCACGCTCACCGAGCATGTCGCCGTGGTCGCCGGAGAAGACGATGATGGTGTCATCGATCAGTCCGGTTTCCTCGAGTGTTTCCAGGAGTTTGCCGACGTTGCTGTCGATATAGCTGCACGCACCGAAGTACGCCCGGCGCGCATCGCGAATCTTATCCACAGGCAGAGGCTTGTCCCACAGGTCGTAAACCTTGAGCAAACGTTGGGAGTGTGGATCGAGTGCAGTCTGGGCCGGCGTCTGTGGCAGCGGGATGTCGGCGTCGTCGTACATATCCCAAAAAGCCTTGGGAATCGTGTACGGGTCATGTGGGTGAGTCATCGAGACGGTCAGGCAGAACGGCTGATCGCCATCCTCGCGAATGTGATCGAACAGATATTGCTGGGCCTTGAACACCACTTCTTCGTCGAAATCGAGCTGATTGGTTCGCACGCAGGGCCCGGCTTGCAGCACTGAAGACATGTTGTGATACCAGGTCGGACGCACGTCCGGTTCGTCCCAGTTCACTGACCAGCCGTAGTCGGCCGGGTAAATGTCGCTGGTCAGGCGTTCTTCATAGCCGTGGAGTTGGTCCGGGCCACAGAAGTGCATCTTGCCCGACAGCGCGGTGCGGTAGCCGAGGCGACGCAGGTAGTGGGCATAAGTCGGTACGTCTGCGGGGAAATCGGCCGCGTTGTCGTAGGCGCCGATCTTGCTCGGCAACTGACCGCTGACCAAGGTAAAGCGCGACGGCGCGCAGAGTGGGCTGTTGCAATACGCGGCGTCGAACACCACGCCTTCGGCGGCGAGGCGGCTGAGATTCGGGAGTTTGATTGGCGAAGGGCCGTAGAACGGCAACATTGGCGCGGCCATCTGATCGGCCATGATGAAAAGAATATTCTTGCGCTTCATGTGATCGCGGCATTCCATAGTGAATATTTATGCGAGAGTGCTGCGATCGAGCATGTAGTCCATGCCTTTTGCGGTAAAGCCCATGCACGGCAATGACTAGGATAAGCACAGCTTATGTATGACGCCCTTGGTGATTTGTCTCTCGACTTGCTGCGTGCCTTCGAGGCGGCGGCCCGTCAGCGCAGCTTTACCGCGGCGGCGGTGGAGCTTGGCACCACGCAACCGGCGATCAGTCAGCAGATCAAACGGCTGGAAGAACAGCTCACTACGCGCCTGTTTGATCGCATCTATCGTGGTATCGAGCTGACGGAGGCGGGGGCGATTCTTTTCGAGCAAGTTCAGCTCGGTTTACAGAATATCGACGCAGGATTGACTGCGATCAGCGCACAGCAGTCCCACGAAGTGCTGCAAGTCGCCACCGATTTCGCCTTCGCCGCCTATTGGTTGATGCCACGCCTGCACCGTTTTCACGAAGCCAATCCCCAAGTCGATGTCAGCCTGGTCACCAGCGAACGCAATCACAACATGTTGCGTACCGATATCGACGTGGCGGTGCTGTTCGGTGACGGGCGCTTCAAGCAAGGCGAAAGCCATTGGTTGTTCAGCGAGGAAGTGTTCCCGGTGTGCAGCCCGCTGTTGTTGAAGGACCGTCCCCTGCCCTTGCCGGTCCAGTCGTTGCTCGATTTTCCACTGCTGCATCTGCGTGGGGAAAACAGCAGCAACTGGTTCGACTGGAGCGGAGTGTTCCGAGAGTTGGGGATAACCTCGGCGCCGGCACCGGGACAGCTGCGTTTCGACAATTACACGTTGTTGATCCAGGCGGCGATTGGCGGCCAGGGCGTGGCCATCGGTTGGCGGCACCTTGTGGATAACTTATTGGCCCAGGGTTTGTTGTGTCGGCCGATTGCCGACACGGTGATTTCACGGCTGGGTTATTACGTTGTCTTGCCTCAGCGCAAACGTCGTGGTGTGTTGATTAAACAGTTTGTGGATTGGTTGATGGCAGAACAGGCCACCAGTGCGCAATCGTTGACTGGTTTGCCGTTTCCTTCGATTGCGGTGTGAAAGCGCAAAGATCGCACCTGTAGGAGCTGCCGAAGGCTGCGATCTTTACGGTTCTGAAGCCGCCACAAAACTCACATGTTCACCGACATGCAGGTTCAACCGCAGCTCATCAGCGATCCCGACCGCCACACGATTTAGCCGTCGCAATGGCTCGGCCAGACCCGGCTCAAGGCTGCTGCTGACCTGACTGAAATGCTCGATGGTCAGCCCGGCCACCCCGTGCGGCACATCCACCAACGTCCAGTGCAGATCGCTGCCTTGCAGGGCTTCGAGGATTTCTTCGGCGGCATGGCGCTGAAGGTCATCCTCCACCCCCGGCTCGTCCAATTCCTCAAAATGCCCCACCACAAACAAACGGCCAATGCTGGCGGCCTGCAGACCGTCGATCAATGCATCCACTGCCAGCACCTGCTCGACCGGGCCGGGCACGATGGTTTTCTCCACGTGTTCGCTGCTGATCGGCAGCCCTGGCGCGTCTAGTAGACAGATCACCGCCGAACAACCGGCCACGCTTTGTTTCACTCGTTGGGCGTCGAACAGGTCGCCATTCTTGGTGCGCAGTCCGGGTCGAGGCGCCAGCGCCGTCAGGTCATCGAGAATCGCGATCACTTCATGCTGGCGCCGCAGCATTTCAGCCATCAGCGCACTGCCCAGGCTACTCATGGCACCATAGAGCACCACTTTCACCACCGGGGTTTCGGCATTTTTCATGGCTGAGTTCCTTGTTTCCCACATATATAGCGTGTGACCTGTAGGAAATGGTGAGGGTTCGACCGGATTTCAGGAGAGGTTCAGATGCACAAGGATCACGTCCAACAGGCTCATGCCCAGCAGATCACGGGCTACCACGCTCACGTTTATTTCGACGCCAGCACCATCGATCAGGCACGGGCCTTGTGTGAGCAAGCGGCGCAATTGTTCCCATTGAAGATGGGCCGCATGCACGAGCGCCCGGTCGGTCCGCACCCGGACTGGAGCTGCCAACTGGCGTTTGGGCCGCAGCTTATCGGCGATGTGCTTCCGTGGCTGGTGCTCAATCGCAACGGCTTGGTGGTGTTCCTGCACCCGGACACTGGCGATGACTTGCTCGATCATACGGAGCACGCCGTCTGGATGGGTGCCATCCGCCCATTGGACCTGTCTATTTTCTGATCAGATCGTTTCTTCTGCTTCGCCGGGCAAGTGCTCATCCAGGTGCAGCCAGGGCAGGCGGCTGTCGGTCCAGATGTGCCGGTCGGCTGGAGCCCGCTCTGGATGATCGAGGGTGGCGATGGTCAGGTCGATGCTCTCGGGGCTGAGCAGCGTCAGTAGCGCCACCTGCGCCCCACAGGTCGGGCAGAAAAATCGCGCGCAGCTTTCAGAAGAGTCGTACCGAGTCGGTGTCCCGGCCAGCCATTCAAAGGTCGAGGCGGGCACGGTGATCCAGGTGGTCACGATTCCGCCGCTGACTCGCCGGCAAATCGAACAATGGCAGTGGGCGATGTCGTGCAGCGACCCACGAAACTGATAGCGCAGATGTCCGCAATGGCAGCCGCCGGTATGAATGTCGTCCATGTTTTTACTTCCTGTGCAGTGTTTTCTGACGTTAAGCCCATCCGACGACCGGTTGCCCATCTGGACAATGCTTTCGGCAGCGAAAGCTGGCTGAAAGCTTTCCCCATTAGGATCGCCCCCCACTACCGGCAAGAGACCGGTTGGCCACGCGTGTGTTTTATCGCTCGCATGGCCCAATTAACAACAACAATGGTGATTCTGATGTCCTTTGCTACCCGCCCTTTCGCTGCAACTCCGCCCGTACGCCTCGTGCTTCCTGTTCTGCGCTGACCCACCCGGTTCGCCCATTCCCTAGCCGCGCTACGCCTGGAGTATTCCCATGCTGACTTTCCTTGGCTTTGCCATGGTCATCACGTTCATGTTCCTGATCATGACCAAGCGCCTTTCCGCGCTGATCGCCCTGATCATTATTCCGATCATCTTCGCCCTGTTCGGTGGCTTTGCGCCGAAGATCGGCCCGATGATGCTCGAAGGCATCACCAAGCTTGCGCCGACCGGCGTGATGCTGATGTTCGCCATTCTGTACTTCGCCCTGATGATCGACTCCGGCCTGTTTGACCCGGCCGTGCGCAAGATCCTCAAACTGGTCAAGGGCGACCCGTTGAAAGTTTCGGTCGGCACCGCCGTTCTGGCGCTCGTTGTTTCCCTCGATGGTGACGGCGCGACCACTTATATGATTTGCGTGGCCGCTATGCTGCCGCTCTACAGCCGCATTGGCATGAGCCCGCGAATCATGGCCGGCCTGATCATCCTCGCCGGCGGCGTGATGAACATGACCCCGTGGGGTGGCCCGACCGCCCGTGCCGCGAGCGCGCTGCATGTGGACCCATCCGACATCTTCGTGCCGATGATTCCGGCGATGCTGGCCGGTGTGGTGGCGATCCTGGCGATTGCTTACTTCTACGGCAAACGCGAGCGTGCTCGCCTGGGTGAACTGCACCTGGCCGGCGATGACGTGGACCACAGCGAAATCAGCGTTTCCCAGTACCCGGACGCCCGTCGTCCGAAGCTGATCTGGTTCAACGGCGCCCTGACCGTTGCCCTGATGTGCACCCTGATCGCTGGCCTGTTGCCGCTGCCGGTGCTGTTCATGGTGGCGTTCAGTATCGCGATGATCGTCAACTACCCGTGCCTGCAACAACAGAAGGACCGCGTTGCGGCCCACGCCGGCAGTGTGCTGGCGGTGGTCGGGCTGATTTTTGCCGCGGGTATCTTCACCGGTATTTTGACCGGAACCGGCATGGTCGATGCTATGTCGAAAAGCCTGTTGGCGGTGATCCCGGATTTCCTCGGCCCGTACCTGGCGGTGATCACGGCGCTGGTGAGCATGCCGTTCACGTTCTTCATGTCGAACGACGCGTTTTATTACGGCGTGTTGCCAGTGTTGGCCGAAGCCGCCAGTCATTACGGCATCACTGCGGTGGAAATGGCGCGTGCCTCGATCGTTGGTCAGCCCGTCCACTTGCTCAGCCCACTGGTACCGTCTACATATTTGCTGGTAGCACTGGCCGGGATCGAGTTCGGTGACCATCAACGTTTTACCCTGAAGTGGGCAGTACTAGTCTGCCTGTGCATACTGGTCGCCGCCTTGCTGTTGGGGACTTTCCCGCTGTTCAGCACTTTGTAACGGCATCAACTCACCACGCCGCCAGCTTACTGCTGGCGTCGTGGTTTAACACTCGCTCAAAGGAATACACATGGAATGGCTGACCAACCCTGAAATCTGGGTTGCCTTCTTCACCCTGACTGCCCTGGAGATCGTCCTGGGCATCGACAACATCATCATGATCTCGATCCTGGTCAGCCGCATGCCCAAGCACATGCAGGCGCGCACCCGGATCTTCGGTCTGGCCCTGGCCATGATCACGCGGATCCTGTTGCTGCTGTCGATCACGTGGGTCATGCGCCTCACTGCGGACCTGTTCGAAGTGTTCGGCCAGGGTATTTCCGGGCGAGACCTGATCCTGTTCTTCGGTGGTCTGTTCCTGCTGTGGAAAAGTTCGCAAGAGATGTACCACGCGCTGGAAGGTGAAGACGAAACCGGCGACGAGCCTTCGGGCAAGGGTGGCAACTTCCTTTACACCATCATCCAGATCGCGATCATCGACATTGTGTTCTCGCTGGATTCGGTGATCACCGCGGTCGGCATGGTCTCGCACGTGCCGGTCATGGTCGCGGCGATTATCGTGGCGGTGCTGGTGATGATGCTGGCGGCTGGCAAGATCAGTGAATTCATCGACAAGCACCCGTCGCTGAAGATGCTGGCGCTGGCGTTCCTGCTGGTGGTCGGTACCGTGCTGATTGCCGAGGCCTTCGGCGTACACGTGCCAAAAGGCTACGTCTACTTCGCCATGGCGTTCTCGCTGGCGGTAGAAGCGATCAACATCAAGATGCGCACCGCGATTGCGAAAAAGAAGAAACAGCAAGACCCGGTGAAACTGCGCAAGGATGTTCCGGGGCAGTAACCCGAATGCTGTAGCGCTGCAAACCCTGTGGGAGCGGGCTTGCTCGCGAAAGCGGTGTGTCATTCAACTGTGATGTCGACTGACACGACCTCTTCGCGAGCAAGCCCGCTCCCACATTGGTTTTGCGCTGATCGTGATTCCCTCTTTCATATCTGCATCAAACTGTTTTCATGACAGTTTTATTTCAATCGACACTTTAGCTATGCGATGCTGGCGCCCAGACCGTTAGCCAACTACAGCTTAAGTACAGAACGTAGAACGTCGCGCGGTACCGTCAACTTGTCCCTTTGGGACGCTACCACCACAGGGGGCCCAGCATGCTGACCCTGCTCAATTTGTTATCTGCCGTGACCTTGCTGATCTGGGGCACGCACATCGTCCGAACCGGCATCCTGCGGGTCTACGGTTCCAACTTGCGCCATGTGATTGGCCAGAATATGTCCAAGCGCGGGCTCGCGTTTGTCGCCGGCATCGTCGTGACCGCCATGGTCCAGAGCAGTAACGCCACGGCGATGCTCGTCACTTCCTTCGTCGGTCAGGGCCTGATGGCGCTGACCCCGGCCCTGGCGACCATGCTCGGGGCCGACGTCGGTACGGCGCTGATGGCGCGAGTGCTGACGTTTGACCTGTCGTGGCTGTCGCCGCTGCTGATCTTCCTCGGGGTGATTTTCTTCCTGTCGCGCAAACAGACCCGGGTCGGGCAGATGGGCCGGGTAGCAATCGGCCTGGGGCTGATCATCCTCGCGCTGCAACTGATCGTCGAAGCCGCCGCACCGATCACCCATGCCCAAGGGGTGAAGGTGATCTTCGCCTCCCTGACCGGCGACATCCTGCTCGATGCCCTGATTGGCGCGCTGTTCGCGATGATCTCCTACTCCAGCCTGGCGGCGGTGCTGCTGACCGCGACCCTGGCCGGCGCCGGCGTGATCAGCCTACCAGTGGCCATCGGCCTGGTGATCGGCGCCAACATCGGCAGCGGTGTTCTCGCTTTTATGAGCACCAGCATGCAGAACGCTGCCGGTCGCCAAGTCGCGCTGGGCAGTCTGTTGTACAAACTGATCGGCCTGCTGTTGATCATCCCGGTGCTCGACCCGCTGGTGCACTGGATCGACAGCCTCGACTACAGCCCTCAGGAAATGGTCATCGGCTTCCACCTGCTCTACAACACCGCGCGCTGTCTGATCCTGCTGCCCAGCGTCGGGCCGATGGCTAGGCTCTGTGCCTGGCTGTTGCCGGAGCGGCCGGAACTCAACGGCATGGCCAAGCCCCGGCACCTGGACCCGACTGCACTGGTGACCCCGAGCCTGGCACTGGCCAACGCTGCCCGGGAAACCCTGCGCATCGGCGACCTGATCGACAACATGCTCGAAGCCATGCTCGACGTGCTGCACGGCAAGCAAACCGCCGTCACCCAGGAAATGCGCCGCATGACCGATGACGTCGAAGCGCTTTACAGTGCGATCAAACTCTATCTGGCGCAGATGCCCCGCGAAGACCTCAGCGATCAGGACAGCCGGCGCTGGGCGGAAATTATCGAACTGGCGATCAACCTCAAACTCGCCAGCGACCTGATCGAACGCATGCTGCGCAAGGTCCAGCAGCAGAAGACCTCGCAACGCCGGTCGTTTTCCGAGGTTGGGCTGGAAGAGTTGGCGGGGCTGCACAGCCAACTGATTTCCAACTTGCGTCTGGGGTTGTCGGTGTTTCTCAGCAGCGATCCGGAAAGCGCCCGCCAGTTGCTGCGTGAGAAACGTCGTTTTCGCGCACAGGAACGACGCTTGGCCCATGCTCATGTCAGCCGATTGCAACGTAAGATCGTCCAAAGTATCGAGACCAGTTCGCTGCACCTGGAGCTGATCGCCGACATGAAGCGTCTGAATTCGCTGTTTTGCAGCAGCGCCTACGCGGTATTGGAAACGTCCGACACCGGTGCGCTGGAGTCGGACGATTTGGCTGACATCACACATTCGCCTTGAACGTCTGGCAGTGTGGTCAGTCAGTAACTGTGGTTCGGGTTCAAGATCATCGCGAGCAGGCTCGCTCCCACAGTGGTTTTGTGAACGACTCAAATCAACTGTGGGAGCGAGCTTGCTCGCGATGGCTGCCTGGAAAGCGACACGGATCTCCAATCAGCCGTATGGAAGCTCGTTATGCGTTGTCTGTTGTTCGCCTGTCTGTTGCTCGGTTCATTCCCTTCGTTCGCCCTGGATCGTTTTCAGGTCGAAGGCTATGCGCTGCCCAACGGCCTGCAATTGCTGCTCAAGCCCGGCACCGATCGTGGGCATGTGGCGATTCGGCTGGTGGTCGGCGTCGGTATCGATGACTTCAAATGTGATGACAAAGAGCTGCCCCACCTGCTTGAACACTTGCTGTTCAGCGGCATCGACGCCAGCGGCGAAGGTGGCCTGGAAGAGCGCATGCAGGCCCTGGGCGGTGAATGGAACGCCTACACCAGCAACGCCGACACGACGTTCGTCATCGAAGCCCCGGCGAAAAACCAGCGCAAGGTTCTCGATCTGCTGCTGGCGCTGTTGACCCAGACCCGAGTCGACGACAACGCCATCAACGCCGCCAAGCAAGTGGTCGAGCGTGAGGACGGCGGCCACTACTCGCACTTGCAGCGGTGGATGGACCGTCAGGACCTCGGCCACACGGCCAGCAATCAGTTGGCCGTGGAACTGGGCCTCAAATGCCCCGAGCGGGCCGAAGTCGATCACCTGACCCGCGAGCAACTGGATAAGGTCCGCAAAGCCTGGTACGCCCCCAACAACATGACGCTTATTGTGGTCGGCGACCTCGACAAGTTGTTGCCGGCCTATCTGGAACGGGCCTGGGGCGCGCTTGAGGCAGTCGATCCCACCGACCATTTGCCGTTACCGGAAATCAACGCGAGTGCCGCCCATGAGCGCAGTCTGATTCACGGTTTTGTCGGTGGCGGTGCGAGGTTGCATTGGCTGGTGCCGGAGCCGGTGCTGGAAGACGTGCCTGATCAAACCTTCGACCTGCTCAAGGATTATCTGGATTGGGCGCTCTATCGGCAGATGCGCCTGAACCACGGTTTGTCGTATGGGCCGTGGGCCGAGCGTGAAGTGTTTGGCGGCGTTGGCTTCATGAGCCTGAATGCCGACCTGGATCGTGATGATGTCGACGAAGCCATTCAGGTGCTGGAAGACCTCAAGGCTGATCTGCTGAAAAACGGCCTCGACCCGGACACCTTCGCGCGGATCAAACAGGCCTCTATCGCCCATCAGGCCTGGGCGGTGCAAGGCAACAGCGCAATGGCCGATTACTACTGGAGTGCGCTCGGCGACTACGAGGACGGCCGCTTTGCCAACCCGGCGCGGGAGCTGCAAGGCGTGACGCTGGAAGCGGCGAACAAGGCCATGCGCGAGTTGCTGTTGCAGCCGGGGTATTTGCGCATCGAGAAGCCGTTGATCAGTGATGATCAGGTGTTGTGGTTGAGTGCGGGTGGCTTGGGCTTGGTGTTACTGATCCTGGTCGGCTGGCGCCTGCACCGTAAGCGGGGTTGAAGATCAAAAGATCGCAGCCTTCGGCAGCGCCTGCATGGAATACCCATGTTGTGATGATGAGGTCCTTGTGGCGAGGGGGCTTGCCCCCGTTGGGCTGCGAAGCAGCCCCAAAACCAGCAACCGCGACCCTTCAGACACACCTCAGCGCAGGTTTTACGACTGCTGTGCAGCCGAGCGGGAGCAAGCTCCCTCGCCACAGGGGCTGGGCGGCGGTAACCTTTCTGGGATTTTTCCTACAGCGTTGTGAACCCCGACATGCCGAAAATACAGCTCCTGATCCAGCGCATCCTCGAACTGATGAAGCGCTATCCGGGGGTCATTGCGCTCGGTGGTTTTATCTCCGGAGTTTGCAGCTTCATGCTGGTGGATCGCCAACAAGGCCTGGCGACCTGGATCACCACCATCATGCTGGTCAGCTGGGTCTGGCTGATGCTCGAAAACAGCCTCACCCGGTTGTTTACCCGCGTCTTCAAACGGGAAATCCCCCAGCCGTTGCTGCGTTATGCGACGCAGATGATCCACCAGGAAAGCCTGTTTTTTGTCCTGCCGTTTTTCTTCATCACCACCACCTGGAACAGCGGCCAACTGGTGTTTACCGGGTTGCTGGGCATTGCGGCGCTGATCTCCATCACCGACCCGCTGTACTACAAATGGTTGGCGCCACGTCGCTGGGCGTTCCTGGCGCTGCACACCCTGACGTTGTTCGCTGCGCTGCTGACCGCCCTGCCCGTCATCCTGCATCTGACGACGTCAGAGAGTTTCAAACTGGCGCTGGGCATCTCCGTGTTGTTGTCGTTCCCGAGCCTGGCCTCGATCTTTCCGATCCGAACCGTGCGCAACGCCCTGGCGATTCTGAGCATCACGCTGGGTATCGGCGCGATGGGTTGGGTGCTGCGTTCGTGGGTTCCACCAGCGACGCTGTGGATGACCGACGTGGCCATCAGCACGCAAATGCAGGATCGCACCCCCGGCGATAGCCTGGAGCAAGTCAGCGCCGAGCAGATTCGCGGCGGCGGGCTCTACGCCTACACTGCAATCAACGCGCCGCGCGGTCTGGATGAACGGATTTATCACGTGTGGCAGTTCAACGGCCAAGAGGTCGACCGCATCGCACTGGATATTCATGGCGGGCGCAAGGAAGGCTATCGGGCCTGGACCCACAAACAGAATTTTCCCGGCAACCCGGTCGGCGATTGGCAGGTCCGGGTGTTGACCGAAGATGGGCAGGTGATCGGCGTGTTGCGCTTCGAGATCACGGACAGCACACCGACCAAAGAAAAGTAATCCGGTTCGTGCTATTACGTAGATCTGCGTAACAGCCGAACAAGCACGGAGCTTATGACCAGCAGCACATTGCCCGGCAATGCCCAACTGGACACCACTCACACCCCTGCACAATTGCGGGTTACGGGTGACTGGACGCTCGCCCATTACGCTGACCTCAAGCGCCTGGGCGACAAGCTTCGCGGCCAGTACGACGACAGCACCCACATTGATCTCAACGGCCTCGGCGCCCTCGACACCGCCGGTGCTTCGCTGCTGGTGGAGTTGCTGGGTTCCGAGCGCCTGGGCCGATCGGCCGAACACCCTGAGTGCACCCTTTCCACCGCCGATCGCGCGTTACTGCAAACCGTCTACCGCTCGCTGACCGATTTCTGCGTACCGCTCAAGGAACCGGAAATCAGCGTCGGCATTCAACTGCTGACGCGCATCGGTCGCGCCGTTGACGCGATCTGGCAAGACACCCTGCAACTGCTGGGTTTCGTCGGCCTGATTCTCGAAACCATCGCCCGCAATTTGTTTCGCCCCCAACGCTGGCGCATTACGCCGATGGTCGCGCACATCGAACAGACTGGCCTCGACGCCGCGCCTATCGTCGCCCTGCTGACCTTCCTGGTGGGCGCGGTGGTGGCGTTTCTCGGGGCGACGGTGCTGGCGAGTTTCGGCGCGAGTATTTTCACCGTGGACCTGGTGGCGTTCTCCTTCCTGCGCGAGTTCGGTGTGTTGCTGACGGCGATTTTGATGGCCGGACGCACCGCCAGTGCGTTCACCGCGCAGATCGGCTCGATGAAGGCCAACGAAGAAATCGATGCGATCCGTACGTTGGGCCTCGACCCGATCGAGTTGCTGGTGGTCCCGCGGGTACTGGCGCTGTTGGTGGCGCTGCCGATGCTGACCTTTCTGGCGATGATCTCCGGGATTATTGGCGGTGGCGTGGTCTGCGCGGTGTCGCTGGGGATTTCGCCGGCGATGTTCCTCTCGCTGCTGCAATCGGACATTGGCGTTCAGCATTTTCTGGTGGGGATCGTCAAAGCGCCGATCTTCGCGTTCCTGATCGCGGCCATTGGTTGCCTTGAAGGCTTCAAGGTTAGTGGCAGCGCCGAATCCGTTGGCGCCCACACCACGTCCAGCGTGGTTCAGTCGATTTTCGTGGTGATCGTGCTGGATGCTGTCGCCGCGTTGTTTTTCATGGAGATGGGCTGGTGAGTCGTCTACCCCGAGCGCCCTCCGAGGCGGTGATCGAAGTCCGTGGGCTGTGCAATCGCTTCGGCAGCCAGAGCGTGCACGAGAACCTCGACCTGGATTTGTACAAGGGTGAAATCCTCGCCGTGGTCGGCGGCTCCGGCAGCGGCAAGTCGGTGTTACTGCGCAGCATTGTCGGTTTGCGTCGGCCCAGTGAAGGCGTGGTGAAAGTCTTCGGCAAAAACCTGCCGACGCTGTCGGAGCATGAACGCTCGATGGTTGAACGGCGCTTCGGCGTGCTGTTCCAGAAAGGCGCGCTGTTCTCATCGCTGACCGTGACCGAGAACGTCGCCCTGCCCCTGATCGAACACGCCGGCCTGAGCCGTGCCGACGCCGAACACCTGGCAGCAGTGAAGCTGGCGCTGGCGGGGCTGCCGTTGTCGGCGGCGGACAAGTACCCCGCGTCCTTGTCCGGCGGCATGATCAAGCGTGCGGCACTGGCCCGGGCGCTGGCACTGGACCCGGACATCCTGTTTCTCGACGAGCCCACCGCCGGCCTCGACCCGATTGGCGCGGCGGCTTTCGATCAGTTGATCCTGACCCTGCGCGATGCATTGGGTTTGAGCGTGTTCCTGGTGACCCACGACCTCGACACGCTCTACACCATCACTGACCGGGTGGCGGTGCTGGCGCAGAAGAAAGTGCTGGTGGCGGATGCCATCGACAAGGTGTCCGAAACCGACGACGCCTGGATTCACGAATACTTCCACGGCCCTCGCGGCCGCGCGGCGCTGACCGCCGCTCAACAGCTTAACGAGGTCTGACATGGAAACCCGAGCCCATCATGTATTGATCGGCCTGTTCACCGTGATTGTGGTGGCGGGCGCCCTGCTCTTCGGTCTGTGGCTGGCCAAATCCAGCGTCGACACCGAGTTCAAGGACTACGAAATTGTCTTCAACGAGGCGGTCAGCGGCCTGTCCAAGGGCAGCGCCGTACAGTACAGCGGGATCAAGGTCGGCGATGTGGTGACCCTGCGCCTCGACCCGAAAGACCCGCGCCGGGTGCTGGCGCGGATTCGTCTCGGCGGCGAGACGCCAATCAAGGAAGACACCCAGGCCAAACTGGCGCTGACCGGGATCACCGGCACCTCGATCATCCAGCTCAGTGGCGGCACACCGCAAAGTCCCAAGCTGCGGGGCAAGGACGGCGAGTTGCCGACGATTGTCGCGGCGCCCTCGCCTATCGCTCGCCTGCTGAACGACAGCAACGACTTGATGGCCGGCGTGAACACGCTGATGCACAACGCCAATCAGATGTTTTCCGCGGAAAACGTCGAGCGCATCAGCAACACCCTTGAGCATCTGGAGCAAACCACCGGGACCATCGCCGACCAGCGTGGCGATATCCGCCAGGCCATGCAGCAACTGGCCTCGATCGGCAAACAGGCCAGCGCCACCCTTGAGCAAACCACCGCGCTGATGCGCAACGCCAACGGCCTGCTCAACGATCAGGGCAAGCAGATGTTCGGCAATGCCGGGCAGGCGATGAAATCGCTGGAACAGAGCACCGCGACCATCAACAAATTGCTGACGACCAATCAGGATTCGCTCAACAGCGGCATGCAGGGCCTCAATGGCCTGGCTCCGGCGGTGCGTGAATTGCGCGACACCCTGACGTCGCTGCGGGCCATTTCCCAGCGACTGGAAGCCAACCCCAGCGGTTATCTGCTGGGCAGCGACAAGAACAAGGAATTCACGCCATGAAGCCGACTCACCTCGCCCTCCTCGCCAGTTTTGCGCTGGTCAGCTCATGCTCGATCCTGCCGAAGTCCGAGCCGTCCGATGTCTACCGCTTGCCCTCGGCCCAGACCGCCGTAGCGGCCAGTCACGGCACGCCGCAACACTGGTCGCTACGCCTGACCAAGCCACAGGCCAGCGAGGCGCTGAACAGCCCGAAAATCGCCGTGATCCCGCAGGGCGACCTGATCAGCAGCTACAAAGCCTCGCGCTGGAGCGATCCGGCGCCGGTGTTGCTGCGTAATCGGTTGCTGGACGGGTTTCAGCGCGATGGCCGGGTGTCGTTGTTGAGCACCGATGACAGCAACTTCCAGGCGGATCTGGAACTCGGTGGGAATCTGCAAGCATTCCAGACGGAGTACCAAGGCACCGCTGCAAGCGTCGTTGTACGGCTGGATGCGTTGCTGGTGCGTGGCTATGACCAGCGAATCCTCGCCAGCCACCGCTTCGAAGTGCGCCAGCCGTTGAGCGATGTGAAGGTGCCGTCGGTGGTGGCCGGGTTTGGCCAGGCCAGCGACCAGTTGACGGCGCAGGTGGTGGCTTGGGCGGTGGAGCAAGGTCAGCAATTGGTCCCACCCGTTAAACCTTGAAGGTCCTGCGGACTCTGTGGCGAGGGGGCTTGCCCCCGTTGGGGCGCGAAGCGGCCCCTACATTCTTTCGGCTCCACCGGGTCGTTTGGATTTACGACTGCTGCGCAGCCGAACGGGGGTAAACCCCCTCGCCACAAAAGCCCGCTCCCACAGGGGGGTTGTGGTTAACCGAAGAACCAGTAGCAAACAAAGATCGCGCCGACCACCCCGGCAAACTCTGCCAGCAACGCACAGCCCACCGCGTGCCGCGCCCGCTGAATCCCCACCGCACCGAAGTACACCGCCAACACATAGAACGTGGTTTCGGTACTGCCCTGAATGGTCGCCGCTACCAACGCCGGGAAGCTGTCCACCCCGGAGGTTTTCATGGTTTCGATCAGCATCGCCCGGGCGGCGCTGCCGGAGAACGGTTTGACCATCGCCGTCGGCAACGCATCGACGAAGCGCGTGTCCCAACCGGCCCACGCCACCAGATGCCGAATCCCGTCCAGACCGAAATCCAAGGCGCCGGACGCTCGCAGCACGCCCACCGCACAGAGCATCGCCACCAGATACGGCAGCAGGTTCTTGGCCACGTCGAAGCCTTCTTTGGCGCCTTCGACGAACGCTTCGTAGACCTTCACTTTGCGCAACGCGCCAATGATCAGAAACAGCATGATCAGGCCGAACAGCGTCAGGTTGCCGAGGATCGATGACAGGCCGGCCAGAGCGGTCGCCGAGAGCGTCGCCAGCAGCGCCATGAAGGCACCAAGGGCCAAGGCACCGGGAATCAGATAGGCGAGCACCACCGGGTCCCAGATGCGCAGGCGCTGCATGAACGCTACCGACAGGAAGCCGACGATGGTCGAGCAACTGGTGGCCAGCAAGATCGGCAGGAACACCAGCGTCGGGTCCGGCGCACCTTGCTGGGCGCGGTACATGAAGATCGTCACTGGCAGCAGGGTCAGGGACGAAGCGTTGAGCACCAGGAACAGGATCTGCGCGTTGCTGGCGATGGTGGTGCTGGGGTTGAGCTCTTGCAGCGCCTTCATGGCCTTCAGGCCGATTGGCGTGGCGGCGTTGTCCAGGCCCAGGGCGTTGGCGGCGAAATTGAGGGTGATCAGGCCGATGGCCGGGTGACCGGGCGGGACTTCCGGCATCAGACGCAGGAACAGCGGGCCGAGGGCCTTGGCCAGCCAGTCGACGATCCCGGCCTTTTCGGCGATCCGCAGAAAGCCCAGCCACAGGGTCAGCGTCCCGAACAACAGGACCATGACCTCCACCGACAGCTTGGCCATGGCGAAGATACTTTCCACCATCGCCGCGAAGATCCCGGCGTTGCCGCCGATCAGCCACTGCGCCAGCGCCGACACGGCTGCCACGATGAAGAAGCCAAGCCACAGGCCATTGAGCATCAGTTAAATCCCCCGAAGAATGCGGCGAATGATAGCGGGGTCGCCAGAAACGACAAACCCCGGATTTCTCCGGGGTTTGTTTAGTACGGCGTAGGCCTCGTTAAGCCCAATGTCATGGGCTGGCCCCGATCCACTGTGGGAGCGAGCTTGCTCGCGATGGCGGTGTATCAGTCGACAACAATGATAGCTGTCAGTCCGTCATCGCGAGCAAGCTCGCTCCCACAGGGTTTTGCTTAGTTTTTGGAAGTCTCGCCAGCCGGCAGTTTTTCCTTGCTGCGCCAGTGCGGCAGGGAGTTCCAGTAGCGTTCGCCCTTGGCGTCGTCGTACATGCCTTCCCAGCGGGAGATAACCAGCACGGCCAGGGCGTTGCCGATCACGTTCAGTGCGGTACGCGCCATGTCCATGATGCGGTCGACACCGGCGATGAACGCCAGGCCTTCCAGTGGAATGCCAACGCTGCCCAGGGTGGCCAGCAGCACCACAAAGGACACGCCCGGTACACCGGCGATGCCTTTGGAGGTGACCATCAGGGTCAGCACCAGCAGCAATTGCTGGCTGATCGACAGGTCGATGCCGTAGAGCTGGGCAATGAAGATGGCCGCGATGCTCTGGTACAGGGTCGAACCGTCGAGGTTGAACGAGTAACCGGTCGGCACCACAAAGCTGCAAATGGCTTTCGGCGCGCCGTAGGCTTCCATCTTCTCGATCACGCGCGGCAGCACAGTTTCGGAACTGGCGGTGGAGTAAGCCAGCACCAGCTCATCCTTGAAGATGCGCATCAGCCTGATCACCGAGAAGCCGAACAGGCGAGCAATCAGGCCCAGCACCACAAAGGCGAAGAAGGCAATGGCGAAGTAAACCAGCAACACCAGTTTGGCCAGCGGCAGCAAGGAGGCGAAACCGAAGTTGGCCACGGTCACCGCGATTAAAGCGAAAACACCAATAGGGGCGTAGTTCATGATCATGTGAGTGACCTTGAACATGCTCTCGGACACGCCCTGGAACATCTTCACCAGCGGCTCGCGCAGGTCCGATTGCAGGCTCGACAGACCAAGACCGAACAACACGGAGAAGAAGATGATCGGCAGCATCTCGCCGCGGGCCATGGCCGCGAAGATGTTTGACGGGATCAGGTTGAGGATGGTTTCGATGAACGCATGTTCATGCTGAACTTCGGCGGCAGTCGCCTGGTACTTGGAAATATCCACCGTACCCAGGGTGCTCATGTCGATGCCGGTGCCCGGATGGACCACGTTGGCCAATACCAGGCCGACCAGAATGGCGATGGTGGTGACGACTTCGAAGTAGAGGATGGTCTTCAGACCGATGCGCCCGAGTTTCTTCGCGTCGCCCACACCGGCAATACCCACCACCAGCGAAGAGATCACGATCGGAATCACGATCATCTTGATCAGACGGATAAAGATATCGCCTGCAGGTTGCAGGACGTTGCTGATCCACCAGGCTTTTTCGGCACTGAAATGGTTGAGCAGCGCACCGATTGCAATCCCCAATACCAGACCGATGAGGATCTGCCAGGCGAGGCTAAGCTTTGCCTTCTTCATATCATTACCCTTACTTCAGTTTGACTCGGGCAGATGCGCGAACTGGAACGCTCAATGGCGCAAAAGTCCTGTGCATCTGCCCCCGTATAAGGTGCCCCGAAGCGCGTAATTACAGCTCTTCGGCAGGCGAAAAAAGGCGCAACTATTCCGATGCAAGGAACCGACGTCTAATGCCGTAAACGCCTACCCTATGCCGAATCGGCATGAGCTTTTTCAAATGAAACTGGCGTCCCAAGCGGTTCGAATACGACATTTCGGCAGGCATAAGTGCCGTGAACCGGCCATTTCAGAGCAGGTTAGTTGTTTTTTGCGCAGGTGGATTACAGTCGAAACTTAGGAAAATGCCTACGTTTGACGGAGAAATCGCTTATGCCAAAAGTAGGAAGTTTCTCGATATACGGTCATAAGAAACACCGCGAAACGATTTTGCGGGGAATATGCAGCAGAAGGGAATGAGCGAAGTGCTCTAGATCAACGTTTTGCACGTTGAAAGCTCTGCGCAAGTCCGTCGAGCCGCTCGGGGCCGGCGAACTTGCGTCGCAGCTTTTGCCTGACCCGGCCCTTGCGCAGACACTCCATGTGCCCGTAGGTCACTCCGACCCTGTAACAGTCAGAACGTCCCGACCCCTTGGTCATGCGCCTGCCTTCCTCGGGTGGCGCACTGGAAAGAAGCGATGCTGCTCCTTTCATATTACGAACTCAGTACCAGTTTGGATCTTTCTTGAGTTGTTCCATCAACAGGTCCTGCATGCCTTGGTTCGGCTTCCCGAGGAAGCGGTAGTCGGCATGTCGCGTGGGTGACTTGTCGGCGGGCAGTCCCGCAGGCACTTCGACCAGCATCGCGTAGGCGTCCTTCTTGTTGAAGCTGAACGCCACGATCAAGCGTTTGTTCAGGCACGTCTGCTGTGTTTCGCACAGTGGCCCGACCAGATACTTGCCGCCATTCTCTTCAACGGCATTCATTTGCTCGGAAGCACCGGACAGGTTCATCACCCATTCCGGCAGTCGTTCTTCCTTTTTCACGACTTTCGTCCAGGTATCACGGTACTGCGGGTCCGAGTTCAACAACTCGTTGGCCCGCGCCTGACCGTCATTGTTGGCGGCCATCGCCATGGCACCACCGCCCAGAAGCAGGGCGGCTGCCAGTGTCTTCAACAAAACGCTCATGTTCAGCCTCGACCGCGACGGCCAAAGAAGAACGAAGCAACAAACATCACCAGGAACACGACAAAGAGAATCTTGGCGATACCCGTGGCGGTGCCCGCGATACCACCGAAGCCCAGCACTGCGGCGATGATGGCAATGATCAAGAATGTAATTGCCCAGCTCAACATGGTGATTCTCCTTACTTCTCTATTTAGGGGTGTTGCGTGTTCCGGCGCGTCGCGCCCGAATCCGTTTAATCAATTAGAAGACCCAGCGCTCTTCACGTGGCAGTTGATCCAGTGGCTGCGCCTGATCGACGTCCACCATGCGCATCGAGAGGCTTTCTGCCTGGCTGCTGCTGACGGCGCTGAAGTGCGTTTGCGTGTTGTGCTGAACCGAGATCAGCGGCTCTGGCTGCTGGCTGTTTTCCCAGCGCAGGTATTGCTGGCACGCGATCAGGGTGATCAACAGCGCAAGTACGCCAAACAGACTTTGCTGGATGAGCAGTGGCGAGATACGCACTTGGGCGGCACGTTGGCGAGTCATCCTGGGTTCCTCACTCTTATTCGGTTGGGGCAGTTCTGATCTGCCCGGGCTGAATAAGCTATTGCAGCCTGCATGCCAGTTTTTTGATTGAAAAATATTCAATAAAATCAATTACTTACGAGCTAGTAAAAAATAGATCGCGACGCATCCTGCACGATGGCTCATACAGGGTCGTGCGGATTGCACGATTATTTCGTAGCAGATTTGATTCTTACGGAATTGAGAGCGGGTCGCGGATGTCAGAAAAGTACGCAGGTAAAGCCCTGCAAACCGCTGATTGTTTAAAAAACCAACAAAATCAACGTATTGGCCGTAATGGCAGGAGAGAGCTACCTTCCTATGGCTGGCTTCGTTCAGAATCAACCATGCAACTTGCCCGATTTGTCCGGGACTAACCAAAATCATTCATTAAGGAGCGTAGGAAAATGGAATCAGCCACTGAGCATCAAGGCCGCATTCTGCTGGTGGACGACGAGTCCGCCATCCTGCGTACCTTCCGCTACTGCCTTGAAGACGAAGGCTATACCGTCGCCACCGCCAACAGTGCCGCCCAGGCCGATGCGTTGTTGCAGCGTCAGGTGTTTGATCTGTGCTTCCTGGATCTGCGTCTGGGTGAGGACAACGGCCTCGATGTGCTGGCACAGATGCGCATTCAAGCACCGTGGATGCGGGTTGTGATTGTCACCGCCCATTCCGCGGTCGATACCGCAGTCGATGCGATCCAGGCCGGCGCGGCCGACTATCTGGTCAAACCTTGTAGCCCGGATCAATTGCGCCTGGCCACCGCCAAGCAACTGGAAGTGCGCCAACTCTCTGCGCGTCTGGAAGCCCTCGAAGGCGAAGTGCGCAAACCCAAGGATGGCCTCGACTCCCATAGCCCGGCGATGAAGGTGGTGCTCGAGACCGCCCGCCAAGTGGCCGGTACCGACGCCAATATCCTGATTCTCGGCGAGTCCGGGACCGGTAAAGGTGAGCTGGCCCGGGCGATCCACGGCTGGAGCAAGCGCGAGAAGAAATCCTGCGTGATCATCAACTGCCCGTCCTTGACCGGCGAATTGATGGAAAGCGAACTCTTCGGTCACAGCCGCGGTGCGTTTACTGGCGCCAGCGAAAGTACCTTGGGTCGTGTGAACCAGGCCGATGGCGGCACGCTGTTTCTCGACGAGATCGGTGATTTTCCACTGACGTTGCAACCCAAGTTGCTTAGATTTATCCAGGATAAAGAATACGAGCGGGTCGGCGACCCGGTGACCCGACGCGCCGATGTGCGAATCCTCGCGGCCACCAACCTGAACCTTGAGGACATGGTTCGCGACGGTCGTTTTCGTGAAGATTTGCTCTATCGCCTGAACGTCATCACCTTGCACCTGCCACCGCTGCGTGAACGTAGCGAAGACATCCTGACCCTGGCCGATCGCTTTCTGGCCCGTTTCGTCAAGGAATACGCCCGTCCGGCTCGGGGTTTCAGCGATGAAGCCCGGGAAGCGCTGCTCAACTATCGATGGCCGGGCAACATTCGCGAGCTGCGCAACGTGGTGGAGCGGGCGAGCATTATTTGTCCACAGGAGCGGGTCGAGATCAGCCACTTGGGCATGGCCGAGCAACCGGCCAATAACTCGCCACGGGTTGGCGCCGCGCTGAGTCTGGATGAATTGGAAAAAGCCCACATCGGCGCCGTACTGGCCACGGCCGGAACTCTGGACCAGGCGGCCAAAACGCTGGGCATCGATGCTTCGACCCTGTATCGCAAACGCAAGCAGTACAACCTGTGAGCAACATCCGATGAAACTCGCGATGAAGTTGCGGACCCGGCTCTTTCTAAGTATCTCCGCACTGATCACCGTGGCGTTGCTCGGGCTGCTGCTAGGGGTGGTCAGCGTGATGCAGATGGCCGGAACTCAAGAAGCGCTGGCCCGCAATAACTTCATCACTCTCGATTTGGGCCTTAAGTTGCGGCAGACGTTGGGCGACCAACTGATCATCATGCTCAGCGAGAACGCTGATCCAGCGGCATTCGAGGCCTCCAAGCAGCATTACTTTCAATTGCTCGATGAAGGCATCGCCCATGAGCAATCGGGCGATGGCGCCCAGTACGGTTTCAGTCAAGCCAAGACGGATTACCTGAGTTTTCTCCAGGCATACAGCGAGTCCCGCGACCCGACGCATGTTCTGAATGGCAATGAAGCGCTCACGGAAAAATTCAACGCGTTGCGCAATGGCTTGATCTCCGAACACAAGCGCGCACTGGACAATATCAATGACACCCAGCAAAAGGCCCGTGATCGAGCGCTGCTGATCGCCGGCCTGCTCGGTTTGGTCGGGCTGGCGGTATTAATCATCGGTTTCATCACGGCCCACGCGATCGCCCGACGTTTCGGCGGGCCAATTGAAGCCCTGGCCAAGGCCGCGGACAACATTGGCCAGGGCAATTTCGAAGTAACGCTGCCGCTATCCTCGGCGGCGGAAATGAATCAGCTGACGCGCCGCTTTGGGATCATGGCCGAGGCCTTGCGTGAGCACCAAGCGACCAATGTCGACGAGTTGCTGGCCGGCCAGCAACGTTTGCAGGCGGTACTCGACAGCATCGATGATGGTTTGCTGATGATCGACCGTCAGGGCCATCTGGAGCACCTTAACCCGGTGGCGCAGCGGCAATTGGGTTGGGACACCGAGCGTCTTGGCCAGGGGTTGGGTGCGGCGCTCGAACGTCCCGAACTGGATGAACAACTGCAATTGGTCTTGCGTGGCGGAACGCTGGAGCGGGCGCCGGAAGACCTGAGCGTCGAAGTCGATGGCGAGTCGCGGCTGTTGACCTACAGCCTGACCCCGGTCAGCCATACCCAGGGGCATATCCTTGGCGCGGTGATGGTGTTGCATGACGTCACCGAGCAGCGGGCGTTCGAACGGGTACGCAGTGAGTTCGTATTGCGTGCCTCCCACGAGTTGCGCACGCCGGTCACCGGCATGCACATGGCGTTCGGCCTGTTTCGCGAGCGGGCGAAATTTCCGCAGGATTCACGCGAAGCGGACTTACTCGACACCGTGAACGAAGAAATGCAGCGCTTGATGCAGTTGATCAACGACCTGCTGAACTTCTCCCGCTACCAGAATGGTTTGCAGAAGCTCACGCTGGGGCCGTGCTCCATCGAAGACTTGCTGGAGCAGGCGCAGGGCCGTTTTGCAGGGTCGGCCGCTGAGAGGGGCATCGACTTGCTGGTGGAAGTGCAGGGGCCATTGCCGCGTTTGCAGGCAGATCAGGCGCAGCTGGATCGAGTGCTCGATAACCTGATCGACAATGCCTTGCGCCATACCGCCCAGGACGGGCAGATCCGCTTGCAGGCCCGGCGCCACGGCGAGCGGGTGATCATCAGCGTCGAGGATAATGGCGAAGGCATAGCCTACGGCCAGCAAGGGCGGATCTTCGAGCCGTTCGTGCAGGTCGGTCGCAAAAAGGGCGGTGCCGGGCTGGGCCTGGCGTTGTGCAAGGAAATCGTGCAATTGCATGGCGGGCGGATGGGGGTTTATTCGCGGCCGGGGCAGGGCACGCAGTTCTATATGGCTCTAGCGGTATAAAAGCCGCTTTTACGCTTCGTCATCCAGCCGTCGGTTGCTCTGGCGGCGGCCACGGGTGATCAGCTCGATGAACTGCACGGCACTCAGCGCATGGGCGAACAGCCAGCCCTGACCGAACTTCACGCCTTCGCTGCTCAGGAACGCCGCTTGGGCTTCATGCTCGATGCCTTCGGCGATCACCTTGAGTTGCAGGGCCTGGGCCATGTGAATGATGTGCGGCGCGACACCGCTGCTGGCGGCGTCATGGCCCAGGGCATCGATAAAGGCCTTGTCGATTTTCAGGCAATCCACCGGCAAGGTTTGCAGATAGGCCAGGCTGCAATAGCCGGTGCCGAAGTCGTCGATCAACACCTGATGCCCGACATCACGCAAGGCTTGCAGGTTTTCCCGCGCTACCACCACATCAATCAACCCGCGCTCAGTCACTTCGAAGGCAATCTGCTTGGCTGCAACCCGATGCAAGGTCAGCAGGCGCGCCATCACTTGGCCGATACGCGGCACCATGACATCGCAAGCTGCGAGGTTGACCGAGATATACAGCTGCGGATTGGCCCGTAGCAGTTGCCCCAACTGTTCAAGCAGGCGCTGCAAGACGAAGTCGGTCATCTGGCGGATCTGCCCGGTGTTTTCCGCCATGGGGATAAACAGATCGGGGCTGGTCAGCGTGCCGTCCGGTCGTCGCCAGCGCAGCAGCGCTTCAGCGCCGACGCAGTGGCGGCTGTCGAGATCGAAGATCGGTTGATACAACACCTGCAACTCGCCACGGCGTATCGCGCCATGCAGTTCGGCATCCAGCGATTGACGCTGGCGCGCCAGCAAAAATACCAGGAAACCGACGAAAGCACCGAGCGCCAGACTCGCTGGCACTAGCCACCACCAGACCGCAGGCACATGCATGCCGCTGCGTGGAGAGATCAGCACCAACTGGTACTCAGGATTGTTGGTGGGCATGCGGTAAATCAAACGGCTATGCGTCACTTGCAGCGCGTCGCTGCTCTTCGGTGGCCAGGGTTCCGTCGGTGGCCAGGCCTGCTCGACGCCCAGCACCGGAATCGCCCGGGTCCCATGATCGAGCACCACCAGCAGACTGCTGCCGGGCGAGAGGTCGACCATGTCGGTCAAATGCCCGCGAGAGGTCGCCACCCGGAAATTGCCACGACCCAGCATCAGCGCCGCGCGGTTTTCATCGGGTTCGGTGGTGGTATTGAGCCAATAATTGTAGGTTGGGCCTTTGATGTCCGGCGGTCGTACTACCGACAGCCCTTCTTGGCGGGGGCGGTTGGAGCAGATCCGGGTGGCGTCCATATAAGCGGCTTCGTAGACGAAGCGGTAGCTGAAGCTGATCTGCTGCAAGGTGGCGATCATTTCGTCGTCGCAGGTTCGCAACGGCTGGGCTTCCAGATCATCGAGGCTTTCACGCAGTTGTCCGAACAGCTGTTCCAGACGAGCGAGGAAGCGCTCGCCCTGTGCGTTCATTTCCTGGCTTTCGTCTTGCTCGACTTGATGCATCGCCATAAACAGACTGGCGGCCATCAGCAGTGTTGCACTCAGGACAGCAGCCATCATCGCCAAAAACCAAGGGCGATAGAACCAACTACGCAACCTCTCTCGCGCTGCAGGCATCATGGAATATCCGAAGTATTACCAATGAGTTATAGCTGCTGATTTGGATTTAGGGCTGACCGTCGGGCGGGCGTCATTATTTTGTCTGATTAAGCACCAAAAGCATGGCCGCGGTTTGCGCGTCCGGGATGCCGTCGAAACGCGAAGGGCGGAAATGCATCTGGAAGGCCGCCAGCACATGTCGGGTGGCCACATCCAGTTCGCCGGTCTGCGGCGTCGCGTAGCCCAGGCGCGCGAGCTCTTCCTGGAACCAGCCGATGCTCGGCAGTTCTGCCGCGAACTGTGCTTGGCGGCTCGCGACGGCTTGCTCGTTCGGCCAGATGCCCAGACCTTCAGCGGCCAGACGCTTCCAAGGGAACAGCGGCCCCGGATCAAGTTTACGCAGTGGGGCAATGTCGCTATGGCCGATGATGTGCCGGGGACTGATGCCGTTGCGTTTGCTGATGTCCTTGAGCAGTACGATCAAGGCCTGGACCTGAGCTTCGCTGTACGGATACCAGACGCGACCGGTCGGCGTGTCGCGGAAGCCCGGATTGACGATCTCGATGCCGATGGAGCTGGAGTTCAACCACGTCCGGCCTTGCCATTCACTTTCCCCGGCGTGCCAGGCGCGCAGGTTTTCATCGACCAGTTTGTAAACGGTCGCGCCCTTGTCATCACCGATCAAGTAGTGGCTGCTGACTTCGCCATGGGTCAATAATTGCAGCGAACGCTCCAGCGACGCGTTGGTGTAGTGCACCACCACAAACTGCACGCGGCTGTCGTGATTGGCGGAAGGGTGGCTGGTGTCGAAACGAGGACCGCTGGCACAACCGGCCAGCAATAGCAGCGACACAACGAGGGCAATATATTTCATGGCAGAAGGCAGTACGCGAAAGACGATAATGCAACAGTGTAACGTAATGCTTTGCTTGTCGACGGCAAAAGGGCTGCTTTAAACAAAATGAGACAACTGGGCTTTAGCCCAGCTCCACACGATTACGCCCGGCGTTTTTGGCCCGGTATAGCGCCTGATCGGCTCTTTTAAGCACCATGTCGCTATGCTCGCCGGGCTTGAACGCTGTGAGTCCCATCGAAATAGTGACGGTCACTCGCTCACCCTTGAAGTGAAAAGGGCAGGCTTCAATCGATGCGCGCAGGCTCTCCAGCAGTTTTGCCCCGACAGCCGGTACTGTGGCGGGCATCATCAAGACGAACTCTTCACCACCAAAGCGAGCAATAAAGTCCGACCCGCGCAGGCGTTTGCGCAGTACGCTCGCGATGATTTTCAGCACTTTGTCGCCGGCCAGGTGCCCATAGTTATCGTTGATGCGTTTGAAATGGTCGAGATCGAGCATGGCCAGCATTAACGTATTGCCATGCTGCTGCCACTCGCCTATCTCGTGTTCCAGTCGTTCGCTCCAGGCGGCGCGGTTGGGCAGGCCGGTCAGCGGGTCGATCAGGGCTTTTTGACGCTGCTCCTCAAGGTGCTCGCGGTAGCCGAGGGCTTCCTGCTCCATGTGTGCGACCCGTTCGGCCAGGCCTTGCAGACGGGCCGCGACTTCTTGTTCGCGCTCGTCTCGCTGCTTCTGATGCTGGTCCATGGTGCCCAGCAAACCTTCGAGATGGTTTTCCAGTACGTGTTTGAGGTCTTCCAGGTCGGCCGCGTCCTGCATGCTCGTTTGCAAACCGTCGACTTGTTCGCGGATCTGCGTGTCCATCTCCCGTGCGGCGGAGCGGTTATCGGCATGACCGGCGCTGGCGGCTTGCAGGTTGCTCTGAAATGACTCGAGGCGCTCGTTGAGCTGCTGCAAATACGCTTCGAATTCGTGCTGGCCGCTGTCGGTGATCGCCAGCATCAAGGTGGCCAGATCGTCGAGGATCGGCAGCAATTCGTACCAGTTCAGACCATTTTGCAGGCGACTGCGCATTGCCTCGGCTTGTGGGCGATGGCGTTCCGGCAGCGTCAAGTCGTCGAGCAGGCCCAGCAGTGTTTCTTCGATGTGCGTGGCGACGGAGCTGTAGGACGGCTCCGGTGAGTCGGGCAGGGCATAGAGGATATCTTCCTCGGGGTGCTCCGGATCAATCGCGGCCAGCGCCTGCGCCATGACCAAAGGTAAGGGCAGGCTGTCGAGGATCAGCGGGGCCGGATCGCCGGGATGAATCAGTTCGTCGGGGTTGATCGCGACGGTGGTGATCGGCGTCGGGACATGAGCCCGGGGCTGAGTTTCAGCTTGAGCGAAAACCGGCTCGAGTTCGGCCTCGAGGGATGGTGCTGGCGTTGCAGCGGGGGCGCTGGCCGTTTCGCTGACAACCGTGGGCGGCACGAAGGCGACCATGTCCGGCTCCGGCTTGATCTCGGCGAGTGGCGTCGGTGTATCAAGCGCTGGCGCAGGTTGCTTGATCGGTGGCGCGGTAACCTCCGACTCAGTGAGCGCGACGGGGGCCGGCGGCGAGGGTTGCAGTTCGGGCTCCGTGGCAACCGGGGCTTGCGCGGTTGGCGCTATCGGCGCTGGCGCGGGGGCCTCCGTTACTGGGGCAGGCGTTTCCTCGTTTTCTCGACTGCCAAACAGACGCTGCAACAGTCCCGGACGCTCCGGCTCCGCCGGCGCCTCCAGCTGGTTCAGGGCTTTGCCTTGCAAGCCGCTCAGTTCGCTGAGCAACAAAGGAATCTCTCGGGCCTGGCCGACGCGCCCGTCCAGTTGTTTGGCAAAGGTCTTGAGGGGACGGCTGACTTCCCGAGGCAATGGCAATGCCTGGAGCTGCGTGACCAGCGCGTTCAGTGCAGCACTGACCTGATCAGCCCGGGTTTCGCGGCGCTGCTCGGAGTCGAGCACGGCTTTTTCCAGTCGAGGCAGTAACGCTGCAAGGCCGGCATCCATGTCATCAGTGCGCACGACTTCGCGCATTTCCTTCATGCACAGGTCAACGGCGCGGTCGGTGCCCTCGGCCGCCAGAGTGCTGCGTACCAGCCCGCGTCGCAGCAAGTCGAGCCGGGCGTCCCAGCGACGTTCGAGCTTTTCCTGTTGTTCGATGCTTTTGAGGTACTTCTCTTTCCAGCGTTGTGCTTCGTCGCTCATTCATGGGATCCGCGAGGGGCAGGACTCAACGCGGGCAATGCATCGGCCGTGAGCGAACCCGGCAGACGAATCTCTACCGCGACCGGCAGGTGATCGGAAATCGGTTGTGCCAGCACTTCGACCCTTTCAAGGGTCAAGGTCGGGCTAAGCAGAATATGGTCCAGGCAGCGCTGCGGGCGCCAGCTGGGGAACGTCGCTTCCAGCTGCGGCGCCAGCAGGCCGAGGTCGCGCAGCGGAGAGTTTTGCAGCAAGTCACTGGCGTGGGTGTTCATGTCGCCCATCAGCACCTGGTGTTTGTAGCCGCCGATCAACTCGCGGATATAGGCCAGTTGCAGACTGCGTACACGGGCGCCGAGAGCCAGGTGCATCATCACGACGACCAATGCGTCCGGACCTTCGCCGAAACGCACCAGGATCGCCCCGCGGCCCTTTGGACCCGGTAGCGGATGGTCTTCAATCGCCCATGGGCGCAGGCGGCTGAGCACGCCATTGCTGTGCTGGCCGAAGCGACCGAGGTTGCGATTGAGTTGTTGATACCAGTAAGGGAAGGCGCCGAGCTGGGCCAGGTGTTCGACCTGATTGACGTAGCCTGATCGCAGGCTGCCGCCATCGGCTTCCTGCAAGGCGACCAGATCGAAGTCGCCGAGCAGATTGCCGATCTTTTGCAGATTGCCGGCACGCCCGGTGTGCGGCAACAGGTGTTGCCAGCCACGGGTCAGATAGTGCCGATAGCGCTCAGTACTGATGCCCACCTGGATATTGAAGCTGAGCAAGCGCAGACGGCTGTCTGCGGGCAGGCCCGTCGATTCCAGGTGATGCGTGTTGATCTGCGGTTCATGCAGGCCAACCACGCGTTCAGTACCCCAGCGGCGCATGGCAGGGGCCGCGCTTAGTTGGCAGCAGCCTTGTTAGCCGCTCGCTCTTGGGCGACCAGTTTGTCGGCCAGTTGCAGGGCTTGCTCGGCGCCGCCGGCGGAGCCCACGTCAAAGCGATACTTGCCGTTGACGATCATGGTTGGAACGCCGGAGATTTCATATTTCTTGGCCAGTTCACGGGCCTTGATGATTTGACCTTTGATGGCGAAAGAGTCAAATGTGGCCAGGAACTTGTCCTTGTCTACACCTTGGGTCGCCAGGAAGTCAGCCATGTCCTGTTTATCGATCAATTTCTTGTGTTCTTTCTGGATGGCTTCGAAAACCGCAGCATGGACCTTGCTCTCAACGCCCATGGCTTCCAGGGTCAGGAACATTTGACCGTGTGCATCCCAAGGGCCGCCGAACATGGCTGGAATACGCACGAAGTGTACGTCGGCCGGCAATTTCGCAACCCAGGGATTGATCACCGGTTCGAAAGCGTAGCAATGCGGGCAGCCATACCAGAACAGTTCCACCACTTCGATCTTGCCAGGCTCGGCGACCGGCACCGGGTTGGTCAATTCGACATAAGGTGCGGCGGGTGCTTCAGCGGCTTGTGCGGTCATGCCGAACAGGCTGGCAGCGACGAGTGCGGCGCTGATGATCAGATTACGCATGCTTTACTCCTGGACAAATTGGGTCGCCTCGCGCGACCTGTTTTCAGACAGATCATGGCGGGCTTGAGTTCTGTAGTGTAACGGCAGCGGCCACAAAAAAGGGCGGCCAAAGCCACCCTTTTTATGCTTGCATCGACGGATTAATCGAGCGTTAACGTTGCAGGAGATGTCCATCGCCCGCAACGCTCGATCCGCTGGCCTTAGTGCAGGCCTTGAATGTAGCTGGACACCGCTGCAATTTCTTCGTCGCTCATTTTTTTGGCGATGGTTTGCATGATTTTGGTATCGCCATCGTTGGTCCGGCCGCCTTCTTCTTTTCGGAAGTCGGTCAGTTGCTTGGCGACGTATTGAGCGTGCTGGCCACCCAGGTGCGGGAAGCCGGCGGCGGCATTACCTGCGCCATTCGGCGAGTGGCAACCGGTGCAGGCCGGCAAGTTCTTGGTCAGGTCGCCACCACGGAACAGTGCTTCACCGCGAGCCACGACTTTAGGGTCGGCGGCGCCAACGCTGCCTTTCTGGCTGGAGAAGTAAGCGGCGAGATCGGCCAGGTCCTGATCGCTCAGGTTGGTCAGCAGGCCGGTCATTTCCAGTACCGTACGTTTACCGGACTTGATGTCGTGCAACTGCTTGTTCAGATAACGCTCGCCCTGGCCTGCCAGTTTCGGAAAGTTAGGCGCCATGCTGTTGCCATCCGGGCCATGACAGGCGCCACATACTGCGGCTTTCGCCTGACCAGCAGTTGCATCACCTGCAGCATGGGCAATGCCGGAGATCCCCACGGTCAACAGCAGACTCACGATCAATTTGTTCATCAGCTAATCCAACTACGGCTAAGGGTTAAAGAGTTATGGGCCGGGCTTACTCGCTCATCCAACGGATGATGGCTTGGTAATCCTCGGCACTGCAGTCCATGCACAAACCACGCGGCGGCATCGCCTTGAAACCCTGGGTCACGTGTTGCACCAGCGTCTCCATACCTTTCGCCAACCTCGGCGTCCAAGCTTCCTGATCGCCCTTTTGAGGCGCCATGGGTAGTTGGCCGGAATGACAGGCACCACAAACACGGTTGTACACAGCTTCCGGATCCTGTGTAGCCTGCGCGCTGTAAAGCGGCATCAAGACCCCGGCAGCTAGCAGCCATTTCGTCATAAAACGACCTTTTCAGGGTTGAGAGCGTTCTGCGTTCTAGTGCGCAATCAAGGTCTATCGCTCTCGTGAACTTCATCCTACGCTGGGACAAAGCGCACACAAAATCTGCGGCATTATATACTGGCGTCACTGAAACGGAAACGACACCGCTTGCCGCGTCCATTCCCGGCGCCGCCCACATCGGAAATCCCATGCAACTCAAGAACCCCATCCTCGGCCTGTGCCAACAGTCCACCTTCATGCTCAGCGCTGCCAAAGTCGACCAATGTCCGGACGACGAGGGCTTTGAAGTAGCCTTTGCCGGGCGTTCCAACGCTGGTAAATCCAGCGCGCTGAACACCCTGACTCACGCCAGCCTGGCGCGGACCTCGAAAACTCCGGGTCGCACGCAGTTGTTGAACTTCTTCAAGCTAGACGATGATCGTCGTCTGGTCGACCTTCCAGGCTACGGTTATGCAAAAGTACCCATCCCGCTGAAGCTGCACTGGCAGCGTCACCTGGAAGCTTATCTGGGCGGTCGCGAGAGTTTGAAAGGTCTGATCCTGATGATGGACATCCGTCATCCAATGACCGACTTCGACTTGCTGATGCTCGACTGGGCAGTCGCCAGCGGCATGCCGATGCACATTTTGCTGACCAAGGCCGACAAGTTGACCTACGGCGCAGCGAAAAACGTCCTGCTCAAAGTGCAGGCCGATATCCGTAAGGGTTGGGGCGATACGATCAGCATCCAGTTGTTTTCGGCACCAAAACGCTTGGGCCTGGAAGACGCCTACACTGTATTGGCAGGCTGGATGGAATTGGCAGACAAAGGCGCCGAGATTGCCGAGTAAGGCTTTCTTACAGGCAAAAAAAACCCCGGACTTCGTATGGGGAGGGGGAAGTTCCGGGGTTCAAGTTCCGGACCGCTAGGGCGGGGTCCAGATATCTGCCAACACTTAACACAACATAGGAGCATCGAAGGGCTTCACCAGCCATTCAGTTACTCTGAGTTGCGGTTCACGGAATTAGTTCAGAATTTTTTAAAATGCCTTTGGAATAACCCGAGGCATTTTCCGAACTAATAGCCCTTCGCCAGATTCTGCCGCGGTACCAGGCCGCAGCAGAAGCGCCCCTTTTCAGGCGGCTCAGTGAGCCTCATCCCAGTTATTGCCTACGCCAACCTCTACCAGAAGCGGTACGTCCAGCTTCACGGCGTTGCTCATGTGGGCGCGAATCTCTTCGCGCACCTGATCAACCAGGTCCTCACGCACTTCAAGCACCAATTCATCGTGTACCTGCAGGATCACTTTGGCGTCCAGGCCTGACGACGTCAGCCAGTTATCCACTGCCACCATGGCTTTCTTGATGATGTCTGCTGCGGTGCCTTGCATCGGGGCGTTGATCGCCGTGCGCTCGGCGCCTTTGCGCAGGGCCGGGTTTTTCGCGTTGATATCCGGCAGGTACAGGCGACGGCCGAAAATGGTTTCGACGAAACCCTGCTCGGCAGCCTGGGTGCGGGTGCGTTCCATGTACTCGAGAACGCCAGGATAGCGGGCGAAATAGCGATCGATGTACGCCTGGGACTGTTTGCGATCAACACCAATCTGTTTGGCCAGGCCAAACGCGCTCATGCCGTAGATCAGACCGAAGTTGATCGCCTTGGCGCTGCGCCGCTGATCGGTGGTGACGGCCGTCAGTTCGACCCCGAAGACTTCGGCGGCGGTGGCTTTGTGCACGTCCAGGTCGTTGCGGAAGGCGTGCAGCAAGCCTTCGTCCTTGGCCAGGTGAGCCATGATCCGCAGTTCGATCTGCGAGTAGTCCGCAGCCAGCAGTTTGTAGCCTTTTGGCGCGACGAACGCCTGACGAATCCGCCGACCTTCGGCAGTGCGGATCGGGATGTTCTGCAGGTTTGGATCACTGGACGACAAGCGCCCGGTCGCGGCGACGGCTTGATGATAAGACGTATGAATCCGCCCGGTGCGTGGGTTGATCTGCTCCGGCAAGCGGTCGGTGTAGGTGCTTTTCAGCTTGCTCATGGAGCGGTACTGCATCAGCACCTTGGGCAGTTGGAAATCCTGATCGGCCAGCTCCGCCAATACGGCTTCGGCGGTGGACGCCTGGCCTTTTGCGGTTTTGCTGAGGATCGGCAGGCCGAGTTTTTCGTACAGGATGGCGCCCAATTGCTTCGGCGAACCCAGGTTGAATTCTTCGCCGGCGAGGACAAACGCCTCACGCTCCAGCTCGACCATTTTCTTGCCCAGCTCAACGCTCTGAATACCCAGCAGTTCGGCATCGACCAGCGCGCCCTGACGCTCAATCCGCGCCAGTACCGGTACCAGTGGCATTTCGATTTCGCTCAAGACCTTGCTCAGGCTTGGGATCGCATTGAGCTTTGCCTGCAAGGTTTGATGCAGGCGCAGCGTCACGTCGGCATCTTCGGCGGCGTAAGGCCCGGCCAGTTCCAGAGCGATCTGGTCAAACGTCAGTTGCTTGGCACCTTTGCCGGCAATGTCGGTAAAACCGGTGGTGGTGTGATTCAGGTACTTGAGCGCCAGGCTGTCCATGTCGTGGCGGGTCGCGGTGGAGTCCAGCACGTAGGACTCGAGCATGGTGTCGAAGGCAATGCCTTGCACGGTGATGCCGCAGCTCTGATCACCACCGATGGCGCAGTTGGCCAGGATGTTCATGTCGAACTTGGCGTGCTGGCCGACCTTGAGCTTGCTCGGGTCTTCGAGGATCGGTTTCAGTGCCCGCAGTACGGTGTCGCGATCCAGTTGCTCCGGCACGCCCATGTAGGAATGGGTCAACGGGATGTAGGCTGCTTCGTTGGCTTGTACTGCAAACGACAGGCCCACCAGTTGCGCCTGCTGTGCATCGACACCCGTGGTTTCGGTGTCGAAGGCCATCAATTTGGCGTCGTTCAACTTCTTCAGCCAGAGGTCGAAATCTGCCTGCGTGAGGATCGTCGTGTAGTTGAGTTCGGCTTCGACGACGGCTTCTTCAGCCACTGGCGCGACAACTGCCTGGCCGGAACGCTTGGCGTCGCGCTGGTTATCGTCGAACCAGCTCCTGAACTCGAGCAGGGTGTAGAGCTCGGCGAGTTTGTCGTGATCGGGCTGGCCCATTTGCAGATCGTCGAGGCCGATGTCCAGTGGCACGTCGATCTTGATGGTCGCCAGCTTATAGGAGAGGAATGCCATCTCCTTGTGCTCTTCAAGCTTGGCCGGCAGGGTCTTGGCGCCGCGAATCGGCAGGGTCGGGACAATGTCGAGCTGCGCGTAGAGCTCGGTCAGGCCACCATTTACACCCACCAGCAGGCCGGAGGCAGTCTTCGGGCCAATGCCCGGAACGCCCGGAATGTTGTCGGACGAATCGCCCATCAACGCCAGATAATCGATGATCTGCTCGGGAGCGACGCCGAATTTCTCCTTCACGCCCTCCACGTCCATGCTGCTACCGGTCATGGTATTGACCAAGGTAATGTGCCCGTCGACCAGTTGCGCCATGTCTTTGTCGCCGGTGGAGATCACCACCGGGCGGTCGGCGGCCGCGCTGCTGCGGGCCAGGGTGCCGATCACGTCATCGGCCTCGACGCCTTCGACACACAGCAACGGGAAGCCCAGGGCGATCACGCTTTGGTGCAGCGGCTCGATCTGGACGCGCATGTCGTCGGGCATGCTTGGGCGATTTGCCTTGTATTCGGCGTACATGTCATCGCGAAACGTCCCACCCTTGGCGTCGAACACCACGGCGAACGGGCTGTCCGGGTACTGCTTGCGCAGGCTCTTGAGCATGTTCAACACACCCTTGACCGCGCCGGTAGGCAGGCCTTTGGAAGTGGTCAGCGGTGGCAAGGCGTGAAACGCGCGATACAGGTAAGAAGAACCGTCCACCAGGACGAGGGGGGCTTGGCTCATGAGCAGGATCAACCTTTTCGGCGGGTCCGGCGCTAGAATAGCGGGACCGTTGACGACAAAGGGACAAGGTTATCATGCGCACACTAAATCGCCTGTTGCTGGCTGGGTTGTTTGCAACCGTTCCGTTAGCCGTCATGGCGGCGGACGATGTGTCAAAGGCTGAGCCGGAAGTCACGATCCACACGGAAGGGGACAAGGTCATTCAGGAATACCGCCAAAACGGCTTCTTGTATGCGATTAAGGTCACGCCGAAGGGTGCACCGCCATATTTTCTGGTGCGCGCAGACGGGACCGATGCAAACTTCATCCGCTCGGACCAGCCGGATATGTTGATTCCGTCGTGGAAAATCTTTGAGTGGAAGTAGTTTCTTAACTTTAATCGGCGCCGCTCGATCGCGGCGCCCGAACTGAGCAGTTTTTAACCATGTCTGTGTTCACCCCCCTGGCTCGGCCCGAGCTGGAAACCTTTCTCGCCCCATACGGGCTCGGCCGCCTGCTCGATTTCCAGGGGATTGCCGCCGGTAGCGAAAACACCAATTTCTTCATCAGCCTGGAGAAGGGCGAGTTTGTCCTGACCCTGGTCGAGCGCGGCCCGGTTCAGGAAATGCCGTTCTTCATCGAACTGCTTGATGTGTTGCACGACGCTGACTTGCCGGTGCCTTACGCGCTTCGCACTACCGACGGCGTGGCCTTGCGCGAATTGGCGGGCAAGCCGGCGCTGTTGCAGCCGCGTCTGGCCGGCAAGCACATCAAGGACGCCAATGCCCAGCATTGTTCACAGGTGGGCGAGTTGCTCGGCCATCTGCACCTGGCGACCCAGGCCAACATGATCAAGCGCAAGACGGATCGTGGTCTGGACTGGATGCTGGAGGAGGGCACGCAGTTGCTCTCGCACCTGAACGCCGAGCAAAGCGATCTGTTGCAACGGGCGCTGGACGAAATCACTCAGCGGAAAGAGAAAATTCTGGCGCTGCCACGGGCGAATATCCACGCCGACCTGTTCCGCGACAACGCGATGTTCGAAGGCACGCACCTGACCGGGTTGATCGACTTCTACAACGCCTGTTCCGGGCCGATGTTGTACGACGTGGCGATTGCCTTGAATGACTGGTGTTCGGACGAACAAGGCTTGATCGACGGGCCGCGAGCCCGGGCCTTGTTGGGCGCCTATGCGGCGCTGCGCCCGTTTACTGCGGCCGAGGCCGAGTTGTGGCCGACCATGCTGCGAGTGGCGTGCGTGCGGTTCTGGCTGTCGCGGTTGATTGCCGCCGAGTCTTTCGCCGGGCAGGACGTGTTGATTCACGATCCGATGGAGTTTCAGCTGCGCTTGGCACAGCGGCAGAAGGTCAATACGCAGTTGCCGTTCGCCCTTTAAATTGTGGCGAGGGGGCTTGCCCCCGTTGGAGTGCGAAGCGCTCCCATGCGATTTATCGACCGGCAATTTGGGGGGCTGCTTCGCAGCCCAACGGGGGCAAGCCCCCTCGCCACAGGTTCTGTGTCGGTTACAACGACTCCAGGCACCCTGCCAAATCATTCCCCAACTTCTCCAGTACCTGCTCATACCCCTGAGCAGTCGCTGGGGTGTAGCCGCCCAGCGCATCCAGCTCCGCCAGTTTTACCGGCAGGCCAGCCACCAGGGTTTCCGCCAGGCGTGGCCGCAGCGGCGGTTCGCTGAACACGCAAGTCTTGCCGACTTCCTGCAATCGGGTGCGCATCGCTGCGACATGCTGGGCGCCAGGCTGGACTTCAGCTGCGACGCTGAACACGCCGGTGTGCTTGAGGCCGTAAGCGTCTTCGAAGTAGTCGAACGCTTCGTGGAACACGAAGTAAGGCTTACCGGCGATGCCTGCCAGGCGAGCCTTCAGGCGCAGGTCCAAAGCATCCAGACGCTCATCGAACGCCTTGAGGTTGCTCTGATAGCGCGGCGCGTTGTCGGGATCGGCGGCACTCAGGTCGGCGGCCATTTTCGTGGCGATCACCCGAGCATTCACCGGCGACAACCACAAATGCGCGTCCAGAGTCCCCGGACGATGATCGTGGTCATGTTCGTCGGCATCTTCGGCGTGAGATTGGCTATCTTCGGCGAAGTGTCGCAGTTTCAGGTCAGGCAAATCCTGCACGGCGACAGTGGGCAGTGTGCGACCTTTCAGCACGCGCGGCAGGAAACCTTCCATGTCCGGACCGATCCAGTACACCAGATCCACCGACTGCACTTTCCGTACGTCGGAGGGGCGCAAGGCGTAGTTATGCGGCGAAGCTCCCGGCGGCAGCAGCACCTCCGGAATCGCCACCCCGTCCTGCACCGCCGCCGCAATCAACTGCAGTGGCTTGATGCTGGTGAGCACTGTGACTTGCGCTTGAGCCGAGCCAATCAGCAGGAAACTTGCGATAAATGCGACAGGGATAGAAAAAAGTCGGGACACGATGACCACTCGAAGAGGCGAGAACGGGTAACATAATAACGTCTCTCACAAAACTCGTCGCCGCTCATGCCTAAAACACCGATTGCCAGCCGTCCCCACGACCACTCTCATTGCGTTCATAGCGCATTGTCTGAGGCCGATGCCTTGTGCGCACGTCAGGGTTTGCGCCTGACCGCCCTGCGCCGGCGGGTGCTGGAACTGGTCTGGCAAAGCCACAAGCCGCTGGGCGCCTACGACATCCTGGCGGTACTCAGCGAGCAGGATGGTCGACGCGCAGCACCACCGACCGTGTACCGGGCGCTGGATTTCCTGCTGGATAACGGCCTCGTGCACCGCATCTCGTCGTTGAACGCCTTCGTTGGCTGCAATCACCCGGAACACGCCCACCAGGGTCAGTTCCTGATCTGCCGCGAATGCCACGCCGCGATTGAACTTGAACAAAAATCCATCAGCGACGCGATTGTCTTCAGCGCCAAGGATGTCGGATTTGTTGTGGAGGCCCAGACCGTTGAAGTGGTCGGGCTCTGCTCGGGTTGCCAGGGGGCTTGATGAGCAACGCGCTGATCCGTCTCGAACAGGTTGCCGTCACGTTTGCCGGGCAAAACGTGCTGGAAAACATCGATCTGAGTGTCGAGCCAGGGCAGATCGTGACCCTGATCGGCCCCAACGGCGCTGGCAAAACCACTCTGGTGCGCGCCGTACTCGGCCTGTTGAAACCGGACAGCGGTAGCGTCTGGCGCAAGCCGAAACTGCGCGTTGGCTACATGCCGCAAAAACTTCACGTCGATCCAACCCTGCCGCTGTCGGTGCTGCGCTTCTTGCGCTTGGTGCCGGGAGTGGACCGTGCTCGTGCGTTGTCGGCACTCAAGGAAGTCGGCGCCGAGCATGTCATCGACAGCCCGGTACAAACGGTGTCTGGTGGCGAAATGCAGCGTGTGCTGCTGGCCCGGGCGCTGTTGCGTGAACCGGAACTGCTCGTGCTCGACGAACCGGTGCAAGGCGTCGATGTGGCCGGTCAGGCCGAGTTGTACAGCCTGATCACGCGTTTGCGTGACCGTCACGGCTGCGGCGTGCTGATGGTTTCCCACGATTTGCACCTGGTGATGAGCACCACTGATCAGGTGGTTTGCCTGAATCGCCACGTCTGTTGCTCCGGGCACCCGGAACACGTCAGCGGCGATCCAGCCTTCGTCGAGCTGTTCGGCAAGAACGCACAAAGCCTGGCGATTTATCACCACCATCACGACCATGCTCATGACCTGCATGGCTCGGTGGTCAGCGCGACCGCGTCGGCCCAACCCCACGTCCATGGAGATAGCTGCAAGCATGGCTGATTTTCTGCTCTACGCCCTGCTTGCAGGTCTGGCCCTGGCCGTGGTCGCGGGCCCGCTGGGTTCGTTCGTGGTCTGGCGCCGGATGGCCTACTTCGGCGATACCTTGTCCCACGCCGCGCTGCTGGGTGTAGCCCTGGGCTTTCTGTTGGACGTGAGCCCGACCGTGGCGGTGACCGTCGGTTGCCTGCTGCTGGCGGTGTTGCTGGTGACTTTGCAGCAGCGTCAGCCGCTGGCGTCTGACACGCTTTTGGGAATTCTCGCACCGAGCACGCTCTCGCTGGGCCTGGTGGTACTAAGCTTCATGCATGAAGTGCGAATCGACCTGATGGCCTATCTCTTCGGCGACCTGCTGGCGATCAGCCCGACCGATCTGGCCTGGATCCTCGGCGGCAGTGCGGCGGTGCTGGCGTTGCTGGTGACGTTGTGGCGGCCATTGCTGGCGATCACCGTGCACGAAGAGTTGGCCACGGTGGAAGGTTTGCCGGTGGTAGCGTTGCGCCTGACGCTGATGTTGCTGATTGCCATAGTGATTGCCGTGGCGATGAAAATCGTCGGTGTGTTGCTGATTACCTCGTTGTTGATCATCCCGGCAGCTGCGGCACAACGTCACGCCCGCTCGCCGGAGCAGATGGCATTGGGCGCGAGCCTGCTGGGCATGCTCGCGGTGTGTGGCGGGTTGGCGTTGTCGTGGTTCAAGGACACCCCGGCGGGCCCATCGATTGTTGTGACGGCCGCCGCACTGTTTCTGCTGAGTTTTGTCCTGCCCCGTCGAGGGGTGTAGACTTGCTCGTTTTTTGCGCAAATAGAGAGTCGCAGGAATGAAGTCGTTCGCCTCCCGTTATCTGCTCCTTGTCGCATTTTCTCTGCTGCTGGGCGCTTGCCAAAGCACGCCACCGGCGGCCACTGAGGCCCCCGATGCACGGGCTGCGGCCATCGCACAGCTGGAACAAAACCTGGCCAGCAGCGAGCTGGCCACCGCCGAAGATCAACTGGCTGCCTTGCAGGCCCAGTCGCCCGACGACCCAAGCCTTGTGCAGTACCAACGGCAACTGGCCGAAGCCTATCTGCAACGCAGCCAGATTGTGTTGCAAAAAGGCGATGTAAACGCTGCCGCGACCGCCCTGAGCCGTGCCCGGGCATTGATGCCCAAGGCCCCGGCGCTGACCGGCGGGGTTAACAACGCCATCGTCAATGCGCGCAAGGCTGAGCTGGACAAGGCTGAGGCAGCGCTCATGGCTGCTGAAGCCAAGCCGAAAGCCAAAGTTATCGACCCGACGGCGCAAAGCACCACGGTGGCGTTGAACCTCACCGATATGAGCAAACTGCGTCGTCAACTGGATGCTATCGCCGCCGATGTGGTGAATTATGAATGCGATGTGAGCATTCAGGCGCCGCGTACTCAGGATTACCCTTGGTTGGCGACGTTGCTGACCAACCGGGTGAAGAAGCTTGATTCGGATTTCGATTTGAAGATCGAGAAGCAGATCCTGCGCAATGTGCCGGCGCAGATGGTGTTGAGTCCGCGTAAGCCTTAAAAGCTTCGCGGGCAAGCCTCGCTCCTACAGGGGCACGTCGTTCACACTATTGGCGAACGACATAAAACCTGTAGGAGCGAGGCTTGCCCGCGAAGGCGCCCTCCCTAACGAAACACCTCTCTAGGCCGGAATCGCCTTGGCCTTAGGCTCCCTGTCCCAAACCCGATGCTGCCCAATCGCGGCAAAAAACGCCTTGAACAGCTTGGCATCCGCGCCAACGATCAACCCCGCATCCGCCTCCAGTTTCAACACATCCAGCAATTGCCTGGCCTCGCCATGCAACGCAATCGCCTTCAGGTGCTTGTAGGCCTCCAGCAAGTAATGCAACGCCACGCCATCACCGCTCAACGCCTTGATCGACGCGGCGCCACCCGGCACGAACACCGCATCGAACGCCACCGACGGCAGACCTTCCATCGACGCATCCACCGGCAGTGACTTGCCATTGGCAGTTGTCACCGGCGCCGAAGTCGGCCCAAGCAATTTGGCGTGAGCACCCTCGGCGGTCAGCGCTTTCTTTATCGCCTCAATCGCTGCACCATCGACGCCGTTGGCCGCAAGAATCGCCACTTTCCGGGTTTTGATGTTTTCTGGCAGTAAATTGGCCTGACTCAGCGCTGGGGAGTGATCCAGCGACGTTTTGCGCACATCCACAGTCCCGGCTTTCGGCGCCGGCAGACCCAGGTTCTGCGCCACACGCTTGGCCAGTTCCAGGTCGATATTGGCGAGGATCTCGTTAACTTGCCGCTCACGAATCCACAACCGTTCAACCTTGCCCAACTCGAAGCTGTAAGCCGAGATGATGTGTTCCTGCTCGTGCTTGCTCATGCTCTTGAAGAACAGCCGCGCCTGGGAAAAGTGATCGCTGAACGACTCGCTGCGCTGACGAATCTTGTTGGCGTCGATACGTTCCGGATATGTCTCGAAGCCACCGTCCTTCGCCGCCGCGGGGGTTTCTTTCGGCCAACCGCCATCAATCGAGTTGGGCTCGTAGGACGCGCGACCCTTGTCGATGGTGGTTCGGTGCAAGGCATCGCGCTGGCCGTTGTGGAAGGGAGCGACCGGGCGGTTGATCGGGATTTCGTGAAAGTTTGGGCCGCCGAGTCGGCTGATTTGCGTGTCGGTGTAGGAAAACAACCGACCTTGCAGCAGTGGATCGTTGGAGAAGTCGATGCCTGGGACGATGTGCCCAGGGCAAAACGCAACCTGCTCGGTTTCGGCGAAGAAATTGTCCGGGTTGCGGTTCAACACCATTTTGCCCAGTGGTGTGATCGGGACGATTTCTTCCGGGATCAGTTTGGTCGGGTCGAGGATGTCGAAGTCGAAGCTGTGCTCGTTCTCTTCTTCGATAATTTGTACGCCAAGTTCCCATTCCGGGTAGTCCCCGGTCTCGATGGCCTCCCAGAGATCGCGACGGTGGAAGTCAGTGTCTTTACCGGCGAGTTTCTGCGCCTCATCCCACACCAGCGAGCAAGTGCCGGCGGTAGGGCGCCAGTGGAATTTGACGAAGCGCGATTTGCCTTCGGCATTGATCAGCCGAAAGGTGTGGATGCCGAAGCCCTGCATGCTGCGCAGGCTTTTCGGGATCGCCCGGTCGGACATCGTCCAGATGACCATGTGTGCCGACTCGGGTTGCAGGGACACGAAGTCCCAGAACGTGTCATGGGCCGAGCCGCCAGTCGGCATCTCGTTGTGGGGCTCGGGTTTTACCGCGTGGACGAAGTCGGGAAACTTGATCGCGTCCTGAATGAAGAACACCGGCATGTTGTTGCCCACCAGGTCGAAGTTGCCTTCGTCGGTGAAGAACTTCACAGCGAAACCTCGTACGTCCCGCACAGTATCGCCTGACCCGCGCGGGCCTTGAACGGTAGAGAAACGGGTGAATACCGGGGTTTTCTTGCCCGGCTCCTGTAGGAAACCAGCCTTGGTCAGAGCGGAGTGGTTTTCGTAGGTCTGGAAGTAGCCATGGGCGCCGGTGCCTCGGGCATGAACGATGCGCTCCGGAATGCGTTCATGGTCAAAATGCGTGATCTTTTCACGCATGATGAAGTCTTCCAGCAGCGACGGCCCGCGGGCTCCGACCTTCAAGCTGTTCTGGTTGTCCGAAACCTTCACGCCTTGGTTGGTGCGCAATGCCTGTTCAGTGGCATCGGAGCGAAATTGTTCCAGGCTATCGAGCTTGGCGTTGGTGTTGCCGCGGTCCAGGGTGTCGGTCCCGGCCAATGCGCTTTTGGGAGCGCCAGGCTTCTTGGTACTCATCAGTCGTAAACTCCTCGTTGCGATTCCTGCCGTAGCCAGGATTCTTGTGCAATTCCCCAGGCACGGCACCGGGGGCGTTTTCGAGTTGCCTAATTAGTGACTGATGAGGTTTTTAGCCGTTCCTTTTTTATGACCTTTGATCGCGTTATTTCCAAATGAAAGGATGAATGCGGAATAAATGCTAATAACCTCTATACGGACAGGCTAAAATGCGCGCCCGGCTAACCGCTGATCCTTTTCCAACGCGCCCCACAAGGTTCGCTACGTGATCGAGTTTCAAAACGTCCATAAGACTTACCGCGTCGCCGGTAAGGATATTCCCGCCCTGCATCCGACCAGTCTGACGATTGAGAACGGTCAGGTCTTCGGCCTGATCGGTCATTCCGGTGCGGGAAAAAGTACCCTGCTGCGTCTGATCAATCGCCTGGAAGAGTCCAGTGGCGGCAAGATCTTCGTCGATGGCGAGGAAGTCACGGCGCTGGATGCCAATAGCCTGCGACGTTTCCGTCAGCAAGTCGGGATGATTTTCCAGCACTTCAACCTGCTGGCGTCCAAGACTGTGGCCGACAACGTCGCGCTGCCGCTGACCCTGGCCGGTGAGTTGTCCCGCGGCGAGATCGACCAGCGTGTGGCTGAACTGTTGGCCCGGGTAGGTTTGTCCGACCACGCCAGGAAGTACCCGGCGCAGTTGTCCGGTGGCCAGAAGCAGCGCGTCGGCATTGCCCGCGCCCTGGCGACCAAGCCGAAAATCCTGCTGTGCGACGAAGCCACCAGCGCCCTGGACCCACAGACCACCGCGTCGGTTCTGCAATTGCTGGCCGAGATCAATCGCGAGCTGAAGCTGACCATCGTGCTGATCACCCACGAGATGGACGTGATCCGCCGGGTCTGCGACCAAGTGGCGGTGATGGACGCTGGCGTGATCGTCGAGCAAGGCTCGGTGGCTGAGGTGTTCCTGCATCCCAAGCACCCGACCACCAAGCGTTTCGTGCAAGAAAGCGAGCAGATCGACGAAAGCGAACAGCGCGACGACTTCGCTCACGTGCCGGGCCGTATCGTGCGTCTGACCTTCCAGGGCGAAGCGACCTACGCGCCATTGCTCGGTACCGTCGCTCGGGAAACCGGCGTCGACTACAGCATCCTGGCCGGTCGTATCGACCGCATCAAAGACGTCCCTTACGGGCAACTGACCCTGGCTGTCACCGGCGGCGACATGGAAGCGGCGTTCGGCCTCTTCACCGCGGCTGACGTCCACATGGAGGTGCTGCGCTAATGGAAGCCCTGATGAGTTTCTTCGCCAATATCGACTGGCTCGAGATCTGGCTGGCCACCGGCGACACCCTGCTGATGCTCGGCGGTTCGCTGTTGTTCACGGTTTTGCTCGGCTTGCCGCTGGGCGTGTTGTTGTTCCTGTGCAGCCCGCGTCAGTTGCTGGAATCCAAAGGCATCTACGCTGTGTTGTCGCTGGCGGTGAACATCCTGCGTTCGCTGCCGTTCATCATTTTGCTGATTGTGATGATCCCGTTCACGGTGTTGATCACCGGTACTTCGCTCGGTGTTGCTGGCGCGATTCCGCCGTTGGTGGTGGGCGCCACGCCGTTCTTCGCGCGACTGGTGGAAACCGCCCTGCGTGAAGTCGATCGCGGCATCATCGAAGCGACCCAGGCCATGGGCGCGACTACCAAGCAGATCATCATCAACGCCCTGCTGCCAGAAGCCCGTCCGGGCATTTACGCGGCGATTACGGTGACGGCAATTACACTGGTGTCCTACACGGCAATGGCTGGTGTGGTCGGCGCCGGTGGCTTGGGCGACCTGGCCATCCGTTTCGGCTACCAGCGTTTCCAGACCGATGTAATGATCGTCACCGTGGTCCTGTTGCTGGTGCTGGTGCAGGTGCTGCAAATGGTTGGCGACAGGTTGGTCGTACACTTTTCCAGAAAATAAATGGTTCACATAACCAAGACATGAGCCGGCCATTCGCTGGCAGGCGCCACACGGGCGCCTCACAAGGAGTTAGCTGAATGAAAAAACTACTCGTCGCGTTCGCAGCCGTTGCCGCGTTCTCTGCCCAGGCTGCTGAAACCCTGACCGTCGCCGCGACGCCGGTTCCGCATGCGGAGATTCTGGAGTTCGTGAAACCGGCCCTGGCCAAAGAAGGCGTGGACCTGAAAGTCAAAGTCTTCACCGACTACATCCAGCCGAACGTGCAGGTCGCCGAGAAGCGTCTGGATGCCAACTTCTTCCAGCACCAGCCGTACCTGGATGAGTTCAACAAGGCCAAGGGTACCAACCTGATTGCTGTTGCCGGCGTACACCTGGAACCACTGGGCGCTTACTCCAGCAAGTACAAAACCCTGGCTGAACTGCCTGGCGGCGCCAATGTGGTGATCCCGAACGACGCCACCAACGGCGGCCGCGCGCTGTTGCTGCTGCAGAAGGCTGGCCTGATCAAGTTGAAGGATGCGAACAACATCCTGTCGACCGTCAAGGACATCACCGAGAACTCCAAGGACCTGAAATTCCGCGAACTGGAAGCCGCGACCATCCCGCGCGTACTGACCCAGGTCGACCTGGCGCTGATCAACACCAACTACGCGCTGGAAGCCAAGCTTGATCCGTCCAAGGACGCACTGGTCATCGAAGGCAATGACTCGCCTTACGTGAACATCCTGGTGGCCCGTCCAGACGACAAGGACAGCGACGCGATGAAGAAACTGGTTGCTGCCCTGCACAGCCCGGAAGTGAAAGCGTTCATTCTCGAGAAGTACAAAGGCGCGGTATTGCCGGCGTTCTGATCTGCGGATGCAACGAAAAAAGGGCGCATTCAATGCGCCCCTTTTTTTGTGCCTGAAACACCGACCCTGTGGGAGCGGGCTTGCTCGCGAAAGCGGTGGGTCAGCCGACATATATGCTGAATGACACACCGTATTCGCGAGCAAGCCCGCTCCCACATTGGTGCTGTGTTAGCCCTAATCATTGACGTTTAAGCATCACCGGCAACTGCGCCACCAACTTCACGTTGTTCAGCGGTGCGCGAATGAACCCGCGCTGCGTCCCGTCCGGCCCGATCACCGCGAGGTTGCCGCTGTGGTCGACCGTGTAGTTAGGCTTGCTGGTGTCCGCCGGAATAAACGGAATGCTCACCGCGTTGGCGAGTTTCTGGATGTCTTCCACCGACGAGGCGGTCAGTCCCTGGAACTGCGGGTCGAAGTAACCCAAATACTGTTTGAGCTGCTTGGGCGTGTCGCGGTTCGGGTCGACGCTGACCAGGATGATCTGCAACTTGGCCGCCGCTTCTGGCGGCAGTTCGCTCTTGATCTGACGCAACTGGGCGAGGGTGGTCGGGCAGATGTCCGGGCAGAAGGTGTAGCCAAAGAACAGCAGACTCCACTTGTCTTTCAGCTCGTTGACCGCCACCGGTTTGCCGTCCTGGTCGGTCATCGTCACGCTCGGCAGGTTACGGCTTTGCGGCAGCAAGATGATCCCGGCGTCGATCAGTGCCGTCGGGTCACCCTGGCCCTTGCCGGACAGCACTTTGTTGACGGTCAGGCCCAGCACAAGCGCGATCAGGGCAACGAGGATGAAGACGGTTTTCTGAGTTCGAGTCATAGGTTCAACAGTAAGTAGTGGTCTACGAGCAGGGCGATAAACAGCAGGAACAAGTACCAAATAGAGTACTTGAACGTGTTGATCGCCGCGTGCGGCCGAGTGCCACGGTACAGCACCACGGCCCATTGCAGAAACCTCGCGCCCAGTCCCAAGGCACAAACGAGGTAGAGCACACCGCTCATGTGGATCACATAAGGCATCAGGCTGACTGCCAGCAGCGCGAAGGTGTAAAGCAGGATGTGGACTTTGGTGTAGTGCTCGCCGTGGGTCACCGGCAGCATCGGAATGTCGGCCTTGGCATATTCCTCTTTGCGGTGAATGGCCAGGGCCCAGAAGTGTGGCGGGGTCCAGGCGAAGATGATCAGCACCAGCAGCAATGGCTCGGCACCGATATGCCCGGTCGCGGCGGTCCAGCCGAGCAGCGGCGGGGCAGCGCCGGCGAGGCCGCCGATGACGATGTTCTGCGGCGTCGCGCGTTTCAGGAAACCGGTGTAGACCACTGCATAGCCGAGCAGGGAGGCAAGGGTCAGCCAAGCAGTCAGCGGATTGGTGAACGCCAGCAACAATGCCTGACCGAGCAGCGCCAGCACCAAGGCAAAGGTCAACGCCGCTGCGGGTGACACCCGGCCTTCAGCCAGCGGTCGCTTGTGAGTCCGCGCCATCACCGCATCGATCCGCCGGTCCACCACATGATTGACCGCCGCCGCGCCACCAGCACACAGGGCGATCCCCAGATTGCCGAACACCAGCACCGTCCACGGCACTCCGGCGCGGGTCGCGAGGAACATGCCCACCAAGGATGTGATGAGCATCAGCACCACCACTTTCGGCTTGGTCAGTTCCAGATAATCCCGCCAGATTGCCTGACTGTGACGTTCGCCGATCAGAGTCGCCATGGCATCTCTCCTTTTATTGTTATGGGCCCGGCGGAGTGTTTACGCAGGCTGAAACGCCAGCGCGCAGGGGATTGCTGCTTGACCCGAACCAGACTGGTTCGCGCGTGATAATTGACCAGCACCATCGTCAGCAACAACGTCGCACCGCCCGCGTTGTGGGCGACGGCAATCGGCAGCGGCAGGTGAAACAGCACGTTGCTGATGCCCAAGGTGATTTGTGCGCCGAGGGCGATTAGCACCAACCCGGCCAGGCGAGTCATGCCGACCACTTTTAGCTGCCAGGCCAGGCCCAGCAGCACCAGCGTCACCAGTAGGGCGCCGATCCGGTGGGTCAGGTGAATCGCGGTGCGGGCATCGCTGTCCAGTTGCCCGCCGAGGTAATTGGGCCCGATGTGTTGGGTCAGGTGAAAACCGTTGGCGAAATCAGCTGGTGGCAGCCATTGGCCGTGGCAGGTCGGGAAGTCGATGCACGCCACTGCCGCGTAGTTGGAACTGACCCAGCCGCCGAGGGCGATTTGCAGGATCACCAGCAGCAAGCCGGCGGTCGCCCAGTACTGCAAGCGTTTTGGCACCGTTAGGGCCGGCAATACGCCGGACAGCCGTAGGGTCAGCAGAAACAACAAACTCAGGGTCGCGAACCCGCCAAGCAAATGCCCGGTGACCACTTGCGGCCAGAGCTTGAGCGTCACCGTCCACATGCCGAACGCCGCTTGGGCGAACACCACCGCCAACAGAAACAACGGCAATTTCACCGGTTGCCCCGGGTGACGACGATGAACCCAGGCACGACCGGCCAGCACCGAGATCAACAGCCCCAGCGTGCCGGCGAAGTAGCGGTGGATCATCTCGTTCCAGCCTTTGTGGGCAACGACCGGCGTATCGGGGAAATGCAGTTCGGCATGGGCTAACTGGGCTTCGCTTTTTGGCACGCTGATAAAGCCGTAGCAACCCGGCCAGTCCGGGCAGCCGAGGCCGGCGTGGGTCAGGCGAGTGTAGGCGCCGAGCAACACCACAATCAGTGCCAGCAAGGTGGCAAACAGCGCGAGGCGAAATCCAGGTTTGGCCATGACGATGCCCTTATCCGATGTTCGACAGTTTCAGCAGTTGACGCAGATCGTTCAGCAGGTCCTTGCCCTTGACCGTCGGGTCGTAGCGCAGCACCAGATTGCCGTGGGGGTCGATGATCCACAGCTGCGGCGCGGTCTTGTCCCCTGTTGTTTTACTGAACGTGGTCAAGTCCATGGGATAGCGCTGCAGTTGTGGATATTCGCGAGTCAGCTTGGCTTCATAGTCGGCGGTCAGCGGTTGCGCCGCTGCCAATGCATGACTGGCACGGGACGCATCGCGACCGAGGCCGATCTGGATTTGCCGCGCCAGGTACACCAGTTGCTGGCAGTCCACCAAGCAGTCCTTGGGCGCGGTCACCAGCATTTGCCAGCGATCCTCTTCGGCCTGCACGCCGAGGTCGGCGCGGGTCTGGCCGTTGCCGATCAGTTCGCCGTGATAACTGCGGCCGTCCGGCACCCAGAAATTCAGTTTGTACATGCCGGTGGCGAGGATCATCGGACCGATCACCCCGAGCAGGATCAGCAGCAGTTGCAAACGCCCCTTGCGCCGACTCGCCGGCGTTTTCGCCTCAGACATGCTGGGTGGATTCATGGCCGCTCCCATGGTGTTTCTCCTTTGCGTTGTGCCAGCCGAGGTAGATAAAAAGGCCAAACAGGGCGATCGCCATGGCGAACCACTGCACGGCATAAGCGATGTGTTTTTCCGGTCCCATGGCCACCACCGGCCAATCGGCCTGGTAGGACGCGGGGCCGGTTTCTTCACGTAATTCGTAGGCGAAACCTTCGCGATTGAGCGAAGCCCAGAGCTTGGCCGGTTCGACGGCGGTGATCAGCTTCGGCCAGGTCGATGTCGTTGGATCGGCGTGTAATTGGAACGTCGCGCCGGGGGAGACGTAGACCCACGCGTCAATGCTCTGCGCTTCGGTGGGTGTCTTGAATTGCGGCGGGGTGCGGCGCTCCGGCCACGGTAACCAACCGCGATTGACCAGCAACCAAAGCCCGGTCGCTTGATCATGAAACGGTTGCAGCAACTCGACACCGACCTTGCCGTTGCGCTGGCGGTTATCCAGCAACAAGCTGTGCTCGGCATCGAACTGGCCGTACAGGTGCACCCGGCGAAAGGCCGGGTCCTGGGTGTGTTGCAGCTCGGTGCTGGCCATCGGTTCGGCCGCCCTGCGCTCGGCATAGTTTTGCAGCAGCGCGCTTTTCTCTGCGCCTCGGCTCAGTTGCCAGAAGCCGAGCGACACCAGCAGCGGCAACAACAGCGCCACTACAATCGTCGGCACGATGCCCGGCCGAAAGCGCTTCATGGCATCGCCAGAAAGTCGGTCATCGCGATAGCTATACTCAAATGCATCGCCTGTCCCCCGGAGTCTTACCATGCTCAAAGCAGCCATCGTCCTGATGCTGATTGCCACGGTTGTCAGCCTGTTCAGCGGCCTGTTTTTTCTGGTCAAGGACGACAGCAGCTCGAATCGCCTGGTGATCGCCTTGAGTGTTCGGGTTGCCTTGGCCGCCACCACCGTCGGCTTGATCGCCTGGGGTTTCTACAGCGGCCAGTTAGTGTCTACTGCGCCTTGGTAATGCCTCAAAGCACGTAGACGAAAACGAACAGCCCGATCCACACCACGTCGACGAAGTGCCAGTACCAACTCGCCGCTTCGAAGCCGAACTGGTGCTCGTTATCGAAGTGTCCGCGCATGATCCGCATCAGCATCACGAACAGGATGATGGTGCCGATGGTCACGTGGGCGCCGTGGAACCCGGTGAGCATGAAGAACGTTGCGCCGTAGACGCCCGAACCGAGGGTCAGCCCCAGTTCGTGGTAGGCGTGTGTGTATTCTTCGGCTTGCAGCGCGAGGAATCCGCAGCCCAGCAGCACGGTGATCGCCAGCCAGATTTTAAGCGCGCCGCGATGGCCTTTTTTCAAGGCGTGATGGGCGATGGTCACGGTGACGCTGGAGCTGACCAGCAAAATAGTGTTGATCAGCGGCAGGCCCCAGGGGCTGATGACTTCTTTAGGCGGCGGGAACAGTTTCGGGTCCGGGGTGTGCAGCAGCGGCCAGGCGAATTGAAAGTTCGGCCAGAGCATGTGGGCGATGCCCTTTGGGCCTTCGCCTCCCAGCGCCGGGCCAGAGATGTGCCGCACGTAAAACAGCGCACCGAAGAAGGCGATGAAGAACATCACCTCGGAGAAGATGAACCAACTCATGCCCCAGCGGAACGAGCGATCAAGCTGCGGGCTGTACAACCCCGCGCGGCTCTCCTTGATCACCGTGCCGAACCAGCCGAACAGCATGTAGGCCAGCAGCAGGCCGCCGACGAAAAAGATCAGCGGGCCGTGGGATTCCGGCCGTGCCGCTTTCAGGTCGTTGAACCAGGTGGCCAGGCCGTACACCGTGACCAGCATGCCGGCGGTGGCGATGATCGGCCATTTGCTCTGGGCGGGTACGTAATAGTGCTCATGAGTTGCCATTTATTGTTCTCCTTATCGGGCACGCTTCAACGCCTAGCCACCGGTGCTTGCAGCAGCCACGGGCGGATGACGTGCGGTGATATCGAACAGCGTGTAAGACAGCGTCAGGTGCTTCACATCCTTGGGCATGTCACGGTCAACGATGAAACGTACCGGCATCTCGATCCGTTGACCGGGCTGCAGCACTTGCTGGGTAAAGCAGAAACATTCGGTCTTGTGGAAGTACGCCGCCGCCTCGCTGGGCGCGATGCTCGGCACTGCCTGGGCGCTCATCGGGTGGTCGGTGGGGTTGTAGGCGACAAACAGCATTTCGCTCACCGCCCCGGGATAGGTGGTCAGTTCATTGCCCTTGGGGTAGAACTCCCACGGCATGTCGGCGTTGTTCATCGACAGAAACTGCACGCGCACTTGCCGCGAGGTGTCGACCGTCTGTTCGCCTTCGTACTGCCCGGCGGTTTTGCCGTTGATGCCGAAGGCCTTGCACATCACGTCGTAGATCGGCACAAGGGCAAACCCGAATACAAACATCGCTACCACCACCATCAGCAGGCGCGTGACCAGTTTTTTCATCGAGACCGAGTCAGCCATGGCTTCCACCCCCTATCGGTGATGCCTTTGTGGCGAGGGGATTTATCCCCGTTGGGCTGCGCAGCAGCCCTGAATCCAGCGCACACGGTCTGCCTGATAAATCTCGATCGCAGATTTTGGGGCCGCTGCGCAGCCCAACGGGGATAAATCCCCTCGCCACAGGGGCTTTGTGTGCATCCAAAGAATATCTGTGAGCATTCACAGGGGTTTTGTGTGCATCCCCAAAATATCTGTGAGCATTCACAGGGGTTTTGTATGCATCCCCAAAATATCTGTGAGCATTCACAGGGGTTTTGTGTGCATCCCCAAAATACCTGTGAACATCCACAGGGGGTTTGTGTGCTTCCAAAAGATATCTGTGAGCATCCACAGGGGTTTTGTGTGCATCCAAAAGATATCTGTCAGCATCCACAGGGGTTTTGTGTACTTCCAAAAAATATCTGTCAGCCTCCACAGGGGTTTTGTGTGCTTCCAAAAGATATCTGTGAGCCTCCACAGGGGTTTTGTGTGCATCCAGAAAATATCTGTGAGCATCCACAGGGGATCTTTGGGGATCCCAAGGAGGTCTGTGTGCCTGTACACATCTCACCAACGGCCGGGTGTTCATTTCACTTCCGGCGGGGTGGTGAAGGTGTGATACGGCGCCGGTGACGGCACGCTCCACTCCAGACCTTCAGCCCCTTCCCACGGTTTGGCCGGTGCTGGCGGGCCGCCGCGAATGGTCTTGATCACGATGAACAGGAAGAACAGCTGCGTGGTACCGAACATGAACGCGCCAATCGACGACACCATGTTGAAGTCGGCGAATTGCAGGTTGTAGTCCGGAATCCGTCGCGGCATGCCCGCCAGCCCGACGAAGTGCATCGGGAAAAAAGTCATGTTCATACCGATGAACGACAGCCAGAAATGCAGCTTGCCGAGGGTTTCGTCGTACATGTGGCCGGTCCATTTCGGCAGCCAGTAGTAGGTAGAGGCGAAGATCCCGAAGATCGCCCCCGGCACCAGCACGTAGTGGAAGTGCGCGACCACGAAGTAGGTGTCCTGGTACTGGAAGTCCGCCGGGGCGATGGCCAGCATCAGGCCGGAGAACCCGCCGATGGAGAACAGGATCACGAACGCCACGGCGAACAGCATCGGCGTTTCGAAGGTCAGCGAGCCTTGCCACATGGTGCTGGCCCAGTTGAACACTTTCACGCCGGTCGGCACCGCGATCAGCAGCGTGGCGTACATAAAGAACAACTCGCCCACCAGCGGAATACCAACCACGAACATGTGGTGCGCCCAGACGATAAACGACAGGAACGCGATGCTCGCCGTGGCGTAGACCATCGAGGTGTAGCCGAACAGTGGCTTGCGCGAGAAGGTCGGGATGATCGAGCTGACGGCACCGAAGGCCGGCAGGATCATGATGTACACCTCGGGGTGACCGAAGAACCAGAACACGTGCTGGAACAGCACCGGGTCCCCGCCACCGGCGGCACTGAAGAAACTGGTGCCGAAGTGGATGTCCATCAGCATCATCGTCACGCACCCGGCCAGCACCGGCATTACTGCGATCAGCAGGAACGCGGTGATCAGCCAGGTCCAGACGAACAGCGGCATTTTCATCAGCGTCATGCCAGGGGCGCGCAGGTTGAGGATGGTGGCGATCACGTTGATCGCGCCCATGATCGAGCTGATGCCCATCAGGTGGATGGCGAAGATGAAGTAGGTCACGCTTTCTGGCGCGTAGGTCGTGGAGAGCGGGGCGTAGAAGGTCCAGCCGAAGTTTGGCCCGCCGCCGGCGGTGAACAAGGTCGAGATCAACAGGATGAACGCCGCTGGCAGTAGCCAGAAGCTGAAGTTGTTCATCCGTGGCAGGGCCATGTCCGGCGCGCCGATCATCAACGGGATCATCCAGTTGGCGAGGCCGACGAAGGCTGGCATCACTGCACCGAAGACCATCACCAGGCCGTGCATGGTGGTCATCTGGTTGAAGAACGCCGGTTCGACGATTTGCAGCCCGGGCTGGAACAGCTCGGCACGAATCACCATGGCGAACGAGCCGCCAATCAGGAACATGGTGAACGCAAACCACAGGTACAGCGTGCCGATGTCCTTGTGGTTGGTGGTCAGCACCCAGCGCATCAGGCCCTTGGCGGGGCCGTGGGCATGGTCGGCGGCATGACCGTGGTCATCGATTACAGCGCTCATGGCCGTTCTCCCGAGAACGAATGGGCTGGGCAGGCCGGGGCGCGCTGCCCCGACCGGTTCCTTACGTACGCAATAGACCGGGTCATTTGCTTTCCGCCTGTTTCAACTCCAGCACTTCTTTAGGCGTGACCATGTCGCCTTTGTTGTTGCCCCAGGCGTTACGTTCGTAGGTCACGACCGCTGCGATATCGACTTCCGAGAGCTGCTTGCCGAACGCCGCCATGGCGGTGCCAGGTTTGCCGAAGTAAACGCGGTGCAGGTGGTCTGCTTTCGGTCCGGTAGCAATCGGCGAACCTTTGAGCGCCGGGAACATTGGCGGCAAGCCTTGCCCTTCGGCCTGGTGACAGGCCACGCAGGTGGTGTGATAGATCTTGTCACCGCGCTCTTTGAGTTCGTCGAGGGTCCATTCCTTGGTTGTCAGCTCTTTGAGCTGCAAGGCTTCTGCCTTGCGATCGGCCAGCCACTTGTCGTAATCGGCCTTTTCCTTGACCTCGACCACGATCGGCATAAAGCCGTGATCCTTGCCGCACAGCTCGGCACACTGGCCACGGTAAATGCCGGGCTTGTCGATCCGGGTCCAGGCTTCGTTGACGAACCCCGGAATCGCATCGCGCTTGACCGCAAAGGCCGGCACCCACCAGGAGTGGATAACGTCGGCGGAAGTCACCAGGAAGCGCACCTTGGCCCCGATCGGCAGCACCAACGGTTTGTCGACCTCGAGCAAGTAGTGCTCGCCCTTGGCTTCCTTGTTGTGGATTTGATCCTGGGGGGTGGCCAGGTTGCTGAAGAACTCGACGTCCTGGCCCAAGTATTTGTAGTGCCACTTCCACTGATAGCCGGTGATCTGGATATCGATATCCGGCTCACTGGAGTCATACATCTTGATCAGGGTGGCTGTCGCGGGAACCGCCATGGCCACCAGAATGATGAAGGGCACGACAGTCCAGAGAATTTCTACGGTGGTACTTTCATGAAATTTTGCGGCCACCTGCCCGGTCGAGCGGCGGTGGACCATCATCGACCAGAACATGGCGCCGAAGACGATGATGCCGATCACTACACAGATCCAGAAAATGGTCATGTGCAGGTCAAATACTGCGTGACTGATTTCAGTCGCTCCAGGCGCCATATTCACAGTCCAGGCGGCTTGCGCCTGGCTGAAAATCGACCACAACAGGAGGCCCATCCAGACATGTGGATGTCGCATCATTGCGGGTTCCCCTTATCGTTCTTGTTATCCCGCCGGCTTTCACCTGCGGCAAGGGAGCGGCTTTTTCAGACTACGAACTTGAATCGCCGAGCCTTGCTGCATATGCAGTCGGGCGTCATCAGCTAACTCCATTCAAAACCGAGTATAGACAGCGACCGCGACCTCGCAACGCGATGGCGTAAATCAGCTGAAACAGCTTGTACTTGCGTTCCAGGGCACGAATGGAGAAGGATGCAGACGAGTGGTGGCAAATCGATATAACTGCAATGTCTCAAGGATGAAATAATTATGACAAATGCGTCTTAGCATTTTTCATAAGCCAGCTAAGTTATGTTCTCCCTATTTCATTGCCTTTGTTTCCTGGAGTTTTCATGAGCACCGCCGCATTGCGCGAGCAGATCCAAAAAGCCCAACAACATGAGGCCGAGACCGGCCTGTTAACTCGTCAACTGGAAACTCAACTGCCGCACCTGCATTCCGCCATCCAGCTACCGGATGTCGACGCCAAGGGCGTGATGACCCGTTTTGTGGCCGCTTATATAGAGCAAGTGCCGGACCTGTTGGACGCAGCCAATGATGTCGCTCGGGAAGCGGGCATCGAATCACAGATCAAACCGGTGCTGAAAATCGCCGAGCAGTTCTTCCTCAAGCCGCCGGCGATCATGACCGGGCATATCGGCCTGGACAGCCTGCTGGACGAAGCTTATCTGGCGCACCGGTTGGTCGAAGAGGTCAATGACCTGTACATCAAGCATTTTGGCCAGCCACTGATCCCATTGGACATGACTGTCGCCAACCTGATTGCCCACCAATTGATCGGCGAAGAATTTGCCAACCAACTGGATGAGGCGGTGCATCACGCCGTGGACGAGATGCTTAACGAAGACAGTTTCGCGCTGGAGTCGGTGGAAGCCTACCGCGAGAAACTCAACAGCCCGGACACCGGCACCGCGTGGAAACGCTGGCCGTGTCTGTCGCGCCAGTTGGGCGTGGGCCTGGAGCTGGATCAACCGGCTGCTTGATCCATAGATCAACACAATCCCCTGTGGGAGCGAGCTTGCTCGCGATTGCGGTGGGTCAGTCAACATAGATGTTGGATGTTATGGCCCCATCGCGAGCAAGCTCGCTCCCACAGTGTTGTTTTACCCTGTCGAACCCACTCCGGATGTGGTCCGCAACCGTCCTTCCAACCTGCGCTTCAACCCCCGCGCCTCAATCAGCAACTTCGAACCCTTGGCCGCATTCGCCCGGCCCCACTCCTCAAGCAGTTCCAGACACGAATGGTCGATGTAGCTCAGGTTATTGAGCGGTACATGCACCGTCGTGCCGGCCGGAATGGTGCCCAGCACCTGGGTCAACGCCGGTACCTTGAGAAAGGTCGCCGCGCCGATTAGCCGCAACTCCATTTCGCCGTCCTTGGGCAGGTCGATCAGGCTGATCTTCAGCCGTGAAGCCTTCCAGGCCAGTTTCGCCAGGGTCAGGCCGAAGCCGATCAGCACGCCAGTCAGCAGGTCGGTGAAGATGATCGCCAGGGCAGTCGCCGCATAGGTGAACATCGGCATCCGGCCATAACGCCCCAAGCCGCGAAAGGCCTTGACGTCCACCAGTTTGAAACCGGTGTAGACCAAAACACCGGCCAGGCTCGCCACCGGAATGCTTTGCAGCACGCTGGACAGCAACAGCACGAACGCCAGCAACCACAGACCATGGAAGATCGCCGACATTCGTGTGGTCGCGCCGGCCTGGACGTTAGCCGAGCTGCGCACGATTACCCCGGTCATTGGCAATGCACCGAGCAAACCGCAGAGCATGTTGCCCACGCCTTGCGCCGACAACTCCCGGTCGAAGTCCGAACGCTGGCCGCTGTGCATGCGGTCGACGGCGGCGGCCGAGAGCAGGGTTTCGGCGCTGGCGATGAAGGCCACGGCAAACGCGGCGATCAGCAGCGTCGGGTCAGCCAGGTTGAGCAAGTCCGCGGGTTTGAGCCAGTCGATGGCTTCAGCCAGGTTGGCCGGGACCTCCACGCGTTTGACCTGCAAGGCGAGCATCAGGCTGGCGACTGTCGCCAGACCGACACCGAGCAAGGCTCCGGGAATGAATCGCAGCGAGTGCGGGCGGAATTTTTCCCACAGCCACATCACCGCAATCGTCGACAGTCCAAGCAAACCGGCCTGCCAGCCCAAGGATGGCAACGCCTGAGCCACGGCGGCAGGGAACGCTGCGAGGTTATCCAGCCCTGACGGTTTGGGCACGGCGTCGAGCATCACATGCACTTGTGACAGCACGATCAACACGCCAATCCCGGCGAGCATGCCGTAGACCACCGCTGGCGCCGTCACCCGAAACCAGCAGCCCAGTTTCAAACGACCGGCCACCAGTTGCAGAAAACCGGCCAGCAGCAAAATCGGCCCGAGCATGGCGATACCGTGTTGGCGCACCAGCTCGAATACCAACACGGCCAGGCCCGCCGCCGGGCCGCTGACTTGCAACGGTGAGCCGGCAATCCAGCCCACCACCAAGCCACCGATGATCCCGGTGATCAGGCCTTTGGCCGGCGGCAAACCCGAGGCGATGGCGATGCCCATGCACAAGGGCAGGGCCACCAGAAACACCACCACCGAAGCCAGCAGCTCCCGTGGCAAAACAGCTTTTAGTTGCGCAGCACGCATAGGGATTCTCCCGAAGTTTTTTCAGGCATGGCGAAGCCAGGCTGCTCAATCGGCAGCCTCGGCTAAACCACACAACGATTTAGGAGGTTTTTAGAAGCGCGCTTTGGGCGTCGCCACCGGAATCGGATGGCTGCCATCGAGCGGCAGGAAACGACCCTGATCCGCGTCGTACGCTTTGATTTCGCTGGTTTCGATGCTGTAGACCCAGCCATGGATAAACAGCTGACCGTTGGCCATGCGCGAGGCCACCGATGGGTGTGTGCGCAGATGCTGCAACTGGGCGATCACATTCTCTTCGGTGAGGATGTGCATGCTTTCGTTTTCGTCAGCGCAATGGCAGTTTTCCTGGACCATGGTTTTCGCCACTTCGGCATGCCGCAGCCAGGCTTTGACCGTGGGCATTTTTTCCAGGCTCTGCGGGTTGAGTACCGCGCGCATGGCGCCGCAATCGGAATGGCCGCAAATGATGATGTGTTGCACGCCGAGGGCCAGCACCGCGTATTCGATCGCGGTGGAAACGCCGCCGTTCATTTGCCCATAAGGTGGCACAACGTTGCCGACGTTACGGGTCACGAACAGATCGCCAGGGGCGCTTTGGGTGATCAGTTCAGGAACGATGCGCGAATCGGCGCAGGCGATGAACATCGCTCTCGGGCTCTGGGCTGTGGCGAGTTTTTTGAAGAGCTCTTCCTGCTGTGGAAAGACCTCGTGATGAAAATGCAAAAAGCCGTCAACGATATGCTTCAGCGCTGCATCGGCGGACTCCGCCTCGGGGTGGGCTGAAACCGACGCAGCCAACGGCTGTTTATCCTTGTCACTCATGATTCATCCTCTTTGACGGAGATTGGGAAGTGTCCCGTTTTGTCCGATATGAAGCCAGTGGCTGTTTAAAAAAAATCCAGGTCGCAGATCTCGACCCGTCAGTCACTCGATGAACAAGGTAGCCGGCGAAACTTAACTCAAACTGAATAAACCGCTCTAGAACGCACGTTCCAGGTCGCAAAAAACGTGACCGGTAATGACGGCGGCGGGTGTTTCCACTACTCAACCATAGGCCAATTGTCCTCAAATCAATGACATTTGGCGACCCGGTGGACAGAAGGCGTCGCAGTCCAGATTAAACCCTTCACGACGATTGAGCCCCAAGCGTTTGATGGTTTTGGCAAAGCGTTGCGCCAACAGGTCGGCGAATGGCCCTTCACCGCGCATCCGCGCACCAAACCGGCTGTCGTAGAGCTCGCCGCCACGACTCTGCCGAATCAGGCTCAACACATGAGCCGCGCGCTGCGGGTAGTGGGCGGCCAGCCATTCTTCGAACAACGGCGCCACTTCCAGGGGCAAGCGCAACATCATGTAGGCCGCGCTCTGGGCACCGGCCGCGTGGGCCTCGGTGAGCAGGCTTTCGAGTTCGCTGTCATTGATCATTGGAATCATCGGCGAGCACAAAACCCCCACCGGAATCCCGGCTTCGCGCATCACCCGAATGGCTCGTAATCGGGCCTTGGGCGCAGCGGCCCGGGGTTCGAGGATGCGTTTGAGTTTGTCGTCGAGTGTGGTGAGGCTGATCATCACGGCCACCAGGTTTTGCCGGGCGAGTTCAACCAGCAGATCCAGATCACGAAGAATCAGCGAACCTTTAGTGATGATGGTCACCGGATGACGGTAACGCAGCAGCACTTCCAGGGTTTGGCGGGTGATTTTGTGCTCGCGCTCGATGGGCTGATACGGATCGGTGTTGGAACCCAGGTTGATCGGCGCGCATTGATAGCCGCGCTTGGAGAGTTGCTCCTCCAGCACGTCTGCAGCGTTGGTCTTGGCGATCAGTTTGGTTTCGAAATCCAGCCCCGGCGACATGTCCCAATAGGCGTGACTGGGCCGCGCGTAGCAATAGATGCAACCGTGCTCGCAGCCGCGATAAGGATTGATCGAGCGGTCGAAGGGCAAGTCCGGCGAGGTGTTGCGGGTGATGATGGTTTTCGCCGTCTCGATGCGCACTTCGGTGCCTTGGGTGACCGGCGCTTCCTGGTACCAGCCATCGTCCTCGGCCACCGAACGGTTCGGTGCGAAGCGGTTGTGCGGGTTGGTCGCGGTGCCGCGACCGCGTGGCGGAAGAGGAGTGGACATGAAAACGCCTCGATACTGGTTTTATATACAGTAACGAGGCGTCGTTCATCTGGCTAGTGCCGCTGGGCGATCAGTTCTTCTGGGTGACCTGCCCCAGATCGTCGCCCGAGGTGGTTTTCATATCATCCTTGCGCAGATCGGCCACGGTGCTTGCCTTGACGGGCTCGCCCTTGTTACCCCAACTGCTGCGAATGAAACTGACCACATCCGCCACTTCCTGATCCGACAACCGCCAGGCAAACGCTGGCATGGTGAAGGTCGACGGTGTCGTGTGAGTCGCCGGCAAGGTGCCGCCCTTGAGCACAACGTTAATCAGCGACGTCGGGTCTTGCGACTGCAACACCGGATTGCCCGCCAGCGCCGGGAACACCCGCGTGTAACCATGCCCGTCGGTCCGGTGACAGGCCGCACAGTTGTCGATGTACACCGAGGCGCCAGGCTTGCTGTCATCACCCTTCCACAGCGCTTGGGCGACTTGTTTGTCGTACTGATGTGGCTGGTCGTTGGGGTCATTGGCCGGCAGGGACTTGAGGTAACGGGCAATCGCGGTCAGGTCGGCGTCTGTCATGTATTGCATGCTGTGGGTCACCACATCGCTCATGCCACCGAATACCGCACTGCGGTCGCTGCGCCCGGTCTTGAGGAATTGCACCAGTTGCGCCTCGCTCCAGCTGCCGAGGCCGTCCTTGTGGTCGCCGCGCAGGCTTTTCGCGATCCAGCCTTCCAGCGGCGCGCTGCCTGACAGAAAGGTGCTGCCATCGCCGGCATTCAGGGATTTTTCCTGCATGGTCAGGGCTCTTGGCGTATGGCATGCGCCGCAATGTCCCAGGCCTTCCACCAGATAAGCCCCACGGCTGACTACCGCATCAGCGCCCGGTGCGGCTTTGTAATCCGCCACGGCCGGGGCAAACATCCAGCGCCAGCCCATCAGCGGCCAACGCATGCTCAAAGGCCAGGGAATGTCGCTGGCCTTGTTCTCCTGGGCGACCGGCGCCACGCCGTGCATGAAGTAGGCGTACAAGGCCTGCATGTCGGGTTCGGTGACGCTGGCGTAGGACGGATACGGCATCGCCGGGTACAAGGTGCTGCCGTTTTTGGCGACACCGTGGCGTACGGCTTTGTCGAAATCTTCGAAGCTGTAGTCGCCGAGGCCGGTTTTATCCGGAGTGATGTTGGTCGAGTAGATCGTCCCGATTGGCGTTTCCATCGGCAGACCGCCGGCGAACGGCTTGCCGTCCTTGGCGGTGTGACAAGCGACACAGTCACCGGCCCGGGCAAGGTATTCGCCTTGTTTGATCAGGTTTTGATCAACTTCTGCGGCGTTGATCGAGGCACTGCCGAGCAGGGCGAAGGTCGCGATAACGAGTGCTTTCATGGTTATCGCTCCTTAAGCCTGAACCAGCGGGCCGGGGTTTTTCAGGTACTGCTCGCGGATCGCCCGCGCCGACCAGTAGGTCAACGCAGCCACCAGGCCTGTAGGGTTGTAACCCAAGCCTTGTGGGAAAGCCGACGCCCCAGGGACGAACACGTTGTGCACGTCCCAGCTCTGCAAGTAACGGTTCAGGGCGCTGGTTTTCGGGTTCGTGCCCATGATCGCGCCACCATTGAGGTGGGTGGTCTGGTAGGCCGCGGTGTTGAAGTGATCACCGACCTGCTTGCCGATCACGGCGATAGCTTTGGGGCCCATCGCTTCGGCGATCTTGCCCATTTTTTCGACCATGAAGCGGTTCATCTTGATGTCGTTTTCCTGCCAGTCGAAGGTCATCCGCAGCAGCGGCAAGCCGTAGGCATCGCGGTATACCGGGTCGAGATCCAGGTAGTTGCCGCGGTAGGACTGATGCGCGCCGTGTGAGTCCATCGACACCTGGTGGGTGTAGTAATCGGCGGTGGCGCGTTTCCACGCACTGCCCCAGGCCGGCGTGCCCGGCGGGTTCGAGGTCCCGGAGATTGGGCGGCTGCCGGCCTGGTTGACCCACATCGGCGAGCCGCCGACGAAGCCATGCGGCCCGTGGTCGAAGTTGTCGGCGTTGAAGTCATCGATCGCCACGCCGTTGCCGCCAGCCCCGATGAAGTTGTTGGTGTGGGTGTCCTTGTCGAAGAACGCCTTGATCGTGGCCATGTTCTGGTAGGCGAAGTTCTTGCCGACCACGCCTTCACCGCTGATCGGGTCGTAAGGCTTGCCGATGCCGGAGAGCAACATCAACCGCACGTTGTGGAACTGGAACGCGCCGAGGATCACCAGATCGGCCGGCTGCTCGATCTCCCGGCCCTGGCCATCGATGTAGGTCACGCCGGTGGCTTTGGTCTTGGTGCTGTCGAGGTTGACCCGCAACACGTGGGAATTGGGCCGCAGTTCGAAATTCGGCAGCGGCTTGAGCGCCGGCAGAATGTTCACGTTGGGCGATGCCTTGGAGTACATGTAGCAAACGTAACCGCTGCAAAAACCGCAGAAGTTGCACGGGCCCATTTGGGCGCCGTAGGGGTTGGTGTACGGGCCTGAGGTATTGGCCGACGGCAGGTTGTAGGGTTTGTAACCCACGGCTGTGGCCGCTTTCTGGAACAGCTGTGCGGAGACCGTGTTTTTCTGGGATTCCAGCGGGAACGGGTTCGAGCGATCCGGTGCGTAAGGGTTGCCGCCCTTGCCTTCGCCGACCCGTTGACCGTTCACCGTCCAGGCTTGACCCGACGTACCGAACACCTTTTCGGCGTAATCGAAGAACGGCTCCAGCTCTTCATAGCTGACGCCGAAGTCCTGGATGGTCATGTCCTTGGGAATGAAGTGTTTGCCGTAGCGTTCTTCGTAGTGACTGCGCATCCGCAACTCGATCGGATCGACCCGAAAGTGCACGCCCGACCAATGCAGCCCCGCGCCGCCCACACCGTTACCGGGCAGGAAAGCGCCGAGTTGGCGGTTCGGCAGTGCGATGTCATTCACGCTATGGCGAATGGTCACGGTCTCTTTGGAGATGTCCTGGAAGAGTTTCTTGCGAACGCTGTAGGTAAGTTCGTCGATCACCTGGGGATAGTTGCCGTCGGGGTAGGTGTCCTGCATCGGTCCGCGCTCCAGCGCCAACACGTTCAGGCCTGCTTCTGTCAGTTCTTTGGCCATGATCGCGCCGGTCCAGCCAAAACCGACGATGACTGCGTCGACCTTCTTCATAACTGTTGCCATGCTTATGCCCTCTCGCCGCGAATCGAAACTGCCGGGAAGGGGTATTGCTCGTTGCGTTCCACCCAGTCCATGAAATCGGCGCGGGCGCCGGGGAAGCCGATCATGGTCCAGCCGACCATGCCTTTGTTGCCGCCGTGGATCGGGTCGCAGAAGAACCCTTCCTTGGTGTTTTGCAGCAGCAGGTTGAAGAAAATCGTCGACGGAACGCTGTCGAAGTCAGGTTTTCCGGCTTCGAGTTGCTTCAGTAAATCGTCTCGGGTAGCGCTATCTTGGTCAGCAAATACTTTTCCGTTGACGGTTTTCGACCAGGAATCCGTGGCGGCAATGCCCAAGCGATAGATCTCTTTAGGGACGAGTTTGCTCTGCCAGCCCATTTCCGGCGGGGCGTCGGCGTTGAACGGCCCTTGCATGAACCACAGCGCGCCGGCGGCGTACGGCGTGTTCATTTGCCGGTCGATGTATTCCGGCACGCCGGCTTCGAGTGCGCCTGGCCCTTGGGCATCGTTCGGGATCAGTTGAGCGACGGCTGCCTTGATGAACGTCCATTCTTCGGCGGTGAAGTAGCTGGGTTCATAGACGCTGGTGCTGGCAGGGGTTTTGCCGGGACTGGACGGCGCCGCTTCAGGCGCTGCGAGCAGGACGGAACTGCCCAGCGCGGTGCTGGCGACGGTGACCACCGGGATCAAGGTCAGGGATTTGCGCAAAAACTCACGCCGCGGGTTGTCTCGATCTTGATCAGACATGGGGGTGCACCTCATCAGGCATTGATGGTTTTCAGCCGTTTCAATGAACGGCTTTTCGTTTTGGCAGTGATACGGGTGGACGATCAGTGAAAATGGCCACGTAACTGCAAACTTTGGTAACAAATGGTAGCAGGCTAAGAATCAGGATGAAGCGATTCAGCATAAATAAACCGGGGTTTTGCGACGAAAGTAGCCTTTGGGTCGATCGATTCACGATTCTTTGACAGTCGGCTCACAGCCCTTTGACTGGTCAAGGTTGAAGCTAGCGTTATTCATCCGCATCTTTTTCACGGTCGCCCAGCATGTCTAAAACCCGTCTTATCCCTGCGATGTGCCTGTCGTTGGTAGCCTTTTTCAATGTGTCGCTGGCCCTGGCTGACGACACGGCACCTGCGCGGCCTGCCGAATGGGCACAGTCGGTGGAGTCGAAATATAACCTCTACCAAATGTCCCCGACGCTCTACCGCAGCGCATTGCCGGACAGCGGCGCGGTGCCGCTACTGGAAAAACTCAAGGTTGGAACCGTTATCAACTTCCTGCCTGAGTCGGACAAGAGCTGGTTGTCGACGCCTGGCATCGACCAGGTGCAGCTGCCTTACCGCACCAATCATGTGGATGACGCTGATGTGCTCAAGGCGCTTCGCGCCATTCAGACCGCCGAGGCCAAAGGCCCGGTATTGATGCATTGCAAGCACGGCTCTGACCGCACCGGCCTGATGGCGGCCATGTATCGGGTGGTCGTGCAGGGCTGGAGCAAAGAAGACGCCTTGAATGAAATGACCCAAGGCGGTTTTGGCGACAGTACCCACTTCAAGGACGGCGTTCGCTACATGATGCAGGCCGATGTCGACAAACTGCGCACGGCTCTGGCCAATGGTGATTGCAGCACCAGCCCGTTCGCCATGTGCTCGATGAAGAGCTGGTTCAAATCGGCAAACGTCGAGAAGTAGGATAAAGGCAGGAGTGTCACCTTCCACACCATTGCGGTGTGGAAGGTTGTGTTCACTCAGAATTGCTCGTCAGGCTTTTTCTTCAGCTTCGGGTTCGGGAAGAATTGCACCGCCTGAACCTTGGCGTCCGGCACTTTCAGCGCCGAAACGTTGACCCGCGTGCCCAATTCCTTGGGCACTGACAGACCTTGCTCATTGAGCGTGTCGGAGTAACCGCAGGCCACGCACTCACGGTGCGGGACCTCGTCTTCGTTCCACATCATCAATTTGTCCGGCTCGCTGCAGGCCGGGCAAACTGCCCCGGCGATAAAGCGTTTTTTTGTGATCACAGGCCCCTCGCTCATGCTGCTGCGTCCTCACTCAGGCCGCTGTGGCGCAAGAGTGCGTCAATCGATGGCGCCCGGCCACGGAAGTCGACGAACAGCACCATCGGTTCCTGAGAACCGCCGCGAGCGAGGATCGCTTCACGGAAGGCGCGGCCGGTCTCGGCATTGAGCACGCCGTCTTCTTCGAACTTCGAGAAAGCATCGGCGGACAGCACTTCAGCCCATTTGTAGCTGTAGTAACCCGCCGCGTAACCGCCGGCGAAGATATGCGCGAAGCTGTTCGGGAAGCGGTTGTAGGCCGGCGGACGCATGACCGAAACCTCGTCGCGCACGCCTTCGAGCACTTGCAGCACGCTGCGGCCGTCGCCATGGGTGGCGTGCAGTTCGAAGTCGAACAACGAGAACTCGAGTTGGCGGACCATCATCAGGCCGGACTGGAAGTTTTTCGCCGCGAGCATTTTTCCCAGCAGGTCCTGAGGCAGCGGTTCGCCGGTTTCGTAGTGACCGGAGATCAGCGCCAGGCCTTCGGGCTCCCAGCACCAGTTTTCCATGAACTGACTTGGCAGTTCGACCGCATCCCAGGCCACGCCGTTGATGCCGGACACGCCAGCATGTTCGACGCGGGTCAGCAGGTGATGCAAACCATGGCCAAATTCGTGGAACAGGGTGGTGACTTCATCGTGGGTCAGCAACGCAGGCTTGCCGCTGTCGGCCGGAGTGAAGTTGCACACCAGGTTCGCCACCGGGCTTTGCAGCACGCCTTCAGCGGTGCGGCGACGGTCACGAGCGCCGTCCATCCAGGCCCCGCCGCGTTTGTTGGCGCGGGCGTAGAGGTCGAAGAAGAAGCGGCCGACGTGTTGGCCGTTTTCCTTGATTTCGAACAGGCGAACATCCGGGTGCCAAGTGTCGAAGCCTTTCTGCTCGGCGATTTCGATGCCGTACAGGCGCTGAACGATAGCGAACAAGCCGCCGAGCACTTTGTCGATCGGGAAGTAGGCGCGAAGGGCTTCTTGCGCGACGCTGTAGCGCTGCTCGCGAAGTTTTTCACCGTAGAAACCACTGTCCCAGCTTTGCAGATCCGGGCAGCCCTGTTCGGCGGCGTAGGCCTTGAGTTGTTCCAGGTCCTGAGCCGCGAACGGTTTGCTGCGCTTGGCCAGGTCACGTAGGAAACTGAGTACCTGATCGCTGGATTCAGCCATTTTGGTCGCCAGACTCAGCTCCGAGAAGCTGGCGAAACCCAGTAGCTTGGCCAGCTCCTGACGCAGGTCGAGAATTTCTACCATCACCGGGCCGTTATCGTTCTGACCGGCATTCGGGCCTTGGTCCGACGCACGGGTGCAGTAGGCGGCGTAGACTTCTTCGCGCAGGGCGCGGTCGTGGGCGTAGGTCATCACCGCGTAGTAGCTCGGGAATTCCAGGCTGATCAACCAACCGTCCAGGCCTTTGGCCTGTGCAGCGGCCGCCATTTGCGCCTTGGCCGAATCGGTCAGGCCGGCGAGGGTGGCTTCATCGGTAACGTGCTTGGTCCAGGCCTGAGTGGCGTCGAGCAACTGGTTGGAGAAGCGGCTGCCCAGCTCGGACAGTTTGCTTTGCACTTCGGCGTATCGCTTCTGCTCAGCTTCCGGCAGGTCGATACCCGACAGACGGAAGTCACGCAGTGAGTGTTCCAGAATGGTTTTTTGCGCGACGTCGAAACCGGCGGCTTCGGGGCTGTTGGCCAGGGCTTCGAATGCCTGGAACAGTTCGCGGTTCTGGCCCATCTCGGTGGAGTAGGCGCTCAGGGCCGGCAGGCAGGACTCGTAGGCTTCGCGCAGTTCGGCGCTGTTGCATACGGCATTCAGGTGGCTGACCGGGCTCCAGGCGGCGCCCAGGCGATCATTGAGTTCGTCCATTGCCAGTACCAGGCCGGCCCAGGTCGGTTGTTTGCCCTGGGTTTTGAGGATCTCGATAATGGCGGCGCGGTTGTCAGCCAGGATCTGTTCAATGGCCGGTTGCACGTGTTCGGCACGAATCGCCGAGAACGGCGGCAGGTCGTAGGACTGCAAAAGAGGGTTGTTCACGCTCACGGTTGGCACCTTGGCTGGAAGAAACATGCGGCCATCTTAATTACAATCGACGCTCACCGCAGCTATCAGCGACAGAGAGAGAACCTATCGTGACCCTTCGCAAGTATCTGAACCACACGCCGCTACTGGGCAAAGGCGCTTTTGTCGACGGCTCGGCGGTGGTAATCGGCGACGTCGAAATCGGCGAAGACAGCTCCGTCTGGCCGCTGACGGTGATCCGCGGCGACATGCACCGCATCCGCATCGGTGCGCGCACCAGCGTTCAGGACGGCTGCGTGCTGCACATCACCCACGCAGGGCCGTTCAATCCCGATGGCTTTCCCTGCTTGATCGGGGACGACGTGACCATCGCTCACAAAGTCATGCTCCACGGCTGCTCGGTGGGTAACCGGGTTCTGATCGGCATGGGCAGCATCGTCATGGACGGCGCGGTGGTGGAGGACGATGTGATCATCGGCGCCGGCAGCCTGGTGCCACCGGGCAAGCGCCTGGAAAGCGGTTTTCTGTATGTCGGCAGCCCGGTGAAACAGATCCGGCCGCTGACTGACAAGGAAAAAGCCTTTTTCACCTACAGCGCGGCGAACTACGTGAAGCTCAAGGACCTGCATCTGGCCGAAGGCTACGACCAGCTCTAAGCCTTCTCACTATTGCCCAGGAATTTTCATGCATTACCAAACTGTTTTGTTCGACCTCGATGGCACTTTGACCGACCCGCGTGAGGGGATTACCCGCTCGATCCAGTTCGCCCTGGCCAAACTGGGTATCGACGAGCCCGACCTGACCAAGCTCGAACACTTCATCGGCCCGCCGCTGTTGCAGGCGTTCATGCAGTTTTACGAGTTCGACGAGCCCAAGGCCTGGGAAGCGGTGAATTTCTATCGCGAGCGTTTCAAAGTCACCGGCCTGTACGAGAACCGCGTGTTCGACGGTGTCACACCGCTATTGGAAACCTTGAGCGGGCAAGGTCGACAGCTGTACATCGCTACCTCCAAGCCCTGGGTGTTCGCCCGGGAAATCGCCCGGCACTTCGACTTCGCCAAGCACTTCAAAGTGATTTACGGCAGTGAGCTGGATGGCACCCGGACCAACAAAGTCGAGCTGATCGCCCATTTGATCGCCGAAGAAGGCCTCGACCCGGCCAACACCCTGATGATCGGCGACCGCAAACACGACTTGATCGGCGCGCGCAGCAACGGGCTTGATGCGGCGGCGGTGGGTTATGGTTTTGGCAGCCACGAAGAGCTGAGCGCCGAAGCACCGGCGTATCACTTTGAAACGCTGGAGGAGATGCATCAGGCGTTTCTGCGAGGCTGACACCGAACTGTGGCGAGGGAGCTTGCTCCCGTTCGGCTGCGCAGCAGTCGTGATTGGTCCGGAAATTATGGGGCCACTTCGCGGCCCAACGGGAGCGAGCTCCCTCGCCACAGGGTTATTTGCCGGCCAACGTTTGCAGCGCAGCTTTACGTTGCTTGCTCGGCAACCCACCCAGGCTCTCCACGGCCGCATAAAACTTCACCCAATCCCCACCCTCCTGCCTGAACAGCGCCGCAAACGCCGGCACCCATTGGTCGTACAAACCAAACGGCAGCAACTTGGCATTGTTCATCGGCGCATTGATCCAGGCGTCGTAGCGTTTATCCCCGGCCCATACGTTGTCACGCATCGTCCGATAGTCGCGACGCAGCCGTTCGAACTCGGCGGCTTTGCGTTGGCGCATCTGCTCGGCGGGCAAGGGCTGGGCGTACAGCCGTTCAAGTCGAGCGCGACTGTCCAGAACCAGTTGAGTGAACTGATTACGTTGCTGCATCTGCGCGCCGGTGTCTGGGGCGAGTCCACGGCTGGCGCGCCATTGGCGGGTGCCTTCCTGCTCGACAAACGTGGCGAAAGACTCGTTGAACTCAGTGTCGTCCTTCACATAAAACCGCTGATGGCCCAGCTCATGAAAGATCAGCGTGGCCAACCGTTCATCGCCCCAACTCATCATCGAGCTGAGGATCGGGTCATTGAACCAGCCCAGGGTCGAGTAGGCCTCGACCCCGCCGATCGACACGTCCATGCCGTTGAGTCGTTGCATGGCCGCTTCACCCCGGGCCGCGCTCTGGCTGTAGTAACCGCGGTAAGCGACGCAGCCGGCGATGGGGAAGCAATGGTTCTGCGGCGTCAGGGAAAATTCCGGCGTGGCGAAGACATTCCAGACCACATACGGCCGACCAATGTCGGCGTACAGGCGATAGCTCTGGTTATCCGGCAGGTGCAGATGCTGGCTGGCGAACACCCTAGCCTTTTGTGATTGGGCCAGATGCGCACGCAATTGTGGATCGCGCTGTGGGTCGGCAATCACCTCGGCAACCGGCTCCCGGGCCCGCAGCAATTGCAGCTGACCACTGGCTAATTGACCGTAGTAGCTGACGCTGGCGCAACCGTTGAGCAACAAAAACAACACGCCCGGAAACAAAACGCGCAAAACGCGATCAAGTAACCCAAGGCTTGGAAGCGGCCTGATCAAAATAAAATCATCCTCGGAGAGTCTGCCCGCAAGACTATCCCGCCTGACTGGAGCACCGCTATGCGCATGTTGATGCTGACGGGAGGCCTGCTGACATTGGCCGGTTGTGCCGGATTCGGAATGCCCGATCCTGACCCTTCGCAAGCCTGGATCGATCTCGATGCACGGCAACAAGACACGGCGCTGCAAGCGCTGGAAGTCGATCGCAAGTCCGCCGTCGACAAACGCTTCTTTGAAGTGCAGCCCGGCAGCCATGAATTGAAGGTGCGTTACCAGTTTGCGGTCCAGCCCACCAACATTGGCCCGGACAGTGAGCCGTTGTGGCGCGATTGTCAGTTGAGTGTGAAATTCAAGGATTTCAACGCCGGTGAGCGCTATGAGTTGCAAGCGGGAAACATCGGATTCCATCCGTGGGCAAAGCTCTATGATCAGCAGCGAAAAGTCATTGGGCACGGCACACCGGCAGGCTGCCAACGCACGTGATCGGCGTTATGCTGAATGACCAATCATCAGGACATTCATCATGCGCAGGTTATTGCTGTTGCTCACGGCAAGCGTCATTTCCGGTTGCCTGAGCCCGATGCCGGCGGTCAATCCGCAGATGGCCTGGGTCGACATGTCTACACCGACCCCCGGTGGGAAATTAATGATGGCCGAACGCCTGGATAACCAGCGATTGACCGACGGGCGTTTCTTTCAGGTCACCCCCGGCAGTCATGAGTTGATGGTGCGTTTCGACTTTGAGGTGTTCAGTGGCGGTTTTGGAATGATGAACGATCCCGCAGAGCGCCTCTGCTACCTGACCATTCGCTACGACCATTTCGAGGCCGGCCAGCGTTACATGCTCGAAGGGCGCTCATTGTCGTTCACGCCCAGCGCACGGCTGTATAACGCCAAGCGTGAGATCGTGGCCGAAGACCGGGCGGTGGACTGCGCCATTTGAGGCCAATCAACGATCGTTTTTTTGGTAGATGATCTTCTTCGTGCCGTTTTCACAGGAGCCAACGACCATTGCGGCATCGTGCTTGTCGGCTTCTTTTTTCGTGACTATTTCCAGGGTGTAGGAGGGTATGGCTTTAGCCTGGATTTTTATTTCAATTTCCTTCTTAAGCTCTTCGCAGTCTTTGGTCGCGGCCAGGGCCGAAGTCGCCAATGCACCGCAAATAACGGCCAAGACAAAACGTTTCATGGTTGAAGCTCCCTTGAGGCAGCGCGCATGTCTATGCGCTGAAGCTGCTGTCATTTATTCGACCACAGTTTTACAAAGCGAGTTCTGACTTCGCTCACAAACTGCATGTTCAACCATGGATTGTGTCGTTCATGAGATTGCCTTCGCGAGCAAGCCCGCTCCCACAGTTGAAATGCATTCCAATTGTGGGAGCGGGCTTGCTCGCGAAGGCGTCGGTGCAATCAACGCCAATTTAAAGACTTGTGAACATCAACTGACCAACGTCGCTTCGAGGCTGATCTTCGCATTCAGCACTTTGGATACCGGGCAACCTTCCTTAGCCTTTTTACTCAGTTCCTCGAACTGTGCCTGAGTTGCCCCAGGGATTTTCGCCTTGAGGATCAGTTTCACCGCCGTGATCGCAAATCCGCCCTCCACCTGGTCCAGGGTGACCTCAGCGTTGGTATCGATGCTGTCAGCCTTTAGGCCGGCGTCGCCGAGAATCATCGAAAACGCCATGGAGAAGCAGCCTGCGTGGGCCGCGCCGATCAGCTCTTCCGGATTGGTGCCTTTACCGCCCTCGAAACGGGCCTTGAAGCCGTAGGGCGCTTCTCTGAGTACGCCGGTTTCCGTGGAGATCGAACCGATGCCGGTTTTCAGATCGCCTGCCCAATGAGCCGATGCTTTCTTCGTGATAGCCATGTCTGCCTCCTCAAGATCGGCGCGAAACGTCGCGCCTTCGTGGTTTTCGCTTGGTAAGGGTTCTGAGGATAGAAGACTTGGCAAAGTTCACCCTGTCGGATCAAACCGCTTATCTGGTAGGCAAATTCATGTCTGCTATTGAAACTCGGGTATATGCCCTCATTGCATAGGGAACGCTTTCAGACTCGGCAGGTTTTCGTTCGTGAAAAAACCTGCGCCCCCATTGGAGAAGCAGGTTTATGAAACGACTGTCCGATATCAAGTTTTCGACCCTCGATCTGGTGCCCGTACGGGAGAACGGCAGCGCGGCCCAGTCACTGCACAATTCCCTGGACTTGGCCCAGCACGTCGAAAAGTTTGGCTACAACCGCTTTTGGGTGGCCGAACACCACAACATGGACGGCATCGCCAGTTCCGCGACGTCGGTATTACTCGGTTACCTGGCCGGGGGCACCTCGACTATTCGTGTCGGCTCCGGGGGCGTGATGCTCCCCAATCATGCGCCATTGGTGATCGCCGAACAGTTCGGCACCCTCGAAAGCCTGTATCCCGGCCGTATCGACCTCGGCCTGGGCCGCGCGCCCGGTTCCGATCAGATGACCGCCCGCGCACTGCGCCGAGAACGCTCCGGCAGTGCGGACGAATTCCCGGAAGACGTTGCAGAGCTGATGCGCTACCTCGGCCCACGCACGCCGGACCAGCGAATTATCGCGATGCCCGGAACAGGCACCAATGTCCCGGTCTGGCTGCTGGGTTCCAGTCTGTTCAGCGCGCAACTGGCCGGCGAACGCGGTTTGCCCTACGCCTTCGCCTCGCATTTCGCACCGCGTTTCATGCACGAGGCGATTCGCGTCTATCGCAATCACTTCAAACCTTCAGCGGTATTGGACAAGCCCTACGTGATGCTCGGCGTGCCACTGGTGGCGGCCGATACCGACGAACAGGCTGATTACCTGGCGACGTCGGTCTACCAGCGAATCCTCGCCCTGATGCGTGGCCAGAGCCTGGTGCAACGTCCGCCGGTGAAAACCATGGACGGCCTGTGGCTGCCGCATGAGAAGGAAGCGGTCGGCGATTTGCTGGGGCTGGCCATGGTCGGCAGCCCGCAGAAAATCCGCGCCAAACTGGAAGTGCTGATCGAGCAGACCCAGGCCGATGAACTGATTTTCACCTGCGACCTCTACGAGCACGCGGATCGCGTGCATTCCTATGAGTTGCTGGCGCAGGTCATGAAGGGCTGATCCCGGAACGACGCGCATAAAAAAGCCGACGCCATTGCGTCGGCTTTTTCATTGAGGGTGGTAACAATCTACTTTTTGTAGACGATCACTTTACTGCCGGCTTCGCACTTGCCGACGACTTTCCCGCCAGCGGCAGCGCCTTTGTCGACAATCTCCAGCGAATAGCCCGAGACATGCTTGGCATCAAGTTTCGCTGCGATTTCGCCTTTCAGGTCTTCGCACGACTTACCGCCAGCAAGGGCTGTTCCCGCGATGCTCAATAAACCTACCGCCAAAATAAACTTCTTCATCGGTCGCATTCCCTGGTCGGATCAAATGGGGAGCATCCAGCAGTAGCCAGATGCGCTCAAGTAGCGCTTTGCCATTCCCTATGGCACTCGGCCAGCGCGCAAGTTCAGAAGACTAGCTCAAACTCAGCTACTGGCAATCCTGAACCCGACTTTCAGTGTCACCTGGAAGTGGGCAGCCTTGCCGTCCTTGATGTGGCCGCGGGTTTCGGTCACTTCAAACCATTCCAGATGCTTGAGGCTTTTGCTGGCTTCGGCCAGCGCATTGTTGATGGCGTCTTCGATGCTGGTAGGGGACGAGCCGACCAGCTCGACTTTCTTGTAGGTGTGATGGTCAGTCATGGCGTTCTCCTTGGGGTATGAAATACAGCCTAGCAGTGATTTTTCGTATTACTTCTGTCGGCCAATCGGGCACCGCCGTTCAGATTTACTGCACTTTCTCAAACCCCTGAAGTCCCAACCAACACACGCTACTCATCACCAATGAAGGAGAGCCACCATGGCCAATACCTCTTTACGTAAAGCCTCATTGCAAAGCATGGAAGCCGAGATCGAGAGTCTTCTCAAATCGCTGGAAAACCTTAAGGACGACGCCTCGGACGAGTCGCGTAAAACCCTCAAGGCCCTGAAAAGCAACGCCGAGAGCGCGCTGAAACATTCGCGCCACCTGCTCGCCGATGCCTATGAAGAAGTGAAAGTGAAAACCCGCGAAACCGGGATCGCCACCCGGGACTACGCCCAAGAACACCCTTGGACTACAGCGGGTGTCGCTGTCGGTGCACTCGGTCTACTCGCGGCTTATCTGTTGTGCAAACGCGGCGACTAATCCGCTTGGCGCAGCTCGTTTTTGAGCCACTGCGCCAACTGCCGAGCGCGGCCATCCGCGGCACGCTTGGGTAGCCACAACGCCAGTTGCGCCGGGGTTTCACAGAAACCCCACGGCGCAACCAGGCGACCTGCTTTCAAGTCCTCGGCCACCAGCGGCTCAGGGGCAATCGCCACACCCAACCCCGCCACCGCGGCTTCCAGCAAATAATACAAATGCTCGAAACCCTGCCCCAACTTCAACGCCTTGGCGTCGAGGCCGCTTTGCTGTGCCCAGCTCGGCCACGCCTGAGGACGCGATGTGGTGTGCAGCAGCGGCTCGCTCAGCAGCGCGCTGACCGGCGCCTGTTGCAGCCGTTCGTAGCCGGCGAAGCGTGGGCTCAGGACCGGGCCGATGCGTTCGCTGGCCAGTTCATAGACTTGCATGTCCGCCGGCCAGGGTGGCTCGGCGAACACCAGCAAAGCGTCCAGTCCAGGCCGCCGTGGGTCGAGATCGCCTTCCCCGGCTGACAGGTGCAGGCGCAGGTCCGGCAGATCCGCATTCAAGCGTCCAAGGCGCGGAATGAACCAGCGTGCGAGCAAGCTGCCGGAGCAGCCGAGCACGAAGGGTGCGTCGGCGGTGCTTTGGGTCAATTCGGCACAAACGGTGCGCAATCGCTCAAACGCGTCGCTGCTGGCATCGCGCAAACGAACGCCGGCATCTGTGAGTTTAAGGCCACGCCCGTCCTTGACGAACAGACTAACGCCGAGGTGTTCTTCCAGCACCTTGAGTTGTCGGCTAACCGCACCATGAGTGACGTGTAGCTGTTCGGCAGCCTGACTGACGCTGTTCAGGCGGGCAGTGGCTTCGAAGGCCCGAAGGGCGTTCAGCGGAGGAAGGTCATGGCTCATGGGATATGTGAGTTTTCCTGACAGGTTGTGGCGATCTTATCGGTTTTCAGGTCGGAACGTCAGGGGTAGAGTGGTCGTCATTGTCATCACACGAATCCAACTGGAGCGACCCATGACCCAGACTAATCTGCGCAACGGCCCCGATGCCAACGGCCTGTTTGGCTCGTTCGGCGGCCGTTACGTCGCTGAAACCCTGATGCCGTTGATCCTCGACCTGGCCCGTGAATACGAACTGGCCAAGGAAGATCCGGCATTTAAAGAAGAACTGGCCTACTTCCAGCGTGACTACGTCGGTCGTCCAAGCCCACTGTATTTCGCTGAACGCCTGACCGAGTTCTGCGGCGGCGCGAAGATTTACCTCAAGCGCGAAGAGTTGAACCACACCGGCGCGCACAAGATCAACAACTGCATCGGCCAGATCCTGCTGGCGCGGCGCATGGGCAAAAAACGCATCATCGCCGAGACCGGCGCCGGCATGCACGGCGTGGCGACCGCTACCGTGGCCGCGCGTTTTGGTCTGGATTGCGTGATCTACATGGGCACCACTGACATCGAACGTCAGCAGGCCAACGTGTTCCGCATGAAACTGCTGGGCGCCGAAGTGATCCCGGTGGTGGCCGGCACCGGCACCCTGAAAGACGCGATGAACGAAGCCCTGCGTGACTGGGTGACCAACGTCGACAGCACCTTCTACCTGATCGGCACCGTGGCCGGCCCGCACCCTTACCCGGCGATGGTTCGCGACTTCCAGTCGGTGATCGGCAAGGAAACCCGTACTCAACTGCAAGATCAGGAAGGTCGCCTGCCGGACAGCCTGGTGGCGTGCATCGGCGGTGGCTCCAACGCCATGGGCCTGTTCCACCCGTTCCTGGATGACAAGAGCGTCGAGATCATCGGCGTTGAAGCCGCCGGCTACGGCATCGAAACCGGCAAGCACGCGGCCAGTCTGAATGGCGGCGTACCGGGTGTGTTGCACGGCAACCGCACCTTCCTGCTGCAGGACGACGACGGCCAGATCATTGACGCTCACTCGATCTCCGCCGGCCTCGACTACCCGGGCATCGGCCCTGAACACGCCTGGTTGCATGACATCGGCCGCGTTCAATACACCTCGGTGACCGACGACGAAGCCCTTGATGCGTTCCACAAATGCTGCCGCCTGGAAGGGATCATTCCTGCTCTGGAAAGCGCCCACGCCCTGGCCGAAGTGTTCAAACGCGCACCGAACCTGCCGAAAGATCACCTGATGGTGGTCAACCTGTCCGGTCGTGGCGACAAAGACATGCAAACCGTGATGCACCACATGGAACAATCTAAGCAGGAGAAACACTGATGAGCCGCCTGCAAACGCGTTTTGCCGAACTCAAGGAACAGAATCGCGCCGCCCTGGTGACCTTCGTCACCGCTGGCGACCCGAGCTATGACACCTCGCTGGCGATCCTCAAAGGCTTGCCGGGTGCTGGCGCCGACGTGATCGAATTGGGCATGCCCTTCACCGACCCGATGGCCGACGGCCCGGCGATCCAGCTGGCGAACATCCGCGCTTTGGGCGCCAAACAGAACCTGGCGAAAACCCTGCAGATGGTTCGCGAGTTCCGCGAAGGCAACACCGAGACGCCGTTGGTGTTGATGGGTTACTTCAACCCGATCCACATGTACGGCGTGCCGCGCTTCATCGCGGACGCTAAAGAGGCCGGCGTTGACGGTCTGATCGTGGTTGACCTGCCGCCGGAACATAACGGCGAACTGTGCGACCCGGCTCAGGCTGCGGGTCTGGACTTCATTCGTCTGACCACGCCGACCACCGACGATGTGCGCCTGCCGACCGTTCTGAACGGCAGCTCCGGCTTCGTTTATTACGTGTCGGTTGCCGGTGTGACGGGCGCGGGTGCGGCAACGCTGGAACACGTCGAAGAAGCAGTTGCTCGTTTGCGTCGTCACACCGACCTGCCGATCAGCATCGGTTTCGGTATCCGTACACCGGAGCAAGCGGCGGCTATCGCTCGTCTGGCGGACGGCGTGGTGGTGGGTTCGGCATTGATCGATCACATCGCGAATGCGTCGACACCGGATCAGGCGATCGACGGTGTATTGAGTCTTTGCGCAGCGTTGGCCGAGGGCGTGCGCAAAGCACGGGTCAGCTGAAAGTAAAGTTCCTGATACAAAGGAATTAGCGCCTCGCAACACAGACTAAACAGTAAGACCGAGGGTTTCAGGACTACGTTCTGAAGCCCTTTTTGCTGTAGGTGCAGTGAGGAAACCCCCGATGAAAATGCCGAAACGGTTGATAGCCAGCCTGGGCGTACTGATGCTGAGTGCGACCCCGTTGCTGCACGCCAGCGCCGATCAGCGCGACGATCACGACCACGGCGGCCCGGAGCAGGGCCAATACGATAACCATGGTGACAACCGTGGCAATGATCACCGCGGCCCGGAGGACAACCATCGTGGCGGTCCTCCACCACATGATTTTGGCCCGGTGCGTCAGACCATTCACGACAATCACGGATACTTTGTGCGTGGTGCGCCGCCACCGCCAGGCATCCGTCTGGAACGTGGCCGGCCGTTGCCTCACGGTTATTACGGCGAACGCCTGGATCAGCGTGCGCTGGGTCGGTTGCCGCAATACGAGGGTTACGAATGGCGCCGCGCGGGCGGCGACATTGTGCTGATCGCCGTAGGAACCGGGATCGTTTATGAAATTCTGGATGGCGTCCTCAATTGATCTGACACACATCACCTGTGGTGAGGGGGCTTGCCCCCGTTCGGCTGCGAAGCAGTCGTCAATTCGGCCCGCGCGGTCTATCTGATTATCCGCGTCTGCTGATTTTGGGGCCGCTTCGCGACCCAGCGGGGGCAAGCCCCCTCGCCACAAGGTATGCACTCATCATCAGCATCAGGTTCAGCCTCAAGTTCAGGGCAGTTCCAGTCCGCCCGAGGCTTTGTGCAATTTGCGCAAATGCTCGCCGATCTGCTTCACATTGGCCTCGCTGGCCGCAATCTCCGCAGCGCGCTTGGGCTCTAGCAACTTACGCACTTCAGCATCCAGATCACCGGACAGCACCAGCAGCTTTTTCTGCCGCTGACTGCTTTCATCCTCAAGCCGCTTGAACTCGCTCGGCTGTGGCAACCCATAACCACGACTATCAAGAAGCTCTGCCGGGCGGCTGAGGAAGCCGCTGTTGGCGAGGATTTCCTGCAAGGTCGCGTTAGCCTTGTCCATGCCGCCGTTCTCCAGCTCCCGGGCACCGAGGTAGCGCTGCTTCACCTCATCCTGGGCCAACTGTAGCTGCCGACGGAAACTGGCCTGTTCCAACAACAGCAATGCCGCGCTGGTGCGCAAGTCAGCCTGATCGATCCATTGCCGGCGCTCTTCGGCGCTCAATGCCAGCCAGTCTTCGACAGTGGTCTGCTTGATCGGCAAGTGCTTCTTCAGCACTTCGAACATGGCTTGATAGCGATCGCGGAAGGAGTCGAAGCGATAACCCAGGCGTAAAGCTTCGCGAGGGTCGTCCAGCACGCTGGTGTCCGCCAATCCGCGGCCCTTGAGCACTTCCAGCAAGCCGTTGGGCATGATGCTGTCCAGTCCGGTCAGTTGCGCGTTGTTGCTGCCGCTGCGCAGCAGTTTCAGGCTTTCAACCGCGCAATTATTGGACAGGAAGAAGTAGTTGCCGTCGTAGCTCCAGTGCATCTCTGCGGCGTGTTCCACCACTTCTTCGATTTCGGTGCGAGAGAGATTCAGCGGCACCGAAGCCAGGCTGCGCATTTCGGTCTTGGTGTATTCGTCGATCACTTGGGCCAGGGGCAAGACAAACAGGCGTGACGGATATTTACCCACCAGCCCATCCCAACTCGACAACTGTACGTCACCGACGAAGGCGCGGTAGGACAGCGCCAGGTGCTGATCCAGGTCCAGCCGGCAATCCGGTCCGCGTGGTCGGCCCGGCGCACAGATCACCAGGCGCAACATGCTGTGGCCCCAACGGCTGACCCAGTTCTGGTTGGCTTCGGCCAGCAGATAGTCCACGGCATAAACCCGTTCCGGGTCGACCTGGCCCAATGGTGTCTTGGCGAAGTCGTTACCGGCATTGAGGAAGGCGAAGGATTTGGCGCAAGTGTCTTTGGCGGCCGGCGCCCAGCCGAAATGTTCTTTGTAGTAGCGGTAAAGCGCAGGACGTCGGCAGGCATAGCTCGGGTCCAGGAGGAAGTACTCCATGTTGACCGCCACGAACTCCTTGGGATTGGTCGTCTCGTAGATATCCGGGCTGCGAACGATTTGCCGGTTGTGCTGCTCGCGTTCGCCACGTCGGCCGACGTATTGCGGCCAGCCGGCCAGATCCAGCAGGCGCGGGTCGTCACTGAGGGTAAAACGTCGCGCCGTCTGGCCGCGGCATTGATCGGGAATGCCGACCAGACCAGAGCTGCTATTGCGCTGGCTGCAACGCTGGATCAGCGTGCGCTGGGCAGATGGCCACAGGCGCGCGCGGTCGTAAATATGGGTGAGTTCGTGCAAGACCGTAGCGAGCATTTCCCGGCGCACGGTGCCGTGGGGGCGGTAGGTCTTTTTCGTCGCGGCGCTGCCGTCGGTGAGGCTGTCGAGCAGATTGCGATTCAGATCGAGCTCGGACACCAGCGACGCCTCGCCGTAGGCGTTGTCGGGCATTTCGTCGGTCCAGCCAACATCGATGCGCCGATCCAGTTGCTCGACGAAGCGCGGCGGCAATGCCTGCATGGCCTCATCGAGCAGCGCCTGGCTGGCCTGCACTTGCGCGGGACTCAGACCGTCGGTCTTGAGCCGTAATTGCAAGCTGGCCTGTGCGGTGTTGCCAAGCAGCAACACCATCCCGGCCAGCAGCCAGGCGCTGAGCGACCTCACAGTGCGAGGATGGCTTCGGCGAGGACCTGATCACTGGCGTCGCGGGCTTCAGGTACGCGGGTGCGTAGGGTATTGAAGGCCTCTTCCAGATGCGCGCCACGAATATCGCCATCGCTGGCGACGAAACTGGCCGCGTCGTCGTGAGCTTCGCGCACGATCTTCGAATCACGGATGGACGTGGTGGTATCAGAAGTGAAATCAAGCGTGCGCTGGGTGGCGCGAATGATCATGTTACTGGTGGCTACCAGGGTGTGCGCCTGGGCCACGTCGGCCAACAACAGCAAGCCAAGGGTGGCAGCAATCAGCGGGCTACGCATGGAACGACTCCGGAGGAACGATGATAACTATTGGACGAGAATTGCTTGTGCCAGTTCAAGGTCGCTGGCATGAAGTTTTGGCTGGCTCCGGCGCAGGTAAACCAGGGCGGATTCCAGTTGCGCTCCTCGCAGTTGGCCGTCACTGGCAATGAAAGCCGCAGCGTCATCCTGAGCGGCGATCAGCAGTTTATGGTCGAAGGGCGCAGAGGTCACCATGCCGGTCGCCCAAACGGAGACAACAGTGTTTTGCGTCGATACATCAAAGGCATCGGCTGAAGTCGCCCAGCAGGCTGTGAGCAATACGGAAGGGATAAACAGATTTGGCAGAAAACGCATAGGACTCGGTAACGGTTAGCGAGCCCCAACACTAGCGCAATGCCCGGGCCAGAGCCAGCGCCGAAACATCGGGACACGCACGACGTGTCCCGCAATGCCAGCAGCTTAGATGGTCAGAATAGCCTGAGCCAGCTGCGCATCGGTTGCTTGTAACTGTGGTGCCTGATGGCGAATGTGATCCAGCGCGCTTTCCAGCTTCACGCCACGGATTTCGCCTTCGCTGGCTACGAAGCTGGCAGCGTCGTCACGGGCGGCGAGGACGATTTTGTCGTCACGAAAGGAAGAGGAAACGTCGGAAGTGGCGTCGGACGAGGATTTCAGCGCACCGACAACGGCGTCGGTGGTAACGATGAAGCTGGTGGCACTGGCGTTGGCAGCCATTGCCAGCAGGGCAGCAGCGCTGAGCAGGCGAAGACGGGACATAGGGTAACTCCTGAGGATAAACCGTAGTGAGAGGTGGCTCGGTATCTGAGGAGTCAGACGCCGGTTGCACTGCATTCGCCACGTTCTGCGTGGATATTAGGCCCGGCGACGAGGTTCGCACAGTGGGCAAAATGCTAGCGCCAGAAGGGTTTCTCCATTTCATTCAGCCGATCGGCGTGGCTGAGACCCAGATCTGCGAGATCCCGACCCTCCAGTTGCGCCAACAGGCGCCGCGTCCTGGCGCGCTCCAGGGCTTGCCAGATATTGCGAAACACGCGGCGCAAAGGGTGGCTGCGCTGGGGCGCGCTGCTCGACATTGCTGAAACATCCTGTAAGTCGTTCATGACCTTTTCCTTTAGCCAAATAGGGTGAAGGGTCATGGTGAGCCTGATACAGGCAACGGAGCAGATACACCGGCGTAAAATTGTACTGGTTCAGAATCGATTTTATTAAAACTGTACTTGTGTTCGGCTCAGGTGCCTGTACCGGCCGTTTTCCGTGGTCAAAACGACAAAACCCGTCGTGGTTTCCCACGACGGGTTTTGTTTGTTCAATTCGGGTTGCTGGCGGTGGACCCTATAGGTCAGAGCCAGCGACGCTAACTTAGCGCCAGAACGGCTTGCTCAGCTCTTCGTAGCGTTGTGCTTCGCTAATCCCGGCATCAGCCAGCAGACGCGAATCCAGACGAGCCAATTGATGGCGGCTGGTAATGCGGCGCTGCCACAACATCAGGTTGGCGATAACGCGAAGAGGCATGGAAGCCTGGGTTTTTGCAGCATTGTCTTCGAAGAACAGCTCGGAACTGAGTGTACGTTCCATGGTTGACATCCTTCCGCTTGTGGCGGGATTAGGTAGTGGTTTAACTGATGCCAATGATCCTCCTGTTTGGCCAGTCCCCCTAGATACAGTTCACTTGTATTGTGAGGGATCAATTAACTGTTTATAGGGGGTGTACTGGTCAAAATTGAGGCAACTGTACCTGTCGGCACCAATACAGTGCAATATAGGTAAGTCGACTCGAAAATGCAGGGGATTTCGGTAGGAAAAGACCAGTACAGCAGTACAGTTTTCGACAGGATCGGGTGTTGCAAGAGCCAACTGACGCAACTGTGTTTGCGTCAGCTGTGTTTTACGTCAATCAGACCACCAGCATCCGCCCGGTTTCTTCCAGGTTAATGTGCCAGCTCAGGGCATCGCGCAGGATGTGCGGGGTGTGCCCACCGAGCGCGCAGGCGGCGATGAAGTAGTCATTCAAGGCTTCGCGATAGTCCGGGTGAACACAGTTGTCGATAACCACCCGAGCCCGCTCACGAGGCGCCAGCCCGCGCAGGTCGGCCAGACCGATCTCGGTCACCAGGATGTCGACGTCATGTTCGGTATGGTCGACGTGGCTGACCATCGGCACCACGCTGGAAATCGCACCGCCCTTGGCAATCGACTTGGTGACAAAGATCGACAGGTGCGCGTTGCGCGCGAAGTCACCCGAACCGCCGATGCCGTTCATCATCCGTGTACCACAGACGTGGGTGGAGTTGACGTTACCGTACAGGTCGAACTCCAGCGCCGTGTTGACGGCGATGATGCCCAGACGCCTAACCACTTCCGGGTGATTGGAGATTTCCTGGGGGCGCAGTACCAGCTTGTTCTTGTAATGCTCCAGGTTGCCGAACACATCGGCATTGCGCCGGGCCGACAAGGTGATCGAACTGCCCGAGGCAAAGCTTAGCTTGCCGGCATCGATCAGGTCGAACGTCGAATCCTGCAACACTTCCGAATACATCGTCAGGTCTTCAAACGGCGAGTCGATCAGGCCACACATCACCGAGTTGGCGATGGTGCCGATCCCGGCCTGCAACGGGCCAAGCTTGTTGGTCATGCGCCCGGCAGCCACTTCCTGCGTGAAGAACTCGATCAAGTGATCGGCGATGGCCTGAGTTTCGGCGTCCGGTGGCAGTACAGTCGACGGCGAGTCGGATTGATTGGTGATCACGATTGCGACGATCTTTTCCGGCGGGATCGGAATGGCGGTGCTGCCAATGCGATCGTCGACCTTCACCAGCGGAATGGGCGTGCGGGTCGGACGGTAGGTCGGGATATAGATGTCGTGCAACCCTTCGAGATTCGGGTTGTGCGCCATGTTGATCTCGACGATGACGTGCTTCGCGAAAATCGCGAAGCTGGCCGAGTTACCCACCGACGTGGTCGGTACGATATGGCCTTGTTCCGTGATCGCCACGGCTTCAATCACCGCGATGTCCGGCAGCTTGAGTTGCTGGTTGCGCAGCATCTCCACGGTTTCCGACAGGTGCTGGTCGATGAACATGACTTGGCCGGCGTTGATGGCCTTGCGCAGTGTGCTGTCGACCTGGAACGGCATGCGTCGCGACAGGACGCCGGCTTCGGTCAACTGCTTATCGAGGTCGTTGCCCAGGCTGGCGCCGGTCATCAAGGTGATTTTCAGCGGCGTGGTTTTGGCGCGTTCGGCCAGCGCGTGTGGCACAGCCTTGGCTTCGCCGGCGCGGGTGAAACCGCTCATGCCGACGGTCATGCCGTCCTGAATCAGAGCGGCAGCGTCAGCGGCGCTCATCACCTTATCCAACAACGAAGGCAAGCGAATACGGTCACGGTACATGGATTATTATCTCGGGCAACGGAAGCAAGGTACTCAGTCTAGTGATTTGAAAAAAATCCGTCCCGCTACCATGGTCGAATGCCGAGCCCTGATTTAGAGCCTTTGGTCGGGTTTCACGGGGAATAAAAAAACCCCAGCCTACTAAAGGCTGAGGTTTTGGGTATTGCGCTGGCGCAGGTTTTACTCGACGGCTTTAACCATGTCCTCGATGACCTTCTTGGCGTCGCCGAAGACCATCATGGTTTTGTCGAGGTAGAACAGTTCGTTGTCCAGACCGGCATAGCCGCTGGCCATCGAGCGCTTGTTGACGATGATGGTCTTGGCTTTGAACGCTTCGAGAATCGGCATGCCGGCAATCGGCGATTTCGGATCGTTCTTGGCGGCTGGGTTAACCACGTCGTTGGCGCCCAACACCAGCACCACGTCGGCCTGACCGAACTCGGAGTTGATGTCTTCCATCTCGAACACCTGGTCGTAAGGCACTTCGGCCTCGGCCAGCAACACGTTCATGTGGCCAGGCATCCGACCGGCAACCGGGTGGATCGCGTACTTCACGGTCACGCCGCGATGGGTCAGCTTTTCGGTCAGCTCTTTCAGCGCATGTTGCGCCCGTGCAACCGCCAGGCCGTAGCCCGGAACGATGATCACGGTGTCAGCGTTGGTCAGCAGGAAGGTCGCGTCGTCAGCCGAACCGGATTTCACCGGGCGGGCTTCTTTCGAGCCAGCAGGGCCGGCTGCATCCGCCGTGTTGCCGAAACCGCCGAGCAGCACATTAAAGAAGGAGCGGTTCATCGCCTTGCACATGATGTACGAGAGGATCGCACCGCTCGAGCCTACCAGCGAGCCGGCAATGATCAGCATCGAGTTGTTCAGCGAGAAGCCGATACCCGCCGCTGCCCAGCCGGAGTAGCTGTTGAGCATCGACACAACCACCGGCATGTCCGCGCCGCCAATCGGGATGATGATCAACACGCCCAGCACGAAGGCCAGGGCCAGCATCAGCGCGAAGGCGTTGAGGTTGCCGGTCAGCATGAAGGTGATGCCAAGGGCCAGTGTCGCCAGGCCCAGCAGCAGGTTCAGCTTATGCTGGCCGCCAAACTGTACCGGTGCACCCTGGAACAGGCGGAACTTGTACTTGCCCGACAGCTTGCCAAAGGCGATCACCGAACCGGAGAAGGTGATTGCACCGATGGCGGCGCCGAGGAATAGCTCCAGACGGTTACCGGCAGGAATCGAATCGCCCAGCTGTTTAACAATACCCAGCGATTGCGGCTCAACGACAGCAGCGATCGCAATGAACACCGCGGCCATGCCGATCATGCTGTGCATGAAGGCGACCAGTTCCGGCATCTTGGTCATTTCAACGCGCTTGGCCATGATCGAACCGGCGGTGCCGCCGACCAGCAGGCCGACGATAACGTAGCCGATGCCTGCAGTCGCGAGCTCAGCGCCCAGCTTATAGATGAGGCCGATAGTGGTGAGGATCGCCAGCCCCATGCCGAGCATGCCGTACACGTTGCCGCGTCGGGACGTGGTCGGGTGCGACAGGCCTTTAAGGGCCTGGATGAAGCAGATCGACGCGATCAAGTAGAGCGTCGTTACGAGGTTCATGCTCATTACTTGGGCGCCTCTTCTTTTACGACTTTCGGGGCTTTTTTCTTGAACATCTCAAGCATTCTGCGGGTGACCAGGAAGCCACCAAACACGTTCACTGCGGCCAGTGCCACGGCCAGGGTGCCCATGGTCTTGCCCAGTGGTGTCACGGTCAAAGCCGCCGCCAGCATGGCGCCGACGATCACGATCGCGGAGATTGCGTTGGTCACCGCCATCAACGGCGTGTGCAGTGCAGGTGTTACGTTCCAGACCACGTGATAACCGACATAAATCGCCAGCACGAAGATGATCAGGTTGTAGATACCGGGGGAGATAAGCTCTTCCATCGTCTGAATCCCTGCTTAGGCGTTTTTGCGGATGACTTGGCCGTCGCGGCACATCAGGCACGCGGCGACGATGTCGTCTTCTAGGTTCACTTCGAACTGGCCTTCTTTGTTGAAGACCAGCTTCAGGAAGTCCAGCAGGTTGCGGGCGTACAAGGCCGAAGCGTCTGCCGCGACTTCACCGGCCAGATTGGTCGGGCCACAAATGGTCACGCCATTCGCAACGACCACCTGATCGGCCACGGTCAGCGGGCAGTTGCCGCCCTGGGCTGCGGCAAGGTCGATGACCACCGAGCCTGGCTTCATCTGCGCCACGGTTTCGGCACTCAATAGCGTCGGTGCCTTGCGGCCTGGGATCAGTGCGGTGGTAATGACAATGTCAGCCTGCTTGGCGCGTTCGTGCACGGCCAGGGCCTGGCGCTGCATCCAGCTCGCTGGCATTGGTCGTGCGTAACCGCCAACACCGACGGCGCATTCGCGCTCTTCATCGGTCTCGTAAGGTACGTCGACGAACTTGGCGCCGAGGGATTCGATCTGCTCTTTTACCGCAGGACGCACGTCAGACGCTTCGATCACCGCACCCAGACGTTTCGCCGTGGCGATTGCCTGCAAACCCGCCACACCTGCACCGAGGATCAGCACGCGCGCTGCTTTCACAGTGCCCGCGGCGGTCATCAACATCGGCATGAAGCGTGGGTAGTAGTGAGCGGCGAGCAGTACGGATTTGTAACCGGCGATGTTCGCTTGAGAGGACAGCACGTCCAGGCTCTGGGCGCGAGAGGTGCGTGGCGCGGCTTCCAGCGCGAACGCGGTAATGCCGCACTCGGCTAGCTTGGCGATGATTTCATTGCTGAGCGGGTTGAGCATGCCCACCACAACGGTGCCGCTCTTGATCAGAGTCAGCTCGCTGTCGCTGGGCGCGACCACCTTCAAAATCAGCTCGGCACCAAACGCGTCGTTGGCGCTGCCAATGGTTGCGCCTGCCGCTTCATAGGCACTGTCGACAACACTGGCTTTTACCCCGGCGCCGCTTTGTACAGTGACCTTATGGCCCTGGCCGATCAGCTTTTTGATGGTTTCCGGGGTTGCAGCAACCCGTGTTTCACCCGTCTGGGTTTCGAGAGGAACACCAATGTGCACGTCAAATCTCCTGCGTGATCTTATTGAGTAAACCCAGGCACTTCGGATGGTGCGGCTGGGGCGGCCGATCAGCACGATCCCGCCAAATCAGGCGGGGCGCGGCATTTTGCAGGCGAACTTTGTGCCCTTCAAGGGATTATGACGGGTGACGGAAAATTAACTACAAGTCACCCCGTGACCGAATGTCGCAACTAGCCGGGTCAATCCCTTGCAGGCCGTGCCTTGTAAGGATTCTGGTCGAAATTCAAGAATTTACATATCGGTGCGGTGAATGAGCTGCCATGGCATCGAAATAGAGGCTCAAGGCCACGTCATCAGGCACTTGTGGGACGTTTGTACTGTTTGTCGGTACAGTCTATGAATATGCGACAAATACTTATATCTGTAGTGCTTTGGTTTTGCTGACTACGGGGTCAGTTAACGAGACATAGCCTTTATCCTTCTAGGCTGTAGCTGTGGGCCTGATTCACCAGCCAATCCCGAAAAGCCCTTAAAGACGCCGATTCGACCTTTCGCTCAGGAATCATCAGGTAATAGGCCTTGATGCTCGACAGCGCTTGCGGATTGGCAATCACCAGGCGCTTCTCTGCCAGTTCACGCTGAATCAGGAACGGCGGAATCAGTGCAATCCCCATATCGTGCATGGCCGCCTGGGCGAGCATGGAGAATAGCTCGTAACGCGGGCCTGTCATGTCGCGGGGGATATTCAGGCTCTGGGAGTTGAACCATTGGCGCCAGGCGTAGGGGCGGGTGGTCTGTTGCAGTAGCGGTAGTTCCGCGATTTCAGCGGGTGTCAGGTTGGTCTTCTTGCCCAGTAGGGCTGGGCTGCACACCGGCATCGGATTCTCTCCCATCAGCCTGTGGGATTCGGTACCCGACCAGTCCGCGTCGCCGAAGTAGATCGCGGCATCGAACTCGGTGTCGGCAAACAAGAACGGACGTGTGCGGTTGGTGAGGTTAACCGTCACCTCCGGGTGCTTGTGCTGGAAGTCCTTGAGCCTTGGCAGCAACCATTGGGTGCCGAAGGTCGGCACCACCGCCAGTTCGATCACGTTCGCGCCTTGCTGGCCCATGACCGACAAGGTGTCCCGTTCAACGGCATCGAGTTGGGTGGCCACACGACGGCTGTAGGAAAGCCCGGCTTCTGTCAGCTTCACTCCGCGCCGAGAGCGTCGGAACAGTTCGACACTGAGGAATTCCTCGAGGCTGGCGATCTGTCGGCAAATCGCTCCCTGGGTGAGTGAAAGTTCCTGGGCTGCCTTGGTAAAGCTCTCGTGGCGCGCTGCCGCTTCGAAGCTGATCAGGGCGGTGGTGCTGGGGATTTTTCTGCGCATGTACGTGAACCTCACTAATACGTCGCACAAATGACCTTTGGCGATGCTTCGGAGTGAGAAATTAGCACAACAGTATGCGAAATCCTCGTTTGCCGGAATGCCGCACCGGGCCTAGGATCAACCCACGTTATTTGACCCGATTCGAGAGGACTCACTCATGGGCGGTAAAGCTAGCTTCAACTGGATCGATCCCCTGCTGCTGGATCAACAGCTCACCGAAGAAGAACGCATGATCCGCGACACCGCCGAGCAGTTCGCTCAGCAGAAGCTCGCACCGCGTGTTCTGGAAGCTTTCCGCCATGAGAAGACCGACATCGCGATCTTCCGTGAGATGGGCGAAGTGGGCTTGTTGGGTGCGACCATTCCCGAGGAATACGGTGGCAGCGGCCTGAACTACGTCAGCTATGGCCTGATCGCTCGTGAAGTCGAGCGGGTTGACTCCGGTTATCGCTCGATGATGAGCGTGCAGTCCTCACTGGTCATGGTGCCGATCAATGAGTTCGGTACTGAAGCGCAAAAGCAGAAGTATCTGCCGAAACTCGCTTCCGGCGAGTGGATCGGGTGCTTCGGGCTGACAGAGCCTGACCACGGTTCCGACCCGGGCGCGATGATTACTCGTGCACGCAAAGTGGAAGGCGGCTACAGCCTGACCGGCAGCAAGATGTGGATCACCAACAGCCCCATCGCCGATGTGTTCGTGGTCTGGGGCAAGGATGATGCCGGTGACATTCGTGGCTTCGTACTGGAAAAGGGTTGGAAAGGCCTGAGCGCTCCGGCGATTCACGGCAAGGTCGGCCTGCGTGCGTCCATCACCGGCGAAATCGTCATGGACAACGTGTTTGTTCCTGAAGAGAACATCTTCCCGGATGTCCGTGGTCTGAAAGGCCCTTTTACCTGCCTCAACTCCGCGCGTTATGGCATCTCCTGGGGTGCACTGGGCGCCGCCGAATTCTGCTGGCACACCGCTCGCCAGTACACCCTGGATCGTCAGCAGTTCGGCCGCCCATTGGCAGCTACTCAGTTGATCCAGAAAAAACTGGCTGACATGCAGACTGAAATCACCCTGGCGCTGCAAGGTTGCTTGCGTCTGGGTCGTATGAAAGACGAAGGCACTGCTGCGGTCGAGATCACTTCGATGATGAAGCGCAACTCCTGCGGTAAATCCCTGGATATCGCGCGCATGGCTCGCGACATGCTGGGTGGCAATGGTATTTCCGATGAGTTCGGTGTCGCTCGCCACCTGGTCAACCTGGAAGTCGTGAATACCTATGAAGGTACGCATGACGTCCACGCGCTGATCCTTGGTCGCGCGCAGACCGGTATCCAGGCGTTCTATTAATAGGAGAACGGCCATGGGCGCGCTTTCGCATCTACGGGTACTGGATTTATCGCGGGTGCTGGCCGGGCCTTGGTCCGGGCAGATCCTGGCGGACCTTGGCGCTGAAGTGATCAAGGTCGAGCGCCCGGGCAATGGCGATGACACGCGCGCCTGGGGGCCTCCGTTCCTTAAAGACGCCTATGGCGAGAACACCAGCGAGGCCGCTTACTACCTGTCGGCCAATCGCAACAAACAATCGGTGACCATCGACTTCACCCGACCTGAAGGGCAGAAGCTCGTACGTGATCTGGCGGCGAAGTCGGACATTCTGATCGAGAACTTCAAGGTCGGTGGTCTGGCGGCTTATGGTCTGGACTATGAGTCGCTCAAGGCGATCAATCCGAATCTGATCTATTGCTCGATTACCGGGTTCGGTCAGACAGGGCCTTACGCCAAGCGCGCGGGTTATGACTTCATGATCCAGGGGTTGGGCGGCTTGATGAGCCTCACCGGTCGACCTGAGGGTGATGAGGGCGCGGGGCCGGTGAAAGTCGGTGTAGCGCTGACCGACATTTTGACCGGGCTCTATTCGACGGTGGCGATATTGGCGGCGCTGGCGCATCGGGATCATGACGGTGGCGGGCAGCACATTGATATGGCGTTGCTGGATGTGCAGGTGGCTTGTCTGGCGAATCAGGCAATGAACTACCTGACTACTGGCAATGCGCCTAAGCGCTTGGGGAATGCTCATCCGAACATCGTGCCTTATCAGGACTTTCCTACGGCGGATGGCGATTTCATCCTCACGGTGGGTAACGACGGGCAGTTTCGCAAGTTTGCCAAGGTGGCAGGTCAGCCGCAGTGGGCGGATGATCCGCGCTTTGCCACCAACAAGCTGCGGGTGGCTAATCGGGCGGTACTGATTCCGTTGATCCGTCAGACGACTGTATTCAAGACTACGACTGAGTGGGTGCTCCAGTTGGAGCAGGCGGGCGTGCCGTGTGGGCCGATCAATGATCTGGCCCAGGTGTTTGCTGATCCGCAGGTTCAGGCGCGTGGGTTGGCTATAGAGTTGCCTCACGCATTGGCCGGGATGGTGCCTCAGGTTGCGAGTCCGATTCGCTTGTCCGAGACCCCGGTGGAATACCGTAATGCGCCTCCTCTATTAGGGGAGCATACGCTTGAGGTTCTGCAGCGGGTGTTGGGGTTGTCAGTTGGTGCCGTGGCTGCTTTCAAAGAGGCTGGGGTCCTTTGAGAGATCCTTCTATATAGAAGGCGTTGTTTTGCTCTCCTATATAGAAGGAATCGTGCGGTTTTCCAGCTTTCAGCAAGTTATTGATAGAAAAGCTAAATCAGGGCTTGACGGCAGATTCTGGAAGTCTATAATTCGCCCCACTTCCGGCGCAGTCGAAACGGAAAACTCCTTGGTAAACAAAGAGTTATGCAGTTTTCGGCAGCGAGTTGCTTCAGGTCATCGAAGCCCAGAAGGAGTTGGTAGAGCGGTGTTGTGTGGCTCTATTAACGGTTCGATCTTCTCGGT
>NZ_JAEKEL010000001.1:1137500-1845000 GCF_016651105.1 Pseudomonas sp. TH15
AAACAGACTTTGATCCGGAGATGTCTGAATGGGGGAACCCACCTAACATAAGTTAGGTATCTTAAGCTGAATACATAGGCTTAAGAAGCGAACCAGGGGAACTGAAACATCTAAGTACCCTGAGGAAAAGAAATCAACCGAGATTCCCTTAGTAGTGGCGAGCGAACGGGGACTAGCCCTTAAGTGGCTTTGAGATTAGCGGAACGCTCTGGAAAGTGCGGCCATAGTGGGTGATAGCCCTGTACGCGAAAATCTCTTAGTCATGAAATCGAGTAGGACGGAGCACGAGAAACTTTGTCTGAATATGGGGGGACCATCCTCCAAGGCTAAATACTACTGACTGACCGATAGTGAACTAGTACCGTGAGGGAAAGGCGAAAAGAACCCCGGAGAGGGGAGTGAAATAGATCCTGAAACCGTATGCGTACAAGCAGTGGGAGCAGACTTGTTCTGTGACTGCGTACCTTTTGTATAATGGGTCAGCGACTTATTTTCAGTGGCGAGCTTAACCGAATAGGGGAGGCGTAGCGAAAGCGAGTCTTAATAGGGCGTCTAGTCGCTGGGAATAGACCCGAAACCGGGCGATCTATCCATGGGCAGGTTGAAGGTTGGGTAACACTAACTGGAGGACCGAACCGACTACCGTTGAAAAGTTAGCGGATGACCTGTGGATCGGAGTGAAAGGCTAATCAAGCTCGGAGATAGCTGGTTCTCCTCGAAAGCTATTTAGGTAGCGCCTCATGTATCACTGTAGGGGGTAGAGCACTGTTTCGGCTAGGGGGTCATCCCGACTTACCAAACCGATGCAAACTCCGAATACCTACAAGTGCCGAGCATGGGAGACACACGGCGGGTGCTAACGTCCGTCGTGAAAAGGGAAACAACCCAGACCGTCAGCTAAGGTCCCAAAGTTATGGTTAAGTGGGAAACGATGTGGGAAGGCTTAGACAGCTAGGAGGTTGGCTTAGAAGCAGCCACCCTTTAAAGAAAGCGTAATAGCTCACTAGTCGAGTCGGCCTGCGCGGAAGATGTAACGGGGCTCAAACCATACACCGAAGCTACGGGTATCACTTAGGTGATGCGGTAGAGGAGCGTTCTGTAAGCCTGTGAAGGTGAGTTGAGAAGCTTGCTGGAGGTATCAGAAGTGCGAATGCTGACATGAGTAACGACAATGGGTGTGAAAAACACCCACGCCGAAAGACCAAGGTTTCCTGCGCAACGTTAATCGACGCAGGGTTAGTCGGTCCCTAAGGCGAGGCTGAAAAGCGTAGTCGATGGAAAACAGGTTAATATTCCTGTACTTCTGGTTATTGCGATGGAGGGACGGAGAAGGCTAGGCCAGCTTGGCGTTGGTTGTCCAAGTTTAAGGTGGTAGGCTGGAATCTTAGGTAAATCCGGGATTCTAAGGCCGAGAGCTGATGACGAGTGTTCTTTTAGAACACGAAGTGGTTGATGCCATGCTTCCAAGAAAAGCTTCTAAGCTTCAGGTAACCAGGAACCGTACCCCAAACCGACACAGGTGGTTGGGTAGAGAATACCAAGGCGCTTGAGAGAACTCGGGTGAAGGAACTAGGCAAAATGGCACCGTAACTTCGGGAGAAGGTGCGCCGGTGAGGGTGAAGCATTTACTGCGTAAGCCCATGCCGGTCGAAGATACCAGGCCGCTGCGACTGTTTATTAAAAACACAGCACTCTGCAAACACGAAAGTGGACGTATAGGGTGTGACGCCTGCCCGGTGCCGGAAGGTTAATTGATGGGGTTAGCTAACGCGAAGCTCTTGATCGAAGCCCCGGTAAACGGCGGCCGTAACTATAACGGTCCTAAGGTAGCGAAATTCCTTGTCGGGTAAGTTCCGACCTGCACGAATGGCGTAACGATGGCGGCGCTGTCTCCACCCGAGACTCAGTGAAATTGAAATCGCTGTGAAGATGCAGTGTATCCGCGGCTAGACGGAAAGACCCCGTGAACCTTTACTATAGCTTTGCACTGGACTTTGAATTTGCTTGTGTAGGATAGGTGGGAGGCTTTGAAGCGTGGACGCCAGTTCGCGTGGAGCCAACCTTGAAATACCACCCTGGCAACTTTGAGGTTCTAACTCAGGTCCGTTATCCGGATCGAGGACAGTGTATGGTGGGTAGTTTGACTGGGGCGGTCTCCTCCTAAAGAGTAACGGAGGAGTACGAAGGTGCGCTCAGACCGGTCGGAAATCGGTCGTAGAGTATAAAGGCAAAAGCGCGCTTGACTGCGAGACAGACACGTCGAGCAGGTACGAAAGTAGGTCTTAGTGATCCGGTGGTTCTGTATGGAAGGGCCATCGCTCAACGGATAAAAGGTACTCCGGGGATAACAGGCTGATACCGCCCAAGAGTTCATATCGACGGCGGTGTTTGGCACCTCGATGTCGGCTCATCACATCCTGGGGCTGAAGCCGGTCCCAAGGGTATGGCTGTTCGCCATTTAAAGTGGTACGCGAGCTGGGTTTAGAACGTCGTGAGACAGTTCGGTCCCTATCTGCCGTGGACGTTTGAGATTTGAGAGGGGCTGCTCCTAGTACGAGAGGACCGGAGTGGACGAACCTCTGGTGTTCCGGTTGTCACGCCAGTGGCATTGCCGGGTAGCTATGTTCGGAATAGATAACCGCTGAAAGCATCTAAGCGGGAAACTAGCCTCAAGATGAGATCTCACTGGGACCTTGAGTCCCCTGAAGGGCCGTCGAAGACTACGACGTTGATAGGTTGGGTGTGTAAGCGCTGTGAGGCGTTGAGCTAACCAATACTAATTGCCCGTGAGGCTTGACCATATAACACCCAAGCAATTTGCTTGCTTCGAGCTGAAAAGCGAAAGAGCACCAGATTGCGGTGTGTGAAGACGAAACGAACCGAAAGTTCGAGACACTCACAAAACACCACGATCTATCACATACCCATTCGCTGGAGCGTACTCCGTAAGGAGAACGACCTGGCTACCGAATTTCTTGACGACCATAGAGCATTGGAACCACCTGATCCCATCCCGAACTCAGCAGTGAAACGATGCATCGCCGATGGTAGTGTGGGGTTTCCCCATGTGAGAGTAGGTCATCGTCAAGATTAAATTCCGAAACCCCTATCTGCGTATGCAGGTAGGGGTTTTGTTTTAGTAGAAGTCACCATTTTTTGCTGGCACGTTACTGCGGTAACGGGCTGGTCACAGAATTTCTTGACGACCATAGAGCATTGGAACCACCTGATCCCATCCCGAACTCAGCAGTGAAACGATGCATCGCCGATGGTAGTGTGGGGTTTCCCCATGTGAGAGTAGGTCATCGTCAAGATTAAATTCCGAAACCCCTGTCTGCTAACGCAGTCAGGGGTTTTGTCGTTTCAGGGCCTGTATAAATCCATCATCAAACTGCTTTGCGTGCCTTGCTGATACGTCGAGCCTGCCATTTGCGCCACCAGATGTAGACGCCAGTCCCTGACAATCCCGCAATCAAAATACCTAACACCGCGATCATTACTTGCCCTGCAACGCCAATGATCCGTCCTCCATGTATCGGTAACTGCAACCGATAGAACTGCTCCCCCAACGTTCCCTGTCCTGCGATTTCCTGCCCTAACAACCGACCGTCCGTGCCGTGAAAGAACAACCAGGATTTGCCATGCGCATCCGTATCGTGTTGGCCAAATCCGGCACCGTAGAAGTTGTACTCAAAGCTGTAATACAACTCCCCGATTGCCGCTGTCAGTCCTAATCGTCTCCCCTCCTGTAACGCCCTCTCGTATGCTTGTTGATAACTCAATTGCGTCACGCCTAACTCCGCAGGAGGCATTCGTCCTCGGGCCTCATACACGCTCGGCTCAATCGGTGAAAACAGCGACACAGCAGGCTTGAACACCTGACTCGGCAGGTTCATCGCCACACTGCTGATGGCGATCGGCAGCAACAACAGCCACAACCACAATCCCCCGCACGATGCAGGTCGAAGTTAAGCCTATAAGCATGCCCGCCCTTGACCTTCCACGCCGTCGACCACTTCTTCCAGAACGGCTTTCCACGCGGTAGCGTCAGCCATAACGCTACAAAGCAATCGATCACCCAAGCGATGGCAACCAACCCCATCAACCACAATCCCCAGTTGCCCGGCAATGTCAGGTTGTAATGAAACTCAAGAATGAACGGGACGAAATTCTCCCGCTGAAAACAGCACTCACCCCAGTAACGCTGACCTTTCTGCTGCGCATTCACCGGGTCCAGATAGAACACCTGATTACGCTCATCAAACGGCTTGCCAGTTGCTGGATCATTACGCGGCACCGCTGCCAGCAGCGCCGTATGGCCAGCCTCATGCGGATACTCCATGTACCAGACCTGCAACTTCGGATGCGCGGACTGCACCGCATCAACCAGTTCGCCCGGTGGCAATCGTGATCCCTGAGCAGGCGCTGAGTAGAACTGCGGATTCAACCATTCATCCAGCTCATGATTGAAAGCAAGAATGCTTCCGGTGATTCCGGCCAGCAACAAAAACACCGCGGTCGCCAAGCCGATATAGCGATGCAACAACACTAAAAACGCGCGCATGAAAATTTCCCCACAGAGACGACAAAGCCAGCCCCCGAACTTCAGGGGCTGGCTTTTTTATGCACAGGACAAACGTTTAGAACTGGTAGCTGACCGTTGCCGCGACATTGCGCTCTTCACCCATGTAGCAGAAGTTCAGACTGGCGCAGGAAGCCACATAAGACTCGTTGGTCAGGTTGTTCGCATTCAGGCGTACGTCCACGCCCTTCAAACCAACCTTGCCCAGGTCATAGCCGATCGAGGCGTCGAACAGTGTGTAAGACGGTACTTTCAGGGTGTTTTCCGCATCCGCCCAGCTGTAGCCGACATAGCGCACGCCGCCGCCCAGACGCAGGCCATCCAGCGCTGCGCTGTCGAACTTGTAGTCCGCCCACAATGACGCCATGTGTCGCGGCGCCTGCGTCGGCGAGTTGCCTTTGTTTTCGATCACATCGGTCGCGGTGCTCAGCGTACTGACCATCGACTTCGAATATTCGATGTCGGTGAAGGTGTAGCTGCCGAGGACTTTCAGGTTGTCGGTCAACTGCATGTGCGCTTCCAGTTCCAGCCCCTGGGAGCGCACAGCGCCGACAGCGCGATAGAAGTTTTCCTGCGGCAGTTTGGTCGCCAGGTTTTCCTGATCAATGCGGAACACAGAGGCGGTGAACAGATTGTCAGTGCCCGGCGGCTGGTATTTAAGGCCCGCTTCCCACTGCGTACCATCGGTCGGCGCCAACGGATTACCAGCGCTGTCGGCGTACGAGTTCGGGTTGAACGACTCGGAGTAACTGATGTAAGGCGCCAAGCCGTTATCGAACAGATACAAAGCTCCGGCGCGGCCGGTCAATTTGGTGCGACGGTCGTTGATCTCGGTACCGACCGGACGGCCCGCTTCGGCGATGCGGTTTTCATCCGACGTCTCGACCCAGTCCTGGCGCAGGCCGAGCGAGAAGCGCCATTTGTCCATTTCGATCAGGTCTTGCAGGTACACCCCGGTCTGCTCCAGGCGACGCAGATAGCTGGTCTCGCCATACATATCAATTGCCGAATTGCCATACACCGGGTTGAACGCGTTGATCGGTGCGAGGCCGCCGCTGGTCCAGTCAACCACGGTTTTACGCCGCTGATAGTCCGCGCCCATCAGTACCGTGTGTTTGGTCGCGCCGGTAAAAAATTCCGCCTGGAGCATGTTGTCGACGATGAACGCATGAAGACGCTCATCACCGCCGGTGTAGTAGCGATTCAGCTCGTTGCTGGTTGGCGTGGTCCAGCCATAGGCGTAGACCTGATCCATGCTCACTTTGGAGTCCAGGTAACGGAAGTTCTGCCGCGCGGTGAAGACGTCGTTGAAGCGGTGTTCGAATTGATAACCGAACGACTGCTGATCACGCGAGTAGCCATCAATGCTCGGCTCACCCTCGAAGAAGTGCGGCGAGATTCGGTTGCCATTGCGTTGATGGACCGTGCCATCTGCCGGCACGCCGCCGTGGTAGCCGCCATCCGGATCGTGTTGCAGATAGGCCTGCAGTGTCAGCGAAGTATCTTCGTTGAAATCGATGCTGACGGTCGGCGCCAGTGCAAAGCGCTTTTCTTTATTGTGGTCGAATTGCGTGTCGGACTGATCCGTCAAACCGATCAGGCGATAGGCGATCCGCTTGTCGTCATCGACGGGGCCGCTGAAGTCAAAACCGACCCCGCGCTGCCCCTGCGTGCCGACTGTAGCCTGAACCTGATGGTAGGCCTCATACAAAGGCTTCTTGCTGGTCAGTGCGACCAGACCACCCGGTGAACTGCGGCCATACAACACCGACGATGGGCCCTTGAGAATATCTACGCGCTCGAGGAAATACGGGTCGACCTGCATGGTGCTGTAGGTGCCGCTATCGCCCATCGACTTGAGGCCGTCGAGGTAGATGTTATCCACCGAACCGTCGTTGAAACCGCGCATCGCCACATAGTCGTAACGGTGCGTGGCGCCATACGGATTGGTCAGCACGCCAGGGGTATAACGCATCGCTTGTGAAACGGTTTGCGAGCCTTGATCGTCCATTTGCTCGCGCGTCACCACGGACACGCTTTGCGAGGTTTCCAGCAGTGCGGTACTGGTTTTGGTGGCGATCTGACTGTGTGTCGCGTTGTAGCCGTCCATGCTGCCCAACGCATTGCCGAGGGCGAAGCCTCTGATGTCGGTGGTCGGCAAGGCCAGCGCCTCGGTTTCGGCGAGCGGACGCAGGATATAGCTGCTGCCATCCTGACTGATTGCCTCCAGACCGGAACCTCCGAGCAAATGGCTTAGTGCCTGATCAGTCGAGTATTCCCCCTGTACACCCGGCGACTGCCGGCCCTGCGTCTGCTGCGGCGTCATCGACAAGGTAATGCCCGCCTGGCGCGCGAACTGATTCAGCGCCTCAGCCAACGGCCCGGCAACGATGTTGTAGCGATGGCTCAATTCACTGGCATTGGTAGGGGCCGCGAGGCTCAGGCTCGGCAGCACACCGACGCCCAGTGCGGTGGAAAACAGCGCAGCCCGGACGGCGTGGCGCAACAAGCCCGATTCGACATTGAAATTCAGAGGGTTCTTACCGGTGGCGCGGACAGTCATTGTAGGTTTCCGTAGGAAGTCGCAAACGCTTGAGTTGAAGTGCTTACTGACTAAGCCGGACCGACTGCAAAAACCCGCCAAAAAATTTCAAACCGTACGTTCCAGGCTCACCCACCAGCGGGTGCGATAGCGCAGTTGCACCGGCAAGGTCTGCGGCAGAATCGCCAAAAGCTTATCGGTGTCCTCCAGCCGAAATACGCCGGACAGGCGCAAGTCAGCGGCGTTCGCCGCACAGTTCAGAAAGCCCTGACGATAACGCCCGACTTCATTGAGAAAATCGCCGAGACGCATATTGCGTGTGACGATCATGCCATCGACCCACGCGCCGACATCCATATCCAGCGCCGGCGCCGGGCGTATTTGATGGTGATCGATCAGATAACTCTGCCCGGCGAGTGCCTCGATGGAAGTCCCGCCGGCGTGAATGGCCACTTGGCCACTGGTGACGCTGAGCCGCGTGCAATCGCTTTGCTGACGCAGGATGAACCGCGCGTCTTGCGGCTCGTAGATGCCGTGGCGACTTTGTACGCGCAGCGGTCGGTCGAACGAGGCGCCCTCATCTGCGCCGCCACAAGTGACGATGATTTCGCCACGGGTCAGTTTGATCAGCCGTTGTTGCGCGGTGTAATCCAGATCCACCGCACTGGCGGTATTGAGCTCGATCCGCGTGCCGTCCGGTAACTGGAAACTGCGCCGCTCGCCGGTTGCCGTGGCGTAATCGGCGCTCCACTGCTGCCAGGCAGCAGTGTCTTTCGCTAGCCAGGCGGCCGAGCCCATCAGCAATGCCCCGGACAGCAGCTTCAAGGCCTGACGACGACCCAAGCCCTGAGCGCTGTTTTCCAAAGTGTTGAACGCTACTTGCGCACCGGGCACTGCGCGCAGGTTATTGCTCAATTCTGCCTGCAACGACTGCACCCGTTGCCAGGCCAACTCATGCTCATGATGTTCGGCGCGCCACTGTTCACACTGACGATTGAGCCGTGTATTGCCGTGGTTATTACGCAGGCGCAGCAACCAGTGAATGGCCTGCTTGACCACTTTTTGCTGCGGTTCGGCGCGTCGGCCGAGTGAGAGGTTATCCACAGGCATCAGCTTTCATACCGCAGCACATAGCAGTGATACAGCGCATCGGCGACGTAACGCTCCACCGTGCGCAAGGAAACGCTCATCTGCTCGGCAATCTGCCTGTGGCTCAAACCTTCGCACTGCGCCAACAGAAATGCCTGACGCACCTTCGGCTTCAGTCCTTCAAGCATACGCGCGATGTTTTCCAGCAATTCGATCACCAGGGCTCGGGATTCGGCGCTTGGCGTCTCGGCTTCGGGCAAGTGAGCGATGGTTTCCAGATAGGCGCGTTCGATCTCTTCGCGGCGCCAGTGATCGATTACCAGGCCGCGAGCAATGGTTCGCAGAAAGGCGCGGGGCGCTTTGAGTTCGAGGCGTTCGGTGCGTTGCAGCAGACGCACGAAAGTGTCCTGCGCCAGATCAGCCGCATCCGCGGCATTACCCAGCCGGGCGCGCAGCCAGGCATTGAGCCAGCCGTGATGATTACTGTAGAGCGCCTGCACTGCAAACTCAGGAGAGGACATGAACGCGACAGCCCGAACGTCACAAATGATAATTAGTCGCATTGTTATCAAGGGTTACAGGATTTGCAACTGCCGCTCGAACATCAGTCCTAAAAAATCAGGCCGCGGATGCTCTAGATCACCGTTCGGCGGGAATCTGCGAGAAATACCGTGCATTTGAATCGCAGCCCTAAGTTTTCCCGCCAACGTGCCGAAAGACTAGTGAGACATGCGTGCACCAAAGTAGAGCGGCTTCAGAAAGCCGTCTGCGCTGTTACATGGAATGTTGCAATCCGGAACGCATCCCCACTTTTTCCATAAGAAGTCCCCTGAAATGAATCTTAAGTTCAGCCATAAAATCCTGCTGGCCGCTTCTGGCGTCGTAGTGCTGGCTTTCGCGTTGTTCACTTTGTACAACGACTATTTACAGCGAAATACGATCCGGGAAAATCTCGAGTCCTCCGTCCAGCAAGCTGGCGACTTGACCGCCAGCAGCGTGCAGAACTGGATGAGCGGCCGTGTGCTGGTGTTGGAAAACCTGGCACAGAACGTCGCCCACCAAGGTGCGAATGCCGATCTGCCAGGGTTGGTGGATCAACCTGCCCTCACCTCGAACTTCCAGTTCACCTATGTCGGCCAGGCGAATGGCGTATTCACCCAACGCCCTGACGCGAAGATGCCGGATGGCTACGATCCGCGTCAGCGTCCCTGGTACAAACAAGCCGTCACTGCCGACAAGACCATGTTGACCCCGCCTTACATGGCCGCGGTGGGTGGACTGGTAGTGACCATCGCCCTGCCGGTGAAAAAGAACGGCGAGTTGCTCGGCGTTGTTGGCGGCGACCTGAGCCTCGAAACCCTGGTGAAGATCATCAACTCGGTGGACTTCGGCGGTATCGGCCACGCGTTCCTGGTCAGTGCCGACGGTCAAGTGATCGTCAGCCCGGATAAAGATCAGGTGATGAAGAACCTTAAAGATATTTACCCGAACACCAACGTACGCATCGAGAAGGGCAACCAGGAAGTCACCCTGAACAAGCAAGACCGCATCCTCTCGTTCACCCCGGTGACGGGTTTGCCGAGTGCCGAGTGGTACATCGGTCTGTCGATCGACAAGGACAAGGCCTACGCGCCTTTGAGCCAATTCCGCACCTCGGCACTGATTGCGATGTTTATCGCCGTGAGCGCCATTGCAGTGCTGCTGAGCTTGCTGATCAACGTGCTGATGCGTCCACTGACCACCATGGGCCGCGCGATGAAAGACATCGCCCAAGGTGAAGGTGACCTGACCCGTCGTCTGGCCGTGGAAAGCAAAGACGAGTTCGGTGAGCTGGGTGGTGCGTTCAACCAGTTCGTAGAGCGGATTCACGCGTCGATTTCCGAAGTGTCTTCGGCGACCCGCCAGGTTCATGACCTGTCGCAACGGGTGATGGCGTCGTCCAACGCCTCGATCATCGGTTCCGACGAACAAAGCGCTCGTACCAACAGCGTGGCCGCCGCGATCAACGAACTCGGTGCCGCAACCCAGGAAATCGCCCGCAACGCGGCAGACGCTTCACAGCACGCCAGCGGCGCGAGCGAGCAGGCCGATGACGGTCGTCAGGTGGTGGAAAAAACCATTCTGGCCATGACCGAGCTGTCGCAGAAAATCAGCCTGTCCTGCACCCAGATCGAAACCCTGAATGCCAGCACCGACAACATCGGGCACATTCTGGATGTGATCAAAGGCATCTCCCAGCAAACCAACCTGCTGGCATTGAACGCAGCCATCGAAGCGGCCCGTGCCGGTGAAGCCGGTCGTGGTTTTGCGGTGGTGGCGGACGAAGTGCGCAACCTGGCACACCGTACCCAGGAATCGGCCGAGGAGATCCACAAGATGATCACCTCGCTGCAGATCGGTTCTCGCGAAGCGGTGACCACCATGAACGCCAGCCAGGTTTCCAGTGAAGAGAGCGTCGAAGTGGCGAATCAGGCCGGTCTGCGACTGGTCAGCGTGACCCAGCGCATCGGCGAAATCGACGGCATGAACCAGTCGGTAGCCGCGGCCACCGAAGAACAGACGGCGGTGGTGGAAACCCTCAACGTCGATGTTAACCAGATCAACCTGCTGAACCAGCAAAGTGTGGCCAACCTCAATGAAACGTTGAAGGATTGCGATGCCTTGTCGTTGCAGGCCAACCGCTTGAAGCAATTGGTCGACAGTTTCAAAATCTGATTTTCAAACGCGAGACCGCGTTTTCGTTCATCGCGAGCAGGCTCACGCCTACACGTGAATCGGGTTTCCCGGTCACTGTAGGCGTGAGCCTGCTGACGATCCTAGCGTGTGGTTTTGCGGCTTTGCCCGGCAGGGCTGGCAAGGAAGCGCGTGATCACCTCGACGCCCCGGTTGAGGTGTTGCACCAGCAACGTCACCGATCCCTCGACATCTCCATCACGCACCGTTTGCAGCATGGCGCGGTGGTCATCCTGAGAAATCTTGCCCAGCCCCATGGCTTCAAGGTTGAAGCGCAGGAAACGCTCCTCTTCATTAAGGCCGTCTTCCACCAGGCGCAACAGACGCTTGTTGGGTGCCTTGCTGTACAGCGTCATGTGGAACAAACGATTGAGCCGGCCGATTTCGCTGTAGTCCTGCTGGTTTTCGAGTTCATCGATCAGGTTGGCCGCGCGCTCGATATCGGTAGCCGCAAGCAACGGAATCGACTGACGCAACGCTTCGGATTCCAGCAGGATCCGCAGCTCATAGGTTTGCGTTGCATCGTCCTGAATCAACGCCGCCACCACGGCGCCTTTGTGCGCAGTGACGTTCAGCAGCGCTTGCGCTTCGAGCTGGCGCAGGGCTTCACGCACCGGCATGCGGCTGACGCCAAACAGGTCGGCCAGATCTTGTTGGCGCAGGGCCGTGCCGCATGGCAGGCGACCGTCGAGGATTGCTGCGCGCAGGGTTTCTTCAATGATCGCGCGGGCCAAATGTGCGGGAATCGGCCCATCGACTTTGATGCTGTGCAGCGGTTTGGGCTTCTGTGTCACGAATACGCCCCCTGTCTTTCGACTTGATTGGATCCAAAGAAGCTAGTGATTGATCTACAGGTTGTCAAATCGTGTAAAGGAATACCGTATTACACAAGTTTAGCGCGGCACCGATGATCTCAGGGTGCCATTGTCTTTTGTCGGGCTAACCTTCACCATCAACCGATTCCCTCCTGCCTACCCTGGATGCCTCGCATTGGCGGTACGTTTCGCGATCCCTCGGATGTTGCGCTGGTTGTGCTGCGCGCTGCTGCTGGCCGGCGTCATGCTGGGCGGGTTGCATGCCGATTGGGATTTTTCCCTGATCAGCCGTCGTGCCCAGGCGTTGTATGGGCCTTTGGGCGAGGGGCAGCAACGCATCGATGCCTGGCAGCATTTGTTGGCTACCCAGAAACAGGTCGGCGAGCTGGAACAGCTCAAAGTGGTCAATCTGTTCTTCAACAAGCAAATGCGCTACGAAGAAGACATCGACCTGTGGCATCAGGAAGATTACTGGGCAACCCCCATCGAAGCCTTGTGGAAGGGCGCCGGCGACTGCGAAGACTACGCCATCGCCAAGTACTTCAGCCTGCGCCATCTCGGTGTTTCCAGTGACAAGCTGCGCATCACCTACGTCAAGGCATTGCGCCTGAACCGGGCGCACATGGTGTTGACCTACTATTCGACGCCTGAGGCCATGCCGCTGGTGCTCGACAGCCTGATCAACGAGATCAAGCCGGCCAGCCAGCGAACCGATTTGCTGCCGGTCTACTCTTTCAATGCCGAAGGCTTGTACCTGCCTGGCGCCAAGGGCAACAAGAAAGTCGGTGACACCAAGCGCCTGTCCCGTTGGCAGGATGTGTTGAAGAAAATGCAGGCCGAAGGATTTCCGGTCGAGACGACTAACTAGGAGCACGCGCTTAGATGTCTTTGTTCAAACAGCTGTTGATCGCTATCTGTCTGTTCCTTGTGGTCGCCTTCACCGGCAGCTTCATGGTCAGCCTGGAGAGCTCGCGCACCCAGTACGTCAATCAGTTGCGTTCCCACGCCCAGGACGCGGCCACGGCGCTGGCGCTGTCCCTGACACCGAACATCGACGACCCGGCGATGGTCGAGTTGCTGGTCAGTTCGATCTTCGACAGCGGCTACTACGCGAGCATCCGTGTGGTTGACCTCAAGACTGATAAAACCATCGTCGAGCGCAGCGGTATTCCGGCGGTGAACAACGTGCCGGACTGGTTCATCAAATTGATCGGCCTCGAAGCCGCGGGTGGTGATGCGCTGGTCAGCCGTGGCTGGGAGCAGGCGGCGCGAGTCGAGGTGGTCAGCCATCCGATGTTTGCCCTGGCCAAGCTTTGGCAGAGCGCGCTGGGTAGCCTGGGCTGGTTGCTGATCTGTGGCGCGGTGAGTGCGGTGTTGGGTGCGCTGTTGTTGCGCCGGCAATTGAAACCGCTGGACTACATGGTCAAGCAATCCCACGCCATCGCCCGTCGCGAATTCCTCAGCCTGCCGGAGCTGCCGCGCACACCGGAATTGCGCCGGGTGGTGCAAGCGATGAACCAGATGGTCGAGAAGCTCAAGGCGCTGTTCCAGGAACAGGCCGAGCGCAGTGAAAAACTGCGCATCGAGTCCTATCAGGACAACCTCACGGGCCTGGCCAACCGACGCTATTTCGAAATGCAATTGAACGCCCGGGTGAGCAACCCGGAGCAGGCCAGTTCCGGTTATCTGCTGTTGTTGCGGGTCAAGGATCTGGCCGGTTTGAACCAGCGTCTGGGTGGTCAGCGCACCGATGATTTGTTGAAAGCAGTGGGCGAGCAGTTGTCCCGCGAGTGTGCCAAGTACCCGGAAACCCAGAACCTCGTCACCCGGATTCGCGGTGGTGAATTCGCCGTGCTGGCGCCGGGACTGGTGCGTGAAGAAGCGCTGCAACTGGCGCAGAACCTCGACAGCGCATTGGCCAGTTTGCATGCGACCGGTGCGACCGACGTGGCTTCCGTGGCGTCTATCGGGTTGGCGCCATTTGTTCATGGCGACTCGCCGCAAGCGGTGCTCGGGCTGGCGGATCAGGCGCTGGCGCAGGCCGAAGGTCAGGGCGAACAGAGCTGGGCGTGTCTGGATCACAGTGCTTCGGCCAGTGTCGGCGATGACCATCATGCGTGGCACAAACTGCTGGATAGGGCGTTGAATCAGCAGCGGTTTGAGTTGTACTTCCAGCCGGTCGTAGCCAGTCAGGACACCGCGCTGGTGCTGCATTACAAAGTGCTGTCGCGATTGATCGATGATCAGGGCCAGACCATTCCCGCTGGGCGTTTCCTGCCGTGGCTGGAGCGCTTTGGCTGGACGGCACGACTGGATCGGCTGATGTTGGAATTGGTGCTTGGGCAAATGGCCGGGCATGAAGAGTCGCTGGCGCTGAACCTGTCTTCGGCGACGCTGGCGGACCCGCAGGCGCTGAATAAAATTTTTGAAATCCTGCGCCAGCATTCAGATCAGGGTGAGCGGCTGACCCTGGAGATTGGTGAGGAGCAATTGCCGGAGCAAGCGGTGCTGGAACAGTTGACCCGACGCCTGCGCGAGCTTGGGTTCTCCCTGAGCCTGCAGCGCTTTGGTGGACGGTTCAGCATGATCGGTAACCTGGCGCGACTGGGCTTGGCGTATTTGAAGATTGATGGCAGCTACATTCGGGCGATTGATCTGGAAAGTGACAAGCGTTTGTTCATCGAGGCGATTCAGCGAGCAGCGCACAGCATCGATCTGCCGTTGATTGCCGAGCGGGTCGAGACTGAAGGCGAGTTGTCGGTGATTCGCGAGATGGGGTTGTATGGGGTTCAGGGGCAGTTGTTTGGTGAGCCTAAGCCCTGGCGTTGAGTCATTGAAAAACGGCCCTCACCCTAGCCCTCTCCCGGAGGGAGAGGGGACTGATTGGGGGATATTCGGGAGATACACCGACGTGAGCAACTTGTTTCGAATCCATAATCGACTCGGTTTTTCAGGTCGATGTATGACGCCAGACACTTCGGTCAGCTCCCTCTCCCCCGGGAGAGGGCTGGGGTGAGGGGCTTTTGATTCTGAGCGGATCAGATCAACCCTGTCTCTTCATCATCAATCAACTGACTCAACCCGCCCAACGCTTCCCGGGCCTGGGTCCGGTCCATCAGTTTGGCTTGTGCGGCGGCCGGCAGGTCGGTGACGCGGATCACGCCTTTGCTGGTCAGCACCTGAATCAAGTCGTCGAGTACCCGGATCATTTCCAGGTCGCTCTGCTTAAGCTGTTTGAGGCTGGTTTCCATCACTTCGTTGGCGTACCAGGCCTGAATTTCGTGATGATCAGCCGGCAGTGTTTCCGTGGCCTCGGCGTAGGCCGCGGCTTCCACGCGCACCAATTGACCTTGCGCATCGCGTTGCACGTAAAACATTGAGCATCCCTCAGAAATGGACCGGCGTCATGCTGTCAGCAGCATAGCCAACGCAGGCGAGTATGCGGTGCGGCGACGCAATCGTCACCGGTGAGATGGGCGCAAACGTGACGGCCGCCCCAGAAGGGCGGCCGTTTTACGTTGGATCAGGTGTTGTTGTGGTCGACTTTGATGGTTGGGTCACTGCCGGCAATCAACGAGTGAATGTTGGCGGTGGACCAGTTGTTGCCTTCCAGTTTGATCGTCACGTCCGGGGCCGCCGCCACAGCGTCTGTGGAGTTGAGCTTGCCCGCCGAGCTGACTTGCAGCGACGACACACCATCAACGGTGGTGATCTTCAGGAAGTTGTCGATGGTGCTACCGGTCTCGCCCTGCAGCAAATCACGCAGGTCGATGCGGTCGCCTTCGCCTGCATTGAAGTCCTTGATCACGTCGTTGCCGGTGTCGCCGGCCTTCCAGACGAAGGTGTCGGCACCCGCGCCGCCAATCAGGGTGTCGTTGCCCGGACCGCCGATCAGCGTGTCGTTACCGGTGCCGCCGAGCAGGATGTCATTGCCCTTGCCGCCATCGAGGACGTCGTCGCCACCCTGGCCGAAGAGAATGTCATTGCCTGCGCCGCCGAGCAGCGTGTCGTTGCCGTCATGGGCGCCGGACACGTCGAACGCCTGATAGTGCTCGGTGATGAACTGGTGCACGTTGCTGGTGGTGACTTTGCTGACGTCCACGCCGGTTTGCTGGGCGACGAACGCCTGCATGGCCTGGTAGCCCTCGCCGGCGATGCCGGTGAAGCTCACCAGGTCGCCGAACAGGATGTCATTGCCGTCACCGCCGCTGACCGTGTCGGAACCTGGCAGCGTCGCTTCGGTGTGACCGATGATCGAGTTGGCCAGGTCTTTCGGGTCGATGTTGGTTTGCGGGTTATTGTCCGAGTCGTATGGTTTCAGGTCGCTGAGGCCCACACCGCTGTTGATGCCGATGGCGTCGACATGCGACAGACCGTTCAGTATCGCGAAGCTGCTGTTGGCGTTGTCGACGGTGGTCTGGCTGGTACTGTTGCCGCTGCCCGCCAGGTTCGACAACTCGTAGGTGCCGTCGCCCTGAGCGTGAACGGTGCCCAGGTTGGAGGTGCTCCAGCCCCATTTCGACGTGTACGTCTGCAACTGCGCCGCACCGTTGCTGCTGATGGTGAAGTAGTGCGTGCTGTCGATGTACGTGCTGAAGGTGTCGCCGGTCTTGTAGTTGCTGGTTTTCACCACATCGTCGAGCTTCACGCTGCCGTACAGCGTCGGGTTGGTCTGCTCGCCGCTCTGGTAGTAGGTCGGCTGGCCGTCAGTGATGAAGTACGTGAGGTTCTTCGCCCCAGTGTTAGCCACGGCATCAGCGCTCTGGAACCAGTTGGCCGTGGTTTTGAACACGTCCTCGTAGTTGGTACCGCCGCCGGACGACATCGAGTCCAGGACTGTCTTGAGGGTAGCCAGCGCATTCGGATCGTTCAGGTTGACCGACACCGACTTGTTGACCTGGGTATCAAAGTCTGCGAGGAAGATGTTCACGGTGCCCGAGTTGCCGCCCATGCTCTGCTTCAGGGTGTTGAACACCGACGTCAGCGAGTCCTTGGCCGCGCTGATCGACGCCGCGCTCATGCTGCCCGAACTGTCGACCATGAAGGCGATGTTGTAGTTGGTGCCCGGCACCACGGTCAGGCCGCCGATGTCGGCGATCATGATGTCGTTGCCGTCGGTGCCGGTGATGGTGTCACTGGCTGCCGTGGCGGTGATCGCGTTGTACGTCGCCGGGTAAACGGTAACCGGGATCTGCGCCGTGGTGATGGCAGAACCGCCCAGCGCCTCGGTGGAAGTCGAGGTAACGGTCAGGTTGAACTGGCCGTTGAAGTAGGTCGGCGGGGTGACGGTCAGCGTGCCGAGGTTCCAGCCGGTGACGTTGGCTTCGCCGGCGGTCGCGGTGGCGGTGAAGGTGTGACCGGCGCCATCGGTAAGGACCGAGCCTGCCGGGATACCGCTGATTTTCACGCTCAGGCTTTCGGAGCCGTCGGTGTCGGTCAGTGCAGTATTGATCGCGGACAGGTGAACGTTGGTGCCTTCGAAGCCTTCGTTGAGTTTGTAGCCGTCGTAGTAGCCTTCGCCATTGGTGCCGTGCAGGTCGGAAACCGTCACGCCAGCCGCCGCCAGATCCGCCACGCCGGTGTACAGCGGCACGCCGGCACTGCTCAGGTCGATGGCGGTGCCGCCATTGACCGACAGGTTGACGTCATAGCTGCCCGGGCCGTTCTGGTTGTGGTGGTAGATGTCCAGGGTGTAGTAGCCGCTGGTGGTCGGGGTGAACGAGCCGCTCAACTGACCGCCCGCGCCCCACGTGGTGGCCGCGACGTTTTTGCCGCCGACGGTCACCAACAGGCTGTCATCGCCGGTACCGGTGAAGGTGTAGGTTTTGCCGGCTTCGAGGTAGATCAGGCCGAAGGTTTTCGACGCCGTACCGGCGGCCACGCTGCCGTCGGACTGCACGTTAGTGACGTTGCCGATGGTGTTTGGCGTACCGGCGGCATCGATGACCGATTTGAGCGTGGCGGTCGGTGCGCCGCTGCCATCGGTACCGAGGCCCGACAGGCCGGTCCAGACTTCCTTGACCAGTCCGGTGGATTTGACGCTGTTGTCCGCAACGTTCAGGGACGGTGCATCGGCGACCGGGGTGATGTCGATTTTCACCGTGCCGGTGTTGCCCAGCAGTTGGCCGTCAGTTGGCTGGAACTTGATCTGCGCGTAGTCCGCCTGATTGTTGCCCAGGCCAGTGCCACCGTAGCCGTTAGTGCCGGATTCATTGGCATCCGGGGTGAAGCGCAGCTTGCCAGCGTCGATGTCAGCTTTGGTGACGGTCTGGTTGACGGTGACGTCGGTCCAGGTCGAGCCGTTCAGGTACTGCAACTTGCCGTCGCCCGGCAGGCCGGTGATTTTCACACCCAGGCTCGCGGCCGGACTGTCGACATCGCTGACGCCGAAGGTCGACCAGCCGAGGATCAGCGGGGTGTCTTCGGTGCCGGTGACGTTAACCGGTGCAGCCGTTGGCGCGTCGTTCACGGCCACCACGTTGACGGTGGTGGTCGCGACATTCGAGTAATTGCCGCCATCGGTCACGGTCACGGTGATGATCCGTGGCACGGTGCTTGGGTCGTGGCTGCTGTTAGTGAAGCTGATGTTCTTGATCTGCTGCATGTAATCAGCGAGCGTCGCGTTGCCCGACAGGGTCAGCGTGACAGTGCCATTGGTGCTGTTGGCATTGATGGTGATGCCGTTGACGCTGTTGCCCAGGTTCAGCGCATCGCCGTCCTGACGGTTGGTCAGCACGATGGTGGCGCCGGTCAGCATGGTGCTGTCCGGGTCGGTGATTTTCAGGTCGGTGTCGGCAATCGACACACCCTGGCCAGTGGTGCCTTCGGTGAACGTCACCTTGTAATCGGCACCGGTGGCGCCGCTGGAGTTGTTGGCATCGAGGTCGATGACCGGCGGCGCATCGTTGTCGATGATCGTCGTGCTGACGCTGCCGTTGGTGGCGCTGACTGCCAGGCTCTCGAAGTTGCCGCCCGTAGCCGAGTCGATCTTGACCACGAAATTTTCAGTGTTTTCGGTGATCTTGTCGTCAAGGGTCGCCACGTTGAAGGTGGCGGTGCTGGCACCGGCCGGGATTTTCACGGTGTACACGCCGGTGAAGTCTGAACCGTCGGTGGCAGTGCCGCTGTAGACGATTTTCAGCGTCACGTCGGTTTGCGCCGGGTGCGTCAGGTTGACGGTGTAGCTGGCGGTCTGGCCTTCAGTCACCGAGGTGCTGCCGGTGATGCTGACTTCGGTTTTATCGATGGTATCGGTGACGTTGGTCACGGCAGGCGTGTTGCTGGTGGCCAGGTTCTCGAAGTTACCACCGGTGGCATTGGTGATCGAGGTGCTGACCTTGCCGGCGTCGATGTAAACGTCATCGGCCGGAGCCGCGACGGTCACGGTGCCCGTGGTTTTACCGGCATCGATGGTGATCACCGAGCCGTTCGACAAGGTCACGGTTACCGGGGTGCCAGCCGCATTGGTCAGGGTTGCGGTGTAGGTGATCTGGCCACCTTCAGCGACGGTGTTGGTTGCGGTCAACGACAGGTTAGTGGTGTCGATGGTGTCGGTCACAGTGGTGCTGACCGGGGTTTTGTCGGCCACCAGGTTTTCGTAGTTGCCGCCGCTGACGTTGCTGATCGAGTTGGTCAATGGCGCATGACCGTTGAGCGCGTCGTTCGGTGCAATCGCGGTGACGGTCCCGCTGGTTTTGCCGATGTCGATCGTGATGTTTTGACCATTGGCCAAGGTCACGATGACAGGCGAACCGGTGACGGCTGCACCCACGGTGGCGGTGTAGACGACGTTGCCGCCTTCAGCCGCGGTGCCGGTCGCGGTCAGCTTCACGGTCGAGGTGTCGATGGTGTCGGTGACGTTGGTCACGGCCGCAGCCGGATTGGTCGCCAGGTTCTCGAAGTTGCCACCGGTTGCTTTGGTGATCGTTGCCTGCACGGTGCCGGCGTCTTTGTACACGTCATCGGCTGGCGCTGGGACGGTCACGGTGCCGGTGGTTTTACCGGCGTCGATGGTGATCACCGAGCCGTTCGACAAGGTCACGGTTACCGGGGTGCCAGCCGCATTGGTCAGGGTTGCGGTGTAAGTGATCTGACCACCTTCGGCCACCGAGTTGGTTGCGGTCAACGACAGGTTGGTGGTGTCGATGGTGTCGGTCACCGTGGTGCTGACCGGGGTTTTGTCGGCCACCAGGTTTTCGTAGTTACCACCGCTCACGTTGGTGATCGAGTTGGTCAGTGGCGCATGACCATTCAACGCGTCGTTAGGCGCGATGGCGGTCACGGTGCCAGTGGTTTTACCGATGTCGATGGTGATGGTCTGGCCGTTGGCCAAGGTCACGGTGACCGGCGTGCCAGTCACTGGCTGGCCAACCGTCGCGGTGTAAGTGACGATGCCACCTTCAGCCGCGGATGGATCAGCCTTCAGGGTAACGGTCGAGGTGTCGATGGTGTCGGTGACGTTGGTCACGGCCGCAGCCGTGCTCGGTACGAGGCTTTCGAAATTGCCGCCGGTCGCGGTGGTAATTGTGGCGCTGACCTTGCCGGCGTCGATGTAGACGTCATCGGCTGGTGCTGCGACGGTCACGGTTCCCGTGGTTTTACCGGCATCGATGGTGATCACCGAGCCGTTCGACAAGGTCACGGTTACCGGGGTGCCAGCCGCGTTGGTCAGTGTTGCGGTGTAAGTGATCTGACCACCTTCGGCCACCGAGTTGGTTGCGGTCAACGACAGGTTGGTGGTGTCGATGGTGTCGGTCACGGTGGTGCTGACCGGGGTTTTGTCGGCCACCAGGTTTTCGTAGTTGCCGCCGCTGACGTTGCTGATCGAGTTGGTCAATGGCGCATGACCGTTGAGCGCGTCGTTCGGTGCAATCGCGGTGACGGTCCCGCTGGTTTTGCCGATGTCGATGGTGATGTTTTGGCCGTTGGCCAAGGTCACGATGACCGCGCTGCCAGTCACTGGCTGGCCAACCGTCGCGGTGTAGGTGACGGTGCCACCTTCAGCCGCGGATGGATCAGCCTTCAGGGTGACGGTCGAGGTGTCGATGGTGTCGGTGACGTTGGTCACGGCCGCAGCCGTGCTCGGTACGAGGCTTTCGAAATTGCCGCCGGCCGCGGTGGTAATTGTGGCGCTGACCTTGCCGGCGTCGAGGTAGACGTCGTCTTTTGGTGCATCGACCGTCACGGTTCCCGTGGTTTTGCCGGCGTCGATGGTGATCACCGAGCCGTTCGACAAGGTCACGGTCACCGGGGTGCCGGCCGCGTTGGTCAGGGTTGCGGTGTAAACGATCTGACCACCTTCGGCCACCGAGTTGGTTGCGGTCAACGACAGGTTGGTGGTGTCGATGGTGTCGGTCACAGTGGTGCTGACCGGGGTTTTGTCGGCCACCAGGTTTTCGTAGTTACCACCGCTCACGTTGGTGATCGAGTTGGTCAGTGGCGCATGACCGGTCAGCACATCATTCGGTGCGATGGTGGTTACGGTGCCAGTGGTTTTACCCACTTCGATGGTGATCTGCTGACCATTGGACAAGGTCACTACGACAGGCGAGCCAGTCACTGGCGCCCCAACCGTCGCGGTGTAGACGACGTTGCCGCCTTCTGCCGCAGTGCCGGTGGCAGTCAGCTTCACGGTCGAGGTGTCGATGGTGTCGGTGACGTTGGTCACGGCCGCAGCCGTGCTCGGCACCAGGTTCTCGAAGTTACCGCCAGTGGCCTTGGTGATGGTGGCCTGAACGGTGCCGGCGTCTTTGTAGACGTCGTCGGCCGGAGCCGGGACGGTCACGGTTCCGGTGGTTTTGCCCGCGTCGATGGTGATCACCGAGCCGTTGCTCAGGGTCACGGTCACGGGTGTGCCGGCAGCATTGGTCAGCGTTGCGGTGTAGACGATCGAACCGCCTTCAGCGACGGTGTTAGTTGCGGTCAGCGACAGGTTTGTGGTGTCGACGGTGTCAGTGACGTTAGTCGAAACCGGGGTTTTGTCGGCCACCAGGTTTTCGTAGTTGCCACCAGTTACGCCCGTGATGGCATTGGTCAGCGGAGCATGACCGGTCAACGCATCATTCGGCGCCGTGGTAGTTACGGTGCCAGTGGTTTTACCGACTTCGATAGTGATGTTCTGACCATTGGCCAGCGTTACCACAACTGGAGAACCGGTAACCGGCGCGCCAACAGTGGCGGTGTAGGTGACGGTGCCACCCTCAGCCGCCGACTCGGTCGCGGTCAGTTTGACGGTAGTCGTGTCGATGGTATCGGTAACGTTGGTCACCGCCGGAACAGTGCTCGGCACCAGGTTCTCGAAGTTGCCACCAGTGGCAGTCGAAATGGTTGCTTCGACTTTGCCCGCGTCTTTGTAAACATCGTCAGCCGGAGCAGCAACGGTCACGGTACCGGTGGTTTTTCCCGCATCGATGGTGATCACCGAGCCGTTGCTCAGCGTGACGGTCACGGGTGTGCCGGCAGCATTGGTCAGCGTCGCGGTGTAAACAATCGAACCGCCTTCAGCTACGGTATCAGTCGCGCTCAGGCTGAGGGTTGTGGTGTCTACGGTGTCAGTGACGTTAGTCGAAACCGGGGTTTTGTCGGCGACCAGGTTTTCGTAGTTGCCGCCGCTTACACCAGTAATCGAGTTGGTCAGTGGCGCATGACCGTTGAGCGCGTCGTTCGGTGCAATCGCGGTGACGGTGCCCGTGGTTTTACCGATATCGATAGTGATGGTCTGGCCGTTGGCCAACGATACGGTGACCGGCGAGCCGGTCACTGGCTGGCCAACCGTCGCGGTGTAAGTGACGGTGCCACCTTCAGCCGCGGATGGATCAGCCTTCAGGGTGACGGTCGAGGTGTCGATGGTGTCGGTGACGTTGGTCACGGCCGCAGCCGGATTGGTCACCAGGTTCTCGAAGTTACCGCCAGCGGCATCTTTGACAGTGACTTCAACTTTGCCGGCGTCTTTATAGACGTCATCGGCCGGAGCTGCGACGGTCACGGAACCGGTGGTTTTACCCGCATCGATGGTGATCACCGAGCCGTTGCTCAGCGTGACGGTCACGGGTGTGCCGGCAGCATTGGTCAGCGTCGCGGTGTAAACAATCGAACCGCCTTCAGCTACGGTATCAGTCGCGCTCAGGCTGAGGGTTGTGGTGTCTACGGTGTCAGTGACGTTAGTCGAAACCGGGGTTTTGTCGGCGACCAGGTTTTCGTAGTTGCCGCCGCTTACACCAGTAATCGAGTTGGTCAGTGGCGCATGACCGTTGAGCGCGTCGTTCGGTGCAATCGCGGTGACGGTCCCGCTGGTTTTGCCGATGTCGATCGTGATGTTTTGACCATTGGCCAAGGTCACGATGACCGCGCTGCCAGTCACAGGCTGGCCAACCGTCGCGGTGTAAGTGACGGTGCCACCTTCAGCGGCAGTCTCGGTTGCGGTCAGTTTGACGATAGTCGTGTCGATGGTATCGGTAACATTGGTCACCGCAGGAACAGTGCTCGGTACCAGGTTCTCGAAGTTGCCACCCGTGGCCGTCGAAATGGTTGCTTCGACTTTGCCTGCGTCTTTGTAAACGTCGTCAGCCGGAGCCGGAACAGTCACGGTGCCAGTGGTTTTACCCGCTTCGATGGTGATCACTGCGCCGTTCGACAGAGTCACGGTCACTGGCGAACCAGCAGCGTTGGTCAACGTCGCGGTGTAAACAATCGAACCGCCCTCGGCGACCGAGTTCGTAGCGGTCAGCGACAGGTTGGTGGTGTCGACGGTATCGGTGACAGTGGTCGAAACCGGAGTTTTATCCGCTACGAGATTCTCGTAGTTACCGCCAGTCACGCCAGTGATCGCGTTGGTCAGTGGCGCGTGACCGGTCAACGCATCATTCGGCGCGGTGGTGGTTACGGTGCCAGTGGTCTTGCCGACTTCGATGGTGATGTTCTGGCCATTGGCCAAAGTCACGACGACCGGAGAGCCAGTCACCGGCGCACCAACAGTCGCGGTGTAAGTGACGGTGCCGCCTTCAGCGGCAGTCTCGGTTGCGGTGAGTTTTACCGTCGAGGTGTCGATGGTATCAGTCACTTCGGTGACGGCCGGAACAGTGCTCGGCACCAGGTTCTCGAAGTTGCCACCAGTGGCCGTCGAAATGGTTGCTTCGACTTTGCCTGCGTCTTTGTAAACGTCGTCAGCCGGAGCCGGAACAGTCACGGTGCCAGTGGTTTTACCCGCTTCGATGGTGATCACTGCGCCGTTCGACAGAGTCACGGTCACTGGCGAACCAGCAGCGTTGGTCAACGTCGCGGTGTAAACAATCGAACCGCCCTCGGCGACCGAGTTCGTAGCGGTCAGCGACAGGTTTGTGGTGTCTACGGTGTCAGTGACGTTAGTCGAAACCGGGGTTTTGTCGGCGACCAGGTTTTCGTAGTTACCGCCGCTTACACCAGTAATCGAGTTGGTCAGTGGCGCATGACCGTTCAACGCGTCGTTAGGCGCGATGGCGGTCACGGTGCCAGTGGTTTTACCGATGTCGATGGTGATGGTCTGGCCGTTGGCCAAGGTCACGGTGACCGGGCTGCCAGTCACTGGCTGGCCAACCGTCGCGGTGTAAGTGACGGTGCCACCTTCAGCCGCGGATGGATCAGCCTTCAGGGTAACGGTCGAGGTGTCGATGGTATCAGTGACGTTGGTCACGGCCGCAGCTGGATTGGTCACCAGGTTCTCGAAGTTGCCACCCGTGGCCGTCGAAATGGTTGCTTCGACTTTGCCTGCGTCTTTGTAAACGTCGTCAGCCGGAGCCGGAACAGTCACGGTGCCGGTGGTTTTGCCCGCTTCGATGGTAATGACAGCGCCGTTCGACAGAGTCACGGTCACTGGCGAACCAGCAGCGTTGGTCAGGGTTGCGGTGTAAACAATCGAGCCACCCTCAGCGACCGAGTTCGTAGCGGTCAGCGACAGGTTGGTGGTATCGATGGTGTCAGTGACGTTGGTCGAAACCGGAGTCTTGTCGGCAACGAGATTTTCGTAGTTGCCGCCGGTTACGCCTGTGATGGCATTGGTCAGTGGAGCATGACCGGTCAACGCATCATTCGGCGCCGTGGTAGTTACGGTGCCAGTGGTTTTACCGACTTCGATGGTGATGTTCTGACCGTTGGCCAGCGTTACCACAACTGGAGAACCGGTAACCGGCGCGCCGACAGTCGCGGTATAGGTGACCGTGCCACCCTCAGCCGCCGACTCGGTCGCGGTCAGTTTGACTGTAGTGGTGTCGATGGTGTCAGTGACGTTGGTCACCGCCGGAACAGTGCTCGGCACCAGGTTCTCGAAGTTGCCACCCGTGGCCGTCGAAATGGTTGCTTCGACTTTGCCCGCATCTTTATAAACGTCGTCAGCCGGAGCGGCGACGGTCACAGTGCCAGTGGTTTTACCCGCTTCGATGGTGATGACAGCGCCGTTCGACAGAGTCACGGTGACTGGCGAGCCAGCAGCGTTAGTCAGGGTTGCGGTGTAAACAATCGAACCGCCCTCGGCGACCGAGTTCGTAGCGGTCAGCGACAGGTTGGTGGTGTCGACGGTATCGGTGACAGTGGTCGAAACCGGAGTTTTATCCGCTACGAGATTTTCGTAGTTACCGCCAGTCACGCCAGTGATCGCGTTGGTCAGCGGAGCATGACCGGTCAACGCATCATTCGGCGCCGTGGTAGTTACGGTGCCAGTGGTTTTACCGACTTCGATAGTGATGTTCTGACCATTGGCCAGCGTTACCACAACTGGAGAACCGGTAACCGGCGCGCCAACAGTCGCGGTGTAAGTGACAGTGCCACCTTCAGCCGCCGATGGATCAGCGTTCAGGGTGACGGTCGTGGTGTCGATGGTGTCAGTGACGTTGGTCACCGCAGGAACAGTGCTTGGCACCAGGTTCTCGAAGTTGCCACCCGTAGCGGTCGAAATGGTTGCTTCGACTTTGCCTGCGTCTTTGTAAACGTCGTCAGCCGGAGCCGCCACGGTCACGGTGCCAGTGGTTTTGCCCGCTTCGATGGTGATCACTGCGCCGTTCGACAAAGTAACGGTCACCGGCGAACCCGCCGGGTTGGTCAGCGTCGCGGTGTAAACAATCGAGCCACCCTCAGCCACCGAGTCACTGGCGGTCAGGTTCAAGTTCGTAGTGTCGACGGTATCCGAAACGGAGGTGTCGGCGGACTTGCCGTCGACAGCCAGTTTTTCGTAGTTGCCGCCAGTGGCGCCGTCGATGGTCACGCTCAGCGAGCTACCGCCCGCCAGCGGACTGTTCGGCGCGACGAAGTTTACGCTGCCAGTGGTTTCACCCACGGCGATGGTGATGGTCTGGCCGTTGGACAAGGTCACCACGACTGGCGAACCGGTTACTGGTGCGGTCACGGTCGCGGTGTAGACCACGGTTTCGCCTTCGGCGACGTTCGCGGTGGCGGTCAGCGACACGGTCGAGGTGTCGATGGTGTCAGTGACGTTGGTCACGGCCGCAGCCGGATTGGTCGCCAGGTTCTCGAAGTTACCGCCAGTGGCACCTTTGATGGTGGCTTGAACGGTGCCGGCATCCTTGTACACGTCATCGGCCGGAGCTGGGACGGTCACGGTGCCCGTGGTTTTACCGGCGTCGATGGTGATCACCGAGCCGTTGCTCAGCGTCACGGTCACCGGGGTGCCGGCCGCGTTGGTCAGGGTTGCGGTGTAGGTGATCTGACCACCTTCGGCCACCGAGTTGGTTGCGGTCAACGACAGGTTGGTGGTGTCGATGGTGTCAGTAACGGTGGTCGAAACCGGCGTCTTGTCGGCGACCAGGTTTTCGTAGTTGCCGCCGCTTACACCAGTAATCGAGTTGGTCAGTGGGGCGTGACCATTGAGGGCATCGTTCGGTGCAACAGCGTTAACGGTGCCGCTGGTTTTGCCGATGTCGATAGTGATGGTCTGGCCGTTGGCCAACGATACGGTGACCGGCGAGCCGGTCACTGGCTGGCCAACCGTCGCGGTGTAAGTGACGGTGCCACCTTCAGCAGCAGACTCGGTGGCAGTCAGTTTGACGCTGGTGGTGTCGATGGTATCGGTGACGTTGGTCACGGCTGGAACCGTGCTCGGAACGAGGTTCTCGAAGTTGCCGCCAGTGGCGCCTGTGATAGTGACTTCAACTTTGCCAGCGTCTTTGTAGACGTCATCGGCCGGTGCTGCGACAGTCACGGTGCCGGTGGTTTTACCCGCTTCGATGGTGATGACGGCGCCGTTCGACAGCGTCACGGTCACCGGCGAACCAGCAGCGTTGGTCAAGGTCGCGGTGTAAACGATCGAGCCGCCCTCGGCCACAGAATCGGTCGCGCTCAGCGTCAGACTGGTGGTGTCGGCAACGTCCGTAACAGCCGTCGAAACCGGGGTCTTGTCTGCCACCAAGTTCTCGTAGTTGCCGCCGCTGACGCCGGTGATCGAGTTGGTCAATGGTGCCTGGCCAACCAAGGCGTCGTTAGGCGCAGTGGTGGTTACGGTGCCGGTAGTCTTGCCGACTTCGATGGTGATGTTCTGGCCATTGGCCAAAGTCACGACGACCGGAGAGCCAGTCACCGGGGCGCCAACAGTGGCGGTGTAAGTAACGGTGCCGCCCTCGGCCACCGAGGTGTCGGCCGTCAGCTTCACGGTCGAGGTGTCGATGGTATCGGTGACGTTGGTCACGGCCGCAGCTGGATTGGTCACCAGGTTCTCAAAGTTACCGCCAGCGGCATCTTTAACGGTGACTTCAACTTTGCCGGCGTCTTTATAAACGTCATCGGCCGGGGCTGCGACGGTCACGGTGCCCGTGGTTTTACCGGCATCGATGGTGATCACCGAGCCGTTCGACAAGGTCACGGTTACCGGGGTGCCAGCCGCATTGGTCAGGGTGGCGGTGTAAACAATCGAACCACCTTCAGCCACGGTATCAGTCGCGCTCAGGCTCAGGCCCGTGGTGGTGTCTACGGTGTCAGTGACTGTCGTCACGGCCGGGGTTTTGTCGGCCACGAGGTTTTCGTAGTTGCCGCCGCTGGTGCCGTCGATTTTCACGCTCAGCGTATTGCCGCCGGCGAGTGCATCGTTCGGTGCGGTGAAGTTGACGCTGCCGCTGCTGGCGCCGACCGGGATGGTGATGGTCTGGCCGTTGGACAGGGTCACAACCACCGGCGAACCGGTCACTGGCGCGGTCACGGACGCGGTGTAAACCACCACGCCGCCTTCAGCGGCGCTGGCAGTAGCGGTCAGCGAAACAGTGCTGTTGTCGATGGTGTCGGTCACGTTGGTGACCGCTGGAGTCTTGTCGACTACCAGATTCTCGAAGTTGCCGCCGGTGGTCTTGGTGATGCTTGCATCGACCTTGCCGGCGTCCTTGTAGACGTCATCCGCCGGCGCCGCAACGGTCGCGGTGCCGGTGGTCGCGCCTTTGGCGATGTTGATCACCGCGCCGTTGCTCAGGGTCACGGTCATGGCCGTGCCGGCTGCGTTGGTCAGGGTTGCGGTGTAGACGATCGAGCCGCCCTCGGCGACCGAACCGGTGGCGCTCAGGCTGATATTGGTGGTGTCGACGGTGTCGGTGACGGTGGTGACCACTGCCGAACGGTTGGCATCGACCTGCTCGAAGTTGCCGCCGCTGTGGCTGGCAATCGCGGTCTGTACTTTGCCGCCATCGATGTACGGGGTGTTTGCTGGCGCAGCGAAGTTCACCGAGCCGGTGGTCGCGCCGGCGGCGATGTTGATCACCGCGCCGTTGGCCAGGGTCACGGTCATGGCGGTGCCGGCCGGATTGCTCAGGGTCGCGGTGTAGGTGATCTGGCCACCTTCGCTGACGGTGTCGCTGGCGCTGAGGGTCAGCGTGGTTTTGTCGATGGTGTCATTGACGGTGGTGCTGACCGGGGTTTTGCTGACATCGAGATTCTCGAAGTTGCCGCCTGTGGCATCGGTCATGGTCACGGTGAGCTTGCTGACGTCTTTGTAAACGTCATCGCTCGGCGCCGCGATGGTCACCGAACCAGTGGTTTTACCGGCCTCGATGGTGATGGTCTGGCCGTTGCTCAGGTTGACGGTCACCGGGGTTTGCGCGGCGTTGGTCAGGGTCGCGGTGTAGGTGATCGACGTGCCTTCGAGCACATAGCTTTCAGCGCTGAGGGTCAGGTGCGTGGTGTTGATCGTGTCGGCAACGTTGGTGACCGCTGGCGTTGGGTTGGTCACCAGGTTCTCGAAGTTACCGCCAGCCGCGTCTTTGACAGTGACTTCAACTTTGCCAGCATCTTTGTAAACGTCATCGGCCGGAGCTGCGACGGTGACGGAACCGGTAGTTTTGCCAGCGTCGATGGTGATCACCGAGCCGTTGCTCAGGGTGACGGTCACGGGTGTGCCGGCCGCATTGGTCAGGGTGGCGGTGTAGGTGATCTGGCCACCTTCAGCGACCGAGTCTGTCGCGCTCAGGCTCAGGGTGGTGGTGTCAACGGTGTCAGTGACGGTAGTCGAAACCGGGGTTTTGTCGGCGACCAGGTTTTCGTAGTTGCCGCCGCTGACGTTGGTGATCGAGTTGGTCAGTGGCGCATGACCGTTGAGCGCGTCGTTCGGTGCAATCGCGGTGACGGTCCCGCTGGTTTTGCCGATGTCGATGGTGATGTTTTGGCCGTTGGCCAAGGTCACGATGACCGCGCTGCCAGTCACTGGTTGGCCGACGGTGGCGGTGTAAGTGACGGTGCCACCTTCAGCTGCGGATGGATCAGCCTTCAGGGTGACGGTCGAGGTGTCGATGGTGTCAGTGACGTTGGTCACGGCCGCAGCCGGATTGGTCACCAGGTTCTCGAAGTTACCGCCAGCGGCATCTTTGACGGTGACTTCAACTTTGCCGGCGTCTTTGTAGACGTCATCGGCCGGAGCTGCGACGGTCACGGTGCCCGTGGTTTTACCCGCATCGATGGTGATCACCGAGCCGTTGCTCAAGGTCACGGTCACCGGGGTGCCGGCGGCGTTGGTCAGGGTAGCGGTGTAAACAATCGAACCGCCTTCAGCTACGGTATCAGTCGCGCTCAGGCTCAGCGTGGTGGTATCAACCGTGTCGGTCACAGTGGTGCTGACCGGGGTTTTGTCGGCCACCAGGTTTTCGTAGTTACCGCCGCTAACGTCGGTGATCGAGTTAGTCAGTGGCGCATGACCGTTCAACGCGTCGTTCGGTGCAACGGCTGTGACGGTGCCGCTGGTTTTACCGATGTCGATCGTGATGGTCTGGCCGTTGGCCAAGGTTACGGTGACTGGCGAACCTGTCACTGGCTGACCGACGGTGGCGGTGTAAGTGACGGTGCCACCTTCAGCTGCGGATGGATCAGCCTTCAAGGTAACGGTCGAGGTGTCGATGGTGTCGGTGACGTTGGTCACGGCCGCAGCCGGATTGGTCACCAGGTTCTCAAAGTTACCGCCAGCGGCATCTTTAACGGTGACTTCAACTTTGCCGGCGTCTTTATAAACGTCATCGGCCGGGGCTGCGACGGTGACGGTGCCCGTGGTTTTGCCGGCGTCGATGGTGATCACCGAGCCATTGCTCAAGGTGACAGTCACGGGTGTGCCGGCAGCATTGGTCAGTGTCGCGGTGTAAACAATCGAACCGCCTTCAGCTACGGTATCAGTCGCGCTCAGGCTGAGGGTCGTGGTGTCTACGGTATCAGTGACGTTAGTCGAAACCGGGGTTTTGTCGGCCACCAGGTTTTCGTAGTTACCGCCGCTAACGTCGGTGATCGAGTTAGTCAGTGGCGCATGACCGTTGAACGCGTCGTTCGGTGCAATGGCGGTCACGGTGCCAGTGGTTTTACCGATGTCGATCGTGATGGTCTGGCCGTTGGCCAAGGTCACTACGACAGGCGAACCGGTAACGGGTGCGCCGACGGTGGCGGTGTAGGTGACGGTGCCACCTTCAGCAGCAGATTCGGTGGCAGTCAGTTTGACCGTCGTCGTGTCGATGGTATCGGTGACGTCGGTAACGGCGGGAACAGTACTCGGTACGAGGTTCTCGAAGTTGCCGCCGGTAGCGTCCTTGATGGTCACTTCGACTTTGCCGGCGTCTTTATAGACGTCGTCGGCTGGCGCTGGAACAGTTGCGGTGCCAGTGGTTTTGCCTGCGTCGATGGTGATCACGGCGCCGTTCGACAGGGTCACGGTGACCGGCGTGCCGGCCGGGTTGGTCAGCGTCGCGGTGTAAATGATCGAGCCGCCCTCGGCCACAGAACCGGTCGCGCTCAGCGTCAGGTTGGTGGTGTCGGCGACGTCCGTAACGGCCGTCGAAACCGGGGTCTTGTCGGCCACGAGGTCTTCGTAGTTGCCACCGGTCACGCCAGTGATCGAGTTGGTCAGCGGTGCATTGCCGACCAGCGCGTCGTTCGGCGCAGTGGTGGTCACGGTGCCGGTGGTTTTACCCACTTCAATGGTGATGCTTTGACCATTGGCCAGCGTCACCACGACAGGCGAGCCGGTCACTGGCGCGCCCACGGTGGCGGTGTAAGTGACAGTGCCGCCTTCAGCCACCGACGTATCGGCGCTCAGTTTCACGGTCGACGTGTCGATGGTGTCGGTCACTTCGGTCACGGCTGGCATGGTGCTCGGAACAAGGTTCTCGAAGTTACCGCCAGCGGCATCTTTGACAGTGACTTCAACTTTGCCGGCGTCTTTATAGACGTCATTGGCCGGGGTGTCGACGTGCACTGAGCCAGTGGTTTTACCGGCTTCAATAGTGATGGTCGAACCGTTGGACAGCGTGACGGTAACTGGCGTTTGCGCCGCGTTGGTCAAGGTGGCGGTATAGGTGATCTGGCCGCCTTCGGTGACAGTCGAATCCGCTGTCAGCGTAACAGTGGTGGTGTCGATCGAATCCGTGATGGTCGTGACCGCTGGTGCTGGATTCGGTACCAGGTTCTCGAAGTTGCCGCCCGTGGTGCCGGTAATTGTGGTGCTGACGGTGCTGCCGTTCTGATAGACGTCATTGGCCGGGGTATCGACGTGCACCGAGCCGGTGGTTTTACCGGCTTCAATGGTAATGGTCGAGCCGTTGGACAGGGTCACGGTCACTGGCGTTTGCGCCGGGTTGGTCAGGGTCGCGGTGTAGGTGATCTGGCCGCCTTCGGTAACAGTGCCGGTCGCTGTCAGGGTAAGCCCGGTGTTGTCGACAGAGTCGGTAATGGTCGTGACCGCCGGGGCCGGGTTCGGCGCCAGGTTCTCGAAATTGCCGCCCGTAGTGCCGGTGATCGTGGTGCTGACGGTGCTGCCGTTGTTGTAGACGTCATTGGCTGGCGTCGGAACGTTCACAGTGCCAGTGGTTTTGCCGGCGTCGATGGTGATGGTCGAACCGTTGGACAGCGTCACGGTAACTGGCGTTTGAGCCGGGTTGGTCAAGGTAGCGGTGTAAGTGATCTGGCCGCCCTCGGTGACAGAGCCGCTGGCTGTCAGTGTCAGGCCGGTGTTGTCCACCGAATCAGTGATGGTCGTCACGGCTGGAGCCGGGTTCGGGGTCAGCTGTTCGAAGTTGCCGCCCGTTGCGCCGGTGATCGTGGTGGTGACGGTGCTGCCGTTGTTATAGACGTCATTGGCTGGCGTCGGAACGTTCACAGTGCCAGTGGTTTTGCCGGCGTCGATGGTGATGGTCGAACCGTTGGACAGGGTCACGGTAACCGGGGTCTGAGCCGGATTGGTCAGTGTTGCGGTGTAGGTGATTTGCCCGCCTTCAGTGACGGTGCCGCCCGCCGTCAAGGTGACGGTAGTGGTGTCGATAGTGTCGGTGACCTGAGTCACGGCCGGCACGGTCGGCGGGGTGACGAGGATGCCGGCACCACCGGTGGTGCCAGTGACCGTAACGTTGATCTGAGTCGCGTCGTTATAGACGGTGTCGTGTGGTGCCAGTGTCACGTTGACGGTGCCGGTGGTCTGGCCGGCCTGAATCACGATCACCGAGCCGTTGGACAGGGAGATGGTCAGGTCGCTGGTCGGTGCCTGGGTCAGGGTTGCGGTGTAAACCAGTACGCCGCCGGCTTCGGTGATAGTCGGCGTGGCGCTGAGGCTCAGGGTCGAGGCGTTAACGACGGTGGCGTTGTTGGTGGTCTGGGCACCGACGATGTTTTGTGTGGCCAGCGCGGCAGAGCCGATGCCCGCGGTCGGGAAACCAATGGTCGGGTCTACCCGGCCAGCGGTTGCATCCAATACCACGAAACTGTGACCGCCACCGGCCGCACCACCCGTGCCCGCTGCTGCCGGACCGGCTGCGGCCGCTTCAAATGCAGTCGTCGGGTCGGCGCCGGCAGCGATGGCTTGCTGCAGTTCTTCAACCGATGGCGCGGCTTGTGCAGTGGCTTCTGCCAAGTTGGTGGTGGAGTCCGGATCGGTGCCACTCCACTGAGTGTCGCGGCCCAGGTCCAGGGTGCGGCCATCGGCCAATTCGAGCGTGACGGCGCCAGCGGCACCGGTGTCTACCTGATCGCCGACAAACAGCCGGTCGCCTTCAATGAGTACGCGGCGGACACCCTCTGGGGACACCGCGAAAACCTGACCAACAATGCTTTTGACGATGGCAACAACACTGCTCATTGAAGACTCTCCGGGTGTCACGTTCAGTTGACTTCCATGGACCTGATGGCGAACTTGCCAAAGCAGTCTGGACGTACTTTTTTGAAAATTAACGCACAAGATTGACGCTACGATCCGTCAATAATTTGGCTATATTCTTTCGTTATTAACTTTATGCCAAACTATTGACCTTATGGGTGCCATCCTAAACAATCGCCCCAGTAATGTCACATTGATATTTAACGCGGCGACCTGTCCTACAGCGTGTGATCCAGTTCCTGTTTTGAACTTTCCGACATACGGTCATTCCGGTTGCCATCATCCGACGCAGCGCTACTATTTGCTGTGATTCAAGACAAGAAGTCCTGGGATATTTCCAACATGCGTTCATACCTGTTCAAGGCCTTACCCTTCGCCTTTGCCGCCAGTTTTGCCCAAGCCCAATCCTTGCCGGAAGCCATGCAACAGGCGCTGGATGTCCATCCGGAAATCCAGGCAGCGGTTAACAGTCGATTGGCCGCGGATTATCAGTTAAAGGCTGCAAAAGGTGGATACCTGCCACGGGTCGATCTGCTGGGCGGTTATGGTCGCGAAGGCTCTGACAACGCCACTACCCGTGCCGACACCGGTAGCAGTCGCTGGGAAACCCTGAACCGCGGGGAATCGAGCGTGCGTCTGTCGCAAATGGTTTTTGACGGTTTTGCGACGTCCAGCGAAGTAGGGCGCCAACAAGCCACCGTTAACTCCCGCGCCTATTCATTGCTGGGAACGTCCGAACGCACCGCGCTGACCGTCGCTCAGGTCTATCTAGACGTACTGACTCGCCGCGAATTCGTGCGCCTGGCCGACGAAAACCTGAAAAGCCACGAACGGATTTTCGACCAGATCAAACTGCGCACCTCCCGCGGAGTGGGCAGCGGCGCTGACCTTGACCAGGCAGAAGCGCGTATGGCCCAGGCCCGCAACAACCTGATCACCGAACAAACGAACCTGGCGGACTCCGAGACCAACTACCTCAGCGCCGTCGGCCAGCTGCCCGATCAACTGGAGCGCCCGGCACCGTTCATGGCGCTGTTGCCAGCCAACCTGAATGAAGCCCGCCAGCAGATGCTGGATAACAGCCCGGTCCTGCGTTCCGCCGAATCCGACATTGCCGCTGCCGAAAAGCAATACGAAACCGCCAAGTCGACGTTCTACCCACGTTTCGATGCTGAGTTGGGCCGTACTGCCGACAACAACCTCGACGGACAGCCCGGTTCCAGCAACGAATGGCAAGCCATGCTGCGCATGCGCTTCAACCTGTACTCCGGCGGCAGCAACAAGGCTGACCTGGAATCCAAGTCCTACCTGTCCAACCAGGCGCTGGATATCCGCAACAACGCCTTGCGCGTGTTGAACGAAGAGTTGGGCCTGGCCTGGAACGCCCTGAACAATGCGAACGCTCAGGTGCCGATCGCCCAGCAATACGTCGATCACAGCACCGCCGTGCGTGTCGCGTACCAGAAGCAATTCAGCCTGGGTCAGCGCACTTTGCTCGACTTGCTCGACAGTGAAAACGAACTGTTCACCGCTTCCCGTCGCTTGGCTGATATCAAAAACATTCAGTTATTTACTCAGTACCGAATCAAGGCGACCATGGGCGAGTTGCTCAAGAGCCAGGGAGTGGTCGCACCGTTGGCATCCGTCGTGCAGAACGACGTGAAGCCAAAGGTCCAACTGCCCGGTATGAATTGAGCAGAACCTTCATTGTTCAATTGTTAGCCAAGAGTGCCGAGCGTGGAATCAGAAGTCAGTCGAGTTCAACTCATTCATGATCCACGCGCGCTGCATGACGATCCGTTACTGGATGGCCTGCTAGCCCTGTGCACGCTGCACCAGAAACCGGCCAGCGCCGCGATGCTGACCACCGGTCTGCCGTTGCCCAAGCAGCGCCTGAGCGTCGAATTGCTGCCCCGCGCAGCCGCTCGCGCCGGTCTGCAAGGCCGGGTGCTGCAACGCAAGCTGGAAGACATTCCGGCGATTGCCATGCCGGCGTTGTTGCTGCTCAAGGACGGTCGCAGTGCCGTGTTGCTTGGCTGGCACGGTGAAGACCAGGCCCGTGTGCTGCTCAGCGAAACCGATGGCGGCGAAAGCGTCGTCAGCCGTGAACTGCTGGCCGACGACTACATCGGCAAAGTCTTCTTCGCTCAACCCCAACACAAATTCGACGTCAACCACGGCACGCTGATCCCCCGTGCGCGTTCGTGGTTTCGCGACACCCTCAAGCGCTCGCGCTGGCTGTACGCCGACGCCATCGCCGCCAGTTTTCTGATCAACATCATCGCCATGGCTGCGCCGCTGTTCGTGATGAACGTCTACGACCGCGTCGTGCCGAACCAGGCCGAATCGACCCTGTGGGTGTTGGCGATCGGCATCACCGGCGCCTACCTGTTCGACCTGATCCTCAAGAGCCTGCGCAGCCTCTGCCTGGACCTGGCCGGCAAGAAAACCGACCTGATCATCTCGGCCACGTTGTTCGAACGCATCGTCGGCATGGCCATGAAGTACCGCCCGGCCCGGGTTGGCAGCTTCGCCCAGAACATCCACGAGTTTCAGAGCCTGCGCGACTTCCTTGCGTCGCTGACGCTGACCAGCCTGATCGACCTGCCGTTTACGCTGTTGATCTTCATGGTCATCGCGATCCTTGGCGGGCACCTGGTGTGGATCCCGGTGCTGGCGTTCCCGATTGCCTTGCTGATCGGTTATGCGCTGCAGAAGCCATTGGTGGCGACCATGGAACGAACCATGGCCCTCGCCGCCGAGCGTCAGTCGAGCCTGATCGAAACCCTCGCCGGCCTCGATGCGGTGAAGGTCAACAACGCTGAAAGCGAGCGTCAGTACCAGTGGGAGCAGACCATCGGCACCCTCAGCCGCCTCGAGCTGCGGGTGAAAATGCTTTCCGGCCTGGCGATGAACATCACCTTGCTGATTCAGCAACTGGCCGGGGTGATCATGATCGTCTTCGGCGTGTACCAGATCATCGACGGCCACCTGAGCATGGGCGGTCTGATTGCCTGCTACATGCTCAGCGGTCGCGCGCTTAGCCCGTTGGCCTCGTTGTCCGGCCTGCTGACCCGTTACCAGCAAGCGAAGGTGACGATGGTTTCGGTAGACCAGATGATGGAATTGCCGCAAGAGCGCAATTTCGACGAGCGCCCACTGAGCCGCAAGGTGCTGCAAGGCGCCATCGAGTGCCGTCAACTGAACTTCACCTACCCGAATCAGCAGAACCCGGCGCTGAAGAACATCAATCTGAGCATCAAGCCCGGCGAGAAAATCGGCATCATCGGTCGCAGCGGCTCGGGCAAAAGCTCCCTGGCCAAACTGCTGGTGGGCCTCTATCAACCGGACGACGGCGCCCTGTTGGTGGATGGTGTTGATATCCGTCAGATCGACGTCAGCGAACTGCGCCACAACATCGGTTATGTGCCCCAGGACATTCAGTTGCTCGCCGGTACGCTGCGCGACAATTTGGTATCGGGTGCGCGCTATGTAGAAGACGAACTGGTGCTGCAAGCCGCCGAACTGGCCGGTGTCCACGAATTCGCCCGTCTGCACCCGCAAGGTTATGAGCTGCAAGTCGGCGAGCGTGGGCAGAACCTGTCCGGCGGCCAACGCCAGAACGTCGCCCTGGCTCGTGCGCTGTTGCTCAACCCGCCGATCCTGCTGCTCGACGAACCGACCAGCGCCATGGATAACACCGGCGAAGAACGTCTCAAACAACGCCTTGCTGCGGTGATTGAAAGCAAAACCGTGGTGCTGGTGACGCACCGTGCGTCGCTGCTGTCGCTGGTGGATCGCCTGTTGGTGATCGACCGTGGGCAGATTCTCGCCGATGGCCCGAAAGCCGTGGTGATGGAAGCGTTGAAAAAGGGGCAGATCAGTGTCGCATAAGCCAGGTTTCAAAGACTCTATCCGCCGTTACTTCAAAGGCTCCGCCTCGCTGCAAGGCCAACCGCTGCCGGAAGTGAACAAAGCGCTGATCGAAGATGCGCCGCGTGTGGTGCGGCTGACCATTTGGGCGATCATTGGCTTCTTCGTGTTCCTGATGCTCTGGGCCAACTTCGCGGTCATCGACGAAGTGACCAAGGGCGACGGCAAGGCGATTCCATCGTCCAAGATCCAGAAAATCCAGAACCTTGAGGGCGGTATCGTCTCCGAGCTGTACGTCAAGGAAGGGCAAATCGTCGAGGCCGGCGCGCCGCTGATTCGCCTGGACGACACGCGGTTCGCTTCCAATGTCGGCGAAACCGAGGCAGATCGCCTGTCGATGCTGCTGCGGGTTGAGCGCTTGAGCGCCGAAGTGGATGACCGTCCGCTGAATTTTCCAGCCGATGTGCTCAAGGCTGTGCCGAACCAGGCCAAGAGCGAAGAGTCGCTGTACACCAGCCGTCGCCAGCAGTTGCACGACGAGATCGGTGGTTTGCAGGAGCAGTTGATACAGCGTCAGCAAGAGCTGCGTGAGTTCACCTCCAAGCAGGCGCAGTACCGCAGTGGCCTGGCGTTGCAACGCCAGGAAATCAACATGTCCGAACCGTTGGTGGCTCAGGGCGCGGTATCGCCGGTGGAAGTGCTGCGACTCAAACGCGCCGAAGTGGAAACCCGCGGGCAACTCGACGCGACCACCCTGGCCATTCCACGCGCCGAATCGGCGATCAAGGAAGTGCAGCGCAAGATCGATGAGACTCGCGGCAAATTCCGCAGCGAAGCCCTGACTCAGCTCAACGAAGCCCGCACCGACCTGAACAAGGCCCAGGCCACCGGCAAAGCGCTGGAAGACCGGGTCAGCCGGACGCTGGTGACCTCGCCGGTTCGCGGCATCGTCAACAAACTGCTGGTGAACACCATTGGCGGCGTGATCCAGCCGGGCGTCGACCTGGTGGAAATCGTGCCGCTGGACGACACCTTGCTGGTGGAAGCAAAAGTCCGCCCGCAAGACATCGCCTTCCTGCACCCAGGGCAAGAGGCGACGGTGAAATTCACCGCGTACGACTACACCATTTATGGCGGGCTCAAAGCCAAGCTTGAGCAGATCGGCGCCGACACCATCACCGATGAAGACAAGAAAACCACGTACTACATCATCAAACTGCGCACCGATCGCAGTCACCTCGGCACCGATGAGAAGCCGCTGCTGATCATTCCGGGGATGGTCGCTTCGGTGGACATCATCACCGGCAAGAAGACCATTCTCAGCTATCTGCTCAAGCCGATTATTCGGGCGCGGGCTGAGGCGCTGCACGAGCGGTAGATTTTCAGCGCTGCTGCCGGCCTCATCGCGAGCAAGCTCGGCTCCTACAGGTTATGTGTCGAACGCAAAATTGCGTTCAACCCAGCCCTGTAGGAGCCGAGCTTGCTCGCGAAGGCGTCCGCCCCATTCGCCACATCCTGCCCATAAGTGACAAAAACTGTCACTCACCATCCAGTTCATTCCTCACCATTCGCCATATCGTTATTCACTAACGGTATTTAAATTTCAATTCTTATACCTATAAAGTCACTCCCCTGCGTACCTGCCGACCAATCGGCGCGCCGCACGACACGAACCAACACGGGACCTCCGTGAGTTTCTGATCGACGCGCGCGCCCTTGAGCGTGCCGTGCGTGGGAGTGATTTAAATGTCAGCCGTCTCTGCATCTCAAAGCATCGCGCCGCAAACCTTCGACATCCGCCCGTTCAGCGGCGCCGTCGGTGCCGAAATCATCGGCCTGGACTTGTCCCGCCCGATCAATGACCAGGACTTCGCCCGCATCCACCGCGCGCACCTGGATCATCACGTGGTGGTGTTCCGCGACCAGCGCATTACCCCCGAGCAGCAAATCGCCTTCAGCCGTCGCTTCGGCGTGTTGCAGATTCATGTGCTCAAGCAATTCCTGCTGACCGGCCACCCGGAAATCCTCATCGTTTCCAACATCATCGAAAACGGCGTGTCCGTCGGCCTCGGTGACGCCGGCAAATTCTGGCACTCCGACCTTTCTTATAAAGAACTGCCAAGCCTGGGCTCGATGCTGCACGCCCAGGAGCTGCCGTCCGAGGGCGGCGACACGCTGTTCGCCGACATGCACAAAGCCTGGGACGGCTTGCCCGACGCGCTGCGCAAAGCGGTTGAAGGTCGTTCGGCCGCGCATTCCTACACGGCGCGCTACAGCGAAACCAAATTCGAAGGCAACTGGCGCCCGACCCTGACCCCGGAGCAACTCGCCCAAGTGGCCGAAGTGGTTCATCCGATCATCCGCACTCACCCGGAAAACGGCCGCAAGGCGTTGTTCGTCAGCGAAGGCTTCACCACCCGAATCGTCGGTTTGCCGGAAGACGAGAGCAAACAACTGCTCGACGAGCTCTACGCCCACAGCGTATTGCCGCAAAACATCTACCGCCATCAGTGGCAGCCCCACGACCTGGTGTTCTGGGACAACCGTTCGCTGATTCACCTTGCCGCCGGCTGCCCAAGCTACCTGCGCCGCAAGCTGTTTCGCACCACCATCCAGGGCGACGCGCCTTTCTGATTTGTCGGAGATTGATCATGTCCAAACGTCTTCCATTTGCGCCGTTGGCGGCTGCCATCGGCCTGGGCTTCAGCCTGATCGCCGGCAGCCTGGTGGCGCCGACCGTGGCCCACGCCGAAGGTGAAATTCGCATTGCTGAGCAGTTCGGCATTGTTTATCTGCTGCTCAACGTAGTGCGCGATCAGAACCTGATCGAGAAGTACGGCAAGCAGGAAGGCGTCGATATCAAGGTCGATTGGACGCAGCTCTCGGGCGGCGCGGCGGTCAACGATGCGTTGCTCTCCGGTTCCATCGACATTGCCGGTGCCGGCGTCGGGCCGTTGCTGACTATTTGGGACCGCACCCACGGCAAGCAGAACGTCAAAGCCGTGGCCTCTCTCGGCAACTTCCCGTATTACCTGCTGAGCAACAATCCAAACGTCAAAACCATCGCTGACTTCACCGAAAAGGACCGCATCGCGGTGCCGGCGGTCGGGGTCTCGGTGCAGTCGCGCTTTCTGCAATACGCGGCGGCCAAGCAGTGGGGTGACAAGGAATTCAATCGTCTCGACAAGTACACCGTCGCCGTTCCACACCCAGACGCCACCGCAGCGCTGATTGCCGGCGGCACGGAATTGTCCGGGCACTTCTCTAACCCGCCGTTCCAGGATCAGGCCCTGGAAAACCCGAACGTGCACATCGTGCTCAACTCCTACGACGTGCTTGGTCCAAACTCGCCGACGGTGCTGTTTGCCACCGAGAAATTCCGCGACGAGAACCCGAAAACGTATAAAGCCTTCGTTGAAGCCCTGACCGAAGCCGCCGAGTTTGCCCAGAACGACAAAGGTGCAGCGGCTGACACTTACATCCGCGTGACCAAGGCAAAAATCGACCGCGCCACACTGCTGAAAATCATCGATAACCCGCAGTTCGAATTCAGCGTCACGCCGAAGAACACTTACCCGTTGGCCGAATTCCTCTACCGCGTCGGCGCGATCAAAAACAAACCGGAGTCGTGGAAGGATTACTTCTTCCAGGACGCCAAACCGCTGCAAGGGAGCTGATCAAGATGAACGCCCCCTTGCAAGGCCACACGGCCAGCAACCCGGCCGCAGCAGCCCAAGCGCTGTTGTCGGTCGACCAAGTCAGCCTGGAATACCGCACGCCGCAGCGGGTGGTTCGGGCCACCCATCAGGTCAGTTTTGAAATCGATCCGGCAGACCGTTTTGTGCTGCTCGGCCCATCCGGGTGCGGCAAATCAACGTTACTCAAAGCCGTCGCCGGGTTTATCCAGCCGTGCGAGGGCGAGATTCGTCTTCAGGGCCAAACCGTCCATGCGCCGGGCCCGGACCGGATCGTGGTGTTCCAGGAGTTCGATCAACTGCCGCCGTGGAAAACCGTCAAACAGAACGTGATGTTTCCATTGCTGGCGTCGAAAACCCTGAAGCGAAAAGAAGCCGAAGAACGGGCGCTGCACTATCTGGACAAGGTCGGGCTGGCGGCGTTTGCCGATGCCTACCCGCACACCTTGTCCGGCGGCATGAAGGCGCGGGTGGCGATTGCTCGGGCGCTGGCCATGCAGCCGAAAATCCTGCTGATGGACGAACCCTTCGCCGCCCTCGATGCGTTGACCCGACGCAAGATGCAGGAAGAATTGCTGCTGCTCTGGGAAGAGGTGCGGTTCACGCTGTTGTTTGTGACGCACTCCATCGAAGAAGCGCTGGTGGTGGGCAATCGGATCCTGCTGTTGTCCCCGCATCCGGGTCGGGTACGGGCGGAAGTCCACAGTCATCAGTACGACTTGCACAGCCTCGGTGGCGTGGCGTTTCAGGAGTCGGCGCGGCGGATTCATCGGTTGTTGTTCGATGAAGGCCAGTCCCCGGAAACCGAGCGTGAGCTGGATTTTTCCGACATACGCATCGCTTATTGAGCCATTGAGAGGATTGCCCGATGAGCCATCTATCGTCCCCGCGTGAAGAATTCGAAACTGATTTGCAGCCGCTGACCAGCGTACCGCTGGAGCGTGAACTGCCGCTTGGCCAACGCCTCTGGCAGCAAGGCTGGCTGCGAAAAAGCCTGATCCTGATATTGCTGGCCGTGCTTTGGGAAGTCGTCGCGCGTATTCAGAACAACGACCTGCTGCTGCCGAGCTTTCTGCAAACCAGCAGCGCCCTGTATGACGGTCTGCTCAGCGGCGAGTTGCTGAGCAAAGTCTGGATCTCGCTGATCGTTTTACTGAAGGGTTACCTGATCGGCATCGTGCTGGCGTTTGCCCTGACCACCCTGGCGGTCTCGACGCAGTTGGGTCGCGACCTGCTGAGCACGCTGACCTCGATGTTCAACCCGTTGCCGGCGATTGCGCTGTTGCCGCTGGCGCTGCTGTGGTTTGGTTTGGGGCAGAACAGCCTGATTTTCGTGTTGGTGCACTCGGTGCTCTGGGCCTTGGCGTTGAACACGTACGCCGGGTTTCTCGGCGTCTCGGAAACCCTGCGTATGGCCGGCCGCAACTATGGCCTCAAGGGCATGCGTTTCGTGTTGTTCATCCTGATTCCGGCGGCGCTGCCGTCGATTCTTGCAGGGCTGAAAATCGGCTGGGCTTTTGCCTGGCGCACGCTGATCGCGGCTGAATTGGTGTTTGGCGCCACCAGCGGCAAGGGTGGTTTGGGTTGGTACATTTTTCAGAATCGCAATGAGCTGTACACCGACAAAGTGTTTGCCGGGTTGGCGGTGGTGATTTTGATTGGGTTGCTGGTGGAGAACCTGGTGTTCGACACGCTGGAGCGGGTAACGGTGAAGCGGTGGGGCATGCAGCGCTGATTGGTTAAAGCTTCTTTTATGTTGGTATTTCAATGTTTAAGTTTTGTGGCAGGGGGCCGTTAAAGGTGCATTGAAATCCACATTTAAAAGGAATTTCTTCTTTGGCCAGAGAAGGGTTTGAATCGAATATGAATGCAGGTAAACCCAATGTTGTAGGGTGGGTTTTGTCACTGTCGTTTTTTCTTTTTGTTACAAGCCTCGTCATATCCTCAAATGACCTGCTGACACCGGGTTGGGTTTTGGCCGTAACGTGCGCTTCGATGATCGCTGCCATATTTGGCGTCGTAATTCTGATCGAACAAAAGATTCTGAGACACTTCGGTAATTACGCAGTCTCCGCTTTCTTCTGGACGATACTCATTGGTGCAGCCACCTACTTTGCCAGAATGAAGGCGATAAGTGATATCAACAGTATTTTTCCCTTTGATGCATCAGCCCTTCCTATGACGTTAGTGGCCGGTACTGTTGTTCAACTGATGATTTTTCTGTTTTGGCCCCTGGTTGCAGGGGCGGTTGTCGCCGCGATCTATCTTTTCGTCAAAGTACGAGACAGTGAGTTTTGGTCCGAGACACATCAAAATCCATTGGCAGTGATTTTTTCTGCCGCTCTGATTTGTTTCATGACAGGTATGAGCGCGTTTTACGTGGACCATTTTTTCTCGGAGACCAAACGTCTACAGATCCTGTACAGAGTCGCCCATGCGGCTGATTTCAGTTCGAATTTCAATTGCGCTGGAGTTGATTCAAAGCAGTATCACGTTTTGTTTGTGGGGCCGGAGCAGCGTCGTATCTCAATTGCAGAGATTATTCCGGAAACTTTCCTCTATTTCGGACCTCGTGTTGCTGACATCGTGCAAGAAGTGACGCTTCCCAGTAAGGAAAGTCTTGAGCTACAGGACTGTTTGCCAAGGATAGCGGAGACCCCTGATCCTCTCGCAGAGCGCATCAACGAATTGCATTTTGAAATGAAGCCGATCAACAACTAAGGGCTCAGCCCTCTGCTAGCATTGCGTCCGGATCAATCCAGATCCGCTACGAGTGCTCAGCATGCAACTCCCGGACATGAACCTTCTGGTCGCCCTCGACGCATTGCTCGACGAGGGCAGCGTGGTTGGCGCCGCCAGACGGATGAACCTCAGCCCGGCGGCCATGAGCCGAACCCTGACCCGAATCCGCGAGGCCATCGGCGACCCGATCCTGGTGCGCGCCGGCCGTGGACTGGTGCCGACCCCCAAGGCACTGGCATTGCGCGAGCAGGTGCGGGACGTGGTGGAGCAAGCGGCGCTGTTGTTCCGCTCGGCCGATGCGGTGGAGCTGGGCACATTACGCCGTCGCTTCAGTATTCGCGCCAATGACTTTTTCGTCGGCGTTTACGGCGGCAAGCTGTTCGACACCATGGAGCGTCAGGCCCCGCACTGCGAGCTGCGTTTCGTCCCGGAAGGCGATGGGGACGATGAGGCGTTGCGTGAAGGGCGGATCGACCTGAGCATCAGCAACAATCGCCCGTCGATGCCGGAAGTGAAGATTCAGAACCTGTTTGCTACTCACTTCGTCGGCCTGGCCAGGGAAGATCATCCGCTGTTTGCCGAAGAAATCACCGCCGAGCGTTACGCCGGGTTCTCCCATATCAGCATGTCCCGTCGCGGCATTGCCCGTGGGCCGATCGACACGGCGCTCAATGCCTTGGGGCTGGAGCGGCGGGTGGCGGTGATTGCGCCGAGTTTCCATGCGGCGATGTTTGCGTTGCCGGATTCCGATCTGTTGCTGCCTGTGCCCAAGGAAGCACTGCTGAGCGTACGGCGTCTGGGCCTGAAACTACGTTCATTCACCCTGCCGATTCCATTGCCGACGCTAATGCTCACTCAAGCCTGGCACCCGCGCTACGACAAAGACCCGGCCCACCGCTGGATGCGCGAAACCCTCAAGGCCTGTTGCGACGAAACCTGGCTGGCCGCCCAGCCATAATCTGCGAACCAACACAAAACCCCTGTAGGAGTGAGCCTGCTCGCGATAGCGGTGTATCAGTCGCCAAAAATATCGACTGAAATAGCGCCATCGCGAGCAGGCTCACACCTACAGTGGATAGTTGTGTCTGGCGCACTTATAAACTGCCAATAAGTCAATTTTAGTCAGTACAAAGCCCGACTAAGATGCTCCGGTATTTTTCTTCCCGGAGTAGCTATTTCATGACATCCCTGACGGTCACGGCGCCCATCGCTGCGGCCAACCCGGCGACGGCGGCTGCGCCACCGGTCTTCGGTCTGCGGATCATCATCGGTCTGGTGGGCGTGTTGCTGGCGGTGCTGGTGTCCGGCCTGAACGAGATGGTGACCAAAGTCGCGTTGGCCGACATTCGCGGCGCGCTGGCCATCGGTTACGACGAAGGCACCTGGCTGGTCGCCAGTTACACCGCGACCTCGGTGGCGGCGATGGCGTTTGCGCCGTGGTGCTCGGTGACGTTCTCGTTGCGGCGTTTCACCCTCAGCGCGATCAGTCTGTTCACCTTGCTCGGCGTGCTGTGCCCGTTCGCACCGAATTACGAAAGCCTGTTGCTCATGCGCATCTTGCAAGGCCTGGCCGGCGGGGCATTGCCGCCGATGCTGATGACCGTTGCGCTGCGTTTCCTGCCGCCGAATTTCAAACTCTATGGCTTGGCCGGTTACGCGCTGACGGCCACTTTCGGCCCCGGCCTCGGCACACCATTGGCCGGGTTGTGGACCGAGTACTTCGGCTGGCAATGGACGTTCTGGCAAATCATCGGGCCGTGCCTGATTGCCATGGCGGCGGTGGCCTACGGTTTGCCTCAGGATCCACTGCGCCTGGAGCGCTTAAAGCAGTTCAACTGGCGTGGTTTGCTATTGGGCTTTCCGGCGATTTGCATGCTGGTGATCGGCATCTTGCAGGGCAATCGGCTGGACTGGTTCGAATCGAGCCTCATCTGCTTTTTGCTCGGCGGCGGGTTGCTGTTGCTGGTGCTGTTCCTGATCAACGAATGGTCGCAGCCGATTCCGTTTTTCAAGTTGCAGATGCTCGGCATCCGCAACCTGTCGTTTGCTTTGATGACCCTTGCCGGGGTGTTGGTGGTGCTGTTGGCGGTGGTGATCATTCCCTCCAGTTACCTGGCGCAGGTCCAGGGTTATCGGCCGATTCAGACCGCGCCGATCATGCTGCTGGCAGCGCTGCCGCAATTGATCGCGCTGCCGTTGGTGGCGGCGCTGTGCAACCTGCGCTGGGTCGATTGCCGTTGGGTGCTGGGGATTGGCCTGAGCATGCTGGCGTTGTCCTGCCTCGGTGGTTCGCAACTGACCTCGGCGTGGATTCGCGACGATTTCTACCTCCTGCAACTGCTGCAAATCTTCGGTCAGCCTATGGCGGTGTTGCCGCTGCTGATGCTTTCCACCGGCAGCATCACGCCGATGGAAGGGCCGTTCGCCTCGGCCTGGTTCAACACCGTCAAAGGCCTGGCCGCGGTGATCGCCACCGGCGTACTCGATGCGCTGACCACCTCACGGTTGCATTTCCACTCGACCATGTTGGTCGACAGCCTCGGTAACTCTCCCCTGGCCGACCGCAGCGATGCCGGCCTTGCCCATCGGCTGCATGAGCAGGCCGTGGTGCTGACGTCTTCCGATCTTTATCTGTGCATGGCCGGCGTCGCGGTGGCGCTGATCCTGCTGATTTTCTGGCTGCCGACGCGGATCTATCCGCCGCGCGCGCCGACTTGAACGCTTCATTGAAACAGAAGGTTTTTATGACGACTTATCCAAAGCAAAAAGTGGCTGTCGGCGTTGCCGCAGCGATCGCGGTCGGCGTGCTGATTTACCTGGTCGCGCCAGGACTGTTCGGCAAGCGCACGCAACAGAGCACCAACGACGCCTTTGTCTCTGCGGACTTCACCCTGGTGGTGCCGCGGGTCGCCGGGTTTATCAAAGAGGTGTTGGTCGAGGACAACCAGCAGGTCAAGGCGGGGCAGTTACTGGCGTTGATCGATGACCGGGATTTGCGCGCCGCCGCCCAGGCCGCCGACGCCGAAACCCTGGTGGCCAGGGCGCAACTGCAAAACGCTCGGGCGACCCTTGAGCGCCAGGCATCGGTGATCGCTCAGGCTCAGGCGACGGTGGTGTCGGCCAAGGCCGAAATGGCCTTCGCCGAGCATGAACTGAACCGCTACAACCACCTCGCGGGCGTGGGCGCCGGTACGGTGCAGAACGCGCAACAGGCGCGGACCCATATCGATCAGGCCACCGCGCGGCTGGCCAACGCTATGGCGGTACTGGCGGCAGAACGCAAGCAGGTGGAGATCCTCACCGCCCAGCGTGACGCGGCGGAAGGTGGGCTGAAGCGGTCGCAAGCGGCGCTGGAAATGGCGAGCTACGAGCTGTCTTACACCCGCATCGTTGCGCCGCAGGACGGCATGGTCGGTGAGCGTGCAGTGCGGGTCGGCGCGTATGTGACGCCGGGCAGCAAGATTCTGGCGGTGGTGCCGCTGGCTCAGGCTTATGTGGTCGCCAATTTCCAGGAGACTCAACTGACGGATGTGCAGCAGGGGCAGGACGTGCGGATTCGTGTCGACAGCCTCGGTGGCGAAGCGTTGAGCGGTCGTGTCGAAAGTATCGCGCCGGCCACCGGGGTGACGTTTGCTTCGATCAAACCGGATAACGCCACTGGCAACTTCACCAAAGTGGTGCAGCGGATTCCGGTGAAAATCGTTCTTGAACCGGGCCAGCCGTTGGCTGGGCGGTTGCGGGTGGGGATGTCGGTGGAGGCGCAGATTGATACCGCCAGCGTTGATAAGCATGAGGTCGTTCAACGATGAAAATCTCCGTTGATCATTCTGACGCCTTCGCGGGCAAGCCCGCTCCCACAGGGGAATGCATTTCAAAGTGGGAGCGGGCTTGCTCGCGAAGAGGCCAGTGGCCGCAACTGACTTTCTGCGCCTTGCTCGTCTTGGGGATGTCCGCCTGCACCGTCGGCCCGGACTTCCAAAAACCCGAGCCACAGCAAATCACCGAATGGTCAAAGCCAGCAAAGCCTGCCGCCAGCCAAGCTGTCGCCCAAACCATGGACGAACGCTGGTGGGAGATTTTCCACGATCCGAAACTCTCAGCCCTGACCCAGCGGGCCCTGATCGATAACCTCGATCTGAAACTCGCCAGCAGCCGCTTGCAGCAAAGCCGCGCCGCCCGCCAGGTGATCACCGCTGATCGTTACCCGAACACCGCCGCCACCGGCAGCTACGCGCGCAAACGCAACAGCGGTGTGGGCTTGAGCGATCCGTCGGGCAAAAACGGCGACTCGGCGTTCAACCTCTGGGACGCCGGCTTCTCTGCGTCTTGGGAGTTGGACTTCTGGGGCCGCTTGCGCCGCGAAACTGAAGCCGCCGACGCGACCCTTGAAGTCGCCGAAAACGACCGTCGCGGCGTGTTGCTGTCGGTATTGGCCGAAACCGCTCAGGACTACATCCAGTTGCGCGGTGTGCAGAACACCCGAGCCGTCACCGAACAGAATCTCGACGTCGCCCGGCACAGTCTGAAGCTCTCGCAACTGCGCCTGGCCGACGGCGTAGCCACGGACCTGGACGTCGCTGAAGCGGCCGCACAAGTGGCGGCCATCGAGTCTCGCCTGCCGGCGCTGGAGCAGCGTCAGTCTCAACTGATCAACGCCCTGAGCCTGTTGATGGGCGAGCCGCCGCAAGCGTTGCAAGCCGAGTTATCCACAGACGCCCCGGTGCCGCAGACTCCGCGTCAGGTTGCCATCGGCCTGCCGTCGCAACTGGCCGAGCGTCGCCCGGACATCCGTCAGGCCGAAGCACGGCTGCATGCCGCGACCGCAAGCATCGGCGTGGCCAAGGGCGATTTCTATCCGCGGATCACCCTGTCGGGCAACGTCGGCTCGCAGTCCATGCAACTGAGCGATTTCGGTTCCTGGGGCTCGCGTTCGTTCGGCATCGGCCCGCAATTCAACCTGCCGCTGTTCGACGGCGGCCGTCTGCGCGGCATGCTCAACCTGCGCGAAGCCCAGCAACAGGAAGCGGCGCTGGCCTACCAGCAAACCGTGCTGCGCGCCTGGCATGAAATCGACGATCAACTGACCGCCTACAACGCCAGCCAACTGCGCCGCGACAGCCTCGCCGAAGCCGTACGGCAGAACCAGATCGCCCTGCGCACCGCGCAACAGCAATACGTCGAAGGCGTGGTCGATTTCGTCAACGTCCTCACCGTGCAAGGCGCGTTGCTGGCCACGCAGGAGCAGTGGGTGGAAAGCTCGACGGGGGTTTCGCTGGCGATGGTAGGGTTGTACCGAGCGTTGGGTGGAGGTTGGGAGTCGGTTTATCCGATAGCGAAACTTGCTACCAGTAATCCGGTTTGATCGCCGGTTTCTTGTGCGTGGGCACTCGGTTTGGAAACTGATTAAGGAGCAATTCTTCATTGGCAATAAAGCGTCTCAACCAGTGCGAGTTATCTTTCAAAGAACCTGGAGGAGGGCGAACAGAACCAGTCCGATAAGGAAGGATCACTCCAATGACCAGGTCGGGAAAATCTGTTCGAAGCGCCTTCAGTGCAGGGGTCATATCGGTGTCACTGGAAACCAGAATGATTTGCTCAATACTCTCAGCACCTTCGAGCATTGTTTGTCGGCTCGCAGTGCGATACATGCTGATTGCTATATGAACATCGGTTTCTTTTTCTTCCAACTTCCAGATATCGACTTTGTCCTGACGTGACGCATGGGTGTTTTTATCTACAAACCTTGGCGCTTTGGCTGGCTCTAATTGATGTCTTCCGAAATGCACGGCGACCTTGCTGGCACGCAAAGCCCTTATGTATGCATCCTGAGCCTCTTTGGAAACGCGGCCACGGGTTGCCAACTGGGGTTTGATTGGAGAAGTGAAGTAGTCAATCGATACGATTGAGCTTTGAGGGTTTTCTATGAAGGTTATGTGCGTCAGCAGGCTGCGCAGGTCCAACCATTTATAGGGTGTACCAGCGAGCAAGCCGTAAAACAGGTTGTAGCCATCAACGAAAAATGCGGTACGCACAAAAAATCCTCAGAAACGAAAAAACCGGCCTAAGCCGGTTTTTTCATCCCCAACTGCCAGCGAACTGAATCGCTACGTACGGGGTTGAGTAAGGCAATCCTAGATTGAGCGCGTCATGCAGGTCAACCACCAAATAATTGCAGGCTCACTCCGCTGGTTTATCTCCAGCACCGGCTCGCCAGTTTTGGTTGCTGATACCAACCGGGGTCAAGCCATTTAGGGGCTTCTGTATTAGAGGTTGTTGCAGGGAGAGGTACATTTGCCCTGCGTTCATTCTCTTAGGTCGCTTGTCTATCACCCCTTTCGCAATGAGCAATTGGTAGCTTCCTCAACTCGTGTAGGAAGTCGGTGTTTGCCTACCTTTCTTAAACAACCATGGAGCAGCCCTCTCTTTTGAAACAACACATTTCTATCCAATGATGGCTACTCGCTTGACGCCACCCCGCGCTGTCGTAGACTCCGCTCATCCGTCAGGGAGTCACGGTCATGCCGCGTTTTGGAAGTTGGGTTCTAGGATTGACCTTTGTAACGTGCGCAGTACAGGCGCAAACACCCGCGGCAGGCGATCCGCTGTTGGAAAACAGTCCGGTCGGTAGCACTTCGCAGGCCAGCAGTGAAGCTCGTGGCGTGCTGCGGGCGCGGGATCAAGCGGTGCTCGCCAGCGAGTTGCCGGGGCGTATTGTCGAGTTGCCGTTCAGTGAGGGCGAGTCGTTCAAGAAGGGCGACACCCTGGCGCGTTTCGATTGCTCGGGCTTTCAGGCCCAGCTCAATGCGGCGCAGGCTGCCACCCGTGGGGCCAGTGAAGAATTGGCTCACAACAAGCAATTGGCAGCGTTGAATTCGGTCGGGCGTTTCGAAGTGGCGCGGGCCGAGGCCAAGGTCAGCGAGACTCAGGCGCAGTCCCAGGTCTATCAAGTGCAGGTCAAACGTTGCAGCGTGATTGCGCCGTTTGATGGCCAGGTTGTCGAGCGCAAGGTCCAGCGTTATGAAAGCGTGGCTGCCGGCGCGCCGTTGCTGGATGTGGTCGACAACCGCACCCTGGAAATCCATTTGCTGATTCCGTCGCGCTGGATGGGCAAGCTCAAGCCCGGCCAGACCTTCAGTTTTGTGCCCGATGAAACCGGTCAGCCGCTGGATGCCACGGTCAAGCGCCTCGGCGCGCGCATCGATGAAGGCAGCCAGACCTTGCTGTTGGTGGCGACGCTGCCCAACGCCACGGGCCTATTGGCCGGCATGAGCGGAACGGCGCGTTTCGCGGAGCTCAAGTGAACGCCCCGGTAACGGGCGGGGCCGAGCAGGTCTTCGCCCGGTTCCTCGACCTTGAACGTCAGACCCGCGCCGCTCGCAACCCGGCGCAACTGGCTTACAGCCTGGTCAATGACGGCCAGGCCTTGTTTGGTTTTCGCCACGCGGCGTTGTTGATTGCCGGCAAGGTGCAAGCCGTGACCGGCGTAAGCACCGTGGACCCGAACGCGCCATTCGTGGCGTTCGTCGAGCAGGCGGTGGCGCAGTTGTTCAAGCTCGACCTGTTGAAGCAGGCGCGAGCGATTTCCCCCACGCTGCTGAGCGAATCGATTCAAGCCGACTGGCAAAGCCTCTCCAGCGCCCAGGTGTTCTGGCTGCCCTTGGTGGACCATCAGGGCGAGGTGTTCGGCGGTTTGTGGCTGGCCCGCGACGTGGCGTGGAACCCGCCTGAGCAAATATTGCTGTCACAACTGGGCGACACTTACAGCCACGCCTGGCTGGCGCTGCAACCGCGCAAACCCTGGCGCCTGCGCTGGACCCGAAAACGTCAGGTCGCATTGGTCGTGGTGTTACTCCTCGGGCTGCTGATCCCGGTGCGCCAATCGGTGCTGGCGCCGGCCGAAGTCGTGCCGCTGGGCGGGCGCGTGGTGGCGGCTCCGCTGGATGGAGTGATCGCCGAGTTCCTGGTCAAACCCAACCAGACGGTAAAAACCGGCGACCTGCTGCTGCGCTTCGAAAGCACCACCCTCAAGGCCCAGGCCGATGTGGCTGATCGTGCGCTGGGTGTGGCTGAAGCCGAGCTCAAGGCCAATTCCCAGCGTTCGTTCGCCGATGCTGAATCCAGTTCGAAAATTGATTTATTGGCCGCGCGGGTCGAGCAGAAACGCGCCGAACGCGACTACGCCCGCGAGTTGCTCAATCGCAGTGAAGTGCGCGCTGAACGCGACGGCATCGCAGTGTTTGCCGATGCCGAACGCTTGACCGGCAAACCGGTGCAGACCGGCGAACGTTTGATGGAAATTGCCGATCCGAACCAGGCTGAATTGCGCATCGAACTGGCGGTGGGCGACGCGATCTCGCTGGAACCGGGGGCCGAAATCTCGCTGTTTCTCGACAGCGATCCGCTGAAGCGCCACCTCGCCACGCTGGAGCGCTCGGCCTACGAGGCGCAACCGACCGCCGGCGGGCAGCTTGCGTACCGGTTGGACGCCAATTTCACCGATGCCCCACCGCGCATCGGCCTGCGCGGCACGGCGAAAATCTTCGGCGATCGCGCACCGCTGGCGTTGTACCTGCTGCGTCGGCCACTGGCCGGCCTGCGTCAGAGCGTGGGCCTGTAAATGCATCTGCCGAGCCTGCGTGCCGACCTGCAATTGTCGCCCGCGGCGCCGGCATTGGACGGCTCGCCGCGCTGGACGTTGGCCGATCCGGTGCGCGGGCGTTATTTCAAACTAGGCACGGCGGCGATGCGCCTGTTGCGCCACTGGTCACTGGGCGATGCCGAGCAAATCTTGCGCGCGGCCAATCGCGAACCGGGCCTGCCGCTGGACGGCACGGAGCTTGAGCAGTTGCTGGAGTTTCTGCGCGGTCACGATTTGATCAGCGCCATGGACGATCAGCAGCGCGCCAGTTACCGGCTCAAGGCTTTGGCGCAGAAGCAGAGCCTGTGGCAAATCCTGCTGCATCAATACCTGTTTTTCCGTATTCCACTATGGCGCCCCGACGCGTTTCTCAATCGCGCCTGGCCTTGGCTGGAGCGTTTTGGGCCGCGGGCGTTGCGCTATGGATTACCGGCCACCTTGGGGCTGGGGGTGTTTCTGGTGTCGAGGGACTGGCAGCGCTTTGTGGCGACGTTCCCGCATTTGTTCAGCCTCGGTGGTGCCTTGTCCTTCGGCGTGGCGCTGTTCTTCGCCAAGCTGTGTCACGAGTTCGGCCACGCGTTCATGGCCAAGCGCGCCGGTTGCCGGGTGCAGAGCATGGGCGTGGCGTTCATGGTGATGCTGCCGATGTTTTATACCGACGTCAGCGACGCCTGGCGGGTCAACGATCGGCGCGCGCGGCTGCTGATTGGTGCTGGCGGTGTTATGGCGGAACTGTTGCTGGCCTGCATCGCGCTGCTGGCCTGGTCGCTGCTGCCGGATGGCCCGGCGCGCACGGCGGCGTTCATGCTTGCCAGTGCCACGTGGATCACTACGCTGGTGATCAACCTCAACCCGTTCATGCGCTTCGATGGTTACTTTTTGCTCAGCGATTTTCTTGAAGTGGACAACCTCCAAGGCCGGGCCTTTGCCCTGTGCCGCTGGCGTCTGCGTGAGTTTCTGTTTGGCTATGGGGAAGCGGCGCCGGAGCCGTGGTCGCCGAAGATGCAGCGGCGTTTGTTGATGTGGGGGTATGGCTCATGGTTGTGGCGTGCAGTGTTGTTTTTCGGGATCGCGTTGGCGGTCTACCACCTGTTCTTCAAGGTATTGGGGATTTTCCTGATGCTGGTGGAGTTGGTGTGGTTCATTTTTCTGCCGATCATGAGTGAGTGGCGCCAGTGGTGGACCCGCCGGGAACAGGCCCACGGACCGCGGGTGTTGCTCAGTGGCCTGGCGTTGCTCGGCGTGCTGTTGGTGCTGGTGTTGCCCTGGCGCAGCGCGGTGGAGTTGCCGACGATGCTCGAGGCCGGACGCGCCAGTGCCTTGCATGCGCCGGTGGCGTCGCGGGTCAAACGCGTGAATGTGCATGACGGTCAGGTAGTCGCCGAGGGTGATGTGCTGGTCGAGCTGGAATCGCCGGATCTGGACTCGCGCCAGGCTATTGTCCGTCAGGAAATTCAGATCCAGCAGTTGCAGATGCGCCGTCAGGCCGGTCGCAGCGAAACGGCAGCGGATGCCAATATCGTCGAACAGCGCCTGGCCGAAGCGGTAGCCGAATACCGTGGGCTGGCCGCTCAGCGCGAGCGCCTGTTGCTGCGTGCACCCCACGCCGGCACGGTGCGCGATTTACTGCCGCAACTGGTGCCCGGTCGTTGGCTGGCCACCAAAGACCCATTGGCGCGGGTGGTCGAAGACGGCGCGCGGTTGCGCGGTTATCTGGCCGAGGCGGACCTCTGGCGTGTGACGCCGGGGGCGCACGGGCGCTTTATCGCCGACGACCCGATGCACCCGGCGGTCGCCGTGCAACTGACGGACATCGACGCCAATGGCGTCTCTTATGTTGATCAGGAAGCGCTGACGTCCGACCATCACGGGCCGATTGCCGTACGCCGTGATCAGTCGCAACGGGCCGAGCCGGTGCAAGCGCAATACGGCGCGCGGCTTAGCCTGCTCGACAACGCGCCGATGCCGATACAACCCTTGCGCGGAATCGTGGTGTTGCAGGGCAGCGGTGAGTCGTTGTTGGGAACGGCCTGGCGGCGCATGGCGGCGCTGGGTGTGAGGGAAAGTGGTTTCTAAGGGAGAGCAGCATGGCGAACAACGGTGCAGTGGCGGCGGACGGTTTGGTGGTGCGGCCTTCGCGGGCCAGTGACGGGCCTTTTCTGCAAAGTCTGTATCAGGCGGCCAGGCCCGATCTGCAATGGATCGACGGCGAGCCTGAACGCGTCGAAGAACTGGTGGCCCAGCAGTTTTGGGTACAGGAGCAAGGGATCGAGGCTGAATATCCCAACGCGATGCATTACGTGGTGGAAAAACTCGACACACCCATCGGCGCGCTGACCACGGATTTCGGCCCCAATGAAATTCGTGTGTTGTACCTGGCGTTCATTCCTCAAGCTCGCGGCCAGGGGTATGGCCGCACGGTGCTGCAAGGGGTGCAAAAAGCCGCACAGCAAATCCGCTGCCCGGTGGCGACGGTGGTCTGGGCGAGCAACCCCCATGCGCGTCGGCATTACCTGGCGCTGGGGTTTGCGGTCGAGGAGTGCAACCCCGCCGCCGAACGCCTCGTCTGGTACCCCCAATAACCCCTGTAGGAGCTGCCGAAGGCTGCGATCTTTTGATTCTGTTTTTTTAACAACAAGATCAAAAGATCGCAGTCTTCGGCAGCTCCGACCTGGGTACAGCTTCAGACAAATACACCTAACGCATTTCCACCGATATGGATTGAGCAATAGCCCAGGAAAGAATAGGCAAGAATCCTCGTCGGAATTATGACCAGGCAACGTAGATTTGAGGGGAAGCGAACAATCTCGTTAATTGCCTGAGAATCAGTGAAAGACAAAAAATCATCATCCAGCAAAAGCATGGTTGAAACGTGGGACAAGCGACAGTATCGACCATAGGCGCCGTCTCCCATCACTCGACGATTTCGGGCGATAAAGTACGACTTCCTGAGCAGGGATTCGATCTCTGCCAATTTGACAAAGCTGATGTATACCTTTGCAAGCACTGCCATAAAAGCCAGCACCAGACAGGCGATCAACGTTGCGATAAAGACAAGTTTCAGGTCGCTGGCGGGTTTTGAGAGGGCAGTGCATAACCACTCGAAACTCAGCCAAAACACAAATAGAGCCGCACCAGCCACGCCGAGTCGGAAGAGACAGCCTGAGATGTTCACCCATTTTTTCAGACGATCAGGAAAAGTCTCAGCTTCCATGATCGCTTGCGGGTCCAGCATTTGAAAATGATCGAAGCGGCCTGTCAGCGCTCTTATTTGCCTGACTCTTCTCATTCTTCCCAATGGTCCGTTTCCCATTTTTTTCCTATTAATGCTTACAAGATCAGAGGTAACGAAGTGGTCTTCCATCTGATTAAGTCGAAAATAGGCTGCGAACAACACCAACGCTTCGCTCAGGATAAAGAGCAACAGAACTACTGCCCATGAGCAGGTAAAAATGAGATGAAGATGAGAGGGGATCACGTGTAGTCCTTAACGTTTATCCAGCGTCCTGAATTCATAAACGGATGGGCATAACTTGATATAAGAATTTTAGCGCACGGTAATTCATCAATTTTTCAAGGGGATTATTTACTCATCTCGTAAAGTTTCTCACCGATTACATCCCCGGCTTGGGTACCGCCATCTGCCATTTGCGCGGCTAGTACACCACTCACAACCAACATGCATACGACTCCACCCGCCCCGGCAGTTCCTACACCAATTGCGGCACATGTCATTGGAGCTATAGTCGGCGCCAGTCTGCCCGCTATCACTCCGCCTAGAACGTTTCCAGACAGCTTCGATCCCTCTATAAATCTAGCCTGACGGCACTCCTCCTCACGTCCGGTGCGACACGTTTCGTAAATCTTCATCGCCGCAGAACTGGCGCCAAGGCCAATGGCCACGTATCCACCGGCCTTCATGTATTTTGCGGCTCGCGCCACACCCTGGATATTTGTCGCGTAGCCAGGCAATTGAGTCGGTGCACCTGCCTTGTTCCAGTTATGTACGATTCTTCGTGAAGATAAACCTAGCGCCCGCTTAAGTTTCGGGTGATCCGGAATACCCGTTGTCTTTCGAACCAACGGGCTCAAACTGACATCAAGCTTCGTCATCAATCTTTTGCGTTGGGCAAAAAACTCCGGTGAGTTGAGATTGCCATATTGGCGATATTGCTCTTCGTGCAGGCGCTTCAATTCTTTAAGCGTGTTCTCAAGCGTTTCAATGTGCTGCCCCACCATGATCGACGCGACACCCAGCCCGCCGGAAGAAACCCCTAGAAATGGCTCAATCACATCATGGTGCTCAACCATGAACGAAGCCTCTTCATCCGTCAGATCCTTAAGCGCTTCATTCACTTTCTCCGCCGCCGCCATCATATGCGCCTCTTCGCGTCGACACATGTAGTTGCGCGAGTCGCTGAAGATGACCATTTGCCCCGGTTTGACCTGTTCGCCGAGGTGACGATTGAGCGAACGGAATTCGCGGCGCAGGGCATCGCTGGGTGTCGTTTCGTACAGCGCACGCTCCAGCACTTCGAGGGTTATGGGTTTTTGGACAATGTGAAAACCCGACTCTGCCGGTTGGGGCAGGGCGTAGGCGTGTTCTTCCACCAGATGCTGGGCGGGAGGTGGCTCGGGTTTGGGTTTGAAGGCGTTCCAAGAGGCGCCGCCGTTATCGGTAACAACGCGTGGTTTCACTAAGACCCACTCGCCGTTGCTGATGGCTTCGACGAGTTTTCGCTGGTTGGCGCCTTGCAGGTAGTTGGATTGATTGAGGCCCATTGCATCGAGCAAGGCATCGAAACCCGGCAGTTCATCCGGGCGATTGAGTGCCTGTCGAAAGGTGTCCATGGCTTGGTGGATGTCGAGTACCTGTTGGCCGTGGAGTTCGCGTTGAGGGATGAGTCTGGTCACGTCCGTGTCCCGTTCTGCAAAACGGGGAACTTTGGCGAGCGAACTCAAGCTTGAATGCCGGGTGATTCTGTTTTGTGTGTAGGGCTATTCCGATTTGTCTGTGGTGTTGATGCTCGGGGTAATGAGCGTCAACCGAGCCCTAGATAACCTCGATGCCCGGATCTGAAATACAAAACACCAGTGGGAGCGGGCTTGCTCGCGAAGGCGTCGTGTCAGGCAACATTTTTGTCGACTGAACTGACGCCTTCGCGAGCAAGCCCGCTCCCACAGGGGTTGTGTATTGAGTCAGTTGAAGGTGACGTGGAAGTAAGCCATCGCCGGGTCCCGGCCCATCGGTGGCACCCGTGAGACGAAGATACCCTCGACCCGTCCCAGTTCCGGTAACTCCAGAGCACACAAGCCGTCGACAAACTCAGTCGGTTCCAGACTGCTCAATTCGACGCTGAACGGCATGCGCTCGCTGTAGCGCATTTTCGCCATGGGCTTTTCTTCAAGGTGGTCGATGTGAAATTGCAACGCAGTGCCGTCGGGCAGGTGCAGGGTGCCGATCCGTCCGAGCAATGCCTGGAAATGTTGGCTTTGAACCGTTTGCAGCATGGTCTCGCTCCAGCCAGTTGGGAGGCCGGGGGAGAAGATCCCCCGGCGATCGGTCAGTTGCGCGAAGGAAATATGCCCTGCAGGGCGATGCTGAAGTTGAGCACCAGATACGGGTTCATGATCGGCAGGGGCAGGCCATTGCCGGTCGGCGTGATGGTCCCGCTGATGGTGGTGGCTGCGCCTTTGAGCGGTACCGGAGATGCGCCCTGAGCGTCGGAAAAAATATTCGCCAGGCCCGGCCCGGTACCCGAAGCGCCGATGTAGGCGTTGGTCGCAGTCGGCGCGCCCGCCGGGTTACTGGCCGGGTTGGCCAGTTGCACGGTGGTGGTGGCCGTGAGCCCGGCCAGGGTGTGGGTGTGGGTCGGCAAGTTGTTGAGGGTGGCGGTGACTTGCTCGGCGCCAGAAATTTCCCCCATCACCCTCGGTGTCAGGCCGGGGCCGTTGCCTTGGCAGATCGGCAGGCGGCTTTGCAGGTTGGGCAACCCGAACGTTTGCTGGCCGTTGCCTCCATACACCGTCCCCAGCAATGCAAACAGCGCCTGGTTCTGGTTGATTCCGATGATCTGACCGTTGCACAAGGCCCAGCCGCTGGGCGCATAGTTGAAGGCAAACGTCAGAACAGTGCCCATGTAAACGTCCATAAAGTCCTCATCCTTCTGATTGGTTGTCGGCGGGCCGCTAGTGGGTTCAGGCTGCTGCTGTTGCCTTGGCACTCCGTGGCCAGGTCACGCCACGCCAGAGCGTAGACGCGGATTGGCAAGGTTGCCGGATGTCGTGAAAGCGCAAACCGGCATCGACGATTCTTGTGCGACTGACCTAAAGTGACTGGCAGGTTTACGGATTCATACGGTCGTAGTGTCGTGGCGCGGCGAGAGGCAGCAATGGCGGTAAACAGAGTAACGCCGGTGGGCGACACCCAGGATCCACACGCGACGCCAGGGTCGTGGTTTGGCAGCTTGCGCGTGATTCGTTGGGCCAGAGAATATTGGTTGCTGCCGATCATGGTATTGGCGGCGCTGGTGCGTTTCTACGACCTGACGGCCGCCGCGATCTGGGGAGACGAAGGCTCCAGCCTGTTGCTGAGCCAGCACTCGTTGAGCGAAATCTGGGCGCATGCCGCCCACGATGTACACCCACCGCTGTACTTCATGCTGCTGCATGGCTGGATCGACTGGTTTGGCGACGGTATTTTTTCGATCCGCGCCCTGAGTGCATTGCCGGGGATCATCACGGTCGGCCTGGGCGTGTGGCTGGTGGATCTGCTCGCCACCCGGCGCGCCGCGTTGCTGGCCGGGATCCTGCTGGCGCTGTTGCCCACCGCGGTGCGTTACAGCCAGGAAGTGCGCATGTACTCCTGGCTCGGCCTTTTACTGATAGGCGCCACGATTGCGCTGGTGTACTGGGTCCGGCAACCCCGGCGTAACGGCTATCTCGTGGTGTACGCGCTGCTGATGGCGGCGGCGTTCTATACCCACTATTTCACTGCGCTGTGCGTGATCAGTCACTGGTTGTGGCTGGCCGTGGTGCGGGTGCAGCCCGGTTATCGCCTGCGGCATATCCAGCGTCCGGCCTGGTGGCTGGCGAACCTGGGGATTGTGTTGCTGTACTTGCCTTGGGTGCCCAACCTGATCGATCTGATTCAGCACATGGATGCGCTCAAGGCCAATGGCGATGTCGGCTGGGAAGATCCGGTCACGTTGAGTTCGTTACCGTCGATGATCTGGTCGCTGCTGACCCAGGACGACGGCGGAACGTTGCCGCGCTGGCTGTTCATCACATTGCCGGTGGCGTTGCTGGCGATAATCGGCGTGGCGCTGGCGCGGGATCGCAGCGTATTTCGCGGCAGTATCCTGCTGGCGCTTTTCGGCGCGCTGCCGATCCTGCTGGTGTTCGCGGTGTCGTTCATCTCGCCGGTGTTCATTGAACGTTATTTGACCGCCTACGCACTGGGCTTGCCGATGCTGGTGGCACTGGCCATCGACCGTTTGTACAGCCGCGTGCGGGTGTTGGCGTTGGCGGTGCTGATGTCGCTGGTCGGGGTCGAGTGGGTGGGAGTCAGCAACAACGCCACGGTCGACAGCAATGATCAGCTCGATCGGGTGGTGAATTACGTCAATCTGCATTTTCAGGCTGGTGATCAAATCATCACCAGCGACATGCTCTGGTACCTCAGTTACGTTTATTACGACCGCACCGGCGCGCACGTGCGCCTCTTCACGCCACCCGCCGCCGATGGTCACTCGACGCGGCCGAACGATTATGGATTTGGCACGCTGGTGACCGCCGACGTCTATCTCGACAGCCTTGCCGAACTGGCCGGCAGTCCTCGGGTCTGGCTGATCGGCGCGCTCGACGAGCCGGCAGAGTTTCTGCCATTGCCCGCGGCGTGGAAGGTTCGCGCAGAAGTCCACGCCGGGGGCGTGCAGGCGCGATTATTCACGGCGAATTCGAGCGGCGAATAAGGTAGGCCGAAACAAAAACGTTTCACCTAAAAATTCGCGATTAAAAATTAACTTTTTAGTTCTTTTTGCTCTGACTTGATGTCAAAACACTACTAGTCGCAGGGTTGCCGTTGAACTACGCTTTGTCCTACAAATGGACTTACGACTACGGTGAAGGGATTGCAGCAGTTCCACTTTATCTCCGGCTTGCCGCGTTCAGGCTCCACCCTGCTTTCTGCGATTCTTTTGCAGAATCCGCGTTTTCACGCCGGTATGACCAGCCCGGTCGGTTCTCTCTTCAGCAGCGTCCTTGATCAATGCAGCGCCGGCAGCGAGTTTGGTGCGGTGATCGATACCGGCCTGCGTCGCCGTCTGCTTCGCGGATTGTTCGACTCTTTCTACGCCGACAAGGCCGACAAACCAGTGGTGTTCGACACCAATCGGTTGTGGAGCTCGCGGCTGCCGGCCATCAACGACCTGTTTCCCAAAGCCAAGGTGATTGCCTGTGTGCGCAATGTCGCCTGGGTGATGGACAGTCTCGAACGCCTGTACCGCGCCAATCCTTATGAAAACACCAAGCTGTTTGTCGACGCGGCTGAGCGCAACACCGTTTATAGCCGTTGCGAAACCCTCGCTCAGCGCAATCGCCTGGTGGGTTTTGCCTGGGCGGCGCTCAAGGAAGCGTATTACGGCGAACAGGCCGAGTCGTTGTTGATCGTCGATTACGACCTGCTGACCCAGGCCCCGGAGCGGGTGCTGCGGCTGGTTTACGACTTCATCGAAGAGCCGTGGTTCGAGCACGATTTCAACAACCTGGCATATGACGCGCCGGAATTCGATCAAGGCCTTGGGATCGCGGGCCTGCACAAGGTCAAACCCAAGGTTGAACTGCAAACCAGGCGCACCATTCTGCCGCCGGACTTGTTCAAGCAATACGCGGAGTTGTCCTTTTGGCTCGATGGTTCAGCCAGCGCCGCCAATGTCATTCGTATGAAAGCCGACGCCGCGATCAGTTAATCGCGGCGTTCTCATTGATGCCTCAAGAAAGTTCGAGTTCGGGTGAGCAGCATGTGGTTGAGCAAAGGCAAGTCGCGGATTACCGAAGGCGCAAGGGCACTGGCCGCGCCCATGATCATGTCCCTGGAGCCGCGCATGCTGTTCGACGGCGCGGTGGCGGCCACGGTGGCCGATGCCGCCCAGCCTGAAAGCCATCCGACTGCCGATGCCGCCAAGGCACCGAACGCCGATCACCCGGTGGCCAGCAAGGACACTCACGGTCAGGCCGATGCAACGCCAGCCGCCGCGACACCGGTCGCGGTACCTGGGCAGAGCGTGGTGTTCGTCGATTCGCGGGTCAAAGACGCAGACAGCCTGCTCAAAGGTGTCGCGCCCGGCACCCAAGTGGTGCAACTCGATGGCAGCAAGGACGGCTTGCAGCAAATCGCCGACTACCTCGGTAGCCACCAGGGTGTCAGCACGGTGGAAATCATTGCCCACGGCAACGCCGGGGATCTGTGGCTGGGCAGCACCTACCTGTCCGCCGATAACGTCGGCGCGCGCAGCGCGGTGCTGGGGCAAATCGGCAAGGACATGAACGTCGGCGGCGACATCCTGATCTACGCCTGCTACACCGCCGAGGGTGATCGCGGCGTGAGTTTTGTCGACTCGATTGCCAACATGACCGGCCGCGATGTCGCCGCGTCCAGCAACCGCACCGGTGTGGGCGGCGACTGGAACCTGGAAATCGCGACCGGCACCATCGACAGCGTCAACGTGCTCTCGGCTCAATCCATGAGTGCGTACCAATGGGGCCTGGCCACCTGGACCGCAACCAACAACCTCGACAGCGGCACCAACTCCCTGCGCGCCGAACTGGCCTTGGCGCAGAACGGCGACATCGTGACGTTCAGTGGCAGCATGATCGTTAACCTGAACACCGAATTGCTGGTCAACAAGAACATCACCATCGACGGTGATTTGAACAACGATGGCGTGGCCGACGTGACCCTGAGCGGTCAATACAAGACCCGCGTCATTGAAGTCGCGTCCGGCAGCACCGTGACACTTGATGGTCTGGTGATCACTCGCGGCCTGGTTTCGGGCAACGGCGGCAATGGCGGCTACGGGGCGACCGGCGCCATGGGCGGCGGGATTTTCAACGCCGGTATTCTCACGCTGAACAACGTCTCGGTCACCGGCAATGCAGCGGCGGGCGGTGGCGGTGGCGGTGGTGTCACGGGCGCCAACTATGGCGGCGGTGGGGGCGGCGGCGGCGGCCTTGGCGGTCAGGGTGGCGGCCATGGCGGCACTGCCGGGCCGGGCACCGGCACACTGGGCGGTCAGGCCGGCAGCGGCGGCGTTGGCGGTTACGGTGGCGGTTACGACGCAACGCACATGGGCGGTCGCGGTGGCTCCACGACGGGCGGCGTCGGCGGGGTGGGCACGGCCGATTACAGCAACGGTGGCAATGGCGGCACGGCCAGCAACGGCACCATTTCCATTGGCGGCGGTGGTGGCGGTTCTGGCTGGGACAAGGTCGGTGGCGTCGGCGGCAATGCCGCCGGCGGTATTTACAACGCCTCGACCGGCACCCTGAAAATCGTCGGCACCTCGGTCATCAGCAACAACATCGGCGCAGGCGGCGGTGGTGGCGGCGGCAGCGGTCTGGGCAGCAACAATCTGAACGGCGGCGATGGCGGGCGCGGCGTCGGCGCGATCTGGAACCAGGGCGGAACGGTATTGATCACCGCCGCCAACTTCAACGCCCTCAGCGGCAACGCTGCCGGCAGCGGCGCTGGCGGCACGGAACTCGGTGGCGGTGTGTCGGGTACTGTTCCGTTGGCCTACGCGGCGATCTACACCAGCGGCGGTACGCTCAACACCGCTTACGTGGAGCCGCCCACCGCGACCATCGTAGTGGCCGCACCGACGTTAAGCATCGGCGCAACTTCGCTGGTGACCATCACCTTCAGCACTGCCGTGACCGGTTTCACCAACGCCGACCTGACCATTCCCAACGGCACCCTGAGCGCGGTGAGCAGCGGCGATGGCGGCGTGACCTGGACCGCGACCTTCACGCCGAACGCGTCGATCACGGACACCACCAACGTCATCACCCTGGACAACACCGGGGTGCAAAGCGTCACCGGCAGTGTCGTGGGCGTCGGCACCAGCGATTCCAACAATTACATTGTCGACACCGTGCGGCCCACCGCGACCATCGTGGTCGCCGACAGCGACCTGAGCGTCGGCGAAACCTCGCTGGTGACCATCACCTTCAGCGAGGCGGTCAGCGGTTTCACCAACGCCGACCTGACCATCGCCAACGGTACGTTGAGCTCGGTTAGCAGCAGCGATGGCGGCGTCACCTGGACCGCGACGTTCACGCCGACAGCGAGCGTCAACGATGCGACCAACGTCATCACCCTGGCCAACGCCGGCGTGGCTGATCTGGCGGGCAATGCCGGCAGCGGCACCACCAACTCTGGCAACTACATCGTCGACACCGTGCGTCCGAGCGCAACCATCGTTGTGGCCGACAACGCGCTGAATATCGGTGAAACGTCGCTGGTGACCATCACCTTCGGCCAGGCCGTGACCGGTTTTACCAACGCTGACCTGACCATCGCCAACGGCACGCTCACGGCGGTGAGCAGCAGCGACGGCGGCATTACCTGGACGGCGACGTTCACACCGACCGCCAGCATTACCGACGCGACCAACCTGATCACCCTGGACAATACCGGCGTACAGGCAGTTTCTTCCGGCAACGTCGGCACGGGCACCAGCAATTCGAACAACTACGCCATCGACACCGTGCGGCCGACGGTCAGCATCGTGGTGGCGGACAATGCGCTGAAAATCGGCGACACCTCCCTGGTCACGATCACCTTCAGTGAAGCAGTTACGGGGTTCACCAACGCCGACCTGACCATCGCCAACGGCACGTTGACGGCGGTGAGCAGCAGCGACGGTGGCGTCACCTGGACGGCGACCTTCACGCCAAGCGTCAGTACCAATGACGCGACCAACCTGATCACCCTCGACAACACAGGGGTCAGCGACCTGGCGGGCAACAGCGGTAGCGGCAGCACCGATTCCAACAACTTTGTCATCGATACGGTTCGGCCTACCGCGACCATCGTCCTGGCAGACCCGATCCTGAGCGCTGGCGAAACCTCGCTGGTGACCATTACCTTCAGCGAGGCGGTGACCGGTTTCAGCAACGCCGACCTGACCATCGCCAACGGCACGTTGAGTGCGGTGAGCAGCAGCGACGGCGGCATCACCTGGACCGGGACGTTCACCCCGACCGTTGGCGTGCATGACGTGACCAACGTCATCACCCTGGCCAACGCTGGCGTGGCCGACCTTGCTGGCAACGCGGGCAGTGGCACCACCAACTCGGCCAATTACACGATCGACACCGTGCTGCCAACGGCTACGATTGTGGTGGCCGACACTGCACTGAATATCGGCGAAACGTCCCTGGTGACCGTTACCTTCTCTGAAGCGGTGACCGGTTTCACTAACGCCGACCTGACCATTGCCAACGGCACATTGAGCGCCGTCACCAGCAGCGACGGCGGCATAACCTGGACGGCGACGTTCACCCCGAACAACGCCATCACCGACACCAGCAACCTGATCACTCTGGATAACAGCGGCGTACAAAACGCTTCGGGCAACGCCGGCGCAGGCACCACTGATTCGAACAACTACGCCATCGACACCCAGCGTCCTACCGCGTCCATCGTGGTCGCCAATGCGGCGCTGGGCTTGGGTCAGACCAGCCTGGTGACCATCACCTTCAGCGAAGCGGTCAGCGGTTTCACCAACGCCGACCTGCTGATCGATAACGCGACCCTGAGTAACGTCAGCAGCAGCGACGGTGGCATTACCTGGACCGCGACATTGACGCCATTGGCCGGCATTACCGACACCAGCAACATCGTTCGGCTGGACAACACCGGCGTTCAGGACCTGGCCGGCAACGCTGGCGCAGGCACCACTGATTCCAACAATTACGCCATCGACAGCCAGCGTCCGACCGCGACCATCGTGTTGAGCGATACCACCCTGAAGCCGGGCGAAACCTCGTTGGTGACCATCACTTTCAGCGAGGCGGTCAGCGGTTTCGACAACAGCGATCTGAGTGTCCCCAACGGCACGTTAAGTGCGGTGAGCAGCAGCGACGGCGGCATCACCTGGACCGCGACTTTCACCCCGACCGTGGGCGTCACCGACGCCACCAACCTGATCAGGCTGAACAACAGGGGTGTCACCGACCTCGCCGGCAATGCCGGTGCGGGCACCACCGACTCCGCCAACTATGTGGTCGAGACCCAAATCCCGACCTCGACCATCGTGATCACCGACACCGCCCTCAAGGCCGGCGAAACGTCAGGGGTGACCATCACTTTCAGCGAAGCGGTAAGCGGCTTCACCAACGCCGACCTGACCGTGGCCAATGGCACCTTGAGTAATGTGTCGTCGAGTGACGGCGGAATTACCTGGACGGCGACCTTTACGCCAACCGTCAACGTGACGGACACCACCAACCTGATCAGCCTCGACAACAGCGGCGTGACCAACGCCTCGGGCAACAGCGGCGTGGGCGTGACCGACTCCAACAACTACGCCATCGACACCGCGCGGCCGACCTCGACCATTGTCGTGGCGGATTCTCGCCTGGGTATCGGTGCAACCACCACGGTCACCATCACCTTCACTGAAGCGGTTTCGGGTTTCGACCTGTCGGACCTCAGCGTCGCTAACGGCAACCTGTCCAACCTGCTCAGCAGTGACGGCGGCAAAACCTGGACCGCCACGCTGACCCCGACGGCCAACATCAACGACACCACTAACCTGATCCTGCTCGACAACAGCAACGTGACGGACGCTGCGGGCAATGCTGGCGCTGGGATCGCGATCTCTAACAACTACGCGCTCGATGCCACCCGGCCGACGGCGACAATTGTGGTCGCCAACCCGAACCTGGGCATCGGCCAGACCACGCTGGTGACGTTCACCTTCAGCGAGGCGGTGAACAATTTCGACCTGTCGGACCTCAGCGTGACCAACGGCGAGCTGACCAACCTGGCCAGCGGCGACGGTGGCAAGACCTGGACCGCCACCTTCACACCGACGGCGAACATCACCGACCCGAGCAATTTCATTGCGCTGGACACCAGCAACGTCACCGACCTGTCCGGCAATACCGGCACCGGCGTGGCAGTGTCCAACAACTACGTGATCGACGGCGAGCGGCCGACCGCCACGGTGGTGGTGGCTAACCCGAACCTGGGCGTTGGCCAGAATTCGCTGGTGACATTTGCCTTCAATGAAGTGGTGAGGGGTTTCGACCTCTCCGACATCAATGCGGCCAACGGCACCTTGTCCAATCTGGCGAGCAACGACGGCGGTAAAACCTGGACCGCGACGCTGACGCCGACCAGCAACCTAAGCAATGGCAGCAACGCGATCAGCTTGAACATGGCGGGCATCAGTGACGGTTCGGGCAACGCCGGCAGCGGTACCAGCCAGTCGAACAACTTTGCAATCAACACCGTGCCGGTGGTCATTCCACCCATCGTGCCGACCACGCCGACCAGCGTCGTGATCCCGGATCCACTGATTCGCAGCAGCGACCCGGTGGTGCCGCCACCGCCGCAGAACCTGCCGCTGCAACCGATCATTTTCGCTGCACCTACAGGTGACCTTGGCTCGCCACTGACCTTTGCCCCGTTGTTCGAAGACCGGATCATCGGCAACGGCATCCGGCCACTGGGCGAAATTTTCATGAGTCGTGGGGCGCTGGCGCCAAGCTACATCGCGCAGGTGTTTAGCAGCAGCGACAGTGGTGGCGATGGTTCGGGGCACGGTTTCCTTGGTTTTGGCGGCGGCGATGGCGGGGTGTTCAGCACCAGTACGTTGTCGAGTCTGTTCAATCAGGACACCAGTACCGAGCGCGATTCGCTGAATAGCTTCGGCAATCATTCGATCCGCGGCGGGGATGTTTCCCAAGGGCTGCACGGCGTGTTTGGCGCGCCGAGTCTGGCCCAGCAACTGCTACAGCTCAAAGACACTGAACAACGTCAGGTCGACAGCCTGGCGGCGGCATTCAAACAGGTCGGCATCAGCGAAATGCAGGCCTGAAAAAATTTAATTCTGTGTGGCACCCAGGGGCAAACCAAGGATGAAAAGAAGTCATAAGTTGTTCGGCGCCAGCCTGCTGGCGCTGGCGATCAGCGGATGTGCAGTCAAGAGTGAACCGATTGAACGCAGCGTCAGTGAGCAACGCGCCAAAAGCGATTTGCAGAGCATGTACTCAGGTCAGGAACCCCTCAGTGGTCCGCTGACCCTGCACCAAGCCATGGCCCGCGCGGTGAAATACAACCTCGAAGGCCGACTCAAGATCATGGAAGAGGCGCTGGCCAAGCGCCAACTCGACCTTGCCAGTTTCGACATGTTGCCGCGCATGGCACTGGACGCGGGCTACGCCGGGCGTAACAACGTCAGTGCCTCCAGCAGCCAGAGCGTGCGCACCGGCACCCAATCTCTGGAACCGTCGACCTCCCAGGACCGCGACCGTAAAGTCGCCGACCTGACCATGGTCTGGAACGTTCTTGACTTCGGCGTCAGTTACATCAGCGCCAAGCAACAGGGCGACCAGCGACTGATCGTTCAGGAACGCCGGCGCAAGGTGATCAACACCATCGTCCAGGACGTGCGATCGGCCTATTGGCGAGCGGTAGCTGCTGAACGTCTGCTCACGCAGATCGACAGCCTGATGGCACGGGTCGACACGGCGCGCACCAACAGCCAGAGCATGAGCGAGCAACGCATTGGCGATCCGGTGCAAGCGTTGAGTTATCAGCGCTCGCTGATCGAGGCAACCCGTCAGTTGCAAGAGCAGCGCCGGGCACTGTCCCTGGCCAAAACCGAACTGGCGACCCTGATCAACCTGCCGATGGGCACCGATCTGAAATTGGCGACCCCGGATGATTACTCGATTCCGCAGTTGAAGGTCGGCATGGCCAGCCTTGAACATGAAGCCCTGGCCACCCGTCCGGAACTGCGCGAGCAGGATTACCAGACGCGCATCAGCACCGCGGAAACCCGTAAAGCCATGCTGCGGCTGTTGCCGGGGCTGGAGTTTTCGGCGGGCGGGCATTACGACAGCAACTCGTTTTTGGTCAACGACAAGTGGGCCGACTACGGGGTGAAGCTGACCTGGAACCTGTTCAACGTGATTTCCGCACCGGCGGCGATCGATGTGGCCAAGGCTGGCGAAGAAGTGGCCAAGGCTCGTCGTCAGGCGATGTCGATTGCCGTGCTGGCCCAGCTCTACGTGGCCAACGCGAACTACCAGGAAGCAATGCATCAGTTCCAGACCAACCAGGAACTGTCGAGCATCGATGGGCAGATTCTGCAGCAGTTGCGTAACCGTCATCAGGCCGCAGGCATCGGTGAGCTAGACCTGATCCAGGGTGAACTGAACACCTTGCAGGCGGATCTGCGTCGGGACCTGTCCTACGCCGATCTGCGTAACGCTTATGGGCAAATCTTCGCCAGCGCCGGCCTCGATCCGATGCCGGATGAAGTGCAATCCACCCAGGTCCAGTCCATCGCCACCGCGTTGGCCAATCGCGAAGCCGCGTGGGCGTCGGGCGACATTGCGGTGCCAGTGGTGGCCCATGCTCCGGCGCAATAATGATCTGCTGGCACCGAGCGCCAGCGTCAGCCGCACGCAACGCGAGGCCCGTAACGGCCATCGCGGTGCGGCGATTCTGCTGACGGGGCTACCGGCGGCGGGCAAATCGACGCTGGCGCAAGCGCTGCACGCCGAGTTGTTTGAACGAGGTGTGCAAAGCGTGGTGCTCGACGGGGATGGTTTGCGTGTCGGCCTAAATCGCGATCTGGGATTCACCGATGCGGATCGGCTCGAAAACATTCGCCGCGCCAGCGAGTTGGCGGCGTTGCTGGTGGAAAACGGACAGATCGTGATTCTGGCGATGATCGCGCCGCTGCCAGAGTTGCGCGACGTGTTCGCCCGGCGTTTGGGTGAGGACTATCGCGAAGTCTGGTGCAGCGCAGCATTGGCGGTGTGCGAGAAGCGCGACCCGAAGGGGCATTACGCCCGGGCGCGACGCGGTGAACTGCCTGGGTTTACCGGGGTGTCGGCGCCGTACGAGCCACCGTTGCAGGCATCTTTGGTGGTCGACACCGGCGCGCAATCGGTCGAAGCCTGCCTTGATCGCCTGCTGACCTGGCTCGGCGAATGTTCGGTGTTGCCACACGCATGAGCCGACCGGCGTTTTCGCGTCTGCCGGTGACGGTGGATTTGCCGCTGTTGTTGCGGGCACTGGCGGCGATTGCCGATGACGCTTGGCGCAGTCACTTCAATACCGATTACTTTTCGGGAGACTGGAGCGGCGTGGCGCTGATTTCGGCAGCCGATGCACTGACCGAGTTATCCCCCGGACGCGGCTCGCCGCTGTGTCGCGCACCGTGGTTGCTGGATGATCGCTGGCAACAAGGGCTGCGCGATCTGCCGTTGAAAATCGTCAGTGCACGCTTGTTACGTCTGGGGCCGGGTGGACGGATTCACGAACATCGGGACTACGATCTCAATGGCCCGGACGCCGATCTGCGCCTGCACATCCCGTTGCTCAGCCCGCCCGAGGTGGATTTCTGGCTCGATGGCCAGCGGATCCCGATGAGGGCGGGGGAATGCTGGTTTCTCGATCTGGCGCGAGCGCATCGCGTGGACAACCGCGATACATCGGCGCGGGTTCATCTGGTCCTCGATTGCCGGCCCGATGCGTGGCTGGAACAGCGGATTGCCGAGGGCTTGGCGAGTACCCCTGAACCGCAGTTGGCCGAATCGACATTGCAGTGTTTTCAACGGCTGGTCGCCAAGGATGCTTCGCTGTCGCGAGCCTTGCGGGAGCTGCACGATCCTGAACAGTTCATCACCCAAACCCTGAAGTTGGCTGCCGCACAAGGCTTGCCGTTCTCGCGCGAAGAACTTCGCGCGGCGATGCGCGACGGTCGCCGGCAATGGACTGAACAATGGCACGGCTGAATTTCGACGGCTGGTTGCCGATTCGTGTCTGGCCGGTCGCCGGCCAATGGCAGGTGGATTGGTGTTGGTTCGGTGACAGGCCGTTGCGCCAGCCGTTTTTCCGCGACGCGGTCGATGATGCGTTGCGACTGCCGTTCAATCAGGCGTTTCGTCGCCAGACACCGCTGTCGGCACTTGGCGATTGGCACGCGCAGAGTCCGGGTCTGGCGCCTAGCGCTTTCATTCTGCACGCCTCGCGCTGTGGCTCGACGCTGATCAGTCAGATGCTCGCGCAACTCGACGATCACATCGTGGTGTCGGAACCGCCACCGCTGGATGCGTTGTTGCGCAGCGATTTGCCTGCCCCGCAAAAACAGGCGGCGATCTGTGGATTGCTCTCGGCCTACGGGCAGCGACGGCGCGGTGTCGAGCAGCGACTGGTGATCAAGCTCGACGCCTGGAACATCGGCGAATGGCCGCTGTTGCAGGAATGTTTTGCTGATACGCCGTGGCTGTTTGTGTATCGCGATCCTTTGGAAATCGCCGTCTCCCATTTGCGTCGCCCTGGCATGCACATGGTGCCGGGCATGCTCGGTGATTGCGTGCTGGAGGATGGTTTGCCGTTCGCAGGTCGCGAGGATTTCATCGCCCGACGCTTGGGCCGGTTGCTTGAGGCAGGATTGGCGCATTGCCGCGATTCTGGCGGGCTGCCGGTGAATTACAGCGAGTTGCCAGATGCAATGGCGGGGCGCTTGGGGCGGTTTTTTCGCCTGGATGATGTACAGCGTCAGCAGGTATTTGCGGCGGTGGATTTACACGCGAAGCAGCCGTCGCAATCCTTCGTTGCCGATGGTGAAGACAAGCGTCGTGAGGCTTCGGCGTTGATGAAAGAGCGAGTGCGTCATTTTGCTCAGCGTTCTTTTGTGGATCTGGAGTTGCTGCGCAACTCGTGAAAGATCGCAGCCTTCGGCAGCTCCTGCACGTGTCCCTGAAAGAGTTGCCGAAGGCTGCGATCTTTTGCTTTTCAGGATTTTCCGGACAAATCCGCCATCCCTTTAAGTAATTCGATCGGCAGCGGAAAGACAATTGTCGAGCTCTTGTCCCCGGCAATCGAACTCAAGGTCTGCATGTAACGCAATTGCATGGCGCCGGGCTGGCGACCGAGCATTTCAGCCGCCTGCATGAGTTTTTCCGACGCCTGCAATTCGCCCTCGGCGTGGATCACCTTGGCCCGTCGTTCCCGCTCGGCCTCGGCCTGCTTGGCGATGGCGCGCACCATCGACTCGTTCAGGTCCACGTGCTTGATTTCGACGTTGGCCACCTTGATGCCCCAGTTGTCGGTCTGGGCATCGAGCACTTGCTGGATATCGACATTCAGCCGCTCCCGTTCGGCCAGCAGCTCATCGAGTTCATGTTTACCGAGCACCGCCCGCAACGTGGTCTGGGCGAGTTGGCTGGTGGCCATGAGGAAGTCTTCGACCTGGATGATCGCTTTTTGCGGGTCGAGCACGCGGAAGTACAACACGGCGTTGACCTTCACCGAGACGTTGTCGCGGGTGATCACGTCTTGGGGCGGCACATCGAGGACGATGGTCCGCAGGTCGACGCGGACCATTTGCTGGACCACCGGAATCAGCAGGATCAGGCCGGGGCCCTTGACCTGCCAGAAGCGTCCGAGCTGGAACACCACGCCGCGCTCGTATTCGCGCAGGATGCGGAAGGTCGACCCCGCCAGTGCAATCACCAACAGCAGCAGCGCGGCAAAACCGACTTGCAGGCCCATGACTATTCTCCAACCGGCGCCGCGTCAGCCGCGGCCACTTGTAGCAGTAATCCTTTGCGCGCCACGACGCGGACATGCTGGCCCGGTTGCAGCGGTGTGGCGCTGAGTACCTGCCAGCGTTCCCCTTGCAACTGCACCCAGCCGCTGTAGGCGTTTGTCCCTTGCAAACCGGTGACCGGCGTCACGCTGCCCAATAAACCGGCATCGCCACTGACGAGGCGGCGCGGGCGGGTTTTAAGGGCGCGGATCAGCAGGGCGATCAACAGCAGGGCACTGACCAGACCGAGGCCGATCATCAACGGCACCGGAACGCTGGCATTGGTCAGAATCACCGCGCCAATCACGAACATCACCAGACCGCCCAGACCAATCACGCCGTAATTGGGCAAGGTCGCCTCGGCCACCAGAAACGCGATGCCGAACACGATCAGCCACAGCCCTATCGGGCTCATGGCTGGCAACGGCGTGTCGGCAGCGAGTACCGATCCGCTGATCAGGAGTAACAAGGCAAACGCACAACATCGGCTGTTCACGTGACCCTCCGCGAGAGTCATGACTGGTTCTTTCAGTCTAGTTGAGCGTTGCCCTGACCGAGTCCTGATCAATGTGCGGATGTGTCCGGTGAGCGGATTTCCCTTCGTCGGTGGCCTGTCGAACTAGACTCAAAAACACAGGAACAAACGTTCAGCGCAATACCGAGGTGGATCATGCGTATGGCCAAAAAAGTGCAAGGCAGCCTGACTCGGGCGCATTGCGAGTACGACATCCTCGCCCATCCGCACTCGTCCAGCAGTCTGGAAACCGCCCGCGTTTCCGGAGTTCCGGCCGAGCGGGTGGCGAAATCGGTGATCCTCGACGATCACCACGGGCATTTCCTGATGGCCGTGCTGCCGGCCAGTCGGCATCTGGACTTGAGCAAGGTGCGTAGCAGCGGCGAGTGGCAGATCACCCGCGAAAGCAACCTGGCGCACATCTTCGATGACTGCGAGCGCGGCGCGGTGCCGCCGCTGGGAGATTCCTACGGGCTGGACATGGTCATCGACCCGCTGCTGACCCGCCAGCAAGATATCTATCTGGAGGCCGGCAACCATCACAACCTGCTGCACATGAGCATGCCCGAATTCCTGAAAATGGTGCCGCATGCCGAGGTGCGGGAGTTGAGTCATTAGGTTTTTCAGCGCCAGTGCTGACGCCATCGCGAGCAGGCTCGCTCCCACATGGATTTTCATGTGAACACAAAAATGTGAGCACCCAAGGTCTCCTGTGGGAGCGAGCCTGCTCGCGAATAATCTTCCAAACCCCCATATTGAAGGAGCTCAGCAATGGAACAACCAACCCACAGCCTCCCATCCCTCTTCAAACAACTCGGCCTGGACAATGACCCGACCAGCATCGACCAATTCATTGCCACTCACTCCCCGCTCAAGCCGGAATTGCATTTGGCGGACGCGTTTTTTTGGAGCGAGAGCCAAGCGGCGTTTTTGCGCGATGAGATTCTGGATGACGCGGATTGGGCGGAGGTGGTGGATCAGTTGGATGTGTTGTTGAGGAAGGGGCGGGCGGGCTAGCTACTAAGTGGGAAAAGGCCAGGTCCGCGCCGTGTGAACCAGTGTCAGTATCCAGATCACATCGTGATTCGGTTGGTAGACAAGACGATAACTTGGGTGGGGTATTAGTTCGCGAGTGCCCGCAATTATTCCGACGGGGCCAATTTTGGGGTTTTGGGATATTCGGGAAACCGCTTCAGTGAAGCGGCGATCCATCTCGAGGGCTGCTTTTGGGTTTGCTGCGTGGAGGTAGTCCCAAATATTTTCACGGTCCTGTACTGCCCTTTTCGTCCAGATAATCCTCATCCTTGATTTTCTACCTGCCTGCGCCTGACGGCGAATTGTGCTTCAACTTCTTCGTTAGACATACCGTCACCGGCAGACATTGATTCTCGTGCAAGGTCGACTTTGCGTTGTAAAAAGATTTCGTACTCTCGGGCTTCCTGTTGAGTCCGAACAAACTGACGCATCATTTCTCGCATGATCTGCGAAGCGGGACGATGTGAGGCTTCTGCCTCAGCCATGAATTGCTCGCGCAGTTCAGGCTCAAGTTTCATTGTAAAAACAGCTTGTTTTGTCATTTTGATTCCTTGAAATGCTCCGGTACTAACGAGGTATATACATCGTTAGTACCCATTTAGGAACTCTGAGTCGCTGCTTACGACCAACGGGTAGATTTGTTTCAAAACTTGACCAGCTTTCCCCTCGAATGCGATATTGATAGTTAGCAAACTAACAGTGTGTCATTCCCCCGTGCCAAAAAACCTCGACGCTCTCCAGATGAACATCAGCAGTGCCATGGTGGTGGCCGCCAGGCATTGGCGGAAGATCTGCCAGACCACGCTGGTCAATTATGGAATCTCCGAAGCCTGCGCCGTCCCGTTGTTGATGATCGGGCGTTTGGGGGAGGGTGTGCGGCAGGTGACGGTGGCGCAGGCGGCGGGGATGGAGAGCCCGTCCCTGGTGCGGTTGCTCGATCAGTTGTGCAATTCCGGTTACGTACGCCGCACCGAAGACGCCTATGACCGCCGCGCCAAATGCCTGAGCCTGACCGACACTGGTCGTGAGCTGGTGCAAGCCGTCGAAGTCGAACTCGTGCGTTTGCGCCACGAAGTGCTCGAAGGCATCGACCAGAGCGATCTTGAAGCGGCGCTGCGTGTGCTCAGAGCGTTTGAAGCGGCCAATCATCCGTCGGTGATCCAGCCTTGAACGGTTTTTGGACAGGCGTTCCCCCTGCGCGGGATTGGTTCTACGGCGTGCGTACGTTCGCCGCGTCAATGACCGCGTTGTACATCGCCATGCTTATGCAGATGCCGCGTCCGTATTGGGCGATGGCCACGGTTTACATCGTTTCCAGCCCGTTTGTCGGCCCGACCAGTTCCAAGGCGCTTTACCGCGCGGTCGGCACGTTTATGGGCGCAGCGGCGGCGGTGTTTTTCGTCCCGATGTTTGTCCAGAGCCCCTATGTGCTGGTGGTAATCATCGCGCTGTGGACCGGGACGTTGCTGTTCTTGTCCTTGCACCTGCGCACCGCCAACAGCTACGCCTTGATGCTCGCCGGTTACACGTTGCCGCTGATTGCCCTGCCGGTGTTGGATAACCCGCTGGCGGTGTGGGACATCGCCGAGGCGCGGACCGAAGAAATCTTCCTCGGCATCGCCGTGGCAGCAGTGGTCGGCGCCATGTTCTGGCCTCGGCGGTTGGCGCCGGTGTTCAACGATTCGGTGAATAAATGGTTCGCCGACGCCTCGACTTACAGCCTGCGCTTCCTCACTCGCGACGTGAAACCGGAAGAAGTCAGCACCCTGCGCGCGGCCATGGTGGCGACCTTCAACAGCCTGGAGCTGATGATCGGCCAGTTGCCCCACGAGGGCTCGCGGCCGCAAACGGTGCGCAATACTAAGGAACTGCGCGGGCGGATGATCCACTTGCTGCCGGTGATCGATGCCCTCGATGACGCGCTCTATGCGCTTGAGCGCCGCACCCCGGAGCTGGTGGATAAGTTCGCGCCGCTGCTGGCCGCGACCACCGAATGGCTCAATCACAAAGACGCCGACCTCGACCGCTGGCAAGCGCTGAAAGAGCAGCTCGAAGCCCTGCAACCGAGTGCCGAGGCGCTGGATGATCGCAAACAATTGCTGTTCTCCAACGCTTTGTATCGCCTCGGCGAGTGGATCGATTTGTGGCAAGACTGCCGCAGCTTGCAATACGCCATCCAGTGCGAAAGCCAGGACAGTTGGCGCGCGGTGTATCGGCATTGGCGGCTCGGTCGCCTGACGCCGTTCCTTGACCGTGGGCTGATGCTCTATTCGGCGATGTCCACGGTCAGCGCGATCATTGTTGCGTCGGTGCTGTGGATTCTGCTCGGCTGGACCGACGGCGGCAGCGCTGTGATTCTGGCGGCCGTGGCGTGCAGCTTTTTCGCCTCGATGGACGATCCGGCACCGCAGATCTACCGGTTCTTTTTCTGGACGGCGATGTCGGTGTTGTTCGCCAGCCTGTATCTGTTTCTGGTGCTGCCGAACCTGCATGACTTCCCGATGCTGGTGCTGGCGTTTGCCGTGCCGTTCATTTGCATCGGCACACTCACGGTCAAGCCGCAGTTTTACCTGGGCATGCTGCTGACGCTGGTTAACACCTCGTCCTTCATCAGCATCCAGGGCGCCTACGACGCGGATTTCCTCAGCTTCGCCAACTCCAACCTGGCGGGGCCGATCGGGCTGTTGTTTGCCTTCGTCTGGACCCTGATTGCCCGGCCGTTCGGCGCAGAACTGGCGGCCAAACGCCTGACTCGTTTTAGCTGGCGCGACATTGTCAGCCTGACCGAACCGGCCAACCTGGCCGAACACCGCAAGCTCGGTGTGCAAATGCTCGACCGGTTGATGCAGCACTTGCCGCGCCTGGGTTTGACCGGTCAAGACACCGGCGTCGCCCTGCGGGAAGTACGCGTTGCCCTGAACCTGCTCGACCTGCTCGCGTATACGCCGCGAGTGCAAGGTGTCCCGCAAGTGCTGCTGCAACAGGTGGTGGCCGAAGTCGGTGAGTACTTCAAGGCCTGCCTCAAGGCGGGCGAACGTTTGCCGGCGCCGAGCCCCTTGTTGATGACCCTCGACCGTACACGTCGGGCCCTGAACACCGAGTGTGATGACGAGGCCCGTCTACATTTGCTGCACGCCTTGAGCGGTCTGCGTCTGGCGTTGTTGCCCGGCGTTGAATTCGTCGGCACCGGCGAACTCGAAGAACCGCTTCCCCATGGCATCGATGGAGCGCCTTTATGATCGGTGATCTGGATATCAGCGGGGTGTTCCTGCCCACGCTGCTGGTGCTGATGGGCATTACGTATGTGTTGTACCTGTTGGTGCACGGGGTGCTGACGCGCCTGCACTTTTACCGTCTGGTCTGGCACCGGGCATTGTTCAACGTGGCTCTCTACGCTTTGCTCCTCGGCGCCGTGGACTCACTCAGTCGATACCTGATGACATGAAAAAACCTTTTTTGACCATTGGTCGCGTGCTGCTGACCTTGCTGATCGTGACCTTCGCTGTCGTCGTGGTCTGGCGCATGGTGATGTATTACATGTATGCGCCCTGGACCCGGGACGGGCACATCCGTGCCGACATCGTGCAGATCGCCCCGGACGTCTCCGGGCTGATCCAGCAAGTGGAGGTGCGCGATAACCAGTTGGTGCAACGCGGCCAAGTGCTGTTCAGCATCGACCAGGACCGTTTCAAATTGGCCCTGCGCCAAGCGAAAGCGGCAGTGGCCGATCGTGAAGAAACCCTGGCCCAGGCTCAGCGCGAGGCCAAGCGTAACCGTGGCCTCGGCAATCTGGTGCCGGGCGAGCAGCTTGAGGAAAGCCTGTCGAAAGTCGCCCGTGCGCAATCGGCCTTGTCCGAAGCGTTGGTGACGGTGGACAGCGCCCAACTCAACCTCGATCGCTCGGTGATCCGCAGCCCGGTGGACGGCTACATCAACGACCGTGCGCCGCGTGCCCAGGAATTCGTTACGGCTGGGCGGCCGGTTTTGTCGGTGGTGGATAGCAATTCTTTCCACATCGACGGCTATTTCGAAGAAACCAAACTGGACGGCATTCACATCGGCCAAGGCGTTGATATCCGAGTGATCGGCGACCGTGCTCGTTTGCGCGGGCATGTGGAAAGCATCGTCGCCGGCATCGAGGACCGCGACCGCAGCAGCGGCAGCAACCTGTTGCCGAACGTCAACCCGGCGTTCAGTTGGGTGCGGCTGGCCCAACGGATTCCGGTGCGAATCGCCTTCGACGACGTGCCGGCGGATTTCCGCATGATTGCCGGGCGCACCGCGACGGTATCGATCATCGACGATCAGCCAGTCGACAATCGCAAGCAGGAGCCTGAGCAATGAGCAGGGCCCTGATGATCGCCGGGTTAGGCCTGTTGCTGTCGGCGTGTCAGGTGGTCGGGCCGGATTATCACTTGCCGGGCGAAGCTGCCGTTCACCGTGACGACTTTCAGGGCAATCTGGCGGCGAGCGACAAAGATGTCGTCTCGGCGCCGGTGCCCAGCGATTGGTGGCGCCTGTATCAGGACCCGCGTCTCGACCAATTGGTGCAGCAGGCCATGGCCTCTAACACTGATTTGCGCGTGGCGGCGGCGAACCTGTCCAAGGCGCGGGCTCAGGTCGACGAAGCCCAGGCGGCGGGCGGCTGGAGCGGCGGCGTGAAGATGGGCGCCCAGCGTTTGCAGGAGTCTGGCGAAGCGTTCCTGTTGCCGGAGAAGGTGCCGGTGGCCAACGTCGGCGACATCGGCATAACCACCTCTTATCAATTCGACCTGTTTGGCACGTTGCAGCGCGGCATCGAAGCGGCCAAGGCCAATGCCGATGCGACCCAAGCGGCAAGCGACACGGCGCGCATTACCCTGGTGGCCGACGTGGTTCGGGCCTATACCCAAGTCTGCGCGGCCAACGAAGAACGGGAAATTGCCCAGCATTCCCTCGACCTGCAGGGCCAGAGCACCACGCTGACCCAGCGCTTGCGCGATGCCGGGCGCGGCGATGAAACCCAGGTCACCCGTTCGCAAACCCAGTTCAAATCCTTGCGCGCCGACATGCCGCGTTATGAAGCGGCGCGTCAGGCCGGGTTGTTCCGTTTGTCGATGCTGCTGGCCAAACCGGTGGATCAACTGCCCGCCGGCACCGGCAGTTGCGCCGAGTTGCCGAAGATTGCGCAATTGTTGCCGGTGGGTGACGGCGCCACGCTGCTTAAACGCCGCCCTGATGTGCGTCAGGCCGAGCGCCGACTGGCCGCCGCGACCGCCGGTATCGGCATCGCCACCGGCGAGTTGTACCCGGACATCAGCATCGGCGCGAGCATCGGCACCGTTGGCACCCTGGAACACCTCGGCCAACCGCAGACCAATCGCTGGGGCTTTGGCCCGTTGCTGAGCTGGACCGTACCGTCCAACGGCTCCCGGGCACGCATCCGCGAAGCCGAAGCCTCGACCCAAGGCGCGTTGGCGCACTTCGACGGCGTGGTGCTTAACGCGATCCGCGAGACTCAAACCGGCCTGGCCCAGTACTCCGCGCTGCTGCAACGCCGGGATGCCTTGGCCGACGCCGAGCAATCGGCAAAACTGGCGGCGGACCAGACCCACCGCTTCTTCACGGCCGGCCGCGCGTCGTTCCTGGCGGACCTGCAAGCCACCCGCACTTACACCGATGTCACGGCGCAACTGGCGTCGGCCAACACTCAAGTCGCGATGAGCCAGATCGATTTGTTCCTGGCGCTCGGCGGCGGTTGGGAAAGCGGACGAACGCAAGCGTCACAGCCCGGCAAACCCTGAGGCCGTTGCTATGCTTTGATTTGACGGGGTCGCGCAGCGAACTCGTCAATCAAGGCTCGCGTTGGTCATGGGGACTCTAATAATGAAAAACCCTTATGCTCCCGGCTTCTGGTGCGCTATTGCAGCATTGGTTTTGCTGTCGGCCACCTATTTCTACGGCATCATGCTCGCCCACCAGATCGACAAGGCCTTGGTGTTCCTCGACAGCGCGTCGGCGCTGATCGCGGTGATGTCCATCGTGGTGGTGGCTTGGGCGTCGGTCCAGGGCACGCGCATCAAACGAAGACACCTCGAACAAGGCAAGACCCTGGTGCTGATCTGGGACACCAAAGTCGCGCTGCGTCGGGTCGAAACGGTGTTTGACCGTTATTTCTGGGGCAGCTACTGGCAACCGGGGCGCACGTTCCAGGAAGTCATGGGCGAACTCACCGGTACACCGCTGGAAAAAAGCCTCGAAGCCTTGAAAACCCAATGCCTGGCCCTCGACAAGCAAGTCACCGAGGAAGGCTGGCACTGGCTCAACAACGCCCGCGAACTCTCCGACGTCGCCAACGCCATGGCCCGTGAGCGCTATCAACTGGACTTCTGCGACCCGCGCGCGGAAGTGACAGGCGGGGCGGTGATCAATCGGGATTTTGAAGTGCTGGTCTATACGTGGACGGCGCGGCTAAAAAGCTTTGATCATCAGCTGGATGAGATTGAAGTGCAGTATTCCTGATCTGTGTTGGAAGGGCTGACGTTATCGCGAGCAAGCTCGCTCCCACAGTTGTTCTCTGGTGTTCATAAAATCTGTGTTCACCACCGAACCATTGTGGGAGCGAGCTTGCTCGCGATGGCGATCCTACGGCCGCTGAAACTCTCGACCCATACGAATGGTCCATAGACACTCTTTCACCTTTAATCATTAAGCCCTCCCGCCCCGCAAATGCTAATCTCCATCGCACTTTTGCGCAGTCGTGACCGCAACCCGTCATGGGTTCAGGGAAGACGACCACACTTTCAACAACGGACATTGATCGGGTAATTCATGAATAAATCAGCAGGCGTGCTTCTTGGAATTGTCGTTGCCATCGGTGCAATCAGCGCCGGCGGTGCCTGGTACACCGGCACTAAACTGGAAGGCGTGCTGAACGCCTCCGTCGTTGACGCCAACAAAGAACTGCAAACTGCGCTGGTGGGTTCCAACGGCACGGCGTCCCTGGAACTGGTGTCCGTGGAACGTGGTGTTTTCAGCAGCACTGCTCATTACCGCCTCAAGGGCGAAGGCGATATGTTCGGTGGCGCACCGGTCGAATTGCTCTTCGTCGATCATGTAGAGCACGGCCCGCTGCCGTTCTCGCGTCTGGCTTCGTTGAAGTGGTTGCCGGTCATGGCCACCAATCACTTTGAGCTGGAAAAAACCCCGCTCACGGAAAAATGGTTTGCCGCCGCCAACGGCCTGTCGCCGGTCAAAGGCGTGGTTAACATTGGTTATGACAACTCCACCAACGGCACTTTCGAACTGCTGCCGCTGGAAACGGCTCTGGATGACAAGTCCAGCCTGAAGTTTTCTGGGCTGAACATGGACATCGCCGCCAGCGCCCAGGCGCAGAAAGTGAAAGCCAGCGGTTACATGGACAGCCTGAAACTGACCACCGTGTCTGAAGATCAGGCGCCGGTGACCGTCGAGCTGAACGGCCTGACCCTGGCCAGCAACCTGGTCAAAAGCACCTACGGCTACTACACCGGCGATAACACCGTCGAGTTGACCAGCAGCAAGACCACCTTCGGCGCCAAGCAGTTGATCGTCGGCGTCAACAAATTCGAGATGAAGAACCAGACTGAAGAGTCGGGCACCAGCGCTTCCGGGCGTGCCGATTACAAAGTCGGCGAGCTGACATTTAACGGCAAAACCGTCGGTTCGGCACAAATGGCCATGAGCCTGAAGAACCTCGACATCCCGTCGACGCTGTCGTTGATGCAGATTTACCAGACCAAGCTGCAACCGTACGAGCAGGCTGCCGCCGCCGCGACTGCCGCCGGTGAACCCGCGCCAGAGCTGAACCTGACCCCGGCCGAAGAAGCGCAGGTCAAGTCCGGCCTGGAGAAACTGTTGGCCGCCGGCCCGCAATTCGCGCTGGAGAACCTGTCGTTCAACACTGCCAACGGTGAAAGCCGCGCCAACCTGGTGCTCGACCTGACCAAACCGGCGTCCATGGACCTGCCGCCGGATCAATTGGTCCGTCAGTTGATCGCCCTGTTGGACATCAACCTGCAAGTGTCCAAGCCAATGCTCGTTGACCTGCTCAGCCTGCAAGCACAAGCGGATGGCCAGACTGACGCCAAGGTCATCGTCGACCAGGCAACGGCGACCAGCGACATGTTCGCCAGCATGGCGATCGGCACACAGTTGGCCAAACTGGATGGCACCAATGTCGTCTCCAAACTGCATTACGCCAACAATCAGGTGGAGTTCAACGGCCAGAAAATGACCGTCGAAGAATTTGTCGGCTTCGTGATGGGCAAACTCGGTGGTGCTGGCGTCGTTCAGTAACCTTCGCGCGACACACTGACGCCCGGCCTCTGCGCAAGCAGACGCCGGGCGTTTTGCTGTCTGGCGTTTGAGAATTGCCGGGGCGTGAAGCAGGGAATGTAACGAATCTGAATAAATATTGTGTTCTGAATAATGGTCTACGCTTGCGTGCAAGACTGCCTAGATAAAGCTTGGCCGGGTTATCCATCCGGCTTTCCGTTACGAATGGGCAAGGAGGGCATAGCAGCCCGGCTGGCCATGTAAGGATGCTGACGAATGCTGTGTTTTTCTCGTCCCGTTGTTCCTCGTAGGTTTAGCCCGTTGCTGCGCATTGCACTCTGCAGCCAGCTGCTCTGGCCCGTGCTGGCGTTTGCCGACACGCCCTACGACCAGATGGTCCGTGATGCCCGTGCGGGTAACTACACGCCTGCGCTGACCGTACTGCGTCAGGTACCTGTGAGCCAGGCCACCAACGGCCAGGTCAGCGATCATTTGCAGATCGCCGGCTGGGCTGGCCTCGACGCCGAAGTGGTGCAGGTCTATGAGACCCAGGGGCGCAATCGGGCACTGCCGGTTCAGGCGTTGATCGCCACCGCCCGCGCCTATCGCAACCTCAAGCGCTGGGATTCGGCGACCGAGGTCTATAACAAGGCCCTCGCGCTGGAGCCGCAGAACCCGGACTTGCAACTCGGTCTGGCCATGACCCAGGCGGACGCCGGCAAACCTGACGAAGCCGTGACCCGCACCAAAGCGCTGGTGGCCGCCAAACCGGACGACCCTTCCCGTCGTCTGGCGCTGGCCTATGCCTTGACCCGCGCCGGTGCCACCTACGACGCCCTGTTTGAATACGACCAAGCCTTCATTCGGGCCGGGAGCAAGCCTGACGTTGCCCGTGAATACGTCTTTGCCCTGCAACGTGCGCGCCTGCCTGAGCCGGCCCTGCGCCTGGCCCGCCAACGGCCGGGGCTGATCGATCCGGTGCAACTGCGGGTCATCGAAGGTGATTTGGCCGCCGAACAGGTACGCATGGCTGAGTTCGCCACCCGCAGCGAGAAAGAACGCTTCGTCATTGCCGACCGTGCGCTGAGCGGTTACGACCAGTTGTTGACCACTTGGACCCCGGATCCGAAGGCTCACGATGACGTGATCCGCTGGCGCATTGATCGCATGGGCGCGCTAAAGGCTCGTGCGCGCACTGCTGAAGTCATCACCGAATATCAGAAACTGCTCGGCGAAGGCGTGAAAATTCCTACCTACGCCATGCGTTGGGTGGCGGGTGCTTATCTGGATCGACGCGAGCCCGAGATCGCTACCGACCTGTATCGCCAAGTGCTGGCGGCGCCTGATGCCGACCCTGCCGATCGTGTCGAAGACACCACGGCGCTGTATTACGCGTTGCTTGAAAGCGACCATGCGGAAGAAGCGCGCACCGTGGCGGAGAATCTGGCCAAGTCCCAGAACCCGCGTGTCGAACTCAAGGGGCTGCCTTTCGGCAACCCGAATGACTCATGGATGGACGCCCAGCAACTCGCCGCCCAGGCCGGCACGTATGGCTCTGATCTGCCGTCCGGTGAGCAGCGTTTACAGACTTTGGTGGATCAGGCGCCGGGCAACGTTGGCTTGCGCCTGGCCCAGGCTGACTTGTACCTCGCTCGAGCCTGGCCGCGCCGCGCGGAAAGCCAGCTCAAGGAAACCGAGAGCATGGTCCCGCGGGACATCGGGCTGGAAGTTGCTCAGGCCCACACCGCCATGGACTTGCAGGAATGGCGGCAGATGGATGCGCTGACCGACGATGTGGTCGCGCGTTTCCCAGACAACCGTCAGGTGCAGCGTCTGGATCGTCAGCGCGACGTGCACGACATGGCCGAGCTGCGGGTGCAAACCTACGGCGGCAAGAGTTACGGTGGTGGCAGCAACGGGGCCGGTGCGGTGGCCGGCAGCAAGGATTTCGGCATCGAAACCGTGCTCTACAGCCCGCCCATCGATGAAGACTGGCGCGTATTTGCCGGTGTCGGCTACGCCACGGGAGATTTCCAGGAAGGCACCGGTCGTGATCGCACGCAACGGCTTGGTGTCGAGCGCCGCACCCGCGACATGACCCTGGAGGCGGAGGTTTCCAATCACGACTTCGGTTATGGCGACAAGCAAGGCGCGCGCCTGTCGATTGCCCGCGACATTGACGATCACTGGCAATACGGCGGCAGCCTCGCCTACCTCTCGGCCGATACCCCGCTGCGAGCGTTGAACAGCGATGTGACGTCCAATGGCGGCAGCGGTTTCATCCGCTGGCGCGCCAATGAAAGCCGCGAATGGAAACTGGCGGTCAGCCCCTCGCATTTCAGCGACGGCAACAACCGCGTCGAGGCCTTGCTGACCGGGCGCGAGGGCGTCTATACCGCGCCGAAGGTGCAAGTTGACCTCGGCCTGGAAGTCGGCACCAGCCACAACTCCATGTCCGAGGACGTACCGTACTTCAACCCCAAATCCGATTTCAGTGTCCTGCCGACGGTGAACGTCAATCACGTTCTGTATCACCGCTACGAAACCTCCTGGAGCCAACAGTTCCAGGCCGGTGCGGGCACCTACAGCCAGCGCGATTACGGCACCGGGGGTGTCGGCCTGCTGGGCTATGGCCAGCGCTACAGCTGGAACGATGTATTCGAGGTGGGCGGCTTGTTGACGGTGATCAACCGGCCTTATGACGGCGATCGCGAAACCGATCTGCGTCTGCTCGTCGACCTCACTTACCGCTTCTAGAAGAGTTTGAAGATGCCTTTTATCTCGCGTTTCATCCTTCTGCTGGGAGTGCTGCTGGTCAGCGCCTGCGCCCAGCAAGCTCCGGCGTTCGCGCCGCCGTCCGAGCGTCCTGTTGCCGCTAACGAAACACCGTGGCCGAAAAACCACGTGCTGGGGATTGCCTACCACGACATTGAAGACCGCGACCCCGATCAAGCGGTGGTGGCCGTGCGTACCGAACGCATGATTGAACAACTGGCGTGGCTGCGGGAGAACGACTACAAACCGGTCACCATCGATCAGATCCTGGCGGCCCACAAGGGCGGTCCGGAGTTGCCGGCCAAGGCGATTCTGCTGAGCTTCGACGACGGCTATGCGAGCTTCTACACCCGCGTGCTGCCGGTGCTGCGTGCCTATAACTGGCATGCGTTGCTGGCCCCGGTCGGCGTATGGATCGATACACCGGCGAACCAGCAGGTGGATTTCGCCGGGCAAATGCGTCCGCGTTCGGACTTCCTGACCTGGGAGCAGGTGCGGGAAATCTCCAAGTCCGGGCTGGTGGAAATCGCCGCCCATACCGACGCCAGCCACAAGGGCATCCTCGCCAACCCTCAGGGCAACCTGCAACCCGCGGCAGCGACCCGGCGTTATGACGCCACCACCGGCCGCTACGAGACGGAAGAAGCCTTCCAGGCGCGCATGCGCACCGACGTCGTGACCATCTCGGAGAAAATCCGCAAGGCCGTCGGTTACAAGCCGCGAGTCTGGGTCTGGCCTTACGGCACGGCGGACGGCAGCACGTTGCAAATTATCAATGACCAGGGCTATCAAATGGCCCTGACCCTGGACGACGGCCTCGATGCCCTCGACGACCTGATGAGCAGCCCGCGCTTCCTGGTGGCTTCCGATCCGGACGGCGAGCACTTCGCCAACAGCATCGTCGCGGTGCAAGCCGATGCACCGATGCGCGTGGTGCATGTGGACCTGGATAACGTCTACGACCCGGACCCGGCCCAGCAGGAAATCAACCTCGGCAAACTGATCCAGCGCATGGCCGACATGGGCGCCAATACGGTGTTCCTGCAAGCTTTCGCCGATCCGCAAGGCGACGGCCTGGTGCACTCGCTGTACTTCCCTAACCGCCATCTGCCGGTGCGCGCCGATATTTTTGATCGCGTGGCCTGGCAGTTGCGCACCCGGGCCCACGTCAAAGTCTTCGCCTGGATGCCGGTGCTCAGTTATGCCCTGGATTCGAACCTGCCGCGCGTGACGCGCTGGGACCCGAAAACCGGCACCACCTCGGTCGACCCGGACCAGTACAAACGCCTGTCGCCCTTCGACCCGAACGTGCGGCGCATCATTGGTGAAATCTACGAAGACGTCGCTCGCCTGACCTCGGTCGACGGCATCCTCTACCACGACGATGCGGTGCTCTCGGACTTCGAAGACGCCGGCCCCGAAGCGCTCAAGGTGTATGCCGCCAACGGCCTGCCGGGCTCGATTGCCGCGTTGCGGGACGATCCAGCGGCGCTGCAACGCTGGACGCGGTTCAAGAGCCGCTACCTGATCGACTTCACCAAAGAACTCACCGCCAAGGTTCGCGCCATTCGCGGCCCGCAGGTACTGACCGCGCGTAATATCTTTGCCGAGCCGATGCTCAATCCCCAGAGCGAAGCCTGGTTCGCGCAGAACCTCGACGACTTCCTCGGCACCTACGACTGGACGGCGCCGATGGCGATGCCACTCATGGAAAAACAAAGCCTGGCGCAATCCGGGCCATGGCTCGAAGCGTTGGTAGCCACGGTCAAGTCTCGCCCCGGCGCGCTGCAGCGCACGGTGTTCGAATTGCAGGCCAAGGACTGGACGAAGAAAACCGATTCCGACATCGATGGCGCGCAGCTGAGCGACTGGATGGGCCGCCTCAAGCGGCAGGGCGCCACCAGCTTCGGCTACTACCCGGATAACTTCCTCGAGAACCAGCCGGACGTGAAAACCGTGCGACCTGCGCTCTCCAACAAGTGGAATCCATAACATGCTGGATAGAATGCTGGCCCTGCTGGTTCTGGCGATCGTCCTCGGGATACCCCTTGGGCTGATCTTCCTGCTCACCGGGCAATTCCTGATGGACTTCGTGTTCTTCTATCCACTGTTCATGTCCGGCTTGTGGATCGCCGGCGGCCTGTATTTCTGGCTGCACTGGGAGCGGCACTGGCCGTGGAAGGACGACACCTTGCCGCCACCGCTGGCCGGTGAGCCGATGATTTCGATCCTGATCCCTTGCTACAACGAAGGTGAAAACGCCGCCGACACCATCCACGCGGCGCTGGCCCAGCATTATCCGAATATCGAAGTGATCGCGATCAACGACGGCTCCAAGGACAACACCGCCGCCGTACTCGACGCACTGGCCGCGCAAGACCCACGATTGCGGGTGCTGCACCTGGCGGAAAACCAGGGCAAAGCCGTGGCCCTGCGCATGGGTGCCATCGCCGCACGCAGTGAGTATCTGGTGTGCATCGACGGTGACGCGTTGCTGGCGCCGAATACCGCAGCCTACCTGGTGGCGCCGATGCTCGATAACGCGCGCCTCGGCGCGGTGACCGGCAACCCGCGAATCCGCACTCGTTCGACGCTGGTTGGTCGGGTTCAGGTCGGTGAGTTCTCGTCGATCATTGGCTTGATCAAGCGCACACAGCGGGTCTTCGGACGGATCTTTACTGTCTCCGGGGTGATCGTCGCCTTCCGTCGCACGGCCCTGAACCGGGTCGGCTACTGGAGCCCGGACATGATCACCGAAGACATCGACATCAGCTGGAAACTGCAACTGGACCACTGGAGCATCTTCTACGAGCCCCGTGCCCTGTGCTGGATCCTCATGCCGGAAACCCTCAACGGCCTGTGGAAGCAGCGTTTGCGCTGGGCCCAGGGCGGCGCCGAAGTGTTGTTCAAAAACATTCGTGGCATCTGGCAGTACCGCCATCGTTACCTGTGGCCGCTGCTGTTCGAATATTGCCTGTCCACCGGTTGGGCGTTCACCTTCCTGCTGTCGGTGATCTTCTGGGCAATGGGCAAATTTGTCGAAATGCCCGATCCCATCGCTGTGCATCACTTATTACCGCCGGCCTTTACCGGGTTGCTGCTGGCGCTGGTCTGCCTGTTGCAGTTCGCGATCAGCATTCTGATTGACCGGCGCTATGAGAAGGGCCTTTGGAAAACCATGTTCTGGGTCGTCTGGTATCCATTGGTGTTCTGGCTCATCAGCTTGCTCACCACCCTGGTCAGCTTTCCAAAAGTGCTGTTCGGCCAACATCAGAAACGCGCGCGTTGGGTCAGTCCGGACCGGGGCATCAAACCGCTGAATGACGATGAGGAAGAGGTCATCAAATGAAAATCATCAGAACCCGGCAGCGTCCTTTTCTGATCGTGATCGACGTGATCCTTACCGTGTTGGCGTGGGTTGGCCTGCTGTTTTTGCTAATACGTGGGTTATGGCCACTGATCGAAACGCACGCGGGCGGGCCGCGCATCGATAACTCGGCATTCGAAGCGCTGGGGACCTTGCAGATTTATCTGTGGGTGGCGTTGTTCAACGCAGTGGTCCTGATTTCCTGGGCGCGTTATCAGCACCGCAAAAGCAAAAGCTTCGCCCAGCGTCGGCTGCCGGCACCGGTTGTGGACGATCACGGCTTGAGCAAAAGCTTCAAGTTGACCGGTGATCGTCTGGAAAAACTGCGCACCCCGGGCTCGATGACCATTCACAACAATCAGGATGGCGATATCAGTCGTGTAGTGACGCACTTCTGGCCGGTGGAACAACAAGAGTTGCCACCACCGCTCGCGCCGCTGGAGAACCCGCGAGTGATCTTTCTGCACGCCGAAGACGATGACAACCGCGACCCTCTGCCTCGTTGACCGGTTGATCGCTCCCAAGCTCCACGTGGGAGCGATCAATCAAAAGATCGCAGCCTGCGGCAGCTCCTACAAGTGGATCATCAGTGACCAGGCTTCTTCCATCGGCAATGGTTGTTTCATGCGTTCGGCCAGCATGGCCATGGCGCGTTCTTTTTCGCAGGCGACTGCCGCGACCAGCACACCATTTCTGCCGAACAGCCCAATAAACGGCGGGTGCTCGGGATCGCCGAGAAACTCGACCTCATCCCAATGTTCGGCGTGACCGAGATAGTCGTAGTTCTTGCCAAAATGCCAGGTCCAGAAAAACGCTACGTCGAGGTAGTGCTCTTCGCCTCCGAGCATGTTCGCGGCAGCGATTCGCGCATGTTGCTGGGCCAGGCGCCAGTGCTCGATGCGCTGAGGCTGGCCGTTGAGCGTGAAGGTGGCAATGTCGCCAATCGCCCACAGGCTGTCGCTGACGCGCATGCCGTCATCGACCCGCAGCGATTGGTCTTTCTCCCGTGGCAGTGAAGCAAACGCTTCTGTGGCCGGGTGCACGCCGACCCCGCCAGCACCAGATCCGCAGAAATCCGTAAGCCGTTGTCCAGCAGCACCGCCTCGACCTTGCCGTCGCCAATGATCTCGGTGGCCGCATGCTCGCTGATGAATTTCACGCCGTTTTGTTCGTGCAGTGCACGCAGGGCTTTGCCCACGGCCTCGCCGAACTGGGCGACGAAAGGCACGGCGTGGCGTGCGAGCACGGTGACGTCGAGGCCGTGCTGGCGCAGCGCCGAGGCGCATTCAAGGGCGATGAAGCTGTCGCCGATGATCACCGCGCGTTGCTCCGGTGTCGCCGCGCTCATGATCTGCTCGGCCTGGGCTTTTGAGCGCAGGACAAATACCTGAGGCAAGTCGGCACCGGGCAACTCCAGCGGATTGGGCTCGGCCCCTGTGGCGAGCACCGCCGCGTCATAAAGCAGGGTTTCACCGTTAGTGAAATGAAGGGTTCGGTTGGCGGCGTCGAGTGAGCTGATTTCGCCTTGAACGCGCTCGATACGCTGCTCTTTATAAAAACTTTCATCGCGCAGCGGCGGGGTTTCCTGCACCGGCATTTCTCCGGCGAGGACAAATTTGCTCAGCACGGTGCGGTCATACCCGGCGTCAGGCTCTCGGTCGATCATCTTGATGCGACCGCTAAAACCCTTCTCCCGCAGAGCTGCCGCGCACGCCGTGCCCGCTGCTCCTGCGCCGACAATCACGAAGGTGCGTGAATCGTCGGCAGGCGGCGTATGCGCGTCCGGCAGTGGTTGGTCATCGACCCAAACCTCTTCGCCGCGCAGTTCCAGTGGATAACGCTTGAGGCTGTCGAGGGCCGGCGGTTCGCACAAGGCGCCGTCTTCAGCGCGAAACGCAGCCTTGTGCCACGGGCAGATCAGGCGTCCATGACACAACGCACCGTCAGCCAGGGGCGCGCCGGCATGTGGGCATTCGCCCTGAAAAGCGCGTAGCTCGCCGTTTGAGCGCAGCAACACAATCTTGCAGTCGCCGATTTCGACTTGCAGGCCACGGTCTTCAGGTACATCGGCGCTACGGGCGACAAGGTGCAGGGGCATGTTCGGCTTCCTCGCAGGTATTTCTCTTACGAGTTTGCACAACAGTGCGAGGTTCAGCCCAATTGCCACTGCCAACGGGCGAACGGTACGGCTATAGTCTGCCAGCCGACGACGGCCTAACCCGCACAAGGTGCTTTGGTAATGACCCGATTGACCTCTCTGAACCCTTGGCTGGCGGCCGTTGCAGTCGCCCTTTGCGTGCAAATGCCCGTGCAGGCCCAGGAACGTTTCACCCTCAACATCCCAGGCGTCACCGACGATCGACTGTTCACCTCGGCCGCTGCCAGCGACGCGTCTGGTTGTGGCGGTCACAACCAGTCCCCGGCCCTGAACTGGAACGCCGGCCCGGCAGGCACCCTCAGCTACGCCATCGTCATGCATGATCCTGATGGCCAGAAAGGCCAGGGCGTCGATCACTGGGTGCATTACGGCATCAAGCCGACCACCCACCAGATCCCGGCCGGTGTCGGCACAAAGTCCACTTTTGAGGGCGTCGGCGGCACCAACACCAAAGGCGTCACGACCTATGTCGGCCCTTGCCCGCCGACCGGCGACAGCGCGCACCACTACGTCATCCAGATCTACGCACTGGACCTGGCGCCGGACGCCTTGCCTGCCGGCCTGACCCGCGTGCAATTGCTGGAAAAGATCAAAGATCACGTGCTGAAAAACAGCAGCGTGGTGCGGCGTTATCACCGCTGATTGCACTTTCCAACCCGCGTGTTCCGTCCGGGACACGCGTTAACGATTGGCATCGGCCGGTGAAACGAGCACTATCGAAGCGCTTTCCATTACGCTGAAGCCCATCCGCCGGTTCGTGATAACGGCTTCTCCCTCGCATCGCACGGATGTTGGTGTGCGCTACCCTGTCCAAACGGGTCAACCCTGAACGCTGGAATGGGTCACCGGGACTGCTGAAGCAACCCTGTGTCTGGCGATCAACGCTTTTCCAGGCAGAACGCCGTGCCGATCATCACCGGGCACATTGTGTGACTATCGAAAACGCCCACTGCTGATTACGCTTTTTGACCGACTGGCATCTGTCTGTACGATGTCCGAGCGTTGGCATGGATGGCCGAGTGCAAGTGTTTGCTCCGTGGTCTTGACCTCAAGGAGCAGGCGCAGTACCTAACGCACCAGGATTTAAAGCGATTGAGCATGAACCCAAGTAAAGATTCGACATTCGCCTATCAGGCCGTTTACAGCTATCTCGTCGAACTGATCGAAGCCGCCAGCCCCGAGGGAGAGCAGAAACTGCCGTCACTGCGGCAATTGGCGCAGCGTTTGAACGTGTCGGTGTCGACGACCAAGTACGCCTATTCACTCCTGGAAGACCAGGGGCGCATCTACGCCCGGCCCAAGCTCGGTTACTACACCAAAGCGATGCATTCGGCATTGGTCAGCGAAGGATCGCCGAACCTGCTCGACAGTGTTTTCGCCAGTGCCCGGCAACCCGGCATGCTCGCGCTCAGCAGCGATGCGCCAGCCATGTTGCTGTCGCTGGAGAACCCCTTGCTGATGACCGAGCGCGAGCTGACGCGCCAGTACCCGCGCTCTCATGCGCCGCTCTATCAACCGTTTGGCGAAATCGAGTTGCGCAGCGTTCTGGCTGATCGCTACACCCGTTCGACGCGTTGCTACTGGCGTGCCGAGCACGTGTATATCGGTTCCGACCTGCGCAGCGTGCTCGAGTTATCCCTCGAAGCCTTACAGTTGACCGGCACCGTGGCACTGGTGGAATCGCCGTGCTCGTGGGCGATTTTGCGCCAACTGCACGCAGCGAAGATCCGTGTGATCGAAGTGCCGCTGGGTGACGATGGCCGCTTCGACTTGCCGCAGCTCCAGCTGTTGTTGCAGCGCGAGCCCATCAGCCTCGCCGTGTTGTCGTCGACTGTGAGTATTCCCCACGGCAGCCTGATGCCGGCCGAGGACAAGAAGCTGATCTGTCGCTGGTTGGCCGAACGGCGCGTCTGGCTGTTTGAAAATGACAGCTACGGCGATTTCTGTTTCGAGCCGGACGCCACGCGTTATCGGGACTTTGCCGACCCGGAGCGGCTGGTGGTGTTTTCGACGTTCGACAAGATCATCGGCTCGGAAGCCCCGTACGGCTATGTATTGAGTCGGTTTCAGGGGCCTGAACTGCATCGTCTGTTTCTCGAGCGGGCCTTTCGTTTGTCGCCAATTCGGCAAAAGGCGATTGCCCGGTTGTTCACCACGCGGCGGATCGATCAGCACACGCAGATGTTGCGCAGTCTGTTGATCGGTCGCATGCAACGCATGCAAGACATGCTGCACGAACACACCGAAGGCCAGTTGCGTATTGTCGCGCCGCTGGGCGGCGCTGCATTCTGGGTCGAAGCCACGCGGCCGGTGAACATGCGCCGAGTGTTCGAGCGCCTGTTGGCCAAACGCATCGTCATCGCTCCCGGCGAAATATTCAGCCAGCAAGGGGCCTGGCAGCATCACCTGCGCCTGAGCTACACCATCGACTGGAGCAAGGATATTATCCACGCGTTGAAGATGCTGACTCAGGCGATCCAGGATGAGAGCTGAGGCCCCGGCGTTCAATTGACGCCGTAGCAGTGCTTGGGCTCGGGGAAGGTGCCATCGCGGACTTCTTTGGCGAACGCTTCGCAAGCCTGGCTGATCAGTGCGCCGACGTCCGCATAGGGTTTGACGAAGCGCGGCACATAGTCGCCGCCCAGTCCCAGCACATCCTCGGTCACCAACACTTGCCCGTCGCAGGCTGGCGAGGCGCCGATGCCAATGGTCGGCATCGGCGAGAAATCGCTGATGCGCCGGGCCAACGGTTCGGCCACACCTTCCAGCAACAAGCTGAACGCGCCGGCCGCGAGGTGCGCGCGAGCATCTTCCTCGATGGCCGCAGCGGTCGCATCATTCAAACCTTGAGTCTTGAAACCTCCCATGACGTTGACGTATTGCGGCATCAGGCCGATGTGCGCCATCACCGGAATGCCGCGCTGCACCAGGAACTCCACGGTGCTGGCCAAGGCCTTGCCGCCTTCGAGCTTGAGCGCATCGCAGCCTGTGCGGGCCAGCACTTCGGCGCAATTGCGGTAGGCCTGTTGCGGCGATTCCTGATAACTGCCGAACGGCATGTCGGCAATCACGCAGGCCTGCCGGGTGCTGGCCACCACCGCGCGGGTATGGCCGATGATTTCTTCCAGGCTCATGTCCAGGGTCGAGGTACGACCGTAGCCGACCATGGCGGTGGAATCGCCGATCAGCACGAAGTCGACAAACGGGTCCATCAACTCGGCCATCGAGCGGGTGTAGGCGGTCAGCGAGACGATTTTCTGTTGGCCTTTCATCGCTACCAGTTGGGGAACGGTCAGGCGTTTGGTTCGGGTATGCAGGCTCATGGCTCTCTTCCTTGTTGCGCCCCGTGGTCGGGGCTGTATGTGGTTACAACCAATCCCTTTCCCATCCACGCCAGGCGTCGTAGTCGGCGTCGATGCGTTCGAGTTGCGGGTGCAGCAGAAACACCGCCCCCGGGGAACTGTTGAGGTCGACGGTGGGGGCAATCCTTGCCCCTTCACCGAAGCGGAATCTGACGTTATGAAAACTCGGCAAGGCTTCCAGGCGCTGGCGCGCCGTGCTTTGCGCGAACACGCCTGGGCGGTGGGCGATCAGGTTCAAACCACGGGCGTGCTGCAACAGTCGATAGCGTTTTGGCCATTGCGCCAGTTGTTGCGGTTGCACGTAGCTGAGGCAGGTCAGGGCCACCTGATCATTGCCGGTCGCGGCTTGCAGGGCTGGCGGGCAGGCCAGGCCGGAGAGGCGCGCGCCGGTTTCCAGCAGGCGCGGGCCGTTGGCGGTCAGGATCAGTTCGGTATGCGCCGGGCCGTGCACGATGCCCAATGCATCGAGCACGCCTTCGACATAGTCGAGTATCGCCGGCAGCTCGCGGGCCTCGGCCGGCAGCAGGTCTTCGCGGTCGTAGATTTTGCGGCCGTCGGCGGCGAACGTCTTGGTGCATTTCCAGACGTCGGTGATCCAGTGTTCGCCGCCATGGCTGACGCTGTTGATCACGTATTCGTCGCCGCTCAGGTATTCCTGCAACAGCACGGACTGGTTGTTGAGCATCATCAGGTTGGTGGCGCCGAGGATCGACTCGATGGCGGCCTGCAACTGTTGCGCGTCATGGCAAATGAACACGTTGTCGGAACCGGCACTGTCGAGTGGCTTGGCGACAACACTGGCGCCGCCCCGAGCCTTGAACCACGCCAGCGCGCGGGGCAGTGAACTGGTGCGCAACTGCGCAGCTACCGGCAGCCCGGCCTCGCCCACGCGTTCAGCCATCAGTGATTTGTCGCGACGGGCGGCGGAGGTGGCCGGATCATTGCCCGGCAGGCCGAGGCGGGCGGCAAGCAGATCGGCCAGTTCGACACCGAATTCGCTGCCGGTCAGCACCGCCGCCGGTTGTTGTGCGGCGAGTCTGGCGACCAACGCCTCAAGGCCTTCGTCGGCGACGCTGTAGTCCTCGGCAAACAGCTCCTGAGGGCAGCTCGCGGCGAACGCGCCGGGCATCTGCGCGCGGGAGCGCACATGTAGCAGGCGGCGCTGCCCGGCCAGTGAACGGGCCAGCAGCGAGCCGGTGGAGTACGCGTCGACCAGAATCAACGGTGCGAGGCTGGAATCAATGCAAGGGTTGGTCATAACGATTCACCGTGTAATGCAACATCTGAAACAGTTCGGAGGAACTGACACCGGGGCCGTTCAGCGACCAGCCGCTGGCGCGCGGCAACGCCAGGCCACCGATGTTGCCCCAGCGCAGCGCGCCGTTGTCATCGATACGGGTGGTGGCGCGGCCGGGGTTATCCGGGTGCAGGCAGTAAGGAATGTCGAGCAAGCCGCGGGCGAAGGCCTGGATCAATGCCAGGCCGATGTCGGCATGCAGATTGAGCACGCTTTCCACCAGTCGTCGGGCTTCGAACAGGGTTTCCTCGTAGTAGCCGGCGCTGCTCGCATCGATCGTCGGTAGGTCACCGGCCGCCACGTCGGCGGCCATACGCAGGGCATCGAGGTTGTCGTCGACGGAAGGAATCTGCCGCGATTCGGCGACGGTCTTGACGATCAGCCGCTCGCAACCGGCAGCGCGGGTCAGGCGCGCGCTGTCGCAAATCAAGCGCCGCGCGCCATGGTTTGTCGTCGGGAATACGCCCATGTAGGAATACACCACGACATGCCAGTGAGCGCCGTGCAGATACTCGGCGGCCAGCTCGCGCAGTGCCCGTAACGCGCCGAAATCCTGCTCCATCGAAGTGCCCTGGGCGTAGCTGAGCGAGACTCCGCGAACCCCGTGCTGGCGGAAAAACAACGCTTCGAGCAGCGTCATGGCGATCAGCAGCGAGGGCGGACACAGCTGCCCCAACAGGCAGCCTCCAAAACTTTCGATGTGCGCATGCTCGGTCGCACCCGCAAGGAGCTGACAGCTTTCGGCCCAGGCGCTGACCGCCTCGGCCAGCGGCAAGCGACTGTACGGCATGCAATACGACACCGGCCCGCCTTCGGTAGCATCAAGCCCCAATGCGGCCAGGCGTTGGAACACGTTTTGCGGTTTGGCGGTGCCGTGCCGGATCTGGATCGGAAATTCGGCGCCGTAAAGCCCGGCGAGCATGCTGCGCACCGCCTCTATCGGGTGGCTGATGATCGGGAAACCGTTCATCGGCGCCGAACTGTTGAGGCACTGCAAAGCACTCTGGTAATCGCCGACTCGCGTGTAGCTGTCGAGGGTGATCGTGCCGATGGCCGCGCAGGGCAGGGCGGCGACACTGGCCAGTCCGGCGCGCATCTGATTGAGCGCGCCGAAGCCCATGCGCGGTTGCACCACCAGTTCGTCGCGGGCGCGGGCACGCTCGATGAATTGTTGAAAATGGCCGCCGCTGAACGCTGTCATGCCTCAGCGTCCCGAAACCAGTTCGACTACGGTTTCGCCGGTGGCCGGGTCGTAGCGGCTGATCCGGCCTTTGTGCGGATCGCCGGCACGAACCCGGGCGATCAGCGTCGCGTCGCTGTCAAAATCGATCCGTTGATGCGCGTACAGGCTGCGCAATGCCGGCAACGGCAATCCACTGACCTGACTCAGCCATTGGCTGAGGGTCGGCTCGTTGTGCTCGCCGGCGAGGATCCGGTGCAGGTCGTCGAGGTTGACCAGATGCTGCGCGTGGCAGAGCCCGAGAAAGCTGGAGAGCTCGCGGCCACGGTCAACGAACGGGGCAAACTGCATGCAGACCAATTGCGCTTCATCAAGGCCAAACGCCTGCTCGGCGAAGCGCGCGGCGAGGGTGCGGCGTGCTTGCATGCCCTGTTCGTCGGCATACGCGGCCATGGCCAGATCGATCAGGCGCTGGGGCATTTCCTTTTGCGCATCAGCGCCTGCGCCAGTTCGAGGTATTCGGTTATGCCCTGGTTGTAACTGCGGCCCTGCACGTACTCGGCTTTGAGGCCACGAAAGTGCGCCATCAACATCGGGTTGGCACAGTCCGATTCGGTGAAACTGAACGCCAGTTCTTCGAAGCGGAAATCGAGAAACTCAGTAATCAGTTCCCAGTGATCCTCGACCTTGTAGCTGACCAGATCGTAAATGCTGACGAACGCCGGATCGGCATGTTCATCACCGCAGGCGACGCGACGCTCCTCGCGCTGTTGATCGAAACCTTCGCCGAACAGCTCGACGAAATAGCTCTGGGCCACGCCATCCAGCGCTTGCAGAAGTCCGCGAAAACCCTGGCGGCGGCACTCGTCGACATTCAGGCCCAGACGCTGCGCCAGGCGCATGATCCAGGTGAAATAGTGTTTCTGTTCCTTGCGCGAATCGCCGGTAACCACCGCATTGACGCCGCCCTGCCACCACGCCGCCCGCCCGTAGAAATCAGCCACGGCCAGGTTGCAGCTGTTGCAGAAAGTCGGCCGCCCGTCGCCGGCGGTGCGATGGCCATTCATTAACACGTCGAAACGGTTCATCGCCTGCACGTCGTCAGGGAACGGCAGATGACGCTCAAACGGCCGGATCTGCTGGTGATCGACCACCAGCATTTCCACCCGAGGGTCGTCGAACAGGTGCAAGGCGCGGTAGACCCGATCGATGTTTGCCATCACCGCATCCGGGACACCGGCGTGGCGCATGTTGGCGATGCGCAACTGGAAGGTGCGGCCGTGCAGCACCGACAGATGCAACTGCGTAGCGCGCAGCATCGCCACGGTATACGAGCTGTCCTTGCCACCGCCGTAAGCAACCATCAGTTTGTAATCAGGCAGCCCGTCGAGACCGCCGGCGGCATCGATCAAGCGGTCGCCGATGGTCGCGACGGCGCGACGTTCGTCGGCGCGCAGATAGTGATTCAGCTCACCCAGCAACGGTTCGTCGTTCCAGGCTTGGGAGGAGGTGGCGTTCATAGCGGTACCGCCTGAAATTGGAACGTCTGGGTGGCGTGATGAATATTGCTTTCAGTGGCGCTCTCGCTGCCGCCAACAAAAATGAAACGTCCGCTGTGCAACGCGTCATAGCTGCCCCCGGCTTCGAGGATTTGTCCGGGTTCGGGCAGCAACTCGCGCCACAGGTTGGGCACTGTTCCGCGCAGCGTTTGCGCGTGCACGACGCGGCACGGCAACTGGGCGGGTTTGGGAATGACCAGCCAGCCGCCACTTGGATCGTCGTCGTTGGCCGGCAGCGGCACCTGATCGCCGGCGAGGCGACGCAGCCAGTGCTCGTAAAGATTGACCCCGAAGACCTTGTTGATCAGGTGCGGGACTTCACTGCCACCGACCCGCGCACCGACTTCGAGAAACACCAGTGACTCGTCCGCCTCAACGAAGATCTCCAGATGGAACGCGGTGCAGCGCAAATTCAGTGCGCGCATGATCTGTTGGCTGAACGCTTCGATCCGCGTGCGCAGCGGCGACGCCTGGACAATCACCGAGCCCAACGGCTGCGCCTTGGTAAAATCCAGGCAACTGTTGATGTAGCGCGATACCACTTGAAACGGCACGCTGCCATCGACGTCGGCGAAGCCATCGATGTGATAAGTCTGGCCGTGCATGAAGGCTTCGATCTCGTAACGCGAGAGGTCGATGGTGTTGAGCAGGTCGTGCAGCGCAGATTCGTTTTCGACCTTCTCCACGCCCATGCTCGCGGCACCGTCCACCGGTTTGACGATCACCGGGAAACCGATCTCGCGGGCAAAGTGCAATGCCTGCTCAACCGAGTGGCAGCGCGCAAATGCCGGCACCGGCAAGCCCTGGGCCTGAAGGATTTCCTTCATGCGGGCCTTGTCGCGGTATACCGCCACTTCGTTCGGCCCATCCCCGGGAATGTTCAGGGTCTGGCGCACGCGAGCGGCGATTTCCAGGGTGAACTCGGACAGCGCGATCAACTGATCGACCGGGCCGACGCGGTCGATGACTTCCTGTACCGCGCCCAGCAATTGTTCATATTGATTGACGTCGTCGACCTGCACTTGATGAGCAATCTGCTGCGCCGGGGCGAGCACGCCTTGGGCGCCGAGGCCATCGACCACGTAGCTGATGCGGTGCTGTTGATGATCGAAGAAGTCTTCGTAGCGAGTCAGTTCGTTGTCCCAGCGGCGCTCATCACGAAAGCGCGGCCAGCGGTTGACGATAACGATATGCATCGTGGTGATCCTTGATTGAGCGAAGTCAGCCGTGGTGGGGATCAACCCCAGGACGGCACGCTAATGGCGGGTGCGGGTTCAGCGTCGGCGGGTGCGTGCAACGTGCCGAGGTAGCCACTGAAGGAGTCGATCGCGTCGGGGCCGACGAATACCTGGTTGTAGCCGGCCTCGATCAACGGTTGGCGAACCACCAGGGTTTCCTCCTCGGAAGTGGTCAGCTTGCCGCCGATCACGCAGGGCAAATGCGGGTGCTTCCGGCGCACCTGGCGAATCAGCTCCAGGCCTTGCGAGTAGCCGTGGCCGTTGACGCTGCTGACCACCAGCAGGTGCGTGCGGCGCTGCTCGAGTGCCGTGAGCACGGCGTCGATCGGCGTGCAGCTGCCAAGGTTTTTCACGTTCAAACCATGCTCGGCGAGCCACAGTTGCAAATACACCAGGTTCCACATGTGCGAGTCGGACTCGACCGTGGCGAGCAGGCAGTGCGGCAGGGCTTTCATTGGGATGCCTCCATGGCGAGCGACGGACCACCCAAGGCCAGTTGGAAACGCCGGGTGGTCAAGATGAACAGCAGAGTGCCGGGGACGGTCAGCACCAGTGCCAGCACCAGAATCAGCACCTGTGCGCCGTAAACGTGGCCGACGCTGGCGGTCAACAGGCCGCCCAGCGGATAGGACAGCAGGTTGACCAGATAAAACGGCCCCATGACTTTGCCCAGGTGGGCTCTCTCGATCGCTTTGATCCGCTGCGTACGGTTGAACACGTTGAACAACGCACAACCGGCCATGGCCAGCAGAAAGCTCAGCGCATACAGCAACACGCCGTTGGCCACGCCCATGCAAATCAAGCCCAGGCACAGCAAGGCGAAGCCCAGCGCACCCAGTCGATAAATCGACATGCGCGCCAACAGCCGCGGCACCAGAATGAAGTTCAGCAGGCCCAAGGCGCCGGCCCCGGCGTTCATCAGACCGAACACACCGTCGGCGGCGCTGAATACCCCACTGATGACAAACGCGTTGGCGCTCAGCACCGCAGCGAATGCCAGGTTGATGGTGAAGTTGAGGCCGGCCAGGGTCAGCACTGGCGGGTTGCCGAGCAACAGGCGCCAGCCGAGGGCCAGATCCTTGAACACGCTGCTCGGACCGCTGGCAGGTGTTCGTGCTGTTGGCAGGCCTCTCCAGAACAGCGCTGCGGCAACCAGCGCCACGGCTGCCAGGCCCAGCAACCAGCGTTTGTCGGTGTACATCGCCAGGCCGGCGGCGAGTGCCGGGCCGAGCGCCATGGCCAGCAGCTCCATGTTCTGCACCAGCGACTGACAGTGCGCGAGACGTTCGGGACCGGCGATCAGCGGCACGCTTTTTTCAACCGCCATGCGCACCGGCGCCATCAACACCGAGAGCACGATACCGTTGCCGATCAATGCCCAGATCATCCACTGCGGCTGATACCAGCAGATCCACAGAGTGATGCCCAGACTCAAGCCGCGCGCGGTGTTGGCTGCGCGAAACAGCAGGCGACCGCCGAAGCGGTCGGCGAGCAGGCCGGCGAACGGATAGGCGATCAGTGCCGGCAACCATTCAAGGGCAAACGCGACGCCGGAATAGCGCACGTTGCCGGTCAGTTGGTAAATCATCAGTGGCACGGCAAACAGCACGGTCTGTTCTGCCAGCAACGCGCACAACAGCCCGGCACCGAACCAGCGAATTGCACTGCTGCGAGCATCGACGCTGGCCTCAGGCATGATCGCGATCCCAGACCATTTCCAGTTCGCGCAAATAGGGCAGCACGTACTTGCAGAAACGGCGCATTTCGTCGCGGGTTGGCCAGCCGGAGAAAATGAACTCGCTGACGCCGACTTTCTTGTACTCGAACAAGTATTCGGCGACTTCCTGGTAGCTCCCGACCACACATAACGCAGGGCCGCCGCGATACGCCACCGCGCCCGACCAGAGCATCGGCGACAGCCAGTCGTGCTGCGCTTTCTCCGCCAGGCGGAACGAGGTTTTCACCGCTTCCGAATCGCAACGGCCGACAAATTCACGGACCCATTCACGGTGCTGTTCGTCAGGGTTTTCCATCATGCTTTCGACGGCCGCCAGCGCTTCTTCGCGGGTTTCGCGAGCGAGCACGTGCATGCGGATACCCACCGAGCGACCCGACTCCAGAACAGTGCGGCTGGCCTCGGCAATGCCTTCAGGCGTATCGCCGTAACGCAGCCAGCAATCGCTGTGCTTGATGGCGATCTGTTGAGCAATGTCGGAGGCGCCGCTGAGGTAAATACGCGGACGCTCAGCGTCCTTGAACGGCAGGCCCAACTGAGCTTTTTCGATGCGGTAGTGGGCGCCGTGATAGGTCAGCGGTGATTCGCCGTTCCAGAATCGATGCAGGATGTCGAGGAATTCGCCGGTGCGCTCATAGCGTCCGTCGTGGGCAACGAAGTCGCCGTAATAGGCTTGCTCATCCGGCGAAATACCGGCCACAAGATTGAGTGAAATGCGCTTGTCGGACATCCACGAAACGGTGTTGACGATCTGCGTGAACAAGGTAGGCGGCACCAGGCCGGGACGGTAGGCCAGAATGAATTTGACCCGCTCGGTCTCGCGGACCAGCGCGCCAATCATCGGCAATGGATCGGGCATGTGATAGCTGATGCCCATCAACAGCGAGTCGATGCCCAGCTCATCGGCTTCCTGGGCAAAGTCGACGATACCGGCAAAATCGAGGGCGCCGGTGTTGTACTTTTCCGAGGCCTTTTGCTGACCGCTGTCTAGCGGTGAGCACCAGTGAATGCGCAGTGGTGCAGACATTGTGTTTCTCCATGGCACAGCCTGCCGCCGCCGGAGCGGGAGCAGGCGTGGTGAATCAGTCCGGATCAGAACAGGAAGCTGGTACCGACGGTGCGGTCGAACAGCGCCACGTCGCGGATGCGCCGCTTGCCGCAAATGAATTTGAGCAGGCGCTCGATGCCCAGGCCGCCACCGGCGCTTGGGTGCAACAAGCCACGGCGAGCGACTTCCAGGTAGTTGGCGAACGGCTCAAGGTCCATCGACAGCTCGTTCATGCGGTAGACGATCTGCTCGTATTCGAACTCGCGCTCGGCACCCGAAAGGGCTTCGCCGTAGCCATCGGGATAGATCAGGTCATAGTTGTTGTAGGCACCGCGTTTGCCCGGGGTTTCGCGATCGTAAAACTCGCGGCGGTAGTTGGTGACGAAGAACGGCGTATGCGCTTTCGCCGACATGATTTTCTCGAAGTCATCGCCATGCTCGGCGCGCAGTTCGTCGGAGCTGTAGATCGGGAACGCCGTGGCGAAGTGCGGCAGTTGGCGGCCAAGCTGTGCGAGCTCGGCGGCGCAGTGTTGGCTGACTTCGCTGAACACATGCTTGATCAGGCCTTCGATCAGGGCCATGACCTGGTGCATGTCGCCATCGCGGATCTCGAAATCGAACTGCGAAAACTCCAGCAGGTGGTTCTCGGAATCCTTGATCTCGGCCTTTTCCAGACGAATGTTCGGCGCAACGATAAAGATTTTTTCGTGGCCCTTGGCGGTCAGTGCCAACTGCTTGTGGAAGATCATGCTGGCCGTCAGTTTCAGACGGCGTTCTTCGTACTGGATTTCGGCCGGATACACCGCGTGGTTCAACGGATCGGTGATCGGCGACATCAGGATCGGCATCAACTGTTTGAAGTCGCGCTCGAGCAGATATTGCTGCAAGGCTTGAAGGACGCGTCCCCGGATGATGGCAATGGATTCTATGTCTGGATTAGCAAAATCGACGAAGTTACGGGTAATTTCTTCCATGATTGGCCAAATATTCAGGGAGTTAGGGAGGCCCTGATTATTGTTTAATCGAACGAAAACTCAATGTACAGATTTCCACTAAAAAGCAGCACAGAGCTCGGGTTTGGTTGTCCGACGACGCTTTTGCATGGACGATATCGCGCTGCTGAAATTGATCAGGTGGCGCACGAGTGGGCAGGTTCATGGCGAACTTCGCTGGCCGGCGTCGCTCTCTCATTCGTCTATTCAGAGTTGGCCCATGACTGCCCTTAACGGCTCGCGACCCCATCAGTTTTCCAGGTCTGACTACAAGACCCTGGGCCTTGCCGCCCTTGGCGGTGCCCTGGAAATCTATGACTTCATCATCTTCGTGTTTTTTGCGCTGACCCTCAGCCAACTGTTCTTTCCGCCAGAGATGCCGGAATGGCTGAGACTGCTGCAAAGCTTCGGGATTTTCGTCACTGGCTACCTGGCGCGACCGCTGGGCGGGATCCTGATGGCGCACTTTGCCGATCAGTTGGGACGCAAGCGGGTGTTCAGCCTGAGCATTCTGATGATGGCGTTGCCTTGCCTGCTGATCGGCATCATGCCGACCTACGAACACATCGGTTATTTCGCTCCCTTGTTATTGCTGGTCCTGCGGGTGCTGCAAGGCGCGGCGGTGGGTGGTGAAGTGCCGAGCGCCTGGGTGTTCGTCGCCGAGCACGCGCCGGAGGGGCATCGTGGCTACGCCTTGGGGTTTCTCCAGGCCGGACTGACCTTCGGTTATTTGCTCGGCGCGCTGACCGCGACACTGCTGGCGCAACTGTTTACTCCCGCGGAAATTCTCGATTACGCCTGGCGCTTGCCGTTTTTGCTCGGTGGGTTGTTCGGCGTGATCGGCGTCTGGCTGCGTCGCTGGCTGAGCGAGACGCCCGTGTTCGTGGCGTTGCAGGCACGCCGTGAGGCGGATGCCGAGTTGCCGTTGCGCACCGTGTTGCGCGAGCACCGGCACCGCTTGTGGCCGGCCTTCATTTTGACCTGCGTGCTGACGTCGGCGGTGGTGGTGCTGGTGGTGATCACCCCGACCGTCATGCAAAAGAGCTTTGGCATGACCCCCAGCCACACGTTTGGTCTGAGCAGTCTGGGCATCGTCTTTCTCAATATTGGCTGCGTGATCGCCGGGTTGATCGTCGACCGCATCGGCGCCTGGCGCACGGTCAAGCTTTACAGCGTATTGCTGCCGGTCGGTATTGCCGTGCTTTATGGCTGCCTGATCAGCGGTGGCAGTTGGCTGGGGCTGGCGTATGCGCTGGCGGGTTTGAGCTGCGGCGTGGTCGGCGCCGTGCCGTCGGTGATGGTCAGCCTGTTTCCGGCGCATATCCGTGTGTCGGGCATTTCCTTTACCTACAACATTGCCTACGCGCTGTGGGCGAGCACCACACCGTTATTGCTGATCGCACTGATGCCATGGAGCCCTTGGGTGTGCATGGTGTACTGCGTGGTGATGGGCGCGGTGGGTGTCGGTTGCGCCACGTATTTTGGCGGGCGCGAGCCCGTTCATAACGCACCGTCGCTGGTGCCGGAGCGTTGAGGCAGTCGTTGCAGGATGGGCTCCCTGGGTCTGGCACGGATGGCTATTGGATGATGGATTTACATGATTTACCGGCGACGCAATTGCTGGCCTTGTTCGCCAGTCGCGAGTTGTCCCCGCTGGAGTATTACGATCACCTGCTGGCCCACATCGAACGTTGGGAGCCGAGCATCGGTGCACTTTACGCGTTCAATCCGCAGCGTGTCCGCGAGCAGGCGCGTGCGTCGAGCGAACGTTGGAGCAAAGGCGCGCCGCGCGGCTGGCTCGACGGCGTGCCCGTGACGCTCAAGGAACTGATCGCCACCCAAGGCGATTGCATTCCTCAGGGGTCTCGCGCCAGCACCTTGGTGGCCGCGACCGAAGACGCACCGCCGGCTGCGCGCATGCGTGAAAGCGGAGCGATCATCCTCGGCAAAACCACGGTGCCGGACTTCGGCATGCTGTCGTCGGGACTGTCGAGTTTCCATGGCATCACCCGCAACCCTTGGGACGTTTCCTGTAATCCGGGAGGTTCGAGTTCCGGCGCAGCCGCTGCGGCGGCGGCCGGTTATGGCCCGCTGCATGTCGGTACCGACATCGGTGGATCGGTGCGGCTGCCGGCGGGCTGGTGTGGCCTGGTGGGGTTCAAGCCAACCCTGGGGCGGATCCCCATTGATCCGTATTACACCGGTCGCTGTGCCGGGCCGATGACGCGCACGGTCGATGACTGCGCATTGATGATGGGATATCTGGCGCAACCGGATGCTCGCGACGCTACCAGCCTTGCGGCGCAGTTGCTGGATTGGGACCTGCAAACGCCGTCGATGCAAGGTTTGAAAATTGGCCTGATGCTCGATCCCGGTTGCGGCTTCCAGCCCGACAGCGAAGTGTGTGACGCCGTGCGTCAGGCTGCACGGTTATTCGAAGCCAATGGTGCACAAGTGGAATTGATCGGGCCGGTGATGGATCGGCGCTTGCTCGATGGTCTCGATGACTTCTGGCGTGCCCGCCAGTTGTCGCAGTTGCAAGCCCTGAGCCCGGAGCAACGCGGCAAGGTTCTGCCCTACATCGAAGAGTGGGCCGCGACGGCAGCGCAGATGAACGCGGTGCAAGCCGTCGAAGGTTTCAACCAGACGTTCGAAATTCGTCGGCGCTGCGCCACGGTGTTCAACGATCTGGACCTGGTGTTGTCGCCGACCAATCAGGTCAGCAGCTTCCCGGCCGAGTGGCCTTCGCCGGGCAACGACCCGCGCCAGCCTTTCGAACACATAGTGTTCACCGTGCCGTGGAACATGGGCGAGCAACCCGCCCTGTCGATCAACTGCGGGTTTACCACGCAGGGCATGCCGATCGGCCTGCAAATGATTGCCCCACGGTTCGCCGATCAGTGGTTGTTGAAGTGCGCCAAGGCTTACGAAAACTGGCGCGGTCCGATCAAACACTGGCCGTCCGCGCCGCCTCGCTGATACCCGATGGTTGTGGTGTACCGCTCATGCGCCCGGCGCCTGCGCGGTGCGCCTTATTTTTACAGGCACGTTCCGATGAAATCACATGCACCTCGCGCAATGATCGCGATGCTGGCTGTCGTCCAGCCCGGCTGGGCCGCCGAACCGGTAGCGCCGCAGGATCAAGCCACCGGGCTGCTGGATGGCAGCCACCTGAACCTTAATTTGCGTCACTACTATTCCAATCAGCACACCCAGCGCAGCACGCACCTGGTGATCAAAAAGGATGGCGTCGCAGAGCCAACCCGCGAGCGCGTCACGTGGGTGCAGACCGCCATGCTCAACTACAGCTCCGGCTACACCGAGGGCTTGATCGGCGTGGGTGTCGATGCGGCGTTGTTCAGCGCTGTCACGCTTGAGCGTGGCCATGGCGCGGTCGCCAACGGTGGTGACCGTGTGCTTGTCGACAGCGATGGCGACGCCCTGCCGACCTGGAGTCGTCTGGGGGTGGGTGACTTGAAGCTGCGCGTATCGAGCAGCGAACTCAAGGCCGGCCGGATGCTCACGGAAAACCCGATCCTGCGTTACAAAGACAACCGTGCCTTGCCGTCGACTTTTCAGGGCGTTGCGATCAACAGCAACGAGCTCGACTGGCTGGCGCTGCAAGCGGGCAGTTTCGAGCGCGCCATCCCGCGTACCGGCAGCGGCAGCGAGCGCCTCACTACAACCTTCGGCAATCGCGCCTACAGCGGTTCGCGCATCAGCTACCTGGGAGGCACCGCCACCGCGCCGGCCGGGCTGACACTCAGCGCCTACGGCTCGCGTTTCGAAGACATGTGGCAACAATATTATCTGGGCGCGACCCACGTGGTCGGCAATCGCGCGGATCTGGCCCTGAAAACCAGTTTCAACTACTACCGTACCCGCGATCAGGGCGAACAGCGTTTGGGCTACATCGACAACGACGCCTACAGTCTGGCAATGACGGCCGCCCACGGCGCCCATGGCCTGACCGCGGCGTGGCAGCAGGTGTTCGGCGACGAATACTTTGACTATGTGTGGGAGTCCACCGGCAACTACATGGCCAACTCACTGTACTCGGACTACAACGGCCCGAACGAAAAGTCCTGGCAGTTGCGCTACGACCTTGATCTGGCCACTTATGGTGTCCCGGGCCTGACCGCCAGCCTCTGGCACGCCAAGGGTTGGGGCATCGACGGCACGCATTACAGCGGTGATCGCAACGGCCACAACACCGGCTACAACGTGCGTGGGCTCGACGGTGCCAAGCACAACGAAAACGGCTTGATGGTTGCCTATGTCGTGCAGTCCGGCAGGCTGAAAAACACCGTGTTGCGCAGCATTGTCTACAACCACCGGGCAAGTGGCGGACAGATCGACGGCAGCTACGACGAGTTCCGCCTGGTGGCGAACGTGCCGTTCAATCTGTTTTGATTTATCCCCGGTAAATTTTTTCAACGGGATTAACCCGAATCGGAAGGGCTGGCCGTCTCAGTGGATGAATGCTCAATTTCATCCCGAGGTCAGCCCCATGTCTCTTCCTCTGCCTTTCTTGCGCCCTGTTGCGGTCGGTGTTTTGCTGGCCCTCGGTGGCTGTGGTGTGCCCGCCCCTCCGGAATCCGCCGCGGTGCCGCCACCGGCGCAACCTGAGGTGCTGGTTCAACACGAAGCGCTAATGGCGGGAGGGGCGATGGCCAAGCGCATGGCGCATCTGGCGCCGATGGCCAGTTTCGTGGCAATGCCGAGTGCCGACAGTTATCCACAGGGCTATCGCGACGAGCCGCGCGAGCAGTATCAAAAACTTGCCGACAGCCCGATCCACAGTGTCGCCGAGACGCCGGTTTCAACCTTCAGCGCCGACGTCGACAGCGGTGCTTACGCTAACGTCCGTCGCTTGCTCAATCAGGGGCGTTTGCCGCCCGAAGGCGCCGTGCGGCTGGAGGAAATGGTCAATTACTTCCCCTACGATTACGCCTTGCCCACTGATGGCTCGCCGTTTGGCGTGACCACTGAACTGGCGCCGTCGCCGTGGAACCCGCACACCCGATTGCTGCGCATCGGCATCAAGGCCTCGGACCGTGCGGTGGCCGAGCTGGCCCCGGCGAACCTGGTGTTTCTGGTAGATGTTTCGGGCTCGATGGATCGCCGTGAGGGTTTACCGCTGGTCAAAAGCACCCTGAAATTGCTGGTCGATCAACTGCGCGAACAGGATCGGGTTTCGCTGGTGGTCTATGCCGGCGAAACACGTGTGGTGCTGGAGCCTACATCCGGACGGGAAAAAGCGAAAATTCGTACAGCCATCGACCAATTAACTGCGGGTGGCTCAACCGCTGGAGCGTCGGGCATCGAGCTCGCCTATCAAATGGCGCAACAGGCCTTCATCCCCAAAGGCATCAACCGCATCCTGCTGGCCACCGACGGTGACTTTAACGTCGGCGTCAGCGACTTCGACAGCCTCAAGCAAATGGCTGTGGATAAACGCAAGACGGGCGTTTCCCTGACCACCCTGGGTTTTGGTGTGGATAACTACAATGAACACCTGATGGAACAACTGGCCGACGCTGGCGACGGCAACTACGCCTACATCGACAATCTGCGTGAAGCGCGCAAAGTGTTGGTGGATCAACTCGGCTCGACCCTCGACGTGGTGGCGAAGAACGTGAAGCTGCAAGTGGAGTTCAACCCGGCGCAGGTCAGCGAATATCGGCTGTTGGGGTATGAAAATCGCGCGTTGAACCGTGAAGATTTCAATAACGACAAGGTCGATGCCGGCGAAATCGGTGCAGGGCATACAGTGACGGCGTTGTACGAAATTGTGCCGAAGGGCGAGAAGGGTTGGCTGGAACCGCTGCGCTATGGCGATGCTGCATCAGGCGTTTCCGGGAAGTCTGGGGAAATGGCGATGCTGCGTGTGCGATATCAACTGCCTGAAGGTGGGAACAGTCGCTTGATCGAGCATCCTATTGTTAATAGCGCGGCGCCAGCCAGTGAAGACCTGCGATTTGCGGCGGCCGTTGCAGCGTTTTCTCAGCAACTGAAGGACGGACGCTACACCGGCGATTTCAGCCTGAAAGACACCGAAGCCCTGGCCCGAGGCGCTCGGGGCGATGACCGCTTTGGTCTGCGCGCGGAGTTCGTGCAATTGGTCGAGTTGGCCCAGAGCCTGCGTACTTCCACGGCATCGAATCAGGTGTCCAATGCCAACCGGATCGAGTGAAAGGGATCATCGCTGATATGACTGCTCCTGAAATGAGCACCGATGCCAGCAGCGACGAATCGCTGCTGGCGCGCTATCGCTCGGGCGACGGGCCGGCGTTCGAGATCTTGTACGCCCGCCATCGCCAGGGACTTTATCGATTCCTCCTCGGCCTCAGCGGCAAAGCCGAACTCGCCGAAGAGGTCTACCAGGACACCTGGCTGAGCCTGATCCGCAGCACCAGTCAGCCACAAGGCCGGGCGAATTTTCGTACCTGGCTTTACCAGATTGCCCGCAACCGACTGATCGACCACTGGCGCAAACATGGCATCCACAACCCTTTGCACGACAGCTACGACGAACAGGCCCACGCCGTGATCGACAACGCCGCCGACCCCGAGCAACTGCTGAGCCTGAGCCGCGACACCCAGCGCCTCGAAACCGCCCTGCAAGCCTTGCCCGCCGAACAACGCGAAGTGTTCCTGCTGCGCGCCCACGGCGATCTTGACCTGGCACAAATCGCCAGCCTCACCGAAACACCGCTGGAAACCGTCAAAAGCCGCTTACGCTACGCCCAGCAAAAACTGCGTCGGCTGCTGGCCGAGGAGGTACTGACATGACTGACGCCCGCAAGACACCCGAAGATCCGCTGATCAACCATGTCCGCGAACAGCATGACGGCGAGCCGCCCGCGCACCTCGATGCATTCATTTTGAATGCCGCACGCCGAGAAACCCCGGCCGTGTCACCGACGCTGGGGCAACGCTGGCTTCAGGCCTGCCGTAAACCACGCTGGCAAGTGGCATTCGCCAGTCTGGTCGGCGTCGCCTTGATGCTGTCGCTGGTGCAACGCGTGCCCGAACCGCAGCGCCAGTACGACTACGCCCCGGCCCCAAGTCTCGCCGTGCCGATGGCCGAGGAGGGCGGTGCACAACTGCACCGCTTGTCCGCCCCGGCCAGTGCCATGCCGGCTCCGGCGCCGATGATGGAAATGGCCAAACCGATGCAAAGCGAAGCGCTCAGCGCTGACGAAACCAAGTTCAGCAAACGTGCCGCAGCGCCAGCCAACGGCCTCGACGCGCAACTGCGCGAAGTCCTGCGCCTGCGCGAATCCGGCCAGTCGCAAGCGGCCGACAGCCTGTTCAACAACCTGCACAAACGCTACCCGAACGCCGATCTCGACACCCGACTCGAACAGTTGCAGGAAAAATGACCCCCTGAACCCTCAGCCATTTGGCATTGCCCCGCAAAAACGCGCAATATCGGGCCATTGCCAATACGCTGGAGGACAACGTGGCATCGAAAATTGACCGCATTGCCCAACTGCTCGACAACCCGGAAATACGCCGGGCGATTACCGAGGCGCGTAAGGAGTTTCTGCTGAACCAGCCGGAAGAAGATGTCGTTGATGAAGACGAGGTTTTTGAGGAGGAGGCTGGGGAGGAAGAAGAGGATGACGACGATTACGATGAGTTTGACTGGACGACGGAGTAGCGTCGTTCGGTTGTCTTTTCATTGGCCACAAAAAAGCCCCGGACCATCACAGTCCGGGGCTTTCTCGTTTAAATCAATGGTGCACCAGGCGGGATTCGAACCCACGACCACTGCCTTCGGAGGGCAGTACTCTATCCAGCTGAGCTACTGGTGCAAGCGGGCGCCATGATACCTAGGTCGGCTCGGGGCGTCCATGCTGGGTTTTGGCGTGGATTGTGAGTGCGCGTGTCGGTTGAAATCGCTGCATTCCATAAAGCTGTAACGTCCTGCAAAACCCTCGCTTGGCGCTTCGGTGTGGTTGATCTAAGGTTTTGTTGGGGCGAAGGCTTTTGGCGCGTTGATCTGAAAATTTCCACAAACGCGGCGTTTTTGTTCTTTTTTCGAACGACCTATTGTCCTTTACCCCCTTTGATCCTACGATCCGTTTGAGATTTCAAACGCTCTTTGATGGGTGTTGCAGCGCTGGTGGTTCGAAATGTCCACGGTTGATGCGCCACACCCGGTGAATGATTTCCCTGACGGCAGCCTATAGGGCGCCTTTCTACAATCATAATTCGCTCCGCGCTGGTCGCGGTGCTGTTAAGGAAAGCCGACATGCAGCTTAAAGACTCCCAGTTGTTCCGCCAGCAAGCCTTTATCGATGGCGCTTGGGTTGATGCGGACAACGGTCAGACGATCAAGGTCAATAACCCGGCAACGGGCGAAATTCTGGGCACCGTGCCGAAAATGGGCGCTGCCGAAACCCGCCGTGCGATCGAAGCCGCTGACAAAGCGCTGCCGGCCTGGCGTGCACTGACCGCCAAGGACCGTGCGAACAAGCTGCGTCGCTGGTTCGAACTGATCATCGAGAACCAGGACGACCTGGCTCGCCTGATGACCCTCGAGCAAGGCAAGCCATTGGCCGAAGCCAAGGGCGAAATTGTTTACGCCGCTTCCTTTATCGAGTGGTTCGCCGAAGAAGCCAAGCGCATCTACGGTGACGTGATTCCGGGTCACCAGCCAGACAAGCGCCTGATCGTGATCAAGCAGCCAATCGGCGTGACCGCTGCAATCACCCCGTGGAACTTCCCGGCCGCGATGATCACCCGTAAAGCCGGCCCGGCCCTGGCCGCCGGTTGCACCATGGTGCTCAAGCCTGCTTCGCAAACTCCGTTCTCCGCATTCGCACTGGCTGAGCTGGCTCAGCGTGCCGGCATCCCTGCCGGTGTGTTCAGCGTTGTTTCCGGTAGCGCTGGCGATATCGGCAGCGAGCTGACCAGCAACCCGATCGTGCGCAAATTGTCCTTCACTGGCTCGACCGAAATCGGTCGTCAGTTGATGGCGGAATGCGCCAAGGACATCAAGAAAGTCTCCCTGGAATTGGGCGGCAACGCGCCGTTCATCGTGTTTGACGACGCGGACCTGGATAAGGCCGTCGAAGGCGCGATCATTTCCAAGTACCGCAACAACGGCCAGACCTGCGTCTGCGCCAACCGTCTGTACATTCAGGATTCGGTCTACGACGCGTTCGCCGAGAAGCTGAAAGTGGCTGTGGCCAAACTCAAGATCGGCAACGGTCTGGAAGAAGGCACCACCACGGGTCCGCTGATCGACGAAAAAGCCGTGGCCAAGGTTCAAGAACACATTGCTGACGCGATCAGCAAAGGCGCAACCGTTCTGGCCGGTGGCAAGGTGATGGAAGGCAACTTCTTTGAGCCGACCATTCTGGTCAACGTGCCGAAGAACGCTGCCGTGGCCAAGGAAGAAACCTTCGGCCCATTGGCGCCGCTGTTCCGCTTCAAGGACGAAGCCGAAGTGATCGCGATGTCCAACGACACCGAGTTCGGTCTGGCCTCGTACTTCTATGCCCGTGACCTGGGCCGTGTGTTCCGTGTGGCTGAAGCCCTGGAATACGGCATGGTCGGCGTCAACACCGGGTTGATCTCCAACGAAGTCGCGCCGTTCGGCGGCATCAAGGCGTCGGGCCTGGGCCGTGAAGGCTCCAAGTACGGCATCGAAGATTACCTGGAAATCAAATACCTCTGCCTGGGCATCTAAGCTCTTAATAGATAAGCGCCGGCAAGGCATTGCTTCAAGCGGAAAGGGCACGAGAGCGCTGTCCCTTTCTGCGTTTCAAATGGAATTTTCTCTGTGGCCGGGAAAGCTGTGGCAGTCGATCATCGCATGCTGCCGTAGTTGCCTCCCCGCCGCATTTTCCTTGAACCACGCCGCCCGATGAGCGGTGAATGAGGACTTTATGAGCAAGACTAACGCATCCCTGATGAAACGCCGCGAAGCCGCTGTACCACGCGGTGTTGGCCAGATTCACCCGATCTTCGCCGAATCCGCGAAGAACGCCACCGTGACCGACGTTGAAGGTCGCGAGTTCATCGACTTCGCCGGCGGTATCGCCGTGCTGAACACCGGTCACCTGCACCCGAAAATCATCGCCGCCGTGACCGCGCAGCTGAACAAGCTGACTCACACCTGCTTCCAGGTGCTGGCTTACGAACCGTACGTAGAACTGTGCGAAAAAATCAACGCCAAGGTGCCAGGTGATTTCGCCAAGAAAACTCTGCTGGTGACCACTGGTTCCGAAGCTGTAGAGAACGCTGTGAAAATCGCTCGTGCCGCCACTGGCCGTGCTGGCGTGATCGCGTTCACCGGCGCTTACCACGGCCGTACCATGATGACCTTGGGTCTGACCGGTAAAGTCGTGCCTTACTCGGCCGGCATGGGCCTGATGCCAGGCGGCATCTTCCGCGCGCTGTACCCGAATGAACTGCACGGTGTGAGCGTCGACGATTCGATCGCCAGCATCGAACGCATCTTCAAGAACGACGCCGAGCCGCGTGACATCGCTGCGATCATCATCGAGCCGGTTCAGGGCGAAGGCGGTTTCTACGTCGCGCCTAAAGCGTTCATGAAGCGTCTGCGTGAATTGTGCGACCAGCACGGCATTCTGTTGATCGCTGACGAAGTGCAAACCGGCGCTGGCCGTACCGGCACTTTCTTCGCCATGGAACAGATGGGCGTGTCCGCCGACCTGACCACCTTCGCCAAATCCATCGCTGGCGGCTTCCCGTTGGCCGGTGTGTGCGGCAAGGCTGAATACATGGACGCCATTGCTCCAGGCGGCCTGGGCGGCACCTACGCGGGTAGCCCGATCGCTTGCGCCGCGGCCCTGGCCGTGATGGAAGTGTTCGAAGAAGAACACCTGCTGGATCGCTGCAAAGCGGTTGGCGAGCGTCTGGTGACTGGCCTCAAAGCCATCCAGGCCAAGTACCCGGTGATCGGCGAAGTCCGTGCGCTGGGCGCGATGATCGCGGTTGAGCTGTTTGTCGACGGCGACAGCCACAAGCCGAACGCGCCTGCAGTGGCAGCGGTTGTGGCCAAGGCGCGCGACAAGGGCCTGATCCTGCTGTCCTGCGGCACCTACGGCAACGTTCTGCGCGTCCTGGTACCGCTGACTTCGCCGGACGAGCAACTGGACAAAGGCCTGGCGATCATCGAAGAGTGTTTCTCTGAGCTCTGATCGCCAAGTGTGACCTGATCGACAAAAAACCCGCTTCGGCGGGTTTTTTTATGGTCTTGAAACACATCAAGGATAAATGCGTTGTATCGAATGGCCAGCATTGACTAAGGTTCATGCATTGCCGTTGGAGTGTGCGAATGACCGCTGTGGTTTTACCCGCTGTACCGCGTGTGCTGATTGCCGAGGCCGACCCCTGGTCCCGCGACCTGCTCAAGCAGGTGTTGTTGAATGTGCGTTGCGACGCACGGCTGGATCTGTGTGCCGACGGCCAGCAGGCGATGGAACTGCTGGCGACCGTGCCTTACGATCTGGTGATCGTCGACTGGGAATTGCCCGGTATCGATGGCTTGAACGTCTTGCGTAGCGTGCGTCAGCGCAAACGTAATCCGCCGTTGCCGTTCATTCTGATGAGCAACCGCAACGACAGTGCCAGTGTGCGTGAAGCCTTGCCTTTGGCGCCCACCGCGTATCTGACCAAACCTCTGGATATGGAAAACCTGACTCACCGTTTGCAGGAACTGCTACTGAACGCTGGGGAAGAAGTGTCCTGCGAGGCACCCACGCTGGCGCCGGGCATGACCTTGTCGGTGTATCTGGAACGTCGACGTGAGCAGACGGACGGCGCGCCGTTGATGACCGATGTGCAACTGGCGGTTAAACGCAGCCTTAACCCCAATGGTCTCGATCTGACGCTGCTGGAAGCTGAGGTCCGCAATGATCCGCAAATCACTGCGGTGCTGATCGCCGCCGCCAACAGTGCGGCCCAGCATCATGGCGCCGCGGTGCAAACCTTGTCCCAGGCGCTGCTTCGCTTGGGCACCGCGCAAAGCATGAACCTGATTCTGGGCCTGGCCCTCAAGCGCTGTGCGCGGCTCAGTGATCCGCAGTTGGCGGACTATGCCGAACGTTATTGGGATTTGTCGCTGCGTACGGCCGAATATGGCCGGACCCTGGCGCGTTTACTGGACCTGGACCAGGAGCGCTGCTATTGCGCGGGGATGCTGCATCGCCTCGGCGATCTGGCGTTGCTGCGTTGTTTGCAGGAATGGAAGCAGGCCGGTGGCGAGCTGGATGAATGGGAAGAGGTCGGTGAGGCGCTGGCCGCGTTCGGCGCGGGCTACGGTTCGGCGCTGCGCACGCGCTGGCGTCTGCCGCTGGAACTGCGGGAGCTGATTGCGGCGGTCTACCAGCTCGGTGGCGGGGTTTATTCGCGCGAAGCACTGGTGATGAACATGGCCGCGCAACTGGCGCGCCTGACCGAACACGAGGGCATTGAGGAACTGTCGAAGAGCCGGACGGCGCGGTTGCTTAAGATCGGATTGCCAGAGCTGATGCGACTACGCAAAAAGTAGCCATCACACAAACCCTGTGGCGAGGGGGCTTGCCCCCGTTGGGCTGCGAAGCGGCCCTGAGTCCTGCAACCGGAATCTGTCAGGTGAACCGTGCTCTCTGGTTTTGCGATTGCTGCGCAACCGAACGGGGGCAAGTCCCCTCGCCACAGGAGTTCAGTTGCGCCGGAAAGTCGTTAGGCGGAGATAATCCGGTTCTTGCCCTGGCGCTTGGCTTCATACATCGCCGCATCCGCGCGAGCGAACAGGCTATCGAGGCTTTCGTCGTCGCTGGTGAGGCGGGTCAGGCCCTGGCTGACGGTGATGCCGAAGGTCTGCTCATCATGGCTGAAGCTCAATCGCTGAATCTCTCGCTGCAGGCGCTCGGCCACTTGCATGGCCATGTCCGGCGCACAACCCGGGAATATCGCCGCGAACTCTTCGCCGCCGATTCGCCCGAACAGATCACCCCGGCGTAATGTCGCGCGACCGCTCTCGGCGATACGTTGCAGCACAGTGTCGCCCGCCGGGTGGCCGTAGGTGTCGTTGACCTTCTTGAAGTCATCAATGTCCAGCAGCAGGAAGGCCAGCGGCGCACCTTGCAGCCGTGCCTGTTCGAACTCGCGATGGGCGCACTCGAAGAAGTGTCGGCGATTGCTGCTTTGGGTCAACACGTCGGTGGTCGCCAAGCGTTGAAGCTCGGCTTCCATTTGCTTCTTTTCGGTGATGTCCTCGGCAATACCGACGATGATCACCGGTTGCCCAGGGTCGGCCTGACGGTTGATGAAGCACTTGTCGCTGAGCCAGCGCACCTGACCGTCGGCCGCGATGATGCGGTACTCGCGGTCTTCGACGGCACCTTTGACCAGCACTTCGGCCAGGCTGCGCTCGGCGTAGTCCAGGTCGTCGGGGTAAATGCTGTCGCGCCACTGGTTGTAATCGGCCAGCAACAGGCCGGCGGAACGGCCGAAAATCCGTTCATAGGCGGGGCTGACGTACAGCACCTGACGGGTTTCCCAATTGAATGCCCAAAGCACCGCGTTGACGCTGACCAGCAAGGAGCTGAACAGTTGTTCGCGTTCGCTAAGGCGCGCGACTTCACCTTGGGCATGCATCAGTGCCATCAGGGTTTGCGCTGCCTCGGGCCACTGCGGATGGGATGAGTCTTGTAGGTTTTTAGTGACCATCGGCATAAATCTCAAAGGGCGTGCGCCGCTCGGAGGTTCGAAAGCGGCCACAACGTGGGCCTTTTATCAATTATTTCTTGTGCCACAGCAGGCGCATCACGCTTGGTGTGGGAAAGAATTGATAACAGGTCCCGGCCCGCCTGGATGGCGAAGTGTCTTTGAGATAGGGGATTTGGAGCTTAGTTCCCGCCTTGGGTGGCGAGGGAGCTTGCTCCCGCCGGGCGGTAATGGCGACGCGTTTGTTCAGTTGAAACGCGTCGTCTGGGTTTGCGTCTGCTGCGCAGCCGAACGGGGCGGTGTGGCGTTCCGACAAGCCCCCTCGCCACAGGCAAGCCTCGGTTCAGAGGCTTGCCTGTGACTACAGGTCAGACAGGCGCTGCAGGGCGCAGGGAGTAGGTTTTCAGCTGGTCGGCGAAGTCGCGCAGGGATTGAATCCCGCTGGCTTCGGCTTCGTGTACCCAATCCTTGATAGCGGCAAGCATATCGTGACCATTTGAGCTGGTCTTGACCCAGATCTGCTGCAAGGCCAGGCGTTTCTCGTAAATTACCTTCAGCGCCTGGCTGTGCTCGAGCATGTTCTGGATGCGGATATGGTGCTTGTCATCCAGCAGGCTGGTTTCCCGCGAGAGCAAACGCTTGGCCCGGTGGAACTGGTGACGGACCGAGTGATCGACCTTTTCCAGCTCCTGCTTGACCAGCGGCGCGATAACCAACTTGCGGTACTGCGCCATGATCTGGAAGCGGTTGTTGAGAATGGCCATGGCGGTGTCCATGTCCAGATTGCCCTTGCCTTCAACCCGGTGGGCGATCGGCGCAACGCGCTGGACCTTGGCCAGACGGAAGAAACTGAAGACCTGGATCCAGGCCCAACCGAGGTCGAATTCCCACTTCTTCACCGACAATTTTGCCGAGTTAGGGTAGGTGTGATGGTTGTTATGCAGTTCTTCGCCGCCGATCAGGATGCCCCAAGGCACCAGATTGGTTGCCGCATCGCGGCATTCGAAGTTGCGGTAGCCGATGGCATGGCCCAGGCCATTGACCACGCCGGCGGCCCAGACCGGGATCCACATCATCTGGATGGCCCAGATGGTGATGCCGATGGTGCCGAACAGCAGCAGGTCGATGACGCCCATGATCGCGACGCCCAACAACGGGTAACGGCTGTAGAGGTTGCGTTCGATCCAGTCTTCGGGGCAGTTCTTGCCGTAGATGCGCAGGGTTTCCGGGTTTTCCGCTTCTTCGCGGTACAACTCGGCGCCCTTGCGCAACACGGTGGAAAGCCCCTTGATGACCGGGCTGTGCGGGTCATCGACGGTTTCGCATTTGGCGTGATGCTTGCGGTGGATGGCGGTCCACTCGCGGGTGTTCTGCGCCGTGGTCAGCCACAGCCAGAAGCGGAAGAAATGTTTCAGGCCGGCATTGAGCTCCAGGGAGCGATGGGCTGAATAGCGATGCAGATAGACCGTGACACCAACAATGGTCACATGGGTCATCAGCAGGGTGACTGCCACCAGTGACCAGGGCGACAAGCCGAGAAAACCTTCGTACCACATAGGCTATAGGGCCCTCGATAAATAAAAAAACAGCCGTTGCATTATCACTAAGCCCACAGATAAAACCAGTCGCCCTTTCAGATAAGAGTGGCCGGATGTTTCTTTAACCTATAATTCCAACCCGTTTGTAGGGACATGGATGGCCGAATGACTGCAACATATCGCGATGCCTTGCGTGCAGCGCTGCTTTATCTGGTGATTTCAGTAGTCTGGCTCCAGTTCAGTGGTTATTTATTGAACAGTTTCTTCGATAGCTCCACCGAGCTGTTGCGATGGCAACTGATCAACGGTTATGCCTGGGTGCTGCTCAGCGCCGGATTAATCTTTCTCGCCCGGGCCAAACTGTTCCGCTGCCTGGGGATCGGCGCCAAATTACGCGAGCGCAATGAAGACCGGGAACGTCTGCGCCAAGCAGCAGCCGTGTTCGATTGCACCCGCGAAGGGGTGTTGGTGACCGACCGCAACGGGCTGATCGTGCATGTGAACCGCGCGTTCATGGAGATCACCGGTTATCTGCGTGAGGAGGTCATGGGCCAACGGCCGAGTCTGTTCAAGTCCGGTCGCCACCCGCCGGCCTTCTATCAGGCGATGTTCGCCATGCTCGGTAGCAGCGGCGAGTGGAGCGGGGAGATCTGGAATCGGCGCAAGAGCGGCGAAATCTACCCGCAATGGCAGACCATCCGCCTCATTCATGACGACCTGGGCCGTGTCAGTCATTACGTGGCGGTGTTTTCCGACATCAGCGCGATCAAGAACTCCGAACACGAACTGACACACCTGGCTCACCACGACCCGTTGACCGATCTGCCCAATCGCCTGCTGTTCACCGATCGTGTCGAACAGGCACTGACTTCGGCGCAACTGCACAAGCGTGGTTGCGCATTGCTGATGATCGATCTGGATCATTTCAAGATGATCAACGACAGCCTCGGGCACAACATCGGCGACCAACTGCTCAAGGCCGTGGCCGTACGTTTCAAAGGCCTGTTCGTACCGGGCATCACCCTGGCGCGGCTGGGCGGCGACGAATTCGCCGTACTTGCGGAAAATTGTCCGCAACTGGTGCACGCGGCGGCGCTGGCGCAACGGATCATCGATGGCATCAAGGAGTCGTTCGAGATCGATGGGCATCAGTTGTTCATTAACGCCAGCATCGGCATCAGCCTGTTCCCCGGCGATGCTTTGAGTGCCGAGCAACTGCTGCGCAATGCCGACTCGGCGCTGTTTAAGGCCAAAAGCACCGGCCGTGATGGTTACGCGCTCTACACCGAAGAATTGACCGCACACGCCCAGCAGCGGGTCGAGATCGCCTTCGAACTGCGCCGCGCGCTGGAACAGCAGGAACTGCGGGTTTACTACCAGCCGGTCCATGACCTCAAAACCAGTCGCTTGATCGGCGTCGAGGCGCTGGTGCGCTGGGATCATCCGCAGCGCGGTTTGATATCGCCGGCCGAGTTCATCCCGGTCGCCGAACGTACCGGGCTGATTTCCGAGATTGATGCCTGGGTCATGCGCCAAGCCTGTCAGCAGATGTGCCAATGGCAGCAGGCAGGCGTGGTGCTGTCGTTTGTCGCGGTGAATGTGTCTTCGCGGTTGTTTGCGCGCCGCGAGTTGTATCAGCAAGTGGCGCAGGTGCTGCACGAAACCGGGCTGGATCCGGCGTATCTGGAACTGGAAGTCACCGAAAGTGCGGTGATGGACGATCCGGAAGTGGCGCTGGAGCAGATGCACCGCTTGCGTGAGTTGGGTGTTCGGCTGGCCATCGACGATTTTGGCACCGGTTATTCGTCGCTGCTGCGGCTCAAGCGTTTGCCGGTGCAGAAGCTCAAGATCGATCAGGGTTTTGTCGCCGGGTTGCCGTGGGACGAGGATGACGGCGCGATTGTGCGGGTGATCATCGCGTTGGCCAACAGCATGGGGATGCAGGTGCATGCCGAAGGGATCGAGCAAGTGGAGCAAGCGGCATTCCTGCTCGAGCACGCTTGCGAACTGGGGCAGGGCTACTGGTTTGGCAGGCCGGTGCCAGCGGGGCAACTGGATTGGGCTCGGGCGCCGATTATTTGCTGAGTTCGTGATGCGCTTTTGTGGCGAGGGAGCTTGCTCCCGTTCGAGTGCGAAACGCTCGCCAACTATTAGAGGGATTTGCTCATCGGTAGCGGTGACGCTTTTGGGACTGCTACGCAGTCCAGCGGGAGCAAGCTCCCTCGCCACAGGGGTCTGAGTGATTTCAAAAACTCAAAATCCTCCGCAAGCCCTTGTCCCACCAAATAATACTTTTTGGTTATATAAACATTCTTAAATAGTCTTTTTAAGAATATCCGCGCCTATCTACTATTGCCCTCACGCCGCAAGCAGTACCGACACTGCCAGGCAACCTCTCAGATAAGGAGCAGCACCATGAGCGCATCCCTACGTAGCGTTGACGGCCAGGACGAAGCAACCATTTTGCGTGAGATCCAGAGTGCCCTGCGCGATCTGCGTTTCGGCGCAGTGGAAATCACCGTGCACAACGCCCAGGTGGTCCAGATCGAACGCAAAGAGAAATTCCGCTTGCAGAACCCGGTTAACAAACCGAGCTGAAGCGAAAATCAAAAGAAAGATCAAAAGATCGCAGCCTTCGGCAGTTCCTACGGGGGATTGAGGTAGGAGCGGCCGAAGGCGGCGATCTTTGTAAACGGCAACCGCGATTCAAGAAACTCATAAGAAAAAGCAACACAATCAGAATTCCAGGAGCTTTCACCATGTCGTCGATTCGTCATTTCGCTTTGGCCGCGCTGGCCAGCGCTCTTTTTGCAGGCTCCGCGGTTGCCAAGGATTACGAGCTGCTCAACGTGTCGTACGACCCGACCCGTGAGCTGTATCAGGACTACAACGCTGAATTCATCAACTTCTGGAAGAAAGACCACGCTGGCGACAACGTGAAGATCCAGCAATCCCACGGTGGTTCGGGCAAACAAGGCCGGGCGGTAATCGACGGGCTGCGGGCCGACGTGGTGACCCTGGCCCTGGCGGGTGACATCGACGAAATCGCCAAACTCGGCAAGACCCTGCCGGCCGACTGGCAGAAGCGTCTACCGGATGCGAGCACGCCTTACACGTCGACCATCGTGTTCCTGGTGCGCAAGGGCAACCCTAAAGGCATCAAGGACTGGGGCGACCTGATCAAGAACGACGTGTCGGTCATCACCCCGAACCCGAAAACTTCCGGCGGCGCACGCTGGAACTTCCTCGCGGCCTGGGCCTATGGCCTGAAAGCCAACGGCGGTGACGAAGCCAAGGCCAAAGAATACATACAAACCCTGTTCAAACACGTGCCTGTGCTGGACACCGGTGCTCGCGGCTCGACCATTACCTTCGTCAACAACGGTCAGGGCGACGTGTTGCTGGCCTGGGAAAACGAAGCGTTCCTGGCACTGAAAGAAGACGGCGGCGCCGACAAGTTCGAGATCGTTGTGCCTTCGCTGTCGATCCTCGCCGAACCACCGGTGGCCTTGGTCGACAAGAACGCCGAGAAAAAGGGCAACACCGAGATTGCTGAGGCCTACCTCAAGCACCTGTACAGTCCGGCCGGTCAGGAAATCGCGGCGAAGAACTTCTACCGTCCTCGTGACAAGGACGTATCAGCCAAATACGCCAAGCAGTTCCCGAAACTGGACCTGGTGACCATCGACAAAGACTTCGGCGGCTGGAAAACTGCCCAACCGAAATTCTTCAATGACGGTGGCGTGTTCGACCAGATTTACCAGGCGCAGTAACCTGACTACAAACTGTGGGAGCGGGCTTTTGTGGCGAGGGGATTTATCCGCGTTGGGCTACGCAGTAGCCCCAAAATCGGCAAATGCGGAAAACCATATACACCGCATGTGATGGTTTTGGGGCAGCTTCGCTGCCCAACGGGGATAAATCCCCTCGCCACAGGGTTCGCTCCCACATTGATGCGTTTTTAACCAAGGACTTTTATGTCGCGTCGTATCTCCCCCGTCATACCCGGCTTCGGGCTGACGCTGGGCTACACCTTGGTGTACCTCAGCCTGATTGTGCTCATTCCACTGGCGGCGATGTTCATCCATGCCTCCCAACTCACCTGGGATCAGTTCTACGCCATCGTTACCGCGCCTCGCGTGCTGGCGGCGTTGAAGCTGAGCTTCGGCACTGCGCTGTATGCTGCGATCATCAACGGCATCATCGGCACGTTGCTGGCCTGGGTGCTGGTGCGCTACACCTTCCCGGGCCGCAAGATCATCGACGCGATGATCGACCTGCCGTTCGCCTTGCCCACCGCCGTGGCCGGTATCGCGCTGACCGCGCTGTACACGCCGACCGGTCTGGTCGGGCAGTTCGCCGCGGACATGGGCTTCAAGATCGCCTACACCCCACTCGGCATCACCCTGGCGCTGACTTTCGTCACGCTGCCATTCGTGGTGCGCACGGTGCAGCCGGTGTTGGCCGACATCCCGCGTGAAATCGAAGAAGCGGCAGCATGCCTCGGCGCCAAGCCGTTGCAGGTGTTCCGCTACATCCTGGTGCCTGCGCTGTTGCCGGCCTGGCTGACCGGTTTTGCCCTGGCGTTTGCCCGTGGTGTCGGTGAGTACGGTTCGGTGATTTTCATTGCCGGCAACATGCCAATGAAAACCGAGATCCTGCCGCTGCTGATCATGGTCAAGCTCGACCAATACGATTACACCGGTGCCACCTCCATTGGCGTGTTGATGCTGGTGGTTTCCTTCGTCCTGTTGCTGCTGATCAACTTGCTGCAGCGGCGCATCGAAACCCCATAAGGAGGCGCGAACCATGTCCCAATCGTCTATTGCGGCCGCCTCTTCGGCCAACGCCGCCCGCCGTGGCAGTGCTACTTCGCGGCGTATCCTGATCGGTCTGTGCTGGCTGGTCTTCACGCTGTTTTTATTGTTGCCGCTGTTTATCGTCGTGTCCCAGGGCTTGAAAAACGGCCTGGGCGCGTTCTTCACCGCGATCTTTGAACCGGACGCCTTGTCGGCGCTGAAACTCACGGTGATCGCCGTACTGATTTCGGTGCCGCTGAACGTGGTGTTCGGCGTCAGCGCAGCGTGGTGCGTGAGTAAATACTCGTTCCGTGGAAAAAGTATGTTGGTCACGTTGATCGACTTGCCGTTCTCGGTCTCTCCAGTGATCGCCGGTCTGGTCTACGTACTGATGTTCGGTGCCCAAGGCCTGTTCGGTCCATGGTTGCAGGATCACGACATCCAGATCGTCTTCGCCTTGCCGGGCATCGTGCTGGCGACGATTTTCGTCACCGTGCCGTTCGTGGCCCGTGAGCTGATCCCGCTGATGCAGGAACAAGGCACCCAGGAAGAAGAAGCCGCGCGCCTGCTCGGCGCCAATGGCTGGCAGATGTTCTGGCACGTCACCGTTCCCAATATCAAATGGGGCCTGATCTACGGCGTGGTGCTGTGTACGGCGCGGGCGATGGGTGAGTTCGGTGCGGTGTCGGTGGTTTCCGGGCACATTCGCGGGGTGACCAACACCCTGCCGCTGCACGTCGAGATCCTCTACAACGAATACAACCACGTGGCCGCGTTCGCTGTAGCGAGCCTGTTGCTGATCATGGCGCTCTTCATCCTGCTGCTGAAGCAGTGGAGCGAAAACCGTATTAACCGCCTGCGCGCCAGCGCCGCGGAGGAATAAGTCATGTCGATCGAAGTGCGTAACGTCAGCAAGAATTTCAACGCGTTCAAGGCCCTGAACGACATCAGCCTGGATATCCACAGCGGCGAACTCGTGGCGCTGCTCGGCCCGTCGGGTTGCGGCAAAACCACGCTGCTGCGGATCATCGCCGGCCTGGAAACCCCGGACCAAGGCAACATCGTGTTCCACGGTGAAGACGTCTCCGGCCACGACGTGCGTGATCGCAACGTCGGTTTCGTGTTCCAGCACTACGCCTTGTTTCGGCACATGACGGTGTTCGACAACGTCGCGTTCGGCCTGCGCATGAAGCCGAAAAACCAGCGCCCGAGCGAAAGCCAGATCGCGGTCAAAGTTCACGAACTGCTGAACATGGTGCAACTGGATTGGTTGTCGGATCGCTACCCGGAGCAACTGTCCGGTGGTCAACGCCAGCGTATTGCCCTGGCCCGCGCGTTGGCGGTGGAACCGAAAGTTCTGCTGCTGGACGAACCGTTCGGCGCACTGGATGCCAAGGTTCGTAAAGAACTGCGTCGCTGGTTGGCGCGGCTGCACGAAGACATCAACCTGACTTCCGTGTTCGTGACCCACGACCAGGAAGAGGCGATGGAAGTCGCGGATCGCATCGTGGTGATGAACAAAGGTGTGATCGAGCAGATCGGTTCACCGGGCGACGTCTACGAAAACCCGGCCAGCGATTTCGTTTATCACTTCCTCGGTGACTCCAACCGTTTGCACTTGGGTGACGACAATCACGTGCTGTTCCGCCCGCACGAAGTGTCGCTGTCGCGGCATGAGCTGGAGGATCACCACGCGGCTGAAGTGCGCGATATCCGGCCATTGGGCGCCACCACTCGGGTGACGTTGAAGGTTGAAGGGCAGAGCGAACTGATCGAGGCTGAAGTGGTGAAGGATCACGACAGCCTGGTCGGGTTGGCCAAGGGTGAGACGTTGTTCTTCAAACCCAAGGTCTGGCAGAAAGTCGCCAACATCTAAAATCAAAAGCTCCTGTAGGAGCTGCGGCACGCTGCGATCTTTTGATTTTAAAGTCAAAAGATCGCAGCCTCGTTTCACTCGACAGCTCCTACAGGGGGGTGTTGTGTGGCTATTGGGCTTAACTCGATTTGATCTAACTGCCCCACCAACCGTGACGCGTTCCTTGCCTAATCTCCAGGCTGTGCCAGGAGGCGCAGTGAAGAGTCCATGACGGACCGGCGTATCTCCTGGACCCTGATGCCAAGGAGATAACGATGAGAACGGAAGTCCACCGGCCCGCGCCGTGGCTCGGTTGCGCGCTGTTTGGCGCAATGCTCAGCCCACTGGCCAACGCCGACCCCACGCTGTCAACGCAAATACCTTTCGATGTCACGGCGACCCCGCCGTTTTCCCTGACCAGCCTGCAACAGAATTTCGACGATATGTCGTGGCAGACGTTTATCGCCTTGAACTGGCCGGCGCTGGAAAACGGCGCCCCGAATACGGGCACGCCGATCGGCCAACAGGACGGTGCGACGGTCTGGGAGAACTGGAAAGAGAGCTATCAGATTTTCCTCGCCAACGGCCAGACGCCGAATCCCTGGAACGCGCCCGCGACGATTCCGAAAGCCTGCGAAGGCTTGGGTTCCGGGCGCTTGCTGCAACAGATGGGCAAAGTGCCGGACGTGCTCGACGAGTTTATCCAGCCGTTCCAGAGCGGGCCGCTGGTCGATCAGAGCGGCGTTTATACGCGCAACGAAATCGTCGTCAACCAGCCGATGTTCGACGACATCGTCAACAAGGGTCTGTACAGCATTCAGGGCCAGCAGGCGTACTTTGCGGCCGATCCGAAGAATACGGTGGCGTTCAGTTGCGGCAACAACGACACCCGCCAGGTCGGATCGCTGATGGTGAAGGCGTCGTGGAAAGTCCTCGACGGCAATGACCGACGAGAGAAATTCCACACCGTCGATGCGCTGGTCTACACGCCGGGCAACAGCGACCCGAGCAAAGGCCCGGTAGTGCCGGAGTCGTGCAAGGCCGAACCGGTCGGGTTGGTGGGCTTGCACATCGTGCACAAGACCAGCAGTGCGCCGCAGTGGGTCTGGTCGACCTTCGAACACGTCGACAACGTGCCGGAGCAGTCCACCCCCGTGGCCGAGCGCAAAGGCCCGTATCTGTTCTACAACGCTAACAGTCAGGCGGAAATCAACCAGCCACCGCCGCGTCCGTGGAACCCGGCAGTCAAGGCAACGCCATCGCAGATCGTGCGCGAAGCGTCGTTGACCCCGGCCACCAAAACCCTCAACAGCACCTATCAGACGCTGTTGCGCACGGTGAACCCGAACAGCGTGTGGGCCAACTATCAGTTGATCAGCACGCAATGGCCGACACTGACGCCGCAGCCACCGTGCCAGATCTCGAAAACCGAGCCTCTGGGTCGACCGGCGCCTGCGTTCCTCGCCAATACCACGCTGGAAACCTACATCCAGGGCACCGTGCCGCAAGCGTCCTCCAGTTGCATCGCCTGCCACGGCAACGCCGCCACCCATGTCACCGAGTCGCCGCGCACCAGTTTCGCGGACTTCACCTACTTGCTCGAACGCGCGCAATCGACTGGCGCGACAAGGAGTCAGCCATGAGCATCGATCTGGATAATTTTGCCGGTCTGTCTTCGGCCCTGACCGGCATTCCGCTAACGTTCATTGCACCCTCTGTCGATCCGATCGACCTGCCGACTCAGTTCCTGACGTTCATCGGGCCACGCATCACTCCCCCGGTATTGCAGGCGTTACTAACCCAATACGCGACCTTGCTGGCGGATAAAGTGCCGCCGGATCAGATCGCCCAAGCGGTGTTGATGAACGGCACGCAACCGGCCACCACGCAAACGGCGCAAGCCGCCCGTTCGATCATGAAGCTCTGGCTGCTGGGCGTCTGGTATCAGCCGTACACCGTCGGCAGCAACAAGGCGGGGGATCAGATGGTGGTCTCCGATCAGGCTTACACCCAGAGCTGGGCATGGAAAATCGCCCAGGCGCACCCCATGGGCTACAGCGAATTTTTCTTCGGTTACTGGAACGAAGTGCCGCCCAGCCTTGAAGACTTCACCGGGGTGCCCGCGAGCGGACCACAAGGAGCGTCGTCATGAGTAGCGAACAAGCAGATGTGGTGATCGTCGGCGCCGGTCTGGCCGGCAGCATCATCGCCTATCAGTTGGGGCTGGCCGGGGTGAAAGTGTTGGTGCTGGAGTCCGGGCCGGAGATTCCGGCCAACCGTAATCAGTATCTGGAACGCTTTTACACGGCGACCTTGAAGACCCCGGAATCGCCGTATCCGCCGGTCAGCACGCTGGACACGCCGCGCAATCCGGCCGAGCAGAATGCGCCGCGCGCGACCATCGCCGATTTGATCCTTGGTTGGGAAAACCCTGAAATCAGCTACCTGGTGCAAAAGGGCCCGTTGGCCTTTACCAGCACCTATGAGCGGGTCGGCGGTGGCACCACCTGGCATTGGGTGGCGACCTGTCTGCGCATGGTGCCCAACGACTTCCGTCTGAAGTCGCTGTACGGCGTCGGTGTCGATTGGCCGATCAGTTACAACGATCTGCAAAGCGCGTATTGCCGCGCCGAAGCGGAAATTGGCGTGGCCGCCAATGTGGCGGATCAGGCGTATCTGGGCATGACATTCCCGGATGGCTATCAATTCCCGATGACCAGCATTCCGCTGTCACTGGTCGATGGCAGTTTTGTTGCGGCGGTTCAGGGTAAATCGTTCGACGGCCTGCCACTGGTGGTCAGCCCGACACCGGCCGGGCGCAATTCGCAACCCTACGCGGGTCGTCGCGTGTGCGCCGGCAATACCAACTGCACACCTATCTGTCCGATTCAGGCCAAGTACGACGCCACGGTGACCATGAACAACGCGCTGAACACCGGCAATGTGCGGGTGCTCTACAAAACCGTGGCAAGCAAAGTCACGGTGGCGGCGGACAAGTCCATCAGCGGCATCGAGTTCATCCAGTATCAACTCGGCGACGGCCCGCCGACCGGCACCGGCGTCGCAGTCGGCCAGCGTTATGTGATCGCCGCCCATGCTATCGAGACGCCGAAACTGCTGCTCAATTCCACCAGCCCCGCGTGGCCCAAAGGCGTGGCCAACAGCAGCGGTCAGGTTGGACGCAGCCTGGCGGACCATCCGATCTATCTGGCCTGGGGCCTGATGCCGGAAGGCAAAGCGGTGTTCCCTTATCGCGGACCGGTTTCAACGGCAGGCATTGAAAGCCTGCGCGACGGCGCCTTTCGCAGTCAGCGCGCGGCGTGGCGAATCGAAATCGGCAACGAAGGCTTCAACTGGCCGGTGGGCGATCCCTACGTCACCGTCGCCGACCTGATCGATGGCGCCAACGATAGCGCCACCAATCCACTGCCACCCGCCAAGGGCCCGCAGCAAGTGTTGTACGGCACGGCACTGGTGCAGAAACTCAACGACTTGCTGACTCGCCAGTTCCGCATCGGTTTTCTGGTGGAACAGGTCGAGGACGATCCGGATAACGCCAATTGCTACATCGTGCCGTCAACGCAGTACAAGGATCGCTTGGGCATTCCGCGGCCGGAGATTCACTACGACTTGTCCGACTACACCAAGGAGGGCTTCCGGCAGGCGAAGATCCTCGCCACGCACATCATCACCGAGCTGCTCGGCGCCACCGAGTTGACCAAGCCGTTACCGCCGGGGAAATTCAACTACAAAGGCGTGGATTACAGCTTCCAGGGTGCCGGCCACCTGATGGGCACTTACCGCATGGGCGATGACCCGTTGAAATCGGTGGTCAACAAGGATCAGCGCAGTTGGGATCACAAAAACCTGTTCCTGGTCGGCGACGGTGTGTTCCCCAGCACCGGCACTTCAAACCCGAGCCTGACCATCGCAGCGTTGTCGATTCAGGCCGGCGACACCTTGGCCAACGACCTGAAAACCGCCACGGTGCAGGTTCAGGCCAATCAGCCCTGGCAGGGCACGGGCGTGCAGATCAACGGGCCGAGTCCGCGCCTGGTGCGTTATCTCAGTGGGCACTGGTTCGCCAGCCCGGCGGGCGGCATGGTTGACGGCAACGGCAGCGCGGGCCTGATCGCCAAACCCGGCTACACCTTGCCGGGCGCCAACGAGGGTGCGTTGATCGGGCGGATCGGCAGTACCGGGGCGCCGTTTCTGATTGGCGATCTGGCGCAGATTCCTGCGGGGCAGCAAGGCGAATTGCAGCTGTGTATCAACGACGATCTGGAGGGCCGATATGGCGTCGGACTCGCCGACAATCAGGGCGCGCTGACGGTGCAGGTGACGTTCGGCGCGCTGTGAAGCATGCCGCGCAAGGTGCGCAGTCGCGCACCTTGCGCGGTTTTTCAATGCGCGGTTTTGTGTTCGCGCAGGGTTACCGGGCCGGAGCGCAGTTCAATCTCGTGCTTCAATTCCTGGCGCAGACCGAGCATGAACGCCAGTTCCGCCACCACAAACAACGGCCCGACAATCAACCCCGTCACATCATCGACAAACGCCGGCTTACGCCCCTCATAGTGATGACCGACAAACTGAATCGCCCAGCCAATCACAAACATCCCCACGCCACTGCTCAGCCAGAGCATCGTGCTTTGCTGCGCCAACGCATGCCCCAGCCAAACCGACAGGCCCAGCAACACCGTCATCAGCACCCCGAGGCGCAGCTCCAGGCGCAAGTAAAACCATGCAGACGCCAACGCCAGCAGCACCGCCGGCGAAACCCAGCCTCCAGCCCATTGCGGCCGCGACAGTAAAACCGCGACGGCCACCACAATCAGCGGAATGCCGATAAAGTGGCTGGCGATATTGCGGGGGTCACGGTGGTAGGCGGCGTATTGACTGAGATGGTCAACGAGGCTTTTCATTGTTATTCCTCCTGTAGGGTGACTGATCATGCCCCGGGTTCGGCGCTCGCTCTGTCAGCCAGGCGACAATCTCTAGGAGTCTTCATGGATATGCAGGTCTGGCGTCCACGCCTGATGAGTGGGCAGTGGTTCAGTCATTTACCCGTTCCCTTTCAGGATAGTCTGCTGGCGGCAGCCCGGGTTCGGCGGTTGACGGCGGGGCAGCGGCTGTTCAAGCGTGGCGATCCGCCGTGCGGTCTGTACGCGGTACTCGAAGGCTCGATACGCATCGGTGCGGTGAGCGAGCAGGGCAAGGAGGCGCTGCTGAGCCTGGTCGAGCCACCGCACTGGTTCGGCGAAATCTGTCTGTTCGATGGCCAGCCCCGGACCCACGACGCCTATGGCGTGGGTCAATGTATCCTGCTGCACATCCCGCAAACGGCATTGCTGAAGTTGCTCGATGAACAACCGCTGTACTGGCGGCAATTGGCGTTGCTGATGAGCCACAAACTGCGCCTGACCTTCATCTACCTCGAACAACTGAGCCTGCTGCCGGCCCCGGCCCGCCTTGCCCACCGCTTGTTGATGATTGCCGAGGGCTATGGCGAAGTCGATCCGCCGCGACGGGTACTGCAACTGCCCCAGGAGCAACTGGCGTCGATGTTGTCGCTGTCGCGCCAGACCACCAACCAGTTGCTCAAGGAATTGCAGGGCCAGGGGATTATCGGCCTGGGCTATGGCGAGATCGAGATTCTGGACGCCGAGCGGTTGCGGGCGCTGGCCACGATTTAGCGGCACCATACCCAACACACGGTGTGGACCCATACTTGTGGTGAGGGGATTTATCCCCGTTGGAGTGCGCAGCAGTCCCGGTTTTCAGGGCCGCTCCGCGACCCAACGGGGATAAATCCCCTAGCCACAAAGGCTCACTCCTACAGGGGATTTGTGTGGAGGCTTACGAACCGCGATAGGTCGAGAAGCCGTATGGGCTGAGCAGCAGCGGGATGTGGTAGTGCTGGTCGGTCTGCTTCACTTCGAAAATCCCCGGTGAACCCCATACTTGTGGCGAGGGGATTTATCCCCGTTGGAGTGCGCAGCAGTCCCGGTTTTCAGGGCCGCTCCGCGACCCAACGGGGATAAATCCCCTCGCCACAAAGGCTCACTCCTACAGGGGGTTGTGCGGGGGCTTACGAACCGCGATAGGTCGAGAAGCCGTATGGGCTGAGCAGCAGCGGAATGTGGTAGTGCTGGTCGGTCTGCTTCACTTCGAAAATCCCCGGTGAACCCCATACTTGTGGCGAGGGGATTTATCCCCGTTGGAGTGCGCAGCAGTCCCGGTTTTCAGGGCCGCTCCGCGACCCAACGGGGATAAATCCCCTCGCCACAAAGGCTCACTCCTACAGGGGGTTGTGCGGGGGCTTACGAACCGCGATAGGTCGAGAAGCCGTATGGGCTGAGCAGCAACGGGATGTGGTAGTGCTGGTCGGTCTGCCTCACTTCGAAAATCACCGGTGAACCCCATACTTGTGGCGAGGGGATTTATCCCCGTTGGAGTGCGCAGCAGTCCCGGTTTTCAGGGCCGCTCCGCGACCCAACGGGGATAATCCCCTAGCCACAAAGGCTCACTCCTACAGGGGATTTGTGTGGAGGCTTACGAACCGCGATAGGTCGAGAAGCCGTATGGGCTGAGCAGCAACGGGATGTGGTAGTGCTGGTCGGTCTGCTTCACTTCGAAAATCACCGGTGAACCACATACTTGTGGCGAGGGGATTTATCCCCGTTGGAGTGCGCAGCAGTCCCGGTTTTCAGGGCCGCTCCGCGACCCAACGGGGATAAATCCCCTCGCCACAAAGGCTCACTCCTACAGGGGTTTTGTGTGGGGGGTTACGAACCGCGATAGGTCGAGAAGCCGTATGGGCTGAGCAGCAGCGGGATGTGGTAGTGCTGGTCGGTCTGCTTCACTTCGAAAATCACCGGGATTTCCGGGAAGAACGTGTCGTGCTTGACCTTTTTGAAGTACTCGCCGGTCTTGAACACCACGCGGTATTCACCCGCTTCAAAAGGCTGTTTGGCCGGGAACAGTTCGGCAATCCGCCCTTGTTCATTGGTCGTGCCCTGGGCCAATGGCTGCCAGTTCTGGCCGACGTGTTTCTCCAGGGTCACGTCGATGCCCGGCGAAGGCAGGCCGTTTTCCAGATTGAGCACGTGCACGCTCAACGGGTTGCCGGCGGCGAGGGCCAGACTAGAGAAAGCGCTCAGGCCGAGCGCGGCAAAGGTCATGCGCAAAGAACTCATGGTGAATCTCCTTATTGGGAACGGGTGGTGGTCAGGCCGGTTTTCTCGGCAGCCTTGATCGCGCAGGTTTCGTCTTGCTCACCGCCGCCGGAACCGGCCACGCCCATGGCGCCGACCAACTCGTTGGCGGCGAACAGCGGAATGCCGCCGCCGAGCAGCAGCAATTCGTCGAGGGTGTTGAGATTGGTGGTTTCCGGGTTGCTGCGAGCGCGTTCGGCGAACAACCGAGTGGCGGTTTTTGTCGACAGCGCGGTGTACGCCTTGCGCTGGCTGGCGGCGGTGTTGTGCGGGCCGACGCCATCGCCACGCAGAGTTACCAACAGGTTGCCGCCACGGTCGAGAACCGACACCGTGCCGGTGCAATTGCTCAGTGCCGTGTTGGCCAGCAGTTGCGCGGTTTTCAGGTCGAGGTCAGCGTGGCGCGGCAGTTCGGGGGCAGCGAAAACGCTGGCGCTGAGGCCGATGGCGAGGCTGGCTGCAAGGTATTTGACGGTCATGGACAGGCTCCAGAAGCGAAGGTCGCCACCTTAGCCGCCGGTCTTCGTCAGAACTTCGTCAGTCTGATTACAAGTTTGTAATGGGCAACGCCGCCGAAGGCGCCTAGCCTGTGTGCTTGATCAATCGAGGTGTGCCATGCGTTTGCTGGTCGTAGAAGATGAAGCCAAAACCGCGAATTTCCTCGCCAAAGGCCTGGGTGAGTCGGGATTTGCCGTGGACGTGGCACTCAATGGCCTCGATGGACGTTACTTCATCGAGCAGCAGGAATACGACCTGATCATCCTCGACGTGATGCTCCCCGGCCTCAATGGCTGGCAATTGCTGCAACTGATCCGCCAGCGTGGCGCCACGCCGGTGCTGTTCCTGACCGCCAAGGACGCCATTGAAGACCGCGTGCGTGGCCTCGAACTGGGTGCCGACGATTACTTGCTCAAACCCTTCGCGTTCGCCGAGTTGCTCGCGCGCGTGCGCACATTGCTGCGACGCGGGCCGATGCGCGAAGCCGAGTCGTACAGCATCGCCGATCTGGACATCGACGTGCTGCGCCGCCGTGTCAGTCGCGGCGGCCAGCGCATTGCCCTGACCAACAAGGAATTCGCCCTGCTGCAACTGCTCGCCAGCCGCCAGGGCGAAGTATTGTCGCGCACGCTGATCGCTTCGCAGGTGTGGAACCTGAATTTCGACAGCGACACCAACATGGTCGAAGTCGCGGTGCGCCGTCTGCGGGCGAAAGTCGATGACCCGTACATGCCGAAACTGATCCACACCGTGCGCGGCGTCGGTTATCAACTGGAAGCGCCGGACGATGCGCTCTAGGTCGATCGCCTGGCGCCTGGCGCTGGCGTTCGCACTGGTCTGCGCGTTGGTCTTGAGCGCGATCGGCGTGTTCCTCTACCGCTCGCTCGCCTCTGAACTCGCCTACCGCGACGACCTCGCGTTGCTTGGCCGACTGGAGCAGGTGCGCGCCTTGCTCGCCGACAGCGACAGCCTCGACGCCTTGCAGGCGCGGCCACGGCTGTATCAGAACATGCTCGGCAATCTCGACAGCTTGTTGTTGGTGCGACGTGCCGACGGCTCGAGCGTGATCGCCATCAACCCGCGTCAACGCGAACTGCCCAAGCTCAACGCAATCGCGCGTGAGCAAACCCCGCAACGCCGCGACGTGCTGACCTGGCAAGCCCAGGACGGTGCCGAGCTGGCGCTGTTGTCCGGTGACGCGCAAGGGCCGAGTGGCGAACCGCTGACGGTGATCGCCGGCAAAGTGCTGAGCGAGCGCGAGCAGATGCTCGGCAGCTATCGCTTGCGGCTGTATCTCTCGGTCGGTCTCGGTGCGCTGCTCGCGTTTGCCTTGGGCTTGCTGTTGCTGCGCCGAGGCCTGCAACCGTTACGGCAATTGAGCGAAGCGGTACGCCGCATCGACCTGCGCAGCCTCGATCAACGTTTGCCGGCGACGGGCACGCCCGCCGAACTGCTTGAACCGGTGCAGGCGCTCAATGGCATGCTCGCGCGTCTGGACGACAGCGTGCAGCGCCTCTCGCAGTTCTCCGCCGACCTCGCCCATGAGATCCGCACGCCGCTGCACACCTTGCTCGCCAGCAACGGCCAGGCGCTGAATCACCCGCGCAGCACGGCGGAATATCAGGAAGTGCTGGCCTCGAACATGGAAGAGTTCGAGCGCCTCAAACGCATGGCGGAAAACCTGATGTTCCTCGCCCGCGCCGAACAGGCCGAGCGAGCGCTCAACTTGCAAACGCTGGATCTGCAAGATGTTGGCAGCGAGCTGTGTGATTACTTCGAAGCCTTGGCCGACGACCGCGACCTGCGCCTGGAAAACCATCTGCACGGCGAACTCCGCGCCGATCAGCAACTGCTGCAACGCGCACTTGGCAACTTGCTGGCCAACGCCGTGCGCCACGCGGCCCCCGGCACCTCGATCAGCCTGCGCCGGCACGATGAGCCGGGTTGGCACTGGGTGCAGGTACATAACCACGGCCCGGCGATTGCGCCGGAGCATTTGGGCCGATTGTTCGATCGTTTCTATCGCGTCGATCCTTCGCGCGCGGAGCCAGGGGATTCGGGTGGGCTGGGGCTGGCCATTGTGCAATCGATCATGCAGTTGCATGGGGGCAGGTGCGGGTGAGCAGTGCTGCTGATGGCACCGTTTTTGAACTGGGTTTTTTAGTGAATTAAAGGGCCTCTTCGCGAGCAGGCTCGCTCCCACATTTGGAATGCGTTTCCCCTGTGGGAGCGAGCCTGCTCGCGAAGGCGCCGGATCTGACGACCCAGAGTTGGGATCAATCAGCGCAACCCATCCCGAAACTGCCCCGGCGTCATCCCCGTCCAGCGCTTGAACGCGCGGCTGAAGCTGCTCGTATCGGCAAACCCCAGCAAATAGCTGACCTCACTCAACGAACACTGCGGATCACGCAGATGCAGCAGCGCCAGGTTTTCGCGGCTTTCGTTGAGCAACGTGTCGAATCGACAACCCTCATCCGCCAAGTGCCGTTGCAGGCTGCGCAAGCTCAGGTGCAGGGCCTGGGCGATGCGTTCGGCGCTGGGTTCGCCTTCTGGAAGTTGTTCTTCAATGGCGTCGCGCACCTTGCGCTCCCAGGTCAGCGGTTTGAGCTGTGCCAGGGTGCGTTTGAGCACGGTTTCGTTGTGTTCGGCCAGTTCCGGGTTCGCGTCGTCCAGGTGGCTGTCGAAATCCACCAGCGAGAATTCCAGTCGGTCTTCATCGGCGCTGAAGTACACCGGGGAGCGAAAGACTTTGTGCCACTGATGCGGGTCCGCCGGTTCCGGGCGGCGCAGGTACACCGCCATTGGCGCGTACTCGCGGCCCAGGCGATTGCGGCAGGTGCGCACGTAGATCGCCGCGAAGGCGTCGATGGCTTCGAAGGCCGGGGCCAGACTACCGAGGGGGACTTTCAGGCGGAAACGGTAGCGATCCTCGCCGCGAGTCAGCTCCAGTTCCAACGCATCGCTGACCACTTGGTGATAACGCACGATGCGCTCGAACACTTCCCGCAGACTGCCGCTGGCCACCAGCGCATAACCCAACGCGTGGAATGTGGTCGGGCTGACAAAGCGCGACACCCGCAAGCCGATCGCCGGGTCGCCGCTGGCCTGCACGGCGATTTCCCACAGGCGCGTGGTGCTGGACAACGGATAACGGGCGTTCGGGTCGTCCATCAACTGCGGGTCAAGCCCCGCCTGTTGGCACAGGGCGGTGCTGTCGAGGCCCAACGCATCGAGTTGCTTGCGCAGGGCGCGGGTCCAGCTGGCGAGGGAGGTCGGTTCACTCATGGTGATTGGCGCTTCCGGTCAACAGGTTGGCGTTCACGGCTACCATCTTGTGAGGCGTCACAAGGCAGGATGTGAGCATCAATAACCAGAGGATGGAAGCATGGACCGTACTTCTGCAAGTCCCCAGCGACTGAATGCAGCCCAGCGATCAGCACATATTCGCGAAGTGGTGCTGGCCAAGGGCGTCGAACTGCGCAAACGCTACCCGATTCTTAACCATCAGGACGCTTTGGGCGCAGGCATTCTGGCCTTTGCGCTGGTCGGGATGATCGGTTCGGCGGCGCTCTACATCACCGGGCACATGGCCTGGTGGGCGTGCCTGTTGCTCAATGCGTTTTTTGCGTCGTTGACCCACGAACTGGAACACGACCTGATTCACAGCATGTACTTCCGCAAGCAACGCCTGCCGCACAACCTGATGATGGGCCTGGTCTGGCTGGCGCGGCCAAGCACGATCAACCCGTGGATCCGCCGTCATCTGCACCTCAATCACCACAAGGTTTCCGGCACCGAAACCGACATGGAAGAGCGGGCGATCACCAATGGCGAGCCTTGGGGCATTGCCCGGCTGTTGATGGTCGGCGATAACGTGATGTCGGCGTTTATTCGCATGCTGCGGGCCAAGACCTGGGCGCACAAATTCAGCATCATCAAGCGCACCTTGAAGGTCTATGCGCCTTTGGCGCTGGTGCATTGGGGCGCGTGGTATGTGTTTCTCGGCTTTCATGCGGCCAATGGCATTGCGCATTTGCTCGGTGCACCGATTGAGTGGTCGGCGACCACGCTGTCCGTGATGCAAGTGATCGATATTGCGGCAGTGGTGATCATCGGGCCGAACGTGTTGCGCACTTTTTGCCTGCACTTTGTCAGTTCGAACATGCATTACTACGGTGATGTGGAGCTGGGGAATGTGATTCAACAGACTCAGGTGCTGAACCCTTGGTGGATGTGGCCGTTGCAAGTGTTCTGCTTCAACTTCGGCAGCAGCCACGGGATTCATCACTTTGTGGTGAAGGAACCGTTTTACATCCGCCAGATGACCGTGCCGGTGGCGCATAAGGTAATGCGCGAGATGGGGGTTCGGTTTAATGATTTCGGGACGTTTGTGCGGGCGAACCGGTTTGTTCGCAAGGACGAGGTGGTGAGCGCCACGACACAAACCGCCCAGGCCTGACTCATACCTGTGGCGAGGGGGCTTGCCCCCGTTGGGCTGCGAAGCGGCCCCAAAACCAGACGACCGAGGTTTAACAGATAGAGGTCGGTCGTCTGGTTTACGACTGCTTCGCAGCCGAACGGGGGCAAGCCCCCTCGCCACAGTGTTAGTGTTCAATCCGGCTGAAATGGCGACTCGCTCAATATCACCCCGGTCTCATCCACATAAGTCTGCCAATGTTCGATCAATGCGCTGAGCTTCTCTGGCTGACTAACCGCCAAATCATGAATCTCCCCCGGATCACTTCCCAGATCATAAAGCTGCCAGGTCGCCGGCCCCACCGGCCCCGGAATGTAAACCGCCTTCCACTGCCCCTGCCGAATCGCCCGCCGCCCGAACAATTCCCACCCGGTCACGGTGTGCTCGTCATGCACCTGCGCCGTCTCGCCGGATAGAAACCCCAGCCACGATTTCCCGCGCAACTGCGCCACTGGCTTGCCGCGCCACTGCTTGCCGGGATGGCGCACACCGGCGAGGTCGAGAATGGTCGGCGTGACGTCCATCACCGTGCCAAACCCGTGGCTGACCTGGCCCTTGAGCGACAGCTGCGGGTAATGCACCAGCGCCGGCACCCGAATCCCGCCTTCAGTGGTGAACGCCTTGAACAACCGTGACGGCGCGGTCGCGACCTGAGCCCAGCTCGGCCCGTACCAGACGTAGGAATTGGCGCGGCCGATGTTGTCCAGGCTGTTGTCGTAATGCTGGTTCAGATAAGTCAGCAGCTCCGGGCCGAATTTCGGGAAGGCTTCCAGCAGCGCGCCTTCGGCACCGTTGTCGGACATGAACAAGATGAACGTGTTGTCCAGTTGCCCCTGATTGCGCAGGTAGTCGACGACACGGCCGATGTTCCAGTCCATGCGCTCGACCATCGCCGCGTAAACCTCCATGGCTCGCGCGGAAACCTGCCGTTGTTCGTCGCTCAAGGCGTCCCATTGCGCGTTGAGCTGGATCAGCGGATGCGGTTCGACATCGGCGTCGATCAACCCCAGGGATTTTAGTTTTTCCAGACGCTCAAGGCGCAACACCTCGGGGCCTGCGTCATAGCGGCCACGGTATTTCTCGACCACGTCGGCCGGAGCCTGCAACGGCCAGTGCGGTGCCGAAAACGGCAGGTAGGCAAAGAACGGCCGGGTCTGATCGCGCTCCTTCAGATACTGCAAAAGCTTGTCGCCAAAGGCGTCGGAGGAATAGAAATCCTTCGGCAACTCATCGATGAATTGATCGTCCTCGATATACAGCGCCGGTGTGGATTTCAGCAGCCCCGGCGTTTGCTCATCGTAGGTGGGTTCGAAACCGTAATGGTTGGCAGCGCCGGGCAGCAGCGAGAACGAACGCTCGAAACCCCGCGCATGCGGCGCCAGTTCAGCGGTCAGCCCCAAGTGCCATTTGCCGCTCATCAGCGTCTGGTAACCGGCCTCGCGCAGCAACTCAGGCAACGCGACTACGCGGTCATTGAGGTGACCTTCGTAACCCGGTTTGCCGATCAGTTCGGGGGTCAGCGCTTCGGCCATGGTGCCGATGCCGGCGATGTGGTGGTCGGTACCGGTGAGCAGCATCGAACGGGTCGGCGAGCAGGTCGGCGCGGTGTGGAAGTCGGTCAGGCGCAGGCCGTTGTTGGCCAACGCATCGAGGTTCGGCGTGGCGATTTCGCCGCCGAACGCGCCGATATCGGAAAAACCCAGGTCATCCGCCAGGATCACCAGAAAGTTGGGACGTTGCGGCATCAAAAATCTCCTGTTCAGCAGGCAATAAAGGACAGCGGCAGATCGCGGATTTGTACCGGCACGACCGGTTGGTAATGGTCATCGCTGGTGAGTTCGTGCAGCAGTTCTTCGCGCAATTGGTGGAAGTCGAAACTGCTGCGCTGACGCGGATGGGGCAGGGCGATGTCGACCACTTGCTTGATCCGTCCGGGACGCGGTTCCATCACCACCACGCGGTCCGCGAGGAAGATCGCTTCTTCCACATCGTGGGTGACTAGAATCGTGGTGATTTTTGCCCGTGCCCGGATCGCCAGCAGCTCGTCCTGCATCTGCTGACGGGTCAGTGCATCGAGGGCGCCGAAGGGTTCGTCCAGCAGCAGAATCCGGGGGCTGGCGACCAGGCCGCGCGCAATCGCCACCCGTTGCGCCATGCCACCGGAGAGCTGGTGCGGATAGGCGCGAGTGAAGTCGCTGAGGCCGACCAGATCGATGAAATCGTTGATCCGCTGTTGCTTCTGCGCGGCGCTCAACGGCTCATTGACCAGGCCCAGGCCGATGTTGTCGGCGACCGTCAGCCATGGGAACAAACGGTGTTCCTGAAAGACAATTCCGCGTTCGCTGCCGATGCCAGTGACCGCTTTGCCGTCCACGGTAATCTTCCCGCGAAACTGCGTATCAAGCCCCACCAGCAGTCGCAACAAAGTTGATTTACCACAGCCGCTGGAGCCGACAATGGCGACGAATTCACCCTCGGCGATTTCCAGGTTGAATTCACGTATGGCCTCGAGTTCGAAGCCGTCGACGTCGAAGGATTTGCCGACGTGGTTGAAGCTGACAATCGGTGCGTTCATGCGTGTCTCCAGCGGGTAGCGCGGATTTCCAGGCGTTGGCCAATGAGGTTGAGCAGGGCACCGGTCAGGCCCACCAGCAGCATGCCGGCCATGATCAGGTCCATGCGCAGCAGTTGCTGGGCACCGATCATCTGGCTGCCGATGCCGCCATTGGACGGCATGAAATATTCGGCGCCGATGGTGCCGAGCCAGGCGTAGATCAGGCTCAGGCGCAGGCCGGCGAAGATCCCCGGGGCCGCGCCCGGCAAGACCAGGCGGCGCAGGCGTTGGCCGAGATTCAGACGCAGCACTTGAGCGGCTTCATTCAGTTGCGGCGAGAGGTTGGCGACGCTGCGTTGGGTGGCAATAAACAGCGGAAAAAATGCAGCGAGTGCGACGAATACCCACTTGGCCAATTCCCCCAGGCCGAACCATGCGGTGAGCAGCGGCACCCAGGCGAAAATCGCGATTTGGCGGATGGCAGCGAGGGTCGGACCGAGGATGCGTTCACTGGTGTGCGACAGCCCCAGCAGCAAGCCCAGCAAAAATCCGAGTCCACCGCCCAGCAGCAAACCGCCGAGGGTGCGGCCCAGGCTCAGGGCCATGCCGCTGATCAATGTGCCGTCTCGCAGGCCGTGCCAAGTGGTTTCCAAAACCGCGAACGGGCTGACCAGGATATTCGCGTCGATCCACTGCTGATCCGTGGTCACTTGCCACAACGCCAGCAACGCCAAGGGCAGCAGCCACGGTTGCAGACGTTGCCAGCCTTGATACTTCGGGCCACGGCGGATTTCGGCGGTGGCCGGGTGCGGCCAGTGCACCCATTTTTTATCCAGCAGACCGATGCCGCGATCCATCGCCACGCCGATCAAACCGATGACCACGATCACCACGAAGACGATGTCGAGCATGAACAACTGGCGCGCCCAGACCATCAGGTAACCGATGCCTTCGCTGGACGCCAGCAGTTCCACCGCCAGTAACGAGGTCCAACCGGCGGCCAGCGCCAGTCGCACACCGGCCATGAAGGCGGGCAGCGCGGCGGGCAGCACCAGGCGACGGATCAACAGTCGCGGCGGCAGACGCAGCACGGCGGCGGCCTCGCGCAATTTGGGTTGTGCGTCGCGCACACCGACCAAGGTGTGCAGGGTCACCGGCACCACAATCGCCTTCACCAGCACCACCAGTTTCAACACTTCACCGATGCCGAAAAACACCATGAACAGCGGAATCCAGGCCAGGGTCGGGACTTGCGCCAAACCGGCGAACGTCGGGAACACCAGGCGCTCCAGACGCCGACTGAAACCCAGCGCCGCGCCCAAGGCTGCGCCAGCGCTGATCCCGGCGAGCAAGCCCCAGAACAGGCGTTGCAGGCTGATCCACAGATGACTCCACAACTCGCCTTGGGACAGTTCGACGGCGCTGTTCCAGACCAGAGAGGGCGCCGGCAGGATCTGCTCGCTCATCCAGTGATTGCGGCTGGCCAGCCACCATAGGGCGAACAGGCTGATCGGTAACATCCAGGGCAGGAGACGCTGGCTCAGGCTTGGCCAAAGGCGCCGACCATTGAGCGGTGGGGCGGCCAGCGGCAGGCTGAGAAGGGAAACACGGGCCATGAATGACCTCCGTTTTTGACCTTGTAGGAGCGGGGCTTGCCCGCGAAGGCTATCTGTCAGTCACCCTCTTGTTGGATGTGACGGGTCTCTTCGCGGGCAAGCCTCGCTCCAACAGGTTTAAGGTGTATGCGAATTTGATCTATAAAAATTAAAATCAATGCTATTGAGAGATAAGCGAGACCATTTAAGGCCTCCAGCCCACACGCATCCAATGCATTCGAAGAATATTTTCGATGCTGTTTATGCATACCCGCCCGAGAGCCCCGCTTTGACTGACATAGACCCAAAAGCTATAAAAATGTGAATTTATAGTATTTAAGCGTAGGGACTGATTCAGCCTACGTTCTGCTCCTCAACGCCGTCGCCACCAGGAGCCGCACCCATGAATCGTCCCTTCAAACGTGTCATCAGTCTGTTTGCCATACCGGCCCTGGCGGGGTTGCTGGCGTTCACCGCCCACGCCGACGAACTCAAGGAAATTCGGATCGCCGTGCCTGACCTGAGTGCCGGCACCCAGCACAGTGGCGGCGGTATAACGGATGTATTGCGCGACCAGCAGATTTTTGAGAAAGCCTTCGCCGATCAGGGGATCAAAATTCAGTGGAGTTTCTTCAAAGGCGCCGGGCCGGTGATCAACGAAGCGTTCGCCAACGGTCAGGTAGACCTGGCTTACCTGGGAGATCTCGCGGCAATCATCGGTAAGTCCAATGGTCTGGACACCCGCCTGCTCAGCGCCTCTGCGCGCGGGGTGAAACAGTACCTGGGCGTGGTGCCCGGTTCGGGGATCAAAACCCTGCAAGACCTCAAAGGCAAACGCGTGGCGATCTTTCGGGGCACCGCTACTCAGTTGTCTTTTGATGCGGCGCTGGCCAGCCAGGGTTTGAGCGAGAAGGATCTGAAGGTCATTAATCTGGACTTTAGCGGCGCCGTTGCCGCGCTGGCGGCCAAGCAGATTGATGCGTCGTGGGGCAGTTCTGGATTGACGGCGTTGCAAGCCAAGGGGTTGGCCGAGTTGCCGTTGAACACCAAGGATCTGGGTGGGGCGGGCAGTGTTCAGGCGGTGTTGGTGGGCACCGGGAAATTTGTCGACGAGCATCCGGAGGCGGTCGCGAAACTGTTGAAGGCGCAGCAGCAAGCGGTGGAGTGGCTGACGCAGGACAGCAACAAGGATGCGTACATTCAGTTGGTGTCGGGGCTGGCGAGTTATCCGCCAGTGATTCTTCAGCAGGATTTGAAGGATCAGAAGTTGAGCGACGTGTTCCCCTCGACGCTGGATCCGGTGTTCCTGGGGAAATTGCAGGATGCAGTGGATTTGGCTTCGCAGCAGAAGCTGATTCGCAAGCCGTTCAAGGTGACGGATTGGGTAGCGCCGGAGTTGGCTGCAGCGAAGCTCTGAATTTTTAGCGATCTCACTGGCCTCATCGCGATCAAGCTCGCTCCCACAGTGGATCTCTGCCGGACACAAAATTTGTGTACACCGCAAATCTACTGTGGGAGCGAGCTTGCTCGCGATGGGGTCATCAAACCGCGACGCTAATCTCTTGTTTATCCACCGCCACCAACGTCTCAATCATCGCCCGCGCCGCCGGCGACAACCGAAACCCGGTGCGACTGACAATCCCGCACCGCGCATTCATGCTCTCGATGTTCTGCGGCAAATTGCGCCAGTGCAGCAACACCAGCGTGCCCTGGGCGATGTCTTCGTTAAACGCCTCTTCCGTACCAATACCAATCGCGTTCGATTGCAGCACGATCTTCACCAGCGCCGGAAAGTGCTCGGTCTCGATGGTCGGTGAAAAATCCATCCGCCCGCTGAGGTTTGCCAGCAGTTTGCGAATGCCCGGCGGGATCAACGTGGTCGCCAACGGGTAGTCGAACATGTCGTTGGTCGACAGGCTGTCCTTGACCAGCAGTGGATGCCCCGGCCGGCAGAAGAACACCCCGCGCTTGGGCGTCAGGGCCTGGGTCTGGAAGTTCGGATCGGCTTCGAAATGGCGGATGTCGGCGATGAAGAACTCGATCTCTTCACGGCTCAGGGCGCGGCTGAGTTTTTCCCAATTATCCACCTGAAAACAGGTGCGTACTTTCGGGTGCGCATTGATGAATTGCGCCACCGCATCCGGCACCAGTTTCACCGCTGGCGCCGGGCCGCAACCGAAGCGCAGTTCACCGGCGTCGAGCTTGGTCATCTGCGTCACTTCGGCATTGAGCAGCGCCGCGCCTTGGACCAGGGTCAAGGCATGTTGCAGCACCACCTGGCCCTCGGGTGTCGGGCGCAAATCCTTGTTGCCACGGTCCACCAACACACAGCCGAACTCTTGCTCCAGCCCCTGAATACTGCGGCTGAACGCCGGTTGAGTGATGCCCATGGCGTCGGCCGCGCGGACAAAACTGCGGTGTTCGTTGAGGGCGATGAAGTAGCGCAACTGGCGAAGATCCATATGCTTTTCCGGCATCCTAAAAATAGCTCGAAGGCATTTGCGACGAGGGTTGCTAGAGGTTTTAAATGCAAGCTCTTATTCCGTCAACGAAGCATGTAGATATCTATTAGATCTAAATTGAATATAGATAGAGCATTGTTTCGCTGCCGCTCAACCGTCAGCAGTCCGATCGAGGGTCTACCCATGAGCAATGCCGCTTTAGCTGTAAAACCCGCTGTTCACGCGCTTGAAATCCATCCGGTGGCCGGCCGGATCGGCGCCGAGATCCGTGGCGTGAAACTCTCCGGCGAGCTGGACGCCAGCACCGTCGAAGCGATCCAGCAGGCGCTGGTCCAATACAAAGTCGTGTTCTTCCGCGAGCAGACGCAGCTCGACGATCAAAGCCAGGAAGCATTCGCCCACTTGCTCGGCGAGCCAGTGGCGCACCCGACCGTACCGGTACGCGATGGCACCCGTTACCTGCTGGAACTGGACGGCGCTGAAGGCCAGCGCGCCAACTCCTGGCACACCGACGTGACTTTCGTTGACGCGTACCCGAAAGCCTCGATCCTGCGCTCGGTGGTGGCCCCGGCGTTCGGTGGTGATACCTTCTGGGCCAACACCGCGACGGCCTACAACGAGCTGGCGCCGGAGCTGCGTGAACTGGCAGACAAGCTCACCGCCGTACACAGCAACGAATATGACTACGCCGGCGCCAAACCGGACGTGTCGGCGGAAAAGCTGGAGCGCTACCGCAAGATCTTCACTTCCACCGTTTACGAAACCGAGCACCCGGTGGTCCGTGTGCACCCGATCAGCGGCGAAAAGAGCTTGCTGCTGGGGCATTTCGTCAAACGCATCAAGGGTTATTCCCTGGCGGATTCGGCGCATTTATTTGGTCTGTTGCAGAGCCATGTCACCCGTTTGGAAAACACCGTGCGCTGGCGCTGGAAGGCTGGTGACGTGGCGATCTGGGACAACCGCTCCACCCAGCATTACGCGGTGGATGACTATGGGACTCAGGATCGGATCGTTCGCCGGGTGACGTTGAAGGGCGAGGTACCGGTGGGCGTGGCGGGGCAGCGGAGTCAGACCATCAAAGGCCCTGATATCGGCGGCGTCTGATCTGACCCCATCGCTGGCAAGCCAGCTCCCACAGTGGAAAGTGTTGAACACAATGGATGTGTAAAACACAAACCCTGTGGGAGCTGGCTTGCCAGCGATGCTTTTAACTACCACACGCCGATCTGGACCAATTTCTCGGTTTCCGGCTCACCATAACGAAACCGCTGCCCGCGCAAATCAATCTCTTGATGACTGATGGTCGTACGCCGCTTCAACCCGCGCACCCACTCAAACAAATACCCCGCATGCTCTTCACGAACCGCCGCAAACGCCGGATTCGCGCCCAAATCTCGCAACTCCTGCGGATCATTCAGCAGATCAAACAACTGCGGCCGAAACCCGTCGTACGCCAGGTATTTCCAGCGCTCGCTGCGCACCATGGTCATGCGGCAACGGTCGATCGGCTGCGCAAGCCGCTCCCGCGCCGGGGCCTGGAATGCGTAGTCATATTCGCTGATCGCATAGCGGCGCCAATTGGTTTTCACGCCGTGCAGCAGCGCAATCAATGAGCGTCCTTCAAGCCGGTGTTCAGCACTCGGCAAACCCAGCGCGTCAAGAAACGTCGGCAACGCATCAATGGTTTCCACCAGCCGATCATCCACCGATCCTCGAGTGATATCCGCCGCCACACGCGGGTCGCGAACGATCAACGGAATCCCCACCGCAGGCTCCAGCAAAAACTCTTTCTCCCCCAAATAATGGTCGCCCAGGAAGTCACCGTGATCGCTGGTGAACACAATTAGCGTGTCATCCCATCGACCGTTGCTCTGGAGAAAATCAAACAAGCGCCCGAGCTGATCATCGACCTGTTTGATCAACCCCATGTAGGTCGGCACCACGTTCAACCGCACCTCATCACGGGAAAAATTCAGGCTTTCTTCATGCTGCCGAAACGCGTTGTACACCGGGTGATCACTCTCCTCGCCGAACGCTGCGCGCACCGGTTCAATCACCTGATCGGCGCCATACAACGCGTGATACGGCGCCGGGGCGATGTAGGGCCAGTGCGGCTTGATGTACGACAGGTGCAGGCACCACGGCTGCTCACCTTGCTCAGCGATGAAGTCGATGGCGCGGTCGGTGGTGTAGACGGTTTCCGAATGCTGCTCGGGGACGCGGGCCGGCAGATGAGCGTTGCGCATTTTCCAGCCGCTGAGGATTTCATCCTGCGGGCCTTCGGCGGCGTTGGCCCAGTCGTGCCAGGGGTTTCGACCTTCAAAGCCGTTCTCGCGCAGGTAATGGGTGTAAGGCGCGGATTCGCGTTTCTCATCGAAGATCGGGTCGTCCGGGAAGATCCCGTCGTGGCGAAAATAGGCTTCGAAACCGACCTCGTTCAACGCGTCCGCCTGATCGCTGTCAGGGTCGATGGCCAACCGTTGCAACGCATCCAGATTGGGCGTGGCGTGGGTCTTGCCCACCAGCGCGGTGCGAATGCCATGCGGGCGCAGATAGTCGCCGATGGTCAGCTCTTCCAGAGGTAAGGGCACCGCGTTCCACGCCACTTGATGGCTGCTGACATAGCGTCCGGTGTAGGCCGACATCCGCGACGGTCCGCAGATCGTGCCTTGGGTGTAGGCACGGCTGAAACGCACGCCGGCAGCGGCCAGGCGATCGATGTTCGGGGTGTGCAAATGCGGGTGGCCGTAGCACGACAGGTAATCGCGGCGCAGTTGATCGCACATGATGTACAGCACGTTGCGCACGGGTTTTTGGGTGTTGGGCATGGGGTTCACCGATCAGAAGACAGGCGAGGGTTTTCGCTGGTGGGGTGGGGTTGAGGCAAGTGCATTTGGGGAATGGGTTTTATGCAGTGGGTGCATCGTTAGCCGGGCGGACGCCATCGCGAGCAAGCTCGCTCCCACAGGGAACTGGTGGTTGCCACAGAGAGTGGGCATTGCAGGATCTACTGTGGGAGCGAGCTTGCTCGCGATAGCGGTAGGTCAGACAGCCAGATTTTCAAGAGAACACACCTCTTCATCCAGCTCATCAATCTCCTTGATCTGCGCAATCATCGCCTCGGCCAACGGCGACAACCGATACCCCGCCCGGCTGACAATCCCGTACCGCGTATACAACTCCTCCAGATCATCCGCCAAACCCTCAATCTTCAAACACACCAATTCACCCTTGGCGAGGTGCAGCGCATCTGAATACGCGCCGACAATCCCGATGGCATCCGAACGCATCACCACACTCAGCAGGCTGTAGCTGTTTTCACATTCCACGTTCGGCGTGAAATCCGGCCGCCCACTCAAGTCGACGATGACTTTGCGCAGGTTCGGCGGGCGAATGCTGACGGCCATCGGATAACTCATCAACTCCGCAGCACTGACACTCTCACGCCCCGCCAACGGATGCCCGGCGCGGCAGCAAAAATGCCATTTGCGTGGGCGCAGGCGTTGGGTCAGGTAGTCCGGGTCTGCTTCGAAATGGCGGGTGTCGGCGACGAAGAATTCGAACTCCTCACTCAGTAGCCGCTTGCTCAGGCTTTGCCAATCGTCGACCTGAAACTGCACCCGCGCTTTCGGATAGCGCCCGATGAAGCTACCGATCGCCCGCGGGATCAACCCGGCCGCCGGTGCCGGGCCGCAACCGAAGCGTAATTCGCCGGCCTCCAGGCCATTGAACTGGCTGATCTCGTTGGCCATCTGCTGCGCGCCGCTGACCAGCCGCCGCGCGTGTTCGAGCAACACCTGACCTTGTTTGGTCGGCGCCAGGTCCTTGCGTCCGCGATCCACCAACTGACAACCGACACTGTGTTCCAGCGCCTGAATGCTGCGGCTGAACGCCGATTGCGAGAGGTTCACCGCCAGCGCACCCGCGACGAAGCTGCGCTGGTCGGCGAGGGCGATGAAGTGACGAAGTTGGCGCAAATCGATATGCATTTTTCACATAAAAAATATCGGGCGAATGCATTGGATATGCATCAGGTGGACTCCTTATAAAGGCAATCTCTTATGCAGTAAATCTTTCTAAAAACATAAATAAATAACTTAAAAGAATATGCAGGGCTGAAAGCGTTTGCGTGTTTTTTGATCAGGAGCCGCCCTATGAGTCCGTTGAACCTCGCCTCACCCCTTTCGCCCCGACGGCTCAAACGCCTGCCCCTGGCCCTGTTACTGGCGGGGAGCGCCAGCTGGACTCACAGCTACGCCGCCGATTCGCAAACCCCGGCGGCGGTTCCGGCCGGCAAGCCTGCGGCCGACAGTTCACAGTTGGAAACCGTGACCGTCACCACCCGCCGCCGCGAAGAAAGTTCGCAGGACGTGCCAACGCCGATGAGCGTGGTCAGCGGCCAGACTCTGGAAACGCAGCGGGTATATCGCATCCAGGATCTGCAACAACTGGTGCCCAGCGTCAACGTCGCCTACATGCATGCGCGCCAGTCCAGCGTGTCGATCCGCGGCCTCGGTAACAACCCGGCCAGCGATGGTCTTGAAGGCAGCGTCGGGCTCTACATCGACAACGTTTACCTCGGGCGGCCGGGCATGGCGGTGTTCGACCTGATGGACATCGAGCAGCTCGAAGTTTTGCGTGGTCCGCAAGGCACGTTGTTCGGCAAAAACACCACGGCCGGGGTGATCAACATCAGCACCCGGGCGCCGTCGTTCACCCCTGAGCGCAGCATCGAAACCTCGGTGGGCGAGGACGGTTACTTCCAAACCAAGGGCACGATTTCCGGCCCGTTGAACGATGAACTGGCGGGGCGTTTTTCGGCCTATCGCTCCAGCAGTGACGGCGACATCAAGAACGAATACAACGGCCATGAATTGAACGGCGGCTCGCGCGACGGCTTCCGTGGCCAGTTGCTGTTCAAGCCCAACGAGTCGTTCAACGTGCGCTGGATCGGCGACTATAACGAAGAAGATTCCAGCGCCGGCACCCGGGTGTTGTACAACACCGGGCCGACCATCAATGGTTTGAACCTTTACTCGGCGCGGGCCGCTACCGCTGGCGCCACATTGGTCAACGGCTCCCATCGCGATGGTCAATCTCGACAACGATCAACACGTCACGGTGCATCAGGGCGGCACGTCGGTGGAGGCTAACTGGACCTTGCCGAGCGACTTCACCCTGACCTCGATCAGTTCCTATCGCTTTTGGAATTTCACCCCGCGCAACGACGATGGCCTCAACGTACCGGCGAGTTACAACGCCGGGGTGTCGGTGGAGGATAAGCAGTACTCCCAGGAGTTCCGCCTGGCGTCACCCAAGGGTGAATTCTTCGATTACGTGCTCGGTGCCTATTACTTCGGCTCGAACCTGGACAACAAATCTTTCTCCTATTACGGCCCGCAAGCGGACATCTGGAACGGCACGCCGCGAGGCGCGCTGGCCAACGTCGACAGCGTCGGCAACGGCCACATCGAAACCAACAGCTTTGCGCTGTTCGCCCAAGGCACCTGGCACCTCACCGAGCGCCTGGACTTCACCGCCGGGCTGCGTGGCACTTATGAAGAAAAAAACGCCTGGGTGACGCGTGATGCGCCGGTCGGTGGTGCGGCAGTCACAGGCGCGGCGGCCACGGCACGAGGCGGTCGCGCCGGCGCATACGACTCCGGCGATTTGAATCAGTACAGCTCCAGCCCCTCAGGCCTGCTGAACCTGAGCTACCGCTTCACCGATGACCTGCTCGGCTATGCAACCCTGTCCCACGGCGAAAAATCCGGCGGCGTGAACCTCGCGGTCGGCTCCGCACCGACGGCCGGCGCCGACTCGTTGCTGATCGGCACCGAGCGTGCCAACAACGCCGAACTCGGTTTCAAAAGCACCCTGTGGGACAAGCGCCTGCAACTCAACGCCAACGTGTTCTGGACCCAGGTCAACGCTTACCAGACCAACGCCTATGACGACGTCAACCGTGTGCAATACCTGACCAACGCCGGCTCCGTGCGCTCCCGTGGCGTGGAAGTCGAAAGCACGATCATCCCGTTGCGCGGCCTGACCCTGAACCTCAACGGCTCTTTCAACGACGTCAGCTACCTCTCCTACAAAGATGCCCCGTGCCCGCCGGAAGTCAGCCTGCGTTCGGGCGCACCGGCCTCTTGCGACCTCAGCGGCCACCTGGTGGTCGGCGCCTCGAAATGGATCGGCAACGCCAACGGCGAATACAAATGGAACCTGAGCAACGGCTTGGAAGAGTACGTCACCGGCAGCTACGCCTTCCGCTCCAAAGCGGTAGGCACGGTGGAGGATTCGGATTTCGGGCAAATCCCGAGTTATGCCGTGGTCAACTTATCCACAGGCCTGCGCGGCGACTTCCACCAAGGTCAGTGGGACGTCTCGCTGTGGCTGAAAAACGCCTTCGACAAAACCTATTACACAACCCTCTGGACCGGCGCCAACGGCGGTTATGAAGGCTTGCTCGGCACGCCACGCACCCTCGGCCTGACCGGTCGCTACGACTTCTGATTCGTGACTCAAGGAGCTTCATCATGGTGAGCATCAAAACGGCGTTACCCGTGTTGCTGTCCGGCGCAGTATTGAGCGTTGGCGCTTTCGCGGCGCCCAGCGTCTACCCCACCGGCGTCACCCGTTACGACCCGGCCAAAGCCTTCAACCAGTACGTGATTTTCAGCGGCGCCGACAAGCAGACGCACCTGATTGACATGAATGGCAACGCAGTGAAAACCTGGCCCCAGGCCGGTTTCCCTTCAGCAATCATCGACCCGAAACTGGTCGGCGGCGAACGTGGCCACGTGCTGCTGCAACTGAGCGACAAGGACCCCGGCAAGCTCGGCTCGGTCGGCAATGGCCTGGGCAACCAGAGCGTCGGCGAACTGGACTGGAACGGCAAAGTGGTCTGGCAGTGGGGCGACAAGGCGCCGGGCGGCGCGGCGCAACAGCACCATGACCAGCGTCGCTTGAGCAATGGCAACACCGTGGTGCTGGCGAACAAGGTGCACAAGGTCGACGGGTTCAAAGTGCCCGAGGTGATCGACGATGCGATCTACGAGGTCAGCCCCAAGGGTGAGGTGAAATGGCAGTGGCTGGCCTCGGAACACCTCGATGAATTCGGTTTCACGCCCGAGCAGTTGAAGCTGGTGCGCGCGAGCGACAACCCGGATTACCTGCACATCAATAACCTCAGCCTCGTCGGTCCGAACAAGTGGTTCGATGCCGGCGATAAACGCTTCAACCCGGACAACGTGTTGCTCGATTCGCGCAATGCCAACTTCATCGCGATCATCGACAAGCACAGCGGCAAAGTGGTTTGGCGCCTTGGCCCGAACCTGCCACAGATCGATCCGAAAATCCCGCAGAAACTGCCGCGTCCGATCGACCAGTTCGTCGGCCAGCATGACGCCCACATTATCCCGGCGGGCCTACCGGGCGCGGGCAATCTGTTGGTGTTCGATAACCAGGGTTCGGCGGGTTATCCGAACGTCACTCTTGGGCTGATTTCCGGTTCACGGGTGCTGGAAATCGATCCGCTCAAGAATGAAATCGTCTGGCAGTACAGCGCGGCCAGTTCCAGGCAGCCGGGTTGGGCGTTTTACAGCTCCTTCATCAGCAGTGCGCGACGTCTACCGAACGGCAACACGTTGATTGATGAGGGCATGAACGGGCGGTTTTTCCAGGTGACGGTGAACGGTGAAAACGTTTGGGAATACGTCAGCCCTTATCTCGGCAAAGCACCGGGCAGCGATGCCATCAGCAACTGGGTCTATCGCGCGTTGCCTGTGAGTTATGACTGGGTACCAAAAGGGACGCCACGTTCGCAGACAGCGGTGATTGCACCGGGTGTGGGCGCGCAGCAGACGAATGCCAGTCGATAGTTGAAGCGCGCATCGGGTCTTTTCCGATGCGTTGCGCGAATACTTTTAATGCTTGAAAAGCATCGTTTTTCGCACGCATCGCTACAGCCCTTGTACGGCGTGGCTTTGGCGAAAGTGATTGCTTCATATATTCGATTCAGGTCTATCCATAACTTTAAAGGTTACTTTCAGAGATAAGCGTCTGGCCCAATGATTGGCCCGTCGATACGCCTCGCGGGGGATTCAAGTGCGGGTGTGTCGAGCTGTTCATGAACAGACCGTAAAAGAGACCGCAGGGAGTTAATCAATGGGCAATGTCCAGACCGCCGCCGGCGCACATGAGGTGCTCTGGCGCCAGGCGCCGAGTGGCGAGTTGGTCGACCTCGGCCGGGTGCACCGCGTGCCGTTGGGTCAGTTGCGTTTGCAACGTGCGCCCAAGGGCATTCTGAGCCGGCGCGAAGCGATCCTGCTTGGTGTGCTGGCGTTGCTGGTGCATGGCGCGGTGATCTATTGGGTCAATCAGCAACCGACCACCGTGCTGCCGATCGTGCCGCCGGAAATTCCGCCGATGACCATCGAGTTTTCGCGCCCGGCACCGCCCGTGGTCGAGCCGCCACCGCCACAACCTGCTCAACCCGTGGTCGAGCCACCGCCGCCCGTGGAAGACGAGTTGGCCGTGAAGCCGCCGCCACCAAAACCGATTCCAAAGCCAAAACCAAAACCGGTCGCTAAGCCCGTACCGAAACCAGCTCCCAAAGCTGTTGAACAGCCGCCAGCACCGCCGCAACCAACGGCACCTGTCGCAGCCCCGGCGCCACCCGCACCACCGGCGCCCGCGCCAGTGACCCCGGCCTCGGCCAACGCCGCGTACTTGAAAAACCCGGCGCCGGAATATCCGTCCCTGGCTCAGCGTCGCGGTTGGGAAGGCACGGTGTTGTTGCGGGTGCATGTGCTGGCCAATGGCAAACCGGGCGAGATCCAGATTCAGAAAAGCAGTGGTCGCGACCAGCTCGACGACGCGGCGTTAACCGCCGTGAAGCGTTGGAGTTTCGTGCCGGCCAAGCAAGGTGATGTTGCCCAGGATGGCTGGGTCAGCGTGCCCATCGATTTCAAGATTCATTAAACCGAAACCAATTTCGCGCGAAACGTTTACACGAGGGAATACATCATGACGTTACTAGCCTCTCCACTTGAATCCATCGAAGGTGCGGTGATCTGGCTGCTGGTGGTTTTTTCCGTTGCCACCTGGGGTTTGGCGTTGCTCAAGGGCGTGCAATTCGGGCGCTTGAAAGCCCAGGATAAGAAATTTCATAAACAGTTCTGGGCCGCGTCGAGTCTCGACTCAGCGGCCGAGCTGAGCGAAACCCAGCCAGGCGCGGCGGCCCGTGTGGCCCAGGCCGGTTACGCGGCGATCCAGGTAGGTGAAGCGCCGGCCACGAATGACTTGAGCCAGGCGATCAATCATCAGGATCGTCTGGAGCGTGCGTTGCGTCAGCAGATCGTCCGCGAGCGTCGTTCGCTGGAAACCGGGCTGGCGGTGGTCGCGAGTATTGGCAGCACCTCGCCGTTCATTGGCTTGTTCGGCACGGTGTGGGGAATCATGGAAGCGTTGAAAGGCATCAGCGCGGCGGGTTCGGCGAGCCTGGAAACGGTGGCCGGGCCGATTGGTGCAGCACTGGTCGCCACCGGTGTGGGGATCGCGGTCGCGGTGCCGGCGGTGCTGGTTTACAACTACTTTTTGCGGCGCCTGAAACTCACGGCGGCGGACCTGGATGACTTCGCCCATGACTTCTACAGCCTGGCGCAGAAGAGTTCGTTCCGTCTGCTGATTCACCCGACCTCGCACAAAGTCGTGGCCCAGGGCGGTGCGCAGAAAGTGAAGGAGGCGTCCTGATATGGCCTTCTCCACGCAAGACAGTGATGAGGTGCTGAGCGAGATCAACGTGACACCGCTGGTGGACGTGATGCTGGTGCTGCTGGTGGTGTTTATCGTCACCGCGCCGCTGCTGACCAACGCGATCCCGATCAACCTGCCCAAGACCGAGGCCGTGGCCCCGGTGGAGCAGAAAGACCCGCTGGTGGTGAGCATCGATGGCGCCGGCAAGCTGTTTATCAACAAGGATGAAATCCAGCCGGATTTGCTGGAGTTCAACCTTAAATCGGCGAAGGCCAAGGATCCGGAAGTGCGCGTGCAATTGCAGGCGGACGATGGGGTGAATTACGGCGAAGTGGCGCGGGCCATGGCCTCGATTGAGCGGGCGGGGATTACCAAGTTGTCGGTGATTACTGCGCGTTAACAGATTTCAAGTTTTCCGGGGCCGTCTCCTTGGCAGGGTGCGGCCCTTTTTTTATTCCCAAGGTAAACGCAGGTCCCCTATGGGAGCGGGCTTGCTCGCGAATGCAGCGGGTCAGTCGCCATCAATGTTGTCTGATCCACCGCATTCGCGAGCAAGCCCGCTCCCACAGGGGGATACGTGCATATTCAATTAAGGTCTTAATAAATAGCTTCTTATTCCTTAACGAATATAACTCTCGTCCCTATACTCGATCAGGAACAGACACGCAGCAGGAGAGCTCCCCCATGCGCAACGAATCAATTCGCTACCTGATTGTGCCGGGCTGGCAAGGATCGCCAGAAGATCATTGGCAAAGCCATTGGCAGAACAGTCTGCCGAACAGTGCACGGGTGGAGCAGGCCGATTGGCTGACGCCGCGCCGTGAAGACTGGGTCGCCGCGCTGGCCGAGGCGATTGCCGCCGACAGCACACCGGTGATCCTGATCGCCCATAGCCTGGGTTGCATCACCGTTGCCCATTGGGCAGCCACTGCGCCGTTGCAGTTTTTGCGTCAGGTGCGCGGTGCCTTGCTGGTTGCGCCAGCGGACGTCGAACGCCCGGCCTGCTCGCCGGCCTTGCGTAACTTTGCACCGATTCCGACCACCCTGTTGCCGTTCCCGAGCCAGGTCGTCAGTTCCGACAACGACAGCGCCGTCAGCGCATCCCGTGCGATGGAGCTGGCCCGTAATTGGGGCGCCGAGGCGGGGATTCTGGCGGGTGCCGGGCATATCAATGTCAAGTCCGGTCACCAGCGCTGGGAGCAGGGTTTTGCGTACCTCTATCGCCTGCAAAACCGCATGGAACATCACGCCCTGCGCCGCGCTTGAACCCTTTATTTTTTGCTTTTGTTTTTTAAAACAACGCCCCCCGTCTCCCGGCGGTTTTGGGCGGGAGTCTGCCATGAGTTTTGAAGCCTTCGGTCAGCCGCTGCTGACCTTCCCCGATGCAGAAAAAAGTCCTCTGAGCATCCGCGCCAAGGCGCTGGTGTTTGTTGATCCGCGTTCGCGGCAGTTGCGCCAGGAATTGGAGCAACTGGCACCGCGCGCCATTTCGGTATTGATTCGCGGTGAAACCGGCAGCGGTAAAGAATTGCTCGCCCGCCACATCCACCGCGCCAGTGATCGCGGCGGGTTGTTCGTGTCGGTCAATTGCGGCGCGATCAGCCCGACGTACGCTGATGCCGAGTTGTTCGGCTATGCCGCCGGCAGTTACACCGGTTCGGCCAGCAGCCGGGCTGGCTGGTTCGGTTCGGCCAATGGCGGGACGCTGTATCTGGATGAAATCGGCGATCTGCCGCTGCCAATCCAGATCAAGTTGCTCTCAGCATTGGAAAACCACGAAGTCACCCGCGTCGGCGCTCATCAGCCGAGCCCGGTGGACGTGCGCCTGGTCGCCGCCACCAGCATCGACCTGGGCCAGGCGGTGGCGGCCGGGAAATTTCATGAACGGCTTTATCACTACCTCAGCGAAGGGCAGCTTGAGTTGCCGGCCTTGCGTGAGCGGGTGGGAGACATTCTGTCCCTCGCCGAGTATTTCCTTGGCATCTACAGCCAGCGCCTGGACTTGCCGGTGCCGTTGATCAGTGATGCGGCGCAGCATGTGCTGGAGGCGCATAGCTGGCCCGGCAATACCCGGGAACTGGAGAACGTCATTCACTTTGCGCTGCTGGTGAGTACCGGGGATGAGATCTTGCCGGAGCATTTGAATCTGCCGGAGGTGTTGCCGTCGTTGGTGCAGATTGAGCGGCAAGTTGCGCAAGTCAGCAAAAACGGCACGGTTGCCGAGCGTTCGGCCCTCAAGGACCTACTCGAAAGCTTGAGCCAAGCGCTGTAACCCTGTGGGAGAGAGCTTGCTCCCACATTCGGTAAGCGGCGGGCCAGAGCTGTATGAACAAAATGGAATATCAAAGTGAATAAAAGATATTGTTCGGGAATAAAAAATCCCGGTATTGTCCGCATCACGCCAGCGATAGCACTTCACTGGCACTCGTACTAATAGCCGTCGCCATAAGCGACCGTGATTCCCGATAAGGACACTGCATGAAAAAGGTTCTGTTGTTCACCGCATTGGCGGCTGCCCTGACTGCGGGCCTGGCCCAGGCTAACGAGAAACTGGTGGTGGCGGCGACCCCGATTCCACACGCCGAGATTCTTGAACTGATCAAGCCAACCCTCGCCAAAGAAGGCGTGGATCTGGAAATCAAAGTCTTCACCGACTACGTTCAGCCGAACGTGCAGGTCGACCAGAAGCGTCTGGACGCCAACTACTTCCAGACCCTGCCGTACCTCAAAAGCTTCAACGAAGGCAAAGGCACCAACCTGGTCACCGTGATCGGTGTGCACGTCGAACCGTTCGGCGGCTACTCGAAGAAAGTCAAAACCCTGGCTGAGCTGAAAGACGGCGCAACCATCGCTATCCCTAACGAAGGCAGCAACAGCGGCCGTGCCCTGATCCTGCTGCAGAAGGCTGGCCTGATCGAGTTGAAAGACCCGAAAAACGCCCTGGCTACCCCAAAAGACATCGCCAAGAACCCGCACAACTTCAAGTTCAAGGAGCTTGAGTCCGCGATGTTGCCGCGTGTTCTGGACCAAGTCGACCTGGACATGATCAACACCAACTACGCACTGGAAGCGGGCCTGAACCCGGCTAAAGATGCACTGGTGATCGAAGGTGCTGATTCGCCTTACGTGAACTTCCTGGTCGCCCGTCCAGACAACAAGGACAGCGATGCCATCCAGAAACTGGCCAAAGCCTTGACCAGCCCGGAAGTGAAAGCCTTTATCGAACAGAAATACAAAGGCGCGGTACTGCCGGCGTTCTGATTCGACGCAGCAACAAACCCCTTCAAGGTATGAAAACGCCGATGGCCAGTGATGGTCATCGGCGTTTTTGTGTGTGCGATAGAAAAGCCGCTCACCCTAGCCCTCCCGAAACGTCGGACCGCCCGTAGGGAGAGGGGACTGATTGGGGGATGCTGTAGAGGTACGCCGACCTGATATGGCTGTACCGAATCCATAATCGACTCGATCTCTCAGGTCGGCGCATAACGCGAGACACCTCGGTCAGCCCCTCTCCCTACGGGCGGTCCGACGTTTCGGGAGGGCTGGGGTGAGGGTGCTCTTGATTCTCAGGCCACTTGAGCCTTCAACGCCCTGCGTAACGCCACCAACAACTTCACGATGTCTTGCGGGTCCAGCCGCTGCGGCACTTTTACGTCAGCCATTTTTCTCTTCCTTGTGATGGTTTGGCCGGGGAGTCTGGCCAAAAGCTGTCCGTCCTTGGAGGGACTTTTTGAAAAAAAGATCCCTCCTACAGTGCAAAGGAAAATAGTCGTCTTCCTTTGTCGCCGCAAATCCACGAGATAGTTTTTTGCGTGATATCAATATGCTTTAACGGTATTTAAATTCTTCTTTTTATACCTTTAAAGTCGGTGCCTGCCGGGTGGTTATCCACCGCCCATGGACTGCACCACCGTCGCTTACCGAGCGGCGTCCAGGATGTTCAATGACCTTCGATTACGCTTTTATCCTCAGCACCCTGCCGGCGTTTCTCAAAGCCGTGGGCGTGACGCTGCAGGTTGGCTTCATTGCCATCGGCACCTCGCTGCTGGTGGCGCTGATCAACGCGACGATTCTGGTGTTGCGCACGCCTTACTTGCAGCGCCTGGTCGGGCTGTACGTGGAGCTGGCGCGCAACACGCCGCTGTTGATCCAACTGTTCTTCGTCTATTTCGCCTTGCCGGCCCTGGGCATCAGCGTTTCCGGGTTCGCGGCGGCGATTATCACCATGACCTTCCTCGGCGGCGCTTACCTCACCGAAGTGCTGCGCGCCGGGGTCGATGCCGTACCGCAAGCACAACTCGAATCCGGTCGCTCCATTGGCCTCTCTCACGGGCAATTGTTGCGGTACGTGATCCTGCCGCAAGCCGGGATTCTCAGCCTGCCGTCGCTGTTCGCCAATTTCATTTTCCTGCTCAAGGAAACCACCGTGGTCTCGGCGGTGGCGGTGCCGGAGATTCTCTACACCACCAAAAGCTACATCGCGCTCTACTACAAAACCTACGAAATGCTCGCCGTGCTGACGCTGATTTGCGTGCTGTTGTTTTTGCCGCTGTCGCTGCTGCTCAGCCGTCTGGAAAGGAGGCTCCAGCATGGCCAGTTCGGGTCTTGAGTTGCTGTGGGTGTCGTTGCCGCAACTGGGCAAGGGCGCTGCGCAAACGTTATCGATTTCTTTTCTGAGCATCGCTATCAGCACCGTCGGCGGCGTGCTCTACGGCGTGTTGCGCACACTGAATTCAAAATGGCTGAACGCGATCCTGCGGATCTATCTGGAGCTGTTCCGGGCGATCCCGGTGTTGGTCTGGCTCTACCTGCTGTTTTTCGGCCTGCCGATTTTCTTTGGCCTGAGCATTCCAAGCTTCTGGTGCGCGGTGCTGGTGCTGTCGCTGTGGGGCGCCAGCGAGGTGGGCGAAGTGGTCCGTGGCGCATTGCTTTCGTTGCCTCGCGGGCAACGTGAGGCGGGGTTGTCGATTGGTCTGAACGGCCCGCAACTGTTTGGCTACGTACTGTTGCCCCAGGCGCTGAAACGAATGACGCCGCCGACCATCAACGTCTACACGCGAATCATCAAGACCAGTTCCCTATCGGTGCTGATCGGTGTGGTGGATGTGATCAAGGTCGGCCAACAGATCATCGAGCGTACTTACGAATCGGTGCTGATCTACGGCGCACTGTTTCTGTTTTTCTTTTTCATCTGCTACCCGCTGTCGGCCGCTTCGCGCGTGCTGGAGCGGCGCTGGACGCAAGCATGAGCGCATTGATCGAGTTCAAGGGTTTCAACAAGTTTTTCGGCGAGCAGCAGGTGCTCAACGAGATCGACCTGCAAGTAAAGTCAGGCGAAGTGATCGTCATCCTCGGCCCCAGCGGCTGTGGCAAAAGTACCTTGCTGCGCTGCCTCAACGGATTGGAAGTCGCCCACAGCGGCAGCTTGAAATTCAACGGCCGCGAGCTGCTGGACAAGGGCACCGATTGGCGTGATGTGCGGCAGCAGATAGGCATGGTGTTCCAGAGTTATCACCTGTTCCCGCACATGAACGTGCTCGATAACTTGTTGCTCGGCCCGCTCAAAGTACAAAAGCGCGAACGCCGTGAGGCTCGTGCCCAGGCAGAAGCGTTGCTTGAGCGCGTCGGCCTGCTGGACAAGCGCGACGCCTTCCCGCGTCAGCTCTCCGGTGGCCAGCAGCAACGCATCGCCATCGTCCGCTCGCTGTGCATGAACCCCAACGTCATGCTGTTCGATGAAGTCACCGCCGCCCTTGATCCGGAACTGGTCAAGGAAGTACTGGAAGTGATTCAGGGCCTGGCCCGCGAAGGCATGACGCTGTTGATCGTCACCCACGAAATGGCCTTCGCCCGGGCGGTGGCCGACCGCATCGTGTTCATGGACGCCGGGCGCATCCTCGAACAAAACCCTCCCGAGCTTTTCTTTACGAACCCGCAAACCGCACGAGCGCAGCAGTTCCTGGAGAAGTTCTCCTACGTCGAAGCCCTGCCCAAAAAGACTCAAACAAAGGAACTGGAACTGCTATGAAAACTGCCAAGTCTTCACTCTTGCTACTGCCGCTGTTCGGCCTCGCGCTGCTGGCCGGCTGCAACAAAACCGATGAACCCGCCAAGCCAGCGGCCACCAGTGCCAGCGCGGCCCCGGCGGCCAGCTACCTGGAAAAAATCAAGGCACGGGACAAGTTGATCGTCGGCGTGTTTACCGACAAACCGCCGTTCGGTTTCGTCGATGAGGCCGGGCGCTACGTTGGTTTTGATACCGACATTGGCCGTCAATTCGCCAAGGATTTGCTCGGCGATGAAAACAAAGTCGAGTTCGTCGCGGTGGAACCGGCCAGCCGGATTCCATTCCTGCAAAGCGACAAGGTCGACCTGATCCTGGCCAACATGACCGTCACCCCGGAGCGCAAGGAAGCGGTGGAATTCACCAACCCGAACCTCAAGGTTGCGGTGCAGGCGCTCGTGCCGCAGGGCAGCTCGGTGAAAAATCTTGATGACCTGGCGAGCCGCACCACCATCGTCACCACTGGCACCACGGCCGATATCTGGCTGACCAAAAACCATCCGGACTGGAAACTGCTGAAGTTCGAGAAAAACTCCGAGTCCCTGCAAGCCCTGGCCAATGGTCGTGGTGATGCCTATGCCCAGGACAATCTGGTGCTGTTCAGTTGGGCCAAGCAAAACCCTGGCTACCGTGTGCTGGAGCAGACCTTGGGCGCAGAGGCACCGATTGCGCCGGCGGTGAAGAAGGGCAACATCGAACTGCGGGACTGGGTGAATACCGAGTTGGCGAAGTTGGGTGAAGAGAAATATCTGCTCAAGCTGTACGACCAGTACGTGCGTAAAGAACTGAGCGATGACACCAAGCCTGAGAGCGTGATTGTTGAGGGTGGGAAGTGGCAGGGGTGATGACCTGACCGATGCGGTGATCTTTCGTCGCCTTCGCGAGCAAGCCCGCTCCCACATTGGACCGCGTCCGCCTGGGCAACTCGGTCAACTGTGGGAGCGGGCTTGCTCGCGAAAGCGGTTTATCAGGCGCCGCTCAATCCGGCCAATACCACGCCGGCTCATCCAGCATCCGTTGCCCGACAATCCCGGTCTGACCCAATGTCTTCTCCAGCACAATGCAATTGCACTCCGGATCTTCCTGCAACGCCGAGATCAGCCGCCGCGCATGGGACACCACCCACACCTGACACTGCTCGGACGCACGGATAATCAACCGCGCCAACGCCGGCAGCAGGTCCGGATGCAGACTGGTTTCCGGCTCGTTCAGCACCATCAGTGTCGGCGGCCGAGGCGTCAACAGTGCCGCGACCAACAGCAAATAACGCAACGTCCCGTCCGATAACTCCGCCGCCGACAACGGCCGCAGCAACCCTTCCTGATAAAACTCAATCGCAAACCGTCCGCCCTGCAACGGCGCGATGTTCAATCGCGCGCCGGGAAATGCATCGCTGATGGCGGCCTGCAAGGCGTCCGGGTCACCGATTTCGCGAATGGTCTGCAACGCGGCAGCCAGGTCGCGGCCGTCGTGATGCAACACCGGCGTGCGAGTGCCCAGTTGCGGCTGGCGCACCGGGGCATCGGCATCGCTGCGAAAGTGATCGTAGAAGCGCCAGCGGCGGATGAACTCACGTAGCTGCATGACTTCCGGTGAGGTGCGAAAGCTGCCGACCTGATCGAACAAGCTGTCAAAATTCGGCGTGTGCTGGGCCAGCACGTCCCAGTTGCGCCCTTCACGGGCGCGAATCATCGGGCCTTCGCGGTCCACCAGCAGACTGGCGGGGCGGTAGAACGGTCCGGACCAGATGCATTCCTTTTTGATTTCCGGGTCCATGGAAAAGTACGACAGTGTTTTTTCAGGCAGGCCCAAGGCGATGGCGTAGCTGAAGTCCTCAGCGGCAAACCCCAGGCGCAAGCGTTTGACGCCATGACGCACGCTGGCCTCAATCGGAACTTCACCACTGCGCATGCGCCGGGTGATGGTTTCCGGGCCGGCCCAGAACGTCGAATCCAGCCCACCCTCACGGGCCAGCGCATTGACCACGCCGCCCTGAGCGGTTTCCGCCAGCAGGCGCAGCGCGCGGTAGAGGTTGGACTTGCCGCTGCCGTTGGGGCCGGTGATCAGGTTCAGCCGACCCAGCGGGATCACCAATTTATTGATCGAGCGGTAATTGGCCACCGCGAGGGTTTTGAGCATGAAATTCCTTCTCTTGAGGCGACCACTGCAGATACCGTCTTGCCCCTCATCGGGCAAGTGCAAATTTCGGGTCAAATGGTTGGCCCGATTTTAGAACGGCGTAAACGAAATGCAGCAGCTTGCGCATCGCTGCACAGATGATCTGCTTGGGAGCCTTGCCGTTGGCCTTCAGGCGATCCTTCATGGCGATTATCGCTTCGTTGTGCTTCAGCGCCACCAAGCTTGGCATGTACAGACCAGCCCGAACCCGTGCCGAGCCGATCTTCGAAATCACAGTTCGCCCCTTGAGCACCCCTGAGTCCTGAAGCTTTGGGTTCAACCCAGCGGCAGCGACCAGTTTGCGAGGATCGTCATATTTGCGCAGGTCGCCCAGTTCGGCCAGCAGCCGTTCAAGCGTTTTCTGTCCGATGCCGTCGATGGTGACGATCAAGTCACGCATCTGGCGCATGTCCGGGTCATCGTCGATGTGTTTTTTGATCGCCTTGTGCGTTTCAGCGATCTCTTTTTCGATGTGGCGCAGCACAGAGTTGATCGAGTCTTTGACCTTCTCGTCGGACACATCCAGTCGATTGAGCTCCATTCGCTCCATCTCCTGAAGGTCGTCCAACCGCCGCACCATCGCCTTTAGCTGGCGATACTTCAACGGCTCCGGCGCCCACAGTTGAAGCTTCTCAGCCTTTTCCCGAGCAAAGTCAGCGATCAGTTTGGCGTCGCTTTTGTCGGTTTTGATCCGGCGTAACTCGCTGCCGGCGTAAGCGCTGGTCGTGGACGGATTTACAACACAGACCCGGTAGCCCCTGTTGTAAACAAACTCGGCAAGTTCCAGGTGATACACGCTGGTGGCTTCCATCACGATCAGGGACGAAGGCTCGACCTGCTTGTTCAGCCAAGCTTCAAACTCTTTGAAACCCTTCGGGTCGTTGGCCAGTTTGGCTTTGGTTTTGTGTTTACCGTTTGGCAGGTGGGTGGCGATATCAAAGGTGTTTTTAGCGATATCGACGCCGACGAAATTGGACATGACTGTCTCTCCATTGATCCGTTTTCGATCATCACTGCACTCTGTCCAACCTTGCGAATGCGGGCTCTCGCCAAAGACGGGCCCAAGATACCGTTCGAACTATATGAGTGAGTGTGGAGGGCAGGAGCACGATCTACATCACAGGCAAAAAGCCTAAGGAGCTGCACGGCTTCCAAGTCCCTCCCTCGATGATCAGTCGAGAACTATCGCTCCTGACGGAGCGATAGTCGAGATACAAGGAGCTGCCACGGTAAATTCAGCATCATACGAGCGAACGTTGAACCCTGTTCTAAGCTCACAGTCGTATCGTCACTTGCACGTTCGTACAACGAAAAGGAGTCTGCATGGCGGGTACCGGGTTGAAAATAATAGTGGGCCTGGGCGTCTTCGCTCTGCTGTCCGCCTGCGGCGATAAAAAACCGGTCGAGAAAGACCTGCCGCGTGTCTTCGTGCAAGCCGTCAAACCCGCGGATTACGCCGCTTCGGTGACCCTCACCGGCGACGTCCAGGCCCGCGTGCAGACCGAGTTGTCGTTCCGCGTGGGGGGCAAGATCATCCAGCGCATGGTCGATGTCGGTGACCGGGTGTCGGCCAAACAAGTGCTCGCCAAACTCGACCCGAAAGACCTGCAGACCAACGTCGATTCAGCCCAGGCCCAAGTCGTCGCCGAACAGGCGCGCGTCAAACAGACCGCCGCCGCGTTTGTCCGCCAGCAAAAACTCCTGCCCAAGGGCTACACCAGCCAAAGCGAATACGATGCCGCCCAAGCCGCATTGCGCAGCAGCCAGAGCGCCCTGACCGCCGCCCAGGCGCAACTGGCCAATGCCCGCGAACAACTGAGCTACACCTCGCTGATCTCTGATGCGCCAGGCATCATCACCGCGCGCCAGGCCGAAGTCGGCCAGGTGGTGCAAGCCACGGTGCCGATTTACAGCCTGGCCCGGGACGGTGAGCGCGACGCGGTGTTCAACGTCTACGAATCGCTGCTGGCCGAGCCGCCCTCGGATAAATCGGTGGTGGTCAGCCTGCTCGACAACCCCGCGATCAAAACCACCGGCACCGTTCGGGAAATCACCCCGGCGGTGTCCGCGCAGACCGGCACCGTGCAGGTCAAAGTCACCCTCAATGGATTGCCCGAAGGCATGCAACTCGGTTCGGTGGTCAGCGCCACCGCCAAGACACCGGGCAAATCCGCCGTGGAATTGCCTTGGTCAGCCCTGACCAAAAACCTCAGTGACCCGGCCGTGTGGCTAGTGGACGCTGACGGCAAAGCCCAATTGCACACTGTCACCGTTGGCCGCTACCTGACCGGCAAAGTGATCATCAGCGGCGGTCTGGAGGGTGGCGAAAAAGTCATCATCGCCGGCGGCCAGTTGTTGCACCCGGGAATGAAAGTCGAGATCGCCGAAAACACCTATAAGGATTTGGCACCAGGAGCCCAGCCATGAAGCGCCTGATGCTGTTGTCCGCTGGCCTGCTGTTGGTAGCCTGCTCAAAAAAAGAACCGCCGCCCGAACCGGTGCGTCCGGTGTTGTCCATCGAAGTCAAAGCGTTGAATCAGGAAGAGCTCGGACGCTTCGCCGGCAGCATCCAGGCCCGTTACGAAAGCAATGTCGGCTTTCGCGTGCCGGGTCGTATCGCCAGCCGTAATGTCGATGTCGGCGCTGAAGTCGAGAAGGGCGCCTTGCTTGCCACCCTCGACCCTACCGATCAGCAGAACCAATTGCGCTCGGCCGAAGGCGATCTGGCACGCATCCAGGCGCAATTCATCAATGCCCAGGCCAGCGCCCGACGCCAGCAAGAACTGTTCAATCGCGGAGTCGGCGCCCAGGCGCAACTGGACATCGCCCAGACCGACCTGAAAACCACTCAGGCGTCCCTCGATCAGGCCAAGGCCTCGGTCAGCCAGGCCAAGGACCAGCTCAACTACGTCGAACTGCGCACCGATCACAAAGCCATCGTCACTGCGTGGAATGCCGAAGCCGGGCAAGTGGTCACCGCCGGCCAGCAAGTGGTGACCCTGGCGCAACCGGATATCAAGGAAGCGGTGATCGACCTGCCCGACACCTTGGTCGATCAGTTGCCAACGGACGTGGTGTTCCAGGTCGCAGCGCAACTGGACCCGAGCATCACCAGCACCGCGACCATCCGCGAAATCGAACCCCAGGCCCAAAGTGCTACCCGTACACGTCGCGCCCGGCTGACCCTGGCTGATACGCCGCCGGGTTTTCGCCTCGGCACAGCGATCAGCGTGACCCTCAGCTCGGCGATCAAACCGCGCATCGAATTACCGCTCAGCGCCCTGCAAGAGGTCGATGGCAAAACCCGCATCTGGATCATTGATCCGCAGAACCAGACCGTTGCCCCAAGGGACGTCAGCCTGATCAGCCGCACCGATTCAACGGTGGTGCTGGCCGACGGCGTGAAGTCCGGTGAGCGTGTGGTCAGTGCCGGTGTGAACAGCCTGAAACCCGGGCAAAAAGTCAAAGTCGACGAGGGCAGCCCACAATGAAAGGGAGTTTCAACTTATCCGATTGGGCCCTCAAGCATCAGTCGTTTGTCTGGTATTTGATGTTCGTTGCGCTGCTGATGGGCGTGTTCTCGTACATGAACCTCGGCCGCGAGGAAGACCCCTCGTTCACCATCAAAACCATGGTCATACAGACCCGCTGGCCGGGCGCGACCCAGGAAGAAACCCTTAAGCAGGTCACTGACCGCATCGAGAAAAAACTCGAAGAACTCGACTCCCTCGACTACGTGAAAAGCTACACCCGACCCGGAGAATCGACGGTGTTCGTGTACCTGCGCGACACCACCAGTGCCAAGGACATTCCGGAAATCTGGTACCAGGTGCGCAAGAAGATCAACGATATTCGCGGCGACTTCCCCAAAGGCCTGCAAGGGCCGGGGTTCAACGACGAATTCGGCGATGTGTTCGGTTCGATCTACGCCTTCACCGCCGACGGCTTGTCGATGCGCCAGTTGCGCGATTACGTGGAACAGGTGCGAGCGGCGATCCGCGATGTACCGGGGCTCGGCAAGGTCGAGATGGTCGGTGAGCAGGATGAAGTCCTCTACCTGAATTTCTCCACCCGCAAACTCGCCGCGCTGGGCATCGATCAGCGCCAAGTGGTGCAGAGCCTGCAATCGCAGAACGCCGTGACCCCGGCCGGGGTGATCGAGGCCGGACCGGAGCGGATTTCCGTGCGCACCTCCGGGCAGTTTGCGTCCGAGAAAGACCTGGCCAACGTCAACCTGCGGCTCAACGACCGTTTCTATCGCCTGGCCGATATTGCTGACATCAGCCGTGGCTACGTCGACCCGGCGACGCCAGAATTTCGCTTCAACGGTCACCCGGCCATCGGCCTGGCGATTGCGATGAAGAAGGGCGGCAACATCCAGGAATTCGGCAAGGCGTTGCATCAGCGCATGACCGACCTGACCGCCGACCTGCCGGTGGGCGTGGGTGTACACAACGTGTCCGACCAGGCCGACGTGGTGGAAAAAGCCGTCGGCGGCTTCACCAGCGCGTTGTTCGAAGCGGTGGTGATCGTGCTGATTGTCAGCTTCATCAGCCTCGGCGTGCGCGCCGGGCTGGTGGTGGCGTGCTCGATTCCGCTGGTGTTGGCGATGGTCTTCGTCTTCATGGAATACAGCGGCATCACCATGCAGCGGATTTCCCTCGGTGCGTTGATCATCGCCCTCGGTCTGTTGGTGGACGACGCGATGATCACGGTCGAGATGATGGTCACACGCCTGGAAATGGGCGAGACCAAGGAGCAGGCGGCGACGTTCGCCTACACCTCGACCGCGTTCCCGATGCTCACCGGTACGCTGGTGACCGTGGCCGGTTTTGTGCCGATTGGCTTGAACGCCAGTTCGGCCGGCGAGTACACCTTCACACTGTTCGCGGTGATCGCCGTGGCGATGCTGGTGTCATGGGTGGTCGCGGTGCTGTTTGCCCCGGTAATTGCCGTGCACATCCTCAGCACCAATGTGAAACCGCATTCCGCCGAGCCGGGTCGCATCGGCCGGGCGTTCAATGGCGGCATGTTCTGGGCCATGCGCAATCGCTGGTGGGCGATTGGTATCACCGTTGCGTTGTTCGTGGCGTCGGTATTTTCCATGCAATTTGTGCAGAACCAGTTCTTCCCGTCGTCCGACCGCCCGGAAATCCTCGTCGACCTCAACCTGCCGCAAAACGCCTCGATAGGCGAGACGCGCAAGGCTGTGGACAAGCTCGAAGCCACGCTCAAGGACGACCCGGACATTGTGCGTTGGAGCACCTACATCGGTGAAGGTGCGATCCGTTTCTACCTGCCCCTGGACCAGCAATTGCAGAACCCGTACTACGCGCAACTGGTGATCGTCAGCAAAGGCCTGGAATCGCGCACCGCGCTCAGCCAGCGCTTGCGTGAGCGGCTGCGCAAAGACTTTGTCGGCATCGGCAGCTACGTCCAGGCGCTGGAAATGGGCCCGCCGGTGGGGCGGCCGATTCAGTACCGGGTCAGCGGCAAGGACATCGATCAGGTGCGCAAGCACGCGATCGAACTGGCCACCGAGCTCGATAAAAACTCGCACATCGGCGAAATCATTTACGACTGGAACGAACCGGGCAAAGTCCTGCGCATCGACATCGCCCAGGACAAGGCGCGGCAACTGGGGCTGTCGTCGGAGGACGTGGCCAACCTGATGAACGGCATCGTCGTCGGCTCGCCGATCACCCAAGTGGACGACGATATCTACCTGATCAACGTCGTCGGTCGCGCCGAAGACGCCGAGCGCGGTACGCCGGAAACCTTGCAAAACCTGCAAATCGTCACGCCGGGCGGCACCTCGATTCCGCTGCTGGCCTTCGCCACGGTTCGTTATGAACTGGAGCAGCCGCTGGTCTGGCGTCGCGACCGCAAACCGACCATCACCATCAAGGCTGCGGTGCGCGATGAGATCCAGCCGACCGACCTGGTGAAACTGCTGAAACCGTCCATTGACGCCTTCGCCGAAAAACTGCCGGTCGGCTACAAGGTCGCCACTGGCGGTACGGTCGAGGAAAGCGGCAAGGCCCAAGGGCCGATTGCCAAAGTGGTGCCGTTGATGCTGTTTTTGATGGCGACCTTCCTGATGATCCAGCTGCACAGCGTGCAGAAGATGTTCCTGGTGGCGAGTGTTGCGCCGCTGGGGCTGATCGGCGTGGTGCTGGCGCTGATCCCGACGGGCACGCCGATGGGCTTCGTGGCGATCCTCGGGATCCTGGCGCTGATCGGCATCATCATTCGTAACTCGGTGATTCTGGTGACGCAGATCGATGCGCTGGAGAAGGAAGGCCTTGAGCCGTGGGATGCGGTGGCGAAAGCAACGGAACATCGTCGCCGGCCGATTCTGCTGACGGCGGCGGCGGCGAGTTTGGGGATGATCCCGATTGCGCGGGAAGTGTTCTGGGGGCCGATGGCTTACGCGATGATTGGCGGGATTATCATCGCGACATTGCTGACGCTGCTGTTTTTGCCGGCGCTGTATGTGGCCTGGTACAAAATCCGCGAGCCGAAGAAGGACTCATCGCCAGCGTCCCATTGATTTTGCTTGTTACACCTTTGGGAATGATCCGACTTACAGCTCACGGGTAATGCGTTAACGTCCCTCCTCCATTTGGAAGAGGGACGTCTGATGTCGATCGCTACTTGCTGGATGCGCCCGGTGCTGTTGATCGTCGCGCTGTGCCTGTCGCCTTCGGCGTTGGCCGATACCGTGCTGGAGAACTCGCTGTGGCGGGTGCAGATCGATCTCGCGACTCTGGCTGTGGGTGTCACCCCGGCCGACAGTCCGACCGTTCAGGCCTCGGCGGGCGTTGTCGCCCACAAGGTCAGCGAGCAGGTGCAACGCGGCAATCGCATCGACTGGCAATGGGACGAGGGCGCCTGGTCCCTCAGTGTTGCTCTGGATCAGCGCGACCTGTCCTTCTCGATCACGGCGCGTGAGCCTGCGGAGCTGGAGTTCCTGCGCCAACCCGCCGAAGCCATGGGCAAAGGACTGATCTGGCCGTTGGCCGAGGGGCATTACGTGCCCCGTGGCGACGCCGTGTGGCGAAAGTTTTTGACGAGTCAGGGCGCGTTCAACACCACCCAGGACCTCAGCCTGCCGCTGTGGGGCGTCCAGCACGAAGGGTTCAACCTGAACTGGTTGCTGACCAATCCCTACAACAATCAACTGCTGTTCAGCGCGCCAAGCGATGTTTTGGCGTTGTCTGCGCGGCATCAATTCACATCCCTGCAGCCTTCGACGCCGCTGACGTTCACCCTGTTTCTGGGATCGACGGACCCGTTGGCGGGCGCAAAACGCTATCGACAATGGCTTATCGATAACGGGCGCTATGAAACCTTGAGCAGCAAGCTTGAGCAGACCCCGCAGGCGAGCAAATTGCTGGGTGCGAGCCATGTCTACCTGTGGGGCAACGACTTGCTGGGGCAAAAAGATGTGCGCGACTGGCCAGCGCTGCTCGACGGGCTACGCGGCCCTGGAGCGCTGGTGAGTGAATTGCGCGCTGCGATGGACCCTGAAGCGGTACCGATTCTCGCCACCAGAACGGCGTTGAATGGCTATCAGAAAACCGTGTTGTTGCGCAGTTTCAACCGTGCGTTGAACACTCAGGCGCGCAAAACCTGGCAGGCCCGAGCCGTGCCCGACATGCAGGCACTGGCAGACGGTTATGGACAGTTGCGGGCGCAAGTCATCGATACCTTCGCGGACGCCTTGACTGCCGACCCGCAGCAGTGGGGCAGCACCCTGTCGCTGGAGACGCTGGCGCAATTGCAAAGGGCCGGGTTGTCACGACTGTGGCTGGGTCTCGGTGAGGGCTGGGAGGGCGGTCTTTGGCATCCCGAAACGGTACGCCAAGGCGTGGCCGCCGGTTATCTGGTGGCGCCGTACGACTCTTATGAAACGGCGTTGACCACCACTGAAAACCCGGACTGGACCACTGCGCACCTCGGCTCACGGGCCAATCTTGAGTGTGCGATTGTCTTGAACGGCGGCGCCTTCAAAAGCGGTTTCCAGCAATCCGGGCATTACACCGATCCGCGTTGCGTGCGGCCGTTGCTCGAGGCTCGCATCAAAGCCGTGCAGGCCAAGACCGGGTTCAATAGCTGGTTTCTCGATGCCTACGCCACCGGCATGCTGTTCGACAGCTATCGCCCCGGCGCCAGCATGACCCAGGCGCAAAACGCCGAGGGCAAAGTCCTGGCGTCACGCTGGATCAACCAGGTGTTGCAACTGCCAAGCGGTTCCGAGGATGGTAATGCGACCACCGCGCAAGGGGTGCTGTTTACACATGGCATGCAGACGCCAGTCATCGGTTGGGGCGATGTCGACATGAGCAAGAACCCCGAATCGAAATACTTCACGGGCAAATGGTATCCACCGGAGCAACCGGCAGTGTTCTTCAAGTCCGTGCCGATGAAAGAGCCCTATCGGCGCATCCACTTTGACCCGACCAGCCGTTTGCCGCTGTACCAGGCGGTGTTCCACGGATCGGTGATCACCTCGCATCATTGGTTGTACGACAGCCTGAAGCTGAGCAACGTGCGGGTGGACAACGAACTCATGCAATTGCTTTACAACGTGCCGCCGCTGTATCACCTGAGTGCGGCGACGCTTGCGCAGCGGTTGCCGTTGATTGCCCGGCAGGATGCGTTTTTCCGTCCCTTGCATGAACGTCTGGCGACTCAGGCGCTCGTTGATTTCCAATGGCTGAGCGCGGACCGCCGAGTGCAGCAGACTTCTTTTGAGGACGGCACTCGGCTGCTGGCCAATTTTGATCAGGCTGCGCGCGAGGTGCGCGGGCAGACTTTGCCCGGCGCAAGCATCACGGTGGTGACACCTGAAGGAGCGGTCAGTCACTACCGCGTGCAGACCTCGCCTTGACTCAGTGCTTACGCCAAACACTCGCCAACCAAGGCTGCTGCTCGCGCGGCAACCCCGCCGGCCGGTAGTAATGCTCCAGCTCCACAAACCCGGCCTCGGTCAGCAACGCCTGCCACGCCTGTAAGTCGTGATACGCCCCATACCGCGGCCCATTCCAGCCTTCCTGATTCTCGCCACGCGGATTGGAACTGAACAACACGCCACCTGGTTTCAATGCCCCGTGCAGTTGCGTCAACACCCGAGGCAATTCCTGGCGGGGGATATGAAACAGCACCGCGTTGGCAAAAATCCCGTCAAAGCGCTCCGCCGGTAGATCAAGTTTCAGGAAATCCTGCTGCCAGACCTCGCAACCGCTGTCCTCTCGGGCCATCTGCGCAAACTTCTCCGAACCATCGAGACCGACAGCGGTGTGGCCCATGCGCGTGAAGGTTTGCAGGTCACGACCCGGACCGCAGCCGAAATCGAGAATGCTGAACGGCGCTTCACCCTGGATGTGCCGCAGCAACGCGTCGATGTTCTGGCTCACATCATGATCGCGTGTCCCCTCGCGAAAACCTTCGGCCACCGAGTTGTAATGGCCCAGGGTGGTGGCGGTGATTTTCTGGAGGTCGTCGGGGGTCTGTTTCATGGTCGGCTGCGCAGGCAATGTGGGTTTGCCGAATATACGCCATCAAGCGGGGAGGGCTAGCTGTCACAGGGGAACGCATTCCAACGGTGAGAGCTAGCCTTCTAGCGAGAGCGGTTGCGAAAGCGCTGCATAAATCCCGCTTTGCTCAACGCTTGTCCAACCCCCGCGCCAACCGATCCCCACCCAATTGAATCACCGCCACCAGCGCCACCAGCAATACAATCACCGTCAGCATGACCTGGCTATCAAAGCGCTGATACCCATATCGATACGCAATGTCCCCCAGCCCACCGGCCCCAATCGCCCCGGCCATGGCCGACGAGTTGATCATCGTCACCAGCGTAATGGTGAAGCCGCCAACAATCCCCGGCAGCGCCTCAGGCAACAGCACATGCCAGACGATATGCCAGCGCCGGCAACCCATCGCTTGCGCGGCTTCGATCAACCCGTGATCGACCTCGCGCAAACTGACTTCGGCAATCCGCGCAAAGAACGGTGTGGCGGCAATGGTCAGCGGAACGACGGCCGCCCAAACACCATAGGTGGTGCCGACGATCAGCCGGGTAAACGGAATCAGCGCCACCATCAAAATCAGAAAAGGAATCGAGCGAAACAGATTCACGAACGCGCCCAATACGAGGTTCAGCAGGGGCGCTTCGTAGATGCCACCCTTGTCGCTGGTGACCAGAATCACCGCCATCGGAATCCCTGCCAGCAGCGCGATAAGCGACGACACGCCAACCATCAGGAAGGTGTCGATAAAACCCTGAAGCAAGCGATCAAACCACATAACCCAGCACCTCCACCTGTTGCGCCCAGTTGCCGGCACGTTGACGCAATTCCTCGGCGCCCAGGGACGAGCCTGTCACCGCCAACAGCAATTGCCCCAGCGCATGACCCTGAATCCGCTCGACGCCACCCTGAAGCAGGCGCACGCGGCCTCCGAGCGCGGCGAACAGCGCCGCCAGATCCGGTTCATCCGTCGCGCTGCCGGTGAATCGCAAACGCAGCACTACGGCCTCATCCGAGGATTGTGGTTGCGCGCGCAAACGGCTTTGCAGTTCTTCCGGCAAGGCGTGTTGCAGCGGTGCGAGCAAGGTCTTGCTGACCTCATGCTGCGGGTTGCCGAAGACTTCCCACACCGGCCCTTGCTCGACGACACCTCCGTGTTCGAGCACCACGACCCGGTCGCAGATATCGCGAATCACCGCCATCTCGTGGGTGATCAGCACAATGGTCAAACCCAGGCGCTGATTGATCTCGCGCAACAGGCCGAGGATCGATTGAGTAGTCTCTGGATCAAGCGCCGAAGTCGCCTCGTCGCACAGCAAAATCTCCGGGTCATGCACCAACGCGCGGGCAATGCCAACGCGTTGTTTCTGCCCGCCGGAAAGCTGCGCCGGGTAAGCCTTGTGCTTCTCTTGAAGGCCCACCAGTTCCAACAGTTCGCGGACCTTCTTTTCGCGCTTGTCCTTCGGCACCCCCGCTACTTTCAACGGCAACTCAACGTTCTGCCAAACGGTCTTGGCCGACATCAAATTGAAGTGCTGAAAGATCATCCCGATCCGCCGACGCAACGCCACCAAACGGTCTTCATCGAACTCGCCAATGTCCACCTGATCGATCAGCACTCGGCCCGTGCTCGGTTGTTCCAGGCGGTTGATGGTGCGGATCAGCGACGACTTGCCGGCACCGCTACGACCAATGATGCCAAACACTTCGCCACGCTGGATCGCGAGGTCGATGCCATGCAACGCCGCCACCGGCCCTTGCTTGCCGTTATAGGTTTTGCCCAGCCCGATGAAGCGCACATGGGCGCGGTTGAGCTCCGGGTGCAGTTCAGTTTGATCAGCATTGTGGGGCTCTGGAATATCCAGTCGCCGTTGGATAGCGGCCGTCATTTTCAGCTTTCCCAACCAGCTTGATAGAGCTTGCCGTGAGCCTTATCCAGCGCTGCCCGAACGGCTGGCGAATGTTGGTAGATGTCGACGAATTTGATCAGGCGCGGGTCGGTTTTGCTTTTTGGCTGGATCACGAACTGAATCACGTATTCCTTGTGATCGAGGCCATCGAACAGCAGCGCCGAGCCGGCATCGAAAGTCTTCGACAGGCGGATGTAGGCCGGGTAGCCCTGGACCAGGTCGGCGTCGTCGTAGGCGCGGACCAGTTGCACGGCTTCGACCTGGAGGATTTTGATTTTCTTCGGGTTGGCGATGATGTCTTCTTCGGTGGCCTTGTACCCGACACCCGGTTTGAGGGTGATCAGCCCGGCTTTGGCCAGCAGTTGCAGCCCGCGACCGCTGTTGATCGGGTCGTTGGCGATGGCGACGGTGGCGCCTTGCGGGAGTTCGTCGAAGCTTCTGTATTTCTTCGAGTAGAGGCCGACGTTATTGATGATCCCCGGCGCAAACGGCACCAGGTCAAAACCGGCGGCAGCCTTGGCGTTTTCCAGGAACGGAATGTGCTGGAAGTAGTTCACGTCGATGTCGCCGGCGGCGAGGCTGACGTTCGGCGCGATCCAGTCGCTGAACTCTACGAGCTCGACTTTCAGGCCTTGTTTGGAGGCTTCTTCGACGGCGGCTTCCAGCGGGATGGCGAAGGCGGCGGTGGTGCCGACTTTCAGCGGCGCTTCGGCGGCGAAGGTGACGGAGCTGAAGAGGCCGAGGGCCAGGGCCAGTGCTTTGACTGGGTGGGTCAGGAGTTTCTTGGTCATCATGGCTTTCCAGTCAATTATTTAATGTGTGCACGCATTTGTGGCGAGGGAGCTTGCTCCCGCTGGGCTGCGAAGCAGCCCCCAAACCATTCAATAATGGTGTGTCAGGTAAAACCGGTGCGCAGGTTTTGCGACTGCTTCGCAGCCGAACGGGACGGTGCGGCGATCCGACAAGCCCCCTCGCCACAGAGATCAGCGGCGGAACGCTGCGCCTGTGTGTTGCTCCGGCAAATGCGCCTCACCGTGAAACAGCTTCTCGCGCAGGCTGCCGCTGTCGTAAGCCGTCTTGTACGACCCTCGCCGCTGCAACTCCGGAATCACCAAATCGATGAAATCCACATAGCTTTCCGGCGTGACAATCCGCGTCAGGTTGAAACCATCCAGCCCGGTTTCGGCGATCCACGATTCCAGCTCATCGGCCACTTGCTGAGGCGAGCCGACCACGGTGATGTAGCGGCCACCGAGGGCGTGCTGCTCAAGCAATTTGCGTCGGGTCCAGTCGTTGTTTTGCAGGTTTTTGGTGGCTGACTGGATCGCGTTGCTCTTCACGTACTGGATCGGTTCGTCGATCTCGTACTGGGAAAAATCGATCGCAGTAGACGCCGAGAAATGCGCCACACCGGCCTCGGCACTGGCGTAGCTGAGGTACTCGGCGTGCTTGGTCCAGGCCAGTTCCTCGGTGGCGCCGACGATGACGTTCAAGCCCATGAATACCTTGATGTCCTCAGGGTTGCGCCCGGCCTCGACGGCGCTGGCGCGGACCTTGTCCACTTGCACCTTGGTCGACGGTTTGTTCTGGCCGCTGATAAACACGCACTCGGCGTGGCGCCCGGCGAACAGCAAACCGCGATCCGAGCTGCCAGCCTGGAACAGCACCGGTGTGCGCTGCGGCGACGGTTCGCAGAGGTGATAACCCTCGACTTGATAGAACTCACCCTTGTGTTCGACCTTGTGCACTTTTTCCGGTTGGGCGTAGATCCGCTGCTTGGGATCGTTGAGCACCGCGCCGTTTTCCCAACTGCCTTCCCAGAGCTTGTAGAGCACTTGCAGGTACTCGTCGGCCTGGTCGTAGCGGCGGTCATGTTCGACTTGTTCGCTCAGACCCATGGCCTTGGCGGCGCTGTCGAGGTAGCCGGTGACGATGTTCCAGCCCACGCGACCACGACTCAAATGGTCGAGGGTCGACATGCGTCGGGCGAATAGATACGGCGGCTCGTAAGTCAGGTTGGCGGTGAGGCCGAAGCCGAGGTTTTTGGTGACGGCGGCCATAGCCGAGACCAGCAGCAAAGGATCGTTGACCGGCAACTGGATCGACTCTTTGAGCGGCACGTCCACCGAGTTCTGGTAGACGTCGTACACGCCGACGATGTCGGCGATGAACAAACCGTCGAACAGACCACGTTCCAGCAGCTGAGCCAGTTCGGTCCAGTATTCGATGGTTTTGTATTCGGTGGAGTTGTCCCGTGGATGCGTCCACAAGCCATGGTTGATGTGCCCGATGCAGTTCATGTTGAACGCGTTGAGCAGGATCTTTTTCTTGGCGTCGGCCATCAGATCGTCCCCCGCAGCGGCGGGTTTTCATCGTTGAGGTAGTAATTGCCGACGGCGTGATACTTCCAGCGCACCGGGTCGTGCAGGGTGTGCACCCGAGCGTTGCGCCAGTGGCGATCCAGACCGTGTTCGATCAGGGTCGCCTGGCTGCCGGCCAGTTCGAACAGCGTGCTGCCGGCGGCGAGGGAAATTTCGGTGCTGATGGCCCGGGCTTCAGCGACAGCAATCGATGCCGCTGCGACCGTCTCGGCGTTCATCTCTGCCTGGGCCTTGTCGAGGAATTCGCCGGAGCGTTCCAGCAGCGCTTCGGTGGCGTGCAGACGAATCGCCAAGTGGCCGAAGCTCTTGATGGTCAACGGGTCATCGATGGCTTTTTCATGGGTGGCGTCAATCCACGGCCGGGTTTTGGTGCGCACGAAGTGCAAGGCATCTTCGTAAGCGGCGCGGGCGATGCCGGTGTCGATGGCGGCGTGAAGAATCTGCGCCAACGGGCCAACGGTGGTCGGGCGTTCGAAGGCACTTTGAAACGGCATCACGTCTTCGGCGGCGACGTAGACGTCTTCGAACACCACCGAACCGCTGCCAGTGGTGCGCTGGCCGAAACCGCTCCAGTCATCGATGACGGTCAGGCCTTTGCTGTTGTGCGGCACGAACGCCAGTTGCTGCACGCCGTTTTCATCCACCACCGAGGTCGGGATGCGCTGGGCGTAAATCGCGCCAGTGGCGTAGAACTTGCGGCCGTTGATGCGATAGCCGTCACCGTCGCGCTTCAGGCTGGTGACGCGGTCGTGGGCGGTTTTGGTGCCGAGTTCGGCGAGGGCATTGCCGAAGCGCTGGCCGGCCAATACTTCGGCGTACAGGCGTTTTTTCTGCGCCTCGCTGCCGTTCACGCGAAGCACTTCGAGGGCGTAGAAATGGTTCTGCGGGATCTGGCCAAGGGAGCCGTCGGCCTGGGCAATCAAGGCGATCACTTTGGCCAGGGTGACGTTGGAAACCTCGGCGCCGCCGTACTCCTTGGGCACGCTGATGCCCCAAAGGCCCGAACGGGAAAACACTTCCAGTTCCGGGTGCGGTAAACGACGTTCGCGGTCGCGCAGGGCGCTGTCGCGTTTGAAATCTTCGGCCAGGTCACTGGCGACGATCAGGGCTTGCTCATCGCTGGTTATGACCGCGACGTGGTGAGAAAGAGTCATGTGTTTCTCCAGAGGTCTGGTCAAATCCAGGAGTGGCGAGCGGGTAGCGTGCCGTTGAGGTGGTAGGTGCCAACGGCGTAATACTTCCAGCGAACGGGGTCGTGCAGCGTGTGCACGCGGGCGTTGCGCCAGTGACGGTCGAGGTTGAATTCGGCAAGGGTGGCGCGGCTGCCGGCCAGTTCGAAAAGCTTTTCGCTGGCCAGCAGCGAGATCTCGGTGGTCAGCACTTTGGCTTCGGCCACGGCAATCGACGCACGGGCAGCGGACTCGGCGGTGAGCGGCGCGGCGTTGACCTGATCGAGCACCTGCCCGGCCTTGCGCAGCAGCGCTTCAGCGGCGTGCAATTCGATTTTCAGTTTGCCGATGTCGGCGATCACGTACAGGTCGTCGCTGGCCCGTTCGACCTTGGCGTCGATCCATGGCCGAGCGCGGGTTTTCACGAATTCAATGGCGTCGTCGATGGCGCCGCGAGCGATGCCGGCGTCGATGGCCGCTTGAATCAGTTGCGATACGGCGCCCTGGATGTTCGGGCTGTCGTTGATCTTCCAGTTATCCACCACCAGCTCGGCGTCGACCCGCACGTTGTTGAGCAAAATGGTGCCGCTGGCGGTGGTGCGCTGACCGAAGCCCGACCAGTCATCGACGATGCGCAAACCCGGTGTGCCACGGCGGACGAAGGCCAGCACTTGCTTGCCGTCATCGTTCAACGCCTTGACCGCTACCCAGTGAGCGAACAGCGCACCGGTGGAATAGAACTTCTGGCCGCTGACGACAAAACCGTCGCCGTCAGCAGTGATCCGTGCCTTGAGTTCGAGGGTGTTTTTGGTCCCGCGTTCTGGCCCGGCATTGCCGATGCGCCAGCCTTCGAGCACGCTTTTGAACAGCTGTTTTTTCTGCGATTCCGTGGCGCTGCCGAGTACCAGGTTCAGGATGCCGAACTGGTTCTGCGGGATCTGCCCGAGTGCCGGGTCGGCCGCAGAAATGATCGCGAACACCTCGGCAATAGTGACGAACGAAACCTGCGGGCCACCGTATTCGCGCGGGATGGCAATGCTGCCCAGACCGCTGCGGGTGAATTGTTCGATTTCCGACCACGGCAGCTTGCGCTGCTGGTCACGTTTGGCGGCTTGCAAAAGGGCGACTTGCGCCAGTTCGTGGGCAGCCTTGATGGCTTGTGCGTCGTTGCGCAAAACCTGCGCGGGCAACAATAGGGGGGCGATATCCAGATCACTCTGGACGATTGCATCTGCCAGATTGGACATCAGCGCCACTCCTTGGCTGCACGCAATGCCCTGGCGTTCTGCACTGGGGTGATTGTGTTCCGGACCATACCTACCTCACATCTCATGGAAACGCCGCAATCAATGCGGCGAACGAATAACAAGAATGTCCGGTGGTCCGGTGCATATACCCTAAGCGTGTATAAATAATTAATAAACTAACTTTTAGGAATATGCATAGAAGGGGTGATGGTCGGGTTGGTTAACAATTTTTACCTGCGCCGACGCGACCCCAGTGGCAAGGTGATTTTTGTGGGTGAGATGATTTTGTGGTGAGGTGAGTTTTGTGGGTGAGATGATTTTTGTGGTGAGGTGATTTTTGTGGCGAGGGGATTTATCCCCGCTGGACTGCGCAGCAGGCCCCGCTTTTAATCAGGAAGGCGCGCTTTGCGCCCCAACGGGGATAAATCCCCTCGCCACAGAATCTCCTCACCATTAAAGATCGGTGTTAAGGCTTGCGGGGTTCGGCGGCTTTGAGTTCGGGCCTCAGTGGCACTTTCAGATAAGGATTGGCACAGCCGATCTTCAACATCCGCGGTGGCGCCCAGCGGGAGTTATTGCCCACGCGGTCGAGGATGCAGTAGGTCACTTCCAGGCGAAGATCTTCGCCCGCTTCGAGGATGATCGCCGGCGGCACCCAGACCTGGATCGGCTCGCCGATGTCGCCAGCCTTGAGCTTGGGCAGGTCCATGCGCACGTCGCCCCAGCGCAGGGTGATTTCGTCGTCGATGGCCATGTTCAGGTAGGGCTCGATAGTCAGCGGCACGCCGCGTTTGATCTGGTTCGGGTTGACCCCCTGGCGGCGAATGGTTTCGGGAATGTTCACTGGCGCCAGGCCCTGGTTTTCATCGCCGGACGCGGCAGGCGACAGGCCGCCCGGGCAGTCGAGCTTGATCTGCACTCGTGTCGCCAGCGATAGCGCCGGGTCTTGCCCAACTTGCATGACACGGTAGTGAATACGTGCCGAACCGCTGATGACGAAGCTTTCCGGCACCCGCAGGCTGACCGCGTTGTCCACATCTTCGGCCGTCAGGACATGGGAGGCGACGTAGCAGTTGTTCCAGAACAACTCGATCAGATCCCCCGAGTCCATGCCGAAATAGGGCTGCACGTCGACCAGCAGATGCGCTGCCGCTGCCAGGTTGATGCCGGTTTTTTGCGCTGGCGCCAAAGTCGGCGCTGCGAGTTCGAGGGTATGCGAAGTGCGAGTCATCGGTTTCTCTCCTTGAAGCGTTGCAACGAAGTCCGTTTCTGAAAAAACAAATGGCGTGAATTAACAGGCAATACAACAAGGCGCTTTGGGGTTATCAAAGTGTTGTTGAGTTAATGAAGTGGCGCCGCTTGGCGACTAGATAAGAAGAAGCGCGCAGAGGAGTCAATAGAAGGGCTTAGTTAATCCGTGAATTACGGTTTAATCAGAAGTTTCCTACGTTGACGAGGCAATCTGCCTAGATGTGCTGGCGAATCGGGCTACAGTTTGCGGGGTGTTTTGTTGCGTTCACTGCTCAGTCGTTTGCACCTTGACTGCTAATGTGGGGCTAAATCCAGACAAGTTGAATCTGTTGCAGAACATATATATGTACCGCACTTTACAGGCTTGAGTTGTGTTTGTGGATAGGGAGTTAATGCGGATGGAGCGCAACTTCCATCCGTGGAAGTTGGCAGGCGGTATATTTGAAAGTTCTCAGGCGTGATTCAGAAACTTGCTGAGAAACTGCTTCGTCCGCTCTTCTTTCGGGTTGGCAAACAGCGCCTTGGCTTCGCCTTGCTCGACGATCACACCCTTGTCGAAAAACACCACGCGGTTCGCCACGTCCCGTGCAAAGCCCATTTCGTGGGTGACGATGACCATGGTGCGATTCTCCTCGGCGAGGCTGCGGATGGTCGCCAGCACTTCGCCGACCAACTCTGGGTCGAGCGCTGAGGTGGGTTCATCGAACAGAATCACTTCCGGCTCCATCGCCAGCGCACGGGCAATCGCCACACGCTGTTGCTGACCACCGGACAGGCGTCGCGGGTAAGCGTCTTCCTTGCCTGCCAGACCGACCCTGGCCAAAAGCTTTTTGCCCAGGGCAACGGCTTCGGCGTGAGGGATTTTCTTCACCACGATCGGGCCTTCGATGACGTTCTCAAGGGCCGTGCGGTGAGGGAACAGGTTGAAGTTCTGGAACACGAAACCGACGTGCTGGCGCAGACGTCGCACCAGACCTTGCTGCTGGTTCAGCGGGCGGCTGCCATCGATCTCGATGTCGCCGACCTTGATCCGGCCGCTGGTGGGTTCTTCGAGGAAGTTCAGGCAGCGCAGGAACGTGGTTTTACCCGAGCCGCTGGGCCCGATGATTGCCACGACCTCGCCTTCCTTCACTTCCAGATCGATGCCGTTGAGCACCACTTGACCCTTGAACTGCTTTGTCAGTTTTTCCACGACAATCATTGGGTCAGGACTCCTGGTCGTGCCGATTGACCCGCTCTTCCAACTTGTTCTGCAGGTGCGACAGCACCGTGGCCAGAATCCAGTAGATCAGCGCGGCGGCGAGATACATGGTGAAGACTTCGAAAGTCCGGGCGGTGATCAATTGCGCCTGGCGGAACAGTTCCGGCACCTGGATGGTGGCGGCCAGCGCGGTGTCCTTGACCAGCGAAATGAAGCTGTTGCCCAGCGGCGGCAGGGCCGTGCGCATCGCTTGCGGAATGATGGCCCGGCGCAGGGTCTGCGCGCGGGTCATGCCGATGCTGGCGGCAGCTTCCCACTGGCCACGTTCGATGGAGCTGATCGCGGCACGGAGGATTTCGCAGGCGTAGGCGGCCATGTTCAGCGAGAAGCCGATCAGGGCGGCCGGCAGCGGATCAAGTTCGATGCCCAATTGCGGCAAGCCGTAATAGATCACGAACAGCTGCACCAGCAACGGCGTGCCGCGAAAGAACGACACGTAGATGCGTGCCAGCCAGCTTACCGATTTGAAACGCGACAGGCGCATCAACGCCAGACCGAAGCCCATCACCAGGCCGAAGAACATCCCGCCCAGGCTCAAGATGACCGTGTAGTACGCGCCCTTCAGCAGGAAGGGCGCGGAGTCCAGTGCGAGTTGGAAAGCTTCTTCCATTATTTGGTGACGTCAGCTTGGAAGTATTTTTCCGAGATCTTGGCCAGTGTGCCGTCGGCACGCAACTCGTCGAGGGCCTTGTTCACTGCAGCCAGCAGTTCTGGCTCACCTTTACGCAGGGCAATGCCGGACTCCTGGCGGGAGAATGCTTGGCCGGCAGCAACGGTTTTCGGTGCTTTCTTGGCGTATTCAAGCGCGGCCAGGCGGTCGATCAGGATGGCGTCGGTACGGCCATTGTTCAGATCTGCGAACTTGGTCGGATCATCGTCGTAGGTGCGCACGTCAGCACCCGGCACATTGGCCCGGACCCACTGTTCGTAGTTGGTGCCAAGGCCTACACCGACTTTCTTGCCGGACAGGTCAGCGGCGGTCTTGATGTTCAGCGCGGCTTCCTTGCTCTTCAGCACCAGTGCCTGAATCCCGGAGATGGTGTACGGCTCGGAGAAGTCATACTTCTTCTTGCGCTCGTCGGAGATGGTCACCTGGTTGACCACTACGTCCAGGCGCTTGGATTCCAGAGCGGCGAGGATGCCGTCCCACTTGGTTGGCTGAATCTTGGCTTTAACGCCCAACTTTTTGGCCAGGGCTTCGGAGAGCTCGACTTCGAAGCCGGCCAGTTTGCCGTCGGCGTCGACGAAACTGAACGGTGGGTAAGTGCCTTCCAGGCCGACGTTGATCACGCCTGCGTCCTTGATTTTTTGCAATTGCTCACCGGCAACCGCTTGCCCCAACAGGCCAGCGCTCAGTGCCAGGCCCAGCGAACCGACCAGCAGGTTGCGACGTAGTGCGGAAAAATTCATGACAAGCCCCTGTGTTTTCTTATGAAGACGCTTTTAGGAATGTTGGCAAAATCGGGATTTGGACGACTGCGATATCCTGCCCTAAAGCAGCTTATGCGTCTCGCGCCAAATTCGCCTGCGGCGCGACTATATGATGATGCCGTTAGATAGGAAAATACTAAATATTGAGTTTGTTATTCATTTAGGGAATATGTGGCCGATGCGATCCCCGTGGCGAGGGAGCTTGCTCCCGCTCGGCTGCGCAGCAGTCGTAAACCCGTTCACTGCGTTTTAACTGAAACATCGCAGCGCAGGTTTTGGGGGGCGCTTCGCACCCCAGCGGGAGCAAGCTCCCTCGCCACAGGAATGCGTTATTCCGTTAAAGGAAGTCTTTATAGGCAAACAACGCCGGCGCCCCACCGGTGTGCAGGAAGATGATCGGACCTTCATCAAACCGCCCGCGCCCAATGCCGTCCAGCAACCCGGCCATGGCCTTGCCGGTGTACACCGGATCCAGCAGCAACCCTTCCTGGCTCGCCAGCAGTTTCACCGCCGACAGCGTCCCGGCATTCGGCTCGCCGTAACGCGGGCCAAAGTATTCATCCCACAGTTCAACCTTGAAACTCGCCGGCAGGCCCACACCCAGCAGCTCGGCGGTGCGCTCGGCCAGACCCTGAACCTTCGGCCGCTGATCTTCCTCGCTACGGGAAACGGTCACGCCAATCACTGGCAGATCCGGCAGTACTTCGCTCAAGGCCAGCGCCAGACCGCTGTGGGTCCCGGCACTGCCCGACGCCAGAACCACGGCTGCGAATTGCAGGCCGGTGTCCTTAATCTGTTCAGCCAGTTCCAGCCCGGCGCGCACGTAACCCAAGGCGCCCAAGGCGTTAGAGCCGCCAATCGGCACCAGATACGGCTTCTTGCCGTTGTTGCGCAGACGATCGGCCAGGGCTTGCAGTTGGTCGTCGGCGTTATCGAGGTTCTCCACCAACTCGACTTTGGCGTCGAACAGGTCGAGCAACAACCGATTGCCGTTGCCGACATAGTTAGCGTCGTCGGTGCCCAGCGGGTTTTCCAGCAGCGCAACGCAGCCCAGGCCTAATTTGGCGGCGATGGCGGCAGTCTGGCGCACATGGTTGGATTGCAGCGCGCCAGCAGTGATCAACGTGTCGGCGCCCTGAGCCAGCGCATCGGCGGCCAGGTATTCGAGTTTGCGCAGCTTGTTGCCGCCCATAGCCAGTGGCGTCAGGTCATCGCGTTTGACGTAGACATCGCGGCCGAGCCAGGTCGACAGGCGTTCGAGTTTTTCCAGAGCGGTAGGGTGACCGAGCAGGTCGAGGCGATTAAAGCGGGCAAGCTGTTGTTTGATCATGGGTCCGTACTGGCGGGGGAGGATGTCAGGACTATAAGCACGGCTTTTTGCAGCGGCAACCGTCAATCGCTTATATCCGAATGTTCAGATCACAGCACTATTGGTTCTTAATTCGGCGTCGAGACCATGCCGTAGAGTAATCGCCGTCAACGCGGCCAGACAGTCCGGCCGCCCGTGAGGAGTTTTTACCGTGAGTGAGCGTTCCAGCCATTGGCAATTGCAGACCATCGTCAGCCAGCTGCGCACGGCGCGTGATCAATGGCGTGCACAAAACGGCCGCGCCAGCGGCGAGCAGGGCGGTCGCGAGTTACCCTCCCGGGCGGCCATGGCGGACATTCTCGAAGCCTTGTGCGGTGCGTTGTTCCCGATGCGGTTGGGGCCGGTGGATTTGCGCGAAGAGAGTGAAGACTTCTACGTCGGCCACACCCTCGACGTGGCGCTGAACGCGTTGCTGGCCCAGGCGCGGCTTGAACTGCGTTACGCCGCGCGCCACAGCGCCCAGGCCGACACTGAGGTCGAGGACAAGACTATCCAGATCATCCAGGAGTTTGCCCTCGCCTTGCCGGGGCTGCGCAGCCTGTTGGACACCGACGTGCTGGCGGCCTATCACGGTGACCCGGCCGCCCGCAGCGTCGATGAAGTGTTGCTCTGCTATCCGGGGATTCTGGCGGTGATTCACCATCGCCTCGCCCATCACTTGTACCGCGCCGGGTTGCCGTTGCTGGCGCGGATCAGCGCGGAAATCGCTCACTCGGCGACCGGCATCGATATTCATCCGGGCGCGCAGATCGGCCGCAGCTTCTTTATCGATCACGGGACAGGTGTAGTGATCGGCGAGACCGCGATCATCGGTGAGCGGGTGCGGATTTATCAGGCGGTAACGTTGGGTGCCAAGCGGTTCCCGGCGGACGAAGACGGCCAGTTGCAGAAGGGCCATCCGCGGCATCCGATTGTTGAGGATGATGTGGTGATCTATGCCGGGGCGACGATTCTGGGGCGGATCACCATCGGCAAGGGTTCGACCATTGGTGGCAATGTGTGGCTGACCCGGAGTGTGCCGGCGGGGTGCAACCTGACGCAGGCGAATTTGCAGCATGATGATGGGACGCAGAAGTAAGCCTCGAAATCTCCGCTGACAGATCTGGCCTCTTCGCGGGCAAGCCTCGCTCCTACAGGTCATGCGCCATTTTGAAAATGGCGCATGACCTGTAGGAGCGAGGCTTGCCCGCGAATGGATTCACGTCGAACGCGATAATGGCATTTAGCTCATTTCCCACTGAACGAATCCTCCAAACCCCGCGTCATACCCTTCCTTGAGCTAGCGTAGGAAAGCGACCGCCGAGCCCTGCGATTAGTCCTTAGCACGCTATTCATGTTTAACTTGAACGCTCATTCAAGTTAAACCGCCGGTTTGCTGCCCGCTCACAACAGGAGGCTTGCCCTTGCCGAGTCCGTTACTGATTGCCCTGTTTCATCCCCTTGAGGTGCACCTTTCATGAGTGCACCGTCCACCCCTCCCAGCGGCCAGGTCCGCATGAATCCGCCGGTGTTTTATTTCTCGGCCGGTTTCATTCTGTTGTTCGGCATTGTCGTCATCGCCATGCCCAAACAGGCCGGTGCCTGGTTACTGGAAGCGCAAAACTGGGCGGCCAATACGGTCGGCTGGTACTACATGCTCGCAATGACCCTGTATCTGGTCTTCGTGGTGGTCACCGCGTTATCTGGCTATGGCAAGATCAAGCTCGGTGCCGACCACGACGAACCCGAATTCAGTTACCTGTCCTGGGCCGGCATGCTGTTCGCCGCCGGGATCAGCATCACGCTGTTTTTCTTCTGCGTATCCGAACCGCTGACGCACTTGTCACAACCGCCCCAAGGCACTGCCGGTACGCCGGAAGCGGCGCGGCAGGCGATGCAGATTCTGTTTCTGCACTGGGGCCTGCATGGCTGGGGCGTGTTCGCCTTCGTCGGCATGGCGCTGGCGTATTTCGCGTATCGACATAACCTGCCGCTGGCCCTGCGCTCGGCGCTGTATCCGCTGATCGGCAAGCGTATCAACGGCCCTATCGGCTACGCGGTGGACGGCTTCGGCATCATCGCCACGGTGTTCGGCCTCGGTGCCGATATGGGCTTTGGGGTGTTGCACCTCAACTCCGGGCTCGACTACCTGTTCGGCATCGCCCATACGCATTGGATTCAGGTCGGCCTGATCACGCTGATGATGGGCGCGGCGATCACCGTTGCGGTGTCCGGCGTCGATAAAGGCGTGCGGGTCATGTCCGACATCAACATGCTGCTGGCCTGTGCGCTGCTGCTGTTCGTGTTGTTTGCCGGCCCGACTCAGCACCTGCTCAACACCTTGATCCAGAACATCGGCGATTACCTCGGCGCGTTGCCGATGAAGAGTTTCGACCTCTATGCCTACGACAAGCCTAGCGACTGGCTGGGCGGCTGGACGGTGTTCTACTGGGCCTGGTGGATTGCATGGTCGCCGTTCGTGGGCCTGTTCATCGCGCGGATTTCCCGTGGCCGGACCATCCGCGAATTCGTCTTCGGCGTGCTGCTGATTCCGCTCGGTTTCACCCTGGCGTGGATGTCGATCTTCGGCAACAGCGCCATCGACCAAGTCCTCAACCATGGCATGAGCGCACTCGGTATGTCGGCCATCGATAACCCGTCGATGACCCTGTACCTGCTGCTGGAAACCTACCCGTGGAGCAAAACCGTCATTGCGGTGACGGTGTTTATCAGCTTCGTGTTCTTCGTGACGTCCGCCGACTCGGGCACCGTGGTGCTGTCGACGCTGTCCGCCAAGGGCGGCAACCCGGATGAAGACGGGCCGAAATGGCTGCGGGTGTTCTGGGGTGCGATGACCGCGCTGGTGACCAGTGCGCTGCTGTTTTCCGGCAGCATCGATGCGCTGAAATCAGCGGTGGTGCTGACTTCGTTGCCGTTCTCGATGATCCTGCTGCTGATGATGTGGGGGCTGCACAAAGCGTTTTATCTGGAGTCCCAGAAGCAGATCGCGCAGATGCATTCCCTGGCGCCGGTCTCCGGTTCAAAGCGTGGCGGTTGGCGTCAGCGCTTGAGTCAGGCGGTGCATTTCCCGTCGCGGGATGAGGTTTACCGCTTCCTCGAAACGACGGTGCGCCCGGCGATTGAAGAAGTGACGGCGGTGTTTGTCGAGAAGGGTTTGAACGTGGTCACTCAGCCGGATCCGGCGAATGACAGTGTCAGCCTGGAAATCGGTCATGGCGAGCAGCACCCATTCATCTACCAGGTGCAGATGCGCGGTTACTTCACGCCGTCCTTTGCCCGTGGCGGGATGGGGTCCAAGCAACTCAACAACCGTCGCTACTACCGGGCCGAAGTGCATCTGGCCGAAGGCAGTCAGGACTACGATCTGGTGGGTTACACCAAGGATCAGATCATCAACGACATCCTCGATCAGTACGAACGGCACATGCAGTTCCTGCACCTGGTTCGTTGATCAGGCGTCGGTGGCGCCTAGGCTTTGTTCAACACCATGAACAGAACCAACGCCGCCACCGGCACGCCAAACACCACGCTGCCGACCACCAGTTCTGAACTGACGGGTTGGCTGGCAGTGACCACGCCCACCGCGCCGTTGATTATCGTCAATGCCAGCCACAGGACGACGAAACTGTAGGTCAGCGTCTGACGGTTGAAACCGACTCGCTCGCCGATGTAGAGCATCAGTGCCAGCAGGACCAGGCCGAAGAAAATGATGATGGTGGTGTGCATGGTGTGTTCTGCCTGGTGAAGGATTGCCTGAAGGATCGCTTTCGCGAGCAGGCTCGCTCCTACAGTGGATCTCGGCTGGACATAAATTTTATGTACACAGGAAATCCCTGTGGGAGCGAGCCTGCTCGCGATAGGGCCAACTCGGTGTCATTTAGAGCATAGCCAATCCCGCCCCCGCCCCCGCCACTGCACGTCATGTTTCTCGATTGGACACATTTTGCCACTCTCAAAGAGAGTGTGGCTGGCAGGATGTTTCGCTTGCTGGCCCCCGCCTGCCGTTGATCTAACCCATAACCGAGTGCTGGTTCAGTGAGCTAGTATTTATCTTAGTGTGTATTGTGTGTATCAAAGGCGCTTGCGACTTCTAGAGTAAATGGCTCTAGCGGTCGAAAAAGGCGAAGGAAATGCGAAGTCGGGAAATGATCAGGATGATTGAGGAGGATGGTTGGTATCTGGTGGCGGTGAAAGGCAGTCACCACCAATACAAACATTCGAGCAAGCCAGGGAGGGTGACGATCAAGCACCCTGACTCGGATCTACCCAAGGGGACGATCAACAGCATATTGAAACAGGCGGGCTTGAAATGAGACCCGTCATCGGATTCGAGAGTCCCGATGGGGACCTATCACAGGAAGGATTCATCCAAATGAAATTCCCGGTCGTTCTGCATAAGGATGCCGACTCAGAATACGGAGTGATCATCCCGGACGTGCCGGGGTGCTTCTCTGCGGGCGGCACTGTGGCGCAGGCATTCGAAAACGTGAAGGAAGCTTTGTCCTTGCACTACGAAGGATTGGTGGCTGATGGCGAGCCTTTGCCGCAGGTCCGCGAGATTGATGCTCACCTTGATAATCCCGATTACGCGGGTGGTGTATGGGGTGTGGTCGAATTTGATATCACACCGTACTTTGGCAAGTCGGTGCGCTTTAATGCCACGCTGCCTGAGCAGTTACTTGAGCGAATTGATCAGACCGTCAGGCGGGATCAGCGCTATCGATCCCGCTCCGGTTTTCTCGCGGCGGCCGCCTTGCGCGAATTGTCGGTATAGCGACGTCAGGTGCTCTCGCGCTCGATGACTTGGCACTGCAGCTGATTAAGTCGTTGCACCTCCTCGGTCGGCAGCACGCCAAGGCTTTCCAGCACCCGTGTCGCGGCCAGCACGCCGATCTCCAGTGCCGGTGGCTTGATCGTGCTCAGGCTCGGCAACAGCATCTCGGCGAACGGGTAATCGCCGAAGCCGAGGACGGCGCAGTCTTCGGGGATTTTGATGCCTGCGCGTTGTCCAGCGAGCAGGCCGCCGGCGGCGAGGTTGTCGTTGGCGAAGATGATTGCGTCTGGGCGTGGTGAGGCGTTCATCAACGCCTCCATGGCTTGTTTACCTGCTTCGAAAGGGGCGCGGTCAGCATCCGGGGCGAACACCCAGGATTGCATTCCAAATGCTCGGACAGTCGCGGCATAACCGTCGCGACGCTCCAGTGCACTGAAATCTCCGGGTGCGCTGTTCTGCACGAAAGCGATACGCCGATAGCCCTTGTCGTGCAGATATCGAGCGGCGCTGACACCCACTTCAAAATGCGAAAAACCAATCTGCATCGGCTCGCGATCCGGCTGGTAATCCCAGGTTTCAATGACCGGAACGTCCGCCTCGGCGATCATCTTTTCCGTGCCTGCACTGTGAAAGTGGCTGGTCAATACCAGCGCGGCCGGAGACCAACCGAGAAACGCGCGCACTGCGTTTTCTTCCTGTTCGGTGCTGAAGTAACTCGACGCCAGCAATAGCTGATAGCCATGGCGGCTGAGGGTGTCGCTGAAGCCTTGAATCGTGTTGGCGAAGATTGGCCCGGAGATGTTCGGGATGACCATGCCGACGATTTTTCCCCGTGCCGAAGCCAAACCGCCAGCCACCAGATTCGGCACGTAACCCAACTCGGCGACCACCGCGGCAATCCGCTCGCGACGCTCAGGCGAAACCTGCTCGGGCTGATTGAAATAGCGCGACACGGTAATCGCCGAAACCCCGGCCTGGCGCGCGACGGCATTCAGGGTCACGCGTCCGGCACCACGGCGTTTGCGGGGTTTTTCTTCGCTCAAGGCTTGATCCTTTTTAAAAACCAAATCGTATATAAAAGTAATTTTTCAGTATTGGACGGTCTATGTGCGGCTTGCCGATACTGGCGATGTTAGCGCTAACAAAGCGCGTTGTCTGCTACTCGCTCGAGCGAATGCCCAAGACACCGATTCAGGCGCTGTCGTCGTAGAACGGCAGCGGTTCAGGGCCAAATTCGAGCAGGCATCACATGCACAATATTCCTGGGGCGACACACAAACTGGCGCAATCGATTCGCGCTGCGGGCTGGCTATTCACCGGATTGGCGGCGCTGCCGCTGGCCGACGTTTCTGCCGCTGATAGCGCTGATCAGGAGCCGACACTCAAGTCCGTGACGGTCACCGCTACTCGCCGCGAAGAGTCGCTGCAAAAAGTGCCGGTGGCGGTCTCGGTGATCGACGGCGAGCAGCTTGAGCGCGATAACCGCAATGGCGTGGCGAGCATCGTCCAGCAGGTGCCATCGTTGAATTTCCGCACAGGTGCATCGAACAAGGACACTTCGTTGTTCGTGCGTGGCGTCGGCACCATTTCGACCTCGCCCGGCGTCGAGCCGACGGTGGCCACAGTGATCGACGGTGTGGTTTACGCCCGTCCCGGTCAGGCCACGCTGGACCTGCTGGATCTGGAACGCGTCGAAGTTCTGCGTGGCCCGCAGGGTACGCTGTTCGGCAAGAACGCATCGGCCGGTGTGCTCAATATCACCAGCAAGGCACCGACCGCCGAGACCCACGGCTACATCGATCAGTCGTACTACAGCGGCAACGAAAGCCGTACCCGTTTCGGCATTGGCGGCAGCCTGATTCCGGACACGCTGAAGGGCTCGATCAGCACCCTGTTCGGCACCTACGACGGTAATGTCGACAACAAACACAACGGTCAGGAGGTCAACGGTTACAACCATCGCGGTGTGCGCGGCAAGCTCGAATTCACCCCGAACGACGACGTGACGTTCACCCTGATCGCTGACTACATGCAGTCCCACGATGACGGCCCCAACGGCGTTGTCAGCAAGTCACTGACGCCAGCGTTTGCCAACGCGCTGAGCCCGGTAGGCGCGACCAGCCACAACCGCGACATCAACACCGACACCCGCTCTCACGTCGAGGACATCAACAAAGGTTTGTCCGGCCAGCTCGACTGGCAATTGGGCGATTACACGCTGACGTCGATCACCGCGTGGCGTGGCTGGGACAACACCCAATATCAGGACGGCGACCGTCTCGGCACGGTGACGGCGGCGTTCCCCGGCACGGCGGACAAGGGCGATCTGGCGTTCGATCAGTATTCGCAAGAGTTGCGCCTGGCCTCGCCGAAAGGCGAGTTCCTCGAATACGTCGGTGGCCTCTTCTATATGCACGGCAAGGACGAAGAGACCTATCAGCGCACACTGACCACCACCACGCGCACCGACCGCGGCGTTGCCGACTACAGCACCACCAGCGACAGTTATGCGGTGTTCGGTGAGAGCACGCTGAACTTCACTTCGGACTTTCGCGGCATCGCCGGGTTGCGCTACACCCATGACGATCTGGAATACGATCACCGCCGAGTCTCCACTTCAGCGACCACGGTCAGCGGCATTCAGCCAGCGACCAGCAGTTCCGGTTCGGTGGACGAAGACGGCTGGTCCGGCCGTCTCGGGTTGCAGTACGACCTGAGTGACGCGGTCACCACCTACCTGACCTATTCGCGCGGCTACAAAGGCCCCGCCTACAACGTGTTCTTCAACATGCAGCCGCGCGATACCGAAGCGCTGAAACCAGAAACCTCGAACACTTGGGAGGCAGGCATCAAAGCGACGACCTGGAACAGTCGCCTGACCACCAACCTCGCGGTTTTCCACAGCGACTACGACAACTATCAGGCTAATTTCTTCGACACCGTCGCCGGCCAGGTGGTGACGCGTCTGATCAACGCCGGCAGCGTCAGCACCGAAGGCGTCGAGCTCGATTACGCCTTGCAGGCCACCCAGCAACTGAAGTTCTCCGGCGCACTGGCCTACACCCGCGCCCGCATCGACGAATTCGCCTGCCCGGCGGGGGCGGCGGCGTCGTGCAACGTCAACGGCAAGCCACTGCCCTTCAGCCCGGACTGGAAAAGCTACGTGCGTGCCGACTACACCATCCCGTTGGACAACGGTCTGGATATCGAACTTGGCACCGACTACAGCTGGCAGAGCGAAGTGCAGTACGACATCAGTCAGAACGTCGACACCAAGCAAGGCGCCTACGGCATCTGGAATGCCAGCGTGGCTTTGGCCGATTACAGCAACGGTTGGCGCGTGGCGCTGCTCGCCAAGAACCTCACCGACAAGTCTTACTCACCGGTACTCGCCAGCGGTGGCAATTACATCTATCGCGCAGTGCCACGGGATGACGAGCGCTACTTCGGCGTGCAACTGCGCAAGGATTTCTGAAGATGAGCAGACAGTTGAAACTCGGCGCGTTTCTTATGGCCACCGGGCACCATGTGGCGGCGTGGCGTCATCCTGACGTGCCTGCCAATGCCGGTCTGGATTTCGCCCATTACAAGCGGCTGGCGCAGATTGCCGAGGCGGCGAAATTCGATACGTTGTTCGTCGCTGACAGCGTCGCCGCGCCGACCCAGGACATCGCCAGCCGCATGGCGCGCTCCGATCACTTCGAACCGCTGACGTTGCTTTCGGCGCTCAGTGCCGTGACCGAACACATCGGCCTGATTGCCACGGCGACCACCAGTTACAACGAGCCGTACCACGTAGCGCGTAAATTCGCTTCGCTCGATCACCTGTCGGGTGGGCGTGCGGGATGGAATCTGGTGACCTCGGACAACGCTGCCGAGGCGCTGAATTTCGGTCGTGATGAACATATCGGCCACGCTGAGCGCTACAGCCGCGCCCGCGAGTTTCATCAGGTGGTGACCGGGCTTTGGGACAGTTGGGAGGACGATGCGTTTGTTCGCGACAAGGCCAGTGGCGCGTATTACGACCCTTCGAAACTGCATGTGCTGGATCACGTCGGCGAGCACTTTCGGGTCAAAGGCCCGCTGAACGTTGCGCGCTCACCGCAAGGGCAACCGGTGATCGTCCAGGCCGGCTCTTCCGAGACCGGGCGTGAGCTGGCAGCGCAGACGGCTGAAGTGGTGTTCACCGCGCAGACCTCATTGGCCAACGCTCAGGCGTTCTACGCCGACCTCAAAGGACGCCTGCCCAAGTACGGCCGCAGCGCCGAGTCGCTGAAAATCATGCCCGGGGTATTTGTCGTGGTCGGGCAGACGGAAGCCGAAGCGCAGGAAAAATGTGAAACGTTTCAGCAATTGGTCGAACCGGAGGTTGGCGTCGCCTTGCTTGGGCGTATGCTGGGCAACTTCGACTTGTCGAAGTACCCGTTGGACGGGCCGTTGCCGGAGTTGCCGCTGACCGAAAGCGGCCAGCAGAGTCGGCAGAAATTGCTCACCGAACTGGCTGGCCGCGAGAACCTGACGCTGGCCGAACTGGGCCGCAGGATTGCCGGCGGGCGAGGGCATTACAGCCTGGTCGGTACGCCCGAGCAGATCGCTGATCGCTTGCAGGAATGGTTCGAACAGGGCGCAGCAGATGGTTTCAATGTGCTGGTGCCGCACCTGCCGGGCGGGCTCGAGGATTTCGCCAATGGCGTAGTCCCGGAACTGCAGCGGCGCGGGTTGTTCAGAACCGAGTATGAGGGCCGGACGTTGCGCCAGAACCTTGGCCTCGCCCGACCCGGCAACAGATTTGTATAGCACCCTTCGCGAGCAGGCTCGCTCCCACAGGGAAATGCATTCCAAAGGTGGGAGCGAGCCTGCTCGCGAAGCAGTCGACACCCATTTCAAGACAGACAAGAGAGGATTCGATGACTTACACCGCTGCCGAAAACCGCTATGACTCCATCCCATACCGCCGCGTAGGCCGCAGCGGGCTGGTTTTGCCGGCCCTCTCCCTGGGGCTGTGGCACAACTTCGGCGACAGCACGCCGATCGACACCCAGCGTTCGCTGCTGCGCACCGCGTTCGACCTGGGCATCAACCACTTCGACCTGGCCAACAACTACGGCCCACCGTACGGCAGCGCCGAAATCAACTTCGGTCGCCTGCTGCGCGAAGACTTCAAGCAATACCGCGACGAGCTGATCATCTCTAGCAAGGCCGGTTGGGACATGTGGCCAGGCCCTTACGGCCAGGGCGGCGGTTCGCGCAAATACGTGTTGGCCAGCCTCGACCAGAGTCTGCAACGCCTGGGCCTCGATTACGTGGACATCTTCTATTCCCACCGCTTCGACCCGGACACCCCGCTGGAAGAAACCGCCAGCGCCCTGGCCACTGCCGTGCAGCAGGGCAAGGCGTTGTACATCGGCATCTCGTCTTACTCCGGGGTGAAAACCCGCGAAATGGCCGCGCTGTTGCAAGAGTGGAAAGTGCCGTTGTTGATTCACCAACCGGCCTACAACCTGCTCAATCGTTGGGTGGAAAAAGACCTGCTGGACGTTACCGACGAACTCGGCGCTGGGGTGATTGCCTTCACGCCATTGGCCCAAGGTCTGTTGACCGACAAATACCTCAACGGCATTCCGAAGGATGCGCGGGTCAACCGTCCGGGCGGTGGTTCGTTGCAGGAATCGCACTTGTCCGAAGCCAACATCGCCCACGTGCGCGGGCTCAATGAGATCGCCAAACGTCGCGGCCAGAGTCTGGCGCAACTGGCGTTGGCCTGGACGCTGCGCGACCCGCGCGTGACCTCGGCACTGATCGGCGCGAGCCGGCCGGAGCAGATTATCGAGAACGTCGGTGCGTTGAAGAATTTGAGCTTTAGCGCGGAAGAGTTGGCGGAGATTGATCGGTTTGCCCAGGAGGGCGGGATCAATCTTTGGGAGAAGCCTTCGACGGCTGAGTGATGACGATCGGGTTGGGTCAACAAGATCCAACCCCCTCACCCCAGCCCTCTCCCCCAAGGGGGGCGAGGGGAAAGGGAGCCGATCTTCATGCCTTTCAAAGCTTGAGTTCCACCCGATATTTCAGGTCGATGTAGCTTGTACAAACACCTCGGTCAGTCCCCTCTTCCTCCGGGAGAGGGTTAGGGTGAGGGGCTTTTGGCTGTAAAAACGGCTCATCGAAAAAACGGCACATCCCCCAACACCGTAGCCCGCTGCATCACCCGCCGCGCCGGCCGGTAATCATCCACGGCGTAATGCTGTGTCACGCGGTTATCCCAGAACGCCACGTCATCCTTCTGCCAGCGCCAGCGAATGGTAAATTCCGGCCGTGTGGCATGGGCGAAGAGAAACTTCAGAATCACTTCGCTCTCTGTTTCCGACAGCTCATTAATCTTCGACGTAAACCCTTCATTGACGAACAACGCCCGACGCCCGCTCATCGGATGCGTGCGAATCACCGGGTGCGACAGTGGCGGATTCTTGCGCCGTGCTTCTTCCCACTGAGTCAGCGCTTCTGGCGTGTTGCCGTAGCGCTCCAGCGGGAATGAGCGAGTGAAATCGTGAGTAGCGGTCAGCCCTTCAAGCAAGGTTTTCATCGGCGCCGACAACGCTTCATAGGCCGCAATGCCGCTGGCCCACAACGTGTCGCCACCGAACTCCGGCAGCAACTTGGCGCTGAGTACCGCTCCCATGGCCGGGGTCGGCAGGAAGGTCACGTCGGTGTGCCAGATCGCGTTGTCGCGCACGTCGGTGACGGCGGTGTCGAGGATCAGCACTTCTGGCTGTTCCGGTACGTTCGGGTAGATCGGGTGAATGTGCAGATCGCCGAAATGGGCGGCGAATCGCGCTTGCTGCTGCGGCGTGATCGGCTGGTCGCGGAAGAACAGGACCTGGTGCTTGAGCAGCGCCTGCTCGATGGCGTCGCGCTGTTCCAGGTTCAGCGGCTGGCTGATGTCGATGCCGCTGATCTGCGCGCCGAGGGCCGAGCTTAAAGGGACGATGTTGAGGGTGCTCATGGTGGTTCTCTTCAATCCGGGTGCTGAGCTTCTGGTGGGAGCGGGCTTGCTCGCGAATGCAGTATGTCAGGCAACATTGCTGCGACTGATACACCGCTTTCGCGAGCAAGCCCGCTCCCACATGAGTAATCAGTGTGCCTGGCCGTGCCATGGCACCAGTTTGCGTTGCAGTGCGCGCAGGCCCATTTCCATGGCGAAGGCGATCAGTGCGATCACCAGAATCCCCAGCACCACCACATCGGTGACCAGGAACTGCGCGGCCGACTGCACCATAAAGCCCAAGCCGCTGGTGGCGGCGATCAACTCAGCGGCGACCAGTGTCGACCAACCCACGCCCAGACCAATGCGCACACCGGTCAAAATATCCGGCAACGCACTTGGCAGAATCACATGCCGAATCAACTGCGCCCGAGTCGCGCCCAAGGACTGCGCAGCGCGCAATTTGGCTGGATCAACCGTGCGCACGCCAGTCGCTGTCGCGATGGCAATCGGGGCGAAGATCGCCAGGTAAATCAGCAAGACTTTCGACAGCTCACCGATGCCGCACCAGATGACGATCAGCGGTAGGTAAGCCAGCGGCGGAATAGGGCGGTAGAACTCGATCAGTGGATCGAGAATCCCGCGAGCGATGCGGTTGTGGCCGATAGCGATGCCGACCGGCACGGCAGTCAGCACTGCGAAGCCGAGGCCCAGACCGATACGGCTCAGGCTCGCGCCCAAGTGCTGCCACAACGTTGAATCCATATAGCCCGTGGTCGCCAGCAGCCAGCCTTTTTGCAGCACGGCGGACGGTGGCGGCAGGAACAGCGGTTCGATCATTCCTGTGGCCGTAACCGCCCACCAAATGAATACGAGAGCGACCAGCGTCAACACGCTGATCCAGCGAGTACTAAGGCTGCGCCGCAGCGGAATCACCTTTGACCCCGGCTTAACCGTCACGGCCGGAATTTCATAGCTGCTCATGCGCGCTCCTGCCGCTGGGCGGCGCTACGTTGGGAGAACACCTTGGCGAGTACGTGCTCGCGGGTTTCGATGAAGCGCGGGTCGGACTTGATCGTCCGTGCCGACTCGCCAGCGGCATAACGCTGGCCAAAGTCCAGGCTCAGGCGCTCGACGATTTGCCCAGGGTTGGGCGCCAACAGAATCAGGTCAGTGGCGAGGAATACCGCTTCTTCGATGTCGTGGGTAATCAGGAACACCGGTTTGGCGGTGCGCTGCCAGACTTGCAGCAGCAGCTCCTGCATCTGTTCGCGAGTGAAGGCATCGAGGGCGCCGAAGGGTTCGTCCATCAGCAAAACGCGTGGGTCGGCAGCGAGGGCGCGGGCGAGGCCGACGCGTTGCTTCTGGCCGCCCGAGAGCTGCCAGATCCGACGGTTTTCGAAGCCGGAAAGGTCCACCAGCGCGAGCATTTCCCGAGCGCGGATTTCCCGTTTGTCTCGTGAGACGCCGGCCAGTTCGAGACCGAAACCGACGTTGGCCAACACGTCCTGCCAGGGCAGCAGGGCGTCGTCCTGGAACACCACGCCACGTTCGGCGCTCGGTCCTTTGACCGGCACGCCGTCCAGGGTGATGCGCCCGGCGCTAGGCTCGACGAAACCGGCAATCAGGTTCAACAGCGAAGTCTTGCCACTGCCGGACGGGCCGAGGGCCACCAGCAATTGCTGGGGCCCAAGGCTCAAGGAAATATCCGTCAGTACCGGTTCCGGACTGCCGGGGTACTGTGCGCTGATGCGCTCCAGCTGTAGCAAAGCCATCGCGGTTAACTCCGATCAGTTGGTGATGTATTTGGCGCTGACGTACGGGGCGTAGTCCGGCAGTACGGCTTCGACCTTGCCTTGTTCTTTCAGGAACGCGGCGGTGTCGGTGATGGCCTTGGTGGTCGGCGCGCCGAGGGTGATCACTTGATCAGCCGCCAGCGGGTAGACGTTGCCTTGCAGCAGCAATGGGATGTCAGTGGCCTTGGCGCCGGAGAGCTTCACCAGTTTGTCGACGTTGGATTGGTTGGCGAGCCAGGCTTTCGGGTCTTTGCGGTAGTCGGCGTAGGCGTCGAGGGTCACTTTGGCGAACGCGGTGACGATTTCCGGGTGCTTCTCGGCGAAGTCTTTACGCACGATCCAGGCATCGAAGGTCGGCGCGCCGAACTTGGCCAGTTCGCCGGAGGTGATCAGCACTTTGCCGTTTTCCTTGGCTACGCCGAGAGCTGGGTCCCAGACGTAAGTGGCGTCGATGTCACCACGTTTCCACGCGGCGACGATGGCCGGTGGCGCAAGGTTGAGGATGGTGACTTTCGACGGGTCGATGTTCCAGTGCTTCAGCGCGGCGAGCAGGCTGTAGTGCCCGGTGGAAACGAATGGCACGGCGATTTTCTTGCCGATCAGGTCTTGCGGGGTCTTGATCCCGGAGCCGTCGCGAGCGACCAGCGCTTCAGCGGCGCCGATCTGGGTGGCGATCAGGAAGGTTTCGACCGGGACTTTGCGGGTGATTGCGGCGGTCAGAGGGCTGGAACCGAGGTAGCCGATCTGCACGTCGCCGGACGCGATGGCGGCAATGATGTCGGCACCGTTGTCGAATTTGCGCCAGTCGATCTTGGCGTTGGTGGCTTTTTCGTAAGCGCCGTCAGCCTGGGCGACTTTGGCCGGGTCCACGGTGGTCTGGTAGGCGACGGTCACGTCAGCCGCTTGGGCAAAGAAACTCGCCGCAGCCAGGGACGCGGCCGCCAGGAGGCGAAGAGGGAAATTCAGTTTCATTGAGAAGCTCCTTGTCAGGCGACCGAGAGTCGGCGAGAAAGGAGACTAAATGATATAAGAATCAGAAAATAAATAACTTTTTCGAATTAGCTTATGAGCGGAAAATTCTAAGAAAGCGTAGTTGTGAATCGCTTTTGTGGCGAGGGAGCTCGCTCCCGCTGGAGGCCGAAGGACTCCCAATCCAGACAATCACATTCTTGAATGCCAAAACACGGTTGTCTGGTTTTGCGGCTACTGCGCAGCCGAGCGGGAGCAAGCTCCCTCGCCACAATGATTTGCGGTTGCTGCGGAAGCGTTCAGAGGTTAGTTGCTGATGGCCAGAATACTCGCCTGATACGACCCGACAAACACATCGAAATCGCCAACCTCGTTCTGCTCCAGCTCCGCCTGTTCCGCCAGCGACGAGCGCGCCCGGGTTTCAAACTTCGCCTGATCTTCGACGCTCAACGGCTCGCTACGGAAATACTCCGCATGCACACGGCTCTGACGCAGGGAGAACTGAGCAAAGCTTTCCTTATGCTCAGCCATCGCCGCCAGTACTTGGGCCGAAGGTGTGCGGGACGAATCCTTGACCTTCTCCAGTTGCACAGTCAACGCCTTGGCATGAGCATCGCCGCCATGGCTCTGATCGAGCAGCGCTGCGAGTGGGGCAATCTTCTCCAGCAACTCGGTGGCCCATTCCTTCATGTCCACCGGTTGACCGTCGCGCTGCAATTGCAGGCCTGGGCGACGACCTTCCTTGACCACGCTGAGGAAGTTCGAGGTCGCGTTGCTGCAAGTGGTGTTGGCCAGCAGCGGGCTGTCGTTCAGCGCGCAATACAGCAGGAACGCATCGAGGAACCGCGACTCTTGCAAGTCGATGCCCATCGGCAGGAACGGGTTGATGTCCAGGCAACGCACTTCGACGTACTGAATACCACGGGCCACCAATGCCTGAATCGGCCGTTCGCCGGTGTAGGTCACGCGTTTCGGGCGGATGTTGGAGTAGTACTCGTTTTCGATCTGCAGGATGTTGGTGTTGAGCTGAACCCACTCACCGTCCTTGTGCGTGCCGACTTCAACGTACGGTGCATACGGCGTGGCCACCGCTTTGCGCAGGCTGTCGGTGTAGCTGGCCAAATCGTTGTAGCACGGCGTCAGGCCGGCCTGGGCGTTGCTCTGGTAACCGAGGTCGCTCATGCGCAGGCTGGTGGCGTACGGCAGGTACAACGTGTCCGGGTCCAGTTGCTCCAATTGGTGCGAGCGACCGCGCAGGAAGCCGGCGTCCAGCGCTGGGGAGGCACCGAACAGGTACATCAGCAGCCAGCTGTAGCGGCGGAAGTTACGGATCAGCGCGATGTAGGCCGACGACTGATAGTCACGGTCGGTGCCGACAAAGCCTTCAGCCTCTTTGAGCAGCGGCCAGAGCTTTTCCGGTAGGGAAAAGTTGTAGTGAATCCCGGCGATGCACTGCATGGTCTTGCCGTAGCGCAGGGCCAGGCCCTTGCGGTAGACGTACTTGAGCTGACCGATGTTGGACGTGCCGTAATAGGCAATCGGGATGTCTTCCTCGGCCGGCAACGGGCACGGCATCGATGGACTCCACAGGTACTCGTTGCCGAGTTTGCTGTAGGCAAAACGGTGAATGCTGTCCAGGCTCGCCAGGGTGTCTGCCGGATCCGGCAGGGCGGGCGTGATGAACTCCAGCAGCGATTCGGAATAATCGGTGGTGATTTGTTCGTTGGTCAGCGCGGAACCCAATTCTTCCGGGTGCGGCGTTTGCGCCAGGCGACCTTCATCGGTCACGCGCAGGCATTCACGTTCGATGCCGTGAAGGCACTGTTCGAGCAGAGAGAGGTTAGCGCGCTCGCCGAGCAGAGCCAGGCGGCGGTTGAGAAGTTCGCTCAAGTTGGATTCCTTCACGCGTCAGTCGCCCCAATATGGGGGTGGGCAAGACGGTCTACAAGGGTGAAGTTAAAACTGGCGTTTTCGCCTGGTTCTTGAGCCATACAGAGTTGATGCCTGCCAGTTAAGGATTGATCACCGCAACCCCCTGTGGGAGCGGGCTTGCTCGCGAAGAGGGTGTGTCAGTCAACATTAACGTCGCCTGACACACCGCTTTCGCGAGCAAGCCCGCTCCCACAGGTTGTGCGTCTTAACTGGCGGGCATCAGCCGCACAGACTCACAGTTAATTGCCAACTTCACTCCCTGAATCTGGCTATTGCGGACACAGAAAAGTTCGACGCCGCAGTCGTAGCGCCGAAATTAACTCAAATTGATGGCATTCATCTACAGGACAGCGAACGTGCCTTGTGCTTTTGCGACCAGTTTGTCGCCTTGCATCACGTCAGCTTCAACCACCAGCGTGCGCCGGCCCGGGTGAATTACCCGCGCCGTGCACATCACTTCACCGTCAGAAACGGCGCGAATGTAGTTAATTTTGCATTCGATGGTCGCGCTCTGCTGGTCAAAGCCGTGGGTGCTGGAACAGGCCAGCCCCATGGCAATGTCCACCAGACTGAACAACGCCCCGCCGTGCAGCTTGCCGCCGCGATTGCGCAGCTCTGGCTCAAGCGCCAGGGCGACTTGCGCCACCCCGGTTTCCAGGCTGTGCAAGCGACACCCCAGCAGCTTGAAAAAAGCGCTTTCGGTCAGCCCGGCAGGGATGTCCATCAGCGTTTCTTCAACTGCTTGGCGTTGGCGAACAGCGAAGCCATGGCGTTGTTGGCCGGGGCTGCCGCTGTGGTTTCCTTGCGCGGTGCAGTGTTCTGGGATTGGCGCGGCGCCGAACCTGGACGTGCGCCACGGGCACCGTCGATTTTCTCGCCCGGGGTGTCGCTCATGCGCATCGACAGGCCAACGCGTTTGCGCGGGATGTCGATTTCCATGACCTTCACTTTCACCACGTCACCGGCCTTCACCGCTTCGCGCGGATCCTTGATGAACTTCTCTGAAAGCGCAGAGATGTGCACCAAACCGTCCTGATGCACGCCGATGTCGACGAACGCGCCGAAGTTGGTCACGTTGGTCACCACGCCTTCGAGGATCATCCCCAGTTGCAGGTCCTTGAGGTCTTCGACGCCTTCCTGGAACTCGGCGGTCTTGAACTCGGGACGCGGGTCGCGACCGGGTTTTTCCAGCTCTTGCAGAATGTCGGTGACAGTCGGCAGACCGAAGGTCTCGTCGGTGAACTTCTTCGGATCCAGACGCTTGAGGAAACTTGCATCACCGATCAGTGAGCGGATGTCGCGGTCGGTTTCAGCGGCAATGCGCTGCACCAGCGGATAGGCTTCCGGGTGAACGGCGGACGAATCCAGCGGGTTGTCGCCGTTCATCACGCGTAGGAAACCGGCAGCCTGTTCGAAAGTTTTTTCACCCAGACGCGCGACTTTCTTCAACGCGGCGCGGGTTTTGAACGCGCCGTGCTCGTCGCGGTGGCTGACGATGTTCTGCGCCAGGGTCGCGTTGAGGCCAGAGATGCGGGCCAGCAACGCCACGGAAGCGGTGTTCACGTCCACGCCCACGGCGTTTACGCAGTCCTCGACCACAGCGTCCAGGCCGCGCGCCAGTTTCAGCTGCGACACGTCGTGCTGGTACTGGCCGACGCCGATGGATTTCGGATCGATCTTCACCAGCTCGGCCAGCGGGTCTTGCAGGCGACGAGCGATGGACACCGCGCCACGGATCGACACGTCGAGGTCCGGGAATTCCTTGGAAGCCAGTTCCGACGCCGAGTAAACCGATGCACCGGCCTCGGAGACCATGACTTTGGTCATCTTCATGGCTGGGTATTTTTTGATCAGCTCAGCGGCCAGTTTGTCGGTCTCGCGGCTGGCGGTGCCGTTGCCGATGGCGATCAGGTCCACGGCGTGCTTGGCGCACAGGGCGGCGAGGACCGCGAGGGTCTGGTCCCACTTGTTGTGCGGCACGTGCGGGTAAACCGTAGCGTGATCCAGCAGCTTGCCGGTGGAATCGACCACGGCGACCTTGCAACCGGTGCGCAGGCCCGGGTCGAGGCCCAGAGTGGCACGCGGGCCGGCCGGGGCCGACAGCAGCAAGTCGTGCAGGTTGTGCGCGAACACATTGATCGCTTCGGTTTCTGCGCCATCGCGCAGCTCGCCCAGCAGGTCGGTTTCGAGGTGGGTGTAAAGCTTGACCTTCCAGGTCCAGCGCACCACTTCGCCCAGCCATTTGTCGGCGGCGCGGTTCTGGTTCTGGATGCCGAATTGCTGACCGATCATGCCTTCGCACGGGTGCATGGCGCCCGGCAGCTCGTCGCCGACTTTCAGCGCGGAGCTGAGAATGCCTTCGTTGCGGCCACGGAAAATCGCCAACGCACGGTGCGACGGCATGCTTTTCAGTGGCTCATCGTGTTCGAAATAGTCGCGGAACTTGGCGCCTTCCTCTTCCTTGCCGGCGATCACGCGGGCACTGAGGGTGGCTTCCTGCTTGAGGTAGCTGCGCAGTTTGTCCAGCAGGCCGGCGTCTTCGGCGAAGCGTTCCATCAGGATGTATTTGGCGCCTTCGAGGGCGGCTTTCACATCGGCCACGCCTTTTCCGGCGTCGATGAAGCGTGCGGCTTCGGTGTCTGGCGTCAGGGACGGGTCGTTGAACAGGCCGTCGGCCAGGTCGCCGAGGCCGGCTTCCAGGGCAATCTGGCCCTTGGTGCGGCGCTTCTGCTTGTACGGCAGGTACAAGTCTTCGAGACGGGTCTTGGTGTCGGCGAGTTTGATGTCGCGTTCGAGTTGCGGGGTCAGCTTGCCTTGCTCTTGAATGCTGGCGAGGATGCTGATGCGCCGTTCGTCGAGTTCTCGCAGGTAGCGCAGACGCTCTTCCAGGTGCCGCAACTGGATGTCATCGAGGCTGCCGGTCACTTCTTTCCGGTAGCGGGCGATGAAGGGAACGGTAGAGCCTTCATCGAGTAGCGCGACGGCCGCTTCGACCTGTTGTGGGCGTACACCGAGTTCCTCGGCGATGCGGCTGTTGATGCTGTCCATAAAACCACCTGACAAATTGTGAAAGCAGGCTCGCAGGCGCAGGGTTAAAGGCTCGGCGAGACTGGTTGAGCGGCCTGGCCTGCGCCGCTACCTGGGTCAACAGGCATCCCGTTGACCCGTGAAATCGAACAATTACTGCGCACGCCTTAAAAATAAAAAGCGGCCTACTACAGTAACGATCAGACGTTGCCTGACACAAAACGCCGCGCATTATAACCAGCGTTCAGCCATTCGGGGGCATTGCACCCGGCAGGCATAAAGGTCTGAGTTCTGGCAGTGAAGGAAAAATCTGCTAACAATGCACACGGTGCGTATAACGGCAGCTACGCCATAATGCGCGCCGAGCTAAAAGGAGCATCTAATGAGCAGCACTGCAAACAATGCTGAAGGCGAAAAAATTCTTATTGTTGACGACGATCCTGGGCTGAGCAGCCTGCTGGAACGCTTTTTCGTCAGCAAGGGCTACCGTGCCCGTGCCGTACCGAACACCGAACAGATGGACCGCTTGCTGGCCCGTGAAGTGTTCAATCTGGTCGTACTCGACCTGATGCTGCCCGGCGAAGACGGTCTGACCGCCTGCCGCCGTCTGCGCGGCGCGAACAATCAGATCCCGATCATCATGCTGACCGCCAAGGGCGATGAGCTGAGCCGCATCAAGGGCCTGGAACTGGGCGCCGACGATTACCTGGCCAAGCCGTTCAACCCGGACGAGCTGATGGCCCGGGTCAAAGCGGTCCTGCGTCGTCAGGCTGCGCCTGTACCTGGCGCACCGGGCAGCGAAGACGAAAGCGTGACCTTCGGTGACTACGAGTTGTCCCTGGCCACCCGCGAACTCAAGCGCGGCGATGAAGTGCACATGCTCACCACCGGTGAGTTTGCGGTACTCAAGGCTTTGGTCATGAACGCCCGTCAGCCACTGACCCGCGACAAGTTGATGAACCTGGCCCGTGGCCGGGAATGGGATGCCCTGGAGCGTTCCATCGACGTGCAGATCTCCCGTCTGCGCCGGATGATCGAACCCGATCCATCCAAGCCACGCTACATCCAGACTGTCTGGGGCGTGGGCTACGTGTTCGTTCCGGACGGCGCCGCCACCAAGTGATCGGCGATTTGTAGGAGCGGGTGTGCGGGCAAGAGGTCAATCGACCTTGCCCGCAGACTCGCGATCCGCAATGTGCGAGCATCGCTCGCTCCTGCAAGTGTGTAGCGGTTATTCATGAAAACCCCCGTTTGGTTCCCCCAGAGTTTCTTCTCCCGCACCCTGTGGCTGGTGCTGATTGTCGTCCTGTTCTCCAAAGCGCTGACCCTGGTTTATCTGTTGATGAACGAAGACGTGCTGGTGGACCGCCAATACAGCCACGGCGTCGCCCTGACGCTGCGCGCCTATTGGGCCGCCGATGAAGAAAACCGCGCGAAGATTGCCGATGCCGCGACCCTGATCCGGGTGGTGGGCGCAGGCGTGCCGGAAGGCGAACAACACTGGCCATACAGCGAAATCTATCAGCGGCAGATGCAGGCAGAGCTGGGGGCTGACACTGAAGTTCGATTACGCATGCATTCCCCGCCGGCGCTGTGGGTCCGGGCGCCAAGCCTGGGCGATGGCTGGTTGAAAGTGCCGCTGTACCCGCATCCGCTGCGCGGCCAGAAAATCTGGAACGTGCTTGGCTGGTTTCTCGCCATCGGCTTGCTCTCCACCGCCTCGGCGTGGATCTTCGTCAGCCAGCTCAATCAACCTTTGAAGCGCCTGGTCTATGCCGCAAGGCAACTCGGCCAGGGCCGCAGCGTGCGCCTGCCGATCAGCGACACGCCGAGCGAGATGGCCGAGGTTTACCGCGCCTTCAACCAGATGGCCGAAGACGTCGAACAGGCTGGTCGCGAGCGAGAGTTGATGCTGGCCGGGGTGTCCCATGATCTGCGAACACCGTTGACCCGTTTGCGCTTGTCCCTGGAGCTGATGGGCGACCACAGCGACCTGAGCGACGACATGGTGCGCGACATCGAGGATATGGACGCGATTCTCGACCAGTTCCTGGCGTTCATTCGCGACGGTCGTGACGAGTCGGTGGAAGAGGTGGACCTGAGCGACCTGGTGCGCGAAGTCGCCGCACCGTACAACCAGAACGAAGAGAAAGTGCGCTTGCGCCTGGAACCGATCCAGCCGTTCCCGCTACGTCGGGTGTCGATGAAACGCTTGTTGAACAACCTGATTGGCAACGCCTTGCACCATGCCGGCAACGGTGTTGAGGTCGCGGCTTATGTGTCCGGGGACACCAGCGCGCCCTATGTGGTGCTGAGTGTGATGGACCGTGGGGCGGGGATTGATCCGTCGGAGCTGGAGGCGATCTTCAACCCGTTTACCCGTGGCGATCGGGCTCGGGGCGGGAAGGGCACAGGGTTGGGCTTGGCGATCGTGAAGCGGATTGCTTCGATGCATGGCGGCAATGTTGAGCTGCGTAACCGTTCGGGTGGCGGGCTTGAAGCGCGGGTTCGGTTGCCGCTTGGGCTGATGTTGCCACGGGATGCCGTTTAGAGATCGGTTTTTGCAGCGCGGCTGATGGCCTCTTCGCGAGCAAGCCCGCTCCCACATTGGAATGCGTTTCCCTGTGGGAGCGGGCTTGCTCGCGAAGGCGGCCAATCAGTCGCCAGATCTCTAACGGATTAGCCTTTGCCTTTGGTGCGCGTCATATTCGGCCCACCATTCTTCTCAAGGTGCTCAATGATGATCCCTGCCACGTTCTTGCCGGTGGTGGTCTCAATCCCTTCCAGACCCGGCGACGAATTCACTTCCATCACCAGCGGCCCGTGATTGGAACGCAGGATATCCACCCCCGCCACGGCCAGCCCCATCACCTTGGCTGCACGCAATGCGGTCATGCGTTCTTCCGGGGTGATTTTGATCAGGCTCGCGCTGCCACCGCGATGCAGGTTGGAGCGAAATTCCCCAGGCTTGGCCTGACGCTTCATCGCCGCGATCACTTTGTCGCCGACCACGAAGCAGCGAATGTCCGCACCGCCGGCTTCCTTGATGTATTCCTGAACCATGATGTTCTGCTTCAGGCCCATGAACGCTTCGATCACCGACTCCGCCGCCGTCGCCGTTTCACACAGCACCACGCCAATGCCCTGGGTGCCTTCCAGCACTTTGATCACCAGCGGTGCGCCGTTGACCATGTCGATCAAATCGGGAATGTCGTCCGGCGAGTGTGCAAACCCGGTGACCGGCAAACCGATGCCCCGGCGTGACAGCAGTTGCAGCGAACGCAGTTTGTCTCGCGAACGGGCGATGGCCACCGACTCGTTGAGCGGGAACACCCCCATCATTTCAAACTGGCGCAACACCGCGCAGCCATAAAACGTCACCGACGCACCGATCCGCGGGATCACCGCATCGAAACCTTCCAGCGGCTTGCCGCGGTAGTGGATCTGCGGCTTGTGGCTGGCAATGTTCATGTAGGCGCGCAAAGTGTCGATCACCACCATTTCATGGCCACGCTCGATACCGGCTTCGACCAGACGACGGGTGGAATACAGACGCGGATTCCGCGACAGCACAGCGATCTTCATGCAACACCTGTGGAGGAGGTAGATACCGGGAACACCGGCTTGTCTTGAACGTATTTAATCCCCGGATTGACCACCAACTGGCCGTCGATCAGGGCTTTGGAACCGAGTAGCAGCCGATAACGCATGGACTTGCGGCAGGCGAGGGTGAACTCGACCCGCCACACCCGATCACCGAGGGCCAGGGTGGTGCTGACCACGTAACGCATCTGCGCATGGCCGTTGGAGCTTTTAATGGTTTTCATCGTCACCAGCGGCGCCTCGCAGCGTCGGTGGCGCAATTGCACCACCGTGCCCAGGTGCGCGGTGAAGCGCACCCACTCTTGCCCGTCCCGCTCGAAGGGTTCGATGTCGGTGGCGTGCAGGCTGGAGGTGCTGGCGCCGGTGTCGATTTTTGCCCGAAGGCCCGCGACTCCCAAATCCGGGAGCGCCACCCACTCGCGCAGACCGACAACGGTCAAATGGTCAAATGTCTTCAAAAAAATGCTCAACCGTGACAACCGCTTCAGTCCGCACGGGGCCGGATTCGCGGTATTCACGCAGAATAAGGGTTAAAAGGCGACAGATTTCTACAGCCCGGATTTCCGGCCTCGCAAGCAGGCGTCGGAACGCGCGCATTGTAATCCGGGACGGGGTCATTCATGACATGACAGAAACGGTAGTACAGTTCCGACTATTGGCTGAAAGAGGAATTCATATGGCACAAAAACAGGAAGAGGACGACAAGGTCCGTCTCGATAAATGGTTGTGGGCCGCGCGTTTTTACAAAACACGTGCCTTGGCCAAGTCGGCCATCGAGAGCGGCAAGGTGCATTGTCGGGGTGAGCGCTGTAAACCGGGCAAGGAACCGCGAGTCGGTGACGAGTTTCAGATCCGCATAGGGTTTGAGGAAAAGACGATAGTGGTCCAGGCGCTGTCGATCGTGCGCCGTGGCGCGCCGGAGGCTCAGGCGTTGTATGCGGAGACCGAGGCGAGCGTCGCCAAGCGTGAAGCGGCGGCTGCGATGCGCAAGGCCGGCTCGCTGGGCGTGAGCACCGATGGCAAACCGAGCAAAAAGCAGCGTCGGGATTTGTTCAAGTTTCGTGGAAGCAGTAACGACGAGTGAGCCTGATGTTCCTGCATTGGCCGTGAAGCCGCTTTCGCGAGCAAGCCCGCTCCCACATTAGACCGAGATCACCTGTGGGAGCGTCGCTTGCCCGCGAACGAGTGCGCAGCACTCGCCGGCCGTCCCCGGATATCAGGCGCTGCGCACCACACTCATCCGCGAAACCCCCGGCAGTTTCCCCTGCCGTCCAAACAGTGGCGCCATCACTGTCAGGAAAAACTCTGAAGCGTGATACGCAAATGGCGAGTAGTAACCCCAGCCCAGCGCCCACACCGCCAGCAAAATCCCCCCGACCACCGCTTCAAATGGACGCAGACTTGTAATTGCCTACACATGGAGCCATATCGGGTGACTGGCCAACGGGGCATTGAGTCGGCGAAATAGCCACTCGTCGAAAAGCACACACAGCATCTGACCCGTAGGCCATAACCAGAATGCCAACAGCGCCAAAGGCACAAAATTGCACAAAACCAGCCGGGGCAGGTTCCACCTTGCTTGGAACAAACCCGGATTGTTCATAAAATGCCTCCAATGGCTGAACGTCGCGCACCAAAATGGTGCCGCAAAGGCGCAACTCTACGTTCTGTAACCTTCTTGTCATCAATTCAGATACCCAGACCTATGACCGATCTATCGGATACCGACTTCACCCAACGCTTCATCTTTGATGACAGCGACACCCGTGGCGAGCTGGTTGCGTTGGAACGTAGCTACGCTGAAGTGCTCGCCAAACACCCCTATCCGGAGCCGGTCGCGCAACTGCTGGGCGAACTGATGGCGGCTGCGTCGTTGCTGGTCGGCACCTTGAAGTTCGATGGCTTGCTGATCCTGCAGGCCCGTTCCGATGGCCCGATTCCGCTGCTGATGATCGAGTGCTCCAGCGAGCGCGAAATCCGTGGCCTGGCCCGTTACGAAGCCGACCAGATCGCCCCTGACGCGACCCTCGCCGACCTCATGCCCAACGGCGTGCTGGCGCTGACCGTCGACCCGACCCAGGGCCAGCGTTACCAGGGCATCGTCGACCTCGACGGCGAAACCCTGTCCGAGTGCTTCACCAACTATTTCGTCATGTCGCAGCAGGTTGGCACCCGCTTCTGGCTTTACGCCGATGGCCGTCGCGCCCGTGGCCTGCTGCTGCAGCAATTGCCCGCCGACCGCCTGAAAGACGAAGAAGAACGCGCCGCCAGTTGGCAGCACATCACCGCGTTGGGTAGCACCCTGACCGCCGATGAATTGCTGAGCCTGGACAACGAAACCGTGCTCCATCGCCTCTACCACGAAGAGCAAGTGCGCCTGTTCGATGTGCAGAAACTGCGCTTCCGTTGCAGTTGCTCGCGCGAACGTTCGGCCAATGCGTTGGTCAGCCTGGGCCTGGAAGACGCCCAGTCGCTGGTCATCGAACATGGCGGGAATATCGAGATCGATTGCCAGTTTTGCAACCAGCGCTACCTGTTTGATGCCGCGGATATCACCCAATTGTTCGCTGGTGCGGGCGTGGATACGCCGTCAGATACCCGGCACTAAAACGGTTCAGCGCAGGTAAATTCACTGCTTAGCGCCGGATTAACGCCGTTACGACGGGAGGGCCCTACTATTTTTGGGCGTTTCTGGCATAATCCGGCCCACTTTTTGTCGCGGTAGTAGTGCACGACTTTCTACTACAAAACGTTTGGAGCACACTCGGCCACTGGCCGACGGGGAATCTCATGACGCAAGCCAATAACGCCGTGTACACCGATCTGAGTGTTGATGATCTGGTAAAAGAAGCCTTGAATCGCGGTGAAGGCGAGCTTGCCGATACCGGCGCGCTGGTTGTTCGCACCGGTCACCGCACCGGCCGTTCGCCAGTCGATCGGTTCATCGTAGAAGAGCCTTCCACTCAGGCAGCCATTGCCTGGGGCCCGATCAACCGCAAGTTCCCGGCCGACAAGTTCGATGCGCTGTGGGCTCGCGTCGAGGCGTTCAACAACGCGCAAGAGCATTTCGTTTCCCACGTGCATGTAGGTGCGTCCGAAGACCACTACCTGGCCGTGAAGATGACCACCCAGACTGCCTGGCAGAATCTGTTCGGTCGTTGCCTGTTCATCAACCCGGCGCAGTACAACCCGGCCGGTCGTGACGAGTGGCAAGTGCTCAACGTGGCCAACTTCGAGTGCGTGCCTGAGCGTGACGGCACCAACTCCGACGGTTGCGTGATCCTCAACTTCGCACAGAAAAAAGTGCTGATCGCCGGCATGCGTTACGCCGGTGAAATGAAGAAAGCCATGTTCTCCGTGCAGAACTTCCTGCTGCCGGCCGCTGACGTGCTGCCGATGCACTGCGCTGCCAACATCGGCGAAGCAGGCGACGTGACCCTGTTCTTCGGTCTGTCGGGCACCGGTAAAACCACCCTGTCCGCCGACGAAAGCCGTTACCTGATCGGTGACGACGAACACGGCTGGGGCGAAGGCGTTGTCTTCAACATCGAAGGCGGCTGCTACGCCAAGTGCATCGACCTGTCCGAGAAAAACGAGCCGGTCATCTGGAAAGCCATCAAGCATGGCGCTGTGCTGGAAAACGTCGTCATCGACGACGCCAAGCACGCCGACTACGCCGATGTCAGCCTGACCCAGAACAGCCGCGCCGCCTACCCGCTGGAGCACGTTGCCAAGCGTTCCGAGAAAAACCTCGGTGGCGAGCCAAACGCTGTGATCTTCCTGACCTGCGACCTGACCGGCGTCCTGCCGCCAGTGTCCATCCTCAGCGAAGAACAAGCGGCCTACCACTTCCTGTCCGGCTACACCGCACTGGTGGGCTCGACCGAAATGGGTTCCGGCAGCGGCATCAAATCGACCTTCTCCACCTGCTTCGGCGCACCGTTCTTCCCGCGTCCGGCTGGCGAATACGCAGAACTGCTGATCAAACGCATCCGCGGCTTCGGCTCCAAGGTCTACCTGGTTAACACCGGTTGGACTGGCGGCGGCTACGGCGTCGGCAAGCGCTTCAACATCCCGACCACTCGTGGCGTGATTGCAGCGATCCAGAGCGGCGCGTTGATCGGTGCTGAGACTGAGCACCTGGACACCATCAATCTGGACGTGCCGTTGGCTGTTCCTGGTGTTGAGACTGGTTTGTTGAACCCGCGTAATACCTGGGCTGACAAGGCTGCCTACGACGAAGCTGCTAAAGCGTTGGCTGGGTTGTTTGTTGAGAACTTCAAGAAGTTTGAAGTGAGTGATGCGATTAAGGCTGCTGGTCCTAAGCTGTAAGGCTTGGATTTAGCGAAATGAAAAAGCCGCCCTTTTAGGGCGGCTTTTTTGTGGGCGAAGATTTAGTGGGTGGTACAGCTAAACTGCCATTATTCCAACAGTATTGCGGCTAATTAGCGAAAATAATGTCACTTAAGGAATCGCGAAATCCCGGTTCTCGGTTATCACGGCCATTGCTGCCGGGCATGCATTATTCGCAGAACTTGCACGCAATCATCTTTAATCATGTAGACGATGATGTAATTGGAGGCTGCGACGATTTCTCGTGTGCCCTCAACTTTGCCTTTTCTGTACAAGGTCGGGCGCTGTCGGACGACTTCCCCTTTTGATTCGAATATCTCGTCGAGATCGGCAGCTGCAACAGGGTTGTCCTGACTAATTCGATCCATTATTCGGTCTCGGTCGTCATGCGCCTCAGGGCGCCAGACCAACCTCATCAGCGCGCTCGTTTACGGAGAGCATCGCGTTTGGCAGCAAATATTCGGCGGCTGTCTTCATCGCTGATGCTCGGCCTTGGGTCATCAATGCTGAGTTGCACCTGTCGCTTGAACCATTCCTCATAAGCGGCCGTCTCGTGGGCGTGTTTCATTGCTTCGGCACGATCAGGCCGAGCGTAGGTTTTCAATTGCTGGGGGTCGTAACTGGAGGCGTCTACATTGAAGTGGCTGATACCCAATCCTTGCAAATAGGTCACCAGCGTTTCAAGCCGCTTGAACAGACGTACCTGACCACTACGCTGCGCTGCCAGCGAGCATTCTTTTCTTCCCTGCGAAATTTGAATCGACCAGCCGCCCGGTTGGGCGACGATATTCGTGCTGCTGACGGATCCGTTTTCAATCAATCGAGCAAGGGTGCTGTGATCAATAGTTTCAGTGGTCATGAAGGTGAGCCCTTGATTGAACAGTGGCTCACATCGTACGCAATCAATAGTAGTTTGCAAATTTCAACTCCTGCTTTGGACATTTGCGTCGAGCATTCATGCTCTTTTGGTGTGGCAGATTTTTACGCCGGAGCTTTCCAGTTGAGCATTTGCTGCTGTGCGACTTGCAGCAGGTCGCAGCCGTCCTGGGTTAGCAGGAAGAGCGCGTGGGTGATGTGAGGGATGTCTTCGACGTCGCCGTTTTTGAAGCAGATGCAGTGCAGGGTTTTGAGGAGGTCGCTGGAGGCTCGGATGCGTTGGAGGGCGCCTTCGAGGATGTCTTGGGGGTTGGCCGCTGTGTCGATGATCAGGGGCGGGGAATCGGTGAGATTGGATTGCAGCGGGCGGTAGCGATCAGTGAGCGGATTCGATGTCTTCATTGGTTTCTCTCTTTTGTATATCCGAAGGATCGCAACCATCGTGACCAAGCGATGGGTGGCGAACTGTGTTCGGGTTGGTCAACCAAGGGAGAGGAAAACCCCGGCACGCCGAGGCGTCCCAAACACAGCCGCCATAAAACGTGCCGCACAAAAGATGTCGGCAAGCATACAAGGGCATGCGTAAGTTCTCTCTCATTTTTCAGGTGACCAAGCCCGAGTCGCTGATTTGGCAGCGACAGTCACGACTATAGTTCCACCCCCTCAAGCCTCGATAGTCGACAAAGAGTCTGCTCTTGTAGGAACCGGACGAATAATTTGCCGGACGTTACGACCGTTTGATCAACACTTTTCAACGCAAATGCGCATACGCCGAAATATCCAGCAAACTCGTCGCCAACCCCGTCGCCGGTTTGTAGATCGGGCCTTTTACTGTCGAGAACGCTACACCTTTGCTGCCCAGCGAAACATAGCGTTCGCCTTTGTCCCGCTCGGTGAAGTAGGTGTAGGAAAGGTTGCGCATCAGCTGGTATTTCGCCTCGTCGCGGGCGATTGCATTGCTGACGTTTTGCAGGTCGGCCTGGGTCAGGTTCAGGGTTTTGTTCAGTGGCACGCCCCAGCGCTTGAGGCAGACCTCGGCGAGGTGGCGGACGATGCGGCCGGGTTCGATCAGTGCTTTGCGGTCGTTGGCGCTGGTCGGAACGCCGCCGCTGGCGGTGGCGTTGCCGACCATGGTGGCGTGGCGGCCGGCCATTGGGTAGATGTAGGTTTTGGTGCCCGTGGCGGTCTGTGGAATGACACAGCTGAAGCCTTTGGAGCGCTCGTCGCGAGCATAGAAACCGACATACTCTTTGACGTTGGCAGCGAGTTTGACGCGTTCGTCCTGAAAGTTGCCAATGCCGGGAACTGGGTCCAGAGCGAAAATATTAACCGGGATATTCTTCAGTGCGTTGTCCTTGAACATCGCATTGGCCAGCATATGGCAACTAATACCGCCGCGGCTCCAGCCGACCAGGTTAACTTGAGTGGGGATGACTCCGTCTTTGCGGAACGTCTTGATAATCTGTTCCTGCAACTTCTGTTGAGTGACGCTTCGGTCGCCGTAGTTGTATTTGCGCCAAAACCAGGAACCCTCTGCCTTTACATCTTCGATAGGAATACCGGCGGCTTTTAGTCGGTTGTATTCGGCCTCGGTCAGTTGTTGGCGCTGCCAGTCACATCGACCTTTGAGGATGTTCATGGCGTGTTGCACGTTTTCTTCCCAGCCCTTGCCAAACAGCGTGCCGCTGAGGCCGTAATCCTTGGTCTGGGTGAAGAGATCATCGGCCTGCAGGTTGCCGCTGCCTGGTCCGTCGACCACAATCCATTCGGCGAATTCGCGTCCGGCATGGTGAGAGGCCAGCGTCGATACCAGTTCGCCATCCCAGAAGTTTTCATGGTTGATGTCGAACTTGTTAGAGCCGGTGCCGCAAAAAATATGGTGACGACTGTCATGACGTTGCCCTTGTTGGATATAAGAGCAGACACGTTAGTGCGCGGTTTGATAATTAATAAAGCGTGGGGTTGTATCCAGGTTTGTGAGTGTTGTATTTGTCGGGTGTTATTTAACTTGAAGTTTTGCAACTTGCAGCAAGTCGCAGCCGTCCTGTACCAATAGATAAAGCGCATTGACGATGTTGGGAATGTCTTTTACGTCGGCTTGTTTGAAACACAAACAGTAAAGTGTTTCCAGCAGATCGCTGGCGGCGCGCAGGCGTTGATCGGCAGCATCAAGCAGATCGCTGTGGCTGGCGTTGGTGTCGATCACCATGACGGGATTTTCGCTGTAGCAGGTCTTCAGTGGGTGATAACGATTGATCATGGTGAGGCTTGTCCTGTTCGAGGGCGCTCGGGCGGCAGACTGAATATTCAAAGCCGCGCCGGCCACTATAGGAGGCCGCTGGGCAGCGGAACAAGACGGCCGCAATGGACAGTGTTTGTAGGGGTTTTTCCGGGGTTTGAGGAGATGCCCTACGCCATTTATAGAGTTTTTAAAGGCAAAACCCTTAGACGAAAAATTTCCCACGGGTTTGTCAGGCGATTCGCGGTAAACCGCTGTATCGTGCGCGCCAGAATCTGTAGGACGTTTCCAAACGTCTGACACGCGCTTAAAGGGAATTGGGTATGCAATGGCTACGAATGGCCTCGATTTTATTGCTGTGGGCCAGCGGTTGCCGTCTGACGATGGCGTCTGACGCAGGCAACGCATTGATGTTCAACAATCTGCAACGCACAGGTTGGCCGGACGCGCTGTCCAGCCAGACGGACATGGACACTGCCTCGCGGGGTGAGGTGCTGATGTTCGCCAAAGCCCTTTTGGCCAGCGAAGCGCTGGACGAGAAGGGGCTTGAGCAACGACTCGGCGTGCCGCACGTGCAGCTCAAATCGATCAGGCAAGTACGCGATGGATTGTGGGATCGTTTGCTGAGCACCTATCGCAACGCCAGTCAGGATTGTGATGAACAACCCTTCTGCCCGCGAGTGCGCAGCGTGGCTGACTTGCGGCAGTTGGCGGCGGCATTTACTGGCGACATCAGCCCAGCGCATGCGTTGTGGGTGAGCAAGAGCCAGGACGTGCACGAGCAAGTGTTAGACCAGCAACTGCGCGTGGCGGTGTTGCGGCCCTGAACCTCAGGTTTTGTGTTGTTCTGACCGGCCTCTTCGCGAGCAGGCTCGCTCCCACAGGGGGCCGTGGCGTTCAAGTAATCGCTGTATCATCCCGTATCGTTTTGGTCCCCGACCTTTTCTCGACTCGCTGCAATCGCCGACTAGGCTTTTGGCATCGCAGCGGTCAACGGAGTGACAGCTTATGCACAACACCCTGGAACAGGTTTTCGGTTATCCACAGTTTCGACCCGGCCAGGAGGCGGCGGTCAGCGCGGTGTTGGCCGGGCGCTCGGCGGCGGCGATTTTCCCGACCGGCTCGGGCAAGTCTCTTTGTTATCAATTGCCGGCGTTGTTGCTGCCGCACCTGACACTGGTGGTCTCGCCGCTGTTGGCGCTAATGCAGGATCAACTGGCGTTTCTACAGCGCCACGGCATCTCGGCCGGCAGTATCGATTCGGCCCAGAGCCGCGACGACGCCAGTGATGTGATGGCCCGGGCCAAGTCCGGCGAGTTGAAGATTTTGATGATTTCCGTGGAGCGCCTGAAGAACGAGCGCTTCCGCAATTTCTTGCAGCAAGTGCCGATCTCGCTGCTGGTGGTGGACGAGGCACACTGCATCTCTGAGTGGGGCCACAACTTCCGCCCTGACTACCTCAAACTTCCGGACTACCAGCGTCAGTTCAACATCCCCCAAGCGCTGCTGCTGACCGCCACCGCGACCCCCAAAGTGATCGCGGACATGGAGGCGAAATTCGCCATCGCGCCTGAAGATGTGGTGACCACCGGTTTCTACCGGCCGAACCTTAATCTGCTGGTGGAGCCGGTACGTGGTCAGGACAAGCGCCGACGTCTGGTCGAGTGGATGAGTCAACGCCCCGGCCAGCCGAGCATTGTCTACGTCACCTTGCAGAAAACCGCCGAACACATCGCCGAACATCTGGGCCGCAACGGCATCCAGGCCGAGGCCTATCACGCCGGTTTGCCCCACGAGCAACGTGAAGGCATTCAAAAGCGCTTCATGGGCGGGCAGTCCAATTGCATCGTCGCGACCATCGCCTTCGGCATGGGCATCGACAAGAGCGACATCCGCAACGTTGTGCATTTCGACCTGCCCAAATCCATCGAAAACTACAGCCAGGAAATCGGCCGCGCCGGGCGTGATGGGCAGCCGTCCGATTGCCTGGTATTGGCCAACCGCGACAGCATCAACGTGCTGGAAAATTTCGTCTACGGCGACACCCCGGAACTGGACGGCATCCGCTGCGTACTCGACGAGTTGCAAGCCTCTACGCCCGAGGGGCAGTGGGAGTTTTTGCTGGGGCCGTTGGCGGATCAAAGCAACATTCGCCAGTTGCCGCTCAAGACGTTGCTGGTGCAGTTGGAACTGCGCGCAATCATCGCCCCGCGATATGCCTATTACGCTGAATACCGTTTCAAGTATTTGCAGGAACCGGAGGCCTTGCTTGCGCGTTTCGAGGGCGAGCGCAAGGACTTCGTCGCGGCGATCATCCAGACCTCCAGCCGCGCACGAACCTGGGCCACGGTGAATTTCGATGCGCTGTATGAACAGCATTCGGCCGAGCGCAATCGGGTGGTCAAGGCACTGGATTACTTCCAGGAAAAGGGCTGGGTAGAGCTTGAAAGCAAGCAGATGACCGAGGTCTACAGCCTGCTGCAAACCGGTTTTGATGCCCAGGCCTTGAGCGAAGAGCTGCATGCCTACTTCACCCGTCACGAACAAACCGAGATCGCCCGGATTCACGCGATGCTTGATCTGTTCGCCACCGACCATTGCCTGGGTTATCGCCTGGCTGAGTACTTCGGCGACGAAAATGCGCCGCGGCAGTGCGGGCATTGTTCGGTGTGTCACGGGGATGTGGCGCGACTGCCGGCGCCGCCAGAGTTGCCGGCGCTTGTGGATAAAAACTTTGAAGCGTTATGCGGCGACTTTATCCACAGGCACGAACAGCACACCGGGCATTTCCCGTCGGCGGAGCGGGTGACGCGGTTTTTGTGCGGGATCAGCGTGCCGCTGTTCACCAAACTCAAGGCGCGGACGATTCCGGGGTCTGGTGCGCTTGAGGATTACCCATATGCCGAAGTGCGGGAGTGGGCGCAAGCGCATCTCTGACGGTTGAAACATGGCCAATGTGGGAGCGGGCTTGCTCGCGAAAGCGGTATGACAGTCCGCAATGATGTCGACTGGCAATCCGTCTTCGCGAGCAAGCCCGCTCCCACAGGGATCTGCGGTGTTTGCGGCACCGCATCCATCTGCTGAATGTTGCTCATCACAGGAATAAATTTCAAAAAAGCGCGGCAGCTGACTATGGTGAAGGCTGTCTTTGGATCGCCAACAAGAGAACAACAATGAGCCAGACGCCGTTCAATATTCAGCGCGCCGCCGTGATCGGCGCGGGCACCATGGGCCGGGGGATTGTCATGTGCCTGGCCAACGCCGGGTTGCCGGTGCAATGGGTCGATAACAATCCGCAGATGCTTGAACAGGCGCTGGCTGCTGTCGCCGACACCTACGCCCACAACGTGCGTCAGGGCCGGATCGATCAGGCCGAAGCAGACGCCCGCATTGCACGAGTGACCAGCGCGGCCGATTACGCGGCGATCTGTGATGTCGATCTGGTGATCGAAGCGGTGTACGAAAACCTCGAGCTGAAGCAAAAAATCTTCCGTGAGCTGGATGGCCTGCTCAAACCCCAGGCGATCCTGGCCAGCAACACCTCGGCGCTGGACATCGACGCGATTGCCGCTGCCACTCGCCGCCCGCAACACGTCTTGGGCCTGCACTTCTTCAGCCCGGCGCACATCATGAAACTGCTTGAGATCGTCCGCGGCGCGCAAACCGCTCCGGCGGTGCTCGACGCCGCGCTGGCGCTGGGCAAACGCATGGGTAAGGTCAGCGTGGTATCCGGTAACTGCCATGGTTTCATCGGCAATCGCATGCTCAATACTTACGTGCTTGAGGCGCGCAAAATGCTGCTTGAGGGGGCGTTTCCTTATCAAGTGGATGCTGCGCTGCAAGGTTTCGGGTTCGCCATGGGGCCGTTCCGCATGTACGACGTGGTCGGCATCGATCTGGGATGGCGTGCCCGGCAACTGGCCGGCAAAGGGCAGGATGCGCCGCAAGTTCAGATAGAAAACCGGCTGTGCGAGCTGGGACGGTTTGGCCAGAAGAGCGGCGACGGTTACTACCACTATGAGCCGGGCAGTCGGCAGGCTGAGCACGATGTGGCGGTCGATGCGCTGGTGCTGGAAGTCAGCGAGGGGTTGGGCTTCCAACGCCGCGAGATAAGCCCTCAGGAGATCCTGGAGCGCAGCTTGCTGGCACTGGTCAACGAAGGGGCGAAGATCCTTGAGGAAGGCATTGCCGGATCGGCCCATGACATTGATCTGGTTTACCTCAATGGCTATGGCTTCCCGGCGGACAAGGGCGGGCCGATGGCCTGGGCGGATCAGCAAGGGTTGGCGGATATTCACCAGCGGTTGCTGGCGTTAGAGACCCGGCAGGGTGATCAGTGGAAACCGGCGCGGTTGATTGGGGAGTTGGCGGCGGTGGGTAAGGGGTTTGCTGATCGTTAAGTCTGGCGGCGCTGCTGACACCTTCGCGAGCAGGCTCGCTCCACAGGAGAGCGCATTTTCAAATGTCGGAGCGAGCCTGCTCGCGGAGGTCACGCCACGGTTTTAAATTAGACTCGCCAAACTTTCTTGAGGAATCGCAGATCGATGTCCAGCCCGATGCCCCAACGCACCGACTACCCGCACTTCCAGCCCATTACCACCCGCTGGCACGACAACGACGCCTACGGTCACGTCAATAACGTCACCTACTACAGCTTCTTCGACACGGCAGTGAACACTTACCTGATCGAAGTCGGTGGCCTGGATATTCATGACGGTGAAGTCGTGGGTTTTGTGGTGAGTTCGGCCTGCGATTATTTCGCGTCCATCGCCTTCCCGGATCGCATCGAGATCGGTCTGCGGGTCGGTAAGCTGGGCACCAGTTCGGTTCAGTACGAACTGGCGGTGTTTAAGCAAGGTGAAGATGAAGCCTGTGCGGCCGGGCGTTTCGTGCATGTGTTCGTGGATCGGGCGAGCAATCAGCCGGTGCCGATTCCTGCACAGTTGCGTCAGGCGCTGGAGCGTTTGGTGGTGGAATAAAGCAAAAAAATCGCAGCCTACGGCAACTCCTACAGGTGTAGGTGCTGCCACAGGCTGCGATCTTTCGATCTACCTGTCGCCAATCAGCTATCAGCGGTGGCGATAGTAGTTGTGATGCTTGCGATGCCCATAGGCATGACCACGGTGACGACGGTCGTCATCACGGTAGTAGCGACGATCATCATGGCCACGATACGAACGACGATCATCTTCGCGGCTCGAGTTGCCCATGTAGTTACCCAGCGCGCCACCCGCACCGCCGCCGGCTGCGGAGCCGATCAGGCTGCCGGTGGTGCCGCCCATGCTGCGGCCGACCACGTTACCGCCGGCTGCGCCCAACGCACCGCCGATGGCGGCTTGGCCACGGCTGTGTCTGTCGGCGCCAACGGCACTACCACCGGCACCGCCCAAGGCCGCGCCAATGGTGGAACCTGTATTGCCGCCTAGTGACTGACCGACGACCGAGCCCAAAACCCCGCCCAATGCGCCGCCCACACCTGCTTCAGCAGTGCCTCCAGCAGAAGCGAAACCACTGGCCAGGCTAAGGGACAACAAGAGAATCGAGGAGAACTTCATAGAGGAACCTCAAGGGGATGACGGCGCGATCCTGAGGCTGTGTCATAGTTGTGACAATCGAAATCCGACGAGTAACACGACTTGTACACAATTCTATAAGTTACTGTTTTTAGGGCGGAACTTAAGTATTTTTCGCCAGTCTTTAGTTACTTCGGATAGGCCGTTTCAATGCAGAAACGGCCTTTTTTGTGGGCGATTGGAAAGTACAAGTGCGCAGAGATGTATTGAATGTCCTACCGCTTTCGCGAGCAGGCTCGCTCCCACAGTTGACCGCGTTCATACCAATGAACCGCGATCCAATGTGGGAGCGAGCCTGCTCGCGAAAGGGCCAGTGGAAGCGCCCGGTTAAGCAGATTTGGCCATAATCAGCCCAGTCTCGCTCGCCATTTCCAACCGAATCGCCACAAACTTCGACGTCGGTGTATGGCTGCCATCCCCGGTACTTTCCAGTGGCACCAGCGGATTCACTTCCGGGTAATACGCGGCGGCCTGCCCGGCAGGAATATCAAACGCCAGCAGCGTGAAGCCCTTCACCCGACGCTCACGGCCATCGTCCCAGATCGAAACGATGTCAGCCTTTTGCCCCGGTTTGAACCCCAGGCGAATGATGTCGGCTTCGTTCACAAACAACACGTCCCGCTGACCCTTCACCCCGCGATAACGGTCATCAAGACCATAAATCGTGGTGTTGTACTGATCGTGGGAACGCATCGACTGCATGATCAGATCCGGCAAAATACCCGTGGCGCGCGTGCGCTCATGAACCAGATCCTTGGGCAGGATGTTCGGGCGGAAATTGGCCCGCCCCGACGGGGTGTTCCACTTGCGGGCACCGGCACTGTTGCCGAGGTAGAAACCACCCGGATTCTTCACCCTCTCGTTGAAGTCGCGAAAGCCCGGAATGGTGTCGGCGATCAGGTCGCGGATGCGTGCGTAATCGGCCACCAGCCAGTTCCAGTCCACCGGTTTGCTGCCCAGGGCCGCGGCAGCGATGCCGGCAATGATCGCCGGCTCCGAGCGCATCTGGTTCGACAGCGCCTGCAACTGACCGTTGGAGGCGTGAACCATGCTGAACGAGTCTTCCACGGTCACCGCTTGCGGGCCTTCGGTCTGGATGTCGATGTCGGTTCGGCCCAGGCACGGCAGGATCAGCGCGTCTTTACCGTGAGCCAGGTGGCTGCGGTTGAGCTTGGTGCTGATCTGCACGGTCAGGTCGCAATTGCTCAAGGCCTGGAACGTGCGTGGGCTGTCCGGGGTGGCTTGGGCGAAGTTGCCGCCCAGACCGATGAATACTTTCGCGCGGCCATCGGCCATGGCGTGAATCGCTTCGACCACGTTGTGGCCGTTTTCACGCGGCACCTTGAACTGGAAGCGTCGCTCCAGGGAATCGAGGAACGCCACCGGCGGACGCTCGTTGATGCCCATGGTCCGGTCGCCCTGCACATTGCTGTGGCCACGCACCGGGCAAAGGCCTGCGCCCGGCCGGCCGATGTTGCCGCGCAGCAGCATCAGGTTGGCGATTTCCTGGATGGTCGCTACCGAGTGGCGGTGTTGGGTGATGCCCATCGCCCAGCACATGATGACGTTCTTGCCCTTGGCGTACATGCGCGCCGCTTGCTCGACTTCCACCAGGGTCAGGCCGGACTGCTCGACGATCTGCGCCCACGGCGTGTCGTCGATGGCGCCCAGGTATTCCAGCACGTTGGCGCTGTGTTCATTGAGGAAGTCGTGATCGAACACCGAAGGCTGGCCGGTCTGCTGCGCTTCGCGCTCCCAGTGCAGCAGGAATTTCGCCATGCCGCGCATTAGCGCCATGTCGCCGCCCAACGCAGGTCGGAAGTACGCAGTGTTGGTCGGTTTGTCACTGTTGGTGAGCATTTCAATCGGATGCTGCGGATGCTGGAAGCGTTCCAGGCCACGCTCTTTGAGCGGGTTGACGCACACCACTTGGGCGCCGCGTTTCACCGCTTCACGCAGGGGTTCGAGCATCCGTGGGTGGTTGGTGCCGGGGTTCTGGCCCCAGACAAAAATCGCATCCGCATGTTCGAAATCGTCGAAGGTCACGGTGCCTTTGCCGACGCCGACACTTTGCGCCAACGCCACACCGCTGGCTTCGTGGCACATGTTCGAGCAGTCGGGGAAGTTGTTGGTGCCGAAAGAACGCACGAACAACTGATAGAGGTACGCCGCTTCGTTGCTGGCGCGGCCCGAGGTGTAGAACTCGGCCTGATCCGGGCTCGACAGCCCTTGCAGGTGTTTACCGATCAGGGCGAAGGCGTCTTCCCAGCTGATTGGTTTGTAGCGATCGGTTTCGGCGTCGTAGCTCATCGGCTCGGTCAAGCGGCCCTGATACTCAAGCCAGTAGTCGCTCTGATCCAGCAGCGAACTGACGCTGTGCTTGGCGAAGAACGCCGCGTCTACACGGCGTTTGGTCGCTTCCCAGTTCACTGCTTTGGCGCCGTTCTCGCAGAACGCCACCATGCCGGCTTCCTTGGAATCGCCCCAGGCGCAACCGGGGCAGTCGAACCCGCCGTTCTTGTTGGTTTTGAGCATCATGCGCAGGTTTTTCAGCGCGTTGTCGCTGGTCAACCAGGCCCGGGCAACACTGGCCAGCGCGCCCCAGCCACCGGCCGCGCCTTTATAGGGCTTGTAACGGGGGACGGGTTTCTGGTCGGCTTGTTGATGTTGGCTCACGCTTGATTCTCCATCGCTGGGCTGTAGACCCGCGGTGCACTTTTCTGCGGCAGGTGGATGAGATTGAGGTTGTGGCGACGGGCCCATTGCACGGCAAGGCCCGTGGGCGACGACAGGCTGACGAGGGTTTGAATCCCTGCGCGCAGCACTTTCTGGATCAGTTCGAGGCTGCAACGGCTGGTGACAATCGCCAGGCCGCCAGCCGTCGGGATGTTCTGGCGGATCAACCCGCCGATCAGCTTGTCGAGGGCGTTGTGCCGGCCGATGTCTTCACGGCCCAGCAGCAACTCGCCCTGGCCATTCATGAACACCGCCGCATGCACCGCGCCGCAATGCTGGCCCAGCGGCTGGAACGCGCCGATACGCTGGCGCAGGCCATCGAGCCATTCGGCGGGTGGCAACGGTGCGCCGGGCAATACTTTGAGGTTGGGCAGTGCTTGCTCGACCGCTTCCACGCCACAGAGCCCGCAGCCGCTGGTGCCGGCCAGTTGCCGACGTTGCTGCTTGAGGTTCCAGAAAGCGCGGTTGGCGATGGTCACTTGCGCGTACTGCGCCGAGCCTGAGCCGCTGAGTTGCAGGTCATAAATGTCGGTTGCGTCTTCGATGATGCCGCTGCCGAGGCTGAAGCCGACGATAAAGTCTTCAAGATCGGTCGGGGTGACCAGCATCACAGCCTGGCTGATGCCATTAAAGGCAATCGCCAAGGCGACTTCCTCGGCCAGCGCGGTGCTGTCCGATTCCGTGTATTGGAGCGTGCTGTAGCTGTAGGTCTGGCTGGCGGCGGGCGCGGGCGTTTCGAGGGCGGGCGCCGCGCAGACTGGGCGCTTGGCGTTCATGGGGCATCACCGACGGTTTGGACAGCTTTAGGGGCGTTCTTAATTGGTTTGCGCAGCGTGGAAACTCATTGAGAACGCCCCCTAAGACTAGGCGCGTCAACATGTCGCGTCTAATCGCTAATACTGATCCGCCGATAGATGCCGTCGATCAAGACTCTATCAGCGATTTCTGATAAATCGCGAAACAGGCTTCCGCCAAGGCTGAACGCGGGGCGCTACGGCGCATGATCAGCCCCAGCCGGCCGAGGGTTTGAGCGTTTTCGATAGGTTGTAGGCGCAGGTGGTCGGTAAGGTTTTCGAGGCCGCCGTCCAACGGCATCACGGCGCAGCAGAACCCTCCGTGCACGGCTTGTAACAATTGATGGACCGCATCGGTTTGCAACAACGGCTGTGGCGTCAGCCCGCGGCTGTGGAAGTTGTGGTCGATGGATTGGCGAAAGTGCATGCCGCTGGTAAGCATTCCCAGGGGCAACTCAATCAGCGACTCCCAACTCAGCGGCGCCTCGCCGAACGTGTAAAAGCGCTGGTCGTAGAGCAACCCCATTCGGGTTTGGCTGAAGGCCAGGGAGTCAAAGCGTTCACCGTCGAGACGCTCCAGGTAGGACACGCCGAGGTCCAGCCGATTGTTCGCCAGTTGTTCGAGGATCTGTTCGGAACTCAGCGCCGAGAGTTCGAAGCGCAGGTTCGGGTGTTCGGCGTGCAGGCGCTGCATTAAAGGCAACGGATCGAAACTCGACAGCGGCACCACGCCCAACCGCAACGTACCCACCAGATTGCCGCGACAGGCTGCCGCCTCGGCCTGCAAACCGTCATAAGCCGCCAGCACTGTACGAGCCCAGGCCAGCACCCGCTCGCCCGGTGCGGTGAAGCCTTCAAAGCGCTGGCCGCGATTGACCAGCGGCAGCTCGAGTTCTTCTTCGAGGCTGCGCAGGCGCATGGACAGGGTCGGCTGAGTGATGTGACAGCGGGCGGCGGCCTGGCCGAAGTGCCGGGTTTCGTCGAGGGCGATGAGGAATTTGAGCTGCTTGATGTCCATCTTCGCTCCAGGGCGCGGTTAGGGCGGGGATTTTAGCGCTTGCGGCGGATCGACGTCATTGGTCGGGTTGGAACCGAGTCTTGCAACCTTGGTCTAGGCTTTTGCGTCTGGAAACTAAACCCCAAGGAGAGTGCACCATGAGCATTTTGAGCTTTGTGAAAGAAGCAGGCGAAAAGCTTCTTGATTTGCTGACACCGGGCAACGCTAATGCCAGTGATCAGTTGAAAGCGCACATCAAAGACGTCGGCCTGGGTAACCCGAATGTGCAGGCCACGGTGGATGGCGACAAGGTCACTGTCACCGGTGAAGTCGCAAGTCAGGAAGAGAAGGAAAAGATTCTGTTGGCCGTGGGCAATATCGCCGGCGTCGGCAGTGTGGACGATCAGATCACCGTGACCGGGCCGGTGGTGGTGGCCGCGAAGTTTGTCACGGTCGTGGCGGGCGACAGCCTCAGTAAAATTTCCCTGCGTGTGTACGGCGACGCCAATAAGTATCAGAAAATCTTCGACGCCAACAAACCAATGCTCAAGGATGTGAACAAGATCTATCCGGGGCAGTCGTTGCGGATTCCTGAATAATCTGCAAGATCCTGTGGTGAGGGGATTTATCCCCGTTGGACTGCGTAGCAGTCCCCTTGCTTCTTCAAGTGAAAAAACAGGGGGCCGCTACGCGGCCCAACGGGGATAAATCCCCTCGCCACAATGGATGTTCATAGGTTGCAGATGAGGTCGCGGTAGTCTTCGACCGCCGCAAACTCCGCCGTGTCCTTCGGCCCTTTACGGCTATCGGGCTCACGCACGGCCAACAAGTGCGCCACACCAAAATTGCGCGCACTGCGCAGGATCGGCAACGTATCGTCGATAAACAGGCTGCGCGCCGGGTCAAAGCCGATATCTGCCTGTAAGGCATCCCAGAACTGCGGGTTCTCCTTGGCGAAACCGTAATCATGCGAGCTGATCAACCGCTCGAAATACGGCGCCAGTTCAATTCGCTCCAGCTTCAACGAAAGCGAATCACGATGCGCGTTGGTGATCATGACCACACGCTTGCCAGCCTGTTTGATCGCCGCCAGAAACGTATCCGCATCCGGGCGCAGGGCAATCAGATGAGCGGTTTCCAGCTTCAGCTCGCGCACCGGAATTTTCAGCTCGGCGCTCCAGAAATCCAGGCAGTACCACTGCAACTGGCCGGCGTTACGCTCGAACAGTGGCTGCAACTCCATTTCCGCCATGGCCCGGCTCACCCCGTGCAACTCGGCATATCGCTGCGGCAGGTGTTCCATCCAGAAATGGTTGTCGTAGTGCAGGTCCAGCAGCGTGCCGTCCATATCCAGCAGAACAGTGTCGATGTCGCGCCAGGGCAGCAGGGACATAAAGAACTTCTCCAGCGGTAAAAAAGATATCCGAGGTAAACAATCAGGATAGGCCGGGTATAGTAACGCGTTCACGCCAAGGAGCCGTCTATGCGCCAGAAACCCACCGTACTCGCCCGCGAGATCGTCGCCACCAGCCGTTTATTCTGCGTCGAAGAGCTCAAGCTGCGCTTTTCCAATGGCGTGGAGCGCACTTACGAACGTCTGGTCGGCAAGGGTGCCGGGTATGGCGCGGTAATGATTGTGGCGATGCTCGATGCCGATCACGCGGTGCTGGTCGAAGAGTATTGCGGCGGCACCGATGAATACGAACTGTCCTTGCCTAAAGGCTTGATCGAACCCGGCGAAGACGTGCTGGCCGCCGCCGAACGCGAGCTCAAGGAAGAGGCCGGGTATGGCGCACGGCAGTTGGAGCATCTGACCGAGTTGTCGTTGTCGCCCGGTTACATGAGCCAGAAGATCCAGGTGGTCTTGGCCACCGATCTGTACGAAGAAAGCCTTGAGGGTGACGAGCCCGAGCCGATGCGGGTGGACAAGGTCAACCTGCGTGAGTTGTCGGCCTTGGCCCAGAACCCGCAATTCACTGAGGGCCGTGCCTTGGCGGCGCTGTATCTGGCCCGAGACTTATTGACCCAACGTGGGGTGTTTTTGCCATGAATTTGAATTTTCCCCATCCGTTGATGGCGCCAGTGGTTGAACTGGCATTGAAGGCGGGTGACGCGATCCTGCCGTTTTGGCGAAACGACGTTGCTGTTACTGCAAAGTCCGATAGCTCGCCGGTGACGGCGGCTGATTTGGCAGCTCACCATGTGATCGTGGATGGGCTAACCGCGCTGGATCCGAGCATTCCGATACTCTCCGAAGAAGACGCCAACATCCCCCAAAGCGTACGCGCCGGGTGGCAGCGTTGGTGGCTGGTGGACCCGTTGGACGGGACCAAAGAGTTCATCTCCGGCAGTGAAGAATTTACCGTCAACATCGCGCTGATCGAGCAGGGCCGCGTGGTGTTTGGCGTGGTGTCGATGCCGACCAACGGGCGTTTCTATGTCGGTGGCACCGGGTTGGGGGCGTGGCGGGGTGATGCAGGCGAAACACCGTTGCCGATTCAGGTTCGCGACGTACCGGCGGCGGGCGAGGCGTTTACCGTGGTCGCCAGTCGTCGACATTCCAGCCCTGAACAGGAGCGGTTGCTGGCGGGGTTGAGTGAGAGCCTGGGTGAGCTGCAATTGGCGAACTTCGGCAGTTCGCTGAAATTTTGTATGTTGGCGGAAGGGGCGGCGGATTGTTATCCGCGCCTGGCGCCGACGTCTCAGTGGGACACCGCGGCGGCGCAAGGTGTGCTGGAAGGGGCGGGCGGTGAGGTGCTGGATTTGAGTGGTGCGCCGTTTAGTTATCCGGCGCGGGAATCTCTGCTGAATGAGTTCTTTTTGGCGTTGCCGGCGAAGGCTGCGTGGCGGGCGAAGTTGTTGGAGTTGGCGCGGGGTTAAGTGAGCTGATCCAGACTTCCCTCACCCCAGCCCTCTCCTCCAGGAGAGGGAGCCGATCTTCATGCGCTTCAAAACCTGAGTTCGACTCGATATCTCAGGTCGATGCAAATCGAGAGAACAACCCGGTCAGTCCCCTCTCCCTCCGGGAGAAGGCTAGGGTGAGGGGCTTTTGATTGTCAGCGGTGCAAAACATACTGGCCACAAAACGTCACCGCATCGATATCACTCCCGACATTGACGATTCGCGTCTGCAACACCAATCGCGCCCGCCCATAGCGCTCATACATCGCCAAAAACTTCTTCCAGACCGCCGCACTCGGCGCCTGGCAAATTGCCGTGGCATCGGTCGTCACTGGCAGCGGATAGCTGATGTGCCCTTCCTGAATCACGATGTGCCCGTCTTCAATGCCTTCTTCACGCAGACGCAAATGCAGCCAGCCCCAACCGGCCAGCACGGCGCCGCAATACAGGCTGCCGCCGAACATGGTGCTCTTGTGATTGACGTTGGCGTCCAGCGGCAAGTGCAGGCGCAGTTGCTGGTCGTGCCAGTCGAGCACCTTGAGGCCCATGTCCCGGGTGAGCGGGATGTCGTGGTGCAGGATTGATTCCAGATAACGACTGTCTGTGCTCATTCGTTTTCATCCCCGTGGCTGCTGTCGCCGAAGTTCAGACCGTGCTTGCGCAGTTTGTCGTGCAGGGTCTTGCGCGGAATGCCCAAGGCCTCGGCGAGGCTGCGCACCGAGCTGTGAGAGCGCGCCAGTTCGGCGGCAATCAGGGTTTTTTCGAAGTTTTCCACCTGCTCGCTCAGGCCACCGTCGATGACCTCAACTGTCGCGCCGCTACCACCTTCGGCAGCGCTGTTGTCCAGTTCCAGTTCCAGTCCCAGGGCAAAGCGTTCGGCGGCGTTTTGCAGTTCGCGCACGTTGCCCGGCCAGGCGTGACGCAGCAACAGCGCCCGTTGCCCCGGCTGCAGTTCGTGGGGCGGTAAACCGTGGCGGGTGCTGGCTTCGTCGGCGAAATGCTGGAACAGCACCAGTGCATCTTCGCCACGTTCGCGCAGCGGTGGAATGCGCAGCGGTGCGACGTTCAGCCGGTAATACAAGTCGGCCCGGAAGCGCCCTTGATCGGCGGCCTGGCGCAGGTCTTCCTTGGTGGCGGCGATGACGCGGATGTCCAACGGGATCAGTTGATTGCCGCCGAGACGTTCGACCACGCGCTCCTGCAACATGCGCAGCAGCTTCACTTGCACATCCAGGGTCATGCTTTCGATTTCATCGAGGAACAACGTGCCGCCATTGGCGAATTCGAACTTGCCGATGCGGCGTTTTTGCGCGCCGGTAAACGCGCCGGGCTCGTGACCGAACAGCTCGCTTTCCACCACCGATTCGGCCAGCGCCCCGGCGTTGATCGCCACGAACGGGCCGTTACGACGACTCGACAAGTCGTGCAGCGCCCGGGCCACCACTTCTTTACCGGCACCGGTTTCACCGAGTATCAACACGTCGGCCCTGGTCGCCGCCAGTGCACCGATTTGCTCGCGCAAACGCAGCATCGGCGCCGATTGCCCGACCAGTCGGGCGCTCAATTCATTGCGGTCACTCAGGGCCAGGCGCAGGCTGCGGTTGTCCAGTACCAGCCGGCGCAAGGCCAGGGCGCGGCGCACGCTGTCGAGCAGGGCGTCGCTGGCGAAAGGTTTTTCCAGAAAGTCATAGGCCCCGGCGCGCATCGCTTGCACGGCCAGCGGAACATCGCCGTGGCCGGTGATCAGCAGCACCGGTAGCTCCGGGTCTTGGGCGTGGAGTTCGCTCAGCAACTCGAGGCCGTCCATGCCGGGCATGCGGATGTCACTGACCACCACGCCCGGCCAGTCGCGCTCCAGTTGCCCGGCCAGGCCCTTGGCTTCGGCCAGCGGCAGGATCTTCAGGCCGGCCAGGTCCAGGGTCTGGCTCAAGGCCTGGCGCAAGTGCGGATCATCGTCGATCAACACGACCTGGATGCGGTTATCGATGGTCATGCACTTCGGTCCTCGGACGGTTGCAGGCTCACGCCGGGTGCGCCTGCGCGTAGCTTCAAGGTAATCAGGGCGCCGCCCTCCTTATGGTTGGCGAACGACAGTTCACCACCGAAGGCGCGCATCAGGGTGTCGCAGATCGCCAGCCCCAGCCCAAGACCCTGAGTGCGGGTCTTTGTGGTGTAGAAGGGCTCGCCGGCGCGACCCAGCGCTTCCAGGCAAAACCCGGGGCCGTTGTCGCGAATGTACAGGTTGACGCCGTCGGCGGTGGATTGGGCACTCAGCCAGAGTTTGCGCGGCGGACCTTTTTCGGTCAGGGCGTCGAGGGCGTTGGCCAATAGGTTGCCGAGCACCTGACGCAATCGGGTTTCCCCGGCCTCGACCCACAGCGTGGCGGCTGGCAGGTCACGGATCAGCTCGACTTCCATGCTCCGTCGACGCTTGGCCAGTAACGCCAGGGCGTCATCCAGCGCTGGTTGCAGGGCGACGCTTTCCGGGGCGTGGCGATCGCGGCGAGCGAAGGCGCGCAGGTGCGCAATGATCGAGGCCATGCGCCCGGTCAGTTCACTGATCAGCTTGAGGTTGCCGCGGGCATCGTCGGTGCGCTGATGATCGAGTAACACTTCGGCGTTTTCTGCGTAGCTGCGGATCGCCGCCAGCGGTTGATTGAGTTCGTGGCTGATGCTCGCCGACATCGTCCCCAGTGCCGACAGCTTGCCGGCCTGTACCAAGTCATCCTGGGCGCGCACCAGTTCTTGCTGGGCGTGTTCGCGTTCCAGCACTTCCTGTTTCAGGCGTCGGTTGAGGCCTTCAAGGTCGCTGGTGCGCTCGGCCACCCGGTCTTCGAGTTCGCGGCGGGCCTTGGCTTCGAAGGCGATCCGCTCCAGATAATGGCGGCGGCGCTGCATCATCAGACCGAGCAACAGCATCAATACCAGCAGCGTCGCGCCACCGATGGCCACGACCGTGCGCACCGGGCGGTCGATCAGGGTGCGGGGCGCAAGGATGCTGACGCTCCAGCCGGTTTCCTCGATTCGCTGGGTCTGGGTTAACCAAGCGTTGGTGTTGAGCTTCAACGGCCTGGAATCGCGGGTCGGGTAGGGTTGGATCGCGGTGATGGCTTTGTTCTCTTCATCACTCAAGTCGCGGGTGGAGCGAAAACGCCACTCGGGCCGCGACGTGAGAATGACCACGCCGTTGTGATCGGTCAGCAGCAGTTGTTCGGGGGTTTTGCCCCAGAGGCTTTCGGTGTGATCGAGATCGACCTTGACCACCAGCACGCCGACGACTTTCTCGCCCTCGCGTACGGCGGCAGCGAAGAAGTAACCACGTTTGGCCGAGGTGGTGCCCAGCCCGAAAAAGCGCCCGAGCCGCCCGGCCATGGCTTCGCTGAAGTACGGCCGGAAGGAAAAATTACGCCCGACGAAACTGTCGTGTTTGTCCCAGTTTGAGGCCGCCAGTGTCTTGCCGGTGGTGTCCATCAGGTACATGACTTCGGCGCCGGTCTGGGCGCTGATGTTTTTCAGCAAGCGGTTGGCGTTGCCCTGAGTGACGCCATCGTCGGGCGCGCCCAGTACGGCGCGCAGGGCGGGCAGGTCGCCGAGAATCTGTGGCAGTACTTCATAGCGGTGCAGGGTGCCCAGCAGGTTGGCGACGTAGAGGTCGAGGGTCTGACGGTTCTGCCCGGCCAGCTCGCTACGGTAGTAACGCTCGGCCAGATGCTGCAGCGGCCACAGCAACGGCGCCAGGCACAGCGCGAGCAGGGCCAGGCTGCGCCAGCGGGGTCTGCGGGGGAGGGTTGGAGTCATGAGCATCTAGCGCCTGGGGGGACAGGCGCATTATGCCTAGGGTTGCGGGCGCAGTCTGCGTAACCGGGGCCGGCGTGCTGTTGAAATGAAGTTTCAGACAGCGTTTCAGGAAAAGACGTCAGCGTCCTTGAAGAACGCGGCGGCCGCGTCCTTGCCCGACAGTTTTGGCGCTTCGTCCAGTTGCCAGTCGATGCCCAGGTCCGGGTCGTCCCAACGAATGCTGCGCTCGGCCGACGGGGTGTAGTAGTCGGTGGTCTTGTAGAGGAACTCGGCGAATTCGCTCAGCACCACGAAGCCGTGGGCGAAACCTTCTGGCACCCACAGTTGACGATGGTTGTCGGCGGACAAACGTACCGCCACCCATTTGCCGAAGTTCGGCGAGCTGCGACGGATGTCCACGGCCACGTCGAGCACTTCGCCGGCAGTGACACGAACCAATTTGCCTTGGGTATTTTCCAGTTGGTAATGCAGGCCACGTAGCACGCCTTTTTGCGAACGCGAATGGTTGTCCTGAACGAATTGTGTGTTCAGGCCGGTCGCTTCTTCAAAAGCCTTGGCGTTGAAGCTTTCGTAAAAGAAACCGCGCTCGTCGCCAAACACCTTGGGCTCGATGATCAAAACACCGGGCAGGTCGGTGGTGACTACATTCATGGGGTTTCTCCAGCAATGGACATTGATGTGTCGACATTCTTGCGCAAAGTGCCGTCCGGTGCGAGTCCTGCGATTGTCTTTTGCTTTGCGCCGATCAGGGCGGGGGTTGCGTCTCGCTCCAAGCGGTGGCGATATAAGCGCCTAATAAAATTTCAGGGGTCGTTGTATGCCGCTCGCCACGTTGCTTCACCGTGTCAGTTTGCCCAGCCCGCAAGTGTCTGCGGAGCAAGCACTAGAGCTGTTGCAGGCACATTACGGGTTGAACGGGGTATTGCAGCCCTTGGGCAGTCAGCAGGATCTCAACTTTCGCGTCGACAGCGATCGCGGTCGTTTCGTCCTGAAAATTTGTCGTGGCGACTACTCGGCGCTCGAGTTGCAGGCCCAGCACGCAGGGCTCAAGCATTTGGCCGAACATAGCGGTGTGGATGTGCCGCGGGTGATTCCAGCCAACAATGGCGCAGACCTGCTCTCGCTGGAAGTCGGCGGTCAGCCTGTCCATATGCGGCTGCTGGATTACATTGAAGGCCAGTCGTTGACGCACCTCGATTACTTGCCGGGATCGGTGGTAGCCGGATTTGGCCGGCTCTGCGGCGAAATGGATCTGGCCTTGGCCGCTTTCGACCATCCAGGCCTTGAACGTACCCTTCAATGGGACGCCCGCCACGCCAACGCATTGATCGCCCATTTGTTGCCAGTCATCCAGGATGATCAGCAACGCGCGTTGATTGCCGAGGCCGCCGAACAGGCAGAACGACGTTTGCTGCCGTTAGTGGCGAAGCTGCCGGTGCAGGCAATTCATATGGACATCACCGATGACAACGTGGTCTGGCAGCGGGATTCAAAACGCCAGTGGCAGTTGCAAGGGGTGATCGATTTTGGCGATCTGATTCGTACCTGGCGCATTACCGATCTGTCGGTGACGTGCGCGGCGCTGCTGCATCACGCCGATGGCGATCCGTTTTACATCTTGCCGGCGGTTCAGGCCTATCACGCGGTCAATCCGTTGCAGTATGAAGAGCTGCTGGCGCTCTGGCCGCTGATCGTGGCCCGCGCGGCGGTGCTGGTGCTCAGTGGCGAGCAGCAGGTCAGCATCGATCCGGGCAACGCCTACAGTCGCGACAATCTCACTCATGAGTGGGAAATTTTCCGCGTTGCTACATCGGTGCCGTTGGCGCTGATGGAAGCGGCGATCCTGACCGCCGTCGGCCAGAGCCTGCCGAGTATTGGCAGGGAAGGGTTTGCGCCGTTATTGCCGGGTCTGGTGGGGTGCGAGTTTGCCTTGATCGATCTGGGCGTGCTCAGTCCACATTTCGAGGCTGGTAACTGGGAGCAAGCGGGTATCGATCGGCGTCTGCTGACCGAAGCGGCGGCAGCCCACGGTTTGGCGGCTAGCCGTTATGGTCAATATCGTTTGTCCCGTACCCGGCCGGACAGTGCCGCAGAACCGGACACTTGCCCGCTGCACGTCGAGCTACGAGTGCCCCACGGTACGACGGTCGAGTCACCGTTTGCCGGTGTCGTCCACCAGCCGGAAGTGGGTGTGCTGCAACTGGATGGCCCGCAACTGAGCGTGCGTCTGTGGGGCGTCACGCCGTCGCTGCATACCGGTGCGGCGCTGGTCAAAGGTCAGGTGCTGGGTTCGGTCAGCGGGTCTTTGGTCGTGCAGTTGAGCCGTGTGGCTTCGCTCAACGCTCCGTTGTTTTGTACGCCGTCACGCGCGGCGGCCTGGCAAGCGTTGTGCCCTTCGCCCGCAGCCTTGCTTGGGCTGGCCTGTGACGCTGAAGCAGAGCTTGATTCGCAGACATTGCTGGCCCGTCGCGACGCCAGTTTCGCCCGCACCCAAAAACACTATTACGTCGACCCGCCACGCATCGAGCGCGGCTGGCGCAATCACCTGATCGACATGCAGGGCCGCTCCTACCTCGACATGCTCAACAACGTCGCGGTGCTGGGGCACGGTCATCCACGCATGGCTGCCGTCGCCAGCCGTCAGTGGTCGATGCTCAACACCAACTCGCGGTTTAACTACGCGGCGGTTGCCGAGTTCTCCGAGCGCCTGTTGAAGTTGTCGCCGGATTCCATGGACCGGGTATTCCTGGTCAACAGTGGCAGCGAGGCCAACGACCTGGCGATTCGCTTGGCCTGGGCCTACAGCGGCGGTCGGGACATGCTCAGCGTGCTCGAGGCCTATCACGGCTGGACGGTGGGCGCGGACGCGGTCTCGACCTCGATTGCCGACAACCCGAAAGCCTTGAGCAGCCGCCCTGACTGGGTGCATCCGGTGACTGCGCCGAACACCTATCGCGGCGAATTCCGTGGCCCGGACAGCGCGCCGGACTATGTGCGCAGTGTCGAACACAACCTGGCGAAAATCGCCGAGCAGAAACGCCAGTTGGCCGGTTTCATCTGCGAACCGGTTTATGGCAATGCCGGCGGTATCTCGTTGCCGCCTGGGTATTTGCAGCAGGTGTATGCGTTGGTCCGCGCTCAGGGCGGTGTGTGCATCGCCGACGAAGTACAGGTTGGTTACGGCCGCATGGGCCACTTCTTCTGGGGCTTCGAAGAGCAGGGCGTGGTGCCGGACATCATCACCATGGCCAAGGGCATGGGCAACGGCCAGCCACTGGGCGCAGTGATCACCCGCCGGGAAATCGCCGAAGCGCTGGAGGCCGAGGGTTACTTCTTTTCGTCGGCGGGCGGTAGCCCAGTCAGTTGCCAGGTCGGCATGGCGGTGCTCGATGTGATGGAAGAGGAAAAGCTTTGGGAGAACGCACAGGTCGTCGGTGGCTATTTCAAGCAACGGCTTGAAGCGCTGATCGAAACTCATCCGTTGGTGGGTGCGGTACATGGGTCGGGCTTCTACTTGGGTGTGGAGCTGATCCGTAACCGTGAAACCCTGGAGCCGGCGACTGAAGAAACCACGGCGCTGTGTGACCGGTTGCGTGAGCTGGGGATTTTCATGCAGCCGACGGGCGATTATCTGAACGTCCTGAAGATCAAACCACCGATGGTGACCTCGCGCCAGAGCGTGGATTTCTTTGTCGACATGCTCTCGAAGGTGCTCGCAGAGGGCCTGTAAACACCTACCCCTATTGTGGGAGTGAGCCTGCTCGCGATAGCGGTGGAACATGCACCATTGATGCTGACTGGGCCACCGCTATCGCGAGCAGGATGGTGTTTAAGTTCGATTGTTATCGGCTTTATCTGGGTCAATTTAGACAGAAGGCATATCAACAGCTTTTAAAGCAGATATTTATCGGCTATAAAGTCGCCATTGCCCACGGTGTGATCAACCACGCCCGGTGCTTCTCTTTCTGTCATTGGTCGTCGTCACACTCGACCTTCAAGCAATTGCCCAGGAGATGATTCATGAGCCGTATCGTTACCGTCGCCGCTACCCAGATGGCTTGTTCCTGGGACCTTGAAGCCAACATCGAGACCGCTGAGAAGCTGGTCCGTGAGGCCGCGGCCAAAGGTGCGCAGATCATCCTGATCCAGGAACTGTTCGAGGCCCCGTACTTCTGCCAGAAACCGAACCCTGAATACCTGCAACTGGCCACAACCGTCGAAGACAACATCGCCATCAAGCACTTCCAGAAAGTCGCCAAAGAACTGCAAGTGGTGCTGCCGATCAGCTTCTACGAACTGGCCGGCCGCGCGCGATTCAACAGCATCGCGATCATCGATGCCGACGGTGCCAACCTCGGGATTTATCGTAAAAGCCACATCCCGGACGGCCCTGGCTACCACGAGAAGTACTACTTCAACCCGGGCGATACCGGCTTCAAAGTCTGGAACACCCGTTACGCGAAAATCGGCGTGGGCATTTGCTGGGACCAGTGGTTCCCGGAGTGCGCCCGCAGCATGGCGTTGCTCGGCGCGGAAATCCTGTTCTACCCGACCGCCATCGGCAGCGAGCCGCACGACAAGACCATTTCCTCCCGTGACCACTGGCAGCGTGTGCAACAGGGCCATGCCGGCGCCAACCTGATGCCGCTGATCGCCAGCAACCGCATCGGCAACGAAGAGCAGGACGGCTACGACATTACCTTCTACGGCTCGTCGTTCATCGCCAACCAGTTTGGCGAGAAGGTCCAGGAACTCAACCAGACCGAAGAAGGCGTGCTGGTTCAAAGTTTCGACCTCGACGAGCTGGAGCACATCCGCAGTGCTTGGGGCTCGTTCCGTGATCGTCGCCCGAACCTATACAATGCGATCAAAACCCTCGACGGTTCCCTGGAGTCCTGATCCCATGACCACATTACACAGCACCCCACGCGCCGACGGCTTCTACATGCCGGCCGAGTGGGCAGCACAAACCCAGACCTGGATGATCTGGCCCGAGCGCCCGGACAACTGGCGTCTGGGTGGCAAACCGGCGCAAACCGCACACGTCGCAGTGGCCAAGGCCATCGCCCGTTTTGAGCCGGTGACCGTCGCGGTTTCCGCCGGTCAGTACGAAAACGCCCGCGCCCGTCTGGATGTGCCGAATATTCGTGTTGTCGAGATGTCCAGCGACGACGCCTGGGTCCGCGACACCGGCCCAACCTTCGTCATCAATAACAGTGGTGAAGTCCGTGGTGTGAACTGGGACTTCAACTCGTGGGGCGGTTTTGATGGCGGTCTGTACTCGCCGTGGAACCGTGACTCGCAGGTGGGCGGCAAGATCCTTGAGATCGAGCGCAGCCAGCGCTACCGCACCGAGGGCTTCGTGCTCGAAGGCGGTTCTATTCATGTCGATGGCGAAGGCACGCTGATCACCACCGAAGAATGCCTGCTCAACCGCAATCGTAATCCGCACCTCAACCGTGCAGACATCGAAGCGGTGCTCAGCGCGAATCTGGCTGTGGATAAAATCATCTGGCTGCCGGACGGTTTGTTCAACGACGAAACCGACGGTCATGTGGATAACTTCTGCTGCTACGTGCGCCCAGGTGAAGTATTGCTGGCCTGGACCGATGACCCGCAGGACCCGAACTACCCGCGCTGCCAGGCGGCGATGAAAGTGCTGGAAAGCAGCACCGACGCCAAAGGTCGCCCATTCACGGTGCACAAAATGCCGATTCCGGGGCCGCTGTATGCAACCGAGGAAGAGTGCGCGGGTGTCGATCCGGTGGACGGCACACAGGAGCGCAATCCGACCGTTCGTCTGGCCGGTTCCTACGTGAACTTCCTGATCGTCAACGGCGGCATCATCGCACCAAGCTTCGACGACCCGCTGGATGGCCCGGCGAAAGAGATTCTTCAGGGCCTGTTTCCGCAGCACGAAGTGGTGATGGTGCCGGGCCGCGAACTGTTACTGGGAGGCGGGAACATCCACTGCCTTACCCAACAGCAGCCCGCGCCGCACAAGGAGTGAGTGGGGTTGTAACAGCTTGAGTTGATTGCATATTCAACCAGGCAGCAATTGCCGCACAGCGCATGAGAGAAAGCCCGCAGCCCGTCAGGACTGCGGGCTTTTTTGTATCCACTCATCGACACCTAAGAAATATTGGCACAGCTCTTGTATCTGTGATGGTGCAAAACAGGGAGGGGAGAGCTGCGATGTTCTGTCATAAACCTTGGATAAGTTAGCCGCTCACAAACCGGGAGAGAGCGCTGAAATGAACGCCGAAGTGAATGTAGTGAGCGAGCGGACATTGCATCCCCTGGCAGTCAATAGCGAATCGCTCCAGATCCTTGCGCACTGGTTGAAATCCAATGGAACGCGTCAGATCAGGGAACCTGATCCGCGCCGGATGATGATCGAGCGCTACCCCGCTGGTTTATTCAGCGAGGCGGAGCTGGAAGCGTTGTGGGATGTGATGGAAGGATAAAAAAGAAAAACAACGGATTGATAAAAGCGCTGCCGGGAAGGCGGCGCTTTTTTATGGGCGAAGATTTTTTTGATCACTGGAGATCAACTGTGGGAGCGGGTGGAGTCTGGTCGGGTCCGCTTCGGGCTCAAGTCGTTGCGGTTGTCGGTCACCCCGGGCATTCGACCGATTCTTGAAACAGACTGAAATCCATTCCGGCGTTTTTCCGCAACGGCCTGAGGACTAGTCTGCCGGCATCGAGTTTTCCTACTTCTTTGCCGGAGCCTTCCCATGATCCTTCATTACATTTACGACCCGTTGTGTGGCTGGTGCTACGGGGCAAAACCGTTGGTGCAAGCGGCCCAAACCGTCCTGCCAGTGATTGCCCATGGCGGTGGGATGATGAGCGGCGCCAATCGCCAGATCGTCTCGCCACAATTGCGCAACTATGTGATGCCCCATGATCGGCGCATCGCCGAGTACACCGGCCAGCCGTTCGGTGAGGCCTATTTCGAAGGATTGCTGCGCGATCACTCCGCGGTTTTCGATTCGACGCCACCGATTGCCGCCGTCATGGCAGCGCAGTCAATTAACGGAGGCGGGCTGCAGATGCTGGGACGGTTGCAAACTGCACACTATGTAGAAGGACGGCGAATTGCCGATTCAACCGTGCTGTTGGAATTGGCGATGGAGATGGGTTATGCACAAGAACACTTCCACATTGCGTTTGAATCCGTTGATAGCCAGGCGCACATAAAAGTCAGCCGCCAATTGTTGGCTCAATTGGGCGGCCAGGGGTTTCCAACGTTCGCTCTGGAAAACAACGGACAGTTCCAACTGCTCGACATCAGTTCCTGGCTGGGCAAGCCGCAGGCCTTTGCCGATTGGTTGAAACAGTCGATGAGCATCGATGGGACAAGCAAATCATCAGCACTTTGTGGACTCGACGGATGTGTGTGACGGGCGCTGTATTCACTGACAGTGGGCATTTGCGTGCAAGGAGTCAGCGCTAAATTTATGTTTCTTAGACGTTTTTCACCTATTCACAGACGATTCATGAAATTGACACAGGGTTAAGGGCGCGGATAGGATTCGCGCCAACGCCTGTGGCCGACCGCCACGACTCACAAAACAATAAAAGGCCCGCCGCGATTTTTCGTGGGCGGGCCTTTTGTTTTTGGGTGAAAAAAGAGCGCGACAGCGCCGTTTCAGCCGTTCGGCACAGCGCGTATCAACCGGTAATAAGGAAAATAATATGTTGAACAAGCGAATCAGCCTGATCGCTCTGGGGATGTTGAGCGCTACACAAGCCATGGCTAACGACCAGGCCGAATCCAAGGGTTTTGTTGAAGACAGCAGCCTCAAAGTGCTGCTGCGCAACGCCTACATCAATCGTGATTACAAAGACGGCAACCCGGATAAATCCGAGTGGGGCCAAGCGGCCATCGGTACGTTCTCGTCCGGTTTCACCCAAGGCACCGTCGGTGTCGGTGTGAATGCTTTCGGTCTGTACGCACTTAACCTGGAGCGCAGCGAAGATCGCAGCGGTGCCCAAGGTATCGATTTCTTCAAAAAGGGCGACAGCGGCAGCCCGGCCAACGACCTTTCCAAGGGCGGCGCAGCGGTCAAGTTCCGTCTGTCCAGCACCACGCTGACCTACGGCGACCAGATGCCGGAATTGCCGGTGCTGAACTACGACAACTCGCGCCTGCTGCCAGAAAGCTACACCGGCACGCTGATCACCTCCAAAGAGATCCAGGGCCTGGTGCTGAACGCCGGTCGCTTCACCGCCGAATCGCGTAAGAGCGCTGAAGGCCGTGACAGTGGTGGCTTGAAGTCGATTAACGTATTGGGCGGTAGCTACCAGTTCACCGAACAGTTCAAGGCTGCGGTTTACGCTTCCGACGTCGAAGACGTGCTGAAGAAGCAATACGTGAACGCCAATTACGTGTTCCCGATCGACAAGGATCAGTCCCTGACCCTGGACTTCAACGGCTACCGCACCAAGCTGGACGATTCCTACGTCCGTGAAAACGGTATCACCGGCGACGACAACAAGATCTGGAGCCTGGCAGCGACTTTTGCCACCGGCCCGCACTCGTTCACCGTTGCTCACCAGCGCAGCACTGGCGACAGCAACCTGGGCTACGCCTACGGCGGCTATCAGAAAGACCAGGGTCGTGTCGGCGACGGTGGCAACACCATCTACCTGTCCAACTCTTACTGGTCCGACTTCAATGCTGAAGACGAACGCAGCTGGCAACTGGGCTACGGCCTGGACTTCGGCGCTTTCGGCGTTCCGGGTCTGAGCTACAACTTCGCCTATGTGCGCGGTGACAACATCACCACGTCCACCAGCGAAGGCGGGACCGAGCGCGAGATCTTCAACCAGTTCAAGTACGTCGTGCAAAGTGGCCCGGCCAAAGACCTGAGCGTGAAACTGCGCAGCTCGATCCTGCGCGTGTCGCAGAAATCCAGCGAGTACAACGTCAGCGGTAACGAAGTACGTGTGTTCGTGGATTACCCGATCAACATCTTCTGATGATCGGCTGAGTTGATAAAACTCACTAAAAACCCCGACTGGCTCGGGGTTTTTTTTTGCTGATTTTTTTGTAAAAACGTTCTAAAGACGCCTCTTTTGGCATAAAAAAGTCGATTCAAAGCATCTTTTTACCGCGTTTAAAGCAACGCTTGATATGCCTGAAATTCTTTCTCATGGGCCGAAAATCCTGCAGATACTAGATTGAGCCGCTAAATGCAGCGGAGACTAGTAATGATCGTTTTAAACAGAGAAGTTGGCGAATCGCTAAGGCGCGACAAATTTGTCAACGTCCAGGGTGGTGACTTCAATCTCTACGGTCATTTCGCCGACTTCGTCAGACTGACCAGAAGTTGGGAAAACATGGAGCCGGACAGCTATTACGGCCAGTCCGAATCCGGAATGCGTTTCCGTCGCTACAGTGACTTCGAATACAACCCGGTGACCCGCGACTTGAAGCAGCTGGAGCACCGTGCCTATGTTCAGTCCAAAGCCAACAACAGCTACGTCGGTGGAATGGTTCGCCACTTCCAGGACTTCTCCGATGAAGTGATCAATTCGCCGGTGATGCGCAGCCTCATCGATATCGATTTTGAAGTGTACAAAAACGTCCTGCCGCCGGAATTGCACGATGAAATCTGGCAATGCCAGATCCATCAGATCCGCATTGAGATCAAACCCGGCAAACAACTGGAAATCACTCCTGAAGGTATTCATTGCGACGGTTACCCGTTCAGCGGTGTGCACTTCTGGGGACGTAACAATGTGGACGGCGCCGAAAGCCGCCTCTACAGCGCCCACGAAGAGCAACTGGCGTCGACGACCTATCAGGAAATCCTCGACACCACGTTCTTCCTCGATCGCGACATGCGCCACTACGTGACCCCGGCTCGAAATACCCATTCCCACGACATGGCGTACCGGCAAATCCTGGCGATTTCCTTCTCGCGGCCCGGGACCGCTTTCGACATTGTTCGCTGAACAGCTCGACCCCATGGACAACCCCTCTGCATCAGTGATGATGTGGCGGGCCAATGCAAAGGATGCTGTGCGCCTGGAGCGCTTTTTCCGGCAGTTCGACGAAGTGTCGTTCTGCGAGTGGCAGGACGCCAAATGCCTGCGCGGTGTGTTGGTGCAGAAGACCACCACCGCGTACCTGGCGCTCGACCTCAGTGGCGAAGTGGTCGGCGCGGTGCTGGGCGGTATGCTCGGCAGCCGTGGCACCATCAACCATTTGGCGGTGAGCCCGCAGTATCGCGCCCAAGGCGTGGGCCAGCGCTTGGTGGAAGCCGCTTCGGCGGACATGAAACGGGTCGGTGTACTGCGGATGTTCCTGTTCGTCGACGATGCTAACCTTGCCGGCAAACGCTTTTGGACCGCCCAGGGTTTTTGCGAGCCTCGCGGCGAAACGACATTTGAGAGGGACCTATGAATGAGACGTCCAGCAGCCAGCCGCTGATGGTCGAGCCGCAGCCTTCGCGCACGTTTGCTGAAGCCAGCCCGGTAGTGGCCGGCTACTTCACGGTGTCGTTTGTGTTTGGTTTGATGGCCGTCAACGCCGGGTTGCCCGTGTGGTTACCGGTCGCGATGTGCCTGTTTGTGTATGCCGGCGCTTCGCAGTTCGCCGCGCTGGCGCTGATCTCCAGCGGCGCTTCGCTGACCACGATTATCCTCACCACGTTTTTGATCAACGCGCGGCACATGCTGATGTCGGTCTACATGGCCAAGGCCTTGCGGGCGTTGGGGCTCAGTCGTTTCGAGCGCTGGTGTTATGCCGGCGGGCTGACCGATGAATCGTTCGCCTTCCACAGTGTGAAACTGGGCAGCGGAGCGCCGGTCAACGTGCGCTACCTGATCGGCTTCAACCTGTTCTGCCACACCTCGTGGGTGCTCGGCGGTTTGCTCGGGGCGATCTGCGCGCAGTACGCGTCGCACTTGATCAAGTATCAACTCGACTACGCCCTGACCGCGATGATGCTCTATGTGCTGGTGTCACTGTGCAACACCCGCAACAAGCTGATCGCCGCACTGGCCGCGGTCGTCTGCATGGGCGCCCTCAGCCTGGTCGGCAGCTCACCGTTTAATGTGTTTATTGCCACTTTCGTCGGCTGCGGGGTGGGTGTATGCCTGACCAAACGTTCCTGATTCTGGTTGTCGTGCTGATGATGGCCGTGACCTTCCTGCCGCGCGCGTTGCCGCTGCAAGTGAACACCGACCATTGGCCACCCTTCGTTGCCCGGGCGCTGGAATACCTGCCAGTGGCGATCGTCGCTGCGATCAGCCTCACGCCCTTGTTAATCAAGGACCAGCATGTGCAGCTCGATCGCCCGGAATTCTATGCAGCGATTCCGACGTTGTTATGTGCGTATTTCAGCAAAAACCTCTTTCTGAGTGTGGCGGTCGGGACGGCTGCGTACATTGCGCTCGGCTCGTTCATGTAGGCGCAAATCGACGACATCACTCAACGCCTGACCCGACAAGTCAGGGTTGTTGATCGCCAGCCGCACTTCGAGGAAATCCTCGAAACCCGGGAAAATGGTCAAGCCGTTACGCTGGGCCGCCTCGCGAGACACCATGCCGAGGCCGTCCATTTGCGTGATCAGCGACAGCGTCAGGGTCTCGCTGCAGGAATAAATCGTCCGTTGACCGGTTTCGTAATTGCCCAGACCCGCGTCAAGAAAGCGCAAAAAGCTGTGGGAATACGGACAATCGTCCGCCGGACGCACCTGAAGCTTATCGCCCAGCAACACCAGTGGGTCGTTCTCCTGGCCACAATGAGCGCCGACCACCTGAACGTGCACATCCGGCAGCACAATGCTCGGTAAACCAGGCTTTTGCGGGCCGATCAGCACGGCCAGATCGAAGTCTTCGTTCTTCAGCTTACTGAGGTTTTCCATCGACTCGGCGTAGGAGAATTCCAGTTGATGGTCAGGAAACACCTCAAACAGGCGTCCGATCATTCGCCGATTGAAATCCTCCGACAGCGTGGTATTCAACGCCACCTTCAGCGTGCGCTGACCGGGCACCTTCAATGCAGTGACTTTCTCTTCCATTTGCCGCGTGGCGACCAGGACCTTGTCTATATACGGCGTGAGCTCCGTGCCCTGCGCGGTCAAGGTCAAGCCCTTGTTGGAACGTCGAAACAGGCGAAAACCAAACTGCTCTTCGACCTTGTTCAACTGCGCGGCCAACGCCTGCACCGTCAAACAGGAATGCTCTGCCGCCGCCGACAACGAGCCGGTCTGCACGATGCGCATGAGGTTGCGTAAGGTTCTGCTATCCATGGGGTAATGCCCTCTAAAGTGGGCTGGCAATTGTTGTGTACCTTGCGGCCTATCCGGCGCCTATGCCGGCTATATTCCTGCACCTGAGCATAGTTGTCGCGGCTTTAGTAGCGAATTGATTCCGTAGCCGATGGCTGGAGGCTTACACAGGATCGGGGTTTTTGGTGACTTGGGGGTGATTGAGGTAAAAAAAGTGTGAGGGTTGTACGGATTTTTAGATCGGCGAGTTAGAAGGTGGCTGTTCGCATGCGGATTAAATTCACACAATTATCCGTATCTGTACTAGGCTGACCTTACGATATTTTAAAGGAGGCCTCCCTGTGCCTACCTCATCCCCAGCCCTGACCCCACAGCAACAAATCGACTCCCCGGAAGCCGGCCGGGTCGCGCTCAAGTTCTTCTTCAACCTCATGGAACGCTGGGGCTGCAGCGCCGAGCAACAACGTACCCTGCTGGGCAAAGTCGGCAACACCACGTTCTACAAGTACAAACACCTGCCGCCCAACGTGCGTTTGCCCCACGACACCCTGGAGCGCATTTCCTACCTGATGGGCATCCATAAGGCGCTGAGCATCATCTTCAGCAACAGCCGCGAGCGTGTTTACAAATGGGTCAGTAGCCCGAACACCGCTGCGCCGTTCAATGGCCAGACGGCTTTGGATTACATGCTGGTCGGCCGCGTGGTGGACATCGCTGACGTGCGCCGCTACCTCGACGGAGTGCGCGGTTGATGGCGCCGGAACTGGCCGATCCGCAGTGGTCGCGGGCCTATCGGATCGTCAACAGCAGCTTCCCGCCGATCGCGTTGTTCGAAGACGTGCTCGACCCCGAAGATCTGCCGACCGCTTACGCTCTCGAAGCACTGACCAATGACCGATTGATGGAAGAGGCCGGCATGCTTTCTCGCGTGCGCCCCGAAGACCGGATTTCAGGCCCCGGCTCTACGCCCGTCATGGCCGCGTTCACCCACATCGGCAAAACCAGCCGCTTTACCGATGGCACGTTTGGCGTCTATTACGCCGCCAGCAGCCAGGCTGCCGCCATTGCCGAAACGAGTTACCACCAAGAGCGTTTCCTCGCCGCCACCAATGAGCCGGACCTTGAGTTGACCATGCGGACTTACGTCAACAAAGTCGTCAAACCGCTGCATGACATTCGTCAGAACTATCCGCAGCTTCATGATCCGGACACGACTGCGTATGGCCCGTCTCAAGCCTTCGCCCGACAACTGCGGGAAACGTTGTCCTGGGGATTGCTCTACAACAGCGTTCGGTTGCCTGGGCATGAATGTGTGGCGGCGTTTCGGCCGCCAGCGGTGTCGATTCCGAAGCAGGGGAAGCATATTCGGTATGTTTGGAGTGCGAGTAGTCGGCGGATTTCGTTTGTGTTTGAAATCAGTCAGGTCTGAAACGCAAAAAGCCCTCGTATCAGCGAGGGCCTTACACCGGTGTTTACATCAACGGCTTGTCCGGCGGCGCATCCATCACTTTCACGACATCATCGATCAGCGCTTTGCTTAACTCCTGCAGATACTGCGAGGCATAAGCATGAAGGTCAGGGTCGCGAGAGACTGAAGTGTCCGCAGTGAGCAGTCGTGAAATATGAAGCAAGTGTGAGGCGTGGGAAAGGGCGGCGATTACCGGTACACCACGGTTGGTGCGGAACATTGCTTGATTGGATTGAAAGGAAAAGTGGGTGAGGCCGAGGGTTTTCAGATCTTGAGAATGGGTCATTTCGCTTCACCGCCCGTTCGAGATGGACGGGCGTGAAGTGACCGGTGTGCTGACGGATCAATGGCTTTCATTTGTGAATTCCCTGTATCAAATGAGAGCTGCCACGTTCGTTCTCAGGCGAATGGGTGACAGCTGTGCGCAGGCTGAGAACCGGAAATGTAGGAAACCGGCAGACCCGAAGGTCTCCCACGCACAGCCGCCATAACACGGAAATGCAGGCACAAAAAAACGCCGGCAATCGTGATTTGGTGGCGCTTGTGCGCCTACATATTACTCGGGTTCTCAGGCCCGGTCGCTGAGTTGGCAGCGACGAACTGAACGGTAGCTTTGCGAGGGGCGAATGAGCAACGGTGGCAAGTAGTGGCTTGTCGTTACAACAGATTTCACAAGGCTTCGCGCCATGCATTTCGTCGATCTGTCCCTATAAACGTTTATGGTTTGTTTGTACGGCGTAGCCGTATAGTTAGACCCATGTTTACGATTATCGAAACCGAAATTTTCAAGCGCTACGCTGAGTCCATCTGGGACGATGGCGAACGTCATGAATTCATTACCTGGCTGGCGGCTAATCCGTTGGCCGGGGATGTGGTTCCCGGTACCGGCGGCCTGCGCAAGGTTCGTTGGTCCCGTAGCGGGATGGGCAAACGAGGTGGTACACGTGTCATCTACTACAACACGCTTTTAGAAGGCTCAATTTGGTTGCTGATCGCCTACACCAAGGCGCAATTCGACAATTTACCCGTAGCCTTCCTCAAAAAACTGAAGGAGGAAATCAGCGATGATCAATGAACTTGAACAGTTTCAGCAGGACTTGCTGGATTCTGTACGTCAAATGAAAGCCGGCAAAGCGGCTCGTGTTACGGAGGTGCCGTTGTCAGCGGCTGCTGAAGCGCGCGCCAAAGTGGGGGTTTCTCAGAGTGCGTTTGCCAAACTGATCGGCGTCAGTTTGCGGACGTTGCAGGATTGGGAGCAAGGGCGACGTCAGCCGACGGGAGCGGCACAGACGCTTCTTCGTGTTGCTAGCCAGCATCCTGAGGCGTTGCGGGATTTGTACCCTGCCTGATCCCCGTTTGGGGCTTTTTGGCTTACTCAGAAACAACAAAGCCCCTGCATTTCTGCAGGGGCTTTGTTTTGTATGGTGCCGGCACCAGGAGTCGAACCCGGGACCTACTGATTACAAGTCAGTTGCTCTACCAACTGAGCTATACCGGCGTGTTAGGGCGACGATTATAGCGATTGCGTTGGTTCTGTAAACCCCTGAATTCAGACTATTTTTAAGTGGGCGCTAGTTTGGGCTCGAGAGCAGCGGATGGCTCCATATTTCACTGGGCGAAAGCGACCTTTGGCGAACCCTCTACAGTCAGGTTTCTTTACGCCTTTTGTTGCCCATAAACACAAAAAATCCAGCCGTTATGTCGTTTTCATTGGCAGCTTATGCACAACTGGCTGGGCCAAAAGCGCACTTAGGCCAGATTTTGTGGACCTGTTCTCATTTGTTCGCAAATCCCTGTTTTTAGGGTTTTTTATTTATGTGAACAAAAAATGACCAGCAGTGTTTCAGTCACGAAACAGCGCATTTATTGGATCCGCGAGAATTCCATCAACAGAGTTATCCACAGGCTGAGGCTGTTTAAGAGCGCTCGCCCAAGAGCAGGAAATTGCGTGGTGTGAGCGTGGTTTCGCAGAAGGTGCCGAGGCGAACGGTGTACCCCTGTTCGGACAGAAAAAGTGCCCGATCGAGTACCAGCCACAACTCCAGCGGGCGGCGGAAAAGGCCCCGCAGCAGTTCCAGATTGCGCACTTCGGCCAGTCGCTGCCAACCGGCGGCTTCAAGGGTTGGCCAATCCTGCGGGCCGATTGTGGATAACTCTTTCAGTGCGGCCAAATGATGGCAGTAGTCGGCGAAGGATTTATCCAGCCATGCACTGGGCAGGGACGGCGTGGGTAGGTATTCGTCGACGCCCCGCAGTTGCCGTTGCAGCAGGTCGAAAGCAAGACGTCTGGCCATCGAAGTATCGCGCTGACGTCGGACGCGAGCACCGGCAGTGACGGTTTCGCTCATCGGCAATGCGAGATCGTCGAGGGACAGCTGTAGGTCCGATCGCAAACCCGCCGAGGAAAGCGACTCATAGGCAGGAAGGCTGATCCGGTTATAACAGCAGGGCGCGACGGCCAGTTGTTTGCAGCCCACCGCACTGGCAAGTTGGATCAACCGCACATGTAGATCGCCACAGGCGTGCAGCGCAACCGGGGTGTGATCGTTCTTCAATAAGGAAGCAGCGCCAGCCGCGAGTACATCTTGCTCAACGTGCAGCGCATGCAACTGATGACGCTGGCTGAGTGCCTGACCGCTCAGCACCAAAGAAGGGTCGTATTCCAGGCACGTCAGTTGTTGCCCGGTTTGCAGCAAGCGTCGACCCAAGTGACCTTTGCCCGAGCACCAATCCAGCCAATGTTGCGGCAATGCAGCAAATGACAAGCGACTGGCAAACGCCTCGATCTGCTGCCACTTGCGTCCCGGCACATCGACATTTAACCGATGCCCGGCCGCTTCAAGCGCTTGCGCCGGCAACTCGCCCACTGAACTCAGCTCAAGCGACAACGCCGCCAATGAAGCAAACGGCTCCGGCGCATCCAGCAAGCAAGGTTGGTTATGACTGTTTTCCGCTTCCTCCAGCGACCGCCCGCGTAGCCATAAAGCCAGTTCCGGGTAGGACGCTTCCCAAGGAAGCCGCAGATGAGTAAACGGTCGAGGCTTCCACAGCGCCTGATGCTCAATCAGAAAAGCATCCAGCGCTGCGAAACGGGCGAGTAGGGCCTCGCCCGTCAGCACGTAGGAGGAATCAACGCCCTTGGCAGGCATCGACGCGCAGCCAGCGCTCCAGCAGCTTGAAGCCGCGAACCAGCACGTAAGCCATCAACAGATAGAACATGCCCGCGGCGAAGAAGATCTCCACCGGCAGGTAGGTCCGGGCAATGATGGTGCGCGCCATGCCGGTCAGTTCCAGCAAGGTCACCGTGCTGGCCAGGGCACTGGCCTTGAGCATCAGGATCACTTCGTTGCTGTAGGCCGGCAGGCCGATGCGCGCGGCACGGGGCAGGATGATGTAGAACAGCGCTTTGGGCCGGGACATGCCCAGTGCTCGCGCGGCTTCGATCTCGCCCGGTGGAATCGCCTGGATCGCGCCCCGAAGGATCTCGGCTATATAAGCCGCTGTGTGCAGGGTCATGGTCGCCGTGGCGCACCAGAACGGATCGCGCAGGTACGGCCACATCGAGCTGTTACGCACGGCATCGAACTGCGCCAGGCCGTAGTAGACGAGGAACAGCTGAACCAGCAACGGCGTGCCACGGAAAAAGAAGATGTACGCGTAGGGCAATGACCGTACGTACCAGAGTCGCGATGAGCGCGCGATGCCCAGCGGAATCGCCAGCAGCAACCCGGCGATCACGGCGATGGCCACCAGTTCCAGGGTCAGCGTCGCGCCTTGGGCCAGTTTCGGCAGCCACTTGATGATGACTTCCCAGTTCATGAGGCGCTCCTCGCGAAGCCGCGAGCGGCACGTCGTTCCAGAAAGTACATGCCGGTCATGGCCAGGATGGTCAGGCCCAGGTACATAAAAGCAGCGACCATAAAGAAGGTGAACGGCTGCTTGGACACGGTCACGCCGATTTGCGCATGACGCATGATTTCTTCCAGGCCGATCACCGACACCAGCGCGGTGTCTTTCATCAGGATCATGAACAAGTTGCCCAGGCCCGGCAGGGCGATGCGCCACATCTGCGGCATGATCAGTTTGGTGAAGATCCGGAATTTCGACATGCCCAAGGCCACGCCGGCTTCGCGGTGACCTTTGGGGATCGCCAGAATCGCGCCGCGAAACACTTCCGTGGCGTAGGCGCCGAAGCACAGGCCCAACGCGATTACGCCAGCGGCGAAGGCATTGAGTGCGAGGTCGGGATTGCCGAAAAATTCGCCCAAGGCACGCATCAAATTGACGGTGCCGAAGTAGATCAACAGCACCCAGAGCAATTCCGGGATGCCACGAACCAGGGTCGAATACGTGCCGCCCAGCCATTGCAATGGCTTGTGCGGGGAAGTCTTGGCCAAGGCGCCGAGCAGACCGAGCACCAGCCCCAGGCACAAGGCCGAGAGAGCGAGTTTCACAGTCATCAGCGCGCCAGCGGCGAGCGCCGGGCCGAATCCGTAGAGGTCGATAATCATGGATTTCTTTTCAAATCGCGGCAGGCAATGCCAAGGACCGGCACCGTCAGCGAACGGTGCCGGTCAGGCAGGTCAGAATCAATAGATGCTGAACGGGAAGTACTTGTCGTTGATTTTTTTGTAGGTGCCGTCTTCAACGATTTCTTTCAGAGCAAGGTTCAGCTTCGCGCGAATCGGGTCGCCTTTACGTACAGCGATACCGATCTTGTCGCTTTCTTCCACCGGGTCGCCTTTGAATTCGTAAGGGCGGCCGGCGTCGCTTTTCAGCCACTCGTAGTTGACGTACTTGTCCGCGAGGATGCCGTCCAGACGACCGGAGGTCAGGTCGAGGTAGGCGTTTTCCTGGGTGTCATAGAGTTTTGTTTCAACGCCTTCCATGTGGTCTTCCATCCAGGTGCCGGCGAGGGTCGCACGTTGTGCGCCGATCACTTTGCCCTGCAGAGAAGCCTTGTCGGTTTTGAAGTCGACGTCTTTCTTGGCGATGAATTGCAGCTTGTTGGAGTAGTACGGGTCGGTGAAGTCCACCGCTTGCTTGCGCTCGTCGGTGATCGACATCGAGGATATCAGGAAGTCGAACTTCTTGGCGTTCAGGGCCGGGATGATGCCGTCCCAGTCAGAGGTGACCACGGTGCATTCGACTTTCATCTTGGCGCACAGGGCGTCGCCGATTTCTTTGTCGAAGCCGACGACATTGCCACTGGCATCTTTATTGTTGAACGGCGGGTAGGCCGCTTCGATGCCCATCTTCAAGGTTTCGGCGGCGGCACCGGCGCTGAAGGCCAGGGTGACGGCGGCGGCCAGGAAGATTTTTTTGTAGTTCTGCATGCGGGTAGCTCCGTTAGCGGTTGCTGGACATGAATTGTTTGCAGCGCGCCGAAAGCGGGTTGTCGAACACCTGCTGTGGCGATCCTTGCTCTTCGATCAGGCCCTGGTGGAGGAACACCACTTCGCTGGAGACCTGACGGGCAAAACCCATTTCGTGGGTCACGAGCAGCATGGTGCGGCCTTCTTCAGCCAATGCGCGGATGACATTAAGTACTTCCTGGACCATTTCCGGGTCAAGGGCGGAAGTCGGCTCATCGAACAGGATGACCTTGGGTTGCATCGCCAGCGTGCGGGCAATCGCCGCCCGTTGTTGCTGACCACCGGACAGTTGCGCCGGGTAAGCATGACGCTTGTCTGCGATGCCGACCTTGGCCAGCAAGGCTTCGGCGACTTCGATGGCTTCGGCTTTGCTTTGGCCGAGCACCCGGCGCGGGGCTTCGATGATGTTGTCGAGCACGCTCATGTGCGGCCAGAGATTAAAGTTTTGAAACACAAAACCGATCTCGCTGCGCAGGCGATTGATCTGTTTGCCGTCGGCGGCAACCAGTTCGCCGTTCTTCGCGGTTTTGAGTTTGAGTTCTTCGCCGGCTACCAGGATCTGGCCCTGGTGCGGGTTTTCCAGCAGGTTAATGCAACGCAGGAACGTGGACTTGCCGGAACCGGAGGAACCCAGGATCGAGATCACATCGCCGTCGCGGGCGGTCAGCGAGATGCCTTTGAGCACCTCAAGCTGTCCGTAGCGTTTGTGCAAGTTGCGGATTTCAAGCGCGGGCGTGGCCTCAGCCATGTGCGTTCCTCATAGTGTTTCGCTCCTGCTGTTGGTGGCCTTCCTGGCGAGGCGGCCAAGCTAGCATAGCGTTCGAATGGCAGCCAACAGCGCTACGGGCGGTAAACGGATGGTGTGTGGCAGGTTGTCGCATCGGTGGAGCAGACTGTCGCGCTGCTATCAACCGAACAGACGTTTGACCCCGCTTTAAATACAAGCCGGAGCGGGGGGCACGTAAAAAAAGGCGCGATGTTGCCAGCTTTGACGGGGTGTTGGAAGCGCTAACCGGACAAACGTTCCGGATCTGCACTTTTATTGTGCGTCGCGCATTTTTTAAGTGTGTTTATGGTGCGTTGATTCGTCCTTCAAGTGGGTCGCTGGGTAACGCTCTGGCAAATTGCCATTAATCTCAATGACTTGCGATGACCACCCGGTCAGCCTAAGAGCCGCGGTTCTCGGGACTCTGTAACATTTTGGCGCAATTATTGCGTGCAGAATACGGAACGCCCCGTTGGATTCTTTTTACGAGAAAGAAATGCCAGACGCGGTGGACTGAATCGCTTTCCTTGCAAAGGTAGTTTCAATGAGCAGCACCCAAAGCTCTAATGGCCTCGAACAGGGGCTCAAACCGCGTCATGTGACTATGTTGTCGATCGCTGGTGTTATCGGCGCCGGCCTGTTTGTTGGCTCGGGCCACGCCATCGCCGCTGCCGGCCCAGCCGTGCTGTTGGCCTACGCCGCTGCCGGCGCGCTGGTCGTGCTGGTGATGCGCATGCTCGGCGAAATGGCCGTCGCTTCGCCGGACACTGGCTCCTTCTCGACATACGCCGACCGCGCGATCGGGCATTGGGCCGGTTTCACCATCGGCTGGTTGTATTGGTGGTTCTGGGTGTTGGTGATCCCGCTGGAGGCCAACGCCGCCGCGACCATCCTGCATGCCTGGTTCCCGAATGTGGCGATCTGGGCCTTCACCCTGGTTATCACTTTGCTGCTGACGGTGACCAACCTGTTCAGCGTGAAGAACTACGGTGAGTTCGAATTCTGGTTCGCTCTGGTCAAAGTTATCGCGATCATCGGCTTCATTGGTCTCGGCATTCTGGCGATTTTCGGCTTCTTGCCGAACAGCCAGGTCAGCGGCGTTTCGCACCTGTTCGACACCCAAGGCTTCCTGCCAAACGGCATGGGCGCTGTATTGGGCGCGATCCTGACCACCATGTTTTCCTTCATGGGCACCGAGATCGTGACCATCGCGGCCGCGGAATCGAAGAATCCTGGCCAGCAAATCTCCAAGGCCACCAACTCGGTGATCTGGCGGATCGGCTTGTTCTACCTCGTGTCGATCTTCATCGTCGTGGCCCTGGTGCCATGGAACGATCCGGTTCTGGCTGCTGTGGGTTCCTACCAGACTGTACTTGAGCGTATGGGCATCCCGAATGCCAAGCTGATCGTCGACATCGTGGTGCTGGTGGCTGTGACCAGTTGCCTGAACTCGGCGCTGTACACCGCTTCGCGCATGATGTTCTCCCTGGGCAAACGCGGTGATGCGCCGGCCGTTTCCCAACGCACCAACAAAAGCGGCACGCCGTACTGGGCAGTCATCCTGTCCACCGCTGCTGCGTTCCTGGCGGTGTTTGCCAACTACGTGGCCCCGGCCGCTGTGTTCGACTTCCTGCTGGCCACCTCCGGCGCCATCGCGTTGTTGGTGTACCTGGTGATCGCCATCTCGCAACTGCGTATGCGCAAGCAGCGTATGGCACGCGGCGAAAAAATCGCCTTCAGCATGTGGTTGTTCCCGGGCCTGACCTACGCGGTGATCATCTTCATCGTCGCGGCCCTGACCATCATGCTGTTCCAGGACGCCCACCGCGTGGAGATCCTCGCGACCGGGTTCCTGAGCTTGCTGGTAGTGGCGGTCGGCTTGTTCGTAGCCCGTCGTCGCAAGATGCAGAAGGTTGGAGCGGTGGTGTTGAACTGATTCACATCGCGTAATGCAAAACGGCCGCTGTCAGTGATGACAAGCGGCCGTTTTGTTTCTATTCGAAGGCGATTACTCAGCCTTTTCTTCCTGCGCGTCCAGCGATTCGCGATAGCTATCCAGCGCAGTGCCGAAATCAGTGATGAACTGCGGATCGGTCAGCCAGGCCTGGGCGGTTTCGCGGTCCATGCCGTCGGTCCACATGCGGTAGTCGATCAACATGTCGGCGGCCAGGTGGGTGGCGGCCATGGCTTCGTTGTCGGCGTTTTCCATGTCCAGAAGTTCTGGGTGGTCGGTGATGATGTCGGCGAGGTTCGTGAGCAGGGTCAGTAGCATGTCGTTACGGCCGATGGCTTCGGCGTCGCGCATTTTGCTGAACATCGCCAGGGTGTATTCCGGGATCGGCTCGCCGATGTCGCCCAGGTCATCGTCCAGCTCGGCGGGTTTACGGCCGTGGATATTGATTTGCTTGGCTTTGATCTTGGCGCGTTTGGCGCGTTTTTGTTGCTTGTTCAGGGATGCCATTAATTTCAGTTCGCTTTCGGTTGTGTTTGGGCCGCGATGGCGTCGGACGCCGCCACGTAGTCAGCCTGGAAGGCTGGGGATTCGATCCACGCCAGGGCGCCGGCTTCGTCCGCTTCGGTGGACCACTGGCGATACTCGATCAGCGCCGCGAGGATGAAGTCCATCGCGCCTTCTTCGCCTTCCTGTTCGTACACCAGCGTCAGCAATGGGTCTTCGAGGAAAGCCGTGCACATGGCTTGCTGACTGATTTTTTCAGCGTCGATCATGGTCTTGAACAGTTCGGTCAGGTCCACCGATTCGAAGTCGATGCGGTCATCGTTCGGGTCCAGCTCCACCGGCGCGGCAGCCCGTTGGGTGCGGTTCTGCTTGGCCTTGGCTTTGGCGCGGGTGGCGCGTTTTTGCTGCTTGTTCGCGGATGCCATGGGCGTCGTTCCGTATTTCGTTGAGAGGGCAGGTCACTCAGCTACGTGAAACTCGCCGCCCGGGAGTATCGGGGGCCAGTTCGCCGTTTTGCAGCCAGGACAATGCAATGGGCCATAGTGTGGCTTGGTATGGGCTACGAAAAAAGGCGAAATGTCCGACTTCTTCTTCGCCAATGTCTTTCGGGGCGATTCGCAGATGGGTGGTCGTGCTGCCGGTGAAGTAGCCGAGCAAGCGCTCAATGGCCGGGATCGTGCCGTAAGGATCGTCGCTAAGGCTGATGGCCAGGGTTTTTGCGGTGACATTGGCGAACGGCAGCCGACCGTGCTTTGCGTGGATCACGCGACCGCTGGGGCGCTGCTCGTAGCGAGCGGTGGGCGTGCTCCAGTCGCGGACGACGCCGGCGGGCGTGTCTTCCAGCCAGCCAAGACGTTTGCCGGGGAAGTAACCGCAGATCATCGTCATCAGCGGCATCACCAGGTGCCATTTGCCGAACATTCGCCAACGGTGAGCGGGCGCATAGTCGCGCCAGTAAGCGAACTGCGCGCCGACCGTCACCAAGTGCCGGATCAGGTGCCCAGAGGCCCCCAGGCCCGCCGCACAGCCGCCAAAGCTGTGGCCGACCACGTCGATGGGCTGGCCGGGGAATTCACGCTGAGCGCGCTTGAGCATCGCTTCGAAATCCAGCGCGCCCCAGTCGGACCAGGAAGCGTCCAGCCCTTTCAGCGACGCCGGCCGCGATTCGCCGATGCCACGGTAGTCATAGGTGATGACATCGAAGTCATTGGCGAACAGGTAATCGGCGAAGCGCGAGTAGTGTCGGCAACGGACCGAAGTGGCGGCGTTGATGATCACGACCGGGCGGGCGGTGTCCTGGAAGGCGTGACGCCAGGTGAAACCGCCGAGGGTGAAGCCGTCGCAGGCGGGTTCTTTGAAGGGGGTGCTAGTAACTGGCGACGTTAACTCAGCCTGGGCTGGTGCCGGTGAGGGCATGTCCTGCAAATTCATTGGCTTTGGACCTTTGCGGGTAGCTGCCAACGATAGTCTTCGCGCAGCTTATGGACAATCTGTCGGGGTTATCGGTCTGTTTGGTTGAGCAGACGCTCTTCAATTGCCCGTCGTTCCCGATCCAGCTCAGCGCGCAACTCCTCCTCGCTCGGCAACACCAGTTTGTACTTGCTGGCGAACAGTTGTTCGTTGCCCTGTAACACCGAGTAGCGCACCACTGACTCGTTTTTTTGCGCGCAAAGAATGATACCGACGGTGGGCCCGTCTTCATCGTTGCGCTTGAGGTCGTCATACATGCGCACATACATGTCCATCTGGCCAACATCCTGATGGGTTAATTCACCGCGCTTGAGATCGAAGATGACAAAGCATTTGAGCAGGTAGTTGTAGAACACAAGATCGATGTAGAAGTCTCTGCCTTCGGTGCTTATGCGTTGCTGGCGGGCGACAAAAGCAAAACCATTCCCCAGCTCGAGCAGGAAGCCCTGAAGTTGCTCGATGAGTGCTTGTTCAAGTTCGGTTTCCAGAACGAGTCCTGCATTGGGCAGGCCGAGAAACTCGAGCATCACGGGATCCCGGATGAATTCCCGAGGGCTGTCGGTCATCGTTTTGATGTTGGTAGCGGCTTCCGTCATGACGGGAGCCTTGTCCCGACTCATCAATAGACGCTCGTAGTAGAGGGTGTTGATCTGGCGTTCCAGCGCGCGGCTTGACCAGTTTTGATTGGCGGCTTCGTCCATGTACCACTTGCGTGCCTTGTCGTTATCGACACGTAGCAGCCTTCGGTAGTGGGTCCAGCTCAATTCGGAACGCAGTGCGTTCCAATTTGGAAAGGTCTGATAAAAGTCCCGCATATACCTCAAATTACGGTCATCAAAACCTTTCCCAAACTTCCCTGTCAGGTCCTTCGCAAGCGTCGCCAGCAATTGCTTGCCATACGTGGCCCTTTGGGCACCTTCCTGCTCGAACTCGACAATATGCCGGCCAATCTGCCAACAGGTTTGTACTTGAGCGGTATCGACCGCTCTCAAAACCTTCTGGCGCGCCTGGCGAATCAATTCGCCAAGCTCCCCAGCAATGAATCGATTTTCGGGTCTTGCATGTCAGCAGGTTTTAGCTGGCTCATCGGTCTTCCGCATCATTGGGAACAGAGGCAAAAGCATGCCAAGAGTTACCGTTGCGGTATGTCGGGAGAGACGACGAAATCCGCAGGAAGAGGCGCTTGGTGTTGCAGGACATTGCCGAGGAAAACGGCTTCAACGGTTAAAGGGATGTAGTCCATTTCTTACACCCGCCAATCTGGTGTTCCACTGGACTGATGCAGGATAGCGATGGGTGTTTGTCAGGTTGAAGCGCCGGTACAATCCCGCGCCTCTTGTTTTGTGATGTAAGGAAGCGCCGGTTTGAAAGGGATTTTGCGTATTGGTTGTGTGGCAGGCCTCGTGTTGCAGTTGGTGGGCTGCGGAACGTTCATCGGGCGTTTGAATGACGGTTTGTCTGATGCTCAGTATTACCGAGGGGTTGATGGCAACCTGCACCTTCTGGGTGTGCGCGGAGGCGGCAGCGATGGCATGCCGGCGGCCATCATCTGTTACATGATGATTGTCTGTCCGATCATCACCGTTGTATCCCTGCCAGTAGATGCCGCGCTGGACACGGTTCTGCTGCCTGTCGATTACATCAATACACTTTAGGTTTTCTTTGTGCGGCGTTTGCTTTTCGGTGTGTGCACAGGCTCTTGCACCTTGCGATAGATCCACAAGCCAAACACAGAAAACGCCAGCATGAACGCCGTGCCGATGCTTTGCGACACAAACTCAACCCAGAATCGCCGCGGTTGCAGAGCCAGTGTGTAGGTGCTGCGTGGGCCGCGGTTATTGGTGGTGATGGAGCCTGTGAGCCAGCTGTCGACCAGCATCCAGATTGATGCACTGATGCCGAAAACAATCAGCAGGGCAACGAAAATAGTCAGCCAGTAAGTTGTGCGACTCGGGCGATACGGCGGCGGATGGGGCAGGGGCACGCGGGTTCGTTTCTGGTTCATCAGCTTGATGACCCTCTTCCGTAAGGGGCGGCCAAAGTAGCGCGGATTGCGGCTGTTGGAAAAGCGCCGCGTAAACAGCTGAGCTCAGTGTTTACCAAATCGCAGGCATAAAAAAACCCTGAATCTTGCGATTCAGGGTTTTCGGTATTTGGTGCCAGAGACGGAATCGAAAAGCTGGCTGCAGGTCACGGTTTTAAAGGGTTTGTCTTTTGTCGATATGTAAGTCTACTCACAAATCTACTCTCTTTTTAAAATGCGGCTCTGTTTTGAAACCTGCCGGCGGCGACCGAAACCGTGCTGATTTCCTCTGTCGATGCCCGACGAGTGGTAATGCCATCTCGATAAATCTGCCGCCAGTGCAAAGGAGTGGTCATCATCACCACTCATTGATGGATCAGTCCAAAAGTGGCCCGATTATCTCGCACCTCACTTTTGAGGAGCCATCGCCACACTTTTTCGGCGATGGCGATGGCGATGGCGATGGCGCCGTGTGACAGTTGCACCACACAGAGGCGTTCTTACCATTCCCTCGCGCCAGCACCACCCCGGATCAGGGTAGTGGTCATTCTTGTGGTTAGTTTTCGCAATCAGCATTGGTGTCAGGTAAGGGAGGTGATCGGGTGGGGAGTGCTGGGATCTAACCTAGATTGGAACATCGCTGCCGGGCGGTTTCTCAAGAGAGTGGGCTTAATCAAATCAACCGATGCCGGTATCTCGGCATCGGTGTGAAATCAATGTGTTACGCTAATTTTTCTAGTAACGCAGGTAGGTATTGCAGCGCTACAGGGTCTTTTTCCTGGAAGTAGGTGCGGCATCGTTGGGGAATCCACGTACCGTAGAAGTACAGTCGGAATTCGCCTAGCAGTTCTATAGGGTAAAGCCTGGCGTCGACGATGCGTCCATCAAGATACTGATGTTGATAGTTTGGAAAATCTTTTGGCTCAATGCCTTTTTCTTTCCGTAGCCAACCAGAAAACATTCTCCCGCTAGAGATGTCAGGGATCATATTTTCGGGCAAGACGTAACCATCAGCCTCTAACGGCGCAATCAGAGCCAGAACAATTTCATTGAGCATCGAGAAGTGTGTGTGGGGAATCTTCGCTCTGTTTGCTATATACCGCTGGAGATGTACAGGGATACGCGCAGCATTTTTTGGCGATACCCCTCCAGCCATCCATTCGGTAATCCAAGCGGTCACCTGGACAGCGAAATCTGCCGATAGCCACTGAGCGAGGTGGAGAGCTACCTGGGGATGTACCCAAGTACCTTGGTAATTGCCGCCTTTTACTGACTGGACCAAGACCGCAATTGGCAGCTTGAGCGACTTAGACAAAGCCTCAAGAAAATCACTATTCGTCTTTGTCGTATGATAGTGGCTAAATTTTTTATCAGCCGCTTGGCACATTGCTGTGGCGTTGATGTATCCATCTACGGCGCGCTGGTGAATTAGGTTGCCTTCCATCTCGTGCGGAATAACCGGCAAATCCATTTGAACCATTTTGTTCCCCTCGTGGCGATAAGGTGACGTGGCCTGCACCCAGATGTACTGGAGTGCTGGGTTAGCCGAGGTCTTCGGCGTCACACTAGCTCTTATACCCGGTCTAGTGGCACTCGGCTATTGCGCTTTAGGATTGTGTTTCTTGCTTCGATGGGAAGGTTGTCTATATCTAACCTCCTAGGTGGGGGCGGAGACTCTCTACGCATTTTCCTGAGGCGCGACCCGCATGGATAGCTGGTCTCCCAATTCGGTAGGGCAGGGTGCGCCAGGTAATGAAATTCCGCATTTATGTCGCGTCAATCGGGGAATAAAGATGGGCTGTAAAGAAACAAAAAGCCCGGCGTTAACCGGGCTTCTGCCTACTTAAAGACGACTAAAGTCTGTTGCTTTCGGAATCGGATACTTGCGGACCGCCTTCACTTGCTCCTGCGATATTTCTTTCATCATCTGGATCAGGTTGCCCGCGGGCAGCCCCTCCATTTCCCTCTGAGGAGTGAACAGCCGGCTCAACGCTTGTTCCTGGGCTGCTTTGGACGGTGTCATTGCTGGTACCTTCGGCTGATGATGGGATTAGCGCCACAAATGGACGGGTCATGTCGGGATCATGGCATAAACCATAGAGTGATTCGACGGCTTTCAGTTCAGCTTCCGACGGAGCGCGAACCTTATTGAAAAGAGTCGATGCTTCCTTGCGATCGATCACGAATCCATGTGATGGATAGTCAAGCATAAGAGATCGAAGGCAGTCGTCAGTCTTAAGATTTTTTACTTTATCGTTTAGTCGCTTTCCATAGGAAAAAGCTATTGATACTGCCCGTTGTGATTCACCAATTTTGTAAGGATCTATTTGTGCATAGATGGGGGCAATAAGACCAGTCGTTAACTTTGTTGCGATTTCCGCTGCTGTTTTGGTGGTTACAGAGAGCTGCACGTTGAGATCCACAAGCGCACTTTTGAGAATCTCTGTTGATTGACTACGCAAAAAAGCCATTGCCTGTGTGATATCAAGCCCAGACGACATATCAAATAACTCGTCTGGCTTTTTCAGTTGCATATCCAAAGGGCCAAGTTCACCTTTGTCGGCGATTACTAACTCATCAGCACCAATCGCCATTAGCGTCCCCGCACTTTTACAATAGGTGGGGATTACGATCGTCAAATGATCGTAATGGTGTCTAAGTCCTCTTGCGATACGGTAGCCTGCCGATGGATCTCCTCCGTACGTCGCAAGGAAGAGGTAGGCGCTTTTAGTTTTTTCCTAATGAATTCATCTGTTATTCGATCATATCCATTGCGGCTTACGTTTCCGACATAGATGTAGCAATCCCGCGCCTGAGAGGCGCTCAGGTCTGCAATATTCTTCCATGCCTCTTCAAATAAGCCCATCAACGTCTCCCCGTCCGAGAATTTGTGATTCGAATATAGCAACACAAATGAAAAGGCGCCGGGCAGTCGAGCAGAAGTTGGTGACCCTGCTCCAACCTGCTGTCAGGTCGCTGGAAGCCTCGGAAAATACCTGACGACATAAATCGTCAGCACAGTACCTTTCACGCTGGCGGCGTCGTATTGCTTGGGCTGTAGGCAATTTGAATGTGGTCTGTCGGCGAAAATCCGTCTAGGGCCTGTCTAGTATTGCTTGGCGCGCTCAGCATTTGTCTGGCCGGGTACCCCCTCATCCCGTCGGCGGAATTCTGATGATTGCTCGAGCAGTTACCTTGACGACCAGCTCTTGAATTCTTCACGAGGCTGGCGCCTGCAAGCCTGCGAGAATGCCCGCAAACCGTTGTCTTGCGTGGCTTTCAGCGTTCCAGCTACTGGTGGCGACAGATCAAACCGTCAAGACCTGTCAAGAATCTCGTCAAGGCTCCGTCAAGGGTGGTCAAGGATTATGGCCGCTCCTTCACTGATGCTCGCTCATCCATTTTGGACCGCTCCAATACCAGGTCAGTCTTCCGCGCTGTTCCGCCCTTGATGACTGGGGCGTCCGGCCGGCACCTAACAAAATGCGCTCAGTCAAACCGTCCAGAGCCTGTCCAGAATCCGTCAGGGGTCTGTCAGGGGTATGAGACGGCCAGACGGCCTACTTTGACGCGGCCCGCACGGAATAAGCCTCGGATGGCCATCCTGCGCGGATTCCGTCTCATGCCTGTCTCACATTTCGTCAAAGTGTGGTCAAAGTAAAAGCCGGCGCCAGCGGGTTGGGATCTACACGGTGCGTTGAATTCAACGCTCACGGTGGGCATGGTTGAGACAGCTATTGATGACCAATCAAATTCGATGTGATATCAAAACGCCAAACTTGTTCGGGTCATTACGCCCGATCCCGATTATGTGTGATGAGGGACCTGATTTTGTATTCCAAGGACCGGACCTGGCTTGTGGGAATTACCGTCTTTTTAGGGGCGATGATTTTGTTGTCGATTCTACTTGGAGGAGCCGTTTGTAGTGACGGCTGGGCTTCCGCGTCGATAGGTCGGCGAGGAGCATGCTCCTCCCATGGCGGTGTTGATCGAACAGTCGGTGCTATGAAATTCTTGCTTAGCATCGGTGCGACTGTCTGGGCAGTGGTCGCATACAGCGCAGGGAGGGAAAAATGGCTAGCCAAGCTTAGAGAAAATAGTGAAATCCCAACCACCGCCACCGCCACCGCCACCGCCACCGAAATCCCGACTATCAATTTGAAGGTTATCACGCCGCCAGCGAATAGCCCGGTTCCGCGCCCAAAGGCAGCTCACCCCAAGAGTTTGCTCAAAGTTAAATGCCCAATTTGTGGTGGAGGTATGTCAGTAAGAACCGCCAGGGTAGGCAAAAATGCTGGGGGGAGTTCTGGGGGTGTAAGCGTTTTCCGAGATGTAAAGGGACGAAAAATCATTATCCAGATTTTTGTCAGTGACAGGAGAATGCAGCAAAAATTTAAAGTGCTGCTAGTTTGTATAATTAAGTGACAGTGATCGTGTTTGGCTGATTGGTGAAGAAGTTGGCTTTTAATGTGTCGAGGGATTTATGCTTAAAAAGTTAGTTGGAAATGATAATGCAGTAAAGTTTGTTTTTGATCACTATAAGAATTTTGCGGTTGCTGCGGTGATTCTCGCGGTGGGGCTTGCTATGCTATTTGAGGAGGGGGAAAGCGGCTTTTTTGAGGGGATGCGTATAGTCAGTGGCGCCTGTGTTGTGTTCGTTGGGTTGTTTTTAATTGTGGTCAACGAGCGGCATGGAATGCGTAAGTTGAATGAGGCCAAGCTCAAGCCGATCGCCCATATTTCGATTATTCTAATGTATGGCCTTAGTATGGTAGCCATTGTTTCAAGGTTGGTGATGCATAACTTCAAGTAGTGCGTGCTGTATATATTTTTATCCGTTTTTTAAACGGGCTGCCCTGTTAATATGTTTGCAGCGTTCGCCGGGTCGTTGACGTTACAGATATGTGATATTTAACGGAAAACTTCTGTCGTGGCGCATCGGTGCGTGTCGATTTGCTGAGCGCGGATATAGTCACCTAGGAGGCATTAAAGGTCGGTATTAATGGTCAAAAGGCCAATTTTATCGCACATATTTTTTAAAGATTTCGAGCTTTGCGACTGCCCTATGAAAGTCGATGAATTCACGAGCCATTGCAGGATCAGTGAAAACGGTTTGGTAGTGCATATCCTGGCTTACGGTCACCATTGAGGGGGTGATAGCCAGGTTCTTTGCATGAATGAACCCCGACACAATGTCCCTAAATCTCGGCTCGGTGTGGCGATATTCTGACGTGTGGATTGTCGTCAACTCACCAGTTTTCACGCAGTGTATTCCACTTGGCGATAAGTCGAATATCTGCTGTTTTTGGTGCATTAATTCAGGCACAACTGAACGCCTACAGGCTTCATAAAACCCATGCCGCAGACCGGGAGCCCGGCCCGTGATACAGGTGGGATACCCGAAATCCGTTTTTTTCCGTCGACCCGCAAAACATGGAAGCAACTTGTAGGATGGTCAGGCGATCTTTGACGATAAAAAGCTTGGACGCCCGCTCCGATTTTTTCATCGGCTTCGGGGTGGCGCTGCAAGAGTTCGTAAAGGATGTCTTCGTCATCAGAGTTCAGAAACTCCCCATCGCCGTACCGCGCGAGCATGGCCTTGAAAAATGCCGTCGCCTCTCCTTGGGTCGCAAAAGTTCGACTTGGCAGAACAACGGGTTTAGCGGGCATACAGTTTTCCTTTTTGGGCTGGGCTCCGGGGCGGAGTTACGCTCACCAGAATCAACGTAGCACAGACTTTTTTGGGCGTGATGTTTCGACATCATCGGCAACAATCTTGCATAGCTGGTTATGGACACAGATATCTGAGCTGGTCGGGGAGAGTATCGAGGGGCGCTCCCTATGCTTATTTGTATGGTCACAACTAAAGTGGCCGAGTTACCAGTGGAAACCACTGCAAAACCCTGGGAACCTCAGTGGAAACCAGCGACTGGCAACCGCTCCAATTGGTAACTTTCCGTGGTAACCGACCTGGTAACCGGCTGCCAGGTTCGCACCAGTTCGCGTTGTAGGGTGCGAACCAAAGGTGCGAACCTAATGCTTCCAGAGCAGATCCGAGGAAAGCGAATCGTGAAGTTTGAGCCTACCCAACCTGGTAATCCTCACCGTCTGACAGTAGACCAGCATGTCTTCCCGAAAGCAGGTATCCAACGCTTTACAAATTCAGACGGGATAGTTGAGGTCTTCGTTAAGAAGCTGGGCCGCGTCATACCGCTAAAGCCTAATAATGCGATCTTCTGCGCCAAGCGGGTTTGGGATCAAAAAACCGAGGCGGGGGTAGGAAAGAACATTGAGGATCGCTTTCAGGCATTAGCTCGGGCCATAGAGAATGGCTCCGTGATTACCATCGGTATTTTCGAGAAGCGCATCGTGGAGGAGTTCTTTTCCCTTTGGCGTACACGCCATAAATTCAGGCTTGAAGGTCTGGAAGACGTCTCACTCTATGGAGTCGCTGGAGACTCTCTAACCAAAGACCAACAGGAGATCCTGGAGCGAAAGCACGTCATGTATGCCGTCGATGGCGTTATGAAGGGCAGGCTAATGGCGAGCTTGCACGTTTTTGGATATCAGAATCAATTTCTCCAAGACAACCAGACAATGCAGTGGGGCATTGCTCGATCTTATTCTGACGAGTTCATCGTTCCGGATTGCTTTGACGACATGATGATAGTTCCGCTCTCACCCAAGATCGCGATCGTAGCTGGTCTACCCGATTCGATACTGACTCCTGACCAGGTTACAGTCATCAACCAAGCAGCCATAGCGCGGGCGACTGACTTCTACTTCGCGCGTCGGCTTGCAGTGAGCCCTGTTGTTCGAAAGATCAGCCCACCATTCGAGCTGCAGTTTGATGATAGGCCGTACTAAGTTTTGCGAGCGAATCGTGAGTACCTGAATGGGTGGTGAACGGTCTGGGAGCGCTCTGTTGTTGGCAGGCCGATTCGCAGTTCTCGCGTTAATGGTTGCGAACCTCAGTGCGAACTTGGTGCTGGTATGCATCGACGGGGGCGTACCAATGATGCGTACCTGGCTGCGTACCAACGTCACACAGCTCGCTCCCACAGGAAGTGCGCGCACTCCAGGCGCGTGAAGAGACTGCGTGAAGGGTGCGTGAAGCCTTGCCTGGGGATGGCTTCGCGCATTGACCAGGTGCGCGACGGATGCGCGCGACGAACTGCGCGAAACACGCCGGCCGGAACTAGGCGCCAGCCTTCCGTGGGGCGTTTCGGCAAAGGGGATTTGGTGCGTCGGTGACCAAGGGAGAGCGGTCACCATTGGTGGTCACCGCATATGGTCACCACCAAGGTATCCCCGCCAGATCTAACCAAAACGTGGATACCGAGGTGGATACCGGCCTTGAACTGATTGGGTGACATCACGACGTGAAGAGTTGTTACGCTCTCTTGAACCCTGGCAAACCCTGCGCCGCTCGCCAGTCCTTCACTGTTTGCAGAATGCCTTCAGGCGAGTCGTCCTCGCCGTTCTCTGGGTAGTAAATCCAGTCAGAGGCGGCAGCATTACCAGTTACTTCGATGAAGTTTTCTAGCAACTCGTCCTGATAGTCTTCGGTGCCAGCGGCGCTGCAGATTTCTTTGATCAGTGCGAGAAATTCGCTCTCCGTGTATTCGGAAAGGCTGCTTTTGAGTGCGATCATTTCGGGCTCCGGTGGGTATCAATATGGTGTTTGGGTGTCATGGCGCTGAGGTTGTCGACGTCGTAAACCTCGCCACCCTCAGAAACAGGAATCCCGTGGTGAAGCTCAAAGGATCGGCGCTTGCCCACGGTATCAATCGCCCGGGCGCGAGGCGCCATACCTTCAAGCATTCGGGCTTTATTGCTGTCGTTGAATTGACTGGCGAGCTCCGAATCGCTCCCGACCGCTATCCAGAATGCCTTTCTGAAAGCATCGAAGCTGCTGAAGCTCTTTCCCCTTAGCTGATCTGCGATTCGCGTCGGCACGGGCGACCCTAGACCGACGCTGGCGCCGGCGAGCCAGATGCCTGTCACGTCTGTTCCCTGCCCAGTAACGGTGCCTGGGTTGAGACGAACATTCATCACAATGTACAGCGGCTGTACACCTGAATCAGCCGGGAATACGAGGATGAAATCTTTGTATCGGTCCGGGTAGATCGGGCTGACAATGATGCTGTCAGCTTGTTCGGTCGGCGGATAAATCCAAATCTGTGGAGCTTGAGGAGCACTCTCTAACGGCGGGATACCGGCGGTGCTCGAGGGATCAACCGCCGGCGTCCATATGAGGGTTACACCGTCGCCGAAGTCTGCCACTTGCTGAGATCCCTGCTGGACGAATTGCACGACAGGAATCATTTCCCAGTCACTGCGCTTCTGAGTGTTGTACCCGTACCCCTTTAGGGTTCCGTCCGCCTGCTCCTCAACATGGAGGCGGACGCGAGTTCGGGCCTTCTCCAGTGACCGAAGCTGGTCTTCCGTGTAAAGGGAGCTGTCACCAAGGGTCGACGGCCACATTAGCGCGACTATCCCCGCCAATGTACCAGCGGCCACGCCGGCGGTGAGAACGCCGGTACTACCAGCAGCCCCCGTTGCAGCAGAGCCGGTTGCAACACCCGCGCCCCCAGCAACTCCAGCCGTACACAGCCCGCCACAAGAGGCAGCCGCGGCGCCAGCGCCACCCAAAAGGAGAGTTCCCAAGGCTGCGGGTAAGGCACTGCCGCTGATTTTTTCAGCTGGATATTTCCCGCGGCGTCGGTCTCGCGACCGCCGAGGAGGGAAAACTCTCCGTAGTTTGCCAGGGTCTCGACCGGGATAAATCCGGCAGGCTTTTTGTGATCGATCACACCATCTGCAAGATCACAACTTTTGGCGAATACACAGCCTTTGCTGGCAGGTTTCGTCTCGTTCTTCGCCGGGAGGTCTTTGTATTCAGCCCAACGCTGGGCATGTATATCGACGGGCTCGGTGCCGCTGTTGCGGTAGCCCTTCGGTGGGTTGGGGACGTATCCGCTCATTCCTTGATTCCTGAATCCTTTCCATCCTGAGGCAAGCTCGCCGCTGGCGAACGGCATTTTCGAAAAAGGAGAATAACCGCTGAGGGCGAAGTGTCGAGTGGTGGCTTATCGCCAGACGCCAGGTGTGTTCGAGCACTTCGAGAACCTGACAAAACCTGACATCGAGTGAACCACGTCAGGGTTATCGGTTGGCCTGCGAGTGCGCTGCTGGGGTGGTTACCAATGGTGGTTACCACGCTTGGTTACCACTTCCAATGAGACAGGCCGATACGACATTTGGTGCTCAGCCTGTCCTTGGGGTCGACATAGTCACAGACAGGTCTGGATGCTTGCGGCTCGTCGATCCGTTATCCATCCCATGCTGCTACTGGAGTAGAACCGGATTGCGGTTTGTCCCTTTCCGCCGATCACGTCCGCCATCTCTCTGTTTCCGGCGTTAACTACTGACTTACCACCACCTGGGCGAGGCTGAAGGCTTACCGCGTAGTGAACTCCCGCCAGCGACTCGTTTTGCCAGGCATAGAGGATGCATTCTGCTACCTGCTGCTCTGGCTTCTGGGTTGTGAAAGTCCTTTCAGGCCCCTCTGTGCGCATATCCTGGAGTGATGTGGTACAGCCGCCCAGAGCAACAACACAACAAACTGCCGTGATAATCCTTTGCATCGTCTTCCCTCCGAAAAATGGCGACTGTATCACCGGCTAGTCCCCGGCCGTTACGCTTTGTCCTCTGCATGAATGGAGGCCGAGATGATTATTCCGCCCCACCTGCGATGGCCAATGCAGATCGGGACCGGGTTGCCACTGGCCGTGGTGTTTCGTGCGCTGCCGAAGGCATAACTGGCGGCGTTTTCTGGTGATGAGCTCGTTTTGAGGCCGCCTTGTTGGGGGCTTATCATTTGAATCACACCGCCAGCCACGTTGGCGATACCTGCCGCTCCCACGGCTCCCCACGCACCGCCAGCGGCCAGTCCACCAAAACCACCGGTCGCGATGGTGGCGATCGCGATAAGCGCAACACCGAGGACCGTCTGCATGGTGCCGGCGCGCTTGCTGCCCGCAATCACCGGGACGATGCGGATCTCCTGCGCACCGCCGAGACCTATTTCTCTCTCTCCAATGTTGCGCTTGTTTCGAAAGACGGCGAACTCCAAGCCTTTGCTCCTGGCGTTGGCCAGGTATTTCACGAGGCCGGGGTGATTTACGTCGACGGCCTTGACCGCTTCGCGAACATCCCCCGTGGAAAGCTCGTACAAGTGTTCCCGACCAAAGAGTTTCCCAGCGCTACCGCCGAGCAGGATCAGGGTCTTATTGCCAAAATTTGTTGCCATCGCCATTTGTTACTCCTGGGCGCCTTGGGCGCTGTGTTTGGGAATTTCCATACCGAGCTGGCCGGCGAGGATCATGCGGGCGGCCATTGCGTCGTTTCGAATTGCGATCTCGCGTTTCACGTCTGGATTCCAGGCCGAGCAGTGAGTCGATTTGTACGCCCGGGCTCCCCGGTATTCGATGCGCATCAGTTCGGCGGAGATCCTGGCCTCCTCCTCGGTGTAGAAAGGCCCCTCAATCTCCACCCGCTGGCCGTCACGCACGTGCTCTACCGTCCAGACGATGTACCCGCCGATCGTGCCGGGGTCAGTGGTGAAATCTGTGTCCTTGCACGCTTCCGCGAAGCGCATGTGGTGTGACATGTATTGCCTCCTTCGACGCCGTGGCGCCATTGATGGGCGGATGCCCGGTTGTGTTGCTCCGTGTAGCGACACGTTTTCGTGATTCGCAATACGTGTCGCGTAATTGGGTCTCTACTTGCCGACGATGCTTAGGGTTGGCGGGAGCTTCGGGCCGAAGGGAGCGCCAGGCGCGAAGGGATCAGGCAACTGGTCTTCGGGGCATTCCCTGATGAACCGGATCACGGCGGCATGGCAGGCGCGATACAGAGGGCCACCGGCGCCCCATTCCTCACTCTTGTGGTCGGCGCTGTCCTCCAGTTGGGAGAGGTAGGCCAACCCGCGAAGGCTGGTGTCTCCGTCTGTTCTGGCTTGCTGGCGATGTACCGGGTTGACGCTCAGCAGGTCGCACATCCGGTCGAATCCCAACGCCTGCGCCAGCCCTTCCCGGTCGAACATCAGCGATTGGCCGAACCCGGCGAGCGCATCCTGTGCTCCGGTGCGGATAGCCTCCTGATGTTCCCGGGCTCTTTCCTCCAGCTCCTCGATCGCTTGCCGCGTGAATGGCAGAAACGCTTTCAATTTGCCGGCTTCGCGGCGAATGGCTCGACGTTCGGCGCGGATAGCGTCGAGCTGGTCAGCAATGGCGCGGCAGATCCGCCGAGTTGTGATGAGCTGCGTGCTGGCGCTGATGCCGGGTTTCAATGCGATGTTGCACAAGCGGGCGATAAGGCTTGGCGTCATTGGTGCGCCTCCATGGGCGTGTTGTCATAGCTGGCGCGCAGGTGGGCGCCTGCGGGGCAATGGCGGCCGGTAGGCGCGTAGCAACTCCGACAAACCATGATGTGGTTGAGGTAATGGTCGCGCGCCCGTCGCCATTCAGGCGTGGCAGTGGCGGCGCTTGCGTGTGAGCTTGTGATGAGCCGCGGAGTGCGCTCGACGAGGTTGGCCAAAACCAGGCTCGGGCGAGGTTCTGGGCGGCTCCGCAAAATTGTGGAGTCGGTACCGGTGATAGCTGGCGGCATGTGATCGAGCAGGCTGGAAAGGAGGCTCACGGCTTCACCTCGCCCGATTTGCACCATTGCCCAAATGTGTCTGTGAAAAAAACGGGGGAACGGGGGAACAGTGGGAACACCCAATGATTCCGGGGCTTTCAGAGGGGGATTCTGTACCCCACGTTTTTTTGTGGGGAACAGTGATAACCAAACGTCAGGAAAGCGCTGCTTACTTATATTCAAAAACATGTTTGTGTTCCCCCTGTTCCCCAAACACCAAATAAGGGGGAACGGCTACAAGCCGCGTCTTTGCTGGCTGTTCCCCCGTTCCCCCTGTTCCCCACGTTTGTAGGTTCCTGTGAAGTCGGGCATTCGTCTCTGGTGTTGGTAGAGGTCATACGGCACCGCCTTCGCCATCCAGAGCTTCCGTGTCGATGACGTACAGCCGAGCAGATCCGCCGGCGGGGATGCGGTACTTTTTGGTTTTTCGGCTATCCCGATCGGTGTCGCGCTTGGCCAGGGCTCCGCCAACCTCCAGCGCCTTGATGACGCGGGTGAGGCCGAACCCATGGGCGGCTTCGATGAGCGCGGACTTGTTGAAGAGGAACAGTCGCTTGTTGGCGACCACCTCCCAGTACCCGGCGCGGTTGAAAACCTTTGCGTCCGCCTCGGGTGCGTCCACGTCCGAGAAACGGCTGCTGCCGTGCTTGTCGATAAAATCGATGATGCCGGCCAAGATCTGGCGGTCTTCGGCATTCCCTCCGCCGACACGGGAGAGCCATTCGCCGTAGAGCAGACGGCAGTCGGCGAGGGCTGTACCCGGCTCCCACGGGAGCAGTCCGTAGGCGATGGCCATCTCGCCAGCCAGCGCGATCACGGCGAACCGGTCAGCGACACGGCCGGCCTGCGCGTTGTCCTCTACGAACTGGGCGCGGATGCCGTCAAAGTCACTGAGCAGGCCAGGCTTGTCATCGGCTGCGACCAGACGCTCCACGAACTCTGGCCCAAGGTGGCCATGGTGGGCGCCTACCGCCACGGTGAGCTGTCGGTGAAAGTCCGCCCCCTCAAGCCCGTGCAATTCGTCGAAGGCCCGGTGTGTCCGAGTACCGGCGTTCACGTCGACCATGCGCAATTCGGCGCCAGCGTGGGCGGCATTGCCGGATATCGCGGCGTGTTCAGAGAGCGAGCGCTCGCCGCTGGAAAGGGTCAGCAGGCGCCAGCTCAATTTGGCGCGGCCTTCACGCTCACGGGTCATGGTGCCTTTACCCTGGCCGTTGGCGAGGGAGTAGGCCATTTCCTGTACTCGCTTGGGGTCGGCGCGTTTGATTTCGTCCAGCGGCAGGATGGTGTCGTTACGGCTCGACGCTTCGATCTCAAGTCCACCCTTGGTCATGTCCCAACTGGCGGCGAACACGCCCGGGTCACCCCACACCGACGAGCCGATCAACTGCGCCAAGGATTTGCCGCTCGAGCTGTCGCCCACCAGGTGAACGCCACCACCCAGCACGCCGACCAGACTCAGCAGCGGGCCGGCCAACGAGCAGCCGATCGCCAGTGTCAGCACCGGATTGCCTGCGCACTTGGCAGCCACCTCCGATTGCCACAGCGCCAGCTCACCACGGCGGCAGAAAAGAACCTGCGCCTTGTTGCTGGCCTGGTATCGCACTTTGTCGCTGCCGATCGTCCTCCCGGGCAGCACGAACGCGCCCGATTCATGCCAACCCGGCCGGCTGGTGGTGGCGAACACTTCTGCAGGATGCTGGTCGAGCAGGTACTCCATGAACGTGCCGCGTTTCTTGAGGGCGATAATGACGCCCATCCCGAACAAGGCGCGCCGGGCGTCCTCGCCGCTGCCGCCGAACACCTCCATGGCGATGATCCACTCCTTGATGCCGCCCTCGGTGACCAGACGCAGCAATCGACCTTCGCTGCCATCGTCGCTGTTTGTGGTGCGAGCGACGACTGTGACGGGGCTGGATATCCATTCGTCGGTGATCGGGCGGTCGGCGGCGTCGCTCTCCGCGTCGTCCTGATCGGCGGCGGTGCGCTTGAAGCTGTGCCAGTACACCCCGGGGCGCAGCTTGCGGCCGTTCTCGTTGGTTACCCAATGCTCGTACACCGCCCAGCAGGGACGCGCTGGTGCAATTGTGGCGGCTTCTGGCCGAAGGGTGATCACGTTGGCGTCAGGCTTGGCCATTGGCGAGTTTCCAGTTTGCAAGGTCGTTGAAGTCAGTCAGGGATTCAGGTGCGTTGTCTGGCCAGTCAGGGAAAGCGACCTCACCACCCACGGCTGCGGCTGCTGCGTTTGCAGCGGCGCGGCCTGGGTTGCCTTCGGTAAGGCGATCATCGTCGCCGGCTACCACAATCGGCTGGGCTGGGTAGCGCGAGCGGAGACCCATAGCGGCCGGCATCAAGTTGCCCGCGTTCATGGCTGCGGCAACCGCGTATCCGCCGTGCTGATGGAGGCTGGCGCCGGTCGCCCACCCTTCGCAGATACAAAGCACCGCGCCGGGCTGGATGATGCCCAGCGGGGAATAGGTTCCCTTGATCCGCCCGCCGAAGAGAAAGCGCTTGCCGCCGTCCGGAGCAATTCGTTGCAGGTTGACCAACTGACCGTCCAGGTACAGCGGAACGAGTAGTTCAGCCCCACGCTGGCGCAAGCCGTAGGAGCGAACGCCCTTCGCCACCAGATACGAATGGTCTGGTGATGCGCGGCGCGCGTTGCACCACCAGTGATTGGCCTTTGCCGCCGCTCGCTCATGGCGCTGGCGCTGTTCGGCCACTCGCTGGCGCCTGGCCAGCTCAACACGTTCGCGGATCTGGGCCGCTTCGCGGGCGTCCACCGGTTCGCGACTACACCAGGTGCTGGCGCCTCCGGCTTTCCAACTCCCGAAAGCACCGGATGCAATGCCGTCCAGGTACAGCACATACCAGCCGTTGAGCGAACCAGGCTTATCTTCCGGCACACGGAATCGGTGGATTGCACCGTCGGGCTCTGGAATCCAGTCGAGGGGGCCATAGACGGCCTGGAGCGCATCACGGAATAGGATCGTTGCCTCAGTCATGCGGCCCCCTTCGGCGGGGTAAACCGCTTGGCCAAACTCTCCAGTTTCTGAGTCAGGCGCTCCAGCTCATCGCAGTGACGGCCTTGGTCGCCTTCCGAGATGCGCAGCTCCAAGAAGCCGACCAGCGTTTCCACCAGCAGCACGTAGCTGGCGCTATCGATATGAGCGCCGGCAGCGGGTGGCCCGCCACTGCTCTTGCGATTGATTGGGGTCACGTCACCCATGGCTGACCTCCCGTCGATCAGCGCCAGCAAAGGCCCGGCAAACTTGTCCGTTGTTCACACCGTGCCAACGGGTGAAGTCGTCGATGGAGTCGACCAAGCACGCCGTGACCTGGGCGCCGGCGCTACGCATAACTACGCGTCCGCACTCGGCGTCGGCCTCAGTCAAGAATGGCCCCAGCAACGCCTTGGGCGCCTTCGGGTGAGTGACGTAAAACAGTTCGGTGGCTTTCTTCAGGCAAGCCGATCCCGTCGACGCAGACGCGCCGTTTTGAAATTCCATGGTCTTAACTCTTTATCGAATCAGTGTTTGCGCGGCGTTCTGCATTGCCTGCGGTGGCTGGCTTTTGGTCGCTACAGGCCTGAGCCCTAAGCCTGCGTTTGCCTTCTGGAGCTCGGCCTTCTCGTCGAGCTTGGCGAGCTTGCAACGGGACGCCATCGCTGCCGCGTGCGCCCATCGGCCGATCTCCTCCATGAACCCCAACACCTGCCCCTGCAGAGTTTCCAGCTCCGCTGGGGCGGCAGTGCTGGCTCGATCAATCCAGGCAGACGCGATGCTCTTGAGGTGGCCGCCATCACCGTCGTGATCGTGTTGGCTCATGTGCTTGATTGCGACGAGGCCCAAGGCGCGACCGGTCGCCCAGCCTCCGTTGTAGCCACCAGTCAAAGGGACATCCCAATATCCGATTCGCCCATAGCGATCGGCATAGTTCTCGTAGCCGACATAGGGGAGGCGGTGCGTCGGATACGTTTTCCGCGGCTTGAATTTCAGTGGCTGGATCATTTGGTGGCCTCCTGCTCGGCGATGACATCACCCAGGAGTTCGGCCCAAGTCATGGCTGCGTGCTGTGCGAACACGGCGGTAACGCGGGCCACAAGGATGTGAGTGGAGGGGAGGCGATCAGCGCCAGCGACATCGCCAGCAGCACCATAATGTCCTGCGCATCTCGCAGATTGTCGACCACGCCTGTGTTGGTCTGGAGTGCGCCAGTCATGCCGCACCTCCGAGGTTCGACAGGTTGTCACTGAGCAGCTCAAATGATTGCTCCACATCCCCAAGCTGCGTTTCTGCCAGGTACACGCCAAGGTTCGACAGACCAGGAACGTTCTTTCCATCTGAGTGTTTTTGGTCGTCACGAATGGCGGTCATCAGAGCAAGCATCCAGTCGGTAAACTCGCGGCAGCAATCGAGCTGGAACATTGCCTCTTGGGCCACCTGTTTGCAGGTGCCTGCTTTCGATTTGGTCATCATTCCGCGCTCCCTTCCAGCAGGCGCTCATAGTCCTCGATGAAACAATCCACCGAGTTCGCGTGATCCATCGCGACGAACGCACCCAGTGAGGCGAGGCGCGACTGGTTGGAGTGTTGCGGGGAGGATTCTTTGAGGGCGATCAGTAATGCTTCAAGCTGCTGCAAAACCTCCTGGCAGCCTCTCAGGTGCTCGAAGGCGTCACTGGCAACTCGATGCGCGGAACGGGCTGCGGCAGTCATGCGACACCCCCGACAGATTCCAGAGTGCGGACGATGGCCATGTGGGCGTTGTAGCGGGCGAGACGAACTGAGAGAGACGAGTTTGCGCGGAGAGCGCTCAGGGCCATGCGGCGGTGAGCGAAGGCGCGGACTTTGGACGGAATTAGGGCGTGTTTCATGGGTGTAGCTCCGTTTACTTCACTGGAGCCACTCCTATCTGCCGCCAAGCAGGGAAGGGTGGCGAGTTGCACAGGATTGGCGGACCGGGGTAAACGGAACCCGGCGCACCCGAGGGTGCTCCTGCGCAACCCGCCATAACACGAGAATGCGGACGCAAAAAAGCGCCTGCAATCGTAATGGGGGCGCTGTTGCGCCGTTTACTGTTCGACCCGCCAAGGTCGGTCGCTGAATTTGCAGCGACAGGCGAACCATACCGGCGGGTGTGACTACTGGCAAGAAAAGTTATCGACTGTTCATCCCCGATAATGAGCAAGGCGTTCATGCGGCATCACTCCGAAGGTGCTTGGAGGTAAGGCTTTGGACATAGCGCAATAGGGATGCTTTGCGGGCCGCGAAGTCTTTGCCCTGGCCGATCAGCAGCACGTCGCGGATCTCAATCAGAGTGACCAGCACCAGCTCATGCGCGCTGAGTTGATCGCGATTGCGGCCGGCGAATTGTCCGGTGATTGCCTGGTTGATCAGCTTTGCTTCATTGATGAAGTGGTGCCGCTGGGGAGTCTTGCCGCTCTCCTCGTGGGCGATCGCCAGCGCTTCACACAGGCCGCGATAGCCAATAGCTGACTGCTGGCGTGCTTGTTGCCAATTCGCCTGGTCGCCGTGTATCAGCGCCTCGATTTGCATGTCACACCAAACAGAGAACTTGGCATCACACCAGCGGGCGAACGCCACTGCCAGCTTGGGGTGGAGCCAAGTGCCGCCGGCGTTACCGCGGCGAGATTTCAAATACCCGGATTTCCGGGTATTCACGATAGTGGACGGCCCCGAGCCGTGATGCTGAATCTCATCCAGCGCACGGATGTACTCGAGTGTCTCAGCGTTATCCAGCCAATGATCCAAGCGCTTGCCGAAGCGTTCAGCGATCACGGTCGCGTGAAGCCAGCCTTCGGCGTTGAATGTGACTGTGTGGCCTTGGTAGTCGAATGGGATTATGCGGGCTGTCATGCCGCCACCTTCGCACCTGGTTCAGCGATCAGTGTGTAAACGGCAACGCCGCGGTGGGTGCGCCCCCATTCATCCGTCATGGTGATGCGGTTGGTGATGATCTTGTAGCCGGTATTGCGCAAGTCGCAGATACGGGCGCCAGGACGGCAGATGTTCAGCTCGCGCATTATGGTGAAGGTGTCAGCCGGCCCCTGACGAAGACGGGGAACAAGCCGAACTAGTTGGGCGAGATTACTGGTATCGTAGAGGTGAGTTTTTTCTGGGCTGGCCTTATTGGGTTGGCCTTTTTTTGGTTGGCCATTTATGCAGCCTCCACTCGCAGCGCGACCAAGGAGTCGCACCAGGCGATAACTTCTGCTTCGATCCAGACGGCGGACTTTGGTCCGAGCATTACCTGCTTGGGAAAGCGCCCGGCTGCAATGCGACGGTAAATTTCAGATGTCGAAAGGGTGGTCAGGGCTTTGACTTCACCCAGTTTGATGAAGCGAAGTGGCCGCTCAGGCTGGACTGGGGATTGTTCGGTTTGCTTGCGGATTGGGTGGGTTGTGTTTGCCATGCTAGCGCCTCCTTGGGTGGCGTTGAGAACATGGGCTTATGCTGGGGCGGATTACGGTAGGTGTAACCGCAATTGCGGTTTTTCGTTCCGCAATTGCGGTGAGCGTATAAATCGCTGGGTGAGGTTATTTCTCTTCTGCCATAGCCTTGTTTGCGGCAGAAAATATTTCGTCAAGATTGCGCTCTTTCAAGCCACGAAAAGAGAAACGCTCCAAAATCGCTGACTTGATGGCGGACTGTTTCATTCCTTGAGGTCTTGGGCGATCAATTGGCGACTCTAATAGTTTTAACAGCGCAGCAGTGGCCAGCAAATGTGACTTCTTAGATGTATTATGTGCTGTTTCTTGTCGCGTTAACTCAGCTTTCGCCAACCTTTCTCGTAAGTGCTGATTTTCTAAAAGGGCTGACTTTAATTGGCTACTTAAGACCTCGACGCCTGCTTCATTGTCAATCACCTGAACGCTCGAGTAGCCGATTGTTACAGGCATTGCTTTTATTTCGTCTCTAGCGGCCCTTCGCAGCCAGATTACCTCTTCGACCAGTCTGTCCGAAATATTAATAGCCCGGTCATACCATTCCTCAAATGCCTCCCCAGGTGTATATCCTCTTCCAGTCAGCCACTCACATAACGCGCTGTAATCGACGAAGGTCAGGTCGGGAACAATGATCTCATCAAAATCACGTAGGGTTCTCGCGGCTTTAAGGCGACCTATCTCAACGGCGTTAATCAGTTTTGGTAGGAATATCTCCGTGATATTTACGAGTTTAGAGGTTGCCTCGTATGACAGTAGGTGGCCAGTGTATGCAGTAAGCTCAGGTATGTTTACATTCCCGGCAGACCATTGATCGCAGGCGATTAGCTCAGCAGCTTCTTGGAGGGTCATCATCCAAGCGCCAAAGTTTTCCAGTTCAACCAGGCTATCACCTAGGGTGTGATGTTGATGAATTACGTCAGTGATGTGTTTTTCTACTAATTCATCTTCCGTGCTGCAATGTCCCAATAATTGGGTTTTGTCTATGCCACGTACTATTCCGTCATTCATCACGTCACCCTTCCAAGCGCTCCCACTACTGAATAGGTCTGCCAGTCAGGCGGGTGGGAAGTCCGCTTTTCGCTCCGTCGAGCTAGGCCAGCCAAAACTCTTTATGCCTTTCGTTTGATGCTCACCACTTTAGCGCCAGCGCAAAGTGCGTCGATTGAATCTGCCCAAGCTTGCATCATTTCCCGGCGCTGCTCGACGTAGGCGGCATGGTTGTAGGTGCCGCGTATCTCGTCGCTGTCACCGTGGGCCAGTTGACGTTCGATCCAATCCTTGTTGTACCCGCGACCGTTCAGTTCCGTGCTGAGTAAGTGACGGAAACCGTGGCCGGTCTGCCTACCTTCGTAGCCCATCATCCGCAACGCTTTGTTCACCGTGTTTTCGCTCATGGGGCGCTCGGGATTGGCGCCAGCAAAGACCAGTGCGTAGCGGCCAGTGATCTCTTGGAGCAGGCGCAGGATGGCGACGGCCTGGCGGGGCAGAGGGACGATGTGAGGGCGGCGGGCTTTCATGCGCTCGGCCGGAATTGTCCAGGTTGCGCGCTCCAAGTCGAACTCAGCCCAGGGGGCTTGGCGAAGCTCGCCCGGGCGAACGGCCGTCAGTGTCAGCAGGCGGATGGCATGCCGGGTAAGCGAGTGGATATTCGCGGCCTCGCTCTTGGCCAACAGTTCTGGGAGTTCAGCAAAGGTGACGTGCGGATGATGGCGGGCAGCTTTCGGTGGTGCTGCTACCACACTCAGATCCGTGGCCGGGTTGGCGTCAACGACGCCCTTGGCCAGCCCATACCGAAATATCTGGTGTAGCCATTGTCTGATCTTACCGGCGGCATTTAGCGTGCCCCGAGCTTCAACCTTGCGCACCAGCTCCACCAGATCGGGCCGAGTGATCGCTTTCACCGGTCGGGCGCCGATACCCGGAATCAAATCATTCTCCAGGTACAGCTTGGCTTTGTAGGTTGTGCTCTCTGCCCAGCGGGGGCGTTGTAGGCAAACCACTCTCGCGCCAACGTCTCGAAAGTCAGCCCCTCGACCTTCTGTGCTTGTTTGGCGGTTTTTTCTGCTCGCCGGGATCGGTGCCTTCAATCAGTAGCTGGCGTGCCCCATCGCGAAGTTGACGAGCTTTCAGCAGGGTAACCGCTGGGTATGGGCCGAGCGCCAGCATCTTCGCGCTGCCGTTGAAGCGGTACCGATAGCGCCATAGTTTGGAACCAGTCGGGGTTACTTCAAGGCATAAGCCGTTGGCGTCGGTCAGCCGGTAAAGCTTGTCCTTCGGCTTGGCGGTACGGATGGTGGTATCTGAGAGTGGCACGCTGCCTCCTTGCAGGCCACACCAGCCGGGCTTTTGCCACGGTGGTGTGAGTAGATTTGTAGACCGAACTGGATCTACTCACGAATCTACTCACATATGTTTGGGCTTACAAGGGAACGGTTGGGAACCGTAGAAAGCAAAAAGCCCGCACTAGGCGGGCTTCTTGTGTGCTTTCAGGTGTGCTTGGCATCACCTGAAAACGAAAGGTGGTGCCCAGAGACGGAATCGAACCGCCGACACGGGGATTTTCAATCCCCTGCTCTACCGACTGAGCTATCTGGGCAACGGGGCGCATTAAACTGGTTTTTCAGGGGGTCGTCAAGAAAGTTTTCAAAAAAATTTTAATTATTACCGTCGCTTACGTTCCGACCCCCGAAATATCGGGATTATTCAGCCGGCGGAACGTAGCCTTCGGCCTTGGCGTATTCCTCGCCGGAGAAGTACTTGTCCATTTCGCCCTGCAGATATTTTCGATCTTCGGCGTTCATCATGTTCAGGCGTTTTTCGTTGATCAGCAGCGTCTGGTGTTTCTGCCAGTCGGCCCAGGCCTTGGCCGAGACGTGGTCAAAAATGTCCTGACCTTTGGCGCCCGGGAACGGGGCGCGCTCCAGGGCTGGCAATTCTTCTTTGTACTTGCGGCACATGATGGTGCGGGTCATGACGACTCTCCTGCGTTCAATACGGCGGCCGCGCGTTCGAGCAAGGTTTTGACCGGGGCGGCAAGGCCCAGGCGCGGCGGGGTGGCGAGGTTATACCAGAGCCAGTCAGCCTCGGCCACGTGATGACCGGACTCCTGGACCTGGACCAGCCAGGGTTCGATGGACAACTGGAAGTGGCTGAAGGTGTGGACCAGGCTCGGCAGCGCTTGTTGGCTGCCCAGTTCCAGCGAGTGCTGCGTGGCCAGATGTTGCAGGTCGTCGAGGTCGTCGAGTTCCGGCAAGCTCCACAAACCGCCCCACAGGCCCGTGGAAGGCCGCCGGTAAAGCAGAATCGCACCTTTGCCGTTGGCGAGCATCGGCATCAACGTGCGCTTCTGTGGCACGGTTTTGCGCGGTTTGGGGATCGGGTAGCGGGTTTCCAGGCCGAGCATGTGCGCTTCGCAGCCCTTTTCCAGCGGGCAGAGCAGACAGCTCGGTTTACTGCGAGTGCAAAGCGTGGCGCCCAGATCCATCATCGCCTGGGTGTAGGCGTTGACTCGATCATGCGGTGTAAAGCGCTCAGCGTTCGCCCAGAGCTGTTTGGCGACCTTCGGCTCACCCGGATAACCCTCTTGCGCGGTAAAGCGCGCCAGGACCCGTTTAACGTTGCCGTCGAGGATCGGCGCCCGCAGGCCCATGCTCAGGCTGGCGATGGCGCCGGCCGTGGACAAACCGATGCCCGGCAGATCGACAAGCTTTTCCACATCACGGGGGAATTCGCCGCCGTATTCAGCGACGACGATCTTCGCGGTCTTCTGCAGATTGCGTGCGCGAGTGTAGTAGCCCAGGCCCGTCCACAAGTGCAGCACTTCGTCTTCCGGCGCTGCAGCCAGGGCTTCAACCGTCGGCAACGAAGCCATGAAACGGTCGAAGTAGTTCAGCACGGTGCTGACCTGGGTTTGCTGCAACATGATTTCCGAGACCCACACCCGGTACGGGGTGATGCCCTGTTGCCAGGGCAAGTCGTGGCGGCCGTGGCGGTCGTACCAGTCCAGCACCGCCGATGAAAACTGCTCGGCTCTCATCGCTTGAACAGCCCCTTCAATGCGTTTTTCAGTTCAGGACTGACTTTGTCACCAAGCTTCTCGTCGATCTTGTCGCTGAGCTTGTCGCCGGCCAATTTAGCCGCGACCTGGCCCATGCGTTCGTTGTCCAGGCGGCAGGCCTTGGCTCCCAGTTCCAGCGGACCACGGCAGCGCAACGGCCACTCGATGCCGACGAACTTGTCGCCGACCTGGCAGGCCGGATCCGGAATGGCGCTGGTATCGCCTTCGACGATGATGCCGACGCGATAGTCCATGCCCAGCACCCGCAGATCGACGTCGCCGTCACCGTTGACGGTCATGCCCGGGGTGCGCACTTTCATGTCGGGATTGCTGGCCACGCCGTTGCGAAAGGTCAGGTTGCCCTTGAGTTCCTGGAACGGCGTGTCCTTGCCCCGTGGTTCGCCGCTGAGGGTTTTGCGGTTCAGGGTGGCGATGCCTTTGCACAGTTGCTGCTCAAGGTTGGCATTGAGCAGCACGCCGTTGTTGATGACGAAACTGGCGTTGCCGTTGAGGCTTTCGATCAGTGCTTTCTGACTGTTGCCGTTGCCGGTCAGCGCGCTGGTGAGCGTCACCAGGCCTTTGACTGGCGGATTTTTACCCTGGCTTTCGAGGATCTTTTCCACCGGCACTTTGGTGATATGGGTTTGCATACTCAGGGCCGGCACTTGCTGACGCACGTCCAGGGTGCCCTTGGCTTCGAAGTTGCCGTTGTACAAGTCGCCGCGCAGGTTTTCGAGGGTCAGCAAGCCGCCCTGGCCGGAGGCTTTGAGCGCAGCGTTCTGGATGGGCAGTTTGTCGAGGGTCAGTAGGCCGAAGGTCAGGTCGGCATCTACGTCGAGTTTACTCAGGCGTTCCACCGGCAGCAGGCGCTCGGTGCTCCAGGCGCCTTTGGTCGGTGACGGTGGCAGCGGTGTAGTCCCGGCGCCAGCCATGGCATCGGCCTCGGTGCTGGCCACTTCGGCCTGACGCACTTGCGTGGCGCTGTTGGCTTCGGCGGATTTGGGCGGCAAGTAACGATCGACGTTGAACGTGTCAGCCTTGAGGGTGGCGCGCAGCGATTGCTTGGCGAAGTCCTCGACGGCGATCCGGCCACTGAAGTTGCTGTCGTCGACTTTCAGGTTGATGTTGTCGAACGCCAGGCTGGTGGGCGTCCCGGCGAGACGGCTGACCAGCTCGACTTTGCTCAGGCTGCCTTCGGCCATGGCCGGGAGTTTCTGGCCGATGCTGTCGACGAATTTGGCCAGGTCAAACTGGGCAATCGACAGGCCGCCGTTTATTTGCGGGGTCTTGTCGAGGTCGTTGACCTTCAGTTCACCCAAGGCGCGCAACTGGTTGGCAGAGATCTTGATCCCGGTCCATTCGGCGACGTTGGCCGCTTTATCCAGCAGCACCTGACCCTGGGCGGCGAAGGTCATGGTCTTGCCTTGCAGCGGGTCGCCGGTCACTTCGCCGGACAGTTTCATGTCTTCGAACTGGTAGCGCTGAAGGGCGCGGGCGATGCGCAGCTCACCGTTAAGCTCGGTACGAATCCGCAGCGCAGGCTGGTTCGCAGACAGGAACGCCGTGAGTTTGAGCGGAATGTTGGTCGAATCGTGAACAGCTCCGGTGCTCATCTGGATGCTTTCGGCGCTGTAGTTCTTGCCGGTTTTTTCATCGTTGTATTCAACCCGCGCGTTGTTCACGGTCAGGCTGTCGATGTCCAGGCGGATCGGCTGCGGCGGTTTTTCCGCTACAGCGGGGGCTTCTGGCGCAGGCTCGCCGGCAGCCGGCGGGGTGCCAGCTGGAGCAGTGTTGGGCTCTGGCGGGAGCTTGCCGATGTCTTCCCAGTTGCCGTGGCCGTCCTTGTCGCGGTTCAGGCGCAGGTTCAAGCCTTCGACGCGCACGTCACTCATCTGTACTTCACGGCGCAGCAGCGGCAGCACGCGAACCGACAGGCCGAGCATTTGCAAGTCTGCGTAAGGTTCGTTGGGTTTGATCAGGGTCGCGATGCTGGCGTCGTGCAATTCCAGGCCCAGCCACGGGAACAGGCTCCAGCCGATATCGCCATTGAGCGTCAGCTCGATGTGGGCCTTGTCGCGGGCAATCTGGCGAATCTCGTCTTTATAGTCGTTGGGATCGAAGAGGTGGGTCAGGGCAAAGCCCAGCGCCACAATGATCAGCAACAGCCCGAGAAGTACCAGACCCAGGATTTTGCCGAACGCTTTCATGGGCGAGTCCTTGTAGTTAGTCGAATTCGAAAAATAGCCGGGGAGTATAGCGCCCCAAAACTGACGACCGGTCAGTTCATGTCGGCAGTACATCCAATGGCACGTTCAGTTTGGCCGCCAGTGCCTGGGCTTCCAGGTGCCCGGCAGGCGCTAGCAAATGTAATGTCGCGCCCGATTGCGACGCCATTTTCTGCGCTTCGTTCACCAACCGCTCTGCCACGCCACGGCGACGGGTGATTTTTCGCACGCAAATTTGCGACAAATGCCAGACGTTCGGTTGACGTTGCAGGCGTCCGGCGCCCAGCAGCCGATCGTTGAAGCGCCCGGCAATCAGTGAGCCGTCCCGCAGGCAGCCTTCGATCAACTGCACGTCACCGGCAAACGGTGCAAACAGCCAGTGCGGCGCATCGCGGTAGATCTTTTGCAGGTCTTGCTGATCCTGGTAAGTGGCGTCTGCAAGCGTCTCAACGATGACTGGCATGGTGGCTCCGTAGGAAAAGCCCTGCGTAGGAGTTGCCGCGGGCTGCGATCTTTTGATTTTGATTTTAAAAAAACAGGATCAAAAGATCGCAGCCTCCCGCCGTTCCAACAGGGAGGAGAACAGATGACATACAAAAGGTGATGTCAGTTTGGTTTTTCTGTCACGAGCAAATGGTAACCTCTGCCGGTTCGTCCGTCCTTCTGCGACTGAACATCGCGCCCAAACGGGTTTCACCCAAAAAACGGTCATGCCTGCGTGCATAAAGGCTGTGGGTGAAGAGTGGCTGGCGAACCATACTAATAATTGGGGGATACAGAATGAGCACGAGCATAACGGCGGACGGCCTCAAGGCCGGCCAGCCCGCGTTCCTGTCCAAGGAACGCATCATCGCCAAGCCCGGTTTCAACCGTTGGCTGGTACCACCGGCCGCTTTGGCCATCCACCTTTGCATCGGCATGGCCTACGGCTTCTCGGTGTTCTGGTTGCCGCTGTCCAAAGCCCTGGGCGTGACCGCTCCAGTCGCTTGCGCGCCGGACATGAGCTTCATCTCGCAAGTTTTCTCATCTCAATGCGACTGGCCGATCTCGATGCTCGGCTGGATCTACACCCTGTTCTTCATCTTCCTCGGCTGCTCGGCAGCGATCTGGGGTGGCTGGCTGGAACATGCCGGGCCACGCAAGGCTGGTGTTGTATCGGCACTGTGCTGGTGCGGCGGTTTGCTGATTTCGGCGCTGGGGATTTATACCCACCAGATCTGGCTGATGTGGATCGGCTCCGGGGTCATTGGCGGTATCGGCCTGGGCCTGGGTTACATTTCGCCGGTCTCGACCCTGATCAAGTGGTTCCCGGACAAGCGCGGCATGGCGACGGGCATGGCGATCATGGGCTTCGGTGGCGGCGCGATGGTTGGTGCTCCGCTGGCTGCGGCATTGATGAGCCATTTTGCTTCGCCAACTGGCGTGGGCGTATGGCAGAGCTTCCTGGTGATGGCCGCGATCTACTTCGTGTTCATGATCGGTGGCGCACTGTCCTACCGCGTTCCGCCAACCGGCTGGAAGCCTGAAGGCTGGACGGCTCCGGCGAAAAAAGTGGCGAACGCGATGATCACTCATCGTCATGTCCACGTGAACGTGGCGTGGAAAACCCCGCAATTCCGTCTGGTGTGGCTGGTGCTGTGCCTGAACGTGTCCGCCGGTATCGGCATTCTCGGCATGGCTTCGCCGCTGTTGCAGGAAGTGTTTGGCGGTAAATTGATCGGTGTTGACCTGCCATTCGGTCAGCTGGACGCCGGGCAACTGGCTTCCATCGCGGCCATTGCGGCCGGTTTCACGGGGTTGCTGAGCCTGTTTAACATCGGTGGCCGGTTCTTCTGGGCATCGTTCTCCGACTACCTGGGCCGCAAAAACACCTATTTCGTGTTCTTCGCCCTGGGCTTTGCCCTGTACGCACTGATCCCGAACCTTGGTCACCTGGGTAACGTTGCGCTGTTCGTAGCGGCGTTCTGCATCATCCTGTCGATGTACGGCGGTGGTTTTGCGACTGTTCCGGCCTACCTCGCGGACCTGTTCGGTACGCAAATGGTCGGCGCGATCCACGGTCGTCTGCTGACCGCGTGGGCGGCGGCGGGCGTGCTGGGGCCGGTGTTGGTGAACTACCTGCGTGAATATCAGCTGAGCATCGGCGTTGAACGTGCTGCCGCTTACGACATCACGCTGTACATCCTCGCGGGCCTGCTGGTGCTGGGGTTCCTGTGCAACCTGCTGGTTCGCCCGGTGGCCGACAAGTACTTTATGACCGACGCGCAACTGGCTGCCGAACAGGCGCTGGGCCACGACAAGGGTGCTGACAGCAGCACTGTGCTGGAGTGGAAGGCCGCGCCGGGCAGCAAGCCGTTGGCGATTGCTGCGTGGTTGGTGGTGGGTATTCCGTTGGCGTGGGGTGTTTGGGTGACCCTGCAGAAAACAGCAGTACTGTTCCACTAAGATGTTGTCCGGGCTGGCCTGAGCCTGAGAGGCCCAGGTCAGCCCTGCATAGCATCGAACCCTGTGGGAGCGGGCTTGCTCGCGAAGAGGGAGTGTCAGTCGACATCTATGTTGCCTGGCACACCGCTTTCGCGAGCAAGCCCGCTCCCACATTTGTTTTGTGTGTTCTGCAAAATGGTTGTACGGACATGTCTATCCCCGACAGCACGGGGGTCTGTCCGTCAGGGATATCACGTATCGTGTTTCTGTTTGGCGCCCGCGCCCCTATAATGGCTGCCTTTTTCGCCCAATGATTTTGCGGAGCTGGTGATGGCCGAACGTAAGGCGTCTGTCGAGCGCGACACTCTGGAAACCCAGATCAAAGCCTCGATCAACCTGGATGGCACCGGAAAGGCCCGATTTGATATCGGTGTACCTTTTCTTGAGCACATGCTCGACCAGATCGCCCGTCACGGGCTGATCGACCTGGATATTGTCAGCAAGGGCGACCTGCATATCGACGACCACCACACGGTGGAAGACGTCGGTATCACCCTGGGTCAGGCCTTTGCCAAAGCCATCGGCGACAAAAAAGGCATCCGTCGCTACGGCCACGCCTACGTACCGCTCGATGAAGCGCTGTCGCGCGTGGTGATCGACTTCTCCGGCCGTCCTGGCCTGCAGATGCACGTTCCCTATACCCGCGCCACCGTTGGCGGCTTCGATGTTGACCTGTTCCAGGAATTCTTCCAGGGCTTCGTCAACCATGCTCTCGTCAGCTTGCACATCGACAACCTGCGTGGCACCAACACTCACCACCAGATCGAAACCGTGTTCAAGGCTTTCGGCCGCGCCCTGCGCATGGCTGTAGAGCTGGATGACCGCATGGCCGGTCAGATGCCATCGACCAAAGGCGTTCTGTAATGCAGACGGTCGCGGTTATCGATTACGGCATGGGCAACCTGCACTCGGTGGCCAAGGCCCTCGAGCACGTCGGTGCCGGCAAGGTCTTGATCACTAGCGATGCCGATGTGATTCGCGAAGCCGACCGGGTGGTATTCCCCGGCGTCGGCGCGATTCGCGACTGCATGGCGGAGATCCGTCGCCTGGGCTTCGACTCGCTGGTGCGTGAAGTCAGCCAGGACCGTCCGTTCCTCGGCATCTGCGTCGGCATGCAAGCCTTGCTCGACAGCAGTGAAGAGAACGAAGGCGTTGACTGCATCGGCCTGTTCCCGGGCGCGGTGAAGTTCTTCGGCAAAGACCTGCATGAAGACGGCGAACACCTGAAAGTCCCGCACATGGGCTGGAACGAAGTGAAGCAGACGGTGGATCACCCGCTGTGGCACAACATTCCGGACCTGGCGCGTTTCTACTTCGTGCACAGCTACTACATCGCTGCCGGCAATGCGCGGCAAGTGGTGGGTGGCGGTCACTATGGTGTCGATTTCGCTGCGGCGCTGGCCGATGGCTCGCGTTTCGCCGTGCAGTTCCACCCGGAGAAGAGCCATACCCATGGCCTGCAATTGCTGCAGAACTTCGCCGCGTGGGATGGTCGCTGGTAAATGGCCGTCAAGAAGAAGCCGCCGATCCTGACCCTCACTCCTGAGCAGGAGAACGAGGCGAATCACAAGATCAAGCGGTTCATGGAGGATCGTTTCGAACTGGACCTGGGTTCGTTCGAAGCGGGGGAAATCCTTGAGCTGTTTACCCGCGAAATTGCGCCGCACTATTACAACAGGGCGATTTTCGATGTGCAGACGCACCTTAAAGAAAGGTTCGAAAGCATCGAAAGCGACCTGTGGGCGCTCGAGAAAAACTGATTTTCGAGCGAAGCTGAACAATCGAATTTGAAGGTTTGCCAGATGCTGATTATTCCCGCTATCGATCTCAAAGACGGTGCCTGTGTTCGTCTGCGCCAGGGCCGCATGGAAGATTCCACGGTGTTCTCCGATGACCCGGTGAGCATGGCTGCCAAGTGGGTGGAGGGTGGTTGCCGCCGTCTGCATCTGGTCGACCTGAACGGCGCCTTCGAAGGCCAGCCGGTCAATGGCGAAGTGGTCACCGCGATCGCCAAGCGCTACCCGAACCTGCCGATCCAGATCGGCGGCGGTATCCGTTCCCTGGAAACCATCGAGCACTACGTCAAAGCGGGCGTGAGCTACGTGATCATCGGCACCAAAGCCGTAAAAGATCCGGCCTTCGTTGCTGAAGCTTGCCGCGCGTTCCCGGGCAAAGTGATTGTTGGTCTGGATGCGAAAGACGGTTTCGTCGCCACCGACGGCTGGGCCGAAATCAGCACCATTCAGGTCATCGACCTGGCCAAGCAGTTCGAAGCTGATGGCGTGTCCGCGATCGTTTATACCGACATCGCCAAAGACGGCATGATGCAGGGCTGCAACGTTTCGTACACCGCGGCGCTGGCCGCTGCCACGCGTATTCCTGTGATCGCGTCCGGCGGTATTCACAACCTCGGTGACATCAAGTCGCTGCTCGACGCCAAGGCGCCAGGCATCATCGGCGCGATCACCGGCCGGGCGATCTACGAAGGCACCCTCGACGTCGCTGAAGCGCAAGCTTTCTGCGATTCGTACAAAGGCTGAGGACTGACCATGGCGCTGGCCAAACGCATCATCCCTTGCCTGGACGTGGACAACGGCCGGGTGGTCAAGGGCGTCAAGTTCGAGAACATCCGCGACGCCGGTGACCCGGTGGAAATCGCCCGCCGCTACGACGAGCAGGGTGCCGACGAGATTACCTTTCTCGACATCACCGCCAGCGTCGATGGCCGCGACACCACGCTGCATACCGTCGAGCGCATGGCCAGCCAGGTGTTTATCCCGCTGACCGTCGGCGGTGGCGTGCGCACCGTGCAGGACATTCGCAACTTGCTGAATGCCGGCGCGGACAAGGTTTCGATCAACACCGCCGCGGTGTTCAACCCGGAGTTCGTCGGCGAAGCCGCGCAGCATTTCGGCTCGCAGTGCATCGTCGTCGCCATCGACGCGAAGAAGGTTTCACTGCCGGGCGAAACCCCGCGCTGGGAAATCTTCACCCACGGCGGCCGCAAACCGACCGGTCTCGACGCCGTTGAATGGGCGAAGAAGATGGAAGGCCTGGGTGCCGGTGAAATCCTGCTGACCAGCATGGACCAGGACGGCATGAAAAACGGCTTCGACCTGGGTGTCACCCGCGCGATCAGCGATGCGCTGGGTATTCCGGTGATCGCCTCCGGCGGCGTCGGCAACTTGCAGCATCTGGCCGACGGCATCCTCGAAGGCCACGCCAGTGCGGTGCTGGCGGCGAGTATTTTCCACTTCGGCGAATACACTGTGCAGGAAGCCAAGGCCTACATGGCTCATCGCGGAATCGTGATGCGCTAAACATACAGGCCAGTGGACAGCATGGCGGGCTCAAGGCACTCTTGGGCACGCCATGGATTCCGGTAGCCCGACATGCTCAAACGTCTTCTTCTCGTCCTCGCCAGCGCCTCTGTATTGCTCATCAATGCAGCCCACGCTGAAGAAAGTCCTGCCACCGACCTGGTGCTGCTGACCGAAAACTTCCCGCCGTACAACATGGCGATGAATGGCAAAAACTTTGCTCAAGACGAGAACATCAATGGCATCGCCGTGGACATCGTCCGCGAGATGTTCAAGCGCGCCAACATCACCTACAGCCTGACGCTACGTTTCCCTTGGGAGCGAATCTACAAGATCGCCCTCGAAAAACCCGGTTACGGCGTATTCGTGATGGCGCGGCTGCCGGACCGCGAGAAGCTCTTCAAATGGGTCGGCCCTATCGGTCCGGACGACTGGATCATGCTGGCCAAGGCAGACAGCAAAATCACCCTCGAAACGTTGGAACAGGCGCGCAAGTACAAGATCGGCGCCTACAAGGGTGATGCGATTGCCGAGACGTTGGCCAAGCAAGGGCTGAAGCCGATTGTGGTGCTGCGGGATCAGGACAACGCCAAGAAGCTGGTCAACGGCCAGATTGATCTGTGGGCCACAGGCGATCCGGCGGGGCGGTACCTGGCTCGACAGGACGGCGTGACGGGGCTTAAGACTGTGCTGCGGTTCAACAGCGCCGAGTTGTACCTGGCGCTGAACAAGGATGTGCCGGACGAAACCGTTGCCAAGCTCCAAGCGGCGCTGGATCAGTTGCGCAAAGAAGGTGTGGTGGACGAGATCATGGCGAAGTATCTCTAGGACCCATCAACAAACCGGGCTCCACACAAAACCCTGTGGGAGCGAGGCGTGGCAGATTACCGGTACACCCCATCCTTTCCATGCCCAGCCATCGCCTTATTGCTGCGCACGCTGATCATCAACTTGATATCAATCCAGTCGATGCCCTGAGCCTTCAGCTTCGGCAACTCCCGCTCCAGCACCGCCAGCGTCTGCGGATATGGGTGCCCGATCATCACCGCCGAACCCTGCTTGTGCGCGAGGCTGATCGCAGTCTGTAACTGAGTGAAGATCGCGGCTTCTGTGCGCTCATCATCGAGAAACACATCCCGCGAAACGCTGGCCAATCCAATCTTCTGGGCCTCGGCCGCTGCAACCGTCTGCGCGCTGGTTCGGCTGTCGACGAAGAACTTGTGCCGACGCTGCAGCTCCGCCATCAGCCAGGCCATGGCCGGTTGCTGAGCGGTCATGCGACTGCCCATGTGATTGTTGATGCCGGCGGTATAGGGCACAGCCTTGAACGCGGCGTCGAGGCGTTTTTCCAGCTCATCGAGGGGAAGGTCAGGATGCCAGGCGAAGGGGCCGGTGGCCGGGTCCATGGGCATGTGCAGGATGACGATCTTGCCGGCACGATGGGCTTCGCGGGCGAATTCGGCGGCATGGGGTGTGTCGGGCATGATCGCCGTGGTCACCGGGCCGGGCAGGGCGAGCACGCGACGATCCCGGGGCAGGTTTTGCCCCAGGTCATCGATGATCAGTGTCAGGTAAGCCTTGTGAGGCGATGACTTGGCGGGATCTGCGTGAGCAGCACCCGCCAGACAGCACAACAGGACGAGGAAAAACCGCAGGCGCATCTCAGCGGCCGGAGGTGATGCTCAGCCCTTTGAGCAGGCTCAGGGCCTGGGCCAGTTGGTAGTCGTCATCCTGCGGCATGGCTTTGGCTTTGGTTTTGCTGCCGGAACCGGTCGGTTTGTCGGCGCCGCCGTTGCCATTGCCCAAGTGACCTTGCAGATCGGCTTCCTTGAAGTAATCGCCATCCTGCTCGTTGGTGATCTTGGCCTTGCGCACTTCGATGTCCGGCACGATGCCCTGGGCCTGGATCGAGCGACCATTCGGCGTGAAGTACAGTGCGGTGGTGATCTTCAGGGCGCGGTCGTTGTTCAGCGGCAGCACGGTTTGTACCGAGCCTTTGCCGAAACTGGTGGTGCCCATCAGCACTGCGCGTTTCTGATCCTGCAAGGCACCGGCGACGATTTCCGACGCCGAGGCGCTGCCGCCGTTGATCAGCACGACCATTGGCACGGCTTCGCTTTCGTCTTTGCCGGTGGCAGAGAAGCGCAGTTCAGAGTTGGCGATGCGGCCCTTGGTGTAGACGATCAGGCCCTTGGTGATGAAGTGATCGACCACTTCAACCGCCGCTTGCAGCACGCCGCCCGGGTTGTTACGCAGGTCGAGGACGATGCCGTTGAGCTTCTTGCCGTTGTCCTTGCGCAACTTGGCCAGGGCCTTGGAAACCTCTTCGCCGGTCTTGACCTGGAACTGGGTGATGCGGATGTAGCCGTAGCCCGAATCCAGCAGCTGAGCCTTGACGCTCTTCACTTGAATGGTGGCGCGGACCAGGGTCACGTCGAACGGCGTACCGCCATCGCGAACCAGGGTCAGGGTGATCTTCTGGCCGAGCTTGCCGCGCATCTTGTCCACGGCCTCGGTCATGCTCTGGCCGCGAGTCGGGGCGCCGTTGATCTTGACGATAAAGTCGCCGGCCTGGATGCCCGCTTTGGAAGCCGGGGTGTCATCGATTGGCGAAACCACTTTGATGAAACCGTCTTCGGCGCCGACTTCGATGCCCAGGCCGCCGAATTCGCCGCTGGTGCTTTCCTGCAGTTCAGCGAAGTCTTCCGGGCCCAGGTAGGCGGAGTGCGGATCGAGGTTGCTGAGCATGCCCTTGATGGCATTTTCCAGCAGGGTCTTGTCGTCTACCGGTTCGACATAGGCAGCCTTGATCCGGTCCATGACCTCGGCAAAGGTGCGCAACTCTTCCAGCGGCAATGGCGCCTTGGTGGTCGCAGCCGTGCCCGCAGGTGCAGGAGCTGGCGCCGCTACCGGGGCAGGCTGAGCGGCAAACGCCAGAGGCGCGCCGATCACCAGGGCGATCGTCAGGGCCAGCGAGGTAAGGCGGGACAAATGCAGCATGTCGAACGAACTCCTAATGTAGGTGACTCAACGCCTATCCTTGCGCGTGGCACCATTGCGCTGGATCACTCGGGTGACCCTGCTGACGAATTGCAAAATACAGCGCTGGTGTGTCCTGCCCGCCACTGTTACCGACAGTGGAGATGGACTCACCGGCTTTAACCACGTCACCCGCAGACTTGAGCAGCGTCTGGTTGTGACCGTAAAGACTCAAAAAACCGTTGCCGTGGTCCAGAATCACCAGCAGCCCGGCACCGCGCAACCAGTCGGCAAACACCACGCGGCCACCGTGCACGGCATGCACCTGGCTGCCGGCGGAGGCGCTGATCATTACGCCGTCCCACTTGGTTCGGGCATCGTCGCCGCGGCTTTCGCCGAAGCGTGCCAACAGTCGACCATCAACTGGCCATGGAAGTTTGCCGCGGGCTGAAGCAAATGCGCCGCCAAAGGTCTCGCCAGAACTTGAAACCAGCGCGCCGGGTGTCGATTTAGCGGGTTTGCGTGGGGCATCGGTGGTGGCATCTGCCTGAGCCTGAGCCTCACGTAAACGCTTTTTTTCGGCTTCCTGCTGGGCGATCAGCGCTTTTTGTCGCGCTTCTTCTGCCTCACGGGCCTGGCGGGCCAAGGTTTCTTCGATGGTTTTAAGGACTTTAGACAGGTCTGCCTGATCCTGCTCGCGAGTGGCGAGCTTCTGATCGCGAGCCTTTACGTCGTCATTGAGCTTGGCCAGGACTTTTTGGCGTTCCTGGCGGACCTTGTCGAGTTCGTCACGCTGGCTGTCGAGGCTGCTTTTCTGTACCAGCAACTGCGCCTGCTGCATGGAAATGTCTTTTTCGACGTTGGCCAGTTGGCGCAGGGTTTCGTTGAAATTCTTCAGCTGCTCCAGGCGGGCCTGGCTCAGGTAGTCGTAATAAGTGAGGGTGCGGGCAAATTTTTCCGGGTTTTGCTGGTTGAGCAGCAGCTTGAGGTACTCCTGACGACCGTTTTGGTAGGCCGCTCGGGCCTGAATGGCGATCAGTCGTTGCTGTTCAATGCGCGCGCTCTGGAGTTTTTTTTTCTCACCATCGAGTCGCTGTAGCTCGGATTCGCTTTTCTTCAGCTCTTTTTGCAGCGCGTCGACCTGCTTCTCGAGCTTGCCCATCTCGGTCTCGGTGCCTTTGAGGTCCTTTTGCACACCGGATTTTTCTTCCTGCAGCTTGCCCAGCAGTTTTTTCAGCTCGGCAATGTCCTGACGCGTAGCGTCCAACTGTTGTTGGGTTTGCGCGCGCTCGTCAGCAAAGGCCGGTTGGAGCAGGCAAGTCAGAGCGAGGGCTATCAGGACGCGAAGCATAGAGGCGGGTGATACCAGGGAAAGGGACGGCCTAGTATGCCCGGCAAGCGCCGCAAAAAAAATGCCCATTTCGGACTGTGTGATAACTGGCCTGAAAAACACCCAAAACCAATGTGGGAGCGGGCTTGCTCGCGAAGGCGTATGTCATTCAACATTGATGTCGACTGACATACCGCTTTCGCGAGCAAGCCCGCTCCCACAGGGTATTTCGGTGTTTGATAGACCGATTACACCAGAATCGAAGTACCCGTCATCTCTTTCGGTTTCTCAAGGCCCATCAACATCAGCATGGTCGGCGCCACGTCCGCCAGCACGCCGCCATGGCGAACCTTGAAGTCACGCTTGCCGACATAGATGAACGGCACCGGCTCGGTGGTGTGAGCGGTGTGGGCCTGGTGGGTTTCTTCGTCGGACATTTTCTCGCAGTTGCCGTGGTCGGCAGTGATCAGCGCTTCGCCACCCACCTTTTCCAGGGCATCGACGATGCGGCCGACGCACAGGTCCAGGCATTCAACGGCTTTGACTGCCGCGTCGAACACGCCGCTGTGGCCGACCATGTCGCCGTTGGCGTAGTTGACCACGATCACATCAAAACGCTGGTTTTCGATGGCATCGACGATGCGATCGGTGACTTCCGGGGCGCTCATCTCTGGCTGCAAGTCATAGGTGGCGACTTTTGGCGACGGGATCAGGATGCGTTCTTCGCCCGGGAACGGTTCTTCACGACCGCCCGAGAAGAAGAAGGTCACGTGGGCGTACTTCTCGGTTTCGGCGATGCGCAGTTGGGTCTTGCCGTTTTTCGCCAGGTAGTCGCCCAGCACGTTTTCCAGGCTGCCGGCGGCGAAGGCCGAAGGCGCAGGAATGCTGGCGGCGTATTGGGTCAGCATGACGAAACCGGCCAGTTTCGGCTGGCGAGCCCGTTCGAATTCCTTGAAACCGTCTTCGACAAACACGCGGGTTAGTTCACGGGCACGGTCGGCGCGGAAGTTCATGAACACCACGGCGTCACCGTCTTCGACTTTCACCGGCTCGCCGATGGAAGTGGCTTTGACGAATTCGTCGCTCTCGCCACGTTCATAGGCCGCTTGCAGACCTTCCTGGGCGGTGGCGGCGTTGAATTCGCCATTGCCGTCGACAATCAGGTTGTAGGCCTGGGAGACGCGATCCCAACGGTTGTCGCGGTCCATGGCGAAATAACGGCCGATAATGCTGGCGATCCGGCCTTTACCCAAGGCCTGGAACGCTGCGTCGAGCAGTTCGATGGACGACTGGGCGCTTTTCGGCGGTGTGTCGCGACCGTCGAGGAAGGCGTGCAGGTAGATTTTTTCGGCGCCGCGCTTGAAGGCCAGTTCGGCCATGGCGACCAGGTGATCCTGGTGGCTATGAACGCCGCCATCGGACAGCAGGCCCATGAAGTGCACGGCTTTGCCGGCAGCCACGGCTTTATCCACGGCGGCACAAATGGTCGGGTTCTCGAAGAATTCACCGTCGCGGATTGATTTGGTCACGCGGGTGAAGTCCTGATACACCACACGGCCGGCACCGAGGTTCATGTGGCCGACCTCGGAATTACCCATTTGGCCGTCGGGCAAGCCGACGTCCATGCCACTGCCCGAGATCAAACCGTTCGGTACGGTAGCGGTCAGACGGTCCAGGACAGGCTTCTTGGCCGAGTACACGGCGTTGGCTTCGTGGCTCTCACTGTGACCGAAGCCATCGAGAATGATCAGGACCAAAGGTTTAGGCGTGGTAGTCATGGATTCCACTCGTGGCTGAGTTAAAAAGAGGGCGATGGAAAAGGGAGTGGCAGTTTAAAGCGAAGTTCCGACCGCGTCACCGCCGGACGGGGTTTGGCCCACCATAGGGGCTGTGTATACTGGCCCACTTTTAACGCCCTGGAACCACCTTAAATGCTTGATCACCTGATTGCATTTGCCACCACCCACTATTTGCTGGCCGGTATTTTCGTTGTTCTGCTGGCTCTGCTGATCGCCCATGAGATGAAAGGCGGCGGCCGCAGCCTGAGCACCGGCGAGCTGACCGGGCTGGTCAACAAGGACGCAGGCGTGGTGATCGACATTCGTTCGACCAAGGATTTCGCCGCTGGCCACATCGTTGGCGCGTTGAACATTCCTCACGACAAACTCACCGCTCGCATCGGCGAACTGGAAAAGCACAAGGCCAAGACCATCATCCTGGTTGATGCCCAAGGCCAGACTGCCGGCACTCACGCTCGCGAACTCTTGAAAGCCGGCTTCACCGCCGCCAAGCTGTCCGGCGGGATTTCCAGCTGGAAAGGCGACAACCTGCCGCTGGTGAAGTGATATGAGCAACGTCGTCGTCTACTCCAGCGATTACTGCCCTTACTGCTCGCGAGCCAAGTACCTGCTCGAGAACAAAGGCGTGGCCTTCGAAGAGATCAAGGTCGATGGCAAGCCGCAGGTGCGCGCCGCCATGGCTCAGAAGGCCGGGCGTACGTCCGTGCCGCAGATCTGGATCGGCGAGCGCCACATTGGCGGTTGTGATGATTTGTTTGCCCTTGAGCGCGCCGGCAAGCTCGACGCCATGCTCAAGGCCTGACTTAAGCACCCAAGAACAGCAATCCCTAAAAGACCAAAGATCAGAAAGGATCTGAGATGACTGACCAACAGAACACTGCAGCTAGCGAAGAAGAAACCGCACCGCAATTCTCCTTGCAGCGCATCTACGTACGTGACTTGTCCTTCGAAGCCCCGAAAAGCCCGGCGATCTTCCGCCAGCAGTGGGAACCGAGCGTCGGTCTGGATCTGAACACCCGTCAAAAGGCCTTGGAAGGCGACTTCCACGAAGTCGTGCTGACTTTGTCCGTGACCGTGAAAAACGGTGAAAACGGCGAAGTGGCGTTTATCGCTGAAGTGCAACAGGCCGGGATCTTCCTGATCAAGAATCTGGACGACGCTTCGATGAGCCACACCCTGGGTGCGTTCTGTCCGAACATCCTGTTCCCGTACGCTCGCGAAACCCTGGACAGCCTGGTGACCCGCGGTTCGTTCCCGGCCCTGATGCTGGCCCCGGTGAACTTCGACGCACTGTACGCACAAGAACTGCAACGCATGCAGGCGGCTGGCGAGACTCCGACCGTTCAGTAAACGGTCCTGAGTCAACGCAAGTCCAATGTGGGAGCGGGCTTGCTCGCGAAAGCGGTGTAACAGTCAACGATGATGTTGAATGTTATGGCCTCTTCGCGAGCAAGCCCGCTCCCACATTTGTTATGTGTGTTACTTGAAACCGAGCTGACGCCAGCCTTCATACACCGCGACGGCCACGGTGTTCGACAGGTTCAGGCTGCGGCAGCCTTCGCGCATCGGCAGGCGCAGGCGTTGTTCGCCGGGCAGGGCGTCGAGCACTTCGGCTGGCAAGCCACGGCTTTCCGGGCCGAACAGGAACGCATCGCCCTCGGCGAAGCTGGCGTCGTGAAACGGCCGCGAGCCCTTGGTGGTGAAGGCGAACAGCCGTGGATGACCGAGGCTTTCCAGGCAACTGGCGAGGTCGGCATGGCGTTGCAGGGTGGCGTACTCGTGGTAATCGAGGCCGGCCCGGCGCAGGCGCTTGTCGTCCATCTCGAAGCCCAGCGGCTCGATCAAATGCAGGTGGCAGCCACTGTTGGCGCACAGCCTGATAACGTTGCCGGTATTCGGCGGAATTTCTGGTTGGAAAAGGATGACGTGAAACATGCACGGCTCCGAAGGTAAAGATGAGCGGCATTCTACGCCGCCCGTGGACAACCGTTCGAAACTATTCCCGCGGGTCATCGGTTCGCTGGCGATTGTCGGGGTGATGGTCGGCCTGATGATTGGTCGCCTGACCACGCCTGACCCCAGCCAATTGCAGCAGGTCGACGTGACGAGCGACGGGCTGGTGGTGTGGTTCAACAATGCGCCGAAGCTGCATGGCGAAGTCATCGATGGCACGGTGGCGCTGCTGTTCCAGGCCGAGGGCAAGGCGCAGAAAGGCCAGCTCAAGCTCAACGGCAAGGACGTCAATTGGCGTACGCGAGCGAGTGATGGTGGGTTGTTGCTGACGGTGCTGGCGGCGCGGCCACTGCTGGGCGAGTGGGCCGGTAGCGAGGTCGATGACCGCTGGCGGCTGGAGATCCATCTCCGAGAGCAATAAAAGAGGGAATCCCCGGCCTGCCTGTACCAAGGTTCCCAAAACGGCAGGGACTCGCGCTTTGCGGCGTAAGTCCCGATGTAAAGAAGGAACCCCTGACCTGCCTGTATCAAGGGCCCCAAAAGGGGGTGGGCTCGTCGCTTGTGCGGTGTGAGCCCGGTGTAAAGAGGGGAATCCCCGGCCTGCCTGTACCAAGGTCCCCGAAACTGGGTAGTGAACTGAATCACTGAATGGACTATTGCAGGGGGCGTGCCAGGTTTTAATCTGATGAAACAAAAAAACCGCTCAGAAACGCGGAAGCCCCGGAATTCGGGGCTTTCGTGCATTTGGAAGGTTTGTTTTTCAGTGATTTCGCAAGTGAATGTGGTGATCCGACTGTGCTCAATCACGGGTCATCGTGCATTGATGCGGTGCACAGTGGCCCTCACCCTAACCCTTTCCCAAAGGGAGAGGGGACTGACCGAGTTGCTGGTTCAAGCTACGCCGACCTGAAATATTGAGCCGAGCTCTAGTTTCGAAGACACCCGAGATCGGCTCCCTTTCCCCTCTCCCCTGTGGGGGAGAGGGCTGGGGTGAGGGGGATGGATCCTGAGCACACAACAACCCTCAAGCTAACAAACCGCTAACCCTCATCCCCCTCATCATCATCCCCGCCATCAACCTTCATCCCCAATTCCTTGATCTTGCGCGTCAGGGTATTACGCCCCCAACCCAGCAAAACCGCAGCATCACGGCGGCGGCCGGCGGTGTGTTTGAGGGCGGTTTCGATCATGATCCGCTCGAAGGCCGGCACAGCACTGTCGAGCAGGCTGGACTGACCGCGAGCCAACGCCTGGTCGGCCCACTGACGCAGCGCCTGCTCCCAGTTGGTCACCGGTGCCGAATCCTGCGGCAGGTTCAGCAGTTCTGGCGGCAGGTCACTGATGTGCACTTCGCGACCCGAAGCCATCACCGTAATCCAGCGGCAGGTGTTCTCCAGCTGACGCACGTTGCCGCCCCACGGCAGGTTCTTCAGGTATTCCTCGGTCTCGCTTTTCAGCAGCTTCGGCTCCACCGCCAGTTCTTGCGCGGCGCGGCTGAGGAAGTGCTTGGCCAGGGTCGGGATGTCTTCGCGACGGTCCGACAGCCGTGGGATATGAATGCGGATCACGTTGAGACGGTGGAACAAGTCCTCACGGAATTTCCCGGCGTGCACCAGGGTTTCCAGATTCTGGTGGGTCGCAGCGATGATCCGCACATCGACCTTCACCGGCGTATGACCGCCGACGCGGTAGAACTCGCCGTCCGCCAACACCCGCAGCAAACGGGTCTGGGTGTCCGCCGGCATGTCGCCGATTTCATCGAGGAACAACGTGCCGCCGTCAGCCTGTTCGAAACGCCCGCGCCGCAGATTGGCCGCGCCGGTGAACGCGCCTTTCTCATGGCCGAACAGTTCGGATTCCATCAGATCTTTAGGAATCGCCGCCATGTTCAACGCAATGAACGGCGACGCCGCCCGGGGGCTGTGACGGTGTAGGGCGTGGGCCACCAGTTCTTTACCGGTACCGGATTCGCCGTTGATCAACACGGTGATGTTGGAGTGGCTCAAGCGCCCGATGGCGCGAAACACTTCCTGCATCGCCGGCGCTTCACCGATGATTTCCGGGGTGCGGGTCAGGGCGACCGGGACTTCCAGGCCTTGCTGTTCCTGAGCGTGCTGATTGGCGCGCTTGACCAGGGACACCGCTTCATCGACATCGAACGGCTTGGGCAGGTATTCGAACGCGCCACCCTGATAGGAGGCGACAGCGCTGTCCAGGTCGGAGTGGGCGGTCATGATGATGACCGGCAGCCGTGGGTGTTGTTCGCGAATCCGCGCCAGAAGGTCCAGGCCGCTGGCACCCGGCATGCGGATGTCGGAGATGATCACGTCTGGCTGCTGGCGCGCCAGGCGGCTCATCACGCCATCGGCGCTGTCGAAGCTTTGCGTGGTCATGCCTTCTTGCTGCAAGGCTTTTTCCAGGACCCAACGGATAGAACGGTCGTCATCGACGATCCACACGGTTTCACTACGGCTCATGTCGATGTGGCTCCTTGTTCCAGTGGCAGAAAGATCGAGAAAGTGGTGTGGCCTGGGTGGCTGTCACACTCGATCAAGCCCTGGTGCTGGCTGATGATGTTCTGGGTGATGGCCAGGCCCAGCCCGGTACCGTCCGGGCGGCCGCTGACCATGGGAAAGAAGATGGTTTCCTGCAAATCCGCAGGAATGCCCGGGCCGTTGTCGATGATCTCGATCTTGGTCACCAGGCGATGGCGCACATGGCCGATGGTGAACTGGCGCATGGTGCGGGTGCGCAGGCTGATGCGGCCCAGGCGCAGCTCGTTCTGGCTGCTGATGGCCTGCATGGCGTTGCGCACGATGTTCAGAACGGCCTGAATCATTTGTTCGCGGTCGATCAATACGTCGGGAATGCTCGGGTCGTAGTCACGCACCAAGGTGATGCAGCCCTGGCTTTCGGCTTCCACCAACTGACTGACGCGTTCCAGCACTTCGTGGACGTTGCACATGGCCAGCGACGGCAGTTTGTTCGAGCCGAGCATCCGGTCCACCAGGTTTCGCAGGCGGTCGGCTTCTTCGATGATGACGTTGGTGTAATCGCGCAGGCTTTCTTCCGGCAGCTGGCGGGCGAGCAATTGCGCGGCGCCGCGAATCCCGCCCAGCGGGTTTTTTATTTCGTGAGCGAGGCCGCGTACCAGCATCTTGCTGGTTTCCTGCTTGGACAGCTGCGCCTCCTCCTTGGTGATCCGCAGCAAGCGGTCACGCGGGTGGACTTCCAGCAGCAGCATCGTGTCGCCGTTACTCAGGATCGGCGTCACCGCGTAGTCGACGGTCAGGGTTTGGCCGGTGAGCGCGGTGAGCATCGCTTCGCGCTTGGTAAACGGGTGCGCCTGCTCGACGGCTTGGCGCAAGGAGTTCAACGCCTCGGTGGATTCGGTGAACAACTCACTGATGAACTGCCCATGGCTACGCTGGCCGCTGATGGCCAGCAGCATCTCCGCCGCCGGGTTCATGTACTCAAGGCGCAGTTCAGCGTCGAGCAGGATGGTCGCGGTGGTCAGGTTGTCGAGTAGCAGTCGATGCAGTGCGTCGCTAATGGTCATAGTAGGGCGTGCTCACCGTAAATGGCGAATCGCGTTGGCGCTGTGATCGCGCCAGGCAAGGCGTAGGACGCAGAGAATGGCGTTCCCTTTTCAAGTCCTACAACGCAGCATGGCGCGATCACAGCACCAACCCGTAGGGCAAAGCCCCACGAGACGCAATTCTTCGTTACTTGTCGTTCATTTGAAGCAACCAAACTTCTCTCCTCGTGCCTAGCCTTGCGTCTCGTGGGGCTTTGCGCGATCGCCATTTACGGTGAGCACGCCCTACTCCCTCTTTTGGAGCAGGGCGCGCGCAAGAACTAAGCGCTGATGCGGGGAAAATGCAAAAACCAAACCAAAGCTCCGAAAAGAAGCGTTTAAGGCCTGAAACGGGCGTTTAACGCTCGATCGCGTGGCGTTCTGCCAGCTTTCGCGGGTACTTTCGAACCAAAATGGGTTTGCAAGTGGGAACGGTGCAACCGTTTGCACCAATATAGTGCGCAAAGCTGAACGAGGTTAGAAGAACTTCAGGAAGGGGTTTTTCTCTTCGGGAGGTTTGTCTTTGAGCGGACATTCCGGCCGTTGGCCGTAGTCGGTGAGGGTGCAGGGCTTGACCTGGCGCTTCTGCGCCAGAGAGGTGCGGAGCATGTTGAACGGCTGATTGGCTGTGCGCTCAACGGTGCGACCCTGTTCGTCGAGGATTTCCACCGACAGGTTATGACTGCCGCGGTCGATATTGCTCAAAGCGAACACCGGGCTGAGGCCTGGCTCTGCTGTGGGCTGGCCGTCGAGTAACAAACGGTAGCGGTGGCCGCGTTGCAGTCCGGGTTCGCTGGTAACGCTGACGATCAATTCGCCGGCGTTGCTACGGATCGTCGCGTCCGGTTCCGGCACCAGCACGCGGAGCATGTCGTAGTGGAACAGCGGCTTTTCTTCGGGTTTGGTCGCAGCAACCAGCGGCGCGGCACCGGTCGGATTGGCGGACATGCGATTGCTGGTGGCCAGCGGCACCCGCTTGGCGTTGCCGGGGCGTGGCTGGTCGGTAAAGACCCGATTGCCCTGGGCGTCGACGTAAGTATAAACATCCGCCGTCGCCGGCAGGGCGAGCAGGCAGGCGACCAGCAGCCAGCACCTCAAGGTTTATGCACCCGTTGCACGGTGAAGGTCACGCTTGGACTTTGCTGCACGAGGTTTTCGCCACTGATCACCTGTACCGCGAGGCTGTGTTCGCCACGATCTATGTTCACCAGTTGCAGGATTGGCACGTTGCTCGGTTGACCGTAAGGCTGGTTGTCCAGCAACAGCCTGAACAGATGCGGGCCTTGCAGGCGTGGCTTGATCAGCACGCTGACGGTGAAGGTGCCGTTGTTGGCGCGCAGGGCTTCCTCGGTGGGCAGGCCGGTGAGTTCAAGCACCTCGTAGGCGCTGCGGGATTGTTCACGGCTGGTGGCTTCGGCAGGAGGAGCGGTAGGCGCCGAGGGTGCGACGCTGTTGAGCGGCGGCAACTCAACCGGCTGCGCTTTGACGCCATCGGGCGGCTGATTGCTGTATGCAGTGTTGCCGGCGGCGTCGGTGTACTTATAGATCTGCGCTGCGGCGGGCAGGGCGATCAACAGCAACATCAGTAGAAAACCACGACCCATAAGATTGACCGCAAGCGAAGGTGTTGGATTGCAGCATAGGTCACGGGTGGCGGTTGTCCCTAGTGGTTAACATTTGGGCATGATTTACCAAAATCCTCCAAGCGCCACAAACCCCCTGTGGGAGCGGGCTTGCTCGCGAAGGCGGCGTGTCATATAGCAATGATGTTGACTGACACACCGCTTTCGCGAGCAAGCCCGCTCCCACATAGGGTCGTCGTCAGTCGTTAAATCGTGGGCACAAAAAAGGCCTCCCGAAGGAGGCCTCTTTTTGTCACGCCGCTTGCGCAGGCGCTACCGGATCAGCAGCTGTAGTACAGCTCATATTCCAGTGGGTGTACGAAGGTGCGGACCTTGATTTCTTCTTCGCTTTTCAGAGCGATGTAAGCGTCGATGAAGTCATCGGAGAACACGCCGCCTTTGGTCAGGAACGCGCGACCTTTGTCCAGCTCTTCCAGGGCTTCTTTCAGGCTGCCGCAAACTTGTGGGATCTCTTTCGCCTCTTCAGGCGGCAGGTCGTACAGGTTTTTGTCAGCTGCGTCGCCAGGGTGGATCTTGTTCTGGATGCCGTCCAGGCCAGCCATCAACAGTGCAGCGAAGCCCAGGTACGGGTTAGCTGCTGGATCCGGGAAGCGAGCTTCGATACGGCGAGCGCGAGGGCTGGACACGTAAGGAATACGGATCGAAGCGGAACGGTTGCGAGCCGAGTAGGCCAGCATTACCGGAGCTTCGAAACCTGGGACCAGACGCTTGTAGGAGTTGGTCGACGGGTTGGTGAAGCCGTTCAGGGCCTTACCGTGCTTGATGATGCCGCCGATGAAGTACAGGGCGGTATCGGACAGGCCGGCATAGCCTTCGCCAGCGAAGGTGTTCTTGCCATCTTTAGCGATGGACAGGTGAACGTGCATACCCGAACCGTTGTCGCCGTACAGAGGCTTAGGCATGAAGGTCGCGGTGCGGCCGTATGCATCAGCAACGTTGTGTACGCAGTACTTCAGGGTTTGAACTTCGTCAGCCTTGGCAACCAGGGTGTTGAACTTCACGCCGATTTCGTTCTGGCCGGCAGTCGCCACTTCGTGGTGGTGAACTTCGATGGTCAGGCCCATCTCTTCCATGGCGTTGCACATGGAGGTACGGATTTCGTGGTCGTGGTCGAATGGCGGAACCGGGAAGTAACCACCCTTGACGCCTGGACGGTGGCCGCGGTTGCCGCCTTCCACGTCCTGGTCGGACATCCACGAACCTTGTTCGGAGTAGATTTTGAACATCGAACCGGAGATGTCGGACTTGAACTTCACTTGGTCGAAGATGAAGAACTCTGGCTCCGGACCTACGAATACGGTGTCGCCGATACCAGTCGACTTCAGGTATTCCTCGGCACGCTTGGCGATCGCACGTGGGTCACGGTCGTAGCCTTGCATGGTCGAAGGCTCGATCACGTCGCAAACCAGGATCAGGGTTGGCTCTTCGGTGAACGGGTCGAGAACGGCAGTGCTGTCGTCCGGCATCAGAATCATGTCGGAGGCTTCGATGCCTTTCCAGCCAGCAATGGAGGAACCGTCGAACATTTTGCCTTCTTCGAAGAAAGCATCATCCAGCGCGTCGCGAGCCGGCATGGTCACGTGGTGCTGAGTGCCTTTGGTGTCCGTGAAGCGCAGATCAATCCACTTGACGTCATGATCTTTGATGAGTTGAACCGACTTCGACATAGTGTCCTCCGGGTGGCTTCGGGCTTAGTAGTGGATGCCCTTAGAATGTGGGTGATGCCGGCGCGAATACTCTGCCATGGCAACCTGCCTCACAAGGGAGCAAATTGCATGCCAGTGCCCCACCATGGGTTTTTTGCCCCAATATCACGCTTATAGAGGCTTATTGCGCCGCAAAGCTGAAATTACCGCCCTGTAATGTAGCGTCTAATTCCATAAATGACCTGTTTTGGTGCGTTCGAAACCTTCTGCATATTAACTGGTTAAACCTTGAGCAATTTCCGCTATAATCCGCGCCCCCCTTTTTCGGCTGGCCCAGCGCGCGCTGTTTTCATGAAACTAATCGTAAAAGTCTTTCCCGAGATCACCATCAAGAGCCGCCCGGTACGGATGCGTTTCATCCGCCAGTTGGCCAAGAACATCCGTGCTGTGCTCCGCGATCTGGACCCGGCTGTGGTGGTGAACGGCGTGTGGGACAACCTCGAGCTGGAAACCCGCGTCAGCGAGCCCAAAGCCCTGAAGGAGATGACCGAGCGCCTGAGCTGCATGCCGGGCATCGCGCATTTCCTGCAGGTCGACGAATACCCGTTGGGTGACTTCGACGACATCGTTGCCAAGTGCAAGCAGCACTATGGCGATGCGTTGGCCGGGAAGATCTTTTCGGTGCGCTGCAAGCGCGGCGGGCACCACACGTTCTCGTCCATGGACGTGGAAAAATACGTCGGCAGCCAACTGCGTCGTCAGTGCGGTGCCGCCGGGATTTCCCTGAAAGAGCCGGAAATCGAAGTTCGCATCGAAATTCGCGACCAACGGTTGTACGTGATCCACAGCCAGCACAACAGTATCGGCGGTTATCCGCTGGGAGCGCTGGAGCAGACGCTCGTGCTGATGTCCGGCGGCTTTGACTCGACAGTCGCCGCCTACCAGATCATGCGCCGTGGCCTGATGAGCCATTTCTGCTTCTTTAATCTGGGCGGACGAGCCCATGAACTGGGCGTTATGGAAGTCGCGCACTTCATCTGGAAGAAGTACGGCAGCTCCCAACGCGTGTTATTTGTCAGTGTGCCGTTCGAGGAAGTACTGGGAGAAATTCTCGGGAAAGTCGATAACAGTCATATGGGCGTAGTTTTGAAGCGTATGATGTTGCGCGCTGCATCGAAGATTGCCGACCGGCTGGACATCGATGCGCTGGTGACCGGTGAAGCGATCTCCCAGGTTTCGAGCCAGACGCTGCCGAACCTGTCGTTGATCGACTGCGTGACCGAGAAGCTGGTCTTGCGCCCGCTGATCGCCAGTCACAAGCAGGACATCATCGACCTGGCCACCGAAATCGGCACTGCCGACTTCGCCAAGCACATGCCGGAATACTGCGGGGTCATCTCGGTGAACCCAAAGACCCACGCCAAGCGCAACCGCGTGGAGTACGAAGAACAACAGTTCGACATGGCAGTCCTTGAGCGTGCGCTCGAGAACGCCAAACTGGTACCGATCGATCGCGTGATCGACGAATTGGGCCAGGACTTGCAGATCGAAGAAGTCAGCGAAGCTCTGGCGGGCCAGATCATCATCGACATCCGTCACCCGGATGCCGCTGAAGACGAGCCGCTGGAACTGGCTGGCATTGAGGTACAGACGATGCCGTTTTATGCATTGAACGCTCGTTTCAAGGAACTGGACCCTACTCGCCAGTACCTGCTGTATTGCGACAAAGGCGTGATGAGTCGCCTGCATGCCCACCATTTGCTCAGTGAGGGGCATGCCAATGTGCGCGTTTATCGACCGAGCTAAGTGCCCGGGGCTGTTTGCCTGTGGCCTGCGTCACCGGCCCCCCGACGCCGCCGTCAAGCTGTAACGGCTTTGCCGGACTCTACTGTTAATCGCTGCCAAGACTTGTCAGCACACCGAATCCTCTGATCGAGATACACAAGTGATCGAAAATCTACGCAACATCGCCATCATTGCTCACGTTGACCATGGTAAAACCACCCTGGTAGACAAACTCTTGCGTCAATCCGGCACCCTGGAGCGCAACGAGCTCAACGACGAGCGCGTGATGGACTCCAACGACCAGGAGAAAGAGCGCGGTATTACCATTCTGGCGAAAAACACCGCCATCAACTGGAACGGCTACCACATCAACATCGTGGACACCCCGGGCCACGCCGACTTCGGCGGCGAAGTTGAACGCGTAATGTCGATGGTTGACTCCGTTCTGCTGCTGGTTGACGCTCAAGACGGCCCTATGCCGCAAACCCGTTTCGTGACCAAGAAGGCTTTCGAAGCCGGCCTGCGTCCAATCGTGGTTATCAACAAGGTTGACCGTCCAGGCGCACGTCCGGACTGGGTTCTGGACCAGATCTTCGACCTGTTCGACAACCTCGGTGCTACCGAAGAACAGCTGGACTTCAAAGTTGTCTACGCCTCGGCCCTGAACGGCATTGCCGGTCTGGAACACACCGACATGGCTGAAGACATGACCCCGCTGTACCAGTCGATCGTCGACAACGTACCAGCACCGAAAGTTGACCGTGACGGTCCGTTCCAGATGCAAATCTCGGCACTGGACTACAACAGCTTCCTGGGCATTATCGGCGTTGGCCGTATCGCTCGTGGTCGCGTCAAGCCGAACACCCCGGTTGTGGCTATCGATGCTGATGGCAAACGCCGTAACGGCCGTATCCTGAAGCTGATGGGTCACCACGGTCTGCACCGCATCGACGTTGAAGAAGCAGCTGCCGGCGACATCGTCTGCATCAGCGGCTTCGACCAGCTGTTCATCTCCGACACCCTGTGCGACCCACAGAACGTTGAAGCGATGAAGCCGCTGACCGTTGACGAACCAACCGTTTCGATGACCTTCCAGGTTAACGACTCGCCGTTCTGCGGCCGTGAAGGCAAGTTCGTCACCAGCCGTAACATCAAAGAGCGTCTGGACAAAGAACTGCTCTACAACGTTGCCCTGCGCGTTGAAGAAGGCGACACCGCCGACAAGTTCAAAGTCTCCGGCCGTGGTGAGCTGCACCTCTCGGTACTGATCGAAACCATGCGTCGCGAAGGCTTCGAAATGGGTGTTGGTCGTCCGGAAGTGATCATCCGTATGGTTGACGGCGTCAAGCACGAACCGTACGAAAACGTGACCATCGACCTGCCAGAAGAATCGCAAGGTTCGATCATGGAACAGATCGGTATCCGTAAAGGCGATCTGACCAACATGGTTCCGGATGGCAAGGGCCGTGTGCGCCTTGAGTACAACATCCCGGCTCGTGGCTTGATCGGTTTCCGTAACGAGTTCCTGACCCTGACCTCCGGTGCAGGCATCCTGACCTCGATCTTCGACCGTTACGACGTGATGAAGTCCGGCGACATGTCCGGCCGTCAGAACGGCGTGCTGGTTTCGGTTGCTACCGGTAAGGCTCTGACTTACTCGCTGGAAACCCTGCAGGCTCGCGGCAAACTGTTCCTGGGTCACGGCGAAGACGTGTACGAAGGTCAAATCGTCGGCATCAACAGCCGCGACAACGACCTGGGCGTCAACCCAACCAAAGGCAAGAAGCTCGACAACATGCGTGCCTCGGGTAAAGACGAAACCATCGCTCTGGTTCCGCCTATCCGTTTCACCCTGGAACAAGCTCTGGAATTCGTTCAAGAAGACGAATTGTGCGAAGTCACTCCTAAGTCCATCCGTCTTCGTAAGAAGATCCTGGGCGAAAGCGAGCGTACCCGCGCTGCCAAGAAAAGCGGCAACTGAGTTTCGACTTAGTTAAGGCTTAAAAAAACGCCCCCGACCGCAAGGTCGGGGGCGTTTTTGTTTGTCTGGGGTTTGTGCGGTGTTTCACCTGGCCCCTTCGCGGGCAAGCCTCGCTCCTACAGGTTTAGCGTTTCCCTTGTAGGAGCGAGGCTTGCCCGCGAAAGCAATCGGTCAGACGGCGAGATTCCGGATCAGAACTTCTCGAGCGTACGACGGCTACTGCTGGTCTCACGCGCCACTTCTTTAGGCTTGTAAGCGCAATACCCCGGCCGCGGGCCGATTTTCGGGTGGTTGCGGCAAGTATCCGGGCGCTTTTCATAAATAGTGCACAGACGGCTCTTACGATCCAGGTACAGGCAATCGTTGTTGCTCATGCGCTGGAGGGTGAAGATCTCGGACTTCTGGTTGTAACGCTCGACGATCCCTTCCTTCTGCAAACGCTTGGCGATGTTCTTCGCCGGTTCGCCGCGCTCGAACTCGTCGACGATGCCGATACGGATCAGATCCTTGATCTTGACCTCAACCGGCAAGGTGCAGCAGCTGGACACGCAGGAGCCGCACATCGGGGCAGAGTACTTGGCCCAGGTATCGAGGCGGTCGATCTCCGCGGCGGCGATCAGGTTGGACTTCATCATCGGTTGTTACCAGCGTGCATCAGGGCGCGCGATCATACCGGGACTGGTGGATTTTTGAACAACCTTTCGCCAGATTTTTTGCGATATCGCCAAATAACCCGTGTGTTCCGGCACGGCCCCTGCATTGATTCAGCCACATGCCAACGTAATGCCGAGCTATCTCGCACTATCAGGAAAAACTGCCGAACCAGAGCCCATACCGCCTGTCAGACCGTCTAGGCTCAGACAATTCCAAGCTCGCTCGAGGTCCTATCGATGACTCAAGAACCACTTGTTCGCGAAGCAGAGGTGGCCGCATTCCGCGACGCCGTCTTGACCAAACTCACCTACGCGGTGGGCAAAGACCCGGATCACGCCTTCGACCACGACTGGTTCGAAGCCATTGCCTTGGCCGCGCGCGATCACATGGTCGAGCACTGGATGGACCATACGCGGCAGATCTACCGCAAAGGTCAGAAGCGGGTTTACTACCTCTCCCTTGAATTCCTGATTGGCCGCTTGCTCTACGACAGCTTGAGCAACCTCGGCCTGCTGGACGTTGCCCGCGAGGCGCTGACCGAACTCGGCGTCGATCTGGAACGCATCCGCCTGCTGGAGCCCGATGCGGCGCTCGGCAACGGCGGCCTCGGTCGCCTGGCCGCGTGCTTCATGGAAAGCATGTCGACCCTCGGCATCGCCGGCCATGGTTATGGCATTCGTTATGAACATGGGTTGTTCCGCCAGGCCATCGTTGATGGCTGGCAGCAGGAGCAGACCGAACACTGGCTGGATTTCGGTAACCCGTGGGAGTTCGAGCGGCCGGAAGTCGTCTACCCGATCGGCTTCGGCGGCAGTGTCGAAACCGTGACCGACGAGGCCGGCAAGTCTCGCCAGGTCTGGACCCCGGCAGAAACCGTGCGGGCCATTGCTTACGACACCCCGGTGGTCGGCTGGCGCGGTGCGAGCGTCAACACCCTGCGCCTGTGGCGTGCCCGCGCCATGGAAGATTTGCATCTGGAGCGCTTCAACGCCGGCGACCACTTGGGCGCTGTGGCCGAAGTGGCCCGGGCCGAAAGTATTTCCCGCGTGCTGTACCCGGCGGACAGCACCGAAGCCGGCCAGGAACTGCGCCTGCGTCAGGAATACTTCTTCGTCGCCGCGTCCCTGCAGGATTTGCTGCGCCGCCATCGCAACATGCACACCTCGGTGCTGACCCTGGGCGACCACGCGGCGATCCAGCTCAACGACACTCACCCCTCAATTGCCGTGGCCGAACTGATGCGCCAACTGGTCGACGTCTACGATGTTGCGTGGGATGCCGCGTGGCAGGTGACGGTCGACACACTTTCGTACACCAACCACACCTTGCTGCCAGAAGCGCTGGAAACCTGGCCGGTCGGTTTGATGGAACGCATGCTGCCGCGGCACATGCAGATCATTTACCTGATCAACGCCCAGCACATCGATTCGCTGCGGGCCAAAGGCATCCACGACTTTGACGTGTTGCGCGCGGTGTCACTGATTGAAGAAGACAACGGCCGCCGCGTGCGTATGGGCAACCTGGCGTTCCTCGGTTCCCACAGCGTCAACGGCGTATCCGGGCTGCACACGCAGCTGATGCGCAAGACTGTGTTTTCCGAACTGCACAAGCTCTACCCGGATCGGATCAACAACAAGACCAACGGCATCACCTTCCGCCGCTGGCTCTACCAGGCCAACCCCGAGCTGACGGCGATGATGGTCGACGCCCTGGGTCCCGATCTATTGGATAACGCCGAGCAGCGGCTGATCGAACTGGAACCGTTCGCCGAGAAGACTGCATTTCGCAAGGCCTTCGCAGATCAGCGGCTGCACAGCAAGAAAGCCCTGGCGTACCTGATTCACGAACGGTTGGGCATCGCGGTCAACCCGGCGGCGATGTTCGACGTGCAGGTCAAGCGGATCCACGAATACAAACGGCAGTTGCTCAACCTGCTGCACACCGTCGCGCTGTACCAGGCGATTCGTGCCGAGCCGGAAATCGACTGGGTGCCGCGCGTGAAGATCTTCGCCGGCAAGGCGGCGGCCAGTTATCACCAGGCCAAGCTGATCATCAAACTGACCAACGACATCGCCCGGGTGGTGAACAACGACCCGACGGTGCGTGGTTTGCTCAAGGTGGTGTTCCTGCCCAACTACAACGTCAGCCTGGCGGAGAGCATCATTCCGGCGGCGGATTTGTCGGAGCAGATTTCCACAGCCGGCTTCGAGGCCTCGGGCACCAGCAACATGAAATTCGGCCTCAACGGCGCGCTGACCATCGGCACCCTCGACGGCGCCAACGTGGAGATGTGCGAACGGATCGGCGCCGAGCACATGTTCATCTTCGGCCTTAGCGCTCAGCAGGTGGAAGCGCGCAAGCAAAATCATGAGTTCAATGCGACGCCGGATATTGCGGCGTCCCATCGACTTAATGACGTGCTACAAGCGATTCGTGGCGGGGTGTTCTCGCCGGATGATCCGTCCCGTTATGCAGGTTTGATCGATTCGCTGATCGACTATGACCGCTTCCTGGTTTGCGCCGATTTTGACTCCTACTGGGACGCCCAGATGCGCGTCGAGGCGCACTGGCATGATTCTCAAGCCTGGTGGCGTTCGGCGGTGTTGAACACGGCGCGCATGGGCTGGTTCTCGTCGGACCGGACGATTCGTGAGTACGCGACGGAAATCTGGAAGGCGTTGGAGTAACTTTTAGCAATAATTGCGAGCAAGGCCCAACGCCTGTTGGGCCGGATCGATATACTAAGCGTCAGTTTTGCCGGATGTTTCAGTGGCGTCTGCGAGAACGCCTTCGCGGGCAAGTCGAAGACGTCAGCACAAACACCACAAGGCTTCTGGACTTGCTCGGCAATGGGCCGCTTAGGGATATCGACCATGCAATGGATTTTGATGCTGATTGGCTTGGCGCTGGGCTGGATACTCGACGAGTCGTTCATCGATGCGCTGTTGGGTGCTTTGTTCGGGTTAGGCATTGGCCAAGCCTTTCGCATTGGCCGTTTGGGCAAGCAAGCTGCCGAGCAGCACCGTTTGCTCGAGCAGACGCAGGTGGCGCTCAATACATTGCTGCAACGACTGATATTGCTGGAAGGGGCTGGCTTCAAGGCACCGGAAACCAGTGAGCCAGTTGTCAGTGAGCCCGTCGCATCCCCTGAATTCATTCTCGACGACATCCCCGTCGATCCCCCCGTCGACTCCCCGGAGCTACTCTGGGAACTCCCGCCCGGACTCGAACCGATCACCGCCACGGCCTCCGAAACCAGCCGTCCGCTGCCGGCCGATGTCTGGACGCCGGAACCGATCGCTCGCGAACCGCGACAACCGGCAGCCCCGCGCGAACCTAACGTTTTCGACCGCGCCATCAACGGTGCGCGCAACTGGCTGTTCGGTGGCAACACCGTGCTGCGGGTTGGCGTGGTGCTGTTGTTCCTCGGTCTGGCGTTCCTGCTGCGCTACGCCACCGAAGGCATGGTGGTGCCGATCGAGATGCGTTACGCCGGTGTCGCCGCCAGTGCTTTGGGCTTGCTCGCATTGGGCTGGTGGCTGCGTCATCGCAACAACCAATTTGCGCTGATGTTGCAAGGTACCGGGATCGCCGTGTTGTACCTGACGGTGTTCGCCGCAATGCGCTTGCACCCGATACTCGACCCGACGGCGGCCCTGGGCCTGCTGGTCGCGGTGACGGTGTTCTCGGCGATTCTGGCGATCACCCAGGATTCCCTGGCCCTGGCCTGCGTCGCCGCACTGGGCGGTTTCGCCGCGCCGATCCTGACCTCGACCGGCGCTGGTAGCCATGTCGCGCTGTTCAGCTACTTCGTCTTGCTCAACACCGGCATCCTCGCGATTGCCTGGTTCAAGGCTTGGCGGCCACTCAACCTGATCGGTTTTGTCGGCACCTTTGGCATCGGCTTCGCCTGGGGCGCGCGTTCTTACACGCCGGAGTTGCTGTGGAGCACCGAGCCATTCCTGATTCTGTTCTTCCTGATGTACCTGGGCATTGGCCTGTTGTTTACCCGGCGCAAGTTGTTGGAGATGAGCGACTCGCCTGAAGACGAGAGTCGTCAGGCATTGCTGCACTGGTCGGCGCGCAAGGGCGATTACGTCGACGGCACGATGCTGTTCGGGCCGCCGCTGGTGGGCTTCGGTTTGCAATTCGCGCTGGTCCAGCATCTGGAGTTCGCTGCCGCGTTCAGTGCGCTGGCGCTGGGTATGCTCTATATGGGCCTGGCCCGATTGCTGATGGGCGGTCGCGCCTTGTTGCTGGCGGAAACCTGTCTTGCACTCGGAGTGATCTTCGCCAGCCTGGCGATCCCCTTGGGCCTCGACGCGCGTTGGACTGCTGCGGCTTGGGCGGTGGAGGGCGCGGGGATCTTCTGGCTCGGCCTGCGTCAGCAACGACCGCTGGCTCGCGCTTTCGCCTTGCTGCTGCAACTCGGTTCTGCGCTGGCGTTTCTCAGTAAGTTGCAGACCGGCGAAAGCAGCCTGTTGGACGGTTCGCCACTGGGCGCATTGATGCTCGGCGTGGCGTTGCTGTTCAGCTTCTACCAATTGCGCAAAGCCTTGCCGGAGCAGGCCTCGAAGTGGGAGCGCCAAGGCTTGCCGGTGTTGGCTTGCCTCGGTCTGATGTTCCTTTATTTGCTGGCGCCGCTGTTCTTCCTCACCCACGGCACGGCGATCAGCTGGGCGCTGGCCGGGTTGGCGACGTTGTTTATTGGCCTGCGCCTGCAATCGCGCACGTTCCTGTTCACCGCGTTTGCCGTGCAATTGCTCGGCGGCGCGTTGTTCCTGTTGCGGTTGCACGGGACAAGCGATGGTTCCGCCGCGGTGTTCAGCGCTGGCTGGAGCGGTTTACTCAGTGCCTCGCTGATTGGCCTGGCGTTGATCGCCGGCATGTTGCTGGCAGCCCGCGATGAGATGGTGCGCAACGATGCGCGCTTGCTGCGTGGTTTGTCGGTGATTTTGCTGGCCGGTCTGGTGCTGATCAACCTCGCCGTGCTGTTCGTGCTGCCATGGCAAACCGCGAGTGCGGTGTGGGCCGCCAGCGGTTTGTTCATCATTTGGCTGAGTCTGTACCTCAAGCAGCGCGTGAGTTTTGTCTTCGGTCTGCTGTTGCAGGTGATCGGTGGCGCGGCGTTCCTGTTTGCCGGGCCGGACTTGCTCGGGCCGTTGGCCAGCGAAGGTCTGAAGCCTTTGGCCCACAGCGGTTTCTGGACGCCGCTGGTGCTCGGTTTGGCCGCACTGGTTGGCGCCTGGCGCTTGCAACTGGGCAATCACGGGTCGGCGTTCGATGTACTGAGCCTGAATCGCTTGTCTGAACTGCTGCTGGTGTGGGGCGCAGGCTGGTGGGCGCTGGCGTGGATCAGTGAAGTGCTGCGCTTTGCGCCTGTGGATCTGCAAGCGACCTTGCTGCTGGCGGTCGCGGCACTGAGTGTCGCGCTGTGGACGCTGTTGTCGCTGCGCCTGAAATGGTCGGCGCTGGGCTTGCTCTGCACCTTGCTGATTCCGGCGGCGGGGCTGGTGTTGGTCGCCGCGTGGCATTCGCGCTATCACCCAGCGGCCAACTTCGGCTGGCTGGTGTGGGCGGCGGTATTTGCCGTGCACTTCTTCTCCCTGCGGCGTTTGGCGCCGATGCTACCGGCGCGCGCCCTCAGCACTGCCCATGTGCTCGGCTGCTGGTTGTTGATCGGTGTGCTGGCGCTGGAGCTGCGTTACGGCTTGCTGCTGTTGTCCGAGCAGTACAACGCCTGGCGCTGGTTGGGCTGGGCGATTTTGCCGAGTGTGTATTTGGTGTTGACGGCCGCGCCACGCAACTGGCCATGGCCGGTATCGGCGTATCCGCGCGAATACCGTGTCTACGCGGCGGCGCCGTTGGCCTTGCTGATGCTGGGCTGGTTCTGGTTGGCGAACGGTGTCAGCGACGGCACCGCCGAGCCGCTGCCTTACGTGCCGCTGATCAACCCGCTGGAATTGGGCCTGCTGTTTGCGTTGTTCGGCGTTTACGTCTGGTCGCGCAGCGCGGTGACGCAATTTGCGCTGCCGAAGTTTTACGCCGAGCACGCCACGCAATTGATCGCCGGTGTTTCGTTGTTTGTCTTTTTCTCCGCAGTGGTCACGCGTACGGCCCACCATTGGGGTGGCGTGCCGTTTGAGCTGGATTTGCTGCTCGCATCGATGCAAGTGCAGGCCGGTCTATCGATCGTCTGGACCCTTATGGCGCTGGGTCTGATGATCGGCGGCCACCTGCGGCATCGCCGTGAAGTCTGGCTGATCGGCGCCGCGCTGATTGGCGTGGTGGTGGCCAAACTGTTCTTCATTGAATTGAGTAACCGTGGCGGACTCGCCCGGATCGTCTCGTTTATCGGCGTTGGCGTGTTGCTGCTGGTGGTGGGCTATTTCGCCCCGTTGCCGCCCAAGCGCGTCGAGGCTGCGCCGGATGCTGAAAAACCGGACCCGGAAACCGAAGGAGTGTCGTCTTGAGTCAGAAGCTGAACCTGGGTTGGTTGGGTGCTGTTGCGCTGGGCGTGACGCTGTCCACCAGCGCGCAAGAAAAACCGGCGGACTTCAGCACGCAAGTGCCGTTGTCCGTGAGCGGCGAAGGCCCGTGGTATCGCCTCGAACTACCGTTGAGCGTGCAATTGAACGCGCGGCAGACCGATCTCAGCGACGTGCGTGTATTCAACGCGGCCGGCGAGGCGCAGGCCTATGCCGTGGCCCGGGAAACCGCGCAGTCCGCCGAAAATCGTACCGTGACCGACGTGAAGTGGTTCCCGCTGTACAGCTCGGCAGACGCCACCGAACGTGCGCCGAGCGTGCGCGTGCAATCGAGCGCCAACGGCACGCTGGTGGAAGTGCAGCCATCGACTCAACTGGAGGCCGGCGAAGAAGTGCTGCGCGGCTGGTTGCTCGACGCGAGCGCGATCAAGGCGCCGTTGCAGCAGTTGATCCTCGACTGGACCAGCGAGCGCGAGGGCTTCCAGCGTTTCAGTATCGAAGCCAGCGACGACTTGCAGCATTGGCAGTCGTGGGGCGAAGGGCAGGTGGCGCGGTTGTCGTTTGCCGACGAACGGGTCGAGCAACATGAAGTCGGTTTGCCGGGGCAGTCGGCGCGCTATCTGCGCTTGCTGTGGAACACCCCGCAATCGGCGCCGGTGCTGACTTCGGCACAACTGGAAAGCGCCAGTACCCACAGCCTGCCGCTGCCGTTGGTCTGGTCGCAACCGTTGGCTGGCACCAGCGTGAAGGCCGGTGAATACACCTGGCAGTTGCCGATGGGGCTGAATGTCGAGCGGGTCCAGGTCGACTTGAGCCAGCCCAACAGCCTGGCGCCGGTGACCTTGTCCGGGCGACGCGAGAGCAGTTTGCCTTGGCAGCCACTGAGCAGCGGGTTGCTCTATCGCCTGACCCAAAATGGCCAGGATGTGGTGCAAAACGAATTGCAGTTGCCGGGGCAAACCGTGCAGCAGTTGAAGCTGAGCGTGGATGAACGCGGTGGTGGCTTGGGCGCTGCGGCGCCGACCGTGAAGTTCGCCGTGCGTTCGACGCAAGTGGTGTTTCTGGCGCGTGGCGCCGGGCCGTATACGTTGGCGCTGGGCAGTGCGACAGTGAAGACGGCGAATTTGCCGTTGTCGACGTTGATTCCGGATTACAGCCCGGCCAAATTTGCGACGTTGGGCAAGGCCACGGTTGATGGCGGGGCGGTGGTGACGCCGGTATCGCCAGCGGTTACCACTGCGACGGCTGACACCAACTGGAAGAAGTTCGGGCTTTGGGCGGTGTTGCTGCTCAGTGTGCTGTTCCTGGCGGTGATGGCGGCCAGTCTGTTGCGTAAACCCCCAGCCAAATCCTGAGAATGGCTGGCGCTACGCGCCATTCGCGAGCAAGCCCGCTCCCACAGTGGATCAGCGTTATGACAGAGATTTTGTTCACAACACAGGTCAAATGTGGAAGCGGGCTTGCTCGCGAAGGCGGCTTATCTGCCGGCGAAAATGTTCAGTTTGCCTTCGATCCCCAAACCACATCCGCACCATTTCGAACTACGCTAAACCCCGCGCATGAACTCTATTGGGCGTATCACGTCTGATAGGAGGAAATGCGCCTCGACTCGCGTTAAACTGCGCGGGTTTTTAGCCCCCCATTCCTCCGGAGCCTTCCATGTCCCGCGTTACCCTGAGTCGCTATTTGATTGAGCAGACCCGTAGCAACAACACTCCTGCCGATCTGCGTTTCCTGATCGAAGTGGTGGCGCGCGCCTGCAAGGAAATCAGCCACGCCGTCTCCAAGGGCGCCCTGGGCGGCGTTTTGGGCAGCATGGGCACTGAAAACGTCCAAGGCGAAGTGCAGAAGAAGCTCGACGTAATCTCCAACGAGATCCTGCTCGAAGCCAACGAATGGGGCGGTCACCTGGCCGGCATGGCGTCCGAAGAAATGGACAATGCCTACCAGATCCCGGGCAAATACCCGAAAGGCGCGTACCTGCTGGTATTCGACCCACTGGACGGCTCGTCGAACATCGACATCAACGCCCCGGTCGGTACGATCTTCTCCGTACTGCGTTGCCCGAACGAATACCTGACCCAGAACGAGCCTTTGAATGAAAAGGCTTTCCTGCAACCAGGCACCCAACAAGTAGCCGCCGGTTACGCCATCTACGGCCCGCAGACCATGCTGGTGCTGACCCTGGGTGACGGCGTTAAAGGCTTTACCCTGGACCGTGAAATGGGCAGCTTCGTGCTGACCCATGAAGACATCCAGATCCCGACTTCCACTCAGGAATTCGCGATCAACATGTCCAACCAGCGTCACTGGGAAGCGCCGGTACAACGCTACGTCGGCGAATTGCTGGCTGGCGAAGAAGGCCCGCTGAAAAAGAACTACAACATGCGCTGGGTTGCCGCGATGGTTGCCGACGTGCACCGCATCCTGACCCGTGGTGGCCTGTTCATGTACCCACGCGATAGCCGCGAGCCGTCCAAGCCAGGCAAACTGCGCCTGATGTACGAAGCCAACCCGATGTCGTTCCTGGTTGAACAAGCCGGCGGCGCTTCCACCGATGGTCACCAGCGCATCCTCGACATTCAGCCTGAAGGCCTGCACCAGCGCGTAGCGGTGTTCCTTGGTTCGAAAGAAGAAGTCGAGCGCGCCACGGCTTACCACAAGGAATAAACCCATGACCGCGCCCTGGCAGCCGTTGCTCGAATGGTGGTTCGGATCTTCCGAATCACCTGACGACGTAGCGGCTGACAAGGGCAAGTTGTGGTTCGGCAAGCGCGACAGCCAGGACCTCGAAGCGCAGACGCGTTTCGGGGACTGGGTCGAGCAGGCACTGGCCGGCGGATTGACCGACTGGGCGCAACGCCCTGAAGGTTGGCTGGCTCTGGTGCTGCTACTCGATCAACTCCCGCGAATGATCTTTCGCGACACTCCCAAATCCTTCTCTGGTGATCTCCGGGCCCAAGCCCTGGTGGCACAAGGCATTGCCGCGGATTTTGATCGGCAGTTACGGCCGATTCAGCGGGTGTTCATCTATTTGGTGTTTGAGCATTGCGAGAATCTGGCGGTGCAGAGCGAGGCGGTTTCGCGCTTTATCGAGTTGGTCGCGCAGCAGCCTGAGGCTGACCGGACAGTGTTTGCCGATAATCTGGATTATGCCGAGCGGCATCAGAAAGTGATTGCGCGGTTTGGTCGGTTTCCGCATCGCAATGCGGTGTTGGGGCGCGAGTCTACGGCTGAAGAGTTGGCGTTTCTTTCGGGGCCTGGGTCTCGGTTCTGATTCTTCGTTGCGGCTCAGGCCATCATCGCGAGCAAGCTCGCGATGAGGCCCTCAAGGGCGCGTTAGATCCTGAAGCTACCCACCAACTGCTTCAACCGCGCCGCCTGCTGCTCAAGGTCCGAGCAGGCCCGCAACGTTGCTTGTAAGTTCTCCACCCCTTCCTGGTTCAGCGTGTTGATCTCGGTAATGTCGACGTTGATCGACTCCACCACAGCGGTCTGCTCTTCGGTCGCGGTCGCCACCGACTGGTTCATCCCGTCGATCTCACCGATACGCTGCGTCACGCTGCCCAGGCGCTCACCGGCCTGGTTGGCGATGCCGACGCTGCTTTCGCTCTGGCGCTGGCTGTCGGTCATGGTGCTTACCGCTTCCCGGGCGCCGACTTGCAGTTCTTCGATCATCTTCTGCACTTGCTGCGCCGAATCCTGAGTGCGGTGGGCGAGGTTACGCACTTCGTCCGCCACCACGGCAAAACCGCGCCCGGCTTCACCGGCACGCGCTGCTTCGATGGCCGCGTTCAGTGCCAACAGGTTGGTCTGCTGGGAGATGCTGGTAATCACTTCCAGAATCTGCCCGATGTTCACGGTGTTGCTGTTGAGCGTCTCGATGTTGCCGCACGAATCGCTGATCTTCGCCGACAACTGCTGCATCGCAGCGATGGTTTTATCCACTACCTGCTGACCGTCCTCGGCCAAGGCGCGAGCATCGCTGGAGTGCTGAGAGGCGAGGGCGGCGTTTTGGGCGATTTCCTGGGCGGCGGCGCCGAGTTCGTTGATCGCGGCGGCCACGCTGCTGGTGCGCGAAGATTGCTGGTCGGAGTTGTACATCGACGAGTTCGAGGCCGCGACCACACGCAAGGCCACTTCGTTGACCTGGCCAGTCGCCGAGGCCACTTCGCGGATCGAGGTGTGAATACGTTCCACAAAGCGGTTGAACGAAGTGCCCAAGGCGCCGAACTCATCCTGGCCATGAATGATCAGACGCTTGGTCAGGTCGCCTTCACCTTCGGCGATGTCATGCATTGCGCGGCCCATGGTCAGCAGCGGTTGCATCAGGAAGCTGATCAGCATGCCCAGCAGCGCGATGATGATCACCACGGCGATGACCATGGCAATGATCGCCGAGGTACGGAATTCGCTAAGCATCGAGAACGCGGTGTCCTGGTCGAGCACCAGCGCCACGTACCAGTCCGCCGACGGCACACCGTTGACGTGGGTGAAGGAGATGAACTGGCGCTTGCCGTCAAGCTCGACTTCTTTCATGCCCGGGCTGACTTTTGGCGCGCCGTTCGGGTAGGCATCGGTGAGGGTCTTGAGCACCAGTTTGCTGTCCGGGTGAATCAGGATCTTGCCCTCGGCGCTGACAATAAACGCATGGCCGTGACCGCCGAAGTTCAGCGAGTTGATGATTGCGCTGACGCTGGTCAGGTCAATGTCCGCACCGGCGACGCCGATCATCTGGTTCTCATGCTGCACGGGAGTCGCGACGGTGATTACCAGTTTGCCGGACGACGCGGCGATGTACGGTTCGGTGACGATGGTTTGTCTGGCGCTGTCGGCGGCCTTGTACCAGCCACGGGCGCGCGGGTCGTAATCGGCGGCGCGATTGCCGACTGGAATCGAGGTCATCACGCCTTCGGTGCTGCCGAAGTAGCTCAACTGAAAGTTGCCGGTGTAGGCCGGTAGGTCTATGGCACGTTTCAGGCTGGCCGGGGCGCTGCCATCCACGGCAATCTGCTGGGACAGCGATTGCAGCAATTGGATGCGGCTTTCCAGCCAGGTCTGGATGTTGCTGGTGGTCAGGCTGCCGAGTTCCTGCATCGAGGATTCGGTACTGCTGCGCAGGGTCTGGCGCTGGCGGTAGTCGTTGAAGAGGATGAAACAAGCGAATGCAACGGCCACTACGAGGGCAGCAGCCGACAAGATCTTGTGGCTGAACTTCATGTTTCTGGTCATTAAATGAGCTACCGCGGAGGGGACTGGTCAACAAGGGGAGCGGCAATTTGCCACGCCTGCGGCTTTGCGCTGCTTCTATGTCGACAGGCCTGCGCCAAAGATTAGGCGGATTTTTATGAAAACCGACGAAATGCCCAACAGTGCGAGAAAGTCGCTGATTTATTGGCAAAAGGCAGACGAGCGGCCTGATAAATAGCCGGGCGGTCGGGGAACCAGATGGGGGTTTTCTCTTCTAAGCTTCAGCTTGGCAGCCATGCCATTCCCCTTCGCCCCAGGAGCTACACCATGTCGCTGCGATCTATCGCCTTGCTCTCGTTCTGCGTGTTGTTGGTCGCGTGCAGCAAGGTCAATCAGGAGAACTACTCCAAGCTGTCGGCCGGCATGGCCAAGGCCGAGGTTGAAACCTTGCTGGGTAAACCCGCTGATTGCTCGGGCGCACTGGGCATGTCCAGTTGCACCTGGGGCGACAAAAACAGCTTTATCAGCGTGCAGTATGCCGGTGACAAAGTGCTGATGTTTTCCGGCCAAGGCCTGAAATAAACCGGGGCTATGCGCCCACGGGAGAAAAACAATGAAGCGGTTATTGATAGTCCTTTTTGCCGGCCTGGTATTGGCCGGCTGCGCCTCTTCTGGCGTAGATCCGTTGGCGCCCAAGACCGTCAACAGCGTCAACCTCAAGCGTTACCAGGGCACCTGGTACGAGTTGGCCCGCCTGCCGATGTACTTCCAGCGCAACTGCGCGCAATCGGAAGCCCATTACACCCTTAAGCCTGACGGCAACGTGGCGGTGCTCAATCGCTGCCTGACGCCGGACTGGCAGTGGGAAGAAGCCAAGGGCACGGCTTATCCACAGGTGCCGGGCAAGACCGACAAGCTGTGGGTCGAGTTCGATACCTGGTTTTCGCGGTTGATTCCGGGTACGGCGAAGGGTGAATACTGGGTGCTGTACGTCAGCGACGACTACAAGACTGCCATTGTTGGCGACCCGAGCCGCAAGCACTTGTGGCTGCTGTCACGGACCCCGACGGTCAACGGTGTGGTGCGTGAAGAACTGCTGAGCAAGGCGCGGCAGCAGGGCTACGACACCACGCGGCTGATCTGGCGTGCGTCGGATACGAAGATGGCCAAGACCTCGAACTAAAGGCCGGCAAAGCACCCATGTGGGAGCGGGCTTGCTCGCGAAGGCGGCTTACCAGTCAACGAAGATGTTGAATGTTATGGCCTCTTCGCGAGCAAGCCCGCTCCCACATTTTGTTTGGGTTTAGCCCAGCAGATCGCGCAAGACTTGGGTGAACGCCCGGTTGCTTTCCTCTTCCCCGGCATGACGCCCGTCACGCACAACCCACTGGCCGTTGACCAGCACATCGCGCACCTGGCGATCGCCGCCGGCAAACAACCAGCGATTCAGAATCCCGTCGCCGCTGGCCGTCGCCAGGTATGGATCGTTGCCGTCCAGTACCAGCCAATCCGCACGCTTGCCGACTTCCAGCGCGCCGATCGGCTGCCCCAGCGCCTGAGCGCCGCCATCCAAAGCCGCGTCATACAGCGTGCGGCCAACCATCGGCTGATCCGCGCCATACAAGCGATTACGCCGCTGATCCCGCAGGCGCTGGCCGTATTCCAGCCAGCGCAATTCCTCCACCACACTCAATGACACATGGCTGTCGGAACCAATGCCCATGCGCCCGCCCTGAGCGAGGAAATCCACCGCCGGGAAAATCCCGTCGCCGAGGTTGGCTTCGGTGGTCAGGCACAGGCCGGCGATGGCGCGACTCTTGGCCATCAGCGTGACTTCTTCCGGGTTGGCGTGGGTCGCGTGGACCAGGCACCAGCGCTGATCGACTTCGGTATTTTCATACAGCCATTGCAGCGGACGACGACCGCTCCAGCTCAGGCAGTCATCGACTTCCTTCTGCTGTTCGGCGATGTGAATGTGCACCGGGCACTGCTTGTCGCTGGCGGCCAGCACTTCGCTGATCTGCTGCGGGGTGACCGCGCGCAACGAGTGGAAACACAGACCCAGCGACTGTGCCGGTTGCTGCGCGAGGATCGGCTGCAAGCGCGACTGAAGCTTGAGGTAGTTTTCGGTGCTGTTGATAAAGCGGCGCTGGCCTTCGTTCGGGGTCTGGCCGCCGAAACCGGAGTGGCTGTAGAGCACCGGCAGCAAGGTCAGGCCGATACCGGCGGAGCTGGCCGCCTGGCTGATGCGCAGCGCTAGTTCGGCAGGGTCGGCGTAAGGCTGGCCATTGGTGTCGTGGTGTACGTAATGAAATTCCGCGACCGAGGTGTAGCCGGCCTTGAGCATTTCGATGTATAGCTGGCGGGCGATCACGCCGAGCTGGTCCGGGCTGATTTTTCCGACGAGGCGATACATCAAATCGCGCCAGGTCCAGAAACTGTCGTTCGGATTGCCCGCCACTTCCGCCAGCCCGGCCATGGCCCGCTGGAACGCGTGAGAGTGCAAATTCGGCATACCCGGCAGCAGCGGACCGCTTAGCCGTTCGGCACCATCTGCGTGGGAATCGGCCTGGATATGAGTCAAAACGCCGTCGGCGCTGACCTCAAGACGTACATTGTTGGCCCATCCACTAGGCAGCAGCGCGCGTTCGGCAAAGAAGGCGGACATGGTTCAGCACCCCATCGTGTGTTATTTGTATATACATATACAGACGTTTGCCTGCTCGGTAAACTCCGGCAAGCTAGTAGCCCTCAACAAATGAACAAGGAATAACCGTGACGACTCCGTCTGCCACATTGCCGCCGAATGCCAATCTGAGCGCCAATCTGGGCGACAGTCCGGCGCCCTTGTACGCCCGCGTCAAACAGATGATCACCCAGCAAATCGACAGTGGAAACTGGCCGCCGCACTACCGCGTTCCGTCGGAAAGCGAGCTGGTCAATCAACTGGGCTTCAGCCGCATGACCATCAACCGCGCCTTGCGCGAGATGACCGCCGACGGTCTGCTGGTGCGCATGCAGGGTGTCGGCACCTTCGTCGCCGAACCGAAAAGCCAGTCTGCCCTGTTTGAAGTGCACAACATCGCCGACGAAATCGCCTCCCGTGGCCATCGCCACACCTGCAAGGTGATCACCCTCGAAGAAGAGTCCGCCGGTTCCGAGCGCGCGTTGGCGCTGGACATGCGCGAAGGCCAGAAGGTCTTCCACTCGCTGATCGTGCATTTCGAAAACGATATTCCGGTGCAAATCGAAGACCGTTTCGTCAATGCGCTGGTGGCGCCGGAGTACCTCAAGCAGGACTTCACTCTGCAAACGCCTTACGCCTACCTGAACCAGGTCGCGCCGCTGACCGAAGGCGAACACGTGGTCGAGGCGATTCTGGCCGAAGCCAGCGAGTGCAAATTGCTGCAGATTGAAAAGGGCGAGCCGTGCCTGCTGATTCGTCGCCGCACCTGGTCCGGCCGTCAGCCGGTGACCGCCGCCCGTTTGATCCACCCCGGTTCCCGTCATCGTCTGGAAGGTCGTTTCCATAAATAGAGAGCCATAAATGAGTCAGTTCAAGGTTCTACGCGCAAAAGATTACCCGCGCATGCCGTGGAAAAACGGCGGTGGCAGCACTGAAGAAATCACCCGCGATGCTGGCACCGGTCTCGACGGTTTCGGCTGGCGCCTGTCGATTGCCGATATCGGTGAATCGGGCGGCTTCTCGACGTTCGCAGGCTACGAGCGAGTGATCACTGTGCTGCAAGGCGAGGGCATGACGTTGCGCGTCGATGGCCAGGACACGCGAGCATTGTTACCGCTGGACCCGTTCGCCTTTAGCGGTGAAAGCCAGGTTTCGTGCACTCTGCTCGGTGGGCCGATTCGGGATTTCAACCTGATTTATGCACCAAAGCGCTACAGCGCGCGGTTGCAGTGGCTGGACGGCGAGCAGCGGTTTTTCAGTTCGGCGGGCACGGTGTTGGTGTTCAGCGTCACCGAGCTGCTTGAAGTGAAGGTCGGTAACAGCGATGCACAACTGGGTCGCCATGATTGCCTTCAACTCGACGGTAACGTTGGACTGGTTGAAGTCACCACCAATGCCGCTTGCTGCGTAATCGAACTCCTCCAAAACTGAACACAACCCCTGTGGCGAGGGGATTTATCCCCGTTGGGTCGCGAAGCGGCCTCATTTTCGATTGGAAGAAGCGGGGCTGCTGCGCAGCCCGACGGGGATGAATCCCCTCGCCACAAATGCATTCACACTTCCTGTTCCCAACCTTGCACCAATTTGTTACCGAACGCCCCAGCGTGGCGCAAAACCACGCTCAAGTAACAGCCATCATCCTCGCGCAAAAATCCCCTCGAAAAATTTCATCTCCCGCAAAACCCTTGATCTACGGGCTTTCAGCCCTTCCAAGAGCTTTTCTTGAAGGCCCTTCCAGCAAGTTGGCCGCTTGATTGCATATGCTTGTATGTACAAGTAAAGACGTATGCGTATGAGTCGACCGAGACTCCTCGCAGCGTCCACTGATTCGCTTGTGGCGCTTTGACGCGCACAGGCTGGCTTGCCCACTGCCAGGGTTGGTTTGAATTGATCGCTGAGGAGTCTTTTTCGTGACTGACAATACCCAGAAACCTACTGCTACTACATTTACGAAGCATCGTGACGTCGAAATCCGCGCCGCCCGCGGTAACAAGTTGACCGCCAAGAGCTGGATGACTGAAGCGCCGCTGCGCATGTTGATGAACAACCTCGACCCTGCTGTCGCCGAGAACCCTAAAGAACTGGTGGTTTACGGTGGTATCGGTCGTGCAGCGCGTAACTGGGAATGCTACGACAAGATCGTTGAAAGCCTGACCAACCTGAACGACGACGAGACCCTGCTGGTGCAATCCGGCAAGCCGGTCGGCGTGTTCAAGACCCACACCAATGCACCGCGCGTACTGATCGCCAACTCCAACCTGGTGCCACACTGGGCGAGCTGGGAACACTTCAACGAACTCGACGCCAAAGGCCTGGCCATGTACGGCCAGATGACCGCCGGCAGCTGGATCTACATCGGCAGCCAGGGCATCGTCCAGGGCACCTACGAAACCTTCGTTGAAGCCGGTCGCCAACACTACAACGACAACCTCGCCGGTCGTTGGGTCCTGACTGCCGGCCTCGGCGGCATGGGCGGCGCTCAGCCTTTGGCCGCGACCCTGGCCGGCGCTTGCTCGCTGAACATCGAATGCCAGCAGGTCAGCATCGATTTCCGTCTGAACAGCCGTTATGTCGATGAACAAGCCACCGACCTCGACGACGCGCTGGCCCGCATCGCCAAATACACCAAGGAAGGCAAAGCGATTTCCATCGCCCTGCTGGGCAATGCGGCGGAAATCCTGCCGGAACTGGTCAAGCGCGGCGTGCGCCCGGACATGGTCACCGACCAGACCAGCGCCCACGATCCGCTCAACGGCTACCTGCCAGCCGGCTGGACTTGGGAAGAGTACCGCGCTCGCGCCAAGACCGAGCCGGCTGCCGTGGTGAAAGCCGCCAAGCAATCGATGGCGGTGCACGTTCAAGCGATGTTGGACTTCCAGAAAATGGGCGTGCCGACTTTCGACTACGGCAACAACATCCGTCAGATGGCACAAGAAGAAGGCGTGGAAAACGCATTCGACTTCCCAGGCTTCGTCCCGGCTTACATCCGTCCGCTGTTCTGCCGCGGCATCGGTCCGTTCCGTTGGGCTGCACTGTCGGGCGATCCGCAAGACATCTACAAGACCGACGCCAAGGTCAAAGAACTGATCCCGGACGACGCGCACCTGCACAACTGGCTGGACATGGCCCGCGAGCGCATCAGCTTCCAGGGTTTGCCGGCACGTATCTGCTGGGTTGGCCTGGGCCTGCGCGCCAAGCTCGGTCTGGCGTTCAACGAAATGGTTCGCAGCGGTGAATTGTCCGCGCCAATCGTCATCGGTCGCGACCACCTGGACTCCGGTTCGGTAGCCAGCCCGAACCGCGAAACCGAGTCGATGCAAGACGGTTCCGACGCTGTGTCCGACTGGCCACTGCTCAACGCCCTGCTGAACACCGCGAGCGGCGCGACCTGGGTTTCCCTGCACCACGGCGGCGGCGTCGGCATGGGCTTCTCCCAGCACTCGGGCATGGTGATTGTCTGCGACGGTACGGACGAAGCGGCCGAGCGTATCGCTCGCGTCCTGCACAACGACCCGGCGACCGGCGTTATGCGTCACGCCGATGCGGGTTACCAGATCGCGATCGACTGCGCCAAGGAGCAGGGCCTGAACCTGCCGATGATTACCGGTAAATAACACGCAAAACCTGTGGGAGCGGGCTTGCTCGCGAAGAGGTCGGCACATTCAACATCTGTGCTGGCTCACCCACCGCTTTCGCGAGCAAGCCCGCTCCCACAAAAAAGCGGTTTCCACACCAATCGGTTTCACCGCAATTCCCATAACAATCCACAGAGGTTGAATCATGGCTGTTAACAGCGATCGTGCAGGCAGTAAACCGTTGATCGAGAAACGTTCGATCGACTACATCCCGGAAGCGGAAAGACACGGTCGTCTATTAAGTCAGTTCACCCTGTGGCTGGGTGCCAACCTGCAAATCACCGCGATTGTGACCGGCGCTCTGGCCATCGTACTCGGCGGCGATGTGTTCTGGTCGTTGATCGGTTTGCTGATCGGGCAACTGCTCGGCGGCGGCGTCATGGCGCTGCACGCGGCCCAAGGCCCGCAATTGGGCTTGCCGCAGATGATCTCCAGCCGCGTGCAATTTGGCGTGTATGGAGCGGTGATTCCGCTGGTGTTGGTGTGCCTGATGTATCTGGGCTTCACCGCAACGGGCACGGTACTGTCCGGCCAGGCGCTGGGCCAGCTGTTTAACGTCAGCGACAGCGTTGGCATCCTGATTTTTGCCAGCGTGATTGTGCTGGTGACGGTGCTCGGTTATCGCGTGATCCACTGGATCGGCCGTGTCGCCAGTGTTATTGGCGTGATCGCCTTCGTGTTTCTGTTCTGGCGTTTGATGAGCCAGACCGACGTCGGCGCACTCCTGCAAATTCGTCATTTCAGCTGGAGCAGCTTCCTGCTGGCGGTGTCGCTGTCGGCGTCCTGGCAGATCGCGTTCGGCCCTTACGTGGCGGACTACTCGCGTTACCTGCCGCGCAGCACCTCAGCCGTGAAAACCTTCTGGGCCGTGGGCCTGGGTTCAGTGCTCGGGGCGCAGGCGTCGATGGTCTTCGGTGTATTCGCCGCGGCCTCCGCCAACGGTCAATTCGCCGGTCACGAAGTCGCCTACATCGTTGGTCTGGGCGGCACCGGTGCCACCGCTGCGCTGCTGTATTTCAGCATCGCGTTCGGCAAGGTGACCATCTCGACGCTGAACTCCTACGGCAGCTTCATGTGCATCGCGACCATCATCAGTGGTTTCAAAGGCCACCTGACCGTCACGCGCATGCAGCGTCTGGTTTTCGTATTGGTGATCGTTGGCACAGCGACGCTGATCGCGCTGCTCGGTCAGCACTCGTTCCTCGGTGCGTTCAAGTCTTTCATCCTGTTCCTGCTCGCCTTCTTCACCCCGTGGAGCGCGATCAATCTGGTCGACTACTACTGCATCACCCGCGAGCGTTATGACGTGCCGGCGCTGGCCGATCCAAACGGTCGCTACGGTCGCTGGAACCTGCTCGGTATCAGTGTCTACGTGTTCGGCGTGCTGGTGCAGTTGCCGTTCATCTCCACCAAGTTCTACACCGGTCCGCTGGTGGCAGCGCTGGGTGATGTGGATATTTCCTGGATCATCGGTCTGGTGTTGCCCGCCGCCGTTTATTACGTGTGCGCAAAAAAATGGCACAGCGCCGTACCCGATCAACTGATTCTGCCGGTCGAGCAGAACAGCGTTGCACAACCTGAAACAAGCGGGGCCGTTCGCGCTGCGGCGCAGGCCTGATTGGACGTGGACAGGGTGGATGCCTCTAGACTGCCGTAAGCCAACTCATGATTAGGAGTGTCACAACAATGCAATCGAACAAGACCCTGCTGACCACATTGCTTTCCATGGGCCTGCTGGCCAGTGCCGGCGCCACTCAGGCAGCCGGTTGGTGCGAGTCGGGCAAGCCGGTGAAGTTCGCCGGCCTGAACTGGGAAAGCGCGATGCTGCTGACCGACGTGCTGCAAGTCGTGTTGGAGAAAGGCTACGACTGCAAGACTGACAGTCTGCCGGGCAACTCCATCACCATGGAAAACGCCCTGAGCAGCAACGACATTCAAGTGTTTGCCGAAGAATGGGTTGGCCGCAGCGAGGTCTGGAACAAGGCTGAGAAGGCCGGCAAAGTCGTTGGTGTCGGCGCTCCGGTGGTCGGTGCGGTCGAAGGCTGGTACGTGCCGCGTTACGTGATCGAAGGCGATGCCAAGCGCAAGCTGGAGCCGAAGGCCCCGGACCTGAAGAACATTGCAGATCTGGCCAAGTACTCCGCCGTGTTCAAGGATCAGGAAGAGCCCTCCAAGGGCCGTTTCTACAACTGCCCGGCCGGCTGGACCTGTGAACTCGACAACAGCGAAATGCTGAAAAGCTATGGCCTGGAAAGCACCTACACCAACTTCCGCCCAGGCACCGGCCCGGCGCTGGATGCGGCGGTGCTGTCGAGCTACAAGCGTGGCGAGCCGATCCTGTTCTACTACTGGTCGCCAACCCCGCTGATGGGCCAGGTTGATCTGGTCAAACTCGAAGAGAAGCCAGGCGTGGACAAGAGCGTGACCATCAAGGTCGGCCTGTCCAAGACCTTCCATGAGGAAGCCCCGGAACTGGTGGCCGTGCTGGAAAAGGTCAACCTGCCAATCGACATCCTCAACCAGAACCTCGGACGCATGACTAAAGAGCGGATCGAATCGCCAAAACTGGCCAAGATCTTCTTGAAGGAACATCCTGAAGTCTGGCACGCATGGGTGAGCGACGACGCAGCCAGGAAAATCGATGCGGCCTTGTAGATTAAGCCTCTCCGACTGCCGGCAATGGCAGTCGGACACTTGATCGCAACCCCTTGATTGAGAGTCTCTTATGTTTCCCGAAAGTTTTACTTTTTCCATCGCCGACTGGGTCAACACTTGGGTTGATTCGCTGGTCACCAACTACGGCGACGTGTTCCGGCACATCTCCGACACCTTGTTGTGGGCCATCGTCAATCTTGAAGGCATGCTGCGTGCGGCGCCCTGGTGGCTGATGCTGGCAATCGTGGGCGGCATTGCCTGGCACGCGACCCGCAAAGTGGTGACCACGGCTGTCATCGTCGGGCTGCTGTTCCTGGTGGGTGCGGTCGGCCTCTGGGACAAGCTGATGCAGACCCTGGCGCTGATGATGGTAGCGACGATCATTTCGGTGCTGATCGGCATTCCGCTGGGCATTCTCTCGGCGCGCAGCAATCGCCTGCGTTCGGTGCTGATGCCGTTGCTGGACATCATGCAGACCATGCCGAGCTTCGTGTACCTGATCCCGGTGCTGATGCTGTTCGGCCTGGGTAAGGTCCCGGCGATTTTTGCCACGGTGATCTACGCCGCGCCACCGCTGATCCGCCTGACCGATCTGGGTATTCGCCAGGTTGACGGTGAAGTGATGGAAGCGATCAACGCCTTCGGTGCCAATCGTTGGCAGCAACTGTTTGGCGTGCAACTGCCGCTGGCCCTGCCGAGCATCATGGCCGGGATCAACCAGACCACCATGATGGCCCTGTCGATGGTAGTGATTGCCTCGATGATCGGTGCCCGTGGCTTGGGCGAAGACGTGTTGGTGGGGATTCAGACCCTCAACGTCGGACGTGGGCTGGAGGCCGGTCTGGCGATCGTGATTCTGGCAGTGGTCATCGACCGCATTACTCAGGCGTATGGTCGGCCACGGCATGAGGTGAGCAAATGAGCAACGCAGCCATCAGCAAAATCGAAGTCAAAAACGTCTTCAAGATTTTCGGCAACCGTTCCAAGGACGCGCTGGGCATGATTGCCCAGGGCAAGACCAAGGATCAGGTGCTGGCCGAAACCGGCTGCGTGGTCGGCGTGAACGACTTGTCGCTGAGCATCGGCACTGGCGAGATCTTCGTGATCATGGGCCTGTCGGGTTCCGGCAAATCGACCCTGGTGCGTCACTTCAACCGCCTGATCGACCCGACCAGCGGCGCGATCCTGGTAGACGGCGTGGACATCCTGCAATACGACATGGAAGCCCTGCGCCAATTCCGTCGTCACAAGATCAGCATGGTGTTCCAGAGCTTCGGCCTGCTGCCGCACAAAACCGTGGTGGATAACGTCGCCTACGGCTTGAAAGTGCGTGGCGAGAGCAAGCAAATGTGCTCGGAGCGCGCGCTGCACTGGATCAACACCGTGGGCCTCAAGGGCTACGAAAACAAATACCCGCACCAGCTCTCGGGCGGCATGCGTCAACGTGTGGGCCTGGCCCGCGCCCTGGCGGCGGATACCGACATCATCCTGATGGACGAAGCGTTCAGCGCCCTCGACCCTCTGATCCGCGCCGAAATGCAGGACCAGTTGCTTGAACTGCAAAAGACCCTGCACAAAACCATCGTCTTCATCACCCACGACCTCGATGAGGCCGTGCGCATCGGCAACCGCATCGCGATCCTCAAGGATGGCCGGCTGATCCAGGTCGGCACACCGAAAGAGATCCTGCACTCGCCGGCGGATGAATATGTGGATCGGTTCGTACAGCGACGGGCCGCGGTGGTTTAACAGATTTGCGGGCGGTGAAGTCTATTGTGGCGAGGGGGCTTGCCCCCGTTGGGCTGCGCAGCAGCCCCAGCGCTCGAACGGGGGGCAAGCCCCCTCGCCACAGGGTTTCATTGATCAATAGAATTTTGTATGAGGCTCCAGATGTCCCAGGCTAATAAAATCGTTATTACAGGCGACCACCTGCGTTGGCAGGATGTGGTGGCCGTCGCCCGTCATGGCGCACAGCTTGAGCTGTCGACCGAGACCTGGGCGCGGATCGACAATGCCCAGGCGATCGTCCAGCGGATCGTCGCCAGCGGCGAGCGCGCCTATGGCGTCAACACCGGCCTCGGCGCCTTGTGCAACGTCTCGCTCAAAGACGAACAACTCAGCCAACTGTCGCGCAACACGTTGCTCAGCCACGCTTGCGGCGTCGGCGCGCCATTGGCCGACGAACAGACTCGCGCAATTATCTGTGCCGCGATCCGTAACTACAGTCACGGTAAATCCGGCATTCATCGCCAAGTGGTCGAAGGCCTGCTGGCGCTGCTCAATCGCGGCATCACCCCGCAAGTGCCGTCGCAAGGTTCGGTGGGTTACCTGACTCACATGGCCCACATCAGCATTGCGCTGTTGGGTGTCGGCAATGTCAGCTATCGCGGGCAGATCGTTTCCGCTCAGCAAGCCTTGGCCGAAGAAGGTCTGCAACCGGTTCAGCTCGGCGCCAAGGACGGTTTGTGCCTGGTCAACGGCACGCCGTGCATGACCGGCCTCAGCTGCCTGGCGTTGGCTGACGCGACGCGTCTGGTGCAATGGGCTGACGTGATCGGTGCCATGAGTTTCGAAGCCCAGCGCGGTCAGATCGCCGCGTTCGATGCCGAGATCATCGCGCTCAAACCGCACCCGGGCATGCAGCAAGTCGGCATCAACCTGCGGGCGTTGCTCGATGGCAGTGAAGTGATCGCCAGCAGTAAAGGTATTCGTACTCAGGATGCGCTAAGTATCCGTTCGATCCCGCAAGTTCACGGCGCTGCTCGCGATCAGCTTGAGCACGCCAGACAGCAGATCGAAACCGAACTCAACTCGGTCACCGACAACCCGATGCTGCTGGGTACTCCGGACAACTATCGTGTGATGTCCCAAGCCAACCCGCACGGCCAATCGGTCGCGATGGCGGCGGACTTGCTGGCGATTGCCATGGCCGAAATCGGCTCCATCGCCGAGCGTCGCCTGGACCGTTTGATCAACCCGCACGTCAGTGGTTTGCCGGCGTTCCTGGTGGCTAATCCGGGGGTGAACTCCGGGATGATGATCGTCCAATATGTCGCCGCTTCGCTGTGTGCGGAAAACCGTCAACTGGCGCAACCGGCAGTGCTCGACAACTACGTCACTTCGGGCTTGCAGGAAGACCATTTGAGCCTGGGCACCAACGCCGCGCTGAAGCTGCATCGCGCCCTGGAAAACTGCACGCAGATCCTCGCCATCGAGTACCTGCTGGCGGCCCAGGCGTTTGAATTCTTGAAAGAGCAACGTTTCGGCGCGGGTACCGATGCCGCTTGGCGTCTGCTGCGCGAACGCGTCCCGGCTTACGACCAGGACCGCTGGCTGGCGCCGGATATCGCTGCTGCTGCCAGTGTGTTGAAAGACCCGATTTTGCTGCACAACGTTCTATCGAATTTGCACTGAAAAACTACCCTGCCAGCGTGCCAAGGCGCCGGATGCCCAAAAGGCTGAAAGCGACGGATAACGGAATGCTCCGGAGCGAATGGCAAGTTAATAACAATGTCTCAAAAGGAGCATTTAAATGACTGCGCTTAATTTGATTCCCGGCCAACTGAGCCTTGCCCAACTGCGTGATGTTTATCAGCACCCGGTCAAAATCACCCTCGACAACAGTGCCTCGGCCCAGATCAACGCCAGCGTTGCCTGCGTGGAACAGATCCTCGCTGAAAACCGCACCGCCTACGGCATCAACACCGGTTTCGGTCTGCTGGCTTCGACCCGCATCGCCAGCGAAGACCTGGAAAACCTCCAGCGCTCGCTGGTGCTGTCCCACGCTGCCGGTGTGGGCGAGCCGATCAGTGACGCGTTGGTGCGACTGGTCATGGTGCTCAAGGTCAACAGCCTGAGCCGTGGTTTTTCCGGCATTCGCCGCGTCGTGATCGACGCGCTGATCGCGCTGATCAACGCCGAGGTTTACCCGCACATTCCATTGAAAGGTTCGGTCGGGGCATCCGGCGACTTGGCGCCTCTGGCCCATATGTCCCTGGTGCTGTTGGGTGAAGGCAAGGCTCGCTACAAAGGTGAGTGGATGGAAGCCACCGAAGCGCTGAAAGTCGCCGGTCTGACCCCGCTGACCCTGGCTGCCAAAGAAGGTCTGGCGCTGCTCAACGGCACTCAGGTTTCTACCGCTTACGCATTGCGTGGCTTGTTCGAAGGCGAAGATCTGTTCGCTGGTGCCCTGGCCATTGGTGGTCTGACAGTTGAAGCGGTCTTGGGCTCGCGCTCGCCGTTCGATGCACGCATCCACGCCGCTCGTGGCCAGAAAGGCCAGATCGACGCCGCTACCGCTTACCGCGATTTGCTGGGTGAGCGCAGTGAAGTCTCCGATTCGCACGAGAACTGCGAAAAGGTTCAGGACCCATATTCCCTGCGCTGCCAGCCGCAAGTCATGGGCGCCTGCCTGACCCAGTTCCGTCAGGCCGCCGAAGTGTTGGCCGTCGAAGCCAACGCCGTTTCGGACAACCCGTTGGTCTTCGCTGCTGAAGGCGACGTGATCTCCGGCGGTAACTTCCACGCCGAACCAGTGGCCATGGCCGCTGACAACATGGCCTTGGCCATTGCTGAAATCGGTTCCCTGAGCGAACGCCGCATCTCACTGATGATGGACAAGCACATGTCGCAACTGCCGCCGTTCCTGGTGGCCAATGGCGGCGTGAACTCCGGCTTCATGATCGCCCAAGTGACCGCAGCGGCACTGGCCAGCGAAAACAAGGCGTTGTCCCATCCGCATTCGGTGGACAGCCTGCCGACTTCCGCGAACCAGGAAGACCACGTGTCGATGGCTCCGGCGGCCGGCAAGCGTCTGTGGGAAATGGCCGAAAACACCCGCGGTGTGCTGGCGGTGGAATGGCTGGCGGCGTGCCAGGGTCTGGACCTGCGTGACGGTCTGAAGACTTCGACGAAGCTGGAAAAGGCCCGTGCCATCTTGCGCGCTGAAGTGCCGTTCTATGAGAAGGACCGTTTCTTCGCACCGGACATCAATGCGGCGAGCGAGTTGTTGTCGACCCGTTGCCTGAATGAATTGGTGTCGGCGAAGTTGCTGCCTAGCCTGTAAGTGGGTTTTCAGGGGAGGTTTGTTGTTACTGAAATCTATCCCCCTCACCCCAACCCTCTCCCCCAAGGGGGAGAGGGGGAAGGGAGCCGATCTTTATGGTTTTCAGAACCAGAGTTCGGCTCGGGAGTCAGGTCGATGTACCTCGACAGAGCAATCCGGTCAGTCCTTTTTCTTCCCTGTGAGAGAGGGGGAAGGGAGCCGATCTCGGTGAGCTTCAAGACCTGAGTTCGGCGCAGGAGTTTCAGGTCGATGTACCTCGACAGAGCAATCAGGTTAGTCCTTTTTCTTCCCTGTGAGAGAGGGAAAAGGGGTGCCGATCTCGGTGAGCTTCAAGACCTGAGTGCGGCTCGGGAGTTTCAGGTCGATGTAGCTCGACAGAGCAATCAGGTTAGTCCTTTTTCTTCCCTGTGAGAGAGGGAAAAGGGGTGCCGATCTCGGTGAGCTTCAAGACCTGAGTGCGGCTCTGGAGTTTCAGGTCGATGTACCTCGACAGACCAACCCGGTCAGTTCCCTCTCCCTCCGGGAGAGGGCTAGGGTGAGGGGCTTTTCAAGGCTCCCCGCCAAACGAACCTAACGGAGGCCAGGATGAAAACGCTCTGGCAACACTGTCACGTCGCAACCATGGCGCAAGGCGTCTACTCGATCATCGAGGATGCGGCCATCGTGACGTCCGGTGCGCACATTGAGTGGGTCGGCCCGCGCAGCGAACTGCCGGCCGGCGAATACCCGGCCGTCAACGATTTGAAAGGGGCCTGGGTCACCCCGGGCCTGATCGACTGCCACACCCACACAGTGTTCGGCGGTAATCGCAGCGGCGAATTTGAACAGCGCCTGCAAGGCGTCAGCTACTCGGAAATCGCCGCGGCGGGTGGTGGCATCGCCAGCACCGTGCGCGCCACTCGCGCGGCCAGCGAAGACGAACTGTTCGCCAGCGCCGCCAAGCGTCTGAAAAGCCTGATGCGCGACGGCGTGACCACGGTCGAGATGAAGTCCGGCTACGGCCTCGATCTGGCCAGCGAGCGCAAGATCCTGCGGGTCATTCGTCGCCTCGGCGCCGAGCTGCCGGTCAGCGTGCGCAGCACCTGCCTGGCCGCCCACGCCTTGCCGCCGGAATATAAGGATCGCGCCGACGATTACATCGACCACATCTGCGCCGAGATGCTGCCGGCCCTGGCTGCCGAAGGGTTGGTGGATGCGGTCGACGCGTTCTGCGAATACCTGGCGTTCTCGCCGGTCCAGGTCGAGCGCGTGTTCATCACTGCCCAGGCACTCGGTTTGCCGGTGAAGCTGCATGCCGAGCAGTTGTCGTCCCTGCACGGTTCGAGCCTGGCGGCGCGTTACCACGCACTGTCGGCCGATCACCTGGAGTTCATGACCGAAGACGACGCCATCGCCATGGCCGAGTCCGGCACTGTCGCGGTGCTGCTGCCGGGTGCGTTCTACTTCCTGCGCGAAACCCAGTTGCCGCCGATGGACGCCCTGCGCAAACACGGGGTGAAAATCGCTATCGCCAGCGACCTCAATCCCGGCACTTCGCCGGCGTTGTCGTTGCGCTTGATGCTGAACATGGCCTGCACCTGTTTCCGCATGACCCCGGAAGAAGCACTGGCCGGCGCAACCATTCATGCTGCCACGGCGCTGGGCATGGCCGAGACTCACGGGTCGCTGGAAGTTGGCAAGGTCGCAGACTTCGTCGCCTGGCAAATCGATCGTCCCGCTGACCTGTCGTACTGGCTGGGCGGCGACCTGGAAAAACGCATCGTGCGTCACGGTGTCGAAACAAGTATTTAGGAGAGCAGTTGTGGATAAGGTTCTGAACTTCAAACAAGGCCGCGTGCCGCTGCTGATCAGCATGCCCCACGCTGGCCTGCGCCTGACCCCGGCGGTCGAGGCCGGGTTGATGCCCGACGCACGCAATCTGCAGGACACCGACTGGCACATTCCGCTGCTTTACGAATTCGCCGCCGAGCTGGGTGCCAGCACCCTGGATGCCGAGTACTCGCGGTATGTCATTGATTTGAACCGGCCGTCCGACGACAAGCCGCTGTACGCTGGCGCGACCACCGGTCTGTACCCGGCAACGCTGTTTGACGGCACTCCATTGTTCCGCGAGGGCATGGAGCCGTCTGCGGCGGAGCGGGCGACCTATCTGGAGCAAGTCTGGACGCCTTACCACAGCACGTTGCAGAACGAGCTGGCGCGACTGAAGGCCGAGTTCGGCTACGCACTGTTGTTCGATGCGCACTCGATCCGCTCAGTGGTCCCGCACCTGTTCGACGGCAAACTGCCGGACTTCAACCTCGGCACCTTCAACGGCGCCAGTTGCGATCCTCAGTTGGCCTCTCAGTTGGAAGCGATCTGCGCCAGGCACACCGATTACAGCCATGTGCTGAACGGCCGCTTCAAGGGCGGCCACATCACCCGGCATTACGGCAACCCGGCCGAGAACTTCCACGCGGTGCAACTGGAGCTGGGGCAGTGCACGTATATGGAAGAGTTTGAACCGTTCCGTTACCGGCCTGATTTGGCGGCGCCGACGCAGGTGGTGTTGAAGGAGTTGCTGCAGCACTATCTGGCCTGGGCAAAGTCTCACTACACCGCATAACCCCCTGTGGGAGCGAGCCTGCTCGTGAAGGCGTCCGGTCAGCCAGCATCTACGTTGACTGACACACCGCATTCGCGAGCAGGCTCGCATCCCACAGGATGGTGTACACCCTGCGAAGTTGATGGCTGACAAACGGTGACTGTCCCGGAGCATGCTCATTGACGTAATTCGGGTTTATGATGCCGGACGGCAGAATAATTGAAGTCCCCCCAGGGATGACCTCGACCCCTTACGGAGCGTGCAATGCAGACTTTGTACCCGCAGATCAAACCCTACGCCCGGCACGATCTGGCCGTCGATAAAACCCACACGCTGTATGTCGACGAAAGCGGTTCACCGGAAGGTTTGCCGGTGGTGTTCATCCACGGCGGCCCAGGCGCCGGGTGTGATGCCCAAAGCCGTCGGTACTTCGACCCAAACCTGTATCGCATCGTCACCTTCGACCAGCGCGGCTGCGGTCGCTCCACGCCCCACGCCAACCTTGAGAACAACACCACCTGGGATCTGGTCGCCGACCTCGAGCGGATCCGCAAACACCTGAACATCGAGAAATGGGTGCTGTTCGGCGGCTCCTGGGGATCGACCCTGGCGCTGGCCTACGCGCAAACCCATCCGGAGCGTGTCCACGGTCTGATCCTGCGCGGGATCTTTCTCTGCCGCCCGCAGGAAATCGAGTGGTTCTACCAGGCTGGCGCCAGCCGTCTGTTCCCCGACTACTGGCAGGACTACATCGCGCCGATCCCGCTGGACGAGCGCGGCGACTTGCTCACCGCTTTCCACAAGCGCCTGACCGGCAACGATCAAATCGCCCAGATGCACGCAGCCAAAGCCTGGTCCACCTGGGAAGGCCGAACCGCGACCTTGCGTCCGAATCCGCTGGTGGTTGATCGCTTCTCCGAGCCACAACGCGCACTCTCGATTGCTCGCATCGAATGCCACTACTTCACCAACAACGCTTTCCTTGAGCCGAACCAGCTGATCCGCGACATGGGCAAGATCGCTCATTTGCCCGGCGTGATCGTTCATGGCCGCTACGACGTGATCTGCCCGCTGGACAACGCCTGGGAATTGCATCAGAACTGGCCAAACAGCGAACTGCAGGTGATCCGCGATGCCGGTCACGCCGCGTCCGAACCGGGCATCACCGATGCGTTGGTGCGTGCCGCTGGTCAGATGGCCCGACGCTTGCTTGATCTGCCGCCTGAAGAAGCATGAAGGGCCTGCTGCAACGCGTGCGTGGCGCGCGAGTCGAGGTAGCGGGGGAAGTGGTTGGCGCGGTAGACCAGGGTTTGCTGGTGCTGGTGGCTGTCGAGCCCGAGGACACTCGGGCCAGCGCCGACAAACTTCTGCATAAGCTGCTTAACTATCGTGTATTCAGCGACGCCGAGGGCAAGATGAATCTGTCCCTGGCGGATGTCGGCGGTGGGTTGCTGCTGGTCTCGCAGTTCACCCTGGCCGCCGACACCAAGAGCGGGCTGCGGCCGAGTTTTTCGACCGCGGCACCTCCGGCCCTGGGCGAAGAACTTTTCGACTATCTATTAGGCAAAGCGAAACAGATGCATGGCACTGTGGCATCAGGTAGATTCGGCGCGGATATGCAGGTTCACCTGGTCAATGATGGCCCGGTAACCTTCCTGTTACAGACCTGACAGCCCCTGAAACAGGTTTTTAGGGGCATTTCGACTGAAAACAGGGGGTTTTCGCGATAAATACTTTGTTACCCCTGATGCGTTGTAACGCGGCCTACTAGATAATCGCGCGCTACGGGGATCAGCGTTCGTTGGTCCATTTTGACTTAGGTAGAGACTTGCCCGGAACCTATTGGGGAATCATTTAGCCCCATAGGAGTCGGAACAATGCTCGCCAACTTGGCAAGAGTGGTCTGTAGGGCCGGTTTTTTCATGCGGCACACCTCACAGGCCCTTTAACTGGCCGTTGGTTTTTTGATCTGTTTTCGGCGAGGGTTGCTCGTGATTGTTAGTCCCTGTAATGCACCAAAATTGTCTGCCAAACGGTTCCGAAGCGCACTGGTAGCGGGCTCTGCACTGCTCTGCCTGTTCAGCGCCGGCCAGCTTTGGGCATTCAATCTGGATGATGTATCGGTCAAGGCAAAAGAGCTGGCCGGGCAGAAATACGAAGCCCCGCGCAGTAACCTGCCGAACGAATTCCGCGATATGAAATTCGCGGACTATCAAAAAATTCGCTTCCTGACCGAAAAAGCCGAGTGGGCCGATCAGAAAACCCCGTTCAAACTGTCGTTCTATCACCAGGGCATGCATTTCGACACGCCGGTGAAGATCAACGAAATCACGGCCAACACCGTCGAAGAGATCAAATACGACCCAAGTCGTTTCGATTTCGGCGATTTGAAGTTCGATCCTAAAGCCACCGAACAACTGGGTTATGCCGGTTTCCGTGTGCTGTACCCGATCAACAAGGCTGACAAACAAGACGAAATCATGACCATGCTCGGCGCGAGCTACTTCCGCGTTGTCGGCAAGGGTCACACCTATGGCTTGTCCGCTCGCGGCATGGCCATTGATACCGCATTGCCGTCCGGCGAAGAGTTTCCGCGTTTCACCGAGTTCTGGATTCAACAGCCAAAACCGGGTGACAAGCACCTGGTGATCTTCGCTCTGCTGGATTCGCCACGCGCTACCGGTGCCTATCGCCTGACCCTGCGTCCGGGCAGCGACACCGTTGTCGACGTCAAGGCCCAGATGTTCCTGCGTGACAAAGTCACCAAGCTTGGCATTGCGCCGCTGACCAGCATGTTCCTGTTCGGCGCCAACCAGCCGTCGAAAGTGCTGAACTATCGTCGCGAACTGCACGACTCCAGCGGTCTGTCGATCCACTCCGGCAATGGCGAATGGATCTGGCGCCCATTGAACAACCCGAAACACCTGGCGGTGAGCAACTTCGCCATCGAGAACCCGCGCGGCTTCGGCTTGCTGCAACGTGGCCGTGACTTCAGCCACTACGAAGACCTCGATGACCGTTACGACAAGCGCCCAAGCGCCTGGATCGAACCAAAAGGCGATTGGGGCAAGGGTTCTGTAGACCTGGTGGAAATTCCGACCGCCGACGAAACCAACGACAACATCGTTGCCTTCTGGAGCCCGGAAAAACTGCCTGAGCCCGGCCAACCGCTCGACGTCGCCTATCGCATGCACTGGACCATGGACGAAGCCGCCATCCACGCCCCGGACAGCGCCTGGGTTAAACAGACTCTGCGTTCCACCGGTGACGTTAAGCAGTCCAACCTGATCCGTCAGCCGGATGGCAGCGTTGCCTATCTGGTGGACTTCGAAGGCCCGTCCCTGGCCGCATTGCCGGAAACTGCTGACGTGCGCAGTCAGGTCAGCGTTGGCGACAATGCCGAACTGGTCGAGAACAGCGTGCGTTACAACCCTGAAACCAAGGGCTGGCGCCTGACGCTGCGCATGAAAATCAAAGACCCGAGCAAGGCCACCGAGATGCGTGCAGCCTTGGTCGAGAACATCGTGCCTGAGGATCTGGCCAAGTCTTCGATCCCAGCCTCCAATTCTTCTGTTGCCAAGGCCGACAAGGTCGCCGCTAGGCAGCAAGAGAAAGAGGACAAGGAAGCCAAGGACGCCAAGCAAGCCAAGCAAGCGGACGCCAAGCAGGCCGATGCCAAGCCAGTTGCCGATGCCAAGAACAAGGACAACAAAGACGCCAAGCAGCCTGCTGCTGCGAACGCGGCCCCAGCCACACCGGAATCGACAGCGACTGAAGAAGTCCTGACCGAGACCTGGAGCAACCAGTTGCCTGCCGATGAGTAATTCTCAAGTACAGCCAGAGACTCTATCGGAGTATCTGGCGCATCTACCGATGACCGACGAGCAGCGCGCGGAACTCGCGGGCTGCCAGTCCTTCAGCGAACTGCACCAGCGACTTTCGTCCTCGACGTTCGACGCACCGACCGAGGCTGCTCAAGCCTCGGTGGGCAAGCGTCTGATCCTGAACAGTGCCGAAGAGCTGGAAGAGGCCGAGATGCTGGCGGTCGACGCCAGTGGTCGTGTCGTACTCAAAGCGACCCCGCCGATCCGCCGGACGAAAGTTGTGCCGGAGCCATGGCGCACCAACATTCTGGTGCGTGGCTGGCGCCGGATGACCGGTCGCACCAATCCGCCGGCGCCGCCGAAGGATGAACGCGTGTTGCCGGCCGCTCGCTGGCGCACCGTCGGTTCGATCCGTCGCTACATTCTGCTGGTGCTGATGCTCGGCCAGACCATCATTGCCGGCTGGTACATGAAAGGCATCATGCCGTACCAGGGCTGGGCGTTCGTCGACCTGAACGAAGTGCTGCATCAATCGTTGATGCAAACCGCCACGCAAGTGCTGCCATATGCGCTGCAAACCAGCATCCTGATTCTGTTCGGGATTCTGTTCTGCTGGGTGTCGGCCGGTTTCTGGACGGCACTGATGGGCTTCCTCGAGTTGCTCACCGGTCACGACAAATACCGCATCTCCGGTAAAAGCGCCGGCAACGAGCCGATTGCCAAGGACGCACGCACCGCACTGGTGATGCCGATCTGCAACGAAGACGTACCGCGGGTATTCGCCGGTCTGCGGGCGACCTTCGAGTCGGTTGCGGCCACGGGTGACCTGGACCGCTTCGACTTCTTCGTCCTCAGCGACAGTAACGAAACCGATATCTGCGTCGCCGAGCAACAGGCCTGGCTGGACGTGTGCCGTGAAGCCAAAGGCTTCGGCAAGATCTTCTATCGCCGTCGTCGCCGTCGCGTTAAACGCAAAAGCGGCAACCTCGACGACTTCTGCCGTCGTTGGGGCGGTGACTACAAGTACATGGTTGTGCTCGACGCGGACTCCGTGATGAGCGGCGAATGCCTGACCAGTCTGGTGCGCTTGATGGAAGCCACGCCGGACGCGGGGATTATCCAGACCGCGCCACGGGCATCAGGCATGGACACCCTTTATGCGCGCATGCAGCAATTTGCGACCCGTGTGTATGGACCGCTGTTCACCGCCGGCCTGCACTTCTGGCAGTTGGGTGAATCCCACTACTGGGGCCACAACGCGATCATCCGCATGAAACCGTTTATCGAGCACTGCGCCCTGGCGCCGTTGCCAGGTAAAGGTGCATTTGCCGGTGCGATCCTATCCCACGACTTCGTCGAAGCTGCGCTGATGCGCCGTGCCGGCTGGGGCGTGTGGATTGCCTACGACTTGCCGGGCAGCTACGAAGAGCTGCCGCCGAACCTGCTCGACGAGCTCAAGCGTGACCGTCGCTGGTGCCACGGTAACCTGATGAACTTCCGGCTTTTCTTGGTCAAAGGCATGCACCCGGTGCACCGTGCGGTGTTCCTGACCGGCGTGATGTCTTACTTGTCGGCACCGTTGTGGTTCTTCTTCCTCGTGTTGTCCACGGCGCTGCTGGCGGTGAACACGCTGATGGAGCCGCAGTACTTCATGGAGCCGCGACAGCTTTATCCGCTGTGGCCGCAATGGCACCCGGACAAAGCCGTCGCGCTGTTCTCGACGACCATCGTGCTGCTGTTCCTGCCGAAGTTGTTGAGCATCATCCTGATCTGGGCCAAGGGCGCGAAAGAGTTCGGTGGCAAGTTCAAGGTGACGTTCTCGATGCTGCTGGAGATGCTGTTCTCCATGTTGCTGGCGCCGGTGCGGATGATTTTCCACACCCGTTTCGTACTCGCCGCGTTCCTCGGCTGGGCTGCGACCTGGAACTCGCCGCAACGTGACGACGACTCCACTCCCTGGAGCGAAGCGGTCAAACGCCACGGTCCGCAAACCTTGCTGGGCTTCTTCTGGGCCTTGCTGGTGATCTGGCTGAACCCGAGCTTCCTCTGGTGGCTGGTGCCGATCGTCGGTTCGTTGATGCTGTCGATCCCGGTGTCGGTGATCTCCAGTCGTGTTGGCCTGGGCCTGAAGTCCCGTGACGAGAGCCTGTTCCTGATCCCTGAGGAATACAATCCGCCACAGGCCTTGCTGGCGACCGACCAGTACACCCACGAAAACCGTTATCACGCGTTGAAGGACGGCTTTATTCGGGCGGTGGTCGATCCACAGCAGAACGCCTTGGCGTGCTCGTTGGCGACGTCCCGTCACGGTCAGGCCGAGCCGATTGAGTTTTTGCGCGCCGAGCGCGTTCGTCATGCGTTGAAGGCCGGGCCTGCCGGGCTGAACAACCATGAGCGCCTGCAACTGCTGAGTGATCCGGTGGCACTGGCTCGCTTGCATGAGCAGGTCTGGAGCGAAGGCCACGCCGAGTGGCTGGACGCCTGGCGGCAATCGGTGAAAGCCGATCCCCATGCGCCGTTGCTGCCGCTCAAGCCTCTGAGTGCACAGCCTCAGTTGGCCTGACGAAAACCCCGCTTCCTTCAGACTCGGGGCGCTTCAAAAAGATCGCAGCCTTCGGCAGCTCCTACGGATGTATATCGTGTAGGAGCTGCCGAAGCTGCGATCTTTTGCTTTTCTGCCCTACAACAAGCCAACAAATCCTCCGTAAACCCTTGTGCAAACGAACGAGTGCGTTAGCATCCGTCCCCGAATTGGTGCGCCCGGGCAGCTTTCTGTTCGTATCTATCGGTTTTCAAAGGAAAATCGTCGATTGCGCGCCTCACAACGCAATGGTTTTGGGGGCTTGATGATGAAGAAGTATCTGTCGATGCTGCTGGTCGGCGTCACGGCATTGGTTGCAGTCAACGCGGCGCAGGCCGGCGCCATCGATGACGCGGTCAAGCGTGGCACGCTGAAAGTCGGCATGGACCCGACCTACATGCCATTCGAAATGACCAACAAGCGCGGCGAGATCATCGGGTTCGAAGTCGACATCCTCAAAGCCATGTCCAAGGCCATGGGCGTCAAGCTGGAGCTGGTGTCCACCGGCTACGACGGCATCATCCCGGCCCTGATGACCGACAAGTTCGACATGATCGGCAGCGGCATGACCCTGACCCAGGAGCGCAACCTGCGCCTGAACTTCAGCGAACCGTTCATCGTGGTCGGCCAGACCTTGCTGATCCGCAAGGACCTGGAAGGCACCATCAAGTCCTATAAAGACCTGAACACCGACGACTACCGCATCACCTCCAAGCTCGGTACCACCGGCGAGATGGTTGCCAGGAAGCTGATCTCCAAGGCCAAGTACCACGGCTACGACAACGAGCAGGAAGCCGTGCTCGACGTGGTCAACGGCAAGGCCGACGCCTTCATCTACGACGCGCCGTACAACGTTGTGGCGGTGAACAAGGTCGGTGCCGGCAAACTGGTGTTCCTCGACAAGCCGTTCACTTACGAGCCGCTGGCCTTCGGCCTGAAGAAGGGCGACTACGACAGCCTCAACTTCATCAACAACTTCCTGCACCAGATTCACGAAGACGGCACCTACGATCGCATCCATGACAAGTGGTTCAAAGACTCTGCTTGGCTCAAGGACATGGAATAAGGGCTTCAGCAGCGGTGTGTCAGTAACACCGCGCCGCTCCCATCGCGACACAGAATTCGGAACCATAAGACGCAATGAAACATAAAAAATCCCAATGGCCATGGCACGTTCTAACCGTGCTGTTGCTCATCGGCCTGGCCGGCGCGTTGTATTACGCCACCTCGCTGATGTCCTACGAATGGCGCTGGAACCGCGTGCCGCAGTACTTCGCCTACCACGCCGAAGAGTCCCAGCGCGCCGCCGACATCTCCACGGTCAGCGAACTGGCGCGCCAGGGCGACAAGGCTGAAGTCACCCTGCGCAATGAAGCGGGCGATGAGCAACACCTGAGCGTCGACGCAAACAGCCTGCAAGTAGCCCAGGGCGATGACGTGGCTGAAGGCGACGTGATCGGTGTCACCCGGCATTGGGCCGCCGGACCACTGCTCTGGGGGCTATGGACCACGTTGTGGCTGTCCGTGGTGTCGGGCGTGCTCGGGCTGTTGATCGGTCTGGCTACTGGCCTGTGCCGTCTGTCGAACAACCCGACCCTGCGTGATCTCTCGACCATTTATGTCGAACTGGTGCGCGGTACGCCGCTGTTGGTGCAGATCTTCATTTTCTACTTCTTCATCGGCACCGTGATGAACCTGTCCCGAGAGTTCGCCGGGATCGCCGCGCTGTCGTTGTTCACCGGCGCCTACGTGGCCGAGATCATCCGCTCCGGCGTGCAGTCGATCGCCCGTGGTCAGAATGAAGCAGCGCGCTCCCTCGGTTTGAGTGCTGGTCAGTCGATGCGTCATGTGGTGCTGCCACAAGCACTGAAACGCGTACTGCCGCCGCTGGCCGGGCAGTTCATCAGCCTGGTGAAAGACACCTCGCTGGTGTCGGTGATCGCCATTACCGAACTGCTGAAAAGCGGTCGTGAAGTCATAACCACCTCGTTCTCGCCGTTCGAAATCCTGTTCTGCGTGGCCGGGCTGTACCTGTTGATCAACCTGCCGCTGTCGAAAATCGCCAGCCGGCTTGAGCGGAGGCTCGCGCAAAGTGATTGAAGTCCGCGACCTGGTAAAAGTCTTCGACACTCGCGGCCAGGTTGTGCGCGCGGTGGATAACGTGTCCACGCAAGTGGCGAAGGGCGAAGTGCTGGTGGTGATCGGCCCGTCCGGCTCCGGCAAATCGACCTTCCTGCGTTGCCTCAATGGCCTGGAAGCATTCGATTCGGGCTCGGTGAGCATCGACGGCCTGCAACTGGCCGACCCGAAAACCGACGTGAATGCCTATCGTCGGGAAGTCGGGATGGTGTTCCAGCATTTCAACCTGTTCCCGCACATGACCGTGCTGGAGAACCTGTGCCTGGCCCAGAAAGTCGTGCGCAAGCGCGGCAAGAAAGAGCGCGAGGCCAAGGCCCTGGCGTTGCTGGAGAAAGTCGGCATCGCCCAAAAGGCCAACGAGTTTCCGTCACGCTTGTCCGGCGGCCAGCAACAGCGCGTGGCGATTGCCCGGGCGCTGGCGATGGAACCTAAGGTCATGCTGTTCGATGAACCGACCTCGGCGCTCGACCCGGAAATGGTCGGCGAGGTACTGGACGTGATGAAAACCCTGGCCGTGGAAGGCATGACCATGGTTTGCGTGACCCACGAAATGGGCTTCGCCCGGGAAGTGGCGGATCGGGTGCTGTTCTTCGATCACGGCAAATTGCTGGAAGACGCCTCGCCGGCCGAGTTCTTTGATGCGCCGAAGGATCCGCGAGCCCAGGCTTTCTTGCGGCAGGTGCTTTAATCGCGTCGACTGTCAGATCGCTTTCGCGAGCAAGCCCGCTCCCACAGTGGATCTCGGTCGAGCACAAAAAATGTGTTCAGCGAAAATCTAATGTGGGAGCGGGCTTGCTCGCGAATGGCTTCACCTCGGTTTAAACCTTAAACCGCCCAACCAACATCTGTAGATGCGTCCCCAACCGCGCCAGCTCAACGCTGGAGGCCGCGGTCTCTTCACTCGCTGCCGAGGTCTGCTCGGACACATCGCGCACGTTCAGCACGCTACGGTTGATCTCTTCGGCCACGGCGCTTTGTTGCTCGGCGGCAGCGGCAATCTGCTGGTTCATCGACTGGATCGCTGACACCGTGCGAGTGATGCTTGCCAACGAGCCACCGGCCCGGCGGGTCAGTTCGACGCTGCTGTCGGTCAGGCTGCGGCTGTTGTCCATGATGGTTGCGACTTGCTGGGTGCCGGATTGCAGGCCGACGATCAGCTCTTCGATTTCTTCGGTGGACTTCTGGGTGCGCTGGGCCAGGCTGCGGACTTCGTCGGCGACCACCGCGAAACCACGTCCGGCCTCACCGGCACGGGCGGCTTCGATGGCGGCGTTGAGCGCCAGCAAGTTGGTCTGTTGCGCTACGGACTTGATCACGTCGAGCACGCTGCCGATCTTGTCGCTTTCGCGCTTCAGATCGCTCATGGCGACGGTGGAGTTGCCGACTTCGATAGCCAGCCGCTCGATTTGGGCGATGGCTTCACCGACCACTTTGTCACCTTCGCGGGCCTGCTGATCGGCGGCGACGGCGGCTTCAGAGGCTTCCTCGGCGTTACGCGCGACTTCCTGCACGGTGGCCGTCATCTCGTGCATGGCCGTGGCGACCTGATCGGTTTCCACTTTCTGACTGTTGACCCCGGCGCTGGTTTGCTCGGTGACGGCGGACAGTTCTTCCGCAGCGCTGGCGATTTGCGTCACGCCGTTGCTGATACCGCCGATCAACTCACGCAGGCCCAGGGTCATGCTCTGCATGGCGCGCTGGAGCTGGCCCAGTTCGTCCTGACGTTCGGAGATGAGGTTGTGAGTCAGATCGCCAGCCGCGACGCGCTCGGCGACTTTGAGGGTCTGGCTCAGCGGAATGACGATCTGGCGAGTGATCGCCCACGCCGCGAGCAGGCCGAAAGCCAGTGCGAGGACGGTGGCCATCAGCAGCAGGTTTTTTGCGCTGGCGGCGTCGGTGTCCCGCACGATGGTTTGCGATGTGGTCAGTTTTTTGCTGAGGTCGAGCAGGATATCGCCTTGCTCGCTCATGCGTTTGAGCGCGGCGGCACTGGCCACTTGAGAGTCACGGAATTGGCTGACGGCAGCGCGATAGGCCTTGAGCGAGTCGGTGGCCTGTTGCAGGTTGGCGGCGTGCTGTTCCGGCAGATTGGCCGGCAGGGTCTCGAGGTTTTTCAGGGCGGCGTCGATGGCGTCCAGCGCCGGCTGCTCAGCTTCGGTCTTGGCGCTATAGGTGTAGCCGCGCACCTGGAAGCGCGCTTGCTGGATCAGTTTGCTCAGGTCGATCACGCTGTTGAACTGGGCGACGCTGTCGCCTTGCAGCAGCGCTTTCTCGACTTCAGCGACCTTGGCCACGGCGTTGTCGGCGGTAGCGCCAAGCTTGCTGCGAGCATCTTCGCGATTGGCACCGGCCTGGGTCATGGCGATAAAGGCTTGCTTGTACTGGCTGACGGCGGCCAGTTGCTGGTCGATCATCGCAACGTCGGCGGGTTGCTCGATCAGCTTGCGCGCGGTTTGCAGGCCAGCGTCGAGTTGGCCCACCAGGTCGTTGACCGCGCCCGGGCCTTGTTCGCCTCGGCGCATTTCGTAGTCCAGGCGCGCCAGGCGCAGGTCCTTGGTCAGCTCATTGAGACTGGAAATGAACCCCAGCTTATCGCCGCGGCTCATCACACCTGTCAGGCCGGTCCAGCCGGTAAAGGTGATCAAAAGGGTCAGGAGCAGGACGAGACCGAAGCCGACACCCAGTTTGCGATTAACGCTTACGTTTCCCAGTTTCTCGGCTAGCCAACGGTACATGCTGCTACTCCCCTCGGACCACAAATTGGTTTTATGAGGGCTGTATCGGCTGATGGGAGAGAATCTGTAGACGGGATGCAGTATTCATACGGGCAATTGACTTGTGGCGAGGGGGCTTGCCCCCGTTTGGGCGCGAAGCGGCCACCGCTCTTTTCCTGCTGAACCGTATCCGTCTGGTTTACGACTGCTTCGCAGCCGAAGGGGGGCAAGCCCCCTCGGCACAATGGACCGTGTTTGTGATCAGAAGAGCCGGGCCAGCAGCGCAGTAACGGCCGTTTCAACCCGCAGAATACGGTCGCCCAGTTGCACTGGTCGCAAGCCGGATTTGCCCAACAACTCGATTTCGTAAGGGATCCAGCCGCCTTCGGGGCCGATGGCCAGGGTTACCGGTTCGTCCAGGCCACGAGGGCAGGGCGGGTAGTTGCCGGGGTGGCCGACCAGGCCGAGGGTGCCTTCAGTGATGGCGGGCAGACGGTCTTCGACGAATGGCTTGAAGCGCTTCTCGATGACGATCTCCGGCAACACACTGTCCCGGGCTTGTTCGAGGCCGAGAATCAACTGCTCGCGAATCGCTTCAGGCTCCAGAAACGGGGTTTGCCAGAAGCTCTTCTCGACGCGGTAGCTGTTCACCAGCACGATGCGCGGCACACCCATGGCGGCCACGGTCTGAAACACCCTGCGAAGCATTTTCGGGCGTGGCAGGGCCAACACCAGGGTCAACGGCAGCTTGGTCGGTGGCTGTTGATCGAGAACGACGCGCAATTCGGCTTCATCAGCATCCAGGCGCAGCACTTCGGCCGAACCCATTAAACCGCCGATCCGCCCGACACGCATGCTGTCACCCACCTCACAGCGATGGACTTCCTGCATGTGCGTTAACCGGCGATCACGCAGGATCGCCCGGTCGGCCGCAATAAAGTCGGCCTCTTCGAGGAGCAGCAGGTTCACGGCTGGGTCGCTGGCGGCTGGTCGTTGTGATCGTCAGCCGGTTGATCGTCCGGGTGTTCACCGCGTTTGCTGACCAGGCTGCCGAACAGGATGCCGATTTCAAACAGCAACCACATCGGTACGGCCAACAGCGTCTGCGAGAAAATGTCCGGTGGGGTCAGGATCATGCCGACCACGAAGCAGCCGATGACCACGTACGGGCGGATTTTCTTCAGGTATTTGACGTCGACGACGCCGATCCACACCAGCAGTACCACGGCCACCGGGATCTCGAACGCTACGCCGAAGGCGAAGAACAGCGTCATGACGAAATCGAGGTAGCTGGTGATGTCGGTCATCATTTCCACGCCGGCCGGGGTGGCAGAGGCGAAGAACTTGAAGATCAGCGGGAAGACCAGGTAGTAGGCGAACGCCATGCCGGTATAGAACAGCAGGATGCTGGAGACCAGCAACGGCACGGCGATGCGTTTCTCGTGCTTATAAAGGCCCGGTGCGATAAAGCCCCAGATCTGATGCAGGATCACCGGGATCGCCAGAAACAGCGACACCATCATCGTCAGTTTCAACGGCGTCAGGAACGGCGAAGACACGTCGGTAGCGATCATCGTTGCGCCGACGGGCAGGTACGCCCGCAGGGGAGTCGAGACGAAGGTGTAGATCTGCTGGGTAAACGCGAACAACCCGGCGAAGATGATGAAAATCGCCGCTACACAACGCAGCAGGCGGGTACGCAACTCGGTGAGGTGCGAAACCAGCGGCATGTGCTGGTCGTTTTCAGGAAGTTCGCTCATGGGGCTCGCGGCGGCAATGTTGGGTCGTGAGGAGCCGGCGTTGTCGGCGCGGCGGCAGGAGCAACATGTTCAATTGGTGTCGGTGCGACAACGACAGGCGCAGGCTCGACGGCAGCCACGGTAGGCGCGTGTTCTGCAGACGGGACAACAACGGCAGGTTCTGCAACTACCGGAGCATGAATCGTCTGCTCCGCCACCGGCTCAACCGGTTGCACCGGCGTCGCCTCCTGCTGGGTCGGCGTGAAAATCTTCCGCGCCTCCTGTTCCAGGGACAGAATGTGCTCGTTGTGCAGTTGCCGACGAATCTCGTCGGCACCGATTTCACGTTCAACTTCCTGTTTGATCGCGTTGAAGCTGCGCTTCAGCCGCCCGATCCACAGGCCGGCGGTGCGTGCAGCACCCGGCAAACGCTCGGGGCCCAGCACCAGCAGGGCAACGAGGCCGACGAGCAGCAGTTCAGAGAAGCTGATACCAAACATTAGTCAGTGCTCACACGTCTTTGCGGATCGGCTCTTCGACTTTCTGCGCCTGCACGTCGATGGTGTGCGGCTGGTTCAGTGGCGAGGTCGTCGTTGGTTGAGCAGGTGGCACCGGTTGGGCCGGGGTCACCGTCGGGTCAACTGGCTTCTCTTCATCGTTCATGGCTTTGCGAAAGCCCTTGATCGACTCGCCGACGTCAGTGCCGAGGTTTTTCAGTTTCTTGGTGCCGAACACCAGCACCACGACAACCAGGATGACGATCCAGTGTTTCCAGTCAAAAATGCCCATGTTGCTGCTCCTCTCTAATAATTGTTCAGGCGGACGGGCGCGAGGCTTTCTCGGCGTGTCCGGACAGACCGAAGCGACGGTCCAGTTCATCGAGTACAGCCTGGGGATGCTGCCCCAATTGGGCGAGCATGACCATACTGTGGAACCACAAATCGGCGGTTTCGTAGATCACATCGCTGCAGTCACCGCTGATGGCGGCGTCCTTGGCGGCAATGATGGTTTCGACCGACTCTTCGCCGACTTTTTCCAGAATCTTGTTCAAGCCCTTGTGGTACAGGCTGGCGACATACGAGCTGTCGGCGGCGGCGCCTTTGCGCTCTTCCAGCACCTCGGCCAGACGGGTCAAAGTGTCACTCATGGGTGTGTCCTGCAGAATAGATGGCGTGCGGGTCTTTGAGTACCGGGTCGACGGTTTTCCAGTCGCCGTTCTCGAAGACGCGGTAGAAGCAGCTCTGGCGGCCGGTATGACAGGCGATGTCGCCGATTTGCTCGACCATCAGGATGATCACATCGGCGTCACAGTCCAGGCGCATCTCATGCAGGGTTTGCACGTGGCCGGACTCTTCACCTTTGCGCCACAACTTGCCACGGGAACGTGACCAGTAAATGGCACGGTTCTCGGCAGCGCTCAGTTCCAGCGCTTCGCGGTTCATCCAGGCCATCATCAGGACGCGCCCGGTCTTGTGATCCTGGGCAATCGCTGGCACCAGGCCATCGGCGTCCCACTTGATCTCGTCCAGCCAGTTTTTCATCTTCGACTCCGACAGCGGGCCCGACACTTCATTAGTCGGGCAGGCGTTGAAACAGTGTGCCAGCGTGCGAAGGCTCTGGCTATCGGCGAACGACCAGATACAAGCCGACGGCCACCATGATGCCGGCCGGCCAATGCCCCAGTTCGTTCAGTGGCCCACCCGCAGCGAGTATCGTCCCGCCGGCCAGATGTGCACAACCGAGCAGTCGCAGCAGCCAGTCGTCCTTGCGCCGGTGCCACGGTGGCGGCGGGTCGTAGGCGTGGGGCTGGGACATGCGTTCGAGCAGGTCGCGGGCCATGTTGGCCAGGTGCGGCAACTGTTCGAACTGGCTCTGTACGTTGCCGATCAAGGCTTTGGGGCTGACGCGTTCACGCATCCAGCGTTCGAGGAACGGCTGGGCTGTGTTCCACAGATCGAGGTCCGGGTACAACTGACGGCCCAGGCCTTCGATGTTCAACAGGGTTTTTTGCAGCAAAACGAGTTGCGGCTGCACTTCCATGTTGAAGCGCCGAGCGGTCTGGAACAGGCGCATCAGCACCTGACCGAAGGAAATATCTTTTAACGGTTTTTCGAAAATCGGTTCGCAAACCGTACGGATCGCCGCTTCGAACTCGTTGAGTTTGGTTTCCGCCGGCACCCAGCCCGAATCGATGTGCAACTGCGCCACACGCCGGTAATCACGTTTGAAGAACGCGAACAGGTTGCGCGCCAGGTAATCCTGGTCTTCCGGGGTCAGGCTGCCGACGATGCCGCAGTCGATCGCAATGTACTGCGGGCTCCACGGGTTGACGGTGCTGACGAAGATGTTGCCCGGGTGCATGTCGGCGTGGAAGAAACTGTCGCGGAACACTTGGGTGAAGAAGATCTCCACGCCACGTTCGGCGAGCATCTTCATGTCGGTGCGCTGGTCGGCCAGGGTCGTCAGGTCGGTGACCTGGATCCCGTAGATGCGCTCCATCACCAGCACTTTCGGCCGGCACCAGTCCCAATAGACTTGCGGTACGTACAGCAGCGGCGAGCCTTCGAAGTTGCGCTTCAACTGGCTGGCGTTGGCCGCCTCGCGCAGCAGGTCGAGTTCGTCGTAGATGGTTTTTTCGTAGTCCTGGACCACGTCCACCGGGTGCAACAGGCGCGCGTCGGCCGAGAGTCTTTCGGCGGCGCGGGCGAGGATGAACAGCCACGCCAGGTCTTGCTTGATGATCGGTTTGAGGCCCGGGCGGATGACTTTGACGACCACTTCTTCACCGGTTTTCAGCTGCGCGGCATGCACCTGCGCCACCGAGGCCGAGGCCAGCGGTTCGACGTCGAAACGGCTGAAAACTTCGCTGATTTTTTTGCCGAGCTGCTCTTCGATCAGCTTGATCGACACTTGCGAGTCGAACGGCGGCACCCGGTCCTGCAACTTCATCAGCTCATCGGCGATGTCTTCCGGCAACAGGTCGCGGCGGGTGGACAGGATCTGCCCGAACTTGATGAAAATCGGCCCCAGGTCCTGCAGCGCCAGGCGCAATCGCGCGCCACGGGTCAGGTCCAGCGTCTTGCGCGGGAACCAGCGCCACGGCAAGGCATAACGCAGCGCCAGCAAAAACCAGGGCAGCGGCAGGGCGAACAGCAGGTCATCGAGGCGGTAGCGGATCACGACGCGCTGGATGCGCAACAAACGGCGGACGGCAAGCAGCTTCATGCGTTATCGCTTGGGTCGAGGGATCGGGAAAGGCGCTCGAAACGCGCCTCGAGACGTTCCAGATCGAGTTTGATCTGGTCCAGTTCACTGAAACGGGCTTCGGCTTCGCGCTGCCCGACGAGGGCGCGCGATTCTTCGGCCAGGTATTCGCCCAGGTTCTGGTTCAGGCTGGCGAACCCTTGCTGATAAAAGCGTGCGCGGCTGCGCAGGTGACCGCCGAGCAGTTGCGTGGCGACCGGGCCGAGCCAGCGCGAGAGTTCATACTCCCAGTCCAGCTCAAGGTCTTGCAGGACGGCTGCCAGTTCCAGCAGTACGCCGCTGTCGCCATCAAGCTCGACTTGCGGGCTGTGCAAGATCGACGTCTTGTCCTTGCTCATCGCCAGTTTCAACAGGCTTGAGGCCGGTGCACGCAAGGTGCAGTCGGCGCCGGTTTCCCACTGGGAGGCGAGCATCAGGCCTTCATCGCTGGGCAGTATGAACAGTTGCAGCGCCGGGCTGCGGCAATCGACGGCAATCACTTTGCCGGTCAAATGCGCCAGCCGCGGCAACGCGGTGCTGTCGAGGCGCAGCACCCGGTTCAGGCCGAGTTCAACGCTGGCGAGCAGGCCGGCCAGCAGCATCAGGGCTTGATGCCGCGGTGCAGGGCGACGATGCCTGCGGTCATGTTGTGGTAGGTCACGCGGTCGAAACCGGCCTCGACCATCATCGACTTCAGTGTTTCCTGATTCGGGTGCATGCGAATCGATTCGGCCAGGTAGCGATAGCTTTCCGAGTCGTTGGTGATCAGCTTGCCCATCAGCGGCATGAAGGCGAACGAGTAGGCGTCGTAGGCTTTGGACATCAGCGCATTGGTCGGCTTGGAGAACTCCAGCACCAGCAGGCGACCGCCAGGTTTGAGCACGCGCAGCATCGAGCGCAGGGCGTCTTCTTTATGAGTGACGTTGCGCAGGCCGAAGGCGATGGTCACGCAGTCGAAATGGTTGTCGGGGAACGGCAGCTTTTCAGCGTCGGCCTGGACGAATTCGACGTTGCCAGCCACACCGAGGTCCAGCAGGCGGTCACGACCGACCTTGAGCATGGATTCGTTGATGTCGGCCAACACCACCTGGCCGGTCGGGCCAACGAGGTGCGAGAACTTCTTGGTCAGGTCGCCAGTGCCTCCGGCGATGTCCAGCACACGATTACCGGTGCGAACGCCCGACAGTTCGATCGCAAAACGCTTCCACAGACGGTGCATGCCGCCCGACAGGAGGTCGTTCATCAGGTCGTACTTGGCGGCTACCGAGTGGAAAACCTCAGCGACTTTTTCCGCTTTTTGGCTTTCCGGAACGTTTTTGAAACCGAAGTGAGTGGTGGGTTCGGCATCGCTGCCTTTGCGCTGATCAGTCATATCGCTGTCACCAGAAGAGAATGCGGGACATTCTAATCCCGGTGGCCTGCTTTGTCTTGGCAAGGCTGAAGGTAAGATAGGCAACCACCGGGACGTTTTGCCGCACAGACGGTCAAGATGCTTCAGGAAAGTATCCATAAAGCAGGAGTCATTCGATGGCCCGAATTAGTGTTGAACGTGCCCACGGCCTGGGCAAGGAAGCTGCGCGCGAGAAGGCCGACCTGTTGGCGCAGAAACTGTCCGATCAATATGGCCTGGAGCCGCAGTGGTCTGGCGATACGCTGAACCTCAAGCGTTCGGGTGTGAAAGGCGCGGTGTATGTCGGTGAAAATTCAATCAAGATCGATGTCGAGCTGGGCCTGTTGATGTCGGCCATGAGCGGCACCATCAAATCGGAAATTGAAAAGGCCCTCGATAAAGCGTTGGCTTAACCGGCAATCGATTTGCGAATGCATTCCCTGTGGGAGCGAGCTTGCTCGCGATGGCGGTGTGTCAGACAACATGTATGTCGACTGGCACGACCTCATCGCGGGCAAGCTCGCTCCCACATTTGTTTGTGGTGTCTCCAAGGTTTTATGTCAGTTGTTAGGGTGCCGTTTCTAATTTTTCTCCCTACTTTGTGCATGAGCCCGACACTTTCGCGGGCAGTTCCTCAAACCTTCTGCGCGTGAGGTGCACCATGGCCAAAGTTATTTTGAAGAAAAAAATCGACGCATCGACTAACGCTCTGCAAGACGTCAGATCGTATGCCCGCAAGATCTGGCTGGCAGGCCTGGGTGCCTACACCAAGGTTGGCCACGAGGGTAGCGAGTACTTTCAAGAGTTGATCAAGGCTGGTCAAACTGTTGAAAAGAAAGGCAAAAAGGTCGTTGCTGAAAAACTCGAAGCGGCCAATGCCGAGATCGATGAAGCCAAGAGTGAAGTGAGCACTTTCAAAGGCAAGGTCGAGGTTCAACTCGACAAGGTCGAGAAGGCTTTTGACTCGCGTGTCGCAAGTGCCTTGAATCGTATCGGCATTCCGTCTAAACATGACGTTGAGACACTCTCTGCTAAGCTCGATGAGCTGACGGCATTGCTCGAACGTGTCGCGCGTAAATCTTAAGGAGAACGGGATGGCTGGTAAAAAGAATACTGAAAAAGAAGGCAGCTCGTGGATCGGGAAAGTCGAAGACTACTCCCGCAAAATCTGGCTGGCTGGTTTAGGCGTGTATTCGAAGATCGACACTGACGGCAGCAAACTCTTCGATACATTGGTTAAAGACGGCGAGAAAGCCGAGAAGCTCACCAAAAGCGCTGTCGGCAAAAAAGTCGACGCCGCCAAGGACACTGCTTCGTCGGCCAAGTCGCGCATCAGCGGCGTGAAAGATCGCGCACTGGGCAAGTGGGATGAGCTGGAAGGGGCTTTCGACAAGCGTCTGAACAGCGCCATTTCGCGCCTTGGTGTTCCGAGCCGCAACGAAGTCAAGGCGCTGCACAGCAAGGTCGATACCCTGACCAAGCAAATCGAACGGCTCACAGGTGCCAAGGTTGCGCCTGTTGCGGCGAAAACCGCAGCGGCCAAACCAGCTGCCAAAAGCGCTGCCAAGCCACTGGTTAAAGCTGCCGCTAAACCGGCTGCCAAACCAGCGGCGAAGCCTGCTGCCAAAACTGCCGCAGCGAAACCTGCAGCAGCCAAGCCAGCGGCCAAACCGGTCGCCACCAAAGCCGCCGCTAAACCAGCAGCGAAGCCTGCCGCGGCTAAGCCCGCAGCAAAAACCGCAGCAAAAACCGCAGCAGCGAAACCTGCAGCCAAGCCAGCGGCAAAACCTGCCGCAGCGAAGAAGCCCGCAGTGAAAAAACCGGCAGCTCCAAAAGCCGCCGCCGCACCAAAACCAGCAGTGGCTGCCGCCAAACCGGCAGTCCCGGCCAGCACAACGAACTCCGTTGCCGCACCGACCCCGGCTGCTACCCCGACTGCCGCGCCAGCTCCAGCGACGCCAACCAGTCAGTCCTGATTTTCAGGGCTCAAGAAAACGCCCGGCCTGCAAAGGTCGGGCGTTTTTTTATGCAGAGTTCTATCAACACCGCAGATCCCCTGTGGGAGCGGGCTTGCTCGCGAAAGCGTCGTGTCAGCCACCTTCAATGTTGAATGACTCACCGCATTCGCGAGCAAGCCCGCTCCCACAGGGGGTTAGTCGTGTTCTTCCAGGTATTGGAGTGCTAGCTGTTCTGTCGCAGCCTTGATCGGCGGAAGCAGATGCGGCGCCACCAGCATCATGATCTGGTACACCACCAACCTCACCTCGCCCTCGCGATCCAGAATCCGCTGATAGTCCAGCGAAAACAGCAACGTCATGGTGATCTGCTCCACCAGTTGCCCCAACGCCTGGGTGTCGCTGACCAACTGCCCCTGAGCCTTCAACCGCGCCAGCAATGACGCCAGTGTGCGCTTCAACGCATTGAGCAAATTGCGGATGCCCTTGGCCAGTTTCGGCAGGCGCCCAGCCAGGTTCGACAGGTCCTGGAACAGAAACCGGTAATGCGCCAGGCGCTCAACGATCAGGTGCAGGAACAGCCAATAATCTTCGGGGCCCAGTTCCACATCGGACGGTGGATCGAGCAGCGGTGCCAGCTCATTCTGGAAGCGTTCGAACAACCCGAGAATCAGCGGTTCCTTGCCGTGGAAGTGGTAGTAGAGGTTGCCGGGGCTGATCCCCATTTCGTTGGCAACTTCCATGGTGGAAACGTTCGGTTCGCCCTTTTGGTTGAACAACTGCAAAGCACATTCGAGGATCCGGTCGCGGGTTTTCATCCAGTCTTCTTAATGGTCGAGTCATGCCACGGCCTGCGTCGGCCGTGGTTCGTTGAGCGTCAGCGCACGCGGACGTAAGTGCCGGGTGCGGCTTCCATCGGTGGATAGTTCTGGTTGCCGAGGGCCATGTGGGTTTCTTTTTGCGCGCCGGAGCGTTCCTGAATCCAGCTCAACCATTGGGTCCACCAACTGCCGTTGACTTGCTTGGCGTCGTAATACCAGGCACGCGGGTCGCTGCTCAGTTTCGGGCTTTCGACAAAGTTGGCTTTCGGGTTGGAAGGCGGGTTGAGGATGCTCTGTACATGGCCGCTGTTGGACAGCACGAAGCGTCGCTCGCCACCCAGCAGCAGGGTCGAGCGATACACCGCATCCCACGGGGTGATGTGATCGTTCATGCCGGCCACGCTGAAACTGTCGACCGTGACTTTCTGCAAGTCGATTGGCGTGCCACACACCTCAAGACCGCCCGGATGGCTCAGTGGGTTGTGCTTGAAGAAGTCCAGCAGGTCGCCATGGAACGCCGCGGGCAAGCGCGTGTTGTCGTTGTTCCAGTAGAGAATGTCGAACGCCGGCGGCTCCTTGCCCAGCAGGTAGTTGTTGACGAAGTAGCTCCAGATCAAGTCGTTGGGGCGCATCCAGGCGAAGACCTTGGCCATGTCGCGACCGTCCAGCACGCCCTTCTGATAGGAGCGACGCTTGGCCGCTTCCAGGGTCTGTTCGTCGGCGAACAGGGTGGCGGGGCTGTCCATCTGGCTGTCGAGCAAGCTCACCAGATAGGTTGCGCTGGAGACTCGGCGCAGTTGTCGCTTGGCCTGAAGATGACCTTGTAACGCGGCAATCGTCAGCCCGCCGGCGCAGGCGCCCATCAGGTTGACCTCGCGGGCGCCAGTGATCGCCCGGCAGACGTTCATTGCTTCTTCCACTGCCTCAACGTAGGTCGACAGCCCCCACTCGCGGTGACGCACATCCGGGTTGCGCCAACTGATCATGAAGGTTTGCAGGCCGTTCTTCAGGGCGAACTGGACGAAGCTGTTGTGCGGGCTCAGGTCGAAAATGTAGTACTTGTTGATCTGCGGCGGCACCACCAGCAGCGGTTTTGAATACTGTTTTTCGCTCATCGGTTTGTACTGGATCAGCTCCAGCAACTCGTTGCGAAACACCACGGAACCGGTGGTGGTGGCAACGGTTTTACCGACCTCGAAGGCTTGCTTGGTGACTTGCCGGGGCAAGCCATCGTTGTGCAGGAAGTCGTCGATCAGGTGACTGACTCCGCGCACCAGGCTGTTGCCGCCGGAGTTGAAAATCTCCTTGATCGCCAGCGGATTGAGCAGGGTATTGGAGGGCGCTACGGCATCGTTGAGCAGGGCAAAAGCAAAGTGGGCGCGGGCGCGATCGTCCGGGCTCATGTTGCTCTCGTCGATCCAGGTTTTGACCTGTTTCTGCCAGCTCAGGTAGGCCTGCAAACTACGCCGGTAAAACGGGTTGAGGCTCCACGCCGGGTCGGCAAAGCGACTGTCCTGCGGGTTGGTCGGATGCAGGGTTTCCCCCAGCAGCACTCGGCCCAACTGACCGCCCAGTTTCAAGGCATGCCGGGCGCTGTGCACCGGGTTGCGCAAACCGTGGGCAGCCACACTGCGCAGGGTCGACAGCAGATCCCGGCCGCGCAGACCGGTAATCGCACTTTGTGCGTTGATGAAGGCGGCGGGAGAGGGCAACGAGCCCGTCGCTGGTTTTTCGCGCATGAGTCAACACTCCTTCGTCTTCAGGCCAAAAACAAACACATCGAACCAGATCACCATAGACGCTGTTACGGGTTGTTGCGCGGAACGGCGTCCTGCCATCCCTTTCCCATCAACAAAAAGTCGAGGCGGATTAGCCGCCCAATGGCGTCGGGTGCGGATGCATCACCGCACGCTGACGTTCTTCCTCGAGGAATTTCATGATGATCGGCGCCACGGCTTCGGCCCGGGTAATCAGGAACAGATGCCCATCATCGATGATGTGCAACTGGGCGTTGGGGATCCGCCAGGCGAGCATGCGCATGTTGATCAGCGGGATCAGCGGATCGTCGTCGCCGGCCAGCACCAGCGTCGGCTGGTGGATCTTGTGCAGCCAGTGAATGCTGGTCCAGCCGAGGCCGGCAAACAGTTGCCAGTAGTAACCGAGCTTGCCCGCCGAACGCACTTTCGCCGCGTGACTGGCGGCCAGCGTCGGGTCGCGGCGGAACGAGCCGCCGTAGATCATCGGCGCAATGCGAATCACGTGGGACGGCTGGATGTAGCGCCGGGGGCTGGCCATCATCCACAGGACTTTCGGCTTGCCGGGCACCATCACCGTACCGGCCGCCGTGGCGGCCAGCACTAGTTTTTTGCAGCGCTCGGGATAGTCGTAGGCGAACTGCTGCGCCAAGGCGCCGCCCCAGGACACGCCGATCACGTTGACCTGTCCGTAGTCGAGATAGTCGAGCATCCGTGCCGTGAGCTTCGCCAGCCCCGGAAAGCGATACGGCCGGTTCGGCGTCGACGAGCCGCCGACACCGGGAACGTCGAAAGCGATGACTTCCAGGTCCGGGTCCAGCGCCGCGACGAACGGAAACACCAGCTCAAGGTTGGCGCCGATGCCGTTGAAAATCAGCAAGGGCGTCAAGTGAGGCTTGCCGGGGCGTACCGCGGTGCGGAGGGTCTGGCCATCCAGGTCGACGGTACGAAAAATGAACGGTTGCGGCATGCTTCTGGCCCTGTGGGTCACTTTCTAAAATTCATCCTCGATCCCCTGTAGGAGCTGCCGCAGGCTGCGATCTTTTGATTTTGGTTTAAGAGAATCAAGATCAAAAGATCGCAGCCTGCGGCAGCTCCTACAGTGGCGCGAGGTGTGTCAGTTACCGCTCATGTACGTAAGTGCCCGGCGCAGCTTCGCCGGCGGTGTAGGTTTTGTTGCCCAGTGTGGTCGGGGATTTCTTCAATTTGCCCGAGCGCTGAGCCTGCCACGCCTGCCAGTGCAGCCACCAGGAATCGGTGTGCTTGGTGGAGTTCTCTTGCCAGTCCTCGGCTTTCACCGGCATATCGATGCTGGTCATGTAGCGCGATTTCGGGTTGCCCGGCGGGTTCAGGATGCTCTGGATGTGGCCGCTGCTGGACAGCACGAATTCAACATTGCCGCCGAACAGTTGCGCCGACTTGTAGCAAGACTTCCACGGCGTGATGTGGTCGTTGGTGCCGGCCAGGGAAAAGATGTCGGCCGTGACTTGCTTGAGGTCGATCGGCGTGCCGCACACTTCCAGTGCGTTGGGGCGGATCAGTGGATTACTTTTGAACATCTCGATCAGGTCACCGTGGAACGCGGCCGGCAACCGTGTGGTGTCGTTGTTCCAGAACAGGATGTCGAATACCGGCGGCTCGTTGCCCAACAGGTAGTTGTTGACCCAGTAATTCCAGATCAGGTCGTTGGGGCGCATCCAGGCGAAGACTTTCGCCATGTCGCGGCCTTCCAGCACACCGGCCTGGTAGGAATGGCGCTTGGCGGCTTCGAGGGTCTGTTCGTCGACGAACAGGGCCACGTCGCTGTCCAGGGTGGTATCCAGCACGCTCACCAGCAAGGTCAGGGCGTTGACCTTCTTCTCGCCGATCGCCGCGTAGTGGCCCAGCAGGGCGGTGCAGGTGATGCCGCCGGAGCAGGCGCCGAGCATGTTCACGTCTTTGCTGCCGGTGATCGCGGTGACCACATCGACCGCTTCCTTGAGCGCTTCGATATAAGTCGAAAGGCCCCACTCGCGCTGTTCCTTGGTCGGGTTGCGCCAGCTGACAATGAACGTCTGCACGTTGTTGCGCAGGCAGAAGCGCGCCAGGCTCTTGTCCGGGCTCAGGTCGAATACGTAGAACTTGTTGATCTGCGGCGGCACCACCAGCAGTGGGCGCTCGTACACCTGTTCGGTGCTCGGCCGGTACTGGATCAGCTCCAGCACGTCGTTGCGAAACACCACCGCGCCTTCGGTCACGCCAAGCGACTTGCCGACTTCGAACGCACCCATGTTGACCTGGCTCGGCATGCCGCCGTTATGGACGATGTCCTTGGCCAGGTGGGAGAGGCCGTCGAGCAGGCTCTTGCCGCCGGTTTCGAAGAAGCGTTTGACCGCCGCAGGGTTGGCCGCACTGTTGGTCGGGGCCATGGCTTCGGTCATGAGGTTGATCACGAAATGACCGCGAGCGACGTCTTTGGGCGACAGGCTGCTGTCGTCGATCCAGGCATGGAGTTCTTTGCGCCACGCCAGGTAAGTTTGCAAATAACGTTTATAGAGCGGGTTCTGGCTCCAGGCCGGATCGGCAAAGCGACGGTCTTCGCCTGGCGGTTGCAGCTCGGATTTACCGAACAACACATTCTTGAGTTCGAGACTGAAATGAGCGACATGCTTGACACTGTGAATCGGTTGTTTGATGGCCTGCCTGAGCACCATTCGAGCAGAAGCCAGTAGATCCTTTCCACGCAGCCCAACAACTGGATTAAGCCCCAGGGTGTTTTCCGAGGCTTGATACTTCAGGTCATCGTTGTTCTTGTTACTCATCTACGACGCTCCATTGTCCTGAGACGAGTACCTGAGCTCAGCCGTGTAGTCACACAACCAATACCAGGTACTGCTGCTCGGGTGACCGTTAATTCTGCATCGCTGCTTTTTTAGTACAACGAGCACTGCAGGGAACTTGCCAGCTCCATTGGTTACCCGAGTTTAATTTTTTTCGCAAGCAGGCTGGGGCCTGTCATCCATTATTTCCTGCGCCGCGCCGGGTCTGCTGTGCCGCAGGGCAAGGCGCGAGGAGCGTAGTTTGGTCATTCCAAATAAGCTCCGAGCAACGCAGCCCTGCGGCACAGCAGGCCCGGCCCTCCGGGTTGTGCCTGAAAGCGGGCCAGGCTGCGTTGCAAGCCTTGGAAAGGGAACAGCCATTCCCAGCGGCCTGCGCCTTGCCTGGCCCGCTTTCAGGCGACAACGCGCGCAGGAAATAATGGATGACAGGCCCAATCCTCAGCCTGACGGCAGAGCATTCAAACAGATGAAATTAGAAAATGCCCTCTAAAGAGCAAGAAGCCTGATCTAGAGCATTAGCTTGACGATGGACTGGCTTGGATCGCGGGTTTTGCCGGCGGCTTTGAGCTCGGCAAGATAATCGTTCCAGAGGTCCTCTTGGCGCACGCCCAACTGGTAGAGATATTCCCAAGTGAACAGGCCGCTGTCGTGGCCGTCATCGAAGGTCAATTTCAGTGCGTACTGACCGGCCGGTTCTACCTTGGAAAGACCTACGCCGATCTTGCCAAATTGCAGGATAGGTTTGCCGTGGCCCTGGACCTCGGCGGAAGGAGAGTGCACGCGAAGGAACTCGGCGGGCAGGTGATATTCCTCGCCGGACGCGTATTTCAGCGACAGGGTTTTCGAGGCTTTGTGCAGTTTGATGTCGGTGGGGAGTTGGGTCGTCATGGGGCCGGTCGTCCGTCTTGATGAAGGCCCTGTGTCGGCGGGTGATCCTGTGGCGAGGGAGCTTGCTCCCGCTCGGCTGCGCAGCAGTCGTAAATCCGGCGAATGCGGTCTTGCTGATAAATCGCGTTCGCCGATTTTGGGGCCGCTTCGCGACCCAGCGGGAGCAAGCTCCCTCGCCACAGAAGCCCGCTCACACAGTAGGTGACCTACAGGATATAACGGGACAGGTCTTCGTTCTGTGCCAATTCGCCGAGGTGGCTGTTGACGTACTCGGCGTCGATCAGGATCACCTTGTCGTCGTGGGCGCTGGCCAGATCACCGGCGCTGAACGACACCTCTTCCAGCAGACGCTCAAGCAGCGTGTGCAGGCGGCGGGCACCGATGTTCTCGGTCTTCTCGTTGACCTGCCAGGCGATCTCGGCGATGCGCTTGATCCCGTCCGGCTGGAACTCGATGGTCAGGCCTTCGGTTTTCAGCAGGGCGCAGTATTGCTCGGTCAGCGACGCGTGCGGCTCGCTGAGAATGCGCTCGAAGTCTTCCGGGGTCAGCGCTTTCAGCTCGACGCGAATCGGCAGGCGACCTTGCAACTCAGGCACCAGATCGCTCGGCTTGCTCAGGTGGAACGCACCGGAAGCGATGAACAGGATGTGGTCGGTCTTGACCATGCCCAGTTTGGTGTTGACGGTGCAGCCTTCGATCAGTGGCAGCAAGTCACGCTGCACGCCTTCGCGAGACACGTCGATGCCGCCGGAATTGCCGCGCTTGGCGACCTTGTCGATTTCGTCGATGAACACGATACCGTGCTGCTCGACCGCTTCCAGCGCCTTGGCCTTCAACTCTTCATCGTTGACCAGGCGACCGGCTTCTTCGTCACGCACCAGTTTCAGCGCTTCCTTGACCTTGAGCTTGCGGCTTTTCTTTTTGCCCTTGCCCATGTTGGCGAACAGGCTCTGCAACTGGTTGGTCATTTCTTCCATGCCCGGTGGCGCAGAGATATCGACGCCGGCCACTTCGGCGACTTCGATTTCGATCTCTTTGTCATCCAGCTGGCCTTCACGCAGACGCTTGCGGAACAGCTGGCGGGTGTTGGAATCAGCCGAAGGTGCGGCGTCGTCGTTGTGGAAACCCATGCGTGCCGGCGGCAGCAGGGCGTCGAGGATGCGCTCTTCAGCGGCGTCTTCGGCGCGGTGGCGAACCTTGGTCATTTCCTGTTCGCGCAGCAGCTTGATGGCGGCGTCGGCGAGGTCACGAATGATCGATTCAACATCGCGACCGACATAGCCGACTTCGGTGAACTTGGTCGCTTCGACCTTGATGAACGGCGCGTTGGCCAGTTTGGCCAGGCGACGGGCGATCTCGGTTTTACCGACACCGGTCGGGCCGATCATCAGGATGTTCTTTGGCGTTACTTCAACGCGCAGCTCTTCCGGCAGTTGCATCCGGCGCCAGCGGTTACGCAGCGCGATGGCGACGGCGCGCTTGGCATCGTCCTGGCCGATGATATGGCGATTGAGTTCGTGGACGATTTCACGGGGAGTCATGGACATAGTAATTGGCGGTCCTCTAGCAAAAGCGAGCCGTGGCGCTAGGCCGAAACAGGCTTACTCGGCGAGGTCCTGCTCCTCAATGGTGAAGGTGTGGTTGGTGAATACACAGATGTCGCCGGCGATGCCGAGCGCGGTTTCGACGATTTCCCGGGCCGACAAATCGGTTTTCTTCAGCAGGGCACTCGCGGCGGCCTGGGCGTAACCGCCACCGGAACCCATGGCGATCAGGCCTTCTTCGGGTTCAACGACGTCACCGTTGCCGGTGATGATCAGCGAGGCGTCTTTGTTGGCGACGGCGAGCATGGCTTCGAGGCGGCTGAGGGAACGGTCGGTGCGCCATTCTTTGGCGAGTTCGACGGCGGCGCGAACCAGGTGACCCTGATGTTTCTCGAGCTGGCCTTCAAAACGCTCGAACAGGGTGAAGGCGTCAGCGGTAGCCCCGGCAAAACCGGCGATGACCTGACCGTGGTACAGGCGGCGAACTTTCTTCGCGTTGCCTTTCATCACGGTATTGCCGAGAGAAACCTGGCCGTCGCCGCCCATGACGACTTTGCCGTGGCGGCGAACTGAAACGATGGTGGTCAAGGGAGAGTCTCCACGCAGCGGGGCGAAAATGCCTTATGCAAACTCATATGGGGGTGGTGGAGCGTTTTTCAACCGCAGAGGGCGCAGAGGGACGAACGGCGAATGATGACTGTGGCGAGGGGATTTATCCCCGTTCGGCTGCGAAGCAGTCGCTATTCCAGCATCCACTGGGTGCCTGATGCACCGTAATTGCTGGTTTTAGGGCCGCTTCGCGACCCAGCGGGGATAAATCCCCTCACCACAGGGATTTGTGGGCAACCTCAGGAAGAGGTGCCCACCATCGGTGGATCAGCGGCTCTGGCGTTGTTGTAACAACAGATTGCTGAACCCGCTGCCAGCCAGTTGTTTCTGGGCAGTGGTCAGTTGTTCACGGTTGCTGAACGGCCCGACCAAAACCCGATACCAGGTTTCGTCCTTCACCGTGCCAGATTCAACCGCCACTGCCTGACCGAGCAAGATGATCTGCGCGCGAACCTTGTCCGCATCAGCCTCTTTGCGGAACGAACCGGCCTGCAAGAAGAACTTGGTCACTGGCGCCGCTTTGGAAACCGGTGGCGCTGGTGGCGGGGTAATTCCGGACAGCGCAGCCTGTGCCCGCGCGGTGTCGATCTTCGCCGCTTGTTCTGGCGTGACCGGCGTGGTCGGCACCGTCGGCACTTGTGGTGTCGGCAGGGTTTTCTCCGGCACCGCGTCCGGCGGCACGATCACTTCCGATTCCGGCAGCAAGGTATAGAAGTCGTACTTCGGCTTCACCGGTTGCGTCGGGCTCGGCGGAGTCTTGTTGGCCTCGGCGATCTTGGTGGCTTTCTGCTGCTCGATCTTCTCGCGCTTGACGCTTTCGCTGCCCTTGCCAGGCTCCAGTTTCATCAGAAACACGATAAACGCGCCGACGGTCAGGCCGATGGCCATCCACAGCCAGCCCGGGATCGGTTTCTTTGCAGGAGCGGTGTAACGACTGGCGCCACGCTTGGGTGCAGGTTTTTTCTTGGCAGCCAACTTACATACGCTCCAGAGTTTCCAGACCCAAGAGTTCCAGGCCTTGCTTGAGTGTGCGACCGGTCAGCGCGGCGAGGCGCAGACGGCTCTGCATTTGCACCGGGGTATCGGCGCTGAGGATCGGGCAGTTCTCGTAGAAGCTGGAGAACAGGCCGGCGACATCGTACAGGTAGGTGCACAGAATGTGCGGCGTCCCTTTGTCGGAAACGTTGTTCAGCACTTCGCCGAACTGCGCCAGTTTGGCCGCCAGTTCATGTTCGTGCAGTGCTTCGAGAACGATCTGGCCTTCGACTTCGCTGAAGTCCTTGCCGAGCTTGCGGAACACGCCGGCCACGCGGGTGTAGGCGTACAGCAGGTACGGCGCGGTGTTGCCTTCGAAGTTCAGCATCAGGTCGAAGTTGAAGCTGTAGTCGCTGGTGCGGTGCTTGGACAGGTCGGCGTATTTCACTGCGCCAATGCCCACGACCTTGGCGATGTTACGCAACTCGTCTTCGGCCAGTTCCGGGTTCTTCTCTTTCACCAGGGTGTAGGCGCGGTCCTTGGCTTCGGTCAGCAGATCGACCAGCTTCACGGTGCCGCCATCACGGGTCTTGAACGGACGGCCATCGGCGCCGTTCATGGTGCCGAAGCCCATGTGTTCCATGTCCATCGGGTGCGTCACGAAACCGGCGAGGCGCGCGACCTGGAACACCTGCTGGAAGTGCAGGGCCTGACGCTGGTCGACGAAGTACAACGCACGATCAGCCTTCAGTTTGCCGCTGCGATAACGCACGGCTGCCAGGTCGGTGGTGGCGTAGAGGTAGCCGCCGTCAGCCTTGACGATGATCACCGGCAGCGGGTCGCCGTCGGCGTTCTTGAATTCGTCGAGGAACACGCACTGGGCGCCGTTGCTCTCGACCAGCAGGCCGGCAGCCTTGAGGTCGTTGACCACGTTGATCAGGTCGTCGTTGTAGGCGCTTTCGCCCATTACGTCGGCCATGGTCAGTTTGACGTTCAGTTGTTCGTAGATCGCCTGGCAGTGGGACAACGAGATATCGCGGAAGCGCGACCAGAGCGCCAGGCACTCGGCGTCGCCGGCCTGCAATTTCACCACCAGACCACGGGCGCGATCAGCAAACTCTTCGGATTCGTCGAAGCGTTGCTTGGCCGCACGGTAGAAGTTTTCCAGGTCCGACAGCTCGTCGCTGGTGATCGGGTTCTCTTGCAGGTACGCCATCAGCATGCCGAACTGGGTGCCCCAGTCGCCGACGTGGTTCTGACGGATCACGGTGTCGCCGAGGAACTCCAGCACCCGCGCCACGCCGTCGCCGATGATGGTCGAGCGCAAGTGGCCGACGTGCATCTCTTTGGCCAGGTTTGGCGCCGACAGGTCAACCACGGTGCGCTGCACCGGGCCGGCCTTGCGCACGCCGACGTTCTTGTCAGCCAGCGCCGCGTCGAGGCGCGCGGCCAAGGCCTGGGTGTTCTGGAAGAAATTCAGGAAGCCCGGGCCGGCGATTTCGGTCTTGGTGACGTTTTCGTCAGCCGGCAGCGCGGCGATGATTTTTTCTGCCAGGTCGCGCGGCTTCATGCCCGCCGGTTTGGCCAACATCATCGCGATGTTGCTGGCGAAGTCGCCGTTCTTCTTGTCGCGGGAGTTTTCCACCTGGATCGCCGGCGACAGGCCTTCAGGCAACACACCTTCGTTGACGAGTTGGGTGATGGCTTGTTGGATCAGCAGGCGAATGGTGTCTTTCATGGTGTTCTCTTTCGACCGCAAGCGCGGCGGCGCTTCGATGCGCTAGTGGAAAAACTGGGCATTATCCGTGGCCCAAGCGTGCTTGCCAACTATAGCGGGCAGGTTATGGATATGTGGTGACAAATCCACCGCCATCGCGAGCAAGCTCGCTCCCACAGTGGATCAGCGGTGTTCATGCATTGTTGGCCCACCACACCCTCCTATGGGAGCGAGCTTGCTCGCGATAGCGATCGATCAATCAATACAAATCGACGGGATCAACATCCAAAGACCAGCGCACCGCCCGCCCACTCGGCATCTGCTCCAGCGCCAGCAACCAACTGCTGAGCAACCGATGCAACGGCGCCCGGGCCGTAGCCTGTAACAACAGCTGCGCCCGATAACGCCCGGCCCGACGCTCCATCGGTGCCGGCACCGGCCCGAGCAATTCGATACCGCTCAGATTCTGCTCGGCCAGCAATCGTTCCGCCTCGCTGCACGCCTCATCGAGAAAGCCTTCGGCCTGCCCCGGTTTGTGCGCCTCGGCCCGCAGCAGCGCGAGGTGCGCAAACGGCGGCAAACCAGCAGCGCGACGCTCGCTCAGGGCCTGTTCGGCAAAGGCGAAATAACCCTGTTCGGTCAGTTGTACCAGCAGCGGATGGTCCGCGAGGTGGGTCTGGATGATGACTCTGCCCGGCTCTTCAGCCCGCCCCGCACGGCCAGCGACCTGAACGATCAACTGCGCCATGCGCTCGCTGGCGCGGAAGTCGCCGGAGAACAGCCCGCCGTCGGCATCGAGAATCGACACCAGCGTCACCCGAGGGAAATGGTGCCCTTTGGCAAGCATTTGCGTGCCGACCAAAATGCACGGCTGGCCTTTTTGAATGGTTGCGAATAGCTGATTCATCGCGTCCTTGCGCGAGGTGCTGTCCCGATCAACCCGCAACACCGGCACGTCCGGAAACAGAATCGCCAAGCGTTCTTCGGCGCGCTCGGTGCCCGCGCCGACGGGCCGCAAATCGACCTTGCCGCATTTCGGACAGTGCCGGGGCACGCGTTCAACGTAGCCGCAATGGTGGCAACGCAATTCGCCGGAGCGCTGGTGCACGGTCATCCGCGCATCGCAGCGTTGGCACTCGGACATCCAGCCGCAATCGTGGCAGAGCAAGGTCGGCGCAAAGCCGCGGCGGTTGAGGAAAACCAATACTTGCTGGCCGGCAGCCAAGGTCTGGCCGATGGCCTGCTGCATCGGCCCGGAAATCCCGCTATCGAGCGGGCGACTTTTCACATCCAGACGCAGGAAGCGTGGCTGCTTGGCGCCGCCAGCCCGCTCATTCAGGCGTAGGAGGCCGTAGCGGCCGGTGTAGGCGTTGTGCAGGCTTTCCAGCGAAGGCGTGGCGGAGCCGAGGACAATCGGGATGTTTTCCTGCCGGGCGCGGACCAAGGCCAGGTCGCGGGCGTGGTAGCGCAAGCCTTCCTGCTGTTTATAAGAGCCGTCGTGCTCTTCGTCGATGATGATCAGGCCGGGGTTTTTCATCGGCGTGAACAGCGCCGAACGGGTGCCGATAATAATGTCGGCGTCGCCGTCCCGGGCGGCGAGCCAGGCTTCCAGGCGCTCGCGATCATTGACCGCCGAGTGGATCAGCGCGATCCGGGCGTTGAAGCGCTGCTCGAAGCGCGCCAGGGTTTGCGGACCGAGGTTGATCTCCGGGATCAGCACCAGCGCTTGCTTGCCGGCCTCAAGGGTTTCGCGGATCAGTTGCAAATAGACTTCGGTCTTGCCGCTGCCGGTGACGCCAGCCAGCAGAAACGCGTGATAACTGTCGAACCCGGCACGGATCGCCTCGTAGGCGGCGCGTTGTTCCGGGTTGAGCGGCAGCTCCGGCTGGGCCAGCCAATGTTCATGACGGGCGCCGGGGGCGTGCTTGCGGATTTCCACTTGCACCAGGTCTTTGGCCAGCAACAGATCGAGGCTGTCCTTGCTCAACATCAGTTTACTCAGCAACTGATGAGCCACGCCGTGCGGGTGTTGAGCCAGCGTCGCCAGGGCATCACGCTGGCGCGGGGCACGGGCGATGCGCGGATCATCGAGGCTGGCGCCGGGGGCGGCAGACCAGAAGCGCTCCTGGCGTGCTTCCGCCAGTTCACCCTGGCGCAACAGCACCGGCAACGCCCAGCTCAAGGTATCTCCGAGGCTGTGCTGGTAATACTGGGACGTCCACAGGCACAGCTTGAATAGCGCGGGCGGCAGCGGCGGCGTGGCATCGAGCAGGGCCAGGGCCGGTTTAAGCTTTTCCACCGGCACTTCGCTGGTGTCGGTGACCTCCACCAGAATCCCGATCATCTCCCGCCGGCCAAACGGCACTCGCAGGCGCATGCCCGGCTGCAACTGGGCGCGCAGGACTCCGGCCGGGGCACGGTAATCGAACAGGCGGCGCAGCGGCGAAGGCAGGGCAAGGCGCAAAATGGCGTCGGGCACGCGGGGGATTCTCTTTGGGCGGGCAATAATTGAATGGCTGTGCGCATAACTTGTGGGAGCGGGCTTGCTCGCGAAAGCGTTGCGTCAGACAACGTAAATGCTGACTGACACGCCCTCTTCGCGAGCAAGCCCGCTCCCACAGGGATGGTGTTAAGTGCCGGGAGCCTAGCAGACGGTCGGTAGAAGGGACAGCTTGCGTGATTGCAAAGGTCTGGTAGAATCCGCGGCCTAATTACGTGCGGTATTCAACAATAGTGTTGAGTGGCGGCACGCTAGCCTGAGGAATACACCATGAAAGCCGATATCCATCCAGCATACGAAACTATCGAAGTAACTTGCAGCTGCGGCAACAAGTTCGAAACTCGTTCGAACCTGTGCAAGCCACTGGGTACTGACGTATGCAACGAGTGCCACCCGTTCTACACCGGTAAGCAGAAGACTCTGGATACTGGCGGCCGTGTACAGCGCTTCGCAGACCGCTTCGGTGCTTTCGGCAAGAAAGCTCCAGCTGCTGCAGAGTAAGGCTGAAGAGCCCGATGGGCTTTTCCCTGCTGTTGAAAAAGGCGTCCCTTGCGGGCGCCTTTTTTGTGTCCGCAATTTGGCTTTCCGGCGCCCAGGCCTTCTGCCCGGCGCCGAGCGGTTTGACGTCTGTCGCCGTGCAGCGAGTGGTGGACGGCGACACCCTGCGCCTGAGCGATGGCCGCAGTGTGCGGATGATCGGCTTGAATACTCCGGAACTGGGGCGCCAAGGCCGCACCGACGAACCGTTCGCCGTGGCGGCACGCAAACGCCTTGAAGCGCTGGTTGCTGCCAGCAATGACCAAGTGGGTTTGCTGCCCGGTAAAGAGGCCAAGGATCGCTACGGCCGCACCTTGGCTCACGTCTACGGTGCTGACGGCGCCAATCTCGAAGCGCAAATGCTCGCCGAAGGCCTCGGTTTTCAGGTGGCCGTGGCGCCGAATGTTGATTTGGTGGCGTGCCAACAAGCGGCGGAGCGCGCGGCCCGACAGGCTGGTCTTGGTCTGTGGCGACAGTCGCCTGTACTGAAAGCGGAGCAGATCCGCGCGTCCGGTTTCGCCGTGCTCAGTGGTCGTGTGAGCAAGGTTCAACGCAATCGCGGCGGGGTTTGGATCGAGTTGCAGGATTCGGTTGTATTGCGCGTTGCACCCAATCTGCTCGGGCAGTTCGATGTCGCCGCGCTTGAACGGCTCAAAGGCAAGCAGATTGAGGCCCGAGGCTGGGTGCTGGACCGTTCCCGCCGAGGCGGCCTTGAGGGTGGCCAAGCGCGCTGGCTGCTGCCGCTTGGCGATCCGTCGATGCTTCAAACCACCTCGCGATAAAAAATTGTAGACATTTTTAATCAGGATTGTGAACAGTAAAGCCCTTGTGTTCCGTGGCTCTTGGCCCAAAGTCGTAGGGCAGGGCGCTTGACAGGGGTGACTGGTCAGTCTTGTAGGGACTTTGCGACACGCGTATCCTCGGCGGTCCGTCTGTCCAACAGTAAAAAGCGGAATGCCCACATGTCTGATTTGAAAACTGCCGCTCTCGAATATCACGCCCATCCTCGTCCAGGGAAGCTGAGTGTCGAGCTCACCAAGGCCACCGCTACCGCTCGCGACCTGTCGCTGGCCTACAGCCCCGGCGTAGCCGAACCAGTACGCGAAATCGCCCGCGATCCTGAACTGGCCTACAAATACACCGGCAAGGGCAACCTGGTTGCAGTCATTTCCGATGGCACCGCGATTCTCGGCCTGGGTAACCTCGGCCCATTGGCTTCCAAGCCAGTGATGGAAGGTAAAGGCGTGTTGTTCAAGCGCTTCGCCGGCATCGACGTTTTCGACATCGAAGTCGACTCCGAAAGCCCGCAAGCCTTCATCGACACCGTCAAGCGTATTTCCATCACCTTCGGTGGCATCAACCTGGAAGACATCAAGGCACCTGAGTGCTTTGAGATCGAACGTGCTCTGATCGAGCAGTGCGACATTCCGGTATTCCACGATGACCAGCACGGCACCGCGATCGTTACCGCTGCCGGCATGATCAACGCCCTGGAAATCGCTGGCAAAACCCTCGCTGACGCCAAGATCGTCTGCCTGGGCGCTGGTGCGGCCGCTATCTCCTGCATGAAATTGCTGGTGAGCATGGGCGCCAACATCGAAAACATCTTCATGGTTGACCGTACCGGCGTGATCCACTCCGGCCGTGACGACCTGAACCAGTACAAAGCTGTCTTCGCTCACGCGACCGACAAGCGCACCCTGGCTGATGCCCTGACCGGTGCTGACGTGTTCGTTGGCCTGTCTGGCCCGAACCTGTTGAGCGCTGAAGGCCTGAAGTCCATGGCGGCCAACCCGATCGTGTTCGCGTGCTCCAATCCTGATCCGGAAATCGCCCCGGAACTGGCTCACGCCACCCGTGACGACGTGATCATGGCGACCGGCCGTTCGGACTACCCGAACCAGGTCAACAACGTACTGGGCTTCCCGTTCATCTTCCGCGGTGCCTTGGACGTTCGCGCCAAGCGCATCAACGAAGAAATGAAAGTGGCTGCGGCCAACGCCCTGCGTGAACTGGCCAAGCTGCCGGTTCCTCAGGAAGTGTGCGACGCCTACGGCGGCATCAAACTGGAATTCGGTCGTGAGTACATCATCCCGAAACCAATGGATGCCCGTCTGATCACCGTGATCTCCGATGCCGTGGCCAAGGCCGCCATCGAGACCGGCGTAGCAACCCTGCCGTATCCGAAGAACTACCCGCTGAAAAGCGTGGATGACGTGTTCAACGGCTAAGCTGTTGTAACGCTTCAACCGAAAGCCCCGGCTCTTATTGAGTCGGGGCTTTTTTATGCCTGTGGATTTTGTGGTGTTTGTGAGGGCCCCTTCGCGGGCAAGCCTCGCTCCTACAGATTTAGGTCGCTCGCGATATTGCTTACGACGGAAACCTGTAGGAGCGAGGCTTGCCCGCGAAGAGGTCGGCACAGAAAACACAGATATAAAAAAGCCCCGCGCTTCTCTCGAAGGCGGGGCTTTTGCGTTGCGCTACCCGATCAGAACAAATCGATCGGTGCCGCTTCGTCCGCTGGCAGCGGGCTACCCGGCGCAGCGCCGTTGCCCAGCTCGTTCACCGACGGTGGCGTGTCTTCGGCCTTGAACAGCTCGAAGTAGGCCCCAGGTGTGCTTGGGGTGGCTGCACGGCCGCTGACCGGGTCGACCCGCAGGCTGAGGATGCCTTCCGGTTCGGCTTGCGTGTGTGGCGGCTTGCCTTTGAGCGCAGCGCCCATGTAGTTCATCCAGATCGGCAGCGCGACGGTGCCACCGAACTCCTTGCGACCCAGGCTTTCAGGTTGGTCGAAACCGGTCCAGACCGTGGTCACGTAATCGGCGTTGTAGCCGGAGAACCAGGCGTCCTTGGATTCGTTGGTGGTACCGGTCTTGCCCGCGATGTCCGGACGACCCAGGGCCAGTGCGCGGCGGCCGGTACCGAGTTTGATCACGTCCTCGAGCATGCTGTTGAGGATGAACGTGGTGCGGCCATCGACAATGCGCTCGGCCAGGGCCGGGGTTTGCGGCAGTGTGCCAGGCGCGGCCGGTGCGGCAGGCGCTTCGCCCGGGGTCGGGTTGACCGTGAACGACTGGGCGGCCGGCGCAGCTACACCGCTGGTCGCTGCATTACCTTGAGGCACCGACGGCGGGTTGGCGACGAACAACGTGTCGCCATTGCGGCTTTCGATCTTGTCGATGATGTACGGGGTGATCTTGTAGCCGCCGTTGGCGAAGGTGCTCCAGCCGGTCGCGATCTCCATTGGCGTCAGGGTCGCGGTGCCGAGGGCCAGGGACAGGTTGCGCGGCAGATCCTGCTTGTTGAAGCCGAACCGGCTGATGTAGTCGATGGTGCGATCAACGCCCAGCGCCTGCACCAGTCGGATCGACACCAGGTTACGCGACTTGTACAGCCCTTCACGCAAGCGGATCGGGCCGAGGAAGGTGTTGGTGTCGTTCTTCGGACGCCAGACCTTGTCCAGGTACTCGTCGACAAACACGATCGGCGCATCGTTCACCAGCGTGGCGGCGGTGTAGCCGTTATCCAGCGCAGCGCTATAAACGAATGGCTTGAAGCTCGAACCCGGCTGACGCTTGGCCTGCAGGGCGCGGTTGTAGTTGCTCTGCTCGAAGGCGAAGCCGCCGACCAGCGACCGAATCGCGCCGTTCTGCGGATCAAGGGAGACCAGTGCGCCCTGGGCCTGCGGAATCTGGCTGAACTTCAGCGAGTTGTCCGCCTGGCGTTGTACGCGGATCAAGTCACCGACCTGAGCCACATCCGACGGCTGTTTCGGGTTGGCGCCCATGCTGTTGGTGTTCAGGAATGGCCGTGCCCACTTCATGCTGTCCCAGCCAACGTGCTCGTCGCCGGTGCGGGTCATCACTTGCAGACCGTTTTTGTCGATCTGGGTGACGATAGCCGGCTCAAGGCTGCTGATGGTGCGCTGCTTGGTCAGTTCGGTGGCCCAGGCTTCACGAGTCTTGCCCGGCAGGCGCGACTCAGGACCGCGGTAGCCGTGACGCTGGTCGTAGGTCATCAAGCCTTCGTGGACTGCGGTGTTGGCCATTTCCTGCAAGTTGCTCGGCACGGTAGTCGTGACGCGGAAACCTTCGGTATAGGCGTCGCTGCCATAACGGCCGACCATTTCGGCACGGGCCATTTCGGCGATGTACGGCGCATTCACTTCCGGGGTCGGCACGTGATAACTGGCGTTCAGCGGTTCGTTGATCGCGGTGGTGTAGTCCGCCTCGCTGATCTTGCCGAGCTTGTACATGCGCCCGAGGATCCAGTCGCGACGCTCCTTGCTGCGGGCCGGGTTGGCCAGCGGGTTGAAGCGCGACGGGGCTTTTGGCAGGCCGGCGATCATCGCCATCTGCGCCAGGCTCACATCACGAATCGATTTGCCGTAGTAGACCTGCGCCGCCGCCTCGATGCCGTAGGCGCGGTTACCCAGATAAATCTTGTTGACGTACAACTCAAGGATCTCGTCCTTGGTCAGTTGCCGTTCGATTTGAAGGGCTAGCAGGATTTCGGTGGTTTTGCGCGAGAAGCTGCGTTCGCTGCTCAGGAAGAAGTTCTTCGCCACCTGCATGGTGATGGTGCTGCCGCCGGACTGGATGTGTCCGCTTTTAACCAGTTGGGTCGCGGCACGCATCAGGCTGCTGGGGTCGACACCATAGTGGTTGGCGAAATTGTCGTCTTCAGCACTTAGTAACGCATTGATGAAATTGGGGGGAATGTCGGCGAAACGGATTGGAGTCCGGCGCATTTCGCCAAATTCTGCAATCAACTTGTTGTCGCTGCTGTATACCCGTAGAGGAATCTGCAACTGAATGCTTCTCAGCGCCTCCACGGATGGCAAACCCGGACTAAGGTAAAGATAGGCGCCACTGAGACCTAAAAGCAGTCCGCAGAAAACGGCGACGATGGACCAACCGAAAAATTTCAGCAGACGAATCAAGGCTTTTGGACATCCAGGGCAAAGAATGAATTTGGCATCAGGGTCTCGGCTACACAGAGAACGACCCGCGCCGGCAGTAAAAGCGGAAAAAAACGCTGGGCATTATAAGCATTTTTCCGCAGGGAGCGTTATTTGCGCTTCTGTCAAGAAGGGGTGATTGAACGCAACACACATTACAGAGTCCGTAACTCACGGATAGTCATAGGGAATTGGTAGTGCTAGGACTCTTCAATAAAAAGACCAAAACGGTCTTGGGGATCGACATCAGCTCCACGTCGGTGAAGCTTTTGGAGCTGAGCCGCCAGGGCGACCGTTATCGGGTCGAGGCTTATGCGGTTGAACCGCTGCCGCCCAGCGCCGTGGTCGAGAAAAACATCGCCGAGCTCGAAGGTGTGGGCCAGGCACTGTCGCGTGTGCTGCTCAAGGCCCGGACCAGTATCCGCAACGTGGCCGTGGCCGTGGCCGGGTCGGCGGTGATCACCAAGACCATCGAGATGGACGCCGGGCTCTCCGACGACGAGATGGAGAACCAGCTCAAGATCGAGGCCGATCAATACATCCCTTATCCATTGGACGAAGTCGCCATCGACTTCGAAGTCCAGGGCCCATCGGCGCGAAACCCCGAGCGGGTCAATGTGCTGCTGGCCGCCTGTCGCAAAGAAAACGTCGAAGTCCGTGAAGCCGCTCTGGCCTTGGCCGGGCTGACCGCCAAAGTGGTCGACGTCGAGGCCTACGCCCTCGAACGTTCCTTTGGTCTGCTGGTAACCCAACTCGCTTCCAACCAAGAGCGCCCGACCGTCGCGGTAGTGGACATCGGCGCGACCATGACCACCCTGAGCGTGCTGCACAACGGCCGGATCATCTACACCCGCGAACAATTGTTCGGCGGTCGCCAGCTCACCGAAGAAATCCAGCGCCGTTACGGGCTGACCCTCGAACAGGCCGGGCTGGCCAAAAAACAGGGCGGCTTGCCCGACGACTACGTCAGCGAGGTGTTGCAGCCCTTTCGCGAGGCCTTGGTGCAGCAGGTGTCTCGTTCATTGCAGTTTTTCTTTGCGTCCGGTCAGTACAACTCGGTCGACAATATCCTGCTGGCCGGCGGCACCGCCTCGGTCCCCGGGCTCGACCGGCTGATCGAACAGCGGCTGGGGACGCCGACCCAGGTCGCCAACCCCTTTGCCGATATGGCACTGAGCAGCAAGGTCAACGCCGGCGCCCTGGCCAGTGATGCCCCGGCCTTGATGATTGCCTGCGGTCTGGCCCTCAGGAGTTTCGACTGATGGCGCGGATCAACCTTTTACCCTGGCGCGAAGAACTGCGCGAAGAACGCCGCAAGCGTTTTCTGCTGACGCTGGCGGGTGTGCTGGTCGGCTCGGTGGGTTTGCTCCTGATTGCCGATCAGGTCATCAGCAGCGCCATTGATCAACAAGTGGCCCGTAACGATTACCTGGGCAAACAGATTGCCGTGGTCGATGAGCGAATCAAGCAAATCAGTGACCTCAAGGCCCGTCGCCAGCAATTGGTGGAGCGCATGCGCATCATCCAGGACTTGCAAGGTAACCGGCAGATCAGCGGGCGAATTTTCGACCAGTTGGCGCGAACGCTGCCGGACGGGGTGTACTTCACCGAAGTAAAACTGACCGGCAAGACCCTGGCCATCACCGGTGCGGCGGAGTCGAACAACAAAGTATCGGAGTTGATGCGCAATCTGGAGGCCTCCGACTGGTTCGACGCGCCGAGTCTGACCGAGGTCAAGGCGACGACCGCCGGTCAGCTGGACCAGGCCAACGTTTTTCAGCTGACCGTCCATCAGACTCAGCCTGCCTCGATGGAGGTCGCTAAATGAGGCCATCCGAATGGTTCGAAGGGCTGCGCAAGATCGACATCAACGATCTGGACACCAACAACATGGGTTCCTGGCCGCCGCGGTGAAAGCCATCGCCGGCGCCCTGTTGATGGTGCTGGTGCTGGCGCTTGGTTATAACTTTTTCATCAGCGACCTGGAAACCGAACTCGAAACCAAACGCGACGAGGAGGCCACGCTCAAGGACCAATTCGCCAGCAAGGCCAGCATGGCGGCGAACCTTGAGCTCTACACCCAACAGATGAAAGAGATGGAGAACTCCTTCGGCGTGCTGTTGCGGCAATTGCCCAGCGACACCGAAGTGCCCGGCCTGCTGGAGGACATCACCCGCACCGGCCTGGGCAGTGGCCTGGAGTTCGAAGAGATCAAGTTGCTGCCGGAAGTCACCCAGCAGTTCTACATCGAGTTGCCGATCCAGATCACCGTGACCGGCGCCTACCACGACCTGGCGACGTTCGTCAGTGGCGTGGCGGGGTTGCCGCGAATCGTCACGCTGCATGACTTCGACCTTGCGCCGGCCAATCCCGAAGGTGGTGCGAAGCTGCGCATGAGCATCCTCGCCAAGACCTACCGCTACAACGACAAGGGGCTGCAAAAATGACCCCGTTTCGTTGTTTATCCATCGGTGTGTTGCTGGCGAGCCTGGCCGGGTGTGGCGGTGACAATGGCTTCAGCGACCTCGACGCGTACATGAACGAAGTGCGTCTGCATCCAGCCGGCAAGATTGAACCAACGCCGACATTCCGGTCTTCCCCCACATTCACCTATAGCGCCGCCAGCCTGCGCAGCCCGTTTTCACGGCAGGTCAGAGTCGACATGGCCGGTCAAAAGCACGGTTCGCGTAACGTCAAACCTGACCTTAATCGGGTCAAGCAGTACCTCGAAGGATTCAACATCGAGCAGTTTGAAATGGTCGGCACGATCTCCAATGCCAGCGGTTCCTTTGCGCTGCTGCGTGGGGCGGGTGGTGTGCATCGGTTGAAAGTCGGCGATTACCTGGGGCGTAACGATGGGCGGATCGTCGCCATCAGCGGCTCGCAGGTCGATGTGGTCGAAATCGTTCCCGATGGCGAAGGCGCCTGGCTGGAACGGCCGCGGACCATCCCTTTGAAAGAGCACTCATAGTGGAACTCGAACAATGAACAGGATTTTCTCAACCTTCGGTATTTCGCTATGGATAGCGCTGCTGTCGCCGATGGTACTAGCGGCCAACCTCAATACGCTGGATGTCGCAGCACTGCCGGGTGACCGCGTCGAGTTGAAGTTGACCTTCGATGGTCCGCCACCTCCGCCCCACGGTTACACCACAGAACAACCGGCGCGAATTGCACTGGATCTGCCGGGCGTGGTCAGCAAACTGGCGAGCAAAAATCGTGAGCTGGGTGGCGGCAACGCGCGCAGTGCCACGGTGGTGGAGGCCAAGGACCGCACGCGACTGATCATCAACCTGACCCAACTGACGCCCTATAGCACCCGGGTTGCCGGCAACACGCTGTTCGTGGTCATCGGGCAAGGCGCCAACGGCGCGGCGGCCAAACCGGTCGCCAGCGCACCGCGCGTCGCCACTGCCAAACCGGCTCCCGCAAAAACCTACGCACCCGTGAGCAAGGCTATTCGGGGCGTGGACTTTCAGCGCGGTACCCAGGGCGAAGGCAATGTGGTGATCGATCTATCGGATCCGACCATCGCCCCGGACATTCAAGAGCGAGAAGGCAAGATCATCCTCGGTTTCGCCAGGACCCAGTTGCCCGAGCCGTTGCGCGTGCGGCTGGACGTCAAGGACTTCGCCACCCCGGTGCAGTTCGTCAACGCCGCTGCCACCGGCGACCGCGCCACGATCAGCATCGAGCCTGTCGGCGCTTATGAGTATTCGACCTACCAGACCGACAATAAGCTGACCGTCAGCATCCGGGCGGTGACCGCCGACGACTTGCAGAAGCGTAACGCCGAGCGCTTTGCGTATACCGGTGAAAAGCTTTCGCTGAATTTCCAGGACATCGACGTGCGCTCGGTGCTGCAGCTGATCGCCGACTTCACCAACCTCAACCTGGTGGCCAGCGACACCGTGCAGGGCGGCATCACGTTGCGTCTGCAGAACGTGCCGTGGGATCAGGCGCTGGACCTGGTACTGAAAACCAAGGGTTTGGATAAACGCAAGATTGGCAACGTGTTGCTGGTTGCACCCGCGGATGAGATCGCCGCCCGTGAGCGCCAGGAGCTGGAGTCGCAGAAACAGATCGCCGAACTGGCGCCGCTGCGTCGTGAGCTATTGCAGGTCAACTACGCCAAGGCTGCCGATATCGCCAAACTGTTCACCTCGGTGACCAGCGCTGAGGCGAAAGTCGACGAGCGGGGTTCAATCACCGTCGACGATCGAACCAACAACATCATCGCCTACCAGACCCAGGATCGCCTCGACGAGCTTCGCCGCATCGTTGCGCAACTGGATATCCCGGTGCGTCAGGTGATGATCGAAGCGCGGATCGTCGAAGCCAACGTCGATTACGACAAGAGTCTCGGCGTGCGCTGGGGCGGGTCGGTCCAGAACAAGGGTAACTGGAACACCTCGGGTGTCAGTAATGGGACTTCAACCACTATTGGTACGCCCGGCAGCACCAGCACCAACTCACCGTTCGTCGACATGGGCACGGCGGGCAATACGTCGGGGATCGGCATCGCCTTCATCACCGACAATGTGTTGCTCGACCTTGAGCTGACGGCCATGGAGAAGACCGGTAACGGCGAAATCGTCTCGCAACCCAAAGTGGTCACATCCGACAAGGAAACCGCGAAAATCCTTAAAGGCACCGAGATTCCCTATCAGGAAGCCAGCTCCAGCGGTGCGACATCCGTGTCGTTCAAGGAGGCGTCGCTGTCCCTGGAGGTGACGCCGCAAATCACCCCGGATAACCGCATCATCATGGAGGTCAAGGTCACCAAGGACGAACCGGACTACCTCAACAAAGTGCAGGACGTACCGCCAATCAAGAAAAACGAGGTCAACGCCAAGGTGTTGGTCAATGACGGCGAGACCATCGTCATCGGCGGGGTTTTCTCAAATACTCAGAGCAAGGTTGTAGATAAGGTGCCATTTCTCGGCGATGTGCCGTATCTTGGCCGCCTTTTCCGGCGTGACGTGGTTTCGGAGAAAAAATCCGAGCTGCTGGTATTTCTCACTCCGCGTATCATGAATAACCAGGCGATTGCTGTGAGTCGTTGATTCTGTGCGAAATTTGATTCTTGTAGGACCGATGGGGGCTGGTAAAAGCACCATCGGCCGGTTGCTGGCCAAAGAGCTGCGCCTGCCATTCAAAGATTCCGACAAGGAAATTGAATTGCGCACGGGCGCCAATATCCCGTGGATCTTCGATAAGGAAGGCGAACCCGGCTTTCGTGATCGCGAGCAAGCGATGATCGAGGAGCTGTGCGCGTGCGACGGCGTGGTACTGGCGACCGGCGGCGGTGCAGTCATGCGCGAAGCCAATCGTCGGGCCCTGCATGCCGGGGGGCGTGTGGTTTATCTCCACGCATCCGTCGAGCAGCAAGTCGGCCGCACCGCCCGTGACCGCAATCGTCCGCTGTTGCGCACCGCCGATCCGGCCAAGACCCTTCGGGACTTGCTGGCGATCCGCGATCCGCTTTATCGGGAAATCGCCGATCTGGTGGTTGAAACCGATGAGCGGCCACCGCGAATGGTGGTGCTCGACATCCTCGAACGCTTGCAGCAGCTACCTCCCCGTTAAAGCGCAGCGCGAAATGCGCTATCCTCGGCGTCCTGTCATGGCCGCTCAAGGTTGTGGCGGATGGCTATCAACCGGCGTCATGCCAGCAGATGCCGCGGACATTGGTTAACTCAAGGCAGGACGCCTGATTCCATCTTCACTGTGGGGACACATGCAGACACTCAAGGTCGATCTAGGCGAGCGCAGCTACCCGATTCATATTGGCGAAGGTTTGTTGGATCAGCCCGAGTTGCTAGCCCCTCACGTTCGCGGGCGGCAAGTGGCAATCATCTCCAACGAGACTGTGGCACCGCTCTATCTCGAACGTCTGACCAAAAGCCTCGCACAGTTCTCGGTCGTCTCGGTGGTATTGCCCGATGGCGAAGCCTTCAAGACCTGGGAAACCCTGCAATTGATTTTCGACGGTCTGCTGACCGCCCGGCACGACCGCCGCACCACAGTGATCGCCCTCGGTGGCGGCGTGATTGGTGACATGGCCGGTTTTGCAGCGGCCTGCTACCAGCGCGGCGTCGATTTCATCCAGGTGCCGACCACATTGCTGTCGCAAGTCGACTCGTCGGTGGGCGGCAAGACCGGCATCAACCATCCGCTGGGCAAGAACATGGTCGGCGCCTTCTATCAGCCCAATGTGGTGCTGATCGATACCGCCACCCTCAATACTTTGCCGGCTCGCGAACTGTCTGCGGGCCTGGCGGAAGTCATCAAATACGGGTTGATCTGCGACGAGCCGTTCCTCACCTGGCTTGAAGAAAACGTCGATCGCCTGCGCGCCCTGGATCAGGTGGCCCTGACTTATGCGATCGAACGCTCCTGCGCGGCCAAGGCTGCGGTGGTCGGTGCCGACGAAAAGGAAACCGGCGTGCGCGCCACGCTGAACCTGGGGCACACCTTCGGCCACGCCATCGAAACCCACATGGGCTATGGTGTGTGGTTACACGGTGAAGCGGTGGCTGCTGGCACCGTAATGGCGCTGGAAATGTCTGCACGCCTGGGCTGGATCAGCGAGCAAGAGCGAGATCGCGGTATTCGCCTGTTCCAGCGTGCCGGCCTGCCGGTCATCCCGCCTGAAGAGATGACTGAAGCCGATTTTCTCGAACACATGGCAATTGACAAGAAAGTGATCGACGGTCGTTTGCGCCTGGTGCTGCTGCGCCAAATAGGCGAAGCAGTGGTGACCGACGATTATCCGAAAGAGGTTCTACAGGCCACGCTGGGAGCGGATTACCGCGCCCTGGCTCAGCTTAAAGGTTAATAAGATCCCGATGACTAGTTTGCATGCCGACGAGGCTTTCCTCGGCCATTACCAGTTAAGTCATGACCCTTTTGCTCCACGGGTGCCTGGCTTCAAATTTTTCCCGGCCCAGCGCAAACCGGTGCTGGGACAACTGCATCACCTGGCCCGTTACAGCCAGTTGCTGCTGGTGGTCACCGGCCCGCAAGGTAGCGGCAAGACCCTGTTGCGTCAGGCCCTGGTGGCCAGCACCAACAAGCAGTCCGTGCAGAGCGTGGTGGTTTCCGCTCGTGGTGCCGGCGATGCTGCAGGTGTGCTGCGTCAGGTCGCCCAAGCGCTGAACGTGGCCCAGGCTGAGGTCGGCGCGATTCTGGCCCAAGTGGTTCAGCTTGCCCTCACCGGGCAGGAAGTCTACTTGCTGGTGGATGACGCCGAGCAGCTCGACGAATCCGCACTCGAGGCCTTGATGGCCCTGGCGGCCGGTGCACCGGAAGGTCGCCCGCACGTGTTCCTGTTCGGTGAATCGTCGCTGATCGCTCAACTGGAGGCGCTGAGCCTTGAGGAAGAGCGCTTCCACGTCATCGAATTGCAGCCTTACACCGAAGAAGAAACTCGCGAATATCTGGACCAGCGGCTCGAAGGCGCCGGTCGGGGTATCGAACTTTTTACCGCGGATCAGATCTCTGATATTCACGAAAGCTCCGACGGTTGGCCTGGCAACATCAACCAGGTCGCCCGCGATGCGATGATCGAAGCCATGATTGCCAGCCGCACAGCGGTGAAGCGTCCAAGTATGGGGTTCAACATGCCGAAGAAACACGTATTGGCGATTTCTGCCGTAGTCGTGGTCGCGGTAGCCGCCGCCTGGTTGATGCCGGGCCGCAGCAAGACACCGACCACCGGCGCACCGGCCAACGAACAGGCTCAGCTGCCACTGGGCACGCCAAAACCGAACGCCGCCGGAGGTGCTCCATCCGTGGAGTTCGCCGGTAACACGCAGCCGATGCCGTTGCCGCTGGTCGGCCAGTCGCAACCGGTCATGCGCAGCCCGCTGGCCGAAGCGGCCGGTGGCATCACTGAGGGCGACGACGGCGTGCCGGTCGAAGGCTCCAGCGCTACGCCGCCGACCGTGACCACTATCGCGCCGCCTACGGGCATCCAGCCGGGTCCTGCGCCGACGCCTGCCGCCAAGCCTGTGCCTGCTGTCAAACCGGCTCCGGCACCGACTCAGGTCGCTACTGCCAAGCCAGCGCCTGCCCCCGTGGCCAAACCGGCGCCAGCGCCTGCCAAGCCTGTGGTTGCTGCCAAACCTGCCGAGAAGCCGGTTGCCGTGGCCAAGGCCGCCGGTAGCGGCTGGTACGCCGGGCAAGCGCCGGGCAACTACGTGGTGCAGATTCTCGGCACCAGCTCCGAAGCCTCTGCGCAAACCTTCGTCAAGGAGCAGGGCGGCGAGTACCGTTATTTCAAGAAAGTCCTCAACGGCAAACCGCTTTACGTCATCACCTACGGCAGCTTCGCCAACCGCGATGCAGCTGTTACCGCTATCAAGGCCTTGCCAGCGAAGGTTCAGGCTGGTAAACCTTGGCCTCGCTCCGTCGCCAGCGTCCAACAGGAACTGGCAACAGCTCGCTGAAGATTCGGCGGCCTTACCCAGGCCGCCTCTCCCGGCACCTCAAAATTTCTACAAGCGCATGCCGCCTCTACAGGCCGCGTGCCTTGTGGTGTCTGCGTCACAGTAGTCTTTGAGTCGTTGCGGTCAACATTAAAAATGTTTTGACTAGCACAGCAGATCGCTTTAAACCTTTCACAAATGCGACATAGATTTGCGACAGATCGTCGTCAAATTTGTGAGCCCCTGTGTCGGTGTGTACAATGACCTCCCTTTTGCTCCCGCAAAGCCGACGTACGTTCGGCGTGGGCGGCAAGTGGTTGAATTGAAAAGAAATTTGCCTCGAAAAGAGGCAGCCTGGTGAGAAAGTGTCTATGAAAGCAGGTCTGTACCAACCAGATGAATTCAAGGATAACTGCGGTTTTGGCCTGATAGCCCATATGCAGGGCGAGCCCAGTCATACCCTTTTGCAAACGGCCATTGAGGCCCTGACCTGCATGACCCACCGCGGTGGGATCAACGCCGACGGCAAGACCGGTGACGGTTGCGGCTTGCTGATTCAAAAGCCGGATGTGTTCCTGCGAGCCATCGCCCAGGAAACCTTCGGCGTCGAATTGCCCAAGCAATATGCCGTGGGCATGGTCTTCTTCAATCAGGACCCGGTCAAAGCCGAGGCCGCTCGCGAGAACATGAACCGCGAGATCCTCGCTGCCGGCCTGACACTTGTCGGCTGGCGCAAAGTGCCGATCGATACCAGCGTCCTCGGCCGCCTGGCCCTCGAGCGCCTGCCGCAGATCGAGCAGGTGTACATCGGCGGTGAAGGTCTGAGCGATCAGGAGATGGCGGTCAAACTGTTCACCTCCCGTCGTCGCTCGTCGGTGGCCAACGCCGCTGACGCCGATCACTATGTCTGCAGCTTTTCGCACAAAACCATTATTTATAAAGGCCTGATGATGCCGGCGGACCTCACCGCCTTCTATCCAGACCTCAGCGACCAGCGCCTGCAAACCTCGATTTGCGTGTTCCACCAGCGCTTCTCGACCAACACCCTGCCGAAATGGCCGTTGGCGCAGCCGTTCCGCTTCCTCGCCCACAACGGCGAGATCAACACCATCACCGGCAACCGTAACTGGGCCGTGGCGCGTCGTACCAAGTTCACCAACGATTTGATGGACCTGGAAGAACTCGGCCCGCTGGTTAACCGTGTTGGCTCCGACTCCTCCAGCATGGACAACATGCTCGAGCTGATGGTCACCGGCGGCATCGACCTGTTCCGTGGCGTGCGGATGATCATTCCGCCTGCGTGGCAGAACGTCGAAACCATGGACCCGGATCTGCGGGCGTTCTACGAATACAACTCGATGCACATGGAACCGTGGGACGGCCCGGCCGGCGTGGTAATGACCGATGGTCGTTACGCGGTGTGCCTGCTCGACCGTAACGGTCTGCGTCCGGCGCGTTGGGTCACCACCAAAAACGGTTTCATCACCCTGGCGTCGGAAATCGGTGTCTGGAACTACCAGCCTGAAGACGTGATCGCCAAGGGCCGCGTTGGTCCGGGCCAGATCTTTGCCGTGGACACCGAAACCGGTCAGATCCTCGACACCGACGCGATCGACAACCGCTTGAAGTCTCGTCATCCGTACAAGCAATGGCTGCGCAAGAATGCCCTGCGCATCCAGGCGACCATGGAAGACAACGACCACGGTTCAGCTTTCTACGACGTCGACCAGCTCAAGCAGTACATGAAGATGTACCAGGTCACTTTCGAAGAACGTGATCAGGTGCTGCGTCCGCTCGGCGAGCAAGGCTACGAAGCCGTTGGCTCGATGGGCGACGATACGCCGATGGCCGTGCTGTCCCAGCGCGTGCGTACGCCGTACGACTATTTCCGCCAGCAGTTCGCGCAGGTCACCAACCCGCCGATCGACCCGCTGCGTGAAGCCATCGTCATGTCGCTGGAGATCTGCCTCGGTGCCGAGCGCAACATCTTCCAGGAGTCGCCGGAACACGCTTCGCGCGTGATCCTCAGCTCGCCGGTGATTTCCCCGGCCAAGTGGCGCTCGCTGATGAACCTCGACCGTCCGGGTTTCGAACGGGCGATCATCGACCTCAACTACGACGAAAGCGTCGGCCTCGAAGCGGCGATCCGCAACGTCGCCGATCAGGCTGAAGAAGCCGTTCGCTCCGGTCGTACCCAGGTTGTATTGAGTGACCGTCACATTGCCCCGGGCAAGTTGCCGATCCACGCTTCGCTCGCCACCGGCGCGGTACACCACCGCCTGACCGAAAAAGGCCTGCGTTGCGACTCCAACATCCTCGTGGAAACGGCGACTGCTCGCGACCCGCATCACTTTGCGGTGTTGATCGGTTTCGGCGCCTCGGCGGTTTATCCGTTCTTGGCCTACGAAGTGCTGGGCGATCTGATCCGTACCGGTGAAGTGCTGGGCGACCTCTATGAGGTGTTCAAGAACTACCGCAAAGGCATCACCAAAGGTCTGCTGAAGATATTGTCGAAGATGGGCATCTCGACCATTACTTCGTACCGCGGTGCGCAGTTGTTCGAAGCCATTGGCCTGTCCGAAGAAGTTTGCGAATTGAGCTTCCGCGGCGTGCCGAGCCGCATCAAGGGTGCGCGTTTCGTCGACATCGAAGCCGAGCAGAAAGCCCTCGCCGCCGAGGCCTGGAGCCCGCGCAAGCCGATCCAGCAGGGCGGTCTGCTGAAATTCGTCCACGGTGGCGAATATCACGCTTACAACCCGGACGTGGTCAGCACCCTGCAAGCCGCTGTGCAGCAGGGCGACTACAGCAAGTTCAAGGAATACACGGCGCTGGTGGACAACCGTCCGGTGTCGATGATCCGCGACATGTTCAAGGTCAAAACCCTGGACACGCCGCTGGACATCAGCGAGATCGAACCGCTGGAATCGGTGCTCAAACGCTTCGACTCCGCGGGCATCTCCCTCGGTGCACTGTCGCCAGAAGCCCACGAAGCCCTGGCCGAAGCCATGAACCGCCTCGGTGCCCGTTCCAACTCCGGCGAAGGCGGCGAAGACCCGGCGCGCTACGGCACCATCAAGAGCTCGAAAATCAAGCAAGTGGCGACTGGTCGTTTCGGTGTAACTCCGGAATACCTGGTCAACGCTGAAGTGCTGCAGATCAAAGTCGCTCAGGGCGCCAAGCCCGGCGAAGGTGGTCAGTTGCCAGGGGGCAAGGTCAACGGTCTGATCGCCAAGCTGCGTTACGCAGTGCCGGGCGTGACCCTGATTTCGCCGCCGCCGCACCACGACATCTATTCGATTGAAGACTTGTCGCAGCTGATTTTCGACTTGAAACAAGTCAACCCGAAGGCCCTGGTCTCGGTGAAATTGGTTGCAGAAGCGGGCGTCGGCACCATCGCCGCCGGTGTGGCCAAGGCCTACGCGGACTTGATCACCATCTCCGGCTACGACGGCGGCACCGGCGCATCGCCGCTGACCTCGATCAAATACGCGGGCGCTCCGTGGGAACTCGGCCTGGCCGAAACCCACCAGACCCTGCGCGGCAACGACCTGCGCGGTAAAGTCCGGGTACAAACCGACGGCGGCCTGAAAACCGGCCTCGACGTGATCAAGGCAGCCATTCTCGGCGCTGAAAGCTTCGGCTTCGGCACCGCGCCAATGATCGCCCTGGGCTGCAAATACCTGCGCATCTGCCACCTGAACAACTGCGCCACCGGCGTCGCGACTCAGAACGAGAAGCTGCGTAAAGACCACTACATCGGCACCGTCGACATGGTGATCAACTTCTTCACCTACGTCGCTGAAGAAACCCGTGAGTGGCTGGCCAAGCTGGGCGTGCGCTCCCTCGAAGAGCTGATCGGTCGTACCGATCTGCTGGACATCCTCGAAGGCCAGACCGCCAAGCAGCAACATCTGGACCTGACCCCGTTGCTGGGCAGCGATCACATCCCGGCAGACAAGCCTCAATTCTGCCAGGTCGACCGCAACCCGCCGTTCGACAAAGGCCTGCTGGCCGAGAAAATGGTCGACATGGCCACTTCGGCCATCAACGACATGAGCGGCGCCGATTTCGCGCTGGATATCTGCAACTGCGACCGTTCGATCGGCGCGCGGATCTCCGGTGAAATCGCGCGCAAGCACGGCAACCAAGGCATGGCGAACGCGCCGATCACCTTCCGCTTCAAAGGGACGGCTGGTCAGAGCTTCGGTGTGTGGAACGCCGGCGGCCTGAACATGTACCTGGAAGGCGACGCCAACGACTACGTCGGCAAAGGCATGACCGGCGGCAAGCTGGTCATCGTGCCGCCCAAGGGCAGCGTCTACAAGACTCAGGACAGCGCCATTATCGGCAACACCTGCCTGTACGGCGCCACGGGCGGCAAGCTGTTCGCCGCTGGCACCGCGGGCGAGCGTTTCGCCGTGCGTAACTCCGGTGCTCACACCGTGGTTGAAGGCACCGGCGATCACTGCTGCGAGTACATGACCGGTGGTTTCGTCTGCGTCCTGGGCAAGACCGGTTACAACTTCGGCTCAGGCATGACCGGCGGTTTCGCCTACGTGCTCGACCAGGACAACACCTTCGTTGACCGGGTCAACCACGAACTGGTGGAAATCCAGCGGATCAGCGGCGAAGCGATGGAAGCCTATCGCAGCCACCTGCAACGCGTGCTGGACGAATACGTCGCGGAAACCGACAGCGAATGGGGTCGTAACCTCGCTGAAAACCTCGACGACTATCTGCGCCGTTTCTGGCTGGTCAAGCCCAAGGCTGCCAACCTGAAATCGTTGCTTTCCAGCACCCGTGCCAATCCGCAGTGATATGCGCCTGAAGAGTTTGATGAGGTTTTAACAATGGCTGAACGTCTGAATAACGACTTCCAGTTCATCGACGTCGGGCGCAAAGATCCGAAGAAGAAACTGTTGCGTCAACGCAAGAAAGAGTTCGTGGAAATCTACGAACCCTTCAAACCCCAGCATTCGGCCGATCAGGCCCACCGCTGCCTGGGTTGCGGTAACCCGTATTGCGAATGGAAGTGCCCGGTGCACAACTTCATTCCCAACTGGCTGAAACTGGTGGCCGAGGGCAACATCCTCCAGGCCGCCGAGCTGTCGCACCAGACCAACACCCTGCCGGAAGTCTGCGGCCGGGTGTGCCCGCAGGATCGTCTGTGCGAGGGTGCGTGCACCCTTAACGACGGCTTCGGCGCGGTGACCATCGGTTCGGTCGAGAAGTACATCACCGACACCGCGTTCGCCATGGGCTGGCGCCCGGACATGTCCAAGGTCAAGCCGACCGGCAAACGTGTCGCGGTCATCGGCGCAGGCCCGGCCGGCCTGGGTTGTGCCGACGTGCTGGTACGTGGCGGCGTGACCCCGGTGGTGTTCGACAAGAACCCGGAAATCGGCGGTCTGCTGACCTTCGGCATCCCCGAGTTCAAGCTGGAAAAGACCGTGCTGAGCAATCGCCGCGAAGTCTTCACCGGCATGGGCATCGAGTTCCGCCTGAACACCGAAGTGGGCAAGGACGTGACCGTCGAGCAACTGCTCGAAGAATACGATGCCGTGTTCATGGGCATGGGCACCTACACCTACATGAAGGGCGGCTTTGCCGGTGAGGACCTGCCGGGCGTGCATGACGCTTTGGATTACCTGATCGCCAACGTCAATCGCAACCTGGGCTTTGAAAAGTCGCCGGAAGATTTCGTCGACATGAAAGGCAAGAAGGTTGTGGTACTGGGCGGCGGCGACACGGCCATGGACTGCAACCGCACGTCGATTCGCCAGGGCGCCAAGTCGGTGACCTGCGCTTATCGTCGTGACGAAGCAAACATGCCGGGCTCGCGCAAAGAGGTGAAGAACGCCAAGGAAGAAGGCGTGAAATTCCTCTACAACCGCCAGCCGATTGCCATCGTCGGTGAAGACCGCGTCGAAGGCGTGAAAGTGGTCGAGACCCGTCTCGGCGAACCGGACGCCCGTGGCCGTCGCAGCCCTGAACCGATCCCGGGTTCCGAAGAGATCATCCCGGCAGATGCCGTGGTCATCGCGTTCGGTTTCCGTCCAAGCCCGGCGTCGTGGTTTGAGCAGTTCGAGATCCAGACCGACAGCCAGGGCCGCGTTGTGGCCCCGGAGCAGGGTAAATACAAGCACCAGACCAGCAACCCGAAAATCTTCGCCGGTGGCGACATGGTTCGCGGTTCTGACCTGGTGGTGACGGCGATCTTCGAAGGCCGCAATGCCGCCGAAGGGATCCTGGATTACCTGGGCGTCTGATCACTTTCCAGAATTGGAATGCGATCAAAATGTGGGAGCGGGCTTGCTCGCGAAGGCGGTGTAACAGTCAATATTGATGTCGACTGACACACCGCTTTCGCGAGCAAGCCCGCTCCCACATTGGTTTCAGGGTGTTACCAATACCGGAGTTTCACCGCAATAAATTGACCCGATAGACAAAAGGCTGACCTGCAACCGTGCCTTTTGCGTCGCGCTCTGAGAAAATGCCCGCACTTTTTTTCCGGATGCCGACATGACTGCCCTGAAGAACGACCGTTTCCTTCGCGCCCTGCTCAAGCAACCTGTAGACGTCACGCCGGTATGGATGATGCGTCAGGCCGGTCGCTACCTGCCTGAATACCGCGCCAGCCGTGCCAAGGCCGGTGACTTCATGAGCCTGTGCATGAACCCGGAGTTCGCTTGCGAAGTCACGATGCAACCGCTCGACCGCTATCCACAACTGGACGCGGCGATCCTCTTCTCCGACATCCTGACCATCCCGGATGCCATGGGCCAAGGCCTGTACTTCGAGACCGGCGAAGGTCCGCGCTTCAAGAAAGTCGTCAGCACCCTGGCCGATATCGAAGCCCTGCCGATTCCTGACCCACAAAAAGACCTTGGCTACGTCATGGACGCGGTCAGCACCATCCGCCGCGAACTGAACGGCCGCGTGCCGCTGATCGGCTTCTCCGGTAGCCCATGGACCCTGGCCACCTACATGGTCGAAGGCGGCTCGTCGAAAGACTTCCGCAAGACCAAAGCCATGCTCTACGACAACCCGCAAGCCATGCACCTGCTGCTGGATAAACTTGCGCAGTCGGTCACCAGCTACCTCAACGGCCAGATCATGGCTGGCGCGCAAGCGGTGCAGATCTTCGACACTTGGGGCGGCAACCTCTCGGCGGCGGCGTACCAGGAATTCTCCCTGGCCTACATGCGTAAAATCGTCAGCGGCCTGATCCGCGAACACGAAGGCCGCAAAGTGCCGGTCATCCTGTTCACCAAAAACGGCGGCCTGTGGCTGGAAAGCATCGCCGACGCTGGCGCGGACGCGTTGGGCCTGGACTGGACCTGCGACATCGGCGAAGCCCGCCAGCGCGTCGGCAACAAAGTCGCCCTGCAAGGCAACATGGACCCGACCGTGCTGTACGCCAAGCCAGAAGCCATCCGTACCGAAGTCGGCCGCATCCTCGCCAGCTACGGCAAGGGCAGCGGCCACGTGTTCAACCTCGGTCATGGCATCACCCCGGAAGTTGATCCGGAACATGCAGGCGCGTTCATGCGCGCGGTGCATGAGTTGTCGGCGCAGTATCACGAGTGATCGTCGCCCGATAACGAAAACGCCCGGCATTTGCCGGGCGTTTTTGTTTCCACAATCCAAAGTCAGACACAGATCAAATGTGGGAGCGAGCCTGCTCGCGAAAGCGGTGGATCAGCAACATTTGCATTAACTGATAAAACGCTATCGCGAGCAGGCTCGCTCCCACATGGGTTTTGTATCAGGCCTTAACACCCTGCAATGGCGGCAACTTCGCCAGCTTCAACGCCACCAGCAACGCAATCACCAACAACCCGCCAATAAACAACCCAATCCCGTTCCACCCGCCCAAATGCCAGAACACCCCACCTGCCGTCCCGGCAATGCTCGACCCGGCGTAATAACTGAACAGATACAGCGAAGACGCCTGCCCCTTGGCCTTGATCGCCCGGCGCCCAATCCAGCTACTGGCCACCGAATGCGCGCCGAAGAAGCCGAAGGTGAAGATCAGCATGCCAATTATCACCACCGGCAGCGGTGTGAACATCGTCAGTGTGAGGCCGGCAAGCATCAGCACAATCGTCGCCCAAAGCACTTTGCGCCGGCCCAGTTTGTCGGCCAACGAGCCGATTTTCGCCGAGCTATAAATCCCCGACAGGTACACCACCGACAACAGTCCAACGAACGCTTGGTCCATGTTGTACGGCGCAGCCAGCAGGCGATAGCCGATGTAGTTGAACAGCGTGACGAACGCGCCCATCAGCACAAAGGCTTCGACAAACAGCAGCGGCAGGCCGGCGTCGCGAAAGTGCATGGTGAAGCCGTCGAGCAGGCTGCGCGGGTGCATCGAGCGGGAACGGAAGTTGCGCGATTCGGGGAGGATCTTCCAGAACACCGTCGCTGCAATTAGCGCCAGACCGCCGATCACCAGCATCGCCGTGTGCCAGCTGACGAAATCGATCAAAACCCCGGTGATCAAGCGCCCGCTCATCCCGCCAATCGCGTTGCCACCGATGTACAACCCCATCGCCAAGCCGATGTGCTGCGGATGAATTTCTTCGCTCAGGTAAGTCATGGCCACCGCCGCCAGGCCGCTCAACGACAGCCCGATCAACGCGCGCATGATCAACACACCTTCCCAGCTCGGCATCATCGCGCTGGCCATGGTGCACAGAGCCGCGGCGAACAACGCCGTCACCATCACCGGCTTACGCCCGACGCGGTCGGAAATCGGGCCAGTGATCAGCAGACCAATCGCGAGCATGCCAGTGGCCACCGACAGAATCAGGCTGCTCTGCGCTGCGTTGATCGAATATTCGTGGGACAGCAGCGGCATCATCGGCTGCACGCAATACAGCAAGGCAAACGTCGCGAAGCCGCCGGAGAACAGCGCCAGCACCGTGCGCATGAACATCGGCGTGCCTTTTTCGATGTAGATCTCGTTCAGCTCGGCGACGACATCGTCCAGCGCGGTGGGCTGTATTTCATGGGCGAGTGGGGCGACAGCAGTTTTCACTTCGGACCTCGGAGGGCGCAGCCGGTCAGGCAATGGAAAAAAGCATATAGCTGCCTAACGATTCAATCCAATATATTATTCGACCTGTTTAAGACGTTTCACGACCTAATGGGGTTTTCATGGAATTGCGTCACCTGCGCTACTTCATCGCCGTCGCCGAAGAACTGCATTTCGGCCGCGCCGCCCAAGTGCTGGGCATCTCTCAGCCGCCCTTGAGCCAGCAGATTCAGGCACTGGAAGCCGAGGTTGGCGCGCGGCTTTTCGAGCGTACCAATCGTCGGGTCGAACTCAGCGAAGCCGGTCGGTTGTTTCTGGAAGAGGCTCGGTTGGCGTTGGCCCAGGTCGACAAAGCGGCAGATGTCGCCCGGCGGGCGCAACTCGGTGAGTTGGGTGAACTGAAAATCGGCTTCACCTCGTCGGCACCGTTTAACTCGACCATCCCCCAGGCGATCTTCTCGTTTCGCCAACGCTTCCCGGCGGTACACCTGAACCTGCGGGAAATGAGCAGCACCCAAGTGGCCGACGCACTGGTGGATGAGTCGATTGAAGTCGGGATCATGCGCCCGCTCGGTTTGCCGGATTCCCTCAGCGTCGTCGAATTGATGCGCGAGCCACTGGTGGCAGTGCTCAGCTCCAAGCATCCGCTGGTGAACGGCAGCGAAGAAGGCTTGTTCCTGTCGGCCCTGGCCCTCGAACCGTTCGTATTTTTCCCACGCAGTTACGGCAGTGGTCTGTACGCCCAGTTACTGACCTTGGCCCGAGATGCCGGCTTCAGCCCGCACTTCGCCCAAGAGGCCGGCGAGGCGATGACCATCATCGGCCTGGTAGCGGCGGGGTTGGGCGTGTCGGTGTTGCCGGCGTCATATCAGCGGATGCGCATTGATGGCGTGGTCTATCGGCCGCTGCTGGACCCGGAAGCGGTGTCGGCAGTGTGGCTGGTGCAACGCAAGGATCAGAAATCGCCGATGGCCAAGGCGTTTGTGGAATTGCTGACGCGCAAAGTCGACCCATTGAAAAACTGACTGCTGCGCAGTCATTCGCGAGCAGGCTCGCTCCCACCCTGGAATGCGTTCCCCTGTGGGAGCGAGCCTGCTCGCGAAGGCGTCCACTCAACCACTGCAGCTTTCAGGGCAACCGCACCAAATCGCCCTTCAACGCCACCCGCGTGACAAAAATCCCCGCCCGACACTCGTATGTATTCAAATCCTTGCGCACATGCTGGTCGTAGTAGCTGACGATATTGACCACCGCATTCGCCCCGACACGCTTGGCGTCGGCCTGCAACCTGATCAGATTCGACTGCAATACCCACTCGCAGGAATCATGATCGCTCTTGTTGAAACCATTGGTTTTCAGGTCGCTGATCACCTCCCGGCGCAGCAACTGCTGAGTGCCCTGCGGCCCGTTGCCGGCCAGATAAAACTTCACACTGCCATCCAGCCGCCCGGCCCGCAGCGCGTCCGAGACGACGGTTTCGAACGGCATGTACATCAGGTTGGTGGCATGGCTGGCGCTGGGCATCAGCGCGAAAAGCGTGGCGGCGATCAGGGCTTTCACTTGCATGGTCATCTCCTTGACGGTGAAAGAGAAGCGCGTATACAGGCGATGTGCTGAGGCCTGCATCAGCGAGTGTAGACGCCGTCCAAACGCTACACCTTTGTGGCGAGGGGATTTATCCCCGTTGGGTCGCGAAGCTGCCCCAGATCCAGTGTTCGCGGTTCGTCAGCTAATCCGCCTCGCCAGATTTCGCCGCGCAGCCGAGCGGGAGCAAGCTCCCTCGCCACAGGTTCAGCACAATTCAATCAGTGTTTGAAGCAGACAGGGGGTCGGCCATGACCAGCCAACCTATTTGTGAAAGGGCGCCGAATGGCGCCGCTTGTCGTTTCCGGCGGTTACTGAACCTTCGCCAAATCCCCTTTCAACGCAACGCCCGCCATGATCGCGCCAGCGTGGCATTCATAGTTCGTTGCATCCTTACGCTCGTTGCTCTTGTAGAAGCTGACGATGTTGGTCACCGCGTTAGCACCAGCGCCCTTGGCCGCTTGGAACAGGCTGATGATTGCCGATTGCGCGACCCATTCGCAGGCGACTGCGTCGGTCTTGTTGAAGGCGTTGGTTTTCTTGTTGGTCACGGCGCCGGGGCTGACGACGGTGACGGTGCCGGTCGGGGTGTTGCCGGCCAGGTAGAATTTCACGCTGCCATCGATTTTGCCGGTGCGGGTGGCCTCGGCAACGGCTTTATCGAGAGGCAGGTACACCGTGGTGTCGCGGGCCTGGCTGACGGCCGGTAGGGCGCAGATCAGCAGGGTGGCGGCCGCGGCGAGTTTCTTGACGTGCATGGAGGTCTCCTTGACCTTGATTAATACGGTTACGACCAGCGGCGAAAGATCAGCGAGGTGTTGACGCCGCCGAAGGCGAAGTTGTTGTTCATTACGTACTGGTTGCTCATCTGCCGGAACTCGCCGCGCAGGTAGTCGAGCTTGCCGCAGTGCGGGTCGACCTCGTCGAGGTTGAAAGTGTGCACGTACAGGTCGCGGTTCATCATTTCGATGCTGAACCAGGATTCCAGCGCACCGCAGGCCCCGAGGGTGTGGCCGAGGAAGCTTTTCTGCGAGCTGATCGGCATGTGCTCGCCGAACAACGAACTGGTTGCCTGTGTTTCGGCGATGTCGCCCTGTTCGGTCGCGGTGCCGTGACCGTTTACGTAGCCGATGTCCGACGGCTGCAAACCGGCGTCTTCCAGGGCCAGTTCCATGGCGCGGCGCATGGTCGCTTGCTCTGGACGGGTGGTGTGCTGGCCGTCGGCGTTGCTGCCGAAACCGACGAGTTCGGCATGGATGTGTGCGCCACGGGCCAAAGCGTGTTCGAGTTCTTCGAGCACCAACATGCCGCCGCCTTCACCGATCACCAGGCCGTCACGGTCCTTGTCGTACGGCCGTGGGCTGGTTTGCGGCGCGTCGTTTTTCAGGCTGGTGGCGTAGAGCGCGTCGAAGACCATCGCTTCGGTCGGGCACAGTTCTTCGGCGCCGCCGGCCAGCATCAGCGGCAAGCGGCCGAACTTGATCGACTCGTAGGCGTAGCCAATGCCCTGGCTGCCGCTGGTGCAGGCGCTGGACGTCGGGATCAACCGGCCGGTGAGGCCGAAGAAGATGCTGATATTCGCTGCTGTGGTGTGCGGCATCATCCGCACGTAGGAGTTGGCGTTCAGGCCTTCGGCTACGGAGTTGAGCAGCATGTTGCCGAACGCTTTTATCTCGTCGGTGCTGCCGGTGGACGAACCACAGGCGACGCCCATGCGCCCGTCCTTGATCGATTCATCGCCCAACAGCCCCGCGTCGGCCAACGCTTGCTCAGCAGCACCCACAGCGAGCCGCGAGACGCGACCCATGCTGCGCAGTTGCTTGCGGGTCCAGTGGCTCGGGACTTTGAAGTCATCGATCGGCCCGGCGAGACGGGTGTTGAGTTCAGTGAAGCGGTCCCACTCGTCCATCCGGCGAATGCCGCTGCGGTTGGCCTTGAAGTTGGCGGCGATGGTCTCCCAATCGCTGCCCAGTGAGGTGATGCCGGCCATGCCGGTGACGACGACGCGCTTCATCAGCACAGGCCTCCGTTGACGGCCAGAACCTGCCGGGTGATGTACGAGGCTTCCGCCGACATCAGGAAATTCACCGCACCGGCCACCTCTTCAGGTGTGCCCATGCGTTGTGCGGGGATCATTTTCATCAGTTCTTCCACCGGCACGTTTTCGTCGAGCATGGCGGTGTCGATCAGGCCGGGTGCGACACAGTTAACGGTGATTTTGCGCTTGCCCAGTTCGATCGCCAACGCTTTCGCCGCACCGATCAAACCCGCCTTGGAGGCGCTGTAGTTGACCTGGCCACGGTTGCCGATCAACCCGGAAACCGAGGTGATGCAAACAATTCGCCCGGCGGCGCGACGACGAATCATCGGCATCATCACCGGGTGCAGCACGTTGTAGAAACCGTCGAGGTTGGTGCGCATCACCACATCCCAATCATCCTCGCTCAGCGCCGGAAAAGCACCGTCGCGAGTCAACCCGGCGTTGAGCACCACGCCGTAATAGGCGCCGTGAGCTTCAACGTCAGCTTCGAGAATGGCTTTGCAACTGGCGCGGTCAGACACATCAAATTGCAGCACGCGGGCGTTGCGGCCCAGCGCTTCGATTTCGGCCTTCACGGCCTCGGCCTCGGCCAGACCGCTGCGGCAATGCAGCACGATGTCGTGGCCAGCCTGGGCCAGACGCAGGGCGATAGCGCGGCCAATGCCACGGCTGGAGCCGGTGACCAGTACGAATTCAGTCATCACTCGACTCCTTGGATTTCTTGAAGATATTGCGCCGCCTGGGGCGGGCGGTACACGTTGAGCCGGGCGGTGGCGTGGATGCCGGGGGCGTTGATGTGGCATTCGAATACTCCCATGCCGCTGTCGTCTTCCAGCGAGCGCAGCCCGTGGATGGTCAGCTCGGTGCCGGCAGGAAAGTGTTCGACGTTGCATTCGAATTTGCGGGTGCCGAGCAGGAAGCCCAGCTCCACCGCATCGCCGCGCGCACGGGCATGGCAACCGGCGTAAGCCGCCACACTTTGGGCCATCAGTTCGATGCCGACCCAGGCCGGCAGGCTGCCGTCGGGACGGTTGAACAGGCCATCGGGTTTGACGGTGAGGCGGGTGTGAATCTGCTCGTCATCGAACGACAGGATCTGCTCGATGAGGATCATGTCGCCAGCGTGAGGCAGCAGTTCGGCGATCGGCCAGTCAATCATGGGGCGTCTCCGATAATCAGGCTGACGTTGTTGCCGCCGAAGGCAAACGAATTGCTCATCAGGTAGCGAGGTGCAATGGACGCCAGGCGAGTGGCCGGGGTCACCCAATTGAGCGCAGGCAGGTCGGGGGCGGGCTGGCCGTCCCAGACGTGGGGCGGCAGGGCGTGTTCGGGATTGTCGGCGCTCAGGCTCAACCAGCAGAATGCCGCTTCCAGGGCACCGGCGGCGCCGAGGGTGTGACCGGTCATCGGCTTGGTCGACGAGCACGGCACGCCGTCCGGAAACAACGCGGCCACGGCCAGGCTTTCCATGGCGTCGTTGTGTTGAGTGGCGGTGCCGTGCAGGTTCAGGTAACTGATTTGCGACGGTTGCAGCGCGGCACGGCTCAAGGCCTGGTACATCGCTTGCTGGGCGCCACGGCCGGTTGGTTCCGGTGCGGAAATGTGGTGCGCATCAGAGCTGGCGCCGCTGCCGAGCAGGGCAATCGAGGGGCCGTCGCCAGCACTTTTACTCATCAAAAACAGCACCGCCGCTTCGCCGATGTTGATGCCGTTACGGTTGGCGGAAAACGGGTTGCAGCGCTGCTCGGACACTGCTTCCAGAGCCGAGAAACCGTTGAGCGTCAGTTTGCACAAACTGTCGACACCGCCACACAGCACAGCGTCGCACATGCCCAGATCGAGCAAGCGCTGGGCGCTCATCAAGGCTCGGGCGCTGGAAGTACAAGCGGTGGAAATCACATAGGCCGGGCCGCTCAATTGCAGCCAGTCGGCGAGGAAGTTTGCCGGCGCGCCGAGCTCCTGCTGCTGATAGTCGTATTCGGCGGGGAATTGCTGCTGGCGAATGTAATGCGCCAGACCACGGCTGGCCTCGTCGATCCCCGACGTGCTGGTGCCCAATACCACACCGATGCGCTCGCGGCCGTAGGTCTGGATGGCTTGATCGATGGCATCGCGAATCTGCAACGCGGCTTCGAGCAACAGCTGATTGTTGCGGCTGCTCTGATCGGCCAGTTCTGCCGGAATCGCCGCCAGATCACCGTGAACCGCCGCGACTGGCAGTTCACGCTCCGGCACCCAGCCGGACTCGCGACGCATGCCCGAGCAGTCACCGGCAAACAGGTTGCGCGCAACGGTCGATTTGTCACGGCCCAACGAACAGATCACGCCGAGAGCGTTCAGGTAAGCGGTCATGGCGTCGATTCACCCAACGGAGAAACGCGATAGTGCGGGCCTTGGGGCAGGTTCAATTCGAAGTGCAACGGTTGTGCATAACGGATGGCCCAACGCGGCGGCAGAGTTCGTTGCTCACCGTGTTGCTGCGCATCGGGATAATTGCGCAGCAGCTCGCCGGACGGGGTCAGGGCGAACAGCAGGGCCGCGAACAGCTCGCGGGCCTCGGGGTTCGGCGGCAGCAGGCCATCGGCTTGCCAATGACCGTCGATCAATTGCTGACGCGCCTGGGGGATGCCCAGCGGGTCCATCATCGACCAACGGATGCCCGTACCTTCGCGCTGGATCACCAAAAGCCAGTCCTGGCGTTGCTCGGCTTGCTGGCGCTCGATGTGCAGTTGCAGTGGCAGGGGCAGCGTCGGGTTGCCCGCTGGCAATGGCGCGTGGCTGGCGCAGGCACTTAACAGAAGTAAAATGCTCAGCACCAATAGCCGCCACACAGCGGACACTGTGGGAGCGAGCCTGCTCGCGAAGGCGCGGGCCCATTCAACAAAGAGGCTGGCTGGCCCACCGCTTTCGCGAGCAGGCTCGCTCCCAAAAGTCATGTGTCGCATTAACGATCACCTTCAAGAGGTTTGCGCGCCACGACATTGACCAGGGTTTCTTCCCGTTGGCCAAACGGCTTCGGCTTACGCAAACCAAAACGTTCAAACAGCCCGAAATCCTTTGCGCGGCTCCACCACAAGTACGGATAAGACACATTCTGCGGGCCGAATTCAAAACCCTGCTGGCGAATCATTTCCAGATACCCGGCTGCACTCTTCTGCACGTGCATCGGATGACGGAACAACCAGCGAATCACCCACGTATCAATGTAAGCCTCGGTGGACTCGGCGAACAGCAGATAGCCGCCCGGCTTGAGCACGCGATAGAACTCGGCCAGGGCCAAGTCCTGCTCGACGAGGTGATGAAAGGTCTGGTGACAGAACAGCAGGTCGACGCTGGCGTTGGCCACGTTGAGCGTCGCGCAGTCGCTGCCGATCAGCTCCACCGTCATGCCCTGACGCGCCGCCTCTTCACCGCTGAGGTGCAGGCTGTGCGGGTCGGCATCGACACCGATCAGGCGTTGCGGCGAAAAAGTCTGGCGCAGGTACTGGAACGACTTGCCCTGGCCGCAACCGGCATCCAGCAACACCGGGTTGCTGGGCAGCGAATCGCTGAACAGGTTGCGCAGGTCGTTGATTGCCACCCGCAGCACATGGTGCTGCCAGGTGTGGCTGCGCAGGAACCAGAAACCGAATTTGGTTTCTTCGACGTAGTTGTCGCTCAGGTAACTCATGTCGCATCCCTTGCACAGATTTCCGAAATCACCTTCAACCGACGCTTCGCTTCGCTGACGAACGGATTGCGCTCATCCCAGGCGTAACCGGCGAGGATCGAGGCGATCATCCGGCGGATGTCCGGTGAGCTGCCATCATGGAAAATCACGTCCTGGAAGGTCCCGGCGTACCAGCCTTCGACGTAGCAGCGGAAGGTGTCGACGCCACGTTTGAGCGGGGCGGCGAACTCGGTCTGCCAGTCGACGCTTTCACCCTGCAATTGGCGATGCAATACGCCGGCGGCCATGCTCGCCGAGCGCATCGCGATGGTCACACCAGAGGAGAACACCGGGTCGAGGAATTCCGCCGCGTTGCCCAGCAGCGCAAAGCCCGGGCCGTGCAGGGTTTTGACGTTGGCCGAGTAGCCGCCGATGGTCCGCGCCGGGGTGTCCCACACCGCGTTGTTCAGCACACCGGCCAGGCTTGGGGTTTCGGCGATAAAGCCGCGCAGGCAGTCGTCCAGATTGTCGGTACGACCGTCGAAATGTTCGGCGGCGGCCACCACACCCACCGAGCACCGGCCGTTGCTGAACGGGATGGTCCAAAACCAGATGTCGCGATGGGTCGGATGGGTGGTGACGAGGATCTTGGTCCGGTCGAAGGCCGGGTTGTCGATCAGGTCCTCAACGTGGGTGAACACGGCTTGGCGCACCGGGAAATTCGACGGTGCTTCGAGGTCGAGCAGGCGCGGCAGCACGCGGCCGTAGCCGCTGGCGTCGAGCACGAAGTCGGCTTCGACGCGATACTCGCTGCCGTCCTCGCGCAGCACATTCAGCTGCGGTTTCGGCAGGTCGAAATCAGCGCTGACGATGGCTTCGCCGTAACGCAATTCCACACCTTGCAACGCTGCTTGATCGGCCAGCAACTTGTCGAAATCGGCGCGTTGCACCTGAAACGTGGTCGGCTTGCCGTTGCTGAACGTGTCGCCGAAATCGAAGTCGCTGTACTGCTCGCCCCACGCGAACGCAGCGCCGGTTTTTATCTGAAAACCAGCGGCGTTCACCGCTTCAAGCATGCCGGCCTCTTCGACGAAATCGAGGCAATGGGACAACAGGCTTTCACCGATGGAAAACCTTGGAAAATGTTGGCGCTCGATCACCAATACATCGTGACCCTTGCGCTTGAGCAGCGCGGCGGCGATGGCGCCCGAAGGGCCTGCGCCGATGACCACAACCTGACGACGTTCCATTTCAACGGTTGGCACGGGAGCTCCTTGCCGGGGCGGCGATATTCAGCGGGATTCGGTGCATGCCGGCCAGTGCCGGCAGCAATGTTGCGATCAGGCCCATCAACATCAGCGCGAAGTACAGCGCCGGGCTGATGAGTTGTTGTTGCAGCAGCAGGTTGAGAAAGACGATCTCGCTCAAGCCGCGAATGTTCAGCAGCAGGCTTTCCCGCCAGCGGCTGGCGCCGTCAAACGAGGCGCCGGCCCAGCCCAGGCCGAGCCAGTTGCCCAGCAGTTTGCTGATGATCGGGAATAACAGCAGCGCGGTCAGTTGCAACCAGCCGAGGCTGGCCATGGCGCTGTGCACGTCGATCTGCACGATGCCGAACGTGAGAATCAGCGGGATGGCGATCCAGGTCTGCAAGCGATTCATCCAGACCGCCGGCAACGGCAACACCAGCGGCACTTTGAGCACGGCCATGCACAGCAGATAGCCGATACCGAAAATCAGTGCGTTGAGCTTGAAATGCTCGGCCACCACCAGCAGCGCGAAGAAGCAGCCGCTGTGCAGCAGCGGTTGGCGCAAACCGAGCAGGCGCAACAGCAACGGCAGGCACGCGCCGGCCAGTGGCAGCAGCAAACTGCTCAGGTGCAGGCTGCCTTGGGCGAAGCCGAACAACGTCCAGCACGTGAGGTCGATGAGGATCGCGGTTTGCACCAAACGCCGGGTGGCGGCGGGCGGGTAGTTGATGTGTCGCAGGTACAGGTACAACACCGGGATCGCGGTGATGGCGAACACCAAACCGACCGCCAACGAGCTGATCCACGATTGCGTCGGCAACAGCCAGACCGCTGTCGCCAGCCCGCAGGCGAAGGGCAGGCAGAAACTCGGCAGGGCGATTTTCAGGCTCTGGCGATCCAGCCGCAGGTCGATCACGTCGCTGAGGATGTGTCCCAGCAGCAAGGCGAAACTCAGGCTGTAGAGGTTTTTCAACCATACCGGCGAGATCAGATCGGCGCCGCTGAGCTGCCAGCCCGGCTCGATCCAGAAATACATCAACAGCGGCAAGCCAAACGTCGCCAGCAGCAATTGGCTGACAATCGGGATCAACCCGAAATGCCGGCCGACGCGGGTCGCGACGGCGAACAGCCCCAGGGCCATCGCCCAAAACAGCACGATCATCATGCTGCCGGCTCCGCGACGGCAGTGGCATGGACGTGACGCCCGGCCCATGGCGCGAGGATGAAGCTGAACGCCAGCCCGAGGCTCACCGATAGACCGAAGTTGCTCACCGCCGGCGTACTCGACACCGCCAGCAACCCGAACGACAGCCAAGTGGTCAACGCCGCCAGCAAGGTGCCCAGCAGGCTCACAGCGGCACCGCCGACTTGTTCGCGCATGAGGATCGCGTAATCGACGCTGATGGCCGTCACCAGCAGCAGGCCGAACAGGCTGAACAGTGTCAGCGGCTGGCCGAGCCAACCGAGGCTGGCGAGGCTGCACAGTGCGGCGAGCAATGGCAGGGCGACGATGCGCAACGCGCCGCTGAGGCCGAATGGCAGGATCAACACCAGCACGATCAGCACGCAGGAGGCGAGTTTCAATTCAGCGGCGCTGATCTGCGTAGCAGCGAAGACCTTGTTCAGCTCGCCGAGGCGATCCACCAATTGCACGCCCGGTAAATCCAGCGCCTGAACCCGCAGCAGCGACGGGTTGTTCAAGCCTTGCAGGCTGATCATGGCTGCCACGCCGCCGTCAGCGGTCGGCCCCAGCCACAGGGTGCGATAAGGTTCGGCTAACGGCCCGGCCAGCGCCGCATCGATATCTTCGGTGGGCAGCGCTTGCAACTCTTGCAGTTCGGCTTGCAGCGCCTCGACTGGTACGCCGACGTCGAGCAACGGTTGCCAGAATTGCGGCAGTTTATTTAGCGCTTCACGTACTTGCTTCTGCTCACTTGGCTGGCTGACCAGTTGATTGAGGGACAGAAAGCCCTGGAGTTTGTCGAGGTTGACCAGTTGCTCCAGGCGATCAGTCAGGGCGCTTTGGCGTTCGAGTAATTCTTGCTGGTTGGCGGCGCGGATCAGGAAGAACTGGCTGGTGGGTTGGTAGCCGGTAATGCGCGCGATGGTCTGGGCTTCGTCGGTCAGGTGTTGCGGCATACCGACCCATTGGCGAATGTCGTTCTTGGTGCTGAGTTGCAACAGACCGCCGACACAGAAGACGATCAGCAGCGCCAGCAACACTGGCGTGCGAGCGCGTTGGAGAAGCGCTTCACGCAGGTTCACCAGAAACTCGGCAACCCGCAGCGGCCATTGCGCCGGCCGCAGGTCAGTGCCCTTGAGCAGGGCCGGCAGCAGGCACACCGCCGACAGGTAGGCGCCGAACAGGCCGGCGGCGGAGAACACGGCGATTTGGGTCAGCGCCGGGAACGGCGTCCAGGCCAAGGCGAGGTAGCCGATGCAACTGGTGATCAGGCTCAATGTCAGCCCCGGCAAGGTCAGGCGCAGGGCTGGCCAACTGTTCCAGGGTTTCAGGCTCCAGCTCTTGGACAGGTAGTGCAACGGGTAATCGACGGCAACGCCGATCAGGCTGGAACCGAGCACCAATGTCATCACGTGCAGATGGCCGAACAGCGCGATGCAGGCCACTCCACCGAACAGCATGCCCACCAGCACCGGGACAAACGCGAGCAACACGCGCAGCCGCCGGAAGGCCAGCAACAGCAACAACAGGATGCCGAGTGTGGCGCCGCCACCGACCCAAGTCATTTCCCTGGTCGCTTGTTGCTGACCGTTGGCCGCATAGAGCAAGCCGCTGGCAGCGAGCAACTGCACGTCGCCCTGAGCCGCTTCTTCACGACTGTGTTTGAGCAGTGCGGCCACTTGCAGCGGCAGGTTCATGTCGAAGGCGTTGCCGGTGGTCCGCGCTCGCAGCAGCACCCAACTCTTGCCGTCTGCATCGGCGACCAAGGCACCGCTGCCGATGTCCAGTTGCACCGCGCCGTGTTGTGGCTGGCTGTTCTGGATGCGCCCGGTCAGGCCCAGCCAGTCATCCTGGCTCGGCACCAGGCTGAAACCGGTGAACGGGTCGAACAGCGCTTGCACGCGCTGTTGAATGAAAGCGTCGGGATGCTCGATCAGTTGTTGCCGATCCGCGTCCGAGAGCATCGCCAGCCGACCTTGCAGCAGCTGCGTGCGCAGCGCCGGCAAGTCGGCTTGCAGGGTCCATTGGACCTTTTCGAACAGACCGCTGGCCTGCCATTGCTCGCCGAGTTTCTGCGCCATGGCCACGGCTTGCTGGCGATCGGTATGGCCGACCAGCACCAGCATTTCGCGGTTCAGCGGTTCTTGCATGCGTTGTTCGGCGCGCAGTTCCAGCGCGTCCGGCGCCGTACCTGGCACCAGTTCCATCAGGTTGGCCGACAGCGGTGCGCCGTCACGCCATTGCCAGCCGGCGAGCGCGAGCACCGCCAGCAGCAGGATCAGGAACAGCCGTGGGAGCATCCGTTCACTCGGCAAAGTCATGTTGCTCCGCGTCGCTCAACGGTTGGGCGCTAGTGCTGTCCTGCATGCGCATGAGGGTGCTGTCTCCCTGGGTTTCCAGCAGTTCGATGCTGTTCACCAACTCGCCGCCGTCGATGTTGATCTGGTTGAACACTTGCTTGAGCAGCATCGAGCGCGGGGTGAGGGTCAGCTTCCATTTCTGCGCATCGCCGCTCAGCGACAGCTCGAAATCCCGTTGCAAACCGCTGCTGTCACCTTGCAGTACGGCGAGGAACAAACGGTTCTGCTCGGCACCGGCGCTCTTGCCCGGCAGCAGTTGCCAGCCGCTGGCGTCACGCCGGGCGATGCCCTTGGCGTTGATGCGGTAATCCTGTTGCAGCGGGGTTTTCAGCAGCCAGAGCAAGCCGTGATTTTTAGCGAGGACGAAGGTGCCCTTGCTGGTCAGCGGCTGGGGCAGGGCGCGCAGGTGTTTTTCCTGGACGAAGTTGCCGTGGATCACATCCGGCTTGGCCAGCTGATCGCTGAGTTGTTGCAGGTCGAAGGCCTGCGCGAGCGATGGCAGCCCTAGTAGCGCCAACACGGTCAGACACGTGATCGCTGAAAAACGTGGCGAGCGAGCTTGCTCGCGCTGGGCTGCGAAGCGGCCCCAAAAACTTGCCAACCATTGCCCTGATTGTGAGTGCTGCGCACTCAAGCGCGAGCAAGCTCGCTCGCCACAGGGGACTGGGTTGGCCTCAGAAGAGGTGTCGATACCGGTGTTCATGGCAGCATCCTTTCTACAGCGTCGGTGAACACTTTCGGCGAGGCCAATTGCATCTCACGGCTGCTCATGTCGACAGCGACCTGCACGGAAACGGCGCGGGTCAGGCGCTCACCGGTTTGCAGATCGCTGATCAGATAATTGATCTTCAGGCGGTTTTCCCACTCCACCAGGCTGGCGCGCACGTTGATCTTCTGGCCGAACACCGCACCGCGCACATAGCGCAGTTGCAGGTCGATCACCGGCCAGGCAAAACCCGACTCGACCATGGCGGTGTAGTTGTGGCCGAGCTTGTCCAGCAGCGCACACCGGGCGACTTCCAGGTATTTGACGTAATGGCCGTGCCAGACCACGTTCATGGTGTCGACGTCAAAGAACGGCACGAGGATTTCCGTATCGGCGTGAAGCACTCCCTTGCTACGCATGCAGCCTCCAGTGTTGCTCGGCGATTCGTTTCAGGCACAGACGCAATTCGCCTTCCAGGGCACGGTCTTCGATGACCGGCGGGAAGTCTTTGGCCAGCTCTTCGTGCATCGCGGCCAGGGACGGTGGCAGTGGCCGTGCGTCCTCAACCTGGCTGCGCAGCCAGACGCCTTGGTTGGCGGCCAGCAGGGTGGCGGCGGCGACTTGTTCGGTCAGCTCCAGCACACGGATCGCATCGCGGGCGGCGATGGTGCCCATGCTCACCTTGTCCTGGTTGTGGCACTCGGTGGAACGCGAGAACACGCTGGCCGGCATGGTGTTTTTCAGGGCTTCGGCGGTCCAGGCGCTGGTGCCGATCTGCACGGCTTTGAAGCCGTGGTTGAGCATGGCGCGGTCGGCAGTGGCGCCAGACAGGTTGCTCGGCAAACCGTGGTTGTAACGCTCGTCCACCAGCAGCGCGAGTTGCCGATCCAGCAAGTCAGCAACGTTGGCGACGAGGGTTTTCAGGCTGTCCATGGCGAACGCGATGTGGCCGCCGTAGAAGTGCCCGCCGTGCAGCACGCGTTCGGCTTCGGCGTCGATGATCGGGTTGTCATTGGCGCTGTTGAGCTCGATCTCGATGAACGAACGCAGCCAGTTCAGGCTATCGGCCAACACGCCGAGCACATGCGGGGCGCAACGCAGGGAGTAGCGGTCTTGCAGACGATGCAACGGCGCGGTCGGCGCGTCGATGGCCAGGTCTTTGCGCAGCCATGCGGCGACTTGCATCTGCCCCGGATGCGGCTTGGTAGCGAACAGGCGTTCGTCGAAATGCTCAGGATTGCCTTGCAGCGCCACCACGTTCAACGCGGTGATGCGCGTGGCCAGTTGCAGCAGGTAATCGGCGCGGGCGAAGGCCAGGCAAGCGATGCCGGTCATCACGGCGGTGCCGTTCATCAGTGCCAGGGCTTCTTTAGGCCGCAGCACCAGCGGCTGCCAACCGAGTTCGCGATGCACGTCGGCGGCTTCGCGACGTTCGCCACGGAACATCACTTCGCGCTCGCCGGACAATGTCGCGGCTACGTAGGACAGCGGCGTCAAATCACCGCTGGCGCCCACCGAGCCTTCTTCCGGGATCAGCGGCAGGATGTCGTGTTCCAGGAACGCTTGCAGGCGTTCCAGCAGTTCCACGCGCACCCCGGACACGCCGTGGCACAGTGACTGCAAACGCGCCGCGAGTACTGCGCGGGTGGCCTGGGCGTCGAGCAGTTTGCCCAAGCCACAGCCGTGGAACGTGTACAGATGACGCGGCAGTGCTTCGACGTGATGCAGCGGCACCGCAACCACGCAGGAATCACCGTAACCGGTGGTCACGCCGTAGATCACGCCTTCCTTGTCCAGCAGCGAATCCAGGAATCGCGCACCCTTGGCGATGCGCTCGCGATATTCAGGGTCGCCCTGCAACTGCGTCGGCGCCTGACGGTTGGCCAGGGCCAGCACGTCTTCGATGCGCAAAGGGAGTTCGCCGAAGGTTACCGGCTCAAGCGTTGGCGTCGTCATCGGTCTTCCAGAAAGGGTAAAAGTTGAACCATTGTTGGGGCGCTTCAAGGCAATAGTGACCCAAGCGTTCGGCGTAGCGGGATGCCCACTGATGAATGACCTGTTCGCGGTCGCTGCGCTTCCACACCACGGCCTCGGCGAACGGTTCGAGGGTCAGTCGATAGTCGCCGGTCGGCTTCTTCAAACACAGCAACAGATTGACCTGACATTTGAGCAAACCGGCCAGCAGCCACGGACCTTGGGGGAACGCTGCCGGATGGCCGAGGAAATCCACAGTCACGCTGCGCCCGCCATGCAAGGGCACACGGTCACCGGCAATCGCCAGCCACTCGCCGCGCTCCAGGCGTTCGTGCAGTTGCAGCATGATCACCGGGTTCAGTTCGCTGACCTGGATCAGCCGCAAATTGGTCGCCCCGGCTTCGCCCAGCAAGCGGTTGAACTGCTCGGCGTGCTTGGTGTGCACCAGCACGTTCATCGTGACTTTTTCGCCGATCTCGGCCAGCGCGCGGCAGACCTCGAGATTGCCCAGGTGCGCGCCGACCAGCATCTGCCCACGGGCGCCGCGCAGCTGCGTGCGCAACAGCGCCGGGTCGATGATTTCGATCTGCTCGATGCTCAGCTTGCCGTTCCAGACGTCGAGCTTGTCGAGCATCGAATCGGCGAAGGCCATGAACTGCCCGAAAACCCGCCAATGGGTCGGGCGCAATTCATTGCGGCCACTCCAGTCGGCGAGGCGTTGCTGGTATTGCCAGGCGCTTTTACGAGCGCTGCGGCCGAACAGGAAAAAGTACAAGACGATGCCGTACAGCAGCGGGCTCAACAGCCGCCGGCCCAGCACTTTGGCGCAGAGGGCGGTGAATTTCATCAGCCAGAAACTGCCGCGCTCCTCGCGGTCAGCCCAGTGCTTTTTGTCTGTCTCGGTGCTCATGCTCGCCACCGCCGCCAGAGGATGACCGGGGCTCGCAGCAACATGCCGAAGAACAACCGGGTGTGCATGCTCGAGATCAGTACGTTGTCGCGGAATAGGCGAAAATGCGAGACGCCGTCCAGCGGGTAATGGACCTTGGTGTGCAGCCACTGCATCGGCAGGTTGCGCCAGGCCAGGCGCACCAGAATGTCCGAGTCGAAATCCATGCGTTTGCCGATCTTCGCTGAGTCGATCAACGCCAGGGTTGGCGGCAATGGATAGACGCGAAAACCGCACATCGAATCGCGGATCTGCAACGACAACGTGTTGATCCAGACCATCACGTGGGTGAGGTAGCGCGCATACAAACGGCCCTTGGGCACGCTGGCGTCGTAGAGCGGATAACCGCAAATCACGGCTTCGGGATGGGCGCGGGACTGTTCGATAAAAACCGCGACGTCGGTGAGGTCATGCTGACCGTCGGCGTCCACCTGCAAGGCGTGGCTGAAACCCAGGCGCGAGGCTTCGCGAAAACCGGTCATGACGGCGGCGCCCTTGCCTTGATTGATGGTGAGGCGAATCAGGTAGGTGTGCTCACGTTGTGCCAGTTGATCGAGCACTTTTGCACAGGCCGGGGTGCTCGCGTCGTCTACCAGGATGCACGGCAAACCTTGGGCGAGCAGTGCGTCGACCACCGTGGTGATGGCGGTTTCGTGGTTGTAGACCGGGATGATGGCGCAGGGGTTATGCATGGCGAAGAGCCTCCGCCAATCCATTGTGGCGAGGGAGCTTGCTCCCGTCCGAGTGCGAAGCGCTCGTAATGAAATCTGCGGCGACTGGTTTTGGGTCTGCTACGCAGCCCAGCGGGAGCAAGCTCCCTCCCCACAGAGATCTCCACTGCAACAGTGATTTCCATTGCCAAAGATTAAGCATTCGCCGCCTCCAGCACGATCCGCCCGCTGGAGCAGGTGGCAGTGTCGTTGCGATAGGCGAAGTACAACTTGCCGCGCACCGGGTCGAACCGCAGGTGCAGCTGGATTTCATCCCCTGGACGCACCAGTTGCTGGAATTTCAGCACTTCCATGCCGGCGAATCTAGTCGGCAAGTCCATCAACTGCTGACCCAGGCTCAAGGCCCAATCCACCTGCACCACGCCGGGCAATACCGGTGCCTGTGGAAAGTGGCCGCTGAAGTAGGCCAGGTCTGGCGGCACCGCCAGTTGCAGGCTCCACTCGCCGTCGGTTTCGACCTGTTCCAGCACCTCTGGCGCCTTCGGGCGTGGGGCCAGCAGCAGGGCTTCGACGTCGGCCTGGGGCAGTTTGCCTTGGGCGTTCAACGGCAACTGGCGCAGCAAACGCCAGCGCCGAGGCAAGGCGAGGGCTTCGCAATGTTGGCTCAGGTGCTGACGCAGTTCTTGAGTGAGGGTGCGCCGACCCTGATTGCGCAGGGCGTGCAGCCCTTGCTGACTGAGCACCAGCAACGCGCCCAGCGAGGCACGGTTTTCCTGAACCACCCCGAGGCGCGCTTCGGCGACCCAGTCGTGGGCCATCAGCGCCTGTTCCAGCATCGGTAGCGAGATACGTTTTTCTTCCAGTTTGACGATCCGGTCCAGCCGTCCCAGCAGTTCGAAACGGCCGTCGGCAGCAATCCGCGCAGCGTCGGCGGTGTGTTCAATGTGGCCGGCCGGCAAGTAGGGCGAGGCGATGAGCAACGCGCCGTCGCTGTCCTGGCTCAACACGACGTCGGCGAACGGCTGCCAGAGGTTCTGGTCCTGACGCCAGGCAATACCGCCGGTTTCCGAGCTGCCGAGGATTTCCGTCGGCCATTGCTCCAGGCGTTCGAACAGGCTTTGCGCAGCCTCGGCGGGCAGGGCGCCGCCGGAGGAAAATACCCGGCGCACCGCGCTCAAGGCTGGCCAGTCGAGGTTATCGCCCATGCGTTTGAGCAGCGCCGGGCTGGCGACCCAGGCGAACGCCGAGTGTTCGCGGCTGGCGCGCTGCAAGTCTTCCGGGAAGGCCAGTTGCTTGCGCACGAACGGCCGCCCGGCGCACAGCGGCCAGAGCACCCGGAACAGCAAACCGTAGATGTGCTGGGTGGCGACACTGCCGATGATGCAGGCTTCGCCAAGATCGGCGCCCCACAGTTGCTCCAGCGCTTCGACCTCGTTGGCCAGTTGGCGCAGGGTCTTGTCGATGCGTTTCGGTTCGCCACTGGAGCCGGAAGTGCACAGACTCAGTTGGCACTGATCGAGATCCAGTTCGGCGCCGGGTAATGCCGGCTGAAGAAAGTCATGCAAGTGACGATCATCGCTGTGATCGGTCAGCCACAGATCGACTTCAGTCGACCAGCGCTGGCGAGTCTGGGCTTGCAGGTCGGCGGGCAGCAGCACGCTGACCCCGGCGCGCCAGGCGCCCAGCAGCGCAATCGCCAGGTCGGCGCCATCTTCGAGGTGCACGGCAATGCGCTGCACACCCTGGGCTTGCAGGCCGGCGGCGAGGCGCAGGGCCTGTTCGCACAATTGCGCGTGGTTCAGCGCCGGTTCGGCCGTCACGGCACGTTCCGGCTGAGCCTTGAGCAGCAGTTGCTCAAGTGTTATCCAATTCATGGGTGGCCTCGTACCCGTTGTCGTATCAGCCATTCAATGGCAAACATCAGGCCGATCAATCCATAGGAGATCAGGCCGGTGTACAACATCCACCAACTCAGCGGCGCCCAAAGGGTCAGCGCGGCGGCGCACAATCCGTTGCAGAGAAAAAACACACTCCAGGCCACGGTGACCTGGCGGGTGTAAACAATTGCCTTGGCCGGCAGGTGCGGTTCACGCAGACGGGCCAGGCGTTCGGCCATCGGCGGGCCGTATTTCAGGCTCAGCCCGAATAGCGCCAACATGAAGCCGCTGATCAGCACCGGATACCAACGCAACAGCGCCGGGCTGTCGAACAGCGCTAGCAGCAGGCAAAACGCGATGGCGACGATGGCCATCCACAGGCTTCCGGGCCGCCGCACGCCGGTCAACGCGCGAGCCAGCCACAGGCTGCCCAGGAGCAGGCCGAACTGCCACGGGGCGAAATGCTCCATGCCGAAATACACCGCAAAGGGGTACAGCAGGCCCGCCAGCAGCAGGCCGAGGCCGATCAATCGGCTCATGCGGCCGGTTGAACCAGACGGTAGACCGCCTCGACCACGTCGCTGACGGTACGCACCGTTTTGAATTCTTCGGCGGCGATTTTCTTGCCGGTCTGGCGCTTGATGTGATCGATCAGGTCGACCGCGTCGATGCTGTCGATTTCCAGGTCCTGGTACAGGTTGGATTCCAGGCTGACGCGCTCGGGGTCCAGCTCGAAGAGTTCGACCAGCGCATCGCGCAGGGTGTTGAAGATGTCGTCACGAGTTTGCATGGTCCGGTCTCAAGCTGCCTGTTTTGCAGTGACGAACGCCGCAAGGCTCGCCACATTGGAGAAGTGGTTACGGGTGTCTTTGGCGTCGGCATCGATCTTGATGCCGTACTTTTTCTGAATCGCCAGGCCGAGTTCCAGGGCGTCGACCGAGTCCAGGCCCAGGCCTTCGCCGAACAGGGTCTGGTCGTCGCCGATGTCGTCGACGCTGATGTCTTCGAGGCCCAGGGCGTCGATGATCAGCGTTTTAATTTCACGGTGTAGATCGCTCATCTTCGGCGAGCTCCTTAATAAAGTAATGGTGCAAATAGTCGTTGAGCTTGCGCGAGGCTTGTGGCGGAGGCCCCTGCTCGGAAAAGGTCTGTGGATCTATATCGGCCCCCACACGGAAACTGAAGTGCACGCGGCGTTTTGGGATCCGATACCAGGGCTCGGCCTTGGTCAATGTGGTCGGGCTGACTTTGATGATCACGGGGGTGAGGATTTTCGCACCCCGCAGGGCAATGGCCGCAGCGCCCCGATGAAAGGCCGGCGGTTGGCCGGGTTGGGTGCGGGTGCCCTCGGGAAAAATGATCAAGGTCTGGCTGCTTTTCAGCGCGTCGGCCGCGGCGTCGAGCATGTCCATGCTGCCGTCGTTGCTGATGTATTCGGTGCGGCGCAACGGACCGCGGGTGAAGGGGTTCTCCCAGAGACTCTTTTTGACCACGCAGTTGGCGTGCGGCACCAGACCAATCAAAAACACCACGTCGATCAGCGACGGGTGATTGGCGATGATCATTTGCCCCGGACGGCCGAGTTTTTCCGCGCCCTGAATGTCGTAGGTCAGCACGCCGCTGCGGGCCATGAACCGGACAAAAAACCAGAAGCAGCGACTGACGGTCTTTCGCGCCCGCAGCCGATGGGCCTGGGCATCGCCAGGCAGGCAGCCGAGCAGCGGGAAAACCAGCAACCGCAGGCACAGCCCGCCCAGCCCGAAAAGGGTAAAGCTCGCGGCGGTGGCCAGCAGGCGCCAGTAGTAGGCGTCGCGGTTTTTTTCAGTTACGGGTTGCGTTGCCAGGTCCATACACGATTTTTCCAGGCATGTTGGCAGGTTGACTGCTGGCCGAGCAGGGTACGCAACAGATTCAAGGCATGGGGCCAGTGAGTTTTGGACAACTCGTCCGGGTTGCTGTTCAGGGACAGCTGCCAGTCATTGCCGGGTGTGACTAACAAACCGACCGCATAAGGGAACGGCACATCGTCGATCCAGGTCGAGTAGGCCTCGGGCGGCTGTTCTTCGGTTACCACCAGCAACACTGCGGGCGCGCCTTCCGAAAGCAGCGCCGCCGCCTCCAGCATGCCGTGCTCAAGGCCATCGCCAGCCGCGGCGAGCGCGGTCATTTCACTGGTTTCGCTGCGCATGATCGACCACAGGCCAATGACCGCGTTGTGCACCGAAAGACTGAATTGAGTCGGCGATAGCGGCTGATCGGCCGCCAGATCACTGAGGATTTCGAAGGTGCGCGGGGTCTCGCCGTGACGGGAAATAAAGACCAACGGTAGGTCTTGCCGACCATCGGCCAACGGCCAGCCGACACTGAAGGCCATCCGCGCCAGGCGGCTGAGTCGCCGGCGCTGCATGGCCGGCAAAAACGACACGTCAGGGGCGGCATCGCTGCTCTGGAGCACGACCGGTTGTCGGCTCCAGGCCTGCCAATCGTCCACGCTTTCGAGCCCAGGGGCCCATGCGCGCCATTGGGCGATGTTGAAGTTGATCACAAAGATTCATCCCGCCCCTGCGGGCTTTCCTTGACGCGGCGGCTCGCACAATCTGCGGCCGACCTTACGTGGCGCTTAACGCCGAGTGGCGCGCATTATCCCGGTGCGGCGGGCGGGTAGCAAATGCTGGTTACATTTTGCACAACCAAATGTACCGTTCGGTTCGTGAAAAAGCTGTCGTATGGCTATTGTCCACATTGAGGTCGGCCGATCTGTCGGCTCTGTCTGCGATCAGCGCACGAGTTCGCGGCTTTTTCATCAAGAGATTGCGCCTGACTCTGTAGTCCCTTTGCCCGCGAGGTAGCTAAGCAACGCCGTGGACTACTACACTCGGTCATTCTTTGATACACGGAGGTTTTGACATGCGGCGCGTGGTGTTCAATCAGAAAGGTGGTGTGGGTAAATCCAGCATTGCCTGCAATCTGGCAGCGGTCAGTGCCAGCGAGGGCTATCGCACCCTGTTGGTGGATCTCGATGCCCAGGCCAACTCCACTCAGTACCTGACCGGCCTCACCGGTAATGACATCCCGATGGGGATCGCCGATTTTTTCAAGCAGACCCTGTCGTCCGGGCCGTTCTCGAAGAAAAATCAGGTCGATATCTACGAAACTCCGTTCGACAACCTCCACGTCATCACCGCCACCGCCGAGTTGGCCGACCTGCAGCCCAAGCTTGAGGCCAAACACAAGATCAACAAACTGCGCAAACTGCTCGATGAGCTGAGCGAAGACTACGATCGGATCTACCTCGATACCCCGCCAGCGCTGAACTTCTACGCGGTGTCGGCATTGATTGCCGCTGATCGGGTGCTCATTCCTTTCGACTGCGACAGCTTCTCGCGCCAGGCGCTGTATGGCCTGCTGGCAGAAATCGAAGAATTGAAGGAAGACCACAACGAAGGCCTGGAAGTTGAAGGCATCGTGGTCAACCAATTCCAGGCCCGGGCGAGCCTGCCTCAGCAAATCCTCGACGAACTGATTGCCGAAGGGTTGCCAGTGTTGCCGGTGTATCTGGGTAGTTCGGTGCGCATGCGTGAGTCGCACCAGGCCAATACGCCGCTGATCCACCTTGATCCGCGACACAAGCTGACCCAGCAGTTTGTTGAACTGCATAACCTGCTCGAAGACCACTGATCCCCGGATTGCACCCAACCTACCTGTGGGAGCGAGCCTGCTCGCGAAGAGGCCGGTAGATTCAACACCTGAGTTGACTGACCGGACGCCTTCGCGAGCAGGCTCGCTCCCACAATTGGATTTGTGTTGGGTCAAATGCCCTGGCTACGCAGCCACGCCATCAACTGCGGCAACGGAAACGCGCCACTCTGCCGCGCTACCTCCCGACCGTTCGCGAACAGAATCAGACTCGGAATCGAGCGAATCCCCAACTGCGCCGACAACTGCTGATTGGCCTCGCTGTCGAGCTTGGCCAACCGACACTTGCCCGCCAGTTGCGCCGCCGCCTGCTCGAACACCGGCGCAAACGACTTGCACGGCCCACACCAATCCGCCCAGACATCCACCAGCAACGGCAAATCCCCCTTGATCTGGCTGGCGTAGTCGCCTTGCTTGAGTTCGAAGGGTTTGTTCAGCAGCACAGCAGATTTGCAGCGTCCGCACTTGGGTTGATCGGCGAGGCGCTCGGCGGGAATGCGGTTGAGGCCGTTGCAGGAGGGGCAGGGGATGAGGAGTGGGTCGGACATGATCGAGTTCCAGTTAAGAGCGGATAACAGCTAATTGGAGACGTTTGCTCATATTTTCAATCGTGCAGTGTTCGACGTTGAACCTAGGCTGAGATGACTGGGCACGGCCATTGGTCTGCCTATCGTTATCGCAACTTGCGATATTTCGGATCTGTGATTAACTTTCATAGCAAAATGCGATAAGGATGTTGCATGCATGTGTTCACCGAAAAACCAATTCGGGAGGCTAAAGCCAAATGGCCTCAGGCGGCCAATGCGTTGGATCAGTGGTATCGAATGGCCAAGAGGATCAAGCCAAATGATTTTGCGTCTATGAAATCCTCATTTCCTGCGATCGACAAAGTAGGCGATCTTCACGTATTCGATATCGGTGGCAACAAGTTACGGTTGATCGCTTATGTCCGGTACGGGCATCAAAAGCTGTACATCAAGCATGTGATGGATCACCGCGAATATGACCGGGGAAAATGGAAGGAGGGAAGGGTATGAGTGTTTTGGTCAAAAAGGCTGCCGAGCATTGGGAGTACGTTGCTCCTTTGCTCCGAAAACCAAAAAACGAAGAAGACTACGACCTGTTGGTACTAGCGCTCGACGAATTGTTAGAGATGACCAAGCTTGATGAGTCGCACCCATTGATGAGTCTGGTGGATATCATCGGCGACTGGATTGCGGAGTGGGATCACCAACACCACCCGATGCGCGAAGCGAGTGGTGCTGAGGTTCTGGGTTACATGATGCGCGAGCATGGTTTGACCCAAAGCGACCTGCCCGGCGTAGGCCCCCAATCGGTGGTCTCGGAGATATTAAGCGGCAGGCGCCAGCTCAACCTGCGGCAGATCCGCTGGTTGGCTGAGCACTTCAAGGTACCGGTCGATGTGTTTATCTGAAATTACGACGAACAACTAATCTCCAAATGCTTCCCCCACTCCGGCGGCCGCTCTGCGTAGCTCTCCATCCCGGGTTGCTCCGTGAACGGATTGCTCAACACCGCGTGCAGGCGCCGGACCTCGGCATAATCGCCACTCTCCGCCGCATCGATAGCTTTCTGCGCCAAATAGTTGCGCAAGATGTACAGCGGATTGACCGCGTGCATCCGCGTGCGGCGTTGTTCCTGATCAACTACGCCTTCACGAGCAGCCCGGGCGACATAGAGTTCGCCCCATGCATCGAAACCCTTGATGTCGACGAAGTCATCGCGTAACCGGGTGACGGCCAGTTCAGGTGACTCATCACCGAGGTGGCGGAAGAACAGCGTGTAATCAACGCCGCTGTTCTGCATCAATTGCAGCAGGCGTTCGAGCAGCTTCTGGTCGTCGTCTTCAGCGGTGGTGAGGCCGAGGCGGCGGCGCATCAGGTCCAGGTAGTGGGCCTGGTACAGCGGCAGGTACAAGCCGAGGGTTTCGCGCAGGGCGTCGACGCTGATGAACGGCGTCAGGGCCTGGGCCAGGGCGCTGAGGTTCCATTGGCCGATGGGCACTTGATTGCTGAAGGAGTAGCGGCCCTGATCGTCGGAGTGGTTGCAGATGAAGTTGGCGTCGAAGTCATCGAGGAAGGCGAACGGGCCGAAGTCGAAGGTGATGCCGAGGATCGACATGTTGTCGGTGTTCATCACCCCGTGGCAGAAACCATAGGCTTGCCATTTGGCGATCAGTTCGGCGTTGCGCTCGACGATTTCACGGAACATCGCCAGGTACGGTTCCGGCTGTTCCAGGCATTCGGGGAAGTGCATGGCCAGCACGTGCTCGCCGAGGGCTTTCTGCTGCTCGGGGCGCTTGGTGTAGTAGAAGTACTCGAAATGCCCGAAGCGTACATGGCTCGGCGACAGGCGCAGGACCATGGCCGCGCGTTCCTGTTTTTCGCGCCAGACCGGCGTGTCGGAGCCGATCACGCAGAGTGCGCGAGTGGTCGGGATGTTCAGGGCATTCAATGCTTCGGAGGCGAGAAACTCGCGGATCGAGGAGCGCAGTACCGCTCGTCCATCGCCCATCCGCGAGTACGGCGTTTGTCCGGCGCCCTTGAGGTGCAAGTCCCAGTGTTCGCCGGCTTCGTTGTAGACCTCGCCCAGCAACAAGCCGCGACCGTCGCCCAGTTGCGGGTTGTAGGAACCGAATTGATGCCCGGAATAGATCATTGCCCGTGGCTCGGCTTCGGCCCAGAGCTTGTGACCGCCGAACAGCTCGGCGAACACCGGCGTCTCGGCCACGGCCGGGTCCAGGTCCAGCAGTGCCATGGCGGTGGGGCTAGCGACCACCAGCCTCGGGGCGGCGATGGGCTCGGGCAGCACATGGGTTGAGAACGCATCGCCCAGGCGGGCGAAGCGATTATCGAAGGTCAGTTCGTCGAGGGCTTTCAACGGCCATCTCCAGCAGAATGTCCGAGCATTCTGCTGGGTATAGGTCGGTTAGTCGAGTTTGGCCGGCGGCGGTTCTTGCGGCGGTTTTTGCTCGTCGGGCACCGCGACGATGGTTTTCGTCTCTGCTTCGACCGGCACCAACTTGTATTCCTGGCCGTGCAGGTTCTTCAGGTAAACCTCCATCTGGCGGAAGGAGATGTTGATGTGCTGCTTCTTGAACTCACGGTTGATGAAGCGGTTGACCTCGTCGATCACCGGGTTGCGGTCACCGAGGTCGCGCACGTGCATGCGCAACTCGTGGTCGAGGGTGCTTTCACCGAAGTTCAGGAAGTACACATGTGGCTCGGGTTCCTTGAGCACGCGCGGGTTTTCCCGGGCGGCTTGCAGCAACAAGGCCCTGACCAGATCCAGGTCCGAACCGTAATCGACGCCGAGCTTGAGGGTCACTCGGGTGATGGTGTCGGTCAGCGACCAGTTGATCAGTTGCCCGGTGATGAACGTCTTGTTCGGGACGATGATGTCCTTGCGGTCGAAGTCGGTGATGGTCGTGGCGCGAATGCGGATCTTGCTCACCGTGCCCGACAGGTTGCCGATGGTGATGGTGTCGCCGATCCGCACCGGACGTTCGAACAGGATCATGATGCCGGAGATGAAGTTCGCAAAGATCTCCTGCATCCCGAAACCGAGGCCTACCGAGAGCGCCGCCACCAGCCATTGCAACTTGTCCCAACTCACGCCGAGTGTGGACAGGGTCGTGACAAAACCGACGCCGGCGATCACGTAGGACAGCAAGGTGGTCGTGGCGTAAGCGCTGCCCTGGGCCAGATTGAGCTTGGACAGCACCAACACTTCCAGCAGGCCGGGTAAGTTGCGCGCCAGGGCGAAGGTGATACCAATGATGATCAGCGCTCCGAGCAGGTCGCCGATGCTGATCGGCACCATGCTCATGTTGGCGCCGGTGCCGCTGGTGTATTCGTAGAGGGTGATGTTGTCCAGGTACGAGAACACTGAAATCAGGTCCGACCAGACCCAGTACAGCGCCGCGATGAAACCGCCGAGCAATGCCAGACGAATCAGGCGCAGGGACTGTTCGTTGACCTTCTCGATGTCCAGCGTTGGTTCTTCGATCACCGCTTCGCCGTCGCCCGCCTCTTTGGCAGCCTGACGTTTGGCCAGGGCGCGTTGATAGGCCAGGCGTCGGGCCGCAACGCTCAAACCACGGACGAACGTCGCTTCAATCACCAGCCAGAACATCAGCAGGTACAGGGTGTTGATCAGCCGGTCGCTGAGTTTCAGCGCGGTGTAGTAGTAGCCAAAGCACACGGCCACGAACAACGCGACGGGCAGGACGGTGAACATGATCCCAACCGCTTTGCGAAACAGCGAGGCGCTCTCGTGGGTCGGGCTGCTGATCAGCAGGCGACTGAGCAGCCAGGCCATCAAGGCATAACACGTCAGCACCACCGGCATACCGAGTACGTCATCGGCCAGGGCCGCCGGTTGCAATTCAGCAACCGCCACCACAGCCACCAGTGCCATGACCACCAGCCCGAGTCGACGGACCCAGCCCTGGAGGAATTCGACCTGAGGTTTTTCCCAGCGGAAATGCAGCTCAGCCACGCCGCCCGGCGCGAGGATCCGGTAGGCGGTGTAGAACACCAGCCAGGCCTGGCCCATTTGCAGCAGCGCGGCGCCCATGTTGGTGTTCTGCCCACGGGCGTCGATCTGCAAGGCATAGCCACACAAGGCCAGGCCCAGCGCCACCGGCATCGCCAGCAGAATATTGATCAGGATCGCCTGGGGCGTGTGCCACTGGCTGTCACGCTTGAAGTGGCCGATGTCCTGGTGAACCTTGTTCAGTCGGGCATACAGACTTTTGCGGCGCCACAGCAGGGCGCCGATCATCAATACCAAGGGCAGGAACAGCAGCGGTCGCTGAATCAGGCCGTCGCTCAGTTCGCTCAGGCTCGAAGTCCAGGGCAGCGTGGTGACTTGACGTTGCAGACGCTCGGGCACGCCGCGCATCCACTCCAGGTCCAGCGGCTTGTTGCTGGGAATCCAGAACATCTGCTCGTCCAGCGTCGCCCGCAGGCTTTGCGCGGTGCTGAGCAATTGCTTCTGGTTGAGTTGCAGGGTGATGGATTCGTTGAGTACCGCACTCAGTTCGCGGTTCAGCCGTTCGAGCAGGTCGGCGCGGGTGTTGGCCAGGTCCAGCAGGTTCTTGCGCAACTGCGGGGTGACTTGCTCTGGCGGTTGAGTCGCCAGCAGGTTGTCGACGTAAGTGGCCGGGTTGCTGAGCAGTTCCCGTTGCTGGCTGACTTCAAACTGATACAGACGAATGTCGGCGATCTGGTCTGCCAGGTCGCGGTCGAGCTTGAGGCGCGGCAGGGCCTGTTTCTGTTTATAGAGAATCTTGGAGAGCAGCAGGCTGCCCCTGAGCACGTTGATTTGCTCGTCCAGGGCCGAATCGCTCTGGGTCACGCTGTCCAGTTGTTGCTTGGTCTGCAGGTTCTGCTGGGTAACTTCGTTGAGACGGTCGGTGCTTTTGAGCAGGTAGTCCGAGAGCTTCAGGTTCGCCGCGCTTTCAGTGGCCAGCAAGCTGCTGCCGCCGGACTTCTGGGCTTCGATGGACTGTTGGGTCACCGTCTCTTGGGACTGGGCCAGGCGCTTCTGGTTGATTAGGGTTTGCAGGTCCTGGATTTCCTGATCCTGGCGCGCGACTTTTTCCGAGAGCACGTCATGCTGGCTGTTGCCCAGGTCTTGCAGTTGGCTGTTGCCGGCCAGTTCCTGGCGGCGCAGCGGAATCAGGGCGTTGAGTGCCGCGAGTTCGGCGTTGAGCTGATCACGCTGCTCGCCGCTCAAGGTTTTGCCGTTGTCTTTACCGGCCTTGAGGATGTTGTTGATCTGCTGAATGCGCGTCTGGCTGCTGGCGATCTCGGCCTGGGCGCGCTCGGGGCGGGTCTGGGCGGTGATGATCAGGCTGTTGGCGTCGGCCAGGGCTTTTTGCAGATCGCTTTGCTGGGTCGAACGCTCGGTCAGCATCTGCTCGAGTTGCGCGATCGACAGATTGGCGTAGCGTTGCTCGATCGGCACCACTTTGGTGGCTTTGAGCCGGGCCAGCTCGCGCTGGTTCTCTATGTTCTGCTTGGGCGCAGTGGCCAGTTGCTGCTTCAAATCGATCAGTTTCTGATCGTAATCACGCCTGTTGTTGAGCTGGGTCAGCGTGTTCTGCAGGACGGTTTGCAGGGCTTTCTGATCGGCTTCCGGCAGTTTGCGGTCGGCGATTTTGTCCAGGCTCGCCTGCACGGCTTCGCTGGACGGCGGTTCGGCAGCTTGAAGTGTACCGACGGAGAGGCTCAAGCCCAGCAGGGCCATGATTAAAAAATTGCGCAGGGTTGGCATAGAGACCGATCGAAGCTAGGTGAAAAGAATGGCAGTTTAGAGGAACAAGCCCGGACCGGGGCGACTTCCTTCGGGGAATCTGACGCCCACTTTGCCGATCTTGTTCCCTTCCATGACCGCAACGGTCCAGATGGTGTTGTTCCACTCCACCTGGTCGCCCACGACCGGCGCACCGCCGACCTTCTGGGCAATGAAGTGGGCCAGGGACATGTCCGGATCGATGCCTTCGACTTTCAACCCGTAAAGCGCCGCAACCGCAGCCAGCTGGGCGTCTCCTTCGAGTACGAAGTCGCCGAAGAAGCGCAAATCGAGGCCGCGTTGCGGTGCCTGGCTGAAGAGTTTTCCGAGCGCTGCCAAGTTGTGTTCGTGACCGATTACGCAGAGCAAATCGTCGACTTCGAGCACTGTACTACCCGACGGATGGAGTAGTTGCTGGCCACGAAACAACGCCGCGATACGCGTGCCGTCGGGCATTTTCAGTTCACGTAGAGGCGAGCCGATGCACCATTTCTCGGCACCGAGGCGATAAACGAACATTTCCCACTCGCTGGTGACGTGGACTTCCAGTGCTGAACGGGAGATCGGTGCCGGCTCTGGCGGAACCGTCACCTTCAACAATTTGGCGACCCACGGCAGGCTCGTGCCCTGCACCAGCAGCGACACCAACACGATAAAGAAGGCGAGGTTGAAATAGAGCTGAGCGTTCGGCAGCCCGGCCATCAGCGGGAACACTGCCAGAATGATCGGGACCGCGCCGCGTAGGCCTACCCAGGAAATAAAGGCTTTTTCGCGGCCATGGAACGCTTTGAACGGCAGCAGGCCGACCATCACCGACAGCGGCCGGGCGAATAAAATCATCCACAGCGCCAGGCCCAGCGCGGGCAGAGCGATCGGCAACAAGTCGTGAGGCGTGACCAGCAGCCCCAGCACCAGGAACATGCCGATCTGGGCCAGCCACGCCATGCCGTCGAGCATGTGCAGAATGCCGTGACGGCTGCGCACCGGACGGTTGCCGATCACCAGACCGCACAGATAAACAGCGAGGAAGCCGCTGCCATGCAAGGCGTTGGTCAGGGCGAACACCAGCAGACCGCCGGCAATCACCAGAATCGGGTACAAGCCGTTGGCGAGGTTGATGCGGTTGACCAGTTGCAGCATGACCCAGCCGCCGCCCAGGCCGATCACACCGCCGATGCCGAACTCGCGCACCAGATGACCGAGCAGGCTCCAGTGCAGGCCGGTCTGACCGCTGGCGAGCATGTCGATCAGGGTCACGGTGAGGAACACCGCCATCGGGTCGTTGCTGCCGGATTCGATTTCGAGGCTGGCGGTCACCCGTTCGTTCAGGCCTTTGCCGCCCAGCAGCGAGAACACCGCCGCGGCATCGGTGGAGCCGACGATGGCGCCGATCAGCAGGCCTTGAATGATGTTCAGGTTGAACAGCCAGGCTGCCGCCATGCCGGTCAGCCCGGTGGTGATCAACACGCCGACGGTGGCCAGCGATAGCGCCGGCCACAAGGCCACGCGGAAACTCGCCACCCGTGTGCGTAAACCGCCGTCGAGCAAAATGACCGCCAACGCGAGGTTGCCGACCAGATAGGCCGTTGGGTAGTTATCGAAAATAATGCCGCCGCCGTCGACGCCAGCGGCCATGCCCACGGCCAGGATGATCACCAGAATCGGGATACCGAGGCGGGACGAAAGGGAGCTCACCAGAATGCTCGCACCTACCAGCAACGCGCCGATCAAGAACAGGCTGTTGATGGTCGTAGCATTCAAAGGCAATACTCCAGAAAGCTGAAAGGCGGACACAAACTGACCATGCAGTCTGCGTGCCAGCGATTCTAACCTGTTGAAATGTGATGCTGTCAAAAAGCTTTTTGCGCAGGCGTGTTCGGGATTTTGGTTCGGCTAAGGATTGCTGCCCCCACCCTAACCCTCTCCCGGGGGAGAGGGGACTGGCCGAGCAGTTCTTGCGAGGCACATCGACCTGAGATATCGAGCCGAACTCACTGGGATATCGAGCCAAACTCAGGTCTTGAAGAGCATGAAGATCTGCTCCTTTCCCCCTCTCCCTCTGGGAGAGGGCTGGGGTGAGGGTGTTTTTGATCTTGATCTACTGAATCAGAGGCTAAACCGTCCAACCATGTTGTTCAGGTCCAGCGCCAGGCGGGACAGCTCGTTGCTCGCAGCACTCGTCTGATTCGCCCCGGTCGCCGATTGCACCGACAGATCACGGATGTTCACCAGGTTGCGGTCCACTTCACGGGCCACTTGAGCCTGTTCTTCGGCCGCGCTGGCGATCACCAGGTTGCGTTCGTTGATCTCGACAATCGCACTGTTGATGGTGTCCAGAGACATGCCGGCACCACGCGCGATGTTCAATGTCGATTCCGCGCGTTCGGTGCTATTACGCATCGAATCCACCGCGTGTTCGGTGCCGCTCTGGATGCTGCCGATCATGCGCTCGATTTCGCTGGTGGACTGCTGAGTCCGGTGCGCCAGGGCACGAACCTCATCCGCAACCACCGCAAAACCACGTCCGGCTTCACCGGCACGGGCCGCTTCGATGGCCGCGTTCAGGGCCAGCAGGTTGGTCTGGTCCGCCAGACCGCGAATCACATCCAGCACCTTGCCGATGTCGCGGGATTCGTTGGCCAGGTCGCCAATCAGCGTCGCCGTGCTCTGCACATCGGCGCTCATGCGTTCGATGGCGCTGACGGTTTCCTGCACCAGGTCACGGCCGTCACCGGCAGAGGTCGTGGCATTTTTCGAGGCTTCGGAAGTGCTCACGGCGTTGCGGGCGACTTCTTCCACGGCGCTGGTCATTTCGTTGACTGCGGTGGCGGCTTGTTCGATTTCATTGTTCTGCTGAGTCAGGCCGCGAGCACTTTCGTCGGTGACGCTGTTCAGTTCTTCAGCGGCGGACGCCAGTTGCGTCGCCGAGCCGGAAATCCGTTGCAGGGTGTCGCGCAGTTTGTCCTGCATTTTCGACATGGCCAGCAGCAAACGGCCCGCTTCATCTTCGCCGTCGACGGTGATCGGACGGGTCAGGTTGCCTTCAGCGATTTCTTCAGCGGCGCTCAATGCATTGGCGATTGGCTTGGTGATGCTATTGGTCAGCAACCAGGCGAACAGGAACGTCAGTCCGGTGGCGATCACCAGCAGCGTGACAACCAGATTGAAGGCCGAAGCATATTGATCGGAGGCCTGCTGGTTGGTGTCGATGGTCTGCTGGGTATTGATTTCCAGCAGGCGGTTCAGCGCGGTGTTGATCGCGTCAGAGTTTGTCAGCAAATCGGTGTTGAGCAGGGTGCGCAGTTCATCGACCTGATTGTTACGCGACAGCGACTTCATCCGGTCTTCAATCTGGCGATACTGACCCAGCAGCTGCACGTATTGATCATAGGTCGCACGTTCTTGAGGGCTGCTGATCAGCTTTTCATAAACGGTCTGTGCGGTGCGGATCTGCTGGTTGCGGGTTTCCAGCAGATCGATGGTTTTCTGCTGAACGTCCGGCTCGCGGTTAACCATCAGGCGATACGACAACACCCGCTGGCGCAGGGTCAACTGAGTGAACTCATCCAGACTCTTGATGCTTGGCACGCTGTTGGAGGTGATGTCTTCGGCGGCCGCGCGAATCTTGCTCATCTGGTTCAGGGCGAACACACCCAGGATCAGCATCAGAGCGCCAATCAGGGTAAAACCGAGGAACGCCCGCGGAGCGATATTCATATTACGAAGGGACATGGTGTTTACCGAAAAAGCGCATCCGTGCGGGGCTGAGACTGCTGTATGGATGACTTATCGGTCATACGACTAAAGTCTTGAGGCACTGCGTGTATTTGTCGCAGGAAGGGCTCGGCGACGAAGTGCAGGAACCAGATCCGCCTATCACAGTCTTTAAAGTTCGCGAGGAAGGTCGCCCGCCAGGAAAATCAAGGCCTTGCGCCCCAATAACCCTGGCATCGGTGGTGACTTTTCTTTATCGTACGCGCCCTTTGAAAATGCTTGGAAAATCAAAATGTTGGAAGCATCCCTTAGCCAATTGGAACAACTGGTCAGCGACCTGGTGCAACAGAACCAGACCCTGCTGGGCACCAACCAGACCCTGAGTGCAGAACTGGCCCAGGCCAAGGACGAAAACGAAAGCCTGCAACTGAGCCTGATGGAACAGGAAGAAAAACAAGGCGCCACCGCCGCCCGCATCCAGGCCTTGGTTGAGCGCGTCAGCGCCGGCCCTGTCAGCGCATGAATCATGGCACCGCAGGGGTAAAAGTCGTCTCGATCCTGGGGGAGGACTATTCGATCAAGGCGCCGGCCGGGGAAGAGCAAACCCTGCTGGATGCCGCATTGATGTTGAAGGCAGCCCTGGCCGACACCAAAAGGAAGTACCCGACGCTGATCGGTGACCGCTTGTTGGTGCTGGCGGCGATGAATCTGTGTTCCCAGCAGATCGAAATGAAAAAGCAGCACAAGCTCGAACTCGACCGTTACCAAGAGCAAGTCAGCGCCACGGTTGAAGTGATCTCCAAGACGATCAATCAGGCCTGATCGGCTTTGCGCACAACCAAAGAATAAAATTGTCGTTTGCGTTGTATACAATCGGCACGGCTGTTGCAGTGTTTCAGCCTCTTATTCTTTGGGGGTGCTCCATGCAGTTCTGGCGACGCAGTATTCAATGGCAGTTGATCCTGAGTATGGGCACCGCCCTGCTGGTCAGTATTCTGATCGTGGTTGGCGTTTATACCCTGGTGGTCAACCGCCTCGCCCAGAGTTATCTGGTCGAACAGGCACTGCCGTCGAGCATCGAAGCGATGCGCAACGACATCGAGCGAATCCTCGTCCAACCCCTCACCGCCGCCAAGGACATCGCCAGCAACAGCATGGTGCGTGAGTGGCTGGCAGCGGGCGAAGACAGTGCCCAGACCGACACCTTCGCGAAGTACCTGGAAGGCATCCGCGCCGAACACAAAGCCTTTACCGCGTTGATTATCGGCACGGCTTCAAACCATTACATCACTGAAAAAGGCCTGGACCGGACTCTCAGTCGTTCCAACCCCAAAGACGCCTGGTTCTACTCCTTCCTCGACAGCAATCAGCCGCGCACCCTCAATATCGACAATGACACCGCGACCGGAGAATTGGCGCTGTTCATCGACCTCAAGGTCGAGCAGGCCGGTAAAGTCGTGGGCGTTGCCGGCCTCGGGCTGAGCATGAAAGAGCTGTCGGAACTGATCCACAACTTCAACTTCGGTGCGCGCGGCAAGGTCTATCTCGTGCGTTCCGACGGTTTGATCCAGGTTCACCCTGAGGCGCAATTCAGCGGTAAACGCACACTGGCCGAGCAAATCGGTGCCTCGGCGGCGCAAGCAGTAATGGGTCAGCTCTCTACCTCCAAAGCGTCTGCCACCAGCAGTTTTACCCGCAATGGCGAAGATTTTCTGGCGTTGAGCCTGCCACTGCGAGATCTCGGTTGGACCCTGGTGGCCGAAGTGCCGCAATCGCAGATCTACGCCGAGGCCCGTCGGGCCATGTGGATGAGCAGCGGCATCGGCCTGGCGGTGGCGCTGGTGTGTCTGATGTTGGTTGTGTTATTAGCCCGCGGGATGGTTCGACCGATCCGTCAGGTAACAGCCGCATTGGTAGCCATCGGTAGCGGTGGTGGAGATTTGACCCACAGGTTAGATTCCAGTCGCGCCGATGAGCTGGGCGACCTGGCGCGAGGCTTCAATCGATTCCTCGAAAGCCAACGCGACATGATCGGCGAAGTGCTGACCACCAGCGAGCGTTTGCGCACCGCCGTCGGCCAAGTGGCTGCGGTGGTGGACAACACCGCCGAGCGCTCCAGTCGCCAGCAGGAAATGACCGACATGGTCGCTACCGCCGTCCACGAAATGGGCCTGACCGTACAGGAAATCGCCCAGAACGCTGGCAATGCCGCGGTCGCGTCGCAAACCGCCCGCGATGAAGCGATGCAGGCGCGGGAAGTGGTCGGTGGTTCAATCCGGCATATTGAAAGCATGTCCGATGAAATCGGCGTCGCGGCCACGGCGGTGGGCGAGTTGGCGCATCAAGTGGCGTCCATCGATCAAGTGCTGGCTGTGATTCGCGGGATATCCGAGCAGACCAACCTGTTGGCGCTTAATGCTGCGATTGAGGCGGCACGGGCCGGCGACATGGGCCGTGGATTTGCGGTGGTGGCGGATGAAGTGCGGACCTTGGCGCGGCGCACGCAGTCATCGACGGATGAGATTCAACAGATGATCGGCAGTCTCAAGCAAGGTGCGGAAAATGCCGTGTCGTCCATGCATTCGGGGCAAGCGGCGACCGGGACTGGTGTTGAGTCGAGCCAGCGCACCGGGACGTCGTTGACCGCGATTACCGGGCAGATCGAGCGCATCAGTGACATGAATCATCAAGTGGCGACGGCCACGGAAGAGCAGTCGGCGGTGACGGAGGAGATCAACCGCAATGTGCAGGGGATTTCCGATCTGGCGCGGGCGACGGCGGGTGAAGTCAGAGCTTGCCGCGAGGATTGTCAGACGTTGCAGCGGTTGGCGGATGATTTGGCGCGGCAGATGGGTGGGTTCAAGTTGAGTTGATGTGTTGTCGGTGCGGGCCTCTTCGCGAGCAAGCCCGCTCCCACATTTGACCGCGTTGTGTGGTTGAACGCGGACCACTGTGGGAGCGGGCTTGCTCGCGAATGGATTTCTGCACCACCACATTACTTCTGGTTAGAACCACTCATCCTGCATCCCAAGACACACATCATCCCGCGCCTCAAGAATTGCCAACTCATGGTGACAACCCGGCACTTCCCACGTCAGGAAATACCGCGCCGCTTGCAGCTTGCCTTTATAGAAGCTCACATCCGCGGCGTTGCCCTTGGCCAACCCTTCCTCAGCGCGAATCGCCTGTTCCAGCCAGCGCCAGCCAATCACCGTGTGCCCGAACACTTTCAGGTACAGCGCCGAGTTCGCCAGGCTGCTGTTGACCTTGCCTTGGCCCAGATCCGTCAGCAGGCCGATGGTCACGGTTTGCAGGCGCGCTACCAGTTTTTCCAGCGGTTCACGCAATGGCGTCAGCGACTCGTACGCGGTTGCGCGCTCGGCGGTGTTGGCGATCAGTCGAATCAGTTGCTTGAGCCCGGCGCCGCCGTTCTGCGCCAGTTTGCGGCCGAGCAAGTCCAGCGACTGGATGCCGTGGGTGCCTTCATGGATCGGATTCAGACGGTTATCGCGATAGTACTGCTCCACCGGGTATTCGCGGGTGTAGCCGTGGCCGCCGAGGATCTGGATCGCCAGTTCGTTGGCCTTCAGGCAAAACTCCGACGGCCAGGATTTGACGATCGGCGTCAGTAAATCCAGCAGCTCATGGGCCTGCTTGCGCTCGGCTTCGGTCTCAAGGGTCGTGGTGTCGTCGAACAGCCGCGCCGCGTACAACCCGAGGTCGAACGCCCCTTCGACGTAGGACTTTTGCGTCAGCAACATGCGTTTGACGTCGGCGTGTTGAATGATCGCCACCGGCGCGGTGTTCGGGTCCTTGCTGTCCGGCACGCGACCCTGTGGACGCTCGCGGGCGTACTCCAGCGAATACAGATAACCGGCGTAACCGAGCATTACCGCGCCCATGCCGACGCCGATCCGCGCCTCGTTCATCATCTGGAACATGTAGCTCAAGCCGTGGTGCGGCTTGCCCACCAGATAGCCGATACACTCACCGTTATCGCCGAAGTTCAGCGCGGTGGACGTGGTGCCGCGCCAGCCCATCTTGTGGAACAGCCCGGCCAGCAACACGTCGTTGCGCTTGCCGAGGCTGCCATCATCATTGACCAAAAACTTGGGCACGATAAACAGCGATATGCCCTTCACGCCGGCCGGGGCGTCCGGCAACTTGGCCAGCACCATGTGCACGATGTTTTCCGACAGCGGATGGTCGCCGCCGGAGATGAAGATTTTGTTGCCCTTGAGTCGATAGGTGCCGTCAGACGCAGGCTCCGCCCGTGTGCGGATATCCGACAGCGACGACCCGGCGTGGGGCTCGGTCAGCGCCATGGTGCCGAAGAAACGCCCGTCGATCATCGGTTGCAGGAAGCGTTGCTTTTGCTCCTCTGTGCCGAAACTTTCGATCAGGTTCGCCGCACCCATGGTCAGGAATGGGTAAGAGGTCGATGCCGCGTTAGCCGACTGGAAATGCGCAAAGCACGCCTGGGACAGCAGCGTAGGAAGTTGCATGCCGCCGGCGTCGAAACTTCGCGCGGCGTTGAGGAAACCGGCTTCAAGGAACGCATCCACCGCCGGTTTCACTTCCGGAATCAGAATCGCCTGACCGTTCTCGTAGCGCGGCTCGTTCTCGTCGCCCTTGCGGTTGTGCGGGGCGAAGAATTTCTCGGCGATGCTGCGGGCGGTGCCGATGGCTGCGTCGAAGGTCTCGCGGTTGTGCTCGGCGAACCGCTCACGCTGGGTCAGGCCCTCGGCATCGAGGACTTCATACAGCTCGAAAGCCAGATTGCGGGAACTGAGCAGCGTCTCGGACATGGCGGCTTACCTTTTTTGGATTGGGCCGAGTCTAGGCGTGCTGATAAAGGCTGAACAGGATGATTGATAAGCGTGATGTTGGGCCAGAGCGCCGACTTAACAAACACCGCAAAACAACTGTGGGAGCGGGCTTGCTCGCGAAGGCGGTGTAACAGTCAATGTTGATGTCGACTGACACTCCGCCTTCGCGAGCAAGCCCGCTCCCACAAGGGTTTCGCATTCCAGGCGTCCATTGCGGGCGCCTGGTTTGTACCGGTTTAGCCGATAGTCATCAAGCTCGCATTACCACCTGCCGCTGCAGTGTTAACGCTCAACGCCCGCTCGATCACCAGTCGCTCCAGCGCAATGTTGGTCTCGCCCTGGGACAGCCCGTGAACCCCGACAATCGCCCCGGCACGCTTGGCCACTTGCTGGCAAACCGCACGCAGTTGATCGGAATGGCCATGATGCAGAACCGCATCAAACACCACTTCGTCCTTGTTCCAGTCGGAAACCAGCTTGATCCTCGCCTGAACTTCCTTCGGCAGACGTGCGAACAATGCCTTGGTCAGGTCAGCTTCCGGCCATACCGCCGAACCACCTACGGCCAATACCGCTGTCAGTTGAGTCAGCAGATCGCCTTCAACTTCCGCCAGGCACAGCACGTGTTCCCGTGGCAGGATCGCGTAGCTGTTGCGCTCACCGGTCGGGCCGGCCAGAACACGGGTGATCCCGCTTTGCGATTGCGCGGCGAACTGCACGCACAGGGCGCTCAGGTCGGCAAACTTGTTGCTGTCAGCCCAGGTTTGCAGGGCGGTCAGCGGCTTGCTCATGGCATCACGCAGACGAACGTCCGGCGCTGCGATGGCATCACCGCGAGCGAAGGATTGTTCGATCGCATCCGTAGGACGCGTCGACAGCAGACGGTACAGGTACAGCGGACCACCCGCCTTCGGACCTGTGCCCGACAAGCCTTCGCCACCGAACGGTTGCACGCCAACCACCGCGCCCACGATGTTGCGGTTCACGTAGACGTTACCGGCGTTGACGTTGTCGATCACCTTGGCGATGGTCTCGTCGATGCGGGTGTGCACGCCCAGGGTCAGGCCGTAGCCGGAAGCGTTGATCTGGCCGATCAGTTGATCGATGTCTTTACGCTTGTAGCGAACCACGTGCAGCACCGGGCCGAAGATCTCCCGTTGCAGCTCGTCGAAGCTCTCCAGTTCGATCAGCGTTGGCATCACGAAGGTGCCGCGTTTGACTTCTTCGGCGTCGGCGATGGCCACCTGATACACGTTGCGACCTTTGTCGCGCATGGCCTGAATGTGCTTCTCGATGCCAGCCTTGGCTTCGGCGTCGATCACCGGGCCGATGTCCACGGACAGGCGCTCCGGGTTGCCGAGACGGCATTCAGCCATGGCGCCCTTGAGCATTTCGATGACACGGTCGGCGGAATCTTCCTGCAAGCACAGAACCCGCAGTGCCGAGCAACGTTGACCGGCGCTGTCGAAGGCCGACGACACCACATCAATTACAACTTGTTCGGTGAGTGCCGAAGAGTCGACGATCATCGCGTTCTGGCCGCCGGTTTCGGCGATCAGCGGAATCGGACGACCCTGTGCATCCAGACGACCGGCGACGTTGCGTTGCAGCAAGCGAGCGACTTCGGTCGAACCGGTAAACATCACGCCTTTGACCCGATCGTCACCGACCAGACGGGCGCCAACGGTTTCGCCACGGCCCGGCAACAGTTGCAACACGCCTTCCGGAATCCCGGCTTCGAGCAGCAAGCGCACGGCTTGAGCCGCTACCAGCGGGGTTTGTTCCGCGGGCTTGGCCAGGACCGGGTTACCGGCGGCCAGCGCCGCAGCAACTTGGCCACTGAAGATTGCCAACGGGAAGTTCCAAGGGCTGATGCAAACCACCGGACCCAATGGGCGATGGGCGTCGTTGGTGAAATCGTTGCGTGCCTGCACCGCGTAGTAACGCAGGAAGTCCACGGCTTCGCGCACTTCGGCGATGGCGTTGGCGAAGGTCTTGCCGGCTTCACGAGCCAGCAGGCCCATCAGTGGCTGAATCTCGCCTTCCATCAAATCGGCGGCACGTTCCAGAATCGCGGCGCGTTCGGCGGGCGGGGTGGCCTGCCAGATCGGGCCAGCGTTCAGGGCGCACTGGATCGCGTTGTCGACGTCCTCGACGGTCGCTTCTTGTACGTGGCCCACCACGTCACGCAGATCGGACGGGTTCAGCACCGGTGCCGGTGCTTCGCTGCTGGAGGCGCAACCTAGCATCGGCGCAGCTTTCCAGCTGTTGTGAGCGCTGGCCAGCAGCGCGCAGGACAGCGAAGCCAGACGATGTTCGTTGGCCATGTCGATGCCGCTGGAGTTGGCGCGCTCGGCACCATAAAGGTCGCGCGGTAGCGGGATGCGCGGGTGCGGCAGACCGAAGCCGCCTTCCACCGTGGCCATCTGCTCGATGCTGGCCACTGGATCGGCCACCAACGCCTGAATCGAGATCGACTGATCGGCAATCTGGTTGACGAACGAGGTGTTCGCACCGTTTTCCAGCAGACGACGCACCAGGTACGCCAACAGTGTTTCGTGAGTGCCGACCGGTGCGTACACGCGGCACGGACGGTTCAACTTGCCTTCGGAAACTTTGCCTACAACCTGTTCGTACAGCGGTTCGCCCATGCCGTGCAGGCATTGGAACTCGTACTGACCGGGGTAATAGTTCTGACCGGCGATGTGGTAAATGGCCGACAGGGTGTGGGCGTTGTGCGTGGCGAATTGCGGGTAGATGACTTCCGGCACCGACAGCAATTTGCGCGCGCAAGCAATGTAGGAAACGTCGGTGTAAACCTTGCGGGTGTAGACCGGATAGCCTTCCAGGCCTTCGACTTGGGCGCGTTTGATTTCGCTGTCCCAGTACGCGCCTTTTACCAGACGGATCATCAGGCGATGACGGCTGCGGCGAGCCAGGTCGATCACATAGTCGATCACGTACGGGCAACGCTTCTGGTAGGCCTGGATCACAAAACCGATGCCGTTCCAGCCAGTCAGCTGCGGTTCGAAGCACAGGCGCTCAAGCAGATCCAGCGACAGCTCGAGACGGTCGGCTTCTTCGGCGTCGATGTTCAGGCCGATGTCGTATTGCTTGGCCAGCAGGGTCAGCGACAGCAGGCGCGGGTACAACTCGTCCATCACACGCTCGTACTGCGCACGGCTGTAACGCGGGTGCAGTGCCGACAGCTTGATGGAAATGCCCGGGCCTTCATAAATCCCACGACCGTGGGACGCTTTGCCGATGGAGTGAATGGCTTGTTCGTACGAGGCCAGGTACTTCTGGGCGTCGTGTTCGGTGAGTGCTGCTTCACCGAGCATGTCGTAGGAATAGCGGAAGCCCTTGGCTTCGAACTTGCTCGCATTGGCCAGGGCTTCGGCGATGGTTTCGCCGGTAACGAACTGCTCGCCCATCAGGCGCATGGCCATGTCGACGCCCTTGCGGATCATCGGCTCGCCGCTCTTGCCGATGATGCGGCTCAGGGACGAAGTCAGGCCGGTTTCGTTGTGGGTCGCGACCAATTTACCGGTCAGCAACAAGCCCCAAGTGGCGGCGTTGACGAACAGCGACGGGCTGTTGCCCAAGTGCGGCTGCCAGTTGCCGGTGCTGATCTTGTCGCGGATCAGGGCGTCACGGGTGCCTTTGTCCGGGATGCGCAGCAGCGCTTCGGCCAGGCACATCAGCGCTACGCCTTCCTGGGACGACAGGGAAAACTCCTGCAACAGGCCCTGAACAATCCCTGCACGGCCGCCGGCGCTTTTCTGATTGCGCAGTTTCTCGGCAATCGAAGAGGCGAGCTTATTGGTGGCTTCGGCCATCGCGGCAGGCAGACGTGCCTGTTCCATCAGCATCGGCACCACTTCCGGTTCCGGGCGACGGTAAGCGGCGGTGATCGAGGCGCGCAGGACTGATTGCGGCAGGATGCTTTCGGCGAATTCGAGGAAGCACTGATGGGTATGATCCGTTGGCGCATCGACGGCGTCGTCGGAATCCTTAGTCAAACCGCTCAGCTCGGTCAGGGTTGCACCACCCTCGAGTTTCTCCAGGTAATTGAAAATTGCCTGCTTGATCAGCCAGTGCGGCGTGCGATCAATCGAGGTCGCGGCGGCCTTCAGCCGTTCGCGGGTTGGGTCGTCAAGTTTGACCCCAAGGGTGGTGGTAGCCATATTTTTATCCTCATGTTTGCCACGACCGCGTGGCATCAGCTGGCCGCAAGATTAGCTGCGCTCTGACAGAGGTGCAACCGGGTGCAACCCTTTTTTGTCGGAATAATTAGCGGGTGATCATGAAATAAATTCCGAAACGGAATGGCGGCCTCTCCTTGGTGCCTTTATTGACTTAAATGCCCTGTCTCTGCCCTGAAAGGGAGCAAAAAAGCGCTGTGTTTCGATGAAAAGCCACCTAGGTGCAACTAATTCTCAAGAAACAGGTTGCACCTTATTTACGTTGTTGAATAGGATTCGCGCCCAAGGTGCAACCGGCTAAAAAGTCTGGTGCGCCGGCTGATGGCTTTCCTGGGGAAACATCGGTCATAAATGCGCGGGACCGGAAATCGTCTGAACGGCATCGTTGTTCGTGCACGGTTTCACACCCCGTCGCTACATAAAAACAAAGCCAGGGCGTATTTGAATGAGCGTAAGCAATCCAACCCTGATCACGTTCGTGATCTACATCGCAGCAATGGTGCTGATTGGCTTGATGGCCTATCGCTCTACCAACAACCTTTCTGACTATATTCTGGGCGGTCGCAGCCTGGGCAGCGTCGTGACTGCATTGTCCGCCGGCGCCTCCGACATGAGCGGCTGGTTGTTGATGGGCTTGCCTGGCGCGATTTACATGTCCGGCCTTTCCGAAAGCTGGATCGCCATCGGCCTGATCGTCGGTGCTTACCTGAACTGGCTGTTCGTCGCCGGCCGTCTGCGGGTGCAGACCGAGCACAACGGCGATGCGTTAACCCTGCCGGATTACTTCTCCAGTCGCTTCGAAGACAAAAGCGGCCTGCTGCGGATCATTTCCGCCATCGTGATTCTGGTGTTCTTCACCATCTATTGCGCCTCCGGCATCGTGGCCGGCGCCCGTCTGTTCGAAAGTACTTTCGGCATGTCCTACGAGACAGCACTGTGGGCCGGTGCTGCGGCGACGATTGCCTACACCTTCATCGGCGGTTTCCTGGCCGTGAGCTGGACCGACACCGTACAAGCCACGCTGATGATCTTCGCCCTGTTGCTGACGCCGATCATCGTGCTGCTGGCGACCGGTGGCGTCGACACCACGTTCCTGGCCATCGAAGCGAACGATCCAAGCAACTTCGACATGCTGAAAAACACCACCTTCATCGGCGTGATTTCGCTGATGGGCTGGGGTCTGGGTTACTTCGGCCAGCCGCACATCCTTGCGCGTTTCATGGCGGCGGATTCGGTCAAGTCGATCGCTAAAGCACGTCGCATCTCCATGACCTGGATGATCCTGTGCCTGGGCGGCACCGTCGCTGTGGGTTTCTTCGGTATTGCGTACTTCTCGGCACACCCCGAGCTGGCCGCTCCTGTGACCGAAAACCACGAACGTGTGTTCATTGAACTGGCGAAAATCCTGTTCAATCCGTGGGTTGCCGGTGTACTGCTGTCGGCCATTCTGGCTGCCGTGATGAGCACCCTGAGCTGCCAGTTGCTGGTGTGCTCGAGCGCCCTGACCGAAGACTTCTACAAAACCTTCCTGCGCAAATCCGCCTCCCAGATTGAGTTGGTCTGGGTCGGCCGCGCCATGGTGTTGCTGGTTGCGTTGATCGCCATCGCACTGGCCGCCAACCCGGAAAACCGTGTGCTCGGTCTGGTCAGCTACGCCTGGGCTGGTTTCGGCGCTGCGTTCGGTCCGGTTGTCTTGATCTCCGTAATCTGGAAAGACATGACCCGCGACGGCGCACTGGCCGGCATCCTGGTCGGCGCGATCACCGTGATCGTCTGGAAGCACTTCAACGTGTTGGGTCTGTACGAAATCATCCCGGGCTTCATCTTCGCCAGCCTGGCGATCTACATCGTCAGCAAACTGGGCGAACCGACCAAAGGCATGCTGATGCGCTTTGATGCGGCCGAGAAGGACTATCGTCTGAACAAGTGATGGGGGATGAGCTGAGGCTCTGACCTTTCGCTGAACATGAAAACGGTCCGCTTCCTTTTGGAGGTGGGCCTTTTTTTTGCGCGGATTTCGTGGCGTCGACGTTCAAATGTGGGAGCGGGTTTGCTCGCGAATGCGGTGAGTCAGCTTGCACCCATGCGGAATGTGGAACCGCATTCGCGAGCAAGCCCGCTCCCACAGGGTCAGTGGTACTCCTGAAGGGAATGTCTGTAGCCAAACATCCTAATTTGTGAAGGATATTTCCCTAAAAAAGTAGGGAAAATCTGATTTTCCTGACCTCCGCTCAACCCCCCTTGTCGCTCATGCAGAATCGCCCGCCTTCATTCTGCAGAGAGACATCGGATGTTCGCGCCTGCCAATCAACCGCGTTTCACGTTGACCCTCGACGGCGTCCAGAATGAGCTCAAGGTGCTTGAGTTCACGGGTAAGGAAGCCATCAGCCAACCCTTCCGTTTCGATCTGGAACTGGTCAGCGAACGGCCAGACCTCGAACTGGAAAGTCTCCTGCACTGTCAGGCGTTTCTGAGTTTTGATGGCGGCGGTTCCGGCATTCACGGTCAGATTTATCGGGTTGGCCAAGGGGATAGCGGCAAGCGTCTGACACGCTACCAAGTCAGCCTGGTCCCGCGTCTGGCCTACCTCGGCCGGCGCATCAATCAGCGGATCTTCCAGCACCTCAGCGTTCCGCAAATCGTTGAGAGGATCCTCAAGGATCACGCGATCCTGCGCGATGCCTTCGAATTCCAGCTCGGCAGCGACTACCCGCCGCGTGATTATTGTGTGCAGTACGCCGAGAGCGATCTGGCGTTCATCCAGCGCTTGTGCGCCGAAGTCGGCATCCACTACCACTTTCAGCACAGCCCCGAGGGGCATCGCCTGGTGTTCGGCGATGACCAGACCGTGTTTCCCCGACTGGCCGAACCAACGCTCTATCTGCCCGGCAGTGGCATGGCCGGTGGTGCCCCGGCCATCAAGCGTTTCAACGTGCGCGTGGAAACGCGTACCAGCGTGGTTACCCGGCGCGACTACAACTTCATCAAACCGCGCTTGCAACTGGAAAGCCGCATCGACGGGGAAAAGCGGCCGGTACTTGAGGACTATCACTTTCCTGGCCAATTCAACGATCGTGAAACGGGCAAGCACCTCGCCCAGCGCGCACTTGAGCGACATGTCGCCGATTATCGTCAGGCCGAGGGCATCAGCGATGAATCCTCGCTGGTTTGCGGACATTTCCTGCAACTTACCGAGCATCCGCGCCAGGACTGGAATGATCTGTGGCTACTCACCGCCGTTGAACACCATGGCCGACAGCCGCAAGTGCTGGAGGAATCGGTCACCAGCGACGGGGAAGAATTCCAGGGTTACCGTAATACCTTTCTCGCCACGCCGTGGGCAGTGTTCTTTCGCCCGCCGCTGGGCCCGGAAAAACCGCGAATGCTCGGTTATCAACCGGCGGTTGTCACCGGCCCGAGCGACAGCGAGATCCATTGCGATGAGTTCGGCCGGGTAAAGGTTCAACTGCTTGGGATCGCGATGGCGAGCTCAATGAGCATTCCAGTTGCTGGCTGCGAGTGGCCACTGGCTGGGCTCACGACCGTTATGGCAGCGTGTTGATTCCGCGGGTTGGCATGGAAGTGCTGGTGGGTTTCATCGACGCCGACGCCGACAAACCGTTGGTGATGAGTTGTCTGCCGAACGCCGCGACGCCCGTTCCGCTGGACCTGCCGGCCGACAAGACCCGCAGTATTTTCCGCAGCCAGAGCAGTCCCGGCGGCGGTGGCTACAACGAAGTTCGCATCGAGGATCGCAAAGGCGCCGAGGAAATCTACCTGCGGGCCCAGCGAAACTGGACCCAGCACGTGCTGAATGATCAACAGGTACAGGTCGATAACGCCCGCAGCATCGTCGTCACCGGCACCGCCCGGCATGAATTGAAGGCCGACGAACAGCGCATCACTCACGGCCAGCGCCAGACCGAAGTGCGACAGGACGACCACTTGCTGGTGAGCGGCGACCGGCACATTCGGGTGAACAGCCAGGCGCTAAATGCCAGCCAGCAATTCCATGTCAGCGCCGGCCAGCAAGTGGTCATCGACGGCGGCGCCAGCGCGACCATTCAGGCCGGTGGGCAGTGGATCAACATTGGCCCCGGCGGGATTTTCAGCAGCGTGCCGATTCAGGTCGGTGGTGCGCCGATGCCGGTCATGGCAGCAGTGGCGAGTTCGTCGGATGTTCCGTTGAAACTCGCCGCAGCCCCGGCGGCGTTGCTCAGCGCGGCGCAGATCATGAGCCTGAAAGGTGATGCTCCGTTCTGTGAAGAGTGTGAGCGTTGCAAGGACGGTGTTTGTGCCTTCTGAATGTCTAGCGCCGTCGGCGTGGCTGGCGAACGTACCGCTGAAACCGTCGGAACAATTGTTCGCGATTTTCAGCAAAACCAGCGACGCCAATCCATCCAGGGCTTGGCAAGGGGCGTCGAGCCCAATCTGGGCCGACACTATTTACGCCGAGTGGGATGCGGTGATGCCCTTCGTGGGAATTGTCCCGGCAGGCAGTGAGTTTCTCGATTGGGTGGCGACTACTGAGTCTCTTGATTGGGGCTGGCTGGCGGTTTCTTCGGCGAGCCTTGAAGGGGTGGTTGAGCATTTTCGCAGTTTGACCCAGGTGTTGATGCCGGACGGCAAAGCGGTGTTTTTCCGTTTTTGGGATGGGCGGTTTTTGTCGCCGATCTTGCAGTCCGAGGCGGTCAGCGCGGCGCAACTGTTGCCGGTGATCTCGCGTGGACTGATTAATGGTCAGGACATTGATATCGGGGGAAGGCGCAGGTTTCCGGGCAGGTGTTTCCATGGTGGAAAGTGCCGGAATCGGTGTTGGCAGCGGACGGAGCTGATGTTCAGGTCAGTAACGCTGTGCAGTGGCTGAGCGAGGAATATCCGGCGTTGTTCGAGGCATTTCCCGAGCCGGTTTTGCGCTGCAAGGTCAGCCAGTTTTTTCAAGTTTCAGCGTCGGAAGATTCGACGCAATCGGCCTTATTAGCGTTTTTGCTGACAGAGGCGGAGTGAGGTTTCCGGGCGAAGGCCTCGGACGTTTCCTTCGAGTCGCGGCGGTTTTCATGAACTGGTGGGCGGTGGGTTGCAGGGATAGTCTTTTCGTTGTCACTGCGAGAGTGGTGGCAGGGTGTAGGAACCCTCGCTTTCATGGCGTTACAGTTAGTTGGCTTTTTGCGGCACTTAATATGTGTCCGTAAGATCGTTCGCGGCGGCTGTGCGCGGGACACGCTTCGGCGTGGCTGAGGTTCGTGAGCACTCGGTTTCCTACTCCCGCGTACGGCTGCCACCCAAGTCTGTAGGAGGACGGTTGGCAGTTCATATTTACTGCTCACGAGTATGAAAAATGAAAACTCTTCACCCCGATCCACCCTACGAAAAACCAATCCCCCACCCCGACGCCCGCTACATGGCACTCACCAGCAATTGCTGTGAAATGCCCACCCTGTTCGTCGACACCCACGCCCCGATTGATGTTTTATATGACGCTGCCAGCTACCGAATTCGCGCGGTCACTCAGGTGCTTGAGAACCTTTCCATGCGCGGTTCGATTGACTGTGAGTCCTTCATCCTTAGCGATTTTGCCTTGCTCTGCGCCATTCCGTTGCGCGATGGGTGTGATGTGCTGGATGTGATTGGGCGGAGGATGGGCGGCATGCCATCCTGACGCGGCTCAAGATCAAAAGATCGCAGCCTGCTGCAGCTCCTACATGGGTTCGGTGTACGGCTCTGTAGGAGCTGCCGAAGGCTGCGATCTTTTGACTCTCAAAAAGGGTCAATCAACAACGATGTAAGCATCCTGAGTCCGGATGAAACGGTCGAACGCCTCTGAGTTGTAAACCTGCAGGCAAGCATGGAAGACCATTTTTTCATCCGAGTATTTGCTGTTGGCAGCGGTCAGGTTAAACGCCTTGGATACATGGTTTCTGGTGTCTTTATAGGGATCGTGCAGCACCTGCAGCGTGTCTTCGTTTTGCAGGACGGTGTGCAGGCCTCTGCCCATGAATGAGTAGGTGCCGGCGGAGAGTTCGATGTCTTTTTTCAGTGCCGAATCTTCATTGAATGACTTCAGGATGCAGTGGCTCAGGCCATAGTTCTTGAGTGTTTGGCGGGCTTGCTCAGTATGCGTTTCGTCGCTGAGGGCGAGGGCTGAACTGACCAGGCAGAGTAAGAAGATGATGAGGTAACGCATGGGTTTTGACGTCCTGTCGGTCGAGTCGAGCCAGTGTAACTGCGTACAGCCACGCCCTCACCCTAACCCTCTCCCGGAGGGAGAGGGGACTGACCGAGTCGGCTGGGTGAGGTACGCCGACGTGCGATGCCTGCGGTGATCTTCGATTGGCCAGGCCTGAGATCGCGTTGATCTTTCAGGTCGATGTAAGCCGCGAGACCACCACAATCAGTCCCCTCTACCTCTGGGAGAGGGCTAGGGTGAGGGCAGGCTTTTGTCCGCTCAGCCGTGAACTCCTGACGTTCGCCGCCGTACAAGGTAAACTTTCCGGCCTTCGCAGGAGCAATCATGAATTATCGTCACGCCTTCCATGCCGGCAATCACGCCGATGTGTTCAAACACCTGACTTTGACCCGCCTCATCGCCTTGATGTCGCGCAAGGAGCAGCCGTTTGCCTATCTCGACACTCACGCCGGTATTGGTCTGTATGACCTGCAGGGTGATCAGGCGAGCCGTACCGGTGAGTACCTGGAAGGGATCGCGCGGTTGTGGGATCAGCCGGATCTGCCGGAACTGACCGCCGATTACATGAAGGTGCTGCACGACATGAACCCGGATGGCCAGTTGCGCTATTACCCGGGGTCGCCGGAGTTGGCGCGGCGCCTGACGCGGCGGCAGGATCGGGTGATGCTCAATGAGAAGCACCCTGAAGACGGTTTGTTGCTCAAGGACAATATGGCCGGTGATCGTCGGGTGAAGGTTCACCTGGGCGAAGGCTGGCATGTGCCGCGCGCGATGTTGCCGGTGCAGGAGAAGCGGGCGGTGATGTTGATTGATCCGCCGTTCGAGCAGCTCGATGAGATGCAGCGCTGTGCGGCGTCGTTGAAAGAGGCGATTGGGCGGATGCGCCAGACCGTGGCGGCGATTTGGTACCCGGTGAAGGACCAACGCATGTTGCGTCGTTTCTATCAGGACCTGGCCGGCTCGGGCGCGCCGAAGTTGTTGCGGGTGGAGTTGTTGGTGCATCCACTGGATACGCCGAACAGCCTGAACGGCTCGGGGTTGGCGATTGCGAATCCGCCGTGGGGTCTGGAAGAGGAATTGCGGGAGTTGCTGCCGTGGTTGTCCAAGAAGCTTGGGCAGACCCAGGGTGGGTGGCAGATGGATTGGTTGATTGCTGAGAGTTGATCAGCAGGATTAATGGCGTCTGAGAGGACGCCTTCGCGAGCAAGCCCGCTCCCACAGTAGATTTATGTCGATCACAAGAGTGTGGTCAGGCGTAGATCCAATGTGGGAGCGGGCTTGCTCGCGAAGCTTTCGGCGATCTGATATCAGATCGGGCAAGTCACGCCTGTACCGCCAATCCCGCAATACCCTTCAGGATTCTTGGCCAGGTACTGCTGGTGATACGCCTCGGCGAAGTAGACCGTTGGGGCTTCGTCGATTTCGGTGGTGATGGTGCCTTTGCCAGCCTTGGTCAGTTCAACCTGGAACACTTGCGCGCTGTGTTTGGCGGCGGCGAGCTGATCCGGGTTGGTGGCGTAGATCACCGAGCGGTACTGAGTGCCGATGTCGTTGCCCTGGCGCATGCCCTGGGTCGGGTTGTGCAGTTCCCAGAACATCTTCAGCAGCGCTTCGTAGCTGACTTTTGCCGGCTCGTAGACCACCAGTACCACTTCGCTGTGGCCGGTCAGGCCAGAGCAGACTTCTTCATACGTGGGGTTCGGCGTAAAGCCGCCGGCGTAACCCACCACCGTACTGACCACGCCCTCGCGCTGCCAGAATTTGCGTTCCGCGCCCCAGAAGCAGCCCAGGCCGAAGATCGCGAAATCCACGTCGGTCACGAACGGGCCCAGCAGCGGGGAGTCGTGGACGAAGTGTTTTTCCGGCAAGTTCATTGGGGTTTCACGGCCAGGCAGAGCTTGTTCTTTAGTCGGGAGCACGTTTTTGTTCACCAGAATTTCCGAGCGCAAGACCATCATCAGTCCCCTCAGTCAGAGTGTGTAAGTAGTCAGACCGCCAGTGTGCCCAATGATTTCCGGTTGCGCACTATTCAAATCTGGGAGCGACGGTGCGACGACTCGACCTGCTCGCGAAAGCGGTGTGTCAGGCGACGATGATGTCGGCGGTTATAACGCCTTCGCGAGCAGGCTCGCTCCCACAGGGGATCTTCGACAGGTGGGATTTAGAGGCAGAGCGGGCCGCGCGGATAGCGTTTGAGCTTCTCGATCAGCTCGGAACCCGGGATAGGGCGGTCGAACAGGTAGCCCTGGCCGACGTCGCAACGGTGGCGGCGCAGGAAGGCCAACTGCTCGGCGGTCTCGATGCCTTCCGCCACGACCTTGAGTTTCAGGTTGTGGGCCATGGCGATCACTGCGGAGGTGATTTCCATGTCGTCCTGGTTGTCCGGGATTTCGTGGATGAAGCTTCGATCGATCTTAATGATGTCGATCGGGAATTTTTTCAAGTAGCTGAGCGATGAGTAACCGGTGCCGAAGTCGTCCATGGCCAGGGTCAGGCCCAGGCGCTTGAGCTGGTCAAGTTGCAAGTGCGTGTCTTCGGTGGCTTCCAGCAGCAGGCCCTCCGTTAGCTCAAGCTCCAGCAGGTTCGACGGCAGCGCTTCTTCCTTGAGGATGCTGGCGATGGACGCCACCAGGTCCGGGTCGGAAAACTGCTTGGGCGACAGGTTGATCGCCACCTGAAGATTGCCCAGGCCGGCGGCGGTCAGTTCCTTGCTCATGCGGCAGGCCTGACGGGCGATCCATTTGCCGATTGGAATGATCAGGCCGGTCTCTTCAGCGACGCTGATGAACTGGTCCGGGCGGATCATGCCTTTTTCCGGATGGTTCCAGCGCAGCAAGGCTTCCATCCCCAGCAAACGACCGCTGCGCAGGCACAGCTTGGGCTGGTAGAACACGTCCAGTTCGTTCTGGGTCAGGGCGCGACGCAGGTTGTTCTCGACGAACAGCTTGTAGCTGGCCTCGGCGTTCAGCGCTTCGGTGAACACCTGAACCTGATGTTTGCCGTTGGCCTTGGCCTTGTGCAAGGCGAGGCCGGCGTTGCGCATCAGCGTCTGCGGGTCGCGACCGTGCAGCGGCGCGCAGGCCAGGCCCACGGAGCCGGTGACGCTAATTAGCTGGTTGTCGACGAACATCGGCTTGTCGAGGGTCGCCAGCAACTGGTTGGCGACTTGCTGGCCGGCCGAGAGGTCGGTGTTGTCCAGCAGCACCGCGAATTCGTTACTGGCGAAGCGCGCCAGGCTGCCGCTCGGGCTCAGGCTATTGCGCAGGCGTCGGGCCAGGCTGATCAGCAATTTGTCGCCGGTCTGGTGGCCGAGGCTGTCGTTGATCCGCTTGAAGTTGTCGATGTCCACCAGCAACAGGCTGATCGGTGTATCGCTGTCTCGGGCGAAACGTTCGTCCAGGTTGCGGATAAACGCCGGGCGGTTGCCGAGGTTGGTCAGGTTGTCGGTGTAGGCCAGGCGCTCGATGCGTTGCTGGGCGAGCTTGGTTTGGGTGATGTCTTCGTAGATGCCGATGTAATGCGTCAGCTCGCGGTTGTCGCCGTAAACCTTGGAGATCGACAACTGGCCCCAGTAGGGTTCGAGGTTTTTGCGGCGGCTCTTGAACTCGCCCTGCCAACTGTTGCTCTTGGCCAGTGCTGAGGGCGCGTCGAACAGCAGTTCGCTGAGGTTTTCCAGCGCCGGCAGTTCCGACAGCCGCTGGCCGTGGACTTCTTCGGTGCTGTACTGAGTGATCGCGGTAAAGCTTGGGTTGACGTATTCGACCACGCCGTCGCAATTGACCAGCAAAAAGGCGTTGGCACTTTGTTCCACTGCGCGCTGGAACAGGTGCAGGGCGCTGGTGGCGGTGCGGCGGTTGTGGTTGTTGATGACTTGGGCGAACTGATCCGCCAGTTCACCGGCAAAGGCGATTTCGTCTGATTGCCAGGCGCGGGTCGCACCGGTCTGCTCCAGGCACAACACGCCGACCACTTGGCCATCGACGCGAATACTGGCGTCGAGCATGGCGTTGACGTCCCGCGGGCGCAGGCTTTCAGCCATGTGCCGGGTACGCGGGTCACGGATCGCGTTATGGGCATCGATGGCGCGACTGGTGTGCAGGGCTTCCAGATAGTCCGGAAAACTGCTTGCGTCGATCGGCTCCGGCATCAGGTATTCCTGAGTGGCGCGGTGATAAGCCGAGATCGGCACCAGCGTCGAACCCTCGAGGTTCCACAGGCTGGCGCAGTCGATTTCGTAGATGTCGCAGGCGCAGCGGGTGATCAGTTCGGCGGCTTCTTGCAGGGAATTGCCGGAGCTGTAGCGCTGACGGGTCAGCAGCAGGATCAAGTCTTGCTGGGCACGTACCCGGTCCAGATGCTGCAGTTGTTCCTGTTGGGCACGCTGGTTGAGTTCCAGGGCGATTTGCAGGCGCGAGTTCTGGGTTTCCAGGTCCAGGGCCGGCAGTAGCGGCTCGCCCTCGAACAGGCCGTCTACCACCAGCAAGTAGCCGCGCAGTAGGTGTCGATTGTGTTGTTTGTAGGCTTCGCCCAGTTCCAGCAGGCTCAAGGTGCCTGCGGCGGTATGCAGTGTGTAGCGGATCAGGTAATGCGGGCTGTCGGCGAGTTGCAGCTGGATTGCGTCATGCAGTTGATAGCGCGCTTCGGGCTCCATCAGGCTGGCGTAGGGCGAACCGACCAGTGCGCAGAGCTCCACGGCCGGCAGGCCGAACTGTCGTTCGCAATTGGGATCAAGAAACAGCAGCGCCCAGCTTGCTTCATTCAGCCGTTCGAAACGCAGCATGCCGAGCCGCGAGGGCACAGGCAACTGCGTCACTACCTCGGCCACCATACGGCTGGCGGCATCGGGTTGGCTTTTCATTGGGGGAAACTCGCTTCGAATATGCTGATCGCGCCGGGCTCTCGCCCTCTTTACTGTTGCCTGCGGCAAGGTTGCATCATTGCGGCACCGACTGACAAGAGAGATGAAGGCCAAGTGCTATAAGAATATGTCGGCAGGAGGATGGATTTCTCCAGTGGACGGCCAAAAGTAATGGTCTGGATTGAAAGTTTCTGAGTTGAGCACTGTCCTGTGGCGAGCGAGCTTGCTCGCGCTTGAGTGCGTAGCGCTCACAAAAACTTTGGGGCCGCTGCGCAGCCCTGCGCGAGAAAGCTCGCTCGCCACAGGATTTCGCTTAACGCAATGGAATGTCGATCGTCTGCAAAAGGTCGCCGTCCCGGTCGTGATAATTCACGCGAATCTGCTGTGCCTCAACCACCACATGCGCAAAATTGTCCTGGCTCACCACCTTACTCGTCAGTTCATGCCGATAGTCCCCAGCCGCCGTTTGCGCCAGTGGCTGATCGAGGATGAAGGTCGACTCGCTGGCATACGGCAGCAGCTTGCTGTTGCACAGGGGCGAAGAAACGATGGTGTGAATGTCGAAGTCGAGGTCTTCGCTGTGGGTCAGGCGGCTGGTCAGGGAACCATGCACATCGCCGGAAACGAAAATGACGTTCTTGATGCGATGCGTACGAATAGTTTCCAGCAGTCGCAGGCGCTGTTCCGGGAAGGCCTTCCAGGCATCGTCGCCATGACTTTTGCGGTCGGGGTAGAACATCACGCTGGTGACCACAAACTTGACCCGCGCCGGGCTGTTGACCAGCCATTTAAGCAGGACCTGTTCCTGTTCTTCGTCGAGAATGCGCCGATCATCGGCGGACAGCGTGCGGCGGGTGCGGCTGTCGGTGACAAACCATTCCAGATCGCCGTCGCTGAATTGATACCAGTAGTGCTTCAGTGTGGCGTGATCCACTTGGCCGTTAGTTGTCAAAGAAAAGGCCGGACTATGGCTGGCTTGATACAGCTCATAAGCTTTGATCGCGTTGTTATATAGCGTGTTGTCGCCTGCTTCGGCATGGGCGGGCCAATTGTCTTCGATTTCATGATCATCAAGAATCATATAAGTCGACGTGCTCGACATCAGTCGTTTTATATTGGGTTGAGAAAAGGCGGCGCGATATTTCGCGAGCATGTCTGTGTATTCGCGATCCGGGGCAATCAAGTTGAGGTCATCCAGATAAACCTGGTCGCCGGTCATTAATAATGCACTGACAGGCGGCTGCCGGCCTTCGATCAACTGGCTGATCGAGGCGAAGATCCGGTCACCGAGTTGCGGCAATACCGCGATGCCTGCGGTCAGGCGCAGATAGCGACAGGAACCGATGATGTATGCGCGCGCCTGCAAGGGCTGGTTGCAGCGGGTGCGCAAGCGATAGATCTCGCGCGGCCATTGCAGCGGCAGTTCAGCGACACTGTCGACGGTGTGTACCGGGCTCATCGGGCAGAACCAGCCGGTTTGATATTCGTACTCGGTGTCTTCGCGCAAGTGATTGAGTGTGATCACGGCGGACATGTCGCGAGACTCGCTGAGTTTGGCAAATACGCTTTTAATCCAGTGCGGCGATCCGCTGATGCGATAACGAACGCCGGCAAATACTTGAAGGTCTTTTTGTATTTCACCGCGGATGAACAGGCGCGCGTGGTCAGTAGTTATATGGCCGACAAGCGGGCCAATAGTTGGTTTTAACATGTTCGAATCCATTCGAATGAGTGTGGAATAAAAAGTGGATTGCAGAGAAGTCCATTGATTGACTTTGCTGCGCCAAGACTAGTTGTCGATGAACTAAAAAGATCGGCGTTAAGGTGACTCGGGCTGTAGCCGATGTCAGCGCAGTTTGTGGGAAAAGTATGAAGTGGTTTATGTCAGGCAAAAAAAGCCCCGCCAAATTGGCGGGGTTGAGGTACGAGCGTGGCGCTCGGAAATCGTGGAACGCGACAGGCCCTCCGGTGAAGGAGGGCCTGTCAGGTGTTACAGCAAGATGGTGCGGATGTCCGCCAGCAGGTCGCTCAGACGCTTGGTGAAGCGTGCAGCAGCGGCGCCGTTGATCACACGGTGATCGTAGGACAACGACAGCGGCAGCATCAGCTTCGGCTGGAAGGCTTTGCCGTCCCAGACTGGCTGGATGGTTGCCTTGGAAACACCGAGGATCGCCACTTCCGGCGCGTTGACGATCGGCGTGAAGCCGGTGCCGCCAATGTGGCCGAGGCTGGAAATGGTGAAGCAGGCGCCTTGCATGTCGTCAGCGGTAAGCTTTTTGTCGCGGGCTTTGGCGGCCAGCACAGCCGCCTCAGCCGCAAGCTGCAGAAGGCTTTTCTGGTCGACGTTCTTGATGACCGGTACCAGAAGGCCATCCGGGGTGTCGACCGCGAAGCCGATGTTTACGTACTTCTTGCGGATGATCGCCTTGCCGCTAGGTGCCAGCGAACTGTTGAAGTCCGGCAGTTCCTTGAGCAGGTGCGCACACGACTTGAGCAGCAGCGGCAGGATGGTCAGCTTGACGCCAGCCTTCTCTGCAACGGCTTTCTGCGCGATGCGGAACGCTTCCAGGTCGGTGATATCAGCCGAATCGAACTGAGTCACGTGCGGGATGTTCAACCAGCTGCGGTGCAGGCTCGACGCGCCGATTTGCATCAGGCGAGTCATCGGCACTTCTTCGATTTCACCGAAGCGGCTGAAGTCCACGACCGGAATCGGCGGGATGCCCGCGCCGCCGGTTGCGCCAGCTGCGGCGGCCGGTGCTTCCTTGGCCTTCTGCATCATGGCTTTGACGTAAACCTGCACGTCTTCTTTGAGCACACGACCGTGCGGGCCGCTTGGGCTGACCGCGTTCAGTTCGACGCCGAATTCACGGGCCAGTTGGCGTACTGCCGGACCAGCGTGAACTTTCGCGCCCGGCTTGGCCGGTGCGGCGGCTGGAGCGGCAGCAGGTGCAGCGGCGGCCGGAGCAGCAGCGGCAGGTGCTGGAGCGCTTGGAGCAGCAGCGGCTGGAGCCGGGGCAGCTGCCGGAGCAACGCCTTTGACTTTCAATTTCAGGATCAGGTCGCCGGTACCGACTTCGTCATCCAGCTTGATGGAAACGCTTTCCACCACGCCAGCGGCAGGCGATGGAATTTCCATGCTCGCCTTGTCGGATTCCAGAGTGATCAGCGACTGGTCGGCGGTGACGGTGTCGCCAGCCTTGACCAGTACTTCGATGATCTTGGCCTTGCCCGACGAGCCGATGTCCGGGACATGAATGTCCTGAACGGTGTCGGCAACCGGTGCAGCAGGCGCGGCGGCTGGAGCAGCAGCGGCTGCCGGAGCAGGCGCAGCAGCTTGAGCTGGCGCGGCCGCAGCCGGTGCAGCAGCACCTGCCACTTTCAACGCCAGGATCAGGTCGCCGGTACCGACTTCGTCGTTCAACTTGACGCTGATGCTTTCAACCACGCCAGCGGCAGGCGATGGGATTTCCATGCTTGCCTTGTCGGATTCCAGAGTGATCAGCGACTGATCAGCAGCGACGGTGTCGCCGACTTTGACCTGGATCTCGATGATCTGGGCCTTGCCCGACGAACCGATATCCGGCACGTGAATCTGCTGAGTGGTTGCAGCGGCTGGAGCAGCGGCCGGTGCAGCCGCTGCCGGAGCGGGTGCAGCAGCCGGTTTTGCTTCAGCTTTGGCGGCCGGCGCAGCGGCAGCGGTTGCCGCAGGGGCCGCAGCAGCGGCACCTTCGACTTCCAGCTCCAGCAGTTCGTCGCCTTCTTTCAGGCGATCACCGATTTTTACTTTCAGGCTTTTGACGATGCCGGCCTTCGGGGCAGGAATCTCCATGCTCGCCTTGTCCGACTCAAGCGTCAGGATGCTCTGGTCGGCTTCGATACGGTCGCCGACCTTCACAAATAGTTCGATTACTTCACCTTCACCGCTGCCGATGTCAGGTACTCGAATGAGTTCGCTCACAGAATGTCTCCTCAGCAGTCCAGTGGGTTGCGTTTTTCCGGGTTGATACCGAACTTGACGATGGCTTCAGCCACCACCTTAGGTTCGATGTCACCACGGTCAGCCAAGGCTTCCAGGGCTGCCAACACCACGAAATGACGGTCGACTTCGAAGAAGTGACGCAGCTTCTTACGGCTGTCACTGCGGCCGAAACCATCGGTGCCCAGGACTTTGAATTCCTTGGACGGGACCCACTGACGAATTTGTTCAGCGAACAGCTTCATGTAGTCGGTAGAGGCAATGACCGGACCTTTACGGCCGTTCAGGCATTCTTCGACGTAGCTCAGCTTAGGCTTCTGGCCCGGGTGCAGACGGTTGGTGCGTTCTACGGCCAGGCCATCGCGACGCAGTTCGTTGAAGCTGGTAACGCTCCACACGTCAGCGCCGATGTTGAACTGTTCACGCAGGATCTTCGCCGCTTCACGGACTTCACGCAGGATGGTGCCGGAGCCCATCAGCTGAACGTGGTGCGCCGCTTCGCGGGTGTCTTCCTCGAGCAGGTACATGCCCTTGATGATGCCTTCCTCGACACCGGCCGGCATGGCTGGCTGCTGGTAGGACTCGTTCATCACGGTGATGTAGTAGAAAACGTCCTGCTGCTCTTCGGTCATCTTCTTCATGCCGTCCTGGATGATCACCGCCAGCTCATAGCCGTAGGTTGGATCAAAGGTGCGGCAGTTCGGGATGGTGCCGGCCAGGATGTGGCTGTGACCATCTTCGTGTTGCAGGCCTTCGCCGTTCAGCGTGGTCCGGCCGGCGGTGCCGCCGATCAGGAAGCCACGGGTACGGCTGTCGCCAGCGGCCCAGGCGAGGTCGCCGATACGCTGGAAGCCGAACATCGAGTAGAAGATGTAGAACGGCAGCATTGGCTGGTTGTGGCTGGAGTACGAAGTACCGGCAGCGATGAAGGAGCTCATGGCGCCCGCTTCGTTGATGCCTTCTTCGAGGATCTGGCCCTTCTTGTCTTCGCGGTAGAACATCACCTGGTCTTTATCGACTGGCTCGTAGAGCTGGCCGACGGACGAGTAGATACCCAACTGACGGAACATGCCTTCCATACCGAAGGTACGGGCTTCGTCCGGGATGATCGGAACGATGCGCGGACCGATTTCCTTGTCCTTGACCAATTGCGCGAGGATCCGCACGAAAGCCATGGTGGTGGAAATTTCACGGTCGCCCGAGCCGTCAAGAATAGCCTTGAGGGTATCGAGTGACGGTGTCGGCACGCTGAAGCTCTCGGCGCGACGCTGTGGCACGAAACCGCCCAATGCAGTGCGGCGCTCGCTGAGGTAGCGGGCTTCGGCGCTGTTTGGTTCTGGTTTGAAGAAGGGCAGGTTTTCCAGCTCTTCGTCTTTGACCGGGATGTCGAAACGATCACGGAACAACTTCAGGCTGTCGACATCGACTTTCTTGGTGTTGTGCGCAGTGTTTTTCGCTTCGCCGGCACCGGTGCCATAACCTTTGATGGTCTTGGCCAGGATGACGGTCGGTTGTTCTTTGTGGTTGACCGCTTCGTGGTACGCCGCGTAGACCTTGTACGGGTCGTGGCCGCCACGGTTGAGTTTCCAGATCTCGTCGTCGGACAGATCAGCAACCATCGCCTTGAGTTCTGGCGAGTTGAAGAAGTGTTCACGCACGAACGCGCCGTCTTTGGCTTTGTAGTTCTGGTACTCGCCGTCGATGACTTCGTCCATGCGACGTTGCAGGATACCGTCGACGTCTTTGGCCAGCAGTGGGTCCCAGAAACGGCCCCAGATAACTTTGGTCACGTTCCACTGAGCACCGCGGAACACGCCTTCGAGTTCCTGGATGATCTTGCCGTTGCCGCGAACCGGGCCATCAAGGCGCTGCAGGTTGCAGTTAATGACGAAGATCAGGTTGTCGAGCTTCTCGCGGCCAGCCAGCGAGATCGCGCCCAGGGATTCCGGCTCGTCGCACTCGCCGTCGCCCAGGAAGCACCAGACTTTTTGCTTGCCTTCAGGGATGAAGCCACGGGCTTCCAGGTACTTCATGAAGCGTGCCTGGTAGATTGCCTGGATCGGGCCCAGACCCATGGATACGGTCGGGAACTGCCAGAAGTCAGGCATCAGCCAAGGGTGCGGATAGGACGACAAGCCCTGACCGTCGACTTCCTGGCGGAAGTTGTTCATTTGTTCTTCGGTGATGCGACCTTCCATGAACGCACGGGCGTAAACGCCTGGCGAGGTGTGGCCCTGGAAGTAGATCAGGTCGCCGCCGTGTTCGTCGGTCGGGGCCTGGAAGAAGTAGTTGAAGCCGATGTCGTACAGGGTTGCACTGGAAGCGAAGCTGGAGATGTGACCGCCCAGGTCAGAATCTTTCAGGTTCGTGCGCATCACCATGGCCATCGCGTTCCAGCGTACCAACGAGCGAATGCGGCGTTCCATGAACAGGTCGCCAGGCATGCGTGCTTCGTGGGTAACTGGAATGGTGTTGCGGTATGGCGTGGTGATGGCGTAAGGCAGTTGCGAACCGCTACGGGTTGCCAATTCGCCCATACGGGTCATCAGATAGTGAGCGCGGTCTTCGCCTTCTTTGTCGAGAACCGATTCCAGGGCGTCCAGCCATTCCTGGGTTTCGACGGGATCGAGGTCTTGCATGGCTTGCTCCAGGGCGGAAAGGCTTCCAGAATCGGTTGCCTGAGTTTGCGACTGGCCTTGTGGGCAGACGATATAAATTCTTGGATTGCCGAGAGGTTGTTCCGGCGGCGTGTAGTTTTACTACAAATCAACGGGCATTTCAGCCTTTCGAATGTATAGACGAGTAGTAAAACTACAGATGAATGGCTTGTGGCCTCCGGCTGCGTGGTGAGAATAATCGTTAAGGTTGGTCTTTTACCAACCAGAAAAGGTGAAAGCTTGATGTTGGCTGCCAAAATAAAAGAAATTTCAGCTATTTCTAACCTTTGTTCGACAGTCGGTCACGTAGCGTGTTTTCAAGAATCACTACATGAGCCCCTTCACACGCCGATCAAGGATAGACCATGACCCTGCCTTCGCTTGCCGAACTGCCCGCCATTCTTGAGCCATTGGTCACCCGTGCCGAACAGTCGTTCCGTGCGTCCGTCGCTTTATTAGAAGACGATCATGGCCTGTCTGCCTGGACGCCTGAACGCTGGGCGCAATTGGCCCGCGTCGTCGGCGCCAGCGACTTCGTGATTGAACAGAGCATTCGTGACCCTTTGATGTTGCTGGCGCTGGTGCAGTCCGGCGAACTGGATCGCAGCTTCGCCCCCGGTGAGCTGTGCGCGCAGATCGCGGCGGCAGTGAATGCGGCGCAAACCGAAGACGAACTCGGCCGCGCCCTGCGCCGCCAGCGCACCCGCCAGCAAGTGCGCATCATCTGGCGCGACCTGACCCGCCAGGCAGATTTGATCCAGACCTGCCGCGACCTCTCGGACATGGCCGATGCGAGCATCGATCAGGCCTATCAGTGGTTGTACTCGCGGCATTGCCAGCAATTCGGCGTGCCCACGGGCCGGCGCAGTGGCGAGCCGCAGCACATGGTCATTCTCGGCATGGGCAAGCTCGGCGCGGTCGAGCTGAACCTCTCGTCAGACATCGACCTGATCTTCGCTTACCCCGAGGGCGGCGAAACCGTCGGGGTGAAGCGCTCGCTGGATAACCAGGAGTTTTTCATTCGCCTCGGTCAGCGGTTGATCAAGGCGCTGGACCCGATGACCGTTGACGGCTTCGTGTTCCGCGTCGACATGCGCCTGCGCCCTTACGGCTCGGCTGGCGCGTTGGTCTTGAGCTTCAACGCGCTCGAACAGTATTACCAGGATCAGGGGCGTGACTGGGAACGCTACGCCATGATCAAGGCCCGGGTGGTGGCCGGCGATCAAGTGGCCGGCGCGCAGTTGCTCGACATGCTGCGACCGTTCGTTTACCGGCGTTACCTGGACTTCTCGGCCATCGAAGCGCTGCGCACCATGAAGCAGCTGATCCAGCAGGAAGTCCGGCGTAAGGGCATGGCCGACAACATCAAGCTTGGTTCCGGCGGCATCCGCGAAGTGGAGTTTATCGCCCAGGCGTTCCAGTTGATTCACGGCGGTCGCGACCTGAGCCTGCAACAACGTCCGCTATTAAAAGTACTGAGCACGCTGGAAGGGCAGGGTTACCTGCCGGAACCTGTGATCAGTGAGTTGCGTAACGGCTACGAATTCTTGCGTTACACCGAACACGCAATCCAGGCGATTGCCGACCGCCAGACCCAGATGCTGCCGGATGGCGCACAGGATCAGGCGCGGATCGCCTTCATGCTCGGCTTTGCCGATTGGCCGGCATTTCATGAGCGGCTGATGTATTGGCGTGGTCGGGTGGCGTGGCACTTCGCTCAGGTGATTGCCGATCCTGACGAAGAGGAAGGCGCTGAAGCCGAAGTGGTGGTCGGGGGTGAGTGGCTGCCGTTGTGGGAAGAGTCCCAGGACGAAGAGGCCGCTTGCCGGCAGTTGGAAGAGGGTGGTTTTGCCGATGCTTCCAAGGCTCTGAAAACCTTGGCCAGCCTGCGCAGCAGTCCGCAATTGCGGGCCATGCAGCGTTTGGGTCGCGAGCGCCTCGATGCCTTTATTCCGCGCTTGCTGGCCCAGGCCGTGGAGCACGCCAATCCTGATCTGGTGCTGGAGCGAGTGCTGCCACTGGTTGAGGCCGTGGCCCGGCGTTCGGCTTATTTAGTGTTGCTGACGGAAAACCCCGGCGCCCTGCGTCGCTTGCTGACCTTGTGCGCTGCGAGCCCGTGGATTGCCGAGCAGATCACCCGCTTCCCGTTGTTGCTCGATGAATTGCTCAACGAAGGCCGACTGTTCAAGCCGCCGCTGGCGCCGGAACTGGCCGCTGAATTGCGCGAGCGCCTGACGCGGATTCCCGAGGACGACCTCGAACAACAAATGGAAGCCCTGCGCCATTTCAAACTGGCGCACCGCTTGCGGGTTGCGGCCTCGGAAATCGCCGGCAGCCTGCCGTTGATGAAGGTCAGCGATTACCTGACCTGGCTCGCCGAGGCGATCCTCGAACAAGTGCTGGCCCTGGCCTGGCGTCAAACGGTGGCCAAATACGGCACGCCGCTGCGTACCGACGGTACGTTGTGCGATCCCGGCTTCGTGATTGTCGGTTATGGGAAGGTCGGCGGCCTGGAATTGGGGCATGGTTCGGACCTGGACCTGGTGTTTATTCATGACGGCGATCCGCAAGCGGAAACCGACGGGGCGAAACCGATCGACGGTGCGCAGTTCTTCACCCGGTTGGGGCAGCGGATCATTCACTTGCTGACGGCGCAGACCAACTCCGGTCAGTTGTATGAAGTCGACATGCGGCTGCGACCGTCCGGTGCATCCGGGTTGCTGGTGAGTTCCCTGGGGGCGTTTGCCCGCTACCAGGAAAACGAAGCCTGGACCTGGGAACATCAGGCGTTGGTGCGGGCGCGGGTGCTGGTGGGCAGTCAGGATGTCGGCCAGGCGTTCGAGAAGGTTCGCGCGGCGATTTTGGGCAAGGCCCGGGATTTGCCGACCTTGCGTCAGGAGGTCAGCGAGATGCGCGCCAAGATGCGCGATAACCTCGGCAGCAAGAGCACCGCCGCCGGTACCGCGGCAAATGCCTTCGAAGCCACGGCGCCGTTCGATCTCAAGCAGGACGCCGGAGGTATCGTCGATATTGAATTTATGGTGCAATACGCGACCCTGGCGTGGTCCGAACAGCACCCGTCATTGCTGCGCTGGACCGATAACATCCGCATTCTGGAAGGGTTGGAGCAGGAAGGGCTGATGCCCGCCGAAGACGCCAGCCTGCTGCGCGAGGCCTATAAAGCCTACCGCTCCGCCGCACACCGGCAGGCCTTGCAGAAGGACGCCGGGGTGATACCGGGCGATCAGTTCGTGGACGAACGGCGGCAGGTGTTGCGGATCTGGCGCGAGCTGGGGCTAAGCTGAAACTCGGTAGTTGAAGCGGCGAGATTAAAATGTGGGAGCGGGCTTGCTCGCGAAAGCGGAGTGTCAGTCACCACTGATGCTGGATGTGCTGGCCCTTTCGCGAGCAAGCCCGCTCCCACAGTAGATCTGCGGTGAAATGCAGATGTTGGAACGGATGCAAAACCCTGTGGGAGCTGGCTTGCCAGCGATAGCGGAGTATCAGGCGACATTGATTTTGGATGTGCCGGCCCCATCGCGGGCAAGCCCGCTCTCACAGTGATCTGCGCTGAAATGCAGATGTTGGAACGTATGCAAAACCCTGTGGGAGCTGGCTTGCCAGCGTTAGCGGAGTATCAGGCGACATTGATTTTGGATGTGTCGGCCCCTTCGCGAGCAGGCTCGCTCCCACAGTGATCTGCGGTGAAATGCAGATGTTGGAATGGATGCCAAACCCTGTGGGAGTGGGCTTGCTCGCGAATGCGGAGTGTCAATCGGCATTGATGTTGGCTGACAGGACGCCTTCGCGAGCAAGCCCGCTCCCACAGTGATCTGCGGTGAAATGCAGATGTTGGAACGTATGCAAAACCCTGTTGGAGCTGGCTTGCCAGCGGTAGCGGAGTATCAGGCGACATTGATTTTGGATGTGCCGGCCCCTTCGCGAGCAGGCTCGCTCCCACAGTGATCTGCGCTGAAATGCAGATGTTGGAACGGATGCAAAACCCTGTGGAAGCTGGCTTGCCAGCGATAGCGGAGTATCAGGCGACATTGATTTTGGATGTGCCGGCCCCTTCGCGAGCAGGCTCGCTCCCACAATAGATCTGCGCTGAAATGCAGATGTTGGAACGGATGCAAAACCCTGTGGGAGCTGGCTTGCCAGCGATAGCGGAGTATCAGGCGACAATAATGTTGAATGTGAAGACCCCATCGCGAGCAGGCTCGCTCCCACAGTAGATCTACAGTGTTTGTAGAATTCTCGAGGCGGGGAGGCGTATGCCTCCCCGGTTCGTTTTTGGAAACCACATGAAAATTCTGATCGTTGGGCCCAGTTGGGTCGGTGACATGGTGATGGCGCAGACACTGTTTCAGTGTCTCAAGCAACGCCACCCGCAATGCGAAATCGACGTGCTGGCCCCCGAGTGGAGCCGGCCGATTCTTGAGCGTATGCCCGAAGTGCGCCAGGCCTTGAGCTTCCCGCTCGGCCACGGCGCCCTCGAGCTGGCGACCCGTCGCCGCATCGGCAAATCCCTGGCCGGCCAGTACGACCAGGCAATCCTGCTGCCCAACTCCCTGAAGTCGGCGTTGGTGCCGTTCTTCGCCGGTATCCCGAAACGCACGGGCTGGCGTGGCGAGTTCCGCTACGGCCTGCTCAATGACGTGCGCACGCTGGATAAAGAACGTTACCCGTTGATGATCGAGCGCTTCATGGCCTTGGCCTACGAGCCGGGCGCGGATCTGCCGAAACCCTATCCACGCCCAAGCCTGCAAATCGACCCGGTCACCCGCGAGGCGGCGATGGCCAAGTTCGGTCTCGAGCTGGATCGCCCAGTGTTGGCGCTGTGCCCCGGCGCAGAGTTCGGCGAGTCCAAGCGCTGGCCGTCCGAGCACTACGCCAAAGTCGCCGAAGCGAAGATTCGCGAAGGTTGGCAGGTCTGGTTGTTCGGCTCGAAAAACGATCACGCCGTCGGCGAAGACATCCGCGCGCGGCTGATTCCCGGATTGCGTGAAGAGTCGGTGAACCTCAGCGGAGGCACCTCGCTGGCCGAAGCTATCGACTTGATGTCCTGCGCCGATGCAGTGGTCTCCAACGATTCAGGCCTGATGCACGTTGCTGCGGCGCTGAACCGTCCGCTGGTCGCCGTCTACGGCTCGACCTCGCCGGGCTTCACCCCGCCGCTGGCCGAGCACGTCGAAATTGTGCGCCTGGGCATCGAATGCAGTCCCTGCTTCGATCGCACCTGCCGCTTCGGTCATTACAACTGCCTGCGCCAGTTGATGCCGCAACCGGTGAACGAAGCCTTGCAGCGGTTGCAGGGCACTGTGGTCGAGGTCAATTAGTTTGCGGGTTCTGTTGATCAAGACTTCTTCGCTGGGCGACGTGATTCATGCGTTGCCAGCGTTGACCGACGCGGCGCGGGCAATCCCCGGCATCAAGTTCGACTGGGTGGTGGAAGAAGGCTTCGCCGAGATCCCGACCTGGCACCCGGCCGTGGGCAAGGTGATCCCGGTGGCGATCCGTCGCTGGCGCAAAAACATCTGGCAGACCATCAAAAGTGGCGAGTGGAAACGCTTCAAACAAAGCGTCCGCGCCACTAAATACGACTTGGTGATCGATGCCCAAGGCTTGCTGAAAAGCGCCTGGCTGACCCGCTACGTCAAGGCTCCAGTGGCTGGGCTGGACAAGCACTCCGCCCGTGAGCCGATGGCCGCACGCTTCTACTCCCGGCGCCTGGCCGTGGGTCGTGGGCAACACGCAGTCGAGCGAGTGCGTCAGTTGTTCGCGTTGGCATTGGGTTACGACTTACCCAAAGGTTTGGGCGATTACGGCCTGAACGTCGAACGCATGGTGGAACTGCCGCGCAAGAATCCGTACGTGCTATTTCTCCACGGCACCACTTGGGACACCAAGCACTGGCCGGAATATTACTGGCGTGAACTGGCCGAACGGGTCGGTCACCTTGGCGTCGCGGTGAAACTGCCGTGGGGCAATCCGATTGAAAAGGCCCGTGCCGAGCGCATCGCCGCCGGTTTCCGGCATGTTGAAGTGCTGCCCAAACTGAACCTGGCCGGCGTCGGCAAAGTATTGGCCGGCGCACAGGCGTGCGTGGCCGTGGACACCGGGCTCGGCCATCTGGCCGCGGCGCTGGACGTACCGACCCTGTCGCTGTTCGGCCCGACCAATCCAGGCCTGACCGGCGCTTATGGCAAGGCGCAGATTCACATCGCCAGCGACTTCCCGTGCGCGCCGTGCCTGCAAAAGAAATGCACCTATCAACCGACGGCCGATGATGCCCGTCAGTTTGACCTGAAGCGCGAGTGGCCCCTGTGCTTCACGCGTCTGAATCCCCAGCGTGTCGCCAGCCGACTGAGCACGTTGTTACTGGCTGAGGAGCTGCGCTGATGCAATTGGCTTTTGTCCTTTATAAATACTTTCCGTTTGGCGGTTTGCAGCGCGATTTCATGCGCATCGCCCTGGAGTGTCAGCAGCGAGGTCATCAGATCCGCGTCTACACGCTGATCTGGGAAGGTGATGTTCCGCCGGGTTTCGAAGTGCTGGTGGCGCCCGTCAAGGCGTTCTTCAATCATCGACGTAACGAAAAGCTCACCGAGTGGATGGAGGCCGATCTGGCCAAGCGTCCGGTGGACCGCCTGATCGGTTTCAACAAGATGCCGGGCCTGGACGTCTACTACGCGGCCGACGGCTGCTTTGAGGACAAGGCGCAGAACCTGCGCAATTCGCTGTACCGTCGTTGGGGCCGCTACCGGCACTTCGCCGAGTACGAGCGCGCGGTGTTCGCCAAGGACGCCAAGACTGAAGTGTTGATGATTTCCGAAGTCCAGCAGCCGCTGTTCATCAAGCATTACGACACTCCGCTGGAGCGTTTCCATTTGCTGCCGCCGGGCATTTCCCAGGACCGTCGCGCACCCGCGAATGCGGCTGAAATTCGCGCTGAATTCCGTCGTGAGTTCAACCTCAAGGATGACGATTTGTTGCTGGTGCAGATCGGCTCCGGGTTCAAGACCAAGGGTGTGGATCGCAGCCTCAAGGCGTTGGCAGCATTGCCCGCCGATCTGAAGAAACGCACCCGGCTGTTTGTAATTGGCCAGGACGACCCCAAGTTATTCCAGATGCAGAGCGCCACATTGGGGCTCGGCGACAACGTTTCGTTCCTCAAGGGCCGCAGCGATATCCCGCGTTTCCTGCTCGGTGCCGACCTGTTGATCCACCCGGCGTACAACGAAAACACCGGCACGGTGCTGCTTGAAGCTGTGGTGGCCGGGTTGCCGGTGCTGGTGAGCGCGGTCTGTGGTTACGCCCATTACATTGCCGAGGCCGACGCCGGCCGGGTGCTGGACGAACCCTTCGATCAGGCGCAGCTCACGCAGTACCTGACTGACATGTTGAATGATGCTCAAGCACGGGCGGCCTGGAGCCGCAACGGTCTGGCCTTCGCCGAGACGGCCGACCTCTATAGCATGCCGCAGCACGCGGCCGATGTGATTCTGGCGGAGCACGCTTAATGAAGTTGATGCTGGCTGAACCGTTCAAGAGCCTGTGGGCCGGACGCGACCCGTTCGCCGAAGTCGAGGGCTTGCAGGGCGAGGTGTACCGCGAGCTCGAAGCGCGCCGGACCCTGCGCACTGAAGTGAACGGCAACGGGTTTTTCGTGAAGATCCACCGTGGCATCGGCTGGGGCGAGATTTTCAAGAACCTGCTCACTGCCAAGCTGCCGGTGCTCGGCGCGGGCCAGGAGTGGAAAGCCATCCAGCGCCTGCAAGACGTCGGCGTGCCGACCATGACCGCCGTGGCTTACGGCGAGAAGGGCAGCAACCCGGCGGACCAGCATTCGTTCATCGTTACCGAAGAACTGGCGCCGACCGTCAGCCTCGAAGACTTCAGTATCGACTGGGTCAAGAACCCGCCGGAGCCGAAGCTCAAACGTGCACTGATCGCTGAAGTCGCGCGCATGACCGGCATGATGCACCGCGCCGGGGTCAACCACCGCGACTGCTACATCTGCCATTTCCTGCTGCACACCGACAAACCGGTGACCGCTGACGACTTCAAACTCTCGGTGATCGACCTGCATCGGGCCCAGACCCGCCCGGCGATCACTCAGCGCTGGCGCAACAAGGATCTGGCTGCGCTGTACTTTTCGGCCCTAGATATCGGCCTGACCCAGCGCGACAAACTGCGTTTCCTCAAGGGCTACTTCCAGCAGCCCTTGCGTCAGATTCTTGCCGAGGAAGCTGCGTTGCTCTCGTGGCTCGAAGGCAAGGCCAACAAACTCTACGACCGTAAACAGCGATACGGGGACGCGCTCTAATGTCGGGTTGGACACTGGAACCTGCGTATAGCGAGCTGAGTGAAGACTTTGGTAGCCTCGAAGCAGTGTTTAACCTCCAGGGCGAGCAACTGACCCACGATCCGTTATCCGAGGTCATCCGCGTCAACCGCAACGGCGTGAACTATTACGTCAAACGTTACGTCGGTGCCGGCAAAGGCCTGCGCCGTTATCTGGGCAAGCCTCGGGTGAAAGCCGAATGGCAGAACCTCAAGCGCTTCGCCAAGTGGGGCATCCCTACCGCCGAAGTGGTGGCCTGGGGCCTGGAACGTCGCGGTGCGGCCTACGACCGTGGGGCGATGATCACCCGCGAGTTGCCGCGCACCGAAGACTTGTCGGCGCTGGCTGATCGGCATGACCCGAAACTGGCAGACCGTGCCTGGGTCGATCACGTCAGTCGGCAGTTGGCGGGATACACCCGGACCATGCACGACAACCGCTTCACCCATAACGATTTGAAGTGGCGCAACCTACTGATCGACGATGACGCCAAGCTGTTCCTGATCGATTGCCCGAATGGCGATTTCTGGCGTGGTTTCTGGCTCAAGTACCGAATCACCAAGGACCTGGCCTGTCTCGACAAGGTGGCCAAGTATCACCTGTCGGCCACCCAGCGCCTGCGCTTCTACCTGCAATACCGCCAACGGACCCGGCTTGACGCGGCCGACAAAAAACGGATCCGGCACGTGGTGAGATTTTTCGAGGGACGCGAATGACCGATTTTCTGGCCGCTGAAGACCGTGCGCTGCTTGAGCGCCACGGCCTCGGCACCTTCGACGCCCTCTGGGCCAAGCAGCTCGATGCGGTGGATGAACCCAACACCACTCGCGGCGGCTGGAGCAGCGTGTATCGGCTGGATCTGGAAGGGCAGGGCTTTTACCTCAAGCGTCAGTGCAACTACCTGACCCGGACCTTACACGCACCGTTGGGCGAGCCGAGTTTCGCCCGCGAGTTTCGCAATATCACCCGCTACCAGAAAATGGGCATCCCGGCACTGCAAGCCGCGTTTTTCGGTGAGCGTAAGGTCGGCGGCGAAGTCCGGGCGATTCTGCTGACCCGCGCCCTGGATGGTTGGGATGACCTGGATTCGCTGTTGCAGCGCTGGTCAGATCTGAGCGACGTGCAGCACTCGGCGATCCTGCACGCCTGCGGGCAACTGGCGCGGCGCCTGCATGGTGTGCGCCAGGTTCACGGTTGCTTCTACCCCAAGCACATTTTCTTGCAGGCCACCGGCGACGGTTACCGGGCGCAGTTGATTGACCTGGAAAAGACCCGGCCCTTGCTGTTCGGTCAGCGTGACCGGATCAAGGATCTGGAACCGTTGCTGCGCCGGGCGCCGGAGTGGGACGAACGTCATTTGCGCGCGTTATTGGCCAGCTATGTGGATCAGTCGAGTGACAGTTCTCTGGTGGGCAACTGGGTCTCGCGATTGACCGCGCGCCGTAGTCACAAGGAGACGCGTTGATGCGTTTGTCCGAACTAAAGAACGCCGGCCGCAGCCCGAGCCTGCCGTTGAACATCCCTTTGGCCGATGCCGCCGGGCCCGCCGAGTTGCAACTGTTGAGTTTGCTCCGGGTGTTGCCGGGCCAACGTTACGTCGGTGCCGGTGTCTGGCGTGGCCGTCCGGTGCTGGCCAAGTTGCTGGTTGGCAGCAAAGCGGCGCGGCATTTTCAGCGTGAACGCGATGGCGTGCGTTTACTCGCTGATCAGGGCCTGACCACGCCGCAATTGCTGGCGGATGGCCTGAAGGACGGCGAGGGCGGCTGGCTGCTGTTCGATTTCCTCGAAGGCGCCGAGAGCTTGGGGGAGACCTGGAAAAAAGTCGAACACTTGCCGGTGCTGGCGGACATGCAAGGCGCCGTGCTCGCCGAGGCGTTGGGCGCGATCGGCCAAATGCATCGCAAGGGTCTGTGGCAGGAAGACCTGCATCTGGACAACCTGTTGCGCCAGCGCGGTCGCTTGTACCTGATCGATGGCGGCGGCGTCTGCGCCGAAACCCCTGGCCAACCGCTGTCACGGCAGAAAGTCCTGGAAAATCTCGGCGTATTTTTCGCCCAGTTGCCGAAGTCGCTGGAACCGTTCACCGAAGAATTGCTGGTGTATTACCTGTTGAGCAACGGCGAGCACGCCTTGCCGATGGAAGCCTTGCAGAAGCAGATCAGCAAAGTGCGCCGTTGGCGCTTAAAGGACTTCCTGATCAAGTGCGGCCGCGAATGCACGCTGTTCAGCGTCCAGCGCGGGGCGTTTGGCTTACGGGCGATTCGCCGCGAGGAAGAAGCGGCGATGCTGCCGGTGCTGGAGCAGGCCGATGCTTTGCTCGATCAGGGCCACTTGTACAAAACCGGCGGCGCGGCGAGTGTTGGCAAGGTCGACGTGGCCGGGCGCACGCTGGTGATCAAGCGCTACAACATCAAGGGCTTTGCCCATTGGCTCAAACGCTTCTGGCGCCCGAGCCGTGCCTGGCATTCCTGGCGTGAAGGCAATCGGCTGGCGTTCCTCGGCATTGCCACACCCAAACCCTTGGCGTTGCTGGAGAAGCGTTTTCTCTGGTTGCGCAGCCGGGCGTACCTGGTGACCGAGTATTTGCCGGGGCCGGACATCATCGAGCGATTTGCGCCCTACGTTGAGAGCGGCGCCGCGCCGGAAGCCGAGCTGCTGGCGCTGGATCATCTGTTTGCAGAGTTGATTCGCGAGCGAATCAGCCATGGCGATTTCAAGGGCCATAACCTGTTCTGGCAGCAGGATCGCTGGGCGCTGATCGACCTCGATTCGATGTGTCAGCACGGCTCGCCGGGCAGCTTTGCCCCGGCGTATGCGCGGGATCGGGCGCGGTTTATGCGTAACTGGCCTGAGAGCAGTGCGCTGTATCAAGTCATTGAGCAGCGTTTGCCCAAAAGTATCGATCGAGTCTGAAGACTTAAAAGATCGCAGCCTTCGGGAGCTCCTGCATTTGGAATGCAACTTCCTGCAGGAGCTGACGAAGGCTGCGATCTTTTGATCCTCAACGCTGTGCGGCAAATAGGTCTGGGTCATTCCCGTCATGTTTACGCTATAATCCCGCCCTTTAGCTGTCTCTCGCCCCTTGCGAGGGCACATTAATTTTTGAGGCGCTTGTCGCCTGTATGCAGACTAAAGAGGCTAGACCCCTGTGGCATTGACGATTCTTGGCCTGTCCGGCGCCCTTAGCCATGATCCTTCCGCAGCCTTGTACATCGACGGCAAGCTGGTCGCGGCGGCTGAGGAAGAGCGCTTCGTACGCGATAAACATGCAAAGAACCGCATGCCCTACGAATCGGCGAAGTTCTGCCTCGAACAGGCAGGCATCAAGCCGTCCGACGTTGATGTGGTCGCGATCCCGTTCGCCCCGATCAGCCTGTTCGGCAAAGCGCGCTGGCACTACGCCAAGCGTTACTGGTACGCCCCGGACCGCGCCCTCGACGCGATCCTGATGGGCAACCGTCGCTACAAGCGCTATCGCAACAAGATCGTGTTCTGCCTTGAGCAACTGGGCTTCGACCCGAAGAAAATCAAGATCGAACCGGTCGAGCACCACCTGGCTCACGCCTCCAGCGCTTACCACTGCTCCGGTTTCAAAGAGAAGACCGCGATCCTGGGGATCGACGGCAAGGGTGAGTACGCCACGACCTTCTTTGGTTATGGCGAAAACGGCAAGATCCACAAGATCAAGGAATTCTTCGATCCTGACTCCCTCGGCGGCCTGTACGGCGCGATCACCGAGTTCCTCGGTTTCGAGATGCTCGATGGCGAGTTCAAGGTCATGGGTATGGCGCCGTACGGCGATCCAAGCAAATACGATTTCTCGCGCCTGGCTTCGTTTGAAAACGGTGAGCTGGTGATCAATACCGACTACGCCAACGTTATCGGGCTGCGTCGCTACAAAGAGAAGGGCAAAGGCTTCTACTTCTCGCCGAAGCTGATCGAGTGGCTGGGTCCGAAGCGCGAAGGCGATATCGCCGACGAGCCGTACATCCACTATGCCGCCAGCATGCAAGCGCTGTTCGAAAAGATCTCGCTGCAGATGATCGACCACTACTTGGGCGACGTGCTCAAGGAAACCGGCAAACTGGCCTTCGCCGGTGGCTGTGCGTTGAACGTCAAGCTGAACCAGAAAATCATCGCCCGCGACGACGTCAACGAACTGTTCGTGCAACCGGCGTCCGGCGATGCCGGCACCGCGGTCGGTGCGGCGGCTTATGTGTCCCACGCCCGTGGCGTACCGGTCGAGAAGATGGAACACGTCTACCTCGGCCCGTCGTACAGCAACGAAGACGTGATCGCCGCGTGTGCCCGTCACCCGAGCAAGCCAACCTGGCGCAAGCTCGAGAACATGCCGGAAAACATCGCCAAGATCATGGTCGACGGCAACCCGGTGGCCTGGTTCCAGGGCCGCATGGAGTTTGGTCCGCGTGCGTTGGGTGGTCGTTCGATCATCGGTTGCCCGAGTGCGACCGGCGTGGCTGACCGCATCAACCACCAGATCAAGTTCCGCGAGCGCTGGAGGCCTTTCTGCCCGTCGATGCTCGACACCGTGGCCCCGCAGATGATCAAGATCGATCACCCGGCGCCGTTCATGACCTTCACCTTTGAAGTGGCTGAAGAGTGGAAGACCCGCGTGCCGGAAGTCGTCCACGAAGACGGCACCTCCCGGGCCCAGGTGCTCAAGCGCGAATACAACCCGCGCTACTACGACATGATGAAAGCGCTGGAAGTGCTGACCGGCAACGGCGTGTCGCTGAACACCTCGCTCAACCGTCGTGGCGAGCCGATGATCTGCTCGCCGACCGACGCCCTGAACATGTTCTTCGGCTCCGACCTGCAATACCTGATCATGGAAGACATTCTGGTGGTCAAAGAAGGCGCGGACGCTTATGACACGCTCGGCTGAACGCCATGTGTTGCAGTTCTGTCACGGCTATGACGGGCCGTTCCTGGACTGCGCCCGGCAGTACGCCAGCCTGTTCGCGGGGACTGGCTATCGGGTGACTACGGTCTTTTTGACCGGGGCCGCCGATGCCGAGGTCGCCGCGGGCTGCGCTTCCGACGAAGTGCTGTTCATGGAATACAGCTCCAAGGCTATTCGTGGCCTGAAGCTGGGCGCCATCGGCGATCTGCGCAAGATCGCCGCTTCGCGCAATTTCAGCTTCTGTATTGCCCATCGCTTCAAGCCGATCTACATCGCCTTGCTCGGCACTTCGTTGCCGGTGATTGGCGTGCACCACGCGTTTGGCGATTACAAGCGCGGCACCCGCAGACTGTTCGCGCATATTTTCCGCAAGCGCCTGAGCCTGCTCGGGGTGTCCGATGCGGTGCGCGACGACATGCGCAAATGCCTGCCGAAATGGCCGGCGGCGCGGATTCAGACGCTCTACAACCGTATCGATGTGCAGTCCTTGCAGGTCAGCCAGGTATCGGTTCGTGAGGCTCGGGAAACCCTCGGTCTGGCGGCGGATGCCTGGGTGGTCGGCAACGTCGGGCGGCTGCATCCGGACAAGGATCAGGCCACGCTGTTGCACGGTTTTGCTGCGGCGTTGCCGGGTTTGCCAGGTAACAGCCAACTGGTGATTCTCGGTTCCGGTCGCCTGGAACAGGACCTCAAGTCGTTGGCCCGCGAACTCGGGATCGGCGACCGTGTGCTGTTCCTCGGGCAGGTGCCTGACGCCCGGCGCTACTTCCGGGCTTTCGATGTGTTCGCCTTGAGTTCCGATCACGAACCGTTCGGCATGGTGCTGCTCGAAGCCATGGCCGCTGGCGTACCGTTGCTCGCCACCGCGTGCGGTGGGGCGAAGGAAGTGGTTGAAGGTGTGGGCATTCTGTTCCCGCTGGGCGATGCCGAGCACTTGGCTCAAGGGCTGCAACATTTGGCCGCGATGGATGAGCAGCAACGTCGTCAATGCGCCGAGATGATGCTCGACCGTTTGCGAGAGCGCTTCAGCGACCGGGCGGTACGCGACGCTTTCTGGCATTTGCCACACGTTACCGAACTGGCACAGAGGGGCTGATGCTCAACCGATTTCAAGGCTGGCGCGAACGAGGCTGGGCGTCGGTTGACGCCTCGACGTATGCCGATGCCTGGCAGCGTTTTGGCGGCAGCGTCGCCACTCATCCGCTGGTGGTCGAACGCTTGGCGCAGTTGGCCGGGATCCCGGTGCGTTACCTGGCCTGGGAGCAGGATGGCGAAGTCAAAGCCGCGATTGCGACCTGGGGTCGCGACCTGGCGCTGTCCAAGGATGTGCTCAAACGCAGTGGCAAGAAAGGCCTGTTCGACCTTGGCAATGCCGAGCTGATCCTGCCGGCCGCCGCCGATGCCCAGGCACCCTTGCGTCATCGCGGGCGCTATTTATCAGCGCTGAACGAAGGTCGCTTCACCGGCATCAAGTTGCAAACCGAGCAACTGGCCATGGCCCGGACCCCGGAAGAACTGTCGAAGAAGTTTCGCTACAACCAGCGCCGCGAACTGCGTCTGCTGGAAGAGGCGGGCGGAGTGGTGCGGCCGGTGTCCGAGTTTTCCAGTGCCGAATTAGCGGCGATCTACTGCGACTTGTTCCAGCGCCGCTGGGGTTTCCCTGCCACCGGTGCGGCGCGCATGGGCGAGGTGATCGAGTTGCTGCGCGAGCTGCTGATCGGCTCGGTGATTTTCCTCAACGATGCGCCGATTGCGATTCAACTGGTGTACCGGGTTGAAGCGCCTGCGTGGATCAGCGTCGAGTACATCAATGGTGGCGTCGACCCTGAAACCCGCGAATTCAGCCCAGGCAGCGTGCTGAGTTTTCTCAACACCCAAAGCGCCTGGGAACACGCACGAGCCCTGGATAAGCCGCTGAGGTTTTCCTTCGGTCGGGCCGACCGTGAATACAAGGACCGCTGGTGCAATCCTGTGCCGGTCTTCACCGTATGAGCCAACCCATGAGTCGCAAACAGCAACTGCTCAAGCGTCACCGTCGCACCAAACGCCTCGGCCTGCTGATAGCGCTGGTGCTGTTGATTGTCGTTGGCATGCTGGTGGCCTGGTGGTTGCCGCTGGTGCTCGCGGTTTTGGGCTGGATCGCTCACGAGGCGTGGTTCGCCGACCATTTGTTCTATTCGCCGAAAGACGATTATCAGTACAGCTTCCCGCCCTACACCCAGCGGCCCAAGGTTCATCTGGTGGGCGAGCATTTGCGGCTGGACGAAGGCGTCATGCTGGTCGACGACGCCACGCTGGTGTTGGCGTTGCAGGTAAAAAGCACTTGGTTGGGCCGTTTTATCGACCCGGTGGTTGAGCTGGCTGGGGGCAACAACCCGGATCGGCAAACCTTCGAGCGTGGGGTGAATGGCCTGCGCTACCTGAACCTCACTGGTCAGGCGCACGTTCTATCCCAGGGCCAACTGCGCTTGCGCGGGCGCTTCTGCCGGATTTCTGGCGAGCCGGTGCTCTGGGCTTTTGAACAGCCGGATTATCACCGTCAGCGGGTGATGGTCATCGCGCCACACGCCGACGATGCCGAACTGGCGGCCTACGGTTTGTACAGCCAGGCCAATGAGGCCTGGATTGTCACCCTGACGGCTGGCGAGATCGAAGCCGAGCACTATCAGCAGTTTGGGCTGAACAAGGTCGAAGCGGCGCGTCTCAAGGGCCGTCTGCGCACCTGGGACAGCATCGCGGTACCGCGCTGGGCCGGAGTGCCAGAAGCGCATTGCGTGCAACTGGGTTATTTCTGTCTGCAACTGGCGGCCATGAAAGCGGCGCCGTCGCAGCCGATGGGGTCGCGAGAGGCGGAGTTGAATGACACCCGCCTGTTTCGCCAGTTGAACCCGTTTGCCTTGCCCGGTGATGCCGACGGTGCGCCGACCTGGAACAATTTGCTGGCCGACCTGCGCGAAGTGTTGCTGCGAGCACGCCCGGACGTCATCGTGCTGCCGCATCCGACCCTCGATCCGCATCCCGACCATATCTGCGCTCAAGAGGCGGTACTCGAAGCTTTGAAAGGCCTGGACTGGCAGCCAACCCTGCTCGGCTATGCCAATCATCTGCATGACAATGATCGCTGGCCGATGGGCGATGCCGGCCATGGCATCGCGCTGCCCCCGGCGTTCGATGCCGCCGCACCGATGCAGCCACTGAGCCTGCGACTGACGCTTGAGCAGCAGCGCGACAAGGCCATGGCGCTGGGCATGATGCATGACTTGCAGCCGCCAGCGCCGTTCAAGCGCCGTTTGCGCCGCGTGATCCAGCGTTTGCTGGCCGGTCGCAAACCGTCGGTGTACGGCGAAAACGAATTTTTCGAAAAGCGGTCAGGCGCCAGGAATTGCTTTGGCTGCTGAAGCCGGGTGAATCAGGCGTAAACCGGGGAGAGTTATGAGTCAACGGTCAAAGGTCCTGCAGCTGCAGCCTGACTACAACGTCAAAGCCCATGATTTTGCCGACCTTGCAGAGCAGATCGTCAAGGCGCTGCCAAGCGATCGCTATGAGGTCACCGCGGCGTTCCTGCGTGGCAAGCCCGGGCCTGGCGAGGCGGTGAGCCGTGCCGGCCGTTCGGTGTATTTCGAGTTTTCCGACAAGTCCCTCAAGGGTATGCGCTTGCGCGCAATGTGGCAGTTGTACAAGTTCTGCCGCGCTGAGAAGTTCGACGTGGTGATCTGCAACCGCTTCAAACCGGTGAATATGATGCTGACGCTCAACCGGTGGCTGAAAGTGCCGCTGTGCATCGGCATCTCCCACGGTTTCGGCGAGTACGATCGGTTCTACCGGCGTCGCCAAACCCAACGCCTGATCGATCGCCACTGGCGCTTCGTCGGCGTCTCGCCGGCGGTCAAACAGTACCTGCTGGACTGCGACTGCGGCTTTACCGACCCGAACACCTACGCCATTACCAACGCCATCGACATCGAGCAGGCCGAAGGCTTGCAACACAGCCGCGAGCGCGCTCGAGAGTTGTTGGGGATCGATCCGTCGGTACGGCTGATCGGCGCGCTGGGCCGTTTGGTGCCGGTCAAGGGGCACACCTACCTGTTGCAGGCTTTTGCTGCGCTCAAGGACAAATATCCGAACAGCCAACTGGCGATCATCGGTGCCGGCCGCGAAGAGTCGAAACTGGCGGCCGAGATCGAACGTCTTGGCCTGACTGGCCGTGCGCACCTGTTGGGCTTCAAGGAAATCGCCTTGCAGTACATTCGCGCGTTCGATATCTGGACCATGCCGTCCCTGGCCGAAGGCCTTGGTCTGGCGCTGCTCGAAGGCATGAGCGGGCACCTGCCGGTCATCGCCTCGAACGTGCCGGCGATGCTGCCTCTGATCGAGGGCGCCGGCGGTCTGACGATTACGCCAAAGGATGTGCCGAGCCTGATCGCGGCGCTGGATAACTACCTCGCCCTGTCGGACGACGACCTCAAGGCCAAGGGCGAACAGGCGTTTCGTTATCTGCAGAAAGAACACGACATCGAGGTGTTCCGTCAGGAGTACCTGAACCTGATCGACTCCGGCCTGGAACAGGCCCGCAAGGAACAAAAATGAACGACGCGCAGCCAATCGTTACCGTCATCATCGCGTCGTACAACCACGCTCCCTATATCGAGGAAAGCATCCTCAGTGTCCTCAATCAGACCTACTCGAACATCGAGTTGCTGGTGGTCGATGACGGCTCCAAGGACGACAGCGTCGAGCGCATCAAGGTGTTACAGGCACAGCACGGCTTCGATTTCCGTGTTCAGCAGAATCAGGGGCTGACCAACACGCTCAATGGTGCGATCGCTCGCTCAAAAGGCAGCCTGATCGTGCCGTTCGGTTCCGATGACATCATGTTGCCGGAGCGCATCGCGACCCAAGTTGCGTACATGGACGGCAAGCCCGAGGTTGGTATTTGTGCCGGCAACATCGAACTGATCGACGCCGACGGCAATCTGTACCCGGAGAAGCGCCAGCGCCGGGATGTGCCGTTTCGTCGTCTGGACTTCGATGACATGTTCCTGGAGCGCAAGCCCTACCCGCCGGCGCCGACCCTGATGATCCGCCGCGAGGCGCTGGACAAGGTGGGCGGGTTTGATCCGAATATCCGTCTGGAAGACCTGCTGATCGAGCTGAAGGTGACTCATGCCGGTTACTTCATCGACGGCCTGAATGTATTGATGGCGCGCTATCGCAAGCACGCCACCAACTCCTACAAGAACCATCGCTTCATGATCGACAACATCCTGCGCTCCTACGCGTTGTTCAACGATCATCCGCTGTACGACGAGGTACGCTACAAGTTCCTCAGTTCGATGTTCCTGAAAACCGCCAATCGCGATCGCAAACTGGCGCGGGAACTGCTGGCGCAGATCCCGCTCAAGGCCTGGAACAAGAAGACTTGGCGTGGGCTGGGGCGTTTGCTGTTTTCGCCGCTGGAAAAGGACTGAAGGCAACGCTCGCCGGGATCAGCGAGCGGCTTTCTCCGACAGGCTCTTTTCGCCTTTCTGGCGCTGACGCAGCCACTGCAGGACTTTCTTGCCAGCGGCGATCCCCGGCAGCTCGATGTACAGGAAGGTCGCGCTGCTGATGAGTATCAACAGGCACGTACACACAGCCACCAGAGGCAGATAGACCCACGTCTGTGTGGCGTCCAGATGCAGCATCAGCGGCAGACGCTGCACCAACAGCCAAAGTACGAAACCGTGCAGCAGGTAGGTGCTGTAGCTGATTTCTCCCAGCCAGCGAATGCTGCGTGGTTTTAGGGCGCCGAACAGCGTATTGCCTGACGCGACGATGACGAAAAACGACGAGAGCAGAAGCAGTGGCATCAAGCTGAACGCACGATCGAATGCGATGAACGCAATGATCAACGCCAGCAAGGCAATGATGCCGGCCAGTCGCGTTTGACTCCAGGCCACCAGATGCGGCCGGCGAACCCAGTACGCGGCACCGATGCCGCCGAGGAAGCTGGACAGAAAGTGCTTCTTGAGCGAGTGTTCCCAGCCAACCAACTGGTACAGGGCGTAAATGCCGATCAGGCATAGCACCACTTGCAGCCAGTTACCGCGATAGACGAACACCATGGCGGCCAGCGGCAGCGCCAGATAGAAGAACACCTCGTAACCCAGAGTCCAGGTGACGTTGGAGATCAGCATGCCGGTCTGGTGATACTGGTTGACGTCCGGTCGCTCGAAGGTCAACCAGGACAGAATCTGGCTGACGAGCTGCATGCCAGGCTCCTTCAGCTCCCAGTTCTGCAGATGGAATACCGAGATAAACACAATCAGCATGAGCGGCAAATACAACGGGTAGAGGCGAAACACCCGGGAGACCGCAAACGCCAGCCAGTCGTGTTCACGACCTTGGCTGAGTAACCGGCTCCAGAACAGAAAACCGGTGATCATGAAAAACAGCGCAACGCTGCCCTGGCCGAGCTGTGAATAGAAGTTGCTCGGTGGGAAATCAATCACGCCGGTGCGCAAGAAAATCCAGGTAATGATCGAGTGGTGAATGAACACACCAAAGGCCAGATAGCCACGCAGGCCGTCGATGCTGGCGTAACGACTTTCACCTGAATGTTGCAGGTGTCGGGCGATTTTCGGTACGGCCCGCAACAGCAATGCTGAGGTCGCGATGGCCAGCAAGTAGGCGACCAGCGCAATGAGGGGGTTAGTTTCGGTCATCAATGAGCCTTGGCCGAACTGCTGACGGCCAGCACTTGACGGTGCAGGTTACTTACGGCGGATTTTGACGCCGTCACGGCGTATCCCTGGAGCAGTGCTTCGAAATGATCCTCGAACAACCAGCGCCGGTCTACTGTGTAGCGTTGCATGTGCCGCAAATTGCGTTGGCGCAGCGACAGACTCAAGGATGACGGGTAGATGCGCATATCCGCCAGATCGATCAGGCCGAACTCGCCATCCTCCAGCACCAGTACGTTCCCCAGGTGCAGCGAGCGGAAGTACACGCCTTGTTCATGCAACAGCGCCATGAACTTGCCGAAACGCTCTACCAGTGCCTGACGCACCGCAGGAGCCGTTATCCCTTGCAAGACCTGCCGCAGGGTATTTCCCGACAACGGCGAGTACTGCACTGCACTGCTGCCGTCTTCGAGGCGATACAGGTTCAGGGTCTGTGGGGTGGGAATGCCCATATTGCGCAATTGTTCGCTGTTGACGGCAAAGCGTTCGGAGTAGGGGTTGAAGCTGCCCGAGGTGTACCAGCGACGACGACGAAACAGCTTGAGGAAGCTGCCGTCCGTCAGGCGCAGGACCTTGGGGCCCAGGCCATCTTCCTCGATCACTTGGGCGTTCGCGGTCAGTTGCTGCATCACAGTCGGTGTCAGCGTCTTGACTGGCCTGGCCAGTAAGCGTCGGGCGCGCTGGTTGATGCTCAGTGCGGCGATCAGCGCCAAAGGAATCCACAGCAGGAACCAGTGCTCCTTGGGTCTTGAGATGATCCCGCCGCCTTCTGTCAGGCCGGCACCGATGCCGAATATCAGCCAGGTCGAGGCGACGATAAACAGAGGTTGTACGCGATACCGCCAGCTACTGAACAGGGCCCATGCCTGAAAGAAAAGCCACGGTATAAACCCGAAAATGCCGACGTAATACAGCACGCCCAAGGCAAAGCTATGGGGCTCCTGCAAGGTGTAACCGATGCCGGCATCGATAGTGAGGCTAGCGTTGAAACCATGGCCGATCCATGGATGTTCGGCGATTCTTTGCAGTGCCAACTGCCAGATTTCGAAGCGATAGGAGTCGCCTCGTTGAGTGATCATCTGTAAAAACAACACGGCAACGGCGGTTCCGCTGACGAATAGCAAACTCAGCAGCACGACAGACCGTCGGTTCCAGCAGATAAAACTGAGCCATAGCGCCGCCAGCGTCAGGGCTACAAGTGGGGTTCTGGAGCCAGTGGCAATTACCGCAGCAAACATGATGACCATCGCCGGAAGGCTGAGCCAGAGCATCTGGCGACGCTTGCAGGTCATGCTCATGCTCAACCAGTAAGCGCAGAAGAAGCCGAAGACGTGGGAGCTGAGCAGCGGGTTGTCGAACGCGCCGCCACCGATCAGGCGCATGCCCGGCTGATAGATATGGGCAAACATGAACAGGTTGTAGACCGAAGCGATCAAACCGACCATTGCGGCACTGAACAGCAAGGGCTGGATGATTTCACTGCGGTGGCGCACCAACAAGTAGCACCCGGCAAACAGCAGCAGCGTATGAAGCACTGGCTTGAACTGGCTGGCGGCGCTTTCGTCATCCGGTGGCCCCCAGCCCAGGCTCAGCATGGCCCAGGCGGCGAACAGCAGCAGCGCAATGAAAACCGGCTCGCGCAGCAGCTCCTTGAGCTCCCGTGGACGCAGGCAAAGGGCAATCAGCGATGGAATGCTGAACAAACCGTAAAACAGTTTGTGGCTTATGTTGCGTCCCGGCAGAAAAAACAACGCGCACAGGAGCAAGAAATAGCCGAGTGGAAGAATCCACAGGCAAATGAAATCGAAGATTCGATTGGTCGTGCTATTGAAACCGCTGAGTTGCATGCTGAGAGATTCAATCCTGAAGTTGATCGGCCATTTTTGGGTGATGGCTATTTGATGCTGAATGCAGTGCCTAACAATAACAGCCTTTATGCGTTTGCCAGAACCCTGAAGAAGCTGTGCTAAAGTCAGCGTCCTTTTTATCGACAAACGCGTGATATGACCGACTCCAGTCTCTCCGCAAGCCCATCGAGCTTGAAAATCTACTTCCGTCTGCTCGGCTATGTACGGCCGTATATCAGTCTGTTCCTGATCAGCATTGTCGGCTTTCTGATTTTCGCTTCGACGCAGCCGATGCTCGGCTACATCCTCAAGTACTTCGTCGATGGCCTGTCCAATCCCGAGGCCGTGCTGTTCCCGACGGTGCCTTACCTGCGCGACCTGCAGCTGCTGCAGGCGGTGCCATTGCTGATCATTCTGATCGCGGCGTGGCAGGGTTTGGGCTCTTATCTGGGCAACTACTTTCTGGCCAAGGTTTCCCTCGGGCTGGTCCATGACCTGCGGGTGCAGTTGTTCAACAACCTGCTGGTTTTGCCTAATCGCTACTTCGACAAGCATAACTCGGGTCATCTGATTTCGCGTATCACCTTCAACGTGACCATGGTGACCGGGGCGGCCACAGATGCGATCAAGGTCGTAATCCGTGAAGGCATGACAGTGATCTTCCTGTTTGCCTCGCTGCTGTTCATGAACTGGCGCCTGACGCTGGTCATGGTCGCCATCCTGCCGCTGATTGCCGTCATGGTGCGCACCGCGAGCAAGAAATTCCGCAAACAAAGCAAGAAGATCCAGGCGGCCATGGGTGACGTGACCCATGTGTCCTCGGAAACGATCCAGGGTTACCGCGTGGTCCGCAGCTTCGGTGGCGAAGTCTACGAACAGAAGCGCTTCCTGGCAGCCAGCCAGGGCAACACCGACAAGCAACTGCGCATGACCCGCACCGGCGCGATCTACACGCCGCTGTTGCAGTTGGTGATTTACACCGCCATGGCGGTGTTGATGTTCCTGGTGCTGTACCTGCGCGGCGATGCGTCGGCCGGTGACATGATTGCCTACATCACCCTGGCCGGCCTGCTGCCCAAGCCGATCCGCCAGTTGTCCGAAGTCAGCTCGACCATCCAGAAAGGTGTGGCCGGTGCCGAGAGCATCTTCGAACAACTGGACGTTGAGCCAGAAGTCGATACCGGCACCATCGAGCGCGATGCGGTCAGCGGTCGCCTCGATGTGCGCAACTTGAGCTTCACCTACCCCGACACCGATCGCCAGGTACTCAACGACATCAGCTTTTCGGTCGAACCGGGGCAAATGGTGGCGCTGGTGGGGCGTTCGGGCAGTGGCAAATCGACCCTGGCCAACCTGATTCCTCGCTTCTATCACCACGACAAGGGCGAGATCCTGATCGATGGCGTCGAGGTGGAGCAGTACAAACTGCTGAACCTGCGCAAGCACATCTCCCAGGTGACCCAGCATGTGACGCTGTTCAGCGACACCGTGGCCAACAACATCGCTTATGGCGATCTGGCTGGCGCTCCCCGTGAAGACATCGAGAAAGCGGCGAAAGACGCTTACGCCATGGACTTCATCGCGCAATTGCCAGAAGGCCTGGACACTCAGGTTGGCGAGAACGGCGTGTTGCTGTCCGGTGGCCAGCGCCAGCGTCTGGCGATTGCCCGTGCCTTGCTGAAGAACGCGCCGCTGCTGATTCTCGACGAGGCCACTTCGGCCCTTGATACCGAATCGGAGCGGCACATTCAGGCGGCACTGGATCAGGTCATGAAAGGCCGGACCACGCTGGTGATCGCTCACCGTTTGTCGACCATCGAGAAGGCTGATCTGATTCTGGTCATGGATCAGGGCCGGATCGTCGAGCGCGGCACCCATGCCGAATTACTGGCGCAGAACGGTTATTACGCGCGCTTGAATGCCATGGGTCTTGATACTCCGGCAGAAGACATCGCCTGAACCCTTAACTGATCCTCCTGTGGGAGCGATCCTGCTCGCGATTGCAATTGCATAGCCGACACCCACGTCGGTTATGCAAAGCAATCTCGAGCAGGCTCGCTCCCACAGTTGTTTGTATCAGCCCTTGATTGTTTACCTGGCGGGAGCAATGTCGACATTGCGCTTGCTGATCGGCAGTCTGACTGCTCAAAAAACCAGCAGAAAGCCTAGCTGTTTCATCCTGTTGCAGCCGTCGCACAAGCCTGCGCCAACCCTGTGTTAATATCGCGCCCCTGTTCATTTTGTATGTGGGTTGCTCCATGAAGTTGTCCATGCCGCGATTCGATCAAGCCCCTGTCTTGGTGGTCGGCGATGTCATGCTCGACCGTTACTGGCATGGTGGTACCTCACGGATTTCCCCTGAGGCGCCGGTGCCGGTGGTCAAGGTCGAGCAAATCGAGGACCGCCCGGGCGGTGCCGCCAACGTTGCGCTCAACATCGCTGCCCTCGGCGCCCCGGCCTCGCTGGTCGGTGTGACCGGCGACGACGAAGCCGCCGACAGCCTGGCCAACAGCCTGCGTGGCGCTGGCGTGCGGGCGTTGTTCCAGCGCATCAAGCACCAGCCGACCATCGTCAAGTTGCGGGTCATGAGCCGTCACCAGCAACTGCTGCGTATCGACTTCGAAGAACCCTTTGCCACCGACGCCCTGGCGCTGGGCGAACAGGTCGACGAACTGCTCGAAGGCATCAAGGTGCTGGTGTTGTCCGACTACGGCAAAGGCGCGCTGAAAAACCATCAGGTGCTGATCCAGGCCGCCCGCGCCCGTGGCATTCCGGTGCTGGCCGATCCCAAGGGCAAGGATTTCTCGATCTACCGTGGTGCGAGCCTGATCACCCCGAACCTCAGCGAATTCGAAGCCATCGTCGGCGGTTGCGCCGATGAGCACGAATTGGTGAGCAAGGGCGCGACCTTGATGCACGACCTCGACCTCGGCGCCTTGCTGGTGACCCGTGGCGAACACGGTATGACGTTGCTGCGCCCGGATCACCCTGCGCTGCACCTGCCGGCACGTGCCCGTGAAGTGTTTGACGTGACCGGTGCCGGTGACACGGTGATTTCCACGCTGGCGGCCGCGATTGCCGCTGGCGAAGAACTGCCCCACGCGGTGGCCCTGGCCAACCTGGCGGCGGGCATTGTGGTCGGCAAGCTCGGTACGGCGTGCATCAGCGCACCGGAACTGCGTCGCGCCATCCAGCGTGAAGAAGGCTCCGAGCGCGGTGTGCTCGGTCTTGAGCAACTGTTGCTGGCGGTCGACGATGCGCGTGCGCATAACGAGCGGATCGTCTTCACCAACGGTTGCTTCGACATCCTGCATGCCGGCCACGTGACCTACCTCGAGCAGGCGCGGGCTCAGGGCGATCGTCTGATCGTCGCGGTCAACGACGACGCTTCGGTGAGTCGCTTGAAAGGGCCGGGTCGTCCGATCAACAGCGTTGACCGGCGCATGGCGGTACTGGCCGGTCTGGGCGCGGTGGATTGGGTCATCAGTTTCCCTGAAGGCACCCCGGAAAACCTGCTGCGCGAGGTCAAGCCGGACGTGTTGGTCAAGGGCGGGGACTACGGGATCGACCAAGTGGTCGGCGCGGACATCGTGACCGCTTATGGTGGGACGGTGAAAGTGTTGGGGTTGGTGGAAAACAGCTCAACTACCGCAATTGTCGAGAAGATCCGCAATAACTGATTGGGGCTGAGGGATTGTTGTGGCGAGGGGGCTTGCCCCCGTTCGGCTGCGAAGCAGTCGTAAAACCTGAAAGTGCGGTGTAACTGGCAGAATGCTGGGAGCTGCTGCGCAGCCCAACGGGGGCAAGCCCCCCCCCTCGCCACAACAAGCGTCATGACCGGTTAATTGCAACATCAAAAGATCGCAGCCTCCGGCAGCTCCTACAGGTGTACACATAACCCTGTAGGAGCTGCCGGAGGCTGCGATCTTTTACTTTCAGGAGCTGACTTTTTTACGCGGCACGATTTTCTTCAGCAGTTGCTTGGCCTTGCCACGCAACCGCGCCAACCCCGAATCTTTCCCCGGCGGGGCCAGTCCTTGCTGGCGCACCCAATCCTTCCAGCGAATCCGCTCATCGCGCACCAGCCAGCCTTCCTGTTGGGCAAAGCTCTCGGCCAGGTACAACCCGCGCGTACTCGCCGGGTATAGCTGATCCTTTTTCAATGTGTAGAGCTCGGCCATTGGCTGGCCATCCTGCAACGGCATCAAGTACAAATCCGGACGCTTGCGATCCAGTCGCGCCACCAGTTGATCACCTTCCAGTCGCTCGTCGACATGAAACAGACTCAGCGACTTGGCTTCCTTGGGCACGTCCAGACGCAAGTCATAGATCAATTGCAGGGACGCGGTCGGCAAATGCACGTAGGCCCTTGGCCGCTCGATCAGTTGCATGTTGGCACACCGCACCGGTCGCGCCGCGCCGGACAACGGGGTCAGTCGAAATGGCAGCGCTTCGCGATAATGCAGGGCGGTGGAATAGGGCGCCGGCAGCCAGGTGTCGTTGAAACGCCCGCTGAGCCAGCCTTCCGGGGTTTCCAGCAGGCACTCTTCGGCAATCTCCTGGATCGCCGTGTGCAGTGGCAGGTTCAGTTCATGGGCCGGCACGTAACCGGAAATCAGCTTGAGGACCACATCGCCACGGTCCTGCCGACGCTGACGCACCAGCACCCAATAATCGCGGCTTTGCCAATGCAGGGTCAGGCGCACCGAGACCCCCAGATTGGCCAGCTCAAGCGCAAAGCGCTCGGTGTCGGCGACTGCCACTGGGCGGCGGCGTTGCAGGGTCTGGGAGAAATTCAGCGGCATCCCGACGCTCTGATAGCTCAAGCCTTCGGGAGTCGCTTCGACGTACAACGGCAGGGTCTTGAAGTTGCTCGGGTTCTTTCTAATGAGCGTACGCGGCATGTCGGCTCCTGCTTAAGGCCGCGTGGGCGGCATCAGTTTCTACGAAGGACTTGGGCAACGGTCGCGACGTTGTGGGCGAGGTGCAGCGGATTGATGGTCCCGACAATAGCACTGGCAACACCCGGATGTTCAAACAACAACTCGAAGCTGGCGCGCACCGGGTCGACGCCGGGGCTCAGGCAGACGTGACCGCTGGCGAGGGCTTTTTTCACCAGGATGGCTTTGCCGTGAGCAGCAGCATAGTCAATGACGGCTTTTTCGTTTTGTTCGTTCAAATTGTAGGTGACCATGGCGCAATCACCTTGTTCCAGAGCCTTCAAGCCGCCTTCAACGGTTTTGCCGGAAAAACCGAAACCGCGAATCTTGCCTTCGGCCTTGAGCTCGGCGAGAGTCGCGTAGACCTCGCAGTCGTTGAGGATCGCAAGGTCGTTGCCGTCGGAGTGCACGAGCACCAGGTCGATAAAATCCGTTTCCAGGCGTTGCAGGCTGCGTTCCACCGAACGGCGTGTGTGAGCGGCGCTGAAATCGTGGCTCGACTGGCCGTCGGTAAACTCTTCGCCGACCTTGCTGACAATCACCCAGTCCTGACGCTGACCGCGCAGCAACGGGCCGAGGCGTTCTTCGCTGCGGCCATAGGCCGGGGCGGTGTCGATCAGGTTGATGCCCATGTCGCGGGCGAGTTTGAGCAGCATGCGCGCTTCGTCATCGTCCGGGATCTGGAAGCCGTTGGGGTATTTCACCCCTTGATCGCGACCGAGTTTGACGGTGCCCAGGCCTAACGGCGAAACCATCAGGCCGGTGCTGCCCAGCGGGCGATGCAGGTCGTGCAGGGTCGGTTGGCTCATGGCAGCAGTTGCTCCCACGCCGCAACACCCATCGGTGGTTTTGGCAGCTCGGGCAACGGCGCAGCAGGGCCGGGTTGAATGCCGTCGCGGTCAAGGCTGGCGATGACCCGGTCGGCGAAGTCCGGCGCCAGCGCCAGTTTGGTAGGCCAACCGACCAGCAGTCGACCTTGCTCGGCGAGGAAGGCTTTGTCCGGTCGGGTCAGGCCTGTTTGCAACGGCTCGGCGCGATCCACGCGTAAGGTGGCCCATTGCGTGGTGCTCAAGTCGATCCATGGCAGCAACTGGCCGAGTTCTTTCTGCGCCGTGGCGATTTGCTCGGCGGGTTCGCGGGCAACACCTTCGGCTTCGGCAATGTCCCCGCCCAGGTACCAGATCCATTGGCCATCAGCGGCCGGATGGGTGGTCACGGTGATGCGCGGTTTGGTGCCGCCGCCCAGGCAGTGGGCGTACAGCGGTTTGAGGCTCGGGCCTTTGGCGATGATCATATGCAACGGCCGGCGCTGCATGGCGGGCTGAGTCAGCCCCAGCGCTTCGAGCAGCGCAGCGGTCCCGGCACCGGCGCTAAGGACGATGCGCTGGGCGCGAATCTCGCGGCCGTCGACTTTCAGACCGACCAGAATTCCACCTTCCAGAAACGGTTCGATTGTCTGCCCGGCGAGCAAACCATCACCCGCCAGATCCGCCAGGCGCTGGATCAGGCTCGGGACGTCGACCACCAGTTCTGCCAGGCGATAAACCTTGCCCTTGAAGCGCTTGTCTTGCAGGGCTGGCGGCAGTTGGTCGCCCTTGACCTGATCGACCCGCCCGCGCACGGCTTTGCTGGCGAAGAAACTGGTGAGGTTGCCGGCAATCGTGCCGGGGGACCACAGGTAGTGGGCTTCGGACAACAGGCGCACGCCGGTCAGGTCCAGTTCGCCGTCACCGGCCAGCGCCTCACGCCAGCGGCGCGGCATGTCGGCGATGGCCTCCGAGGCGCCGGTCAAGGCGCCGTGCAACGCATATTTAGCGCCACCGTGGATGATGCCCTGGGACTTCACGCTTTGCCCGCCACCGAGGCTGGCACTTTCCACCAGCACGGTCGAAAAACCCTGACGGCGCAGGCGCGCATTCAGCCAAAGGCCGGCGACACCAGCGCCGACAATCAGAACGTCGGTGGAAATAACAGATGGCATGCGGCGACCTCAGTGTTCAAGACGAGGGCGCAGTATACAGACTCGAAGATTAGAGGTTTTGCTGGCGATCAATAGATGGCCAGACACCACCGCACCTGTGGCGAGGGAGCTTGCTCCCGCTGGGCTGCGTAGCAGCCCCAAACCCTGAGCATGCGGTCTTTCAGGCAGACCGCATTGTCTGGTTTTACGACTGCTTCGCAGCCGAGCGGGAGCAAGCTCCCTCGCCACAGGGGATTGATGCCGCAGGGATTGATGTGGGCAGTTAGTGCCCGGCGGTTTTGGAGAAAAGCTGGATCACCACAACGCCGAGCACAATCAACCCCATCCCCAGCATCGCCGGTACATCCAGCTTCTGCCCGTAGATAAACAGCGCTGCCACGCTGACCATCACAATTCCCATGCCGGCCCATACCGCGTAAGCGACGCCCACCGGAACACTGCGCACCACCAGGGTTAGCATCCAGAAAGCGATGCTGTAGCCGACGATCACCAGGATCAGTGGCAGGGGCGTGCTGAAGCCTTTGACCGCTTTCATCGAAACAGTGGCGATCACTTCGGCGCAGATGGCGATGGCCAGGTAGTAGTAAGCGGTCATGGGGTAATCCTCGTGTGAAGTGTTGCTTTCTGAGGTCGGCATTCTAGAGATTCTCCAGATGCGGTAAAGTCATTACCTATCTGCCGTGGAGATGGGTTTGGCCATGAACATGCAATGGAATCTTGAGCAACTGCGTTTGTTTGTCAGCGTAGCGGAACAGCGTTCGTTTTCCGCGGTGGCGCGGGATCAGCGCAAGGCGCAGTCGGCAGTCAGCAGTTCGATTGCGTTGCTGGAGGAGGATTTGGGCGTGAGCCTGTTCGACCGCAGCAGCGGCCGCCAGCCGAAGCTGACCGAGGCCGGCAGTGCCTTGCTGGAAGAGGCGCGGGAAGTGCTGCGCCAGTGCGAACGCCTGAACGGTCGGGCGTTGGCAATGATGCGTGGTCAGGAGGCGCGTCTGCGCGTGGCGCAGGATGAGGCGATGCCTTATCAGCCCATCATCGAAAGCTTCGAAGCCCTGGCCGAGCAATTCCCCAGCCTTGAAGTGCAACTGACCAGCGCCGCCCAGGGCGATGTCGCGCGCAAACTGGTGGAGCGTCGTGCCGATCTCGGCTTGCTGTTCTATCACGACCAGATCCCCGAAGCGCTGGAGCGTCGGGTGGTGGGTAGCGTCGAAATGGTCACGGTCTGTGGCATAGGACACCCGTTGGCGGCGGCAGCTGAAGTGGACTGCCAGCAACTGGCGCAGCATCGACAGTTGCTGATGTCTACGCAGTCCAGTGTCTATCCCGGCAGCGAGCCGGCGAGCCCGCAGGTCTGGCGTGCGGACAGTTTCTACGTGATGGCGGAATGGTTGGTGCGTGGTCTGGGTTGGGCCTGGTTACCGCGCCATGTGGTGCAATACCCGGCCTATCAGGATCTGATGGTCGAACTGGTCAGCGAATGGACCCCGCCGGCACTGGTGGTGGAACTGGTCTGGCGTCGTGACGAACCGCTCGGCCCGGCGGCGCGTTGGTTGGCCGAACGTTTTGCCGTGCACTTGCAGGCGATCGGCTTAAAAACCGATAAACTCCGCCGCCATGAATAGAACTCTCTACACCGCGCTGTTTTACCTGGGGCTGCCACTGGTAGCGATTCGGCTGTGGCTGCGCTCGCGCAAGGCGCCGGCGTATGCCAAACGCATTGGCGAGCGGTTCTCCTACGGGATGCCGGTGATGAAGCCGGGCGGCATTTGGGTGCACGCGGTGTCGGTGGGCGAAAGCATTGCCGCCGCGCCGATGATTCGCGCCTTGCTGCAACGTTATCCAGCGCTGCCGATCACCGTGACCTGCATGACCCCGACCGGTTCGGAGCGTATTCAGGCGTTGTTTGCCAATGAACCGCGCATCCAGCACTGCTATTTGCCGTACGACTTGCCGTGCGCAGCGGCGCGGTTCCTTGATCGGGTTCAGCCGACGCTGGCGGTGATCATGGAAACCGAGCTGTGGCCCAACCACATTCATCAATGCGCCAAGCGCGGGATTCCGGTGGCGCTGGCCAATGCGCGACTGTCCGAACGTTCGGCCAAAGGCTATGGGCGCTTTCATAAACTGACCGGGCCGATGCTGGCCGAGATGAGTCTGTTTGCGGTGCAGACCGAGGCTGAGGCCGAGCGCTTCCGCTCGCTCGGCGCGCGTCCGGAAACCGTCGAGGTAACCGGTTCGATCAAGTTTGACCTGACCATCGACCCGCAATTGCTCCTGCGCGCCACCGAGTTGCGTGGGCAATGGCAGGCGATGGAGCGTCCGGTGTGGATTGCCGCCAGCACCCACGAAGGTGAAGACGAAGTGGTGCTGGCTGCGCATCAACAGCTGCTGGCCAGTCATCCTGATGCGTTGCTGATTCTGGTGCCGCGGCACCCGGAGCGTTTCAATTCGGTGTTTGAACTGTGCAAGCAGCAGGGTTTTGCCACGGTGCGTCGTTCCAGTGGCGAGCCGGTCACAGCCGCTACTTCGGTGCTGCTGGGCGACACCATGGGCGAGTTGCTGTTTCTCTATGCCTTGGCTGACAGCGCTTTTGTCGGCGGCAGTCTGGTGCCCAATGGCGGGCATAACCTGCTGGAACCGGCGGCGCTGGCCAAGCCGGTTTTGAGTGGTCCGCACCTGTTCAACTTCCTCGAAATCGCCGCGCAGTTGCGCAGCGCTGGCGCGTTGGCCGAGGTCGATGATGCTGAAGGTTTGGCGTTGGCAGTGCAGCGGTTGTTCGAATTGCCGCGCGATGCGCAGCGGATGGCAGAAGCGGGATTGAAAGTGATGCGTACTAATCAGGGCGCGTTGCAGCGGTTGCTTGATGGGTTGGGAAGACTGATCAAATAGTCGCTTGGAACATTTATTGTGGCGAGGGGATTCATTTCAGATGGGTTGCGTAGCAGCCCCAAACCATTCAACGTGGTGATTCAGTCAGATCTGGAAAGCGGGGTTTACGACTGCTGCGCAGCCGGACGGGGATGAATCCCCTCGCCACGGGGGATTCATTTCAGAGTGTTTATGGGCGGGCCTTGAGTTGTTCCGCCGCAGCCTTCGCCAAATCCGGTGGCAGAAAGTCTTTGTCCGGATTGTAGTCAGCCTTGAGATAGCGCGACAAATCCTGCAAATCCCCCGGGTTTAACGTGCCCGCCGCCTGCTTCAAGCGCAGGTTGTCGAGGATGTAGTCGTAACGGGTGTTGTTGTAGTTACGTACCGAGGTGTACAGCTGACGCTGGGCATCGAGCACGTCGACGATGTTGCGCGTCCCCACCTGATAACCGATTTCGGTCGCTTCCACCGCGCTCTGGTTGGAGATGATCGACTGCTTGCGCGCCTGTACCTGCTCGACGTCGGTGTTCACCGCGCGGTGCAGGTTGCGGGTGTTTTCGACGATTTGCCTGCGTAGGCCTTCACGCTGTTGTTCGGACTGGTCGAGGCGTGAGGAAGACTCGCGCACCTGGGAGCTGGTCAGCCCGCCGCTGTAGATCGGAATGCTCAGTTGCAGGGCCAGCGTGCGTTGCTCGACGTTGCCGCCGTAAGGCGTACCGAAGGCACTCGGGTTGCCGAAGCCCAGCGCATCGTTGTCGCCTTTCTCGTACTTCGCCACGGCGTCCAGGGTCGGTGCGTGACCGGCCTTGCGCTGCTTGAGGGTTTGTTCGGCGGCGCTGACGGCGTAGTTGCTGGCCAACAGGTTGAGGTTCTGTCGGGCGGCGGTGTCGACCCAAGCCTTGGCGTCGTTCGGCGTCGGCGGCAGGATCGGCAAGGTGTGGACGATGCCCTGGATCGAGTTGTACTGACGGTTGGTCAGGGTGATCAGCGCTTCGAACGCATCATCCACCTGACGCTGGGCCAGGATTCGGTTGGCCCGCGCCGTGTCGTAACTGGCCTGGGATTGCAGCACGTCGGTCTTGTCCGACAGGCCCACATCAAAGCGCTCATTGGACTGGTCGAGCTGACGTTTGAACGCCGCTTCTTCAGCCTTGGTCGAGGCCAGGTTGTCCTGGCTGCGCAGCACGTTGAAGTAGTTTTCAGCGGTTTGCAGGATCAGGTTCTGCTCGGTCGCCGAGAGTTGCAGGGCAGCTTGCTCGTTGACGTCCTTGGCAGCCTGGAACTGGAACCAGCGATCGGCGCGGAACAGTGGCTGGGACAGGGTTGCCTGATACGAATGAGCGCTGCGGTTGGCAGTGGCCGCAGGCTGGTCGAGCTGGGTGCGCACATCGGCCACTTCAGCGCCGCCGGAGATGTTTGGCAGCAACCCGGCACGGGCCTGGGGCACGACTTCTTTCTGAGCGCCATACTGGGCGCGCGCGGCGGCCAGGTCGGCGTTGTTATCCACCGCTTCCTGGTAGACGCTGACCAGGTCGGTTTTGGTGGATAAGGGCGCTTCTGCTGCCCAGGCCATTCCATTGGACGCACAAGACACGGCAAGGGCCAGTGAGAGTTTGCGCAGCATTTAGCCATCCCTAAAATTACGCTGATAATTTGAGCGCCAAAGGTACGGCGCGGCGTCGTACAGCGTCAAGGCGCGGCACGGCGAAGCGAGTGTAGTTGCGCACACGTTTGGCAACAATCCTGTAATTACGCCATTCATCATGGTGTTTACCGCGGTGTTGGCGTTCTTTGCCAGTTGTGTCTAGACTGGCCGGGTTCTTGTCGGGGTGCCTTGCTATGAGGCTGAGATCGAATAATTTCGGATCCCGTTGAACCTGATCAGGTTAGCGCCTGCGTAGGGAACAAGATTTCTCGTCACCCGGCGAGTCCTCTTGTGCTTCGTCCGGGATGTTGTTCGACAATCGAACACCCTCGAGCACTGAGCACAGCACAGCTGGTATTCCAGCGCCCGTGCGTCCATTCGATTACAGGTTCGCTCCGACAATAAATCCACTGCCTGGATGTGTTCGGAGAGCCCGTGATGACGATAAAACCAAAAAATACGACGAACCTGAGTGACTCGGCCCAAGTCGATCAACAATCGGTTCAGCCGTTTACCCGCTCGCAAAAAATCTATGTCCAGGGTTCCCGCCCGGACATCCTCGTGCCGATGCGCGAAATCAGCCTCGACGTGACCCCGACCGACTTCGGCGGTGAGATCAACGCACCTGTCGTGGTGTACGACACCTCCGGCCCGTACACCGACCCCAACGTCATCATCGACGTGCGCAAAGGCCTGGGCGACATTCGTTCGCCGTGGATCGAGTCCCGTGGCGACACCGAGCGTCTGCCCGGCCTGAGCTCGAACTTCGGCCAGGAACGCCTCGCCGATGCCGAGTTGACCAAGCTGCGTTTCGCCCACGTGAACAACCCGCGCCGCGCCAAGGCCGGGGCCAACGTCAGCCAGATGCACTACGCCCGCAAAGGCATCATCACCGCCGAGATGGAATACGTCGCCATCCGCGAAAACATGAAGCTTGAAGTGGCCCGCGCCGCCGGGCTGCTGGACCAGCAACACGCCGGTCACAGCTTCGGTGCCAGCGTGCCGAAAATCATTACGCCAGAGTTCGTCCGTGACGAGATCGCCCGCGGTCGCGCGATCATTCCGGCCAACATCAACCACACCGAACTGGAACCGATGATCATCGGCCGTAACTTCCTGGTGAAGATCAACGGCAACATCGGCAACAGCGCACTGGGTTCGTCCATCGAAGAAGAAGTGGCGAAACTGACGTGGGGCATTCGCTGGGGTTCGGACACGGTCATGGACCTGTCCACCGGCAAGCACATTCACGAAACCCGCGAGTGGATCATCCGCAACTCGCCAGTGCCAATCGGCACCGTGCCGATCTACCAGGCCCTGGAAAAAGTCGGCGGCGCCGCCGAAGACCTGACCTGGGAGCTGTTCCGCGACACGCTGATCGAACAGGCCGAGCAGGGCGTCGATTACTTCACCATCCACGCCGGCGTACTGCTGCGCTACGTGCCGCTGACCGCCAAACGCGTGACCGGCATCGTTTCCCGCGGTGGTTCGATCATGGCCAAGTGGTGCCTGGCGCACCACAAAGAGAACTTCCTCTACACCCATTTCGAAGACATCTGCGAAATCATGAAGGCCTACGACGTCAGCTTCTCGCTGGGCGATGGCCTGCGTCCGGGCTCGATTGCCGACGCCAACGACGCCGCGCAATTCGGTGAGCTGGAAACCCTCGGCGAGCTGACCAAAATCGCCTGGAAGCACGACGTGCAATGCATGATCGAAGGCCCGGGCCACGTGCCGATGCAGTTGATCAAAGAGAACATGGACAAGCAGCTTGAGTGCTGCGACGAGGCGCCGTTCTACACCCTCGGCCCACTGACCACTGACATCGCGCCAGGCTACGACCACATCACTTCCGGTATCGGTGCGGCGATGATCGGCTGGTTTGGTTGCGCGATGCTTTGCTACGTCACGCCGAAGGAACACTTGGGCCTGCCGAACAAGGACGACGTGAAGACCGGGATCATTACTTACAAGATCGCCGCTCATGCCGCCGACCTTGCTAAGGGCCATCCGGGGGCGCAAATTCGTGACAACGCCTTGAGCAAGGCGCGTTTCGAATTCCGTTGGGAAGACCAGTTCAACCTCGGTCTCGATCCGGACACCGCGCGTTCGTATCACGATGAAACCCTGCCGAAGGATTCGGCCAAGGTCGCGCACTTCTGCTCCATGTGCGGGCCAAAATTCTGCTCGATGAAAATCACTCAGGAAGTCCGTGAGTACGCGGCCAACCAACGGATTGAAACCGTCGATGCCGAAGTCGCCCAGGGATTGGCGGACCAGGCAGAGCGGTTCAAGCAGGAAGGCAGTCAGCTTTACAAGAAGGTTTGATCCCGTATTGATCACCCTGTGGCGAGGGGGCTTGCCCCCGTTCGGCTGCGAAGCAGTCGCAAATCCGGCGATGAGTTCTGACTGACAGATCTCGGTTGTCTGTTTTGGGGTTGCTGCGCAATCCAACGGGGGCAAGCCCCCTCGCCACAAGGGATCTGTGGGTCAACACAACAACAAATGTCCCTCTGAGATAACACCCTTGAGCATTCAACCCAGCACTTATTCCCCTGATATCGCGGTGCCGACCGACAAACGTGTGTTCGGCGGCCGCGATCTGTTTTCCCTGTGGTTTTCCCTCGGCATCGGCCTGATGGTCTTGCAGACCGGTGCTTTGCTCGCGCCAGGTCTGGGACTGTCCGGCTCGCTGCTGGCGATCTTTCTCGGCACGTTGGTCGGCGTTTTGCTGCTGGCTGCGGTCGGCGTGATCGGCAGCGACACCGGCCTGTCGTCGATGGCCGCGCTCAAACTCAGCCTCGGCGTGAAAGGCGCGAGCCTGCCGGCGATGCTGAACCTGCTGCAACTGATCGGTTGGGGCTCGTTCGAAATCATCGTCATGCGCGATGCCGCCAGCCTGCTCGGCGCTCGCGCCTTTAGCGAAGGCAGTTTGCTGTCGAACCCTCTGCTCTGGACCCTGGTGTTCGGCGCACTCGCGACCTTGCTCGCGGTCAGCGGCCCGCTGACGTTCGTGCGCAAGATCCTGCGCAAGTGGGGCATCTGGTTGCTGCTGGCGGCATGCATCTGGCTGACCTGGAACCTGTTTGCCAAGGCCGATCTGGCGGCATTGTGGGCGCAGGCTGGTGACGGTTCGATGCCATTCGCCGTGGGTTTTGACATCGCCATCGCGATGCCGCTGTCCTGGCTGCCGCTGATTGCCGACTACTCGCGTTTCGGCAAGCGTGCGAAAAACGTCTTCGGCGGCACCGCGCTGGGCTTCTTTATCGGTAACTTCTGGTTGATGAGCCTCGGCGTGGCTTACACGTTGGCTTTCGCACCGAGCGGTGAAGTGAATGCCTTGCTGTTGGCGCTGGCCGGTGCTGGCCTGGGGATTCCGCTGCTGCTGATTCTGCTGGATGAGTCAGAAAACGCCTTTGCCGATATTCACTCGGCGGCGGTATCGAGCGGGATTCTGTTGCGCTTGAAAGTCGAACATCTGGCCTTGGCCATCGGCGTTATTTGCACGCTGATCGCTTGCCTGGCGCCATTGGCCCAGTACCAGAACTTCCTGTTGTTGATCGGTTCGGTGTTTGCGCCGCTGTTCGGCGTGGTGCTGGTGGATCACTTCATCCTGCGTAAACGCAGCAGCCAGGTGGCGTCAGCCGCGTTGCGCTGGCCGGCGTTGCTCGCCTGGCTGGGCGGCGTGAGCACTTATCATCTGCTGGCCAATCTCTATCCGGACATCGGCGCAACCCTGCCGTCGCTGGTACTGGCAGGGCTGCTGCAGCTTGTGCTCGGTCGAGCCTTCAGTTACGGCCGGGAAACAGCTCGGGCCTGAGAATACCGTTGAGGCGCGGGTAAGGGATCTTCAGTTCAGTGTGGCCCAGGGCGTACGGCGCAATGGTGCTCACGTTGTACTTGAGGATCACCGCGCCGTAGGTCAGTGCCACGAGTGGGGTTTTCACAAACGGCCAGCTCTTGACGAACTCGGGTTCCTGATCGAGCTTGGTGCTGATCAGCCAGCTGTTGTGCGCCACTTGCGCAGCTTTCCAGAATGCATCTTCCTGCCCCGGCAACAACATATCCGACAGGGTCAGCACCTTGTGCTGCTGGCGCGAGTAGTTGATGAAAGCGCGGCCCGGCGTGCCATGTTCGTCGCCGGTGTCCAGGTAACTGGACAATTCAACGATCACCAAGCCGTCATGCTGCTCACGTACCTTGGCTTGCAAGTAGATGCTGGTGTGCGGATCGGCGGTGCGCAAAAACTGTTCGCGGTAGGCGGCCAGGGTCGGTGCAACCGGGGCGCCGGGCGTAGTTTGGGTCAATTGCAGCAGGCGTTTTTCGACGATGGCGTCCAACTGTGGCTCCGCAGAAAAATGCACCGTATCGATGTTCGCCAACGGGCATTCAGGCGTGGAGCAACCTGGCTTCAAGGTTTCCGAGGCATCGCGGGTCGAGTCCAGCGGTGTCCGGTAGTTGGGTTGGAACAGGCTCTGGCAGGCGCCCAACGTCAGGGCGATGGCGGCCACGGAGGCGATTTTAAAAAGCGACATGGGCGTCCTTCATAAAACAGGGAAAGGCGAAAAGTTACCGCTTCGACTGTCAACGAAGCAGTCAGTTCGCCACTAAGCTAATTAGAGTTGGTTTCGCCCTCACCGTCTATCCCGATGACGGTAAAGGGGCTGCATCAAACGTCGCGAGCGCGTTAGGATGGCGCGAAGTCGAGGTTGGAACCTCGTAACGGAAGCAGTAAACGAGGATTGTCATGACTGATTTTGCCAACGCCATTCCAACCACCGTTGATATCGTTCAGCGCGAAAGATGCTACGAGGGCTTCTACAAACTCGATCGTCTGCATTTGCGCCACGAATTGTTCGCCGGTGGCATGAGTCGCGAGATCAATCGTGAAGTGTTCGTTCGCCACGATGCAGTCTGCGTGCTGCCTTACGATCCGCAGCGCGACGAAGTGGTGCTGATCGAGCAGTTTCGGGTCGGCGCCATGGGCAAGACCGACAACCCGTGGCTGATCGAGCTGGTCGCTGGTCTGATCGACAAAGACGAAGTGCCGGAAGAAGTTGCTCACCGTGAAGCGCAGGAGGAAGCTGGGCTTGTGTTCGGGGCGCTTTGGCCGATGACCAAATATTTTCCATCGCCGGGCGGCAGCAACGAATTCGTGCACTTGTTCCTCGGGCGTTGTGAAACAAACGGAGTAGGGGGGCTGCATGGACTGGCAGAAGAAGCGGAAGATATCCGTGTCACGGTCTGGGCCTTCGAAGATGCCCTGCAGGCCGTACGCGATGGACGAATTGCCAACGCGGCCAGCATCATTGCTTTGCAATGGCTTGCTTTGAACCGCGCTGAAGTGAGGGGGTTATGGTCGTAAACAAGCTGCGCGATCGCTATCGGGTGGACCTCGTGGGGCTGCAAGCCTCCTGCGAGGCAAACTACGCGCGTTTGATGCGACTGTTGCCGGACATGCGCAGCGAGCCTGAGGCGCGGCGCATTGCCGTGACTCAGGGCGATCAGATGCTCGGTGTTCTGGCGCTGGAAGTGCTGCAAGTCTGTCCGTACACCACGACGTTGCAAGTGCGCCAGGAACACAGCCTGCCGTGGCTGCCGGTGCCGCAACTGGAAGTTCAGGTCTACCACGATGCGTGCATGGCCGAGGTCGTCAGCGCCGAACATGCAAGACGCTTCCGGGGCATCTATCCTTACCCGAACGCCGCGATGCATCAGCCAGATGAAAAGGCGCAGCTCAATTTGTTCCTGGGGGAATGGCTGAGTCACTGTCTGGCGTGTGGGCACGAGTACGCCGTCGTTCGATAGATGTGAACTGCGTCCGGTTCAGCGGTTTCCTCTTTTGATCTTCCCCCAGCATAATTGCGGCCTATATTTAATCCCGCGATCACGCCCAGGGAGAACGCCTTGCCGAGCGTATCCACATTGACCACCGCCGATTCGGCGTTGCTGGTACAGCTGTCCGACAGTCACCTGTTTGCCGAGGCGGACGGCACGCTGCTGGGCATGAACACGCGCGACAGCCTGCAAAAGGTCATTGATCTGGTCCGGCTGCAACAGCCGCAGATCGATTTGATCATTGCCAGTGGCGACATTTCCCAGGACGGGACGCTGGAGTCGTATCAGCAGTTTCGCCAGATGAGCGCGCAGATCGATGCGCCGGCGCGGTGGATTCCTGGCAATCATGATGAACCGATGATCATGGCTGAGGCGGCGGTGCAGAGTTCGCTGCTGGAGCCGGTTGTGGACGTTGGCAATTGGCGGGTGACATTGCTGGATTCGGCGGTGCCGGGTTCGGTGCCGGGGTATTTGCAGGATGAGCAGTTGCAGTTGTTGGCGCGTTCATTGAGTGAGGCGCCGGAGCGGCATCATCTGGTGTGTTTCCATCATCATCCGGTGTCGATTGGTTGTGCCTGGATGGAGCCGATCGGGTTGCGTAATCCTGAGGCTTTGTTTGCGGTGCTGGACCGGTTTCCTCAGGTGCGTGCGGTTTTGTGGGGGCATGTGCATCAAGAGATCGACCAGATGCGCGATGGTGTGCGGCTGATCGCTTCGCCTTCGACGTGTATTCAGTTTGAGCCGGGGAGTGAGGATTTTAAGGTGGGGGAGCAGGCGCCGGGGTATCGGTGGTTGCGGCTTTTGCCTGATGGCCAGCTGGAAACCGGCGTCGAGCGCGTCACCGACTTCGCCTTCACTATCGATTACGGCTCCAACGGTTATTGAATACCGCGTCGCGGCCTTCGCGAGCAGGCTCGCTCCCACATTGGAATGCGAACACCTGTGGGAGCGAGCCTGCTCGCGAAGGCGTCCTTACAAACACCCACGAATTCCCTGACTCCCTGTAAACTGCGCCTCTTTACCCGACGCTCAGGGAGTTCAAATGTCCGGTTCGATCCTTTATATCCACGGTTTCAACAGCGCGCCTTCGTCAAAAAAGGCGACACAGTTGATGGAAGTGATGGACCGTCTGGGCTTGAGCGATCAGTTGCAGGTCCCGGCCTTGCATCACCACCCGCGCGAGGCCATCGGTCAGCTAAACCGGGCGATTGAAGCGCTGGGGCGGCCACTGCTGGTCGGCAGCTCACTCGGCGGCTACTATGCCACTCACTTGGCCGAGCACCATGGCCTCAAGGCCCTGCTGATCAACCCTGCCGTTAGTCCGCACCGGATGTTTGACGGGTATCTGGGGACGCAGAAAAACTTGTATACCGATGAAGCCTGGGAATTGACCCACGACCATGTGACGGCCCTGGCCGAGCTGGAAGTGCCGGCGCCCCAGGATCCGCAGCGCTATCAGGTGTGGTTGCAGACCGGCGACGAAACGCTGGACTACCGCCTCGCCCAGCAGTATTACCGAGCCTGTGCCTTGCGCATCCAGGCCGGCGGCGACCATAGTTTCCAGGGCTTTGCCGAACAATTGCCGGCCATGTTGAGTTTTGCCGGTATCGGCGCAGATTTGTATCAGGCGATCGATTTCACCGCTCTATAAAAAACTTCGCCTCTTATTCACGGAACATTGACGACGAGACCCCATGGCCACTCCCAGCGCTAGCTCTTATAACGCAGACGCCATCGAAGTCCTCTCGGGCCTCGACCCGGTGCGTAAACGCCCCGGCATGTACACCGACACCAGTCGGCCGAACCACCTCGCCCAGGAAGTCATCGACAACAGCGTCGACGAAGCCTTGGCCGGGCACGCGACGTCGGTGCAGGTCATCCTGCACGCCGATCACTCCCTGGAAGTCAGCGATGACGGCCGTGGCATGCCGGTGGACATTCACCCGGAAGAGGGCGTGTCGGGTGTCGAGCTGATCCTCACCAAACTCCATGCGGGCGGCAAGTTTTCCAACAAGAACTACCAGTTCTCCGGCGGTTTGCACGGGGTAGGTATTTCCGTGGTCAACGCCTTGTCGAACGAAGTTCGTGTCCGCGTAAAGCGTGACGGCAACGAATACCAGATGACTTTTGCTGACGGTTACAAGAAAACCGAGCTGGAAGTCATTGGCACCGTCGGCAAGCGCAACACCGGCACCAGCGTGTTCTTCGCGCCGGACCCGAAGTATTTCGATTCGCCAAAATTCTCCATCAGCCGCCTCAAGCACGTGCTCAAGGCCAAGGCCGTTCTGTGCCCGGGGCTGCTGGTCAGTTTTGAAGACAAGGCAACCGGCGAAAAAGTCGAATGGCATTACGAAGACGGCCTGCGCTCCTACCTGGTAGACGCGGTCAATGGCTTCGAGCGTCTGCCGGACGAGCCGTTTTGCGGCAGCCTGGCCGGTAATAAAGAAGCGGTTGATTGGGCGCTGCTGTGGTTGCCGGAAGGTGGCGACAGCGTGCAGGAAAGCTACGTCAACCTGATCCCGACGGCCCAGGGCGGTACGCACGTCAACGGTTTGCGTCAGGGCTTGCTCGATGCGATGCGCGAGTTCTGCGAGTTCCGCAGCCTGCTGCCGCGCGGCGTGAAGCTGGCGCCGGAAGACGTCTGGGAGCGCATTGCCTTCGTCCTGTCGATGAAAATGCAGGAGCCGCAATTCTCCGGCCAGACCAAAGAACGCCTGTCGTCCCGTGAAGCGGCGGCTTTCGTCTCTGGCGTGGTCAAGGATGCATTCAGCCTGTGGCTCAACGCCAACCCGGAAACCGGCATGCTGCTGGCGGAGCTGGCGATCAACAACGCCGGCCGTCGTCTGAAAGCGAGCAAAAAGGTCGAGCGCAAGCGCATCACCGCGGGTCCCGCACTGCCGGGCAAACTCGCCGACTGCGCCGGGCAGGACCCGATGCGCTCCGAACTGTTCCTGGTCGAAGGTGATTCCGCTGGCGGTTCGGCCAAGCAGGCGCGTGACAAAGAGTTTCAAGCGATCCTGCCGTTACGCGGCAAGATCCTGAACACCTGGGAAGTCGACGGCAGCGAAGTGCTGGCCAGCCAGGAAGTGCACAACATTGCCGTTGCCATCGGTGTCGATCCGGGCTCGGCAGACATCGCCCAGCTGCGTTACGGCAAGATCTGCATCCTCGCCGACGCCGACTCCGACGGTCTGCACATCGCGACCTTGCTTTGCGCGTTGTTCGTCCAGCATTTCCGCCCGTTGGTGGATGCCGGTCACGTCTACGTCGCGATGCCGCCGCTGTACCGCATCGACCTGGGCAAAGAGATTTACTACGCCCTGGACGAAGCCGAGCGCGATGGCATCCTTGATCGGCTGGTGGCCGAGAAGAAACGCGGCAAGCCGCAGGTCACCCGATTCAAAGGTCTGGGTGAAATGAACCCGCCGCAACTGCGCGAAACCACCATGGACCCGAACACGCGGCGCCTGGTGCAGTTGACGCTGGAGGATTACGAGGCCACCGCCGAAATGATGGACATGCTACTGGCGAAGAAACGCGCCGGTGACCGCAAGTCCTGGCTGGAATCCAAAGGCAACCTGGCCGAGGTTCTGGGCTGATGCGGCTTGGCTTTGCCCTGGCGTGTGCGTTGCTGCTGGTCTCGGTAACGGCGTCTGCCGAACCGGCGCCGGAGCTGCGCCTGTTGTCCGAACATGCCGTCGATGGCATGCGCGGCGGCAACCTGTCGGGGCTGGCCCAGTGTGGCAAAGAGCTGTGGACCGTTTCGGATCGCGACGATGATCAAATCTACCGTCTCGATACCCGCCAAAAAACCTGGCAAGCCGAAACCGTGCACATCGACGTACCACCCGTGCCGGACAGCGGTTTGCCCTTGGGATTGAGTTCGCGTAATTGGGCGGCGTCTTTCGTGCGCGGTGGGGACCTGGATTTCGAAGGCATCACCTGTGACAGCGCCGGCAATCGCTACATCGTCAGCGAAGGCCACGCGGCCGTGCTGCAAGTGTCGCCGCAGGGCACTGCGTCGTGGCTGAAAATCTCGCCGATGCTGGTTCGCGAAGCGCGGGCCAGCGGCATGCTGCTGCAATTCAATGCGCTGTTCGAAGGCTTGGCGATCAATCCGGCGGGCGATGAAATGTGGCTCGCCGCGGAGCGTCAAAGCCGTGGTTTGCTGCGGATCAAACGTAAGCAGACCGTGTGGGACTGCGACGGTGGCTGTGTGTTGTTGAGCGAAGCGGGCATGGAAATGCAGCCACCGCAGTTTCCCAAGGCCAGACCGGTTAACCGGGATTTTTCCGACCTGTCATTGTTCAACGGCAAGCTGTTTACCCTTGAGCGCAACGCCTATCAGATCTGTCGCCGCGACGCGCAAACGGCCAAAGTCGAGCGCTGCTGGTCGTATGCCGCCGAGTTGTTGCAGGAAAACCGTCGTTACTCACAGAACTATGGGCTGGAAGAGGCGTTGATCATTGACGCCGACGGTGCCTGGATTGGTGTCGACAACAACTTCGGTGCCCGCGCCGATGGTGAAGTCCGCCCAATTGTCTGGCGCTTCGCCGCGCCTGAAGGTGGCTGGAGCGCCAAGCCGTGAGTCAGCAACCGCCGGGCAAACGCGCCGGTCGGGTGTTCATGATCCTGGCCTGGTGCGCGGCATTGTTTTTGGCGACACGGTTTTTCGGGCAGTTGGAAGAGCGTCAGCAAAACCCTAATGCGGTGCTCAGTTCGCAGCAGGGTGAAGGTTTTGTCGAAGTGAAACTGGTCGGTAACAACCAGGGTCATTTTGTCGCCAGCGGCCAGATCAACGGCCAGCCGGTGGATTTTATGCTGGATACCGGGGCGACCGATGTGTCGATCCCGCAGGAATTGGCCGAACGGCTGAAACTGGAGAAAGGCTTCGGGGTGACCCTGAGCACGGCCAACGGTTTGAGCCAGGGTTATCGAACCCGCATCGACCGTTTGCAACTGGGCGATATCGTGCTGCGTGATGTTCGCGCGCTGGTCGCGCCAGGCCTGGAGGGCAATCAAGTGCTGCTCGGTATGAGCGCACTGAACAAACTTGAATTTACCCAGCGCGGTGGCACCATGCTGCTGCGCCAGACAACGAAATGATGAGGCCCGCATGAGCGACTCCCTTGATCTCAGCCTGGACGGTGTAGAGCGCCGGTCACTGGCTGACTTCACCGAAAATGCCTACCTCAACTACTCCATGTACGTGATCATGGACCGTGCCTTGCCGCATATCGGCGACGGCCTGAAACCGGTACAGCGGCGCATCATCTATGCGATGAGCGAGTTGGGGCTGGACGCCGATTCCAAGCACAAGAAATCGGCGCGTACCGTCGGTGACGTACTCGGTAAATTTCACCCGCACGGCGATTCGGCCTGCTACGAAGCCATGGTCCTGATGGCGCAGCCGTTCAGCTATCGCTATACGCTGGTCGACGGTCAGGGTAACTGGGGTGCGCCGGATGATCCCAAGTCCTTCGCCGCCATGCGTTACACCGAAGCGCGGCTGTCGCGCTATTCCGAAGTGCTGCTCAGCGAACTGGGCCAGGGCACGGCGGACTGGGGCCCGAACTTCGACGGCACGCTCGATGAACCGCTGGTGTTGCCGGCACGTTTGCCTAACATCCTGCTCAACGGCACCACCGGCATCGCCGTGGGCATGGCCACCGACGTACCGCCGCACAACCTGCGCGAAGTCGCGACAGCGTGTGTGCGTTTGCTCGATGAGCCCAAAGCCACGGTCGAACAGCTCTGCGAACACATCCAGGGTCCGGATTACCCGACCGAAGCGGAAATCATCACCCCGCGCGCCGACCTGCTGAAAATCTACGAAACCGGCAAGGGCTCGGTGCGCATGCGCGCCGTGTACCACGTCGAAGACGGCGACATTATTGTCACCGCGCTGCCGCATCAGGTTTCCGGTGCCAAGGTGCTGGAGCAGATCGCGGCGATGATGCAGGCCAAGCCTTCCAAGGCCCCGCAAATCGCCGACCTGCGCGACGAGTCCGACCACGAAAACCCGTGCCGGATCGTGATCATTCCTGGTGCCCGCAAGAATTTTGACCACGATGCGTTGATGCAGCACCTGTTCGCCAGCACCGAGCTGGAGTCGAGCTATCGGGTGAACATCAACATCATCGGCCTCGACGGCAAGCCGCAGCTCAAGAATCTGCGTGCGCTGTTGGTTGAATGGCTGGAGTTCCGCGTCAACACCGTGCGCCGACGCCTGCAATTCCGCCTCGACAAGGTCGAGCGTCGCCTGCACCTGTTGGACGGTTTGTTGATCGCCTACCTCAACCTGGATGAAGTGATTCACATCATCCGTACCGAGGAACACCCGAAAGCAGCGCTGATCGCGCGTTTCGCCCTGAGCGAAATCCAGGCCGACTACATTCTCGACACCCGTTTGCGTCAGTTGGCGCGACTGGAAGAAATGAAGCTGCGTGCCGAGCAGGATGAATTGCTCAAGGAACAAGCCAAGCTGCAAGCCCTGCTGGGCAGCGAAGCCAAGCTTAAGAAGCTGGTGCGCACCGAGCTGATCAAAGATGCCGAAACCTATGGCGACGACCGTCGTTCGCCAATCGTCGAGCGCACCGAAGCCAAAGCCCTGACCGAACACGACCTGCTGCCGAACGAGAAAGTGACGGTGGTGCTGTCGGAAAAAGGCTGGATTCGTTCCGCCAAGGGTCATGAAATCGACGCCACCGGGCTGTCCTACAAGGCCGGGGATGGTTTCAAGGCCTTGGCACCGGGTCGCTCAAACCAGTTTGCGGTGTTTATCGACTCCACCGGCCGCAGTTATTCGGTGGCCGCGCATACCTTGCCATCGGCCCGAGGCCAGGGCGAACCGCTGACCGGTCGCCTGACGCCGCCACCAGGGGCGACCTTCGAATGCGTGCTGATGCCGGAAGACGATTCGCTGTACGTGATCGCCTCCGACGCCGGTTACGGTTTTGTGGTCAAGGGTGAAGACTTCCAGGCCAAGAACAAGGCCGGCAAAGCCCTGCTGAGCTTGCCGAACAACTCGAAAGTCATCCTGCCGCGCCCGGTCGCCGATCGCGAGAACAACTGGCTGGCCTCGGTCACGACCGAAGGTCGCCTGCTGATCTTCAAAATCAGCGACCTGCCACAATTAGGCAAGGGCAAAGGCAACAAGATCATCGGGATCTCCGGCGAGCGTGTGGCCAGTCGCGAAGAATATGTCACGGACATCGCGGTTCTGCCGGATGGCGCCACGTTGGTGTTGCAGGCCGGAAAACGTACCTTGTCACTGAAAGCGGACGACCTCGAACACTACAAAGGTGAGCGCGGGCGTCGTGGTAACAAACTGCCACGTGGCTTTCAGAGGGTGGATGCGCTGCTCGTCGAAAACCTCAATTAGGCGTGCTAGAGGCGCTGATCTACGATTTAACGCGTAGATCGGCGCTTTCGCGCTGGAGTCGGAACGCATATTCACGGATGATATGGCCTTTCAAGCGCCGGCGTGGCCGAGCGTTCTTCATATTTATTGAGTATTTTCACTGTGGTTAGCCTTGTGGCAGCCACCTGGATGGGACGATGACTGCTCTGCGCCTTCCTTTTATTTTGATGCTCGCTGGCGTTCTTGGCCTGGCGGGTTGCAGCGTACACCAGCCGGTGTCGTTGTATCAGCTGGACAGCGGAAGCCCGGCTCAGCCTGCGCAAAGCGCCGGCATGGCTGTATTGTTGGGCCCGGTAACGATTGCCGACTACCTGCAACGTGAAACCCTGCTGCAGCGTCAGCCGGATGGCAGCCTTCAGGCGTCGGTCGATGGTCGCTGGGCGGGTAGCTTGTCTTCGGATATCGATCAGTTGCTGCTGCGTCAGGTGGCCGGTCATCTGGACAGCCAGCGCGTAGTGCTGGCGCCGGCGACATTGGGCTTTGCCCCGGATGTTCAGGTGCTGCTGACGATTACTCGCCTGGACTCGGGTGAGTCGCAACCGGCGATCCTCGATGCGCAGTGGCGTCTGATCGACCGTCGTGGCCAGGTTCGCGATAACCGCATCATTCATCTGCAAGAACAGCATGCTGGCGGTACTGCGGCTCAGGTTCAGGCTCAGGGTGTGTTGTTGCAACGTCTGGCGGAGCAGTTGTCGGTAGCGTTGAAGCCGCTGGCCAATCAGCCACCGATTGCTGACGCACCGCGTAAACAGGCGGCCAAGCCTGTGGCGCCTGCTGCCGAGCAGGACAAGCAGCCGAAGATTCCGATGGCTTCGCCGATTCGTACCGATATGGAAGTGTTCAGGTTCTGAGCCTGGATTGATCCAACACAAAGCCCGCAGAGATGTGGGCTTTGTTGTTTCTGCCGGTTGGACATCTCCATTGCCTGTCCTGGCCCCATCGCGAGCAGGCTCGCTCCCACAGGGGACCGCATTCGCAGGGACGGCGCCGATTAAATGTGGGAGCGAGCCTGCTCGCGATGAGGCCCCAACAGGCAACAAAAAAACCGCAGACGATCACTCGTCTGCGGGTTTTTTCATTACAGGGCGATTACGCCCGGCGTTCATGCATCCGCGCCAGTTGCCGCTCCAGCATCGACGGATAAGGCTCCATCAACCGCTCTACACAACATGCGCCTTCAGGGCTAGCGATCGGCCGGATCCGCGCACGTTGGCGAATCAGCGCATCGTCGCCGATCTTGCGCTCGACCAGCAGCAGGTTGCGGCTGTGTTGCGAGAGGGCCAGGGCATCCTGGGCCGCCTCGGTCAGCAGCAGGTCGATCTGGCTCAGGCCGAACAAATCGTCGCCCAAGGTCAGGCCCAGCTGCAATTGCAGGGTGATGCCGCTGTCGGCGACCTCGATCTGCAACTGATGGCCCAGGGCGCGTAGCAACTCACCGCAGCAAATAGCATTGGTCAGGTAGTCGTCGCCGCTGTCTTCGGTGTGGAACAGCATCAGCGTGCTGCCATCGTTCAGGGTGTGCAGTTCGCTCTGATAGAGCGAAGCGGCCTGATCGAGGCAATCACGGTAGCGCTTGAGCAGTTCTTCCAGGCGCGTGCGCGGCAGGCGACGCAACTGATCCTGAGCGCCGAGTTGCACGGCCAATACCGCGCTGTGCTGTGGCACGTTCGAGATAACGGGTTTAGCCACTGGTTTCGGCGCGTTGTCTGCCGACTCATCGCGCAGATCGGCAAATGCGTCATCGTCCTCATCGTCTTCGACGGTACTGACAGTGCGCTTTGGCGCAGGCTTGAGACCGGCCACAGGCTTGGTTTCATCGAAACTCGGATCCCGCAGATTGCGCACTTCAAAGGCTGGATCAGCCTCCTCGTCGTCGTAATCGGCATCGTCGAATTCAGGTTCCGGCAAGGGTTCAGGCTCGGCCGGTTCCGGGGCGAAATTGGCGTGCAGCTGACGGGCCAGGTCGCCGATTTCATCCTGACGCTCGGTGGCCGGGGTGTATTCGTCGATATTGCGCAGCCAGACCCGCAATTGCAGCAACGGCGTGGAGATGTGCCGACCCAGGCGCAGGCTCAAGGCCAGGGACAGGGCCAGCAGAATCGCACTCAAGATGCCCATGCTTTGCAGGCTGATGGTCATCGGCTGCTGGAACTGATCCATGTCCAGGCTGATGCGCAATTGCCCGGCGGTCACGTCCTGGAACGTGATCTTGCTCTCGTACATGCCTTCGGCTTCGCCCAACAGGCTGTGCTTGGGACGCTGACCGGATTCGGCGAGGATGCGGTTATCCACGCTGTAGATGGCGGCGTGGGCCACCAACTTGTTCTTGGTCAGGTTGTTGAGCAGCACGTTGAGGCTGAGGATGTCGTTGGACACCAACAGCTCCGTGGCGGAGGTGGCAGTCTGCGTGGTCAGGCTTTCGCCCAGCGCATCCGCCTGCTCGTGCATGGCCTGCTTGAACTGCAAACCCATCACACAGGCATAGATCACCAGGGCCAGAGCGACCAGGATCACGTTATGGCTGGCGATGCGCAATGCAATCGGTACACGGCGGTGGCGCAGTGCCCGGAAGATCAGCAGGAAGAAGTTATCGGTTTTTACTGGCGTGGGCCGGTTCACTGAGCTCGGCTCTTTTGTCCGTGAAGTTGACGCGCAGTATAGCGACAGGCCCAAGACCGGCAAAGCGCTGACGGTGCCCGATGGTCACTGAAAGTGGGTAGAATGCGGTTTTTTTCCACCTGCGGGGGTGCGCCTTGCGCGAAATCGTCCTGATAAACATCACGGGAGTCGACCGTCCGGGTCTGACTGCGGCCATTACCGGCGTTCTGGCCCAGGGTGGTGTGAACATTCTCGACATTGGTCAGGCAGTGATCCACGACACCTTGTCGTTCGGCATCCTGGTTGAAATTCCTGACACTTTGCAGGGCAAGTCGGTGCTCAAAGACATCCTGTTCAAGGGCTACGAGCTCGATCAGCAGGTGCGTTTCACGCCGGTGTCCGAAGAGGATTACCAGCAGTGGGTCGGCAATCAGGGTAAAAAACGCCACATCGTCACCCTGTTGACCCGCAAAGTGACCGCCGGGCAATTGCAGGCCGTGAGTTCGATTACCGCCAAATACGGGCTGAACATCGACCATATCGATCGTCTGTCCGGGCGCATGCCGCTGGACACCCCGGCCGACAAGGGCAAGGGCTGCATCGAGTTCTCCGTACGTGGCGAAGCGGCCGATCCACAGGCATTGAGGGCTGAATTCCTTAGCGTCGCGCAGGAATTGAACGTCGACATCGCCTTCCAGGAAGATTCGCTGTTCCGTCGCAACCGTCGTCTGGCGGTGTTTGACATGGACTCGACGCTGATCGAAGCCGAAGTCATCGACGAACTGGCGAAGGCGGCGGGCGTGGGTGATCAGGTCTCTGAAATCACCGAGCGGGCAATGGCTGGTGAGCTGGACTTCCGCGAAAGCTTCAAGGAACGCCTGGCCTTGCTCAAAGGGCTGGACGTCAGCGTGCTGGACTCGATCGGCGCCTCGCTGCGTCTGACCGAGGGTGCCGAAACCCTGTTCGCCGAACTCAAGCGTCTGGGCTACAAGACCGCGATCCTGTCTGGTGGCTTCACCTACTTCGCCAAGCAATTGCAGGCCAAACTGGGTATCGACTACGTGTTCGCCAACGAACTGGAAGTGGTGGACGGCAAAGTGACGGGCGTGGCGGTCGAGCCGATTGTCGATGCACAGCGCAAGGCGGATCTGCTGAAAGAGCTGGCCCACAAGGAAGGTTTGCGTCTGGAGCAAACTATTGCTGTGGGCGATGGTGCCAACGACCTGCCGATGCTGGCGATTGCCGGGCTGGGCGTGGCGTTCCGCGCCAAGCCGTTGGTCAAGCAGTCGGCGAAACAGGCGATCTCCACCCTTGGGCTGGATGGCGTGCTGTATTTGCTGGGCTTTCGGGATCGTGACGGGCAGCTCTGAGTAATCGGTTGCCTGAGCTGGCTTCTGTGGCGAGGGGGCTTGCCCCCGCTGGGTCGCGGAGCGGCCCCCTGCATTCGTTCAGTCAGACCGAGTTGTATGGATTTACGACTGCTGCGCAGCCGAACGGGGGCAAGCCCCCTCGCCACAGGTATTGGGCTCGCTCTCAAAGCGATTTCCACAACGAATCAAAATCCTCTTGCGCCCCGACCACGCCGCTCCCCGCGGCGTTTTCGTTTTTACTGGCCTCCAGCGAGCGATAGGCAAACTGGTTAAAGCTGTTGGTGCTCGACACCCGTCGATCCAGCCCGGCGCGCCGTTCATGGCCGTTGGTGTTGATCAGTACCTTGTTACCTTCCTGGAACGGCAAGCGCGGGGCCAGCAGGGTGGCGGGCAAGTCGATGGCGCTGATGGCCGGCAGTAGAAGGCCGCGCAGGTACTGACTGTGATCGTCTCGGGTGCGCACCAATTGCAGGCCACAAGGCTCGGCGTAAGGTGCGACTTGCTCGATACCCATCTGCGTGCCGCCGCCGCGCACTTGGCGAATCCAGCGCACAACGGCGATGCTCCAACCCTGACCGGCAGAATCCTCAATACCGACCATTTCACCGGCCTGTAGCTCGGCGGGCACCGCACCGGGCCACGCCAGGCAATAACCGCCGGGGCTGTGATTGACCACCGGCAACGCGTAAGTCGGGTAATGCGGCGTGCTATCGGTGCTGCTGTCGTCTTCGACCAAGTGATCGTATTGAATCTCTTCGTAGGGCAAAAACTGTTCGTTGCTCTGCGGCGCGGCGTCGAAGGCCTGGCTCCAGCTGTCCTTTTCACCCTTGGCCACAGCGCTGCTGAAGTTCGCCGCGCGTGCGCCGGGGTGTTTGAGTAACTCGCTGAAGGTACGTTCGCCACCCAGATAGAAGTGCAGGGCGCTCATGCCGACGCACACGGTCAGGTTGCCTGCGCCTACAGTGCGTTGAAAGCTGCGTTCGGCGGCCTCACCCCAGCTCGCGTGAAGGTGTTGCAGGGTGTCGAAGCTGAGGCCCGTCGGGATCGGCAACGGCGTTGAAGTGTCCTGATGGATTAAATGCGCTTCGAGGGTTTTCACCAGCGGTTGCGGATCGAAACCGACCAGTCCAGCTTGCTGTTCGCTGCGAAACATAGTGCGGTAGCGCGGCCCAGCGTCGATTTCCGGGCTGATCGCAAACAGGCCTGCGTCCGAGCGACCGGAATGCAGTTTGAGCAGGGCACTCCACGGCTCGAGCACTTCAGCCAGTCGGGCGATCTGGTTCTGGCGCAACTGATTGCAGCGAGCGCTGCCCAGCAGCAGGGCGGCAATGTAGGTTTGTTCAAGGCTCAATTCTGTGGTGAGACTGGCCAGATCGTCATGCAGCCGGCGCTGTTGCAACTGCAGTTCACAGGCCGTGCGATACAACTGATGCAGCTCGAACCACAGATGTTCCGGCGCCGGGCTATACAACTGCGTGGCGCGCACCAGTTGACCCTTGAGTGCATGCGCGATCCGTTGCAAGGCGGTGGCGAGCAGCGGCGCGCGGTCCTTGCTGAAACGTGGCGCGATCCGCATGACGATCTGCTTGTAGCCGATCGCCAAATGGCTTTGTAGCGCCTGGCAGAGGTTGGCGATCTTGCGCGAGCGCTCGTCGAGGACAATCGCCTGATGCAGGAAATGCCGTTCCAGGTGCTTGCAGACGTAATACACCTCGGGTCGCAACAACTCGAGCAGTTGCAGGCGATTGTCGCTGGGCGTCAGCAATTGATTGAGTTCGCTCAGGCCCTGATACAACTGGCGAGCGGTTTCGCCAATGTTGGCTTTGGGCAGGTTGGCGATCCAGCGCTTGAGGTCGCGCGGGGTGGCTTCGCAGAACGACAGGCGTGACTGCGTTGGCGTTGGGGCGCGTAAAAGCGTAGGGGAGATGGCTTGGCTCATGCCAAAAACCATAGCAGCAAATGACCAGGCTGGCTTTCAACCTGTAGGAGTTGCCGAAGGCTGCGATCTTTTGATGTTGATTGTAAAAAACAAGATCAACAGATCGCAGCCTGCGGCAGCTCCTACGGGGAGCGGCGTGTTTCGGGGGTCAGGCTTTTGGCAAACCCATGCCCTGGCCCATCTGCACTGGCGTGCCGGCCGCCAGCTCTTCAGCCCACTTCACTTGATCCGGCCCGAACAGCACGACAGCGGTCGAACCCAGTTTGAAGCGACCCAGTTCCGCACCTTTCTCCAGATGGATCGGCGCACGGGCGGCTTCGTCGTAACGGAAGGTTTTCAGCTCGCGTTTAGGCGGCGTCACCAACCCGGCCCAAACGGTTTCAATCGACGCCACGATCATCGCGCCCACCAGCACCACGGCCATCGGCCCGCGCTCGGTGTCGAAAATGCACGCTACGCGCTCGTTGCGGGCGAACAGTTCCGGAACGTTTTCGGCGGTGGTCTGGTTGACCGAGAAGATCCGGCCCGGGATGTAGACCATTTCGCGCAGGGTGCCGGCCAGCGGCATGTGCACGCGGTGGTAATCCTTCGGCGACAGGTAAATGGTCGCGAAATCACCGCCCATGAATGGCGCGGCATTGGCGGCATCGCCACCCAGCAGTTCCAGAACGCTGAAGCTGTGGCCCTTGGCCTGGAACACGCGACCGTGTTCGATCGGGCCGAGTTGGCTGACCGCACCGTCGGCCGGGCTGAGGATCGCGCCCGGGGTTTCGTCCAGTGGACGCGCGCCGTCTTTCAAGGCGCGGGTGAAGAATGCGTTGAAGTGCTCGTAGGCGGTCAGGTCCTCGACCAGTGCCTGAGACATGTCCACTTGATAACGCTTGGCGAACCACGCAGTGAAGACGTTCTTGAACCAGCGCACGCGGCATTCGGCAATGCAGCCGGCCAGTCGCGAGAGCAAGTGATGGGGCAGCAGGTATTGGCTGAGGATAAACAAACGCTTATTCATTAACTGTCCTTAAAAACCTTAAATCTCTACGGGGGTGTCGGGATGGTTGCCCCATTCGCCCCAGGAGCCGGCGTAGCCTTTGACCCGCGGATAACCGAGGGACTTGGCCACTAGATAGGTGAAGCCAGAACGGTGGTGAGTCTGGCAGTGGGTGATCACTTCTTTGTCTTTGCTGATGCCGAGTTGTTCGAGGATCTGTGGCATGTCGGTGCGGATGCGCAGGTGGCGCGCCTGATCCATGCCGGCAGTCCATTCGAAATTCACGGCACCCGGGATGTGCCCGGCCTTGGCCGCCAAGACCTTCTCGCCGGAGTACTCCAGCGGCCCACGGGCGTCCCAGATCGCCAGGTCCGCAGCGCCGAGACGGCTTTGCAGGTACTCGCGGGTGGCGGTGGGTTCGTCGTGCAGGGTCAAGGCAACCGGGCCGCCGACCGGGGCCGGAATCTGGATCGACATCGGCAAGCCTTCTGCCAGCCAGGCCGGAAGACCGCCGTCGACATAGTGGTATTTGCTGTGGCCAATGACATCCAGCAGCCAGATAAACCGGCCAGCCCAGCCGCCACCTTCGTCGTCATAAACGACGTAGACCGCATCAGGGTTGTGGCCCAGTTCGCCAAACAATGCTTCAAGGGAGGCGTGGGTCGGCAGCAAACCTGGCGCTGGCGCCTGACCGAGTTGCGTGCGTTTCGGATCGACAAAACGCGCACCGGGCAGGTGCCCTTCGGTGTAGCGGGCGCTGCTGGTCAGGTCCACCAGAATCAGATCGCGGGCGTCGAGACGCGGGAGCAAGTCGCTCGGCTCGATGACCAGCGGCAAGCCAGAGAAGTCAGACATGTGAGGTCTCCAGAGCACAAAGGGGAGGATTGTAGCGCAGCCTATTGGCCACGGGTGCTAAAGCTGTGGAGTGCCTTTTCAATGCACTGCGCGGTTTTGCCGAAGGCTTGCACGGTGATTTCCGAGAACGGCCCGCCGCCCTGATCCGCCACCACAATCATGATCACCCGGCCATTATTGACCAGTGAACGCAGCAACAGGTGTTCGCCGCCAAACTGTGAACGCAGGCCGGCAGGGAGCAGGGCCGAAAACTGGGCATTGTTGTCCGGCGTCAGGCGTACCTGGGCTTGCTGCGAGAGCAAGCGTTGCAGCACGTTGCTTTGGCTAACCGCAAAATTCAGCCCGGCGGCTTCTTTCGCCAGCCCGGCCGTTTGATGCACCCGCAGATTGGCGTGGGTGCGGTCGGCCATCAGGATCATCACCCGACGCATGCCGCAGGCCACCAGTGCATCCCGCGCCGAGGTGGTCAGGTGCATTGCATTGGTAAAACGGCTCGGCTCCACCAACAGTTCGGCACATTGTTTGCGCCACTTTGTCAGATCTTCGGTGGTCGGTGCCGGGGCCGGCAGCAAACCCGCGTGAATGTGATTCATGCCCCACGGCCACAGTAGCGAAACCGCCGGGTGCCAGAGGTCCGGCATGGCGTGATGTCGGGCGCTGTTGGCGGCCTGTTGGTGCAATTGCTGTTGCACTTCATCCATCGAGATTTGCAGGTAAAGGCTGGTCAGGAACTGCCAGCGTTCACTGTGCGGACTGTCCCAGGCCTGTTGCGCCGACAGCGCCAGACCGTTGGCCAACAGCACGGTGTTAGCCGGTTGGTTGAGCCAGCGGCGCAGGGTTGGATCGTCGTCGAGGCGGTTTTGCTGACGCAACGGATGATCGCTGTCCCGGGCGATGCGCAGGACTTTCACCAGTTCCCGTTGCTCGTTGAGCAGCAGGCGATAGCCCTGTTGCACCCAGATCGGCAGGCGCCAGATATCCACCAGCGCCAGACAGATCTCCAGCAGGCGCACGCCGAACAATTGCTTTTCGACTTTGCGAGCCGACTCACCTTTATGGATGACTCGCAGTTCCCATTCTTCGAGCAACTGTGGATGGGTCAGCGCCATCGGCCACAGCGGCGAGAGAAACAGCAGGCTGCCCCAATGAATGTCCTGCCACAGCCGCGCCAGGCGACTGGCGAAAAAACCGTTGGCCTGTTGGGTCGCGTGCTGGCTGATCAGTTGCAATTGGCGCAGGGCCACCGGGATCTCGGCCTGAGGTACGGCGGGCAGGCGAGCGAGCAACTCTTCGGCACGTTTCAAACCGAGGCGGCTGAGCGCCACTTCAAGGTTTTCCGCTGGCTCGCTCATGCTGCCGTGGGTGTGGCGGTTGGCTTCGCGAATCACGCTCAAGGCCAGGGCCGGGCTGTCCTGGATCCGCTCGGCGATGTCGCGCAATGAGCTGCGACTATCGCGAATGGCTTTGCAGACCCGGTCATGACTCTCTTGCGGAACCGGCAGGCGCACTCCATCGAGAAGCTTGACCCAGCCTTCAAGAGTGGTCGGTTTTGGGGTTGGAACGTTCGTTTCGTTAGCCATGGCTGGACGGGATCATCATTGGCGGTAAACACGCCCGGCGCGGGCTAAATTGGCTTTTCGCCTGAACTGGCTATAGTCTGGCGCAGTTTTGCCGATAAGTAGAAGAAGAGATTTTTTAACTTCCGAATATGACCTTGAACCCGACTCAGTAAGTACTCTCCTACCTATGGCTAAAATTATCGGCATCATCGTCGTATTCGCGAGCGTGCTCGGCGGATACGTGCTTTCCCACGGCAAGATTGCCGCCCTGATCCAGCCTTTCGAGGTGATGATTATCGGTGGTGCGGCCCTTGGCGCATTCCTGCAGGCCAACCCCGGTTACATGACCCTGCACGTGCTCAAGAAATCCTTGGGCATGTTCAGTTCGCGCTTCAGCCACACCTTCTACCTTGAAGTGCTGGGCCTGATCTACGAGATCCTCAACAAGAGCCGCCGCGAAGGCATGATGGCCATCGAAGGCGACATTGAAGATGCCTCTGCCAGCCCGATCTTCGCCAAGTACCCGGCGGTACTGAAAGACGAACGCATGACCGCGTTTATCTGCGACTACTTGCGCATCATGTCCTCCGGCAACATGGCTCCCCATGAGCTTGAAGGCCTGTTCGACATGGAGCTCTACAGCCTTAAAGAAGACCTGGAACACCCATCCCACGCGGTAAACGGCATTGCCGACGCCATGCCGGGTTTCGGTATCGTTGCGGCGGTACTCGGTATCGTGGTGACCATGGCTTCCCTGGGCGAAGGCGACCAGAAAGCCATCGGCATGCACGTTGGTGCGGCGCTGGTCGGTACCTTCTTCGGTATTCTCGCGGCTTACGGCTTCTTCGGCCCGCTGGCTCACTCCCTGGCTCACGACGCCAAGGAAGAACTGAACGTCTACGAAGCCATCAAGGCATCCTTGGTCGCTTCGGCTTCCGGCATGCCGCCATCGCTGGCGGTGGAGTTCGGTCGCAAGGTTCTGTACCCGGCGCACCGTCCTAGCTTTGCCGAGCTGGAACAAGCCGTTCGCGGTCGCTAAGCCATGGAAAATAATCAGCCGATTATCATCAAGCGCGTCAAGCGCATTGCTGGCGGGCATCACGGGGGCGCTTGGAAAATCGCCTTCGCTGACTTCGCGACGGCGATGATGGCGTTCTTCCTGGTGTTGTGGCTGCTGTCCACTGCCACGCCGGAACAGAAGATCGCCATTGCCGGTTACTTCAAAGACCCGGTCGGCTTCTCCGAAAGCGGCACGCCGTACATCATCGATTTGGGCGGCACACCGACCCTGGCGCCGGAGAACACCCTCAACCCTGAGGTGAAATCCCAGCCGCAGCCGGACAAGGTGACGGTCGATACCGACCAGGTCGAAGGCATGGCCGAACAGGTCGAGAAAGAACGCCTGGAATTGCTGCTGCAAGAACTGCAGAACAAGGTCGAAGAGAACCCGCAGTTGCAGAAGTTCAAGGACCAAATCCTGTTCGAGATCACCCCGAACGGCTTGCGCATCCAGATCATGGACGCGGATAACCGGCCGATGTTCGACTCAGGTTCGGCTCGTCTGAAACCGTACTTCGAAGACATCCTGCTGGCCATGGCCGATACCATCAAAGCGGTGCCGAACAAGATCAGCATCAGCGGTCACACCGACGCCAAGCCGTACTCCGGCACTGGTGATTTCGGTAACTGGGAATTGTCGGCCAACCGTGCCAACGCCGCTCGCCGTGCCTTGGTCGCCGGTAGCTATCCGGATGCGCAAGTGGCGCGGGTCGTCGGTTACGCCTCGTCGGCGCTGTTCGACAAGGAAAACCCGTTCAACCCGGTCAACCGCCGTATCGACATCGTCGTGCTGACCAAAAAGGCTCAGGCAGCGATCGAAGGTTCGCAAGGTGCAGATCCGGCCAAACCGGCTGATCAGGGTCAGGACGGTGCCGCTCCGGCGACGCCGGTCGATCCGAACGCCTTGCCGGCGGATCAGCAACCGGTGCCGGCGCATGAGTTGCGCGAACGGTTGAATCTGTTCGACGACGCTGCACCCAAACCGGCCGGGCCGGGAGGTGCGGCGCCCACGCCGACAGCGCCACCGGCTACTGCACCGGCCCCCGCGCCGAAACAGTGACCCATAAAAAGCCACGGTTACCGTGGCTTTTTTGTGCCTGCCTGCGTCGCATTGACCAGTCGCAGTATTCGCAATCACGGAAGATCAGTTATGGAAAGACTCAAAGCCTATTTTCAGCGGCACGGCAACGCCCCCTTCATATTCGGCGAGGGTCGGGTCAGTGGCTATATCTCGGCCACGCTCGGGCTGTTGAGCCTGCTGGCGGTGTTCTGCTTTTTGTTCCCCGAATGGTTGACCACGGCCGAGCTGCGCAAGGTCTACGACGAGCAATTCGCGCGCACCACCCTGTTGCTCGGACTGGTGCTGTCGTTCAGCCTCGGCACCCTGAACATCCTGCTCAACAAACGTAAACGCCTGGGCATCACCGGCCTGGTTGCGTCAGGGCTGGCAGTGGTTCTCGGCGGCACCAATGTGCAGGTCAGCGAGATCGGGCAGACCCCTTACTCGCTCGGTCTGGACTGGTTTGTGCTGGCGCTGCTGATCTCGGCCATCGTGTTTATTCCGCTGGAAAAGCTGTATTCCAAAGACCCCGAGCAGAACATCCTGCGCCCGCACTGGCGTACCGACCTGACCTACTTTTTCGTCAGCCATATGCTGGTGCAGTTCATCCTGATTTTCATCACCGCCTCGTCGGGTTACATCGCCGGTTGGGCAGTGTCGCCGGGCTTGCAGGCCAGCGTACAAAGCCTGCCGTTGGTGGTGCAGTTCCTGCTGGCGATACTGGTGGCGGATCTGGGCCAGTACTGGTTGCATCGGCTCTACCATGTTGTGCCATTTCTGTGGCGCATCCATGCCGTGCATCACTCCAGCACGCACATGGACTGGCTCGCCGGATCACGCGTGCATTTCATCGAAATCCTCCTGACCCGCACCGGCGTGCTGGTGCCGCTGATGCTGCTGGGCTTCGCGCCGCAGGCGTTGAATGCCTATGTGATCCTGGTCGGCATCCAGGCCGTGCTGGCGCACGCCAACGTGCGGATCAACGGCGGCTGGCTGAATTACCTGATCGTCCTGCCGCGCTACCACCATTGGCACCACGCCCGGCACAAAGACTACATCTACAAGAACTACGCGATCCACACACCGCTGGTGGACATGCTGTTCGGCACCTTCAAGCTGCCGCCGAAAGAATGGCCGGTGCGTTATGGCGTGTTTGGCAAAGAGTTGCCGGGCGGGATTGTGCAACAGCACCTTTATGCGTTTAAGACGCCTGAGCCGAAGTAGGGCGTGTGGAGGTGAAAAAGCCGCGATGATCGCGGCTTTTTCTTGTGGCTTTCGAATGGTTGCTTTTCGCGCGGGATCATTCTTTTCGTCTGCCCTCAAGCCAGTTGGAAAGCCCCGTTCGAGTGCTGGTTATCATGTGTTGCTAAATGGATTTGAAGAAAGGGAGTGTCAGGCGTGAGTGTGGTAATTCCGGCGAATTTTATCGAGACGATTTATGTTTATCCCGAAGAGGAGTACGTCAAACCGTTTGGTAAGGCCTGGCTGTTTATGGAGTCCAGTACACGATGGATATACGCCGTCCTTTTAGCGGCTTTTTTGCTTGCGAATGTGTTCGGAAGGCGTGCATTTTCCGATCCCGGTGTTTATCTGGTGCTCGCCGGGGCTGCGGTTATTGTATTCGTGACAGTGATCATCAAATCTGTAGAACGATCGGAGGCCAAGGCTCAGGTCGATGCAGTCCATCCTGACGACGATAATGTGCACGTGAGCTTTGATGCATTGAGTGTCACCATCGAAAAACAGTTGGGCGCAGAGCGCTATTGCAGCGTGATACCCCGCTCGGACATCAAGAAAATTTCCGGCTATGTTCAGAATGGCTGGTTCAGCGTGCGGGATCGCGGCGTTGTCATCGAGAGGAATGACGACGCGCAATTTCGGTTTGTTTTTTCGCTGAAGAAGTCTCAGTGGAATGATTTTCTGCTTGGGTTTGAAGAGTCGTTGAAGCGGTTTGATTACCCTCTGGGGCCGCTGAGAAGGTTTCAAGTTTGACCAGCGGATGTCTCACGGCTTGGATCGAGGTCGTTGGCCGGATAAAACCATCGTCAAAACTTGAACGAAAAAAACCGCGAATCTCGCGGTTTTTTTACGCTTGAAGCTTGCTGATCAGTAACTGGTTTCCGGCAAACTCGCAATAATCGACCGATAACTATTCATCCGCTGCTGCTGCACACGCCCATCTTCCAACGCCTTGAGCAGCGCGCAACCCGGTTCGCGGTCGTGCTTGCAGTCGCGGAAGCGGCAGGTGCCGATCAAGTCGTTGAACTCGATGAAACCGGCTTCGACGTCGGCACGGCTGACGTGGCCGAGGCCGAATTCACGGATGCCCGGGGAGTCGATCAACTCACCGCCGCCGGGGAAGTGGAACAATCGCGCAGTGGTGGTGGTGTGAGTGCCTTGGCCGGACAGCTCGGACAACGGGCCGACGCGGGTTTCGACTTCCGGCAGCAGGCTGTTGACCAGCGAGGATTTGCCGACGCCGGACTGGCCGACGAATACGCTGATGCGCCCGTCCAGTTGCTCCTGCAATTGCTCCATGCCGTTGCCGTGGTGGGCCGACACTTCCAGCACCGGGTAACCGAGCGTGCGGTAAACCGCCAGCAAGGCATTCAGCGCTGGGGCGTTCTGCTCGTCGATCAGGTCGAACTTGTTGAGCAGCAGCAGTGGACGAATCCCGGCGTGCTCAGCAGCGACCAGATAACGGTCGATCAGGTTGGCATGCGGCTCAGGCAGCGGGGCGAAGACAATGACGATCATGTCGACGTTGGCCGCGACCGGTTTCAGCTGGCCACGGCTGTCCGGGCGGCAGAGTTCGGTTTTACGCGGCAGTTGCGCCACGATCACCCCGATGCCCTGGTTGCCGGCACGCCAGACCACCTGATCGCCGGTCACCAGCGCCGGCAGGTTGGCACGCAAGTGACAGCGGAACACTTGGCCGGCCAGCTCACCGTCGAGCGCTTCGACTTCGACCTGCACACCGAAGTGCGCGATCACCAGGCCCGTCTGTTCCGGACCCAGGTCGCCGCCCTCAAGTGCCTCGACAGCCGAGGACTCGCGTTTGGCGGCGCGGGCAGCGCGTTCGCCCTGAATCTTTTCGATGCGCCAGTTTTGACGACGATTGAGTTGGCGTTTGGCCATGGGTGTTCCGTATCAAGAATGCAGCGATTAGGTAAAACGGCCGCGAGTTTAGCACGCCCGGCCGGTTGCCTAGGCTAAACTGCGCAGCATTGCCTAGGAGCCGACACATGCAAAACCCGCAGAATCTGATCTGGATCGATCTGGAAATGACCGGTCTGAACCCTGATACCGACGTTATCATCGAGATGGCGACCATTGTCACCGACAGTGATCTGAACACTTTGGCCGAAGGCCCGGTGATCGCCATCCACCACAGCGACGCGATCCTCGCCGGCATGGACGAGTGGAACACCCGTCAACACGGCGGCTCGGGCCTGACCCAACGGGTTCGCGATAGCCGCATCAGCATGGCCGAAGCCGAAGCCGAAACCATCGTCTTCCTGGAAAAATGGGTACCAAAGGGCAAGTCGCCGATCTGTGGCAACAGCATCTGCCAGGACCGTCGCTTCCTTTATACGCACATGAAATCTCTGGAAAGCTACTTCCACTACCGCAACCTCGACGTGTCGACGCTCAAAGAGCTGGCCGCACGCTGGGCGCCGGACGTGCGTGACAGCTTCAAAAAAGGCAGCACTCACTTGGCGCTGGACGATATCCGCGAATCGATTGCCGAGTTGCAGCACTACCGTAAGCATTTCATCAAGTTCTGATGTGGCGGCGTCTTGTGGCGAGGGGGGCTTGCCCCCGTTCGGCTGCGAAGCAGTCGTAAACCTGTGCATGCGGTATGACTGACGGGATGCAGGGGAGCGCTTCGCACTCCAACGGGGGCAAGCCCCCTCGCCACAGGCTTTCTGATTGCCCTCTTTTGGTGCCGCCACGAAATGGCTAGACTGCGCGCCCTCCTGCCAGGACCGCCACCATGTTGCTGATGCTCTACCTGATCGCCATTACCGCCGAAGCCATGACCGGTGCCTTGTCTGCCGGCCGTCGCGGCATGGACTGGTTTGGCGTGGTGCTGATCGCATGCGTCACGGCGTTGGGCGGCGGTTCTGTGCGTGACGTGCTGCTCGGTCACTACCCGCTGACGTGGGTCAAACACCCGGAATACCTGGTGCTGACCTCGGTCGCGGCGATGTTCACCGTCTTCACCGCCCGCTGGATGCGTCACCTGCGCTCGCTGTTTCTGGTGCTCGACGCCGTGGGTTTGGTCGCGTTCACGCTGATCGGCTGCATGACGGCGCTGGAAATGGGCCACGGCATGCTGGTGGCGTCGGTCAGCGGCGTGATCACCGGGGTTTTCGGCGGCATCCTGCGGGACATCTTCTGCAACGACATTCCGCTGATCTTCCGCCGCGAACTCTACGCCAGCGTCTCGTTTGCGGCGGCGTGGTGCTACATGCTTTGCATCTACTTGGAATTACCAGGTGAACAGGCAATTTTGATCACGCTGTTTGGTGGTTTTCTGCTGCGCTTGCTGGCGATTCGGTTTCACTGGGAAATGCCGAAGTTCGTCTACAACGACGAAGCCTGATCTACACACGGTTCCGCGTCCTACGCCAGTCCGTGTTGTTTCAGGGCCCACTCGACATGCTCACGCACCAGTTCTGACGGGTAATGCCTGCGCGCCTTCAACGCTTCCAGCACTGGAATACTCGACGGCGCATTCCCCAGGCCGACCGCCAGATTTCGCAACCAGCGCTCATACCCGGCCCGGCGTAAGGGCGAACCCTCGGTACTGCTGAGAAACCGCTCCTCGTCCCACATGAACAGTTCGGCCAGTTCTGCGTTGTCCAGGTTGTGCCGTGGCTTGAAGTCGCTTTCGCCGGACGGACGGGCGAAGCGGTTCCACGGGCAAACGATCTGGCAGTCGTCGCAGCCGAACACCCGATTGCCGATCAGCGGTCGCAAGTCTTCCGGGATCGCGCTCTTCAGTTCGATGGTCAGGTAGGAAATGCAGCGCCGGGCATCCAGCACATACGGGCCGACGAAGGCGTTGGTCGGGCAGATGTCTAGGCACGCGGTGCAGCTGCCGCAATGTTCGGTAGCGTGGGGTGGGTCTTCCGGCAGTGGCAGGTCGACGAACAGTTCGCTGAGAAAGAAATAACTGCCGGCCTTTCGATTCAAGACCAGGGTGTTTTTGCCGATCCAGCCAAGGCCAGCCTTCTCGGCGATGGCTTTTTCCAGCACCGGGGCGCTGTCGACGAAGGCGCGGTAACCGAACGGGCCGATCACGGCCTGAATTTTTTCTGCCAGTTGTTGCACGCGTTTACGGATCAATTTGTGGTAATCGCGGCCCAAGGCATAACGCGATACGTAGGCTTTTTCCGGTTGGGCCAGTAATTGCGCCATTTGCGTGTCGCCGGGCAGGTAGTCCATGCGCAGGGACACTACACGCAACGTGCCGGGCACCAGTTCTTCCGGGTGCGAGCGTTTGCTGCCGTGGGCGCCCATGTATTCCATTTCGCCGTGGTAGCCGGCTTCGAGCCAGCGCTCCAGGTGCTGCTCATGCTCGGCCAGGTCCAGGCCGCTGATGCCGACTTGCTGAAAGCCCAGCTCGCGGCCCCAGTCCTTGATGGATTGGGCCAGGGCGGGGAGGTCTGTAGTAATAGCGGGCATGAGGCGAGAGAAACCGGAGCTGAGATGCGTATAATTCTGCCAGACATCGGAGCCCGAAGACGCATGCCGCACACTAAAGATGATTTACCCGACGCGCTGTACAGCTCCGCGCAAGTGCGTGGGCTCGATGCGAGCCTGATCGCGGCCGGCACGCCGGGCTTCGAATTGATGCAGCGTGCGGCCCGGGCGACCTGGCGTGCGCTGGTCCGCCAGTGGCCAACCGCGAACGAATTGACGGTGCTGGCCGGTCACGGCAACAACGCTGGCGACGGTTATCTGGTCGCAGTGCTGGCCCGGCGAGCCGGATGGACGGTGCGGGTGTTGACGGTCGGTGAACCTCAGCGTTTGCAAGGTGATGCGGCGTTGGCCCATGCCGAAGCCGTTTCTGAAAAAGTAATGATCGACGCCTGGAGCGCCAACGCCGAACTGCGCGGCATCATGCTGGATGCGCTGCTGGGCACTGGCCTGGCCGGTGAAGTGCGTGAGCCTTACGCCAGCGTCATCGCCGCGATCAATGCCAGCGGCCTGCCGGTGGCGGCGGTGGATATCCCGTCGGGGCTGTGTGCCGATACCGGTCGCGTGCTTGGCGCGGCCGTTCGGGCTGATCTGACCGTGACGTTCATCGGTCTGAAACTGGGACTGTTCACCGGTGATGCGGCGGACGTGGTGGGCGAGTTGGTTTTCAATGATCTGCACGCTGACCCGCAATTGATCGAAAGTGCCGCCATCAGCGCCCGTCGCCTGACGGCGAGTAACCTGCCGCGCCTGGCCGCTCGGGCGCCAACCTCGCATAAAGGCAAGTTCGGTCATGTGCTGCTGATCGGCGGTGATCGCGGTTTTGGCGGCGCGATCCTGCTGAGCGCGCAAAGCGCGTTGCGCAGTGGTGCCGGCATGGTGTCCGTGGCCACGCGCAGCGAACACGTTCCGGCCGCGCTGGCGAGAATCCCTGAAGCCATGGTGTTGGGCACTTCGTCGGCTAATCAGCTCATGGGATTGCTTGAAAAGGTGTCCGTGTTAGTCGTCGGTCCAGGCTTGGGTCAGGCGGCTTGGGGCAAAAGCTTGTTGTCTGCTGCTGCCAACGCGCCGTTGCCGCAAGTCTGGGACGCCGATGCGTTGAATATGCTGGCCGAAGAACAGGTGAAGTTGCCCGCAGATTGCATCATCACCCCGCATCCGGGCGAAGCGGCGCGGTTACTGGGCATGACCACCGCCGAAGTTCAGGCGGATCGTCCCGCCGCCGCTCACGCATTGAGCAAAAAATACACAGCTGTAGTGGTTCTAAAAGGTGCCGGCAGTCTGATCGCCAGCCCCGATGGGCGTTTGGCAGTTTGTCATCAGGGCCATCCGGCGATGGCCACCGCCGGTCTGGGCGATGTACTGGCCGGTCTGGTCGGTGCCTTGCTGGCCCAGGGCATGGCGGCGTTCGACGCCGCGTGCCTGGCGGTCTGGCTACACGCCAATGCCGGTGCACAGGAAGGTAAATCGGGCCGTGGGCTGGCGGCCAGTGATCTGATCCCAGCCATTCGTCAGTTGTTGGAGGAGCAAGCACCGTGTCTGAAATAATCCTGTACCTGGCGGATGAAGAAGCGATGACCGCGTTTGGCGCGCGGATTGCGCAAACCACCCAAGGCCATGGCCTGATTTTTCTCGAGGGCGATCTCGGCGCGGGAAAAACCACGCTGTCCCGTGGCATCATCCGTGGCTTGGGGCATGTGGGCGCGGTAAAAAGCCCGACCTTTACCCTGGTCGAACCCTATGAGATTGGCGACATCCGGGCCTTCCATTTTGACCTCTATAGACTGGTCGATCCGGAAGAGTTGGAGTACCTCGGCATCCGCGACTACTTCGACGACGATGCCATGTGTTTGATCGAATGGCCCCAGAAGGGTGCAGGGTTTTTGCCAAAGCCCGACCTGACCATTACCATTAGCCCGCAAGACAGCGGGCGTTCGCTGAAAATTTTGCCACAAGGCTCGCGTGGCGAGTCGTGGTGTGCCGCTTTGGCATTGGAAACCAATTAAATGATGGGGTCAGGTATGCGCTTTCGCGCGATGGTAGCTGCCGTAGGATTGTTGTTTTTGGCGGTGACCGTCGACGCTGTGGCCGATTCGAAGGTCAACAGCGTTCGCCTGTGGCGAGCACCGGATAACACACGACTGGTGTTCGACCTCTCGGGGCCGGTGCAGCACAGCGTGTTCACCCTGACTTCGCCGGATCGGCTGGTCATCGACATCAATGGCGCGACCCTCGGTGCGCCGTTGAAGGTCAACACCTCCAATACTCCGATTACTGCCATGCGTTCGGCCCAGCGCACGCCAACCGACTTGCGGGTGGTCATCGACCTGAAAAAAGCCGTCACGCCGAAAAGCTTTGTCCTGGCGCCGAACGCCCAGTACGGCAATCGCCTGGTGGTCGACCTGTTCGATAGCGCCGAAGCCGCCGCCCCCATTCCGCCGCCGCCGAGCAACGTCGCGACGGTGGCTCCGGTCCCGGTCACCCCAGTCGATCCTCCGGTGAAACTGCCGCCAGCTCCGGCCGGCAAGCGCGACATCGTTGTGGTCATCGATGCTGGTCACGGCGGTGAAGACCCGGGTGCCTCGGGCTCTCGCGGCCAGCATGAGAAAGACGTGGTATTGGCCATCGCCCGTGAGCTGCAGCGCCAGATCAGCGGCATGAAGGGCTACCGCGCCGAACTGACCCGTACCGGCGACTACTTCATCCCGTTGCGTGGCCGTACTGAAATCGCCCGCAAGAAAGGCGCCGACCTGTTCGTCTCGATCCACGCCGACGCCGCGCCTTCCGCCGCAGCCTTTGGTGCATCGGTGTTTGCCCTGTCAGATCGCGGCGCCACTTCGGAGACCGCCCGTTGGCTGGCCGATAGCGAAAACCGTTCTGACTTGATCGGCGGTGCCGGCAGCGTCAGCCTCGACGACAAGGACCGCATGCTCGCTGGCGTGCTGCTCGATCTGTCGATGACCGCTTCCCTGACCTCCAGCCTGGACGTTGGCCAAAAGGTCTTGAGCAACATTAGTCGCGTCACGCCGTTGCACAAACAACGCGTCGAGCAGGCTGGGTTCATGGTCCTGAAGTCGCCGGATATTCCGTCGATCCTGGTGGAAACCGGCTTCATCTCCAACGCTAATGAAGCGACCAAGCTGTCTGGAGCTAGCCATCAGCAGGCGCTTGCGCGTTCCATCAGCGCCGGCGTCCGCCAGTTCTTCCAGCAGAACCCGCCGCCGGGCACCTACATTGCCTGGCTGCGCGATTCGGGCAAGATCGCCCAAGGGCCGCGTGACCATCGCGTCAGCCCGGGCGAGACGCTGGCGATGATTGCCGTGCGTTATCAGGTGTCCCCGGCGACCCTGCGCAGCGCCAACAATCTGAAAAGCGATGAGCTGAAAATCGGCCAGACCCTGACCATTCCCGGCACTGAACTGGCGGCCAAAGAATGAACCAGGCGCTGACCAATACCGCTCGTATCGAGCTGCTTAGCCCGCGACTGGCGAACCAGATTGCCGCCGGTGAAGTGGTCGAGCGCCCGGCATCGGTGATCAAGGAGTTGCTGGAAAACAGCCTCGACTCCGGCGCCAAGCGCATTGATGTCGATGTCGAGCAGGGCGGCGTCAAGCTGCTGCGAGTGCGCGACGACGGCAGCGGCATTTCTGCCGATGACCTGCCGCTGGCCTTGGCGCGGCACGCCACCAGCAAGATTCGAAACCTCGAAGACCTCGAACAGGTGATGAGCCTCGGGTTTCGCGGTGAAGCCCTGGCGTCGATTAGCTCCGTGGCGCGCCTGACCCTGACGTCCCGCACCAAGGACGCTGATCAGGCCTGGCAAGTCGAAACCGAAGGTCGGGACATGGCACCCCGTGTGCAACCGGCCGCCCATCCAGTGGGCACCTCGGTGGAAGTGCGGGACCTGTTCTTCAACACCCCGGCCCGGCGCAAATTCCTCAAGACCGAAAAAACCGAATTCGATCACTTGCAAGAAGTGATCAAACGCCTGGCCTTGGCGCGATTCGACGTGGCGTTCCATTTGCGCCACAACGGCAAGACCATCCTCAGTCTGCACGAAGCTCATGATGATGCGTCCCGTGCCCGGCGTGTGGCGGCGATTTGCGGCGCGGGGTTCCTGGAGCAGGCGCTGCCGATCGAAATCGAGCGCAATGGCCTGCATTTGTGGGGTTGGGTCGGGTTGCCGACGTTCAACCGCAGCCAGGCAGACTTGCAGTACTTCTTTGTGAATGGCCGTGCCGTGCGCGACAAACTGGTGGCCCACGCGGTGCGCCAGGCCTATCGCGACGTGCTGTTCAACGGCCGGCACCCGACGTTCGTGCTGTTTTTCGAAGTCGATCCGGCGGGCGTTGACGTCAACGTGCACCCGACCAAGCACGAAGTGCGTTTCCGTGACGGGCGCATGGTTCACGATTTCCTCTACGGCACCTTGCACCGCGCCTTGGGCGATGTGCGGCCGGACGATCATCTGGCGGCACCCGTGGCGACGGCCATCGTCCGACCTACCGGCATCGATGCCGGTGAGTTCGGCCCGCAAGGCGAAATGCGTCTGGCGGCCAATGCCTTGCTGGAACAGCCGCAAGCGCAACCGTCGTTCAATACGGCGGCAGGTTCGGGTGCTGGCGCCGGATATCAGTATCAGTACACGCCGCGGCCTCAATCTGGCGTGCCGGTTGCGGAAGCCCAGGCGGCCTACCGCGAGTTCTTCGCGCCATTGCCCGAAGCCAACGCAGTAGCGCTGCCGGCCGGGCAGGACGACATTCCGCCACTGGGTTATGCGCTGGCGCAGCTGAAGGGCATCTATATCCTTTCGGAAAACGCCCAAGGCCTGGTGCTGGTGGACATGCACGCCGCTCACGAGCGGATCATGTACGAACGCCTGAAAGTCGCCATGGCCAGCGAAGGCCTGAGCGGCCAGCCGCTGCTGGTCCCGGAATCCCTGGCCGTGAGCCAGCGCGAAGCCGATTGCGCCGAAGAGAACATCGCCTGGTTCCAGCGGCTGGGCTTTGAATTGCAGCGCCTTGGTCCGGAAACCCTGGCGATCCGGCAGATCCCGGCACTGCTCAAGCAGGCGGAAGCCAACCGCTTGGTCAGCGACGTACTGGCCGACCTGATGGAATACGGCACCAGTGACCGGATTCAGGCGCACCTGAACGAACTGCTCGGCACCATGGCCTGCCACGGCGCGATCCGGGCAAATCGACGCTTGGCTTTGCCTGAAATGAACGGCCTGCTGCGGGACATGGAAAACACCGAACGCAGCGGTCAATGCAACCATGGCCGACCGACCTGGACCCAATTGGGCCTGGACGATCTGGACAAACTGTTCTTGCGCGGTCGTTGATGAGCCAGCTTCCTCCAGCGATTTTTCTGATGGGCCCGACCGCTGCGGGCAAGACCGATCTGGCTATCGAACTGACCAAAGTCCTGCCTTGCGAACTGATCAGCGTCGATTCGGCGCTCGTCTATCGCGGCATGGACATCGGCACTGCCAAGCCCTCCAAAGAACTATTGGCCGAATTCCCACACCGCTTGATCGATATTCTCGACCCGGCGCAGAGCTATTCGGCGGCGGATTTTCGTCGTGATGCTCTGGAGGCTATGGCCGAGATCACCGCGCGAGGCAAAATTCCGCTGCTTGTAGGCGGCACGATGCTCTACTACAAGGCTTTGGTCGAAGGCCTGGCGCAAATGCCGGCGGCCGATCCAGAGGTTCGCGCGCAAATCGAAGAAGAGGCTGCACGCCTTGGCTGGCAGGCCCTGCACGATCAATTGGCGCTGATTGATCCGGTCTCCGCCGCGCGAATTCACCCGAACGATCCCCAGCGTCTCAGTCGGGCACTGGAAGTTTATCGTGTCAGCGGTCAGAGCATGACCGAGCTGCGACTCAGACAATCTGCGCAAAGTACTGAAGCAGCCGCTTCGGGACTGCAACAATTGCCCTATACTGTCGCGAACTTGGCCATCGCTCCGGCTAATCGTCAGGTACTGCACGCCCGTATTAAACAAAGATTCACAAATATGTTGGAACAGGGATTCATCGACGAGGTCGTAGCCCTGCGTACGAGAAGTGACCTGCATTCAGGGTTGCCGTCTATACGCGCTGTAGGGTACCGACAAGTCTGGGATTACCTGGATGGCAAGCTGACGCAAGCCGAGATGCAGGAGCGGGGAATCATTGCCACGCGCCAATTGGCAAAGCGCCAGTTCACCTGGCTACGCAGTTGGGCTGATTTACACTGGTTGGACAGCCTCGATTGCGACAATCTGCCGCGCGCCTTGAAATACCTTGGGACCATCTCCATATTGAGCTGAGTCCTTGCAATTGCCGTCTATCCTTGGGGGTGTGACGGCTCAAGCCATCTGTTTACCTATTTTTTATATTGAATCCTTAAAGGAGTGCGGCACATGTCAAAAGGGCATTCGCTACAAGACCCTTACCTGAATACTTTACGTAAAGAGAAAGTTGGGGTTTCCATCTACCTGGTCAACGGGATCAAACTGCAAGGCACGATCGAGTCTTTCGACCAGTTCGTTATCCTGCTGAAAAACACCGTTAGCCAGATGGTTTACAAACACGCTATCTCTACAGTGGTGCCGGTTCGTCCAATTCGTCTGCCTAGCGCAACCGAATCCGAAGCAGGTGACGCTGAGCCAGGTAACGCCTGATAGGAGTCTCCTTTGTTCTTTGAGCGCCACGGTGGTGGTGAGCGAGTGATCCTCGTTCACTTGGATGGACAGGACCCTGAGGCGCGCGAAGATCCGCAGGAGTTTCAGGAGTTGGCTAATTCGGCCGGCGCCGAGACCGTTGCGTTTTTTAACGTGCCGCGTCATCGGCCAACCGCCAAATTCCTGATTGGCAGCGGCAAGGTCGAGGAGCTGCGCGACCTGGTCCATGCCGAAAAGGCAGATCTGGTCATCTTCAATCACATCCTCACGCCCAGTCAGGAACGTAACCTCGAACGTGTTTTCGAGTGTCGCGTGATCGACCGTACCGGTCTGATTCTCGATATTTTCGCCCAACGTGCCCGTACCCATGAAGGCAAGCTCCAGGTAGAACTGGCCCAGCTTGACCACATGAGCACCCGGCTGGTTCGTGGCTGGACCCACCTTGAGCGTCAAGGTGGCGGTATCGGTATGCGTGGCCCGGGTGAAACCCAGTTGGAAACCGACCGCCGTTTGCTGCGGGTTCGCCTGCGACAGATCAAGGGCCGGCTGGAAAAAGTGCGCAGTCAGCGCGAACAGTCGCGACGCGGCCGTTCGCGTGCGGATATTCCTACCGTGTCCCTGGTGGGGTATACCAACGCCGGCAAATCCACGCTCTTCAATAACGTGACGAAATCCGACGTGTACGCGGCTGACCAGTTGTTCGCCACGCTGGACCCGACCTTGCGCCGTCTGGAACTCGACGACCTGGGGCCGATTGTCCTGGCCGACACTGTGGGTTTCATACGCCACTTGCCCCACAAACTGGTCGAGGCGTTTCGGTCTACGCTCGAAGAGTCAAGCAACTCAGACCTGCTGTTGCACGTGATCGATGCGGCCGAACCGGATCGCATGTTGCAGATCGAGCAGGTGATGGTGGTGCTGGGTGAGATCGGAGCCCAGGACTTGCCGATCCTCGAGGTCTATAACAAACTCGATTTGCTTGAAGGCGTTGAGCCACAAATCCAGCGCGACGAAAACGGCAAGCCCCAACGGGTCTGGCTGTCGGCGCGTGATGGAAGTGGTCTGGAATTGCTTGAGCAAGCCATTGCCGAGTTGCTGGGCGGTGATTTGTTTGTGGGTACCTTACGCTTGCCGCAACGCTTTGCTCGACTGCGTGCGCAGTTTTTCGAGCTCGGCGCGGTACAGAAAGAAGAACACGACGAAGAAGGCATCTGCCTGCTGGCCGTTCGCTTGCCTCGGGTCGAGTTGAATCGACTGGTGAGCCGCGAAGGCCTGCAACCGATGGATTTCCTCGAGCAACACACTTTGCAATAAAAGCCTGAGAAAGCGGTTGTGCCGCGGTGACAGGCATTCTGTAGCATTGGTCGGCGCGCCGTGGGTGCGTCTTTGCTTTATCAGATGGAGAGCGCTATGGCTTGGAATGAGCCGGGTGGCAACTCGAATAATCAGGATCCTTGGGGTGGCAAGCGCCGCAATAACGGCGACCGCAAGGGACCACCGGATCTCGACGAGGCCTTCCGAAAGCTGCAGGAAAGCCTGAACGGGTTGTTCGGTGGTGGTAAGAAACGTGGTGACGACGGCGGTGGTTCGGGCAGGAGTGGCGGCTTCGGCGGCCTGCTCGGCATCGGCCTGGTCGTGCTCGCAGCCGTGTGGCTGTACAGCGCGGTCTACGTGGTCGACGAGCAGGAGCAAGCCGTTGTGCTGCGCTTCGGCAAGTACTACGAAACAGTCGGCCCGGGCCTGAACATCTACTTCCCGCCGATCGATAAAAAGTACATGGAAAACGTGACGCGCGAGCGTTCGTACACCAAGCAAGGCCAGATGCTGACCGAAGACGAGAACATCGTCGAAGTGCCGCTGACCGTGCAGTACAAGATCAGCAACCTGCAGGATTTCGTGCTGAACGTCGATCAGCCGGAAATCAGCCTGCAGCAAGCGACCGACAGCGCCTTGCGCCATGTGGTGGGTTCCACCGCGATGGATCAGGTCCTGACCGAAGGTCGTGAGTTGATGGCCAGCGAAATCAAGGAGCGTCTGCAACGCTTCCTCGATACCTATCGCACCGGTATCACCGTCACCCAGGTCAACGTACAGAACGCAGCGGCACCGCGTGAAGTCCAGGAAGCCTTCGATGACGTGATCCGTGCCCGTGAAGACGAGCAGCGTTCGCGCAACCAGGCTGAAACCTACGCCAACGGCGTCGTGCCGGAAGCCCGTGGTCAGGCCCAGCGTATCCTTGAAGATGCCAACGGTTACCGTGACGAAACGGTATCGCGCGCCAAGGGTGAGGCTGATCGCTTCACCAAACTGGTGGCCGAGTATCGCAAGGCACCCGAAGTTACCCGCCAGCGTCTGTACCTGGACACCATGCAGGAAGTCTTCACCAACACCAGCAAGGTTCTCGTGACCGGCAACAAGAATGGCCAGAGCAATCTGCTGTACTTGCCGCTGGACAAGATGATTCAGAACAGTTCAGGCGGTAATGCGCCGGTAACCGGTTCTGCCGCCGCCAATAGCAACACGGATGTCGCGCCGCATGTCACTGACTTGCCGCAAACGCGCACAAGGGAGACCCGCTGATGAGCAATAAATCGCTGATCGCCCTGATCGTTGGCGTCGTTGTGCTGCTGGTTGGCTGGAACTGCTTCTACATCGTGGCTCAGACCGAGCGTGCGGTGATGCTGCAGTTCGGTCGCGTGGTCCAGACTGATGTTCAGCCAGGCCTGCATGTGAAAGTGCCTTACGTTAACCAGGTGCGCAAATTCGACGCACGCCTGATGACACTGGATGCACCGACACAACGCTTCCTGACGCTGGAAAAGAAAGCCGTCATGGTTGACGCCTTCGCCAAGTGGCGCGTGAAAGATGCCGAGCGCTTCTACACCGCAACGTCCGGCCTCAAGCAGATTGCTGACGAGCGTCTGTCCCGTCGTCTGGAATCGGGCCTGCGTGACCAGTTTGGTAAGCGCACCCTGCACGAAGTGGTTTCCGGTGAACGTGACGCGCTGATGGCTGACATCACCGCTTCGCTGAACAAGATGGCGGAAAAAGAGCTGGGTATCGAAGTTGTCGATGTTCGGGTCAAGGCCATCGATCTGCCGAAAGAAGTAAACCGCAGTGTGTTCGAACGTATGAGCACCGAGCGTGAGCGTGAAGCTCGCGAGCACCGCGCCAAGGGTAACGAGTTGGCTGAAGGCATCCGTGCCGACGCCGATCGTCAACGCCGCGTGTTGCTGGCCGAAGCGTATCGTGAATCCGAAGAGGTTCGCGGTGACGGTGACGCCCAGGCTGCTGCGATCTACTCCAAGGCTTACGGCCAGGATCAGGAGTTCTACGGTTTCTACCGTAGCCTGCGTGCCTACCGTGAAAGCTTCGCGAACAAAACCGACGTCATGGTCCTCGACCCAAGCAGCGACTTCTTCCGTTATCTGGAAAAGTCCAAGCCTTGATACAACGTTGACCTGAATCATCCCCCGCCTGGCAGCTAAAACCTGCGGCGGGGTGATCCTTTGGGAAAACGTGTGTATGATGCGGCAGCCGGGAAATTCCCGGCTTTTTTGCGTCTGCACGTTTGATTGCGGTTTTTTGGCAGGCGTCCGAGTTGAATGACTCGACCGGTTTTTCGAGGAAAGTGATTGGCGAAGCCGGTTTCAGGCTTTTCGCCACGTCGTTCATGCGCGTGGTTTGCACATGAGCCGATCATTTTCTGCTTCACTCAAGGCTCGCCCAACGGCTGGCCGCCCGGATCATAGGGGAATGGCGTAATGGCAACGGTAGACCGCTGGCTGCTGCCAGATGGCATCGAAGAAGTACTGCCACCAGAAGCGGCGCGCATTGAAGTAGCGCGCCGCCAGGTGTTGGATCTGTTCCAGAGCTGGGGTTACGAGTTTGTCGTGACTCCCCATATCGAGTACCTGGAATCCCTGCTGACCGGCGCGGGCCAGGACCTGGATCTGCGTACCTTCAAGGTCATCGACCCGCAATCGGGCCGGCAGATGGGTTTCCGTGCGGACATCACGCCGCAAGTGGCGCGCATCGATGCGCACACCCTGCGTCGCGAAGGCCCGAGCCGTCTGTGCTATGCCGGCAGCGTGCTGCATGCTCAGCCGCGGGCGTTGTCGTCTTCGCGCAGCCCGATCCAGTTGGGCGCCGAGTTGTACGGCGACGCCAGCCCGAGCAGCGACGTGGAAGTTATCAGCCTGATGCTGGCCATGCTGCAACTGGCCGATGTGCCAGACGTGCACATGGACCTCGGTCATGTAGGTATCTACCGTGGCCTGGCCCGCGCCGCCGGTTTGTCCGGTGAAGTCGAGCAACAATTGTTCGACGCATTGCAACGCAAGGCTATCGACGAGGTCATTACCTTGACCGAAGGCCTGCCTGCCGATCTGTCGGGCATGTTGCGAGCGCTGGTCGACCTGTGTGGCGGCCGTGAAGTGTTGAGCGCTGCCCGTGAGCGTCTGGCCAATGCGCCGGCGCCGGTACTGGCTGCGCTGGAAGACTTGCTGGCGATTGCCGACCGTCTGTCCACGCGTTTCCCGGAATTACCGCTTTACTTCGATCTGGGCGAACTGCGCGGCTATCACTACCACACCGGTGTGGTGTTCGCGGTGTTCGTACCGGGTGTTGGCCAATCCATTGCCCAGGGCGGTCGTTACGACGACATCGGCGCCGACTTCGGTCGTGCCCGCCCGGCAACGGGTTTCTCTACCGATTTAAAAACCCTGGTGACCCTGGGGCGTGCTGAGATCGAGCTACCGTCTGGCGGTATCTGGATGCCTGACAGTACGGATGCGGCACTCTGGCAGCAGGTTTGTCAGTTGCGCAGTGAGGGTCAGCGTGTCGTTCAGGCGTTGCCTGGGCAACCATTGGCCGCCGCCCGTGAAGCGGACTGCGACCGGCAATTGATTCAGCAGAACGGGCTTTGGCAAGTATTGCCGCTGGCTTCTTGAGTTTTCCTGCCGGCGGCTGCCGGCACCAAGTTTGCGCGAATGAGGACAAGTGTTATGGGTAAGAATGTCGTAGTCCTGGGCACCCAATGGGGTGATGAGGGCAAAGGCAAGATCGTTGATCTGCTGACCGAACATGCTGCCGCCGTAGTGCGCTACCAAGGTGGCCACAACGCTGGCCACACCCTGGTGATCGACGGCGAAAAAACCGTCTTGCACCTGATCCCGTCGGGCGTGCTGCGCGAAGGCGTGCAGTGCCTGATCGGCAACGGCGTGGTGGTTGCACCGGACGCTCTGCTGCGCGAGATCATCAAGCTGGAAGAGAAAGGTGTACCGGTGCGCGAGCGCCTGCGTATCAGCCCTTCCTGCCCGCTGATCCTGTCCTATCACGTTGCGCTGGACCAGGCGCGTGAAAAGGCCCGCGGCGAGCTGAAGATCGGCACCACCGGTCGCGGCATCGGCCCGGCTTACGAAGACAAGGTTGCCCGTCGCGGTCTGCGCATCGGTGACCTGTTCCACCGTGAGCGTTTCGCCGCCAAGCTGGGCGAGTTGCTGGATTACCACAACTTCGTTCTGGTCAATTACTACAAAGAGCCAGCGATCGACTTCCAGAAAACACTCGACGAGTGCATGGAATACGCCGAGCTGCTCAAGCCGATGATGCTCGACGTCACCGCCGAGCTGCACGAGCTGCGTCGCGCTGGCAAAGACATCATGTTCGAAGGCGCCCAAGGCTCCCTGCTGGACATCGACCACGGGACCTACCCGTACGTCACCAGCTCCAACACCACTGCGGGCGGCATCGCTACCGGTTCGGGTTTTGGTCCGATGTACCTGGATTACATCCTCGGCATCACCAAGGCCTACACCACTCGCGTGGGTTCGGGTCCGTTCCCGACTGAGCTGTTCGACGACGTTGGCGCGTTCCTGGCCAAGCGTGGCCACGAGTTCGGTGCTACCACCGGCCGTGCCCGTCGTTGCGGCTGGTTCGACGCCGTTATCCTGCGTCGCGCTATCGACGTCAACAGCATCTCGGGCCTGTGCCTGACCAAGCTGGACGTGCTGGACGGTCTGGAAACCATCAACATCTGTGTTGGCTACAAGAACCAGGATGGTGCAGTGATCGACGCACCGACCGACGCCGACAGCTACATCGGCCTCGAGCCAGTGTACGAAGAGATGCCAGGCTGGACCGAATCCACCGTCGGTGCCAAGACCCTGGAAGAGCTGCCGCAAGCTGCTCGTAACTACATCAAACGCGTCGAAGAGTTGGTCGGCGCGCCGATTGACATTATTTCGACGGGCCCGGACCGCAACGAGACCATCGTTTTGCGTCACCCGTTCGCTTAATAAGTCGTTGATGTAAAACACAAAGGCCCCTTAATTGGGGCCTTTGTCGTTTATGCCTGCAGGACGGCACAACCTTTGCTGTAATTATCCCTTCTGGCGTGCCATCAATTTAATGGCGTCAAAGCAGAGGGATATTCCCGTGTCAGCCATTCTCTCACTGTTACAAAGCCGTCTTCTGCGGCCCGTGTTCGTTACCCTTGGTATCGCCCTATTGGTGCAAGTGCTGGTCGCCGTCGCTCTGACTCGGAGCACAGTCACCGCATTGGAAGCCGATCTTGGAAATCGCTTGGGGGTCGACAGTCAAAAGCTCTCTGGTGAGCTGGAGCAGGCGGGGCGTGAAGTCACGTCGAGTCTGGATAGCTTGTCCACCAATACCCGTCAGCGCCTTACCGCCGGTTTGTCCTCGCGTCTGAAGGATGAGCAGGCGCAGTTGCGTACGACATTGGAAAAAGACCTGAAGGACTCCGCCAACGACATGGCGCAGCTTCTGGCCTCGGTCGCACCTCGCGCCATGTGGGACAGCGACGTTCCGACCCTGTCTGAATTCGCTCGTCGGGCCCAGCGCAATCCGAACGTGTTGTTCGTGATCTACGACGACGCCACCGGCCAGCATCTGACGCGCTATTTGAACCGCGAGAACCCGATCAACAAGGCGCTGCTGGAGAAGGGCCAGGGCGAGCGGGCATTGGACAAAGTGCTGGATGCGGCGAAGAACGATCCATCGGTCTACTACCTCGAAGCCTCAATCAGCCCCAATGGCGTGGAAATCGGCAAGGTCTTGATGGGTGTCTCCACAGCGTCGGTGGAAGTCGATTTGGCGGCTCTCGACAAGCGCTTCTCGGCGCTGATCGCCAGCAGTGATCAGTTGGTCGGCGATAGCCTCAAAGGCGCGGCGGCGGACAGCGCGGCGGCAATGGGCGCACGTCTGAAGTCGGCGCAGTCCACCGCTTCGCAAATGCAGGCCAACACCACCAACACCGTGCAGGAAGCGGCGGGTACTTTGCGCTGGCGCATCGGCATGGGCCTGGCGATTGTAGGTTTCGGTGTGTTGCTGTTGCTGGCCGTGGTGTTGGGTCGTCGAGTGGTCAATCGCCTGAAAATGCTGATTGCGGCCATGGATGACCTGGCGGCGGGTGAGGGTGACCTGACCAAGCGTGTGCAGATCAACAGCAAGGACGAAATCGGCGACATGGCCTCGGCGGTCAATCGCTTTGTGGATAAGTTGCAGCCGATCGTGCGTGAAGCGGGCGACGTGGCCCAGCGCACTGGTGTGGAAATCGGTGCGATGACCTTGCGCAATGCCGGGGCTGATGCGGCGGCCGGTATGCAGCGTGATGAAGTGGCCGAGAGCCTGCGCGCGTTGTCGCAAATGGCTGATGAGGCTCAGTCTGAAAGTCATGCGATGCAAGCGGCGTTGCAGCAAGTGGTAGACATCCGTTCGGCGACTGACGAGAACACTCGGACTTCGGCGAAGGTCGGCAGTCTGATCGAAGCGTTGGCTGGGCAAGTCGACACCGGGGCGAAGGTGATCGAGCGTCTGGCGCAGCAAAGTGAACAGATTGAAGTGGTGCTGACGGTGATTCACGGGATCGCCGAGCAAACCAACCTGTTGGCGCTGAACGCAGCCATCGAAGCGGCGCGGGCTGGTGAGACCGGTCGCGGCTTTGCGGTGGTGGCTGACGAAGTGCGGGCGCTGGCGAGCAAGACCCAAAGCTCTACCGGCGACATCCAGGCGCACATCGTGGCCTTGCAGCAAGGTGCGCGTGAGGCGGTGGCGGCGATTGGTCAGGCCGGGCGTCAGGCCAGCGAAGGTTTGTTGGTATTGCGTGACAGTGCGCGGCTGCAGCAGTCGGTGCAGGTGTCGGTTGAGCAGGTGCATGCGGCGATTGGTCTGGCGACCCAGGCCGCGGCGCATCAGGCGCAAGGCGCGCAAGCCGTGCGTGGACGGGTTGAGACCATTCATGCCCAGGCTGAGAAAGCGGCTCAGGCGGTGGTGGAGACCACGGCCAGTGGGAAGGTGCTGGATGGGTTGGCGGCGCAATTGAAGGCGAGCCTGGGGCAGTTCAGGGCTTAAGCCTTTTGTTTGCAGGTCTGACGCTTTCGCGGGCAAGCCTCGCTCCTACAAGGACCATGCGATCCCTTGTAGGAGTGAGGCTTGCCCGCGAAGCTTTTCAGCGGCTCAAATACATCCGCGTCGTCAACAGATAAACCGGCAGCCCCGACACCAAAATCAACAACGCCGCATAAGGCGCCGCCGCCGCAAACTCCACATTCGCGGTATGCGCCCAAACCTCCGTCGCCAGCGTATTCAGCCCGGTCGGACTCAGCAGCAACGTCGCCGTGAGTTCCTTCATCGCATCCAGAAACACCAGCGCAAACGCTGCGCCGAGTGCCGGAAAAATGATCGGCAATGTCACTCGGCAAAACGCGCTGAATGACGACGCACCCAGTGTGCGAGCGGCCTCTTCCAGTTGCGGCGCAGCCTTGTTCAGCGCCGTGCGAATCGGCGCCTGGGCCAGCGGCAGAAACAGCAGCGCATAGGCGATCAGCAACAGCATCGACGTCTGGTACAGCGCCGGCACATAGTGCAGGGCGAAATACACCAGGGTCAGTGCGATCACCAGGCCTGGCAGCGCATGCAGCAGATACGGCAAGCGCTCGGCCCAGATCGCCAGCTGACCTTTGTAACGCACCACCAGCAACCCCACCGGCACCGCCAGCACCAGGCACAACGCCGCGCCGCCCAGCGATAGCGCCAAGGACGACAGCAATGCTTCACTGATCGCCGCCACCGGGAACGCTGCCGACGAGCCGACTACCAGCCAGTACGCCAGCATTCCCAGCGGAATGCCGCTGCCGATGAGCGCCAGCGCCAGGCAGTAAGCCTGTCCAGTGAAGGCCCAAGGCCCGAGTCGAACCTGTTCTGCATGGCGCGCCGCGCCCTGGCCGGTGCGTACATGTCGGCCCTTGCCGCGCACGCGCAACTCAAGCCACAGCAACACCAGGCAAAGCGCCAGAAGCACCGCCGAGAGCATCGCGGCATTGGCGTTGCTGAATTCCAGTTCGAACTGTTGATAGATCGCCGTGGTGAACGTCTGCAGGCCAATGATCGACAGCGCGCCGAACTCCACCAGCATGTGCAGCGCGATCAGCAGCGAACCGGCCAGCAAGGAAGGCCAAAGCAGTGGCAGGGTGATTCTGAAAAACACGCCCCAGCGATTCAGCCCCAGGGTGCGGGCGGACTCTTCCAGCGATGGGTCAAGATTGCGCAGCGTCGCCGCCACCGGCAGAAATACCAGCGGATACTTGGACAAGGTCATCACCAGAATCGCCCCGCCCAAGCCTTCGAAATGAGCGCTGAGGGAAACCCAGGTAAAGCTACTGACAAACGCCGGCACCGCAAATGGCAAGCACAGGATCACGCCCCACAGTCGCCGTCCCTTCAGGTTGCTGCGCTCCAGCAGCCAGGCCAGCGACAGGCCGATCACGCCGCAAGCCAGGGTCACGCCAATCATCAGCGACAGGGTGTTGCGCAGCAGGCCAAACACATACGGCCGCCACAGCAGATGCAGCGCTTCGGCCCAGCCTGCCTGCCAGGTTTTGAGACCGACATAGGCTAGCGGCAGCAAGCTGAGCACAACCAGCAATAACACTGGCAGCAGCAGCCAGATCGACGGCCGTTTACGTCGTGGCACGTAACCCCCAGGCGCGGCGGGGGCGGATAGCGATGCGCACATCAGTTCAAGCCAACATCACGTTCCAGATCCAGAGCTTCTTCGGCATTGCCGAGGTCGGCTGGCGTGACTTTGGGGGCTTCGAGTTCGCTGAACGGTTTGAGCCCACGATCCGATTCCATGCCTTTGTGCAGCGGGTATTCGGCAGTGGTCTGGGTGATCACGCGCTGACCTTCTTCACTGGCCATGTAGGCGAGCAATTGCTGGGCTTCTTTTGGATGTTTGCTGGATTTCAGCACGGCAGCGCTGGAAACGGTGATCAGTCCGCCGACGTCGCCGCCAGTGAAGTAATGCAGTTTCGAGTCGAGCTGGCCTTTTTCGCGCTGCAAGGCGAACCAGTAATAGTTGTTCACCAGCACGGTCGCGACTTCGCCGTTTTCCACGGCTTTGAGGGCGACCATGTTGTTGCTGTAAACCTTGCCGAACGCGCGCAGGCCGGTCAGCCATTCTTCGGCAGCGTCCATGCCGTGGGTCTTGATGATCGCCACGGCTTGTTCCTGGAAGGCGCCGCTGGAAGGCACGAAACCGACCTTGCCTTGCCATTTTGGATCGGAGAATTCCATGACCGATTTCGGCAGGTCTTTTTCATCGACCAGTTTCGGGTTGAAGGCGACCACGCGGACCCGGGCGGTGATGCCGATCCAGGTGCCGTTGCTCGCGACGTAATCTTTCGGCAGGACGGCGAGGGTGGCGGCATCGGCCTGAGCCAGCAGGCCTTGTTCGCCGAGCTTGTTCAGTGGCGGCGATTCTTCGGTGTAGATCACATCGGCCGGGGAGCGATCGCCTTCTTCGACGACCTGGCTGGCGAGCTGGTTGCTGCTGCCTTTACGCACATTGACGTGAATCCCGGTCTTGGCTTCAAAGGCTTTGGCGACAGCGTCGCCGACTTCCTTGTGTTGGCCGTTATAGAGCGTCAGGGATACCGGGTCGGCGGCTTGGGTGAGGGGAGTGGCGAGTGCCAGGCCGAGGAGGGTAAAGGTCAGGCCGCGGCGCAGGGTATTTCGAAACATCATTCGCAGGGTTCCTCACTGTCGCATTGCAAAAACTTGCAACAATGATAAACGATATTGCTTCTCAAGTGCGCCTTGCGGGCTGGTAGAGGGTTGGCCGAAGGTGGCTAGTGCGGGCTTTTGTGGCGAGGGGGCTTGCTCCCGTTCGGCTGCGAAGCAGTCGTAAAACCGGATCATAAGGTTTATCGGGAAGGGGAGGGGGCCGCTTCGCACCCCAGCGGGAGCAAGCTCCCTCGCCACAAAAAAGCGGTGCCGAAGGGTTTTTTCAGGCCAGAAACGCAAAAACCCGCTTTCGCGGGTTTTTGTGAAATCCCAGAGCGAGCTCTGAAATTTGAATTGGTGCCCAGAAGAAGACTCGAACTTCCACGACCTTGCGGTCACCAGCACCTGAAGCTGGCGTGTCTACCAATTTCACCATCTGGGCAGTATCGGCAACGCTAGTGCGTCGTCGATGGCGCGCACTATACGGAGCGTCTTTTTAACTGTAAACCCCTTGCATCAAAAAAACCGGGAATATTTCGCCGGTGGCATTTAATTCAGCTTCGCGGTGTCGATAAAGGGCTTTAGATGGGCTGTCACAGCCTGAAATTTCCCGTTTCATTACGCCTATGCCAAACTAACCCGCATATAGACAAGGTGAAAACTCTCTAATGGCCGATTGGCAGTCCCTCGATCCCGAGGCCGCTCGTGAAGCGGAAAAATATGAAAACCCTATTCCTAGCCGCGAACTGATCCTTCAGCACCTTGCTGATCGAGGTTCGCCTGCTAACCGCGAGCAGCTGGTCGAAGAGTTTGGTCTGACCACAGAAGACCAGCTCGAAGCCCTGCGCCGCCGCCTGCGCGCCATGGAGCGCGACGCTCAACTCATCTATACCCGTCGCGGCACTTATGCGCCGGTGGACAAGCTCGACCTGATCCTGGGCCGCATCAGCGGTCACCGTGACGGCTTCGGCTTCCTGGTCCCGGACGACGGCAGTGACGACCTGTTCATGAGCCCGGCGCAAATGCGCCTGGTATTCGACGGCGACCGTGCCCTGGCCCGTGTTTCCGGCCTGGACCGTCGCGGTCGACGCGAAGGGATGATCGTCGAAGTGGTGTCCCGTGCTCACGAGACCATCGTCGGTCGTTACTTCGAAGAGGGCGGTATCGGCTTCGTGGTCGCGGATAACCCGAAGATCCAGCAAGAAGTGCTGGTTACCCCGGGCCGCAACGCCAACGCCCAGATCGGTCAATTCGTTGAAGTGAAGATCACTCACTGGCCGACACCACGCTTCCAGCCGCAAGGCGATGTGGTTGAAGTTGTGGGTAACTACATGGCGCCGGGCATGGAAATCGACGTCGCCCTGCGCGCGTACGATATCCCGCACGTATGGCCTGAGGCGGTGTTGAAAGAAGCCGCCAAGCTCAAGCCGGAAGTCGAAGAGAAAGACAAAGAGAAGCGCATCGACCTGCGCCATCTGCCGTTCGTAACCATCGACGGTGAAGATGCGCGCGACTTCGATGACGCGGTTTACTGCGAATCCAAGCCAGGCAAGCTGCGCCTGTTCTCCGGTGGCTGGAAGTTGTACGTGGCGATTGCCGACGTCTCCAGCTACGTGAAAATCGGTTCGGCGCTGGACAACGAATCCCAGGTTCGTGGCAACTCGGTGTACTTCCCCGAGCGCGTCGTGCCGATGCTGCCAGAGCAACTATCCAACGGCCTGTGCTCGCTGAACCCGCACGTCGATCGCCTGGCCATGGTTTGCGAGATGACCATCTCCAAATCCGGCGAGATGACCGACTACTGCTTCTACGAAGCGGTGATCCACTCCCACGCTCGCCTGACTTACAACAAAGTCAGCGCGATGCTCGAAACGCCGAAACTCACCGAAGCGCGTCAGCTTCGTGGCGAGTACACCGACGTTCTGCCACACCTGAAGCAGCTTTACGCACTGTACAAAGTGCTGCTGGGTGCTCGTCACGTACGTGGTGCGATCGATTTCGAAACCCAGGAAACCCGGATCATCTTCGGCACCGAGCGCAAGATTGCTGAAATCCGTCCGACCGTGCGTAACGATGCGCACAAACTGATCGAGGAGTGCATGCTGGCGGCCAACGTGGCCACGGCTGAATTCCTGAAGAAACACGAAATTCCTGCGCTGTATCGCGTGCACAACGGTCCGCCACCGGAGCGTCTGGAAAAACTGCGCGCCTTCCTGGGCGAGCTCGGCCTGTCCCTGCACAAAGGCAAGGACGGCCCGTCGCCGAAGGATTACCAGGCATTGCTGGCGAGCATCAAGGACCGTCCGGATTTCCACCTGATCCAGACCGTCATGCTGCGTTCGTTGAGCCAGGCGGTGTACAGCGCTGATAACCAGGGCCACTTTGGCCTGAATTACGAAGCCTATACCCACTTCACCTCGCCGATCCGCCGCTACCCGGACTTGCTCACGCACCGGGCGATCCGCAGCGTCATCCATTCCAAGCAGGATACGCCGCACGTTCGCCGTGCCGGCGCGATGACCATTCCGAAAGCGCGTATCTATCCGTACGACGAAGCGGCCCTGGAGCAACTCGGCGAGCAGTGCTCGATGAGCGAGCGCCGTGCCGACGAAGCGACCCGCGACGTCGTGAACTGGCTCAAATGCGAGTTCATGAAAGACCGCGTGGGCGAGTCGTTCCCTGGTGTGATCACCGCCGTGACCGGTTTCGGCCTGTTCGTCGAGCTGACCGACATCTACGTCGAAGGCCTGGTGCACGTCACCGCGCTGCCGGGCGATTACTACCACTTCGATCCTGTGCACCACCGCCTCGCCGGTGAGCGTACCGGTCGTAGCTTCCGCCTCGGCGACACCGTTGAAGTGCGCGTGATGCGCGTAGACCTCGACGAACGCAAGATCGACTTCGAGATGGCTGAAAAGACCATCAGCGCGCCGATCGGTCGCAAGAAGCGCGGTACTGAAGCCACCGCACCTGCTGCCTCTGCTGCAAAAACGGCTGCAGAACCGGCTCCGGCGAAAACCGGTCGTCGTCCTGCCAAGGAAAAGGCTCCAGAAGCCTATCGCCCAAGCGATGCGGCGGCGAAAAACGCCGAGCTGCGCAAAAGCCGTGAAATGAAGCAGGCGTTGCTGTCTGAAGCGAAAAGCGGCGGTAAAGCGGCGTCTGGGGGAAAGACCGGACGGTCGGCGCCTGAAAAGGCTCCCGGCGGCAAGCCAGCGAAACCGAGTAAACACCGTAAAGGCCCGCCAAAAGCGGGTTCGGCTCCAGCTGCCAAAAGCGGCGGGGCGCGTAAACCTAAGGCCAAGTCATGAGTCAGTTGGAAAAAATCTACGGCGTGCATGCGGTAGAAGCGTTGCTGCGTCACCACCCAAAACGCGTCAAGCAGATCTGGCTGGCTGAAGGCCGCAGCGAACCGCGTGTACAGGCGCTGATCGCGCTGGCGAATGAAAATCGCGTGCCTGTCGGCAACGCCGAGCGTCGTGAACTCGACGCCTGGGTTGATGGCGTGCACCAGGGTGTGGTGGCGGACGTGAGTCCGAGCCAGGTCTGGGGCGAAGCGATGCTCGACGAGCTGCTCGATCGCAGCGAAGGCGCACCGTTGTTGCTGGTGCTCGACGGCGTGACCGACCCGCACAACCTCGGAGCTTGCCTGCGTTCGGCCGATGCGGCCGGTGCACTGGCGGTGATCGTGCCGAAGGACAAGTCAGCTACCTTGACCCCAACGGTCCGTAAAGTGGCCTGCGGCGCGGCGGAAGTGATTCCGTTGGTGGCAGTGACCAACCTGGCGCGTACCCTGGAAAAACTCAAGCAGCGCGGCTTGTGGGTTGTCGGCACGGCGGGCGAGGCTGAGCAGAGTCTGTATCAGCAAGACATGACCGGCCCGACCATCCTGATCATGGGTGCTGAAGGCAGCGGCATGCGTCGCCTGACTCGCGATCTGTGCGACTACCTGGTGCACTTGCCGATGACCGGCAGCGTCAGCAGTCTCAACGTTTCCGTAGCGACCGGCGTGTGCCTGTTCGAGGCTCAGCGTCAGCGCAGTGTCAAAGCAGCCGGGACCGGCAAAAAGTCCTAAGCCAAGTTGTAATCCCTGTGGGAGCGAGCTTGCTTGCGATAACGGCGTAACATTCAGCATAAATATTGAATGTTGTGCCCTCATCGCGAGCAAGCTCGCTCCCACAGTGGTTTGTGGCGAGGCAAAAATCGGTGTGCGGACGAACTGTTCAAATAATCACCAATTGCCTTGCACCTCTTCTGTCCCTTCTCTACAATTGCGCCCCTTGCTGTGACGGCAGGCACGCATGTGTCTATCGCCGGCAAGTCCATAAGTGTCATTCACTCCTTGTCTGACCGTTTTTGAACGGCAGGCTACAACCCGTAAGGAGCATTCATGCGTCATTACGAAATCATCTTTTTGGTCCACCCGGATCAAAGCGAGCAAGTCGGCGGCATGGTAGAGCGTTACACCAAGCTGATCGAAGAAGACGGCGGCAAAATCCACCGTCTGGAAGATTGGGGCCGTCGTCAACTGGCCTACGCAATCAACAATGTTCACAAGGCTCACTACGTGATGCTGAACGTTGAATGCACTGGCAAGGCCCTGGCCGAGCTGGAAGACAACTTCCGCTACAACGATGCAGTGATCCGTAACCTGGTCATCCGTCGCGAAGAAGCCGTTACTGGCCAATCCGAGATGCTCAAGGCTGAAGAAAACCGCAGTGAGCGCCGTGAGCGTCGCGACCGTCCTGAGCACTCCGACGCTGAAGGCGTTGACAGTGATGACAGCGACAACAGCGATAACGCTGACGAGTAATCCACGGACCTTTTGAGGAGCCTATTACATGGCACGTTTCTTCCGTCGTCGTAAATTCTGCCGCTTCACCGCTGAAGACGTGAAAGAGATCGATTACAAAGATCTCAACACCCTGAAAGCATACGTATCCGAGACCGGCAAAATTGTTCCAAGCCGTATCACCGGTACCAAAGCTCGTTATCAGCGTCAGCTGGCCACCGCTATCAAGCGCGCCCGCTTCCTGGCCCTGCTGGCCTACACCGACAGCCACGGCCGCTGAGACCGGGCAGTCGACACGTAGCAAAGGATTGAATGCATGCGCGCCATAGCTGAGTTCATCATGCGCGGCCGTATGCAGGCCACTCTGGTAGTGGCCGGATGCGCAACGTTGCCGTTGTTGTATTGGTTGGGTGCTGCCGCGGGATGCCTTGTGCTCCTGCGGCGCGGATTGAAGGACGCCATTGGCGTACTTGCTCTGGGATTGCTGCCGGCATTGGTCTGGTGGCTTTACTCCGACGACCCACGGGCACTTCTGGTGCTGCTGGGGTCTTGGAGCCTTGCGTTGGTTTTGCGCGCAAGTGAGTCCTGGAACCGCGTGCTGCTGGTCAGCATAGCGATGGGAGTGGTGTTTTCGGTGGTGCTGGGGACAGCTTTTGCTCCCCAAATCGAGATGCTGGCGCAGGCCTTGATAAAGGTCATGCCGTCGCTACTCGGTGATGTCTACCAGAAGTTGTCGGTAGACGAGCAAGCGCGTTTCGCGTCCCTGATTGCACCGGTCCTGACCGGCCTGATTGCGGCCTTGTTGCAAATCGTCAGTGTGCTGAGCCTGCTTGTCGGGCGCTACTGGCAGGCGTTGTTGTACAACCCGGGTGGTTTTGGTCGCGAGTTTCGCGCCATCCGATTCCCGCTGGGGCTGGCGATGTTACTGCTGGCGTTCATGCTGCTGGGGCCGAACTTCGGTTCTCAGTTGGCGATGTTGACGCCGTTGTGCAGTGTACCGCTGGTGTTCGCCGGGCTGGCCCTGATTCACGGGCTGGTGGCGCAAAAGCGACTGGCCAGGTTCTGGCTGGTGGGGTTGTACGTGACGCTGTTGCTGTTTATGCAACTGATCTATCCGTTGCTGGTGGTCTTGGCCATCGTCGACAGCCTGATTGATTTTCGCGGTCGTCTGGCGCCGAAAGACGCCGATAACGCGAACGGTGAAGGTTAAAAGTTAAGAGGATTTTCACATGCAACTGATCCTTCTGGAAAAAGTCACCAACCTGGGCAACCTGGGTGACAAAGTGAACGTTAAGGCTGGTTACGGTCGTAACTACCTGCTGCCTTACGGCAAAGCTACCGCTGCGACCGCTGCCAACGTGGCTGCGTTCGAAGAGCGTCGCGCTGAGCTGGAAAAAGCCGCAGCAGACCGTAAAACTTCGGCTGAAAACCGCGCCGCCCAACTGGCTGAGCTGGAAGTGACTATCACTGCCACCGCTGGTGACGAAGGCAAGCTGTTCGGTTCGATCGGTACTCACGACATCGCTGATGCACTGACCGCCTCTGGCGTTGAAGTTGCAAAAAGCGAAGTTCGTCTGCCGAACGGCACCATCCGCAACGTAGGCGAATTCGACGTAGCCGTGCACCTGCACGCTGAAGTTGAAGCCACCGTACGCGTTGTCGTGGTAGCAGCTTAAGCAACACTGATCGGCTGGCGGCTTGTCCGTCAGACGGTTAACATCGGGCACGATCCTGTTTACAGGTCGTGCCCTTTGTCTTTCTGCAGTTCCTGATTTTCAAAATACTAATTCAAGTGGCCATGAACGATATCTCCGCTCCCGAGCAATATGATCTGCAAACCGCTTCCCTGAAGGTGCCGCCGCACTCCATCGAGGCCGAACAGGCTGTGCTCGGTGGGTTGATGCTGGACAACAATGCCTGGGAACGCGTGCTCGATCAGGTCTCGGATGGCGATTTCTATCGGCATGACCACCGCCTGATCTTCCGTGCGATCGCCAAACTGGCGGACCAAAACTCGCCCATCGACGTCGTGACCCTGGCCGAGCAATTGGACAAGGAAGGTCAGACCTCGCAAGTCGGTGGCCTCGGTTACCTCGGTGAACTGGCGAAAAACACGCCATCCGTCGCTAACATCAAGGCGTATGCCCAGATTGTCCGTGCACGGGCGACCTTGCGCCAACTGATCGGCATTGCCTCCGAAATTGCCGACAGCGCCTTCAACCCCGAAGGCCGCACGGCAGAAGAGATTCTCGACGAAGCCGAACGACAGATCTTCCAGATCGCTGAGGCCCGGCCAAAAACCGGCGGCCCGGTGAGTGTGAATGACCTGCTGACCAAGGCCATCGACCGCATCGACACCTTGTTTAACACCGACAACGCCATTACCGGCCTGTCGACCGGTTACACCGACCTCGACGGGATGACCAGCGGCCTGCAGCCGTCTGACCTGATCATCGTCGCCGGCCGTCCATCGATGGGTAAAACCACCTTTGCGATGAACCTGGTGGAAAACGCCGTGTTGCGCAGCGACAAGTGCGTACTGGTTTACTCGCTAGAGATGCCAGGCGAATCGCTGATCATGCGTATGTTGTCGTCCCTGGGCCGTATCGACCAGACCAAAGTCCGGGCCGGCCGCCTGGAAGACGACGATTGGCCGCGCCTGACTTCGGCGGTCAACCTGCTCAACGACCGCAAGCTGTTCATCGACGATACCGCTGGTATCAGCCCGTCGGAGATGCGTGCGCGGACTCGACGCCTGGTGCGTGAGCACGGCGATGTCGCTCTGATCATGATCGACTACCTGCAACTGATGCAGATCCCGGGTTCAAGCGGCGACAACCGGACCAACGAGATTTCCGAAATCTCCCGTTCCTTGAAGGCCCTGGCCAAGGAATTCAACTGCCCGGTGGTGGCGCTGTCCCAGCTCAACCGCTCCCTGGAGCAACGGCCGAACAAACGCCCGATCAACTCCGACTTGCGGGAATCCGGAGCGATCGAGCAGGATGCTGACGTCATCATGTTCGTATACCGGGACGAGGTGTACCACCCGGAAACCGAGCACAAGGGCATCGCCGAGATCATCATCGGCAAGCAGCGGAACGGTCCGATCGGCACGTCGCGACTGGCGTTCATCGGTAAGTACACGCGCTTCGAAAACCTTGCGCCGGGCAGCTACAACTTCGACGACGAGTAACCCAGCAGAAAACTGTGGCGAGGGAGCTTGCTCCCGCTCGACTGCGCAGCAGTCGCAAAGCCTGAGAATGCGGTCTATCCGAAAAAATCAGTTGCAGGTTTTGGGGCTGCTTCGCAGCCCGGTGGGAGCAAGCTCCCTAGCCACAGGGGCTGTGCGGGGTCTCAGGCTCTTCGAGCAAATCAGGCTTCACCAATTTCCGACCATAGCCGTCGGAATTGGTTATTTTTTGTGCTATATTCCGCGCCCGCGAAATTCAATGAAAGCCAACACCGGTTATCGACATGATGCAAGCAGCCAAGCCGTTATTTGACTATCCCAAGTACTGGGCCGAATGTTTCGGGCCAGCGCCATTCCTGCCCATGAGCAGGGAGGAGATGGATCAGCTCGGCTGGGATTCCTGCGACATCATCATCGTCACCGGTGATGCGTACGTTGACCATCCGTCGTTCGGCATGGCGATCATCGGCCGGCTGCTGGAGTCCCAGGGCTTCCGCGTCGGGATCATTGCCCAGCCGAACTGGCAGTCCAAAGACGACTTCATGAAGCTCGGTGAGCCGAACCTGTTCTTCGGTGTCGCGGCCGGCAACATGGACTCGATGATCAACCGCTACACCGCCGACAAGAAAGTCCGTTCCGATGACGCCTACACCCCCGGTGGCATGGCGGGCAAACGTCCGGACCGCGCGAGCCTGGTCTACAGCCAGCGCTGTAAAGAAGCCTACAAAAACGTGCCGATTGTCCTCGGTGGCATCGAAGCTTCCCTGCGCCGCATCGCTCATTACGATTACTGGCAGGACCGGGTACGTAACTCGATCCTGATCGACGCCTGCGCCGACATCCTGCTCTACGGCAACGCCGAGCGTGCGATTGTCGAAGTCGCCCAGCGTCTGTCCTACGGTCACAAGATCGAAGACATCACCGACGTGCGCGGCACCGCGTTCATCCGTCGCGATACGCCGAAAGATTGGTACGAAGTCGATTCCACGCGTATCGACCGTCCGGGCAAGGTCGACAAGATCATCAACCCGTACGTGAACACCCAGGACACCCAGGCCTGCGCCATCGAGCAGGAAAAGGGTCCGGTCGAAGATCCGGAAGAAGCCAAGGTCGTACAGATCCTGGCCAGCCCGAAGATGACTCGCGATAAAACCGTGATTCGTCTGCCATCGGTTGAGAAGGTTCGTGGTGATGCGGTTCTCTACGCCCACGCCAACCGCGTGCTTCACCTGGAAACCAACCCGGGCAACGCCCGCGCGCTGGTACAGAAACATGGCGAAGTCGACGTCTGGTTCAACCCGCCGCCGATTCCGATGACCACCGAAGAAATGGACTACGTGTTCGGCATGCCTTACGCACGGATTCCGCACCCGGCGTACGGCAAGGAAAAAATTCCGGCCTACGACATGATCCGCTTCTCGGTGAACATCATGCGTGGCTGCTTCGGTGGCTGCACCTTCTGCTCGATCACCGAGCACGAAGGCCGGATCATCCAGAACCGTTCCGAAGAGTCGATCATTCGCGAAATCGAAGAGATCCGCGACAAGGTCCCAGGCTTCACCGGCGTCATTTCCGACCTCGGCGGCCCGACCGCGAACATGTACCGCATCGCCTGCAAGACCCCGGAAATCGAATCCGCGTGCCGCAAGCCATCGTGCGTGTTCCCTGGCATTTGCCCGAACCTGAACACCGACCACTCGTCGTTGATCCAGCTGTATCGCAGCGCCCGTGCCTTGCCGGGTGTGAAGAAGATCCTGATCGCTTCCGGCTTGCGCTACGACCTCGCGGTCGAGTCGCCGGAATACGTCAAGGAGCTGGTGACTCACCACGTGGGTGGTTACCTGAAGATCGCCCCGGAACACACCGAGGAAGGTCCGCTCAACCAGATGATGAAGCCGGGCATTGGCAGCTATGACAAGTTCAAGCGCATGTTCGAGAAGTACTCCAAGGAAGCCGGGAAAGAGCAGTACCTGATTCCGTACTTCATCGCCGCCCACCCGGGCACCACCGACGAAGACATGATGAACCTGGCCTTGTGGCTCAAGGGCAACGGCTTCCGCGCCGACCAGGTGCAGGCGTTCTACCCGTCGCCGATGGCTACCGCCACCGCGATGTACCACTCGGGCAAGAACCCGCTGCGTAAGGTCACTTACAAGAGCGACGCCGTGACCATCGTCAAGAGCGAAGAGCAGCGTCGTCTGCACAAGGCGTTCTTGCGTTATCACGACCCGAAAGGCTGGCCGATGCTGCGTGAAGCGCTGACCCGCATGGGCCGCGCCGACCTGATCGGGCCGGGAAAAACCCAGCTGATTCCGTTGCATCAACCGGCCACCGACAGCTACCAGAGCGCCCGTCGCAAGAACTCGACACCGGCTGGCAGCCATAAAGTGGCAGCAACTGAAAAGACCACCAAGATCCTCACTCAGCACACCGGCCTGCCGCCGCGTGCCAGCGATGGTGGTAACTCGTGGGACAAGCGTGAACAGGCCAAGGCTGCGGCGTTCGCCCGCAACCAGCAAGCCGCCAAGGACCGCAAGGACGCGGCCAAAGGCAAAGGGCCAAAGCCTGCGCGCAAGCCGGTTGTACCGCGCTAAGCCTCGCTTGAGCTGACAACAGAACGCCAACCTTCGGGTTGGCGTTTTGCATTTCAGACCCGGCAAATGTGTTTTAGCCGCTGGCCTCTTCGCGAGCAGGCTCGCTCCCACAGGGAGCCGCATTCCAAATGTGGGAGCGAGCCTGCTCGCGAAAGCTCCCGATCAAACACTGCATATCAACCGCCCGCCACATTTAGGCGCAACTTCGCTAAACCAATTTCCCGCATTGCCCGATTTTGGTGCTGTACTGCCCTAAGCAAATCTGTGAAAGCGCCAGCGCTGCTGGGTGGCATAAGTCTTGCGCGCTTTCGAATACGCTTTAGGCTCGCAGGAGGCACGCCGTGTCGATTCATGTCGCATTGCATCACGTCACACATTACCGCTACGACCGCGCCGTCGAGCTCGGTCCGCAGATCGTTCGCCTGCGCCCGGCGGCCCACAGTCGCACGCGGATTTTGTCCTATGCGCTGAAAGTCTCGCCCGAGCAGCACTTCATCAACTGGCAACAGGACCCCCAGGGCAATTACCTGGCGCGTCTGGTGTTTCCGGAGAAAACCGATGAGCTGCGGATCGAAGTCGACCTGTTGGCGGAAATGGCGGTGTTCAATCCGTTCGATTTTTTCCTTGAGCCCTACGCGGAAAAGATCCCGTTCACTTACGCCGCCGATGAGCGTAAAGAACTGGCGCCGTACCTGGAAACCTTGCCCCTGACGCCGAAGTTCAAGGCCTATCTGGACGGTATCGACCGCACGCCGCTGCCCAGCGTGGATTTCCTGGTGGCGCTCAACCAGCGTCTGAGCGAAGACATCGGTTACCTGATCCGCATGGAGCCCGGCGTCCAAACCCCCGAGCACACCCTCGAACACGCCTCTGGCTCCTGCCGCGATTCAGCGTGGCTGCTGGTGCAATTGCTGCGCAATCTCGGGCTGGCGGCGCGTTTTGTCTCTGGCTATCTGATCCAGCTGACCGCCGACGTCAAAAGCCTCGACGGCCCGTCCGGCACGGACGTGGATTTCACCGACCTGCACGCCTGGTGCGAGGTCTATTTGCCCGGCGCCGGCTGGATTGGCCTGGACGCGACCTCAGGGCTGTTTGCCGGGGAAGGACACATTCCGTTGGCGTGTAGTCCCGATCCGGGCTCTGCGGCACCGATCAGTGGCTTGGTGGAACCGTGCGAGTGCGAATTTACCCACGAAATGTCCGTGGAGCGGATTTGGGAAGCGCCGCGGGTAACAAAACCCTACACCGAAGACCAATGGCTGGCGATCCAGGCGCTGGGCCGGCAGATCGATGCTGATCTGCTGGAGGGCGACGTACGCCTGACCATGGGCGGCGAGCCGACCTTCGTGTCCATCGATGATCCGGACGGCGCCGAGTGGAACACCGCAGCGCTCGGGCCGGACAAGCGTCGCCTCTCCGCCGAATTGTTCCAGCGGATGCGCAAACATTACGCGCCAAAAGGCCTGGTGCATTTCGGCCAGGGCAAGTGGTATCCCGGCGAACAACTGCCGCGCTGGTCGCTTAACTGCTACTGGCGCCGGGATGGCGTGCCGATCTGGCACAACAGCGCGCTGATCGCCGATGAGCAGGAAGACTACGGCGCAGATGGCGAACTGGCCGGGCGTTTTCTGGCGAGTGTCGCCGAACGCCTGAAAATTCCGACACGTTTTGTGTTTCCAGCCTACGAAGACAATTTCTATTACCTCTGGCGAGAAGGCACTTTGCCGCAGAACGTCAGCGCCGAAGACTCGCGTCTGGAAGAACCTTTGGAGCGTGCGCGACTGCGCAAAGTCTTCAGCCAGGGGCTGGACAAGGTCATCGGCCAGGTCCTGCCGCTGGCGCGCACCGCCAAGGGCGATCAATGGCAAAGTGGTCGCTGGTACCTGCGCGAAGAACATTGCCGGCTCGTGCCGGGGGATTCGCCGCTGGGTTATCGCTTACCGCTCGGTTCACAGCCTTGGGTGAAAGCGGCGGAGTATCCGTTTATCCATCCCAATGATCCGAACCAGGAATTCCCGATACTTCCCGACACCGTCGCATTGAACAGTCCGGGCGTGCCGGCCGAAGCGGTTGAGCGTGAACCGAAAGTCGACGAATCTGCCGACTGGCTGACCCGCACCGCATTCTGCGCCGAGGCTCGAGAAGGGCGGTTGTACCTGTTTATGCCGCCATTGGAACGGGTCGAGGATTATCTGGAGCTGGTTACCGCCATCGAGGCTACCGCTCAGGAGTTGCATTGCCCGGTATTACTGGAAGGCTATGAACCGCCAAGCGATCCGCGCCTGAGCAACTTCCGCATCACCCCGGATCCGGGCGTGATCGAAGTCAACGTGCAGCCATCCGCGACTTGGGACGAACTGGTGGAGCGCACCGAGTTCCTGTACGAAGAAGCGCGCCAGACCCGGTTGACCACCGAGAAATTCATGATCGACGGTCGGCACACCGGCACCGGCGGCGGTAACCATTTGGTACTCGGTGGCGCGACCCCAGCGGACTCACCGTTCCTGCGCCGTCCCGACCTGCTGCGCAGCCTGATCAGCTACTGGCATAACCACCCGTCCTTGTCCTACCTGTTTTCCGGATTATTCATCGGTCCTACGTCCCAGGCGCCACGGGTGGACGAAGCGCGTAACGACGCGTTGTACGAACTGGAAATCGCCTTCGCCCAAATGCCGAAGCCGGGAGAGGAATGCGCGCCGTGGCTGGTGGATCGCTTGCTGCGTAACCTGTTGATCGACGTCACCGGCAACACCCACCGCGCCGAGTTCTGTATCGACAAACTCTATTCGCCGGACGGCGCCACCGGGCGTCTCGGATTGCTGGAATTGCGTGCCTTTGAAATGCCGCCTCACGCACGCATGAGCCTGGCTCAGCAGTTATTGCTGCGGGCGCTGGTGGCGCGGTTCTGGCGCGAACCTTATGCACCGCCGAAACTGGCGCGCTGGGGCACCGAGCTGCACGATCGCTTCCTGTTGCCGCACTTTATCGAGCAGGATTTCGCCGATGTCATCGTCGACCTGAATGCGGCGGGTTATCCGGTGCGGGCCGAGTGGTTTGCCGCGCACCTGGAATTCCGCTTTCCGAAGGTCGGCGATTACGCCGTCAGTGGCATCGAACTGGTAGTGCGTCAGGCGCTGGAGCCTTGGCATGTACTGGGCGAGGAGGGCGCGGTCGGTGGCACGGTGCGTTATGTGGATTCGTCGCTGGAGCGCTTGCAGGTCAAGCTCACCGGCCTGGCGCCACAGCGTTATCTGCTGACGTGCAATGGCATCCCGGTGCCGTTGCAACCCACCGGGCGAGTCGGCGAGTTCGTCGCAGGCGTGCGCTTCCGTGCCTGGCAACCGTCCAACTGCCTGCAACCGACAATCCCGGTCCACGCGCCGCTGGTGTTCGACTTGCTCGATACCTGGATGGAGCGATCGCTGGGTGGTTGTCAGTACCACGTCGCCCATCCGGGCGGGCGTAACTACGACAGTCTGCCGGTGAATGCCAATGAGGCCGAGAGCCGAAGGATGGCTCGATTCTTCCGAATCGGACACACCCCAGGGAAACTTCCTATACCGAACGTGACGATTAATGACGAGTTGCCGATGACACTCGATTTGCGACGTTTCTAAGCCCTACGCGACGCTCGGATTTTTCGTATATCCGGGCGTCATGAGCCTGCGTTAGTCTGACCGTTCTTTGTTGTCTGCCGAGCTTTCCATGCCTGACCTGCTTGACCGCTACCCGCTGACGGCGGGCACTTATCACGAACTGCTCGACGACAGCGGCGCCGTGCGCCCGCATTGGCGTCGGCTGTTCGACCAATTGCAACGCAGCACCCCGACGCAACTGGTGCAGCGCCAGGCTTTGCTGACCCGGCAGATCCAGGAAAACGGCGTGACCTACAACGTCTACGCCGACCCCAAGGGCGCCGATCGCCCGTGGGAACTGGACCTGTTGCCCCATGTCATTGCGGCTGATGAGTGGCAGCATTTGTCCGCAGGGATTGCTCAGCGGGCACGCTTGCTCAATGCCGTGTTGGCGGATCTTTATGGTCCGCAGCGTTTGATCGCCGAAGGGCTGCTGCCGGCGGAGCTGGTGTTCGGTCACAACAACTTCCTGTGGCCGTGTCAGGGTATTGCACCGCCGGACGGGGCGTTTCTGCATCTGTACGCCGTGGACCTGGCGCGCACTCCCGACGGTCGTTGGTGGGTGACAGCGGACCGGACCCAGGCGCCGTCCGGTGCGGGTTACGCATTGGAAAACCGCACCATCGTGTCTCGGGCGTTTCCCGAGCTGTATCGCGATTTGAAGGTGCAGCACCTGGCCGGGTTCTTCCGCACGTTGCAGGAAACCCTGGCTCGCCAAGCGCCGAGTGACGATGAAGCGCCGCTGGTGGTGCTGCTGACACCGGGTCGGTTCAACGAAAGCTATTTCGAACATTTGTATCTGGCGCGCCAACTCGGTTATCCACTGGTGGAGGGCGGCGACCTGACGGTGCGCGATGCCACCGTCTACCTTAAAACCTTGAGCGGGCTGCGCCGGGTTCACGCGATCATGCGGCGCCTCGACGATGACTTCTGCGATCCGCTGGAGCTGCGTACCGACTCGGCCCTCGGCGTGCCGGGGTTGCTGGAAGCGGTGCGTCAGGGCCGGGTGCTGGTGGCCAACGCGTTGGGCAGCGGCGTGCTGGAATCGCCGGGTCTGCTGGGCTTTCTGCCAAGGATCAATCAGTTCCTGTTCGGCGAAGAACTGATCCTGCCGTCCATCGCCACGTGGTGGTGTGGGGAAGCGCCAGTGTTGGCTCAAGCTTTGGAAAAGTTGCCGGAGTTGCTGATCAAACCGGCATTTCCCTCCCAGAGCTTTGCGCCGGTGTTTGGCCGTGATTTGAGTGAAAAACAGCGTCAAGCATTGGCCGAGCGCATGCAGGCGCGGCCTTACGCCTATGTCGCGCAAGAACTGGCGCAACTGTCCCAAGCGCCGATCTGGCAAGCCGAGGACGGTCAGTTGCAACCGCGAGCCATCGGCATGCGCGTGTACGCGGTGGCCAGTCGCGATGGCTATCGGGTATTGCCCGGCGGCTTGACCCGGGTGGCAGCCGAGGCCGATGCCGAAGTGGTGTCGATGCAGCGCGGTGGTGCGAGCAAGGACACCTGGGTGCTCGGCGAGCGAGCCCCCAGCGGCGAACAATGGAAAACCCAGCGCACGATTGGTGTCCACGATCTGGTGCGGCGCGATCCCTATCTGCCGTCGCGGGTGGTCGAGAACCTGTTCTGGTTTGGCCGTTACTGCGAGCGCTGCGATAACAGTGCGCGGCTGCTGCGGATCATGCTGGCGCGTTATGTCGACGGCGATGACCCGCAAGCGCTGGAGGCGGCGGTCGATCTCGGTGAGCGCCTGAATCTGTTGCCCGACGAAGGCGAGTTGCCGGAACGCTTGTTGGCGGCGCTGCTCGGCGATGACTGGCCGTTCAGCCTGCGTTCCAACCTGCAACGCTTGCAGTGGGCGGCCTCGCAAGTGCGCGGCAAGCTCTCGCGGGAAAACTGGCAGGCGCTGGTGGAGTTGCAGCGCGAGGCCATGGAGCTTGAAACCGAAGAGCCGGATTTCGGCGAGTTGCTGGATTTCCTCAACCGCTTGGTCATGTCGCTGGCGGCGCTGTCCGGTTTTGCCCTGGACGACATGACCCGGGACGAAGGCTGGCGTTTCCTGATGATCGGCCGGCGGATCGAGCGACTGCAGTTTCTCAGTGGCAGTTTGGCGGCGTTTCTGCGCGGTGCCGGGGCTTTCGATCAGGCCGGGCTGGAGTGGTTGCTGGAGCTGGGTAACAGCAGCATCACCTACCGCTCGCGGTATTTGGCCGTGGCGCAATTGATCCCGGTGCTCGACCTGTTGCTGCTGGATGAGCAGAACCCCCACGCGGTGCTGTTCCAGTTGAAACTGGTGACCCGCACATTGAAGCGCCTGAACGACGATTTCGGTGTCCCGCGCGAGGCGTGTTTGCCGCAATTGGTCGAGCGTTTGGCGCACTTCGACCTGGGTTGCCTGGAGAACTCGTTGTTTGGTGAGGCCAGTGTCCACGCGGCTGTCGAAGGTCTGGCTGATCTGCTGCAAGAAATCGCCGATGCCAGCGGCCAGGTTTCGGATCGCCTGGCCTTGCGCCATTTTGCCCATGTCGATGATGTCAGCCAGCGCACGGTGTCCGTCTGATGAATGCCCGTTACCAGATTTTCCACGATACCCATTATCACTACGACAGCCCGGTGTCCCTGGCTCAGCAACTGGCGCACTTGTGGCCGCGTGCCTGCGACTGGCAGCGCTGCACCGCGCAGGCGTTGCTGATCAGCCCGGACCCGACGACCCGTCGCGATGAACTGGACGTGTTTGGCAATCCGCTTACTCGGTTGGCGTTCGAGCGTCCCCACGATGAGTTGCTGGTGAACGCGGAGCTAACCGTCGAAGTACTGGCCCGACCGACCCTGGATTTCAATCTATCGCCGGCCTGGGAAGAAACCCGCAATGCGCTGACTTACAGCAGTCAGCCGCTTTCGCCCCAGTTATTGGAAGCCTGTCGCTATCGTTTCGAATCACCGTACGTGCATTTGAAGCGCAACTTCGTCGAGTTCTCGGAAAGCTGTTTTCCACCGGGTCGGCCTCTGCTGTTGGGCGTCCAGGCATTGATGGAGAAGATTTTCAGCGAATTCACCTTCGATGCCGAGGCCACCCAGGTGGCGACGCCGTTGGTGGAAGTGCTGGAACGCCGGCGCGGCGTCTGTCAGGACTTCGCGCACTTGATGCTGGCGTGTGTGCGTTCCCGTGGTTTGGCGGCGCGCTACATCAGTGGTTATTTGTTGACCCAGCCACCACCGGGGCAACCACGGATGATTGGCGCCGATGCATCCCACGCTTGGGTCTCGGTGTTTTGTCCGGTACTCGGCTGGGTGGATTTCGATCCAACCAACAACGTGCAACCGGCGCTGGAACACATCACGCTGGCCTGGGGCCGGGACTTTTCCGATGTCTCGCCGTTGCGCGGAGTGATACTTGGCGGTGGGAGCCATGACCCGGAAGTCAGAGTCACCGTGATGCCGCTGGATTAACCAAGATCAAACTGTAGGAGTGAGCCTGCTCGCGATAGCGGGGTGTCAGGCAGCAGATGTTTGACTGATACGCCGCTATCGCGAGCAGGCTCACTCCGACAAGGGAATTGGGGTGTTCGGAAAGGGGGCTGTGAGGGCCGGCAGTGAAACCGCCAGCCCCGTCACAAATCCGCAGGGTCTGATTCGATCATCAAACCCGGTGGGTCTCAGGCGTCAGGCGCCTGATCTTTCGGTGCTTCAACATCATCTTCTGCCGCCACTTCACCTTCTGCATCCGGGTTCAGTGCTGCTGCTTCTTCTTCAGCTGTAGCTTTCTTGCGCTGAAGCTTTTCCTCTTTCTTCTGCTCCTTGGCCAAGTCTCTCTGACGTTTGGCGAAGGAATAATTAGGTTTAGCCATGGGCGATCCTCTGGGGTCGAAGGTGAGGTTGAGCGGCGCATATTCTGCCCTGTATCGGTGCCTAGCCGTTAGCTGGGTTTTTGCTCGGCCCATTTTGGCAGGATCGAGGGTTGCCAGGCGTCCATTGCGTCGAGCAGGGTTTGCGGCGATTCGCTCACTTGCAGCATGTCACGGTGTGGTTCGCGAACGAAGCCTTCGCCGACGATATGATCAAGAAAAGCGGTTAATTTGCTATAGAAACCGTTTACTTCGAGCAAACCGAGCGGCTTGCCGTGGTAGCCGAGCTGGCCCCAGGTCCAGACTTCGAACAGTTCTTCCAACGTGCCGAGGCCGCCGGGCAAAGCGATAAACGCATCGCTGAGTTCAGCCATCCGTGCCTTGCGCGCATGCATGCCGTCGACCACTTCCAGGCGCGTCAGGCCGCTGTGGCCGATTTCCTTGTCTTTGAGGCTTTGCGGGATGATCCCGATCACTTCGCCCCCGGCCGCCAGTGCCGCGTCAGCGACGATCCCCATCAGCCCGACGGCGCCGCCGCCATAGACCAAAGTCAGCTTGCGCTCGGCCAATGCTCGCCCCAAGGCGACAGCCGCTTCACGATAAGCCGGGTTAGTGCCAGTGCTGGCACCGCAAAATACACAAACGGACGCTATAGACATGCCTTGCTCCAGGGTCAGGATGGCCACAGAGTAAAGGCATGGAAGCGACGCTCCAAGGGTTAAACCTCGCGTGTAGGTGTTTCGTAGGTACCGCTGGCGCCACAAGCGTAGGCGGCGAGCAAACTGCACAACAGGCTGTTGATGGACATGACAGAGGCTCCGTCTAAGTGATGAGGGCTTGAGGATAGGGCCGGCCCAGACGTCTGGCTGTTAGATTGTTTCGATGAGTGTCATAGCTCGAAAGTTGTATACAATTTTTGACTCAAGTCATAGGAACTTGCGAAGATTTCAGGCAGTCTTCTGTCCATTCGAGTTTTCGTTAACCCTGCCTTGGAGATTCACCATGTTTGCCAAACTTGTTGCGGTATCCCTGCTGACGCTGGCCAGCAGCCAATTGATGGCTGCCGAGTGCAAGACCACGATCGACTCCACTGATCAGATGACCTACGCCACTAAGGCCATTGAAATCGACAAGAGCTGCAAGACCTTCACCGTCGAACTGACCCACTCCGGCAGCCTGCCGAAAAACGTCATGGGCCATAACTGGGTGTTGAGCAAAGAAGCTGACATGCAGCCAATCGCTACTGCTGGCCTGGCCGCAGGTATCGACAAGAACTACCTGCCGGAAGGCGACGCACGCATCATCGCCCACACCAAGATCATCGGTGCTGGCGAGAAAGATTCGGTGACCTTCGACGTGTCGAAACTGGCTGCCGGCGAAGCCTACGGGTTCTTCTGCTCGTTCCCGGGCCACATCTCGATGATGAAAGGCACGGTTACCCTGAAGTAATCGAATCGCACGCATAAAAAAAGCGTCCGCTTGGGACGCTTTTTTTGTGCCTGACGTTTGATCGCGTCATCGTTCTTCGCGGGCAGACACCTCTCAAATCAAGGCGCGAAAGGCATTACCCGCTTGTGATGAGTCTTTTTGTACGTGTCGCAGATGATCTTGAACGCTTCGTCGCGCACTGGTTCGCCGTGCAGGAATGCATCAATCTCGGCATAGGTCACGCCGTGGGACGCTTCGTCCGGTTTGCCTGGCGACAAGTCTTCCAGGTCGGCCGTCGGGATTTTTTCCACCAGCGATTCCGGCGCACCGAAGCTTCGGGCAATCGCCCGGACCTGATTTTTCACCAGACCGCTCAACGGTGCCAAGTCGCAGGCGCCGTCACCGAATTTGGTGAAGAAACCCATCACCGCTTCCGCCGCGTGGTCAGTACCGATCACCAAGCCATGGGCGGCACCGGCGATAGTGTACTGGGCGACCATGCGCATCCGCGCCTTGGTGTTGCCGAGCACAAAATCCACCGAAACCGCGTGCTTGCCTTCGAACGCTGCAACTTCACTGGCCAGGGATTTGACCGCCGGGCCGATGTTCACCGTGTGGCGTTCGTCCGGGGCGATGAAATCCACTGAGGCCTGGGCGTCGTGTTCATCGAACTGGGTTTCGTACGGTAGGCGCACGGCGATGAACTTGTAGCTGTCGTCACTGGTGCGGGTGCGCAGTTCGCGCATAGCCCGCTGGGCCAGCAGGCCGGCAGTCAAGGAATCGACGCCGCCGCTGATGCCCAGCACCAGGGTCTTGAGCCCGGAATTGACCAGGCAATCCTGGATAAAGGTAATCCGCCGGGCGACTTCAGCCTCAAGGGCTGCTTGATCGGCGAACGGCGGCTGAACCTTGAGCTGATCAGCAATCTCACGCTGTACGGCTTGCATGAATTCACTCCTTGCTAGAAATGCCAAATGTGCTGGGAATGGAGGCAGGTACTTTGAAAACGTGTCGCAAGTAGGCGACGAAATTCGGGTCTTTGCAGTGAGTCTTGCCAGGCTCATCAGAAATCTTTGCCACGGGCTGACCGTTGCAGGCGGTCATTTTAAGCACGATGCTCATCGGTTCGACACCCGGAATATCGCACGTCAGGTTGGTGCCGATGCCGAAACTGACATTGATCCGACCGCGCAGCGCCCGGAATATTTCCAGGGACTTGGGCAGCGTCAGGCTGTCGGAGAACACCAGCGTCTTGCTCATCGGGTCGATGCCGAGCTTGTGGTAGCGGGCGATGGCTTTTTCTGCCCAGAGCACCGGATCACCGGAGTCGTGGCGCAGGCCGTCGAAGAGCTTGGCGAAATACAGGTCGAAGTCACCGAGGAAAGCATCAGTGGTGATGCAGTCGGTCAGGGCGATCCCCAGCAAGCCGCGATACTCGCGAACCCAGCAATCAAGGGCGGCTATCTGGCTATCTATCAACCGTGGGCCGAGTTGCTGATGGGCCATGATCCACTCGTGGGCCATGGTGCCCAGCGGTTTCATGTCCAGCTCGCGGGAAAGATGCACGTTGCTGGTGCCGACGAAGCGCCCAGGGAAATCGTGCTTGAGCACGTTCACCACTTCTTCCTGCACTCGGTACGAAAAGCGGCGCCGGGTGCCGAAATCGGCAACCTGCAACTCGGACAATTCGTCGCTGCTGGCGTTGGCGGTCAGCCAGTCGAACTTGCGATAGAGCTGCTCGCGGGCCTGCTCCAGAACGACTTCCCGGTAGCGATAGCGGTTACGCACTTCGCTGACGATCGCCAGCATCGGTACTTCGAACAGAATCACATGCAGCCACGGCCCGCGCAGGCGGATGAACAACTCGCCGTTCTCAATGCCGGTGTGGACGTAGCGCAGGTTGAAGCGGAACAAGCCAAGAAATCGAAGGAAATCCGGCTTCATGAAGCTGATGCGCTCCAGGAAACTCAACTGGTCGGCGCTCAGGCTCAGTTCGGCGAGACGCTCGATCTGGTAACGGATTTCCGCCAGGTACGGGCGCAAATCCTCGCTGTTACGGCAACGAAACTCCCATTCGACTTCGACGTTAGGGTAGTTGTGCAGCACCGCCTGCATCATCGTCAGTTTGTAAAAGTCGGTGTCGAGCAGGTTCTGCACGATGCGATCGCCAAATACGCTCTCGCTCATAACGGGTCTCTCCATGCTGGCCGCGGCCCGTGGTCGCGACGTTTCAGCTGTTTCAATGAATGGGGCTAGTGGCGCATATCAGAGGTGCGGATTGCCAGCGATTTTTTGCTTTCAAGTGAAAGATCCTCTGATGCCATACATCTCAGCCCGCAAAACTTAGCTATTTTCGGTTGCGCCTCAAGCGCGGCTTTAATGACGTGTTCAAGTTGTTCTCCGCTTTTTAAATAATCGGCCAGTAGAGAGTGTTTTGGTATCAGATGGATTTCGACTGCTTTAATCAATGCGGCTCTGAGCATTTCCTGGGTGACTATTTTATACATGAATGATGCCTCCTTTGAAGGTGATCTGTTCCAGTGTGTCAACGCCGTCCTGAAGTAGCACGTAAGCTGGAAGTATTAATTTGTAAAAATCAGAATCGTTAGTGCCTTTGATGGTGACTAATGTAAAAGCTTCCAAAAGCCCCGCGGATGCGCGAATTCTGAAACAAGCGTCTTCGAATAATTGATTGGGTGTGGCATGTGAGTCTATGAAGTATGTTGGAGTATTCGTTGCATTTGCTTTTAGGGGGTAAAAGCGATTCATGGGATAAACTCCTTCAGTTTGTTCTGGTCGTGGCGGTTCGAAGAAAGCATGGTTCTTGAGGTTTTATGTTCAGGTTGTTTTGATGTATTGGCTGCAAAGTCATTAGTTGCTTTAATGACTTTGCATGCCCTATTTAAGTGTTGGCAATCTGTTTGCTGGCGTTCGAAGAAATAAGGGGCTGGCTATGAACGGTTATGACTGGGCTGTCATATTGCGGCGGCCAGGCCATAAAATCGAGATCCAGATCTCGGAATTTACTTGAGTCGAAAACAGGAGTTTTGATACCTGCACGACGTTGTTCGTCGTAGTCACGCAAGATGCGCATACCGACTTTGAACAGCAGGGCCATAGCGATTAGGTTGACCAATGCCAGCAATGTCATGGTGATATCGGCAAATGCGAGTACCGTGGATAAATCTTCGACAGAACCCCAGAACACCAGCCCTAATACGAATACACGGTAGGCGAATAATGTTTTTCGAGGTTCGCCAAATATGAATCGTAAACTGTTTTCACCTAGGTAATAGTTGTAGAGCATCGCGGTGAAGACAAACAAGGCCAATACGATACTGATGAACATCCTTCCCCATTCACCCACCACTGCCGCCAGCGAGTGTTGTGCCAAAGCTATACCATCGCCCTCGAAACCGGGTGTGTAGAAACCTGAAAGCAGTATGAGTAACGCGGTGCATGTACAGATGATGAAGGTGTCAATAAAGACGCTGAATGCCTGCACCACACCTTGTGCAACCGGGTGCTCGATCTTCGCCACCGATGCAACATTGGGCGCGCTGCCCAATCCTGCTTCATTGGAGAATACTCCACGCCGTACGCCCATTATGATTGCGCTGCCGACGAGCCCGCCAAAGGCCTGATCCAGTCCAAACGCACTTTTGACAATCGTCATTAATATGGCCGGAACCTGGTCAAACTGCAGCACGATTACGTAGGACGTCACGCCAATGTAAGCGAGAACCTTAAGCGGAACCAAAAGATCCGAGACCGCCGCTATCCGCTTTATACCGCCAATAAATACCATTCCCAGCATCAACGATAATGCGAGCCCGGACCAAGTGGTTGACAGAGCAAATGCATCATTTAGCGAGTGTGATACGGCATGGGATTCCAGGCCGTTTATAGCAAAGCCAAAGGTGACCAGAAGCAGGAGAGCGGCAATCATTCCAAGCCAGCGCTTACCAAGACCATGCTGGATGTACCATGAAGGTCCCCCTCGATACAGGCCATTTCCATCACAGCGCTTATAGAGTTGACCCAGTGCGCACTCGAAGAAGCTGCTCGACATACCCAGCAGAGCGGTCATCCACATCCAGAACACCGCACCGGGGCCGCCCATGCTCACCGCAATGCCAACGCCTACGATATTCCCGGTTCCGACGCGACCCGCAAGGCTGAGCGTTAACGCCTGGAATGAACTCAAGTGGTGATTGCCCGTATGCCAACTGCAATGTAATACCGAGACCATATGGGCGAAGTATCGAAACTGAACAAATTTTGACCGGATGGTGAAATAACTCCCGAGTCCGAGAACCAAAGGTATCAAAACCTTTCCGGAGAGGAAGTCGTTAATGGCGTCAAGCATTCAAAGCTCCTTGCTATTTTAAGAGTGCTGGCGAGTGGGTAATGCGGTAAGTCCTGAAGCCGTTCAGGTGTCGTAATATCCGGTCATCTATCGCTGGGCGCAATTACGCAAGTTGCTTAAAAGTGATGCGAGTTGCTGCTATGTTTGAGTCTCCTGTAATTTTTGTGTGAGTCTGTATGCGTGATTTTCTTCCGGCTAACTTAAAACTGCTTTGTAGTCACTACCGATCCATCGCAGAAGTCTGTAGGAAACTTCGCATTAATCGTGGTCAATTTAATAAATACCTTGGAGGAAACAGCTTTCCTACACCTTTTAATCTGAAGCGGATCTGTGATTTTTTCGGAGTTGAAGAGTTTGAGATGCGCCTGCCAAGCGAGCAGTTCATCGCTTTGGTTAGCCTTAAGACCAGCAAGGCAAGGCTCTTTGATGAAGAAACAGTGTCACAAAGAGTGTTGAGACACCTGCGCAAACAATCCTCTCCAGAACTGATGGCTCACACGGGTTATTACCACGAGTATTATCACGCGATGACTGAACCCGGTTCTATTCTGTGTTCGCTTGTGCATGTGCGGGAAGAAGGCGGTGACATAGTCTATGAGAGAAACGAACAGTTACAGATGTCTGGGGTGGAAGGCGCGTTTGAAAGATATCGATATAAAGGTGTTGCTTATTACCTGCGAGATCGAATTTTCCTCGTGGATTATGAGTCGTTGACCTCAAACGAGATCAGTCAGACTATTCTTATCCCAAGTTTCAAAAGCTGTATTACACGGCTAAATGGGTTGAAGCTGGGCGTTTCGGCTGCTGATCATCGAGCTCCTTCCTGTTCAAGAGTTGTCTGGGATTATCTGGGACAGGAAATTGATCGGGTCGCGGCCTATCGTCGTGTCCGGTTGTACAAAGCTGATGATTGCGCCATTGATGCCGATCTGCGCGCGCGTCTCGCTCAAGCTCAGGTTGTGGATGGCCTGTTTGTGATTGTTTGACAAATTTTCGTAGGAGCTGCCGCAGGCTGCGATCTTTTGATGTTGGTTTTGAAGATCAAAAGATCGCAGCCTTCGGCAGCTCCTACAGGGATTGTCGATCTGCTCCAACATCCACTTCACAAAATCCCGCACCTTGGGCACTTCTGCCGAATGTTCCGGGTAGGCCAGGTAGTAGGCGTCGGAGCTGGGCATCGCATGCTGCCAGGGAATGACCAGTTTGCCGTCGGCCAATTCCTCTTCCACCAGAAACCGCGGCAATAGCGCCACGCCACAGCCGACTTGCGCTGCGCGGATGCACATATAAAAGGTTTCGAAGCGCGGGCCGTGATAGCTGTGCTCGGTGTGATAGCCCTGACTGTCGAACCAATCGTGCCAGGCCTGGGGCCGGGAGGCGTTTTGCAGCAGGACCAGGTCGGTGAGTTGCGTCGGGTCGGTGAACGGCGTGTCCGGCAGGCTGCCCGGTGCGCAGACTGGCACCAACTCTTCGCCGAACAGCTTCAGGCTTTCAGTGCCGGGGCGTGAGCCTTGGCCGAAGTAGAACGCCAGGTCGCTGCGACCTTGAAGCAAATCGTCGGCTTCCTGCTCGCTGCACAAATCGAGGTGAATCGAGGGGTGGCGCAGGCGCCAGCCTTTCAGGCGTGGCACCAGCCAGCGTGCGCCAAAGGTTGGCGGCGTCGAGACGCGCAGGACTTCAGTATCACCGCCGTAGGAGCGCAGGTAATGGGTCGACATTTCGACCTGAGTGAGGATTTTTCGTACCTCCACCAGGTACAAATCCCCGGCCGGGGTCATTTGCAGGCGTCGGCGCACCCGGCGGAACAGCAGGTGCTGCAGCAACTCTTCGAGTTGCGCGACCTGTTTGCTGACGGCGCTCTGGGTCAGGTTCAGCTCTTCGGCGGCCCGGGTGAAGCTCAAATGCCGGGTCACGGCCTCGAAACACTGCAGTGCAGTGATCGACGGCAGGTAGCGTTTATTCAGCATGGGTGGTCCTTTTTCTTGTTGCTCTATGCTTTTCTTTTACCGACAACTGCGAAGCATGAATAAACGGAATGATATCTCGCTTAATGGTCGTTTGTTGGCTCGTCTCGGGGGAGCTACAACTACAGGCCTGATCAGTCGTGATTTTCCGGCTGCACGATTTCTGTTTTCTGCTTGAGGAGTAACCCATGGTTGCCGCATTGCTTGATCGTCTAGGTGTGAACCCGGCCCTGTACCAGAACGGCAAAGTGCCGGTGCATTCGCCGATTGATGGCAGCCAGATTGCCGCGGTGAACTGGGAAGGTGCTGCCGAAGTCGAGCAGCACATCAGTCGCGCAGATCATGCGTTCGAGCTGTGGCGCAAGGTTCCGGCGCCGCGCCGTGGCGAATTGGTACGCCAATTGGGCGACATCCTGCGTGAATACAAGGCTGATCTCGGTGAGCTGGTTTCCTGGGAAGCCGGCAAGATCACCCAGGAAGGCCTGGGCGAAGTTCAGGAAATGATCGACATCTGCGACTTCGCTGTCGGTCTGTCCCGTCAACTGTACGGTTTGACCATCGCTTCCGAGCGTCCTGGCCACCACATGCGCGAAACCTGGCACCCGCTGGGCGTTGTCGGCGTGATCAGTGCGTTCAACTTCCCGGTCGCGGTCTGGGCCTGGAACACCGCACTGGCGCTGGTCTGCGGTAACCCGGTGATCTGGAAACCGTCGGAGAAAACCCCGCTGACCGCACTGGCTTGCCAGGCACTGTTCGACCGCGTACTGAAAAATTTTAGCGACGCACCTCCGCACCTGAGCCAAGTGATCATCGGTGGCCGCGACGCCGGCGAAGCACTGGTCGATGACCCGCGTGTCGCGCTGATCAGCGCTACCGGCAGCACCCGCATGGGCCGCGAAGTGGCGCCGAAAATCGCCGCGCGCTTTGCTCGCAGCATTCTGGAACTGGGCGGCAACAACGCGATGATCCTCGGCCCAAGCGCCGACCTGGACATGGCCGTTCGCGCAATCCTGTTCAGCGCCGTCGGCACTGCCGGCCAGCGTTGCACCACGCTGCGTCGTCTGATTGCCCACGAATCGGTGAAAGAAGAAATCGTCACTCGCCTGAAAGCGGCGTACTCCAAGGTTCGCATCGGTAACCCGCTGGAAGGCAACCTGATCGGTCCGCTGATCGACAAGCACAGCTTTGAGAACATGCAAGACGCGTTGGAGCAAGCCCTGAGCGAAGGCGGCCGGGTGTTTGGCGGCAAGCGTCAGTTGGAAGATAAATTCCCGAATGCTTACTACGTGGCCCCGGCCATCGTGGAAATGCCGGAGCAGAGCGACGTGGTCTGCAACGAAACCTTCGCGCCGATCCTCTACGTGGTTGGCTACAAAGATTTCGCCGAAGCCCTGCGCCTGAACAACGCCGTGCCACAAGGCCTGTCCTCGTGCATCTTCACCACCGACGTGCGTGAAGCCGAGCAATTCATGTCGGCCGTGGGCAGCGACTGCGGCATCGCCAACGTCAACATCGGCCCGAGCGGTGCAGAAATCGGCGGCGCGTTTGGTGGCGAGAAGGAAACGGGCGGTGGTCGTGAGTCGGGCTCCGATGCATGGCGTGGGTACATGCGCCGCCAGACCAACACCGTGAACTATTCGCTGGAGCTGCCGCTGGCGCAGGGCATCACGTTCGACTGATCGATGAGAACTCCCTTGTCGGAGTGAACCCTTGTGGCGAGGGGATTTATCCCCGTCGGGCTGCGCAGCAGCCCTGAAAAATCTAACGCGACGACTGCTTCGCAGCCGAACGGGATAAATCCCCTAGCCACAGGTTTTCGTCACAGATAGCTTCGCTCCCACAATTGAATGGTGTGTTGGTTAGGTTTCTGATTGGAGTCTGGCAATGCCGTTACGCGAAGAGTGTCTGTGGGAAAAACTGACGCCACAAAGGCCCGACAATACGGCGCTCAAGGGTGAAGTGAAGGTCGATGTCTGTGTCATCGGCGCCGGTTTTACCGGGTTGTCGGCGGCAGTGCATTTGTTGGAACAGGGTAAAAGTGTCTGCGTGCTGGAAGCCCATCGCGCCGGTCATGGCGGGTCCGGACGCAATGTCGGGCTGGTCAACGCCGGGATGTGGATCCCGCCGGACGAGATCGAAGCCGGGTTCGGCGAAGCGGTGGGCAGTCAGCTCAACCGCATGCTCGGTGCGGCACCGTCCCTGGTGTTCAGCCTTGTGGATAAGTACAACATCGATTGCCAACTGCGCCGCGAAGGCACGCTGCACATGGCGCACAACGCCCGTGGCGAAGCCGACTTGCGCAGTCGTGAAGAACAATGGACGCGCCGTGGGGCGCCAGTTGAACTGTTGACCGGCCAGGCCTGTGAACAAGCGACTGGCACCAAGAAAATCGCCGCCGCGTTGCTGGATCGGCGTGCTGGCACTCTCAACCCGATGGCCTACACCACCGGGCTGGCCAAAGCGGCCATCGGTCTCGGTGGTCAGTTGTTCGATCATTCGCCTGTTACAAGACTTGAGCGTCAGGGCCAACGCTGGTCGGTGCAAACGGCCCAAGGCTCGGTGCTCGCCGAGCAGGTAGTGATCGCGTCCAACGCCTACACCGAAGGCGACTGGACAGAACTGCGCCGCAACTTCTTCCCCGGTTACTACTACCAAGTCGCCTCGGTCCCACTGACCGAAGACGCTGCGCAACAAATTCTGCCCGGCGGCCAAGGCTCCTGGGACACTCGACAAGTATTGAGCAGTATTCGTCGGGACAAGGACGGGCGCCTGTTGCTCGGCAGTCTCGGCAACGGCAATCAGAAACCGACCTGGTTCTTGAAGGCCTGGGCCGATCGGGTTCAGCAGCATTACTTCCCGTACCTTAAACCGGTTGAGTGGGAGTGCACCTGGACCGGTTGCATCGCTTTTACCCCCGATCATCTGATGCGCCTGTTCGAACCGGCGCCCGGAATAGTGGCAGTCACCGGTTACAACGGTCGCGGCGTCACCACTGGCACAGTCGTAGGCAAAGCTTTTGCCGACTATTTGTGTAACGGAAATCCTCAGGCGCTACCGATTCCGTTCGCTCCGATGCAGCCATTGGCGGGTGTTGGCCTGCGCAGTTGCTTGTATGAGGCCGGTTTTTCGCTGTATCACGCAGGCCAGTGCTTGCGGATCGTCATTTGATTGTTGATTTTTGTTGCTGGAAGCGGCGCTTTTTCGCGCAGCGACTAGCCTGTAATGGTGCGAGTTGTAGCAGTTGCGCACCAGCAGTGTGCACTTCGGTGACGCACGTTGTTACAGGCTGGTTGCACGTCGTTTAACGCCGCGGTTGCAATGATGGCGCATGCGGGTTGCGCCTTCAAAAAGAAAAGGTTTCACCTCCCGCGGTTTAGACGGTTGCACGCCCAATGAAAATGGGATCGAAACAGTCGAAATAACAATAAAGCAGCGACTTTTTTCAGAATAAAAAACCGATGGCACGGCCCTTGCTCTGAGCATTCAGAGAAGTCGCAGTGCCAACTAAAAAAAAACCTTGGAGCACCACCTCATGTCCCAGACGTTTTACAAGAAAGGCTTTCTGGCCCTCGCAGTGGCAACTGCTTTGGGTATTTCTGCGTTTGCACAAGCTGATGTGAAAATCGGTGTGGCAGGTCCAATGACTGGCGCCAACGCGGCATTTGGCTTGCAATACATGAAGGGTGCGCAGGCAGCGGCCGACGCTATCAACGCATCGGGCGGCGTCAACGGGGAAAAAATCGTACTGGTCAAGGGCGATGACGCCTGCGAACCGAAGCAGGCTGTGACGGTCGCCAAGGACCTGACCAACCAGAAGGTTGCCGGTGTAGTCGGTCACTTCTGCTCCTCATCCACCATCCCGGCTTCCGAGATCTACGACGAAGCGGGCATCATCGCGATCACTCCAGGTTCCACCAACCCACAAGTTACCGAACGCGGCCTGAGCGCCATGTTCCGTATGTGCGGGCGTGACGACCAGCAAGGCATCGTGGCCGGCGACTACATCGTCGACGTGCTCAAAGGCAAGAAAGTCGCGGTCATCCACGACAAAGACACCTACGGCCAAGGCCTGGCAGATGCCACCAAGGCTCAGTTGATCAAGCGCGGCGTGACCCCGGTGATCTACGAAGGTCTGACCCGTGGCGAAAAAGACTTCAGCGCCCTGGTCACCAAAATCCGCGCTGCTGGCGCCGACGTCGTCTACTTCGGCGGTCTGCACCCAGAGGCTGGTCCACTGGTTAAACAACTGCGTACCGAAGGCCTCAAGGACGTGAAATTCATGTCCGATGACGGCATCGTGACCGACGAATTGGTGACCACCGCTGGCGGCCCGCAATACGTCGACGGCGTGCTGATGACCTTCGGCGCCGACCCGCGCCTGCTGCCAGACAGCAAGACTGTGGTTGAGCAGTTCCGCAAGGCCGGCACTGAGCCAGAAGGCTACACCCTGTACGCCTACGCTTCGGTCCAGACCCTGGCGGCTGCTTTCAACGGCGCCAAGTCCAACAAGGGCGAAGACGCTGCCAAATGGCTGAAAGCACACCCGGTCAAAACCGTGATGGGTGAGAAGACCTGGGACGCCAAGGGCGACCTGAAAGTCTCCGACTACGTGGTTTACCAGTGGGACAAGGACGGCAAATACCACCAGCTTGAAAAACAGAAGTGATATGAACGTGTGACCGGTCTATGGCGAGGGAGCTTGCTCCCGTTGGACTGCGCAGCAGTCCTGTTGTTGGGGATGCTACGCGACCCAGCGGGAGCAAGCTCCCTCGCCACAAAAATTGTGTTCACCGTTAGTTAGCTGACTGGTATCCGCCAGAAGGCCCGTCTGTCTTTTCTCGTAGAGCTGCACGTAACCGTGTTGCACTGGCGGCTGAACCCCGGTCCGTTGCAAACCGCTTCTGTGCAGTCTCTCAAATGCGTGAGATTGCGTTATGGATGGTATTTTCCTGCAGCAACTGGTCAATGGCATGACTCTCGGGTCTGTCTATGGCCTGATCGCCATCGGCTACACAATGGTCTATGGCATCATCGGCATGATCAACTTCGCCCACGGCGAGGTTTACATGATTTCCGCTTACCTCGCGGCAATCAGTCTGGCTCTGCTGGCTTACTTCGGTATTGAATCCTTCCCTCTGCTGATGCTCGGCACACTGATCTTCACCATCGTCGTCACGGCGGTGTATGGCTGGGTCATCGAGCGTGTCGCCTACAAACCGCTGCGCAACTCCACACGACTGGCACCGCTGATCAGCGCCATCGGTATTTCGCTGATCCTGCAAAACTATGCACAGATCGCCCAGGGCGCTCGCCAACAGGGTGTTCCGACACTGCTGACCGGTGCATGGCGCGTCGACATAGGCACTGGCTTCGTCCAGCTCACCTACACCAAAATCTTCATTCTGGTCGCAGCGTTTGCCGGTATGGGCCTGCTGACCTACGTCATCAAGTACACCAAGCTCGGCCGCATGTGCCGCGCTACCCAGCAAGACCGCAAAATGGCCTCGATCCTGGGGATCAACACCGACCGGGTGATTTCCTACGTGTTCATCATCGGTGCAGCGATGGCGGCCCTGGCCGGTGTGCTGATCACCATGAACTACGGCACGTTCGACTTCTACGCAGGTTTCGTCATCGGCATCAAAGCGTTCACCGCAGCGGTACTCGGCGGGATCGGCTCACTGCCTGGCGCGATGCTCGGCGGGATCATCCTCGGGATTTCCGAGTCGTTGTTCTCGGGCCTGGTGAATTCGGACTACAAGGACGTTTTCAGCTTCTCGCTGCTGGTTCTCGTATTGGTCTTTCGGCCTCAAGGCCTGCTCGGCCGTCCTCTTGTGTCGAAGGTGTAAGCGATGTCTTCAACCACTAAAAAAACCATTGATGTCAAAAGAAGCCTGGTTGACGCGATTCTTGCCGGCCTCGTTGCCCTGATTGTGTTCGGCCCGATTGTCGGTGTAGTCCTTGAAGGCTACAGCTTCAACCTGCAGCCGACCCGTGTGGCGTGGCTGGTCGCCATCGTCATGGCTGGCCGCTTTGCCTTGAGCCTGTTCCTGCAATCGCCCCGGGGCCTGAAAATCCTCGAAGGCTTTGAAACCACCGGCTCCGGGGTTCATGTACTGCCGCCCGATTACAAATCCCGTTTGCGCTGGGTTGTGCCGCTGGTGATCGTCATTGCCGTGGTATTCCCGTTCTTCTCCAACTCGTACTTGCTGGGCGTAGTCATCCTTGGGTTGATCTACGTGCTGCTGGGCCTGGGGTTGAACATTGTGGTCGGCCTGGCTGGCCTGCTCGACCTCGGTTATGTGGCGTTCTATGCCATCGGTGCCTACGGCCTGGCGCTCGGTTATCAATACTTGGGGCTGGGTTTCTGGACGGTGCTGCCGCTGGCGGCAATCACGGCGGGGCTTGCCGGTTGCATCCTCGGTTTCCCGGTGCTGCGTCTGCACGGCGACTACCTGGCGATCGTGACGTTGGGTTTCGGTGAAATCATCCGGCTGATCCTCAACAACTGGCTGTCCCTGACTGGCGGCCCGAATGGCATGGCGGCTCCGTTGCCAACCTTCTTTGGCCTCGAATTCGGCAAAAGAGCGAAGGAAGGCGGAATACCGTTCCATGAGTTCTTCGGCATCGCCTACAACCCGGACGTGAAGTACTACTTCATCTATGCGGTGTTGTTCCTGGTCGTGCTGGCCGTGCTGTATATCAAGCATCGCCTGACCCGCATGCCAGTCGGTCGTGCTTGGGAAGCACTGCGTGAAGACGAAATCGCTTGCCGCTCCATGGGCCTGAACCATGTGCTGGTCAAGCTCTCTGCGTTCACCATCGGTGCATCGACGGCCGGTTTGGCGGGTGTGTTCTTTGCCACCTATCAAGGCTTCGTTAACCCGACCTCGTTCACCTTCTTCGAATCGGCCTTGATTCTCGCCATCGTGGTACTCGGCGGCATGGGCTCGACTATCGGCGTGGTGATTGCGGCGTTCGTGCTGACCGTCGCCCCTGAACTGCTGCGTGGCTTCGCGGAATACCGCGTGCTGTTGTTCGGCGTGTTGATGGTGTTGATGATGATCTGGCGACCACGCGGCCTGATTCGGATCAGCCGTACCGGTGTGACCCCGCGTAAAGGAGTAGCGCCATGAGCGAAGTCGTACTCTCGGTCGAGAAGCTGATGATGCACTTCGGCGGCATCAAGGCGCTGAGCGATGTCAGCCTGAAGGTCAAACGCAACTCGATCTTCGCCCTGATCGGCCCCAACGGTGCCGGCAAGACCACGGTGTTCAACTGCCTGACCGGGTTCTACAAGGCCTCGGGCGGCAAGATCGAACTCAATGTGCGTGGCGAGCAGACTAACGTCATCAAACTGTTGGGTGAGTCGTTCAAACCGGTCGATTTCGTCTCGCCGAAATCCTTCCTTAGCCGGCTGTACTACAAAATGTTCGGCGGCACCCACCTGGTGAACCGTGCCGGCCTGGCCCGCACGTTCCAGAACATTCGCCTGTTCAAGGAAATGTCGGTGCTGGAAAACCTGCTGGTGGCCCAGCACATGTGGGTCAACCGCAACATGTTGGCCGGCATCCTCAACACCAAGGGTTACCGCAAGGCCGAAAGCGATGCGCTGGACCACGCCTTCTACTGGCTGGAAGTGGTGGACCTGGTGGACTGCGCCAACCGTCTGGCCGGCGAACTGTCCTACGGGCAGCAACGTCGTCTGGAAATCGCCCGGGCCATGTGCACGCGGCCGCAGATCATCTGCCTCGACGAACCGGCCGCCGGCCTCAACCCTCAGGAAACCGAAGCGCTGAGCGCGATGATCCGGCTGCTGCGCGACGAGCACGATCTGACCGTGGTGCTGATCGAACACGACATGGGCATGGTTATGAGTATTTCCGACCACATCGTGGTTCTGGACCACGGCATCGTCATCGCCGAGGGCGGACCTGATGCGATTCGCAACGATCCGAAAGTGATTGCGGCCTACCTGGGCGCCGATGAAGAGGAGTTGGTATGAGTCAACCGATCCTCGAACTCAAGGAGCTGGACGTGTTCTACGGGCCGATCCAGGCCCTGAAGAAAGTCTCGCTGTACATCAACGAAGGCGAAACCGTCAGCCTGATTGGCTCCAACGGTGCCGGCAAGTCGACCCTGCTGATGTCGATCTTCGGCCAGCCCCGGGCGGCTGATGGTCAGATCATCTATCAGGGTGTGGACATTACCCACAAGTCGTCCCACTACATCGCGTCCCACGGCATTGCGCAGTCGCCGGAAGGCCGACGGGTGTTCCCTGACATGACCGTCGAGGAAAACCTGCTGATGGGCACCATCCCGATTGGCGACAAGTACGCCAAAGAAGACATGCAGCGCATGTTCGAGCTGTTTCCACGGCTCGAAGAGCGGCGTACCCAGCGGGCCATGACCATGTCCGGCGGCGAGCAGCAAATGCTCGCCATCGCCCGGGCATTGATGAGCCGACCCAAGTTGTTATTGCTCGATGAGCCGAGCCTGGGGCTGGCGCCGATTGTGGTGAAACAGATCTTCTCGACCCTGCGGGAACTGGCGAAGACCGGGATGACTATCTTCCTGGTCGAGCAGAACGCCAACCACGCGCTCAAGCTGTCTGACCGAGCGTACGTGATGGTCAACGGCGAGATCCGCCTCACAGGCACCGGCAAGGAGCTGTTGGTGAACGAGGAGGTGCGTAACGCCTATCTCGGCGGGCATTGAGTTATCCCCGGAGACACACAGCCCCGGCGACGCAAGTCCCGGGGCTTTTTCATGCCCGCCATATTCCATGTAGGAGCTGCCGAAGGCTGCGATCTTCTGATCTTAAAAACCGACGTCAAAAGATCGCAGCCTTCGGCAGCTCCTACAGTGAATCCATCTTCCATATCAAGTCGATTCCGAAATTGTGGAAAACAATATTCACAAGCTCTCAAACCGCGACATAAAGCCGCTGCAAATAGTTGTTTTGTCACGGTTTTGACTTGTCCCCGTTTGCTGTGGAGCTGGCTGTGAATAACGTGGGAGTAGCTGGCTGAGCGCCTTTGAAACCGTGGCTTGCAGAGTTGTGGTTGTTTTTTGATCAGTCGTTTTTGCGATAGCGGCAGACGTCTTTGTCAACCTCTTTATAGTCGAGTTCGAGCAGCCGATTCCGTGTGAACCATCCTGTGGATAAGTCTGTGGTTAAACTCTGGAAAGACTCGGCTGAGGGCCGTCGTTACTGGCTTGGCGCCATCGTCGGATTACCCGGTGGATCGTGCAAAATGCCATGGGCTACACGGTGGGCTCTTGAGGGTCAAGCAAAAAACTTTCTGACCTGCTCGCAAAGCCTTGTGCACAGCGGCTCGCGCTGTTTTGCACTTGCCCCCAAAGACTGTGGACCGGCCTGTGGATAACGTGCGCGCACATGGCTACAGGCCACGCCCTGTATGGCGTTTCGACGATTGATCATTTTTTGAGCTGAAATGCGTCCATGCAGGAGCTGCCGCAGGTGTTGCCCGATATTCACGGGCCGGGCATGCTGGCTGCTGATTTTCTATTCCAATGGCTGCCGATCAGCCGAAGCAAGGAGAACACGATGTCCAACACCCTGTTTATCACCGGCGCGACCTCCGGTTTTGGCGAAGCCTGCGCCCGTCGTTTTGCCGAGGCTGGCTGGAAACTGGTGCTGACCGGCCGTCGTGAAGAGCGCCTCGACGCCCTGTGCGCCGAGTTGTCGAAGCAGACCGAGGTCCATGGTCTGGTGCTCGACGTGCGTGATCGCAAGGCCATGGAGGAGGCGATTGCCAACTTGCCGCCGTCCTTCGCCAAGTTGCGCGGGTTGATCAACAACGCCGGCCTGGCACTGGGCGTGGACCCGGCGCCCAAGTGTGATCTGGACGACTGGGACACCATGGTCGATACCAACATCAAGGGCCTGATGTACAGCACTCGCCTGCTGCTGCCACGCCTGATCGCTCACGGTCGCGGCGCCGGTATCGTCAACCTCGGCTCCATCGCCGGCAACTACCCGTACCCGGGCAGCCACGTGTATGGCGCGAGCAAGGCGTTCGTCAAACAGTTCTCCCTGAACCTGCGTTGCGATCTGCAAGGCACGGGTGTACGGGTCAGCAATATCGAGCCGGGCCTGTGCGAGAGCGAGTTCTCGCTGGTGCGCTTTGCCGGTGACCAGGAACGCTACAACGCCACCTACGCCGGTGCCGAGCCGATTCAGCCGCAAGACATCGCCGACACTATTTTCTGGGTGCTGAATGCGCCGGCGCACATCAACATCAACAGCCTGGAGCTGATGCCGGTGAGCCAGACCTGGGCGGGTTTTTCGATTGAGCGTAATGGTGGCAAGGCGTAAGACCGAGTCATCGTTTTTCGCGAGCAAGCCCGCTCCCACATTGGATTTATGGTGTGTCTGCAATCTTGGACACAACACATTTCCCCTGTGGGAGCGGGCTTGCTCGCGAAGGGGCCCGAACTGGCAAAACAGCACATAAGGTAGACTCCTCATCCAACAACCCCACCGCACCCTGCGGTTTTCAAGGTTTTTAGAGGAGGCTACGTGAGTAACCGAGGTGAGCAGTCGCTGCTCAAACAATCGACCATTCTGATGTTCGCCGTGGCGATCGCCGGGATCGTTACCGGTTTTGTTTCAGGTGCCCAATCCATCCTGTTCGATGGTTTTTTCTCGTTGATCGCGACCTTCATCAAGGTCCTGATGCTGATCACCGCCAAGTTGATCGCCAAAGAAAGTAATCACCGCTTCCAGTTCGGCTTCTGGCACCTGGAGCCGATGGTGTTGCTGATCGAAGGCAGTTTCCTGTTTCTGATCGCGATCTATGCCTTTCTCAACGGCGTGTTCGGCATCATCAATGGCGGCCGCGAGATTGAGCTCGGGCTGGTGATCATCTACGCGGCGGTGTTTACCGTCGTCGAGTTCGCGTATTTCTTCTACGTTCGTCATCGCAACCGAAAGCTCAAATCAACGCTGATCCAGTTCGACAACATCAGTTGGCTGGTGGACGCGATGCTGTCGGTGGGTTTGTTGGTGAGTTTCCTGACGGCGCTGTTGCTCAAGTCCCAGGGTTATGGGCAGTGGGCGGTCTACGTCGACCCGCTGATTCTGATTCTGCTGGCGCTGAGCATGTTGGCGCCGGCGTTCAAGATCCTGCGCCCGGCGCTACGTGATGTACTGGGCATTGCCCCGGATCAACTGGACGACAAAGTGCGCCAGGTGATGGACGCGGCCAAGGTCGAGCATGGTTTCGACGACTACATCTCCTACGTGCAAAAGCACGGACGGGCGCGGTTTATCGAGATTCATGTGGTGTTGCCGGCGGATTACCGACTGGAGAACGTTGGGCAACTGGATGTATTGCGCGAGGAGATTTCCGCGAAGTTGGGCAAGGCGGATGCGGCGCGCTGGCTGACGATCAGTTTTACCGGGGATCGGAAGTGGATTGCGTGATGGATCGGTGATCTATGGGGGAGGGTATTTACCTGTGGCGACGGAGCTTGCTCCCGTTCGGGTGCGCAGCAGCCGCCTGCGATGTGCCCGAAAAAATGAGGGTCTGCTGCGCAGCCCAGCGGGAGCAAGCTCCCTCGCCACAAGTCAGCTCAGGTAATCAACTAGTCCGCGATAACAGGTCGCCAAGTGATACGGCGTGGTCGACGGCATGTCCTTGCGGCTGACTTCACCCTCCTCATCACGACACTCATACCAACCCCCCGCATGCAGGAAACGCTGCTGCAACGCCTGCAATTGGCGCAGCACCGCCGCTTCGCTGTCCGGCCGCAAGGTCAGGGCGCGCAGGTATTCGGCCTGCGCCCAGATGCGTTGAGTGCTGTCGCGAGGACGACGGGGGTCGCTCTCCAGATCGAGCATGGCTCGAACGGCGCCATTGTGTTCGACCACGCCCAACTGCTCGGTGTAGCTGAACGCCCGGCTCAGGGAGCGATGCAGTTTGCTGTCTCGCAGCAACGAAGAAGACTCCAGCAGGAAGTACCACTCGAACTGATGGCCCGGTTCGAACCAGTTATCCACAGCCCCCAGAGGTTTTTCCATCAAAACGCCTTCCTGCGGGACGACGAATTTCTTCTGCATCCCGGCACACAGCGCTAGCAAGCGTTGCTGCACGGCGATGTCTTCACGCACTGACAGGGTTGCGAGAAACGCTTCGGCCAAATGCATCAGCGGGTTCTGCAGCGGTCCGGTCTTGAGCGAAGACCAGTCACGGTCCAGGCACGCTTCGTACAGACCGTCGTCCGTGGCGAAGCGTTGGGCCACGACTTCCAGTGCCGCGTTGAGCACCGATTCCACCAGTGGCTCGCGAACCTTGTCCCAGTAATGGGCGCAGGCGAACAGGATGAACGCGTGGGTGTAGAGGTCTTTGCGCTGATCCAGCGGCGCGCCTTGCGGGTCGATGCTGTAGAACCAGCCGCCGTGCTCGGCATCGTGAAAATGCTGCTGCAAGGAACGGAACAGCGCCGCCGCCCGGACTTCGGCCTCCGGCACCTGGCCGATCAGGCTCGAAAAAAGATACAGCTGACGGGCGCAGGCCATGGCGCGATAGCGCTGCGGTGGCAGCGGTTGATGCTCAGCGTCCAGCGCCTCATAGGGCAACGCCATGTCGGTGTTCCAGCCGGGGCCTTGCCAGAGCGGCACGATGACGTCCTGGAAATGCTGTTGCACCGAGGCGAACAGGGCGGTCAATTCAGGCTGGGAGGCAGAGCGGGAAGCATGCGGCATTGGCTGGCGTCGTCACGGCAGGGGCGATTGCGCGACATGTTAGCAGAGAGGCCGGCCCTAGAGAGCCGGTGTCTGTCAGGCCGCCATCGCGAGCAAGCTCGCTCCCACAGGGGAACGCATTCCAATGTGGGAGCGAGCTTGCTCGCGATGAGGCCAGAACTGGCAATAATGAATTCAGCCCGCCAACAACCAAACTCCGGTCGCTGCCGAAGCCGCCCCGACCACCCGAACCAACGGCGCCGCCGCCTGAGGCAACACGCGAACCATCGCATAACCGGCCGCATGCAACGCCGCCGTCGCCGCTACAAACCCGGCGGCATACGCCCAAGGGCTCGACATGTCCGGCAGTTCCAGACCATGTGCCACGCCATGAAACAGCGCAAACAACGCCGTTGCCGCCACCGCCATCACCAGTGGCGGACGCACCGCCAGCGCCACCGCCAGGCCCAGCGCCAACACCGACGCCGCAATCCCGCTTTCCAATGCCGGCAGGTTCAGCCCTTCAAAACCGAGCAAGCCGCCGATCAGCATAGTGCCGACGAACGTGCATGGCAGCGCCCAGCGCGCCGCGCCTTTCTGCTGCGCCGCCCACAAACCCACCGCGACCATCGCCAGCAGGTGATCGATGCCGCTTATCGGGTGGCTGATGCCCGCGATCAAACCGTTATCACCATGACCTGGGTGGGCGAAGGCGATGGCCGGGGTCAGCAGCAGGGCCAGGGTGCCCAGGATGCGTTTCAGTGTCATGGATAAGCTTCCTTGTTGATAAAAATTGAGCGTGATCAGGCTGCGGTCAGCAGGCCCTGGCGTTCGATGAAGGCGATGATTTCTTCCAGGCCCAGGCCGGTCTTCTGGTTGCTGAAGACGAACGGCTTGCCGTTGCGCATGCGTTTGGTGTCGCTGTCCATCAACTCCAGCGAGGCGCCCACCAGCGGCGCGAGATCGACCTTGTTGATCACCAGCAAATCGGATTTGCAAATCCCCGGCCCGCCCTTGCGAGGCAACTTGTCGCCAGCGGAAACGTCGATCACATAGATGGTCAAGTCGGACAGCTCCGGGCTGAAGGTCGCCGACAGGTTGTCGCCACCGGACTCGACAATAATCAGGTCCAGCCCCGGAAAGCGCCGGTTCAGTTGATCGACTGCTTCGAGGTTGATCGAGGCGTCTTCGCGGATCGCCGTGTGCGGGCAGCCGCCGGTTTCGACGCCGATGATGCGTTCCGGTGCCAGGGCTTCGTTGCGCACCAGAAAGTCAGCGTCTTCGCGGGTGTAGATGTCGTTAGTCACGACCGCCAGGTTGTAGCGATCACGTAGCGCCAGGCACAGGGCCAGGGTCAGGGCGGTTTTACCGGAACCGACCGGGCCGCCGATGCCGACGCGCAGAGGTTGTGTGTTCATGCTGCTTCTCCAAATAAAAGGCCCAAAATAAAAGGCCCTAGGAACGGAACAGACGGCTGTACTGGCGCTCATGGGCCATGCACGCCAGGGACAGGCCGAAAGCGGCGCTGCCATAGTGTTCGGGATTGATTCGGGTAGCGTGTAGCTGCGCCTCTTGTAGCAACGGCAGCAATTGACTGGTCAGGCGTTGCGCGGCCTGCTGGCCCATGGGCAGGGTTTTCATCAACACCGCCAATTGGTTTTCCAGCCAGCTCCAGAGCCAGGCGGCCAAGGCATCCTGCGGCGTGATCCCCCAAGCGCGGGCGGCCAATGCCCAGCCGAGAGCCAAGTGCGGCTCGGGACGTTGCTCGAGAAAAGCCCGGGCTGGCGCATCGAGTTCTGGTAAACCGTTGAGCAGTTGCTGCAACGAATAGCCCATCTGCCGACTTTCCTGATGCAGTTCGCGGGTTTCCCGGCTGGCGCGATGTTCTTCGCAGCGTTGCAACAGTTCGGCCCAGTTTTCGTCGGCGGCGGCCACGCAATGGGCGAGCAACAACGGCGCTTCGAAACGCGCGAGGTTCAGCAGCAACTGATCACTGATCCAGCGTCGCGCGCTATCAGCATCATTCACCCGGCCGTTATCCACCGCCATTTCCAGGCCTTGGGAATAGCTGTAGCCGCCAATCGGCAACTGCGGACTGGCCAGGCGCAGCAGCGCCCAGGCTGGGTTCATAAACGCACGCCGAACTGGTGCAGTTTCGGTGGGTAGTTGAAATCTTCGTCGCCGTGCCGCGAGTGGTGATGGCCGCCACCGTAAGCGCCGTGTTCCGGCTGGAATGGGGCTTCGATGTTTTCGACCTTGGCATCCAGCTGTTCGAGCATGGCCTTGAGTACGTAATCGTCGAGCAAACGCAGCCAGCCATCGCCGACTTGCAGGGCAACGTGGCGGTTGCCCAAGTGATAGGCCGCGCGGGTCAGTTCGAAGGCATTGGCGCAGGTGACGTGCAGCAATTGTTCGGGACGAGCGCAGACGCGCACGATTCGCCCGTCTTCAGCCTGTAGGCATTCGCCGTCATACAGCGGCGGCTGGCCGCGCTCTAAAAACAACCCGACATCTTCCTGCTCGGCACTGAAACAGCGCAAACGGCTTTTGCTCCGGGCTTCGAAGGTCAGGTGCAACTCGGCGGCCCAGACGGGTTGAGGGTCGATTCTGCGATGAATCACCAGCATCGGAAAGCTTCCAGCAGAGGACAATACTCAGGCTAGAGCAAGGGGCTTGCCAATCGGACAAGACGTAGGAAAACCCTGTCGGAGCTTAGTGGTTGTTGCAAGATGTTGCAGGAATATGGAAGGTTTTGGTGCGTGAAGATTTTTACACGCACCTTTTTGTGGCGCACAAAAAGATCGCAGCCGTCGGCAACGCCTACATCAATCCCTGTAGGAGCCACCGAAGGCTGCGATCTTTGGGTCTTTACTCAGTGCTACCGAGCCCCTGCCAATGCTTGAGGCCAATAAAGATAAAGCGCAGTTGCTGGGTGATCTTCGCCTGAGGCGTCAGGTGCTCCGGCAATGCGTCAACGGGCGGATCGATAATGTCCGGCAGGGTGGCAAACACGCTTTTAACGATCAGGTCAGCCATGACGCTCAGCCCGGCAATGTCCAAATGTTGCAGCTTCGGCATCAGCGACAGGTCGGACGCCAGGTCGGAGCTGATGTCTTCGCGCAATCGGCCAATGGCCTGACGCACCGGCAGCGAACCGCCGTATTGCTCACGGGCAAGAAACAGGAATTGCGAGCGATTGGCGCTGACCACGTCGAGGAAGATCCGCACCGACGCATCAATGATGCCGCCCATGACGAATTCGTTGTGGCGTACCAGGCGGATGGTTTCGCGGAAGGTCTGGCCGACTTCGCTGACCAGCACCAGGCCAAGTTCGTCCATATCGGAAAAATGCCGGTAGAAACCGGTGGGCACGATCCCGGCGGTTTTCGCCACTTCGCGCAGGCTCAGGCTGCCGAATCCTCGGCCGCATTCCATCAAATGGCGGGCGGCGTCCATCAGGGCGTTGCGGGTCTGTTGTTTCTGTTCGGCGCGGGGCAGCATCGCAAGGGTGTTTTCTGGACAGGACAGCGGCGCACTCTAGCAAATCGGCTTTGCCGGCGTCGAACGGGGATCGGGGTTCATGCGAAGAACAAGCGTGCTTCTATAAAAGTCAAAAGCCCAATCCGGGGATTGGGCTTTTTTTCAGGGCCGCCATGGGCTTAGCTCACAGCGCTGTTGCGTTCGATTACACGGTCACCACCACCTTCAGCAAGGGTTTGGCCTTGTGGGGTGCGATCAGAACCATCAGCAGCAAGGGTCTGGCCTTGTGGAGTGCGATCGGAACCGTCAGCAGCAAGGGTCTGGCCTTGTGGAGTGCGGTCGGAGCCGTCAGCAGCAAGGGTCTGGCCTTGTGGGGTGCGGTCGGAGCCGTCAGCAGCAAGGGTCTGGCCTTGTGGAGTGCGGTCGGAACCGTCAGCGGCAAGGGTCTGGCCTTGTGGTGTTTTGTCGTAGCCATCTTGGGTGATCAAGCCTTTCTCTTTCAGGCGATCATTACCACCTTCGGCAAGGGTCTGGCCTTGTGGAGTGCGATCCGAGCCATCAGCAGCGACGGTTTGGCTGAATACCGAGTGATTGGTTTTGACTTGCGGTGTGGCCTGATCAGCGGCTGGCAGAGCAAATGCGGTGCTGGCTAGCATCGAGAGGGTCAGGCTAAGCAGTAATTGGCGTTTCATGATGGGTTGCTCCTTGGGAGGGCGATAAAGTGGGTACGAGGTCAATGCTACTCTCGATAAGTCGATATAAAAGTTCATAAACGCAATGGTAATAATCAACAGAATTGATTGTTCCGTGCAGGCGCTCTAGAACGGGCGTTTCCGGCGGGCCGTTTTGCACTGAGGTGGGTATTTTCGACTCACTCGTGCCGCACAAAAGTGCGGGGTCGGTAACGCCAGAAGCGGGCGCAGTGTGTGGGCGATGGATTATTTGAGGGTTAAGCGGTAATCGGGTTAAACCTGCGGGCCGTTTTCCAGTCGTAGATTCCATGGCAGGCCGGTTCTGGCCTAACGTTTCACCCGTGCGTCGCAGTCAGGGCGCTCAGTCGTATTCAGGAGCCCCGTGCAATGACGCGCACTTCAAAAATAATTACCTGGACCTTCGCCAGCCTGGTTGTGCTGCTGGCAGTACTGGTTCTGATCATCGTGTTCTTTGATTGGAACCGGATCAAACCCCCACTCAATGCCAAAGTCTCCGAAGAGCTGCACCGTCCGTTCGCCATTAATGGCAACCTGGCGGTGGTGTGGCGGCGCGAACTCGATGAAGGCGGCTGGCGGGCCTGGGTGCCGTGGCCGCATGTGGTGGCCGAGGACTTGAGCCTGGGTAACCCGGACTGGTCGAAGCAGCCGCAAATGGTCACCCTCAAGCGTGTCGAGTTGCGCATCTCGCCGCTGGCCTTGTTGGCGCAACGGGTGGTGATCCCGCGCATTGACCTGACCGAACCGAATGCCGGCCTCCAGCGCCTGGCCGACGGTCGCGCCAACTGGACCTTCAAGTTCGATCCCAAGGACCCGAATGCTGAACCGTCAAAGTGGGTGGTGGACATCGGCGCCATCGGATTCGACAAGGGTCACGTCACCCTCGACGACCAGAGCCTGAAAACCCAGCTCGACGTGCTGATCGACCCGTTGGGCAAACCGATTCCGTTCAGCGATATCGTCGGCGACAAAGCCGCAAAAACCGCGTTCGATAAGGGCGGCGCACCCCAGGACTACGCCTTCGCCATCAAGGTGAAAGGCCAATACCACCAGCAGAAGCTCGCCGGTGAAGGCAAGATCGGCGGCCTGCTGGCCTTGCAGGACGCGGCCAAGCCGTTTCCGCTCCAGGCCCAGGTCAAGATCGCCGACACCAGCGTCGATCTGGCGGGCACGCTGACAGACCCGCTGAACCTCGGTGCCTTGGATTTGCGCTTGAAGCTGGCCGGCACCAGCCTGGCCAACCTTTACCCGTTGACCGGCGTGACCCTGCCGGCCTCGCCGCCCTACGCCACTGACGGTCACTTGACCGCCAAGCTGCATGACGCGGCCGGCGCGCAGTTCCGCTATGAAGGCTTCAACGGCAAGATCGGCGACAGCGACATTCATGGCGACCTGGCGTACGTCGCCAGTCAGCCCCGGCCCAAACTCAGCGGCGCGCTGGTCTCCAACCAATTGCTGTTTGCCGACCTGGCGCCGTTGATCGGCGCCGATTCCAACGCCAAGCAGAAGGCTCGTGGCGGCGAAAGCAAGCAGCCGACGGACAAGGTCTTGCCGGTCGAAGAGTTCAAGACCGAGCGCTGGCGCGATATGGACGCCGACGTCGAATTCACCGGCAAACGCATCGTCCACAGCGAAAAACTGCCGTTCACCGACCTTTATACCCACCTGAAACTCAATGATGGCGAACTCAGCCTGGAGCCGCTGCGTTTCGGCGTAGCCGGCGGCAAGCTGGATGCGCAGATTCGTCTCAATGGCCGCAGTGAGCCGCTGGAAGGTCAGGCAAAACTCACCGCTCGTGGTTTCAAACTCAAGCAGCTGTTCCCGACCTTTGAACCGATGAAAACCAGTTTCGGCGAGTTGAATGGTGACGCTGATATCGCCGGCCGTGGCAACTCGGTGGCCAAGTTGATGGGCAGCGCCAACGGCAAGCTGAAAATGCTGATCAACGACGGCGCCATCAGCCGCGAGTTGATGGAGCTGGCGGGACTTAACGTCGGCAACTACGTGGTCGGCAAAATCTTTGGCGACAAAGAAGTGAAGATCAACTGCGCGGCGGCCGATTTCGATATCAAGACCGGTTTGGCGACCACGCAGTTGTTTGTCTTCGATACCGAGAACGCGATCATCTACATCGATGGCACCGCGAACATGGCGACTGAGCAACTGGACTTGACCGTTACGCCGGAATCCAAGGGCTGGCGTTTGATTTCGTTGCGTTCGCCGTTGTACGTGCGGGGCAAGTTCATCAAGCCGGATGCGGGCGTGAAAGCGGTGCCGTTGTTGTTGCGTGGGGCCGGTATGGTGGCGTTGGGCGTGATCGCGGCGCCAGCGGCGGGGTTGTTGGCGCTGATCGCGCCGAGTGGTGGCGAGCCGAACCAGTGTGTGCCGTTGTTGGCGCAGATGAAGTCGGGCAAGGCGCCGGTGACCGTTAAACCAACCAAGTAATTTGTGGCGTCTTTGAAGACGCCATCGCGAGCAAGCTCGCTCCCACATGGGGCCTGTGAACGCAGATCCATTGTGGGAGCGAGCTTGCTCGCGATAGCGGTCTATCAGGCGCTACAGGTCTTTCAGAATGTCAGCCATATCATCCGCATGCTCTTCTTCCTGCGCCAAAATGTCTTCGAAGATGCGCCGGGTCGTCGGGTCTTTTTCGCCGATGTACTGAATGATCTCGCGGTAGCTGTCGATGGCGATCCGCTCGGCGACCAGGTCTTCGTAGACCATCTCCTTGAGGTTGTTGCCGGCCACGTACTGGGCGTGGGAGTTTTTCGACAGCAGGTCGGGGTTGAACTCCGGCTCACCGCCCAGTTGCACGATGCGCGCGGCCAGACGGTCGGCGTGTTCGGCTTCCTGGTTCGCGTGTTCGAGGAACTCGTCGGCGGCAAAATGGGCTTTCAGGCCGGTGGCCATGAAGTAGTGGCGCTTGTAACGCAACACGCAGACCAGTTCGGTGGCCAGCGATTCGTTGAGCAGGCGCAGCACTTCATTGATGTCGGCGCTGTAGCTTTCGGTCACGGCACCGTTCTCGACGTTCTTGCGGGCCCGCTCACGCAGGGTGGTTACATCAGACAAATGCATGTCGCTCATCTCAATCTCCTGGAAGCTAATCCGGTTGACGTCACGCCTCTGGGGACGTGATCGCTACCTAAGGTGTGAGTGATGAGCATTGCAAAAAGTTTTATCGGATCTGGAGGGGCGAAAAGATCGTCGAAGCAGGCTGATGGTTGTGCTGTCATGTTCAGCAGGGATGCTTGGCGGGGGTTTTGCAGGCCTTGCCTCTATTCACCGAACTTAAGGATGTCTGCTCATGTCGACGCGTTACCCCTTGGTGCTGGTCCCCGGAATGCTCGGATTTATCCGCTTGCTGCTGTACCCGTACTGGTACGGGATTATCTCGGCACTGCGCCGGGGTGGGGCGACCGTGGTGGCGGTGCAGGTGTCGCCGCTCAATTCCACGGAAGTGCGGGGCGAGCAGTTGTTGGCGCGAATCGATGAAATCCTGCGCGAGACCGGTGCCGAGAAGGTCAACCTGATCGGCCATAGCCAGGGTTCGCTAACGGCGCGTTATGCGGCCGCCAAACGCCCGGATCGGGTGGCTTCAGTCACCTCGGTGGCCGGGCCGAATCACGGGTCGGAGCTGGCGGACTACCTGCACAAGCATTACCCGGCAGACAGCGCGAAAGGGCGGTTGCTTGCGGTTTTGCTGCGGATAATCGGCGCCTTGATGAGCCTGCTGGAAACCGGTTATCGCGGGCCGAAACTGCCGGTGGATATTCACGCCTCCCATGAATCCCTGACCACTGACGGCGTGGCGCTGTTCAACCAGCGTTATCCACAGGGCTTGCCGCCAACCTGGGGCGGGCACGGGCCGGAAGAGGTTAACGGCGTGCGCTATTACTCCTGGTCCGGGACCTTGCAGCCGGGCAAGACGGATCGCGGCGGCAATCTGTTCGACGGGACCAACCGCAGTTGCCGGTTGTTTGCCACGACCTTCGTGCGCGAAGTCGGGCATTGCGACGGGATGGTCGGGCGTTACAGCTCGCATCTGGGGACGGTGATTGGTGACGAATATCCGATGGATCACTTCGACATCGTCAACCAGTCGCTGGGGCTGGTGGGGAAGGGCGCGGATCCGGTGCGGTTGTTTGTCGAGCATGCGGCGCGCCTCAAGGCTGCCGGCCTTTAACCTTCAGATCGAGTCATCGTTCATCGTTGGCAAGCCCACAGGTTTTGTGTTGAACACAGATTTTGCGAACAAGTGAATCCTGGTGGGTGGGCTTGCCAGCGACGAGGCCCGATCAGGCGATGCTTGGTCTGCGGCCCAACACCGTGGTCCAACGCTCCGAAAGAATCACCCCACCCAAGGTCAAAAAACCGCCAACCAGGTGATACATCGCCAACTGCTCATGCAGCACCACCGCCGCAATCAGCGCGGTAATCAACGGCAGCAGATTGAAAAACTGCGTGGTCCGGCTCGGGCCCAGGCGTACCACGGCTTGCATCCACGCCAGCGGCGCAATCATCGAAGCCAGCAGGCAGGCATACAGCACCAGCGGAATATTCTGCACGGTCAAACCGGTTTTCGGCGAAGCGGCATACAGCGGAAACAATACCACCACCGCCACCAACACCTGCAAATACAGCAACACCAGCGGTGGCAGGCGCAGCTGCCATTTTTTCAGCAGCGTGCTGTAGATCGCATAGGCCAGGGTCGCGATCAGCATCATCGCATCACCCAGATTCACCCCGTGCTCGAGCAATGCGCCGAGGCTGCCGGACGACACCACCACCAAAACACCCGCAAAGGAAAGCACTGCACCGGCCAGCGCGCCGGCGGTCAGGCGTTGGCCGAGGCTGACGATCGCCATCGCCAGGGACATCAACGGCATCAGCGACAGGATGATGCCCATGTTGGTGGCAGTGGTCAGGCTCGCGGCGAAGTACGCCAGGCTTTGATAGACCGCCATGCCGAGCACGCCGAGGACGAAAATCTTGCCCAGGTTCGGGCGGATCATTGGCCAGTGGGCAATCACCGGTTTAAGCATGAACGGCGTGAACAAAATCCCGGCGAGCAGCCAGCGGTAGAAACCGATCTCGGCGGGGAATATCGCGCCGGCCGACATTTTGGTGATCACGGTGTTGCCGGCCCAAATGAAAATGGCCAGCAGGGGAAACGCATATTGCATGAGAGAGAAACCAGAACGTTGATGAGGGGCAATTATCCGCTTGTCTGGATACAAGCCTATACTTCGATCCAGACAATCGGCCCTTGATGACGGACAGCATGAGCAGTAAACACATCGATCTGCTGGATTTCAGCGAACTGCCGGCCCCGGTGTACTTCCGATACGCCGACTTCGACACCCACGAATACGCTTCGGCCCACCGCCACCCGTGGGGCACGCTGGAGTATTCGGCCAACGGTGTGTTGCACATGGAAATCGGCAGCAGTCGCTTCATGTCGCCGCCACAGTACGCCGTTTGGGTACCGCCGCAGACCGAGCACAGCTTCTACAGCAACCAGCCGATCAACTACCGCGCGGTGTGCCTGGCACCGTCGCTGTGTCGGGATCTGCCGCAACAGGCCTGCACCCTGGCCATCAGCGACATCCTCAAAGCGATTCTCAAGGACTTCGCTGCCCGGGACGTGAAGATTCCCGAGCGGGAAACCGACGTGCGCCTGGCCCAGGTGTTGGTGGATCAGTTGCAACAAGCACCGGAGCATGCCTGTTATTTGCCCTACGCCAGCAGTCCTGGGCTACTCGGGATACTCGAAGCCTTGCAGGCCGAGCCTGGGGATAACCGGCCGTTGTCCGATTGGGCGACGCAGATACACGTCAGCGAACGGACCCTGGCCCGGCAGTTCGTTCGTGAGCTGGGCATGAGCTTCGGCGAATGGCGGCAACGCCTGCGGTTTCTGGCGGCGATCGAAGCGCTGGACAGTCAGCGCAGCATTCAGGACATCGCCTTCGACATGGGTTACAGCACCGGTTCGGCGTTTATCGCGATGTTTCAGCGTCAGGCCGGGTGCACGCCGGAGCAGTATCGACGCAGTCATCTTGAGGGCAGGTGAAGGTGTTACAGGCTTTGTCTACACTTCAGGGCGAGGCCGCATCCATCGGTGCGGTAACAAGGAGAAAACTCCATGAAGATGTTGCGTGTCCCTTTGTTGATGATCGGTTTGTTGCTCTGTTCCCAAGGCTTCGCCGCCACGGCCCAACAGAACAAAATGACCGCCTGCAATGCCGACCCTCAAGCGAAAAGCCTCAAGGGCGATGAGCGCAAAGCATTCATGAGCACATGCCTCAAAGCCACGCCGGCGGCCAATGACGCCAAAGTCCTGACCCCGCAGCAAGAGAAAATGAAAACCTGCAACGCCACCGCCGCCACCCAGGCGCTGAAGGGCGATGCGCGGAAAACCTTCATGAGTGATTGCCTGAAGAAAAAGTGATCATCTGAATCTGTGGCGGTTGGGCTGGCCTCTTCGCGGGCAAGCCCGCTCCCACAGGGATTTCGGCTGTTCCCTGAATTTGTGTTCAACGCTTAGCCTGTGGGAGCTGGCTTGCCAGCGATGAGGCCCGATGGGGCGAACCGCATATACCTAGTGCTGACCTCGGATCGCTGGCAGACTGCCCATCCTTTTACGCCGTTCGTTTTGAGGCTGTATGCCAACGTTTTCTCAACGTCACGTCTTGCTGTTAATCAGTTGGGTCATCATCTTCGGTGGTTTGCTACTGGTCATCCCTCTGCGCCTGTTGCCCAGCCTGTTGGCCGGGTTGCTGGTGTTCGAACTGGTCAACATGCTCACGCCGCAACTGCAGCGGCTGATCGAAGGTCGCCGCGCCCGTTGGCTGGCGGTGGCGCTGCTGGGCACTTTGGTGGTCAGCGTGCTGGCGCTGATCTTTGCTGGTGCTATCAGTTTTCTGCTGCATGAAGCGGAAAATCCCGGGGCTTCCCTCGACAAATTCATGCACGTGGTTGACCGCGCTCGCGGGCAATTGCCACCGTTCATCGATGTTTACCTGCCGGCCAGCGCGGCCGAGTTCCGCGTGGCGATCGGCGAATGGATGACCAAACACCTCAGCGATTTGCAATTAGTGGGCAAGGACGCGGCGCACATGTTTGTGACGCTGCTGATCGGCATGGTACTGGGGGCGATCATCGCCTTGCAGCGTGTGCCCGACGTGACTAAACGCCGGCCGCTGGCCGCCGCGCTGTTCGACCGTTTGCATCTGTTGGTGCAAGCCTTTCGCAACATCGTGTTCGCGCAAATCAAGATTTCCCTGCTCAACACCTTCTTCACCGCGATTTTCCTCGCGCTGGTCCTGCCGATGTTCGGGATCAAACTGCCGCTGACCAAAACCCTGATCGTGCTGACTTTCCTGCTCGGTTTGCTGCCGGTGATCGGTAATCTGATGTCCAACACGCTGATCACCATCGTCGGCTTGTCACTGTCGATCTGGGTCGCGGTGGCCGCGTTGGGTTATCTGATGTTTATCCACAAACTCGAGTACTTCCTCAACGCGCGCATTGTCGGCGGGCAGATCAGTGCCAAGTCGTGGGAGTTGCTGCTGGCGATGCTGGTGTTCGAAGCCGCGTTCGGCCTGCCGGGGGTGGTGGCGGGGCCGATTTATTACGCGTATTTGAAGAGTGAGTTGAAGCAGATCGGGATGGTTTGATTCGCTGTTGATCTATTGTGGCGAGGGGGCTTGCCCTCGTTGGGTTGCGAAGCAGCCCTCAATTCTCCAACACACCGCATGTGCCGGTTTTGCGGCTGCTGCGCACCCGAACGGGGGCAAGCCCCCTCACCACAAGGTGTCAGATCAGTCCATCGGGCCGTAACGCTTCATGGCTTCAATTGCCAAACCACTGCCGATGCTGCCAAAGATGTTCCCTTCCACATGCCGCGCGTTCGGCAGCATTGCCGAGATGCTGTTGCGCAGCGCCGGAATCCCGCTCGAACCGCCGGTGAAGAACACCGTATCAACCTGATCGACGCGCACGTTGGCATCGTTCAGCAATTGCGTGACGCTGTTGCGCACCCGCTCCAGCAGGTTGTCGATGGCCGACTCGAACAGCGCTCGGGTCAGTTCAACGCTCAGGCCTGGCTCGATGCGGTCCAGCGGCACGTGACGGCTGTCGGCGTGGGTCAGCTGGATCTTGGTTTCTTCCACTTCCATGGCCAGCCAGTGGCCGGCGCGCTGGTCGATCAGCTTGAACAGGCGATCAATGCCGCCGGTGTCTTCGATGTCGTAGCGCATGCTGCCCAGGGACAGGGTCGATTTCTGCGAGTAGACCGAGTTGATGGTGTGCCAGGTCGCCAGGTTCATGTGGTGGCTGGTGGGCATGTAGGCGCCGCTCTTCATCCGGCTGCCGTAGCCGAACAGCGGCATCAGGCCTTGCAGGCTCAGTTGCTTGTCGAAGTCGGTCCCGCCGATGTGCACGCCGCCGGTGGCGAGGATGTCATCGTGGCGATTGTCGTGGTCGCGACGCTCAGGCGACAGGCGCACCAGCGAGAAGTCGGAGGTACCACCGCCGATGTCGACAATCAGCACCAGTTCTTCTTTTTCGATGGTCGACTCGTAGTCGAACGCGGCCGCAATTGGCTCGTACTGGAACGACACGTCTTTAAAGCCAATAGCGCGAGCCACATCCACCAAGGTGTTTTCGGCTTCCTGGTCGGCCATTTCATCGTCGTCGACGAAAAACACCGGGCGGCCCAGCACCACTTCATCGAATTCCCGACCGGCGGCGGTTTCGGCGCGCTTCTTCAACTGGCCGATGAACAAGCCGAGCAGGTCCTTGAACGGCATCGCCGTGCCGAGGACGCTGGTGTCGTGCTTGATCAGCTTGGAACCCAACAGGCTTTTGAGCGAGCGCATCAGCCGGCCTTCGTAGCCTTCCAGGTACTCGTGCAGCGCCAGCCGGCCGTACACCGGGCGGCGTTCTTCGATGTTGAAGAAGACCACCGAGGGCAGGGTGATCTTGTCGTCCTCCAGCGCGATCAGCGTTTCCATGCCGGGGCGGAGCCAGCCGACGGTGGAGTTGGACGTGCCGAAGTCGATACCACAGGCACGGGCTGGGGATGCGTTTTTCATGTCTTTCAAGTTCCGGTTAAAAAACGGCCGCGCAGTGTATGCCAGTGCGGCGCAGAATCGAAGGCCGACTATCCGCTAAATCGCCACGAATAACGCCTTGATAAGCTGGCCGGATGCCCCAAACTTGTCTGCATCGACCCTGGCAGCCAATCGGCGGTCGCAAGAACCGACTACCGCTGCCGATAAACTTCTGATGCGCTGCCCGGTCACAACCTTGAGATCGGTCAACCTGGCGGCTGCCAATGCGTGCATGCTGCCGGTGGTGGCGCGATTTTGATAACGGATGGTGATCCTTAGATGGACTTCAAAGACTATTACAAGATTCTCGGTGTGGAGCCGACCGCAGACGATAAGGCGATCAAGGCCGCCTATCGCAAGCTGGCGCGCAAATATCACCCGGACGTCAGCAAGGAAAAAGACGCCGAGGAAAAGTTCAAGGACGCCTCGGAAGCTTATGAAGCGCTGAAAAGTGCCGACAAGCGCGCCGAGTACGACGACTTGCGCAAATACGGCCAGCACGGCCAACCGTTCCAGGGCCCGCCAGGCTGGCAGGGTCGTGGCGGCGGTGGTTTCGGTGGTGGTCAGGACTCGGGCGATTTTTCGGACTTCTTCAGTTCGATCTTCGGCAACCGGGGTCCGGGTTTTGGTGGTGGAGAGTCGCGTCGCAGTGCTGGACGTCGAGGGCAAGACGTGGAAATGGAACTTGGGATTTTTCTGGAAGAAACCCTCTCGAACGAATCGAAGAAGGTCACCTTCCAGGTGCCGCAGTACAACCCTGCCGGCCAGCATGTCAGCAATACCAGCAAAAGCCTGAACGTGAAGATCCCGGCCGGTGTGACCGACGGCGAGCGTATTCGCCTCAAGGGCCAAGGGGCTCCGGGGATCGGTGGCGGCGCCAATGGCGACCTGTTCCTGATCATCCGCTTCGCGCCGCACCCGAAATTCGATATTGAAGGCGAAAACCTGATAATCACTTTACCGCTGGCACCTTGGGAATTGGCGCTGGGCGCCGAAGTGGCCGTGCCGACCCTGACCGGCAAGATCAACCTCAAGGTCCCGGCCGGCAGCCAGAACGGCCAGCGCATGCGCGCCAAGGGCCACGGTCTGCTGAACAAGAAGGGCGAACGGGGCTTCCTGTTCGTGCAACTTAAAGCCGTCATGCCGAAAACCTCGGACGATGAGGTCAAGGCGTTGTGGCAAGAGCTGGCGAAGAAAGCCGCTTTCGACCCAAGAGAAAACTTTTGATCCGCTAGAACCCTGGAGCTACTGACTATGAGCAGTCCCCTGATCGTTCAACTGGACATGGCAGAATTCTGTGAGGCGACCGACTTGTCGGACGTCTACGTGATCGAAATCGTCGAACACGGCATCCTCGAACCTCAGGGTGCACTGCCCAAGGACTGGCGTTTCAACGATTACGAATTGGCCCTGGCCAAGCGCGCCGCCAAACTGCGGCGCGATTTGGAACTGGAATGGGAAGGTGTCGCCCTGGCACTGGACCTGCTTGAAGAAGTCCAGCAACTGCGGGCCGAGAACCGGATGCTCAGACAACGCCTGGCACGCCTGGTAATCGAATGAGCCCCTGTAGGCGCTGCCGCAGGCTGCGATCTTTTGACCTTGTCTTTTTAAAACAAAATCAAAAGATCGCAGCCTTCGGCAGCTCCTACAAGGTTCGCGGCAAGACCACGCTGAATCGTGTGCCGTCAGCCTCATTCGAGCTGACTTCAATCGTCCCGCCATGAGCGTTGACCACTTCTTTGACGATAAACAAGCCTAACCCCAGGCTGGTCGAAGGCTGTCCGAGTTCTTCATCGGCGCTGCGCACCAACGGATCGAAAATCGTCCCCAACGCCTCCTCGGCAATCGGTGTGCCGAAGTTGTGCACTGACAGGCACACCGCGTCCGCCTCATCCTGCAACGTCAGCGTCACCTGTTGAGTGGTCGAACCATGCTGCAGCGCGTTGCCGATCAGGTTCTGCAGCAATTGATCGATACGGCCCGCGTCCCATACGCCTCGCGTGTCACCGTGAATGTGCAGCACCGGCGAACAATTCGGGTTGCCGGCACAGGCCAGGGCAATCGCCTCATGCGCCGCGTCGGTCAGGTCCATCGGCACCGGTTCGATCGGCAGGCTCTTGCCCAGGCGACTGCGCACCAACTCCAATAAATCACCGACCATCACCGCCATATGCCGCGTGCCACGATGGATGTGGTGCACGCAAGTCAGGGCGTCGCCTTCCAGATGTATTTTTCGCTGCAGCAGTTCGGTGGACATGCTCACCGCCTGCAAGGGCGCCCGCAGGTCGTGGCCGAGGATGGCCAGGAAGATGTCCCGCGAGTGGTTGACCTGCTCGGCATAGGCGGCGGTCGACTCGGCCAGGGCTTCGTCGATGGCTTCGTTGAACCGGATCATGTCCTGGAAGTGAGCCAGCTCTGGCGTCTGCAGGCTGTTGACCCACAGACGAATGACGCAGGCGCGCAAGTGGCGGAACTCGGAGGTCATCTGCACCAGATCAAAACCGAAGGTGTGCCGCAACTCGCCATGGCTGGCGGCGGCCTGATCCAGGCTTGGAGATTTTTCCGGACCGTCGCCCTTGGCCTTGGCGGCCTGCTCATGGGCGGTCTGGACGGTGGTCATGTCCCGCGCGGCGGCCAGCAGGATGGCGCGGGCATGATCGCGCAAGGCCTCGGCGTCCATATGTTCGGCAGCGGGTGTGATGGTGGCGGCGAACTGCTCCCATTCCGCGATGATCGGGTCAACGTTGCAGACGATGAACTCGCAAAGACGCATGAGCGGTTACCTGAGGGTGAATCGATGGACAGCGATTCGAATATTAGCCCCTCTGGCGAGAAATACGCGACCGCTGATGCCCGGTTCCCGGGGATTTTTTGGGTGCGGTACATATGTATTTTCGGCTCTCTAATTACTGCGAAGTTATGGGTTTTTCAGCGTGTTCTTCAACAGGATTTTGGTTTTTTGTTTTTCTCAGTCATCCGTAATCTGAGCTCAAGTTATTGGATGACGAGATTGTGCATATGGACGTTGTTACAAATAAAGTGTCGATCAATGAAGGCCCGCACCATGGCGTGATAACCGGGCTTATTCCTGAGGCGATCAAACAAGCCCCACCCCATCGACTGGAAACGCTTGAAGCGAATCTGAATGTTGCGCAGGCATTTGCGGCAGAGGCGCCAGCGGCGCATCAGCGTTTGAAAGTACTTGTGCAAAAACATTGGCAACTGCAGGGCGAAGTCGATTCGACCTTGAGTACGCTCGAGCAGAATATTGAGGCGTTTGCTCGACCATTACTGATCGAGGCACTCAAAAGCCAGCTCAATGTCGATCTGGATGTCGACAAGGCGATGCTCAGGCTTTATGTCCCGGACAAGATCATTTTCGGCATCGACCGGGGCGCGACGCGCTCACGGCATTCGTCGTTGCTGGCGGCGGCGTTGCATAACTTCGAACCGGCAGAGACCGAGGACGGCTACTTTCGCAGTGGTTCCGGTGTGTATGTTGCCGATGCCGACGGGACGCCCGTGCAGCACGGCACCACGGTGGGTGAAATCGCCAGCGTCTGCCGCTCGCTGGACGTCGGCGCGCTCTATCAGCAACACCTCAAGGCGTTGTTGCTCCCCGGTGAACCGGCGAAGCAGGCGACGCTGAAGACGCAATCAATGGCGGTGGAACAGTCCGCGCTGAAAGTGGCTGCGGCTGTCGCCGGGATCAACGCTGACCTGAGCATTCACGCTGAGGCCGTCATCAACGATGTGATCAGCGGGCAAAGCCCAGTCAGCTATCACGGTCGCCCATTGCAGGCGCATCGATTGCGGATATTGGGGCTGGAGTTGTCCGGCATTGTGCTGTTCAGTGCTGTGGCAGAAAAAAGCGAGATAGAAAAATTTCTGTCAGGGCTCATACCCGAAGAATTGAAGTTTTTGTTTGACTGGTCACGGCGTACTCCCTGGCTTAACGACAATCTTTATGAGAAGTACAAGATCCTCACGGATGTCTTCGCCAATGGGCCGAGTGCTGTAACGGCTGAAATGGCGCGGCGTAATGACTTTTATGATCAAAGTATTCTGAACGGGCGGTTAATCGCCTACATCCCGGATGATCCACTTCATCCGCTGAAAGAATATCCATCGCTGACGGCGTTCATGAAAGCCTTGGCGACGAAGTTGCTGGACACCTCCTATCAACAGTTTTTCAGCCGGTTTGTGGCCCAAAGAGACAAGCCGACATTCTTCCAGAGGGCCAACGAGCGCCTCAAGGAAATCACCTGGCACCAGCGTGAACCACTGGACATGGGGCCTTGGTGGCGCGAGACGCCGGTTGAGAATCCTCACGTCGAACCGATCACGGTGCCGATCCCGGGTGATCTCTGGGATTACCTGTATCGGCGCAAGCGCGATAAGGCGCTCAGTGATGCGCGACTGATCGCCGTGCCGACCGGCGATGAAGACGCCAAAAGCCGCTGGAATCGGCTGATCAGCTATCTGGATATTGGCTGGAACATCTTTAACTTCGCCGTGATGCTGGTGCCTGGGGTCGGTGAGGTGATGCTTGGCGTGATGGTCGCGCAATTGCTCGCGGAGTTTGCCGAAGGCATCGAAGACTGGAGTCACGGTGACAAAGAAGAGGCGTGCGCGCACATCAACAGCGTCATCCTCAACTTTGCGCAACTGGCGCTGATGAGCGCCGGCCATGTTCTGCCCAAAGGTGCCGCAGCGATCAAACCTTCGCCCTTTGTCGACAACCTCAAAGCGGTTTCGCTGGAGGATGGCCGCAGCAAAATGTGGAACCCGGATCTGACGCCGTACGAACATAAAGTCGTGCTGCCTGGTGGCACCTCGGCTGATGACGTCGGCTTGTATCCGCATCAGGGTAAAAAGCTGCTGCACCTTGAGGGAAAACAGTACGTCCTGACGCAGAATCCGCTCAGCGACCAGTTCCGCATGCAACACCCGACTCGCGCCGACGCCTATGCACCAAAGGTCGAGCATAATCGGGCGGGCGCCTGGAAGAGCGAAACCGAGCAGCCGCTCGAGTGGCAGAAGACCCAACTGTTGCGCCGCGTCAACGCGTTGGCCGCTACCTTCAGCGAGTCCACGCTGGAGCAGGTGCTCACAGTCAGCAACATCGATGAAGGTGTGCTGCGGCGTCTGCATGTCGAGCATGATTTGCCGCCATCGTTACTGACCGACACCCTCCAGCGCTTCGAACTGCATGCCTCGGTCAGCCAGTTCGACGAGCAGATCCGTAGCGGCAACATCAGCAATCATCTGGCCGGTTACCTGCCAGGGTTGATGACTGAGCTACCGCATTGGCCCGAGGAAAAAGCCATCACCTTGAAAGACCCGTTGCCGGCCCATCGAGACGCTGTCACCTACGGCAACGCGGACGCCACACCGGCCAACATACTGACGGTCACCCAGCGGGAGCTCCAGACCGGACAGCTTGAAAGCAGGGTGCTGGGGTTTTTGAACGAGGCGCAAATCGGAGCACTGCTCGGCCATGGGATCTCCAGCGATCGCGCGGTACGTATTCAGGCGCTGCGCGAGGTCCTGGTGCAGCGTGCGACCAAACGCAGTTCGCAGGTGTTCGAATCGCAATACTCCAACGCGGATGTTTCCGCCGATAGCCGCGTGCGCAGGTTGAAAGGCGATAATCCCGGATTGCCGTGCAGTGTGATCGAGCAAGTGCTCAATGAGGCCGACCCGCAGGTTTTGGACAGGCTGGACAACAGCGGCAAGGTCGTCCTCGAACTACGTCAGCAACTGCGTGCGGCAGCCACCAGGGTTCGCCTGAGTCGTGCTTTCGAAGGCCTGTACCTTGAACATCTGGAGACGTCTGACAGCCAACGTCTGGCGCTGGGCTCGATGGCGAACCTGCCTGGCTGGTCGCCTGACGTTCGCATCGAAATTCGCGACCTGTCCTTCACCGGTCAGTTGCGGGCCAGTATTGGTGCCCCGGATGCGCCGATCCGCAAAGTATTGATCGCTGATGAGGACGGGCTCTTCAACGCGCGCGATGACCAAGGGTTGCATCTGCACAGCGCCGAGGATCTCTACAGCGCGGTGTTGCATGCGTTGCCCGATGAACAGCGAAAAGCGCTGGGTTTTGAAATTTTTCAGGGCGATCTGCTTAAAAAAGCGATTCTCCGTGCACCGCTGAGCCACGAGCAGTTCGACAAGGTTTTGCTGGATCATCCGATTCGCAAGCCCGCTTATGACCCCGAACACATGCGCCTGCGCGGCGGCATGCGAGGCTATCCGCTACGCCCCGAAGGCTGGTCGGCGCTCAAGCGTCGCGTGGGTTCTTTGTATCCTGCCTTTAGCAATGCCGAGGTGGAGGCGCTGCTTCGCAGCTTTGGCGAGACCGCCATGGAGCAACGCGTGGCGGCGTTGGAGCGTGAATTCAGCCTGTTCAACCTGGACTTCCAGCGCTGGTTGAATGACATGAGCCTAAGGTATCGTTTCAGCCCTGAAGGGGTCGCCGAATGGACAGCACGCAACAAGATCTATCGGATGCTGCGCCAGTGCTGGCAGCGCACCGGTCCTGAGGGGCCGCCGGCACCAGGTGTGATCCGGGCACAGAGGCTGGATCTCGATGGCCTGCCAATGGATCGCCATCTGTTGAACATGCCACTCCTGAGCGGCAGTTTTGACCATGTCACCGCGCTGAGCCTGCGCAACGGTCAGATACTCAGTGACCAACAGCTTTTTCTCGGCAACTTTCGGCAGTTACGCGAACTCGATCTGTGGAAGAACCGCTTGAGCGACTTTCCAGAAAACATCAGTCACATGCCTTATCTGCGTGTTTTGACGCTCTCGGACAATCAGATAACGCTGACCGCCGAAAGCGTCGCTCGGCTGCGTGCGATGAGCCGGCTGCAAGTACTCAAGCTCGACGGCAACCCTCTCGGTCAAGTGCCCGACATCAGTCAGATGCCTGCCTTGGCGATTCTGACGCTGGACAATACGGGCATCGATCAGTGGCCAATTGGCTTGTTTGCCAAACAGCGTCCGCGCAACCTGTACCTGGACCTGCGCTTCAACCAGATCAGCGAACTGCCGGAGGTCGCGCCGGGTTCAGCCTCTGCCGAATTGATCGCGCGAACCAATGTGACTCGCACGCCGTTTTATCTTTCCGCGCAGAATCTCGAGAAACTCAAGCAATACATTGAGTCAGTCGGGCTCGATCCGGATCGACCTTATCCGTCTCGCGGGACCATCGACAACTCGCTCTGGGATGAGGGCCTCAGCGAGGCCGAATGGAATGCGCGCCTGCCATTTTGGGACGAGGTTGAAGACGAGTTCGACTCCGAGCCGTTTTTCAAAGAACTGCGCAAATTGACCGCGTCGGCCGACTTCCAGGCCACTGATCCGAGTTACCGAACCGACCTCACGGCCAAGGTCTGGCGAATGATTTTCGCCATGTACGAGAACACCGCATTGCGCGAGAAAATCTTCGCCGAGGCGGTTGCCTCGACGACTTGCGCGGATGCCGGTGCACAATTTTTCAACGCGATGGGCGTCGAAGTGCTGGTGCATGAAGCGTACGGGTTGATCAACACTGATCTGGTCGAGGCCGAGCTGGTGGCGCTGGCTCGCGGCAAGTCGCGCCTTGACGAGTTGGGGCAGATCGCCCGGCAGCATGTGGCGGATCGCTTGAAAGCAGGGGAGACGTTTCGACGCGAGGGGGCCGACGGTGTTACCGGCACCATCGATGAGGTGGAAGTCCACTTGGCCTACATGACCGATCTGGGCGAACGCCTGGATTTACCGTGGCAATCGCGTGGCATGTTGTTCAGGAAAATCGCAGGGGTCTCCGAAAAAATGATCGAGGAGGCGTACCAGCGAGTGGTCGCGCTGGAGGAGGGGAGTTGCTGGCGCCGCGGATTCTGGAGCAGCCATTGTGGCAGCGCTTCCTCGAGAAAACCTTTCGCAAGGAGTTCGACGAACTGCTGGAGTCTCTCAAGCATGAGGATGACATCACCCGGTTTGAGGCTTTGCGGACGCTGGAGAAAAACCTGACGCAACAAGCCATTGAGCGAGCGAAACTGCAAAGGGTTTACCCACCGTTCACTGTCGCGCCGTAAACAGACCTGGAGGCGCGCGAACGCCTCCAGGCTTTTTACTCAGCCACTCAGAACAGGAAATAGCGCTGGGCCATCGGCAGGGTTTCGGCTGGCTCACACCACAGCAACACGCCATCGGCCTTGACCTGGTAGGTCTGCGGGTCAACGTCGATGTTCGGCAGGTAGTCGTTGTGGATCAGGTCGGTTTTCTGCACCTCGCGGCAACCTTTGACCACAGCGATTTTCTTCTTCAAACCCAACGCCTCGGGAAGACCGGCGTCCTGCGCGGCCTGGCTGATAAAGGTCAGGCTGGTGGCGTGCAGCGAGCCACCGTAGCTGGCAAACATCGGCCGGTAGTGCACCGGTTGTGGCGTTGGGATCGAGGCATTGGCGTCCCCCATCAGGCTCGCCGCAATGGCGCCGCCCTTGAGGATCAACGTCGGTTTGACCCCGAAGAATGCCGGGCGCCAGAGCACCAGATCGGCCCATTTACCCACTTCGATCGAGCCCACTTCATGGCTGATGCCGTGGGTGATCGCCGGGTTGATCGTGTACTTGGCGATGTAGCGTTTGGCCCGGAAGTTGTCGTTGCCTTCACCGTCCTGAGGCAGCGGGCCGCGCTGCTTTTTCATCTTGTCGGCGGTCTGCCAGGTGCGGGTGATCACTTCGCCGACCCGGCCCATGGCCTGGCTGTCGGAGCTGATCATCGAGAACGCGCCGAGGTCGTGGAGGATGTCTTCGGCAGCAATCGTCTCGCGGCGAATGCGGCTTTCGGCGAACGCCACGTCTTCGGCAATGCTCGGGTCCAGGTGATGGCAGACCATCAGCATGTCGAGGTGTTCGTCGATGGTGTTGCGGGTGAACGGCCGCGTCGGGTTGGTCGAACTCGGCAACACGTTGGCAAACCCGCAGGCCTTGATGATGTCCGGGGCGTGACCGCCGCCCGCACCTTCGGTGTGGTAGGTGTGGATGGTGCGGCCCTTGAACGCGGCGAGGGTGGTTTCGACGAAGCCGGATTCGTTGAGGGTGTCGGTGTGGATCGCCACCTGCACATCGTACTGGTCGGCCACGCTCAGGCAGTTGTCGATGCTGGCGGGCGTGGTGCCCCAGTCTTCGTGCAACTTGAGGCCAATGGCGCCGGCCTTGACCTGCTCGATCAACGGCTCCGGCAGGCTGGCGTTGCCCTTGCCGGTGAGGCCGATGTTCATCGGGAACGCATCCGCCGCTTGAAGCATCCGCGCCAGGTGCCAGGGCCCGGAGGTGCAGGTTGTCGCGTTGGTGCCGGTGGCCGGGCCGGTGCCGCCGCCGATCATGGTGGTGACGCCGCTCATCAGCGCCTCTTCGATCTGCTGCGGGCAGATGAAATGAATGTGGGTGTCGATGCCGCCGGCGGTGAGGATCATGCCTTCACCGGCGATGACTTCGGTGCTGGCGCCGATGGCCATGGTGACGTTCGGCTGCACGTCCGGGTTGCCGGCCTTGCCGATGCCGGCGACGCGCCCGTCCTTGAGGCCGACATCGGCTTTGACGATGCCCCAGTGGTCGACGATCAAGGCGTTGGTGATGACAGTGTCGACCACTTCAGCGGCGAGCAATTGGCTCTGGCCCTGGCCGTCGCGGATGACTTTGCCGCCGCCGAATTTCACTTCTTCGCCGTAGGTGGTGAAGTCTTTTTCCACTTCGATCCACAGCTCGGTGTCGGCCAGGCGGACCTTGTCACCGACGGTGGGGCCGAACATGTCGGCGTAGGCTTGACGGGAAATCTTCATCGGAATTCCTTGCACAAATTTATTGTGGCGAGGGGGCTTGCCCCCGTTCGGGTGCGAAGCGCCCGCAATTTGGTTGATGAGGTTTATCTGATGAACCGAGGTGGCAGGTTTTACGACCGCTGCGCGGCCGAACGGGGGCAAGCCCCCTCGCCACAAGGACCGGCGTCAGTCGAGGTCGCCCATGATCCGCCCGGCAAACCCGAACACTCGGCGATGCCCGGCCAAATCCACAAGCTCGACCTCGCGGCTCTGCCCCGGTTCGAAGCGCACGGCAGTGCCGGCCGGGATATTGAGGCGCATGCCACGGCTGGCGGCGCGGTCGAAGGTCAGGGCGTCGTTGGTTTCGAAAAAGTGGTAATGCGAGCCGACCTGGATTGGCCGGTCGCCGCTGTTGGCCACTTTCAGGCTGACAGTGCGGCGGCCGACGTTGAGTTCGATGTCGCCGGGCTGGATCTGGTATTCACCGGGAATCATCCATTCACTCCTTGCAAAATCTTGTAGTAGAGGGCGGTTGGCCGGTAATTGCCGGCCGGGTCGCAAGCGTAGTCGGGGATTTGACCGGCGCGGGTGTAACCCAGGGCCTTGTAGAAGTCTTCGGCGGGGGAGCCGGCCTCGGTGTCGAGGTAGAGCATGCCGCGTTTGTGTTGGCGGGCGGCGAGCTCCAGGGCGCTCATCAATTGCTGGCCAAGGCCGCGACGGCGGGCGTGTTCGCGCACCAGCAGTTTCTGCACTTCGGCACGGTTCAGGCCGTTGGCTTTCTGGCACAGGGTCAGTTGCACACTGGCTTGCACCTGCTCGTCCTTGACCACCACCCACAGCAACACATTGCCAAGGTTCAGGTTGGCCTGGACGTCATCGAAATAGGCCCGGGCCTGGGTCGCATCCAGATCGGCCATGAAACCAACGCTGGCGCCATAGCCCACGGCGTCCAACAGCAAATCAATCAAACCCTGGCGATAGTGCGCAAAGCTTTCAACATTCACGCGGCGCAGTTGGGCGGCGTTCATCGGGTGTCACTCCTTGTTGGCGATTGGCGGCTCCGCGCCTGGGTTGAGGGTCAGTTGCATGAAGGTCAGGTCCAGCCAGCGCCCGAACTTGGTGCCCACCTGGGGCATCTGCCCGGTGATCGCAAAACCGGCGCGCTCATGCAGACGAATAGAAGCGGCGTTACCGCTTTCGATGGCGGCGACCATGATGTGTTTGTCGCAGCCTTTGGCGCGCTCGATCAGCACGCTCATCAGTTGTGGGCCGAGGCCGTTGCCGCGCTGGTCGCTGCGCACATACACCGAGTGCTCGACGGTGTGGCGAAACCCGTCGAACGGCCGCCAGTCCCCGAATGAAGCGTAGCCCAGCACTGCGTTGTCGCCGTCGACGATCACCAGAATCGGATAACCCTGGGACTGCCGGGCGCTAAACCACGCCTGGCGATTGCCCAGATCCACGGCTTGTTCATTCCAGATCGCCGTGGTGTTGAGCACCGCATCGTTGTAGATGTCACGGATCGCGGGCAGGTCGGCGTGCAGCGCATCGCGAATGAGATAAGTCATGACGCGACCTCAGACGATGGGTTGGTGAACGGTGACCAGTTTGGTGCCGTCGGGAAACGTCGCTTCAACCTGGATCTCCGGGATCATTTCCGGGATGCCTTCCATCACTTGTTCGCGGCTGAGCAGGGTGGTGCCGAAATGCATCAACTCGGCCACGGTGCGACCGTCACGGGCGCCTTCGAGCAACGCCGCGGAGATGTAGGCCATGGCTTCCGGGTAATTGAGTTTCACGCCGCGAGCCAAACGCCGCTCGGCGACTAGGCCGGCGGTGAAGATCAACAGCTTGTCTTTTTCGCGTGGGGTCAGGTCCATCGTTGGAATCCATATCGGCAGATAAAAAAGTATTCGGATCTGTGAATACATAACCCCTGTGGGAGCGGGCTTGCTCGCGAAGGCGGACTTACATTCAACATTTGCGTTGTCTGATACACCGCTTTCGCGAGCAAGCCCGCTCCCACATTGGATCGTGTTTCAGGTGCTCCATATTCTTGGGGGCACGGCTTCTCGGCCGAGCAACGCCGGCCTGAGCAGTCGCCACAAATCGATTAGCCAACCCCGTGCCAACAACGCCTCACTGGCCAAGCATCGTGCGACTAAAAGTCCCGGCAACTGAGTCAAATCCCCGCGCACGTCATTGGGCAGCGCGCGACAGGTTTCCAGCAGTGCGCTGTCGATTTCCCCGGTCACCAACAACGTCGCAAACACCGGTTGCCCATCCAGCCCGATCGGCGAGTCGAGCAATCCATCACCGCCGACAATGCGCTGGCGTTCGTGCCAGAGCAACTGGCCGTCGCGACGGATATCCAGCCGTGCCTGGAAATGCCCAAGGTCAAAACGTTCGCCACTGGCCGGGCGACCCAACGCCACCACGTCCCAGTAGAACAACCGGGCGTCGCCTTCAAGGTCGATCGAGGTGCTGAGTTCAGCCTGGGCCGCGCTGAAAATGATCGTCTCCTGGGGCAGCCATTCCAGTGTCGCACCGGTCGCCACTTTCAATTCCAGCTGCTGATAAGCGGGGCCGGCGGCGCGATACCACTTGGCGGCACCGGGGCTGGTGATTTGCGCCCAGGCATTGCTGCCGACACTGGCCGAAATGTCCAGCCGATCCCCCCCGGCAATCCCGCCCGGCGGGTGAACGATGATGTGCTGGCACACCTCGGGCCCTTCGGCGTACAGGTGCTTTTGCACCCGCAGCGGGCCTTTGTGTCGGCGCTGGACTGGGCGCGTGCTGTCGCCAAAACGGGCGTAGCCCAGCTCCAGTTCGGCGTGCCAACTTGGGGTGAACAGCGTGATAGGGGCAGGTAAATTCATAAGTTCTAATTATCGTTAGGACGCTACAGACTAGATCGTAACCAGCCCGCGCACACCCTCGGCTTCCATATTTTCTCCGCGACCCTGTTGCACGATCTCGCCCCGGGACATCACCAGGTACTGATCGGCCAGTTCGGCGGCGAAATCGTAGAACTGCTCTACCAGCAAAATCGCCATGTCGCCCCGAGCCGCGAGCTTCTTGATTACCGCGCCGATCTCCTTGATCACCGAGGGCTGGATGCCTTCGGTGGGTTCGTCGAGGATCAGCAAGCGCGGACGGCTGGCCAGTGCGCGACCGATTGCCAATTGCTGCTGTTGACCACCGGACAAGTCACCGCCGCGTCGTTGCTTCATTTGCAGTAACACCGGGAACAACTCGTAGATGAACGCCGGGACTTCCTTGGCTTCGGAGCCGGGGAATCGCGACAGGCCCATCAGCAGGTTTTCCTCCACGGTGAGGCGGCCGAAAATCTCCCGGCCCTGGGGCACATAGGCGATCCCGGCGTGCACCCGTTGGTGCGGCTTGAACGTGGTGATCGGTTTGCCTTCCCAATTCACCGCGCCTTCCTTGGACGGCAGCAAACCCATCAGGCATTTGAGCAGCGTGGTCTTGCCCACGCCGTTGCGCCCGAGCAGGCACGTGACTTCGCCGACCTTCACCTCAAACGAGAGACCGCGCAGGATGTGGCTACCGCCGTAATACTGGTGCAGCTTGTCGACTTGCAGCATTTCCAGAATCTCCTCAAATCCCCTTGTGGGAGCGGGCTTGCTCGCGAATGCGGTGTGTCATTCCGCATTGATGCTGGCTGATCCACCGCTTTCGCGAGCAAGCCCGCTCCCACATTGGATAGGTGTTTTCAGGCCTAGCGACCGAGGTAAACCTCGATCACCCGCTCGTTTTCCTGCACCTGTTCCAGCGACCCTTCCGCCAGCACGCTGCCCTGGTGCAACACGGTGACGTGGTCGGCGATGGCGCCGACGAAGCCCATGTCGTGCTCCACCACCATCAGCGAATGCTTGCCGGCCAGGCTCTTGAACAGCTCAGCGGTGAATTCGGTTTCGGCGTCGGTCATGCCGGCGACTGGTTCGTCGAGCAACAGCAATTGCGGGTCCTGCATCAGCAACATGCCGATTTCCAGGAACTGCTTCTGCCCGTGGGACAACAGGCCTGCCGGGCGATTGACCGAGGCGCTCAGGCGTATGGTTTCCAGCACTTCGCTGATGCGATCTCTTTGTTCGCCGCTCAGTCGCGCCCGCAAACTTGCCCAAACCGACTTGTCGGTTTTCTGCGCCAGTTCCAGGTTTTCGAACACGCTCAGCGCTTCAAACACGGTCGGTTTCTGAAACTTGCGCCCGATGCCGGCCTGGGCGATCTGCACTTCGCTCATCAGCGTCAAATCCATGGTTTCACCGAACCAGGCCTTGCCGTGACTCGGGCGAGTCTTGCCGGTGATCACGTCCATCAGTGTGGTTTTGCCCGCGCCGTTGGGGCCAATGATGCAGCGCAGTTCGCCGACGCCGATGTACAGGTTCAGATTGTTCAGCGCCTTGAAGCCATCGAAGCTGACGCTGATGTCTTCCAGGGTCAGGATCGTGCCGTGGCGAGTGTCCAGGCCGGGGCCGGCACTTTGGCCGAGGCCGATGCTGTCGCGGCTGGTGCCAGCGTCCTTGTTCGGTTCTGGCGGAAAAAAGACCGGTTCGAGCATGAATTCCGCCGTCGCAGTGACTCTCATTGTTCACCTCTTTTTTTCAGCAGCCCGATCACGCCTTTAGGCAGGTAAAGGGTTACGACGATGAACAGCGCGCCAAGGAAAAACAGCCAGTATTCCGGGAACGCCACGGTGAACCAGCTCTTCATGCCGTTGACCACGCCCGCTCCGAGCAACGGCCCGATCAGCGTGCCACGACCGCCCAACGCCACCCACACTGCCGCTTCAATCGAGTTGGTCGGCGACATTTCGCTAGGGTTGATGATCCCCACTTGCGGCACGTACAACGCACCGGCCAAACCACACAACACCGCGCTCAGCACCCAGACAAACAACTTGAAACCGCGTGGGTCGTAACCGCAGAACATCAGCCGGTTTTCGGCATCGCGCAACGCGGTCAACACCCGGCCGAACTTGCTCTGCGCCAAGCGCCAACCGATAAACAGACTCGCCACCAGCAACACCACCGTGGCGAAAAACAACACCGCCCGCGTCCCAGGTTCAGTAATGCCAAACCCGAGAATGGTGCGGAAATTGGTAAAGCCGTTGTTGCCGCCAAACCCGGTTTCGTTGCGGAAAAACAGCAGCATTCCGGCGAAGGTCAGGGCTTGGGTCATGATCGAGAAATACACGCCTTTGATCCGCGAGCGGAAGGCGAAGAAGCCGAACACCAAGGCCAACAACCCCGGCGCCAACACCACCAGGCACATCGACCAGAGGAAGCTGCTGGTGCCGGTCCAGTACCACGGCAATTCGGTCCACGACAGGAACGTCATGAACGCCGGCAAGGCATCGCCCGAGGCTTGGCGCATCAGGTACATGCCCATGGCGTAGCCGCCGAGGGCGAAAAACAGACCGTGACCCAGCGACAACAGCCCGGCATAACCCCAGACCAGATCCAGCGCCAGGGCGACGATGGCGTAGCAAAGAATCTTGCCCACCAGCGTCAGCGTGTAGGCCGAGACGTGAAAAACACTAACGGGCGAGAGCAGCGACATCAGCGGCATCGCCAATAGCAACACCAGAATGACGGCGCCGACAGCGAAGGTGATTTTTGGGCCGGCCTTTTGGGTGGCCGTGACTAGAAGAGGTTGGTTCATCAGTCGATCACCCGTCCTTTCAGTGCGAAGAGGCCTTGCGGACGTTTCTGGATAAACAGAATGATCAGCGCGAGGATCAGGATTTTGCCGAGTACGGCACCGATTTGCGGTTCGAGAATTTTGTTGGCGATGCCCAAGCCGAACGCGGCAAACACACTACCGGCCAACTGGCCGACACCGCCGAGCACCACCACCAGGAACGAGTCGATGATGTAGCTTTGTCCGAGGTCCGGGCCGACGTTGCCGATCTGGCTGAGCGCCACGCCACCGAGCCCGGCGATGCCTGAGCCGAGGCCGAAGGCGAGCATGTCCACCCGCCCGGTCGGCACGCCGCAGCAGGCGGCCATGTTGCGGTTTTGAGTGACGGCGCGCACGTTCAGGCCCAACCGTGTCTTGTTCAGCAGCAACCAGGTCAGCACCACCACAAACAGCGCGAAGGCGATGATCACGATGCGGTTGTAGGGCAGCACGAGGTTGGGCAGCACTTGAATCCCGCCCGAAAGCCAGGCTGGGTTGGCCACTTCAACGTTCTGCGCGCCGAACACCAGGCGCACCAGCTGAATCAGCATCAGGCTGATGCCCCACGTCGCGAGCAATGTTTCCAATGGGCGGCCGTAGAGGTGACGAATCACCGTGCGCTCCAGCGCCATGCCGGTGGCGGCGGTGACGAAAAACGCTACCGGCAACGCGATCAGCGGATAGAACTCGATGGCTTGCGGGGCGAAGCGCTGGAACATCAGTTGCACTACGTAAGTCGAGTAGGCACCGAGCATCAGCATCTCGCCGTGGGCCATGTTGATCACGCCGAGCAGGCCGAAGGTGATCGCCAGACCGAGCGCAGCCAGCAGCAGGATCGAACCGAGCGACATGCCGCTGAAGGCTTGGCCGAGGATCTCGCCGATCAGCAGTTTGCGTTTGACCTGGGCGAGGCTGGTCTCGGCGGCGGTGCGCACATTGGTATCGGTTTCGACGCCAGGTTCGAGCAAACCTTCGAGGCGCGTACGTGCCAGTGGATCGCCGGTTTCGCCAAGCAGACGCACAGCGGCGAGGCGCACGGCCGGGTCCGTGTCGACCAGTTGCAGATTGGCCAGGGCCAGGCTCAGCGCGGCGTGGACGTTTTCATCTTTTTCACCGGCGAGTTGCTGGTCGAGGAATTTCAGCTGCGCGGGTTTCGCGCTTTTCTGCAATTGCTGCGCGGCAGTCAGACGGATTTTGGCGTCGGCGGCGAGCAATTGGTGGCTGGCCATGGCGGTGTCGATCAGACCCCGCAGGCGGTTGTTCAGGCGCAGGGTTTTGGCTTGGCCGTCGACAGTCAGTTCGCCTTGTTGCAGGGCGTTGATCAGTTCGACACGGGCCGGATCGGGCTGCGCGGCCCAGGTTTCCAGAAGCTTGGCTTGCTGCACGGGATTGGCGGCGATGAAATCTTCGGCGTCGCCGGCGTGGGCTGCCATCGGCAATAAAAGCGCGATAGCGAGGATGAGGCGGTAAAGGGCGGTGGGCATTAGTGGTGTGTCCTTTCTTGCGGTGGCCGATGGAGCGGTGTCCGGCTGTGAATCCGCCCCTCACCCTAACCCTCTCCCAGAGGGAGAGGGGACTGACCGAGTTGTCAGGTCATCCAGCATCGACCTGACATTCCTGCGTCGAACTCAGGTTCTGCAAGCCATAGAGATCTGCTCCCTTCCCCCTCGCCCCCTCTGGGGGAGAGGGTTGGGGTGAGGGTGAAAAGATCTTCGCCCCACCCCAAAACCCAAGTCAGACTCAGTTGCTCTTCACCGCATAATCCGGCTTCTTGTCGTTGCCATCGATAAACGGGCTCCACGGCTGGGCGCGGATCGGCCCTTCGGTCTGCCACACCACGTTGAACTGACCGTCGGCCTGAATCTCGCCGATCATCACCGGCTTGTGCAGGTGGTGGTTGGTCTTGTCCATGGTCAGGGTGTAACCCGACGGCGCGGCAAACGTCTGCCCGGCCAACGCTTCACGAACCTTGTCGACGTCAGTGGACTTGGCCTTTTCAGCCGCTTGCGCCCACATGTGGATGCCGACGTAGGTGGCTTCCATCGGGTCGTTGGTCACCGCTTTGTCGGCGCCCGGCAGGTTGTGTTTCTTGGCGTAGGCTTTCCAGTCCGCTACGAACTTCTTGTTCACCGGGTTCTCGACCGATTCGAAGTAGTTCCACGCCGCGAGGTTACCCACCAGCGGTTTGGTGTCGATGCCACGCAGTTCTTCTTCGCCTACCGAGAACGCCACGACGGGAACGTCGGTGGCTTTCAGGCCCTGGTTGGCCAGCTCTTTATAGAACGGCACGTTGGAGTCGCCGTTAACGGTCGAGATGACGGCAGTCTTGCCGCCGGCCGAGAATTTTTTGATGTTGGCCACGATGGTTTGGTAATCGGCATGGCCGAAGGGGGTGTAGACCTCTTCGATGTCCTTGTCCGCTACGCCTTTGGAGTGCAGGAACGAGCGCAGGATTTTGTTGGTGGTGCGCGGGTAAACGTAGTCGGTGCCCAGCAGGAAGAAGCGCTTGGCGCTGCCGCCTTCGTCGCTCATCAGGTATTCCACCGCCGGGATTGCCTGTTGGTTCGGCGCGGCGCCGGTGTAGAACACGTTCGGCGACATTTCTTCGCCTTCGTATTGCACCGGGTAGAACAGCAAGCCGTTGAGCTCTTCGAACACCGGCAACACCGATTTACGCGACACCGAGGTCCAGCAACCGAACACCACGGCCACTTTGTCCTGGGTCAGCAACTGACGGCTCTTTTCGGCGAACAGCGGCCAGTTCGAGGCTGGGTCGACGACTACCGGTTCCAGCATCTTGCCGTTGACGCCGCCCTTGGCGTTGATTTCGTCGATGGTCATCAACGCCATGTCTTTGAGGGAGGTTTCGGAGATCGCCATGGTCCCGGACAGGGAGTGCAGGATGCCGACCTTAATGGTCTCTGCGGCCTGGACAGTCCAGGTCATGCCCATCGCGGCAATGGATGCCGTGAGTGTGAAAGCCTTGATCAAGCTGCGACGCTTCATTGTGCGATCTCCATGAACGTTTAATTTTTTTTTGATTGGCAGATGCGGACTACTGAAAGCTGTTTTGCAAGGGCTGTGCCCGGTCGGCAAAAGGTAAGGAAATGTCGTATTAGAGCGGTCGCGGCTGTAGACGATGCACCATGAAGGAACGCTGCTGGCGCGTTGGTGCAGGTGGCCGCGCCAGATTGGGGCGCAATTTTACGCTCACTACAAATCCACTGTGGGAGCGAGCCTGCTCGCGATCGCGGTGGGTCAGTCACAGAGATGTTGGATGTGCCGCCGTCATCGCGAGCAGGCTCACTCCCACAGGGTTTTGGGGTGTGTTTGTGGGATTAGCGGCGGCGCATCAGGCCGATGAAGAACAGGCCGCCGATGGCGGCGGTGGCGACGCCAATCGGCAAATCTTCGGGGGCGATCAGGGTACGGGCGGCGACGTCGACCCAAACGAGGAAGAGGCTGCCGAGCAACACGCAGACGGGTAACAATCTGCGATGCTCCGCGCCGACCAACCGCCGCGCAATGTGCGGCACCATCAGCCCGACAAACCCAATCGACCCACTGATCGAAACAAGCACGCCGGTCATCAGCGAAGCAATCAAAAACACCCGCAACCGCACCGTGCGAGCATTCAAACCCAACGTCACGGCAGTCTGCTCACCCGCCATCAACGCATTCAACGGCCGTGCCATCCCCAGCAACAAAACCAATCCGAGCAACACACTGGCCGCCGGCACCGCCAGCAATTCCCAGCGCGCCAACCCGAGCCCGCCAAGCATCCAGAACATCACCGCGGAACTCGCGCGATGATCCCCCAGAAACAGCAGCAAATTGGCAATCGCCATCATCACAAACGACACCGCCACACCACACAACAGCAACCGATCACTGTCCAGCCGCCCATTGCGATTGGCGATCATCAGCACGATCAACATGCTCGCCAACGCGCCAATAAACGCCGCAATCGGCAAGGTCAGCAGGCCGACGATTTCCCCGACATGCAGCACCACAATCACCGCGCCAAGGGTCGCACCTGAAGTGACGCCAAGCAGATGCGGATCAGCCAGCGGATTGCGCGTCACCGCTTGCAACACCGCGCCGATCAACGCCAGCCCGGCCCCGACCAACGCCCCGAGCAACATGCGCGGCACGCGGATCAGCCAGACGATATGTTCCTGCCCGGTAGCCCAGTCCGGAGCGCCGACTCCCAACATCTTGTGCAGCAAAATCCGCCACACCACGTCCACCGGCACCCGCGCCGGGCCAAAGCCCAGCGACACCACGCACGACACCAGCAACAGTGCGCCGAGGGCGGTCAGCAACAAGGCATAGCGACGGTCGATCATTCGCCGTGGAACCCTTTGGCCAGGGTTTCCACCGCCAGCACGTTGTCGATCCCCGGCGTGGCTTGCACGTACGGAATGACGATAAAGCGCTGGTTCTTGATCGCGTCCACCGATTGCAGGGCTTTGTTGTTCAGCAGGAATTGCTCTTTCTGCTCGGCCGTAACTTCGCCGTAGTCGACGATCACGATCACCTGCGGATTGCGCTCGACCACGTTCTCCCAATTAACCCGCGTCCAACTGGCCTCGACGTCATCCAGAATATTTTGCCCTCCCGCCGCATCGATCAGCGCTTGTGGCATGCCGAGGCGCCCGGAGGTCATGGCCCGGTCTTCGCCGCTGTCGTAGAGGAAGACGCGTGGTTTGTCCGCCGGCAGATCCTTGCGCACCTCGGCGACTTGTTCCTGCATCTCGGCGATCAAGGCGTTGGCGCGGTCCTGCACGTCGAAGATTTTGCCGAGGTTGCGCAGGTCGTTGTAGGTGTCGTTCAGGCTGGCCGCCGGGCGCTTCATGACGAAGGCGCAGGATTCGGTCAGCTCGTAGACGTTGATGCCCAGCGGTTGCAGCGTCTGCGGCGTCAGGTCACCGCCGACGCGCATGCCGTAATCCCAACCGGCGAAGAAGAAATCGACGTTGGCGTTGAGCAGGGTTTCCACCGACGGGTACTTCGCCGCCAGTTCCGGCAGACCGTCGAGGATGGTCTGCATCTCGGGCGTCACCGACTTCCAACCGGTCACGCCGCTGTAGCCGGCCATGTGCGGTTTGAGGCCGAGGGCGAGCATCATCTGGGTCATGTTGATGTCGTGGCTGACCGCGTGTTTCGGCGCTTGCTTGAACGTCACGTCGCGGTTGCAGCTCTGAACGGTCAGCGGGTATTTCGTCGCCTCGGCAACGGCGTGGGCACTGCCCAGCAACAGAGCGACACAGAGCAGGGAACGCACAGTCATTATTGGGTTATCCAGGTGATTCGGGGGTAGCCGTGGAGGGGGTGTTCGTCGATCAGCGCTTCGACGCCGAAAACTTCGCGCAGCAGCAGCGCGGTCAGGACTTCTTTCGGTGTGCCGCTGGCGACGATACGGCCGTGGTTGATCACGTACAAACGATCACAAAAAGCAGCAGCCAGGTTGAGGTCGTGGATGCTTGCCAGGGTGCCGATGTTCAGGCGTTTGACCAGTTGCAGCAGTTCGAGCTGATAGCGCGGGTCGAGGTGGTTGGTCGGCTCGTCGAGCAGCAGCAGTTGCGGTTGCTGGGCCAGGGCGCGGGCGAGGATCACGCGTTGTTTTTCTCCGCCGGAAAGGGTGGCGAAGGCGTGGTCTTCGAAGCCTTTTAGGCCGACCGATTCCAGCGCCTGAGTGGCGAGATTTCGGTCTTCGATGGTGTCGCCGTCGAACAGGCCTTTGTGCGGCGTGCGGCCCATGGCGACCACTTCCTCGACGGTGAGGCCGAAGGCGTCGGGGAATTCTTGCAGGACCACGGCAATGCGTTGCGCGCACCAGCGCGAGGATTGCTTCCAGACGTTGTGATGCTCGAGTTGAACCTCGCCGCTGTCGGGTTTGCTGAAGCGATAGGCGCAACGCAGCAGGCTGGTCTTGCCACTGCCGTTGGGGCCGATCAACCCGACAAACTCACCGGCGGCCACGTGCAACGAGGCGTCACGCAGTTGGAACTGGTGATGGCAGTGGCCGAGGCCCAGGGGGGTCCAGGCGAGGTTTGTGAGGTTCAGCGAGGTCATGCGTTTACTCTAAGATTTTTGGTGTTGCTGATGACGCCTTCGCGAGCACGCCCGCTCCCACATTTGATCGCATTCCAATGTGGGAGCGGGCTTGCTCGCGATGAGGGCTTTTAGGCTGCGATTAATACGGCATGTGTGCGTTATACAGTAACACCAAAAGTGACCGGGAGATAAGCGCGCGAAGTCTACAGATCCCTCTAACGCACGCATCTCGCCTCACTCATGATGAAGATGAAGCAGATTCAGTTTGTCGATTGAAGCGCGACAGCAGCAGCCGATCCAGCACCCACACGACAATCAACGAGGCGCCCACCAGCGGAAAAATCACCGCCAGCACCAGCATGATAGCTACGCCGGTTTTCCATTTCGGCAGGTCGTGGCGCAGCGGCGGAACACCGAACTGGCCGTCCGGCCGACGCTTCCACCAGATCACCACGCCACTGACCGCGCTGAGCAGAATCATCAGGCAAATCAGCAGCACGATGATCTGATTGAACGCACCAAACATCTTGCCTTCATGCAGCATCACGCCAATTTCCGTGGCTCGGGCGACGGCGCCGTATTGCTCGTAGCGCACGTCGGCGAGAACCTTGCCGGTGTACTGATCGACGTGCAGGGTGGCGTCGTTGCGCGGGTCGTCGGCGAACACCGCGATGGTGAACACGCCGGTGGCGGTGGTCGGCAAGGTGATGCTGTAACCCGGTTCGACCTTGCGTTGCACGGCTAGGTTTTGTACGTCTTGCAGGTTGATGGTCGGCGCCGCAGGACCGGCCGGCGCGGCACCGTGAGCCATGTGCTCGGCGTGGTCGCCGGACATTGGCATCGGCGTGTTTTCCATGGCCCAGGGCACGGTCTGGCGGGTGGCGCTGTTGAGGCTGCGGGCCTCGACGTCGGACTTCGGCATGTCGTTCCACATTGCCGCCGGGAAGCGGTTCCAGACTTCGGCGTATTGCTTGCCCCAGAAACCGGTCCAGGTCATGCCGCTGAGCAGCATCACCAGCAAGAATGCCGCGCCCCAGAACCCGGTTACGGCGTGCAGGTCGCGCCACAGCACACGACCGCGACGGCTGAAACGTGGCCACAACACGCCAGCATACTGACCGCGCGGCCACCACAGAAATACCCCGGACACCACCAGCACTACGCCCCAGCCAGCGGCGAGTTCGACCAGTCGATCACCGACGGTGCCGATCAGCAACTCGCCGTGAATTGCCCGGGCGAGGGCTTGCAGGTTTTTCTTGGCGTCTTGCTCACCGAGGATGTCGCCGTGGTACGGGTCGATGAAGACGTTGAGCTCGTGACCGGCATTGATCACGACAAACTGTGCGCTGCGTTCGGCGTTGACCGGCGGCAGGTATTGTTTGATCTGGCCTTGTGGATAGGCCTCTTTCACCCGCTTGGCCAGGTCATCGGCGGACACCGTGTGATGCCCGGCCGGGACGTTCATCAGGCTGGCGTACATCAGCGGGTCGAGTTGCGGTTTGAACAGGTAAAGGGTGCCGGTCAGGGCCAGCATCACCATGAATGGCGCGACGAATAGCCCGGCATAGAAATGCCAACGCCAGGCCAGGTTGTAGAAATTCGGTTTGGGTTGTTTCATCAGGTGCTCCGCTTGGCTTGGATCTTCTAGTTGTTCATTCAGGTTGCTACATCGCATCACCTGTGGGAGCGGGCTTGCTCGCGAAGACGGAGGCACATCCAACATCGATGTCGCCTGAGATACTGCCTTCGCGAGCAAGCCCGCTCCCACATTGGGTGGGGGTTAGAAGCTCATATCGACCTTGGTCCAGAGCGTGCGCCCCGGTTCGTTGATGGCTTGCGGGTCATTGGCCGGATAGCCGAAACCGGCGTTACCGGCCAGGTTCAAATGCTCGGCGTACGCCTTGCCGAACAGGTTGTCGACGCCGCTGCTGACCTTCCAGTTCTTGTTGATGCGGTACGCGCCGTTAAGCGAGAACACGCCGAACCCTGCGCTCTTGTCGAAGTCCTTGCCGACCACGTTGCCCTTGTTCTGGTCGATGCGGTTTTGCGCCGCAACCACACGCCACAAGGCTCCAGCACTCCAGTTGTCTTCGCTGTAGGTCAGGCCGAAGCGCGCATCCAGCGGCGGCATTTGCGGTAGCGCTTTACCGTCGCTGCTGTTCTTGCCCCAGGCATAGGCCAGGGTCGCGTCGGCCTTCCAGTTGGAGGTCAACTTGTAAGCCGCACCGAGTTCGCCGCCCATGATTCGCGCGTCGATGTTCTGCGCTTGCGAGGTCGTGCCCATCATCCCCGGTGTGTAGTTGAACAGGATGTAGTCGCGCACTTGGCCGACATAACCCGATGCCCAGGCTTCGAGGTCTTCGGTCTTGTATTGCAGGCCGAAGTCGAGCTGGGTGGTTTTTTCCGGTTTGATCGAATCAAAGGCATTCACTGAACCGGCCGGGCCGGACTTGGGCGAAAACAGCTCCCAGTAATCCGGGAAGCGCTCGCTGTGGCCGAGGCCGGCGTAGAGCGTGGTCGGGCTGTTGGCCAAGTCATGCTCATAACGGACGAAGCCGCTCGGCAGGGTGTCGGCGCGGGTCTTGTCGGCGGTCGGGTTCGGCATGCTCATCATCCCGGAGCCGATGGTCTGCCGATAATCCTTGGCCGAAGCACGGTCCACCCGCGCGCCGGTAATCAGCCGATCACGGTCGGCGGCGTACCAGGTCAGTTCGCTGAACACCCCATAGTTATGGAAGTCGGCGTCCTTGGTGTATGGCTGTTCCTTGTAGGCGTCGACGCCCATGGCGCTGCGTTGACGGTGTTCGTTGGTCTGCGCGTCGAGGCCGCTGATCAGTTGCAGATCGGCCCAGTGCCAAGTGGCTTTGATCCGTGCGCCGAGAGTGCGCCGGTCGACGTTGGAGGCCATCGGCCCGGACATCATCCCGGTGCCGGACGGTGTGCGCAGGGTGTAGTTGTCCATCACGTGGTCGGCGTAGTTGTAGTAGACCTGCGCCTCGACCTTATCCAGCACGTCGCCGATGTTGGATTTCTCGAACCGCAGGCCCAGGCTTTCGCGCTTGAATTGCGTACCGTCCATGCCCCGCCCGGCGTAACGCGCTTCGCCATCGCCCTTGCCGGCGGTCAGCTCCAGCAAGGTGTCGGCGTCCGGGGTCCAGCCCACCGCCACGTCGCCGTTCCACTTGTCGTAACGCGACGCTACGGTGTCGTTGTTGCCGTCCTTGTAGTCGTCCGAATGCGCGGTGTTGCCGATCACCCGCACGTAGCCCAACGACCCGCCGGCAGCGGCGTCCACCACTTTGTCGAAACGGCCGTTGGAGCCGGCCAGCACGCTGGCGTTCACGCGGGTGCCGAGTTCACCGAAGTGTTCCGGTTCGCGGTCGAAGAGGACTGTGCCGGCTGATGCGCCCGGTCCCCAAAGCACGGTTTGCGGGCCTTTGATGACGGTGAGTTTGTCGTAGGTTTCCGGCGAGATGTACGAGGTCGGCGCGTCCATCCGGCCGGGACAGGCGCCGAGCATCATGCTGCCGTTGGTAAGGATGTTCAGCCGCGAGCCGAACATGCCGCGCAGCACCGGATCGCCGTTGGTGCCGCCATTTCGGACTAAAGCGAAGCCGGGAATGGTCTTCAGGTAATCGCCACCGTCACTGGCCGGCACCGGTTGGCGCGGGTCCTTGGGGTTGGTGGCGATGGTCAGCGGCGAGCTCGGCGCGATGGCGGTGATCACGGTTGGGCTCAGTTCTTCGGTGTGCTCGGCATGTTCATCAGCCAGCACTATCGGGGTCAGCAAAACGCCGCAAAGGACGGCAATAGCGTGCCTGAAACGCAGTCGGGATTCGTTCAGGGCAAAGGAGGTCGGGGTGCAGCTCAAGCGTGTGTCAGCAGAAAAGCGGGACATGACAATTTCCATCGAACAGTCGTAAACGACACGGCCGGCAGCCTGAAGCTGTCTTCTAAACCGTGTGAGATCAAGGTGCGTGTTTACGAAACGACAGGCGGGGCGCGGGTTCGAGCGCCGGGGAAGAAGGTTTGCCGGGCGTGGCCCAGGCGAGTGGCGGGTGCGGTGAAGGTGGTGGCGTGCGGTGTATCGAATGCGGCGAAAGACTGCCCACCCGTAAGCGCCGGGCAGTTGAACAGCAGGCTGCAATAGCCGCATTTTTCCCAGAGCGCGTGGTGCTCTGCGGCGGGTGGGCAATGTTCGGCGGCTTGTTCTTCAGCGTGTTCGCCGTGGCCGTCCATGCTCATGTCCATCGACATGCTCATAGACATTGAGGCGCGTTGATCCATCGGCATCGACTGAGAAATCAGCGGACCGATAAAGATCATCAGCATGGCGAACAGGCTGATCCAGCTGCCACGGGTCAGGCTCAAGGGCTGACGGCGGCGCACGGATAACCTGGCGCTAGGGGCGCGCACGGGCGTTTTTTGGGTTGGCGATTACTGGGCGTGCATATGCTCTTGCATGCCGTCCGGGGCCTTTTTCTGCACCGCGACTTCAACCGTCACGTCGCCGGACTTCTCGAAATGCATGGTCAGCGGGAAGCGTTTGCCGTCGCTCAGCAGGCTACGATCTTTCAGGTTCAGCAGCATTACGTGATAGGCCATCGGCGCAAAAGTAACGTTGCCGCCGGCAGGGATTTCGACGCTTGGCACCTGCTGCATTTTCATCAAATCGTTCTGCATGATGTGCTCATGCAATTGGGCTTCGCTGGAAATCGGCGAGTCGACGCTCAGCAAACGGTCAGCGGTTTTGCCGTTGTTGTGAATCACGAAGTAAGCCGCCACGGTCGGCGCGTTCGGTGGCAACTCTTGCGACCACGGGTGAGCGATTTCGAGCTCGCCGGCCTTGTATTCGTGAGCATTGGCAAAACAGGCAGGCAGCAGCAATGCGGCCAGAACGATGAGTTTGTTCAACATGGCAGTTCTCCAGAACGATTCAATACGCAGGTCAATTGCGAGAAGGAATCACACCAGAGGGGACGCGCGGGGGTTGAGACTCGGCCATTGCTGGCGCGGTGTCGGCGTATCGAGAGAGGCGGCAGGCAGGCTTCGATTGGCCTCGTACCGCGCGAAATACAGCTGCGGCACATGCCCCGGCAGCGCCACCAACGGCGCAGAGCCCGAGCAGCACCAGCAATGTTGCATGTTGGAGTGATCGTCGTTTTGCGGGGCTTTCTGCTCAAAAGTGCCCAGGGAAATCGCCACCATCTTGGTGCCGCTGGACGTGCAGAAACTGCCCCACAGCAATTGCTCGGCGGGTGATTTCGCCGACTGCGCCATCGCTCCGGTCAACGGCATGGCGAGCATGTTGAACAGCACTGCGAAGCAGGCGATCCAGGCAAATGCGAGCCGTTGTCGGGACATGGGATAAATCCGGTTGGGTGGGCGATCAGGCGCGGCTATTTAGCCTGATCAGGGCCGATAAGTAAAAAAGCGGCGTGCGGTTTGGTGTCGCAGATCAATCAAATCGTGACTGCATGCAATCGCAAACCCAATGCTTTCATGACTTTCATGATAGTTGCGAATTCGGGATTGCCAGTGCTGCTCAGCGCTTTGTAAAGACTTTCCCGACCCAGGCCGGCATCTCGCGCCACTTGAGTCATGCCTTGGGCCCGAGCGATATCATTGAGCGCGGCACGGATCAGAACCCCATCGCCTTCGTCATCGTCAAAACAAGCGTCCAGATATGCCGCCATGTCCTCAGGAGTTTTGAGGTACTCGGCGGCGTCAAACCGGGTAAATTTTTCGGTCATGACTTACTCCTCATTACCGATGCTATGTGCCATCTGCACGGCGCGTTTGATATCTCGCTTTTGTGTCGATTTGTCGCCCCCAATCAGCAGCAGATAAATCACCTCACCTCGACGTGTGAAATACATCCTGTAACCGGGGCCGTAATGAACTCGCATTTCATAAACGGTATCACCGACGAACCCGCAGTCGCCGAAGTTGCCATGTTCGGCTGCCTTAAGCCTGGAGATGATTCGACCTTTACCGGTGATGTCTTTTAAGGCGTCGAGCCATTCGGAAAATAGGCGAGATCGTTTAATGGCGATCATGTCGGAATCGTATTCCTTGGGATACAAGCTGACAAGCTGCTTTTCCTGGCTGCCTGCTTGTCTGGATAAAAGGAATCGAAGTATTGGAGTGAGGGGTAGTGAAGAAAAGTCGGCTGCGTCTTCAAAATATGCAGGCAAATTCGCAGATAAATTCGAAGTCAGGAAAAATCTGACGCCGCCAGGGCTTTAAGGACTTCAGACGCTGATGCAAACTCCCGCTCAACCCCCGCCAACACCGGCCGCTTCAACACCAACACTGGCACCCCACGTTCCCGCGCCACTTCCAGTTTCGGTTCGGTAGCGGTGCTGCCGCTGTTTTTGCTGATCAGCACATCGATCTGTCGCCGTTCGAACAGTTCGCGTTCATCCTCAAGCAGAAATGGCCCGCGGGCGCCGATGACTTCGCAGCGTTCGTTGCCGGGGTAAACGTCGAGTGCGCGCAAGGTCCAGAATTGCTCCTGCGGGATTTCGTGCAGGTGCTGCAAGGGCTCGCGACCGAGGGTGAACAGCGGTCGTCGGAATGGTTTTAGCGCTTCGATCAATTCTGCCCAGTCGCTGACTTCCCGCCAGTCATCGCCGGGTTGCGGCTGCCAGGCAGGGCGACGCAAGGCCCAGCAGGGAATGTTGGTCAGTTGCGCGGCGGTCGCAGCGTTTTGGCTGATTTGTGCGGCGTAGGGGTGAGTAGCGTCCAGCAGCAGTTCAATGCCTTGATCGCGAATGAATTGAGCCAGGCCTTCAGCGCCACCGTAACCGCCGACGCGAACCTGACAGGTCAGATCCGTCGGCACTCGACCGACACCGGCCAGGCTGTAAATGTGTTCCGGGCCAAGCGTCCGGGCAATGGCCAAAGCTTCCGTCACGCCACCCAGCAACAACACGCGCTTCATTGAAAGTCTCCCGGTCAGTTAAAAAAGCTAAGGCCAACCACATCACCTGTGGCGAGCGAGCTTGCTCGCGTCGGGCTGCGCAGCGGCCCCAAAATTCACGCAATGCCACCCATTTTGTGAGTGCTGCGCACTCAAGCGGGAGCAAGCTCCCTCGCCACAGGGGGTTCGGCATGGCCAACAATCCCACCCTGGCGATCAATCGCAAACACCTCAACCTGAACCTGCGCCGGCACCACGCTGCGAGCAAACTCCAGGGCATGCCGACATACTTCATCCCCGAGCGCGATCCCGACAGCGCTGGCCATCGCCAACGCCTGCTGACTGGTATTCGCCTCACGGATCGATTGCTGCAAAGAGGCATCAGCCCCAATCGCCGCCGCCCACTCAGCCAGTTGCGGCAAGTCGATGCTCGAATGCCGACTGTGCAAATCCATATGCCCCGCCGCCAGTTTGCTGATCTTGCCGAAGCCGCCGCAAATGCTGAGTTTATCCACAGGTACTTTGCGCAGGTGCTTGAGCACGGCGCCAACGAAGTCGCCCATTTCGATCAAGGCGATTTCCGGCAAGTTGTAGACCCGGCGCATGGTGTCTTCGCTGGCGTTGCCGGTGCAGGCGGCGATGTGCAGGTAACCGTTGGTTTTGGCGACGTCGATGCCTTGGTGGATCGAGGCGATGTAGGCCGCGCAGGAAAACGGCCGGACGATGCCGCTGGTGCCCAGGATCGACAGTCCGCCGAGAATCCCGAGGCGCGGGTTCATGGTTTTCAGCGCCAGGGCTTCACCGCCCTCGACATTGACCGTGACCTCGAAACCGCCGCGGTAATCGAGTTCTTCGGCCAGCAAGGTCAGGTGATCGGTGATCATTTTGCGCGGCACCGGGTTAATCGCGGGTTCGCCGACGCCCAACACCAAACCCGGCCGGGTCACGGTGCCGACGCCAGAACCTGCATTGAAGCGAATCCCCGGCTCGTCTTTGAGCTGTACGCGCGAATAGAGCAGCGCACCGTGAGTTACGTCCGGGTCATCACCGGCGTCCTTGATCGTTCCAGCCTCGGCACCGTCATCGATCAATCGGCAGAATTCCAGGCGCATCTGCACCTGCTTGCCTTTGGGCAGGATGATCTCGACTGCGTCCGCATAAGAGCCGCTCAGCAACAAACGTGCAGCGGCGAGGCTGGTGGCCGTGGCGCAACTGCCGGTGGTCAGGCCGCTGCGCAAGGGCGCGGGTTGTTCGGCGGTTTCGTCACGCATCGAGCGGCTTCGTCACATCGAGCAAAGTGATCGGCAGCGCCTGGCGCCAGGTGTCGAACTCGCCAAGCGGTTGCGCCTGAGCGATATGAATGCGCGTCAGCTCACCGCCATGCAGTTCGCGCCAAGCCATCAGGGTCATTTCGCTTTGCAGGGTGACGGCGTTGGCGATCAGTCGACCGCCGGGTTTCAGCGCAGTCCAGCAGGTGTCGAGCACGCCGTCGCGGGTCACGCCGCCGCCGATGAAAATCGCGTCCGGCCGTTCGAGCCCGGCCAAGGCTTGCGGCGCGCTGCCGCGAATCAATTGCAGGCCTGGAACGCCAAGGGCATCGCGGTTGTGTTCGATCAACAGTTGCCGACCGTCATCGGCCTCGATGGCCAATGTCCGGCAACTCGGGTGAGCGCGCATCCATTCGATGCCGATCGAGCCGCTGCCGGCGCCGATGTCCCACAGCAGTTCGCCGGGTGTCGGTGCGAGGCGGGCGAGGGTGATGGCACGCACGTCGCGTTTGGTCAGTTGGCCGTCATGCTGGAAAGCTGAATCCGGCAGACCGGCCAGGCGTGAAAGCCGCGCGGTGCCGGGTTCGGCGATGCATTCGATGGCGATCACGTTGAGATCGGCAACGGCTGATGAGGTCCAGTCGCTGGCAACGCCGTTGATTCGCCGTTCGGTATCACCGCCCAAATGTTCCAGGACGCTCAGCCGGCTCGGTCCAAAACCGCGTTCACGCAGCAACGCCGCAATCGCCGCCGGGCTCTGTCCGTCATTGCTCAGCACCAGCAACCGCATGCCACTGGACACGTGCGCATTGAGCGCGGCGACCGGGCGCGCCACCACCGAAAGCGTCACCACCTCCTGTAACGGCCAGCCCATGCGCGCCGCCGCGAGGCTGCAAGAGGAGGGCGCCGGCAGGATCAGCATCTGCTCGGCGGGCACTTGCCGCGTGAGGCTGGCGCCGACGCCGAAGAACATCGGGTCGCCACTGGCCAGCACACAAACAGGCTCGCCATGGCGCTCAAGCACCGGGGCCAGGGAAAACGGACTCGGCCACAACTGCCGCTCGCCGCGAATACACACCGGCAACAAATCCAGTTGGCGCTGGCCGCCAATGATCCGCGAAGCGCCCAGCAGAGCCCGTCGGGCGTTTTTGCCCAGGCCCTTGAAGCCGTCTTCACCGATTCCTACTACTGTCAGCCAGGGTGACATCTACAGTCCTCAAAAATAGTCCTCAAACGGACTGTTCCGACGGGCAGGCTTTTCATGCCGCCTGACAAAGCAGGCATAATACCGCGCCTTCGCCCGCGAAGCGCCTTTCCCACTCTGCCGGTCGCCCCCTTGAACGAACGCCCGATGTCCACCGCCCTACGCCCCTCGGCCTGCCCGGGGTTGCTGCGTATCGTCCCGGCGCTGGATGGCGGGATCTGTCGGATCAAGTTGAATGGCGGCTCGATCAGTGCCGATCAGGCCGTCGCCGTCGCCGATGCGGCTGAACGCTTTGCTGGCGGGGTGATCGAGGCGACCAACCGCGCCAACCTGCAAATTCGCGGGATTGGCAGCGAGCAGTCGGCCTTGATCGACAGCCTGCTGGCCGCCGGGTTGGGGCCAAGGACGGCGGCGGGCGACGATGTGCGCAACCTGATGCTCAGTCCTAGCGCCGGGATCGACCGGCAGATGCTGCTCGATACGCGTCCGCTGGCGGGCCAGATCCTCGACAGCCTGCAAAGCCACCCGCGTTTCCACGAGTTGAGCGCCAAGTTCGCCGTGCAACTCGATGGCGGCGAAGCCCTGGCGATGCTCGAACATCACCACGACCTGTGGTTGAGCGTCGGCGAACAGGATGACGAGTACGTGCTGGCTTTCGGTCTGGCCGGTTGCCCGACGGATGCGCCGATCAGTGCGGTGCGGCTGAGGGATGGCCACGCGCTGGTGATCGCAGTGCTGGAATTGTTCCTCGATCTGGCACGTCCCGAGCAGACACGCATGCGGCATCTGCTGGAAGAAATTCCGGTGGCAGCGTTTGTCGCGCAACTGGCTGAGCGGGTGCCGCTGGTGTCCCTCGCTTATTGGTTGCGTTCAGCGTCCTCGGAGGCCCTGCACATCGGCGCGCATCCGCAGCGGGAAACTGCTCGCGTTTACATCGGCGCGGTGCCGCCCTTGGGCCGACTCGATCCCGCCATGCTCCGAGGCGCCGCCAAACTGGCCCTTGAACACGGCGATGGCAGCCTGCGTTTCACACCGTGGCAAAGCCTGTTGCTGCCCGGTGTCCAGAAACACGATGCCGCTCAAGTTATCCACAACCTGGAAAATCTGGGCCTGCACTGTTCGGCGGACGATGCCTTGGCGCACCTGATTGCCTGTACCGGTTCCGCCGGTTGCGGCAAAGGCCTGTCCGACACCAAGGGCGATGCGCTGCAACTGGCGGCGCTGCTGCAACGCCACGGCCAAATCCTGAATGTGCATCTGTCCGGCTGTCCGCGTTCCTGCGCCGCTGCGCACATCGCACCCGTCACTTTGCTGGCGGTTTCGCCCGGTTACTACGACCTTTATTTTCGCGATGCCACGCTGCCGGGTTTCGGCGCGTTGCACGCACGCAATCTTACTATTGAAGCGGTCGCAGCCTTGCTCGACGCCCGCTCACGGAGCCCCCTAGATGCTTGATTACATCCGCGACGGTCAGGAGATCTATCGCAACTCCTTCGCGATCATTCGTGCCGAGGCTAACCTTTCGCGCATCCCGGCTGACCTGGAAAAACTCGCGGTGCGGGTGATCCACGCGTGCGGCATGGTCGAGGCCATCGACGGTCTGCAATTCTCCGAAGGCGCCGGCAAGGCCGGGCGCGATGCGTTGGCGGCCGGTGCGCCGATCCTGTGCGACGCGCGGATGGTCAGCGAAGGCGTGACTCGTGCGCGTTTGCCTGCGAACAATCAGGTGATCTGCACGCTGCGCGACGACAGCGTGCCAGAGCTGGCTCGCGAGTTGGGTAACACCCGTTCCGCCGTCGCGCTGGAACTGTGGCGTCCGCATCTGGAAGGCAGCGTGGTGGTCATCGGCAACGCGCCGACCGCGTTGTTCTATCTGCTGGAAATGCTCGACGCGGGCGCCCCGAAACCGGCACTGATCCTCGGCTTCCCGGTGGGCTTCGTCGGCGCCGCCGAATCCAAGGCGATGCTTGCGGCGGACAGCCGCGGTGTGCCGTTTGTCATCATGCAAGGCCGGCTCGGCGGTAGCGCCATGGCCGCCGCCGCCGTCAACGCCCTCGCCACGGAGATCGAATGATGCAGCAACCTGGACGCTTGATCGGCCTGGGCGTCGGCCCCGGTGATCCGGAACTGATTACCGTCAAAGCCCTGCGCTTGCTGCGCGAATCGCCGGTGGTGGCGTACTTCGTTGCCAAGGGCAAAAAAGGCAATGCGTTCGGCATCATCGAAGCGCACCTTCAAGAAGCGCAAAACCTGTTGCCGCTGGTGTACCCGGTGACCACCGAAGCGCTGCCGGCGCCGCTGTCTTATGAACAAGTAATCAGCGACTTCTACGACACCGCTGCCGAGCAGCTTGCCGAGCATCTGGATGCCGGCCGCGATGTGGCGGTGATTTGCGAGGGTGACCCGTTCTTCTACGGTTCCTACATGTACTTGCACGATCGCCTGGCCGAGCGTTACATCGCCGAAGTGGTGCCGGGCGTCTGCTCGATGCTCGGCGGCGCTTCGGTGCTGGGTTCGCCGCTGGTGTATCGCAATCAGAGCCTGTCGGTGTTGTCCGGCGTGTTGCCTCATGAAGAACTGAAACGACGTCTGGCCGATGCCGATGCGGCGGTGATCATGAAGCTGGGGCGCAACTTCCCCAAGGTTCGTCAGGTGTTGGAAGAACTCGGTATGGCCGGGCGCGCGCTGTACGTCGAACGCGCAACCATGGCCAATCAGAAAATCGTCCCGCTGGATGAAGTCGAGCCGATGTCCTCGCCGTACTTCTCGCTGATCATCGTACCCGGCGAACGGTGGCAAGGTTGAAGGGCCGTCCTGCTCCGGCGATTGTCATTCTGGGCAATGGTAGCCTCGCCACGGCGCAGCGGATTCAGCAGCGCTACCCGGACGCGTTGATCCACGGTTTGGCCGAGCGGGTTGAAGGCGCTGACCGTACCTATCAAGAGTTCGGCGTGACCCTGCGCGAGCTCTATCAACAGGACACGCCGATCATCGCCCTGTGCGCGGCCGGCATTGTCATTCGCACCCTGGCGCCGTTGTTGCTGGAAAAAGGCGCCGAGCCGCCGGTGCTGGCCGTCGCCGAAGACGGCAGCGCCGTGGTGCCGCTGCTCGGTGGCCTGGGCGGAGTGAATGTGTTGGCGCGAGAGATCGCCGCAGCGCTGGACGTCGCAGCAGCCATTACCACCAGTGGTGAATTGCGTTTCGGCACCTGCCTGCTCAATCCACCGAGCGGCTATGCCCTCGGCGATCTGGAACTGGGCAAACGCTTCGTTTCGGATTTGCTCTCGGGTGAGTCGGTGCGCATCGAAGGTCTGGCCCCGTGGTTGGCCGAGGCGCAATTGCCGGAAGATCAACAGGCGCGATTGGCGATTCATGTCGGTCATGCCGAGCGTCAGCCGAGTGCCAATGAACTGCTGATTTATCCGCGCAATGTGCTGGTGGCGGTGACGGCGGGAACGGCTGATCTCGCTGGCGTCATTCGCGCGGCGTTGCATGAAGCGAACATCGCGTTGCAGTCGCTTGCTTGCCTGTTGGCGGATGAAAGCGACATGGCCAACGGCGCATTGCGCGAGGCCGCGCTTGAACTGGCCGTGCCGCTGCGTTTTGGCGCTCGGTCCGGCAGTGTGTTTGAACAGGCCCGGAGTGCCGCACCATCGCTGCTCACAACGATCGAGGTCAATGACTCGATGACCATCGCGGTCGCTGCCGAACCGCTTGATCCGATGCTGATCGGCCGTCCTCGCGGACGGCTGGCGGTGATCGGTCTAGGCCCCGGCGCGGCTAAATTGATGGTGCCTGCGGTGAAGGCCGAACTGGCTCGAGCCAACGACGTGTTGGGTTATGAAACCTACGTGCGCATGGCCGGCCCGTTCCGCGCCGATCAGGTGATGCACTGCACCGACAACCGCGAAGAGATGCAGCGTGCCCGCCACGCTTTCGAACTCGCGGCCCAGGGGCGTTCGGTGGTGGTGGTGTCGTCCGGTGATCCGGGCGTGTTTGCCATGGCCGCTGCGGTGCTCGAAGCCCTGCACGAATCGAGCGATGCGAACTGGCACAACGTCGACCTGGAAATTCTCCCCGGCGTTTCCGCATCGCTGGCCACGGCTGCTCAGGCCGGAGCGCCGTTGGGCCATGACTTCTGCGTGATGTCGCTCTCGGACAATCTCAAGCCGTGGTCGATTATCGAGAAGCGTCTTGATCTGGCCGCCCAGGCGGATTTGGCCCTGGCCTTCTACAACCCGATCTCCCGTTCTCGGCCATGGCAATTGGGTCGCGCGCTGGAGATCGTCGCGCAGCACCGTACCGCCGAAACGCCTGTGGTGTTGGGACGTGACATTGGCCGCCCGGGTCAGACTCTGCGCGTGACCACGTTGGGGCAGTTGACCCCGGATCAGGTCGACATGCGCACGATGGTGCTGGTCGGTTCGTCAACCACTTGTGTGTTCCCTCGTGCCGAGGGAGGCGAGTGGGTGTATACGCCGCGGTGGTATGGCGACAAGCCTGCCTCCTGAGACCAAGCGGCCCGTGCTGGGCCGCATCTCCATTCTGACCCGGTTTATGAGCGCTTTTTGCGCAGGGCAAAGCGCTGCGTGGTGATGTCACGGAGGCGCTTTTCAATCAGCGGTCTTTGGCTGTGCAGGCGTTGTCGATCAAGTTTGAAAAAAGCGCTGCGCTGAAGCAGCGTTGCCGACTGTTCCTGCCACGACCAGAACAGAAAACTGCTCTTGGTTACGGTGGCGACCAGCTCCAGATTGAACAACGCCATGTGCAGATCGCCCTTGGCGTCGTAACGTACGGGGGCCACCTGAAAGCGCCGACCCATCACACTCTCGTTATCCAGCGAAAACAACGCAGGTTTGTCTGAGCGCAAGGCATCCAGCGTGTCGATCATGGCGTTGCCTTGTTGTGGGTCCCTGGAAATTTCCGCACTGCGTACCAAGTGCTCGGCAATACTGCCGTTAATGTTTGTACGCTTTCGGGTCCTGATCGCGTTTTCATGAAGTGTCCAACCAAGAAATCCCAGGGTTACAGCATATTCCTCCATCCACAAATCAGTACTGGCAAAGCGATTGTGGGCCAGGTCGGCTGACGTTGTTGCGAGGCGCGTACAGTCGGTCAAGTCATCGAAATCCTGCAGGGACAAGTTGTCGATGCAGGAAATAAGGTTGTGGTTGGCAAGTGCCCCAGATGGATGTTCGTTGCTCATAGAGTGCTCCTTGATAAATAAGTTGATGTTGCAGCTTATAGAGCAAAAAGAACGATGGGGTAAGAGCAGTTGTAAGTGTTTAAGTTGTCTTTGGTTATCTGTGCTGATTGAAAATATATTGAATCAAGTTGTAGTTGGCTGTTCTAAGTTTGTGCGTTAGTTTGTTGGGGTGTTGCCATGTCGGCACCTCAACATTGAACGCAAGGAAGATTAACAAAATGGAATGTAAAGTATCTGTTGAAGAAAGCACCACCCTGGTCAAGGCACGTATCGCCAAACGCCAGTCGCTGCCTGCGGAATTAATCCGAAGCGCCCGTGTACGGGCATTCGGCGCCGTGGATGAAAGCAGTCCGACCAGGGCTCTGGATGCGGTGGTGTTGGCCAATACCCTGGTGGGTTACGGTGAAAATATTTCCCTCGAGAACATGGTGATCATCGAAAACGTCATCAAGTTTGCAAAACTCGAAGCCAACTATGAAGTTCCGGGTAATGAGCCTGAAGCGTGGTACCGCGCCTTTGTGAAATGCATGGAAGATGCCGGCTGCTTCATTGCCGACTCCGGTTATTCGGTCTATAAAAAGAGCACCATGCAACTGACCATGAATAATATTGTTGTGGATATCGTCCAGGCCGGCGTTGCAGCGGCTAAAGCGGCTATTCCGGGTGCGACAGTGCTCTCGGCAATTGCCGACTCGACGCTGGATGCCTTGAAGAAAGAGCCTGAGGCCATCAATCTGCTGAACCGAGAAGCTGTCCAGGATAAAGGTGTGCGGCTGGCAGTGTTGCCGTGTGATCAACTGAAGAACGGAATTATTCTGGCGTCGCTGTCGTCGATCGACAGTATCGGCGGTAATAATGAAACTTCGCCTTTGTTCTTTAACTGGAAAACAACCAATCGCAGTATCTTTCGCGGCAGCGCTTACATCACCTTCAATCCTTTGCGTTATGCAGCGCTGAAAGACAGTTTTGAAGAGTATCTCGGCGAGCACTTCAAGGCCGCGCTGAGCAAACGCTTCCAGCGCCGCAAAACCAAGTAATCCGTAGAAACAGGCTGCCGGCAATATTGCCGGCAGTGACCGGAGCAAACAGATGAATTACTCGGTTTATTTTCACGCGGGCGTGCTGCTGGTGTTATCCAGCGCCTTGTCGTCGACGATCAAACAGGATGTGCTGGATACGTTGGCATTTGCCCGGCTGGCAGCTGACGAAGATGTGCCGCAGGGCTTGCAGGATTCACAATGGTTCGACATCTACTCGGGAATCCTGTCTGCCTGTGGCTGGCATTTCTTTGCCGAACAGCACACGGATCTACCCCTGCGTGGCCCGCAATCGACTGTTTCAGGCGAAGAGGAAGTGGTCGCGTTGGCTGAAACAAACCTGTCATCCGGGCAAGGCCTGTTGATTTCGGCGGCTTTGCGCAAGCTGGAGTCAGCATCCCGTGACGCGGCGCTGTTGCAAAAGCTCAAGCGTCATTGCCTGTCGGGTGATGCCGGGAGCACACGGTTCAGGGCGATGGCCGGTGTGGTCGAGGAAGGTGGTTTTCTTGGCATGGTTTCGGTGTCATTCGTCACGCACGGGACAATCGATCAGTGTTATTTCGAGAGCGGGGCAGCGCGGCACAAGCCTGTCGGCAACGTCATCAGGCGTGGTTATTCGGCCCGTTTCAACCAAGCTCGATACGACGAGTTCAGAGCCGACACCCGGGAATGGCTGGCAACGGAGCTTCACGCACCGTCTATCGAAATCGGTTCGTTGTTCAGCGCAAAGCTCCCGCCTGTCGCGTAGCGGTACAGATCAGTGCCTGGGCCTTATGGCACCAGGTAGCCCTTGACCCCGGTAAAGATGATTTGCGCCGCCAAGGCACACACGAACAAACCCATCAACCGGCTGACAATCTGCAACCCCTGATCGCCCAGAATCCGCTCGATGCGGTTGGACAGATAAAGCACCACCCCCACCGTGAAACTGGCCAGGGCAATGCTGAGGATGGCGGTGAGCTTGTCGTCCCAGTGTGGCTGGCTCACGCCCATCACCAGTAGCGCACCGATGGTGCCGGGGCCGACCGTCAGGGGGATGGTCAGCGGCACGATCGTCACGTCTTGCTGCACGTTGTCGGTCTGTACCGCGGACTTGCCTTGGGCCATGCCCAGCGCCGAGATGAACAGCACACTGCCGGCGCCAATGCGGAACGCATCCACTGTGATCCCGAACACACTGAAAATCACTCGCCCGAACAGGTACAGCAAAACGCTGGACACCAGCGTCGCGACGGCCACTTTCCAGGCCAGACGGCGTTGTTCCTTGCGCGAGTAGCCACGGGTCAGGCTGATGAAACAGGACAACACGAAGAACGGGCTGTAGAGCACCAGCATCTTCAGGTAAACGCTGAACAACACGTGGAGCATGGTGCTGGCTCACTGGCGAGGGTAGTCGTGGGGGAGTCTATCAGGCGTTACGACGGTTGGGTGGAGGCGCGGTTTTGCTGATCACGCTGAGCCACCCAGTGCTCGATCAACTCGCGCAACTGCGACAGCTCGACCGGTTTGGCCATGTGTCCGTCCATACCAGCCTGTCGCGCGCGCTCTTTATGCTCGGCGAGAATATGTGCGGTCAGCGCTACCACCGGCGTGCGAATCCGCTGATTGCCAACTTCCCACGCGCGCAATTGCTGGGTGGCGGAGAAACCGTCGAGAATCGGCATTTCGCAGTCCATCAACACCAGGTCGTAGCGCTGGGCCTTCATCGCCTGCAAGGCTTCTTCGCCGTTGCTGGCGGTGTCCGGTTGCAGGTTGAGCTTGCCCAGCATGCCGCGAATGACCTTGGTCGAGATGCTGTTGTCTTCGGCCACCAGGATGCGGAAATCGCTGGGCACCTTGACCGGCAGGGGCGGGCCGGAGGGCAGGTGATGCGACACGGCCAGGCCTTTGTTGCGCTGGTTCAGCTCGTCCGCCAATGTGGTCTTGAGGGTGTAGCCGGCCACCGGTTTGGCGAGGATGCGCTTGATCCCCGAGTTGCGTGCAATGATCTTGCTCGGCGCATTACTGATGCCGGTGAGCATGATCAACAGAATGTCGTGGTTGAGGCTCGGGTCTTCCTTGATCTTGGCCGCCAGTTGCATGCCGGTCATGCCGGGCATGTTCTGGTCCAGCAGGACCACGTCGAAGTAGTCACGCAAATGAGCCTTGGTGCGCAATAGCGCCAAGGCTTCCTTGCCGGAAGGCACCGCGCTGACATTCAAGCCCCAGGCGCTGCACTGTTGTACCAGCACTTTGCGGCAGGTGTCGTTGTCGTCCACCACCAGTACGCGCGCGCCTTGCAACGGGCTGTCGAGGTCGGAAGTCGGGTGTTCGAGACGGTCGGGGTCCAGCGGCAAGGTCAGCCACAGGGTGCTGCCCTGATTGGCGCCGCTTTTGATCCCGAACTCACCTTGCATCAGGCGGATCAGTTGGCGAGCGATCACCAGCCCCAGATTACCGCCCAGGCGAGTGGCCGACAGGAAGTGTTTGCTGTGCAGTTCGGCGTGCATCAGCGCATCGCGCTCTTCGGGTTCCATCGGCACGCCGCTGTCCTGCACGGCGATGCGCAGGCGTGGTTTGGCGCTGCGTTCGTCGAGGGCGACGACAATCAGGATCTCGCCTTCGTCGGTTTTTTTCAGGGCGTTTTCCAGCAGGCTCAGCAGGGTCTGACGCAAACGGGTTGGGTCACCGCTGATCACCCGTGGCACTTGCGGCTGGATAAAACTGATCAGCTCGACGTTTTGCTGTTCGGCCTTGGCGCGGAAAATACTCAGGCAATCTTCGATCAGGGCATTGAGGTCGAATTGCACGTCGTCCAGTTCAATCTGCCCGGACTCGAGCTTGGAGATGTCGAGAATCTCGTTGATCAGGGTCAGCAGTTCGTTGCCAGCGCTGTGGATGGTCTGCACGTAATCACGTTGCTTGACCGACAATGGCGTGCCCAGCAGCAGTTCGGTCATGCCCAGTACGCCATTCATCGGCGTGCGGATTTCATGGCTGATCTTCGCCAGGAATTCAGCCTTGGCGTTGATCTCGGCATTGCTGGCCGCCAGGTCGCGGCTGACGCTGAAACGGTCTTCGGTGATGCTGCGCTGGCGCTCGCCCAGAGCGATGCTCATCAACAGGCCGCTGATGCAGATGAACGCCAGCAGGGTGATGATCAGGCCTTGCGGTGCCACCAGGGTCAGCCCCAGCAGTGCCGGCAGGATGATCAGCGCGCCGATGTTGAACACCACCATGGCGGCGACGAACAGCCGGGCCGGACGATAGCCTTTTTGCCAGTGGTAACCGCTGACGAACAACATGCTCAGGCCCGCGAGTGCGACCAGGACGTAGGTGATGATGTTCAACGGCAGGGTGTTGACGAACAACAGCAGCAGCCCGGCGACCACCGTGAACAGGATGTCGCCAAGCAGCAGCTTGTTCAGTGGGTGCGGGCCCAGCGGGGCAAAAAAGCGGTAGGCGAACATCAGGCCGCACGGTGCCGTCAGCAACAGGGCGAGGTACGCACCGGGAGTCTGGATGGCGTGCCAGTTCGGCAGCCATGGTCCGGCCAGGTTAAGCAGCAGAACCAGACTGAGCAGCAGCAGAAACTCGCAGGCCGCCAGCCAGAGGCTGCTGCGCGAACGGGTGTAGGCGTAACGAACGACGTTGTGCAGGATCAGCATGCCGATGCAGCCGAACAGTAGGCCGTAGATCAGCGTGAGGTTCTGATTGGCCGCCGTCATCACCGCCGATTGCAGGGTGATGTAAGGCCGCAGCTGGTGCTCGGAAACCAGTCGCAAGTAAACGTCGAGGGTTTTATCGCTTTGGGGCAGCGGCAACATGAAGTCGCTGCTGGGCAGTGGCCGCTCAGCCTGAGGCTGCTGGGTGCCGGTGTTCAGTTGCTCGATCAGCTTTTCGCCGTCCAGCACATACAGATTGAGGTGCGACAGGTCGGGGGCGAACACGCGCAGCACTTGTTCGTGCTTGCCGGGGGCCAGCCTGAAGCGCAGCCATAACGCGCCGTCGGGCTCGGCGGCCGTGAGGCGGTCGAGTTCGATGGGGCTGAATTGATTGGTGAAGCGCGTGGAGCGGATATCGCTCAGTTGCAGGTCGCCCTGTTCGTCGAGCAAAACCGACCAGCCACTGCCTTGCGCGGCTTGGGCCGGGAGCATGCAGAGCAAGGTCAACAGAGTGACGGTAAGACCTATGGCAATCCTGAGCCAGCGCACGGCGAAATCCCTTCGTAGGTTGATGCCAGAATATAACTATGCGCGGCGCCGGAATAGTCCGGCAAGGGCATCACGCCCTTGCCTGGCCGAATGGAGGGCTTATTCCTGATTTTCGCCACGCTCGCGGGCAATGGCGCGGTAGCCGATGTCCTTGCGATAGAAGCAACCTTCCCAATCGATCTTGGCTGCCAGCTTGTAAGCTTGCTGCTGGGCAGCATCAACACTGGTACCCATCGCCGTAGCGCACAGCACCCGACCACCGGCCGTTACAACCTGACCGTCCTTGAGCGCAGTGCCAGCGTGGAAGACTTTGCCTTCCAGACCGGCGGCTGCGTCCAGACCGTTGATCGCCACGCCTTTGGCGTAGTCACCAGGATAGCCGCCGGCGGCCAGCACGATGCCGACGCTTGGACGTGGATCCCATTGTGCTTCGACTTTGTCCAGGGCTTGCGCCAGGGCCGCTTCGACCAGCAATACCAGGCTCGACTGCAAACGCAGCATCACCGGTTGGGTCTCAGGGTCGCCGAAACGGCAGTTGAACTCGATAACTTTTGGGTTACCGGCTTTGTCGATCATCAGGCCGGCATACAGGAAACCGGTGTAGACGTTGCCTTCGTCAGCCATGCCACGCACGGTTGGCCAGATCACCAGGTCCATGACACGTTTATGGACTTCGGCTGTTACGACCGGGGCAGGGGAATAGGCACCCATACCGCCGGTGTTCGGGCCGGTGTCGCCGTCGCCGACGCGTTTGTGGTCCTGGCTGGTGGCCATCGGCAGTACGTTCTTGCCGTCGACCATGACGATGAAGCTGGCTTCTTCGCCGTCCAGGAACTCTTCGATCACGACGCGCGAACCGGCTTCGCCGAAAGCGTTGCCCGCCAGCATGTCGCGCACGGCGTCTTCGGCTTCAGCCAAAGTCATCGCGACGATCACGCCTTTACCGGCGGCCAGGCCATCGGCCTTAATCACGATCGGTGCGCCTTTCTCACGCAAGTAAGCCAGGGCCGGCTCGATCTCGGTAAAGTTCTGGTAGTCGGCAGTCGGGATCTTGTGGCGAGCCAGGAAGTCCTTGGTGAACGCTTTCGAACCTTCCAGCTGAGCAGCGCCAGCGGTCGGACCGAAGCAATCGAGGCCGCGCGCGCGGAACAGATCGACGACGCCGGCAACCAATGGCACTTCCGGACCGACGATGGTCAGGGAAACGTTTTTCTCGGCGAAATCCGCAAGTTGCTCGAGGGCGAGCACGTCGATGGCGACGTTCTCGCACTTGGCTTCAATGGCGGTGCCGGCGTTGCCCGGAGCAACGAAAACCTTCTGCACGCGCGGATCCTGAGCCACTTTCCAGGCCAGGGCGTGTTCACGGCCACCGCTGCCAATGATCAAAACATTCATTTCAAAAACCTCGGATGACGCTAATTCTGGAGGCAGCACTGAAGCTGCTTTTCTGTGGGAGCGGGCTTGCTCGCGAAGACGACGGCACATCCAGCATCAATGTGACTGAAAGACCGCTTTCGTGAGCAAGCCCGCTCCCACAGTTGATCGAGTTAATCAGTGACGGAAGTGGCGCATGCCGGTGAATACCATGGCGATGCCGGCTTCATCAGCTGCAGCAATCACTTCGTTATCACGCATCGAGCCGCCTGGCTGGATCACCGCAGTGATGCCGACCTTGGCCGCGTTGTCCAAGCCGTCGCGGAACGGGAAGAACGCGTCGGAGGCCATCACCGATCCTGCCACCTGCAAACCGGCGTGTTCAGCCTTGATTGCGGCGATACGGGCGGAGTTCACGCGGCTCATCTGGCCTGCGCCGACACCGATGGTCTGACGGTTCTTGGCGTAGACGATGGCGTTGGACTTAACGTACTTGGCGACTTTCCAGGCGAAAATCAGGTCGTGGATTTCCTGTTCGGTCGGGGCACGCTTGGTCACGACTTTCAGGTCATCGGCGCTGATCATGCCGATGTCGCGGCTCTGTACCAGTAAACCGCCGTTGACGCGTTTGTAGTCCCAGGCAGCGGCGCGGTCAGTCGACCACTCGCCGCAGGTCAGCAGGCGCACGTTGGCTTTGGCTGCCACGATGGCGCGGGCTTCTGCGCTGACGGATGGGGCGATGATCACCTCGACGAACTGACGCTCGACGATGGCCTTGGCGGTTTCAGCATCCAGTTCGCGGTTGAAGGCGATGATGCCGCCAAAGGCCGATTCGGTGTCGGTGGCGTAAGCCAGTTCGTAGGCCTGACGGATGCCGCCTTCGGCGTCCGGGCTTACGGCGACGCCGCATGGGTTGGCGTGCTTGACGATCACGCAGGCCGGCTTGACGAAGCTCTTCACGCATTCCAGCGCGGCGTCGGTGTCGGCCACGTTGTTGTACGACAGCTCTTTGCCTTGCAGTTGGGTTGCGGTGGCAATACCGACTTCGGCAGGTTTGGCTTCCACGTAGAACGCCGCGCTCTGGTGCGGGTTCTCGCCGTAGCGCATTTCCTGAGCCTTGACGAACTGGCTGTTGAAGGTGCGCGGGAACTCGCTGCGACCTTCGGTGCTGAGAGTCTCAGCAGCCTGGTTCACGGTGCCCATGTAGTTGGCGATCATGCCGTCGTAGGCAGCGGTGTGTTCGAAGGCCTTGAGCATCAGGTCGAAACGCTGAGCGTAGGTCAGGCCGCCGGCCTTGAGGCCGTCCAGCACGTTGGCGTAGTCGCTGGCGTTCACCACGATGGCCACGTCTTTGTGGTTTTTTGCTGCCGAGCGGACCATGGTCGGGCCGCCGATGTCGATGTTCTCGATCGCGGTCGGCAGGTCGCAGCCTGGCTTGTTGATGGTGGCTTCGAACGGGTACAGGTTGACCGCAACCAGGTCGATCGGCTTGATGCCGTGCTCGTTCATGATCGCGTCGTCGATACCGCGACGACCGAGGATCCCGCCATGGATTTTCGGGTGCAGGGTCTTGACCCGACCGTCCATCATTTCAGCGAAACCGGTGTAATCCGCGACTTCCACTGCGGCAACACCGTTGTCGCGCAGCAGCTTGAACGTCCCGCCGGTGGAGAGGATCTCTACGCCCAGGGCTTCTAGCTCCTTGGCGAATTCGAGGATCCCGGTCTTGTCAGAGACGCTGATCAAGGCGCGGCGGATCGGCAGGCGGGTAGTCTGGTCGGTCATTTCAATTTCCATCAAAAGCAAAGGAGTCAGCAAAAAAGGCGACCGGTTTTACGCGGGCGCCTTTCTGGTTTGATTGAATGCTTACAGCAAATCGTACTGCTTGAGTTTCTTGCGCAGCGTGCCCCGGTTCAGCCCGAGCAGCTCGCTGGCCTTGGTCTGGTTGCCCTTGACGTAGTTCATCACGCACTCGAGCAGGGGAGCCTCGACTTCGGAGAGCACCAGGTTGTACACATCCGTGACGGCAGCGCCCTCAAGGTGGGCGAAATAATTGTGCAGCGCCTTCTCGACACTCCCGCGAAGGGTCTGACCTTCTTCGCTCGGCGTATTGAGGTGCTGTTTCAAATTCACGTTGTCGCTCACGGGTGTTGTTCCACTCACTAAAGTCTCGGTCATCATCGTCATGCGGCCACCCCTTCTCCGTCCCCTGTCAGGCTCTTGTAACGCTCGGCGAAGAACTCCCGAACGTTGGCGCATTGTGTTTCCGTACCATCCAAACGATTGAAGTGGGCGCGGAACTCCCTGGCGCCCGGCAGGGTTGCGAGATACCAGCCCACATGCTTGCGAGCAATGCGTACGCCCATCACGTCTCCATAGAAGGCGTGCAGCGCGGCCAGATGCTCAAGCAGAATACGTTCCACCTCGATCAGCTCCGGCGCCGGCAATTTTTCGCCAGTACGCAGGAAATGGTCGATCTCACGAAAAATCCATGGCCGCCCCTGGGCAGCCCGGCCTACCAACAGGCCATCGGCACCGGTCGCGTCGAGCACGTACCGGGCCTTCTCGGGTGAATCGATATCGCCATTGGCGAAAACCGGGATCGACACCGCCTGCTTGATCGCGGCAATGGTGTCGTACTCGGCCTCGCCGGTGTACAGGTCGGCACGGGTGCGGCCATGGACCGCCAACGCCGTAATACCTGCCTGTTCGGCAATCTTCGCCACGGTCAGGCCGTTCTTGTTGTCCCGGTCCCAGCCTGTGCGGATCTTCAGGGTGACCGGCACATCAACCGCAGCCACCACGGCCTGCAGGATCTCGGTCACCAATGTTTCATCTTTCAACAGCGCCGAACCGGCGGCCTTGTTGCAGACCTTCTTCGCCGGACAGCCCATGTTGATATCAATAATCTGTGCGCCCAGTTCCACGTTGGCCCGGGCCGCATCCGCCAGCATCTGCGCATCACCGCCGGCGATCTGTACCGAGCGTGGCTCGGGATCACCTTCGTGGATCATGCGCATCCGCGATTTGCGGGTGTTCCACAAGCTCATATCGCTGGTGACCATTTCCGAGACTACAAGCCCTGCGCCCAGTCGCTTGCACAGCTGACGAAAGGGCTGGTCGGTGACACCCGCCATGGGGGCGAGAATCAAGCCGTTGTGCAATGTATATGGACCGATGCGTACCGCCGACATAGGACTTCCCTGTTGTGGGGCCGGATCATGAGAGTTCGAAAAAGGGTTGGCATGATACCCGCTCTCGATGACTGGATAAAGGCTGAATTGAACAAAATCTGAACAGTTATTCTGTTATCGCCAGCGGTTTGGTCCGTACAGGCAAAGTCAGAAAACCGCCGTCAATCCCTGAGCACTGAAGCGTTTCACTCGGGCGAATGGAAGCTCAGGCTGTAGTTCACCGCTTTAGGGCCTGGATCGAGGATATCCAGCGCGATGTGGATCGGCGTTTGCGGGGGCATTTCCGCCAGGCCTTCGAGGTCGCCGTTGAGGTACTCGCCGGGCTTGAAGCGACGGCTGGCGATCAGGTGGCCGTTGAGGTCGGCAAAGCGCAACTCCAGCAGCGGAAAGGGCTGGGAGAAGGCCGCGCGGTTATAGATGATCGCATCCACCACCAGTGCCCCGCTGAAATCAGGATGGCTGCGCACCACCAGGTTGCTGCTTTTGATTTTGGCGATGTCAACTTTGGACGGCACCGTGCAGCCGAGTTGCGGGCACAACTCCTGGAACCACGGACGGTATTGATCCTGACGGGCCAACTCGTCGAAATGGTAAGCGACGTATTGCCCGACGAGGGCGCCGGCGCCCAGCAGGATCAGCAACAGCCAGAAAAACCGGCGGCCCCAGGGCGAGCGGCGTTTCTGCCAGTCCAGTTGCAGCGGGTCGTCAGTCAGGTCTTGCAAGGCTTCGGCGCGGACACCGGGCTCGGCGCGCTCGCGTTTTTTGCGCAACGGTTCGATCGATGGCAGATCGTCGTCATCGGTTTCGTCGCTGGCGGAGAAGCGTTCACGCCGCGCATTCGGATCGATCGGGTCATGCAGGCGCAGTTGCGGGATCGGTGGTTCATCGTCGAGATCCACCGGCTCCAGCGACAACGAAGGCTCGGTTCGCGCGGATTTGACCGGCTCGATGTCGACGGTTTCCGGCTCGTCTTCTTCGGGCTCGACGGTGAGCTCATTGGAGCGTTCGCTGAACAAGCTATCGCGCCAGACCGTTTCATCAGGTTCCGGGCTGTCGCGGCGTGCGCTGAGGGAATCTTCGCGCGGACGACCGAATTCAGTGGTTGGCTGGATTTCCCGTTGTTCGAGGCGGGCGAGTTCTTCGTCCAGATCTAGGCTGTCGAGATCCAGTTCCGAGGCGCTCCACTGCTTTTGGCTGATGGCGCGCGGTGCGGGTGATTCGACGCTGGCCGGCGCTTCAACGACCGGTGGCGAGGCAATGCCCGTCGGCGCTTCGCTGGGCAGTTCGGCAATCGGCGGGGCGACCGGTTTGACCGATTCCTGGCCGGCCCGTTGCTCAAGCAGTTGCTTGGCGGCGTTGAACACCTGCAAGCAGGAGCCACAGCGAACCACTCCACGGGCCACGCTCAATTGAGCGTGGCTGACGCGGAAGCTGGTTTGGCAATGCGGGCACTGGGTGACGAAGCTGTCGGTCATGCGGCGATCCGGATTATGCAGGTGCTCATTCTAGCGCCGACGGCCAGTGATGCGCACCCAGCCATCGCGATTGGCAATCGGGTCCAGATCGAAGTCTTGAGCGTAGGCCTTGGCGACGTCTTCACCTTGCTCGGCGAGGATGCCCGACAGCGCCAGACGGCCGCCCGGCTTGACCAGGCTGGACAGTTGTGGTGCCAGGGACACCAGCGGGCCGGCCAAAATGTTGGCGACCAGCACGTCGGCCTGAACCTGCGGCAGGTCTTCTGGCAGATACAGCGGGAACAGCGCTTCGGCAATGTTGTTGCGCCCGGCGTTGTCGCGGGAGGCTTCCAGCGCTTGCACGTCGATGTCGGTGCCGACGGCTTCCTTGGCGCCCAGCAGCAGGGCGGCAATTGCCAGAATCCCCGAGCCGCAGCCGAAATCCAGCACGTTGCAGTCCTTCAGGTCCTGGCCATCGAGCCATTCCAGGCACAGCGCGGTGGTCGGGTGGGTGCCGGTGCCGAACGCCAGGCCCGGGTCCAGCAGCAGGTTCACGGCGTCAGGTTCGGGCGCGGCGTGCCAGCTCGGGACAATCCACAGGCGCTCACCGAAACGCATTGGCTGGAAACCGTCCATCCAACTGCGTTCCCAGTCCTGGTCTTCGATGATTTCGCTGTGATGCTCGGGCAGTGGACCGCCGGTCAGCAATTCCATGTGGGCCAGCACGCTGGCGGCTTCGGTGCCGTCCTCGAACAGGGCCAGCAGATGGGTGTGGGACCACAGCGGCGTGGTGTTGAGTTCCGGTTCGAAGATCGGCTGATCTTCAGCGTCCATGAAAGTCACCGATACGGCGCCGACTTCAAGGAAAGCGTCTTCGTAGGTTTCGGCTTGTTCTGGGCTGATGGCGAGACGGACTTGCAGCCAAGGCATGGCGGGCACCTTTGAAAAATATTGATTGCAGCCTAGCGGGCTGCGAGAAGCGCGCAAGTTTACGCGAGCGCGCGGCAGAAGACGACCATGGCCGAAGATCAAAAGATCGCAGCCTTTGGCAGCTCCTACAGGAGTTCGCATTCCAATGTAGGAGATGCCGCAGGCTGCGATCTTTTGATTTTCTTTACGCCAGAAACAACAAAGCCGCTCGAAAGCGGCTTTGTTGGTTCGGATCACATCTTAATGCTGAGCAGCCAGCTTGTGTTCCAGGTAGTGGATGTTGACTCCGCCTTTGCAGAATTCTTCATCACGGACCAGATCGCGGTGCAGCGGGATGTTGGTCTTGATCCCGTCGACAACGATTTCGTCCAGCGCATTGCGCATGCGCGCCATGGCTTCGTCACGGGTTGCGCCGTAGGTGATCAGCTTGCCGATCAACGAATCGTAGTTCGGCGGAACAGCATAGCCACTGTACAGGTGCGAATCGACGCGAACGCCGTTGCCGCCTGGAGCGTGGAAATGCTTGACCGTGCCTGGGCTTGGCATGAAGGTTTTCGGGTCTTCGGCGTTGATCCGGCATTCCAGCGCGTGACCGCGGATGACGACGTCATCCTGGGTGAACGACAGCTTGTTGCCAGCGGCGATGCTGAGCATCTCCTTGACGATGTCGATGCCGGTAACCATTTCCGAAACCGGGTGCTCAACCTGAACGCGGGTGTTCATTTCGATGAAATAGAACGCGCCGTTCTCGTACAGGAACTCGAAAGTGCCCGCGCCACGGTAGTTGATGTCGATGCATGCCTTGACGCAGCGTGCGAGGACTTCAGCCCGTGCCTTCTCGTCGATGCCCGGTGCTGGCGCTTCTTCGAGAACCTTCTGGTGACGACGTTGCAGCGAGCAATCGCGGTCGCCCAGATGGATGGCGTGGCCCTGGCCGTCGGAAAGAACCTGGACTTCCACGTGACGTGGGTTGGTCAGGAATTTTTCCAGATAGACCATCGGGTTGCCGAACGCCGCGCCTGCTTCGGTGCGGGTCAGTTTTGCGAAAGAAATCAGGTCTTCTTCTTTATGCACAACGCGCATGCCGCGACCACCACCGCCGCCAGCGGCTTTGATGATCACCGGGTAACCGACTTCGCGACCAATGCGCAGAGCGGTTTCTTCGTCTTCCGGCAGTGGACCGTCAGAGCCCGGAACGGTTGGAACACCAGCAGCGATCATGGCGTGCTTGGCCGATACCTTGTCGCCCATCAGGCGAATGGTGTCGGCTTTCGGGCCGATGAAGGCGAAGCCGGAATTCTCGACCTGTTCGGCGAAATCGGCGTTTTCCGCGAGGAAACCGTAGCCTGGGTGAATGGCGGTAGCGCCAGTCACTTCAGCAGCGGCGATAATCGCAGGGATGTGCAGGTAAGACTTTGCAGCCGATGCCGGACCGATGCAGACGGATTCGTCCGCCAGACCCAGGTGCATCAGCTCTTTGTCAGCCGTGGAATAAACGGCGACGGTCTTGATGCCCATCTCTTTGCAGGCACGCAGGATCCGCAGGGCGATCTCACCGCGGTTGGCGATCAGAACTTTTTCCAACTTCGCAGTCATCAAAGTCTCTCCGCGGTTCAAACGATGGTGAACAGCGGTTGGTCGTACTCAACCGGCTGGCCGTCTTCGACGAGGATGGATTCGATCACACCGCTGGTTTCAGCTTCGATGTGGTTCATCATCTTCATGGCTTCGACGATACACAGGGTGTCGCCTTTCTTCACGGTCTGGCCAACTTCAACGAAGGACGGCGAGGACGGGGAAGATTTGCGATAGAAGGTGCCGACCATAGGCGAACGGGCAACGGTGCCGTTCAGAACAGGTGCGGCTGGAGCTGCAGGAGCGGCAGCAACGGGAGCTGCAGCAACTGGCGCAGGCGCCGGAGCGTGCATCGGAGCCGGAGCGTAGTACTGCTGAGCCGGGGTCTTGCTGTGACGGCTGATGCGTACGGACTCTTCGCCTTCCTTGATCTCGAGCTCGTCGATGCCGGACTCTTCCAGCAATTCGATTAGTTTCTTAACTTTACGGATATCCATGAATCATCAACTCCCAAGGGTCGGTCAGGGGCGTATAGCTTGTTGTTCAAGCTGTTCCAGGGCAGCCTCCAGGGCCAGTCGATAACCGCTGGCGCCAAGGCCGCAGATCACTCCCACCGCTACATCGGAGAAGTAAGAGTGATGGCGGAAAGGTTCGCGTTTGTGCACGTTAGACAAATGCACTTCGATGAATGGGATGCTCACCGCCAGCAGCGCGTCACGTAATGCGACACTTGTGTGCGTAAAAGCTGCTGGGTTGATCAAAATGAAGTCCACACCTTCGCCACGTGCGGCGTGGATGCGGTCGATCAATTCATACTCGGCGTTGCTTTGCAGGTGCAGCAAATGATGACCGGCTTCACGGGCACGGCGTTCCAGGTCCTGGTTGATCTGCGCCAGTGTCGTAGCGCCATAGGTGCCCGGCTCGCGGGTGCCGAGCAAGTTCAGGTTGGGTCCGTGCAGAACCAGTAGCGTCGCCATCTGCTGTTCCTTGTTATCTGTGTGCAATTGTCAGAACCCGGCGACTATGCCGCAAAGCCTTTGTGACTGTCCAGTTCTATGCAATAGCCAGCACGATGGCCGATGTTTGCGCGAAATATGTGACCGAGTGATTAAATCCGGTCATTTGTGGTGTCTGGACTGGCGCCTTCACGAGCAGGCTCGCTCCCACATTGGAATGCATACCCCTGTGGGAGCGAGCCTGCTCGCGAAAGCGCTCTGTCAGACGCGGAAGGCTTGTACGGCTGTATTCAGTTGGCCTCCCAATACCAGCAGGTTCTCGCCCTGTTCGCGCCCGCGACCGATACGAAGCAAGTTATCCCCACCCAACTGGTGAATCCGCTCACTGTGATCACGGATCTCGCTGACGGCGCCGCTTTGCTGGGCCGTGACATCGGCAATGCGCACCGCCGTGTCGGCAATGGTCTGAATCGCCCCGACGATTTTATCCAGCGCTCCATCAGCGTCTTGAGCCTGATTGGCAGTGGCTTCGGCGTGCTCGACCTGGGCGCGCATGCCTTCCACCGATTGCCGTGCCGCGGTTTGCAGGCCGGCGATCAAGGTCTGGATCTCTGCCGTGGCGCCAGCGGTGCGTTGCGCCAGCGAACGCACTTCTTCGGCCACCACCGCAAAACCTCGACCCATTTCCCCGGCCCGGGCCGCTTCGATGGCGGCGTTCAGGGCCAGCAGGTTGGTCTGGTCGGCAATCGAACGGATCACTGTCAGCACGCCGCCGATGGTCGCGGACTCTTCAGCGAGGTGTTCAATCATCTGCGCGTTGCTTTGTACTTCGCCCACCAGCGCATGCAGCCCGGTGAGGCTCAGGCCGATGACTTTCTGGCCATGCTCGACCGCCAATCCTGCGTTGCGACTGGCATCTGCAGCCTGGCTGGCGTCGCCGGCCACTTGTTGAATGGTGGCTTCCAGCTCACCGAGGGAATCGCGGATCAACGCCGTGTCGCCGGCCTGATGTTCAGCGCCAGTGTGCAAGTCGTTGCTAAGCTCGGCCAATGTCCGACTGCTGCCGGCCACTTGTTCGGCATTGAGGCGAATGGTCCCCACCAAATCCACCAGATAGGCGCGCAATCGGTTGAGCGAAGCCTGGATGTCATGCAACTCGCGGTTGGTCTTGCCCAACTGAATGTCCTGGCTGAAGTCGCCCTCGGCCCAGGTCGACAGCGCCGGCGCCAGGTTGGTCAGGGTTCGGGCCAGGCGTCGTTGCAAGGTGTCGATCAACAGCGCGATCAGCAGAATCAGGCCGATCATCAGCCCTTGCATCAATCGCACTTCGCCCTGGATCTGCCCGTGCTGGGCGCGCACCACCGGTTCCAGCCCGGCGATGGCCTGCTGCACGGCGGTGATTTTCAGGTGTGTCGCGGCGCTCAGGTCGGCGCGCTTCTGGATTTGATCGCGGGTGCGCGCAAGCTCAGCCGGGTAGCGCGTGAGCAGGCTGTTGAGTTCGCGCTTGAGGCCGACCCCGGCATCTTCGGTCGCGGCTTTTTCGGTGTTTTCCAGGCCCATCATCGAGGCGAAATCGTCGGTGCTCGACTCCGTGCTGGCGGCCACGCCGAGCAGCGGCAAGGCATCCAGTTGCGTCGCTTGGGCGCGGATGCTGGCGACTTCTCGCTCGACATCGGCAGCCAGTTCGCTGCGACCGCTGCTGACCAGTTTGTCCCGGGCCAGGGACAGTTTGCCCAAGTGCTGGGAGGCGGCGAGCAGCGGCGTCAGATAGGTTGCATTGGTGCTGGCGTATTGGCTGAGCTGGTCGAGGCTGGCGCCCAACTCCCGTTCGGCCTGGAGCAACAGCGCCTGCGGATCCCCCGCGAGTTTGCCGGCGGCCAGCAGGTCGGACTTGCTGAATTCTTCGAGGCTGGACAGGCTCGGGCGCAACGTGTCGGCCAATGCCGGGGGCAGTTCGGTGAGTTCTTTTTGTAAGCCGTCGATGGCCTGGCTGGCACTGCTCAGGCGCAGGGCATCGCCGCTGGACAGATAATCCTCGACGTTACGCGCCACTTCATTTTGAAATTGCTGGGACAGTCCCAGGTAGCGCTCCATCAACAGATAGGGCCGCTCCAGGGCTTTTTGCGACCACCATAGCGTGGCACCGAGGGCGACGCACACGGCGACCAGCAGGAGGGTATTGAGGTTGGTCAGCAGCTTCAGGCGCATAACGGGTCTACCAACGGCAGAATGGTAAGCGCCTGAATTTATTGCGTTTGTATTACAGCGTTATGACCGAATCGGTGGATTCCGATGAAAAAGTGGCACTTTGCTTTGACTCCCGCGCTGCTTGCACGCGATTGCGTCCGGCGTCCTTGGCGCGGTACAGCGCCTCGTCCGCCTGGCTGGCCATCATCAGGCTGTCGGAATCTTCGCGCAGCTCGACCACGCCAGCGCTGAACGTGCACCAAAGGTCTTGCGGCTGGGCCGGATAGTGAATCTCGGCAAAGCGCTGACGGATTTCGTCGAGCACCTTGTGCGCTGATTCGACATCAGTGTCCGGCATGACAATCGCGAACTCTTCGCCGCCGTAACGGCCAATGAAATCGGTCTTGCGAAGTCGCTGCTTGAGGAACAGCGCCAGGCTCTTGATCACCCGGTCGCCCATGGGGTGGCCGTGGCTGTCGTTGACCCGTTTGAAGTGGTCGATGTCGAGCATCGCAAAGCTCAGCGGCTTGCTCTCGCGGCGGGCGCGGAACGAGCAGTCTTCGAGCAATTGCAGAATGTGGGTGTGGTTGTACAAACCGGTGAGGCTGTCGCGGACCATCCGCGCTTTCAGGTTGCGTGCCCGGGCCGCGCGGTTGCGCACGGTGGTGATCAGGTGCCGCGGCTTGATCGGTTTGGTCAGAAAGTCGTCGCCACCCTCGCTCATGGCGTCGAGTTGCTTGTCCAGGTCGTCTTCGGCCGACAGGTAAATGATCGGCACGCTGACGTAACGGTCGTTATGGCGGATCACTTTGGCCAGTTCGGTACCGGTGCAGGCCGGCATGTACATGTCGAGGATGATCAGGTCGGGCTGGAAGTCCGCCAGTTCAGCCATGGCCTGGATCGGCTCGATCAGCGTGCGCGTGACAATGCCGGCGCTGTTGAGCAGACGCTCGGTGTGCAAGGCCTGGGCGCGGGAGTCGTCGATGATCAGCACTTTATACGGTTCGTACTGGGCAACGCAGGTCAGGACTTCGATCTTCTCCAGCAGGCTCGAGGCTTCGAGGGTGCCGGTGAGGAATTCCTGGCCACCGGCGCGCACGGCGGCGAGGCGGGTAGGGGTGTCGGTTTCGTGCAGGCTGAAGAACAGCAGCGGCAACGGTTCATCGAGACCAACCTGGGCTTCGGCGGCCAGTTTCAAGCCGATGCCCGGGCCGCTGAAGTCCACGTCCATGACAATCGCCGCCGGCAGTCGCTCGACCATCGAGGAGCGAAACGCCGACACACTGTCCAGCGACTGGGCGCTGAGCCCGAAGAATTCCAGTTGCTTGGCCAAGCGTTCGGCACGATCGTGATCTTGCAGCATCACGTAGATTGGCTTGCGCAGTGGCGGCAGGAAGGTTTGGTCCAGTTGGTCGCCGTGACGCAGGCCGGTGCGGGACAGGCGCTGCATCAAACGGTTGAGGTCAGTGATCAGGCCGCTGCTCAGGCGTCCGCGATTAGCATCGACCGCCTCCAGCGACTGGCCGATGTGGCGCGCCAATTGCGAGTGTTCCGGTTGTTCAAAGCGTTCGGCAAAGCGCAGCAGGCGCAGGTTGGCCTCGCTCAGCTCGGACAAATCGGTAGTGGACCACTCGCTGCGTTGCAGGCGCTGCCATATCTCAAGAATTTGACGTGCCTGATGAATTACCCGCTGGGCAAAGTGGTGCTTGAGGCGCTCACGGCTGGGGTCTTCTGGCTCGGTCATATCCTGACTACTAGTTAGGGTGCATGCTGAGATCGACTGGTGGCTCTATGCTAGCACCTCTTTTCAGTCACATCAGTGTCGTATGTCAATAATCTGCAAAGCGACATCATTCAGTTTCTGACCGACTGGTCGCATAGGCTCGAAGGCTATGCTTCATTTATAGTGTCGCCTCGACCGATGCGATTGCATGGCTCGTTGTTTCGCGCAGATTAATGCGCGGCAAATTGAGGCACGATGGCGTAGGGTTGTGGTCGAACCGATGAACTCAAGTGATTGAAAGGATATCGCCATGCTGGACTGGAAGAACCGCGCGGGCAGCGCACCCGAACGTGCCGCTGAACCGAAATCGGCCACCCGCAGTTATTTCGGCGGCCTGCTGTTCAGCCGGGCGCTGGCCACTTTGATCGGTCTGTACCTGTTGGTGACCATCGGCCTGGGCTGGTACTGGAGTGAAGAGCCTGACTTGTTCCCGGTTCAGCAAAACGCCCAGGTCGCTGCCGAGAAAGAAGGCAAGCAGATGGTCGTCGGCTACACCATGGTGGAAACCCTCAAGACCGTCGCCGGCACCTTGCTGAACAAGCCGGGCGGCTACATTTCCAACGACCGCTTCCCGCCGGGCCTGTGGATGGACAACATGCCGAGTTGGGAATATGGCGTGCTGGTCCAGGTCCGCGACATGACCCGCGCCCTGCGTAAAGACTTTGCGCGCTCGCAGTCACAATCGGCCGAAGACTCGGATTTGGCCAAGGCCGAGCCGCGTTTCAACTTCGATAACAAGAGCTGGGTCCTGCCATCCAGCGAATCGGAGTACCAGGAAGGCATCAATTCCCTGAGCCGTTACCAGGCTCGCCTGTCTGATCCGGCGCAGAAGAATGCGTTGTTCTATGCCCGCGCCGACAACCTGAACAACTGGCTGGGCGATGTCGGCACCCGTCTGGGTTCGTTGTCGCAACGCCTGTCGGCCAGCGTTGGCCGGGTCAAGCTCAACACCTCGCTGAAAACCGAAGTGGTGATGCCGGGCCAGGTGCCGCAGGTTGACGAAGAAATCGTCGAAACTCCGTGGATGCAGATCGACAACGTATTCTACGAAGCCCGCGGTCAGGCCTGGGCGTTGTCCCATCTGCTGCGCGCCGTCGAAGTCGACTTCGCCGATGTGCTGGCCAAGAAAAACGCCACCGTCAGCGTGCGCCAGATCATTCGTGAGCTGGAAGCTTCGCAAGCACCGGTCTGGAGCCCGATGATCCTCAATGGCAGCGGCTTCGGGATTTTGGCCAACCACTCGCTGGTCATGGCTAACTACATCTCCCGGGCCAACGCTGCAGTGATCGATCTGCGTCAACTGCTCAATCAGGGCTGAGTCATGGTCGATAGCGCCAAAGAGGCCGCCCACCGCGCGGCCTCGGATGCCGAACGCATCGCCTGGGTCGACGAGCAGGACAACCTGCTCGGCGCCCTGGTCCGCAGCGACCTGCGTGAGCGCGGGCTGATCGGGCGCGGCACCTACATCATGTTGTTCAACTCGGCCGGTGAGCTCTGCGTGCACCGCCGCACCCTCAGCAAAGCCATTTATCCCGGTTATTGGGACGTGGCGGCGGGGGGCATGGTGCAGGCTGATGAGAGTTACGCCGAGTCGGCCGCCCGTGAGCTGGAAGAAGAATTGGGCGTGAGTGGTGTGGAACTGAGCGCTCATGATCACTTTTTCTTCGAGGACACCGGCAACCGGCTGTGGTGTTCGGCGTTTTCGGCCGTGTGGGACGGTCCGTTGATCCTGCAGCCGGAAGAAGTGCTTGAAGCGCGCTTTATTCCGATTGATCAGGTGATGCAGGAAATCACCCAAAAGCCTTACTGCCCGGACTCTTTGGCCGCGTTGAAGCGTTATCTGAAGGCTCAGCAAACCGACGTCGCAAAGAAGGCATAAATTGGCGCCGATTGGCTCTTAGCAAGTCGGCTTTTTGCCGTTACACTGCGCGACCTTTTGTAGGAGCGAAGCTTGCTCGCGAAGGATGCATGGACGACTCGTTCTGTCTGATGCCGCGCGTTATCGTTGACGTCCTTTCGCGAGCAAGCTTCGCTCCTACAGGTCTGTACTGTTTCAGTAGCGCTGCCCCTGCCTGAGTGGGGCTTCGCGGTCGATAGCCTTGCCTAAGTGCTGCGACCAGTCTTTGTCCTCCCAAGAGGATTGCCGGTGGCCAAAAAAGCCGCATCCTTCGCCGCCCTTGGTGGCCTGGTATTTTCCACCGACGCAGGTCGTCATTGCCCGGATTGCAGCAAACCGGTGGATGCCTGTATCTGCAAACAAACCGTGATCCCTGCCGGCGACGGCATTGCTCGCGTGCGTCGCGAAAGCAAGGGCCGTGGCGGCAAGACGGTGACCACCATCACCGGCGTGCCGCTGGCCCTTGATGCGCTCACGGCCCTGGCCACCACGTTGAAGAAACGTTGCGGCACCGGCGGGGCGTTGAAAGACGGAATCATTGAAATCCAGGGCGATCATGTCGAGCTACTCTTGGCCGAGCTGATCAAACTTGGTTTCAAGGCGAAGAAGTCCGGCGGCTAGCAGCCTCTGTGAAAACCACCCTCGGCTTGATCCAGTCCTGATTTCATTCTGGCCTGGCGTCGCCAACATGGTTTTCACAGAGCCTGTTCTGACCGGTTTCTAAACTCACTGCGGTCAGCGAGGTCTATCCCCTCGTTGACGAACCGTCATTTTCATTCTTTAGACTGCGCCGGCCTGAACCCAGGCGACGCTCTATGACTTCTTTATAGGGGACTTCAATGTCCGTAAGACGCACACGCAAAGACGATGGCAGCCAATGGACAGTTGCGGACAGCCGCAGTGTTTACGGGATTCGCCATTGGGGGGCCGGATATTTCGCGATCAATGACGCCGGTCGCGTCGAAGTTCGTCCGAACGGTCCGACCAGTTCGCCTATCGACCTGTTCGAGCAAGTCGACCAACTGCGCAAAAGCGGTTTGTCCTTGCCATTGCTGGTGCGGTTCCCCGATATCCTGCAAGACCGCGTGCGTCAGTTGACCGGCGCCTTCGATGCCAACATTGAACGCCTGGAATACCAGAGCAAGTACACCGCGCTGTACCCGATCAAGGTTAACCAGCAAGAAGCGGTGATCGAGAACATCATCGCCACCCAGGACGTGTCCATCGGCCTGGAAGCCGGCTCCAAGCCTGAGCTGCTCGCCGTTTTGGCCCTGGCACCGAAGGGCGGCACCATCGTCTGCAACGGTTACAAGGACCGCGAGTTCATCCGTCTGGCGCTGATGGGCCAGAAGCTCGGTCACAACGTGTTCATCGTGATCGAGAAAGAATCCGAAGTTGGCCTGGTGATCGAAGAAGCGGCCTCGCTGAAGGTCAAGCCACAAGTCGGCCTGCGCGTGCGTCTGTCGTCCCTGGCCTCAAGCAAGTGGGCTGACACCGGTGGCGAAAAATCCAAGTTCGGTCTGTCGGCGGCGCAACTGCTGTCGGTGGTCGAGCGTTTCCGCGCAGCGGGCCTGGATCAAGGCATTCGCCTGTTGCACTTCCACATGGGTTCGCAGATCGCCAACCTGGCGGACTACCAGCATGGCTTCAAGGAAGCGATTCGTTACTACGGCGAACTGCGCAACCTCGGCCTGCCGGTGGATCACATCGACGTCGGCGGCGGTTTGGGCGTGGACTACGACGGTACGCACTCGCGTAACGCCAGTTCGATCAACTACGACATGGACGATTACGCCGGTGTCGTGGTCGGGATGCTCAAGGAATTCTGCGACGCGCAGAACCTGCCGCACCCGAACATCTTCTCCGAGAGCGGCCGCTCCCTGACCGCTCACCACGCGATGCTCGTGGTGCAGGTGACCGACGTCGAAAAGCATAACGACGACGTGCCGCAGATCGACAACAAGGAAGAACTGCCGGAAACCGTGCAGTGGCTGGTTGACCTGCTGGGCCCGACCGACATAGAGATGGTCACCGAGACCTACTGGCGCGCCACGCACTACATGAGCGACATCGCTAGCCAATACGCCGATGGCAAGCTGACCCTGGCAGAAAAAGCCCTGGCCGAGCAATGCTACTTCGCCGTCTGCCGTCGCCTGCACAACTCGTTGAAAGCCCGTCAGCGTTCCCACCGCCAGGTGCTCGACGAACTCAACGACAAGCTCGCCGACAAGTACATCTGCAACTTCTCGGTGTTCCAGAGCCTGCCGGACACTTGGGCCATCGGCCAGGTACTGCCGATCCTGCCGCTGCACCGTCTCGACGAAGAGCCGATGCGCCGTGCGGTGCTGCAAGACCTGACCTGCGACTCCGACGGCAAGATCAAGCAATACGTCGACGAGCAGAGCATCGAAACCAGTCTGCCGGTACACGGGTTGAATGACGGTGAAGACTACCTGCTGGGGATCTTCCTGGTCGGCGCTTACCAGGAAATTCTCGGCGACATGCACAACCTGTTCGGTGACACCGATTCGGTGAACATCTACCAGAACGCCGACGGCACCGTGTACCACGCCGGTATCGAAACCCACGACACCATCGAAGACATGCTGCGCTACGTGCACTTGTCGCCGGAAGAACTGATGACCCACTACCGCGACAAGTGCGCGAGTGCGCGCATCACTGCCGCCGAGCGTACCCAGTTCCTCGACGCGTTGCGCCTGGGTCTGACCCGTTCGTCTTACCTGTCTTCTTGAGAACAGGTGTGATCTCGCCGGGTTGTCTGAAATTTCTCCGCAAGCTGTGGGAAATTCGGATAACTCGGTGGGACATCTCTTAAATTCCCCGCAAAATCCTTGGCTATCACAGTCAGCAAACTCATATGGTCTTCTTTTCTCGTAGGTCATTTCCTAAGTTGTACTTCGGCACTCTACTCGGCCATGTCTCTCAGCGAGAATCCCCGGCCGCCCCTCCTGTAGAGAATCGCCGATGTTCGATCCAGTCAACGAGCCGTCATTTCGTCTGGACGTAGCGGGCCTGCCCGACGCCTTTGAGGTCCTGGCCTTTACCGGTAATGAAGCCATCAGCGAGCCCTTCGCCTTCGACATTGATGTGTTGATCGAGGATGCGCAGCTGGATCTGGCCGGTCTGTTGCACCGCTCGGTGTTTTTGCATTTCGGCGCCTCGCGCAACGGTATTCACGGGCAACTGCACAGCGTTGTCCAGCAGGAGCATGGCCAGGGTTCGAGGCTCTGCCGGGCTCGACTCGGACCTAAACTGAACTGCCTCGATCTGCGTTTCAGTCAGCGCGTTTTCAGTGCCTGCAGCGTGCCGCAAATTCTCGCGCAGGTGCTCAAGGAGCACGGCATCGCCGGGGCTCAGCGCCGCTTCGAACTGGTTGCCGACTATCCAGAGCTGACGTTTTGCACCCAGTACCGAGAGTCCGATCTGCAACTGCTGCAGCGCTTGTGTGCGCGCGCCGGCATTCATTATCACTTCGAGCACCGCAGCGATGGCCATTGCCTGGTGTTCGGTGACGACCTCGCGCATCTGCCTCGCGCCGGGGTCGCGCGCTTTGATGACGAGGCCGATCACGGCACACCGGCGGTGCGTCGATGGCGGTTGCAGGACGCGTTGCTGCCCGGCGCCCATGGCGCGCAACAGGCACGCAGGGCCGAGGGCGAATCCGCTGTGCCGAGCCTGCGCAGTGGACGATGGCTGCCGTTGGCCGGACATCCTTTCGCCGAATGCAATCGTGAGTGGTTGTTGTCGCGGGTTGAACATCATGCCGACCTGTCCCTCGATCAACCGTACCGCAATCGGATTTTTGCTGTCCTGCAAAATGGCCCGTCTCTGGCAGGCAGCAGCCCTGTTCGGCCACGGATGCACAGTTTGCAACGCGCCTGGGTGGTCGCCGTTGACGAGCCGCGCCCGGATTGCTCACGGCCGGTGGCGGTGCAATTCGATTGGCTTTATCAGGGCGAAGGCGCCGCCGCCAGTCATTGTTGGCTGCCACTGGCGCCGGCATTGGCAGGCAAAGCGGTGCTGCGCGAAGGGGACGAAGTGGTGGTGAGTTTTCTTGAGGGCGACCCCGATCAGCCAGTGATCAGTGGTGTGTTGCAAGCGCCTGATGGCCCTCAGGACCCTGCGCAGGAGCCGATCGCGCTGCCGGAGCAGTTGCTCAGTGAAGGCTTGCCGCAACTGCTGAAATCCGCTCCGCCGCTGGTGCTGCTCTGCCTGATGCCCGGCGGCGGCAGCTTCAGCCATTGTCGGCAGGCGATTTGCAGTTGTCGGTTGGTCGGTGCGCTTGAACAGAGCGGCCGCGGATGAGTGACGTAATGTTTGACCCGATGTCGCCTTGGCTGCTGCTGGATGTTCAGGACGCGCCGCAGGCGCTGAAGGTGTTACGGCAGACGTTCGCCGGGCTTCGGCATTTCTGGCTGTTCGATAGCACCGAATTTCAAGGGGTGCGAGAGCAGGGGCCGTTATTGATCGAACTGCACGAAAGCGAGGCGCTGCAAGCGTTGTGTCAACGCGAGCCGCAGGTCTGGCGCGGCTTGTTGCTGGACAGTACGGCCTCGACGCCGACGCTGCTGGCGCATTTGCGGCGCATGCTCACCGTCTCGTTCGGCCTGCACCACCGAGCCATGCTCGGCTACTACAACCGGCAGACGGCGAGCTATTTTTTCGACGCCTGTGATGCCCGGGAGTTGAGCCGCTGGCTCGGACCGATCAGCCAGTTGCGCTGGTACGGTGGCACCTGGGCGGATCGGGCGATCGGCAGTCAGGGCTGGCAGCAACTGCGTAATCCCGGTTTGGCCGTCGCACCGCTGGCGGTTGAAGAAAACCTCACGGGGCGGCAACGCGAGCGCCTGCAAACCTGTTTGCTGGAGCAGCATATCTGGCGTTGGTGCCAATCGTTTGGAACCGAGTATGCAGCGCTGTCCTCCCATGTTCAGCAAGGGCTGGCGCTGGGTTTCAGCGATCGCCACGTGCTCGATGACTGGTTGTGGCTACGCTTGCTGCACCCGTGGGCGGTGCTGGTGCCGCCGCCTGTGGGACTGACCCAGCAGGCCGGTCTTGAGCATGTACGGCGCCAATGGCAGAACGATCAACCCTGAAACAGAGGTGCGGTATCTATGGCTCGTACGCTTGGGCAATGCATTGGCGCACTGATCGGTGCCGTTCTGCTATTGGGGCTTGGTGGTTGTTCTCCGGTGAAAATGCTCAACGCGTTGACCCCCGACGGCACCTTCGACAAGACCGAAGGCATTGCTTATGGAAGTGATGCACGGCAGAAGCTCGATGTGTATGTGCCCCGGCACGCGGTGGAAAACGCTCCGGTGGTGGTGTTTTTCTATGGTGGCAGTTGGAACAGCGGCTCTCGCAGCGATTACAGCTTTGTCGGCGAAGCGCTGGCGTCCCGTGGGATTGTCGCGGTGCTGGCGGACTATCGGTTGTATCCGCAGGTGCGCTATCCGCTGTTTCTCGAAGACAGTGCGCGAGCCGTGGCGTGGACCAAAACGCACATCGGCGAATACGCCGGCAACCCGCAACGTGTGTACCTGATGGGCCACAGTTCCGGGGCCTACAACGTCGCGATGTTGGCGCTGGAGCCGCAATTGCTGGGGGCCGTGGGGATGTCGCCACATGATCTGAGTGGCTGGATCGGTCTCGCCGGGCCGTATGACTTCCTGCCGATCAAGAATCCCGAGGTGCGCCCGGTGTTTTTCTGGCCGGACTCACCGCCACAATCCCAACCGATCAATCACGTCAGTCGCGGCGCGCCGCCAGCCTTGTTGATGGCGTCGAGGGACGATGACGTGGTCAACCCAACCCGCAACACTGGCGGTCTGGCGAGCAAACTGCGCGCCGCCGGGGTGCCGGTTCAGGACCTGTACTATTCGCGCACCAGCCACGCCACGCTGGTGGCGACGCTGTCCCGGCCTATGCGCCGATTGGCGCCTGTGCTCGATGAGGTGACGTCCTTCGTCAATGCCACGCCAACTCAGTGAGCGCGACCGGCAAACCAGCCGTCGTTCTGGCGCAAGTACCAGGCAAAGGCGCCGAGGGTCAGGCTGCGCAGTACCATAAACAACAGGAATGTTATCCACAGCCCGTGGTTGCCCAGACCTTGTAGCGCCCAGGCGAACGGCAGCAACAGCAGCACCGTCAACAACATGCCATTGCGCATTTCCCGGGCCCGGGTGGCGCCGATAAACAGCCCGTCCAGCAAGTAGCTCCAGACCGCGAGCAGCGGCAGGGCGGCGAGGTAGGGCAGGTAGATGAATGCGGTGTCACGCACGCTCTGGATGTTGGTCTGCATCTCGATGAACAAATGCCCGGCAAACAGAAACAGTGCGGCAAAGCCCAGACTTGCCAACAACGACCAACCGGTGGCTACCACCAATGAACGGCGCAGAGATTGTCGATCGCCAGCGCCGATGGCGTGGCCGCACAGGGCTTCCACCGCATGGGCGAGGCCATCGAGGGCGTGGGCGGTCAGCAGCAAACCATTGAGCAGCAGCGCATTGGCGGCGACCGTGGCATCACCCAGCCGCGCACCTTGCACGGTAATCAGGAAAAACACCGATTGCAGCGCCAGGCTACGGATGAAAATATCGCGGTTGACCGCCAGCAGCGGGCGCCAGCTCTGCCATAGCGCGAGGGCGGCCCAGGCGATGTGGCCCGGATAGGCGCGCAGGGCTTTGCGGGTCATGAACAGGCCGATCAGGGCGCCGGTCCATTCGGCGATCACCGACGCTCGGGCCGCGCCGACCACGCCCCAATCGAGCCCGAGGACGAACCACAGGTTCAGCGCGATGTTCACCAGGTTGGTGCTCAGCAGAATCGCCAGCGGTGCCCGGGCGTTCTGGGTACCGAGGAACCAGCCCACCAGCGCATAACTGGCCAGCGCCGCGGGCAGGCCGAACAGTCGGGTGTGGAAAAATTCGCGGGTCAGTTGATCCAGTTCTGCCGAGGGTTGCATGAAGTGCAGCGCCACGCCGCTCAACGGAACCCCCAAAGTGCCGAGCACCAGCGCCAGTCCCATCGCCAGCAGCAAGCCTTGCAACAGAATCTGCCGCAACGCCGCCCCATCGCTGCGCCCGGCAGCTTGCGCGGCAAACCCGGTGGTGCCCATGCGCAGAAAGCCCATGGCCCAGGCCAGGAAGGTGTACAGGCTGGCGCCGACCGCCACGGCGCCCAGTTGATGGGCGTGGGGCAAGTGCCCGATGACGGTACTGTCGACCAGCGCCACCAGCGGTACGGAAATGTTCGAGAGGATCATGGGCGCGGCGAGTGCCCAGACCTTGCGATGGGTCGGGCGGTCGCGCCAGTCGGCGATCAGGTTGGACATGCGGGCTCCTTGGGGAGCGGGCATTGTAGCGGTACATCTGAATGTGCTGCGATCCAATATGGGAGCGGGCTTGCTCGCGAAGACGGACTGACATTCAACATTTACGTCGCCTGACACACCGCTTTAGCGAGCAAGCCCGCTCCCACAGGGTTATGGGCTGTCTTAATGAATAATCCAGCTCAACAACCAAAGCCCCAGCAGCAACCAGATAATCCCGGCGATGATCGACGCATTCATGAACGCCCGAATCGCCGACCACAACAGCATCAACCCGATGATTAGCGCGATGATGCTGATGATCGACGTGTCCATGCCCAGCGCCCGGGACAGCCCTTCGACAAAATTACCGCCCGCATGGCTCAGGATATTGAACAGGCCACTGAGGCCGTCGACGATAAAACGGATGACAGAACCGAGTGCCTGGCCGAGCCATTCGAAAAAACTTTCTACCTGCATGTGGGTGTCCTGATGAAAGAGCTGAGCCTTGGGCCACAACGCAGGTGGCCGAGTTCCCTGCATGATAGAAGGTTTGCGCCAATCCTGTGTGGGAGCGAGCCTGCTCGCGAAGGCGTTGTGTCAGTGACATCAATGGTTGATGACGCACCGCATTCGCGAGCAGGCTCGCTCCCACATGAGATCACCTGCGCTGCTTGCCTTTGGTGGACTTCCCCCGAAGCTATACGCCTTCAGGAGAGCCCGATGAACCTTGTTGAACTGACCGAACGCCTGCACGCCATCCGTGACCGCAATGACTGGCGGCAATTTCACAGCCCGAAAAACCTGGCCATGGCCGCGAGCGTGGAAATGTCCGAGCTGGTGGAGATCTTCCAGTGGCTGACCGAAGACCAGTCGCGGCAATTGCCGGCAGACAAACTCGCCCACGCCGGGCAGGAAGTCGGTGACATCGTGCTCTATCTATTATTGCTGTGCAGCGAGTTGGGATTGGACATGAACGAAGTAGTGCGCAGCAAACTTGCGGACAGCGAACGGCGGTTCAGCTGATGAGCGACCGTCATTTCGATCAGTTGGCGACCCGGTTTGCCGAAAAAATCTACGGCGGGGCCAAAGGCGCGATTCGTCTGGCGGTGCTGCAAGCCGACCTGGCCGAAACCCTGCCGGACCGGCCGCTGCGCGTCCTGGACATCGGTGCCGGGCTTGGCCACATGTCGTTGTGGCTGGCCCAGCGCGGCCACGACGTCACCCTCGCCGAACCGGCCGCACCGATGCTCGAAGGCGCTCGCCAACGCTTCGCTGACGCAGGTCAGACGGCGACCTTCATTCAAGCGCCATGGCAGGAATTGCTCGGTCAACTCACCGAACCCTACGACCTGGTGCTGTGTCACGCCGTGCTGGAATGGCTGGCCGAACCCCACGCGATCCTGCCGGTATTGCATCAACTCACCACCAAGGACGGCTGGTTGTCCCTGGCGTTCTATAACCGCGATGCGTTGATCTACCGCAACCTGCTCAAGGGCCACTTCCGCAAAATGCGCAAGAACGACATGGCCGGCGAGAAGCAGAGCCTGACCCCGCAGCAGCCCCTCGATCCCCGGGAACTGGCGGCGCAACTTGAAGGTATGTGGCAGGTCGAAACCCAGAGCGGGGTGCGGGTTTTTCACGACTACATGCCGGTGGAGTTCCAGGCCCGCGCCGAATTGGTGGACTTGCTGGAAATGGAACTGGCCCACCGTCGTCACCCAAGCTTTGCCGGGCTTGGGCGTTACTTGCACTGGATCTGTCGGCCGGTCTGATCGGAGAACGAAATGAAAGCGCGTTCAGGATTACTGCTGATGTGCCTGGGTTTGGTGGCTTGCCAGGGCAGCAACCCTTATGTGGCGACGTCCAACCCCTTGCCGCCGGCGCCGCCACAAGCGGCGAATACCTTCGACCGCAGCGCCTACCCGGCGCCGCCTCGGGACTACGGGCGCTACCGCAGTTGGGCCTGGCTCAACGGGCAATTGCCACCGGGCTCGGCCTGGGCGGATTCGGCGCAAGTGGCCGAAGCGGTCAGCAACGCCCTCGACCAGCGCGGCTTGCGCCCGTTGCACGAAAACCGCCCGCCTGACTTGTTGGTCAGCGCCAACCTGCACCTGGAAACCCGTTTGCGTCAGGTTCAGGACGACGCCGGTTACTACGGCGGCGGTTATGGCGGCTACAACCGATATGGCGGTGGTTACGGCATGTACGAAACCGTGCCGGTGGTTCGCACTTACCAGGAACAGGTTGTGGTGGTGCGTGTCGACCTGTTTGACGCTGGCACCGGTCAACCGGTCTGGAGCGCGAGCGCCGAAACCGCTAACCAGGGCAATCAAAGTCAGCGCGCCGATGCGATACGGGAAGCTGTAGAAAAAGCGATGTCGGCGTATCCTCCTGGTTGAGAACAATTCCCATAGGTTCATCTCTTCAACCGGAGAACACGCATGTTCCGCCGCCTCGCATTACTGGCCATGGCCGTGTTGCTCAGTGCCTGCGCCGCCCACCAGGTCAATCATGACTTCGATGCCAGCCGCGACTTCGCCGCTTATCGCAGTTGGAGCTGGAAAGAACCCGCCCTGCAATACCGCCCCGATGATCCACGGATCAAGAGCGACCTGACCGAACAGCGCATTCGCCAGGCCGTTGCCGATCAGTTGGATCAGCGCGGCTTGCGTCCGGTCGCCGCGGGCAGCAAAGGTGATGTGAACGTGCAGGCCTACCTGATCATCGAAGACCGTCAGCAACAGGTGACTACCAACTACGGCGGCGGTTGGGGTAGCCCATGGAACGGCTACTGGGCCGCGCCGATGTACAACGAAACCCGCAACATCACCTACAAAGTGGCAACCATCCAGATCGACCTGCTCGATGGCAAGGACGGCAAACTGGTGTGGCGTGGCAGCGACGAGCAAATGCTCAGCAGCACGCCCAACCCGGCCGATCGCAGCAACGCCATCCGCGAAACCGTCACCCGCATTCTCTCCAACTACCCGCCACGCTAACACCCGTAGGAGCTGCCGCAGGCTGCGATCTGTTGATGTTGTTTTAAAGACAACAGCAAAAGATCGCAGCCTGCGGCAGCGCCTACAGGTCAAAAAACGCCGTTCCCTTGCAGGAGCCGAGCTTGCTCGCGATGACGGCGGCACTCCGCCATCGCGGGCAAGGCCGTTCCCACAGTTTTTGAGTTGTTCAGAAGATTTGTGTTGATGGCTGGCGTGTTGCCAGCAGTTAGCCCCGGGCGCGTCTACACTCAGTTGCATCAATGGAGGTCACGGCAAAGGAGTGCGCCATGTCGCCTCGTTCGCATTTCAAAGGCCCGGCCCGGCAACGCGGCGCGATCGGTCTGATGGCAGCACTGACCCTCGGCCTGGCGCTGGTGTGCATGGTGCTGGTGATCGACAGCGGTCGTCTGTACATGGAGCAACGCCGCTTGCAGCGGGTGGTCGATGTCGCCGCGCTGGAGGCGATCTCGCGCAGTGGCGATTGCCTGACAGGCCTCAGTGCTGCGGCATATGCCACCGCCAGTGCCGCGCGCAATGGCTTTGCCGTGGCGCCGGACACAACCCTTGCCGTGACCTGCGGCACCGTGCAAACCGGCGCAAACAATCTGCGCGCCTTCACCCTGGATGCCAGCAAGAAAGAAGCGATCAGCGTTGTTGCCACGCGCGTCGTCACCACCAGCGTTGGCGCCGCGCTGTACGCGCTGTTCAGACCGGGTGGCGTGTCGCCGACCACACGCCTGCACGCCACAGCGGTCGGCACTTCGGCGATTTTGCCGCCGCAGGCACAACTGACCATCGGCACCACCGCATTGACTATCGATGCCAGCAAGTCGGCCGCATTGAATGCGCTATGGGGCGGACTGCTGGGCGGCACGCTTAACCTCAGCGTCGCCGGTTGGCAGGGTTTGGTCGACACCAATATCAGTCTGCTCAGTTACCTGAACCAACTGGCGCTCGATGTGCACGTGGACGCCGGTAACTACACTCAGGTGCTGAGCCAAAGCATCCAGATCAACCAACTGATCGACACCGCCATTACCGTGTTGACCAAAGGGGCACCACCACCAGCGTCGCGGTCAGTGGCTTGCTCGGGTTGAAGGCCATCGTTGGCAACACATCGGTGGTGCTCGGTCAGTTGCTGCAACTGCAAACCGGCGCTACGTCGGCAGCGCTCAATGCCAACCTGCAAGTCTTCCAGTTGCTGGAAGCTATGGTGCAACTGGCCAACAGTCAAAACGCCCTGACGGCCTCGGTGCCGCTGAGTATTCCGGGGCTGGTCAACGGTTCGGTCAAAGTCAAAGTCATCCAGCCGCCGCAGTTATCGGCAGTGGGCAACCCGGCGCTGGCCAAGGCAGATCCCATGGGCGCCAACCGGATCTACGTGAAAACCGCACAGGTGCGCACGCTGATCTCACTGAATCTGCCGCTGCTGTCCGGTGTGGCGGGCCTGGCTAACGCGATCGTCAGCACGCCGCTGGTGGGCGGTCTGACCGATACCCTGAATAATCTGCTGCACCTGAACATCGCCGGTACGCTGAACTCGTTGTTCTGTACTTTGGGCGGCACCTGTCAGCGCACCAACCTGCAGATTCTGCCGACATCGAGCATCGATATCCTGCTCGAAGCCGCTGCCGCCGACAGCCATGTCACCGATTTCAACTGCGTCAGCGACGCCACAAAAAGCCTGACCACCCAGACCAACTCCTCCCTGGTCAAACTCAAGATCGGCAAGATCGACGCCACCAACGCCTTTTCCTCCTCGGCGGATGTCACCGTGCAGCCACTCGCGTTGATCGATGTCGGCGTCATCACCTGCACCATTCCTCTGCTGGGGCTGGGCTCGGCGACCTGCGATCAAAGCACGCGCAAACCGTTTTACGGTGGCGGCCTCGGGGTGATGGTCGATACCTCGGTGGCGAGCATGCAGAACCTCCATACCTACAACCAGCCGCCGGAAATCAAACAACCCCCGCTGAACTACAGTTTCGGCACGCAAGGCGTGGTCAATAGCCTGAAAACTACATTGAGCGGGGTTCAGGTGCAGGCCTACAAACCTACCGGTTCGAGTTTGCTGGGCGGTTTGCTCACCACCACCGCGGACGTGCTGGCCAGCGTCAACAGCACGTTGGGTGTGGTCATCGATAACTTGCTCAGCCCGGTGCTCGACCCGATTCTCGACGGCTTGCTGGCCAACCTCGGCATCACCCTGAACAAGGTCGATGTCGGCGCCAACCTCAGTTGCCGGCCACCGGGACAACCGATGCTGGCGATCTAATCGATCAGCACAATCGGCAACTCGATACAGAACCGTGCGCCTTCCACCGAGTTGGAAACACTCAGGTGTCCGCCCATGTTCTCGACAATGCCGTAACTCACCGACAAGCCGAGCCCGGTGCCGACGCCCACCGGTTTGGTGGTGAAGAACGGCTCGAAAATCCGCTCCAGCAAGCGCGGGTCAATCCCGCCGCCGTTGTCCTCGACCCACAGTCGCACCGAACATTCGTCGCGTTCGGCGTATACCGAAATCCACGGTTTGAACTCACGGCCGGCGTCGCGCTTGCTCAGCAGCGCATCCCGGGCGTTGACCATCAGGTTGATCAACACTTGTTCAAGCTGATCGACATAGCCACGCACCTGGACCTCGAATCCGGTCTCGCTGACACGCAGTTCCACGCCTTTACCGCGCATGCCTTCGGCCAGCAGCGACAGCGTGCCTTCAATGGCCGTGGCTGGATTGAACGGCTGCTGCTCGACCTCTGAGCGCCGGCCGAACACCCGCATATGGTCAACCACCCGCGCCGCGCGCTGGACCTGCGTGTCGATGCGGTTGAGCTTGTCGGTCAGGTAATCAATCTGCACGTCGCCACTACTCAGGCGTTTGAGCACATTGACGATGGCCATGCGCATCACGTTCAGCGGCTGGTTGATTTCATGGGCCAGGCCGGTGGCCATTTCGCCGAGGGTGGCCATTTTTGCGCTTTGCGTGAGTTGCTGCTGCGTGCGGCGCACTTCGGTGTTGTCGCGGCCCACCGCTTGTACTTCGATCAGTTGCCCCAACTCATCGAACACCCCGCGATCCGACCAGACCCACCAGGCGTGCTCGCGCCCCGGTAATTGCAGGTTGATTTCGGCGGTGCTGACTGGCTGCTCCGGGGTCAACGAACTCAGCCGCTGCACGAACGTCTCGCGCTGTTCGTCGGACATCCATTCGCCCAGATTAATCCCCGGCAACTGCTCCGGGGCGCACTCCAGGTACATCGCCAACGGCCGATTGCCAAATGTCAGGGTCAGGTCCGGGCGATAACGGCAGATCATCGCCGGCGAGTCTTCCACCAGAATCCGGTAGCGCTCTTCGCTTTGCCTGACCTGCTCGGCGGCCAGGGTCGCCTCGGTGACATCCAGCCACAGCCCGACGGCTTCTACCGGCAGGCCGAGGTCATCGCGCAATAGTTTTGCTTCGTCGAGCAGCCAGTGGTAATCGCCCCGGCTGTCGCGCAGTCGGTAGCGGGCACGTACCGAACCCTCGCGCAGCAGCTGTCGGGTGCGTTCGAAATACAGGTCGCGATCGTCGGGATGGACCCGCTCCACCAACGCGGTAGTGGTGCAGTCGTCCAGACTCCAGCCCAGTAAAGGTTGCAGGCTGGCACTGAAAAATGCCGGTTGCAGCGCGCCTTCGACGTAGTGCTGCACATAGATCACTGCTGGCGAACTGGCGATCAGGTTATCGAGGCGGGCGTGAGCGGCAGCGGCGATTTGTTGCTGGTTCTTGATGTCACTGATATCGAGCATGAAACCCACCAGCCGTCGCTCGGCACCGATGCCCAAAGAGCGACCTTGCAGCCGATACCACAGCGGCATCGCTTGCTCGCCGGGTTGCCAGCGCACGCACAGTTCCAGCGGCGTGCCTTCATCCTGCAAGGCTTGCAGGCGGCTGCGCAATTCATCACGGTCGGCTGGGTGTACCTGATTGAACCAGTCCTGAATCGGCAGCCGCGTGGCCGTCAAACCCAGGCCCTGCGCCAGTGTCGGGGCCAGTTGCACGTGATTGTCGTCGCTGAACACTTCCCACCAACCGGTGCCGAGCAGTGCTTGCAGCGTTTCCATGCGTTCGAGCTGTTGATGATGGCGGTGCTCGCGCAGCCGTTCCAATAACGGTGCGGCCACGGCGGCGGCCAGCAGCAGCCAGTCGTGATCGCTGAGGTCCGGCGCTTGTTGCTGCGCGTTATAGCCGGCACACAGCAACCACGCCGCTACGCCTTGCGCGTCGCGGTAGGGTACGGCGAAACCTTCATGCAGGCCGAACAGCGCGCTCAGGCGCGGCTGTTCGCTGGCCAGCAAGCGTTGCGGCGATGCACCGTTGAGGCTGTCGAGCCCTGTGCCCAAATGCTCTTGATCCCGCCAGAGCCGAGGGGCGTTCAACGCCGCGTAATGCTGATGAACCTGCCAACCCTGGCCTTGCTCATCGAGCAGTGCCACCGCCAGACAAGGGATGTGTAACTGCTGACTGCAACGTTGCAGTTGTTCGCCCAGCACCTCGGGCAGCCGCGCGAGGCTGCACAAACGCAATTGATCGCGAATCTGCGTGGCCAGTAACTGCGATTGCTCGCGGCTGCGTGCCTGGCGCCGTTCTCCGAGCAAGTCGCCGATATCGAGCATCTGTAACAGCCAGCCATCGCCCTGCGCTTGCAACCAACCGCGCAAATGCAGCGGCGGGCCGGCGAGGCTGAAGAAATCCAGATCAAGCACTTGCCCTTGCCAGTCGGCCGGCGTGCCCTCCACGGCAAGGCTGCTGTGTGGCAACAGATAATCCAGCAGATGCGCGGGTTGCAGGCTGGGCAGGCGTTGCGCGAGCAAGTGCCGTATCGGCCCGCTCAGGTGATTGACCTGCCCGTCGTCATCCATATACAGCTGCAAGCCGACGCTGGGTATCACTGGACTTTGTCGGGTCTGGGGCGTGCCGGGTTGGCGGTTGAGCAGACGACTGAACAGCGTGTCACCGGAACTCAAAATTGCAGGCTCGACGAGGCGCGCAGGGTCGCGGGCAGGCGCGGCACAGTGCCGACGCCAGGGAGCACGAGGAACGGCAACGCCTGATTCAGTTTGCTCGTGGGATAGTTGATGGTCACCGTCAACACGCCGCCGACATACGTGATCGAACTGTCAGTGGAGGCGTTGAAGTTCAGGGCCCCCGGTAGCCAGGCCAATTGCCGGGTCAGCTCGGTTCTGGCAGTGGCGGTGACGGCGGTCGAGTAATTGGCGGTCGCCGGATCCAGTGCCACGCTGCGGCGCACCGCTTCAGAGGTGGCTTCGTTGAACGACTGCATCAGCACAAACGGCAGGCTGTAACTGACCAGGCCATAAAACACGGCAAAAAAAACCACGAACACCAAGGCGAATTCAATCGCCACGGCGCCTTTCTGCGATTTAGGGAGGCCTGCTTTCATGACTGCGTCTACCCTGACTGGCACTGCGTAGTATCAGCATAGAATCATTCAGCAAAAACGGACGGTTTTTACCGGATGCAGAGTTTTGTCCTATTGATATGGCTGGCGTTGTGCGCTACGCAGGATGCACGGGAGCGGCGCATCGCCAATTCCTTGACCCTTGGGGTCGGTGCGCTGGCGCTGGTGTACCTGCTTTGGACCGGCAACACTTGGATGGGCGCCGAGGCGCGGCAGGGTGGCTGGGCCTTTTTGCTGGCGTTGGCATTCACTTTGCCGGGCTACGTCATGGGCAGGATGGGGGCCGGGGATGTGAAACTTATGACAGCTCTGGGCCTTGCGACGGACGGCATTTTCGTCCTCTACGTATTTATTGGCGCCGCCGTGGCCAGCGTGGTCTGGTTGCTACTGGCGCCAAGAGTCTGGTTGCATATGAGTCAAGGACTTAAAGAACGTCTTCGATATATGGCGCCTGGAGCGTCAAAAAAGCCGCCATTTGCGCCGTTCGTGTTCGCGGGTGCTCTGGCAGCACTGTGCTGGATCCATTAGTCGTGAAGCGCCACTAGTCCTATGTACATAGTCGGAAAGTGCGTCTACTTTCAAATGACTGGTTATACAGCCAAAGGCTGGCGGTACAGGAATGGTCAGCTTGACCTTGGCATGGAGTGGCACGTGAACAAAGTGACGTCTGCGGTAAAAGTCCTTGTGGTCGACGATCAGCCGTTGATTGTCGAGGAACTGTGTGAATTCCTTGAGAGCTGCGGTTATCGCTGTGTTCCGTGCGAATCCAGTCAGCAGGCGGTCGAGCGCTTCAGTGAAGACGCCGAGATCGGTCTGGTGCTGTGTGATTTGCACATGCCGGGCATGGACGGCATTCAACTGGTGCTGGAACTGCAGCGGCTGGCCGGCAAGGAGCGGGCGTTCGAGGCGATCATGCTGACCGGTCGGGCCGACAAGCAGGACGTGATCAAGGCGTTGCGCGCCGGGATCGCTGATTACTATCAAAAGCCGATTGATCTGAATGAGTTGCTCGAGGGTTTGCAGCGCCAGGAAGTTGTCCTGCAAGAACGGCAGAAGAGTGTGCAACTGGGGCATTTGAATCAGAAGCTGCAGTTTCTTTCCGAATCCATTGATGATCTTTACCAGGACCTGGACAAGGTGCGGCGTAGTCCTGCTGCGTCTTCTCGTGGTGTTTCGGGTGAAGAGGTCGGCGAGACGGACCGGTTGGAGATCCCGGCGATTTTCAATCAGTTGTCGCCTCGGCAGTTGGATGTGGCGCGGTTGGTGGGCAAGGGGCAGACCAATTATCAGATTGCCTGTGAGTTGGGGATTACCGAGAACACGGTGAAGCTGTATGTGTCGCAGGTTTTGCGGTTGACGCATATGCATAATCGGACCCAATTGGCCCTGGCGTTGTCGCCGAGCAATTCGGGCATGCGCCAGCGGGTCACCGCGCACTGACTTCTGCTGACCCCGCCCATTCGCGGGGTCAATCACCTCAGCCGCTATTTGCCTTGGACCTGCGGAAACAGGTTATTCAACGTTTCCAGCAACCGCACGTGATAGATGGGTTTGCGAAACAGGTCGAGCACCTGCAAGCGCAGCATGTCACTGACGTCTTCCATGTCAGCATGCCCGGACGTCACGATCACTGGCAAATGCTGGCGCGAGGTGTGCTCACGCAATCGCTTGATCAGCGACATGCCGCTCTCCTCCGGCATGCGCAGATCAGTAATCACCAAGGCAATGTCTGGATGACACGTCAAATGATGCAGGGCGAGTTTGACCGAAGTGGCCGTAAAGCAACTGAAGCCCTCGCCCTCCAGCAATTCCGCCAACTCCAGCAACGCATCCTCTTCGTCGTCAACCAGCAGTAACTGTTGGCGAGAAGTGTGTGGAGAGTTCATAGGCAACACCTGCAATGGACTGAGTGCTGACGTTAGAACCCAATGACCGCATTGACAAGTTATCGGTCCGATCAGGTGAGTGCAGTCTGGATCCGGGTCAGGATCGCGGTGACCTGAGTGCCGATGCCGTTACCGAAGGCTGCGATCACCAGCGCCACGAGGCCGACCACCAGCGCATATTCGATGGCGGAGGCGCCTTCGGTGTCTTTGGCCAGGTCTTTGAAGAAGGCGATCTGCGATTTGATTTTTGCGCAATGTGGGAATACGACATGAGGATTCTCCTTGAGCACGCCAGGTGTTGCGCGTTCGCAACATGATCTCCCTGTGCCAGCATCAGCATTGTCGGCATTCCTCGGGCCTACAACTGTAAGAACGCATTAACCCGAAAGTATTAGTTGGCGCAATTACACTAAAAAACCATGTTTGGCGCTTTAGCCTCCTACTTTCGTTGGATATTTCATCGCTGTTAATGGCGTTTTGTTCGCGCTGGACTACCGTCAAATAGCGAAATAGTTACTTGTTCATAGCTGCCTGATTGCGAATTTATCTCGTTGCAAGTAACGGGTCATTGCATAAGACAGAACGCGCAGCGGGAAAGGGAGAGCCGTCATGAACAGTCGCGTCACTCTGGGCCTGGCAGGCTTGTTTTTGCTGGGTGCCATCATTGCCGGATATTGGGGGCTGACCTTGAGTCGGCAACCGCCCGTGGAGCCTGTCGCCGCGCCGGTTGCAGTCACGCCTGTCGCACCCGCCGCTGCTCCGGCACCACCCGTTGAAGATCCGACCCGCCAACCGGTGGTGGTGTTGCTACGCGACATCGCGCCGTTCGGCAAAATCACCGCGGCCGATGTCGCCGTGGAAAAACTGCGCACCGCGCCCGCCGGTAGCCTCAGCACTGTTGATCAAGTCATCGGTCGCTCGGCATGGCGGCCGTTGAGCGCCGGCAGTTGGCTGAGTGAGGAAAGCTTTGCACCGGGCAGCCAACTGGCGCGAATGATTCGCCCCGGTGAGCGTGCGCTGGCGGTGGCCGTGGATGAAGTGATCAATGCCGGTGGGCAGCTGGCGCCGGGCGATTACGTCGATGTGCTGCTGTTTTTGCGCAAGGACGAAAACAATCCACAGCCTTCGGCGCAGTTGGTCGTGCCGGCGGTGCGCGTACTCGGTGTCGGCAGCCAGATGGGCCTGACCAACGACGGTCAACCCGCCACACCGGCCCTGAGCAGCGACGACAAACTCAAACAGGACCAACGCCGCATCACCGCACGCACCGTGGTGCTGGCTGTCCCCGAACAACTCTTGAGCCGGCTGATGCTCGCCACTCAGGTCGGCACGTTGCGCCTGGCCGTGCGCAGCAGTGAAGAGCAGCGCCTGGCCAAATACTGGGCCGGCGAAAGCGATGTCGCCAGACAACTCGATACGCCGCGTCGCGAGTTGATCGAGTTCAGCCAACTGTCACTCTCGCCACCGCCCAGACCACTCGCCGTGGCGGGGCAGCCGACGGCGCGCAAAGCGACCGTGGAAGTCATCCGTGGTGCCGAAAACGCTCAACCCACTCCCTGATTCGAGCAAGGACGCCTTTACATGCGCAAATGCTTCACGCCCCTGTTCAACGGCTTGCTCCGGGCCTCGCTGCTGAGCGTTGCCTCCATTGGCAGCGCCGTCGCCGCTGTCGGCAACTGTGCCGCGCTCGGCCCGTTACCGGCGACACTGGAAGTCGGCGAAGGCCTGCAACAAGCGCTGCAATCGTCGGTGGCGATCACCCGCGTGGCGGTGGGCGATCCGAAAATTGCCGATGTGCGCGTGACCGGCGATCAAGGCGTATTACTCACCGGCGTCGCGCCTGGTGCGACCACGCTGATGATCTGGACGGCCTGCGCCAGCGCGCCGCGGCAAAGCATGGTGTTCGTGCAGGGCAAAGCCAGTGCGGCGATGACGGTCTCGTTGCCGGCGACTGATGACCCGACTCTGCCTTCGCAAGTGCAGACTGATATTCGCTTTGTCGAAGTCAGCCGCACCAAGCTCAAAGAGGCCGGCACCTCGATTTACGGCAAGGGCTCGAACAACTTTCTGTTCGGCGCACCGGGCACGGTGCCAGGCAGCGGTGTCAGGCCCGGTTTGGTGCCGAGCGTAGCGCCGAGCATTCCGCTGGCCAATGACGTGTTCAACATCGTCTGGGGTGGGGGCAGCAGTAAGTTCCTAGGCATCGTCAACGCGCTGGAAGGCAGCGGTTTCGCCTACACCCTGGCGCGGCCGAGTCTGGTGGCGTTGAGCGGGCAGAGCGCAAGCTTCCTTGCCGGCGGTGAGATTCCGATCCCGGTGCCCAGCGCCAACAGCAACAGCTACTCCATCGAATACAAGGAATTCGGCATCCGCCTGACCCTGACCCCGACCATCATCGGTAAAAATCGCATCGCGCTGAAGGTCGCACCGGAAGTCAGTGAGCTCGATTACAGCAACGCGATCACCATCGCCGGCGCCCAGGTGCCAGCCCTGACCATCCGCCGCACCGACACCAGCGTCTCCCTGGCTGACGGCGAAAGCTTCGTCATCAGTGGCTTGATCAGCACCACCAATACCTCGCAAGTGAACAAGTTTCCGGGGCTGGGCGACATTCCGATCCTCGGGGCGTTTTTCCGCAGTTCATCAATCAACCGCCAGGAGCGTGAGCTGCTGATGATCGTCACCCCGCACCTGGTACAACCGCTGGCGGCGGATGCACAACTGCCGTCGCTGCCGGGCGAAAAACTGCGCAACTATGACCCGAATTTCTACCGCATGTTCTTCCTCGAAAACGGCAACTTCGACAAACGCAGCGGGCTCTCGCAATGAGCCAGAACCTGAGCCAGACGTTTCTCGCCATCACCCGCAACAGCACTGATCTGGAATGGCTGCAAGGTGCCCTCACGCCGCTGGGTCAGGTGGTGAGCGCAGGGGGAGGCAGCCTCGACGAATTGCTGGCGCTGGTCGACGTGACCTTCGCCAGCCTGGTGTTCGTCGGCCTCGACCGTGAGCATGTGGTGGCCCAGAGCGCGTTGATCGAAGGCGCACTGGAGGCCAAGCCGATGCTTGCCATCGTCGCGCTCGGCGACGGCATGGACAATCAACTGGTACTGAATGCGATGCGCGCCGGAGCGCGAGATTTCGTCGCCTATGGCTCGCGATCCAGTGAAGTCGCCGGGCTGGTGCGGCGCTTGAGTAAACGCCTGCCACCGGTGGCGCCGAACACGCAACTGGGCGGCCTGACCGTGCTGTATGGCGTGCAGAGCAACGCCGACGGCGCGCTGCTGGCCAATCACATGGCGCTGGTGGTGCAAAAGAGCGGGCAGCAAACCCTGTTGCTGGACCTCGGCCTGCCGCGCGGTGACAGCCTGGAGTTGCTGGGGCTGGAAAGTTCGTTTCATTTCGGCGATGCCCTGCGCCACTTGCGCCGCCTCGACGCCACGCTGATCGACAGCGCCTTCACCAGCGCCGAGGCAGGCCTGCGGATTCTGGCGTATGCCGGCGATGATGCACCGCTGGAAGGCACCAGCGCCGCCGAGCTGTACATGTTGCTCAGCGCCTTGCGCCAACACTTCCAGCACATCGTGGTGAACCTCACCGGCCAGCCGGACAGCGAAGCGCTGCGCACCTTTGTCAGCCACTGCGACAAACTGCTGTGGTACACCGACCAGAACGTCCTCGATTGCCGCCGCAATCTGGCGGTGCTCAACTCGTGGCGGGAAAAAGGCATGAAGCTCGAACACGGGCGCTTGCTGGTCGACCGCTACTTGAACAACGTTGCGCCAGACTCGGACACCCTCGGCAAAACCTTCAATCTGGAAGTGATCGCGGTGCTGGCCTACAGTCCGGAACTGCGCCTGAACGCGAAAAACCAGGGCCTGAGCCTGTTCGAACTGGGCCCCAGGGAAAAACTCACACAAAGCCTGCGCGCCCTCGGCGAGCGTCTGGCCAAACGTTCTGAAAGCCTGGCCAAGCCGAAGGTCAACTGGTTCAACCGGTTGCGAGGCACGCCATGACCGTAGAAAAACTGTTCGGCTCACCCCAGCGCGGCCCCGTCGGCAACACCGACCACGAAGGCCTGAAACTGGTGCTGCACCGCTACATCATCGATGCCATCGAAGAATCCGGAAAAAACCTGCTGGAGGGTTCTCGGCAGTTGTTGGCGCAGTTCGTCACCGACAAGGTCGCCGAATACATTGCTCGCCTGCACCTGGCGATTTCCCGCTATGAAATGGAGCGCCTGGCCGAAGAAATCGTCGATGAACTGACCGGTTTCGGGCCGCTCGAAGTGTTGCTGCGCGATCCGTCCGTGACCGAAATCCTGGTCAACGGCCCGCACCGGGTGTTCATCGAACGGGACGGCGTGCTGCATCAAAGTGACCTGCGTTTTATCGATGCGCATCACGTTGAGCGAGTCATGCAACGCATTCTTGCACCGCTGGGGCGACGGCTAGATGAGTCTTCGCCGATGGTCGATGCGCGCATGCCTGATGGCAGTCGGGTCAATGCGATCATCCCGCCAATTGCACTGGACGGGCCGTGTCTGTCGATTCGTAAATTTCGCAAGGACATGCTCAAAAGCACCGACCTGATGGCCATGCAAACCATCGATCAGTCGATCTTCGAGTTTTTTCAGGAAGCGGTCGGCAAGCGCTGCAACATCCTCATCAGCGGCGGCACCGGCACCGGCAAAACCACCTTACTGAACATCCTCAGCCAATTGATCAACCCCCATGAACGACTGGTGACCATCGAAGACGTCGCCGAATTGCAGTTGGGCCACCCCCACGTCGTGCGCCTGGAAACCCGACCGCCCAATGCCGAGGGCCACGGCGAAGTCAAAGCCAGCGACCTGATCCGCAACGCCCTGCGGATGCGCCCCGACCGGATCATCCTCGGCGAGATTCGCGGGGTCGAAGTGCTCGACGTACTCACCGCCATGAACACCGGCCACGACGGTTCCATGAGCACCGTGCACGCCAACAATGCCCAGGACGCGTTGTTACGCCTGGAAACCCTGGTCGGCCTGACAGGTCGCACCGTGGCCGAACGCACCCTGCGGCAGATGATTTGCGCAGCGCTGGACGTGATCATCCAACTGACGCGTTTGCCCGACGGCCGCCGCTGCGTCAGCGAGGTGGTGGAAGTGGTCGGCGTGCGTGAAGGCATCTACGTCACCAACACATTGTTCCGCCTCAATCGGAAGACGGGTTTCGGCTTCCTGCGCGAAGCGATCAACCCGGCCGGCGACAAGTTGCGCCGCGAACCGACGCTTGCGCACTGAGGGCCACGGCATGCTCAAACCGTTGCTGTTGATCTTAATTTGCCTGGGCTTGCTCGGGTTGTCGCTGCGCCTGTTCTACAACGGCTGGCGTCAGGGCGGTGCCGAGCGTGTGCTCGATCGGCTGAATCAGGGGCAGCCGCAACTGGTGGTGGATGCGCCGCGTTGGGCCGGCCTGGAGCGTGCATTTTTGCGTGCCGGTCTCGGCCGACCGACCGACCGTATCGGCCTGTGGTTGCTGCTGTGGGCGTTTGGCATGCTGATCGGTTTTGCTCTCGCCGGCGTCATCGGTTTGCTGGTGTTGATCGTGTTGCCGCCGCTGGTGGTGCGGGTGTTTGTCAGTTGGCGTTACCAACGGCGCTTGCGACGCATGATCGAACAACTGCCGCAATTGCTCGATCACAGCGTGCGCAGCCTCAAGTCCGGCCGGACCTTGACCGATGCCATCATCGGCGGCATCGAGGCCAGTGAAGACCCGCTGAAAAAAGCCATGGGGCGGGTGCAGCGTAACGTGCAGCTTGGCGTTAATTTGCCGGACGCCGTAAGCGATTTCGCCGAACTCTATGAACAGGACGAATTGCGCATGTTTGCCCTGGGCCTGAAGGTCAACCATCGCTACGGCGGCAACGCCAGCGAGCTGCTGGAGAACCTCATCAAACTGATCCGCGAACGGGACCAGGGCGCCCGCCAACTGAGTGCCCTGACCGGGGAAACCCGCATGACGGCATGGGTGCTGGGTTTGCTGCCGATTGTCATGGCCGGGTATTTCCTGATGGCCAATCCGATTTATCTGGTCGCCATGTGGCACGACCCGTCCGGGCAGCGAATGCTGGCCACGGCGTTCGGCATGCAGGTGATCGGCAGTCTGTTGCTCTGGCGGATGTTGCGCAGCCTATGACCATGCCCTTGATGATCAGCGCCTTGTTGTTGCTCGGTGCCGCACTGTTACTGCTTGCCGGCCTAGTGGAGCAGCGTCGCCGCGCGCGCCAGATCAACCGCCGACTGGAAGGTGACCTGCTTCGCGAAAATCGCTTCGGCAACTTGCTGCAAATACTCGGCGACAGCAAGGTCGGCCAGCACAGCGTCAAGCTCGACAACGAAACCCAGTCGCTGCTCAACCGTCTTGGTTGGCGCAGCGCTCGTCAGCGTTCGTTGTTCGCGGCTTGCCAGATCGGTTCACCGCTGCTGTTGCTGGCGCTGACGGTGCTGCTGCAATCGGTGTTTTTCCCCACCGTGGAAAAGCACTGGATCGCACCGTTGTTCGCCCTCGGCGTCGGTTATCTGTTGCCCAAACGCCTGCTGGTGATTGCCGTGGCGCGCCGGCAAAAACAACTGGCCGGCGAGATCGGCACGTTCATTCCGCTGCTGCGCATCCTCTTCGAATCCGGCATGGCGGTGGAGCAGGCGCTGCGCGTACTGAGTCAAGAAGGTCAGGCGTTGTTGCCGGTGCTGACCTACGAGTTGCGCCTGATATTGAGCCGCGTCGACTCCGGCCTTGAGCTGGGCGAAGAACTCAACAAAGCCACGCAGTTGCTCAGCGTCGACGAGTTCACCGACACCTGCGTGATTCTCCAGCAGTTGTTGTACCAGGGCGGCGGGGCGATGAAGTCGCTGCTGGCACTCAAGCAACTGCTCGATGACCGGCGCCTGACGCGCCTGCAGGAATACATCTCCAAGATGTCCGCAAAAATGTCCGTCGTGATGATGCTGTTTCTCTTCCCGGCGTTATTGATTGTCCTGGCCGGCCCGGGCTTCACCGCCCTGGCGAAGGCGCTGGGAGCCTAGAGGGATCGTGATGAAAGCAATGATTGCAGGTGCCTGTTTTCTGCTGCTCGGCGGTTGTGCCAACACCGGGCAAACGCCCTGGGATGCACTGACGAATTCCGCCAGTTGTGGCAAGTTGAGCTCCGACCAACAACTGTCGCTGAACCTGGCCGATGACATGGCCAATGACGGCAAACTGCACGCCAGCCTCGCCAATCTGCAAAGCCTGCCGGATAACCTCGCCGATGTGCGGCTGCGCAAGGCCAAGGTTTATCGCTTGCTCGGTCGCAGTGAGGCCGAGCCGTTGTATCGCAGTTTGCTCGGCACGTGTCTGGCGGCGCAGGCTGAACACGGTCTGGGGCAGCTCGCCGCGGCCAAATCCGACTACGGTCAGGCGCAGGCGCATTTGCAACGCGCCGCGCGTCTGGCGCCCACTGACGAAAAAATCCGCAATGATCTTGGTGTGGTTTACCTCAATCAGTTGCGCATCGACGACGCGCGCTTCGAATTTCTCACCGCTATGGAGCTCAAGCAGAGTGATCAATTGGCGGCGCTGAATCTGGTGACGTTGCTGTTGTATCAGGACGACTGGAGCCGTGCCGCTGAACTGGTCAGCCGCCTCGGTTTGAGTCCTGCGCAGTTCAGTGAGGCGCAGGGCCGCGCGGAAAAACTCAAACTGCCGAACCGCTCTACTGTTGCGGTTACGGCGATGCTCAAATGAGGAGAGCGATGATGAAAGCCATCCTTGTCTGTCTTGGCTTGCTGGTCTTGCCGTTGACCAGTCATGCCATTGATGCGGGCCCGGCTTCGGCTCAGCAGCAGGAAACCGAGGGCTGGTTGCAGTTGCAGGCGCGTAACAAGGTGGCCTCGCCGACGCTGCAGACGGTCACTCCGACCGAGCGCGAGTTGGCCATGCAACGCTGGCTGAAAAGTTATCAGCATGAGATTCCGCAGTTTTTCGATCAGCAGCAGGGGGGAAAGTTGACAGCGGTTCGGGGGGCTGATGCCTTTGTAGGAGCTGCCGAAGGCTGCGATCTTTTGATCTTTTGATCTTTTGATTTTGGTCGACTGAGTACATATCCGTTGCTGCGGTAACGGCTGCTTATGGTTCCGCTCTTACAGCGGGTCACTTTTGGCAAACGCCCCAAAAGTAACCAAAAGGTCTCGCCCCGGCGTCCGGCCCCTCGCTTAGGCTCGGCGTGCCTTCGTTCCGGTATTCATCTGGGGGCATCGCCTACGGTCTGCTTCGCTTCGACCTCCTCTCGATGTGTGCGGCTTCGCCGCACGGCGCTACGCGCCCACCCCCAGATGAACACCTCCACTCAGCCTCCCGAAGGGGCGGGCAGAGCAAGATCAAAAGCTGCAGGCGAGCTAACGCTCGGCCTGTTGAGTGGTGAAGAGCACAGCGAGTTTGGTTTTGGTTTTGGTTTTGGTTTTGGTTTTGGTTTTGGTTTTGGTTTTGGTTTTGGTTTTGGCTTTGGCTTTGGCTTTGGCTTTCGCTCTTGCTCTTGCTCTTGCTCTTGCTCTTGCTCTTGCTCTTGCTCTTGTAGGAGCTGAGCTTGCTCGCGAAGACGGCCTGACAGCCAATCAATCCCCAACTGAATGCACCGCTCCCAATGTAGGAGCTGCCGCAGGCTGCGATCTTTTGATCTTGTCTTTTTTGGGGGGCGCTGGGTACATATCCGTTGCTGCGGTAACGGCTGCTCAGGGTTCCTTCGTTCCGACGTCGCCGGTGGATCAAGAGCAAGATCAAGATCTTCACCCGAGCTTGCGCTCATCGTGTTGAGTGGTGAGAAGCAGATGCGATCCCTGTGGGAGCTGGCTTGCCAGCGATGGCGGCCTGACAGCCGACCATTCTCTAACTGAATGCACCTCTCCCAATGCAGGAGCCGTCGCCGGTTTCATTGTTTGCGTTTGTTTAAACGTGTTTCAAATCCACGGAACCTTCCCACAAGGTTTTCAGGTTGTCCGTCGGACGTGCGCTCTCTAGGCTTGGGTTGTCGCTGAATACTCAGCGACCAGGTGTGGAAACCTGAAATTTAAGTAGATGCATAGCACCACCACCGTAATCGTTGTCGGCGACTTCTTTCGTCTGCAAACTGTGTCGCGGCGGCTGTGCGTGGGCAGACTTCGGTCTGGCCGGTTGCCTACTTATCGGTATTTCCACCCTGCGCATAGCTGCCACCTTTTGTCGTGTGGAAACGACAAGAGCTGGCTCCCACAGCCAAGTAGGAGTTTTTTATGGACAAGCTAATTCGCGACCCTCCCCCCGAATCCAGCTCCCCGCTCGAAGACGCCATCCGCATCGACGATCAAGTCAAAAACCGCGAAGCGATCAAGCGCGCCCTCGACTTCTATCTTTGCCCGCCACCTTCAAAACCCTACCAGCCCAGCACGATGTTTCTCGTGCAGCCAAACATCGACACCGAAACGTTGCTCGCCCACGCCTGTGAATCCCTGGCCTCGGCCAATGTAATGCCGAGCGATTTTGCAGACCAGCTCAGTCGCCCGCAGCGCAACACGGCGCTGGCGATCCAGCAGATTGTGATGCTGGCTGAACCTGCAGTGAGCCGGGCGCTGGACCGGATTGATCCGCAAACCTGAGCTTGTGTCGATTGCTTTGTGCATTGATGCTGCTGGTCAAATTGACGCCATCATTTTGACATTTTGATGGTGTCGAAATGATGGCTATTGTACATTCCCCGCACTCCAACCAGGCCTTCTGGTGGGGTCGGTAGGGATGCCTGAGTAAATGTGAACCCTGCTGAAACTTTTCAAGTTTTCGGAAGGGAATCTCGTTTGAATACCTCATGTTTGCGCCACTCGTTGTTGGCGCTGTCCATCGCTGCTGCCACGCTGCACGCCTCGACCGCTGTGGGCGCCGACCTGAATTACGATCTCAGCGGCGGGCCGCTGAACAGTAACCTGCAGACCTGGGGGCTGGTCGATTTGAACGGCAACGGCACCATCGCTGCCGGGGCGCCGTCGACCTTTACTTACGCGGCTCAGTTCGCGGGGCTGACCGCTGACCAGTTACGCAACAACGGTAATATCCGCATCGATGGCGCCAATCACAGTGTCGGTATCAGCCTCGGCTCCTCTGGCGCAGTGCCGAGCAAAATCACCAATAGTCTGATCAACGACGGTTCGATCTCGGTTCACGGCTTGACCGGTTCGGGTGACTCCACCGGTATTGGCGACATTGGCAGTACGATCGGTGGCACTCTTTCCAACACCGGCAGCATCGATGTCAGTGGCGAGCGCGCCAGCGGCGTCATGCTGGTGCATACCACGTTGGGCGGGTTCAGCAATGAGGGCACTATCAGTGCCAGCGGGGCAGAGGCGCTTGGGGTGTTTCTCGACGGTGCCACGCTTAAAAATCCGCTTAACAACAGTGGTGTGATTCGCGCCAGCGGTAGCAATGCCGAGGCGCTGACGCTGGAAGGAGTGAAATTCACCTCCAGCAGTTTGCTGGCCAACAGCGGCACGATTTCCGGTGAGTCCATCGGCATTCACATCAGTGACCAGACAGCAGGCAGCAACCTGTTCAGAATTTATCAGCTGAGCGGCTCGATCGAGGGCGGTTCGGCGGCGATCCAGGTTGATGATGGGCAAACGTATTTCGACTTCTTCGGCGGTACGGTCAAGGGTGATCTGCTCGGGCTGGCCGGCGTGCGGGTCGACGGCGACGCAACGTTCGATGGTTCGACGATCAAGTCAGGTTACGTCACCATCGAAGAAGGCACGCTGACCCTGGTGCGACCGCACACCACGATCATCGGCGACTTCGACATGGAAGAAGCCAATTCGGTGCTGGAGCTGTACCTGGGCAATGACACCAATCCGGCGCTGCCGGTTTTGAAAGTCACCGGGACTACCGAGATCGCGCCAGGCGGGCAGTTGCGTTTGCTGGCTCGCTCCAGCGACTTCCGCGTCACTCCCGGTGGCACGCGTTACACCTTGATCAGCTCGGGCAATCTGGTCGGTGGCAGCAACCTGACGGTCAGCTCCAGCTCGGCGTTGCTGGACGTGAAAAGCTTCGGTGTCGAAGGCAATGACATCACCAGCGTGGTGACCACCAAGTCGGATGAAACCCTGGCGGTCAACACGCTGGCCGCGGGCGGCAGTCGTAACGCGGCAACGGCGGTGGGGCGTCTTGCCAGTGTGATGTCACGTATCGATGAGCAGGACCCGGTGTTTCAGGCGTTCGCCAATGCCAGCACCGATGCCGAGCTGGCGCGGTTGTCCGAGGCACTCAGCCCGGACGTCAGCCGTGGGGTGCTTCACGCCACCACCAACAGCCAGACGCTGGTTTCGGGGGTGATCAATGATCGCTCCAGTCGTGCCCGCACAGCCGCCGGCTCGAGCGAAAAGGGCGTCTGGCTGCAAGCCTTGAGCAGCGATGCCAACCAGGACGCGCGCCGTGGCGTTGCCGGTTACGACGCCGACAGCCACGGCATCGCTGTGGGTGCCGACGGCCAGTTGAACGCCGACACGACGTTGGGTCTGGCGTACAGCTACCTCGACAGCGATGTGAAATCCGACCTTGGCAGCAAAACCAAAGTGACCGGGCACGCGCTGACCGTGTACAGCAATTGGGTACACGACAACTGGTTTGTCGATTCGTCGTTGATGGTCGGCTGGAACGATAACGAGTCCAAACGCTATATCGCCGGTACTCGTGCCAAGGGTGACTACGACAGTGACGTGTTCGGTGTGAGTGCATTGGCCGGTTACAGCCTGCGCCTGATGCCGGATGTCGTGTTGGAGCCGCAAGTCGGCGCACGTTACGCCAACGTGAGCATGGACGCGTATCACGAGAAGGGCAGTTCGGCCTCGTTGAATGTCGGCAGCCAGCGTTACGAAGTGGGTGAAATGGGCGTGGGCGCGCGTCTGGCCGCCGCGTTCGCGATCGGCACCGGCAGTCTTGAACCTGAGGCGAAGGTCATGGCGTGGCATGACTTCATCGGCGACAAGGTCGGCACCACATCATCGTTTGTGTTGGGTGGTGATTCGTTCACCAGCCGTGGCACCACACCGGTACGTGACAGTTATGAACTGGGGCTGGGTGCCAACTACCGGATGGGCGCCTGGAGTGTCGGCGGTTCGTACAATTACGTGACCGCCAGCGGTTTTGACTCCGACGGCTTCACCGCGAAAGTGCGCTACGCATTCTGACTCCTGTAGGCGCCGGCGAAGGCTGCGATCTTTTGAGGTTGATCGTAAAAACAAGATCAACAGATCGCAGCCTGCGGCAGCTCCTACAGGTGATTACAGTTGGTAGCTGAAGCTGATGCTGTAACGCGGTCGGCGGTTGAAGGTGTCCAGTGCTTCGTCGGACATTGCCTTCGCCGCCTCCAGCGCAATGTTGTAGTACTTGGCATCGCCGAATCGTAAACCGATCGCCGCCGACGACAGACTGTTGGCTTGCACCGGCAGTTGATTGAACCAGCTGCGCGAGCGGTCCAGCACCACATACGGTTGCAGAATCCGCACCCAATTGCCGTCGCGGTTGAAGCTGTAGTTGACCTCGTACGCCACCCCCAGCCTTTGTCGCCGGACGCCTGATCGTCGGGATAACCACGGCCGAAATTCTGCCCGCCGAACACCGCGCGTTCGCTGTCGGGCAAGGTGTCGTCGCTCCAGTACAGCGCCGCCGAAAGCACGCCTTGCCAGTTATCGAAGAACTTGTCGCTCTGCACTCCGGAAAGGCGCACGCGGAAGAAGTTCAGGTCGATGGCGCTGTTGTTGGTCTTCGCGCCCATGCTGTCGAGGCCTTGATAGACACCGCCGCTGAGGATTCGCAGCTGCCGCGCATCAGCCTTGCGCCAGTCACTTTCGAAGGCGAGGGCGCGGATGTCGGTGCGTTCTTCGACGCTCAGCGGGTAGCCGACGACGTTGTAGCGGGTTTTGTCGTTGACCGCATATAACCGCGAACCGGCGGTCAACAACTCGTTGGAGGCGGCGATCAGCGGGAAAGTGAAACCGACCGAGTAACGGTCATTCTCGCGATGCGGTTTGAGTTCCAGGCCGTTGTCGAGCTGTACGTTGGTGCCCGGATCGGCGCGGTAGCGTGAGGCAGACAGGGCGAGTTGCGCGCCTTCGGCGTTGAGGAACTGGTTGTAGTCCACACGGTAGTAATGCTCTTTGTCGTCACCCGGTGGGAAGAGGCCGCTGAGGGACAATTGCTCGCCCATCGAGGTCTGCGAATTGCTACTGACTCCGAGCAGCGCCTGCGTACCGTTGCGGTTGTCTTCAGTGGTGCTCAGCGAGCTGGTGAACGGCTTGCGGCTGGCTTCGGCCACCAGCGTGGTCGCGCCGTCGGTAGTGCCCGGTGGCGGCACCTGCGCCTGAATGGTCACGCCGGGAATGCGCGTCATCAGGGTGGTGTAACGCTCGAAGGTCTTGCGCGTCAGCGGCCGTTCGGCCTGAATTTTCGCGGCCAGTTTGTCGATCAGGTCTTTGACCCGGCCGACGTCGCCTTGCATCTGGATATCGCGGACATAGCCTTCCACCAGCACCACGCGCGCTACACCGTCATCAAAACTCTGTTGCGGCAAAAACGCGTAGGACAGCAGGTAACCGCCCTGCTGATAGCGACGAGTGATGTTGCGCGTGGCTTCGATCAGGTCGGCGAGGCTGGTTTGCCGGCCGATCAGGCCTTTGTAATTCTCGGCGAGTTCGGTCAGCGGATAGAGGGTGCCGCCTTCGATCTGCACTGTTTTCAGGTTCACCTTGGTGCTCATCATCAATGGCTGCGCGGCGGTCGCACCGGCATCCGGCACTTGCACCGGCGCGGCGCTCGGGCGATAGGCATCGGCCGGCAAGTTGGGCACGGGCAGGTTGCGAATGGTTTCGTTGCTATTGAGGAAGCTGGGCAGGGTGTCGGCGAGGGCAGCGGAACTGAGACTGAGGAACAACAGGGACGCCATAACGCGCATAGGACACTCCATGGTCAGATCGCAGCTCAAGGCTGTTTTTCCTAAGAAAAAAGCGGAAGACTCGTGGGAATCTTCCGCCCTCAACCAAGCGTAGGCGCTGTAGGTGAGGCCGTCGAATCGGCCAGGTGCAATTTAGCGTTTGTTGCCTCCCAGAGCGCCGGTCAACCCACCGAGTACGCCGCCCAGACCGCCACCGGTGGTGCCCCCGCTGGCACCGCCGTTGACCAGACCGCCGACCGCTGCAACGGTGCCGCCGACGTTGTTGACCAGACCACCGACTGCTGTGGTCACCGGGTTGTTGGTGGCGGCAATGCTGTTGCCGATACCGCTGACCGCGCCGCCGATCTGGCCGGTGAGTCCGGCGACTGGCGAGCCTAAACCTGTGGCTGCGCCGACTTGTTGCGTGACGTTGGTGACCGCGCTGGTGACCGGGTTCAGGCCTGCGCCCAAGGTGGCGCCAACGGTGGCCAGTGGCGAGGTCGTTGCGGTAATCGGTGAGCCCGAGCCGCCCAGCACGGTGTTGAGCGAGGCGACGGTGTTGCCCAGTCCGACTGCAGTGACGCCACCAGCACTGACGACGCCGTTGGTGTTGCCGGCGTTCAGACCGGCGCCGACATTGACCACCGCGCCGCCGACGGTTTGCAGCAGACCAGTCCCACCGAGGCCGCCGCCCAGACCACCACCCAGACCACCACCCAGACCACCGCCAGTGCCGGAGCCGCTGCTGTTGGACACCAGACCGCCAGCCTTGCCAACCGCTGTCCCGGTATTGCTCAAGGCGTCGCCCAGCGTGTTGGTCACGGCATTACCATTGCCAGCGTCGGTGACCTTGTCGCCCAGGCCGTTGACGGCACCGCCGACTTTCGAAATCACTCCTTTGAGCGGATCACCCAGACCGGTCGCATCGCCGATCTTGTCGGTGGTGCTTTCAACCATGGCGATCACCGGCACCAAACCGGCGCCGACTTTATCCGTCAGTTGGCTGGTCGGGCCATTGGTCAGGGTGGTGTCGAGGGTATTGCCGAGCATGGTGACTTTCGCGCCGACACCGTCGAGCAATGGCGCCACTTTGGTGATCACGCCGCCGACCACCGGAACGCTGTTGGTGGCGGTGACCAGTTTGCCACTGAGGTCAGTCACGCCATTGCCGACATCCGTGACCACGCCGCCAACCGAGGCAACTGTGGTGGTCAGGCCTTTAGGATCGGTTGACAGTTTGCCGATGCCATTGGCGACACCATCGCCAAGAGTCGTGACCACGTTGCCGGCGGTGTTGGCCGCGCTTTGCACCACGCCACCGACCACAGGAACAGTGCTCAGCGAGTCGCCAATCTGGCCGACGCCATCACCGACGCCAGCCACGGTTTTACCGACATCCTGCACCAGGGTAGTGGTCACCAATGGTGTGGTGGTCGGATTGGTTGGATTCGTCGGGTTGGTTGGGTCGGTTGGATTTGTAGGGTTCGTCGGATTGGTCGGATCGGTTGTGCCAGTACCACCCGTACCACCCGTACCGCCGGTTCCGCCTGTACCCGCGGTATCACCGGTGCCGCCAGTACCGCCCGTGCCACCAGTGCCGCTTGTGCCACTGGTAGGCGAGGAACTGCCGGAGCTGCTGTGATGGCCGCCACCGCCGCTGCTGCAACCGGCGAGGCCGAGGGAGAGAATCAATGCCAAAGCGATTGCTGATTTGCACCACACGTCTTGAGTTTTCATGATCGAGATTCCTTGCACCTGTCACAACGTTCGTTGCCTTCGATGGCTTGCCGATCTGTCGCCGACAATGCCTCGTCCGTGGCTCTAATCTCAGTCGATGGTGCGTTTCCGACCATTCTCAAGTTGGTATTAACGCCTTTATATATAAGGCGCAAAGCAGCGCCTAAGGACTAATACCCAGGTAATAGAGGCGCAAAAAAAGCCTTGAAAATCAAGGCCGGGAATTTTCAACTGCGAGGCAATAGGGCGGAAAAAACTTAAGTGATATACACACAATTAACAGGCCTGCTGCGGCTTTTTGACCCAACTCAACCCCCCTGTGGTGAGGGGATTTATCCCCGTTGGGTTGCGCAGCATCCCCTAGGATCTCAAGCGTTCAGATAGATCGAGTTCACCGGTCTTACGACGGCTGCGCCGCCGAACGGGGATAAATCCCCTCGCCACAGAATCTTCCTATGGCCTGGTATGCGTCTGCGGGGCAAGAGGGCGGAAAAAACTTAAGTGATATACACACAATTAACAGGCCTGCCGCGGCTTTTTGACCCAACTCAACCCCCTGTGGTGAGGGGATTTATCCCCGTTGGGTTGCGCAGCAGCCCCCAGGATCTCAGGCGTTCAGATAGATCGAGTTCACCGGTCTTACGACGGCTGCGCCGCCGAACGGGGATAAATCCCCTCGCCACAGGATCTTCCTTTGGCCTGGTATGCATCTGCGGGGGAAGAGGGTGGAAAAAACTTAAGTGATGTACACACAATTAACAGGCCTGCTGCGGCTTTTTGACCCGACTCAACCCCCTGTGGTGAGGGGATTTATCCCCGTTGGGTTGCGCAGCAGCCCCAGGATCTCAGGCGTTTCAGATAGATCGAGTTCACCGGTCTTACGACGGCTGCGCCGCCGAACGGGGATAAATCCCCTCGCCACAGGATCTTCCTATGGCCTGGTATGCGTCTGCGGGGCAAGAGGGCGGAAAAAACTTAGGTGATGTACACACAATTAACAGGCCTGCCGTGGCTTTTTGACCCAACTCAACCCCCCTGTGGTGAGGGGATTTATCCCCGTTGGGTTGCGCAGCGGCCCCAGGATCTCAGGCGTTTCAGATAGATCGAGTTCACCGGTCTTACGACGGCTGCGCCGCCGAACGGGGATAAATCCCCTCGCCACGCTCCCTGTGGCCTGGGATGGTTCAGCCGATCGGCTGCCACTGCCCGACCATGTGTTCCAGGTCATTCGCGCCGATCAGGCGCAGTTCGCCACTGGACGCCGCCGCACTGGCCAGCAACGTCACCTCGCTGGGCAAGCGCACCGGTTTGCGAAACTGCACCGCAATCTCGATATTCGCCGTCGGCAAATGATCCGCCAGTGCCGCGAGGGTGCGTGCCTTGTTCCACAGCCCATGAGCAATGGCCGTAGGAAAACCGAACAACTTGGCACTGACCGCACTCAGGTGTATCGGGTTGTAGTCCCCGGACACCTTGGCGTATTGCCGGCCAATGTCCGCCGGGGCTTTCCAGCGAGCCACCTCGGTCAGCGCCAGCGTCGATGCCAGCACCTCTTCAACCGGTTCGCCCTCGAGTTTGACCCCGCGACAGAGCATCTGGCTTTCGGCCTCCCATAGCGTGCCCAACTGATCATCCAGGGTCGTGACCAGATCGAACGTCGCGCCCTTGGCGTGGGGTTGCAGGTTCTGCACCTGCACGCTGACCCGCACACGATTCACCCCGCCCATGGGGCGCAGCACCCGAATGCGATTGCTCAGGTGAATCAGCCCCAACAGCGGAAATGGAAACTCCTTGGCCGTGAGCAATTGCATCTGCAGGGCAAACGCCAGGATATGTGGATAAGTCGGCGGTAACAGACCGTTGTCGGCGAAACCACAAACCTTGCGATAGTCCGCCAGGCGTTTCGGATCGACAGTGAGCCAGCAGCGTAAACCCGAGTCGGGCAGGGTGGTGCCGGTGATTTTTCGGCGCAGGGCCGCCCGCAGGTACAACTCGGGCAGGCTCGGTTCTCGGTTGAGTGTGTGCCAGTCGATGATCATCGCTACGCCCCCAGGACACTTTGTCCGCAGACCCGCAACGCTTGCCCGGTGAACGCACCGGTGCCTGGTTGCGCGAGCCAGGCCACCGCTTCGGCGACGTCCTGCGGCAAGCCGCCCTGGCCCAGTGAACTCATGCGGCGCCCGGCCTCACGCAGGGCAAACGGAATGTGCGCGGTCATCTGGGTTTCGATAAACCCCGGCGCCACCGCGTTGATGCTGATGCCGCGCTCATGCAGCAGCGGCGCCCAGGCTTGGGCGAGGCCGATCAGCCCGGCCTTGCTCGCGGCGTAGTTGGTTTGCCCGCGATTACCGGCGATGCCGCTGATCGAGGCCAGCAAAATCACCCGGCCGTTGTCGCGCAGGGTGCCGGCGTCGAGCAGCGCTTTGGTCAGCACTTGCGGCGCATTGAGGTTGACCGCCAGCACCGCGTCCCAGAATTCCGGGGTCATGTTGGCCAGGGTTTTGTCGCGGGTGATGCCGGCGTTGTGGACCACGATGTCGATGCCGTCGGGCAAGTGTTCGATCAACTGTGCGGCGGCATCCTCGGCGCAAATATCCAGGGTGATGGCGCGCCCGCCGAGGCGTGCGGCGAGGGCTTCAAGATCGGTCTTGGCCGGTGGCACGTCGAGCAGAATCACATCTGCGCCATCACGGGCCAAGGTTTCGGCGATGGAGGCCCCGATCCCGCGAGCGGCGCCCGTCACCAGCGCTTTGCGGCCCGACAGTGGGCGAGTCCAGTCCTGCACCGGCGTGTCGCAAGCGGTCAGGCGAATCGCTTGCCCGGACACGAAAGCACTTTTGGGTGAGAGGAAAAACCGCAGCGGACCTTCCAGTTGATCCTCGGCCCCATCGCCGACGTAGATCAGTTGCAGGGTGCCGCCACTGCGCAGCTCTTTGGCGAGCGAACGGCTGAAACCTTCCAGGGCTCGCTGGGCGCTGGCGGCGAATGGGTCGGTCAAGGTTTCCGGCGCACGGCCCAGAATCACCAGGTGCGCGCTGTTATCGAGGTTTTTCATCAGCGGTTGAAAAAACTCGCGCAGCTGTTTGAGCTGATCGGTTTGCACCAGGTGACTGGCGTCGAACACCACGGCTTTGAGTTTCGGGCCATGGCCGGGAATCCATGCGGTAGCCAGGGACGGCTCGGTGCCGTAGCTGTAAATCGCGTCGGTCAGGCGGTTGGCGAAAACGCTGACATTTTCTGCCAGCGGGCCGCCGCCGATCAGCAGCGCCCCTTCGACAGGTCGCAGGCGTCCGGCCTGCCAGCGTTCCAGGCGAACCGGCGACGGCAGACCCAAAGCCCCGACCAGGCGGTGGCCGATGGACGAATTGGCGAAGTCGATATAACGGTCTGACATGGAACGCTCTCCGGCAGCTGGGGTTCAAAGTGTGGACCACGAATGGCGATCAGTCGTTCGATCCACGAGATAAGGCCTACGCTTGAACACAGAGTAGTTGGCGACTGAAGGTTTTGTCGGCGAACACAAATTCAGCAACACAGCAGAACCCTTGTAGGAGCCTCTGTGGCGAGGGGGTTTGTCCCCGTTCGGCTGCGAAGCAGTCGTAAAACCTGCACACGCGGTATTTCAAACAGACCGCGCTGCATGGAAAGGGGCCGCTTCGCAGCCCAGCGGGGATAAATCTCCTCGCCACAGTGGCTCCTACAGAGAATCCAGGTGAATTCGATCAATTTGAAAAGGAGCTTTTCATGACTCAGCTGCGCCGCGTCGCGATCATTGGCGGTAACCGTATTCCTTTCGCCCGCTCCAACGGGCCGTACGCCACCGCCAGTAACCAGGCGATGCTCACCGCAGCGCTCGAAGGCCTGATCGAACGCTTCAACCTGCACGGTTTGCGCATGGGCGAGGTGGCGGCCGGCGCGGTGCTCAAGCTCTCGCGGGATTTCAACCTGACCCGCGAATGCGTGCTCGGCTCGCGGCTGTCGCCGACCACCCCGGCCTACGACATTCAGCAAGCCTGTGGCACAGGTCTGGAAGCAGCGATATTGGTGGCCAACAAAATCGCCCTCGGCCAGATCGAGTGCGGCATTGCCGGTGGCGTCGATACCACCTCCGATGCGCCGATTGGCGTCAGCGAAGGTCTGCGCAAAATCCTTCTGGAAGCCAACCGCGCCAAAACCACAGGCGACAAACTGAAAACGATTCTGCAACTGCGTCCGCACCACCTGATCCCGGAATTTCCGCGCAACGGTGAGCCGCGCACCGGCCTGTCCATGGGCCAGCACTGCGAGTTGATGGCCCAGACCTGGAACATCCCTCGCGAGGAGCAGGATCAACTGGCCCTCGAAAGCCATCAGAAACTGGCCGCGTCCTACGCCGAAGGTTGGCACAACGATCTGATGACGCCGTTCCTCGGCCTGACCCGGGACAACAATCTGCGCCCGGACCTGACCCTGGAAAAACTCGCCTCGCTCAAACCGGCCTTCGAGAAAAGCGCCAAGGGCACCATGACGGCGGGCAACTCCACGCCACTGACCGATGGCGCGTCGCTGGTGCTGTTGGGCAGTGAAGAATGGGCGAAAGAGCGCGGCTTGCCGATCCTCGCGTACTTGCGCGACGGCGAAGCGGCGGCGGTGGATTTCGTCAACGGCGCCGAAGGGCTGCTGATGGCGCCGGTGTACGCCGTACCGCGTTTGCTGGCGCGCAATGGCCTGACCTTGCAGGATTTCGACTATTACGAAATCCACGAAGCCTTCGCCGCGCAGGTGCTCTGCACGTTGAAGGCCTGGGAAGATCCCGAATACTGCAAAACCCGCCTCGGCCTCGACGCGCCGCTGGGCTCCATCGACCGCAACCGGCTCAACGTCAAGGGCAGTTCACTGGCGGCGGGGCATCCGTTTGCGGCTACGGGTGGGCGCATCGTCGCCAACCTGGCGAAGTTGCTGGACGCGGCGGGCAAGGGCCGCGGGTTGATCTCGATCTGTGCCGCCGGTGGCCAAGGCGTAACAGCCATCATCGAACGCTGAAAAGCCCCTCACCCTAACCCCCTCCGGGAGGGAGAGGGCTGGGGTGAGGGTGTTTTCTGACCCGATGTCAGATTCTGTCGCAAATGCCCTCAACACCGATCAGCAACATTTACCACCGCCTCGGCTATGATTCGCCGCGGTCAGATTTTCGGCACATTGTGTGCATCTGCAATGTTCATAGGTCGGCAACCCCTCCCCGACGCGCAAGGATTGCCGTATAACGAATGACTTTCGCGTGTTTGGTAATAAAGGACCCACAATAAAAGCTGATGAAGACTCCAAAACGCATTGAACCCCTGATCGAGGACGGTCTGGTCGACGAGGTGCTGCGCCCACTCATGAGTGGTAAAGAAGCAGCTGTTTATGTGGTGCGCTGCGGTAATGAGCTACGTTGCGCGAAGGTCTACAAGGAGGCGAATAAACGCAGTTTCCGTCAGGCGGCCGAGTACCAGGAAGGCCGCAAGGTGCGCAACAGCCGACAGGCTCGGGCGATGGCCAAGGGCTCCAAGTTCGGCAAGAAAGAAACCGAGGACGCCTGGCAGAACGCCGAAGTCGCGGCCCTGTTCCGTCTGGCCGGCGCCGGTGTGCGGGTGCCCAAGCCGTATGACTTCCTCGAAGGCGTACTGCTCATGGAGCTGGTGGCCGATGAATACGGCGATGCCGCGCCACGTCTGAACGACGTGGTGCTGGAACCGGATCAGGCCCGTGAATATCACGCGTTCCTGATTTCCCAAATCGTGCTGATGTTGTGTACCGGTCTGGTGCACGGTGACCTTTCGGAGTTCAACGTACTGTTGACCCCGACCGGCCCGGTCATCATTGACTTGCCGCAAGCTGTGGATGCGGCGGGCAACAACCACGCGTTCAACATGCTGGAGCGGGACGTGGGCAACATGGCGTCCTACTTCGGGCGTTTTGCGCCGGAGTTGAAAAAGACCAAGTACGCCAAGGAAATGTGGGCGCTCTACGAAGCCGGCACCTTACACCCGGCCAGCGTGTTGACCGGCGAGTTCGACGAGCCGGAAGAGCTGGCGGACGTTGGCGGCGTCATACGCGAAATCGAGGCCGCACGCCTGGATGAAGAGCGTAAACAAGCGGTGCGCGCGGCTGATGATGCGCCACCGGGCAAAACCGAAGAACCGCCTCCACCTTGGATGCAGTGATCGGTTAACGAAAAACCCGGCGCAGGCCGGGTTTTTTGTGTGCAGAACAGCAGAAATCCCTTGCAGGAACAGAGCTTGCTCGCGAAAGCGCTTCGTCTGCCAATATGATGGTGACTGACACGCCCCCTTCGCGAGCAAGCTTTGCTCCTGCAGTGGATATAAAAGGGCCAGATCAAAAGATCGCAGCCCGCGGCAGCTCCTACAAGGATCGTATGTGAGTACTTTACGCAACACCCACTTGATCATCACCGCTCGGCTGATTTCCGATTTCGGCGCCTTCCTCAACATGGTTGCGCTGGCCACCTACGTCTACCTGCTGAGCAACAGCGCCATGAGCGTCGGGATTTTCCTCGCCAGTCGCGTCGGCGGGGGATTTTTGCCAGTCTGGTGGGCACTCGCTTTTACCGACGCTGGAATGGCCGCGTACCGCTGATCGCGTTCGATCTGTTGCGCGCCGGTTTGCTCGGCCTGCTGCTGATCACGCCGGTCAGTCTGCAAGCATTGCTGCTGCCGGTAATTGCGTTTGGTCTGGGGTTTGGCAATTCGATGTTCGCCATCGGCCTCAACAGCCAATTGCCGAACCTGATCGACCGCGAACACTTGCTCAAGACCAACGCCTGGATCACTTCGGCAGCGTCCATTGCGATGGTCGGTGGCAGTCTGGTGGCGGGGTTGGTGGTCGCGGCGTTTGGCTTTGAAGCGGTGTTCGCACTGAATGTGGTCACCTATCTGCTGGCGGCGTTGTTGATTGTGCCGTTGCGATTTCGCGCAATCGTTCCTGCTGCAGAATCGAATTCCGAACGCGGGGAATGGTCGGCGCTGCTTCAGGGGTTACGGTCCGCTCCGGTGCTGGCGGCGATGCTTGCAGTCGCCATGGCCGACACCCTCGGCAGCGCGGCGCACAACGTCGGGTTCCCGATCATCTCCCGACTGTTGACGCCGGAATCGGCCAGTACCACGTTGGGTCTGATGCTGGCGGTCTGGGCCAGCGGCAAACTCATCGGCGCGCGGATTGCCAGCCGTCTCAAAGGCTCGGACAACATCAATTTGGAGCGGCGGTTTTTCTTCGGCGTGCTGCTGATGTCCTGCGGCTTCATCCTGATGTTCCAGCAACAGACCCTTTACGGTTTGCTGCTGTTCTCGTTGCCGGCCGGGCTGGGCGACGGTTTTTCCGAAGTCGGTCTGATGTCGCGCCTGCAACGTGAGCCGGACCACCTGCGTCTGCCGATCTTCAGCTTCCTTACGCTGTTGCAAATGACCGGCTTCGGTATCGGCATGCTGATCGCCGCGCCGTTCTATGCCTGGTGGACGCCCGGCGCGGTGGTGATGTTGTTCCACGGTATTCCCCTCACCACGTTGCTGGTGGTGAAGGGCTTGTCGCTCAGGCGCGAGCAGGCTCGGCGCAGCAACCCGACGCCAGCTCCTTGAGGATCGGGCAGTCGGGGCGGTGGTCGCCCTGACAGTGCTCGACCAAATCCTGCAAGGTGTCGCGCAGTTGGCCGAGTTCGCGGATCTTCTGGTTCAGCTCGTCGATGTGTTGACGGGCCAGTGCCTTCACATCAGCGCTGGCCCGCTGGCGGTCCTGCCAAAGGGTCAGCAGTTTACCGACCTCTTCCAGTGAAAACCCCAAGTCCCGGGAACGCTTGATGAAGGCCAGTGTGTGCAGGTCATCATCGCCATAGACCCGGTAGCCGCTGTCGGTGCGATGGGCAGCCTTGAGCAAGCCTGTGGATTCGTAATAACGGATCATCTTCGCGCTCAGGCCACTGTGGCGGGCCGCTTGGCCGATGTTCATCGGTTGTCCTCCAGATCCTTGGGTTTCCAGGTTTTCAACAGTAACGCATTGCTCACCACGCTGACGCTCGACAGCGCCATGGCCGCGCCGGCCAGTACCGGGTTGAGGAAGCCGAACGCCGCCAGCGGAATGCCGATCAGGTTATAGACGAAGGCCCAGAACAGATTTTGCCGGATCTTCGCGTAGGTCTTGCGGCTGATCTCCAGCGCCGCCGGCACCAGCCGTGGATCACCGCGCATCAGGGTGATCCCGGCGGCGTGCATCGCCACGTCAGTGCCGCCACCCATGGCGATGCCGATATCCGCGGCGGCCAGCGCAGGGGCGTCGTTGATGCCGTCGCCGACCATCGCCACCACGCCGGTTTTCTTCAATTCGGCGACGGTGGCGGCTTTGTCCGCCGGGAGGACTTCAGCGTGAACATCTTTAATCCCCAAAGCGTCGGCCACTACTTTGGCGCTGCCACGGTTGTCGCCGGTCAGCAGGTGGCTGCTGATATTGCGTGCGTTGAGTTGCTGCACCGCTTGCAAGGCACCGGGCTTGAGGGTGTCGCCAAAGGCAAACAGGCCGAGCACGCGCGGATCGGGGCTTTGCTCGATCAGCCAGGACAGCGTCCGGCCTTCGGTTTCCCAGGCTTTTGCGGAATCAGCCAAGGAGCCCGCGCTCAAAGCGCTTTCCTCCAGCAGACGACGATTGCCCAGCGCCAACCGACGCCCGTCGAGGGTGCCGGCAATCCCGCGTCCGGTCAGCGACTGGCTGTCGCTGACATCGGCCACGATCAACCCACGCTCGGCGCAAGCATCCAGAACAGCTTTGGCCAGCGGGTGTTCGCTGCCCCGTTGCAGCGCGCCGGCCATTTGCAGCAGCGGCGCTTCATTACCGTCAACCGCGCTCAAATGAGCGATGCGCGGGGTACCGGAGGTCAGGGTGCCGGTCTTGTCGAAGACCACCGCGCTGACTTCATGGGCACGCTCCAGCGCTTCGGCGTCCTTGATCAAAATCCCGTAGCGCGCCGCCACGCCAGTGCCGGCCATGATCGCGGTCGGCGTGGCCAGGCCCAAGGCGCAAGGGCAGGCGATCACCAGCACCGCGACGGCGTTGATCAATGCCGTTTCGATCGGTGCGCCGTATAGCCACCAACCGATCAACGTCGCCAGGGCCAGGACCAATACCGTCGGCACGAACACCTGGCTGACTTTATCCACCAGTTTCTGGATCGGCGCTTTCGCGGCTTGAGCATCCTCGACCAGACGAATGATCCGCGCCAATACGGTTTCGGCGCCGAGCGCCAAGGTGCGAACCAGCAACCGACCTTCGCCGTTGATCGCACCACCGGTGACTTTATCGCCGGGTTGTTTTGGCACTGGCAGGCTTTCGCCGCTGATCAACGCTTCGTCGGCGTGGCTCTGGCCTTCCACCACTTCGCCGTCCACGGGGAAGCGTTCGCCGGGTTTGACCATGACCAGATCATTCAGGCGCAAGGCGCTGATGGCGACATCTTGTTCACGGCCGTCGATGACTTGAATCGCCCGCTCCGGACGCAAGGCTTCCAGTGCGCGAATGGCGCTGGCGGTCTGGCGTTTAGCGCGACTTTCCAGGTATTTGCCCAGCAGCACCAGGGCGATTACCACCGCTGACGCTTCGAAATACAGATGCGGCATACGCCCGGCGGCGGTGGCCCATTCGTAGAGGCTCAAGCCATAACCGGCGCTGGTGCCCAGGGCGACGAGCAGGTCCATATTGCCGGCCCCGGCGCGCACGGCTTTCCAGGCAGCGACGTAAAACCTTGCGCCGAAGATGAATTGCACCGGCGTGGCCAAGGCGAATTGTGCCCAGGCCGGGAGCATCCAGTGCACGCCTAAGGGCTGCAGCAGCATCGGCAGCACCAGTGGCAGGGCGAGGGCGATGGCCGCGAGCAAGATCCAGCGCTCACGATGAAGGCGGGCCTGTTGATTGTCGGTGGGGTGTTCGACTTCCCAGACGCTGGCGTTGTAGCCCGCCTTGGTGACAGCGGCGATCAGGATTTGCGGATCGATGTGGCCGAGCAGTTCGAGGTGCGCACGTTCGTTGGCCAGGTTGACGCTGACGCTTTTCACCCCTGGCACCTTGGTCAGCGCCCGTTCGACCCGGCCGACGCAGGACGCGCAGGTCATGCCGTCGATGCTCAACTCCAGACTTTGCTGCGGCACGCTGTAGCCGGCCTGCTGCACCGCGTCCATCAATGCAGGCAAGCTGTCGCTGGGCGCTTGGATACGCGCCTGCTCGGTGGCCAGGTTGACACTGACGGCTGTGGCGCCGATGACTTTGCTCAAGGCGCGCTCGACACGCCCGGCGCAACTGGCGCAGGTCATGCCGGCAATCGGCAGGTCGAAAGTGGTGGATTCGGACATCGGTCACGCTCCCTGTAGAAAGTGTCTACAGGATCAACCTTGCCATGCTGGCAAGGTCAAGCGCCATGTTCCAGATCAATAGATCAAAAGATCGCAGCCTTCGGCAACTCCTACATTGATGGTGTGGTAACCCAATCCTGTAGGAGGTGCCGAAGGCTGCGATCTTTTACAGGCGACTCAATACTCGAGAGCGGCCGGCCGCAGGTACATCCCTCTCGCCGTCGTCGCAATCCGGTACTTCACGACATCGCCGGCCTTGAGCGTGATTTCCTGCGCGGGCGGTGCCAGCATGCCAGGGCTGCAGCCCGGGACTTGACCGGGTTCCAGCTTCAGACGTACGGAAATCGTGCCGTGAGGCAGGTTGAACGAGATGGTCTGCTCCTGCAGCAATCGCCCCACAGGCTGGTCCTGTATGTACACGCCAATCTCGCAGGAGGTCGCCACTTCCAGGCGCTCACGCGAGATGATCAGAACCGCGTAATCCTCGCCGGCGGCGTTGGCCGAAGGCAGGGCGGCGAAAAGGCTGAGGAAGCCAAACAGGCTGAGAGTTGACCAGCGCATGGCTGAATCTCCAGAGGTCGAGTCATTGATGGACGCAGCTTGGCCGAGCGCGCGGCCGATTGCCAGCCCGGCAGTCTATTTCAGAACTTGACCTTGCCATGGTGGCAAGCTCGAGACTGCCGGCAGATCATCCAAAAGCCTCATTACAGGAGTCATCCCATGCAAGTGTTCAACGTTCAAGGCATGTCCTGCGGTCACTGCGTCAAGGCCATCACCCAAGCCCTGCAAGCCAGGGACCCGGCCGCCAGCGTGCGCGTGGATCTGGGGGCGAAGGAAGTCGGCGTCGAAAGCGCACTGACCACCGAGCAGGTGATCGCCGCGATCACTGAAGAAGGCTACGAAGCCAAAGTCGCCTGAAACATTTGCTTTTGTAGGAGCAAAGCTTGCTCGCGAAGAGGCCGGCACATTCAACATCGATGTCGACTGACACTCCGCGATCGCGAGCAAGCCCGCTCCCACATTGATTTGAGTTCATCCAGCAGTTTTTAATAGTTAGCGACCTATCGGAATGTTCAAGGCGTCCCCGCGCGGCTAGACTGTCGAGCTGTCGAACCACGCCCAACTGGATGCCCGATGAACTTGCGTACCATTTTGATTCTTGGCGCCCTGACCGCTTTCGGTCCGCTGGCGATCGATTTCTATCTGCCGGCGTTCCCGGCCATCGCGCAAGCGTTCGGCACCGACGAAAAACACGTTCAAATGACGCTCGCTGCGTATTTTCTTGGCTTGTCCATTGGTCAGTTGCTCTACGGCCCGGTGGCGGATCGTTTCGGGCGGCGTATTCCGTTGCTGACTGGCGTTGGCTTGTTCACCGCTGCTTCCCTGGCCTGCGCATTTGCGCCGAATCTGGAATGGCTGATGGGTGCGCGATTCATCCAGGCGCTGGGCGGTTGCGCGGGAATGGTGATCTCCCGGGCGGTGGTCAGTGATAAATGTGATGCGGTGGGCTCGGCGAAGGTCTTTTCCCAACTGATGCTGGTGATGGGCCTGGCGCCGATTCTTGCACCGATGCTCGGCGGATTGTTGGTCAACACCACGGGCTGGCAGTCGATCTTCCTGGTGTTGACCTGCTTCAGCGCCTTGGCCGCCCTGGCCGTGGCCCTCGGGTTGCCGGAAAGCCTGCCGGACTATGTGCCGCGCCAACCGTTGAAAGGGGCATTGCGGCAGTACGGTCGCTTATTAGCCGACCCGGTTTACCTCGGCCACGCCCTGACCGGCGGTCTCGCCGTCGCCGGGATGTTTGCCTACATCTCTGGTTCGCCGTTTGTCTTCATCAAGCTTTATGGCGTGCCGGCCGAGCATTTCGGCTGGCTGTTCGGCACCAACGCGGCGGGCTTCATTCTGGTGGCGCAGGTCAACGCGCGACTGTTGGCCAAGCGTGGCCCAGCGTTCCTGCTGGCGCGCACAGTCTGGATTTATCTGGGCGCGGGCCTGACATTGCTCGCTGTCAGCTCACTGCACACCGAACAGCTTTGGCCGCTGCTGATTCCATTGTTTGTCTGCATCGCCAGCCTCGGTTGCATCCTCCCCAACGCTTCAGCCTGCGCCATGAACGGACAGGGCGCCCGCGCCGGCAGTGCATCGGCGCTGCTCGGCTGCCTGCAATTCAGCATCGCCGCCGGGGCGTCGGCACTGGTGGGCGTTTTACACGATGGCAGCGCCATGCCGATGGCTACGGTCATCAGCCTGTGCGGGATTCTGGTGGTGAGCGTCGCGATGCTCACCCGGCGTTTGCAAAATGCCCGGGCGCTGGCCCAAGCAGAGGCGTGATGAGGACTCAGCCAGCGGCACGCTGCTGGCGGTCTGGGATTTTATGAGGGGCGAGAAGCCGCGCTTCAAGGGTGCGGGTGAAAGCGAGCGCTTCAGCTTCGCTGCGGAACGTGACGGCGTGTTGGTCCAGGCGGACCTGCCATTGGGATGTTGCCACTTCTTTTATCAGGATCTTCATTGCTGACCTCCTTCAGTAAAAGACGGTGTCGCAGAGGTTTCGATTGTAGACCTGAATACGATCGCAATTGTGACAAGGGTCAACCTTCGGACTGACGGTTTGCAAGATCAAAAGATCGCAGCCTTTTGTCGAGCCGGGCTTACCCACGATGGCGATCTCAAGAACGCTTTCGCGGGCAAGCCTCGCTCCTGCGGGAGCGGTTAGAACCCTTCCAGCACAATCTTGCCCTTGGACTTGCCGCTTTCCAGCAGTTCATGGGCGCGGCGCAGGTTGGTTGCGTTGATGGTGCCGAAGTGTTCGCCCACTGTGGTTTTCAGCGTGCCGGCATCGATCAGCTCGGCCACGCGGTTGAGCAGGTTGTGCTGCTCGATCATGTCGGCCGTTTCAAACAGCGAACGGGTGTACATAAATTCCCAGTGCAGCGAAATGCTCTTGCGCTTGAGCTTGGTCACGTCCAGCGCCTTTGGATCATCGATCAGCGCCAGTTTGCCCTGAGGCGCCAAGGCTTCGATCAGTTGATCCAGGTGTTCATCGGTCTGGGTCAGGCTGGCGACGTGGGTCACCTGCCCAACGCCGGCACGCTTGAGTTCTTCGCTCAACGGCTGGCTGTGATCGATCACCAGATCGGCCCCCAGCTCACGCACCCAGCTCTGGGTTTGTGGGCGAGATGCGGTGCCGATGACCTTCAGCCCGGTGAGTTGCCTGGCGAGTTGGGTCAGGATCGAGCCGACACCGCCGGCAGCCCCGACGATCAGCAGACTCTGGCCTTCATCGGTTTTGCCTTCGCGCACTTGCAGGCGCTCGAACAACAATTCCCACGCGGTGATCGCGGTTAACGGCAGGGCGGCGGCTTCAGCGAAACCGAGGGTTTTCGGCATATGGCCGACAATCCGCTCGTCCACCACATGCAGTTCGCTATTGCCGCCAGCCCGGGCGATGGAGCCGGCGTAAAACACTTTGTCGCCGGTCTTGAACAGCGTCACTTCACTGCCTACAGCTTTGACCACGCCCGCCACGTCCCAACCCAGCACTTTGGCCGCGCCGCCTTCAGGCTGGACGTTCTGCCGAACCTTGGCGTCCACCGGGTTGACCGAGATGGCTTTGACTTCCACCAGCAGGTCGCGGGGACCGGGGACCGGTTCTGGCAGTTCGATGTCTTGCAGGGATTTTGCGTCGCTGATCGGCAGGGCGGCGTAATAGGCAATGGCTTTCATCGGTGACTCCAGAATCTGAATGAACAAGGCATGATTTCGATGGGACAGATGATTGGCTATTTCTCTGCAAGATAAAACCCGCTAAAAGAGCACTCTCTTTCAATATTTTTTTGATAATCGAGGCTGAAGATGCTGCGTTTCGATGACTTGCAGTTGTTTGTCCGGGCGGCGGACCTGGGCAGCCTGTCGGCGGCGGCGCGGGTGATGGACATGTCGGCGGCAGTGGCCAGCGCGGCGCTGAAGCGTATCGAACAGCAACTCGGCGCGCGGTTGCTAGCCCGTTCCACCCGCAGTCTGCGCCTGACGGCCGAAGGTGAAGGCTTTCTGGAATATGCCCGGGCGGCCCTGAGCAATCTGGATGAGGGCCGCCGTCTGCTGGCCAGCGGACAGGATCAGGTCAGCGGTGTGCTGCAACTGTCGGCGCCGTCGGATTTCGGACGCAACCTGTTGCTGCCATGGCTGGATGAATTTCAGCGTGAACATCCGAAACTCACTGTGCGTTTACTGTTGGGGGATCGCATCGCCGACCTGTTCCGCCAACCGGTGGACATTGCCCTGCGTTACGGCGAGCCAGAAGATTCGAGCCTGGTGGCGCTGCCCATCGCCCCGCAAAACCGCCGGGTCCTCTGCGCCTCGCCCGGTTATCTGGCCCGGCACGGCGAGCCGCGCCAACTGGAGCAACTGGCGCAACACAATTGCCTGTTGTTCATGCTCGGCAGCCGGGTTCACGATCACTGGAGTTTCCACGATGGCAAGCGCGAAGTCGGGTTGACGGTCAGTGGTGACCGTTTCAGCGATGACGCTGACGTGGTGCGCCTGTGGGCCGTTGCGGGGGCGGGGATTGCCTACAAGTCCTGGCTCGATGTGGCTGCCGATGTGTTGGCCGGTCGCTTGAAAGTGCTGATGCCGGAGTTGCTCTGTGAGCGCGCACCACTGAATTTACTGTGTGCTCATCGCGCGCAATTGAGTAAGCCGGTGAACCTTTTGCGGGAAATGCTTGCCAGCCGATGTGCGCATTTGGGGCGTCAATTTCCAGCCCTACCGGGTGTAGATCAATAGTCGCAGGCAAATAGCGAAATTTCTGTCAGGAACTATCAGCACCGGAAGCGTCCCAAGGGCAGGAACCAGCGGTTAACCCGCTTATACTAGCGCCCGCTTCATGCCTGCACGGTCGAATCGGCCCTGACGCGTTCACAATCCTGTCGTCCTTGCCCGGGAGTCGGCCCGGGTTGTTCGACAGAACACATTGCGAGGGTGGTTTGCCTGACCCGGTTCATGGCGGTTTACGCGTCTTGGCCGACGACATATTACTGGTCAAGATGTCTGTGAGCAGTAGACGAAATGATTCAACAGGGAGTGAATACATGGAACATGCACCTTGCATTAGCCAGATCGCCACGTTGCTGGCTGACCCCAAGCGCAGCGCAATGATGTGGGCCTTGATGGATGGCTCGGCGCGGCATACCGAAGAGCTGGCCTTGCTAGCCGGGCTGTCGCCGTCTTCGGCCAGTGCACACCTGGGGCGTTTGTCCGCCGGAGGTCTGTTGAAAGTCGAAGAGCGCGGGCGAAAAAGGTTCTTCCGCCTGGCGGCCCCCGAAGTCGGCGCGGCGGTCGAAGCGCTGGCCAGCGCTTCCCTGGCCAGCATGCCTCGGGATATTGCGCAGACGATCAAACGTGGCAGCCTCATGGCCAAGCGCCAGGCGGCGCCGTCGTCGCTGTTGCAGGCCCGGCTCTGCGATGACCATTTGGGTGGCACGTTGGCGGCCGATCTATTCCAGCGTCTGCTGGATGCTGGCTGGATCGAGCAGTTCGATCAGCGGGTCGTTGTCACCCACAAGGGCGCCACGCAACTGGCCAGCCGGGGGGTGTTCATCCAGGCCCTGGCCCACCGCAACGCGCAAATCGCCTGCGCCTGCCCTGACTGGAGTGAACGCCGCCCGCACCTGGGAGGCTCGCTGGGCGCGGCGTTGTTGCAGTTGTTCATGCAGTCTGGCTGGTTGAGCCTGCCCAATGACTCGCGGTCGTTGCAGATCACCGCTGCCGGGCAGCGTGAAGTTCATCGCTTTGCCAAGGAGGCCGAGCTGGAAATGGCGTTTTAGACACGTCGAGACCGACGTCTGAGGTCTCGGGCGTCGTTCAGGGATGCGAGCAGGTCGCATCCAGCAATAACCCCCAGCCGCTATCGCGCACACTCGTTCCGGGGACTTTCGGACGGGGGGATGTGGCATGGAAACACGAGGCTTCAGCGCGGCAGAACGATTGGAACGGCTGCCCATCAGCGGCTATCACCGCATCATTTTCATCATCATTGCCTTGGCGTTTTTCTTTGACTCCATGGACCTGGCGATGATGACCTTCCTGCTCGGCTCGATCAAAACCGAGTTCGGCCTGAGCAGCGCCCAGGCCGGGTTGCTGGCCAGTTCGAGCTTTTTTGGCATGGTGCTGGGGGCGTCGTTGTCCGGCATGTTGGCCGATCGCTTCGGACGCAAACCGGTGTTCCAGTGGAGCATCGTGTTGTGGGGCATCGCCAGTTACTTGTGCTCGACGGCGCAAAACGTGGAAACACTGACCTTGTTCCGAGTCCTGCTGGGGATCGGCATGGGCATGGAGTTTCCCATCGCCCAGTCGATGCTCTCGGAACTGATTCCGGCCAAGAAGCGTGGGCGTTATATCGCGTTGATGGACGGGTTCTGGCCGCTGGGTTTTGTCGCGGCCGGGGTGCTGTCGTACTTTTTGCTGCCGGTGATCGGCTGGCGCGACATCTTCCTGGTGTTGGCGGTGCCGGCGGTGTTTGTCCTGGCGATTCGCTTCTTCATTCCCGAATCCCCGCGCTGGCTGGAACAGGCTGGGCGGCATGAGGCGGCGGACAAGGTTTTGTTGCGCATTGAAGATCGAGTCCGGGCGTCGCTGGGGCGTGCTGATTTGCCGGAGCCGATACGCCTGCCGCGCGTGGAAAGTACGCCGGGCCACTTCTTTTCCGCGCTGCGGCAGATCTGGTCGCCGCTGTACCGCCAGCGCACGATGATGATCTGGAGCGTCTGGTTCTTCGCCTTGCTCGGTTTCTATGGATTGACGTCGTGGCTCAGCGCCTTGCTGCAACAGTCAGGTTTTGCCGTGACCCAGTCGGTGTATTACACGGTGCTGATTTCCCTCGGCGGGATTCCCGGGTTCCTCATGGCCGCATGGCTGGTGGAGCGCTGGGGACGTAAACCGGTGTGCGTGGTGACGCTGCTGGGCGGCGGGGTGATGGCGTTTCTCTATGGCCAGAGTGCGGTATTTGGCGGCAACGTCAGCCTGTTGATTACCTCGGGGCTGTTGATGCAATTCTTCCTGTTCGGCATGTGGGCGGTGCTCTACACCTACACGCCGGAGTTGTACCCGACCTCGGCGCGGGCCACGGGCTCAGGATTTGCCTCGGCGATTGGACGCATCGGTTCGTTGCTTGGGCCGTTGGTGACCGGGCTGGTGTTCCCGATAACCGGGCAGGGCGGGGTGTTCGCCTTGGGGGCGATGTGCTTTGCGATTGCGGCGGCGGTGGTTTGGGTGTTCGGGATGGAGACGCGGGGCAAGACGCTTGAAGAGTTGACTGAAGCGACACCGATCTAAAAATGTGGGAGCGGGCTTGCTCGCGAAAGCAGTGTGTCAGTCGACATTGATATTGACTGACACGGCCCCTTCGCGAGCAAGCCCGCTCCCACAATGGTTATGCGGTGATGCTTATGGCTTTACCAGTCGAGCATCCAGGCTGTTCTGCGCCAAACGCTTGGCCTGATCCTGGGTCATGCCCAAGTCGGTATACAGCGCGTGGAAGTTCTCGGTGACATAACCGCCGAAGTACGCCGGGTCGTCGGAGTTCACGGTCACTTTCACGCCACGTTCGAGCATGTCGAGAATGTTGTGCTGGGACATGTGATCGAACACGCAGAGCTTGGTGTTGGACAACGGGCACACGGTCAGCGGGATCTGTTCGTCGATGATCCGCTGCATCAGACGCTCGTCTTCGATGGCGCGCACGCCATGGTCGATGCGCTGGATTTTCAGCAGGTCGATGGCTTCCCAGATGTATTCCGGCGGGCCTTCTTCACCGGCGTGGGCGACGGTCAGGAAGCCTTCGTGACGGGCACGATCAAACACACGCTGGAACTTGCTCGGCGGGTGACCCATCTCCGAACTGTCCAGGCCGACAGCCACGAACGCATCGCGGAACGGCAGCGCTTGGTCGAGGGTTTTCTGCGCTTCGTCTTCGCTCAAGTGGCGCAGGAAGCTCAGGATCAAACCGCTGGTGATGCCCAGTTGCTGCTCGCCATCTTTAAGTGCGGCAGCGATGCCGTTGAGCACCACTTCGAATGGCACACCACGGTCGGTGTGGGTCTGCGGATCGAAGAACGGCTCGGTGTGAATCACGTTCTGCGCCTTGCAACGCAACAGGTAAGCCCAGGTCAGGTCGTAGAAATCCTGAGAGGTGCGCAACACGTCGGCGCCCTGGTAGTACAGGTCGAGAAACTCTTGCAGGTTGTTGAAGGCGTAGGCCTTGCGCAGGGTTTCGACGTCGTCCCACGGCAGGGCGATCTTGTTGCGTTCGGCCAGGGCGAACAGCAGCTCAGGCTCCAGCGAGCCTTCCAGGTGCAAGTGCAGTTCTGCCTTGGGCAGGGCGTTCAGCCAGTCGTACATGTTCGAATTCTCATCAGGTGCAATGACGGCATTCTACAGATGCGCGCCGCAACAATTGGTAAAACCTGACCAACCGGTTCATCACACCGCTTCCTGTTCCCGTCGATAGACGTAGGTATCGGCGAAGCGCGAGAGCAGAAATTCGGCGCAGGTGGTGGCCGGATATTTCGCCGGGTGCAGTTCGTCCTGGCAACCGGGCAGGCATTCGATGGCGGTGTCCGGGTGTGGCTCGGCGAAGAACGGCATCGAGTAACGGTCCACCCCCAGCGGGCTGATCACCCGGTGCGGCGTCGACAGGTAACGGTCGTTGCTCCAGCGCGCCATCATGTCGCCGAGGTTGACCACGAAGGTGCCTTCGATGGGCGGCGCATCGATCCACTCACCTTTGACGTTGCGTACTTGCAGGCCGCCGGCGGCGTCCTGATAGAGCAGGGTGATGCAGCCGTAATCGGTGTGGGCGCCGGCGCCTTGCTGGTCTTCAGAACTGGCGGTGTGGCGTGGCGGGTAGTGGATCATCCGCAGCACGCTGACGGGCTCATTGAAGCGGGTATCGAAGAAGTCGCGTTCGATGTTCAGCGCCATCGTCATCGCCCGCAGCAGGGTTTGGGCGAGGGCTTGCATGTCGACGTAATGCTGCTCCATCAGCGCTTCCCAACCCGGCATCGATGGATGGCGGTTGGGGCCGCGCAGCGGTTTTTCCGCCAGTACTTCCGGGTGATCGGCCGGAAAGTGCAGGCCCATGTCGAAGGTTTCTTTCAGGTCACTGGGTTTGCTCGGGTCCAGCTGCTCGGTGGCGATGGCGCCGTAGCCGCGATGGTGTTGGGTCTGGGTGATGTCGATCTTGAGCTTTTCGGCGGCGGGCAGGGCGAAGAAACGGTGGGCGTGGTCGAGCACGGCATCGATGCGCGCGGCGCTGATCGGGTGACCTTTGATGTAGAAAAAGCCCCAGTCGCGGCAGGCGCGGTCGATTTGCGTGGCGACGGATTGCCAGGCATGGGCGTCGTCGCTGTAGAGCGGAGCGATGTCGATGATCGGGAGTTGATTCATGCGCAGTCCTTATAAACGCCGGAATTCCAATGTGGGAGCGGGCTTGCTCGCGAAGAGGGAGTGTCAGTCGGCATTTTCGTAACTGACGCACCGCTTTCGCGAGCAAGCCCGCTCCCACAGGGGGGTGTGTTGAGGCTGAAGGATGAAGGATTACTTCGGAATCTCAGCCTTCATGCCTTCAACGTAGTAGTTCATCGACGCCAGTTCCGCATTGCTCGCTGTCGCCCCCGCCGCGATTTTCTCGACACCGGCCTGATCCTTGATCGGCCCGGTAAACGGGTGCAGCGCACCGCTCTTGATGTCGGCAATGATTTGCTCGGCTTCGGCTTTCACCGGCGCCGGCACCAGGTCGCTGATCGGCAGTTCAACCGTGCCTTCCTTCAAGCCGCCCCAGTAATCCTGGGATTTCCAGTTGTGGTCGAGCACGCTCTGGGTCGCCTGAATGTAGTGCGGGCCCCAATCGTTGACGATCGAGGTCAGCACCGCTTTCGGCCCGAAGTGCGCCATGTCCGAAGCGTAGCCCACGGCATACACGCCTCGACGTTCGGCCGCCTGGATCGGCGCCGGGCTGTCGGTGTGCTGGAACACCACGTCCACGCCCTGGTCGATCAGCGCGTTGGCGGCATCGGCCTCTTTGCCCGGATCGAACCACGAGTTGACCCACACCACCTTGATCTCGGTGCCCGGGTTGTACTTGTTCAGAGCCAGTTGAATGGCGTTGATGTCGCGGATCACTTCCGGGATCGGGAACGAGGCGACGTAGCCGATCTTCTTGGTCTTGGTCATCTTCGCCGCGAGGAAACCGCCGACGTAGCGACCTTCATACGTGCGCGCCAGGTAGGTGCCGAGGTTCTTGTCCTGTTTGTAGCCGGTGGCGTGCTCGAAGGTCACCTTGGGGAATTGCTTGGCGACTTTCAGGGTCGGGTTCATGTAGCCGAAAGAGGTCGTGAAGATCAGGTCGTAGTTGTCCTTGGCCATGTTGCGGATCACCCGCTCGGCGTCGGCGCCTTCGGCGACGTTCTCTACGTAGTTGGTGGTGATCTGCGCGCCGAATTTATCGGCGAGTGCCTTGCGCCCCTGTTCATGCTGATACGTCCAGCCGTGGTCACCGATCGGGCCGATATAGACGAAGCCGACTTTCAGCGGGTCGGTGGCACTGGCGGTCAGGCTGGCGCTCAGACCGATAGCCGCCGCAACGGCGCACAACAGCTTCTTCAACGGACGTTTATGCATGAACTCGAACTCCATTTTGTTTTGAGGTTGGCGAGGTCAATGCAAATTGCTGACCAACAGGACAACAATCAAGCCGAAACCGTGTCGTGGCCATCGCGAGCAGGCTCGCTCCCACATTGAATCGCGTTCCCCTGTGGGAGCGAGCTTGCTCGCGATGGGGCCCTTGAGGCCGATAAAAGTGCATGGCCGAGCACAGCTGCCATCCACTGGTGCGCTAAGGTGTAACGAAACGTTAGCGCCGCCCCGCAGTCAGTAGCTCATCACCCTGTTTTCGCTCCACTGTGCAAAAGGCCCGCAATGCTCACACTCCTCAAGCAAGAAAAATTTCTGCTGCTGGCCGTTCTCGCCGCCGTCGTTGCGTACCCGCTAGAGCCGTGGATGTTGCACAGCGGCCAACCCGTCGCGCTCGCCGCCGGGCTGGTGCTGATCGCGTTCATCGTCGTCGCCTCGATGCGCGTGGCTCATCACGCCGAATTGCTCGCCGAAAAAGTCGGCGATCCTTACGGCACGATGATTCTGACCCTCGCCGCCGTGCTGGTCGAAGTGGTGATCCTGGCGATCATGATGAGCAACGAAGCCTCGCCGACCCTGGTGCGTGACACGATTTACTCGGCGGTGATGCTCGACATCAACGGCATTCTCGGTCTCGCCGCTTTGATGGGCGGGATCAAGCATGGCGAACAGTCCTACAACGACGACTCGGCGCGCAGCTACAGCGTGATGATCCTCACTGCCATGGGGGTTTCAATGGTGGTGCCGGAGTTCATTCCTGAAGCGAATTGGAAGGTTTATTCGGCGTTCACCATCGGCGCGATGATCGTGCTCTACACCTTGTTTTTGCGCATGCAGGTCGGGCCGCACAGTTATTTTTTCAGCTACAGCTATCCGGAAAAACGCCGCAAGAAAGTCCCGGAAGACGAACCTGAGCCGGTCAACGTGGCGCTTAGCGTCAGTACGCTGGTATTTGGCGTTGTGGTGATTGGCGCCTTGGCCGAGGTGATGTCCAAGACCCTCGACCTGGGGCTGGAAGGAACGGGAGCACCGCCGGTGATCACGGCGATCCTGGTAGCGGCGATTTCCGCTGCGCCGGAGATTTTGACCGCATTGCGCGCGGCATTGGCCAACCGCATGCAGTCGGTGGTCAACATCGCCATGGGCGCTTCGCTGTCGACGGTAATCTTGACGGTGCCGGTGATGGAAGCGATGGCGCTCTACACCGGCCAGCCATTTCATATGGCGATGACCCCGGTGCAGACGGTGATGGTTTTTCTGACGTTGCTCGTCAGTGCGATCAACCTCAACGATGGCGAAACCAATGCCATTGAAGGCATGACTCACTTCGTGTTGTTTGCGACGTTTATCATGTTGTCGTTGCTTGGCCTCTAAGCACACCACAAAACCACGGTGGAAACCGGATCAATGTGGGAGCGAGCAAGCCCGCTCCCACATTTTTGATTGTGTTGTGTCAGGTCCCGGCAATCAACTGCCGAGCCGCCTGGCTGTGATCGGCAATCAAGCCTTTGAGATCCAGCCCTTCAACCTGCCCATCAATCACCCGCCACTTGCCGCCAACCATCACCCGATCCGCCCGATCCGCACCACACAGCAGCAACGCCGACACCGGATCATGGCTGCCGGAAAACCGCAGCTCATCGAGTTTGAACAGCGCCAGATCCGCCTGCTTGCCCACCGCCAACTCACCGATATCGGTACGCCCCAGCAAACTCGCCGAACCCTTGGTCGCCCAGCCCAGGACCAGTTCCGGGGTGATCTTCTCGGCGCCATAACGCAGCCGCTGGATGTACAGCGCCTGACGGGTTTCGAGCATCATGTTCGACGCATCGTTAGACGCCGAGCCGTCCACTCCCAGGCCCAGCAACGCACCCGCGGCGGTCAGGTCCAGCGTCGGACAGATGCCGGACGCCAGGCGCATATTCGAACTCGGGCAATGGCAGATACCGGTGCCGGCCGCGCCGAGGCGGGCGATTTCGTCCGGGTTGAAATGGATGCCGTGGGCCAGCCAGGTGCGCGGGCCGAGCCAGCCGACGCTGTCCAGGTAATCCACGGTGCGCAGGCCAAAGCGTTGCAGGCAGAAGTCCTCTTCGTCGAGGGTTTCCGCCAGGTGTGTGTGCAGGCGCACATCGAGTTTGTTTGCCAGTTCGGCGCTGGCGGACATGATTTCCGGCGTCACCGAGAACGGCGAGCAGGGCGCCAGGGCGATCTGGATTTGTGCACCGTCGCCACGCTCGTGGTACTCGGTAATCAAGCGCTGACTGTCGGCGAGAATCACTTCGCCTTCCTGCACGGTTTGCTGCGGTGGCAGGCCACCGTCCTTTTCGCCGAGGCTCATGGAACCGCGCGTCAGCATGGCGCGCATGCCCAATTCGCGAACGCTTTCGACTTGCACGTCGATCGCGTTTTCCAGGCCTTCCGGGAACAGATAGTGGTGATCGGCGGCGGTGGTGCAGCCGGACAGCAGCAACTCGGCCAACGCGACTTTGGTGGCCAGGGCAAGTTTTTCAGGCGTGAGGCGCGCCCAGACCGGGTACAGGGTTTTCAGCCACGGGAACAACGGCTGATTGACCACCGGCGCCCAGGCGCGGGTCAGGGTTTGATAGAAATGGTGATGGGTGTTGATCAGGCCGGGCAGAATCACATGCTCGCGGGCATCGAAGACTTGTCCACAAGGTGAGGACGGTTGCTGGCCAGCGGCGAGCACTTCGACGATCAAACCGTCTTGCAGCACCAGGCCGCCACGGGCATCGAGGCCATTGGCAGTGAAGATCGCGAGGGGATTTTTTAACCAGGTACGGGTCGCAGGCATGTTGGCCGGCTCCTCTGAAAGTTGGGTTCAGGTTAGCCAGCTCAGTGATTACCCTGTCTGCTGATCCAGGGTCGCGGTGAGGCGAGGTGCGAAGTTTCAAACAAAACGGCGTCGCGGGCAAGCCCGGCCCGACCAGACGACCCAAAACCCCTGTAGGAGTAGCCTGCGGCAGCTCCTACGGGGGAGGGCGGTGTTACCAGGGAATGGTCTCACCTTTATAGTTCACAAAATAATGGCCGCCCTTACCGGTATACGCATTCACCTGATCAACCAACCCGCGGGTGCTGGTTTCCACATCCAGGTCTGCACCTTCGCCGCCCATGTCAGTCTTCACCCAGCCCGGATGCAGTGACAACACGGTGAGTTTCTGTTCGCCCAATTGCGTCACGAAGCTGTTGGTCATCGAGTTCAACGCGGCCTTACTGGCCTTGTACAGCGCCAGCTCCGGTGCGTCCGCCACGGTTACGCTACCCAGCCCGGAACTCATGAACGCCAACACACCGCTGCCGTCACGAATCTGCCCGACGAAACGCTGGGCCAGGTTGATCGGTGCCACTGCGTTGGTGAAAAACAGTTGCCCGACTTCGGCCAGCGTCGCGCCGCCACCAGGCGTCTGAACTTCCGGGCCCTTGACGCCGGCATTCACGAACAACAGGTCAAACATTTCTCCCTTGAGCTGTTGGCTCAGGGCGATGACGGCTTGCTGATCATCCATGTCGAGTTTTTCAATCCGCACCTTGCCCAGCGCTTGCAACGCATCGGCCTTCTGCGGGTTGCGCACGGTAGCGGTGACTTGCCAGCCGTCGGCCAGCAAGGTTTTCACCAACCCGAGGCCCAAGCCCCGAGAAGCGCCGATGATGAGTGCGGTTTTTGCCGTGGACATGAGTGGTTTCCTTGATAAATGAGGATCACGGATTCAGTGGACAACGCTGGCCGAGCCGTTGCTGCAACTCACTGCGCAACGCGCCGAGTTCGGCCATCCGGGTTTCGATCAACTTGAGCTTGTCTTGCAGCAGTTGCGTGACGGCGCTGTCCGGGTCGGGCGACTGCCATAACGCGGCGACGCTGTTGCCGATCTCGCCGAGGGTAAACCCCAGCCGTTGAGCGGTTTTGATGTACAGCACCAGTTGCACCATGTCCGCCGGGTAGTCTCGATAACCGTTGGCGCTGCGTTGCGCGGCGATCAACCCGCGCTGCTCGTAGAAGCGCAGCGTGTCGCGGCTGACGGCGCTGGCCTGGGCTAATTCACCGATGCGCATCTTGACGTCTCAAAGGGGCTTGACCCTGGAGCATACTCCAGGCTTTAGCCTTGTTGCTCCCTGAATTTATGGAGCAACGCCGATGTGGACTTCAACGCAATATCGCCGACTGGTGCGCGGCAGTGCCTGGTATGACTTGATCGTGACGGCGGCGTTTGCCACGCCTTGGAGTTTTGCCGCGTTGCATGGGGTGTTGTCGAGTGTGAGCCAGGCGTTGAATCTGCCGGGTGAGTTGCCGGCGTTTGAGCCGATGCACATGCTTATGGCGAATTTGTTAGGGTCGATTGTGTGTGTTTGGGCGGTGTTGCGGATTCGTGATCCGCAGCAGGTTTATGGGCGGTATGACGCGGTGGGGCGGTTTTTGTTTGCGGCTTGGCAGGCTTATGCCCTGGCCCATGGCGCCAGTTCGCTGTTGGTAATTTTCTTGTTCTTTGAAGTGGTGTGGGGCGTGGTTCAGGTGTTGCCGGTTCGGGCGCTTTCGCGAGCAAGCCCGCTCCCACAGGGAACTGTGTAAACCCGATCCAATGTGGGAGCGGGCTTGCTCGCGAAGAGGCCCGCCCGGCCGCCTCCTAATGCCCACCCTGCCACGGCTGCCCCAACGACACCGGCGCATACAACCGTGTGCGCACCGCATCCCGTGACAACAGCACCAGCACTACAATGGTCGCGACATACGGCAGCATCGCCAGCAGACTCGACGGAATCGCCAGCCCCAACCCCTGCGCCACCAGATGCAGGATGCTGGCGAGTCCGAACAGATACGCTCCGAGCAACAACCGCCACACCCGCCAACTGGCAAACACCACCAGCGCCAAGGCAATCCAGCCGCGTCCGGCGCTCATGTTCTCGGCCCACATCGGCGTATAGGCCAACGACAAATAAGCCCCGGCCAACCCGGCCATCGCTCCGCCAAACAACACCGCCAACGTACGCACAGCCAATACCGGCAAACCCATCGCACTGGCCGCGTCCGGGTTTTCCCCAACCGCTTGAATGATCAGCCCGACGCGACTTTTAAGGATCGCCCACGCCACCAGCGCAAACAGCGCGAACGACAGATACACCAGCAAATCCTGGGCAAACAGCATCCGGCCGATCAGCGGAATCTCGCTCAAATACGGAATCGCCACCGGCTCAAAACCCGCCAGCGGTTTACCGACCCACGCTGCGCCGACAAACGTCGACAGACCCACACCGAAGATCGTCAGCGCCAACCCGGTGGCCACCTGATTGGCGTTGAACACCAGCGCCACCAAGGCAAACAGCGACGACAGCAGCATCCCGGCGAGCATCGCCAGCAACACGCCAAGCCACAGGTTGCCGCTGTTCAGCGCGACGATAAAACCGATCACCGCGCCAAACAGCATCATGCCTTCCTGGCCCAGATTGAGGACGCCGCTCTTCTCGCAGATCAGTTCCCCCAGCGCCACCAACAGCAACGGCGTACCGCAGCGGACCATGGCGTAGAAAATATTGCTCAGCAGATCGATATCCATCACAGCGCTCCTGCGGTTACGGCGGTGGCGGGTGCGCGGCGTGCCCAGCGCAGGTTCAAACGCGGCCGATAGAGAATCAGCACGTCACTGGCCAGCAGGAAAAACAGCATCATCCCCTGGAACAGTTGGGTGATCGCTTGTGGCAGGTTCATGCTCATCTGCGCGCTCTCGCCACCGATGTACAGCAACGCCATCAACAGGCTGGAAAACAGAATGCCGATCGGATTCAACCGGCCGAGAAACGCCACGGTAATCGCTGCATAGCCGTACCCTGGCGAGACTTGCGGGACTAATTGGCCGATCGGTCCGGTGACTTCACAGACGCCGGCCAATCCGGCCAGGCCGCCGCTAATCAACAGCGCCAACCAGATCAACCGCTTCTCGCGAAAGCCGACAAACCCCGCCGCGCGCTTATCCAGCCCGAGCACTTTGATCTGGAAACCGACAAAGCTTTTCTGTAACAGCACCCACACAGCGACCAGCGCGAGCAGGGCGAAATAAACACCCGCGTGAACCCGACCGTCCTCCATCAACAACGGTAAACGGCTGGCATCACCAAACATCGCCGACTCCGGAAAGTTGAACCCGGCCGGGTCTTTCAACGGCCCGTGCACGCAGAACAGCAGCAGGTTCAGGGCGATGTAATTGAGCATGATGCTGGTGAGGATTTCGTTGGCGTTGAAGCGCGTGCGCAACCACGCCGTCAGCCCGGCCCACGCTGCGCCGGCCATCGTGCCGACGAGCAGGACGAAGACCAGCGCCCAACGACTTTGCATGTCGATGATGTTCACCGCCAGTGCACTGCCGGCCAGGGCGCCAAGCAGCAACTGGCCTTCGGCGCCGATGTTCCAGATCCGTGCTTGATACGCCACCGCCAGGCCCAACGCGCAAAGCAGAATCGGCAAGGCTTTGACCAGCAGTTCGGAAACGCCATACAAGTCGCTGATCGGCGCGATCAGCAAGGTGTGCAAGGTCAGCAACGGGTCGTGACCCAACGCGATAAACAACAATGAGCCGCAGCCCAAAGTCAGCGCCGCCGCCAGCAACGGCGAGCACCACAACATCAGGCGCGATTGCTGGCCACGGGGTTCGAGAGAAAGCAGCATGTGGAACTCCGTTAAAGCGTTGCGGGTGCAGGTGAATGAGGGACGTCGAACTGGCCGGCCATCCAGCCACCGACATCGGTCAGGCGAGTGTCGACGGTGGCCTTGAGCGGCGACAATCGTCCGCTGCACAAGGCGCCGAGGCGATCGCAAATCTGGAACAGTTCATCGAGGTCTTCGGAGATCACCAGGATCGCCGCGCCGGCATCGCGCAAGGCAATCAGCGCGCGGTGAATGGTTGCTGCCGCGCCGACGTCCACGCCCCAGGTCGGGTGCGCGGCCACCAGCAGTTTTGGCTGCTGAAGGATTTCCCGGCCAAGGATGAATTTCTGCAGGTTGCCGCCGGACAGGCTGCGGGCCGCCGTTTGGGTATTGGGCGTCTTCACCCCGAAACGGCGGACGATCTCTTCGGCCAGCGCCTCGACTTTGCCACGCTGGATCAGGCCATTGCTCACCAGCCCTTGCTGAAAAGCCGTGAGCAGGGCGTTGTCGGCCAGGCTCAGTTCCGGAACCGCGCCATGGCCCAGACGTTCGGCGGGGACAAAGGCCAGACCGAGTTTGCGCCGGGCATCGGGGCGCAAATGGGCGACCGCTTGCCCGGCGAAACGGACAGTTGCACCGTCGTTGCGGTTCAGCCGTTCCTCACCGCTGAGCAACGCCAGCAACTCATCCTGACCGTTGCCCGCTACCCCGGCGATGCCGACAATTTCACCGCTGCGTACTTCAAGGTTGATGTCCTTCAGCGAGCAGCCGAACGGGTCCGGGTTATGCCAGGACAATCCACTGACATTCAAAAATGCCTCACCACCGACCACCTTCGGATAGTCAGTAATCAGCTCGGCCGCTTCACCGACCATCAACCGCGCCAGTTGCTGATCCGAGCACTCGGCCGGCACGCAATGCCCGGCCACCCGACCGCCGCGCAGCACCGTGGCGCTGTGGCATAACGCGCGGACTTCGCCGAGCTTGTGGCTGATAAACAGAATGCTGCAGCCCTCGACCGCCAGTCGACGCAAGGTGACGAACAATTCGTGCGCTTCTTGTGGCGTCAGCACCGAGGTGGGCTCATCGAGAATCAGCAGACGAATGTCCTGCATCAGGCAGCGAATGATTTCGACCCGTTGGCGTTCGCCGATGGACAGGCTGTGGACAAGTCGTTCCGGTTCCAGCGCCATGCCGTAGCGTTGGGAAACCTCACGAATCTTCGGCTCCAATTGTTTTGGTGTCCCGGCCGCCGCGCCCATGGCCAGCGCAATGTTTTGCGCCACGCTCAGGGTTTCGAACAGCGAGAAGTGCTGGAACACCATGCCAATCCCAAGCCCGCGTGCCTGGGCAGGATTGCGCATGGCAACGCGTTGTCCTTGCCAGATCACTTCCCCGGAATCGGCGTGGGTGACGCCGTAGATGATCTTCATCAGCGTACTTTTGCCCGCGCCGTTTTCACCGAGCAGGGCATGGATTTCACCGGGAGCGATGCTCAGGTCGATGGCATCGTTGGCCAGGCAACCGGGGTAGCGTTTGCTGATTTTACGTAGCTGCAGGCGCGAGGCTTGATTGGGGATCGGATCGGGGATCGGCACGGGGTTGGGCATGACAGGCTCGGGTCGATTGAAGTTATGCCTGTGGATAAAGCAATTTTCTGGCCATAGAGTCAGGAATTTTCGTAAAGCCTTGCTGATCAGGGCTTTGCGGAGACGTCTGGAACCGTTTCGCTGATGAATCAGGCACCACTTGAGGGCAAGGTATTTGATCAGGCTCCGCTTTTGCCCGCGTCTATTTGATCAAAAAATGAGCAGTCGGCTGCAAGCTATGCCGGACACGGGGCTGAGCCAGCCATGAACGGGTTATCCACAGGTTGCTCCACAGTATTTGTGTGCAAGCGCAACGCTAGGGCATAAGCACTGTGCGGCTATCTTCTAAAGGCGATAAACCGAGCTAACTGTTTGTTTTTTCGTTGATTTCGAATTTTGGACAGGACTTTGGACGAAAAGTGAACAAAGCCCGCAAAGCCGCATGACAGAAGGGTTACAGCGGTATGTGCTCAGGTTATCCACAGCCGGGTGCACAGTAGATGTGGGCAACTGTTGAATACAGTGAAATTGGGGAATGCCCCAAAAGATCGCAGCCTTCGGCAGCTCCTACAGGGGATCGCGATTTCAACGTAGGAGCTGCCGAAGGCTGCGATCTTTTGATCTTCTAGCGTTGCAGCAAAATCCGGCCGCGGCTCAAATCCGCGAGGTGTGATTGCAAGGTGTCGATCATCTGTTCAGCGATGGCCAGTTTCAGCTCCACGCCATTAGCGGTGAAGGATTCCTCCACCACCAAGCCGCCGAGTTCCGCCACCCGCAACTTCACCAACGCCAACTCGCCAAACCCACATGCGCAACTCAACGGCACCCGGCTGATCAACTCAACCTTCGGCGCCGCTTGCAGGCACTTGTTCGCACCGCCGCCGTAAGCGCGGGCAAGTCCACCGGTGCCGAGTTGAATGCCGCCATACCAACGAATCACCAGCACCGCGACCTGATCGCAATCCTGCGCTTCAATCGCCGCCAGAATTGGCCGGCCAGCCGTCCCGCCGGGTTCGCCATCGTCGTTGCTGCGGTACTGGTCGCCGAGCTTCCAGGCCCAGCAATTGTGCGAGGCGTTCAAGTCACTGTGTTGTTCGATGAACGCCTGGGCATCCGCCGGGCTGCTGATCGGCCCGGCGAACGTGATGAAGCGGCTTTTGCGAATCTCTTCGCGGTATTCGCAAAAACCGCTGAGGGTAAAAGGCATAAAGGACTTAGATAGCCGGTGTCAGGCCGCAGCCCTTGAGGATGATGCGGATCAGGTTGGTGCCGGCGTCTTCCATGTCTTGCTTGGTCAGCTTGGTGCGCCCGCTGACACGGCAAATCTGGGTGGCGAAGTCGGCGTAATGCTGAGTGCTGCCCCACAACAGGAAGATCAGGTTTACCGGGTCGACCGGGTCCATCTTGCCGGCGTCGATCCACGCCTGGAACACTGCGGCCCGGCCCTGGAACCAGGCGCGATAGTCCTGGTTGAAATACTCGGTCAGGCACTCGCCGCCGCTGATCACTTCCATGGCGAAAATCCGCGAGGCCTGTGGCTGGCGTCGGGAGAACTCCATCTTCGCGCGGATGTAACGGGTCAGCGCCTCGGCCGGATCGTCTTCGGCGGTCAGGGTGTTGAACGTGCTGTCCCACAACTCGATGATGTTGCTCAGTACCGCCACGTACAGCCCAAGCTTGTTGGTGAAGTAGTAATGCAGGTTCGCTTTGGGCAACCCGGCATTCTGGGCGATGGTGTTCATGCTGGTGCCTTTGAACCCGTGGCGGGCGAATTCATCTTCGGCGGCTTTGAGGATCGTCTCTTCGTTCTTTTGACGAATGCGGCTGGCAGGTTTGCCGCCGTGGGCGGGGACTTCAAAGGTCATAGGCACTTCCGAAATAGTCTGTGGGTGCAACCAGTGCGTTGATAGCGCACCCACAGGTTTCAGACAAGTCCTGAGGCAATAAAACCCTTATAGCTGCTCGATTGGGTCGCTTTTTAACGGGGTATTGGCGTCAAGCATTTGGGTTTTCGATTCGGGCAGCAACAGGCACATCAGGATCGCTGTGATACCGCCGCTGGTGATCGCCGAGTCGAACAGGTTCTGCACCAGTTTTGGCAGCAGGTGCAAAAGGCTCGGCTGCGCGGCGATGCCTAGGCCAACACCAAAGGAAGTCGCAATGATCAACATGCTGCGACGATCCAGCGGCACCTGGGCGAGGATGCGCACGCCGGCCGCCGCGACACTGCCGAACATCACCAGGGTTGCGCCGCCGAGCACCGGTTTGGGGATCTGCTGCAACACCGCGCCAATCAATGGAAACAGCCCGAGGCAAAACAGTACGGCGCCGATGTACAGGCCGACGTAACGGCTGGCGACGCCGGTCAACTGGATCACGCCGTTGTTCTGCGCAAACGTGGTGTTGGGGAACGCGCTGAAGGTCGCGGCGATCAGGCAACTGAAACCGTCACCGAGCACACCGCCCTTGAGTCGGCTTATATAAGAAGGACCGCTGATGGGCTGGCGGGCGAGCATGCAGTTGGCGGTGAGGTCGCCGATGGTCTCGATGGTGCTGATCAGATAAATCAGCGCCACGGGCAGGAAAGCCGTCCAGTCGAAGCTGAAACCGAATCGGAAAGGAATCGGAAGACTTACGAAGGGCACGTCAGGTAACGGTTGCGGCACCAGTTTTCCACTGAAGTACGCCGCGATGCTGCCCAGCACCAAGCCAATGATGATGGCCGAAAGGCGAATCCACGGCGTATTCGAGCGATTGAGCAGGACGATCGTCAACAGCACGAACACGCCCAGCGCCAGATTGCCCGGTGCGCCGAAATCCGCTGCGTTGAAACCACCGCCGAGGTCAGTGATGCCAACCTTGACCAGGCTGATGCCAATCAAGGTAATGACAATCCCGGTCACCAGCGGCGTGATCACCCGGCGCAGTTGGCCGATGAAACGGCTCAAAACGATCTGCACCACGGCGCCGAAAAAGCACACGCCGAAGATCATCGCCAGAATGTCTTCCGGGCTACCGCCCCGTTGCTTGACCAGGAAACCCGCTGACAGCACTGCGCCCAAAAACGCAAAACTGGTGCCTTGCAGGCAGATCATCCCGGCACCGATGCCGAATGGCCTACGGGCCTGGATGAACGTTCCTACGCCGGAGACCATCAGCGCCATGCTGATCAAGTATGGCAAATAGGCAGTCAGCCCCAGCGCCGAGCCGATCACCAGCGGCGGGGTGATGATCCCGACGAAGCTGGCGAGCACGTGTTGCAGGGCGGCGAGGATCGCGGCGAGGGGTTTTGGACGATCGTTGAGGCCGTAGATCAGATCGCTGGGGGTTGAGGATTCTGGCTGCATGGGCGTAGGAACTCATTGCTGACGGATCAAGGTGCTGATGCGTTGCAAAAAGCTGTCCAAGTGCTCAGGTTATTGATCGATTTGTGCTGCGTCGCCCAGCGTGGCTGGGCTGTACAGGATTCTTAGCGAGTCGCCGCCAGGCTCTCCAAAAAGCTTTCCAGCACCAAATGGGGGCGACGGCCCTTGCGTGTGACCGATGCGAGGCTCAGGTCATAAAAACGCGCGGTTGGCTTCAATGCACGCAATCGGCCCTGCTGGACCCAGAGGCTGGCGTAGTGATCCGGCAGGTAACCGATGTAGCGTCCGGTCAAAATCAGGAACGCCATGCCTTCGCGGTCCGAGGCGCTGGCGGTGCAATTGAGGGCTTGGTAATGCGCCTGGATCTCGGCGGGCAGGCGGAAGGTAGGGGCGATGGCGTCCTGGCTATTGAGGCGTTCATCGTCCAGTTGCTTGTCGTCGACATAAAACAACGGATGGCCGACCGCGCAATACAGCAGCGAGCGTTCACTGTAGAGCGGTTGATATTCCAGCCCCGACAAGGCGCTGGCCTGCGGCACTACGCCGACGTGAAGGCGCCCGTCGAGCACCCCTTGTTCAACTTCGTTGGGAGCGATCATGCGGATCTGAATTTGTACGTCCGGCCCGCGCTCCTTCAATTGCGCCAATGCGTGGGTAATACGCATATGGGGGAGGGTGACCAGGTTGTCGGTCAGGCCGATGGTCAACTCGCCGCGCAAATGTTGATGCAGGCCGTTGACCTCGGTGCGGAAACTTTCCAGCGCACCTAATAGCTGCAACGCCGAGTGGTAGACCTCGCGACCTTCTTCGGTCAGGGAAAACCCGGCGCGACCACGTTGGCACAGGCGCAGGCCGAGGCGTTGTTCCAGGTCGCTCATTTGCTGGCTGATGGCCGAGCGGCCGATGCCCAGCACTGACTCCGCCGCAGAGAATCCGCCGCACTCCACCACGCTGCGAAAAATCCTCAGCAGGCGAATATCAAAGTCGCTGACTTGTGCCAGCGGATCGGGGCGGCGAGTGCTCATGCTTTCGTACTCAAAGTTTAGTGGCTGGCAGACTGAACGTTAGAAGAGTTGGATTTCACCGACTTTATCCCCGTGGCAATTTAGCTGCAAGAACGCTTTTGATCTCTATGCCGCTTATTGCCCTGCGAGGTTTTGCTCATGAACTTGCCCGAAAACGCCCAGTCTTCCCTGGCCAGCCAGCTCAAACTGGATGCGCACTGGATGCCCTACACCGCTAACCGCAATTTCCAGCGCGATCCGCGACTGATCGTTGCGGCCGAAGGCAGTTGGCTGACAGACGATAAGGGCCGCAGGGTCTACGATTCGCTCTCGGGTCTGTGGACCTGTGGCGCCGGGCACACTCGCAAGGAAATCCAGGAAGCGGTTGCCAAGCAGTTGGGTACCCTCGATTACTCGCCGGGCTTCCAGTACGGCCATCCGTTGTCGTTCCAACTGGCCGAGAAAATCACTGACCTGACGCCGGGCAATCTGAATCACGTGTTCTTCACTGACTCGGGTTCCGAGTGTGCTGACACGGCGGTGAAGATGGTGCGTGCCTACTGGCGCCTGAAAGGCCAGGCGACCAAAACCAAAATGATCGGCCGTGCCCGTGGTTACCACGGCGTGAACATCGCCGGCACCAGTCTCGGCGGCGTGAACGGCAACCGCAAAATGTTTGGTCAGGCAATGATGGACGTCGATCATCTGCCGCACACCTTGCTGGCCAGCAATGCTTACTCCCGTGGCATGCCGAAAGAAGGCGGTATCGCTCTGGCCGATGAGCTGCTGAAACTGATCGAGCTGCACGACGCCTCGAATATCGCGGCGGTGTTCGTCGAGCCAATGGCCGGTTCCGCTGGCGTGCTGGTTCCGCCTGAGGGTTACCTCAAGCGTCTGCGTGACATCTGCGATCAGCACAACATCCTGCTGGTGTTCGACGAAGTGATCACCGGTTTCGGCCGTACCGGTTCGATGTTCGGCGCCGACAGCTTTGGCGTGACCCCGGACCTGATGTGCATCGCCAAGCAAGTCACCAACGGCGCGATCCCGATGGGCGCGGTGATTGCCAGCTCCGAGATCTATCACACCTTCATGAACCAGGCGACGCCGGAGTACGCGGTGGAATTCCCGCACGGCTACACCTATTCCGCGCACCCGGTGGCCTGTGCTGCTGGCCTGGCGGCACTCGACCTGCTGCAAAAGGAAAACCTGGTGCAGAGCGTGGCCGAAATCGCTCCGCATTTCGAAAATGCGTTGCACGGTCTGAAAGGTTCGAAAAACGTCATCGATATTCGTAACTACGGCTTGGCTGGCGCGATCCAGATTGCCGGGCGTGACGGCGATGCGATTGTGCGTCCATTCGAAGCCGGGATGGCGCTGTGGAAAGCCGGGTTCTACGTACGCTTTGGCGGCGACACCCTGCAGTTCGGCCCAACCTTCAACAGCAAGCCGCAGGACCTGGATCGTCTGTTCGATGCGGTTGGCGAAGTGCTGAACAAGATCGACTGATTTCTCCCTCTATATATGTACAAACACCAGGCGCCCCTCGACGGGCGCCGGTGGACAAAAAATTCAGGAGTACCGCATGAGCCTCATCCCGCATTTGATCAATGGCGAACTGGTGACCGAAGAAGGTCGCACG
>NZ_JAEKEL010000001.1:1850000-5280705 GCF_016651105.1 Pseudomonas sp. TH15
CGTCGTGAAAAGGGAAACAACCCAGACCGTCAGCTAAGGTCCCAAAGTTATGGTTAAGTGGGAAACGATGTGGGAAGGCTTAGACAGCTAGGAGGTTGGCTTAGAAGCAGCCACCCTTTAAAGAAAGCGTAATAGCTCACTAGTCGAGTCGGCCTGCGCGGAAGATGTAACGGGGCTCAAACCATACACCGAAGCTACGGGTATCACTTAGGTGATGCGGTAGAGGAGCGTTCTGTAAGCCTGTGAAGGTGAGTTGAGAAGCTTGCTGGAGGTATCAGAAGTGCGAATGCTGACATGAGTAACGACAATGGGTGTGAAAAACACCCACGCCGAAAGACCAAGGTTTCCTGCGCAACGTTAATCGACGCAGGGTTAGTCGGTCCCTAAGGCGAGGCTGAAAAGCGTAGTCGATGGAAAACAGGTTAATATTCCTGTACTTCTGGTTATTGCGATGGAGGGACGGAGAAGGCTAGGCCAGCTTGGCGTTGGTTGTCCAAGTTTAAGGTGGTAGGCTGGAATCTTAGGTAAATCCGGGATTCTAAGGCCGAGAGCTGATGACGAGTGTTCTTTTAGAACACGAAGTGGTTGATGCCATGCTTCCAAGAAAAGCTTCTAAGCTTCAGGTAACCAGGAACCGTACCCCAAACCGACACAGGTGGTTGGGTAGAGAATACCAAGGCGCTTGAGAGAACTCGGGTGAAGGAACTAGGCAAAATGGCACCGTAACTTCGGGAGAAGGTGCGCCGGTGAGGGTGAAGCATTTACTGCGTAAGCCCATGCCGGTCGAAGATACCAGGCCGCTGCGACTGTTTATTAAAAACACAGCACTCTGCAAACACGAAAGTGGACGTATAGGGTGTGACGCCTGCCCGGTGCCGGAAGGTTAATTGATGGGGTTAGCTAACGCGAAGCTCTTGATCGAAGCCCCGGTAAACGGCGGCCGTAACTATAACGGTCCTAAGGTAGCGAAATTCCTTGTCGGGTAAGTTCCGACCTGCACGAATGGCGTAACGATGGCGGCGCTGTCTCCACCCGAGACTCAGTGAAATTGAAATCGCTGTGAAGATGCAGTGTATCCGCGGCTAGACGGAAAGACCCCGTGAACCTTTACTATAGCTTTGCACTGGACTTTGAATTTGCTTGTGTAGGATAGGTGGGAGGCTTTGAAGCGTGGACGCCAGTTCGCGTGGAGCCAACCTTGAAATACCACCCTGGCAACTTTGAGGTTCTAACTCAGGTCCGTTATCCGGATCGAGGACAGTGTATGGTGGGTAGTTTGACTGGGGCGGTCTCCTCCTAAAGAGTAACGGAGGAGTACGAAGGTGCGCTCAGACCGGTCGGAAATCGGTCGTAGAGTATAAAGGCAAAAGCGCGCTTGACTGCGAGACAGACACGTCGAGCAGGTACGAAAGTAGGTCTTAGTGATCCGGTGGTTCTGTATGGAAGGGCCATCGCTCAACGGATAAAAGGTACTCCGGGGATAACAGGCTGATACCGCCCAAGAGTTCATATCGACGGCGGTGTTTGGCACCTCGATGTCGGCTCATCACATCCTGGGGCTGAAGCCGGTCCCAAGGGTATGGCTGTTCGCCATTTAAAGTGGTACGCGAGCTGGGTTTAGAACGTCGTGAGACAGTTCGGTCCCTATCTGCCGTGGACGTTTGAGATTTGAGAGGGGCTGCTCCTAGTACGAGAGGACCGGAGTGGACGAACCTCTGGTGTTCCGGTTGTCACGCCAGTGGCATTGCCGGGTAGCTATGTTCGGAATAGATAACCGCTGAAAGCATCTAAGCGGGAAACTAGCCTCAAGATGAGATCTCACTGGGACCTTGAGTCCCCTGAAGGGCCGTCGAAGACTACGACGTTGATAGGTTGGGTGTGTAAGCGCTGTGAGGCGTTGAGCTAACCAATACTAATTGCCCGTGAGGCTTGACCATATAACACCCAAGCAATTTGCTTGCTTCGAGCTGAAAAGCGAAAGAGCACCAGATTGCGGTGTGTGAAGACGAAACGAACCGAAAGTTCGAGACACTCACAAAACACCGAGATCTATCACATACCCATTCGCTGGAGCGTACTCCGTAAGGAGAACGACCTGGCTACCGAATTTCTTGACGACCATAGAGCATTGGAACCACCTGATCCCATCCCGAACTCAGCAGTGAAACGATGCATCGCCGATGGTAGTGTGGGGTTTCCCCATGTGAGAGTAGGTCATCGTCAAGATTAAATTCCGAAACCCCTATCTGCGTATGCAGGTAGGGGTTTTGTTTTGCCCGCAGGAAAGTTCATACAGCATCTTCAGACGGCTCCCGGCTGTCACAGTCTCCCGACAGTGCTAAGGTTCGGCCCTAGCTTTTGTATTTTCCCAAGGAAGCCTTATGCCGGACGCCGCGTCCCTCAATGCTGGTTTTATGGTGGTTCAAAGCAACAGTTTGGATGAACTGCGTAGCCTTGTGATCAGCGTAATGCGGCACTACCCGTTGGCTCCCCTGGAAAATGAAATCGCCTTGGTGCAGAGCAACGGTATCGCTCAATGGCTGAAGCTCGCACTGGCCGAAGACCCTGAAGACGACGATATGGGCGGTTGTGGCATCGCGGCGGCAATCGATGTGCAATTGCCGGGTAGCTTCATGTGGCAGCTCTATCGCATGGTCCTGGGTCGTGACGAAATCCCGGTGAAATCCCTGCTCGATAAAGCGCCGCTGACCTGGCGTCTGATGCGCCTGCTACCGCAGCTAATCGACCAACCTTATTTCGAACCCCTGCAACGCTTCCTCACTCATGACACCGATTTGCGTAAACGCTATCAGTTGTCCGAGCGTCTGGCGGATCTGTTCGATCAATACCAGGTGTACCGTGCCGACTGGCTGGAGGATTGGGCAGAAGGTCGACATCAACTACGTAATGGCAGAGGGGAAGCCAAGGCGCTAACCCCGGCCAACTGCTGGCAGGCAGAGCTGTGGCGTGCGCTACTGTTGGATGTAGGGGAACAAGGCATGGCCCAAAGCCGTGCCGGCGTTCACCAACGGTTTATCGAACGCATCAACCGTCTCGACTCCGCGCCAGATGGATTACCGTCCCGGGTGATCGTTTTCGGGATCTCTTCGCTGCCCGCTCAAGCACTGGAAGCACTCGCCGGACTGGCTCGATTCAGCCAGGTCTTGCTGTGCGTTCACAACCCATGTCGTCACCATTGGGCAGACATCGTCGCCGATAAAGACCTGTTGCGGCATCAATACAAGCGTCAGGCGCGCAAAAGCGGCATGCCGGTTGTACTCGACCCGCAAACCCTTCACCAACACGCTCACCCCCTATTGGCCGCGTGGGGCAAGCAGGGACGGGACTACATCAATCTGCTCGACAGCTATGACGATCCCGGCAGCTATCGCGCGGCATTTCGTGATGGTCGCATCGACCTGTTCAGCGATAGCCAACCACAAAATATGCTCAATCAGTTGCAGGACGACATCCTGGAACTGCGTCCTTTAAACGAAACCCGCGAGCATTGGCTGGCCGTCGATCCACACATCGATAAATCGATCCGTTTTCACATCGCCCATAGCGCCCAGCGAGAAGTGGAAATCCTTCACGATCAACTGCTCGAGCGTTTCAGTGCTAATCCGGATTTAAGACCTCGCGACGTGATCGTGATGGTTCCGGACATTGACAGCTACGCTCCGCACATCCGCGCGGTGTTTGGTCAGCTAGAGCGCAACGATCAGCGTTTCATTCCCTTCACTTTGGCGGATCAGGGGCAACGCGGCCGTGATCCGTTACTGATTGCTGTCGAACACCTGCTCAAGCTGCCGGACAGTCGTTTCCCGGTTAGCGAGATTCTCGATCTGCTGGACGTACCCGCACTCCGTGCTCGGTTCGGCGTCGAAGAGCGTGACCTGCCAACGCTGCACCGCTGGATCGAAGGTGCCGGCATCCGCTGGGGAATGAATGCTGAGCAACGCGCGGGCCTTGGTCTACCCGAGGAGTTGGAGCAAAACAGTTGGCGTTTCGGTCTTCGGCGAATGCTGCTGGGTTACGCGGTCGGCAGCGCCAGTGCCTGCGAAGGTATAGAACCCTATGACGAAATTGGTGGGCTGGATGCTGCGCTCATCGGTCCGTTGGTGGCTCTGCTCGACGCGCTGGAGATTGCGCATCAAGAACTTACGCAGCCGGCTGCTCCAAAAGAGTGGGGCGTGCGTTTGCAAGGGCTGGTTCAGCTGTTTTTCAAGGCCAGTAACGAGCACGACGACTACTTGCTGGCTCAACTCGAAGAGCTGCGTGAAACCTGGCTCGATACCTGTGAATCAGTGGGATTGCAGGACAAGTTACCGTTAACCGTAGTCCGTGAAGCCTGGTTGGCCGGTCTTGACCAAGGCCGCTTGTCCCAGCGCTTTCTAGCCGGTGCAGTCAACTTTTGCACGCTCATGCCGATGCGGGCGATCCCGTTCAAACTGGTTTGTCTGCTCGGCATGAATGATGGAGATTACCCTCGAGCGCAACCGCCGCTGGACTTTGACCTGATGGGCAGTGATTACCGCCCCGGCGATCGCTCCCGGCGTGAAGATGACCGCTACCTCCTGTTGGAGGCTCTGTTGTCCGCCCGCAATCAGCTCTATATCAGCTGGGTAGGCCGCAGCATTCGCGATAACAGCGAGCGGCCGGCATCGGTACTGATTGGCCAATTGCGCGATCATCTCGCCAGCGGTTGGCGGCTGGAGGGCGACGCCGATGATTTGCTTGAGGCAATGACACAGGAACATCCCCTGCAACCGTTCAGCGCCCGCTACTTTCACGAAGGCGATGCGCTGTTCAGCTACGCCAGCGAGTGGCAAGTGCTTCATCAAGCCAGTGAGCAAGCAACTGATGTCGAGGTCCTCGAACCCTACATTCAGGAGGAGCCGCTGGGCTTGGGGCAATTGCAGGATTTCCTGCGCAATCCCGTACGACACTTCTTCAGCCAGCGGCTCAAGGTGTTCTTTGAAGCGGCCGAAGTCCCTTTGGCCGATGAAGAACCCTTCGTTCTCGACGCGCTGCAACGCTACAGCCTCAGCGACAGTTTGCTCGAAGCAGCACTGAGTCAGCTGGATCACTCCGATCAAGCGTTGGAAGCACAGGCCATACGCCTGCAAAACAGCGGCCTGCTGCCCATGGCCGGTTTCGGCGAATGTCTTCAACGAGAGTTGATCGAGCCACTGCCGGATCTGCTGCAACGTTATCAACAACTCCTGACGTTATGGCCGACACTGCTCGCCAGTGCCTTGCCGGTGAGTCTGGAATTGCACGGCTTGCGTCTTGAAGGCTGGCTCAGTGGCCTGCATCAACGCGCAGACGGTGGCTTGCTGTCGGTCACCACGATTCCCAACAGTATCGGCTCGATCAAGACTCGCAAATGGCATCGCTTGACGCGGCCCTGGGTCAATCACTTGGTCGCCTGCGCCAGCGGCATATCGATGACCACCGCGCTGGTCGCCAGCGACGACAGCTTGCTGCTGGAACCTTTGGAAAAGGATGCCGCATTTCAGATCCTCGGTAACCTGCTGCTGGCCTGGCAAACAGGTATGCGTCAACCGTTGCCCATCGCGGTGAAAACTGCCTTCGCCTGGCTCAGTCAAACCGACCCGGTCAAAGCCGAAGCCGCCGCGCGAAAAGCCTACGAAGGCGATGGTCAGACTACCGATGGTGAGCGCCGCGAAAGCCCGGCACTCACCCGGCAATTCGCCGACTATGACAGCCTGACTGCCGACGAGACCTTCACCGATTGGTGCGACGCTTTGTACCGGCCACTGCTCGAAGCCCCTTGGCGCTCACTGACCAGCGAGGGCGCGCGCTCATGACGACGAAGACACCGTTGGCCCTGGCCTTTCCTCTGCGCGGCAGCCAACTGATCGAGGCCAGCGCCGGGACCGGCAAGACCTTCACCATCTCCGCGCTATATCTGCGTCTGGTCCTTGGCCATGGCGGCGAGTCGAGTGGTTTCGGGCGTGAGCTGTTACCGCCGCAAATCCTCGTCGTGACCTTCACCGACGCCGCCACCAAAGAACTGCGCGAGCGTATTCGCACCCGCCTGGCCGAAGCCGCACGGTTTTTCCGGGAAGAGACCCCCGCGCCGGACAGCCTGATTGCAGAGTTGAGGGAGCAGTTCCTTCCCGAGCAATGGTCCGGTTGCGCAAACCGTCTGGACATCGCTGCTCAATGGATGGACGAAGCGGCTGTGTCGACCATTCACAGTTGGTGCCAGCGCATGCTGCGCGAGCATGCCTTCGACAGCGGCAGTCTATTCACTCAGACCCTGGAAACTGATCACAGCGATCTGCTGGGCGAAGTCCTGCGCGATTACTGGCGGCTGTTCTGTTACCCGATGCAGGGCGATGCGCTGAACTGGGTTCGCGGCAATTGGGGTGGTCCTGCGGCATTGCTGCCGCGGGTGCGAGGGCTGTTCGCCAGCGAACGCGAGAGCGTTGAAGGAAAAGAACCTGCCGAGCTCATTGCCGAGTGCCTGCTCGAACGGCGCACGGCGCTGCTCGAACTGAAGATGCCGTGGCGCCAATGGGCGGACGAATTGCTGGCGATCTGTCACCAAGGCGTGGCGAGTAAAAGCGTCGACGGGCGCAAGATGCAGGCGCGCTACTTCGAACCCTGGTTCGAAAAGCTCAAGGCCTGGGCCGACGACGAGGCCCTCGAACAACTGGACATCGGCACCGGCTTCACTCGCCTGACCAACGATGGCATGGCCGAAGCCTGGAAAGGCGAAGCACCTCATCATCCCGGGCTAGACGCTATGCCTGGCCTCAAGGTCAGTCTCGACAGTTTGCCGACGCCTGACGCTGCGGTTCTGCAACACGCTGCTCAGTGGGTAGGTGCCCGGTTCGAAGAGGAAAAACGTCGCCGTGCGGAAATGGGTTTCGATGACATGTTGCTGCGCCTCGACGCAGCGTTGCAGTCCGACGGTGGTGAGCGCCTCTCCACCCTGATTCGCGAACAGTTTCCGGTGGCGTTGATCGACGAATTCCAGGACACCGACCCGGTGCAGTACCGCATCTTCGAAAGCATCTATCGCATCGAAGAAAACAATCCCGAGTGTGGTCTGTTCCTGATCGGCGACCCGAAGCAGGCGATCTACGCCTTCCGCGGCGCCGACATCTACACCTATCTGCGTGCTCGTCAGGCCACCACCGGCCGTCTGCATACATTGGGCACCAACTTCCGTTCAAGCCATGGCATGGTCGATGCCGTAAACCATGTTTTCGAACGCGCGGAGTCTCGTGAGACCGGGCGCGGTGCATTCCTTTTTCGCGAGAAAAGCGGCGAAAACCCGGTACCTTTCCTGCCTGTCGAATCCCAGGGTCGCAAAGAAGTTCTGCACGTTGATGGTCAGAGCGTGCCGGCGCTGAATATCTGGCATCTGTCCGCAGATCAGCCGCTGTCCGGCGTGGTGTACCGACAACAACTGGCTGGCGCTTGCGCCAGTGAAATCAGCGCTCTGCTCAATGGCGGGCAACAAGGTCGTGCCGGCTTCATACAGGACGGCAAGGACTTCAGAGGCCTGCTACCCGCGGATATCGCGATTCTGGTACGCGACGGTAAAGAGGCCCAGGCCGTGCGTGGCGAACTCTCTGCCCGCGGTGTGCGCAGCGTGTATCTGTCGGACAAGGACTCGGTGTTCGCCGCCCAGGAAGCGCACGACCTGCTGACCTGGCTCAAGGCCTGCGCCGAACCGGATGTCGAGCGTCCACTGCGGGCCGCATTGGCCTGCATCACGCTGAACCTCTCGCTGGCCGAACTTGAGCGGTTGAATCAGGACGAACTGGCCTGGGAAGCACGGGTCATGCAGTTCCGCCGTTATCGCGAGATCTGGCGCAAGCAGGGCGTGCTGCCGATGCTGCGTCGTTTACTGCATGACTTCAAACTGCCCCAGGCATTGATCACCCGCAGTGACGGCGAGCGCGTGCTGACCAACCTGCTGCACCTGTCTGAATTACTGCAACAAGCCGCCGCCGAACTCGATGGCGAACAAGCCCTGATCCGCCATTTGTCCGAGCACTTGGCACTGTCCGGTCAGGCGGGTGAGGAGCAAATCCTGCGCCTGGAAAGCGACGAACAACTGGTCAAGGTCGTAACTATTCACAAGTCGAAGGGGCTTGAGTACCCCTTGGTATTTTTGCCTTTCATCTGTTCGGCGAAACCGGTGGATGGCAGTCGTTTACCACTGCATTACCACGACGCCACGGGCAAAGCCCAGGTGACCCTGAGGCCGACAGCCGAGTTGATCGCCCAGGCCGATGACGAGCGACTGGCCGAGGATTTGCGCTTGCTCTATGTGGCGCTGACCCGCGCGCAGCATGCCTGCTGGCTTGGTGTGACTGACCTCAAGCGTGGCAATAACAACAGCTCGGTGCTGCACTTGTCAGCATTGGGTTATCTGTTGGGCGGTGGTGCGGCGCTGGCCGAACCTGCGGGCCTGAAGCGCTGGCTGGAAGACTTGCAAGAGGATTGCCCGGCGCTCCGTTATAGCGAGATGCCCGAAGCGACAGGCGAGCATTACCATCCGCCGCGTAATGAAGCGACTTTACTCGCGCCGTTGATTCCCAAACGCAAGGCCAGTGAAAACTGGTGGATCGCCTCCTACAGCGCCTTGCGCATTGGCGACATCTTGAGTGTGGGCACTGACGAAGCACCGGAAAGCCCGCAAGCGCAAAAACTCTTTGACGACGAACGTCTCGACCCCGAAGCACCACGGGACGTGGTCACTGGCGGCGCTGACATTCACCGCTTCCCCCGTGGTCCGAACCCCGGCACCTTTCTCCATGGTTTGTTGGAATGGGCTGGTGATGAAGGCTTCAGCGCAACGCCAAAAGCGGTGGAAGACGCCGTTGGCCGTCGCTGTAATCGCCGCGGCTGGGAAGGCTGGATCGTCACGTTGAGTGACTGGCTGCAGCACCTGCTCAGATCGCCGTTGCACATCGGCGGAGGGCAGCCTCCAGTGGTCTTCGAGCAACTCAACCAATACCGGGTCGAGATGGAATTCTGGTTCGCCAGTCATAAAGTCGATGTGCTCAAACTCGATGAACTGGTGCGCCAATACACCCACAACGGCGTGGCCCGAGTGGCCGCTGAGCCGGTGATGCTCAATGGCATGTTCAAAGGCTTTATCGACCTGACGTTCGAGCATGAAGGTCGTTACTACGTCGCCGACTACAAATCCAACTGGCTCGGCGTCGATGATTCGGCTTATACCGAGCAAGCCATGGAACAATCGATCCTCGATAACCGCTACGACCTGCAATACGTGTTGTACCTGTTGGCCCTGCACCGTCAGCTCAAGGCGCGGCTGCCCGATTATGACTACGACCGACATGTCGGTGGCGCGTTGTACCTGTTCCTGCGCGGAACGCGAGCGGCCAGCCAGGGCGTTTATTTCGCCCGTCCGCCTCGGGAATTGATCGAGCGTCTGGATCGTCTGTTCCAGGGCAAGCAGGAACTCAAGGCCGAGCCCGCCTGGGAACAGGGAGTACTGCTATGAGCCGCACCTTCGCCGATTTGTTGCCCACGCCATTGGCGGCCGAAAGTCTGGCAGACCTGGCGCCGTTGACTCGCGCGGACGACCTTTTGCTGCTGCTCACCCGTTGGGTCGAACGCGGTTGGCTGCGTGCCCTGGACAAGGCCTTCGTCGCCTTCCTTCATGAACTCGCCCCCAATGATGATCCGCTGGTGTTGCTGGCGGCAGCGTTGACCAGTCACCAGCTCGGTCACGGTCATGTCTGCCTGGACTTGTTCGAGACGCTCAAGGCGCCGGATTTCGCCCTGTCGCTGCCACCCGAAGGCGATCTGCAAAGTGGCGCGATGTTGCTGCCATCACAATTGCTTGAAGCGCTGGACGGCGCTCACTGGTGCAAGGTACTGGCCGCCAGCAGTCTGGTGGCACTGGCGGTAGACGGTTGTGAAGAAGCCCGGCATCGGCCCCTGGTGTTGTCGGGCAAGCGTCTGTACCTGCGCCGCTACTGGGCTTATGAACGGCGCATCGACAATTCCCTGCGTCAACGCCTGGCGGAACATGAAGCAACGCCGGCGGATTTGCTCCAGCGCCTGACCGGTTTGTTCGGCCCCGCCAAGCCTGGTGAGGTGATCGACTGGCAAAAACTCGCGTGCGCCCTGGCCACTCGCGGCGCGTTCAGTATCGTCACCGGCGGTCCGGGGACCGGCAAGACCACTACGGTGGTGCGACTGCTGGCGCTGCTCCAGGCGCCTGCCGTGGAGGCCGGAAAACCGTTGCGTATTCGTCTGGCCGCACCGACCGGCAAGGCAGCAGCGCGGCTGACGGAATCCATCAGTCAGCAAGTACAAACCCTGACGGTAGCCGAGGCAGTACGGGACAAGATTCCGTCCGACGTCACCACTGTGCACCGTTTGCTGGGCAGTCGGCCCGGCACCCGACATTTCCGTCACCACGCCGGTAATCGCTTGCCACTGGATGTACTGGTCGTCGATGAAGCATCGATGATTGACCTGGAGATGATGGCCAACTTGCTCGACGCATTGCCGGCCCATGCGCGTCTGGTGCTGCTCGGTGACAAGGACCAACTGGCCTCCGTGGAGGCCGGTGCCGTGTTGGGCGATTTGTGTCGCGACGCCGAGGCCGGGTGGTACAGCCCGCAGACTCGCCAGTGGCTGGAGGCTGTCAGCGGCGAAAGTCTCGAGACCAGCGGTTTGCATGAGGACCTGGAGGGCACTCATCCCTTGGCCCAGCAAGTGGTGATGCTGCGACACTCACGTCGATTCGGCGAGGGCAGCGGCATTGGTCAGTTGGCGCGTTGGGTCAATCAGCAACAACCCGATGAAGCTCGCAAGCTGTTGGCCGAACGTAACTACAAAGACGTGTTTTCCCTGCCGCTCAAAGGTGAACAGGACAAAGCGCTGGAGCGTTTGCTGCTGGACGGCCATAACGACGGACCACCAGGTTATCGGCATTACCTGAGTCTGCTGCGCAACCAGCGACCACCCGTTGACTGCGCCCTTGATGACAAACGCTGGACTGAGTGGGCGCGGCAAGTGTTGCAAGCCTTCGATACCTTCCAGTTGTTGTGCGCTGTACGCAAAGGGCCTTGGGGTGTCGAAGGCCTGAATCAACGAGTCACCGACGCCTTGCTCAAGGCCCGGCTGATCGACAGCGATCAGCAGTGGTACGAAGGCCGGCCGGTGCTGATGACTCGCAACGACTACGGCCTGGGCTTGATGAACGGCGACATTGGCATTGCGCTCAAATTGCCGGAGCGCGAGGGGCCCGAGGCAGGCAAGCACGTACTGCGTGTCGCCTTTCCGCGCAACGACGGCCAGGGTGGCGTGCGTTTTGTTCTGCCGAGCCGACTCAACGATGTCGAGACGGTGTACGCAATGACCGTGCATAAATCCCAGGGCTCGGAATTTGCCCACACAGCGTTGATTCTGCCTGATGCCCTGAACCCGGTACTGACCAAAGAACTGATCTACACCGGGATCACCCGGGCCAAGGACTGGTTCACTCTGATCGAGCCGCGTGCCGGTGTGTTCGAGGAGGCCGTGCAACGCAAAGTGAAGCGTTTGAGCGGGTTGATGCTGGAGTTGGAGGCGGGTGATAAGTCTAGCCCTTAAAATGCCAATCGGTTGACGACGGATATCTGTCCGAAGTGCCCTGTTCCGCGGCCTCGCTGGCGTTTCGGTGCTGTGCTATCGTTGCGGCATCATTCCGTTAAGATCGAAGAGAATCCTGCATGAAGGTGGCTGTCCGAGCGACAGAGTGCGTTATTGGCTGCAAGCGCGTATTGCTTGTCGGCCTACTCTGTTTGCTAACTGGCGTCGCGTCCGCTCAGCCTGAAACGGCCGTCAGCATGGCCGATCAACGTGCCAAAGCGGTCACCCAAGTGGTGCTCGGGATTCTCAGTTATGCCCGCTGGCCCGTGGAGCCTGCGCAGTTGCGGCTGTGTGTGGTCGGTCCGACCGAATACACCGACGATCTGGTCAAGGGCTCGACCCAGGCCACCGGTCGACCTGTCACCGTAACCAGACTACTGGCCGACAATCCGGCAATTGCCAGTGAGTGCGATGCCGTCTATATCGGCAAGTTGACCGCCGATGAGCGCAGTCGCTTGTTCACCTCGTTGAACGGTCGCCCGGTGCTGAGCATCAGCGAAGGCAGCGATCAATGCACCGTTGGCAGCCTTTTCTGTCTGCGGGTCAGCGACGATCAGGTGTCCTTCGAGGTCAACCTCGACTCCGTCGCCCGCAGTGGTGTGCGGATTCACCCCAGCGTGCTGCAACTGTCGCGCCGCAAGCCGGCTGCACCATGAGTCTATTCAAATCGGGTAAGCGCCCAACCTTGCGTTCGGTCATCGGTCGCGGTCATTTGATCGTCGCGCTGGTCGGCGTGGCCATGGCCAGCGTCTCGCTGACGTTGCTCGGGGTTCTGGCGTTGCGGGTCTATGCCGACCACAACCTGCACCTGATTGCTCGCTCGATCAACTACACCGTCGAAGCCGCAGTGGTGTTCAACGACAAGGTCGCCGCCACCGAAGCGTTGGCTTTGATCGCGTCCACCGAAGAAGTCGCCGATGCCCAAGTGCTCGACGAGCAGGGTGTGCTGCTGGCCCGTTGGCAGCGACCGGAAACCGGGTTGTTCTCCGATCTCGAAATGCAGATCGCCAAGGCCTTTCTGGAAAAACCCATCAGCATGCCCATTCTTCATCAGGGCCAGGAGATCGGCAGCATTCAGCTCACCGGCCACGGTGGCAGCCTGATGCGCTTCTTGCTCAGCGGGCTGATGGGGATCGTCGTGTGTACGGCGGTCAGTGCCTGGGTCGCGCTTTATCTGGCGCGCCGACAGCTTCGCGGAATCACCGGCCCGCTGCGCAGCCTGGCGTCCGTGGCTCACGCGGCCCGCAGCGAACGTGCCTTCGACCAACGCGTGCCGCCGGCCGACATCGCCGAGCTGGATAACCTGGGCAACGACTTCAATGCATTGCTCGATGAGCTCGAAGCCTGGCAAACCCACCTGCAAAGCGAAAACGAAACCCTGGCTCACCAAGCCAGCCATGACAGCCTTACCGGATTGCCGAACCGGGCGTTTTTCGAAGGTCGGCTGATTCGCGCGTTGCGCAATGCCAACAAGCTCAATGAGCGCATGGCGGTGCTGTTTCTCGACAGCGACCGGTTTAAAGAGATCAACGACAACTTCGGTCATGCCGCTGGCGATGCCGTGCTGGTGGCGGTGGCCACGCGGGTGCGTGCGCAGTTGCGCGAAGAGGATCTGGTGGCGCGTCTGGGCGGCGATGAGTTTGCTGTCCTGCTGACGCCGTTGCACAAGACCGAAGACGCCGAGCGCATTGCCGACAAGATCATTGCCAGCATGGCGGCGCCCATTTCGTTGCCAGGCAACACCTCGGTGTTGACCTCACTCAGTATCGGCATTGCCGTCTATCCCGATCATGGCGCCACACCGGGTGCCCTGCTCAACGCCGCCGATGCGGCGATGTACCAAGCCAAGCGCCTGTCCCGAGGCGCACAGCACACGGCCGGGTCGGAGCACCCTGTCGTCCATATTCAAACCAGGAGCTAATTTCTGTGTTCTCAATCCCTCAGCGTTCCCTGCGATTTTTCACTCTCATTCTGTTCATGGGCTTATTGGCGTTGACCGGTTGCCAGACCGCGCCACAAAAAGGTCTGACCCCGGCGCAGATCGCCGTACTCAAGCAACAAGGTTTCGAGTTGACCGACGAAGGCTGGGCGTTTGGCCTGTCCGGCAAAGTGCTGTTCGGCAGCGACGTTGAAAGCCTGAATTCCCAGAGCACCGAGATCGTCCAACGGATCGGCAAGGCGCTGCTGGGTGTCGGCATTGAGCGGGTGCGGGTCGACGGCCACACCGATGCATCGGGCAAAGAGACTTACAACCAGCAGTTGTCCCTGCGCCGGGCGAAAAGCGTTCGCAACGTGCTGACGGCGGTCGGGATGAAGGAAGAGAACATCAAGCTTCAAGGACTTGGCAGCACTGAGCCGGTTGCTTCCAATGACACGACCGTTGGCCGCACCGAGAATCGCCGGGTGTCGATCGTGGTGATCGCCGATTAATCGGCGAACAACATCTCCCGAGTTTCCCCCATCAACAGGTCCTGATTTTGCTCTGTAACTTGGCGGATGTAATCCCACAAAAGGGTGATCCGCTTGAGCTTGCGCAGATCCTCGCGGCAGTACATCCAGAACTGTCGGGTGATGTTGATTTCTGCCGGCAACACCGGCAGCAGCCGTGGGTCCTGCGCTGCCAGGAAGCACGGCAGGATCGCCAGTGATCGTCCTTGTTGCGCCGCCACGAACTGCGCGATCACGCTGGTGCTGCGCAGGTTGGCGCTGGCGCCGGGCAGCACGTTCGCCAGGTACAGCAGCTCTGAGCTGAAGGCCAGGTCATCGACATAACTTATGAATGAATGCTTACCCAAGTCCGCCGGGCGGCGGATCGGTGGGTGTTTGTCGAGGTAATCCTGGGTCGCGTACAGCTGCAATTTGTAGTCGCAGAGTTTGCAGCAGACGTACGGGCCATGCTCCGGGCGTTCCAGGGCGATGACGATGTCGGCCTCGCGCTTGGACAGGCTGATGAAGTGCGGCAGCGGCAGGATGTCCACCGAGATCGCCGGGTAGGCGTCGACGAAATGGCTCAGCTGCGGGGTGATGAAAAAACTGCCGAAACCCTCGGTGCAACCCATGCGCACATGCCCGGACAACGCCACGCCGGAGCCGGAAACCTGCTCGCAGGCCATGTGCAACGTGCTTTCAATCGACTCGGCGTAACCCAGCAAACGCTGGCCTTCGGCGGTCAGGACGAAGCCGCTGGTCCGGGACTTCTCGAACAGCAATGTGCCCAACGCCGCTTCCAGCGAACTGATGCGTCGGGACACGGTGGTGTAGTCCACCGCCAGGCGCTTGGCCGCGGTGCTGGCCTTGCGGGTGCGGGCGACTTCGAGGAAAAACTTGAGGTCATCCCAGTTCAGCGAACCTAAAGACGTGATGTTTTTTTGCATGTTGGACCGGCTTTTATGTGCGTTCTTATTAGAAGTTTGCACATCTATACTCCAAAAACAGTCCGACAACCAATTCGCGACACACGCCTCATCTCAAGGCGACTTACCCGCCTTGGCTCCCTGCATAACAATAAGTATTGGAGACCAGCATGAACGCATCGCTCACGCCAAACGAAACCACCGTCCAAACCGTAAAGCTGTTGATCAACGGCGAGTGGGTCGAGTCCCAGACCACCGAATGGCACGACATCGTCAACCCGGCGACCCAGCAAGTGCTGGCCAAGGTTCCGTTTGCTACCGCGCAAGAAGTCGACGCTGCCATCAGTGCCGCTCACCGCGCCTTCCAGACCTGGAAGCTGACGCCAATCGGCGCGCGGATGCGCATCATGCTCAAGCTCCAGGCGTTGATTCGCGAACACTCCAAACGCATCGCCGTGGTGTTGAGTGCCGAGCAAGGCAAAACCATTGCTGACGCTGAAGGCGACATTTTCCGTGGCCTGGAAGTGGTCGAGCATGCTTGCTCCATCGGCACCCTGCAAATGGGCGAGTTCGCCGAAAACGTTGCGGGCGGCGTTGATACCTACACCCTGCGTCAGCCAATCGGCGTTTGCGCCGGCATCACGCCATTCAACTTCCCGGCGATGATTCCGCTGTGGATGTTCCCGATGGCGATCGCCTGCGGCAACACCTTCGTGCTCAAGCCGTCCGAACAGGATCCGCTGTCGACCGTACTGTTGGTGGAACTGGCGATTGAGGCTGGTGTTCCGGCGGGCGTGCTCAACGTGGTTCACGGTGGCAAGGATGTGGTGGACGCGCTCTGCACCCATAAAGACATCAAGGCCGTTTCCTTCGTCGGTTCGACCGCCGTCGGGACTCACGTCTACGACCTGGCCGGCAAACACGGCAAACGCGTGCAATCGATGATGGGCGCGAAGAACCACGCGGTGGTGCTGCCGGATGCCAATCGCGAACAAACCCTCAATGCGTTGGTCGGCGCCGGTTTCGGTGCGGCCGGTCAGCGTTGCATGGCCACGTCGGTGGTGGTGCTGGTGGGCGCGGCCAAGCAATGGCTGCCGGACCTCAAGGCGCTGGCGCAGAAACTCAAAGTGAACGCGGGTAGCGAGGCGGGCACCGATGTCGGTCCAGTGATTTCCAAAAAGGCCAAGGCGCGGATTCTGGATCTGATCGAAAGCGGCATCAAGGAAGGCGCGAAGCTGGAATTGGATGGTCGCGAAATCAGCGTTCCTGGCTTCGAGAAAGGTAACTTTGTTGGTCCAACGCTGTTCTCCGGCGTGACCACCGACATGCAGATCTACACCCAGGAAATCTTCGGCCCGGTGCTGGTGGTGCTGGAAGTCGACACCCTCGATCAGGCGATTGCACTGGTCAACGCCAACCCGTTCGGCAACGGCACGGGCCTGTTTACCCAGAGCGGTGCGGCGGCGCGTAAATTCCAGAGCGAAATCGACGTCGGCCAGGTCGGGATCAATATCCCGATTCCGGTGCCGGTCCCGTTCTTCAGCTTCACCGGTTCCCGCGGTTCGAAACTCGGCGACCTCGGTCCGTATGGCAAGCAAGTGGTGCAGTTCTACACTCAGACCAAGACTGTCACCAGTCGCTGGTTCGATGACGACAGCGTCAACGACGGTGTGAACACCACCATCAACTTGCGTTAAGGAGCCGGACATGAAAATCGCTTTTATCGGTCTCGGCAACATGGGCGCGCCGATGGTGCGCAACCTGATCAAGGCTGGCCACTCGCTGAACCTGGTCGATCTGAACAAAACCGTTCTGGCCGAGCTGGAGCAACTGGGCGGCAGCATCAGCGCTTCGGCCCGCGAGGCCGCAGAAGGTGCAGAGCTGGTGATCACCATGTTGCCCGCTGCTGTGCATGTGCGCAGCGTCTGGCTCGGTGAGGACGGCGTACTCGCCGGTATCGGCAAAGGCGTGCCGGCGGTGGATTGCAGCACCATTGATCCGCAAACGGCACGCGAAGTGGCGGCCGCGGCTGCCAAGCAAGGCGTGGCCATGGCCGATGCACCGGTCTCCGGCGGCACCGGTGGTGCAACGGCCGGGACGCTGACCTTTATGGTCGGCGCCACCCCTGAACTGTTCGCCACTCTGCAACCGGTATTGGCGCAGATGGGCCGCAACATCGTCCATTGCGGCGAAGTCGGCACCGGGCAAATCGCCAAGATCTGCAACAACCTGCTGCTGGCGATCTCCATGGTCGGCGTCAGCGAAGCCATGGCCTTGGGCGATGCGCTGGGGATCGACACCGGCGTGTTGGCCGGGATCATCAACAGCTCGACCGGGCGTTGCTGGAGTTCGGAGATGTACAACCCATGGCCGGGCATCGTCGAAACGGCACCGGCCTCGCGCGGTTATACCGGCGGTTTCGGTGCTGAGTTGATGCTCAAGGATCTGGGGCTGGCCACGGAAGCGGCACGTCAGGCGCACCAACCGGTGGTGCTTGGCGCGGTGGCGCAGCAGTTGTATCAGGCGATGAGCCAGCGCGGGGAGGGTGGCAAGGACTTCTCGGCGATCATCAACAGCTATCGCAAACCTCAGTAACTTTTCAAAGTCTCTGGTGAAAGAGCTTTTTGTGGCGAGGGAGTTTACTCCCGCTCGGCTGCGCAGCAGTCGTCAATCCCGCGAACGCGGTATGTCTGAAAAAATGCAGGGGGCCGCTTCGCGTCCCAGCGGGAGTAAACTCCCTCGCCACAGGTTCTCTATTCCCACAGATATCTCTGGGGTGTGGATATCTCTGGGATGTACTGAAAAAAATTGCAGTAGGTGTTGCCGGGAAATCACGTCGGGTGGTCTCTCGGTTTTTTGCATCAGGCAAACACAAAATACTTACGCACGGTCTCAACCACTTCCCACGTGCCTTTCATCCCCGGTTCGATGACGAAGATATCCCCGGCGCGCAGATGGATCGGCTCTTTCCCTTCTGGGGTGATGATGCAGTAGCCCTCGCGGAAATCGCAGTATTCCCACTTCACATATTCCACGTACCACTTGCCCGGCGTGCAGATCCAGGTGCCCATGATCTTGCTGCCGTCTTCGCTGGTATAGGCGTTGAGGTTGACGGTGTGCGGGTCGCCTTCGAGTTTTTCCCATTTGCAGGCGTCGAGCACCGGCAGCGGGTGGGTATCGCGAAGAACGGTGATAGGTGCGGTCGCGGTCATGGGGGACTCCGGGCAGTGGACTTGAGGAATGAAGTCGCACCCTATAGCGCCCGGGCGCTGCTCAGTTGTCTGTGCTCGACATCGAAGTGCTCAGAAGCGCGCGCACCGCTTAGAGGTTTTTCAGCGGGCAACTGACTCTGGCGTGCTCAAGGGTTGCCTCGAACCCTTCCAGTTGCGCGTATTGCCGGGTGAGCTCGGCCATGCTGTCGTTGATTTCGCGTTTCTTCGCTTCGATGGCCTGTCGTGCCAGCGCCCAAGGCATCGCCTCACCGTGGTGATCAGCGAAGATCGCCTGCAACTCCTTGAGCCGAAAACCCATGTCTTTGGCGCATTTGATGAAGATCAGCAGTTCGACACTTTGTTGATCGTAGAGGCGGTAGTTGCCATGGCGGCGAGGTTTGGGCAGCAGGCCGATCGTCTCGTAGTGACGGATACTTTTGATGGTGGTGCCGGAGCGTTGCGCAGCTTGGCCGATGTACATAAACGTCCTTTTTAATGTGAGACCGCGCGGCGCATTATCGGCAGACTCAACGACCGGCGATAGCCTGCGCCTGCTGCAACCAGGTTTGTCGTTGCTGATCGGTTGAGTCGAGCACCGGGCCGAAGGTGAGGGTGCGCAGTGGTTTTATCCCACAGAACTCGAGGGTGGTCTTGCGCACTTCATGCAGGCCGGGCATGCGATAGATCCAGCGGTAATACCAGGGCGGTGTGTCCATCGTCACCAGCAAATGGGCGGTGCGGCCCTTCAGCAGTTTGTCCGGGAAGGCTTTGCCTTTGCGGTATTTGAAGGCGAATCCCGGCAGCAGCACCCGATCAAAAAAACCTTTGAGCAGCGCCGGAATACCGCCCCACCAGATCGGGTAAACCAGCGTCAGATGTTCGGCCCAGAGGATGTCGGACTGAGCCCCGCTCAAGTCATCTTCCAGCGCCTGGACCTGTTGATAACCTGCACACAGCACCGGATCGAAATCCAGCGCTCCGAGTCGCAACTGCCGCACCTCATGCCCGGCCTCAAGCGCCGATTGGGCGTAACCCTCGGCAAGCGCGGCGCAGAAACTGCTCGCCGAAGGATGGCCGAGAATCAACAGAATGCGTTTGCCCATGTCACTGTCCCTGCTGGAAAAAGCCAAGGATGAAGTCTGCCCCTTAGGGGAGAGTCAAGGTGTGCAACAACGCTTTGGCGTAGCCCGGCAATGCGCTGAAATCTCTGGCACAGAGCATCAGGGTACGGCGGGCCCAGGGTTCATCAAGGGCAATGCTTTTGAAGGTGCGAGACGCCGCGCGTTCGACAGCGGCCAGTGGCACGATGGCAAGCCCCGCGCCACGGCCGACCATGCGTATCACGCCGTCGAAGCCATCCGCGCGGATGCGCACCTGCATTCGCGAGCCGCTGTGCAGGGCCTGTTCTTCGAGATAGATGGCCAAGGCACTGTCGGCGCTCAGTCCTACAAAGTCGTGGCGCAAGGCGTCGCTGAAACTGACCTCGGCGGCGTCAGACAATGGGTGGTCGAGCGGCAGAATCAGCACCAGTGGATCGTCGCGGAACGCTTGCGTCTGTAAGTCGCTGGTGTCGACCGCGTCAGACACAATCCCCAGATCCGCCGCGCCTTGGCGCAGGGCGTGAGTGATGCGGGCGCTGGGCAGTTCTTGCAGGTCGATGTCGAGGTTAGGGTGCTCGCGCAGGAAGTCTGCGAGCAACTCCGGCAGGTATTCGGTGATCGCGGTGGTGTTGCACAACAACCGCACCTGGCCTTTGACCCCTTTGGCATAGTCGGCGAGGTCCTGTTGCATGCGTTCAGCCTGTTGCAGCAGAACCCTGGCGTGTTGTGCCAGGGCTTTGCCGGCCGGCGTTGGCGTGACGCCGCGGCGATTGCGTTGTAGAAACTCGATGCCCAGCGAGGCTTCCATGGCCCGGATGCGCGCGCTGGCGGCAGCCAGGGACAGATGACTAAGCCCGGCGCCGGCGGTGATGTTGCCGGTGTCGAGGATGTTCAGATAGAGACGCAGGTCGGTCAGGTCGAAGTGCATGATGATGGCCTCTGATTTGGTAGTGACTGGACTGGCCCTTTCGCGAGCAGGCTCGCTCCCACAGGTTTGTGCTCGCCACAGATCCAATGTGGGAGCGAGCCTGCTCGCGAAGGGGCCTGAGGTCTCAAAGAAAATTTCAGCCTCTTGTTATGAAAGAGGCAGCCTCAGTATATGGCAGATTTTCAACCCGGCAGTCAGGGCTCAGGATAGCCCCATGAACACACTCGCCACGTTCTACCAAAACCTCGGTCTGGCCCTGTCTATATTGGTCATCGCCACCTTCCTGCTGGCCGGGATGATCAAAGGTGTGATCGGCCTCGGCCTGCCGACTATCGCCATGGGCCTGCTCGGTCTGGCTATGGCGCCGTCGCAGGCTGCGGCGTTGTTGATCATCCCCGCGACCCTGACCAACGTCTGGCAACTGGTATTCGGCGGGCACCTGCAAGGGCTGATCAAACGCTTGTGGCCGATGCTGCTGGCGATCTTCATCGGCACCGGCGCTGGCACAGTATGGATCGGCATGGCCGGTGGTCATTGGGTGGTACGGGGATTGGGCGCGGCGTTGTTGATCTACGCCTTGAGCGGTCTGTTTCTACCGACGATGCGCGTCGGCAGTCGCACCGAGCGTTGGCTCGGACCACTCTGCGGCGTACTGACCGGTGTCATTGCCTCGGCCACCGGCGTTTTCGTGATTCCGGCAGTGCCCTATCTGCAAGCACTGGGTCTGAACAAAGACGAACTGGTGCAGGCGCTAGGCCTGTCGTTCACCGTCTCGACCCTGGCACTCGCCGCCGGCCTGTTCTGGCGCGGCGCCCTCGGCGGTGGTGAGTTGAGCGCCTCGTTGCTGGCGTTGATCCCTGCGGTGCTCGGCATGTTGCTCGGGCAATGGTTGCGTCAGCGGATTAGCGCCGTGTTGTTCAAGCGAGTGTTCTTTATCGGCCTCGGTGTGCTCGGCGGCCACTTGCTGGTCAGCGGCTAGCCGATGACGAACTGAGCATGTCGATCGGGCGGATGTCGAAATCCTGCTCCAGATAGTCCATGCGCTGATCGCGGAACTGCTGCATGTGCGGCAGGTTCGAGTGCACGTCCAGGTGGGCCTGGGACTGCCAGATCTCGTAGAAGATAAACAGTGTCGGGTCCTGCTTGTCGCGCAGCATGTGGTACTCGATGCAACCGGGTTCGGCGCGGCTCGGCTCGACGTAGGCGCGAAACAGCGTTTCGAAGGCCTCGGCTTTTTCCGGGCGGGTCTTGGCGTGCAGGATGAAGCCTTGTACGTCACTCATCGAAAATCTCCCTCAAGTTAAGAATCGGCGAAAGTCTATGGCAACAATCGCCTGTCGATTCGTGCGTTTTGGTCAAATGAATTTTGTGAATCCGGCGCTTATTCCGCGCGAGGTGGGTCGTTACTCTGCCGCCATCAAATTCCAGCCTTCTGAGACCTCTCATGAAAAAAGTCCTCTTGCTCAACGGCGGCAAAAAGTTCGCCCACTCCGATGGCCGCTACAACGCCACCCTGCACGGCACCGCGCTCAGCGTGCTGGATCGCGGCGGCGTGGATGTGAAGAGCACCTTCATCGACGAGGGCTACGACCTCGCGGAAGAAGTCGCCAAGTTTGTCTGGGCCGATGTGATCATTTACCAGATGCCGGGCTGGTGGATGGGCGCGCCGTGGACCGTGAAAAAGTACATCGACGAAGTCTTCACCGAAGGCCACGGCAGCCTTTACGCCAGTGACGGCCGCACCCGTTCCGATGCGTCGCAAAAGTACGGCAGCGGTGGTTTGTTGCAGGGTAAGCAATACATGTTGTCCCTGACCTGGAACGCACCGCAGCAAGCGTTTGACGACCCGACTGACTTCTTTGAAGCCAAGGGCGTGGACGCGGTGTACTTCCCGTTCCACAAGGCCAACACCTTCCTCGGCATGACCGGTTTGCCGACGTTTCTGTGCGTGGACGTGATGAAACGCCCGGACATCGAACGCGACATGGCGCGGTATGAGCAGCATTTGATTGAGGTGTTTGGTCTCAAGGCCTGAAATGATTACCTCTCGGTGAGCGAATTTATTTGTGGCGAGGGGATTTATCTGTGGTGAGGGGATTTATCCCCGCTGGGTCGCGCAGCGGCCCCGCTTTTTGAAAAAGAACGGGCCTGCTGCGCAGCCCAGCGGGGATAAATCCCCTCGCCACAAAGGTGTTCTCTCTCCACAATGGATTTGTGCCGACGATCAATTAAGGGACCCACGTGAAAGCCAGATCCGATGAATTGCAGATTTTCGTCTGCGTGATTGAATGCGGGTCGATTTCGGCTGCGGCGGAGCAGGTCGGGCAAACGCCGTCGGCGGTCAGTCGCACGCTGTCGCGGCTCGAAGCCAAGCTCGACACCACGCTGATCAACCGCACCACCCGGCGCATGGACCTGACCGAGGAGGGCAAGTATTTCTTCGAACACGCCAAGCTGATCCTCGATCAGATGGACGAGCTCGAAGAGCGCCTCAATTCCCGCCAGCAAACCCCGTCCGGGCGCCTGCGCATCAACGCCGCATCACCCTTCATGCTGCACGCCGTCGTGCCGTACATCGATGAGTTCCGCCGGCTCTACCCGGACATCCAGCTCGAACTCAACAGCAACGACCTGATCATTGACCTGTTGGAACAAAGCACCGACATCGCCATCCGCATCGGCACCTTGGCTGACTCGACCTTGCACGCCCGATCACTGGGTTGCAGCCCACTGCACATCGTCGCCAGCCCGGCGTATCTTGAGCAACACGGCACACCCGGCGCCGTTGCCGACCTCAACGGCCACGCGCTGCTCGGTTTTACCCAGAACGAAGGCCTCAACCAATGGCCGCTGCGCCATGTGCACGGTGATCGCTGGCCGATCAACGCGGCGATCAACGCCTCCAGCGGCGAGACCGTGCGGCAGTTGGCGCTGGAAGGCCAGGGCATTGCCTGCCTGTCGCACTTCATGACCATCGAAGACATTCGCGCCGGGCGCCTGAAGGTGGTGCTGGCGGATTTCAACAGCGGCTATCGCCAGCCGATCAACGCGGTGTACTACCGCAACTCGCAACTTGCCCTACGCATTCAGTGCTTCCTGGACTTCATCCAGGGCAAATTGGCGGTTTACGCGAATACGGATTTCAAAGGCTGATTCGTGACCTCTGCGCAAGAGTGAATTGGGCCAGCGGGTATGTTTCGACAGGGATCGGTCCTTGATACTCGTGGCATCACTTATTCACGCAGGGAGTTTCTCCATGAACGTATTCGTTACCGGCGCCGCCGGTTTTATCGGCGGCTCCATCGCCACCGGCCTGGTCCAGGCCGGCCATAAAGTTACCGGCTTGGTGCGTAGCGCCGAGCAAGCCCAAGAACTGACCGCGCAGGGCATCACTGCGGTGATCGGCACGCTGGATGACAGCGCTCTGCTGGCCGAACAGGCCCGCGCCGCCGACGCCGTGATCAACGCGGCCAGCAGCGACCATCGCGCGGCCGTGGAAGCCTTGCTCGATGCGCTGCGCGGTTCGAACAAAGTGTTCCTGCACACCAGCGGTTCGAGCATCGTCGGCGATGCGTCGGGCGGTAAGTCCAGCGACGTTATCTACTACGAAGACAACCTGCCGGAGCCGACTGTCGACAAAGCCGCACGCGTGGCCATCGACAACCTGATTCTCGCCGCCGCAAAGGACGGAGTGAACTCCGCCGTCATCTGTAACACGCTGATCTACGGCCACAGCCTGGGCGTCAAGCGCGACAGCGTGCAGTTGCCGCGCCTGCTCAAACAGGCACGCAAAAGTGGTGTGGTCCGCCACGTCGGCACGGGCCAGAACATCTGGTCCAACGTGCACATCGAAGACGTGGTTGCCTTGTACCTGCTGGCGCTGACCAAAAACGTACCGGGCACGTTCTATTTCGTTGAAAGCGGCGAATCCTCGTTCGTCGACATGACCACCGCCATGGCGCAAGCCTTGAAGCTCGGCAAGCCACAAGACTGGCCGCTCAAAGACGCCGAAGCCGAATGGGGTTATGAAATGGCCAACTATGGCCTGGGTTCGAACAGCCGGGTTCGCGGCAAGCATGCGCGGGAACTGCTGGGCTGGGCGCCGAAGCGGACTTCGGTGACCGAGTGGATCCTGCACGAAATGGTGTGATGGGTGTTTAAGCCCTGTAGGGCTTGGCGATCCCCCTCAAAACGGCTGCCCTCGGGCGGCCGTTTGTATTTCAGGCTTTGCTCTCGTGTCAGACCGGTCTTATGGCTTATTTTTCTGCGATTCACCAAGGTCTGAATTGCAACTACGAACCGATGGAGTATTGGGTACGACAAGCCTTGTGGGCTTGAACGGCGACGTTACTTGGCCAGGGAGAGGTGCAGGAACTTGCTGTTTTTGACTTTGAGTTTGCGTTCAATTGCTTCAACACTCTGCCCCGTCTCAATGGCTGTAGAGCTGGCGATTGCACGTATCAGGTTTTCGGCAGTCAGTTTTTTCTGGTGCGGCGCGTGCTGGTCATGGCGGGTGCTCGATAGAGACGCGTCAGGCGAGTCTAGCGCTTGCCTCAATTTTCAAAACATCCCCAAACCAGGCTGAACGAATACGATCAAAACTGTGGGAGCGAGCCTGCTCGCGAAAGCGGTGCTTCAGTCGATAGAAATGCTGAATGCGAGACCGTCTTCGCGAGCAGGCTCGCTCCCACATTGGTTTTTCACCTGCCAGGAAACTTATGTAAATCCCGCCCCTCGATTTTCATTAATCGCGACACGACATATCCATTTGCGACACGCCTTACCTCTCCACGAAAATTACTTTCATGCGGTTTGAAAACTCGATCTCGAAATGATTTATGAGTTTCACAACCCATTCGAACGTGACCCTTTCGAGGAGTACCGCATGACGCCTTCTTTCGGCTATTGGCTGCTGGTATATGCCGCCGTCGCCATCATCGCGCTGATCGTATTGATCGCCCGTTACCGGCTCAATCCGTTCATCGTCATCACCCTGATTTCCATTGGTCTGGCGCTGGTGGCCGGGATGCCGCCGTCGGGCGTGGTGGGCGCGTATGAGGCCGGCGTGGGCAAGACGCTGGGGCACATTGCGCTGGTGGTAGCGCTGGGGACGATGCTCGGCAAGATGATGGCCGAGTCCGGTGGCGCCGAGCAGATGGCGCGCACCTTGATCGATAAGTTTGGCGAGAAGAACGCGCACTGGGCGATGGTCTGCATTGCGTTTCTGGTCGGGCTGCCGTTGTTCTTCGAAGTCGGTTTTGTCTTGCTGGTGCCGATTGCCTTCACCGTGGCGCGGCGCGTCGGTGTGTCGATCCTGATGGTCGGTCTGCCGATGGTTGCCGGCCTCTCGGTGGTGCATGCGCTGGTGCCGCCGCACCCGGCGGCAATGCTCGCGGTGCAGGCGTATCAGGCGTCGGTCGGGCAGACCTTGTTGTATGCGATTGCGATCGGCATTCCGACGGCGATCATCGCCGGCCCGCTCTACGCCAAATTCATCGTGCCGCGCATTCAGTTGCCGGCAGATAACCCGCTGGAAAAACAATTTCTCGACCGCGAACCGCGCGACAAGCTGCCGGGTTTCGGCATCACCATGGCGACCATTCTGCTACCAGTGGTGCTGATGCTGATCGGCGGATGGGCCAACCTGATTTCCACGCCGGGCAGCGGTTTCAATCAGTTCCTGTTGTTCATCGGCAACTCGGTGATCGCCCTGTTGCTGGCAACGTTGCTGAGTTTCTGGACGCTGGGCATCGCCCAGGGTTTCAACCGCGAATCGATCCTCAAATTCACCAACGAATGTCTGGCACCGACCGCCAGCATCACCCTGCTGGTCGGGGCTGGCGGCGGTCTGAACCGGATTCTGGTGGATGCCGGCGTGACCGATCAGATCGTCGGCCTCGCGCACGAATTTCACCTGTCGCCGCTGATCATGGGCTGGTTGTTCGCGGCGTTGATGCGCATCGCCACAGGCTCCGCCACCGTGGCCATGACCACCGCGTCCGGGGTGGTCGCGCCGGTGGCCATTGGTCTGGGATATCCACACCCTGAGCTGTTGGTGCTGGCGACCGGTGCTGGCTCGGTTATCTTTTCCCACGTCAACGACGGCGGCTTCTGGTTGATCAAGGAATACTTCAACATGACGGTCGCGCAGACGTTCAAGACCTGGACCGTGCTTGAGACGTTGATCTCGCTGGTCGCTTTCGGTCTGACCGTCGGCCTTTCTTATCTGTTGTAACCGGAGCCCGCCGCCATGGACATCCTCTACCAGATCCGCGCCCGCCAGGATTCCTTCAGCGCCGGCGAGGGCCGCATCGCTCGGCTGATGCTCGACGACGTTGGTTTTGCTGCCTCCGCCAGCCTCGAAGATCTGGCGCAACGCGCCGAGGTCAGCACCGCCACGCTGTCGCGGTTTGCCCGCAGCGTCGGTTGCCGTGACCTGCGTGATCTACGCCTGCAACTGGCTCAGGCCAGCGGCGTCGGCAGCCGTTTTCTCGACCCGGCGGGCACGCCTGAACAGTCGGCGTTCTACGGGCAGATCGTCGGCGATATCGAAACCACGCTGCGCCAGCATCTCGCTGGATTCGACGAGTCGCGCTTCGCCGATGCGGTGAGATTACTTGGCCAGGCACGGATGATTCATGCGTTCGGCATGGGCGGTTGCTCGACGCTGTGCAGTGACGAATTGCAGGTACGGCTGGTGCGCCTCGGCTATCCGATCGCCGTGTGTCACGACGCCGTGATGATGCGCGTCACCGCCGCCAGCCTGAACGCCGAGCAAGTGCTCATCGTCTGTTCGCTGACCGGCATCACCCCGGAATTGCTGGAGACTGTCGAGCTGGCGCGCAATTACGGCGCGCGCATTCTGGCGATCACCCGCGCCGATTCGCCGCTGGCCGAACTGGCCGACATCGTCCTGCCGCTGCAAGGCGCGGAAACCTCGTTCATCTACAAACCGACGGCGGCGCGCTACGGCATGCTGCTTGCGATCGACGTGCTCGCCACCGAACTGGCGCTGGCCAATCCTGAAGACAACCAAGAACGTCTGCGGCGGATCAAACTCGCCCTCGACGAATACCGTGGCGGCGACGATCACCTGCTGCCGGGAGACTGATATGTTGTACGACACGCTGATTCGCAACGCCCTGATCATCGATGGCAGCAACAGCCCCGGTTATCCCGCTGACGTGGCGATTCTGAACGGGCGCATCGAGCGCATCGGCGACTTGCACGACGCCCGCGCCACTGAAGAAGTCGACGCCGCCGGCCGAGTGCTGGCGCCGGGTTTCATCGACGTCCACACCCACGACGACACCGTGGTCATCCGCCAGCCGCAGATGCTGCCCAAGCTCAGCCAGGGTGTGACGACGGTGATCGTCGGCAACTGCGGGATCAGCGCTTCACCGGTCAGTTTGCGCGGCGATCCGCCGGACCCGATGAACCTGCTCGGTCCGGCGACGGCGTTTGTTTATCCACGCTTCAGCGATTACCGCGCCGCTGTCGAAGCGGCCAACACCACGTTGAACGTGGCGGCGCTGATCGGTCATACGGCGTTGCGCAGCAATCACCTCGACGACCTGTTTCGCACCGCCACGCCGGACGAAATCAGCGCGATGCGCGAGCAACTGCGCGATAGTCTGGCGGCGGGCGCGTTGGGTTTATCCACAGGCCTGGCCTATGCGAGTGCCTTCTCGGCGTCCACCGATGAAGTGATGCAACTGACTGAAGAGCTGACCGCATTCGGCGCGGTCTACACCACCCATTTGCGCAGCGAGTTCGAACCGGTGCTGGAGGCCATGGACGAAGCCTTCCAGATCGCTCGTCATGCCCAATCCCCGGTGATCATTTCTCACCTCAAGTGTGCGGGCGTCGGTAACTGGGGCCGCAGTCCGCAACTGTTGGCGTCTCTTGAACTCGCCGCGAAAACCCACCCGGTGGGCTGCGATTGTTATCCCTACGCGGCGAGTTCTTCGACCCTGGACCTCAAGCAAGTCACCGACGCCCACCGCATCACCATCACCTGGTCGACGCCGCATCCTGAGCTGGGTGGCCGCGACTTGATCGACATCGCCGCCGAGTGGGGTGTGCCGTTACTCGACGCCGCCCGACGCCTGCAACCTGCCGGAGCGTTGTATTACGGGATGGACGAGGCGGATGTGCGGCGGATTCTCGCGCATCCGTTGTCGATGGTCGGCTCCGACGGTTTGCCGGAAGACCCGTTTCCGCACCCGCGCTTGTGGGGCGCGTTCCCAAGAGTACTCGGACATTTCAGCCGTGACGTCGGGCTTTTTCCGCTGCACACCGCCGTGCACAAAATGACCGGGTTGTCGGCGGCGCGCTTTGGCTTGAAGGAACGGGGCGAGATTCGTGAAGGGCATTGGGCGGATTTGGTGTTGTTTAATCCGCTGACCATTCGCGACGTGGCGGATTTTCATGATCCGCAGCGGGCGGCGGAAGGGATTGATGGCGTGTGGATCAACGGTGTTTTGAGTTACCGCGACGGCCAGGCAAATGACAAACGGGAAGGACGCTTTCTGGCAAGGGAAGGTGATCTACGCAAAGGTTTCAATTGATCACGGAACCCCTGTAGGAGCTGCCGAAGGCTGCGAACTTTTGAACTATGTCTCATGGTGGCACTGTGAGATTAAAGAAACCTCGCGCCGAGCCGAAGCGCTGACATCCAGCCCAGCTACACTGGGTCTTTTCAACCAGGAGCAACCCATGAGCTTCGGCAAAGTCACCCCGATCCTGCGGATTTTCGATGAAACCAAAGCCGTGGAGTTTTACGTCGACTTCCTGGGCTTCAAGATCGACTGGCAGCATCGCTTCGAAGCCAACTTCCCGTTGTACCTGCAAGTCTCCCGGGGCGAATGCGTGCTGCACCTGTCCGAACACCACGGCGACGCCACACCGGGCTCGGCATTGCGCATCGAAACGGATGAACTGGAGGCGTTCCAGCAGCAGTTGCTGGCCAAGGAATACACTTTCGCCAAACCCCAGATCCAGGCCATGCCGTGGGGTAGCCAGGACATGACCATCGCCGATCCGTTCGGCAATCGGTTGGTGTTTACCAATGCGATCAGTGTTTGAGTTTCAGCCTTCGTCCGACGACCGGTGGGTCTGGCGAAACTCGCCGGGCGGCATCCCGCGCCGGCTTTTGAACGTACGGTGAAATGAGCGGGGTTCGGTGAAACCCAGGTACTGGGCGATGTCCTGAATCGGCAAGTTGCTGTTCAGCAAGTAATGCTCGGCCAGTTCCTGGCGCAGGTCATCGAGGATCTGCTGGTATGAAGTGCCTGCCTGATGCAACTGGCGTTGCAGCGTGCGCACCGACACGGCGCACTGCTCGGCCACCTGTTCTTTGCGGGGCAACCCTTCCTTGAGCAACTGGCGCAGGATGCTTTTGACCCGCTGCTCAAGCGACGCGTCCTCCAGCGTGGCCATTAATCCCAGGGCATGTTCTTCCAGGGTGCGCAGCAATTGCGGATCGGCCTGGCGCAAGGGCAACTGCAAATACGGCAACGGCACAATCAGCGCCGAATAAGGCTGGTCGAACAGCACCGGGCAGTCGAAGAACCGTTCGTACTGCGCCAGCGTCGTGTCGGCCGGACGTGCATGTTCGAGCCAGACGGCGGCCGGCGACAGCTGGGTATCGGCGATCCAGCGCGCGTATTGCAGCCAGGAACCGAGCACGTTTTCCACCAGGTGCCGGCGGATTCGCGGCCGTTGATGACGGCACGTCCAGATCAGGTGCACGTGACTGTCCTGCACCTCGGCGCGGCTGACCCCCATGTCTCCCACCAGCTTTTCGAACGGCATGATGCGGCTCATGGCATCGCCCAGCGTTGCGCAGTTCATGGTGATGTAACCCAGCACACTCCAGGAGTTGGGCAACACAAAACGCGCGGCGTTGAGGCCGAACAACGGATCGCCCGAATGTTCGCAGAAATAATCGAGCAACCGTTCATGAGCTTCGCCCGGCAATCGCAGGCTGTTGTCGCTCAACTGCTGCGCCTGCAACCCGGCCGCCGCCAACGCAGGCTCGATGGCCATGCCCAGTTGTTCGGCATGGCGCAAGTATTTGAGCAGCGGAGGGACCGAGGTGAAGCCCAGGGATTGCATGATCGTAGTCCTTTGATCAAAGCCCGCGTGCGCGGGTGATTGCCCTGAAAGGTAAGTTGAAACCACCGCTAAAGTAAATGGCTGACGTTTGCGCGACGTTTGACTCAATTGGCTACTCGAACTGGCCGGATGCGACCGTGACACTTTTCGGCAGCTGACTAGTATGGAGCTCTGAAATATCACTGATCAGAACCGCAAAAGGACACACGCATGCGACGCTGGAACGGCTGGGGAGATGCAACCACGGTGGTCGAGCTGCCGGCCCAGGGCGCGGGATTTCTCGCTGAACGGCTAGGTGCCGGCCGAGCGCTGCCCGATGCAACGCTCGAGACGGCACTGACCCGCGTGCCGGCCTCGCGGTTGTCGGAACATCCCTCGTACAGCGTGACTGCGCATGATCGTTTGCTGCACGCGCGGGGGCAGAGCCTGCCGGACTGGCTGGCGTTGCGCGAAGGGGCTCCGGGGATTTATCCGGACGCCGTGGCCTTCCCCGAGAGCGCCGAACAGATTCGCCACTTACTGGCGCTCGCCCAGTCGCAGGACCTGTGTCTGATTCCTTATGGCGGCGGCACCTCGGTGGCCGGGCACATCAATCCGCCGAGTTCCGCACGGCCCGTGGTGACGGTTTCCCTGGCCCGCATGAATCGCCTGCTGGACCTCGACGAACAGAGCCTGCTGACTACTTTCGGCCCCGGTGCGACGGGGCCGCAGGTGGAAAGTCAGCTGCGCGCCCGTGGTTACACCCTGGGGCATTTTCCGCAGTCGTGGGAACTGTCGACCCTTGGCGGTTGGGTCGCCAGTCGATCCAGTGGCCAACAGTCGCTGCGCTACGGGCGAATCGAGCAATTGTTCGCCGGTGGCACCCTGGAAACCTTTGCCGGTCCTTTGGAAATCGCTACTTTCCCGGCCTCGGCCGCCGGTCCCGATCTGCGCGAGGTGGTGCTGGGCTGTGAAGGCCGTTTCGGGATTATTTCCGAGGTCAAAGTGCGGGTCAGCGCACTACCGGCCGATGAGCGTTTCTATGGGGTGTTTTTGCCCGATTGGCCGCAGGCGCTGCAAGCCATCCGCCAGTTGGCCCAAGCGCGCGTACCGCTGTCGATGCTGCGCTTGTCCAACGCGGTGGAAACCGAGACCCAGCTGGCGCTGGCCGGTCATCCGCAGCAAATTGCCTGGCTGGAAAAGTACCTCACCCTGCGTGGCGCCGGTGCGGGCAAATGCCTGCTGACGTTCGGCGTGACCGGCAATCGGCGGCAAAATGCGCTGTCCCTGAGTCAGGCCCGGCAGCACTTGAAGGCCTTCGGCGGCGTCTTCACCGGCACCTTGCTCGGCAAGAAGTGGGCGCAGAACCGCTTCCGTTTCCCTTACCTGCGCGAGAACCTGTGGAACGCCGGTTATGTGGTCGACACCCTCGAAACCGCCACCGACTGGAGCAATGTCGACAACCTGCTGAGCCTGGTCGAAAACAGCCTGCGCGACGCCTTGGCCGCTGAAGGCGAGCGGGTGCATGTGTTCACTCACCTGTCCCATGTCTATGGCGAAGGCTCGAGCATCTACACCACTTATGTGTTTCGCCCGGCAGCGGACTACGCTGCCACCCTGGCTCGCTGGCAGGCGCTCAAACAGGCCGCCAGTCAGACCATCGTCGACAACCACGGCACCATCAGTCACCAGCATGGCGTGGGCAAAGACCACGCGCCGTACTTGCTGCGGGAGAAGGGCGCGCTGGCGATGGACACCCTGCAGGCGCTGAGCCGGCATTTCGATCCGGCCGGGCGACTGAACCCTGGCACGCTGTTGCAGGAGTGACGAGCATGAGCCTCGACTGGAACGCGGCGTGGAGGCAGCACGTGCTGCCGACGCTGGCGGATGAAACCTGGGACCTGATTGTCATTGGCGGCGGCATCAGCGGCGCCGGCATCCTGCGCGAAGCCGCGCGCCGTGGCTGGCGTTGCCTGCTGCTGGAACAGCGCGATTTCGCCTGGGGCACTTCCAGCCGTTCCTCGAAAATGGTTCATGGCGGCTTGCGTTACATTGCCAAGGGCCAGTGGCGCCTGACCCGCGATTCGGTTCGCGAACGCCAGCGCCTGCTCGACGAAGCGCCGGGGCTGGTGGAGCCGATGAGTTTCTTGATGCCGCATTACCGTGGCGGCTTTCCCGGCCCGCGGGTGCTGGGTGGTTTGTTGAGCGTCTATGACGCGTTGGCCGGGCGGCGTAGTCATCGCTTCCATGACGCGCAGCAACTGGGTTATCTCGCGCCGGGGGTGAAGCAACATGACCTACTGGGCGGCACCTGTTTTGTTGATGCACTGACCGATGACGCCCGTCTGGTGATGCGCGTTTTGGGCGAGGCGCGAGCCGACGGCGCCATGGTGCTCAACGGGATGCGTGTGCAGCAGTTGCTGCGTGAAGAGGGGCGGGTGTGCGGGGTTCAGGTCGAGGACTGCGAGGGCGGTTCGTCGCTGCAATTGCGTTGTGCTGTGTTGGCCGTGGCCACTGGCGCCTGGGCTGAACGCTTGCGGCCGTCCGATGCCCCGCATCAGTTGCGCCCGTTGCGTGGCAGTCATTTGTTGCTGCCGGGCTGGCGGCTACCCGTGGCGCAGGCCTTTACCTTCCTGCACGAGCGCGACCGTCGACCGGTGTTTGTTTTCCCTTGGGAAGGTGCCACGGTGGTCGGCACCACGGACCTCGATCATCAAGAGGATCTGGACCAGAGCGCGAGCATCAGCGCCGAGGAACTCGACTACCTGCTGGCCGCCTGTGCCCAGCAGTTCCCCGAGGCTGAAGTGGTCGCCGCCGATGTGTTGTCGACCTGGTCGGGCGTGCGCCCGGTAGTTGGCAGCGCTGCGGGTGAGCATCAGGGCAAACCGTCCAGTGAAACCCGCGAGCATGTGCTGTGGCTGGAACCCGGTTGCGTGACCCTGGCTGGCGGCAAGCTGACGACCTTTCGCCCGCAGGCCATCGAAGTGCTCAAGGCCTGCGCGACCATGCTCGGGCGCGCCCTCAGTGATGACGGCGCGCCGGTGTTTGCCGTCGTGCCACCGCTGGCGATTGCGGGGCTCAGTGGCAGTCAATGGCGGCGCCTGGCCGGACGGCATGGCCGTGACCTGCCGAGGCTGGCGCAACTGATCGCCGAGTTGGGCCATGACAGCGTTGGCGCCACTGACACCTTGTGGGCGGAACTGGCCTTTGCCTGCGACACGGAAATGGTCCTGCACCTGGATGACCTGTTGTTGCGTCGCACCCGTTTGGGTCTGTTGCTGCCTCGTGGCGGCGAGGATTACTTTGCGGCCATTCGTCACCTCTGTCAGCCGCGACTGGGCTGGGACGATGAGCATTGGCAACAGGAGCTGCAGCGTTACCGAGCGTTGTGGCAACGCCACCACGGTTTGCCGGAAGCCTCGCAAAATGCCCATTGAAGAGAGCTCCATGGATAACCCCCCGAACAAGCGTTACCTGCTGGCGATCGACAATGGGACCCAGAGCGTGCGCGCGCTGCTCTTCGACTTGCAGGGCAATCTGCTGGGCAAAGGCAAGGTTGAATTGCAGGCGTATTACTCGACGCAACCTGGCTGGGCCGAGCAGGACCCGGAATATTACTGGGCGAAACTGGGGGAGGCCTGCCAGCAGTTATGGCAGCAAACCGGCATCGACCGTTCACAGATTGCCGGCGTCTCCCTGACCACCCAGCGCGGCACAGTGATCAACGTCGATGCCCAAGGCAAGCCGCTGCGCCCGGCGATTCTGTGGCTCGATCAACGCCAGACCGAAGTCGAAGGCGGGATCAAGGGACCGTGGGGCTGGCTGTTCAAACTGGTCGGCGCGCAAGCCACCGTGGATTATTTTCGCGCTCAGGCCGAGGCCAACTGGATCGCGCGCCATCAGCCTGAAGTGTGGGCGGCGACTGACAAGTTTTTGCTGCTCTCGGGGTTTCTCACCCATCGTCTGTGCGGGCGCTTTGTCGACTCGGTGGGCTGTTGCGTCGGCTACCTGCCCTTCGACTTCAAACGCCTGCGCTGGGCCGCTCCCTCCGACTGGAAATGGCAGGCGCTGGCGGTGCGTCCCGGGCAATTGCCCACGCTGCATAAACCCGGTGAAACCCTGGGCCACATTAGCGCCGAGGCCAGCCGCCATACCGGCATTCCCGAGGGACTGCCTCTGATCGCCGCCGGTGCCGACAAGGCCTGCGAAGTCGTGGGTTCCGGAGTGGTCGACGCGGACACGGTGTGCCTGTCCTACGGCACCACGGCGACGATCACCAGCACCCGTTCGCGCTATCTGGAAATCGTCCCGTTGATTCCGCCTTACCCCTCTGCGGTGCCGGATCAATACAACTGCGAGGTGATGATTTATCGCGGCTACTGGATGGTCAGCTGGTTCAAGAACGAGTTCGGCCTGCGGGAAATGCAGCAGGCCAAAGCGCAAGGCGTGGAGCCTGAGCAACTCTTCGACGCGTTGGTCAACGCCGTGCCGCCAGGCTCCATGGGCCTGATGCTGCAACCCTACTGGTCGCCCGGCATTCGCGAACCGGGTGTGGAAGCCAAGGGCGCGATGATCGGCTTCGGCGACGTGCATACGCGCGCGCATATCTATCGGGCGATCCTCGAAGGTTTAGCGTATGCCTTGCGTCAGGGTATGGAGAGCATCGAGAAGCGTTCGAAGGTCTCCATCAAGCGCTTGCGAGTCGCCGGTGGTGGCTCCCAGAGTGATGCGGCGATGCAGCTCACTGCGGACATTTTTGGCCTGCCGGCCGAGCGTCCACATGTCTACGAAGCGTCCGGTTTGGGAGCGGCCATTTGCTGCGCGGTCGGGCTTGGATTGCACGCGGATTTTCCCACGGCGATGACGGCCATGACCCGCGTCGGCGCGGTATTCATGCCGCAGCCTGAGGCGCAGCAGATCTATCAGCGACTGTACAAAGAGGTCTACCTGCGCATGTACCGACAGCTTAAGCCGCTGTACCAAAGCATTCGCAAGATCACTGGCTACCCGGCCTGAAAATCCTCAAAAATCCCCCTGTAGGAGCTGCCGAAGGCTGCGATCTTTTGATCTTGTTTTTTCAGATCAACGTTAAAAGATCGCAGCCTTCGGCAGGCTCCTACAGAAACCGTATTGCGATTTGAATTGGCGCCATCGGAGAGCTTTTCTGGTGAGATCGGACAGTGTCAGCAGCGGGGTCGGTTGTTAGGCTCAACCCTCACAGCACATCCAATAAGAACCAAAAGCAATGAAGCTGACATTCCTCCTGCTGCTGCTTTGTGCAACAGCCCCGAGCGCCTGGGGCTGGTCGAACCATACGGTGGGCAGCTACCTGGCGTTGCAGGATCTGCCGGCGTTGCGCGATGCGCCGCCCATCGAAGTCGAGCCGCTGGAATCCTTTCTGGTGGAGCAGTACGAGGCGGTCAGCGCGTTGCTCGAGGAACAGGAAAGCTTCGCCCGCGAGCACTTTGCCCAATACCCGCCACGCCCCGACAGCCTGAAATTACCGGCCACGCCGAGTGACAATCTGCGCCACGATTTCCTCAGCGCATTGCGCATCAATCCCGAGATCCATCTGGCGATGGTCATTCAGCCATTGCCTGGCAAAGACCTGCCCGAACGCGCGCACCTGCAAGCCGATCAGGTCATGGTCGAACAGACCCTTTCACCGTGGAATCGCCAACGTTTCATCGTTGTCGCCGAGCACGAAAAAGTCGCACCACTGGCCGTGCTGGCCAGCGCCGCCGACGAACCCGATTACGGCCACGACATCAACCTGTTCAGCGACAACCCGGGTGAAGTCGGTGCGCGCTACGGCTTCGGCCCGCAACCCTTCGGTGATGCAAGGTTTCAGTACAGCTCACAGGCGCCGTTCCACATGGGTTTTTTCCATGAAAGCGCGGTGGTCTACGCCGCTGCCGGGTTTCTCGAACGCAGTTGGCCGGACTGGCGCGCGTATCAATACATGGGGTTGGCCCGACTGGCGTTTGCCAGTGGCCATCCGTACTGGGGCTACCGTTTTCTCGGCTGGGGCCTGCACCACATTCAGGACCTGACCCAGCCTTATCACGCCAAGCCATTGCCCGGCGTCGATCTTGCCAGTCTTTTGCTGCTGGAAGGCAAAGCCATCGCCGGTTTCGCTGAGGATAAGCAGGCCTCCATCGAACGCGTCGCCACCCGGCACATGGAGGTGGAGAAGTACCAATCGACCTGGTTGCGCCGTTTGCTGCGTGCCGGTCAGCCGCATCCGATGCTCGACGCTTACGCCGACGTTGCCCGAGACGAAACGTATCCACCGTACTCCGTCGACTACCTGCGCGAAGTGGTCAGCGCCGAGTCTGTCGATGCTTCCGCCGCCTTCGACGAGGCCATCGGTCAGTGGCTGGAAACGACTCCGGCGACCAGTGATTTCAGCGGCGGTAATCGACTGCACCGTGAAGATTTCGACCACCCGGTACTCAACCAACAGTTGTTCAGATTGCTCGGTCATTTCGGCTCGCACAGCCGGATTTATGTCAGTGCGGGATTGGTCCCTTAACGATCGCGACGCGACACGAAAAACAACAAAAACAAGGAGGATCAGATGATCAGTACTCGATTGCGCCGGTCTGGCGCGGCGCTTCCCGGTGTTGGTTTGGCAGGGTTGCTGCAACTGTGCGCAGTCGATAGCGCGCAGGCTGTGGAGTTCAGCCTGATGGACAAGCAGGTCACCGGTTCCCTCGACACGACCTTGTCGTACGGGCGCCTGTGGCGGGTGCAGGGTCGCGACAAGACTAACGATGACGTCAACACCAACGACGGCAATCGCAACTTCGACACCGGGCTGGTTTCCGAGGTGTACAAGATCACCTCCGAGCTTGAGGCTAACTATCAGAACTATGGTTTGTTCATGCGCGGCACTGCGTTTTACGACACGCAACTGATGGACAAGCGCAACGACTACTACGACAACAACAACCCGTCGCAACCCAGCCAGAGTTACCCGCAGGACAACCACTTCACCAGCCAGACCCGCGACATCGCCGGCGGCCGCATCGAGATGCTCGACGCCTACGTGCATGGCAGTTGGGACGTTGCGCAGATGCCGGTCACCGCGCGGGTCGGCCGCCAGGTGTTCAACTGGGGCGAAGGGATTTTCTATCGCGGCGGGATCAACACCACCAACCCGGTGGACGCTGCCAAGTACCGCTTGCCCGGCGCCGAGGTCAAGGAAGTGCTGGTGCCGGTGGAGGCGCTGAGCTTCAACATCGGCCTGACCGACAGCCTGACCATGGAGAGTTTCTACCAGACCAACTGGAAGGAAACCCGCATCGATCCGGTCGGCACCTTCTACTCGCAAACTGACCTGTTCGCCGACGGCGGCAACACCGGCTACAACAACTTCAGCGGCACCGCGCTCGATACGCCGGTGCCCGGTTTTGGCAATGTCATCGGCTTGTACAGCGCGTTGGGCAATAACCCGTTGCTGAGCCAGGCCCTGCAAACCACCGGCCTGTACGCCAACGGCGTGACCCCGGCGTATGGCAATACCCTCAAAGTGGCCTCGGTCGGCAAGGACTACAACGCGCGCAACGACGGCCAGTTCGGCTTTGCCTTTCGCTATATCGCCGAGCAACTCAACAGCACCGAGTTCGGCTTGTACATGGTCAATTACCACGCCAAGGAGCCGACCATTGCCGCTGACCTTGGCGGGTACAAAGGCATCGACATGGATGCCCTGACCAACCTGTTGTCCGGTGTCGCCGGCAGTCAGGCCGGGGCACTCGCCAACGGTCTGGCCACCGCTGATGTCATGGGAAACATCCAGGCGCATCGACGTTACGCCGAAGACATTCGCATGTACGGTTTCAGCTTCAACACCACGCTGGGTACGGCATCGGTGTTCGGCGAAATCGCTTATCGACCGAACCTGCCGATTGGCGTCGCGGCCACCAACGATTTGATCGGCGACCTGGCCAACGGTGCCGCCGTGGCGGTGACGGGCAAGTCGATCAATGTCGGCGGGCAGATGGTCAACCTCAACAGTGAGATCAACAACGCCGAGCGTGTGGAAGCCTTCAACACTTCGTTGGGCATTATCTACAACTTCGGTCCGACGGCCTCGTTCGATTCGCTGTTCGGCATCTTCGAACTGGCCTCCGAGCACCTGCGCGGCAGCAGCCTGCAATACACCGCTTATGACGGCAGCACCCGTTACTACGCCGGCACCGGTAATTATTCCTATGTGTCGGGCGGTGATCGTGACGATCAGGTCAACCGTGATTCCTACAGCTACACGGCAATGCTCAATGGCACGTGGAACGACGTGTACGCCGGGGTCAACGTCTCGCCTTATGTCGTCTACAAGGACGACTTCAAAGGCAACAGCTATCAGGCCGGCAACACCATCGAAGGTCGCAAGGCCTACACGCTGGGGATCAAGGCCAATTACCAGAACAAGCTTGAGGCCGAGCTGCAATACACCGAGTTCTACGGCGGCGGGCAAAACAACGGCATTCGCGACCGCGACAACATCGGGTTCAACCTCAAGTATTTCCTGTGAATTCCAACTCATTCCCCCTGTGGGAGCGAGCTTGCTCGCGATGAGGCCGGTACATTCAACATTGATGTCGACTGACACACCGCTATCGCGAGCAAGCTCGCTCCCACAGGTTTTTGTATTTTGGAGAAGATCATGTTTCACACTTCACGACTGACAAGAATATCGTTGGCGCTCGTGCTGGGTCTGGCCGCAGGCACCGCCCTGGCCGCCATCACCCCACAGCAAGCCGAACAGCTGAAAACCACCCTGACCCCCATGGGCGCCGAGCGTGCCGGCAACGCGGCGGGCACCATTCCCGCGTGGACTGGCGGCATCACCCAGGCGCCGGCCGGCTACAAACCCGGCCAGCATCACCCCGATCCGTATGCGGCGGACAAACCGCTGTTCACCATCACCAAGGCTAACCTCGATCAGTACAAGGCCCATCTCAGCCCGGGCCAGATCGCGATGTTCAACAGCTACCCCGACACCTTTCAGATGCCGATCTATCCTTCCCGTCGATCAGGTTCGGCACCGCAATGGCTGTACGACAACACTCTGAAAAATGCCACCTCGGCCAAGCTGCTCGAGGGCGGCAGCGGTTTCTCCGATGCCTATGGCGGCGTGCCGTTCCCGGTACCGAAGGACGGCATTGAAGTGTTGTGGAACCACATCACCCGCTATCGCGGTATCTACGTGGTGCGCCGCGCTTCCGAAGCGCCGGTCCAGCGCAACGGCAGCTTTGCCCTGGTGACCTCGCAGCAGGAGGCACTCTTCAACTATTACCGTCCCGGCGGCCAGTTCGCCGACCTGAAAAACATCCTGTTCTACTACCTCGCCTTTGTGAAAAGTCCGGCGCGGCTGGCCGGCGGTGCAGCGTTGGTGCATGAGATGCTCGATCAGCTGAAAGACCCGCGCCAGGCCTGGATCTACGACGCCGGCCAACGCCGCGTGCGCCGCGCACCGAACCTCGCCTATGACACGCCGATTGCATCATCCGATGGCCTGCGCACGGCCGACGACACCGACCTGTTCAACGGCTCGCCGGATCGCTATGAGTGGAAGCTCAAGGGCAAACAGGAAATCTACATTCCGTACAACAACTACAAAGTTGGCAGCCCCGACGTGAAATACGCGCAACTGCTCACGCCGGGCCACCTCAATCCGCAATTCACGCGTTATGAACTGCACCGGGTGTGGGTGGTTGAAGGCAACCTGAAACCGGGCGCGCGACACATCTATTCCAAGCGCGTGCTGTTTCTCGATGAAGACAGCTGGGGCGCGGCGCTGGTCGATCAATACGACGGGCGAGGGGAGTTGTGGCGCGTGTCGATGGCCTACCTGAAAAACTTCTACGACCTGCCAACGACGTGGAGTGCGCTGGACGTTTTCCATGACTTGCAGGCCCGCCGTTACTACGTGCAGAACCTCGATAACGAAGAAGCGGAGACCGTGGATTTTGCGCAACCGGTGCCGGAAGATGCGTATTTTATGCCGTCGGCATTGCGTCAGCGTGGCACGCGATAGAAAGGGGCGGGCAGTTTCGAGGCATGACCAGACTTCAGTAGTGCCAGTCATAACGCAATCGCGGGCAAGCCCGCTCCCACAGGTATCGAGTCGGACACAAACTCTGTGAACGACCGAAAACCTGTGGGAGCGGGCTTGCCCGCGATTGGATCCAGGCTATGACGCTGACTGAAGGTCAAACGCGGAAGTGGCTGACCATCTGCTGCAACTGACCACCCAACCGTGCCAGTTCAACACTGGATTTAGCCGTTTCGTCGCTGGCGGCGGCGGTCTGTTCGGACACGTCGCGCACGTTGATGATGCTGCGGCTGATCTCTTCGGCCACGGCGCTTTGCTGTTCGGCAGCGGCGGCGATTTGCTGGTTCATCGACTGGATGTTGGACACCGTGCGGGTGATGTTTTCCAGTGATACGCCAGCCTTGCGAGTCAGCGCGACGCTGCTGTCGGTCAGGGCGCGGCTGTTGTTCATCACCGCCGACACTTGTTGGGTGCCGTTCTGCAGACCGGCCACCAGGCCTTCGATTTCTTCGGTGGATTTCTGCGTGCGCTGGGCCAGGCCACGGACTTCGTCGGCCACCACGGCAAAACCACGACCGGCTTCACCGGCACGGGCGGCTTCAATCGCGGCGTTGAGGGCCAGCAGGTTGGTCTGTTCGGCCACGGCCTTGATCACGTCCATGACGCTGCCGATCTTGTCGCTTTCCTGTTGCAGCACGTTCATGGCTTGCGTGGAACGCGCCACTTCGGTGGCCAGGCGTTCGATCTGGGCGATGGCTTCGTTAACCACTTTGTCGCCTTCACGAGCTTCGCCATCCGCCGCGGCGGCTGCCTGGGAGGCTTCTTCGGCGTTGCGCGCGACTTCCTGCACAGTGGCAGTCATCTCGTGCATCGCGGTGGCGACCTGATCGGTTTCGATCTTCTGGCTGTTGACCCCGGCGCTGGTTTGCTCGGTCACGGCCGACAACTCTTCGGCCGCGCTGGCGATCTGGGTGACACCGTCGCGGATGCCGCTGATCAGGTCCCGCAGGGTCACGCCCATGCGACCAATGCCTTGCTGCAACACGCCGAGTTCGTCGCGGCGGGTGACTTTGACGTCCTGGGACAGGTCGCCGCTGGCGATACGGTCAACCACGGTCATGGTTTCGCGCAGCGGGCCGGTGATCTGACGGGTGATGACCACCGCGGCAATCACGCCCACCAGCAACGCCAGCAAGGTGCTGATCAGCTGAAGGGTGCGGGCCTGGGCGCTTTCGACGTCACGACGGTCGAGCTGGAATTGATAGAGCTTGTCGCTCAGGTCGACGATGGCATTGCCTTGGTCGGTCATGTCCTTGCGCACTCGCACAGCGTCGGCGGTGGCGACCTTGAACGCCTGCAAGGCGCTGCGGTAATTAGTCAGCGCTGTTTCCAGCTGACGCAGGTTGTCTGGCTGGGTGTCGGCAAAATGCACGTTCAGTTGTTTAAGGCTGGCGATGGCCGCATCCAGTTGGGCGACAGCCTTCTGTTCGGTCTCGGCATTAGAGTTGGCGGTGTAACCGCGCACTTCGTAGCGCGCCAGCATGAACGCTTCCTTGGCCGCCGTAACAGCCTGGAACTGTTCGAAGCGTTGATCGCTCAGGGGCATCTCCTGAACTTGCTTGCTGATCGTGTTGATCAGCGTGTTGGCTGACTCGGCATTGGCGCCCATGGCGTCGCGGGCGTTGTTACCGGTGCGGTAAGCGCTGCGCATTTCTTTCAACGATGCCTGATACGCGGCGATGACCGCGGCCTGCTCTTTGAGCGTTTTCAGGTTGTCAGCATTTTTGAAACTGCCCAGCAGTGCGGTTTGTTGAGCCGCAAAACTGTCGAGGGTGGTCTGTACATTCTGCGCGGCGGTTTCGTCGCCGTTGGTCAGCATGTATTGCAGGCGAACCACGCGCAATTTGGTCAGGCCGGCGTTGAGCTGGGTGATGTCACTCATCCAGTTGCTGCGGTCAATCAACCCGCCCAGGCTTGTCCAGCCGGTGAGGGCCAGGACGCAGGTCAATGCCAGAACCAGACCGAATCCCAGGCCCAGTTTCAGGTTTACGCTGATATTTGCGAACCAGCTATTCATCACAATTCCTCCAGGAACGTTGTATTTCTTTATCGTCATTTGGCTGGAAGATTGTTGTTTTTAGGGTGCCAGCAAGGTGTGTTGCCAACCTGTATCGGCAGTAATCCCGAGAGCTGAAAGGTTTTTGTAGGACAGAATTTGTAACAGACGATCCCAAGACTTTTTTCACATGGGTTTCACCCGCTGCCCACGCGAGCCTCTGTAGTTTCGTCGCATCGAATGACAAGTGATGCTGGCTGGCGAGGCGGCTTGATGTGGAATTGAGACTGAGTCTGTTCGGGGTAAAACGCTCGATTAACGTGAGCCGTTTGGCCCGTTATCGAAACACCGCCGTCATCCTGGCCGCTTCGCTATTGGTTATTCCACTGACGATCTGGCTGTTGCGGCCCGCCTCGGTACCGGACCTGGCCCATGGCAACGTGGCCGGCGCCAAGGCGTTGGTGTCCGGCTGGGCCAAGGGCGACATGATCGTTCTGGTACGCCACGTCGAACGTTGCGATCACTCCACGGCCGTTTGCCTGAGTGGTAACGATGGCATCACTGACCGTTCCCGCGGCGTCGCCGTTGCTGTTGGTTCGCACTTCGAACGTCTGGGCCTGACCAGAGCCGACATTTACAACAGCCCGATGCTGCGCACGGCGCAGACCGCCGGCTACATGTTCAACTCGGTGGGTGTGGGCGAAGACTGGTTGATCAGTTGCAAGGGCACCATGTTGCGCGACGCGCTGGCGCACAAAGTGCCAGGCAGGAACCTGATTCTGGTGACCCATAGCGAATGCATGGCAGATCTGGCGAAAGCGCTCAACCTGTCGCTTTCCACCCCCGGTTATGGCGCCTCGCTGTTCATCTCCGCCGAAACCCCTCAAGCGCCGCGTATGCTTGGCTTCATCGAGGCCTCTGACTGGCGGTCGGTGACGACCCAGTAAGTTGCCCTTCACTTTTCTGAATCAGGACGTTCATGCTGACTTCTTCTCCTTACCGCTTTTACTGGGTGAACTTTGGTATTCCACTGTTCTGTGCGGCCGTGGTTTTTCTGATGTTCGACATGACGAAAATCGACATCGCTTTCAGCAACCTTCTGTTTGATCCTGTCACCCAGAGCTTCCCGCTGGACAAGGTTCATTTCTTCGAACAGCTCACCCACAAGTGGGCGCGCATCATTCCGAACTGGACGGCTGAAATCGCCTTGATCGGCGCGATCCTCTCGTTTGTCTGGCCGCTGATCAACACGCAAAAGTACCCGCGACTGGCTGGTTTTCTGGAACGCAGCAAAGTCGCACCGGTACTGCGGTTTGCCAGCGGGCATCGTCGGGATTTCCTGTTTGTGGTGTTTGCGTTTGCCATTTGCACCGGCGTGATCCACTTCCTCAAGGCCCACACCAGCGTCTACTGCCCGATTGAAACGACCCTCTATGGCGGCAAAATCGCCCACATGGAGTGGTACAACAACTTCCAGCTGTTCAAGGAAGCTGGCGACGGACGCTGCTGGCCGGGCGGACATGCCTCGGGCGGTTTCACCATGCTTGCGTTGTATTTCGTGGCCCGTCGTTACCGGTGGCGCTTCTCGAAAGCGCTGATGTGGGGTTCGTTGTTGCTTGGCTTCATCTACGGCACCACACGGGTCCTGCAGGGCTGGCACTACATGTCCCACACCTTCTGGGCCGGGATCTTCGTGTGGCTGGCGTGTTTGCTGACGGCACTGGCGTTCTACGGGCGAGCGCGGCTGGAGCAGCCGGTGCTGCACAAGCATCAACAGCGAGTGCCTGCCAGCATCCTGGCAACTCCCTTGAGCAACGAATAACCCTGTGGCGAGGGGATTTATCCCCGATGGACTGCGCAGCGGTCCTTTCTTTTGAATCAAAAGAGAGGGCCGCTACGCGCCCCATCGGGGATAAATCCCCTCGCCACAGGTAGGTTTCGGACAGGCGTCAGTCGCTGACGAAGTAGTACGCCTGCCGTCCGACCATCATGGTTTTCAGCACTTTGAGTGGCGCGGCGGGTTCAGTGTCCGCCGAGATCACCGCCACGTTCGTTGATGCAGCGCTGAGGAAGTCCTGCAACTGCGCCTCTGTATCCAGTCCCTTCAGCACACTCTGCGTATAGAACACGCTGGCGCCACCGACCCGCTCGTTTGCCTGAAACAGCGCGACTTGATGACCGTCGGCTTGCAGCGATTGGATGTGGTCAGTCAATGGCAGGAACGATAGATGCTTATCGGCGTTTGGCAGTGCCCACTGTGCGGCGCCCAGATAGCCAGCAATCACCACCGTCAGTACGGTTGCCGCCAGCGCCTGACGATGACGAGCGATTCTGCCTGGAAAAGAGTTGGCCGATTCGTACGTTTTCAACTTCTCGAGCAACACCCACGCATACTCCGCCGCAATCACCGCCGCGGCAGGCGTCATCGACATCAGGTACACCGTGCGCTTGCTCGACGCCAACGTCAGCATGACGAACTGCGCCAGGATCCACAGGGTGAAAAACAGCAAGTAACGGTTGGCCATCAGGCTTTTGCGAAAGTGCCACAGCCCCAGGTACACCAGAATGTTCCAGGGCAGGAATGCTTCCGGCAATTTGGCCAGGTAGTAATAGAACGGTTCGTAATGCCCGGCTTCGACGAAGGAGCCGCTGAAGCGCCCGACGCTGTTGGTCAACAGCACTTCGCCCAGGGCATGTGCGCCGCCGCGTTGATACAGCACGGCGAGCCAGATCAGCAGCGGAATCAACCCCACCAGCGTCAACACGCCGGGGCGCAGCCAGTCGGCGACTTTCAGGCGTTTGTCCATCAGGCTCTCGGCCAGCAGAAACGCGAAGATCACCACCCCCGGCATCGCCAGGCCCAACACGCCTTTGCTCAGCGTCGCAATGGCAATCCCGATGACAAACAGCAGCGAATTGCCGAAGCTCGATGCTCTTTGCCCCTGAAAAAAGCCAACAGCGCCATGGTCACGCCGAGGGCGAGCAAGGCGTCTTCACCGACACCGCGCACGTTGCTCCAGTAGCTGGCCATGGTCGCCAGCAGGATCCCGGCGGTCCAGGCAACGGTCTTTGGCCGGCCAAACCGGCGCAGCATCGCGTACAGCACCATCACGCTGAACAACCCGGCAAACGCCGAGGCCAGTCGCACTGCCCACGGCGTGCCGCCGAACACGCGAATTGCCCCGGCATCGAGCCAAAGGCTCAGGGGAGGTTTCTCCAGAAACGGTTCGCCGAACAAACGGGGGGTCACCCAGTCGTCATCCAGGTGCATTTCCATGGCGATCCCGGCAACCCGGGCTTCGGTAGAACCTTGCAATTGATGATTGCCAAGTGCGAAGAAAAACAGCAGACAGCCAAGCAGGAAAAGCAACGGGGCAGGACGCGACATGGCTTTCAGGCAACCGAAAGGGGCGGGAGGCCTGAGCATACTGCGCCAATGCTTAACAAATTGTGAAACTCACGCCAACCGTCGCGACCAGCGCTTGTCCGGTGTTTCGAACGTTGAGTTGATCAACGCCGTCAGCACGTGGTCCTGCCAGCGCCCGGCGATACTCAGGTAGGCCTTGGCATAGCCCTCGCGTTCAAATCCCAGACGGTCCAGCAGCCGCGCACTGCGCTCATTGCCAGGAATGTAATTGGCCATGATCCGGTGCAGACTCTGCTGTTCGAACATATAGCGAATGCCTGCTTCCAGCGCTTCCTGCATCAAGCCCTGGCCCTGATGAGCTTCGTCGATGTGGTAACCGAGGTAGCAGGCCTGAAACGCCCCGCGAGTGATGCTGCTGAAGTTGCAGGCGCCGATCATCTGGCCGCTGTCCGGGGTCAGCAACGCAAAATGCACCGCCAGGCCGGCCTGGAACGCGCTGGCTTGCACCTCAAGGCGCGGGCGGATGTTTTCAGTGCTGTGGTAATCGCTGGGGCGAATCGGCGACCAGCGGGCAAGATGCCTCAGGTTGCGCCGGTAGAAGTCGCTCTCCAGCGCCGCCTGTTCAGGGTCGAGCACCGCCAGGGTCAGGCGATTGCAGGGCAGGGTCAGCAGCGGCATTGGGCGCTCCGGTCAGTGGTATCAAAGGACAGAATTGCCCGCTGCGGCAGAAAATACAAACCGCTCTATAAATTCTGGCCACTCATTGCACATATGTAGGAGTTGCCGAAGGCTGCGATCTTTTGATCCTGCTTTTAATTGAAAGAGTAACGTCAAAGGATCGCAGCCTGCGGCAGCTCCTGCATCGGCGGTGTAATGTCAGGGAGAGGGTGATGGAGTTTGCGTTTACCGTCGGCACTGAGTCGCTGACATTGAGGTCTCCGGATCCGGCATTGTGCAAGGCGTTCCAGCAAGCGCTGAACGTCAGTTATCCACAGCACGCGGAGTTCCTCGCCTGGGCCCGGCCGCACACCACCGAGGTGCAGGCGCTGGAATCTTTGCTACAGGCCCGTGACGACTTCAGCAGTGAAACCGCTGAGCGCCGGTTGTTCATCATCAGTGCGGACGGGCAAGCCATCATTGGCTGCATCGGCCTGAAACCGCGCCAGCGTGATCGCTTTGTTGTCGGGTACTGGGCCAACACCGAGCATTCCGGCAATGGCTACATGCGCGCCGCTCTTGCGCGTTTGGTGAGAAGTTTGCCTGACTCAAGGTTTTACCTGACCACTTCGTCGGCCAATACGCGCAGCCAACGCTTGGCTCAATCGGCGGGATTTGCGCTGATCAGAATTCATCCACAGGCCCGCCATTCTTCACGCCACGGCGTGCAGGACACTTATGTGTATCGCTTCGACGGCAAACGGCAGGCAAAAAAAAGCCCGCGGGAGGGCGGGCAAACCGTAGTTTCTTGAATGAGCGAGGGCAATGTACCGTTTGATGGAGGCGCGTGTAGTGAAGAAAAATTTATCTACCTCAACGCTCACCGGGCCATTACGGTGACTATGGCAAGTGATCCGCCGCAAAGTCGGCCTCGGAACGCGCCCGCAAACGGCCCTTGCGGCAAGCCTGTTGGAAGCGCTCGAAATCCTGCTCATTCTGCTTGGTGTAGCCTTCGGCATACTTGAAGAGCGCATCGGCCAGTGCCGCGCTTTTGCCAATGTAACCGCTGATTTGCGCGGCTTGCCCTGACGATTTGGCGTGGGCACGGGCCAGGGCTCGGCCGCAGGTTCGTCCATAGGCTGCAAAGGTTTCGGCGTCGAATGTCTCGATTTCAGCCGAGACTTTCATGTCGCGTAACTGGCGTACATAAAACTGTCGACCGCCGGGGCCGGTCGTCCAGCCGAGAAACAGGTCACTGGCCGATTGCATCAACCGCTGGCCGTTCACCACCCGCTGACCGTTGTGCTGCACCCGCGACTTGCTCTTGACGTAACCGGCGAGCACCGAGCGCCGCGCCTCCTTGAATTGCAGGAACAGCGGATTTTCCTGTTCGTCGGTCAACAGTGCCACCAGGCAACGCGTGCCGACACTGCCGACACCGACCACTTTGAACGCCATGTCGTGGGCATGAAACCGCGACATTAGCTCACGCCGGTCAGCCTGCAGTGTGGTTCGATAGTCGCCCATGAACGTGTCGTAAAGCGGCTTCCAGTCAGAGAACCGCAGCCAGTCATCGTCGGCATCCAGCAGCGTCGTGGTGGTGTGCAGGTGAAAAATTTCCGGCAAGTCATCGCGAATGGTCAGACGGCCCTCGGCGTCACGTTCGCATATTTTTGGCAGCAACTCGGCATGCGTGCGCCGCTCGGCTTTCTCGATGGCCCGCTCCACGTGTTCCAGCGTGGCTTTACTCGCTTGCTCCAGCAAATCGTCGTAACTGATGGACCCGTACCAGGTTTCCAGCGCGCTCTGTTGGGCGCACTCCGCCATGGTTTTCTGATAGGCCGCGACCACCTGACGGCAGACGTCTTCCTCGACCGTATCGCCGTGGCGCAAGTCACGCGCGGCCACCACGAAACTCGCGGCAAGGCGTTTCAGATCCCATTCCCACGGCCCGGGATGCGCTTCATCGAAATCGTTGACGCTGAACAGCAGATTGCGCTCGGGCGTGGCAAAACCACCGAAATTCATCAAATGACAATCGCCACAGATCGGCAACGTCAGCCCCATGTTTGGCGTACTCGACAGATCATGAGCATGCAATAACGCATTGCCGCGAAAAAACGTGAACGGCGAAACCAGCATGCGCCCGTACCGCAATTCGACCAGCGAGGCGACGCGGCCCTGGCTGGATGCCTTGATCAGCGGAATCGGGTCGCGGTTCATCTTGCCCGTGTTCGCCTGAGAGCTGCGCGAACAATTCTTGCGGGCGTCCTTGCCTTGTTGCATGCGATCTTGAAGGCTGGTCATGGGGGCTCGTTCTGACGGGGGCGGCGCTGTGAGTGTAGAAGCGCTTCTGCGGTTTATCCGTCTGTCTGCAACGAGCGGTTGCCGTTCAATACTCCGTGACCTTGTCCTCACGCAAAATCCACCCAGCCTCGCCAGCCATCAATTTGTACTGAACCTGCCGCATCTTTCCCGTCCGGCCCGCATTGGCATCCGCGCTGTCATACACCGGGAAGCGCCGCACCAGCCTGTTCTCGACTACCGCAAACGCGTCCTCCCCCTGATACCCTCGGCCGTTTTCGGATTGTCGCTGACCGGGGGCAGATAGATTTCGCTGAGGGATTTTTTGTTGTTGGCCGAATAGGCGACCAACCCTCCCTGCATACCGCGACCTGGCGCGCGCGTGGCGATGTAGATCTCGGGTGAGCCGTCATTGTTGAGGTCGGCAACTTCGGCACGGACGATGTTGCCCGTGAGTGGCTGGGTCAGCAGCGAATTGTCGATTTCCAACCCCTTGGGCTCGATGCGCAAAGTGGGTTTGCCATCGACCCGATCCTCTTTCAGGTGAAAGTTGATGCCCTGCAACGCCAGGTTCTGCTCGAATGGCGAGTTGTTATCCGCTGCGTCGCCGTTGGAGAGGATCAGGGTGATCCCGTAGTTCGCGACTTCATTACGCCGTGCAGCATTGCGCATGAGATAAACCTGCACCGTGTACTCACCGTCGGCGGGCAACGAACCGATGAAGTGATTGCCCATGACCGAGCCGTTGAACAGCGCGGAGTCAGAATCCTTGGCGGCGATATTGAAATAGGCGGAGGTGTTGGAGGGCTTGAAGTCCACCGTCAGCACCTGCCCCGCCTTGGCGTTGAGTTTGTACTCCGCGGTTTTATAGCCCTTGATCGACTGTTTGAACTGCACGCTGCCATAACCGCTTTTGTAATTGACCTGCTGAATCCTCGGCGGAATGTCGGCGGTGGCTGCGTGGGCCGAAAGAGAAACGAGGGCAGCCAGTATGGCGCCGAGCCAGATGTTCATGAGCGTCCTTCGGGTAATGGTGGCGGGGAGAATGATCACCCGAGTTGGGTGCATGGGCTTTGCAGCTTTTCCCACGGATCACAAAGTTCGGTTGTTGGATCACACGCCGTAGCGTTTGTTACCTCCAGAAGTGATGCAATACCGACCACCACGTGGGCCGATACACACGTTTCCTGACGAGCAGGAACAAGATGAACCGTAACTGGGTGATGCCTGCCGATATTGTTTGGGCGGGGAGGCGAGCGGTGCAGATGGTGCTTTGGAGACCGTAAAACAGGTGGCCCCCGTGCATAACTTGCTGGACGACAGCCACCTTGCGGGCTGTCCGTCAGCGCTTACGCGAACCCATTCATTTTGCCGTTCATATATTTGAACCTGGGTTCCCCGTTTCAGGCTGGAGACAACTTTGCCAGCGGGTCGGTCGCGTTGATTGAGCTTGTCTGCGTTTACGTATTGATCGCTAACGGGCTGGGCTGCCGGCGCCTCGGGATGACTCACGAGTGGAGCCGGTGTCGAGATCAGATTCTGAGAGGGCGTCACGACGCCAGCAGGCTTGGTCGCTGTAGGCGTTTTCTCGCCGAACAGCCAGAAAATGCCCACCAGTATGATGAGGGGAACCAGCCACGGCTGAGATTTCTTGCGCATATCCATTGCTCTCCAGTGATGGCACCACAGCCATTGCCTGTCTTCAAGGTAGGCGATTCTCGCCCACCGTGCCTGATGCTTATTCACTGGAGAGCGCTATGCATCATCGTCCTGGGCACAGAGGTTTTGGCTTGCTTGATGCTCATTTGCAAAAATAAAATCCGCCACGCTGTAACCTCGCGGCCGAGTAAAGTCCGGAATTAATCCATCAACTCAAGGAAGAATTGTCCGCTTATGCATATCAAGTCGATCGGCTTCAAATCTATTCGCCGGCTTAATGCCAATATTCAGGATGACCATGTCGACTACGACAAGCTCTTTGAGCATCTGGGCGGTCTGGAGCTGGCAACGGTCAATTTGCTGATCGGTGAAAATGGCACGGGTAAGTCCACGGTCATCGATATGATCCGCGCCTTGCGTTGGCCGGACGTGCTGCCAAGCCTCGCGCGTGACAACCCGGAATGTGGTTGTAGCCCGGAGTTCGGTATCGAGTTCAAGGACGGTCGCGCTTATTTGTATAAGTTCGCTTATTACCTTCTGGACGAAACGTTTCAGAAGGTCACTTGCACGATGGCGTACAGGCCGGCGGGTGGCCATTTCGAGAAACTTGCTAGAAAAGTGCTGGAGCGGTTTACCGAGCATCCGGCGGAGGGAAAGATCCCATCCGCCGAAGACATTCGGATCGAGTATCTGAACTGTGGCGGTCAATCCTTGAACGTTGACGCCAACGCGCTGGAATACCTCAACGCTCACGCCGAATTGCTCACCGGAATGATCGACTGGAAGCGTTACACCAGGCCTGAGCATGTGCCACTGGACGGTAATGCTATCAACGCCGCGCAAACTGGCGTGGCCTCCACATGGCTCGGCAACCCGGACGAATCGGGCCGGGCGCGAATGGACATGCCCAACAATGTCAAAGCCAGCTGGTATCCGTCCGGTTGGAAAGCCTGTGCAGCCATACTCCATTGGCTCAGTAATGTGCAGGACGACAGCATCTGTCTGCTCGAAGAACCAGAGGTGCACATGCACCCGAAACTGCAGCGGCGTATGTTCGAGCAAGTCTTGCAGGTCGCCGAGAAGAAGAACCTGCAATTGGTGATCAGTACCCACTCGGCAGCTCTGATCAATGCTGCAGCCAGCCGCGACATCAACATCCTCCAGGCGCAGGGCCAGAAGATTGTCGAGGCGAATATCGCTGAAGTGCTCGACCGTCTGGGCTATCAGGCCGCAGACCTGTTGCAGGCGAATTGCGTGATCTGGGTCGAGGGCCCTTCGGACCGCATGTATCTCAATACCTGGCTCATGGCTAGAGACCCTAGCCTCAAGGAAGGCCTGCATTACTCGATCATGTTCTATGGGGGAAAGCTGTTCAAACATGTGACTGGCAGTGGCACAGCGGTAAACGACTTGATCTCACTGTGCCGCTTGAATCGCAACTCCGCCATTGTGTTCGACAGTGACAAGGCCGGGCCGGATGCCAAGCTGACAGAAACAAAGCAGCGTCTGCAGGAAGAGTTCGACGCAGGCAATGGCTTTGCCTGGGTGACGGAAGGCCGCGAAATTGAAAACTACCTGGATGAAGACTCGCTCAGGACGAGTTTGAAACAGGTCCACCCGTCAATGGTGCGCCCGGTGGGCAGTGGAATGTGGGCAAATTTGTTGAAGTTTGAAGTGGATCCGGAAAAGTCCAACGCAAAAAATAAAGACCCGGAACGCACGGGCAACAAGGTCGACGTCGCGAGCCACTATCTGAAACACAACGGGGTAAAGTGCGGTGTTCTGGATTTGGAGCCACGGCTTGATCAGTTGTGTACCTTCATAAACCGCTGTAATGCGTGATGCTCATTGGGTCGGCCGCCGGAAGCGGTTAGCAGAGCTGGGCGCCTGATGGCGAGGGGGTGTAACCGGCATTTTTTGCCGAATTTCAGGCACAAAAAAGACGTCCTTGGACGTCTTTTTTGTTGAGTTGGTGGGCCGGGGTAATTTGAACTGCTGCTGTATATATATGATTAACATAAATAATGGTGTTTTTGTTTTGTTGCTGGAATACCGATTGGAATACGGATTAGCTGAGAATCGCTCTGCTCAGATTTTCTCTAAGAGTCAGATGTGCCAACGTCACGATGAAAAATCCCGCGGTGTAAATTTTTCGCCTCTGTTTTTCACTCCTCCAGTTGCTCTGTGCGACCTAATGCATAGGTTGCGCAGAAGCAGGGAGGAGAGGGGAGCTCAAGAAGGCAAGAGGGTATGCCTGCTGCGGCAAGGCACCTGTAGTGGCGCTAGGCTACTTTGGGGGCTTGTGCATCGACAACAGGTCACCACTCCTCGGTAGGGATACGGTTATGATCGCTGAGCTTCAAGCCAGCAAGTCCTGCTATTTCTACAGACAAAACACCCCTCTCACAGCCAAAGCAGTTAATCAGCTTTTTCGGGCGGTTCGGAAAGGTCAGATTGTGGCTAGCTTTTTATTGGTCTATGTTTTTGAAAAACAATGATTTAAGGTTTTAAAAAACGCCTTGATCCCACTTTTTTATGATTTTTTCGCGACATTTGACCGGCTTTTTTGTGGTTCAGCCTACGGTTTTTTCGTGAGGCTGAACCTCGAATAATGACACCGCGTTCCGCGGGGTCGTCAGTCTTTATAGTACTCGGCAAGCCGGCTTTCAAAGTACTGCGCCGTCTCCTGATCGGTACAGTACAGGTAGCAGCCTTTCATCCCACGGGTCATCAGTGTTCGATACGTGTTTTTGATGATCAGATCTGTCTCCTGCTGTGCCAGAGCAGGTTGCTCCTTCATCAACTTTTTCCAGCCACGAATCGATTTGTCGTGCTTGTCTCGCTCATGCGGCGACGTCATCACCTGCCCGTCACGCACGATCAAATCCGGTCCGATGATCACACCAATATAATCCACTTCCAGCCCTTGGCAGGTGTGGATACAGCCGACCTGCTCAATGGATTTTTCCGCGATGATCCACAAGCTGCCATCCTGATCCAGGTTCCATTGGCGTGCGTAGTCATCGCCGATAACGATGTCAGCGGCCTTGGAGTCTTTCTTGCTGAGCCAAGGCCAGCAGTAACCCGCGACAACGCGAGCCTTGTTTCCGTGGTTTTTCTGCTCGATAGCCGCGTGCATCGCCTGGGGGAGTCGAACACCTTGAACTCATACTCGCTGGTATCGAGCAGCGGGTTGGCTGTCGTGTGAATCCCCAGTACGTCATCCAACCACGCCAGGTAACCATCAGAACCACTGCAACGGAACTGGGAAGACAGTATGTATTCCTCCACGGTTGCGCCTTTGGCTTTGGCAAAGGCGCGGATAGCCTGCTTGCTACCAATGTCGTTCAAGGTCACGCGCTGGTCTTCGTCGATGAAGAAAATCGAGCATTTTGCTGACTCGATCAGCTCCTTGATTTGGTTTTCTCCCAGGTTTCCATAAAGCCCACTTTTCTCATTGAGCCTGTGGGCTTCGTCAACGATAAGTGCGTCATACGTATTGGACTCGGTTTCGATAAACGCCCCCGATCCGGAAAAGAAATTGGAGAAGTGGCTACGTTTGACAGTACCAACCAATTTGCTCTCGTATACCTTGCGTGGCGCAGCATTTTTCGAGACGTATTTGCTCAACAGCTTCAAGGCGGTGAGTCTTACCAGTAAGTTGATTGCCAATACGGTTTTTCCGGTTCCCGGACCGCCCTCGATGATTAGCACCTTTGGCACTTCGATAGAGGCCTCACTTGCCGCAGCGAGCGCCGACTCGAAGATTGCCTTTTGATCATCAATCAATACGAACTCAGGCTTGCCTTTCATTAGTCCGCTCAGCGCATCAGCCAGCGCTTTGGACGGGCGAATCTTCCCGTTGGCGAGTTCGTAAAGCACCTCCTTGTCGTCGCCATGAATGATGTGCTTCTTGAGGAAACTTCGCAGTTTTGCAAGCTCTTCGGGGCCTTTGAGGAACAAGGGGGCTTTGCTGGTATAGGCTTCGTAGTGTGCTGAGTTGATGATGCCGTCGCTGCCATAGTTATGGAGGTAGGCACAGGGGCGTACTTCGATGCTTTTGTCGTAGACGGCTTCGTTGAAGCCCTCCAGCAGCGCGGCGTACGACCAGACCTGGTAGGACGGATGAATGGTTTCGACAAGACCTCCACCCAGCGCCGTTTTGACAATCGCATCCTTGGTGGTTGCGCTGGCCTTGCTCCATTGCTTAAGTTCGATCAATACCGCGTTTTTAGCCTGATTCTCATCGCGGCCTGTTAGCAAAAAGTCGATTCGTTTCGATGACTGAGGGATATGCAGCTCAATCGCCAGGCCGGCGCTGTTGGGCAGGCCGTCGTCTCGAAGCACCTTGGCCATATAAGTCAGTGAACCCTGCCAGGATCTAATCTCCGAAGCGCCTACCTTCTTGCCGGTGGCTTCTTTGAAGTGCCTGAGGATCACCTCTTCAATATCGTCGTTATCGCTGTCTTTGAGGAATTGCTGTTTGGTCGCAGCGTAAACGATCACGAATGATCCTTAGAGCCCAATGGGTCAGAGTTGGTCGTACTTTTTGCTGGTGCTTTTAGCTTTGTCGACAGGGTATTTCTGCCCGTTCAGGGCGAGCTTGCTTGTCACCGCTTCGTTGAGATCGACGCCGAGCACACTGGCCAAGCGGACCAAGTACATGAGCACGTCAGCCAGTTCGTCCTTCACGGCTTGAGCGGTTTCGGGACGCTTTGCTGCACCCGTTGAATCGGCCTCGCTCATCCATTGGAAAATTTCGCAGAGTTCACCTACCTCACCTGTGAGTGCCATGAGGAGGTTCTTGGGTGAGTGAAACTGCTGCCAGTCGCGATCATCGGCAAAGCGCTGCAGCGATGCGGCAAGACGCTCCACATCAATCAACTGCTCGGAAATGTCATCTACCTTGCTCACAGACTCGCCTCTATGTTGCCACAGTAATTTGACCGAAAAGCTTGGTCAGAAATATAGACGTGGATTGTAAGAGTATTCCCTTTTCACGGCAGATTTTTAGCTGATTTTACTCGACAGGCGACAGCCCATTCAGGCAGCGTTGCGAGAATGACCGATTCTACTTCTATTAGCAGAATCGGCCAGTGTGTGACTGTGGTCGGAATTAATAGGCTTTTTTAGATGGTTAATCGGGAGTGGGATGTTAATCAATTACAGGAAATAACGGTGTCCATCTTATTTCCGAGCTCTGACCTAGCCAGAGGATTGGCAAGGTTGTTTTAGGCACGCTATATGGGAATACGAGCAGTCTTTGAAAGTCAGAAAAGCCTAGTGAACTTTGGACTCTTCTATCGTCATCCCATTCCTTTTTTCTGCCATTTTGCCCAACAGATCGTAACCGATCTCCGAACAGAACTGCTTTAGCTCATTTCTTTCTTCCATGCTCTCCCACGGAACCGAGCTGGCTGAAGAAAAGGCTTTTGATTTCGAAGGTTCTGGGATTGCGTATAGGATTTCAAATTTTATTCTAGAGTCGCGTAGTTTTGACAGTTCTTCGGTCATGCGTTCAACGGCTATGTCACACGCCAAGCAGTACGTAAAAACTAATGTTCTTTTGCATACTGTATTTTGTTGGGCGCTCGAAAGCGGCTCACAATGCTTTGTGTGATGGGGTTTTAATAAACGCTCCCCCATGAGCTCTTGCATGATGTGGATAGATTGCGTGCCGCTTAAGGCGCAGTCATCTACGAAATATATTCTGCCCCCTGTTTTTGTCAATTTTAGTGCGTGAGACAGGTCGTCAGCAAAGACTATATTGTTGAGGGTTGAATGTGAAACAAGATAATTGATTATAGCGGTGCTTCCAGTTCTGTCCCCTAATGGTGAAACGACTATTTTTCCAAACTCATCTGACTGTTGTTTTAGCAGTGTCTCAATAGCTTCGCCAAGCTGCCAAAGGGGATAAAATTTTAGATGAGATAGGAGCTTTAGAGCAGATCTAATTCTTGCCGTGGTCTTGAATTGGACGAGGAAGTGCTCCATACGTTCCGCGGTAACAGGAATGCGGTAAGAGGAAAAACGTTTTACCAGATCAACAACAGATGATTTTTCACCGGGGGTAAGACCCTTTAACGCACGTCGTCCAACTGCCAGATCGCTGTATCCCAGGGCTTCTAATTCGACGCGCTCTAAGAGCCACATAAAAACTTGCCCGGTTGTTATCAATCCAAGGCTGTTGCATGCGTTGTGCGCATCATTTAATAACGAATGTAGATCGCTGAAGGTGTTATGGCTGAAGCCGTATTTAGGTGAGAATGGTTCGTCTATCTTATAGAATCTCAAAAGAACATGAAGAGAGATTACAGAAAATAGCAGGCGCTCTTGGGGGTGAATGTTTAACCAGTGCGTCAAGCTTTGCTTTCTAAAGTAAATAAGATGATAGCAAAATACACCACTAGATAGGCCGGTCTTGCAGATTTCGCCAAGCAAAACGTATGCGAATAATATGTAGCTTTTAAATTCTGCTGAGCCAGATAGCAATGTGGATGCAGGTAATATTTTGTCGAGACTTTGTATCAGTGTCTCGAAACGTTGCATGAGAATTTTTTGTTGCTCATTATCTAAATTGTTTGACCAATAATATATGGGCTGAATTAGCGCTGGGATCGCTATCGAGCTCAAGGATTGTGAGTCAACATACCTATCGTTTATACAGTCTTTTGCAAATTTCTCAAAACTATTTACTTGTTTTAGCAGTAGTTCGATTTTTATTTCGCTTGCCGGAAGTTGCATTAGGAATTGTGAGTAACGATCAAGGTCTCGAGTTTTTCCAAGCGATCCTGCTATCTTGGAAAAGGATTTTGCTAACTTAGATTGTCTGCTATCCAACAGGCGCTTAAATAGTTTGAATGTCAGTATCGCTTCGTCGTCATGCTCTGGAATTCCAGGTGCGGATGAGAAAATAGAAAAGTCGAAATTGAAATAGCTTCTAATGTCAAGGAATCGATGATCCCCCAGAATTTTTTCCTCAATATTGGTTGAAGAGTCGTCCGACAAACGCGAAGAGATTTCCATAAATTTAGCTGCCTTGATGAGTTCTTGCGAGTTAATCGTAAGTGAATTTTAAATGTTACTCATCGATATCGTCGATTAACCCTTTTGCCAAGCCACCTTCCCCACTTGAGCTGTAATGTGCAACGATGAACGTTTTAAATCTATTGATAAACGTATCAGGTACGTCATTGTCGACAATTATAATCTGGCAGGGGACCTGTTTTTCTTCTGCTTTATTTGCTAAAGCTAGCATGTGCTCGTAAATATTTTGATATTTTTGTGGGTCGGAAATGCCTTCAGCGACGTCTTCTGATACGTTAGTTTCATCCGAATATTTTTCTTTTGTGGTTTTACCTAGGTATTTACCAACAGTGTCAATCACCAATAGCCTCGGATGGTTTATGTCGGAGTCGATAGCATATTCTAGTAATGAGATAAGGTGGCCGATAGACGCGATAGTTCTTAGGCCTCCTGAGGTGATTCGGTAGTAATCACGGCCGCGAATGACTGGCAGGAAAGTTTTTTCACTAACGCTGATGTCGTTTCGGTTTTTAATATTTACTCGTTTTAGATATGAGTTTAGATTGTCCCCCAGCGTACTTAGCACGGCAGACAAGCTTGGAGCAGCATCTCGTAGCTCCTGTAATTTAGTTTGGAGTTGCTCTATTGCACGCTGTGCTTGCGAGTACAAGTCGTAAATTTTCTGCTGCTGGTTTCTGATTTTTAGGTTGTTGACAAGTTGAACTCGTAGTTGAGATTTGATCGATACCTCTTTGATCAAAGCGTCGCGTTGAGTCAGGTAGGGAGTTATCATCTGCTCACTTTCGGTATCCAGCATTTCTCTGGCCTTTATTAGGTCGTGCTGGATCGATGACAGTTGAGCGCTGAGTGGTCGCTGTTTTGTGGATAATTCTTCTATAAGCCCCTGAATGCTTCTCTTCCTTTTTTGAAGGGAGCTCATTTCGTTTGTTAATGTGTTGTCTTTAAACGAGTTGAAAGCAGTTTCCACAGTTGAGGGGGCCAGCAGTGTGTCACACACCGGGCAGGGGTTGCTTTCGGTAGTAAGCTCTCCGATCCGGGTTTGTGCACTTAAAATGCTATTAATTTTTGCGATGTCGTTTTCGTAATCATTCTTTAATCTAGTGTATCGATCAATTTGGTCTTTTGTTTTTAAGATGTCAATTGATACGCGCTTTTCATTAAGAGATAATAGGTCGAAAGCGGCTTTTATTGATTGATAACTCTCGGAGTTAGCAGTCATTTTGGAGTTAATAGTTTTTAATTCGACACTCAAGGCCTCGATAGTTTCGTCTATGCTATTTATAGAGTCATCCAAAGAAACTTGATTGTCATAATCAGTTTCTCTTAAGAAGTCGGACACTGCTTTGTATTTGCTTAATAGGCTTGCCGATTCCTTTGCTTTAAAGGATATTTCGTGCTCTAGCTCGGTTATGCTGGAGTCCAGGACGTTGAATATGTATTTGAATACCTCTTTGTTTGTGGTGTATTTTATACCATTGCTCTGGTCTAGGAACCCTTTGCTGCCGACGTCGTCTTGACTCAGATAGATGTATTTAAACAGATTTCGAAAACTCAGTCGCTTCACCTCAGAGTCTATTTTTGAGGGGGCAACCTTTATTTGGACTTTAGGGAAATTCAGGCTGTCCATCAAGAAGTCAGAAAAAATCCGTCAGCACCGACTGCCGAGTTGAAGTTGGGGGCGTATTTCTGAGGGAAATTTTTTGAACATTCACTAAATATACATCTGTAAACTTCAATGTGCTTGCCAGGGTTAAATATGTCTCTTTTTATTGTGTGATCTATACCGTTGATCTCTAACTCAAGGGCTGCATATTCTACTGATGCGATAATTTCATCCGCCAGTTCAATGCTGCTTGCTCCGAGCAGATAATTTATGAACTCCAAGATACTTGATTTTCCCGTGTCGGAGTCGCCATAAATAATATTGACCCCCGGGTAAAAAGGTATGGAGTAGGTTTTGCGATAGCCGACCAAGTGAAGATGGTGAATGCTTAAGTATGAATGCATGTCAATTCCTTTTGAAAGTGATATTCAACCATGAATTTATTTTGGTCGTCGGCTGAGACTGTAGAGTTGCAACGCTTTCAATAATTTCTACAAGATCAAAGTAGTACTCTGTAGGGGCACTTTTTTCTCAAGCGATTCAGAGAAGGTTAGACCCTTCTCGCTCATATAATATTTGATGCTATTTTGCTTTTCGTCGAAATGGCAGCCAAGTAATCCCCATGCGGCCATGTTCTTGAAAAGATATTTCAATTTGTCGCGGTCGAATAGTATATCTACGTTGTTGGACATGCTTTCTATGGTATGCGTGTACCTTGTATCAAGGGGTGCATACTGTTTGCCTGCCAGCGTCAAAATTTCATTTATTTTTGCAGGGTTTTTGATCAGATAGAGAAGTGCTTGGATTTTCTCAAAATCTAAGGCGTAACTGCCACGATTTGTAGTGGCGAGCCGAGTAAGTAATACAGTCAAAATGGTGATGTTTAAGCTAAAGTCTTCGTCAATAGGGATAAAAGGAAGTTCACTTTTCATAGCTCATCTCCTTTAAGCTTACCCAGATCCTCAAGAGTGGTTGTCGCTGACCAGACGATTTTAGCGTCATATTTGTTGGCGAGTTGATGAAGCATTCCCTTTTTATGTTCATCTTCTAGCTTTAACAGCATGCTTTTCAGGTAGCCGTCTTGAGATTCGAATATTTTTTGATGAAGTGATTGTACTAGTTGGGTTGGAGTGGTGTTGTGAGCGATATGGTATTCGTATTCTTGTCGATAAAGATTCTCAATTTTCTTATAAAGATCAAAAAGAAGTGCTCGATCATTTTCGCTTGTAAATATTTTTCTTGCTTCTTCTGCGTTGAAAAAATAAGACTTGGCATGCCCTGTTATAACTTCGTGGACATCGGCCAGTATTAATTTTAGTACGAAGAAGTGGTCGTCGTACTGCTTTTCATCAACGAAGTCCATTACCTTCAGCGGATCTTTTGCTAGGCTATCAAATTCATTGATGAATTTTACAATGGCGCCGTAAACAGTTTGGCTATTGTCCTTTGGTTTGCAAATGCTCGTGTGATCCTCGTCGACCGCTGTTGTGTCTTTTTTCTGGCAGTCAATCGGTAATGCGCTGCTTTTTTGAACAAATAGATCGTGTGCGCCATAGACGTACTTGGCGGGCGGTTTGTTTTGGGTTTTATTCCAGTCTCGATTGAGCTGGTCGATTGCGTTACTCAGTACCCCTAGATCTCCCAGTTGCACATTAGAGGAAATCATAGATGTTATGTTGGCAATCTTTGCGCCATTGTGTGGTACGGCTAGAGAGATGAATCCAGTGACTGCTGAGTGTTCGTCCTGAGTAAGCTGTTTTAATATACATGACTTGGAAACTAGCCCGCCCATGCTGTGGGCAATGATTACAATTCTTTTGTATTTTGAAAAATTAATTTCTAACTCTGATTTTAATAGTTCGGCTATTTCGTCAATCGGGAGATTCTTCTTGATTGATTTTAATGACCCGAAAAGCCGTGCGATCAAAGACTTCGAAGCGCCGTAAGTATTCGTAAATGTAGTGAAGTAATTAAAGCATGCGACATCGTAGTGTTGGAGTTCTGCTTCCTGACATAACAGCTTCGGAAATGACGTGTTTGCATCATGCGACCAGGTATCAATACCTCCTTTCAGCCCATGCACAAATACAATCAAACTTGAGGTGTCGCCTCGCTTTACCCACTCCATCATGCTCATGAGTCATTCCCTGAGAACACAAAAAAATATTATTTTCCAACGTTAATAAATGGTAGCACGATGGATTTGATGTCAAAAGGCTATGCAGGGGCTGGTTGTACCTTTGTCTGTCTGTCTCCGAGATAGGTAGCTAAGGCCCTCTTGACCGTTCGTGTTGTCAACGATGACATGTAGCACTGTATGCATCAGCAGGGCATCGGTATCGTGCTCCCTCCAGCTCTTTCTGGTCCCCACGGCGCGTGCTACCTCAGGCGCTGTAAGTAAAATTGATTTTGCTGTGTGATGTTTAAAAAAGCGACAGTTCATCTATCGTCTGAACGTTGGCACAGTCGATTGCTGACGCTCCTGACTGGCTGATTATTTCCGGTAGGAACGTTAGCCTCGAATTGCCCCTGGTTTTTAAGATACTACGGCCGGCCGCTTCGATCGGTTCCTACCTGTGATAACTGGTTGCTTAGGGAGCCAGAGCTTTTGCAATGAACCATGAAGTCCAGTGCCGTGTACTTTAGATTTCAGCGATCTTTGGCCTACGTTGGATGATCCACTTCATGGTCGCTGATCAATGATGCGTGCGTCTTAACAAAACTAGTCGGACGGTGAGTCGGTAGTAGTACCGAGTGTCATCAGAGTTGTTTCGCAGGCATTGATCAAAAAACCAGCGTATGTGCTTGTGTTTCCACGTCCACGGATTTTCGCATTGCCATCGCTGCTGAATTGCCGCTTGCATGATTCGGGCTTGACGTAGGTGTCGTTGCTGCGTGACCTTCGAGACAGTCAATACGCCGCTCAGGAATAACGCCATGTTGAAGGGCTTGCTCACGCTCGACCTCCTATGTAGTCCGAAACCACATCGATCCGGTTATGCCCGAGCTCAAGGCTGATCTGTTGGCGCGCCTGCTGATCAAGGTTGCGGTCAATGCGATAGCAGTGGCCACCATTGACCGGTGCGGCGTGGCCAGTGAGCTGTTCGTAACGCTCGCAGGCGTAGGCTGCTCGCAGTTCATGAAAGCCCTTCAGCCCGTGTTCATGTAGCGTGTCGCGGGCGGGGAGCACGGTCTGTTGCAGGAACGCGGCGTAGCTTTCGTCTCGGGCCAGCAGGTTGCGACTATGGGGCGGCGACGCATGACGAGCCAACTGCAGCGCCGCCTTCACCTCTTCATTAGCCACAACCCATCGCGGCGCTGATGCCCCTGAACGGCCGCCTTTGGTGCCGTCCTGAATGTTGATGCGGCCTAAGTGTTCGGCTTCGCGTTGCAGTCGTGGCAGGTCAGCCAGGATAGCTTCGCGCAGGCGCATGCCGGTTTCTCGGGCCAACAGGACAATCACCGCCACCCGCTCGTGTTGCCGTTCGCCAAGCACCTTAAGCACTCGCCGCAGCTGTTGGCGGTCTTGGCCATCCGGTGCACGGGGGCGTACGGTCGAGCGTTTCTGTCCCAACGCCTGACTCGGGCTGGCGATCCTCACGTCCTGATTACCGCGCAGCGCAACGAGGGTACGGTTGACGCTGCTGAGGCGGTTCTGCGCGGTAGCGATGCAGAGTTCACCTTGCTGGATCTGCTGGCGCAGGTATGCGGCGTAGTCCTGCAGCGTCCGTCGATTGATCTGGCGCGCATCGTTGTAACCGGGACCCTCCTCTGACCGACACCAACGCACGAACGCTTGCCAGCGATCGCTATGCGCTTTGACCGTGGCGAAGTGGCCGCCGGCAAACAGATCCTTGAGTGCTTGTGGGCCGGCGTAGCTCAGCTGGCGGCCATAGCCAAAGTTGCGACCCTCACGCCGACCGACCAAGGCCATCATCATCACCGTTTTCGTTTGTTTGCAGAAATAGCAGCAAGGCTTTCCAGTGGGGGCTGAGCCTGTCCATCTGCTGCCAGTGTGTCGGGCGGATCACGAGGACGTTCTCCCGGTGTTGCAGCAGCGCCCCTTCCTCACGCAGTTGCTCGATCAGCAGGGCGATGTTGGCAGGGGCCAGAGGTGGTGTGGCGACAGCGGCGACAGTGGCGACAACCCGCGTCGTTTCTGGCCTGGTGCGTGGCGACAGGGTGGCGACAGGGTGGCGACAGAGGCGGCGACACGCTGCGACTCGGGCGGCGCTTGATGTTGCGCCTGGTAGCGGCGCACCGCGTCATTGAGGCGAAACATGGCGGACCTCGAAAGTTTTTCCGTCGCGGCTGCTCAGCCAGCAATGAGTGATCAGCTCGACGAATAAAGTGGCGGTATGGTCAGCGCTCTTGCGGGCAAAACGAGGGCCGTTGCGATTGACGTCGCGGACGGTGAACTGGGTCCAGCCTTTCTGCACCAGCCAGCGCAGCAACCGATCCGCTTCCTCGCGTCGGCTATTGACCGGCTCCTGTTCGGTCAGGCGCTGAATCTCGGCCAGGTAGTAATCCATCAGCGTGGAGGCGCGCTGGATGTGTGCTTCGTCCAACGCACTTGCCTCTTCCACCATGGCCAGCACGCCTGCGATACGTAGTACATTCGCCGCGGCCTTGCCCGCGACAGGCTGGATACCGGCCAGCTCGCCGAACTCGCCGGACTGGCATTCGATGGTGTCGTGAATATCAATCCAGGCACGACGGGCACGGGAAGTCAGCTCCAGTGTGGTGGGATTGAGTGAACCATCCTTGTGAAGTGACCAGGGCTGTTGCAGTAGGGCGGTGATCCGCTGTTGGTAGCGCTGGACTTTGACATCTCTGGTCAGGTCGTTTGCCTTGTAGAGTCGCTGGCCGGCCAGGCGCTCGGGCCAACTGATCAGGCAACGGCCGAGGATGCCTTGGCCATTGATCACCGGGTGTTTGAACAGCTGGTTGGCCAGGTAGGGCTGCAGCATCAGGTGCAGACTGAGGCGGCGGTCATAGGCGCGCAGGCTTTCTCCGGCCATGGAGCGGGCCCGGTCGATCGGGCTGCCATCCCACAGCATGGACAAGGTGGTGATTGCCTTGAGCAGATTCTCTTTGCTCATGGTGCTGCTACCCAAGAATTGGCCACCTTCATCATTGAACAAACCCATGCTGGGCAAGCCATGGCACAGGCTTTTGACCAGGGCCTCGATAGTGGGCTCGGCAATGATCAGTCTCGGCGGTACCGGCTCGGATGGCTCACCGCCTTCCGCCTCCGCGTGTCTCCTTGAGGTTTTGGGTTTGTCCCTGATGCTGGTAGCGGCGCGATAGACTTTGAGCTTTTCCGCATACAGGGTCCACTGCTGTCGTTCCCAATCGCGCGCCGTCTTCAGTGCCAGATGACCCATCGCCCTTTTGCGATCCCCCGAGGACGCCACCGTCAGTAGGTAGAGGGACAACGGATAGGTTCGGCCGTCGAGTTGGACATTGGCATGACCCTGGCTCACCAGGGCAGCGCTGGCCAGCACCGATTGTGCAGCCATGGCACAGGGCACGCCGATCACCTCGGCCAGTCGTTCGACCGCAGGGCCCAACAGATCCCCGAGTGCTTCGACCGGGTAGGGCAGTGGCGCCTGCTGGTATTCCAGCAATAGTTGTGGTGGCTCGAACGCTTCGCACAGTTGCATCGCACTTCTCCTGAGATTATCGACTTCGTCCTCACTCATCCCGCCACGGTTGTTGAGTGTTATCAGGGATCAAGGCCCCTGCGGCCTGTGAGGGTTGTCCACTCACGCGGGACTTACGGCTCCCGACCGGGAGCTTGGGCATCTCATGATCTGGCCTCCTGAGCACTTCCGAAGACGTGGGCGGGTGGAGGCTGCACTGGCTGACGAGACCGGTGCCGCGAGATCCTGAGTCGGGTGAAGGCAGTGATACGATGACCGGGGCATGCCTGACTGTCAGTCAGGTGCAGTCCATTCCTTGGGCTGCGGCACCATCATGTTCATCGCTGTTGCTGGTGACTTCGGTGTTTGTCACGCCGATTGTCACGAGGGGGAATGCCGCAAAGCCTTGTACGAGTTGGGCTGCAGCAACGGTAGGAGCGCCCGTCTCTTTCCGGAAGAAAGAGACGGGCGCAGGTTGGCACAAGGAAATGGCCAAGCGGATAGGTTGCTGCAGGGCAGCTATGAAAGGGATGAGTTGCCGCAGTGGGCACACTGATAAAAGTAGGCATCCATCACATCGCTGTGACCGTGCGAGCCGCCGGACGCTAATCGCACTTTGGGAGAACCACCACGGTGTGGCGTAGCCTTAAAGGTTCGGGCTACCTGGGTTGCTGTCAGCGACAGCGCTGGTACAGTTCTGGTTTAGCGCTCGTTCTGCTCGAGGTCAACCGTATTTTGGAGGGCGGCTGTTGCGCCAATCGAAAGCACTGGAAGACCTTGGAGGCCGGTGGCTTTCCATGGTCGGGTGGTCGTTTGTCGGTTTTTAATGTGAGCCTGCGTAATTGCATGGACTTGACCACCCATTTGCATCGTTACTGACCAGTCAATCGCATTCGTGCTGATCAACCGTTTGCATTCGACGTGACCAGCAAACGCCGTAGTGACGACCGGCGGAGAACGGCCAATAGCGGTCAGTCTACTGATCAGGTGGAGACGGCTAACTGGGGTCAGAACCTCAAGAATCCCCGCACGTTGGCGAACCACAATCCGCAGGTATACAGTCGCGGATGTGGGCAATTATTTATAAAAGGGGGCTGCCGTCGGCGCAGGCGGATGGATGTGGCGAAGGAAAATTGTTCAAAGCAAGGTAATGCGGATAAAGGAACATGTATGGCATCATAAAGCCATCAATCATGCGCCGAGACTGAAGATGGAACTGATAAGTCAAGAAAAGATAATGCAAGTCCTCGACTGGGCCTACGAGAGATCTGTGAATGGATTCTCCGGTCTTGATTCCGCCGAGGAGCTCGCAGCCAGCTACGCCAAGGAAGAAAGCCCTGCCTACGATCAAGCTAATTCCCTGATTCGCTGGCAGAACACCAAATCGGCCACCTCAGGCTTCATTACCGGCCTCGGTGGATTGATCACACTGCCCGTCGCGTTGCCCGCCAATATCACGAGTGTGCTTTTCGTACAAATTCGCATGATCGCCGCCATCGCCCACTTGGGTGGCTACGACGTCAAGGATGACAAGGTAAAGACCCTGGTTTTCGCCTGCCTCACAGCTAACTCCGCCAAGGAAGTGCTGAAAGACATCGGCATTGCCGTCGGCAACAAGCTGGCGATGAACGCAGTGAAGTCGATTTCCGGTAAGACGCTGATAGAGATAAACAAAAAGGTAGGCTTCAAGCTGTTCACCAAATTTGGTGAAAAAGGCGTGATCAATCTCGGTAAAGCCGTGCCCCTGCTGGGTGGCTTGATTGGTGGAAGTTTCGATGCCTACACGACCAACACCATCGGTAACGTAGCGCGCGATACATTTACACCAAAAGAAGTCGCGACGGCATAACGACCCGCCTTAGTGATAGCCGGATTTCCCTGTGGCCAGGCGTCAGCTCCCCTGCCACAGGTTAAGTTTGCTGGGGGTAATTGGGGTAAATAAATCTGTCCCTTCACCTAGCACTACACAGCGTGAATCGGCCCATTCGTGGATGCTGACTGGCTGCTTTAGGCTGTGGATTCAACCGGTCGATGCAACAGATTGGCTAAATCGTTCAGCGGACGTTTCGTAGTTTAGTGTTTTCCGAGGACTGGTATTTAGCTGCCTTACCACCTCATTGAGCGTGACTTGCGAGTGATCAGCAAGGTCAGTCCCTTTCAGGAAGTACTGTCTTAACAGCCCATTGGTGTTCTCATTCGAAAAGGGATTGGCATGGCCAAGCTCATCAAACTATCGGATACATCCTGGCAACAGCCATTCCGCGACCGTAAAAAGGAACACATTCTTTGGGGCTCCCACACCGAGGTTCGTGAAAACTGCAATTTCGTAGACGGCACACGCCGCCTCCTACAAATCTCATTCGAGCCACGATTCGAACTGGATATCGTCGATTACTTTCAGATCACTAGCGGACGCGAGATCAAGTTCCCGAAAGCGCTCGTTGATATGATCAGCCCCATGGTGCTGGAAAATTCCGAATCCAGCTTCATTGTTACCGTGCTCGATGCCGTTGAACATGAAGATGGCCAGGTCAGGAGTACAAAAGATTTGGCTAACCTGATTACCGCTCGGGCAACGACAATCATGGCCCGCGTCGGCCAGCAGAAGTTCAGGAAGCAATTGATGGGGTTTTGGGGTGATGCTTGCGCACTCTCCGGAGTAAAGGAACCCAAGCTGCTGGTCGCATCGCACATTGTTCCCTGGAGCCAGTCAGAAGCAGATTCCAAGCTCGATCCATTTAACGGCTTGCTACTGGCGCCACACTACGATCGTCTGTTTGACCAAGGTCTGATCTCATTCAAAGATGATGGCTCTATTCTGCTGTCCAGCATTGCCGAAAAGCTGCCTCCAGAGTTTGGTCTGTCGAAATCCATGAAGCTACGCAAGCTCAATCCAAAGCATTTGCCCTACCTTGCTTCCCATAGGGATACGTTCGGCTTCGCGTAGCCCACACCCACCAATATCAAAGCTGCCGGGAGGTAGGTCGCACTCAACGGCATGGGCTGAACCGTACCAGATTTAATCGACGCTCATGAAAGGCCGGCACTGACCGATTACGCCCTCTCTTGAAAGGCGGCTTACTATCCAAAGCTCGCCGTAAGGGCTAACGAATTGCTACCACGATTAAGTGAACCCTATACGCTCACGGCGTGGTCCATTACGCGAAAACAGAACACAAACGAGGAGTACAACAGTGAGCAATGGCAACCGCCCGCCGGTATGGCAGATGGTTCGGGAAGCAGCGCAGCAGATGAACGGGGAATGCACATACCCTGCGATCAAAGCAAAGGTAAGGTCGATGTATGGTCATGACGTCAACGACAGTTCGATGACATGCAGCATCATCTCGGGGGCGGTGAATCACCCATCACGTATTCACTACAACGAGAACAAGAAACCACGGCTCACCGACACGGCCTACGATTACCTGTATAGCACTGGGCGCGGCCTGGTCGTTTGGTACCAACCAGAGAAGCACGGCGTGTGGGAGATCGCACAATCTGGCGATGGCGCACTGATTGTCCGCCTCGCTGACGGGGTGGGTGAGAATCCGCTGCCGATCGTCGAAGCTGTTGAGGCATCCGATGAGGCGTACGGCATGTTCGCTCTGGAGGCACACCTGCGCGATTACCTCGCAAAAAAACTTCCAAGGTTACCTGGCCACGATGCGCCGCTCACGCTATACCGCACGGACGATCGAGACGGCGTGGAGTTCCAAACTGACGTCGGCCCGATCGACATCCTGGCGACGGGAAACGGCGACTTCTACGTCCTCGAACTGAAAGTAGGCCGTGGGCCGGACGCGGCAATGGGACAAATCCTTCGTTACATGGGCTGGGTGAAAGAGCACCTCGCGGGCGAGAGGAGCGTGTATGGCGTCATCGTCGCTTCTGACATCGGCCAAAAACTACGGTACGCGGCATCACAGGTGCCAAACGTACGCCTGATGGAATATGACCTTGCTGTGTCGCTTCGATCGGTGGCCCTGCATAGTTGACCGGACGCCACCCCTCCTAGCAAGGCCGTGACCAGCCGACATCTTCCCGTGAATAGAGCGTTGAACCGGCAGAGTCACGGTCTCTTTTTGGCCGATTGTGTTGAAAAAGTCGGCTTCGGTTTCCACGGCAGAAAAGTGCGCCTCTGAGATTGAAATCTGTGTTTAGCGCAGAAGGTTCAGGGCTCAGATTGACGTAGCGGCGTGCAAAAAAGGCGCTTTCACCGCTCATTGTATGGGTCACCAGGCCGGGTCGACTGTTTCAACACATTCGGCCGGTTGCAGTCCTTAAGTGCTTGGCTGACGCTTTCGCGGCTGAGTGGCATCCGCTGACAATCATCAACTGCAAGCGGCTGGTCAGCGCGAATGCGAATGACTGGTCAGTGGCAATGCAATTAGGTGGTCAAGTGAGATGCCATAGCGCAGAGCCCACGCGAATGGGAATGCGGAGCCTTCCCGCCCGCATGGACTTAGTCAAAAGGCCCCAAGAACAAGGCTTGCAGTGGCGACAGTCGCCACTTCTGTCGCCGTGCAACAGGCCAGATATTCGCGGGTTATCGCCGGTGTCGCCAAATCAAGCATCACTCCATCTGGGGAGTCATTCTCGGTTACTTGCGGCGTCCGGTGAGCGCTTACCTTATAGGCACGACGTTGTGGTCCCTAGTTTGATTGATCGAAGATGCCGACAAGTTGCCAGTAGCGGCATGCTGTATGTGTTCGCTCCACCAGATCATCATCGGGCGTCTTCTCTCAATGTAATCTGCACGATTGTAGGCGCTACGCACCTCATCTTTGTCCGCGTGTGCAAGTGCGACTTCGATCAGCTCTGGGTCCCATCCCTGTTCGTTCAGGATGGTGCTCGCCATGGAGCGCATGCCATGACTCACCAATCGACCTTCGAAGCCCATACGCTTCAAGGCCATGTTTGCCGTCTGGCTGTTGCAGTGATCCCGAGGATCTCTGTCGGCCGGGAACACGTATTTTCTGTGTCCACTGTAGGGTTTGATCGTCTCCAACAGAGCAAGTGCGTGTTCGGTCAGCGGTATGACGTGGGCACGGCGCTTCTTCATACGCTCCGCTGGAATCGTCCAAGTTTTCTTGTCGAGATCGATGTCAGCCCAAGAGGTCGTCGCGGCCTCGGCGGGGCGGGTCATGGTGTGAAGCTGCCATTCGATCAGGCAGCGTGTTGTTCTCTTAATACTCGCATTGGCAATGGCAATCATCAGTTCCGGCAGCTCTTCAGGACGGAGGGCGGCCATGTTCTGTTTTTTCGGTTTCTTGAAAACGGCCCTAATACCACTGAGCGGGTTGGCGAAGATCATTCCCGAGTTCACGCCGTAGGTCATGATCTCGTTGAGTCGTTGTGTCAGTCGCTTCACTGTTTCCAGGCTGCCTTTGGCCTCAATCGGGCGAAAGAGCTTGATCACCATAGGAGCACTGACTTCAGAAAGCGGCGTCGATTTCATGCTCGGAAAAACATGCAGCGTAAGTGAACGCCAAATATCCTCGGCATACGCTGGCGTCACTGAGTTTTTCTTCAGTTCGAACCAGGCGGTGGCTATCTTCTCGAAGGTGTGTTCGGTCTCAGCCGGTCTGGCTTGCCTTTGCTCATCGCGCTGGGCTTTGGGATCAATGCGTTGAGCAAGTAGCTCTCGCGCCTCGACTGCTTTCTTCCGAGCATTCGCTAATGAGAGGTCGGGGTATGGGCCGAGCGCCATATTAAGACGGCTTCTGGTCAACGGCTCGCGATAATTGAAATTCCACATCATCGAGCCGCTGGTGCGTACTCGAAGCTGCAAGCCATCGCCGTCGCTGAGGACGAAGTCTTTACCAGTTGCCTTGAGCTGGCGATCAGAGAGGAGGGTTGCGTTAGTAGGCATGGGCGCCACCTCCAGCACCGTTTTGGTATCCTGAAAATAGCATTTGGTAGTTCGGGATACCACTTGGGATACCAAGGCGGCTGGAACTCGCAAAATCCTCCAAGGCCCCCCAAATCGCTGAACTCCCTGTATCCACTGGATTTCAGGCACAAAAAAAGACGTCCGTGGACGTCTTTAGATGTAAAGTTGGTGGAGCCGGGGGGATTTGAACCCCCGTCCGCCAGTACTCCGCTGTCGGTACTACATGCGTAGCCGTTTCTATTAAGTTAACCCTCAGCGACCCGAAGGGCAGGGTGCTTTGGGCGAGTTGTGTAAGTTTTAGCCGCTTCGTCCACAACGTACTGCACGGCGATTCTGTTCTATATGACAATCACTTTGGGTTTACAGACATCCCCTGATGATTGCTGGACCCGAAGGTACCAGGAGGGAAGGGCTAAGGCTGCTTACGCAGCGAGAGCGTATTCCCCGTAGGTTTCGTCATTGGCAACTATAGAAAGTTGCAACAGTGGATTTACGAGTTCTGTTACCAACTCGGCATGCACCTAAAGTTTCGCGACCGGCGTCGAATCCTAAACGGCCCCGTGCCTGTTGCTCTGTGAATCAAAGTGAGCAACAAGCCTGCGCAGTGTACGCCAACGCGCCCCAGAAGGCCAACCGGAAGGTTGGCTTCCTGGTGTGTCAGTTGCGTGTTGGATTGCGGATCTGCATTTTTGTGATCAGGCCATTGGTGACTTCAACGCATTCCTTGTCGTTCCCGGAAGCCTGTGCCGACTGTGCTTTTTCCTGAGCCTCTTTGACGTTGTTCATCGAGGTTTCCGGAATGGAAGGCTGGCTGGTCACAAAGTCTTTAATGGTTTGAAGATTCCCGGCACACAGGTCTTTGTCTGCCGCAAACACCGGCGACGCCAGAAGTGCACCAGCGATGAACAATCCAGCAATTGCAGAATGCTTCATGGGTATCTCCTTGAACGATGGGGGCTCGGTGCTGCCGGACGGTCTGGCGGCGATGCCGAGGTCATGACAGGCCACGTTAGTGTAGTGCCTGTTTAATCGACCGCCACGGCACGCAGGAATTCGGTTTTTTTACATTTGGTATGAAAAGGCCATCGCACCAAACCCCTGGCCGATGACGCTGAATCCAAGGTTGGTCAGCCCATGCATCATTTTTTGGTGTCACCAGTGGTTTTCTGGATTTCCAGAATGGTTTGCTGGGTTTCCGCCAGGCAGTCGTCGATCTTGCCTTGAGCTTTGAGGGCTTGGGCTTTGCTCACGCTGGCCGAGACGCGTGCATTCAGTTCAGGCGACGATTGGTATTGCGCCTTGGCGTTGTTGATCGTCTGCAAATTCGCTTCGCAGAGGCTGGTTGGCTTGTCAGCGGCGAACGAGGTGGACGCCATCAGTGAGGCAGTAACGAACAGACCTAACAGTACAGAACGTTTCATGTGTATCTCCTTGAACTGAGGGTCCAGGCATCGCTGGCCATCAGGACGGGCTGCCGAGTGTGGGGTAGGTCCCAAATGTGCGGGACTTGATCAGTGGACTGCGGCGCGGCGTCAGGGTTCTATTTTTTCTTTAGATGGCCCGTGTCCGCGTTACCCGATCCACCAGATAGACCAACCCGTGGTAGTCAATTCCACCGTGTTGCGTCAGGCCAATCTCACAGGTGCGACTGGTAGAAATCCCCTCACCGCAGTGCTGCACCGCATCCTTGAGCGTGCGCAGTGAATGGGCGTTCAGTTCCGGCGTGGTAAAACCCTTGTCCCCCGCAAACCCGCAACAATGGATGCCTTCGGGGATGACCACGTTGTTGCTGCATTTTCGCGCCAGATCAATCAATGCCTGGCTCTCGCCGAGGTGTTGAGTACTGCAGGTGACGTGCACCGCAATCGGCGCTTCCTGCGGTGTGAAATCCAGTCGATCCATCAAGTGCGTACGAATGAAACGCACCGGGTCGTACAGGTCGAGTCGAACATCGCCCAGGTCCTGAACCAATCGCAAGGTGCACGGGCTGGTGTCGCAGTAGATCGGATCGAGCCCGCCGCGGCTGGCGTGCAGCAGCGCGCCAATCAATTCCTGGCGCTTGTGTTCGGCTTGTTCGGCGTAGCCTTTGGAGGCGAATGGCTGACCGCAGCAGAGGTTGTCCTGGTTGTCCGGGAAGACGACCTGGTAACCGGCCTTTTCCAGCAACCCCCGGGTTTTGTCGTAGAGCGACATTTGTTCTTTATCACCCGCCGTCGGGCCCATGACCCGCGAGACACACGCCGCGAGATAAACCACCCGAGGGCGTTCGTCCGACACGCTCGGGCTGAAGCGAATGGCTTTTTCCGGCTGCGGCATGGCGTTGGTCCATTGTGGGACCTGGCCTTTGGACAACCGCGTTAGCGTTGCCGACAGCTTCGCCAGGCGTGGCGCTCCCAGCAGCATTCGCGCACCGTTGGCCACGTGCAGGGTAAAGCGCGCACCTTGCAGCGCAGTGGCGAAGTTGCCTTCCAGCCAGTTGGCGGTTTTCGTGTGTGTCGCGTTACGGCTGCGGAGCTTTTTCACCAGCTCGCCGGTGTTGATTCCTACAGGACAACGCTGTGCACAAAGTCCCGTGGCGGCGCAGGTGTCGATGCCCTGGTATTCGTAAGCGGCTTCGAGTTCGGTGGTATCGACGCCGGCGCGTTTCTTCGCCTGAATGTCCCGCCAGATCACGATGCGCTGGCGCGGGCTCAGGGTCAGGCCTTTCGACGGGCAGACGGGTTCGCAGAAGCCGCACTCGATGCACTTGTCCACAATCTCATCGGCGGCGGGCAGCGGTTTCAGGTGTTTAAGGTGGATCTGCGGATCGTCGCTGAGCACCACGTCCGGGTTGAGAATGCCGTTCGGGTCGAGCAGGCGTTTGAGCTGCCACATCAATTGATAGGCATCACTGCCCCATTCCAGCTCAACGAAGGGCGCCATGTTACGGCCAGTGCCGTGCTCAGCCTTCAGCGAGCCACCGAACTCCACGGCGACCAGTTGCGCCACGTCGTCCATGAACGCCTGATAGCGTGCGACTTCTTCCGGATTGTTGAAGCCTTGGGTGAAGACAAAGTGCAGATTGCCTTCCAGCGCGTGTCCGAAAAGGATCGCTTCGTCGTAGTGATGTTTGTCGAACAGCTCGATCAAGCGGTTCACGCCGATGGCCAGTTGCTCCACCGGGAAGGTCACGTCTTCGATGATCACCGTGGTGCCGGTTTTGCGCACCGCACCGACGGCGGGGAAAGTGTCTTTGCGGATCGCCCAGAGCCGGGCGTTTTCCAGCGGATCTTCGGTGAAGTCGACCTGTTTTTCCACTGGGAACGAGGTCAGGGACGCCATGATTTGCGCCAGTTGTTCGCGTAGTAACGTGGACGATGCAGCGCGGGATTCGATCAGCAGGGCACAGGCATTGTTCGACAGGTGCTGTACGAAATCCGGCATGCCGGGTTTGTTCTGCACCGAGCGCAGGCTGCGACGATCCAGCAGTTCCACGGCGGACACCGGTTGGCTTTTCAGCACTGTGACTGCGTTGCAGCAGGTTTCCACGTCCGGGAACACGATCAGCGCCGAGGCCTTGTTCGGATGGTCGATTACCGTGTCGTAGGTCACCGCGCTGATGAAGCCGAGCGTACCTTCGGAGCCCACCAGCAAGTGGCTCAAGATATCCACAGGCTCGTCGAAATCCACCAGGGCGTTGAGCGACAGGCCGGTGGTATTTTTCAGACGGTATTTGTGGCGAATTCTCGCGGCTAATTCGGAATTGGCGCGGGTCTCTCGGCCCAACGTCGCCAGACGCTCCAGCAGTTCGGAATGGCTCTGACGAAACGCCGTAACACTGGCAGCATCTTCGGTATCGAGACGGCTGCCATCAGCCAGCACCAGACGAATGCCCGCCAGTGTGTGATAGGTGTTCTGCGCCGTACCGCAGCACATGCCGCTGGCATTGTTGGCAACGATGCCGCCGATCTTGCAAGCATTGATCGAGGCCGGGTCCGGACCGATCTTGCGTCCGAATGGCGCCAGCCACGCGTTCGCCTGCGCGCCGATCACCCCCGGTTGCAGGCGAATCTGTGTGCCCAAACCACGAATCTCGCGCCCGTTCCAGTTATCCCCGAGTACGATTAATACTGAGTCACTGATGGCCTGCCCGGAGAGGCTGGTGCCGGCCGCACGAAAGGTCACTGGGACCTGATCCCGTTGCGCCAGTTTCAGCAAGGCAACCACTTCATCTTCGGACTCGACGCGGATCACCAGTTTCGGAATCAGCCGATAGAAACTCGCATCGGTACCGAAGGCCAATGTCGACAGCGGGTCGTCGAAACGTCGGTCTTCAGGGATCAGTTGCTGCGCGTCACGCAGGAAAGCAGTCGGTAGCGTCATTGGTTCTCCAGGATCAGCACAACCAGATCTTTCGGGCCGTGGGCGCCGTAGGCCAGCACTTGCTCAATGTCGGCGGTTTTCGACGGGCCGGACACCAATAAAGCGTTGGTCGGCATGCCTTGGGCCCACTCGAATTCCTGCTGCACTTGATAGAAGTTGTCGCGGATTTCACTGGCCTTGAGCAGGGCGAAATGTACTGGCGGCACCAGGCTCATCAGGCGCGGTTCTTCCCGCGTCGGCCAGAGAATCAGACTACCTGTCGCAGCGATTGCGCCGAGGGTAGTCGTGAGGCTGGCCGGGGTGTCGTTAAACAGTTCGGCTTTCCATTCCTCTACCGGGCGGTCGTAGGATTTGAGCGTTGGCAGGTCGGGATTTTTCGACCAGTGCTGAGTGACCCGTTGACCGTGAGGTGTGGTCGGCGCGATCAACAGGCTCGGCAACTGACGATCCCTTAAAAGCTGCGCCAACAGTTCGGGCCAACCTTCATCGGAGGTCAGATGGATTTCGGTGTGCACCGCTTCCATCAGTTTGCGCAGTTGCGGGATGCGTTGTTCAGGCGTGTAGGTGTAGGGCGCAGTCACCAGTTCGACGTCGAATTCGTCAGGCACCGGCGTAGTGCCGATCAGACTGTTCCTCAATTTAGCGAGGATGTTTTGCTTGGCGTTCATCAACGATCTCCCTGTTTGGCCAGATGCTCGCGGGCCATGTCATGCAGCGAGCGGGCAGCGGGTTTTGGCGCGCTGTGGTTTTGCGTCCACGGGCCTACATTACTCGGTGCGAGGGCACGCAGGCGCGTGGCGAAGAAGCCGAACAGGCGATACAACGTCGGCGAGCTGTTGAGCCTGGCCCAGGCGTTCCAGATAAAGCGCTCTTTGCGCGAGTACTTGCTGCCCTGGCCGCGCATCACTTGATGCGGGCTATCCGGGGCTTTGACGTTCTCTTCCCGCAGGCGCCGCAGCAGTGCGGGGATCGGGATTTTTACCGGGCAGACCTCACCGCAGGCACCGCACAGCGACGACGCACTTGGGTGGTCCGGGACCTTCGCCAGGCCGACCATGTGCGGGGTGATGATTTTTCCGATAGGCCCAGGGTAAACCTCCCCATAGGCGTGGCCGCCGATTCGGGTATACACCGGGCAATGATTCATGCAGGCGCCGCAGCGGATGCAGTTCAGGGTCTGGCGCAATTCGCTGTCGGCGAAGGCCTGGCTGCGGCCGTTGTCGAGCAATACCAGGTGGACTTCCTGCGGGCCGTCGAGCTCATGCTCCTGGCGCGGGCCGGAGATCATGTTGACGTAGGTGGTGATCGGTTGGCCGAGGGCCGAGCGGGTCAGCAGCGACAGCAGCGGTACGACGTCCCGCAGGTTTTCAACGACTTTTTCGATGCCGGTAACGGCAATATGCACCGGCGGGACCGTGGTGGTCATGCGGCCGTTGCCTTCGTTTTCCACCAGCAGCAGGGTGCCGGTTTCGGCCACGGCGAAGTTGACGCCGGAGACGCCGATGTCCGCTTCGAAGAATTTCTGCCGCAAGACTTTGCGACCGATCTGAATGAGTTGGTCAACGTCCTTGGTGTATTCCACGCCAAGTTTGTCGTGGAACAAGGACGCGACCTGACCGGCATTCTTGTGGATCGCCGGCATAATAATGTGTGAAGGCTTCTCGTGGTCGAGCTGGACGATGTACTCGCCCATGTCCGATTCCAGGCATTCAATGCCCTGTTCAGCGAGGAAATGATTCACCTCCATTTCTTCGCTGACCATCGATTTGCCCTTGATCACTTGCCGCCCCTCGTGAGCGCGGATGATCGAGAGGACGATGCCATTGGCCTCGTCCACCGTTTCCGCCCAGTGCACTGTCACACCGTTGCGGGTCAGGTTCTGTTCAAGCTGCTCGAGCAGGTCGGGCAACTTGGATAACGCACGGGCGCGGACAGCATTGCCCAGCACTCGCAAATGTTCTCTTTCGTGGGCATCGCTGAAGGACGCTGCCCGTTTTGTCATCAGTGAATCCATCGCGCTGCGAAAGTTGTTTCGCAGTTGCGTGTCAGCCAAAGCCTCGTGAGCCCTGCTGCGAAAATCTTCTTCTACGGCAACCGTAGGAATAATCACGGAAGCGTTCATTGAACACCTCCGGTTCGCTGCCAAAGGAAGCTGGCCAGGTGTTGGCCGCGCAACGCTTCCTTCTGTTTTTCCAGCGAGCCGTTGATGTTCATCAAACAACCGCAATCGGCGCTGAGTACCTGGTGCGCGCCGGATTCCTTCAGCGACCGGGTCTTGTCAGCTACCATCGCGCCGGAAATGTCTGGCATACGGACGCTGAAAGTCCCACCAAAGCCACAGCATTCACTTTCGTGGCTGTGATCGACGCGCTCCACGTTGCCCAACTGCGCCAACAACTCACGGCCGTGCAAGTGGGTGTTCATCTCCCGGCGTGCCGAGCACGATGTGTGCAGCGCCACTTTCACCGGTTCGCCGCTGTCCTTGAGCTGCACCTTGCAGACAAACAGCAGGAACTCCGCCAACTCATACGTCCGGGCCGCGAGGGCCTGGACTTGTTTCAACGTGTCCGGCTCGTCCTTGAACAAGTCGGCGTAGTGTTCGCGCAACATGCCCGCGCAAGAACCCGACGGCACCACCACCGGATAATCCCCGGCAAACAGCGCCAGTTGCGAGCGCGCCACGGTCCGGGCCTGCTCGGTGTAACCCGAGGTGTAGGCCGGTTGCCCGCAGCAGCTTTGCCCTTGCGGGTACTCGACACGAATGCCTTCGCGTTCCAGTAGGTGGATAGCGTCCATCCCGGCTTCGGGGTAGAACAAATCCACCACGCAGGTCCCGAACAGGTACACCCGTGAAGGCTTCTCGCTGGGGTATTGCCGAGGCGTGGGCAGTGGCGGGGCGACGCGGGTCGCGTTCGGCACAGCGTTGTAAAAAAGCTCGCTCATCAGGCGTGTCTCTCGGCCGGTTATCCGTCCGTTGAGGCTGCTGAATATAGAGCCGGAAGCTTTCAGCAGCCTTACAGACCGGGTGGTGAATAGCTGACGCCGGAATCGTGGTCCAGCGTCGGTTTTATCAGTGCGGCTTGTAGTCCTTAGTGCACCAGCATCCCGGTGAGCCAATAGGCCTGGATGTAGGTGATCAGGCCAACGATCGTTGCGAAGAACAGGCTGTGCTTGAGGGTGAAACGGAACAGGTCCGATTCCTTGCCCACCAGGCCGGTCGCGGCGCAGGCCACGGCGATCGATTGTGGCGAGATCATCTTGCCGGTCACGCCGCCGCTGGTGTTCGCCGCGACTAGCAGCACATCGCTGACACCGATCTGGTGCGCGGTGGTTGCTTGCAACGAACTGAACAGCGCGTTGGACGAGGTATCGGAGCCGGTCAGGAACACGCCCAGCCAACCGAGGAATGGCGAGAAGAACGGGAACGCCGCGCCGGTTGCCGCCAGCACCAAGGCCATGGTCGAAGACATGCCCGAGTAGTTGGTGACGAAGGCGAACGCCAGCACCATGCCGATGGACAGAATCGGCCAGCGCAGTTCGTAGAAGGTGTCTTTCAAAGTGGTAATACCAATTTTGAAATTGATCTTCAGCACCAGCATCGAGATCAGTGCCGAGAAGAAAATCGCCGTGCCGGTGGCGGAAATCGGATCAAGTTTGAACACCGCTGGAATGGCGGTCGGCGCGGTCACGATCGGCGCGACCTTGATCACCATTTGATCCAGGTGCGGGATGGCGAAGTTAAACACCCAGCTGTACATCGAGCCGCCCGCAGCGAACATCGCCTTGAACGGTTTTAGCGTCCAAATGGTGACCAGTACGGTGAGGATCAGGAACGGCGACCAGGCTTTGAAAATTTCCAGGAGGCTGTAGGGCGAAGCCACAGTGGTGCGCTTCTGGCCGAAACCGCCGACGCTGGCGGTGACCACGGACGCCGAAACGGCGCCGGCGATGTGTTGGCCGGCGGCGCGTTTTGGCTGCCAGACTTTCAGGAACAGCGTCAGGGAAATCAGGCTGACCAGCGCAGAGGTGATGTCTGGCAGCTCCGGGCCGATGAAGTTCGAGGTGAAGTACTGGGTGATGGCAAAGCTCAAGCCCGCCACCAATGCTGCCGGCCAGGTTTCCCGAACGCCGCGCATACCGTCCATCATGAACACCAGCCAGAACGGCACGAACAGCGAAAGCAGCGGCAGCTGGCGGCCGGTCATGGCGCCGATCTTGAACGCATCGATGCCGGTCACTTGCCCGGCGACGATGATTGGAATCCCCAGTGCGCCGAATGCGACGGGCGCGGTGTTGGCGATCAGGCACAAGCCTGCGGCGTACAGCGGGTTGAAGCCCAGTCCTACAAGCAGCGCGGCGGTAATCGCTACCGGCGCACCGAAACCGGCTGCACCTTCCAGGAAGGCGCCGAAGCAGAAGCCGATCAGCAGCACTTGCAGGCGCTGGTCGTCGGTGATCGACAGCACCGAGCTGCGGATGACTTCGAACTGGCCGCTCTTGACCGTCAGTTTGTAGAGGAACACCGCCGCAACGATGATCCAGGCAATCGGCCACAGGCCGTAGGCGAAGCCATACCCGGCAGCGGCGAAGGCCATATCTACCGGCATCTGGAAGGCGAAGATCGCTACGGCAATGGACAAGGCCAGAGTGATGCTGCCGGCCACATGGCCTTTGAGGCGAAACACGGCCAAGGCCAGGAAGAAAAATACGATGGGGATAACGGCCGCGAGCGCGGACACGCCGAGACTGCCGAGCGGGCTGTAGAGCTGTTGCCAGGTTTGCATATGGGGTGGCCCCTAATTGTTGTTGGTCAGGCACTGCCAGCGTTCTTGGTTAATTGGTAATACCAATTTACAATCGCTGTTGGCTAGGGTAAAAGCCTTGTATGGGGTGTGTCAATTTGCCGCCCTAAAACTTTTGTCGAATAAGCGGTGCAGAACGCATCTGATCTGTTCGCTCAAGCGTCGTCTGGTAGGTGTCGCGACAGCGCCGATAGGCCAGAATAGAGAGCCCGGCGAGCTGCCGGGATCGTGGAGAGATGAGTTATGGGGTTTGATCAAATTCGTCAGCGCCGTTTGTCTGACGATATTGTCGAGCGGCTCGAGGGGATGATTCTCGAAGGCACGCTGAAGTCTGGTGAGCGCTTGCCTGCCGAGCGCGCGTTGGCCGAGCAGTTTGGTGTGTCACGCCCTTCGTTGCGCGAAGCGATCCAGAAACTGGCGGCCAAGGGCTTGCTGGTCAGTCGCCAGGGCGGCGGCAATTATGTGGTGGATTCCCTGGGCTCGACGTTCAGCGATCCGTTGCTGCATCTGCTGGAAAGCAACCCCGAGGCGCAGCGCGATCTACTGGAGTTTCGCCATACCCTTGAAGCGTCCTGTGCTTATTACGCGGCGTTGCGCGCCACTGATGTGGATCGCGAAAGGCTGACCGCGGCATTCGACGAATTGCAGGATTGCTACACGCGTCACGATGAAGTGAGCCGGGAGCAGGAGGGCGCGGCGGATGCAAAATTCCATTTGGCGATCGCCGAAGCCAGTCACAACGCGGTGTTGCTGCACACCATTCGCGGATTGTTCGATCTGCTCAAGCGCAACGTGGTGACCAACATTGGCGGCATGTACAAACAACGTACCGAGACTCGCGACATGCTGATCAGTCAGCATCGGGAGTTGTACCTGGCAATTATCGAAGGGCGGGCGGAGCAGGCGCGGGAAGTTTCCAGTCGACACATTTTGTATGTGCAGGAAGTGCTGGAGGAAGTGCGTCAGGAAGTGCAGCGCATGGCTCGGGCGGAGCGGCGCAAGGGGATGTAGTTTCAGTTTACTGTGGCGAGGGAGCTTGCTCCCGCTGGGGTGCGGAGCGGCCCTCGCGCGTCGCCGCCATCTCGAAGAATGCCGGCGACTGCTTCGCAGCCGAACGGGGGCAAGCCCCCTCGCCACAAGACCCGCGATCAGGCAGGAAAATTACTCTTCCTTGCCCTTGTTCCGCACCGCACGCTGCAACTCACGACCGGCATCGCGTTCGCGTTCGGTATCACGCTTGTCGTATTCCTTCTTGCCCTTGCCCAGAGCGATCTCGCACTTGACCATGTGCTTGCTCCAGTACCAGGACAGGCACACGCAGGCATAGCCTTTTTGCTGCACTGCCGTGGCCAGCTTTTCCAGCTCGCGGCGGTTGAGCAGCAATTTTCGGGTGCGGGTCGGATCAGCGATGACGTGGGTGCTGGCGGTCATCAGCGGCGTGATGTGGCTGCCGAGCAGCCAGGCTTCGCCATCCTTGAGCAGTACATAACTGTCAACCAGTTGTAGCTTGCTTGCCCGCAGACTTTTTACTTCCCAGCCGGCCAGGACCAGACCAGCCTCGAACTTGTGTTCGATGAAGTAATCGTGCCGCGCCTTTTTATTCTGCGCGATGGTCCCTGTTGGGTGTTTCTTCTGTTTAGCCATAGGGGCGGCATTATAGGGAGTTGCACGCGAGTCGGCTACGGTATCGCTACGTGCTTGAGCAGGTTGATTGAATCCCGGACAATGCGGCCTCTTTTTTGAATGCTTGGACGTGGTAACGATGTCGACAGACAAGGTTTCTGTCCACGGCAGTTGGGCTAGCCGCTGGGTCTTCATACTCGCCGCGACCGGTTCGGCCGTGGGGCTTGGTAGCATCTGGAAATTCCCGTACATGGTCGGCGTCTATGGCGGCGGCGCGTTCGTTCTCATGTTTTTGGTCTGCATCGCGCTGATCGGCGTGCCGGTCATGCTGGCTGAAACCCTGATCGGCCGCCGCGCCCGTCAAAGCCCGGCCAACGCCTTGAAGGTGTTGGCGATAGAGGCGGGGCATTCGGGCAAGTGGTCCTGGGGCGCATTCGCCGGGATGATCACGGCGTTGCTGATTCTGTCTTTCTATAGTGTGGTCGGCGGCTGGTCGCTGGACTACATCATCGACATGGGCCGTGGTGACTTCCAGGGTGTGACGTCAGATCAAGTCGGTGCTTATTTCGGCAATGTGATCTCTGATCCATGGCGCCTGACACTTTGGCACACGATTTTTATGCTGCTGTCCGCCGTGGTGATCGCCAAAGGCGTGGTCGCCGGGCTTGAACGCAGCCTTCGCATCATGATGCCGCTGCTGTTCGTGATGATTCTGGTGCTGTTGGGTTACAGCATGACCACCGGCCATTTCATGGAAGGCGTGCATTTCATGTTCGACTTCCACCCGGAAAAAGTCCTCGACGGCTTGCTGCCCGCCATGGGGCACGCCTTCTTTTCTCTGAGCGTGGGCGTGGGTTCGATCATGATCTACGGCGCCTATATGCCGAAGAACTCATCGCTTTCCGGCACCGTGGTCGGTGTGGCGCTGCTCGATACCTTCGTTTCGCTGGTCGCTGGCCTGGCATTGTTTCCGATTGTGTTCGCCGCCGGCCTGAACCCAAGCGAAGGCCCTGGCCTGATGTTCGTCAGCCTGCCATTTGCCTTCGGTAACGTAGCGTTCGGCCAGTTGATGGGCGTAGTGTTCTTCGTACTGGTGGCGGTTGCGGCCTGGAGTTCGGCGATTTCATTGCTTGAACCGATGGTGGCTTACCTGGTTGAACGCACGAAAATTAGCCGCGCCTGGGTGACTTTTTGGCTGGCATTTATTTGCTGGTTCGTCGGTCTGGGTACGGTGTTTTCCTTCAATATCTGGAAGCAAGCCAAATTTTTCGTGAACGAAGGCGGGATGTTCCATCTCTACCAATGGGGAGCGGCCGGTGGTCTGGACTTCTTTGGTGTGATCGATTTCTTCACCTCGCGGATCATGCTGCCACTCGGTGGTTTGTGTTTCGTGGTGTTTGCAGGCTGGATCATGGGGCGTGAAGCGGTGCGTGACGAATTGTCGATTCGCAGCCCGGTTCTATTTGCCCTGTCCCTGTTCTTGATGCGCTATGTGGCGCCCATCGGCATTCTTGTAGTGTTTGCCGCCCAGCTGTGGAAGTGACGCTGACATGACGACCCATATTCAACGCTCGGCTCTGCTGCCGTATCCGGCGCAAGCCCTTTATGACCTGGTTAATGACGTGGCGCGTTATCCGGAATTCCTGCCGTGGTGCTCGGCTGCCGAAGTGCTGGAAAGCTCCCCTGAGCACATGCGTGCCAGTGTCGGCGTGGCCAAGGGCGGCCTCAGTCAGCATTTCGTGACCCGCAATACGCTGGTGCCCGGACATTCAATCGAGATGAATCTGGAGGAAGGACCGTTCAACCAGTTGCATGGCGTCTGGGTGTTCAAGCCTTTGGGTGAGAAGGCCTGCAAGATTAGCCTGGACCTGTCGTTCGACTACGCCGGGCCAATCGTGCGCGCAACGTTGGGGCCTTTGTTCAATCAGGCGGCGAACACGCTGGTCGATGCGTTTTGTCAGCGCGCCAAACAGATACATGGTTGAGTCGGTGATTGAGGTTGAGGTGGTGTATGCCGCCGTTGATCGTCAGGTGCTGCTGACAGTGGCGGTGCCAGCCGGTTCGACGGTTCGGGGTGCGCTGCTGAAGTCCGGTATGGGGGCCGAGTTTCCTGAGTTGGATCTGGCCAGTTGCCCGGTCGGGATCTTCGGCAAGGTGATTTCTGACCCTGACACTCAAGTGGTTCAAGCAGGTGATCGCATCGAGATTTACCGGCCGTTGCTCGCCGATCCTAAAGAGGTGCGTCGCTTGCGCGCCGCCAAGGCTGCCGAGGCCAAGGCGCGAAATCAGTGATTCAATAAATGCCAGACAATAAAAAACCCGGACGTGCCGGGTTTTTTATTGCGTCGCAAATTATTGCGGCGTGGTTTCCAGTGGTGTTGGAGTCGGGACTGGAACGGTTTGTACGCCGTCGACGTCCTTCTGGATCTGGTCCAACAACGAACCTGGTTTCACCGGTTTTTCCGGTTTTGGCTTCTCGGTGTTTTCTGCAGGAGCGGTCACAGGAGTGCCGGTGTCCTTGCCGAGAATGGCTTCGTCGCGGCTCACGCCAGGCATAAAATCGCCCGACAGGCTGACGAGTTGGTCATTAGGGTTAAAGACAACGCTTATGCGTTCCTGTTGGCGTTCACCACCACCCGGTTGCAGGCTATACAGGTAATCCCAGCGATCGGCATGGAACGTGTCGGTCAGCAGAGGGTTACCCATGATAAACCGTACTTGCCGGCGGGTCATTCCCGGGCGTAACTGGTCTATCATGTCCTGCGTGACGACATTGCCCTGCTGGATGTCGATTTTGTAAACCCCGGGGAATGAACAACCGGCGAGTGCGAGCAGTCCCACGAAGGTGAAACTGGTTAGCAAGAGCTTGGTGTTTTGCATCGGTGGGCGACTTCCACTATCTTGGCTGGGACAACGTAAACGCCGATCATACCCGCATTAAGAGAAGCTGCGAAGCAGCATCGCGAGAAAGCTGACCATGGTTGAAAATAGCGAACTACGCAAAGCCGGCCTCAAAGTGACCCTGCCACGGGTCAAAATTCTGCAAATGCTCGATTCCGCCGAGCAACGCCACATGAGTGCCGAGGATGTTTACAAGGCGCTGATGGAGGCTGGTGAGGACGTCGGTCTGGCCACGGTTTACCGTGTACTGACTCAGTTCGAGGCAGCTGGGCTTGTGGTGCGACACAACTTCGACGGCGGTCATGCCGTCTTCGAACTGGACGACGGCAAGCATCACGACCATATGGTCAACGTCGAAACCAGTGAAGTGATCGAATTCTTCGACGAAGAAATCGAGCGTCTTCAGAAGGCGATCGTCGACAAATATGGCTTCGAGATGGTGGATCACAATCTCGTGCTGTACGTACGCAAGAAAAAGTAAGCATGTCGCGCGAACATGATGTTCGCGAAACGAGCGAAGGCGACCCCAGGGTCGCCTTCGTGCTTTCTGCCGGTCTTAAATTTTTGCGGTGATGACCATTTTTTTCGCGTGAGCCAGAGATTCTTTGGTGAGATCGATGCCCCCCAGCATGCGCGCAACTTCTTCGACGCGATGATTCTTGCTCAGCTTGGACACCGCCGTATGGGTGGCATCCTCACCGCGCACCTTGTGCACGAATAGATGCTGGTGACCTTGCGCCGCCACTTGCGGCAAGTGCGTGACTGTCAGCACCTGTCCGCGCTCCCCGAGCCGACGTAGCAACTGGCCGACGATCTCGGCAGTCGGGCCGCCGATGCCAACGTCCACTTCGTCGAACACCAGGGTCGGAACCCGGGAGGTCTGTGCGGTGATGACCTGGATTGCCAGGCTGATCCGTGACAGCTCGCCGCCCGAGGCTACTTTTGCCAGGGCTTTCATCGGTTGCCCGGGGTTGGCGCTGACCAGCAGTTCCACCTGTTCAAGCCCGTTGGGCAGCAACTCGTTGCTGCTATTGGGGCGCAGTTCGATGGTGAAGCGGCCGCCGGGCATACCCAGGCGCTGGATTTCCTGCTCCACGGCGCTGGACAGGTTGCCAGAGGCTTGATGACGCAGGTCGCTCAAGTCGCGCGCCTTCTCTTGATAATGACGGGCGTAGGAAGCGAGTTCATCGCTCAGGCGTTCGATGGATTCGTCGTTGGCATTCAGGGTTTCGATCTCATCCAGCAGCTTTTGCTGCATCTCGGCGACTTCGGTCGGCTGGATGCGGTGTTTGCGCGCCAGGGTGTAGATCGCATCGAGGCGTTCTTCCAGGTATTGAAGGCGCGCCGGGTCGGCGTCGAAGTTATCGAGGAAGCGGTTCAGTTCGCCGACGGCCTCTTCAACCTGTATCTGGGCGCTGGTCAGCAGGCTACTGGCTTCGCCCAGCGCACTGATCGAGTTGTTCACGCTCGACAAGCGGTTGAGGCTGGCGGTCAGGGCGTTCAGTACATTGCCGGAATCACTTTCGCTGCATTGTTCGACCACTTGTCGGCAGATACCCAGCAAGGTTTCGGCATTGGTCAGGTTCTTGTGCTCCTGCTCCAACTGCTCCAGCTCATTTTCACCGAGGCCGAGGTTTTCCAGTTCTTCGAGCTGATAGCTCAGCAATTGATGGCGGGCGCGCTGCTCGTCGCCGGAGTTGGACAGACGGTCCAGCTCCTGGCGGGTCTGGCGCCAGCGCTGGGCGGCCAGTTGGACCTGGCGGGCCAGGTCTGTCGCGCCGGCGTACTCGTCGAGCAAGCGGCGGTGGGTGTCGGTCTTGAGCAGGGATTGGTGTTCGTGCTGGCTGTGGATATCGATCAGTAGCTCGCCCAGGGCCTTGAGATCACCGAGGGGGCAGGGCGTGCCGTTGATATAGCCGCGTGAACGACCTTCAGCCGTAATCACCCGGCGCAGGATGCACGGACCGTCGCTTTCCAGGTCGCGTTCGGCAAGCCAGGCACTGGCTTCGGGGATGTCGATCAGGTCGAAAGTCGCGAGGATATCGGCCTTGTCGGCGCCGGGGCGAACCACGCCGCTGTCGGCGCGATCGCCCAGGGTCAGGCCCAGGGCGTCGAGCATGATCGATTTGCCGGCGCCGGTTTCCCCTGTGATCACGCTCATCCCGCGATCAAGTTCGAGATCGAGATGTTCGACGATGGCGTAGTTGTGTACGGACAGGTGCACCAGCATAAAGGCCGCTCCCAGGCTTTAGGTCTGGTTATTTATACAGTGTTTTATTTGTGGCTGACAATGCCCTCCATTAGCTCGATTTGCTTGATCCGACGAAATCGTTAGTGCATTGGGGAATGACAATGCAGCTCTTTTTGTAGGGTTAATCACAGCAAACCCCTTGAAGCTCAATTTTGCGGCCCCATATAGCTGGGCAGAAGCGCGAGTTGAGCTCGCGGACGATATTGAAAGGAGAAAATCTATGGCTGACGAACAGACAGTGGATACGCAAAATCTCGACGCCGATCAGGCTGCCCAGGTTGCGGGTGATGAGCTGGCGGCTCGTGTACAAGTGCTCGAAGAGCAGTTGGCTGGTGCTCATGATCAGGCTTTGCGTGTAGCGGCTGATCTGCAGAACGTCCGCCGTCGCGCCGAGCAGGATGTCGAAAAGGCTCACAAATTCGCGCTGGAAAAGTTCGCTGGCGACCTGCTGCCGATCGTCGACAGCCTGGAGCGTGGCCTGGAGTTGTCCAACCCGGACGACGAAAGCATTCGCCCAATGCGTGAAGGCATCGAGCTGACCCTGAAAATGTTCCAGGACACCCTGAAGCGTTATCAGCTGGAAGCGATCGATCCGCACGGCGAACCGTTCAACGCCGTTCATCACCAGGCGATGGCCATGCAGGAAAGCGCCGATGTAGAGCCGAACAGCGTGCTCAAGGTGTTCCAGAAGGGTTACCAGCTCAACGGTCGCTTGCTGCGCCCGGCCATGGTTGTGGTCAGCAAGGCACCTTCGCCGGTTTCGCCTTCGATTGATGAGCAGGCTTGAAATTAGCCGCAAGGCCCCCATTTAGAAGTCAAGCGTTTAAGTGCTACCGCAGTTAGCCACCACTGCTGCGGCAACCAAATCCAAAGTTTCGGGAGAGTTAACATGGGCAAAATTATCGGTATCGACCTGGGGACTACCAACTCCTGCGTCTCCGTCATGGAAAATGGCAAAGCAAAAGTTATCGAAAATGCTGAAGGCGCGCGCACCACGCCGTCGATCATCGCTTACGCCAACGACGGCGAAATCCTGGTAGGTCAGTCGGCCAAGCGTCAGGCTGTAACCAATCCGCACAACACCCTGTACGCGGTGAAGCGTCTGATCGGTCGTAAGTTCGACGAAGAAGTCGTTCAGAAAGACATCAAGATGGTCCCGTACAAAATCGCCAAGGCTGACAACGGTGACGCCTGGGTTGAAGTAAACGGCCAGAAAATGTCGCCGCCGCAAATCTCGGCTGAAATTCTGAAGAAAATGAAGAAGACCGCCGAAGACTACCTCGGCGAGCCAGTGACCGAAGCGGTAATCACCGTTCCGGCCTACTTCAACGACAGCCAGCGCCAGGCGACCAAAGACGCCGGCCGCATCGCGGGCCTGGACGTTAAACGGATCATCAACGAACCAACCGCAGCCGCTCTGGCTTACGGTATGGACAAAGCGAAAGGCGATCACACCGTGATCGTTTACGACTTGGGCGGCGGTACTTTCGACGTTTCCGTGATCGAAATCGCTGAAGTCGATGGCGAGCACCAGTTCGAAGTATTGGCCACCAACGGCGACACGTTCCTGGGCGGTGAAGACTTTGACATTCGTCTGATCGACTATCTCGTTGACGAATTCAAGAAAGAAAGCGGCATGAACCTTAAGGGTGACCCGCTGGCCATGCAGCGCCTGAAAGAAGCTGCTGAAAAAGCCAAGATCGAACTGTCCTCGAGCAATTCGACCGACGTGAACCTGCCGTACATCACTGCAGATGCCACCGGTCCTAAGCACTTGAACGTAAAAATCTCCCGCGCCAAGCTCGAAGCGCTGGTAGAAGACCTGGTTCAGCGCACCATCGAACCTTGCCGCATCGCTCTGAAAGACTCCGGTATCGACGTTGGCGCGATCAACGACGTGATCCTGGTGGGCGGTCAGACCCGTATGCCACTGGTTCAGAAGCTGGTGACCGAGTTCTTCGGTAAAGAAGCTCGTAAAGACGTGAACCCGGACGAAGCTGTTGCCATGGGTGCTGCTATCCAGGGCGCGGTATTGGCTGGCGACGTGAAAGACGTTCTGCTGCTGGACGTTAGCCCGCTGACCCTGGGTATCGAAACCATGGGTGGCGTGATGACTGCGCTGATCGAGAAAAACACCACGATTCCTACCAAGAAATCGCAAGTGTTCTCGACGGCCGACGACAACCAGGGCGCTGTGACCATTCACGTGCTGCAAGGTGAGCGTAAGCAAGCCGCTCAGAACAAGTCCTTGGGCAAGTTCGACCTGGCCGAGATTCCACCAGCACCACGTGGCGTGCCACAAATTGAAGTGACCTTCGACATCGACGCCAACGGCATTCTGCACGTAGGCGCCAAAGACAAGGCTACTGGCAAGACTCAGTCGATCGTGATCAAGGCCAACTCCGGTCTGTCCGAGGAAGAAATTCAGCAGATGATTCGCGATGCTGAAGCCAACGTCGACGAAGATCGCAAGTTCGAAGAGCTGGCCGCTGCCCGTAACCAGGGCGATGCGCTGGTTCACTCGACGCGCAAAATGGTCGCTGATGCTGGCGACAAAGTGACCGCTGAAGAGAAGACTGCAATCGAAGCTGCCGTAGTTGCCCTGGAAGCCGCCGTCAAAGGCGACGACAAGGCTGCTATCGACGCCAAGGTTGAAGAGTTGTCGAAAGTCTCCGCGCCAGTGGCTCAGAAAATGTACGCCGAGCAGGCTCAGCCGGCTGAAGGCGCTGCACCGCACGACGAAAAAGCTGAAAAAGCCGACGACGTTGTCGATGCTGAGTTCGAAGAAGTCAAAGACCACAAGTAAGTTGTTGGTCGGCCGGTTGACTGCCTTTAGGCGGTGACTGGTAGGATGTCGCCGCGCGGGAGCTTGCTCCCGCGTTGGCGTGTCTGGAGTAAGCGAATTTTTACAGCATGCGACAAAGGCGGAGTGAGTGGCTTGTTCGTTAGAGCAAGTTCGGATGCCAGGGCGCCATAGCCAAGGCGCCGCGACGACTCATAGCTTGCTATGGGGAGGAGCGGCAACGCAGGGTATGGGGCTCGGACGCCGAGGTTGCCTAACGAACAAGCCATTCAGTCCGCCTCAGTGTTGGTGGTATGGCCGGGAATGCTCCTGCTTTTCGAGCCGCAAGTACTGCAATGAATCAAAGACCAGGATCGTTGAATTGACGTGAGTTGGGTCCGGGCCTGTATTGGGGCTCAACGAGTTTGGCGAAGCTCAGGAGGGGTTTGCCGAACGTCCTTAAGAGTGCAAAGACTTATGGCAAAGCGTGACTATTACGAAGTATTGGGTGTTGAGCGCGGCTCAAGCGAAGCGGACCTGAAAAAGGCCTATCGTCGCCTGGCGATGAAGCATCACCCGGACCGTAATCCCGATGATAAAGCGTCGGAAGAGATGTTCAAAGAGGCCAACGAGGCCTACGAAGTGCTGTCCGATTCCAGCAAGCGCGCGGCGTACGACCAATACGGTCATGCCGGTGTCGACCCAAGCATGGGCGGCGGCGGTGCCGGTTTTGGCGGTCAGAATTTCTCCGACATCTTTGGCGATGTCTTCAGTGACTTCTTCGGTGGTGGTCGCGGCGGTTCCCGTGGCGGCGCTCAGCGCGGCAGCGACCTGCGTTACACCCTGGAGCTGAACCTGGAAGAAGCGGTGCGTGGCACGACCGTGAATATCCGCGTTCCGACACTGGTCAACTGCAAGCCGTGCGACGGTTCGGGCGCCAAGCAAGGCTCGGCGCCGATCACTTGCCCGACGTGCGGCGGGATCGGTCAGGTCCGCATGCAGCAAGGTTTCTTCTCGGTGCAGCAGACCTGTCCGCGCTGCCATGGCCAAGGCAAGATCATTTCCGATCCGTGCGACTCCTGCCACGGCGAAGGTCGTGTCGAAGAGTACAAAACCCTTTCCGTCAAAGTGCCGGCCGGTGTTGATACCGGCGACCGCATTCGCCTGTCCGGCGAAGGCGAGGCGGGCGCCCAGGGTGGTCCGACTGGCGACCTGTACGTGGTGATCAATGTGCGCGAGCACGCGATCTTCCAGCGCGACGGCAAGCACCTATTCTGTGAAGTGCCGATTAGCTTCGTCGATGCTGCACTGGGTGGCGAGCTGGAGATTCCGACCCTTGATGGTCGGGTCAAACTGAAAATCCCGGAAGGGACTCAGACCGGCAAGCAGTTCCGTGTTCGCGGCAAAGGCGTTGCGCCAGTGCGTGGCGGCGGTGCTGGCGACCTGATGTGTCGTGTGGCGGTCGAAACCCCGGTCAACCTGGGTCGTCGTCAGCGCGAATTGCTGGAAGAATTCCGCAGTTCGTTGGCGGACGACAACAGTCATTCGCCAAAAACCACTGGTTGGTTCGAAGGCGTGAAGCGCTTCTTCGGCGATTTGTAAGGAGTCGGCATGCGACGTATAGCTGTGATGGGCGCTGCCGGGCGCATGGGCAAAATCCTGGTCGAGGCGGTGCAGCAACGCGCGCCGCTGACGGGCCTGACGGCAGCCATCGTGCGCCCCGGCAGCACGCTGATTGGCGTGGATGCTGGCGAGCTGGCTTCGCTCGGGCGTATCGGCGTGCCGCTGTCCGGTCATGTGGAAGCGGTGGCTGAAGAGTTCGATGTCTTGATCGACTTCACGCTGCCGGAAGTCATGCTGAAAAACCTGGCGTTCTGCCGTAAGGCAGGCAAAGCCATGGTCATCGGTACGACCGGGCTGGACGCTGCGCAGAAGCAGTTGCTGGCTGAAGCGGGCAACGACATTCCGATTGTGTTTGCGGCTAACTTCAGTGTCGGTGTGAACCTGTCGCTGAAGCTGCTCGACATGGCTGCTCGTGTGCTGGGTGATGAGGCAGATATCGAAATCATCGAGGCCCATCATCGGCACAAGATCGATGCGCCTTCAGGCACGGCGCTGCGCATGGGTGAAGTGATTGCCGGTGCGTTGGGTCGTGATCTGCAGAAGGTTGCGGTCTATGGTCGTGAAGGCCATACCGGTGCCCGCGAGCGGGAAGCCATCGGCTTCGCCACTGTTCGCGGTGGTGATGTGGTGGGTGATCACACGGTGTTGTTCGCCTGCGAGGGCGAGCGCCTCGAGATCACGCACAAGGCGTCCAGCCGCATGACCTTCGCCAAGGGCGCGGTGCGCGCTGCATTGTGGCTTGATGGGCGAACGCCTGGCCTCTACGACATGCAAGACGTGCTCGATTTGCGTTAAGATGCGCCCGAAACCGGGTTCAAACAGCGTGTTTGAACCCGGTTTTACACTGCCAAGCGACGTCCTGTCGCATTCCCCGGCCTTTAAGGCTCATTGGCGGTAGACCAAAAATGCCTTTTTCTGTAAGCTACAGCTTTAGTGTGTCCACTAAAAGCGCGCAGAATAATTCAGTGAAGAAGCGGGGTGACGTGTCCATACGTCACTCCGCTTTTTTACAACCTGCGATCGCCCTTTCAGGCTTTATTTACGGGAGGTCTTCTTGACTAAGCCAGCCATACTCGCCCTTGCTGATGGCAGCATTTTTCGCGGCGAAGCCATTGGAGCCGACGGTCAAACCGTTGGTGAGGTGGTGTTCAACACCGCCATGACCGGCTATCAGGAAATCCTTACCGATCCTTCCTACGCCCAACAGATCGTTACCCTGACTTATCCGCACATCGGTAACACCGGTACGACACCGGAAGATGCCGAGTCCGATCGCGTCTGGTCCGCTGGACTGGTCATCCGTGACCTGCCACTGGTTGCGAGCAACTGGCGTAACACGATGTCCTTGTCCGACTACCTGAAAGCCAACAACGTTGTGGCGATCGCTGGTATCGACACCCGCCGCCTGACACGCATCCTGCGTGAGAAAGGCGCGCAAAACGGCTGCATCATGGCCGGCGACAACATCTCCGAAGAAGCTGCCATCGCCGCTGCTCAGGGTTTCCCTGGCCTCAAAGGCATGGACCTGGCAAAAGTCGTCAGCACCAAAGAGAAGTACGAGTGGCGCTCGACTGTCTGGGACTTGAAAACCGACAGCCACGCGACCATCGACGCCTCCGAGCTGCCGTACCACGTGGTTGCCTACGACTACGGCGTCAAGCTGAACATTCTGCGCATGTTGGTCGCGCGCGGTTGCCGCGTGACCGTAGTGCCGGCGCAAACCCCAGCCGCTGATGTTCTGGCCATGAAGCCGGACGGCGTGTTCCTGTCCAACGGCCCTGGTGACCCGGAGCCTTGCGACTACGCGATCCAGGCGATCAAGGATGTGCTCGAAACCGAGATTCCGGTGTTCGGCATCTGCCTCGGTCACCAACTGCTGGCCCTGGCCTCGGGCGCCAAGACCCTGAAAATGGGTCACGGCCACCACGGTGCCAACCACCCGGTCCAGGATCTGGACACCGGCGTTGTGATGATCACCAGCCAGAACCACGGTTTTGCGGTAGACGAAGCCACCCTGCCAGCCAACGTCCGGGCGATCCACAAATCGCTGTTCGACGGCACCCTGCAAGGGATCGAGCGTACCGACAAGAGCGCCTTCAGCTTCCAGGGTCACCCTGAAGCCAGCCCTGGCCCGAACGACGTAGCGCCGCTGTTTGATCGCTTCATCAACGAAATGGCCAAGCGACGCTAATCGCTAGCCCTGATGCAGCAAAGCTTGAGGGTGGTCCCGACACCGGCGGCCCCCTCAAGGCTTCACAGATTGAACAAGACGGCTTGCCGACTGACCTGCGGATTTGAGTGACAAACCCATGCCAAAACGTACAGACATAAAAAGCATCCTGATTCTCGGCGCTGGCCCGATCGTTATCGGCCAGGCCTGTGAATTCGACTACTCCGGCGCCCAGGCCTGCAAAGCCCTGCGCGAGGAGGGTTACCGCGTCATCCTGGTGAACTCCAACCCAGCGACCATCATGACCGACCCGGACATGGCTGACGCCACGTACATCGAGCCGATCAAATGGCAGACCGTTGCCAAGATCATCGAGAAAGAGCGTCCGGACGCGCTGCTGCCGACCATGGGCGGCCAGACCGCTCTGAACTGCGCACTGGACCTGGAACGCGAAGGCATTCTGGAGAAGTTCGGCGTAGAGATGATCGGCGCCAACGCTGACACCATCGACAAGGCTGAAGACCGTTCGCGCTTCGACAAGGCGATGAAATCCATTGGCCTGGACTGCCCGCGTTCGGGCATCGCCCACAGCATGGAAGAGGCCAACGCGGTGCTCGAGAAGCTTGGCTTCCCGTGCATCATCCGTCCGTCCTTCACCATGGGCGGCACCGGCGGCGGTATCGCTTACAACCGCGAAGAGTTCGAAGAAATCTGCGCCCGTGGTCTGGACCTGTCGCCGACCAAAGAGCTGCTGATCGACGAATCCCTGATCGGCTGGAAAGAGTACGAGATGGAGGTTGTCCGCGATAAGAAGGACAACTGCATCATCGTCTGCTCCATCGAAAACTTTGACCCGATGGGCGTGCACACCGGTGACTCGATCACTGTTGCGCCAGCACAGACCCTGACGGACAAGGAATACCAAATCATGCGTAACGCCTCCCTGGCGGTACTGCGTGAGATCGGCGTGGAAACCGGCGGCTCCAACGTCCAGTTCGGCATCTGCCCGGACACTGGCCGTATGGTTGTCATCGAGATGAACCCGCGGGTATCCCGTTCCTCGGCCCTGGCCTCGAAAGCCACCGGTTTCCCGATTGCGCGTATCGCTGCCAAACTGGCGATCGGCTACACCCTGGACGAACTGCAGAACGAAATCACCGGCGGCGCTACTCCTGCATCCTTCGAGCCGTCCATCGACTACGTCGTGACCAAGCTGCCACGCTTCGCCTTCGAGAAATTCCCGAAAGCCGACGCGCGCCTGACCACTCAAATGAAGTCGGTGGGTGAAGTCATGGCCATCGGCCGGACTTTCCAGGAATCCCTGCAGAAAGCCCTTCGCGGTCTGGAAGTGGGCGTTTGCGGCCTGGACGAGAAGCTCGACCTGAGCAATCCGGAAAGCATGAGTATTCTCAAGCGCGAACTGACCGTGCCGGGCGCCGAGCGTATCTGGTATGTGGCTGACGCGTTCCGCGCCGGCCTGTCGGTCGAAGACATCTTCGGCATGAACATGATCGACCCGTGGTTCCTGGTGCAGATCGAAGATCTGATCAAGGAAGAAGAGAAGGTCAAGACCCTGGGTCTGGCCAGCATCGACCGCGACGTGATGTTCCGCCTCAAGCGCAAAGGCTTCTCCGACATGCGTCTGGCCAAGCTGCTGGGCGTGACCGAGAAAAACCTGCGTCGCCACCGTCACAAGCTGGAAATCTTCCCGGTCTACAAGCGCGTTGACACCTGCGCGGCCGAGTTCGCCACCGACACCGCTTACCTCTACTCGACTTACGAGGAAGAGTGCGAAGCTGCACCGTCGGGCCGCGACAAGATCATGATCCTCGGCGGCGGTCCTAACCGTATCGGCCAAGGCATCGAGTTCGACTACTGCTGCGTACACGCGGCACTGGCCCTGCGCGCCGACGGGTACGAGACCATCATGGTCAACTGCAACCCGGAAACCGTCTCCACCGACTACGACACCTCCGATCGCCTGTACTTCGAGCCAGTGACCCTGGAAGACGTGCTGGAAATCGTCCGCGTCGAGAAGCCGAAAGGCGTGATCGTCCAGTACGGCGGCCAAACCCCGCTGAAACTGGCGCGTGCCCTGGAAGAAGCCGGCGTGCCGATCATCGGCACCAGCCCGGACGCTATCGACCGTGCTGAAGACCGTGAGCGCTTCCAGCAAATGGTTGAGCGCCTGAATCTGCGTCAGCCGCCAAACGCTACCGTTCGCAGCGAAGACGAAGCGATTCGCGCTGCTGCCAAGATCGGTTACCCGCTGGTGGTTCGTCCGTCCTACGTACTGGGCGGTCGTGCGATGGAAATCGTCTACGAAGAAGAAGAACTCAAGCGCTACCTGCGTGACGCGGTGAAAGTGTCCAACGACAGCCCGGTGCTGCTCGACCACTTCCTCAACTGCGCCATCGAAATGGACGTGGATGCAGTTTGCGACGGCACCGACGTGGTGATCGGCGCGATCATGCAGCACATCGAGCAGGCCGGCGTTCACTCCGGTGACTCCGCGTGCTCCCTGCCGCCGTATTCTCTGCCTGGGCACATCCAGGACGAGATGCGCGAACAGGTCAAGAAAATGGCCCTGGAGCTGGGCGTTGTCGGCCTGATGAACGTTCAGTTGGCGCTGCAAGGCGAAGACATCTACGTCATCGAAGTCAACCCGCGCGCTTCCCGTACCGTACCGTTCGTGTCCAAGTGCATCGGTGTTTCCCTGGCAATGATCGCGGCTCGCGTGATGGCCGGTAAAACCCTGAAAGAAATCGGCTTCACCAAAGAAATCATTCCGAACTTCTACAGCGTGAAAGAGGCGGTGTTCCCATTCGCCAAATTCCCTGGCGTGGACCCGATCCTGGGCCCAGAGATGAAGTCCACCGGTGAAGTGATGGGCGTGGGTGATACCTTCGGTGAAGCGTTCGCCAAGGCCCAAATGGGCGCCAGCGAAGTGCTGCCGACCGGCGGTACCGCGTTCATCAGCGTGCGTGACGACGACAAGCCGCTGGTTGCAGGCGTGGCCCGTGATCTGATCAACTTGGGCTTCGAAGTGGTTGCCACTGCCGGTACTGCCAAGCTGATCGAAGCCGCAGGCCTGAAAGTGCGTCGTGTGAACAAAGTGACCGAAGGTCGTCCGCACGTGGTCGACATGATCAAAAATGACGAAGTCACCCTGATCATCAACACCACCGAAGGTCGTCAATCGATCGCTGATTCGTACTCCATTCGTCGTAATGCCTTGCAGCACAAGATCTACTGCACCACCACCATTGCTGCTGGCGAAGCTATCTGTGAAGCGCTGAAGTTCGGTCCCGAGAAGACTGTGCGCCGCTTGCAGGACCTACACGCAGGATTGAAGGCATGATCAAATACCCAATGACCGTCCAGGGTGCCAAAGCCCTGGAAGAGGAACACGCTCACCTGACCAAGGTCGTCCGTCCGAAGCTCAGCCAGGACATCGGTACGGCCCGCGAATTGGGTGATCTGAAGGAAAACGCCGAATACCACGCTGCTCGCGAGCAGCAGGGTATGGTCGAGGCGCGGATCCGTGACATCGAAGGCCGTATGCAGAATGCGGTGATCATTGATGTCACGACCATTCCTCATACCGGCAAAGTGATTTTCGGTACCACCGTTGAAATCGCCAACGTCGAAACTGACGAGACCGTCATTTACCACATCGTTGGTGAGGACGAGGCTGACTTCAAGCTGGGCAAGATTTCGGTGGGTTCGCCACTGGCTCGCGCCTTGATCGCCAAGCAAGAAGGCGATGTGGTCGCCGTGAAAACGCCAGGTGGCGTTATCGAGTACGAGATTGTCGAAGTCCGTCACATCTAAAAGAAGGCGCCCGCTACGTGCGGGCGCCATGCTTTGGCAGCTGACCCAGATGTTGTGGGTTGGGGGCCTGTGGCTGTTGCATATCGGTTTGCTGCCGGCGTTGGGCAAAATTGGCCTGGCGCCGCTGCTGATCGATGAAATTGAAGGCATGCTTGATGCGCTGATGGTGGGATTCGCCACAGCGTGTGTGATTTTTCAGGCTTTGGTGCTGGTTCAGGCCGAGGGCCTTGTCAGTCTATGGCGGGATATTCGCGGGCAACTGCTGCTGATGGCGCTCTATGCGTGCGCGATGTATTTCGTCGTGCGCTTCGATTGGCCGGATGCAGTGCGCTGGGAAGAGTTCAGCTATCTGGTCCTGGGGTTTGCCGGGCTGGTGCTGGTGTTGCAGCCGGTGCCTGGATGGAGTGGCAGGGTGCGCGAAGCACACCCTTGACCCTTGCCATCACTTGAAGCGATGGACGTTCGACAGCTGCTTGTTGACGCTGAAGTTCTTGCGGTAAATCAGTGCCATCTTGCCGATAACCTGAACCAGGTCCGCTTTGCCGACCTTGCACAGTTCTGCAATGTTCGCCAGGCGCGACTCGCGATCGAGGATGTTGAGCTTGATTTTAATCAGCTCGTGATCCGCCAACGCGCGTTCAAGTTCGGCTAACACACCTTCAGTCAAACCGTTATCAGCCACAGTCAAAACTGGTTTCAGATGGTGGCCAATGGATTTGTACTGTTTCTTCTGCTCTTGAGTGAGCGGCATAATCTGACCCCTGCGTCTGATCTTGTAAAAAGCGGCGGCCAGTTTACCCGAGCGAGTCCGGGACCGCCCAGTTAATCACGACCCGTTTTATTTTCGAGGTGGCCCGTGGCCCGTTCCAAGACAAGTCTTAAATGGCTGCAAGAGCATTTCAACGACCCATTCGTCAAAATGGCGCAAAAAGACGGGTACCGCTCCCGTGCCAGCTACAAGCTGCTGGAGATCCAGGACAGGGATCGTCTGATCCGCCCCGGCATGAGCGTGATCGACCTGGGCGCCGCCCCGGGTGGCTGGTCCCAAGTGACCAGTCGTCTGATTGGTGGGCAAGGCACGCTGATCGCTTCCGACATCCTGGAAATGGACAGCATCCCTGATGTGACCTTTATTCAGGGTGACTTCACCGAGGATGCAGTGCTCGCGCAGATTCTCGAAGCTGTCGGAAAAAACGAGGTGGACCTTGTGATTTCCGATATGGCCCCCAATATGAGTGGATTGGCGTCTGTAGATATGCCGCGATCAATGTTCCTGTGCGAGTTGGCACTGGATCTTGCGGTACGGGTATTGAAGCCAGGTGGTGATTTTTTGATCAAGGTCTTCCAGGGTGAAGGCTTCGACGAATACCACAAGAGCGTTCGCATGCAGTTCGAAAAGGTCACGACGCGCAAGCCTAAATCGTCGCGCGATCGCTCTCGTGAGCAGTACCTGCTGGGCCGCGGTTTCCGCGGGCGTAGCGAGGAATAAGAGGTTTTTCGACCGGGGTGATAGGTTTTTCGCATTTCGCCTCGTGAGCATTAGCGAATATTGTGTAGAAAGTGTTTCACAAAGGGTTACAGACGGCGCCTGCCAGAGCCGTAGGTAATGTAGTAAGTTAGGCCGGTGAATATCATGCGAAGCGCGCGCCAGTAGCGGAGCTTGCTTCAGAGGGTAGTTAATTGAACGATATGGCAAAGAATCTGATCCTGTGGTTGATCATCGCGGCTGTCCTTGTGACGGTGATGAACAACTTCTCCAGCCCTAACGAGCCGCAGACCCTTAACTATTCCGACTTCATCCAGCAGGTCAAGGATGGCAAGGTCGAGCGCGTAGCCGTGGATGGCTATGTGATTACCGGCAAGCGCAACGATGGCGACAGCTTCAAGACCATTCGTCCGGCAATTCAGGACAATGGCCTGATCGGCGACCTGGTGGATAACCACGTCGTAGTCGAAGGCAAGCAGCCGGAACAGCAAAGCATCTGGACTCAACTCCTGGTCGCAAGCTTCCCGATCCTGGTGATCATCGCCGTGTTCATGTTCTTCATGCGGCAGATGCAGGGTGGCGCTGGAGGCAAGGGCGGGCCGATGAGCTTCGGCAAGAGCAAGGCGCGCCTGCTCTCCGAAGATCAGGTGAAAACCACCTTGGGTGACGTTGCAGGTTGCGACGAAGCCAAGGAAGAAGTCGGTGAGCTGGTCGAGTTCCTGCGTGATCCAGGCAAGTTCCAGCGTCTGGGCGGTCGCATTCCTCGCGGCGTGCTGATGGTCGGTCCTCCGGGTACCGGTAAAACCTTGCTTGCCAAGGCGATTGCCGGTGAAGCCAAGGTTCCGTTCTTCACGATCTCCGGTTCCGATTTCGTCGAAATGTTCGTCGGCGTTGGTGCCAGCCGTGTTCGTGACATGTTCGAACAAGCCAAAAAGCACGCGCCATGCATCATCTTCATCGATGAAATCGACGCTGTCGGTCGCCACCGTGGCGCCGGCATGGGCGGTGGTCACGATGAGCGCGAGCAGACACTCAACCAGTTGCTGGTAGAGATGGACGGCTTTGAAATGAATGACGGCATCATCGTGATCGCTGCAACCAACCGTCCGGACGTTCTGGACCCTGCGTTGCTGCGTCCGGGCCGTTTCGACCGTCAGGTTGTGGTCGGCTTGCCGGATATCCGTGGTCGTGAGCAGATCCTCAAGGTTCACATGCGCAAAGTGCCGATGGGTGACGATGTCGCTCCGGCCGTAATTGCTCGTGGTACGCCTGGTTTCTCTGGTGCCGACCTGGCCAACCTGGTAAACGAAGCGTCGTTGTTCGCTGCCCGTACCGGCAAGCGCATCGTTGAGATGAAAGAGTTCGAACTGGCCAAAGACAAGATCATGATGGGCGCCGAGCGCAAATCGATGGTCATGTCCGAGAAAGAGAAGCAGAACACCGCTTACCACGAGGCTGGCCACGCTATCGTCGGTCGCGTCGTGCCTGAGCATGATCCGGTCTACAAGGTGTCGATCATTCCGCGCGGTCGTGCGCTGGGTGTGACCATGTTCCTGCCGGAAGAAGATCGATACAGCCTGTCCAAGCGCGCCTTGATCAGCCAGATCTGCTCGTTGTACGGCGGCCGTATCGCTGAAGAGATGACCCTGGGCTTTGATGGCGTTACTACCGGTGCGTCGAACGACATCATGCGTGCAAGTCAGATTGCACGAAACATGGTGACCAAGTGGGGGCTGTCGGAAAAACTCGGTCCGTTGATGTACGCCGAAGAAGAGGGTGAAGTGTTCCTCGGTCGTGGCGGCGGTGGTCAGAGTGCAAGCTTCTCCGGTGAGACTGCCAAGCTGATCGACTCCGAAGTGCGCAGCATCATTGATCAGTGCTACGGCACAGCCAAGCAGATCCTCACGGATAACCGTGACAAGCTCGACGCCATGGCGGACGCCCTGATGAAGTACGAGACGATCGACGCCGATCAGATCGACGACATCATGGCCGGTCGTACGCCTCGTGAACCACGCGACTGGTCGGGCGGCGGTGCTGGTACCTCCGGAACACCTCCGGTGGCGCAGGATCCGCGTCCGGAAACACCGATCGGCGGTCCGGCTGCTGACGTTTAAGGTTTGAAATGACTTCTGTTCAGTCCCTGACCCGGTTGCCTTGCGGCAACCGGGTTCTTGATTTGGCCCATACGCATGTCATGGGCATTCTCAATGTCACTCCCGATTCCTTTTCCGATGGCGGCCGATACAGCCAGCTCGATGCAGCGCTGCGCCACGCCGAAGCGATGGTGGCGGCTGGTGCAACGCTTATAGATGTCGGTGGTGAGTCGACCCGGCCTGGCGCCAGGGCGGTTTCACCGCTCGAAGAGCTTGAGCGCGTTGCGCCGATTGTCGAGCGCATCAATCGCGAGCTGGATGTGATCATCTCAGTTGATACTTCCACGCCAGCAGTCATGCGCGAAACTGCGCGACTGGGTGCTGGGTTGATCAATGATGTACGGTCATTGCGACGTGACGGCGCCCTGGATGCTGCGGCGGCGACCGGTCTTCCGGTGTGTCTGATGCATATGCTCGGCGAGCCGGGCGATATGCAGGACGATCCGCAGTATCGCGACGTGACGAAAGAGGTGGGTGAGTTTCTCGCCGAGCGCATGGCACAGTGTGCGTCAGTGGGGATTCCGGCTGAGCGGATCATTCTTGATCCGGGTTTCGGTTTCGCGAAAACCCTGCAGCACAATCTAAGCTTGTTCAAACATATGGAGGCCTTGCATGCCTTGGGGCGGCCCCTGTTGGTAGGGGTTTCGCGAAAGAGCATGATAGGTCAGGCCTTGAATCGTCCGGTTGGCGAACGTCTGTATGGCGGTCTGGCGTTGGCAGCGCTGGCTTCGGTTAAGGGCGCGCGCATATTGCGCGTTCATGATGTGGCCGAAACAGTCGATCTCGTGCGGATGATTGCCGCAGTGGAATCAGCCGAATAAGAATGATGGAGCACTTATGACTAAGAAATATTTTGGCACCGACGGCATTCGTGGTCGGGTCGGCGAATATCCGATCACTCCAGACTTTATGCTCAAGCTCGGTTGGGCTGCCGGCATGGCGTTCCGCAAGATGGGTGCCTGCAAGGTGCTGGTAGGCAAGGACACTCGAATTTCCGGGTACATGTTCGAATCGGCACTTGAAGCCGGGCTGACTTCGGCCGGTGCCGACGTGATGCTCCTGGGGCCAATGCCGACACCGGCCATCGCGTACCTGACGCGTACTTTCCATGCCGAGGCCGGCATCGTGATCAGTGCTTCGCACAATCCACACGATGACAACGGCATCAAGTTTTTCTCCGGGAAAGGCACCAAGCTTCCGGATGAAGTCGAGTTGATGATCGAAGAGTTGCTCGATACCCCGATGACCGTGGTTGAGTCGAGCAAGATCGGCAGGGTGTCGCGCATCAACGATGCCTCGGGTCGTTACATTGAATTCTGCAAGAGCAGCGTCCCGACCGGCACCAGCTTCGCGGGCCTGAAAATCGTAATCGACTGCGCCCATGGTGCGACTTACAAAGTCGCGCCTAGCGTATTCCGTGAGCTGGGTGCCGATGTTGTTGTGTTATCTGCTCAGCCAAACGGCCTGAACATCAACGAAAATTGCGGATCGACTCATATGGGTCCACTGCAAGCTGCCGTATTGGCCGAACATGCCGATCTGGGTATCGCCTTCGATGGTGATGGTGATCGGGTGCTGATGGTCGATCACACTGGCGCTGTCGTCGATGGTGATGAGCTGCTGTTCATCATCGCTCGCGATCTGCATGAGCGTGGCAAGTTGCAGGGCGGCGTGGTCGGTACGTTGATGAGTAACCTGGGCCTGGAACTGGCCCTGGCAGATCTGTCGATTCCATTTGTGCGCGCCAATGTCGGCGACCGTTATGTGATCGCTGACCTGCTGGAGCGCAACTGGTTGGTCGGTGGCGAGAACTCCGGGCACATCGTCTGCTTCAATCACACCACCACCGGTGATGCGATCATCGCGGCGTTGCAGGTGTTGATGGCGCTGAAGACTCGCTCCGAAGGACTGGCTCAGGCCCGTCAGGCGCTGCGCAAGTGTCCTCAGGTGCTGATTAATGTCCGTTTCGGCGGCGGTGCGAGCCCTCTCGAACATCCGTCGGTTATGGAGGCCAGCGAGCGCGTCACGCAGGCCATGGCGGGTCGTGGGCGTGTGCTGTTGCGCAAGTCCGGTACCGAGCCACTGGTGCGGGTCATGGTTGAAGGCGAGGACGAAACACAGGTTCGTGGTTATGCCGAAGAGCTGGCAAAACTGGTTACTGAAGTTTCTGCCTGAATTCGGCTTGCCAGCCATGATTGTGTTGGGTAACATCTGCGCCCACTTTGACCGACGAGGTACAGCATGCGTCGCCCTATGGTAGCTGGTAACTGGAAGATGCATGGTACCCGCGCCAGCGTCGCTGAGCTGATCAATGGCTTGCGTAATCTAGCCTTGCCGAGCGGTGTTGATGTAGCGGTATTCCCGTCCTTTCTGCATGTCAATCAAGTGATTGATGGTCTGGAAGGAAAGTCGATCAAGGTCGGCGCGCAGAACGCTGCGGTGGAATCCAAACAAGGTGCGTTGACCGGTGAAGTTGCGCCGAGTCAGCTGGCCGAAGAGGGTTGCTCACTGGTACTCGTGGGTCACTCTGAACGTCGCCAGATCATCGGCGAGAATGATGAAACACTCATTCGCAAGTTCGCAGCGGCACAGGCATGTGGCTTGATTCCGGTGTTGTGCATAGGGGAAACCCTTGAGCAGCGCGAAGCCGGGAAAACTCTTGAGGTTGTCGGGCGTCAGCTGGGCAGCATCATTGAGGAGCTGGGTGTTGGTGCTTTTGCAAAGGCAGTAATTGCTTACGAGCCGGTCTGGGCCATTGGCACCGGGCTGACTGCTTCGCCGCAACAGGCGCAGGATGTGCACGCAGCCATTCGCGCTCAGTTGGCAGCAGAGAATTCTGAGGTCGCACAAGGTGTGCGGCTTCTATACGGCGGCAGCGTGAAGGCGGCCAATGCGGTCGAACTGTTCGGCATGCCGGATATCGATGGGGGGCTCATTGGTGGAGCTTCCCTGAATGCAGATGAGTTCGGTGCGATTTGTCGCGCCGCGGGAAACTGAAAAAATGCTGGAAACAGTCGTAGTCGTTTTTCATCTGCTGGGCGCATTGGGCGTAGTTGCTCTGGTATTGCTGCAGCAGGGTAAAGGTGCGGATGCTGGCGCGTCTTTCGGAGCAGGTGCTTCAAATACTGTGTTCGGAAGCCAAGGTTCCTCTACCTTTCTTAGTAAGTTTACTGCTATACTTGCCGCAGGTTTCTTCATAACCAGCTTAGGGTTAGGTTACTTTGCTAAAGAGAAAGCTCATCAGCTGACTCAAGTAGGTTTGCCAAATCCAGCAGTGTTGGAAGTACCAAAGCAAAAACCGGCTTCTGATGATGTCCCGGTGCTTCAAGAGCAAAAGTCGGCTACTCCAGCGACTGACGTGCCTCCAGCTCAAGAGCAGAAGTAAGAAGGGTTTCAAACGTAGTATTGCCGAGGTGGTGGAATTGGTAGACACGCAACCTTGAGGTGGTTGTGCCCATAGGGTGTAGGGGTTCGAGTCCCCTTCTCGGTACCAATTATCAGGAGAGCCCGCTGTTGCGGGCTTTCTTGTAGGTGGAAGGTTACATTGACCCTGTCAGGGATCGGTCGTATACTTCCGCCCCAGCTTTGTCGCGGGGTGGAGCAGTCTGGTAGCTCGTCGGGCTCATAACCCGAAGGTCGTCGGTTCAAATCCGGCCCCCGCAACCAGTTTAAGGAGCCCCTTTTAAGGGGCTTTTTGTTAGCTGGACACTTTCAACGCCGCTGTTCGACGGCGTTTCAAGGATGGGCGTTTCGCCCATTTTTTTATTTTGCATAGCATGCACATACATGCACGAGGGGGTTCAGGTGTCGAGCAAGCTAGAAGAGTTGCAGGCCTTGCTGGCCCCGGTGGTCGTGGCCCTAGGCTATGAATGCTGGGGTATTGAGTTTTCGGCTCAAGGTCGCCACTCAATGTTGCGCGTTTATATCGATAAAGAAGGCGGTGTGTTGGTTGACGACTGTGCCATCGTCAGCCGTCAGATCAGCGGTGTTCTGGATGTTGAAGATCCAATCGCCGTTGAGTACACCCTTGAAGTTTCCTCGCCAGGCATGGAACGCCCACTGTTCACTCTTGAGCAGTTTGCAAAATTTGCCGGTGAACAAGTGAAGATCAAGCTGCGCTCGCCTTTCGAAGGCCGACGCAACTTTCAGGGCCTTCTGCGCGGTGTAGAAGAGCAGGACGTCGTGGTGCAGGTAGAAGACCATGAGTTCCTGTTGCCGATCGATATGGTCGACAAGGCCAACATTATTCCCAGTTTTGACTGAGACGCGGATCCCGCGGATCCAATGGCTTGCGAAAGGCGAGGCGTACGATGAGCAAAGAAGTACTGCTGGTTGTTGAGTCGGTATCCAATGAAAAGGGCGTACCGGCAAACGTAATTTTTGAAGCGCTGGAGCTGGCTCTGGCCACTGCTACCAAAAAACGTTTCGAGGACGAAGTCGATCTGCGTGTGGAAATCAATCGCCACACCGGTGCTTACGAGACATTCCGTCGCTGGACGGTCGTCGAAGAAGCAAACCTGGACGATCCGGCTATCGAAACCTGGCCGAGCAAGGTTGCAGAAACGCATCCTGGTGCCCAGGTTGGTGATGTAGTCGAAGAAAAGATCGAATCCATCGAGTTCGGCCGTATCGCTGCACAGACTGCCAAGCAAGTCATCGTGCAGAAAGTTCGCGAAGCCGAGCGTGCTCAAGTTGTTGATGCTTACCGCGAGCGCCTGGGTGAAATCATCTCCGGCACCGTGAAGAAAGTGACCCGCGACAACGTGATCGTTGACCTGGGCAACAACGCTGAGGCGTTGCTGGCTCGTGAAGACATCATTTCTCGCGAAACTTTCCGGGTTGGCGTGCGTCTGCGTGCGCTGCTCAAGGAAATCCGCACCGAGAACCGCGGCCCGCAGCTGATCCTGTCGCGTACCGCGCCGGAAATGCTGATCGAGTTGTTCCGCATCGAAGTGCCGGAAATCGCTGAAGGCCTGATCGAAGTAATGGCTGCGTCCCGTGACCCGGGTTCGCGCGCCAAGATCGCGGTCCGCTCCAAGGACAAACGCATTGACCCGCAAGGCGCTTGCATCGGTATGCGCGGTTCGCGCGTCCAGGCAGTGTCGGGCGAGTTGGGCGGCGAGCGTGTGGACATCGTCCTGTGGGACGATAACCCGGCGCAGTTCGTGATTAATGCAATGTCGCCGGCTGAAGTGGCGGCAATTATCGTTGACGAAGATGCCCATGCAATGGACATCGCCGTTGGCGCAGACAATCTGGCTCAGGCCATCGGTCGCGGTGGTCAGAACGTGCGTCTGGCTAGCCAGTTGACTGGCTGGACCCTGAACGTGATGACCGAATCGGACATCCAGGCTAAGCAGCAAGCAGAAACCGGCGACATCCTGCGCAACTTCATCGACGAGCTGGAAGTCGATGAAGACCTGGCGCAAGTGCTGGTAGATGAAGGCTTCACCAGCCTGGAAGAGATTGCCTACGTACCGTTGGAAGAAATGCTCAACATCGACGGCTTTGACGAAGAAACCGTCAACGAGCTTCGCGCTCGCGCCAAGGATCGTTTGTTGACCAAAGCCATCGCTACTGAGGAAAAGCTGGCAGACGCCCATCCGGCCGAAGACCTGCTCTCGCTTGAGGGTATGGACAAGGATTTGGCGATGGAACTGGCGGTGCGCGGCGTAATTACCCGCGAAGACCTGGCCGAGCAGTCTATTGACGACCTGCTCGACATCGACGGCATTGACGATGATCGTGCCGGCAAGTTGATCATGGCCGCCCGAGCCCACTGGTTCGAGTAATTAGGCGCGGCCTGAGGAGAGAAGTGCATGACGCAAGTCACGGTGAAACAACTGGCCGATGAGGTCAAAACACCGGTAGAGCGCCTGTTGCAGCAGATGCGTGAGGCAGGTCTGCCGCACACCGCCGCCGAAGAACATGTGACTGACAGTGAGAAGCAATCTTTGCTGACTCACTTGAAAAGCAGCCACAAGGCGAAAGTGGAAGAACCACGCAAGATCACGCTGCAGCGTAAAACCACCAGCACCCTGCGTGTTGCTGGCAGCAAAAGCATCAGCGTTGAAGTCCGTAAAAAGAAAGTTTTCGTACAACGCAGCCCGGAAGAAATCGAAGCCGAGCGCAAACGCGAACTGGAAGAACGTCGCGCAGTAGATAATGCTGCCCGTCAAAAGGCTGAAGAAGAAGCCAAGCGTCGCGCCGAAGAAGAAGCGCGTCGCCAGCCTGCTACTGCGCAAAACGCTACTAACGATGCTGTCGCAGCGCCTGCTGCGGTTGCCGAGCCAGTACGCGAAAGCGCACCGGTTGTGGCGGCTGCACCGGCTCCTTCTGCCGACCGCAAGCCAAACGATCAGCGTCGTCCGGACAAACCACGTGCCGACGATAATAATCGTCGTAGCGGCGGTGGCGATGGTGAGCGCAAAAACGCTCCGCATCGTGCTTCGGTTAAAGAGAAAGCGCCTGCTCCACGTGTTGCGCCACGTACTACCGACGAAGAAAGCGATGGCTTCCGTCGTGGTGGTCGCGGCAAGGCCAAGCTGAAGAAACGCAACGCTCACGGTTTCCAGAGCCCAACCGGCCCTGTCGTGCGTGATGTGCAGATTGGCGAGACCATCACTGTTGGCGATCTCGCCAATCAGATGTCGGTCAAGGCTGCTGAAATCATCAAGTTCATGTTCAAACTGGGTACCCCAGCGACCATCAACCAGGTGCTTGATCAGGAAACTGCTCAGCTGGTAGCCGAAGAACTGGGCCACAAAGTGACCCTGGTCAGCGACACCGCCCTGGAAGATTCCCTGGCCGAGTCCCTGAAGTTTGAGGGTGAGACGTTCTCCCGTGCACCGGTTGTGACCGTAATGGGCCACGTTGACCACGGTAAAACCTCGCTGCTCGACTACATCCGTCGTGCCAAGGTAGCTGCTGGCGAAGCCGGCGGTATCACCCAGCACATCGGTGCGTACCACGTTGAAACTGATCGCGGTATGGTCACTTTCCTCGATACCCCGGGTCACGCTGCGTTTACCGCAATGCGTGCCCGTGGTGCCAAGGCGACCGACATCGTGATCCTGGTCGTTGCAGCGGACGACGGCGTAATGCCGCAGACCATTGAAGCTGTCCAGCACGCCAAGGCTGCCGGTGTTCCACTGGTCGTTGCAGTGAACAAAATCGACAAGCCGGGCGCTGATCTTGATCGCATCCGTAGTGAACTGTCGGTTCACGGCGTGACCTCGGAAGAGTGGGGCGGCGACACCCCGTTCGTATCGGTTTCGGCGAAAGTCGGTACTGGCGTGGACGAGTTGCTCGAAGCTGTTCTGCTGCAAGCCGAAGTTCTGGAACTGAAAGCGACTCCATCGGCCCCAGGTCGTGGTGTCGTGGTTGAATCGCGTCTCGACAAAGGTCGTGGCCCGGTTGCAACCGTTCTGGTTCAAGACGGTACCCTGCGCCAAGGCGACATGGTCCTGGTCGGTTCGAACTATGGCCGTGTACGTGCCATGCTCGACGAGAACGGCAAGCCAATCAAGGAAGCCGGTCCTTCCATCCCTGTCGAGATCCTCGGCCTGGACGGTACCCCGGACGCCGGCGACGAGATGAGCGTGCTGTCGGACGAGAAGAAAGCCCGTGAAGTGGCTCTGTTCCGTCAAGGCAAGTTCCGCGAAGTCAAGCTGGCCCGTGCTCACGCCGGCAAGCTGGAAAACATCTTCGAAAACATGGGCCAGGCAGAGAAGAAGACGCTTAACATCGTCCTCAAATCTGACGTCCGTGGTTCGCTGGAAGCGTTGAACGGTGCCTTGAACGGCCTGGGTAACGACGAAGTGCAAGTGCGTGTTGTTGGTGGCGGCGTCGGTGGTATCACCGAGTCCGACGCTAACCTGGCGCTGGCCTCCAACGCTGTACTGTTTGGCTTCAACGTGCGTGCCGATGCTGGCGCTCGCAAGATCGTCGAGCAGGAAGGTCTGGATATGCGTTACTACAACGTGATCTACGACATCATCGAAGACGTCAAGAAAGCCCTCACCGGTATGCTGGGCAGCGATGTTCGCGAGAACATCCTGGGTACCGCTGAAGTACGTGACGTGTTCCGTTCGCCGAAGTTTGGCGCGATCGCCGGTTGCATGGTTATCGAAGGTGTTGTTCACCGTAACCGTCCAATCCGTGTACTGCGTGAAGACATCGTTATCTTCGAAGGCGAGCTGGAATCCCTGCGCCGCTTCAAGGATGACGCTTCCGAAGTACGTGCCGGCATGGAATGCGGTATTGGCGTCAAGAGCTACAACGACGTCAAAGCTGGCGACAAGATCGAAGTCTACGAGAAGGTTCAGGTTGCTCGCAGCCTCTAACTCGCGCACTTCAAGGGCCACGGCGAGCCGCCGCATGCAAGTGCGCGGCACGGCGTCAGGACTCTAAACGCAACGCCCGGTCTGGCTTTTGTCAGGCCGGGCGTTTGCCGCTTTCAGACCCCACGGGTTTCACCGTGAGGCAGTAACAGGTAACAAGACATGGCAAAAGAATACAGCCGTACCCAACGTATCGGCGATCAGATGCAGCGTGAGCTTGCACAGCTGATCCGTCGTGAAGTCAAAGACCCGCGCGTCGGCCTGGTCACCATTACCGCTGTTGAAGTCAGCCGTGACGTCGGTCACGCCAAGATCTTCATCACCGTGATGGGCCAGGACAACGCCGAAGACATCGCGCAAAGCATCAAGGTGCTCAACTCCGCCGCCGGCTTCCTGCGCATGCAGTTGGCTCGCGAAATGAAGTTGCGCAGCGTTCCACAGTTGCACTTCCACTACGACGAAAGCGTCGTGCGTGGCGCGCACCTGTCGGCCCTGATCGAGCGTGCAGTGGCTGAAGACAATCAGCACCCGGTAGCGGCTGAACCCGAAGACGCCAAGGAGTAATCGGTGGCTCAGGTCAAACGTATCCGTCGTAACGTCAGCGGCATCATCCTGCTCGACAAACCGCTGGGGTTCACCTCCAACGCGGCGTTGCAGAAGGTTCGCTGGTTGCTGAACGCCGAGAAGGCCGGGCACACCGGTAGCCTTGATCCGCTGGCCACCGGTGTGCTGCCGTTGTGCTTCGGTGAGGCCACCAAGTTCTCGCAATACCTGCTCGACTCCGACAAGGCTTATGAAACCCTGGCGCAACTGGGCAAGACCACCACCACGGCGGATGCCGAAGGTGATGTTCTGCTGGAGCGCCCGGTGACCGTTGGTCGCGCCGATGTCGAAGCTGCTTTACCCGGTTTTCGTGGGCAAATCAGTCAGATACCGCCGATGTACTCGGCGCTCAAGCGTGATGGCCAGCCGCTGTACAAGCTGGCCCGTGCAGGCGAAGTAGTGGAGCGCGAACCGCGTTCTGTTACTATTGCGCGCTTGGAATTGCTGGCCTTTGAGGGTGATACTGCGCGGCTTGCGGTGGATTGCAGCAAAGGCACCTATATCCGCACACTGGTGGAGGATATCGGTGAGCAACTCGGTTGTGGCGCTTACGTTGCTGAATTGCGACGTACCCAGGCCGGGCCTTTCACGCTGGCGCAGACTGTCACGCTTGAAGAGTTGGAAGCGGTACATGCCGAAGGCGGCAACGAAGCGGTCGACCGCTTCCTGATGCCATCGGACAGCGGCTTGCTGGATTGGCCACTGTTGCAGTTCTCGGAGCACAGCTCGTTCTACTGGCTTAACGGCCAACCGGTACGGGCCCCGGATGCACCGAAGTTTGGCATGGTACGGGTACAGGATCACAACGGTCGCTTCATCGGTATCGGTGAAGTGAGCGAAGACGGGCGCATCGCGCCGCGTCGACTGATTCGGTCGGAATGACCGAAACCGGTCTGCGTAACAGCAGGCTGGCGAGGGTGGCTGTTAGCAGGCACGGTCACTACTCATTTTTAGATACAGGGATTTGTCCCTGGCCTGTTGAAGCTGTTTCTCTGAAACAGTTTCCTGATAAAAGGATTGCCTCATGGCTCTCGACGTTCAAGAAAAAGCTCAAATCGTAGCTGACTACCAGCAAGCTGTTGGTGACACTGGTTCGCCAGAAGTGCAAGTTGCACTGCTGACCCACAACATCAACAAACTGCAAGGTCACTTCAAGGCCAACGGTAAAGATCACCACTCCCGTCGTGGTCTGATCCGCATGGTAAACCAGCGCCGTAAGCTGCTGGACTACCTGAAAGGCAAGGATCTGGGCCGTTACCAGGCTCTGATCGGTCGCCTGGGTCTGCGTCGCTAATAAGCGATTGCGCTAGAGGTTGGTTGTCTGTCTTGCGTCAGTGGGTTTCCCGCTGGCGCATGGCAGGCTCCCAGCCTCAAGTTTTATCTGGATACACGTTTTACCCTGGACAGACGTTGGGCCGACTCCCGACATTGCCCAAGAATTTCGCAAGAAGACAAGTTCCCCAAGAGCCACAAAGAAGGTAGGACACCGTGAACCCGGTAATCAAAAAATTCCAGTTCGGTCAGTCGACCGTTACCCTCGAGACTGGCCGTATCGCCCGTCAGGCCTCCGGCGCAGTATTGGTCACCGTTGACGACGACGTCAGCGTATTGGTGACCGTCGTTGGTGCCAAGCAAGCCGATCCAGGCAAGGGCTTCTTCCCTCTGTCCGTTCACTACCAGGAAAAGACTTACGCTGCCGGTAAGATCCCTGGCGGTTTCTTCAAGCGCGAAGGCCGTCCTTCCGAGAAAGAAACCCTGACTTCCCGACTGATCGATCGTCCGATCCGTCCGCTGTTCCCAGAAGGCTTCATGAACGAAGTGCAGGTTGTCTGCACCGTCGTTTCCACCAGCAAGAAGACCGATCCGGACATCGCTGCGATGATCGGTACCTCGGCTGCCCTGGCCATCTCCGGCATTCCTTTCGATGGCCCTATCGGCTGTGCACGCGTTGCGTTCCACGAAAGCACCGGCTACCTGCTGAACCCGACTTACGAACAACAGAAAGCTTCGAGCCTGGACATGGTCGTTGCCGGTACTTCGGAAGCTGTGTTGATGGTTGAATCGGAAGCCAAAGAGCTGACCGAAGACCAGATGCTGGGCGCGGTACTGTTTGCTCACGACGAGTTCCAGGTTGTGATCAACGCCGTTAAAGAACTGGCTGCCGAAGCGGCCAAGCCAACCTGGACCTGGACTCCACAGCCAGAAGCCACCGCTCTGCTGGGCGCCATCCGTGCCGAGTTCGGCGACGCGATCTCCCAGGCTTACACCATCACCATCAAGGCCGACCGTTACGCTCGCCTGGGTGAGCTGAAAGACCAGGTTGTTGCCAAGCTGTCCGGTGAAGAAGGCCAGCCTTCTTCCAGCGAAGTCAAAGCTGCTTTCGGCGAAATCGAATACCGCACCGTTCGCGAAAATATCGTAAACGGCAAGCCACGTATCGACGGCCGCGACACCAAGACCGTACGTCCTCTGAACATCGAAGTCGGTGTTCTGCCAAAGACCCACGGTTCGGCACTGTTCACCCGTGGCGAAACCCAGGCTCTGGTTGTTGCAACACTGGGCACCGCCCGTGACGCACAACTGCTGGACACCCTGGAAGGCGAGAAAAAAGACCCGTTCATGCTGCACTACAACTTCCCTCCGTTTTCGGTAGGTGAGTGTGGTCGCATGGGTGGCGCTGGTCGTCGCGAAATCGGTCACGGCCGTCTGGCCCGTCGTTCGATTGCAGCCATGCTGCCTGCTGCCGACGTGTTCCCGTACACCATTCGTGTTGTGTCGGAAATCACCGAGTCCAACGGTTCGAGCTCCATGGCTTCGGTCTGCGGCGCTTCCCTGGCCCTGATGGATGCCGGCGTTCCGATGAAGGCACCGGTTGCCGGTATCGCCATGGGTCTGGTTAAAGAAGGCGAGAAATTCGCCATCCTGACCGACATCCTGGGTGACGAAGACCACCTCGGCGACATGGACTTCAAAGTAGCCGGTACCGCCAAAGGTGTTACCGCGCTGCAGATGGACATCAAGATCAAAGGCATCACCGAAGAAATCATGGAAATCGCTCTGGGCCAAGCCCTGGAAGCGCGCCTGAACATCCTCGGTCAGATGAACCAGATCATTGGTCAGTCCCGCACCGAGTTGTCGGAAAATGCTCCGACCATGATCGCGATGAAAATCGACACCGACAAAATCCGTGATGTTATCGGTAAAGGCGGCGCGACCATTCGTGCGATCTGTGAAGAGACCAAGGCTTCGATCGATATCGAAGACGACGGCTCGATCAAGATCTTCGGCGAAACCAAGGAAGCTGCTGAAGCTGCACGTCAGCGCGTTCTGGGCATCACCGCAGAAGCTGAAATCGGCAAGATCTACGTCGGTAAGGTTGAGCGCATCGTCGACTTCGGCGCATTCGTCAACATCCTGCCTGGCAAGGACGGTCTGGTTCACATCTCCATGTTGAGCGACGCTCGCGTTGAGAAAGTGACCGACATCCTGAAAGAAGGCCAGGAAGTGGAAGTACTGGTACTGGACGTGGACAACCGCGGCCGTATCAAGCTGTCCATCAAAGACGTAGCAGCAGCCAAGGCGTCGGGCGTTTAAGACACCCCTCGCTTTAGCGCAATAAAAATGCCCCGCCGTGTACACGGCGGGGCATTTTTTGTCTGGTAAAAAGCAATTGAGTTTCAAGAGATAACCATCAGGCAACCCACAAATTTGCCGCAGCACACGACCTGTGCTAGGTTTAGCTCACCGCCCGTGTAGCTCAGCCGGTAGAGCAGCGCACTCGTAACGCGAAGGTCGCAGGTTCGATTCCTGTCTCGGGCAAAGAATTACTGCTATTTCACCTTCCGGCTCAGATCCTCGACGGAGCGTTTGAGCTGATCCATCGCCCGATCCTGATCATTGATCTTCTGTTTCAGATTGGAAATCTCGCTGCTGCTCGAGCTTGAGCTCGAACCGCTGTTGCGCTTGAGGTCTTCGACCTGACGACCGAGGGTGTCCAGCTCGCGATCCTGTTCCTTGACCTTGTTCTTCAGGTCATCAATTTCCTTGCCACTGGAGTTTGAACTGGAACCGCTACTGCGTTTGAGGTCTTCGATCTGGCGCGTCTGCTCACTGATCGTGTCACGCATCTTTTTCAGCTCATCGATACTGATGTCGCTTCTGATCACCACCTCTTTGCCGTAATCGTTGTGAATCAGCGGAACCTTGTCGCCGTAGGACGGACTACTGGAACTCAGCTCCACAGCCATCGCGCTGGCAGGAAGCGCCAGAACCGTGATCAGAGCGGTGGCGGACACAACGGTGGAGATCTTCGAAAAGCTGCGCATCACTGGTTTTCCTTGTGAACAGCGGAGATGAGTGCCGAAGTGGCACATCGCTATGACTCGAAAAGCGTATTTATGTTCCGCAGGTCAACTTTTTGTGAGAGAGATGTAAAGAGCCGTGTAAATCGTCAGCTAAAGGTCCTATATTCGGAGCTTGCATGAGCACCACCGAGCTGTTTTCAGATGATCCCGAATGGTTCTGAAGGCCAGACAAACCAGGCTTCACGCGGTTTTTTGCGTCAGAGAGATCCTTGATGATCCAGATCCATCTTCCATTCCCCAGATCAGCGAGAACGACATGACCGTTAAAGAATTGACCCAAGAAGCCAGACACGAAGAAGCGCTCAAGAAGTACTTGCTGGAGTCGCCCCAGCTAGCCGAAGAGATCAAGGACCTGCCCGCCGACGATCAGAAAGACCAGGTCCAATGGGCGTTCGAGGATGAAGCGGAATCGCAAGGCTTGCAGCCTTGGGAGCTGACGCTCAAGTACACCTCAAGTCCTGAAGAGTTCGAGGCGGCACGCCTGGTTCTGCACAAAGAGGCGGCCGAAGTATTGGGTGTCGAGTGGGAACAGTACTGCGAGGACAATAATCTGGTGGTCTGACCTGTGGGAGCGGGCTTGCTCGCGAAGAGGGTGTATCAGTCGACGATTTTTATCGTCTGACTCACCGCTTTCGCGAGCAAGCCCGCTCCCACATTTTTCAATCAGAGGCTGAGCCGCATCGATAGGTCGACGGCTTTTACATCCTTGGTCATCGCACCAATCGAAATGTAATCAACCCCGGTTTCGGCAATCGGCAGCAACGTGCTTTCGTTGATACCGCCGCTGGCCTCCAGTTTTGCCTTGCCGCCGTTCAGGCGCACCGCTTCACGCATGTCATCCAGGCTCAGTTCGTCGAGCATGATGATATCGGCACCGGCCGCCAGGGCCTCTTTCAGCTCATCCAGGCTTTCCACTTCGATTTCTACCGGCTTGCCCGGGGCAATCTTGTGCGCGGCCTTGATCGCTTCAGGAATGCCGCCGCAGGCCGCGATATGGTTTTCCTTGATCAGGAAGGCGTCATACAGACCAATACGGTGGTTGTGGCAGCCGCCGCAAGTCACGGCATACTTCTGCGCCAGACGCAGCCCCGGCAGGGTTTTGCGGGTGTCGAGCAGCTTTACCTGAGTCTCGGCGACGAAATCCGCCAGAAATTGCGCGCGCGTTGCCACACCTGACAGCAATTGCAGGAAATTCAGCGCACAGCGCTCACCCGTCAGCAGCGAACGCGCCGGGCCTTCGAGGTGAAACAGCGGCTGATTGGGCTGCACCCGTTCGCCATCGCGCACCTGCCAGTGCACCGCAACCCGTGGGTCCAACTGCCGGAAAACGGCGTCAACCCAAGCAGTGCCGGCAATGACGGCCGCGTCGCGGGTGATGATGGTGGCTTTGGCCAGGCGTTCGGCCGGGATCAGCTGTGCGGTGATGTCGCCGCTGCCGATATCTTCGAGCAACGCACGGCGCACGTTGGCTTCGATTTCGGCGGTCAAATCGGCGAGACGTAGATTCGGCATAACGGGCTCCACAAACTAAGTGGCTCGATTATAGGGCCATGGCGCGAACCAACCCAAGGCATCCACGGTGTTCACATCGCTCTGAAACCTGCATTTGGTCGATTCGCCTGAGCATTTGGCGTTAAGCAGGGGTCTGCCTTGTACGTCTATTTCAATGAGAAGCGCAGAGTCTGCTGGCACAAGCCGTGTGTTTTACAGATAATTCGCCTTGCATTTGACGTCATAGCTTTGACGTCCCTTTGGGTCCCCGATTATTGAATGACAGCGGGTGGGCGGTGATCCCCGTTGAGCACCGCCCGTGAGGCTTGCACCCGCCGTCGATCTTTCTTACCGAACCGAAGAATCACCGTTTCAGGAGGCTTGGATGCACAACGACGGGAATGTAGTGCCTTTGCACAAGGCGGCTACCGATCAGGCGACCCACTCGCCGCTCGCCCGCCTGCCTGTGATTCTGCTTCAGGTTCGCGACAAGGCTGCTCAGTTACTCAGGCATGGTTTGCAGGAGCTGTTCGATAATGCAGATGACACGCTGTTCGAAATGGCCGACCGGGCCCGCAACGACGTCGAGCAGAACCTCTTTTTCGAAGCCATGCGCGACTTGCGCCTCAAGCGCAAAAGCATTGAACGCGGCTTTCTCGAACAGTTTTTTGAGGCATTCGTCAGCCTCACTCAGTACGACATCACTCACTCGACCTTGCCCCAGGCATTGGCGTTCGATGCTAATGCATCGCTGCCCAATGACGACCTGGAGCGCAACGTTGCGGTGGAGGCGATGGTCAGCAAAGTACTCAACCGCGAAGGGTTCGCCCTCGATCAACTGACCACCCGACTCAGCGTGTTGTTGGGCAAGGAGTTGCTCGAACAGCACAACCCGATGGGCCCGGCGATGTTGTGCGAGTATTTTCTGCAGTCCGGGCGCAATCTGGGCGTGGAGATCAAGGTCAAGCTGATCATTCTCAAACTGTTCGAGCGCTATGTGCTCAGCAGCGCCGATCAGCTCTACGCCGAAGCCAACCAATTGCTGATCGCCACCGGCGTGCTGCCAGGGTTGCAACCAGCGCCGGCGCGTCGCGCAATTGATCGCGTCGCGTCCAGCGTCTACAGCGAAGAAAGTCATGACCCCGCACCGGCTGACGAAGGCGTGCAGGAGGTCTTCGCCGCGTTGCAGGAGTTGCTGTTGCATGTGCGCGGTAGCGTCGCACCGACGCTGGAGCCCAGCGGCACCAGTCAGCCGATTACCACCCGCGACCTGCTGCGCCTGCTCTCGCATTTGCAACAGTACGTGCCGGCGCTGGCGGCGCAGGACGACTTCGATCTGCGCAATCAGCTCGAACAACTGCTGACTCGGGTCAGCGTCAGAAGTGGCAAATCACGGATTGTCGGCGGCGCAGACGAAGACGTGATCAATCTGATTGCCATGGTCTTCGACTGCATCCTCGAAGACCGCAATGTGCCGGACTCGCTCAAAGCGTTGATCGCTCGCTTGCAGATCCCGATGCTGAAGGTCGCGGTGCTCGACAAGAGCTTTTTCAGCCGCAGCAGCCACCCGGCGCGACGTCTGCTCAATGAAATCGCCACCGCGGCCATGGGTTGGGGCCAGTGTGACGATCATGAGCGCGATTCGTTGTACCTGCGCATTGAGCAAGTGGTGCAGCGGCTGTTGAATGACTTTGTCGACGACCCGGCGATTTTCTCCGAGTTGCTGGCGGACTTTCTGGCGTTTACCAGTGATGAACGCCGTCGCAGCGAGCTGCTGGAACAGCGCACCCGGGACGCCGAAGAAGGCCGGACCAAGACTGAATTGGCGCGTCAGCGGGTCGAACGGGCGCTGAATGAGGCCTTGTTGGGCAAGCTGCTCCCGCAAGGCGTGGTGGTATTCGTCCAGGACGCCTGGAGCAAGCTGCTGTTGCTGACTTACCTCAAGCACGGCGATCAGTCCGCCGAATGGCACGCCGATGTGCAAACCATGGCGCAATTGATCTGGAGCGTGCAGCGTCACGACGAAGCCGACGCGAGCCTGCGTCTGCTGTCGCTGGTGCCGGGGCTGCTCAAATCCCTGCGTGATGGCCTGAGCAGTTCGGCGTTCGACCCGTTTGCCACCAGTGAATTCTTCAGTGAGCTGGAAGCCTTGCACGTTCAACTGTTCGAGCGGCCAGCCCGGACACCGGAACAGACGACACCCCGCGATGAGCCAGTGATGGTCGAAGTGCGGGAGGAAATCGTCTTGCGTACTGCCGATGAAGGTCCGGTCGACACGGCGTCGGTACGTTTGCCGGCGGACGATATTGGCCTGCTCCAGGTAGATCAGCTGCGCCTGGGCTGCTGGGTCGAGTTTCAGGAAGACGAAGAAAACACCTTGCGTTGCAAGCTGGCGGCGGTCATTGACGCCACCGGCAAGTACATCTTCGTCAACCGCACCGGGATGAAAGTGTTGGAGCGCAACCGTATCGGTCTGGCCCTGGAGTTTCGCCGTGGTGCGGTGCGTGCGCTGGACGATACGTTGCTGTTCGATCGGGCTCTGGAATCGGTGATTGGCAACTTGCGGCGTCTCAATCACGGCAAGTGATCGCGCGCAGAGGGTCTATCGCGGCATACTGGGCGCCAACACGGTCGTCGTTGAAGGAACCTGTATGCAGTTGGACCCCGCGAGCGGTTGGTGCCAGGGCGTAAACATATGCCCCTCGCCCAACTTCAATGCGCGCCCCACGGATGAAATTTCCCTGCTGGTGATCCACAACATCAGCCTGCCGCCGGCGCAGTTCGCCACCGGCAAGGTGCAGGAGTTTTTCCAGAATCGTCTGGATGTCACGGAGCATCCCTACTTTGAGGGGATTGCTGACCTGCGGGTGTCTGCGCATTTTCTGATCGAGCGTGACGGCACCGTCACTCAGTTTGTCTCCTGTCTTGAGCGTGCCTGGCATGCCGGTGTCTCGAATTTTGAGGGGCGGGAAGTCTGTAATGATTTTTCCGTGGGCATCGAGCTCGAAGGTACGGATGATCTGCCCTTTACGGACGCGCAGTATCAGGCGTTGACGACACTGACCCGCCAGTTGCAAAACACGTTCACCGGCATTACCGCGCAGCGCATTTGCGGGCATAGCGACATCGCACCCGGGCGCAAAACCGATCCGGGACCGGCGTTCGACTGGACACGCTATCGCGCCGCTCTGGCAAAAGAGGAACAACAATGAGTTTTCTGGTGTTGCTGTTGGCGGTCTGGATCGAGAAGTTCTCGGCCCTGCGTCATCGGGTTCAGCGTGATGGTGGTTGGGTCCGCGAGCTGCACAAGCTTGAGGCCAGCCCGCGTCTGAAAGACCGTCCGTGGCTGGTATTGGTGCTGTTGGTGTTGTTGCCGGTGGCGCTGCTCGGTTTGCTGTTGCTGGTCCTGGAGCCTTTGGCTTATGGCTTGCTGGCGCTGCCGGTGCACCTGTTGGTGGTGATTTACAGCCTGGGGCGTGGTGATCTGCTGGCGGGTCTCGGACCGTTTCGCGATGCCTGGCGCCGCGAAGACCTGCAAGCCGCTGCACACGTGGCCAAGCGTGACCTGGACATCTGCGCTGACAATGGCGAGCAACTGCTGGAGCGGGTTCAGGCCCATCTGATTTGGGAGGCCTACCAAAGCTTTTTCGCGGTTATTTTCTGGTACTTCCTGCTGGGCCCGGTAGCTGCGCTGAGCTATCGCTTGCTCGCGCTGGCCGAAGAGCATAGCCAGAACCCGGCGGTGGCTGAGCGTGCTGCGCAATTGCGCCATGCCTTCGATTGGGTGCCCGTGCGGTTGCTGGCGGCGAGTTTTGCCTTGGTCGGTAACTTTGTTGCGGTCGGGCGGGTGATGCTGCACGAGTTGCTGAACTGGAACATCAGCGCCGCCCAGTTGATCGAAAAGGTCGGGCTGGTGGCCGGTGAGATACCAGCGCCGATGGTCGGCCCCGACGGCATCAACAGCCTGGATCGCATCTGGGAATTGCTGCTGCGGGCGGCGGTGCTCTGGTATGCCGGGTTTGCGTTGTGGACGGTTCTGGTTCACTGATTTCAAAGAAGGATCAAAAGATCGCAGCCTGCGGCATTTCCTACAGAGGGATGTGTGTTTCGCGGGCTGTCGTTAACCTTAAGTTACAAAACCTCCCTTCGATTTGAGCTATACAGACATAGCGCCAAATAGTGGCTATCTGCTGTCGCTGCGCGCCTGCCAATAAAAATAAGAAATCAAAAGGGAGACTTCACAGTGAAGAGCTTGCTCTATCCCGCTGTCGCGCTGATGAACCGTCTGAGCTTCGGCATGAAGTTCAGCCTGATCAGCGTGCTGTTCCTGGTGCCGATGCTGGTGACCAACTTCTATCTGGTGCGCGATTCTTATCGCGAATTCCAGGGCACCCAGGTCGAACTGCAAAGCCTCGACCTGCTGGGCAGCAGCCTGACCCTTCGGCGGGATCTGGAAACCCTGAACAACCTGGTGCAGATCAACGTCACCCTCGGTCAGTCCGGCAAGGCCGGTGATGTGGAGTCGAAGATCACGGCGCTGGGACAAAGTATTCTGACTCGCTTGCAAGGTCTGGTGGCCATGAGCACCGACCCGGAACAGATCAAAGTCTTCGATGGCAAACGCGATGAAATGATCGCCGCGTTCAAGGCCCAGCAAGCGGAAAATTCTCTGCAAAGCAAAAGTGCGCTGATTGGCAAGTTGCTCGGCAACGCGCAGGTTTTCAGCCAGATCATCGCCAGCCAGGCCGGCCTGAGTCGTGACACCCAGAGCGACATGCGCCAGCTCAGTGAACTCATCACCAGCGTCACCCCGCCGGTGACGCAGATTCTGGGCGAAGGCCGGGCCATGGGCTCATTTTCGCTGGGGCAGGGCTTTCTCAATTCGGCGTCAAGCACCCGTTTCGACGAGTTGCTGGCGCAGATCGAAAAGCTTCAAGCCGAATACGGGTTGAAGTTGCACGATGCGTTGGGCGCAAGCCAAGCGGCGCACGACACCCTGGCCGCTCAGGCCGAGAGCAGCAAGGCCTCGCTGAAAAAGGCCGGCGAGCTGTTCGAAACGCAGGTGGTTGTGGCCGACACGCTCGATGCACCGTGGCAGGGATTTTACGATCAGGTAACTGGCCTGATGGACCAGACTTACCAGCTCAATGAAGCCACCCTGACGTTTCTCGGCACCCAGTTGCAGCAGCGACTGGAGCAGAACCGCACTCACATGGTCTTGCAGGCCGTAGCGTTGTCGGTGGTGTTTGTGTTGATCTTCTATCTCTACGGCGGCTTTTACGCCTCGACCCGCACCACCCTCAAGCGCCTGGGCGCGGTGATGGATAAAGTGGCGGCCGGCGACATGACCGTGACGTTCAGCGCCCACAGCCGCGATGAGTTGGGTGAGTTGGGCGAGGTGTTCAACGGGACGGTGAAGAAAATCCACGACTTGATCGAGCGGGTCGGCCAGACCGTCAGCGAAGTCGAGCGCCAGGCCGGGCAAGTGGAAAGCGTTTCCGCCCAGAGCAATCAGGCCGTGGCCGGGCAGCGGACGCAGATCGAACAGGTCGCCACTGCCATGAACCAGATGTCAGCCACATCGCTGGAAGTGGCACGCAGCGCGGCGGCGGCAGTCAGCAGCGCCCACAGCGTCAATGACGAGACCCTCAACGGTCGTGGGCTGGTGGAGTCCCAGCAGGGCAGCATTGCGGCACTGGCTGGCGAGATCGATCAGTCGGTGATGGTGATCAATCAACTGGCCAGCGACAGCCAGTCCATCAGCCGCGTGCTGGATGTGATCAAAAGCATTGCCGAGCAGACCAACCTGCTGGCGCTGAACGCCGCCATCGAAGCCGCGCGGGCGGGGGAGCAGGGCCGTGGTTTCGCGGTGGTGGCGGATGAAGTCCGGACCTTGGCCAAACGCACCCAGCAATCGACCGAAGAAATCGAGCAGATGATCGCCAAGCTCCATGGCGGTGTCGGTGCGGCGGTGAAAGCCATGGGCGTCAGCCATCAAATGGCTAACGGCACCGTGGGGCAGTCGGAAAAGGTCCAGCAAGCACTGAAAAACATCCTCGGCGCCGTGGGTATGATCGTCGACCAGAACCAGCAGATCGCCGCTGCCGTGGAGCAACAAACCGCCGTGGCCCATGACATCGACCAGAACATCGTCGAGATCAACCGTGCCGGCGAGCGTACCGCCGAAGGTGCGCACCAGACCGAAAATGCCAGCCGCGCATTGTCGGCGCAGGTGGTGGAGTTGAAACAGTTGATCTGCGCGTTCCGGGTCTAATCAACACCCCCGTAGGAGCTGCGGTACGCTGCGGTCTTTTGATGTTGTTTTTAAAGATCAAAAGATCGCAGCGTGCCGCAGCTCCTACATTGCCAGTTGCCAGTTGCCAGTTTGCAGGGACAAGACTCGGGTTTATGTCTGAATTGCTTGTAGTACTTTTTGGCTGGCTTCTGTAGGTGAAATCCTGTTTTCCTCAGTCCGCTGGATTTTCGCCTTCAATCAACCAGAATCCGTGTCAGACCGTTTTGGAGGAGACTGCACATGTCTGTTGCAACCCTGGGAGTCCAGGGCCGCTGTGCCCATTGCCAGACCACTCTGGCCCTCAAACCCTGGCAGCTCAATGCTATCTCGATCAACGAGGCGTTCAGTTGCGAGCATTGTCAAAAAGCTCTGGAGCTACGCTGCCCGCAACAGATCAAGCGCTTCAAATCGCTCGATTCACTGGCGTTGTTGCGCTTCACTGCCTCGGTGACAGTGTGTACCGCGCTGCTGGTGGCGTTGGTGATGGAGTGGGTGGGGCTGCTCAGCGTCACCGAACAACTGAATGCTTCACTGATCACGATCTTCGTGTACTTCGTGGTGGTGCGTTATGCGCGCCAACGTCAGCACCTGACTCTGCTTCTCGAAGCCGCCAAGGCTCACGCCGACTAAAAATTCCGACTGACCGCGACCTGATGATCATTGATGGCTAACTGTAGGAGCGGTAGGAGCAGTAGGAGCTGTCGAGTGAAACGAGGCTGCGATCTTTTGATCTTGCTTCAAAGGCAGGATCAAAAGATCGCCGCGGGCCGCGGCTCCTGCAGGAGGATGCATTCGCTCGGTCGGTTACCAGCCAAATACTTCACAACTGTTGGCCGTGCTGGCGGCGGCAAGTTGTTGCGGGGAAAGACTCATCAGCTCGGCCAGTGCCGAGCAGATCGCCGGCAAGTGCGCCGGGCTGTTGCGTTGGCCGGGGAACATGACAGGTGCCATGTCCGGGGAGTCGGTTTCCAGTACCACCGAGTCCAGTGGCAACTCGGCCAGCACCCGATGCATGCGCAAGGCCTGAGGCCAGGTCGCGGCGCCACCGAGGCCCAGTTTGAAACCAAGCTTGATGTATTCCCGCGCCTCTTCCTTGCTGCCGGCGAAGGCGTGGATGATGCCTGCGCGTTTCAAACGAAAGCGTTTGAGGGTAGCTATCACCGCGGCATGACTGCGCCGCACATGAATCAGCGCCGGCAGATTGAAATCCACCGCCAGTTGCAGCTGCGCATCGAACAACGCCTGCTGGCGCTCGCGATCAAGGGTTTCGATGAAGTAGTCCAGACCGATTTCGCCCACGGCGCACAACTGCCGATGACCGGCCAGCCGAGTCAGCCATTCGCCGAGAACCGTCAGGTCCTCAGGACGATGGTCATCCAGATACACCGGATGCAAGCCGAACGCTGCATGCAGATCAGGATCACTCAAAACCAGGTCCCAGACCCGCTGCCAATTACCCTGGTAAACCCCCAGCACCACCATCCGCCGTACCCCGAGGGCGCGGCTTTCGGCCAACAACGCCGTGCGATCGGCGTCGAAGTCCGGAAAATCCAGATGAGTGTGGCTGTCGATCAGCTCCACGGTTCAGTCCTGGCGAATGCGCTGCTTGAACGTCCGCGCAATGGCGAGCACGCCGGGTTGGTAGTCCGACTGTTCGATGGCGGCCAGGGCCAGCTCCAGGGCTTTGTCGGCGATCAACTGATGCTGCTGGGCCATGGCGTTGACCGGCAACGGCAGGAAATCCAGCAACTGCGTGTCGCCGAACGTGCCGAGACGCAGCGGCCGGGTTTTCAGCGGGAAGTCGTGCAACGCGTCGAACACGCCTTGAAGCAGCACGTAGGACGTGGTCACCAGCGCATCCGGCAAATGCCCCAGACGCTGGAGTAATTCTTCCATCAGTTGCTTGCCGCACTCGCGGCTGAACGACTCGCCCTGTTCGATCAGGATTTCGCCTTTGAACCCGGCCAGCGCCTCTTTGAAGCCCGCCGTCCGCTCCTGGCTGATGCTCAGCTCGGGACGGGCGCCGATCAGGGCGATTTGCTTGGGCAATGGGTCGAGCAGGCTGCGGGTCAGTTGCAGGCTGGCCTCGCGGTCGTCACTGATCACCGAGCAGAAATGCTCGGGTTCCATAACCCGGTCGATGGCGATGATTGGAATGCCTTTGGCCTGCAACTGGCGATAGCTGTCATCATCGGTCGGCAGGCAACTGGCGACGATCAAGGCGTCGCAACGCCGGGCCCGGAACAGTTTCAGCAGTTGCCGTTCGCTGTCCGGTGCATCATCGGAGCTGGCGATCAGCAACTGATAGCCGCGCGCCCGGGCGCCTTGCTCCAGGAGTTTGGCGATCCGCGCGTAACTGGGGTTTTCCAGGTCCGGCAGGATGAACCCCAAGGTGCGGGTATGCCGACTGCGCAGCCCGGCGGCTTGAGGGTTGGGTGTAAAGCCATGTTGCTCAACCACGGCACGCACACGCTCGACGGTAGCGCTGCTGATGCGTTGCTGTGCGGCTTTGCCATTGATGACATAACTGGCGGTGGTTACGGACACACCGGCCAACTGTGCGATATCACTGAGTTTCAACTCGGGATTTCCTTGTTTTTTCGAGCTTGCCCCGACATTTTCGCCAATCCTACCTGATTCAGGCAGGCAACCATTGTCGCAGCGCATCCGACAAGTTGGACTTCAAGGATGAGACATTATCGAGTAACGTGCCAAACTTTCTAGATTAAACGTTTCAGCAAGCGTATTTTCTACGTTATAGGTGCCTTTGGCCGGTTCTGCCGCGAAACTGCCAAAAGTCATGATCAAGCGCCTAAGCTGAAACATTCAAAACAATACCTGGCACCCCAAGGGCGCCAAAAAGGAGAAAGCATGCTCGAGCTCACCATAGAGCAGATATCCATGGGCCAGTCGGCTGTGGATAAGTCAGCCGCGTTGCACCTGCTGGCCCAACATCTGGTCGCCGATGGCTTGGTCGCCGAGGGTTATCTCGCCGGTTTGCAGGCGCGTGAAGCCCAGGGCTCGACCTTTCTCGGTCAAGGTATTGCCATCCCCCACGGTACTCCGGAAACCCGCGATCAGGTGTTTTCCACTGGCGTGCGGCTGATGCAATTTCCTGAGGGCGTGGACTGGGGCGATGGCCACATTGTCTACCTGGCGATTGGTATCGCTGCCAAATCCGATGAACACCTGCGTCTGCTGCAACTGCTGACCCGTGCCCTCGGCGAGACCGATCTGGGCCAGGCCCTGCGTCGCGCCAGTTCCGCCGAAGCGCTGCTGAAACTGCTGCAAGGCGCGCCGCAAGAATTGGCGCTGGATGCCCAGATGATCGGCCTCGGTGTGTCCGCCGATGACTTCGAAGAACTGGTCTGGCGCGGCGCGCGTTTGCTGCGTCAGGCCGATTGCGTGAGCAACGGTTTCTCCGCCGTGCTGCAACAAGTCGACGCGCTGCCGTTGGGCGATGGCCTGTGGTGGCTGCACAGCGAGCAAACCGTGAAGCGTCCGGGGCTGGCCTTCGTCACGCCGGACAAACCGATGCGCTACCTAGGTCAGCCGTTGAGCGGTCTGTTCTGCCTGGCCAGCCTCGGCGAAGCGCATCAGGCCTTGCTCGAACGCCTGTGTGCGTTGCTGATTGAAGGCCGTGGCCACGAATTGGGCCGCGCCACCAGCAGTCGCAAAGTCCTCGAAGTACTGGGCGGTGAAGTGCCTGCCGACTGGCCGAGCGCGCGCATTGCCCTGGCCAACGCCCACGGTTTGCATGCGCGCCCGGCGAAGATCCTCGCGCAACTGGCGAAAAGTTTTGAAGGCGAAATTCGTGTGCGCATCGTCGATGGCCAGGACAGCGCCGTGTCGGTGAAGAGCTTGAGCAAGCTGCTCAGCCTTGGCGCCCGTCGCGGTCAGGTGCTGGAGTTCATCGCCGAACCGAGCATCGCCGCCGATGCCTTGCCGGCGTTGCTGGCAGCCATCGAAGAAGGTCTCGGTGAAGAAGTCGAGCCGTTGCCAGCCGTCAGTCAGCAGCGCGAAGTGTTTGCCGATGTCGCCGAAGTGTTGCTCGCGCCAAAGTCCGGCAGCTTGGTCCAGGCCATCGCCGCCGCGCCGGGAATCGCCATCGGCCCGGCGCACATTCAAGTACTGCAAGCCATCGATTATCCGCTGCGCGGTGAATCCGCCGCCGTCGAGCGCGAGCGTCTCAAGCAAGCGCTGACCGATGTCCGTCGCGACATCGAAGGCTTGATCGAACGCAGCAAATCCAAAGCCATTCGCGAGATTTTCATCACCCACCAAGAGATGCTCGACGACCCGGAATTGACCGATGAAGTCGACACGCGCCTCAAGCAAGGCGAAAGCGCCGAAGCGGCGTGGATGGCGGTGATCGAAGCCGCCGCTAAACAACAGGAATCGCTGCAAGACGCCTTGCTCGCCGAGCGCGCTGCTGACTTGCGCGATATCGGTCGCCGGGTGCTGTCGCAACTTTGCGGCATTGAAACCCCGAGCGAACCGGAGCAACCGTACATTCTGGTGATGGACGAGGTCGGTCCATCCGACGTCGCCCGTCTCGATCCAGCGCGGGTGGCCGGCATTCTCACTGCCCGTGGCGGCGCCACCGCCCACAGCGCCATCGTCGCCCGCGCCCTTGGGATTCCGGCGCTGGTCGGCGCCGGTGCCGCAGTGTTGCTGCTGGCACCGGGCACGCCGTTGCTGATTGATGGGCAACGCGGTCGCCTGCATGTCGACGCCGATGCCGCAACCTTGCAGCGTGCCACTGAAGAACGCGACACCCGCGAGCAGCGATTAAAAGCGGCGGCCGAACAACGCCACCAACCGGCGCTGACCACCGACGGTCATGCAGTCGAAGTGTTCGCCAACATCGGCGAAAGCGCCGGTGTGACCAGTGCGGTAGAGCAGGGCGCCGAAGGCATCGGCCTGCTGCGTACCGAACTGATTTTCATGGCGCACTCGCAAGCACCGGACGAAGCTACTCAGGAAGTTGAATACCGTCGCGTCCTCGATGGCCTCGCCGGTCGTCCGCTGGTGGTGCGTACCCTTGATGTCGGCGGCGACAAACCGCTGCCGTATTGGCCGATCGCCAAGGAAGAAAACCCGTTCCTCGGTGTGCGCGGCATTCGCCTGACCTTGCAACGTCCGCACATCATGGAAGCGCAGTTGCGCGCGTTGCTGCGTGCGGCGGACAACCGTCCATTGCGGATCATGTTCCCGATGGTCGGCAGCGTTGATGAGTGGCGTCAGGCCCGGGACATGACCGAGCGCCTGCGTCTGGAAATCCCGGTGGCAGACCTGCAACTGGGGATCATGATCGAAGTGCCGTCGGCAGCATTGCTGGCGCCGGTTCTGGCCAAGGAAGTCGACTTCTTCAGTGTCGGCACCAACGACCTGACGCAATACACCCTGGCCATCGACCGGGGGCATCCGACCTTGTCGGCCCAGGCGGACGGCTTGCACCCGGCGGTGCTGCAACTGATCGACATCACCGTGCGCGCGGCCCATGCCCATGGCAAGTGGGTTGGCGTCTGTGGCGAACTGGCGGCGGACCCGCTGGCGGTACCGGTGCTGGTCGGCCTCGGTGTGGACGAACTCAGCGTCTCCGGCCGCAGCATCGCCGAGGTCAAGGCGCGTATCCGCGAACTCAGCCTGGCCCAGACTCAAACGCTCGCTCAACAGGCCCTGATCGTGGGCAGCGCCAATGAAGTGCGCGCATTAGTGGAGGCCCTGTAATGGCCAAGATTTTAACCCTGACCCTCAACCCGGCGCTGGACCTGACCGTCCAGTTGCCACGGTTGGAACCCGGTCAGGTCAACCGCAGTGACGAGATGCACACCCACGCCGCTGGCAAAGGCGTGAACGTGGCCCAGGTGCTGGCCGATCTCGGGCATCAACTGACGGTCAGCGGTTTTCTCGGTGAAGACAATCTTCAGGCGTTTGAAACCCTGTTCGTCAAACGCGGTTTTGTCGACGCGTTCATTCGCGTGCCAGGAGAGACTCGCAGCAACATCAAACTGGCGGAAAGCGACGGGCGCATCACCGATATCAACGGCCCAGGCCCGCAAGTCAGTGAAGCGGCGCAGCAAGCGTTGCTGGACCGACTGGATCAGATCGCGCCGGGGCATGATGCCGTTGTCGTCGCCGGTAGCCTGCCGCGAGGCGTTAGCCCGCAATGGTTGCAGGCGTTGATCGCTCGCTTGAAAAACCTCGGTTTGAACGTGGCGCTGGACACCAGCGGTGAAGCATTGCGTGCAGGGCTGGCGGCCGGTCCATGGCTGATCAAACCCAACACCGAAGAGCTTGCGGATGCGCTCGGTTGCGAAGTGATTTGCGTAGCTGCACAAGCCAAAGCCGCGAGCCGCTTGCACGCTCAAGGTATCGAGCATGTGGTGATTTCCCACGGCGCCGAAGGGGTGAACTGGTTCAGTGTCGGCGCGGCGATGCATGCCACGCCGCCCAAGGTCAGTGTGGCCAGCACGGTGGGTGCGGGCGATTCGTTGCTGGCCGGCATGCTTCACGGTTTGCTCAGTGCCGACACGCCTGAACAGACCCTGCGCACCGCCACGGCGATTGCCGCGATGGCCGTCACGCAGATCGGTTTCGGCATCAGTGATGCCGCGCAATTGGCGCAGCTCGAACAGGGCGTGCGCGTGCGCCTCCTGACAGAACAATAAGAGGGGTTGTCATGAAGTTAGCCATTGTTACGGCCTGCCCGAACGGTATGGTCACCAGTGTGCTGTGCGCGCGGTTGCTTGACGCCGCCGCCCAGCGTCAGGGCTGGAGCACCTGCGTCGAAGTGAACGACGCGGCACATCCGGAACGCCAGTTGTCGGCGGCCACCATTGAGTCCGCCGAATGGGTGCTGCTGGTGACCAGCGCGCCAGTGGACATGGCCCGATTCGTCGGCAAACGCGTATTCCGCAGCACCCCGGCCCAGGCCCTGCAAGACGTTGAAGTCGTGCTGCGCCGTGGCGCGGAAGAGGCCGAGATTTACGTCGCCGCTGAAGCAGTCGCCGAGCCTGTCGTGGCCGCTAAAAACGCTCCGCGCCTGGTCGCGATCACCGCGTGCCCGACCGGTGTTGCCCACACCTTCATGGCTGCCGAAGCCTTGCAGCAAGCGGCCAAGCGTCTGGGCTACGACCTGCAAGTGGAAACCCAGGGCTCGGTCGGCGCGCGCAATCCGCTGAGTGCCGCAGCGATTGCCGATGCTGACGTGGTGCTGCTGGCTTGCGATATCGAAGTCGCCACCGAGCGTTTCGCCGGCAAGAAGATTTACCGTTGTGGCACTGGCATCGCGTTGAAACAAGCCGAAGCCACGCTCAACAAAGCCCTGGCCGAAGGCAAGCAGGAAACCGCTTCGAGCGGCGCCAAAGGCCCGGCCAAGCAAGAGAAGACCGGCGTCTACAAACACCTGCTGACCGGTGTGTCGTTCATGCTGCCGATGGTGGTGGCGGGCGGGTTGATGATCGCGCTGTCGTTTGTGTTCGGCATCACCGCGTTCAAGGAACCGGGCACGCTGGCGGCCGCGCTGATGCAGATCGGCGGCGAGACTGCGTTCAAGTTGATGGTGCCGTTGCTGGCGGGCTACATCGCTTACTCCATTGCCGACCGTCCGGGCCTGGCGCCGGGGATGATTGGTGGCTTGCTCGCGAGTACCTTGGGCGCCGGTTTTATCGGCGGGATTGTTGCCGGTTTCATCGCCGGTTACGCGGCCCAGGCGATCAATCGTTATGCGCGGTTGCCGCAGAGCCTTGAAGCGCTGAAACCGATCCTGATCATCCCTTTGCTGGCGAGTCTGTTCACCGGTCTGGTGATGATCTACGTGGTCGGCAAACCGGTGGCGGGGATGCTCGAAGCGTTGACGCATTTCCTCGACAGCATGGGAACCACCAACGCGATTCTGCTCGGTGTGTTGCTCGGCGGCATGATGTGCGTCGACCTCGGCGGACCGATCAACAAGGCTGCTTACGCGTTCTCGGTCGGGCTGTTGGCGTCGCAGAGTTATGCACCGATGGCCGCGACCATGGCCGCCGGTATGGTGCCGCCGATTGGTCTTGGGATTGCGACGTTTATTGCCCGGCGAAAATTTGCCCAGACCGAGCGCGAGGCCGGTAAAGCGGCGTTGGTGTTGGGGCTGTGCTTTATCTCTGAAGGCGCGATTCCGTTTGCCGCCAAAGACCCGTTGCGGGTGATTCCGGCGAGCATTGCTGGCGGCGCGCTGACCGGTGCGTTGTCGATGTACTTCGGCTGCAAGTTGATGGCACCGCACGGCGGGTTGTTCGTGCTGATGATCCCGAATGCGATCAACCATGCGCTGCTTTATTTGCTGGCGATTGTGGCGGGGAGTTTGCTGACTGCGGTGGCGTACGCGGTGCTCAAGCGACCGGAAGTGGTGGAGTTGGCTCTGGAACCAGCCAAGGCCTGACACCCAGCCCCTGTGGGAGCGAGCTTGCTCGCGATGACGGTTTAACATTCAGCATTGATGTTGTCTGACACGCCGCTATCGCGAGCAAGCTCGCTCCCACAGGGGATCGCGTTTCACACGGGCGTCATGCGCACATGCTTTAGTTTCCCTTTTACAGGGAGAACACCATGAGCGAATTCAACCTCGGTCGCCGTCGTGTCATGCAAGCGGTCGGCGCTGGTTTGTTGCTGCCGGGCCTGGCCCCGGCGGTGATTGCCTCGGTCCAGGATCGGCCGCAACTCACCGACGGCGTGCAGTCCGGCGATCTACTGGGCGACCGAGCGATGGTCTGGAGTCGCAGCGACCGTCCGGCGCGGATGGTGGTGGAATGGGACACCCGCAGCCTGTTCACCAACCCGCGTCGTTTTGTCTCGCCACTGGCAGACGCCCGCACCGATTTCACCGCTCGAGTTGAACTCAATGGGCTGCCAGCCGACCAGGCGATTTTCTATCGAGTGCACTTCGAAGACGCCCAAAGTGGTGCCGCCAGTGAACCCTGGTTCGGCCACTTGCGCAGCGTGCCGACGGCCCGTCGCGACATTCGTTTTGTCTGGAGCGGCGACACCGTCGGCCAGGGCTTCGGCATCAACCCGGACATCGGTGGCATGCGCATCTACGAAGCCATGCGCCTGCGCCTGCCGGACTTCTTTATCCACAGCGGCGACACCATCTACGCCGACGGCCCGGTGCCGGCACAGCTTGTTACTGAAAGTGGTCGGGTGTGGCGCAACATCACCAGCGAAGCCAAGAGCAAAGTCGCCGAAACCCTCGACGAATATCGCGGCAACTATCGCTACAACCTGATGGACGAAAACATCCGCCGCTTCAACGCTGAAGTGCCGCAGATCTGGCAGTGGGACGACCATGAGGTGGTCAACAACTGGTCGCCGGGCAAGCAGTTGGACGACCGCTACAAGAGCAAAGATATCCACAGCCTGGTCGGCCGCGCGCGGCAGGCCTGGCTCGAATACGCGCCGATGCGTTTGCAAGCCGCCGACAACGGCGGACGGATTTATCGCAAGCTCAGTTACGGGCCGATGCTTGATGTGTTCGTGCTCGACATGCGCAGTTATCGTGGGGCGAATGATGACAACCTGGGCGGGGAGAAGCCGTTCCTCGGCCGCGAGCAACTGGACTGGTTGAAGGCCTCGTTGAAAGCTTCAAACGCGCAATGGAAAGTGATCGCGGCCGACATGCCGATTGGTCTCGGTGTGCCCGATGGTGAAGTCAGCCCAGGTGTCGCCCGTTGGGAAGCGGTGGCCAATGGTGACCCGGGACCGGCTCAGGGCCGCGAGCTGGAAATCGCCGAGTTGCTCGGTTTTCTGCGCGCCCAGCAAGTGCGCAATTTCGTCTTCCTGACTGCGGATGTGCATTACTGCGCTGCGCATCACTATCACCCGGAGCGTGCGGCGTTTCAGGATTTTGAGCCGTTTTGGGAGTTTGTCGCCGGGCCGTTGAATGCCGGGAGCTTCGGGCCTAATCCGCTGGATAAAACCTTTGGGCCGCAAGTGGTGTTCGAGAAAGCACCACCGGCGCAGAACACCTCGCCATTTGCCGGGTTTCAGTTTTTTGGCGAGGTGAATATTGATGGGCAGAGCGGGGAGATGAGTGTGGTGTTGCGGGATTTGGATGGGGTGAGTGTGTTTGAGCAGAAGCTGGCGCCGGTTTGATACTTTCAGGCAGGGCGTAGATCAACTGTGGGAGCGGGCTTGCTCGCGATGACGGCTCAACATTCAACAGAGATGTTGGCTGTCAGACCGCTTTCGCGAGCAACCCCGCTCCCACAGGGAGGGTGTGTTTTCAGTAAACGTCGCGGCGGTAGCGGCCTTGTTCGATCAATCGATCGACTTCTTCGATCCCCAGCACTTGGTTGAGCACGTGATCCACGCCCGAAGCCATGCCTTGCAAGCTGCCGCAGATGTAGATCACGGCGCCGTCGGCCAGCCATTTTTTCAGCTCGGCGGCGGATTCGCGCAGGCGATCCTGGACGTAGATTTTCTCGGCCTGATCCCGTGAAAACACTAGGTCCAGCCGCTCCAGGTCACCTTCAATCAGCCAACCTTCCAGCTCATCGCGACACAGGAAGTCGTGCTCGCGATTGCGCTCGCCAAACAACAGCCAATGCCGTTGCTGCCCATCGGCAATCCGCGCCTTGAGCAAACTGCGCAGCCCGGCGAGGCCCGTGCCGTTGCCCAGCAGGATCATCGGCACCGGTTCGTTCGGCAGGTGGAAACCGCTGTTGCGCCGTACCCGCAAACTGATGCTGCCGCCCACTGGGGCGTGTTCGGTCAGCCAGCCGGAGCCGATGCCGAGACTGCCGTCGGGATGAAGTTCCTGACGCACGATCAGTTCCAGCACGCCGTCGGCGGCAATCGAAGCAATCGAGTATTCACGCATCGCCAACGGCACCAACGCCTGCACCAATGCCTGGGCGTGCAGACCAACCAGATGTGCCCGGTTTTCGGGCAGTTGTCGACTGGCGAGGGCTTGATCCAGCGGTTGCGAGAGGCCGTCGAGTTCTACACTGGCCCGGCCATCAATCCCCAAGCCATCGAGGAAATGCTCGATCGCCCACGTGCAATTGCGCGGCATGACTTCCACCAGATCACCGGCCAGCCAACTGCTGGTGCTTGGGGCAATCAGACCCACCAAGTACACCGGCGAGCCGCAGCTGTCCGGGTTGAGCAGTTCGCGCCGGGCCAGCGTCCAGTTGTCGTAGCTGGGCGCTTGCCAGGTATCCACAGGCGCCTGTCCGGTCAGCAGGCCAAGTTGCTGCTGCCAGTGACGCAAGGCGTAGGGGTCGCCGCTGTCGACTTCCACCGGGGCAAACAGGGTCTTGCCGCCGTGTTCGCCGAGCCAGGTGTGCAAGCGCCGGGCGAAGCCGCAGAAGTGCTGATACTGTCGATCACCGAGACCAAGCACCGCGTAGTTCAAACTCTCAAGGCTCAACGCCCGACCCAGCACTTTGCGCTCAAAACCACGGGCGCTGTCCGGTGCTTCGCCGTCGCCGAAAGTGCTGACCACGAACAGTGCATTGCTCGAATCACGCAGATCCTGTTCGCTGACATTCGCCAGCGGCTGCACCTTCACCGGCAAGCCTGCGGCCTGCAATTGCCCGGCAGTCTGCCAAGCCAATTGCTCGGCAAACCCGCTCTGACTGGCGAAGCCGATCAGCCAGGCAGGTGCGTCGCCGCCCGGTTGCACCAGGCCTTTGCGCGCGTCCTTGATCTGACGCTTTTTGCGTCGACGATCCAGGTACAGCAACCAGCCCGTGACGAAAAACAGCGGCATGGTCAGCGCGGTGATCGTCAGGATGATCCGCCCGACAATGCCGAAGTAACTGCCCGTGTGCAGCGCATAAATGCTGGTCAGCAATTGCGCCTTGAGGCTCTTGTCACTGTAGCGATCATGACGTTTGGTGATCCCGGTCGCCGGATCCAGGGTGATCTGGTTCAGCGCGCGGTCATGGGGCGAGGTATTCAACAGGTAGAACACCGTGGCCGGTTGGCCAGCCACCGGCGGCATGCGGATGTTGTAGGCAGACAAGTGCGGGCCGGCGGCGCTGTAGATGCTGCTCCACATCGCGGCGTAATCGGCAGTCGGCGCCGGCCCGCTCGGCGCCGGCCCGCGGTTGCGAACCCGCTCGTTTTGCGGTGCGTCGGACAGCAGTTTGGTCAGACCTTGGTTGTACCACTCGTAAGACCAGGACAACCCGGTCAGCGCGGCCAAGAGGTAAAACACCAGGCACCAGGTGCCCGCCACCGAGTGCAAGTCCCAGTTGAAGCTGCGGCCCTTTTTCTTCCAGTCCAGGGTCAGCCAGGCTCGCCAGTTCTTCCATTGGCGCGGCCAGCGCAGGTACAGGCCTGAGAGGCAGAAAAACACCAGGATCAATGTGCACGCGCCAGTGATTTGCCGCCCGGTATCGCCCATCGCAAGGAAGCGGTGCAATTGCAGCATCAGGCCGAAGAAGTCCTGGCCGGTGACGTCGCCCGTGAACTCGGCGGTGTACGGGTCGAAATAACGCATCTCGCCGCGACGCTCGCCCGGCGGCGCCGTGAAGATCACCCGCGCAGCGTTGCCGCTGTCGGTCTCGACCCAGAGCATCGAGACTTTTTTGCCGGATGCGGCTTCGATGCGCTCGACCAGTTCGGCGGGCGGGAGGACGCCGGCGACCTGTTTCTCGACCTGCAGCACAGAGGGATTCAACGCCCGCAGGATTTCATCCTGAAACGACACCGTTGCTCCGGTGATGCCCATCAAGGCCAGGATCAGCCCGGCGCTGATGCCAAAAAACCAGTGCAACTGGAACAGGGTTTTCTTCAACACGTCGCTCGCCTTGTTCGTTCGAAAGTAATCATCACGGCGCGCATTATGCCGTGGGTTGTCGAGAAACATTCTTTATTACGCACAAAAGCCCCGTTCACCTGGATGAACGGGGCCGAGCCTTGCAGCGCATTCCCATGTGGGAGCGGGCTTGCTCGCGAAGGCGTCGTGTCAGTCAACATCAATGTTGCCTGACACACCGCTTTCGCGAGCAAGCCCGCTCCCACAGGTTTCCACATCGGTTAGAAGTGGAAATTGGTGCTCAGCAGTGCCGTACGCCCCGCCGCCTGGTTGGCGAAGTGGGTCGAGAAGGCTTTGTCGTAGTAGGTTTCGTTGGTCAGGTTCTGCACGTTGAGTTGCAGGTCGACGTTTTTGGTCAGGGCGTAGCTGGCCATTGCGTCGTAACGTACATACGAATCGACCATGGTGGTGTTGGCCACGCTGCCGAAGACGTCATCAACGTAGAACGCACCGCCACCGATGGTCAGCTTCGGCGTGACCTGGTAAGTGGTCCACAGGCTGGCACTGTTTTTCGGTGTGTTCGGCAGTTCGTTACCGTCGGTGGCGCGGTTGAGCGGGCCGCCATCCACCTGCTCGCTGTCCATGTAGGCGTAACCGGCGAACACTTGCCACTTGTCAGTGATCTTGCCGCTGGCCGACAGTTCGACACCTTGCACGCGGGTCTTGCCGGCGTTTTCGTACGACGTGGTATCGACTTGCACACGAGCGTTTTCTTTCTCGGTGCGGAAGATGTCGGCGGTCAGCGACAGACGATCATTCAACAGATCCCACTTGGTACCGATTTCGTAGTTCTTGGTGGTTTCCGGCTCCATGTCGCTGCTCAGCAGATTGCCGCTGCGATCGGTGGCGCCGCCCAACGGGTTGCCGTCCATGCCTTCACCGAGGGTATTGCCCGGTGGCGTCGCCGAGGTGGCGTAGGAGGCATAGATGCTGCCGTTTTCTGCCGGCTTGTAGACGATGCCGAACTGACCGGTAACGAACTCGCTGGTGTCATCGCCCTTGGCCGTGGTCGCGCCGGCAGCGGTATACGACTTGTAGTCGGTGTCGAAATGGTCGTAGCGCAGACCCATGTTCACCAGCCACTGCTCGTTCAACTCCAGGGTGTCGAACACATACAGCGCGTAGGTGTTGGCCTTGGTGTCGGTGCCGGCGTAGTTACGCGAGATCGCGCCGTTCCACGGATCGTTCGGGTTCGGGTTCGACAGCGAGGTGCAGTTGTAGCCACTCGATGCGCCGATCATCGACGGGGTGCAGTTGGTGGTCGCGGCGCTGGTGCGTGGCGTGGTGTCGGTGTTGACGTTGTACGAGGACTTCTGGCTTTCCTCCCGGGTGTATTCAACGCCAGTGGAGAAGCTGTTCTTGAAGCCGGCGACGTAGAAGTTGCCGAACAGGTCGGTCTGGTTGGTGGTGGTCTCGGTGTTGCTCACCCGAGTATTCGCACGACGCCAGACGCTGCCATTGTTGACGTTGCCCTTGCTGTCGTCCGGCTGAGTGAGGATGTAATCCTGCATGCTGGTGCCGTGACGCAGGGTGTTCTTGATCGTCAGCGAGTCGCTCAGGTCATGCTCGATGGCGAAGGTCGCGGTGTCGGTGCGGCCCTTGCGGAAGTCGCGATCCAGACCGTAGAAGTTGCTGTGGTCGCCACCCGAGTACGGTTTGTCCGGGTTGGACTTGGTGCGCGCCGCCGAGCCACCGGTTGGAATGGTGTACGGGATGCCCGAATCCGGGGTGTCGTTGCTTTCGAGATGGTAGTAATCGAGGTTGACGCGGGTGTCGGTACCCAGGCCAAAGGCCAGGGACGGGGCGATACCCCAACGGTCGTAATCGACCTTGTCGCGACCGGCAACGTTGCTCTCGTGGCTCATCAGGTTGAGACGGCCGGCGGCGGTGTCGCTGAACTGGTAGTTGCCGTCGAGGGTGTAGCGCTGGGTCTGGTCGGAGCCCCAGGTGAACCCACCGTCGAACGAGTTGCCCAGATGGGCTTTCTTGCTGACCAGGTTGATGCTGCCGCCGGCTGCGCCACGACCGCCGATGGCTGAGTTCGGGCCCTTGCTGACTTCAATGTTTTCCACGGCGAAGATCTCGCGGCTCTGCGAACCGGTGTCGCGCACGCCGTCGAGGTAGGTGTCGCCCTGGGCATCGAAACCACGGATGAATGGACGGTCGCCCTGCGGGTTGCCGCCTTCACCGGCGCCGAAAGTGATGCCTGGCACGGTACGCAGCGCGTCCTGCATGTTCAGGGCGCCGGTGTCTTTCAGAACCTGTTGCGGAATTACCGTTACCGAGCGCGGCGTGTCGACCAGCGGTGCGGTGTACTTGGGCGAGGAGGCTTTCTCGACCTGGTAGGACGTCGGGTCCTGCGTTTCGCCGGTGATGGCGGTAGCGTCCAGGGCGATGGCATTACCAGAGGCTTTGCTGTCGGTCTTTTCAGCAGCGAAAACCATGTGGCCAGCGGAGCCGGCGGTGATCGCCATGCCAATCGCAGAGGCGAGCAAGCGCGGTGAACTGACGGGTGATTGTAGTTGTTGGCGTGACATTTGAATTCCCCTCCCCAAGGATTTGAGGCCGCGGAATATAGGGTAAACAAGTATCTGTATCAATTGCGAAACGTTGCTATTCGTGACGAATTTACATTCTTTACAATTTGACCTTACGGTTTTTGGTGTCTCGTTCGTCTATGGGGTTTTACACGGGCAATAAGAATCAATACCATTGGCGCCCCTCTGTTTTCAGGTGTCGTCCCCATGTTGCTGCACATTCCCGGCGTGTTCGCGAAAGAAGAAGTGCAGCGCATCCGTGAGGCGCTGGAACAGGCCGATTGGGCCGACGGCAAAATCACCGCCGGCTTTCAGTCGGCCAAGGCCAAGCACAACCTGCAACTGCCGGAAGGTCATCCGCTGGCCAAGGAAATCGGTGCGGCGATGCTTGAGCGGTTGTGGAAAAATCCACAGTTCATGTCAGCGGCGTTACCGAGCAAAGTCTTCCCACCGTTGCTGAACTGTTACACGGCGGGCGGCAGTTTCGACTTCCACATCGACAACGCCGTGCGTCAGCCCAAGGGCAGCATCGAGCGCGTGCGCACCGACCTGTCGGCGACGCTGTTCTTCAGCGAACCGGACGACTACGACGGCGGTGAACTTGAAATCCAGGACACCTTCGGCACTCAACGCGTCAAGTTGCCCGCCGGCGACATGGTCCTGTACCCCGGCAGCAGTCTGCACAAGGTCAACGCCGTCACCCGCGGTACGCGCTATGCGTCGTTTTTCTGGACCCAAAGCCTGGTCCGCGAAGACAGCCAGCGCGCGTTGCTGTTCGAGATGGACGGGGCGATCCAGCAACTGACACAGGACATGCCTGATCACCCTTCGCTGATTCGCCTCACCGGCACCTATCACAACCTGCTGCGCCGCTGGGTCGAGGTATGAGTTATCAACTGCGTCGCGAGGAAGTGCTCGACGGTGATCGGCTCAAAGCGATGCTCGAGGAAAGTCCGGCACGGGCGGCGCAAGCGATTTTGATCGCGGCTGGCGAAGGTGTTCTCGATGCTCAGGCCTTGCTGGGGCAGATTCTGCTGGACGGGCTGGGCATTGAGCAGGATCAGCCGCTGGCGGTGCGCTGGTTCGGGATCGCCGCCAAGGGCGGGCATTTGATGGCGTGCAACATGCTCGGTCGTTGTCATGAGCATGGCTGGGGATGTACCGCTGATGCTGCGATTGCTGCGCGGCATTACCGAATCGCCGCCGAGGCGGGTCTGGACTGGGCGATGTACAACCTTGCCAATCTGTTGGCGACCGGGCGCGGTGTGACGGTTGATCAGCCGCAAGCATTGGCACTTTATCGTCAGGCTGCCGAGTTAGGCCACGCCAAGTCGATGAATCTGCTTGGCCGTTACCTGGAAGAGGGGCGCCATTGTTGCGCGGATCCTGACGCGGCTTTCGATTGGTATCGCCGGTCGGCGCAGGGTGGCGATTTCCGCGGTCAGTTCAGTTTTGCCAGCGTGCTGGCTGAACGCTCAAATATTCAGGAAGCGTTAGTTTGGTACCGCCAGGCGATGTCCGGAGGGCATGCGGTGTTTCTCGAAGTGGCTGCTCAGACATTGGCGAACGCTTCGCATACCGCCATTCAATCAATGGCGTTAGAGTATAAAAAACGCGCAGAACAACTGGCTGGTCAAGTGGATTAAGATGGCAATTCGCGAATTTTAATTCGTGTGTCAAGTTGTTGGTATTTTTTATAAATATATTGAAGGCCTGTGCTGCTTTTACACGTGCAGCTTTTATGTTTAAGTCAGCTCGGAAGTTTATAGCCATTGCGGCTTTTATTTCTGGTGTCTACTTAACTTAAAATATCGATTAAAGGAATGATCATGCCTTCTTCCAGTTTATGGGGCAGCGCCCTGAATAATGCCTCGCCTGAGCAAGTCATGCAAATGGCGATCACCGCGCCAAAGTTGCTGAGCGATGTATCCAATTCAGATGGCGATGATGTAGTACGTGACAGAGGGCTTCTCCTCACAAAAAACAGATCATTGATTTGCGTAAGTATGAAGCCGCCGGTCTGGCACTTCCCTACACCCTCAAAGATGTTCAGGATTACCTGCGTTTTGGCGCAGGTCAGGACGGTGGGCCCGGTTTGAACCCTACCGACTTTCTGAACACATTCACCCAGACCCGCAACCACGCGAGACGCTGGTCGCCGCTGCGTCAACGCATCATGATGACCGGGCAAGGGCTGAAGAGCTTTGCCAGCAGCATGATCAATTATGGCAGGTCGATTCAGGAAGTCTTGAACGACGATGATTCGGTCGCGTTCCTCAAGAAAAACAAAATTAAAACGCTTGCTCAGCTTAAAGCACTCGAAATGGAATTGGGCAACAAGTTTCCGGATATTGAAATTGATCCTGATACGGTCGCGACGCTGGACTATTATCTGCAGCGGATATTTGAAAAGATCAATCAAAACCTGAGTGATGTGCAGAGCATCAAGAATGATCTGGATACGTTTGCTTATGATCTGCGGGAGCATGTTCTACCTAACATAAAGCTAAGGGTCGGGTTGATTGACAGTAGTACGTTGGCGGTGGATATCAAAGTCTTGAAAAACGATATTGATAACCGTGCGAAAGAAATCGATATAAAGAATACTGAGTACAAGGCGGCTGTTCAGGAGGCGTTGAAGTCTGCCGCCGGGCTGAATATCGCAGGCTTGGCGATGGCTATTTACATGGGTGTAGAAGCCGAGAACATTCGGGTTGCACGCGATGAGTTGTACGCCGAACAGGATCGAGACATTCAGACTCTGTCGAGCAAGAACCAGACGCTGGGTTCCCTTGCTCGCGTCAAACACGACCTGCAAAACCTGATGATTGTGGCGATCGATGCCGACATTGCAACGCAGAACCTGCTGCACGTCTGGAAAAGTCTGTACCTGCACATCAGCAATTCCGTTTCGGCAATGAGTCGAATCAATGACGCGTTGAGTCTGCGGATCTTTGGTGTCGAGTTCGAAGAAGTCGTGCAGCCATGGAAAGCCATCGGCAGCGACTCGGACAAGCTGATTGAGGTCTTCAAAGAGGCTGATGAAGAGTACGAGCGTAATTATTCTTTCAGCGCGCGAACCACTCGTGTGGTCAGCTTCTTCAACGCCCCAGTGAATTATCCACTGGTAGACACTGCCGCTCTGAATTCGACTATTGAACAGATGCGTGAGGCCCGTACTCAGGCGGAAGTCTGGAAGGTCAAACTGAGTTACCTGCCAGATCTATTCGACCGCTTCAAGCGTATCGTGAGTGGTATGGGGCAATGCCAAAGCCAATTACAGGATTCGGCACAAGTGGGTATGTATGATCTGCAAAACACCTTGCGACGTCTCGCCCGCAACGAAAAGGACCGATTGAAAGAAACCGATCCTGAAGTCATCGGAGAAATCGACGATGAGCGCAAGGAAATTCTGACTGCGATTTCCTCTGCCATGTCCAGGCAGGCCTCCCTGTTGCGTGGCTCCTTGCGCAACATTGATGCAAAGTTTGATGTGCGTCTGACACAGGCTTACATCGCTGATTTCCAGCATGACGCGCTCCTGATCAATGCTGAAATTTCGCAACTGGAGGACAAGCTTGCAGAGCTTGCAGCAGGGCGAAAGGTCATCAATGACGGCATCAGTCTCCTGGAAAAAAGCGGCATCGAGAATCTGGGCAAAGACATTGAACTGACCATCGGCCAGATTACCGAACTCGGTCTGGCTCCGCCGGAAGTCAAGCTGGTCATGGCGGCCATTGACCAACTGAAACGAACCCTTATCGGTATAAGTGAGTCTGTGCGCTTTCTGGACATGGTTCGCGAGAATGCCAAGTTGAAACAGAAGATCGATGTTGTTCAGGCTGATATCGAGCGTGAGCGCGCAGGGATTCGTGATTCGCAGGGCAAGGTCGCTTACCTGAAGGCCATTCATGTGATGGAAGACCAGCGCGAGAAGTTTGCCGTCAGCTTCAGTGTCGCGGTGAATGCTTTTGAGCAGTTCCGCAATGCAATCAATGTCGACCTGTACGACGACAGTGATGCACTCAGTGCAGTACTGAAACAGCACGCGCCACTGTTTAGTGCGCTCCTTTATCCGCTGTCGATGCCGCAGCGCTGATGTAGTTGTCCTGGTGCCCTGCCTTGCTGCTTGAGATCAGAGTGCCGCAGGGCTGCCGATGGATACAGGTCCATCGGCACCATCAATTCGATCAGACTAAGGAGAGACTGATGCTTGCCTATCTACTGGCAGAAAAGAACTTTTCTGCATTGAAGCAATATGTAACGTTCCTCAACGACCTGCGTCCTGCTTTGCAGGAAATCAGCGAATTTACTGCGATTTTCGAGCGGCAAAAACACCTCATTTTGCCGCCGCCGAATGTTCAAAGCTTGAAAGAGGCAGCCCAAACCAGCGCTGCTTGTTGGCGCGCGATAGCGATGGCAACACCGCTGCTTGGCAGCAATTGCACGCTGGTATTGCGTGACGTTTTTGGCTTTATCGAAGAGTTTGAGTCTGTTGTTTCAAATGTCGACAATCGCCGGAAGGCGATTGTCACTATCGATCCACAGCACTTTTCACTGGTCAGATCGCCCGCATGGGGTAATGCCCCCGCCGAAAACATAATCGATGTTCTACGCGAAATGCATCGGCGACTGGGTCAGTACCGGTCGGCTGTGCTGGACTTCAATGTCCAGGTGACCCGACTGGCGGAGTCGATGCACAGTATCTTCGTGCGTTTCATAGAGTGTTTGACTACGCCAATATGCACTTGCGATAAGCCGATCCCCAAGATCGAAGCGTATTACAGCTTGGGTAAAATCGGTTTGCCCGGTACGACTTACGAGCCGGGTCGACTGTATTCGCAGGAGGAGCGAATCGCGCAGTCGAAAGAGCATGTCGAGTTTCTCTTCAACCTGCGCCGACGCGCCGCCAGTGCGGCGAACAACCTCAGCGATTTTTGCTATCGGATGACATGCATGCTGGATGAGGCCAGGCAGGTGCTTCAATGCCATTACCCGGCGATGACCATGGCACGTGCAAAAGCTGTGCTGCCGATGTTCAAGGGCCCGCTGAGCGACGTTCAAAGTATGTCGGATCAACTGGTCAAAATGCGCAGGTTGTAAACCAAAAAAAGCCCATGACAGGTCAAGGGCTTTCGTTGAGTTACAGGCTGATCACACGTAAAACGACTTCAGCGGCGGGAAGCCATTGAATTCAACGGCGCTGTAACTGGTGGTGTAGGCACCGGTCGACAACCAGTACATACGATCACCAATGGCCAGGTTCAGCGGCAAACCGTACTTGTAGTTCTCGTACATGATGTCGGCGCTGTCGCAGGTCGGGCCGGCGATGACGACTTCTTCCATCTCGCCTTTCTTCTCGGTCCAGATCGGGAACTTGATGGCTTCGTCCATGGTTTCGATCAGACCGGAGAATTTGCCCACATCCGTGTACACCCAGCGCTCTACCGCAGTACGGGATTTACGCGCGACCAATACCACTTCGCTGACCAGGATACCGGCGTTGGCGATCAACGAACGGCCCGGTTCCAGGATGATTTCCGGCAGGTCGTCGCCGAAATCTTCCTTGAGGAAACGGATGATTTCTTCAGCGTAGGTTTCCAGGCTGTTGGTGCGGGTGATGTAGTTGGCCGGGAAGCCGCCGCCCATGTTGATCAGCTTCAGGTGAATGCCGTCTTCTTCTTTCAGGCGTTCGAAGATCACTTTGACCTTGGCGATCGCTGCGTCCCAGACGCTGATGTCGCGTTGCTGCGAGCCGACGTGGAACGAGATGCCGTAAGGCACCAGGCCCAGGTCACGGGCTAGGATCAGCAAGTCCATGGCCATGTCGGTCTGGCAGCCGAATTTGCGCGACAAAGGCCAGTCAGCAGTGGTCGAGCCTTCGGTGAGGATGCGCACGTAGACTTTCGAACCCGGCGCAGCCTTGGCGATGTTGCGCAGGTCGGCTTCGGAGTCGGTGGCATACAGACGCACGCCCTTCTCGTAGAAGTAGCGAATGTCCTTGGATTTCTTGATGGTGTTGCCATAGCTGATGCGATCCGGGCCGACGCCCTGGTTCATCACTTTGTCGAGCTCGTAGATCGACGCGATGTCGAAGTTCGAGCCTTTCTCTTTGAGCAGGTCGATGATTTCGACGGCCGGGTTGGCCTTGACCGCGTAGTAGACCTTGGCGAATTCGAAACCGGCACGCAGGTCGTCATAGGCCTGGCTGATCATCGCGGTGTCGATCACCACGAACGGGGTTTCTTGTTTGTCGGCAAACGCCTTCATTTTGTTGAAGGTTTCACGCGCGAAATAGTCTTCGACGTTGATCGACATGCTGGGAACTCCTACTGGCAAACTAGATTAATCAATGGGTGCAAATGAACGTCCTCCGTATCCCCACTTTGGTTCGCCTACTTCCCAAGGCATGTCGCCGAAAGCAAAAAGGCCATGGGAAATGGTGCTTCCCTTGGCCTTGCTGTCTCGTCGTCAGTACTTGAGCCGGATGGATCGTTTCCAGCATGGACGTTCGGCGCGAACTTTAGGGCGTGAGGGGCTTGAGATCAACAAAAAATGTCGCGTTTTTACACGCTTCCGTCGTGCGTCGCTTTCAGCACTCTTTGTAGCCGACCGAGATGACGGGCAGATGTTCCCCAGGAATTTTAGAGTGTTAAAAATACCTGCACGTTCGCCGCTTTTGTCAGCGAAGTCGTGGGTAAGTGTGATGGCGACAACATCGGCGACGTTGGCGGCGTGAGGACGGTGTGAGGGGGATTTTGGCTGTTTCGCAGACTGTTTAAGGTCGACTGTGCTGTTCTCAAGTGTTGAGATTCTTTTCCGCCTCATGAGTGAAGAAAAAATCACACGAATCCTGTGGGAGCGAGCCTGCTCGCGAAGGCATTTTCCCAGCCGACATCATCGCCGACTGACATTTTGCTTTCGCGAGCAGGCTCGCTCTCACAGGGTGTGTATTTTTTAGGCGACTACCGCTTCAGCCGGCGAAACAATGCTGGTCTTGCCGCCACGGGACTTACCGGAGCTCAAATACTCGGCAATCGACTCCTGGGTCACTTCCCCCAGGAACACCCGCTCGGCATCCATCACCGGCAGCCACGAGCGATTGAACTCGTACATGCGCGACAGCAGGATGCGCAAATGTTCGTCGAACGCGGCCGTGGCGTTGAACTCGCGAAGGTATTGCGCACAGGTGCCGGTCTGACGGTGCAGGTCGCGACGTCGTACGTAACCCAGCGCCTTGTTGTCGGAGCAAGTCACCACGACATAACGACGGTCCAGTTCGTCCATCAACTCCAGGGCCTCGGCCACCGGGGTTTCCGGGCTCACCGACGGTGCGTTGTCCGCAGCGTCTTCGGCTTTCACCAGCAACAGGCGCTTGAGCGTGCTGTCCTGGCCGACGAAGTTGCTGACAAAGTCATCCGCCGGGTGCGCCAGCAGCGTGTCCGGGTGATCGATCTGCAACAGCTTGCCGGCGCGGAAGATCGCAATCTTGTCGCCGAGCTTGATGGCTTCGTCGATGTCGTGGCTGACCATGATCACGGTCTTGTTCAGCGCGCGTTGCATCTCGAAGAACTCGTTCTGGATCATTTCGCGGTTGATCGGGTCGACCGCGCCGAACGGTTCGTCCATCAACAACAGCGGCGCATCCGCCGCCAGCGCACGAATCACGCCGATCCGTTGCTGTTGACCACCGGACAACTCACGCGGGTAGCGAGTCAGGTACTGCTTGGGTTCGAGCTTGATCATGCTCATCAACTCGCGGGCGCGGTCGTGGCATTTCTGTTTGTCCCAGCCCAGCAGGCGCGGAACGATGGTGATGTTTTCCTCGATGGTCATGTTCGGGAACAGACCGATCTGCTGGATCACATAACCGATGTTGCGACGCAGGGTCACCGCGTCGAGGTCGGTAGTGTCTTCGCCGTTGATCAGGATCTTGCCCGAAGTCGGCTTGATTAACCGGTTGATCATCTTCAGCGTGGTGCTTTTGCCGCAACCCGATGGCCCGAGGAACACACAGATTTCGCCTTCATTGACGGTCAGGCTTACCGAATCCACGGCTTTCACATCTTTGCCGTTGCTTTGGAAGGTCTTGCTGAGGTTTTGAAGTTCGATCATTTCAGGAGTCCTTTTGGAGTCAGCGAGCGTTGCAGCCATTGCAGAAGCAGGTCGGCGAAGATGGCCAGGAGACTGACCAGCACGGCGCCGACGATCAGCATCGACATGTCGCTGCGGCTGATTGAAGCGAGAATAAGTACACCGAGGCCACCGGCGCCGATGGTCGCGGCGATGGTCATGACACCAATGTTCATGACCACGGCGGTGCGCACGCCAGCCAGGATCACCGGCACCGCGATCGGCAGTTCGACCATGCGCAAGCGCTGATAGAACGTCATGCCGATGCCGCGAGCGGCTTCGCGAATGCCGGGTTCGACACCGGTCAGCGCCAAGTAGGTGTTACGCATGATCGGCAACAGCGAGTAGAGAAACACGGCGGTGATTGCCGGCATCGGGCCCAGGCCCTGGCCGAACTTGGAGTAAAACGGCAGCAGCAGGCCGAACAGCGCAATCGACGGCACGGTCAGCAGCACCGTGGCGCTGGCTTGCAGTGGGCCGGCCAGCGACGGGAAGCGCGTCATCAGCACGCCCAGCGGTACACCAACGAGGATTGCCAACGTCACAGCGATGCCGACCAACGTGATGTGCTGCCAGGTCAGGTGCAGGACCAGCGGCCAGTCGAGATGGGAAAAGGCGTTCAGAAATTCCATGGCTTTTCCTCCTCAGTTGATCGGGTGCTGGCGCAGGAAATCTGCGGCAACGGATGAAGGGCTTTCGTGATCGACATCGACCCGCGCGTTGAGCTGGCGCATGGTCGCGTCATCGAACAGTTCCGCCAGTGGCTTGAGTTCTTCGGCAAGCTTGGGATGCGCGTCGAGGTAAACCTGACGCACCACCGGGGCGGCGGTGTAGTCCGGGAAGTAGTGCTTGTCGTCTTCGAGCAGTTTCAGCTTAAAGGCGTTCAATCGACCGTCGGTGGTGTAGACCAGACCGGCAAACACTTGGCCGTTACGCAAGGCGGTGTAAACCAAACCAGCATCCATCTGCCGGATGTTTTTGCGGGTCAGGTTCATGCCATAGAGCTTGACCATGCCGTCCAGACCGTCGGAACGGTTGGCGAACTCGGTGTCCAGCGCCACCAGGTGATTGTCCTTCTGCTCAGCCTGCAACACCGTGTTCAGCTCGCTGATGGTGTTGATCTGCGGATAAGCCTTGGCGGTGGTTTCCGGCAGGGCCAGGGCGTAGGTGTTGCTGAATTTCGACGGCGTGAGCCAGACCAGGCCTTTTTTCGCGTCGAGTTCTTTCACCCGGGCGTAGGACTGTTCGCTGTCGAGCTTTTCAGTGACGTGGTTGTAAGCCACCAGCGACACGCCGGTGTATTCCCACATCAGATCGAGCTGGCCACTTTCGTGAGCGCTGCGGGCCAGGTTACTGCCCAGACCGCCGGTCACCTGGGTGTCGTAACCCTTGGTGCGCAGGTATTGGGAAGTGATTTCCGCGAGCAGGGTTTGTTCGGTGAACACCCGGGCGCCGATGCGGATCACCGGTTTTTCAGCGGCTTGGGCAAATCCTGCGAACAGCAGGGCGCAGCCTAGTAATAGGGTCAGTCTTTTCATAAATATTCCTTTGCCGAGGCTTAAGACGGGCGTAGGCCGCGTTCGAGCCAGAGGCGGCTGGCGAGTGTCACCAGACCGTCGAGCAGCAAGGCCAGCAGGGCGGTGCAAGCGGCGCCGAGCAGCAGTTGCGGCTGATTGTTCAGGGCGATGCCAGGGAAAATCAGGCTGCCCAGGCTGTTGGCGCCGATCAGGAACGCCAGCGGTGCGGTCCCGACATTGATCGCCAGGGCCACGCGCACACCACCGATGATGATCGGCACCGCGTTCGGCAGTTCGACCCGCCACAGCACTTGAGTCGGGGTCATGCCGATGCCGACGGCCGCTTCCTTGAGTGAACCCTGGACGTTTTTCAGGCCTTCATAGGTGTTGCGCACGATCGGCAACAGCGAGGCGAGGAACAGGGCGAAGATCGCGGGGCCGCTGCCGATGCCCAGAATCCCCAGGGCGATGGCCAGTACGGCGAGAGGCGGAACGGTGTTGCCGATGTTGAAGATCTGCATGAAGCGTTCAGCGCGGCCAACCATGGTCGGGCGGCTGAGGAAGATACCGGCGGGGATGCCCACAACGAGGGCGGCCAGCATGGAGACAAGGACGAGAATCAAGTGAGCTTGCAGGTAAAACAATAAATCGTCGCGGTAATGTTCGATCGTGTTGATGCCAATCCAGTGGACCAGCAGGGCCAGGAGTGCGACGACAACCGCACCTCCTATAAGCCCCTTGCCATAGCGAATCGCCACAGGCGGACTCCTTTTTTTCTTAGTCGGCGAACGCAGTCCTTTGTGGCATGCCATTGCTGGCTGCCGGGATATCAACGTTCGCGAAAAGCAGCGCGTTCTATGTCCGCAAAGGGACATGAATCGAGCCATAAGCGCAGCCTCGTCAGGCTAACTTGCTGATTTTTCAGCCCCTGGTACGAGTGCAGTAACAGGGGAGTGGACGTCTGCACCTTTTAAAAGGTTCCATATTTAGCAGCATTTAGCCACCCTTGATGTCCCAACGGTTCGGTTATTGCACTGACTTGGGCTATAATCGCGGCCCTTTTTTGAATCACCGCCAGGCGATTTCCCATGACCAACCAGGCCGCCGAAGTCGCGAAACGCCGCACTTTCGCCATCATTTCCCACCCCGATGCCGGTAAAACCACCATCACCGAGAAGCTCTTGCTGATGGGGAAGGCGATTGCGATTGCTGGCACGGTGAAATCCCGTAAATCCGACCGCCATGCCACCTCCGACTGGATGGAAATGGAAAAGCAGCGTGGTATCTCGATTACCACGTCGGTCATGCAGTTCCCGTATCGCGACCACATGATCAACCTGCTCGACACCCCGGGCCACGAAGACTTCTCTGAAGATACCTACCGCACCTTGACGGCAGTGGACTCGGCATTGATGGTCCTCGATGGCGGTAAGGGTGTAGAGCCACGGACTATTGCGCTGATGGACGTCTGCCGTCTGCGGGATACGCCGATTGTCAGCTTCATCAACAAACTCGACCGTGACATCCGCGACCCGATCGAACTGCTCGACGAAATCGAAGCCGTCCTGAAGATCAAGGCCGCGCCGATCACCTGGCCGATCGGTTGCTACCGCGACTTCAAGGGCGTTTATCACCTCGCCGACGACTACATCATTGTCTACACCGCCGGTCACGGCCACGAGCGCACCGATGTGAAAATCATCGAGAAGCTCGACTCCGATGAAGCCCGCGCGCACTTGGGTGACGAATACGATCGCTTCGTCGATCAGCTGGAACTGGTGCAGGGCGCCTGCCACGAATTCAATCAACAGGAATTCCTCGACGGCCAACTGACCCCGGTGTTCTTCGGTACTGCTCTGGGCAACTTCGGTGTCGATCACGTGCTCGACGCCGTGGTCAACTGGGCGCCGAAACCCCTGGCCCGTGTTGCCAATGAGCGCACCGTGGAACCGGTTGAAGAGAAGTTCGCCGGTTTCGTGTTCAAGATCCAGGCGAACATGGACCCGAAACACCGCGACCGTATTGCCTTCATGCGTATCTGCTCCGGCAAATACGAAAAAGGCATGAAGATGCGCCACGTGCGTACCGGCAAGGATGTACGGATCGGCGACGCGCTGACGTTCTTCTCCTCCGAGCGTGAGCAACTGGAAGAGGCGTTTGCCGGCGACATCATCGGCCTGCACAACCACGGCACCATCCAGATTGGCGACACCTTCACCGAAGGCGAAGTCCTGGGTTTTACCGGTATTCCGCACTTCGCCCCGGAACTGTTCCGTCGCGTACGCCTGCGCGATCCGCTGAAATCCAAGCAACTACGCCAGGGCCTGCAGCAATTGGCCGAAGAGGGCGCGACCCAAGTGTTCTTCCCGACGCGCAGCAACGACATCATCCTCGGCGCCGTCGGTGTGCTGCAGTTCGATGTGGTCGCCAGCCGCTTGAAAGAGGAATACAAGGTCGAATGCTCATACGAGCCGATCACGGTGTACTCCGCCCGCTGGATCGATTGCAGCGATAAGAAGAAGCTTGAAGAGTTCAGCGTCAAGGCTGTGGAAAACCTGGCTATCGATGGCGGCGGTCACCTGACCTACCTGGCCCCGACCCGGGTCAACCTGGCGTTGATGGAAGAGCGTTGGCCGGATGTGAAATTCCGTGCGACGCGTGAGCATCACTAAGCTTTTAGCTGGTTTATCTGAAGCCCCCTAGGTGTAGGCCTTGGGGGCTTTTTTGTTGGTTTGGTTTTGTGTGTATATCCATTTCTGCGGTAACGGCGGCTTAGGGTTTCGCCCTTACGGCGACTCACTTTTTTTTCAAACGCCAAAAAAAAGTAAGCAAAAAAAGGCTCGCCCCGAGCGTCCGGCCCCTCGCCTAGGCTCGGCGTTCCTTCGTTCCGGTATTCATCTGGGGGCATCGCCTACGGTCGGCTTCGCTTCGACCTCCTCTCGATGTGTGCGGCTTCGCCGCACGGCGCTACGCGCCCACCCCCAGATGAACACCTCCACTCAGCCTCCCGACGTCGCCCGTGAATCAAGATCAAGAGCTGCTGCCGAGCTAACGCTCATCCTGTTGAGTGGTGAGGAGCAGGGGTGATGGGTGTTTTGCTGTTGGTTTTTGTGGGAGCGAGCCTGCTCGCGATGCCTGTGGGAGCCTGGCTTGCCAGCGATGGCGACCCACCAGCCGCCCCATTCCCTTCAGGCTGCACCCAATCCCTGTGGGAGCCTGGCTTGCCAGCGATAGCGTCCCGCCAGCCGCCCCATTCCCTTCAGGCTGCACCCAATCCCTGTGGGAGCCTGGCTTGCCAGCGATGGCGTCCCGCCAGCCACCTCATTCCTTACAGGCTGCACACGATCCAATTGTAGGAGCGAGCCTGCTCGCGAAGGCGCCCGCCCAGCCCGTGAACCCTCGCTGTCGCGTGTCGCTTAGCTGATCCGGTTATGACCTTTATTCGAAACAGGTCTGTCCGCCAACGGCATTTCTGCGTGTTCATTAGCGTCCTATCTGGTGAACCCGGCTGATCGGAACTAGATTTCACTCAGCGCCGGATCGGCTTTGGTGTTTCACCTGCACAGGATGGAATCGGTCATGAAAAACAGGTTGCTACGCGTTTTACTGCTGTTGAAAGTGATGGTCATGCTGTCCCTCGGCACCGCGACGGCTTGGGCCGCGTGCGAGGATCATGGTTCGCAGGCGTTCAGTGGGCAGGCCGGGCATAGCGGGTTGATGCTGGCGAAGTCCGAATCCGAGCCTGGCGATCAGGATCAGGGCGGTAGCAAGGACGATGACGACTCGACCACGGACGAGCCGGACACCGATGATCCAGATGATGGCGACAGCCAGACGTAGATTGCAGGCAAAAGAAAACCCCTTCTGCCTCGACTGATGCGCAATCGAGGTGGAAGGGGTTTGGTTAACACTTTAAACCCGGGTAAAACACGATCCCTGTAGGAGCTGCGGCACGCTGCGATCTTTTGATCCTGATTCTAAAAATCAAAAGATCGCAGCGTGCCGCAGCTCCTACAGGTTTTGTGTTTGTCCGCAGATCTTTTTACGCAGCGCCGTCGAGAAATTGCTCGGCGTAATGGCAAGCCACCTGGCGGCTGTCGAGCAGGCGCAGGGCCGGCTCTTCGGTGCTGCAGCGCTCGGTGGCGTACGGGCAGCGCTTGTGGAAAGCGCAGCCGGACGGTGGGTTCAGCGGGTTGGGCAATTCGCCGACGATCTTGATTTTCGGCTTGTTCGGGTCCGGGTGAATGGTCGGGGTGGCCGACAGCAACGCCTGGGTGTACGGGTGCAGCGGACGCTGATAGATGTCGTTCTTCGGGCCCATTTCCACCGGGCGACCGAGGTACATCACCATCACGTCATCGGCCACGTGCTGGACGACCGCCAGGTTGTGGGAGATGAACACGTAGGCGGTGTTGAACTCTTGCTGCAAATCCATGAACAGGTTCAGCACCTGCGCCTGGATCGACACGTCCAGCGCGGAGGTCGGTTCGTCCGCCACCAGCACTTTCGGTTGCAGCATCATGGCGCGCGCCAGGGCGATCCGCTGGCGCTGACCGCCGGAGAACATGTGCGGATAACGCTGGTAGTGCTCAGGACGCAAGCCCACCTGCTTCATCATCGCCTGGACTTTCTCGCGACGTTCGGCGGCCGACAGGTTGGTGTTGATCAGCAGCGGCTCGCCGAGCTGGTCACCGACTTTCTGCCGTGGGTTCAACGAGGCGTACGGGCTCTGGAACACCATCTGCACGTCTTTGCGCAATTGCTTGCGCTGAGCCTTGTCAGCGCCGGTCACTTCTTGCCCGGCGATTTTCAAGGAACCGGAGGACGGCTCTTCGATCAGTGTCAGGGCACGGGCCAGAGTGGATTTGCCGCAACCCGATTCGCCTACAACGGCGAGGGTCTTGCCGGCTTCCAGTTCGAACGACACACCGTTAAGCGCGCGAACCAGCGCATGGCCCTTGAACAGGCCGCGGGACACTTCGTAATGACGGGTCAGGTCGCGGGCGGTAAGTACGACGGCCATTACGCCACCTCCTGATTCAGCGGGTAGAAGCAGCGGGCGAGGCTGTTGCTTTTCGGGTCAAGGCCAGGACGCTGTGCGCGGCAGGAATCCTGCACGTACGGGCAACGCGGCGATAGCAGGCAACCCTGCGGGCGGTCGTAGCGACCGGGAACGATGCCCGGCAGCGTGGCCAGACGCGTGGCGCCGAGGCTGTGTTCCGGAATCGCCTTGAGCAGCGCTTCGCTGTACGGGTGCGCCGGAATGTCGAACAGTTGTGGCACTTGACCGACTTCGACCGCTTGGCCGGCGTACATCACGCACACACGCTGGGCGGTTTCGGCCACGACCGCGAGGTCGTGAGTGATCAGCACCAGGCCCATGTTCTGCTCTTTTTGCAGGGCCAACAGCAGGTCCATGATCTGGGCCTGAATGGTCACGTCGAGTGCAGTGGTCGGTTCGTCGGCGATCAACAGTTTCGGTTCGCCGGCAATCGCCATGGCGATTGCAACACGCTGGCTCATACCGCCCGACAATTGATGCGGGTAGGCCTCCATACGGCTGGCGGCCCCCGGGATTTCAACTTTTTCCAGGAGCTCGATGGCACGCTTGCGCGCTTGCTTGCTGGACATTTTCAGGTGCAGGCGCAGCACTTCTTCGATCTGGAAACCGACGGTGTAGCTCGGGTTCAGCGCGGTCATTGGGTCCTGGAAGACCATAGCCAGGTCTTTGCCGACGATTTGCCGACGCTGACGGTTGCTAAGCTTGAGCATGTCCTTGCCGTCGAAATTCAGGGCGTCAGCAGTGACGATCCCCGGATGTTCGATCAGGCCCATCAGCGCCATCATGGTCACGGACTTGCCGGAACCCGATTCGCCAACGATGGCCAGGACTTCGCCTTTGTCCACGGTAATGTCGAGACCGTCGACCACCGGAACGGCGTTCTTGTCGCCGAAACGAACGTTGAGATTCTTGATTTCTAACAGTGACATTTGAATCTCCTCAGGCGGCGTTCTTGAGTTTCGGGTCCAGCGCATCGCGCAGGCCGTCGCCCATCAAGTTGATTGCCAGCACGCTGAGCAAAATGGTCAAACCAGGCAGACTTACCACCCACCAGGCGCGTTCGATGTAGTCGCGAGCCGAAGCCAGCATGGTGCCCCACTCAGGGGTTGGCGGTTGAACGCCAAGACCCAGGAAGCCCAGGGCGGCGGCATCGAGAATCGCCGAGGAGAAGCTCAAGGTCGCTTGAACGATCAGTGGCGCCATGCAGTTGGGCAGCACAGTGACGAACATCAGGCGTGGCAGGCCGGCACCGGCCAGGCGCGCGGCGGTCACGTAGTCGCGGTTCAGTTCGCCCATCACCGCGGCGCGGGTCAGACGAACATAGGACGGCAACGAAACCACGGCGATCGCAATAATGGTGTTAATCAGGCCAGGGCCGAGGATGGCGACAATTGCCACCGCCAGCAGCAGGGACGGCAGGGCCAGCATGATGTCCATCAGACGCATGATGGTCGGGCCGAGCATTTTCGGGAAGAAACCGGCGAACAGACCCAGCAGGATCCCCGGGATCAGCGACATGACAACCGACGACAAGCCGATCAACAGGGACAGGCGCGAACCGTTGATCAGCCGCGACAGCAGGTCGCGACCCAGTTCATCGGTACCGAGCAGGAACTGGATGTGCCCACCTTCCAGCCAGGACGGCGGGGTCAGCAGGAAGTCACGGTATTGCTCGCTCGGGTTGTGCGGGGCAACCCACGGCGCGAAGATCGCGCAGAAAATCACCAGCAGCATGAACATCAGGCCGGCGACGGCGCCTTTGTTCTTGGAGAATGCTTGCCAGAATTCTTTGTACGGAGACGGGTACAGCAGGCTTTGATCGACTGCTACCGCTGGAATTGGAGTGCTCATGGTCATGATGATCTCAGCGCTGGTGACGAATGCGTGGGTTGGCAAAGCCGTAGAGGATGTCCACTACGAAGTTGACCAGAATCACCAGGCAGGCGATTAACAGGATGCCGTTTTGCACCACGGGATAGTCCCGTGCGCCAATGGCTTCGATCAGCCATTTGCCGATGCCGGGCCAGGAGAAGATGGTTTCGGTCAGGACCGCACCGGCCAGCAACGTGCCGACTTGCAGGCCAACCACGGTCAGCACCGGAATCAGTGCGTTGCGCAGGCCGTGGACGAATACCACGCGAGCCGGCGACAGGCCTTTGGCGCGAGCGGTACGGATGTAATCCTCACGCAGCACTTCGAGCATCGACGAACGGGTCATCCGCGCAATAACGGCCAGCGGGATGGTGCCGAGCACAATGGCCGGCAGGATCAGGTGATGCAGGGCATCGAAGAATGCACCGACGTCATCGGCCAGCAAGGTGTCGATGAGCATGAAGCCGGTGCGCGGCTCGATGTCATAGAGCAGGTCGATCCGCCCGGACACTGGCGTCCAGCCCAGGGATACCGAGAAGAACATGATCAGGATCAGGCCCCACCAGAAGATAGGCATCGAATATCCCGCCAGGGAGATGCCCATCACCCCATGGTCGAACAGGGATCCTCGCTTGAGTGCCGCAATCACCCCGGCCAGAAGGCCCAGGACGCCAGCGAACAACAGTGCGGCCATGGACAGTTCCAGGGTCGCAGGGAATAGAGAGCTGAACTCGGTCCAGACACTGGTGCGTGTGCGCAGTGATTCGCCAAGGTCGCCGTGGGCCAACTTGCCGATGTAATCCAGGTATTGGGCATACAGGGGTTTGTTCAGACCTAGGCGTTCCATTGCCTGGGCGTGCATTTCGGGGTCGACCCGACGTTCGCCCATCATTACTTCCACGGGGTCGCCCGGAATCATGCGAATCAGTGCGAAAGTCAGCAGGGTGATGCCGAAAAACGTGGGGATCAATAACCCCAGTCGGCGGGCAATAAAACTAAACATCTTGTGTGGTACCTCATCAGCCGGTTAGGCGTGCCTGGCGTCCCTGGGGTCAGGGACGCCGGGAGTTTTCTTATCTACTTCACCTGGGTGGTGGCGAAGTTATTAGTGGTGAGGGGGCTAATGTGATAGCCCTCTACGTTGTTGCGCATTGCGGTAAACATACGGGTGTGGGCCATGCTGATCCACGGTTGATCCTGGTTAAAGATCACCTGAGCCTGCTCGTACAGCTTGGCCCGTTCGGCCGGGTCAACTTTAGCGCGTGCTTCGTCCAGCAGTGTCTGGAATTTCTCGTTGCACCAACGGGCGTAGTTTTCGCCGTTTTTGGCAGCCTCGCAACTGAGCATAGGCGTCAGAAAATTATCCGGGTCGCCGTTGTCGCCCGCCCATCCGGCGGAAACCATGTCGTGCTCGCCGTTTTTGGCGCGTTTGAGCATTTCGCCCCATTCCATGACGCGAATATCAATCTTGATTCCGACCTTGGCCAGGTCGGCCTGCATCATCTGCGCGCCGAGCATCGGGTTCGGGTTGGTCGGGCCGCCGCCGTTACGGGTGAACAGGGTGAGCACCGTGCCTTCCGGTACGCCGGCTTCCTTGAGCAGGGCGCGAGCCTTGTCGAGATCACGCGGCGGGTTCTTCAAGTCGTGGTTGTAACCCAGCAGGGTGTCCGGGTACGGGTTGACCGCGACCGTGGCGTTACCTTTGCCGAACAGCGCATTGACGTAAGCCGCTTTGTCGAAGGCGATGTCGATGGCCTTACGCACCCGCACGTCACTCATGTACTTGTGGGTGGTGTTCATGGCGATGTACGAAACGGTCATCGCGTTCAGTTCATCGACCTTCAGGTTCGAGTCTTTCTTGATGCTCGGGATGTCATCCGGTTTCGGGTACAGCGCGATCTGGCACTCGTTGGCCTTGAGCTTTTGCAGGCGCACGTTGTTGTCGGTGGCGATGGCCAGGATCAGCGCATCAGCCGGAGGCTTGCCACGGAAATACTCCGGGTTGGCCTTGAAACGGACCTGAGCATCCTTGGCGTAACGCTGGAAGATAAACGGGCCGGTGCCGATTGGCTTGCTGTTCAGATCGCTGGTCTTGTCGGCCTTGAGCAACTGGTCAGCGTACTCGGCGGAGTAGATCGAGGAGAAGGCCATGGCGATGTCAGCCAGGAATGGCGCTTCGCGACGAGTCAGGGTGAATTTGACGGTGTTGTCGTCAACTTTCTCGACGCTTTTCAGCAGTTCCTTGAAGCCCATGCTTTCAAAGTACGGGAAGCCCACGCTCGACAGTTTGTGCCATGGATGGTTTGGGTCCAGTTGACGCTGGAAGCTCCAGACCACGTCGTCGGCATTCATGTCGCGGGTCGGCTTGAAGTATTCGGTGGTGTGAAACTTGACGCCTTTGCGCAGATGGAACGTGTAGTTCAGACCGTCCTCGCTGATGTCCCAGGAGTCGGCCAGTGCCGGAACCACTTCGGTGGTACCGGGCTTGAACGCCACCAGACGATTGAAGATGGTTTCGGACACTGCGTCGCCTGTGACTGCAGTCGTGTACTGGACCATATCGAAGCCTTCCGGACTGGCTTCGGTGCAGACCACCAAGGGTTTGGCCGAGACGCCAACAGCGACACTCAGCAACGCGGCAGCGATGGCCGCACGTAGGGGAAGCATTTTCATCAAGAGCCCTCTGCAATCGGTTGAACAGGAAAAAACCGAACGGCCGACTCTTCATGAGTCAGCCGTTGGGCGGTGTTTTTACAGAATGTTGAACGGGATGGTGGTTACGAGACGGAACTCGTTGATGCTGCCGTCAGCCTGGTTTTCGCTGGCACGGTGAGCGGTGTAGGTCGCGCGAACAGTGGAGGCCTTGAGTGGGCCGCTCTGCACTGCGTACGAAGCACCGATGCCGTATTCGTAGTGATGCTCGCCGTCCATGTTTTTCACGTCATACGCAGTGCCGGTGTAGTGAGTACCGTCGATGCCCCAGCCGCGAGCCTGGTAGATGTTGAACTTCAGGCCTGGCACGCCGTATTCGGCCATGTTCAGACCGTAGGCGATCTGGAAGGATTTCTCGTTCGGACCGTTGAAGTCGGACAGCAGGGAGTTGGCCAGGTAGATGCCGTTGGTTTCATGCAGGTAGTCGAAGTACTCGTTGCCGTTAATTTCCTGGTACGAGAAGGTCAGGCTGTGGGCCTGGTGAGTCAGGCCGAACGACAGGGAGTAGGCGTCGTTGTCGATTTCACCCATCTCTTTTTTGCCGGTATCGACGGTTTTGTAGTAGTTCAGGCCAGTGGTCAGGCTCAGGACATTGCTGTCACCCAGTTCATGGGTAGCGCCGAAGTAGTACTGGTTCCAGAAGTCTTCAACCTGGGATGCATACAGGCTGGTCTTCAGGCTTTTCAGCGGCTGGTAGTTCAGGCCGACGATGCTAACGCGATCGGTTTCAGCGTTGTTGTTGGTGTACTCGGAGCGAAATTTCGACAGGCTCTCTTCGGTACGCGGCGATACGCGGTCGAAGGTGCCAGCGTCGAACGACAGGTTGTTCAGCTCTTCGCTGTGCAGGCTCACACCTTCAAAGCTCGAAGGCAGTGGACGGTTGCCGATGGTGTCGACGATTGGCGTGCTGAAGTTCTGGCGACCGGCGGTCAGGGTGGTGTTCGACACGCGGAACTTGACGTTGGCCAGGCCCAGTTTGCTCCACTGACCTTCAGCGTCGCCGCCTTCGGTGGTCAGGGTACGGTTGTTACCGGCGCCTGGACGGGAACCTGGTGCGCCACCGTTGTTGGAGGCCAGGCTCTTGCGATCACGTTCCAGTGCAACGGCGTTGTACGCGGCCACTTCAGTGCTGACACCGACGGTGCCCTGAGTGAAGCCGGAAGTGAAATTGACGATGGTGCCCTGAACCCAGTTGATCCGGCGATCGGTCGGGGTTGCTACACCGTCTTTACGGTAGGTGAACTTGCCGCCACGTTTCAGTTGCTCGTTGGCGTACCAGTTACGGGTGGTGCCTTTGATCGTTGTACCTTCGACAAAGCCAGGTGCTTCGGCTTGGGCGCTGGCGGTGTTGACGGTCACCGGGGTGAAATCCTGGCTCTGGGTTTCCGCATACGCCGTGGCGGTGATGCTGCTGATGGCCAAGGCCAGGATCGCGGTGCTGCTCAGTTTCATGGGTGAAGCTCCTTTACTTTCTTTTTTTAGTGCCGGTTTTTTTGTGGCCCGGCTATTGGTTTAGAACTCATTCAGCGCTTCGCAAACGTTTGCTGTAGGCCCAATTGGCGAATTACGGCAATACGCTTGCGTGAGGGCGAAATCCGCCCCCAGCGTTTTTGGCTTATCGGTTATTGATCGATGCTGACACCCGAGAACACGTTGCGACCAAACGGGCTCACCTTGAACCCTTCTATTTTGGCGCTTAACGGCTGGTTGACCGTCGAGTGAGCGATAGGCGTGATCGGCACTTGCTGCTTGAGCAATTGCTGCGCCTGTTTGTACAGCACGGTGCGCTGGTCCCGATCAGTGACGACCTTCGCCTGCTTGACCAGCTTGTCGTAAGCCGGATCACACCACATGGAGTAGTTGTTGCCGCCAATGGCGTCGCAGCTGTACAGCGTGCCGAGCCAGTTGTCCGGGTCCCCGTTGTCACCGGTCCAGCCGATCAGGCTGATGTCGTGCTCGCCATTCTTGGTGCGCTTGATGTACTCGCCCCATTCGTAGCTGACGATCTTCACTTTGAGGCCGATTTTCGCCCAGTCAGCCTGGAGCATTTCGGCCATCAACTTGGCGTTGGGGTTGTAGGGGCGCTGGACCGGCATGGCCCAGAGGGTGATTTCGGTGCCTTCCTTGACGCCGGCAGCCTTGAGCAACTCTCTGGCTTTTTCCGGATCGTAGGCAGCATCTTTAATGGTTTCGTCGTAGGACCACTGGGTCGGCGGCATGGCGTTGACCGCCAACTGCCCGGCGCCCTGGTACACGGCGTTCAAAATGCTTTTTTTGTTCACCGCCATGTCCAGCGCCTGACGCACTTCGAGCTGGTCGAACGGTTTGTGGCGCACGTTGTAGGCGATGTAGCCGAGGTTGAAGCCAGGCTTCTCGATGAGCTGGAGTTTCGGGTCGTTCTTGAGTGCTGTTACATCGGCCGGGCGCGGGTGCAGAGTGATCTGGCATTCGTTGGCCTTGAGCTTCTGCACCCGCACCGACGCGTCGGTGTTGATGGCGAAAATCAGGTTGTCGAGCTTGACCCGGCTCGGGTCCCAGTACTGCTTGTTGCCGGTGTAACGGATGTTGGAGTCTTTCTGGTAACTCTTGAACACGAACGGCCCGGTGCCGATCGGCTTCTGATTAATATCGCTTGGTTTGCCAACCGCCAGCAGTTTGTCGGCGTATTCGGCCGACAGGATGGCGGCGAAGCTCATGGCGATGTTCTGGATGAACGCGGCGTCCACGCTGTTGAGCGTCATGACCACGGTCAGCGGCCCGGTCTTCTCGACCTTGGCGATGTTCTTGTTCAGGCTCATCCCGTTGAAATACGGGAACTCAGTCGGATAAGCCTTACGGAAAGGTTGTTGCGGGTCGAGCATGCGATTAAACGTGAACAGCACGTCATCGGCATTGAAATCACGGGTTGGCGTGAAGTAAGGCGTGGTATGGAACTTCACCCCTTCGCGCAGGTGGAAGGTGTACGTGAGGCCGTCTTCGGAAATATCCCAGCGGGTTGCCAGGCCAGGAACGACGTTGGTGGCGCCTTTTTCAAACTCTGCCAGTCGGTTATACAGCGGCTCGGCGGCGTCGTTGTCGGTCGCAGTGGTGTACTGCGCCGTGTCGAAACCGGCGGGGCTGCCTTCTGAGCAGAATACCAGGCTGTTGTTGGCGGCCTGGCTGATGGAAGTGGCGGCCAACAGGCCGGTGCCCAGCAATGCGGATAAAACCAAGGTATGGCGCATAACGCTCCCTCTTTATTAGTGTTTAACAATGAGCCTCCGTCCCGTCCAGGGACGTGGGGGCTGCATTGAGTTCAAACCATTGCGCGCAGCAAACCGAGAGCCCACGCATGCACTGGTCAGATCCCGACGGTATGAGCCGCGGGTCTGGCAGTAAATGCGGAAAGGCCTGAAAAACGCGTAGGAAAAGCCGACACGTCCTAAACCTCTGCTGTGGTACGCAGTGGATTTGGCTGTCAGAGAATTCCTACTTTCCCGGCAGATAAAGCAACGGCGACGTCATAAACGTCGCCGTTGCCAAACCTTATTTGCTGACGCTGACGCCGTAGAAGGAGTTCAAGCCGAATGGGCTGATCTTGAAGTCCTGCACGTTGGCGCGCATGGGTTGATACACCGTCGAGTGTGCGATAGGTGTCATTGGAACTGCATCTTTGAGGATGTGTTGTGCTTGCTTGTACAGCTCGATGCGCTTGGCCTGATCAGGCGTAGCCTTGGCTTCTTTGATCAGAGCGTCGTACGGCTTGTCGCACCATTTGGAGAAGTTGTTGCCGTTCAGCGCGTCGCAGCCGAACAGGGTGCCGAGCCAGTTGTCCGGGTCCCCATTGTCACCGCTCCAGCCGATGATCATCGCCTGGTTTTCGCCACCTTTGGAACGCTTGATGTACTCGCCCCATTCGTAGCTGACGATGTTCACGTTCAGGCCGATTTTCTTCCAGTCGGACTGCAGCATTTCAGCCATCAGTTTGGCGTTCGGGTTGTATGGCCGCTGAACCGGCATGGCCCACAGAGTGATCTGGGTGCCTTCCTTGACGCCAGCTTCCTTGAGCAGCTCTTTGGCTTTCTCAGGGTCGTACTTGGCATCTTTGATGGTGGTGTCGTAGGACCACTGGGTCGGAGGCATGGCGTTGACGGCCAGTTGGCCGGCGCCCTGGTAAACCGAGTCGATGATCTGAGGCTTGTTGACGGCCATGTCCAGTGCCTGACGGACGCGCAGGTCAGCCAGCGGGTTCGGCTCGTTGCTGCCCTTGACCTTGTCCATCACGTTGTAGGCGATGTAGCCCAGGTTGAAACCGGCCTGGTTTGGCAGTTTCAGCTCTTTGTCTTCACCCAGTGCCTTGAGGTCGGCTGGACGCGGGAAAAGAGTGACCTGGCATTCGTTTTTCTTCAGCTTCTGAATACGTACCGACGGGTCGGTGGTGATAGCGAAGATCAGGTTGTCGATCTTCACGTCTTCAGGCTTCCAGTAGTCCTTGTTCCCGGTGTAGCGGATGTTGGAGTCTTTCTGGTAGCTCTTGAACACGAACGGGCCAGTGCCGATTGGCTTCTGGTTGATGTCGGCTGCCTTGCCTTCCTTGAGCAGCTTGGCAGCGTACTCGGCGGACTGGATGGAAGCGAAGCTCATCGCCATGTTCTGGATGAACGCAGCGTCAACGGTGTTCAGGACAAACTTGACCGTGTGATCGTCGACCTTCTCGATCTTGGCGATGTTGGTGTCCATCCCCATGTCGGTGAAGTACGGGAATTCGGTCGGGTACGCTTTGCGGAACGGATCATCCTTGTTAATCATGCGATTAAAGGTGAACAGCACGTCATCAGCGTTGAAGTTGCGAGTCGGGGTGAAATACGGAGTGGTATGGAACTTCACACCTTCACGCAGGTGAAAAGTGTATTCCTTCACGTCCGGGGAAATATCCCAACTGGTCGCCAAACCAGGAATCACGGCGGTGCCGCCGCGCTCGAACTGGGTCAGGCGGTTGAACATGGTTTCTGCAGAGGCGTCGAAGTCGGTTCCGGTGGTGTACTGACCAGGATCAAAACCGGCCGGGCTCCCTTCGGAGCAAAACACCAGGTTAGTCGCCGCTTGGGCGAAAGGTGCGCTAGCTAACAAGCTTGCGCCGACTAAAAACGGAATGACCGCGTGTTTAAGCATGGTGGCCTCATGATTTGTTGTCATTTTTGGAATTAGAGGACGACCTCGTGAGTCGTGCCTGCGGATACTTATGCAGGGGCCATACCCATTGCAAGATCCAGAGCGGCCACAAGTCTTAAACAGTGGCACGAACGTACCTTAATGTCGCATATGTATAAATTTTGACGCATTTGACCGTTTGCGCACGTTTTTTACGGTGCAAATGGCGCCCCACAAGGGGGCAACCGGGGCGCCTGGCGCACCCGGTTGGCGCGCGGTGTTACTTATTTATACCCACGCCATAGAAGGGTGTGAGGCCAAAAGGACTGATCTTGAAGTCGGTAACTTCCTTGCGCAAAGGCTGGAACACCGTCGAGTTGGCGATCGGTGTGATAGGCACCTGTTGCTTAAGGATTTTCTGCGCCTGTTGGTAGAGCTTGACCCGTTCGTCACGATCGGTTGAAACCTTGGCTTGCTGAACCAGTTTGTCGTACGCCGGATCACACCACTTGGCGTAGTTGCTACCTTTCACCGCAGCGCAGCTGTAGAGCACGCCGAGCCAGTTATCCGGGTCACCGTTGTCGCCGGTCCAGCCGTAGATCATCGCGTCATGCTCGCCGTTCTTGGCGCGTTTGATGTACTCGCCCCACTCATAGCTGACGATATTGGCCTTGATCCCGACCTTCTCCCAATCCTGCTGGATCATCTGCGCCGACATCCGCGCATTCGGGTTGGAGGCGCGCTGCACGGTCATCGCCCACAAATTGATCGTCGTACCGGGTGCAACCCCTGCTTCTTTCAGTAGCGCCTTGGCTTTGGTCGGGTCGTAGGGCGCGTCCTTGATGGTCGGGTCATACGACCATTGCGCCGGTGGCAGGGCGTTTTGCGCGAGTTGGCCGGCGCTCTGGTACACGGCTTTGATGATCGCCGGTTTGTCGATGGCCATGTCCAGGGCCTGGCGGACCTTGAGCTGATCCAGTGGCGGATGCGTCACGTTGTAGGCCAGGAAGCCGAGGTTGAATCCGGCCTGCTTCAGCACCGTCAGGTTCGGGTCTTTCTCCATCACCTCGATATCGGCCGGGCGCGGGTAGCCGCTGACCTGACACTCGCCGGTCTTGAGCTTCTGCAAGCGTACGGCGGCGTCCGGGGTGATCGAGAACACCAGGTTGTCGATCTTCACGTCCTCAGGTTTCCAGTACGCCTTGTTGCCGACGTAGCGGATCTGCGAGTCCTTCTGATAACGCTTGAACACGAACGGGCCAGTGCCGACCGGCTTCTGGTTGATGTCCGCGGCTTTGCCTTCCTTTAATAGCTGCGCGCCGTACTCGGCGGACTGGACCGAGGCGAAGCTCATGGCCAGGTTCTGGATGAAGGCGGCGTCGGTGTTGTTCAGGCTGAAGCGCACGGTGTGCTCATCGATCTTGTCGACGCTCTTGATCGTTTTGTTCAGGTCCATGTCGGTGAAATACGGCGACTCGGCGGGGTAGGCCTTGCGGAACGCATTCTCCGGATCGAGCAGACGCTGGAAGGTGAACAACACGTCGTCGGCGTTGAAATCCCGGGTTGGGGTGAAGTAGTCGGTGGTATGAAACTTCACGCCGTCGCGCAGGTGGAAGGTGTAGCTGAGGCCGTCCTTGCTCACGTCCCAACTGGTCGCCAGGCCAGGCTCGACTTCGGTGCCGCCGCGTTTGAATTGGGTGAGGCGGTTGAAGACGGTTTCCGCCGAGGCATCGAAGTCGGTGCCGCTGGTGTATTGGCTCGGGTCGAAGCCGGCGGGGCTGGCTTCGGAGCAGTAGACCAATGTTGTGGCGGCTTGGGCGAAGGGAGCGGTGGTGGCTAGGGCGATTGCGAGCAGGAGAGGTTTGACGGTGGTTCTTTCCATGGAGTCCCCGGGGATATTGGAGGTGGTGGTTTTTTGAGGGTAGCGGGGATTTGGGGGTGTCCGGAAATATCGTTTTTCCTGTGGGAGTGTCTATCTCGGTATATGTGGGGGTTTTTGTTGGGGGCATATCCGTTGCTGCGGTAACGGCTGCTTAGGGTTTCGCCCTGACGGCGACTCACTTTTTTGACAAACGCCTCAAAAAAGTAAGCAAAAAAGGCTTGCTCCTACGTGCGGCCGAGAGTGTCAGATTTTTTGTGTGCGGGCCGTTAATGGCCTGCCGTCAGGCAGGCCTTCATTTCACCAGTTAGACCTGATGAATCGGTCCCCGTACAAAACCGCAAATTGATTCATAGCGTTTTTCCAGTCATGGGCGGCGCTTCCCCAGTTGGCGGTGATGTTTTGCAGTGCCAGCCAGATCAGTTTCGTCGCGGCTTCGTCGGTTGGAAAGTGACCTCTTGTCTTGATGATCTTGCGCAGCTGCGAGTTGATACTCTCGATGGCATTGGTGGTGTAGATCACCTTTCGTATGGCTGGCGGGAACACAAAGAACGGGATAACTCGATCCCAAGCGCGTCGCCAGGCTGCAACCACCGTTGGATATTGCTTGCCCCAAGGCCCCGATTCGAAGGCATCCAGAGCTTGCTCGGCGACTTCGGCGTTGAGTGCTTGATAAATCGGTTTCAGGGCCTTGGCCAGTTCGCGACGCTTGTCCCATGCCGCGTAATCAAGGCTGTTGCGGATCAGGTGAACGATGCATGTCTGCAACGCTGTCTGAGGAAACACTGCACTCAAGGCTTCAGGCATGCCTTTGAGACCATCCGTTACCGCAATCAGGACATCTTCGACACCTCGGGTTTTAAGGTCGTTGAAGACTTTCATCCAGAACTTGGCGCCCTCTGTGTTCTCAATCCAGATGCCCAGAATGTCGCGGGTGCCGTCCGGAAGTACGCCCAGAGCCAGGTAAATCGCTTTGTTGCGAACCACGCCTTCATCACGGATTTTAACCCGCAGCGCATCAAAGAAAATGACCGGGTACATGGGCTCGAGGGGCCGTTGTTGCCACGTACTGACTTCCTCCAGAACAGCGTCGGTAACGGTGCTGATGAAGTCATGGGAGACATCTGTTGCGTACTGTTCCGAGAGAAATGCACGAATCTCACGAACGCTCATGCCGCGGGCATACATGGCAATGATCTTGTCATCAAAGCCTGTAAAACGCCGCTCGTGTTTGGGGATCAAAATCGGAGAAAAGCTGCCGTCACGGTCTCTGGGAATATCCAGACGCAACGGGCCGTCATCGGTCAGCACGGTTTTGCCGCTCTTGCCGTTACGCTGGTTACTCGAATCCTCAGGGCGCTCCGCGCCCTGAGGATAGCCAAGGTGAAGTCCCAACTCGGCACCAAGGGCTCTTTCGATAAGCGCCTTTTTGAACGCCATCGCGGCATCCTGAATCGCTTCGGCACTCATCGTCTCGCTGAGGAACTGGTCGATCAGCTCTTTTGGAATGGACGGAAGGTCACGCTTGGCCTCACGGGCCGGTTTCTTTTGGTTGGCATACATGCACCTCTGCAGCATGTTATGCCCGAACACAAAATTTATGACACTCCCGTGCGGCCCGCTCGCTGGGGCTCGGGGTTCCTTCGCTCCGGGATCCATCCGGGGGCATCGCCTACGGTTTGCTGCGCTGCACCTCCTCTCGATGTGTTCGACTTCGTCGAACGGTCGCTGCGCTCCCACCCCCGGATGAATCCCTCCACTCAGCCTTCCGATGTCGCCCGTGAATCAAGATCAAGAGCTGCTGCCGAGCTAACGCTCATCCTGTTGAGTGGGGCGGCTGCGCCGCGTGGTGGGTGTACTTGTCTCCCCGGTAGGCGCTGCCGAGGGCTGCGATCTTTTGATCTTGATTTCGATCCTGTAGGAGCGAGGCTTGCCCGCGAAGGCGGCCTGCCAGCCGACCAATCTCTTTCGGATGCACTCGGTCCAATTGTGGGAGCTGGCTTGCCTGCGAAGGCGGCCTGACAGCCGACCCATCTCTTTCGGATGCACTCGGTCCAATTGTGGGAGCGAGCTTGCTCGCGAAGGCGGCCTGACAGCCGACCTATCTCTCCCGGATGCACTCGGTCCAATTGTGGGAGCTGGCTTGCCTGCGAAGGCGGCCTGACAGCCGACCCATCTCTCTCGGATGCACTCAGTCCAATTGTGGGAGCTGGCTTGCCTGCGAAGGCGGCCTGACAGCCGACCCATCTCTTTCGGATGCACTCGGTCCAATTGTGGGAGCTGGCTTGCCTGCGAAGGCGGCCTGACAGCCGACCAATCTCTCTCGGATGTACTCGGTCCAATTGTGGGAGCGAGCCTGCTCGCGATGAGGCCCTCGCAAACGACGCTGTTTAATGGTCAGCAAAAATTTCGGAACCTTCCCACGACATTTTCAGGTTGTCCGTCGGACGCTGGCTCTCTAGTCTTTTGGCTGTCGCTGACCCATCAGCGATCGGGTGTGAGAAGCCCGAGAGTATGAATCTGGCGCCAGTACCACCATAATTGCCGCCAGCTTATCCGCTGCCAGTGATGTTCTATGGCGGCTGTGTGCGGGCAGACTTCGGTCTGGCCGGTTCTACTCCCGGTTTTCTCACCCTGCACATAGCTGCCACCCCTTTCCGTGTGAGAAACGGAAAGTGATGGCTCCATTTGCAAAATAGGGTTTTCCAATGACTAAGCCTGTACCCGATCCCCCGAAGAAAAACCAACCCCTCTCGACGAAGCCATACGCGACGAAGACCTCGCCCGAAACCGCGAAGCCATGAAACGCGCCCTCGATTTCTATCTCTGCCCCCAACCCACGAAGTCGCGCCGGCCGAGCACCATGTACATGATCGCCCCGGACGTCGACACCGAAAGCCTGCTGGCCAACGCCTGTGAATCGCTGGCCTCAGCAAGTGTCCTGGCCAGCGACTTCGCCAACAACCTGATCGGCCCGCAACGCCACACCGCGTTGGCGATCCAGCAAATCATCATGCAGGCAGAACTGGCGGTGAACCGCGCCCTGGACAACGTCGATCCCGGTGTAGACCGCGTTATCGTTCATCGCGAGCAGGCTCGCTCCCACAAGGACTCCGCCGTACCTGTGGGAGCGAGCCTGCTCGCGAAGGCGTCGGATCTTCCACCACAAATTCCAGGCACATGAAAAGCCTGCTCGCTCACGCCTGTGAATCACTGGCCTCCGCCAGTGCTGCGGCCAGCAACTTCGCCAATGAGCTGAGCGGTCTGCAGCGCAACACAGTGCTGGGGATTCAGCAGATCATCATGTTGGCTGAGTTGGCGGTGAATCGGGCGCTGGATCGGGTTGATCCGCAGACTTGAGACCGCGTTATCGTTCTTCGCGAGCAAGCCCGCTCCCACAGGAGTGCGCATTCCAAATGTGGGAGCGAGCCTGCTCGCGAAGGCGTCGGATCTTCCACCACAAATTCCAGGCACATGAAAAGCCTGCTCGCTCACGCCTGTGAATCACTGGCCTCCGCCAGTGCTGCGGCCAGTAACTTCGCCGATGAGCTGAGCGGTTTGCAACGCAACACGATGCTGGCACTACAGCAGATCATCATGCTCAGTGAGCTGGCGGTGAATCGGGCGCTGGATAATCTGGACCCGCAGACGTGAGACCGCGTTATCGTTCTTCGCGAGCAAGCCCGCTCCCACAGGAGACCGCATTCCAAATGTGGGAGCGGGCTTGCTCGCGAAGGCGTCGGGTCTTCCACCACAAATCCCAGGCATAAAAAAACCGGCGATCATTGTCTGATCGCCGGTTTTTCATTCAGCCCAAATCAAATCACTGCATCAACACTTCAATCGACCCATCCGCCGTCATGCTGACCTGGCTGGTACCGGCTTCAACATCCGGCGTTACCGGTGCCGAGTCCATGCCTGCTGCCGCTTTCATCATCATTGGCGCGCGCATGAAGGGTTGTGGATAACCGTTGCTGTTCAAATTCAGGTTAACGATTTTGTAGCCCTTGCCGCCCAACGCATCGGTGGCCAGTTGCGCTCGGGCCTTGAATGCGGTGACGGCTTCTTTAAGCAGCGCGTCTTCGCTGGCTTTGCGGGTTGGCGTGGCGATGGCGAAGTCCATGCCGCCCATTTTCAGGTCGGTCAGCAGTTCGCCGGTCAGTTTCGACAGGGCGGCGAAGTCGGAGCTTTCCAGGCGCAGTTCGGCGCGTTCACGCCAGCCGGTGATTTTCTGGCCTTTGGTGTCGTAGATCGGGTAGCTGTTGCGGCTGCCCTGGCGCAGGGTGATGTCTTTGACTTGCTTGGCCTGGGCCAGTGCCTTGTTCATGGTGGTGCTGACGTCGGCGGCGAGTTTGGCCGGGTCGGTGTTTTGATCTTCGGTGTAGAGCGTCACGATCATCAGGTCGCGGGCCACTTCCTGACTGACTTCGGCGCGCAGGGAGATCTGGTTGTAATGCAATTCGTCGGCGGCCAGGGCTGGGAGGCTGGCGACGGTGCCAACGCTGAGGGCGAGGAGGGCGGCGCTGCGGCGAAGTGTGTGCATGAAAAGCTCCTTGAAGGGGCGCAGGGGTTAAGGTCCGAGCCTGCGTGAAACCATCAGACTCTAGCTTTTATGATCCGGTTCGCCCAGTTACAACTTCTATACAGATGAATCAACTCGGTGGTGAAAAGCTTGTGTGGCGAGGGAGCTTGCTCCCGCTGGACTGCGAAGCAGGCCCAAAACCAGTCACCGCGATTTAACCGTCAAACCGAGTCAGCCGATTTGCGTCTGCTGCGCAGCTGAGCGGGAGCAAGCTCCCTCGCCACAGGAGTTATTCATCGCCGATGGATCGTGGGTAACTGTGGCGGTTTGCCGCACTTTTGCCTGCCAGCCCCCGCGCTTGGTTATACTCCCTGCGATCCGCCTGGAGCGCTCATCAGGAGAGCTCATGCTCGCCCCCGTTCAACTCACTTCCGCGACTCGCCAGAATCTCTGGCGGCTGACGTTCATCCGCACTTTGGTATTGGCCGCTCAGGCCGGTTCCGTGGGGCTGGCCTACTGGTTCGATTTGCTGCCGTTGCCCTGGTTTCAACTGGCAATGACCCTCGCGTGCTCGATGCTGCTGTGTGCCTTCACGGCCATCCGCTTGCGCACTTCGTGGCCGGTGACCGAACTCGAATACGCCGTGCAACTGGCCTGCGATCTGTTTATCCACAGTGCCTTGCTGTATTTCTCCGGCGGTTCGACCAATCCGTTCGTCTCTTATTACCTGGTGCCGCTGACCATCGCCGCCGTGACGTTGCCATGGCGTTTTTCGGTGATCCTGTCGGGCATCGCCCTGACCATGTACACCCTGCTGCTGGCGCGGTTTTACCCGCTGCAAACCTTTCCGATTGCCCGGGAAAGCCTTCAGGTCTATGGAATGTGGCTGAGTTTCGCCCTCGCTGCTGCGGTGATCACGTTCTTCGCCGCGCGTATGGCCGAAGAGCTGCGCCGTCAGGAAGAATTGCGCGCGATCCGCCGCGAAGAAGGCCTGCGCGATCAGCAATTGCTGGCCGTCGCGACTCAGGCTGCCGGTGCCGCCCATGAACTGGGCACGCCGCTGGCAACCATGAGCGTGCTGCTCAAAGAGATGCAGCAGGATCATCCAGACCCGCTGTTGCAGGATGACCTGAAGGTGCTGCAGGATCAGGTCAAACTCTGCAAGGAGACCTTGCAGCAACTGGTGCGCGCCGCTGAAGCCAATCGCCGCTTGGCGGTAGAGATGCAGGACGTCACCGACTGGCTCGACGAAGCGCTGAACCGCTGGCACTTGATGCGCCCGGAAGCCAGTTACCGCTTCCAGCGTCTGGGCCAGGGCGCGGTGCCACGCATGGCGCCGCCGCCAGACCTGACCCAGGCACTGCTGAATTTGTTGAACAACGCCGCCGACGCTTGCCCCGAAGGGCTGCAAGTGACGCTGGACTGGAATGCCGAGGACTTGACCATCAGCATTCGCGACCACGGCGCCGGTGTGCCGCTGGCCATTGCCGAACAGATCGGCAAACCGTTCTTTACCACTAAGGGCAAAGGTTTCGGCCTGGGCCTGTTTTTGAGCAAGGCCAGCGTGACACGCGCCGGCGGCTCAGTGAAACTCTACAGTCATGAGGAAGGTGGCACGCTTACCGAGCTGCGCCTGCCCCGTGTCGCCCGAGGAGACGAACATGAGTGACGAGATCCAAGTAGAAGGCGAAGAACTGCCGCATTTGCTGTTGGTAGACGATGACGCCACGTTCACCCGCGTGATGGCCCGCGCCATGGCCCGCCGTGGTTTTCGCGTCAGCACCGCCGGTTCCGCCGAAGAAGGCCTGACCATCGCCCAGGCCGACCTGCCGGATTACGCCGCGCTCGACCTGAAAATGGACGGCGATTCGGGCCTGGTACTGCTGCCAAAACTGCTCGAACTCGATCCGGAAATGCGCGTGGTGATCCTCACCGGTTACTCGAGCATCGCCACCGCCGTCGAGGCTATCAAGCGCGGCGCCTGCAATTACCTGTGCAAACCGGCCGACGCCGATGACGTGCTGGCCGCGCTGCTGTCCGAGCACGCCGACCTCGACACCCTGGTGCCGGAAAACCCGATGTCCGTGGATCGCCTGCAGTGGGAGCACATCCAGCGGGTGTTGACCGAGCACGAAGGCAACATCTCCGCCACTGCCCGCGCCTTGGGCATGCACCGTCGCACTCTGCAGCGCAAACTGCAGAAGCGCCCTGTTCGTCGCTGAACCTGCGCTGAACGAATGCAGGCCACGCCTCGCGACAAACCGAACCGATCATCTATGATCGGTTCGTGCGTGTTCTTTTCTCTATCGAGCCTTATCCATGAATCAGAACGCTGAATATTCCGCGGTCAATGATGCTGTGCGCGGGCAGTTTTTCCGCAAAGTCTGGGCGATGACCACGCCGTATTGGTTCAGCGAAGAGAAGGGCAAGGCCTGGACGTTGCTGATCGCTGTGATCGCGCTGTCGCTGATCAGCGTCGGCATCTCGGTGTGGTTCAACACCTGGTACAAGGATTTCTACAACGCCCTGCAAAAGAAAGACGAGGCGGCGTTCTGGAAGTTGATTCTGTATTTCTGCGTGATTGCCGCCGTGGCGATTGTCGGCGCGGTGTATCGGCTGTACCTGACGCAGATGCTGACCATCCGCTGGCGGGCCTGGCTCACCGAGAAATACTTCGACCGTTGGCTTGGCGACAAAAATTACTATCAGTTGGAGCAGGGTGGTTATACCGATAACCCGGACCAGCGGATTTCCGAAGACCTTAACAACTTCACCTCCAACACCCTGAGCCTGGGCCTTGGGCTGATCCGCAACGTCGTCAGCCTAGTGTCGTTCTCGATCATTTTGTGGGGTGTCTCGGGCAGCATCGAGGTGTTCGGCTATGAGATTCCCGGCTACATGTTCTGGTGCGTGCTGGTGTACGCGGCGGTCGGCAGTTGGCTGACGCACTTGATCGGTCGTCGCTTGATCGGCCTGAACAACCAACAACAACGCTTCGAAGCTGACCTGCGTTTCTCCATGGTGCGGGTGCGCGAGAATGCTGAAAGCATCGCGCTGTACAACGGCGAACCCAACGAGAACCGTCGCCTGAGCAACCGCTTCGGGATGGTCTGGCACAACTTCTGGGACATCATGAAGGTGTCCAAGCGTCTGACGTTCTTCACCTCCGGTTACAGCCAGATCGCGATCATCTTCCCGTTCATGGTCGCTGCGCCGCGTTACTTCGCCGGCAAGATCGAACTCGGTGAACTGATGCAAATCAGCTCGGCGTTCGGCAACGTGCAGGAGAGTTTCAGCTGGTTTATCAGCGCGTACTCGGACCTCGCCTCGTGGCGCGCCACCTGTGATCGTCTCCTGAGTTTCCGCCAGGCCATGGCCGATAACGAAGAGCGCGAGCCAGCCATCGATGTTCAAAACCAGGGCTCGGACCTGAAAATCCACAACCTGGGCCTCGATCTGGCCGACGGTCGCCACTTGCTGACCAGCGGCAATATGACCGTGGAGGAGGGCGAACGCGTCATGCTCAGCGGTCGTTCCGGCAGCGGCAAATCCACCTTGCTGCGGGCGATGGGGCATTTGTGGCCAGCGGGTCACGGCAACATTCGACTACCGGCGGCGCGTTACCTGTTCTTGCCGCAGAAGCCGTATCTGCCGATTGGCTCCTTGCGCGAAGCGTTGAGTTATCCACAGCCCGGCGACACGTATGCGCCTGAGCGTTATGTGGAAGTGTTGGAAACCTGCCGTTTGCCGCACCTTGTGTCGCGTCTGGATGAAGCCAATCACTGGCAACGCATGTTGTCGCCGGGTGAGCAGCAACGATTGGCCTTTGCCCGTGCGCTGCTCTATGCACCGCAATGGCTGTACATGGACGAAGCCACGTCGGCGATGGATGAAGAGGACGAAGCGTCGCTGTATCAGGCGTTGATCGATGAGTTGCCAGGGCTGAGCATCGTCAGTGTCGGCCACCGCAGCAGTTTGAAACGATTCCACCCACGGCATGTACGCATCGACAACGGCCACCTTGTCGAGCAAACCGTCACTGCCTGATCAGCCCATAACACTTGTAGGAGCAAAGCTTGCTCGCGAAGGCGACATACCAGCCAAATCATGGGCTGACTGACACGGCGCTTTCGCGAGCAAGCCCGGCTCCTGCAAAGGCAACGTGTGACGAGAAGTGATCGTACAACCCGCTTGCGCTATGATGCGCTTTCAGCCGAATTTTTCGAGACAGACGTTCACCATGGAAAACCCGATCGACGCACCTCGCCTCCCTCGCAAGCGCCGCAGCCTCGCTCAGGAACTGGTGACGGTGCTGTCCGAGCAGATCCGCGACGGTCAGCTCAAGCGTGGCGACAAGTTGCCCACCGAGTCGGCGATCATGGATGCCCATGGCGTCAGCCGCACCGTGGTGCGCGAAGCGATTTCCCGTTTGCAGGCCGCCGGGCAGGTTGAAACCCGTCACGGCATCGGCACCTTCGTGCTCGACACCCCGAGCCCGAGCGGTTTCCGTATTGACCCGGCCACCGTCGTCACCTTGCGTGATGTGCTGGCCATTCTGGAACTGCGTATCAGCCTGGAAGTGGAGTCCGCCGGCCTCGCCGCGCAACGCCGCAGTCCCGAGCAACTGGCAACCATGCGCGCCGCCCTCGATGCCTTGAACGACAGTGTCGCCCACGCCAGCGATGCTGTGGCCTCGGACTTCGCCTTCCACCTGGAAATTGCGCTGTCCACTGGCAACCGCTATTTCACCGACATCATGACTCACCTCGGCACCAGTATTATTCCGCGCACGCGGCTGAATTCGGCGCGTCTGGCGCATGATGATCAGCAGCACTACATGCACCGCCTGAGCCGTGAGCACGAAGAAATCTACGAAGCGATTGCCCGTCAGGACAGTGATGCCGCCCGCGCGGCCATGCGACTGCACCTGACCAACAGCCGCGAGCGGTTGCGCCAGGCCCACGAAGAAGCACAAGCCCAGCGCGGCTAAGCGCTTCAGCACCAGCCCCCATCCTGCAAAGCGGCGGCACGTTACGATCTTCTGATCCAGTTTTAGTATCAGGTCAAAAGATCGCAGTGCGCCGCCGCTTTTGTATTCAGCTAGTCATGGCTGACTCCTCCGACATCCTTTCTCGTCCATAACCTTTCTGGCGTGTTATCGCGCCGCCGCTGATAGCCCCCTGCTGCAACGTTTTTCCGGCATTACCTGGAATCCTGTCCGACAAAAAATCGCCCGCAACGATGAAATGCAGTTGACGGTTATATTTTAAGTTGTACGATGACCTACAACTTCGGCGAAGGCTGAACGGTTTTCTCACACATACGTTGCTATCCAGGGTGTTCGAATAATGAATCCACAAGAACTGAAGTCCATCCTCTCTTCCGGCCTGCTGTCTTTCCCGGTCACCGATTTCAATGCTCAGGGCGATTTCCATCGCGCGGGCTACATCAAACGTCTCGAGTGGCTGGCCCCATACGGCGCCACGGCACTTTTCGCCGCGGGCGGCACCGGTGAGTTCTTCTCTCTGGCGGCCAGCGAATACTCGGAAATCATCAAGACCGCTGTCGACACCTGCGAAACCAGCGTGCCAATCCTGGCCGGTGTAGGCGGTTCGACTCGTCAAGCCATCGAATACGCACAGGAAGCCGAACGTCTGGGCGCCAAAGGCCTGTTGCTGCTGCCGCACTACCTGACCGAAGCCAGCCAGGACGGCGTTGCCGCCCACGTTGAAGCGGTCTGCAAGTCGGTGAAAATCGGCGTCGTGGTCTACAACCGCAATGTCTGCCGCCTGACCGCGCCGCTGCTGGAACGTCTGGCCGAACGCTGCCCGAACCTGATCGGCTACAAAGATGGCCTGGGCGATATCGAATTGATGGTGTCGATCCGTCGCCGCCTCGGTGATCGCTTCAGCTACCTGGGTGGTTTGCCGACCGCCGAAGTGTATGCCGCTGCTTATAAGGCGCTGGGCGTACCGGTTTACTCCTCGGCGGTGTTCAACTTCATCCCGAAAACCGCGATGGATTTCTACCACGCCATCGCTCGCGACGATCACGCCACCGTCGGCAAGATCATCGACGACTTCTTCCTGCCGTACCTGGACATCCGCAACCGCAAAGCCGGTTACGCGGTGAGCATCGTCAAGGCCGGGGCAAAAATTGCCGGCTATGACGCAGGTCCTGTGCGTGCACCGCTGACCGATCTGACGGGCGCAGAGTACGAAATGCTCGCCGCGCTGATCGACAAGCAAGGTGCTCAGTAACCATCCCGATTAAACAAGGCCGCTGAGTGATCAGCGGCCTTTTGCGTAGGAGAAATTCTGTGGCTGATTCAAAGCGTTTTGATAACTACATCAACGGTGAATGGATTGCGGGCAGCGATTACTGCCGCAACATCAACCCGTCCGAGTTGACCGACACCATCGGTGAATACGCCAAAGCCGATCTGGCTCAGGTCCACGCCGCCATCGACGCCGCTCGCGCTGCGTTCCCGGCCTGGTCGACCTCGGGCATCCAGGCTCGCCACGATTCGCTGGATAAAGTCGGCACTGAAATCCTCGCCCGCCGTGAAGAACTCGGCACCTTGCTGGCCCGGGAAGAGGGCAAGACCCTGCCGGAAGCCATCGGCGAAGTGACTCGCGCCGGCAACATCTTCAAGTTCTTCGCCGGTGAATGCCTGCGTCTGTCCGGCGACTACCTGCCGTCGGTGCGTCCGGGTGTGAATGTTGAAGTCACTCGCGAAGCCTTGGGCGTGGTCGGTCTGATCACCCCGTGGAATTTCCCGATCGCCATCCCTGCGTGGAAAATCGCCCCGGCCCTGGCCTACGGCAACTGCGTCGTGCTGAAACCGGCGGATCTGGTTCCAGGTTGCGCCTGGGCCCTCGCTGAAATCATCTCCCGCGCAGGTTTCCCGGCCGGCGTGTTCAACCTGGTGATGGGCAGCGGTCGTGTGGTTGGCGATGCGCTGGTGCAGAGCCCGAAAGTCGACGGCATCAGCTTCACCGGTTCGGTCGGTGTCGGTCGTCAGATCGCCGTCAGCTGTGTCTCGCGCCAAGCGAAAGTTCAGCTGGAAATGGGCGGCAAGAACCCGCAGATCATTCTCGACGACGCCGACCTCAAGCAAGCGGTCGAGCTGTCGGTACAGAGTGCGTTCTACTCCACCGGCCAGCGTTGCACCGCTTCGAGCCGTTTCATCGTTACTGCCGGGATTCACGACAAGTTCGTTGAAGCCGTGGCCGAGCGCATGAAGTCGATCAAGGTCGGCCACGCACTAAAAACCGGCACCGACATCGGTCCAGTGGTGTCCCAGGCTCAGCTTGAGCAAGACTTGAAGTACATCGACATCGGCCAGTCCGAAGGTGCGCGTCTGGTCAGCGGCGGTGGCTTGGTGACGTGCGACACCGAAGGCTACTACCTCGCGCCAACGCTGTTTGCCGACAGCGAAGCAGCGATGCGTATCAGCCGCGAAGAGATCTTCGGCCCAGTAGCCAACGTGGTTCGCGTGGCGGATTACGAGGCAGCACTGGCCATGGCCAACGACACCGAGTTCGGTCTGTCGGCGGGCATCGCCACCACCTCGTTGAAGTACGCCAACCACTTCAAACGCCATTCCCAGGCCGGAATGGTAATGGTCAACCTGCCGACCGCCGGTGTGGATTACCACGTTCCGTTCGGTGGCCGTAAAGGTTCATCCTATGGCTCACGTGAGCAAGGTCGTTATGCGCAAGAGTTCTACACCGTGGTGAAGACCTCCTACATCGGATCGTAAACGCAATACCCCTGTGGGAGCGAGCTTGCTCGCGATGGTCTTGAGGACGCGGTGGTAAACCTGATGCCCTGTGTCATCGTTGACCACCATCGCGAGCAAGCTCGCTCCCACAGAAAAACTAAAGATTCACCCCGCATAAAAATAATCAGTGGGAGTACATCTACATGTCATCGACCAAGCCGACTCACGTCCGCTATTTGATCCTGCTCATGCTGTTTCTGGTGACCACGATCAACTACGCCGACCGGGCTACGATCGCTATCGCCGGCTCCAGCCTGCAAAAAGACCTCGGCATCGACGCGGTCACCCTCGGCTTTATCTTCTCTGCGTTCGGTTGGGCCTACGTGGCCGGGCAAATTCCCGGTGGCTGGTTGCTGGACCGTTTTGGCTCGAAAAAAGTATACGCACTGAGCATCTTCACCTGGTCGCTGTTCACCGTGCTCCAGGGCTATGTCGGTGAGTTCGGGGTTTCCACCGCCATCGTCGCGCTGTTCATGCTGCGCTTCCTGGTGGGCCTGGCCGAAGCGCCGTCGTTCCCTGGCAACGCCCGCATTGTGGCGGCCTGGTTCCCGACCGCTGAACGCGGTACCGCTTCGGCAATCTTCAACTCGGCGCAATACTTCGCCACGGTGATCTTCGCGCCGCTGATGGGCTGGATCGTCTACACCTTCGGCTGGCAGCATGTGTTCGTGGTCATGGGCGGCATCGGCATCGTGTTCTCGCTGCTCTGGCTGAAACTTATCCACAGCCCGCGCCAGCACCCGATGATCAACGACGCCGAGTTCCAGCACATCGCCGACAACGGCGGCCTGGTGGACATGGATCAAGACAAAGGCAAAGGCCAAAAGGTCGACGGTCCGAAGTGGGACTACATTCGCCAGTTGCTGACCAACCGCATGATGCTCGGCGTGTACCTGGGCCAATACTGCATCAACGGCATCACCTACTTCTTCCTGACCTGGTTTCCGGTGTACCTGGTGCAGGAACGCGGCATGACCATTCTCAAGGCCGGTTTCATCGCGTCGTTGCCGGCGATCTGCGGCTTCATCGGCGGTGTACTCGGCGGGATCATTTCCGACTACCTGCTGCGCAAGGGCCACTCGCTGACCTTCGCCCGCAAGGCGCCGATCATTGGCGGTCTGCTGCTCTCGACCACCATCGTCGCCTGCAATTACGTGGACGTGGAATGGATGGTCGTCGGCTTCATGGCATTGGCATTCTTCGGCAAAGGCGTTGGCGCGCTGGGCTGGGCCGTGGTCTCGGACACCTCGCCGAAACAGATCGCCGGTTTGAGTGGCGGCCTGTTCAACATGTTCGGCAACATCGCCTCGATCACCACGCCGATCGTCATCGGCTACATCATCGCCACCACCGGATCGTTCAAGTGGGCGCTGGTGTTTGTCGGTTGCAATGCGTTGGTGGCGGTGTTCAGTTATCTGGTGATCGTCGGCCCGATCAAACGCGTCGTGTTGAAAGAGCCTCCCGTCAATGGTCCTGAAATGACCAACAAATTATCCCGAGCGCATTCCTGAGGAGCGGCGTCATGCAGTTGATTGAACATTCCGACTCGCCGCGCTACATCCGCCTGCACGAGCGGGACAATGTGGTGATCGTGGTCAATGACCAGGGCGTGCCGGCCGGCACCGAGTTTCCCGATGGTCTGGTGACGGTGGACTTCGTGCCGCAGAGCCATAAAGTCACCCTCGAAGACATTCCCGAGGGCGGCCAGGTGATTCGCTACGGCCAGACCATCGGCTACGCCTTGCAGCCGATTCCGCGCGGCAGTTGGGTCAAGGAAGATCAACTGCGTATGCCCACCGCGCCACCGCTGGACAGCCTGCCGCTGTCCACCGAAGTGCCGGCGGCGCAGGCACCGCTGGAAGGCTTTACATTCGAGGGTTACCGCAACGCCGACGGTACCGTTGGCACGCGCAATATTCTCGGGATTACCACGACCGTGCAATGCGTCACTGGCGTGCTCAATCATGCGGTCAAGCGCATCAAGGACGAGTTACTGCCGCGCTATCCGAACGTCGATGACGTGGTGGCGCTGACCCACAGTTACGGCTGCGGCGTGGCGATCACCGCCACCGACGCGTACATCCCGATTCGCACCGTGCGCAACCTGGCGCGCAACCCGAACCTGGGTGGTGAAGCGCTGGTGATCAGCCTCGGTTGCGAAAAATTGCAGGCCGGGCAGGTGATGCACGACAACGACAGCTCGGTGGATTTGAGCGAGCCATGGCTGTATCGCTTGCAGGATTCGAGTCATGGTTTCACCGAGATGATCGAGCAGATCATGGCGCTGGCCGAAACCCGTTTGAAGAAGCTCGATCAACGTCGCCGGGAAACCGTGCCGGCGTCCGAACTGATCCTGGGCATGCAGTGCGGCGGCAGCGATGCGTTCTCCGGCATCACCGCCAACCCGGCGCTGGGCTATGCCTCGGACTTGTTGCTGCGGGCCGGTGCGACGGTGATGTTTTCCGAAGTCACCGAAGTGCGCGACGCGATTTACCTGCTGACCTCCCGGGCCGAAAGCAAAGAAGTCGCCGAGGAGCTGGTGCGGGAAATGGACTGGTACGACCGTTACCTGGCCAAGGGCGAAGCGGATCGCAGCGCCAACACCACGCCGGGGAACAAGAAGGGTGGGTTGTCGAACATTGTCGAGAAGTCGTTGGGTTCGATCGTCAAATCCGGCAGCAGCGCGATCAATGGCGTGCTTGGCCCTGGCGAGCGCTTCAAGCGCAAAGGCCTGATCTTCTGCGCGACCCCGGCCAGTGACTTTGTCTGCGGGACGTTGCAACTGGCGGCGGGGATGAACCTGCACGTGTTCACCACCGGGCGTGGCACGCCGTATGGTTTGGCGATGGCGCCGGTGGTGAAGGTCTCGACCCGGACTGAACTGGCGCAGCGTTGGCCGGACCTGATTGATATCGATGCCGGGCGGATTGCGACGGGTCGGGCTTCGATTGAGGATTTGGGCTGGGAGTTGTTTCACTACTACCTGGACGTGGCCAGCGGCAAGAAGCAGACGTGGGCGGAGCGGCATAAGCTGCATAACGACATCACGTTGTTCAACCCGGCGCCGATTACTTGATGCGTGATCGGCTTGGCCCTCACCCCAGCCCTCTCCCAGAGGGCGAGGGGGCCGACCGAGTTGTCCAGCGCAATACATCGACCTGAAATACCGCGTTGATTATGGACTCGACAAGCCGTTCCGGATTCAGAGGTGCCCTTTCAGGTCGGTGGAATTATTGAATATCCCGCGATCGGTCCCCTCTCCCTCGGGGAGAGGGCTAGGGTGAGGGGCTTTTGCTTTATCATTAGCCCCCTGACAACGCCCACCCAAGGTTCCCCCCGGCATGCTGGCAATTTTCCTCGAAACCCTGAACATCACCGCGCCGGTGTTTGCCATGCTGTTTCTGGGTGTGCTGCTCAAGCGCATCAACTGGATCAACGACAACTTCATCCATACCGCGTCGGCCCTGGTGTTCAACGTCACCATGCCGGCGCTGCTGTTTCTGGGCATCTTGCACGCGGATCTGCACGCCGCGCTGCAACCGGCGCTGCTGATTTACTTCTCCGTTGCCACGCTGGTGTGTTTCGCCATCGCCTGGGGTTGGGCGATCTGGAAGTGTCCGAGAGAAGACCGGGGCATCTACACCCAAGGCGCGTTTCGCGGGAACAACGGCGTCATCGGCCTGGCCCTGGCGGCGAGCATGTACGGCGACTACGGGATTTCCCTCGGGGCGATTCTTGCGGCGCTCGTCATTCTCTTCTACAACACCCTCTCGACCATCGTGCTGGCGGTGTACAGCCCGGTGATCAAGTCCGATCCGTGGAGTATCTGCAAAAGCGTGATGGCCAACCCGCTGATCATCAGCGTGATTGCGGCAGCGCCGTGTGCCTATTTCAAGATCAGTTTGCCGGGTTGGCTGGAGGCGTCCGGTCAGTATCTGGCGCAAACCACGTTGCCATTGGCGCTGATCTGCATCGGCGGCACGCTGTCACTGGCGGCATTGCGCAAAAGCGGCAACATGGCGCTGAGTTCAAGCCTGGTGAAGATGATCGGCCTGCCGCTGCTGGCGACCGCTGGCGCCTGGCTGTGCGGCTTTCGTGGGGCGGAGTTGGGGATTCTGTTTCTGTACTTCGGCAGCCCAACGGCGGCGGCGAGTTTTGTCATGGCCCGGGCGGCGCAGGGCAATCATGAGTTGGCGGCGGCGATTATTGTGCTGACCACGCTGATGGCGGCGATTACCACCAATATCGGCATCTTCGTTTTGCAGTGGGGTGGGTGGATCTAGCCTGAAGCTTGGTTGTTCTTTCGGGCCTCTTCGCGAGCAGGCTCGCTCCCACAGTTGAAACGCATTTCAATGTGGGAGCGAGCCTGCTCGCGAAAGCTATTTCAGCCTCTCTGAATTACTCGGGCTTCTGATAGCTATCGATCACTTCCTGCGCCGCCCGAAACGCATCAATCGCCGCCGGCACTCCGGCATACACCGCGCAATGCAGCAACGCCTCGCGAATCTCTTCCACGGTGCAGCCGTTGTTCAGTGCACCGCGCACGTGACCTTTCAGCTCTTGCGGGCACTTCAACGCGGTCAGCGCGGCGAGGGTGATCAGGCTGCGGGTTTTCAGCGGCAGACCTTCACGATTCCAGACGCTGCCCCAAGCATGTTCATTGACGAAATCCTGCAGCGGCTGACTGAACTCGGTGGCATTGCCCAGCGCCCGGTCGACGAAAGCATCGCCCATCACTTGGCGTCGAACTTCAACGCCGGGCTTTTTGTTGTCGGTCATTGCACATCCCTCTTGTGGTGTTGGCGACGCCAGGCGCGCAGCGACGTGAACAGCAAGAACGCCAACAGCGCCGGCAATACGAAAAACAGCATCAGGTGTTCAAGTTTGCCGGCCAGCGGCATCCCGGTGGTGAACGACACCATGTGCAGGCCGTACGCCAGGTACAAACCCAGGCACAGCAATCCTTCGGCCCGGGTTATCCGGTAGCCGGTATAAAACAGCGGCAGGCAGAGTACGGCGACGCCGAGCATCACCGGCAAATCGAAGTCCAGGGCATTGGGCGAAACCGACAGCGGCGATGGCGCCACCAGTGCGGTAAAGCCGAGCACGCCCAACAGGTTGAACAGGTTACTGCCGATCACGTTGCCCACGGCAATCTCCCGTTGACCGCGCAGCGCGGCGATCAGCGAGGTGGCGAGCTCGGGCAGGGAGGTGCTGATGGCGACGACGGTCAGGCCGATGATCCGCTCCGACAGCCCCAAGTCGCTGGCGACGGAAACGGCCGCGCCCAACAACAAGTGACCGGCGTACACCAACATTGCCAGCCCGGCGAAGATCATCAGCAGGCTGCTGAACCACGGGGCTTGTGACGTGGCTTCGTGGTTCGTTTGCGGACGGGCCGAGTGCCGTGACTGGCGAAGCAGCAGGCCGAGGTACAACACCAGCGCGGCCAGCAGAATCACACCGTCGAGGCGGGTCAGTCTTTCGTTCCAGGCCAATACGCACACCAGCAGGCTGGCGCCGATCATCAGCGGAATGTCCAGGCGTACCAACTGACGCGACACCCGCAACGGAATGATCAGCGCCGACAGGCCAAGGGTGACGAGGATGTTGAAAATGCTGCTGCCGATCACGCTGCCGACGGCAATGTCGGCGTTTTGCGCAAGCATGGCTTGCAGGCTGACGGCCATCTGCGGGGCGCTGCTGCTGAGGGCGACGATGGTCAGGCCGATGATCAGCGGCCGCACATGCAGGCGCGCTGCCAGGCGTACGGCGGCGCGGACCATCAGCTCGGCGCCGGCGATCAGTAGAAACAGGCCGCTGAGCAGTTCGATCACGCTCAGCAGGGGGATGTCGGCTAATCCGTAAATGGCCTGGGCTCCATCAGTGGCAGGGGTCAGTTATCGAGGGCTTGCACGCGAACCCGTGCGGTGCCGCTGCTGACCATACCCAACTGCGCGGCGGCTGCGCGGGACAGGTCGATCAAGCGTCCGCGAGTATGCGGGCCACGATCATTGATGCGCACCACACAGGATTTGTCGTTGTTCAAATTCGTGACCTTCACCCGGGTGCCGAACGGCAACTGGCGATGGGCGGCGGTCAGGGCATTCTGGTTGAACGGCTCGCCACTGGCGGTCCGTTTGCCGTGGTGCTTGGCGCCGTAATAGGACGCCGTGCCTGTCTGGTCGTAACCGTGTGGGTCGATGATGTCGTTGCTGGCGCAACCGGCCAGCAAGGAGAGCAGGGCGCAGCTGATGAACAAACGCTTCATTCAAAGGTTTCCCGAAACTAGTGCAGGCGTGAGCTTTTGTGGCGAGGGAATTTATCCCCGTTGGGCAGCGAAGCGGCCCCAGATGCCGAGCTTGATTTACACCCGATAAACCGAGCTCTCAGATTTTGGGACTGCTGCGCAGCCCAACGGGGATAAATCCCCTCGCCACAGATCACTCCTGCAGGAGACGGAGCCAGTCCTTGAGACTGGCTCTATTCTCATCAGCCTTCGAGCTTGCTTTTCAGCAGTTCGTTGACCTGTTGCGGGTTGGCCTTGCCTTTGGAGGCTTTCATGGCCTGGCCGACGAAGAAGCCGAACATCTTGCCGCGTTTGGCTTCGTCTGCCGCGCGGTACTGTTCAACTTGTTCGGCATTGGCTGCGAGCATTTCGTCCAGTACCGCCGAGATCGCGCCGCTGTCAGTCACTTGCTTGAGGCCGCGCTTGTCGATGATCTCGTCCGCGCTGCCTTCGCCGTTGGCCATCGCTTCAAACACAACCTTGGCGATTTTGCCGGAGATGGTGTTGTCGGTGATGCGCAGCAACATGCCGCCCAGTTGCTCGGCCGAGACCGGCGACTGCTCGATGTCCAGGCCCTGTTTGTTCAACAGGCTGCCCAGTTCAACCATCACCCAGTTGGCCGCCAGCTTGGCGTCGCCGCCGATGCTCGCGACTTTCTCGAAGTAATCGGCTTGCTCACGGCTGGTGGCCAGGACACTGGCGTCGTAGACCGACAGACCGAACTGCGCCTGGAAGCGCTCGCGTTTCTGCGGCGGCAGTTCCGGCAGGGTAGCGCGCACGTCATTGAGGAACGAGTCCTCGATCACCACCGGCAGCAGGTCCGGATCGGGGAAGTAACGGTAGTCGTTGGCTTCCTCTTTGCTGCGCATTGGACGGGTTTCGTCCTTGTTCGGATCGTACAGGCGAGTCTGCTGGATCACTTTGCCGCCGTCTTCGATCAGCTCGATCTGACGGCGTACTTCGCTGTTGATCGCCTTCTCGATAAAGCGGAACGAGTTGACGTTCTTGATCTCGCAGCGCGTGCCGAATTCGACCTGGCCTTTCGGACGGATCGACACGTTGCAGTCGCAACGCAGCGAGCCTTCGGCCATGTTGCCGTCGCAGATCCCCAGATAGCGCACCAGCGCGTGGACGGTCTTGACGTAGGCCACGGCTTCCTTGGCGCTGCGCATGTCCGGCTCGGAAACGATTTCCAGCAGCGGCGTGCCGGCGCGGTTCAAGTCGATGCCGGTGGCGCCGTTGAACTCTTCGTGCAGGCTTTTACCGGCGTCTTCTTCCAGGTGCGCACGGGTCACGCCGACACGTTTGATCGTGCCGTCGTCCATGGCGATGTCCAGGTGGCCTTTGCCGACGATCGGCAATTCCATCTGGCTGATCTGGTAGCCCTTGGGCAGGTCCGGGTAGAAATAGTTTTTACGGGCGAACACGTTGTGCTGGCCGATCTCGGCATCGATTGCCAAGCCGAACATCACCGCCATGCGCACCGCTTCCTGGTTCAGCACTGGCAGTACGCCGGGCATGCCCAGGTCTATCAGGCTGGCCTGGGTGTTCGGCTCGGAACCGAAGGTGGTGGAACTACCGGAAAAGATTTTCGACCGGGTGGTGAGCTGGGTATGAATCTCCAGCCCGATCACGACTTCCCATTGCATGTGTTTCTCCTCAGAAGCCGGTTGGGGTGCGGGTGTGCCAGTCAGTGTGTAACTGATACTGATGGGCAACGTTCAACAGGCGACCTTCCTGGAAATACGGGGCGAGCAATTGCACGCCGACCGGCAGACCGTCGACAAAACCAGCTGGCATGGACAAGCCCGGCAGGCCCGCGAGGTTGGCGGTGATGGTGTAGATATCTTCCAGGTACTCGGCGATCGGATCGTTTTTGTTGGCACCAATCTTCCAGGCCGGGTTCGGCGTGGTTGGGCCGAGGATGATGTCGACCTCAGTGAAGGCGGCCATGAAATCGTTCTTCACCAAGCGACGGATCTTCTGCGCCTTCAGGTAGTAGGCGTCGTAGTAACCAGCCGACAGCGCGTAGGCCCCGACCATGATCCGGCGCTGCACTTCCGGGCCAAAGCCTTCGCCACGGGAACGTTTGTACAGGTCTTCCAGGTTCTTCGGATCGGCGCAGCGGTGGCCGAAACGCACACCGTCGAAACGCGACAGGTTGGAGGAGGCTTCTGCCGGAGCGATCACGTAGTACGCAGGAATCGCGTGCTGCATGTTCGGCAGGCTGATTTCCTTGATCACGGCACCGAGCTTTTCCAGCTCCTTGACGCTGTTGTGGATCAGCTCGGCGATGCGAGGGTCGAGACCGGCGCTGAAGTATTCCTTCGGCACGCCGATGCGCAGGCCTTTGAGCGACGTATTGAGGCTGGCGCTGTAATCCGGCACAGGCTCGTCGATGCTGGTGGAGTCCTTGGTATCGAAACCGGCCATGCCTTGCAGCAGGATCGCGCAGTCTTCAGCCGTGCGCGCCAACGGGCCGCCTTGGTCGAGGCTAGAGGCATAAGCGATCATGCCCCAACGCGAAACACGACCGTAGGTCGGTTTCAGGCCAGTGAGGTTGGTGAACGCCGCCGGTTGGCGGATCGAGCCACCGGTGTCGGTAGCCGTCGCGGCTGGCAACAGACGAGCGGCAACCGCGGCAGCCGAACCACCGGACGAACCGCCCGGCACGTGTTCCAGGTTCCACGGGTTTTTCACCGCGCCGTAGTAACTCGACTCGTTGGCCGACCCCATGGCGAATTCGTCCATGTTGGTCTTGCCCAGCGTCACGGCGCCGGCAGCGGCCAGTTTGGCGACCACGGTGGCGTCATACGGTGCTTTAAAGTTGTCGAGCATCTTCGAGCCACAGCTGGTGCGGATGCCTTGCGTGCAGAACAGGTCTTTGTGGGCAATCGGCGCGCCGAGCAGGGCGCCGCTCTCACCATTGGCGCGGCGTGCGTCAGCGGCTTTCGCCTGCTGGAGCGCCAGGTCTTCGGTGAGGCTGATGAAACTGTTGAGCTGTGGATCGAGCTGGGCGATACGCGCCAGCAGGACTTTGGTCAGCTCTTCGGAAGAAAACTTTTTATCGGCGAGTCCGCGGGCGATCTCGGCCAGAGTCATTTGATGCATTGCAGGCTCTTTCCCTTTAGTCGATGACTTTCGGAACCAGGTACAGGCCGTTTTCGACCGCTGGTGCGATGGACTGATAGGCCTCGCGATGATTGGTCTCGGTCACGACGTCTGCACGCAGGCGCTGGCTGGCTTCCAGTGGGTGGGCCAGCGGCTCGATACCATCGGTATTGACTGCCTGCATTTCGTCGACCAGCCCGAGAATGCTGTTCAGGGCCGAAGTGATGTGTGGAAGATCGGCATCATTCAGGCCAAGGCAGGCCAGATGTGCGATTTTTTCCACGTCGGAGCGTTCAAGCGCCATTGCGATTCTCCAGTGGAAAACAGAACGGACGGCGTCCGTGTGTTAGATTGTCGGAACACTACCGCATTTCTACGGTCATAAGGCCGCGATTGTGGGGGTTGGTGCACAGAAAAGCGGCCAATTTAACATATTGGCGCCTTGCCCAAAATCCCTGTCGTTGTTAGAGTTTGCCGCACTTTTTTACCCACGCGTTGCCTAGGGTCCCTTTCCCATGTTCAAGAAACTGCGTGGCATGTTTTCCAGCGATCTTTCCATTGACCTGGGCACTGCCAACACCCTTATTTACGTGCGCGAGCGCGGAATCGTCCTGAATGAGCCCTCCGTTGTGGCTATTCGGACACACGGTAACCAGAAAAGTGTCGTTGCTGTCGGCACCGAAGCGAAGCGCATGCTTGGTCGTACGCCGGGCAACATTGCTGCCATTCGTCCGATGAAAGACGGCGTCATTGCCGACTTCAGCGTCTGCGAAAAGATGCTGCAGTACTTTATCAACAAGGTTCACGAAAACAGCTTCCTGCAGCCTAGCCCTCGTGTGCTGATCTGCGTTCCGTGCAAATCCACCCAGGTGGAGCGTCGTGCCATCCGTGAATCGGCCCTTGGTGCCGGTGCTCGTGAAGTGTTCCTGATCGAAGAGCCAATGGCTGCTGCGATCGGTGCCGGCCTGCCAGTTGAAGAAGCACGCGGTTCGATGGTTGTCGATATCGGTGGTGGTACCACTGAAATCGCGTTGATCTCCCTGAACGGTGTGGTTTACGCCGAATCCGTACGGGTTGGCGGCGACCGTTTCGACGAAGCGATCATCACCTATGTACGTCGCAACTACGGCAGCCTGATCGGCGAATCCACCGCCGAGCGCATCAAGCAGGAAATCGGTACTGCCTACCCGGGCGGCGAAGTGCGTGAAGTCGACGTTCGCGGCCGTAACCTGGCTGAAGGCGTTCCACGCGCATTCACCCTGAACTCCAATGAAGTGCTGGAAGCTCTGCAAGAGTCCCTGGCCACCATCGTTCAGGCTGTCAAAAGCGCGTTGGAGCAATCGCCTCCGGAACTGGCTTCCGATATCGCCGAGCGTGGCCTGGTACTGACCGGTGGTGGCGCCTTGCTGCGCGACCTCGACAAGTTGCTGGCCCAGGAAACCGGTCTGCCGGTAATCGTTGCCGAAGATCCGCTGACCTGTGTTGCTCGCGGCGGTGGCCGTGCATTGGAAATGATGGATAAACACACCATGGACCTGCTCTCCAGCGAATAAGTCGTTGGGTTGCATCTATGCTGTGAGCGCGCAGGCAGCACTTTGCAGTGCTGCCTGTTGGCGTTTATCTTCTGTCAGTCTGCATCCAGGCCGGTTTGATGCCGTATGAATAAAGAGAACATTTGCCTGGGAGGAGCGGCTTATTAAACCGCTTTTCGCCAAAGGCCCCTCACTGGGCGTGCGCTTATTGGTGCTGGTCGTGCTATCGGTCGCGCTGATGGTGGTCGATGCCCGCTTCACACTGCTCAAGCCAGTGCGTAGTCAGATGTCGCTGGTGCTGATGCAGTCTTACTGGATCACCGACCTGCCGCAGCGGCTATGGCAAGGTGTGGCCAGCCAATTTGGCAGCCGTACCGAACTGGTTGCCGAGAACGAAAAACTCAAGACTGAAAACCTGCTGCTGCAGGGTCGCATGCAAAAGCTTGCCGCCCTCACGGAGCAGAACGTTCGGCTGCGCGAGTTGCTCAATTCCTCCGCGCTGGTCAACGAGAAGGTCGAAGTGGCCGAGTTGATCGGCATGGACCCCAACCCCTTCACCCATCGCATCATCATCAATAAAGGTGAGCGCGACGGTGTGGTCCTCGGTCAGCCGGTGCTCGATGCCCGCGGCCTGATGGGCCAAGTGGTGGAGTTGATGCCGTACACCTCCCGCGTATTGTTGCTGACAGACACGACCCACAGCATCCCTGTGCAAGTGAACCGTAACGGCCTGCGGGCGATTGCCAGCGGCACGGGTAATCCGGAACGCCTGGAACTGCGTCATGTCGCCGACACTGCCGACATTAAAGAAGGCGACTTGTTGGTTAGCTCCGGCCTCGGTCAGCGTTTCCCGGCGGGTTACCCGGTAGCAACGGTCAAGGAAGTGATCCACGATTCCGGCCAGCCGTTTGCCATTGTGCGCGCCGTGCCGACCGCAGCCTTGAACCGTAGCCGTTATCTGCTGCTGGTGTTCAGCGATGGTCGCACCGCAGAAGAGCGCGCCAACGACGCAGCCCAGGCCCAGGAGGCTCTGGATCAACACGGCGGCGGGCCGATCATCCCGGCAACCGTGCCGAAGCCGATTCCTGCGGTCGTGCCGACTCCAGCTGTTGCTGCGCCGGCCACAGCGCCAGTTGCCACAACGCCTGCCAAGCCTGCGGCAACCACCCGTCCGGCCAAGCCTGTCGCCAAGCCGCCTGCTGTGAAACCTGCTGCCAAACCGCCTGTCTCTGCACCGGCCACCACTGGGGGAAGAGAATAATGGCCGGTGCGACTGCATCCCGAAACGGCTGGATCGTCTGGCTGACCTTCGCCATCGGTCTGTTGCTCAGCGTTTCGCCGTTGCCACAATTCATGGAAATCCTGCGCCCGCTCTGGCTGGCGTTGCTACTGGCATTCTGGGCGCTGGCCATGCCGCAAAAAGTCGGCATGGTGACCGCTTTTTGCCTGGGGCTGGCTGAAGACGTGCTCTACGGCACATTGCTTGGCCAGAATGCGTTGATCCTGACCCTCATCACCTTCCTGGTGCTGTCGCTGCAACAGCGTCTGCGGATGTTCCCGATGTGGCAGCAGTGCCTGGTGCTTCTGGTGATTTTCGGCCTGGCCCAACTGGTTCAACTGTGGCTCAGCGCCCTGACCGGCAACCGCCAACCCACCCTGGCGTTGGTACTTCCAGCCTTGGTGAGTGCGTTGCTCTGGCCGTGGATCAGCTTCGGTTTGCGTGGTTTGCGTCGACGTTACAAAATCAATTAAACGGTCAGGCATTAGCCCGTACTGGACAGGGAGATGTCTTGATGAGTAAGCCGCTGTACCTCGCCTCTGGCTCGCCGCGTCGACGTGAACTGCTCACGCAGATCGGCGTGCCGTTTTCCGTCATCAGTGCGGACATCGATGAAACCCCTTTAAACGACGAAACCCCGTCGGCTTATGTCGAGCGTCTGGCGCGCGGCAAGGCCGAGGCCGGGCGCGGCACAGTCGTGTCCGATGCGTCGTTTTGCGTGTTGGGCGCCGACACGGCGGTGGTGCTGGATGGAAAAATTCTCGGCAAACCGGTGGACGAAGCCGATGCGTGCGCCATGCTTAAAATATTGTCCGGTCATGAGCATGAAGTCCTGACGGCCATCGCGGTGCTCGACGACGAGCGTTGCGAGTCTTTGGTGGTGCGCAGTCTGGTGCGTTTTCGCCCGATCAGCGCTCAGGAAGCGGCGGCCTACTGGGCCAGCGGCGAACCCCGGGACAAGGCCGGCGGCTATGGTATTCAAGGACTGGGCGCGGTGTTTGTCGCTGGGCTCGATGGCAGCTATTCAGCGGTGGTCGGACTGCCGCTGTGCGAAACCGCAGAACTACTCGGCCGTTTCGGCATACCCTGTTGGCAAACCCTTAACGCGCGCTAAGCGTCGTACTGACAAGATGCGGCCATTATCGTGAACATGCCTGAACGAGACCCTGCCATGAGTGAAGAGATTCTGATCAACATCACGCCGATGGAATCGCGCGTGGCGGTGGTCGAAAACGGTGTTCTGCAAGAGGTTCATGTCGAACGCACGCAAAAGCGCGGGATCGTCGGCAACATCTATAAAGGCAAAGTCGTACGTGTTTTGCCGGGCATGCAGGCGGCCTTCGTCGACATCGGCCTGGACCGTGCAGCGTTCATTCATGCCTCGGAAATTTCCCTGCGTGAAGGCCCTGCGGTAGAAAGCATCAGCAGTCTGGTGCACGAAGGCCAGAGCCTGGTGGTGCAAGTCACCAAGGACCCGATCGGCTCAAAGGGCGCGCGCCTGACCACGCAACTGTCGATTCCATCGCGTTATCTGGTGTACATGCCGCGCACGGCCCATGTCGGCATTTCCCTGAAGATTGAAGACGAAGCCGAGCGCGAACGCCTCAAGCAAGTGGTCACCGACTGCGTGGCCACAGAAGGCATCAAGGAAGCCGGCGGCTTCATCCTGCGTACTGCCGCCGAAGGCGCCGGGGCCGATGAAATCCTCATGGACATCCGCTACCTGCGCCGTCTGTGGGACCAGATCAACGCCCAGATCCAAACCATCGGCGCCCCGAGCGTGATCTACGAAGACCTCGGCCTGGCCCTGCGGACCTTGCGTGACCTGGTGAGCCCGAAGATCGAGAAGATCCGGATCGACTCCCGGGAAACCTTCCAGAAAACTACACAATTCGTCGCCGAGCTGATGCCGGAAATCGCCGATCGCCTTGAGCATTACCCTGGCGAGCGGCCGATTTTCGACCTGTACGGTGTCGAAGATGAAATCCAGAAAGCCCTCGAGCGCAAGGTGCCGCTCAAGTCCGGTGGTTATCTGGTGGTGGACCCGGCGGAAGCCATGAGCACCATCGACGTCAATACCGGTGCGTTTGTCGGCCATCGCAACCTCGAAGAAACCATCTTCAAGACCAACCTCGAAGCCGCCACCGCTATTGCCCGTCAGCTGCGCCTGCGCAACCTGGGCGGGATCATCATCATCGACTTCATCGACATGGAAGACGAAGAGCATCAGCGCCAGGTGCTGCGCACGCTTGAGAAGCAACTGGAGCGCGATCACGCCAAGACCAACATCATCGGCATCACCGAGTTGGGCCTGGTGCAGATGACCCGCAAGCGCACCCGCGAAAGTCTCGAACAGGTGCTGTGCGAACCGTGCAGCAGTTGCCAGGGTCGCGGCAAGCTCAAGACCCCGGAAACGGTCTGCTACGAAATTTTCCGCGAAATCCTCCGCGAAGCCCGCGCCTATCAGGCTGAAGGCTATCGTGTATTGGCGAACCAAAAAGTGGTGGACCGTTTGCTCGATGAAGAGTCAGGCAACGTCGCCGAGCTGGAAGGCTTTATCGGTCGCACCATACGATTTCAGGTAGAAACCATGTATTCCCAGGAACAATACGACGTGGTGCTGCTCTGAATCTCCAGGTTTCACCGCGACTAGAACGGCTGGCCTCAGCTTTTTGCAGTATTTATGCCATGGGAGCCAACTGACATGGACCGTCTGACACGCATTTTGGCTGCAATGACCCGCTGGGGGCTGGGCCTGTGTGCGTTGGTTCTGGTGCTGATGGCGTTGTACGTCAGCCTCGGTCGGGAACTGACGCCGCTGGTGGCCGAATACCGCGCCGACATCGAGACCAAGGCCAGTGACGCGTTGGGCATGCCCCTGCAAATCGGCAGGCTGGAAGGTAGCTGGAGCGGTTTTGCGCCGATTCTGCTGGCTCACGACGTGACAGTCGGCGAGGGCAGCAATGCCCTGCACCTGGATAACGTGCGCGCCGTGCCGGATCTCTGGACCAGCCTGATGGCCCGGCAAGTACGCATTGCTCACCTGGAACTCAATGGTCTGAAGATCAGCCTCAAGGAAGGCGAGGACGGTCAATGGGCGCTGGAAGGTTTGCCGGTGCGGCAGGACCAGCCGCTCGACCCGGAACAACTGCTCAATAGCCTGCAAATGATCGAACAGCTGTCGGTACTCGATAGCCAGATCACCTTGCAGCCCGTGGACCATGAACCGTTGACGTTGACCTACGTCGGCCTGAACCTGAAAACCGGCGCCTCCCGCCAGCGCCTCGACGTGCGCCTGACCTTGCCCGATGGTCAGCCAGTGGCCATGAGCCTGCGTACTCGCGTGCGTGCCAGTGCGTGGAAGGACGGCGAAGCCGAGGCTTACCTGAGTCTGCCGCAAAGTGACTGGTCGAAATGGTTGCCCGGACGCCTGACCCGGCAATGGGGTTTTTCCGAGATCAAGGCCGGCGGCGAGCTTTGGCTGAGCTGGGGTGAGGGCGCGGTGCAAAGCGCGGCGATTCGCCTCAACGCCCCGCAACTCAAAGGCGCCTACGCCGAGCGCAAGCCAATCCAGATCAACAATCTGGCGCTGAACGGTTACTTCCAGCGTAGCAGCGAAGGCGCCGTGGTAACCCTCGATTCCCTGGCCATGAACCTGGGCGACACACGCTGGGAAAGCCACCTGCAACTCAAACAAAGCGAAGCCACCGACAAGACCGAAGAGCTTTGGCATCTGCAAGCCGACCGTCTGGACCTGGCGCCTCTCACGCCGCTGCTCAATGCCCTGGGGCCACTGCCTGAAGGTGTGGCCACCGCTGTCGAGAAGCTCAAGGTCACGGGTGCATTGCGCAACGTGTTGATCGACCTGCGGCCCAATGCCACGGACGACAGCAAATTCAGTTTCGCCGCCAATCTGGAGCGGGTCGGTTTCGACGCTTATCACGGCGCCCCGGCAGCGCGGAATGTCAGCGGCAGCATCAGCGGTGACCTCGGTCACGGTGAATTGCGCATGGACAGCAAGGATTTCGTCCTGCACCTGGACCCGATTTTCGCCAAGCCATGGCAGTACATCCAGGCCAATGCCCGGCTGACCTGGAAACTCGATAAAGAAGGCTTCACGCTGATCGCGCCATACCTGAAGGTGTTGGGCGAAGAGGGCAAGATCGCCGGCGACTTCCTGATCCGCCTGCATTTCGATCACACCCAGGAAGACTACATGGACCTGCGGGTCGGCCTGGTGGACGGCGATGGCAAATACACCGCCAAGTACTTGCCGCAAGTCCTCAGCCCGGCGCTGGACGAATGGCTGCGCACGGCGATTCTCAAAGGTGCCGTGGACCAGGGTTTCTTCCAGTACCAGGGTTCGCTGAACCATGGCGCCCCCGAAAACGCTCGCAGCATCAGCCTGTTCTTCAAGGTTCACGACGCCGAACTGGCATTCCAGCCGGGTTGGCCGCACGTCAGCAAGGTCAGTGGCGATGTGTTTATCGAAGACAGCGGTGTGCGGATTCTGGCCAGCAAGGGCCAGTTGCTCGACACTCAGGTCAGCGATGTCTACGTCAATATCCCGCATGTCCCAGCCGGGCAAAACGTCCATCTGTTCCTCGACGGTGCGTTTGCCGGAGGCTTGGGCGATGGCCTGAAAATTCTTCAGCAAGCACCGATCGGCACCGCCGACACCTTTGCCGGTTGGGAAGGCGATGGCGACCTGCAGGGCAAGCTGAAACTGGACATCCCGCTGGCCAAAGGTGATCTGCCGAAGATTATCGTCGACTTCAAGACCGCCAGGGCCCGGCTGAAACTGGCTGAGCCGACGCTGGAACTGACTCAGCTCAAAGGTGATTTCCGTTTCGACAGCAGCAAGGGTTTGAGCGGTCAGAACATCACCGCGAGAGCCTTCGACAAACCGGTGACCGCGCAGATTTTTGCCGATGGCAGCCCGGGCAAACTCAATACCCGGGTCAGCGCATCCGGTCAGGTCGAGGTCAAGAAACTCACGGACTGGCTCAACGTGACCCAGCCGTTGCCGGTTTCCGGCGTGGTCCCTTACCAACTGCAACTGAACCTCAATGGGCCGGACAGCCAATTGATGGTCAGCTCCAACCTTAAAGGCGTGGCCGTCGATTTGCCGGCGCCGTTCGGCATGGCCACTGATGTGGGGCGTGACACGGTGTTCCGCATGACCCTGCAAGGGCCGGAGCGGCGCTATTGGGTCAGCTATGGTGACCTGGCGAATTTCACTTTCGCGGCGCCGCCGGGTAATTTCGGCGACGGTCGCGGTGAGTTGTTCCTCGGTGGCGGCAATGCCGTGCTGCCGGCCACCAAGGGCTTGCGCGTCAGTGGGGTGCTGTCGGAACTGGACGTCGGCCCATGGAAAGACCTTGTGGACAAGTACGCCGGTCAGGACCCGGGCGGTAGCGCCAAGCAGTTGCTCAGCGGCGCGGACTTCAAAGTCGGCAAGCTCAGTGGTTTCGGTACGACACTGGATCAAGCATCAGTGCAGTTGACCCGCAAACCTTCTGTCTGGGCCTTGCAGCTCGACAGTCAACAGGCCAAGGGCAGCGTGACTATCCCGGACGCGAAAGCCACGCCGATTGGCATCAATCTGCAATACGTGAAATTGCCGGCTCCCGACCCGACCGTGCTGGCCGATGAAAACTCGCCGGACCCGCTGGTTTCCGTGGACCCGACGAAGATTCCCGCGCTGGATATCCTCATCAATCAGCTGTTCCAGGGCGATGACCTGGTCGGCGCCTGGTCGCTGAAAGTCCGCCCGACAGCCAAAGGCATTGCGCTCAATACGCTGGACATGGGCCTCAAGGGCATCCTGTTGCAGGGCAACGGGGGCTGGGAAGGAACGCCGGGTGCCACCAGCAGTTGGTACAAGGGCCGAATCAGTGGCAAGAACCTGGCCGACTCGCTCAAGGGCTGGGGCTTTGCCCCGAGCGTCACCAGTCAGGACTTTCACATGGATGTCGATGGCCGATGGCCGGGCTCCCCGGCCTGGTTGGCTACCAAGCGGTTCTCCGGCAGCCTCGATGCATCGTTGAACAAAGGTCAGTTTGTCGAAGTCGAGGGCGGTGCCCAGGCATTGCGGGTATTTGGTCTGCTTAACTTCAACTCGATTGGTCGGCGCTTGCGCCTGGACTTCTCCGACCTGTTTGGCAAAGGTCTGAGCTACGACCGGGTCAAAGGCCTGTTGGTGGCGAGCAGCGGGGTTTATGTCACTCGCGAGCCGATTGTGCTGACCGGTCCGTCGAGCAATCTGGAGATCAACGGCACGCTGGATCTGGTGGGCGATAATGTCGACGCCAAGTTGCTGGTGACGCTGCCGCTGACGAACAACCTGCCGATTGCTGCGCTGATTGTCGGCGCGCCAGCCATTGGTGGTGCGCTGTTCCTGATCGACAAACTGATCGGCGACCGCGTGGCGCGATTCGCCAGCGTCAAATACACCGTCAAAGGCCCATGGAAAGAGCCGAAGATCACTCTGGATAAACCTTTTTGAGTAGCATGATCCTATCCCCTTGTAGGAGCTGCCGCAGGCTGCGATCTTTTGATCTTGTGAAAATCAAAAGATCGCAGCCTGCGGCAGCTCCTACAGGTATGTGTTGATTCCAGATAAGGAAATGGCCATGTCTGTAGCGGTGATTCAAATGGTCAGCCAGAGCGATGTGCTGGCCAATCTGGCCCAGGCCCGTCGCTTGCTGGAGCAAGCGGCGAACGCTGGCGCTCGACTGGCAGTGCTGCCGGAAAACTTCGCCGCCATGGGGCGTCGCGACATCGCCGATATCGGTCGCGCCGAAGCCTTGGGCGAAGGTCCGATCCTGCCGTGGTTGAAACAGACCGCCCGCGCCCTCAAGTTATGGATAGTAGCCGGCACCTTGCCGTTACCGCCGGCTGACCAGCCGATGGCGAAAGTGCATGCCTGCTCGCTGTTGGTGGATGATCAGGGCGAAACCGTTGCACGGTATGACAAGTTGCACTTGTTCGACGTCGATGTGGCGGACGATCGCGGGCGTTATCGCGAATCCGATGACTATGCTTATGGCAGTGGGGTGGTTGTGGCAGACACACCCGTCGGTCGAGTCGGCCTGACAGTGTGTTATGACCTGCGTTTCCCGGAGCTGTACAGCGAATTGCGGGCTGCCGGTGCAGAGTTGATCACCGCGCCATCGGCCTTCACCGCCGTGACTGGCGCGGCCCATTGGGATGTACTGATCCGCGCACGGGCCATCGAGACCCAATGCTACATACTCGCGGCCGCCCAGGGTGGCACCCATCCGGGACCGCGAGAGACTTATGGACATGCCGCCATCGTCGACCCATGGGGGCGCGTGCTGGCGCAACAGGATCAAGGCGAGGCCGTGTTGCTGGCCGAACGCGATAGCAGCGAACAGGCGTCCATCAGGGCGCGGATGCCGGTGTCCAGTCACCGGCGCTTTTTCTCGCAGGGCGCGCAGCGACCTGCCTCAGAACGATGAATTTAAGGCGTAAAGCATATGAGCGAGTTGTTGTCCTCAGTCAGTGACCACCTGTTAGCGCCCGGCGGCGTGACCATCGAGAGCCTGCAAAGTGTGCTCGGCGATCTGGCCGGCCCGGGCATCGATGCTGCCGATCTGTATTTCCAGGGCCAGATTTCCGAGTCCTGGGCGCTGGAAGACGGCATCGTCAAGGAAGGCAGCTTCAACCTCGACCAGGGCGTCGGCGTGCGGGCGCAATCGGGTGAGAAAACCGGTTTTGCCTATAGCAACGCCATCACCCTCGAAGCGCTCGGCGCGGCGGCTCGTGCCGCGCGTTCGATCTCCCGAGCCGGGCAGAACGGCACGGTGCAAGCGTTCACCACCCAGGATGTCGCCCAGTTGTACGGTCCGGACAACCCGCTGGAAGTGATGACCCGCGCCGAAAAAGTCGAACTGCTCAAGCGTATCGACGTCGCGACCCGTGCCCTCGACCCGCGTATCCAGCAAGTCACCGTGAGCATGGCCGGGGTTTGGGAGCGCATTCTCGTGGCTTCCACCGACGGCAGCCTGGCGGCGGATGTGCGGCCATTGGTGCGCTTCAACGTCAGCGTGATCGTTGAACAAAACGGCCGCCGCGAGCGCGGTGGTCATGGCGGCGGCGGTCGTACCGATTATCGTTATTTTCTCAGCGACGACCGTGCCATGGGCTACGCCCGTGAAGCGTTGCGTCAGGCGCTGGTGAACCTGGAAGCGATTCCGGCGCCGGCTGGTACGTTGCCGGTGGTGTTGGGTTCGGGTTGGTCCGGTGTGCTGTTGCACGAAGCGGTCGGCCACGGCCTGGAAGGCGACTTCAACCGCAAGGGCAGTTCGGCCTACAGCGGGCGCATGGGCGAGATGGTTGCGTCCAAGCTCTGCACCATCGTCGATGACGGCACCCTGGCGGGTCGTCGTGGCTCGTTGAGCGTCGATGACGAAGGCACCCCGACCGAGTGCACCACGCTGATCGAAAACGGCGTGCTCAAAGGCTACATGCAGGACAAGCTCAACGCGCGCCTGATGGGCGTGGCCCGCACCGGTAACGGTCGTCGTGAATCCTACGCGCACCTGCCGATGCCTCGGATGACCAACACCTACATGCTGGCGGGCGAAAGCGACCCGGCAGAAATCATCGCCTCGGTGAAACGCGGCATCTACTGCGCCAACCTCGGCGGCGGTCAGGTGGACATCACCAGCGGCAAGTTCGTGTTCTCCACCAGCGAGGCGTACCTGATCGAAGACGGCAAGATTACCGCCCCGGTCAAAGGCGCGACGTTGATCGGCAACGGGCCGGAAGCCATGAGCAAAGTGTCGATGGTCGGTAACGATCTGGCGCTGGACAGTGGCGTGGGAACGTGCGGGAAGGATGGGCAGTCGGTGCCGGTGGGTGTCGGCCAGCCAACGCTGAAAATCGATGCGATCACTGTGGGTGGCACAGGATCTTGAGGGATGGAGCTTCGGGTGGACTGCGGTGCAGCCCACCCGAGAAGGGACTTAACGCAGACCGCGTTGAGTCTCGTCCAGCTCACGGATGTACTTGAACATTTTACGGCTCGATGCCGGTGGCTTGTTGGTCGCCAGTTCGTGCTGGGCCTGACGGATCAGGGAGCGCAACTGTTGACGATCAGCCTCCGGGTAATCGACAACGAATTTCTCCAGGACCGCGTCGTCGCCTGCGATCAAGCGATCGCGCCAGCGTTCCAGGCCGTGGAAACGTTCGTTGTACTGCCGGGTGGAGGCATCGAGTTGATCGAGCAAGGTCAGAATGGCGTCAGTGTCCTGGTCGCGCATCAGTTTGCCGATGAACATAAGGTGCCGTTTACGCGCGATATTCGCGGTGTGCTTGGGCGCATCGGCCAGGGCCCGGCGCATAGCGTCGGTCAACGGCAGTTTTGCCAGCAAGTCAGGCTTGAGTGTTGTAAGGCGCTCGCCAAGGTCAACCAGAGCATGCAGCTCGCGTTTAACCTGGGATTTGCTTTTTTCTCCCGTATCGAGGGAGTCGTCGTAAGAATCAACCATGGTGGCCGTCCGCAAAGAAACGCCGCCATGATAACCAGTCGGGGGCCGCTTGTCCGGCCCGGTCGCTCGAAGGCCCTAGCCGAAAGCAGAATTTGAGTGGAGAACAGCATGAGTGCAGTTGAAAGCGTCGGCCCACAAGCGTTGCCGGCACTGCAAGAGCAAGTCGAGCAGATCATTGCTGAAGCCAAGCGCCAAGGCGCCAGCGCCTGTGAAGTCGCGGTCTCGCTGGAACAAGGCCTGTCGACATCGGTTCGTCAGCGAGAAGTCGAAACCGTCGAATTCAATCGCGATCAGGGCTTTGGCATCACCTTGTACGTTGGCCAGCGCAAAGGATCGGCCAGCACTTCGGCCAGCGGTCCGGAAGCGATTCGCGAAACCGTTGCTGCCGCACTGGCCATCGCCAAGCACACCTCTGAAGACGAAGCCTCAGGCCTGGCCGACGCCGCGCTGATGGCCAAGGATCTGCACGATTTCGACCTGTTCCACCAATGGGACATCACCCCCGAGCAAGCCATCGAGATGGCCCTGACCTGTGAAGCGGCGGCATTTGCCACCGATAGCCGGATCAAGAACGCCGACGGCACTACCCTCAGCACCCACCAGGGCTGCCGCGTTTACGGCAACAGCCACGGGTTTATCGGCGGTTATGCGTCGACCCGCCACAGCCTGAGCTGCGTGATGATCGCCGAGGCCGAAGGCCAGATGCAGCGCGATTATTGGTACGACGTGAGCCGTCAGGGCACTTTGCTGGCTGACCCGGTGAGCATTGGCCAGCGTGCCGCGCAACGGGCAGCGAGCCGTTTGGGCGCGCGTCCGGTGCCAACTTGCGAAGTGCCGGTGCTGTTTTCGGCCGAGTTGGCCGGTGGGTTGTTCGGCAGCTTCCTGTCGGCAGTGTCTGGCGGCAGTCTGTATCGCAAGTCATCGTTCCTGGAAGGCACGCTGGGTCAGAAGTTGTTCCCGGAATGGCTGACCCTTGATGAGCGTCCGCACCTGATGCAGGCGATGGGCAGTTCGGCGTTCGATGGCGATGGCTTGGCGACCTATGCCAAACCGTTCGTCGAGAACGGCGTGTTGGTGTCGTACATCCTCGGTACCTATTCCGGACGCAAGCTGGGCATGCCGAGCACCGCCAACGCGGGCGGCGTGCACAACCTGTTCGTGACCCATGGCGATGAAGATCAGGCTGCCCTGTTGCGTCGCATGGGGCGTGGTCTGCTGGTCACCGAGTTGATGGGCCACGGCTTGAACATGGTCACCGGCGATTACTCCCGTGGCGCGGCGGGTTTCTGGGTCGAGAACGGTGAAATCCAGTTCGCGGTCCAGGAAGTCACGATCGCCGGCAACATGCGCGACATGTTCAAACAGATCGTTGCCGTGGGGAATGACCTGGAACTGCGCAGCAACATTCGCACCGGTTCGGTGTTGATCGAGCGGATGACGGTGGCGGGTAGCTGACCCACACCGTTACACAAAAAGGCGCGTCATCCAAACGGATGGCGCGCCTTTTTTTATGGCGTTCACACCGTCCCCTGTGGGAGCGAGCTTGCTCACGATAGCAGTGTGTCAGACGACACATATGTTGAATGGTCGACCGTCATCGCGAGCAAGCGCGCTCCCACAATGGATCTCATCTAATTTCTCGGGGTTGTTTTGGTTCTCATTATCATCTAATAATAAATCTCATTACCGAATGAGCCCGGATCATGAGTTCTGCCTTGCACGAGCAGCCTTACCTCGAAAGCTGGCGCTGGATGAGTCGCCAGATCCGTTGCGCGATGGACCCCGATGAGCCTCGCCTGATCGACCATTACCTGGCCGAAGGTCGGTATCTGGCCTGTTGCACGGCAACGTCTCCCTGGACCATCGCCGAAACTTCCTTCCGTTTGTTGCTCGACACCGCCGCCGATGTCGCGCTGCCGTGGCACTGGCGCACCTTCTGCCTCGACCAGGCCTGGCGCCCATTGCGCGAACTGGAACGCCTCTCCCTGTGTAAGTGCCGCCTCAAGCGCTGGCAAAGCTACACCTGGCAACTGGCGACCTGCGAGTTGCAGCCTTCGATTCCTCTCATAGAACTGGTGCAAGGATTTCCCGATGAATAACACGCGTATCGAACGTGACAGCATGGGCGAGCTTCAGGTCCCCGAAGACGCCCTCTATGGCGCGCAAACCCAGCGCGCGGTGGATAACTTCCCGATCAGCGGCAAACCTATGCCGGTGCAGTTCATCCGCGCGTTGATCCTGGCAAAGGCTGCCGCCGCCGGGGCCAACGTCGAGCTCAAGCAAATCAGCGAGTCCCAGGGCAAAGCCATCGTCGACGCGGCGCAAGGGCTGCTCGAAGGCAACTTTATGCAGCACTTCCCGGTGGATATCTTCCAGACTGGCTCTGGCACCAGCTCCAACATGAACGCCAACGAAGTGATCGCCACCCTGGCCAGCCGACTGCTCGGCGAGCCGGTGAACCCCAACGATCACGTCAACTGCGGCCAGAGCAGCAACGACATCATTCCGACCACCATCCACGTCAGTGCCGCACTGGCGCTGCACGAGCAATTGCTGCCGACGCTGGTGCATCTGGTGCAGGTGATCGAGCACAAGGCCGAGCAGGTTTATCATCACGTCAAAACCGGCCGCACTCACCTGATGGATGCCATGCCGGTGCGCATGAGTCAGGTGCTCAACGGTTGGGCGCAACAGCTCAAGGCCAATATCGGCCACCTGCAAGATTTGCTACCGAGCCTGCAATCCCTGGCGCAGGGCGGCACAGCGGTGGGCACCGGGATCAACGCGCATCCGGAGTTCGCGGCGCGATTCAGTCAGCAGTTGAGCAAACTGACTCAGGTGCAATTCAAGCCTGGCAAGGACCTGTTCGCGCTGATCGGCTCGCAGGACACGGCGGTCGCGGTCTCCGGACAGCTCAAGGCCACCGCCGTGTCGCTGATGAAAATCGCCAACGACCTGCGCTGGATGAACTCCGGCCCGTTGGCCGGCCTCGGCGAAATCGAACTCGAAGCCTTACAGCCTGGCTCCTCGATTATGCCAGGCAAGGTCAACCCGGTGATCCCGGAAGCCACCGCGATGGTCGCCGCTCAAGTGATCGGCAACGACACGGTGATCACCATCGCCGGCCAGTCGGGCAACTTCGAATTGAACGTGATGCTGCCGATCATCGCCCAAAACCTGCTGAGCAGCATCGAATTGCTGGCCAACGCCAGCCGTCTGCTGGGTGACAAGGCCATCGCCAGCTTCAAGGTCAACGAGGCCCGGCTCAAGGAAGCGCTGTCGCGCAACCCGATTCTGGTTACCGCACTCAACCCGATCATTGGTTACCAAAAAGCCGCTGAGATCGCCAAGAAGGCGTATCAGCAGGGCCGTCCGGTGATTGATATCGCTCTGGAACACACCGACCTGTCGCGCAGCCAGCTGGAAGAGTTGCTCAATCCAGAAAAGCTCACCGCAGGCGGCGTGTAATCACCGCTACCGCTTTGGAGGCTCACCATGGAGCACTGGAAACGCACGATCGAAAGGGCTAATCGCTGTTTCATGCTGGGCGAATTCGTCGATGCCCGCGAGGCTTACTTGCAGGCACTGGCGCTGGCCCAGGTGTTGTTTGAGCGTTGGGCGGATGCCGATGAAGCGGTGGCTGCTTGCGTGATTTCTCACCACAACCTCGCGGATCTGCACTTGCGTCTGAACCAGCCGGAGGAGAGCGCCGAGTACCTGTGCGCCATCCATCAACGGTTGTTGCAGACGATGCAGGACGCGCGACTGGCTCCGGCGCTGCGCGAGGCGGCGTTGCGCCAGAGCAGCAAGACCTACGTCGAACTGCTGAATTTCATCAGTGAGTACGGCGAATACCCGCGCACCCATCGGCTGTTGCACATGGATGCTGCATCGCCCCGGCATCAGCCCGCCTCTCATCAACATGGAGTCCATTGAACATGGCTTTTACCTTGCCTGCCTTGCCCTACGCCTACGACGCCCTGGAACCGCATATCGATGCGCAGACCATGGAAATCCACTACACCAAGCACCACCAGACCTATATCAACAACCTCAACGCGGCCGTCGAAGGCACCGAGTTTGCCGAATGGTCGGTGGAAAAACTGGTGGCCAGCGTCCAGCAACTCCCGGAAAAGCTTCGCGCAGCGGTGATTAATCAGGGCGGCGGCCACGCCAACCATTCGCTGTTCTGGGAAATCATGGCGCCCCATGCTGGAGGCAAGCCTGACGGTGCGCTGGCCGAGGCTATTGATGAGCAACTGGGTGGCCTGGATCGTTTTAAAGAGGCGTTCACCAAAGCAGCGTTGACGCGTTTCGGCAGTGGCTGGGCGTGGTTGAGCGTCACGCCGCAAAAGACCCTGATAGTGGAGAGTAGCGGCAATCAGGACAGCCCGTTGATGAATGGCAACACGCCCATCCTCGGCCTCGACGTCTGGGAGCACGCTTATTACCTGCGCTATCAGAACCGTCGACCGGAATACATCAACGCGTTCTACAACGTGATTAATTGGCCTGAAGTCGCGGCGCGCTATCAGGCTGCACTGGTTTAAGTCATCGATAACAAGAATCCAAGGCCGACTATGGGCACTGAAACATTGGCGATCGGAAGTGGACGAATGTTTCGTTACGCACTGGGATCGTTGTTACTGCTGGCGGGTATGACGTTGTTGGCAGCCCAAGGGTTGGCATGGCTAGACCTGGAACCGAAGCTGTCGCGTGCCCTGCAAGGAGGGGCGATCTGCGCCTTGGGTACCGCGCTGGGGGCGGTGCCGGTGCTGGTGATTCGGCGCATGCCGCGGACGCTCAGCGATACCCTGCTCGGTTTCGGTGCCGGGGTGATGCTCGCGGCGACCGCGTTCTCGCTAATCGTCCCGGGCATTTCTGCGGCCGAAAGCCTGGGGCTGACGCCTTGGGCGGCCAGTGGACTAATCAGCTTCGGTATCATGTTCGGCGCATTCGGGCTGTTTCTGGTGGATCGCAAGGTTTCCGGGGCCAGCCCGGAAATGCTCGTCGGCACCTTGCAGCGACCGGTGATTCCACCGCGAATCTGGCTGTTTGTGTTCGCCATCATCGCCCACAACATTCCCGAGGGCATGGCGGTCGGGGTTTCGGCCGGCGGCGGTATGCCCGACGCCGACAGCCTGGCCATGGGTATCGCCTTGCAAGACGTACCCGAAGGGCTGGTGATCGCGTTGATATTGGCCGGGGCCGGGATGTCGCGGGCCAAGGCGTTCCTGATCGGTGCTGCGTCAGGGCTGGTAGAGCCGGTCTTCGCACTGTTATGTGCGTGGCTGGTTAGCCTGGCTGAATTGTTATTGCCATTGGGTTTGGCGCTGGCGGCCGGGGCGATGCTGCTGGTGGTGACCCATGAAATCATCCCAGAGTCGCGGCGTAATGGTCACGACAAACTGGCGAGTCTGGGGTTGCTGCTGGGGTTTTGTTTGATGATGGTGATGGATACGGCACTGGCTTGAAAAAGATCGCAGCCTTCGGCAGCTCCTACGAGATAGGGAGCGGGGCTGCCGAGGGCTGCGATTTTTTGATTTATTCGCCTTCGTCGAAGAAGTTATTGATCAGCGCCACCAGTGCATCCAGCGCTTCTTGCTCTTGCTCACCTTCAGTACTCAGATGGATTTTGCTGCCCTTGCCGGCGGCGAGCATCATCATGGCCATGATGCTTTTGCCATCGACCATGGCTTGCGGGGTGCGTCCCGCTCTGATCTGGCAGGGAAACTGACCGGCAACCCCAACGAATTTCGCTGAAGCACGGGCATGCAGGCCCAGTTTGTTGATGATTTCAATTTCCAGAGCAGGCATCGCGTTGTGAATCCTTTAGCTGAGGTCGCGGTGGCGAACCTGGACGTTCTTCAGGGATTGTTGCAGGGCCTGGCCCAGACGTTCGGTCAGGTAGACGGAGCGGTGATGACCGCCGGTACAGCCAATGGCGATGGTGACGTAAGCGCGATTGCTGGCAGCAAAACGCGGAAGCCACTTGAACAGATAACCATAAATGTCCTGGAACATTTCTTCGACGTCCGGCTGTGCTGCCAGGTATTCGGCTACCGGTTGATCGAGCCCGGACTGTGCGCGCAGCTCCGGTTTCCAATAAGGATTGGGCAGGCAGCGCACATCGAACACCACGTCGGCATCTACTGGCATGCCACGCTTGAACCCGAAAGACTCCACCAGGAACGCCGTGCCGGGCTCAGGCTGATTCAACAGGCGCAGCTTGATGGTGTCGCGCAGTTGGTACAGGTTCAGGTTGGTGGTGTTGACCTTGAGGTCGGCCAGGTCTGCAATCGGCCCCAGCAGTTGAGTTTCGTCTTCTATCGCCTCGGCCAATGAGCGGTTGGCGGTGCTCAGCGGGTGACGGCGGCGGGTTTCCGAGAAACGCTTGAGCAGGGTTTCTTCATCGGCGTCCAGATACAGCACATCGCATTGGATATGCCGACCGCGAACTTCTTCAAGTAATTCGGGGAATCGCGTCAGGTGACTGGGCAGGTTGCGGGCGTCGATGGAAACGGCGACCAGCGGCTGAGCCAGCTCTGTATGAATCAGCGCGCGTTCGGCCAACTCCGGCAGCAGGCCGGCCGGCAGGTTGTCGATGCAGTAGTAGCCGTTGTCCTCAAGGACATCGAGTGCAGTACTTTTACCTGAGCCGGAGCGGCCACTGACAATGATCAAACGCATGATTAGTGACCGTTTTGCTCGCTCAGGACAACCTGATACAAGGCTTCGTTGCTCGGGGCACTGCGCAGTTTTTCGCGTACTTCCTTGCGATCAAGCATGCTGGCGATCTGGCGCAGTAATTCCAGGTGCGCATCGGTGGCGGCTTGCGGGACCAGCAGCACGAACAGCAGGTCAACCGGAGCGCCGTCGATGGCGTCGAAATCGATAGGTGCGTCAAGGTGCATCAAGGCACTGATGGGCGAGGTGCAGCCCTTCAGGCGACAGTGGGGGATAGCAATGCCGTTGCCAAAACCGGTGGAGCCGAGTTTTTCACGGGCAATCAGAGCCTCGAAGACATCTTGCATCTCCAGATCCGGGACTTCCCGGGCGATCAGGTTGGCAATTTGTTCGAGGGCTTTCTTTTTACTGCCGCCCGGCACGTTCACGAGGGAACGGCCGGGGGTCAGGATACTTTCAAGTCGGATCATGGGTTGGGAGTGTTAACGACCGGTTGCGCCCTGAAGGAGGCTCTGGGTCTTTTCCTTATGCTTTTTAAGTTGGCGATCCAGCTTGTCGGTCAGTAGGTCAATAGCGGCATACATGTCGTTATGCTCGGCATTGGCGACCACTTCTCCGCCGGGGATATGCAGCGTGGCTTCGATTTTCTGCAGCAGCTTCTCGACGGTCATCGTGACTTGCACGTTGGTGATCTTGTCGAAATGCCTCTCTAATCGGTCGAGTTTTTCGCCGATGTAGGTGCGCAGGGGTTCGGTCACTTCCAGTTGGTGTCCACTGATGTTGACTTGCATACAGCTTCTCCTTCGTTGCCAGTGCATAAAGCGGCAGGTAAAGGTACCTGCCACTGGAACGCTGTGGCGTGGCTTACATCAACCGCTTGCGTTCGCTCGAAGGCGCGATCCCTAAGGACTCGCGGTACTTGGCGACGGTGCGGCGAGCCACCTGAATGCCTTGTGCCTCCAGTAAACCAGCGATCTTGCTGTCACTCAACGGCTTTTTCTGATTTTCCGCGGCAACCAGTTTTTTGATGATCGCGCGGATCGCTGTGGACGAGCATTCGCCGCCTTCAGAGGTGCTGACATGGCTGGAGAAAAAGTATTTCAGTTCATAAATGCCCCGTGGGGTATGCATGAACTTTTGGGTGGTCACCCGTGAAATCGTCGATTCGTGCATGCCCACCGCTTCGGCGATGTCATGCAGGACCAGCGGCTTCATGGCTTCGTCGCCGTACTCCAGGAAACCGCGCTGGTGCTCGACGATCTGGGTGGCGACTTTCATCAGGGTTTCGTTACGGCTTTGCAGGCTCTTGATGAACCAGCGGGCTTCCTGCAACTGATTACGCATGAAGGTGTTGTCGGCACTGGTGTCGGCGCGGCGCACGAAGCCGGCGTACTGGGCGTTGACCCGCAGCTTTGGCACTGACTCTTGATTCAACTCCACCAGCCAGCGCTCATTATCCTTGCGCACGATGACGTCGGGCACGACGTATTCGGCTTCGCTGGACTCGATCTGCGAGCCTGGACGCGGGTTCAGGCTCTGGACCAGCTCGATCACCTGGCGCAGTTCATCTTCCTTGAGCTTCATGCGGCGCATCAGTTGGCTGTAGTCGCGGCTGCCGAGCAGGTCGATGTAATCGGTGACCAGGCGCTTGGCCTCAGCCAGCCAAGGTGTTTTGGCGGGCAGTTGACGCAATTGCAGCAACAGGCACTCGCCCAGGTTGCGGGCGCCGATGCCGGCCGGTTCGAATTGCTGGATGCGATGCAGGACGGCTTCGATTTCGTCCAGCTCGATGTCCAGTTCCGGATCGAAGGCTTCGAGGATTTCCTCGAGGGTTTCGTCCAGGTAGCCCTGATTGTTGATGCAATCGATCAAGGTCACGGCGATCAGGCGATCGGTGTCGGACATCGGCGCCAGGTTCAGTTGCCAGAGCAGGTGGCTTTGCAGGCTTTCGCCGGCGGATGTACGGGTGGTGAAATCCCACTCGTCGTCATCGTTGCTCGGCAGGCTGCTGGCGCTGGTCTGGTAAACGTCTTCCCAGGCGGTATCGACGGGCAGTTCGTTGGGAATGCGCTCGTTCCAGTCCCCTTCCTCGAGGTTATCCACCGTCGGGGCGGTTTCCTGGTAGGAGGGTTCCTGAATGTCGGCGTTGGGTGGTTGTTCGGCTTTGTCGGCCAATGGGTCGGCGTTATCGAAGTCGTCGCCTTCTTCCTGGCGTTCGAGCATCGGATTGGACTCCAGGGCCTCCTGGATTTCCTGTTGCAGGTCCAGGGTCGACAATTGGAGCAGGCGGATGGCCTGTTGCAGCTGAGGTGTCATCGTCAGCTGCTGGCCCATTCTCAAGACTAGCGATGGTTTCATGGCAGGGGCTTAACACCTTATTCGCCGGCGCGCATGCGCCATCCACTACAGGGCGCCGAAGCGCCAAACTTAAGCAAATTATATGCCTGAAACTGAAGTGTTTGCCTAGAGCGCCGTAACAATAAAAAACACAGCGATGTGTTAATTGCGCCATGCGCTCTGTCGACTAGCCAGACACCTCGGTGTTTACAGGCGGAACTCGTGGCCCAGATACACTTCCTTGACCAGTTCGTTGGCCAGGATGGTGGCGGAGTCACCTTCGGCAATTAGCTGACCATCGTTGACGATGTAGGCGGTTTCGCAGATATCCAGTGTTTCACGGACGTTGTGGTCGGTGATCAGCACGCCAATGCCTTTGGCCTTGAGGTGATGGATGATCTGCTTGATGTCGCCAACCGAAATCGGGTCTACACCGGCGAAAGGTTCGTCGAGCAGGATGAATTTCGGGTTGGTGGCCAAGGCCCGGGCGATTTCCACTCGGCGTCGTTCACCACCGGACAGGCTCATGCCGAGGTTGTCACGGATGTGGCTGATGTGGAATTCCTGCAGCAGGCTTTCCAGCTCTTTGCGGCGAGCGGCCTTGTCGAGTTCCTTGCGGGTCTCGAGGATGGCCATGATGTTGTCGGCGACCGAGAGTTTGCGGAAGATCGACGCTTCTTGCGGAAGATAGCCGATACCGGCCTTTGCACGACCGTGCATCGGCTGGTGGCTGACGTCCAGATCGTCGATCAGTACGCGACCCTGGTCGGCTTGTACCAGGCCAACGATCATGTAAAAGCAGGTGGTCTTGCCGGCGCCGTTCGGGCCAAGCAGGCCGACGATCTGACCGCTGTCGATGGACAGGCTGACGTCACGCACGACCTGGCGGCTCTTGTAGCTCTTGGCCAGATGCTGGGCTTTCAGAGTTGCCATTACTGGGCCTTCTGCTTCGGCGGGATCACCATGTCGATCCGTTGGCGCGGCGTTGTGATCGGCGAGCCAGTGGCGCGGCCGGCCGTAGCCACCTGTTTCACCGTGTCGTAGACGATTTTCTCGCCTTCGGTGGTGCTGCCGTCATCGCTGATGACTTTGGCTTGATCGATCAGCACGATGCGGTTTTGCTGGGCATGGTACTGGACAGTCTTGCCATAGCCTTTGACTGGCTGTGGGGAGGTGGTTTTTTGCAACTGCTCGAAGTACGCCAGGTTGCCCACCGACGTTACGACATCGATCTGGCCATCCTTTGTACGAGTGATGGTCACGGTATTGCCGGTAACCTTCATCGAACCCTGGGTGATGATTACATCACCTTTATAGGTGGCGATACCTTGCTTGTCATCGAGCTGGGCATCGTCGGCCTGGATACGGATCGGTTTCGTACTATCGTCCGGCAGAGCCCAGGCGCTCACGCTTCCCAGTGCTGCGCCCAGACTGAGCAAAATAGGGAGGGTTTTAACGAGCCTCATACTGTCCTCTTACGTTCGATAGCAGGTGTATCCTGCTTTCTTTCAAATACGCTTTCATTCCGTTGCCAGTCGATACACCGCCAGCGCCGTCGATTCTAACGGGTTGCTCGGTCTGCGCATATTGCTGCTGCGGGAACACTGTCATGCGAGTACTGGTAATAATCATCTCGCGGTTCTTTTCATCGGTCCGTGCGATACGTACCGAGTCGATCAGCTCTACCTGAGTGCCGTCCGGATTCACCTCGCCACGCAAGCTTGTGACATGCCACGGAAACTCGGTGCCGCGGTACATGTTCAGGTCGGGTTTGGTGACCAGCGTAATGTCGCTCGCCTTGAGGTGTTCGACCTTGTCGGACGTCAAGTCGTACTGCAAGCCGCCGTCCGGCAGGTACTGCACGCTGTGGGCGTTGAGTGCGTAATAGTCGATCTGGCTGACATCGACCTTGGCCACTGGCTTGTCGAGGAAGCGTTCCGGGCTGATGTTCCAGTAGCCGACCGCTGCGAATATCGCGGCGATGCAACAGAACATCAAGAAATTGCGAAACTTTTTGCTCAGCATAATGGGCTCACAGGTACGCGGCGTTAGCCGCATCGAGGCGGCCCTGGGCGCGCAGGATCAGTTCGCAGAATTCGCGGGCAGCACCTTCGCCGCCACGGGCCAGGGTGATGCCGTGGGCGTGTTCGCGCACGAAACTGGCGGCATTGGCCACCGCCATGCCCAGCCCGACGCGGCGAATCACCGGCAGGTCAGGCAGGTCGTCACCGAGGTAGGCAACTTGTTCATAGCTTAGGTTGAGTTGGGCAAGAAGCTCGTCGAGTACCACCAGTTTGTCTTCGCGACCCTGGTAGAGGTGTGGAATGCCGAGGTTTTTTGCCCGCCGTTCGACCACAGGGGTCTTGCGGCCGCTGATGATAGCGGTCTGCACGCCGGCTGCCATCAACATCTTGATGCCTTGGCCGTCGAGGGTGCTGAATGTCTTGAATTCACTGCCGTCTTCGAGGAAGTACAGGCGCCCGTCGGTCAGGACGCCATCGACGTCGAACACGGCCAGTTTGATTTGTTTGCCGCGTTGCAGCAGGTCGTTGCTCATTACATTACTCCTGCACGCAGCAAATCGTGCATGTTCAAGGCGCCGACCGGACGGTCTTCGCTGTCGACCACTACCAGTGCGCTGATTTTGTTGTCTTCCATGATCTTCAGGGCTTCGGCGGCAAGCATCTCGGCGCGTGCGGTCTTGCCGTGAGCGGTCATCACTTCATCGATGGTCGCCCGGTGAATGTCGATCGTGCGATCCAGGGAGCGGCGCAAGTCGCCGTCAGTGAAAATCCCAGCCAGCTTGCCGTCGGCTTCCAGAATGACGGTCATGCCCAGGCCCTTGCGGGTCATTTCCATCAGGGCATCCTTGAGTAGCGTGCCACGCTGGACTTGCGGCAACTCTTCGCCGGCGTGCATGACGTTTTCCACTTTTAGTAGTAAGCGTCGGCCGAGCGCGCCGCCCGGGTGGGAAAATGCGAAGTCTTCTGCGGTAAAACCGCGGGCTTCGAGCAGCGCCACGGCCAGGGCATCGCCCATGACCAGCGCGGCGGTGGTCGATGAGGTCGGCGCCAGGTTCAGCGGGCAGGCTTCGTGCTCCACGTGAACGTTGAGGTTGACCTCGGCAGCCTTGGCCAATGGCGAATCGGGATTGCCGGTCATGCTGATCAACTGGATGCCCAGACGCTTGATCAGCGGCAGCAGCGTAACGATCTCATTGGTAGAGCCAGAGTTCGACAGCGCCACAATGATGTCGTCGCGGGTGATCATGCCCATGTCGCCATGACTGGCTTCGGCCGGGTGTACGAAAAACGCCGTGGTGCCGGTGCTGGCCAGGGTGGCGGCAATTTTGTTACCGATATGCCCCGACTTGCCCATGCCGACCACGACTACGCGGCCTTTGCTGGCCAGAATCATCTCGCAAGCGCGTACGAAATCAGCGTCGATATGGGGCAGTAAGCCTTGTACGGCTTCCACTTCGAGGCGGATGGTGCGTTGTGCCGATTGAATCAGGTCGCTTGATTGGCTCATGTCAGAATCGTATAGCCCGATGAAAAGGCGGCGATTATAGCGGTAATGATCGAAACCCTCACGTTAGTTCGTCGTGCTTTGTTAATACCTGTTACCGAAATACTCCAAATGCGGCTTTTTGCCTGTCCTCTTGCTGAACATGCCCCGGCTTGGGCCTTGGGCGCTTGGCTATTGCAGTGATATAGTTCGCCGCCAGTTCGGCCTGCCCGGGGAGGTATGTGCTTTCGTCAGAAAGCCAGGCGTCCGAGTGAGAGGCTGCATCGCAAGGAGTTTAGATGAGTGCCGATAACGCCTACGCGGTCGAGCTGAAGGGACTGACCTTCAAGCGCGGTGCGCGCAGCATTTTCAATAACGTCGATATCCGCATCCCACGCGGCAAGGTCACCGGTATCATGGGGCCTTCCGGGTGTGGCAAGACCACCCTGTTACGGCTGATGGGCGCCCAGTTGCGACCTAATAGCGGTGAAGTCTGGGTCAACGGTCAGAACCTGCCCAAGTTGTCGCGCAGCGATTTGTTCGATGCGCGCAAGCACATGGGTGTGCTGTTCCAGAGCGGCGCGTTGTTTACCGATCTGGATGTGTTCGAGAACGTCGCCTTCCCGCTACGGGTTCATACCGAGCTGCCGGAAGAAATGATCCGTGACATCGTCCTGCTTAAATTGCAGGCCGTTGGCTTGCGCGGCGCCATCGATCTCATGCCCGACGAACTGTCCGGTGGCATGAAGCGTCGTGTCGCGCTGGCGCGAGCGATTGCCCTCGATCCGCAAATCCTCATGTATGACGAGCCCTTTGTGGGGCAGGACCCGATCGCCATGGGCGTACTGGTGCGCCTGATCCGTCTGCTCAACGATGCGTTGGGCATCACCAGCATCGTGGTCTCCCACGATCTGGCAGAGACCGCGAGCATTGCCGATTACATTTATGTAGTGGGTGATGGGCAAGTGCTGGGGCAGGGCACGCCTGACGAATTGATGAATTCTCAGGAGCCACGTATCCGTCAATTCATGACAGGTGACCCCGATGGTCCGGTCGCCTATCACTTTCCAGCGACGGATTACCGCGCAGATCTTCTGGGGAAGCGCTGATGCGCAAGATTTCACTGATAGAAAAAGTGCGCCGGTTCGGCCACGGGGCTATCGATGCCGTCGGGGTGTTCGGGCGGGCGACGATTTTCCTGTTTCACGCATTGTTTAGCCGCGGCGGTATTGGCGGCGGTTTTGGTTTGCTGATCAAGCAATTGCATTCGGTCGGCGTGATGTCCCTGGTGATCATCGTCGTCTCCGGGGTGTTCATCGGCATGGTGTTGGCGCTGCAAGGCTTCAATATCCTGTCCAGCTACGGTTCGGAACAGGCTGTCGGGCAGATGGTTGCCCTGACGTTGCTGCGTGAACTGGGGCCGGTGGTGACTGCATTGCTGTTTGCCGGGCGCGCAGGTTCGGCCCTGACTGCCGAAATCGGCAACATGAAGTCCACCGAGCAGTTGTCCAGTCTGGAAATGATTGGCGTCGATCCGCTCAAGTACATCATTGCCCCGCGCCTGTGGGCCGGTTTCATTTCCCTGCCGGTGCTGGCGATGATTTTCAGCGTCGTCGGGATCTGGGGCGGTTCGTGGGTGGCAGTCGACTGGCTGGGTGTCTATGACGGCTCCTACTGGGCGAACATGCAGAACAGCGTGACGTTCAATGGTGATGTGCTCAACGGCATCATCAAAAGTGTCGTCTTCGCCTTTGTCGTGACCTGGATTGCCGTATTCCAAGGCTATGATTGCGAGCCTACTTCCGAGGGGATCAGTCGTGCCACAACCAAGACCGTGGTGTATGCCTCTTTGGCAGTGCTCGGCCTGGACTTTATTTTGACCGCCCTGATGTTTGGAGATTTCTGATGCAAAACCGCACCCTGGAAATCGGTGTCGGCCTTTTCTTGCTGGCTGGCATCCTGGCTTTGTTGCTGCTTGCGTTGCGGGTCAGTGGCCTGTCCCCGACCGCAAACACCGATACGTATAAACTTTATGCCTACTTCGACAATATCGCCGGTTTGACTGTCAGAGCTAAAGTGACCATGGCCGGTGTGACTATCGGCAAGGTTACGGCGATCGATCTGGACCGCGACAGTTTCACCGGCCGGGTGACCATGCAATTGGAAAAGCGCGTAGATAATCTGCCGACTGACTCCACTGCATCTATCCTGACGGCTGGCCTGTTGGGCGAGAAGTACATCGGTATCAGCGTGGGCGGGGAACAAGCCTTGCTCAAGGATGGTGGAACCATCCACGACACCCAGTCGTCGCTGGTGCTCGAGGACTTGATCGGTAAATTCCTGCTCAATACCGTTAGCAAAGACGCTAAATGAGGAGCTTTTGAATGATTTCTACCTTGCGACGTGGCCTGCTGGTACTGCTTGCAACATTGCCGCTGATGGGCAACGCCGTGGCGGATTCTTCCGCGCACGCGCTCGTGCAGGACACGACCAATCGGATGCTTGCCGATCTGTCGGCCAATAAAGAGAAGTACAAGCAGGACCCGCAGGACTTTTATACGGCGCTGAACACCATCGTCGGACCTGTGGTGGATGCCGAGGGCATTTCCAAAAGCATCATGACGGTCAAGTACTCGCGCAAAGCCACGCCTGCGCAAATGCAGACCTTTCAGGAAAACTTCAAGAAAGGCCTGTTCCAGTTCTACGGCAACGCCTTGCTGGAGTACAACAACCAGGGCATCGTCGTTGATCCTGCCAAGGATGAGTCGGGCGACCGCACCAGCATTGGCATGACGGTCAAGGGCAGCAACGGCGCGATTTATCCGGTGCAGTACACGCTCGAGAAGATCAATGGCGAGTGGAAGCTGCGCAACGTGATCATCAACGGCATCAACATTGGCAAGCTGTTCCGCGATCAGTTTGCTGACGCGATGCAGCGCAATGGCAACGACCTGGACAAGACCATCAATGGTTGGGCCGGGGAAGTCGCCAAAGCCAAGGCCAGCACCGAGAAGCCAGCACAATGAGTGTATCGGCCATTCGCATGACCGAGTCCGGCGAGCTGCGGTTGAGCGGCATGCTGGATTACCGCACCGGCCCGGGTCTGCGCAAGCAGGGCCAGGCGCTGATCAAAGCCAGTACGGCCCCCGCCGTGGTGGTCGATTGTTCGGCGGTGTTGAAATCCAGCAGTGTCGGCTTGTCGCTGCTGCTGTGTTTCATGCGTGATGCAGAGGCGGCCGGCAAGGCCGTCAGCATCCGCGCAATGCCCGAAGACATGCGCGAAATCGCTCAGGTCAGCGAATTGACCGAGCTGTTGGCGCACCCCTAACCGGCATCTATAAAGAAGCCCCCCGTCAGAGTCCTGTGAATGCGGGGTTCGCAGGCGCGGGGCTTTTTTGTATGATGTCCGACCCGCGCGCGCAGAGCGCCGATTGAGGTTGAGCATGCAGGCCACCGAAGTGAAGAGCTTTCTCGAAGGAAAGCTGTCCGAGACTTTTTTATCTGTGCAGGTTGAAGTTGAGGGCGAAGGCTGCAACTTTCAGCTGAACGTGATTAGCGATGAACTGGCGGCGTTGAGCCCGGTGAAGCGTCAGCAGCAGATCTATGCCCATTTGAACCCATGGATCACCGATGGCAGCATCCATGCGGTCACTATGAAATTTTTCAGCAGCGCGGCCTGGGCCGAGCGCACCTGAGCCCAAGGGCGTCGAGATTCTTATGGATAAATTGATTATTACTGGTGGTGTTCGTCTTGATGGCGAAATCCGCATCTCCGGGGCAAAGAACTCTGCCCTGCCGATCCTTGCGGCCACTCTGTTGTGTGATGGCCCGGTCACCGTGGCCAACCTGCCGCACCTGCACGACATCACCACCATGATCGAGCTGTTCGGTCGCATGGGCATCGAGCCGGTGATCGACGAGAAGCTGAGCGTCGAAATCGACCCACGCACCATCAAGACCCTGATCGCGCCGTACGAACTGGTGAAAACCATGCGTGCCTCGATCCTGGTATTGGGGCCGATGGTTGCCCGTTTCGGTGAAGCCGAAGTCGCGCTGCCTGGCGGTTGCGCCATTGGTTCGCGTCCGGTCGACCTGCACATCCGTGGCCTCGAAGCCATGGGCGCAGTCATCGATGTCGAGGGCGGCTACATCAAGGCCAAGGCGCCTGAAGGCGGCTTGCGCGGTGCGCACTTCTTCTTCGACACCGTCAGCGTGACCGGTACCGAAAACATCATGATGGCCGCCGCTCTGGCCAAGGGCCGCAGCGTTCTGGCTAACGCCGCTCGCGAGCCTGAAGTCATCGACCTGGCGAACTTCCTGATCGCCATGGGCGCCAAGATCACTGGCGCCGGCACCGACACCATCACCATCGATGGCGTTGAGCGTCTGCACCCGGCCACCTATAAAGTGATGCCGGACCGTATCGAAACCGGCACCTACCTGGTGGCAGCTGCCGTGACCGGCGGCCGTGTGAAGGTCAAGGACACTGATCCGACCATCCTCGAAGCCGTTCTGGAAAAACTCCGTGAGTCGGGTGCCGAAATCACCTGCGGCGATGACTGGATCGAGCTGAACATGCACGGCAAGCGGCCAAAAGCCGTCAATGTGCGTACCGCTCCGTACCCGGCGTTCCCGACCGATATGCAGGCGCAGTTCATCTCCCTCAACGCCATTGCCGAAGGCACCGGTGCGGTGATCGAGACGATCTTCGAAAACCGTTTCATGCACGTGTATGAGTTGCACCGCATGGGCGCCAAGATCCAGGTCGAGGGCAACACCGCCATCGTTACCGGCACCGAGAAGCTGAAAGGCGCGCCAGTCATGGCCACCGACCTGCGTGCTTCGGCCAGCCTGGTAATCTCGGCACTGATCGCCGAAGGCGACACCCTGATCGATCGCATCTACCACATCGACCGTGGTTACGAGTGCATCGAAGAGAAACTGCAGATGCTCGGCGCCAAGATCCGCCGCGTACCGGGCTAGTTTCTGCTGCATGGGCGCAGGGACGCGCCCGTTGGTTTTGTTCCAAGTCGAGGGTGGTTACACCCTCGATGTGTGTCCGGCGCCGTTTGCGACCGGACATGAGTACCTTGATAAGGACTGACGTTTCCCATGTTGACCATCGCACTGTCCAAGGGCCGCATCCTTGACGACACCCTGCCGCTTCTGGCTGAAGCAGGCATCGTGCCGACCGAGAATCCGGACAAGAGCCGCAAGCTGATCATCCCCACGACCCAGCCCGACGTACGTCTGCTGATCGTGCGCGCAACCGATGTGCCGACTTACGTCGAACATGGTGCCGCGGACCTGGGCGTCGCCGGTAAAGATGTGCTGATGGAATACGGCGGCCAGGGCCTCTACGAGCCGCTGGACCTACGAATTGCCCTGTGCAAGCTGATGACCGCCGGCAAAATTGGCGCAGTCGAGCCCAAGGGCCGACTGCGCGTTGCCACCAAGTTCGTCAACGTTGCCAAGCGTTACTACGCCGAGCAGGGTCGTCAGGTTGACATCATCAAGCTCTACGGCTCGATGGAGCTGGCACCGCTGATCGGTCTGGCCGACAAGATCATCGACGTGGTCGACACCGGTAACACGCTGCGGGCCAATGGCCTGGAACCACAGGATTTCATCGCTGACATCAGCTCCCGTCTGATCGTCAACAAAGCTTCGATGAAAATGCAGCACGCCCGTATCCAGGCGTTGATCGACACCCTGCGCAAGGCAGTGGAGTCTCGACACCGCGGCTGATTCACCTGCGCGACGTTAAGTCGCGCCCGTCTATCCGCCTCATAGCCAGAATTCTCAGGTGCCCAAGCGGAAACGACTGCTAAGTTAGGGCGCCTGAGTTTTTGCCATTCCTATGAGGCTCTCGCTATGACCGCACCGACTGCAATTCGCCGACTCAACGCTGCTGCCCCGGATTTCGCACATCATCTGGATCATCTGCTGAGCTGGGAAAGTGTGTCTGACGACTCGGTCAATCAGCGGGTGCTGGACATCATCAAAGCCGTGCGCGAGCGTGGCGATGCGGCGCTGGTGGAGTTCACCCAGAAGTTCGACGGCCTGCAAGTTGCCTCGATGGCCGACCTCATCCTGCCGCGCGAACGCCTGGAGCTGGCCCTGACCCGCATCACCGCGCCCCAGCGCGAAGCATTGGAAAAAGCCGCGGCCCGAGTGCGCAGCTACCACGAAAAACAGAAACAGGACTCCTGGAGCTACACCGAAGCCGACGGCACGGTGCTGGGCCAGAAGGTCACGCCGCTGGATCGCGCCGGTCTGTACGTGCCGGGCGGCAAGGCGTCGTACCCGTCGTCGGTACTGATGAACGCGATTCCGGCCAAGGTCGCTGGCGTGACCGAAGTGGTCATGGTCGTGCCGACCCCGCGCGGTGAAATCAATGAACTGGTATTGGCCGCGGCCTGCATTGCCGGCGTGGATCGTGTGTTTACCATCGGTGGCGCCCAAGCGGTTGCCGCGCTGGCTTACGGCACCGAAAGCGTGCCGAAGGTCGACAAAGTGGTTGGCCCGGGCAATATTTATGTCGCCACCGCCAAGCGCCACGTGTTTGGCCAGGTCGGCATCGACATGATCGCCGGTCCGTCCGAGATCCTTGTGGTCTGCGACGGCCAGACCGATCCGGACTGGATCGCCATGGACCTGTTCTCCCAGGCCGAGCATGACGAAGACGCCCAGGCGATTCTGGTCAGCCCGGACGCCGAGTTCCTCGACAAAGTCGCCGCCAGCATCAGCAAATTGCTGCCGACCATGGAACGTGCCGAGATCATCGAGACGTCGATCAATGGCCGCGGCGCGCTGATCCTGGTCCGCGACATGCAACAAGCCATCGAAGTGGCCAACCGCATCGCGCCGGAGCACCTGGAGTTGTCGGTCGCCGATCCACAAGCCTGGCTGCCGCAGATCCGCCACGCTGGTGCAATCTTCATGGGCCGTCACACCTCCGAAGCGTTGGGCGATTACTGCGCCGGGCCGAACCACGTCTTGCCGACCTCCGGCACCGCGCGATTCTCTTCGCCGCTGGGTGTGTACGACTTCCAGAAACGCTCGTCGATCATCTTCTGCTCCGAGCAGGGTGCTTCCGAATTGGGCAAAACCGCTTCCGTGCTGGCCCGTGGCGAGTCGCTGACCGCTCACGCCCGTAGCGCTGAATACCGCATCGTTGATGATCAAGAAGGGAAATAAAGATGAGTAAATTCTGGAGTCCCTTCGTCAAGAGTCTGGTGCCTTACGTACCGGGCGAGCAGCCGAAGCTGGCGAAACTGGTGAAGCTCAACACCAACGAAAACCCGTACGGCCCATCGCCTAAAGCCTTGGCCGCGATGCAGACCGAACTGAACGACAACCTGCGCCTGTACCCGGACCCGAACAGCGATCTGCTGAAGAATGCGGTCGCCACTTATTACGGCGTGCAGGCGAACCAAGTGTTCCTCGGCAATGGCTCCGATGAAGTCCTGGCGCACATCTTCCACGGCTTGTTGCAACACGACAATCCGGTACTGTTCCCGGACATCAGCTACAGCTTCTATCCGGTCTACTGCGGGTTGTACGGCATTGCCTTCGATGCGGTGCCGCTGGACGCGCAATTCCAGATCAACCCGGCAGACTACGCCAAGCCGAACGGCGGGATCATTTTTCCGAACCCGAACGCACCGACCGGTTGTCTGTTGGCGCTGGATGCCGTGGAGCAAATCCTCAAGGCCAGCCCGGATTCCGTGGTGGTGGTCGATGAAGCCTATATCGACTTCGGCGGCGAAACCGCGATCAGCCTGGTGGACCGTTACCCGAACCTGCTCGTGACCCAGACCCTGTCCAAGTCCCGTTCTTTGGCGGGCCTGCGGGTCGGTCTGGCGGTTGGGCATCCAGACCTGATCGAGGCGCTGGAGCGGATCAAGAACAGCTTCAACTCTTATCCGCTGGATCGCCTGGCGAATGTCGGGGCAGCGGCGGCGTTCGAGGATCGCGAGTACTTCGACAAGACTTGCCGGTTGGTCATCGACAATCGCGAGAAGGTTGTCGCGCAGTTGGAGGCCAAGGGCTTTGAAGTACTGCCGTCGGCGGCCAACTTCATCTTCGCCCGGCACCCGCAGCACGATGCGGCGGCTCTGGCAGCGAAGTTGCGCGAGCAGGGCGTGATTGTGCGGCACTTCAAGCAGGAGCGGATTGCGCAGTTCCTGCGGATTTCGGTGGGTACGCCTGAGCAGAATCAGGCGCTGATCGACGGCCTCGGCGAGCTCTAAAGGCAAGAGCCCCTCACCCTAACCCTCTCCCAAAGGGAGAGGGGACTGAATGGGGGATGCTGTTGAATTGCGCCGACCTGATCTTGCTTAACCGAATCCATAATCGACATGGTTTTTCAGGTCGATGTACCCCGCAAGACAATTCTGTCGGCTCCCTCTCCCGGCCAAAGGGAGAGGGGACTGAATTGGGGATGCTGTTGAATTGCACCGACCTGATCTTGCTTTGCCGAATCCATAATCGACACGGTTTTTCAGGTTGATGGATAGCCAGAGTCACCTCGGTCGGCTCACTCTCCCAGCCAAAGGGAGAGGGGACTGATTGGGGATGCTGTTGAATTGCACCGACCTGATCTTGCTTTGCCGAATCCATAATCGACATGGTTTTTCAGGTCGATGGATAGGCTGAGTCACCTCGGTCGGCCCCCTCTCCCAGCCAAAGAGAGAGGGGACTGAATGGGGGATGCTGTTGAATTGCACCGACCTGATCTTGCTTTGTCGAGTCCATAATCGACACGGTTTTTCAGGTTGATGGATAGGCTGAGTCACCTCGGTCGGCCCCCTCTCCCTCCGGGAGAGGGCTGGGGTGAGGGTTTGCTTTTATTCGTGATGCGGCTCGCCGAGGAATGTCAGTGAGGTGAACAGGCCGCGACTGTTGACATCAGGGCTGTCCTTCACCGGCACTTCAACCTGCGCGGCAATTACATTCAAGCCTTCGTTCCTCACCAGCACCTGCGCACGGCCATCCTTATCCGTCTCGGTGCTCAGGGTGTGCGGTGCGCTGCGGTAGTCACCAATCAACTTCACACCCGCCACCGGTTTGCCATCGAGCAACACCCGCACCGGCAATGAATTGCCCGGCCCCACGGTCAGTGGATCAACCTCCGGCACAATCAGCAGTTTGATCTGATCGAGCTTCGGCAACTTCGCCCCCGGCTGGTAAATCGCCAGGCTGTATTTGAACGTCTGCGTCGCCTCGATGGCGCCAGGCACTTTGCTGCGCCCTTCATTGATCCACTTCTTGTCCGCTGTTTGCGACCACATGCCGTTGTTCAGGGCCACGGCCATCACCGCCGGTGTTTTCAGTGGTTTCAGGCGAGCGTGATCTGCCAAGCGTTCAACCGTGACCGGGATCATCTTGCCGCTGGCGTCATAAGCCCAGGCGCCGCTGATCTTCCGGGCCTTGAAGGCATTGTCTTCGGCGCCGTGGCCGTAGATCACTTCGATATTGCCGCGACGTTGTTCAGTCCACAGACCGTGGGCCGAGACCTGGCCGGCGAACAGTGCGGCGATGAGTACAAGGGTTTTGCCGTGTCGCATGGTGACGTCCTTTTACAGGTTGAGGGTCAGGCTGACAGTGAAGTTGCGCGGCTCGCCGGGGTTGACCCAGTAGTTGCTGTAGGAGCGCTCGTAATACTTTTCGTCGAAAAGGTTGTTCAGGTTCAGGCCGACGGTGACGTTGCCGCTGGCCTTGTAATGGGCCAGCAGGTCAACGGTGTGGTAGGCCGGCAATTCAAAATCGCTGCCGGATTCGCCAGAGCGGTCGCCGACATAAGTGAACGCTGCGCCGACGTCCGAGCCCCGCAAAGGGCCATCCTGAAATTCATAAACACCGAGCAGGCTGCCGCTGCGTTTGGCCACGCCAAGAATGCGGCTGCCTTTTGGGATGACCGCGTCGCCCTCGGTCACTTCCGCGTCGATGTACGCGAATGCACCGATCACCCGCACCGCGTCAGTGACTTGTCCGGTCACTTGCAGATCGAAGCCCTGGCTACGCGCTTTGCCCATCGCGCGGCTGGTATCGGTACCGGGGTCGAGGGCGAGGACGTTTTCCTTGTCGATGTGGAAGAAGGCGAGGGTGCTGCTCAGGCGCTCGTCGAACAACTCGTTCTTGATCCCGACTTCATAGCCGACGCCTTCTTCCGGATCGAAGGATTTGCCCGCGGCGTCGAGACCGTTGTTCGGTTTGAACGAGGTCGAGGCGTTGGCGAACAGCCCGGTATTGGGCGTCAGCTGATAGAGCAGACCGACGCGCTGGGTCAGGGCATCGTGGCTCTGGCGACTGTTGGCGTTACGGCTGTGGTCGTCGATACGCTGGTCGAAATGCTCGAAGCGCGCGCCGAACATCCCGCGCAGTTTGTCGCTGAAGACGATTTGATCCTGCAGGTTCAGCGCATGGCTTTCGACGTGTTCGAAAGTATCCGTGCCCGAGCGTGCACCGTTGGGTTTCGGCTGGCCGTAGATCGGGTTGTAGATGTCGATCGCGTAGGGGCCGCCAGCAATCGTGGTGACGCGTTCGTTCTTGCGGAAGTTTTCGTACTCGGTGCCGATCAGCAGTTCGTGTTGCCACGGGCCAAGGTCGAACAGACCCCGCAGTTCCAGCTGCGTGATGCTGTCGTGCCAGTTTGTGTCACGTTCGCGATAGCGGCGATTGACGGTGTGGCCGTCAGCGTTCAACGGGCGAGACTCGGAGGCATCACCCCAGAGTTTGCCTTCCTTGTAATGGCTGGCCAGACGCAGTTTCCAGCTGTCATTGAGGTGATGTTCGAGGGTCGCCTGCAACAGGTTGTTGTGGTTGTCGATGTTGCCGTCGTTGGGTTCGCCGAGGAAGGTCGAGCGTGAGACGCCGCTCCATTTATTGTTCGGCGCAACGATGCCACGGTCGAAAGTGGAGTTGTGGCGGACGATTTCACTTTCAACCAACAGCGACGTGTCCGGATTCAATTGCCAGCTGATTGAAGGTGCGACAAACACATGCTGGCTATCGACGTGATCGCGAAAGCTGTGGTTATCCTCGACCGCAAGGTTGATCCGCGAGAGCACATCGCCCTGATCATCCAGCGGCGTGTTGACGTCCAGTGCAGTGCGATAGCGATCCCAACTGCCGGCGCTGGTTTGCAGGGTGGTGAAGGCGTCGGGCTCTGGTTTCTTGGTGACGATGTTCACCGTACCACCCGGATCGCCTCGACCATACAGGCTGGCCGCCGGGCCTTTGAGCACTTCGATGCGCTCGATGTTGGCGGCGTCGGGCGTGCTTGGATAACCACGATTGGCGCTGAAGCCGTCCTTATAGAACTCCGACGTGGTGAAGCCGCGCACGCTGTACTCGTAGAGGGTCAGGCCGCCAAAATTGTTTTGCTTCGACACACCGCCGGCAAAATCCAGCGCGCGTTCGACGCTGGTGCTGCCCAGATCCTTGAGTACGCTGGCCGGTACAACGCTGATCGCTTGCGGGATATCGCGGATCGCGGTGTCGGTTTTGGTCGCGCTGGAGGAGCGCGTGGCGCGGTAGCCTTTGACCGGTCCGGTCGGCGATTCATAGTCGGAAGTGACGCTGATGGCGTCGAGTTCGAGGGGCTGCGGTTCTTCGGCGAAGACTGGATCGACCAGTAAACCAAGGCTCAGGCTCAGCAGGGAAGCCTTTGTTCGAGACGACATGTTATGTTGTTCCAATTCCTAGAATTGAAACAATATAACATGCCTTTTGAGAATGTCTTTTATTCGCGCGAACCGCGCGAAAAAAGTTTTACTCTTCTTCTTTGACCGGTGCCGGCGGCGGACGCAAACCAATCTCCGCGCTCAGCTTCAATTCCTTGCCGTTACGCATCACCTGAATCGAGACCTTGTCGGTCGGTTTGATCCGCGCCACCTGGTTCATCGAGCGGCGACCATCGCCGGCCGGTTCGCCGTCGATGCTGAGGATCACGTCACCCAGTTGCAGGCCGGCCTTCTGCGCCGGGCCGTCACGGAAAATCCCCGCCACCACAATCCCCGGACGCCCGGACAGGCCGAACGACTCCGCCAGTTCCTGAGTCAACGGCTGCACTTCAATCCCCAGCCAGCCACGAATTACCTGGCCGTGTTCGATGATCGACTTCATCACTTCCATCGCCAGTTTCACCGGAATCGCAAAACCGATGCCTTGCGAGCCGCCGGACTTGGAGAAAATAGCCGTGTTGATGCCGGTCAGGTTGCCGTTGGCATCCACCAGCGCACCGCCAGAGTTGCCGGGGTTGATCGCGGCGTCGGTCTGGATGAAGTCTTCGTAGTTGTTCAGGCCCAGTTGATTGCGGCCAGTGGCGCTGATGATGCCCATGGTCACGGTCTGGCCGACACCGAACGGGTTGCCGATGGCCAGCGCGACGTCACCGATGCGGATGTTGTCGGAACGCCCGATCGTGATCGACGGCAGGGTTTTCAGGTCGATCTTCAATACCGCGAGATCGGTTTCCGGGTCGCTGCCGATGACCCGGGCCAGGGTCTCACGGCCATCCTTGAGCGCCACGACAATCTGGTCGGCGCCGGTGGTCACGTGGTTATTGGTCAGGATGTAGCCTTCCGGGCTCATGATCACGCCGGAACCCAGGCTTGACTCCATGCGCTTCTGCTTGGGCGAGTTGTCGCCGAAGAAGCGGCGGAACTGCGGATCTTCGAACAGCGGGTGATTGGGTTTGTTGATGACTTTGGTGGTGTACAGGTTGACCACCGCCGGCGCGGCAATGACCACGGCATCGGCATAGGACACGGGCCCCTGTTGCACGCTGGTGGTTTGCGGAGCTTGCTGCAGGTTGACGTCGAGGCTCGGAAGCCCGACCCATTGCGGGTAACGCTGAATGATCAACAGAGCGATAAGCACGCCGGCCAACAACGGCCAGCCGGAAAAACGCAGCGCCTTAAGCATTAAACAAGTCCTACAGAGGTTGCAGGAGGTATGAGACCGCCCATAATGTCGCGCATTATAGAGGTCGCGCGTGCCTCTGAACGGGATATTTAGGAGTCTTTTATGGCCGTCGCCCTGAGCACCCTGGTCGAAGAAGCCGACCGTTACCTGAACAGTTCAAAGATTGCCGACTACTGCCCCAACGGGTTGCAGGTCGAAGGCCGCCCGCAAGTGATGCGCATCGTCAGCGGCGTCACCGCCAGCCAGGCGCTGCTGGACGCTGCGGTGGAAGCCAAGGCCGATCTGGTGTTGGTGCATCACGGCTATTTCTGGAAGGGCGAGAACCCGTGCATCACCGGCATGAAGCAACGCCGGTTGAAAACCCTGCTCAAGCACGACATCAGTTTGCTGTCGTATCACTTGCCTCTGGACCTGCACCCGGACGTCGGCAACAACGTGCAGCTTGCGCGTCAGTTGGACATCACCGTCGAGGGCCCGCTGGACCCCGATAACCTGAAAGTCGTCGGTCTGGTCGGCTCGCTGAGCGAACCGATGAGCCCGCGTGACTTCGCCCGTCGTGTGCAGGAAGTCATGGGTCGTGAGCCGTTGCTGATTGAAGGCAGCGAGATGATCCGTCGGGTCGGCTGGTGCACCGGTGGCGGTCAGGGTTACATTGATCAGGCGGTTCTGGCGGGTGTCGATCTGTACCTCAGCGGCGAAGCGTCCGAACAGACCTTCCACAGTGCCCGGGAAAACGACATCAGTTTCATCGCCGCGGGCCACCACGCCACTGAGCGCTATGGCGTTCAGGCGCTGGGGGATTACCTGGCACGCCGGTTTGCCCTGGAACACATCTTCATCGATTGCCCGAACCCGATCTGAGATCGACCACTGATCAAAATGTGGGAGCGGGCTTGCTCGCGAAGGCGGCGTATCAGTCGACATCAATGTTGAATGTGAGTCAGCATTCGCGAGCAAGCCCGCTCCCACATGAGATCTGTGGTGGCCAAACGAGGGGGTATATTCATATACCCTTTCGATCTAGTTGGCGTCCTGATTAGAAGGGGGCCGCTGTGCTAGGATTCCCCGCTCGAACACGGCCCGCTGGCCGTCCATAAGATCGTTTTCGTGAGTAGCCATGGTCGACAAACTGACGCATCTGAAACAGCTGGAGGCCGAAAGCATCCACATCATCCGCGAGGTCGCCGCCGAGTTCGATAACCCGGTGATGCTGTACTCCGTCGGTAAAGACTCCGCCGTGATGCTGCACCTTGCGCGCAAGGCATTCTTCCCGGGCAAGCTGCCGTTCCCGGTAATGCACGTCGACACCCAGTGGAAGTTCAAGGAGATGTACACGTTCCGCGACCGCATGGTCGAAGAACTGGGCCTGGACCTGCTGGTGCACGTCAACCCCGATGGCGTTGCGCAGGGTATCAACCCGCTGACCCACGGCAGTGCCAAACACACTGACATCATGAAAACCGAAGGCCTCAAGCAGGCCCTCGACAAGTACGGCTTCGACGCCGCATTTGGTGGTGCCCGCCGTGACGAAGAGAAATCCCGTGCCAAAGAGCGCGTGTATTCCTTCCGCGATACCAAGCACCGCTGGGACCCGAAGAACCAGCGCCCGGAGCTGTGGAACGTCTACAACGGTAACGTCAACAAGGGCGAATCCATTCGTGTGTTCCCATTGTCGAACTGGACCGAACTGGACATCTGGCAGTACATCTACCTCGAAGGCATCCCGATTGTGCCGCTGTATTTCGCCGCCGAGCGCGACGTTATCGAGATGAACGGCACCTGGATCATGATCGACGACGAACGCCTGCTCAATCACCTGAGCGACGAAGACAAGGCGCGCATCGTCAAGAAAAAGGTCCGTTTCCGTACGCTGGGCGACTACCCGTTGACCGGTGCGGTCGAGTCCGAGGCCACCAGCCTGACCGACATCATTCAGGAAATGCTCCTGACGCGAACTTCCGAACGCCAGGGCCGGGTCATCGATCACGATGGTGCAGGCTCGATGGAAGAAAAGAAACGTCAGGGTTATTTCTAAGGGGTTGTCATGTCGCACGTATCTGATTTGATCAGCGAGGACATCCTCGCCTACCTGGGCCAGCACGAACGCAAGGAAATGCTGCGCTTTCTGACCTGTGGCAACGTCGACGACGGCAAGAGCACCCTGATCGGGCGCCTGCTGCACGACTCCAAAATGATCTACGAAGATCACCTGGAAGCCATCACCCGCGACTCGAAAAAAGTCGGCACCACCGGCGAAGACATCGACCTGGCATTGCTGGTCGACGGCTTGCAGGCTGAGCGTGAGCAGGGAATCACCATCGATGTCGCTTACCGCTACTTCTCCACCGCCAAGCGCAAGTTCATCATCGCCGATACCCCTGGCCATGAGCAGTACACCCGCAACATGGCCACCGGTGCGTCCACCTGTGACCTGGCGATCATCCTGGTCGATGCCCGTTACGGCGTGCAGACCCAGACCCGTCGCCACAGCTTCATTGCCTCGTTGCTCGGCATCAAGCACATCGTGGTCGCCATCAACAAGATGGACCTCAATGGCTTCGACGAAAGCGTGTTCGAGTCGATCAAGGCCGATTACCTGAAGTTCGCCGAAGGCATCGCGTTCAAGCCGACCACCATGGCCTTCGTGCCGATGTCCGCTCTGAAGGGCGACAACGTGGTGAACAAGTCCGAGCGCTCGCCGTGGTACACCGGCCAGTCGCTGATGGAAATCCTTGAAACCGTCGAAATCGCCAACGACCGCAACTACACCGACCTGCGTTTCCCGGTGCAGTACGTCAACCGTCCGAACCTGAACTTCCGTGGTTTCGCCGGCACCCTGGCCAGCGGCATCGTGCACAAGGGCGACGAAGTCGTGGTGCTGCCGTCGGGCAAGAGCAGCCGCGTGAAATCCATTGTCACCTTCGAGGGTGAACTGGAGCACGCAGGTCCAGGTCAAGCGGTCACGCTGACCATGGAAGACGAGATCGACATCTCTCGCGGTGACTTGCTGGTGCACGCCGACAACCAGCCGCAAGTGACTGACGCCTTCGACGCCATGCTGGTGTGGATGGCTGAAGAACCGATGCTGCCGGGCAAGAAATACGACATCAAACGCGCCACGTCCTACGTGCCGGGTTCGATCACCAGCATCGTCAACCGCGTTGACGTGAACACCCTGGAAGAAGGTCCGGCCAGTTCGTTGAACCTGAACGAGATCGGTCGGGTCAAGGTCAGCCTCGACGCCGCCATCGCGCTGGACGGTTACTCGAGCAACCGCACCACCGGTTCGTTCATCGTCATCGATCGCTTGACCAACGGCACCGTCGCCGCTGGCATGATCATCGCCCAGCCGTTGAGCCATGAAAGCGGCACTCATCATGGCAAATCGGCCCATGTAGCCACCGAGGAGCGTGCCCAACGCTTCGGCCAGCAACCGACCACCGTGTTGTTCAGCGGCTTGTCGGGCGCAGGCAAAAGCACGCTGGCCTATGCGGTTGAACGCAAGTTGTTCGACTTGGGCCGTGCGGTGTTCGTGCTCGACGGTCAGAACCTGCGTCATGACCTGAACAAAGGTCTGCCACTGGATCGCGCCGGCCGTACCGAGAACTGGCGTCGTGCGGCGCACGTTGCGCGTCAGTTCAACGAAGCCGGTTTGCTGACCCTGGCGGCATTTGTTGCTCCAAGCGCCGAAGGTCGTGAGCAGGCCAAGGACCTGATCGGCAAGGAGCGTTTGCTGACGGTTTACGTCCAGGCCTCGCCGACAGTTTGCGCCGAGCGTGATCCGCAAGGGCTGTATACCGCCGCTGGCGATAACATCCCGGGCGACTCCTTCCCGTACGACGTGCCACTGGACGCTGACCTTGTAGTCGACACCCAGTCGCTGTCGCTGGAAGAAAGCGTCAAGCAAGTGCTGGATCTGCTGCGTAGCCGCGGCGCGATCTAAGCGTTAGCCGCTCATAAAAAACCCGCCGATGAGTGATCATCGGCGGTTTTTTTGTGAGCTTGAGATCGCTTTCGCGGGCAAGCCTTGCTCCTACAGGAGGTACACCTCATAACATTGCAGGAGCAAGGCTTGCCCGCGAAGAGGCCATCACAGGCAATCGATTATTGGGTAGGGTATTCGCGATGCATCTGCGCCAGCTGCGCATCCTTGTCTTCCCACAACTTATTGATCCAACCCTGAAACTCCAGTCGGTATTCCCCATCCTGGTCGTAATTCTTGCCAATGAACTGCGGCGGAATCTTCAACTCTTCAAAATTCACCACTACATCTTTCACGTTCCCGCAGAGCAAATCCCAATAACCCGGACGCCCGCCCGGATAGTGAATGGTCACATTGACGATGGATTCCAGCTGCTCACCCATCGCATCCAGCACAAACGCAATGCCGCCAGCCTTGGGTTTCAGCAGATAGCGAAACGGTGATTTTTGCTGGGCATGCTTGCCCTCGGTGAAGCGTGTGCCTTCGACGAAATTGAAAATCCCCACCGGGCTATTGCGGAACTTGTCGCAGGTCTTGCGGGTGGTTTCCAGGTCTTTGCCTTTCTTCTCCGGGTGTTTTTCCAGGTAGGCCTTGGAGTAGCGCTTCATGAACGGAAAGCCCAGGGTCCACCAGGCCAGACCAATCACTGGCACCCAGATCAGTTCTTGTTTGAGAAAGAACTTCAGCGGCTGGATACGGCGGTTGAGTACGTATTGCAGCACCATGATGTCGACCCAGCTCTGGTGGTTACTGGTGATCAGGTACGAGTGTTCGTAGTCCAGCCCTTCAAGGCCCGTGAGGTGCCAGCGGGTACGGCAGACCAGGTTCATCCAGGCCTTGTTGTTGCTGATCCAGGCTTCATGGGTGTGGCCCATCAACCAACGCGTGAAGCGCTGGGTGAGGGCAAACGGCAACACCTTGAAAATCGCTACGCAGAACAGAAACGAGCACAGCAAAATGGTATTCAGTGCCAACAGCAGCGAGGCGATCACGCCGCGCACGGGTGCAGGTAGGAATTGCAGCATTTAAAGATCCAAAGGTCGGTTGGCAGCTTGAATCGCGGTCAACGCGATGGTGTAGACGATGTCGTCGACTTGCGCGCCGCGCGGCAGGTCGTTCACCGGTTTGCGCAGGCCTTGCAGCATCGGCCCGAGGCTGACGCAGTCGGCGCTGCGTTGCACGGCTTTGTGGGTGGTGTTGCCGGTGTTCAGGTCGGGGAACACGAAGACCGTGGCGCGACCGGCCACCTGACTGTTCGGCGCCAGTTGCCGGGCCACGGTTTCGTTGGCGGCGGCGTCGTACTGCAACGGGCCGTCGATCAGCAACGAGTTTTGTTGTTCGTGGGCGAGCAACGTTGCTTCGCGGACCTTCTCGACTTCTTCACCGCTGGCTGACTCACCGCTGGAATAGCTGATCATCGCCACCCGTGGGGTGATGCCAAACGCGGCGGCCGAGTCGGCGCTTTGCAACGCGATCTCGGCCAATTCGCTGGCGCTCGGGTGTGGGTTCATCACGCAGTCACCGTAAACCAGCACTTCCTCGGGAAACAGCATAAAGAACACCGATGACACCAGCGTGCAGCCCGGCGCGGTCTTGATCAGTTGCAGGGCCGGGCGGATGGTGTTGGCGGTGGAGTGGATGACCCCGGAGACGAGGCCGTCGACTTCATCCAGCGCGAGCATCATGGTGCCGATCACCACGGTGTCTTCCAGTTGCTGCTCGGCCATCGGTGCGTTGAGGCTTTTGGTCTTGCGCAGGGCAACCATCGGTTCGATGTAGTTACCGCGAATCAGGTCCGGGTCAAGAATCTCCAGGCCGGGCGGCAACTCGATACCTTGGGCGCGGGCCACGGCTTCGACGTCCGCCGGTTTGGCCAGCAACACGCAACGGGCGATCCCGCGCGCCTGGCAGATCGCGGCGGCTTGCACGGTCAGCGGCTCGCTGCCTTCAGGCAACACAATGCGCTTGTTGGCAGCCTGGGCACGCTGGATCAGTTGATAGCGGAACACTGCGGGCGACAAGCGCATTTCCCGTGGCGTACCGCAACGCTGGTGCAGCCATTTGGCGTCGAGGTGGCTGGCGACGAAATCGGTGATGATCTCCGCGCGCTCGCGGTCGTCGATCGGGATTTCCTTGTTCAGGCCGTTTAACAGGTTGGCGGTTTCGTAGGACCCGGTGCTCACCGACAACACCGGCAGGCCAGCCTGCAAGGCACCACGGCACAGGTCCATGATTCGCGGGTCGGGCAGGGTGTCGCTGGTCAGCAACAGGCCGGCCAGCGGCACGCCGTTCATGGCGGCGAGGCTGACGGCGAGAATGATGTCGTCACGATCGCCGGGGGTCACCACCAGCACGCCGGGCTTGAGTAGCTCCACGGTATTGCGCATGGTGCGGGCGCAGATGATGATTTTGGTCATGCGCCGGGTTTCGTAGTCACCGGCATTGAGAATTTGCGCGCCCATCAGGTCGGCGACGTCACGGGTGCGCGGGGCGTTCAGTTCCGGCTGGAACGGAATGCAGCCGAGCAGCCGGAAGTCGCCGCTGCGCAGCAAAGGCGAGTGCTCTTTCAGGCGCGAGGCGAAGGCCTCCATGCTTTCGTCGGTCTTTACCTTGTTCAGGATCACGCCGAGGACCTTCGGGTCTTTCGGGCCGCCGAACAACTGCGCCTGCAATTCCACCCGGCCGGAGAGTTCGGTCAGCACTTCGTTTTCCGGTGCCGAGACCAGAATCACTTCGGCATCGAGGCTCTTGGCCAAGTGCAGATTGACCCGTGCGGCGTAGCTGGCGCTGCGGGTCGGAACCATGCCTTCGACGATCAGCACGTCTTTGCCGATGGCCGCCTGCTGATACAGGGTGATGATTTCTTCGAGTAATTCGTCCAGCTGACCGTCGCCGAGCATGCGCTCGACATGGGCCAGGCCCAGTGGTTGCGGCGGCTTGAGGCCGTGGGTGCGCGCCACCAGTTCAGTGGAGCGCTCAGGGCCGGTGTCACCCGGATGCGGCTGGGCAATCGGTTTGAAAAAGCCGACTTTCAGCCCGGCTCGCTCAAGGGTACGCACCAGCCCGAGGCTGATGGAGGTCAGACCCACACCAAAATCGGTGGGCGCGATAAAAAAAGTTTGCATGCGGATTCCCTGGAGGTGCATGGCAATGGTGAACGCCTATGACTGGCCTTCTACCGAAATTCAGTCGCCAAGGTTATCGCTAACCGAGCCTTGTGCGCACCAACCGCAGTCAAAGGGTTGGCCTATTTTTTCAATACGTTGCGCCGGGTCCAGGACCCAGGCCCGGGATTGCCAGGGCGGCTGGTGGCGCAGGTGCTGGGTATGACCGCAGGAAAGCTCGGCCACCCAGTGCCCGTCCTCGTCCTGATGAAAGCCTGTGACCGTCGAGAACTGCGCCGCAATCCGTCTGTCCGGGTTGTGTTCGCTTTCGGGCGATTGCTTCGCTAAACTTGGTCTTTCTATATTCTTCTGCAAAAGGTCTCGCCCCATGCTGATCGCCGCCAATAAGGCTGTCTCCATCGACTATACCCTGACCAACGACGCTGGTGAGGTCATCGACAGCTCCGCCGGCGGCGCGCCGCTGGTCTACCTGCAAGGCGCAGGTAACATCATTCCGGGCCTGGAAAAGGCGCTGGAAGGCAAGAAAGTCGGTGACGAACTGACTGTCGCCGTAGAACCTGAAGATGCTTACGGCGAATACGCTGCCGAACTGGTCAGCACCCTGAGCCGCAGCATGTTCGAAGGCGTCGACGAACTGGAAGTGGGCATGCAGTTCCACGCTTCCGCGCCGGACGGCCAGATGCAAATCGTCACTATCCGTGACCTGGACGGCGACGATGTCACCGTCGACGGCAACCACCCGTTGGCCGGTCAGCGCCTGAATTTCCAGGTCAAGATCATCGACATCCGTGACGCCAGCCAGGAAGAAATCGCTCATGGTCACGTCCATGGCGAAGGTGGCCATCACCACTGATTTCTGCGCTAAGCTCAGAGAACTGGAGAGGCGCCCGAGGGGCGCCTTTTTTAGTCCGCGGCTGTCCCAGGCGGCGCCGCCAAGTGGCTGTTTCGAGAAGAATATGGGAATTTGGAGTTCGTCATGAGTGCTTTCCACGACCTTAAATTGACAGCCCTGGATGGTCAGGAGCTACCTCTGGCGCCCTTCAAAGGGCACGTCGTGCTGGTGGTCAACGTTGCCTCCAAATGTGGTTTGACCCCACAGTACGCGGCGCTGGAAAACCTCTATCAGCAATTCAAGGGCCAGGGCTTCAGCGTGCTGGGTTTGCCGTGCAACCAGTTTGCGGGACAAGAGCCAGGCACCGAGAAAGAGATCCAGGAATTCTGCAGCCTCAACTATGGCGTGACCTTTCCGTTGTCCAGCAAGCTGGAAGTCAACGGTCACGAACGTCATCAGTTGTACCGTTTGCTGGCGGGCGAGGGCGCGGAGTTTCCGGGCGATATCACCTGGAACTTCGAAAAATTCCTGCTGGGTAAAGACGGGCGGGTGCTGGCGCGTTTCTCGCCGCGGACGGCGCCGGATGATCCGACGATTGTTCATGCAATCGAAAAAGCACTGAGCTGATTCCGCAAGATCAAAAGATCGCAGCCTTCGGCAGCTCCTACGGGTGTTCACATTCCCGCGTAGGAGCTGCCGAACGCTGCGATCTTTTCGTTTCTAATCCTTAATCACTTAAATCAATAGTACTGTTCAAGGCTTACGACTCTCCATATTATCGCCGTCATAAAGTCTATATTCCCGTGGAGCGTCCCATGCCTGTCAAAGCCCTGTTCAAACCGTTCCACCTTGGCACCCTCGAACTGCCGTCCCGCGTCGTCATGGCGCCGATGACCCGCTCCTTTTCCCCAGGCGGCGTGCCTAATTCCAAGGTGATCGAATACTACCGTCGCCGCGCCGCCGCCGGTGTTGGCCTGATCATCACCGAAGGCACCACCGTCGGCCACAAGGCCTCCAACGGCTACCCGAATGTGCCGCATTTCTACGGCGAAGCAGCGCTGGCGGGCTGGAAAAAAGTCGTCGACGCAGTGCACGCCGAGGGCGGCAAGATCGTTCCGCAGCTGTGGCACGTGGGCAGTGTGCGTCGCATTGGCACCGAGCCGGATGCCAGCGTTCCGGGCTATGGCCCGTCTGAAAAATTGAAGGACGGTCAGGTCGTGGTTCACGGCATGACCAAGCAGGATATCCAGGACGTGATTGCTGCGTTTGCCCAGTCTGCCAAGGACGCGCAAAGCATCGGTATGGACGGCGTGGAAATCCACGGTGCTCACGGCTATCTGGTCGACCAGTTCTTCTGGGAAGGCACTAACCAGCGCACCGATGAATACGGCGGCAGCCTGGCCAATCGTTCGCGGTTCGCCATCGAGTTGATTCAGGCGGTACGCGCTGCGGTAGGCGAAGGTTTCCCGATCATCTTCCGTTTCTCCCAGTGGAAGCAGCAGGACTACACCGCGCGCCTGGTGCAAACCCCGGAAGCCTTGGGCGAATTCCTCAAGCCGTTATCCGACGCTGGCGTGGATATTTTCCACTGCTCGACGCGGCGTTTCTGGGAACCAGAGTTCGACGGTTCCGACCTGAACCTGGCCGGCTGGACTCGCAAGCTCACCGGCAAACCGACTATCACCGTGGGCAGCGTCGGCCTGGATGGCGAGTTCCTGCAGTTCATGGTCAACACTGACAAAATCGCCCAACCGGCCAGCCTGGAAAATCTGCTGGAGCGTTTGAATAACGAAGAGTTCGATTTGGTAGCGGTTGGCCGTGCGCTGCTGGTGGACCCGGACTGGGCGCAGAAAGTGCGCGATGGCCGTGAAGAAGACATCCTGCCGTTCAGCCGTGAGGCGTTGATGACGCTGGTTTAAGCGGCGATTGGTAGGGCCTATTCGCGGGCAAGCCTCGCTCCTACAGGTGTCTCTGCCGACTACAAAATATGTGAACACCCAAGATCCAATGTGGGAGCGAGCCTGCTCGCGAAGGCGGTTGTCAGGTCGGCAAAGATTCAGGGCAGTGTCTGGGCCCCTGGCACCACCAACTCCCCCAAACATGCCCCACGCAAATGGCTTTCAAACTGTTCGATAATAGCGCCCCAGCCCTGACGACTCGCATGCTGGCGCGCATTGAGCCGCACGCAACGCAAGGTCTCGTCTTCCTCCAGCAACCAGCGCGCCGCCTCGCAGAACGCCGCTTCATCCCCCGGCATTGCCAGTACGCCGTTGTAGCCGTGGCGAATGTGCTGACCGGCAGCCGCCAGATCGTAGGCCACCACGCCCAGCCCCGAGGCCAGCGCTTCAAGCACCACATTGCCGAAGGTCTCGGTCATGCTCGGAAACAGAAACACATCCCCCGACGCATAGTGACTGGCCAGAGCTTCGCCGCGCTGCGAACCGCAGAAAATGGCCTCGGGTAATTCCTTCTCCAAAGCCATGCGCAACGGACCATCGCCAATCACGATCAACTTCAGGTTTCGCTGTGGGAAAGAGCTCTTCAGCGCGTCGAAACTGCGCTTGAGCAACCCCAGGTTTTTCTCGTGAGCCAGGCGTCCTACATGGATAACGGCAATGTCATCTTCGCTCAATCCCCATTGCTCACGCAGCGCGTTCAGACGCTTGCTGGGGTGAAACAACTGGCTGTCGACGCCGCGGGAGAGCAGCGCCAAGCGCTCGAAATGCCGACGCTCCAGTTCCAGCCGCTGACTGACGCTGGGCACCAGGGTCAAGGTCGAGCGGTTGTGAAACCAGCGCAGATAGTGGGTCAGCATTCGCGTCAGCAGACCGAGCCCATACTGGCTCGAGTACTGCTGGAAGTTGGTGTGAAAGCCGCTGACCACCGAAATCCCCAGCCGCCGCGCGGCGCGCAACGCCGACAAACCCAGCGGGCCTTCAGTGGCGATGTACAGCACGTCGGGGCGATGGCGTTTCCAGCGCCGCAGCAGTTTGTGCATCGACGACTGACCCCACTGCAATCCGGGATAACCGGGCAACGGCCAGCCGCGACAGAGCAACAACTCATCGTCGCTGCCCAGTTGCCGATCACAACCCTGGCGCGGTCGCACCAGTTCCACTTGATGCCCACGCGCGCGCAAACCGTCGCACAAGCGGCCAAGGGTATTGGCCACGCCGTTGATTTCCGGGGGGAAGGTTTCGGTGATCAGAGTGATATGCAGAGCTGTCGTCATGACCTCAGTGTCGGCTGAGGCCATGTCGCCATTGTGGCGTTTCGATGATGGATTTGTGACCGACTCAGCGTTGGGGCACCAGGTTCTCTGCGCCTCGTTCGCGCACCCAGAACAAGGTCGCCCCGGCCACGGCCGCCGGCATCATCAAAATGTTGACCACCGGAATCAGCAGTACGAGGTAAACAATCCCGCCAAAACTCATGCTCTGCCAGCGTTTCTGGCGCAGCCAGGCGAGCATCTCGTTCCAGCCGAGTTTGTGGTTGTCGGCCGGGTAGTCGATGTACTGGATTGCCATCATCCACACCCCGAACAGCAGCCACAGCGGCGCGGCGATGATGTTCACCACCGGGATGAACGACAGGATGAACAGGCCAATGGCCCGCGGCAGGAAGTAGCCGAGTTTGCGCATTTCCCGGGCCAGGGTGCGGGGGATCATTTCGATCAGTTCGCCCCAGCTGAAGGACGGGAAGTCGTCGGTGCCACGCACCACCACTTCGACTTTCTCCGCCAGGAAGCCGTTGAACGGCGCGGCGATGACGTTGGCCAGCATGGTGAAGGTGAAAAACACCATCAGCGCCACCAGCACCACAAAAATCGGCCAAAGGATGTAACTGAGGAAACTCAGCCAGTCGGGCAGGGACGGCATCAACGTGTCGACCCACATACTGAATTGATGGCCAGCGAGGTAAATCAATCCGACGAACAGCACGAGGTTGATCGCCAGCGGCAACAACACGAACAAACGCAGGCCCGGGCTCAGGACCAGCTTGAGGCCTTCGCGCAGGTATTGCGGGCCGGACAGAACAGGGGCGGGCATAACGTGCTCCGAGCAGAAGGGAAACGCGCCGACCTTACCGACTTTGCCTCAAGGGTGAAAGCGCGGTCGCAGCATCGACATTCACTGTAACAAAGATCAGAGGGAGGCTATTCCTCAGTGAATCGTTTGCCGTCCGCCCTCAGAGCGCAAATCGTATCCGGGATTCACGGCGTTGTGCCGGAGGTAACGCTTCTCCCCGTCTCACGGCGGCTAGTAGCTGATCGACCCCGATATGCACGGCATCGGCTTGCACGTTGGACGGCTTGAAATTCGGTACATTATCGAGACCTTGCCGGTGCGCCTGAATGATTTTCACGTCCTGACGAATAACGATACGGGTGTACAGATGAATGAACGGACGCAACAGACGTAGTATCCAGCGGGGTAGCCGGAAGCGGTAGGCGATGTAGGTATAGACGCGCGACTGTCGTAAATCGATGGGTGTGATCTGGCTGATGATGAAGAACGCCGAACTGTCGCCCCAACGGTAGTCGCAGCGCGTAACGTTGGGCGCAAAAAAACGATCCGTGTGCACCAATGGCTCGCCGTCGGGGTTACTGAGCCAGTTCAGGAAACCGATCTTGTCGCCGTCATCGTGATAGGTCACTTCAACGCTCTGCGCTTTACACGCGAGCGTGGCCTCCATTGTTAGCCCCGTGCTGGATCTGAAGATGCCTTCGTGCACAAACACAGTGTGGGGTACGTCCATGAAGTTCTGCACGAGGCTGCCGACATCTGCCTCGAACGTGTTGATCATGAAATAGGACTGCCAGGGTTTTTCGCCGTAGACCGGTAGCTTGAACACAGGTTTTTCCTGCGGGTTGCCCGTGCCGGTGTAGACCCAGACCAGTCCGTCCTGTTCTTGCACCACAAAGTGACGCTGGCGGTATCGATACGCGGGCGAAGTCGATGTACACGACATATCGCCGACGCTGGGGATGTGCACCACCTGCCCCTGAGCGTCGTAGCGCCAGCCGTGGTAAGGGCACACCAGGCAATCGTCGGCAATCTTGCCGGCCGATAAGCGCGTTCCGCGATGCACGCACTGGTCGAGCAACGCCGCTGCCCGGCCGTCACGCTGGCGAAAAAGCACCAGGTTCAGGCCCAGAATCTTTGCCTTGTAAGGTTTGTTTTTGCGCAGTTCTTTCTGTGCGCACGCCACATACCATTGTTCGAGGGTGCCATCGTCCGGCATCTCAAGAAGATTGTTCAAAGGTGCCGACATGAGCTTTCCGTTAGAGCGAGAAGGGCTTCGGCTGTCTCCAGCCGATTGATAAGTGAACGCGGCTTGAAGTCGCCCGCACGGATGCCGCTCAACTCCGCCGCCTGCTGCAATACATGCGCGAGCTGATCAGCACCGCCGTCGAGCAGGCGCACCTGCACAGGTCCCAGTTGCCCGAGTCGGCGTGCCTGGCAGTAATGAAAGGCGTCGGACAGTGCCGTCTCGATCGTCAGCGCCAAGGCACTGGCATCAAGGTGGCGGGATGTCGCAACCAGCGCCGTGTAATGCGGTGGCGACGCGTAGGCATTGGGGATCAGGCAGGCGGCGCCTTTTGTGGCCAGGCAACGGTCGAACAGGTTCTGCACGGTTTGCTCATCGAGTTTTTCTCCAACCAGATCACTGGTTCCCGTGGCACGTCCCACGAACTCGACCCGTGGCGTGGCCCCCGACATGCCGACGACGCGGACCCGATCGCCCAATGCATAGCGGTACAAGCCGCCACCGGTGGTCAGCAGGACCTGCGCCGTTTCTCCCAGGCGTAACGAATGAGCATGGCGCAGGGCGCCGTCTTCGCAGAGAAATTCCAGATAATGGCTGCCGATCGCCAACGGGCATCCAGGCCCGTCGCCGAATGGAACGCTCACGACGCCTTCGGTGGCAAAAAGACTTTTCGGCAGCCACTGCGTTTGCGGAAAACGCACGGCCAGTTGCGTGAAGTAGTGGCGGCTGGGGCCCTCCATCCAGCAACTGACGGCGGCCAGTCGTGGCCATAATTCAGTGCACACTCCTTGGGATCTCGCTCGGCGCAATGCTGACTGGCGCGACGCGGGAAGCGCGGCCTCCAGCCATGCAAACGTCTGCACATGTTCGGGCGTTTCGCCGTCGAACAGTGGCTGCAACAGGCTGGTCAGGAAGGTCGGGCTCCACACACTGATAAAGCTCAGATCGGCATCGGCCAGCAATGCGAGGAGGGTCTGTCGGCGCCATTGCGACAACGCACCGCTGAACTCGGGAATCAACATAGTCCCTGCCAGACCGGCCAGATGACTGCCGTGCAAATACTCCAGATCACTGGCCGAACCGATGCAAATGCCATTGGGGCCCGCCACTGGCATTTGCAAGGGCGGCGACATCGACCAGTAGCTTGATCCGTGGCTGATTCCGGGCACCTGACGATGCATGTCGGCGAGCCACACGGTCAGCGCGCTGTGCATTTCTGCGAGGAAGGCGCGCGTATAGGGAATCGCTTTCTGCAGCGCGCTGTTTCCGCTCGTACGCTCGAAGAACAGCGGCGGGGAGGAGGTCAGAATCGCTTCGGATTCATTTTGCGCGCGCTCGATCCACGGCTGCAGTTGCAAGTAAGTGTGGATCGGTACGTTATCGCGAAACTGCGTCGAGTCACGCAACCGAGCAAAGTGGTGGGCGCGGCCGAATGCGCAATCACGATTGGCTTCGACCAGTCGCAGCAATGCCCGCTCTTGCGTCGATTGCGGTTGCTCGAGTTGCGCGTGCCATTGATCGAGCGTGGGCTTGGCGCGTTCCAGGAAGGTCTGCCACAGCGCGCGTTTGACATCCATGTGGGCGCTCATCAGAAGTAAGTCTTGTCCAGTTGCGTCAAGTCATCGGGTAACCGCTGGGGCGGCAGAAAAACCTGCAGCCAGCCATACCAGAGCGGCCGCGTTTCTTTCAGGTTGGAGGCTTCATGCATCTGCTGCCAATGCATGGCCGAGTGCCGATGATGGGTCAGGTTGTAGTTGAAGTTCAAAAACGCCCAGCGCACCAGATGCGGGGCCCGCATGTTATAGGCGCCCTCTACGACATCCAGCGGCGTGCGCATGTGGTACACCCACTGCAGCGACGACCAGGAAAATGCAAAAGCGAGGTAGGCGATGAGCACAACGTGCCACGTCCATCCCAGCAAGAGTCCGATCGATAACCACGCGGCGACGCCGGCAATGACTTCCCGGCGGATGCGTTTGAAGTCGGCGCTGGAGAAATCCTTGAAAGCCGCGGCATAAGTATTGACCTCTGCGGTTTGCGACCACTTGTCCGTGATGCGGGCCGGCAGCACCGGCAATAAAAGGCTGCCGACAAACGCCGCCAGCCAGATACCGCCGAGCACCGCAAAGTAGTACTCGATACGCTTGCGCCACAGCGACTCATCCGCGACCGCGAAGTCGGCCAGTTCTGCGCGTGTGCGATTGCGCACATGATGCCCCAGATGGTTGATATGGATCAGCGTGGCCGAGGCGCCAAAAAGGGTAGAAGCCCACCACATGACGAAGTAGTTAAGTGATTTGCGACTGTGCGCCAAGCCATGAAAGGACTCGTGCATCATCGAGAAGACACCTTGCATGACAAGGCAGAACGGAACGAGCACCAGCCATTTGAGCCAACCCGCATCAGTGTGGGAAAGCCAGGTCAGTGTCGCGCCCCAAAACAGCGTCTGCAGCGCCAGAACACACAGATTGCTCACGTCGAAACGACGCGTTTGCGAAATGTCACTGGAACTGCGCATATGGGCTCCTTGAGAAAGGTCGAGTCAAAAAGTATACCGCCCTAACCGCTTCACTAACGATCAATTGCTGACGCGTCGGGGCAACGAGGAACCGCAGAAAACTTTATGTCGTATTTAAAACGTCTTTTAACTAGACGCTCGCCGGCGAAACCTGTTTGCGCAGATATCCCCCGGCGCAATGTGCGTTTTTCACTCGATGAGCAGACTCCTCGCTATTGGTATCGTGGCTGGCCGCACGTGACGCGCTTTTTCGATGGCCTGTCGATCATGTTTCCACTCGGCGAAAAACTCTTCATCGACAGTGTCGTGTACTTTCGAAAAGCGATCGAAAACGATCCGGCACTGGCCGAAGCCGTTGACGCGTTCGTTTATCAGGAAGCGTCGCATATTCGCGAACATCGTTCGTATAACCAGCAACTCGCGGCACAAGGCGCACCTATCGATGCCCTCGAACAACTGCTGTTGCGCCGTCAGGAGGTGGGCAACAAGTTTTCGCCGGCGATGCGTCTGGCCATGACGGCCAGCCTGGAACATTTCACCGCGATTCTCTCCGATCAACTCCTGCGCAATCCCGCGGTCCTCAAAGGTGCCGATGGAAAGATGGCCATGATATGGCGCTGGCATGCGATCGAAGAAACCGAGCACAAAGCCGTCGCCTTCGACGTACTGTGCTCGGTGGTGCGTAATCCGGTTTGGCGATACCTGATGCGATGCGGGGTCATGCTGATCATGACCGGCTACTTTGCAGTCGATGTCATGTACTTCATTTATCGACTTGCCGGCAATGACGGGCAACGCCGCAACGGGCGCGAGTGGCTGCGTTTGCTCGGCTGGTTATTCGTAAGTCCCGGTCCGCTGACCCGTGTATTTCCGAGATGGCTGGCCTGGTTCATTCCGGGGTTTCATCCCAATCACCTCGATACCCGTGAAGCGCTGGAAGCGGCGCGGCAAACGCTGGACGAGTACGCTGGGCGCACACCATGAGGCGTCTTTCGGCGATAACAGAAGTCTGGATGCCTGAGGGGTTTGACGACTGGCCACTGCATTTTCCGGCAACCGAATTCGCAGCGCCCGAGGCACGTCTGGACTGGACGGAACAATTTATCGCGTCTTGGCACAAGCCCATGCCCAGCCTTCCCCCAGGCACATTGGTGGTACTGGTTGCCGGACTGTTTTCCGAATGGTTGCGCGGCTGTTTTCAGGATTGTGCGCGGACGTTGCGGCACCTGGACTATCCGGTTCTGCGCATGCCCGTGCGTTCATCTCGGGGCGTCATGGCGCAGGGGCGGCATATCAGCAAGGTGCTGACGGCCGAACTCAGGCAGGGGCAACGATTTGTCGTGTTGGCGCACAGCAAGGGTGGCCTTGACGCGCTCGCGGCATTGGCACAGAACAAGGCATTGAGCGAGGCATGTGATGGCGTTGCGCTGGTGCAACCGCCAACAGGTCCGTCGACAGTCATGGATGACGTGTTGGCTGGCAGCGTAGGGCAGTCGAGCATCAACTACCCGTTCGATCGCGTTCGCCGCGTGCTGGCGAAAACCCCCTGGGTGGCCGATGGCGCGCGGGATATCAGCAGTCTGCGCGACCCGCACATTACCCACCTGCTCAAACACCTGCCCGCCGCCGTGCAGTGCGTGCACGTCGTCAGTTGGAGCGCTGTCCCCAGTTCGCGCCTCGATACCCATCACGCCCGCCTCAATGCCCGGCGACCCGGTTGGGCTCATGACGGGCAGTTTTACCTCGAGCATCAACGCATCGAGGGCATGCCGCAGATCTGTCTGCCCCGGCTCGATCATGGTCAACCGGTGCTGGGCGGCGGTGGCTTTGACGCCACACGTTTCTGGCTGACGCTATTGGCTGTCGTGCACGGACGCGCTCAGACGAGATAGATTTCGAAGCCCGGGATGCGCTCGGCGTCCTGCGCCGTCAAAGCCGCGGCATTCCCCACACAGGGCGCCGTGTACAGGTCCATTGGAATGGACACGGCGCGATAGCGCGTCATGGCCATCCAGAGCGGGTCATGGTCATACAGACACAATTGCATCAACGCGTACTGACCGCGAACGCGCATCCACGCAGCATCCAGCAGTGCCGCAAAGATCTGCGGGTCGCGCTGTCGTACGTGCAAGTGGGTCAGGTAAACGTCGCGCAATGCCTCGCCGGGCGCGGCGATGGCAGGGCGCCCCAACAGCGGCGCACAGGTGTTGAACGCGAGGCGAAGGGTCTGGTGCGCCAAGGGCAATGTTTCAAGCACCACCCGTTTGATCCGCCCGGCATCCCAAGGCGCGACACAGCCCAGCAGATTGTCTTGGGCGTCCAGTGCCAGCAGAAATGACGAGAGGCCGAAGTCCGGCCAGGTGTCCAGGCGCCGTGCAAACTGCGCTTCACTGAAAACGCTGCCGAAGGGCTGACCTGCCGATTCGCGGTCGAGAAACGCGCGCAGCGCATCAGCGTGGCACGGCTGCGCTTGTACGATACGCACGTTGTCCAGCGTTCGCGGAGTGCTTCGCCATCCGCGCTGGGCATACACGGCTACGTTGCTGTAGCCCCGCCAGTGCGCAAGCCTGAGAGGATTGGCACGCCGTCCGCTCAGCAGCGACTGCGTGGCGAGACGGTTGTCGCGGATGACACAGCAATAGGCGTGCTGGACACCCGTTTCATCGGCCAGCGTTTCGAGCCTGACTTTGACCTCGGCCATCCACGACACCGACAGACGCCTATCAGGTACCAGCCGCAGATCCCCCAGATAGGCCACGGGCTGAATGTCACCCTGAAGATAACCCTCGCGCACCACCAGGCTGGCAATGCCCTTCAGATCACCGACCTCGTTCTCGGCGAGCCAGGTGCGATGGTCCAAGGCATGACAATGGTGCAGCGCAAAATAGTCAGGCCCACGATCAAAACGCATTGGCAAGCCGCCCTGCATGGCCCGCTGCGCCTGAAAGTCGAGCAGTTGCCGATTGTCCGCAGCGCTGGCCTGGCGGATCAGCATGGTTGTGTGGCGGCAAACAGACGCAGCGCCATCGGCCGCAGGTTGTCGGGGTGCAATTCACACAGACAGACCAGCTCATCGCCCGACGCGTAATGAGGATTTTTCTGCAGAAAATAGGCGACGTTTTCCAGGCGCAGGTGAGGGGCAGGGACTTGTGCCAGTTCCGTCGTCAACCGACCTTGAGGCACTTTGAAAGACAGCACGCCCGTTGCCGAATCATAGGCCTCGCCGAAACGTTCCACTGCAAGATGATCCGCCAACGCCTGCACCGTAGGATCCGTCACCACGCCGGCACGGGGGGCGTAATTCAACGCCATGGCGCCCAGATAACGGTAGGTGCGGTGACCCTTGCAGATCAGAAACCAGTACAGGGGCACGTCGGGCTGCTCCTGCCAGATCTCACCGGCCAGGCGCATCCACGCGAATGCCAGTTGCTGGCTGCCCCAGTGTTTGCGGTCAATGATGGTGTCGCCGGAAAAAATCACCCTGATCGGTTGGCCTGACCACGTGCGCTCATACCGTTTGAGGGTGGTGAAACCGACGATGGTTTCATCTGCGCAACGCAATACGATGCAGTGCGTCTTGTCCTGCAAATCCTGATCGAATCGCGGGCGGGAGGTATCGCAGTAGGATGCGGAATAAATCTCGAACATCCGATCGATTTCATGTGGATGCAGATCGCAGCATTCAACGGACGTTGCGCTCAAACGCATGGAGATCCTCGGCATCGCAAGTAAGATGTTTGGAGTTTGGCGAGTTGAAAGGGTCAATGCAACGTAGACTTCCTTTCGTCGCTGCCATTTCTGACGGTGCAAACCTTGAGTAACCGAGCGGAAATCGCCGTTCATGGCGGTATGGAAAATTGAGTTTGTTCTGACCCATCAGGCGCCTTATTCATGTCATCCACGTTTGTCAGTCATCACCTTAATACCTCGATCGTGACGCGGCCCTTCAGTTGGCTGGTGATCTACACCGTCGTGACGGGCGCGCTGTACTTTCTCGTCACGCACTTCCCGATGGGCGCGGTACGGGTGATTCAACCGACTGGGTTTGATACGCACATTGCTCGATTGCCTTACACGTTGCCGCTGTACCTGAGCTATGTACTGATCATGCCGGCGCTGGTGCTGCTGGGGCGGCGCCGCGAATGGCTGTTGCCGGCCTTTTTTGCGGCGGCCGTGGCTTCCGGAACCTGCCTGCTGAGCCACTTGTTCTGGCCGACCATGATCGAGCGTGCGGACAGCACGTCGCAGTGGCTCAATTGGTTCTACCGGATCGACTCACCGTTGGCCGCCTCGCCCAGCGGGCATGTCGCATTGCCGGTGGCCATCAGCGTTGTCCTTGGTTATCTGCGCGTTCGTGCGGCATGGCTCTTCAGTCTTTGGAGCGTGGTGCTGGGGATTACCGTGTTGACGACTGGTCAGCACGTGTTGCTCGACGTGGTGTATGGCGCCGCGATTGGCGGCGTAGTGGGCTTGGTCACCGTCATGCTGAAGCGTTTGACGGTGGATCTGCGCACCATCGCTGCGATCCTGCTGGAATGGCTGTGCATCATCGTGACGTTGCGCATCGCGCTGTATGTGGGGGACTGGCGACTGTATGGCGTGGCCTTCGTGGTGATTGCCGCGCGCCAACATGCGCTGTTCATTCTGTACCACGACGCGACGCACTATCACCTGACCCGTCATCGCACGCTCAACGACTTTCTGATCAACCTAGCGATCGGGGTGCCAGGAATGGTCCCGGTGGAATTCTATCGGCCCCTGCACCTCGAACATCATCAACAGACCGGAACCGCGAACGACCCGGAGCGGCGTTTTCTGTATCACCGGCAGCCCTGGGATTTCCGCCCGCTGAGTGGGAAGTTGTTGCTGCGGCAATTGCTCGGGGATCTGTTCTTGATCAACACGCTGCGCAACCTGCGCGCCTACAAGGCGGCGGGCGGAGCATCACCGAAGATGACCCGGTCGGCATTGGCTGCCGGTGTGATCTGGCTGGTCCTTTTATCTTTCATCGCTTGGCAAACGTCCGCCCAGACGCTCTTTCTGATGGTGTTTTTCTGGTTTGTGCCACTGGCCACGCTGGGCACCCTGCTGCAGAAAATCCGCAGCATCGCCGAGCACAGTGGCGGACCTGACGTCACCCCCGGTTGGCGGGAATGGACATATGCCTGGAAAGTCGGGTGCGCAGGGCGGTTTTTCATCTGGCCTTATCACATCAATCTGCACCTGCATCATCACCGCAGTGCCAACTATCCCTGGCATGTTCTCCCGCGTCTGGTGACGGCGGATGACGCGTTGCTGGACTCTCGGACGCTGCCCTCGCTGCTCTGGTCGGGGATGAACAAGAACCGTTGATCCAGCCTGCTTCCCGGGCAGTACCGCTGGCGCAAAGAACGCCCCACGTTTTTAACTTGCAGCTTCACCCTTGGGATTGCTGGCAATCAGGCTGGCGCCGCACGCGGTTTTCATCCCGTGAAGCGCTACCGCGATGCCGCCGACATCCAGCAGGGCGCTGCCCTGCGTAATAGGGAAAACCCCTTTGCACAGCGGGCAAACCACCTTATGGCCAACACCGGACATGGGTTTGCCGTTCAGGTCCGTCTGGTTGAAAGCTTCAAGAACGGTGCCACCGTGACTGGTGGAGTCGCCGAGCCGAATGATGTCCATATCTGATCCTTTTCGTGTTACTGACAGACATTCATTTCTCAGCGGCATATGCTTACTGAAGAATGAGTATTTCAGATATAAGAAGCGCAGTTCCAGAGGGCCAAGTGGCACCCTGGAACAGCCAAACACACATGTCTGCGGAGTTTTTACAGTTCATCCACCCAGTTACTGTTCGGCTTCAAGTCGGCCAGGAACTCTTCCAGTGTGTGATCCTGCTGCACGACCGACACTTTGGGTGCCAAAGGAGCTGGAGGTGCGGGAGGCGCCTCCTCCGTGCTGGCAGTTTGCGGCATCAACGTGACACCGAAATGATCATTGCCAGCAGGCTTCTTACCAGGCGTTGGTGAGGTCACGGTAATGATCGTTGCCTGGTCCTGGCGGCGCATCGGCATGACCACGCTGGTGTCGGCATTCAGGTAACTGGCCATGGTTGCCAACGCAATTCCGACAAAGGGCGAGGCCGCGCCGGTATCGCCGAGACGCTGGGTGAGGTCGTAGCTTTCCCGCGACTCTAGCAAGTCGAGCGGGCTGTTGGCCGCTCTGAGGGCCGGTAACAGTTCGGCCAGCGGCGTGGTGTTCAGGCCGCCATCGAAGAACACTCGGGACGGTTTCGGAGAGAGCCCGTCCGTGGCGTTTTTCCAGCCGTCGGCCAGTTTGACAGTCAAGGCCTCGCGCTTCAGGCGCTCGCCAGTATCCGGTCGTCGCAGTGACACCGTCACCGGCCGGTGCAACTTGGCCAGCACCGGCAGCGCATCCCACTGCTCGAAAGCACGTTGGGTCCAAGGTTGAGGAAGAAACTCCGACGGCTGGAACTCCACCGCAGGTTTGCGCCAGCCCCAACCGGTGAACGCAGGATCGATCTTGTTCTCGTTGACCTTGGCGAACTGGGCGTAGTAACGCAGCCATTCAACGCGTTCGGGGCGGCCGACGACCAAGGCAACCATCGAGTCGGTAAGTTCGCCAGGTTGTCGAGGTCCGGTTCCGAGCCCTATGGGTTTATTACCCTTCGTAGTCAATGACAACGCCATATTGAAGCCTTCATTAACGTAGATCAGCAATGCAGGAAGATCGGGATTGCGCTCGAATGTCTGGAACAGCGACTCCAGTAAAGCTTCGGGGGTATCACTACAGACGATGCCGTCCTGCAAATTACGAATGCGATGCCAATGCAGCCCGGCAGGTCCTCGCATGTTGTTGACCATTACAGACAAACTTTCTTCAGTTTCTTCAGGCGTAAAACGCAGGTTCGGTGTTTTTGGATTCCAGCCACGAACTACGGTAATAGTCGGGATAGGCCATTTCTCCAGAAAATCCCGTAATCCCAATTCCAAGGCGTCTGCCTCCCTTTTTTCAGAGGCCATGTCCTTGTCGTCGGCAGTTACCGGGTACTTCTTCGGGTCCAAGGGCAAGATGCTGCCAACGTGCAAGGCTTCTGACTGTTTTGCATTCTGTTCTTGCAAGGTTTGCCAGGTCTGCCCTTGGCGGAATACGTCGAGGCTCATTCCGATGCTGAGCACATCCAGAGTTTCCAGACGGGGCGATGTGGTTGGGGCGCGGTAACGAGCATCAACAGGCATGGTGGCGGCCTCCTTGGCCGACGAGGTATAGGCAGTCACGGACGTGGCCGAGCTGGCAAAGCAACGGCTAGCCGTCAGTGGATGTTCAGCCGCCTGAGCCAGAGGGCTGGTCAGCAAAAGGCCGGTGAAAAACAGACAAGCTCTATCGAGGCGCATCAGGCGATGCCACCAAAACGTACCGGCTCGCCTTTTCTGAGCTCGGTGCGGGTCTGGGTGGCCACCAGACTTGGCATGGTGTCGCTGATGGCGGGTAGCGTGCCGGTCTTGCGATAGGCGACTGTAGAGTCAATCAGCTCGCGGTTTTTACCGTCCTCCTCCTGGTAGTGCTGATCCACGGAGTCGTCCGGATCTTCATTCTCCGCCTGAAATTGCGCGTTGGCGCCGCCGTCGGTCTTCGCCCAGTCCAGCCGCCAATCCGCCACCCGACACAGATACGCGTAAAACGATGCTTCATCGACGCATTCGCCGGCACCGATCGCCACGTCATAGGCCAGCACTTGTCGGCTGTGTTCAGGGTTGTTGGGAATGGATGAGTGGAAAGACAGAGCCTCCGAGTAGTCCTCGCCTTGCAGACGAATACGCGCCTGATAAGGCGTTTCCCCGCGAGTGATGAGGACCTTGCCGTTGCCTTGAGCCCGAGCGGCAAACACATGGGCACACTCCGAGGCTTCCTTGCCCTCGTTGCGGGCCTTTTCGACGCTCTGGATGTCTTGCCCATATTTGAAGGCCAGGGCTTCTTCCATGATCTCCGCTTCGGCATGACGTGGGTTCTTCGGCTCCCAGCCGCCATTGGCTACGCCGATCGAAGCATCGACAGGGTCGAGTTTGTCCTTCATCTGGTACACCCCGCTTTTGGAGGCTTCCCCGGGGGCGGTCATAACGCCATCGTTGGAAAAATTCACGTCGCCCGGCACCGGCAATTGCGGCGCGGTCAAGACCACGCTGGCGCCCTTGTCCAGGCTGCCATTGGGAATACGGTCCATGAAGCCCAGCCCGGTGTCCTCCCACGGTTGTTCGCTGTCCTGGCGCAACAGGTAGACATAAGGAGGCACGTGTTTGCCGACGGGTTCTTTTTCGCCGTTGCGTTTACGCACAGTGAATATGCGCTGATGGAAAAGATGCGGAAGTACCTTGCGTGCAGGTACGCCTTCGATCTCGTCCCCAATACCCTGCCAACCGATACCCTGGACGTTGCCAAGGCCCACGGTCTGGTCCTGGGGAGTGAAATAAAGATAGGTGCAGCCGCGATTGTCTCGCTCGTCGAACGAGATTTTCTCTCCGCCGATGTTGGCTTGAGACGACGAGCTACCGGTCCAACCCAGCCCACCAATGGCGCCATAACCCTGGCAGTTTTTGAGCGTGACGCTCGACAGCGCCGGATTGGAGTTCGGGTTGCCAGAGATGAATTGCAATATGCCGTTGAGGGTGGCAATACGCGCTCCTGTCGTCTGTTGCCCCAGCCATTTCTGGGCCTTTTCGTTGTTCGGCTGGTACAAACTATAAGGTGAGTTGATCATGACGACCCCGTCAACCGGACGTTCACCTTCATCCTTGAGGAAAGCATGGGCCAGCAGGGTGAGCAGCGTGCCCTGACTGTGACCTACCACGTTGACCGTATCGTTCGGATAACGCTTGCGAATAATTTTGATCAACATCGCCAGGCGCAGGGCGGCCAGTACCATATAGCGACGGTTAGTGGCTGAGTACAGCGGGTGGGTCAGGTTGCCACCAATAAAATTGAGGGGAAGGATGCCGAACGGATAGCCGTTGAAACCCTCGCCCCACATGTCAGGCAAGTTGGTGGTGGCATTGGCGAACTGACCGCCTTCCTTGGTGCCGGTCTTATCCAGGCGGTTGCCGTTTCGGTCTTCCCACTGTCCATGAGCTTTGGTTTTATTGATCTTCTCCTCTTCCTCCCGAAACCCCCAATAAAATGGAATAACCACACTGCGCGGTTGGCAGCCGTTGCTGGATGCACCGAAGTTGCGCCGGTAGTACACGGCGTCAGGGTTTGTTGCCTTGCCGTCATCGTCAGCGGGCAGGCTGTACGTGGCCGGCATCAGAAAGCCCGGATTGTTCGCGCCGTTGGGCAGAGTGCGTGGCATATCCAGGCGCTCGTTCAATCCCTGGCACAGGCCACGCTCGACGCGTTCGTAGCAACCGGCCATGTCGTTGACGCCATGTACGACGATAGTCACGCAGGGCTTGGGTGGCGGCGGGATGAGGTGTACGTCGCCACCGCTGGGCATGGTGATCGATTGGGCGGAACAGATTTTTTTCGTCTGGACGGCGTCATTCATCGTGCATTTCCTCCTTGAAGTGTTACCCCGTTGGTCTCGACGCGTGGGCGCAAGGTCATGACGGATTCGCTCGCTGAGGCCTATTGGCGCTGCGCCTCAAATACGAAGGGGTCCCCCTGATTCGGGAAGTGCAACAGGTACTGCGCCACCGGGTTTTTAGCATTGGGTACCCGGTAATCCACTTTCAGCCCGGTCGGATTGTTTTCCAGCTCCGCCCCCAGGTAGGCGTTATCCGGATAGCTGAACTGATTGCCGGGCGCCTTGCGAATGGCCGAGCAAGAAGCGAACAGTGGCGGTAAGGCGTACAAATGCTGACCGTGTACCAGCAACACTTGGGTGTATCGATCACCGTAGCCACTGCTGACGTACTGCATCTCCAGGCACGTTGAGGTGCCTTGGCGCCAGGCCGTGGCGGTCGCGAGGTTTTCCGGGTCGATGGGGTCACCGACGGGCCACTGCGGCGAGGCGAAGTTGACCGCATCGCGCAGTGGCCAACGTTGTTTGCCAATCGTCAGGGCTTCGCCATCGAAGACAATCTCGGGCGTGCCTTTGGGCGGTTCGAGATTCAGCCCGTCGGGAGCGCTCCATTGCGCATCTTCAAAACGTTCAAACACCGGGCGCATGGCGTTGACCCACAGGCAATGCCTTGGCGATTCCGAGCAGGGCATGGCGAGTTCGGTGCCGGGCCCTGCAAACAGGTTGTCGCCCAACGACTGATAGAAAGCACGGTAATCGGTGAACTGTACCGGAGCTGCCTGCGCCAGAAAGGGCAGGCCCGCACCGAGAAACAGGCTCAGACAACGGGTGACTTTTCTCATCGATGCCCCTTGGCGCCGGATGCCTTGATGTACTCCGGATTGGTGGTCCAGAAGATCGTTTTGCCGATGGCGGCAGTGGATTGGTATTTGTAGGTATAACGACCCCGCTCGCGGGTATTTACCATTGTGTTGGTCTTTTTGTTGAACTGCGTCCAATAGGTGATCTTCTCCGGCAACGTGACTTGCGCAACACCAAAGATGTTGTGCGAGGGGGAGCCGTAGTGGAACCCGGAAGAGTGTCGGGGGTTGGTCGACTTCTTGATATCGACACCATCCCACCAATACGCCCCGTTGGAGGGATCATTGCCACGCTGGGCGAGCGCGTCCCGTGCACTCTCTACCGCCGAGCGCATGTTCTGATCGGCATTGATGGCCGCGTCCGAAGCCGCCATCAATTGGTTGTAACGGACATTGTTGCCCTTCGTGGCGACGACGTAGCCGGCGCCGGCCTCCTTGAGCAGGCTGTCGACGTCGGCAAGCTGCCACGCGCGCATGCGGTTGGTCACCGTAAAGCAAATAGCGCGGACTTCCTGCGGGTTGTTGTCCGTCGAAGCTTCGCCGTATCCGATGGCCGCGAGCTTGCGCACCTGCGTTGTCAGGACTTCAGGCATTTTGTTTCTCCTTCACCGGCCACGATTCCAGTTCCAGCTCCATGTCGGAAGGGAATTCCGGCGTGCGCTCACCGGAACCCTCGGCCACGACTTCCCCGGCGGACATCACCTTGAAGTGGTGCGGCGCGGGTCCACCTTTGTCATCCTTGAATTCAAAGAACTGCACAATTTCCTCCGCCTCATCATCGGCACTGGCAACACTGGCAGCAGCCCCCGCACCGCCTGCCGCGGCACCCGCGGCTGCGGGGGAGGGCGGCTTGAGCATGGCCACATTGGCAATGCTCATCGCATCTTTCTGCAACAACTGCGTGGCGCCCTGAGCATCGGTCACTCCTTCGACCACTTCGCCATTGGACAGGGTGATTTTGTACGGCATGTTGGGCATCGCCGACGTCCCGTCAATCTGCTTGAGCATAAAGCGTCGCTGGGTATCGCCGACTTTGAATTTGGGCAGTTCCGCTTCCAGGCTAGTGGCGCCGAGCAGGCTGTGTTTGGCCGCTTTGACGATCAGGTTGCCGGGCATGCCCAGTTCGATATTGCCGCCCTTGATGGTGATGTAGGCCCCGCCACACATCAGAGTGATGTGCTCTTTGGCCGACACCAGCACATGCTGGTTGCTCGCGCTGACTTCCACACTCTGATCCGCTTCCAGGCGGATGTTGTTTTTCTGCGCCTGCAACAGCATCGGGCCCTGATGGGTGATCTGGCGCATTTCGCCGCTGTGGGCAAACATCCCCAGGTCGGTCCCGGCATTGAGCACAAACTTCTGCCCCGAGGTCTGTTGCTGATTCTGCTGGGCAATGGTGTCGATGTGCTCACCCGCCGCCACCGTGATGCTCTTGGGCGACGCCGCAGCAATACCGGCTTCACCGCTCACGGCAATCGCCGGATTGCCACCATTGCCCTTGCCCGATTCGTCATTCGCGCCGTTGCCCAGGTCGCGAACCGCATCGCTGAGCGTTTTCTGCGGCGCCTTGTCATGGCCTACACCCTGGTTGTCCTGGGCGTAATCGCCCAAGTCCTTGGCTAGCTTCAACGCCGCTTCCAGCACCTGTACGACAGAGGCGCGATTGAGGTGACCGCCGCTGGCGTTCATTTGCTCCTCGGTACTCAGCAGCAGGCCTTTGGCTGCTCGCAACGCGCCGTGTTCATCGGTGCGCAACTCAAAACCTTCGCCGCGCGGTTCACCGCCGCTCGGTCGTGGATGCGTCAGGTAACCCAGATGCAATGCGGTGCTGCCGTGATCACTCATTAACGCGGCACTGATCTGCTTGGTGGTGTCGTCAATGCGCAGTTCGTTGGCCCTAGTGCCCTTGTATTCCTTGCTTTTGATGGTGCTGAGAATCTTGTGATTGGGCAGTTGGTAAGGCGGCATGTTCGTCGCACGGTAGGTGCGGCCGGTGATGATCGGCTGATCGCAATCGCCGTCGAGGTAATCGACGATGACCTCCTGGCCAATGCGCGGGATCGCCATATGGCCCCAGTCCGCGCCCGCCCAGTTCTGCGCCACGCGCACCCAGCAGGAACTGAATTCGTTGTTCTTACCTTCTCTGTCCCATGGGAACTGGACCTTTACCCGGCCAAATTCATCCGTGTAAATTTCTTCTCCGTCCGGCCCGGTCACCGTCGCAATCTGTGGTCCGTCAACAATAGGTTTGGGGCGTGGCGGGGTACGCCATTCGGTTTCTTCGGAAACGATCTCGGCGACAAAGTCATAACTCACGCCGATATCGGCACCGGCGGACTCTTCTTCCTGACTGGCGTGCTGGATGCCCTTGTGAGTGATCCTCAGCGAGCGCCACCAGCGATTGAAATCTTCCCGGGGGTGGCCGGTGAGCTGGAAAGAGAAACCCGGGATGAGGCGCGGATCGTCGCCTTCGACAACGGCGATCCGCGCGTCGCCACGGTGCCCCAGCAAGCGATTCTGGGTGAAGGGTTTACCGGCAGCGGTGGCCTTGTAGCGGCCCGGATAGTCATAGCGTTCGTAGTTAGGCGTCTGATGTTGCAAGTCATCGCCGGCGAAGTTCTGCTGCTGGTCGAAGGTCGGGCGCTTGAAGGTGTAATCGCGTTGGGTCTGCTCGGCCGTGCGGACGTTCTCGGTGTAACTGAACGCATAGAGCACGGGTTGCGTGGCATCCGCTGCCGGTTCAGTGGTGTAGAGCACCGGAGCGCCTTGAATACGCTCCTGCACATAGAGTTTGTCGCCCTGGATCAGCGTGTGAGTGCTTTCATTGCATTTGAAGAAATAGAACAAGCCTTCTTCACTGGACAGCCGATCGAACAGGTACAAGTCGGTGTCGCCGACCTGCGTACAGTATTCGCGCGGCAAATGTTCGCTGTTGATGTGTTGCTGATAGTCGAGGATGCCGTGCTCGCTCAACACGGACTTGATGATGTCCGGCACGTTTTTCTGCTGAAAAATACGCCAGTTGGAACTCAAGGCCAGTCGGGCGAGTTGCGGTTCGACCACCGCCCGATAACGTGTCCGGCGGAAGCCGGTTTTACGTTGAGTGAAACTGGACACCAGCCCGTGAACATGACGCACAGCCGTGCCGCCTTGCCAGATCGTGAGCAATGAGGGCTGATCGAGCACCTTGCCAAAATCAATGTTCGGGTTGCGGCTGGCCAACTCGATCGTGAGTCGAAAAGGCTCACAGATGGCCTCCTCCAGCGTGAACTCTACGACCTCGAACTCCATCTGCCCTGACAACACAGCAAACGTGAACTTCAAATCCCTTTGACGCATTTAACTGTTCCTTGGTCAGGTGAGAAAGAGAGTCCGCACATCAACTCTGCAAGGCATAAATCGCATCGACCAGCAGAGCTGGCCGACGTTTGTAACGATCAGCCGCGATTAAGCGACTGGTTGACGCCAGTCATCGGAACCCGAAGTACCGGATACTTCGTGGGTCCAGGTGATTTTACGGTAGGTGAATTGCACTTCTTCCAGGTGCGTGAAGTGGGAGTTCGACGGATCCTGGCAGTTGTGCATTTTGTTGTTGATGGCGACGATGATCGCGTCTTCCAGTTTGGTGGTGTAGTAGTGCTCTTGGGTCCCTTGGGCCGAAGTGCGGTACCACTGGATAACGATTTCGCTCATGCGCTCGCCGGAAGTCAGAGCCGCTTGCAGCAGTGGCGAAGCCTTGTCGTAGACCTTGGTGATCACCACTGGCTTGTGCACGCGTTGGCCGGTTGGCTGACCGGATTGTGGGTCACGCGGGATGATCACATCGTGAGTGAAAGCCTGAACCATGACCTGGTCTTCGTGGCCTTCCTGAAAGGTGTTGCCAACCGAGTCGGCTGTGAAGGCGCCGGCAGTGATCAGACCTTGTTTTTCGCCAGTGACGGACATGTACGCGGGTGTTGCCATGGGAATGCTCTCCTTGCTCGAAAAAACACGTCAAACAGGCACGATTGCCTGCCCGTGTGTTTTGGGAGACATCAACTTCCATGCCAGCGATTCGATAGTCATTCCGGATCAATGATTTAAGCGAAACATCTCATCCAGACAGGCGACTCGGGCAAGGAAAAACCATGAAAAGTGCGCAAGAAGTTGCGCAGTACTGCGCAACTTCTTGCGCACTTGGCTGGAGGCCTTTGATTACAAGGGCTGTAGCGCTTTCAGAGGGCTTTTTTGAGAAACAACTGCGCAACTTCTTGCGCATAATGGCCTAATAGTGGCGTTGTAGATTTGGTTGGTATCTCTCATAGATGTGGACGTCCATCTCGTCAGTCTGTCGGCATAGAGACCGCCTATGAGCTGGATTGTTAAACCGTATTTCCTTAATCTTCGCCCCCTCGATACGCTGCACCCATTCTTTTACAGGACTGTCGAGCTCAAGCCTTCCCCAAGTGCTTTCAACAGTCCTTTTTTATTCCCGCCGGCAAACCGGCGTTCCGCGCCAGGTGTTTCGGGCCGGTTAACAGGAGCAGGTCATGTCTGAAGTCCGTCATTCGCGAGTGATTATTCTCGGTTCCGGCCCTGCCGGTTACAGCGCCGCGGTCTATGCCGCCCGTGCCAACCTCAAGCCGCTGCTGATCACCGGCATGCAGGCCGGCGGTCAACTGACCACCACTACTGAAGTCGACAACTGGCCGGGCGACGTCCATGGCCTGACCGGCCCGGCGCTGATGGAACGGATGAAAGAGCACGCCGAACGCTTTGAAACCGAGATCGTGTTCGATCACATCAATGCCGTGGACTTCGCTGCCAAGCCGTACACCCTGACTGGCGACAGCGCGACTTACACCTGTGACGCACTGATCATCGCCACCGGCGCTAGCGCTCGCTACCTGGGCCTGCCGTCGGAAGAAGCGTTCATGGGCAAAGGCGTTTCGGCCTGCGCAACCTGCGACGGTTTCTTCTATCGCAACAAGCCAGTGGCTGTGGTCGGTGGCGGTAACACCGCTGTCGAAGAAGCGCTGTACCTGGCCAACATCGCCAGCACGGTGACCCTGATCCACCGTCGCGAAACCTTCCGCGCCGAGAAGATCCTGATCGACAAGCTCAATGCCCGGGTTGCCGAAGGCAAGATCATCCTCAAGCTCAACTCGAACCTGGACGAAGTCCTGGGCGACAAGATGGGCGTGACCGGTGCTCGCCTGAAGAACAACGACGGCAGCTTCGACGAGCTGACAGTCGACGGCGTGTTCATCGCCATCGGCCACACACCGAACACCTCGTTGTTCGAAGGTCAGCTAACGTTGAAGGACGGCTACCTGGTCGTGCACGGCGGCCGTGAAGGCAACGCTACTGCGACCAACCTCGAAGGCATCTTCGCCGCCGGTGACGTCGCTGACCACGTTTACCGCCAAGCCATCACCTCGGCTGGCGCTGGCTGCATGGCGGCACTGGACGCTGAGCGTTACCTCGATGATCTGCAGAACGCCAAGTTCTGAGAACGTTGAAATAAAAAAAACCGGCCTCGGCCGGTTTTTTTGTGCCCACGATTTCACCGGCGATAAAGCTCAAATGCGGGAGCGGGCTTGCTCGCGAAAGCGGTCTCACATTCAGCACATGAGTCAACGGATAGACCGCATTCGCGAGCAGGCTCGCTCCCACTGGGGATTGTGGTTGGTTCTGTGATCAGCGGCGATTCAGCGGTTGCTGCGAGAACTTCACGCCGGCCAGACCATGGGCAATCAACGCGCGGATATTGCCGTGATCGCTGCCTTCAGGTGTCGCCACTACCGAACGGTAATGTTCGCCAAACGCCAACAGCGCTTCTTCATCGCTCAAGCCTTCCAGCAGCGCCAGGCCCAGGGTCTTGCACGAACCTTCGTTTTGCCCGGCGGCGTTTTCCACGCCACCATTGTTGAAGGCCTGTGGTTGATAGTCGTAACCGGCGGCAATGAATGCCAGGGTGTCGGCGAAAACGTGTTCGCCGCTGTTGAGGCTGGCGCGCAGGGTGTTCAAATCACTCATTGGGTTTTCCTTTGGCGAACGCCGCTTGTTGTTCGGCGCTGGCTTCTTGCTGGTATTGGGCTTTCCATTCAGCGTACGGCATGCCGTAGACCACTTCGCGGGCGTCGTCGAGGCTGACCTCTATCTGGCGTTCGTCGGCAGCGGCCTTGTACCACTTGGACAGGCAGTTGCGGCAGAAACCCGAGAGGTTCATCAGGTCGATGTTCTGCACGTCTTTGCGGCTGTCCAGGTGGGCGACCAGTCGGCGGAAGGCGGCGGCTTCAAGTTCCAGGCGTTGTTGATCGTTCATGGCGGGCTCTTCGAGACAGCTTCAAGCGGCGAGCTTCAAGCTGCAAGTTTGGATTGTGGGTGGCTGTAGCTTAACGCTTGCGGCTCGAAGCTTGAAGCTTAGCGGCTCGCCGCGAGGGTGATCGACACCGACTCGGCAAAACGCAGGGCGTGGGGTTTGTCGACTTCGACTTCGGCGTATAGCACTGATTCGTTGGCCATGACCAGGTCCAGCAATTCCTGGGTCAGGCGTTCGAGCAGGGCAAAGCGATTGCCCTCCACATGGGCGATGATCGCCTTGGTGATGGTGCGGTAGTTCAACGCGTGATCGATGTCGTTGTCGCGCACCGCTTCTTGCGCCGCGTACAGGATGGTCAGGTTGATCAGCACATCCTGCTTGTTGAGGATTTCGTCCTCGTTGATCCCGATAAAGGTGCGCAGGCACAGGTCCTTGACCCGGATGCGCGCCATTCCTGGTTGAAGTTGTGGCATTGCTACTTGCTCCGTCCAATCAATTGCAGGAACTCCTGGCGGGTGTTGCTCGACTCGCGGAAGGCGCCGAGCATCACCGAGGTGTTCATGGTCGAATTCTGTTTCTCGACACCGCGCATCATCATGCACATGTGCTTGGCCTCGATCACCACGGCGACACCAGCGGCGTCGGTGACTTGCTGTACCGCGTCGGCGATCTGCCGGGTGAGGTTTTCCTGAATTTGCAGGCGCCGGGCGAACATGTCCACCAGGCGTGCAATCTTCGACAGGCCCAACACCTTGCCGGTCGGAATATAAGCTACATGCGCCTTGCCGATGAAGGGCAGCATGTGGTGCTCGCACAACGAATAGAGCTCGATGTCGGCAACGATGATCATCTCGTCGGTGTCCGACGAAAACAGCGCACCGTTGACGATCTCTTCGACACTTTGCTCGTAGCCGTGACACAGGTACTGCATGGCCTTGGCCGCACGCACCGGGGTGTCTAGCAGTCCTTCGCGGTCAGGGTTTTCACCGAGACCGATGAGAACCTCGCGATAGCTCTCGGACAGGGCGTTTTGGGGCAGGGATAACGTCATGAAATATCCTCGCGGGGCGGCTTACTTGACGTGCCGTCCGCCGTTGACGGTCAGGGTCGTGCCGGTGACATAAGGGTTGTCGAGCAGATAGCGCAGGCTCTGGTAAATCACTTCGCTGCCGGGTTCGATGCCCAGCGCGGACTTGGCCAGGGCCTTTGCGCGGTACGCCGCGTCGTCGTCGGGATTGAACAATAGCAGGGCTGGCGCGATGCCGTTGACCTTGATCGTTGGCGCATATTTCGCGGCGAACGACAGGGTCAGGCTGTCGAGCCCGGCTTTGCTGGCGCAGTAGCCGATGTGCTGGCTGCTGCCCTTGCGGGTCACGTCGTCGCTGATGTGCACGATGTCGGCGGGGCTCGAGCGTTCGAGCAAGTCGACGCAGTGCAGGTTGATCAGGTAGGGCGCGAGCATGTGCACAGTGAACATTTGGGTAAATGCCTGTGCGTCGGTGTCCGGTGTTTCGGCCAGCCATTCGGAGGCGTTATGGACTATCGCCCGCAGGCTGTCGGTGTGGGTTTTGAGTTCGGTGATGAACGCGAGGATGCCGGCTTCGCTGGAGAAATCCGCGAACACCGCCGTCGCCCCCAGATCGCGCAATGTTTGTACGCCGGGGCGTTCGCTGCGGTAGCTGAAGATCACTCGCTGGCCGTCTTCGAGCAAACGCTGCGCACAGTGCAGGCCGACACGCTGGCCGGCACCGGTGATGAGGATAGGGGCTGCGGAAGAGGTCATGAATGGCTCGCGTCGCGGTTAGAGCAAAACTATACCAGCGACGAAGCGTGAGGTGGTTTTTGTAGGAGCGAGGCTTGCCCGCGAAGGCGGTGTGTCAGGCAACATTGATGTCGACTGTTTCACCGCCTTCGCGGGCAAGCCTCGCTCCTACAGAGATCAGCGGTTTTGGGTGGTGGGGGCGGCGGGCAACGGCCGCGTCGGTGTGGTGTGCAGCCAGTTCGCCAACAGATGGGTCGACAACGGAATAAAGAAATAAACCATCAAGGGCGTCAGGCACAGGGTGCTGATGAACACCCGAGGCAACAGGCTCATTTCGCCGAGCAACGGCCCCAGCACAAAATTGAACAACAGCGAGACCGGGAAGAATGCCAGCCAGATCGCCACAGCCTGTTTCCAGCGTGGCGGGCGTTGACCAACCGCGCCGAACCAGCCTTCGATGCCACTGACCCGATGTTCTGTCGGGTGGGCGAACAAGTCGCTGCCGCGTCCCAGCCAGGCGGTACGCGAAGCGGAGTGCTCCCAGGCGTGCAGGGTCTGCTCGTCGGCGAAGCGGAAGATAATCTGGAATTCGTTATCATCGGGCGGCGGAGCGAGCACGCCAGACCCGAGATAGCCGGGGAAGTCGGTGGCCAGCTGTTCGCCTTCACGCAACCAGGCGATCAGGTCCTGATAACGTCCATCGGCAACGCGGCGCGCCACCATCAGCGTGACGGGTGAGGTAGACATTGTGTATCTCCGTAAGGCAATCGCGTCGCTCCGGGTAGGAGTTTCGCCAGACGCAACGCCGGGGTGGTGGGCTGCGTCTTTGAACAAGCAAGGATTATTCCCGAATATGAAAATTACGCCAGTGGCATTCGTCGTCCATCAATATCTTGTGTGTTATCCATCAATGTCTTGAATGATTGCGGGAGATAGGCGCTAGAATGGGATCCAACTTGCCCGTGGACGATCACCCCCCAAATGCCTGTCCTGACTGACGTTGTCCACGGCTTGTTGCCAGCTGCCTCCCTCGAGCGGGAAGAACTTTTTCCGATTCGAGAAGTGTCACGCCTGACCGGTATCAACCCGGTCACTTTGCGGGCATGGGAACGTCGTTACGGTCTGATTCAACCCACGCGCACCGAAAGTGGGCATCGACTGTATTCAATGGTCGATATCGAGACGGTTCGCAGCATTCTCGGCTGGATCGAGCGCGGTGTGGCGGTGAGCAAGGTCGGCAAGATCCTGGCAAAGACCGAACCGTTCAAAGCGCTCTCGCACATCATTCCCAATGAACTGGTGCTGGCGGATTATGCTCAATGGCAGCAGCAGGTTCAGACCGCTGTCAGTGCCTTTGACGATCTCCAGCTGGAACGGGTCTATGGGCAGATTTTTTCCAGCTACTCACTGCCTGTGGTGTTCCAGGACATTCTGATGCCGCTCTGGAAGCTGCTGTTGCAGCGACAGGATATGTTCGGCCAGACCAGCGAGTGGTTATTCTTCGATGCATTCTTGCGATCACGGGTGTCGCAGCGCTTGTTGCTGATACGTGATACATCGCCGCGCCGGGTCGTTATCAGCGCCCTGCCCGGTCAGTGCCGTGAATTTGAACTGCTGGTGGCAGCGCTGTTTCTGAGTGGGGCCGATTCAGGCGTGAGTGTGCTCACGATCGGCCAGCCATTCGATGAACTGACGCTGGTCTGCGAAAGAATCAAACCCGAGGCGCTTGTGCTGTTTTCCAATCACGCGCCTTCACCGGAGCTGCCGAGGCGCCTGAACCGCTTGGCCATGAGCCTGGATTGTCAGCTGATGCTTGCCGGTGATGCGTCTGACCTGGCGCAGGAAAGCCTGGCCGGATCATCGATTGGTTGTCTGGGTAACGAGGGTTTGTTGATGCGTCAGCGCCTGAAGCAGTTCCTGGCGGGCAACCTGGATACTTGAAATTCAGACGTGCAGGGCAGGATGGGTCAGACGATGTTGCTGAAGAATGAACTGACGCAGACGTTCGGTTTCGTCCTTGTCGCTCTGGCTGAGCTGATAAGCGAAGAAGCCTTGCTCGGTTTCCCGTTCGAATGTGCCGCGCAACGCGATTCGCTCATAGCCTGACGGGCTGAACCACAACGCGAAATGCTTCGGTGGCTTGGTTTTGTTGCGAACTTCCAGCAAAACCCCTTTGAACGACACTTCGTGGACCCACATCGTGCCGGGCTGCCCCTTGGCATTCTCCAGCGCAACCGGTTCCTCAAGTGTCAGGCGCCACGGTCGCACCATTGGCCCATCTTCAAAAATGCTCGGCACGCCCAGGCGCAAATGCAACGCGTGAAACTCGTCCTCGACCAGGTGCAGCGGGAAGGTCATTTGCTGATTTTCAAAGTTGGCCTGGATGGTGACTTGCTCATGGGCTGCCAGGCGAGTGAGCAGGTCACGGATCTGCGATCCACCGTTGACGAGCAGGCTCGACGTTGCATCCCGCACATTGAGTTGCGGGTTGTGCTGCATGGTCTGGATAAAATCCAGCTCATCCTGGGTCAGGAGTGCGTCGCGTTGCATGGCTTGCTCGAAAGAAATAGTTACAAAGTCATTGGTGATTGTAGTTAATGACACTTAGTTCGCTGGTTTGTTTGCGCCGTTCGTCGCTTTGAGTGCAGCCAGTTCAGTCTGCAATTCAGCCACTTGCGCCTCTAGTTGCGTAACCCGCTGCTGTGCCTTGACCTGAGCGGTCACGTCTTTTTGTACACCGACAAAATACGTTTGTCCGTCGCTTTCGTTTCTAACCGTCGAAAGGGACAGTTCGTTCCAGAACGGCTTGCCGTCCTTGCGGTAGTTACGCAGCACCTCCCGACACGAGCCGCCGCTGTCCAGGGCCTTACGAATCAACCCCAGCGCTTCTTGATCCCGATCCCCGGCTTGCAGGAAGCGGCAGTCCTGATAGAGGATTTCTTCGCTGGTGTAACCGGTCAGGCGTTCGAACGCCGGGTTGACGTAAATCAGGATGTTATCCAGCTCGCCTTCCTTTTCGGCAATCACGATGCCGTCATTGGAAGCATTGATCACCATTTGCAGCAGTTGAGCGTTGATCATCAGAGAATCCTTTCTGAGTTGATTAAGCGCTGCATTCTAGAAGAACAATAAGGGCTGTCTACTGGCCATCAGCACTTATTGAGAGGCAATCGCAGGTTTTTTGCCGGTGCTGTTAATATCGCCAGTCTTTTTCCCGCTTCAGGATCAGATTGATGAAAGTCGCCATCCTTTCCGGCTCGGTGTACGGCACGGCTGAAGAAGTCGCCCGGCACGCTGCGAATATTTTGAAAGCCGCCGGTTTCGAGACCTGGCACAACCCGCGCGCCAGCCTTGCCGATGTTCAGGCGTTCGGCCCTGAAGCCTTTCTGGCCGTGACCTCGACCACGGGCATGGGCGAATTGCCGGACAACCTGCAACCGTTGTACTCGATGATTCGCGACCAGTTGCCTGCCGCCTGGCGTGGTTTGCCGGGGGCCGTGATTGGCCTGGGCGATGCGAGCTATGGCGACACCTTCTGCGGTGGTGGTGAGCAGATGCGCGAATTGTTCGGCGAACTGGGTCTGCGCGAGGTCCTGCCGATGTTGCGCCTGGATGCCAGCGAAAGTGTTACCCCGGAAAGCGACGCCGAGCCTTGGCTGGCCGAGCTGGTCAGTGCTCTGCGGGGCTGACCGGATGCTCGCGCAATAGTGCGAGCCAGGCTTGGGCGGCTTTTGACAGGTACGCGCCCTGGCGCCAGATAAAGGCAATGTCCCAACGCAGATACGCCGGCGCGTTCAAGGTCAGGCGCACCACGCCTGGCCGCACCAGCCCGCGCGCCACCACGCGGGGCAACAGCACTACGCCTTGCCCGGCGGCCACCAGCGCCGCGAGAAAATCCGCCTGACCGCTGCGTCCACCTTCCTTGGGCGTAAATCCCAGCTGTTGGCAGGCCTGAAGCAATCGGTCGTTGAGCACAAAACTGCGCTGGTACAGCAGGAACGGCGTGTCGGCCAATTCCTCCAGACCAATCACTGTCTTCGTCGCCAATGGATGATCGGCCGGCAACAGGGCGTCCAGCGGTTCGTCGCAGAACGGCTGAAAAGCGAATTGAGGATCCTTCGTCAGCAGGCTGCCACCCAGTTCCAGTTCTCCACTTAATACGGCTTGCTCTATGTTCAGGCTGCCGCCTTCGAGCAATTGAATGCTGATGTTCGGGTAGCGCCGCCGGTACTCGGCGAACAGTCCTGCGAACAACGCGTCACTGCCCAGCAGTGGCAAACCCAGACGCAACTCCCCACGGGCCAGTTGGCTCAAATCGTCCAGCTCGCTGAGCAATTCATTGCGCAACCGCAGCATGCCTTCGGCCCGTTGTAACACCACGCTGCCGGCGGCGGTCAGTCGCAACTGCGAGCCCAGGCGTTCGAGCAGCGGGGTACCCAGGCTTTGCTCAAGTTGTGCGACCTGCTTGCTCACCGCCGATTGACTGATGTGCAAGGTCTTGGCGGCTTGGGTGAATCCGCCTTGATGCATCACTTCGATGAAGCTGCGTAGCTGTTTGAATTCCATGGGCCTGATTCCATATTGGAATGGCTTTGAGTCTAACAATTCGCTTCGGGGATAGCAGCCCGCTCCGTAAAATGAGCGCCTGTGAGGACCGAAACCATGAACGCATCAATCCTGAACTCTCCAACGCTGAGAAAGCTTTCCCGACTGGTCGCTGAATTAGCCGTGCTGCTGGCGATCTACCTGCTCGGCTGCCAGTTGGCCGCGTGGTTTGCCTGGCCGATTCCGGGCGGGGTGATCGGCATGGCGTTGTTGTTGCTGGCGTTCGCGTTCGGTTGGGTGAAACCTGCCGCGTTGCAGATGGGGGCCGGGTTGTTGATGGCCGAGATGCTGCTGTTCTTTATTCCTGCGCTGATGAGTCTGCTCGATTACGGCGGCCTGCTGCGCGACGACGGCTGGCGGATTCTGTTGGTGATCGGCGTCAGCACGTTGATGGTGATGCTGGTGACGGCGTTTACTGTGGAATTGGTCGTGCGGTTGAGGAGGTCCCATGAAGCTTGAACTGATGCCGATGTTCTGGCTGGCGTTCACCTTGCTGGCCTATTTGTTCAGTCGCTGGATCTATCGGCGCACCGGTCGATACTTGCTGTCGCCGCTGATTCTGGTCCCGGCCTTGCTGCTGGCGCTCGCCGTGCCGCTGCATACGGCCTACGCTGAATATTCAAGTAACACCCATTGGCTGATGGCGGTGCTGGGGCCGGTCACCGTGGCCTTCGCGGTGCCGATCTGGCAGCAGCGGCAGATGCTGGCGCGGCATTGGTCGGCGTTGCTGCTGGGGATGCTGGCGGGCAGCGCGGCGTCCATCGGCAGTTCATTCGGTCTGGCCAAGGCGTTGGCGCTGGACAGCTCAGTGACGATGTCGCTGGTGCCCCGTTCGATTACCACCCCCTTTGCCATGCCGTTGGCCCACGACCTCGGGGGCGTACCGGAATTGACGGCGGTGTTTGTGATGTTCACTGGTGTGTTCGGGGCGATGCTCGGCGGCATCCTGCTCAAGTGGTTACCGTTGCGCAGTGCCTTGGCGCGAGGCGCATTGTTTGGTGTCGGTGCTCACGGTGCCGGGGTCAGCCGGGCCCATGAAGTGGGCGGTGAAGAAGGCTCGGTGGCGGGGCTGGTCATGGTTCTGACTGGGTTGCTGAATCTGTTCGCAGCACCCTTGTTGGCGTCGGTGCTTTGACATGGATCCAAGCCCGGTGCCGCACTGACTCGCTAGGCCATCAAGCTGGCTGCTAATGCAACTACACGAAGTCCGGGGGCTGACTAGACTGCTGACACGTCAGTAAAACAATAAAAAAAGAGAGGTCCTTGCCGTGAGTGTGACCCACGTTCAATCGCCCCACAGTGTCAAAGACCAGGTCAGTGCCGCCGAGTGGCAGACCCGCGTCGATCTGGCCGCCTGTTATCGCCTGGTAGCCCTGCATGGCTGGGATGATCTGATCTTTACGCACATCTCGGCGAAGGTGCCGGGTACCGAAGACTTCCTGATCAACCCGTTCGGTTTGATGTTTCACGAAATCACCGCGTCAAGCCTGGTCAAGGTCGATCAGGCCGGCAACAAGCTGATGGACAGCCCTTACGAGATCAACCCGGCGGGCTACACCATCCACAGCGCCGTGCATGAAGTGCGTCACGACGTCGTCTGCGTGCTGCATACCCACACCGCTGCGGGTGTTGCGGTATCGGCGCAGAAACAAGGCGTCCTGCCGATCAGCCAGCAATCGTTGTTCGTCCTGTCCAGCCTGGCTTATCACGCCTACGAAGGTGTTGCGCTGAACCACGAAGAGAAGGCGCGGCTGCAAGCCGACCTCGGCAAAAACAATTTCCTGATGCTGCACAACCACGGTCTGCTGACCTGTGGCGGCACCATCGCTGACACCTTCTTGATGATGTTCACCTTCCAGCGTGCCTGCGATATCCAGGTGCTGGCGCAAAACGGTGGCGCCGAGTTGATCGCCATCGAACCGCAGATTCTGGCAGGCGCCAAGGCGATGATCGCTGGCGTCACCAAAAGTGCTCAAGGGATGGGCGGCGCACTGGCCTGGCCAGCGCTGCTGCGCAAACTCGATCAACAAGCCCCGGGTTATAAACTCTAATGCCACTCGCCGAGATTCCCCTGTGTGTCTGGCGCAAACGCGGCCAGACGTTTGTCTTCCGTGGCCAGGCCATCCGCTACTGGACGGCCGGGCAGGGTGAGCCGCTGTTGCTGATCCATGGCTTCCCGACCGCCAGTTGGGACTGGCATTACCTGTGGCAGCCGCTTGCACAGCGCTATCGGGTGATTGCCTGCGACATGCTCGGCTTCGGCGATTCGGCCAAACCGGTGAATCACGACTACAGCCTGCTGGAGCAAGCCGATTTGCAACAGGCCTTGCTGACGCATCTGAACATCGAGCAGCCGGTGCACCTATTGGCCCACGATTACGGCGACAGCGTGGCCCAGGAACTGCTGGCCCGGCATCACGAGGCCCGGGTGAACATCGCCAGTTGCGTGTTCCTCAATGGCGGCCTGTTCCCCGAAACCCATCGCCCGGTACTGATGCAAAAGCTCTTGCTCAGCCCGTTGGGCTGGATGATCGGCCGCGCCTTTACCCGCGATGGCCTGGTGAAAAGTTTCCGGCAGATTTTCGGTCCCCAGACCCGGCCCACTGAAAGCGAAATGGATGATTTCTGGAGCCTGATCGACAGCAATCACGGGCCGCGGGTCATGCATAAACTCATTGGTTACATTCCGCAGCGACGGGTTCAACGGGAACGCTGGGTGAGCGCCATGCAGCGCGGCGACGTGCCGTTGCGGGTGATCGATGGCGAGGTCGATCCGATTTCCGGAGCACACATGGTCGCGCGCTATCGCGAGCTGATCCCCGACCCCGACACGGTGCTGCTCAACGGTATCGGCCACTACCCCCAGACCGAGGCACCGGTGCAGGTGCTCAAGCACTATCTGGCGTTCCGCGACCGGCTGGTTTCAGCGCCGCTGAAGCGGGCGTGTTCCTGAAAAGATCGCAGCTTTCGGCGGCGCCCACAGGCGCGTAGGAGCTGCCGAAGGCTGCGATCTTTTCAACATTCACCTCATCATCCCCCTGCCTTATCGCACACCATTCAGCCCCCTCGTCTTGATTGTGACCCGCCGCCCGGTGCCTGACACTCGAGGTTATCGTCCCCTGGCCTGCTGGAGTTCCCCATGAATGAGTCTGTGCGCTTCGAAGATAAAGTCGTGATCATCACCGGCGCCGGTGGCGGCCTCGGTCGGGCGCATGCGCTGCTGTTCGCCAAACAGGGCGCCAAAGTGCTGGTCAACGACCTCGGCGGCTCGACTCAGGGTGAAGGTGCCAACGCATCGGCAGCGGACCGTGTGGTCGCTGAAATTCGCGAGGCGGGCGGCACGGCCGAGGCCAACCACGACTCCGTCACCGACGGCGACAAACTGGTGCAAAACGCCCTCGACGTGTTTGGCCGCGTCGACGTGGTGGTCAACAACGCTGGCATCCTGCGGGACAAGACCTTCCACAAAATGGACGACGCCGACTGGGACCTGGTTTACCGCGTCCACGTCGAAGGCGCCTACAAAGTCACCCGCGCTGCCTGGCCGCATATGCGTGAGCAGAATTACGGTCGAGTGATTTTCACGGCTTCGACGTCAGGCATCTACGGCAACTTCGGCCAGTCCAACTACGGCATGGCCAAACTCGGCCTCTACGGCCTGACCCGCACCCTGGCCATCGAAGGCCGCAAGAACAACATCCTGGTCAACGCCATCGCGCCAACCGGCGGCACCCGCATGACCGAAGGCCTGATCCCGCCACAAGTGTTCGAACAACTCAAACCGGAACTGGTCAGCCCGTTGGTGGTGTACCTGGCCAGCGAGAATTGTCAGGAAACATCGGGACTGTTTGAAGTGGGTGGCGGCTGGATGGGCAAGGTGCGTTGGGAACGCAGTTTGGGCGCCGGGTTTGATCCGCGGGTGGGGTTCTCGCCGGAAGATGTGGCGGCGCATTGGCAGCAGATTTGTGATTTCGAAGGGGCGGCGCATCCGAAGGATAATATTGAGGCGTTGAAGGAAATGATGGGGAATTTGCAAAAATATGCCCTCTAAGTAAAAGGGCCATCAATCTTGGGATTGATGGCCCAATTTTTTAGGAATATCTGTTTTCTGTCATGAATCTTGGAGCTTTCCAGTTTGGCCCTTTGATTGCTACAGGCCCTTTGCCGTCGGCCAATAGCTCGACGGTGCTCATTGCTGGCCTCCTTTCAGAAGTTTTTTATAAAAAACTGCCTCCTGCTTATCTGCTGCTGCAATTTCGCTTCGTGAACGGCTCGGTACGAAGCCGCCCAAGCCTGCATAGCAATCCCTCGCGCATTGACTGAGCTATCGATGCTCTTCGCTTTTTGAAAATAAGCATCAAAGTCTTTATTGAGTGGGCTGTCTCCAAAGAACTGGTTGGACAGTACAGTTCACGCAGGACGGAGCAGTGACTTTTCCCGAGGCATAAAAAAGGCCGCTGCAAACGCAGCGGCCAAAGTAAGACGTTTGATCAAGGAGCAATAAATCAACGTCAGTGAACACGGGGTGATGAGTCGAAGAACGCTTCAATCCATCTGAGATCTTCGCGAATGACGTGGGCTGATCACAGGCCTTCGCTTCGTGCTTTGCGCCGGTTTCCCGTGAAAGCCCGGCAAGAATAAGGCCTTGAGCCCAAAGGAAAAATAGCGAATCCGGACATGCACTGTTACGGGGCATGTAACAGTCAAGATGGCTCGCTGAGCACCATGCGCTGCACTGATGATCCGCCATCCAGCTGACGCATGGCCCGCGCAAAGCCCCGTCCAGTGCGGGCATTCATCCTTTCGAGCGACAACGCGAATACCTCCTTGGTGCGCTTATCGTCCTGTGTCGGCGGCAGTAGGGTGAGGCCTTCTGTCACTCACCGGGGAAGACGCATGACAACAAAAACAATGCGCGCCATCTTCACACCGCAGGCGCTGACTGCCGCGGTGGCTCTGGGTTGCTGTGCCCAGGCGCACGCGGTTTCGTTCAACATCGGCGAAATCGAAGGCACGTTCGACTCCTCGCTGTCGGTCGGTGCGAGTTGGGGGATGCGCGATGCCGACAAGTCGCTGGTCGGCACGGTCAACGGTGGTACCGGGCAATCCTCGACCGGTGATGACGGGCGCTTGAATTTCAAGAAGGGCGAGACCTTCTCGAAAATCTTCAAAGGCATTCACGACCTTGAGCTGAAGTACGGCGACACCGGGGTGTTCGTGCGTGGCAAGTATTGGTACGACTTCGAACTCAAGGACGAAGACCGCGAGTTCAAGCAGATCAGCGACAGCGGCCGCAAGGAGGGCGCCAAGTCTTCCGGCGCGCAGATTCTCGACGCATTCGTCTATCACAATTACTCCATCGCCGACCTGCCGGGCACCGTGCGTGCCGGTAAACAAGTGGTGAGCTGGGGCGAAAGTACCTTCATCGGCAACTCGATCAACAGCATCAATCCGATCGACGTCTCGGCGTTTCGCCGGCCCGGCGCGGAGATCAAGGAAGGCCTGATTCCGGTGAACATGTTGTTCGGTTCCCAGAGCCTCACCGACAAGCTGTCGGTGGAAGGTTTCTATCAACTGGAATGGGACCAGACCGTTCTCGACAACTGTGGCACGTTCTTCGGCGTCGACGTCGCGGCCGACGGTTGCAACAACAATTACACCGTCGGCAGCCCGGCGATTGCGCCGTTTGTACCGCTGACCCAGGCCTTTGGCCAAGGCATTGAAGTGACCCGTGAAGGCGTCGTGGTACCTCGCGGTGGTGACCGCGATGCGCGCGACTCCGGGCAGTGGGGCACGGCGCTGCGCTGGCTCGGCGACGACACCGAATACGGCCTCTATTTCATGAACTACCACAGTCGCACGCCAACCGTGGGCACCACCACTGCCGGGCTTTCGACGCTGGCGGCATTGCCGGGGATGGTCGGCATTGCCAACGGTCTGGCGCCAGGCAGCGGCGCGGGGCTGGCGCAGAGCGTGATGCTCGGGCGCGGCCAGTATTACCTCGAATACCCGGAAGACATTCGCCTGTACGGCGCGAGTTTCTCCACCACGCTGCCCACCGGCACCGCGTGGACTGGCGAGATCAGCTACCGGCCCAATGCTCCGGTGCAGGTCAACACCAACGACCTGACGCTGGCGCTGCTCAACCCGATTGCCGGCGGCGCAGCGTCGCCACTGTCGACCGCGCCGGGTGCGGACAACAAAGGCTATCGCCGTAAAGAAGTGACGCAAGTGCAGAGCACGCTGACGCACTTCTTCGATCAAGTCCTGGGCGCCGAGCGACTGACCGTGGTCGGTGAAGCCGCGGTGGTTCACGTCGGCGGTCTGGAGCCGCGCAGTCAGCTGCGTTATGGCCGTGACTCGGTATACGGCCAGTACGGTTTTGGGGGCGACACCGATGGTTTTGTCACCTCGACGTCCTGGGGCTACCGCGCCCGGGCGATCCTCGATTACGCCAACGTGATTGGCGGGGTCAACTTCAAACCCAACCTGTCGTGGTCGCATGACGTCGCCGGTTACGGGCCCAACGGCCTGTTCAACGAAGGCGCGAAAGCGATCAGCGTTGGCGTCGATGCCGATTACCGCAACACCTATACCGCGAGCCTCAGTTACACCGACTTTTTCGGTGGCGACTACAACGTCCTCGAAGACCGTGACTTCGTCGCTCTGAGCTTCGGCGTGAACTTCTGATCTGCCCGAGAAGGATGAATGCAATGCGCAAAATGATTCTGCAATGCGGTGTGCTGGCCCTGAGTCTGCTGGCGGCCAACGTAATGGCCGCGGTGTCGCCGGATGAGGCAAACAAACTCGGCACCAGCCTTACGCCGCTCGGCGCCGAGAAGGCCGGCAACGCCGATGGCTCGATTCCAGCGTGGACCGGCGGCATCCCGAAAAACGCCGGGGCGGTCGACAGCAAAGGCTTCCTCGCCGATCCGTTCGCCAATGAAAAGCCGCTGTTCACCATCACCGCGGCCAACGTCGACAAGTACAAGGACAAGCTCTCGGAGGGCCAGGTGGCGATGTTCAAGCGCTACCCGGAAACCTACAAGATTCCGGTCTACCCGACTCATCGAACCGTCGCCGTGCCAGCGGAAATCTACGAGTCGGCCAAGCGCAGCGCCCTCAACGTGACCACGATCAACGATGGTAACGGCCTGGCCAATTTCACCGGCAATCGCTACTACGCGTTCCCGATCCCCAAGAATGGCGTTGAAGTGTTGTGGAACCACATCACCCGTTATCACGGCGGTAACGTCAAACGGATCATCACTCAGGTCACACCGCAGACCAACGGCAGCTACACGCCGATCCGCTTCGAAGAAGAGATCGCCGTGCCGCAACTGATGAAGGATCTTGACCCGCAACAGGCTGCCAACGTGCTGACCTTCTTCAAGCAGTCGGTGACCGCGCCAGCACGACTGGCCGGTAACGTGCTGCTGGTTCACGAAACCCTCGACCAGGTGAAGGAACCACGTCTGGCGTGGATCTACAACGCCGGTCAGCGCCGCGTACGTCGGGCACCGCAAGTGGCCTATGACGGCCCGGGCACGGCGGCCGATGGCCTGCGCACCTCGGACAACTTCGACATGTTCTCCGGGGCTCCGGATCGCTACGACTGGAAACTGGTCGGCAAGAAGGAAATGTACATTCCCTACAACAGCTACAAACTCGACTCGCCGAAGCTCAAGTACGACGACATCATCAAGGCCGGGCACATCAATCAGGATCTGACGCGCTACGAACTGCATCGCGTCTGGGAAGTGATCGGCACGGTCAAACCGAGCGAGCGGCACATCTACGCCAAGCGCCACATGTACATCGACGAAGACAGCTGGCAGGTGGCACTGGTCGACCATTACGACGGTCGCGGGCAACTGTGGCGCGTCGCCGAAGGTCACGCGCAGTATTACTACGATCATCAGGCACAGGCCTACACCCTCGAAGCGCTCTACGACATCATTGCCGGTCGCTACATTGCGTTGGGGATGAAGAACGAAGAGAAGCACAGCTTCGAGTTCGGCTTTGAAGCCAAGGCGGCCGACTACACCCCATCGGCCTTGCGCGCCGAGGGCGTGCGGTAACGGTCTGGATTCATTGGCGAAACACAAGGCGACCACCCGGTCGCCTTTTTTATGGGCGTTAATCAGCGTGCTGAATACTCGTCAACAAGGTGCCTGCAGAGGGCTAGGGTGAGTGCACAACGATAAAAAGGCTCACTCGATGACCGCCATGACGCCGTGCCTGGATCGCCGCGGATTTCTCCCCAGGCTTTCTTCCCATCATCAGCCGCGTGCGCGTTTAAGCGAGCCGTTGCTTGAATCCTCTGCGCGGGTGCGTCTGGTGTGTGCGCCTGCCGGCAGCGGCAAAAGTGCCTTGCTCACTGAATGCCTGTTTCAGGCGCCGCCGGCGTGCGGGGTGTTGTGGTTGCCGCTGGCCGGCGCTGCGTTCAGTCCCGATGAACTCCGCCAACGTCTGGCGCAGACGCTGGGGGTGGTCGAGCGTGTTGATGAGGCGCAGTTGGCCGCGGTGCTGGCGCGCTGGTCTGAGCCGACCTGGTTGTTTATCGACGATTACTGCCGCTTGCCGGATGCGGCGCTGGACGCTCTGCTCGACCGTCTGCTTGCCATCAGCAGTCCGGCACTCACCTGGTGGATCGGTACTCGCCGACGTCCACAATGCAACTGGCCGCGTCTGCTGCTCGATGATGAATTGTATGAATGCGAGAGTGCGACGCTGGCCCTCACCCAAGACGAGATCGCCTGCTCCTTGCAGCATTTGTCGCCGGAGCAGGCTGCCAGTGTCGCTGCGCGCATTGTCCAGCGCACGGGTGGCTGGTGCGCCGGTGTGCGTATGGCGCTTCTGCAAAAGTGCGATTGGTCGCAAGGTCTTCAGCCGCAGCAACGGGTCGACAAGTTGCTGGATTATCTGCAACACGAACTCTTCAGCAGTCTGACGCCGGAGCTGGCCGAGGTCTGGCGGGTGCTCGCACATTTGCCGCGTTTCAACGACGAATTATGTGAGCACTTGTTTGGTGCCGGGGAGGGCGCGCAGCACCTGCGCACGCTGCAAATGCTTGGCTGCTTCATCGAACCGTGGCATGAATCGGCTGAATGGCAGCAGGTGTTTGCGCCACTCTCGCAAGTCATGCGCGACGCGCAGTGGCCGGCGGGGCGCTCCTGGCATCGTCGCGCCTGTCAATTCTTTACGGTCGGCAAAGATTGGCGCTCGGCGTTTGAACAGGCCCTGCTTGCCGAGGAATTCGAAGTGGCGGTCAGTCTGTTGCAACACTTCAGCTTCGAGCAGCTCTTCGAAGACCAGACCGTGGTTCTGTTGCTGCACTTGCATGAGCATCAAGGGGAAGAGTTGACCCTCAGCTCGCCGCAACTGGTCGGGTTGTTTACCGCAGCACTGTTGTTTGCCGGGCGGTTTGCACAGGCGGCGCAGTGCATCGCGCATCTGGCGCGTTTCATGCCACAACCGTCGGCGTCACTTGAGCGGCAACTGATTGCGCGCTGGCAGGCGCAACAGGGCTGGCTGTTGCATTTGCAGGGGCGGATGCAACCTGCGCGTGAACATTTTCAGCAGGCATTGGCTGAGCTCGCTCCCGAGGCGTGGCCGACTCGACTGTTGTGCCTGTCGGGGCTGACGCAACAGGCGTTGCTCAGAGGCGAGCTGGACGTTGCGCAAGCGCTCAATCGGCAAGCGCTGTGCCAGGCGCGCGCACAGGATTCGCTGGTGTTCGAAGGCCTGCTTGAACTCGACCATGCGCAGTTGCTCGAACAGCGAGGCGCGTCTGGTCGTGCCGAGGCATTGTTGAGCAATATGGGTGCGTTGCTGCGCGAGCAACCTTGCCGGCTTACGCCTTTGCATGGACGAATCGCCCTGCTGCGTGGGCGTTTGGCGTTGAATCAAGGGCAGGATGAACGTGCGTCGCAACTGTTTCAAAGCGGCTTGAATGATTGTCTGCGCAGCCATGATAAACGTGTGTTGTATGGCTACCTTGGGCAGGCGCAGTTGGCGGCCAATCGGCGTGACTTTGAACTGGCATTCAATCGGCTCCGAGCGGCAGAGCGCTTGATGCAGCAGCGGCAGATTCCGGACACTGTTTACCGTGGCGTCCTGTTGCAGATAAGCAGCCACTTCTGGTTGCAGCAAGACCGTCGAGAGCTTGCCGGTGAAACGCTTGGCCGGGTGGTGCGCCATTATCGAGGGCCGCAAGGCCTGCAAGCGCCTCCTGCGACCGTATTGTTGATCTCACGAATTGAATATCTGTTAATACTCGCTAACGCAAAAGATCCGCAAATGATCAACACCGCTCTGGCGCAGTTGCAGCAGATGGTCAGCCTGGCAGAAGCCCGCGCAATGAACGCTTTGCAGACGGAATTGCAATTGGCAATAGCCGAGCTGCTGTGGCTTGAAGGTCGCAAGGATGAGGCCGATAACGCCTTGCAAAAAGGCTTAGGGCTGGTCGCGAGCTTTCAGTGCCAACAGGCATTGCGAGAGCTGAGCTTGCGCAGGGGCGCGATGTTGCAGGCGTCGTCAGTAGGCTCAAATGGCCAAGAGTCATTTGCCGATTCGGCGAGCCTGCCTGTGTTGAGTCAGCGTGAACTGGAAGTTTTAAGACGGATTGCACTCGGCTATTCAAATCAACAGATTGCCGATGAAATGTTTATCTCGTTGCATACAGTAAAGACTCACGCCCGGCGCATTCACGTGAAACTGGGCGTAGAGCGCCGAACCCAGGCTGTCGCGAAGGCAAAACTATCAGGGCTGCTAAGTTAGTGCTGTCGTGTTTTCAAGGGCGGGAACTTTCAAAACCCATCCGCCAGCTCACGGCCCGGGTCGCCGCCAGCAACCGCTGCGCCGCCGGGCCATCTTCATCTGCGTGGAACAGCGAAGTCGGACCAACGATGGTCAATACCGCTGCCACGTTGCCGACTGCATTAAAGACCGGGGCGGACAACGCGTCCACGCCGGGCATCAGCAAGCCATGAACATGGTGCAAGCCTCGTTCGCGGATCTGCTCGCACAAGGTCGCATAGACCTGATCGTCAGCCAAAGCATGCGCCGCGCTGGCCTGGATTTCCCGCTCGCGCAATTCCACGGTTTCCCGATTCGGCAAAAAGGCACTGAACACCAGCCCTGTCGAAGAACTCAGCAGTGGTAGCACCGACCCCAGTTGCGTCACCACCGTCACTGCGCGCACCGCCGGTTCGATGTGCACCACGGTCGCGCCCTGATTGCCCCACACCGCCAGAAAGCAGGTTTCGTTCAAGTCATCGCGCAACTCGGCCAGGGGCAGGGCGGCGACTTTCAGCACGTCCATGCTGTTGAGTGCAGCGAGGCCCACGCGCAGGGCTTCACGGCCGAGGCCGTAGTGGTTGGTGGTGGTGTTCTGTTCGGCAAAGCCGCTGGCGATCAGCGCCTGCAAATAGCGGTGAACCTTGCTCGCCGGCATCTGCACGTGTTCGGCCAGGCGCGACAACGAGGTCGAGGGTGACAGTTCGGCCAAGGCCTTGAGGATGTCGGTGCCGACCTCGGCCGAGCGGACCTTTTGTTTATCGTTGTTGCGCGGCTTTTCCATGGAGGCGGTGTGATCCCGGGACGAATGGGCGTCTTTATAGCTTGACGGTCAATACCAATCAAATTACGTTAAGCGTAATTGGATTACGATAAAAATAACCCGGGCGTGCCAAGACCTCTGCAACAGAGCGACAGGCCATTGCCTACTCCCTGTTCAGGAGGCTCCATGAACCTCGATTCAACGGCGCCAGCGCTGGCTTACCAGTCAGGCTTCGGCAACGAATTCAGCAGCGAAGCGTTGCCCGGCGCACTGTCCGTCGGCCAGAACTCCCCGCAAAAAGTCCCGTACGGCCTCTACACCGAGCTGTTCTCCGGCACCGCGTTCACCATGGTCCGCAGCGAATCACGGCGTACCTGGATGTACCGCATCACGCCGTCGGCCAACCACCCGGCATTCGTCAAACTGGAGCGGCAACTGGCCGGCGGCCCCTTGGGTGACGTGACCCCTAACCGCCTGCGCTGGAACCCGCTGGACATTCCGAGCGAACCGACCGACTTCATCGACGGGCTGGTGAGCATGGCCGCCAACTCCAGCGCGGAAAAACCGTCCGGGATCAGCATCTACAGCTACCGCGCCAACCGCTCCATGGAGCGTGTGTTCTTCAACGCTGACGGCGAACTGCTGTTGGTGCCGGAGTTGGGCCGTCTGCGCATCGCCACAGAGCTCGGTGTGCTGGACCTGGAACCACTGGAAATTGCCGTATTGCCGCGCGGGCTGAAATTTCGCGTCGAACTGCTCGACCCGCAAGCCCGCGGCTACATCGCCGAAAACCACGGTGCGCCGCTACGCCTGCCGGACCTCGGGCCGATTGGTAGCAACGGCCTGGCCAACCCACGGGACTTCCTGACCCCGGTGGCGCATTACGAAGACCTCAGGCAACCGACCACCTTGGTACAAAAATTCCTTGGTCAGTTGTGGGGCTGTGAACTCGATCATTCGCCGTTGAACGTGGTGGCCTGGCACGGCAACAACGTGCCGTACAAATATGACCTGCGCCGTTTCAATACCATCGGCACCGTGAGTTTTGATCACCCGGATCCGTCGATTTTCACCGTCCTGACCTCGCCGACCAGCGTGCATGGTTTGGCGAATCTGGACTTCGTGATCTTCCCGCCGCGCTGGATGGTGGCCGAGAACACCTTCCGTCCGCCGTGGTTCCACCGCAACCTGATGAACGAATTCATGGGCCTGATCAAGGGCGAATACGACGCCAAGGCCGAGGGTTTCGTGCCCGGCGGCGCGTCCTTGCACAGCTGCATGAGCGCCCACGGCCCAGATGGCGAGAGCTGCACCAAGGCGATCAATGCCGAACTGGCCCCGGCGAAAATCGACAACACCATGGCCTTCATGTTCGAGACCAGCCAAGTGTTGCGCCCGCGCCAGTTCGCCCTCGATTGTCCGCAACTGCAAACCAACTACGATGCCTGCTGGGCCACGCTGCCCGTCACTTTCGACCCGACCCGGAGATAACCCATGACTCAGACTTCCATCACTCGTAGCTGGGTTGCCTCCGCCAACGGCCACACGGATTTCCCATTGCAAAACCTGCCTCTGGGTGTGTTCAGCGTGAATGGCTCTGCACCACGTAGTGGCGTGGCCATCGGAGAACATATTTTCGATCTGGAAGCGGCCCTCGACGCCGGCCTGTTTGACGGCGTGGCGCGTGCGGCGGTTGAAGCGACCCGTGGCGGTCAGCTCAATGCCTTCTTCGAACTGGGCCGCGAAGCCCGCGTTGCCCTGCGCGAACGTCTGCTGGAGCTGTTCGCCGAAGGCAGCACCCTGCATGGCAAAATCGAAGCCCAAGGCGCCAAACTGCTGCCACTGGCGGCGAATTGCGTGATGCACTTGCCGGCGAAAATCAACGACTACACCGACTTCTACGTCGGCATCGAGCATGCGCAAAACGTCGGCAAACTGTTCCGTCCCGACAACCCGCTGCTGCCGAACTACAAGTACGTGCCCATCGGTTATCACGGCCGCGCCTCGACCATCCGTCCGTCCGGCACTGACGTGCGCCGTCCGAAGGGCCAGACCCTGCCGGCCGGTCAGACCGAACCGACGTTTGGTCCGTGTGCACGCCTGGACTATGAACTGGAACTGGGTATCTGGATCGGCCAGGGCAACGACATGGGCGACTCCATCGCCATTGGCGACGCCGCCGATCACATCGCCGGTTTCTGCCTGCTCAACGACTGGTCCGCGCGGGACATCCAGGCCTGGGAATACCAGCCACTGGGGCCGTTCCTGTCGAAGAGTTTTATCACCAGCATCTCGCCTTGGGTCGTCACCGCCGAAGCGCTGCAGCCATTCCGTCGCGCGCAACCTGTACGCCCTGAAGGTGATCCGCAACCGCTGCCATACCTGTTCGACAAGCGCGATCAGGCGGGCGGTGCTTTCGACATCGAGTTGGAAGTACTGCTGCTCACTGAAACCATGCGCGAGCAAAACCTGCCGGCCCATCGCCTGACCCTGAGCAACACAAAACACATGTATTGGACCGTGGCGCAAATGGTCGCGCACCACAGCGTCAACGGTTGCCAATTGCAGGCGGGCGATCTGTTCGGTTCGGGCACGTTGTCGGGCCCGGAAAACGGTCAGTTCGGCAGCTTGCTGGAAATCACTGAGGGCGGTAAAAAGCCGATCGAACTGGCGTCGGGCGAGGTGCGCAAATTCCTTGAGGATGGCGACGAAATCATCCTGCGCGCCCGTTGCAGCCGTGACGGGTTTGCCTCCATTGGTTTCGGCGAATGCCGTGGCAAAGTCGTGTCAGCACGTTAAGAGGATTGGGTCATGGAACTCTTTACCTACTACCGTTCGACCTCGTCTTACCGGGTGCGCATCGCGTTGGCGCTGAAGGGGCTGGATTACCAGGCGCTGCCGGTCAACCTGATCGCACCGCCCGGTGGCGAGCACCGACAGCCGGCGTATCTGGCGGTCAACCCGCAAGGTCGGGTGCCGGCCTTGCGTACCGATGAAGGTGAACTGTTGATCCAGTCGCCGGCAATCATCGAGTACCTGGAGGAACGTTATCCACAGGTGCCTCTGCTGTCCAAAGACCTCGCTGCCCGCGCTCACGAGCGCGGCGTGGCGGCGGTGATCGGCTGCGATGTGCATCCGCTGCACAACGTCAGCGTGCTCAATAAACTGCGCCAGTTGGGGCACGATGAACCGCAAGTGGTGGAGTGGATCGGTCACTGGATCAGCCAAGGCCTGGCGACGGTGGAGCAGTTGATTGGAGATGCCGGTTACTGCTTCGGCGATCAACCGGGGCTGGCGGATGTTTACCTGATCCCGCAGCTGTACGCGGCTGAGCGTTTCAACATTTCATTTGAGGCCTATCCGCGGATTCGCCGGGTTGCGGCGCTGGCCGCGACACACCCGGCCTTCATCAAGGCCCATCCGGCGAATCAGCCGGACACCCCGTAAGCAAAATCGTGGGAGCAAGACCCGCCCGCGAGGGCGGTGGTTCAGTTATTTATTGTGTAGCTGATCCACCGCCTTCGCGGGCAAGCCTTGCTCCCACAAGGTGTTTTGCAACACAAAAAAACCATAAAAACAAAACAGGTACCTTGCGATGCACAACCAGATTGCCAGCTTCCGGGCGGCACTCGACGCCCGTCCTGTGTCCCGTTATCAATGGTTGCTCCTTTTGCTGTTGGCATTGCTGCTGGTGACCGACGGTTACGACGCGCAAGTCCTCGGTTACGTAGTCCCGGCCCTGGCCCAGGATTGGGGCCTGGAAAAAGCCGCGTTCGGCCCCGTGTTCAGCGCCAACCTGTTGGGCCTGACCCTGGGTTCACTGGCTGTCACTCCGCTGGCGGATCGCTTTGGCGTGCGTCGTATTCTGCTGTGTTGCGTGCTGATCTACGCCACGCTCACGGTGTTGATGGTGTTCGCCAATTCCCTGAATACCCTGATGGCCGCGCGGTTCATTTGCGGGATCGGCATGGGCGGGGCGATGCCGAGCGCGATGGCGCTGATGTCGGAGTATTCGCCACCGCGACTGCGCACCTTGATGGTGACGTTGGCCGCTTGCGGGTTTTCATTCGGCGGTGCGGCGGGTGGGTTTGTCGCGGCGGGTTTCATCGACAGTTTCGGCTGGCAAGCGGTGTTCCTCGCCGGCGGCGTCACGCCCTTGCTGCTGTTTCCGTTCCTGGCCTGGTTCCTTCCTGAATCCCTGCCGCGTTTACTTCGCGATGCACCGCCCTACGCACGCTTGCGCAAAGTCACCGCGCGGATGCTGCCGGACTGGCAACCGCCCGCCGCCTCGGTTGAACAAAACGAGCAAGAGCAGGGCAGCAAACTCACGGTGCTGGAGTTGTTCCGCAACGGTTATGCGCGCCCGACGTTGCTGATCTGGGCAACCTTTTTCGTCAGCCTGATCCTGCTGTATTTCATGATCAGTTGGCTGCCGACGCTGTTGCTGGAAAGTGGCTTGAAACTTAATGAAGCCAACCTGGTGACGTCGATGTTCCTGTTCGCCGGCACCATCGGTGCGATCTGCATGGCCTGGTTTGCCGACCGTCTCAAAAGCAAAGTGCGTCTGCTGTCCTGCGTGCTGGCTGCGGCGGCGCTGTGCACGATTTTGCTGGGCCTCAATCACGACAATCCGCGTTATCTGGTGGCCAGCGTATTTGCCGCCGGGTTCTGCATCATCGGCGGGCAACTGACCCTCAACGCCTTCGCGAGTAACTTCTACCCGGCGCAGGTGCGCGCCACCGGCACCGGTTGGGCGCTGGGCGTGGGACGTTTCGGTTCGATCCTCGGGCCGCTGTTTGGCAGCATGCTGCTGGCGATGCACGTTCCGGTGCAGCAGATTTTCTTCTTCTGTGCGATACCGGCGGTGATTGCGGCGTTGTTCATCATCCAGGTGCGCTCACCGGTTGATGCAACATCGGGTGATCCGTCGGGGGTGGTGGTTAAACCTTGAAGATCAAAAGATCGCAGCACCTACATTGGGACGGCGTACACCCTGTAGGAGCTGCCGAAGGCTGCGATCTTTTGCGTTTAATGAACCACAGAATTTGGTGGCAGGTGGCCCAAACGTTCGGTCAGGCGAATCCGCTGGATCGGGTCATCGCTGAGCAGCAGCGCGTGCTCCAGGTCGAAACGCTCGGCGTTCGGGCAGTCGAGGCGTTGATAGAGGCTGGCCCGGGCCAGGTAGTCGGCGGCGTTGCCGTTGCCCAGTTCCAGCACTCGCTCAGCGTCAATCAACGCGCCGATGTAGTCATCGTTGGAAAGGTGCAACTGGCGCAGGTTGCGTGACAGGCGCTGGAGCATGTGCGCCGGCTCCGCCGTCAGTAAATGCTCGGCGCTGAGTTTGATGTTCGGGCCGTACTGACGTTGCAGCAAGTCGCGGCAGTCGTTGGGGTACAACCGGCGCCCACCGCAGGGGTCCAGCAGGTGATCGGCGCCTTGCACCCGCAGCAGGAAATGCCCGGGGAAGTTGACCCCGACCAGAGGGATCTCCAGCCTTCTGGCCAGCTCCAGTGCAATCAACCCTAACGCCAGCGGTTGGCCTCGACGACGTTCCAGCACCTTGTGAATCAACGCCACTTGCGGGCGCAATGGAGTGAAGTCGTCCTGGGCGAACCCCAGGTCATTCATGCGGCGCAACAACGGCTGGGCCAGTTCGCTCACCGGTAGCATCGGCAGGCCTGAGCTGACCCGTTGTTGCAGGTCCTTGAAGTCCGCCAGAACGTCCTCGGGGTTCATCTCGGCATCATGTTCGGCCGCAATCCACAGCGCCGCCTCGAACAGGGCGGGCGGTGAGCGTTGCAGGCAGGCGAAAAAACGTTGGCGCGGGGTCATCAAAATCTCCGGGGCATGCCTCGTTTTAGCCCCGCCACAGGTTTTCGTCCAGTGTCGTAAACAGGCGGTTACAGGTTATGTCCTAAAGCCCTGAAAGGCTCGTTGCTTATTCCGGTGCGCTTCAGCAATTTTCAGGCGCAAGCCTATACTGGCGACTACAAGAAGTGATTCGGGAGCCCGACGATGTTCGCTCTCATGCAAAGCACTCGCCTTGAATCGCTGCACCTTAGCGTAGACCCGGTCACCGGGTTGAAGGCGGTGATTGCCATTCATAACAGCCGCCTGGGGCCTGCCCTGGGCGGATGTCGTTACCTTGCCTATCCCAGCGACGAATCCGCAGTCGAGGACGCCATGCGCCTCGCCCAAGGCATGAGCTACAAGGCGGCCTTGGCCGGTCTTGCCCAGGGCGGCGGCGTGGCGGTGATTGTTCGCCCGGTCCATGTCGAAAACCGCGCGGCGTTGTTTGAAGCCTTCGGGCGTTGCATCAATCAGCTCGACGGTCGCTACATCACCGCCATCGACAGCGGCACCTCGGTGGCGGACATGGATTGCATCGCCCAACAGACCCAGCACGTCACCAGCACCACTTCGGCGGGAGACCCGGCACCACACGCCGCAATGGGCGTGTTCACCGGCATTCGCGCCACCGCCATGGCCCGGCTCGGCAGCGATAACCTCGAAGGTTTGCGCGTTGCCATCCAGGGCCTGGGCAACGTCGGTTATGCGCTGGCTGAACAACTGCACGCCGCCGGCGCCGAACTGTTGGTCAGCGACATCGATCACGGCAAAGTGCAACTGGCGATGGAGCAGCTCGGCGCGCATCCGATCGCCAACGAAGCATTGCTCAGTACCCCGTGCGACATCCTTGCGCCTTGTGGCCTGGGCGGTGTACTCAACAGTCATAGCGTGACGCAACTGCGCTGCTCGGCGGTGGCCGGGTCGGCGAATAATCAACTGACGCATCTGGATGTCGCCGATCAGCTTGAACGGCGCGGGATTCTGTATGCGCCGGATTACGTGATCAATTCCGGCGGGCTGATCTACGTTTCGCTCAAACACCGCGGCGAAGAGCTGTCGACGATCACCGCCCACCTGTCGAAAATCGCTTCGCGGCTGACTGAAGTGTTTGCCCATGCGCAGGCGGAAAAGCGCTCGCCGGCGCGGGTGGCGGATGAGTTGGCGGAGAAGGTTTTGTATCGGTGATTTGCAGAGCAAGATCAAGATCAAAAGGTCGCAGCCTTCGGCAGCTCCTACGGTGTTTTGTGTACACCTGTAGGAGCTGCCGAAGGCTGCGATCTTTTGATCTTCAGCCATTAAAAAGGCCCGGAGTCCAATGACTCAGAGCCTATTCAATTCGGGCGTTGCTTATTTTGCAGGCTTGGCTGCTTTCGCTGGCTTGACTGGCTCGGCGGCTTCAGCCACCTCGACAGGTTTAGCAACTTCAATGACTTCAGCCGGCGCGCTCAGCAACTCGGACAGTGCGTCCGGCTGGCTCTTGAACGCCTTGGCGAACACATCGCGGTTCTTCGCCATGTAAATCCCGGCTTCTTCGACTTGCTGCTCGCTCAGGGACGGAACGGCTTTTTGCAACACTTCAGCCAGCAATTCGGCCAGTTCGAGCATTTTGTCATGACGGTCAGCTTCGGCTTTATCCATGAACAAGCGCTCCAGATCTCGGCTGCTGCGGTATACCACTTCGACGGCCATTCACCACCTCACATGCCTTCACATTAAGTTGTCTTTGCGACTACTGTATCTATATACAGCGAAAAGGATAAGCGAATCCCTGCGCTTTGGGTAGTGGCTTTTTAATGTAGACCGAATTTGGCGTTTGTCAGGTGGACCGTGTTGTTCCATTCGCGGGTAAGCCTCGCTCCTACAGGTCGGTGTGATCCGTAGGAGCGAGGCTTGCCCGCGAAGGCGTCCGTCCCGACAGCACAAAAGTGTCCAGTGGCAGCCTATCGCCATCTCACTCAACAGCCTCTGGCCTTTTTTCTGCATGCAGAACAACCGTCACGTCCAACCCGCATCATCCGCTCGAACCGAGCTAAGGAAGAACCATCGTGAAAATCAATTGGGCCGAGAACCTGCGGCAGAACGTGCATCAACTTGCCGAGTCCCTGGGCAACCTGTTCGTCGAGACCTTCCATTACGCGGCGTTGTTCGCCATCGGTGCGGTGACCGCGTGGGCGGCGGTGATGGAGTTTTTGCAGATGATCGAGGCGGGGCACATCAAGATCGATGACATCTTGCTGCTGTTCATCTACCTCGAACTGGGGGCGATGGTCGGGATTTACTTCAAGACCAACCACATGCCGGTGCGCTTCCTGATCTACGTGGCGATCACTGCGCTGACGCGCCTGCTGATCTCCAACGTCTCGCACCACAACCCACCAGACATCGGCATCATCTACCTGTGCGGCGGGATTCTGCTGTTGGCGTTTTCGATTCTGGTGGTGCGATACGCCTCGTCGCAATTCCCCTCGGTGAAGATCGAACACCCGCAGCGCAAGATTGGCGCAGGTTCCGGTGAGCATCCCGAAGTGGAGAAGGGCGAGCTTTAAAGCCCGAACGCGACGCGAGGCTGGCCTTTGATTTGTGGCGGCGGCAGGTTGCGATTGTCGCCGTCGGTCATCGCTTCGAGGATCGCCACGGCGCTGTGGCCCTGTTCGATGGCGATGCCGAACTGAATGCTTTGCACCAAGCGCTTCAGACGCTTGGGATCATTGCGCTGCTCGGCGCTGATCATCCGTTTAGCGACCACGCGGCCGCTGTTGGACAGGGTCAGCATGATGCTGCCGTCCAGACCCTGAATGCTCAGGTTGATCTGATAATCCGGTGCAAAGGCATCGGTAATGAGCTGAAAAGGGTTGTCCATGATGCGTCACCGCCTGATTGAACGTGCAGTTGTTGACCGGCCATGATCGGGTTGGTTCGCAATACCGGACCATCGGCATTCCATGTTCATGTACTTTCATCCATGTCGTGTAGGAGGGCATAGCAAGGGCCATGCCGGGAAAACTGTCGAACAATGATCACGGCAAAAAGCAGGCGGGCACCATGGCCCGCCTTCTTTTTGCCTGCCCGATTCAGGGCAGGAATGAATAGATGATCGCTGACAGTGCAATCAAACCGATCAACACCACGAACACGTTCGAGGCCTGGCCGCAGTACTGGCGCAAAGCCGGCACGCGGCGGATGGCGTACATCGGCATCAGGAACAACAGGCACGCGATGATCGGCCCACCGAGGGTTTCGATCATGCCGAGGATGCTTGGGTTAAAGGTCGCCACGGCCCAGCAGCAGAGAATCATGAACAGTGCGGTCGCGCGGTTCAGCCAGCTCGATGACATCACTCGGCCACGGCCGCGCAAACTCTTCACGATCAGGCCCTGAAAGCCTTCGCTGGCGCCGATGTAATGGCCGAGGAAGGATTTGGTGATCGCCACCAGCGCGATCAACGGCGCGGCGTAAGCGATGACCGGGGTCTGGAAGTGGTTGGCCAGGTACGACAGGATCGAGATGTTCTGCGCCTTGGCAGCCGCCAAATCCGCTGGGGACAGCGCGAGCACACAGCTGAAGCAGAAGAACATCACCGTCACCACCATCATCCCGTGGGCGATAGCGAGGATGCCGCTGCTTTTGCGCTCGGCCTGCTCGCCGTAACGCTGCTTCTGATCGACGGCGAACGCAGAAATGATCGGCGAATGGTTGAACGAGAACACCATCACCGGGATCGCCAGCCACAGCGTCTTGAAGAACAGCGGCAGCGGCATGCCTTCGCTGGCGCTGGCGAAGAACGCGCCGTTCCAGTTCGGGATCAGGCTGAGACCGAGCAGCAGCAATGCCGCGACGAACGGGTAAACCAGCACGCTCATGCATTTGACGATCACGCCTTGACCGCAACGCACGATGGCCATCAAACCGAGGATCAGCACTAGCGACAGAATCGCCCGGGGCGGCGGCGCGATGTGCAACTGGTGCTCCATGAAGCTGCTCAAGGTGTTGGTCAGCGCGACGCTGTACACCAGCAGAATCGGGAAGATCGCGAAGAAATACAGCAGCGTGATCAGTTTGCCGGCACCGATGCCAAAGTGTTCTTCCACCACTTCCGTGATGTCCCCCGAACGGCCGGACAGCACGAAGCGCGTCAGGCCGCGGTGGGCGAAGAAGGTCATCGGGAACGCCAGAACCGCCAACACCAACAGCGGCCAAAAACCACCGACGCCGGCGTTGATCGGCAGGAACAACGTGCCGGCACCAATTGCCGTGCCGTAGAGGCCGAGCATCCAGGTGGTGTCTTGTTTGCTCCAGCCCTTGGTGACTGTCGCGGTGTCGCGTTGCAGGTCTACAGCAGGATTATCGGCAGCAGGTGTACGTACATCGGTCATCGTTTTGGCCTCGTTATTATTGTTGCTCGGGCTCACGTGTTACGGACGGTCGGGAATGCTCCTCAGCACTCCACCCAGCTCACCGCCAGGCCGCCCCGTGAAGTCTCTTTGTATTTGTCATGCATGTCGGCGCCGGTATCGCGCATGGTGCGGATCACCCGGTCCAGGGAAATGAAGTGTTTGCCGTCGCCGCGCAGGGCCATTTGCGTGGCGTTGATCGCCTTCACCGCGGCGATGGCGTTGCGCTCGATGCACGGCACCTGCACCAGGCCGCCGACCGGGTCGCAGGTCAGGCCGAGGTTGTGTTCCAGGCCGATTTCTGCGGCATTTTCCAGTTGCTCCGGGGTGGCGCCGAGCACATCGGCCAAACCGGCAGCGGCCATCGCGCAAGCCGATCCAACTTCACCCTGACAGCCGACTTCGGCACCGGAGATCGACGCGTTTTTCTTGCAGAGAATGCCGACCGCCGCCGCGCCCAAAAAGAACGCGACCACGTCATCGTCCGACGCGTCCGGGTTGAATTTCATGTAGTAGCTCAGCACTGCGGGAATGATCCCGGCCGCACCGTTTGTAGGTGCGGTGACCATACGTCCGCCGGCGGCGTTTTCTTCGTTCACGGCGAGGGCGAACAGGTTGACCCATTCCATCGCCGACAGCGTCGAAGTGATGACATTCGGTTTGCCGATTTCCAACAGGCTTCGGTGCAATTTCGCCGCGCGGCGCGGAACATTCAGACCGCCGGGCAGGATGCCTTCGTGGCGCAGACCTTGCTCGACACATTCGCGCATCACCGACCAGATGTGCAGCAGGCCCTGACGAATCTCGGCGTCGCTGCGCCAGGCCCGTTCGTTGGCCATCATCAACTCGGAAACCCGCAACCCGTGCTGGTTGCAGAGCTTGAGCAATTCGGCGGCGCTGGAGAAATCGTATGGCAGTACCACGTCGCTGCTCGGCGCAATGCCGGACTCGGCTTCGGCCGCTTCGATGATGAAACCGCCGCCCACCGAGTAGTACGTTTGCTCATACAGTTCGCCGGTTTCGCCGAAGGCTGTCAGAGACATCGCATTGGGGTGGTAGGGCAAGCTCTCGTCGAGCAGCAGGAGATCGCGTTGCCAGTTGAAGGCGATGGTCGATTTGCCTGCCAGCGACAATTCGCCGGTCTCGCGCAGCGTGTGGATTCTGCTTTCGATGGTGGTCGGATCAATGCTGTCCGGCCATTCGCCCATCAGGCCCATGACGCAGGCGCGGTCAGTCGCGTGACCGACGCCGGTCGCCGACAGGGAGCCGTAAAGTCGGATTTCTACTCGCCGTACGTCAGCCAGTAAATGTTGGTCAATCAGGGTTTGGGCGAAGGTCGCGGCGGCGCGCATCGGGCCGACGGTGTGGGAACTGGACGGACCGATGCCGACTTTGAAGAGATCGAAAACACTGATAGCCATGCTAAAGCCTATACAAGCAATGGAAGAGAAATCGCTGCCATTTTTGTAGGACAAGCGCAATGTCGGCGATACTGCCCACCTCGGTCCACCATGACCAACGAAACTTCCTAAGACAGCCTTTAGCAGGACTAAACGATGAGTCGTCAATTGCACGCCCAGACCTACGTCTGGCTGCACGTGTTTTCCTGTGCCGCGCGGCACTTGTCGTTCACCCGTTGTGCCGAAGAACTGCACATCACGCCGGGTGCGGTGAGCCAGCAAATCCGACAGCTGGAAGAGCGCCTCGGCTTTCGTCTGTTTCACCGGCGTGCGCGGGGTGTGGAATTGAGTGCCGAAGGCCAGCGACTGGCCATCACCGTCAACGAGGCGTACGGCAGCATCGATGCCGAATTGCGACGACTGGACGCCGGAATGATCAGTGGGATTCTACGGTTGCGCTCGATTCCGTCGTTCCTGAGCAAGTGGCTGACCCCGCGCCTGCCGCGTTTGCAGCAGCGCTTTCCGGATATTCAGTTGCGGCTGGTGGCTGAGGACAGCAGCGTCCCGCTGCACGAGGGCGACTTCGACCTGGCCATCGACCTGAACGACGGCAGTTACCCCGGATTGTTATCCACAGCCTTGCTCGACGAGCAGATTTTCCCGGTGTGCGCCCCGAGCCTGTTGCGCGGCCGCCCACCGCTGCACGGCCCGGCCGACCTGGTGCATTTTCCGTTGCTGCACGACATCACTGCCTGGCGTGGCAGTTACGAGTACGCGGAGTGGGAGTTCTACCTCAATGCCATCGGCTTCGAAGGCGCCGACGTACGGCGCGGGCACACCTTCAATCGCAATCACCTGACCATTGAGGCGGCGATTGCCGGGATGGGCGTGGCGATTGCGCGGCGAACATTGCTGAACGATGAACTGGAGCGGGGCACGCTGATTGTGCCGTTCGGGTTGGCGGTGCCGAATCACAAACGCTACGTGCTGCTCTATGCGCCGGGGGCGTTGAGCCATCCGGGCGTGCGTGCGGTGCATGATTGGCTGGTAGAAGAGGCGGGGATTTTTCGCAGTCTGCACCCGTTGGCGGAGCAGCAGATGTGAGCAATTGTGACAAAGAAGTGAAGCGACCGAACTCCCGACCTTAACAGCGCTTTTGCTCCTTGTCCGGCTTTTTTTGCGTCTGAAAAATTATCTTTTTTTAGGGGTTGAAATGTTCTGCGCACAGACCGATTGTGTAAGTAAGAGGTCACGGTGATGACGCCCAAGGGCTAGCCGACCGGCCTCTCGCGAGCTAGCTGAAATAAGGGATGAACTATGCAAATCCAAGTCAACAGCGATAACCATATTCAAAGCAGCATCCGACTGGAGGAGTGGGTACGTACTACCATTGAGAGCACGCTCGAACGTTATGAAGAGGACCTGACCCGCGTCGAGGTTCACCTGCGGGACGAAAACGGCGACAAGCCCGGACCGCATGACATGCGCTGCCAGCTGGAAGCGCGGCCTAAAGGCCATCAACCAATTTCTGTGACCCATAAAGCCGATACCCTTGAACAAGCGATCGACGGGGCGGCCACCAAACTGGAACATGCGCTGGATCACCTGTTCGGCAAACTGCGGGGCAAGCCACGTGCCGCTGTAGTCCCATTCACCGGCAAGGCCAACGACAAGCTGTTGGCGGAAGAGTTTGATGAGAACGAACAGGCAGCGATCAACAGCTGATACGCTGATTTTATAAGCCAACCCAATGAGAACGGGCCTGCGAATGCAGGCCCGTTTTTGTTTGCGTGGCGCTTTTTTGCGCAGGGCATTAGAGGGCAGCCCCTCACCCCAGCCCTCTCCCGGAAGGAGAGGGAGCCGACCGAGGTGTCTGAAGAGGTGCATCGACCTGAAAGACCGAGTCGATTGTGGATTCGGCACAGTACTTTCAGGTCGATGTATTTCTGCGGCCCCCCAATCAGCCACCTCTCCCGGAAGGAGAGAGGGCCGGCGAGGTGTCTGAAGAGGTACATCGACCTGAAAGACCGAGTCGATTGTGGATTCGGCATAGCACGTTCAGGTCGGCGAAAAATCATCAGCATCCCCCAATCAGTCCCCTCTCCCTCCGGGAGAGGGTTAGGGTGAGGGCGATCTTCGAATTGCCGCAATTCGCATGATCTGATCAAGTACTTCATCCATCTGCTGAAGTACCTCCAGATTACTGAAGCGCACGACTTCAATGCCTTGCTTATACAGATGATCTGTTCGGCGCTGGTCGTACATCAATCCCGGCGTTTCATAGTGCTGGCCACCATCCAGCTCAATCGCCAATTTCAGTTCAGTACAGTAAAAGTCCAGCACGTAGGGCGGACAGGGAAACTGCCGCCGAAATTTCAGGTGGGCGATTTGACGTGAGCGCAATCTCTGCCAGAGCAGATGCTCGCAATCGGTTTGATTAAGGCGTAACTGGCGGGCGAATTGGGCGAGGGTGGGGCGAGTTTGCATGCTTCACGATCCTTGTGAAGTTGATTTGAAGTTTTAATGTAGTCCATGACCCTCACCCCAGCCCTCTCCCGGAAGGAGAGGGAGCCGACCGAGCTGTCTGAAGAGGTACATCGACCTGAAAAACCGCGTCGACTATGGATTCGGCACAGTACTTTCAGGTCGATGTATTTCTGCAGCTCCCCAAATCAGTCCCCTCTCCCGGAAGGAGAGGGAGCCGACCGAGGTGTCTGAAGAGGTACATCGACCTGAAAAACCGCGTCGACTATGTATTCGGCACAGCACCTTCAGGTCGGCGAAAAATCATCAGCATCCCCCAATCTGTCTCCTCTCCCTCCCGGAGAGGAGTAGGCGGGCGGCGTTCCGATGAGGGGCTTTTCAATCTCAAAACGCTACGGAGGTCTGCACATAAACCGTGCGCGGTTCCCCCACATATTTACCTTTGTTGTTGTCATCAAACGAGCGCGTGAAGTACTGCGTGTTGAAGATGTTCTTCACGCCCACTGCCACGTTCAAATCCGATAACTGCGGGCCGAAGTCGTAGCCTGCGCGGCTGCTGAACAGCATGTACCCCGGGATTTTGCCGGTGCTGCCATCGGCGCTTTCTTTGGTGGTGTTGGCGTTGTCGGCGAACTGGTCGCTCTGGAAGCTGCTGTCCAGATTGAGCTTCCACGCCCCTTCGGTGTAACCCACGCCAATCGTGCCTTTGTGTTTCGAGGAGAACGGCACGCGATTGCCTTTGTTCGGGCCATCTTCGCGAATGGTCGCGTCAACGAATGCGTACGTGGCGTAGACATCGAAGCCGGCCAGCGCCGGGCTCAAGTCATCCAGCGCGTAGTTGACGCTGGTCTCGATGCCCTGGTGACGGGTTTCGCCACGGGCGATCACCGAGTCATTGGTCTGGTTGCTTTCGTACTGGTTATCGAAGTTGATCAGGAACGCACCGATTTCCGCGCGCAACGCACCGTTGTCGTAGCGAGTACCGAGTTCCCAGGTGCGGGCCTTCTCCGGTTTCACTTCGCCGCTGCTCACACGATTGGGCATCTGGCTGTATTGCACGCTGCCGAACGAGCCTTCGGTGTTGGCGTACAGATTCCAGCTGTCGGTGAGGTGGTAAAGCACGTTCAGTGCCGGCAGCGCGGTGTTGTAGTCACCCTTGTATTTGACGTTGGTCAGGTTGTTGGTCTGTTGCGACTCGATCATCTCGTAGCGCACGCCCGGGGTGATCGTCCATTTGCCGATGTCGATGCGGTCATCGACGAAGAACGCATTGGCCTCGGTGCCGCCGCGCGTATCACGGTCGTTGCGGCTATTGGTGGTCGGGTATTCATTGCTGGCGATCGGTGTGCGATAGCGCAGTTCGTGACCGGCCTCGTTGATGTAACGATAGCCGACGCCGACTTCGTGGCTGGTCGGGCCGAGGTCGAAGCCTTGGGCGAAACGGGTTTCCAGGCCACGTACCCAGTACTCGCGTGGCGACAGCGAGAGGAAGCTGCCCTGATCCAGATAACCACTGCGCAAGGTCTTGGTGAAGAAGGTGTTGGCGGTGAACTCGCGGCGATCTTCCTGATAGCGATAGCCGAAGTTGAACATCGTGCGTCGGCCCCAGAACTGGTCTTTGGGGCGCGTCGACTGATAGGGATCAGCATCGTAGTCGGCGACGTTCAGGCCACCGGGCATATCGGCCTTGCCTTCGTAATATTGGGCCATGGCATTGAAGCTATTGGCTTCGTCGAGCTGGTATTTGCCCTTTAGGATCAGGTCGTCGATTTCGGTGTCGCTGTGTTCACGCCAGTCACCGCCGCGGGTGCCGGAATACAGCAATGCGCCACCCAGACCATTATCGGCGGTGCCACCGGCCAACAGATTGGCGTTGGTCTTGAAGCCGTCATGGCTCGACGATGGGCTGGTTTCAGTCTGCAAGCCACCTTTGACGGTGGGCTCATCGGGAATTGCGCGGGTCACGAAGTTGACCACGCCACCGACGTTCTGCGGGCCGTAGCGCACCGCGCCGCCGCCACGCACGACGTCGACGGCGTCCATGTTGCCCATGCTGATCGGCGCGAACGACAACTGCGGCTGACCGTAAGGTGCGAACGGCACCGGAATACCGTCCATCAGCACGGTAGAGCGTGCCGCCAGGCGTGGGTTCAAACCACGAATGCCGAAGTTCAGCGCCATGTCGTGGCTGCCGGTGCCATTGTTTTCCGGGGCGTTGACGCCGGGGATGCGGTTGAGCACATCGCGTGCTTGAGTCGCGCCCTGACGTTCAAATTCTTCGCGGCGGATCACGTCGCGGGCACCGGGATGTTCGAAGACGTTGATTTGCGCGGCGTCACCGAGCCAGTCGCCGACGACTTTCGAGGTGTCCAGTTCCAGTGCCGCTTCGCTCAAGGGTTGCAGGCTGAAGGCGTTATTGCCTTCGGCGCGCGCTTGCAGGCCGGTGCCTTCAAGCAACGCATTGAGGCCTTGTTCCGGCGTGTAACTGCCTTCCAGACCACGGCTTTGCACACCACGAGTGACTTGCGAGCCAAAGGAAATCAGCACGCCCGCTTCACGGCCAAACTGGTTGAGAGCATTTTCCAGCGACGACGGCGCGATGTGATACGCCTTGGCGTCGGCAGCCAGTGCGGCGGGCAGGGCGCTGAAGCTCAGGCTGGCGCCGAGAACGAGATTGCGCAGGGTGCGCGCCAGTGGCGTGAGGCGGGTGGGGTGCATGATGGGTGATCCTGAGAAGGTTGAATCAAGGGGGCTTTCCTTCTCTGTCACGCCAGATCTGAAAAACGGCTCATTTATTTTTGCAGATCAAAAGATCGCAGTCTGCGGCAGCGCTTGCATTGCAAACGCGTCCACCCAGGTAGGCGTTGCCGCAGGTTGCGATCTTTTGATCTTTGCGGGTTAAACCCGTGCCTCGACGGTCACCCAATAACGGGTAAAGCGCTTCACCTTCACCGGCAGACTGATTTCCAGCAGATCAAGAATCCGCTCACTGTCATCCAGTGGATAAGTCCCCGAGATCAGCAAGTCGGCGACGTTCTTGTCGCAATGCAACTGCCCGCGACGATAACGTCCAAGCTCATCAAGGAAGTCGCCCAGACGCATGTGCGCTGCCACCAGCATGCCGTCGGCCCAGGCACCGCTGTTGGCGTCCAACGGTCTGGCTTCGCTGACCGACGTCGAGGTGAAGTTCAGTTGCCGGGCGACGGGCAGCAGCATTGGCGGGCGTCCGCTGGCGGCCAGCTCGACCCGACCTTCAAACACCGCCACCTGCGTGCGATCGGCAAACTGCCGCACATTGAGGCGCGCGCCCTGGGTTTTCAGAATGCCCTGAGCCGTGCGCACTTCGAACGGTTGCCTGGCCGTCAGGAGGATTTCGCCTTCGAGCAAGCGGATCAGCCGCTGCGCTCCATCGACATCCGCCGCACTGGCCGTGTTGAGTTGCAACTGACCGCCCGCATCCAACGCCACCATGCGCCGTTGGCCAATCGGGCTGCGATAGTCGGCGAGCAGCGACGGCAGTGGATTGTGCTCGCGCATGCCCCAGGTCACTGCCGAACCGGCGCCAAGAATCAGCAGCAGTTTCAGTGCCTGGCGGCGGCTGCCGGACTTCGGCGCGTTCAACGCTGCATGCGCCAGCGGCGAAGACACACCACGCAAGCGCTGGTTGACCCGTTGAATGTGTTCCCACGCCCGTCGGTGCTCGCTGTGAGCATCCATCCACTGCTGCCACGCCTGTTGCTGGCGCGGGGTGAATGCACCTTGCTGCATTTCCATCAGCCAGTGCACTGCCTGCTCGGCCACTAGCGAGGAAAAATCCGCAGTGCGGTTCATAGCGCGAAGTAGCAGCGCAGCGCCGCTTTGTTCAGGTGACGTTTGACCGTGGCTACAGATATGTCCAGTTCTGCAGCGATCTGTGGATACGTCAGGCCGTCGACCTGCGCCAGCAAAAACGCGCGTTTGACCTGACGCGGCAAGCCATCAAGCAACTCATCCAGCTCGATCAGGGTTTGCAGGATGATTGCTTTGTGTTCTTCCGACGGCGCGACCATTTCCGGCATCTGCGCCAGCGTGTCGAGATAGGCGCGTTCCAGATCCTGACGGCGGTAATGATTGAACAAAACCCGCTTGGCGAGCGTAGTGAGGAACGCGCGTGGTTCGATGATTACCGGTGGTTCGCGGGCGGTCAGTACCTTGATGAACGTGTCCTGCGCCAGATCTGCTGCGCTGTCCGGGCAGCCGATTTTGCGCCGCAGCCAGCCGGTGAGCCAGCTGTGGTGGGCCTGGTAGAGCGATTCGACAGGATGGGCGGACGACAACGGTATGACTCCGGGCGCTTTCGTGACGCGGTTGAGAGCATGCGTTAGAGAACAAGAACTGTTCGCATTGTAGTGGGCGAAGACCCTGGCCGGCAATCAGATGCTTTTGCGTATGAGAATATTTATCATTAATATTGCTCGCCTGTGGGTTCGGCTTGTCGGCCGGCCATTTTCGTTTCAGGGTCGAAACATGAAAGCCAAACTCGCCACACTTCCCATGTCCTATCGTCTGGCCGTCACCTCGCGGGTGCTGGCGGCGGTGTTTGGTGGTTATCTGGTAGCGGCGCTGGCCAGTGTCACGCTGACGCTGTGGTTGCCGATGAACCGCGCCGAAGCCGTGGTGACCGGCATGACCGTTTCGTTTCTGGTCTATCTGGTGGCTGTGCTCTGGTGCTTCGCCTGCCGCACCGCGTGGTCGGCGTGGGTCGGTTTGCTGGTGCCGAGCGTGATTCTGGCAACTGTCTCTGGCGCGGCGCGCGGCTTGGGTTACGCATGAAAGAGGGTTTTCGTCAGGCGATGGCCTGGTTGCACACCTGGACGGGACTGATCTTCGGCTGGCTGTTGTTCGCGATTTTCCTGACCGGCACCCTGGCCTACTTCAAGGATGAAATCAGTCACTGGATGCAGCCGGAAATTGCGGCGCGATCAGTCAATGCCGAAACCAGCCTGACGTTGGCCGAGGACTATCTGCAACAACATGCGGCCGGCGCCTCACGCTGGCTGATCGATTTGCCCGATGCCCGTGATCCCGGCCTCTCGGTGCGTTGGCAGCAGGCACCGGCAAAAAACGGCGAGCGCGGGCGCTTCGAATCGAAAACCCTCGACGCGCAAACCGGCGCTGAAGTGCAGGGCCGCGAAAGCATGGGCGGCGAGTTCTTTTACCGCTTTCATTTCCAGTTGCAGATGCCTTATCCGTGGGGACGCTGGCTGTCGACCATCGCGGCCATGGTGATGTTTGTCGCACTGATCACCGGGATCATCACCCACAAGAAAATCTTCAAGGACTTCTTCACCTTCCGACCGCGCAAAGGCCAGCGTTCCTGGCTCGACGGGCATAACGCCGTGGGCGTGCTGGTGTTGCCGTTTCACTTGATGATCACCTACAGCAGCCTGGTGATTTTCATGTCGATGGTCATGCCCGCCAGCATCGTGGCGTCCTATGGCAGTGACGTGCGCACGTTCTATGACGAAGTTTTCCCGGCCTCGAAGACGCCGGAACGGGCGAATGTCGCTGCGCCGCTGGCAGCCATGGCGCCGCTGTTGAGCAAAGCCAGCGAGCAATGGTCAGGCGGCCACACTGCTCGGCTTTCGGTGAACAATCCGGGGGATGCCAATGCCACGGTAGTGTTGTCCCGGGCGGGTGATCGCATCGTCCACGATTTCGGCAGTGCCGTGACCTTTAACGGTGTCACTGGCGAAATGCTCGGCAGCACACCTGATCAACCGGCGGCGATGGCGGTGGGTGGGACGTTCTATGGCTTACACATGGGGCACTTCGCCGGTCCGCTGTTGCGTTGGCTGTATTTCATCTGCGGTCTGGCCGGCACGGCGATGATCGGCACCGGCCTGGTGATCTGGCTCGGCAAGCGTCAGCTCAAACACGCCAAGAGCGGCGTCATGCCGTTCGAACTGCGTTTGGTAGAAGTGCTGAACATTGCCAGCATGAGCGGCCTGGTGGCGGCGGTGGCGATGTTTTTCCTCGCCAACCGTCTACTGCCAGTGAGTATGGCCGAGCGTGCGGACTGGGAAGTGAATGCATTTTTCATCACCTGGGGTTTGAGTGTTGTGCATGCCTTGCTGCGTCGGGGGCGCAGGGCTTGGGTTGAGCAACTTGCGTTCGGCGCGCTGCTGTTTATTGCGCTGCCGCTGATCAATGCGCTGACTCCGTGGAATCTCGCGGCCACCTTGGCGCAGGGCGATTGGGCGCTGGCGGGGTTCGACCTGACGTGTCTCGCAACAGGCCTGTTGCTGGTTTGGGCGGCGATGAAAATGCACCGCGCCGGCAACACCGTCAGGGTCAAAAGAACACCGCGCGAAGCCAGTCGGCCGGTCTCGCTTGAGCAAGGGGCAAACTGATGTTGTTGCCGCTATTGCTCACTTACGCCGGGTTCAGCGCACTGTGCCTGTCGATGCCTCGGCACCACGATGAATTGCTCGGCAACAAACCGTCTGTTCGCCGCGCTCAGGCCTTGAAACTGGTTGGCTGGTCGTTGCTGGCATTGTCGCTGTGGGCGGCGGTGGCGGCGGGCGGCTGGAGTTTCGGTCTGGTCGACTGGTTCGCGGTGTTGATGCTCAGCGCCCTCGTGCTGGTGTTGCTGCTGCCTTACCGCCCGCGTCTGGCATTGGCGTTGGCCGCTGCGAGCCTGTTGGCCAGTCCGGTCGTCGCATGGGCGCTGAGCTGAAATGCTGATCGGTCTGCCGCCGGATTCACGCGACGACGAGCCGCGTGGCGCCCGCGCACATTTTCTTCAGGTATTCCTGTCCCAGCGTTCGCAAATGGAAGCGTTGGTGAATCGTCGTGTCGGCTGCCGGGCGACGGCGGCGGACCTGGTGCAGGATTTGTTCCTGCGGTTCTGGCGCCGGCCACTGGTGCAGGTCGAAGAACTCAGCACCTATCTTCTGCGTTGCGCCGGCAACATCGCCATCGACCACTTGCGCAGCGAAGGCACGCGGGTTCGGGTCAACGAAGGCTGGATGCCGGACGAACCGGACAGCCAGGGCAGTGAACCGCAAGCTGCGCTGGAGGCGGGCAACGATTTGCGCCACGTCGAAGCGGCCCTGCGAGCATTGCCCGAGCGTACGCGGCAGATTTTCCTGCTCAACCGCATTCACGGTCGCAAGTACGCCGAAATCGCCAGGGCAATGGGCTTGTCCCAAAGCGCCGTGGAAAAACATATGATGCGCGCCCTCGACGCCTGCAAGGCCAGCCTGCGAGAGCCCGAACCGCGCACGCCAAGGAAAGCACCGTGAACCACGCCGAACGCGTCATCCCGACGCCCGCCCAGGAACAGGCCGCTTTCGCCTGGCTGAGTTTGCTGCACGATCAGCCCAGCAGTGGCGATCAGCTCACCTTCAGTCATTGGCTACAGGCCGATCCCGCCCACGCCGAGGCGTATGCCCAGGCGCAAGTGGTGTGGGAATTGAGTGAAGTGCCGGCGCGGACCTTGGCCGACGAACAGGCGTTTGCCCTACAGGGTTACCTCAATGCGATGAACCGTTCGCGGCGCACCAGCGTGCGACGTTGGTCCGGTGCGTTGGTGATGGCTGCGTGCCTGTTGCTGATGGTTGGCCTCGGTGCGGGTTGGCAGCCGTTGCGTTGGGCTGATGATCTGGGCGCGGATTATGTTTCGGCACCGGGGCAAATTCGCACCGTCACCCTGGCCGATCAATCCCAAGTCACCCTCGATGCCGACAGCGCGATTGCCGTGGATTTCAGCCGTGGCGAGCGGCACGTGCAGTTGCGTCGAGGCGCCGGTTTTTTCAGCGTGACCCATACCGGCGAGCCGTTTGTGGTCGAGGCCGAAAAAGGTCAGGCGCGGGTGCTGGGCACGCAGTTTGAAGTACGCCTGCAACCCCACGGCGCGCGGGTGACGGTGTTGTCCGGGCGGGTTGGCGTGATGGCGGACCGCAATGCCGAGCAGCAAATTCTCACCGCCGGCCAGCAAGTGGCATATGGCGAGGGCTCGGCGGAAAAACTGCATGCCGTGGACAGCGAGGCGCAACTGGCTTGGCGCCAGGGCTGGCTCAATTACTACAAGGCGAGCCTGGCGGATGTGGTGCAAGACCTGCGGCGCTACTACCCGGGGCGGATTCTGCTGCTCAACGATGAGCTGGCAGCGCGCAAGGTCAGTGGCAGTTTCCCGAGCAAGGATCCGCAGGCTGTGTTGAGTTCCCTGCAAGGGGTGTTGGGGTTTGAGCAGCATCAGGTGTTGGGGCATCTGATTATTTTGCGTTGAGGCCACTGGCCTCTTCGCGAGCAGGCTCGCTCCCACACTGGATCTGTTATCGACACAAAATCCCTGTGGGGGCTAGCCTGCTCGCGAAGGCGTCGGGCCCGACAACACACCTCCAAAAATATTTTCAAAATATTAGTGAGGTAAACCCAACCCAGATCCGTGTAGTGACTGAAACTGCGAGTCATTCGCATTCCGTAGCGGTTCTACACAGGTCACTAGCAATGAAGTCCAGGGCAAAATCGGGTTCGGTCAAACAGTGGTTCGGCGCATCTGCACTGAGTTTTTCGGCATTGGCGCTGCTGCCGCTCAGCGTGGCATTGGCCGCTGAAGCCAGCAGCACGCAACAGCGCACGCCGTTCAACTTTGCCATGGCCGCCAAACCGCTGCCCCAGGCCCTGAGCGACTTCAGCCGCATCACCGGCACCAGCGTGGTCTATACCGACGAAGCGCCCTACGGCCTCAATGCCCCGGCAATCAGCGGGCAGATGAGCGCCGAACAGGCGATGCAGCGTTTGCTCAGTGGCTCGGGCTTCACCTTCCGTCGCACCGACGCGCACACCCTGGCGCTGGAGCCCATCCCCACTGCCGGCACCCTGAACCTCGGCGCGACCACCATCACCTCGGCGATGGACGAAACCCAGAGCTACCAGCCACCGCCGACCAGCAACGTGATGCGCAGCTCGGCATTGATTCAAGAAATCCCGCAGACCATCAACGTGATCCCGGCCCAGGTCATTCGCGACCAGGCCCCGCGCAATCTCGATGACGCCTTGGCCAACGTCAGCGGCATCACCCAGGGCAACACCCTGGCCAGCACTCAGGATTCGGTGATGACCCGCGGCTTCGGCGATAACCGCAACGGCTCGATCATGCGCGACAGCATGCCGATCGTGCAGGGTCGCGGCATGAACGCCACTGTCGACCGGGTCGAAGTGCTCAAGGGCCCGGCGTCCTTGCTCTACGGCATCCAGGACCCGGGCGGCGTGGTCAATATGGTCAGCAAAAAACCGGAACTGACCCCATACAACGCGCTGACCCTGCGCGGTTCGAGCTACGGCGACGGCAAGAACGGCAGTGGCGGAGGCCTCGACAGCACCGGGGCACTCGGTGATTCCGGGTTGGCCTACCGCATGGTTCTGGACCACGAGGACGAAGACTACTGGCGCAACTTCGGCACCCGCCGCGAAACCCTGGTGGCGCCGTCCCTGGCCTGGTTCGGCGAAAGCACCAAGCTGTTGTTCTCCTACGAACACCGTGAGTTTTTGACCCCGTTCGACCGTGGCACCGTGATCGATCCACGCACCAACCACCCGTTGGACATCTCGCGCAATGAGCGTCTCGACGAGCCGTTCAACAACATGGAAGGACGTTCGGACCTTTACCACTTCGAGGCCGATCACGAGCTCAACGACAACTGGAAGGCCCACTTTGGCTACAGCTGGAACCGCGAAACCTACGACGCCAGCCAGGTGCGCATCACCGCCATCGACACCAAGAATGGCACGCTGACCCGCAGCATGGACGGCACGCAGAACGCCATTAGCACCGACCGTTTCACCACCGCCAGCCTCGAAGGCAAAGTGAACGTGCTGGGCATGCAGCACGACCTGGTGTTCGGCGTCGACGACGAGTACCGCAAGATCTACCGCGAAGACCTGATCCGCCAGAAAAGCCTGAGCACCTTCAGCTACGTCAACCCGGTCTACGGCCGCGAAGTCGCCGGCACCACCGTCAGCCCGGCCGACAGCGCCCAGACCGATTTGCTGCGCAGCGATTCGATCTTCATGCAGGACTCGATTCACCTCACCGACCAGTGGATCCTGGTGGCCGGCGGGCGCTTCCAGGAATACGACCAGTACGCCGGCAAAGGCGTGCCGTTCCACGCCAACACCGACAGCAACGGCCAGAAATTTGTGCCGCGCGCCGGTCTGGTCTATCGCTACACCGATGAACTGTCGTTCTACGGCAGCTACACCGAATCGTTCAAACCCAACTCGACCATCGCACCGTTGAGCGGCAGCAGCGTCGTGCTCGACGGCAGCGTTGCGCCGGAAGAAGCCAAGTCCTGGGAAATCGGCGCCAAGCTCGACATGCCGGGGCGCATCACCGGTAACGTCGCACTGTTCGACATCAAGAAACGCAACGTACTGATCGCCAACTCCGAAGGCCCGACGACCATTTACAGCGCCGCCGGCGAAGTACGTTCCCGGGGGCTGGAAGTGGACCTGACCGGTCAGCTCAGCGACCGCTGGAGCATGATCGGCAGCTACGCCTACACCGATGCCGAAGTCACCGAAGACCCGGACTACAAGGGCAAGAGACTGCAAAACGTCGCCAAGAACACCGGCTCGCTGTCGGCGGTCTACGACTTCGGCACCATCGTTGGCGGCGATCAACTGCGGGTCGGCGCCGGAGCGCGTTATGTCGGTGAGCGGGCGGGTAACGCGGTCAACGATTTCGACCTGCCGGGCTACACCGTGGCCGATGCCTTCGCTACCTACGACACCAAAGTCGAAGGGCAGAAGGTCAAGTTTCAACTCAACGTGAAGAACCTGTTTGACCGCACCTACTACACCTCGGCGGCGAGCCGGTTCTTTGTGTCCATGGGCGATTCGCGGCAGGTGTCGCTCTCCAGCACTCTGGAGTTCTGACAGTAGACCGCGTCATCGTTCTTCGCGAGCAAGCCCGCTCCCACATTTGATCGCATTCGCGTGGACGAACGCGGTCACCTGTGGGAGCGAGCCTGCTCGCGAAGACGGCCTCAAAGCCACCAGCAATCTTCGGGATTACCGCAAAAACGCCTGGCGATATTCGCCAGGCGTTCCACCCAACACCTGCCGAAACCGATTGGTGAAATGACTCGCACTGGCAAACCCACAGGCCAATGCAATTTCCCCCAACGGCTGCGATGTTGAACGCAATAATTCCCGCGCCCGGCTCATGCGTCGTGCCAACACATACTGATGTGGCGGTAAGCCAAAGCTCTCCCGGAACATCCGCGCAAAGTGATATTCCGACAGCGCACACAACCCCGCCAACTGCCCCAGGCTGATCGCTTCGGCCAACTGACTGTCGATGAACTCCACCAACTGCCGCCGCTGATGCGCGGCCAGTCCGCCCTTCAATCGCAAACCCTGTCGCATGCCGACCTGATTGAGCAGCGCATGGCTGAGCATTTCGTGGGCCAGACTGCTGGTGAGCACGCGCTCGCCGGGTTCATCCCAATTGAGCGTGAGCATCTGCCGAAAGCGCCGGGCTTGTTGTGGGTCGTCGAGAAAGGTCGCTTCGCGCAATTGCAGCTCACGCGGTTCGCGGTCCAGCAGCGTGACGCAGCCGAGGGCGAATTGTTCGGGGCTGAAATACAGGTGGGCCAGGCGAATGTCGCCGTTGATCACCCAGCCGGACTGGTGCTCGGCCGGCAGGATGCACAGTTTGTCCGGGCTACCCTTGTTGCCGGGCTGGTCACGGCGAAAGGTCCCGGTGCCGCCGGCGATGTAGCAAGAGAGGGTGTGGTGAGTCGGCGCTTCGTAGTCCTGGGCGTCGTGATGGTTGCTCCACAAGGCTGCAGCCATGCCGTCACCGAGCTCGGCACTGTGCTCGAGGCGAGCATTGGGCGAGCGGTTGAGGGCTTGAAAGACTTGCAGCGTTTCCAGTGCGGGCATGATCGTTTTCTCTCCAACGCCTTGCATCCTACTCCGTAGACCTTGGCCTGCCAGCCTGTCGGCCGACAAAAGCGCAAGTTTATGCAAGCGCTCCAACCTTCGGTGCAGCACCCTGATTCTCAATTCAGCGCAAACCTTGTGGTGAGGGAGCTTGTCGCAACGTCCCGCTTGAGTGCGTAGCGCTCACAAGTTTTTGGGGCAGCTTCGCAGCCCTTCGGGGATAAATCCCCTCGCCACAACAGCGCTTGGCATTGCCTTCGGGAGTTCTCGATTATGAACCTGTCGTTGTATTTGTTGACCGTGCTGATCTGGGGCACCACCTGGATTGCCTTGAAATGGCAACTGGGGGTGGTGGCGATTCCGGTGTCGATTGTCTATCGCTTCGGCCTCGCCGCGCTGGTGTTGTTCGTGATGTTGCTGCTCAGCCGGCGCCTGCAAGTGATGAACCGTCGCGGGCATTTGATCTGCCTGGCGCAGGGGTTGTGCCTGTTCTGCGTCAACTTCATGTGTTTCCTGACGGCCAGCCAATGGATCCCCAGCGGTCTGGTGGCCGTGGTGTTTTCCACGGCTACGTTGTGGAACGCCCTGAATGCGCGGGTGTTCTTCGGCCAGAAAATCGCTCGCAACGTATTGATGGGCGGCGCTCTGGGTTTGTTCGGACTGGGGTTGCTGTTCTGGCCAGAGCTGGCCGGCCACACCGCCAGCCCGCAAACCCTGCTCGGCCTGGGCCTGGCCCTGTGCGGCACGTTGTGTTTCTCGGCCGGCAACATGCTGTCGAGCCTGCAACAGAAGGCCGGGCTCAAACCCCTGACCACCAACGCCTGGGGCATGGCTTATGGTGCGGCGATGCTGTCGGTGTGGTGCCTGGTCAAAGGTATTCCGTTCGACATTGAATGGAATGCGCGCTACATCGGCTCGCTGATGTACCTGGTAATCCCCGGTTCGGTGATCGGCTTCACCGCTTACCTGACACTGGTCGGGCGCATGGGCCCGGAGCGCGCGGCGTATTGCACGGTGTTGTTTCCGGTGGTGGCGCTGAACGTCTCGGCGTATGCCGAAGGCTATCAATGGACCGCGCCGGCGCTGATGGGGTTGGTGCTGGTGATGCTGGGTAACGTGCTGGTGTTTCGTAAACCGAAAGCCACGATCATGCCGAGAGCTTATAGCGCTGAAGTTTGAGTGGGGCTGTTGTTGAATTTCAAGTTGTGTAGTCAGTTGGAACGGGCAAGTGCATGTTTGCACCTGCCCGTTTTTTTAGCCGTTCCAGACCAGCGGGTTAACCAGGTCCTGCGGTCGTTCGCCCAGCAGGGCGCTGCGCAAATTGGTCAAGGCACGATTGGCCATGGCTTCGCGGGTTTCGTGTGTAGCAGAGCCGATGTGCGGCAACGTCACGGCGTTTTTCAATTGGAACAATGGTGACTCGGCCAGCGGTTCTTTCTCGTAGACATCGAGGCCTGCGCCGCGAATCTGGTTGTTCTGCAGCGCTTCGATCAGAGCGGGCTCATCCACCACCGGACCGCGAGCGATGTTCACCAGGATTGCACTCGGCTTCATCAACGCCAGTTCGCGGTGGCTGATCAGGTGTTTGGTTTTCTCGCTGAGCGGCACCACCAGGCAGACGAAATCGGCTTCGGCCAGCAACTGGTCGAGGCTGCGGAACTGCGCGCCGAGTTGCTGTTCCAGTTCAGTCTTGCGGCTATTACCGCTGTAGATAATCGGCATGTTGAAACCCAACCGACCACGACGGGCGATGGCCGCGCCGATGTTGCCCATGCCGACGATGCCCAACGTTTTGCCGTGCACATCGCAGCCAAACAATGGCGCGCCGACGGTCGCTTGCCACTGGCCGGCCTTGGTCCAGGCGTCCAGTTCGGCGACGCGGCGGGCACTGCTCATGAGCAAGGCGAAGGCCAGGTCGGCGGTGCTTTCGGTGAGCACGTCGGGCGTGTTGGTGAGCATGATCCCGCGTTCGTTGAAGTAGGCGACGTCATAGTTGTCGTAGCCGACCGAGACGCTGGAGACCACTTCCAGTTTGGCGGCGTTTTCCAGCTGCGCGCGGCCAAGTTTGCGACCGACGCCGATCAGCCCGTGGGCGTGGGGCAGGGCTTCGTTGAACTGGGCGTTGATGTCACCGTTTTTTGGGTTCGGCACGATCACGTCGAAATCCTGTTTCAGGCGTTCGATCATTTCCGGGGTGACACGGCTGAAGGCGAGGACGGTTTTTTTCATTGCTGAGGGCTCGACGGGCTTGATTGCAAGCAAGCTAACATTTTCTCGCTTTGATTGTCTTGGTGGTCTTGGCGGCCTTTGGGCCGACCATGTTCTTGGTGGTTGAGTACATATCCGTTGCTGCGGTAGCGGCTACTTAGGGTTTCGCCCTTACGGCGAGGCACTTTTTTCAAACGCCAAAAAAGTACCCAAAAAGGCTCGCCCCGGCGTCCGGCCCCTCGCCTAGGCTCGGCGTGCCTTCGTTCCGGTATTCATCTGGGGGCATCGCCTACGGTCTGCTTCGCGACGACCTCCTCTCGATGTGTGCGGCTTCGCCGCACGGCGCTACGCGCCCACCCCCGGATCATTCCCTCCACTCAGCCTTCCGACGTCGCCCTTGGATCAAGATCAAGGGCTGCTGTCGAGCTAACGCTCATCCTGTTGAGTGGGGCGGCTGCGCCGCGAATTTTTTGTAGGAGCTGCCGCAGGATGCGATCTTTTGATCTGGTGTTTGATCTGGCGTTTGATCTGGCGTTTGATCTGGCGTTTGATCTGGCGTTTGATCTGGCATTTGATCTGGCGTTTGATCTGGCGTTTGATCTGGCGTTTGATCTGGCGTTTGATCTGGCGTTTGATCTGGCGTTTGATCTGGCGTTTGATCTGGCGTTTGATCTGGCGTTTGATCTGGCGTTTGATCTGGCGTTTGATCTGGCGTTTGATCTGGCGTTTGATCTGGCGTTTGATCTGGCGTTTGATCTGGCGTTTGATCTGGCGTTTGATCTGGCTTTTGTAGGAGCGAGGCTTGCCCGCGAAGGCGGCCTGACAGCCGACCTATCTCTCCCGGATGCACTCGGTCCAATTGTGGGAGCTAGCCCTGCTGGCGATAGCGGTGTGTCCGCCACCCTACATGTTGGAGTTCCCGACGCCTTCGCGAGCAGGCTCGCTTCCACAAGGCTTCAGTGCTGAGGGCTGGCGGATTTCGACGTTATCCAGCACCTGACTCACCGCCAGTTCCGCGAGCATGATGATCTGCTGAATGCAGTTCACCAGAGACGGCGAGCTGTTGATGGTGACCATTTCCCGGCCACTCTGCCTTCCGACGTCGCCTGTGGATCAAGACCAGGAGCGGCAGCCGAGCTATCGCTCATCCTGTTGAGTGGTCAGAAGGGTGCGCTGAGCTTTTGATGGTTTTCTTATAATAATAAGACTTGTTTTTGTCGTGGTTTATTGCGGACTGATATATAGGCCTGTTAGTTCTGACAGGTGTGGAAGAGGACTAATTACGGCAGTCTTCTGTTTCGTAATCTTGCGATGATTAATTTCTTATAAAGGGACTTCTTATGAAAAATGAATTTTTTATAACTTCAAAAAAACAAATGGCCGTGAAAGGTACAGCCAATGTACTCATTGATAGTCTTGCTCCATTCACTGGAGTGGTTGACACCTTCGGCACGGATGGTGAATACGTGGTTGTAATTGCAAAGCAGCAGTTTGATGCAAAACGATCAGCGAGCCTGCACTGCGAATTCAAGGCTGACATCACCAATGGCAAGCATAATTATGAGGAGGATTCGGGCCTGCGTATTAGTTATATGCTGTCCGAGGAAGTCGAATTGGGAACTAAATTCACTCCGTATCCGGCTGTTTATGGGAGTGGGACGTTAGATGTGACTTTCGATTTAGTTAAAGGTACGTTGGCGCTTGGATTTGACCTGGATGTTCAAAACAATCCAACGGAACCACGGTTGAAAGCGAAGGGCGCATTCCGAGATGTCTCTGATCTCGATCATCTCAAGAAGTAACAGATCTGTTTTTACGCAATACGGGCTTTGCTGACTGCCATGGTCCAGCGGGACTTCCTCGTTGATCAATAGACGTGGAAGTTCCGTTCTGAACAGAGGCTGCTCTAAGGGATCAGCGGTGCATGGCTGGCAGTATCACTTCCAAATGATCCAGCCCCGATCCACCGGCAATTCCGCCAGCATTATGATTTGCTGAATCGCCAGAATCGCATTCCGCTGTGGCGGATCGACGTCAGCAGCAATGTCACTGCGCTGGCCAAAGCCTGCATCCCCCGAAAACATATTCAACTCACTTGCGAGGGACAACCGAGGCGACCCGTCGCAAACGTCCAAACATTCACCCGCGTCTGCAGAGCGCCAATTTCAATTCGCCACCCGAACCCCACCCAAACTCCCGCTCAATTCATACGCCGCCAATTCCGCCTGATGCGCCGCCAATATCTCCGGCAACGACCCGCGCAAATACTCGACCCAGGTCTTGATCTTCGCATCCAGGTACTGCCGCGACGGGTAGATCGCGTACAGGTTCAATTCCTGCGAGCGGTAGTTCGGCATCACCCGCACCAGCGTGCCATTGCGCAGCCCTTCAATCGCCGCGTACACCGGCAACACGCCAACGCCCATGCCGCTGGTGATCGCGGTTTTCATCGCATCGGCGGAGTTGACCAAAAACGGTGAGCTATTAATGGTGACCATTTCCTGGCCTTCGGGGCCGTCGAAGGTCCATTTCTCCAGCGGGATCACCGGGCTGACCAGGCGCAGGCAGGCGTGGTTGAGCAGGTCGCTGGGTTTGTGCGCGCAGCCGTTGGCTTTTACATAGGCCGGCGAGGCGCAAACGATGCTGTAGGTGATGCCCAAGCGTTGGGAGACGAAGCCCGAGTCCGGCAGTTCGCTGGCGAGCACGATGGACACGTCGTAGCCCTCGTCCAGCAGGTCCGGTACGCGGTTGGCCATGGTCAAGTCGAAGGTCACGTCCGGGTGGGTCTTGCGGTAGCGGGCGATGGCGTCGATCACGAAGTGTTGGCCGATGCCGGTCATGGTGTGCACTTTGAGCTGCCCGGCCGGGCGGGCGTGGGCGTCGCTGGCCTCGGCTTCGGCTTCTTCGACGTAGGCCAGGATCTGCTCGCAACGCAATAGATAGCGCTTGCCGGCCTCGGTCAGGGCGATGCGGCGTGTCGTTCGGTTGAGCAGACGGGTTTGCAGGTGGGCTTCCAGGGTGGAGACCGCGCGCGAGACATTGGCTGTCGTGGTGTCCAGCTGCACGGCGGCGGCGGTGAAGCTGCCGGCCTGGGCCACGTAACTGAAGGCGCGCATGTTTTGCAAAGTGTCCATGGGGTGCTCTCGGGTTCGATGGCAAATTGTGACACGAAGTTTCGTGGTCTGAGACCCCGACCAAGGGATTATCGCGTTAACGGTAACAAAGATTCACAGGAATCCCAGCTTATCGCCGTTCGGGTCGCCCCATAGAATTGCGCCACCGCAGGAACTGGCGTACGGCACAAACCCTGTGGGAGCGAGCTTGCTCGCGAAAGCGGTGGGTCATTCAACAATGATGTCGACTGACAGGGCCTCTTCGCGAGCAAGCCCGCTCCCACAGGGGGCAGTGTCCGTTCCCCAAAATCTCATGCCTCCCTCACTCAGGAATTTGCAGCAGTGCCGCGTCGCATCAACAGAGCGCTCAAGACGTTCAGTGTTTTGGCTTTAACCCTGGCAATCAGCGGCTGCGTCGGTACCGGAGGTATTGCCCCACAGGGCAAGGCGCTGGAGGCCGATTCACTGGCCACCGACGAAGCCATCCAGAACGCTGCACAGGACGCTCACTGGCCCACCGCGCAATGGTGGCAGGCCTATGGCGACCCGCAACTGAATCGCTGGATCGACCTCGCCGTGCAAGGCAGCCCGACCATGGCCATGGCTACCGCCCGGGTGCGTCAGGCCAAGTCCATGGCCGGTATCGCTGAGGCCGCGGAGTCGGTGCAGATCAATGGCGAGGCGACCCTCAAGCGCCACAACTGGGCGACCGATCAGTTCTACGGCCCCGGCGAGTTGGCGAATACGACCACCTGGGACAACAACGCCTCGCTGGGTTTCAGTTATGCCCTGGACCTCTGGGGCCGCGAAAGCAACGCCACCGAACGCGCCGTGGACATGGCACACATGACGGCCGCCGAAGCGCGGCTGGCCCAGCTCGAATTGCAGAACAACATCGTGCGCGCCTACATCGAGCTCTCGCTGCATTACGCGCAGCGGGACATCGTCGCCGCGACGTTGAAGCAGCAACAGCAAATCCTCGACCTGGCGCAAAAGCGCCTGAACGGCGGGATCGGCACCCATTTCGAAGTCAGCCAGGCTGAAACGCCGCTGCCGGAAACCCATCGGCAGATCGATGCCCTGGACGAAGAAATCGCCCTGAGCCGCAATCAACTCGCCGCACTCGCCGGCAAAGGTCCGGGCGAGGGCGCGCAGTTACAGCGGCCGACCCTGGCGTTGGGCGCCGCGCTGAAATTGCCGTCATCGTTGCCCGCGCAATTGCTCGGCCAACGCCCGGATGTGGTCGCCAGTCGCTGGCAAGTCGCGGCTCAGGCCCGAGGCATTGATGTGGCGCACGCCGGTTTCTACCCCAACGTTGACCTGGTCGGCAGCCTCGGCTACATGGCCACCGGCGGCGGGGCGCTGGAGTTTTTGACCGGCAAGAAGCTCAACTACAGTGTCGGCCCGGCGATCTCGCTGCCGATTTTCGACGGCGGCCGTTTGCGCTCGGAGCTGGGCGAAGCCTCAGCCGGGTATGACATCGCGGTGGCCAAGTACAACCAGACGCTGGTCAATGCGCTGAAGAACATCTCCGATCAGTTGATCCGCCGTGAGTCGATGGACAAGCAACAGGTGTTCGCCGCCGAGTCGGTGGCCACGGCGCAGAAGACTTACGACATCGCGATGATTGCCTACCAGCGTGGGCTCACTGATTACCTCAATGTGCTGAATGCCCAGACGTTGTTGTTCAAGCAGCAGCAGGTTCAGCAGCAGGTTCAGGCGGCGCGACTCAGTGCTCATGCTGAGTTGGTAACAGCGCTCGGCGGCGGATTAGGCGCCGGCAACGACGTGCCGACAGCCAGCCAGACCGCCGCACCGAAAACCCCGGCGCTGCTGCGGTGAACCCAAAATCTCTGGTGGGAGTGTCCTCCCTTGGAGTGGACCGCAAAACCTGTGGCGAGGGGATTTATCCCCGTTCGGCGGCGCAGCCGTCGCAAAGCCAGTGCACGCGGTGTGACTGTGGGAATCGGGTCGCAGGTTTTGGGGCCGCTTCACAGCCCAACGGGGATAAATCCCCTCGCCACAGGGGCTGCGTACGCCGTAGCAAATTCTTCAATTCTCGATCATTGAGCAGGATTTAATGACTCCCTTAAAAACCCAAGCCCCGAAAACCCCGGCGCTGCTGCGGTGAACCCAAAATCTCTGGTGGGAGTGTCCTCCCTTGGAATGGACCGCAAAAACTGTGGCGAGGGGGCTTGCCCCCGTTCGGCTGCGCAGCAGTCGTAAAACCTGCCGACGCGGTGCGTCAGAAAAAATGCGGTTGCCGATTTTGGGGCCGCTTCGCAGCCCAACGGGGGCAAGCCCCCTCGCCACAGGGGCTGTGTACGCCGTAGCAAATTCTTCAATTCTCGTTCATTGAGCAGGATTTAATGACTCCCTTAAAAACCCAAGCCCCGAAAACCCCGGCGCTGCTGCAGTGAACCCAAAATCTCTGGTGGGAGTGTCCTCCCTTGGAGTGGACCGCAAAACCTGTGGCGAGGGGGCTTGCCCCCGTTCGGCTGCGCAGCCGTCGTAAAACCAGCGAATGCGGTGTGCCTGTAGGAATCGCGGTCGCAGGTTTTGGGGCCGCTTCGCAGCCCAACGGGGGCAAGCCCCCTCGCCACAGGGGCGTGTGTACGCCGTAGCAAATTCTTCAATTCTCGTTCATTGAGCAGGATTTAATGACTCCCTTAAAAAACCAAGCTCCGAAAACCCCGGCGCTGCTGCGGTGAACCCAAAATCTCTGGTGGGAGTGTCCTCCCTTGGAATGGACCGCAAAACCTGTGGCGAGGGGATTTATCCCCGTTCGGCGGCGCAGCCGTCGCAAAGCCAGTGCACGCGGTGTGACTGTGGGAATCGGGTCGCAGGTTTTGGGGCCGCTTCGCAGCCCAACGGGGATAAATCCCCTTGCCACAGGGATTGTGTACGCCGTAGCAAATTCTTCAATTCTCGATCATTGAGCAGGATTTAATGACTCCCTTAAAAACCCAAGCCCCGAAAACCTCGGCGCTGCTGCGGTGAACCCAAAATCTCTGGTGGGAGTGTCCTCCCTTGGAGTGGACCGCAAAACCTGTGGCGAGGGGATTTATCCCCGTTCGGCGGCGCAGCCGTCGCAAAGCCAGTGCACGCGGTGTGACTGTGGGAATCGGGTCGAAGGTTTTGGGGCCGCTTCGCAGCCCAACGGGGATAAATCCCCTTGCCACAGGGATTGTGTACGCCGTAGCAAATTCTTCAATTCTCGATCATTGAGCAGGATTTAATGACTCCCTTAAAAACCCAAGCCCCGAAAACCCCGGCGCTGCTGCGGTGAACCCAAAATCTCTGGTGGGAGTGTCCTCCCTTGGAGTGGACCGCAAAACCTGTGGCGAGGGGATTTATCCCCGTTCGGCGGCGCAGCCGTCGCAAAGCCAGTGCACGCGGTGTGACTGTGGGAATCGGGTCGCAGGTTTTGGGGCCGCTTCGCAGCCCAACGGGGATAAATCCCCTTGCCACAGGGGCTGTGTACGCCGTAGCAAATTCTTCAATTCTCGTTCATTGAGCAGGATTTAATGACTCCCTTAAAAACCCAAGCCCCGAAAACCCCGGCGCTGCTGCGGTGAACCCAAAATCTCTGGTGGGAGTGTCCTCCCTTGGAGTGGACCGCAAAAACTGTGGCGAGGGGATTTATCCCCGTTCGGCGGCGCAGCCGTCGCAAAGCCAGTGCACGCGGTTCGACTGTGAGAATCGGGTCGCAGGTTTTGGGGCCGCTTCGCAGCCCAACGGGGATAAATCCCCTTGCCACAGGGACTGTGTACGCCGTAGCAAATTCTTCAATTCTCGTTCATTGAGCAGGATTTAATGACTCCCTTGCCCGCACCTCTGCGCTGGCTACATTCCCTTGAATGGCGCCGGGGTTTCTATGACTGGGCGCGCAGCGATGGCGTGACCTGGGTCTACATTTTCAAGGTGCTGATCGCAGCATTCCTGACCCTGTGGCTGGCCATGCGCCTGGAGTTGCCGCAACCGCGCACAGCGATGATCACCGTATTCATCGTCATGCAACCGCAAAGCGGCCACGTGTTGGCCAAGAGTTTCTATCGCTTCCTCGGCACGCTCGCCGGGTCGACGGTGATGGTCGCGCTGATCGCATTGTTTGCGCAAAACACCGAACTGTTCCTCGGCTCGCTGGCGATTTGGGTCGGGATCTGCACGGCCGGTGCCGCCCGTTATCGCAACTTCCGCGCCTACGGTTTTGTGCTCGCCGGCTACACCGCCGCAATGGTCGGTTTGCCGGCATTGGCTCACCCGGACGGCGCGTTTATGGCGGCGGTCTGGCGGGTGCTGGAAATCTCCCTCGGGATTATTTGCTCGACCCTGATCAGCGCCGCGATCCTGCCGCAAACCGCCAGCGCCGCGATGCGCAACGCCTTGTATCAGCGCTTCGGCGTGTTCGCGTTGTTCGTCACCGACGGCTTGCGCGGTCGCAGCCAACGCGAAGCTTTTGAGGCGAGCAACGTGCGTTTCATCGCCGAAGCGGTGGGCATCGAAGGCTTGCGCAGCGTGACGGTGTTCGAAGACCCGCACATGCGTCGACGCAACGGTCGACTCAGTCGCTTGAACAGCGAGTTCATGAGCATCACCACCCGCTTCAACGCCTTGCACCAATTGCTCGAACGCTTGCGCAGCAGCGACGCGGACCACGTGGTGGCAGCGATCAAACCGGGTCTGCAGGACCTCGCCGAATTGCTCGACGGCTTCAGTGGCCGGGCGCTCACCAACGCCGATGCCGCGCGTCTGGTCGCGGCGTTGACCGCTTACAAGGAGGGCTTGCCGGCGCGGGTTCGCGGTCTTCGGACGATCTTCCAGGAGACCGACCCGAGCGACGCCGAGCAGCTGGATTTCCACACCGCATACGAGTTGCTCTATCGCTTCGTCGATGACCTGCACAGTTATGCACAGACCCACGCCTCACTGGCCGATCACACCCACGCCCGTGAGCAATGGGATGAACCGTTCACCCCGCAAACCAACTGGCTGGCGTCGGCAGCGTCGGGGATTCGCGCGACATTCATTCTGGTGGTGCTCGGCAGTTACTGGGTGGCCACTGCATGGCCGAGCGGGGCGACGATGACGATGATTGCTGCCGCCACCGTCGGCCTGTCCGCCGCGACGCCGAACCCGAAACGCATGGCGTTTCAAATGGCTTGCGGCACGTTGCTCGGGGCGTTGATCGGCTTCGTCGAGATGTTTTTCATCTTTCCGTGGATCGATGGTTTTCCGCTGCTCTGCATGATGCTCGCGCCGGTGATCGTGCTCGGCTCATTCCTGACCTCACGCCCGCAATACGCCGGGGTCGGCCTCGGTTTGTTGATCTTTTTCAGCACCGGTTCGGTGCCGGACAACCTGACCATTTACAACCCCTACACCTTTATCAACGACTACATCGCCATGGTGCTCGGCATGTTGGTGTGCGCCGCCGCCGGGGCAATCATCCTGCCGCCCAACAGTCGCTGGTTATGGCGTCGGTTGGAGCAGGATTTGCGCGGGCAAGTGGTCTACGCCATCAGCGGCAAACTCAAGGGCTTGGGTTCGAGTTTCGAAAGCCGCACCCGGGATTTGCTGCACCAGGCTTACGGCTTGGCGGTGGGCCAGCCGCAAGTGCAACGGGACTTGCTGCGCTGGATGTTCGTGGTGCTGGAAGTCGGTCACGCAATCATCGAGTTGCGCAAGGAACAGGCGATTCTGCCGGTGCACCCGGCGTATGCCGAATCCCAACCGTGGCGCCAGGCGATCCGCGTCATGGGCCGTTCGCTGGTGCGGCTGTTCCTGCAACCGAGCCAGAGCAATCTGGAGCGCGGCTTGATCGCCGTCGACCATGCGATCAGCCGCGTACAAGCCACTGACGAACCGTTCGCCCCGCACTTCGACACCTCGGCGTTGCGTCGGGTGAAGAGCTATCTGCACTTCATCCGCACCTCGTTGCTCGACCCGCAATCACCGCTTGCAGGCTTCATAAACGTGGCCGCAAAGACCAAGCCCCAAGGAGTTGAACATGCCGCGTGAAATCGCCTTCCACGGCGTGTACATGCCGACCATGACGCTGATGTTTTTCATCGCCGCAGCGCTGGCCTGGGCGCTGGACCGGTTTTTGTCCGGGTTCGATTTGTACCGCTTCTTCTGGCACCCGGCACTGCTGCGCCTGAGTCTGTTTACCTGTCTGTTCGGCGCCTTGTCGCTGACTGTCTACCGTTGAGAACGTTCTGATGAAAAAGCTCTTCAGCCTGCTCGCCACCCTGTTGGTGCTGGCCCTCGCGATATGGATCGGCCGGACCCTGTGGGTGCATTACATGGACACGCCGTGGACCCGCGACGGCCGCGTGCGCGCCGACATCATCAACGTCGCCGCCGACGTCACCGGCGAAGTGGTGGACGTGCCGGTGCGTGACAACCAACTGGTGAAGAAGGGCGACCTGCTGATGCAGATCGACCCCGAGCACTACCGCATCGCGGTCAAACAGGCGCAATCGATGGTGGCGTCGCGCAAGGCCACATGGGAGATGCGCAAGGTCAACGCCCACCGCCGCGCCGACATGGACGCGCTGGTGATCTCCAAGGAAAACCGCGACGACGCCAGCAACATCGCCGACTCGGCCCTGGCCGACTACCAACACGCCCAGGCGCAACTGGAAGCTGCTGAGCTGAACCTCAAACGCACCGAAGTGCGCGCGGCGGTGGACGGCTACGTCACCAACCTGAACGTCCATCGCGGGGACTACGCACGCATCGGCGAAGCGAAAATGGCCGTGGTCGATATGAACTCGTTCTGGGTCTACGGTTTCTTCGAAGAGACAAAATTGCCCCACGTGCGAGTGGGCGATAAGGCTGACATGCAACTGATGAGCGGCGAAGTGCTGAAGGGGCATGTGGAGAGTATTTCCCGCGGGATCTACGACCGCGACAACCCGGAGAGTCGCGAGCTGATTGCTGACGTGAACCCAACGTTCAACTGGGTGCGGTTGGCTCAGCGGGTGCCGGTGCGGATTCACATTGATGAAGTGCCGGAGGGGGTGCTGTTGGCGGCGGGGATTACGTGTACGGTGGTGGTGAAGCAGGACGTTGTGGATAACTAGGTAGACCGAGTCGTCTGAATCGCGAGCAGGGGCTTCTGTGTGCGCAGATCCAATGCAGGAGTGAGCCTGCTCGCGATAGGAGCCACTCGGTATTTCAGACAAATACCGAGCAATCACGCACTGCAAAACGTCTCATGTAAATACCGCCAGACCACCCGCCCGCAAACGGATTTTTCAAACACCACTGTCGAGCGCCGATCCGTGTGCAAACCGCTCGCATCGGTCTGCTGCTCGCGGTAGCTCACCGTCGCACCGCGTTCATGCACCGCAATCATGCGTAACTCGCTGAGCGCGATGTTGAAGCCAGTTTTCTTGCCGCCAGCCATGCGGAACAATCCGCTCAAGGCTTCGAAATCCAAGACCCGGCCCAGCGGCGAAACCATGCAAAACGCTGGCGAAAACCGGGTCAGCAATCGGTCAAGCGCGTCCTGTTCTTCCGCCACGGCAAACCATCGCTCGATGGCCTCGTGTGCCTGAATCACTTCCTGAAAATATTCGTTGTCGTCAGTCATGGGGATTTTTCCTTGAGGGGTGTTGGCCTCAACAACGCCAGCACGGTTGTCGAGTCGAAGCGCAGGACGCTGATCATTGGCAGCAACGTGAGCAGCGCAGCGGCGATAAAACAGGCGCGGAAACCAGCGCCACCCAAAGCGCCCAACAGTGAGCTGAGCAGCGCCGCACCAAGGCAGAAACCGAGTTGTCGGTTGATATTCCACAGCGCACTGGAGTGGCCCATTTTGTCTGCTGCGATGCCGACAAAGGCCAACGTCTGCGCGGTGACGCTGCACAGGCTGCCGCCCAGGCCCATCAGCGCGTAAGCGATGATCAGCGGCGTGCTGGCGGGTTGTTCGATGCGCATCAGCAGCACAATGCCGAGGCATTGCAGGAGCATGCCGGCGCTCAGCAAAGGTTTGGGGCCGATACGATTGAAACTGCGTTTGCCGAGCATGATCGCCACGCCCGAAGCGACCGCCCATGGCAGCATCAATGCGCCGGTTTGCGCCGCCCCGAAGCCGAGGCCGTGCAGGTACAGCACGGCGATCATGTGAGTGCCGGTGAACACTCCGGGCACGCACAGGTAGATCAGCATCGCCAGGCGCAGTGACGGATTTTTGATCAGTTGCAGGTCGAGGATGGCGCCGGGTTTGTGCCAGCCATCGCGCAGGTAAAGACCCAGGGTCAGCAGGCTGAGCAACAGCACCAGGACGCCGAGGGTTCGGCTAGCGGATTCGCTCACCAGGCTGACGGCGATCAGCAACAAGCTGAGCGCCGCAGCCGCCAACAACAGGCCACGAGCGTCCAGTGTCGGCCGTTCGCCGGCGGGTTGATCGGCTTTCAACCAGAACAGGCCGAGCCCGAAAGCGAGCAGCGCGACCGGCAAGTTAAGGTAGAAAATCCACCGCCACGACAACGCCTGCACGATCAATCCACCCGCCGCTGGAGACAGTGCAGGCACCATCAGCGCGACCAATAAAACCACGCCAGTGAAATGCGCGCGCTGCGCCGGCGCAAACTGCCGATAGGCCAAGGCCTGACCGACCGGCAGCAACAGTCCGCCACCGAGCCCTTGCAGCAGGCGCCAGCCGATCAAGCTTTCAATCGATCCTGCTTGCGCCACCAGTGCAGAGCCCACGCCGAACAACAGCAGCGAAGCAAGAATCAACCGTCGCTCGCCGACCCGTGCGGCCAGCCACACGCTGAGCGGAATGATCAAGGTCAGGCCGAGCATGTAGGCGTTGGTGATCCACGCCAGTTCGGTCACTGACGCGTGCAATTGTTGAGCGATGTCGGGGTAGGCAATGCTCGCGACGAACATGTTCAGCAAGTCGAGGGCAAACCCCAACAGATACACCAGCGCGACTTTCGAGCGATAAGCCATGGCAGCTTCCCTGTGATAAGACGTGCAGGGTAGGGCGCTTCAGGTGATAGGAAAACGCTGGTTTGGCTGCTAGTTTGTCAAAATTATTTTGACAAGGAGTGCCGCGAACATGGTCAGTCTCGATCGTTTCGACACGTTCAAAGCGGTGGTTGAGGCCGGCTCATTGACCGCTGCCGCCGATACATTGGGCCAGACGCGTGCGGTGGTGAGCTTCAACCTCAAGCGGCTGGAGGAGGAGTTGGGCGTAACCTTGCTCACGCGCAACACTCGGCAACTGGCGCTGACCGATGCGGGCGAGCGTTTTTATCGACGCTGCTTGCGCACGTTGGACGAAGCGCGGCTGGCCATTGAGGAGGCTCGCTCCGAGCATTCACAGCTCAAGGGCACGTTGCGTATTACCACGACCGTCGAGTTCGCTCTGGCGCAAGTGGTGCCGGCGCTGGAGGTGTTTCGTCAGCAGCAGCCGCAACTGAACATTCACTTGTCGACGTCTTCAACCCATGCCGATCTGATCTCCGAGCGTTTTGACATGGCGATTCGTCTGGGCCGCATGCACGACTCCAATCTGCGTGCGGTGCAGTTGTCGACGTTCGAGGTGTTTGCGGTGGCCGCGCCGAGTCTGGTCGAGCGTTATGCGCCGGTTGCCACGCTGGCCACGCTGGAGTCGATGCCGACCTTGGGCCATGGACGCGTGCCGGAAATGACCGTGACCAATCCTTCCGGGGAAGAACTCGTCTATCAGCCAAAACCGGGCACCACTGCGATCGTCGCCGACAACTCGGCGACGCTGCGGGCGTTTGCCTTGACCGGGCAAGGTGTGGCGATTTTGCCGCAATGGCTGATTCAGGAGGATTTGGAGGCTGGGCGATTACAGCGCGTGTTGACCGATTTCCGCTTCGCGCAGCAAGGCGTGTATGCGCTGTACCCGGACACCCGGCATTTGCCGTTGAAGGTGCGCGCGTTTATCGACTTCATGAAGGGCTGGGGTTAAGGGTTTGTGGTGATTGTTTTGGCCTCTTCGCGGGCAAGCCTTGCTCCTACCGGTTTTGCGTTATTCCCTGATATTCCGAACAGCGCCGAATCCTGTAGGAGCAAGGCTTGCCCGCGAAGGCGACACATGGCCTTTCGCAATGCGCCCCGAAACGTCGCCACGGCTTTTGGTGAACGGCTAGCGGCTGAGTAGCGGCCGATGTCTTCATCACGCGCCTCATCGAACAAAGTTTTCTTGCTGGTGACCTGGGTGACCCGTTCGCTGTAGAGCTGGTCGCCTTCAGCGATCTGCGCAGCATTGTTACGCCAGCGATTCCATGCTGCATGAGCCGGGCAAACGCCGCGAAGGTCTCAAGTGCACGCATTCTGCTGAATGCACCCGAAGGCACAACCGCAAGGACGCGCAAGGGTTGTTGGCAAAGGGCAGGATCGTTATATTGCCGGCCCTTTCGAGCCTGCAAGGAGCAAGCGGATGAAGTACATCGGGGGATTTATCTTCGGACTGATGTTGCTGTTCAGTACCGTCGGCGCCGTCTACCAAGGCTACGATTGGTTCGATCTCAGAATCAGAGGCCTCAAGGCTCCTGCACAAGTCTTGAGCACCTCCAGCTCGAGGATGACTCATGTCGGGAGCGGCAACAGTTACACCACCACCCGAAGGGTTGCCTTTGTCACGGCGGACGGCACGCCGGTCATTCATGAGTTCACAGATGAGTTCTCCGGCGCCGTGGCGGGAGACAAGGTCAGCGTGTTCTATAACCCCGCCAACCCCCGTGAAGTCATCGCGGGCACGTTCTTTGGACTTGGATTGTTTCTGGCATCGATCATCTTTGCACTGTTGTGTGTTTTGGGGATCAAGATAGCCTGGGAGGAATGAGTGTTTTCCCAGGCTCAGAGTTGGCGATTCAAACCGAAGCGCTTCATCAAGGTCGACTCCAGCAACCCCTTGGGCAGCAGCGTCGCCAGCAGTGGCAGCGCCCGGCTGCCATTGCCGATGCGGATCAGCCGTGGCGGTTTTTCCTGCTGCACAGCCTTCAACAACACAGCGGCAAAGCCACGGGTTGGCGTTGGTTTGTCTTGCGAGGCCTTGGCCCGCGCACGAATGCCTTCACGCAGCGGCCACCATGGCGATTGTTCGGTAATCAATTGTTCGGCTTCCTGGCCGGCATTCTTGGCGAAGCTGGACGCGATGGCGCCGGGCTGGACTTCCATCACGCGGATGCCGAACGGCGCCAGTTCCATACGTAACGCGTCGCTCAAGGCATGCACCGCCGCTTTCGAGGCGCAATAAGCGCCGGCGAACGGCGTGACCAGAACCCCAGACACGCTTCCGATGTTCACCACCAATCCCTTCGCCCGGCGCAACACCGGGAACAGTGCGCGGGTCACGCCGACCACGGCAAACACGTTGGTTTCAAACTGGCGCTGCATGGCCGGCACGCCGCCATCGAGCAGCGGTCCCATGGCGCCATAACCGGCATTGTTGATCAGCACGTCGAGGCCACCATGTTGCTGGTTGATCCGCTCGCTCAACGCGTCGAGCGCCGGCCCATCGTTGACGTCGAGTTGTACGGCGATAAACCCGGCGGCCTCCAGCGCTGCCACATCGTCAGCCTTGCGGGCACTGGCCCAGACTTTGTAACCGGCCGCTTTGAACACATCAGCCAGGGCGCGGCCAATGCCGCTGGAACAACCGGTAATCAACGCAACGGGCATGGCGCGGTCCTTGTGCAATGTGAAGAGAGGGGATTAGTCGGAGAAACTACCCTGCAAACGCTCGGCGCGAAACTCCAGGGTTTGCGCGCGGTAACCGGGGCGCAATGGCGGCATCGGCAAACAGTCTTCCCAATTGGCGCCAGCCTGCAATTCGCCGGGGCCGCGATAGCGCGGGGCGGCGTATTGATTGTCGGCCAGGTTGACCGTATCGCCCGGCGCGTAGGCTGCGATGCGCCAGCGCAGTTCGGTCAGCGGCACGTCGTTGCCGTTGTTCATTTTCAATTGCAGCGGCCGATCTGCCGGGCACTGGTCCGGGGCATAACTGATGCGCAACTCAAGGCGCGCCAGTTGCTTGACCTCGCGGTTGTCCAGCCAGATCACCCAAGTGGCGACCAGGCCCAGGCCAACGGCGGCGGCCACGGACACCGGCAAGGCTTTGGCGGGGTAGCGCAACAACAGGATCAGCCAGGTGATGATCAGCAGGATGCCGATGAACATGTTCGAGTCTCCGCAAGCACGTGAACTTCATCCTACCGAAGGGTGAGGGAAATGGACATTCAGGGCGTTGAGTTTTGCCGTTGGTCGGTACTGTCATTTCTGTCAGTAGCCAGCCACTCCCGCACCTGCTCCCATGTTTTCAGGACTCAAAATTTCCGTTGTCGTGTTGGAGCAGGTTCATGGATGCGCATTTCAGAACGCCAAGAGTTTTGTTATTCGACCCACGCGGTCTGACGACATGCGCCGTTGACTACTGGCGTGCAGACGCCAGTCTCCCAGCTGAATCCCGTGTCAACCGCACGACGTATGACACCGCCGGGCGTGCGACGCGTCAGTGGGATCCGCGACTGTGGCTGCTGCAAAAAACCGACCCGCAAACGCCGCCCAATCTGACCACGGTGTACACCTTGAGTGGTCAGGTATTGCGCTCGGACAGTGTGGATGGCGGAACGCAAGTCATGCTGTCGGGCCTAGCGGCTCAAGTGCTGATGAGCTGGGACAGTCGCGGTACTGTTCACGAAATTGACTATGACCAGATGCTGCGTCCGCTGGCGGTGTTTGAAGCGTCTGTTGCGCAGCCACGGCAATGTGTCGAGCGTTTTGTCTACGGTGCGGCGGGGCAGGGCGAGCAGGCGCGCAACCAGTTTGGTCAGTTGATCCGCCACGATGATCAGGCCGGCAGCGTGCTATTCAATAGCTTTTCGATCACCGGCCAGAATTTCGAAAGCACCCGCCACTTCGCGCTTGATCCGAACAACCCGGATTGGCCCGAACCGATCGACGAGCGTTGGCAATGGCTCGAGCCCGGCGACGGCGCGACCACTGGCTGGCGTTTCGGTGCGCAAGGGCAAATGCTTGAACAAGTTGATGCCCGAGGCCATCGGCAGCGATTCGAGCAGACCGTCGATGGCCGGTTGCGCGCCTGCCGCTTGCAGCTCAAGAATCAGCCCGTTGAGCAGAGTCTGGTCAGTGAAATCCATTACAACGCCAACGGTCAGGTCGAACAGGAAACAGCCGGCAACGGCGTGCGAACGACGTTGAGCTATCGGCCGCAGGACGGTCGGCTCATGCGACGTCACGCACATAAGGCTGACGGTGCGCTGTTGCAGGACCTGACCTACGCCTACGACCGGATGGGTAACGTGCTGAGTATTCGGGATCAGGCGCAGCCGACCCGCTACTTCGCCAATCAGCGCATCGAAGCGTTCAGCGAATTTTTTTACGACAGCCTCTACCAACTGATCGATGCGACCGGCCGGGAGGCGGGTGCAGCGTATCAGGGGCCGGGCTCGCTCGGTCGAGTCGATCCGGCAGCGCTCAGCAACTATCGGCAGACGTATCACTACGATGCCGGTGGCAATTTGCTTAAGCTCAGTCACGTAGGCGTGCAAGGCCCAGGGCGTGAGTTGCAAGTTGCCCGCTACAGCAATCGCGGCTTGCCTTTCCTCAACGGTGTACCGCCCACCGAAGCGCAGATCGCGGCGGCGTACGACGCTCGCGGCAACTTGCTGATGCTGGATCAAGGGCGCTTTGTGCAATGGAATCTGCGCAATCAGCTGCAATCGATCAGCCCGGTGCAAAGGGTTGGCGGGGTCAACGACCGTGAACTGTATGTGTACGACGCCAGTGGTCAGCGAGTGCGCAAGATCCGTTCGCTGCAGACCAGCGCCCGCACCGTGATCAATGAGGTGCGCTACCTGCCGGGGTTGGAGTTGCGTGTCGACAGTGCTGGCGAAGTCCTGCAGGTGATCTCGGCACAGACCGGACTCAACAGCGTCAACGTCCTGCACTGGGAAGGCCCGCCACCGTCGGGAGGCAATGATCAGTATCGGTACATCTTGGCCGATCACCTTGGGTCGGCCAACCTGGAATTGGCCGAGGACGGGCGGATCATCAGTCAGGAAATCTATTACCCGTTTGGCCAAACGGCGTGGAGACGTGAGTCCGAAGTCGGTTACCGAACGATTCGATACTCGGGCAAGGAGCGGGATTGCTGTGGTCGAACTTTTTTAGACCATGATGTAGGAGCGTCGATTTAAGGAAGCATCATGGGATATCGGGTTGTTACACCAGAAGAAAAAGCAGAGGCGATTCGCTTGGTGGTGGACATGCAATACTCCGTCCCCAAAGCCTGTGAGGCCACCGGTGTAGGGCCTACAGCCCTGCGTCGATGGGTAATACGGTGGCGCCGGGATCAGGAAGGCGTTGCTCAATTGCCACGACTGCAGGATCAGGAACTGATCGAGTCGCTTCAAGCGAAACTGGCGCTACTTGAGACCGAGAATCAAGTGTTAAAAAAGCAATTGCCCTCTCATCTGAAGGTTCTGTTCGGTCGAACCAAATGATTGATGGCGTTAGAGGTGCGTTGTCAATTCGGCGCACGTGCTCCGTGCTTGGCATTGCTCGAAGCAGCTATTACGCAAAGCGTAAAACCAAACGACTAAAGCCTCGTCTGCGTTGGCTAAGGCGCAAGCTTCGTGCATTGCACAAACAGCATCGGGAAGCCTTAGGTACTCGTGGCCTTTGCAAAGCGTTGAGAAAAGAAGGGGTCTTTATCGGACGCTATCGAATGCGCACGTTGATTAAAACCTTCGGTCTGCACCGGCGCAGACCGCGTTATGCACACTATCGCCGCGCCACAAAGCCGGCAATCGTTGCTCCCAACATACTTGATCGTCGATTTAATCCGACTCAGCCAGATACTCTTTGGGCAGGCGATATCACCTACATCAGGGTCGGTAACAGTTGGCTTTATCTTGCCGTAGTGATGGATCTTTTTTCACGCAGGATTGTGGGCTGGGCGTGCTCAAGAACTGCCGACGCCGAACTCGCTGCGAAGGCTCTGAGGTTGGCAGTGGCATTTCGCCGACCGATGCCTGAGTTGTTATTTCACTCAGACCAGGGCTGTCAGTACACAGCTGATCGATTTGTTGCCTGCTTGGCAGAAAACCGGATTTTGCAGAGTATGAGCCGTCGAGGAAACTGTTGGGATAACGCCGTGGTAGAGCGCTATTTCAGAACATTGAAGCACGACTGGATGCCGGAGAACGGCTACCAAAATCATTTGGAAGCGGAGAAGGATGTGATGGATTTCATTTCGCACTACAACCATCGCCGCTGCCACTCTGCTTCAAACCACTTGCCACCTGCGCTATTTGAGCGGCAGGCGGCCTAATGCTCCTACGGAATGGTTTAAAAAAACTGAACCACTACAGATGCAACGGGGCTGTATTACTACGGTTTACGCTATTACATCCCGTGGTTGCAGCGCTGGATGAACCCGGATCCCAAAGGTTTTATCGATGGAAGCAATCTCTACAGGATGGCGCTGAACAACCCGATTACCTATCTCGACAGCGACGGAGCGATCACGCGAAAACCGTTGGCCAATGGCTTATGGGAACCCGTCATTGCGTCAGCTTCCAACCGCGAAATTTCCGCCGTCGCATTCAAGGATAAAGGCGAACCGAATCGGTTTGTACCTGCAATGGGTAACCCCACCAATATCGGGAAAGCATTGCAAGTGCCTGAGTTCGGCAAGGTGGTGGTCGACACCAAGTTTCTAGACCCGACGCCCGGGCGTTATTCCAAAGCGGTGGTCAACGGCCTCAGTAATACTGCGGGGGAGCCGAATTCATATTCACCATGGATAAGCTGACTTACTCAGGAGCAAGCAATGGTGTTTTCAACGCATTGAGAATCATCGACATCGCCGCCGGCCAGATGCCTGATAAAACCAATGCGGTTTCCGGCTATTGGGCGCCTCAGGGCGGGTATGTCGATATCCCCGTCAATCCGTCCGGGACCCAGCCAGATCACGTCTTCACCCCTGCCTTCAGTGGCTGCTCGCTGACGGTCGAACAGTTGAACGAAAACGTCCTTCGAGTGCGTCACGTGGAAGGTGGCAAGGAAGATGCCCAGTTCAATAATCTGCCTCGCAGCGAGCATGGTTTAGGCCTCGGTGCGGCAATGGAGTATCCCGATTACGGCTATGCCGCTAACGACAGCGGACAAATGCAGGAGTTTAAGAATGCTTTCGCCTTCATGAAATTCGATCAAAAACAGCAGGCATGGAATATCCACTATCAGACCGTTGAGGGAACCGCCAGCATTACACGTTACGAACCGGCCAACAGGGGCTTGTTCACCAGAACCAATGCCAGTGTATCCGCGCATGCTTCTACCAAAATCCGCCAGTCGATGAGCAAGCGTGTGGCGATTGCGCGGTAACTGACAACTGTATGAAAAAGCCCCCACCCAACCCACTGCGGATAGGGACGCAGCGGGCTGGACGAGGGCTTCTTGTGTTACCGGTTAATCACTGCGCGATGGTTTTCACCGACACGCCGCGTTCGATCGGGGTGGAGCGACCGTAGATATCTTCAAACCGCTCGATATCGTCTTCGCCCAAATAGCTGCCCGATTGCACTTCGATGATCTCGAGTGGAATCTTGCCCGGGTTGCGCAGGCGGTGGACCGAAGCAATCGGAATGTAGGTCGACTGGTTTTCACAGAGCAGGAACACGTTTTCGTCGCAGGTCACTTCAGCGGTGCCGCTGACCACGATCCAGTGTTCGGCGCGGTGGTGGTGCATTTGCAGCGACAGGCATGCGCCCGGCTTGACCGAGATGTGCTTGACCTGGAAACGCCCGCCCATGTCCACCGAGTCGTAGGAGCCCCACGGACGATAGACTTCGCAGTGGTTCTGGGTTTCGCTGCGGCCCTGTTCGTTGAGAGTGTTGACCATTTGTTTCACGCCTTGGACCGAGTCCTTGTGGGCGATCATCATGGCGTCCTTGGTTTCGACGACCACGATGTTTTCCAGGCCGATCACCGACACCAGTTTACCGTTGCCGTGGATCATGCAGTTTCTGCTGTCCTGGATAACCACGTCACCTTTGGAGACGTTGCCGTTGGCGTCTTTTTCATTCACTTCCCACAGCGACGCCCAGCACCCGACATCACTCCAGCCGGCGGTCAGCGGCACGACGCAGGCACGCTGGGTTTTTTCCATCACTGCGTAATCGATGGAGTTGTCCGGGCAGCAGGCGAAGGTGGCTTCGTCGAAGGTGATGGTGTCGGCATCTTGCTCGCTGCGCTCAAGGGTCAGCAGGCAGGTGTCGTAGATGTCCGGGTCGTGCTTTTTCAGCTCTTCGAGGAAGCGGCTGGCGCGGAACAGGAACATGCCGCTGTTCCAGAAATAACCGCCGGACTCAACGTATTCGGTGGCGCGTTTGACGTCGGGTTTTTCAACGAAATGCGACACGCGGCTGACGCCTTCGGGAAGCAGCGAATCATTGGTCGACTTGATGTAGCCGTAACCGGTTTCCGGTTTGGTAGCCGGTACGCCGAACAGCACCATTTCGCCGTTTTCGGCAGCGACGGTGGCCAGGGCCAACGCACGTTGCAGGGCTTTCTGGTCTTCCAGCACGTGGTCGGCCGGGAGCACCAGCATCAACTCGTCGCGACCTTCATTGACCAGCATCATCGCGGTCAGGGCTACCGCCGGTGCGGTGTTGCGACCGAACGGTTCCATCAGGATGCGCTGCACTTGCAGCTTACGGGTGCTCAGTTGCTCGTTGACGATAAAGCGGTGGTCCTTGTTACAGACCACGATCGGGGTGTCCATGCCCTCGAACACCAGGCGCTCCAGGGTTTGCTGGAACAGCGTGTGCTCGCCGGTCAAGGCCAGGAACTGTTTGGGGAACTGTTTACGCGAAAGCGGCCAAAGACGTGAGCCGCTACCACCTGACAAGATTACCGGAATCATGTTGTTACTCCTTAAAATCGATTGGTTAGAGCTACTGCGTTCTGTCGTTTCACTCTTGTTCTTGTCTCGTATCCGAACGGTCACTGCGATCCCCTGTAGGAGTGAGCCTGCTCGCGATTGCGGTGGGTCAATCAACACATTCGGTGAATGTGAAACCGATATCGCGAGCAGGCTCACTCCTACAAAGGGAGCTGCGTCAGTTCGGGAAATTTGTTAGCGGGTCGACACCGGGCGTTTTACCCAGACTGGCGACAGGCTGCTGCCGCTGCCGGTGACGTACAGCACGGCCGCTTCACCGCGTTCCAGGGCAACCGGTTTTACGTCGCCGACTTTGGTCGCGCCGTCATACAGGGCCAGGCTGACTTTCACCGGGTTGATTTCACGCTCGCCACGCCCCTTGGCCGCGACCGACGGAACCACTTCAGTCTTGCCGTCGGCGGTTTTCAGGGTCAGGGCCTTGTCGCTCAGGTTCTGCACGCGAACCAGGGATTTTTGCTTGTTCTTGAACGGCGGCTCTTCGATCAGTTGTGGCGCGCCGCTGGCGTTGTTGACCAGGGTGTAATAGTGGTCACCGGCGAGTTTCACCGGCAGGCTCTGACTGCCGACCTTGGCGCTGTAATCGCCGCCCGGCATGAAGCTGAAATCGCTGCTGGCCAGTGGCGCAACATCGTTCAGCGCGGTGGTGCCGACGCTGGCGCTGACCTCCGCGTTACTGGCGTTGTAGATCCGCACGAAGGTCGAACCTTTCGGTGCGGTCGGGCCGTAGAGTGCGGCGTCGCCAGCGAAGGCGGACATCGACAACACGCTCATGCCAGCGACGAGAGCAAAGGTCTTGGCGAGACGGCGAGGAGTAGTAGTGAAAGTCATGGGTGTACCTCTCTTTCAGTTTTGCGCCCGGTCGGGCGTCTCGGATTTAGTGGTTGCAGCTACGTTTTGTTGGCGAACGCCGGCTTCTTTAAGCTCTGCGACCCACTGCGGGTCGGCGTCACCGATTTCGTTGTTCACAGGCAGATAACGTTCAGGAAACTCCCAGATCAGCACCTGTGGCGGGCTGTTCTTGAAAGCATCGCTTTCCAGGTAGGTGAGCATCGGCAGGATCGGGCCGTGGCCGTCTTCGGAGTAATTGACCACGTCGCTGTGCAGCGCTTGTTTCAGCGCACCGACGAAGTTCCAGTTCGGGTTGGCGCTGTAGCTGGTGCCGATCAGGGCCACCGGCACTTCGTTGTTGGCGAACAGGGCGTCATCACCGGCAGGCGGGTTGTCAGCGGCCACGGTGTTGCGCTTCTGCAACGGCTCGGTGGCCGGCATCAGGTTTTCGAACAGCGGGTCCAGCGGCAGGAACAGTCGCAGGTCGCCTTTGTGGGTGACTTTTTCCGCAGGTGTGGTGACGAACTTTTGCGGTTCGCCGCTGAGCGGGGTTTTCGCGGAAATAGTCTTGGCCAGGGTTTCGGCGGCGATTTGCGCGCCTTCCGGGGTCCAGTGAGTGTCGGTGCGCAGGAACACTTGCTGACCGCTTTGCTTGGCCTGTTGGAACGGGCCGAGCAGGTCGGGGGCGAGGATCTTGTCGGCCGCCACACGCGCATGGAAGTCCTGGTAGAGATTGGCGTGGATGCTCGCCGGTTTCACTTCACCCAGGTGTTCCGGGTACAGGCGAACCTTGGCCGGGACAATCGCCATCACCAGTTTTATGCCTTTGGCTCTCAGGGTTTGGCGCACGCCTTCGACCAGCGCGTAGTTGCCTTGCAGGTTCAGCTCTTCGTTGACGATCGGGTTGAACTCTTCATCGCTGTACAACCATTGATCGCGACCGAGCACCACGCCCGGACGACCTTCATTGAACAGTTTGAAATCCAGCGCAGCCCAGAGGTTGGTGCCCAGGCGCTTGATCGGGAACTCGGCGTCGTAGTGCGTCTCCACGGCTTTGGTCCAGCGACCGTTGAGCACCGTGGTTTCGGCACTGGTGTTGAAGCCGAAGAAGCTGCGCGTCGACCAAACGCCCAAGGCGAACAGCGTCAACAGGAACAGGGCGATGTAGAGGATGCGTAATGAGCGGGTCATGGTCAGATCCCTCAGAACTGGAAGTAAAGGAACGGCGAGAAGCTTTGCGCCGAGAGTTTGAAAATCGAGGCGATGAACAACACCAGTACCAGCGTGCGCATCACGTAGCGCGACCAGTCAGCGGTCCAGTAAGCCGGTTGCACGGTGGCTTCAACGCCGACGGTGTAGCCCGGTTCGTGGATGCTGGCCGGGTTGTCGCCCGGTACGGCTTTGATCATTCCAGGCGTGGCGCTCGCCGGGCCATCGGCCTCGACATTCACGGCAGGCTTGGTCTTTTCCGGCGGACGATTGGTGTAGAAGTCACGAATGCCGAAGAACGCCAGGGTCATGTAAGCCACGATCAGCGTCGCGACTTGCAGGCCGGTGAGGCTGGCCTGGTTGAGTTCCGACAGTGACCATTCGCCGAAGCTGAACATCGCGCCGTACATGCGACCGGCGACGTGCAGGTTTTCCGAGCGGAAGATCACCCAGCCCATCACCACCAGCAGGAAAGTCAGCGCCCAGCGGATCGGGTTGATGCTGCGCGGCGAGGTGTTCAGGCCCAGGGCCTTTTCAATCGCCAGCCACATGCCGTGCCAGGCACCCCAGACGATGTAGGTGATGTTCGCGCCGTGCCACAGACCACCGAGGAGCATGGTCAGGAACAGGTTGCGATAGGTCATCAACGTACCTTTACGGTTACCGCCGAGGGTGATGTACAAGTAGTCACGCAGCCAGGTGGACAGGCTGATGTGCCAGCGCCGCCAGAACTCGGTGATCGACTGGCTGATGTATGGCTGCTTGAAGTTTTCCATGAAGCGGAAACCCATCATCAAGCCCAGGCCGATGGCCATGTCGCTGTAGCCGGAGAAGTCGAAATACAGTTGCGCGGTGTAGGCCAGGGCGCCGAGCCAGGCATCACCCGTGGTCGGGGCTTGCAAGGCGAAGCAATGGTCGGCCACCACCGCGAGGGTGTCGGCGATAAAGACCTTCTTGATGAAACCCTGCATGAACCGCGTGCAGCCCTCGGAGAACTTGTCGAGGGTGTGGGTGCGGTTGTTGAACTGGTCGGCGAGGTCGCGGAAACGCAACACCGGGCCGGCAATCAAGTGCGGGAAGATCGCCACGAACGCCGCGAAGTCGATCAGGTTACGGGTCGCCGGGGTGTCACCACGGTAGACGTCGATGATGTAGCTGATGGACTCGAAGATGTAGAACGAGATCCCGATCGGCAACAGCACGTGGGTCAGGATGAACGGCGATAGCCCAACCGAGGTCATCATCGCGTTGATGCTGTCGACGCCGAAGTTGGCGTACTTGAAGTAGCCAAGAATGCACAAGTCGACGGCCACGCCCAGGAGCAACCAGCGCTGGGCCGGTTTGGTCCGCACGCCAGCGGCACCGACCTTGAGGCCGATCCAGTAATTCCATAGCGTGACGGCGGCGAACAACGCGAGGAAGTCCACGCGCCACCAGGCATAGAACACGTAGCTGGCGATCAGCAGCAGCAAGTTGCGATAGCGAATCCCGCTTAGGTAGTACAAGCCGAGAAAGATCGGCAAGAACAAAAACAGGAACACATTGGACGAAAATACCATCCCGATCTCTCCATGTTTAACCAACAGTCAAGGGCCAACGGCCCCCCCAAACCCCCGTGGTAGTGGAGGGATGAAACGGTGTTTCTGTCAGGGTCGTGCAGGGCCTTGAAATCTTTCCCTCACCCCCGCCCTCTCCCGGAGGGAGAGGGAGCCTGATCTCCAGGGCTTTCAAAAATGGAGATCGACTCGGTATTTCTGTGCAGCCTGATCTCGATTGTTTTTCAACGCCTGAGATCGACTCGGTATTTCATTTCGGCGTAACTCGCACAGCCACCTCAGCCAGTCCCCTCTCCCTTTGGGAGAGGGTTAGGGTGAGGGGCTTTTGCATTTCGCCTTTCAAGAACCTTTGTTACCTTTTTCATTGGCCGGGTCGTAGACCTTGGTCAAATCCCCACCCAAACGGAACGTCTTGAACGGCTGCATCTTGTGCTTCTGTGCCAGCACATCCGGCGAGCAGGTGTAGAGCGAGCAGAACGGTTCGAGCCAGGCGAATTTCGAGTCGACCTTGAGGTCTTTCATGTCCTGTTCCTTGCCGTTCTTTTTCTCGAACTCTTGCGGATCTTTCACACCGGAAAGCACGCGATCCCCCAGGCGTTTAAGCGCGCCGTTGTTTTCCTGACGCAAATCCACCCCGTTGACCAAGGCAAAACTGGCGATCATCGACAGCGGCGGCAGGGCGTAGTTGTGATAGGAGAGGGCGCGTTGCTGGCGCTTGAGTTCGTTCGGCAGGAAGCCATCGGCGTCGATCTGATTGGCGCCGATTTTGTATTCCTTCACCGACCAGTCGAACAGGTCGCGGCGGTTGGTGGCGATGGACGTTGCCATCACCGACCAGGCGGACCAGTACGAATGGTTGTTGGTTTTGTCGAGCGGCAGGTTGTCCCAATCGCTGACCACCTGGTCGGCCATTTTGCTGAACCAGGCTTCGATCAACTGCGACTCTTGCTGGTGGTTGGCCAACGGATGCGAGTCGGAGAACTTCAGGCGAATGTACGAAGAGGCCATGCTGCCCAACGCCCATTTGCGCATCGACTTGCCGGTGTGGTTGAAGTCCTTGGACATCAACGCATCAGCCTTGGCCCAGGCGGTCAACCAGTTGAGCGTGCACTCGAGTTGTTCCGGGCGACCGTCACGCATGAACTGCATCACGCGCTTGCTGGTGCCGCGTTCCAGTTTGGTGATGTCGGACGTGGTGTCACGGAAGGCTTTTTCCGACTGCACGTTCAGGGTCGAACGGGCCTTGTCGGAACCTTCGTATTTGCTGCGAAATTGCAGCGGGCCGGTGTACGGCGTCGGCATCGGATCGCAGCCTTCGCTGTTGTCGCCGGTCTTCATCTTTTCAATCGGCGCGAAGTAACCCTGTGGCGGGCGCAATGGCGCGGCGGCCTGGGTGGCGCCGGCGAACATCGCCAGCGTCAGCAGGGATGGGGCGAGTAACTTTTTCAGCATTCGGGTTTGCATGCATGTCATAAGAGGTAGCCTCATTGTCCGGCTTGAGCGGTGTGTTGCTCAGCGCCAGGGAACACGTTGCGTTTGCAGATTTTCGCTTCGACTTTTTGCGGCGCGGCACCCGGTTCTTCAGGGCCTTGGACTTCGACGGCCAGCAAGTTCTGCGAGGCCCAGTCTTCGTCGGTGCGCAACTCAAAGGCGAAACGCCCGTCAGTGTCGGAGGTTTCCGGTTTTTCGATTTTGATGTCCTCGTGGCGACCGTTCATGTACCAGAGGGTGGCGTGCAGGACTTTCACCGACGCGTCGGCAAACTGGATGTCGACCTGATGCCCGCTGTTTTGCAGGTTCAGGTTCTTGCTGTTGACCATCAATTCATTTTTGCCCGGCTTCAGTGTGGTGCTGCCGGTCATCTGGGTTTCCTTGCCTTCGCAACCGTTGTCCAGCAGCGCCATCATCTGGCGGTAGATGGTTTGCTGGTCGAGGCGATAGAGCGGCGAGAATTCCCAGATCAGGATTTTCGGCGGTTTTTTCTGGAACTCTTCGCTGCCCAGGTACTGCAGCATCGAACCTTCCAGACCGCCGCCAGGGAACGCCACGTTGAGGATGTCGGCGCCGATGGCCTCTTCGAGGAAACCGGCGAAGTTGTAGTTCTTGCCACTGTGGCTGGTGCCGACCAGGGTGATCTCCGGATTGCCGGAGTCACCGAACAGATCGCCATCCGCCGCTTCGCCCTTGGGCTCCGTGGTGAACTGATCCATGTACTGGATCGCGTAGCTGGTGCCACAGAGTTGACCGGCCATGTTGTGCAATGTTCCGGTCTTACCCATGCGACCCGACTTATGGCTCTCGAATTCGCGTTTCGGCACGTCAGCGAAGGCCGGCATTTTCTTGATTTGCTCACCGACGATTTTCGCCGTGCGCTGGGCGCCATACGGCGTCCAGTGTTGGTCGCCGCGGAAGTAGAAATCGTGGGCCGGCAGGGTGTCGGGCAGCGTTTCGTTGGTCAGTGGCGACAGGTCCGGCACGGTATAGCCCATGGCGGCGAAACGGCCGAGCATGGTCTTGTAATTCTTCAGGGCCTTGTCGAAATCGTACTTGGCCTTGTCTTCCGGATTGAGTTTGTTGCGGTTCACCAGGCCTCGGGTCGGCTGGTAGACGACCACCAGTTCCACGCCTTTGCTCTTGAACGCATCGTGCAGTTCTTTCATGCGTTTGTAGCCGGCCGGGGAGGTGTCGAACTCGGTGCGCAAGTCTTCTTGCGTACGGAACAACCAGTCGCCCTGGGCCTGCACCAGCGTGGTGAAGTTCTGCTGATAACGGGTGGTGTAGTTCTTCGCGTCGTGGGCTTCCGGGCACAGGTTGCAGCACGGGTCGGCGGTGAACTTCGGCGCCGTTGCGCTGGCGGCGGCATCGTCGGCACGGGCGCCGGCGCTGGCCGCGAGAATGCCGGCGGTCAGGGCCGACAGGCTGAGTAATTTGATCAAGTGTGGGTGCATAAAATTATCCTCAGTCCCGCATTTCGGTCTGGCGTTCGACAGGGTCGATCAGCACGGCTTTCTGCTGGCGCACCAGCAGGTCGAGAATTTCATCCTGACGGTCGCCAAGAATCCCGTTGAAGCTGATGCCGCTGGATTTGGTCGGCGCGAGCATGGACACGCGATACAACTCGACGCTCAGCGGCGAGTCGATGGACAGCGGTCCACTGCCATTACCGGCCAGTTCGCCGCCGACCACGATCAGCGACACTTGCGCGTCGAACGGGTCGAGCTTGATGTCCCGGTCGGTGTCGCTCAGGTCCTTGATGTGGCCGTAGACACCGGTCAGGCCGTTGGCCAGGGCGAGGTTTTCGTAGAGGCGAATGTTCACGCTGTTACGAATCCGGATGCCGTGGCGCTTGTTGCTGATCACCTTGTTGCCCCACAACAGGTTGTCGCCACTCTCGTAGAGGGTGATGCCGTCGGTGTGGTTCTTGTAGATCTCGTTGTAGGCGATCAGGTTGTTCACGCTGTTACGGTCGATCACCAGCCCCGAAAGGTGGTTGTCGTAGCTGCGGTTGTTGAAGATGAAGCTGTTGTTGACCTCGCGGGAAATGATGATCCCGTGCTTCTTCTTGGTCCCGTGAACGGTGTTGTCGGCAATGATCAAACCGTGGGAACGGTCATGCGGGTCAATGCCGTAGACGATGTTGTCTTTGTAGGTGTTGCCCTTGACCACGAAGTCGCGGGTTTCGTAGCAGTAGAAGCCGTACCACATGTCCGAGAACTCGGAGCCGACGATCCAGCCAGTCGGTTCAGGACGCTTGAGCACCTTGGCCATGTTCGGCGTGTATTGGGAAATACTCACGCCGTAGGACTTACTGTTGGCGTAGCCGAAACTGGCGATCTTGCTGTTGGCGATGTAGGTTTCGGTGCCGCCCCAGGACAGCAGGAACGGACGGAATTCCTTCGGCGTCTTGAACAGCGCCGGGCCATTGTTTTTCTCGCTCCACCCAGTGATTTTGGTATCACGCACAAACAACTGGCCGTCGTTGACCAGAAACGAACCGGCCTCTTGGGACAGGCGCAATTCCTGGGTTTGTTTATCGATTTCGAGGATGCCCTTGCGGCCGACCACGATCGGCAACTTCGCCAGGAACACACCCGGCGAGGTTTCGCTGAAATACTTCGGCTCTTTCTTGGCCAGGTCCTTGAGGTTCATGTAACCGTCGTCGACGAAGATCGCCTGCGGGATGCCGTGCTGACGCACCACCCACTCGGCCATCTTGTTGTCGCCGCCGATGAAGTCCTTCAAGGCGTCTTCTTGCATCATCCGGCGCACGCTGATCTTGCCCGGTTTGGTGCGGACGATTTTTGCGGCAATGGCCTCCGCGGTGTAGCCGGACAGGTCTGGCAGTTTCGGTGCGGCCAGGTCCAGCGGCGCGGTCGGTGCGCTGCTGACGGTGTAGGTCTTGGCTTGCTGCAAGCCCTTGGCCAGGGTCGCCGGTTGGCCTTTTTGCACAGGCGCAGTCGGTTCCGCATTGGCGAAGGCCACCGAGCTGGCCAGCAACATCGCGCCGGCCAGCAAGGTGATCGAGCCTCTCTTCGGATGGGTCATGTCGGGGACTCCCTTCGCGGTTCGCATCAGAAGCGCCAGATCACGTCGATGAACGCGCGGTGCATGTACGAATCAACTTGTTTGCCATAGGCATCGCCGGGCTTGAACACGCCGCCACGGAAACGCACCAGGGCCGAAGGCTCATCGATCGACTGGCTCAAAGCGGCGGGCAACAGCCCTTGCTTGAAGTACTTGGTGACCACCAGGTCCATTTCCTGACCGAGGTCTTTGTTGCCATCTTCCAAAGGCAGCGAGGTGCTGGAGAGGATCGCTCCGGTGGCGTCGTCGGTGTTGTTCTGGACGGCGTTGATGCCGTTGCTGCCCACCGGTTTGTTGCCGTCCACGCGCCAGAATTTGTGGTAGATCAGGCTGGCGTCGTATTCGTCGTTGAGCATCCACGAACCGAACAGGGTTGCGGTTTGCATGTTGTTCATTTCGCCACGGAAGGCTTCGCCGAAACGGTGAACCCGCGAGCGAGTACCGGTGTAGTTCGAGCGGTTGCTTTCCAGGCCGTTCTGTTCGTAATCGGCGCTGGCGCGGGCATACGCTGCACCGACTTGCCATTGCGGATCGAGGCGCAGGCGCACGCCGATATCGGTGGCCCAGCCATTGAGGTCTTCACCACGCTTGGCTTCGGCCGGGCGGGTGCCATCGGCGTTGAGCGCGTTGACCGTGTCGGTGTCGCCGCTCATGCCGGTGATGCTGCCCCAGTAATTAACCGTATTGGTGTTGCGCCAGTTGTAGGCGTCGCTGTCGGCGGTGAGGCCAAGCCAGGTGAGGTCGCCGTTCTGTTTCTTGTCCAGCGAGTCGCCGGCTACGCCCGGTTCCGGGTAGTCGAGCTTGCCGTCATCGTGGGTGTGATGACCGCGAATGCCGACCCAGTTGCCCGGCGTCCACTGGTACGCCGCATCGGCGTAGGTGTGCAGGCGATCCTTGTCTTTTGGCGCCAGCTCTTTCAAGTCGGTGCGGTATTCGCTGAAGCGTTCGGCGACACCGGCGTTGGCGCGCAACAGGGTGGTGTCGAAGGTCCAGTTCAGGGCTTCGATGTTGGTGTCGCGCCATTGGCCGTCGTCATTGCGCAGGCGTTGGCGACCGAACTTGAGCATCTCGCCGGGGTAAGGCGTGAGGCCGCTGTAGCCGACCCAGAACTCGCGCATGGCCAGGTAGTTTCTCTTCGACGTGCGATCACCGCTGTTGGTGGTCTGGTTGACGTCGTCGGCCTGTTGCAGGGTGTCGGTTTCGATGATGTCGGTGGACGTCACGGCTTGACCCATGGCGTAGGCGCTCCACGCACCGCGTTCACCGTAGACCCATGGACGCAGGTCGAGGCCGATGCCATTGACGTCGCCGCCGGGCGCGGTGCCGAGGTCGGCGTCATCTTCGGACTGGCCGGTGATCTTCACTTCCAGGCCGTAGTTCTTGGCTTCGGTCATGGCTGCCAGGGTCGGACACGACCACAGCAGGGCGAATGTCAGGCCAATACCGGCCTGTACAAATGGATTCAACTTCATAGGGATTCCTCGCCGTCTTCTTCTTGCAGGGCATGCAAATCCAGCTTGTTCTGGCTCGAGGCACCCCGAACGGCCTGTTCTTGTTTCAACAGGCGTTGGGCCTCGGCGAGCTGGGCAGGCGGCAGTTGGGCTTCTAATGTTGTCGCGAGCTCATTGGCTTGCGGGGTGTCCTGAGCCTTGGCCAACTGGCTGAAGACGTAAGCGTTGAGCGGGTTGGGCTTGGTGCCCTTGCCTTGGGAAAACAGTTGGGCGATGGCGAAGTCGGCGCTGTTCTGGCCGTTGCGCGCAGCGGTCAGCAGGTGGTCCAGGGCTTTCTGCGAATAGACTTTGCCCAGGTAACCACGGCGGTAAATCTGGCCGAGGTAGTAATCGGCGGCGACTTCGCGGCCGACGGCTTTCTGGAAATGTTCTTCGGCGACCTTGGCGTCCGCCGGCACCCATTTGCCTTCGTAGTAGAGCTTGCCCAGCAACAGTTCGGCGCGGGGTTGATCCGCCGCGCGACCGTTGTCCAGGTACTTCATCATCGTGTCGATGTCACCGAGTTCCGGGAAGTCGTAGAGCAACTGCGCCAGGCTGACCCAGGACGCGGGGTAGCCAGGCGCGATGCCTTCGAGCAGCGACTGCGCGGTTTTCTCGTCGGTCTTGCCGAGGGTCGCATCGCCCAGTACGCGGGCCACGCTGTCCACTCGCTGAGCGGAAACCGTGCCACGCGCATGAGCGGCTTGCATCTGCTTGATCAGCTCGGCTTGTTTCTCTGGCTCGGCTTTTTTCTGATAAACCGTGGCCAGTTCGACGTAGCAGACATCGGTGGTGTTCAACGCGGCTTTGCAGATGGATTCGACTTCATCCAGGTGCTGGTCGTAAGTGCCTTGGGTGCGATAGAGCAGCACCTGGGCCAGGCCCGCTTCCGGTTTGCCTTCGGCGCGCCACTTGCTGATTTGCTGCTGGGCGTTGATGTTCGGGAAACTGTGGGGATATTGCAGGTACAACATCGCCAGCGGGATCAGGGTGTTGCCTTCGCCATTGGCCGAGGCTTTTTTCAACAGGCCTTCGGCTTCATGCTGTTCGGCTTCGGTCGAGCCGGGCTTGGCCACCAGCAGACGACCCAGGCGAGCCTGGGCGCGGGGCGAGGTGTCGGCCGCGGCACGGTACGTCGCCTCGGCCAGTTTCATTTGGGCCGGGTCACGGCTGTCGACCTGAATATCCGCTAGCCCGACCTGGGCTTCGGTGTAACCCATGGCCGCCAGTTGCTGGTAATTCTGCTGCGCCAGCGCGGTGTCGCCGCGCTTGAGGGCTTCGTTGGCCAGACGCTGGTCGGGCAGGCCGGCGCAACCGGCCAGACTCACGGCCAATGCCACGGCACACAGAGAGCCCATGTGGGAGCGGGCTTGCTCGCGAAGCAGGCGCTGCGGTGTATCAGACAAACCGAGTTGACCCTTTCGCGAGCAAGCCCGCTCCCACAGGGACTGCGGTGTGTTCAGGATTTTTTGGATGGTCACAGGCATGTCCTCGACTTAAAGACCGGCGGCCATGGCTTTGTCGATCAGCCAGTTCAGGTTCGGGCCACGATCGCTGTTCACTTCCACCGGGCGACCGGCGAGGGTGGTGTCCAGCGGCTCGTCAGGCTTGATCTGTACGCGGATGTCGGAGGACAGGTCGGCGCTTTTCAGGCTGGTGCTGCTGACGATTTTGCCAGTGCGGGTTTTGTCTTCGCCGGCGATTTCGAAGGTCACTGGCGCACCTGGACGCACGTCGGCGAACTGGCGATAGGTGAAGCGCGCGTCGATGTTGGCTTCGCTGTTGCGCGGCACCAGGTTGAAGATCACGTCGCCCTTGCTGGCGTACTGACCGTTGGCGACCAGTTGCTGGGCGACGGTGCAATCGCACGGCGACGTCAGGGTGCCGGTCATTTGCTTGCCGAACAGTTCTTCAACCTTGGCCGGTTGCAACTGCTCTTCGTCCAGATGGCCCTTGAGGACATCGAGCATGCTGGTGCTGAAGGTCGCCAGTGGGGCGCCTTTGGCGGCGACGCCGTCGGCTTTGATCAGGCTTTGCACAGTGCCGTCGCGCGGCATGGTGATGTTCATGCCCGGTACGCTGACGATGCCGGCCTGGGCGTGGCTGACGAAGTACATGCCGTACACCGACTTGAAGATAAAACCGAACGCCGCGAGACCCACGAGGAAGATCGCGAAGCTGAAGGTCACCGCACGCAGACGCCCGAACGGGGTCATGCCGTGGCCGCCATCCTTGACCTTGCGCGCCTTGGTGAAGTTGTCGCGCTGCAGCGTTGCCAGCACTTCACCCATGCTGACGATGTCGCCGGCCAGGTGAGAGGTGATCAGGTGGCGCAGGGTCGAGATGTCCTGGGTTTCCAGGTTCTGGAACTGGCAACCGGCACGGCCGGTCTGGCGATCGTAGGAGCGGATCTGCAACTCCACGTCCATCGCCAGGCCCAGGTTATCGATGACGAACTGCAAGCGAGCCTTGTGCACTTCACCGACGGTCAGGGCTTTCTGGGTGCCGGCGTTAAAGCACAGGCCGCCAGCGGAAAGGTCTTCGACCCGCGCTTCGAGCGGTGCACCGGTGGTCCCGAAAAAGCGCAGCTTGGCCGGGATTTTCACGCGGGCGTGTTGGCGCTGGGCTTCGGATTCATGCACTACGTTGGTGTTCACGGCGGTATTCATATGGGCTATTTCCTGGCTAATTCAATAAGGGGGCGGTCAGACCATCATCAGCAGCACGGCGACAAAAATGCTGCCGGCGGAGAAGGTCATGGTCCGAGACGACCAGGTGTTGAACCAACGTTGAAAGCTGGCGAGATCACGGGTCAATTTGGTGTCCTGGCGAGTCCAGGATTGTTGGTCGAGGCGGAAGAACACGTAGATCTTCACCAGCGCGCCGACGATCTGGTTGTAATAGAGAATGATCGGGTAGGCCGGGCCGATCCGGTGACCGGAGCACGACAGCAGCAGGGTCAGGATCAGGCGGGTGATACCAATCCACAGCAGGTAAGCGAGGATGAACGCGCCGCCGTACTTGAAGCTGGCGATGATCGCCACGGTCAGTCCCAGCAAGGACGTCCACATCGATACGCGTTGGTCAAACAGCACCACCGAAGTGAACAGACCGAGGCGTTTCATCCCCAGGCCCAGGGCGCGGGAGTTCTGGCGCAGGTTGTTGCCGTACCAGCGGAACATCAGTTTGCGGCTGGCCTTGATGAAGCTTTTTTCCGGCGGGTGTTCCACGGTGTGGATCGCGGCGTCCGGTACGTAGAAAGTGTCGTAGCCCAGGCGCATCAGGCTGAACCAGCTCGACTTGTCATCACCGGTCAGGAACTTGAAGCGGCCCAGGCGCCAGTGTTGCAGCGAGTCGCTTTCCACGTCGGCGATAAAGTCCGGGTCGGTGACCACGGTGGCGCGGAATACCGACATCCGGCCGGTCATGGTCAGGACGCGCTTGGACAGGGCCATCGAGCACATGTTGATGTGGCGCTGGGCGAACCGCAGTTTGTGCCATTCAGCCATGACGTAGCCGCCGCGCACTTCGCAGAACTCGTTGGTGGTCAGGCCGCCGACATTGCCGAACAGCTGGAACCACGGCACGGTCTTGAGCACGACGCCTGGGGCGAGCACGGTGTCGCCATCGATCACTGCAACCACTGCGCGGTCGTCCGGCAGGTGGCGGGAGATGGCGCGGAAACCGTAGGCCAGGCCATCGCGCTTGCCGGTGCCGGGAATACGCACGAAGTCGAGCTTGACCCGATCCGGCGGGTTCATCCGGGCCCAAAGACTTTTCACCAGCAACTCATCGGACATTTCGACGATTGAGCAGACCATGGTGGCGGGCAGGCCGCAGTCGATCGCTTCGCGAATCACCGAGCTGTAGACCTGGGCGGTGGTCAGTGCATCGATACGAAAACTGGTGACCATCAGGTACACATGGGACGGGTCTGCCGCTTTACCCAGCTTGCGTACTTTGCGCCGCAGGTGCGGGTAGACGATGTACAGAAAAATCATGCCGCGCACAAAATGCGTGGCACCCATCGAGTAACGCCAGATCCCGATGAAACCAATCAGGAAGATGAAGTCCTTCGACTCGGAGTCGAACGTGGACGCAGGCAACGCCATGGCGATGCCCATCAATAAACTTAGGTAAAACAGCCAACCGGCGGCCTGAAGTAGGCCGTGCTTTAGCCTGTGCATAATCTGCATCCGTCTCTATCTCGGGCGAGCCTGTTGGGTGGCCCGATGGGGTTAAGGCAGGCTTACAAAAACTTGCAAGGACATGCAGGAGCTGCCGAAGGCTGCGATCTTTTGATCTTTCGCTTGGGATTTTGGTGTTCCCGAAAAGATCGCAGCCTCGTTTCACTCGACAGCTCCTACAGGGCTGCCTTACCAGCAGATACCTTCGGTGCGCGTACCGGCGTCGGTGGCCTTGGCCATGAAGCCGACCAGGTCGATGACCTGTTTGCCGTGCGGTGCTTGCTGGGCCAGGGCGCGGAATTTCTCGTCACGGTTGCCGAGGATGATCACGTCGGAGTTGCTGATCACTTCGTCGAAGTCGGAATTGAGCAGGGACGAGACGTGCGGGATCTTCGACTCGATGTAGTCCTTGTTCGCGCCGTGGACACGGGCGTATTCGACGTTGCTGTCGTAGATGCTCAGGTCGTAACCCTTGCCGATCAGCATTTCCGCCAGATCCACCAATGGGCTTTCGCGCAGGTCATCGGTGCCGGCCTTGAAGCTCAGGCCCAGCAGGGCGACTTTGCGTTTGTCGTGGCTGGAAACGATGTCGAAGGCGTTCTGCACTTGCGACACGTTGCTGCGCATCAGCGAATTGAGCAGCGGCGCGTCAACGTCCAGGGAACTGGCGCGGAAGGTCAGGGCACGCACGTCTTTGGGCAGGCAAGAGCCGCCGAACGCGAAGCCCGGACGCATGTAGTACTGCGACAGGTTCAGGGTTTTGTCCTGGCAGACCACTTCCATCACTTCACGACCATCGACGCCGACAGCCTTGGCGATGTTGCCGATCTCGTTGGCGAAGGTCACCTTGGTGGCGTGCCACACGTTGCAGGTGTACTTGATCATCTCGGCGACAGCGATGTCCTTGCGGATGATCGGCGCGTCGAGCTCTTCGTACAGGGCTTGCAGCACGTCGCCGCTGGCGGTGTCGAACTCGCCGATGACGGTCATTGGTGGCAGGTCGTAGTCGGCAATCGCGGTGCTTTCACGCAGGAACTCAGGGTTGACCGCCACACCGAAATCGACGCCTGCTTTCTTGCCGGAGCAGTCTTCGAGAATCGGGATCACTACGTTGGCTACGGTGCCTGGCAGTACGGTGCTACGAACCACGATGGTGTGGCGGGAGGTCTTGTCACGCAGGACAAAACCGATCTCGCGGCACACGGCTTCGATGTAGTTCAGTTCCAGATCACCATTTTTCTTGCTCGGCGTACCAACGCAGATCATCGACACGTCGGTGTCGCGAATCGCTTCTGCGAAGTTGGTGGTGCCGCGCAGACGGCCGGTCTCGATACCTTTGGTCAGAAGCTCGCCCAAACCCGGTTCAACGATCGGCGACTTGCCGGCGTTGATCATATCGATCTTGTCTTTGGCGACATCTACGCCAATGACGTCATGGCCACGTGCAGACAGGCAACCGGCACATACTGCACCGACGTAACCCAAACCAAATATGCTGATGCGCATCGCATTTACCTCTGTAATGATCAAGCCATTAGATGGCAGGAGTTAATGGTGTTCAGCGGTGATAGTGCACTCGAAAGTGCGGCTTACAGGCGCCACAGTGCCGCATGCAGGCATACTAAGTTCTGAGTGACTCGCTCTAATGAATAGAGAGGTGCACTCAAAATGTGCGCAACGTGGCCTTATTATTATGGTGTGCCCTGTAATGCCGCCCATCCCCTGTTCAGAAGATGTTCGTGCAAAGGTCTTTCGCACTCGATACCTGGCGCTTAGCCAGTGAAATCAAGCGTTTCAATGCTCAAATGAGCATTTTTATTGGGGCGCAGCCTTGGCCTTGTAGGGGATAGTAATGGTGCATATCTCCTGTCCATCTAGTTGTTTTCAGACTGGTTAGTCATCTAGTCAAGTTGCTGTGACAACTTGGTTACATGGCTATCTGCCTAACGTAAGTTATCTCTTACAAGCTCGGTGAGAATAGTTACCGGTGGTATGAGCTACGCATTTGGACATAGTTCCAGCCCGCCCATCGCGAATTCTGAAATTTCTTGAAATATTGAAAAAGATGGCACTGCTTTCATATTGATAGCACTTACCATTTGGGCCTTTATATAAAGGGTCATTATCGAATTAGATGGGTAAGTGCCACTATCGATAAAAATATTTGGTGCCACTACTGAAAAAAATGGCAATTGTCGAGTGAAATAAATCTTAGAAAAGACAGGGATGAAAAACTGGCGCCATTAAAATGGCGAAAAACGGCGAGGGATTTTTGACATCGTGCGAGGTGCACGACTCTTTATAGAAAGAGTCGTGCATTGGGCATGCATTACTCCGGCGCGTGATCGCGCAGGAATACCAGATTGTCCGGTTTGGACTGTTCGGCGTTGTAGCGGTAGCCCTGGACATCGAACTGCTTGAGGGCGGCCGGGTCGTTGATGCGCTCTTCGATGACAAAACGGCTCATCATCCCGCGGGCCTTCTTGGCGTAGAAGCTGATGATCTTGTACTGGCCGTTTTTCAGGTCCTTGAACTCGGTATTAATGATGCGTGCGTTCAAGGCGCTGCGTTTGACCGCCGAGAAGTACTCGTTGGACGCCAGATTCAGCAGCACGTCGTCGCCCTGGTCGGCCAGCGCTTCGTTCAACCATTCACTGATCCGTGTGCCCCAGAAGGCGTATAGGTCCTTGTCACGGGCATTCGCCAGTTTGGTACCCATCTCCAGCCGATAGGGCATCATCAGGTCCAGCGGGCGCAGCAGGCCGTACAGGCCGGACAGCATGCGCAAATGTTGCTGGGCGTAATCGAAGTCGGCTTCGCTGAAGGTCTGGGCGTTCAGGCCGGTGTATACGTCGCCCTTGAAGGCCAGCAGTGCCTGCTTGGCATTTTCCGCGGTGAACGCCGGGGTCCAGCTGCCGAAACGCGCGGCATTGAGGCCGCCGATCTTGTCGGAGACGTGCATCAGCTCGCTGATCTGCGCTGGTGTGAGATCACGCAGTTGCAGGATCAGTTCCTGGGAGTGGTCCAGGTATTGCGGCTGGGTAAAGCGCTGGGTGGCCGGCGGTGTTTCGTAATCGAGGGTCTTGGCGGGGGAAATCACCATCAGCATGAAGTCGTCTCCTTTAATCGTGGGGGCGATTCTAGGGGGTTGTCCGTGTTGACTCCAGCTATGGGGGCTATAGGTGTGGGGAAGCTCGGGCATTTGCGACGGCTGGTGGATTTTTCCTCACCCTAACCCTCTCCCAGAGGGAGAGGGGACTGACCGAGTGATTCTTTCGATTTACGCCGACCTGAGCTATCGAGTTGAACTCAAATTTTAAAATCAACGGAGATCGGCTCCCTCTCCCTCTGGGAGAGGGCTGGGGTGAGGGCAGCGTCCGTGAATCTTGCACATCAGCTATAGTGCCGCGCGGGTTTTGTTATGGAGACATCCCATTGCGTATCGTTTTTTTATTCTCGGCCTGGCTATTGAGCTTTGGTGCCATGGCAGCGCCGGGCGATGTGGCGACCCTTGATCGCAGCACCTGGCCAGAACAACTCAACAGCCCGACCTTGTTCGACGTCGCGTCACGGGCTGAAATCCTCATGTTCGCCCGCGTCCTGCTGGCCAGCGAATCCCTGGACGAGGCGGGCCTGGCCCAGCGCCTGGGCCTGCGCACGGTCAATCTGGACTCGGTCAACAGCCTGCGTGAACGTATGTGGCTGCGTCTGCTGGCCAACTACAACTTCGCCCAGCAGAGCTGTGATCAGGATGCATCGTTCTGTTTCCTGGTCGAGGACATACCGACCCTGCGCGAGCAAGCTGCCAAGTTCCAGGTCAGCGATGACAGCTATTACACCAAGTGGGCCGAGCCGAGCCGACTGTTCCATGCCCAGTACCTGGACGAGCAATTGCGCAAGGCTGCGCTGTTTCCGCAAACCAGCAGTGAAGTCGATCGTTTTGGCGACTATGAGCGCAACGGCGACGAGATGCATGACCGGTTGTTTTTGCTGACCTTCGACAGCGCGGCCAACGCCGTCCCGGACAATACGGCCTGGGCGACCGAGTACCTGCGCAAGTCGAACATGAACGGCACCTTCTTCGTCCTCGGCAAGGACATTCAGGCCCGTTTGGCCGAGCGTTCGGTGTCTGGCCTGCAAGCGCTGTATTCACAGCAATGCATTGGCGTGCAGGGCTGGGAGTTCCGTTCCCATAGCCATTGGCAAGACTGGCAGGACTCGGTGAAGCGCAGTGTCGAACTGGTGAAAAACAAACTGCCGGAGAATTACGTGCCGCTGTTTCGTCCGCCCGACGGTCAGCGTCGCTCCGATGCGCAGGGCTTTTTCGAGTCGCAGGGTTTGCAGGTGGCGCTGTGGGACATCGATCCCCAGGACGGTGCCGGCAAGCTCAAGGGCAGCCAGAGTGCTCAGCGGTTGCTGACTTTGATGTTGCTGTGGCGCCACGGCGTGATCAATTTCAACGTGAAGCAGGATGCCGTGAAAACGTCGATGCCCTGGCTCATCACGCAAACGGCGCAAAGCGGGATCGGTTGGGAAGACTGTCAGGGTGCGTTTCGCTGAAAACTGAAAAAGCCCGCAAACATTGGGGCAGAGGGCAGGGCGGGGTGATTTTCGAGAAGATTTCGATGCAGGCGGACTTCCGACTTTAACGGCACAATGCCTGCACGCCAAGGGCTATTCGTCACTCTGAAAAATAAACTTCAAAAAAACGTCAAAGTGCTTTTTCCTGTCACAGGTTTTGGAGTATTACGAAGACAGACCGCCGAAACCTGCAACACAGGTGGCGTCTTCCAAGACCCTACTTGTTTGCAGTTCACTTGAGTCCCAACAGGTGAATTCGGTGGCCACTTCGAGGCGCAGCACTGTCACGGTATTGCGTCGACTGGCTCCCACAAAGGTGACCGAGTATGGATGATCACGGACGTAGTTCTTCCTCCAACCAGCCAATCCTTTATGTACTCGATACCAACGTACTGATTCACGATCCAAACGCCCTGCTTAACTTCGAAGAACACCACGTTGCGATCCCGATGACCGTGCTTGAAGAGCTGGACAAGCTCAAGAGCGGGCATCACAGCGTTGCGGCCGAATGCCGTCAGGCAATTCGCCTGATCGACAAGACCTTGGGCGATGCCAGCCCCGAGGATGTCGAGCTCGGTGTGCCGATCCAGCGCGGCAAGAGTGGGCCCAAGGGTTTGCTGTCAATTCTGATGAGCAAGCGCGCTGAGCCGAACATCATTCTGCCCGAGCACCTGAACGACAACATCATCATCAACCAGTTGATTGACCTGCACGCGCGCGAACCCAAGCTGCCTGTGGTGCTGGTCACCAAAGACATCAACATGCGCCTCAAGGCCCGGGCCTGCGGGATTGCGGCCGAGGACTACAGCACCGATCAACTGGTTGACGACGTATCGCTGCTGCCCAATGGTTACCACAACATGACCGGCTCCTTTTGGGACCTCGTGAGCAAGGTCGAGACCCGTCAGGATCATGGACGCACCTGGCACCAGGTGAAGCTGATCGACAACCTGCCGGCCGTGCACATCAATGAATTCATCATCGACGAACAAGGGTTTGTCGGCTGGATCAAGGAGATTGAAGAAGACCGTCTGCTGATTCTCGACCTGCATCAGGAACCCCTATTGCACCAGGAGGCCTGGGGCCTGAAACCGCGCGACATCTATCAAAGCCTGGCGCTGTACGCCTTGCTCGATCCGGATATCCATCTGGTCAATCTATCCGGCGCGGCCGGTTCCGGTAAAACCATCCTGGCCCTGGCCGCTGCGATCGAGCAGACCATGGTCAGCAAACGCTATCGCCGGATCATCGCCACCCGCAGCGTGCAGGGCCTGGACCAGGAGATCGGTTTCCTGCCCGGCACCGAAGCGGAAAAAATGGAGCCTTGGCTGGGCGCCATCACCGACAACCTCGAAGCCTTGCACATGGATGACGAAAACACCCATGGCAGCGTCGACTACATCCTCAGCAAAGTGCCGTTGCAGTTCAAATCCCTCAACTACATTCGGGGCCGCAGCTTCCAGCAGAGTCTGATTTTGATCGATGAATGTCAGAACCTGACACCGCACCAGATGAAAACCATCATCACCCGTGCCGGTGCCGGTTCCAAAGTGGTGTGCCTGGGCAACCTGGCACAGATCGACACCCCTTACCTGTCCGCGACCAGCTCCGGGCTTACGTACCTGACTGAACGCTTCAAGGATTTCCCTAACGGTGTACACATCACCCTGCAAGGGGTGCCACGTTCGATCCTGGCCGAATACGCCGAAACGCATTTGTAACCGCTTCACCCGAACCGGGCGGCCTTCACGGGTCGCCCGGTTTTTTGTGCCCGACACAAAACCCAATGTGGGAGCGGGCTTGCTCGCGAAAGCGGTGTGTCAGTCACATTGATATTGGCTGACACGACGCCTTCGCGAGCAAGCCCGCTCCCACAGGAGGATTGCGGTGGTCCAATAATCAAGCGTGCGAAAATTTGACCCGCAGGTTTACAATCGACGCTCCTGATCAGGAGTAACCCTGTGCTGACTCATCTCGATTCCCAAGGTCGCGCCAACATGGTCGACGTCACTGAAAAAGCCGTGACGTTCCGTGAAGCGACGGCCCAAGCGCTGGTGCGCATGCTGCCCGAAACCCTGCAAATGATCGTCAGCGGTGGTCACCCAAAAGGTGATGTGTTCGCCGTGGCGCGCATTGCCGGCATTCAGGCGGCGAAGAAAACCAGCGACCTGATTCCCCTGTGCCATCCGTTGATGCTGACCGGCGTCAAGGTCGAACTCAGTGCCGAAGGCGACGACACCGTGCGCATCGTTGCGCGTTGCAAGTTGTCCGGGCAGACCGGCGTCGAGATGGAAGCCCTGACCGCTGCCAGTGTCGCGGCACTGACCATCTATGACATGTGCAAGGCTGTGGACCGCGGCATGACCATTGAAAGCGTGCGGTTGCTGGAGAAGGTCGGCGGCAAGAGCGGCCATTTCCAGGCAGACCCGTCATGAAGCTTACGGTGAAGTTTTTCGCCCGATACCGTGAAGCGCTGGGCGTGGACTTAGTCGAGGTTGAAGGCGATTTCGCCACGGTGGATGACGTGCGTGCGTTGCTGGTCCAGCGCGACGGTGCCGAGGTACTGAGCGAGCAAAACCTGATGTGCGCCCGCAACGAAGACCTCTGTCAGCTCGACGAGCCGGTGGTCGAGGGTGATGAAGTGGCGTTCTTTCCGACCGTGACCGGGGGCTGATCATGGCGATTCGCGTGCAGTCCACGGCGTTCGATCCGGGCGCTGAAGTCAACGCCATGCACGCCGCCAATGTCGGCGTCGGCGCGGTGGTGAGTTTTGTCGGCTACGTGCGCGACTTCAATGACGGGCTCGACGTTGCCGGGATGTTTCTCGAGCACTATCCGGGCATGACCGAAAAGGCCTTGGGCAAAATTGCCGTCGAGGCCGAGCAGCGCTGGCCGCTGCTCAAGCTTGAAGTGCTGCACCGCATCGGCGCCCTGGAACCGGGTGAGCCGATCGTCTTCGTTGGAGCCGCCAGTGCCCATCGTCAGGCTGCATTCGATGCCTGCGCGTTCGTGATGGACTACCTGAAAACCCGCGCGCCATTCTGGAAGAAAGAAAACACCAGCGACGGCCCGCGTTGGGTGGAAGGGCGGGACAGCGATCATGCGGCGGCGGATCGCTGGAAGAATTAAGCCCTGTAGCACCCTTTAGTAAGCCTTCGCGAGCAGGCTCGCTCCCACATTAGATCTTCATGTGCGCAGATATTCTGTGTCGCCACAGATCCCCTGTGGGAGCGAGCCTGCTCGCGAAGGCATCATCTGAATCACCAAAATCCTCTCTCTTTGCCCGATTGACGAAATGTACATGCAAGTCCAATATGGATTTATAAGTACAAAAAATGCTCCGTCCCGCCGCTCGTAGCTAACAGCTCGCAGCTGCTCTTTCTTCTGTCTTGCCAAACCAACAACAACCCGCGAGAGAACGAACATGAAGAAATTCCCCCTCATCACCGGTCTGGCCCTGAGCCTGTTGGCGTGCAGCACTGTGTTCGCCGCCGAGAAAACCCTGCGCATCGGCATTGAAGCGGCGTATCCACCGTTCGCGTCCAAAACCGACAAAGGCGAAATCGTCGGTTTCGACTACGACATCGGCAATGCCCTGTGCGCGCAGATGAAGGTCAAGTGCACCTGGGTCGAAGGTGAATTCGACGGTCTGATTCCTTCCCTGAAGGTGAAGAAAATCGACATGGCGCTGTCGTCGATGACCATCAATGAAGACCGCAAGAAGTCCGTGGACTTCACCCACAAGTACTACTTCACTTCATCGCGCCTGGTGATGAAGGATGGCGCGGTGGTCGATGACCAGTACGCGAGCCTGAAGGGCAAGACTATTGGTGTGCAGCGCGCCACCACCACCGACCGTTACGCCACTGAGGTGTTCGAGCCAAAGGGCATTAACGTCAAGCGCTACGGTAACAACGAAGAAATCTACATGGACCTGGCGGCCGGTCGTCTTGATGCGATTTTTGCCGACACCATCCCGCTGAGTGACTTCCTGTCGATGCCGCGTGGCAAAGGCTATGCGTTTGTCGGGCCGGAGTTGAAGGATCCGAAGTACGTGGGCGAAGGCGCCGGGATTGCGGTGCGCAAGGGTAATGCCGAGTTGGTCAGTGAGCTGAACACTGCCATCGATGGGATTCGCGCGAGTGGTGAATATCAGAAGATTTCTGACAAGTACTTCAAGTCCGATATCTACGGCGACTGATCAGCCGGCTTCGCGAGCAAGCCCGCTCCCACAGGGAAATGCATTCCAATGTGGGCGCGGGCTTGCTCGCGAAGAGGCCCGATCAAACAACACACATCCAAATGCCTAACCCTTCAATTCCTTCAAATGCTTGTACACAGTCGCCCGCCCCATGTTCAGCACATTGGCCACATAGTTGGAGGCGCTTTTGCCCTTGAAAGCCCCTTCGGCGTGCAGCGCCAGTACCAGCTCGCGTTTGTGGTCGCGGCTCAGCACATTCAGGCTCAACTGACGTTCGCGTAGCCAGGCATGCAGGAAGGTGTTGATCCGTTCCTGCCAGTCATCGCGAAACAGTGAGTCCGGTTGCGGAATCAACTTGGTCGGCGACAGGAACAAATCCAGCGCAGCCTTGGCATTCTCGAACAGCGAAATATTCAGATTGATGCACAGCACTGCCAGCGGATGACCTTCGCTGTCGCGCAGCACACTGCTGAGGCTGCGAATCTTCTGGCCATCCCAATTGAGTTTTTCGTACGGCCCGATGTTTCGTTCGCTGACATCCTCGCTGAGCATGTCCTCCAGCGCCGCGTCATCGCCGATTTCCCGTTTCGACAGGTTGTTGGCGATGTAGTCGATTTTTTGCGTGCGCAGATCGTGCAGTACGACCTCGGCGTGCGGAAAGAACAGGGTGGCGATCGCGTCGGCAATCGCCCGGTAGTTGTCCAGGGCCGGGTCTTTTTCGGGGGCGTTCATACAGGGAGCTCCAGGCAACGTCAGCGCCCTATCAAAAAGGGCGCTGGAAGTTTGCCGCAATCGCGTCGACACGTCACCCAAGTCCGAAACTCAACCCAGGCGCGCAGGGGAGAGCATCGCGGCGTCCAGGCCGAAACGGCTGAGTTGCTCGGGCAAGTCTTCACCGCGAACAAGTGCAGCGCTGGCCTGGCCCATGGCCGGCGAGGTCTGGATGCCATAGCCGCCCTGCGCGGCGACCCAGAACAGTCCTGGCACCTTGGGATCGAAGCCAGACAACAAATCACCATCACGCACGAAACTGCGCAGACCAGCCCAAGTGCGGGTCGGACGGCGGATGGTCAGGGTGGTGGCTTCTTCGATTTGGTAGATACCCATGGCGATGTCCAGCTCTTCGGGCTGTACGTCATGCGGTTCCACCGGGTCGGCGTTGGCGGGCGAGCCGAGGAACATGCCGGCATCGGGCTTCATATAGAAGGATTCGTCGAGGGCCACCAGCATTGGCCAATGGTGGATGTCCACACCTTCGGGGCCGGCGAAGATAAACGCCGCACGGCGCTTCGGTTGCAAACCCAGCGACGTGGCGCCGGCCAGCGTGCCGATTTTATCGGCCCAGGCGCCCGCGGCATTGATGATGATAGGTGCACTGAAGGTCTGACCGTTGGTTTGCACGTGCCACAGCCCTTCAGCATCACGGGTCAGGCGCAGCACTTCGCTGTCGGTGTGGACTTCACTTTTGTTGCGGCGAATGCCACGCAGGTATCCCTGATGCAAGGCGTCGGTATCAATGTCGCTGGCGGTCGGGTCGTAGATCGCGCCATGGACTTTTTCCCGGCGCAGGATTGGCAGACGCGCGCAAGCTTCATCGGCGCTGAGCAGTTGCATCTCCGGCACCGTGGCTTTGGCGCTCAAGTATTGATTGTTCAGTTCGGCCGGGTCGCCGGTAAAGTCCACGGTCATCTCGCCGCGCGGGGTCAGCAGCGGGTGCTCGCAGAAACCTGCAGGCGGGGCGTCGAAGAAGTCGCGGCTGGCCTGGGTCAGCGCGCGCACTTGGGGCGTGCCGTAAGCGGCGGTGTACAGCGCCGCGGAGCGTCCGGTGGAGTGATAGGCCGGATGGGATTCACGTTCCAGCACGATGACTCGCCCGTGCTGCGACAGCCAGAAACCGGTGGAAGCGCCGGCGATCCCGCCGCCGATAATGATGAAATCTGCCTGGCTCATGAACCTCTCCTGAAAGGGCGTAAATGCTGAAATTGTGGTGATCCCTATGTAGGAGCTGACGAGTGAAACGAGGCTGCTCCTACATGGAGCGGGGGGTTAGCGGTTTAGTTGGTAGATCGCATTGGCCAGCGCGATGTCTTCCAGGCCCAGACCGATGGAGCGGAAGAACACATGACGGTCATAGCCTGGGCGCAGGACCCTGTCGCTGAGCAGCTCGGGCAGGTCGCCAACAATCGCGCTTTTGTCCCAGCCATGTTGTTCGCCGGCTATCAGCATTTCACCGGCCGAGCCCGGGGTGGTCTGACGATAGTCGCAGAACACCTGCATGTCATTGAGGCTCTGGGGCGGTACTTCGTGGGCGCGGGGGGCGTTGGTGCTGATCGAGGTGATCAGCGCCGGTTTGGTCAGTGTCGACGGATCAATCACCGGGCCGGCGGAGGAGGTGCAGAGCATGATCACATCGGCGTCATGAATGGCCGCTTCACGACTGTCGACCAGGGTCAGGCGCGAGTCGAGTCCTTTGAGTTGTGCCAAGGCTTCGGGAGCCAGTTCGTTCAGGCCGGGTGAGTACAGGCTAATGCTCTGCCAGTCGCGCAGGTCCTTGACGTAGTGCAAGTGCGCCTGGGCCACCTTGCCGCTGCCGATAATGGCCAGGCGTTGGGCCTTCAGCGGGGCGAGGGCATCGACCGCCACGGCCGTGGTCGCGGCGGTGCGGGCGGTGGTCAGCTCGGCGGCATTGCAAAGCATCAATGGTTGGCCGGTTTGCATCGACATCAACAACGTCCACGCCGTTACCAGTGGCCCTTGTTCGCGCACGATGTAAGGTGAAGTCTTGACCCCGTAGACCCCATCCTCTGCCAGCACGCCCAGGTAATTGATGAAGTCGCCGGCACCTTTAGGAAATTCCACGAGTTGCTGCGCCGGTTGTACGGCTTGCCCGGCGGCCAGGTCGCGGAACAGCTTGCGCAGGATCTTCGGCACGTCGACCTGTGCCAATAGCTCGCAGGCCTGGGGTTGGGTGATCACATAAGGCGTACTGGGCATGGTCGGCTCCGGGAGCGATAAGTAAACTAATTTGTCCATTATGGACTTTTAGTCGTCTCGAGCAAGCTCCTGTTGAAAAAAGCCAGGCGAAAAAAAAGCGCAGTCCGTTGCCGGCTGCGCCTCTTTCACTACGTTCCGATTTACGGACGTTTGCGCTCAACCGCCCGCAGTAGATGCGTCGGTGGCGTTTCACAGCTGATTTTTTTACCCAGCAACGCCTCGATGGACGGTAGCTGGTAGGAGTCGTCTTCACCGGCGAAGCTGATGGATACACCATCGGCACCCGCGCGACCGGTACGACCGATGCGGTGCACGTAGTCGTCCGGGACTTCCGGAAGGGTAAAGTTGATCACGTGACTGATGCCGTCGATGTGGATGCCGCGACCGGCAACATCGGTGGCTACCAGTACGCGGATCTTGCCTTCGCGGAAACCTTCCAGGGTCTTGATCCGTTTGTGCTGTGGCACATCGCCCGACAGTTGCGCGGCGTTGACGCCGTCGCGCACCAGGCGTTCTTCGATGCGCCGCACTTCATCCTTGCGATTGGCGAAGACCATCACCCGCTCCCAACCGTTGTCGGTGACCAGGTTGTAGAGCAGCTTGTACTTGTCGGCACCGGCTACGGCGTAGATGTGTTGCTCGACGTTTTCGCTGGCCACGTTCTGCGCTTCGATCTCGACGATCGACGGTTCGGTGGTCCATTGCTTGGCCAGGTTCATCACGTCTTCGGTGAAGGTCGCGGAGAACAGCAGTGTCTGACGCTCGTTCTTCGGCGGGGTCTGGCGAATGATCTGACGCACTTGTGGGATGAAACCCATGTCGAGCATCCGGTCGGCTTCGTCCAGGACCATGACTTCGACCATGTCCAGGTGCACGTCGCCGCGCTGGTTAAAGTCCAGCAGACGGCCCGGCGTAGCCACGAGGATGTCGCAGTGACGCGCTTCGAGGTGCTTGAGCTGTTTGTCGAAGTCCATGCCGCCAACAAACGTCATGACGTTGAGGCCGGTGTACTTGGTCAGGTCGGCGGCGTCCTTGGCGATTTGCACCACCAGTTCGCGGGTCGGCGCGATGATCAGCGCCCGCGGTTCACCCATGTAGCGTTCTTTGGGCGGCGGGGTTTCCAGCAGTTGCGTGATGATCGAAATCAGGAACGCGGCGGTTTTGCCGGTGCCGGTCTGGGCGCGACCGATGGCGTCTTTGCCGGCCAGGGTGAAGCCGAGGACTTGCGCCTGGATCGGCGTGCAGTACGGGAACCCGAGGTCCTGGATGGCGTGCATCAGTTCAGGAGCGAGTTTGAAATCGTGGAAGCGGGTTTTGCCTTCCATGGGCTCGACGGCGAAGTCTTCGAGTTTCCAGGGAATAACCGGTGCCTTGGGCTTCGGTTCGCGACGCGGTTTAACAGGTTTCGGGGCTTCGATGAGCGGTTGCTCTACGGCGATGGCCTCGACAGGTGGGGCGGTCGGTGTGGTCACCGGCTCGTGTTTCGGTGCCGCTGCGGCTGCGGTCCTGCCAGGCTGATGACCGTCGGTGCGGTGGCTGGGTGTGTGAGACGGAGCGCTGGCGACTGGCGCGAGCTGCTCAGCCTCGCTCTTACCGAACATTTTTTTGAGTGCTTTGAGCACGGTCATCTCATCAATTGGTTAAGGAATATACGCCGGCCAGTGTAATGCAAGAACCGGGCGCGGCGTAGCGGGATGATCAATGGAGGCTAAAGGAGGTTCTTTTCATATAAAGAGTTAACGCAAACGCTCGGCCAGCCAGACGCCAATGTCGCGAATTTCTTCGGGTAACACTTCGTGACCCATTGGGTATTCTTGCCATGTCACGGTGACACCACGCAGCTTTAAATGCTCATAAGCACTGCGACCCATGGCGTTCTGAACCACGTCATCGTACTGGCCGTGCAAGCAAAGAACGGGAATGCGCTGCTGGCTGGCTGAAAGCTCCAGTTCATCACTGAATGTCGGTGCATAAGTAGAGAGGGCGAGTACGCCACCCAGGGCTCCCTGCCATTTCAGGAAAGCGCTGTGCAAGACCACGGCGCCACCTTGGGAAAAACCGGCCAGGAAGATCCGCGAGGCGTCTATTCCGCTGGCTCGCTGCTCTTCAATCAGTTCAATCACCATTTTTGCCGACTCGTCCAACTGCTCAAGACTGATGGCGCGCGCCGGGTTCATGGCCAATATGTCGTACCAGCTCGGCATCTCGTAGCCGCCGTTGATAGTGACAGCGCGAGTCGGTGCTTGTGGCAGAACGAAACGAGTGGTCAACAAGCTTTCCTGCAGGGCTTCGGCCACTGGCAGAAAGTCATAGCGATCGGCGCCCAGGCCGTGCAGCCAGATAACGCAGGCGTCTACGGGCTTGCCGGGCTGAAGAATCAAGGGCTGGGTCATGGTTGCTCCAATAATGTGCGGGCGCTCTCATTAAGTGCGTGATGTGAGTGCGTACCGTGTTGATCAGTTAAGAAGATGTCGCAAGGCTACAAGTTTTGCTATTGACCTGTCGCTGAATCGCTTAAGCGTCCGGTGTGGTACGGGCTTTGCTATGGAAAAACCTGTGCAACCAATCTCGTGCCTGGCGGTAACACTATCAGTGTACTGCTGACGACGGGATAGCAAAGAATCCGGTGATGGATGTTCGCCAGTGGCCGTTACGGGCTTAGCGAACGTGAAAGGGCTACAGCCCGTTCGGCCGATTGGTGAGAAGTGAGTAATCCATGATGTGGATTTTCTCCTACTAGACTCATAGCTAAAGTCTTACGTCGGTTGACCCCAAAAAAAGCCAACACGGGTCAACAACGCCTCAAAAGGGTGCGACGGGACTCACGCTCCGACACAACAAGAGCAAAACTGGAGGTTTGAATGAAAATGTTGAAATCCACCCTGGCTATCGTGACTGCTGCTGCAGTGCTCGGTGTCAGCGGGTTCGCTCAGGCGGGTGCAACCCTGGATGCAGTGCAGAAGAAAGGTTTCGTACAGTGCGGCGTGAGTGACGGTTTGCCGGGCTTCTCGGTTCCGGACTCCACCGGCAAGATCCTCGGGATCGACGCTGACGTCTGCCGCGCTGTGGCAGCTGCCGTTTTCGGCGACGCTACCAAGGTTAAATTCAGCCAGTTGAACGCCAAGGAGCGCTTCACCGCGTTGCAGTCCGGCGAAATCGACATCCTTTCGCGTAACACCACCATGACTAGCTCCCGTGACGCGGGCATGGGCTTGAAATTCCCTGGCTTCATTACCTATTACGACGGCGTTGGCTTCCTGGCCAACAGCAAGCTGGGCGTGAAAAGTGCCAAGGAACTGGATGGCGCAACCATCTGTATTCAAGCCGGTACCACCACCGAGCTGAACGTGTCCGACTACTTCCGCGCCAACAACCTGAAGTACACCCCGATCACTTTCGACACCTCCGATGAAAGCGCCAAGTCGCTGGAGTCCGGTCGTTGCGACGTGCTGACCTCCGACAAGTCGCAGCTGTACGCACAGCGCAGCAAACTGGCTTCGCCAAAAGACTACGTCGTACTGCCGGAAACCATCTCCAAAGAACCGCTGGGCCCTGTCGTGCGTAATGGCGATGACGAGTGGCTGGCGATCGTTCGCTGGGTTGGCTACGCAATGCTGAACGCCGAAGAAGCCGGTATCACTTCGAAAAACGTTCTGGAAGAAGCCAAGTCCACCAAGAACCCGGATGTTGCTCGTCTGCTGGGTGGCGACGGTGAATACGGCAAAGACCTGAAACTGCCGAAGGACTGGGTCGTCAAGATCGTTTCCCAAGTCGGTAACTACGGCGAAATCTTCGAGAAAAACCTCGGCAAGAGCACTCCGCTGGAAATCGACCGTGGCCTGAACGCGCTGTGGACCAACGGCGGCATTCAATACGCACCACCAGTGCGCTGATGGTTCTATCACCCGGTGGGCCAACCACCGGGTGATGTTCTGTTCCATTCTTTGCGGGGCACTTCATGCAAAAATCAATCGGCGCACCAAAGCAGAGGTTCAGCCTCAGCGATCCAAAAGTGCGTGCGTGGCTCTTCCAGATCATCACGATTGTCGCGGTCGTCGCGATGGGCTGGTATCTGTTCAACAATACGCAAACCAACCTTCAACACCGGGGCATTACCTCCGGCTTCAGCTTTCTGGATCGCAGTGCCGGGTTCGGCATCGCACAACACCTGATCGACTACACCGAATCGGACACGTATGCCCGGGTGTTTGTCATTGGTCTGCTTAACACGTTGCTGGTGACCGTCATTGGTGTGGTTCTGGCGACCCTCCTCGGTTTCATCGTTGGCGTTGCACGGCTGTCACCGAACTGGATCGTCAGCAAGCTGGCGACGGTTTACGTGGAAGTCTTCCGTAACATTCCGCCGCTGCTGCAAATCCTGTTCTGGTACTTCGCGGTGTTCCTGACCATGCCGGGGCCGCGCGCCAGTCACAACTTTGGCGACACCTTCTTCGTCAGCAGTCGTGGCCTGAACATGCCGGCCGCGCAAATGTCGAGCGGGTTCTGGGCATTCGCGATCAGCGTGGTGATAGCCATCGTTGCCATCGTGATGATGTGCCGCTGGGCCAACAAGCGTTTCGAAGCCACAGGCGTGCCGTTCCACAAGTTCTGGGTGGGCCTGGCGATCATCGTGGTGATCCCGGCTTTGTGCGCGCTGATCTTCGGTGCCCCGTTGCACTGGGAAATGCCGAAGCTGCAAGGCTTCAACTTCGTTGGTGGCTGGGTATTGATCCCGGAACTGCTGGCGCTGACCTTGGCCCTGACCGTGTACACCGCGGCGTTCATCGCCGAGATCGTGCGTTCGGGCATCAAGTCGGTCAGCCACGGCCAGACCGAAGCGGCACGCTCCCTCGGGCTGCGCAACGGTCCGACCCTGCGCAAGGTGATCATCCCGCAAGCTCTGCGCGTGATCATCCCGCCACTGACCAGCCAATACCTGAACCTGGCGAAGAACTCCTCGCTGGCGGCCGGTATCGGTTATCCGGAAATGGTGTCGTTGTTTGCCGGTACGGTGCTGAACCAGACCGGGCAGGCGATCGAGGTTATTGCCATCACCATGAGCGTGTACCTGGCGATCAGTATCAGCATTTCCCTGCTGATGAACTGGTACAACAAGCGCATTGCGCTGATCGAACGGTGAGGAAACGCGCATGACATCCCATACTTTCAAACCTGACATGCCACCACCGAGCCGTAGCATCGGTGTGGTGGCGTGGATGCGCGCCAACATGTTCTCCAGCTGGATCAACACCCTGCTGACTCTGTTCGCGTTCTACCTGATTTACCTGATCGTTCCACCGCTGCTGCATTGGGCGATCCTGGACGCCAATTGGGTCGGTACTACCCGCGCCGACTGCACCAAGGAAGGCGCTTGCTGGGTGTTTATCCAGCAGCGTTTCGGCCAGTTCATGTACGGCTACTACCCGCCGGAACTGCGCTGGCGCGTCGACCTGACCGTGTGGCTGGCGGTTATCGGCGTGGCACCACTGTTTATCTCGCGTTTTCACCGTAAAGCGGTGTACGGCCTGAGTTTTCTGGTGGCGTTCCCGATCATTTCCTACTTCCTGTTGCATGGTGGGATCTTTGGCCTGACCAATGTCGCGACCAGTCAGTGGGGCGGCCTGATGCTGACCCTGGTGATCGCTACCGTCGGTATCGCCGGTGCGCTGCCGCTGGGGATCATCCTGGCGTTGGGGCGTCGTTCGAACATGCCGGCGATTCGAGTGGTCTGCGTGACCTTCATCGAGTTCTGGCGCGGCGTGCCGTTGATCACGGTGCTGTTCATGTCCTCTGTGATGCTGCCGTTGTTCCTGCCTGAAGGCATGAACTTCGACAAACTGCTGCGGGCGCTGATCGGCGTGATCCTGTTCCAGTCGGCCTACGTGGCCGAAGTGGTGCGCGGTGGTCTGCAAGCGATCCCTAAAGGTCAGTACGAAGCGGCTGCGGCGATGGGCCTCGGTTACTGGCGCAGCATGGGCCTGGTGATTCTGCCGCAAGCCCTGAAGCTGGTAATCCCTGGCATCGTCAACACCTTCATTGCGCTGTTCAAGGACACAAGCCTGGTGATCATCATCGGCCTGTTCGACCTGCTCAACAGCGTCAAGCAAGCCGCCGCCGACCCGAAATGGTTGGGCATGGCCACCGAAGGTTATGTGTTCGCGGCCCTGGTGTTCTGGATTTTCTGTTTTGGTATGTCCCGCTACTCCATGCATTTGGAACGTAAGCTGGACACTGGCCACAAGCGTTAGGAGCGTAGTTTATGAGTGAAGCGATCAAACAGCCTGTGAGCCCTGAAGGCATTATTCAGATGCAGGGCGTTAACAAGTGGTACGGCCAGTTCCACGTGTTGAAAGACATCAACCTGAACGTCAAGCAGGGCGAGCGTATCGTCCTGTGCGGCCCTTCGGGTTCCGGCAAGTCGACCACCATTCGTTGCCTCAATCGCCTGGAAGAACACCAGCAGGGCCGCATCGTGGTCGATGGCGTGGAACTGACCAACGACCTCAAGCAGATCGAAGCGATCCGCCGCGAAGTCGGCATGGTGTTCCAGCACTTCAACCTGTTCCCGCATCTGACCATCCTGCAGAACTGCACCCTGGCACCGATGTGGGTGCGCAAGATGCCGAAACGCAAGGCCGAAGAAATCGCCATGCACTACCTGGAACGCGTCCGCATTCCGGAGCAGGCGCATAAATTCCCGGGGCAACTGTCCGGCGGCCAGCAACAGCGTGTGGCGATTGCCCGTGCCCTGTGCATGAAACCGAAAATCATGCTGTTCGACGAACCAACGTCGGCACTCGACCCGGAAATGGTGAAAGAGGTTCTCGACACCATGATCGGCCTGGCCGAAGACGGCATGACCATGCTCTGCGTAACCCACGAAATGGGCTTCGCCCGCACCGTGGCCAACCGCGTGATCTTCATGGACAAGGGCGAAATCGTCGAACAGGCTGCGCCGAACGACTTCTTCGATAATCCACAGAATGATCGTACCAAGCTGTTCCTGAGCCAGATCCTGCATTGATGGTGGATGTTTAAAACTAACCCGGCCTTGTGCCGGGTTTTTTATGATTTTCGCGTCATGACACAGAGAGCGTTGCCTGTTCTGCGTGCACTATGTCCTTGAATCCTCTCAAATCTGCTCCTTCGCCCAAAGCGCGCGCATCGGTGAGCAGGTGGGGGTGACGATCAAGCAGCCGCATCAGCACTATCAAGGCCTTAGGTGGGAGTGAGTCGCCGCGCTCGTATCGTGAAAACGCATTGTGTCCGCCACCTGACAACAGCAGCACCGCTTCCTTTTGTGACAGATGCAGCTTGCGGCGGATGCGCTTCATCTCGTTACCAATGATTTGTCGGCCAGCAATGACGAGTTCGTCACTCGCATTCGAGTAGCGTAATGCGCTATCGGGGTCGAATATGACTTCCCCGCATGTCTGACACTCCCATCCAGACAAATCATCCAGACGACGCTCAATGCCTTTTACGCTCATGGTTTCGGCACGACCTTCGAAGTGCCGCATTCCTTCAGGTGCTCCGCAACTGAAGCATTGTTTAGTGTTCATGGTTTTTTCTCCTTGAAGGAGATCACCGGAGGTTCACCGCCTGAGCAATAAGTGACCTTGATGTAGATCTCCAGATCATGCGAAGTGATGTGGTACACGTCTTGCCAAATCCGATAGTCGCCATAAGTCGTCATCGATTTGTACAGCATCCTGTTTTGCAGTTCGAAAACCACGTCCTGCATTTCCTTGAGACTCAGGCCTATGTCTCGACCGCTTTTGCGAGCGGTCCTGGTAAATGCGTTTATCCCGAGCCTTCTGACATCCTCCTTGATCACCGCCAAGTCGTAATGAGGTGTGTTCTTTTCCATAAGACACTTCAACCTTGAACATAAAATTACCCTTTAAGGGTAATTTTGACAATCGAGAATCCCGCTCCATTTCCTGCCCTTTAACCCTAGGCGCTTGTCCTCTCGGAAGATGCTGACTAACATGTCAGAAAATTCATCCTATGATTGGATGAAAGGGCGAATCCTATGTCAGACATTTCTCCACTCGTTAAGCGATCCTTGGTCGATCAGGCCTTGGACCTGTTACGTCAGCGCATCACCGAAGGTGTTTGGGTGGTTGGTCAGCGCCTACCCACAGAGCCCGAGCTGTCCGCCGAGCTGGGCATCAGCCGTAACACCGTGCGCGAAGCCATGCGGGTGTTGGCGTTTTCCGGGTTGATCGAAATCCGCCAGGGCGACGGTAGTTACCTGCGGGCCATATTCGATCCGTTGGACACGATGAAAGCGCTGTCCCGCTGCACCCACGAACAAGCCCGGGAAACCCGGCACATTCTGGAAGTCGAAGCCATCGGCCTGGCGGCATTGCGCCGTACCGACGAAGACCTGGCGGCGCTGCGCGAAGCCTTGGGCGTCAGCGGTAGTCATTACCACGGCGATCTCGACAGCTACATCGCCTGCGACCTGGTGTTCCACCGCCGTCTGGTGGACGCCGCACACAACCCGACCCTCAGCGAGTTGTATCGCTACTTCTCCAGCATCATCGGCGCGCAACTGCGCAAGACCCTGAATATTTCCCCGCGACGCCAAGAGGTGTTCGATCTGCATATCGAACTGCTGGATGCCGTCGAGCAACGTGACCCGGAACGGGCCAAAGCCCTGTCGAGGCAGTTGATCAATGAACCTTGAAACCGAGAAAACCATGCCTGCCAATCACAGCAACATCACGCAGCCCAAGCGCACGGCAGAGCTCGAAGAGCTGCTGATCGACGCCGAGGCCGATGACGAACAGGTCCAGCAAAGTCACCCGATCCTGCGTCGGCCGTGGCTGTTGTTGCTGGGGCTGATCCTGGTGGCGCTGAACCTGCGCCCGGCGCTGTCGAGCATGGCGCCGATGCTCAGTGAAGTGTCGAAGACGCTTGGTTTGTCGGCTGCTCAGGCCGGTTTGCTGACCACATTACCGGTACTCTGCCTCGGCTTGTTCGCACCGCTAGCGCCGATTTTGGCGCGACGTTTTGGTGCCGAGCGAGTGGTGCTCGGGATTCTGCTGGTGCTGGCCGGCGGGATCATCCTGCGCAGCTCCTTCGGTGAAGTCGGGCTGTTTGCCGGCAGCGTTCTGGCCGGGGCCAGCATCGGTGTGATTGGCGTATTGCTGCCGGGGATCGTCAAGCGCGACTTCCCGAAACAGGCCGGGACCATGACCGGTGTCTACACCATGGCCCTGTGTCTGGGCGCGGCGATGGCGGCGGGCGCGACCGTGCCGTTGAGCGAACATTTCGACAAGAGCTGGGCATTGGGCCTGGGGTTTTGGGTGTTGCCGGCGCTGGTCGCGGCGATTTTCTGGTTGCCGCAAGTGGGGCAAAAACATGGCTCGCACAACGTTGCCTACCGCGTCCGCGGTCTGCTGCGTGATCCGTTGGCCTGGCAAGTAACGCTTTACATGGGCCTGCAATCGTCGCTGGCCTACATCGTGTTCGGCTGGTTGCCGTCGATCCTGATTGGGCGTGGACTGACGCCGACTCAGGCCGGTCTGGTGCTGTCGGGTTCGGTGATCATTCAATTGGCCAGCTCCCTCGCCGCACCGTGGTTGGCAACACGCGGCAAGGACCAGCGACTGGCGATCGTCGTGGTCATGCTGCTGACCCTCGGCGGTTTGTTCGGTTGCCTCTACGCGCCGATCGAAGGTCTGTGGGGTTGGGCGATCCTGCTGGGTCTGGGGCAGGGCGGTACGTTCAGCCTCGCACTGACGCTGATCGTGCTGCGTTCGCGCGATGCCCACGTGGCCGCCAACCTGTCGAGCATGGCCCAGGGCTTCGGTTACACCCTGGCGTCCATGGGCCCGTTCGCCGTCGGCATCGTGCACGACTGGACCGGCGGCTGGAACGCGCTGGGCTGGATCTTCGGCATCATCGGTTTGGGCGCGATCATCGCCGGCCTCGGCGCCGGGCGTTCGCTGTACGTGCAGGTGAACAGCGAAAAAATCTGACGCCCCTCGCACTATCGGTATTCGGCCCACGAATGCCGATAGTTTTCCGCGCATTTGCAGACTATCGTGCAGGCAATCTTTTGTAGTCATTTCGCAAACCTAGGGAGTCTGCCCATGAGTGATGCCCACAACGCCTTGATCACCCGTTTCTACCAGGCCTTCCAGCGGCTGGATGCCGAGGCCATGGCCGCCTGCTACACCGATGACGTGGTGTTCAGTGATCCGGCGTTCGGTGAGTTGCGCGGCCAACAGGCCGGCGATATGTGGCGCATGCTCACGACCCGTGCGAAAGACTTTTCCCTGACCTTCGATAACGTGCGCAGCGACGAACGCACCGGCGGCGCCCATTGGATGGCGACGTACCTGTTCAGCCAGACCGGCAACACCGTGGTCAACGACATTCAGGCGCGTTTCGTGTTTCGCGACGGCAAGATCTGCGAGCACCATGACAACTTCGATCTGTGGCGCTGGTCGCGCCAGGCATTGGGCACCAAAGGCCTGCTGCTGGGCTGGACTCCGCTGGTGCGCAACGCCGTTCGCGCCCAGGCGTTGAAGGGGCTGAAGGCATTCCAGGCCAGTCGCTGATAAGATCGCGGCTTGTTTCCTTTCAAGCCTTGATCGCCACGTGAACACCCTCAGCGAAATCCCCGCCGACACCCCGGTGAGCAAACCCTGGTTCGTCTACCTCGTGCGCGCGGCCAATGGTTCGCTCTACTGCGGGATCAGCGACGATCCGGTGCGCCGTTTTGCCAAGCACCAAAGCGGCAAGGGCGCGCGGTTTTTCCTCTCCAGCCCGGCCATGGCATTGGTGTACACCGAGCTGTGCCGCGATAAAAGCGATGCTCTGCGCCAGGAACGGCTGATCAAAAAACTGCGCAAGAGCGCCAAGGAATGCCTGGTCGCGTCTTATCAATCTGACTGATGGGTTCCCATCAGGCAGATCTGTAGGCTGCTAACAAAATGCACGCTAAGCTGCTGGTTCACTTTCTGAGCGGCGGAGCCGAGCATGTCCGAGTTGATTCTCCATCACTACCCGACGTCCCCCTTCGCCGAAAAGGCCTGCCTGCTGCTGGGCTTCAAAGGGCTGTCGTGGCGCTCGGTGAAGATCTCGCCGGTGATGCCAAAACCCGAGCTGACGGCGCTGACCGGTGGCTACCGCAAGACGCCGGTGTTGCAGATCGGTGCCGATATTTATTGCGACACCGCATTGATCGCCCGGCGTCTGGAGCAGGAAAAAGCCTTGCCGGCGTTTTTCCCGGAAGGTCAGGAAATGATCGCCGCGAGCTTCGCTACTTGGGTAGATTCGGTGGTGTTCCAGCATGCGGTGAGCCTGGTGTTCCAGCCGGAATCGGTGGCAGTGCGCTTCGGCAAATTGCCGCCGGAAGCGATCAAGGCCTTCCTGGCTGATCGTGCCGGGTTGTTCAGCGGTGGCAGCGCGACGACGCTGTCGGCTGAACAGGCTCGGCACCAGTGGCCGACAATCATGGGACGCCTGGAATTACAGCTTCAGCGCGAGCAGGGCGATTTCCTGTTCGGCGAGCCGTCGATTGCTGACTTTTCCCTGGCCCATTGCTTGTGGTTCCTCAAGGCAACACCCGTCACTTCGCCGTTGGTTGACGCCTATCCGGCGGTGTCGGCGTGGTTCGGTCGGGTGATGGGGTTTGGTCATGGGGCGTTTAGCGAGATGACGGCTGAGGAGGCGCTGGAAGTGTCGCGCAATGCCACGCCCGCTGCGTTGCCGGATGAAGCGTTCGACGAGCCTAACGGCTTTGAGGCGGGCCAGCAGGTGGTGATTGCGGCTACTGACTACGGCGTTGACCCGGTGGCTGGTGAATTGCTGTTTGCGGGGCGTGAGGAATTGATTTTGCGCCGTGAAGACGAACGTGCGGGTGTGGTGCATGTGCACTTTCCGCGGTTCGGATTTCGGATCGAAAAACACTGAACCCTGTAGGAGCGAGGCTTGCCCGCGAAGGCGTCATCACTGGCGCTCAAAGCTTCGCGGGCAAGCCTCGCTTCTACGGGTTTTGTGTGAGGCATTGATTTACTTCAGGGCGGCGAGGATTTCATCCGGGTCATACCCGCGAATCAATGTGCCGTTGACGTCGATCAACGGTATCCCACGCCCACCCAGCGCTTCATAGGCCTTGCGCGCCTCGGCGTCCTTCTCGATATCGAATTCCTTGTACGGAATGCCTTTCTGATCGAGAAAGCGCTTGGTCAGCTTGCAGTAGCCACACCAGTCGGTGGCGTAGAGCACGACGTTGGCCTTGGCCTGCGTTTGCTCGGACACCACTTGCGCCGGGTGGATGTACCGCTCGATCTTGCCCCAGTTCTGGTAAACCACGACCACCAGCAAGATCAGCAGGAATTTCTTCAGGATGCCGTTCAGCATCAGTTGCGCCGCTTGAGCTGGTCAGTCAGTTGGGTCGGCAAGCCCTTGATGATCAGCGTGCCGGCTTCTTCGTCGTATTCGATCTTCGAGCCCAGCAGGTGCGCTTCAAAGCTGATGGACAGCCCTTCAGCGCGCCCGGTGAAGCGGCGGAACTGGTTCAGGGTGCGCTTATCCGCCGGAATCTCCGGGGACAGGCCGTAATCCTTGTTGCGGATGTGATCGTAGAAGGCTTTCGGGCGTTCTTCGTCGATCAGCTCCGAGAGTTCTTCCAGGCCCATCGGCTCGCCGAGTTTGGCTTGGCTGCTGGCGTAATCAACCAGGGTTTTGGTTTTCTCGCGGGCGGACTCTTCCGGCAAGTCTTCGCTTTCGACGAAGTCACTGAAGGCTTTGAGCAAGGTGCGGGTTTCGCCGGGGCCGTCGACGCCTTCCTGGCAGCCGATGAAGTCGCGGAAATACTCCGAAACCTTTTTGCCGTTCTTACCTTTGATAAACGAAATGTACTGCTTGGATTGCTTGTTGTTCTGCCACTCGGAAATGTTGATCCGCGCCGCCAGGTGCAACTGGCCCAGATCAAGGTGGCGGGACGCGGTGACGTCCAGCGCTTCGGTCACGGCAACGCCTTCGCTATGGTGCAACAGGGCGATGGCCAGGTAATCGGTCATGCCTTGCTGGTAGTGCGCAAACAGCACGTGGCCGCCCACCGACAGGTTCGACTCCTCCATCAGCTTTTGCAGGTGTTCCACCGCCACCCGGCTGAACGCCGTGAAATCCTTGCCGCCGTCGAGGTATTCCTTCAGCCAGCCGCTGAACGGATGCGCCCCGGACTCGGCATGGAAGAAACCCCAGGCCTTGCCTTGTTTGGCGTTGTAGCTCTCGTTGAGGTCGGCGAGCATGTTCTCGATGGCGGTGGACTCTGCAAGTTCCGAGTCGCGAGCGTGAAGAACTGCAGGTGTGCCGTCGGGTTTTTTGTCGATCAGGTGGACGATGCAATGACGGATCGGCATGGGCTTCTCGGCTGATTGAAGAGAGGAGGGCGTGCTCCCCCAAAAAGTGCCAAGTGTACCGCAAACAGGCCAGCACGCCCCCTTTGTAGGAGCTGCCGAAGGCTGCGATCTTTTGATCTTGTTTTTTAAAATCAAAGTCCAAAGATCGCAGCCTTCGGCAGCTCCTACAGGGGCGGGAAGGCAAAATCGCCGGTGCGCGATGGCCCTTATGCAGTTTTTTACCGGTTTAGAGCAATAAAGCTGACCAAATGGGTAGCAAGAGGCGGATATTTCCCCGTCTCTGTGCTAGTTTTGCCCCGTCTTACGCGAAGTCACTGCGTTAAGCGTGCATTCAGCATTTGTCAGGTCGAACCAAACCCTGATTTCGGTATCTATAACCCCGACTCGTCGCGGTTATGGCCGAGGGTGCCAGATCCAGAAGATCGGGCTCGATGGCTGACACTGCACTCTGCAATCCATATGAATTTGATAGGGAAGGAACACTACATGGCTCTTACTAAAGACCAACTGATCGCCGACATCGCTGAAGCTATCGACGCGCCAAAAACCACCGCGCGTAACGCTCTGGACCAACTGGGCCAAATCGTTGCCGATCAGCTGGAAAACGGCGGCGAAATCACTCTGCCGGGTATCGGCAAACTGAAAGTGACCGAGCGTCCTGCCCGCACTGGCCGTAACCCTTCGACTGGCGCTGCCATCGAAATCGCTGCCAAGAAAGTTATCAAGCTGGTTGTGGCCAAAGGCCTGACCGACGCTGTTAACAAGTAAGACGCAGTAAAAAAAGCCGTGCACCGGAGTGATCCGGGCACGGCTTTTTTGTGTCTGCGATTCGGCCCTTAAAACACCTCGAAACCAATGTGGGAGCGGGCTTGCTCGCGAAGGGGCCTTAACATTCAGCATCAATGTTGAATGTTAGACCGTATTCGCGAGCAAGCCCGCTCCCACAGTTGATCTGCGTCGCTAGTGACTCAGCCCTTGCGAACCCAGCGCTCGCGCCAGACTTGCTGCTCGGATTTGGTCTGGAAGGTCCAGGCAACGAAGCGACTTTGCTTCTGCCCTTGGGACATTTCCACGACCTGGCTTTCCAGGACGCCGGCCTTTTTCAGCGCGGTCTGGATCGCTGGCAGGTTCGAGGCTTTCGACACCAGCGTGCTGAACCACAGCACTTTGTGTTGGAAGCTCGCGCTTTCGGCGATCAGTTGGGTCACAAAGCGTGCTTCGCCACCTTCACACCACAATTCGGCGGATTGACCGCCAAAGTTCAGCACCGGCAGTTTGCGTTTCGGGTCGGCACGGCCCAGGGCGCGCCATTTACGCTCGCTGCCCTTGGTGGCCTCGTCCATCGACGCGTGGAACGGCGGGTTGCACATGGTCAGGTCGAAGCGTTCGCCGGGCTCGAGCAGGCCCAGCAGAATGTGCTTGGGATTGCTTTGCAGGCGCAGCTGGATGGCTTTGTTCAGCCCGTTGGACTGGACGATGGCTTTGGCGGCGGCTACGGCCGTAGGGTCAATTTCCGAACCGAGGAAGTGCCAGCGGTAGTCGCTGTAGCCGATCAGCGGATAAACGCAGTTGGCGCCCATGCCGATATCGAGCACTTTGACCGGAGCGCCACGCGGGATCTCGCCGTCGTTGACGCTGGCCAGCAGGTCGGCCAGGAAGTGCACGTAGTCGGCACGCCCCGGAACCGGTGGGCATAGGTAGTCAGCCGGGATGTCCCAGTGGGCCACGCCGTAGAACGACTTGAGCAGCGCCCGGTTGAACACCCGCACCGCGTCAGGGCTGGCGAAGTCGATGCTTTCCTTGCCATACGGGTTGAGGATCACGAACTTCGCCAGTTCCGGCGTGCTCTTGATCAGCTCCGGGAAGTCGTAACGACCCTGGTGACGGTTGCGCGGGTGCAGGCTGGCCTTCGGACGTGGTTCCACGGCGTTGGCCGGGGTGGCGGAGTCAGGCTTCTTGCGCGCAGGTTTGGGTGTGCGGGGGCGTTCATGGGCGTGGTCGATTCGGGTATGGCTGAAAGTGGCGGGTATTGTCCCACATCTAAGGGCAACGCCGTTGAAACTGTGGGAGCGAGCCTGCTCGCGAAGACGGATTGTCAGTCAAAAAATTAGCTGACTGATCCACCGCTTTCGCGAGCAGGCTCGCTCCCACAGGGGATTTGCGGTGATCTGGAATAAAAAAGGGAGGCCACAGGGCCTCCCTCCTTCATTGCGATTTAGCAGTTACAAACTGGCAATCCGCGCATGTTGCTCCGCCAACTTGCCCAAAGCCTGTTCAGCTTCGGCCAATTTGGCGCGTTCCTTGTCGATGACTTCAGCCGGGGCCTTGTCAACGAAACCAGCGTTGGACAGTTTGCCGCCCACGCGCTGGACTTCGCCCTGCAAACGCAGGATTTCCTTGTCCAGACGCGCCAGTTCGGCGTCCTTGTCGATCAGGCCGGCCATCGGCACCAGCACTTCCATCTCGCCAACCAGAGCGGTAGCGGACAGCGGTGCTTCTTCGCCAGCAGCCAACACCGTGATCGACTCCAGACGCGCCAGCTTCTTCAGCAGCGCTTCGTTCTCGGTGAGACGACGCTGGTCTTCGGCACTGACGTTTTTCAGAAACAGGTTCAGCGGCTTGCCTGGACCGATGTTCATCTCGGCGCGAATGTTGCGCGTGCCGAGCATCAGCGTCTTCAGCCACTCGATGTCATCTTCGGCGCCCTGATCGATGCGTGCTTCGTTGGCCACAGGCCAAGGTTGCAGCATGATCGTCTTGCCTTCGATACCGGCCAGCGGCGCGATGCGCTGCCAGATTTCTTCGGTGATGAATGGCATGAACGGGTGCGCCAGACGCAATGCGACTTCCAGCACACGAACCAGGGTGCGGCGGGTGCCGCGCTGGCGTTCAACCGGGGCGTTTTCGTCCCACAGCACAGGCTTGGAGAGTTCCAGGTACCAGTCGCAATACTGGTTCCAGATGAACTCGTACAAGGCTTGTGCCGCCAGGTCGAAGCGGAACTGGTCGAGTTGACGGGTCACTTCGGCTTCGGTGCGTTGCAGCTGCGAGATGATCCAGCGATCCGCCAGGGACAGTTCGTAGGCTTCGCCGTTCTGGCCGCAGTCTTCGCCCTTGTCCAGAACATAACGCGCAGCGTTCCAGATCTTGTTGCAGAAGTTGCGATAGCCTTCGACGCGGCCCATGTCGAACTTGATGTCACGACCGGTGGACGCCAGCGAGCAGAAAGTGAAGCGCAGAGCGTCGGTGCCGTAGCTGGCGATGCCGTCGGCGAACTCGTCGCGGGTCTGCTTCTCGATCTTCTTCGCCAGTTTCGGCTGCATCAGGCCGTTGATGCGTTTGTGCACCAGGTCTTCCAGCTCAATACCGTCGATGATGTCCAGCGGGTCCAGGACGTTGCCCTTGGACTTGGACATCTTCTGGCCCAGGCCATCGCGTACCAGACCGTGAACATAAACGGTCTTGAACGGAACCTGCGGCGTGCCGTCTTCGTTCTTCACCAAGTGCATGGTCATCATGATCATCCGGGCAACCCAGAAGAAAATGATGTCGAAACCGGTCACCAGCACGTCGGTGGAGTGGAATTTCTTCAGGAACTCGGTTTGCTCAGGCCAGCCGAGCGTGGAGAAGGTCCACAGGCCCGAACTGAACCAGGTGTCGAGAACGTCGTTGTCCTGCTGCAACGCAACGTCCGGGCCGAGGTTGTGCTTGGCACGTACTTCGGCTTCGTCGCGACCGACGTAGACCTTGCCCGACTCGTCGTACCAGGCCGGAATCCGGTGGCCCCACCACAGCTGACGACTGATGCACCAATCCTGGATGTCGCGCATCCACGAGAAGTACATGTTTTCGTATTGCTTTGGCACGAACTGGATGCGGCCGTCTTCAACGGCAGCAATCGCAGGCTCGGCCAATGGCTTGGTCGACACGTACCACTGGTCGGTCAGCCACGGCTCGATGATGGTGCCGGAGCGATCGCCTTTCGGCACTTTCAGGTTGTGATCGTCGACGCTGACCAGCAGGCCGGCCGCATCGAACGCAGCAACGATCTGCTTGCGCGCTTCGAAGCGGTCGAGGCCAGCGTATTCTGCCGGGATCTTGCCGTCGATGCTTTCGTTCAGCGTGCCGTCGAGGTTAAACACTTGACAGGCCGGCAGGACGGCGGCGTTCTTGTCGAAGATGTTCAGCAGCGGCAGGTTGTGGCGCTTGCCGACTTCATAGTCATTGAAGTCGTGGGCCGGGGTGATTTTCACGCAGCCGGTGCCGAATTCAGGGTCGCAGTAATCGTCGGCGATGATCGGGATGCGGCGGCCAACCAGTGGCAGCTCGACAAACTTGCCGATCAGGGCTTTATAGCGCTCATCGTTCGGGTTAACCGCGACGGCGGAGTCGCCGAGCATGGTTTCCGGGCGAGTGGTCGCGACGATCAGGTAATCGTTGCCTTCAGCAGTCTTGGCGCCGTCGGCCAGCGGGTACTTCAGGTTCCACAGGAAACCTTTCTCGTCGTGGTTTTCCACTTCGAGGTCGGAAATCGCCGTGTGCAACTTAGTGTCCCAGTTGACCAGGCGCTTGCCGCGGTAGATCAGGCCGTCTTCATGCAGGCGCACGAAGGCTTCTTTAACGGATTCCGAGAGGCCGTCATCCATGGTGAAGCGCTCACGGCTCCAGTCTACGGACGAGCCAAGGCGACGGATCTGACGGCTGATGTTGCCGCCGGATTCATCTTTCCATTCCCAGATTTTCTCAAGAAATTTCTCGCGGCCCAGGTCGTGGCGGCTCTGGCCTTTGGCTTCGAGCTGACGCTCCACCAGCATTTGCGTGGCGATACCGGCGTGGTCGGTGCCCGGCTGCCACAGGGTGTTGCGACCCTGCATGCGGCGGAAACGGATCAGGGCATCCATGATCGCGTTGTTGAAGCCGTGACCCATGTGCAGGCTGCCGGTGACGTTCGGCGGCGGGATCATGATGGTGTAGGACTCGCCCGCGCCTTGCGGGGCGAAGTAATTCTCGGACTCCCAGGTGTTGTACCAGGAAGTTTCAATGGCGTGCGGCTGGTAGGTCTTATCCATGCGCGGCGGGACCCTATTGGCATTTATTCAGGAAAAGCCGACGAGTATAGCGGGGCATGGGGCGCAGGGCGAGCGGGGCAGGGACTCTAATGTCAGGGTGAGCCTTTGTGGCGAGGGGATTCATCCCCGTTGGGCCGCGCAGCGGCCCCAAGATTTCAATCACGCTGCGCAATTACAGGATTGACGACTGCTGCGCAGCCGAACGGGGATAAATCCCCTCGCCACAGGGGATCCAGCCGGGTTATTCGTATTGGCTGAGCAGGCGTTCCAGGCGCGCATCCAGCCGACGTTTGATCTCGGTTTCAATATGCGGAGCGAAGTCGTCGATCACGTCTTGCATGATCAATTGCGCGGCGGCGCGCAGTTCGCTGTCCAGGTGCAGCAGGGCGTCGGGGCCTTTGCTGGCGGCCGCTGCCGGTTGGGCGGCAGGGGCGGGAGGCGGTTCGACGGCTTGCGGCGCGGCGCTAACGTTATCGAACAACATCGGAATCTGTTCCTGATCACCGTCATGGACCGTGTCGGTCAGCAACGGCGGTTGCAGGTTGTCATCACCGAGCAGTTGGCGGATCGACTCAAGGTCATCCAGCAGGTGCGCGGACTTTTGCTGCGGTTTTGGAGTGTCCATCGGAATGCTCAGAGTCGCTGTAAACGGTGATCTTGCAGAGGATAGCCCTGTTCGCGGTAGAAACGGAAACTCTCCCGCGCAGCCGCACGAATCGTCGGATCTTCCACCACCACTTCCGCCACTCGGGCGAATTTGTTGGCAAAGGCCGGGACTTTCAGGTCGAGATTGACCAGCAGATCCTGATGCGCACCGCAGTCATCGCCAAGTCCCAGGACAATCAAACTGTCCGGTTCGCTTTCAGCGGGACCGTGAGGTACGAAGGTTTCACCTTTGAACGTCCACAGGCGTGCATCGAGGTCGTCACGCTGGGCGGCATCGCTGCAATGCAGGTAGATGCGGTGCCCCATGCGCCAGGCTTTTTCGGTGAGCTTGCAGGCAAAGTCCAGCCGCGCTGATGGATCGGCGCTGGGCAGGATATAGAAGTCGACTTTGGTCATTGCGGTTCCTGAGCCTTGTACGGCGTCACTCGAAAGTGACGCCGTACAAGTTCATTGGTTTCAGGCTTTGGCGCGGTCCAGCAGGTATTGGGTCAGCAGAGGAACCGGACGGCCAGTGGCGCCCTTGTCCTTGCCACCGCTGGTCCACGCGGTGCCGGCGATGTCCAGGTGCGCCCAGTTCAGGTTCTTGGTGAAGCGCGACAGGAAGCAGGCCGCAGTGATGGTGCCGCCCTTCGGGCCGCCGATGTTGGCGATGTCGGCGAACGGGCTGTCCAGCTGCTCTTGATACTCATCGAACAGCGGCAGTTGCCAGGCGCGATCGTCAGCCGCTTGGCCGGCGCTCAGCAGTTGACCGATCAGTTCGTCGTTGTTGCCCAGCAGGCCCGAGGTGTGGGCGCCCAGTGCAACGACGCAAGCGCCGGTCAGGGTTGCGATGTCGATCACGGCTTGTGGCTTGAAGCGCTCGGAGTAGGTCAGTGCATCGCACAGCACCAGACGGCCTTCGGCGTCGGTGTTGAGGATTTCCACGGTCTGGCCGCTCATGGTGGTGACGATGTCGCCAGGACGCGAAGCGTTGCCGCTCGGCATATTCTCGGCGCAGGCCAGGATGCACACCAGGTTGATCGGCAGTTTCAGCTCGAGCACAGCACGCAGGGTGCCGAACACGCTGGCCGCGCCGCCCATGTCGTACTTCATCTCATCCATGCCGGCGCCCGGCTTCAGGCTGATGCCGCCGGTGTCGAACGTGATGCCCTTGCCAACCAATGCGTACGGCTTCTCGGATTTCTTGCCGCCGTTGTATTGCATGACGATCAGGCGCGGTGGCTGGGCGCTGCCCTGGCCAACGGCGTAGAACGAGCCCATGCCCAGGTCCTTGATCTTCTTCTCATCGAGGACTTCGACTTTCAGGGTTTTGAATTCTTTGCCCAGGTTCTTGGCTTGTTCACCAAGGAACGTCGGGTGGCAGATGTTCGGCGGCAGGTTGCCCAGGTCGCGGGTGAATGCCATGCCGTTGGCGATAGCGGTGGCGTGGGCCACGGCGCGCTCGACTTCAGCCTGGGCAGCCTTGATGGTCACCAGGGTGATTTTCTTCAGGGCGCGAGGTTCGGCTTTCTGGCTCTTGAACTGGTCGAAGGTGTATTCGCCGTCCACCAGGGTCTCGGCCAGCAGGCGGGTCTTGCCGTAGCTATCGCGGCCCTTGACCACCACTTCATCCAGCGCCAGCACAGCGTCAGTGCCGCCCAGGCCTTTCAGGGTGTTGAGGACGCCGGCGATGATTTTGCGGAATGGACGGTCGCCCAGTTCTTCATCCTTGCCCACGCCAACCAGCAGCACGCGCTCGGCTTTGAGGTTTGGCAGGCTGTGCAGCAACAGGCTCTGGCCGACTTTGCCGGCCAGGTCGCCGCGCTTCAAAACGACGCTGATGGCGCCGCCAGTCAGTTCGTCGAGTTGTTTGGCGACGGCGCCGAGCTTGCGGTTTTCGCCGACGGCGACCACCAGAGTGGCGGTTTTCAACGTTTCTGGGCTAACGCTTTTTACAACCAGTTCCATGTCCGGGTCCCTGAATTAATGGTCAACACGCAGCGTTCGGCAGTGTGCACAAACGCCTGCTTATATAGATAGAAAGACGCAGGTCACGGCCCGCGACAAAGGCCGCAGTTTGAACCCCGCTACCGGCGCCTGACAACCCTCGGTTGTACGATCTTCGGTGCTTTGACCACCTGCTTGAGCATGCGCAGTGACAGGCGCACCCAATCACAGGATAATGCGCCATCTTTTTCGGTGGCTCTGCCCTGCGGGCCACCCGATACGTTTGCTTGTTTGGCCGCCTTAGCCTGACAACCCTGGAGTGTCTGGTTTGATTGTCTTCCGTTATCTATCCCGCGAAGTCCTGTTGACCTTGAGCGCCGTCAGCGCCGTGCTGCTGGTCATCATCATGAGCGGTCGCTTCATTAAATACCTCGCGCAGGCGGCTTCGGGCCAATTGGACCCGAGTTCACTGTTCCTGATCATGGGCTTTCGCCTGCCGGGCTTCTTGCAGCTGATCCTGCCATTGGGTCTGTTCCTGGGCATTCTGCTGTCGTATGGCCGGCTGTACCTGGAAAGCGAAATGACCGTGCTGTCGGCCACCGGCATGAGCCAGCAGCGTCTGCTTCGCATCACCCTGTTTCCCGCCACCCTGGTGGCGCTGGTCGTGGCCTGGCTGAGCCTGAGCCTGGCACCGCAAGGGGCTAATCAGTTCCAGTTGTTGCTGAACAAGCAGGACGCCCTGACCGAGTTCGATACCCTTGAACCGGGTCGCTTCCAGGCCTTGCGTGACGGTACGCGGGTGACCTACACCGAGCAGCTGTCGGCGGATCGCGTCAATCTGGCCGGCGTGTTCATTTCGCAGAAGAATATTTCCTCCGACCAAAAGGACCGCGGGATTTCCGTGCTGGTGGCCGAGAAGGGTCGTCAGGAAATCCGTCCCGATGGCAACCGCTACCTGATTCTCGACAACGGCTATCGCTACGACGGTAATCCGGGGCAGGCCGACTACCGGGCCATCAAATATGACGAGTACGGCGTTTTGCTGGCCAAGCCGGACGTCAGCGACGAAGTCACGGACCGTGATGCAATGACCACCAACTCCTTGCTGGCCAGTGACGATGTGCGTTCGCGCGCCGAGCTGGAGTGGCGCCTGTCCTTGCCATTGCTGGTGTTTATCGTGACCCTCATGGCTGTTCCGTTGTCGCGGGTCAATCCGCGCCAGGGCCGATTCCTCAAGCTGCTGCCGGCGATTCTTCTATATATGGCTTACCTGACCATCCTGATTGCCGCGCGCGGTGCCCTCGAGAAGGGCAAGATCCCGACAGCACTTGGCCTGTGGTGGGTGCATGCGATCTTCCTGGTCATCGGTCTGGGGTTGCTCTACTGGGAGCCCATGCGCTTGAAGATGGCGAGTCGCCGCGCTGCGCTGGAGGTGGCTCGTGGTTAAGCTCGATCGCTACATTGGTGGCAGCGTTCTCATGGCGATCCTGGCGGTGCTGGGGATCATTCTCGGTCTGGCGACGCTGTTCGCCTTCATCGATGAAATGAGTGACGCCAGCGATACCTACACCTTGATGGATGTCTTGAGCTACGTGCTGCTCACGGCGCCGCGACGTCTTTACGACATGTTGCCGATGGCGGCGCTGATCGGTTGCCTGATTGGTCTCGGCAGCCTGGCCAGCAACAGCGAACTGACCATCATGCGCGCCGCCGGTGTATCCATCGGTCGGATCGTCTGGGCGGTGATGAAGCCGATGCTGGTCCTGATGATCGTGGGTGTGTTGATCGGCGAATACGTGGCGCCCGCCACCGAGAATGTCGCTCAGGCCAATCGCTCCCTGGCACAGGGCAGTGGTGATGCACAAAGTGCAAAGCACGGTTTGTGGCATCGCCAGGGTGATGAGTTCATTCACATCAACTCCGTGCAGCCCAATGGGGTGCTGTATGGCGTGACTCGTTATCGCTTCGACAAAGAGCGTCACATGTTGTCGGCCAGCTTCTCCAAGCGTGCGGAGTTCGACAAGGATCACTGGACGTTGAGCGACGTCACTACCACGCTGTTCCATGAACAGGAAAAGCGCACTGAAGTGGTGAGCGCCCCGGTCGAACGCTGGGATGTGGCCTTGAGCCCGCAATTGCTCAATACCGTGGTAATGACCCCTGAGACGCTGTCGATCAGCGGTTTGTGGAGTTACATCCACTATCTGGCTGACCAGGGCCTGAACAATGGCCGTTACTGGCTGGCATTTTGGGTCAAGGTATTGCAGCCGTTGGTCACTGCCGCGCTGGTGCTGATGGCCATTTCCTTCATCTTTGGTCCGCTGCGTTCGGTGACCCTGGGTCAGCGGGTGTTTACCGGCGTACTGGTCGGCTTCACCTTCCGCATCGTTCAGGATTTGCTCGGGCCTTCGAGCCTGGTGTTCGGTTTCTCGCCGCTATTTGCGGTGCTGGTGCCGGCCACTGTCTGTGCCTTGGCCGGGGTCCTGTTGTTGCGTCGGGCCGGGTGATTCCGGGTCTTTCCTGACTTTTCCGGTTGCTCGAAACGCCCTTGTCGCAAGACCGGGGCGTTTTTGTATTCTCCGTCTGACCTGCGAACGTGACGCTTGCGCCGTGGATCAGGTACAATTCCCGGCTATTTTTCGGCGGGCTATGCCTGCAGCCTTTTTGAGTGTTGATCCGTGAGTGATTTGAGTCATATCCGCAATTTCTCCATCATCGCCCACATTGACCATGGCAAGTCGACGCTGGCCGATCGCTTCATCCAGATGTGCGGCGGCCTTGCCGAGCGCGAAATGGAAGCCCAGGTTCTGGACTCCATGGACTTGGAACGTGAACGCGGGATCACCATCAAGGCCCACAGCGTTACCCTTTATTACACCGCCAAAGATGGCATCAAGTACCAGCTGAACTTCATTGACACCCCGGGCCACGTCGACTTCACCTATGAAGTCAGCCGGTCGCTGGCAGCGTGTGAAGGTGCATTGCTGGTGGTCGATGCCGGTCAGGGCGTCGAAGCGCAGTCGGTTGCCAACTGCTACACGGCGATCGAGCAGGGCCTGGAAGTCATGCCGGTCCTGAACAAGATCGACCTGCCACAGGCCGATCCGGACCGCGTCAAAGAAGAAATCGAAAAAATCATCGGCATCGATGCCACCGATGCGGTCGAGTGCAGCGCCAAGACTGGCCTGGGCGTCGACGAGGTGCTCGAGCGTCTGGTCAAGACCATTCCTGCGCCAACCGGCAACTACGAAGATCCGCTGCAAGCGTTGATCATCGACTCCTGGTTCGACAACTACTTGGGCGTTGTCTCCCTGGTTCGCGTGCGCCACGGCCGTGTGAAGAAAGGCGACAAGATCCTCGTCAAATCCACCGGCAAGATCCACCTGGTGGACAGCGTCGGTGTCTTCAACCCGAAACACACCGCCACTGTCGACCTGAAGGCCGGCGAAGTGGGCTTCATCATCGCCGGTATCAAGGACATTCACGGTGCGCCGGTCGGTGACACCCTGACCTTGAACACCACCCCCGACGTTGACGTGCTGCCCGGCTTCAAACGCATTCAGCCGCAGGTTTACGCCGGCCTGTTCCCGGTCAGCTCCGACGACTTCGAAGATTTCCGTGAAGCCCTGCAAAAGCTCACGCTCAACGACTCGTCCCTGCAGTACACCCCGGAAAGCTCCGACGCTCTGGGCTTCGGCTTCCGTTGCGGGTTCCTCGGCATGCTGCACATGGAAATCATCCAGGAGCGCCTTGAGCGCGAGTACGACCTGGACCTGATCACCACGGCGCCGACGGTTATTTTCGAGCTGTTGCTGAAAACCGGTGAAACGATTTACGTCGACAACCCGTCCAAGCTCCCGGACGTGTCTTCGATCGAAGACATGCGTGAGCCGATCGTGCGGGCCAATATTCTTGTACCGCAAGAGCACCTGGGCAACGTCATTACCCTGTGCATCGAGAAGCGTGGCGTGCAGCACGACATGCTGTTCCTCGGGACCCAGGTCCAGGTGACCTACGATATTCCGATGAACGAAGTGGTCCTGGACTTCTTTGACCGTCTGAAATCCACCAGTCGCGGCTATGCTTCGCTGGATTACCATTTCGATCGTTACCAATCGGCTAGTCTGGTGAAGCTGGATGTGCTGATCAACGGTGACAAGGTCGACGCCCTGGCGTTGATCGTGCACCGAGATAACGCGCACTACAAAGGTCGCCAGTTGACCGAGAAGATGAAAGAACTGATTCCGCGCCAGATGTTCGACGTCGCGATCCAGGCCGCCATTGGCGGGCAGATCATTGCGCGAACCTCCGTCAAGGCACTCAGAAAGAACGTATTGGCCAAATGCTACGGTGGTGACGTTAGCCGTAAGCGCAAGCTGTTGGAAAAGCAGAAGGCCGGTAAAAAACGCATGAAGCAAGTCGGTAACGTGGAAATTCCACAAGAAGCCTTCCTTGCAGTGCTCAGGTTGGATAGTTAGGTCCTATGTCACTAAATTTCCCGCTGTTGCTGGTCATCGCCGTATTCGTTTGCGGCCTGTTGGCGTTGCTCGATCTGGTTTTCCTGGCACCGCGTCGGCGTGCTGCCATTGCCTCCTATCAGGGCAGCGTCAGCCAGCCCGATGTGGTGGTGGTCGAGAAACTGAACAAAGAGCCGCTGCTGGTCGAATACGGCAAGTCGTTCTTCCCGGTGTTGTTCATCGTGCTGGTGCTGCGTTCGTTCCTGGTGGAACCGTTCCAGATTCCTTCCGGCTCGATGAAACCGACCCTGGACGTTGGCGACTTCATTCTGGTGAACAAGTTTTCTTACGGGATCCGCCTGCCGGTGATCGACCAGAAAGTCATCGAAGTCGGTGATCCACAGCGTGGCGATGTGATGGTGTTCCGCTATCCAAGCGATCCGAACGTCAACTACATCAAGCGTGTCGTCGGCTTGCCGGGTGACCAGATTCGCTACACCGCTGACAAGCGTCTGTTCGTCAATGGCGAATCGATCGCCGAGCAGCTGGTCGGCTCCGAGCCGGGCACGTTGGGCAGCGCTGAGCTCTACAAGGAAAAACTCGGCGCAGCCGAGCACTTGATCCGCAAGGAAATGAGCCGTTACCGCGCAACGCCGGACCATACCTGGACCGTGCCTGCCGGGCACTACTTCATGATGGGCGACAACCGCGACAACTCGAACGACAGTCGCTATTGGGATGATCCGACTATTCCCAAGGATCTGCTGGGCATGGTTCCCGACAAGAATATCGTCGGCAAGGCCTTCGCAGTCTGGATGAGCTGGCCGGAACCCAAACTCAGTCACCTGCCGAATTTCTCGCGGGTTGGCCTGATCAAGTAATCACCCACGGCGCTGTTGAACACAGCGCCGAATGCATTTCTGGATCCGACACAATCGACCACGAAAGCATGAAGCCAACGATATTCAGGACGTTATTTTTGAACACAGCGTTAATTGTCCCAAGCCTGCGCCGCATCACGGCGATGGCGGTGGAAACCAGCCACGAACTCAGCGTGGGTAAACCGTGAGCGTCTCCTTAAGCCGTCTAGAGCGTCAGCTCGGCTACACCTTCAAGGATCAGGAACTGATGATCCTGGCCCTGACTCACCGCAGCTTTGCCGGGCGCAACAACGAACGCCTGGAATTCCTCGGTGATGCCATCCTTAACTTCGTCGCTGGCGAGGCGCTGTTCGATCGCTTCCCGCTGGCCCGCGAAGGCCAGTTGTCGCGTTTACGCGCACGCCTGGTGAAAGGTGAGACCCTGGCCGTATTGGCCCGTGGTTTCGATCTGGGCGACTACCTGCGTCTGGGTTCCGGCGAATTGAAGAGCGGCGGTTTCCGTCGCGAGTCGATTCTGGCCGATGCCCTGGAAGCGCTGATTGGTGCGATCTACCTCGACGCCGGCATGGACATGGCGCGCGAACGCGTGCTGGCCTGGCTGGCCGGGGAGTTCGAGGGCCTGACCCTGGTCGACACCAACAAAGATCCAAAAACCCGCCTGCAGGAATTCCTGCAGTCGCGCGGTTGTGAGCTGCCACGTTATGAAGTGGTGGATATCCAGGGTGAGCCGCATTGCCGAGTCTTCTTCGTCGAATGCGAAATCACCTTACTGAATGAAAAAAGCCGAGGTCAGGGTGTGAGTCGTCGTATTGCCGAACAGGTAGCGGCCGCCGCAGCACTGATTGCCCTGGGCGTGGAGAATGGCCATGACTGATTCAACTGCAACTCGCTGTGGCTATGTCGCCATCGTCGGCCGTCCTAACGTGGGCAAGTCCACGCTGCTGAACCACATTCTGGGTCAGAAGCTGGCGATCACCTCGCGCAAGCCGCAAACCACCCGTCACAACATGCTGGGCATCAAGACTGAAGGCGCCATTCAGGCGGTTTACGTCGATACCCCGGGCATGCACAAAGGTGGCGAGAAGGCCCTGAACCGCTACATGAACAAGACCGCTTCAGCGGCGTTGAAAGACGTCGACGTGGTGATCTTCGTGGTTGACCGCACCAAGTGGACCGACGAAGACCAAATGGTCCTCGAGCGCGTCCAGTACGTGACCGGCCCGCTGATCGTGGCGCTGAACAAGACCGACCGCATCGAAGACAAAGCCGAGCTGATGCCGCACCTGAGCTGGTTGCAGGAACAGCTGCCGAACGCGCAGATCATGCCGATCTCGGCCCAGCACGGGCACAACCTCGAAGCGCTGGAGCGAGTGATCGCTGGCTACCTGCCGGAAAACGAGCACTTCTTCCCGGAAGACCAGATCACCGACCGCAGCAGCCGTTTCCTCGCCGCTGAACTGGTGCGTGAAAAAATCATGCGCCAGATGGGCGCCGAGCTACCGTACCAGATCACCGTCGAAATCGAAGAGTTCAAGCAGCAGGGCAAAACCCTGCACATCCACGCCTTGATCCTCGTCGAGCGCGATGGCCAGAAGAAGATCATCATTGGCGACAAGGGCGAGCGCATCAAGCGCATCGGCACCGAGGCGCGCAAGGACATGGAGCTGCTGTTCGACTCCAAGATCATGCTCAACCTCTGGGTGAAAGTGAAAGGCGGCTGGTCCGACGACGAACGCGCCCTGCGTTCGCTGGGTTATGGCGACCTGTAACACCCAGATTTCTGCTACACCGATGAACCCCTGTGGGAGCGAGCTTGCTCGCGATGAGGCCCTGAAATTCAACATCCGTGTTGACTGACAGACCGCAATCGCGAGCAAGCTCGCTCCCACATTGGTTTCTGGTTGTTCATAAGATCGCGTTCCACTATTGAGAACCCTGACTTCCATGTCCCAAACCCCACCCATCGGCCAACTCGCCTACGTGCTCCACTCCCGCGCCTACCGCGAAAGCAGTGCGCTGGTGGATTTCCTCACGCCGCAAGGTCGGCTGCGGGCGGTGTTGCGCAGTGCGCGGGGCAAGGCTGGAACCTTGGCGCGGCCATTCGTGCCGCTGGAAGTCGAGTTTCGCGGGCGCGGTGAGCTGAAGAATGTCGGGCGCATGGAAAGTGCGGGTACTTCGACATGGCTCATCGGTGAGGCGCTGTTCAGCGGTCTTTACCTCAACGAACTGCTGATTCGCCTGTTGCCGTCAGAAGATCCCCATCCCGGGGTGTTCGATCACTACGCCGCGACCCTGATCGCCTTGGCCGAAGGCCGTCCGCTGGAGCCGTTGCTGCGCTCCTTCGAATGGCGACTGCTGGACGATCTCGGGTACGGCTTTGCGCTGAACACCGACATCCACGGCGAGCCTATCGCGCCGGATGGGCTCTACCGTTTGCAGGTGGATGCGGGTCTGGAGCGGGTCTACCTGCTGCAACCCGGGCTGTTCAACGGCACTGAATTATTGGCCATGGCCGAAGCCGACTGGTCTGCGCCCGGTGCGTTGTCTGCTGCCAAGCGTTTGATGCGCCAAGCGTTGGCCGTGCATCTCGGCGGTCGTCCTCTCGTTAGTCGCGAGTTGTTTCGCAAGCCCTGATCACCCCGTATGCTGTGCACCGAACTTTCCCCTCTTCAGGAGCGCTTCCGTGACCACCAGCAATCGCATTCTTCTTGGCGTGAACATCGACCACGTTGCCACCCTGCGTCAGGCCCGGGGCACGCGTTACCCGGATCCGGTCAAGGCAGCACTGGACGCGGAAGAGGCGGGCGCCGATGGCATCACTGTGCACCTGCGCGAAGACCGCCGGCACATCCAGGAGCGCGACGTGCTGTTGCTCAAGGACGTGCTGCAAACCCGCATGAATTTCGAAATGGGCGTCACCGAAGAAATGATGGCGTTCGCCGAGCGCATCCGCCCGGCGCACATTTGCCTGGTGCCGGAAACCCGTCAGGAGCTGACCACCGAGGGTGGCCTGGACGTGGCTGGGCAGGAAGCGCGGATCAAGGCTGCCGTGGAGCGCCTGTCGAAGATCGGTTGCGAAGTGTCGCTGTTCATTGATGCTGACGAGCGGCAGATCGAGGCATCCCGTCGTGTCGGTGCGCCGGCCATCGAGTTGCACACCGGCCGTTACGCCGATGCCGAGACGCCGACTGACGTGGCTGAAGAGCTGAAGCGCGTGGCGGATGGCGTGGCGTTTGGTTTGACTCAAGGGTTGATCGTCAACGCCGGTCACGGCTTGCACTATCACAACGTCGAAGCGGTAGCGGCGATCAAAGGCATCAACGAACTGAACATCGGCCATGCGCTGGTGGCACATGCGTTGTTCGTCGGGTTCAAGTCGGCCGTGTCTGAAATGAAAGCGCTGATCCTGGCCGCCGCTGCAAAAGCTTAAGCATCAACGCATAACCCCTGTGGGAGCGAGCTTGCTCGCGATTAGGCCCTAACATTCAGCAGAGATGTTGACTGGCAGGCCGCCATCGCGAGCAAGCTCGCTCCCACATTTGATTGGTGGTGACTGTTAAAGCGGCGGGTTTTCCTGACTTGGCTTGGTCTTGTCGATTCCCGGCACATGCAGGTTGCCTTCGGCCACTTGATCGCCTTCAAGCTGCGGCTGCGTGACCCACGTCAGGATGTCGTAGTAGCGACGGATGTTCGCCACGAAGTGCACGGGTTCGCCGCCCCGGGCGTAGCCGTAGCGGGTTTTGCTGTACCACTTCTTCTCGGACAGGCGCGGCAGGATTTTCTTCACGTCCAGCCACCTGTTGGGGTCGAGCCCTTCCTTGGCCGTCAACTTGCGTGCGTCATCCAGGTGACCACTGCCGACGTTGTAGGCCGCCAGCGCAAACCAGGTGCGATCCGGTTCCTTGATCGAGTCGTCCAACTGATCCTTCATGTAGGCCAGGTACTTCGCGCCGCCCATGATGCTCTGCTTGGGGTCGAGGCGATTGGACACGCCCATGGCTTGCGCGGTGTTCTGGGTCAGCATCATCAGGCCGCGCACGCCGGTCTTGGACGTGACTGCCGCTTGCCATAGCGATTCCTGATAACCAATTGCCGCCAGCAGGCGCCAGTCAACTTTCTCTTTCTTGGCGTAGGCCTTGAAGTGCTGTTCGTATTTCGGCAGCCGCTGCTGCAAGTGCTGGGCGAAGGTGGTGGCGCCCATGTAGCCGAGGACGTCGACGTGGCCGTAGTAACGGTCTTTCAGGCGTTGCAGGGTGCCGTTCTTCTGCACCTTGTCGAGGTAGGCATTGATCTCGTTGAGCAGGCTGTTGTCTTCGCCGGCGGCCACGGCCCAGCTCTGGTTACTGGCATCGCCGAGGTCGAAGGCGACCTGGATGTTGGGGAAGTAGACCTGGTTCATCGCCACTTCGTTGGAATCGACCAGAGTCAGGTCGATCTGACCTTCATCCACCATCCGCAACAGGTCGACGACTTCAACCGCGTCGGACTCTTCGTATTCAATGCCGGGGTATTTCTTTTTCAGCTCGGCCAATTGCTCGGCGTGGGTGCTGCCCTTGAGCACCATGATCTTCTTGCCGACCAGATCGCGGGCCTCCGTCGGCCGTGACTGGCCGTTGCGGTAGATGACCTGTGGGGTGACTTCCAGGTAGGAGTGGGAAAAACGGACCTGCTTTTTGCGTTCCTCGCTGCTGACCAGGCCGGCAGCAGCCAGCACCGGGCCGTTAGGCTTGCCCACCTGATTGAACAGGTCGTCGAGGTTGTCCGCGGTTTCGATTTTGAGCTTGACCCCCAGATCTTCGGCAAAGCGCTTCACCAGCTCGTATTCGAAGCCGGTTTCGCCGTTACGATCCTGGAAGTAGGTGGCGGGGCTGTTTCGGGTGATCACCCGCAGCACGCCATCCTCCTTTACGCGCTCAAGCGTGTTGGGTTTATCAACACAGCCACTGAGCATCAGGAAGAGTCCGGTTGCGATCAGCCATTTGGCGTACCGCGGACGCAAAGCCGTTGGGGAAAACATCTGCGCAGTATACGCAAAGGACCGCGAGCGCCATATCTCGACAGCGAAGGGCTTGTCTGCTAGGCAACCAAAAACCTGTCTGGAGCCCGCAGGAATGGGCTCGAGCGGAAATTTATGACAGTAAAAATAACCCCCGGGCAGGGGCTGTTTGAGGCCTGAATACCCCGCCCGACGCCCGGGTGACACCGCCCGTACCGTTTCGAGTGATGTCGCGGGCGGTTTAGGCTAGAATGCACGGCCTCAAAGCACACCCCTTCCCGAGGCTGTCCCGAAGATGTTGATCCTGCGCGGCGCTCCTGCCCTTTCTGCCTTTCGCCACAGCAAACTCCTTGAGCAACTGAGCCAGAAGGTATCGGCTGTCAGCGGCTTGTATGCTGAATTCGCTCACTTCGCCGAAGTCACCGGCGTCCTGACCGGCGACGAACAGCAGGTGCTTGCGCGCCTTCTGAAGTACGGCCCAAGTGTCCCGGTGCAAGAACCGACCGGTCGTCTGTTCCTGGTGTTGCCGCGTTTCGGCACCATCTCGCCGTGGTCGAGCAAGGCCAGCGACATCGCTCGCAACTGCGGCCTGGCAAAAATCCAGCGCCTGGAGCGCGGCATCGCGTTCTACGTGGCCGGCCAGTTCAGCGACGCGCAAGCCCAGCTGATTGCTGATGTGCTGCACGACCGCATGACCCAGATCGTATTGGGCAACCTCGAACAGGCCGCCGGCCTGTTCAGCCATGCCGAGCCCAAGCCCCTGACCGCCATCGACGTGTTGGGTGGCGGCCGCGCCGCGCTGGAAAAAGCCAACACCGAGCTGGGCCTGGCCCTGGCCGAAGACGAGATCGACTACCTGGTCAATGCCTTCGTCGGTTTGAAGCGCAACCCGCACGACATCGAATTGATGATGTTCGCCCAGGCGAACTCCGAGCACTGCCGTCACAAGATCTTCAACGCCAGTTGGGACATCGACGGCCAGAGCCAGGAAAAAAGCCTGTTCGGCATGATCAAGAACACCTACGTGATGCACAGCGAAGGCGTTCTGTCGGCTTATAAGGACAACGCTTCGGTCATCGTCGGCAACGTCGCCGGCCGTTTCTTCCCGGACCCTGAAACCCGCCAGTACGGCGCGGTGCAGGAGCCGGTGCACATCCTGATGAAAGTCGAGACGCACAACCACCCGACTGCGATTGCCCCGTTCCCGGGTGCAGCCACCGGTAGTGGCGGCGAGATTCGCGACGAAGGCGCAACCGGTCGTGGCGCCAAGCCAAAGGCTGGCCTGACCGGTTTCACCGTATCCAACCTGCAAATCCCGGGCTTCGAACAGCCGTGGGAAGTGCCGTACGGCAAGCCTGAGCGCATCGTTACTGCGCTGGACATCATGATCGAAGGCCCACTGGGTGGCGCCGCGTTCAACAACGAATTTGGCCGTCCAGCCCTGACCGGTTACTTCCGTACCTTCGAACAGTCGATCACCACCCCGCGTGGCGACGAAGTTCGCGGTTACCACAAGCCGATCATGCTGGCCGGCGGCATGGGTAACATCCGTGCCGAACACGTACAGAAAGCCGAAATCACCGTTGGCTCCAAGCTGATCGTCCTCGGCGGCCCGGCCATGTTGATCGGTCTGGGCGGCGGCGCAGCTTCCTCCATGGCCACCGGCACCAGCTCGGCCGACCTGGACTTCGCTTCGGTACAGCGCGAAAACCCGGAAATGGAACGTCGCTGCCAGGAAGTCATCGACCGTTGCTGGCAATTGGGTGACAAAAACCCGATCAGCTTCATCCACGATGTGGGCGCGGGCGGTCTGTCCAACGCCTTCCCGGAACTGGTCAACGACGGCGACCGTGGTGGCCGTTTCGAGCTGCGCAACATTCCAAACGACGAGCCGGGCATGGCCCCGCACGAAATCTGGAGTAACGAATCCCAGGAACGCTACGTTCTGGCAGTCGGCCCGGCCGACTTCGAACGCTTCCAGGCGATCTGCGAACGTGAGCGTTGCCCGTTTGCCGTGGTCGGCGAAGCCACTGCCGAGCCGCAACTGACGGTCACCGACAGCCACTTCGGCAACGATCCGGTCGACATGCCACTCGAAGTGCTGCTGGGCAAAGCCCCGCGCATGCACCGTTCGGCCGTTCGTGAAAACGAACTGGGCGACGACTTCGATCCAAGCACCCTGGAAATTGCCGACTGCGTCGAACGCGTTCTGCATCACCCGGCCGTGGCGAGCAAAAGCTTCCTGATCACCATCGGCGACCGCACCATCACCGGCCTCGTGGCCCGTGACCAAATGGTTGGCCCGTGGCAGGTTCCGGTGGCCGACGTTGCCGTCACCGCCACCAGCTTCGACGTCTACACCGGTGAAGCCATGGCCATGGGCGAGCGCACTCCGCTGGCCCTGCTGGACGCTCCGGCGTCGGGCCGCATGGCCATCGGCGAAACCCTGACGAACATCGTCGCTTCGCGCATCAACAAGATCTCCGACATCAAACTGTCGGCGAACTGGATGTCGGCTGCCGGTCACCCGGGTGAAGACGCGCGTCTGTACGACACCGTGAAAGCGGTCGGCATGGAGCTGTGCCCGGACCTGGGTATCACCATTCCGGTAGGCAAGGACTCCATGTCCATGGCCACACGCTGGAACGATGAAGGCGTCGACAAGACCGTTACTTCGCCGATGTCCTTGATCGTGACCGGTTTCGCACCAGTGGCTGACATCCGTCAGACCCTGACGCCGGAACTGCGCATGAATAAAGGCACCACCGACCTGATCCTGATCGATCTGGGCCGTGGCCAGAACCGCATGGGCGCCTCGATCCTGGCCCAGGTTCACGGCAAGCTCGGCTCGCAAGCGCCGGACGTCGATGATGCCGAAGACCTCAAAGCCTTCTTCGCGGTGATCCAGGGCCTCAACGCCGACGGTCACCTGCTGGCTTACCACGACCGTTCCGACGGTGGTCTGCTGACCAGCGTGGTGGAAATGGCCTTCGCTGGTCACTGTGGCCTGAGCCTGAACCTCGACGGTCTGGCTGAAACCTCCGCCGACATCGCCGCGATCCTGTTCAACGAAGAATTGGGCGCTGTGATCCAGGTTCGCCAGGACGCCACCCCGGACATCCTCGCGCAGTTCAGCGCGGCCGGTCTGGGCGACTGCGTGTCGGTGATCGGTCAGCCGATGAACAACGGCCAGATCAACATCACCTTCAATGGTGAAACCGTATTCGAAGGTCAACGTCGTCTGCTGCAACGTCAGTGGGCTGAAACCAGCTATCAGATCCAGCGTCTGCGCGATAACGTCGACTGCGCCGAGCAAGAGTTCGACGTGCTGCTGGAAGAAGACAACCCTGGCCTGAGCGTCAAGCTGAGCTACGACGTCAACCAGGACGTCGCTGCGCCTTACATCAAGAAAAACATCCGCCCACAAGTTGCCGTACTGCGTGAGCAGGGCGTCAACGGTCAGGTGGAAATGGCTGCCGCGTTCGACCGCGCCGGTTTCAACGCGATTGACGTGCACATGAGCGACATTCTGGCCGGCCGTGTCGACCTGAACGACTTCAAGGGTATGGTCGCTTGCGGCGGTTTCTCTTACGGCGACGTACTGGGTGCCGGTGAAGGCTGGGCCAAGTCCGCGCTGTTCAACAGCCGTGCTCGCGATGCGTTCCAGGGTTTCTTCGAACGTAACGACAGCTTCACCCTCGGCGTGTGCAACGGTTGCCAGATGATGTCCAACCTGCACGAACTCATCCCGGGCAGCGAGTTCTGGCCGCACTTCGTGCGTAACCGTTCCGAGCAGTTCGAAGCCCGCGTGGCGATGGTTCAGGTCCAGGAATCGAACTCGATCTTCCTGCAAGGCATGGCCGGCTCGCGCATGCCAATCGCCATCGCTCACGGTGAAGGTCATGCCGAGTTCGAAAGCGAAGAAGCGTTGCTGGAAGCCGATCTGTCGGGTTGCGTAGCGATGCGTTTCGTCGACAACCACGGCAAGGTCACCGAGAAATACCCGGCCAACCCGAACGGCTCGCCGCGCGGGATCACCGGTTTGACCAGCCGTGACGGTCGCGTAACCATCATGATGCCGCACCCGGAACGCGTGTTCCGCGCCGTGCAGAACTCGTGGCGTTCGGAAGACTGGAACGAAGACGCACCTTGGATGCGTATGTTCCGTAATGCGCGCGTCTGGGTGAACTAAGGGCTGTGTATAAGCTCAGCTTTTTTGTTCCGGCCAGTCATGTGGAGCAGGTCAAAAACGCCGTATTCGCCGCCGGTGGCGGGCGGATCGGTGCTTACGACCACTGCGCGTGGCAGGTGCTGGGTCTGGGTCAGTTTCGACCTTTGGATGGCAGTCAGCCGTTTATAGGTGAAGCGGGGCAGGTCGAGCAGGTTGAGGAATGGAAGGTTGAACTGGTGGTCAGCGACGAGTTGATTCGGGCGGTGGTGGTGGCTTTGAAAGAAAGCCATCCCTATGAGACGCCGGCTTATGAAGTGTGGCGGTTGGAGGATTTCTGATCTTTTTGCTGCTGAAACAGGAAACCCGCAGATGAGTGATTGTCTGCGGGTTTTTTGTTGCCTGCGATTTTTCCGGGCGACCTCATTCCACTGTGGGAGCTGGCTTGCCTGCGAAGGCGGCCTGATAGCCGACCTGTTTTCTGTTGACCGAGTACATATCCATTCCTGCGGTAACGGCTGCTTAGGGTTTCGCCCTTACGGCGAGTCCCTTTTGGCAAACGCCCCAAAAGGAACCAAAAGGTCTCGCCCCGAGCGTCCGGCCCCTCGCTTAGGCTCGGCGTTCCTTCGCTCCGGTATTCATCTGGGGGCATCGCCTCCGGTCGGCTTCGCTTCGACCTCCTCTCGATGTGTGCGGCTTCGCCGCACGGCGCTACGCGCCCACCCCCAGATGAACACCTCCACTCAGCCTCCCGAAGGGGCGGGTAGAGCAAGATCAAGAGCAGGCGAGCTAACGCTCGGCCTAATGAGTGGTGAAGAGCGGGCGGTTTTGCTTTTGCTTTTCTGTAGGAGCGAGGCTTGCCCGCGAAGGCGGCCTGACAGTCGACCAATCCTACAAGGAGTGAGCCTGCTCCTCACAACCAACCAACCCGCAGAAATACCTCAATCCCTGTGGGAGCTGGCTTGCCAGCGATGGCGGCCTGCCATCTGACCAATCTCTGTCTGAATGCACCCAATCCAACTGTGGGAGCTAGCCCTGCTGGCGATGGGGCCAGTCCAGTCCCCAAGGAAATTGGATCTGTTTAAATCTGTGTCGAATTCGCCGAACCGTCCCACAAGGTTTTCAGGTTGTCTGTCGGACGCGGTATCTCTAGTCTTTTGTCTGTCGCTGACACATTCAGTGATCGGGCGTGAGATCCCCGGAAAGCTTGCAACTAGCGCCGACACTACGATAATTGGCGCCAACTCAATCTGCTGCTGTGTTATGGCAGCTGTGTGCGGGCAGACTTCGGTCTGGCCGGGCATCATCATTTGCAGTAGCAGGAGTTGGATTTTGGACAAGCTAATACCAGATCCACTCCCCGAAACCACCACCCCACTCGAAGCCGCCATCCACGCCGAAGACCTCGCCAAAAACCGCGAAGCCACCCAACGCGCCCTCGACTACTACCTCAATCCCGCCGACCCCAACGCCGCCAAGCCCCGTCGCCCCAGCACCATGTTCCAGATCGCCCCAAACGTCGACACCGAAAGCCTGCTGGCCCACGCCACCGAATCGTTGGCGTCAGCGAGCGTCATGATCAGCGACTTCGCTAACAACCTGAGCGGCCCGCAGCGCAACACCGCGTTGGGCATCCAGCAAATCATTGTGCTCGCCGAACTCGCAGTAAACCGCGCACTGGATCGAGTCGATCCACAAACCTGACGACCGCGTCATCGTTCATCGCCAGCAGGCTGGCTCCCACAAAGTCGTGCACGATTTCGAGAACCTTGCCCAACCTGTGGGAGCCTGGCTTGCCAGCGATGGCGGCCTGATTCTTCACGTTGATTGCATTCCCTGTATCAGTTATCGAGTGAAGCGAGGGCTGCGATCTTTTGATTTTGGGGGGAATGCTGCCGACCATTTGTCGAAACCGTCTGCCTACCTGTTACTACTGACAGTGGTGCAAGTTGTAGAACTGGTGTCAGATTGGCTCTCCATGAAAATCGACGAGAAGGAGCTTGGCGATGGCTCCAAGAAGCGTTCCCACCATTACCTTGCTGAAAGACGCTAACGGAGCAAAACTAGGGGAAGGGGCAACCACCTCTCATCCTCCAGTGACAATCGATGGGTTCGCATCGACTAGCAATTTCATCGAAATTCACGACGACGACGGTTTGATAGGCACGGCCTTTGTGGGTATCAGCGGATTTTGGTCGTGTCATTTGCGGTCATTGAGTATTGGCAAGCACAGGGTCTTTGCCAAAAACAAAGCGGGTGAATCAGCTGTAACAACGTTTGAAGTGGTTGCCACCCGTGCAGCACGGCTCTAGCCATCCAGCAAATCATCATGCTCGCCGAACTCGCAGTAAACCGCGCACTGGATCGAGTCGATCCACAAGCCTGACGACCGCGTCATCGTTCATCGCCAGCAGGCTGGCTCCCGCAAGGAGAACAATGCGCAACCTGTGGGAGCTGTCGAGTGAAACGAGGCTGCGATCTTTTGATCTTGCTTCTGGCTGTCAAAAAACAGAGTCAAAAGATCGCAGCCTGCGGCAGTTCCTACATGGGTGATGTGTGGGCTCAGACTTTGGCACTCACCTCACTGCTATTCACCAGCGCCTCCAACGCCCCACTCAAACTCGGCGCTTTATCGCCAACCAGCAAATGCCAGACACCGCCCTCAAGTTGGCTGACGCCATGGCATCCCAGTTCCTTCAACTGACACTCCGACAACGCCTTGCCATCCGCCAGTTGCAGCCGAATCCGGGTCATGGCGATGCAATCCATCTGCAACACATTCTCCCCCCCTCCCAGCGCATTCAGCCACTGCTGCGCTTCGGGCAGAGCGACAGGTTTTGCCACTTCAACAACCAAAGCGGGGTTAGCAATAACCGTGCGACCCAAAGCAGGCATCGCCAACCGAATCTCATCGGCAATGCTGTCGGCCATCGGCCCAACGACCACCTGCAAACTCCCGCCCTTGCCCGGACGCACCACCGCCATCGCCCCGAGTGCTTTCAACTGCGCATCGTCTGCCTTGTTGCGATCCACCATGTCCAGACGCAACCGGGTGGTACACGCACCCACGGTGATCAGATTTTCTGCACCGCCCAACGCCTTGATATACGCCCCGGCCCGTTCGTTTTCAGCGAACACCACTTTGTCGCCAGTCGGCACATCTTCACGTCCCGGCGTCTTCAGGTTGAAGCGGCGAATACAGAAATCAAATACCACGTAGTAGATCGCCGCATACGCCAGCCCTACCGGCACCACCAGCCAGCCATTGGTGGATTTACCCCAGCCCAACACCATGTCGATGAAGCCGCCAGAGAAGGTGAAGCCCAAATGGATGTTCAAGGCGTTGGTGATGGCCATCGACAATCCCGTCAACAGCGCATGCACCAGGTACAACATCGGTGCGAGGAACATGAATGCGAACTCGATCGGCTCGGTCACCCCGGTCAAAAATGAGGTCAGTGCCATCGACAGGAAGATCCCGCCCATGACTTTGCGGCGTTCCGGCAGGGCGTTGCGGTACATCGCCAGGCACGCGGCGGGCAGGCCGAAGATCATCATCGGGAACATGCCGGTCATGAACTGGCCACCTTTCGGGTCGCCGGCAAAGTAGCGCGACAGGTCGCCGGTGACGATGGCGCCAGTGGTCGGGTCGGTAAAGTTGCCGAACACGAACCACGCCATGTTGTTGAGGATGTGGTGCAGGCCGGTGACGATCAGCAAGCGGTTGAACACGCCGAAAACGAACGCGCCGAAACTGCCACTCTCCATCATCAACGCGCCGAAGCTGTTGATGCCTTGCTGGATCGGCGGCCAGATCAGGCCGAAAACCAGCCCGAGGCCAACAGCGGCGAACCCGGTGACGATGGGCACAAAGCGCCGGCCACCGAAGAATGCCAGGTACTCCGGCAGCTTGATGTCCTTGAAGCGGTTGTACAGCGCGCCGGCCATCAAGCCGCTGACGATCCCGGCGAGCATGCCCATGTTGATGCTCGCATCGAGCACCTTGAGCGTGGAGATCATCACCAGGTAACCAATCACTCCGGCGAGGCCGGCGGTGCCGTTGTTGTCCTTGGCGAAACCGACCGCGATGCCGATGGCGAAGATCATCGCCAGGTTGGCGAAGATCACCTGACCGGCGTCGTGGATGATCGCGATGTTCAGCAGGTCGGTGTCGCCCAGGCGCAGCAACAGGCCGGCGATAGGCAGGATCGCGATCGGCAGCATCAGCGCGCGGCCGAGGCGCTGCAGGCCTTCGATGAAGTATTGGTACATGGCGTTTCTCCCTGATTCTTTTTTGTTATAGAGCTTTTGTTGTTCAGCTCAGAGGCCAATGTTGGTGACAGGCATGACGCACAGCGGCGGCGCTGCTCAACTTGAGCAAGCCCTGGCTGATGCGTCGGCATTCGCTCGCGTCCAGATGGCGCACGCGGTCCTTGATTTCACCGATCTGCACCGGGCTTACAGACAACTCGCTGATACCCAAACCGATCAGTACCGGCGTGGCCAGCGGATCGGAGGCCAGCGCACCGCACACCCCGACCCAACGGTTATGCACCGCCGCACCCGCGCAGGTCTGGGCGATCAATCGCAGCAGCGCCGGGTGCAACGCGTCGACTCGTGAAGCGAGGCCGGCGTGGTCGCGGTCCATGGCCAGGGTGTACTGGGACAAATCGTTGGTGCCGATGGACAGGAAGTCCGCATGCTCTGCAAGCTGCTCGGCCAGTAGCGCGGCGGCCGGGACTTCGATCATCACGCCCAGCTCCGGGCGCTGCGTCAGTTCCAGCTCGGTGCACAAGGCGTCGAGGCGTTGGCGGATGTGCAGCAGCTCATCGACTTCGGTGACCATCGGCAACAGGATCCGGCAGCGCGATAACGGGCTGACGTGCAGCAGCGCGCGCAGTTGTTGATCGAGCAGTTCCGGCCGTACCTGAGCCAGGCGAATACCGCGCAGACCGAGTACCGGGTTCGCTTCGACCGGCAGCGGTAGATAGTCGAGTTGCTTGTCGCCGCCGACGTCGATGGTGCGGATGATCACCGACTTGTCGCCCATGGCGTCGAGCACGGCTTGGTAGGCGAGGCGCTGCTCCTGTTCGTCCGGCGCGGTGTTGCGATCAACGAAGAGAAACTCGGTGCGCAACAGACCGACGCCATCGGCGCCATTGGCCAGCGCATCGGCTGCTTCAGAACTTGATGCCACGTTGGCTGCGATTTCAATGTGCACACCGTCGAGGGTTCGCGCCGGGGTGTGCGCCTGGGCCTGTTGCTCGGCGCGACGTTGTTGGTGATCGAGTTGTGCCTGACGAACCTCGGCCAAGCGCTCGGCGGTCGGCGTCAGTTCGAGGCGACCGCCGTCGGCATCCAGCACCACCGCTTGGCCTTGCTTCTGATCCAGCAGCGCCGAACCCAGCGCAACCATGCACGGCAGACCTTTGCCGCGAGCTAGAATCGCCACGTGGGACGTCGCGCCGCCCGCCGCCATGCACAAGCCAGCGACACCTTGCTGGCTCAGTTGCAGCAAGTCCGAAGGCGTTAATTCGTGGGCGACGACGATGGCAGCGGCCGGCACGTCGTAGTGCCAGGCTTCACCCAGCAAGGCACGCAATACCCGTTGTTTGAGGTCGCGCAGATCGTTGGCGCGTTCGGCTAGCAATGCGCTGCCGAGTTGCTGAAGGACGTCGCATTGCACGTCGATCGCTTGGCTCCAGGCGTGGGTTGCGGCCATGCCTTGGCCTATTGATTGTGCCGCCGCATCCAGCAACGCCGGGTCTTCGAGCAACGCCACGTGCGCGGCGAAGATCGCTTCTTCGTCGGTGTTTTTGTGCTTTCTGGCCTGGGTCAGGGTGTGATCGATTTCGCTGCGCACGACGTTCAGCGCAGTGTCGAGGGCGCGCAGTTGTTGCTCGGGATCGTGGCTGCCGGCGTCCACAGGCAGACTGATCGCGTTCAACTGAAACAGTGGCCCAGCGACCAGACCGGGCGCCGCGCAAACACCGTGCAACACACCCACTTCAGCCGCGCGATGACGCTGGGCAATCGATACTGGCGCCGCAGCGTGACTGTCTTCGACCAGGGCTGTGGATAACGCGCTCAACAACGCCTGCAACGCCGCTTTAGCATCCGGGCCCTGAGTGCTGACTTGAACTTCTTCCTGCTCGCCGATGGCCAGGCTCATGAGCCCGATCAAACTGTCGCAAGACGCCGACTTACCGGCGAAATGCAGCAGCGACTTGCTCTTGAAGCCTTGCGCTGTCTGACGAATCAGCGCGGCTGGCCGTGCATGTAACCCACCGCGATGAGCGATGCGCACATGGCCGTGAACTTCAATACCGGACACTTCGACTTCAGCCTGGGCACCATTGGCCAGTCGTCGAACGATGTGCAGGAGCGGATCACCAACCTTCACCGATTTCAATGTAATCGGCCGCGCCTGAAAGTCCTGGCTGTTGGTCAGGATCATCAGGCTGACCAGGCTTTTGCACTGCTGTGCGACCTTGTCCAGGTCATAGCGCAGCAACGGCTGGCCATTGCTGACCCGCGCGCCTTCCTTGACCAGCACCGAGAAGCCTTCGCCCTGCAACTCGACGGTGTCGAGGCCCAGGTGCAGGAGCAATTCGGCGCCGTTGTCGGCGCGCAAGGTGATGGCGTGGCCGGTGCGGGCGACGTGCACCACGACACCGGCGCAGGGTGCATGCAGCGTGTCGTTCAGCGGGTCGATGGCGATCCCGTCACCCATGGCGCCACTGGCGAACACCGGGTCCGGGACTTTGGCGAGCGTGAGCACCGGGCCGCTGAGCGGGGCGCTTAAGGTCAGCTCTTTATTATTGTTGTGCATGGCTCGGTACTCATCAGGAATGCAGTCAAAGTTCAGGCTTAGTGCGTGCGCGTCACTTTACTCAAGTGTCGCGGCTGGTCCGGGTCCATGCCGCGGGCGACGGCCAAACCGGCGGCCATCACGTAGAAACTCTGGATCGCCAGAATCGGGTCGAGGGCCGGGTGCTCTGCGCGGGTCAGGGTCAGGTCGCGCTCAGTGACGTCATCCGGCGCAGCCAGCAATACGCGGGCGCCGCGCTGGCGCATGTCGGCGGCCAGACTCAGCAAACCGGCCTGCTCGGCACCGCGCGGGGCGAACACCAGCAGCGGGTATTGCTCGCCGATCAACGCCATCGGGCCGTGACGGACTTCGGCGCTGCTGAAGGCTTCGGCCTGGATCGCCGAGGTTTCCTTGAATTTCAGCGCGGCTTCCTGAGCGATGGCAAAACCGGCGCCACGGCCGATCACCATCAGGCGCTGGCAATCGCGTAAGGCGTCGATGGCCAGGCTCCAATCCTGTTGCGCTGCATCGCGCAGACCTTGCGGCAGGGCGTTGCCGGCCTCCAGCAATTCCACGTCGTCTTTCCAGTGCGCAATAAGCCGCGCGCTGGCGCTGAGGGTGGCGATAAAGCTCTTGGTTGCGGCGACGCTGCTTTCGGTGCCGGCCAACAGCGGCAAGCTGAACTCACACGCCGCTTCCAGCGGTGAACCTTCAGCGTTGACCATCGAAATGCTCAGGGCGCCACGTTTGCGCAGCAGACGGAGGCTGTTCACCAGGTCCGGGCTTTGCCCCGATTGCGAGAAGGCGAACGCGACCTGACCGCTGACCTTCAACGGCGCCTGTTGCATGGTCACCACCGACATTGGCAACGACGCCACCGGAATGCCCAGTTGCTGCATGGTCAGGTAGGCAAAGTAACTCGCCGCGTGGTCGGAGCTGCCACGGGCAATGGTCATCGCCACTTGCGGTGGCTGACGGCGCAGGCGTCCGGCGATCTCGATCATCTGTGGGTCGAGTTGTTGCAATTGGGCTTGCACGGCCTCGAACGAGGACAGCGCCTCTTCAAGCATTTTTGAAGTCAATGTCTTCTCCTTCGACCATGACGGCGGTCAGTGTGAGTGAGCGATCCAGGCGCACGCAGTCGGCCCAGCTGCCGGGTTGCAGGCGGCCGCGTTCGGTGATGCCGAGGTAGTCGGCGGGGAATTGCGAAAGACGTTGCGAGGCCTCGGCGATTGGCAAACCGATCTTCACCAGGTTGCGCAACGCCTGATCCATGGTCAGGGTGCTGCCGGCCAGGGTGCCGTCGGCCAGGCGCACACCGCCCAGGCATTTGGTCACGGTGTGGCTGCCGAGCTTGTATTCACCGTCCGGCATGCCAGCGGCGGCGGTGGAATCGGTGACGCAATACAGGCACGGGATCGAGCGCAGTGCGACGCGCATCGCGCCGGGGTGAACGTGCAGCAAGTCTGGAATCAGTTCGGCGTATTTGGCGTGGGCCAATGCCGCGCCGACGATGCCCGGCTCGCGGTGATGCAGCGGGCTCATGGCGTTATAGAGGTGGGTGAAACTGGTGGCGCCGGCATCCAGTGCGGCCACGCCTTCCTCGTAACTGCCGAGCGTATGGCCGATTTGCATGCGCACGCCGCGAGCGCTGAGGGCCCGGATCAAACCGTCGTGGCCGGCGATTTCCGGGGCGATGGTGATCACACGGATCGGCGCCAGCGCCAGGTATTCTTCGACTTCGGTCATCAACGCGGTGTGGGCGAAATTCGGTTGCGCGCCGAGTTTTCCGGGGTTGATGTACGGGCCTTCAAGGTGCACGCCGAGCACCCGGGCGCTGCCTTTCGGCCGCTGCTCGCAGTATTCGCCGACGGCTTTGAGCACGCTGGAAATCTCTTCCGATGGCGCGGTCATGGTGGTCGCCAGCAGCGAGGTGGTACCGAAACGCACGTGGGTTTTGGTGATGGTTTCGAAGGCTGTGGCGCCTTCCATGATGTCTTTGCCGCCGCCACCGTGAACGTGCAGGTCGATGAAACCTGGCAGCAGGTAAGGCAGGTCGTTGTCGGCCGGATCGCAGGGCACGCCTTCGATGGACACGACTTTGCCGTGTTGGTGAATCAGCCGGCCGCGAACCCAGCCGTGGGCGGTGAGGATGTTGTCTTCGGACATGATCGGTTCTCGGTTGCGTATTTATCGACGACGCTCTTTATCTACGGAGCTCTGCGACAAAGTCGTAGTAGTCGTTGCGGCAATAGGTGTCGGTGACTTCGATCGGGGTGTTGTCTTCCAGATAGCCGACCCGGGTCATCAGCAACATGGCAGTGCCGGGGGCGATGCCGACCAGCGCGGCGAATTCGTCCGAGGCGTTGATCGCCTGAATGTGCTGCAAGGCGCGGACGATCGGTTTGCCGATGCCGTCGAGGAATTCGTAGAGGGAATCGCCCACCGCTTGCGGCTTGGGAATGATCGAGGCGGGCAGGGTGCTCATCTCGATCGCCATCACCGTGTCATCGGCTTTGCGCAGGCGTTTGAGCCGCGCGACCTTGTCGTTGGGCGAGAGGCCGAGGCGGATCAGTTCTTCGTGGGTTGGCGGGGTGATTTCCCGCTCCAGCCACTGCGAGCCGGGGACGAAGCCTTTGAGACGGAGCATTTCGCTGAAGCCGGAGAGGCGCGACAGCGGTTGTTCCAGGCGTGGGGTGATGAAGGTGCCGGAACCCTGGTTGCGGCGGATCAGGCCTTGATCGAACAAGACTTCCAGCGCCTTGCGCGCGGTGACGCGGGAGATGCCCAGCAATTCACTGAGGCTGCGCTCCGACGGCATGGCTTGTTCGGCTTTCCATTGGCCAGCGTGGATCGCCGCTTCCAGGTTGCGCGCCAGTTGCAGGTACAGCGGCGTCGGCTGGGAGTCGTCAGGACGTAGGGCCTGGATGTCATTCATGTAGGTTGTTTCCGATGCGGATATTGGATTGTTGTCGCCCGGTTGTAGGACGAAACGTAATACCACTTAAATACCATGTCAATGAGACCACTTTGCTCGGAGCGCAGGAAAACCGGGCCTGCTGGGCTGGTTTAGTGGGTGTTGGCTTTAAGTGGTATTACGGGCGGGGATTACAGAAGCAAAGATCGCAGCCTGCGGCAGCTCCTACAGTGGGAATTGGTATCTCCACCGTGGGAGCTGCCGAAGGCTGCGATCTTTTGATTTATTTTTTGCGGGTGACCAGCGGTACTGCTGAATCAGCACTCTGTGGCGAGGGGATTTAGCGAAACGTCGCCACAGGTTAAGGCCGAATCTCGATCATCGTGCCATCCGGCACAAGTCCCCAGACCTCGCGCATGTCCATGTTGCGCATGGCGATGCAGCCGTCGGTCCAGTCCAGGGTGTGGAACAGGTTTTCCGGGTAGTCGTAGGTGTCGGGGGTGCCGTGGATCATGATCATGCCGCCGGGATCGACGCCTTCGCGCCGGGAGCGAGCGGAATCGGCAATGTTCGGGTAGGAGATGTGCATCGCCAGGTTGAAACGGTCACTGACCTTGCGCCAATCCACCCAGTAAAAACCCTCTGGCGTGCGCTTGTCGCCTTCCATCAGCTTCGCGCCCCGGGGTTGTTTGCCCAAGGAGATACGGTAGGTTCGTAGCGGCTTGCCGTCGGCGATCAATTGCAATTGATGGGCGGATTTGAGTATCAGCACTTTTTCGATGGGCTTGCCATCCAGAGTGACCACGGTGGAGGCCTGGGACACGACAACGAATGACAGGCAAAACAGGGCAAGCAACCAGCGCATTGAAACGATATCCCTAGAGGTGTCGCGACTATTTATAAGTACTGATAAGAGCTTAGATGATGGCTGGCTGAGTCAGTGGCGGAATCGACTCGGAACGCACCGGGTAGACCTCCGTCTGCCGGTCAGCGAAGAAGCATTCTAAAGTACGGCCCACCGTGCGGAAAGCCAGCTCGGACCAAGGGATATCGGCTTCTTCGAAAAGCTGCACTTCCAGGCTCTCGGGGCCGGCGCAAAAGTCCAGGTCCACCAGCTCGGCGCGGAAGAATACATGCACCTGACTGATGTGCGGCACATCAATCAGCGTATAGATGCTCAGGTTGCGGACCCGGGCGCAGGCTTCTTCGGCGGTCTCGCGCACGGCGGCCTGCTCGACAGTCTCGCCGTTTTCCATGAAGCCGGCAGGCAGCGTCCAGTAGCCGAGTCGTGGCTCGATGGCTCGCCGGCACAGCAACACCTTCGAGCCCCAGGTCGCGACGCAACCGGCGACGATATTGGGGTTCTGATAGTGAATGGTCTGACAGCTGTCACAGACAAATCGCAGGCGCGAATCGCCTTCGGGAATGCGCTGGGTGACCGGGTTGCCGCACTGGCTGCAAAATTTCATGCTTGGGTTCCTGAATGCTGCGCCTATCTTGGCGTGCGGCAGTGTCTGTCGGCAAGTTGTCGTTTCGCGACATGCGGTAGTTCGGGGGTTGGGCGGTCGGTGTGATTGGTGCATGATGCATAGGGTCTGTTGACGTTTGCTGGCGAACCGCGTTGCAGTGCCAACGCGTGCGAGGCAAGGCGCGGGATGCAGCTAATGTCTGTTTCCTTGGCAAATCCCGCAACGCAGCATCGCGCGCGTTGGCGCGCAACGCGGTCGTCAGCAAACGTCAACAGACCCTACAGGCACAGATCGAGAACACTCATGCTGGACGAGCTACTGCATCGGGTAAGCAACCACACGCCACGCACCCTGGAAACCGACAAGCGTTTCCCCGAGGCGGCGGTACTCGTGCCGATCACCCGCAGTGACGAACCGGAACTGGTTCTGACCCTGCGCGCCAGCGGGCTCTCGACCCATGGCGGCGAAGTCGCCTTCCCCGGCGGGCGACGCGACCCCGAAGACCCTGACCTTATTTTCACTGCCTTGCGCGAAGCCGAAGAAGAAATCGGCCTGCCGCCGGGGCTGGTGGAAGTGATCGGCCCGCTCAGTCCGCTGATCTCCCTGCACGGCATCAAGGTCACGCCCTATGTCGGCGTCATTCCTGATTACGTCGAATACCTGGCCAACGATGCCGAAATTGCGGCTGTGTTCAGCGTGCCTCTGGAGTTCTTTCGAGAAGACCCGCGCGAACACACGCATCGCATCGATTACCAGGGTCGCAGTTGGTATGTGCCGAGCTATCGTTATGGTGAATACAAGATCTGGGGTTTGACCGCGATCATGATCGTCGAGTTGATCAACCTGCTTTATGACGCCGACATCAGCCTGCACCACCCACCCAAAAGCTTTATCAATATTTGAAGCCATCTTTCGTATGGCAAGACAGCGCGGCTGCCTGAGCCTTGAGGACAATAAGATGAAATATCGCCTGGGCGACGCCCGCGTCGAAACCCATCCACAGAGCTGGGTTGCCCCCAATGCTGTGCTGGTGGGCAAGGTCAAGCTGGAAGAGGGCGCCAATGTCTGGTTCAACGCCGTGTTGCGTGGCGACAATGAACTGATCCTGATCGGCAAGAACAGCAACGTCCAGGACGGCACGGTGATGCACACCGACATGGGCTACCCGCTGATCATCGGCACCGGCGTGACCATCGGCCACAACGCCATGCTCCACGGGTGCACGGTGGGCGACTACAGCCTGATCGGCATCAACGCGGTGATCCTCAACGGCGCGAAAATCGGCAAGAACTGCATCATCGGCGCCAACTCGCTGATCGGTGAAGGCAAGGAGATCCCGGACGGTTCGCTGGTCATGGGCTCGCCGGGCAAGGTTGTGCGCGAACTCACCGAGCCACAGAAGAAAATGCTCGAAGCCAGCGCCGCCCACTATGTGCATAACTCGCAGCGCTACGCCCGCGATCTGGTCGAGCAGGAAGAATGAACGCCACTGAACGACCGGTGCTATCCCCCTGCGTAAACATTTGCGCACTGGATGAGCAGGATATTTGCACCGGGTGCCAGCGCACGGTGGAAGAGATTACCCGTTGGAGCCGGATGGACAATGCGGAGCGGCGCAAGGTGTTGGGTTTGTGTCATGAGCGGGCCAAGTCGAGCGGGTTGCTTTGGATGATCGGGGTCAAATCCGATAATTGAGGTGCGGCCTTCGCGAGCAAGCCCGCTCCCACAGTAGACCGAGTTGTCTTGGCGGGCGCGGTCCAATGTGGGAGCGGGCTTGCTCGCGAAGAGGCCATCACCCTCACTACCTCTCTTGGCCCAATTCACCTGTCTGAAGTACCCTGTCCACCAAACTGACAGGTATCCCCACGCCCCATGCTCTTCCTGATCTCCTACATCAGCAGCGTCGTGCTGATCAACTACGCCTTTTCCACCGCCCCGCACCTGGACATCATCTGGTCGGCCTGGGGCGGGCTGGTGTTTGTGCTGCGCGACATGGTGCAAACCCGCTTCGGCCACGGCGCCATCGCCGCGATGCTGGCGGCGCTGGTGCTGTCTTACGTGACGTCCGATCCATCCATCGCCCTGGCCAGTGCCACGGCATTCGCAGTGTCCGAGTGCATCGACTGGCTGGTGTTCAGCATCACCAAGCGCCCGTTGCACGATCGCCTGTGGATAAGTTCGGCCCTGAGCATTCCCCTCGATACCTTCATCTTCTTTGGCATGATCGGCGCGTTCACCCCGGCCGTCATCCTCACCGCCATGGGCTCGAAGTTCGTCGGGGTGACGGCCGTCTGGCTGATCATGGCCTGGCGCCTGCGCAAACAGGCCGTCGCCAGCTAAAGCCAAACCCTCAGGTTCATGTAAAATGCCGCGCTTTCTCCCCATGGGAAGCGCGCCAAGCGTTGTTCCCTCGATGATCCGCTTCTTTGAGGACCTGAGATGACCCGTATCGGAACTCCATTGTCGCCAACCGCGACCCGCGTATTGCTGTGTGGCTGTGGCGAGTTGGGCAAGGAAGTGGTGATCGAGCTGCAACGCCTGGGCGTTGAAGTGATTGCCGTCGATCGTTACGCCAACGCGCCGGCCATGCAAGTCGCCCATCGCAGCCATGTGATCAACATGCTCGACGGCGCCGCCCTGCGTGCCGTAATCGAAGCCGAGAAGCCGCACTTCATCGTGCCGGAAATCGAAGCCATCGCCACCGCGACCCTGGTCGAGCTGGAAGCCGAAGGCTTCACCGTGATCCCGACCGCGCGCGCCGCGCTGCTGACCATGAACCGCGAAGGCATCCGTCGCCTGGCCGCTGAAGAGCTGGACCTGCCGACCTCGCCGTACCACTTCGCCGACACCTTTGAGGATTACAGCAAAGCTGTCGAAGACCTCGGTTTCCCATGCGTGGTCAAACCGGTGATGAGTTCCTCGGGCAAAGGCCAGAGCCTGCTGCGCAGCGCCGCTGACGTGAAAACCGCGTGGGACTACGCCCAGGAAGGGGGGCGTGCCGGTAAAGGTCGGGTGATCATCGAAGGCTTCATCGACTTCGACTACGAAATCACCTTGCTGACTGTGCGTCACGTCGGCGGCACCACGTTCTGCGCGCCGGTCGGTCACCGTCAGGAGAAGGGCGACTACCAGGAATCCTGGCAGCCACAAGCCATGAGCCCGATTGCCCTGGCTGAATCCGAGCGCGTCGCCAAAGCCGTGACCGAAGCCTTGGGTGGTCGTGGTCTGTTTGGCGTCGAGTTGTTCATCAAAGGTGATCAGGTGTGGTTCAGCGAAGTGTCGCCGCGCCCGCATGACACTGGCTTGGTGACCCTGATTTCCCAGGACCTGTCGCAGTTCGCGCTGCATGCTCGGGCGATTCTGGGGCTGCCGATTCCGTTGATCCGTCAGTTCGGGCCTTCGGCTTCGGCGGTGATTCTGGTGGAAGGGCAGTCGACTCAGACCGCTTTCTCCAACCTCGGTGCGGCATTGAGCGAACCGGATACGGCGTTGCGTCTGTTCGGTAAGCCTGAAGTTAACGGTCAGCGCCGGATGGGCGTGGCGTTGGCACGGGATGAATCGATTGAAGCGGCTCGTGCTAAAGCGACCCGTGCATCTCAGGCTGTTGTAGTAGAGCTGTAAACCGAGGCGCGGCTATCGCGAGCAAGCTCGCTCCCACAGGGTTCTTGGTTGTCCACAGATTGTGTGTACACCCCCGATTCCCATGTGGGAGCGAGCTTGCTCGCGATGGCGGTCTATCAGGCCACCCGATTCAAATCGTTGTGACGCGTCTCTTTCAGGCACAGCACCGCTATCAAGCTGAGCACCGCCGCCCCCGACACATACCCGCCGACATAACTCAAACCCCCCATCGCCACCAGTTTCTGCGCAAAGAACGGCGCCGCTGAGGCCCCGACTATGCCGCCGAGGTTGTAGGCTGCCGACGCACCGGTATAGCGCACGTGAGTCGGAAACAGCTCCGGCAACAACGCGCCCATCGGCGCAAATGTCACGCCCATCAGAAACAGCTCGATGCACAAGAACAGCGCCACGCCCCAGGTCGTGCCGTGGGTCAGCAGCGGTTCCATCAAGAACCCGGACAGAATCGCCAGCACGCCACCGATGATCAGCACTGGTTTGCGCCCGTAACGGTCACTGGCCCACGCCGATAAAGGCGTAGCGGCGGCCATGAACAGTACGGCAAAGCACAGCAGCGCGAGGAAGGTTTCGCGGGTGTAGCCCAACGTCGATACGCCATAACTCAGGGAAAACACCGTCGAAATATAGAACAGCGCGTAGCAGACCACCATCGACCCGGCACCCAGCAACATCGGCGCCCAGTATTGGCTGAACAGCTCGACCAGCGGGATCTTCACCCGTTCCTGACGGGCCATGGCATTGGCGAACACCGGAGTTTCGTGGAGTTTGAGGCGCACGTACAGGCCGACCATCACCAGTAAGGCGCTCAACAGGAACGGAATCCGCCAGCCCCAGGCGCGGAACTGTTCGTCGTTCAGGGTCATGGCCAGCGTCAGGAACAAACCGTTGGCCGCCAGGAAGCCGATCGAAGGGCCGAGCTGCGGGAACATGCCGAACCAGGCGCGTTTGCCCTTGGGCGCATTCTCCGTTGCTAACAGCGCCGCGCCGCCCCATTCGCCGCCCAATCCCAGGCCTTGGCCGAAGCGCAGCACACAGAGCAGGATCGGCGCCCAAGCCCCGATGCTGTCGTAACCCGGCAGCACACCAATCAGCGTGGTGCAGACGCCCATCAGCAGCAACGACGCGACCAGTGTCGATTTGCGCCCAATGCGGTCGCCGAAGTGGCCAAACAGTGCTGAACCCAATGGTCGTGCAAGGAAGGCAATGCCGAACGTGAGAAACGCCGAGAGCATCTGGGCAGTGCCGGAGGTCTGCGGAAAGAACACCGGCCCGATCACCAGTGCAGCAGCGGTGGCGTAGACGTAAAAATCGTAGAACTCGATGGCCGTGCCGATAAAACTCGCCGTGGCCACGCGCGTGGCCGAATTGGTCGGTTGGGCAGGCGCGGTGTCGCTGTAAACGGTGCTGGTCGTCATGCGGTGATCCCTGACAGTCATGAGCTCCGTTGGAGCGAATTATTATGGTCGAACACCCAGGGATGTGGGATGAGGCGCGAGCGCTGTTTCGAGTAGGAACAGTCGTCGGAGTACAGCGGAAATGGCCAAAACCGGTCTAGTGCGGGGTAAGCACGCGGTTCGGCGAAGCTTGGGTAAGCTGATCCGATTATAGGAAGGGGGCTAACGATTGAACAAGAGCAAAAAGATCGCAGCCTGCGGCAGCTCCTACATGGGGACGCATTCCAAATGTAGGAGCTGCCGCAGGCTGCGATCTTTTGATTTTATCTGACAGGCACCAGAGCTGGCACTGAAGAGGTATGCCAGATCAACACCTTGCTCACCCGGTTGTCTTCGGTCTCGAGAATCTCCAACCGATAACGCCCGATCTTCAGGCAAACCGCGCTTTCGGGAATGGTTTCCAGCGCCTCGGTCACCAAGCCGTTCAGGGTTTTTGGCCCATCGCTGGGCAGGTGCCAGCCCAGGCTCTTGTTCAGTTCGCGAATCGACGCCGCGCCCTCAATCACCAGTCGACCATCGGCCTGCGGGTGGACATGTGGGTTGTCCAGGCTGTGCTCGCTTTCGAACTCGCCGACGATTTCCTCGAGGATATCTTCCAGGGTGACGATGCCAAGCACTTCGCCGTACTCGTCCACCACCATGCCCAAACGCCGCTGTTGCTTGTGGAAGTTCAGCAGTTGCAGTTGCAGCGGAGTGCTTTCCGGGACGAAGTACGGTTCGTGGCTGGCCGCCAGCAACGCTTCGACCGTCAGGCTTGCGTCCGGCAGCAGATGGCGGATCTGCCGGGTGTTGAGCACGGCTTCGACCTGGTTGATGTCGCTATGGAACACCGGCAGGCGCGTGCGGCGGTTTTTGCGCAACTGTTCGATGATCTCTTCGATGGAGTCGTCGAGGTTGATCCCGTCGACCTCACTGCGCGGCACCAGGATGTCGTTGACCGTGATGTTGTCCAGGGCGTGGATGCCCGACAGCGCGTGCGGGCGGCAGTTGGCGTGTTCCTGATCGTCGTGGCGCTCCGCCGGCGCCTCGTCTTCGCTCTGTTGCACCACGTTGACCTTGCGGGCGAACGGTCGCATCAGCAATTGACTGAAGCCATTGAGCAGCCAGGCGATGGGATAGATGATTTTCAGCGGCGCGCCGAGCAAGGTGTTGCCCAGGCTCAGAATCGCGTCCGGATAGCGTACGGCGAGGGTGCGAGGCAGGTAGTCGGCGAGCACCAACAAGATGGCGCCGGCTCCGAGGCAGGCGGCCCATGGGCCCTTTTCCGCCCAGGCGAAAATCGCCAGCAATGTGGCGATGACCATGACCAGTGCACGGCACAGGGTGTTGCAGAGGATCAGGCTGTTGAGCGGGAAGTTCAGCTTCGCCACAGGTTTGTCACTGGCGCGCGACGCCGTGCGTTGGGCCAGCAGGTGCTGTTGCGCGACTTCGATGGCGGTAAACAGCCCCGACCACAGAATCAGCAGAACCATCACTGCGAGCATCGGCCCTATGGGCAAGTCGTCCATTATTGCCGCCCGTCAGATGTGCAGAATGTATTCACGAACCAGCTTGCTGCCGAAATAGGCCAGCATCAGCAGGCAGAAACCGGCGAGGGTCCAGCGGATCGCCTTATGCCCGCGCCAGCCGAGGCGATTACGGCCCCAGAGCAATACGCTGAAGACGATCCAGGCCAGGCAGGCCAGCAGGGTCTTGTGTACCAGATGTTGGGCAAACAGGTTCTCGACGAACAGCCAGCCTGAGATCAGCGACAGCGACAGCAGCGTCCAGCCGGCCCAGAGGAAGCCGAACAGCAGGCTTTCCATGGTTTGCAGCGGCGGGAAGTTCTTGATCAGCCCGGACGGATGCTTGTTTTTGAGCTGGTGGTCTTGCACCAGCAACAGCAAGGCCTGGAACACCGCGATGGTGAACATGCCGTAGGCGAGGATCGACAACAGAATGTGGGCGAGGATGCCTGGCTCCTCATCGATGATCTGCACCGTACCGGCCGGGGCGAACTGTGCCAGCAGCACGGTTGCGGCCCCGAGCGGGAACAGCAACACCAGCAGGTTCTCGACCGGAATCCGCGAGCAGGCCAGCAGGGTCAGGGCGATAACCGCCGCGGCAATCAGGCTGGCGGCGCTGAAGAAGTCCAGGCCCAGGCCGATCGGCGTCAGCAAATGAGTGAACAGACTGGCGCTGTGGGCCAGCACGGCCAATACGCCGAGCGTGACCAACAGGCGCTTGTTCGCCTTGGCGCCACTGGCCAGACGAGTGCCCTGATAGAGGGTCGCAGCGGCATATAAGCAGGCGGCGGCGAGGGTAGTAAGCAAACTCGGTGACAAGGGGAGCATAAATCCTGTTAGGCAAGCCCGAAAGGCGCTGAGTTTGGCATAGAACCCTCATTGCACGAAAGACCATACAACCTGACAGCGAGGTGTCCGCCGGACGCAGTCTTCGCTATAATCCGCGACCTGCCCACGCCGCAGGCTCGCCGAGCACATGTTTATTCCGGTCTGGGCCGCCATTATCCCGGTCTACACAGGGCCTGAAAGGATCGCGCAATGTTTGAAAACTTAACCGACCGTCTCTCGCAGACGCTGCGCCATGTCACCGGCAAGGCCAAGCTGACCGAGGACAACATCAAAGACACCCTGCGCGAAGTGCGCATGGCGTTGCTCGAAGCCGACGTCGCCCTGCCGGTGGTCAAGGACTTCGTCAATTCGGTCAAGGAACGCGCCGTCGGCACCGAGGTGTCGCGCAGCCTGACGCCGGGCCAGGCCTTCGTGAAGATCGTCCAGGCCGAACTCGAAAGCCTGATGGGCGCGGCCAACGAAGACCTGAACCTGAGCGCCGTTCCGCCAGCCGTCGTGCTGATGGCCGGTTTGCAGGGCGCTGGTAAAACCACCACCGCCGGTAAACTCGCGCGCTTCCTTAAAGAGCGCAAAAAGAAATCGGTCATGGTCGTGTCCGCGGACGTTTATCGTCCTGCTGCGATCAAGCAACTGGAAACCCTGGCCAGCGACATCGGCGTGACGTTCTTCCCGTCCGACCTGAGCCAGAAGCCGGTCGACATCGCGCAAGCAGCTATTAAAGAAGCAAAACTGAAATTCATCGACGTGGTGATCGTCGATACCGCCGGTCGTCTGCACATCGACGAAGAGATGATGGGCGAGATCAAGGCGCTGCATGCCGCGATCAACCCGGTCGAAACCCTGTTCGTGGTCGACGCCATGACCGGCCAGGACGCCGCCAACACGGCCAAGGCCTTCGGTGATGCGCTGCCGCTGACCGGTGTGATCCTGACCAAGGTCGACGGCGACGCTCGGGGCGGTGCCGCCCTGTCGGTCCGCGCTATCACTGGCAAGCCGATCAAGTTCATCGGTATGGGTGAGAAGAGCGAAGCGCTCGAACCGTTCCACCCTGAGCGTATTGCTTCGCGCATCCTCGGCATGGGCGACGTGCTCAGCCTGATCGAACAGGCCGAAGCGACCCTCGACAAGGACAAGGCCGACAAACTGGCCAAGAAGCTGAAGAAGGGCAAGGGCTTCGACCTCGAAGACTTCCGCGATCAGCTGCAACAGATGAAGAATATGGGCGGCCTCGGCGGCCTCATGGACAAGCTGCCGAACATCGGCGGCGTGAACCTGGCGCAAATGGGCAATGCCCAGGGCGCGGCAGAGAAACAGTTCAAGCAGATGGAAGCCATCATCAATTCCATGACCCCGGCCGAACGCCGCGACCCTGACCTGATCAGCGGTTCGCGTAAACGTCGGATTTCGTTGGGTTCCGGCACCCAGGTGCAGGACATCGGTCGCTTGATCAAGCAGCACAAGCAGATGCAGAAGATGATGAAGAAATTCTCCGCAAAAGGCGGAATGGCCAAAATGATGCGCGGCATGGGCGGTATGTTGCCCGGCGGCGGCATGCCGAAAATGTAAAGAATTCGCGCCGGCAGTCATGTCGGCGCAGTACCACAGAAATGTGGGAACTCCAGCAAACCCGCACTTGGCGGGAGCTGACTGGCCGTTTTCAACGACGGCTCTATAGCAAATCTGGATGACGACCGAAAGGCCGTCGGAAAAAGACATTTGCAAAAGTCCGGATATTCCTTAGAATATGCGGCCTTTCGGGCACCTATGCCCGCTGTGCCTTTAGATTTGCAGCACCGACTACAGGAACGATGTTCACATGCTAACAATCCGTCTTGCCCTTGGCGGCTCCAAAAAGCGCCCGTTTTACCACTTGACCGTAACCGACAGCCGCAACCCGCGCGACGGTTCGCACAAAGAACAGGTTGGTTTCTTCAACCCTGTTGCTCGTGGTCAAGAAATCCGTCTGTCCGTGAACCAAGAGCGCGTAGCCTACTGGCTGAGCGTTGGTGCACAACCTTCTGAGCGTGTTGCTCAGTTGTTGAAGGATGCATCTAAGGCTGCGGCCTGAGCAATATGAACGCGACGCCAGCCATTGCTGATGATTTGATCGTTATCGGCAAGATCTATTCTGTTCATGGCGTTCGCGGCGAAGTGAAGGTTTACTCCTTTACTGATCCGACTGAAAACCTGTTGCAATACAAAACCTGGACGCTCAAGCGCGAAGGCAGCGTCAAACAGGTTGAGCTGGTCAGCGGACGAGGGAACGACAAGTTCCTGGTCGCAAAGCTCAAGGATCTTGATGACCGTGAAGAAGCTCGTCTTCTGGCCGGTTATGAGATCTGCGTGCCGCGCAACCTGTTCCCTGAATTGACCGACGGCGAGTACTACTGGTACCAGCTGGAAGGTCTGAAGGTTATTGACCAACTCGGGCAATTGCTCGGGAAGATCGATCATCTTCTGGAAACCGGCGCCAATGATGTAATGGTGGTCAAGCCTTGCGCTGGCAGCCTGGATGATCGCGAACGCCTGTTGCCCTATACGGAGCAATGCGTGTTGGTTGTCGACCTTGCCGCAGGCGAGATGAAGGTGGAATGGGATGCGGACTTCTAAGCGTGGCTAACTTGCGCGTAGAAGTGATCAGTTTGTTTCCCGAGATGTTCTCCGCCATCAGCGAGTACGGCATCACCAGTCGTGCGGTGAAACAGGGGCTGTTGCAGCTCACCTGTTGGAATCCGCGAGACTACACGACGGATCGACATCACACTGTGGACGATCGCCCATTTGGCGGTGGCCCGGGCATGGTGATGAAGATCAAGCCCCTGGAAGATGCTCTGGTTCAGGCCAAGGCAGCAGCCGGGGAGGCGGCGAAGGTAATTTACCTGTCCCCCCAAGGCCGTCAACTGACTCAGTCGGCGGTACGCGAGTTGGCGAATTCGGATGCATTGATCCTGATTGCCGGCCGCTATGAAGGCATTGACGAGCGTTTTATTGATGCTCATGTCGATGAAGAGTGGTCGATTGGCGACTATGTACTGTCTGGCGGCGAGCTGCCGGCGATGGTCCTGATCGATGCGGTTACACGACTGCTGCCTGGAGCTTTAGGGCATGCAGACTCCGCCGAGGAAGATTCCTTTACGGATGGTCTGCTGGATTGCCCGCACTACACCCGACCGGAGGTGTATGCGGATCAGCGTGTTCCCGACGTGTTGCTAAGTGGCAATCACGCGCATATCCGGCGATGGCGTTTACAGCAGTCCCTTGGTAGGACCTTTGAACGACGCGCCGATCTTCTGGAAAGCCGCTCGCTTTCTGGAGAAGAGAAGAAGCTGCTCGAGGAATACATCCGCGAGCGGGACGATAGTTAACAACGTATCGATGGTAGATCCGACGATTTACCTTAGGAGCACAGCATGACTAACAAAATCATCCTTGCACTCGAAGCAGAGCAGATGACCAAAGAGATCCCTACCTTTGCCCCGGGCGACACTATTGTCGTTCAGGTGAAAGTGAAGGAAGGCGACCGTTCGCGTCTGCAAGCGTTCGAAGGTGTTGTTATCGCCAAGCGTAACCGCGGCGTAAACAGTGCATTCACCGTTCGTAAAATCTCCAATGGTGTTGGCGTAGAGCGTACTTTCCAGACCTACAGCCCGCAAATCGACAGCATGGCTGTTAAACGTCGCGGTGACGTACGTAAAGCCAAGCTGTACTACCTGCGTGACCTGTCCGGTAAAGCAGCTCGCATCAAGGAAAAACTGGCTTAAGTCCAGCTTCCGATGCAGAAAAAAGCAGCCTACGGGCTGCTTTTTTGTTGCCTGAATTTAACTGCCCTTATCCTGTAGGAGCTGCCGAAGGCTGCGATCTTTTGATCTTGTTTTCGATTTGCTGTCTGCTCTTTACGAGTCATCTCCCATGTCTACCCGCGACCAGGAAATCGAACGCCGTACCGAACTCTCGGTAACGCGCGTCACCAAAGCCGTCTTCCCGCCGACCACCAACCACCACAACACCCTGTTCGGCGGCACTGCGCTGGCATGGATGGATGAAGTCTCCTTCATCACCGCCACACGCTTCTGCCGTTTGCCGCTGGTGACCGTGTCCACCGATCGCATCGACTTCAACCACGCGATTCCGGCCGGCTCGATCGTCGAGCTGGTAGGCAAAGTGATCAAGGTCGGCAACACCAGCCTCAAGGTCGAGGTGGAAGTGTTTGTTGAAAGCATGAGTTGCGATGGCCGCGAGAAGGCTATCCACGGTCAGTTCAGCTTTGTCGCGATTGACGACGATAAGCGTCCAGTGCCGGTGCTCCCGGGTTTTGCTGCCTGATCTGAATCCGGGCAGCGCCCTTCGCGAGCAGGCTCGCTCCCACAGGTTCTGTGCCGGACACAAATGTTGTGTTCACCCCGATCACTGTGGGAGCGAGCCTGCTCGCGAATCGTCCTGTCAGGCGCTGGAAGTCTCCGGTTGTATCAACGCCAGCAACGTCCACCCCGATCCGGGCTTCAACGTAGTTTCCGGCGTCACCACATGCACCCAGCCACTGTCATCGCGCATGAACAGCAGGGTCGCCCGATTGCCATGCAGCGCGCAGTAGTCTTCCCAACCAAAGCCATCCGTCAGCGTCGTGCTGTATAGCTCGGCCCCTTGGCCCATCTGACTGGCCAGTTTCGCGTAAGTGAACGCCTCGCTGCCCAACTGATTGCCGCGATGCTCAAGACTTGCGCGGTGTTTGTCGCTACGACGGCTTTCCTGACCGCTCGCCAGCCCGAACAGGCGTTGATGACCGAAGTCATGGCGAAAGCGCATCGCCGCCAGTGTATTGAGCTCACCCGACGGCGACAGCGCCAGCAAATGCCCCAGCCCGACCAGATCCAGATGCGCGTCGGCATGTTGCGAAGCCGGGTTGCCGAAATAGGTCGGTAGCCCTTCCATACGCGCCGCACGAATGTTTTCCCAGCTTGAATCGGTCAGCAGCACGCGGCTGCCCAATTGCTGCAGCGACTTGCCGAGCAAGCGTGAAGGTGCGTTGGCTCCGACGATCAGGAAACCGCTTGGCGCAGGTTCGGCAACTTTGAGCAATCGTGCCAGCGGCCGCGCGGTAGCACTTTGCAGCACCACGGTACCGATGATCACCGCAAAGGTCAGCGGCACCAGCAACAGCGCACCTTCATGGCCGGCCTCATCCAGGCGAATGGCAAAAATGGCCGACACCGCGGCCGCAACAATCCCCCGAGGTGCGATCCAGCACAGCAAGGCACGCTCACGCCAACTCAGGCTGGAACCCGCCGTGCTCAGCACCACGTTCAGCGGCCGGGCGATCAATTGAATCACCAACAACAGAATCAACACCAGTGGACCCAGGCCGATCAGCGCGTTCAGATCCAACCGCGCCGCCAACAGAATGAACAGCCCGGAAATCAGCAAGACGCTGAGGTTTTCCTTGAAGTGCAGGATGTGCCGCACATCCACGCCTTTCATGTTGGCCAGCCACATGCCCATCAGCGTCACCGCCAACAATCCGGACTCGTGCATGACCTCATTGGACGCGATGAAAATACCCAGCACCGCCGCCAGCGAGGCGAGGTTATGCAGGTACTCCGGCAGCCACTGACGGCGAATCACCGTGCCGAGCAGCCAGCCGCCGACAATGCCGAACGCGGCGCCACACACGATCACGCCGCCGAAGGTCAGCAGGCTTTGCTTGAGGCCATGGCCTTCAGCGCTGGCAATGATGAAGCTGTAAACCACGACAGCGAGGAGGGCGCCGATCGGGTCGATGACGATGCCTTCCCAGCGCAGAATATTGGCGATCGAGGCCTTCGGTCGCACCACGCGCAGCATGGGCACGATCACTGTCGGCCCGGTGACCAGCGTCAAGCTGCCGAAAAGGATGGCCAACATCCAGTCGAAGCCGAGTAAATAATGCGTGGCGACTGCGATGACGATCCAGGTCGAGATCGCGCCAATGGTCACCAATCGATGAACAACGCTGCCAATCTCCTTCCACTCCGACAGGTGCAGGGTCAGGCTGCCCTCGAACAGAATCAGCGCCACGGCCAGCGATACCAACGGCATCAGCAGTGGCCCGAACATTTCCTGCGGATCGAGCCAGCCCAGTACCGGGCCTGCGAGAATCCCGGTCAGCAACAGAAACAGGATGGCTGGCAGCTTCAAGCGCCAGGCCAACCATTGGCAGCCCAGCGCCGCCACGCCAATGGCGCCAAATGCCAAAAGAATTTGCTGCTCGTTCATTGATGCTCCCTGTTCCTTGAAATAGCGGGCTATGAAAGACTAGCGGCCATTTCTAACGTTCACTTCAAATTTGCGCGCCGTGCTTGTGCCTGCGTGTCTTGAGTCCCCATGCCCGCCATCGACCATCCCCTCATAGACCAATTCCTCGACGCCCTGTGGCTGGAGAAAGGCCTTTCCGACAACACCCGCGATGCCTATCGCAGCGACCTGGCGCTGTTCAACGGTTGGTTGCAGGAAAAGAACCTGGAGCTGATCAACTCCGGCCGCGAGCTGATCCTCGACCACTTGGCCTGGCGCCTTGAGCAAAACTACAAACCCCGCTCCACCGCGCGTTTTCTCTCTGGCGTGCGTGGCTTCTATCGCTATCTGTTGCGGGAAAAGCTGATCGGCGTCGATCCGACTTTGCGCGTCGATATGCCGCAACTCGGCAGGCCGCTGCCAAAATCCTTGTCGGAAGCGGATGTGGAGGCTCTGTTAAAAGCCCCGGACTTGAGCGAAGCCATCGGCCAACGTGACCGCGCCATGCTTGAAGTGCTGTACGCCTGCGGCTTGCGGGTGACCGAATTGATCAGCCTGACTCTGGAGCAGGTCAACCTGCGTCAGGGTGTGTTGCGGGTGATGGGCAAGGGCAGCAAGGAGCGTCTGGTGCCAATGGGCGAGGAAGCGATTGTCTGGGTCGAGCGCTATATGCGCGACGGCCGTGGCGAACTGCTCGGTGGGCGCCCCAGCGATGTGATGTTCCCGAGCCAGCGCGGCGAACAGATGACCCGCCAGACCTTCTGGCATCGCATCAAGCACCAGGCCAAGGTCGCCGGGATCGGCAAGTCGCTGTCGCCGCATACCTTGCGCCATGCCTTCGCCACGCACCTGCTCAACCACGGCGCTGACCTGCGGGTGGTGCAGATGCTGCTCGGTCACAGCGACCTGTCGACCACCCAGATCTACACCCATGTCGCTCGAGCGCGCCTGCAAGACCTGCACGCCAAACACCACCCGCGCGGCTGACACATCCCCTTTGTTTGAAATACTTACCTGTGGTGAGGGGATTAATCCCCGACGGGCTGCGCAGCGGCCCCCATCTTGGGCTGCTCGGTTTGACTGATAGATTGGGGGGATGGTTTTGGGCTGCTTCGCAACCCATCGGGGATAAATCCCCTCACCACAATAATGTGTGTCAGTCACATATGGGTGTAGCAGTTGCAGAGGCAGTGCGTTGCGCGTGGTGCAGATGCTGCTCGGCCACAGCGACCTCTCCACCACGCAAATCTACACCCGCGTCGCCCGCGCCCGCCTGCAAGAGCTGCACGCCAAACACAACCCGCGCGGCTGACACGTCTCTAATGTTGGAACACTAACCTGTGGCGAGGGGATTTATCCCCGTTCGGCTGCGCAGCAGTCGCAAACCCGGCTGGCTCGGTTTTGCGTGAAAGATCGCGATGGATGGTTTTAGGGCTGCTTCGCAACCCAGCGGGGATAAATCCCCTCGCCACAATAATGTGTGTCAGCCACATATGGTTGTGGGTCAGTTGTACAAGCATGAAGCTGTGTCAGTTACACATGAATGTATGGCGACAGGCGCATTCGGCCACGCCAGCCTTATGTGGTAGGCTTTGCCGGTTTGCACGATGGGCGTTTATGACCCGGTGTTTCGGCACGGGCGTTCTGATCGTCCCATTTGTCCGCCTTCAGGAGTTCTCATGCGTCTGACCCATATTTTCGCCGCCGCAGCCATTGCGTTGGTCAGCACCTTTGCCGTCGCCGATGACGCGGCTGACAAAGCCATTCGTAAAAGCCTGGAAAGCCTCCAGCTGGATACACCGATCGAAACCATCAGCGCGAGCCCGCTGGCCGGTCTGTATGAAGTCAAACTCAAGGGCAGTCGCGTGCTCTATGCCAGCGCCGACGGCCAGTACGTGGTTCAGGGCTATATGTTCCAGCTCCAGGACGGTAAACCGGTCAACCTGACCGAGAAAACCGAACGCCTGGGCATTTCCAAACTGATCAACGACATTCCGGTCGCAGAAACCGTGGTCTACCCGGCCATCGGCGAAACCAAGTCGCACATCACCGTGTTCACCGACACCACCTGCCCGTACTGCCACAAACTGCACGCCGAAGTGCCTGAGCTGAACAAGCGCGGCATCGAAGTGCGTTACGTGGCGTTCCCGCGCCAGGGCCTGGGCTCGCCGGGTGACGAACAGCTGCAAGCTGTGTGGTGCTCGAAAGACAAGAAAGCCGCGATGGACAAGATGGTCGATGGCAAGGAAATCAAGGCCGCCAAGTGCGATAACCCGGTTTCCAAGCAGTTCGCCCTTGGTCAGTCGATCGGTGTGAACGGCACGCCGGCCATCGTTTTGGCCGACGGTCAGGTCATTCCGGGCTACCAGCCTGCGCCACAAGTCGCCAAACTGGCGCTGGACGCGAAATAATTCGCATCGTCACGGTCAGCCTTTGACGATCATGGTTCGGCGGTAACTTCGCCGGACCATTAATAGAGAGCCGCAGCATGCGGCTGTTTTCACGGCCGACCTTGCGTCGGCCGTTTTATGGGGAGTTCACAGTGAAACCGGTCAAAGTAGGCATCTGTGGGTTAGGGACCGTCGGTGGCGGTACCTTCAACGTACTTCAGCGCAACGCCGAGGAAATTGCTCGTCGTGCCGGGCGTGGTATCGAAGTGGCACAAATTGCCATGCGCACGCCAAAGCCTCAGTTCCAAACGACCGGTATTGCGATTACCAACGATGTCTTCGAAGTGGCCACGAACCCTGAGATTGACATCGTTATAGAGCTGATGGGTGGCTACACCGTTGCCCGTGAGCTGGTACTCAAGGCCATCGAGAATGGCAAGCATGTGGTCACCGCGAACAAGGCACTGATCGCCGTTCACGGTAATGAAATTTTCGCCAAGGCTCGCGAGAAGGGCGTAATCGTTGCGTTTGAAGCGGCGGTTGCCGGTGGCATTCCGGTGATCAAGGCAATCCGTGAAGGTTTGTCCGCCAACCGCATCAACTGGGTCGCCGGCATCATCAACGGCACCGGCAACTTCATCCTCACCGAGATGCGCGAGAAGGGTCGCACCTTCGAAGACGTACTTGCCGAGGCGCAAGCCCTGGGTTACGCCGAAGCCGATCCGACCTTCGACGTTGAAGGCATCGACGCAGCTCACAAGCTGACGATCCTGGCGTCCATCGCGTTCGGCATTCCGCTGCAATTCGACAAGGCCTACACCGAGGGCATCACCAAGCTGACCACTGCTGACGTGAACTACGCCGAAGCGCTGGGCTACCGCATCAAGCACCTGGGCGTGGCGCGCAGCACTGCGGCCGGTATCGAACTGCGTGTGCACCCGACGCTGATCCCGGCTGATCGCCTGATCGCCAACGTCAACGGCGTGATGAACGCGGTAATGGTCAACGGTGACGCTGCCGGTTCGACCCTGTTCTACGGCGCTGGCGCCGGCATGGAGCCGACCGCTTCGTCGGTGATCGCCGACCTGGTGGACGTGGTTCGCGCCATGACCTCCGACCCGGAAAACCGTGTGCCGCATCTGGCCTTCCAGCCGGACTCGCTGTCGGCGCACCCGATCCTGCCGATCGAAGCTTGCGAAAGCGCTTACTACCTGCGGATTCAGGCCAAGGACCATCCAGGCGTGCTGGCCCAAGTGGCGAGCATCCTGTCGGAACGCGGCATCAACATCGAATCGATCATGCAGAAGGAAGTCGAGGAACACGACGGCCTGGTGCCGATGATCCTGCTGACCCACCGTGTGCTGGAACAGCACATGAACGACGCGATCGCCGCCCTCGAAGCGCTGGCGGGCGTGGTCGGTCCAGTTGTGCGGATCCGCGTCGAGCACCTGAACTAAGCCGTTATCGTTCACCGGGCTCGCGTGCGGGCCCGGGTTTGCGAACACTGTCTATTGGAGCCAGTCATGCGTTATATCAGTACCCGCGGCCAGGCACCGGCCCTGAATTTCGAAGACGTTTTGCTGGCCGGTCTGGCCACTGACGGCGGCCTGTACGTGCCGGAATGCCTGCCACGTTTCACTCAGGAAGAAATCGCTTCCTGGGCCGGCCTGCCGTATCACGAGCTGGCCTTCCGGGTGATGCGCCCGTTTGTTGCCGGCAGCATTCCTGATGCCGATTTCAAAAAGATTCTTGAAGAAACCTACGGTGTGTTTTCCCACAGCGCCGTTGCACCGCTGCGTCAGTTGAACGGCAACGAGTGGGTCCTGGAGCTGTTCCACGGCCCGACCCTGGCGTTCAAAGACTTCGCCCTGCAACTGCTCGGTCGTTTGCTCGACTACGTGCTGGAAAAACGCGGCGAGCGCGTGGTGATCGTCGGTGCGACCTCCGGTGATACCGGTTCGGCCGCCATCGAAGGCTGCAAGCACTGCGAAAACGTCGACATCTTCATCCTGCACCCGCACAACCGTGTGTCTGAAGTGCAGCGTCGCCAGATGACCACCATCTTCGGCGAGAACATCCACAACATCGCCATCGAAGGCAACTTCGATGACTGCCAGGAAATGGTCAAGAACAGCTTCGCCGACCAGAGCTTCCTGAAAGGCACGCGCCTGGTAGCCGTGAACTCGATCAACTGGGCGCGGATCATGGCCCAGATCGTTTACTACTTCCACGCAGCCCTGCAACTGGGTGGCCCGGCGCGTTCGGTGTCGTTCTCGGTACCGACCGGTAACTTCGGCGACATCTTCGCCGGTTACCTGGCGCGCAATATGGGCCTGCCGATCAACCAGTTGATCGTCGCCACCAACCGCAACGACATCCTGCACCGTTTCATGAGCGGCAATCAGTACGTCAAGGAAACCCTGCACGCCACGCTGTCGCCGTCGATGGACATCATGGTGTCGTCGAACTTCGAACGTCTGCTGTTCGACCTGCACGGTCGCAATGGCGCTGCAATTGCCGGTTTGATGGACAGCTTCAAGCAAGGTGGCGGTTTTAGCGTCGAACAGGAACGCTGGACCGAAGCCCGCAAACTGTTCGATTCCCTGGCCGTGGATGACGCGCAAACCTGCGAAACCATCGCCGAGGTCTTCGAACAGACGGGCGAGTTGCTGGACCCGCATACCGCCATCGGCGTCAAAGCCGCACGCGAGTGCCGCCGTAGCCTGGATATCCCGATGGTGATCCTGGGCACCGCTCATCCGGTCAAATTCCCGGATGCAGTGGAAAAAGCCGGTGTAGGAAAAGCTCTCGAACTACCTGCACATCTTTCTGATTTGTTTGAGAGAGAAGAGCGTTGCACGGTGTTGCCGAACGACTTGAAAGCCGTGCAGGCCTTTGTCAGTCAGCATGGTAACCGCGGCAAGCCTCTCTAAACCCGCAAAGCTGTCACATTTTGAAGCCCGTCTCCTGACGGGCTTTCTTGTTTCTGCGTGCCACACTTGTCGCGTTTTCGCCCCTGAAGGACGGGCGAGTTGATCACGAAGGAAGTGGCAATGCGGTTTTTGAGAGGGTTCAGACCAGCCATGTGCTGGATTTTTTTGTTGGGCACCCTGGGCTTTGGCCCATGTGGATTGGCCGCGCAGTTGGCGACTTATGAGTCCCGGGAATCAGTCGTCGGTACAGCCATCGGGCTGGACGCTCTGGAGCGGCAATGGGTTCGCGAGCACCCGAAGGTGATCGTCGCGTCTATGCAGTACCCGCTTTACCTGTTCAAGGATGAACATGGCCACTGGGTTGGTTTGAACAACGATGTGCTCAATCAGATCAGTGCCATGACAGGGCTGCTGTTTATCCATGAAGAGTCGTTTTCCACCGATCAATTGCTTGGGCGCCTGGAAAGCGGCGAGGCGGATATGAGCACTACGCTGGCGATGAATGACCCACGCAAAGTGTTTCTGGATTTCAGTCATGCGTTTGGCGGTTCTGGCTGGGCGTTGGTCGGACGCTCGGGGGCGCCGCTGTTGCAGTCGTTGGAGCAGTTGGCCAAGCGCGTGTTGGTATTGCCAAGTCGTCACGCACTGGAAGGCATCATCCGGCGCGACTACCCATCGATCGAGATTCGCTCAGTCAAAACCTACGGCGAAGCCCGAGCGTTGGTCGAAAGCGGTGAGGCTTACGCCACCATCGAAAACGAGATCGGCGCGCAGTTGTTCCCCTCAGGATTGCTCAGGGTCGGAGAGCTGCTGGAGGGCAAGTGGGAGGCCGATCACCTGGCTGTGCGCAAAGGTCAGCCGAAGTTGTTGAGCATCCTCAACAAGGCACTCGAGGCATTTCCGGCGCATGAACTGCGTGCGATCCGGCTGAAATGGCTGGACGGTGTTGCGCCGATCCCGACGCCTACGGTGTGGCAGCGGATTGCCGGTTGGGGGTGTTGGGCGATGGCAGTCATGGCCATTTTTGGTTTGTTGTCATTGATCTGGAATCGTCGCTTGAGTGCCCTGATCAAAGAACGCTGTAAAGCCGAAAAAGAACTCGGCGACCAGTTGGCCTTTCAGCATGCATTGATTGAGTCGATGCCCGACCCGATCTTCGTCCGCGACCTGCAAGGGCGGTTGATCATGTGCAACCGTAGCTATGAGGAGGCGCTCTCGATCCGCTTCCACGAAGTACAGGGACGATCACTGATCGAAGCCGACACGCTGCCTGGGGCGACCGCGCGGATGCTGCATGACGAGTTCATGCAGCAAGTACGCACGCGCAAGATGCGCTTCTGCAGGCGTCAATTGCAGTTCAAAAACGGGGCGCGCGAGATCTACCAATGGACGGTGCCGTTTTACAGCGCCGATGGCCAATTGCGCGGTCTGCTCGGCGGCTGGACGGACACTGGCCAGCGGCCGCTGGAAAGTGGCAGCCGATGTCCGCAGTGAAGTTGGGAAAAGTCCTATACGACGTGAGTCCTTTTCCGATGGGAGGCTGAGGACGGCTGCCCTAGAGTGAACGGTACCTGCGGTGAGAGTCCGCGCTTGTCGCTTCAGAGGCCGCCCATGCGTTCACTCAAAGTCCTGATACTTGAACACAACCCGTTCCAGCTGATGGCGCTGCACCAGATGTTCAACGCCGTCGGCATTTATAACGTGCTGACGGCGCCGTCACTGGCGTCGGCGGTGTGTTCGCTGGGGCATTGCGGAGCTGTCGATATCGCGATCTGTAATCCGCAGCTAAAGGGTGGCGATGGCATCGCGCTGATCCAGCACTTGGCTATAGGGCAACAGTCGCGAGCACTGATCCTGCTGGGCGCCGTCGCACCGAGTGTGTTGGACGATCTCGAGACGTTGTTGCAGGCCCATGAACTGAAACTGCTCGGACGCCTGCAAACGCCGGTATCGGCCGTGTTGATGCGAGGCTTGCTGGACAACTACCTGAACGCGCTGCAGCAGCCGGACGGAGCCTGAAGCACGGTTATTTTTACTGTCATCTTCGCCGTGCATGCTCCGACAGACCGGTAACGCTCCAGGGAGGGAGCAATCGGCAGGCAGAACTTTCTTCTCGGGGCAGTGGTCATTTACTGTAGACATGCCCTCCCAGGCACTTTGTTTTCGGACTATTGAGTGGTGATCGAGATGGAAAGTATCAGTCTATTGCTCGGTGAGGCTCTGAGCCCGTATCAGGTTACGTTGACCCCGTCGGGTGCCCATGGCGAATGCCTGGTGACATTAAAAAGTGCAGCCGGTGCCATTGTCGTGGAACGTGCGTTCAATCAGGCGCAGTTGACCGATAAGTGGCTGCTGACGGATGTCGTTGATGGATTGCACCGCGATGTGCTGATCGCCGAAGGACGTCTGGAGCCCTGCGTAATCGCGGCGTTGCGCAATGCGGCCCAGGACAAGATCCTGGCCAATCGTAATTGAATTGTTTTTTGTGGGAACCTTCCTGCGCCAAGGTCAGTCAGACCTTGTAACAGCAGGATCAAGCATTGTGCTCCGGTGCTTGTAGCTTGCTGCTACTGGTCTTTATGTAGGCCACGTTTAACCCCGAGTCGTCTCCCCACTTCTCGGGGTTTCTTTTGTCCGGCGTTTGCCTATTGCGTGGCCTGCTGTTCGAAAAACAGCCGTGCCTCTTCGAGATAGTCCGCTTGGCGCTCGGGATTCAGCCACGCGGCATACAGCTGATTCAAATGCTCGTGGGGCAGGGTGCGCAGCAGTTGATTGATCTCGCTGATGGCCTGACGTCCCAATGTGGTGTCGGAACAAGCGACATATCCCGAGAGATATTTCCCGGTGCCCTTAATGGGATAGAACTCCAGCTCATCCTCGGCGATCTGCGCCTGCTTGGCCTGATAGCGGATTTCCGGCCAATAACCCAGCACCACCTGCAAGCGTCCCAGGCGCTGCATCGACAGTAGATTGGTCAATGCATCGTTGCCGTAATGCGCCGTCAGCGCAGCGCTCGGCGCCTGATGCAGGATACTGTCGAGAAACTCACCGTAGCTGCGTTCGGCGACAACACCGACTTTTCTGTCGCCACCGGCCAGCAGCGCCGAGAGGTCGACTTCGCCATCCACCAAATAGGGTTTGAGCACTGCCCGATCTTGCTGACGGACCACCAGGCCATTGCTCACCGCGCGAATCGCCGGGATCGAATACGCCACCCACTGCGCACGCTCCTTGTTCCACAACAACGCAGGGTCGCAGGCGAACGGGTTTTCGTGGAGCATTTGCAAGCCACGGGCACGATTGACGCGCATCAGCGTGTGTTCGTACTGGGGCATGCCGGCGATCAGCATCGGCATCAATTGATCGATCACCCCCTGACCTTTTTTCGGGCCTTCGAAAATCGTCAGGGGCGGCAGGTCGCGCAGCAGCCATATCAATGTTGGTTTCGCCTGCGCCCAAGCCGGCAGGGCCAGCAAAAGCAACAGGCCGAACAGGCGCCACGGCCACCCGTGGTGGGCGCGGTTGGCGTGCGATGTCGGCCGGCGCTTCAGCTTAGATAGCCCCGTCTTCACGAAGTTTTGCGATCTGTCCCTCGTCATACCCAAGATCGTGAAGTACCTGCGCATTGTGTTCACCCAGCTGCGGTCCGACCCATTCGGAAGTGCCGGGTGTCTCAGAGAGTTTCGGCACAATCCCTGGCATCTTGAAGTCCTTGCCGTCTGGCAGTTTGGCTTGGAGGAACATTTCCCGGGCCAGGTACTGCGGATCGCTGAACATGTCTTCGGCACTGAAAATCCGGCTGGCCGGTACCTCGGCCTGTTTCAATTGCCCGATCACGCTGTCGAGCGGCAGTGAATTGACCCAGCGATCAATGACCCCGTAAATCTCGTCGCGACGGCTGTCTCGGCCATCATTGCTGGCCAGCAACGGGTCGTTGGCCAAATCTTCGCGGCCGATAATCAGCATGAAACGTTTGAAAATCGCATCGCCATTGGCGCCGATCTGCACGTGTTTGCCATCAGCGCTGGTGTGAATGGAGGAGGGCGTAATGCCGGGCATGATGTTGCCGGTGCGTTCGCGGATGAAACCGAACACATCGAACTCCGGCACCATACTTTCCATCATGGCGAAAATTGCCTCATACAGCGCCACATCCACCACTTGGCCCAGACCGCCGTTCACTTCGCGATGACGCAAGGCCATCAACGCGCCGATCACGCCCCAGAGCGCGGCAATCGAGTCGCCGATAGAAATCCCGGTGCGCACCGGTGGCCGGTCTTCGAACCCGGTGATATAGCGCAGGCCGCCCATGGATTCACCGACCGCGCCAAACCCCGGTTGGTCTTTCATCGGCCCGGTCTGGCCGAAACCCGAGAGGCGCACCATCACCAGTTTCGGGTTCAGCGCGTGCAGGACCTCCCAGCCCAACCCGAGTTTTTCCAGCACGCCAGGGCGGAAATTTTCGATCAGGATGTCGGCTTCGCTGAGCAGTTTTTTCAGAATGGCCAGGCCATCGGGGTGCTTGAGGTTCAGGGTCAGGGACTTCTTGTTTCGTGCCTGGACGAACCACCACAGCGAAGTGCCTTCATACAATTTGCGCCATTTGCGCAACGGATCACCGCCGTCCGGGGATTCGATCTTGATCACTTCGGCGCCGAACTCACCGCAAATGCGCGAGGCAAACGGCCCTGCAATCAACGTACCCAATTCGATGACTTTCAGACCTGAGAGCGGTTTTCCGGTGAATGGCATGACGGATCCTGTAGGACAAAGGGCGATCGATAGAGCGTTTTAACATAGCCGCGTGTCAGTCGCCCAAGGTTGATGGTCGTCAATTCGTTGATTGCCTACCGCATCGGTTAGACTTGCCGCCTTTCCTCGTATCAAGAAGCCCGTTCATGGCCCAGCCGTCCACGACCTACAAGTTTGAACTGAACCTTACCGACCTCGACCGCAGCGTCTACGAGAGCGTGAAGCAGACCATCGCCCGTCACCCTTCGGAAACCGAAGAGCGCATGACCGTGCGCCTGCTGGCCTACGCCTTCTGGTACAACGAGCAACTGTCGTTTGGTCGCGGTCTGTCAGACGTGGATGAACCGGCCCTGTGGGAAAAGAGCCTGGATGACCGTGTCCTGCACTGGATCGAAGTCGGCCAGCCGGATGCCGATCGCCTGACCTGGTGTTCGCGTCGCACCGAACGCACCAGCCTGCTGGCCTACGGCAGCCTGCGTGTCTGGGAAACCAAAGTGATCCCGGCGATCAAGAACCTGAAAAACGTGCACATCGCCGCCGTGCCGCAAGACGTGCTGGAAACCCTGGCCAAGGACATGCCCCGCGTTATCAAGTGGGACGTGATGATCAGCGAAGGGACGATTTTCGTCACCGATGACCGTGGTCAGCACGAAGTCCAGTTGCAGTGGCTGAGCGGCGAGCGCGGCTGATTTTTCGCCGCCCGTTCGCGTTATCCGGTTTTATCCTACGTATTCAAGAGAAGCACCTGTCACCCCATGCGCATCGAACCTCGCCTGTTGCCCGACACCCTGCCATTCCTCGGTGATCTGCCGCCACTGCTGACCCGCCTGTACGCGGCGCGTGGCGTGCAGAACGAGGCTGAACTGGACAAGAGCCTGGCGCGGCTGATTCCGTTCCAGCAGCTCAAAGGCATCGACGCGGCGGTGGATCTGCTGGTGACGGCACTGGAACAGCGTCAGCGGATTCTGATCGTCGGCGACTTCGACGCCGATGGCGCCACGGCCAGTACCGTCGGTGTGCTTGGCCTGCGACTGTTGGGCGCGGCTCACGTCGATTATCTGGTGCCGAACCGTTTCGAGTACGGCTACGGCCTGACCCCGGAAATCGTCGAAGTGGCGCTGACCCGCACGCCGCAACTGCTGATCACCGTGGACAACGGCATCTCCAGCGTCGAAGGCGTGGCCGCGGCGAAAAAGGCCGGGCTCAAGGTATTGGTCACCGACCACCACTTGCCCGGCGATGAACTGCCGCTGGCCGATGCAATCGTTAACCCGAACCAGCCCGGTTGCGAGTTTCCGAGCAAGGCGCTGGCCGGTGTCGGGGTGATTTTCTACGTGCTGATGGCCCTGCGCGCGCGCTTGCGCAATCTGGGCTGGTACGAGAGCAAGCCGCAGCCGAACATCGGCGAGTTGCTGGACCTGGTAGCGCTGGGCAGCGTCGCCGACGTGGTGCCGCTGGACGCCAACAACCGGATTCTGGTGCATCAGGGGCTGGAACGGATTCGCGCCGGCCGCGCTCGGCCGGGGATCAAAGCGATCCTCGAAGTCGCCAAGCGTGACCATGCACGCATCACTTCAACAGATTTGGGTTTTATCGTCGGTCCGCGCCTGAACGCCGCCGGGCGTCTGGATGACATGAGCCTGGGCATCGAATGCCTGCTCACCGCCGACGCCAATCTGGCCCGGGAAATGGCCGCGCAACTGGACGGCATGAACCAGGATCGCAAATCCATCGAGCAAGGCATGCAGCGTGAAGCGCTGGCGCAGCTCAAGGACTTGCCGGTGGAGTCGATGCCGTTTGGTCTGTGCCTGTTTGATGCGGAGTGGCACCAAGGGGTGATCGGCATCCTCGCGTCGCGTATGAAAGAACGCTATTTCCGTCCGACGATTGCCTTTGCCGATGCCGGCGATGGCTTGCTCAAGGGCTCGGGACGTTCGGTTCAGGGCTTCCATATTCGCGACGCCTTGAGCGTGGTGGCGGCGCAGCATCCGAATCTGATCAGCAAATACGGCGGCCACGCGATGGCGGCGGGTTTGACGTTGCCGGAAGCGAATTTTCCGCTGTTCGCCGAGGCCTTTGACGCTGAAGTGCGTAGGCAACTTCGCGAAGAAGACCTGACCGGTCGCCTGCTGTCGGACGGCACGTTGGCGGTCGAAGAGTTTCACCTGGAACTGGCCCGCGCCCTGCGCCACGCCGGACCTTGGGGGCAGCACTTCCCTGAACCGCTGTTTCACGGGGTGTTCCAGTTAGTCGAGCAGCGGGTGGTCGGCGAGCGGCACCTCAAAGTGGTGCTGAAAAGTGAGTGTGGCTCGGTGAAACTGGATGGCATTGCCTTCGGGATTGACCGCGATATCTGGCCGAATCCGACCATCAAATGGGTGGAATTGGCCTACAAGCTCGACCTCAACGAGTTTCGTGGGAACGAGACGGTGCAGTTGATGATTGCCCACATCGAACCGCGTTGACGCCATTCGCAAGCAGGCTCGCTCCCACAGGGATAGGCATTCCCGAATGTGGGAGCGAGCCTGTTCGCGAAAGCACCCTTTCACACGCTGAATCACTCTGAACCCTCCCTCATCCCCCGTTGTCGACTAGGCTCTAAGCACTGCTTGATTGGCCTTGTGACGTCTTGTCGAATTTTTTGCCCGCGGGGGCGGGTGCTGCACCTTTTCCTGTCACTCGTCGACTTTTCAAACAGAACCCTGGAGCCTGCCCACTGATTCGAGAGGTGCCCCATGAGTCTGCTGCTTGAACCCTATACCCTTCGCCAATTGACCCTGCTCAATCGCATTGCCGTATCGCCGATGTGTCAGTACTCCAGCGTCGATGGCCTGGCCAATGACTGGCACCTGGTCCATCTCGGCAGCCGCGCGATTGGCGGGGCTGGTCTGATTTTTACCGAAGCCACGGCGGTGACTGCCGAGGGGCGCATCACCGCCGAGGACCTCGGCCTGTGGAATGACGAACAGATCGAACCGCTGCAACGCATCACCCGCTTTATTGCGGCCCAAGGTGCGATAGCTGGCATTCAACTGGCCCACGCCGGGCGCAAGGCCAGCACTCATCGGCCGTGGCTTGGCAAGCATGGCAGCCTCAAACCGGATGATGGCGGCTGGACTCCGGTCGGTCCTTCGCCGATTGCATTCGATCCACAACACACCGCGCCTAAACAACTGGATGAAGGGCAGATCGCTGAAGTCATTCAGGCGTTCGTCGAGGCGGCAAAACGCTCACTGACCGCCGGTTTCAAAGTGGTCGAGATCCACGCTGCTCACGGTTATCTGCTGCATCAATTTCTGTCGCCCCTGAGTAATCAGCGCCGTGATCAGTACGGTGGCTCGTTCGAAAATCGCATCCGGCTGGTGCTGCAGGTGACTGAAGCGGTCAGGGCGGTTTGGCCGGAGGAGTTGCCGTTGTTTGTGCGGGTATCAGCCACCGATTGGGTGGAAGATGGTTGGAATCCGGATGAAACCGTGGAGTTGGCGCGACGCCTCAAGGACTTGGGCGTGGACTTGATCGACGTGTCGTCGGGCGGTACGGCGGCCAACGCGGAAATTCCGATAGGGCCGGGTTACCAAACCCGCTTCGCCGAACGGGTGCGCAAGGAGTCAGGTATCGCCACGGGCACGGTAGGAATGATTACCGAGCCGGCGCAGGCTGAGCACATTCTGCGGACCTGTCAGGCCGACATTATCTTCCTGGCTCGGGAGCTGCTGCGTGATCCGTACTGGCCGCTGCACGCCGATGATGATTTGGGTGGGCGCAAGGCTGTTTGGCCGGCGCAGTATCAGCGGGCGACGCATCGGGATCAGCCGATTCATGAGTCGGATTTGCGCGACTGAGTGAAGCTGTAGAAACAAAAAAAAGCCCCGGTCAGGTTGATCGGGGCTTTTGAGTTTCTATGCGGGGATTTTGGTTGTCTGTAAGGCCGTCTTCGCGAGCAAGCCCGCTCCCACAGTGGATTTGTGGTGTACACACAACCAATGTGGGAGCGGGCTTGCTCGCGAAGGGGCCGGATCAGCCGACCCTTTACCCTCAGGTGTACTTACGCTTATCCGGCGCCGGCGGGAAATACTGGTACAACCAGGTTTCACTCAACGTCCGGTCATGGGTGCGAATAAACAACCGCAGTTCCACCGGTGCGACGCTGTCATTAGTCGGGTACCAGTCAAACGTAATCCGGTAACCCTTGATGTCATCGAGCACCAGCACGTTGAAGTCCTTTACCTCGCCATTCGAGCAAGTGACCACCGGTTCGATCGCTGCACCCTCCGGCAAGCGGTCCAGACCGCCGCCAGTGAAGTCCACGGCAAACCGGCGGGCCCAGACTTCCGGGTAGTGCTCGCCCGGCGCCCAGCCTTCAACGAAGCCGCCCATGCCCGAACGAGTCGCGTTGACCCGCGCCAGCGGCGTGCCGACCGGCGGCAGGGCGCTCCAGTAGAGCTTGTAGCCGTAATTCAGCGAATCACCGGCCGCTACAGGCTTCTTCGGCGTCCAGAACGCGACGATGTTATCCAGGGTCTCGCCGGTCGTAGGAATTTCCAGCAGATCGATAGAGCCTTCGCCCCACGCGGTTGTAGGTTCTACCCACAGGCTCGGGCGTTTGCTGTACCAGTCGACGGTGTCTTGATAGCTGGCGAACTCGTGATCGGTCTGCACCAGGCCGAAACCTTTCGGGTCGGTGTCGGCGAAGGCGTTGAACTGCAAGGTCGCCGGGTTGTTCAGCGGACGGCAGATCCACTCGCCGTTACCGCGCCACATGGCCAGTCGATCGGAGTCGTGGATTTGCGGGTGAATGGTGTCGCACATGCGCCGCTCGTGGGTGCCGCAGCTGAACATGCTGGTCATCGGCGCGATGCCCAGTTGTTCGATGGCCGTGCGCGCGTTGATGTGCGCGTCGATGGCCATGACCACCTGATTGGCCTGGCAATCGATGTCGAAACGGTAGGCGCCGGTAGCGCTCGGCGAATCGAGCAGGGCGTAGACCACGAAGCGGGTGCTGTCCTTGTCCGGCGTCTCGAACCAGAATTTGGTGAAGTCCGGGAATTCCTCACGTTTCTTGGCATAGGTATCGATTGCCAGACCGCGAGCCGACAGACCGTACTGGCCAGAGGCGTCTACAGCGCGGAAATAGCTGGCGCCGAGGAAGGACAGCACATCGTGCTTGTCCAGTTCCGGGGCCTTGAACAGCTTGAACCCGGAGAAGCCCAGGTCGCCGGTGAGCTGCTTGGTGTCGACCGTGGTTTTTTCATAGTTGAAGAGCGACGGGCGGAAATGCACTTCCCGCGCCTGACGTGTCTTGGGGTCGACGCTGTACATGCGCACGGGTTGCTTAAAGCCCATGCCGACATGGAAAAACTGCACATCCAGCTGACCGTTCAACTCGTTCCACAGCGAGTGCTTGCCGTCGTACTGAATCGCATTGAAGTTCTGCGGCGTCATGGTCGCCAGTGTCGGCGGCAGCACCTGCTTGGTGTCCTGATAGCGACTGGTGGCGAGCTGTTTGGCCTGGATCTTCAGTGCTTCGAAGTCGAACGCCTGCGCGTCGCCGTCAGCCGCGCCATTCCCGGCCCAGGCGCGTGCGGCCAAAAGGCCGGAGGCCGACAGACCAGTGTAGGCAGCGATGGCCATGGATGCTTTGAGCAAATTCCTGCGGTGCATAAGTACAACCTGTCGTGAACAATCCCGCGCCGTTCCTGGCACTGCTGGATCAAAAATGGAGGTTCGGACATGCCTTCGGCCAAACGCAACGGACTTTAAACAGATGCCAAATAGCTTAAACCGTTCGCTCACAATGCAAAATTCGTTGATTCATTGCGTGAGTGTGTCAATGAAACAAGACATGTCGGTTAAAAATCTGACAGGACGTTCTGATTTACACGGCATATCTGCTTTTCTCGACTAATTACTCTAAAAATCGCTTTTCAGCGCCGAATTAATTTCTATTCTATGAGCATGACCGGCGCGACCCATTTAGCCGGCAGGGCACACGGCGCTGCTGTAAGGGGCAGGACGATGTGGTGTTTAAGCAATTCTTTGCAGTATTAGAGAAGGACATCGTCCATGGCAAAAATACAAGGCATCACCGACATGTTGGGCATCTTTCCCTGCCTCGGCAGCGGCCGCAGAAAACGTCGGCTCAGCTCTGACGAACTGAAACTGGTGGAGCGCTATCGAGAGCTTTCGGAGAGTGACCGGATTGCGATGCGCTATCTGGTGGATGCGATGCGGAGTGTTTCGCGGTTTTAGCGCTGGGGTAGGTACCGTGAAAGCCAATTGGCTTTTACGGTGGCGAGATGAATCAAATTGCGGAGTAAACCTGTGGCGAGGGAGCAAGCTTCCTCGCCACAGTTTTTTTGTTCAACCCTGCCGCTGATTTCGCTGCCAAGAAAAAGCCTATCGGCAGGTCACGTAAGACGCCAAGTCGGTTCTGTCGATACCTTCTGTAGGAAAGAGGATTTGTTTGCGAAGGCCATATCTGTAGGAAATGCCTGTTTTTGCATTGGCGCCAGCGAGACCAACCCTAACCAGTGATTTTTCCGCTATTTATTTGAATCTTGCGCATCGCTGCAGATGCTCGGCCCGTGGTTTCAGGGCTCAAAGGATTGTTATGAATAAAGGAGAATTCAATGAAGGTGTCTCTCAAGCAGATCAACGGCCCTTGGGATCAGGGCTGGGTGCTGGACAAACACATGGTAAGTAGTACCTTTCTTGGCAACGATGATCGCGGATACCCATGCTTCGATAATCAGCGCACTGAGATTGGCGAGGCTACCTACCAGCTCAAATACCAGAAGGATTGGACTCAGGTCAGCCCACTTGCTCAGGCGTTAGCGACAAATGTGTTCCCAAAACTGAATCAGGTCGGGTTCGTGGTGCCCATGCCCGCTTCAAATATTCGTCAGCGACAACCGGTAACTGAGGTTGCCCTAGCGTTGGGACGAATTATCGGGCGGCCGGTTTACTCGGATCTGCTTCGAAAAGCGACCACGGGAAAGTCGCTGAAGGATTTGCATTCCAAAGCCGACAAGGTTGCGGCGATTGGAGACAGTTTCAGCGTCAATGATGAAATCACCACCGATGTGCGCTGGAATGTTTTGGTTGTAGATGATTTGTTTGATAGCGGGGCGTCGATGGACGCGGCCTGCGCTGTTTTGCGTAAATATCCGAAGGTAGGGAAAATTTACGTCGCAGCGCTAACTTGGAAGTGAACTCAATGACGACTGTATTTATTGCCGGCTCTATCAACATCAAGAACCTTGATCCGAAGGTTAAAGAGCGCATCAATAATATCGTGGAGTCTGAGTTTGAGGTGGTGGTGGGGGATGCAGGGGGTGCCGATACCTCTATTCAGGAGTACCTGCTGAGTCTCGAACGATCCAAAACCACGGTGTTCTGCAGCGGGACGGCACCGAGAAATAACCTAGGGAAATGGCCCGCGAGGACCGTCGATTCCAAACATGCCAAAGGGTCGAGAGCCTTCTTCACCGAGAAAGACGTCGTCATGGCCGAAGCAGCCGACTACGGTTTGATGATCTGGGATGCAAAGAGCACCGGTACGCTCAGCAACGTCATTGAACTGTTGTCGAGGAAGAAAAAGTCGCTTGTTTTCGTCAACAAGGAAAAGGAATTCAAAGTCGTCGGAGACGTCAGTCAGTTGGAAGAGTTGATTGCATTCATGTCCGATCACGCCAAGCAAAAAGCCAACGAAAAAATCAAACTGTTCGACCGTATTTCCTTGCTGAAACACGATCAGGCAGAGCTTTCTTTTTGATGGTTTTTCTCGGCTGCCCTGAATCCCGGCACCTTGTCGGTGCCGGGATCAAACACTCTTACCGACTAACCTTCCAGGCATCCCCCGCAGGCGCAGTCCCATGGTCATACGGCTTGGCCAGCCACATGTAGAGCAACCCCAACCCAATCACGATCGCCGTACTCAGCACCATCGCGTAGTTGATGTACCAAGCCGCATCCGGCGTACGCGGCCAGGCCATGTTGATGATCGCGCCGACACCGTAGATCAACGCACCAATGTTCACCGGCAAACCCCACGCGCCGAGGGTGAATTTGCCGCTTGGTTTCCAGCCTTTCATCCGTGCGTACAGCGCTGCCAGGACGATCATCTGGAATGCCAGATAGATGCCGATGGCCGCGAAGCTGACGATGGTCGCTACGGCGTCTTGCAGGAAAAATCCGAGGGCGATGATTACCGCTGGCAGGACGCCGGACACAAACAGCGCCGCAACCGGCACCTGGGTTGTAGGGGAAATCTTCTTCAGCAGTGTGCTGCCGATGACCATTTCATCCCGAGCGTAGGAATACAGCAGACGACTCGCTGCCGCTTGCAGGCTGATGACGCAGGAGATGAAGGAAATCATCACCACGCCCATCACTACTTTCGAGCCGACTGGGCCGAAGGCGTTGTTGAGGATGGTGGTGACCGGGTCTTTGTCGGTGCCGTTGATCACCGCTTGCATGTCCGGCACGGCGAGGATCAGCGCCAGGCAAGCGAACATCGCCGAGATGCCGCCGATGTAGATGGTCATGCGCATGGCAATCGGGATTTGCTTGCTCGGGTTCGGGGTTTCTTCGGCCACATCGCCGCAGGCCTCGAAGCCGTAGTACAGGAACATCCCGGCCAGCGAGGCGGTGAGGAAGGCCGGCAGGTATGAGCCGTCGATGCGGATGTCGAAGGTGTTGAATAACACGCTGATCGGTTGATGACGCTCGAAGACCAGCAGGTAGACGCCGACGATGACCGCGCCGATCAGCTCACAGAGGAAACCGAACATGGCGATCCGCGCCAGCACTTTGGTGCCGCTGAGGTTGACCAGGGTGGCGAACAGCGTCAGGAACAACGCGATGATGATGTTGGTGTTGTTGCTCGGTTCAAAACCCATCATCGCGGCCAGGTACGGACCGGCACCGACCGCCACGGCGGCGATGGTGACGCACAGGGCGATGGAGTAGATCCAGCCGACCATCCACGCCCATTTTTTGCCGACCAAGCGGCGCGCCCACGGGTAGACGCCGCCGGAAATCGGGAATTGCGAAACCACTTCACCGAAGATCAGGCACACCAGCAACTGGCCGCAACCGACCAGCAAATAGGCCCAGAACATCGGCGGCCCGCCTGCGGCCAGGCACAGGCCGAACAGGGTATAAACCCCTACAACCGGCGAGAGGTAAGTGAAGCCCAGGGCGAAGTTTTCCCACAGGCTCATGCTGCGATTGAAATTCGAGGTGTAGCCCAGCTTGCGTAGCTGCTCGGCATCGCTGTCGGCAACGGCTGCGGAGAGATCGGGTGATGCACTCATGGTCTGTTAGCTCCGGAAAATCGGCAGATTTCGGATGTCCGAAACCGTGACGGGGCCTTGGAGGCGCCGCCCGGGTCGGTGGTTATTGTTTTGGCTTGGTTGGGGTGGAACCTGGGTGGTGCTTAGTGCCGGTTTCTTCCCTGAGATTGCGGTGACGCCTTCGCGAGCAAGCCCGCTCCCACAGGGGAATGCGGTTGAATGTGGGAGCGGGCTTGCTCGCGAAGCTTTTAAGCTTTTAATGCTTGAACATCACATGCCGCACGGTGGTGTAGTCCTCAAGCCCGTACATGGACATGTCCTTCCCGTAGCCGGACAATTTCTGACCGCCATGGGGCATTTCGCTGACCAGCATGAAGTGCGTGTTCACCCAGGTGCAGCCGTATTGCAAGCGTGCAGCGAGGCGATGGGCGCGACCGACATCGGCGGTCCAGACTGACGATGCGAGGCCGTAGTCCGAATCGTTGGCCCAGCCCAGCACCTGCGCTTCATCGGTGAATTTGGTCACTGACACCACCGGCCCGAACACTTCACGACGGACGATTTCATCGTCCTGCTGCGCATCGGCTAATACGGTCGGTTCAAAGAAGAAACCATTGCCTTCCACAGCCTTGCCGCCCGTGACCAAACGGATGTGCGACTGCGCCACGGCACGCTCGACAAACCCGGCCACGCGGTCGCGATGTTGCGCGGTGATCAGCGGCCCCAACTCGGTCGCCGGGTCATCCTGCAAACCGTACTTGATGGTGCTGACCGCCGCGCCAAGCTTCTCGACGAATTTTTCGTAGATGCCGGCCTGGGCGTAGATACGGCATGCGGCGGTGCAGTCTTGCCCTGCGTTGTAGAAGCCGAAGGTACGAATACCTTCCACCGCGGCGTCGATATCAGCGTCGTCAAAGATGATCACCGGGGCCTTGCCGCCCAGTTCCATGTGCATGCGTTTAACGCTGTCGGCGGTGCTGGAAATGATGTTCGCGCCGGTGGCGATGGAGCCGGTCAGCGACACCATGCGCACTTTCGGATGCGTAACCAGCGGACTGCCGACGGTAGGACCACGACCGAACACCAGATTGAGCACGCCCGCCGGGAAGATTTCCGACGCCAGTTGCGCCAGACGCAATGCGGTCAGCGGGGTTTGTTCCGACGGTTTGAGCACCACGGTATTACCGGCGGCCAGGGCCGGGGCGATTTTCCAGGCGACCATCATCAGCGGGTAGTTCCACGGCGCGATAGAGGCGATCACGCCGACCGGATCGCGGCGGATCATCGAGGTGTGACCGGCCAGGTATTCACCGCCGGCCGAACCACTCATGCAGCGGCTGGCGCCAGCGAAGAAACGAAACACGTCGGCAATCGCCGGGATCTCATCGTTCAGCGCGGCACTGTAGGGTTTGCCGCAGTTGTCCGATTCCAGTTTGGCCAGCTCTTCGCCATGGGCTTCGATGGCGTCGGCGAGTTTGAGCAGCAGCAGCGAGCGGTCTTTCGGCGGGGTTTGCGACCAGCCTTCGAAGGCGTTGTCGGCGGCGCGCACGGCGGCGTCGACCTGGGCTTCGGTGGCTTCATTGATTTCGACCAGTACTCGGCCGAGCGCCGGGTTGAACACCTGCTGGGCGGGGCCTTCGCCGTCGATCAGTTGGCCGTTGATCAAGAGTTTGGTTTGCATCTCTATGTCCTCATCGAAACTATATTTTTCCTGCCGAAACCGAATCAATGTGGGAGCGGGCTTGCTCGCGAAGAGGCCATCACATTCAACATTGATGTTGGCTGAAACACCGCTTTCGCGAGCAAGCCCGCTCCCACAGTAAATTCGGTTCCCACAGTGAGTAATTGTTGTCAGTTATTTCCCGCCACTGCCCGCAACACTCTCGCCGCCACGGGTCAGGTAATAGGCGCCGAGGATCGGCAGCATGGTCACCATCATCACCAGCATCGCGACGACGTTGGTCACCGGCACGTCCCGTGGGCGGCTGAGCTGGTTGAGCAACCACAGCGGCAGGGTGCGTTCATGGCCGGCGGTGAAGGTGGTGACGATGATCTCGTCGAACGACAGCGCAAACGCGAGCATGCCGCCGGCCAGCAGCGCCGAACCTAGACTCGGCAGGACGATGTAGCGGAAGGTCTGCCAGCCGTCGGCGCCGAGGTCCATCGAGGCTTCGATCAGGCTGTGCGAGGTGCGGCGCAAACGGGCGATGACGTTGTTGTAGACGATCACCACACAGAAGGTCGCGTGGCCGACGATGATGGTGAACATCCCCGGCTCGATCCCCAGCGTCTTAAACGTCGCCAGCAACGCGATCCCGGTGATGATCCCCGGCAGCGCAATCGGCAGGATCAGCATCAGCGAGATGCCTTGTTTTCCGAAGAATTCGCGGCGGTACAACGCCGCCGACGCGAGGGTGCCGAGGACCATGGCAATCAACGTCGCGATGGCGGCGATTTGCGCCGAGAGCTTGATCGCTTCCAGCACGTCGGGGCGCGAAAACGCCACGCTGAACCAGTGCAGGGTGAAGCCTTTGGGCGGAAAGCTGAACGCAGCTTCTTCGGTATTGAAGGCGTACAGGAAGATGATCAAGATCGGGAAGTGCAGAAACACCAACCCGCCCCACGCGGCGATTTTCAGGCCCAGAGAGGCTTGATCGCCCTGTTTGATTGGCTTAGAGCGCATCGAAGGCCCCCATGCGTTTAACGATGGTCAGGTAAACGGCGATCAACACAATCGGCACCAGCGTGAACGCCGCCGCCATCGGCATGTTGCCGATCGCGCCTTGCTGGGCATACACCATGCTGCCGACGAAGTAGCCCGGCGGGCCCACCAGTTGCGGCACGATGAAGTCGCCGAGGGTCAGGGAAAAGGTGAAAATCGAACCGGCGGCGATGCCCGGAATCGACAGCGGCAAAATCACCTGCATGAACGTTTGGCGCGGTTTGGCGCCGAGGTCAGCGGAGGCTTGCAGCAGTGACGGCGGCAGGCGCTCCAGCGAGGCCTGGATCGGCAGGATCATGAACGGCAGCCAGATGTAGACGAACACCATGAACCGGCCCAGGTGCGAGGTCGACAAAGTGCTGCCGCCAACGCCGGGAATGCCGAGCACGAATTGCAGCACCGGCTCCAGTCCCATGTGTTGAACGAACCACTGCGCCACGCCGCCCTTGGCCAGCAGCAAGGTCCAGGCGTAGGCCTTGACGATGTAACTGGCCCACATCGGCATCATCACCGCGATGTAGAAAAACGCCTTGGTCTTACCGGTGGTGTAGCGCGCCATGTAATAGGCGATCGGGAACGCGACGATGGCGCTGGCAATCGACACGACAATCGCCATGCTCAAGGTGCGCAGGATGATGTCGAAGTTCGACGGCTGGAACAGTGCAGCGAAGTTCGCCAGGGTCAGGTCGGGGGTGACCGCCATGGTGAAGTCATCGAAGGTGTAGAAACCTTGCCACAACAGCACCAGCAGCGAGCCGAGGTAGATCGCGCCGAACCACAGCAGCGGCGGCACCAGCAGCAGCGACAGATAGAAGTTGGGCCGGCGATACAGCAGATTGGAAAACCTGCGCAACGGCGAACCGCTGGCCGACGTTTGAGGGAGAGCCACGCTGTTCATCTCACACCCCGCCCACAACATTGTCGTGCAGCGGGATCATCGCCTCGCGTGCCCAGCGCGCGCTGATGCGTTGCCCGGTCTGGTGCTGGGCGCTGGTGTCCAGCCACTGGACGTTGGCCTGACTGATGTTCAGGGTCTGGCCGTTTTCCAGTTTCACTTCATAGCGGGTGGCGCTGCCTTGGTACTGGATGTCGTGCAGCAAGCCGCTGACTTCAATCTCATGGCTGGCCAGCGGGCCTTCGGCGAAACGCACGTGTTCCGGGCGAATCGAAAACGGCTGCGGATTGCCGCTCAACTGCTTCGCCAGATCGCCGCGAATCACGTTGGAGGTGCCGACGAATTCAGCGACGAATGTGGTGGCCGGTTTCATGTAGAGGTTGCGCGGGGTGTCGACCTGCTCGATGCGACCCTTGTTGAAAACGGCCACGCGGTCGGACATCGACAGCGCTTCGGTCTGGTCGTGGGTGACGAAGATGAAGGTGATGCCGAGCTGGCGTTGCAGCTTCTTCAGCTCGCTTTGCATTTGCTCGCGCAGCTTCAGGTCGAGAGCACCGAGTGGTTCGTCGAGCAGCAACACGCGCGGACGATTGACCAAGGCGCGGGCCAGGGCCACACGCTGGCGTTGACCGCCGGACAGTTGCACCGGTTTGCGCTCGCCGTAGCCACCGAGGGCGACCATGTCGAGGGCTTCTTCGGCGCGCTTCTGGCGTTCGGCTTTACCGACGCCTTTGACTTTCAAACCGTAGGCGACGTTGTCGCGAACGTTCATGTGCGGGAACAGCGCGTAATCCTGGAACACGGTGTTCACGTCACGCTGGTACGGCGGCAGCCCGGCGGCCTCTTCGCCGTGAATACGGATCGAGCCTGCGCTCGGTTGTTCAAAACCGGCGATCAGGCGCAGACAAGTGGTTTTGCCCGAGCCGGAAGGGCCGAGCATGGAAAAGAACTCGCCGTCCTGAATATCGATGGAAACCCGGTCAACGGCCTTCACTTCGCCGAACTGACGGGAAACGTTGGTGAACTGGACTGCAAGCGTCATGGTGCGGTGCTCCGGTAAAGCGGGCTTTCAAAAAAGTCGTGTGTGCGTCGAAAAGATCGCAGCCTGCGGCAGCTCCTACAGTAGGTGTGCAGGGCGCTGAGATTGCTTTTAGCTCCCTCTCCCTCCGGGAGAGGGCGGGGAGTGAGGGTGGCGGTTTCGGCCATTGCTCTGAGATCAAGGGCAAGGTCAAAAGCTACCCCCTCACCCCAGCCCTCTCCCCAGGGGGGCGAGGGGGAAAGGGAGCAGACCGCGTCGTTGTCAAGAGCTACCTGCCGCCCATAATCGCGATGTAATCCTGGGTCCAGCGGCTGTACGGTACGAACTTGCCGCCTTCAGCCTGCGGGGTTGTCCAGAAGGCAATCTTCTCGAACTGGTCGAAACCGTTGGTCTTGCAACCCTCGGCGCCCAACAGTTCGCTGCCCTGGCAAGCCGCCGGCACCGCTGGCAACGAGCCGAACCACGCGGCGACGTCACCCTGGACTTTCGGTTGCAGCGACCAGTCCATCCACTTGTAGGCGCAGTTCGGGTGTTTGGCCTCGGCGTGCAGCATGGTGGTGTCGGCCCAGCCGGTGGCGCCTTCTTTCGGGATGGTCGAAGCGATCGGCTGCTTCTCGTTCATCAGGCCGTTGACCTGATACGGCCAGGCGCTGGACGCGACCACGCCTTCGTTTTTGAAGTCACTCATCTGCACGGTGGTGTCGTGCCAGTAGCGGTGGATCAGCGGCTGCTGGGCGCGCAACAGATCGAGCACGGCTTTGTACTGGGTTTCGGTCAGCTCGTACGGGCTCTGGATGCCCAGTTCCGGCTTGGTGCTTTTCAGGTACAGCGCGGCGTCGGCGATGTAGATCGGGCCGTCATAGGCCTGCACACGACCTTTGTTCGGCTTGCCGTCCGGCAGGTTTTGCGCGTCGAACACTACGTTCCAACTGGTCGGCGCAGTCTTGAACACGTTGGTGTTGTACATCAGCACGTTCGGGCCCCACTGGTATGGAGTGCCATAAGTCTGCTTGTTGACCACGTACCACGGCGCATCTTTGAGGCGCGGGTCGAGGCCTTTCCAGTTCGGGATCAACGCCGTGTTGATCGGTTGCACACGCTTGCCGACGATCAATCGCAGCGACGCATCGCCGGACGCGGTGACCAGGTCGTAACCACCCTTGGCCATCAAGCTGACCATTTCATCGGAGGTGGCGGCGGTCTTGACGTTGACCTTGCAGCCGGTTTCCTTTTCGAAACCGGTCACCCAGTCGTAGGCCTTGTCGCTCTCGCCACGTTCGATGTAGCCGGGCCAGGCGACGATATCCAACTGACCTTCGCCGGCACCGACGGCTTTCAGCGGTTCGGCGGCCTGGATACTGGCACTGGCCAGCAGTGCGGTGGTGATTGCACTGAGCAGTGCGGTCTTGTGCACGAACATGGGGTTTCCCTCTTCTTTAATTATGGTCGGGGCAGTTGTGAACGTGGTGAAGCGTGCCGTTTTCGGCTTGTTGTTAGCGTAGTCAGAGATGCTGGCCGTGGCGGGCCATGATGTGCCGCACCACGCTGTAGTCCTGAAGCGAATCGCTGGATAAGTCTTTGCCGTAGCCCGAACGTTTCAGGCCGCCATGGGGCATTTCGCTGACCAGCATGAAATGGCTGTTGATCCAGGTGCAGCCGTACTGAAGGCGCGCCGCGACCTGCATGGCTTTGTCGAGGTTCTGGGTCCAGACCGAAGAGGCGAGGCCGTATTCCGAGTCGTTAGCCCAGTCCACGGCTTGTGCCAGTTCATCAAAACGGGTCACGGTGACCACCGGCCCGAACACTTCGCGCTGGACGATTTCATCGCTCTGTTTGCAGCCGGCCAGCAGCGTCGGCTGGTAATAGAAGCCGGCGCCGGAATGCACGGCCGCGCCAGTAACGCGTTCAATGTGCGGCTGGCCGAGGGCGCGCTCGACGAAACTGGCCACGCGGTCGCGCTGGCGGGTGCTGATCAGCGGGCCGATTTCATTGTCGGCGTCGCGTTTACCGGCGAAGCGCAGGCTGCTGACGGCTGCGCCAAGTTCGGCTACCAAACGGTCATGAATTCCGGCCTGTGCATAAATCCGGCATGCGGCGGTGCAGTCCTGGCCAGCATTGTAATAGCCGTAGGTGCGCACACCGTCGACCACCGCTTGAATGTCCGCGTCGTTGCAGACGATCACCGGGGCTTTTCCGCCGAGTTCGAGGTGCGTGCGTTTGAGGGTTTTCGCCGCGGCCTGGAGGATTTTTTGCCCGGTGACGATATCGCCGGTCAGCGAGACCATGCGCACTTTCGGGTGGCTGACCAAATGGCTGCCAACGCCTTCACCACCACCGCAGATGATGTTGATCACCCCGCGCGGCAGGATTTCGGCCAGCGCTGGCGCCAGGGCGAGGATCGACAGCGGCGTATGTTCGGAGGGCTTGAATACCAGGGTGTTGCCGGCGGCCAGGGCCGGGGCGATTTTCCACGCGGCCATCATGATCGGGTAGTTCCACGGCGCGATGGACGCGACGACCCCGATAGGATCGCGGCGGACCATGCTGGTGTAACCCGGCAGGTATTCGCCGCTGAGCTGACCGGTCTGGCAGCGCACGGCGCCAGCGAAGAAACGGAACACATCGACTGTGGCGCTCAGGTCGTCCTGACGGGCCAAGTGCAACGGCTTGCCGCAGTTCAGGGATTCGAGGCGGGCGAGCAGGTCGGCGTTTTTTTCGATGGCGTTGGCGATGTCCAGCAACAGATTCGAACGTTGCTGCGGCGTGGTGCGCGACCAACTGGCGAAGGCGCGGTGGGCGGCGAGAATCGCAGCTTCGACTTGCTCGGTGCTGGCTTCGGCGATGTGGGTCAGTACTTCGCCGGTGGCCGGGTTGAGGATCGGTTCGACAAAGCCCTGGCCCGCGACCAATTCGCCATCGATCAACAACGCGGTGAACAACGGGGTCTGCGCGCCAGCCATTTTTCGGGTTCTCTTTTCTTGTGTGGCCATGGTGCTCCCAGCGACTGGGGCACGGCCGTCTTATGTCGATGTCACAAGACTAGTGCGCGGGCCCGAGGTCGACAAATACTAAATACTGAAGGTGACGTTCGATTAAATAGATGGCTTGCGCCCGCCGTGGGGTTGTTCCCGGGCGACGGTCAGGAACGGGTCGACCAGCGCCGGCCGGGCGGTGCCGCGACGCCAGGCCAGGCCGACGTCGAGGGTCTGGCTGAGGTCGGCAATCGGCCGGGCTTCGATGATGTCGCCCTCCAGTGACCAGGGGCGGTAGGTCATGTCGGGCTGGATCGACACGCCCAGTCCCGCCGCCACCAGGCTTCGCACGGCTTCCGTCGACGCAGTTCTCAAGGTGATGCGCGGTTGCAGCGAGGCTGCTGACCACATGCGCTGGGCGTTGCGGTCCATTTCATCGACGTTCAACTGAATCAGAGGTTCGCGGGCCACGTCAGCGAGGTTGATGCTGTCGTGTTCCAGCAACGGATGCTGCGCCGGCAGCCACAAGCGGTGGGGCGAGTGGGTCAGCACTTCGGTCTGCAAGGCGTGGCGGTCTTCGAGATTGGAAAGGATCAGCACGCCGACATCAATCTCGCCGCTGACCAGCAAATGCTCGATGTAAGGGCGCTCATCCTCCATCACCCGAATCTCGACGTTGGGGTAGGCGCGCTGGAATCGGGTGAGCAGATCCGCCAGGTAATAACCGGCAACGAGGCTGGTCACGCCGACGATCAACTGCCCGGCCACTTGGTCGGTGCTTTGCTGAAGGCTGCGCTTGGCGTTGTCCACCGTCGCCAGAATCAAGTGCGCCTGGCGCAGGAATTGATGGCCCTGGTGGGTCAGGGTCATGCCCTTGGCGTGGCGGTTGAACAGGCTGACGCCGATTTCCTGCTCCAGTTGCTGGATCGCCAGAGTCAGGGTGGACTGGGAAATAAACGCGGTTTGCGCGGCGGCGGAGATCGAACCGGTCTCGGCCACAGCGATGAAATGACGGATCTGACGCAAAGTCATCATGGGAACAGTACCCGGTGGGCGGTTTTTATAGATTTGTTCGAGTGTATATCTTTTTAATCGATGGCCCAGCCTGACGCCTCGGCGAGTCGCAAGGGCCGAGCAACATCTGGAAGCACTCTCGCGGGCAGGCACCGGGCACTTTCGATCTAGGCTGAGGGCCTGAATCATCCGGTTATCCCGAATTCGTGGAGGCAGCAAATGAACACCCGTGGATTGCTCGATCAGCTACTCAAATCCGGCCAGGACCTGTTGAAGGACAAGGCCGGCGGTCATCAGAACAAGTCATCCGGCGGTGGATTGGGTGGTTTGCTTGGCGGCAGCGGTGGCTCGGGCGGCCTCGGCAGCTTGCTCTCGGGGGCGGGGGGCGGTGCTTTGGCGGCCGGTGCAATGGGCCTGTTGCTCGGTAGCAAGAAGGGGCGCAGTGTCGGCGGCAAGGTCCTGACCTATGGCGGTCTCGCGGCGTTGGGCGTGATTGCCTACAAGGCTTTTGGCAACTGGCAAGCCCAGCAGGGCACGGCACCGAAGGCTGAGCCGCAAACCATCGACCGCTTGCCGGCGGCGCAGGTTGAACAACACAGCCAGGCGATTCTCAAGGCGCTGGTAGCCGCGGCCAAAGCCGATGGCCACGTCGATGAGCGTGAGCGCGCATTGATCGAAGGTGAATTCACCAAGCTCGATAACGACCAGGAACTGCAGCACTGGCTGCACACCGAACTCAACAAGCCCCTCGACCCAAGCGACGTCGCCCGCGCCGCCAGCACTCCGGAAATGGCCGCCGAGATGTATATCGCCAGTGTGATGCTGGTGGATGAGGAGAGCTTCATGGAAAAGTCCTACCTCGATGAACTGGCACGGCAGTTGAAGCTGGAGCCGGGGTTGAAGGCTGAGCTGGAGAAACAGGTGCGCCAGTTGGGCTGAAGCCTACCTCTACCTCTTCAGGGCCGATGCACATCATCAAAATCATCGGCCTTGGGGGTGGCAAATATACCTTTCGCTTCTTGGGATCGGTAATACGCCTCAATTGTTAAAGATGGGTCAATACGTGCTTTAACAATGCATGGTTTTTGTTGCCATGGATATTCTTCGAGCTGCTTGCTCAGCGCTTTGGAGCCCGTTGCCAGCCAGGCTTTTTCCGATTGATCTCGCCATAGTCTTGGGTTACGTCCGGTTTTGGCATCGTGGGTCACAGTGACGAGATCAAGATGACGACTTTGCTCAAGTACAGGAAGGTCAGGTAGCGGTTGCGTGACATCCATGTAACGTTGCAGGCAATCCCAGAAAGCCAGTGCATTTGGCTGGTCGAGACCCAAGGCATGTACCTTGGTGGCTAGGCATACCTTGTTGTCGGTATAGCGGTGGTGCAGCCACAGGGCGTAGTCGTGGGAACCGTAACCGCTAGGTAGAATCTGCAGCACAGGATCGAACTCTTCGAAGGGGGCAACAAAGAGTTTACGGAAACGACGCTTGAAACGGAGCATTCCGTCGAGGCGATTGAACTCGCTTCCGTCGTGGGTGCTTATTCTACCGTACAGCCATAGCAGGCTATCAGTCCCGATAGTTGCTACGAAATAAAGAAATGTGTCTAGCCAGAGGCAAACTTGCATGCTGCCAGTTCCAAAAAGTGAACCATATCTCCATAAAACGATACCGGCGAAAATCACGAAACCGCCGATTTGGATCTGATGCACCAGTTTTTTGCCGCTCATGAATAGCGCAAGTGAAATATACATGGCAGCCACGATAGCTATGCATCCAATTAACATATAAAACGCATTAACATCGCTTCTCCCTGTGTCGGGGACGAACTCAATGACTATTCCGAGTCCCCAAACAGCTGATACGAAACAGATACAAATTAATTTAAGTATAAATAGTAGGTGTGGAATCTTAGTGGTGCTTTGAAATTGCCAGCGCTTCGCGTTGCAGTATATATTTTCGGTGTTTCCCGCCTCCCGCTGTCGGCTATGTGCAGACTGCTCTTTATCCTCTAATTGGGCAGTAACTTCCATTTCTGGCTCTAGGTATGCGTAGTGACCAAAAGCAAGATGAGTATCAAAGGTGCCTGAACGATTGAGGTCTTGTGCCGATTTGGGTGGTGGCAACGCTTCTTGGTTGGTGCTGTAATACGCGCTTACAGCATATGGGATATCCAATTTAAATGTCACACGGGGAGCTCAGTGGTTTCAATTTGCCAATAGGGGGTGTTTCATTTACTGGCAGATTGTCTGGCGGTAGTCGACGGTTTGACGGTGAAAATTCTGACCATTTTTTAGGGTTGGGCTGGGCTGGAGTAAAATCAAGTGCTCGCCTTGCTGATCTGAGCTTAGTTGAAAATTAGCACTAATTTTTAAACCTTGAGTTGCGCGTACATTGTAACGATCTAGGGGGCTTAGCTGAATTATGGGTAGGCTTGCGGGGACGATGTAAAGCACGCTAGTCGAGTCCAACGAAAGCGCTGCTACCTTAGGCGCTGCCAGGATCATCAGAGTGCTCCAATAAACGGAATGCCCTGCGTCATCTGCCATGAGAATACTTGAGATTTTCCTCCGCCGAAATCCTGATATGTCTCGTTGAGTTCACTCACGTAAGGGCTGTGTGGCAATGCCTCTGTCGGAAGAGGTAGCGGTGCCAGGTACGTCGTATTGCCAGAGGGGAACTGTTCGACATCTCCTGCGTTGTGCAATTTTATTGCTGTCATATCGATCGGTTCGATTTCAAATTTTAGACATGCGAAGTCAATTCCAGAGCCGCCTCACGAACGCCCGGACTTTCGCTCATGACCTCCGGCAGCATTTTTTTCGCGCTGATAAACCTCTGCAAAAATCTCTGTGATCGCGCGCAATGGCGTGCGCTGTTTCTGTTCTTTGACGTATTTGCTCAGACGAATCAGTTCCTCGCTTGGCTTCGCCCATTGCTCCTCGGGGATCGATTCTGACCATGCTTGCATGGCCTCAGGCAGTTTTTTGCGGCCGACCTTGGCGATGCGCCGCACTTCCCATTCGACGAGGCGGTTGGGCAAAGTCCAGAACGTCATGATGTGGTAGAGGTACCAGAAAAAGGCATACACCCAGCCAACCTCTTTTTCAGCAATCCTGCGGTGCAGGCGCCTGCGGGCGTTGCGGAAGGTGTGCATGCCTTCATGAGCAGGATCGTCAGAGCCTTGTAAATCCATTGGGTCTTGAATGCTTTTGAGGTCGTGAACTTCGTATTCCATGTAGGCGCGGACGGCTTCCCAATGGGCAATGGCCAGCGGCATCCCACCGCACATGAACTCGATGCTGACCAGTTGCCCTTTATGGTGAATCCCCATGCCCATACCGTACTGACGCCGGACGCCGTACTGTGAGGCGCCTTGAGCCTGAACCACCCAGGCAGAGAGTGATTCCCAGGGGGCGAAGATTGGAGCCTCTGCGCCTGTGGGCATGAAGCAGACTTCTCGGCGTTGGCGATTGAAACGGGTGGGGATGACTTCTGTGAATTTGTTGTGTTGGTAGATCCACACCGCTAACCCAACAGTAAGTCCACCTATGAACATACAGATGGCTGGTTTTCGGGCCGTGATAAAAAGGTCTTTACTAAACTCCATTACCTCAGTCAGCGCAAAACCACTTGAGGCAGCAATTAGTCCAACAATTAAAGGGATGCCTAAAATCATCAAGAACGCAGCAGTAAAAGGGCCGCCCAGCGTCATCTGCCATGAAAATACTTGAGGTTTTCCTCCGCCGAAGTCCAGATATGTCTCGTTGAGCTCGCTCACGTAAGGGCTGTGTGGCAATGCCTCTGTTGGAAGAGGTAGCGGTGCCAGGTACGTCGTATTGCCAGAGGGGAACTGTTCGACATCTCCTGCGTTGTGCAATTTTATTGCTGTCATATCGATCGGTTCAAGCTCAAGATTTTTAGACATGCGAAGCCAATTCCAACATCAGGGGCTCTACTTGAAGCAGAGGCGCGTGAGGGGGCGGTGGAACTATCAATAGAAGGAAAAGCGCCACTGCTCCTTGGATCGACACGAATATAGTGCGTTCTCTGCTGAGCTATACCATTCGAACCTGTGCTTTGAATCGCTACAACCAGCATCAATTCCTCTTGAGATTTGCCGACAATTCGCTCCTCGGTCTCAGGGTAACCGACGCAGAGAACAATCTGCTGGTCTTCAATACGGCGGAGTCTCGCATCGACGGGCTCACTAAGAATTTCCCAGCGCTCGATGGTCTGTCTGGCATCGACGAGGATCGTGTTGATACGGTACGCACCGATTTTTAACTGGTGACTGGGCTGACCTCCCAACGGGGCTATTGAATGCAGCTGTATCAAGTCCGGGCAACAATAAATGTATGTCGCCGATCTTGGCTCTTAGCAGCAGGTTTTTCCACCAGGAGTCGTATTCCACACGACCGACCTGCACGGAAGGCGCCTGTACTATCGCTATCAAGGAGCTTTGGTAACCAGCAAGACTCAACGACTTGCGTTTGCTAGCGTCTTCTCCCCAAGGAGTACTTTGAAGCCATTGATCATGCGGCGTAGTGTTGTAGTAGTTGTAAACATAGTTCCCGCCCAACTCCAGCGCGGTAAACACAGCACCTGCCAGGTTTGCACGGAAAAATACACTTGATAAACGGACACCTGATGCAGCCCATGCAGCTGTTCGGACAGCCCCTTGCTCGGCCGCCAGCACGGTATAGTTTGAGTAAAGCGTGCTGCCGAGCCCATAGATATTACTTGCCAATAATCCACCTGAACCGGCCATCGACATGATCGCTCCAGCCTGAGCACCTTCATTTCCGCTTCTAACAGCTTGCTCCCAACTGCTTTGATAACCTACGAGACTTGCACCGGCAGCATATGCTCCGAATAGGTATGTCATTGATCCCAAGCCGACATGCAACTTACCCATCTGGACTTGAAGATGTGCAATCGCATGACTCTGCAATCCTTTCGCCAAAAGTGCGCTGCGAGCAGTCAGTGCCCAGCAGCTTTTCTGCATGTCCAGGCTTTTGCCCATTGGTAATCCCACGCTGATAAGTATCTGGTTTTCAGAGTTTTCGAAGTTTTATACCAGAACTTCCAAGGCTGCATGACGCGTAAGGCCGCTATTAGGGCCGACCATTTCAAATTGATAGGAGGTCGCTGCTATTCCTTCCCAAGGGGTATGGTACAAGTCATCTTCGTGCTGGAAATAAACTTCTTGGGTGCGGCGATTGAATAATATTGGCAGTGGAAGAGGGCGAAGTGTTTCCCACATAAAGGGAGTAGAAACAGTAGTAGTGCAACCACTCCCGTTTCTAGAGCACTCTGCATGTCGCCGTTTAAAGCATTGAATATAGTCAAAAAGATAAATAGCAGGCCACCGACGCCCGCAAGGACTCCAGTGATCATTCCTCGGTAGGTCCCGTCCCCTGCGGCTATCGCCATGTAGTTTTCTTTTTGATCTTCAATGCTGAGTAAACTCATCGGAAGTTGTCCGGTGGGCTCGTCGGCGTGGAGAATGCTGTATAGGTGGCTTTCGCTAAATTTAGAGTTTAATAGGGTTTTTATATCGTTAATATTCACTGTCTAATCTTCGTCTATCTCAGTTGGGGCGGCAAATATAGCTCCAGCCACATACAAAGGATAACGGTTGCTGTTAATGCTGATAACATCAGTCGGGATATTTCACATGCATTGCCATAAGATTTGGGCGGTTGAATGTGTCGATGGTATCTATTCGGGTACGCATTTGTTTGACTTTGATATTGAATGTGTCGTTTTCCATGTCAATCCAGTAACGTGCGTTTCGACCATTTTTCAAATCGTGGGAGGCTGTAACGGGATCCAAGTGGCGATAGGGTTCGTGTGCGGGAATCTCGGGCAATGGACGGCTAATATCCATAAAGTTTTGTAAAAAATCCCACAGTGCGCAGGGTTGCTGTGTAGTATTGTCTGGAGCTATTAAGTCATTAAAATTAATGCCGATGTCACGATAACGATGCGCTAGTGATAATCCATTCATTGGCGTGCCTTGGCGATCTGGGCTTGTAATAATGTAAGCATCGAATTCATAGAAAGGAGCTTCTGCCTCTTCTATTTTGCCTTGGGTTTTAAAGTTTTTGTAATTGAAGATTTTCAACTTGCCGGTACGTCGGTTTAGCTCCCAGAGAGGGCCAGCGGGAGGGCGGAACCAAAATGCTGGAAAGTTGTTAATGACTATATGACCAATCGCCCAGGACGCCAGCGGTACGCCAATAGCCCAAGAATAAAAGCTTAAAATCAACCCGCTGGTAAATTCCCATGCGGTTTCTTCGGATGAAGACATTACCGTAAAGTGGGTTAATATCAGGATTGGTATTAAGATAATGGTTAGCCATTTTCCTCCTCCTCTTAAGAACAGCCAGAATTGAGATCGGAAAGGTAATTGAGCATGACGTATAACTTCGTGATCATGTTTGATGTGAAGATCAAAATGTTCTAAAGGGCGAGGAACATAGGTGCCATTCGCTTTTTTTCATTCTTTTTTCTCTCATGATCCTTCCAGAAGCGCATCGTTTCAGGAGTGGGATCCTCCAATATTCTTATAGGTACGACTTCTTGAGTGTTGCCCCATGGTAATCGGCAGCCGATAGTTTTATGTAAAAAACTACGGCGTGACGCATCTGCTTGATTGGGGATTTGACGTGAATCGTATGCATTTTGCGCGTAATAAAACTGTTGTTTGATGCTATACATTACGTGGCCTTATGAGTCTGTTCATCGGCCCAGAAAGGCCGGTTAGTCTTGTTGAAATCCGCATTGGCAAATTCAGGGCCATATCGTGTAGAGTCTTTAACGCTTGGTGCTGGGAAATAACGTATTTCTGTCGCACTCTTAAGAGTGAATTGTGCACGAACTGCCCATTCAAAACCAGAATATCTATTAGGCACAGACCTACTTTGAGGGGTGTCTAGATAGAGTTCCAAAGTGTCTGCATAAATTCGCTGTGCTTTAAAAGGTGCTGGCGCATTGGATAATGTCTTTGTTGTGGATATTGGCGCACCTCTAAAATAATTTATTTCAATCTGTCGCATACGGCAATCGGCGTAGATACCGATACTGCCTAAACTTCCCAATAGCCCTGGCAGCCTGCTGGTCAGGCGAATGACTGTGTTGGAACTACGAACTTCATACGGCAACTCTGCGTTGACGTCGAACTTTGCGTTGGGCTCAAAAAAACTATTTGCTGTGTCGACGGAGATATTTATTCCCGCAAGTAGGCCTACTAGCCTATAGAAGGCTTCCTGCGGGTCCTGAAGATGTCCGGCAGCGTTATTGCCTGAACCAAAAGGGCCATTGGATAGCCAGTCAGCTAAGGGTGTGTTGCTGAGCCAAAGTACTAATCCAGCTCCAGCACCGATTAACAGAAGTGCCAACCAGCCTAGAGGCGTCAGTCCGAGGACAGGTGTAGCCGTCATTAATCCAGCGGCAACACCCGCCATGGCACCTCCTGCCATGAGCAGATATCCGTACATTGCATCGTCGTTCCATTGCCATGCATACCAGGCATCGTAAAGGCTCAGCCCTGCAAACAAAGTTCCGGAAAAGGATTGAACCAGCAAACGTGCGGTAACTATTTTCGTGATTCGCCCAGCGGCCAATTTGCCGAAAAATCTTTCAGCATCTTTGCTTGAAATTTCAAAAAGTGTTTTTCGCGCAGCAGCCAAGGCCGAGTTTGTTCCTCCGAGTTTTATCGTTAAGGCTTCGAGCGCTATGACGAGATCAACGTACGCGCCGGCAACGCCACTCATAGCCCTGACACGTCCCTTTTCTCGTATATTTTGCTCGATACCTTGCAACTCCGCATTCACATTCCAAATCTCAATCATCAACACTCCAACGGAAAAGGGGCGTGAATTCAGTATTCGGAAGGCGGCAGCGTTACTACGAGCACCGTGTTGTTCAACTGCATTTGCCAGCGCGGTATTGGCTTGCATTACTCGGCTGTTGGCTGCACTTGTCGACGCCGCCGATTGCTGGGCTGCCGTCAACTGCTTGTTCATATTGCTGACCAGTTGCGCAGTGCTGTGATTACGCGGAATTGCAAGTACAAGATGGTCCGCCGTTTCGACACCGGTACCCGGCATGCGAGTCCTATCAGTACTACCTAGCAATTTGCCGCGGTTATCCAAAAACTCTCCATAGAACGCCTTGGGAACTGACTGGCGTGATGGCAGATCTTCGAGGCCAAAAAGGTAATAATTCTGCGTCACCTGACCTCTGCGCATGAAATAGGCTGGGCCAAAAGTATTTGGCAACATACTACGCAGTTGCTCCACACCTTGGGCGTGCAGTTTTACATTAATCGGACGAGCGCGGGCCGCCAACTGGGCGCGCGTCCGCTCAAGACGATCGTCAAGCCGGGTTTGCTCCGCACGACTTGTACTTGCTGCTGCGCGCGCTTGACGGAATTCTGTTCGTGGTGGTTCGGTTGCAGCAAATGCGGCATCTACGGCACCTTGCAAGGTGTCATAAATACTCATTAATGCGCCGTTGATGTTCTTGCCGCTGGTGATCAAGAAACTGTTGAGACTTGCTCCCGCCAACAGGTTGGCCACGATACTGGCGTCCAGCGTCGTTTGCTGGGTAGGAGAAGGTGCCGCTTTGTTTTCAAGTTTTGCCAATTCGCAGGGGCGGAAAAGGCCATCACCTTTGTTCTTCAAAGTCTCGGTCGGAACTTCATAAGGCTTGCATGCTCGCTCCAAATCACTCTCTGGCCACAGCATAAGGTGCAGCGGCGTTTTCGTAGTGGCTTGAGTAGAGAGCCACTTCTGACCCGGAGTAGCTTTTGGACTGTAAAAAGTGAAACCGCTTACCGCATCGACGACATCACCGCTTGGGGCTAAGGGGTCAAGTCGCGAAGGCGGTGTGGCAATCGCGGCAATGGTCTGACTGATGACGAAGAGGGCTGATACATAATCAAAGCCGTCCGTACTCAAGTGATCGGCAAGCGTTTGTTGCGTAATGTCTTGCTGCAGACTTTCGGTCAGTAAATTCTGAGCACTGTTCATGTGCTGCCAGACCATCGCTCGTTCCAGTACCGCAGTGCATCGATTGATGCTTTGTTTTCCCTTTGCGCTGATTTTTTCCAAGCTTGCATGCAATGGATTGGGGCTGCCTTGCAAAGCACGCGGGACAACCAATTGTTGGATGACCAAGGCACTGGCATGGTTTGCTTGCATTGCTGCATGACGAGCGCAAACTTGCAAAAGGTTGTGATGGGTCTCGAGACGATTCTTCAGATGGTGCAGTCGATAACGTGGATCCTCCAGGACAACACCGCAAATTTGCCGTTGTCGTGCGTTGGCGAGGACATCCGTGGCGCTGTCGTGGGCTTGCCAGGGATCGGAGGACTCTTGTTTGTTGTCAGGTGAAACTGTTGCGGGCATTGACGCTGCCAGCGCATCAGCGACGGCACTCAACTCAAGCAGTTCGGTATGACGTACAGGATCGTTGTCTTCCGAAGTGCCTTTGGCGCAGGCCTGGAGAAAGGCTTTGGCTTTCTGGCTGGCTGTTACTGGAAATTGCCCGGAGAGGTCGCACAGATAACGGCCCGGATGATCGAGCAACCATTCAAAACCGGGTTCACGCGCTCGTTGAGGTGCCGCCACTCTGACAGGAAAACATCCGATTTCCATATTGCGCTTGACGACGGTGGCTTGAGTCGCCGCCGTAGTATTGGTGTAGTTGTACACGTCAAAATTCGAGAACGCTTCCAGCATGGCGTTTCCATCAGGCTTGCCGGTATACAGATCCTTGAATCCCTTGTTTGAACACGTCAGGTCCTGAAAGCGTTTGCAGCGCAGACCGCGCAGCTGGTTGTCCTCTTCCAAGCGTTGCAGGCGTATCGCTGGCAGTTGAATTTCAGAAAAACAAATCTGGAGGCCACCTACTCGTTGATTGTTCCAGCGTGCGGGAATCCAGATATCTTCCAGCGGAGATCCCGTGACTTTGCGCTCTCCGGTTTTGAATGCGTTGCCCTTGCGGTAGTGAGCAATATCTACGTCATGATAGGTTGTCTTCCCTTCTGTAATTCGAACTTCCAGTTCACGCCACAATTTTTCCTGGTAGAAGATGTAGATGAATCCAGCGCGGGCTAGTACAGGCGTGCCGTAATCGTTAGCACTTTTCGATCCTGGAAGCGAAACAAAAGGGAGAACCGGTACGAGCTGATTCCACTGCGCATCTGCTTCACGTGGAGTCGAGCGAACATCAGCTAGTAGAGGCAAACGGATGGGTTTGCCCTCCGTCGAAGCTATTTCCAGCCAGAGTTTTCGCCTGTTTTGCCCTGTGCAATCCCATACGTGCAGGGCGCTACTGCAGATTTCTTTTTCCAGTAGTTCCATTTGTGCTTTCTGCACTTTGTCAGCCGCGTCACACAGTACAACTTTCTGACTTTCAGAATGGTCTTTGCCAATCACTTGCACGATTACTTTTGCAGCTTCGCAAGCCGGGCCAGAGCTCAAGCTCCCAACGATTTTACTCATGTCAGGGACTCCTTGTCCTTGGAACTGGATTTGAAGAAATGCCTCAAAAGTTCGAGGCGCTCCTCGCTACAGCTTGCCGCGGGAGTTTTCGCTGGTTCGACAAATGGGTGTTGGGCACGCAGGGACAGATATTCGTTCAGCTCATGAGCCTCTACAAAACCATCCTTCATGCCTTCGTCCAGAAAGCGGCCGGCATCAGCCAAGGAGACACCGCTCTGACGTTGCCACCACTGATAAACGAAATGTTCCTTTTGCTGCTGTTGCAGCGCTTGTTCGTGAAGCAAATCAAGATGAAGCGTTTTTGGTTCGTTCGATTCTTTCCAATCTCCGGCTTGCGCCCTCTGCGCATTGAACCAGCTAAGGTTTCCTTCTGCTAGATCGAACCACGTGCCGCCATACCAGCTCAACCGCGAGATCGGGCCCATCCAGGTACGTGAGGTTGTTTCGTCCTCGACAGTAAAAAAGTAGCTAGCAGTCGTAGGGTTTGAATAACGAAGTACACCTCTGCGTTCGGTGTCGAAAAGAACGAACAATATTCGTCGGAGGTGCCCCAGCAGATGCTTATTTTTTGCTTGGCTTTCAATTATCAATCCGGGCCAAGCGGAGGGCTTCTCACGCATTAGATCAATAACCGTGGTGCTGGCTGGCGGCTCCAGCCAGATAGGACTCTGTTCAGAGTACGCTTGCAGCTCGGTTGATTCGAACAACAGCGTTGGATTAGGGTCAGGCAAATGTTGATAGAGTTTCTCCAACAAATTGTCCGTGCGCTCCAGCAATACCGAAACTGTCATTCTTGCGCTCCTGTCATTAGGGCTTTTCTGCAAGGGCAGTCAGTCAACGGACACTCCATTGGCGTCCCACCTTTGGGTTTTTGGCACAGTTCAACAATGGGGACATTTTCAGCGAGGCGTTGCTGCAGCAGCATGCCTGGCTTATCCGCATCGGCCTGTTTCAACGCCCCCGGCATCAACGGCGCCGCGCCAGTGCCATTCCCGGGACTGCCGCCGGAGTTCATGTTGATCACCGGCCCGCTCAGGGTGACGCCGCTGCCGTCGATCTTGATGAAGCTGCCGCCGCCCTTGAGGGTCAGTTCAGCGCCAGCTTCCAGCACCACTTTCATGCCGCTGCTCAGGTGGATTTCCTGACCCGCTTCAATGAATTGCCCGGTACCCACCTTGATGTGTTGGTTAACGCCCACGGTGAGGTGGTCGTTGGCGCGGGTTTCGACTTTGCGGTCGGCGTAGACGGTGTGGTGTTCTTCGGCCTTGAATTCGCTGTAGCTGTTTTGCTCGACAGTGTCGTGGCGTTCGTTGCCGACGCGGATTTTCTGGTCGTGCTCGACGTTTTCGTCCCAGTCGCGCTGGGCGTGCAGGAAGATCTGTTCCTGCCCCTTTTTATCCTCGATGCGCAGTTCGTTGTAGCCGCCACCACCGGGGGAGCTCAGGGTTTTGAAAGTGCTGCGGGTTTTGTTCGCCGGCAGGTCGTAGGGGACGACGTTTTCCTTGTGGTACAGGCAGCCGCTGATCAGCGGCTGGTCGGGGTCGCCTTCCAAAAACGAAACCAGCACTTCCATGCCGATCCGCGGGATGGCGATGCCGCCGTAGTGGGCGCCGGCCCAGGCGGAGGAGACGCGCAGCCAGCAACTGGTCTTGTCGTCGGCCTGGCCTTCGCGGTCCCAGTGAAATTGCACTTTGACGCGGCCGTACTGGTCGCAGTGGATCTCTTCACCTTTGGGCCCGGTGACGACGGCGCTTTGGCTGCCGAGGATCCGTGGTTTTGGGTGGTTCAGCGGCGGGCGGTTCGGCACGTCCCACGGGGTCGCCTGGAAACGATTGCGATAGCCTTGATGGAAGTCGTCCTTCAACGCCGTGGTATTGCTGGTGACCGACTCTTCCAGCACTTGCGGCTGTTTGCCTTCGTGGAGGATTTCGGTCAGCAGCCACAGGTCGTTCCATTTGGCTTTCGGGTGCTCGGTCAGGGCCAGGAAGTGGCCGCTGACCAGGATCGGCTGATCGCTTCTGCCTTCGGCGAGCTGGAAGTCGCTGCGGTGACGTTCGAGGGCGCGTTTGGCCAGGTGCTTGCCGCGCTCGCGGTCGATGAAGCGACCGGGGTAGTCGTAGTCTTCGAGGTCGGGCAGGGCGTCGCCACGGTTTTCCGCTTCGAGGGTCAGGCGCGGTTTTTCGAAGTCGTAGTCGCGGCGGGTGGTGCGGCTGGTGCGGGTTTCCAGGCGCAGGTCGAAGCGCTTGATCACCGGGTTAGTCGCGACCATGCCGGAGTCTTGCTGGTAGGCCACTGGCGCGAGTTTCGGGAACACCGTCTGGTCATCGCCGAACACCAGTTTGTGGGCCGTGGCGCTGTGCTGGAAGTGGTAGTGAATACCTTCTTCCTCGCACAGGCGCTGGATGAACTGCAGGTCCGATTCATCGTATTGAACGCAGTAGATGCGCTCGGGATAAATCGCCCCGACTTTGAATTCGTAGGCGTTGCTTTGAATGCCGTGCTCTTCGAGGACCATGCCGACGATTTTCGGTACGGTGAGGTTCTGGAAGATGCGTTGGTTGATGCGGTGCGCCAGGTAGGACAGTTGCGGACGCAGGGTCACCGCGTAGCGGGTCAGGCGTTTGCCGGAATCACCCTGGGCGGCGCGATAGATCTGGCCATGAATGCCGCTGCCGTCAGGCGAGAGCTGCAAAAAGGCCGGTTTGTGCAGCAGCGTTTCGAGGTCCAGGGACGGCTGTTCACTGACCAGATCCACCTCAAACACAAAAGGCTGGCTGATGGCTTCCCGACCTTGCAGGGCAAGAACCTGGAGATCGTTATCCAGACCTTCGATAGTCAGGGCAAAGTGAGTCTGATTGGCCGGCGCGAACATCCCTTGTTCCTTGTGCAGTGCTTACTGCGTTCGTCGACACCCGAAAACCAGGTCAACGGACGCGAAATTCTGGGGGAGCGTAAACAACATCGACCAGCAGAGCTGGCCGATGCGTGAAGCGGTCAGCCGCGATTAAGCGACTGGCTGACGCCAGTCATCGGAACCCGAAGTACCGGATACTTCGTGGGTCCAGGTGATTTTACGGTAGGTGAATTGCACTTCTTCCAGGTGCGTGAAGTGGGAGTTCGACGGATCCTGGCAGTTGTGCATTTTGTTGTTGATGGCGACGATGATCGCGTCTTCCAGTTTGGTGGTGTAGTAGTGCTCTTGGGTCCCTTGGGCCGAAGTGCGGTACCACTGGATAACGATTTCGCTCATGCGCTCGCCGGAAGTCAGAGCTGCTTGCAGCAGTGGCGAAGCCTTGTCGTAGACCTTGGTGATCACCACTGGCTTGTGAACGCGCTGACCGGTTGGTTGGCCGGATTGCGGGTCACGCGGGATGATCACGTCGTGGCTGAAAGCCTGAACCATGACCTGGTCTTCGTGACCTTCTTGGTAGGTATTGCCAACCGAGTCGGCGGTGAATGCGCCGGCAGTGATCAGACCTTGTTTTTCGCCAGTGACGGACATGTACGCTGGTGTAGCCATGGATGTGCTCCTTGCTAAAAATTTAGGGTGCCCGAGAGGCGAAATCGCCTGGTGGGTGCCTGACTGTTATCAAGGTCCGTGCCAGCTTTTGTGAAGTGCCCGGCAGCCGGGGGTTAAACCGCTCTGGCCTGTGGGTTTGAGGATTTTTGCCAGGCGAATCAGGGCAAAAGTGCGCAAGAAGTTGCGCAGTACTGCGCAACTTCTTGCGCACTCGTCTACAGGCCACGTGGGACGTGGGTTGTAGAGGCGTTGATAGATGAAAATCGAAAATAAGTGCGCAACTTCTTGCGCACAATGGCTCGTGGCCATCATCGCGAAGAAGCCGTCCGTTCAGAAATGACCGATCCAGCGCCCCTTTCTGCCAATCCGTCACTGGTCAGTTGCACCTCGCTTGCTGGAAAGTCCCTGTCCAGAGCCCGCCCCGGTTTAACCTCGATGGGCGCGAGGGTTAAAAAGCGTCTTATAAATGAAACACCGCCCTCAGCTATACTCCCCAGCATTTGAAAATGGCCCCGAGGACATACTGTGAAGAACTGGACGTTGCGCCAACGCATCTTGGCGAGCTTTGCGGTCATTATTGCCATCATGCTGCTGATGGTCATGGTCTCGTTCTCCAGTCTGCTGAAGATTGAGTCCAGCGAGGAAACGGTCCGAACGGATGCAGCGCCGGGGGTGTATTACAGTTCGATGATTCGCAGCGCCTGGGTCGACAGCTATCTGCAGACTCAGGAGTTGCTCGGCCTCAAGGAAGGCGAAGGCATCAGCAGCGAAGACGCCGCCGAGTTCAAGTCCTTTGAGAGCCGTCTGCTGGAGCAGATGGAGAATTACCGCAAGACCATGGCGACCGATGAGGATCGCACTGAGTTCGCCGCGTTCGAGAAGTACCACGATAACTACATGCAGATTCAGGACGCGGTGCTCGATTTGCACAAACGCAACCTGGAAGCCGATGCGGTGAAATTGTTCAATGAGAAGCTCTCGCCAGCGTGGTACACCGGTCGCACGAAACTCAACGACATCATCGGCGAAAACAAGAAAGTCGCTGATCAGGCCATGGCCAATATCGACGATGCCGTGTCCGCGGCAAAAATCAGCATGGGCCTCTCTTTGCTGGTCGCGATTCTCGCCGCCGGTCTCTGTGGCCTGCTACTGATGCGCGCGATCACGGCACCAATGAGCCGCATCGTGCAGATCCTCGAAATCATGCGTACCGGTGACCTCAGCAGCCGCCTGAACCTCGATCGCAAGGACGAGTTCGGCGCGGTGCAAACCGGCTTCAACGACATGATGACCGATCTGACCTCGCTGGTGTCCCAGGCTCAGCGTTCGTCGGTGCAGGTCACCACCTCGGTCACTGAAATCGCCGCCACCTCCAAGCAACAACAAGCCACCGCCACCGAAACTGCCGCCACCACCACTGAAATCGGTGCGACGTCCCGTGAAATCGCCGCCACGTCCCGTGACCTGGTGCGCACCATGACAGAAGTCTCCACGGCCGCCGATCAGGCCTCGGTGCTGGCCGGTTCCGGGCAGCAAGGCCTGGCGCGGATGGAAGACACCATGCACTCGGTGATGGGCGCGGCCGATCTGGTCAACGCCAAACTGGCGATCCTCAACGAGAAGGCCGGCAACATCAACCAAGTGGTCGTGACCATCGTCAAGGTCGCCGACCAGACCAACCTGCTGTCGCTGAACGCGGCCATCGAGGCCGAGAAGGCCGGTGAGTACGGTCGCGGTTTTGCCGTGGTCGCCACCGAAGTGCGACGTCTGGCGGACCAGACCGCCGTCGCCACGTATGACATCGAGCAGATGGTCCGCGAGATTCAGTCGGCGGTGTCGGCCGGGGTTATGGGTATGGACAAGTTCTCCGAAGAAGTGCGTCGCGGCATGTCCGAAGTGCAGCAGGTCGGTGAGCAGCTGTCGCAGATCATCCATCAGGTTCAGGCGCTGGCGCCGCGAGTGTTGATGGTCAATGAAGGCATGCAGGCCCAGGCCACCGGCGCCGAACAGATCAACCATGCGCTGGTGCAATTGGGCGATGCCAGCAGCCAGACCGTCGAGTCCTTGCGCCAGGCCAGTTTCGCCATTGACGAACTGAGCCAGGTGGCCGTCGGGCTGCGTGGTGGCGTCTCGCGATTCAAAGTCTGATGAGCGAACTCACGGCCAAACGCACTGCCGTGGCACCGGCCAGACAGGCGCTTTTCCTGGTGTTTCGCGTCGGTAACGAGCGTTACGCACTGCAAGCCATTGAGGTAGCCGAAGTGCTGCCGCGCCTGCCGTTGAAGCCGATTGCCCAGGCCCCGGCCTGGGTCGCCGGAGTATTCGCCTATCGCGGTGCAGTGGTGCCGGTGATCGACCTCAGTGCACTGACCTTCGGCCAACCGGCGCAGGCCCGCACCAGCACGCGGCTGGTGCTGGTGCACTACCGACCGGATGAAACCACGCCTGCGCGATTGCTCGGTCTGATCCTGGAACAGGCTACCGATACCGTGCGCTGCAACCCGGCGGATTTTCAGCCTTATGGCCTGGACAACCGCCAGGCGCCGTACCTCGGTCCGGTGCGCAAGGATGCTCAAGGCTTGCTGCAATGGGTCAGGGTTGCCGATCTGCTCGATGATCAAGTCCGGGCGCTGCTGTTTCCGTCGCAGCCTCTGGACCTCCTTGAGGAGCGGCCATGAGCAGCGATCAGCGGTTTTTCGATTTTCTCAAGGATCGCATCGGCCTCGATGTCGCCTCAGTGGGGCCGGCCATCATTGAGCGTGCCGTGCGTCAGCGCATGACGGCAGCCTATGCGCTGACGGCCGACGAGTACTGGCAGACTTTGCAAGGCTCGCGGGACGAGCAACAGGCGCTGATCGAAGGGGTGATCGTCCCGGAGACCTGGTTTTTCCGTTACCCGGAATCCTTCGCCACCCTGGCGAAACTGGCGGCCAAACGTCTGGCCGACCTCAACAATATGCGCGCCCTGCGGATTCTCAGTCTGCCGTGCTCCACCGGCGAAGAGCCGTACTCGATTGCCATGGCGCTGCTGGATGCAGGCCTCAAACCTCATCAATTCAAGGTCGAAGGCATGGATGTCAGTCCGCTTTCGGTGGAGAAGGCCAAGCGCGCGTTGTATTTCAAGAACTCCTTTCGTGGTCAGGACATCGCGTATCGCGAGCGGCATTTCAGCGCCGAAGACGAAGGCTATCGACTCAGCGAGCGGGTGCTGGAACAAGTCCGCTTGCAGGTCGGCAATCTGCTCGATCCGGCCTTGCTGGCCAGCGAACCGCCCTATGATTTTGTGTTCTGTCGCAACCTGCTGATCTATTTCGACCAGCCGACCCAGCAACAAGTCTTCGAAGTGCTCAAACGCCTGACCCATGTGGACGGCGTGCTGTTTATCGGCCCGGCCGAAGGCAGCTTGCTCGGACGTTTCGGCATGCGCTCGATCGGCATCCCGCAGTCGTTTGCCTTCAGCCGCCAAAGCGCGCCGGAGCCCGAGCCTTTTCCGGCCTTCGCTCCAACTGCGCTGCCGGTGCGTCAACCGGTGCGCAGCGTGATCCCGCCACCGGTACGCAGCCGTCCGTTCGCTAATGTCGCACCGCTGCCCAATACCGTGAAAACGGCCAATCCCGACGCCGCGACGCTGCTGGCGAACATCGCCGCCCTGGCCAACGAAGGCAAAAGTGCCGAGGCTCGTGCCGCGTGTGAAAGTTATCTGCGCAGCCACGAACCGGTCGCCCAAGTATTTTATTGGCTGGGACTGCTCAGCGATGTTGCCGGCCGTGCGCTTGAAGCCCAGGGTTTCTATCGCAAAGCGTTGTACCTCGAACCGCAACACCCCGATGCCTTGATGCACCTGGCTGCCTTGCTGCAATCGCTGGGCGACACCGCGGGCGCCAGACGATTGCAGGAACGTGCCGCCCGCAGCGAGCGTGCCGCCGACAGTGAGCGTAAACGATGAGCGTCTCCGACACCTTGAGCGTCACCCATGAAGATGCCCAGGCCATCGACGACTGCTGGAACCGCATCGGTATCCACGGCGACAAGTCCTGCCCGCTGCTGAGCGAGCATATTCACTGCCGAAATTGCGCGGTGTATTCGGCCGCCGCCACCCGCTTGCTCGACCGTTACGCCTTGCAGCAGGAAGATCGCGAGCAGGTGTTGACGGTGGTCGAAACCGACGTCAAAACCCGTTCGCTGCTGATGTTCCGCCTCGGCGAAGAATGGCTGGGCCTGGCCACTCGCAGTCTGGTTGAAGTGGCGCCGCTGCAAACCATTCACTCCTTGCCGCACCAGCGCTCCCGGGCTTTGCTCGGCGTGGCGAATGTGCGCGGGGCTTTGGTGGCGTGCCTGTCGCTGGTGGAATTGCTGGGGCTCGACGCCACGAATAATGTGTCTTCCGGTGCGCGGGTAATGCCGCGGATGTTGATCATCGCCGCCCGGGGTGGCCCGGTGGTGGTGCCGGTCGACGAAGTGGACGGGATTCACGCCATCGACGAACGCATCCTCGATGCCGCGTCGCAATCCGGGACCGAGGCCAGCGCCAAGTACACCCGTGGCGTGTTGCAATTCAAAGGTCGCAGCCTGCGTTGGCTGGATGAAGAACAGCTGCTGTCCGCCGTGACCCGGAGCCTCACATGACCCCCGAGCAAATGCGCGACGCCTCTTTGCTGGAACTGTTCAGCCTCGAAGCCGAGGCCCAGACCCAAGTGCTGAGCGCCGGCCTGTTGGCCCTGGAGCGCGATCCGACCCAGGCCGATCACCTGGAATCGTGCATGCGCGCGGCCCACTCGCTCAAGGGCGCGGCGCGGATTGTCGGCGTGGATGCCGGGGTCAGCGTGTCTCACGTGATGGAGGATTGCCTGGTCAGCGCTCAGGAAGGGCGCCTCTATCTGCGGCCCGAGCATATCGACGCGTTGTTGCAGGGCACTGACCTGTTGATGCGTATCGCGACGCCGAGCAATACACCGTCGGCGGTGGAAATTGATGCCTATGTAGCGCTGATGGGGCGATTGCTCGACCCGATGGCACTGGCGCCGCCGATCAGCACGCCGATTGCGCCGTTTATGGCCGAGCTTCAGTTGGAGCCACCAACCGTCGAGCCGATCGCCCCGGTCGTCGAACCGCTGGCCGTCGCGCCCGCCGAGCCGCCACGCAAGGCCAAACGCACCACCGAAAACGGTGAGCGCGTGCTGCGGGTCACCGCCGAACGGCTGAACAGCCTGCTCGACCTGTCGAGCAAATCCCTGGTGGAAACCCTGCGGCTCAAACCGCACCTGGCCACCATGCAGCGCCTCAAACGCATGCAGAGCAACGGCTTACGGGCCTTGGAAAACCTCAATGTCCACCTCAAGGACCATGCCTTGAGCCTGGAAGCCCAAGAGGCTCTTGAGGATGCGCGCCGACTGCTGACTGAATCCCAGCAACTGCTGGTGGAAAAAAACGCCGAACTCGATGAATTCGCCTGGCATGCCAGTCAACGCGCCCAAGTGTTGTACGACACGGCGCTGGCCTGTCGCATGCGACCGTTTGCCGACGTGCTGACCGGGCAGGTGCGGATGGTCCGAGACCTCGGTCGCGACCTGGGCAAACAGGTTCGCCTGGAGATCGAAGGCGAGAAGACTCAGGTCGACCGCGACGTCCTGGAAAAACTCGAAGCGCCGTTGACGCACTTGCTGCGCAACGCTGTGGACCATGGCATCGAAACCCCGGAACAACGGCTGCTGGCGGGGAAGCCGGCGGAAGGTTTGATCCGTCTGCGTGCATCCCATCAAGCCGGTCTGCTGGTGCTGGAACTGAGTGACGACGGCAATGGCGTTGACCTGGAAAAAGTCCGTCGCAGCATCATTGAGCGGCAGTTGTCCCCGACCGAAACCGCTGCGCAGTTAAGCGAAGAGGAGCTGCTGACGTTCCTGTTCCTGCCGGGTTTCAGCCTGCGGGACAAGGTCAGCGAAGTCTCCGGGCGCGGCGTCGGGCTGGACGCGGTTCAGCACATGGTCCGGCAGTTGCGCGGCGCGGTGGTGCTGGAGCAGACGGCGGGCGAGGGCAGCCGCTTCCATCTGGAAGTGCCGCTGACCCTGTCGGTGGTCCGCAGCCTGGTGGTCGAAGTCGGCGACGAGGCCTATGCCTTCCCGTTGGCGCACATCGAGCGGATGTGCGATCTGGAACCCGAAGACATCGTCCAGCTCGAAGGCCGCCAGCACTTCTGGTACGAAGGCCGGCATGTCGGGCTGGTCGCGGCCAGTCAGTTGTTGCAGCGCCCGGCGAGCCAGAACAGCCAGCAAACCCTCAAGGTCGTGGTGATTCGCGAGCGTGATGCGATCTATGGCGTGGCGGTCGAACGCTTTATTGGCGAGCGGACCTTGGTCGTATTGCCGCTGGATGAGCGGCTGGGCAAGATTCAGGACATTTCCGCCGGGGCGTTGCTCGACGACGGTTCGGTGGTGTTGATCGTTGATGTCGAAGACATGCTGCGCTCGGTGGACAAACTGCTCAACACCGGGCGTCTGGAACGCATTGCCCGGCACAGCAACCAGGTCGCAGAAGTGGCGCGCAAGCGGATTCTGGTGGTGGACGATTCCCTGACCGTTCGCGAGTTGCAGCGCAAGCTGCTGCTCAATCGCGGCTACGACGTGGCCGTGGCGGTGGACGGTATGGATGGCTGGAACGCCCTGCGTTCGGAGGATTTCGATCTGTTGATCACCGACATCGATATGCCGCGCATGGACGGCATCGAACTGGTGTCTTTATTGCGCCGGGACAACCGTTTGCAATCGTTGCCGGTTATGGTGGTGTCCTACAAGGATCGTGAAGAAGACCGTCGTCGTGGACTGGACGCCGGAGCCGACTATTATCTAGCCAAAGCCAGTTTTCATGACGATGCCCTGCTTGATGCAGTGGTTGAGCTCATCGGAGGAGCACGGGCATGAAAATCGCTATCGTCAACGACATGCCCCTGGCGGTAGAGGCCCTGCGCCGGGCCTTGGCATTTGAACCGGCGCATCAGGTGATCTGGGTCGCCAGCAACGGGGCCGAGGCGGTGCAACGTTGTGCCGAATACACTCCGGACCTGATCCTGATGGACCTGATCATGCCGGTGATGGATGGCGTGGAGGCGACCCGGCGAATCATGGCCGAAACCCCGTGCGCGATCGTGATTGTCACCATCGACCGCCAGCAGAACGTGCACCGGGTGTTCGAAGCCATGGGCCACGGCGCGCTGGACGTGGTCGATACGCCGGCCATCGGTGCCGGCAATGCCGCAGAGGCGGCGGCGCCGTTGCTGCGCAAGATTTTGAACATTGGCTGGCTGATCGGCGACAAGGGTAACCGGGTGCGCTCGGCGCCGAGCCCGTTGCGCCACTCGGGTTCCCGGCAAAAACTGGTCGCCATCGGTTCGTCTGCGGGCGGGCCGGCGGCGCTGGAAATCTTGCTCAAGGGCCTGCCGCGGGATTTTTCGGCGGCCATCGTGTTGGTGCAGCACGTGGACCAGGTGTTCGCCGCCGGCATGGCCGAATGGCTCAGCAGTGCCAGCGGCCTCAACGTGCGCCTGGCTCAGGAAGGCGAGTCGCCGCAGGCCGGCACGGTGTTGCTGGCCGGCACCAACCACCATATTCGCTTGTTGAAAAACGGGACGCTGGCCTACACCGCCGAACCGGTCAACGAGATTTACCGGCCCTCGATCGATGTGTTTTTCGAGAGTGTGGCCAGTTACTGGAACGGCGACGCCGTGGGCGTTTTGCTGACCGGCATGGGCCGCGATGGTGCGCAGGGGCTTAAACTCATGCGCCAACAGGGCTACCTGACCATCGCTCAGGACCAGAACAGCAGTGCGGTGTACGGCATGCCGAAAGCGGCTGCGGCCATCGACGCCGCCGTGGAAATTCGCCCACTGGACAAGATAGCGCCACGATTGCTGGATATTTTCCCAAAATGAAGGCTTTTCACAGCAATCCTGGCCCAAGTAGTACTCAGGTGACCGCACATGAATGACTTACAGCTCGACGACTTCAAAACCGACGAAAACGCCGCGATGGTGTTGTTGGTGGACGATCAGGCGATGATCGGCGAGGCCGTTCGGCGCGGTCTGGCGAATCAGGAAAACATCGACTTCCACTTCTGCGCCGACCCGCACCAAGCCATCGCCCAGGCGATTCGGATCAAGCCGACGGTGATCCTTCAGGATCTGGTGATGCCCGGCCTCGACGGCTTGAGCCTGGTGCGCGAATACCGCAATCACCCGGCGACCAAGGACATTCCGATCATCGTCCTGTCGACCAAGGAAGACCCGCTGATCAAAAGCGCGGCGTTCGCGGCCGGGGCCAACGATTACCTGGTGAAGCTGCCGGACAACATTGAACTGGTGGCGCGCATCCGCTATCACTCACGCTCCTACATGACTTTGTTGCAGCGCGACGCGGCTTACCGCGCATTGCGTGTCAGCCAGCAGCAGTTGCTCGACACCAACCTGGTGCTGCAACGCCTGATGAACTCCGACGGCCTGACCGGCCTGTCGAACCGCCGGCACTTCGACGAATACCTGGAACTGGAGTGGCGCCGTTCCCTGCGAGACCAGACTCAACTGTCGCTGTTGATGATCGATGTGGACTACTTCAAGTCCTACAACGACAGCTTCGGCCACCTGGAAGGCGACGAAGCCCTGCGTAAAGTCGCCACGGCGATTCGCGACGCCAGCGCCCGGCCTTCGGACTTGCCGGCCCGTTATGGTGGCGAAGAATTTGCGCTGGTGTTGCCCAATACCTCGCCGGGCGGCGCGCGGCTGGTGGCGGAAAAACTCCGTCAGACGGTCGCGGCGCTGAAGATTCCGCATGTGTTCCCGGTGGAAGGGTCGAACCTGACCATCAGCATTGGCCTGTCGACCATCACCCCGCAACAGGGCAGCGATTGCCGGCAATTGATCTCGGCGGCGGACAAGGGGCTGTATCTGGCGAAGAACAATGGGCGTAATCAGGTGGGGATTGAGTAGCGGGTGGCTTGAGCGAAGTTCTCCAGCCTAGCGCATCCTGTGGCGAGGGGGCTTGCCCCCGTTCGGCTGCGAAGCAGTCGTGAAACCTGATTGCAGGGTATGACTGGAAGAATGCAGGGGGCCGCTTCGCGACCTAACGGGGGCAAGCCCCCTCGCCACAGCAAGCTCCCTCGCCACAGATTTACTCGGCGTTCGCTTTAATCATTCACCCCTAAAGCGCCAGGCGGGCTGCCGTGACAGCTTGATTACGTTATACTCGCCGGCTTTCAAAAGTTCGCCAACGAGTGCTGCCCGCCATGGAAATCAACCCGATCCTTAACAGTATCAAGGACCTGTCCGAGCGCTCCGAAACTATTCGGGGGTATCTTTGACTACGATCAAAAGCATGAGCGTCTGACTGAAGTCAATCGCGAGCTTGAAGATCCGGCTGTCTGGAACAACCCGTCGTACGCACAGGAACTGGGTCGCGAGCGCTCGCTGCTGGCTCAGATCGTCGAAACCCTCGACGAAATGCACACCGGTCTGGCCGATGCCAAAGACCTGCTGCTGATGTCCGCCGAAGAAGAAGACCAGGCCGCCGTCGATGACGTCGCTGCCGAAGTCGAACGTCTGCGCGAATCCCTGGAAAAACTCGAATTCCGTCGTATGTTCAGCGGTGAAATGGACGCCAACAACGCCTACCTGGACATCCAGGCCGGCTCTGGCGGTACCGAGGCTCAGGACTGGGCCAACATCCTGCTGCGCATGTACCTGCGCTGGGCTGACAAACGCGGTTTCGACGCGACCATCATGGAATTGTCGGCCGGTGAAGTCGCCGGTATCAAAGGCGCCACGATCCACATCAAGGGCGAATACGCCTTTGGCTGGTTGCGTACCGAAATCGGCGTGCACCGTCTGGTGCGCAAGAGCCCGTACGATTCCGGCAACCGCCGCCATACCTCGTTCTCGGCTGTGTTCGTCTCGCCGGAAATCGATGACAACATCGAAATCGACATCAACCCGTCGGACCTGCGCATCGACACCTACCGCTCCTCGGGTGCCGGTGGTCAGCACGTAAACACCACCGACTCGGCCGTACGTATCACCCACGTACCGTCCAACACCGTGGTCAGCTGCCAGAACGAACGCTCCCAGCACGCCAACAAAGACACCGCGATGAAAATGTTGCGGGCGCGCTTGTACGAGCAGGAAGTGCAGAAACGCAACGCCGCCTCCCAGGCCCTGGAAGACACCAAGTCCGACATCGGCTGGGGTCACCAGATTCGCTCTTACGTGCTCGATGCCTCGCGAATCAAGGATTTGCGCACTAACATCGAACGCAGTGACTGCGACAAGGTGCTCGACGGCGACATCGACGAATACCTGGTAGCCAGCTTGAAACAAGGGCTCTAAGGCACGCCCTACAGAATCTGCGGATACCTGTAGGAGCGAGGCTTGCCCGCGAACCCCGGCTCACAGCCGGGGGCAACGAACCTGTGATGGAATTTTTAAAGACATGAGCGACCTAGAACTCGACCCGCAAGCCCTGCAACAGGAAGAAAACTCCCTGATCGCCCTGCGCAAGGAAAAGCTGGCTGCCGAGCGCGCCAAGGGCAATGCCTTCCCGAACGACTTCCGCCGTGAAAACTACTGCGAAGACTTGCAGAAGCAGTACGCGGACAAGACCAAGGAAGAGTTGGCAGAGGCTGCAATCCCGGTCAAGGTTGCCGGTCGCATCATGCTCAACCGTGGCTCGTTCATGGTGATCCAGGACATGACCGGTCGCATCCAGGTTTACGTCAACCGTAAAACCCTGTCCGAAGACACCCTGGCCTCGGTGAAAACCTGGGACATGGGCGACATCATCGCAGCCGTTGGCACCCTGGCCCGTTCCGGCAAGGGTGACCTGTACGTCGAAATGACCGACGTGCGCCTGCTGACCAAGTCCCTGCGTCCGCTGCCAGACAAGCACCACGGCCTGACCGACACCGAGCAGCGCTACCGCCAGCGCTACGTTGACCTGATCGTCAACGAAGACGTGCGCAAGACCTTCCGCGTGCGTTCGCAAGTGATTGCGCACACCCGCAGCTTCCTGATGCAGCGTGACTTCCTCGAAGTCGAAACGCCGATGCTGCAAACCATTCCGGGCGGCGCGGCGGCCAAGCCGTTCGAAACGCACCACAACGCCCTGGACATGGGCATGTACCTGCGGATCGCCCCTGAGTTGTACCTCAAACGCCTGGTTGTCGGCGGTTTCGAGAAAGTCTTCGAGATCAACCGCAACTTCCGTAACGAAGGCGTTTCGACTCGTCACAACCCAGAATTCACCATGTTGGAGTTCTACCAGGCTTACGCCGACTATGAAGACAACATGGACCTGACCGAAGAGCTGTTCCGCGAACTGGCTCAGCTGGTTCTGGGCAGCACCGACGTCCCTTACGGCGACAAAGTGTTCCACTTCGGCGAGCCGTTCGTGCGCCTGTCGGTGTTCGACTCGATCCTCAAGTACAACCCTGAGCTGACCGCTGACGACCTGACCGACATCGACAAGGCTCGCGCCATTGCCAAGAAGGCCGGCGCCAAGGTGCTGGGCTTTGAAGGTCTGGGCAAGCTGCAGGTGATGATTTTCGAAGAGCTGGTCGAGCACAAGCTGGAACAGCCGCACTTCATTACCCAGTACCCGTTCGAAGTGTCGCCGCTGGCCCGTCGCAACGATGACAACCCGAACGTCACTGACCGTTTCGAACTGTTCATCGGTGGTCGCGAAATCGCCAACGCCTACTCCGAGTTGAACGACGCGGAAGACCAGGCCGAGCGCTTCATGGCTCAAGTGGCCGACAAGGACGCTGGTGACGACGAAGCCATGCACTACGACGCCGACTTTGTTCGCGCGCTGGAGTACGGCATGCCGCCAACGGCCGGCGAAGGTATCGGCATCGATCGCCTGGTGATGTTGTTGACCAACTCACCGTCGATTCGCGATGTGATCCTGTTCCCGCACATGCGGCCGCAAGCGTAAGCGTTTCAGTAAAAAAGCCGCCTAAAACAGGCGGCTTTTTATTGCCTGTCTGGTACAAACGTATCAACTGGTTACTTTTGGCGTGAGAGAGGAATACCTGTCGTGAATCGTGCAATGGCTCAAGAAGGTGCAGCGGGTATCGCCACTGCGGTCGCTGAAAGCGTTCAGTACCAGGGCCGCAAGGCCAGCCGACAGGGCAGCGAACAGCGGCGACAGGAAATTCTCGATGCGGCGATGCGCATTGTCGTGCGTGATGGCGTACGGGCGGTGCGTCACCGTGCCGTGGCGGCCGAGGCCGGTGTGCCGTTGTCGGCCACCACTTACTATTTCAAGGACATCGATGACTTGCTCACCGATACCTTCGCTCAATACGTGGAACGCAGTGCGGCCTACATGGGCAAACTGTGGGCCAGCAATGAAGGGCTGTTGCGCGAGATGGTTGTCAGCGGCGATGGCACGCCTGAGTCGCGCTCGCAGTTGGCAGACGATATTGCACAGCTGATGGCCGACTATGTTCACCGGCAATTGATCAACCGCCGCGAGCACTTGATGGCCGAGCAAGCCTTCCGCCAGGAAGCGTTGCTTAACCCGCGCCTGGCGCTGTTGGTGCGCTCCCATCAGCAAATTTTGCTGCAGGGCACCTGCCAGCTTTTTGAAGTGCTGGGTTCCCGTGAACCCCAACAAGATGCCAAGGTGTTGACGGCGATTATCGGACGGATGGAATATCAGGGCCTTCTCAACGAAGCCGAGCCATTGGCCGAGCAAGACATGCTTGGCATTCTGACTCGATACATGCACCTGGTGCTCGCGTCCGTTTGACGCCGATCCCCCTGTAGGAGCTGCCGAAGGCTGCGATCTTTTGATCTTTGGCGATTTCAGCATTGCCGAAGATCAGGATCAAAAGATCGCAGCCTTCGGCAGCTCCTACAGGGGAAAGTGTTTCAGGTTCATAGGGAGTGTTGAATGAAAGCCTGGCGCGTCGTAGTGATCGCCTTGTCGTTCCTGCTGCTCAGTGGCTGTCTGGTGACCTTCAAGGAACCGCTGGCTTCGAGCGAACCCGCGCCCAAAGGACTGCTCGGCAAATGGACCAGCACCAACGCCTGGGGTGAACCGATGAACCTTGAGCTGACGCGCATCGGCGACAACCGTTATCAGGCTGTCAGCTACTTCAAGGCCAAGCCGCACGAGCGTGAAGCCTATCCTTTCACTGTGTCGCGCCACGGCAATCGCTGGTACCTGTCTGCTGCAGTGCCGGCCCAATTCGGCGGGCATTTCACGATTGCCGGTTTCGAGCTCAACGAACAGCATGAACTGGTGGTCTACAACCTCGACCTCGAGCAGATCAACCAGGCCGTGGGGCAAAAAGCCCTCAGTGGCGAAGGCTTCCAGACGGACGACGGCGACGGTGTGTTGATCAACAACAGCCTGGACCGAGTCTTCGCTTACCTCGACGACCCGGCCAATTCCGATGTATTCGTTGAAGCGGTGCGCTATCAGCGCCTGGCCAAAGCAAAAGTCAAATAAATCCAGTACGTTACGGTTTTTCTACAGGAGTTTCGGGTGGACGATTACCAGCAGACGATACGCATTTTGTCCGATCGCATAGTGCTGGCGCAGACGCCGATTCGCGTTCTGGATGCGGTCAAATGGGACGAAAACATCCGCAAGGGTTTCCTCAAGGCCAAGGGCAAGGAAATGCCGGCCGTGGACCGCGACTATTACCTGAACCGGCCGCTGTCCTTTGACTCCAGCAAGGTGAAGCTGGAATTCCAGAACATCGAGCGCGACATCACCCGTCAACTCGGCCAGTTCAACCCGGTCGGCCAGATCATGCGTCGCATGTGCAAGGAATACCGGATGGTGGTGCGCATGCTCGAAGCGCGCGGCACCGAGGATTTCGGGCTGATTTCCCAGGAATTGTATGGCGCCGCGTCCGACGCGTTCCACGCCGGCGACCCGACCCTGGCTGACCTGGGCCTGATGATGTCCGACTACCTGAACAACATCGACGGCCGTGGCGACCTGAAGGACGAACCGAAAATCCTCACCGCCAAGGACGCCGTTCACTTGCTGCAAACCCGTTTGAACAAGGTGTTTGGCGAGGCTGAGGAAACCATTCGGGTGTTCGAGTCCGACGGGATCGTCGCTGATGCGGCGGCGGGCGCCGACTACATCAAGATTCGCGCCGATGCGATGTTCAACGACCGTGATGTGCGGGCGCTGGAAGTCCACGAAGGCCTGGTGCATGTGGGCACGACCCTCAACGGTTTGAACCAGCCGATCTGCACCTTCCTGTCTAAGGGCCCGCCGTCGTCCACCGTGACTCAGGAAGGCCTGGCGATCCTGATGGAAATCATCACTTTTGCCTCGTACCCGAGCCGACTGCGCAAACTGACTAACCGTACCCGCGCCATTCACATGGTCGAGGAGGGCGCGGACTTCTTGCAGGTGTTCGAGTTCTTCCGCGAGCAAGGCTTCGAAATGGCCGAAAGCTACGGCAACGCCAGCCGGGTTTTCCGTGGTTCGGTGCCCAATGGGCTGCCATTTACCAAAGACTTGTCCTACCTCAAGGGCTTTATCATGGTTTACAACTACATTCAGTTGGCCGTGCGTAAAGGCAAGCTTGAGCAGATACCGCTGCTGTTTTGCGGCAAGACGACGCTGGAAGACATGCGGACCTTGCGCCAGCTGGTGGACGAAGGCCTAGTGGTGCCGCCCAAGTATTTGCCGGATCAGTTCCGCGACTTGAACGCACTGTCGGCGTGGATGTGCTTCTCCAACTTCCTCAATCACCTGAGCCTGGACCGGATCGAAGCGGATTACTCCAACATCCTGTGATCACACCAGATGAATGTGGAGGGTTACTGTGGTGAGGGGGCTTGTCGGAATGCCGTACCACCCCGTTGGGCCGCGAAGCGGCCCCCAACATTTGTTTCGTCACACCGCGTAATCAGGTTTCACGACTGCTTCGCAGCCGAACGGGGGCAAGCCCCCTCGCCACAATGATGTGTCAGGTTACGAACTCCAACATTCACTGCGAGGTTTCAACGGATGAGAATCCTCGGCATCTTCTGCCTGCTCCTGGCCCTCGGCGGTTGCAGCTCGCTGCTGTTTTACCCCGAGCCCGGCCAGCCATTCACCCCGGACAAAGCCAAGCTCGAATTTCGCGACGTCACCCTGACCACCGCCGATGGCCTGAAGCTGCACGGTTGGTGGCTACCGGCGGCAAAAGGCGTCGAAGTCAAAGGTACGGTGCTGCACCTGCATGGCAATGGCGGCAACCTTTCTTACCACTTGGGTGGCAGTTGGTGGTTACCGAAAGAGGGTTACCAAGTGTTGCTGGTGGACTACCGCGGTTATGGCTTGTCCGAAGGCAAACCGTCGCTGCCGGAGATCTATCAGGACATCGACGCCGCGTTCAAATGGCTCGACCAGGCGCCCGAGGTCAAGGGCAAGCCGTTGATCGTTCTGGGTCAGAGCCTCGGCGGCTCGATGGCCGTGCATTACCTGGTCCAACACCCGGAACGTCAGCCCCAGCTCAAGGCCTTGGTCCTCGATGGCGCGCCCGCCAGCTACCGGGATGTCGGTCGATTTGCCCTGACTACCTCGTGGCTGACCTGGCCATTTCAGGTGCCGTTGTCGTGGCTGGTGCCGGACGGTGACAGCGCGATCAACTCCATGGCGCAGCTCAAGGGCGTGCCGAAACTGATCTACCACAGCATCGACGACAACCTCGTGCCCCTTTCCAACGGCATTCGTCTGTATCAAGCTGCGCCGCCACCGCGGGTGCTGCAACTGACCCGTGGCGGTCATGTGCAGACCTTCGCCGACCCGGTCTGGCGTCAGGTGATGCTGCGCTACCTCGAAGACCCGCAGCATTTCAACGGTCTGCGCCGCCTGGGTGAAATCCCGAATTACCCGGTGCCCCTGAATTCAAAAGATGAACCACCAGAGAGTCCGCAATGAGTGAAGAACGTAACGCCATCCCGCTGATCATCACCGGTATCTGCACCATTCTCGGTACTGTCGGGGTGCTGTGGTACTACGGCTACCTGCATTTCGCCAAGCCTGAGGATGCGTTGCTGCTCAACGAATTCACCATGCTCAAGACCGTGCCGGGCGAAGACTACAAAATCGCCCTGGAACCGGCCGCGCAAGTCGCTCAGTGCGTCGATGGCGTACTGGTGCTGTTCGACACCGAACAGAAAGGCCTGAGTGGAGTGTTGATCAACGGCCAGAAAAAAGCCGTGCGCTGCATGGGGCAGGAAACGCCGCAGAAACTTGAGCCGTAACCCCCGATTCCGGCGTGGCGCTGATCCACTGTGGCGAGGGAGCTTGCTCCCGCTCGGCTGCGTAGCAGCCGCCAACCCATTAATGCCGTCTGCCTGAAGGAATACGGTGCGAGGTTTAGGGTCTGCAGCGCAGCCCAGCGGGAGTAAGCTCCCTCGCCACAAAAACAGTGGCAGCCATCAAGTCACCAGCAACAAAAAGCCCCGCCTGATCAGATCAGGCGGGGCTTTTACGTTACCGCGTGAAGCTTAGTTCGAACTGACTGCCGAACGTGGCACCACTGGCTGGTTGTCGTTGGAAATGGTCACTTCCACCCGACGGTTCATCGCACGGCCCGAAACGCTGCCGTTTTCGGCAACCGGGTATTCCTTGCCATACCCCTGAACGACGATGCGCGCTGGATCAACGCCCATTTTCACCAGCGCTGTGCGTACCGAATCGGCACGACGCTCGGACAGCGACTGGTTATGGCTCGCGGTGCCGGTGCTGTCGGTGTAACCCTCGACAATCACTTTACGGTCCGGGTTTTCCTGAAGGAACTGCGACAGTTTGTTGATGTTCACCAGACCGCTGGACTTCAGGTCAGCACGGTCGGTAGCGAACAGCACATCACCGAAGGTGACCAAGGTGCCGCGATCGGTTTGCTTGGCGTTCAGGCTGTCTTGCAACTGCTTGATCTGCTGATCACGGGCATCCAGACGAGCCTGGGCACGTTGGGCTGCGGCGTTTTTCAGGTTGTTTTCAGCGGTGCGCAGGGCGATGGTCTGCTTGGCGACTTCCACGCGCTGGTTGGTCAGGTACGCCAGTTGGTCGACCTTGGCCTGGTTTTCCTTGTCCTGGTAGGCCTTGTCAGCCTTGTCCAGGTAATCGCTGGCGTCTTTGGTCTCAAGGGCCGCGACTTTGCTCGCTTGCGGGTTGGCTTGCAGGCCGGAGTAGTTCACGCGGGCCTGTTCCAGGTTCGCGTTCGGCGGGGTGGAGCAAGCTGCCAGGGCAACGCTTGCGGCCAGGAGAGCGGGGATCATCAATTGTTTACGCATAATGGTTCGTCCTTTCTATCGATAAGAGCTTCAGGCGTGTGGTCCGGATGCGCGCTTACTGCACAGTGCGCTGACTTTCCTGACGCAGTTCCTGAACACCTTTCTGGGAATCCTTCAGAGCCTGTTCGGCTTTCATCGCCTGAGCCTTGCGTTCCGCGACGCGAGCGTCCCATTCGGCTTGCTCGGCGAGGGTCCGGGCTTCGTCATACTTTTTGTCGTGCATGGCGATTTCGGCTTGTTTGAGCTTGTCCTGCGCAGACTTCATTTCCACGGCTGCGAACTCGGTACCGCCGGCGCTGACGGCGCTGTTAACGGCCGATTGGGTCACGGCGTATTGCTCGGTCGGCGGATTGCCAGCGCAACCGGCGAGTACAAAGGTGCTGCCGATCGCCAAGGCAGCCAGTTTCAGACCGCGCAGGTGGGTGAACGAGGATTTGGCAGTGCTGGTCTTCATGGTCTTCAACTCCATTGGATAACTCCTGAAAAACATCAAATTCCATCCTGGTTTAAGGAGCCGTCACCGAACATTCAAAGCGTGAAATGAAACGGCCGTACCAGGCGTGGTTAATGGGTACGACCCGAGGCGTTTTTCAAAAGTTCAGAGAAGATGGCCTATCGCCTGAAAAAACTTTGACCGAATGGACAAGGCTCTAAACCGGGAACTTTGGCGATGCGCAGCGGTATTGCCGGTCTTTTCGAGACTCGGGAACACGCCATTTTTGAAGGGGAATGCAAGTCAATGTGGGAGCGGGCTTGCTCGCGAAAACGGTCTGATATTCATCATCTTTGTTGCCTGAAACACCGCTTTCGCGAGCAAGCCCGCTCCCACAGGTTCTGCGACGGGATCAATGTTTTTGCTTGTCGCTACCAGCCGATAAATCGTGCAAATGACGGCGGGACAATGCGAGAAAACGCGGGGTCGGACCGACGTCTTCGTACAGTGGGTCACCTTCTTCGTCGGTCGCCACCACGGTCTGGCCTCTCACGTAGGGGAAACTCGCCTCGAGCTCCTCAAGCGCCGCGCCGATCAACTCGCCCAGCAGTTCTTCGGGATGCCGTTTGGGGTACATCTCGGTAATCGCTGCCAGCCGGGCGGCGGCTTCCACGTCCAGGTGAATCGTGTAGCCAGTGTCGGTCAGGCGACCCTTGGCGTTTTCTTCCCAATGCTGGGCTAGCTCGCGAATTTTCATAATGACCTCATGGCACACCTGCTCGTGGCAGGCAGGGTGAGTGTCCGGCTTTGGCCGGCGGCAGCCGTTGTACGGCTTACTGTTGAGACTAGCTTTAACGCCTAAGGTTTAAAGTCCCTTCGTCGTTTGCTTGTAAGAACCGCTTTACGGCGGCACTCTTAACGTTCATAGCCGCCCGGATTTTTGCTGGAGAACTGCTGATGACCGATATTGATGCACGCTTGCGCGAGGACGTTCACCTGTTGGGTGAACTGTTGGGCAACACCATTCGTGAACAGTACGGGGATGGTTTTCTCGACAAGATCGAGCAGATCCGCAAGGGCGCCAAGGCCGACCGTCGCGGTTCGATGGACGCCGAACTCAGCGCCAGCCTCAACCAATTGAGCGAAGACGAGTTGCTGCCGGTGGCGCGGGCGTTCAACCAGTTCCTCAACCTGGCCAATATCGCCGAGCAATATCAGCTGATTCACCGCCGCGAAGAGTCGCAGCCCGCGCCGTTCGAAGCCCGGGTGCTGCCGGAACTGCTCGCCCGTCTGCGTGCTGAAGGCCACAGCGCCGAATCCCTTGCGCGACAGCTCGGTCGACTGGAAATCGAGTTGGTGTTAACCGCTCACCCGACCGAAGTGGCCCGCCGCACGCTGATCCAGAAATACGATGCCATCGCCGCGCAACTGGCGGCCCAGGACCATCGTGACCTGACCAGCGCCGAGCGCGAGCAGATCCAGGCGAAATTGCAGCGTCTGATCGCCGAAGCCTGGCACACCGAAGAAATCCGCCGCACCCGCCCAACGCCTGTCGACGAAGCCAAATGGGGCTTTGCGGTGATCGAACATTCGCTGTGGCAAGCGATTCCCAACTATTTGCGCAAGGCCGATCTAGCGCTGCACGCCGCCACCGGCCTGCGTTTGCCACTGGAGGCGGCGCCGATCCGCTTTGCTTCGTGGATGGGCGGCGATCGCGACGGCAACCCGAATGTCACGGCGTCCGTCACCCGCGAAGTGCTGTTGCTGGCGCGCTGGATGGCGGCTGATTTGTACCTGCGTGATGTCGATCATCTGGCCGCCGAGTTGTCGATGCAGCAGGCCAGTGAAGCCCTGAAAGCCAAGGCCGGCGACAGCGCCGAACCTTACCGCGCGGTGCTCAAGCAATTGCGCGAACGTCTGCGGGCAACTCGCAATTGGGCCCAGGCATCCTTGAAAGTGAGCACGTCAGCAACCGCCGATGTGCTGCAAAACAACCGCGACCTGCTTGATCCGCTGGAACTGTGTTTCAACTCGCTGCATGAATGCGGCATGGGCGTGATTGCCGACGGTCCGCTGCTCGATTGCCTGCGTCGTGCGGTGACCTTTGGCTTGTTCCTGGTCCGTCTCGACGTGCGTCAGGATTCGTCGCGGCACACCGCTGCCATGACTGAAATCACCGATTACCTGGGCCTCGGTCGCTACGAAGACTGGAGCGAGGAAGAGCGCATCGCCTTCCTGATGCGCGAGCAGAACAATCGTCGGCCATTGTTGCCGGCGTATTTCAAGCCGTCCGCTGACACCGCCGAAGTGCTGGCGACCTGCCGGGAAATCGCCGCTGCACCGGGCGCGTCCCTCGGCTCTTATGTGATCTCCATGGCCGGCGCCGCTTCCGATGTGCTGGCGGTGCAACTGTTGCTCAAAGAGGCCGGCGTATTGCGGCCGATGCGCGTGGTGCCGCTGTTTGAAACCCTCGCCGACCTCGATAACGCCGGCCCGGTGATCGAAAAGCTGTTGCTGCTGCCGGGCTATCGCGCGCGCCTGCAAGGGCCGCAGGAAGTGATGATCGGTTACTCCGATTCGGCCAAGGACGCCGGCACCACGGCGGCGGCCTGGGCGCAGTATCGGGCGCAGGAACGTTTGGTGGATATCTGCCGCGAGCAGCAAGTGGAGTTGCTGTTGTTCCACGGTCGCGGTGGCACCGTGGGCCGTGGTGGCGGCCCGGCGCACGCGGCAATTCTGTCGCAGCCGCCGGGTTCGGTGGCGGGGCGTTTCCGCACCACTGAGCAGGGGGAAATGATCCGTTTCAAATTCGGTTTGCCGGACATCGCCGAGCAGAACCTCAATCTGTATCTGGCCGCGGTGCTCGAAGCGACCTTGCTGCCGCCACCGCCGCCGGAGCCTGCCTGGCGTCATCTGATGGACGAATTGGCGGCGGATGGTGTCAGTGCTTACCGCGCCGTGGTGCGCGAGAATCCACAATTCGTCGAGTACTTCCGTCAGTCCACGCCGGAACAGGAACTCGGACGGTTGCCGTTGGGCAGTCGCCCGGCCAAGCGCCGCGCTGGCGGGATTGAAAGCCTGCGAGCGATTCCGTGGATCTTCGGCTGGACCCAGACACGCCTGATGCTGCCGGCCTGGCTCGGTTGGGAGGCTGCCCTGAGCAAGGCACTGGAACGTGGTGAAGGTGAGTTGCTGGGGCAGATGCGCGAGCAGTGGCCGTTCTTCCGCACGCGCATCGATATGCTGGAAATGGTGCTGGCCAAGGCTGACGCGGACATCGCGCTGTCTTACGATGAGCGGCTGGTGGAGCCGGATCTTCTACCTTTGGGCGCGCACTTACGCGACCTATTGTCGCAGGCCTGTGCGGTGGTCCTTGGCCTGACTGGCCAGTCGCAGCTACTGGCACATAGCCCAGACACCCTCGAATTCATTCGCCTGCGCAACACTTACCTCGACCCCCTTCATCTATTGCAGGCTGAGCTGTTGGCCCGTTCGCGGCAACAGGAAGTGGCGCAGGGCAGCCCGGTAGAACAGGCGCTGCTGGTGTCTGTGGCGGGGATTGCCGCCGGTTTGCGAAATACCGGCTAAGGTTTTCCTCTTGGGTCCGGGCGCTCGGCACGCAGGCCGGGTGCCCTTGGGCGAAGGCCGGAAAAGGTCTGGCAGGCGACAGTTAATGATGGGGTTACGACTTGGGGTACCCCGTCCCAAGGTCACGATGGGCGCGGGTTTCTCCGACTTTCGGCGGCTTGTGTGGGCAGGGCCTGCTGTGTATCTTGATCAGCCTTTGGCCGTTTGGGCGGCCACGACCCTATTTTTGAGATTGGCCCCACGAGGCGAATCTGACGTTATCTATATAAAAAATTGAGGAGCACATCGATGCGCGTCATTCTGCTGGGAGCTCCCGGGGCCGGTAAAGGTACTCAGGCTAAGTTCATCACCGAAAAATTCGGCATTCCGCAAATCTCCACTGGCGACATGCTGCGTGCAGCGGTCAAGGCCGGCACTGAGCTGGGCCTGATCGCCAAGAGCGTCATGGACAGCGGTGGTCTGGTCTCCGATGACCTGATCATTAACCTGGTCAAGGAACGCATCAGCCAGGCCGATTGCGCCAACGGTTTCCTGTTCGACGGTTTCCCGCGCACCATTCCCCAGGCTGAAGCCCTGGTGAAGGCCGGCGTCGAACTGGACCACGTGGTCGAAATCGACGTCAAAGACGAAGACATCGTCCAGCGTATCGCCGGGCGTCGTGTTCACGAGGCTTCCGGCCGCGTGTACCACATCGTCTACAACCCGCCGAAAATTGCCGGTAAAGACGACATCACCGGTGACGAACTGGTGCAGCGCAAAGACGATACCGAAGAAACCGTGCGTCATCGTCTCTCGGTCTACCACGCTCAGACCGAGCCGCTGGTGAAGTTTTACCAGGAGCTGTCCACCGCTCAGGGCAAACCGAAGTACAGCCACATCGAAGGTGTTGGCTCGGTTGAAGCGATCACCGGCAAAGTGCTTGAAGCGCTGAACTGAAAAGTCTGAATCGCTTCATCTTCTACGGCCCGCTTGCGGGTCGTAGTTGTTTATACTGGCGCACTTTTTCTGACCTCTCTTACGGAAACATCGATGAGCACCTTGCTGGCCCTGGACACCGCGACTGAAGCTTGCTCCGTTGCCTTGCTGCATGACGGCAAGGTCACGAGCCATTACGAGGTGATCCCGCGCCTGCATGCGCAGAAGCTGCTGCCGATGATCCAGCAATTGCTGGCCGACGCCGGTACCACCCTGCAAGCGGTGGATGCCATCGCGTTCGGCCGTGGGCCCGGCGCTTTCACCGGTGTGCGGATCGCCATTGGCGTGGTGCAGGGTTTGGCGTTTGCGCTGGAGCGTCCGGTGTTGCCGGTGTCTGATCTGGCCGTACTGGCCCAGCGTGCCTATCGCGAACACGGCGTAAGCCAAGTCGCAGCGGCCATCGATGCGCGGATGGATGAAGTGTATTGGGGCTGCTACCGCGAAACGGCGGGGGAGATGCGGCTTGTCGGTAACGAAGCCGTGTTGCCGCCGGAAGTCGCAGCATTGCCGGCCGATGCCAGCGGCGAGTGGTTCGGCGCGGGCACCGGTTGGGGGTATGCCGAGCGTATCGGCGTTAACCTGATCGGGCAGGATGCGGGAATGTTGCCCCATGCTGAAGACCTGCTGACGCTGGCGCGGTTTGCCTGGGCGCGAGGGGAGGCGATTGTGGCGGATGAGGCGCAGCCGGTTTATCTGCGCGACAAGGTCGCCACGCCCAAGGCCCGTTGATTCACTCGATACCGAGTTGGCCCTTTCGCGAGCAGGCTCGCTCCCACAGGTACTGCGCCGTCCTTGTGGGAGCGAGCCTGCTCGCGAAAGATTTCTGCAGACGACGCCAATCGTCAGTTTCTACCCGCCCGCTTTAAACCTTTTTCCTTTTATGTGTTCTAGTTATCACTCGACAGTTTGCGAAGTGGGTAATGCGCCACTAAACTGCCATCACTGATACCGAGCATGCACTTATGCGTATAGACGGCCTTTCCTCTCAGTCCTACCCCATCAAGCGCAAGCCTCGCAAAGGCAATGTCGCGCTGGATGAATCCGTCGATGACATCGACGGCGAGCTGGAATTTCCGACTGAAGAGCAACTGGCCGCCCGCGCTGCCAAAGCCTCCGCACAACGCTTGAGCAATCTCCCCGCCCGTCAGCAAGACATGATTTATCACCGCGCCATGAGCAAAAGCGTAGCGATGGCCCTGGCCAGCTACCTGAGCACCGCCGGTTTTGTCGATTGGGATGCTGATGTGCTGGGCCTCGACCTGTACATCTGATGCTGCTGCCTTACTACCTCGGCTGCCCGTCCTGGAGTGAAAACGCCTGGCGCGATTACCTCTATCCGCAAGACGCCAAACCCGCCGAATTCCTGAATCTCTATTCCCAAGTGTTCAACGCCGTCGAAGGCAACACGACCTTCTACGCGAGCCCGTCTGCCGCCACCGTGCAGCGCTGGGCCGAGATCATGCCCGAACACTTTCGCTTCACCGCCAAATTCCCCGGCGACATCAGCCACAGCGGTGACCTGCGTGAACAACTGACCGCTGCCGAAACCTTCCTTCAACTGCTCAGCCCACTGGGCGAGCGGGTTTCCCCGGTCTGGCTGCAATTATCCAAAAGCTTCACCCCGCAACGACTCTCCGAGCTGGCCGGTTTTATCGACGCCGTCGACCGACCGCTGGCGGTCGAAGTGCGGCATGACGCATTCTTTGCCAAGGGCGATGCCGAACGCATGCTCAATCGCCTGCTGCTGGACCGCGGTGTCGAGCGTATCTGCCTCGATCCACGCGCGTTGTTCAGCTGTATTTCTACCGACCCTTCGGTGCTCCACGCCCAATCGAAAAAGCCCAAAGTGCCAGTGCGCCCGGCGGCATTCACGCAATTTCCGCAGGTGCGTTTTATCGGCCATCCGCAGCTTGAGGCCAACGATCCATTCCTGGTGCCGTGGGTCGAGAAAATTGCCGTGTGGATCGAAGAGGGTCGTACGCCCTATATCTTCCTGCACACCGCCGACAACCTGTTGGCGGCGAAACTGGCGCAACGTTTTCACGCCAAGCTGATGACGCGTTTGCCTGGCTTGCCGCCGCTGCCTGAGCTATACAGAGAACCCGCCGCGGAGCAACTTGGTCTGCTCTGAGGTGGATTCTTCCTCTTCTCAGGAGCCTGCCAATGGATGCGCAAACCCTTCGAGCCCAGGCGTTCAAAGCACTGCATGAACGCGCGGGGGCTTTTGTCATTCCCAACCCTTGGGACGCCGGCTCGGCGAAAATGCTCGCCAGCCTTGGCTTCGAGGCGCTGGCGACCACCAGTGCCGGTTATGCTTTTTCTAACGGTCGTGCCGATGGTGCGTTGACCCTCGACGACACCCTGCTGAACGTCCAGGCGGTTGTTGCGGCCACGGATCTGCCGGTGGCGGTCGATCTGGAAAACGGCTTCGCAGACGACCCGGCCGAATGTGCGCAGAGTATTTTGCGCGCAGCGGCGGCGGGCGCTGTCGGCGGCTCGATCGAAGATGCAACTGGCCGTGAAGAGGCGCCGATCTACTGCTTCGAACATGCCGTGGCGCGTATCGAAGCGGCGGTCGCGGCGGCGCGTAGCCTGCCTTTCCCATTCATGTTGACGGCCCGGGCCGAGAATTTTCTGCACGGCAATCCTGATCTCGCCGACACCATCCGCCGCTTGCAGGCGTTCGCCGAAGCGGGCGCCGACGTGTTGTATGCGCCGGGTCTGCGCAGTGCCGAAGAGGTGTTGGCGGTGGTCCGTGCCGTGGCGCCGAAACCGGTCAATGTGTTGATGTCCGGCGGGCGCAAGTTGACGGTCGAGGAACTGAGCGATATGGGCGTCAAGCGCATCAGCGTCGGCTCGGCGCTAGCCCTTGCGGCGTATGGCGAGTTCTTCCGCGCGGCTGAAGAGATCAAGACGTCGGGCACGTTCAGCTTTACGTCGCGCTCCATGCCGTACGCGCAGGCCAATAAGTTTTTCAAAGGCTGAGCATGGCGCGTTGGCTTGCACTCAGCGTATTGCTGATCATCGGCGCCGCGTTGGTCAGTGTCTGGCGCGGTTGGCTGGACATCCCGCCGGAGTGGAATCCATGGGCGCCACTGGACGTTAAAGCCACGCCCAATTGGCTGACCGGCTATAAGCTGATGCGTTTGCGTGGTGACCCCGACCTCTGCGCGCAGGCGCTGGCCAGCTCCAATCTGCGCGTCACACGACAATCCGACAGTCCCGACGCCAAGTGCCCGCTGATCGGCGCTTTGCGCGTTCAGGGCGGCGAGGTGGCCCTGAGCAGCAGTTTCCTCGCCAGTTGCCCGTTGGCGGTAGCGTTTGCCCTGTTCGAGCGCCACGCCTTGCAGCCAGCATCTCAGGCGGTTTACGGCCAGGCCGTGACGCGGGTCGATCACCTCGGCAGTTTCGCCTGCCGCAACATGTACAACCGCGAGCACGGCGCCCGCAGCCAGCACGCCAGCGCCAACGCGCTGGACATCGCCGGTTTTCGCCTGGCCGACGGCCGAACGATCAGCGTGCTCAAGGATTGGCCCAAGGATAATCAGGACGCGCGGTTCCTGCGGCAAGTGCGTGACGGCGCCTGCGACATGTTCAGTGTGGTGTTGAGCCCGGACTACAACGCCGCCCATCGTAATCACTTTCATCTGGATGTCGGGCCGTGGTGGGTGTGTCGCTGAAAGCTTAAGCGGCGATGCGCAGGTTCTGCAGAACGATCGGGCGAGCCCAGCCGTTATCGAAATCGAGTTGTTTCTGTTGCTCCACCAGCTCTGCGGGCGAGAACGGCGGGAACGGCTTGTCCAGCAGGTGCAGTTCGAACTCGGCGATTGGCAGGTGCAGCGGACGTTTCTGCGGCGCGGCGCCAGGTTCCGGTACAGGTTGACCGTTGTTGATCACCACCGGACGTACCCAGCTGCTGTCGAAATCCTGCTGCGCTTGCTGGGCCTTGAGCTCTTCCGGCGGGAACGGTGGGAAAGGTTTGTCGGCCAGGTCCATTTCGAACTCGGCAATCGGCAGGAACAGCGGCTCTGGCGGTTTGACTTCGGTTTCAACCACGTCGCATTCACGCTGGGAAACGATGTGCGCCAACAGCTCGCTGCCGACGGTCGGCTCGACCGGGCTTTCCAGATCAACCGGTGGAAAGGTACCGCACGCAGGCACAACATCGCTCGACTGTTCGGACAGGGCCTGGGCAAAAAAATCTTGCCACAGGTGACTGACGCCGCTCAGTGCCTGGGAGTTTCGCAGGCCATAATCGCCATGACGCGATATGTAGCCTACGGATGTGCGTTGAATGTCTGACATTTCTCTCGGTCGACGCTCAGGTCTGGCAAAATGCTCGATAGTTTTGTTATCGGCCGTTTTTGCCGATCATTAATTTTTTGAGCGTTTTTTCCCATGATTGAGCAACCCGCGGCCTGCCGCATCCATGTCGAGGCTTCGGCCCCGGCGTTTCAGCCACAGGCCGAGCAATGGGCCGAACGCCTGGGCCTGCCTATGCAAGTGGATGACGGCGAGTTTGCCCTGCAGGTCGGCGAGCAGGGCTTGCAGCTCCAGCAACTGGGGCCTGACGCGCCGGGGCCGGTGCGGGTGGACTTCGTCGAGGGTGGCGCGGCGCATCGTCGGTTGTTCGGTGGCGGCACCGGGCAGATGATCGCCAAAGCGGTCGGCATCGCCCAAGGCGTGCGCCCACGGGTGCTGGATGCCACGGCGGGGTTGGGTAAGGATGCGTTCGTGCTGGCGAGCCTGGGTTGCGAAATGAGCCTGATCGAGCGCCAGCCGCTGATCGGCGCGTTGCTTGAGGATGGCCTGGCCCGTGGCGCGGAAGATTTCGACGTGGCGCCCATCGTGGCGCGGATGCGTTTGCTCAAGGGCAATTCAATTGAAGTGATGCGCAATTGGGAAGGTGAGCCGCCGCAGGTGATCTACCTCGACCCGATGTTCCCGCATCGTGAGAAAACGGCATTGGTGAAGAAGGAAATGCGTCTGTTCCGCCCGCTGGTGGGCGATGACCCGGATGCGCCGGCATTGCTCGAAGCGGCATTGGCATTGGCCAGCCACCGGGTGGTGGTCAAGCGCCCGCGCAAGGCGCCATGCATTGAAGGGCCGAAGCCGAGTCATGCGCTGGACGGGAAATCCAGCCGGTATGACATTTATCCGAAGAAAGCGCTCAAGCCTTAAGACCGAGTCGCCCCCCCATCGCGAGCAAGCTCGCTCCCACATTGGATTTGTAGCGTTCACAAATCCCCTGTGGGAGCGAGCTTGCTCGCGATAGCGTCCTTCAAAACACTACAAAATGATCAGGCTGTCCCAGGCCGATAAGCCCGCATAAATAACCCCACCACTTCCCGCACATGGCTCTCGGCCGCGTCCCCTTCCAGCGGTTCGCCGCAGCCATACAGCAAGCGAAAATTCCCCGCGCCCTTGAGCAGGCAAAAGAAATGCTCGGCCGCATTGCGCGGTTTATCGATGCCCAGTGCACCGGTCTGATCAATTTTGCTCAGCAACCGCTCCATCCCACTCAACATGCGCTCTGGCCCGGCTTCGAAGAAGATCAGCGAAAGCTTCGGGTCCTGGCTGCCCAGCGTCATCATCAAACGATGCAGGTTCACCGATTCATCGCTGTTGATCAGTTGATGAAAGCCGCGGGCGATGTTCAGCAGCACCGTTTCCACCGCGATGCCGTCGGGCAATTCGAAAAACAGCGGTGGCAGTTGCTCTTCGCACTTGGCCACCACGGCAGCGGAGAACAGCGTCTCCTTATCGTTGAAGTGGCTGTAGACCGTCAGCTTCGACACCCCGGCCTCGGCGGCCACGGCATCCATGCTGGTGCTCGCGTAACCCTTCGTCAGAAACAGAATTTTCGCCGCGTCGAGGATGGCCTGGCGCTTGGCCAGATCCTTGGGGCGGCCCGGACCGTTAGGTGCTGAAAGATTGTTCGACATTATTCGCTTTTAATACTGGACTGGTGAGTTTGCTATTAATAACATACCGGCCAGTATAATTATTCCAAGCACCATTAGCGAAAGGTCCTTCACCATGTTCCGCTATGCCTTGCCCCTCGCATTGCCAGTCAGCCTGGCTTTTTTATTGTCGGCGTGCGGTCACGACGAGGCGCCGCAAGTCAGCGTGCGCCCGGCCATGGTGGTTCAGCCAGAGCCTTCGGCCCAGGCGATGGAAAGCTATCCCGGTGAAGTTCGCGCCCGTTACGAGCCGGATCTGGCGTTCCGCATTGGTGGCAAAGTCAGCCGACGACTGGTCGAGGAAGGCCAGCGGGTCAAGGCCGATCAGCCGTTGGCCGAGCTCGATCCCCAGGACGTACGTCTGCAACTGGAAGCCACTCGCGCCCAGGTGACCGCCGCCGAGGCCAACCTGAGCCTGGTCCGCGCCGAACGCGATCGCTACAAGACGCTGATGGACCGTCAGATGGTGAGCCGCTCTGCGTACGACAATTCTGAAAACCTCTACCGATCCGGCGAAGCACGCCTCAAGCAGATCAAAGCCGAGTTCAACGTCTCGACCAATCAGGCCAGCTACGCCGTGCTCCGCGCGCCTCAGGACGGTGTGGTCGCCAAACGCGCGGTCGAAGTCGGCCAAGTGGTGGCCGCCGGGCAAACCGTGTTCACGCTCGCCACCGATGGCGAGCGTGAAGTGTTGATCAGCTTGCCGGAGCAAAGCTTTGGGCGCTTCAAGGTTGATCAGCCGGTGACGGTGGAGCTCTGGACCCAACCCGATCAACGTTTTACCGGGCGCATTCGTGAACTGTCGCCGGCGGCCGATCCCAAATCGCGGACCTTCGCCGCGCGTATTTCCTTCACCTCCGGCAAAGTCCCCGCCGAACTTGGCCAGAGTGCCCGAGTGTTTATCCAGACCGCCCAGGTCGTGCCGCTGTCTGTGCCGCTGTCAGCCGTCACCGCCGAAAACGGAGCGACCTACGTGTGGATCGTTGGCGCCAACAACACCTTGAAAAAAGCCCCGGTGCGGATCGGTGCCTTCGGTGAGAAAACCGTACCGGTACTCGAAGGCCTGAACGCCAGTGACTGGGTGGTGGCCGCCGGCGTTCATGTGCTTCACGACGGGCAGCAAGTGCGCCCGGTGGATCGCTCCAACCGCGTGGTTAATCTGGCGGCCAAGGAGTAATCCCCGATGGGTTTCAATCTTTCCGAATGGGCGCTGCGTAATCGCCAGATCGTACTGTTCCTGATGCTCTTGCTGGCAATTGTCGGCGCGCTTTCCTACACCAAACTCGGCCAAAGCGAAGACCCGCCTTTCACCTTCAAGGCTATGGTGGTTCGTACCAGCTGGCCTGGGGCGACGGCCCAGGAAGTGTCGCGCCAGGTGACCGAGCGCATTGAAAAGAAGCTGATGGAAACCGGCGAGTACGAGCGCATCGTTTCGTTCTCGCGCCCCGGCGAGTCCCAGGTGACCTTCATTGCTCGCGACTCCATGCATTCGGCGCAGATCCCGGATCTCTGGTATCAGGTTCGCAAAAAGATCAGCGACATCCGCCAGACTCTGCCACCGGGCATTCAAGGCCCGTTTTTCAACGATGAGTTCGGCACCACCTTCGGCAATATCTACGCCCTGACCGGCGACGGGTTTGACTACGCGGTGCTCAAGGATTACGCCGACCGGGTGCAGATTCAACTGCAACGGGTCAAGGATGTGGGCAAGGTCGACCTGCTTGGCTTGCAGGACGAGAAGATCTGGATCGAACTGTCCAACGTCAAGCTCGCCACCCTCGGGCTGCCACTGGCGGCAGTACAGCAAGCGCTTGAAGAGCAGAACACGGTGTCCACCGCCGGGTTCTTCGAAACCAGCAGCGAGCGATTGCAGCTACGGGTCACCGGGAATTTTCAGACGGTCGACCAGATCAAGAACTTCCCGATCCGGGTCGGTGATCGTACATTTCGTATCGCCGATGTCGCCGACGTGCGTCGCGGCTTCAACGATCCACCGGCGCCGCGCATGCGCTTCATGGGCGAAGACGCCATCGGTCTGGCCGTGGCCATGAAGGACGGTGGCGACATTCTGGTGCTCGGCAAGGCTCTGGAAGGCGAGTTCGACCGCATCCAGAAAAACCTCCCCGCCGGTATGCAACTGCGCAAGGTCTCGGACCAGCCGGCCGCGGTAAAAACCAGTGTCGGCGAATTCGTTCAGGTGCTGGTCGAAGCCCTGACGATTGTGTTGCTGGTGAGCTTTTTCTCCCTCGGCGTGCGCACCGGGATGGTGGTGGCATTGACCATTCCACTGGTGCTGGCGATGACCTTCGCCTGCATGTATTACCTTGGTATCGGCCTGCACAAGATTTCCCTCGGCGCACTGGTACTGGCCTTGGGGTTGCTGGTGGATGACGCGATTATCGCCGTGGAAATGATGGCGATCAAAATGGAACAGGGCTTCGACCGGATCAAAGCCGCCAGCTATGCCTGGACCAGCACCGCGTTCCCGATGCTCACCGGCACGTTGATCACCGCCGCCGGGTTCCTGCCGATTGCCACTGCGCAATCGGGCACTGGTGAATACACCCGCTCGATCTTCCAGGTGGTGACCATCGCACTGCTGGCGTCGTGGGTGGCCGCCGTGGTGTTCGTGCCGTACCTGGGGGAAAAACTCCTGCCGGACCTGGCGAAAATTCATGCCGCCAAACACGGCACCGGCGACGGTCAACCCGACCCTTATGGCACGCCGTTCTATCAGCGCGTCCGGCGCTTGGTCGAGTGGTGTGTGCGCTGGCGCAAAACCGTGATCCTGCTGACCGTGGTGTTGTTCATCGGCTCCATCGTGCTGTTCCGTTTCGTGCCGCAGCAGTTCTTCCCGGCTTCGAGTCGTCTGGAGTTAATGGTCGATCTGAAACTGGCGGAAGGCGCGTCCCTGAGCAACACCACCGAGAAGGTTAAACGCCTTGAAGGCCTGCTGAAGGAACACGCTGGCATCGACAATTACGTGGCTTACGTCGGCACCGGTTCACCGCGCTTTTACCTGCCGCTGGATCAGCAACTGCCGGCGGCGAGCTTCGCCCAGTTTGTCGTCCTGGCGAAAACCATCGAGGAGCGCGAAGCCCTGCGCACCTGGCTGATCGAAACCCTCGACGAACAATTCCCGGAACTGCGTTCGCGAGTCACGCGGCTGGAAAACGGTCCACCAGTGGGTTATCCGGTGCAGTTTCGCGTTACCGGCGAGCACATCGAAGAAGTCCGTGCGCTGGCGCGTAAAGTCGCGGCCAAGGTTCGCGAGAACCCGCACGTGGTCAACGTCCATCTGGACTGGGAAGAGCCGAGCAAAGTGGTTTACCTGAACGTCGATCAAGACCGCGCCCGGGCACTCGGCGTGAGTACCGCCAACCTGTCGAGGTTTTTGCAAAGCTCGCTGACCGGTTCCAGCGTCAGCCAGTACCGCGAAGACAACGAGTTGATCGAAATCCTGCTGCGCGGCACCGTGCATGAGCGTACCGAATTGTCGTTGCTGCCGAGCCTGGCGGTGCCGACGGACAACGGAAAAAGCGTTGCCCTGTCGCAGATCGCGACCCTGGAATACGGCTTCGAAGAGGGCATCATCTGGCACCGCAATCGCTTGCCCAACGTGACGATTCGCGCCGACATCTACGGCAAGGAACAACCGGCGACCCTGGTTCAGCAGATCATGCCGACCCTCGACCCGATCCGCGCCGAACTGCCCGACGGCTACTTGCTGGATGTCGGCGGTACGGTGGAAGACTCGGAGCGCGGGCAGAACTCGGTGAAGGCCGGTGTGCCGCTGTTTATCGTGGTGGTGCTGACCTTGCTGATGTTGCAACTGCGCAGCTTCTCACGCACGGCGATGGTGTTTCTGACCGCGCCATTGGGGTTGATTGGCGTGACGTTGTTCCTGTTGGTGTTCGGTCAGCCGTTCGGCTTCGTCGCCATGCTCGGGACCATCGCGTTGTCCGGGATGATCATGCGTAACTCGGTGATCCTGGTGGATCAGATCGAGCAAGACATCACCGCCGGGCTCAAGCCTTGGCAAGCGATCATCGAGGCGACAGTAAGGCGGTTCAGGCCGATTGTGCTGACGGCACTTGCCGCGGTGCTGGCGATGATCCCGCTGTCCCGCAGCGTGTTCTTCGGGCCGATGGCGGTGGCGATCATGGGCGGGTTGATTGTGGCGACGGCGTTGACGCTGTTGTTCCTGCCGGCGCTGTATGCGGCGTGGTTCCGGGTTCGGCGGGAGGCTTGATTTTTTGGGCTTGGCGGCCTTTGGGCCGACCATGCTTTGGGTGTTCTTGGTTAATATCCGTTTTTTGGGGTGCGGCGGCTGGCGGTTCCGCCCTTACGGCGGGTCACTTTTTCAGACGCCAAAAAGTAACCAAAAGGCTGGGCCCCGGCGTTCGGCCCGCTCGCTGGGGCTCGGGGTTCCTTCGCTCCGGAATTGATCCGGGGGCATCGCTTCCGGTTTGCTTCGCTGCACCTCCTTTCGATGCATTCGACTCCGTCGAACGGCGCTGCGCGCCCACCCCCGGATCAATCCCTCCACTCAGCCTGCCGAAGGGGCCAGTACGGCAAGATCAAGAGCTTTGTCGAGCTTGCGCTCATCCGGTGCAGAAGCTGCCGAAGGTTGCGATCTTTTGATCTTGGCTTCGCAGGAGCTGAGCTTGCTCGCGAAAGCGACCTGCCAACCGATCAATTTCTCCCCGCCTGCACCCGACCCAATTGTAGGAGCCGAGCTTGCTCGCGAAGACGGCCTGCCAACCGACCCATTTCTCCCCGCCCGCATCCGACCCAATTGTAGGAGCCGAGCTTGCTCGCGATGACGGCCTGCTAGCCGACTAATTTCTCCCTGAATATCCTCTACTTTCTTCCTACATCTTTTTCAGAAACCTCTGATATTGAGCCCGTGTCCCTCGGGTGTTGTACTTCTGCCTCTGCTTTCACAGCCCTCGAGCACACCTTCTGATGAAAAAGCCGCCAGTCTCCAAGGGCAGATCCGATCCCGTGTTCGACCTGTTGGCGCGCCCACCGCACAAGCAGCGTCTGGCGGATTATCTGGCGTTGCTTAAACCTGTTGATGATCAGGGGCGTTATCTGCCGTTCGAGGCACTGCGCTATCGCTGGGCACCCGGTTTGGATGTCAATTTGTGTTGGGCTTTGGTCAAAAAGGCGCGGGTGGCGCAGTACGTCAATCTGCTGCCACTGGGGGACCCGGTGCACTGGGGGAAATATCTGCTGACGCCGTTGGCGCAGATGACGCTTTCGGTGGTGGATCGGCAGACGACTACCGCCGCCCTGGATGACATGACCCGTCGGATCGGCGAGCGGGCGCATTTCAGTTATCTGCTTAATGATCTGATCGAGGATGAGGCCATCGCCAGTAGCCAGTTGGAGGGCGCGGCGACCACTACACGTGTCGCCAAAGACATGCTCAAGCACCAGCGTCAGCCGCGTACGCCGGATGAGCGCATGGTGATGGGCAACTACAGGATGATGAACTTCGCTTGGGAAAGACGCTATGAGCCCATGAGCGTGGATTTGATCGCAGCGATGCATCGGGTGGGCGTGGAGGGGATTGCTGACGAGCAATATTCTCCGGGCGTTTTCAGGACAAATGATGAGGTGGTTGTCCAGGACGGTTCAGGCAACACGGTACATCGTCCACCGCACGCTGCTGGGCTGATTTTGCGCTTGGAGAGGTTGTCGAACTGGATCAATTTGCCCCAAGGATTACCTCAGGACAGGCGTTATGTGCATCCGCTGATCAAGGCGATCACGCTGCATTTTGCTTTGGGCTACGAGCACCCCTTTCGCGACGGTAACGGGCGGGTCGCGCGGGCGTTGTTCTACTGGTTGATGTTCAAAAACGAATTCGCCGCGTTTCGTTACATTGCGATCAGTTTGCTGCTGCGCAATGCGCCGGTGAAGTATGGGCGGTCTTATTTGCATACCGAGGCGGACGAGCTCGATCTGACTTACTTCATCGAGTTTCAGTGTTCGGTGATTCAGCGAGCCGTGAGCCGGCTCACGGACGTTTACCGCAACAGCGTGATTTACTCCGATGCCTTAACGTCGAGCAATGCAGCCTGACACTGACGAAACAAACCCTGTAGGAGCAGCCTTCGGCAGCTCCTACAGAGTCAGAACCTACAGCGTGCCAAAGACTTTCTTCGCCAGGCTGGTCGCCGCAGCGGCCGGGTTCTGGCGGATGGTTTCTTCTTGTTTGCCGATCATTTCGAACAGGCCATTCAATGCCTGTTCGGTCACGTAGTTTTCGACATTTGCGCTCTTCGCATCGACAACACCGAATGCAGCAGCCTGGCCGGCGAAGGAGTTGTACTTCTGCGCAACGCCAACCTTGTCGGTCGCCTGTTTGACGATCGGCAGGAACTTGGCGCGGATCTGTTCGCGGCTGGTTTTGTCCAGGTACTGGGTGGCCGAGTCCTTGCCGCCGCTGAGAATGCCCTTGGCATCGGCCACGCTCATCTTTTTCACCGCATCCACGAGGATCGGCTGGGCCTGCGTCACGGCGGTTTCAGCCGCTTTGTTCATGCTGGTTTCCAGCTGATCGACCTGGTCGCCCATCCCGAACTGCTTCATTTTTTTCGCGACTTTGCCCAGCTTGCCCGGCAGTTCGATCTTCACGTCCGGGTTGTTGCTGAAACCGCCAGGGGCGCCCAGTTGCTTGACAGCGATTTGCGCGCCTTGGGTCAGCGCGTCCTTGAGGCCGCCAGTGGCATCGTTTTGCGACAGGTCACTGAGGGACAGCGCCAGGGCGTTGGCGGAAATCATCAAGCCTGCGCACAGGCCGGCAAAGCGAAGGGTAGGGCGGAACATGGCAGCTTCCTTGATCTTGAGCGGAATTTAACGAACGGCGTCGACGCGGATTTTCAGCGGTTGCGGATCGTTGCCGTCGAGTTTTACGGCGTGGTTTTCGGTGGTGATGAACATCAGTTCGCCGTTGACTTCGATCCGCGCACTGACCGAGTAACGATGGCCAGGTTTGACCTGCGACGGATCGTAGCTCAGATGAAACGGTAGCGGCACCTGGCCTTTGACCGGGCCTTTCTGTTCGTCGATGACTACGGCTGGGGCGTCGGCCAGGGACACGTCCTGCAGGCTGACACTCAACGTGGCGCTTGGCGGCAAAGCGATGCGTTGCAGGTAGAACACTTCGCCATCGAGGCTGGTTTTAGCGGCGGGGTGCATGGATTGGCAGGCTCCCAGTAGCGCGGTCATGGCCAATAGAGAGAGTTTTTTCATCGAATATCTCCAATTAATGTGGGAGCGGGCTTGCTCGCGAAAGCGGTGCGCCAGACAACACAGATGTTGAATGTTGAACCGCCTTCGCGAGCAAGCCCGCTCCCACAGGGATTTCATCAAGTCTCGGGTTGTGTGGCGACCTGGTCCGCCGCATCTTCACTGCGATGCAACGCCACCTGACGGATCGACAAGCGAATCTCCGCCGGCAATACGCGTTTGGCCGCGCCTTCAGCCAGTTCGCCGAGCTGCGCGTGATAGCTCAGCTTCCCGGCTTCGTCGCGACGCAGCACGTCGAGGTCGAGCAAGGTCTGGATAAAGTGACGGAACAGGCTCTTGTCGAAAAACTCCGGGGCGTTCAAACCGTGGAGGATCGACAGGCGCTGGGCCATGACGGTGCACAGGTCTTCCAGTTCTTCGGCGCTAATACTGTTCTGGCCGCTGTTGAGCAGCAAGGAAACAGTCATGTAAAAACGTTGCAGGGTCTGGGCGATGCTTTTCGACAGCAGCGTCAGCAGTACGAAATGCCGCGAACTCGGTGCCGGACGCAGGTACACATCGTTCTCGAAACGCAGCAAGCCTTGCTCGACGAAGGCTTCGAGCCACTGATCGACCACGCCATCCAGCTCATCCATGGACCAGCGAATGAAAAGCTCTGATTGCAGGTACGGATACAGCGCGCGGGTGTAGCGCAGGATCTGTTCGCGGCTCATGCGCGACGCACTCTGGAAGAAACTCGCCAACAGCGCTGGCAAGGCGAAGATGTGCAGCACGTTGTTGCGGTAGTAGGTCATCAGGACAGCGTTCTGCTCGTCCAGGTACAAAATCTTGCCCAAGGCATCACTCTGTTCGGACAGCAGGTCCATGTCCTTCACGTGCTCGATTAGCGCCCGACCATCGCCTTCCGGCAACGTGGTGTGCGGCGAGTACGGGACCTTGCGCAACAGCGCCAGATACAGATCAAGCACCCGCGCCATGGCGCGATCATCCAGGGCCAAACGGCTGGTGGACAGCAATGCCAGCGCCACCAGGTTCACCGGGTTGATCGCCGCCGCTTCGTTCAGATGCTGCGCGACTTTCTCGCCGAGGCGGTTGGTGGTTTCGTTGAGCCAGGCCGGTTTGAACTGCGGGCCAAGCTCTTGGGAGCGCCAGTCGGGTTGTTCACTGTCTAGGAACTCCGCCAGTTTGATCGGTTCGCCGAAGTTCACCGCCACTTGGCCGAAGCGCTGCTTGAGCGCGCCGATGACTTTGAAGATGTCGAAGATCGATTCTTTCTTCTTGGTCGCGCCACGCAGTTCGCCGAGGTAGGTCCGGCCTTCCAGAACCCGCTCGTAACCGATGTACACCGGGATGAACACGATCGGCATCCGCGACGAACGCAGGAAGCTGCGCAGGGTGATCGCCAGCATCCCGGTTTTCGGTTGCAGCATGCGCCCGGTGCGCGACCGGCCGCCCTCGACGAAGTACTCGACCGGGAAGCCTTTGGTGAACAGAGTGTGCAGGTATTCGTTGAACACCGAGGTGTAGAGCGGGTTGCCCTTGAACGTGCGGCGCATGAAGAACGCACCGCCGCGACGCAGCAGGCTGCCGATCACCGGCATGTTCAGGTTGATCCCGGCGGCAACGTGCGGCGGAGTCAGGCCATTGCGGAACAACAGATACGAAAGCAACAAGTAGTCGATGTGGCTGCGGTGGCAAGGCACATAGATCACTTCGTGACCCTGGGCGACTTTCTGCACACCTTCGATGTGGTTGACCTTCACCCCGTCGTAAATCTTGTTCCAGAACCAGCTCAACACTACTTCCAGAAAACGGATCGCGGTGTAGGTGTAGTCCGAGGCGATCTCGTTGCCGTAGCGCAGGGCCTGGGCCTTGGCTTTCTCCGGGGAGATGTTTTCACGCTCGGCTTCATCGAGGATCGCTTGTTTGACCAAGGGCTGATTGAGCAAGCCTTTGACCAGGTTTCGGCGGTGGGAAATGTCCGGACCGATCACCGCGGCTTTCAGGTTGCGGAAGTGCACCCGCAGGATCCGCTGAGCCATGCGCACGGTGCGTTCGTGGCCCTTATTGTGGTCGATCAGTTCGCGCAGATGGATCGGCGCCGAGAACTGCACGCGGGTCTTGCGCCCCAGCACGATGATGCTGAGCAAGCGGCGCAGACGCCCGGTGACCGCCCAACTGTCGGCGAACAACAGCTTCCACGGGCTGGATTCGCTGTCCGGCGACTGGCCCCAGAACACGCTGACCGGGATGATCTGCGCGTCTTCGGCGGCGTTCTGGCTCAGGGCGCTGACCAGGCGGGTCAGGGTCGGCGGCGCGCCGCGTTTGTCCTGGCGGCCGAGCCAGTCGGGCTCGGGTGTCAGGTAAAAGAACGCGGCGGGCTCCAACAGATTACCCACCGACACCGGCAGCACCGGGCGCGGCAGGCCGGCTTTGGTGCACTCGGTGTCGACCACCGCGAGGTCGGTCAGCGAAGGGTTTTGCAGGACGTAGAACACCGGACGGCTGCGGTCGAGGTTGAGGGTAAGGGACGACTGGTTGATCGTCTCCGAGCGAACCCAGAGGTACAACAGTCGGCGCAGGGTGCCAAACACAAGACGGCGAAACGGGGAACGGGTCATACGGCTTCTGCGTGAGTGAATAAAACCGAGCGTTTGCTCGGGAGGCCGATAGTGTGCCGGATTCATCGAAAATCGGCAAAAAAGCGGCTAAGTAAACTTGAGTTGAGAGTTTTGGCGGCTGTCATATACTCGACCGCTCAAAATAAAAAGAAGGGGGTAACGAGACATGGCTACGCGCGAAACCGGCAATGTAAAGTGGTTCAACGATGCCAAGGGCTACGGCTTCATTCAACGCGAGGACGGGGTGGACGTGTTCGTGCACTACCGTGCGATCCGCGGTGAAGGCCACCGCTCGCTGGCTGAAGGTCAGCAGGTTGAGTATGCCGTAGTGACAGGCGAGAAGGGGTTGCAGGCTGAGGATGTGGTGGGGCTGTAAGCTTTAAGATCAAAAGATCGCAGCCTTCGGCAGCTCCTACAGGTGTACACATGACCCTGTAGGAGCTGCCGAAGGCTGCGATCTTTTTGGTTTTACACGGTTTTCCAGGTGATCTCTTCTTCACCGTCAACGCTGATTCGCATCCAGCGATCGGCCAATTCTTCACCTTCTTCCTCGACCCACGTACCCGGCGCGCAACGCACTTCGACGTTCAGCGCGGCAAAGGCTGCGCGGGCGCAGGCGATATCGTCTTCCCATGGGGTCTGGTCGCTGTCCAGAAACAGGCTGTTCCATTTGCCGACGGCTTTTGGCAGCCAGGTCACTGGCACGTTACCGGCCTTGCATTTGTAGGTCTGGCCTTTCTGTACCCAGTCGGTGCACGGGCCCAGAGCGGCGCCCAGCCAGGCGGCGACGGCTTTGTAGTCGACGTCGGCGTCTTTCAGGTAAATCTCGATATCGGGTTGGCGCATGGATGTCCTCACTGCGGTCTTGAAAAATCCATTCGCGGATTTAGCCGGTCCACGGCAAATGCCGTAGACCCAGAAATTGAAAAGTTACTGAAGAATAAAGTAATCGTAGCGCATCGAAACCGTGGTTTCGAACGGCTCGACCTGCTCGATGACTGCCGCTCGGCGTTCAGCGCTGGCGCGCCAGCCGTGGGGCGTCATGGCCAACAGGTTGGCGCGGTCCTGACCACTTTCCAGCGTCAGTTTGAATTCCAGGGTTTCGCTGTGCGCCAGCGCCATGCCTTCCGGCACCAGGGCCAGGTGCTTGTCGTCGGTGTATTCACGCACTTCGTCGTACAGGCTTTCGCGCAATTCCATCAGGTGGCCGCTGGTCGGGCCGACCTTCATCAAGCCGCCGCCAGGGCTGAGCAAGCGTTTGGCTTCTTCCCAGTCCAATGGGCTGAAGACGCTGGCCAGAAACTGGCAACTGCCGGACGCCAACGGCACCCGCGCCATGCTGGCGATCAACCAGGTCAGCGCCGGGTTGCGTTTACAGGCGCGTTTGACCGCTTCCCGGGAGATGTCCAGCGCGTAGCCGTCAGTATTCGGTAAGGCCTCGGCGATTTGCGCGGTGTAGTAACCCTCGCCACAACCGATGTCGAGCCAGCGCTGCGGCGCGTACTGCGCCGCCAGTTCCGCCAGACGCTTGGCGACCGGCGCGTAATGGCCAGCGTTCAAGAAATCGCGTCGGGCCTCGACCATTGCCAGGTTATCCCCAGGGTCGCGGCTGTTCTTATGCTGCACCGGCAGCAGGTTCAGATACCCCTGGCGCGCGCGGTCGAAACGATGCCCGGCGGGGCAGGCCACGCCGTTGTCCACCGCGTTCAGCGGTTCACTGCAGATCGGGCAGGCCAGCATCAGGCGAGCAACTTGATCAAGGTCTGGTAGTAGATTTCGGTCAGCACATCGAGGTCGGCGGCCAGCACGCGCTCGTTGACCTGGTGAATCGTCGCGTTGACCGGCCCCAGCTCAACCACTTGGGTGCCCATGGTCGCGATGAAGCGCCCGTCCGAGGTGCCACCACTGGTGGAAGCCTTGGTCTCGCGACCGGTGATGTCCTTGATGCTCGATGCCACGGCATCCAGCAGTGCGCCCGGTTCGGTGAGGAACGGCAGGCCCGACAGCGCCCAATCCACGTGCCAGTCCAGGCCATGCTTGTCGAGGATATCGGCCACCCGCTTTTGCAGGCCTTCGACGGTGGATTCGGTGGAGAAGCGGAAGTTGAACACCGCCACCAGATCCCCCGGAATCACGTTGGTCGCGCCAGTGCCGGAGTTGACGTTGGAAATCTGGAAACTGGTCGGCGGGAAGAAGTCGTTGCCGTGGTCCCAATGCTCGGCGGCGAGTTCCGCGAGTGCCGGGGCGGAGAGGTGGATCGGGTTCTTCGCCAGGTGCGGATAGGCCACGTGGCCCTGAATACCGCGTACGGTCAGCTTGGCGCCGAGGGAACCGCGACGGCCATTCTTGACCACGTCACCGACCAGGGTGGTGCTCGACGGTTCGCCGACGATGCACCAGTCCAGACGTTCTTTACGGGCGGCGAGGCGTTCGATCACAGCCTTGGTGCCGTGGTGCGCCGGGCCTTCTTCGTCACTGGTGATCAAGAAAGCGACCTTGCCCTTGTGATCCGGGTAGTCGGTGACGAAACGCTCGGCGGCGACGGTCATGGAGGCGAGGCTGCCTTTCATGTCTGCCGCGCCACGGCCGCAGAGCATGCCGTGTTCGTCGATCACCGCGTTGAACGGGTCGATCTGCCAAGCGGTTACCGGACCGGTCGGGACAACGTCGGTGTGACCGGCGAAGCACAGCACCGGACCGTCGTGTTTACCGTGGGTGGCCCAGAAGTTATCCACATCTTCGATGCGCATCGGTTCCAGTTTGAAACCGGCATCGCCCAGGCGCTGCATCATCTGCTTCTGGCAATCGGCGTCGACCGGCGTCACGGACGGACGGCGGATCAGGTCGATGGCGAGTTGGAGGGTCGGCGAAAGGTCGGCGTGGGCCGTCATGGAAAACTCCGAAAAACATGAATTTGGGCGCGGACTAAAATGTGGGAGCGGGCTTGCTCGCGAAGGGGCCATCACTGGCGCCAAAAGCTTCGCGAGCAAGCCCGCTCCCACAGGTAAGGCGTTCGGCCGTTAAACCGGGCCCGGCCAAGGCCTGCAAAATGGCGGTTATCTTAAAGCAAAACGGCGGCCATTGGCCGCCGTTTAGTGCATCTGTACTGATTTAGACAGCCGGTGCAGGCTCAGGCTCGGCAACCGGTTTGGGCAGCGAAGACAGGAACGCCATGATCAGCGCCGCCAGGTACGGCAGCGACTGCACCAGCAACATGATCACCCAGAAGCGCATGTCGTTGCTCGGCAAGCCGTTCACCAGGAAGATCCCCAGCGCAGCGCCCCACAACAGCAGCATGATGAACATCTCTTCGCGAGCTTCCGAAATCGCCACCCAGAAGCCGTGGTTATCGGCGTTTTTCGGCGTGCGGAAGAACGGAATGCTGCTGGTGAAGAAGCCGTACAGCACCGCTTTGGCGATGGTGTGCGACAACGCCAACCCGGCCAGTGCCGCGCAGAACGCATCTTTCAGGTTGACCCCGACCGCACGACGGTACAGGAAGATGATCTTGCCAACCTTGAACACGAACAACGCCAATGGCGGGATTGCAAAAATCAACAGCGGTGGATCGACCCGTTGCGGCACGATGATCATCGCTGCCGACCACAACAGGGCGCCGACGGTGAAGAAGATGTTCATGCCATCGGCAACCCAGGGCAACCAGCCCGCGAGGAAGTGGTAGCGCTGGCCACGGGTCAGCTCGGTGCCCTTGCCGCGCAGCAAACTGGCGGTGTGACGCTTGATGATCTGAATCGCGCCATAGGCCCAGCGGAAACGCTGTTTCTTGAAGTCGATAAAGGTATCGGGCATCAAGCCTTTGCCGTAGCTGGTGTGGTAATACGCCGCCGACAAGCCTTTTTCGAATACGCGCAGGCCCAACTCGGCGTCTTCACAGATGCACCAGTCGGCCCAGCCGAGTTCCTCGAGCACCGAGCGACGGGTCATGGTCATGGTGCCGTGCTGGATGATCGCGTCACGGTCGTTACGGGTGACCATGCCGATGTGGAAGAAACCTTTGTATTCCGCGTAGCAGAGCTTCTTGAAGGTGCTTTCGTTCTGGTCGCGATAGTCCTGTGGCGACTGCACCACGGCGATTTTCGGATCGGCGAAGTGGGGCACCATGTGCTTGAGCCAGTTCGGGTCGACGCAGTAGTCCGAGTCGATCACCGCAATGACTTCGGCATCCTTGGCGGTGTGCGGAATCAGGTAGTTCAGCGCGCCACCCTTGAAACCGGCCAACGGGGCGACGTGGAAGAACTTGAAGCGCGGGCCGAGGGTTTCGCAGTAATCGCGCACCGGTTCCCAGACCGCCGGGTCCTTGGTGTTGTTGTCGATGATCAGGACTTCGAAATCCGGATAGTCGAGGTTGGCCAGGGCGTTGAGGGTCTGTTTGACCATCTCCGGCGGTTCGTTGTAGCACGGTACGTGAATCGAGACTTTTGGTCGGTAGTCCGAATCACCTTCGACCGGCAGGAATTCTCGCCGGCGCTTGTGGGTCCAGACCGCTTCGGCCAGTTCGTGGGCCTCGGTCAGCAGCACGATAAACACCCCGAGCGCACCGAGGGCGAGCAAGAAGCCCACCGTCAGGCTGAACCAGGTGCTGTATTGCTGGCTGTAGTCGTAGCCGATCCACACCAGAACCGAACCGCACAGGAAGGCGATAAAGGTCAGGAAGGTCCGGCCACGCTGGCGCAGGGCCGAGCCGTCGATCATCAGCAAGGTCAGGGACAGCAACGCCAGTACGGCCGAGCCGATCGCCAGCACGCGCCATTGCGGAATCGCGACCACCGGGCCTTCGAAGTTGAATTTCTGTTGGCGCGCGGCGTTGAACACGCCCCAATACGCGCCCACCGAGCCTTCGTCGCTGGCTTTCCACGGCTGGTCAAACGCTTCGATCACGAAGTAGTTGAAGCCCTGGCGGTTCAGCTTGTTGACCAAAGTCCGCAGGTAGATCGCCTGATCCGCCGGGCTCGCATCGGTGCCGCCACGCATCCGGCCGTTGCTCGGCCAGCCAACCTCCGAAAGCAGCAGTGGTTTTTTCGGGAACATCTTTTTCAGGTCCCGGGCGCGGTCGAGGACGAACTGACCGGCCTTGTCCACCGGGATGAATTCCCAGTAGGGCAGAACGTGCGCGGCGATCAGGTCGACGTGCTTGGCCAGTTCCGGGTGTTCTTCCCAGACGTGCCATTGTTCGGACGTGGTCACCGGCACTTTCACGGCGGCGCGGACGCGATCGAGGATCACGCTCAGGTCCTTGGCGGTGATTTCCTTACGGAAGATCGCCTCGTTACCGACCACCACGCGAACCACGCTGCGGGAGGTGTTGGCCAGTTCGATGGCGCGCAGGATCTCGCGCTCGTTGCGTTCCTGGTCCGGGCTGATCCAGATCCCCAGGGTCACCCGCAGGCCGAACTCTTCCGCCAGTTTGGGGATGTCCTCCAGCGTGCCGTCGACCGAGTAGGTACGGATGTTGTCCGTCAGCTTGCTCATGATCTCCAGGTCGCGACGCATTTCATCGTCGGTCGGGTACTGGTCTTTCTGTGGGTACTGGTCTTGTTGAAACGGCGAGTACGAAAAACCGGAGATCTGTTCAGGCCAGTTGGGGGCGGAGACCGGGCGGTTAATCAGCGCCCAGAAGCCGGTAAACAAGGCTGCGATGGCGAGCACCACGACCAGGTTGAGTCCAAATTTACGCGATGACATAGTTTTTTTCGGGTTCCAAAGGCTGTGGAACGAAGGAACGGTTGGCGGCTGGCTGCCGGGGGGCAGGGCGCGCATCCTACACTGGAGGTTCTCTGACCGTACAGCGAACAGGGAAATGCCCGGCATTGGGCACTGCGGTTTCACATAAGTTCTTACACTTATAGCCGGAAGGTTAAAAGTTCTCGCGCTGTGGCCCTATAATGCGCGCCGGTTTTTGGGGTAATGGTCATGAGTACAGAAGATCCGCGGTTTGCTGGCATCGCTCGTTTGTATGGCATTGAAGGCCTGGAGCGCTTGCGCGCGGCCCATGTGGCGATCGTCGGTGTCGGCGGCGTTGGTTCCTGGGCGGCGGAAGCCGTTGCCCGCTGTGGCGTGGGCGAGATTTCGCTGTTCGACCTGGACGACGTCTGCGTCAGCAACGCCAACCGTCAGTTGCATGCGCTGGACAGCACCGTCGGCAAACCCAAGGTCGAAGTGATGGCCGAGCGTCTGCGCGGGATCAACCCGGATTGCACGGTGCACGCGGTGGCGGACTTCGTGACGCGCGAAACCATGGCCGAGTACATCACGCCGAACATCGACTGCGTGATCGATTGCATCGACAGCGTCAACGCCAAGGCTGCGCTGATTGCCTGGTGCAAACGCCGCAAGATCCAGATCATCACGACCGGCGGTGCGGGCGGGCAGATTGATCCGACGCTAATCCAGGTCTGCGACCTCAACCGTACCTTCAACGACCCGTTGGCCTCGAAAGTGCGCTCGACGTTGCGCCGCGACTACAACTTCTCCCGCACCGTGACCCGCCATTACAGCGTGCCGTGCGTGTTCTCGACCGAGCAGCTGCGCTACCCGAAACCGGATGGCAGCATTTGCCTGCAGAAGAGTTTTGTCGGTGATGGCGTGAAACTCGATTGCGCCGGCGGGTTTGGCGCCGTGATGATGGTGACGGCGACGTTCGGCATGGTCGCGGCGACCAAAGCTGTGGATAAGATTGTGGCGGGCGTGCGGCGCCCGGCAGAGCGGGTCAAACCGTAGGAGCAAAGCTTGCTCGCGAAGGTAGCGCTCCGGTGTCCATTTGGAACCGGGCAAGACGCATCGCGGGCAAGCCTTGCTCCTACAGGGGCGCGGCCAACTCATTCATTCGCTGTAACACGGCATTGAGGCCATTACTGCGCGACGGCGACAGTTGGCGGCTGAGCCCGAGCTGATTAAACCACTCCGGCAAATCCACCTGCTGCAACTCGGCCGCCGACAACCCGTTGACCCGCGCCAGCAACAACGCCACCAACCCGCGAATCAATCGCGCATCGCTGCTCGCGCTGAATTGCCAATGACCGTCGCGCAACGCGCCCACCAACCAGACCTGGCTTTCACAGCCATGCACCCGGTTCGCGTCGACTTTATCCACAGCGCTCAACGCTGGCAGGCGGTCGCCCCATTGCATCAACAGGCGCGCCCGTTGTTCCCAGCCAGCGGCATTCTGAAAAGTCTCCAGCGCTGTAACGGCTTCGGCGGGCAAGCTCATCGCAATAACTCCAGCGCCTGATCCAGCGCTTCAAAGAAGCGTTCCAGATCTTCGGAATCGTTGTACAGCGCCAGCGACACCCGAATCGCCCCGGCCAGCTCGAAGCTTTTGAGTAGGGGCATGGCGCAGTGATGACCGGCGCGCACGGCGATCCCTTGCTCGGTCAGCAAATGCGCCAGGTCCGAGTTATGCACACCCTCGACGACAAAACTGGCCAGTGCCAAGTGCGGTTTACCCAGCAGTCGAATGCCATTGCGCGCCTCTAGACCTTTGAGCAAATAGTCATGTAGCGCCGCTTCGTGAGCAGAAACCGCTTCCTGATCCAGTCCGCCGAGATAATCCAGGGTCGCCCCCAGACCAATTACGCTGGCGATTGGCGGCGTACCCGCCTCGAAACCCAGCGGTGCCGGGCGAAAGCGCGCGTCGTGGTAGTTGGCGTCCAGCACCATCTCACCGCCGAATTGCCACGCACGCACTTGTTCAAGGGCTTCGTTACGCCCGAACAGCACACCCAGGCCATCGGGGCCATAGAGCTTGTGGCTGGAAAACACATAAAAGTCGCAACCCAGCGCCTGAACGTCGTGCCGGCCATGGACCACGCCCTGCGCGCCATCGACGACGGTCAGCGCGTTGTGGGCCTTGGCCAGCGCCAGCAACTCGGGCAGCGGCTGCCAGGCGCCAAGTACGTTGGACAACTGGCTGACCGCCAGCAATCGGGTGCGTGGGCCGATCAACTGCGCGGCAGCCTCAAGGTCGATCACACCGTCGGCATCCAGCGGCAAAATCACCAGTTTCAGCGCGCGGCGCAGGGCCAGTTGCTGCCAGGGCAATAGATTGGCGTGGTGCTCCAGGGCGCTGATGACAATCTCATCGCCTGGATTGAATAGATGTTCCAGGCCATAGGCCAAGAGGTTCAGCGCCGAGGTAGCGCCGTGGGTGAAGATGATCTGCCCGCAATCGCCAGCGTTAAGCCATTGGGCGACCTTGCTGCGGCTGTCCTCGAACGCCTGGGTGGCGTGGGCGCCGGGCAAGTGTTGCGCCCGATGCACGTTAGCCGCGCCATTAGCGTAGTAATGCGCCAGGGCATCCAGCAGGGCTTGAGGTTTTTGTGTGGTGGCGGCGTTGTCCAGATACGTCTGGTCTTGCCGTTGCAATGCGGCGATCGCCGGAAAATCGGCGCGCCAGGGAGAAGGAATCATCATGTTGTTCGGCCCTGGTGAACATGGGCGGGGTGTACGCCTGACCTCCCTGACCTTGTAGGAGCGAAGCTTGCTCGCGAAGCTTTTGGCGTCAGTGAAGACGCCTTCGCGGGCAAGCCTCGCTCCTACGAGGACAGGTGATCGTGTGACGCTCTGCTTAGTTGTGAGCGTGCAGCGCTTCGTTCAGTTCGATGGCCGATTTGTGGGTTTTGCATTCCACGGCACCGGTCTCCGAATTGCGGCGGAACAGCAGGTCAGGTTGACCGGCCAGTTCACGGGCCTTCACGACTTTGACCAGTTTGTTGTTTTCGTCCAGCAGCGCGACCTTGGTGCCAGCGGTCACGTACAGGCCCGATTCAACGGTGTTGCGGTCGCCCAACGGGATACCGATACCGGCGTTGGCACCGATCAGGCAGCCTTCGCCCACCTTGATCACCATGTTGCCGCCACCCGACAGGGTGCCCATGGTCGAGCAACCGCCGCCCAGGTCCGAACCCTTGCCGACGAACACGCCAGCCGACACGCGACCTTCGATCATGCCCGGGCCTTCGGTGCCGGCGTTGAAGTTGACGAAACCTTCGTGCATTACGGTGGTGCCTTCGCCCACGTAGGCGCCCAGGCGGATACGCGCTGCGTCAGCAATACGCACGCCGGCCGGAACCACGTAGTCGGTCATTTTCGGGAACTTGTCCACCGAGAACACTTCCAGCAGCTCGCCGCGCAGACGGGCTTCCAGTTGATGCTCGGCCAGTTCGGTCAGGTCGATAGCGCCTTGGCTGGTCCAGGCAACGTTCGGCAGCAGCGGGAACACGCCGGCCAGGTTCAGGCCGTGCGGCTTGACCAGACGATGGGACAGCAGGTGCAGCTTGAGGTAGGCCTCCGGCGTGGAAGTCAGTTGCACGTCTTCGGCCAAAATGGTCGCGACCAGCGGCTTGTGGCTCTCGGCCAGACGGGTCAGCAATGCGGCCTGGCCGGCGTCGACGCTTTTCAGCGCTTCAGCCAGTTGCGAGGCCTGTGCAGTGCTGAACGCGATGGCCTGGTTGCCTTCGGTGTAGCCCAGAACCGGAGCAATAGCGGCGATCAGTTCGGCCGACGGGTTGAGCAGTGGCTGTGCGTAAAACACTTCCAGCCATGCGCCTTGACGGTTTTGAGTGCCGACACCAAAGGCCAGGCTGAACAGAGTATTGGACATGTTGATACCTCTAACAAAAAGGAACGGGCTGCCTTACTTGAGTGCGGCCGCGTAGATATCTGGCTTGAAGCCAATCAGGGTTCGGTCACCGAGATCAAGCACCGGGCGCTTGATCATCGAGGGTTGTGCGAGCATCAATTCGATGGCTTTCGCTTGGTCGAGATCGGCTTTGCGTTCGTCTTCGAGTTTGCGAAAGGTCGTACCTGCGCGGTTCAACACCACTTGCCAGCCGTGCTCGTCGCACCATTGCGTCAGGTGTTCACGGTCGATTCCGGCCGTTTTGTAATCATGGAAGTCATAGCTGGCAGCGTGTTCATCGAGCCAGGTGCGCGCCTTTTTCATGGTGTCGCAGGCTTTGATGCCGAAAAGGTGCAACGTTTTACTTGAAACGGTCAAGGAATTGCCCCCTTTACAGGTGCTGGAAAAAAAAGGTGACGGATTATGCCATGACCAAACGGTTTCGCGGCGCCTGAGGTCGATTTCCCACCGCAAAACCCTGTAGGAGTGAGCCTGCTCGCGATGGCGATTTACCTGCCACTGACTTTGTTGAACGTTAAACCGTTATCGCGAGCAGGCTCACTCCTACAAGGGGATATGTTGCAGGGCTGCGACATAGGTGCAACGGTCTTACGCAGCCTAAGCGGCTAATATGGCACTTCAATGCTGTCGATAGCCTGGGAAAAGCGCTTTATGCAAACCGCCTACACCGTCCTGATCATGCTGATGTTGGTCGGCGTTTCACGCCTGATCGGGCGAGTGATCCCGCTGCCGTTGCCGTTGGTGCAGATCGGTGCGGGCGCTTTGCTGGCTTGGCCGACGTTGGGGCTGCATGTGGCGCTTGATCCGGAACTGTTCCTCTTTCTGTTTCTGCCGCCGTTGTTGTTTTCCGATGGCTGGCGCATGCCCAAGCGTGAGTTGTGGCGCTTGCGCGGGCCGATCCTGACCCTGGCCGTGGGGTTGGTGCTGTTCACCGTGGTCGGCGCCGGGTATTTCATTCATTGGCTATTGCCGAGTATTGCGCTGCCGGTGGCGTTCGCATTGGCGGCGGTGTTGTCGCCGACCGACGCCGTGGCGGTCTCGGCGATTTCCCAGAACCGCTTGCCGACACCGTTGATGCACATGCTCCAGGGCGAGGCTTTGATGAACGACGCCTCGGGCCTGGTGACCTTCAAGTTTGCCTTGGCGGCGGCCATAACCGGGGTGTTTTCCCTGGCCAATGCCAGTCTGACGTTCGTGTTGGTGGCAGTGGGTGGTCTGGCCACCGGTGTGGCGCTGAGTTGGCTGGTCGGTCGCTTGCGCTCGTGGATGATCGCCCGAGGCTGGGATGACCCGGCGACTCACGTGGTGTTCATGCTGTTGCTGCCGTTCGCCGCTTACGTACTGGCCGAACGGCTCGGTGCCTCGGGCATTTTGTCGGCAGTGGCAGCGGGGATGATGCAGAGCTGGCTCGACCTGCTGCCGCGTCAGACCAGCACGCGTTTGCTCAATCGCAGCGTCTGGTCATTGCTGGAATTCGCCTTCAACGGCTTGATCTTCCTGCTGCTGGGCTTGCAGCTGCCGGACATCATCAAGGCGGTGGCCAGCCAGGAAGCGTCAATGTGGCCGACGTTGCTCTACCGTTGCCTGGACGTTGTGGCGGTTTTTATGGTGTTACTGGTGTTGCGGTTTATCTGGGTGCAGAGCATTTGGCGGGTGTCGGGGCTGCTGCGGCGATGGCGCGGTAAGGGCGAGCTGACGCTGGTGCCCACGGCGCGGTCCTGCTGGTTGCTGACGGTCGGTGGCGTACGCGGCGCGGTGACCCTGGCGGGTGTGCTGTCGGTGCCGCTGTTGATGGGGAACGACGCGTTTCCCGAGCGTGACCTGCTGATTTTCATCGCCGCCGGGGTGATTCTGCTGTCGCTGATTGCCGCGTGCATCGCCTTGCCGCTGTTGTTGCGTGGTATCGAGAAAAGCCCAGACGACAAGCGCCGCAATGAAGTGCGCGACGCCTGGCGAAAAACCGCTGAAGCGGCGATCCATGCGCTGGAAGTCGAAGAGGCCAAGCCTGTAGATGCGGCAGAGGCGGCGTTGGCGGCGGAGCTCAAGGCGCGAATCATGTCCGAGTATCGTCATCAACTGGAAGTCTTTAACGATTCCGCCGAAGCCCAGGCCTTGGCGTTTCAGATGGATTTGCTGGAGCGCCGCTTGCGTTTGAAAGCGCTGCGGGCGCAACGCCTGGAGTTGTACAGCCTCAGTCGTCATCACCAAATTGGTGATGACGTACTGCGTGAAGTATTGGGGGAGCTGGATTTAAGTGAGGCTAATCTGGGGCAGGTCAAATAGCCGATTTCGGGTTTATACCGGACAGGGATAGGCCTTTGCCATGAAGGCTTTATCCTTCTCGCTGAGAACCAGATTCAAAAAGTTCTGAAAGCCGCCCTCGGTCCAGGACTGATGGATGACGTAGTGCATGATCGACTTGCGGTCGTACTCGGAATAAATGCTTTCACTGGGAGCTGAACGATCAAGATACCAATCGTGCAGTCTTTGACGCGTGGCGCTCGCCTGGGCGTCATCTTCTTCAGGCTGGGCAGTCAGCCCATGTTGCTTGTAAAAGGCTGGTTTGTCCCAAGGTATGTTTGCCGTAGGGTTGGTCTGTTCATGCTCTGCGCCCAGCATGTGACCGAACTCATGCATCACATTGGCGGCGAAATAACGAGCATGAATGGGTGAGTGGGGCCAGAGCGTCATCGTTTGTTCGTCGATTTTGAGCAGTGCATCGGTACCGATGCTGGACGAAAATTCGCCTTCCCTGCTGAGTATGCGGATGTCGCCTTCTATACCTTCAACGAAATCGAACTTCAAATTGATGTGTGGCAGCCAATTGTTGGCCGCAGCGATGGTGGCAGTCTTGAATTCCTCTGTACCGTTGAGGAAAGCGATGCGTAACGTCTGACCGGGCGTCCAGAGTTTGCAAGGGTTGTTTTTGGCCCACATTATGCGTCTTGCTCCATGCGAGTGTTAAGACGGATGCAGGTGATGCAAGTTGATTTGATAAGCATGTTGTAACTTCCTTGTTTCATTTTTTTAGTCAGTGTTCAGCGCGGATAAAGTAATGCCATCATCTTCTTGTCTTTCTTGCTGATTGTCCGATTGATTGGGTTTTCCCAGTCTCCCAGAGTCAGCGTTTTAGCGACGGGATGATGCATGATGGATTTGCGATCGTAATCGGTATAAATCGCCTCGATGGTCCCGAAGGGCGTGAACATGTTTTGGTCGACTTGCGCGCGGGTCAGCGGGTTCATTTCGCGATTCTGATAAAATTCGTACACCTTCGGTTTATCCCAGGGAATGTTGGCTTTCGGGTGTTGATGCTCATGCATGGCACCCAGTGCGTGGCCAAATTCATGGGTGACGATGACATCGAAATCCTCATGGTCGGTTGTGACCCCAAGGTTCATGGTGGGCCAGTCCGGATGAATGAGTAACGCGTCTGTGCCGAGCATGGAGCTGTTGTCGTTGTTCTTCGTGGCGATACGAATATCGCCTTGCAGATCATCAACGAAATCGAAAGTAAGGTTGATAAACGGTAACCAGCGACTGGCAGCGTCGATGATTTTCTGTTTGTGATCCGCATCGACCTCATCAATGAACGCAATCTTTAAGGTGCGACCATTCGCCCATAGTTTGGAATAGTTGATAAGCGAACGTTTGGAACGGCCGCTATTGCGAGTACCTGCATTCGCCGGAGTTTCATTGATGGCGGCTTCATAGGCCGCTTGATCATCCGGCCATTGAACGAGCGTGCAGTCTTGAAGGGTATTCATGTTTTACTTCTTCCATGAAGTGGTGGTTGGTTTGTTATCAGGCATAGGAAAGTGCGCACCGGAAGAGTAAACGTCTCTCGGTGAGAAGTGGATTTATATATACGTTGGAAGTGTTTCTTGATATGGAAAGTTACCGTGCCAGTATTGCTGGCACGGTGGAGTACTTATCGTTGGCGGGTGATGAAGTCACGAATTCGTTCGGCCGCTTCGACACACTCCGCCAGCGGCGCAACCAATGCCATACGCACGCGCCCGGCGCCCGGATTGAAACCATCAACGTCGCGGGACAGATAAGACCCCGGCACTACAGTCACATGTTCTTGCACAAACAAATCCCGGCAGAACGCCTCGTCATCGCCTTCAACGCTTGGCCAGAGGTAGAAACCACCGTCCGGACGCTGCACATCCATCACCGGGCTGAGGATTTCCAGCACCGCATCGTACTTCTCGCGATACAGCGCCCGGTTGGCGCGTACATGCACTTCGTCGTTCCATGCAGCGACACTGGCCAGTTGGGTTTGAACCGGCATCGCGCAGCCGTGGTAGGTGCGATAGAGCAGGAAGCCCTTGAGGATGTCGGCATCACCGGCCACAAAACCCGAACGCAGGCCCGGCAGGTTGGAGCGCTTGGACAGGCTGTGGAAGACCACGCAGCGCTTGAAGTCCTTGCGGCCCAGTTCGACGCAGGCGCTGAGCAGACCGGCTGGCGGGGTTTGTTCGTCGAAGTACAGCTCGCTATAGCACTCGTCGGCGGCGATCACAAAGTCGTATTCGTCGGCCAAGGCGATCAGCTTTTTCAGGGTTTCAACCGGGATCAACGCGCCGGTCGGGTTGCCCGGCGAGCACAGGAACAGGATCTGGCAGCGTTTCCAGATGTCTGGCGAGACGGCGTCGAAATCCGGGTTGAAGCCGTTTTCGTCCAGGCATGGCAGGTAATGCGGCTTGGCACCGGCGAGGAACGCGGCGCCTTCGTAGATCTGATAGAACGGGTTCGGGCTGACCACCAGCGCGTCTTCGCCACGATTGACCACGGTTTGGGTGAAGGCAAACAGCGCTTCACGGGTGCCGTTGACCGGCAGTACATTGCGCGCCGGGTCGAGCCAGCCGCTTGGGACGTTGAAACGACGTTCACACCAGGCGGCGATGGCTTCACGCAGAGCCGGGATACCGAGGGTGGTCGGGTACACGGCCATCTGATCCAGGTTGTTGGCCAGGGCTTCGGCGACAAAGCTTGGCGAACGGTGCTTCGGTTCACCGATGGACAACGCGATAGGGCGCTTGTCCGGGTTTGGCGTGACGCTGCCGAGCAGGGCGCGGAGCTTCTCGAACGGGTAGGGTTGCAGCTGGTTCAGAGCGTTGTTCATCGATAGATCTCATGCAATGTGGGCGCTGGCTTTTGTGGCGAGGGGGCTTGCCCCCGTTCGGCTGCGCAGCTGTCGTAAACATTGTATGCGGTGTACCTGATACACCGCGGTTGCAGATTTTTGGGCCGCTTCGCAGCCCAACGGGGGCAAGCCCCCTCGCCACACAAGCCCGCTCCAACAGGGGAAATTTGTTAGTTCAAATGCTGATGCGCGACAGTTTGATATCCGGTTCGTGGCTGACGCTCAACTGTTCAACGATTGCATCCTGCAAGCGGCTGCACAGCAGCGGGTCGGACAACGGCTGGTTGTGTGCGTCGGTGATAAAGAACACGTCTTCCACGCGCTCGCCGAGGGTGGCAATCTTGGCGTTCTGCAACGACAGGTCGAACTCGAGGAAGATCGTGCCGATCCGCGCCAGCAGGCCCGGGCGGTCGGGTGCGCTCAGCTCCAGTACTGTGACCGGGCGCTGGGCGTCGTTGTGGATCGTCACCTGTGGCGCAAACGCGAAATGCTTGAGCTGGCGCGGTACCCGGCGCTGGATGATCGTCGGGTAGTCGTCCGGGTTACGCAGGGCTTCGGTCAGGCCCTCGCGGATCTGCTTGACCCGCGTCGGATTGTCACCGATTGAGTCGCCGTCGGTGTCGAGCACGATGTAGGTGTCGAGGGTGAACTGACTGCTGGAGGTGATAACCCGGGCGTCATGAATGTTCAGGTTGAGCTGGTCCATCGCGGCCACGGTCACGGCGAAGAAGTCATGCTGGTCCGGCGCGTAGATGAAGATCTGCGTGCCGCCTTCGAATTCGCGCTGGGTGGTTTCCTTGATCAGCACCAGCGGGCCGCCGTCGGCCGGTTGCTGGAGGATCGCGTCACTGTGCCAGGCCACATCGCCAGCGGTATGACGCAGGAAATAGTCATCGCCCAATTGCGCCCACAACTGCTCGACATCGTCCGGGTCGGTGCCGCCGCGCACCAGGATGTCCAGGGCAGCGCTCTGGGTCTGGCGGATTTGCTCTTCGCGGTCCACCGGGTTTTCCAGGCCGCGGCGCAAGGCACGCTTGGTCTCGGTGTAGAGCTGGCGCAACAGGCTGGCGCGCCAGGAGTTCCACAGCGTCGGGTTGGTGGCGTTGATGTCGGCGACGGTCAGCACGTACAGATAATCGAGATGGGTTTCATCGCCGACAATCTGCGCGAAGTCGTGAATGACCTGCGGGTCGGACAAGTCCTTGCGCTGGGCGGTGGTCGACATCACCAGATGGTTTTGCACCAGCCAGACGATCAGCCGGCTATCCCATACCGGCAACTGATGGCGCTGGCAAAAGGCTTCGGCATCCACGGCGCCAATGTCCGAATGGTCGCCGTGCCGACCCTTGCCGATGTCGTGGTACAGGCCGGCCAGGTAGATCAGCTCGGGCTTGGGCAGTTTGCCCATGAGCTTGCTGGCCAGTGGGAATTTTTCCGACACCTGGGTGTACTGCAACTTACGCAGATGCTTGATCAGGTTCAGGGTGTGAGCGTCGACCGTATAGATGTGAAACAGGTCGTGCTGCATCTGCCCGACGATAAAGCCGAACTCCGGCAAATAGCGCCCAAGGATGCCGTAACGGTTCATCCGCCGCAGGTTGCGGTGAATGCCGATCTTGCACTTGAACAGCTCGATGAACAGGCTGGTGTTGCGGATGTCGTTGCGAAAGTCGTCGTCGATCAAGTGACGGTGTTCGCGCAGCAGGCGGATGGTATCGGCACGAACGCCTTTGATCTCCGGTTGCTGGGCCATCAACACGAAGATCTCGAGCATGGCAAACGGCGTGCGGCGGAACACGTTGTTGTTGCGTGCCTCGATGTAGCCATCGTGCAGCTGGAATCGCGAGTTGATCGGCTGCGGCGGTGCTTCGTCTTCCGGCGCGAGGATGACTTCCTCGAAATGCTGGATGATCAGGTCGCTGAGCTGGGCAATGCTCATGACCACCCGGTAATACTGCTGCATGAAGTTTTCGATGGTTTGCTTGGCGTCATCGCCTTTGAAACCCAGCAGCCCGGCGATGGAGCGCTGGTGGTCGAACAGCAAGCGGTCCTCGGAGCGCCCGGCGAGCATGTGCAGGGCGTAACGGACCTTCCACAAGAACTCCTGGGACGAGGCCAGCAGGGCGTTTTCGCTCTCTACCAAAAAGCCTTCGCCGGCCAGGGCCCGCAGGTTCAGGGTGCCGTACTCGCGACGGGCGACCCAGAGAATCGTCTGAATATCCCGCAAGCCGCCAGGCGAGCCTTTGACGTTGGGTTCCAGGTTGTATTCGGTGTCGTTGTACTTGTGGTGACGGGCCTTCTGCTCGGCACGTTTGGCCAGGAAGAAGTCCTTGCTCGGCCACATGTGCGCGGTGCTGGTGACGTCCAGCATGCGCTGGCGCAAGCGCTCGGGGCCGCAGATGGTGCGGCTTTCCATCAGGTTGGTGACGACCGTCAGGTCGGCGCGGGCCTCAACGGCGCATTCGTCCACCGAGCGCACGCTCTGACCGACTTCCAGGCCGATGTCCCACAACAACGTCAGAAAACGCTCGATAGAATCGCGGAAGACTTCGTGGTCAGCGCTGTCCAGCAGGATCAGCAGATCAATGTCGGAATAGGGGTGCAACTCGCCGCGACCGTAGCCGCCGACCGCGACCAGCGCGATGTCGGCGTCTTCGCTCCAGTTGAACTGCTCCCAAGCCTTTTGCAGGATGTTATCGACGAACCAGGCGCGATCCTCGATCAGCCGGCGAATGTCCCGGCCGCTGCGAAAGCGCCCGTCGAGCACCTCGCGGGCCTGGCGAATCGCCTTCTTGAAGGCCGCGATCGGGCTTGCCTTCAGGGCCAGTTCAGCCTGGAACTGGCCACGGTCGAAGAGTTCGGGATCCACCTGCGGCATCGATTGGCTTTCCTTTCTATAAGGCTATGGGCAGAACGGGTCGATCAGGCCGAAACGCGCGCGATAGTGTCATCGGCGCGCAGGGTGAAGATCTCATAACCGGTGTCGGTCACCAGCAGGGTGTGTTCCCACTGGGCGGAAAGTTTGCGGTCCTTGGTGATCGCGGTCCAGCCGTCGCCCAGTACCTTGGTGTCGGCCTTGCCCTGGTTGATCATCGGCTCGATGGTGAAGGTCATGCCCGCCTTGAGTTCCATGCCGGTGCCGGCGCGGCCGTAGTGCAGGATCTGCGGCTCTTCGTGGAACACCTTGCCGATACCGTGGCCACAGAACTCGCGAACCACCGAGAAACCGTTCTTCTCGGCGTGTTTCTGGATCACTTCACCAATGTCGCCCAGGCGGCAGCCGGGTTTGACCAGTTCAATGGCTTTGTACATGCATTCCTGAGTGATCTGCGACAGGCGCTCGGCCCAGACCGGCACGGTACCGACGTGGAACATACGGCTGGTGTCGCCGTGGTAGCCATCCTTGATCACCGTGACGTCGATGTTCAGCGTGTCGCCATCCTTCAGCGCTTTCTCGTTCGGGATACCGTGGCAGACCACGTGGTTGATCGAGGTGCAGATCGACTTCGGGAAGCCTTTGTAGTTGAGCGGGGCTGGGATGGCTTGCTGCTCGTTGACGATGTAGTCGTGGCAGATGCGGTCCAGTTCTTCGGTGGTGATGCCCGGTTTGACATGTTCGGCAATCATTTCCAGCACATCGGCGGCCAGTTTGCCGGCGATCCGCATTTTTGCGATGTCCTCTGGGGTTTTGAGGGTGACGGTCATACAGGCTCTCTCTGCGCTCAATGGCGCTTTCTAATTCGGAATGGGCGTTGCGCGGTTGATATTCGCGGCCCTGAAAAACGCGATTCTAACAGACGATCAGCGCAAATCTGAGCCTCTGTGCATCGCTTCTCTCTATAGATAGGCGCATTCTTGAGCGATTCCAAGGGCGCGATTGAAGGCGCGCGCCAGGAATTGAGAATCCGGGTTCCGTTTTTTACAGCCTTGTGATATAAAATGCGCCGCTTTCCGGGTATACCCCGAAAGGCTTAAATCCACACACGTGTCGACACGATGACCTGGGTGCCTTCAGCTGATGCTGCTGGTTGGTCATTGGGATACGTGGAGGCCAAACCCGACTTATTAAGGAACTATCATGTCCCAAGTCAACATGCGCGATATGCTGAAGGCCGGTGTGCACTTCGGTCACCAAACCCGTTACTGGAACCCGAAAATGGGTAAATACATTTTCGGCGCGCGTAACAAGATCCACATCATCAACCTTGAAAAAACCCTGCCAATGTTCAACGAAGCTCTGACTTTCGTAGAGCGTCTGGCCCAGGGCAAAAACAAGATTCTGTTCGTCGGCACCAAGCGTTCCGCTGGCAAGATCGTTGCTGAAGAAGCAGCACGTTGCGGTTCGCCGTACGTCGATCACCGCTGGTTGGGCGGCATGCTGACCAACTTCAAAACCATCCGTGCTTCCATCAAGCGTCTGCGTGACCTTGAAGTGCAAGCCGAAGACGGTACTTTCGCCAAGCTGACCAAGAAAGAAGCGCTGATGCGCACTCGCGATCTTGAGAAGCTCGATCGTTCCCTGGGTGGTATCAAGGACATGGGCGGTCTGCCAGACGCACTGTTCGTTATCGACGTTGATCACGAGCGCATCGCGATCACCGAAGCCAACAAGCTGGGCATCCCGGTTATCGGCGTAGTCGATACCAACAGCAGCCCGGAAGGCGTTGACTACATCATCCCAGGCAACGATGACGCAATCCGCGCTATCCAGTTGTACATGGGTTCGATGGCTGACGCTGTAATCCGCGGTCGCAACCACGTTGCTGGCGGCACCGAGCAGTTCGTTGAAGAAGCTCCGGTAGCAGCAGCTGAGTAATTGACGCCTTGGCGTTAACTCAGTAAGCAAAAAGGGGGCTTGGCCCCCTTTTTGCCACCTCGAAAACCGTTTGTCGGCAGCGCAGCTACAGCTTTGTAACGTGCAGCGGCTACAAGAAGGTTCGGGAAGAATTGAACGCCCGTTTGATCGGGTGGAATGGTTGATAACCTATCCAAGAGGATTTTTGAAATGGCAGAGATTACTGCAGCGTTGGTTAAAGAACTGCGTGAGCGTACTGGCGAAGGCATGATGGATTGCAAAAAGGCCTTGACCAAGGCCGGCGGCGACATCGAAAAAGCCATTGATGACATGCGTGCTTCTGGCGCTATCAAGGCTGCCAAGAAAGCAGGCAACGTGGCTGCTGAAGGCGCAATCTCTCTGAAGGAAGACGGTAAATCCGCCGTTCTGCTGGAAGTGAACTCGCAGACCGACTTCCTGGCTTTGCAGGATGACTTCAAGGCATTTGTCGCTTCCAGCGTTGAAAAAGCGTTCGCTGACAAACTGACTGACGTTGCTCCGCTGATCGCCGCTCAAGAAGCCGATCGCCTGGTTCTGGTCGGCAAGGTTGGCGAAAACGTCAACATCCGTCGCCTGGCTCGCGTTGAAGGTGATGTTGTTGGTGGTTACCTGCACGGCAACAAGATCGGTGTTGTGGTTGCCCTTAAAGGCGGCAGCGTTGAGCTGGCCAAAGACATCGCCATGCACGTAGCGGCGACCAACCCTGAATTCCTGCTGCCATCGGAAGTTTCCGCTGAAGCGGTTGAGCGTGAGAAGGGCGTGTTCCTGACCCTCAACGCTGACAAGATCGCCGGCAAGCCAGAAAACATTGTTGAAAACATGGTCAAAGGCCGTATCAGCAAGTTCCTGGCTGAAGCGAGCCTGGTTGAGCAGGCGTTCGTCAAGAACCCTGAAATCAAGGTTGGCGAACTGGCCAAGAAAGCCGGTGCTGAAATCGTTTCCTTCACCTACTTCAAAGTAGGCGATGGCATCGAGAAGCCGGTCGACAACTTCGCTGAAGAAGTTGCTGCCCAGCTGGCTGCCGCCAAGCAATAAGACGGTTTTTTAAACTGTCGCCCTGAAGAGGCTGCCCGCTTACGCGCGCAGCCTCTTTTCAGATGGGGTATCAATTTTTTAATTGGTTTCCCTTTGGAACTGGCTTACAAAGCCATGTTCCGATGGCGCTGAAGCAGCGCCAAGCTAGAGTGAACGCCAGCTGTAAACAGCTCGCAAAGAATTTTTAAAATACGCCGCAGGAGAGATTCGCAATGGCTCAGCAGGGCAGTGGTTATCAGGCTCGCTATAAACGCATTCTACTCAAGCTTAGCGGCGAGGCCCTGATGGGCTCGGAAGAGTTCGGGATTGATCCGAAAGTTCTGGATCGCATGGCGCTGGAAGTTGGCCAACTGGTCGGCATCGGTGTACAGGTCGGTCTGGTGATCGGCGGCGGCAACCTGTTCCGCGGTGCAGCGCTGAGCGCGGCCGGTATGGATCGGGTAACGGGTGACCACATGGGCATGCTGGCCACTGTGATGAACGCCCTGGCCATGCGTGATGCGCTGGAGCGTGCCAATATCTCGGCCATCGTGATGTCGGCCATTTCCATGGTTGGCGTGACCGATCACTACGATCGTCGCAAGGCCATGCGCCACCTGAACGCCAAGGAAGTCGTGATTTTCGCGGCCGGTACTGGCAACCCGTTCTTCACCACGGATTCGGCCGCTTGCCTGCGTGCAATCGAAATCGATGCCGATGTCGTGCTCAAGGCGACCAAGGTCGATGGCGTCTACACCGCCGATCCATTCAAAGACCCGCATGCCGAGAAGTTCGATCATCTGACTTACGATGAAGTGCTGGATCGCAAGCTGGGCGTGATGGATCTGACGGCCATTTGCCTGTGCCGCGACCACAAGATGCCGTTGCGCGTTTTTAACATGAACAAACCTGGCGCCCTGCTGAATATCGTGCATGGCGGCGCTGAAGGGACCCTGATCGAGGAAGGCCAACAATGATCAACGAAATCAAGAAAGACGCTCAAGAGCGTATGCAGAAATCCCTGGAGTCTCTGTCCCATGCATTTGGTCAGATTCGTACCGGCAAGGCGCACCCGAGCATCCTCGGTAGCGTGATGGTTCCTTACTACGGCGCTGACACCCCATTGAGCGGCGTTGCCAACGTTACCGTGAAAGATTCCCGGACCCTGCAGGTCGTGGCGTTTGAGCGCAACATGCTCGCGGCCGTCGACAAGGCAATCCAGAGTGCTGGCCTGAACCTCAACCCGACCAACCTGGGCGAGTTACTGCTGATCTCCATGCCTGCCCTGACTGAAGAAACCCGCAAGGGCTTCACCAAACAGGCGCGTAGCGCAGCTGAAGATGCTCGCGTTGCCGTGCGCAACATTCGCCGCGACGCACTGGGTGAGCTTAAGAAACTGGTCAAGGACAAGGAAATCAGCGAAGACGAAGAGCGTCGTGGCGCTGCCGATATCCAGAAGCTGACCGACAAGGCTGAGGCTGACATCGATGCAGCCACCAAGCAAAAAGAAGCGGACCTGATGGCCGTATAAGGGTCCCGTTTTCATGGATAAGACCAAGCAGACTGCGCCGTCCGCGGTGCCGCGCCATGTCGCGATCATCATGGATGGTAACAATCGCTGGGCGAAAAAACGCTTTATGCCGGGTGTTGCCGGGCATAAAGCGGGTGTGGATGCCGTTCGTGCAGTGATCGAGGTGTGCGCCGAGGCCAAGGTCGAGGTGCTGACCCTGTTCGCCTTCTCCAGTGAAAACTGGCAGCGTCCGGCCGATGAAGTCAGCGCCTTGATGGACCTGTTCTTCAAGGCGTTGCGTCGTGAGGCCAAGCGCCTCAACGACAACAACATCAGCCTGCGCATCATTGGCGACCGTTCGCGTTTTCACCCCGAGCTTCAAGCTGCCATGCGCGAAGCCGAGGCGATTACTGCCGGTACCAATCGCTTTATCCTGCAGATCGCCGCCAACTACGGTGGTCAGTGGGATATCGCACAAGCCGCACAGCGTCTGGCGCGCGAAGTCCAGGCCGGGCATCTGCGTCCGGAAGACATCACCCCGGAATTGCTGCAAACCTGTCTGGTGACTGGCGATCTGCCTATGCCGGACTTGTGCATTCGTACCGGTGGCGAGCACCGCATCAGCAATTTCCTGCTGTGGCAGCTGGCTTACACCGAACTGTACTTCTCCGACCTGTTCTGGCCGGACTTCAAACACGACGCCATGCGCACTGCGCTGGCCGATTTCGCTTCTCGGCAGCGCCGCTTCGGTAAGACGAGCGAGCAGGTCGAGGCTGGAGCCCGGGTTTAATGCTTAAACAACGAATCATCACTGCGCTGATCCTTCTACCGATTGCCTTGTGCGGGTTTTTCCTGCTCGAAGGCTCCGGTTTTGCGCTGTTCATCGGGCTGGTCGTGACCCTGGGTGCATGGGAGTGGGCTCGTCTGGCAGGTTTCACTGCTCAGCCGATTCGTGTTGCCTATGCCGCTGTGGTCGCGCTGATGCTGTTTGTCATGCATATCCTTCCCGGGCTCGCGCCTTGGGTGTTGGGCGCCTCTGTGCTGTGGTGGGCGGTGGCAACCTATCTGGTGCTGACGTATCCACGCTCCAGCGAACACTGGGCCAGCGCGGCCTGCAAGCTGGTGATCGGCCTGTTGATCCTGTTGCCGGCCTGGCAAGGTCTGGTGCAGATCAAGCAAGAGCCTTTGGGCAACTGGCTGATCATGGCGGTCATGGTGCTGGTCTGGGGTGCCGATATCGGTGCGTACTTTTCCGGTCGGGCTTTCGGCAAGCGCAAGCTCGCGCCGCAGGTCAGTCCTGGCAAAAGCTGGGAAGGCGTCTACGGTGGCCTGGCGCTGAGCCTGGTTATCACGTTGATTGTCGGCCTGGTTCGCGACTGGACGGTGGCGGAGCTGTTTAAAGGTCTGATCGGCGCAGCATTGATCGTGTTCATTTCGGTGGTGGGCGACCTCACCGAAAGCATGTTCAAGCGCCAGTCCGGGATCAAGGACAGCAGCAATCTGCTGCCGGGTCACGGCGGTATTCTGGACCGTATCGATAGCCTGACGGCGGCGATCCCCGTGTTTGCGGTGCTGTTGTGGATGGCGGCACCGTGAGCCGCCCACAGCAGATTACCGTTCTGGGGGCGACCGGTTCGATTGGCCTGAGCACCCTGGATGTCATTGCTCGTCATCCCGAGCGCTATCAGGTTTTCGCGCTGAGTGGTTTCACTCGACTGAGTGAGCTGCTGGCCTTGTGTGTACGGCACACTCCACGTTATGCGGTCGTGCCTGAAGCGGGCGCTGCCCGTGGTTTGCAGGACGACTTGCACGCGGCCGGTCTGTCGACTCGTGTTCTGGTGGGGGAGGAGGGCCTTTGCCAGGTCGCTGCCGATCCTGAGGTCGACGCGGTCATGGCGGCCATCGTTGGCGCGGCGGGCTTGCGCCCGACCCTGGCGGCAGTCGAGGCGGGCAAGAAAATCCTGCTGGCCAACAAGGAAGCGCTGGTGATGTCCGGTGCGCTGTTCATGCAGGCTGTGCGCAAAAGCGGATCGGTACTGCTGCCGATCGACAGCGAGCACAACGCGATTTTCCAGTGCATGCCACAGGATTTTGCTCGTGGTCTGGGGGCAGTCGGTGTGCGTCGGATTTTGCTGACAGCCTCTGGCGGTCCGTTCCGACAGACGCCGATGGCTGAGTTGGCGCATGTTACTCCCGAGCAGGCATGTGCCCATCCGAACTGGTCCATGGGTCGCAAGATCTCGGTCGATTCGGCCAGCATGATGAACAAAGGGCTCGAGCTGATCGAAGCCTGCTGGCTGTTCGATGCCAAGCCCTCCCAGGTCGAAGTGGTGATTCACCCGCAGAGCGTTATTCATTCGCTGGTCGATTATGTCGATGGTTCGGTATTGGCGCAGTTGGGCAATCCGGACATGCGTACGCCAATTGCCAACGCTCTGGCGTGGCCAGAACGCATCGACTCGGGGGTCGCACCGCTGGATCTGTTTGCCATCGCACGTCTGGATTTCCAGGCGCCCGATGAAGAGCGTTTTCCATGTCTGCGCCTGGCTCGACAGGCGGCAGAGGCTGGCAATAGCGCGCCGGCGGTGCTCAATGCGGCAAATGAAGTGGCTGTTGCAGCCTTTCTCGATGGACGGGTTCGTTACCCGGAAATCGCGAGTATCATCGAGGAAGTCTTGAATCTTGAACCTGTGGTTGCGGTAAACGATCTCGAGGCGGTGTTCACGGCAGACGCCAAGGCGCGTGTGCTGGCCGAGCAGTGGTTGAGTCGTCACGGGCGATAAGTGCTGCAGTACGCTGGCCCAATGCAGCACCGGATAGGATTGCGGAGAAAGTAGATGAGCGCGCTCTATATGATTGTCGGCACCCTGGTAGCCTTGGGCGTGCTGGTCACCTTCCACGAATTCGGCCACTTTTGGGTCGCGCGTCGCTGTGGGGTCAAAGTGCTGCGCTTTTCCGTGGGCTTTGGCATGCCGTTGTTGCGCTGGCATGACAAGCAAGGCACTGAGTTCGTGCTGGCGGCCATCCCGCTGGGCGGCTACGTGAAGATGCTCGACGAGCGCGAAGGCGAAGTACCCGCCGATCAGCTCGATCAATCCTTCAATCGCAAATCTGTCCGCCAACGCATTGCCATCGTTGCTGCGGGTCCAATCGCCAACTTTCTGCTGGCGATGGTTTTTTTCTGGGTATTGGCCATGCTCGGCAGCGAGCAGGTACGCCCGATTATCGGCGCCGTCGAGTCGGGCAGCATCGCTGCCAAGGCCGGCTTGAGCCCGAATCAGGAAATCGTTGCCATCGATGGCGAGCCGACTACCGGGTGGGCGGCCGTTAATTTGCAATTGGTCCGTCGCCTTGGCGAGAGCGGTGCCTTGCAGTTGCTGGTGCGTGAGCAGGGTTCAACCACCGATTCACCTCGAGAGCTGATGCTGGATCACTGGCTCAAGGGCGCCGATGAGCCGGACCCGATTCGTTCGCTTGGCATTCGCCCATGGCGTCCGGCGTTACCGCCGATCCTGGCTGAACTCGATTCGAAAGGGCCGGCGCAAGCGGCGGGTCTGAAGACCGGTGATCGTCTGTTGACCCTTGATGGCCAGTCGCTCAATGACTGGCAGCAGGTGGTTGATACCGTCCGTATGCATCCGGATACCAAAATCATGCTGCGCGTTGAGCGCGATGGTGCTCAAATCGACGTCCCTGTGACGCTGGCCGCTCGCGGCGAGAGCAAGGCACCCACGGGTTATCTGGGTGCCGGGGTGAAAGCAGTCGATTGGCCACCAGAGATGATTCGTGAGGTCAGCTACGGTCCGCTGGCCGCGATTGGGGAGGGTGCCCGACGCACCTGGACCATGAGTGTACTGACCCTCGATTCGCTCAAGAAAATGTTGTTCGGCGAGCTCTCGGTAAAAAACTTGAGTGGACCGATAACCATTGCTAAAGTGGCGGGCGCTTCTGCCCAGTCGGGTGTCGCTGATTTCCTGAATTTCCTTGCTTATCTGAGTATTAGCCTGGGAGTTCTGAATTTGTTGCCCATTCCTGTATTGGATGGGGGACATTTGTTGTTTTATCTGATCGAGTGGGTGCGTGGTCGCCCCTTGTCAGATCGGGTGCAGGGTTGGGGGATACAGATCGGCATCAGTTTGGTGGTCGGGGTGATGTTGCTTGCTCTGGTCAATGATCTGGGTCGACTGTAACGCTTCGCTGAATTGCGAATCTGCCGCATTTTGCGGCAGTTTGTTTATTGCCAGTTGGAATAAGAAAGGACTTCATGAAACGTCTGCTGCTAACTGCGGTTCTCACCGTATTGATGATCGCCGAAGTTCACGCCGAGTCCTTCACTATCTCTGATATTCGCGTCAATGGCCTCCAGCGGGTCTCCGCGGGTAGTGTCTTTGGTGCCTTGCCGTTGAACGTCGGCGAACAGGCGGATGATCGTCGCCTGGTGGAATCCACTCGTGCGTTGTTCAAAACCGGTTTCTTTCAAGATATCCAGCTGGGTCGCGAAGGCAATGTCCTCGTTATCACGGTAGTCGAGCGTCCTTCGGTCGCGAGTATCGAGATCGACGGTAACAAGGCCATCTCCACTGAAGACCTGATGAAGGGCCTCAAGCAATCTGGCCTGGCCGAAGGCGAGATCTTCCAGCGTGCCACCCTCGAAGGTGTGCGTAACGAGCTGCAGCGCCAGTACGTCGCTCAGGGTCGCTACTCGGCAACTGTCGACACCGAAGTGGTGGCGCAGCCGCGTAACCGCGTCGCGTTGAAGGTCAATATCAATGAAGGCACCGTCGCTGCTATCCAGCACATCAACGTGGTGGGTAACACGGTCTTTCCTGATGAAGACCTGATCGACCTGTTCGAACTCAAGACCACCAACTGGCTGTCGTTCTTCAAGAACGACGACAAGTATGCTCGTGAAAAACTTTCCGGTGACCTGGAGCGTCTGCGCTCCTACTACCTGGACCGCGGCTATATCAATATGGATATCGCTTCGACCCAGGTGTCCATCACCCCGGACAAGAAACACGTCTACATCACGGTCAACGTCAACGAAGGCGAGAAGTACACCGTTCGTGACGTGAAGCTCAGCGGCGACCTGAAAGTGCCTGAAGACCAGGTCAAGTCCCTGCTGCTGGTTCAGAAAGGCCAGGTGTTCTCGCGCAAGCTGATGACCACTACCTCGGAACTGATCACTCGTCGTCTCGGTAACGAGGGTTACACCTTCGCCAACGTCAACGGCGTTCCTCAGCCGCACGATGATGACCACACGGTAGACATCACTTTCGCTGTTGATCCAGGCAAGCGTGCTTACGTAAACCGTATCAACTTCCGCGGCAACACCAAGTCTGAGGACGAAGTGTTGCGTCGTGAAATGCGCCAGATGGAAGGCGGGTGGGCTTCGACCTACCTGATCGACCAATCCAAGACGCGTCTTGAACGTCTGGGCTTCTTCAAGGAAGTTAACGTTGAAACGCCTGCCGTACCGGGCGTGGATGACCAGGTTGATGTGAACTACAGCGTTGAAGAGCAGGCTTCCGGTTCGATTACCGCCAGTGTCGGTTTCGCCCAGAGCGCCGGTCTGATCCTCGGTGGTTCGATCACCCAGAACAACTTCCTGGGTACCGGTAACAAGGTCAGCATCGGCCTGACCAAAAGCCAATACCAGACCCGCTATAACTTCGGTTATGTCGACCCGTACTGGACTGCTGATGGTGTGAGCCTGGGTTACAACGCGTTCTATCGCACCACTGACTACAAAGACCTCGACGTCAACGTTGCAAGCTACGCGGTAGATAGCCTGGGTGCTGGCGTAAGCGTCGGTTATCCGATCAGCGAGACGTCGCGCCTGACCTTCGGCCTGACTGCGCAACAAGACAAGATCAAGACAGGTCAGTACACCGTCGACGAAATCTTCGACTTCGTTAACCGCGAAGGCGATAGCTACCTGAACTTCAAGGCTTCGGCCGGCTGGTCCGAGTCCACCCTGAACAAAGGTGTACTGGCGACCCGTGGTCATTCCCAGAGCTTGACACTGGAAGCCACCACGCCGGGCAGCGACCTGTCGTTCTTCAAACTCGACTACCGTGGCCAGTTGTTCCAGCCTCTGAGCGAAAACTACACCGTACGCCTGCACACTGAATTGGGTTATGGCGATGGTTATGGTTCGACAGATGGCTTGCCATTCTATGAAAACTACTATGCTGGTGGTTTCAACTCGGTTCGTGGTTTCAAGGACAGCACCCTGGGTCCGCGCAGTACTCCAAGCCGTGGTCAAACTGCCACGGGCAACAACGGAACATTAGCGGACCCGGATCAAGATCCACTGCCATTCGGTGGCAACGTTCTGATTCAAGGTGGTGCAGAGCTTCTGTTCCCGCTGCCATTCGTCAAGGACCAGCGCTCCCTGCGTACGTCGGTATTCTGGGATGTGGGTAACGTGTTCGATTCCAAGTGCCAACAAGCTACAAACTCTAACGGGGTAACACCGTCCAACACGCAGTGCAACGACATCAGCCTGAGCAATATGGCCAGTTCCGTTGGTGTTGGTCTGACTTGGGTCACCGCGCTGGGGCCTTTGAGTTTCGCGTTGGCCATGCCGGTCAAGAAACCGGATAACGCTGAAACCCAGATTTTCCAATTCTCCCTCGGCCAGACGTTCTAAGCGTCTGACCCAAGATAACGACAATGGATTTTGTAGGAGTGCATCGTGCGTAAGTTGACTCAATTGGTTCTCCTGGCGACCGTACTGGTAGCAGGTCCGGCTTTTGCCGACATGAAAATCGCTGTACTGAACTATCAGATGGCCCTGCTGGAATCCGACGCGGCCAAGAAGTACGCCGTGGATGCCGAGAAAAAGTTCGGCCCGCAGCTGACCAAGCTCAAGACGCTGGAAAGCAGTGCCAAAGGTATCCAGGACCGTCTGGTAGCCGGTGGCGACAAGATGCAGCAAGGCGAGCGTGAGCGTCTGGAGCTTGAATTCAAGCAAAAGGCTCGTGACTTCCAGTTCCAGTCCAAGGAATTGAACGAAGCCAAAGCCGTTGCTGACCGTGAAATGCTGAAGCAGCTCAAGCCGAAACTGGACAGCGCTGTGGAAGAAGTCATCAAAAAAGGTGCTTTTGACCTGGTCTTCGAGCGTGGCGCAGTGATTGATGTCAAACCTCAGTACGACATCACTCGCCAGGTTATCGAGCGCATGAATCAGCTGAAGTAATCCATGACAGCGACTATAAAGCTTGGCCAATTGGCCGAGTTCCTCGGCGCCACCCTGAGTGGCGACCCGGAGAAAGAAATTACTGGGCTAGCCACTTTGCAAGAGGCTGGCCCAGCTCAGTTGAGCTTTCTGGCAAACCCTCAATACCGTAAATACCTGGCGGACAGTCAGGCCGCAGCCCTGTTGCTGAAGGCCGCTGACGCTGAAGGTTTTGTCGGTAATGCGCTGATCGTGCCTGATCCGTACTTGGCTTACGCGCGAATTTCCCACCTGTTCGATCCCAAGCCAAAGGCGGCTGCCGGTATTCATCCGACAGCGGTGGTGGCAGCGGACGCGGTGGTTGATCCGGCGGCGAGCATCGGTGCCTTTGCGGTGATTGAAAGTGCGGCGCGAATTGCTGCGGGTGTGACCGTCGGGGCTCATTGCTTCATCGGCGCTCGCTGCGAGATCGGTGAGGGCGGCTGGCTGGCTCCACGGGTCACGCTGTATCACGATGTGCGTATCGGCAAGCGTGTAGTGATTCAGTCGGGTGCCGTACTCGGTGGCGAAGGTTTCGGTTTTGCCAACGAGAAAGGTGTCTGGCAGAAAATTGCCCAGATCGGTGGCGTGCTGGTGGGTGACGACGTGGAGATTGGCGTGAATACCGCCGTCGACCGTGGCGCACTGGCTGATACCATCCTCGGCAACGGTGTGAAGCTCGACAATCAGATTCAGATTGCTCACAACGTCCAGGTTGGAGATCACACCGCCATGGCGGCGTGCGTAGGTATCTCCGGCAGCACCAAGATAGGCAAGCATTGCATGCTGGCCGGTGGCGTCGGGCTGGTGGGGCATATCGAAGTTTGTGACAACGTTTTCCTGACCGGGATGACCATGGTGACCCATTCGATTACCGAGCCGGGTTCCTATTCTTCCGGTACAGCCATGCAACCGGCTGCCGAGTGGCGCAAAAGCGCGGCACGCATCCGTCAGCTCGATGACATCGCGCGGCGTCTGCGACAGCTGGAAAAGCGTGTAGGGGAAGTGACCCCTGACGGTAATGCTTCATCAGATGGCTGATACCATTTTCCATATCAAGTAAGCACAGCCGCTAGACTGCCTCCTTGATTTGCTAGAGGGGCGCGCTTCAGTCGCGCGCTTCCAATCTTTACATAGGCTTCCCCCCGAAATGATGGACATCAACGAGATTCGCGAATACCTGCCTCACCGTTACCCGTTCCTGCTGGTGGACCGGGTTGTGGATCTGGATGTGGAAGGCAAGCGCATTCGCGCCTACAAGAATGTCAGCATCAACGAGCCGTTCTTCAATGGTCACTTCCCTGCGCATCCAATCATGCCAGGCGTGCTGATCATCGAAGCGATGGCTCAGGCTGCCGGGATCCTTGGTTTCAAGATGCTGGACCTGAAACCGGCCGATGGCACCCTGTACTACTTCGTAGGCTCGGACAAACTGCGTTTCCGTCAGCCGGTCAAGCCAGGCGACCAGTTGATCCTTGAAGCCACGTTCATCAGCTGCAAGCGCAAGATCTGGAAGTTTGAATGCCAGGCATCGGTGGACGGCAAGCCGGTATGCTCGGCCGAGATCATCTGTGCGGAACAAAAAGTATGAGTTTGATTGACCCTCGCGCAATCATCGATCCGACGGCCATCCTGGCCGACGGCGTCGAGGTCGGCCCTTGGTCGATCGTCGGCGCAGGTGTGGAAATCGGCGAGGGAACAGTGATCGGGCCGCATGTGATTCTCAAGGGCCCGACCCGAATCGGTAAGCACAACCGCATCTACCAGTTTTCCTCGGTAGGTGAGGACACGCCCGATCTGAAATACAAAGGCGAAGAAACCCGCCTGGTCATCGGTGATCACAACGTCATCCGCGAAGGCGTAACGATTCACCGCGGCACCGTGCAGGACCGTTCGGAAACCACTCTGGGCGATCACAACCTGATCATGGCCTATGCCCACATTGGCCATGACAGCGTTATTGGCAACAATTGCATCCTGGTCAATAACACTGCGTTGGCTGGCCACGTGCACGTTGAAGACTGGGCGATCCTTTCCGGTTTCACTCTGGTTCACCAGTATTGCCATATTGGCGCCCACAGCTTTTCCGGCATGGGCACCGCCATCGGCAAGGACGTCCCGGCGTACGTCACGGTATTCGGTAACCCTGCCGAAGCCCGTAGCATGAACTTTGAAGGGATGCGTCGTCGCGGTTTCAGCGAAGACGCCATCCACGCCCTGCGTCGTGCCTACAAGGTGGTTTACCGCCAGGGCCTGACGGTCGAACAGGCGCTCGCCGAACTGGCCGAACCCTCGGCACAGTTTCCGGAAGTCGCGGTATTCCGTGATTCCATCCAGTCTTCGACTCGCGGCATCACTCGTTAATCATGGCTAATCTGCGTATTGCGCTGGTAGCGGGTGAGGCTTCCGGTGACATTCTGGGCGCCGGTCTGATGCGTGCACTCAAGGCGCAGCACCCGGCGGTGGAGTTCATTGGTGTCGGCGGTCCGCTGATGCAGGCCGAAGGTCTGACCTCGTACTTCCCGATGGAACGCCTTTCGGTCATGGGCCTGGTTGAGGTGCTGGGTCGATTGCGTGAGCTGCTGGCTCGGCGCAAGAAGCTGGTCGCGGACCTGATCGCCGAGAAACCGGACGTGTTCATCGGCATCGATGCCCCGGACTTCAACCTCAATATCGAACTCAAGCTGCGTCAGGCCGGGATCAAGACTGTGCATTACGTCAGCCCGTCGGTCTGGGCCTGGCGGCAGAAGCGGGTGCTGAAGATTCGCGAAGGCTGCGACCTGATGCTGACGCTGTTCCCGTTCGAAGCCAAATTCTACGAAGAGAAGGGCGTGCCGGTGCGGTTTGTCGGGCATTCCCTGGCTGATGCGATTCCGCTTGAAGCCGATCGCGCGGCGGCGCGGGCTGAACTGGGTTTGCCAGACGGTCCGTTAGTCGCGCTGATGCCTGGCAGCCGTGGTGGTGAAGTGGGCCGTCTCGGTGCGTTGTTCCTTGATACCGCCGAGCGCCTGCAGGCCCTGCGTCCCGGCATTCGGTTCGTCATGCCATGCGCGAGCCCCGAACGCCGTGCCCAGCTCGAAGAGCTGCTGGCCGGGCGCGATCTGCCGCTGACCCTGCTCGATGGCAAGTCTCATCTGGCCCTGGCAGCCTGCGATGCGGTGTTGATCGCCTCCGGAACGGCGACGCTTGAAGCGTTGTTGTACAAACGCCCGATGGTGGTTGCCTATCGCCTGGCGCCGCTGACGTTCTGGATTCTCAAGCGCATGGTGAAAAGCCCTTACGTCTCGTTGCCGAACTTGCTGGCCCAGCGCCTGTTGGTGCCTGAGTTGTTGCAGGACGATGCGACCGTCGAAGCCCTGGCCCAGACCTTGTCTCCGTTGATCGAGGGTGGCGAAGAGCAGACTCGCGGCTTCGATGAAATTCACCGGGCCCTGCGTCTGGATGCCTCCAACCAGGCGGCAGATGCCGTACTGAACCTGATCGGCAAAATACAATGAGCAAAACTATGCAGATGGGCCTCGACTTCACACTGGTCGCCGAACTGGAAGAGCTGGTTGCCGGTGTCGACGAAGTCGGTCGCGGCCCGCTCTGCGGCGCCGTGGTCACCGCTGCGGTGATCCTCGACCCGAACCGGCCGATCCTGGGGCTGAACGACTCGAAGAAGCTCACCGAAGCCCGCCGCGAAAAGCTCTACGACGAAATCTGCGAAAAGGCCTTGAGCTGGTGCATCGCTCGGGCCGAAGTCGAAGAAATCGACGAACTGAACATCCTGCATGCCACGATGTTGGCCATGCAGCGCGCCATCGAAGGCCTGCACATTCAGCCGAAACTGGCGATGATCGACGGCAACCGCTGCCCGAAACTGTCCATGCGCTCCGAAGCCGTGGTCAAGGGCGATAGCAAGGTGCCGGCCATCGCCGCCGCGTCGATCCTGGCCAAGGTCAGTCGCGACCGTGAAATGGCCGCATTCGAATTGATTTACCCGGGTTACGGGATCGGTGGCCACAAAGGCTACCCGACGCCCGTTCATCTGGAAGCCTTGGCACGTTTGGGGCCTACCCCGATTCACCGCCGCTCGTTCGCCCCGGTCCGCCTGGCTTATGAGGCGCGGGAAAGTCTGATCGAGAGTTAGTCGCGAGGCTGATGTTTTTTCCAAGGCCCGGTACAATCCGGCGATTTAAAGCGTCACGAGCGCAGGTAAGACAAGGCGAACGGCAGCGAGAAAGCGGAGTTGACGTTAGTCAATGAGCATTTCGAGTTGCCGTTCAACGCTGGATTACCAAGCGCAGTAGCTTTAAACGCCGGATTTCCGGGCCTTGTTGTTTTCACGTTTACAGACAGGATCACTATGCCGGCTTCATTCGTTCATCTACGCCTGCACACTGAATACTCCCTGGTCGACGGTCTGGTGCGGATCAAACCGCTGGTCAAGACCCTGGTCGGCATGAACATGCCTGCCGTGGCGGTCACTGACCAGAACAACATGTGTTCCCTGGTCAAATTCTATAAAGCTTCGATGGGCGCGGGCATCAAGCCTATCTGCGGCGCCGACCTGTGGCTGTCGAACAAGGATCCGGATAATGCCCTGAGCCGGATCAGCCTGCTGGCGATGAACGCCGTGGGTTATCGCAACCTCACCGAACTGATTTCCCGCGGCTTCATCGACGGCCAGCGCAACGGCTCGATCATCATCGAGCGCGAGTGGGTGGCCGAAGCCAGCGAAGGCTTGATCATGCTGTCGGCGGCGAAGGAAGGCGAAATCGGCCTGGCCATGCTTAGCGGCAATCCGGTTGAAGCGGAAACCCTCGCTCGCGAATGGATGACGGTATTCCCGGATCGCTTTTATCTGGAAATCCAGCGCACCAACCGCCCCAACGATGAAGAGCAACTGCACGGTGCCGTGGCCCTGGCCGAGAAAATCGGCGCTCCGCTGGTCGCAACCAACGATGTGCGCTTCATCAAACAGGAAGACTTCGCGGCCCACGAAACCCGCGTTTGCATCGGTGAGGGTCGGGCCCTCGACGATCCGCGGCGTTCGAAGAACTACAGCGATCAGCAGTACCTCAAAAGCGCCGAGGAAATGGCCGAGCTGTTCAGCGATATTCCCGAGGCGCTGGAAAACACCGTCGAGATCGCCAAGCGCTGCAACATCGAAGTGAAGCTGGGCAAGCACTTCCTGCCCAACTTCCCGATCCCCGATGGCATGACCATCGACGAGTATTTCCGCAAGGTGTCCTTCGATGGCCTGGAAGAACGCCTGAGCGTTCTGCTGCCCAAGGACACCACCGAAGACTACGAAGCCAAGCGTCAGGTCTACGTTGATCGGCTGAATTTCGAACTGGATATCATCATCCAGATGGGCTTCCCCGGTTACTTCCTGATCGTGATGGACTTTATCCAGTGGGCCAAGAGCAACGGCGTGCCGGTAGGTCCGGGTCGGGGGTCGGGTGCCGGGTCGCTGGTGGCCTATGTACAGAAGATCACCGACCTCGATCCACTGGAATATGACCTGCTGTTCGAACGTTTCCTTAACCCGGAACGGGTATCGATGCCCGACTTCGACGTCGACTTCTGCATGGACGGGCGTGACCGGGTTATTGAATACGTGGCCGAGAAATACGGCCGCAACGCGGTAAGCCAGATCATCACCTTCGGTTCCATGGCCGCCAAAGCGGTGGTGCGTGACGTTGCGCGGGTGCAGGGCAAGTCCTACGGCCTGGCGGATCGTCTGTCGAAGATGATTCCGTTCGAAGTCGGCATGACCCTGGAAAAAGCCTACGAGCAGGAAGAGATCCTGCGTGACTTCATCAAGGTCGATGAAGAGGCTGCCGAAATCTGGGAAATGGCCCGCAAGCTCGAAGGCGTTGTGCGTAACGTCGGTAAACACGCCGGTGGCGTGGTGATCGCGCCGACCAAGCTGACCGACTTCTCGCCGATCTATTGCGACGAGGCCGGTGATGGCCTGGTAACCCAGTTCGACAAGGACGACGTTGAGGCTGCCGGTCTGGTGAAGTTCGACTTCCTCGGTCTGCGGACCCTGACGGTCATCGACTGGGCGCTGAAAACCATCAACCGCGATCGCGCCAAGGTTGATGAGCCGCCACTGGACATCGCGTTCATCCCGCTGGACGACAAACCGACCTACACGCTGCTGCAAAAAGCCGAAACCACGGCGGTGTTCCAGCTCGAGTCCCGGGGCATGAAAGAGCTGATCAAAAAGCTCAAGCCCGACTGCCTGGAAGACTTGATCGCACTCGTGGCCCTGTTCCGTCCGGGCCCGCTGCAGTCAGGCATGGTGGACGACTTTATCAACCGTAAGCACGGTCGCGCTGAACTGGCGTACCCGCACTCGGACTACCAGTACGAAGGCCTCAAGCCGGTATTGGCGCCGACTTACGGCATCATCCTGTATCAGGAACAGGTGATGCAGATTGCCCAGGTCATGGCCGGTTACACCCTCGGTGGTGCGGACATGCTGCGTCGGGCCATGGGTAAGAAAAAACCCGAAGAAATGGCCAAGCAACGCGGTGGTTTCATTGAAGGCTGCACCGCTAACAACATCGATCCGGACCTGTCCGGTAACATTTTCGACCTGGTGGAAAAATTCGCCGGTTACGGTTTCAACAAATCTCACTCGGCTGCTTATGGCCTGGTGTCATACCAAACGGCGTGGCTGAAAACCCACTACCCGGCGCCGTTCATGGCCGCGGTACTGTCGGCGGATATGCACAACACCGACAAGGTCGTGACCTTGATCGAAGAAATTCGCACCATGAAGCTGCGTCTCGACGCGCCGGATGTGAATACTTCGGAATTCAAGTTCACGGTGAACGACGAAGGCCGGATCATTTACGGCCTCGGCGCGATCAAAGGTGTGGGTGAAGGTCCGGTGGAGGCGATCACCGAGGCGCGTCAAGCGGGTCCGTTCAAGGATCTGTTCGACTTCTGCGCCCGTGTCGACCTCAAGCGTATCAACAAGCGGACCCTGGACGGTTTGATCCGCAGCGGTGCGCTGGATCGTCTCGGTCCTTACTTCCATGACGAGCAGAAAGCCTACCAGGCCAACATCGACCGTAACCGGGCGGTCTTGCTGAATGCCATGGAAGGGGCGATCAAGGCAGCCGAACAAACCGCGCGTACCAAAGACAGCGGTCACGTCGATCTGTTTGGCGGCTTGTTCGTCGAAGAAGACGCCGATGTCTACGCCAATCACCGCAAGGCCAAGGAACTGACCCTCAAGGAACGCCTGAAGGGCGAGAAAGACACCTTGGGCCTGTACCTGACCGGTCACCCGATCGACGAATACGAAGGCGAGATCCGCCGTTTCGCCCGCCAGCGCATCATCGACCTGAAACCGGCGCGCGATACCCAGACTGTCGCGGGGATGATCATCGCCCTGCGGGTCATGAAGAACAAAAAGGGCGACAAGATGGGTTTCATTACCCTCGACGACCGCTCGGGCCGGATCGAGGCGTCGTTGTTCGCCGAGGCATTCCATTCCGCGCAGTCGCTGTTGCAGACCGATGCGATGGTGGTGGTCGAAGGCGAAGTCAGCAACGACGACTTCTCTGGCGGCCTGCGGCTGCGGGTCAAGCGGGTGATGAGCATGGAAGATGCGCGCACCAACCTGGCCGAAAGCCTGCGCTTGAAGCTGCAGACCCAGGATTTGAAGGGCGATCAGCTACGCTGGCTCGGTGAGCTGTTCAAGCGTCACCGAGGTGCGTGTCCGATCACCATGGAATACACCAGTCCCGATGCGAAGGCCTTGCTGCAGTTCGGCGAGACCTGGCGAATCGACCCGGCGGATGCCTTGATTCAAGCTCTGCGTGACCAGTTCGGGCGAGACAACGTCTTCCTCCAATACCGTTGACGGTCAGGTGGCATTCTTTACCATTAAGAGCATGGCCTGATCTCGACTCAATTTTTAATCTCGACCTGAACGCGCCTCTCCCTTAAGGTAGGGCGCGAATAGACAACCGGCCGGCCCAAGCTCTCTTGGATGTCGACCCAAGACGGACGCCTATGAACCCGAATTTTCTAGATTTCGAACAGCCGATCGCCGACCTGCAAGCCAAGATCGAAGAGTTGCGCTTGGTCGGTAATGACAATTCGCTGAATATCGGCGATGAGATTTCCCGCCTGCAGGACAAAAGCAGCACGCTGACCGAAGACATCTTCGGCAAGCTGACCAGTTGGCAGATCGCGCGTCTGGCGCGTCACCCGCGCCGCCCGTACACCCTGGACTACATCGAACACATCTTCACCGAGTTCGACGAACTGCACGGCGATCGTCACTTCTCTGACGACGCTGCCATCGTTGGCGGTATCGCCCGTCTGGACGACCAGCCAGTAATGATCATCGGTCACCAGAAAGGCCGTGAAGTGCGCGAGAAGGTTCGCCGCAACTTCGGCATGCCGCGTCCGGAAGGCTACCGCAAGGCCTGCCGCCTGATGGAAATGGCCGAGCGCTTCAAAATGCCGATCCTGACCTTCATCGACACCCCGGGTGCTTACCCTGGTATCGACGCCGAAGAGCGCAACCAGAGTGAAGCGATTGCCTGGAACCTGCGCGTCATGGCGCGTCTGAAGACCCCGATCATCGCCACCGTCATCGGTGAAGGTGGTTCGGGTGGTGCGTTGGCGATCGGCGTTTGTGATCAACTGAACATGCTGCAGTACTCGACCTACGCGGTGATTTCGCCGGAAGGTTGCGCTTCGATTCTGTGGAAAACCGCCGAGAAAGCACCGGATGCCGCTGAAGCCATGGGCATCACCGCCGAGCGCCTGAAAGGCCTGGGCATCGTCGACAAAGTGATCGGCGAGCCTTTGGGCGGCGCCCACCGCGACCCGGCTGCTGCCGCTGCATCGATCCGCGCCGAGCTGAGCTCGCAACTGGCGATGCTGAAGAAGTTCGACAACGAAGCGCTGCTCAAGCGTCGTTACGAGCGACTGATGAGCTACGGTCTCTGATCTGACCTCGGCTTCAATGTGGGAGCGGGATTGCTCGCGAAAGCGGTATAACAGGCAACCAATGTGTTGAATGTTGAGCCGCTTTCGCGAGCAAGCCCGCTCCCACATTTGATTTGCGTGAAGTGATCGATATGAGTCAGTCCATGATTGATCTTCCTGCCAGGCTCCTGCTGAATCTCAAACCTTGGCGCAACGCCAAAGCCTGGCGCATCGCTTTCTCCGGTGGCCTCGACTCCACCGTCCTGTTGCACCTTCTCGCTTATCTCGCAAAAACCGAATCCCTGCCGACGCTCAAAGCCATCCATGTCCATCACGGTCTTCAGGCTGTGGCTGATGCGTGGCCGGAACACTGTCAGTCGATGTGTGATGCGCTGGGTGTAGCGTTGCTGGTCGAGCGCGTGACGGTGCAGCCGGGTGCCAGTCTGGAACGGGCGGCGCGGGATGCGCGATATGCGGTGTTCAGTGCGTTGACGCAAGCTGATGATGTATTGCTGACCGGTCAGCATCGCGATGATCAAGCGGAAACGCTGTTGTTCCGGTTATTGCGTGGCGCCGGTGTGCGCGGGTTGTCAGGGATGCCGAAGCAACGACCGGTGGGGCAGGGCACGTTGATTCGTCCGTTGCTGGATGTCTCGCGGGCCGAGCTGGAAGCTTACGCGCAGGCTCAGCAATTGCACTGGATAGAAGACCCGTCGAATCAGGATCGGCAATTTTCGCGCAACTACCTGCGTCATCAAGTCATGCCGCTGCTGACCGGGCGCTGGCCGCAAGCGCAGGCGAGCATGGCCCGCAGCGCCGCGCATCTGCGTGAGGCGCAAGGCTTGCTTGATGAGTTGGCAAAAATCGATCTGGCGCAGGCCGCGACGGCTCATGATTTCCAATGGCTGGGATTGCCGTCGCTTGAGCTGGCGCCGCTCGCAGCGCTCTCCGCAGCCCGCCAGCGAAATGCTCTCGGTCATTGGCTCGAGCCGTTGACTCGACTGCCTGAGACTGACCATTGGTCGGGTTGGTCGAGTCTGTGCGAAGCCGCTGGCGATGCTTCACCCCTCTGGCGTCTGGCCGATGGCCAGTTGCATCGCAGCGCCGGTCGTGTGTGGTGGCTCAGTGGCGACTGGCTGCGCGCGCCAGTGATCGGCGCTGAGTGGCAGGCGCCATCTTCAGCGCTACGCTTGCCCGATAACGGGTGTGTCATGTTCAGCGGGCAGACTCCTTGCGGGCCATTGCACATCGCTTATCGTGAGGGAGGCGAGGTCATGGATCTGGCCGATCGCGGGCACCGCGACCTCAAGCGTTTGCTCAATGAACGCGGTGTTCCGCCGTTTGCCCGTGGCAGATTGCCGCTGCTCTATCGAGGTGAGCATTTGCTGGCGGTGGCGGGGCTGCGGGGGTTAAACGGCAGTGCGCGGGACGGCTGGGATTTACAGTGGCAGCCACCGAACGAAGATCAAGGTTTGAGCTGAAAGGGGCTTTCCGGTAGACTACGCTCCCTTCTTGATACAACTTCTGTGGATTCGCCTGAATTGCAGGAGTTGCCGATTACCAAGCAGTCTTTGCTGGGCGATTCCAAAAAATGTGTAGCGAGCAACGCACCGGTGTTTCATCTCCCGGTCTGTCCCAACGCGGCGGTTTTTTTGAAAGATGCACTGTGATTAATGCAGGTGATCGGGGGCTTCGGCCTTCCTTCGCTTTCCCCGGCGGCTCGGACCGCTTTAACGCAGACTTCTAGGGTTTTTCATGACGCGCTACATATTCGTCACGGGCGGTGTTGTTTCTTCATTGGGGAAAGGCATTGCCTCGGCTTCATTGGCGGCCATCCTGGAGGCGCGGGGACTTAAGGTCACCATGCTGAAGCTGGACCCGTACATCAACGTTGACCCGGGCACCATGAGCCCGTTCCAGCACGGTGAAGTGTTCGTCACTCACGACGGCGCCGAGACCGACCTGGACCTGGGTCACTACGAGCGGTTCATCCGCACGACCATGACCCAGAACAACAACTTCACCACCGGCCGTGTCTACGAACACGTCCTGCGCAAAGAGCGCCGTGGTGATTACCTGGGCGCAACCATCCAGGTGATTCCGCACATCACCGACGAAATCAAGCGCCGGATCATCAAGGGCGCCGGCGATGCCGACGTGGCCATGGTCGAGATCGGTGGCACCGTCGGCGACATCGAGTCGCAACCGTTCCTCGAAGCGATCCGTCAATTGCGCTTCGAAGTCGGCGCCAAGCGCGCGATGCTGATGCACCTGACGCTGGTGCCGTACATCGCCACTGCCGGCGAAACCAAAACCAAGCCTACCCAACACTCGGTCAAGGAACTGCGTTCCATCGGCCTGCAACCAGACGTGCTGGTCTGCCGCTCCGATCACCCGATCGACATCTCCTCGCGTCGCAAGATCGCGCAATTCACCAACGTTGAAGAGCGTGCGGTGATCGCGCTGGAAGACGCCGACACCATCTACAAGATCCCGGGCATTCTGCACTCCCAGGGCCTGGATGATTTCGTTGTCGAGCGTTTCGGCCTGCAATGTGGCGGCGCTGATCTGTCCGAGTGGGAAGCCGTGGTCGACGCCAAGCTCAACCCTGAGCACGAAGTCACCATCGCCATGGTCGGCAAGTACATGGAACTGCTGGACGCCTACAAATCGCTGATCGAAGCGATGAGTCACGCCGGCATCAGCAACCGCACCAAGGTCAACCTGCGCTACATCGATTCCGAAGACATCGAAAACCAGGGCACCGCGCTGCTGGAAGGTGTCGACGCGATCCTCGTACCGGGCGGATTCGGTCTGCGCGGCGTGGAAGGCAAGATTACTGCCGTTCAATTCGCTCGCGAAAACAAGGTTCCGTACCTGGGCATCTGCCTGGGCATGCAAGTGGCCGTGATCGAGTTCGCTCGTAACGTGATGGGCTGGAAAGACGCCAACTCCACCGAATTTGATCGCGCCAGCGGTCACCCGGTCGTGGGTCTGATCACCGAGTGGGAAGATGCCACCGGCGCTGTCGAAACCCGTACCGAAACGTCCGACCTGGGCGGCACCATGCGCCTTGGCGCACAGGACTGCCTGCTGGAGCCGGGTTCGCTGGTTCACGATTGCTACGCCAAGGACGTGATCGTCGAGCGTCACCGTCATCGCTACGAAGTGAACAACAATCTGCTGCCGCAAATCATGGCGGCCGGCCTGAAAGTCTCCGGTCGTTCCGGTGATGGCGCGCTGGTAGAAGTGGTTGAAGCCCCGGATCATCCATGGTTCGTCGCTTGCCAGTTCCACCCTGAGTTCACCTCGACACCGCGCGACGGTCACCCGTTGTTCACCGGCTTCGTCAAAGCAGCGTTGACTCAACACCAGAAGAAGGCATAAATCCGATGGCGCAGAAGATCATCCGTGTAGGCGATATCGAGATTGCCAACGACAAGCCAATGGTGCTTTTCGGTGGCATGAACGTGCTGGAAAGCCGCGACATGGCGATGCAGGTCTGCGAAGAATACGTAAAGGTCACCGAGAAACTCGGTATCCCTTACGTGTTCAAGGCCAGTTTCGACAAGGCTAACCGTTCCTCCGTGACCTCTTACCGTGGCCCCGGCCTGGAAGAGGGCATGCGGATCTTCCAGGACATCAAGCAAGCCTTCGGCGTGCCGATCATCACCGACGTCCATGAGCCTGAACAGGCTGCGGTCGTCGCTGAAGTCTGCGACATCATCCAGCTGCCAGCCTTCCTGTCGCGCCAGACCGACCTCGTGGTCGCGATGGCCAAGACCGGCGCGGTGATCAACATCAAGAAAGCCCAGTTCCTTGCACCGCACGAGATGAAACACATCCTGAGCAAGTGCGTGGAAGCGGGTAACGATCAGTTGATCCTCTGCGAACGTGGTTCGAGCTTCGGCTACAACAACCTGGTCGTCGACATGCTCGGCTTCGGCATCATGAAGCAGTTCGAATACCCGGTGTTCTTCGACGTGACTCACGCGCTGCAAATGCCCGGCGGCCGCTCCGATTCCGCTGGCGGTCGTCGCGCCCAGGTCACCGACCTGGCCAAGGCCGGCATCAGCCAGTCGTTGGCGGGCCTGTTCCTTGAAGCCCACCCGGACCCGGACAACGCCAAATGCGACGGCCCTTGTGCCTTGCGTCTGGACAAACTGGAGCCATTCCTGGCCCAGCTCAAAGCTTTGGACGAACTGGTTAAGAGTTTTCCGACGGTAGAAACCGCGTAATCCTCAATTCTCCGGTAAAGTACCGCACGAATTAATGTTCAGGCCCCCGGGCCTGAGCCTTATCGTCCGCAAGCCTGCCCGCTGCACATCACTTGCCGACGGTAAAAGATTTCCTCTAGCTGCGTCGTTTTCGTCAACTTTGGAGTGTTTACAACAATGGCAAAAATCGTCGACATCAAAGGTCGTGAAGTTCTCGACTCCCGTGGCAACCCCACCGTCGAAGCCGATGTGCTTCTCGATAACGGCATCATCGGTAGTGCTTGCGCGCCGTCCGGTGCTTCCACTGGCTCGCGTGAAGCGCTCGAGCTGCGTGATGGCGACAAGAGCCGTTACCTGGGCAAGGGCGTACTCAAAGCCGTAGGCAACATCAACGGTCCGATCCGCGACCTGCTGCTGGGTAAAGACCCAAGCGACCAGAAAGCGCTCGATCACGCGATGATCAAGCTCGACGGTACTGAAAACAAAGGTTCCCTGGGCGCCAACGCGATCCTCGCCGTTTCCCTGGCTGCGGCCAAGGCAGCAGCACAGGACCAGGACCTGCCGCTGTACGCTCACATCGCCAACCTGAACGGCACCCCGGGTGTTTACTCGATGCCGGTTCCGATGATGAACATCATCAACGGTGGCGAGCACGCCGATAACAACGTCGACATCCAGGAATTCATGGTTCAGCCAGTTGGCGCCAAGTCTTTCTCGGAAGGTCTGCGCATGGGCACCGAGATTTTCCATCACCTCAAAGCTGTGCTGAAGGCCCGTGGCCTGAGCACTGCTGTTGGTGACGAAGGTGGTTTCGCGCCGAACCTGGCTTCCAACGAAGACGCTTTGAAAGTGATCTCCGAAGCTGTGGCCAACGCCGGTTACAAGCTGGGCACCGACGTGACCCTGGCACTGGACTGCGCCGCCAGCGAATTCTACGAAGACGGTAAATACAACCTGTCCGGCGAAGGCCAGGTGTTTACCGCTGAAGGTTTCGCGGACTACCTGAAAGGCCTGACCGAGCGTTATCCGATCATCTCCATTGAAGATGGCCTTGACGAGTCCGACTGGGCTGGCTGGAAAATCCTCACCGACAAGATCGGCGAGAAAATCCAACTGGTAGGCGACGACCTGTTCGTAACCAACACCAAGATCCTGAAAGAAGGCATCGATAAAAAGATCGCCAACTCGATCCTGATCAAGTTCAACCAGATCGGCACCCTGACCGAAACCCTGGAAGCCATCCAGATGGCCAAGGCCGCTGGTTACACCGCCGTCATCTCGCACCGCTCCGGCGAAACCGAAGATTCGACCATTGCCGACCTGGCTGTGGGCACCGCGGCTGGCCAGATCAAGACCGGCTCCCTGTGCCGTTCCGATCGCGTTTCCAAGTACAACCAGCTGCTGCGTATCGAAGAGCAGTTGAATGGCAAAGCCAAGTACAACGGCCGCAGCGAGTTCCGCGGCTGAGTGGTAAATAGTAAAAAGACACCGGATTGTGTCGAAAAAATCGCGACAGCGACGGTTTTGCCACTAATCTGATGCCTTATAAGCACAAGCCTGGGTCTTCCAGGCTTCGTGCTATCAGAAGCTTCATAGTTTTGGCATGGCTGTCTTTTTTCACTGGATACCTGATTTCGATGCGCAGTCCCAATTGGTTGTTCCTCATCTTGCTTCTGCTGCTGGCTGGCCTGCAGTACCGCCTGTGGGTGGGAAATGGCAGTCTGGCGCAAGTGGCCGAGCTGACTCAGCAGATCGCGGATCAACACGCTGAGAATGAAGGGTTGCTGGAACGCAATCGGGTCATGGACGCCGAAGTCAGTGAGTTGAAAAAAGGCATGGAGACCGTTGAAGAGCGGGCTCGTCATGAGTTGGGCATGGTCAAGGATGGTGAAACCCTTTACCAGTTGGCTCAATGATCCAGTCGTTACCGGCCTTCTGGGCCGTGATTCCTGCCGCGGGCGTTGGTGCCCGTATGGCCGCGGACCGTCCCAAGCAATACTTGCAACTGGGCGGGCGCACTATTCTCGAACACAGCCTCGGCTGTTTCCTTGATCATCCTGCCCTGAAGGGGTTGGTGGTCAGTCTTGCAATTGATGATCCTTATTGGCCGAACCTGGCCTGTGCCTCTGACCCTCGTATTCAGCGGGTTGAGGGTGGCGCAGAGCGTTCCGGGTCGGTGCTCAATGCGTTGCTGCATTTGCACGCGCTGGGCGCTGATGATGAGGATTGGGTGTTGGTGCATGACTCCGCACGGCCGAACCTGGCGCGTGATGATCTCGATAAGTTACTGAGTGAACTGGCGGATGATCCGGTCGGCGGACTGCTGGCGGTGCCGGCGCGCGATACCTTGAAGCGGGTCGATAAGCACGGTCGTGTTGTTGAAACCGTGGATCGTAGCGTGATCTGGCAAGCCTATACGCCGCAGATGTTTCGCCTCGGCGCGTTGCATCGGGCATTGGCCGACAGTCTGGTGGCCGATGCGGTGATCACTGATGAAGCTTCGGCGATGGAGTGGGCGGGTTTGGCTCCGCGTCTGATCGAAGGGCGGTCCGACAACCTCAAAGTCACGCGCCCCGAAGATCTGGAGTGGTTGCGCCAGCGTTGGGCCAATCGCCGCTGAGTGCTGTGGTGTCTATCAGATTGCTTTCGCGAGCAAGCCCGCTCCCACATTGAAATAGCGTCGGTCCCAGAACCCGCATCCACCCGAGATCAAATGTGGGAGCGGGCTTGCTCGCGAAGGCGGTCGTCTGTTCAACAAACCTGTCACTGACAATACGCGAGCGTATCTAGCCCCGATACTCCGGCCGCTCGGCCAACCCTTCCTTCAAATAATCCACCAACTTGCGCACCTTCGGCGACAGATGCCGTTGCTGTGGATAAAGCGCCCACACCGCCGTGTTCGGCGGTTGATGTGCCTCCAGCAGCGAAATCAACGCGCCGCTGTTCAAATGCTCCAGCACGTAATAGTCCGGCAACTGACACAACCCCACCCCTTGTAGCGCCGCATCCAGTACCGCTTGCCCACTGTTGCAACGCCAATTTCCCTGCACCCGCTGGGAAAATTCCCGGCCGTTCTGTTCCAGTTGCCAGAGGTCCGAGCTGCCGATGAGGCAGTTATGCCGGCTCAGTTCCGACAAACTGTGTGGCCGACCATACCGTTCCAGGTAGGACGGTGACGCGCATAGGTACATGCGTCGTGGTGCCAGACGTGTCGCCACCAGCCGCGAATCTTGCAGGCGGCCGAGGCGGATCGCCAGGTCAAGGCCTTCATGAACCAGGTCGAGTTGGCGATTGCTCAGCTCAATGTCGATTCGAAGCTGCGGATAGAGCCCCATGAACCGGGTCACCAACGGCACGATGAACCGCTCGCCGTACGCCACGGCGCAGGTCATGCGCAGCATGCCCTTGGGTTCACTGGTCAGGTCGCCGACCGCGCGCAACGCTTCTTCGCGTCCATCCTGCAAACGCTGGCAATGTTGCAGGAAGGTTTGTCCGGCTTCGGTCAGCGTAACCCGACGGGTGCTGCGGTACAGCAGCCGCGTCTGAAGACGCTCTTCCAGGCGTACGATTTGTCGACTGACATGGGAGGAAGAAACCCCAAGACGTTCAGCCGCCGCGGTGAATTGGCTGCACTCGGCAACGGCGACGAACTCGTCGATCCCTTCCCAGCGGTTGTCTGACATTTAGGATTATCCCTATACGGCAATAATATTTTGCATTTGCCCCGATTATTCATCGTAAGGCTGTGTATTACACTCCTTGTCTCGTTTTTATTCACTGGAGAGTCAGCATGATCAAGTCGCGCGCCGCCGTTGCCTTCGAGGCCAAGAAACCCCTTGAGATCGTTGAAGTCGATGTCGCCATGCCCAAGGCCGGTGAAGTCCTGCTGCGCGTCGTGGCTTCCGGTGTTTGCCACACGGACGCCTACACCTTGTCCGGAGCGGATCCGGAAGGCATCTTCCCGTCGATCCTCGGTCACGAAGGTGGCGCTGTGGTTGAAGCCATCGGCGAGGGCGTAACGTCGGTCGCTGTCGGTGATCATGTGATCCCGCTGTACACCCCGGAATGCCGCCAGTGCAAATTCTGCCTGTCGGGCAAAACCAACCTCTGCCAGGCGATTCGCGCCACTCAAGGCAAAGGCCTGATGCCGGATGGCACTTCGCGCTTTTCCTACAAGGGGCAGCCGATTTTCCACTACATGGGCACTTCGACCTTCTCCGAGTACACCGTGCTGCCGGAAATCTCCGTGGCCAAAATTCCGAAAGAGGCGCCGCTGGAAAAGGTCTGCCTGCTGGGCTGCGGTGTGACGACCGGCATTGGTGCGGTGCTCAACACGGCCAAAGTGGAGGAGGGCGCCAGCGTGGCGATCTTCGGTCTGGGCGGCATCGGCCTGGCCGCCATAATCGGCGCCACCATGGCCAAGGCCGGTCGAATAATTGCGATCGATATCAACCCGGCCAAGTTCGAGATTGCCAGGCAATTGGGCGCTACCGACTTCATCAACCCCAAGGACTACGACACACCGATCCAGGACGTCATCGTCGACATGACCGATGGCGGCGTCGACTTTTCCTTCGAGTGCATCGGCAACGTCCAATTGATGCGTGCGGCACTTGAGTGCTGCCACAAGGGTTGGGGCGAGTCGGTCATCATCGGTGTGGCCGGTGCCGGCCAGGAAATCTCGACCCGTCCGTTCCAGCTGGTCACCGGTCGCGTCTGGCGCGGTTCTGCGTTCGGCGGCGTGCGCGGTCGTACCGAGCTGCCAAGCTACGTGGAAATGGCCGCGACCGGCGAGATCCCGCTGGATACCTTCATCACCCACACCATGGGCCTGGAAGATATCAACAAGGCGTTTGACCTGATGCATGAAGGCGAGAGCATCCGTTCCGTCATCCATTTCTGAGGTCGGTCATGAGCTTGGAAAATATCTCCTGCCAGAAGAGCTTCGGCGGCTGGCATAAACGCTACCGGCACCGCTCCGACGTGCTCGGCTGCGACATGGTGTTCGCCGTGTACCTGCCGCCGCAAGCGGAGCAGGGCGGCAAACTGCCGGTGCTGTACTGGTTGTCCGGCCTGACCTGCACCGACGAAAACTTCATGCACAAGGCTGGTGCCATGCGCATGGCCGCCGAGCTGGGGTTGATCATCGTCGCACCGGACACCAGCCCGCGCGGCGCCGATGTGCCGGGTGATCCGGATGGCGCCTGGGACTTTGGCCTGGGTGCCGGTTTCTATCTGAATGCCACGCAGGAACCGTGGTCGCGACACTATCGGATGCATGACTATGTCGTGCAGGAATTGCCGGCATTGGTCGAGGCGCATTTCCCGGCGTCTGACAAACGCGGCATCAGCGGCCACTCCATGGGTGGCCACGGTGCGCTGGTCTGCGCGCTGCGTAATCCGGGGCGTTATCAGTCGGTGTCGGCGTTTTCGCCGATCAACAATCCGATGGATTGCCCGTGGGGCCAAAAGGCCTTCTCCCGCTACCTGGGTGAAGACCGTTCCAAGTGGCGCGAATGGGATGCGTGCGCCCTGATCGCCGAGGCTGCCGAGAAGCTACCGTTGCTGGTCGACCAAGGTGATCGCGACGATTTCCTCGCCAACCAGCTCAAGCCTGAAGCCCTGCAACAGGCGGCCAAACTGGCCGGTCATCCGCTGACGTTGCGCCTGCAACCGGGCTACGACCACAGCTATTTCTTCATCGCCAGTTTCATCGACGATCACTTACAGCATCATGCGCGCGCTCTAGGCGCCTAATGTCCGACAAAGCAGGTAGAATCACGCCCTGACAAAAATCGGGGCGTTTTTTTATGCGTATTGGCCACGGCTATGATGTGCACCGTTTCGCTGAAGGCGATTTCATTACTCTGGGCGGCGTGCGCATTGCACACGGCTTCGGGCTGCTCGCTCACTCCGACGGTGACGTCCTGCTGCACGCCTTGAGCGATGCCTTGCTCGGCGCGGCTGCGTTGGGTGATATCGGCAAGCACTTCCCGGACACCGACCCAAAATTCAAAGGCGCGGATAGCCGCGTGCTGTTGCGTCACGTCGTCGCACTGATCCACGCCAAGGGCTGGAAAGTCGGCAATGTGGATAACACCATCGTCGCCCAGGCGCCGAAAATGGCCCCGCATATCGAATCGATGCGCGCTCTGATTGCCGCGGATCTTCAAGTTGAGTTGGATCAAGTGAACGTGAAAGCTACCACCACCGAAAAGCTTGGCTTTGTCGGTCGCGAAGAAGGCATTGCCGTGCATTCCGTTGCCTTGTTGCTGCGCGCATGAACGAATTGCAATTGCTCGGCCCGCGAGCCTATGGCGAAGCCCTCGGCACGGCGGTACTGAAAGCCACTGCGGAAGATTTCCAGGTCGATGAAGTGCTCAATATCCCGCTCAGCGGCGATGGCGAACACCTGTGGATCTGGGTTGAAAAGCGCGGTCTGAACACCGAAGAAGCCGCACGACGGATTGCCAAGGCGGCCGGCGTGCCGTTGCGCACCGTCAGTTATGCGGGCCTGAAGGATCGTCAGGCGCTGACTCGCCAGTGGTTCAGTGTGCAACTGCCGGGCAAGGCCGATCCGGATCTGTCGGCAGCAGAAAACGACACGCTGAAGATCCTCAAGACCGGCCGGCACAAGCGCAAGCTGCAACGCGGTGCTCACTCGGCCAATGGCTTCACCTTGCGCCTGACCCAGTTTGCTGGTGACAAGGCTGCGATCGAAGAACGCCTGCAATTGATTGCCAAGCAAGGTATTCCAAATTATTTCGGCTCCCAGCGCTTTGGGTTTGACGGCGGTAACGTCGTTGACGCGCGCGGCTGGGCTGCACGCAAGGCGTTGCCGGAGCAGCGCAACGTTCGCTCGCGCCTGCTCTCCACCGCTCGCAGTTTCCTGTTTAACCAAGTGCTGGCGGCGCGTGTGGCGGATGGCACCTGGCAGCGTGCGTTGGTGGGTGATTTGCTGGCCTTCACCGACAGTCGCAGCTTCTTTCCGGCCGGTGAAGCTGAATGCAGCGATCCGCGCCTGGCGATTCTTGACCTGCATCCGACCGGCCCTCAGTGGGGCGAAGGTGACTCGCCGGCCACGGGCGCTGTCCATGAACTGGAGCAGGAAATCGCCAGCCGCGAAGCAGACTTGCGCGATTGGTTGATTAACGCCGGTATGAGCCACGAACGTCGCATCCTGCGGCTGCCCATTGGTGGGTTGACGTGGCATTATCCCGAGCCTGACATTCTGCAACTGGAATTCGTCCTCCCGGCCGGATGCTTCGCCACCGTATTGGTGCGCGAACTCGTCGATCTGGTGCCGGTGGGGCAGACGGACAGCCCATGCGTATTCTGATATCTAACGACGATGGGGTAACCGCACCCGGTCTCGCCGCGCTTTATGCTGCGCTGGCGGATTACACCGAGTGCGTGGTTATCGCCCCGGACCAGGACAAAAGTGGCGCCAGCAGTTCGCTGACGCTCGACCGTCCGTTGCACCCGCAAACCCTGGCCAATGGCTTTATCAGCCTCAACGGCACACCCACCGATTGCGTGCACCTGGGCCTTAACGGCTTGCTGGAGCGCGAACCGGACATGGTGGTTTCCGGTATTAACCTGGGCGCTAACCTGGGGGACGACGTTTTGTACTCCGGTACCGTGGCGGCGGCCCTTGAAGGTCGCTTCCTGGAACGGCCTTCGTTTGCCTTTTCGTTGGTCTCACGACAAGTAGAGAACCTTCCCACAGCTGCCTACTTTGCGCGCAAACTGGTCGAAGCCCATGCTGACCTCCAGTTGCCACCGCGCACGGTGCTGAACGTGAATATTCCCAACCTGCCGCTGGACCACATCCGCGGTATACAGTTGACCCGCCTCGGGCATCGCGCCCGCGCTGCGGCGCCATTGAAAGTCGTCGACCCGCGAGGCAAGTCCGGTTACTGGATTGCTGCCGCAGGTGACGCCGAAGACGGCGGCCCGGGCACCGATTTCCATGCAGTGATGCAGGGCTATGTTTCGATCACTCCATTACAACTGGATCGCACCTTCAACGATGCCTTCAGAAGTCTCGATGGCTGGCTGGAGGGGCTGCGCTAATGGGCCGTGAACAAGACGATATGCTGCGTCGCGGCATCGGGATGACCTCTCAGCGGACCCGCGAGCGCCTCATTCAGCGGCTGTATGAAGAGGGGATTTCCAACGCCAAGGTGCTGGAGGTCATCCGCCGTACACCGCGTCACCTGTTCGTCGATGAGGCACTGGCTCACCGCGCCTACGAGGACACGGCGCTGCCGATCGGCAATAACCAGACCATCTCCCAGCCTTATATGGTGGCCCGCATGAGCGAGCTGCTGCTGGAGGCAGGTCCTCTGGACAAGGTGATGGAGATCGGCACCGGTTCGGGTTACCAGACCGCCGTGCTGTCGCAACTGGTGGAACGGGTGTTTTCCGTGGAGCGCATCAAGGTCCTGCAGGACCGGGCCAAGGAGCGCTTGGTCGAACTGAACCTGCGCAACGTGGTATTCCGTTGGGGCGATGGCTGGGAAGGCTGGCCGGCACTGGCACCCTATAACGGCATTATCGTCACCGCTGTCGCCACCGACGTGCCCCAGGCACTGCTCGATCAGTTGGCGCCGGGCGGGCGACTGGTAATTCCGGTCGGCTCCGGTGAGGTCCAGCAATTGATGCTGATCATCCGTGAAGAACAGGGCTTTTCCAGGCGTGTTCTGGGGGCTGTGCGCTTCGTGCCGTTGCTCCATGGGCCACTGGCCTGAGCATTTGTTTTTGCGCGCTGAATTCTATTCGATTGTTCGGGTCTTACTCCGGCATCGATTGGTTAAACGGGATTTATCGGCGGGTAGCAAACGTGTGCGTGAAGCAATTTCGCTTCATTAAAGGTAAAGCCTGTACGGCCCGTTATACTTGCGACATTTCGTGCCGGAACACGGCAATCCACAATTTCAGCCACCACAAAGGGAGCGGCGGGTGAGTCTCACAGTCATTGCGCAGCGTATGGGTACAACAAGCTTTCAGCGCCTGGTGACTGGCCTTGTCTTGAGCACGTTGCTGGTCGGTTGCTCCAGTACCAAATCGAGTTCCGTAGGCGTGGTGGATCGCAACAAAGCCGTCGCTCAGCGACCGGCCGTGACCACGGGTCAGTACGTCGTTCGGCCGAAAGACACCCTGTTCTCGATCGCTTTTCGCTACGGTTGGGACTACAAAGCCCTCGCAGCACGGAACAATATTCCTACGCCCTATACGATCCATCCGGGTCAGACAATTCGCTTCGATGGTCGTACCGGTTCAACGCCGACGGAGGTGGCCAGTTCGTCCGATTCAACGCCTTCGTCGTCGCTGAAAACCACGGTAATCCGACGTCAGGCAAATGGCACAACCACCAGCACAGCAGTGGTTGCACCGTCCGTCGCCAACAAGCCGGCACCTGCACCGCTGCCTCCAGCGGGCCCGGCCCCAACCGGCTGGGGATGGCCATCTAATGGCATATTAATTGGAAAATTCTCTTCAAACGGTAGTTTGAATAAAGGAATTGATATCGCCGGGGATTTGGGACAGCCTGTTTTAGCTGCGTCTGATGGGACGGTGGTATACGCCGGGAGTGGCTTAAGGGGCTACGGCGAATTAGTCATCATCAAACACAGCGATACCTACGTCAGTGCCTACGGACATAACCGCAGGCTGTTGGTTCGGGAGGGGCAGCAGGTCAAAGTCGGACAGACAATTGCCGAAATGGGGTCAACGGGTACAGACCGGGTGAAACTGCATTTTGAGATTCGCCGACAAGGTAAACCTGTAGATCCGCTGCAATTCCTGCCACGTCGTTGATTTGTTGTCAGCCTGTTCCGTCACGTAGAGGGAACAGGCTCCAGCGTTGCCAAGGATAAAGGCGCCGCTTGAGCTTGAGGTCGAACTCACCAAAGGACTATAACAATGGCTCTCAGTAAAGAAGTGCCGGAGTTTGACATCGACGATGAGGTTCTCCTTATGGAGACCGGCATCGCTACGGATTCGATGTCGAATGATGAAGGGGCTACTCCACCTTCCGTTCGCGCCAAATCCAAACACTCCGCTTCGCTAAAACAACACAAGTACATCGACTACACGCGGGCACTCGATGCCACGCAGCTGTACCTCAATGAAATCGGCTTTTCCCCGCTGCTCTCTCCGGAAGAAGAAGTTCATTTTGCGCGCCTGTCGCAAAGTGGCGATCCGGCCGGGCGCAAACGCATGATTGAAAGCAACCTGCGGCTGGTGGTGAAAATCGCCCGGCGTTACGTCAATCGTGGTTTGTCGCTGCTGGACCTGATCGAAGAGGGCAACCTCGGCCTGATCCGGGCAGTGGAAAAGTTCGACCCCGAGCGCGGCTTCCGCTTTTCGACCTACGCAACCTGGTGGATTCGTCAGACCATCGAGCGCGCGATCATGAATCAGACCCGGACCATCCGGTTGCCGATCCATGTGGTCAAAGAGCTCAACGTGTACCTGCGGGCTGCACGGGAGTTGACGCAAAAGCTCGATCACGAACCTTCACCCGAAGAAATCGCCAACCTGCTGGAAAAACCGGTAGGCGAGGTCAAGCGCATGCTGGGCCTGAACGAGCGGGTTTCTTCGGTCGACGTCTCGCTGGGTCCGGATTCGGATAAAACCCTGCTGGACACCCTAACCGACGATCGTCCAACCGATCCATGCGAACTGTTGCAGGACGATGACCTGTCCCAGAGCATCGATCAGTGGCTCTCGGAGTTGACCGACAAGCAGCGTGAGGTGGTGATTCGCCGCTTCGGCCTGCGTGGTCACGAGAGCAGCACGCTTGAAGATGTAGGCCTGGAAATCGGCCTTACCCGGGAGCGGGTCAGGCAAATCCAGGTGGAAGGGCTTAAACGCCTTCGGGAGATTCTCGAGAAGAACGGCCTGTCGAGCGAGTCGCTGTTTCAATAAGGCATTCACTCAACGGCACCAAAAAGCCCCGACTGGTTCGGGGCTTTTTGTTGCCTGGGAGAACGGCAGGACGCCAGCTCAGGTTTGTAGTCTAGCGTTGTAAGACTTGGCTTACTCTTTCGTAAGTGTTCGGTATTTTTAGAGGTTGGTAGTCGTCTATTTGAATTGTGAGCTGAATTTAAATAGCTGATTTATATAGGTATTTAATTTTATTAACGGCATATGACAGTGAGTTTCAGCGTCAGCGGTCGATTGCTCTTGCCGGGGAATTCTCTAGTATCTGGGTTGTGTCGACGGATAGACACGCCCTTCAAGGAAGAGGGGAAAGGACATCGCAGGACGCGGTTCATCAGGACGATGAAAAGGAATACAAGGAATAGGGAAAAAATGTGGGCGGGTCAAACCGCCCCTTTTTTTGCCTGTAGAAAAGCAAGATCAAAAGATCGCAGCCTTCGGCGGCGCCCACAGGCGCGTAGGAGCTGCCGAAGGCTGCGATCTTTTGATCTTTCAATCCCGGAAAAGCAAAAAGGCCCACAAGGGGCCTTTTCAAGAACGCGGGGTAATCAGCGTTCGAGGTCTTTCAGCTTGCTGCCTACAGATTTGTTAAGCACGCGATCAAACGCTTCCGCATCAGGCATCGATTCTTTCTTCTCGGTGATGTTCGGCCAGATTTCGGCCAGATCAACGTTCAGCTGAATGAATTCCTGCATCTCTTCCGGGACTTCATCCTCGGAGAAGATGGCCACGGCCGGGCATTCTGGTTCGCACAGTGCGCAGTCGATGCACTCATCCGGGTGAATCACCAGGAAGTTCGGGCCTTCGTAAAAGCAGTCCACCGGACAGACTTCTACGCAGTCGGTGTACTTGCACTTGATGCAGTTGTCGGTGACGACGAAGGTCATTTCTAATTTTCTCCTCAGGCGGCGGCAGCGGAGCCCCTTCACGTTGGGGTCGCCAGGTTCGGGAGCGATAGTCTGCTGGCCAGGCTATTAGCCAGCAGCATCCCAAACCGCGCGAGATTCTAACAGCTTGCACGCAAGTGCGTTAGATCCGTGTCTTTAGTGTATAGAGCATTTCTAACGCACGACGTGGACTCATATCGTCCAGATCCAGTTTGGCCAGCTCATCCAGCACTGGATGCGGCAGACTGGCGAACATGTCGCTCTGCTGCGGCGCAGCCGGTTTACCTTTGACGGCCTTGGGCACCTCGTGCGGCAGGGCGGTGGCTTCCAGGCGACCCAAATGCTCGCGGGCACGCACGATCACTTCGCTCGGCACGCCGGCCAATTGCGCAACCGCCAGGCCGTAGCTCTGGCTGGCAGGCCCCGGTAACACGTGGTGCAGGAACACGATGCGTTCGTTGTGCTCGGTCGCGTTGAGGTGCACGTTAGCCACCAGCGGCTGGGCTTCCGGCAACACGGTCAATTCGAAGTAGTGGGTGGCGAACAGCGTGTAGGCGCGTAGATACGCCAGACGCTCGGCGGCGGCCCATGCCAGCGACAGACCGTCGAAGGTGCTCGTACCGCGTCCGACTTCATCCATCAGCACCAGGCTGCGTTCGGTGGCGTTGTGCAGGATGTTTGCGGTTTCACTCATCTCGACCATGAAGGTCGAACGGCCACCGGCCAAGTCATCACTGGAACCGATCCGGGTAAAGATCCGGTCCACCAAGGACAATTCACAACTGGCCGCCGGAACGAAGCTGCCGATGTGCGCCAACAACACGATCAACGCGGTCTGGCGCATGTAGGTGGATTTACCGCCCATGTTCGGACCAGTGATCACCAGCATGCGGGTGTTGTCATCAAGGCTCAGGTCGTTGGCCACGAACGGCGTGCTCAGCACCTGCTCGACCACCGGGTGACGACCCTGGCTGATGCGCATGCACGGCTCGCTGACGAAGCGCGGGCAGTTCAGGTCGAGGTTCAGCGCTCGCTCGGCGAGGTTGCTCAGCACGTCCAGCTCGGCCAGTGCGGCGGCGGTGTCTTGCAACGGCGGCAGTTGCGAAATCAGGTCTTCGAGCAGCGCTTCATAGAGCATCTTCTCGCGGGCCAGCGCGCGGCTCTTGGCCGACAACGCCTTGTCTTCGAACGCCTTCAGCTCCGGCGTGATGAAACGCTCGGCGCCTTTGAGCGTCTGGCGACGGATGTAGTCCGCTGGCGCCGACTCGGCCTGCTTGCTTGGCAACTCGATGAAGTAACCGTGAATGCGGTTGTAGCCGACTTTCAGGTGCGACAGGCCAGTGCGGGCCTTCTCGCGGGCTTCGAGGTCGATCAGGAACTGCCCGGCGTTTTCGCTGAGCGATTGCAGGTCGTCCAGCTCGGCGTCGTAACCGGTTTTCAATACGCCGCCGTCACGGATGACGGCCGGCGGGTTGTCAATAATGGCTTTTTCCAGCAACGCCGCCAGTTCCGGGTAGGTGCTGGTAGTCGCGGCCAGTTGAATAATGTGCGGGGCTTCCAACTCGGTCATCGCCACTTGCAGCTCGGGCAGTGCACCGAGGGCGTCGCGCAGACGCGCCAAGTCACGAGGACGGGCATTGCGCAGACCGATCCGCGCCAGAATCCGCTCGATGTCGCCGATTTCCTTGAGCTGTGGTTGCAGCTTCTCGAAGCGGTAGCCGTCGAGCAGGCAGGTGATCGAAGTCTGACGCGCGAGCAACACGGTCAAGTCCCGCAGTGGACGGTTCAACCAACGGGTCAGCAAACGGCTGCCCATGGCGGTCTGGCAGCGATCGACCACCGATTGCAGGGTGTTCTCGCGACCGCCGGCCAGGTTGGTGTCGAGCTCCAGGTTGCGACGGCTCGCGCCGTCCAGCACCACGGTGTCGTCCAGGCGTTCATGACGCAGGCTACGCAAGTGCGGCAGGGCGGTGCGCTGGGTTTCCTTGGCGTAGCTGAGCAGGCAACCGGCGGCGCCGATGGCCAGGGTCAGGTTCTCGCAACCGAAGCCTTTAAGGTCCTGGGTGGAAAACTGCTGGCAGAGACTTTTCAGCGCCGTATCACGCTCGAAATCCCACGGTGCACGACGACGAACCCCACGGCGTTTTTCCGCCGGCAGATCCTTTGGCCAGTCATCCGGGATCATCAGCTCTACCGGGTTGACCCGCTCCAGTTCCGCCAGCAGGTTTTCCCAGCCTTTGATTTCCAGCACGCTGAAGTTGCCGCTGGTGATGTCCAGCACCGCCAGCCCGAACAGACGCTCGTCACCCAGCACCGCTGCGATCAGGTTGTCCCGACGCTCATCCAGCAGCGCTTCATCACTGACCGTACCCGGCGTGATGATCCGCACCACCTGACGATCCACCGGCCCTTTGCTGGTGGCCGGGTCGCCGACCTGCTCACAGATCACTACCGACTCGCCGAGCTTGACCAGTTTCGCCAGGTAGCCTTCGGCGGCGTGGTAAGGAATCCCACACATCGGAATCGCCTGGCCGGCCGACTGCCCGCGGGCGGTGAGGGTGATGTCCAGCAACTTGGCGGCCTTCTTCGCGTCTTCATAGAAGATCTCGTAGAAGTCACCCATGCGGTAGAACATCAGCTGGTCGGGGTGCTGGTTCTTCAGGCGCCAGTATTGCTGCATCATCGGCGTGTGCGAGGACAGATCGGAGATAGCTTTATTCATCGGAAATCAGGAAAACTCGTTGAAAGGTGTAGGGCAAAGGAGGGGCATCGGCCCGGCTTTTCCGCGATGGGCGCAAGGTTAACATGAGCGGTCTGCCAGACGCAGGCATCAAAGTCTTGTGGCACATTTCTGCATTTATTCACATTTCATGCGTTTTTATGCATATCAGCATTTGTTTTCCGGAAAAAGATCAAGCACTATTCGCGTTATGCAAAAACGCAACGTTTCTACTGTCTTAAGAGCACTGCTCGATCAGCACGGGATCTCCCCCACGGAGCTTCACCGTCGCACCGGCGTGCCTCAATCCACTCTCTCGCGGATTCTCAGTGGGAAGATCGTCGATCCTTCGGATAAACATATCTCGAAGATTGCCGAGTACTTCTCTGTGAGCACCGATCAGTTGCGCGGGCGCGCGGATGTCGCGCCGGCCGCCGCTGCTGCGCGCGATCAACTACATTCCGAACTCAAGGACATAAGCTTGTGGGACGACGATACCCCTGTCGATGATGACGAGGTGTCGGTCCCCTTTCTTCGCGAGGTTGAATTGGCTGCAGGATCAGGAAGATTCGTCATCGAAGAAAGCGAGCGCTCTAGCTTGCGCTTCGGCAAGCGCAGTCTGCGTCACAACGGCGTGCAGTTCGACCAGGCCAAATGCGTGACAGTGCGCGGCAACAGCATGTTGCCGGTGCTGCGCGATGGCGCCACCGTCGGCGTGAACGCCGGTAAATGCGGGATTGGCGACATCGTCGATGGCGACCTGTACGCCATCAACCATAACGGCCAGTTGCGGGTAAAACAGCTCTATCGTCTGCCGACCGGTATCCGTCTGCGCAGCTTCAATCGCGATGAGCATCCGGATGAGGACTACACCTTCCAGGAAATCCAGGAAGAGCAGATTGTCATCCTCGGTCACGTCTTCTGGTGGGGCATGTACGCCCGCTAACCTCATAGCTGTCCGCTAAAACCCGCCCCTCGGCGGGTTTTTTTTCGCCTGCATAAAACCACCAGCGCCTTTGTTTTTGGGGCTTCCATGCGTTTGTGCATTTTATGCGCATAAATAAATGCATTTACGCATTGACTGTATATGCATCCATGCATACTCTGTATCCCAAGCCGCTCAACAAAGCGGCTCGAAACGAAGCTCTTTAGTTCCACCACAAAGGCAGCGATGAACCGGCCTCAACGGTTCAGAGGGTTGGCAACTGACCCGGGTGTGCAGCGTAAAGCACCAGAAGCAGTTATCCGGCGGGCAGGGACCGCGGTCGGAAAAACAATTTGAATGGACTCGTACCGCGCCAGTAGCGCCGAAAAGTCAGCTTCCTTTTTGTACACAGGATTAAAGGAAGGCGAAGGACCGCATTACTGAAAAGCCCGGCCCAGCGCCGGGCTTTTTGGAATGCCTGCCAGATCTCGTCACAACATCCATCGCAAACAACAAATCCAGGAGTCAGAAAATGAACCTCTATGCATTAGTTGAATACAACAAAGTTACCCAATTGAAAGAAGCCGACGTCAGCCCTGACGCGCCTGCTTCGCCGACTTCCGCCTGGGTGGATGTCACCGGCAATACCGAAATTCGTGTGGGCTGGAAGGCGAGCTTCATTGGCGTATGGACGTTTACACCGCCCTCCGATGAGGACTTGCGCAACGAAGCCGAGCAACAGAAGTGGCAACTGCTGAACTCCGCGGCCAGCTGGCTGCTGATGAACTCGCTTCAGTTTAAATCTGACATTGGTATTGCCACGGCAGAAGAGCAAGCCCTGTTGCTGGCCCACAAGCAATACTCGATCGCACTTAGCGACATCGATAAACAGTCGGAATATCCGGCAAACATCATCTGGCCGGTAGCCCCTTACTGACAGTCGTTACTGAAGTAAAAAGCCTGAGAGCGCATTACTGAAAAGCCCGGCCCAGCGCCGGGCTTTTTGGAATGCCTACCTCAAGAGAAAGCGTTTGAATCCAATACATACCACTCATCAATCACCCCAGGAGGCGTGACATGACAAACGAGCAACAAGCGTTAGCGGACATGCCGATCTGGCTGGTCATCGTCCTCGCCCTGGTGGGCGGGGTATCCGGCGAAATGTGGCGCGCCGACAAGGAAGGCGCCCGAGGCTGGGCGCTGTTGCGGCGCCTGGCGTTGCGCTCCGGGGCCTGTGTGATCTGCGGGGTCTCGGCAATCATGTTGCTGTACGCCGCCGGCGTGTCGATCTGGACCGCGTGCGCGTTTGGCTGTCTTACGGCGATGGCCGGCGCGGATGTGGCCATCGGTTTGTATGAGCGTTGGGCGGCCAAGCGGATTGGTGTGTGCGAAGTTCCACCCCGCGACCAGCCTTAACCTTGAATATTCTTCGTGCCGCCCTTTGGGCGGCAGGACTGCGCGTGGACGATTGAGAAGGAGGTCATGTATGCCCACACCGATCCAGCAGCCGTCGCAACTGTTCACAGCCATCGCGACGACGCTGCGCAACACCCCGGGGCTCAACATCTTTGTTGGCAAGCACGACGATTTCACTGCTCCTGGCGATCAGGCCTGGGTGCTGATCGATTTCGACCGAAATGCATCTGGATTGCGCCCCGCTGATGGGCGTATTGCTCATGTCATGACGTTGTCATTGCAAGTCATCCCGGCGCTTGCTGCGACCGCGTTTGCAGCGTGCGATCTGGTCGCCGTACTGAAAAATCTGATCACCGACAACCGTTGGGGTCTGCCCGGTGAACAATGTGATCTGCCGATGAATATCGATGGTTTGCCGTCATTGTTGGGCCAGCAATACAAGGCCTGGACTTTGACGTTCGATCAGACGCTTTACCTCGGTCCGACCTTGCTCGACGACCCGTTGGGCACGCCGAAATTTGCCCGAACCTGGGAAGTCAGCAACATCGACGATCCCGATCAATACACTGCGCTGGAGGGCTGACCGATGTTCGACGCAATGCTGCGCATGCAACTCGGCCCGATCATCGAGCGGCTTGCCGAGATGGAGGCGGAGATCGATGACTTGCACCGACGCGCCGAGAGTTTTTGTCGCATCGGCATTTGCCAGTCAGTCGATGCCGCCAGCAATACCTGCCAGGTCAGTCACGGTGGCTTGTTGACGCCCGCTATCAAATTCTTCAACCCGAGTGCCGGCGCGCAAAGCGAGTCGCGGATTCCAACGGTGGGCGAGCAGTGCCTGCTGTTCAACTACGGCAGTGGCGAAAGCGGTGCGCAATCGGTGGCGTTGTTCGGCTTGAACAGCGACCGGTTTCCACCCGCCGCGACGGTGCCGACGCTGACCCGTCGAGTGCATCAGGACGGCAGCGAAAGCGGCTACGACGACGCCACTCATATCCTGCACTGGCAGAACGGCCCGGCAGCTTTCAGCGGTTCTCGCGAGTCGCTTGCAATGAATATCGGCCCGGCGCAACTGACGATGACGCCGCAGCTGATCACCCTGCAATTGGGTGTCGTCGGCCTCACCATTGACGCTTCGGGCGTGCACTTCAGCGGCCCATTGGTCGATCACCAGGGCCGCGTCATCAGCCCCTGATTCAAGAGCCTTCCATGATCGGAATCGATAGAGACAGCGGGGCCACGGTCGACGACTGGCTGCAGTTTGTGCAGCGCGCGACCCGGGCCCTGACCACGCCGCTGGGCACCCGGCAAAAACGGCCTTTGTACGGATCGCTGATCCCCACGCTGTTGGGGCAGAACCTCGGCGATGACGTCCTGCTTTTGGCGCAGAGCCATGCGGCGCAAGCGTTCTATAACAAGCAAAACGGCATCGATGATTTTCAGCCGCAAGTGATCGTCGCCAGCCGTCAGGGCGCCGGTCTGCTGCTGCGTTTCGCCGGCACCTGGAAAAATCGCCAACAGACTTTCGAGGTTGTGACATGAGCATGTTGATTCCCGGCCAGAACCAATTGGCCGAACCCTCGCTGATCACCGTTGAGGCTTTCGAAGAACTGCTCGCCGAGTTCAAGACGTTCGTCATCGAATACGTCGGTGCGCGAGCGCCGGACAGCGCAGCGAAACTCAAGACCAGCCTGGAAAACGAAAGCGAGTTGCTGACAATGGCGCTCGAGGCCTTCTGTGTTCGGCTGCAAACCCACGAACGCAAATACAACGCTCGCATCAAGCAGATGCTGGCGTGGTGGGCGACCGGCAGCAACCTCGATGCGCGCTTGGCGGACATGGGCCTGGAGCGACAGTTGCTCGATCCGGGCGACCCGGCGGCCTTCCCGCCGGTGCCAGCGATTTATGAAAGTGATGACGACGCTCGTCTGCGTTATTACCTGGCGCCGCACGCCCCGGCAGCGGGCTCGCGGATGCAGTATCGCCGCGAAGTCTTCACCCTTGGCGAACGGCCGACGGTCAAAGTCGAATCCACCGATGCCGGTGTAGTCAACGTCACTTACACCTTCAACCCGGACGGCCTCGCTGCGCAGGTCAAGGACGGCAATGGCCGCCGCACCGCGCCCGGCGAAGTGCAGGTCACGGTACTGTCGCGCGACGGCGATGGCACGCCTTCCGAGGCGTTGCTTGAAGGTGTCCGCCAACACTTCGCCCGGCCGGATGTGCGCCCTGAAACCGACCTCGTCACCGTGCAGGCCGCCGACATTCAGCGCTATAAAATCCGCGTCGTCGCCAAGATCAATTCCGGCCCTGATTCGGGCCTGACCAAGGTCGCTGCGCAACACCAGTTGCAGGCCTATGCCGACAGTTGTCATCGCCTCGAAGGCCGGGTCGATCCGAGCTGGATCGACTACACGCTGCACAGCGCCGGCGCCGTGCAATTGCAGATTGTTGAACCGCTGACGCCGGTTGTGTGCAGCGCTTTTCAAGCGCCGTACTGCACATCAGTTGAAGTCGAGGTGCTGACCCTATGAGTGAGCAAATTCAGCGCCCGACGCTGCTGCCGGCCAACAGCTCAGCCCTCGAACGAGGACTGGATCTGGGCTTCGGCGCTTTGCTGGATCGCATCGCGCCGCCGTTTCCCGAGCTTATGAATCCGAGTGAAACGCCTGTCGCGTTTTTGCCGTATCTGGCAGCGGATCGCGGCGTCGCCGAATGGAGCACCGCCGCACCGGAAGCGGAAAAACGCCTCACCGTCGAACTCGCCTGGCCCACCGCGCGCCAGGCCGGCACTCGCAAGGCACTGGAAAACGCCGCCAAGGGTTTGCAACTGCGCCCGGAGATCCGCGCCTGGTACGAGCAAACGCCACTAGGCACGCCCTACAGCTTTTCCGTGCGTGCCTTCAGCGACCAACCCTACAGCGAAGAAATCGACGCCCGTCTCGACCGACGCCTGGCTGATGCCAAAAGCGAACGCGATGTGCTGTCGGTCTCGGTCGGGCTGAGCGCATTCGGCAGTCATTACATCGGCGCAGCGACATTTTGCGGCGAACTGACCACGGTTTATCCGGTGTTCATCGAAGGGCTCGAAACCTCGGGAGAGGCGTTCCTGGCTGCTGGCATGTACACCGTCGAAACATCCACTATTTATCCTCAGGGGGCCTGAATGGCTGACTATTACACCCTGCTCACCAACGCAGGGATTGCCTACGAAACGGCGTGCAAGGCCGCGGGCACGCCGATCAAGTTGACGCAGATTTCTGTCGGCGATGGCGGCGGCTCGGTCTACAACCCGGCCGCGACCGCCACGGCGCTGAAACGCGAAGTCTGGCGCGGGCCGCTCAATGCACTCTTCCAGGACGAGAAGAACCCGAGTTGGCTGCTCGCCGAAGTGACCATCCCTCCTGACGTTGGCGGCTGGTACGTGCGTGAGGCCGGGTTGTGGACCGACACTGGCGTTCTCTACGCCATCGTTAAATATCCGGAGTCGTTCAAACCGGTGTTGGCTACATCAGGCTCGGGGAAAGAGTTTTACATTCGCTCGATCTTCGAGACTAGCAATGCATCGCTGGTGACGTTGTTGATTGATGACACGGTGGTTAAAGCCACACGTGCCTGGGTCATGAGTTACCTCGCGGAAGAGCTTGGCAAACTGGATGGCAAGCAATCGGTGCGCGTCGCGGCCTCTACCAACATCGTATTGAACGGTGCGCAACAGATTGACGGTGTGGCTGTGATTGCTGGCGACCGCGTGTTGCTGCCGAATCAGACGCTGGCCAAGGACAACGGCCTGTGGATCGTTGCCAACGGCGACTGGGTGCGGGCGACCGATGCCAACAGCAGCGCCAAGGTTACGCCGGGCCTGACGGTCATGGTGGAGGAGGGCACGGCCAACGGTGATTCGCTGTGGCACCTGACCACCAATGCGCCGATCACCCTCGGCACTACCGCGCTGACCTTCAAGATGCTGGCAGGGCGCACCGGGATTGCTGCCGGTACTTACAAGAGTCTGACTGTTGACGAATATGGCCGGGCGACTGCCGGGGCGAATCCCGAGACGCTGGCCGGGTTTGGCATCAAGGATTCGTACACCAAGGCTGAAGTTGAGGCGCTGATCGCCAAGGCATCGGCGTTGCCGGTGGGTTCGATTGTTGCGTTCCCGGTTGACTCGCCACCGCCGGGTTTTCTGGAGCTGGATAACAGCGTCAAGAGCAGCGCAACTTACCCAGACTTGAGCGCTTATCTGGGCGGCAAGTTCAACAAGGGTGATGAGGGTGTTGGCAATTTCCGGTTACCTGAAGCTCGCGGGGAATTCTTGCGCGGCTGGGATCATGGGCGTGGGGTTGATGTTGGTCGGGATTTGGGCAGTGTTCAGGCTGACATGCTAAGGGCGCATACGCATTCGACATCGTATTCGGGAAGCGAAATTGTTCAGGCGAATAGTGCCGGTGTGCCTGTTTCAAATTGGCGGGCAGCCCAAGGCGTAACCGGAAGCACTGGTGGAACTGAAACACGGCCGCGCAACATCGCCGTCATGTGGTGCATCAAAGCCTGGAATGCCCCGGTCAATCAGGGAACCATCGATGTAGCCGCACTGGCCAAGGAAGTCGAACGACTTAAATCCGCCGTTCCGGTTGGCGCTGTTCTGGCGTTCCCGACAGGAATCGTAGCTCCCGGTTATCTGGAGCTGGATGGCAGTGTGCAGAGCATTGCGACCTATCCGGATCTAGCCGCTTTTCTCGGTACCACTTACAACAAGGGCAATGAGGGCGCCGGGAATTTCCGGTTGCCTGAGTCACGCGGTGAATTCTTGCGTGGCTGGGATCATGGACGTGGTGTGGATACAGGACGTGGCATTGGTAGTTGGCAAGCTGACGACAATAAATCCCACATACATGCGACAACTTACGATGTCATCGCCGATATTTTCGCGGCTGGAGACGTCAGACGAAATTATCTACAGCAGTACAATAATACTGACGATGTCGTAACCAAAGCATCGGGTGGAGCAGAGGCACGACCTCGAAACATTGCAGTCATGTGGTGCATCAAAGCCTGGAACGCCCCGGTCAACCAAGGAAGTATCGATATCGCCGCACTGGCGACTCTCGTCGATATGCTGAGTTTGAACGGACCTGTTGTTGGGTCCATGCGGGGCGACAGGATGTCGGTACCGTTAGCCTCAGCAACTGCGACGTTCAATGTCGATGAAGTCGTTGTCGGAGATGCGAACGGCAGAACCAAAACGCTGCGTAATTTCAGTAAGCCGATTGATCTTTCTGCCGTTATCAAAGGCTTGGGCTCCATGGATGTTGGTGCAACCCCTGCGCCTGGCTACCTCGCACTTTATGCGCTTTACAATCCCGAAACCAAAGTTTCAGGGATTGCGGCAGTCAATGCTACGACTGTACTTGCGCCTGTCATGTACAACGGTGACTCTGCTGCGCTTGCGGGGTTCACCTTCTCGGCGCTGGTAAGTGTGTGGCCAACGAACGCTAACGGCCAGTTTGTGATTGGGCGACAAGAGGCTGGGCTCTTCACTTACACGGGGGGACCTGTATTCGTCACGACTGGCGGTCGCTCTGATTATTCACCGTTTACCATCGGCAGTAGCGTTCCGCTGAATGCAAAGCGCTGCCAGGGGAGTTATTCGATTCGAAACTCAATGTCAGGCGTAAATTCTTATGCGGGTTTAGGCGGTGTTTCAGGAATTGGCTCCGTCGGGATAAGCAGTAACCCTTCTGCTGGCTCTGGCGGTGGCGTGCAAAGTGCGTTCCCACTGATCCCGTTAACAACGCCGCAGACGCTTCATTACGTGCTCTCCGCTACTAGTGGCGTGGCGACCTTTGAAGTGGTTATCACCGGATACACAATCTAAGGAGCGTTTGTGGAAATTTTTGTGCAGTTCACTGATAGCGATCAGCTCGCGATACGGTCCGTGTTTGGTGAGAACCAATGCGATGAAGAGGTTTGGCCCAATCAGGGTGTGGTCAAAGAAGATGATCCGCGCTATCTCGCTTGGCTCGTCATGCATACGCTATTGGACCCTGAGCTACCAACGACAGCAGAGCTGATCACCGCTGAACGCTACAAACGCGAAGCGGTAGGTATCAACGTCGACAGTTTGTTGATCGATACCACGCGAGATAGCCAAGCTCTGATTGCCAGCATGGGTTTGTCTGTAGTCCTTGATCCTGAATACCGCTGTAATTTCAAAACAGTGAGAGGATTCGTCGAGATCGGTGCTCCGCGAATTATCGACATCGCGAAGGCGGTGCGGACGCACGTACAAGCCTGTTTTGATCGGGAGAAAACGTTGCTTGAAGCCGTCTCTGCGGGGACCTATCGCGACGAAATGCTCGCTGAAGGCTGGCCGGACTCGTCGTCGCCTGATTCTGAAAATCTAAGATAAACGCCCCGAACCCCGGGGCGTTTTCTTGTCCGCCCAACAATATTCAACACCCGCCAAGCCCCTCCCCACGAGGGGCTTTCCCGTTTATGGAGAAACGAAAAATGGCAACCCGCCAAACCTACACCGTGCTCGTTCCATTCCCCACCGGCGGTGGGCACTGGTCGAGCGTCGGTCAAGACCTTGATCTGCTCGACGTCGAGGCCAGTGCCTTGCAGTTCGCCGGTCGACTGGAACTGAAAACTCCCTCCACTCAGGCCAAAAAGGCCGCTGCCAAGAAGGCTGACTAACCATGGCTGAGGTTTTGAACTTCGAGCACAACGGCATTACCGTCAATGCCACTGAATCCCCCGAGGCCATGGGTGGTCTGGGTGACAACGTCATCGGTCTGGTCGGCACCGCGCCGAAGGCCGATCCGCTGATTCCGCGTAACGCGCCGTTCCGTATCAACAGCTTCACCACCCACGCGTTGCTCGATCCGACCGGTTCGGAAGAGGGCACCCTGTACCACGCGGTTTACCAGATTCTCAAAGTGGTCAAGGTGCCGGTGTACGTGGTGATCGTCGAAGCGGGCGCGACCCCGGCCGACACCGTTAACGCAGTGATCGGCGGCGTCGAGCCGGCGACCGGCCGCAAGCTCGGTCTGGCCGCGCTGGGCAGTGTCCCGGAAGACCTGACCATCATCGGCGCGCCGGGCTTCACCGGCACCAAAGCGGTGGCCAGCGAGTTCGCCTCGTTCGGCAAGCGCATCAAGGCCCGTGTGGTGCTGGACGGCAAGGACGCTTCGGTCGCTGATCAAGTGCTGTACAGCCAGGAGCTGGGCGGCGCCGACCTCGGTTTCGACCGTTGCCTGGTGGTGCATAACATGCCGGCCGTGTATTCGAAAGCGGCGAAGAAAAACGTCTTTCTGTCGCCTTCCAGCCTGGCGATTGCCGCGCTGGCCAAGGTCAAGCAATGGGAGAGCCCGGGCAACCAGGTGACCTATGCCGAAGACGTGTCGCGGGTCGTCGAGTACAACATTCTCGACACCTCCACCGAAGGCGATCTGCTTAACCGCTACGGCGTCAGCTACTACGCCCGCACCGTGCTCGGCGGCTTCTCTTTGCTGGGTAACCGCTCGATCACCGGCAAGTTCATCAGCTACGTCGGTCTGGAAGATGCGATCAGCCGCAAGCTGGTCAAGGCCGGCCAGAAAGCCATGGCCAAGAACCTCACCAAGTCGTTCATGGATCAAGAGGTCAAGCGCATCAACGACTGGCTGCAGACCCTGGTCGCCGACGAAACCATTCCTGGCGGCAGCGTCTATCTGCACCCGGAACTCAACAGCGTCGAGAAGTACAAGAACGGCACCTGGTACGTGGTCATCGACTACGGCCGCTACGCGCCGAACGAACACATGGTTTATCAACTCAACGCCCGCGATGAAATCATCGAGCAGTTCCTGGAGGACGTTCTCTAATGTTTACCAACCGCGTAAGACAGGCCATCGCGGCCACCCTGCAAGGCCTGCCGTTGTCGGCGACCGTTGAGGAATTCACTCCGCCGAAGATCGAATTCGACGTGGAAGAAATGCGTGGCGGCCGCTTCATCGTCGAAGAAATGGCCAAGGGCGGCAAAGCCCTTAACGCCAAGCTGACCCTGCAAGGCATGGGCACAGAAGTCATGCTCGCACTGGGTGTGAAGCTGGGCGACGACATCCTGCTGAACGTGCGTGAAGCCGGTCAGGACCAGGACGGCAATACCTGGTTCACCTACCACACCGTCGGCGGCAAGCTGAAATCCCTGGAAGAAACCGCAGTGAAGATGGGTGAGAAACCCAAAACCAACCTCGAACTGTCCTGCCGCACCTACAACCGCCTGGAAAACGGCGTGCCGGTGATCGACATCGACGTGCGCACCCAGAAGTTCGTGCTCAACGGCGTCGACATCCTCGGTGATGCCCGCCGTGCGGTGCTGATGCCGTAATCCCTCACTGCACCGCAAAACCTGTGGGAGCGAGCCTGCTCGCGAAGGCGACGGCGCATTCAACATTTATGTGCCAGACACACCGCTTTCGCGAGCAAGCTCGCTCCCACACTGAGGCCGGTTGACTGGCCTACCTATGCAACACCCCTCTCAAGAATCACCAAGGAATTCATTCATGTCGTGGATGCCACCCAAGCATGATTTGCTGTCGCCGATCACTGGCGATGACGGCTCGCAGATCGAACAGATCCAGCTCAAACCGCTGTTCTACGCCGCGCAAAAAGAAGCGCTGGAACGTGCCGGTGATGACGAAGACGATCAGTTCTTCGAACTGGCGCTGCTCGCCACCGGCCTGTCGGTCAAGGAACTCGACCAGCTCAAGCGCCCGGACTATGTGAGCATCGCCCAGTACGTGCACGAGATGTCGACCCGTCCGACGGCGTACTTCCTCGATCAGGTCGAAGACGCGGAAAAATCCGCCGATCCCGATCAGATCCAGCTGCTGCAACCGCTTGCTGTCACCGGCCGCACCGTCACCTCGCTGAGCCTGGAAATGCCCGTGCTGCGCGCCACCAAAGTGATGAAAAAACTGAAAACGGCCAAGGAACGCGCCGAGTTCATCACTGCTCATTGCGCTGGCCTGATGATCCCCGATCTGGCCCAACTGACCGTCCCGGACTGGACGCAATTGCAGGTGCGCATAGACGATTTTTTAAACCAGCCGGCGGCCTACTTTCGGAACGCGACATCGAAGTAATCCTCGATATCGTCCCGCTCATTTACCCGGTAAGTGAGGCGGAGATTCTGGAATGGGACGCCGAAAAGGCGTTGCGCCGCTACGACATAGCGATCACTCGCCTTGGCGTGAAACAGGAGTAGAGCGGCATGGCAGATGATAACTATGCGTTGACGTTCGCGAAGGTCAATCAAGGGGCCCTGACGTCTACGGCATTGTCTGGGGCGGGGGCTGAACCGGCTGCTGCGGCAAGGCTTGACGGTGGGTTTGCCGGGCTGAGTCTGGCGTTGATCGATGCCACCGTCGAGCTGCGCAATTTGACGGCAGAACAGATCCAGCTCAGGGATGTGCTGGGATCGATACACGAGGTGTTGACCTCGCAGCGCTCGTTGCAACAGGCAATGAATGATCGCCAAGCGCAATTGGGCGCTGCGGCCGCTGGCAGTGAGCAAAGAACACCGCGAAGCGCGGATGCTGGCGATCTTCCGCCTAAGCGTTTGCAAACGACCATCGAGCTCGACGCTGCGATGACGAAGCTTGGCCGGGTTGAAGGGCTTGATAATCATCAGCGTCAATCTCAGTTGGTCATGCTGGAGAAAATGGCCACTGAAGGAAAAGTCGCCGCGGGCGGAACCACCGCCCTTGATCTGATCGACGTCAAGCTCGCCGCCGCAAGGGCAGGGGTGGGGCGTCCGCTCGATGGCAAGGGCAACGTTGATCCGGTTGCCGGGCGAAAAAACCTGGTGGACTTCACCCGAGACACAGGCGTCACCGCAACAGCGTTTGGAATGAAGGCACTGGACACCGCCGATATGTTGATCGGCTGGCGTACCTCGATGAGCCTTGAACGACCACAAACGCTCGATTTGGCCGACGCCGTCACTGTGCTCGGCGCTAGCCTGAGTGCTCCGATGGCTGACATCGGCGCGATTCTCGGCAGTTACGGTGCGTCGGGAAAACGGGCCGGATTGTCAGTCGAGGAATCGGCAGCGTTTTCTGCGGCGTTGCTCAATGCAGGCGTCAATCGGGCGGATGCCGGAGTGGCGTTCGAAAAAATCACCACGACCCTGGCCTTGGGGGATAAGGCCACGCCCTCTCAACAGGCGGCGATGGTGCAGTTGGGGTTCAATCCAGAAACCCTGGCTGCCAATATGAAAGCCAATGCCCCTGACACAATCCAGAAGGTGCTTGAAGCACTTAAACAGCAAAATCCTGGTCAACAATTGGGTTTGTCAAAGACGCTGTTCACAGTCGACCGGCCGATTATTCAATTGTTGGAGAACACCGGTGAAGTGCAACGCGCGTTTTCTCTGGTTGCAGACAAACAAAGCTATGCGAGTTCGGTTCATGGTGAAGAGGGGGGCGCGCTTAATCAGGCCTCGCTGGCGCAATCGAATACATCGCAAGCGCGATGGAATGCACTGGATGCGAGCCTTGATCGGTTGTCCGCAGGGTTAGGCAACGCCTTGGCTCCTTTAACCGATGGCGCGGCGGTGGTTCTCACGTCGCTGGTCAAGGGTGTGAGCGCCGCAGTAGAGGCGCTTCCGGCACTCACTGCCGGCCTGGTTCTGCTTGGTGTTGCAGCTTTACCGTTTGTGGGCGGCGCGTTGAAGTTGGGCGTGGCGTCGGTGCTCGACCTGGTTGCCAAAAAGCTGTTGCGTCTGGCGACGACGCGATTACCGACTGATATTGCCGACGCAATTACCGGCGATGACGATGGCGATGGACGCCGGGGCAAGAAACGCCCAGGTCGTGGACCCGGTCGACGCTCACTGGTCAGAGCACCGGCTCGTGCGACTGTCCCACGCGTCACCGGAGGAGGTCGCTTGGCAGGTATGACGGCCAAAGTCGCGCCGCTTTTTGATCAGGTGAAAATCGGGCTCAAGCTCTGGGGCGATGACATCGCTGGCAGCAAGCTGAGCTCCAAACTAAAAGGGCCGGCCGTCAAACTCGCTTCTCTGGCTGAGGGGGTTGGCGCAAGGGCCATGCCTTCGATTGCCAAAGCAATGCCCTTCGTCAAGGTCGGTGCGCCACTGGCCATCGCTCATGCTGCGTACACGGGGCTGAAAGGCTGGCGAGAGGGCGATGATAAAGCGGTAAAAGGCGCCGCCGGCGAACTGGCTGGAACCGCTATTGGCGCCACCATCGGCACGTTCATTGCGCCGGGCATCGGTACTTTCATTGGTGGGACCTTGGGTGGAATGCTCGGATCCTATCTGGGGGAGCAACTGGCGACACCGCCTGAGGACAAACTCGCGCCACCGGCGCAGGTTGCGAAAGACCTGTCTAGCGCGCAGACCCAAAACCAGCAAATCACCTATGCGCCGTCGATACAGATCAGCGGCAGCGAAGTGGCCAGTTCCGAGAAGGTTGGCGCAATGATCTCGCAGGTCATGCAAAACCATTTCAACAGCCAGTTTGTTCCGGTGATAAGCACCAACCCCCTCGCCACCCGCCGTGACGCAGCCCTCACCGATGGAGTCGCCTGATGAAACAACAAATGGCACTTGGCAGTTTCATCTTCGGCCTGTCCCGCGAATTTGCCTACAGCACGCTGGCGCGAAAATCCGATGGTGGCTGGACTGAATTGCCGATCCTTACTAGCAAACCCAAGTCTCATCAGACCGGGCAGAAGCCCGAAACCCTGACCATTGGCGGCACCTCGATGTACGCCGTGGCCATGGAACGGCTCGATGAACTGCGTGCGCTGCAAGCCTTGAGAATACCGCTGCCGTTGATCGACGGCATCGGTCGCAACTGGGGTTTGTGGCGGATCACCAGCGTTCAGGAAAACCAGAGCGAGGTCATCGATGACGGCACCGCGATGGTGATCAAGTGGGTACTCGAATTAGCGGAGTTCAACAATGCGTAAGGTCCGAAGCGTGGCCGGTGATTCGGTCAATCTGTTGCTCTACCGCGAGGCCGGTCGCTCAGACGATCAGGCCGAAGCAGCGTTGTGGAAGCTCAATTCGAACTTGGCCGAATACGGCCCGGTTTTGCCGGCGGGCGTCTGGGTAACGCTGCCCGAACTCGACAGCAGACCCGCTGCGATCAAACCGGTTTTGGCCTGGGACTAAGGAGGTTGCATGGCACAGGGATTTACACCGGCGATCGAAATCTACGGGGCCAACCATGCGCTGCTGAACCAGCGCCTGATCAGTTGGGAACACATTGATGCTGCCGGGATGGAGTCCGATCAGCTGACACTGGTGATCGACCTGGAAGGCCTCGAAGGCTTGCCGACCCTGGGCGGAACCATCGGCCTGCGGGTTGGCTATCTGGAGTCCGGGCTGGTCGAAAAGGGCCAGTTCAAGGTGACTCGATTGACCCCGACGCTGTTCCCGTTACGCCTGACGCTGGTCGCCACGGCCGCGCCTTTCAGTGGCAAGGACGAGAGCGGATTCAAGGAGCGGCGCACGGCCAGTCATGGCCCGACAACCCTTGGCGGACTGTTTCGCGAGCTGGTCTTGCGGCACGGATTTTCACCGCGCGTCGATCCCGAACTGGCGCTGATCAGGATTGCCCATGTCGACCAGTCGAACGAAACCGACATGGGCTTTATCACACGCCTGGCGAGCAAATACGACGCGGTGGCCAAACCCTACAACGACCTCTACGTACTGGCGAAACCGGCGCAGCTCAAATCATTGTCGGGTCAGGTGATACCGGACGTCAGGTTGTCGGTGACCAGCAACAATCGACCGGGTGATCACGCTTTCATCAGCGCCACACTGGAAGAGACCGCTCGCACCCAGAACCAGGGTTGCAAGACCTGCTTCTGGGACGGTGCTGTCGGCAAGCTGCAGGAGGTGATCACCGGTTCCGCACCCTACAAGGTCATTCGCCAGAAACAGGCGAGTGAAGAAGAAGCCAAAGCCATCGGCGAAGCCGAAGTGCGCAAGATGCTGCGCGAGAAATACACGCTGAAGGTCACCTGCCCGGGCGATCCGCTGCTGGCCGCCGAAGGCCTGTTGGTGCTGGATGACACCTGGCCAGACTTCATGCGCGGTCGCTGGTCGATCAAAAAGTCACCGCCAGTGGCAAGCGCGAGGAAAGCTATCGCTGCCTGATCGAAGCAACCGGCCTCGACCCCAAAGCCTGATCCCTGCACAACATCCCGTGGGAGCGAGCCTGCTCGCGAAGAGTCCGGCATGTCCAACATTGATAGTGACTGTCCCAGCGCTTTCGCGAGCAGGCTCGCTCCCACATTGGGTTCTGCGTTAACTCCTCTAATTTCTGGAGCACCTCCATGAAGATCACTCCGATCCTCACGCAGTTGCGTGAGCAATGCCCAACCCTGGCCAATCACATTTCGGTAGGCGTCGATCTGGCGTTGCTGCAAGGCGACCCGAATCTGCCGACACCTTCGGCCCACGTCACACCACTGGCCGATCTCGCCAGCAACAGCACCGCACAAAACCTCACCACCCAACCGATCCGCGACCGCTTCGAAGTGACCCTGGTGCTCGACACCACCGACGCTACAAAAGCGCTGGATCTGTTGCACGACCTGCGTGCCGAACTGTGGCGCGCACTGGTGGGTTTCAAGCCTGGAGCGGGCTACGACGCCATCGAATACGAAAGCGGCGAACTGCTTTCCATCAGCAGCAGCCGCGCGTTGTACCGCTTGCGCTTTTTCACCGAATTTCAGCTTGGCCGCAATCTGCCGGGGCAGCCCGCAGAGAGTTGGCACGAGCGTGAACTGGACGGTTTGTCGTCCTTTACCGGGGTCACCGTGCGGGTCGATGCGATCGATCCGGCCGACCCCCATCTGAAACGCCCAGGGCCCGACGGGCGCCTGGAACTGACTTTCTCTGGAGATGTAACCCCATGAGCGAACGCATCACCGTGCTGCCGGCCCCAGGCCGTGTCGTGCCGGACCCGGAAGCGGGCGATCTGTTGCCCCTCGAGGGCCGTGAAGTGCCGGACAACGCCTGGTGGCGTCGACGTTTGGCCGATGGCGATATCACTACCAAAGCCGTGAAAGCGGCAAAACCACAGGGAGCCAAATAATGGCGATCGGATTCAGCAACATCCCCGCGGACATTCGTGTTCCGCTGTTCTACGCCGAGATGGACAATTCGGCAGCCAATAGCGCGTCGTCGGCCATGCGTCGTTTGATCGTCGCTCAGGTCAACGACAACATCGCACCGGCCGATGTCGGCAAACTGGTGCTGGTGTCCAGCGTCGCGCTGGCCAAAAGCATTGGCGGCCAAGGTTCGATGCTGGCCTCGATGTACGAAACCTGGCGCAAGACTGACCCTATCGGCGAGATCTGGTGCCTGCCGCTGCACAACACCACCGGCAGCATTGCCAAAGGTGTGGTGACCCTGACCGGCGCAGCGACTCAAAGCGGTGTGCTCAACCTGTACGTCGGCGGCGTTCGCGTTCAAGCGGCCATCGTCAGCGGTTTCACTGCGGCTCAAGCGGCCACCGCGCTGGCGCTGAAAATCAATGCGTCGGCCGACCTGCCGGTGTCCGCTGTTGCGGTCGAAGGCGTCGTGACCCTGAGCGCCAAATGGACCGGCGACAGCGGCAACGACATCAGCCTGCAATTCAATCGCCTGGGTAAGAGCAATGGCGAAGAAACCCCGGTCGGCCTGACCTCCGCCGTCACTGCCATGACCGGCGGCGTCGGTGTGCCGGATCAAGTGGATGCCGTGGCAGCGCTGGGCGATGAGCCGTTCGAGTTCATCTGCATGCCGTTCTCGGACCTGTCGACCCTCAACACCTGGCAAGCCGTCATGGATGACAGCACCGGTCGTTGGTCCTGGGCCAAGCAATTGTTCGGTCACGTCTACAGCGCCAAGCGCGGCACCATCGGTACCTTGGTTGCTGCAGGCCAGGTGCGCAACGATCAGCACATGACCATTCAGGCGCTGGAGCCGGGCGTTCCACAACCGTTCTGGGTTCAGGCTGCGGCACTGGCTGCACGCACTTCAGTGTTCATCTCCGCCGACGCCAGCCGTCCGACGCAAAGCGGCAGCCTGCCAGGTCTCGACCCGGCGCCGGCCAGCGAACGTTTCACCCTGACCGAGCGTCAGTCGCTGCTCAACTACGGCATCGCCACCGCGTACTACGAAGGTGGCTACGTGCGCATTCAGCGCTCGATCACCACCTATCAGAAGAACGCTTACGGCCAAGCCGACAACTCCTATCTGGATAGCGAAACCATGCACCAGTCGGCGTTTATCGTACGTCGCCTGCAAAGCGTGATCACCAGCAAATACGGTCGCCACAAACTGGCTTCCGACGGCACCCGTTTCGGCGCCGGCCAGCCCATCGTCACCCCGAGCACCATTCGCGGTGAACTGATTGCCCAGTACGCCAAGCTCGAACTGGAAGGCCACGTGGAAAACGCCGAGCTGTTCGCCGAGCACCTGATTGTCGAGCGCGACGTGCAGGACCCGAGCCGGGTCAACGTGCTGTTCCCGCCGGATTACATCAACGGTCTGCGCGTGTTCGCACTGCTCAACCAATTCCGCCTGCAGTACGACGACGCCGCTTAATAACCGCGTTTGAGTATGTGATTTCAGCCCACCCCGTGTGGGCTTTTTATTTGAAGGGAGAAACACCATGGGTCAACTGATTGCGGGCACCTGCTACGTCAAAGTGGACGGCGCTCAACTGACCATCAATGGCGGCTGCGAAGCCCCACTGATGTCCACCAAACGCGAAACCGTCGTACCGGGTTTCTACAAGGAAACCGACGTCGCACCGTCGTTCAAAGTGACGGCGCTGCACACCGCGGACTTCCCGCTCAAGCAACTGATTGCTGGCACCGACATGACCGTCACCTGCGAATTCAGCAACGGCAAAGTCTACGTACTGGCTGGCGCCTATCTGATCGAAGAGCCGGTTTCCAAAGGCGATGACGCCACCATCGAACTGAAGTTCGAAGGCATCAAGGGGACCTGGCAATGAGCGGCGCCGTGAAGCTTCAGGTTGCGATCGAAGCTCACGGCGAGCCGTTGACCGAACTCAACCTGCGCCGTCCGACGGTGCAGGAGGTACGGGCAATCAAGGCGCTGCCGTACAAGATCGACAAGAGCGAAGAGGTCAGCCTCGACATGGACGTCGCGGCCAAATACATCGCGGTCTGCGCCGGTATTCCGCCGTCGTCGGTCAACCAGTTGGACCTGGCTGACCTCAACGCATTGAGCTGGGCTGTCGCGAGTTTTTTCATGAGTGCGGCGTCGGAGCCATCACCGACCTGATCGCAGTCGCCTATGACCTGGCCTGGTTCTGGAAGGTTGACCCCGAACAGATGATGGCCAGGCCACTGGATGTGCTCCGCGAATCGCTGGAGCACGCGCAACGGATCAATGCGATGCAGCAGGTGCAGTGATGGCAGACGAAAACACGATAAAAAAATCGGTGCTGTTGACCGGCATCGATGAACTGTCACCCAAGCTCAAAGCCCTCGTTTCGAAGGTCGACAGCTTCAAAAACAACCTTGAACGGGCCGGCCTCGGCAAACTGGATATCAGCGGTCTGTTCAAGGGCGGTAGTGTGATCACGCCGTTCGTGGACGGGATCAAGGCGTCCGACGCGTTCAAGGGCAAGCTGGCCGAGGTCGGTGAGGCTGCAAAAGGCGTCGATATTCCGAATGCTCCCCAAAGCGCTGCGCAATCGATGAATGTCTTCAGCGATTCGATGAGCAAGGTTTCCGCCTCCATTGACGCGGCATTGGCCCCTGCTGTTGGCGCGTTGGTGGTGGGGTTGGAGCCATTGTTGACGGGGGTAGGGCGCCTGGTTGCCGACAACCCGAAACTGGTCGAGACGCTGGCGACTGCCGCCATCGCGTTCTCGGCAATGCAAACGGCGGTCACCGGGGCGACCCAGGTTTTTGATCTGATGAGCTCGGTGCTCAAGGTCAATCCGATCATGCTGATTGCCATGGGTGTTGCCCTGGCCGCCGGTTTGATCATTGCCAACTGGACGCCGATTTCTGCGTTCTTCGTCAACCTTTGGGGCGGCATCAAAAATGTCGCCGCGAGCACGATGGCGGTGCTCGGCAAGGTGTTCAGCTGGACGCCGCTGGGCATGGTGATCGCCAATTGGGGGCCGATTACCGGGTTCTTTTCCAGTATCTGGGAGGGCATCGAAGCCGTGACCTCGACGGTGGTGGGCTACCTGAAAACGGCTTTTTCCTGGACACCTTACGGGATGATCATCGACAACTGGGCCGGGTTGACCGGTCTGTTCTCGGCGATCTGGGAATTGCTCAAGGCCCTGACGGTGCCGGTGATTGATTTCCTCAAAGGCCTGTTCGACTGGACGCCGTTGGGCATGATCATCAACAACTGGGGCGCTATCACCGGTTTCTTCAGTTCGACCTGGACGGCCCTTCAGCCGGCGGCCCAGGTCATCAAGGATTTCTTCGGCACGCTGTTCGACTACTCGCCGCTTGGGATGATCATCAACAATTGGGGCGCCATCAGTGCGTTCTTCGATCCGCTGTGGGCCGCTCTGCAAGCCTCGGCGCAAGTGGTCAAGAATTTCTTCAGCGGCGTGTTCGAGTGGTCGCCGATGACGCAAATTGCGGCCAACTGGCAGCCGATCAGCGAAGTGTTTTCGGCACTGTGGGGCGTGTTGCAAGCGCTGGCCGCACCGGTGCTGGCGTTTCTGCATGGCATGTTCGAGTGGACACCGCTTGGGCAGATCATCAAGAACTGGGGACCGATCACCGAGTGGTTCGGCGAGCTGTGGCAGAAGCTGCAAACCGTGATCGCACCGATCAAGGAGCTTTTCGACGGCGGCTTCGCCGGGCTGGTGGCGAAGGTCACCGGAAAAGTCGAAGGCCTGACCGAAGCACAGCGTCAGACCAATGCCGAAGGCAAAGGTGAACTGGCGCCGGCGTTCTTTGGTGCGAGCCCGACGCCGGCGGCGAACGGTGCATTGCAGGCCGGCTCCCTGACGCAAAACTCCAGCGCCCTGATCCAGCAAAGTGCCGCCAACAACCGTACGCAACTCGAGGGCGGCCTGACCGTGCGCTTCGAAAATGCGCCGGCCGGCCTGCGCACCGATCAACCGCAAACCAATCAACCGGGGCTGGCGCTCTCTTCGCGCATCGGCTATCGCTCGCTCTCTGCAGGAGGTTCCAATGAACTGGCGTGACCGCTTGTTGCCGGCATCCTTTCGCGGTGTCGGTTTCTGGATCGACCAGGCGAAAACCCCGGTGGGTCGTAAAGGTCAGTTGCACGAATATCCGCAACGCGACCTGCCGTTTTTCGAGGACCTGGGCCAGCAGGCCAAGACCCATGATCTGACGGCGTTCATTGTCGGCCCCGATTGCCTGGAGCAGCGCGACAAGCTGCTCAAGGCCCTGGAGCAGGGCAGTGGTGAACTGGTGCATCCGTGGCTGGGGCGGTTGCAGGTCAAGGTCGGCGAGTGCGACATGACCCACACCCGCCAGGACGGCGGGTTGGTGACCTTCGCCCTGAAGTTCTACCCCGATCAGCCACTGCCGTTCCCGACCGCGACCGTCAGCACACAAAAGGTCCTGTTGGCCAAAGCCGATACGTTGCTGGGTTCGGCGGTGGCGCGCTTTGAACAGGCGATGACCCTGATCAAGGCGGCGCGGATCGGCATCGCCAATCTGCGCAACAGCCTCACCGAGGTGTATGGCGTGATCAAGGAACAGCTCAAACCGCTGATCGAGCAGTACCGGCAGATCACCGATCTGGTCAAAGCGGTCAAGGAGTTGCCCAAGGAAGTAGCGGCGGAATTCAAAGGCTTGCTGGGCGATATCAAGTCGCTCAAGGACTTCGCGAAGGAGGGCTATCGTGGCTTGATTGCCGATGTCTCCCAACAACTCGAAGACATCCGCAAGGCCGATGCGCCGAAGCTCACCACCGGTAAGGACACCACCGCCGCCGCGCAAGCCGTGGCCGATCTGGTGCAGGACACGCTGTTGGTCAAAGTGGCGCAATTTGTCGCGTCGATGCCGGTGGCCACCAAACCGGTGAAGACACCGTCGACGCCTTCCGTTAACAATCAGGCCAACCAGCCGATCACTCATCAGGACGTGCCGTCCACCGACGATACGCTGGCGATGCTGAAGAATCTGGTCAGCACGCTGGATCTGGCGAAGAACAAATCCAGCCCTGCGCATCACCAGGTAGCCAGCGATTTGCAGGATGCGTTGGTCACCCACCTCAAGGCCGTTGCGTCCTCGGGTATACGGGTTGTCACTAAAACCATTCAGGAAAGCGCGCCGGCGCTGGTGATCGCCTACAAGTACCTGGGCGATGCCACGCGGGCCCTGGAAATCCAGCAGCGCAACCCGACGAATCATCCCGGGTTCTCACCCAACCAAGTGAAAGTCCCCGGGGAGTGAACCATGAGCGAGATGGATAACCGCGTCACGCTGACGGTCAACAATCTGGAATATGGCGGCTGGAAAAGCGTGGAAGTCACGGCTGATCTGGAGCGCCAGTTCCGTACCTTCAAACTCGACATCACCTGGCAATGGCCAGGGCAAACGGTGGATAAACCGATCAAGCCCGGCGACCCGTGCGAGGTGAAGATCGGCAACGATCTGGTGCTCACCGGCTACGTTTTCAAGGCGCCGATCCGCTATGACGGGCGGCAGATCAGTCTGACCATCGAAGGCAGTTCGAAGACCCAGGATCTGGTCGATTGCGCGGCCATCAATCGCCCGGGTCAATGGCAGGAGCAACCGCTGCTGAGCATTGTCGAGGCGCTGGCGATGGGCTATTCGCAGTCGGTGGTCAACGAGATACCCGAGACAGCACGACTGGCCAAACACACCATCGTGCCGGGTGAAACGGTGTTTCAGTCAATCGACCGTTTGCTCTCGCTGCTGCGGGTGTTTTCCACCGATGACGAGCAGGGCCGGCTGGTGCTGGCCAAGCCCGGCAGCGGCGGTCGGGCCAGTGATGTGCTGGAGTTGGGCAAGAATATTCTCTCGGCCAACGCACCGATGGATCACAGCCAGGTGTTCTCCGAATACCGGGTGATCGGCCAGCAAAAAGGCTCGGACAAGAAGAGCGGGGCGGCGGTCAGCGAAGTCGAATCGATTGCTGCCGACCTGACCTTCAAACGTCGCCGCACCACGGTGATCAACGAAGGCACGCAACTGACCTTTGAGTTGGCGCAGCAGCGTGCCCAATGGGAAAGCGCCACCCGCATGGGCCGTGCACAGACCACCACCTATCAGGTGCAGGGCTGGCGTCAGGCCAACGGCGATCTGTGGCGCCACAACACGCTGGTGCGGGTGAAAGATCCAGTGCTCGGCTTTGATGGCGACATGCTGATTTCCAAAGTCACGTATTCGCTGTCGGCGCAGGGCTCGGTGACAACGCTGCAAGTGGCACCGCCGCATACCTTCGATCCCGATCCCACTCCAGCGAAGAAAACCTCAGCCTGACACCGAACCCTGTGGGAGCGAGCTTGCTCGCGAAAGCGGTTGAGCATTCACCACTGTAGTCGCCTGACCCGCCGCTATCGCGAGCAAGCCCGCTCCCACAGTGGTCTGCGTCGGTCCTGATTTAAAGGAAACCCAATGAGCCTACTGACACGCCTCCTGGCGCGCGGCACTGTCGTGCTCGCCAACTCGGCATCCAAGCTGCAATCGCTGCAAATGCGCCTTACCGCCGGCGAAGTGAACGACGACATGGAACACTTCGAACCCTACGGCTTCACCAGTAATCCACTGGCCGGCGCCGAGGGTATCGCCACTTTTTTGGGAGGTGATCGCTCCCACGCCATCGTCCTGGTGGTCGCCGACCGCCGCTATCGCCTCCAGTCCCTGGCCGCCGGCGAAGTGGCGATTTACACCGACGAAGGCGACAGGATTCACTTCAAGCGCGGGCGGATCATCGACATCCAAACCGCCACGCTAAACATTCGCGCCAGCACCGCCGTGAACATCGACACACCGACCCTGACCCAGACCGGCAAGATCGTTTCCCAGGGCGACCAGGTCGCGGGCGGCATCAGCCAGATCAAACACGTGCACGTCGGCGTCCAGGCAGGCAGTGGCCAGACCGGCGTGCCGGCGGGAGGTCAGTAATGTTCATCAGCCAGAACCTCCACGCAGCACTGACCCGATCGGTGCTGATCAGCCTGTTCACCTGGCGCCGTGCCGCCGATGACGATGCCCTCGATGACGAGGAACGTTTCGGCTGGTGGGGCGACACTTTCCCCTCCGTGGCCGACGACCGCATCGGCTCGCGACTGTGGCTGCTGCGCCGGGTCAAGTTGACCCGGCAAACCCAGATGGACGCCGAGTTTTATGCCCGCGAGGCGCTGCAATGGTTGATCGATGACGGCCATTGCAGCGCCATCGACATCATCAGCGAACGCCTCGACGCCCAGCGCCTGAACCTGCGCACGGTCCTGACCCTGGCCGACGGCGAGCGCCTGGACATCAACCCTGATAACAGTTGGCAGGTGATCTATGCCGTTTGAAACCCCTTCGCTGCCGGTGCTGATCAAACGCACCCAAAGCGACCTGGCCAGCGATTCGCTGCGCCAGTCCGATGCGCAAGTGCTGGCCCGAACCCTCGGTGGTGCCGCCTATGGCCTGTATGGCTACCTGGACTGGATCGCCGAGCAGATCCTCCCGGACAAGGCCGACGAATCGACCCTGGAACGGATCGCCGCACTGCGTCTGAACCAGCCGCGCAAAGTCGCCCAAACGGCCAGCGGTAGCGTCAGCTTCACCGCCAGCGCTGGCGCGGTGCTGGACGTCGACACGCTGCTGCAATCGAGCGACGGTCGCACCTACAAAGTCACCGCCGCGCGCACTACCAGCAACGGCCTCAACAGCACCACCATCGCCGCGCTTGACGCCGGCAGCCTGGGCAATGCCGATGCCGGATTGGCTTTGACGCCGGTGCAACCGATTGCCGGCATCGTCGGCAGCAGCTTCATCGTGCTGGCGCCGGGACTCAGCGGCGGCGTGGCGCGCGAAAGTCTCGAGTCGCTGCGCTCGCGGGTGATCCGTTCCTATCGGGTCATCCCCCACGGCGGTTCGGCGCAGGACTATGAAACCTGGGCGCTGGAATGCCCCGGCGTCACTCGTGCGTGGTGCCGTGGCGGCCTGTTGGGGCCGGGTACGGTCAGTGTGTTCATCATGCGTGACGACGATCCGCAACCGGTGCCTAACGACGAGCAACTGGCGCAGGTTCTGGCCTACATCGAGCCGCTGCGCCCGGTCACCGCCGAGGTGCATGTGCAGCGGCCGATTCAGGTGCCGGTGGTCTATAGCCTCAGCGTGAACCCGGACACCACGGCGGTGCGCGCGGCGGTCGAAGCGCAGTTGCGCGATCTGCACAACCGCGAGGCCGATCTCGGCGTACCGCTGCTGATCAGCCATATCCGCGAAGCCATCAGCAGCGCCGGCGGCGAGTACGACCACACGCTCACCTCACCGGCGGCTGACGTGCCTGCCGGCAAGAGCGAACTGCTGACTTTCGGAGGTTGCGTATGGGGGGCATAAGAACCGCCGCGCAATACCAGGCGCAACTGCGCGCCTTGCTTCCCGCGGGTCCCGCTTGGGACCCGGAGCAGGTGCCGGAACTGGAGGAAGTCCTCGAAGGCATTGCCCTGGAACTGGCCCGACTCGACGCCCGCGCCGCCGATCTGCTCAACGAGATGGACCCGGCCGGCGTCAGTGAGTTGGTGCCGGATTGGGAGCGGGTAATGAACTTGCCTGACCCCTGTCTGGGCGCCACGCCGCTGTTCGATGACCGTCGCCTGGCCGTGCGCCGCCGCTTGCTGGCGGTCGGCAGCCAAGCGGTTGGCTACTACCTCGAGATCGCCAGAACCCAGGGCTACCCGAACGCCACCATCACCGAACTCGAAGCCCCGCGCATGGGCCGCTCGCGTTTCGGTGCGGCGCACTGGGGCACCTGGGAAGCGCAGTTCATGTGGACGCTCAACACCGGCGGCCGCTTGCTGCTGGGTCGGCGTTTCGGCGCGAGTTACTGGGGCGAACGCTTCGGCGTCAACCCGGGCTCGGCGCTGGAGTGCCTGATCCACCGCAGCGCCCCGGCGCATACCAAGGTGCACATTAATTATGACTAGGGAGTAGGGGGATGGATTATCCGAAAAGTGTGCCCAGTGCCGGGTTGGTGAATGGGACGTTTGTTGATGAAAACCCGTTGATGGGGACGCCGGGGTCGTTGATTCCGGCGAGGTGGGGCAACAGTGTTACGCAGGAAGTTCTCAACGTGATCAACGCAGGCGGGTTGACTCCGGACGAGAAGAAATACGATCAGTTGTTGCAGGCGATTCAGTCGGTGACTTCCAAGGGCTGGAATCAGGATCTGGCGTTGCCACTGTCGGCATTACCTTTGCCAACCGTTGCCACGACGGATGCCCGCATGCCGATCACACCGGCGGCGGCCTCGACCAGTGGTGGGCGGGTGTCGGTGCCGGCAGGGATTTACCTCAGCATCGGCCAGGAAGTGGTGGCGGGGCAGTTAGGACGCTCGCGTACCTGTGTGACCACGACTTGGAGCAGTGCCGATCTGTTGCCCAGTTCCAGTTACTTTCTGCGGGCGCAATTGATTGACGGTGTGCTGAATTTCTACACCCAGCGCGGGACGATCCATGACGTGACGCCTGATGGCCTGAAAGGCACGGTCAACGGTGCTGCCGGTGGTGGTTTCCAGAGTTCGGTGCTGGACATGTGCTTGGCTTGGGTCGCCACCGGTGCACCGGGTTCAGTGCCGACGGTGCGCCCGATCTACAACCGGGCACGCTTGAGCTGGACGCAGACGGTCAACGGTACGGGGGCGGTATTTCTACCACTGGATCCTCATGCACGTGCTGCGCGATTGGTGGTGGGTAACCCGACGCCGTCCTCGACCGCTGTCACCTCTATGGGATTTCCGGGCGCAGGATGGGCCGGCGGCAACTATTCCTACCTGTCACCGGTTTCGACGGGGAGTGCCAACAATGCTGGCGGCTGGAATCCGGCGACGCTCTATCCGTGCGTACTGTTTACCAACAATGTCCTCAATGACGTCACGGTATCGACCCTGGCCGCCAGTTTTGACCACACGCAGTTGCGTTCGGTCTGGCAAAGCTTCCAGGCAGAGCACACTTTGGGGCAGACCGTTGCCGACAGCGATGAACTGCTGCTGAGCATGGGCATAAAGAGTCATCCGCTGACCGACTACAGCGCCGGTATCCCGATCAACTTTAGTGAAGCCGTGAACGTCCAACTGTCGTGGGAGCTTATTCGATGATCGTTATTCAGGAACTTCATCAGTTCGATGGCGAAATGCGCCTTCCTCAACCGTCTGCCGCCCATGATTGGGATGGTGATAAATGGGTAGTGAACGGCGATAAACAGGCTGCTCAGGATGAGCAGGAAACTGAACGCTTGTGCGCCAAAATCGATACCGCCGCCGACAGCGCCCGCACTGTGCTGGCCGGCGATCCGCTCAAAGCCATGGAATACGCCCAGGCCGCCGCCGACGCTCAGGCCTATCAGGACGCAGGCTACCCGAAGAAGGAAGTGCCGCTGTCGGTCGCTGCCTGGGTCGTCAAAGGTCGCACGGCGAAACAGGCCGCCGAGCAGATTCTCGGCAAAGCCGAACAGCTCACCGACCACTTGCTGACGCTGCGGACTTTGCGCCTGAAGGCTAAAGCACAGATCCGCGCGCAGGCGTCCAAGGGCAAGATCGATCTGGCTCGCATTGTTGCCGATGAGGCCATTGTCGCGATCCGCGAATTGGTCAGCCAACAGGTCAGTTAGGACGTCAATCTGCTTCAGAACAGCCCACTTCACTGTGGGCTTTTTTTAGGAAGAAACCGTGGACGAGGTTGCACTTGCAGCGCTCGGGGCACGGTTCATTTGTTATTTCAGAGGAACAGAAGACCTATGGATTATCCAAAAAGCGTTCCCAGCGTCGGCTTGGTCGATGGTCGCTTCGTCGATGAAAACCCGGTGGCAGGTACGCCGGGGTCGTTGATTCCGGCGGTGTGGGGCAATGCCGTCACAGAGGAAATACTCAATGTGGTTTCCAGCGCAGGACTCGTGCCCACCGAAGGCGACAATCGCCAACTGCTCAAGGCCTTGCAGGCGCTGTTGGCACTGGCCAGTCCGATGGGCTCCTCAGTGATCAATGTATCGACCTCTAAAGGACTGACGGCCAGTGAATTGGGCCTTGTGTTGGTCAATGCCAGCAGTGGTGTGACGACCATCAGTCTGCCGGCCGCCGATGCCGCACTGGGTACTCGCGACGTCATCGTTCGCCGGGTCGACAACGCGGCTACCCGTTTGATGGTCCGCGCCTCCGGCACCGACAAAATCAGATTTCACACGCACCTGGCCGCTGCCGGTTACCCGTTTTTTGTGCTGATGGGCTCGGGTGACTGGTGGCATCTGCGCAGCGATGGCGCAGGCAATTGGTGGCCGGTTGGGCGGTTCGACAGCACGCCGTTGGGACGACCTGTGTTCGAGACCACGACGATCCTCAACCCGGGCGGATACGGCCTGCTGAACAGCAGCGTTTTCAGTCGCAGTGACTGGCCCTGGTTATGGGACCACGCGCAACAATCGGGCGCACTGACGAGCGAGGCGGCACGGGTTGGCGCTGAAGGCGGATGGACCAGTGGCGATGGCTCGCTGACGTTCCGTGGTCCTGAAGGGCGTGGCGAATTCATTCGGATGCTCGATGAGGGGCGAGGGATCGATGGCGGGCGCTCGGTCGGCAGTTGGCAACTGGATATGTTCCGTGCGCATCGACATGAACTCAAAAGTGACATGTTGGGCGTGGCGGCAACTTCACCCAGCACGGCGCCGGATGCGCTGTTCAACCAGGCCAACATCAGTCTCGGCTTCACCGAAAACACCGGAGGCACTGAAACCCGTCCGCGAAACATCGCTTACCCAGGCCGGATAAAACTCATCTGAAGCAGGCTTTTCTGTCTTCTGATCAACACCCCGAAAAGGAAAAAACAATGGCTTACTATTATCTTGTAGATGAAATGACCCAGCAAATCAGCGGCCCCGTGAGCCTGCCGGTTGTTCCGGGTATGGAGGGTTCCATCCCGGGTAATGTGATCGAGTTGCCAGAGCTCTTGCCGCCGGCCGAGGCCAGTTATGTGTGGGCATGGCGCAACGGCGTGACCGTGCAGTTGCTCGATATGCGTAACCAACTGGCTTACCGCAAAGACAATGGCATGCCTCAGTACTGGACCGAGTTGGGTCCATTGCCGGATAACCTGACCTTCAAGCCCCGGCCGAGTCTCTATCACGCCTGGAGGGATGATGATTGGGCGCTGGATCTCGACCTGCAGCGTGAAGGCGAGGCGGCACAGGCTGAGATCGATCGTGATAACCGTTTGCGTACTGTGGTTATCCGTGTCGCGCCACTGCAATACGCCTACGATTTGGGCGAAGCCACCAGCGAGCAATTGACCGCGCTGCAAGCTTGGAAACGCTACGCCCTGAAGTTGACCCAGATTGAGCTTCAACCGGATTACCCACTGAGCATCATCTGGCCGACCGCACCGGCCAAATCAGTTGTTTTGCCAAACGTCTAACTCGCTAGTCAATCAACAGAAACCTTACAGGCGGTCGGGCGCTGCCGGCATTCGGCTGCCTGTAAAAAATGGAAGGTTGTGCCTTGGACTATCCAAAAACCATTCCCGGCGTTGGCCTGGTCAACGGGGGATTTATCGATGAAAACCCTGTGGCCGGAACACCGGGTTCGTTGATCCCCGCTGCTTGGGGCAACAGCGTCACGCAAGAAATTCTCAACGCAATCAAGGCTGCCGGATTGGCGCCCGATGAAGCCAAAACCGATCAGTTGGCCACCGCGATAGGCGCGCTGGTCGACTTCACCAAACTGAAAAACACTCCGACCACTTTGGCGGGTTACGGCATTACTGATGCGGTGGGACGGCTGTTAGCCGTCAGGCAGATCGAGACCGTCGGGATCACGGTTTACAAGCCCAACCCCAAGGCCAAACGCATTCGTGTGCGATTGGTGGGGGCGGGTGGATCTGGCGGTGGCTGCGAGCCTGTCGCCGCGAATAACCATCGTATCGGTGGTGGCGGTGGTTCCGGGGCCTATGCAGAAAGCCTGTATTTCGTGACCGCGGAAATGTTGGCAGGCGTGCCTGTTTCGCTGGGCGCCGGCGGCGCGCCGAGCAATGTACTGGGTCAGGCGGGTGGCGGCGCGTCCTTCGGTAGCTATATGAGCGCGGCTGGCGGTGCGGGCGGGCAAATCCTGTCATTCACAGTGACAGCAACGGCAGTGGGATTTGTCATGGGCGGGACCGGTGGACAACTCGTTACGGGCGGTGGTCTTGCCAATGCGCGTGGCACACATGGCGAGTTCGCGATGTACAACGCCAACTGGGGAGTGGTCTCCGGCGCCGGAGCTGCCAGTCCGTTCGACGGCGGTGGCGTACGCGTGGGTGTCAATGGCAATGGCATCGCTGGCGGGCGTGGTTCCGGCGGCAGTGGCTCCTGCTCAACCAATGCTTCCGCCTCAGTGCTCAGCGGCGCTGGTGGCAACGCCTTCTGTGAAATCTGGGAGTACGAATAATGGCTCGATATGCACGGATGGAGAAAGGTGTCGCGGTTGAATTGATCGACACCGGCGACTACACGATCGAGCAACTGTTTGCCCCTTCTTTCGTTGAATCGATGGTTCAAGTGCCGGAGGGCATGACAGTTGAAATCGGCGCGCCGCTGAGTGAGGCCCAGCAGGTACTCGAGCCGCAGCAGGTTCAGCAATCTCAAGTGACAGCTCAGGCAGCCGTTGTTGCGGAGCAAGAGCCTGCGGAATCTGATCGCACGTGGCGAGATACGTCCCTTTTGGCCTCCGAGTGGTGGGTGACGCGTCATCGCGATGAGCAGGAGTTGGGGCGTGGAACCTCACTCAAGGCTGCGCAATTTCTGGAACTGCTCGAGTACCGCCAGGCGCTGCGCGACTGGCCTGAATCAAGCCAGTTTCCGGCGCCGGCTTCCCGACCCTCGACCCCGACATGGATCGCTTTCAGAGCAGGAGAGAAGTAATGGATTATCCAAATAGTATGCCCAGCGCAGGGCTGGTGAACGGCAAGTTTGTTGATGAAGACCCGCTGACGGGCAAACCGGGATCATTGATTCCGGCGAGTTGGGGCAACGGCGTTACTGAGGAAATTCTGGGTGTTGTGCGAGCGGGCGGACTGACGCCAAGTGAAGCGTCCAACACTCAATTGCTTGGCGCACTTCGGAGTACCCAGTTGTTCAAGACTGCTGCGCCATTCGATGTCAGCCGTTCGGCAGCTACTTGCGAGTTCGTACAACGATCGCTGGGTAGCTATGCAGGTTCGCGAGGCATCACTGGCGCCACGCAACTGACGATAGCCGATGTGGGCTTTTCGGTAGGTCTGGGGGCGACTCGTCTTACACCGTGACGTTGCCGGATGTCACCACGGTTCCCAATGGCGCAACATTGGGCTTTCACTGCCGTAGCAATTCCCCTGTCACGATTGCGCACCCTGGCAATCCACGAATAAGCCCGCAGGGCGTTTTGTTGAATTCGATTGTGATGAACGGTGGAGAGAGCGCCACCCTTGTTAAAGAAAGTGGGATCTGGACTGTTCACGGGACGGCCAGTCTGAAATATGCCGCGCTGTTTTCTGGTTTGGCGGGTAATCCCGGATATCAGAAACACGCCAGTGGAAACATTGATCAATGGGGATTCGGTACTACAGATGTCAACGGTGAAATGTGGGTGAATTTCCCGACCTCCTTCCCGAATGCTTTTTTCTCGTGCGTCGCCAACCATGTCGGCGGTGATGGCGCCATGGTGATTGTTGTTGGAGGCACCGCTACCAAACAAGGTGTTCGCTTGAAAGTGCGTGACGCGATGAACAGGGTCGCGGCAGGTTGGACCGTGTTTTACTTCGCCAAGGGCTATTAAATGAATACCTTCAACGTTTTCTTCAGTGCGAGTACCCGAGGAGTGTACGTACCGGGTATCAACTCATCGGACATTCCGGACGACGTCATCGAAATTCCTCAGGCCTATTGGATTTCGTTGCTCCAGCAATTGGCGGTCACCGCGAAAGTAATTGGTGTGCATGTGGAAACCGGTTATCCGATCCTGATTGATCCGCCGCCTCCTTCGGCAGAACAAGCGGCAGATACCGAGCGCAATTGGCGCACCGCACAACTGGCGGACACCGATGGTTTGGTCGCGCGCGACCGTGATGAACTCGAAGACGGCGGCGGTACGACACTCACCACCGCGCAATACGCTGAACTGCAAACTTATCGGCGCGAGTTGCGCGACTGGCCGCAGGGCTCCTTATTTCCATTCAGCGAACATCGACCGGTGGCACCGCGTTGGTTGGCTGCGGCACTTTGATTCAACAGGATTTCATGAGGACGCTGTCGCCGGAAAACTCCGGAAAGAAATGGCTGGCAGGCACCGGCGGCAAGTCATGGTTCAATCCGGGCAATATCCAGGGAGGATCAAGCATTATGCAAATAACTGAAAACAACCTTATCGACATCATGCCCAACGCCCGCTCCCAAGCGGGCGTTTTCATTTCCGCCCTCAATACCGCCATGAACCACCGCAACATCAACACCCCCAAACGCATCGCCGCTTTCCTCGCGCAAGTTGGCCATGAGTCCGGGCAGTTGCAGTACGTGCGAGAACTGGGCAACAACCAATACCTGAGCAAATACGACACCGGCACGCTGGCTCTACGTTTAGGCAACACGCCAGAAGCCGACGGTGACGGCCAGAAATACCGGGGCCGTGGGTTAATCCAGATCACCGGGCGTAACAACTACCAGCAATGCAGCCTCGGCCTGTTCGGCGATGAGCGCCTGCTGTCGCTGCCTGAACTGCTGGAACAACCGCAATGGGCCGCCGAATCGGCAGCGTGGTTCTGGGAACTGAACGGCTTGAACGATCTGGCTGATCGCGACCAGTTCAACAGCATCACGCGCCGGATCAACGGTGGCCTGAACGGGCTCGAGGATCGCCTGCAAATTTGGGCGCGGGCGAGGGCGGTGCTATGCCAGCCTTCGGTCTGATTTCCTGGCGGGTGACTGGCATCGTTGTGTTGGCCGGTTTCTCGGCGGCGCTGGCCTGGCACTTTCAGGACTGGCGCTATGGTCGGCAACTGGCGGAACAGGCCAGGTTGCAGGCCGAGACGCTGAACCAGCTAACCCAGGCGGCCGCCACGCAACAACAGGCCGAGCAGGATAAGCGTCTGGCCTTGGAGCAACGGCTGTCGGCCAGTGAGCAAACCCATTATCGAGCGCTTAGCGATGCCCAACGTGATCAAGGTCGCCTGCGCGATCGTCTTGCCACTTCTGATGTGCGGTTGTCAGTCCTCCTCGATGCCCGTGACGTTGCCTCAGGCAGTGCAGTGCCAGCCGCCTCCGGCGCCAGCGGCGTGGATCATGGCGCCCCGCGAGCCCGACTTGACCCGGCGCATGCTCAACGAATTGTCGCCATCACCGACGCCGGAGATAACGGATTGATTGCGTTGCAGGCTTGTCAGGCCTATATCAGAGCCATCGTTCGCTAACATTTTGATCGGTTCTGCGTCTTGCAAGCGTGGTTTGCTCGTGTACGGTGGTTCCATTCAACTGATCAGGAGTGGACCGTGAAAGAAATCACCCAGCTCGCCGCGGAACTTGGCAGACGCCTGCAGGTTCTCAATGCCCACGTCACCACCGCCGAGTCTTGCACCGGCGGCGGCATCGCCGAGGCGATCACTCGCATCCCCGGGAGTTCGGCGTGGTTCGAGGCCGGTTACGTGACGTACTCCAACCGCCAGAAAACCCTGCAACTGAATGTGCCCGAGGCGTTGTTTACGACGGCGGGGGCGGTCAGTCGCGAGGTGGTCGAGGCCATGGTGCTGGGCGCGCAGGACAAAAGCCATGCGCGATTTGCCGTGGCAGTCAGCGGTATCGCGGGGCCGGACGGCGGTTCTGCGAGCAAACCCGTAGGCACGGTCTGGCTGGCCTGGGGCGTCGGCGAACAGGTGTTCAGCGAGGTCCAGCACTTCCCCGGCAACCGCGACGAGGTCCGCCGACAAACGGTGAAGGCCGCGCTAGAGGGGCTGCTGCGCCATGCCGCTGGAGAAATCTCAAATCAGGGGTAGGCGATCCTGAAACGCTGTGGAATAATACTGGCTACTTATACAGGTGTTGGCCGTCAGGCCTTATTGATTACGTGAGGACTTTAATGGACGACAACAAGAAGAAAGCCTTGGCTGCGGCCCTGGGTCAGATCGAACGTCAATTCGGCAAGGGTGCCGTAATGCGTATGGGCGATCAGGACCGTCAGGCGATCCCGGCTATTTCCACTGGCTCTCTGGGTCTGGACATCGCGCTCGGCATTGGCGGCTTGCCAAAAGGCCGTATCGTTGAAATCTACGGTCCTGAATCCTCCGGTAAAACCACGCTGACATTGTCCGTGATCGCCCAGGCTCAAAAAGCCGGCGCGACCTGCGCATTCGTCGACGCCGAACACGCCCTCGACCCTGAGTACGCCGGCAAGCTGGGCGTCAACGTCGACGACCTGCTGGTTTCCCAGCCGGACACCGGCGAGCAGGCACTGGAAATCACCGACATGCTGGTGCGTTCCAACGCGGTTGACGTGATCATCGTCGACTCCGTAGCCGCTCTGGTGCCAAAGGCCGAGATCGAAGGCGAAATGGGCGACATGCACGTGGGCCTGCAAGCCCGTCTGATGTCCCAGGCGCTGCGTAAGATCACCGGTAACATCAAGAACGCCAACTGCCTGGTTATCTTCATCAACCAGATCCGTATGAAAATCGGCGTGATGTTCGGCAGCCCGGAAACCACCACCGGTGGTAACGCGCTGAAGTTCTACGCTTCGGTTCGTCTGGACATCCGCCGTACTGGTGCGGTGAAAGAAGGTGACGAGGTTGTTGGTAGCGAAACCCGCGTCAAGGTTGTGAAGAACAAGGTGGCTTCGCCGTTCCGTCAGGCCGAGTTCCAGATTCTTTACGGCAAAGGCATCTACCTCAACGGTGAGATGATCGACCTGGGTGTTCTGCACGGTTTCGTCGAGAAATCCGGTGCCTGGTATGCCTATGAAGGCACTAAGATCGGTCAAGGCAAGGCCAACTCGGCCAAGTTCCTGGCAGACAATCCGGAAATCGCCGCGAAGCTCGAGAAGCAATTGCGCGACAAACTGCTGACTCCAGCGCCGGACGTCAAAGCATCGCCAGTCAAAGAGACTGCTGATGACCTGGCTGACGCTGATATCTGATTGATCCGATGACCGCCGTACTCGATACACTCGTCGCGGTGCGGCGAACCGCAATGGACCTGCTCGCACGACGCGAGCACGGTCGAGTCGAGCTGACGCGTAAACTGCGTCAGCGCGGCGCTCTCCCTGAAATGATCGACACAGCACTCGACCGGCTGACGGAAGAAGGGCTGCTGTCCGAATCCCGTTACCTCGAAAGCTTCGTTTCCTACCGTGCCCGTTCCGGTTACGGCCCTTTGCGCATTCGTGAAGAGCTGGGCCAGCGCGGCCTGCAACGTACCGATATCGAGCTTGCCTTGCGCGAAAGCGGTATCAACTGGCACGAACAACTGGAAGACACCTGGCGGCGCAAGTTTGCCGGGCACTTACCGATAGACATGCGCGAGCGTGCCAAGCAAGGGCGCTTCCTGGCTTATCGGGGTTTTTCCATGGAGATGATCAACCGCTTGTTCAGCGGTCGAGGAATGGACGATTAAATAAAAACGGCCCGCTATTTCGATAGCGGGCCGTTTTTTTTGCCTTTTATTTAGGTCACTTTGGACGGTTCCCGAGTGCGCTGCTGCGCCTGGGGTTTGGGCTGCGCCCAGTTTTCCGGCAGGTTGATAAAGTCCACCAACTCCCGCAAGCGCCCATGATCACGGGCGTTGAAGGTGAAGGCCAGTCGCACCAGATGGCTGAACTGCGGCTCATCGTGCTCCTCACCGGCGTAGGTATGCTGATGGAAGTGGTCGCTCAGGCACAGGTCGGCGAATGCCGTCTGCATGTGTTTGAGCGCTCCGTCGCTGAGCTTGTGATTCATGCGAATCACAAATTGATGCTTGAGCCAGCGGCTGGAGTGGAAGTTGCTGTAGAACTGGTTGATCTGCTCCACCGCCTCTTCGGCGCTGTAGACCAGGCTCACCAGCTTCATGTCGGTGGGCAGGATGTAGCGATTCTCCTCCAGTTGATGGTGGATGAAGTCCAGTGCGCCTTGCCAGAACTTGCCACCCGGCGTATCCAGCAACACCACTGGTACTAGTGGGCTTTTGCCGGTCTGGATCAGGGTCAGCACTTCCAGTGCTTCGTCCAGCGTACCGAAACCGCCCGGGCACAGGACCAGCGCGTCGGCTTCCTTGACGAAGAACAGCTTGCGGGTAAAAAAGAAGTGGAAGGACAGCAGGTTGGTGGTGCCCTGGACAGTAGGGTTGGCATGCTGCTCGAAGGGCAGCGTGATGTTGAACCCCAGGCTGTGTTCCAGGCCGGCGCCTTCATGGGCTGCCGCCATGATGCCGCCGCCGGCACCGGTAATGACCATCAGGTCCGAGCGCGCCAACGCGGCGCCGAGCTCTCGGGCCATGCCATACAACGGGTGTTCGATCGGTGTGCGGGCAGAGCCGAACACAGTGACTTTGCGCCGCCCTTTGAACTGTTCCAGCACACGGAAAGCATGCTCCAGTTCGCGCAGGGCTTGCAGGGTGATCTTGGCGTTCCAGCGGTTGTGATCTTCCTGGGCCATGCGCAGCACGGTCAGGATCATGTCGCGGTAAATCGGGATGTTGGGGCTGTTGGGTGAAACCAGGTTGAGTTGCTCTTCGACCTTGCTGGTGAGGTCGTGGCCGCTTTCTTCGAAATGACGGCTGAGGAGGTCATTCGGTTGGTAAGGCATTCAACTTCTCCTTATGCACAGAGCGGATGGCCCTGACGCGCGGCGTCAGTGCCGCGCTGCAAAAACACACACGACCAGCAGTTCCTTTCCTGCTGTTAACCCATGATCGGGAATACTCTGAATTTAGACCCTTGCGCGCAATTGCGCTGACTGGATCATTGCGCCGCAACGTTAAGGCTGTAAACCGCTCATTAATGTTTTATCAATCCCGACACCGCTCGTCCGAACGTGCTCCGGCTAGCAATCCCTCTGATTTACTAAGTTACAGGCGTGACACGACAACTTTGCGTCAATGGCAGTACGCAAGGTTCGCGCAGTTCAGGGATTTGAGTGTGCAGGGAGGCGGGAAATCATGGCCAGAGTGACTCTGGAGATCGATGCGCAACTGTATCGATTGTTGAAATCGTCAGCCGAGGCCAATCATTTGAGTCTTGAGGAGGAGTGCTGCCGGCGTCTGGGCGGCGGCGAGCGCCGTTCGCGGTATTTGCAGGCCTTGCTGGCAGAACTGCGCGCCGAAGATGAACAGCGGCGCGCTAATGCTCGATAGTTACTTCTTCTTCGCAGGTGTGGCTTTCGGGCAATCCGATTCCTGATAGCTGGCGGAGCCGACCGAGCGGTTGGTCTTCACCTCGGTGAAGTCGTAACGCATGACCGCGCCCTTGGCCATCAGTTTGCGGAACGATGGGTTATTGCAGACAGAGGCACCCAGCTGGAAATACACAGCTTTTGGATCGGCACGCATCTGGTCGGCATGGCTGCTTTGCACGCTCAAGTGGTTGATCAGTACATTGCCTTCGACGGTGTAGCCCTGATCAAGAATGTCTTCGTTGATCGCCCGTGGCGTGCCGGCGCTGCTTTGTGCGGCGACGTTTCGCAGCTCTCTGTTGAGATTCTGCTCACTTAAGGAAGCAGCCTGAGCGCTGAAGGACGACGCCAGCAAAATGGCAGCGGTGGGAACGATAAGGCGCAGCATGAAACTCTCCTGGTTCAGTGACTGGTGGTTTCGACCAGCCACATGACTGTGCGTTCAGTGGCGGCGAATTATAGGGGAGCAGGCCCGGACGGTACAGGCTTGCACCGGCCGCTCTGGTAAACTGCCTGCACTTTTCTGTCTTGCCGAGTGCTTTTTGTGTCGATTTTCCTTACCTGTCGGCGTTGCCTGCGATGAATTCCGTCCCTGCTGAGTTTGCGGTAAACGCCGTCGCCCGTTTGCGCGATGAGCGTGAAGAGGCCGGCATCAAGCCGATTCAGGCCCGTGGCTGGCGCGCCACCCGTTGCCGTGCCTGCCGGGTGATCGAGAGCCATTGCCTGTGCGCCTGGCGTCCGCAGGTTGAAACCCGCTCCAGCGTGTGCCTGATCATGACCAACAAGGAAGTGTTCAAACCGAGCAACACCGGCTGGCTGATCGCTGATGTGGTGCGCGACAACCATGCGTTCATCTGGTCGCGTACCGAAGTCGATCAGCAACTGTTGGATCTGCTCGCCGACCCGCAATGGCAGCCTTACCTGGTGTTTCCGGGCGAATATGTCGAGCCTGAGCGGGTAACGAATACGGTCGACACCGATAGCGCCAAGCGGCCGCTGTTTATTCTGCTGGACGCGACGTGGACTGAAGCGCGGAAGATCTTCCGCAAGAGCCCTTACTTTGACCGGTTGCCGATCCTCAGCCTGCTGCCCGAAAAACTCTCCCGCTACCGCTTGCGTCGCTCGACCCGCAGCGAGCATCTGTGCACCGCCGAAGTGGCGGCGCTGTGCCTGGATCTGGCGGGGGATAACGACGCGGCATCGGCACTGGACGCTTACTTCGATGTGTTCAGCCAACATTACCTGGACGCCAAGCGTCAGCTGGATATGAACGTTTCAACCCCGGCCCACGCGGAACTGATGCCCTTCGTTCAAGGCGCGGCGCCGGTGATGTGCTGAGAGTCGCCCATACTGCAAACAGCGGGGCGGGCCACGCAACTTGACCACCCCGGCTTCGCTGGGCATGCTTGGCGCCGATTAGGGCGCGGCCAAGGTTTGATACGCCGTATTCTTTACGTGATAGCCACGTGATTGGCGTTGAACGTGCCCTGTTGGTGCAGCTCCGTGGCTGTACCTCGAGTTGTTTTGGCGAGGCCTGAATGCATCAGGCGTCCCATAAAAAACAGGATCATTTGAAAAATGGCCACATACGAAATCCTGATTGCCGATGACCATCCTCTTTTTCGTAGTGCCCTGCATCAAGCGTTGACCCTGGGCCTGGGCCCGGATGTCCGTCTGGTGGAAGTGGCGAGCATTGCCGAGCTGGAAACCCGCCTGGACGAAAAGGCCGACTGGGACCTGGTGCTACTGGACCTGAACATGCCGGGGGCCTACGGTTTTTCCGGGCTGGTGCTGTTGCGCGGTCAGTACCCGCAGATTCCGGTGGTGATGGTCTCGGCCCAGGAAGAAGCCTCGATCATGGTCAAGTCTCGTGAGTTTGGCGCCAGCGGTTTCATTCCCAAGTCGAGCGACCTGAGCGTTATTCAAAAAGCCGTGCGTGCGGTACTGGATGGCGATGTCTTCTGGCCGCCCCAGGCGTTCGAAGCCGTCATCGTCTCGGCGGAGGCAAAGGCTGCCAGCGAAGGGCTTGCGAGCCTGACGCCCCAACAGTTCCGGGTGTTGACCATGGTCTGTGAAGGCTTGCTGAACAAACAGATTGCCTACGAGCTGAGCGTTTCCGAAGCGACGATCAAGGCTCACGTGACGGCGATTTTCCGCAAGTTGAATGTGCGGACCCGGACCCAGGCAGCGTTACTCTTGCAACAACTTGAGTCAATTTCGAGTCACTAAGGCTTGGCCTATTCACGCTTTTTTGACTTTCGTTACTCTAGCTTTCCCACTCCTTTTTGGTTCAGTTGCCCACGATATGTCACCTTTTAAAGGCCAGACCGGCCTAAAACGCATCCTTAACGCCTCCGGTTACTCGCTGGATGGCCTGCGCGCCGCCTTCACTGGCGAAGCGGCTTTTCGTCAGTTGGTGTTGCTCAACGTCATCCTGATTCCGATTTCGTTCTTCCTGAACGTCAGCCGCGTCGAACAGGCGTTATTGATCGCCGTCTGTCTGCTGGCCCTGATCGTCGAGTTGCTCAATTCGGCGGTAGAAGCGGCCATCGATCGCATTTCCCTTGAATTGCACCCACTGTCCAAGAACGCCAAGGACATGGGCAGCGCCGCGCAATTCGTGGCGTTGAGCATGATTGCGCTGGTGTGGGCGGTCATTCTGCTTTAAGCGATGGTGGGCAGCACGATCTCGTCGCTGCGCTGAACCCCGGCGGTGAAGGCGCGGCACAGATCGAGGAATTCGCGCATCGCCGATGTCTGATATTTCTGTTTGTGCCAGATGAAATAGAACTGCCGCGCCAGGTCGAGATCCGGTGTCTCCACCGCGACCAAACTGCCGCGTCGAAAGGCATCCCGCAGCGCCAGCCGCGAAATACAGCCAATCCCCAAGCCTGACTCCACCGCGCGTTTGATCGCTTCGGTGTGTTCTAGCTCCAGGCGAATGTTCAGCGCGCTGCGATGGTGACGCATGGCCTGGTCAAAAGTCAGTCGCGTCCCCGAGCCTTGTTCGCGCAGGATCCAGGCCTCATGGGTCAGCTCTTCCATGCTCGCCGTGCCGCGTTTGGCCAGCGGATGCTGGGGGGCGCAGAACACCACCAACTCATCTTCGACCCAGCTTTGCACTTCGATGTCGGGGTGGCTGCAGTCGCCTTCGATTAGACCCAGATCAATTTCATAGTGGGCGACTTGTTGCACGATGTTGGCAGTGTTCTGCACATGCAGCTTCACTTGGCTTTCCGGATGGCGCTGCATGAAGCTGCCGATCAGCAACGTCGCCAGGTAATTGCCGATCGTCAGGGTCGCGCCGACCGCTAGCGAGCCGAAACCGGACTTGCCGTTAAGCAGGTCTTCGATTTCCTTGGCCTGGTCGAGCAGGGCCACGGCTTGGGGCAGCAGCTGCTTGCCGAGGGCGTTGAGGCTCAGCCGTTTGCCGGCGCGGTCGAACAACTGACAGCTGCACTGGCGCTCTAGCTCGGTGATCGAGGTGCTTGCCGCCGACTGCGAGAGGTTGAGCAGGCCCGCAGCACGGGACACGCTTTCCTGCTGAGCGACGGCGACGAAGACTTGAAGTTGACGCAGAGTAAATCGCATATCGATATAACCGATAACCCTTATCTTAATAATCCAGTTAACAGATATTGTGGCTGCCATTAGAATGCGATGCAATTGCGCGCAGCCGCTCTTTTTTGTGGAGCAGGCGCAGAGCACGCGCAGACCAATCTCCAGGAGTCCGACGTACATGAGCAACATGAACCACGAGCGTGTCCTCAGTGTTCATCACTGGAACGACACTCTGTTCAGCTTCAAGTGCACCCGCGACCCGGGCCTGCGCTTCGAGAACGGTCAGTTCGTGATGATCGGCCTGCAACAGCCCAACGGCCGCCCGCTTATGCGCGCTTACTCGATTGCCAGCCCGAACTGGGAAGAGCATCTCGAGTTCTTCAGCATCAAGGTGCCTGATGGTCCGCTGACTTCGCAGTTGCAGCATCTGAAGGAAGGCGACGAGATCATCATCAGCAAGAAGCCTACCGGCACGCTGGTGCTGGATGACTTGAAGCCTGGCAAACATTTGTACCTGCTCAGCACCGGTACTGGTCTGGCGCCGTTCATGAGCGTCATTCAGGACCCGGAAACCTACGAGCGTTTCGAAAAAGTGATCCTGTGCCACGGCGTACGTTACGTCAACGAAGTCGCTTACCGCGAATTCATCACCGAGCACCTGCCGCAGAACGAATTCTTCGGCGAAGCCCTGCGTGACAAGTTGATCTACTACCCAACCGTGACCCGCGAGCCGTTCGAGAACGAAGGTCGCCTGACCGACCTGATGCGCAGCGGCAAGCTGTTCAGCGATATCGGTCTGCCACCGATCAACCCGCAGGACGACCGCGCCATGCTGTGCGGCAGCCCGAGCATGCTCGACGAAACCAGCGAAGTGCTGAACAGCTTCGGCCTGAAAGTTTCGCCGCGGATGCGCGAGCCGGGTGACTACCTGATCGAGCGTGCGTTCGTCGAGAAGTAAGCACACCGCATCACTGAAAAGCCCCCATTGCCTGTGCAGGCGATGGGGGCTTTTTTATGCCTGACACAATCCTCCGTAGGAGCTGACGAGTGAAACGAGGCTGCTCCTACGTGTTGGGAACCGGGATGACTTCCAGGACTCGGATCACCCCGGCCTCCGGGTAATGCCAGCGCACATCCAGGTCCCAGAACTGTGCGCCATATTCCCTTTCCGGCGTAGGAATCTGGTACGCCGGACGTGGGTCTTGCGCCAGGCATTGCTCAATCAGCGCCACTAACGGCTCGTCAAGGCGCTGAGCATGTGCGTGAGCCTGTTGCAGCGCCGAATCCGTCCACTGCACGGGAATCAGCTGCGGCGCGGCGCTGGCGATGCTATTGGACGCCGTGTCGATGATGTCGGCGTAAGGCACATAGGGTTTGATGTCGAGAATCGGCGTGCCGTCGAGCAAGTCGATCCCGGAAATCCACAGCCGATTGGCTTCAACCTTGTCCAGTTTGACCACTGACTGGCCGATCCCGTTGGGCCGATGCGTCGCACGAGTGGCGAACACGCCCATGGATTTATTACCGCCGAGGCGAGGAGGGCGGACTTTGAGTCGTGGCTTTTCTTCCAGGGCCTGATGGAACAGGAACAGCAGCCAGACATGGCTGACCTGCTCCAGCCCTTGCACCGCATCGCCTTGATCGAACGGCGCCACCAGCTCCAACACACCGCGAGCGGCCGGGGCCAGTTGCGGTTGGCGCGGGATGGCGAATTTCTCCTTGAAGCAGGAGCGCACGAAGCCGATGGGGGAAACGCTGTAGGTCATGGTCTGGGGTCGAAGCGGGGTAGGAGGCGGGCATGATAACCCGATCGCCCTCAGGTTCGGTGGCGCCTGTCAGTCCGTCATCGCGAGCAAGCTCGCTCCCACAGGGGACCTGCTGGGTTCACAAAATTTGTGACCACCCCGGATCAATTGTGGGAGCGAGCTTGCTCGCGAAGGCCGCGCCGCCGATCTAGAGACTAAACCCACCATCCAGCGGAATAATATTCCCGGTCATATACGCCCCAGCCGTACTCGCCAAACTGATCGCCAGCGCCGCCATCTCTTCCTCCCGGCCCCAGCGCTTCATCGGAATCAACGCCGTATCCTCCGCCAATGCTTTCTCATCACTGCCAATGTGCTGGGTCATCTTGCTCGGGAAACGTCCCGGCGCGATCACGTTGACGTTGATGTGCTGGCTGACCAGTTCCCGCGCCAGAATCCTCGACAGTTGATGCAGGGCCGCCTTGCTCGGCCCGTAGGCATAAGCCTGTTCACCGAAGGAAGAAATCCCTGCCACCGACCCAATGTTGATGATCCGCGCCGGATTCGCCGCCGATCCGCCCTTGCGCAGCAGCGGCAGAAACTGCTGGATGCAGTTGAACACCGAGGTCACATTCAGTTGCATGACCTTCTCCCAACCCTTGATCGGGTAGCTTTCCAGCGGCGCGCCCCACGTGGTGCCGGCGTTGTTGACCAGAATGTCGAGATGGGTGATCTGCTCGCCCAGCCGCGTAGCCAGTTGCAGCACGCCTTCTTCGGTGGCCAGGTTGGCCGCCAAGCCGTGGCAGCGACCAAACGCGCTCAGCTCCTCGGCCGTTTGCAGGCAGGCCTCGGCATCCCGCGCGCAGACGTACACCGTGGCGCCGGCCTCGACATAAGCCTTGGCGATCATTTTGCCGATACCACGGGTGCCGCCGGTCACCAGGGCGGTGCGGCCTTGCAGGGAAAAGTAGGGGTGCATGGCGAATCCTGAGTGCGGAGGGTCAATACACCCTAGCCGTCAGCCGCCAAAAGCGGAGCCACTATTTTTGCGAGGAATGGGGGGCCATACGGCCAGCTGCAAGCTACAAGCGGCCAGTCGAAGCGCGGTGGCCACTTGCAGCTTGCAGCTTGTAGCTGCTTTTACGCTCTCACGCGCAGGGTCAGGCCCTTGAGGAAGTTGCGCAGCAACTGGTCGCCACAGGTGCGGTAGTTGGTGTGGCCAAATTTGCGGAACAGCGCGCTCAGCTCAGGCTTGGACACCGGGAACTCGGAGGCCTTGAGGATCGCGTGCATGTCGTCTTCTTTCAGTTCGAAGGCCACGCGCAGTTTCTTCAGGATGATGTTGTTGGTCACCGGCGTTTCGATCGGCTGCGGCGGACGGCTTTCGTCCTTGCCACGCTTGAAGATCACCAAACCATCGAGGAAATGCGCCATGACGTCGTCCGGGCAGCGTACGAAGCCTTCCTCGTCTTCCTCTTTTTTATCGAGGTAGGTCAGCAGGTCTTCCATGGACACGTCCATGCCGCCGGTCTTGATGATCTCGATGACTTTCTTGTCGCTGATGTCGAGCATGTAGCGCACGCTGCGCAGTACGTCGTTGTGAATCATGGTGTGCAATCCTGATATTCGGCAGTGGGCGCCGCATAAACAGCGGCGCCGAGATGTAGGGCGGCGGGAAAAGTCTTAGAACTTCTCTTTGCCGGACAGGTAGCGCCATTGCCCCAGCGGCACTTTGCCGATGGACACGCCGCCGATGCGGATGCGGCGGATGGCGACGACCTTCAGACCAACGGCCTGGCAGAACAGGGCAATGACGCCCGGTTGTGGGTTCTTCATCGCAAAGCGCAGACGGTTTTCGTTCTGCCAACTGGCCTTGACCGGCGGCAGTTCCTTGCCCTTGTAAGTCAGGCCATGGTTCAGGCGATTGAGGCCGTGAGCCACCATCTCGCCTTCAACTTCGACCACATACTCTTGTTCGATTTTCGCGGAATCGGCGGTGAGCTTGCGCAGGATCTTCCAGTCCTGGGTGAACACCAGAAGACCGCTGGCGTTGGCTTGCAGGTCGGTGCTGGCGGTCAGGCGCAGGAAGTGGCCCTTGAGCGGACGTTTGCTGAAGCGGTGTTCTTCGCTCAGGGTTTCGGCGCTGATGGTTGCCATCGCCGTTTCCGCATCCACGCCCACGGGCACGTTCAGCAGAATCGTCACCGGCTCCGGCGCAGTGGCCTGGGCCTGCGGATCGAGCTCGACTTTCTGGTTCTCGACCTTGAACTGCGGCTCGTCGATGACTTCGCCGTCCACGGTGACCCAGCCGCCCTCGATGAACAGCTCAGCCTCCCGACGGGAACAGCCGACGAGTTCGATGAGGCGTTTGGAGAGACGAATCGGGTCAGTCATGACAGGGCCGTAACAAAAAGGGGGTGGGCATTGTACCTGCTGGGCGCCGGTTAATCCCGGCTCCATTTACACGGTGCTCGTATTCCCTGTGGGAGCTAGCCTGCTGGCGATTGCATCACCGCGGTGAATCTGGATGACCGCAGCGCCTGCATCGCCAGCAGGCTAGCTCCCACAGTGGGGTTGTGGTGTGTCAGGCATGGTTTGAGCGCTGTTGATTTTGGCGCATACGCATGTGCAACAGCGGATAAGGCTGGCCCATACCATCGACTTCCGAGCGGCCAATCACCTCGAAACCCTGCTTGAAGTAAAACCCCAGGGCTTGCGGGTTCTGTTCGTTGACGTCCAGTTCATCGGCGTTCAGGTGTTCCAGGGCATAGCGCAGCAGTTGCTTGCCTAGCCCTTGGCCGCGATGGGCCGGATCAATGAAGAGCATTTCGACCTTGCCCGCTGCGACACCCGCGAACCCGGTGATGCGCTGGCGCGAATCTTTGGTGCAGACCAGCATCACCGCGTCGAGGTAGCGGGTCAGCACCATGTTCTTCAGCAGTTCGATGTAGCTGTCCGGCAAAAAGTCGTGGGTGGCGCGCACCGAGGCCTCCCAGACCCGGGTGAGTTCTTCGTAGTCGCTCTGTTTCGGTGTGTGGATGACCGAATGTCGGCGCATGGCCCGATGCCCCTCGTTTTGTGAATGATGCGAGTCCTTTCTCCACAAAACGATAGACGTAAAAAAGCCCCGCATCTCGTCAAGAGAGCGGGGCTTTTCGTATTTTTTGCGTTTAGATCTGTTCAGCCCACAGGTCGTATTCGTCGGCGTCGGTCACTTTGCACCAGACTTTGTCGCCTGGCTTCAAGTTGCTGCCGTTGTCGATGAACACGTTGCCGTCGATTTCCGGGGCGTCGAAGAAGCAGCGGCCGACTGCGCCTTGCTCGTCGACTTCGTCCACCAGCACTTCGATTTCACGGCCGACACGCAGTTGCAGGCGCGCCGAGCTGATGGCTTGTTGGTGCGCCATGAAGCGGTCCCAACGGTCTTGCTTGACGTCGTCCGGCACGATAGCCGCGTCCAGCAGGTTGGCCGGTGCGCCTTCGACCGGCGAGTACTGGAAGCAGCCGACGCGATCGAGTTGCGCTTCGGTCAGCCAGTCCAGCAGGTACTGGAAGTCTTCTTCGGTTTCGCCGGGGAAGCCGACGATGAAGGTCGAACGGATGATCAGGTCCGGGCAGATCACGCGCCAGTTCTTGATTCGTGCCAGGGTCTTGTCTTCGAAGGCCGGGCGTTTCATGGCTTTCAGGACTTTCGGGCTGGCGTGCTGGAACGGGATGTCCAGGTACGGCAGGATCTTGCCGGCGGCCATCAACGGGATCAGCTCGTCAACGTGCGGGTACGGGTAAACGTAGTGCAAGCGAACCCAGACGCCAAGGCTGCTCAGGGCTTCGCAGAGTTCGGTCATGCGGGTTTTGACCGGCGCGCCGTTCCAGAAACCGGTGCGGTACTTCACGTCGACGCCATAGGCACTGGTGTCTTGCGAGATCACCAACAGCTCTTTGACGCCGGCCTTGACCAGGCGCTGGGCCTCGTCGAGCACATCACCGACCGGACGGCTGACCAGTTTGCCGCGCATCGACGGGATGATGCAGAAGCTGCAGCTGTGGTTGCAGCCTTCGGAAATCTTCAGGTACGCGTAATGGCGCGGGGTCAGCTTGATGCCTTGCGGCGGCACCAGGTCGATCAGCGGGTTGTGATCCTGGCGCGGCGGCACGGCGTCGTGCACGGCGTTGACCACTTGCTCGTACTGCTGCGGACCGGTCACGGCCAGCACGCTTGGGTGTACTTTGCGAATGTTGCCTTCTTCGACGCCCATGCAGCCGGTCACGATGACCTTGCCGTTTTCCTTGATGGCTTCGCCGATTACTTCCAGGGATTCAGCCTTGGCCGAGTCGATGAAGCCGCAGGTGTTGACCACCACGACGTCGGCGTCCTCGTAAGTGGACACAACGTCATAGCCTTCCATGCGCAACTGGGTAAGGATGCGCTCGGAGTCGACCAGTGCTTTGGGGCAACCCAGGGATACGAAGCCAACCTTTGGATTGGCCGGCGCAGGAGTGGTGGACATGTCTAACCTCGGTATTTGTGACGCCTCCAGCCGTGATCGGCAAGGCGACGAACGGGCGCTTACGTCCTGTCTCGTGAATACGCTGTTTTTGACGTCGTCAAAAAGCAGCAGTGAGTCGCGAGACAGGACGTTTTGTGCGCCTCTGATCAAAAAGTGCGCAATTCTAGCGATGAGACGCGCACTTGACCAGCATTATGAGGGAAATGCGACGAGTGCTGCGCTATGCTTCGCGCCGTTACGCTTTACCGAATTTTTACAGTCAACAAATCGTCTGTAACCTTACGTAAAACAGCGCATGCTGCACGGCAAAGCATAGTGCTTCTTATAAGAAGTCCGGGTCTGAGTAGTAGGAGTTTTGGATGGGGCAGGCAAGTAGTCAGGCAGCGGGCGGCGAGCATTCGACAGCAAAACCGATCGGCATGCTGGTTGCGGCGGTCGGGGTGGTTTACGGCGATATCGGCACAAGCCCGCTGTACACCCTTAAAGAGGTTTTCTCTGGGCATTACGGTGTGCCGGTCAACCATGACGGGGTCTTCGGCATTCTGGCGCTGATCTTCTGGTCGTTGATCTGGGTCGTTTCGATCAAGTACGTGCTGTTTATTCTGCGCGCCGACAACCAGGGGGAAGGCGGGATTATGGCGCTGACCGCTCTGGCTCGTCGTGCGGCTTCGCCTTATCCGAGACTGCGTGCGGTGTTGGTGATTCTGGGGCTGATCGGCGCAGCGCTGTTTTATGGCGACAGCATGATCACCCCGGCGATCTCCGTGTTGTCGGCGGTGGAAGGTCTCGAATTGGCGTTCGATGGACTGGAACGCTGGGTCGTGCCGTTATCGCTGGTGGTGCTGGTGGCACTGTTCCTGATCCAGAAGCACGGTACAGATCGCATCGGCAAGTTGTTCGGCCCGGTCATGGTGTTGTGGTTTGTGGTGCTGGGCGGGCTCGGTGTCAGCGGCATCCTGAAGCATCCAGAAGTCCTCAATGCACTGAATCCAGTCTGGGGCGTGCGGTTCTTCACGGTGCATCCAGGCATGGGTTTGGCGATTCTCGGCGCCGTGGTGCTGGCGCTGACCGGTGCCGAGGCCTTGTACGCAGACATGGGCCACTTCGGTCGTAAACCGATCGCCCGTGCCTGGTTCGCCTTGGTGCTGCCGGCGCTGGTGCTGAACTACTTCGGTCAGGGCGCCTTGCTGCTGGGTGATCCGGAAGCGGCGCGTAACCCGTTCTACCTGTTGGCGCCGAACTGGGCGTTGATTCCGCTGGTGGTGTTGTCGACGCTGGCCACGGTGATCGCTTCGCAAGCGGTGATTTCCGGCGCGTTCTCGCTGACCCGCCAGGCGATCCAGTTGGGTTACATCCCGCGCATGCACATTCAGCACACTTCCAGTGCCGAGCAGGGGCAGATTTACATTGGCGCGGTGAACTGGGCGCTGATGGTCGGGGTGATCCTGCTGGTCATTGGCTTTGAATCTTCAAGCGCCCTGGCTTCGGCCTACGGTGTAGCAGTGACCGGGACCATGTTGATCACCAGTATTCTGGTGTCGGCGGTGATGTTGCTGCTATGGAAATGGCCACCGATACTGGCGGTGCCGATTCTGATTGGCTTCGTGCTGGTGGACGGGCTGTACTTCGCCGCCAACGTGCCGAAAATCATTCAGGGCGGTGCCTTTCCGGTGCTGGCGGGGATCGTGCTGTTTATCCTCATGACCACCTGGAAGCGCGGTAAAGAGCTGCTGGTGGATCGACTGGACGAGGGCGGCCTGCCGCTGCCGATCTTCATCAGCAGTATCCGTGTGCAGCCGCCGCATCGGGTCCAGGGCACTGCCGTGTTCCTGACCGCGCGCCCGGACGCTGTGCCCCACGCCTTGTTGCACAACCTGCTGCATAACCAGGTGTTGCATGAGCAAGTGGTGCTGCTGACCGTGGTGTACGAAGACATCCCGCGGGTACCGGCGCAACGACGCTTTGAAGTCGATTCCTACGGCGAAGGGTTCTTCCGGGTGATCCTGCACTTCGGCTTCACCGACGAGCCGGACGTGCCGCAAGCCCTGAAACTGTGCCACCTCGACGAGCTGGATTTCAGCCCGATGCGCACCACCTACTTCCTCAGCCGCGAGACGGTCATCGCCTCCAAGCTCGAAGGCATGGCGCGCTGGCGTGAGGCGCTGTTCGCCTTCATGCTGAAGAACGCCAACGGCAACCTGCGCTTCTTCAAGCTGCCGGTGAACCGGGTGATTGAGCTGGGTACTCAGGTCGAGATGTAAGCCGGCGTCATCAGAGAGCCCCCGTCAGCCCTGCGGCTGGCGGGGGCTTTTTGTGCCCGCAGATAAACCCCAAATGCACCACAAATCCCCTGTGGGAGCTGGCTTGCCAGCGATGAGGCTGGCACATTCAGACTCAGTGTCGACCGTGTGCAAATCATTCAGGTACGTATGACGGCATCAGCGGAACAAGAAGTACGGGATGAACCGAAGGACCTCCGGATCGAAAAGAGGGCCAGTGAACGATTGCTTATTTTTGATCTGGCCCAAGCAATCAGCCATGACGATATGCGGGCAAAGTACGCCTGCGAGGATTGACGATTATTTGAGTCCAGCGCAATTCCCCTGTGGGAGCGAGCCTGCTCGCGAAGGCGTAGTGTCAGTCGACGAATCTGCAAATTGACCCACTGCATTCGCGAGCAGGCTCGCTCCCACAGGGGATTTTGGTGGCTGCTGGAATGTAAAAGCCCCCGCAGCTTCACAGTTGCGAGGGCTTTTCGGTGGCGTGGCTCAGATCACTCTTCGGCGACCTGGCTTGCTGCCTGACGCTTGACGATGATGTCCACCAAGCGCTGTGCCAGCGCCGGGTAGTTCTCGTCGAAGTGGTGGCCGCCAGGCAGCTTCACTGCTTCGCCCACGGCGGTCTTGTCGGTGCAGCCGCTCTCGTCGACTTCTTCTGCGCCGTAGATGCACACCACTTTTTCCGGTGGCAGCTTGGCCATTTCCGGGCCGGTGGCGGCTTCTTTGCCGGCGTTGCCGAGCCAGCCTTCGACTTCAATTTCGAAGCTGCCGGTGCGGGCGAAGGCCAGCAGGATGATCGCATCAACCCGCTGCTGTTCCGACTCTGCCAGACGGTTGTAGATCGCCGGCAGTACGTCAGCGCCGAACGAGTAACCGGTCAGGATGAAGCGTTTGGTGCCCCACTTCTGGCGGTAGTGCTGCATCAGTTCGGCCAGGTCCAGAGCGCTTTGCTCCGGGCTCTTGTGCTGCCAGTAGTAGCGCAGGGTGTCGATGCCGACCACCGGGTAGCCGATTTTGGCCATCTCGCCCGCAACGTCGCGGTCCAGGTCGCGCCAGCCGCCGTCACCGGACAGGAACAGGGTGACGGTGTCCTTGGCCTGACCGGCCGGGACTTCAACCACTGGAATTTGCAGGCCGCCGTTGCCCTTGTCGGTGCCGACGAGGATTTTGCGCAGTTCGTTGTTCAGCACTTGCGGCAGGTTGATGTCGTAGTCGCTGATGCTGGTTTCGGCATTCGGTTGGTCGCGCACGAAACCGGCGCTGGTGTCGTCCGGGTTGTCGTTCCAGGCTACCAGCCAGTGGCCGTGAGCCGCTTTCTTCGGCATCAGCTTATTGGTGCAGGTGGCCTTTTCCAGCGCCAGGTCCACCGAGATGGCCTGGGCCTTGTCGTCCTTCTGCTCGGCCAGCCAGCGCCAGGCCAGCACGGCGCCAGGGCCGATGCCGCTGACCAGGGTCGCCGGAGCTTTGAGCTCGCGCTCGGCCGCTTGCAGGGCGCGGTCTTGCAGCAGGCAGTCCTTGGGCAGAATCACCTGGACGATGTGTGCCGAAGCACTGCGGCTCAATGCCTTGAGTTGCTGGTCACTGAGCTTTTGTTCGTCGGCGACAGCCACGATCACCTGGGCCTTTGCCTTGGTGCCGGGTGTCACTCGGGTCAGCGTGATGCCGTCAGCCGGCGTCAGCAGTTCGAGGGTCGGTTCTGGTAACGGGCGTTTCATGTACCAGTAACCGCCACCGACAATCAGGGCCAGCACTACCAGTGTGGCCAGTACGTACCGCAAGGAGCGTTGAATCATCAGCGTTTCACCAATCCAGTCAAGCCGCCCGCAATCAGGGCAGCAGTATCGGCCAGGGCAACCAGCGGATCGAGTCCGGCGGGCACGGCCATATAACGGGGTTCCCAGTCAGGCTGGAACTTGTCTTTAAAGCGGCGTAAGCCTTGGAAGTTGTAGAGCTGCTCACCACGGCGGAAAACCATCGAGCCCAGACGCTGGGTCAGCGGTGCGCCACGACGGGGTTGTAGACCCGACAGCGGCACCATGCCCAGGCTGAAGCGCGCGTATCCATGATTTTTATAATGTTGAATCAGGCCGACCATCATGTATTCCATGGTCAGTTTGGGGGCATCAGGGTGCGCGCGCATCAGGTCGAGGCTGGCCAAATCATGGCTGTAGGTCTCGAGCAGGTTGGCGAACGCCACTGGGCGCCCTTCGAAACGAATCACCGCGACGCGGAAATGCTTGATGTAATCATCACTGAAGCGGCCGAGGGAGAAGCCTTTCTCGCGGACATTCTTGCCGGTCAGCCAGGCATCGGAAATCACCCGCAGCTCGTCCATCGGTGCCTGCCCCGGCTCATGGATCTCCAGCGACAGGCCATCGCGGGTGCCACGGTTCCAGGTGTAGCGCAGGTCTTTCATCTCTTTGCCTTTGGCTTCGAGATCAAAGCGATGCAGATCCACCCGGGCTTCTTCGCCGAGTTTGATCGCCGTCAGGCCGATGTCCATATAGTACGGCAGGTTCTCGGCGCGCACTTGATAGAACACGGGGCGGGCGTGGTGGAGGTCGCAGAGGTCGCGGAACTGCCAGATCATTTCCGCCCGTTGCTGGGTCGGGCCGATCGGGTCGTACAGCGCCACCAGGCTGCGGCCACGGCGGGCGTACATCAGAAACGCCTCATCGTTGGGGTGGAACAGCAACGCCTTGTCACCGGTCAGCGCGAGACCGCCATCGGGTTGCGACGAGGCCATCAGGATCTTTACCGCGCGATCCAGTTCGTCCGGTGTCGGCAGATGGATGATCGGGCGCGCAGTACGCAGCAACCAGGTCAGCGATACCACCACCAACAGCACGGCGGCACCCAGCAGCGAACGCAAGCCGCGGGGCGCGTCAGCGTCGAGGGTGAACTGCCACCAGAGTTGATGGCTGTACGGAACGTCCTGATAAGCAAACAGCAGCAGCCACATCGAAGCGCCGAGTACGCACAGGCTTGAGACCAGATACAGCGGCGAGAACGGCAGTTCGGTCAGGCGACTGGCACGATAGAACGAGCGCCGGAACACCCCGAGCAGGCTCGCGGTCAGGGTCATGAGGCAGGCTTCTTCCCAATCGAAACCCTTGAGCAGCGAAAGCACGGCGCCGACCAGCAACAGAATGGTGGTCAGCATCCACGCTGCCGACAATCGACGACGCAGGCCCTGCGCCAGCAACAGGCACAGTACGCCGACCAGACTGGCGCCGAAGTGGGAGGCATCAACCAGTCGATGTGGAATCAGAAAGCCGATGTGTTCCAGGCGAGTGTCGATTTCCGGGGTTGCGCCGGAGAACAGCAGCACCACGCCGGACATGAACACCAGCAACGCCAGGATCGGCGCCGCCAGACCCGAGGCCGCCCGAAGTGATTGGCGGGACTGGAACAGGCGCTGGCCTTCGTTGATCAACAAGAGCAGGCAGGCGACCAGCAATGGCAGCACCACATAAATCAGTCGATACAGCAGCAGGGCGGCGGCCAAGGGTGCAGCGCCGAGCTTGTCGGCGAACGCGGCCAGCAGAATCGCTTCGAATACCCCGACACCGCCGGGCACATGACTGAGTACGCCGGCGGCCAGGGCCAGCAGATAGATCAGCATGAAGGCGCCAAACGGTGGGGCTTCCGGCAGCAACAGGTAGAGCACGGTCGCGGCAGCGGCCACATCCAGAGCGGTGATCACCAGTTGCAGGAACGTCAGGCGACGACCTGGCAGGCGCAGCGTGCGACGTCCGGCCTTGACCAGCAGGTTGTCCGGGTAAGGTTGCTCCGGCAGGCGCCGGCGATAAATGCCGATCGCCAGCACGGTCGCCAGCAGCAGGACGCCAGCGGCGATCACACCCAGCAAGGTCTCTGAGAGGCCAAGGGCGGCAGACGCGGCGGGCAGGTTGCTCAGGGTTGCCAATGCCGCCAGCGGGGGCAGGGCGCAACCGAGGGAGAGGCTGGCGAACAGCGTCATGTGGGCGACATCGGAAGCCCCCAGACCGTGACGTGCATATAAACGGTAGCGAACCGAGCCGCCCGACAGCATCGACAGACCGATGGCGTTGCCAATGGCGAATGCGGTGAAGCCGCCCAGGGCCAGCGTGCGTGGCGCCAATGTGACGCCGGCATAGCGGCTGGCGGACCATTCGTAGCCGAGCAAAATGATGAAGCCGACGACGGTCGCGCCCAATGCGCCGATCAATGCCGGTTTAGGGACTTCCAGAATAGAGTCGTGGAGCGCATACAGATCGAGTTCGCTTAATAGATGGCGACAGGCAATCAGCGCGATAGCGAACAATAGCAAAGTGACCGCAAGCCCGATGGGCTGACGGTATTTGCTGACCAGATCAAGCAGGCGCAAACGCTCGGCCTTGATAGGTTGTGTCGCTGTGACGGTGTCTTGTGGATCAGACGAGTTGGCGCGCATCAATCACCTCTTGGATTGTGCGCGACAGGATGGAGGTATCGAGCCAAGTTACCAATCCCTGTAGAAAAAAATAATCACAAATATTAACGCCTCTCACCGGTTTAGGGTGATGGCACGTCATCGGTCGTAGAGGGCCTGTCTGGCACAGAGCATAGTCTGAACTCAGACTGTAGGTGATCCCAAACGGTTCACTGCACAGTGACAGATCATTGTTGCGAAAGGACTTTTTCAACAGATACAAAAAAGGCCACTCTTTCGAGCAGCCTTTTTTGATGTTTGGTTGCGGGAGCCGGATTTGAACCGACGACCTTCGGGTTATGAGCCCGACGAGCTACCAGACTGCTCCATCCCGCGTCTGTGTGGCGGCATTCTACAGCGGAACGCCGGGGTGTCAACGGTTAATCTTGAATCAGGTCAAATAAGCGTGAATTAGTGTCGAACGGTGGTGGGGGAGCGATAAGTTTCGGAATCTGAACGATTTCTTGTTTTTGCCTGGCGCGTGGATGAACGGTCTGTTTCTGCGTTCGATCGTACAAAACGAGCACGCACAAAAAAGGCCACTCTTTCGAGTAGCCTTTTTTGATGTTTGGTTGCGGGAGCCGGATTTGAACCGACGACCTTCGGGTTATGAGCCCGACGAGCTACCAGACTGCTCCATCCCGCGTCTGTGTGTCGGCATTCTACAGCGCAGCGCTGGTGTGTCAACCTTCAATTTAGATAAAACCTCTTCCTGTTCAATCGCTTAGCTGCAAAAAGGGAGGGGTGACTGCGCTGTAAGGCACGCGTGGCAAGGCTTGCAGCTCTATCGGCGAGTGCTTTTCGATTGAGAAAATAAATTCATGTGGCCTTTTCTTACGGGAGGATAAGAAGATTCAGAGTACTGGTGCTATATACAGGTGTCAGTGAGATACTGCCGGTCCGGCTCGTCATTACGTCTTTTCCTTGCCATGAACACTGCCTTTATATGACTCAGCGCAAAATCATCCACGTCGATTGTGACTGCTTCTACGCCGCCATCGAGATGCGTGATGACCCGCGCCTGGCGGGTAAGCCATTGGCGGTGGGCGGGTCGGCAGATCGGCGCGGGGTGATTGCCACCTGCAATTACGAAGCACGGGCCTATGGTGTGCGTTCGGCAATGTCTTCCGGGCATGCCTTGAAGCTGTGTCCGGACCTGACCATCGTCAAGCCGCGGATGGATGCCTATAGAGAAGCGTCGAAGGAAATTCATACGATCTTCAGCGATTACACCGACTTGATCGAGCCGCTTTCCCTCGATGAGGCTTACCTGGACGTGTCGGACTGCGCACACTTTGGCGGCAGCGCCACGCGAATTGCCCAGGACATCCGGCGCCGGGTCTCCAATCAATTGCACATCACCGTCTCGGCAGGGGTGGCACCGAACAAATTTCTCGCCAAGATCGCCAGTGACTGGAAGAAGCCCAACGGCTTGTTCGTGATCACACCGGATCAGGTGGACGACTTCGTCAGCGGTTTACCCGTGAGCAAGCTGCATGGTGTGGGCAAGGTGACGGCCGACAAGCTCAGTAAGCTCGGCATCAATGACTGCGCGCAGTTGCGTGAGTGGAACAAGTTGGCGCTGGTGCGCGAATTCGGCAGTTTCGGTGAGCGACTCTGGAGCCTGGCCCGTGGGATCGATGAGCGGCTGGTGCATAACGACAACCGTCGGCAGTCCATCAGCGTCGAAAATACCTATGACGTGGATCTGCCGGATCTGGTGAGCTGCCTGGATAAGCTGCCCGAGTTGCTGGAAACCCTGAAAACGCGCATGGCACGGATCGACAGCAGTTATCGACCGGGCAAGCCGTTCGTCAAAGTGAAGTTTCATGACTTTACCCAGACGACGCTGGAGCAGGCCGGGGCAGGGCGGGATCTGGGCAGTTATCAGTTGATGCTGACGCAGGCGTTCAATCGCGGCGGGAAACCGGTGCGGTTATTGGGGGTTGGGGTGCGGCTGGAGGATTTGCGCGGCGGGTTTGAGCAGATGGAGTTGTTCGAGCGGTAGTTTTGCGATGAGTGTCGGTCAGCCTTCGCGAGCAGGCTCGCTCCCACATGGTTTTTGTATACGACACAAATCCAATGTGGGAGCGAGCCTGCTCGCGAAGCTTTTAGCTGTTGCTGTTAATTCGGCCCTGGATCCGCCACCAATCGCCCCGCATCCCTGGTCAAGGACTTGAGGAATTCGGTCTGCAATTCAGGATCGTTGCGCGTCAGTTCGATCAGGCTCTGTTCCAGCTCGCTGGCTTCTTCTTCCAACCCGAGTTCCGACAAGCGTTTGACCCGGTGTACCCACTGGCTCACTTCGTCGTCTTCGAGATCGTCGTAAATCAGCCCGTGCGCTTCGAGCAGCTTGCTGCGCAAGGTACTGCTGATCGCCAGGGACGAATCGGTGTGCACATCGTCCTGGCCATCTTCGACCGTGATCAACAGCCGGGTCAGATGATTGATGTCATGTTCGGCGAACGGGCTGTCCAACAGGTTCAGGCGCAATACGCCGTTCTTGTCGGTGGTCAGTTCGAAGGTGTCCTTGCCGGCCTTGACCTGCACCGGGCGCTCGCTCCAAGGCAGGCTCGAGTATTCCGTGCGTTTATCACGCTGGACTTCGTCGATGCCAGCCAGGTTTTGCTGCGCGCGACCGTGGGACTGCACGTTCATGAACGGGTTGATCCCGGCGAAACCGTAGCTGAGCCAGTCCTTCGTCACACTGTCCGGCAAGGTGCCGAAGGCAAACACGTTGACCACGTTCGCGCCGACGCCTGCCACTATCGCCACCATGCCCAGCGGGATCTCGTAGATCTCCCGCCAGGGTTGGTACGGCGTGTAGCGGTCATAGCGACGGGTCACTTCGTATTCAGTGACTTCGAAGGTTTTTTGCTCGTGGATTTTCACCCGTCGTTGCGGCAGCTCAAGTGTCTTGGGCTCGCCGACATCGATCAGCAGGCTGTGATCGAGCAATTTGCGCTCGACCCGTTCCTCGTGCTCGCTGCGTTGTGACATCTGATTGGCACAGCCGCTGACCAACAGGGTGCCGCAAAGTGCGGCACCACCGAGGCCTAAGGTGTTTCGCTTGAACATGACTTCTCTATCTGGTGTCAGCGGCGGATACGGGCCTGGAGGAAGGACAGCACGTCAGCGACCGGCAGCGCTTGCGCCTCGGCCTCGGTGCGGCTCTTGTATTCCAGATTGCCATCGGCGAGGCCGCGGTCACTGACCACGATCCGGTGAGGAATGCCGATCAGCTCCATGTCCGCGAACTTGATGCCTGGGCTGGTTTTCTTGTCGCGGTCGTCCAGCAGCACTTCGAAACCGGCCGCAGTCAGTTCTGCGTACAGCTTGTCGGTGGCTTCGCGAACCTGTTCGTTGTCGTAGCGCAGTGGCACCAAAGCGATCTGGAATGGTGCGAGGGTGTCGCTCCAGATGATCCCTTTGTCGTCGTTGTTCTGCTCGATGGCCGCAGCCACCACGCGGGACACGCCGATACCGTAGCAACCCATTTCCAGGGTGACCGGCTTGCCGTTCTCGCCCAGTACTTCGCACTTCATCGCTTTGCTGTACTTGTTGCCCAGCTGGAAGATGTGCCCGACTTCGATGCCGCGCTTGATTTCCAGGGTGCCCTTGCCGTCCGGGCTTGGGTCGCCGGCGACAACGTTACGCAGGTCAGCGACGGTTGGAACCGGCAGATCACGCTCCCAGTTCACGCCGAAGTAGTGCTTGTCGTCGATGTTGGCGCCAATCCCGAAGTCGCTCATCAGCTCGACCGAACGGTCGATGATGATTGGCAGCGGCAGGTTCAACGGGCCGAGCGAGCCGGCACCAGCGCCAATGGCGTCGCGCAGTTCGGATTCGGAAGCCATGACCAGTGGGCTGGCAACGCCTGGCTGTTGGGCGGCCTTGATTTCGTTCAACTCGTGGTCGCCACGGATGATCAGGGCAATCAGCTTGCCTGCTTCTTCGGCGTGAACCACGAGGGTCTTGATGGTTTTTTCGATCGGCAGGCCAAAGCCTTCGACCAGTTGCGCAATGGTCTTGGCGTTCGGGGTGTCGACCAGGCGCAGCTCTTCGGCAGGCGCAGCGCGGGAAGTTTCGCGCGGTACGGCTTCGGCTTTCTCGATGTTCGCGGCGTAGTCGGAGCCATTGCTGAACACGATATCGTCTTCGCCGGACTCGGCCAGTACGTGGAACTCGTGGGAGCCGGCACCGCCGATGGAGCCGTTGTCGGCTTCAACAGGGCGGTACTTCAGGCCCAAGCGAGTGAATACGTTGCAATAAGCCTGGTGCATGCGGTCATAGGTGACCTGCAGCGATGGCTGATCGGCGTGGAAGGAGTAGGCGTCCTTCATGATGAATTCGCGACCGCGCATCAAGCCGAAGCGTGGACGGATTTCGTCACGGAACTTGGTCTGGATCTGATACAGATTGATCGGCAGCTGTTTGTAGCTGCTCAACTCGTTGCGCATCAGGTCGGTGATCACTTCTTCATGGGTCGGGCCGGCGCAGAAATCGCGACCGTGACGATCCTTGAAGCGCAGCAATTCCGGGCCGTATTCTTCCCAGCGACCGGATTCCTGCCACAGCTCAGCCGGTTGAGTGCTCGGCATCAACACTTCAAGCGAGCCGGCGGCGTTCATTTCTTCACGAACGACGGCTTCGACCTTGCGCATTACTCGCAAGCCCATCGGCAGCCAGGTGTACAGGCCCGAGGCGAGTTTGCGGATCATGCCGGCGCGCAGCATCAGCTGGTGGCTGATCACGACCGCGTCGGAAGGCGTTTCTTTCTGTGTGGCGAGCAAAAATTGACTGGTGCGCATGGTTGGCCGTTGTCGGTTGCTGATGACGAGAAATGACGGAGCATTGTACGGGCGAGATCTGCTGACGTACAGAAGTGCGGCCGGCGGTGAGGCCGCAAGGGCGGATTTCTCCAGCCCTTCGGGACGTTTCCTACGACTCTTCCGCGATCGGGGTTTGTACCCGTTCGGGTGTTGGCGTGGGGCCGGCGCGGCGGTTTTCCTGATACCAGTGCAGCGCGATCAGCAGCAGTGTCGGCACGCCGAGCAGCGCGGTGATGATGAAGAAGTTGTGGTAGCCGAACTTCTCCACCATGACTCCGGAGTAACCACCGATCAGGCGCGGCAGCAAGAGCATGATCGAGCTGAGCAGGGCGTATTGGGTGGCCGAGAACTTGAGGTTGGTCAGGCTCGACAGGTAGGCAACGAACGCCGAGGTCGCCATGCCCGAACTGAAGTTGTCCAGGGAAATGGTGACAATCAGCATCTGCAGGTTGGCGCCCATGTCGGCGAGCATCACGAACAACAGGTTGGTGGCGGCCGAGGCGACACCGCCGATGAACAGGATCGGCAGGATGCCGAAACGTACGATCAGCAGGCCGCCCATGCCGGCGCCGAGCAGCGTCATGATCAGGCCGAAAATTTTGCTGACGCCGGCAATCTGATCCTTGGTGAAGCCCTGGTCGATATAGAACACGTTGGCCATTACGCCCATGACCGTGTCGGACATTCGATAGGTAGCAATCAGCCCCAGCAGCAGGAAGGCCTGCCAGCGGTAGCGCAGGATAAAGTCGTTGACCGGCGTCAGCACCGGCGCCAGGCCGCGGCGACCCATGGTCGAAAGGCACAGGGCGGTGAGCAGGGTGTAAAGGATCGCGCGCAGGAAGGCGCGGTCTTCGAGCAGCAGGTCGAGCAGGCTTACGCCGCCGAACAGCACACTCGCAAAGTCGGTGTTATAGAGCTGGGTGAACATGGCGGGCACGGATACCAGCAACACGATCAGCACGAACACCGACATCAGTTGATGCGCAAAGCTGTAGCGCCCGGCCTGAAGCTGCGTGCGCAGTGGCACCGGCGGTTCGCGCATAAAAAAGGTGGTGAGCAGCGCCGGGATCATCAAGGCGCCAAACAGCACATAGGTGCCGGTCCAGGCCGAGTGCTGGTAGTTGAAGCCGGTAGAGCCGAAGCCTTCCGCGAAGAACAGCGCACCGGCGGTAGCCAGCAACGCCGCGATCCGATAGCCGGACATATAACTGGCGGCCAGCGCAGCCTGGCGACTGTCTTCCGCGATTTCCAGGCGATAGGCGTCCACCGCGATGTCTTGTGTCGCGGAGGCGAAAGCGACGACCACGGCAATGGCGATCAGCCAGGACAGGTGCTTCTGCGGGTCGCAGAAGCCCATGCCGATCAGGCCTAGGATTACCAGCGATTGGGCCAGCACCAGCCAGGAACGTCGGCGGCCCAGTTTTCCGAGTAATGGCAGGCGCCATTGATCGAGCAGGGGGGACCACACCCATTTAAAGGCGTAGGCCAAACCGATCAGGCTTGCATAGCCGATGGTTTCGCGGGCCACACCGGCCTCACGCAACCAGACCGACAGCGTCGAAAACACCAACATGTAGGGCAGGCCGGCGGCGAAACCAAGCAGCAACAGCACGAGTGTTGAAGGGCTGGCATAGGCGGCGAGCGCGGCGCGCCAGGTTTTACGGGGCATGGGCTGAAGTCTGCCTCAAGATTACGGAAACAAAGCGCGCACTCTAACCGCTGTGCTCTACCGGGCGCCAGCCATGACGCTGAATATCAACACGATTGTTCAGGATACTGATGCCCTCGGTGCGTAAACGCGCGCGTTGCTCGTCCCCGGAAGGGCTGCCGACAGGCAGGCTGATCCGACCGCCGGCACCCAGCACGCGGTGCCAGGGCAGCTTGGTGTCGCCGGGCAATTGGCTCAATGTACGTCCGACCCAGCGAGCGGCGCGGCCCAGGCCGGCCAGTTCGGCCAGTTGTCCGTAACTCACGACTTTACCCTCAGGCACTTGGGCCAGCGTCAGGTAGAGCGCCGTGCGTCGGATTTGGGCTGGGCTTTCGGTTTCGGTGGTCGTGTCTGTCACGTCCGCGGTTCCTGAAGAAATTTACTTTGCTGTCAGTAGATTAAGTCCTGGAGTGTCAATTGAGAAATGAACTCAATAGAAATAGTCGGGTCAGTCCTTGCTAGCGCGTTATTCCTACGGATAATGCCGACTTTTTTTCGCAAACCAGAGCCTTTGATTCGCTTATGTTGTCCAGAACCTTGCTGTGCCTCGCTGTTTTCAGTGCTTCCACGCCTTTGCTCGCCGACACCGTGTGGTTGAAAAACGGTGACAAGTTGAGTGGCAAGATCACCCTGTTCGATGGCGGCAAACTGTTGATCCAGACGGCCTATGCCGGTGCTGTTCCGATTGACTGGAAACAGGTCAAAACCCTGGAAAGCGATCAGGAATTGCTGGTCAAGCAGGATGCCTATAACGGCGAGAAAGCCAAATCATTAAAAGCGGCCGAAGACGGCAAGGTCACCTTGGCCAATGGCGAAGCGCCGAAAACGGTCGAGCTGGCGAGTATCCAGCAGATCCTCAAGCCCAAGCCTGTGGTCGAAGACCTGGTGTGGAAGGGCAATGTCGACATGGCGCTGGATTACCAGCGCGCAGAGAAAGACACTGACGACTACGACATCGGCTTCAAAACCTCGGCCCGGCATGGTCGCTGGCGCCATACGGCGGAGGGCGAGTACAACCGGGAATTCCAGGATGGCGAGGTCACTACCGACAACTGGCGTGCCGAATACTCCCTTGACCGATTCCTGACGGATAACTGGTTCTGGCAAGGTCGAATCAATTACAAAAGCGACCACGTTGAAGAGTTGGCCCGTCAGCGCGTAGTGGGTACAGGTCCGGGGTATCAATTCTGGGACAACGAACTCGGCGCATTCTCGCTCGGCTCGCTGCTCAACCGCACCGATTACGAATACCGGGATGGCAGCAAGGACAACTTCTATTCCGTGGCCATGAAATGGGACTACAACCGCTACCTGATTGGCAAAAAGGTCGAGTTCTTCACCAATGGCGAGCTGGGCAAGCCGCTGTCCGGCGTGGCCGACTACGCGCTCGATGCCGAGATGGGGTTGCGCTACAAGGTGACGGATTGGGCTTCGCTTAACCTGAAGGCCGAGCGGGATATCATCAGCGGGACCAATGATGCTGATTTGAACAAGACGCGCTATACCGCAGGGTTTGGCGTGGCTTGGTAAGGCAAAAGCAAAAGATCGCAGCCTTCGGCAACTCCTACATTCATCCCCGTAGGAGCTGCCGCAGGCTGCGATCTTTTTTGCGTCTGCACAAAACAAGCGCTCACAAAAAAGCCCCGCTTTTAAGGGCGGGGCTTTTTACTAAAGCAAGTACAAGTTAGATAACTTGAACTTCTTCAGCTTGCATGCCTTTCTGACCGCGGGTAGCGATGAAAGAAACCTGTTGGCCTTCTTTCAGGCTTTTGAAGCCGTCGGATTGGATAGCTTTGAAGTGAACGAACAGGTCGTCACCGGATTGTGGAGTGATGAAGCCGAAGCCTTTTTCATCGTTGAACCACTTAACGGTACCAGTTTGGCGATTAGACATGGTGTAACTCCTTGAACAAAGATAACTGCGACGCAGGAAGAACCCTGGCCGAGACTGAGTGCAAAGAGCAGGAAAAATTCTTGTAGATGGTTGGATCGAAATTCAACATATCGTGTAGAGATTCTCAGTGACACAAGCAGCACAGTGGCGCCACCTTAACCCTTTTTCCGGGACGTGCCAATGCTTCCTGCGAAGGTTTCTCTGTTTTCGTGACTGACGGTGCATCGGATCGGCCCAAAGGCCCGGGAATCAGGGGGGATTGCCGAGAATTATGCCTCGCACTTTGAACCCGGGGCGCGCGCCTAGTAAGATGCCGGACAGAATTTTTCCACCTCGCTATTCAGGACACCCCGCCATGAGCATCAAATCGGACAAGTGGATTCGCCGCATGGCGCAAGAGCACGGCATGATCGAACCGTTCGTCGAGCGCCAGATGCGCGGCGAAGGTGCCGAGCGGCTGATTTCCTACGGCGTGTCGAGCTACGGCTACGACGTGCGCTGCGCCGGTGAATTCAAGGTGTTCACCAACATCAACTCGGCGATCGTCGACCCGAAGAACTTCGATGAAAAGAGCTTCGTCGACGTGACCAGCGATGTCTGCATCATCCCGCCGAACTCCTTCGCCCTGGCCCGCACCGTGGAATTCTTCCGCATTCCGCGCAACGTGCTGACCATCTGCCTGGGTAAAAGCACCTACGCGCGCTGCGGCATTATCGTCAACGTGACGCCGCTCGAGCCTGAGTGGGAAGGCCACGTGACCCTGGAATTCTCCAACACCACCACCTTGCCGGCGAAAATTTACGCCAACGAGGGCGTGGCTCAGATGCTGTTCTTCGAATCCGACGAAGAGTGCGAAGTCTCCTACAAGGACCGTGGCGGCAAGTACCAGGGCCAGCGCGGCGTCACCTTGCCGCGCACCTGATCCATTCATCTGGCAGTTCGCGGGAATTCTTGGGCGGGTAGACACTCTACTGGGTGTACTGCCCGTTTTTGTTTCTGGCAAAACGGGCCTTCGCCGAGGAGTGCTCTATGAAGATCGATCCCCGAATAAGTGCCGAACTGGCAAGGCTTGAGCCCAATCAGATTGGCGTTTTGGCCTGGTCCTTGTTGGCACATCCGTCCGTCAGCATGGCCGGGGGCATCCCCGGCCAGCCTGATCCCGATACCCCCAACGAACAACCCACCGAGCCCGGCGAACCCACCCTGCCGGACGAGCCGCCTCCGGCGCCGGTTGCTTGATACCTGTTTCTGCCCTTGTAGGAGCGAAGCTTGCTCGCGAAGACGGTGTGTCTGTTTCATCTTTGATGGATGTGCAGACGCCTTCGCGAGCAAGCTTTGCTCCTACAGACGCGAGGGAGTGGGCAGGTTTAGTTGACTGGCCAGATTTCGTTGTCGCCGATGACAAAGATTTTGCAGTTGTCATCCCTCTCCACCGGATAGCCCCCGGTAAACGCGCCAAACGCCGGCAACAGGCTAATGCGCTCACCTAATCTGAAGCACGCCAGCCGCAGGCTCTGTCGGCCCCTGCCGTGTAATCGATAAACCGGGTGTACGTGACCGGCCAGTACATGCCTTTCAGGATGTGGATCCGGTTCATGCTGTAGAGCGAAAGGCCCCAGCAGCAGCGGCTCCGGCACCACCCTTATGTTCAGCGATGCCGGGGGATCGCCCGCGCGTTTGTCGTGATTGCCGCGAATCAGTGTCATCGGCAGATCAACGTGGCGTGCCCGCCACTGCGCCAAGGCGTTCAACGTGCCCGCCGCATGTGAACCTGGGCCATGGAGGAAATCGCCTAGAAAGATCAGTTGCCGACACGGCAACTTTGCCAGCAAATGATCGATCACCGAAATATTGCTCGCCGTGGTGCCTTGTGGAACCGGCTGGCCGAGGCTGCGATAGGCCGCCGCTTTGCCGAAATGCACGTCGGCAATTAGCAACGCCTGTTGCGCCGGCCAGTACAGGGCTTTTTCCGGCAGCAGCCACAATTCCTCGCCGGCGAGGCGCACAGGGTAGGGCGCGCTCATCGAGATGAACTCTTGTCGGCGGATTTTTCCAAGTCACCCACCATCCGTCTGATCCTATCAGCAAGCTTTTCTGAACTCATGCTTTCGCGCATGCGTTCAACCAATAGCGGAAACCCCAACGGGGTAGGACGTTTGATCTGATGCACATCCAGGTTCATCCGGTTGATGCGCTCCAGCGTCTGCTCCAACCGACGAATATCCAGTTCTTCGCGCAGGACTTCTTCCCCAGCCTGGGCCAGCAACAGATTGTCTGCGTCGTATTGTTTGAACACTTCAAAGAACAGCCCACTTGAGGCCTGCACCTGTCGGGTGCTTTTCGGCGCGCCGGGGTAGCCGGCGAACACCAGGCCGGCAATTCGCGCGATTTCGCGGAAGCGCCGCAAGGCCAGTTCTCCGGCATTCAGACTGGACAGCACATCCAGCAACAGATGATCGGTATTCAACAGTGAAGCGTTCAGATGCTCAGCCCAATCGACAGCCGTGGCGCTGAGCAGCTCCAGCCCGTAGTCATTCACCGCGATCGAAAAGGTCACGGGCTGACGCTGACTGACGCGCCACGCCAGCAGGCTCGCCAGCCCCAAATGCACCTGCCGACCGGCAAACGGATAAAGAAAAAGGTGCCAGCCCTCGCGGGACTTCAGCACTTCTGCCAACAGGTTTTCTGACGTAGGCAAGCCAGACCATTGCGCTTGAGTGTCCAGCAACGGTCGCAAGGCCTGCATTTCCGGACCGCTGAACTCGCCCCGTGCCGCAGCGCTGAAGCGAGTGACCACGGCTTCGGCCAATTCGCTGGACAGCGGCATACGTCCGCCATTCCAGCGCGGCACGGCGGCTTTTTCTACGCTGCTGCGTTTCACGTAGGCCGTCATGTTTTCCACTCGCACCAACTCCAGCAAACGCCCGGCGAAGAGGAAGCCATCACCTGGTTTGAGTCGAGCGATAAAACCTTCCTCTACGCTGCCCAACTGCTTGCCACCGCCGCCCTTGCTCCAGAATTTCAATTGAATACTCGCGTCGCTGACGATGGTGCCAACGCTCATGCGATGGCGGCGCGCGAGGCGCGCGTCCGGAACACGCCAGACGCCGTTTTCGTCCGGTTCTACCCGGCGATAATCCGGATAGGCTGTCAGAGACATCCCGCCATGGCGTACGAAAGCCAGAGCCCAGGCCCAGTCCTCAGGCGTCAGATCGCGATAGGCCCAGGCACCGCGGACTTCTTCGTACAACTCATCAGGTAAAAATCCGCCGCCGAGGGCCATGCTGACCAAGTGCTGCACCAACACATCCAGCGGTTTGTGCGGCGACAGACGGGGTTCAATGCGCCGTTGCTCGACAGCATCGCGGGCGGCTGCCGCTTCGATCAGTTCAAGGCTGTGGGTCGGCACCAGCGTCACCCGCGAGCTGCGTCCCGGTGCGTGTCCCGAACGTCCGGCGCGTTGCATCAAGCGTGCGACACCTTTGGCCGAGCCGATTTGCAGCACGCGTTCGACGGGTAAAAAATCCACGCCCAGATCCAGACTTGAGGTGCAGACCACGGCTTTCAAAAACCGTCCTTCAAGGCTTTTTCGACCCAGTCGCGGGTGTCGCGGGACAGTGAACTGTGATGCAGGGCAATTAATCCGGCCCAATCCGGCCGGGCTTCAAGCAATGCCTGATACCAGATTTCCGACTGCGCTCGGGTATTGGTGAACACCAGCGTGCTGGCGCAGGCGTCCAGCTCGGCAACCACCTGCGGCAGCATCTTCAGACCGATGTGTCCGGCCCAGGGAAAACGCTCAGTGGACAGTGGGATAAGGGTGTCGACCTTCAAGATTTTTTCGCTTTGACCCTGAACGCTGATGCCGTCGCCGCATGGGATGAGTACCTGCTCGGCGTGGGATTGATTACCCAGGGTTGCAGAAACACCCCATACGATCAGGTCGGGTTGCCAGTGACGCAGACGGGCGAGGGCCAGTTGCAGTTGCACACCGCGTTTATTGCCCAGCAATTCGTGCCATTCGTCGACGACGATCATGCGTAATGTCGATAGTGCAACTTGCGCATCGGCACGGGCCAGCAACAGAGTCAGGCTTTCTGGCGTGGTGATCAACGTGGTCGGCAGGCGTCGGCTCTGCCGGGCGCGTTCGCTGCTGCTGGTGTCGCCGGTGCGCAGGCCGACACTCCACGGCAGCTGCAAATCATCAACAGGCACCTGCAGGGCGCGCGCGGTATCGGCGGCGAGCGCACGCATGGGCGTAATCCACAGCACGGTCAGTGGTTCGGCGGCTGGTTTGCGCTTGCGTGAAGTTTCAGTAATCGCAGAGGGCCTGGCGTAGCGATTGAGCGCGGCGAACCACACTGCATAGGTTTTACCGGCGCCGGTGCTGGCATGCAGCAATCCGGATTCACCGCGTTTGACCGCCGCCCAGACTTGTTTCTGAAAAGCGAACGGCTTCCAGTCGCGGGCGCTGAACCAGATTTTTGCGAGGTCGGGGGATTTCGCCATGCGGGCTGCGCGCGCTCTGGAGGTGTTCTTCCAGTGACCGCACGGATATGGCAAAGGTTTAATCGCAATCCCGTGTAGGAGCTGCCGCAGGCTGCGATCTTTGATCCTGGTTTCTCTAAACAAGAGCAAGATCAAAGGATCGCAGCCTGCGGCAGCTCCTACATGAGCAAGGTGTTATTTGAGGTTGCCGCTGAGGAACTGCTTCAACCGCTCACTCTTCGGACTCCCCAACACATCCTCCGGCGCCCCTTCTTCCTCCACCAACCCTTGGTGCAGAAACAACACCTGGCTCGACACTTTGCGGGCGAAGCTCATTTCGTGGGTCACCATGATCATGGTCCGGCCTTCTTCAGCCAAACCCTGAATCACGCGCAGTACTTCACCCACCAGCTCCGGGTCGAGTGCCGAGGTCGGTTCGTCGAACAGCATGACTTCCGGTTCCATCGCCAAGGCGCGAGCAATCGCAACCCGTTGTTGCTGGCCACCCGAGAGAAACGCCGGGTATTGGTCGGCGACGCGTGCTGCCAGGCCAACTTTGTCGAGATAACGCCGAGCACGGTCTTCGGCTTCTTCCTTGCTGCAACCCAGCACCCGGCGCGGGGCCATGGTGATGTTTTCCAGGACCGTCATGTGGCTCCACAGGTTGAAGTGCTGGAACACCATCGCCAGGCGAGTGCGGATCCGTTGCAGTTCATCGGGATCGGCCACGTGCATGCCGTGGCGATCGCTGATCATGCGGATGTTCTGGCCGTCCAGGCTCATGGCGCCGTCGTTCGGCTGTTCGAGGAAGTTGATGCAGCGCAGGAAGGTGCTTTTGCCCGAGCCGCTGGCGCCGATCAGGCTGATGACGTCGCCGGTCTTGGCCTTGAGCGAAACGCCTTTGAGCACCTGGTGATCGCCGTAGCTTTTATGCAGGCCTTCGATGGTCAGTTTGTACATGGGGCATGCATCCTCAAGGCGAAAGTAGGTAGCCGCTGCGATAGGCTTCGGTGCCCGCGACATGGGCGATCACCATGCCGGCAGTGGCCATGCGTCGCAGCGAACGGGCGTACATCAGCCCGGCGGCGGTGCAATGGATAGGGGTGACACGATCATGGATCGGGTCGATGACTTCGGCGATCAGTTGCCCGGCTTCCAGGTATTGCCCTGGCACCGCAGTGAACACCAGCAACCCGCCCACCGGCGTGGCCACCGGCTCCACTCCGGCCAGCGGCGTGGCCGGGTAGGGCAGTTCGGGCAATGACGTGGGTTCGCCGGCAATGGCGCCGAAGTGAATCAGGTAATCGATCAACGCCTGGCAATCGGCGCTGGCCAGCGGGTGATAGACGTCGCCCTGGCCACGCAACTCGACGGTGACCGATAAGCTGCCCAGCGGAATATCGAAGTGCTCGCCGAAGCGTTCCTTCAACTGCCACCAGAGCAGGGTGAAGCATTCATCAAACGACTGACCGCCAGAGTCGGTGGCCAGCAAACTCGCCTCGGCACCGATGTAGCGCGCCAGCGGCTCAACCTGCGGCCAGGCCTCGGGCGTGGTGTAAAGGTGCGTGACGGCTTCGAAATCGCAATGCAGGTCGAGCACCATGTCCGCGTCACAGGCCAGCCGTTGCAGGGTCAGGCGCTGGGATTGCAGTTGAGTGCCAGCCGTTTGGCGGGCGAGAGCATTGCGCAGGCTGGTACGAATCAGTGTGAGGTTGTGCTGCGGATCGTCGCCGAGTTGGCCTTCGATCTCATTGCCGACTTCTTCGCTCAAATCGACGAACCAGCGGTTGAAGTTCTGGCCGCTTTCCAGTTCGTAGCGGCCCAGAGGCACATCCATCAACACCTGTTCCAGGCCGACCGGGTTGGCCACGGGCACCAACACGATTTCGCTGCGCAGGCGGCCGGCGGCTTCCAGCTCCGCCAGACGCTGCTTGAGGTGCCAGGCCACCAGCATGCCGGGCATTTCATCGGCGTGCAGGGACGACTGGATGTAGATCTTGCCCGCGACGTTGGCCGGGCCGAAATGAAAGCTGTGGATCTGTCGTGCGGTCCCAGGCAGTGGGGCCAGCAAGTCATGTTTCTGGTGGCGCATCTGAAAAAATCCTAGTGAGTCGGCCCGAGGAAGGCCAGCCATCGGCGTTCAGCGAGGCGGAACAGGCCGACCAGCGCAAAGGTCACGCATAGGTAGATCAGCGCGGCGATACCGAACGACTGGAAGGTCAGGAAGGTCGCCGAGTTGGCGTCCCTTGCGACTTTCAGGATGTCCGGGATGGTCGCGGTGAAGGCGACAGTGGTCGAGTGCAGCATCAGAATCACTTCGTTGCTGTAGTACGGCAACGAACGACGCAGGGCTGAGGGCATGATCACGTAGGCATAGAGCTTCCAGCCAGTCAGACCGTAAGCCTTGGCCGCTTCGACTTCACCGTGGTTCATGCTGCGGATCGCCCCGGCGAAAATCTCCGTGGTGTAAGCGCAGGTGTTCAGGGCGAAGGCCAGGATGGTGCAGTTCATCGCATCACGGAAAAACGCGTCCAGCACCGGTTGCGCACGGATCGCGGCCAGGCTGTAGATCCCGGTGTAACAAATCAGCAGCTGGATATACAGCGGCGTACCACGGAACAGGTAGGTGTAGAACTGCACCGGCAAGCGGATGTAGAAGTGCGGCGACACCCGGGCGATGGACAGCGGGATCGACACCAGGAACCCGATGAAGATCGAGGCGCTGAGCAGCCACATGGTCATGGCCAGGCCGGTGATGTGGTAACCGTCGGTATAAAGGAAGGGTTTCCAGTATTCCTGCAAGAGTTCGATCATCGTACGGCCTCCCGGGAGCCGGCGGCGTAGCGGCGTTCAAGCCAGCGCAGGACGAAGTTGGAAGCACTGGTGATCAGCAGGTAAATCAGCGCTGCCAGCACCAGGAAATAGAACAGTTGATAGGTGCTTTTACCGGCGTCCTGCGCAGCCTTGACCAGATCGGCAAGGCCGATGATCGAGACCAGGGCAGTGGCTTTGAGTATCACCATCCAGTTGTTGCCGATGCCCGGTAGGGCAAAACGCATCATTTGCGGGAACACCACAAGACGAAAACGTTGGCCGCGTTTCAGGCCATAGGCGGTGGCGGCTTCAACCTGGCCCCGCGGCACGGCGAGAATCGCCCCGCGGAAGGTTTCAGTGAAGTACGCGCCGTAAATGAAGCCCAGGGTGATGACGCCGGCGCTGAACGGGTTGATCTCGATGTATTCCCAATCCATGTACTCGGTGAACGTCGTCAGCCAGGTTTGCAGGCTGTAGAAAATCAGCAGCATCAACACCAGATCCGGCACGCCGCGAATCAGCGTGGTGTAGACCTGCGCGGGTACGCGCAGCAGTTTGACTTTGGACAGTTTGGCACTGGCGCCCAGCAGTCCGAGCAAAACGGACACTAAAAGCGACAAGACCGATAATTTGATGGTCATCCAGGTGCCTTCCAACAGCAAAGGACCGAAGCCCTTGAGGCTGAAGGCTGAGAGCCCCAGGTTTTGTAAGAGGTTTTCGAACATAAATCAGCAACCTGATCGAGTAAAAAAAGCGCCCATCGCGAGATGGGCGCCGGGCATTATTTGCCGCTGTACAGATTCAGATCGCCAAAGTGTTTTTTCTGAATGGTGGCGTAGGTGCCATCGTCGTGTAACGCTTTGATACCTTTATCCAGAAGTGCCTTCAGGTCTTTGTTACCTTTCGAGATACCGACAGCTGTTTTGGCTGGCAGCAGTGGGTCATTAAATGGCTTGCTGACTTCGTAATCGGCGCCTTGTGGCGACTTCAAAAAGCCCAGTTCGGCTTGCAGCATGTCCTGAATCGAAGCATCCAGACGACCGGAAGTCAGGTCCGCATAGACCTGGTCCTGGTTGGCGTAGGCCTGAGTGGTCACGCCAGCCTTGTCCAGCACGGCTTTGGCGTAGGCTTCCTGGATGGTGCCCTGCTCGTAACCGACCTTTTTACCCTTCAGCGAAGCGATGTCGGTGGTGACGCCGGAACCTTTCTTGTAGACAAGGGAAGTCGGGCCGGAGAACAGCTCGCTGGAGAAGTCGATGACTTTTTCGCGGGCTTCGGTGACGGTCATCGAAGAGATCACACCGTCGAATTTATTGGCCTTGAGGCCCGGAATCATGCCGTCGAAATCGCTTTCGACCCATTTGCACTTGACCTTCAGCTCGGCGCAGATCGCGTTACCCAGATCGATATCGAAGCCAACCAGGCTGCCATCCGCCGCTTTGGACTCGAACGGTGCGTAGGAAGGGTCAACGCCAAAACGCAGCTCTTTGTATTCCTTGGCCAGCGCGGAGCCAGCAGCCATGCACAACGCCAGTGCAGAAAGGGTCAGCAATGCTTTTTTCATTATTCAATCCCTAAGAACCAATATGAGCGCTTGTGGCGCAGAATTATTGTTACTGGAAAGCGTAAGACCTAATGAAAGTAGCAATTTCCGAACCAGAGTCCCGAACAAGCGTTTTAAAAGGTTGGGCGGGGAGGGATGAGGGCGATTGAATGCCCGGAAATGGGCATTGCGATTTCGTTGCACCCTTTCGGATCAAGCCCCAGGTTTTGCGGGATAGAATTTCCCTGTGGTGAGGGGATAAATCCCCTCACCACAGGGGGATGCGTTGCATCGGAGAAGAGGTTTAGGCGAGGAGGTCTTGCAGGGTGGCGAGGCTATCCGCTTCCTCCACGGTCTTATCCTGGCGCCACCGCAACATCCTTGGAAACCGCACCGCAATCCCACTCTTGTGCCGCCGCGACCGGGCGATCCCCTCAAACCCCAGCTCAAACACCAGGCTTGGCGTCACGCTGCTCACCGGCCCGAACTTCTCTACCGTGGTTTGGCGGACGATGCCGTCGACCTTGCGCATTTCCTCATCGGTCAGTCCTGAATACGCCTTGGCGAACGGCACCAGCGTCCGCTCGCTCGCCTCGGGCGGCCCGTCCCACACGGCGAACGTGTAGTCGCTGTAGAGACTCGCTCGACGACCATGACCCTGTTGCGCATAGATCAACACCGCATCGACGCTGAACGGCTCGACTTTCCATTTCCACCAGACGCCCATGTCCTTGGTCCGACCCACGCCATACAGCGAATCCCGGGCCTTGAGCATCATGCCTTCGACACCGAGCCGGCGAGAGGCTTCCCGTTGCCCGGCGAGGTCGAACCAGTCTTCGCCGGTCAGTACTGGCGACGCCAGCAGCACCGGGCTGTTGCAGGTGGCGATGACTTGCTCCAATTGGGTGCGACGCTTTGCCTGAGTCTGGTTGCGCCAGTCTTCGCCTTGCCATTCCAGCAGGTCGTAGGCGAGTAACACCACCGGCACTTCATCGAGGATTTTCCTGCCCAGGGTTTTACGGCCGATGCGTTGTTGCAGCAAGGCGAAGGGTTGCACCGCCGGGGGCTTTGAGGATTGCGGGTCGAAGGCATCCTCGGTGGTGGGGTGTGCAGACTTCCAGGCGACGATTTCGCCATCGATCACCGTGCCGTCCGGTAAACCATGGGTCAGCGTTTCCAGTTCGGGAAATCGCTCGCTGACCAGTTCTTCGCCCCGGGACCAGATCCACAGTCGCCCCTCGCGCTTGACCACTTGGGCACGGATGCCGTCCCACTTCCATTCCACCTGCCATTGGCTGGCGGGACCGAGCAGGGCTTCGAACTGCTCGACCGGTTGCGACAAGGCATGGGCGAGGAAAAACGGATAAGGCTGGCCACCGCGTTGGGCATATTCATCGTCGGAGGGCGGCGCGATGAGTTTCAGGTAATGGGCGGCCGTCGGGCGTTTGGACAGATCGGTATACCCCACGAGGCGCTGCGCCACGCGTTTGCTGTCGAGCCCGGCCATGGCTGCCAGCGCTCGCGTAACCAGTAATTTGGAGACGCCGACGCGAAAACTGCCGGTGATCAGTTTGATGCACAGCATCAGGCTGGCGCGGTCCAGTTGCGCCCACAGGGCGGGCAATCGCCTGGCCAGGAACTCCGGGTTTTCACCTCGCAGCGGCAGCAGCTTGTCTTCGATCCAGACGGCCAGCCCGTCGGTAGAACTGTGGGTGGCTTCGGGTAGCACCAGCGAGATGGTTTCCGCCAGATCGCCAACCGCTTGATAACTCTCTTCGAACAACCATGTCGATAACCCGGAAATCTCCACCGCCAATTCCCGCAGCGCACGCACCGGCACTAACTGCCGAGGGCGGCCGCCAGACAAAAAGTACACGGCCCACGCCGCATCTTCTGGTGCGGCTTGGGCAAAGTAAGCCTGCATCGCCGCCAGTTTGTCGTTGCTTGAAGTGGTGGCGTCGAGTTCGGCGTACAGCTCGGCGAAGGCCTTCATACAGATGCCTCGGCGATGGGGGCTCGGCGGCGATGTTGTCTTCTTCGTCATCGCCGTACTCAGTGTTGAAACCTTGGGCATCGAGACCCTGTTCGCGCAAATGCCGCACCAGCACGCCAATCGAGCCGTGGGTGACCATCACCCGTTCCGCGCCGGTCTGTTCGATGGCCCAGAGCAGTCCCGGCCAGTCGGCGTGGTCCGAGAGCACGAAACCGCGATCCACACCGCGCCGCCGCCGGGTGCCGCGCAAACGCATCCAGCCACTGGCAAAACCATCGCTGTAATCGCCGAACCGACGCATCCAACTGCTGCCACCTGCGGATGGCGGGGCAAGCACCAGCGCCTGCGCATGATCGGGTCGTTCTTTTGTACCTCACCGGCATAAATCGTTGGCGGCAAGTAAATCCCACCGTCGCGATAAACCCGGTTGAGCGGCTCAACGGCGCCATGCACCAGAATGGGGCCGATGCTGGCCTCGATGCCGTGGAGAATCCGTTGCGCCTTGCCGAAGGAATAGCAGAACAGCACGCTGGCTTTCCCGGCCACGACGTTGGCCTGCCACCACTGATTGATTTCGGCAAAGACCTGCGCCTGAGGTTGCCAGCGATAGATCGGCAAGCCGAAGGTCGATTCAGTGATGAAAGTGTGGCAACGCACCGGTTCGAAGGGCGCGCAGGTGCCGTCGGGCTCGATCTTGTAATCCCCCGAGGCAACCCAGACTTCACCACCGTATTCCAGGCGCACCTGGGCCGAGCCGAGCACATGGCCGGCCGGATGAAAACTCAGGGTGACGCCGTGATGCAGCAAGCGCTCGCCGTAGGGCAGGGTTTGCAGGTTGAGGTCTTGGCCAAGCCGTGCGCGCAGGATGCCTTCACCGGGGGCGGCCGCCAGGTAGTGTTGATTGCCGGCGCGGGCATGATCACCGTGCGCGTGGGTGATCACCGCACGTTCCACCGGGCGCCACGGGTCGATATAGAAATCCCCGGCGGGGCAGTACAAACCTTCGGGACGAGCGATAACAAGATCCATGTTGTTACCAAAATGGAGGGACTTGTTAGCTATGAGGTTTGCGCGGGGCGAGAAGTTCTATCGGGCTTTCGGGTCTAGCGACATTCCCATGTGGGAGCGGGCTTGCTCGCGAAGGCGTCGTGTCAGTCAACATCATCGTTGCCTGACACACCGCTTTCGCGAGCAAGCCCGCTCCCACATGGGGTTGGTGGTGATGCTTACTTACCGGGGATTAGCGTCAACCGCACCTTGCCATACACCTTGTCAAAGTTCTGCGGCTGCATTGGCAGGCTCATGTACTGGCCCTTGAGCCACGGATCGATGCTGTCGAGGTAGTTCGGGCTCGCCGGGTTGCCGGACTGGCCCGTACCGTTCTGGCCCATCAGCGGTTCGACCTGGCCGAAGTCGACGATAAAGCGCATGGACGGCACCAGCGTGGTGTTGAAGTCCTGACCCCAAGCGAACGCCGCAGTGTTCAGCGTGGTGTGATCGCCACCGGCCGCCAACGGACCGCGCACGGTCTGGCCACTGGCATTTTTCCACTCGTAGCGGTGCAGTTTGCCCCACTGCCAGGCTTTGTGATCGCCGCCCAACTGACTGTCCCCCGCAGTGATCGCTGCCGCCAGGCTACGGGCGAGGATCGCCGGTTTATCTTCTTTCTGCGGCGTGCGGACGTCATCCCAGAACGGGCTGTCCTCGCGACCGAGCAGGTGATCGGCCTGAGCGGCGTAGGACAACTTACCGTTGGCGACAAAGGCTTTCCACGCCGGGCTGGTTTCCGGGCCCAGTTCGTCAAGGAAGATTTGCTTCATGCTTTCTTGCAGGAACAGCTCATAAATCGCTGCATCGGCGGAGGTCGGGCTGAGCTTGCCGTCGAACGCCATCAAACGCGTCAACGCCTCGCGCGCCTTGCCACGATCGGCCACCGGCAGCGCTTCGATCGCCTGTTTCAGCGGCTGGGACATGCCCGGCGCCTCAAACATTTTCTTCAATTTGGCGGCGAAAGTGGTGGTCTGGTCGTATTGCATGGCGATCAGGCTGCGGGTGTCGTGCTTGCCGACGCCGGCCAGTTCCGCCAGACGTTCGCCACGTTCCGGGGCTGCCCAGGAGTTGGACAACTGCATGCCGTAACCATGTGGAATGACACGCTGGTTGGCGGTGCCGAGCCAGCCTTGGGCCGGGTCCTGATCGTACGGGTGCAGCATCGGGTCGGCGTAACCGTCCCAATCGTAGCGACCGTCCCAGCCCGGCGATGGCAGCAAGCCTTCGCCTTCACGGCGGTTCGGGTAACGACCGGTGACCTGCCAGCCAATGCTGCTGGCGTCGGCAAACACCAGGTTGAGGGCGATGGCGCGGATTTCACGGCTTGCATCCGAGGCTTTCTCGACGGTCTGCGCACGGGACAGGTCGAAAAATGCATCCAGGGTTTTGTCGTCGGTGAAGCTCGGGGTCTGCAAGGCCAGGCCGAAACCATTGGCCATCGTCAGGCCTTGGGCACTGTTGAGCAGCGGCCCGTGGCGGGTTTCGTACACCGCTTCGCGAATCGGCCGCTGGCCTTTGACGAAGTAGGTTTCGTTACGCACGCCCACCGGCTGCCATTTGCCGTTCACTTCGTATGACAGGCCATTGCCCTGGCGTTTGATTTTTTCCAGGAACAGGTCCTGGTTGTCGCCCATGACCGTGGTCATGCTCCACGCCACTTTGCCGTTGAAACCACCCAGTACCATAGGCAGGCCGGCGATGCTGACGCCAGCGGCCTGATATTTCGGCGCGCGGATCTGCACGTAGCTGTACAGCGACGGCACGCCCATCGGCCCGTGACTGTCGCTGGCCAGCAGGCTTTTGCCGCTGCGGCTGCGTTGCGGGCCGATCGCCCAGTTGTTCGACGAGGTGGCGCCCAGCAGGTTCAGGTCGGACAGTTGCCCGGTGGCTTTGGTGATTTCGGCCAGGCCCGGGATCGCGCCGTTGAGCTTGATGCCCTGGAGTTTTTCCGCTTCAGCCAACGGCAGTTTTTCGTCGGGAGCGGAGGGCGTCAGCCACGGGAGCTTATCGGTGCTGACGGTTTGGGCGATGACCAGCGAAGAGATTTCTTCCGGCAGGTTGGCCGACTGGCTGAAATTCAACAGGCAGAAAATCAGCGCCGAATCTTCCGGCTGCCAGTATTCAGGTTTGTAGCCGGTGGCAGCGAGGTCCGCCGGGAGCTTGTCGCGATAGCGGAACAGATAGGCGTTGACGCCCCGGGCATAGACTTCAAAGAAGCGCTTGAGCCGTGGCGAAGACGCCTTGTACAGCTCGCCGGCGCTTTTCTTTAGATTGACGGCGCGCATGTAGCGGTCGGCGTCGAGCAGGTCCGGACCGGACATTTCTGCCAGACGGCCTTCAGCCAACAGGCGCATGGTCACCATTTGGGTGATGCGGTCGCTGGCGTGCACGTAACCGAGGGTGAACAGCGCGTCGTGGAAGCTGTTGCTTTCGATCAACGGCATGCCCATGGCATTGCGCCGAACCGAAACGTTCTGCGCCAGGCCTTTGAGCGGCTGCACGCCGGAGGTCGGCGGGAGGGTGTCCTGGGTGTTCCAGGTCTGACAACCGGTCAGGCTCAAAACACCGGCCACTGCTGCGGCAACGCCGAACCGGGGAAGAAAATGTGTAAGGGCTGGCGAGGCCATGGCAAAGCTCCTGCGGGGGTAGTAACGCAATAAAGGCGCTACGTTAGTGAGCAGGAGGTGGCCGCGCAAGCGGGGCGCAGGGTTATTTCAGGATTTGTCGGATAAACCACACCCTGGAACAGATCACATACCCGTGGCGAGGGGATTTATCCCCGTTGGGCAGCGAAGCAGCCCCAAAACCTGCAATCACGGTGTGTCAGACACATCCTGGTAGCAGGAATTCGCAGCCCAACGGGGCGGTGCGACGTTTCGCTAAATCCCTCGCCACAAAAACCCCTCACTCAGGATTAGGGTTTTGGTGGGTTGACCTGTTGCACCAGCGCATACGCCTTCACCGTCGCCGGGCGGTTCTGGATGTGGGTGAACCAGCGCAGCACGTTGGGGAAGTCTTCCAGGTTCTGGCTCTGCCACTTGTGGGAAACGATCCACGGGTAAATCGCCATGTCAGCAATGCTGTACTCGCTGCCGGCGACGAATTCATTGCTCGCCAGTTGCTTGTCGAGCACGCCATAGAGGCGGGCGGTTTCGTCGATGTAGCGTTTGATCGCGTAAGGGATTTTTTCCGGCGCGAACTGACTGAAGTGGTGATTCTGCCCGGCCATCGGCCCCAGACCGCCCATCTGCCAGAACAGCCATTGCAGCGCTTGCTGACGCCCGCGCAGGTCCTTGGGCAGGAACTTCCCGGTTTTCTCCGCCAGGTACAACAGAATCGCCCCGGATTCGAACAGCGATAAAGGCGCGCCGCCATCAGCCGGCTCATGATCGACGATGGCCGGAATTTTGTTGTTCGGCGAGATCTTCAGGAACTCAGGTTTGAATTGATCGTTCTGGCTGATGTTGATCGGGTACACGTCGTACTTGAGGCCAGCCTCTTCGAGGAAAATCGAGATTTTGTGACCGTTGGGGGTGGTCCAGTAATACAGGTCGATCATGGAATGCTCCAAAAAATAGACGTCGTTAGATACGGACAGCAACCGCTCGCATTAGGTCGTCCTGTTTGCACTGGAGAGCTTGCCTGTAGGAAGAGGTGATGCTGAAGTGCGTGAAATTCAATGACCCGACACGAGAAAAGTCAGCATGGAGCTCAAGACCAACGCGGCACTGGTCATCATCGACCAGCAAAAAGGCATCCTGCATCCAAAACTGGGGCGTCGAAATAATCCTCAGGCCGAGCAGCGAATCCTCGATTTGCTGACGTTTTGGCGTCGAACCGGGCGGCCAGTGATTCACGTGCAGCACCTGTCTCGCTCACCGGAGTCGGTGTTCTGGCCGCAACAATCCGGCGTGGAGTTTCAGGAACGATTTCAGCCAAAGGCCGGTGAGCAACTGATTCAGAAGCAGGTGCCGGATGCGTTTTGTGCGACGGGGCTGGAGGCGGGTTTGCGCGAGGCGGGGATTGATCAACTGATCATCGTTGGCGTGGCGACCAACAACTCGGTGGAGTCCACGGCGCGAACGGCCGGCAATCTGGGGTTTGATGCGTGGGTGGCGGAGGATGCGTGCTTTACCTTCGACAAGGCTGACTTTTTCGGCACGGCCCGTTCAGCCGAGGAGGTGCATGCCATGTCGTTGGGGAATTTGCATGGCGAGTACGCCACCGTCGTCAGCACCGCAGAGATCCTGAAGGCTGACTGAAATCTGAAATCCCTGTGGGAGCGAGCTTGCTCGCGATAGCGGTGTATCAGTCGACATAAATGTTGAATGTCAGTCCGTCATCGCGAGCAAGCTCGCTCCCACAGCGGATGTGTGGTGACCGCAGAATCGGGTCTCACGCAGATCAAATGTGGGAGCGAGCCTGCTCGCGATGGCGATTCAGCGGGCGAAGACGATCTTCGCCCGACGCATCAAGCGCCGTGGCACTTCTTGAATTTCTTGCCGTTGCCGCATGGGCAAGGGTCGTTGCGGCCGACGTCTTTCAAGGCGTTGCGCACCGGTTCCTGGTGAGCGTGGCCGCAGTTTGGGCCGTGGACATGGCCATGGTCGTGATCATGCTGGTCGTGGGCGTGATCGTCATGATCGTGGTTGCAGTCTGGGCCATGGACATGGGGTTGTTGGGTCATCGGGGTTACTCCGGAATTAAATCGGCGGGGATTATCACGCCATTGCGCGCCAGGTGCACGTAGTGCGCGATGAATAAACCGGTTTCCAATTCACCTTCCAGACGATAGGGCACGGGTTGCTTGGGGTTTTTCAACATTTTCACCACGTCCCGGACCTTGGGCCACAGGTTGGTGCGGATCGGCACTTTGAAATAGGCGCTGTGCTTGGGGCCGACTGTGAACCAGTGCTCGTGTTCGCCTTCGGTCAGCAGCATGTCGCCCAGATGAATGCGGTATTCGATGCTGCGAACGGTCAAGTCACTGTCGTTCGGGTTGTCGACACGAAAGTGCAGCAGGAATTTCTGCTCCAGCAGTTTGGCCCGCACCACCTCTACCTTGACCAGATGCACCTGAGGATCCGGTTCGTCGTCGCTAAACCAGGACGCGCAGCCGCTGAGGCTCAGGAAAGTGAGCAAGGTGACAAGGTATAAGGCGCGACGTTGACTGAGCATGATGGTGTTTCTCCCTTGAGGCCCAGTCTAGTCCTAAAAGATCTCAACCTTTGTAGGAGCGAGCGGTGCGGCGATCCGACTTGCCCGCGAAAAACGATAACGCGGACTTTCAGAAAGACCGCATCAGCTTCTTCGCGGGCAAGTCGGATCGCCGCACCGCTCGCTCCTACGAAAAGCTGCGATCTTTTGCCTTTATCTCAAACCCCGAAATACCCCGCACAACACTTCTTGAATTTCTGCCCGCTCGCGCATGGGCACGCATCATTTCGTCCGGCCTTGAGCTGCACGGTCGGGTCGATGAAGTACCAGCGCCCGGTGTTCTGCACAAACGAAGAACGCTCGCGATGACTATGTTCACCGGTGCTGTCGTGCCAGCGCGCCGTGAAGGTGACGAAGGCGTGTTCCGGTTGGCCGCCGAGCACCTCGGAGCTTTCCACCTCAAGGCCCAGCCAGGTGCTTTGCGCGCTCCAGTCACCGATGGATTGACGATCCAGCCCTGTCTGTTGGGCGGGCAGGGTAGTCGCCACCAGATAGTCAATCAGCCCCAACACATAGGCGCTGTAGCGCGAACGCATCAGGGCTTCGGCGCAGGGGGCCGGATGACCGGCATGGTAATGACCGCAACAGGCATCGAGCAGGGTGCCGCTGCCACACGGGCAAATGGATGTACTCATTGCGTTACCACCAGTATTTCCCGAAGTTTTCCGGATTGGCCCAGAACCGTGAGTTGAGCCAGTCGGGCACCTGTTTATAGTCAAGCAAATCATAGGTGAACAACGTCAACACCTGATCGTCGCGCTGGAAGCGTTCGCTGGCTTGCAGGGCCAGGGAAAAAAAGTCTGTTTCCTGCCAGCCACTGGCCGGTAAATCCGCCAGCACTGCGATACGACTGGCGTTGAGGTTGCGGATCCCGCCCAGCAGATTCAGACCGTCGCGTTTGGGCAGGTGCTCCAGGCAATCGACCACCAGCGCCAGATCAAAGCGTTGCGCCGCCAGTTCCGCAGGCAAGGCGCCGGGGGCGGCGTGAGCGACACAACTGTCCGGGTGCGCGAGCTTGAACGCCTCAAGTGCCGGGAACTGGCTGGCGCCTATCAGCAACAGGCGCATGGGTGCATAGCGGTCAAGCAAAGCGGCCAGCGCTTGCTGGGGCGTGCGCGAAGAAATACCTGCAATCATCAAAGATCCTCAATCAGAGTCTGCCAAGACTAGCCTGCCTGACTGCGCCGGCAAAGAGCCCTGTGCCGCCGCTTTGCGAGCAAAGCGGCGAAGTCCTGTGAACACGGTCGCAAACAGCAATGGCCTATTGCTGGCGGAGATTAAAACTCCGGTCTTTACTACCTGAATCGGTTCTAAGCCGATCCCTCAGGAGAAAACTAGATGAGCATAGTTCGGACAGCATTACCCTTGGTTCTGCTAACCAGTGTGTTGACTGGTTGCGCAGGTTTGCAGAAAACCGACTGGCCGACCTGTGCGGCGGTCGGCGGTGTCGTCGGTGCCGGTATCGGCGCGACCGAGAGTTCGGCGTGGGCGGGGTATGGCGCGCTGCTGATCGGCGGCACGGCAGCCGCTTATTGCTGGGTGCACGGCGCAGTACCCGAGAAGTGCCCGGGCACACCCAAAGGCGTACCGGTCGATGCTGACGGTTGCCCTGTCGCCGCACCTCCTGCACCAGTGGTTGAAGAAGTCGTGGTGGTCAAGGAAGAAACCATCGTCATCCGCGATGTTCACTTCCAGTTCGACAAAGCCACGCTCACACCTTCTGACAAACAGGTCCTCGATAAAGTCGCTACTCGCCTGAAACAGGAGTCCTCTACCGCACGCCTGACCGTGACCGGTCATACCGACAGCGTCGGCCACGCTGCCTACAACCAGAAGCTGTCGGACAGACGCGCGCATTCGGTGGTGGAGTACCTGATCCATGATGGCGTACCGCGCAGCAGCTTCGTGTCTGTCACCGGTAAAGGCGCAAGCCAGCCAGTAGCCGACAACAAAACTGCGGATGGCCGCGCATTGAACCGTCGTACCGAAATCAAAATCGACCGTTAAACCCCTTCCGCGCCGCGGCTTGTGCAGTCGCGGATGCGGGTCTTTCACTCCTGTGTGACCGGTATGGGCCGGTCACACAGGAGCATTCACCATGAGCGTTCTCGCAAGGACTGTCCTGCCGGCTCTGCTGCTTGGCAGCCTCTTGACCGCTTGCGCTACTCACAGCGATGGCACTGCCCCTCTGAATCAACGTACCTGACCGATCTGCAGCGTTATCGGCGGCCTGGTCGGTGGTGGCCAGGGCGCTATCGAAAGTGGTGGCTGGGCCGGTGGCGGCGCAGCGCTGGGGATTCTTACCGGCGGACTGATCTGTTATGCCCAGGACGGCGATGAAGACGGCGACGGCGTATTCGACCGCCGCGACCGTTGCCCGGATACACCAGCCAATACCCCGGTCGACCACCGTGGTTGCCCGCTGCCGCAATATCCAGTCACCGAGAAAGTACCCGAGCCGGCGCCGCAGACTGAAGTGATCACCCTCAGCGATGCCGGCAACGTCCTCTTTGATTTCGACAAGTCCGACCTGACCCCGTCAGCGAAAGCGCAACTCGATACGCTGATGGACAAATTGCGCAATGCCGACGTGGTCAGTATCAAAGTCGTCGGTCATACCGACAGCAAAGGTTCGGATGCATACAACCAGGCCTTGTCGGAACGCCGTGCGAGCAGTGTCGCGGCGTATCTGCTGAGCCAAGGTCTGGCGCCGAACAAACTCACCAGTGAAGGGCGCGGTGAAAGCGAGCCGGTCGCCGATAACGCCACCGATGAGGGGCGCGCGAAAAACCGTCGCGTGGAGTTGCACATCAATCGTTAGGACGTGTCTGAAGGCCACGGGCTAGAGCTGCCGGGTGACGATCATCGTCACCTCGGCAGCCATCCGGCGCTTGGCAGAAGTTTTTTCATTTGCGCCTCTGGCTTATCCCCCGCAGAAGCCGTTACTGTGCATGCAAAGAATAATTCGCAACACGGGGGAGCGTATGAAAGTGTTCTGGGGGCTGGGGCGGTTATTGACCCTGCTGTTCTGCTGTGTGGTGCTGGCCAATCAACTGGTGCCGTTCGTACATCCGCTACACCTGCTGGTCAATCTGGCTGGCGGTCTGTTATTGCTCATCCATGTGCTTGAAGTGCTGCTGTGCAATCGCAGCCTCAAGGGTCGTGCGCATCCTTGGCGTGACCGTGCTCGCATTCTGCTTTTTGGCGTATTCCACCTGCAAACCATCCCGGCCCCGGCCGCTCCGGAGGCTTCTTCCCATGCGTAAACTCTGCTTGCTCGCTGCATTCATCAGTCCACTGGCCTGCGCTCAGGTGGTCAGCGTCGAAGCCAATTCGCTGATGCGTTTGCCCAACACGGCCGGCACCTTGCAGCTGGAAAAACTGGAAGTCGCCGATTACGGCACGTTGCTGATTCCATCGAACGTGACAGAGCTGAGCGTCGGTGAACTGCGTCTGGGCCATGAAGCGCGCATCGCGATCGTGCCGGGCGAACAGGCTTTGGACATGAAAGTCATTCGCGCAGAACTGAGCGATGGCAGCCAGATCACCGCGCGCGGTGCGCCGGGGACTTACGAAAAAGCCGCCCGTGCGGGGCGCAATCTGAATCTGCAGTTCAAGGCATTGAACGCGCCGCAACTGTTGGTCGATGCCCGGGGCGGCACCGGTGCGCCGGGTTTTGTTGGGCTTGATGGCGGAAACGGGGAAGATCCGGGCTGCACCTATGGCTCGGCCGGGCACGGTTTTGATGGCAGCAACGGCAGCGACGGTCAGCCGGGCGCACCGGGGGCGCTGGTACGCCTTGAAGTACCGCGTGAGTTTCCAGCCGAGCTGATCAAGGTCAATGTGGCTGGCGGCGCCGGTGGCCCGGCGGGTGTGGGCGGCAAGGCAGGCAAGGGTGGCAAGTCCAAGGGCTGCCTGGTGTATCGCGCAGATGGCGGCAAGAGTGGCAAGGCCGGGGTGGACGGTCAGCCTGGGCCTGTAGGGGCGCCAGGTGCCGTGACCGTGCAACGTCTGTAAAAGCTTTCCCTCACCCCAGCCCTCTCCCCGAGGGAGAGGGGGCCGACCGAGGTAACTCAGGCTATCCATCGACCTGAAAAACCTTGTCGATTATGGATTCAGAGAAAATCTCTCAAGTCGGCGTAACTCTGGAATATCCCCCATTCAGTTCCCTCTCCCTCCGGGAGAGGGTTAGGGCGAGGTAACTCAGGCTAGCCACCGACCTGAAAAACCGTGTCGATTATGGATTTAGAGAAAATCTCTCAAGTCGGCGTAACTCTTGAATATTCCCCATTAGTGCCCTCTCCGTCCGGGAGAGGGCGAGGTGACTCAGGCTATCCATCGACCTGAAAAACCTTGTCGATTATGGATTCAGAGAAAATCTCTCAAATCGGCGTAACTCTTGAATATTCCCCATTCAGTTCCCTCTCCGTCCGGGAGAGGGCGAGGTGACTCAGGCTATCCATCGACCTGAAAAACCCGTGTCGATTATGGATTCAGAGAAAATCTCTCAAGTCGGCGTAACTCTGGAATATCCCCCATTCAGTTCCCTCTCCCTCCGGGAGAGGGCGAGGTGACTCAGGCTATCCATCGACCTGAAAAACCTTGTCGATTATGGATTCAGAGAAAATCTCTCAAGTCGGCGTAACTCTGGAATATCCCCCATTGGTGCCCTCTCCCTCCGGGAGAGGGCGAGGTGACTCAGGCTATCCATCGACCTGAAAAACCTTGTCGATTATGGATTCAGAGAAAATCTCTCAAGTCGGCGTAACTCTGGAATATCCCCCATTGGTGCCCTCTCCCTCCGGGAGAGGGCAAGGTGACTCAGGCTATCCATCGACCTGAAAAACCTTGTCGATTATGGATTCGGAGAAAATCTCTCAAGTCGGCGTAACTCTTGAATATTCCCCATTCAGTTCCCTCTCCCTCCGGGAGAGGGTTAGGGTGAGGGTCTTTTGATTTTCAGATCATCGGTCTTGCGGCCGCAATCGCCACCAACACCAACCCGACAATCAGATTAATCCCCACCAACCGCCGAATCTTCCCAAGCGTCGCTGCGCCAGTCGGCCAATCCTGCGCCGCCACCGCTGTACGCAACTCCGGCAGCAACAACGCCTGAATCCGGATAAACAGCGCGGTCATCACCACATACAGCCCCATCATCACCTGCACATAGCGCGGCGCCGCTTCAAAGCCTGCGAACTGCAAATGAATCATGCCCACACCGCTGATCGGCAAAAGCACCACCGCCACCCAGACCCAGCGGAAAAAACCTTGAAACACTTCTACCCACAGCTTCAATCGGCCGGGGCCTTCCAGGGCCTTCATCGCCGCCGGGCGCAGGACCATCCAGGCGAAAAACATGCCGCCCACCCACACCAGGGCGGACAGGACATGCAGGGTATAAACGAGGCTAAAAGCGGTCATTGAGGTACTCCGTTCTGCGCGGGATTAATTAGCGCGGTATGATAGCCGCCCATCCGAACCACTGAAAATTTATCCAGCGTTTTTTGCGCCCGACAATCCATGATCAGTACCGAACTCAAAACCACGATCCAGGGCGCCTACTCGCGTTTTCTTGAAGCCAAGAGCCTCAAACCGCGCTACGGCCAACGCCTGATGATCGCCGAAATTGCCAAAGTCCTCGGTGACATCGACACCGACGACGAAGGCCGGCGCAGTGGCGACCCCGCGATTGTCGCGGTGGAAGCCGGCACCGGTACCGGCAAAACAGTGGCCTACAGCCTGGCGGCGATCCCGACGGCGAAGGCGGCGGGCAAACGCCTGGTGATCGCCACGGCCACCGTGGCCCTGCAAGAGCAGATCGTCTACAAGGATTTGCCTGACCTGATGCGCAACAGCGGGCTGAATTTTAGCTTCGCGCTGGCCAAGGGCCGTGGGCGCTACATGTGCCTGTCCAAGCTCGACATGTTGCTGCAGGAAGGTCACGCGCAAACCGCCACTGCGCAGCTGTTCGAAGAAGAAGGCTTCAAGATCGAGGTCGATGAGGCCAGCCAGAAGCTCTTCACCAGCATGATTGAAAAGCTTGCCGGCAATAAATGGGACGGCGACCGCGACAGTTGGTCCACCGCCCTGGAAGATGCCGACTGGGCGCGCCTGACCACCGATCACAGCCAGTGCACCAACCGTCATTGCCCGAACTTTGGCCAGTGCGCCTTCTACAAGGCCCGCGAAGGCATGGGCAAGGTTGACGTGATCGTCACCAACCACGACATGGTCCTGGCCGACCTGGCCCTAGGTGGCGGCGCCGTGTTGCCGGACCCGCGCGACACCATCTACGTGTTCGACGAAGGCCATCACCTGCCGGACAAGGCGATCGGTCACTTCGCTCACTACACACGCCTGCGTTCCACTGCCGACTGGCTGGAAGCCACCGCCAAGAACCTCACCAAATTGCTCGCCCAGCACCCGTTGCCGGGCGATTTGGGCAAGTTGATCGAGCAGGTGCCGGAGCTGGCTCGCGAGATCAAGACTCAGCAGCAGTTTATGTTCACTGCGTGCGAGCAGGTCGCCGATTTCAAACCCGGCGAAGACGTCGAAGGCCGTGAGCGGCCGCGTCACCGCTTCGTCGCTGGAGTGATCCCCGAGCACATGCGCGAGATGGGCGTCGAGCTGAAGAAAGCCTTCGCCCGCCTGACCGATTTGTTCACCCGCCTCACCGAGTTGCTCAAGGAAGGCATGGATGGCGAGGTCAACATCGGCATCGCCAGCAACCAGGCTGAAGAGTGGTATCCGTTGTTCGGCAGCTTGTTGTCGCGCTCTTCGGGCAACTGGGAGTTGTGGACCGCGTTCACCGCCGAAGACCCGGAAGACAACCCGCCGATGGCCCGTTGGCTGACCCTGGCCGAAAGCGGTTCGCTGTTCGACATCGAGGTCAACGCCAGCCCGATCCTCGCGGCAGAAATGCTGCGCCGCAATCTGTGGAACGTGGCCTACGGCGCATTGGTGACCTCGGCGACACTGACCGCACTCGGCACGTTCGACCGCTTTCGCATGCGCGCCGGCCTGCCGAAAAAAGCCGTGACGGCGGTGGTGCCGAGTCCGTTCCATCACGCCGATGCCGGTGTGCTGCGGGTGCCGGACCTGAAAGCCGATCCGCGTGACGCGCCGGCCCACACCGCCGCGATCATTCGCGATCTGCCGGCACTGGTCGAAGGCTCGCGCGGCACCCTGGTGCTGTTCTCCTCGCGCAAACAGATGCAGGACGTGTTCGACGGCCTCGACCGCGATTGGCGCAAACAAGTGTTCATTCAAGGCAACCTGTCGAAACAGGAAACCCTGAACAAGCACAAGGCGCGGGTCGATGGCGGGGATTCCAGCGTGCTCTTCGGCCTCGCAAGTTTTGCCGAAGGCGTGGACTTGCCCGGTGCGTATTGCGAGCACGTGGTGATCGCCAAGATTCCATTCTCGGTGCCCGACGATCCGGTGGAAGCCGCGTTGGCCGAATGGATCGAAGCCCGGGGCGGCAATCCGTTCATGGAAATCTCCGTGCCGGACGCCTCGCTGAAACTGGTCCAGGCTTGCGGTCGCTTGCTGCGGACTGAAGAAGACCGCGGCACCATCACTTTGCTGGATCGGCGTCTGGTCACCCAACGCTATGGCAAAGCGATCCTCAATGCGTTGCCACCCTTCCGACGTGAAATTTCCTGATACACGGGTGGGCAGTTTTGCCCAACCCGTTGTCTATTTCTCCGCCATCGCTTTTCCACTGGCCCATTGAGGTCGTTAGGGAGAATTTCGTTCTCATGATTCGTCGTTCGCTGCCTGCTGTATTTGCCCTGTTGTTCGCAACGCCCTTGCTGGCCGCTCCCGCAGGCCAACAGACGCTGTTTAACTTTGTGCGCCCCGCTGATGTGGTTTCGGTGGCGACCCAGGACGCCAGCCTGCCGCAATCCAACGCCGAACAAACGGCCGAAGGCGAAGTCTTGCGCCGGGTCACGTTCAACCCAGTGGCCCGGCCAACCTTGCGCCTGACCCCGCAAACGGGTGCCTGGGACTGGTCGCAGTCGGGTGTCATGAGCTTGCGGGTCCAGAGCGCGATGAACTGGGCCTTGACCCTCTACGTGACGATCCAGAGCAACGATGGCAAGACCCTGGTCAGCCGCGTCGATCTGCCGGCCGGCCCGGCGCAAACCCTGCTGGTGCCCTTGGTCGCCAGTTCGCCGTTGAGCCAAGGCATGAAGGCCGGTCCGCCGATGCCGATGACCTTTGACGGTCAGCGCGTGTTGCTGGCCAGCAGCGCCGGTGAGCTGGATCGCAGCCAGATCGTGTCGGTGACCTTGTCGATGGATCAGCCGAAAGTCGCCCAAAGCATCTTGCTGGAACGCTTCGGCGTGCAGGACGGCGCGGACGTGACCAAAGCCGCCTATGGCGGTTTGGTCGACGCTTACGGTCAATCGACCCGAGCCAAATGGCCAGAGAAAGTCAGCAGCGACGAGCAGCTGAAATCCGCTGCCGCGAAAGAACATCAACAGCTGAAAACCTGGCTGGCCGAGCGCGAGAAATCGTCCCTGGACCAATACGGTGGCTGGAACAAAGGCCCGGCGTTCAAGGCCAGCGGCTTTTTCCGGACCGAGAAACGCGATGGTCGCTGGTATCTGGTAACGCCTGAAGGACACCCGTTCTACTCACTGGGCGTGAACACCGTCGCCCCGGACGTCAATCAAACCTACATCGCCGGTCGCGAGTGGATGTTTGAAAACCTGCCAAAACCCGGCGAGCCGCTAGCCAGTCAATATGGCGAAGGCGACAACCGTGGCGGCAACGGCGCCGATCAGGGCCGTGCCTACAACGCCGGCCGTTGGTATGACTTTTACGGCGCTAACCTGCAGCGCCTCTATGGCGAACCTTGCGCACCGGGCAGCGACACCAAGGCCGGTGTTGCCGAAGCCGCCAAGGCCGACGCGGTTGCGGCGACAGTTGAGAAAGCCGCTGAACCGCCGGTCGTTCCTTCGGCTACCGAATCCGGTGTCGCCGAAGCTGCCAAGAACGGCGCCGTAGAAGCGACTGTCGCGAAAGCAGCCGAGCCAAAAACCACCGAGCGCTGCAAAGCAGTGGTTGATGAAAAACGCTGGGCCAGTCATACCCTGGATCGCCTGCAAGCCTGGGGCTTCAACACCATCGGCAACTGGAGCGCCCCGGCACTGGGCAATGCTGACCGCGTGCCGTACACCTTGCCGCTGTCGATCGTCGGCGATTACGCCAGCATCAGCACCGGAACTGACTGGTGGGGCGGCATGCCCGACCCGTTCGACCCGCGTTTCGCCATGGCCACCGAGCGTGCCGTGGCCATCGCGGCTCGGGATCACCGTGACGACCCGTGGCTGATCGGTTACTTCGCAGACAACGAACTGGCTTGGGCCGGTCCCGGCGATGATCCGAAATCCCGTTACGCCCTGGCCTACGGCACGTTGAAAATGACCACCGACGTGCCGGCCAAACGCGCATTTCTCAAGCAATTGCGCGACAAGTACCGCAACCAGGCGGGCCTGTCGAAAGCGTGGGGCATTGATCTGCCGGCCTGGGAATTGATGGAAGACCCGGGCTTCGAAGCGCCGCTGCCAAGCGCCGATCACCCGGAAATCGAAGCTGACTTCAAATACTTCCAGAAGGTCTTTGCGGACACCTACTTCAAGACCATTTCCGATTCGCTCAAGTGGCACGCGCCGAACCAGTTGTTGTTGGGTGGTCGTTTCGCCATCAGCACCCCAGAGGCCGTCGAGTCCTGCGCGCAGTATTGCGATGTGCTGAGTTTCAACATGTACACCCTGCAACCGCAGGACGGTTACGACTTCGCCAAGCTGCGTAGCCTCGACAAACCGGTGCTGATCACCGAGTTCAACTTTGGCTCGGCGGATCGCGGCCCGTTCTGGGGCGGCGTGACGCAACTGGCGAAGGAAGAAGATCGTGGCCTGGCTTACGCCAACTTCCTCAAACAGGCGATGAGTGAACCGTCGATTGTCGGTGTGCACTGGTTCCAGTACCTCGACCAACCGGTGACCGGTCGTCTGCTGGATGGTGAAAACGGGCACTTTGGTCTGGTGGGCATCACTGATCTACCATTCCAGGGTTTCGTCGACAGCGTGCGCAAAAGCAATTTGCTGGCCGTCGATCAACTGGGCAAAGAGGCCGAGAAAGCGCCCACTGCGGCCGGTCACGAAGCTGAGGGCGGGCGCAAGGGTGAGGCCGGCAAGGGTCCGGGCGCAGGGCATGCCGGCGGGCACTCAGGCAATGGTCACTGAGTCCTGAGGCACCGCGTTTTCGTTCTTCGTCGGAACGCCGCCGAGCAGGCTCGCTCCCGCACTGGATCTCTGTATCACTGAAGATCTGCTGAGGGAGCAAGCCTGCTCGCGAAGGCGTCAGCTGTCTCAACGAAAATTCCGAAATAACCGTCTAGCCCGCACCTGTTCCCAAAACCCTCCGGGGCTGGAACAATGCGGACCACTTTGTAGAGCGTTAATCCGGGGGAGTTGCGGGTGCAGATTCAGGGTCATTACGAGCTTAAGTTCGAAGCGGTGCGCGAAGCCTTCGCCGCGCTGTTCGACGATCCCCAGGAACGTGGCGCGGCGCTGTGCATCCAGGTCGGCGGTGAAACCGTTCTCGATCTCTGGGCCGGTACCGCCGACAAGGACGGCACCGAAGCCTGGCACAGCGATACCATCGCCAACTTGTTCTCCTGCACCAAGACCTTCACCGCCGTCACCGCGCTGCAACTGGTGGCCGAAGGCAAGCTGCAACTCGATGCTCCGGTTGCGCGCTACTGGCCCGAATTTGCCGCCGCCGGTAAAGAGTCCGTGACGTTGCGCCAATTGCTCTGCCATCAGGCCGGTCTGCCGGCCCTGCGCGAGCTGCTGGCCCCTGAAGCGCTTTATGACTGGCAAACCATGGTTGACGCGTTGGCCGCCGAAGCCCCGTGGTGGACGCCGGGCCAGGGCCACGGCTATGCCGCGATCACTTACGGTTGGCTGGTGGGCGAGTTACTGCGTCGTGCCGACGGTCGTGGGCCGGGGGAGTCGATTGTGGCGCGGGTCGCCAAGCCGTTGGGCCTGGACTTCCACGTCGGCCTGGCTGACGAAGAGTTTCATCGCGTGGCGCATATCGCACGGGGCAAGGGTAACGTCGGCGATGCTGCGGCCCAGCGCCTGCTGCAAGTGACAATGCGCGAGCCAACGGCCATGACCACCCGGGCGTTCACCAACCCGCCGTCGATCATGACCAGCACCAACAAACCGGAATGGCGGCGCATGCAACAACCCGCCGCCAATGGCCACGGCAATGCCCGCAGCCTGGCCGGTTTCTACGCCGGTCTTCTGGACGGTAGCCTGCTGGAAAGCGAAATGCTCGATGAGCTGACCCGCGAACACAGCCTCGGTGAGGACAAGACTTTACTGACCCAGACCCGTTTTGGCCTGGGTTGCATGCTCGATCAACCAGATGTCCCGAACGCTACTTACGGCCTCGGCCCACGGGCGTTCGGTCATCCGGGTGCGGGCGGCTCCATCGGTTTTGCTGACCCAGAACATGATGTGGCCTTCGGCTTTGTGACAAATACCTTGGGGCCGTACGTGTTGATGGATCCACGCGCACAAAAGCTCGTACGGGTACTTGCCGCTTGTCTGTAAAGCGATGCTGAAAGGTCCTGCACAGGAACCTCGTTACCTTTTTTGATTCAAAGCGTCTGTTTATGCGGTCCGTTGTGGGCGTGCATTTATTACTTCATTTTGTGGATATCCAATGTCATCTAATAAAACTCTCGCTTTGGCAGTGTGCTTCGCCATCACCGGTTGCGCACAAACTCCGCAAAATGACGCCGCGGGCGACAGCCACTGGTGGCAGTTCGGTTCCTCCGACAAAGTGGCGACCAAGGATTCGGCGCCAGCCGCCAAGCCTGCTGCGACACCTGCCGCTGCTCCGGCTCCAGTGAAAGCGGCCGCCGCCGCGCCGGTTGCCAAGGCTGAAAGCGCCAGCCATTGGTACTGGCCGTTCGGTTCCGATGACGGTGCCGCCAAGCCTGCCGCCACGCCTGACGTAAAAGCTGAAGTCAAACCCCAAGCCACGCCTGCCGTTGTGGCCAAGGCCGATGCCGACACCGGTAGCAAGTGGTGGTGGCCGTTCGGCGGCAAAGACCAACCTACCGCCAAAGTCGTGCCGATGCCGGACCCGAAAGTCACCCAGGCCTGGCTTGATGACTACGAACCGCGTCTGCGTGAAGCGATCAAGGACAGCAACCTGCAACTCGAACGCCGTGAAAACGTATTGGTCGTGATCGCGCCGATTGACAGCTCGTTCAACCCGAAGCGTCCGGGCATGCTGCTGCCGGTAACCCTTGGCCCGTTCACTCGCGTGGCGAAGATTCTCGAAGTCGATCCGAAAACCGCCGTGCTGGTCCTCGGTCACAGTGATACTACGGGCGTCGCCACGGATAACGTGAAACTGAGCCAGGAGCGTGCGCAATCGGTTGCAGCGATCTTCCGCCTCAGTGGTTTGCAGCGTGATCGCCTGATGTTGCGTGGCATGGGCGGTGACGCACCGCGTGCCGCCAACGACAGCCAGGAAGGTCGAGCCATGAACCGTCGTGTGGAACTGCTGGTGACCCCGCAAAACACCATGGTAGCGTTGCTGAGCAAGTACAACATGCCAGCTCCGGCGCCGATGACCATGATCGCTGCTCAGACCGTCAAGCCTGTGGCCGCGCCAGTCACACCTGCACCTGCCGCGACGAAAGCTGCTGTGCCCGCCACGAAAAAGGCTTCAGCCAAGAAAGCGGCGGCCAAGGCTCCAGCGAAGAAGGCCCCGGCCAAGAAGGCTGCAACCCCAGCCAAGAAAACGGCCCCGGTCAAAGACGCGTCTGACGACGGCAAAGTCGCTGACGCCAGCAAAAAGTAATTCGTTAACCAGAAGGAATGCGCCATGACCCAGGCCCTGGCTGATATGCGTCGCGACTACACCCGCGACGGCTTGACCGAGGCGCAAGCCCCGGCCGAGCCGTTCGCGCTGTTCCATCAGTGGTTCGCCGATGCGGTGAAAACCGAGCAGGTGCCGGTCGAGGCCAATGCAATGACCCTGGCCACCGTCGATCCGGACGGTCGACCGCATTGCCGCATTTTGCTACTCAAGGGCCTGGATGCTCAGGGCTTTACCTTCTTCACTAACTACGAAAGCGCCAAGGGCGAGCAGTTGGCGGCGAACCCGTTCGCCGCCATGACGTTTTTCTGGCCGACCCTGGAGCGTCAGGTGCGCATAGAGGGCCGCGTGGTGAAGGTTACGCCGCAAGAGTCCGACGCCTACTATCAGGTTCGGCCACTGGGCAGCCGCCTCGGTGCCTGGGCTTCGCCCCAGAGCCGCGTGATCGCCGGTCGTGGCGAGTTGGAAGACTTGCTCAAGGCTACCGAGCAGCGTTTCAGCGACACTCAACCTGACTGCCCGGAACATTGGGGCGGTTATCGTTTGCTACCCGAGCGCATCGAGTTCTGGCAAGGCCGTCCGAGCCGCCTGCACGATCGCCTCAACTACCGCTTACAGGGCGCTGACTGGATTCTTGAACGTCTGGCACCCTAAGCACTCTATCGACCGGGATAGCCTGCTGCAGCGGCTTCAAGCCACTGCGGCAGGTCTCGACGCTTGATTCTCTGCGCTTGAGCGTTCGCCAGTTGCTGGAGCATGAAGGCTTTTTTCTGCTCGTCCTTCCCGGCCAAGGCTAACGCCAGATCGCGGTCCATCCAGCGTTTGATCCGTATGTACAGCCACCCGTGGAAGTACAAACCGGCCAGCGTCGTGACCACAATGATGAAATAATCCATGAAAATCCTTGGCTCAACGGCGCAGTTTTAGTCATTTGACGCTACTGTGTTGTCAGTTCAGAGGCGCCTGTACCGGGCCTGAATGAAAACAATTTTATCCGGGCGATGCCGTGACAGGCGTCAAGCTGCGGAGTTTAATGAATACCTGTCCTTTGGAGTTGATGCTATGCGTAAGTCTGTTCTGCTGGTTGCTTCCTTTTCCACGATGGCGATGTTGCTCACCGGCTGCCAATCGAGCCTGACCGGTGACTCCTACTCCCGTGACGAAGCGCGTCGCGTGCAGACGATTCGTATGGGTACCATCGAATCCCTGCGCCCAGTGAAAATTGAAGGCACCAAGACCCCAATCGGCGGCGTAGCCGGTGCCGTGGTCGGTGGTGTTGGCGGCAGCGCCATCGGTGGCGGTCGCGGCAGCATCGTGGCAGCGGTAATCGGTGCCGTTGCTGGCGGTCTGGTCGGTTCGGCTGCTGAAGAAGGCCTGACCCGCACCCAAGGTGTGGAAATCACCGTTCGTGAAGACGACGGCAGCATGCGTGCCTACGTCCAGGAAGTTCAGCCAAACGAAGTGTTCCGTGTGGGTGAGCGCGTGCGCATCTCCACGGTTGGTGGGACTAGCCGCGTTTCGCACTAAGCGGGAGCGAGTAACAAGACGAAACCCCGATCAGGTGACTGGTCGGGGTTTGTTTTTTGCTTTCAGCTCGTTGAGTCAGTAATCGAAACAGGTTCCCATGAAGTAATCCAAGCCTTTCGGGAAGCTCTCGTTGAGAAGAGATTCCAGAGCAGCTATTTGATCCGTGCTCAATAACAACTCGCCAGGCTCCAGTTCACTCACAGGTTTGGACTCAATGAGTTGTGCGACTTTCTCATTCATCTCGTTACCGGTGATGTACCGCTCGAATTGCAAGGAGTCGTCCTGAACTTCATCAGGAAAAAATCCGGTGATCGAAAGGTAGCGCATACGGTTAATCAGCCTTTTTTCGCTATTAGCTGTAGTCAAACGAAATTTGATAGTCGTTGGTACTCAGGGTGATTTGATGTTGAAAGTTCGGCTGAATGATAGCAACCCACTTTTCGGTAACATTGAAGCTCCCATTACCAGACCCACCAATGGCGTAATCACTGCGGTGGATACAATTGCGGGCAGCGCTTCGAAAGCCGAACCCGCCAACGCAAAACTGCCAAATCCTGGAGGGATGGCCGTTGCACCGATTTTCTAGAGATGCACTGCGCCGCGTTCATCGGCTTCGCGAGCACCGAGCCAGGCGACTTCCCCGTAATCCTTGAGGCTGTCGGTCGGCACCATTCCCGAAGGGTTGGAATAATCGATGATCGCGTCCGGCAAGTTGCAGGATTTGGCGAAGACGCAGCCGGCCCGAACGGTTTCGTCCTTTGACGAGACGACCGTAAGACTGCGTTCGAAGGCGTCTTGCCTGGCAAGCATGGCGTCGTAGGCGCTTTGCCTGGCGTCCCGCGCGGCCAGCTCGGCGGCAGTCATGAAGCGATGGGTGACGTGATGGCCGTCACCCGACGGTGAATTTTTAACCCGGGGAATGTCCTTGTTGCCAGCCACTGATTATCCTTTCATTCGTCCATCGGCAGCCCCCTTAAAGGGACTGCACGACGTTAACGAACGTGGCTAACCGTGGCTGTAGGACGAGTCTTCAATGTCCTGAGGAGTATTCTCTGTTTCTCAGGATTGCAGCGCGGCACTCTTTCGACTCGCCGCCGCCGTCACCGCATAACCGATCAACGCAGCCAGAATCGAACCGGTCAGAATCCCCATCCGGTCCATCCCAGCGTATTCACTGGCGCCCGGCACAAACGCCAGGGAACCGACAAACAGGCTCATGGTGAAACCAATCCCGCAGAGGATCGCCACACCCAACACCTGGCCCCAGTTGGCGCCTTGGGGCAGGGAGGCGATGCCGATTTTCACCGACAGCCAGGTCAGGCCGAACACGCCGACGGTCTTGCCCAGCAGCAGGCCGGCGGCGATGCCCATCGGTACATGGTGGGTGAAGCTTTCCACGGTCACGCCACTGAGGGACAGGCCGGCATTGGCAAAGGCAAACAGCGGCAGAATGCCGTAGGCCACCCACGGATGCAGGGCGTGCTCCAGCGTCATCAACGGTGAAGGCTCGGCGTTTTTGGTGCGCAGTGGAATGCAGAAGGCCAGGGTTACGCCGGCCAGTGTCGCGTGGACACCACTCTTGAGCACGCAGACCCACAGGATCAGACCAATGAGCATGTACGGCCCGAGCTTGACCACGCCGAGCCGGTTCATCGCGATCAGCGCGACGATACAGGCGCCGGCCAGTGCCAGGGACAGGGTCGACAGCGTGCCGGAATAGAAGATCGCGATGACGATGATCGCACCCAGGTCGTCAATGATCGCCAGGGTCATGAGGAACAACTTCAGCGACACCGGCACGCGCTTGCCCAGCAGGGCGAGTACGCCAAGGGCGAAGGCAATGTCAGTAGCCATCGGAATCGCCCAGCCACCCAACGCCACCGGGTCGTCGCGGTTGAGGAACCAGTAGACCAATGCTGGCACGACCATGCCGCCAATCGCCGCCGCGCCGGGCAGAACGATCTGCGACGGTTTCGACAGTTGGCCGTCGAGGACTTCGCGCTTCACTTCCAGGCCGATCAGCAGGAAGAACATCGCCATCAGGCCGTCATTGATCCACAGCAGCAAAGGCTTGGCGATTTTCAGCGCGCCGATCTGGGCCACCACGGGGGTGTCCAGCAGGCCGTTATAGAGCCACGACAGCGACGAGTTGTTGATGATTAAAGCCAGGGCTGCAGCGGCGATCAGTAACAGACCGCTGGCAGCTTCCAACTGAAAGAAACGCGTGAAAGTGCTACGCAGAGGCAAGGTCGCTCTCCATCGATAAATTCAAAAGGTGGCACACCCTAACCCGTACCGTTAGTTGTTAAAACAAAAGTTATATTCTTTTTTGTTATATGTCGTTACAGCGCAAGCGGTGGGCACGATCCTGAGCCTAGCAGTTGTCCGGCGTATTGGACCTCAGCTGTATCTGTGCGTGATGCAGGAATTTTCCTAAGCTTGTGGGCTGAGCCTTGAAACAAGGCCGACTCTTGCCTGATTCAACGAGATCACCACCATGAGCGACAATCGACAGTGGGCCCGCGAAGCCATCCGGATCATCGAAGCTGACTTCCAGCGCAGCGCCGACACCCACCTGATCCCCTTGCCGCTGCCGGGCTTGCCGGGCATCGAGTTGTACTTCAAGGATGAGTCCAGCCACCCCACCGGCAGCCTGAAACATCGGCTGGCCCGTTCGCTGTTCCTCTATGCGCTGTGTAACGGCTGGCTCAAGCCCGGCGCGCCGGTGATCGAGGCGTCCAGCGGTTCGACGGCGATTTCCGAGGCGTATTTCGCTCGTTTGCTCGGTTTGCCGTTTATTGCGGTGATGCCGGCGACCACCTCCAAAGAGAAGATCGCGCAGATTGCTTTTTACGGCGGCAAGAGCCATCTGGTGGACGATCCGACTCAGATCTACGCCGAATCCGAGCGCCTGGCGCGCGAAAACGATGGCCACTTCATTGACCAGTTCACCTACGCCGAACGTGCGACCGACTGGCGGGCGAACAACAACATCGCCGAATCGATTTTTCAGCAGATGCGCTTCGAGCAGCACCCGGAGCCGAGCTGGCTGATTTCCAGCCCTGGCACCGGCGGCACCACTGCAACCCTGGGCCGTTACGTGCGTTATCGTCAGCATTGCACTCGAGTCCTGTGCGCCGATGCCGAGCGCTCGGTGTTCTTTGATTACTACCTGACCGGCGACGCCAGTCTGCGCCTGGACTGCGGTTCGCGGATTGAAGGGATTGGTCGGCCACGGGTGGAAGCGTCGTTCCTGCCCAAAGTGATCGATGCGATGGTCAAGGTGCCGGACGCGCTGTCCCTGGCAGCCATGCATTACCTGGCGCAGCGCTTGGGCCGGCGAGTGGGCGGGTCGAGCGGGACCAACCTGATCGGCGCCTTGATGGCGGCCCAGCAGATGGTTGCGGCGGGGGAGTCGGGGTCGATCGTGGCGATTCTGTGCGACGGCGGCGAACGCTACGCCACCACCTATTACGATCAGGATTGGCTCAAGGGCCAAGGGTATGAACTGAGTGGCTTGATCGATGCGGTGGCGGCGAGTGTCGAGCGCGGCGAGCCGCTGCCGGCCAGCGTGCTGCGCGCCAATATCTGACACAGCCCTTGTAGGAGCAAGGCTTGCCCGCGGAGACGGATTCAGATTCAACATTAAGCTGGCTGATCTGTCGCCTTCGCGGGCAAGCCTTGCTCCTACAGGGGGTGGCGCCAGTCAGTCAGTAAGGCCGAGGATGTCGCGAGCCACGGCTTCGGCAATCCGAATCCCGTCAACACCCGCCGACAAAATCCCGCCCGCATAACCCGCGCCTTCACCGGCCGGGAACAAGCCTTTGATGTTCAAGCTCTGCATCGACTCGTTGCGGGTAATCCGCAACGGCGACGAAGTGCGCGTCTCGATACCGGTCAACACCGCGTCGTGCAGTGAATATCCGCGAATCTGCTTCTCGAACGCTGGCAATGCTTCACGAATGGCTTCGATGGCAAACGCCGGCAAGGCCAAGGCCAGATCACCGAAGGCAACGCCTGGTTTGTAGGACGGTTCGACGCTGCCCACCTCGGTGGACGGTTTGCCGGCAATGAAGTCCCCGACCAGTTGCGCCGGGGCTTCGTAGTTGCTGCCACCGAGCACAAAGGCGTGGGATTCCAGGCGTTCCTGTAGCTCGATGCCGGCCAGCGGGCCGCCCGGGTAATCGACTTCCGGGGTGATCCCGACGACGATCCCGGAGTTGGCGTTGCGCTCGTTACGCGAGTATTGGCTCATGCCGTTGGTGACTACGCGACCCGGCTCGGACGTCGCCGCTACCACGGTGCCTCCCGGGCACATGCAGAAGCTGTAGACCGAACGACCGTTCTTGGCGTGGTGCACCAGTTTGTAGTCGGCAGCGCCGAGTTTCGGGTGGCCGGCGTATTTTCCCAGGCGCGCGCGGTCGATCAGCGACTGTGGATGCTCGATGCGGAAACCCACCGAGAACGGCTTGGCTTCCATGAACACGCCACGGCCGTGGAGCATGCGGAAGGTGTCGCGGGCACTGTGGCCGAGGGCCAGAATCACGTGTTTCGAATGGATCTGCTCACCGCCATTGAGCTCGACGCCGACCAGTTGGCCGTCCTCGATCAATACATCGGTGACCCGCTGCTGGAAGCGTACTTCGCCGCCCAATGCGCGGATCTGCTCGCGCATGTTTTCCACCACGCCGGTCAGACGGAACGTACCGATATGCGGTTTGCTGACGTAGAGGATTTCTTCCGGCGCGCCGGCTTTTACGAATTCATGCAGGACTTTGCGACCGATGAACTTCGGGTCCTTGATCTGGCTGTAGAGCTTGCCGTCGGAGAACGTCCCAGCGCCACCTTCACCAAACTGCACGTTGGATTCAGGGTCGAGCACGCCTTTACGCCACAGGCCCCACGTGTCCTTGGTGCGCTGACGCACTTCGGTGCCGCGCTCGAGGATGATCGGCTTGAAGCCCATCTGCGCCAGCAGCAGCCCGGCGAAGATCCCGCACGGGCCAAAACCGACGACGATCGGGCGTTGCGCAAGATCGGCCGGTGCCTGGCCGACCACTTTGTAACTGACATCCGGCGCCACGTTGACGTTACGGTCATCGGCGAACTTGTGCAGCAGCGCCGCCTCATCCTTGGCGGTGAGGTCGATGGTGTAGATGAAGCACAGTTCGGAGGATTTTTTGCGCGCATCGTAGCTGCGCTTGAACAAGGTGAAATCGAGCAGGTCATCACTGGCGATGCCCAGGCGCTGCACGATGGCAGGGCGCAGGTCTTCTTCGGGATGGTCGATCGGCAGCTTGAGTTCGGTGATTCGTAACATGACAGGATCCGGTTCGCGGGGCGCACAACTGCGCCAAGGCGTTTGAAGGCGGCGATTATAAGCCCCAAACGCCGGTCTCGTGAGGCAAAAACGATCAGTCGTTGCGCGAGCCGCCGAAATACCCGCAGCCGCGCTGCACCTGGCCGTCGATCCGCAGTTCAGAACTCATGTGCTGGACACTGCCGGTGCTGCTGTCGACGCAGCGTTTGGGCGCAACCCACAGTTCAATGTGCTTGCCGTTGGCTTCGCTGCTGAGGTTGAAACGACCATCGCCCAGTTGCTCCTCAACATACGGCACCGCCAATGGAGGTTCGCCGGCGCGGTCGATAACCATGCCTTTGCCGCTGACTTTGACGTTCCACTCTGGTCCGTGACCGGCGGCCCGCAGTATCAGCAGTTTGAAGTTGGGATCGTCGCACGCTGTGCCCGAGCGCTCGACGCGGTACAGCTGCTCCAGGTCGAGACGGCTGCCATCGATCCGGCCACGCACATCGGCGAACAGCTTGCCCTGATCATCGGCCAGGGTCGCGGCTTCTTGCAGGATGCTGGTGCCACCGGTGTCGTTGACCACAAAGCTGCGCGATTCATTGCATGGCTGAAACACCAGTTTGCCGTCGGCCGCCGTCAACTGACCCTGCATACGGGTTTGCCCGACGTGAGAGGCGCTTTGCCGTGGACCATCAAACAACTGGCACGCGGCGAACAATGGAAGCAGGGCAACGAGGACGAGGGAACGGGCAACACGCATCTTTGGTTCTCCAGACAAGTGCCGCCACGTTACGCAGCCTGTCAGTCAAATGCAAAGATCGCAGCCTGCGGCAGCGCCTACATGGAAACGCATTTCCCCGTGTAGGCGCTGCCGCAGGCTGCGATCTCTTGATCTTAACCGACGTGGAATGTCTGACCAGTCTGCAAGCCTTCCACACTTTTGGCGTAGGCCAATGCCACATCCACTGCCGGAACCGGCTTGTAGCCGCGGAAGTACGGCGCGTAGCTGCCCATGGCTTCGAGCAGCACGGTCGGGCTGATCGAGTTCACGCGCAGGCCACGAGGCAATTCGATGGCGGCCGCACGGACGAAGCTGTCCAGCGCACCGTTGACCAACGCTGCCGAGGCGCCGCTGCGAATCGGGTCGTGGCTGAGCACGCCGGTGGTGAAGGTGAACGAGGCGCCATCATTGGCGAATTCGCGGCCAATCAGCAGCAGGTTGACCTGGCCCATTAACTTGTCTTTCAGGCCCAGGGCAAAGCTGTCAGCGGTCATTTCGTCCAGCGGGGCGAAGGTCACGTTACCGGCGGCGCAGACCAGCGCATCGAACTTTCCGGTCTTTTCGAACAGGGCGCGGATCGAGGCGCTGTCGCTGATATCCACATGCAAATCACCGCTGTTGCGGCCGATGCGGATGACTTCGTGACGTTGCGACAACTCTTTGTCGACCGCCGAACCGATGGTGCCGCCTGCGCCTATCAAAAGAATCTTCATCGTGCTGTTCCTCGAAGTGGTTGAACGAGGCCTAAGTCTAGAGTGGATTTTCCCGTTGATAAGCGTGCTAATAGGCAACCTTTGGTTTTCAAATGGAAACAATCCATGAGCGAAATGGATGACCTGGCGGCGTTCGCGGTGCTGATCGAAGCCGGGAGTTTTACCCTGGCGGCCCAGCAATTGGGTTGCAGCAAGGGCCAACTCTCCAAACGCATCAGCCTGCTGGAGTCGCGGTTTTCCGTGGTCCTGCTGCAACGCACCACTCGCCGCCTGAGTTTGACGGCAGCAGGTGCGGCGCTGCTGCCGCAAGCCCAGGCGCTGGTAGTCCAAGTGGAGCGAGCGCGTCAGGCATTGGCGCGGTTGAAGGACGACATGGCCGGACCGGTGCGTATGACAGTTCCGGTGTCGTTGGGGGAAACCTTCTTCGATGGCTTGCTGCTGGAGTTCTCCAGCAAGTACCCCGAGGTGCAGATCGAACTCGACCTGAGCAACAACTACCGTGATTTGTCCCGCGACGGTTTTGATCTGGCGGTTCGCTCCGAGGTGAACAATGACGAGCGCCTGGTGGCCCGGCCGCTATTGGCTTGGCACGAAATGACCTGCGCCAGCCCGGCCTACCTAGAGCAATACGGCGAACCGCTGACGCCTCAATCCCTCGCCGAACACCGTTGTTTACTCAACAGCCATTACAGCGGCCGCGAAGAATGGCTGTATCACCAGCAACACGAGTTGTTGCGAGTTCGTGTCTCGGGACCGTTCGCCAGCAATCATTACAGCCTGCTGAAGAAAGCGGCGTTGGCCGGCGCCGGTATCGCGCGGTTGCCGTCGTACCTGCTGCAAGCGGAATTGGCTGACGGACGATTGCGCTGGCTCCTGCGTGATTATCAGACTCGGCGTATGCCGATGTACCTGGTGCATCCGTATCAGGGCGGTTTGCCGAAGCGCACCCAAGTGTTGGCGGATTATTTGATTGGTTGGTTCAAGCGCAGTGGTGAGGCCCTCGACCGACTTCAGCGCTGACGTCATTTTCCTGTGGGAGCGAGCCTGCTCGCGAATGCATTGATTCAGTCAACACATGATGTGAATGTGAAACCGTTTCGCGAGCAGGCTCGCTCCCACAGGGGATTTGCTTATTTGGCGAAACGGTGTGCGACCAAGTGATCTATCGACAGCCTGCCGGGGCCGCGAGCCATCAGGAACAGCAACACCGCTGCCCACGTGCCATGGGTCGGATAGGCGTCTGGATAGACAAACAGCTGAATGGTCAGCGTCATCCCCAGCAGCGCCAGGGCTGAAAACCTTGTGGCGAATCCGATCAGGATCAGGACCGGGAAAAAGTGCTCGGCAAACGCAGCCATGTGCGCGGCGATTTCCGGCGACAGCAGTGGCACGTGGTATTCGCTCTTGAACAGTGGAATCGTTGAATCCGCCAGACGCGGCCAGCCGAGTTGAAACGTCCCGTCAATCAGGTCGATGGCCAGACCCTCGACCTTGGTCTGCCCGGATTTCCAGAACACTGCCGCAATCGAAAAACGCGCAATGAGCGCGATCAGACTGTGGGGGATTTTCTCCAGCAGCGCGATGGCGCGGGGGACCAGCGTGTTCATGGCGATTCCTTGTCGTTCAGATGAGTGATGGCGTTGTGTGCAATCAATAGGGCCAGGGTTTGACTTAGGTCGAACGGCGGGCTGTTTTGCGCCGCTGCCAGCAGTGGCTGGCCATCAAGTAATTGACGGATAAACAGGCTGGCGCCGTGTTCGAGGGCAAACACCTCGACGTCCAGACAGTTGCGCAAGACCAGGGCGTACTGCTCTTGGTGGAGGTTGATGCCCTCAAGTGTTGCGTCGTGTTGATGCGCTGCCCAGATCGCGACAACGGCATGGCTTGAGTCGAGCAGGCGTAACGACGGGTGCAGCCCGAAACGCAGTTTGCTCAAAGAGTCGGGTGCAGACAGTGCGGCGGTGATTTCTTCCGGACTTATCGGGCTGGCATCGGCGGCGTGGTAGGCGACAGTACGCAGGTGTTCAAGACGTGCGACATCGGCCAGATAGAGCACGCTGAATGCCGGTTCAAAGCTTTCGATGAAATCCGCAAAATCTTCGCCATAAAGGCTCATCAACGGACTGTGGGGTGGCTGAGCCTGGATGAAAACGGCCGCCATGGCGCGGAAGAACTCCTCGCCCACCAGTTGCGCAACCACCGGATAACTGTCACCCAGAGCGTTGATCAGCGAACTTTGCACGTTGTTGCGATACACCGCGAAACGGCTCTCGGGATCGGCACCGTTGGCGCTGCACAGGCCTTCGGGGCAAGGCGATCGCACATCGAGCAGTGCCGCCGCGAAGGTCGCTTGAGTGCTCATGATCGACCCCTGGCTTGCATCAGCAAGTCATCAGCCTGCCGGGCCTCGGCGAGCAAGACGCTGAACGCCGGCAAACTGTTGTCGCGTTCGATCAGCGTTGCTGCCGGGCCTGTGCGCTCCAGCACTTGGCGGTACAGATTCCATACAGCCAGATCGATCGGCGCACCATGATCGTCGATCAGCAAACGGTCGCCGAGACTGTCGCGATCTTCTGCAAACCCAGCCAGATGAATCTCGCCAACCGCGTGCAATGGCAAGGCATCGAGGTAGGCCAATGGGTCGCGTTGATGGTTGATGCACGATACGTAGACGTTATTGACGTCCAGCAGCAGGCCGCAGCCGCTACGGCCGATGACGTCGGCAATGAAGTCAGCTTCGTCAATGGTCGAGCGTTGAAAGGCCAGATACGTCGCCGGATTTTCCAGCAGCATGGGGCGCCCGATGCTGTTCTGCACTTGGTCTATGTGCTCGCAGACGCGGTTCAGCGTCGGCGTGTCATAGGCCAGTGGCAGCAAATCATTGAGGAACACCGGGCCATGGCTGGACCAGGCCAGGTGTTCGGAAAAGGAGTGCGGTTGATAGCGTTCGATCAGTGCACCGAGACGCTTGAGATGTTGAACATCCAGTGGCCCTTCAGCGCCGATGGACAGCCCGACACCGTGCAGCGACAGCGGGTACTGTTCGCGAATCAATCCCAGAAAATGATGAAACGGACCGCCGGCCACCATGTAGTTTTCGGCGTGGACTTCGAAAAAACCAAGGTCCGGTTGTGAACCGAGCACTTCCCTGAAGTGCCCGGTCTTGAGCCCCAGCCCGGCGCGGGCAGGGAGCCCGGAGTGGGCTGCCTGAGTGTCGGAAAGGGCAGGTTCGTTGACTGTAAACATGATCGTCACTCAGGCAGGCCGTGGATCAGGACTTGGCTTTGAAGGCTTCCATCTGGCCGAAACCGGTCGGCGAGGTCTTGCTTTCAGTGGTGGCGCAGGTGCCTTTCGGAACGAGTTTCCAGGCGTTGGCCTGGTAGTCCATTTTCGCGGTGCCGGCACAGGTGGTGCCTGCACCTGCGGCGCAATCGTTATGACCTTTCATCGCCACGCCGAAGCATTTCTCCATGTCGTCAGCGGCGTGGACGGTCGATACGGCGGCCATACTCAGAGCAGAGCCGAGGGCCAGAACCAGGGCGGTGGCGGACAGGGTGCGAGTGGTAGCAGTCATGATGTTTCTCCGAGTTGAGCTAGGGTTTTTACAAGCGAAGTGCGCTTGCTTACCCCACTAGAGAACGGTCATGGCGATGCGTTACAGCCTCCTGAAAACTTTTTTGAAAAAACATCGCCCCCTGTAGGAGCTGCGGCACGCTGCGATCTTTGATCTTAAAAACAAGATCAAAGGATCGCAGCGTGCCGCAGCTCCTACAGGGGGAGTGTTCTATAGTCATTTCAATGGCCACTTTCACAGGCCGATTTACCAGGACGGTATCTTATGAAAACGGAGCGCTCAGACTCACGCGTGCTATCGCGCAGGACTTCAACTTGGGCCCTGGCGTGCGCGCTGCCGTTGCTGTGCAGTGCGTTGGCCGCGCAGCCGTTGCTTGATCCGCAGGACACGCTCAAGCGCATCAATTACAACTACAACACCCTCAAGCAAGAGTGCCAGGAGCCGGACACCGGTGCCCCGCGCGGTCTCTACTATTGCAGCGGGGTGACCTTGCGCATGGTCAACGACGGGCCGTTCAACCCCTGGGATTACAGCCCCTACGCGGTCAAGATCGGTGCGACCTCCTACTCGTGGATTCGCAAGGATCTGAGTACCAAAATTCTCATTCATCCGGCTGGTCTGATCCTGCGAACCCCAACCGATGCGGCAGCGTTGAACCTGCCAGTCAAGGAGCAAGGGCCTTACGTCGATCAGGCCACGGCGGTAGCGTAGCACTGCAATCCGTAATGAGCGTCCACTGCAGGCGTTCGCCTGCTCGCGATGGCGTCGTTTAACCCCGTGATGTTGAATGACTGCTGTCGCGAGCAGGCTCACTCCTACAAGGGATGTTGGAGAATTCAAGGATTGTGGCAGGCACAAAAAAACGGCCGGAAGGCCGTTTTTTTCGTCTGGGGAATCAACTAGTGGTGAACGAGTAATAGTGCGTCATGTATATATAGAATATGTGTCAGTTGTTTATCGCCTTTAAATATAAAAAACTGTCATTTCTGACAGTGGTTGATGTTTTTTGCGTCAGATATATTCAAGGCTTGTTGATACATTAATCAGGAGATTATTTATGAACAGGGCTGAGCTGGAAGGTTATCTGGAAGTAAAGATCAATGAAAAAGCGAAAATCATAATTGATGAAGATATGGTTCATGATGGCACTGCTCTAGGAGAAATGCAGCTGTATTTTTGTATACGCCGCATTTTAAATAAGAAGGCAACGCTCGAAGATGTTGGAGTTCTTCGCGCGATGAATAATCTTATGCAGATTTTGGGGCTTTTGTCTCCAAAGGAGACGCTGCGTTCAAAGATTGACAAATGATGATGTTGGTCATGCCTAATTAATCTTTATTCCGCAGCAAAAGCACATTATGACTTTTTGTTGACGCGGAATACTCAAGGACTTATCAGAAATCAGGAGTGTCAAATGAGTATTGTAGAAGATCGAGTAATAGTAGTTATTTCACAACAACTGGGTTTGCTTAAAGGTGAAGTTAGACGGTCAGCCTCTTTTGTAGACGATTTAGGAGCTGATTCGTTGGATACGGTTGAATTGATCATGGCGTTGGAGGATGAGTTTCAAATGGAAATTTCAGATGAAGAAGCCGAAAGAATCACAACTGTTGAGCAGGCTTTGAACTATGTTAATGCAAACGTCAGGTAATAATTTGGATGTGGAGAAATATTCGGAAAGTCGAAGGCGTTGCAAATTAAAAAAACGGCCCGAAGGCCGTTTTTTGTTTAGCGAAATGACTCAACCCCCCAGATACGCCTCGCGCACTTTCGGATCAGTCAGCAGCGCTTCACCAGTGCCTTGCATCACCACCCGGCCGTTCTCCAGAACGTACGCGCGGTCAGCAATTTTCAGCGCCTGGTTGGCGTTCTGCTCCACCAGGAACACCGTCACACCGTCCTTGCGCAGTTGTTCGATGATGTCGAAGATCTGCTGGATGATGATCGGCGCCAGACCCAGCGAAGGCTCGTCGAGCAGCAGTAGCTTGGGCTTGCTCATCAGCGCACGGCCGATGGCGAGCATTTGCTGTTCGCCGCCGGACATGGTGCCGCCGCGTTGGGCAAAGCGCTCTTTCAGGCGTGGGAAAAGTCCGAGAACCTTGTCCATCTGTTCCTGATAATCGCCCTTGTCGGTGAAGAAGCCGCCCATGGCGAGGTTTTCTTCCACGGTCAGGCGGGCAAACACCCGACGACCTTCCGGCACCACGGCAATGCTCTTGCGCATGATCTGCGCCGAGGTTTGCCCCACGAGCTCTTCACCCATGTACTTGATGCTACCGCTGTGGGCTTGCGGCGAACCGCACAGCGTCATCAGCAGGGTGGATTTACCCGCGCCGTTGGCGCCGATCAGGGTGACGATTTCGCCCTGGCGGATTTCCACGTTGACGCCGTGCAGGGCCTGGATCTTGCCGTAGAAGGTGGAAACGTTTTCGAATTGCAGCATTTACGCTTCCCCCAGGTAGGCTTTGATCACTTCAGGATTGTCGCGGATCTGTTCCGGCGTGCCGTTGGCCAGGGGCGTGCCCTGGTTGATCACGACGATGTGGTCGGAAATGCTCATGACCAGCTTCATGTCGTGTTCGATCAACAGCACGGTCACGTCGTGCTCTTCGCGGAGCACGCTGATCAGCGCCTTGAGGTCTTCGGTTTCCTTCGGGTTCAGGCCGGCGGCCGGTTCGTCGAGCATGAGGATCCGCGGGCGGGTCATCATGCAGCGAGCGATTTCCAAGCGACGTTGCTGACCGTAGGCCAGGGTGCCGGCCGGACGGTTGGCGAAGGCCTTGAGGTTGACCTTGTCCAGCCAGTACTCGGCGAACTCCATGGCTTCGCGTTCGCTTTTGCGGAACGCCGGAGTCTTGAACAGACCGGCCAGGAAGTTGGTATTCAAGTGACGGTGCTGGGCGATCAAGAGGTTCTCGACCGCGGTCATGTCCTTGAACAACCGCACGTTCTGGAAGGTCCGCACTACGCCTTTGCGGGCGATCTCGTGGCCGGGCAGGCCTTCGATGGCCTGGCCGTCGAGCAGGATGCTGCCGCCACTTGGCTTGTAGAAACCGGTCAGGCAGTTGAACACGGTGGTCTTGCCGGCGCCGTTAGGGCCGATCAGCGCCACGACCTGTTTTTCCATCACGGTCAGGGCCACGCCGTTAACCGCGAGCAAACCGCCGAAGCGCATGCTCAGATTGTCGACTTTGAGGATCTCGCGGCTCATTTTCGCAGCTCCATGTGAGGACGTTGCATGGGCAGCAGACCCTGAGGACGCCAGATCATCATCAGCACCATCAAGGCGCCGAACATCAACATGCGGTATTCACTGAATTCACGCATCATTTCCGGCAACAGGATCATCACTGTAGCGGCGAGTACGACGCCCAGTTGCGAGCCCATGCCGCCCAGCACCACGATGGCGAGGATGGTCGCCGACTCGATGAAGGTGAAGGACTCCGGTGTCACCAACCCTTGGCGCGCGGCGAAGAAGCTGCCGGCAAAACCGGCGAAGCAGGCACCCAGGGTAAACGCCGAAAGCTTGATCATGGTCGGGTTCAGACCCAGCGCACGGCAGGCGATTTCGTCTTCACGCAGCGCTTCCCAGGCACGACCCAACGGCATGCGCAGCAAGCGGTTGATGACGAACAGTGCGAACAACGACAGCACCACCGCAATCAGGTAAAGGAAGATCACCTTGTTGACCGGGTTGTAGGTCAGACCGAAGTATTCGTGGAACGTCTGCAGGCCCTCGGCAGCAGTTTTATCGAAGGTCAGTCCGAAAAGCGTTGGCTTGGGAATGTTACTGATGCCGTTCGGGCCACCGGTAATGTCGGTCAGGTTACGCAGGAACAGACGGATGATTTCACCGAAGCCCAGGGTCACGATCGCCAGGTAGTCACCACGAAGGCGCAAGACCGGGAAGCCGAGCAGGAAGCCGAAGGTGGCCGCCATCATCCCGGCGATGGGCAGGCAGATCCAGAAGCTCAGACCGTAGTAGTGCGACAGCAGCGCATAGCTGTAGGCGCCGACGGCATAGAAACCGACGTAACCGAGGTCGAGCAGGCCGGCCAGGCCGACCACGATGTTCAAGCCGAGGCCGAGCATCACGTAGATCAATACCAGCGTCGCGATGTCCACCGCGCCACGGGAGCCGAAGAACGGCCACACCAGTGCACCGATGATCAGCGCAATGATGATCCAGCGCTGGGTGGTCGGCAGAGTCAGGAAGGTGCTGACCTTGGCCGGCATCACCGGCATGCTTGGCGAGGATTTCCACGTCGCGCTGATCTTCTGGTCGAACATTACCCGCAGGAACATCAGCACCGAACAGACGGCGATGGTGATCAGCGTGGCGTTGCTGGTGCCATGAACTTCGAGGTTGATGCCGACGATGGTCAGCTTCAGACCGAGTACCGGATAGGCAACAGCCCACACCAGCAAGGCGCTGAACAACGCCTGTTTAAGATTCCTAGTCATACTTTTTCAACCTCCGGACGGCCCAGCAGGCCGGTAGGCCGGAACAACAACACCAGAACCAATAGACCGAACGCCACGACGTCCTTGTATTGGTCGCCGAAGATATCGGCACCGAAGGCTTCCGCCACCCCGAGCACCAGCCCGCCGAGCATGGCTCCGGGGATGCTGCCGATACCGCCCAGTACTGCGGCGGTGAAGGCCTTGAGGCCGACGAGGAAACCGGCGTTGGGGTTGATCACGCCGTATTGCATGCTCAGCAGCACGGCCGCAATGGCCGCCAGCGCAGCACCGATGACGAAGGTCAGGGCGATGATGTTGTTGGTGTTGATACCCAGCAGGTTGGCCATCTTGATGTCTTCGGCACAGGCGCGGCAGGCGCGACCCAGGCGAGAGCGGGAGATGAACAGCGTCAAGCCGAGCATGGCGACCAGGGTCACCACGAACACCACGATTTGCATGTAGGAAATCAGCACTTCATGTGCGCCACCTGGCCCGATGGATAAGTTGCCGGGGATCAGGTTGGGGATGGATTTGTCCTTGGAGTCTTGCGCCAGCAGAACCGTGTTCTGCAGGAAGATCGACATGCCGATGGCGGAAATCAGCGGGATCAGACGGTTGCTGCCGCGAAGAGGGCGGTAGGCGATCCGTTCGATGCTGTAACCGTAGGCACTGGTAACAACGATGGTTGCGATGAAGGCGGCGGTCATCAACAGCGGAACACTGTCGAGTCCCATCATGGACAGGCCCGCGATGGCGATGAACGCCACGTAGGAGCCAATCATGTACACCTCGCCGTGGGCGAAGTTGATCATTCCAATGATGCCGTAAACCATCGTATAGCCGATGGCGATCAGGGCATATGTGCTGCCAACGGTCAGGCCGTTAACCAGCTGCTGGAAGAAGTGATAGATGTCAGGCATTACTGCGCTCCTAAAAACCTGATACGCATTTCACTGGTGGAGTCATTTTCCCGCTCGAGCCCCGTGGATCTGCATCCACTTCGAATTCGAGGTTTGCCAGCGAACCGCTGATGACGGTTTTGAGATTTTCAGGTGGGGAGACTGGCGGATCACGCCAGCGCGGCCCAATACGTTCGTAAAACAAAGCCCACGGCACGCCGTGGGCTTTATTGGCAGTCAGTCGGCTACGCCTTACTGAGGCGAAACTTCGGTTTTAGGTTTGCCGAAGTGCCACTCGTAAACCACGAACTTGAAGTCTTTCAGGTCGCCCTTGGCGTCGAAGCTCAGGTCGCCAGTCGGGGTCTTGAAGGAACCTGCGTGGATGGCTGCAGCCACTTTTGCAGGGTCTTCGCTCTTGGCGGCAGTGATACCACCGGCGATGACTTCAACAGCCGAGTAGGAAGGGAACACGAACGGACCGCTCGGATCTTCTTTCTTGGCTTTGAACGCGTCAGCCAGGGCGACGTTGGCCGGATCCTGGTCGAAGGATTTCGGCAGGGTCACCAGCAGGCCTTCGGAAGCGTCCTTGGCGATCTGCGAAATGGAGTCGTTACCCACGCCTTCCGGACCCATGAACTTGGCTTTCAGGCCTTTTTCCTGGGATTGACGCAGGATCAGACCCAGCTCCGGGTGGTAGCCGCCGTAGTAGACGAAGTCGACGTTGGCTTGCTTGAGCTTGGAGATGATCGAGGAGAAGTCTTTGTCGCCGGCGTTGATGCCTTCGAACACGGCAACTTTCACGCCTTTGCTTTCGAGGGTTTTCTTGACGGCAGTCGCGATGCCTTCACCGTATTGCTGTTTGTCGTGCAGAACAGCAACGATTTTCGGTTTGACGTGATCCGCGATGTAGTTACCGGCGGCAGGGCCCTGGGCGCTGTCCAGACCGATCGTACGGAAGATCATTTTGTAACCACGGGCGGTGATGTCCGGGCTGGTGGCAGCCGGGGTGATCATGACCACGCCTTCGTCTTCGTAAATGTCGGACGCGGGTTGAGTGGAGCTGGAGCACAGGTGACCGACCACGAACTTGACGCCGTCGTTGACGACTTTGTTCGCTACAGCGACCGCTTGTTTCGGATCACAGGCATCGTCGTATTCAACGGCTTCGAGCTTCTTGCCGTCGACACCGCCCTTGGCGTTGATTTGTTCGATGGCCATTTTGGCGCCACTGAACTGCATATCGCCGTATTGGGCTACCGGGCCGGTTTTAGGGCCGGCGATACCGATCTTGATGGTGTCAGCTGCGAACGAATGGCTGGCAACCCCGGCCAGAACCATAGCGGCAAACAGTTTGGAAATCTGCTTAGTAGCCTTAGTCATAGTGCTCCACTCTTACTGTTGTAGTTTTTATAGTCCTGGCGCCGTAGCAGCAGAACCGGGTCAGATATCTTGGATATCCTCCGGAAAATGCCCCCGGCAACTGTACCGGTACAGTGTAGAGCGCCGATTGTTAGCCTGGGAAGGCAGCGCCGGGGGGCAAAACCTGAGGGTGTCGCTATTTTGAAAGAAAAAGACAGAATTGCGGCGGGATGTTAGCTGGCTAATCGCTTGATTCATCAGCATTCCTTGGCGTTCCTGCGAATTTCATTCGGTAACTCAATTGCATCCGGGTTTTTCTGCCAGACCACCGACGTTATCATTCACGCCGATTTCTTTTCCGGACAGGACCCATGACTCAAGAACCTAGCACCCTCTATGCCAAGCTGCTTGGTGAGACCGCATCTATTACCTGGAAGGAACTGGAACCGTTCTTTGCCAAGGGTGCCCTATTGTGGGTCGACCCAAGCCTGGATTTGATCGCTGCCGCCGAAGCCGTGGCCACGGATGAAGGCGAGAAAGTGGCTGCCTGGCTGGCCGCCGACACCCTCGCCAAGCTCTCTGAAACGCGGGCGCTGGATCTTTTCGAGCGCGACCCTCAGTTGTGGGCGGTAGTGGTTTCGCCGTGGATTCTGATCCAGGAAAGGGCGACGAACTGAAGGCTTGCACCAATTAAGTGCGCTACTTGGCCGGGCAAAAGTGTGTAGGCGAGTAGCGTGATGGCATGTTGCCGTAGAGAAAGGCCACAGAAGGGTCTTGGCGAGGGTGACGTGCACGTAACGGGAACAGTTTTATGAGCAGCCTGAGGGCTGCTTAATTGTTTCTGAGTGTGAGTAAAAAGTGAAAGATGTGGCGAATTTAAAGCCGCTTCCGCGAGCAAGCCCGCTCCCACAGGTGACCGCGTTTTTCCTGAAGGAACGCGGTCGAATGTGGGAGCGGGCTTGCTCGCGAAGGGCCCATCACTGACTAAGCGGTTTTACCCGTGTGGTTATTAAGGGAAATAACCTTGGTCTTGCCAATCCGGTGACGGTAAATCTCACGCAGGTACTTGATAGCCTTCTTCACGCAATCGCGCGACAAGCGAATGTCATTGATCGAGACGAACTTGTCTTTGTCGTTGATCAGCTCGCGGTACTTCTTCTCGTACATCGGCTTGATCGCGTACCAGTTGGTGTCGAGGATCTTCGCCGGGTTTTCGAATTCGTTGAGCAGGTCGTCGATCCGGTCTTCGTCGAAGTCTTCATGGATGATGAAGTCCAGGATCGAGTTGTCCAGTGTCTCGTCGAAGCGGTACGGGTTTTTCGCGAAGCAGCGCTTGATGAAGGCCACGATCAACGTCAGGAAATCGTCCGACAGGCACGGGCTCTTGGCGATCAGGGTGGTCAGCGACAGGTTGGCCGAGGCACCGATCACCAGCGCATAACGCTTGAGCGTGGTGTTCGGGAACAGGCTGTTGAGATGCGTCTTCAACCGGTTCAGGTCCATGTAGGACAGTTTGTAGTCTTTCGGCAACGAAACGATCGACACCACCGACGAGCAATTCTTGAAGAAATGCAGGTCGTGCAACGCGGCCGCGTCGTAACCGGAATTCTTGTACTGCTCAAGCGAGGCGCGATAGCGCTTGGACTCGATCGGCAACAGGCTGATGCCTTCGATGGCCTGGGTGACCTTGTTGAAGTGCGGCAGGTCGATGGAGCGGAAGAACAGGTCGTCGATGTTCAGGCGCTGCGGCTCTTTGTCGAACACCTTGAACTTGTCGCTGCTTGGCGGCGGGGTTTCCGGCACCACGGATTCGGCGTAGGCAATCGCCACCGGGCCGGCCAGGCTCATGAACAGGTCGTTGGCGTCCAGGCGAATGGTTTCGCCGATGTCGATGCCTGCACGACGGAAATAGTTCTGGTCGTAGTCAGTCGTGACCGCCTGCGCCGTCAGAATGTTGAAGATCTGTTGCGAGATGTATTGGTTGGCGTGCTTTTCCATCGCATTGACGTCAATGTTCTGGATGTTGCCGTCATCGCTCTCTTCGGCGTAACGCATGATGTCGTTGGAGATCAGCATCATCGCGTTCCATGGGCGGATACGGCCCATGACGCTGGCTTCGCTGCTGTCTTCATTGTCGAAGTTGTACGAGAAGTCCCATTCTTCCGACAGGTATTTGCACAGCAGGCGACCGGCGTTGATGTGCAGCGCCTCGGACATTTCGCTGCGGTGGTCGGAGATATTCGGCAGCACACAGATGCCACTGGTGAAGATCGGCTCGAAAACGAAAGCGTGGCCGCTTTTGCTGTCGTGCTCGTCCATTGGCTTGGTGTCGAACGTCTTGTTCATGTACGAGTGCTGCTGGGCCAGGCCGAATTCCGAGGCCATGCCAGAACCGGTACCGCCGCCAGCGCTGAAGATCGAGAAATACAGGCGCGACTGGTTGGCCTTGATCCCGCAGCTGTCGATCAGGTACGAGTGAATCATCTTCCAGTCGGGGCTGGAGAAGCGCTGGGTGTCCTTGTTCAGGATGATCTTGGCCAAGTACTGGCCGAGGATCGGCGCGTTACCGGCGCCGCCGGCGTGGACTTCCGACAAGTCCATGATCTTCATTTTGCTGTAGTCGCGCAGGAAGCCGCTTTTTTCGCCTTTGCGCGAAAAACGGATACGCCCGGCGATGTCTTTGTCCAGGTCGCCAAGCATTACCAGCGGTTCGACCAGGAACACCGGTTTGGTGGCCTTGTTCGACCCCAGGCGCAAATTGTTGCGAATCCATTGGGCCGGGCCGTAGCCTTTTTCGGCGTAGCGTTTGTCCGGCGAAAGACGGTCTTCGTTGTTGAATTCGTTGAGGTAGAACTTGCGCGCGTTGTACACCAGTTCGGCAACGTCCAGCGCGATGTTCGAACCGCAGCGACCGAGGCCAATCAGGCACACCGACGGGAATTCCTGTTCGCTGTGCTGTTCGCCGTCGCCTTCCAGATGTGGTGGGCGCGGGAACACCATGTCGCGCAGGCCGTCGAGGTTGTCGAGGATGCGGTCGGTATTGGTTTCGGTGAAGTACAGGTACTGCTGGGTCGCCAATGGGCGCGACGGAATCAATGGCTTCGACGGCGACGGCGATGGGCTGTTCGCCGCTGGGCTCAGAGTCAGATCGGATACCGCAGTGGCCGGATTGTTTTTAGAAGTCATTGTGCGCCATGTACCTGGACTGGTTGACTCGACGACACGCTGTCATCGAACCTCACGGAATGGGATCTCGCGTCTTGTTGCGCGTGTATTGCCCAGGCGACAGGGCCAAAGCCTGCGTATCGCTCGGGGGGAATCCTTTCCTGAGTCATGATGAATCGGCCAGTATTCGGCGATCTTTAATCAAAAGGAGGCTAAATGATGGCAGCGTTACCTTCACTGGGGTTCGCCGGGATCGGCTTGATGGGCTTGCCGATGTGCCGGCGTCTGCTGGCGGTGGGCTATCCGCTGACGGTGTGGAACCGCAATCCGGACAAGTGCGCGCCGCTGGTCGAGGCTGGTGCACGGCAGGTCGCGACGCCCGCTGAGCTGTGCGAACACGCGGATGTGGTGATGCTGTGCCTGGCGGACACGGCGGTGGTGCGTGAGGTGGTGTTCGGCCCGACAGGCGTTGCCGAGCGTGGGAAAAACGGCCAGTTGCTGGTGGATTTTTCCAGCCTTGAGCCCACCGCCACGCGGGAAATGGCGACAGAACTTGCCAGAAAAACCGGCATGGGTTGGCTGGATGCGCCAGTGTCGGGCGGAGTAGTCGGTGCCGAGGCGGGCAGCCTGGCGATCATGGTCGGTGGCGCAGCGACGGATCTTGAGCGGGTGCGGCCGGTGCTGCTGAGTCTGGGAAAACGCGTGACGCACATGGGCGCCATCGGTGCCGGCCAGGTGACCAAGGCCTGCAATCAGATGATCGTCGCCTGCAATGCGCTGGTGATTGCCGAAGTCGTGGCGCTGGCCGAACGTTCCGGCGTTGACGCCAGTCTGATCGCCGAAGCGCTGGCCGGCGGTTTCGCTGATTCAAAACCCTTGCAGATCCTCGCCCCGCAAATGGCCGAGAGCCGTTTCGAACCGGTGAAATGGCACGTGCGCACACTGCTCAAGGATCTGGACACCGCAGTGAAATTCTCGCGCGAACAAGGTTCGGCCACGCCGATCAGCGGATTGGCCGCACAACTGATGCGCCTGCATGGGGGCCAGGGCTTTTTGGAAAAGGATCCGTCAACGTTAGTGCAGCTATACCGCGAGCCAGACTCAGCGGATTGACCGTGTGCGTGTGCTTGCGCTGGTTGATTTCGTCCAGCACCGGGCGTAATTCCTCCAGCGGCACCGGACGGCTGAGCAGGTAACCCTGGACGAAATCGCAGCCGTGGCGTTCAAGAAATTCGTATTGCTCGAAGGTCTCGACGCCTTCGGTGACCACCTGCAAATGCAGGGTATGCGCCATGACGATGATTGCCTGGACGATTTCCATGTCCTGGGACGCCTTGGGGATGTCCTGGATGAATGAGCGATCAATCTTCAGCGTGTTCAGCGGCAGGCGCTTGAGGTAAGCCAGGGAAGAGTAACCGGTGCCGAAATCGTCGATCGACAGTGACACGCCGAGGGCGCGAATCTGCCGCAGCAGCACCAGGGTGTTGGCGATATTGCCCATCAGCGCGTTTTCCGTGACTTCCAGCTCCAGGCGCTGGGGCTCCACTCCGGTTACGCGCAGGACGTGCTCGATTTCGTCAGCCAGTTCTTCGCGTGCCAGGTTAATCGGTGAGCAGTTCACTGCAATTTTCAACTCTTCACAGCCGTGGCGGGACAATTCGCCCAAGTCTTCACAGGCCTTGCGCAGCACCCAGTTGTCCAGCTCTGCGATCAATCCGTTGGCTTCGGCAATGGCGATGAACCGGTCCGGCGTGAGCAAACCGTGAGTCGGGTGTTGCCAGCGAATCAGTGCTTCAAGCTTGGTGACCTGGCCGGTTTTCAGGTCGTAGATCGGTTGGTAATACAGCATCAGCCCGGCGTCTTCGCGCAGTGCGTGGCGCAGTTCTTCTTCCAGTTGCAGCTCCATGGTGGCCCGGGTTCTGAGGTTCGAGCTGAAGAAGTGCAGGCTATTGCGACCGCCGCCCTTGGATTGATACAGCGCCAGGTCGGCGTTTTTCAGCAGGTCCTCGCAGGTCGTGCCGTCTTCGGGGAACAGGCTGATGCCGATGCTGGTGGTCATGACCATGCGCCGTCCCGACAGCTCGATGGGGTCCTTCATTTTCAGCATGATGCGCTGGGCCATGTGCCGGGCTTCTTCGCGGTCGTGCAGGCCGATGAGGATGCAGAACTCGTCGCCGCCGAAACGCGCCACCACATCGTCGTGGCTGCGGACCGAACCCTTGATGTGCCCGGCCAGCACTTTGAGCAACTCGTCGCCGGCGTCGTGGCCGAGGCTATCGTTGATGCGTTTGAAGTGGTCGATGTCGAGGAACATCACCGCGAGCATGCCGCCCTCGTTGGTTTTCTCGATCAGCTTCTCGGCAAAGATCTGATTGAAACCACGGCGGTTGATCAGGTTGGTCAGGGCGTCGTAGTGCGCCACCTGTTGCAGCGACATGCGCGCCTGGTCCAGTTGGCTGAGCAGGGCGTTGACCCGGCGCAGGTCGTGTTCCTTGTTTTGCAGTTTCTTGTCGGCCAATGCCGCGCTGATGCAGCTGCCGATGATCAGCAGGGTCATGATCGCCACCGTCAGCCCCAGTTGCAGATGGCTGTTTTCAGTGGGTAGCGTTGGCAGGCTGTTGACGGGCAGCGTCAGACTTAACGCCGCCATGCCGGTGAAATGCATGCTGACGATACCGGCGCCAAGCACCAGGCTGGCGGTGAATTTGAGCAGTTGATGAAACGTGCCGTTGCCATCGCGCAGGCGACTGGAAATCAACAGTGCGGCGAGGCTGGCGCCAATCGCGATCACGATGGAAAGCGCAAACAGGGCTGGGTGGTAATAAGCCGTCGCCACCGAACGCATGGCGGCCATCCCCACATAGTGCATGGTTGCGATGCCCAATCCGATCCAGATCGCGGCGCGCAGGTATTGCCAGAAATTGAGGTCAGGATGACTGAGCGTGTGCATGGCCAGCCACGATGCGGTCAGGGCGAATAACAGCGAGAGCAGGGTGATGGGCAGTTGGTAGTGAATCTCGATCGGCGCCTGGAACGCCAGCATGCTGATGAAATGCATGGCCCAGATCCCGCCCGCCAGGCACCCGGCACCGACCCAGCGCCAGAGCCGCTGGGAACCGGACTTTTCCACGTGGCCGACCCGTTCGGTCATGTCCAGTGTGGCGAAACCGGCCGCACAGGCCACTACGTAGGCCAACAGCACCAGAAAGGGGTTGTACGTACAGTTGAGGATGACCTGCCCGTTCTGCGGCAGCTCGGTAACGAACTGCAAACCAAGCCACTCCATAGCATGCCCCGTCTCTGAAGTCGTCCTTACTGCGTCGTCATCGCAGGCGAATGACAGGAGTATAGAGGCGGTTTTTGCAACGTATGCGGTAGTGGCATATTGGCGCTAACGATTTCGGCATTAGTGTCATAGCGATTGGCACTAATAGAGTCAGGCGCTTTGTTCGAAGGGGATTTCAGCCCAGTCCGGTTGCAGCGCCGGCAGGCCGAATGCAGCCCGCGCCGCATCGCAATCCACGTTCGCTTCGCCATTGGCCCAGGACGCATCGAACTCCCGGCAAGTGCTGGAACGCTGATCGTAAATCGAGCACTGCACGGTACTGCCGACCTCGCCGACCAACCCGACGCAGCGGGTGGGTTTGCAGTCGGTGCCGAGCATGGCGACCCTGCTGGGGCTGATCGGCGCGACCAGATCGTCGGGCACCGTACCCCCGGCCGAGGTGCATTCACCCCAGAAAAAAGACACGCGAAAATGAGAACAGCAGGCACCGCAATTCAGACACGGACTGGCTTCGGACATGGGGAGGGCATCAAAGGGATTGATCGGCGAATCCGGACGGATCCGGCGGCTATTCTAGGCTTCGCCACGGACTTGGGAAGGGGGGCGCGAAACTATTTTTTTGTGCCAGGGTTTTGCCGTAAAAGCCCCGGTTTTCGGGGGATTGCTGACTTATCAAAGGCTTACGTTTCGTTACAGTGGCATGGCCCGATATCAGGCTGGCGAATGATCACAGACACGCCGCACGAGCCTGACTAGATTGCAGATTCCGGGGGCAGCGAAGCCTTCATAACAATAAAAGAGACGGACCCCATGCAGAACTCGACCCAAGCGGCGAATGCCTGGCGCATTCTGTTCCTGCTGTTCCTGGCCAACCTGTTCAACTTCTTCGACCGCACCATCCCCGCCATCATTATTGAGCCCATCCGTAAGGAATGGCACCTCAGCGACTTTCAGCTTGGGATCATCGGCACCGCGTTCACCATCGTCTACGCGATTGCCGGTCTGCCGCTGGGGCGAATGGCCGATACCGGTTCGCGCAGCAAGTTAATGGGCTGGGGCCTCGCGGTGTGGAGCGGGTTGACGGCGGTCAATGGCCTGGTCGGCAGTTTCTGGGGCTTCCTGCTGGTGCGCATGGGCATCGGCATCGGTGAAGCCAGTTACGCGCCAGCGGCCAACTCGCTGATTGGCGACCTGTTCCCGGCCCACCGTCGGGCGCGAGCCATGGGGATTTTCATGCTCGGGCTGCCGCTGGGCCTGCTGTTGGCGTTCTTCACCATCGGCGCGATGGTCAAGGCTTTCGATAGCTGGCGCGCACCGTTCTTTATCGCGGCGGTGCCGGGGTTGATCCTGGCGATCTTCATGTTCTTCATTAAAGAACCGAAACGCGGCGCAGCGGAAAGCGTGCAAGTGTCCCAGGAAAAAGTCGACAAGCCGATTCGACGGATTCTGGCGGTGCCGACGTTCCTCTGGCTGGTGCTGGCAGGGCTGTGCTTCAACTTCGCGACCTACGCCTGCAACTCGTTCCTGGTGCCGATGCTGCAGCGCTATTTCCTGATGCCGTTGCAGGAAGCGGCGGTGGCGACCGGGGTGATCGTCGGCGTGACCGGGCTGTTCGGCTTGACCCTGGGCGGCTGGATCGCCGACAAGATTCACCAGCGTGTGGCCAATGGGCGACTGTTGTTTGCCGCGTTCAGTTTGATCATCTCGACGGTGTGCACCGCGTGTGCGCTGCATGCCGGGCGCATTGAAATCGGGGTGTTTGTCGCGGTGTTCAGTCTGGGCTGGCTGTTTGCCTACAACTTCTACACCTGCGTTTATACGGCGATTCAGGACGTGGTCGAACCGCGCCTGCGGGCAACGGCCATGGCGTTGTTCTTTGCCGGGTTGTATTTGTTGGGCGGTGGATTGGGGCCGGTGGTGGTCGGTGGGTTATCCGATCACTTTGCGCATTCGGCGATGCTGACGGAGGGTGCCGAGCAGATGACCGAAGCGTTCAAGGCTATCGGTCTGCATGACGCGATGTACTTGATCCCGGTGGCGCTGTTTTTCACCATGGTGTTTCTATTTATGGCGTCGCGGTGTTTTGTGCGTGATGCAAAGCGGATGAAGGACGGGTTGGTGGCTGTCGTTGAGCCTGAAGGTGCTGCGGTGACTGCGTAACCGCCATCGCGAGCAAGCTCGCTCCCACATTGGATTTGTGAACGCCACAGATCCCCTGTGGGTGCGAGCTTGCTCGCGATCAGGCCATCAGCCACACCCCATCATTCCGGCAGACAAAAAAAGGCCCGCATCACTGCGGGCCTTTTTTTGTTTCTACGGAGTAGGAGAGGGCGATTAACCCGCTACCAACACCCGAATTGCTTCCAGTCGCAGCGCAGCCTTGTCGAGCATGGCCAGGCCTTGCTCGCGCTGATTGCGCAGGGCAACCAGTTCGCTATCGCGTACGGTCGGGTTGACCGCTTGCAACGCGGTCAGGCGTGCCAGTTCTTCGTCAGTGTCGGCAGCCAGGCGACGTTGCGCCTCAGCCACACGCTCGGCGTGACGCGGGGCGATCTTCTCTTCGCCGGCGTTGATCCGTGGCGTCAGCTGATCGCGCTGAGCCTGGACGAACTTGTTGGCGCTGGCGCGAGGCACGCTTTCCAGTTGATCGTTCAGGGTTTCGAACGACACCCGGCCCGACAGGTCGTTGCCATTGGCATCGAGCAGGCAGCGCAGGGCGGCCGGCGGCAGGTAACGGCCCAGTTGCAAGGAGCGCGGGGCAACCACTTCGCTGACGTAGAGCAGTTCCAGCAACACGGTGCCAGGTTTCAGCGCCTTGTTCTTGATCAGCGCTACGGCGGTGTTGCCCATCGAACCGGACAACACCAGGTCCATACCACCCTGGACCATCGGGTGTTCCCAGGTGATGAACTGCATGTCTTCGCGAGACAGCGCCTGGTTGCGGTCGTAGGTGATGGTCACGCCTTCGTCGTCGCCCAGCGGGAAGCTGGCGTCGAGCATTTTTTCGCTCGGCTTGAGGATCAGCGCATTTTCCGAATGGTCTTCGCTGTCGATGCCGAACGCGTCGAACAGGGTTTCCATATAGATCGGCAGGGCGAACTGATCGTCTTGCTCAAGGATGTCCTCGACCAACTGATCGCCTTCGCCCGAACCGCCGGAGTTGAGTTCCAGCAAGCGGTCGCGACCGGTGTGCAGCTCGGCTTCCAGACGCTCACGCTCGCCGCGGGCCTCGTCGATCAGGGCTTGCCACTCGCCATCGTCGGCGTTTTCCAGCAGCGGCAGCAGGCGCGGGCCGAACTGATGCTGCAAGGCGTTGCCGGTCGGGCAAGTGTTGAGGAACGCGTTCAGCGCTTCGTGGTACCACTGGAATAGCCGCTCTTGCGGGCTGGTTTCCAGATACGGCACGTGCAGCTCGATGATGTGTTTCTGGCCGATCCGGTCCAGACGACCGATACGCTGCTCGAGCAGGTCCGGGTGCGCCGGCAGATCGAACAGCACCAAGTGGTGCGAGAACTGGAAGTTGCGACCTTCACTGCCGATTTCCGAGCAGATCAGCACTTGCGCGCCGAACTCTTCATCCGCGAAGTAGGCGGCGGCGCGGTCACGCTCGAGGATGTTCATGCCTTCGTGGAAGACCGTGGCCGGAATGCCGGAACGTACGCGCAGGGCGTCTTCCAGATCCATGGCGGTTTCGGCGTGGGCGCAAATCACCAGCACTTTAGTGCGCTTGAGCATTTTCAGCTGATCGATCAGCCACTCGACGCGCGGGTCGAATTTCCACCAGCGTTCTTCTTCGTTGGCATCCGGCTGGGCCTGGAAGCTGACTTCCGGGTACAGCTCGGCGTGATCGCCCAGCGGCAGTTCGAGGTATTCGTCCGGGCACGGCAGCGGGTACGGGTGCAGTTTGCGCTCCGGGAAACCCTGCACGGCGGCGCGGGTGTTACGGAACAGCACGCGGCCGGTGCCGTGGCGATCGAGCAACTCGCGCACCAGACGGGCGCTGGCTTCGGCGTCGCCATCGTTGACCGCGGTCAGCAGCGCTTCGCCTTCGTTGCCGAGGAAACCGTGAATAGTCTTGTGCGCTTCAGGCGACAGGCGCCCTTTGTCCAGCAGCTCCTGAACGGCTTCGGCCACCGGGCGATAGTTTTCGCTCTCGGCGCGGAAGGCGTGCAGGTCATGAAAACGGTTCGGGTCGAGCAGGCGCAGACGCGCGAAGTGGCTGTCCTGGCCCAGTTGTTCCGGGGTCGCGGTCAGCAGCAGCACACCAGGAATAGTCTCGGCGAGTTGCTCGACGAGGGTGTATTCAGGGCTGGCTTTTTCTTCGTGCCAGACCAGGTGGTGCGCTTCGTCGACCACCAGCAGGTCCCAACCGGCAGCGAACAGAGCGTCCTGCACCTTCTCGTCGTCCACCAGCCATTCCAGTGCAACCAGCGCGAGCTGGGTGTCTTCGAACGGGTTGCCGGCATCGCTTTCGATAAAGCGTTCTTCGTCGAACAGCGCGACTTGCAGGTTGAAGCGGCGGCGCATCTCGACCAGCCACTGGTGTTGCAGGTTCTCAGGAACCAGGATCAACACGCGGTTGGCGCGACCCGAGAGCAGTTGGCGATGGATGACCAGGCCGGCTTCGATGGTTTTACCCAGGCCTACTTCGTCCGCCAGCAGAACCCGAGGCGCGATACGGTCGGCGACTTCACGGGCGATGTGCAATTGGTGCGCGATTGGCTGCGCACGCACGCCGCCCAGGCCCCAGAGGGCAGACTGCAACTGACGGCTGGTGTGTTCCAGCGTGTGATAACGCAGGGAGAACCAGGCCAACGGGTCGATCTGCCCGGCGAACAGACGGTCGCTGGCCAGACGGAACTGAATGAAGTTCGACAGTTGGGTTTCCGGCAGGGTGACCGCTTCGTTCTGCGCGTTGAGGCCGTGGTAGACCAGCAGGCCATCGACGTCGTCGACTTCCTGTACGGTCAGTTTCCAGCCTTCGAAGTGAGTGATCGAGTCACCCGGCGAAAACCGCACACGTGTGAGGGGCGCATTCCGTAGCGCGTACTGACGAGTGTCGCCAGTGGCCGGATAGAGCACGGTCAACAAGCGGCCGTCCTGTGCCAGAACGGTGCCCAAACCCAGCTCGGCTTCGCTGTCACTAATCCAGCGTTGCCCCGGTTGATACTGCTGCGCCATGCTGCCTGACTCCCACCTTGAAAAAGCGGGCTATCTTAACGGAATGAGCCTTCAGGGCCAAAGGATTACTCATGTAGGAGCTGCCGAAGGCTGCGATCTTTTGATCTTGGGGAACGCTTGAGTTCTGTGCTGTCGGATAAAACATAGCGGCCCGCACGTGTGCTGGTTCACAACTTTGCGACCGATGGCTCAAGTCGCAACCTGCGCAGCCGACAGCCTGAAGACAGGAGACTAATAATTATGCTGCAACCGATGCTGCCCTTGAGTGCCGTGCCGATCACCTCACAGCAGGACCCGATCCGCCAGCGCCCGGACATTCCGCCGGTAGTGCCTGTGCAGGAAAGCTCCAGCGACAGCACGATCGACATGCAAAAACGCGACCCGGAAGAGGCCGCCCTGCAACTGCGCGAAGAACAGCGCCGAAAGCAGGAGCAAGATCGCCGCCGTCGCGAGGCCGATGAGGACCCGGAAGAACACCTGGCGATTCCCGGTGACGAACTCAATGCCGACAACACCGTGCCGGTCGCACCGTTGATAGACGATCAGCCGCGCCAAGGGCTTTGGGTCGATATCCAGATTTGACCGTTGTCGCTCACATGAATTGTTTTAGGCTGTTTAAGCCGGTGGCTGGTCAGCGCTGGCGTCAGGCTGCATTATTGGTTCAGTCCTGCCAGTGATGCGGCAGTTGTGATTCTTTCCAGCGATGCACTGAACACCATGAGCCAAGACGACAAACTGATCGACCTTAATGCCGAACGCGCCAAGCGGGTTCATGACCTCAACGATAAGCGCCTGAACGAAGTCCGCCAGGCGTTCGAGCAGGCCATGCCGTTGGGTAAAGCGAAGAAAAAGCCGAAAAACAAACCGAAAAAGCGTTGAAACCCCCTGCATCGATTGATGCAGGTCAGTTATTTCCCCTCCTTTACGCCCAGTCTCGGGCGGCATTGATCCCGGTCAATTTTCTCTCCTGCCCGATTGGTTAACTTAGCCCCATCGCAACAGGGCAAGTGCAGGAGGCCAGTCATGTTTTTCGATAACGTGGTGATCGCCGGAGTGCTGACAGTCGGCCTCATGGTTCTGTTTTTTGCAGGGTTTGGATATTTCATCTGGAAGGATTCCCATAAGCGCAAACCGTAGGTCTTTCCGGACGCAATGAGCACGCAAGGCATTTTGGGCAACTTCGGTTGCCCTTTTTTTGCCTTGGCGGCCTTTGGGCCGACCAGGCTCTTGGGGGGTTGGGGCTCTTGGGGGGGTGTATATCCGTTGCTGCGGTAACGGCTGCTTAGGGTTTCGCCCTTACGGCGAGGCACTTTTTTCAAACGCCAAAAAAGTACCCAAAAAGGCTCGCCCCGGCGTCCGGCCCCTCGCTTAGGCTCGGCGTGCCTTCGTTCCGGTATTCATCTGGGGGCATCGCCTACGGTCTGCTTCGCTTCGACCTCCTCTCGATGTGTGCGGCTTCGCCGCACGGCGCTACGCGCCCACCCCCCAGATGAACACCTCCACTCAGCCTCCCGAAGGGGCGGGTAGAGCAAGATCAAGAGCAGGCGAGCTAACGCTCGGCCTAATGAGTGGTGAAGAGCGAGAGGGTCGGCTTTGGTTTTGTGGTGGATTCGCCCCTCATCGGAACGCCGCCCGCCCAGCCCTCTCCCGAGGGAGAGGGGGCCGATTTGTGTGCTTTTCAAGTCTGAGTTCGACGCGGTATTTCACGTCGGCGTAGCTCCCCCAAACACCTCGGTCAGTCCCCTCTCCCTCCGGGAGAGGGCTAGGGTGAGGGGCTCTTGATCTTCAGCCCCTTCGGGAGGCTGAGTGGAGGTGTTCATCTGGGGGTGGGCGCGTAGCGCCGTGCGGCGAAGCTGCACACATCGAGAGGAGGTCGAAGCGAAGCCGACCGTAGGCGATGCCCCCAGATGAATACCGGAACGAAGGCACGCCGAGCCTAGGCGAGGGGCCGGACGCCGGGGCGAGCCTTTTTGGGTACTTTTTTGGCGTTTGAAAAAAGTGCCTCGCCGTAAGGGCGAAACCGCCAGCGGCAACACCCGCAGCAACGGATATGCCCCCCAACCAAACCTCCAAAAAGCAAAAAAGGCGCGAACCTCACGGAACGCGCCTTTTTCGTTGCAGCGATGTATCAGCTACCCAGCGCCTTCGACGCCAGCCAGAACAGGCCGGCCGACAGGGCTACAGTGGCTGGCAGGGTCAGGATCCAGGCCAGCAGGATGGTTTTGACGGTGCCACCTTGCAGGCCGCTTTTGTTGGCGATCATGGTGCCGGCCACGCCCGAGGACAGGACGTGGGTGGTGGACACCGGCAGGCTGAAGATGTTGGCCAGGCCGATCATGCCGGCGGTGGTGATTTGTGCCGACATGCCTTGTGCGTAGGTCATGCCTTGCTTGCCGATCTTCTCGCCGATGGTCAGTACCACGCGTTTCCAGCCAACCATGGTGCCCAGGCCCAGGGCCAGGGCAACCGCCAGAATCACCCAGAACGGGGCGTACTCAGTGGTGGTGGTCAGGTCTTTGCGCAGTTTGTCCAGGTCAGCCTTTTCACGGGCTTGCAGGCCTGGGAGCTTGGCGACTTTGCGTGCTGTGTCATCCAGGCAGAGCAGGTAGCGACGCACTTCGATGCGGCTTTCCGACGGCAGCGAATGGTAGTCGGCTACACCCTTGAGGGTGTCGAGCAGGGCGCTGATGGTCGGTTCGGTCTGTTGCGGGTTGCAACGGAATTTCTCCGGCAAGTCGCCTTCCACGCTTTTGCCCAGCGCCAGGAATTCACCCAGGGTGTCGGCATTGCGCTTGTAGAACTGGCTCAAGTGCAGGGTCGCATCGCGGGTACGTTCGATCTGGTAAGTGGTGCTGCTCAGGTCGAGTACGAACTGCGCCGGCACGATACCGATCAACACCAGCATGATCAGGCCGATACCTTTCTGGCCATCGTTGGAACCGTGCACGAAGCTCACGGCCATGGCCGAGATCACCAGTACCAGACGGTTCCAGAACGGTGGGTGCTTCTTGTCGTCGAGCTTGCGACGCTGGTCCGGCGTCTTGTGCATCTTCGACAGCGGGCGCCACCATTTAAGGCCGATCAACACCAGCGCGGCAACGATGAAGCCGGCTATTGGCGAGAACACCAGGGACGCGCCGATATCGATCGCCTTCTGCCAGTTCACGCCATCGGCCAACGGAATGTCGTTGATCAACGCGTTGGCCAGGCCGACACCGAGGATCGAACCGATCAGGGTGTGGGAGCTGGAGGCAGGGATACCGAAGTACCAGGTGCCCAGGTTCCAGGTGATGGCGGCGGCAAGCAACGAGAACACCATGGCCAGTCCGTGTCCGGTGTTCACATTGATCAGCAGCTCTACCGGCAGCAAGTGAACGATGGCATACGCCACGCCCACACCGCCCAGCAGCACGCCGAGAAAGTTGAACACACCGGAAAAGAACACCGCCAGATGAGGCGGCATGGCTTTGGTGTAGATAACAGTGGCCACCGCGTTGGCAGTGTCATGAAAGCCGTTGATGAACTCGAAGGCGAGGACAAAGGCCAGGGCGAGCAAGAGGCTCACAAGCACCCAAGCATCTAGTCCGCTGAATAAATCGATCATGAAGGTTTTCTGACCCGGTCGTAAGGGGGCGCGATTATGCCAGAAAAGACTGGAAATCGATGCACTAGCTGCTCGTCGGTAACATTCTTCAACGAATTAGTTTGTAGCGAAGCCCAAAGCCCCAGCTTTTTACTGGGGTTTGCAACTCTTTGATTTTCTTTGAAAAGCTAGCAGCCACAAGGGTTTCTCTCGAGGGCGCGAGAGGCTAAACCGCTTGTATGAAATATCTGAGAAGAGGGTCGGACATGCGCCATTTGCCTCATCCGGTGGGTGAGGTGGCCGCCGCCCGCTTGTAGCGGGCGCGAAAGGCATGGTCGATACACCGCGCTTTTAGCGGGAGCAGACGCAGACCCTTGAAGGATTCAAGCCGGAGCGGTCAAGGCTCTTCGGCTTTGAGTTCCTTTTCCATCTTCTGTAGTTCTTGGGTGAAAGCCTGATCTTGAACGGTGGCGCGTTTACGCCAGGGCTTGCGTTCCGGTTCGGGCTGGGCGGCGTAGGTGGTGACTTCCCCGCCGTAAACTTCCTTGTAACGTTGTTCCTGGCGCTCAAGTTCCGCGCGCAGTTCGTCTTTCGTCACAGTGCTACCTGATTGAGTTGAGATAAATTCTGGTGAAACGCGCTGCATCGAATTTACTGACCACGTTCGTTGAAAGGACAATGCCTGAAAGGGCATCGGCTTTTTAACGACAGAGTGATCAACAGTTCCATATTGCAGGCGGCCACGGCACCAGAGAAAACAGCTGACGTAGCTTCAGTATCCTGTTTCAGCGAGCGCGTTGGCGGTGTCTATCACATAAGCGTCAGGTGCTTGCTGCGGGCGGCGGCGATGGGACATCGCGCTCCGGGTGGCACAATCGGCAAGTAAGAAACCGGCGGGCCACTGATGTGCATTATAGCGGTCGATTCGAAGAACACTATCTCTTGAGAGTTAAAAGTGGTTCCTGGTGTGTGATGTTTTTTTTACTCGTAACTTTTAAGGGGCATTAGAGTTCCGCATTGCCACTTTCAGCGACCTGTTTCTGGCGCCAACAACTCGGACAAGTTCGGTCTCATACATTGCCCCTTAAGTCGGCGATCACTCAACAGTAACCTTATTTCACAGCATTACTGAATAGGAAACTGAGGGGCCTGGTGGTGGCGGCCGTCGATTGCGATTATCGGTCGATGGTTCGATAATCGCCCAATCTTGTCGCCGGCGACTTGTGTACTGGCCAGGAGCCGCTTGTAATAGCCACTGATCCGTGTAGGAAAAGGACCTGATATGAACGATCAACTGCGCAACTCCTTCGCTTCAGTGGCGCCGCCGATCGTCGCCTCGCCGGCCAAACGAATCCAGGCCATGACCGGCGACCCCGACTTTATGACCTCCCTGGCCCGTGGCCTGGCGGTGGTGCAAGCCTTTCAGGAGCGCAAGCGCCACCTGACCATCGCCCAGATCAGCCATCGGACGGAAATCCCCCGCGCCGCCGTGCGACGTTGCCTGCACACCCTGATCAAACTCGGCTACGCCACCACCGACGGTCGCACCTATTCGCTGCTGCCCAAAGTCCTGACCCTGGGTCATGCCTACGTGTCCTCGACCCCACTGGCGGTCTCCGCCCAGCCGTACCTGGACCGCATGAGCGAGCAACTCCATGAGGCGTGCAACATGGCGACGCTGGAAGGCGATGACATTCTTTACATCGCTCGCTCGGCGACCACCCAGCGGCTGATTTCCGTGGACTTGTCGGTGGGCGGGCGTCTGCCGGCCTATTGCACGTCCATGGGCCGGATTCTGCTCGCCGCGCTGGACGACACGACGCTGGGCGAATACCTCGAACATGCGGATTTTCAGGCCAAGACCAGCCGAACCCTGCACACCCCCGAAGCCTTGCTTGAATGCCTGCAAGAGGTGCGACAGCAAGGCTGGTGCATCGTTGATCAGGAACTGGAACAAGGCCTGCGCTCGATTGCCGTTCCGGTTTACGACGCTTCCGGCCAGGTGGTGGCGGCTTTAAACGTCAGTACCCACGCAGGACGCGTCAGTCGCAACGAACTGGAGCAGCGCTTCTTGCCCGGTTTGCTAAGTGCCAGCCGCGACCTCAGCGCACAACTTTTTGCATAAGCAGTCTTCGCCTAAGCTGTTCGATAAACGCACAGAGTTGCGTTTATCGAATTGACGCTCTTTCCCTCGGATCATTAATGTCGCGGCAGCGTCATCCGGCGCTGTTGACCCTCGGTCAGCCGCCGGACGACGACCCCAATAATAATGAGAAGAGGCCACCCCCCATGCGTACGTTTCCCGACTGTCGCTGCTTCCACCGGTTTTCCTGCCAAACCCAGGTCGCCTGATCCCGACACCTTCCTTTTTTTGACAGCGCCAGCCGTTGGCCGGTACCTGTTCGACTGCGTTCTTTGCGTGGAATAAAAATAATGAACCAGCCTCAGTCTGCTGTAGGAAACTGCCTCGACGTGCAGTCCTTCATCAATGCCCAACCCATTTCGCGCTACCAGTGGCGGGTGGTGATCCTGTGTTTCCTGATTGTCTTCCTCGATGGCCTCGACACCGCTGCCATGGGTTTTATCGCGCCGGCCCTTTCCCAGGACTGGGGCATCGACCGCGCCAGCCTCGGCCCGGTGATGAGTGCCGCGCTGATTGGCATGGTCTTCGGTGCACTGGGTTCCGGCCCGTTGGCTGACCGCTTCGGGCGAAAAGTCGTACTGGTAGGCGCGGTGTTTCTGTTCGGCATCTTCAGCCTGGCTTCGGCCTACAGCAGCAACGTTGATCAATTGCTGGTGCTGCGTTTCCTGACCGGCCTGGGTTTGGGCGCTGGGATGCCGAATGCCACCACGCTGTTGTCGGAATACACCCCGGAGCGCAAAAAGTCCCTGCTGGTGACCAGCATGTTCTGCGGCTTCAACCTCGGCATGGCTGGCGGCGGGTTCATCTCGGCCAAGCTGATCCCGGCGTTCGGCTGGCACAGCCTGTTGCTGATCGGTGGGATTCTGCCGCTGATCCTCGCGGTGGTTTTGCTGTTCTGGCTGCCGGAATCGGCGCGTTACCTTGTGGTCCGTAACCGTGGCACCGACAAAGTGCGCAAAACCCTGGCACCCATCGACCCGACAGTGGTGGCCCAGGCGTCCAGCTTCAGCGTGCCGGAACAGAAAACCGTGAAGGCCCGCAACGTGTTTGCGGTGATTTTCTCCGGTACCTACAGCACCGGCACCTTGCTGCTGTGGCTGACCTACTTCATGGGTCTGGTGATCGTTTACCTGCTGACCAGTTGGCTGCCGACGCTGATGCGTGACAGCGGCGCGAGCATGGAGCAGGCGGCGTTCATTGGCGCGTTGTTCCAGTTCGGCGGGGTGTTGAGCGCGGTCGGTGTCGGTTGGGCGATGGACCGGTTCAATCCGCACAAGGTCATCGGCATTTTCTACCTGTTGGCCGGGGTGTTTGCCTACGCGGTAGGGCAGAGCCTGGGCCACATCACGCTACTGGCGACGTTGGTGCTGGTGGCCGGGATGTGCGTCAACGGCGCGCAATCGGCGATGCCGTCACTGGCGGCGCGGTTTTATCCGACCCAGGGGCGGGCGACTGGTGTGTCGTGGATGCTCGGGATTGGTCGCTTCGGCGCGATCCTCGGTGCGTGGATGGGCGCGACCCTGCTGGGCCTGGGCTGGAACTTCGAGCAGGTGCTGACGGCGTTGGTGATACCGGCGGCATTAGCGACCACGGCGGTAGTGATCAAAGGCATGGTCAGTCATGCGGATGCGACCTGATTCCAGGTTGAGATAGCGGTGTTGTGGGAAAAGATCGCAGCCTTCGGCAGCTCCTACAGGCGTACACATTCCACTGTAGGAGCTGCCGAAGGCTGCGATCTTTTTGGGGCAACACAGAATGATAGCCAGACAACAATCTGTTCGATAAACGAACACTCAGTCGATTATCGGATTGTTTGGCATTTTTAGCGGGCTTAATCTTCAGGGACTTCGGCGCTGAACCTCGCGCCTTTTTCTTCCACTGTCGGTTCACAACAAAACGGGAGCCTGCCCCATGGCTGAAATCCTTTCGCTGCATGACGCGGTGAAGCAATTCGTCAACGACGGCGATACCGTCGCGCTCGAAGGCTTCACTCACCTGATTCCGACGGCGGCGGGTCATGAAATCATTCGCCAGGGCAAGAAAGATCTGACCCTGGTGCGGATGACGCCTGACTTGATCTATGACCAGTTGATCGGTGCCGGTTGTGCTCGCAAACTGATTTTCTCCTGGGGCGGCAACCCCGGTGTGGGTTCGCTGCACCGTCTGCGTGACGCCGTTGAGAAACAGTGGCCGCACCCACTGGAAATCGAAGAACACAGCCACGCCGACCTGGCCAATGCCTACGTCGCTGGCGCCTCCGGCCTGCCGTTCGCGGTGTTGCGGGCCTACGCCGGTTCTGACCTGCCAAAGGTCAACCCGCTGATCAAGACTGTTACCTGCCCGTTCACCGGCGAAGTGCTGGCGGCGGTGCCTTCGGTGCGTCCGGACATCACCGTGATTCACGCGCAAAAGGCTGACCGCAAGGGCAACGTGCTGCTGTGGGGCATTCTCGGCGTGCAGAAAGAAGCGGCGCTGGCGGCCAAGCGTTGCATCGTCACCGTCGAAGAAATTGTCGACGACCTCAATGCGCCGATGAACTCCTGTGTGCTGCCGACCTGGGCCTTGAGCGCGGTTTGCCATGTGCCCGGCGGCGCGCATCCGTCCTACGCCCACGGTTACACCGAGCGTGACAATCGTTTCTATCAGGCTTGGGACCCGATTGCCCGGGACCGCGACACCTTCACCGCGTGGATCAACGAGTACATCCACGGCTGCGCTGACTTCAGCGAGTTCCAGGCCAAGCTGGCCGCTGCTTCGGAGGCCAAGTAATGACTTACACCACCAATGAAATGATGACTGTCGCCGCCGCCCGCCGTTTGAAGAACGGTTCGGTGTGCTTCGTCGGCATCGGCCTGCCGTCGAAAGCCGCCAATCTGGCGCGGCTGACTTCCTCACCTGATGTAGTCCTGATCTACGAATCGGGTCCGATTGGTGCCAAGCCGAGCGTGTTGCCGCTGTCGATTGGTGACGGTGAACTGGCGGAAACCGCTGACACCGTCGTACCGACCGGTGAGATTTTTCGCTATTGGTTGCAGGGCGGACGCATCGACGTCGGGTTTCTCGGTGCGGCGCAGGTCGATCGCTTCGGCAACATCAACACCACCGTGGTCGGCGATTACTTCTCGCCAAAAGTCCGCCTGCCGGGTGCCGGTGGTGCGCCGGAGATTGCTGGCTCGGCCAAAAGCGTGTTGATCATCCTTAAACAGTCGTCGCGTTCGTTTGTGGAAAAGCTCGACTTCATTACTTCGGTCGGCCATGGCGAGGGCGGTGATTCGCGCAAGCGTCTCGGCCTGCCGGGCGCCGGGCCGGTCGGCATCATTACCGACCTGTGCATCATGGAACCGGAAGCCGAGACTCATGAATTCGTGGTTACCGCACTGCATCCGGGCGTGACCCGCGAGCAAGTCACGGCGGCCACCGGTTGGGCGATTCGTTTTGCCGATGACGTTGCGACTAGCGCCGAACCGTCCGAGGTCGAGCTGACCGCGCTGCGCGATCTCGAAGCGCGCACCGCCGCCGCCCACGGCCAGGCACCGGGAGAAGCATGATGCGTGACGTTTATATCTGCGATGCGATCCGCACCCCCATCGGCCGCTTCGGCGGTGGCTTGTCGGCGGTTCGCGCCGACGATCTGGCCGCCGTGCCGATCAAGGCGCTGATGGAGCGCAACCCGTCGGTGGACTGGAACGCGGTGGACGAGGTGTTCCTCGGCTGCGCCAACCAGGCCGGCGAAGACAACCGCAACGTGGCGCGCATGGCGCTGCTGCTGGCCGGACTGCCGGAAAGCATTCCGGGCGTTACGCTCAATCGCCTTTGCGCGTCGGGTATGGACGCCATCGGCACCGCGTTCCGCGCGATTGCCAGCGGCGAAATGGAGCTGGCGATTGCCGGCGGCGTCGAGTCGATGTCCCGCGCGCCATTCGTGATGGGCAAGGCCGATGCGGCGTTTTCGCGCAACATGAAGCTGGAAGACACCACCATCGGCTGGCGTTTCATCAACCCGTTGATGAAAGCCCGGTACGGCGTCGATGCGATGCCGCAGACTGCCGACAATGTGGCCGACGATTACGAAATTTCCCGCGAGGACCAGGACGCTTTCGCCCTGCGCAGTCAGCAACGGACAGCCGCCGCGCAAGCTGCAGGATTTTTCGCTGAAGAAATCGTTGAAGTGCGGATTGCCCACAAGAAGGGTGAAACGGTCGTCACGCAGGATGAGCATCCTCGCGCCGACACCACGCTGGAAACACTGGCCAAACTCAAACCGGTCAACGGCCCCGACAAAACCGTCACTGCTGGCAATGCTTCCGGTGTGAACGACGGCGCGGCGGCGTTGATTCTGGCTTCGGCCGACGCCGTGAAGAAACACGGCCTGACGGCCCGCGCCAAAGTGCTCGGCATGGCGAGCGCCGGTGTCGCCCCTCGGGTCATGGGCATCGGCCCGGTGCCGGCGGTGCGAAAACTCACTGAGCGCCTCGGCTTGGCCGTCAGCGATTTCGACGTGATCGAACTCAACGAAGCGTTCGCCAGCCAGGGCTTGGCGGTGCTGCGTGAACTGGGGCTGGCGGACGACGCCGCACAGGTCAACCCGAATGGCGGCGCCATTGCCTTGGGTCATCCGTTGGGCATGAGCGGTGCACGTTTGGTGCTGACCGCGCTGCATCACCTGGAAAAGACCGGTGGCAAGAAAGGTCTGGCGACCATGTGCGTCGGCGTCGGCCAAGGTCTGGCACTCGCGATCGAACGCGTCTGACACGCCGCCGCGACTATAAGAACAGAGGAAAGCGAAATGACTGACAAGCCTGGTTACCGTCGCCCGCAAGAAGGCACCCAGCCGGAATACCTGCACCCGACGTATCAATCCACCAACCGGCGCGCGCCGTCGAAGCCGTTGGTGTTTTTGCCCCATTCGCTGTCGGAAATTACCGGCCCGACCATCGGCGCCGAGCGCATCAACCCGCAGGACAATGACCTGACTGCACAGCACACGGGCGAACCACAGGGCGAGCGCATCATCATCCACGGCCGCGTGCTGGATGAAGACGGCTTGCCGGTGCCGGGGATTCTGGTGGAGATCTGGCAGGCCAACGCCGCCGGCCGCTACAACCATGCCCGCGACCTGCACGACGCGCCGCTGGACCCGAACTTCACCGGCACCGGCCGCACCGTGACCGACGCCGATGGCTGGTATCAGTTCCAGACCATCAAGCCTGGCGCCTACCCGTGGGGCAACCACCATAACGCCTGGCGTCCGGCGCACATCCATTTCTCACTGTTCGGGCCGAGCATCCTGACGCGGCTGGTGACTCAGATGTATTTCCCGGGTGATCCGTTGCTGGCCTATGACCCGATCTACAACTGCGTGCCGGATACCCGCGCCAAAGAACGTTTGATCGCCAGTTTCGACCTGGAAAAAACCATCCCTTCCTACGCCCTCGGTTACCGTTGGGACATCGTCTTGCGCGGCCGCGAAGCCACGCCGATGGAGAAATAAGATGACGCTGAACGCGACCACGTCCCACACCGTCGGGCCGTATTACCACATCGGCCTGACCTGGCTGAACCGCGAAGACCTGACCGTCGAACAAACCCTCGGCCAGCGCGTGGCGATCACCGGGCAAGTGGTGGATGGCAACGGTGATGTCGTCAACGACGCCATGCTGGAAGTCTGGCAGGCCAACGCCGCCGGCAAGTATGACCACCCCGAAGACGAGCAGGACAAACCCCTGGACCCGAACTTCGAAGGTTTTGGCCGGGTGCCGGTGGATGCCGAAGGGCGCTTTCGTTTCACCACGATCAAGCCTGGGACGGTTGAAGGTTTGAACGGTTCGACCCAGGCACCGCATCTGGTAGTGCTGGTGTTTGCCCGTGGGTTGGTGAAGCACTTGCTGACGCGGATCTACTTTGATGGCGAGCCGGCCAACGTGGCGGACCCGCTGCTCGAATGTGTCCCGGCGGAGCGTCGCAGTACGTTGCTGGCGAAGGCCGATGCATCGGGTGTTTATCAGTGGAACGTGATTTTGCAGGGGACAGATGAGGAGACGGTGTTCTTCGATTATTGAATGAACACCGCAACCCCTGTGGGAGCGGGCTTGCTCGCTCCCACAGGGATATGTGTTGCCAAAGCATCTGTGGAACAGGACTGTTGCGAAGTATGTCTAGACTCTCACTGTCCCCATTGAGTAGAAAAACAATGACAACGACTACCGCTTCAACCGAACACTACACCGGCGAGGAGCGCAATAAGCGGATCTTCGCGATTGTCGGCGCCTCGTCCGGCAACCTGGTCGAGTGGTTCGACTTTTACGTCTATGCCTTTTGTGCGATCTATTTCGCGCCTGCCTTTTTTCCGTCCGACAACCCCACGGTGCAACTGGTTAACACCGCTGGCGTGTTCGCCGCCGGGTTCCTGATGCGGCCCATTGGCGGCTGGATTTTTGGCCGTGTTGCGGACAAGCACGGGCGCAAGAATTCGATGATGATTTCGGTGCTGATGATGTGCTTCGGCTCATTGCTCATCGCTTGTCTACCGACTTACAACAGCATCGGCGTCTGGGCGCCGATCATGTTGCTGTTCGCGCGTCTGCTTCAGGGGTTGTCGGTGGGTGGCGAGTACGGCACCACCGCGACCTACATGAGCGAAGTTGCGCTCAAGGGCCAGCGCGGTTTTTTCGCCTCGTTCCAGTACGTGACACTGATTGGCGGGCAGTTGCTGGCGGTGTTGCTGGTGGTGATCCTGCAGCAGTTCCTCACTGAAGATGATTTACGTGCCTACGGCTGGCGGATTCCGTTTGTGGTCGGCGCAGTGGCGGCGGTGATTTCGCTGTTCCTGCGGCGTTCGCTCAAGGAAACCAGCAGCAAGGAAATGCGCGAAAACAAGGACGCCGGCAGCATCCTTGCGCTGTTCCGCAACCACACGGCTGCGTTCATCACCGTGCTCGGCTACACCGCCGGTGGCTCGCTGATTTTCTACACCTTCACTACGTACATGCAGAAATACCTGGTGAATACCGCCGGCATGCACGCCAAGACCGCCAGCTACATCATGACCGGCGCGCTCTTCCTTTATATGTGCATGCAGCCGTTGTTCGGGATGCTGGCGGACAAGATCGGTCGACGTAACTCGATGCTCTGGTTCGGCGCCCTTGGAACATTGTTCACCGTGCCTATTCTGTTGAGTCTGAAAAGTGTCAGCAGTCCATTTCTGGCCTTCGTGCTGATTACCGTGGCGCTGGCGATTGTCAGTTTCTACACCTCGATCAGTGGCCTGGTAAAAGCCGAAATGTTCCCGCCGGAAGTGCGCGCACTGGGCGTCGGCCTGGCGTACGCCGTGGCGAATGCGATCTTCGGTGGCTCTGCCGAATACGTGGCTTTGAGCCTTAAAGCCGGGGGTATGGAAAACTCCTTCTACTGGTACGTCACGGTGATGATGGCGGTGGCGTTCCTGTTCAGCCTGCGCCTGCCCAAACAAGCGAAGTATTTGCACCACGACCTTTGATCTTCATCCGTGGGCCGCGCCGGCCCACGCTTCCAGGGACTGTTTATGAACCAGCGACCGAACAATCAATTGTTCGATGCCTATTTCACTGCCCGCGATATGCGCGAAGTGTTCTGCGATCAGGGCCGGGTTCAGGCCATGCTCGATTTCGAAGCCGCACTGGCCCGGGCCGAGGCGCGCGTCGGGTTGATTCCTCAAACGGCTGTCGCCGCAATCGAAGCCGCTTGTCAGGCCGGGCATTACGATTTTGGCGCCCTCGGTGAAGCGATTGCCACGGCCGGCAATTCGGCGATCCCGCTGGTCAAGGCCTTGGGTAAACAGATTGCCGCGAACGACGCCGAAGCCGAGCGTTACGTGCACTTGGGCGCCACCAGTCAGGACGTGATGGACTCGGGTCTGGTGTTGCAACTGCGTCGTGCACTGGCGCTGATCGAAAACGATTTGGCGCAGTTGGGGGAAACCCTCGCTACCCAGGCTCAACGTTACGCCGCCACAACCCTGGCCGGACGCACCTGGTTGCAACACGCGACGCCGGTCACCCTCGGGATGAAAATCGCCGGTTGGCTCGGTGCCGTGACCCGTAGTCGCCAGCGTCTGCGCGAACTGAAACCACGCTTGCTGGTGCTGCAATTCGGCGGCGCCTCCGGAACCCTGGCGGCCCTCGGCGAACAGGCGATGCCGATTGCCACAGCCTTGGCCGAAGAGCTGCAACTGGCGCTGCCGGAGCAACCCTGGCACACCCAGAGAGATCGGTTGGTGGAGTTCGGTTCGGTGCTCGGTTTGATCGCTGGCAGCCTCGGCAAGTTCGGTCGCGACATCAGCCTGTTGATGCAGACCGAAGCGGCTGAAGCCTTCGAACCCTCGGCGCCGGGCAAGGGCGGTTCCTCGACCATGCCGCACAAACGCAACCCGGTGGGCGCGGCGGTGTTGATCGGTGCGGCGACGCGGGTGCCGGGTTTGCTCTCGACCTTATTCAGCGCCATGCCGCAAGAACACGAGCGCAGCCTCGGCCTGTGGCATGCCGAGTGGGAAACCCTGCCGGAGATTTGCTGCCTGGTGTCCGGCAGTTTGCAGCAGGCACTGCTGGTCGCCGAAGGCCTGGAAGTGGACGCGATGCGCATGGCCCGCAACCTCGACTTGACCCAAGGTCTGGTGCTGGCCGAAGCGGTGAGCATCGTTCTCGCGCAACGAGTCGGCCGCGATACCGCGCACCATCTGCTGGAACAATGCTGCAAACGCGCAGTGGCCGAACAGCGTCATCTACGCGCGGTCCTCGGCGATGAGCCGCAAGTGACCGCTGAGCTTTCACCTGCTGAACTGGATCGACTGCTGGACCCTGCCCACTACCTCGGCCAGGCCCATACCTGGGTCGAGCGCGCGGTGGCTGAACATTTTGCGTTGACTGCCTGAAGGAGACTGCTGTGGCATTCGTACAACTCGCCGAGGGCGAACTGCACTACCAAATTCAAGGGCCGCAACTCGATGGCCCGGTCGATGCGCCGGTGCTGGTGTTGTCCAACTCGTTGGGCACCGACCTGCACATGTGGGACGCGCAGATTTCAGCGTTCACCGAGCATTTCCGGGTGCTACGTTTCGACACCCGTGGCCATGGTCAATCGTTGGTGACGCCGGGACCTTACAGCATCGAGCAATTGGGCCGTGACGTGCTGGCGCTGCTGGATGCGTTGCACATCGAACGTGCGCATTTCTGTGGCTTGTCCATGGGCGGCTTGATCGGCCAATGGCTGGGGATCAATGCCGGCCAACGTTTGAACAAACTGATCGTTTGCAACACCGCCGCGAAAATCGGCGACCCGTCGGTGTGGAACCCGCGAATCGAAACCGTGGTGCGTGACGGCCCGGCAGCGATGGTCGCGTTGCGTGATGCGTCGATTGCGCGCTGGTTTACGGCTGATTTTTCCGAGGCCAATCCGGCGGCGGCGAAGAAGATCACCGACATGCTCGCCGCCACTTCACCTGAAGGTTACGCAGCCAATTGCGCCGCCGTGCGCGATGCTGATTTTCGTGATCAGTTGTCCTCGATCAAGGTGCCGCTGCTGGTGATCGCGGGTACCGAAGACGCGGTCACGCCGCCGTCCGGTGGGCACTTTATTCAGGAACACGTGCAGGGCGCCGAGTACGCCGAGTTCTACGCCGCGCACCTGTCCAACGTCCAGGCCGGCGCCGCGTTCAGCGAGCGGGTGCTGGCGTTTTTGTCGAACCATTGAGGGTTTTTTTGTGGACGAGAAACAACGTTACGACGAGGGCTTGAAAGTCCGCCGCGCGGTCCTCGGCGATGCTCACGTCGACCGCAGCCTGAACGCGCTGACCGAGTTCAACTCGGAGTTCCAGGAGATGATCACCCGTCACGCCTGGGGCGATATCTGGACCCGCCCGGGCCTGGAGCGCCACACCCGCAGCCTGATCACCATCGCCATGCTGATCGGCATGAATCGCAACGAAGAGCTCAAGTTGCACCTGCGCGCCGCCGCCAATAACGGCGTGACCCGTGGCGAGATCAAGGAGGTGATCATGCAGAGCGCGATTTATTGCGGGATTCCGGCGGCGAATGCGACGTTCCATCTGGCGGAATCGGTTTGGGATGAGTTGGGTACCGAATCCCGCGAATAGTGGTTGCCCCTTCTGACGTCTTCGCGAGCAGGCTCGCTCCCACATTGGAATGCATTTCCCCTGTGGGAGCGAGCCTGCTCGCGAAAGCGGTAGTGGATGCGACGATCAGACCGTGGCGACAATAAATATCCGCTTGAACGCAAACAGCGTATGCCCATTCGCCTCCTGCGGATAATGTTTATGCACTCGCATCAGATAGTGATAGATAAACCGCGCCTGCTCCGCTGAATCCAGCGCCTGCATCACCGGTCGCAGTGCCGACACTTTGACCCAGTCATACACCGGCGATTTGCCGTCGACCACTTGCAACTGCTCGGTCTCCCAGATATCCAGCGAAGTGGTTAACGGTGCGAGCAAACGGTAGTAATCCTCCAGCGCCAATAACGGCTGCGCTGCCATGCGCTGGCGCAGTTCAGGCGTACCCAATGGTGTGCCGCCGGGGCCGCCGTCTTCGAGGGTGTCGAGCATCAATCGATACCACAACGCATCACGCCAATCTGGCATGTGCGCAGCCAGGCAGCCGCCGGTATTCAATTGACTGAGCAGCTTGGGCAGCAACGTTTGATGACCATCGATGAAGTGCAGCACGGCGGCGGCAAGCAGCAGGTCTGCCGGTTTTTCGGGCTGCCAGTCGAGCAGGTCGCACTGCTGCCACAAAGCTTTGATCGGCAGGCACCGCGCCTCTTCGAGCATTTGCGCGGAACTGTCGACGCCCAGCAACTGCGCACGTGGCCAACGTTTGGCCAACAGTTGCGTGGCAATGCCGGTGCCGCAACCGAGGTCATAAATGTGTTTGGGGTTTCGCAGGTTGACGCGGTCGAGCAGTTCGGTGACCGGGCGTTGCCTGAGGCGGGAAAACTGCTGGTACGCTTTGGCGTTCCAGTCGGGTGCGACGGTAAGTCGGGCGATCATGAGGCGGTCCTCTGCTGATCAACGGTGTCTTCCGATGACAACCTGGCTCACAACTGGGGGACCGACATCAACTAACGGAAGCGGGAAGGTTATTCACCTGAGTCCTTCAGGTTTGGTCACTTTACTCGCCGGCCGGCAAAGTGCCACTTCTCCTGACAAATGGCACGGTTCCCCTGTAGGAGCCGCCGCAGGCTGCGATCTTTTGACGTTGTTTCAGGATCAAAAGATCGCAGCCTGCGGCAGCTCCTAAGGGACGCAGGGATCACTTCGATCAAATGCAGGCCTTCGCCGACCGAGCGCCATCAGGGGTGAAGGGGTGTTTACAGCAGGCTGATCGGGTAACTGACGATCAACCGGTTCTCATCAAACTCGTTGTTGTTGAAGTCCCGACGCAAGCTCGAGTTGCGCCATTTGACGTTCAGGTTCTTGAGCGTGCCGCTTTGCACGGTGTAGCCCAGTTCACTTTCGCGGCCCCATTCCTTGCCGTCGGTGGTGGTGGCGGTGTGCACGTTGTCACCGCTGATATAGCGGTTCATCAGGGTCAGGCCCGGCACGCCCAGAGCGGCGAAGTTGTAGTCGTGGCGCAGTTGCCAGGATCGCTCTTGGGCGTTGTCATAGCTGTTGTTGTAACTGTCGTTGGCCAGGGTTCCGCCGCTGGTACCGTTGACGCGCATCCAGGCGCTGTCGCCGGTGAGTTTTTGCAGGCCGACGTAGAAGGTGCTGCCGCCGTATCTGGCCGAGAACAGGCCGGACCAGGTCTTGTTGTCCAGTTCGCCAGCCAGGGCGCTGCCGTCGTCCTTGCCATAGAAGAACCCGATGTTGGCGCCCAACGTCCAGTCGCCGATGGGTTGCGTATGGGTCAGGTTTACGAATTGCTGGCTGTAGATGTCCTTGAGTTCTGCATTCCACAGGCCGATTTGGGTGTGCTTGTCGTTGAACGTGTATTCGCCGCCCTGGAAGTTGAAACGGTCCGAGGTGATCGCGGCTTTTCCGACCATCGACATGTCGGTCATGCTGCTGTCGTCCCGTGGACTGTTGGCGCGGAACTGGCCGCCGTAGAGCGTCAGGCCGTCGATTTCCTTCGAGGTGATCTGCCCGCCACGGAAGGTTTGCGGCAGGGAGCGGCCGTCATCCGAACGCAGAATCGGCAACACCGGCATCCACTCGCCAACCTTCACTTCGGTCTGGGACAGCTTGGCCTTGAACGCCACGTTGGTACGGCCAAAGGTGTCCGCCGGGCGCCCGTCGTGATCAAGCGGCAGCAACTGGGTGCCGCCGGTGCCTTTGCCGCCGTCGAGTTTCACCGAGTACAACCCCAGCACGTCCATACCGAACCCGACGGTGCCCTGAGTGAACCCGGACTTGGCGTCGAGGATAAAACTTTGCGTCCACTCCTGAGCCAAGCCCTGGGCCTTGGTCGGGTTGGTGAAATTGCGGTTGATGAAGAAGTTGCGCAGGTTCAGGTCGACCTTGGCCCCATCGACAAAACCCGACTCATCGGCCACGGCGGGCAGGGCGCTGCCGGCAAGGGCCAGGGCGATCAGCCCGGGAAATGCGTAAGGCACGGGGGAGGTGGTCATAGCTGGAGTCTCTCTTGTTTTTTAGGGCGAACGGCGGCGCTGCGGCCGTTTTCAGCGGTGCAGAAATACGATGGATTCAGGGGGCGGAGCGGCGGCGATCAGCCGGACAGGGCAGGGCGCGGGGGCATGGTGTCGAACCTGTTGTTATTGGTTTTGTGGATCGAATGGTGCGGGGCGCGGATGTTCGGATTCAATTGGGGAAAGCGGGTTTTGGGCGATTATCGAACGCAAGATTGAACCGGGTTTTTGGGTGAGGTTCAGGGCCTCTTCGCGAGCAAGCCCGCTCCCACATTCGACCGAGTTCCTCCAGGATGAATACGGTTAAATGTGGGAGCGGGCTTGCTCGCGAAGGGGTCATGAGTGTCGACACAACTTTTTCCTGCAGCCAACAAAAAGCCCACCAATCGGTGGGCTTCTTGTTTTTCAAAGCGCTATCAGAACAACTTCAACTTCGGCGCTTCTTCTTTCAACGGCTCGTTCTTCGCCGTTTGTTCGTTCCAGCCACCACCCAGCGCCTTGTACAGATTGACTGCGCTGTTCAACTGCGCCAAACGGTCGGTGATCAGCGCCTGTTGGGCACTGAACAGCTGACGCTGGGCGTCGAGGAAGGTCAGGTTGCTGTCGACACCAATGCGGTAGCGACGCTCGGCCAGACGGTAGTAGTCCTGGTTCGCGGTAACGAAATCACGCTGAGCCTGCAACTGATCGGTGTAGGTCTGGCGGGCAGCCAGGCCGTCGGCGACTTCCTGGAAGGCCGTTTGAATGGACTTCTCGTAGTTCGCCACGCCGATGTCTTTCTGGATTTTCGAGTAATCCAGGCTGGCGCGCAGGCTGCCGGCGTTGAAGATCGGCAGGTTGATCTGCGGCGAGAACAGCCAGGTGCCCGAACCACCCTTGAACAGACCGGACAGGTCCGGGCTCAGGGTCCCGGCATTGGCGGTCAGGCTGATGCTCGGGAAGAACGCCGCTCGCGCCGCGCCGATGTTGGCGTTGGCGGCTTTCAGGTTGTATTCGGCCTGGAGGATATCCGGACGACGTTGCAGCAAGTCCGACGGCAAGCCCGGCGGAACATCGCTCAGCAGGTCATCAGACAGTGGCTTGGCGGCTTGCAGATTGGCCGGGACGCCGGTGCCGAGCAGCAGCACCAGGCTGTTTTCATCCTGGGCGACCTGACGGGTGTACTTGGCCAGTTGCGCCCGGGCGTTTTCCACCGAGGTACGCGACTGCGCCAGGTCCAGAGCCGAAGCGACACCAACTTCGTTGCTGCGCGCGGTGAGCTTGTAGCTCTGCTCGAACGCACCGAGGGTGTCCTGGGTCAGTTTCAGCAGTTCCTTGTCGGCCTGCCAGGTCATGTAGGCGTTGGCCACACTGGCCACCAGGCTGATCTGGGTACTGCGCCGTGCTTCTTCGGTGGCGAAGTACTTCTGCAGGGCTTCTTCGCTCAGGCTGCGAACCCGACCAAACAGGTCGAGCTCATAGGCGCTGATGCCGACCGTGGCCGAGTACGAGCTGCTGATACCCGCTTTACCGCTCGTCGAGGCGTCCGCCGGGAGCCGCTGACGGCTGCCGGTGCCATTGGCCGAGATGGCCGGGTACAGATCGGCACGCTGGATGCGGTACTGAGCGGAGAACGCGTCGATGTTCAGGGCCGCGACACGCAGGTCACGGTTGTTTTCCAGGGCTACCTGAATCATCTGTTGCAGTGCCGGGTCATGGAAAAACTGCTTCCAGCCCTGTTCGGCGGCAGCCTGGCTAGGCGCCTGGGCCGGCGAATACGCCGGGCCTTGCGGGTATTGGTTTGCCACCGGAGCTGCAGGCTGCTGATAGTCAGGAATCAGCGAGCAGCCGCCAAGCACGAAAGCGGCGACGGCTAGGGAGAGTAGCGACTTGCTCATTGGCCAGCCTCTTTAGGAGTTTCAATGGCGTCATCCTGGTCAGTTTTCTTGCGCTGGCCAATGGACGACACGGTAACGAAGAACAGTGGGACCCAGAAGATCGCCAGGATCGTGGCCGTGATCATACCGCCAATTACCCCGGTACCGATCGCATGCTGGCTACCCGAACCGGCGCCAGTGGAGATCGCCAACGGAACCACACCCAGAACGAAGGCCAGCGAGGTCATGATGATCGGTCGCAGACGCATCCGGCAGGCTTCAATAGCCGCCTCGCGCAGGCTGCGTCCTTGCTCGTGCAAGTCCTTGGCGAATTCGACGATCAGAATGGCGTTTTTCGATGCCAGACCGATGGTTGTCAACAGGCCCACCTGGAAGTACACGTCATTGGACAGACCGCGCAGGCTGGTGGCCATCAATGCACCGATGATCCCCAGTGGCACCACGAGCATAACCGCGATCGGAATCGACCAGCTCTCATACAACGCCGCCAGACACAGGAACACCATCAGCAGCGACAGCGCGTACAACGCTGGCGCTTGCGAGCCGGACAGCCGCTCCTCGTAGGACAAACCGGTCCAGGAAATGCCGACACCGGCCGGTAGTTTCTTGGCGATGGCTTCGACTTCGGCCATGGCTTCACCGGTGGAGTAGCCCGGCGCCGGGGCTCCGAGGATCTCCATCGCTTCCACGCCGTTGTAACGGGCCAGTTTCGGCGAGCCGTACACCCACTCACCTTTGGCGAACGCGGAGAACGGCACCATGGTGCCCGCGCTGTTGCGCACGTACCATTTCTTCAGGTCTTCAGGGCTCATGCGAGCGCCTGCCTGACCTTGCACGTAAACCTTCTTCACCCGACCACGGTCGATAAAGTCGTTGACGTAGCTACTACCGAAGGAAATCGAGAGCGTGCTGTTGATGTCAGCGAGTGTCAGGCCGAGGGCGCTGGCTTTCTCGTCGTCGATTTCCAGTTGGTATTGCGGCTCATCGTTCAGGCCGTTCGGACGCACCTGATACAACACTTTGCTCTGCGCAGCCATACCGAGGAACTGGTTACGGGCAGCCATCAGTTTGTCGTGACCGATACCGGCGCGGTCTTGCAGGAACACGTCGAAACCGGTGGCGTTACCCAACTCCAGTACCGCTGGCGGTGCGAAGGCGAACACCATCGCATCACGGAAGGTAAAGAAGTGCTGCTGGGCGCGGCCTGCCAGGGCAAACACGCTGTTGCTCGCGTCACGCTCGCCCCACGGTTTGAGCATGATGAACGCCAGGCCGGAGCTCTGCCCGCGACCGGCGAAGTTGAAGCCGTTCACGGTAAACACCGAAGCCACCGAACCGGACTCTTTCTCCAGCAGGTAGGAACGCATCTCGTCGATCACCACTTGCGTGCGTTCGGCGCTGGAACCGGCCGGGGTTTGCACCTGGGCGAACAGTACGCCCTGGTCTTCTTCCGGAAGGAACGCAGTCGGAATGCGGGTGAACAGCCAGATCATGCCAACGATGATGATCAAGTAGGCCAGCAGATACGGTGCCTTGTGCGTGAGCATGTTGCCGACACCGCGCTCGTAGCTTTTGACGCCACGGTCGAAGTTGCGGTTGAACCAGCCAAAGAAGCCGCGTTTCGGCGTGCCGTGCTCGCCTTTCGGAATCGCCTTGAGCATGGTGGCGCAAAGCGCCGGGGTGAAGATCAGGGCAACCAATACCGACAAGGCCATGGCCGAGACGATGGTGATGGAGAACTGTTTGTAGATCACACCGGTAGAACCGCTGAAGAACGCCATCGGCAGCAGTACCGCCGACAGCACCAGAGCGATACCGACCAGTGCACCCTGGATCTGCCCCATGGATTTCTTGGTGGCCTCCTTGGGTGACAGGCCTTCCTCGCTCATCACCCGCTCGACGTTTTCCACCACGACAATGGCATCGTCCACCAGCAAGCCGATGGCCAGCACCATACCGAACATGGTCAGGGTGTTGATGCTGAAACCGAATGCCGCGAGGATCCCGAAGGTACCCAGCAGTACTACCGGCACGGTCATCGTGGTGATGATGGTGGCGCGGAAGTTTTGCAGGAACAGGAACATCACCAGGAACACCAGCACGATCGCTTCGACCAGGGTTTCAACCACACCCTTGATCGACTCGGTGACTACTGGCGTGGTGTCGTACGGGAATACCACTTCCATCCCTTGCGGGAAGAACGGCTTCAGGTCGTCGATGGTTTTGCGCAGGGCCTTGGCCGTGTCGAGGGCGTTGGCGCCGTTGGCCAGTTTCACCGCCAGACCGGAAGCCGGCTTGCCGTTGAACTGTGCCGCGATGCTGGAGTTTTCGCCACCCAGACCGACATCGGCGACATCACCGATACGCACTTGCGAACCATCTTTGTTGACCTTCAACAAAATCGCCTTGAACTGCTCGGCAGTCTGCAGGCGGGTCTTGCCGATGATCGTGGCGTTCAGTTGCTGGCCAGGCAGTGCTGGCAAGCCACCGAGTTGACCGGAAGACACTTGAACGTTCTGTGCCGAAATGGCGGCACTGACATCGGCCGGGGTCAGGTTGAAGTTGTTCAGCTTGGCCGGGTCGACCCAGATCCGCATCGCGTACTGGGCACCGAAGACCTGGAAGTCACCGACACCGGCGGTCCGCGAGATCGGGTCCTGCATGTTCGACACGATGTAGTTGGACAAGTCGTCCTTGGACATGCTGCCGTCTTGCGACACCACGCCGATCACCAGCAGGAAGTTTTTCACTGCCTTGGTTACGCGGATACCCTGTTGCTGCACTTCTTGCGGCAGCAGCGGGGTGGCCAGGTTCAGTTTGTTCTGGACCTGAACCTGCGCGGTATCGGAGTTGGTGCCCTGCTCGAAGGTGGCGGTAATGGTCATGCTGCCGTCGGAGTTACTTTCCGACGACACATAACGCAGGTTATCGATACCGTTGAGCTGTTGTTCGATGACCTGCACCACGGTGTCCTGCACGGTTTGTGCAGAAGCGCCTGGGTAGGTCACGGAAATGGCAATGGCCGGTGGTGCAATGCTTGGATACTGGTTAATCGGTAGCTTGAGGATCGATAGAGCCCCGACCAACATGATCACCAGGGCAATTACCCAAGCGAAAATCGGACGGTCGATAAAAAATTTCGACATGGTTTACTCCCCTTTGCCGCTATAAGCCTTGTCAGCTGTCTGTGCGGCGGCCGGGTTTTTCGCAGTTACGTTGGTCGCTTCAGTCGGTTTCACTTCAACACCCGGTTTGACGAATTGCAGCCCTTCGGTGATCAGGCGATCGCCGGCTTTCAGGCCGTCTTCGATCAGCCATTGGCTGCCGACGGTGCGGCTGGCCTTGAGCTGACGCAGTTCGACCTTGTTGTCCGGGCCGACGACCAGTGCGGTCGGCGTGCCTTTGAGGTCACGGGTCACGCCTTGTTGCGGCGCAAGGATGGCGGCAGCGTTAACCCCGGACTGTAATTTGGCGTGAACGAACATGCCCGGCAGCAGGGTGTGATCAGGGTTCGGGAACACCGCACGCAGGGTCACGGAACCGGTGGTCTGGTCGACCGATACTTCGGAGAATTCCAGCTTACCGTCCTGTTTGTACTCGCTGCCGTCTTCCATGGTCAGTTTGACTGCCGCGGAGTTCTCACCGGCCTTTTGCAGGCGGCCGCTTTCCAGTTCGCGACGCAGCTCAAGCAGCTCCACCGAAGACTGGGTCACGTCGACGTAAATCGGGTCCAGTTGCTGAATCACCGCCATGGCATCGGCCTGGCCATTGCTGACCAGTGCGCCTTCGGTCACGTTGGAGCGACCGATACGGCCGGTCAGTGGCGCGTAAACCTTGGTGTAGCGCACGTTGATCTGGGCGGTCTGAAGCGTTGCTTCGGACTGCAAACGGTTGGCTACAGCGGTGTCGTATTCCTGACGGCTGACGGCTTGCTCGTTGACCAGTTGCTTGTAGCGATCAGAAATCGATTTGGTCTGTTGCAGGCTGGCTTCGGCGCTTTTCAGCGTCGCTTCATAGACCGACGGATCGATCTGATAAAGCTGCTGGCCGGCTTTGACATCGCTGCCTTCTTTGAACAGGCGCTTGAGAATGATGCCGTTGACCTGTGGGCGGACTTCCGCGATGCGGTACGCACTCGTACGGCCCGGAAGCTCGGATGTCAGGGTAAAGGCTTGAGGTTGCAGGGTGACGACGCCGACCTGAGGGGCGGGAGGGGCAGGAGGTGCCTCTTCCTTTTTGCATCCGCTGAGCAGTGATGCCAGGGCGACGGCAGTGACCAGAGCGGTAACAGCTGGCTTGAATTGCATGAAAATCCTCGGGTCAGGCGCGCAAAATGCGCACTCGAAAGGTGGAAGGGTAAAAATTAGGCGCTGAGTGGATAAGTAGCTTGCTAAGGAATATACTTACGTTCATGGTTGTTTGTAAATACCTAGGTCGCGTACCCATACCGTTACAAATGCCGCTCAAAGGTTTGAATTGTAGGCCGTAGACGGACCCCAAGAGAGTTCGCTGCACATTTACTCAGCGCGTATTCAGACAGCGCTGAAGCATCCTGATCTGAGGTTGTACTGCCATGGTCCGTCGTACCAAAGAGGAAGCTCAAGAAACCCGAAGCCAGATACTCGAAGCGGCAGAGAAAGCCTTTTATGAAAGGGGCGTGGCGCGCACGACGCTGGCGGATATCGCCACACTGGCCGGGGTTACTCGCGGGGCCATCTACTGGCATTTCAGCAACAAGGCGGATCTGGTGCAGGCCATGCTCGACACCTTGCATGAGCCGCTGGATGAGATGGCCAAGGCCAGTGAGAGCGAGGACGAGCTCGATCCGTTGGGCTGCATGCGCAAATTGCTGACTCATTTGTTTCATCAAGTTGCCCTGGACCCGAAAACCCGACGTATCAACGAGATTCTGTTTCATAAGTGCGAATTCACCGATGAAATGTGTGACCTGCGCCAGCAGCGCCGGACGGTCAGCCTCGACTGCAACGTGCGAATTGCCCTGGCCCTGAGTAATGCGGTGAATCGGGGGCAGTTGCCGAACGATCTCGATACGGCCCGTGCTGCGATCAGTCTGCACGCCTACATCGACGGCATCCTGTATCAGTGGTTGCTGGCGCCCGACAGTTTTGAGTTGCACACCGAGGCCGAGCGCTGGGTCGATATAGGGCTGGATATGCTGCGTTTGAGCCCCAGCCTGCGCAAATGAAACAAAATGCGTAATTGGATCCAGTCGTGTCAATGCTTCATGTAGCAGAAAATCCGTTTTGCTCGCCTTGACTCCGTCGAGTGCTTTTATATACGGACTAGTAGCAGGTTGATAGGTAGTGAACTATGTATTTTGTAGGGATTTTGTTTCGTCCGTGTGAATAATCCCGCTCAAGCGGCCCCAGTCTGCAATCTGTTGAACGCAATACGCAAAAAGCCCCGGCTCTTTCGAGTCGGGGCTTTTGCGTTTCTGTAGGAGCAGCGCTTGCTCCCATGGACATTTTTACAGCGTTGGGTAGTCGATATAGCCCACTGGCCCCTTGCCATAGAACAACTCTGGACGTGCTTCATTCAGCGGCGCATCCGCCTTCAAGCGCGCCGGCAGATCCGGGTTGGCAATGAATGGCACACCGAACGCGACGGCGTCAGCCTTGCCAGCCGCGAGCCAGGCATTGGCGCTGTCCTTGGTGAAACGCTCGTTGGCGATGTACGGGCCGCCGAAGGCTTCTTTCAATTGTGGGCCCAGGCTGTCGCCAGCTTCTTTCTCGCGGGAGCAAATGAAGGCGATGCCGCGTTTGCCCAGCTCACGTGCTACGTAAGTGAACGTCTCGGCCAGGTTGTCGTCGCCCATGTCATGGGAGTCGGCGCGTGGTGACAGGTGCACACCCACGCGGCCAGCGCCCCAGACTTCGATTGCTGCGTCGGTCACTTCCAGCAATAGGCGCGCACGGTTTTCCAGGGAGCCGCCGTAATTGTCGGTGCGCTGGTTGGTGCTGCTTTGCAGGAACTGGTCGAGCAGGTAACCGTTAGCGCCGTGGATTTCCACGCCGTCAAAACCGGCAGCCTTGGCGTTCTCGGCACCGACGCGGTAAGCGTCCACGACGTCGGCGATTTCGGCGATTTCCAGAGCACGTGGCGTTGGGTAGTCGGACAACGGACGAACCAGGCTGACGTGACCCTTAGGCTGGATGGCGCTCGGTGCAACCGGTGCTTCGCCGTTCAGGTACGACGGGTGGGAAACCCGGCCCACGTGCCACAGTTGCAGGAAGATCTTGCCGCCCGCGCCGTGGATCGCTTTGGTCACGTTGGACCAGCCGCGAACCTGGTCGTTGGACCAGATGCCCGGGGTGTCCGGGTAGCCGACGCCCATTGGCGTGACCGACGTCGCTTCGCTGAGGATCAGGCCGGCGGAGGCACGTTGTACGTAGTACTCGGCCATCAGCGCGTTCGGCACACGGCCTTCGTCGGCGCGGCAGCGGGTCAGTGGCGCCATGATGATGCGGTTGGCCAGCTCGACGTCGCCCAGTTTGATCGGATCGAAAATAGTTGTCATGAATACAACCCTCGTGAGGTAGTGGTTAGTTAGTTGGTAGCAGGAGCCAGGTCGGGATTGCCGCTCTGACGGAAAGTAATCAGGGTTACCAGCAGGGCGAGTACCGCCAGTGCGGCTGCCGCGAGGGGCACGCTGGTCAGGCCGAAACCGTGGGCGATGACGCTGCCGCCGACCCAGGCACCGAGTGCGTTGCCGACGTTGAATGCGCCGATGTTCAGGGTCGACACCAGGTTCGGTGCCGCTTTGCCGAAGGTCACCACGTTGATTTGCAGCGCAGGGACGGCGGCAAACGATGCGGTGGCCCAGAGGAACAGGGTGATTTCAGTCGGGATAACCGCGACGCTCGTCCAGGTCAGGATGGTGGAGACCACGGCCATCGAAGCGAACACGCCGATCAGCGTGGCGGCCAGGCGCTTGTCCGCCAGTTTGCCGCCGATGATGTTGCCGACCGTCAGGCCGAGGCCGATTAGCAGCAGCGTCCAGGTCACGCCTTTGGGCGAGACACCGGTGACATCGCCAAGCAGCGGGGCGACGTAGGTGAACAGAGTGAACATCGAGGCGGCGAACAACGCAGTCATGCTCAGCGACAACCAAATCCCGGCGCCTTTAAGGGCGCGCAGTTCGGCGCGCATATCGAGTTTTTCTTCATCGCGCTTGGCCGGCAGGAAACGGATCAGGCCGATCAGTGCAATAACACCGATCACGGTCACCGCCCAGAACGTCGAACGCCAGCCGTATTGTTGACCGAGGGCTGTGCCCAGCGGCACGCCGAGGACGTTGGCCAGGGTCAGGCCGGTGAACATCAACGCCACCGCCGACGCGCGTTTGTTGGCCGGGACCAGTCCTGCCGCCACCACCGAACCAATGCCGAAGAATGCACCGTGGCAGAGGGCGGTGACGACACGGGCAAACATCAGCACGTTGTAGTCACTGGCCAGAGCGCAGAGCAGGTTGCCGACAATAAAAATCCCCATCAACGCTACCAGGGCGGCCTTGCGCGGGAGCCGGGCGGTGGCCAGTGCCATGAACGGCGCACCGATGGCCACGCCCAGGGCGTAACCGGTCACCAGCCAGCCGGCGCCGGGAATCGACACACCAAGGTCCGCCGCCACATCGGGCAGCAAGCCCATGATGACGAACTCGGTGGTGCCGATGGCGAAGGCGCTCAGGGCCAGAATGAGTAGCGAGAGGGGCATTGTTAAGTCCTTGTCGGAGCACTGAGCTCTTTGACGATGGCGTCGAGGGCCGCTTGAATCACGTCCTCGTTGCGTTTGAAGAAGTGCCATTGACCGGCTTTCTGGCTGCTGATCAGACCCGCACGTTGCAACGTCGCCAAATGTGCGGACACGGTCGACTGCGACAGGCCGCAGCGTTGGTCGATCTGCCCGGCGCAAATGCCGTACTCGTGGTTGTGGATCTGTTCCGGGAACTGAACCTTGGGGTCTTTCAGCCAGATGAGGATGTCTCGGCGTACTGGGTGTGCCAGGGCTTTTATTATTTCGTCGAGGTCGAGGGTCATGGTGGGGGCTCGTGATGAGTAAAACGCTATATCGCGATGAGGCGAACTTTAAATCGTTGAATCGCGATATACCAATATGATTTCGGTCTGACGAGCGCATAAATCGGTATATCGGGTTATAACGATATGTTGGTTGTAACGATACCAATGCGCGGTGCTAAGCTGCGCCCATGAATTATCTCGCACATCTGCACCTCGGTGGCCAGCGCCCCGGTCAATGGCTCGGCAGCCTGTATGGCGATTTCGTCAAAGGACGGCTGCAAGGGCAGTTTGACCCGGAGATCGAAGCGGCCATTCAGTTGCATCGCAGTATCGACGTGTTTACCGACCGCCATCCGTTGGTGGACATCGCGTTGTCGCGGTTTTCCATCACCCGCCGGCGTTATGCCGGGATCGTGGTCGACGTGTTTTTCGACCATTGCCTGGCCCGGGACTGGACGCTCTACTCCGACCAGCCGTTGGCGCAGTTCACCTCGGATGTCTATCGCGTGCTCTCTCGCGAGCCGCAGCTGCCGGAACGGCTGGCGCAGATCGCGCCGCACATGGTGGCCAATGACTGGTTGGGTTCTTATGAGGATTTCGAGGTGCTGTCGCAGGTGCTGCGGGGGATTTCCCGGCGGCTGAGCAAACCTGAGGAATTGGCCGGGGCGATGCAGGAGTTGCGGGTGTTGTATGAGCCGTTGAGCGAGGATTTTCGGTTGTTCTATCCGCAGCTTCAGGACTTCGCACAAAACCACGAATCACTGAAAAACCAATGTGGGAGCGGGCTTGCTCGCGAATGCGATGGGTCAGTCAGTGATGATGTCGACTGAACCACCGCATTCGCGAGCAAGCCCGCTCCCACAGGGGATATGTGTTCCTTCAGGAGGCGATCAGTGCGCCTGCGCGACGTGGTTCGGCCGGTTTCGCCACTTCGCCAAACAACGCCTTTTGCACCGCCTGCTGCGCTTCGAACGCCAGCGCTGCACGTTCGCGGCCCTGGCACTCGATCGGCTTGAGCACGTGAATTTCCACCTCCCCCCGATCATTGGCAAACAAACGCATCAGGTGCGAGAGCAAATCATCGTCACCAATAAACGGCGCCAGCGTATCGATTTCCCCGTCGCGCAAATAACGAATCGCCACCGGTTGCATCGCCACTTGCGCGTCAATCGCCGCTGACAGCAGGCGACCGTGAAAGGTGCGCAACGAACGGCCATCGGTGGTGGTGCCTTCCGGGAACATCAGCAGCGGATGCGCTTGCTCCAGGTGACGGGTCATCTGTTTGCGGATCAACTGGCTGTCGCCCGAACCGCGGCGGATAAACAAGCTGCCGGCCTTGGCCGCCAACCAGCCGGCCACCGGCCAGGTGCGCACTTCGGCTTTGGACAGAAACGACAGCGGCGTGAGCATGCCCAGCAGCGGGATGTCGGTCCAGGACACGTGGTTGCTGACCCAGAGCATCGGTTGTTTGGGCAGTTCACCGTGAACGGTCACGCGAAAGGGCAGGGCGTTGCTCAATCGCGCCATGAAAAACCGCGACCAGCGCTGGCGACGGACCATCGAATGGGCAATCCCTGCGCGCTCGAACAACCCGAACACACTGGCCATGGTCAACCCCAGCGCTACCACCACCAGCACTCGCGCAATTCGCGCGTACACCCGGAGGCGACTCATTACATAGCCGCCTTAAAGTGTTTGGCGTAACGCGGGCAGAGTTCGTCGCGCTTGAGCAGGATGAACACGTCGGCGACCTGAAAGTCTTCGTCCCAGCACGGCTCGCCGCAGATCTTCGCGCCCAGGCGCATGTAGGCCTTGAGCAGCGGCGGCATTTCGGCGATCACGTTCGAGGGGATATCCAGTGTCGGCAGCGGCTTTTTCGGCTCGGCCCGCAGGTGTTCGGTGCACAGGTAACGTTCGCGCAGGCGCTGCATGATTGCGTGGGCCTGAATCCCGCCGTCCTGCATCGGAATGCTCGCGCAGCCCATCAAATAGCTGTAGCCGCCCTGGTTGAGGACTTCGGCCAACTCGCCCCACAGCACGGCGATGGTGCCGCCGTTGCGGTAGGCCGGGTCGACGCAGGTGCGGCCGATTTCCAGGATCGGGCCTTTGAGCGCAACCAGGCCGTGCAAGCTGAATTCTTCTTCGCTGTAAAACTTGCCCAGGCTGCTGGCGGCGGTGTGGTCGAGCAAACGGGTGGTCGCGACCAGACGCCCGGTGTTCAAGTCACGCACGCCGATGTGGGCGCAGTGAACATCATAGTCATCCATGTCCAGGCCCAGCTCCGCGCCTTTCAGCTTGGCGTTGAATTCGCCGCTGAAAACGTTGAAGCGCAAGGCCTGCGCTTCTTGCAAGGCCTCGGTGCCGATCAGGCGTTCGGCTTGCAGGCGGCGTTCATTGCCGGTGTCGCTGATGCGGGCGATCTGAGTCATTGCGAATCTCCGTACGGGCCGTTCACCCGTCGTGGGTTGCAGCCGATCGACTTTCTTTATGCAGCCGTGTTGTGCAAAGTCAGGCTATGTAGCCCCGGTGTCATCGCCGTTAAGCTTTGGTGATGCTTATATGACAGCCCACAAGGAGCCTCTTATGCCCTGGCAAACCCTGTTGAATCGCCGCGAACGTCTGCCCGCCAATCCTGACTTGGCCGAAGGCTTTGCAACCTTGTTGCATCAGTTGGGCACGGTCACGCCGTTCGAACTGGCGGTGGCTGGCGCACGCCTGATGGCGACGCCGGGTCTGGCGTTTTTGGTGGGTTATCAGGCAGCGTTGCGTGTGCTGTGGCCGAGCGCGCCGTTGAGCCTCGGCGCCTTGTGCGCGACCGAACAGCGCAGCCTGCGCCCGGCAGACATGCAGACCCGGCTCCAGGACTTGCGCCTCAATGGGCGCAAGGATTTCGTCACCGCCGGCGACGCCGCCGACTGGCTGCTGATCGCCGCCCGCAGCGAAGCACTCGGCGAAGACCCGCGACTGAGTCTGGCGGTGGTGTATCCCGGTGAGCCGGGCGTGCGCCTGGAAAAACTCCCGGCCATCGCGCTGATGCCGGACATCAGCCACGGCCGGGTGTTTCTCGACAACGCCTTTTGCGAATTGCTGGCAGGCGATGGCTGGGACGCTTACGTCAAACCGTTCCGCACCCTGGAAGACATCTATGTGTTGAGCGCCATGACCGCGTGGCTGTACGGCGTCGGACAGGACAGCAACTGGCCGCAAACCTTGCAACTGCGGTTGCTGGCGCTATTGGCCGGGTGTGCGGAAGCCAGTCGTCAGGCGCCGAACAATCCGGCTGGGCATGTGCTGTTGGGCGGGTTGTTTGCGCAGTTTGAGGGGCTTAAGGCTGAGGTGGATCAGGCGATGGCCGACGGGTTGCCGCTGTGGGCGACGATGTGGCTGCGCGATCAAGCGGTGATGGAGTTGGCGGCGGGGGCGCGGGGGAAGCGATTGGCCAAGGCACTTGCTGGATCTTCGCTGGATTGACCGGCCTCTTCGCGGGCAAGCCTCGCTCCTACAGGGGATTTGTGTAGGTCACCAATAATGTGCCTCCATAAAACCCCTGTAGGAGCGAGGCTTGCCCGCGAAGACGTAGCCATGGCCGACACAAACTCCAAAACTGTCATCAACCTCGTCTAGGCTCAGCAGATTCATCCCCCCGAGCCCTCACCATGTTCAAAGGCTTGTCCCTGCTTTTCATGCTGCTGCTCAGCGCCACGGCCCACGCCGAAAACTGGCCCGGCGAGCAGTGGTCACAAGGCTCGAAAGTCACTGGTCCGGCACTCGAAGCCCTGGAAACCTACGCCTTCCCAAGCCGCGATGACAGCACCCGAAAAGGCATCCGCACCGACGCCTTGCTGGTCATCCGCGACGGTCAACTGATCTACGAACGCTACGCCGGCCCAACCACCGCCGACACCCCGCACCTGACCTGGTCCATCAGCAAAAGCCTGATGGCCACGGTCCTCGGTGTGGCCTATGGCGAAGGCTTGTTCACGTTGCAGGACCCGGCGGTGAAGTTCTATCCGGCGCTGGAGAATCACCCGGCGATCACCCTGGCCGACCTGCTGCACTGGGCTTCCGGCCTGGACTGGCAGGAAGACTACGAATACGCGCCGCTGAAATCCTCGGTGGTGGCGATGCTCTACACCCGTGGCCACGCGAACATGGCCGCGTTCACTGCCGGGCACGATGAATACGCCGTGCCAGGCCAGGCGTTCCGTTATTCCAGCGGCGACAGCAATCTGCTTTCGGCCGCATTGAAAAACATCGTCGGCCCGAGTCGTTATCCGGACTATCCATGGACCGCGTTGTTCGAACCGCTGGGAATTCGCCAAGCCGTCTGGGAAACCGACGCCAGCGGGACGTTCGTCGCCTCGTCCTATGCCTACCTCACCGCCCGGGATCTGGCGCGGGTCGGGCTGTTGATGGCCCGCGATGGTCGTTGGCAGGATCGACAATTGCTGCCCAAGGACTGGGTCGCCTTCAACCGCGAGCCTTTCGCCGGTTATCGCGCCCATCAGGACGACGCCGTGCCCGGCGGCCAGTGGTGGCTCAATCGCGCGGTGGATGGCGCGACGCAACCATGGCCCGACGCACCGGCCGACACCTTTGCGGCGTTGGGGCACTGGGGGCAGGCGCTATATGTGATTCCTGGCGAAAAACTGGTGATCGTCCGCTATGCCGATGATCGCGATGGCAGCTACCGACATAACGAGTTGCTCAAACGTGTGCTGAAGGCGGTGCGGCCATGAAGCGCTTTTTGCTGTTGCTGCTAGTTCTTCTGCTGGGCTGGATTGTCTACGAACGTGAAAATTTGTGGGCATTTCCGGACATCATCAGCGCCTACACCGCCAAGGAATATTGCTCGTGCCGGTATGTGATGAACAACGACGTCGAGTACTGCCGTGGCTACGTGAAGCAATGGCTGCCAACCAGCGCATTCACCGATGACCCCGCCAGTAAAACCATCACCGTCAGCGGCATGGGGCGCAGCCACCGCGCCCAGTGGCAAAGCGAACGCCAGGGCTGCCGCCTCAATCCCTGATCACACCCAATCCCTTGTAGGAGCAAGGCTTGCCCGCGATTGGGCCGGCACAGGCAATATCTTCGGTGACTGACAATACGCTATCGCGAGCAGGCTCACTCCTACAGAGTTCGATCTTCGGTTTGCAATAACCGTGAGGCCAGTTAAGGTTCGTGCAGGTTTATCTGCCCCACGAGTGTTTATGTTCAACCGCTTCCTCTCCAAAACCTTCGCCCTCCTGCTGCTGGCCGGTGCCACGCTGTCGGCCCATGCCGATTGGTACCTGGACGGTGAGTCGTCGCGGCTGTCGTTCATCAGCACCAAAAACGCCAACGTCTCCGAGGTGCAGCGCTTTTTGGTCTTGCACGGTAAGGTCGACCCTACCGGGCTGGCGCAGGTCGAAGTCGAGATGGACTCGGTGAACAGCGGTATCCCGCTGCGTGACGAGCGGATGCGCAAGGATCTGTTCGAGATCCAGACCTTCCCCGAAGCGTTGATCACCGCGCAGATTGATCTGCGTCCGATCAACGACCTCGCCCCCGGCGCACAGCTGGAATTGCGTTTGCCGCTGACTGTCAGCCTTCATGGTAAACAACATCAATACAACGCCGAACTGCTGGCGACCCGGCTCGATGACCGGCGCTTTCAAGTGGTGACTCTGGAGCCGCTGGTGATCAACGCTGAAGATTTCGACCTGGCCCCCGGCCTGGAAAGTTTGCGCAAGGTTGCCGGTTTGTCGGCCATCAGTCTGTCGGTGCCGGTGGGTGCGGTACTGATTTTCACGGCGCGCTGACATGGCCGGTGCCGTATTTCCGTGGCGTGAAGGCAACAGCTTTGAATTGCTGATCGACGGTCCGCAGTTCTTTCCGCGCATGTTGGTGGCGATTGCCCGCGCCGAAGAGCAGGTCGAACTGGAGTTGTATCTGGTGGAGGCGGGCGCCTGCGCCGAGGCCATGGTCCAGGCATTGGTTCAAGCCGCCGAACGTGGTGTGCGAGTGCGTTGCCTGTTCGATGACTACGGCAGCCTGGCGTTCACGTTAAACCTGCGCCGACGATTGACGGCTGCCGGGGTGGAGTTGCGTTTTTACAATCGCCTGAGCTGGCGGCGTTGGGTCGGCAACTTCTATCGCGATCACCGCAAGCTGTTGCTGGTGGATCAGAACATGGCAGTGGTCGGCGGCACCGGGGTCACCGACGAATTCTGGACGCCGGGCGAAGACACCAGCGAATGGCATGAAGTGATGGTGGAAATCACTGGCCCGCTGGTGCTCGACTGGCAATTGCTGTTCGACCGCCAATGGATCGCCAACCGTCACCGCCGCGCCTGGCGACCGGCCTCGCACTTCGGCCTGCCGCGTTTGCCGCGCGTACCGTCCGTGGGCGAGGGTATGGGCCGGGTTGCCTATGCCGATGCCCGTCAACACCGGGACATTTTGCAGTCGCTGTTCCGCGCATTGAACAGTGGGCAGCGGCGAATCTGGCTGGCCACGCCGTATTTCCTGCCGACCTGGAAAGTTCGTCGCTCGTTGCGCAAGGCTGCCGCGCGCGGCATCGACGTGCGCCTGCTGCTGACCGGGCCGCGCACCGATCACCCGTCGGTACGCTACGCCGGGCATCGCTACTACCCGCGACTGCTCAAGGCCGGGGTGAAAATCTTCGAGTACCAGCCGTGTTTCCTGCACCTGAAAATGGTGCTGGTGGACGACTGGGTGAGCATCGGTTCGTGCAACTTCGACCACTGGAACTTGCGCTTCAACCTGGAAGCCAACCTCGAAGCGCTGGACCCCGGATTGACGGCGGCGGTGACGGCGAGTTTCGAGAAGGACTTCGGGCTGAGCCAGTTGGTGAGTCTGGAGGCGTGGCAGCGCCGGCCGTTGTGGCGGCGGGTGAAGCAGCGGATCTGGGGCTGGGTGGATCGGGTGGTGGTCAATATCCTCGACCGCCGCGGCTAAAGATCGATTTTGAATACACCCTGAACCAATGTGGGAGCGAGCTTGCTCGCGATGGCGGTTTAACAGTCAACGTAGATGTTGGATGTTATGACCTCATCGCGAGCAAGCTCGCTCCCACAGGTTTTGTGGCGTCTGGATAATTACAGCAATTCAAAGCTCTGCTGCGTCACGTCCTGGGAGTCCAGGCCGATCTGCACGTTGAACTTGCCCGGTTCCGCAGCGTATTTGAGCTGGGCGTTGTAGAACTTCAGGTCGTCCTCGGTAATGGTGAAGTGCACGACTTTCTGTTCGCCGGCCTTGAGCATTATTTTCTGGAAGTTCTTCAGTTCCTTGACCGGGCGGATCATCGAGCCGGTCACGTCCTGGATGTACAACTGCACCACGGTTTCGCCGTCACGCTTGCCGGTGTTTTTCACCGTGACACTGGCGTCGAGTTTGCCGGTCTTGTTCAGGGTGGTCGACGACAGGGCCATGTCGTCCACGCTGAAACTGGTGTAGCTCAAGCCGAAACCAAACGGGAACAGCGGCCCGGTGGTGTCATCGAAATACTGCGAGGTGTAGTTGCCCGGTTTGCCCGGCGTGAACGGCCGGCCAATGCTCAGGTGGTTGTAGTAGGTAGGAATCTGACCCACCGAACGCGGGAAGGTGATCGGCAGTTTGCCCGACGGGTTGTAGTCGCCGAACAGCACATCAGCGATGGCGTTGCCGCCTTCGGTGCCGCTGAACCAGGTTTCCAGGATTGCGTCAGCCTGGTCTTTCTCTTCGACAATCGACAGCGGACGGCCGTTCATCAATACCAGCACCAGTGGCTTGCCGGTGGCTTTCAACGCCTTGATCAGCTCACGCTGATTGGCCGGGATGTTCAGGTCGGTACGGCTCGACGACTCGTGGGACATGCCACGGGATTCGCCGACGGCTGCCACAATCACGTCAGCATCCCTGGCGGCTTTCACCGCTTCGTCGATCAGCACTTGGGCCGGGCGTGGATCATCCACCACTTCCGGGGCATCGAAGTTCAGGAAGTTGAGGTAATCGAGGACTTTCTTGTCGCTGGTGATGTTGGCACCGCGCGCATAGATCAGCGTCGCTTTGTCGGCCATGGCGGCGTTCATGCCGTCGAACAGCGTGACTGATTGCGCCGGTTTACCAGCAGCGGCCCAACTGCCCATCATGTCGATTGGCGCTTTGGCCAGTGGACCGACCAAGGCAATTTTCGCGGTTTTCTTCAGCGGCAGGGTTTCGTTCTGGTTTTTCAGCAACACCTGGCTGCGGCGTGCAACGTCACGGGCTTGCGGGCGGTGCAGACGACTTTCAGCGTAAGTGTCGGCCGGGTCATCTTCAGCCTTGCCGATGCGCAGGTACGGGTCCTTGAACAGGCCCATGTCGTACTTGGCGCCGAGCACTTCGCGCACGGCGTTGTCGATGTCTTTCTGTTCGATTTCGCCAGCCTTCAACAGCCCGGGCAGCTCTTTGCCGTACAGGGTGTCGTTCATGCTCATGTCGATGCCGGCCTTGATTGCCAGCTTCGCTGCTTCACGACCGTCCGCCGCGACGCCGTGCTTGATCAGCTCGAAAATCGCCCCGTGGTCGCTGACTGCCAGGCCCTTGAAGCCCCATTCCTTGCGCAGCAGGTCGTTCATCAGCCAGGTGTTGGCGGTGGCCGGCACGCCGTTGATCGAGTTCAGCGCAACCATAACCCCGCCAGCACCAGCGTCGATGGCGGCGCGGTACGGCGGCAGGTAGTCCTGGTACATTTTGACCGGGCTCATGTCGACGACGTTGTAGTCGCGACCGCCCTCGACCGCGCCGTACAAGGCAAAGTGTTTGACGCTAGCCATGATGCTGTCGGCGGCGTTGGCGCCCTGGCCCTGAAAGGCCTTGACCATTACGCCGGCAATCCGCGACACCAGATAAGTGTCTTCACCGAAACCTTCGGACGTGCGGCCCCAGCGCGGGTCGCGGGAAATGTCGACCATCGGCGCGAAGGTGATGTCGAGGCTGTCGGCGGAGGCTTCCTGGGCGGCAATGCGCCCGGAGCGGGCGATGGCGTCCATGTCCCAGCTTGAGGCCAGGGCGAGGCTGATCGGGAAAATGGTCCGGTGGCCGTGGATCACGTCATAGGCGAAGAACATCGGGATCTTCAACCGACTGCGCATGGCCGCGTCCTGCATCGGACGGTTTTCCGGGCGGGTAATGGAGTTGAACGTACCGCCGATGTTGCCGGCTGCGATTTCCTTGCGGATCAGCTCGCGCGGCATTTCCGGGCCGATGCTGATCAGGCGCAACTGGCCGATTTTTTCATCGAGGGTCATCTGCTTCATCAAATTGCTGATGAAAGCGTCCTTGTTCTCTAGAGGTGCGGGGGTCGTGGCGGCCAATACGTTATGACTGGCCAGGCTGACGAACAGGCCCAGCAAACACAGCTTCTTCATGAATAGTTTTCTCAAAGGCCTAAACGGCAGTGAATACGCGCCGGTCAGCCAAAATTTAGGGAGCGACTATTGTTGTTCGGGTGCAGGCTCAAAAACACCGAGCCAAAAACGACAGCCGACACTCGGCAGCGTGAACGCGCAGGGCACTTTTTAGCCCATTGGCCCGTCGCAATCCAGTGGCGGGGCCGATTATGCCCCAAGAGACGGCTGCGAATGTTTCGCGCTCGATTTTTATAATGAAATGTGTCAGGGAGCATCACTGCGATGAATGTCAGTCCAACCCACCGCTCGCGTTTGCAGGTCGCCACGTTGTTGCTGCTGACCACGCTGCTGGCCGGCTGCGGCATCAACAACATCCCGACCCTCGACGAACAGGCCAAAGCCGCTTGGGGCCAGGTGCAGAACCAGTATCAGCGCCGCGCCGACCTGATTCCCAACCTGGTGGAGACCGTCAAGGGCTACGCCAAGCACGAAGAAGAAACCCTGACCGCGGTGATCGAAGCCCGGGCCAAGGCGACGTCGATCCAGGTTGATGCCAAGACGCTGGATAACCCGGAAAAACTCAAACAGTTCCAGCAGGCCCAGGATCAGTTGACCGGTGCCTTGAGTCGTTTGATGGTGGTGTCCGAGCGCTACCCGGACCTTAAGGCCAACCAGAATTTCCTGGCGCTGCAATCGCAACTTGAAGGCACCGAGAACCGCATCGCCGTGGCCCGCCGCGACTTCATCCTCGCGGTGCAGAAATACAACACCGAAATTCGCACCTTTCCCGGTCGCCTTTGGCACAGCGTGATGTACAGCGATTTGCCGATCCGCGAAACCTTCGAAGCCACCAGCCCGGACGCCGAAAAAGCGCCGCAAGTTAAATTTTGAAAAACCCAGGTAGGAGCCGCCGCAGGCTGCGATATTTTGATCTTGTTTTAAAAACCCAACGTCAAAAGATCGCAGCCTGCGGCAGCTCCTACAGGGATTGGTGGGGGTGTGCATGCGTGTGTTGAAAGTGGGGCTGGTGCTGTTGCTCTGGGTGTTTGCAGTCACGGCTCAGGCCGAGTTGAAGTTCCCGCCACTGACCGGTCGGGTGGTGGATGACGCCCAACTGATTGAGCCAGCGGTGCGCGAGCAACTGACCCAGCAACTCCAGGCCCACGAAGCCGCCACCGGCGAGCAATTGGTGGTGGTGACGTTGCCGGACTTGCAGGGCACCGACATCGCCGACTTCGGCTATCAACTCGGTCGCGCCTGGGGCATCGGCCAGAAAGACAAGAACAACGGCGCGCTGCTGATCGTCGCCCGCGATGAGCGCAAGCTGCGGATCGAAGTCGGTTATGGTCTGGAAGACAGGCTGACCGATGCCCAGAGTTCGGTGATCATCAACCAGGTGATCACCCCGGCGTTCAAGACCGGTAACTTCAGCAAAGGTATCAGCGACGGGGTCGCGGCGATGCTGGTGGTGCTGGGCGGCAATCCGCTGGACGAGCCGTCGACGGTGTATGAATCGAACGGTGATCCTGCCGATGATTTCATCTCGCGGCATCCGGGTTTGTTCGTGCTTTTACTGATGTTGTTCATCCTGGCCGTGTTTGTCTTCCAGATGCTCGGTATCCTTCCCGCCGGCCGGGGCGGCTCCGGTGGTGGCGGTTTCGGCGGTGGAGGTTTCGGTGGCGGTGGCGGCGGAGGGGGCTTCAGCGGCGGTGGCGGCAGTTTTGGCGGCGGCGGTTCGTCCGGCGGCTGGTGATATTAAAAGAATAATCAACAGGCACTTTCGACATGGCATTACTGAGTGAGCACGAACAACGCAAAGTCGCCGAGGCGATTGCCCGGGTCGAGCGCGACACCGACGCCGAACTGGTGACGGTGCTGGCCGCGCGCGCCGACGACTACGCGTACATCCCGCTGTTGTGGGCCAGCCTGCTGGCGCTGATGGTGCCGGGGATCGTGCACTACCTGACCGGTTGGTTGACCCTGCACAACCTGCTGCTGGTGCAATGGGGCACGTTCATTGTGTTGTGCCTGCTGTTTCGCCTACCGCAGATCACCCCCCATCTGGTCCCGCGCCGTGTGCGCCACTGGCGCGCGTCGAACCTGGCGCGACGGCAGTTCCTCGAGCAGAACCTGCACCACACCATCGGCGGCACCGGAATGTTGATCTTTGTCTGCGAGGCCGAGCGCTATGTGGAGATTCTGGTGGATGAAGGGATTTCCAAGCGGCTGGATGACAAGAGCTGGGACGCGATTGTCGCGGCGTTTACCCAGCAGGTGAAACAGGGTCAGACGCTGCAAGGGTTTGTGACGTGTATCGAGGCGTGCGGCGAATTGCTCAAGGTGCATGTGCCGGTGACGCAGGTGAGGAATGAGTTGCCGAATCGGCTGGTGGTGTTGGGCTGATCATCAGTTCCCTGTGGCGAGGGGATTTATGAGAGTGTCAGATTTTTTGTGTGCGGGCCGTTAATGGCCTGCCGTCAGGCAGGCCTTCATTTCACCAGTTAGACCTGATGAATCGGTCCCCGTACAAAACCGCAAATTGATTCATAGCGTTTTTCCAGTCATGGGCGGCGCTTCCCCAGTTGGCGGTGATGTTTTGCAGTGCCAGCCAGATCAGTTTCGTCGCGGCTTCGTCGGTTGGAAAGTGACCTCTTGTCTTGATGATCTTGCGCAGCTGCGAGTTGATACTCTCGATGGCATTGGTGGTGTAGATCACCTTTCGTATGGCTGGCGGGAACACAAAGAACGGGATAACTCGATCCCAAGCGCGTCGCCAGGCTGCAACCACCGTTGGATATTGCTTGCCCCAAGGCCCCGATTCGAAGGCATCCAGAGCTTGCTCGGCGACTTCGGCGTTGAGTGCTTGATAAATCGGTTTCAGGGCCTTGGCCAGTTCGCGACGCTTGTCCCATGCCGCGTAATCAAGGCTGTTGCGGATCAGGTGAACGATGCATGTCTGCAACGCTGTCTGAGGAAACACTGCACTCAAGGCTTCAGGCATGCCTTTGAGACCATCCGTTACCGCAATCAGGACATCTTCGACACCTCGGGTTTTAAGGTCGTTGAAGACTTTCATCCAGAACTTGGCGCCCTCTGTGTTCTCAATCCAGATGCCCAGAATGTCGCGGGTGCCGTCCGGAAGTACGCCCAGAGCCAGGTAAATCGCTTTGTTGCGAACCACGCCTTCATCACGGATTTTAACCCGCAGCGCATCAAAGAAAATGACCGGGTACATGGGCTCGAGGGGCCGTTGTTGCCACGTACTGACTTCCTCCAGAACAGCGTCGGTAACGGTGCTGATGAAGTCATGGGAGACATCTGTTGCGTACTGTTCCGAGAGAAATGCACGAATCTCACGAACGCTCATGCCGCGGGCATACATGGCAATGATCTTGTCATCAAAGCCTGTAAAACGCCGCTCGTGTTTGGGGATCAAAATCGGAGAAAAGCTGCCGTCACGGTCTCTGGGAATATCCAGACGCAACGGGCCGTCATCGGTCAGCACGGTTTTGCCGCTCTTGCCGTTACGCTGGTTACTCGAATCCTCAGGGCGCTCCGCGCCCTGAGGATAGCCAAGGTGAAGTCCCAACTCGGCACCAAGGGCTCTTTCGATAAGCGCCTTTTTGAACGCCATCGCGGCATCCTGAATCGCTTCGGCACTCATCGTCTCGCTGAGGAACTGGTCGATCAGCTCTTTTGGAATGGACGGAAGGTCACGCTTGGCCTCACGGGCCGGTTTCTTTGGTTGGCATACATGCACCTCTGCAGCATGTTATGCCCGAACACAAAATTTATGACACTCCCGGATTTATCACCGTTGGGCTGCGAAGCGGCCCCATGCGGTGCATCAGTCAAAACAGACATTCAGGTTTTGCGACTGCTGCGCAGCCGAACGGGGATAAATCCCCTCGCCACAATGGATTGTGCCGTTCGGTAAATAAGAGCGTGTCCCCAATCCCCATCCCCCTAAAATACCCGCCATTCCCGATTTCGCCCGCCCGAGGCCGCTTGTTCATGTCCGTTACCGCCGCAACCGCGCAATCCGCGCCCGATCACCACGCCCAGTTCATCGAGCTGCTGCAAACCAGCCTCGACCAGAACGGCTTCATCAAACTGGTGCTAGCCAAGTACGTCGGTGAAGAGGCGGAGCTGCAACGGGTCATCATCAAAGCGGTGACGGTCAAGGCGCAGCCGAACCTGTCCTTCGTCTATCGCTACAAGACCCGCGACATCACCAAGAACCTGCCGCTGGTCGAAGGTGTGGCAACGATTGCCGCGTTGTTGCCGGCGTCGTTTAAAAATGCGCATTTGCTGTCCCTGACCGACGAAGCCCAGCTCGAATACAGCAAAAAGGGCAAATCTTCGCTGTTCAAGAGCAAACCTCAGCAATTGCGCGAAGTACCGTCCGCCGAACACAACCGTGAGAAAAACCGCTTCCTCGACCTGAGCCGGCCGTTCCTCAAGGACCTGGGCGTGACCAATGCGCAGCAGGAACTGATCCCGGCGATGTCGCGCAAGTGGAAGCAGATCAACAAGTTCATCGAAGTCTTCAGCCATGCCCTGACCACCTCGCCGCTGGCGCTGGACAAACCGGTGCGGGTGGCGGATTTCGGTTCGGGCAAGGGTTACCTGACGTTCGCGATCCACGACTATCTGCGCAACACCTTGAAGGCTGAAGGCGAAGTCACCGGCGTCGAGCTGCGTGAAGAAATGGTCAACCTGTGCAACGCTGCCGCGGCGAAACTGGATCATCCGGGGCTGGTGTTCAAGTGCGGTGATGTGCGCAGCGTGGCGCCGAGCGAACTGGACGTGATGATCGCCCTGCATGCCTGCGATATCGCCACCGACTACGCGATTCACACCGGCATTCGTTCCGGCGCCTCGATCATCATGTGCTCGCCGTGCTGCCACAAACAGATCCGCCTGCAAATCCAGAGCCCGGCGCTGCTCAAGCCGATGCTGCAATACGGTTTGCACCTGGGCCAGCAGGCGGAAATGGTTACCGACAGTTTGCGCGCGTTGTTCCTTGAGGCCTGCGGCTACGAGACCAAGGTGTTCGAGTTCATCTCACTGGACCACACAAACAAGAACAAGATGATCCTGGCGGTCAAACGCGCCGAGCCGGTAGACCCGGCCCAGCTGTTGGTGAAGATTCAGGAACTGAAGGATTTCTACCAGATCACGGAACATTGTCTGGAAACCTTGCTGCGGGCTGACGGCCTGCTCTGATCCCCTGTGGGAGCGGGCTTGCTCGCGAAGGGGCCGTCACATCCAACGTTTTCGTTGGCTGTTAGTCCGCTTTCGCGAGCAAGCCCGCTCCCACATTGGGTTTGATGGCGGTCTTGCGCCCCAACATCACCGTCACAATCACCCCGGCGGCAAACAGCCAGGTAATCGGCTCGATGTGTTCCCCAAAGAACAACGCTGAAAACGCAATCGTGAAGAAGATCTGCAACAACTGGATCTGACTGACCCGCGCGATCCCGCCCATCGCCAACCCGGCGTACCAGGCGAAGAAACCGATGAACTGCGAAAACAGCGAGACGTAGCCAAACGCCCACCAGGTCTTGGCCGAAATCTCGCCCTGATGCTGCAACGCCAGGTACACCACCGGTCCGATCAGCAGTGGCGTCGACAGCACCAGCGCCCAGCAGATCACCTGCCAACCGCCCATCTCCTTGGCCAACCGACCGCCCTCGGCGTAACCCAGACCACCCACGGCAATCGCCCCGAGCATCAGCAAATCACCCGCCTGAATACTGCCGGCGCCGCTGATCAGCGCATAACCGAGCACCAGCGCACTACCCAACGCCGCGCAGGCCCAGAAGGCTTTCGACGGGCGTTCGTGGGACAGCCACGCGGCATACAGCGCCACACACAGCGGTTGCAAGCCGTTGACCAGCGCACCGTGGGACGCCGGCAAGGTTTGCATGGCCCAGGCCGAGAGCACCGGGAAACCGAGGATCACCCCGGCGATCACCAGGGTCAGGCCTTTGACCTGTTTCCAGGTCGGCCACTTTTCCCGCCGCCACAGCAACAGCAACGCCGCCGGCACCGCCGCAAACAGCGCACGGCCCAGGCCGTTGAGCAGCGGATGGAGTTCCTGCACGACGATCCGTGTGAAGGGCAGGGTGAGGCTGAAGATGACGACGCCGAGCAGGCCGAGGGCCATGCCGGTGTTTTCGCGCGAGGACATGATGGGGACCAGAATTCAGGGTGATTGGACGTGGCTTTATCTAGCCATAAACCTTTGATTTTGGCGCTTACAGCTAGGCACAGAAATATCCGTACAGTTGCGCGCGGTCCCTGTGGCGAGGGAGCTTGCTCCCGTTCGGCTGCGCAGCAGTCGCAAAACCTGTTTGCACAGTTTGGATGGACATAATGCAAGGGGCCGCTTCGCAGCCCAGCGGGAGCAAGCGCCCTCGCCACAAATGCTCATTGTCCGTAGTAGCTGGTTATTACCTGCCCCGCCGATTAAGGACTACCTTGAATACTCCTGCACGCCCACGTTTTCCCAGAGGAGTCCTCCCCATGGCTGCGAAAAAAATTCTGATGCTGGTCGGTGATTACGTCGAAGACTACGAAGTGATGGTGCCGTTCCAGGCGCTGTTGATGGTCGGTCACACCGTGCACGCCGTGTGCCCGGACAAAACCGCCGGCCAGACCGTGCGCACCGCGATCCATGACTTCGAAGGTGACCAGACCTACAGCGAAAAACCCGGTCACCTGTTTGCGCTGAACTTCGACTTCGCCAAGGTTGCTGAAGCTGACTACGATGCGCTGCTGATCCCGGGCGGTCGTGCGCCGGAGTACCTGCGCCTGAACGAAAAAGTCCTGGAACTGGTGCGTGCCTTCGACAAGGCCGGTAAGCCGATCGCCGCTGTGTGTCATGGCGCGCAGTTGCTCGCGGCGGCGGGGATTCTCGAAGGTCGCGAGTGCAGCGCTTATCCGGCCTGCGCCCCGGAAGTCCGTCTGGCGGGCGGTACGTACATCGACATTGCGGTGACTGCTGGCCACGTTCAAGGCAATCTGGCCACAGCACCTGCCTGGCCGGCGCACCCGAGCTGGCTCGCCGGTTTCCTCGGGTTGCTGGGCACCAAAATCACGCTGTAACAAGGGGCGTTTCCCATGTGCGAGCTCTACGTCAAAGCCGACCCGATCCTCTACGAATCGCGCTCCCGCTCGCTGCGCATCTGCGGGGTGGTCACCACCCTGCGGCTGGAGAACCAGTTCTGGGACATCCTCAGCGAAATCGCCGAGGTCGACGGCATGACCACCAATCAGTTGATCGCCAAGCTGTATGAAGAGGTGATGGACTACCGCGGGGAAGTGGTGAATTTCGCGTCGTTCTTGCGGGTGAGTTGCATGCGGTATTTGAGTCAGCGGCGGGTGGCGGCACCGGAATTGTCGGTGGTGCGCACGGCGGTGAAATAGCGCAGGCCGCGTCGACCGCTTTCGCGGGCAAGCCTCGTTCCTACAGGGGAACGCATACCCTCGTAGGAGCGAGGCTTGCCCGCGAAGGGGCCGGCCCAGGCGACAGAAACAGCCGGGTGGTCTTTACTCTTTGGCGCGAACCCTCTCAATTGCCAAGGAGAACGAGCATGTCCGGATGGTACGAATTGAGCAAAACCAGCAGCGGCCAGTTTCGGTTTGTGCTGAAAGCGGCCAATGCCGAAACCATTCTGGTCAGCGAGCACTACACCACCCGCAGCGCCGCCGATAACGGCATTGCCTCGGTGCAGACCAACAGCCCGCTGGACGAACGCTACGAGAAAAAGACCACCAAGGATGGCCATCCTTACTTCAACCTCACGGCCGCTAACCACGAGATCATTGGCAGCAGCGAAGCTTATTCCTCCGAGGCTGCGCTTGAGAAAGGTATCGCCAGCGTCAAGGCCATTGGGCCGACCAAGGTGATCAAGGACAAGACGTTGCCGGTGCTTTGATCGATATCCCGGACATTCGGTCGCCAATTGCATGGCGCCCGAATTCTGGCAATGTGCCACTATTTTGCGTATCCTTCGCCGCCAATCCATGGAAGGGGCGAGCTGAATAACTCTTTCGTGCGTTTCCGATAGTTGCTCACGCGAGATTTTTTCCCCCGATGATGCGTTTTTTCGCTGTCCTGACAGTGCTGCTCGGCTTGAGCGGTTGCTACAGCATGTCCCCCACTTACATTGACGACGAACTCAGCCCGACCGCCGATTCCGGTGTGGCCTACGTGGTGGGTGTGGTCGGTATCTGGCCCAAGGCCAAATTCGGCGCGCAGGAACAGATGCTGTTGATCCGCAAGCGCGGCAGCGACGACTTCGCCACGGCGCGGTTGCACAACGAATTTTATGCGCGCACCGAGCGCGACCTGCGCGAGACCGGGCACGGTATCGGCACGTTGTTTGTCATGCCGCTCAAACCTGGGCGTTACGAGATCTACAACGTGCGTTTCGACCAGGGCCAGTCGGTGTCGTGGAGCCGCGAAGACTTCACCATCGGCCTGGAACTGGAGGCCGGCAAGGCGTATTACCTCGGCGATTTCCGTGCCGGCTGCCTGATTGGTCGCGGTACATCATGCCTGTTCCTGCACAGCGATCACCTTGAGCGCGACGCCGCGCTGGTTCGCGCCAAGTACCCGCAAGTGCCAGGTCTGCAACGTCTGGACATGCCGAATCTGTACACGGCAACGCCGTTCATTCGCGAAGAAAACGGCCCCAGTGCCTCTGTCTATAAAGCCATGCTGTCAGGAAAACTCTAATGCGCCTCAAAGTTCTGTTTCTGGGAATGCTCTTGCTGCTGGGCGGCTGCCAGACCACCCATAGCCTGAAAACACCTGAAGTCGATTACAGCGAACGCCTGCCGGCGATCAGCGTCAATGTCCTCGGATTACCAGGCTGGATGCTGCGCGACGAATTGCGTCATCGCGGCACTTTCGATGAGGTCAGGACCGGTCGCAGCGAAGATGGCTACAACGTGCTGGTGATCGCCAACAGTGACATCGGCGGATTGCAGCCGCAGATGTTCCTCAGTGCCTTGACGATGTTCATCGTGCCGGTGCCGGTTAGCTGGGACAGCACGGTGGTGTTCAGCCTCAGCCACGGCAAGAAAGTCCTGGGTGTCTACACGGTGAGTAACCACTCCAGTTCTTGGCGCGGGCTGGTCAATCCGTCTGGAGGCCAGATGGAGCATGTGCGTCTGATCAGTGATGGGTTTATCGCGCAGGTGCTCAAGGATCAGCCGTTCAACCGTGAAGCCATGCAACGCGCCGCCAGCCTCTGATCGATCGACGGGTGCGCGACATGGCAGGCGGTTAGCGCAGGGTGTTCAGCAGATTTTGTAGAACAGCGCGTCCGGCCTCGTTCAGCGGGAATACCGGCAACCGTGGATCACCGACTTCCAGCCCGGTCGCCCGCAACCCGGCCTTGATCGTCGCCGGCAAGCCGCCCTTGAGGATGAAGTCCAGCAACGGCAACTGGCGATAGAACAACTCACGCGCCTTGCCCAGGTCGTTGGCCAGCACCGCTTCATACAAATCAAGATTGAGCTGCGGGATCAGGTTCGGCGCCGCCGTACACCAACCTTTTGCCCCGGCGGCGAACGCTTCCAGCGCCAACGGATTGCAGCCGTTGTAGAACGGCACTTGACCCTCGCCGAGCAGTTGCAGTTTGTGCATGCGCTGGATGTCGCCAGTGCTTTCCTTGACCATCGTGACGTTTTCGACAGCGTTGAAAATCCGCAGGATCAGTTCCACCGACATGTCCGTGCCGCTGGTGGCCGGATTGTTGTAGAGCATGACCGGCACGCCGATGCTCTCGCCGATGGCGCGGTAGTGGGCGAGGATTTCCGCTTCGCTGAGTTTCCAGTAGGACGCCGGCAGCACCATCACCACATCGGCACCGTGGGCTTCGGCGAAACGCGCGCGGCGTACGGCTTTGGCGGTGGTCAGGTCGGACACGCTGACGATGGTCGGGACTCGTTTGGCCACGTGCTTGATGCTGAATTCGCTGACCTGATCCCACTCCGCGTCGCTCAAATAAGCGCCTTCGCCGGTACTGCCCAGTGGCGCGATAGCGTGGACGCCGCTGTCGATCAGCCGATCGATGGAACGCCCGAGCGCGTCCAGATCGACACCTTCGCCGTTGGCGGTAAACGGGGTGATGGTGTAGCCGATGATGCCGTGAATAGTGGACATGGTTGTCTCTCCGTAACAGGTTTCAGTTCAGGCAATCGGCGTGTTGGCGCAGGTTCTGCCGAGCGTAGTAGTTGAAGGCGGCGGCGTGGCGTTTCGGTTTGGAAATCCAGTCATGGGCTTCGCGGCCCAGCTCCGGCAAGATCGGTTTGATCGTCCCGGCGCTCATAGCCAGCAACTGCAACTTCGCCGCGCGTTCGATCAGTTGCGCAATGACGCAGGCTTCTTCGATGCTCGTGCCAGTGGACAGTTGGCCGTGGTGGGAAAGCAGGATCGCGCGTTTGTCGCCGAGTGCGCCGGCAATGATTTCGCCTTCTTCATTGCCCACCGGCACCCCCGGCCAGGCTTCGAGAAACGCACAATCTTCGTAGAGCGGGCACAGGTCCATGTGCGATACCTGCAGCGGGACTTCGAGCATCGACAGCGCGGCCACATGGGTCGGATGCGTATGAATGATGCAGTTCACATCAGGCCGGGCGCGATACACCCAACTGTGGAACCGGTTGGCCGGGTTCGGCATGCCGTGGCCTTCGAGCACTTCCAGGTCTTCGTTGACCAGCAGCAGATTGCCGGCGGTGATTTCATCGAAACCCAGGCCCAGTTGCTGGGTGTAATAGGTGCCAGGCTGCGGGCCGCGAGCGGTGATTTGCCCGGCCAGGCCGGAATCGTGGCCGTTCTCGAACAGAATGCGGCAGGTCAGGGCCAGCTTTTGCCGGTCGGTCCACGTATTATCCGCCAGGGTGTTTTGCATCTGGATCAGCGCTTGCTTGACCAGTTGGTCTTTGGGTAGTGCTAAGGTCTTGGCCATATCGGTGTCCTTTGGGTGGTTCAATGGACGTCGGGTTTGCCGTTCACTCGTTGCTTGCAAGGTCATGGGTGAATGCAAATGACACTAAAGAGGCTATATGACACATTGTGTCATTGGCAAGGACAAATCGTCGGCTCCTTGATGGATTAATCGCTCTACATGTCTATCCGTTTGAAACTACTCAGAAAAAAACTCGGCGTGACGCTGGAAGCCCTGGCCGAAAAGTCCGGCATGACCAAGAGTTATCTGTCGAAAGTCGAGCGCGGGCTGAACACCCCGTCGATTGCTGCTGCACTGAAACTGGCCAAGGCGCTGAACGTAAAGGTCGAGGAGTTGTTCTCCGAAGACAGCATCAGCCTCGACAGCTACAGCCTGGTGCGCAGCGACGAACGCCAGTCACTGGCCGCTAACGACCACAGCCCCGGCTACGCGGTGCTGGCCCATCAGGTCAGTGAACGCAGCCTGTTGCCGTTCATCATTTACCCGCCGAGCGAATTCACCGACAAGACCTTCAAGGAGCATTTGGGGGAAGAGTTTCTGTTCGTTCACGAAGGGCAGGTGGAGGTCGACTTCATGAACGAGCGGGTGCTGCTCAATCGTGGGGATGCGCTGCATTTCAATGCGCAGAAGCCGCATCGGATACGGTCAGTGGGGGAGGTTCAGGCGCAGTTGCTGGTGGTGGTGCATAGCACCGAAGAATGAATCAACAGCAAAAGCTTCGCGAGCAAGCCCGCTCCCACATTGGACCTGTAGCGTTCACAAATCCCCTGTGGGAGCGGGCTTGCTCGCGAAGGCGTCCGCCCAGTCGCCGCTAAACCTCGACGGGAACCCGAAGCTTCGTGCTACCTAACGCATGCGTCTTGGAATCAAAAAACCGCAACTCAACCCCCGTCCCCTCAAACACCTTCGCGTAGTGCCGCTTCTGATGCTGAATGAACGCCTTGCTACGCGGATAAACCGACACCGCGACCACCTTCGGTTTCGCCTGGCGCAACGCGTGGATGATGTGGCTGTCCTGCTCGCCCAGCGCATGACCAAAAATGCACAACCCGTCGCCATGCCCCAGTAACTGGTCATAGCAAAACGACAAATAGTCCGAGCTGCGAATGGTCTTGAGCTTGTCCTGGGCCGGGCCTTCGTTGACGAACAGCGGCACATCATCCAGCGTCTTGATCGTGTTGTTGATGGCAAAACTGCCGAGCAACGTGCCTTCGGTTGACATCAGTTTGCGAGCCGTACCGTCCTGATTGCGCACCAGATGCAGACCACCATGCAGGTACAGCAAACACGGCTTGTCGGTCGCGCTGGCGCTCAGATCGAAGCTCGGCTCAGAGCCGTGGAACAGGTCAGTGACGACATCAGGCGTGTGCTGGATCGCCCAGTTGCTCAGCAAGTCGTAGTTGGTGGTGAACACCGTCCGATAGTTGCCCAGTTCCTGATTGATCGTCGCCAGGGTCGCAGGCACCACCAGCCGCCACGGGATGTGCACCGCGTGCACGGTATTGATCAGCGCTTCCTTGATCGCGTAGTAGCGATTGCGCGGCGCAGCGGAGCTGACGGCCAGGGCCTTGTTGACGCGGCTGGTGATTTTCAACGCGCTGAGGACCTGTTCGAAGCTGCGGGTTTGCAGGGCCTCGAACACGCTTAGTTCGGACTGGCTCAGGGGCTTTTCTTCGACGGTGCGCGCGTTGTCGAACAGCGAGTCGTAACCGAAGTCGTCCCACACCGCGCGGCTGGCGCCGTTGCCCAGCAGCAGGCCGCTGAACGAAGCGCTGGTACGCAAGGCGTTCCAGTCTTCAAGTTGGGCGTCGACATCCAGGAAATCGGTCATTGCGTTGGTCGTCTCAAAAAGCAAAAGGTCTGATGGGCGGCGACTTTATCACGACCGGGGGTTGAGCCAGATCAACATGCGCCGTGACTGTTCGGTCGATCCTGTGGGCATCCGCTGAATCGGAGCTGTCGATTCGGCCCCCTTGCAGGAGATTCGCTCATGAGCAGCACGTTTTTCATCCCCGCCGTCAACATCATGGGCAACGGTTGCCTCGACGAAGCGATGGACGCGATTCGCAAGTACGGTTTTCGCAAGGCGCTGATCGTCACCGATGTCGGGTTGGCCAGGGCCGGCGTGGCGGCGATGATTGCCGAGAAACTGGCGATGCAGGACATCGACTCGGTGATCTTCGACGGCGCCAAGCCGAACCCGAGCATCGCTAACGTCGAGCGCGGCCTGGGCCTGCTCAAGGAAAGTCGCTGTGATTTCGTGGTATCCCTGGGCGGCGGCTCGCCCCACGACTGCGCCAAAGGCATTGCCCTATGCGCGACCAACGGCGGGCAGATTCGTGACTATGAAGGCGTCGATCAATCGGAGAAGCCGCAACTGCCGCTGATCGCCATCAATACCACCGCCGGCACCGCCAGCGAGATGACCCGCTTCTGCATCATCACCGACGAGTCGCGCCACGTGAAAATGGCCATCGTCGACCGCAACGTCACGCCGCTGCTATCGGTCAACGACCCGGCGCTGATGGTCGCCATGCCCAAGGGTCTGACCGCCGCCACCGGCATGGACGCGCTGACCCACGCCATCGAAGCCTACGTCTCCACCGCTGCGAATCCGATCACCGACGCCTGTGCGTTGAAGGCCATCACTCTGGTCAGCAACAACCTGCGCCTGGCCGTGCGCGATGGCAGCGACATGGCCGCCCGGGAAAACATGGCGTATGCGCAGTTTCTCGCCGGCATGGCGTTCAACAATGCGTCGCTGGGTTTTGTCCACGCGATGGCCCACCAGTTGGGTGGTTTCTACGACCTGCCACATGGTGTGTGCAACGCCGTGCTGCTGCCTCACGTGCAGAGCTTCAACGCGTTGGTCTGCGCCGATCGCCTGACCGATGTGGCCCACGCCATGGGCGCCGACATTCGCGGTTTCAGCCCGGAAGAGGGAGCGCAAGCGGCCATCGCGGCGATTCGGAGCCTGGCCAAAGACGTGGAAATCCCCGGCGGTTTGCGTGACCTCGGCGCCAAGCTCAACGACATCCCGGTGCTCGCCTCCAATGCCTTGAAAGACGCCTGTGGCTTGACCAACCCGCGAGCGGCGGATCAACGCCAGATCGAGGAGATTTTCCGCAGCGCGTTTTAGGCGATTTTGCGGCCCGGCGCGAGCCTCACACAGAGCATCGCGCCGAGGGCCAGCAAGGTGCACAACAACGATAATGGCCAGGCCTGCTGACTGGCGATCAGGCTGGCGATGCCGCCAATCACGGCGGCCATTAACTGATGGATGAAACCGCTCAACGCCATCGCATAAGCACCGCCGACCGGCGAACCGTTGTTGGCCAGTGACAGGCTGATCGGGTAATTCAGCGACTGGCCAAACACTGCAACGCAGTAGGGCAGCCAGAACAGCAACGCCACCGACGTCCCCGCCACACTCCCCAGCAACATCACCGCACTGCCAGCTAACACCAGCCCAACGCCGAGCGTCATCAGCCAATGCTGACCAGTGCGCAACACATAGCGATTCACCCCCAATGCTCCGAGAAAATACGCCGCGCTGATCGGCCAACCCAGCAGCCCGTATTCCACAGCGGACCAGTCAAACGGTCCTTGCAGAATCAGTGGCGCAGCGGTGTTGAACGCGATGATCACCCCGTAACCGAGGCCGCCGGCGAGGGCCGGCAGCAAGAAGGCGCGATGGCGCAGGATGCGCCCGTAGCTCGACCAACTGGAGACCGGACTGCTTTCATCGTTGAGCACCGGGAACGCGACCCGCGCCACGATCCCGGCCATGACCAGACTCACGGCCCCCAGCACATAAAAGATCGCAGGCCAGCCAAACGCGACCTGGATAATCGACCCCAGGTACTGGCCAATCCCCAGCGCCACCACGAAGGAAATCGAAATCCACGACAACGCCTTGGCCAGCAGATCACCGCGAAAACTGTCGCGAATCAGCACCCGGGCCATCACCGAGATCCCGCTGGCCCCAATGCCCTGAAGCAATCGAAAAAACAGGAATGATTCCAGCGTCTGGCCCAAGGGCAATACCAGGTTGCCCACGCCATAAATACCGAGCGCCGCCAGCAGCACAGGCTTGCGCCCGATGCGCTGGCCCAGGCTGCCCCAGAACAACATCGGCAACGCCATGCCGATCAAATACACCGCTAACCCCCACGAAACCTGCGATGCCTCGGCGGACAAATGCCAGGCCATTTCCGGCAGCGCCGGCAGGTAAATGCTCATGCCCAATTGCGCGAGAAAAACAGTGCTGCAGGTTACGAGGAGGGTGGTGCTGCTCTTCATGGAATCATCCGTGGTTTCAGTGGCCGACGTCCCCGCCGTGGGTGCGCAACAGCTCGATGATGAGCTCACAAAACTGACGAATGACCGTCGGCTCCATGTCGGCACGCAAGGTGATTCTGATGGCAGCCTGACCTTGAGCGACCACCGGGAAAAAGACTGCCGAGGTGAAAAAACCGAGGTCGGACAATTCAATCGCGATGCGGTTGGCCAGCGCGGCCTCACCGCACTTGATCAGGCGGATGGCCATGTTGCTGTGGCATTGCTCGGTACTGATCAGGCTGTCAAACAGGCGGATATTAGCCTGAAGGCTCGCCTGCAACGTGGTGAGTTCTGCGCTGTGATGCAGGCGGATCGAGGCCCGCCCGGCGCCGATCGCCGCGCAATTGAGACTCTGCGACCAGTTGCTCGGCCCGCCGTAACGCTGGATGAGTTTTTTCTGCCGCTCGTTGCCAAGCATGATCAATCCACCGCTGGCGCCAAACGACTTGGCCAGTGACGCGACAATCAGGCAGTCGTCTTCCAGCGCCGCCATCCGCGGACGAACCAGGCCGGCGCCTTGCTGACCCACGGCAGACAAGGCGTGGGAATCATCCATGTACAGAAACAGCCCATAGCGCTCCTTCAGGTACAGCAGACCTTCCATGTTGGCGACGCCGCCCATGCTGTAGGTACCGTCGGCGACATAGGCGACACGGGCGTGCTGCTGGCAGGTCCGTTCAAGAAAATCCATGTCGTTGTGTGGCGCGGTGATCACCCGGGTTTCGTCCGAGCACGCGGCTTTGAGGTGATTCATCGAGTAATGCGCCATGCGGTCAAACACCATCACCGGCGGACGGTTTTCGGTGAATACGCCGCTGGCCAGCAGCGGAAGGATTCCAGCGCTTGCCGCACTGCACGACAAGGTGCTCAGGCAACTTGCGCCGAACAAGTCGGACAGTTCGTTTTCGTACTGTTCCAGAATCGCCAGTTTGCAGCGGTTTTTTGAGTTGGCGATCCGCAGGCTGCCGGTTTCCCACAACGTGGTCATGGCACCTTTGAGCAGGTCGGGATGGTGATCCAGACCCAGATAAGAGGTGGTGCAGAAGTGATGCAATTCACGACCGTACTGATCCAACAGGTGGTTGGCACCTTGCACTTCGACATTGAGCCCGGCGACTTTGCCGAGTTCGGCGATGTCCCAATCGTAATCGGCCAGGGCAATGACTTTGCGGTAGTTGGAATACAGGTTGAGGCTGGGCAACGGCAGATTCACAGGCGACATTCCTTGAGCGTAGCGATCCATTGGGTGTTGCAATTTGTGTGTGTTGCCAGACTTTACAGAGCGCAAAGTCGGGTAAAAATCGGCCGTTTCCGCTAATCCTGAGAGGCAACGGAGTTTTGTTTGTAGGGCGGAGCCTCGAAAATCCGCGGATTAATCACATGTCCGACTTCAACAAAAACCGGGCTATCCTGCCGACTCGAACGAACTCCGCCAGCGAGCCTTCCATGCTGCAAAAAGCCTGATTCGCCGCCTCGACCTGATCACCCTGCAACTGTTTGTCGCCGTGCACGAAGAGGGCACGCTGACCCGCGCCGCCTCGCGCGAAGCGATTGCGGTGTCGGCGGCAAGCAAGCGTCTGATGGAGTTGGAGGAGGCGCTGGGCATCAGCCTGTTCGTGCGGCAGGCCAAAGGCATGACCCTGACGCCGGCCGGCGAAACGCTGCTGCACCACGCGCGACAGATGTTGTTCAACGTCGAAAAAATGGGCCTGGAGCTGGGCGAGCACAGCCACGGTGTGCGCGGTTACGTGCGCATGCTGGCGAATCTGTCGGCGATCATTCAATTCCTCCCGGAAGACCTGCGCGACTTCTCGGCGCAGCATCCGCAGGTCAAGACCGATCTCGAAGAACGGCCCAGCGCCGGAGTGATTCAGGGCGTGCTCGACGGCGTGGCAGACCTTGGCATTTGCTCCAACGACAGCGACACCAAAGGCTTGCACAGCGTGTTGTACCGCGAGGACAAACTGGTCGTGGTGATGTTGCCCGAGCATGCTCTGGCCGCACGCCCATCCGTGGCGTTCAGCGAAACCCTCGACAGCGATTACGTCGGTCTGCACGCCGCCAGTTCGATCAACATGCGTACCCACGCGGCTGCGCGTCAGGCTGGCAAGGTTCTGCGCATTCGTATTCATGTGCCGGGGTTTGATGCGGTATGCCGCATGGTGCAGGCGAACATGGGCATCGGGATTTTGCCGCAGCGGGCGTTCGAGTTGTTCGGTCAGGCGCTGGGGTTGCACGCGGTGCCGCTGACAGATGAATGGTCGGATCGGGCGCTGATTGTGGTGGTGCGGGATGAGAAGAAGGGGCTGTCGCCGGTCAGTCGCTTGTTGTTCGAGCATTTGCGCCGGGGATAAATCTCGATTGCGGCTGGCGGCCTCTTCGCGGGCAAGCCTTGCTCCTACAGGTTTTGCCGTGCAGCCGAGTGCCGGGGCCAACATAACCCGCGTAGGAGCAAAGCTTGCTCGCGGAGGCGGCCCCAGGTTCATCCCATCTCGCCAGCGTTCGCAGTTCGCGAACGCCCATTGCCGAACGAAGGTTGGATTCCTCCACCACCGCGCCTCTAGTCTTGCCCGCATATTCCAAGACCAAGAGGTACCCGACGATGACTGCCCCCTTGAGTGCGATCAAAGTGATCGAGATAGGCACCCTGATCGCAGCGCCCTTTGCGGCGCGCATGCTTGCCGAGTTTGGCGCCGAAGTCATCAAGATCGAAGCCATGGGTCAGGGCGACCCGCTGCGCAAATGGCGCAAGCTGCACGAAGGCACGTCACTCTGGTGGTACCTGCAATCGCGTAACAAGAAGTCGCTGGCACTCAACCTGAAATCCGCCGAAGGCATCGAACTGGTCAAACAACTGGCCAGCGATGCCGACGTGATCATCGAAAACCTGCGCCCCGGCGCGCTGGAAAAACTCGGTCTGGGCTGGGATGTATTGCATGCCCTTAACCCCAATCTGACACTCGTGCGCATCTCCGGTTACGGCCAGACCGGCCCGTACCGCGACCGCCCGGGTTTCGGTGCGATCGGCGAGGCCATGGGCGGTATCCGCTACACCACCGGCACCCCCGGTTCGCCACCGGCGCGGGTCGGCGTCAGCCTCGGCGATTCGCTGGCCTCGTTGCACGCGGTGATCGGCGCGCTGATGTCGCTGCTGCGGGTCAAGACCGGGCAGGGCGGCGGCCAGGTGGTCGATGTGTCGCTGGCGGAAAGCGTGTTCAACGTCATGGAAAGTCTGGTGCCGGAATACGACCTGCTGGGCCATGTCCGCGAACGCAGCGGCGGCGCGTTGCCGGGCATTGCCCCGTCCAATACCTATCTGACGGCCGATGGTGCCTACGTGGTGATCGCCGGCAACAGCGATCCGATCTACAAGCGTCTGATGCAGACCATCGGCCGCAGCGATCTCGCCGAAGCGGCGGAACTTGCCCACAACGACGGGCGCGCGGCCAAGAGTGGCATCCTCGATGCCGCGATTACCCACTGGACCAGCAGCCTGCCGATCAACGAAGTGCTCGTCGCCCTCGACGCCGCCGAAGTCCCGGCCGGGCGTATCTATTCGGTGGCTGATATCGTCGCCGATCCGCACTATCAGGCGCGGGACATGTTGCTCAATGCCGAGCTGCCCGGTGGTACCACGGTGAAGATGCCAGGCATCGTGCCAAAACTCTCGGAAACCCCCGGCGGCGTGAACTGGTCGGGGCCTAGTCTCGGTCAGCACACCGACGGCATTCTTGCCGGTCTCGGCCTGACTGAACGCGACATCGAACGCCTGAAAAGCCAAGGGGTGGTGCAATGATCACGGACTATTCGCAAACCCTGATCGTGCAGGAAGTGTCGCCGCGCGACGGCTTGCAGATCGAGCCGACCTGGGTCGAAACCGCCGACAAGATCGCGCTGATCGATCAACTGTCGCAGGCCGGTTTCAGTCGCATCGAGGCCGGTTCGTTCGTCTCGCCGAAAGCCATCCCGGCACTGCGTGACGGTGAACAGGTTTTCCACGGCATACAACGGCAGTCCGGCGTGATCTACGTTGCACTGATCCCCAACCTCAAGGGCGCGCAGCGCGCGTTGGAGGCGGGCGCCGATGAGCTGAACCTGGTGATGTCCGCCAGCCAGACCCACAACCTGGCCAATATGCGTATGCGTTGCGAGGATTCATTGGCGGCGTTTGCCGACATTGTCGCGTTTGCCAGCGGCTCGGGTGTGCGCCTGAACGGCAGTATCGCGACCACGTTTGGTTGTCCGTTCGAAGGCCGGATAGACGAGGACCGTGTGCTGCAAATCGTCGACGCTTATCAGGCGCTTGGCATTCAGGGCATCACGCTTGCCGACACCACCGGCATGGCCAATCCGCGTCAGGTGGATCGGCTGGTGCGGCGAGTCTTGCAGCGCGTTTCAGCGAGCGATCTGACCCTGCACTTCCACAACACACGTGGTCTCGGTCTGTGCAATGTGCTGGCAGCGTACGAAGCCGGTGCCCGGCGTTTCGACGCGGCGCTTGGCGGGCTTGGCGGTTGCCCGTTTGCGCCGGGTGCCTCGGGCAATATCTGCACTGAAGATCTGGTCAACCTGTGCGATGAAATCGGCATCCACACGGGTATCGACCTGCCGCTGTTACTGCAACTGTCGCGCGGTCTGCCTGATCTTCTGGGCCACGAAGTTCCCGGTCAATTGGCCAAGGCCGGACGTAACTGCGACCTGCACCCAATCCCCACCTGACCAGCGAAATCCCTCTTTGCAGGAGCAAGGCTTGCTCGCGAAAGCGCTGTGTCATTCAGCAGCGATATCGCCTGCACTGACGCCTTCGCGAGCAAGCTCGGCTCCGGCAGGAACAGCGTCATAACCAGACAACAAAAACAATCGGACGCCCACTGGCAGTCCGCCTGGAGAAAAGCTATGAGCCTCAACGTTATGGAGGCGGGCGCGAGCTCGTCCGTCGATCAAGATGCCGAGAAAGCCCTGGTCAGCAAAGTCGCCTGGCGGCTGATGCCGTTGATCATGGTTTGCTACCTGTTCGCCTTTTTCGACCGCATCAACATCAGCTTTGCGAAATTCCAGCTGCAAGCCGACCTGAACCTGAGCAACACCGCTTATGGTCTCGGTGCCGGGCTGTTCGTGGTCGGTTATGTGCTCTTCGAAGTGCCGAGCAACATGATGCTGTACAAGGTCGGCGCGCGACGCTGGATCGCCCGAATCATGATGTCCTGGGGCGTGGCGACCGCGCTGATGGTCTTCGTCACCAGCGAGTGGCAGTTCTACGCGTTGCGCTTTTTGATTGGCGCGATGGAAGCGGGTTTCGCGCCGGGCGTGCTGTATTACCTGACACTGTGGTTCCCGCAGCACTTCCGTGGGCGCATTACGTCGATGCTGTTTCTGGCCTCGGCGTTTGCCGGTCTGGTTGGGGCGCCGTTTTCCGGGCTGGTGCTGGAACACCTCGATGGCGTGCTGCAAATGCGCGGGTGGCATTGGTTGTTCCTGCTCGGTGGTGTGCCGTGCGTTGGCTTGGGGTTTCTGGTGCTGATGCTGCTCAAGGACCGTATCGAGGACGCGCACTGGTTGACCCCACAGGAGAAGAAACTGCTGTCGAGCCGCATCGCTCATCATGAGCCGCACAAAAGCGGCGGCTCGTTGCTGGCGGCGCTGAAAATTCCGGGATTCCTGACGTTGGGGCTGATCTACTTCCTGATTCAGATCGCCTCCTATGGCCTCAACTTCTGGGCACCGCAGTTGATCCGCAGCGCCGGCACCGAAAGTCCGGTGATGATTGGTCTGCTGACGGCCATTCCGTACATCTGCGGTGCAATCACCATGGTGGTGATCGGGCGGTTGTCGGACGCGACCGGCGAGCGCCGCAAGTTTGTCGCCGGGTTGGTGATCGTTGGCGCGATCGGCTTCTTCAGCGCGGGGATTTTCGCCGATCACACCACGTTCCTGATCGTCGCGCTCGGCCTGCTCGGTGCCGGCATCATTGCCGCGATCCCGAGCTTCTGGACCTTGCCACCGAAGTTGCTGGCCGGTGCTGGCGCAGGGGCAGCGGGCGGGATTGCAGTGATCAACACCCTTGGGCAATTCGGCGGGATTGTCAGCCCGGTGATGGTCGGCTCGATCAAGGACCTGACCGGCAGCACCACTCCGGCGCTGTATGTGATCGGCGTGGCGGCGCTGATTGCAGCAGCGCTGCTGCTGTGGGGCTTGCCGCAGAAATTGCGCACGCTCGACAAGTATTGAGCCGCTGAAAAGATCGCAGCCTCCGGTAGAAGCTGCCGAAGGCTGCGATCTTTTGATCTTATTGCGGTGCCAAAACTCTTCCCGGTGAATCGCCAAACTGAATCAACCCCACCCCCGCAATCAACAACAGCGCCCCAAACACCCGTGGCAAGGTCAGCTGTTTCTCTACCAACCCGAACAAACCGAAGTGATCCAGCATCATAGAAGCCAGCACCTGCCCGGCCAGTGCCAAGGCGATAAACCCAGAAGCTCCGAGTTTGGGCAGCAACACCACCGCCAGCGCCACAAAACACACGCCAAACGCACCACCGGCCCACATCCACAACGGCGCCTTGCTGATAAAAGCCCCTGACGGCAACGGCAATCGCAACGCCAGAATCACCGGCAACAAAACCAGCACACTCACCAGCAACGACGCCAGCGTCGCCCACAACGGATGCCCCAGCCCGCGCCCGAGGTTGGCGTTGATCGCGCTCTGAAACGGCACGACCGCCCCGGCAATCACCGCCAGCACTAACAGGCCGGCCCAATGCAACGTACTCATGATCTTCTCTCCAACAGGTTTTGCTGGACTCTAGGGTATTCGCCGCGCAAATTTAAATTCCAAATAGCTATGTTGGATATGCATCAGATGAATGAACTTCGGCGCATCGACCTCAACCTGCTGGTGATCCTCGACGCCTTGCTCAGCGAGCAACACGTGACCCGCGCCGCCGAGCGCCTGCACCTGAGTCAGCCGGCGGTCAGTCATGCGTTGGCGCGATTACGCGACTTGCTCAGTGATCCATTGCTGGTGCGCGCTGGCGCCAGCCTTGTACCGACCCCGCGTGCGATGGAATTGATCGCGCCACTGACCGAAGCCCTGGCCCAGGTGCAATCACTGTTGGCTCCGAACACCTTCGATCCGGCGACCGCCAAGCGCACGTTTCGCCTGGCGATGTCCGACTACGGCGCCGCCATCGTTCTGCCGGGGCTGATTCGCACCTTGCGCCGGGAAGCGCCGGGCATCGACCTGCAAATCAGCCACGCCAGCCGCGAAGGCATGCTCGATGGCGTGCTCAACGGCGATATCGACGTCGCGGCAGGGGTGTTTCCGGAACTGCCGAACGAGCTGCGCAGCACGCCGCTGTTCGACGAGCACTACGCCTGCCTGCTCGACCGCAACAGCCTGCCCGCCGACGGCGTACTCGACCTGCCAACCTACCTGGCCCGCCCCCATGTCCTGCTGGAAATGCGCGGCAGCGGCACCCCGGAAATCGAACGGGCGCTGACGTCCCTGCGCGAACGCCGTCGCGTGGCCATCAGCCTGCCGCACTGGAGCGTTGCGCCGGAGTTTATTAGCGGTACGGATTTGATTCTGACGGTGGCGTCGCGTGGGTTGCGCAGCGTTGATGAGCAGTCGCTGATTGTTGTTCCGCCGCCATTTCATATTCCATCGTTTACGTTTGTGTTGGCGTGGCATAAGCGGCGGGGTGGGGATCAGGCGTTGAACTGGTTGAACCGGAAGATAGAGGAGGGGATAGTGCGCGGCTGAAATGTTTTCAAGGAGTGGGGAGTGACAGTGAAGTCTGGCTGGATCAGGTGTGTGGTGCTGTGTGGCGGGTTGATGGCGGGGCAGGCGTTTGCCGATTGCACGCCGGCCACCTTAGCCGGGCAGCAGGATTTATCGGTGTGCAAGGATTGGCCGGCCTATCCGGGGCTGATCCTCAGTGCCGAGGCTCGGTTAAAGCACGGTGGTGCGCAAGCGCTCGATACCTACGATGTCGACGTGACTGTTTTGCAGGGTGTTCAACCTGATCCTGTTGCGACGTATCACCAAGCGGCTGCCATCACCTTGGATGGCGTCAGTTTGCAAGAACTGACACTCGATACCGCTCGCTACAAACTCACCCCAGAGCTTAGAGCATTCGGTGTACGGGCAACTCTCAATAACGGTTCTCGCCTGAACCCCCTGAGGGAAAATCAACTTTCACTCTACGTCAGGGAGGGTGCAAAGTTACGACCAGTCCTCAGCCAGTTGGTGGTTTATCGCTATGGCGGTGAATGGGACGGTGAGTGTACCGGCGAGCGCTATGAAACTTCGAGAACACTGGAAATCGGCAAAACCAGCTCTCATGGTTATGCGGACTTGATTGTCAAAACTCAGGAAACAGGCACGTCGAATGTTGTTAAGGGCGCTGACTGTGAAGATAAAATCACCGTCTACGACCCGGTGCTGACGACACTGCGCTATGACGGAAAGTCTTACGTCCTGCCCAAGGGTTTCAAAGGCGACTGACAGCCTGCTCAACACTACTTTTATCAAGGAAGAACAATGCTCACGCCCACCAGGCTCCTTATTACCCTCAGTTTCCTGGCGCTCATCCCTCAAGCCCAGGCCGCCTGCCAGACCAAAGACTTCGACGGCAAATCCCTGTCACGCTGCAAAGTCTGGCCGGCGTTCCAGAATCAGGCGATCGCGGTCAAATCGACTTACCTCGCCGATGTCGGCGGTGACGATGCCGGGGTGTTCGATCTGGACTTGTCGGTGGTCAATGCCAGCAACGCAAAACCTATTGCCACATACCATAAGCCGGGCGCGTTCAACTCCGACGCCATTCGCCTGGATGACCTGCGCATCGACACCGCGCGCTATCGATTGGCGCCGAACGTACGGGCTTTCGGCGTGCGTTCAATGTTCGGCCACAGTTCCAGCGCCATTCCCTATGAGAAAACCGATCTGACGCTGTATGTCCGCGAGGGCGATGCGCTGCGGCCGGTGCTGGAAGGCCTGGTGGTGTTCAAAAACCACGGTGAATTCATGAGCGACTGCGACGGATACACGAAGACGCTGCGCAGGACTGTCGACATCGGCACGTCGAGTCACCACGGTTTTGCCGATTTGCTCATCACCACCAGCGGCAGCAAAATGAAAAACACCAAGTCGGGAAGTCAGTGCGTTTCGAAAACCACCGACCTGAAGAAAACCCAGGTCACCCTGACCTACGATGGCCAGCAATACATCGTTCCCGAGGACTTCAGAGGTTACTGACACGATGCTTACAGGCCTCAACCACCTGACCCTGGCGGTCAGTGATCTGCAGCGCAGCCTGGCGTTTTATCGCGATGTGCTGCAGCTGCGCGTCGAAGCGACGTGGGACGCCGGCGCCTATCTGTCGCTGCCGGGTTTGTGGCTGTGTCTGTCGCTTGATCCCCAGCGCAAGGCCGGGCCGAACGCCGACTACACCCATTATGCGTTCAGCTTGAATGCCAAGGACTTCCCGAATTTCGTGCAGAAGTTAAAAGCGTCGAACGTTCAGGAATGGCGCGACAACCGCAGCGAAGGTGCGTCGTTCTACTTCCTCGACCCGGACGGCCACAAGCTTGAAGTCCATGTCGGTGACCTGGCCTCACGCCTGGCAGCCTGTCGGCAAAAACCGTATGCCGGCATGCGTTTTTACGACGAGCAGTGATCAGGCGCAATCGGCTGATATAGACTGGCCACCACGTGTTCCGGCGCTTGCAGGTTTTCCATGACTCCATCGCTGCTAATGGCCGTGCTCGCTTCCGGTTTTATCTACGGCATCACACCCGGGCCGGGCGTGCTGGCGGTGTTCGGGATTGGCGCGGCCCGTGGTCGGCGCGCGGGGGCGGGGTTCTTGTGCGGGCATTTGCTCGGGGATGTGGTTTGGTGCAGCACCGCGTTGATCGCGATTGTCGGCGCCCGGGAAATCGGCAGTACCGCGTTCGATGTGTTGGGCGTGCTCAGCGGCCTGTATTTGTTCTGGCTCGGCCTGCGCGCGGTTCGCGCTCGTCGCAGCAGCGCCGAAGCACCGCAAGGGCCGGCGCGGCAGCCGTTCTGGCACGGTATTTTGTTTGGCCTGACCAATCCGAAAGCCTATCCGGTGGCGGTGGCGACCTTCACCGCGCTGTTGTCCAGCCGCGCCGAATTGCTCCATTGGTCGATGCTGCCGTGGCTGATTGCCCTGAGCTTTGTGGGCGGATTGCTGGCGTACGCTATCCTCATTGGCATTGTCGGTGCGCGGCGGGTGCGCACCTTGTATCAACGCCATGAACTGTTGATCACCCGGTTGTGCGGGGTGATGTTTATCGGTTTCGCCATCAATGCCCTCGCGCATGCATTGCCGGGGTTGGTGACGAACAAGGCTTGAGGCTGATTGCAGGGAGGCGTCAGTGACACAGTCATAACGGTCAAGGACGGTTTTTTTATCGCTGCATTCTCCGGACACGCTCCCTGCACCATGGCCACCAGAAATTCCGCGCCTTTGGCGAGTTACATTGACCTGTTGCTGGACGCCGTTTGTGCGGTGGATAAACAAGGTCGCTTTGTATTTGTCAGTGCAGCCTGCGAGCGTATTTTCGGTTACACCCCTGACGAACTGATCGGCCAGCCGATGATCGACCTGGTGCACCCCGCCGACCGTCAGCGCACCCTCGATGCCGCGCGGGAAATCATGGGCGGCGAGCCCAAGCTCAACTTCGAAAACCGTTACCTGCGCAAGGACGGCCGCGTGGCGCATATCCTCTGGTCGGCACGTTGGTCGGAAGTCGATCAACTGCGCATCGCCGTGGCCCGGGACATCACCGAACGCAAACAGGCCGAGTCACGACAAGCGGCGTTGTATGCGATTTCCGAAGCAGCCCATGCAGCGGAAGATTTGCTGGCGCTGTTCAAACGCATCCACTCGATCATCGGCGAATGGTTGCCGGCGCTGAATTTCTCCGTCGCGCTGTACGACGAACACTGTGCGCAGCTGAACTTTCCCTATCACGTCGACGACCGCGAACATCAGCCCGAACTGCCGGGCACCGTCACCGGACGCTTGTGCGCCGAGGTGATTCGCAGCGGTCAGCCGATCCTGTTGACGCCGGACCAGGATGACCCACCCGAGGGCTTCGAAGTGTTGGTGGCGGGGCAGGACTCACCGTGCTGGCTCGGCGTGCCACTGAACTCGCAAAACGGCACCATCGGCGCGCTGATCGTCAAAAGCGTGGCCGGTGGCGAGCGCTACACCGAGCAAGACAAAGAACTGCTGCAATACGTCTGCGCCCAAGTGGCGACTGCCATCGAACGCAAGCAATTGCACGCGCGGCTGCAGCGCATGGCCCAGTACGATCAACTGACCCAGTTGCCGAACCGCGAATTACTCCGCGACCGGCTCAAGGCGTCGCTGGCGCGGGCCCGTTTGGAGGGCGGACGGATGGCGTTGCTGTACGTTGATCTCGACCGTTTCAAACAGGTCAACGACACCCACGGCCATGCGGTCGGCGACATGCTGCTGCAAGCGGTGGCCAATCGGCTCAAGGGTTGCGTGCGCGATAGCGACACGGTGGCACGCATCGGCGGGGATGAGTTCGTGGTGCTGCTGCACAGCATTCATGCGGCCGAAGACGCCGCCAGCGTCGCCGCAAAAATCCGTCAGGTGCTGGTGCAGCCTTTGCGCCTGGACGGCCACAGCCTGAACATCGAACCCAGCATCGGTGCAGCGCTCTATCCCGAGCACGGCACAGAAGAAAAGCAGTTGTTCCGCTACGCCGATGAGGCCATGTACGCAGTCAAACGCCTGCGTCACCCGCCGCTTGAGGTCTGAACGTTCGCTGCCGTTCGTCGCAGCATCCCCAGCTTTTCTAAACCTTTGGGCGGATCTGAATTCAGATTCTTTGCGAGTGTTTGCTCGCCGAAATCATCACCAAGAGGAAGAGAATCATGCCTACTTCAAGAAACTCGAACTCGGGAAACTTCGCCAACGATCGAACGAAGGCATCTGAAGCCGGTCGCAAAGGTGGGAAAACCACCACCACGACTGTCGAGAAAGACCCTGCGAAAACCGATATGGGCCGCAAAGGTGGTCAGAAGTCTCGGTAGTGGTGAAGGATGTTTTGATTGAGCGGCGGGGGCGAAAGCCCCCGTTTGAATTTTTCAGAAGGAGGGCGCGACCATGAGCCGGATGGCCACCCATTTACGCAACGCCAGTTTTGCCACGCTACTGGGCCTGTGTGCCACCAGCGCCTTTGCGCAGTCGCCTGCCGACTTCATCAACGATGCGTCCGCCAAAGGCATGGCCGACATCGAAGCCAGCCGTCTGGCGCATCAGAAAACTGAATCCAAAGAGGTTAAGGACTACACCATCGTGGTCATCAACGACCTGACCACCGCCAACCAGCACCTGGCGAAAATCGCCAAGAAGCTCGACCTGCCGGTGGCGCCTCGCGAGGACGTGATCGACAAGTCCAAAGCGCTGATTCCGCAAGTTAAGGAAGACGCGGCCTTCGATCAGGCTTATGTCGCCAGTCAGGTGAAAACCACCCAAGAAGCCATCGCGCAGATCCAGCAAGAAGCGCAGACCACCGACGTGCCGGAAATCAAAGCGTTTGCCGAAGAAACCCTGCCAAAACTGCAAAACCACCTGCAGATGGCCAAGGCGTTGCAAGCCAGCCGCTAAACTCCAGTAGCCCTGATGTCTCCTGTGGCGAGGGGATTTTGTGGCGAGGGGATTTATCCCCGTCGGCTGCGAAGCAGCCCCTAAATACAGGGCCGCTTCGCCCACCAGCGCAAGCAAGCTCCCTCGCCACCAATGACCCTATGACTAGCACTCATTCAAATCCTGTTTCGGCTTGCTCTTCTCACCCAGCCCCTCAAGGTTGAAAACCTCTCCCTCGCCCAACGAGCGGTAATGCCTGCGTAGCGCCTCTAGTTGCTTGAGATCCAGCGCCTCCAGCCCCAGCATCGCGTTCTGTGCCTCTTTGGTCACCAGCAGCAGTTCATCGATCTTCAGATGCAGGATGTCGGTGTCGCGGTTCTGCGTGTTCTGGATCAGGAACACCATCAGAAAAGTGATGATGGTCGTTGAGGTATTGATGATCAGTTGCCAAGTGTCATTGAAATGAAAAATCGGCCCGCTCAACCCCCACAACCCGATCAGGATCAACGCCCCCATGAACGTCTTCGGGCTACCGGCCCATAAAGCGAGCTTCTGGGAAATCTTCGCGAATTTCATAGCCGTATTCCTTATTGGGGGCGTCTGAAATTCAGACACTGACGGCGTTGTGAAAATTCGACTGGCATCGTGTTTGTCCATGAAAAACCGGCCTGTTGACCGGTTCGATCCTGAGTATCCTAGGGCTTGATCTCGACTTTAGTCTGCCAGCTGAAATACCCCACAGCCTCACACTGTTGATTCACCAACATAAAACTCAACTCGCACTGTGTGACCCCGGCAGCCTTCACCGTGCAAACCCAGAAGTGGTCATCAGCCTTGCGACTGGCCGGCACTGTCGGGTTTTCGGGGTTGGGGGCGGGCACGGTGAGGTCGGGGTGGACTTCCAGGTGGGGGTCTGAGAGGGCGCCACTCTGCGTCACGGTCAGGCGATAGATCACGACGCTGTGTTCGGCGATCAGGCTGATCGACCTGCCACGTAAATGAATGTTGCGACCGACCTCGACAGGTAATGTCAGTTTGCTGTCATTTATAACAATTTCTTTCGAGATATTTCCCAGGGTGAAAAAGATCAGGCCATCGCTAATGCTGGTGGGTGCTGCCGCGTCCTGGCTTGGCTGTGGGTAGCGCAAGAGCACTGATTCGGCATCGACGACCAGCAGAACATTGTTGGCCGTCGCGACACTGGATGAAGGCGATTTGATCGGTTCGGAAGTCATCATGGATTCCTTTCATGATGTTGGCACAAGACGGCAGCCGCTTCGGTTCATGCAAGACATCCTGTTCCCGACGAAACGGCAACGATTTGGGAAGGCCCCTTGTTGCCAAGGGGCCAGCCTTCGTCAGTTGCTGATGGTGATGAACGGATCCCACGAGCAGCAGCCGACGATTTTGCAGTCGCGATCAACGATCAGGAAATGGAAGTGATAGGTCACGCTACCGCACGAAAGTGTTTCCGAAGACCAGTAATGGTTATCGACTTTCTGGCAGCTCGGCACCGATGGGTTGCTGGTGTTAGGGACGGCGACGCAGGCCGTAGCCTTGCGTGGCGAAGGCGGGGTGATCAACTCGTTGCCGACGTTGCCAATGAACTTGTAGAAAATCACAGCCTTCTCGAAGCTTTGTGACAGGCTGGTTTCACGCCAGCGAATCATATCGCCCACGCTGGCTTTCACGTTGAGCTCGCCACCGGCCTGGCCATTTATCACGTTGTCCCGGTTTGTCACCATGTACACATGATTAACGTCGATCATCGTTGGCGAAGCGGGGTTTTTGCTGATGTTCGGATAGTTTTTCAGAATGGTTTCAGTGTCGATAGTGACCAGCACATCCGTGAATCGAGACATAGTAAAGCTCCTTGTTCATAGTGAGTGCCTGGCATCTTTCCAGGCGCGACAACGCTTGCTTGCCTTGCGGCCGTTGTTGAAACACTACGGGCGGAACCCACCGATCTCGGGGCATGAACTGGCCTTGCTCCCTGCGTGTAAATTGACAGGTCGGGTTCCTTCCGACTGGCCGCGAGTAGGACTATAGATGCGATATGTAGGCTGTCAAAATTGCTTTACCAATCGCTCGACGAACGGTCGAGAAAAGGCGTCAATCCTGCCAATTGGCGATAAAAAACAGCGTACGCAGACATGCTTTGAAATGAGTCGCTCTGGAGCAGATCGTGATCCAGCCTGTATTGTGATCAACCGCTGCAAGGTTCCCTGACAGGAGAGCGCAATGAGTTGGTCCGCCCGGCAATACGTTGCATTTGAAGATGAACGCACGCGTCCCGCGCGCGATCTGCTGGCCGCCATTCCATCGGCGGAGGTGCGATCAGTCGTGGATATCGGTTGCGGGCCCGGTAATTCCACGGAGCTACTGGTGCAGCGTTTTGCCCAGGCCAACGTCAGCGGGCTCGACAGTTCGGCCGACATGATCGAAGCCGCCCGCAAGCGCCTGCCTGAAGTGCAGTTCGATACCGTAGACATCGGAACCTGGAACGATAGCGGCCCGTTCGACGTGATCTTCGCCAACGCGGTGTTGCAGTGGCTGCCCGATCACGCAACGTTACTGCCGTCGTTGGCCTCTCGATTGACCAAGGGCGGCAGCCTGGCCATCCAGATGCCCGACAACCTCAACGAACCGTCCCATCGCCTGATGCGCGAAGTCGCCGCCAATGGCCCGTGGGCCAGCAAACTGGCGGACGCCGCCGGGCAACGCACGGAAATGGCCAGTGCCAGCGCTTACTACTCGATGCTGCGGCCGCACTGCAAGCGCGTCGATGTGTGGCGCACGACCTACCACCATCCGCTGGCGGGCGGTGCTTCGGGCGTGGTGGAGTGGTTCAAGGGCAGTGGGTTGCGGCCGTTTCTCGATCCGCTGGATGAGGGCGAGCGGGCGCAGTATCTGAAGCAATATCTGGCGGCGATTGAACAGGCTTATCCAGCGTTGGAGGATGGGACCGTGTTGTTGCCGTTTCCGCGGTTGTTCATTGTTGCGACTCGATAGTTTCCTCGGCAGGAGAGCGGGTCATCTGGCAATCCAGAACCATTTGCAACGTTCCCTTTGAGTTTGCACCGCAAGTAGGTACTGTCCGCTCCATCAGTGGAAGTCGGCGAATTGTTCATGTGTTCCGCGGCTTTCGGCGCATCTATAAGGAAGGGTAACAATAGTGATCTGGTTTCTCGAAGGGCAGTCCAGTCAGCGGGACATCATTCTCGGTGCGCGCGAGGCGTTGCCTGCCGACGTGAAAATTTTTGCCTCGCATCGACAGGATCGTCCCGAAATCACTTCGGTCGCGGATGTCGGCCTTGTCGAGCCTGCGGACAATCAGGAACGCATCGATTGGGTCATTGCCACTGCTCAGGCTGAGCAAATCAAAGTGGTCCTGGCGGGCCGCGTGGGTCGGGAATTCGAGCATGCTCGTGAGCGTTTCGAGCGCGCGGGCCTGGTGTTGGTCACCGGTGCACTTTCACTGGACACGTTTGACCTGGTCGATGACAAGAGCCGCTTCACGGCTGAAGCAGAACGCGTCGGCCTGGCTTGCGTGCCGGCCATCACCGCATCGAATGCCGAAGAGTTGCTGGCGGCCTACCGTACGCTCAGTGCCTCGGGTGAAGTCTGCGTGAAACCTGCCGTGGGCATTTACGGCCAGGGTTTCTGGCGGTTCAAGGAAAGTGCCGATCCTTTCCGCTGCTTCGCCAACCCTGATGTACGTGAAGTGAATTTCGACATCTATATGCACGGCTATCGTTCGGCGGTAACGCCGCCGCCACCGATGTTGGTAATGCCCTACATGGCCGGCAGCGAGTGTTCGGTGGACATGGTGTGTGAAGCCGGGCGCCCGATCGCGTTCGTTGGTCGTCGTAAAAAGGGCCTGCATCAGCTCTGTGAGCGTGAAGGCGCTGCTATCGAACTGGCTCTGAAGGCCGCCGAGCACTTCAGGTGCGACGGCATTGTCAACGTGCAGACCCGTGACGATGCGGACGGTAAACCGCATTTGCTGGAAATCAACGCGCGCTATTCCGGCGGTATCGGCTACACCCGGGCGACCGGTTTGAACCTGCCGGGGATTTTTGCCACTCGTCGCCTGGGCTTGCCTGAGCCGCAGGGCGTCTGGCGGCCAAACGTGCGGGTCAAAGGCATTACCGTCGCGGCGGTCGCTTCACCCTGATATTAATTCGACATATGAAGTCTGCTACCATTTGCGCGTTTGCGTCGACCGGCCCAAACCAATGCAGGAAGCAATGAAAGGAGTTTTCAAGGAATGATGGTGCTAGCGCCTGGCGCAAACACCGCAGTATCAAGCGCCCGGAGTGAATGGACTCTGGAATGTGGAAACTCTTCAGCTTTCGGGGAGTATGCCGCGGTTGCCATATTGCCGGTTGATGAAAAACGCCGCCCGAAAGGTGATGCAGCCCTGTTCCAGACGCCCCGCGCCTGGATGGAATGGGTCGAGGATCAGCAGAAAGTCGGCTGCAAGCTGAACCTGGATGACATTCCGGCGGGCAGCGATCGCGTGCTTCTGGTGGTTTACACCTTTTCTGCTGCCGGCCCGGTCAGCGAGCTGAAAAACCTGCGCCTGCAGGTCGATGGCCAGATCGATTACGCGCTGGATCTTCGCGAAAATGGCGAATCCGCGATCATCATCGGCGAGTTCTACCGCCGAAATGAACAATGGAAATTTCGCGCGCTGGCTGAAGGCTCTGCCTACGGCCTCGCTGCGCTTGGCCGTCGTATCGGTCTGGAGATCGACGAAGCCCACCCCAATGGCCGGCCCAATGCATCGGGATCCGGTCGTCCGGCGAGCAGCGCCACCGGTACGGCTTTCGCCGTGTCCCCCACCCATGTAATGACTTGCGCCCACGTCATTGAAGGCATGCGCGAGATCCACATTGCCTCGTTTGACGGGCGCTACCGTGCCGATCCGGTGGTGGTTGATCGGCGTAACGACATCGCCCTGTTACGGGTGATCGACTCTCCGGCGCTGAAGCCGGTGGCCTTCAAGTCCGGGTTCGGTTGCGATCTCGGCGAAGACATTGTCGCGCTGGGGTTTCCACTGGCCGGTTTTGCCGGTGGCGGCGTCCATGTCACTCAGGGTGGCGTTTCAGCGCTGTTCGGTTTGCACAACGACGCCAGCCTGTTGCAGTTCACCGCAGCCATCCAGCCGGGCTCCAGCGGCAGTCCGCTGTTTGATTTTTCCGGGGCCGTGATCGGTCTCGTCACTTCATCCATACCTGATGCACAGAACATGAATTTTGCGGTGAAAGCATCGCTGCTGATTTCTTTCCTCGACGCCTGTCGTGTTGACGGCAAAAAGAATGCGTCGGGCCAGACGTTTACCGCAGCGCAACTCGCGCGCGAAGCACAGGCATCTATGTGGCGGGTGGAAGCCACAAATCTCTGATTCATCTTTGAATTGAAACTTACGGAAGAGGCACTGGATGTTTGGTCCAGTGCCAAGGCAGGAACTGTTAATGGAATCAAATGCAGCAACGCAAGCGCTGAGCGCACAACTGATGCGCGGGCGTCTCGACGTCAACGTTGATGATGCTGTCATTGCCCCTGAGTCACTGTTTGGCTTCGCCGAACGTCGTAATCCGAAGCGGGCATTCCTGTTCGTGTCCAAAGTGCTCGGACGGCATATTCCGGTCCGTCCGTCGGTGATGGCGGCCAGTTTTGAAAGCCTGGCGGCAGAAATTCCGGCTGACTTGCCAGGCCCGGTCCTGGTCATCGGCATGGCCGAAACCGCTGTCGGCCTCGGTGCCGGTGTACACCGGGCGTATAGCGCCACGCGGCCTGACACGGTCTATATGGTCAGCACGCGTCACCCGACGGGGACCGAACTGTTCACCCGCTTCGAAGAAGAGCACAGCCACGCCAGCGCTCACTTGATTCACTTGCCGGTTGACGCGCAGGTGCGTGAGCAGATGCTCAATGCGCGCTCGCTGGTGCTGGTCGATGACGAGGCCTCGACGGGCAAGACGTTCATCAATCTGCATCGCGCTCTGGTCGATGCCGGTCTGGATAAAGTCGAACAGGTCGTGACCTGCGTGCTGACCGATTGGTCGGGCGGCGCGGTGCGTGACGCGCTGGGCGATCGCGTGCATCAAGTGTCGCTGCTGCAGGGCTCGTACCAATTCTTCGAAGACCCCGATGCGCCGTTGCCCGACATGCCCGCGGTGGGCACCATCGCCGCCGGTGACTGGCCGGTGAATGCCGACAACGACTGGGGCCGTCTGGGCGTGCGCAGTGTCGCCGATAGCCTGGCGCCCGAGCTTCACGTAGAACCGGGTGAAAAGGTTCTGGTCGTCGGCACCAGCGAGTTTGTCTGGCGTCCGTTTCTGCTGGCCGAACGTCTGGAGCGTGCTGGCGCCGATGTGCATTTCAGCTCGACCAGCCGCTCGCCCATCGCTCTGGGGCATGCGATCGGGCATGCCTTGTCGTTTGCCGACAACTACGGTCTGGGCATCGCCAACTTTCTCTACAACGTGCGCCCGGGCCAGTTCGACCGCGTGTTGATCTGCTCGGAAACACCGGCGCAGGCGGTTTCAGCCGACTTGCTGAAGACCTTGAACGCACAGGTGATCGTCGATGCCAAGTAATCGCCCGCTGGCGCTGGTCGATCTCGACGACACGTTGTTTCAGACCGCACGCAAGATGTCGCCGGATACGCCACGCCACACGGCGACCCTCGACGTCGACGGTCAGCCCAACGGTTACATGAGCCCGGTGCAGAAGTCGATGACCGAATGGTTGCTCGCCACCACGGACGTAGTGCCGGTGACCGCGCGCAGTGTTGAAGCTTTCAGCCGCGTCCGCCTGCCATTCCGCCAGGGCGCCATCTGTTCCCACGGCGGCGTGATTCTTGGCGCCGACGGCAAGCTTGATCAGGCCTGGCAGGCGCGCATGAGCGACCTGCTTGCCGACTACCAAAAGCGTCTGCCGGAATTGAGCGAAGCGACGCTCGCCATTGGCAAGCAACTGGGCATTTCCTTGCGTGGCTGGGTTGTCGAAGAGGAAGGGCTGCGTCACTACGTAGTGACCAAACACAACGAGTCCAGCGACGAGGTACTCAACGCCGTGCTGGCTGAAGTTCAGGCGCAAGGGTTGCTGGAAGGCATGCACATTCATGGCAACAGCAACAACCTGGCCTTCCTGCCTCAGGGCCTGTCCAAACAGGCGGCGGTGCAGGAGTGGTTGCGTCGTGACCGCGAAATCAACGGCGAACGCCCACTGCTGGGCTTCGGCGACAGCATCACCGATCTGGCCTTCATGCAGGAGTGCCATTGGTGGGTGACGCCAACGCGCAGCCAATTGGCCAAGCGAGTAGAGGCGTCGATTCATGAGTAATGCCATCTCCCAACTGCTGACGGTGGGCAGCGCGAGCTATGCGCCGGATGACGTCCACTTTCTGCTGCAAGCCGTGCAGATGGACGTGACCGACGTCGAGGAAAAAGAGCGCCTGATTCAGACGAAGCAGAAGCACTATTCCGAAATGATCAGCCTGGAAAGCGCGCCCAGCGATATTCACAAGGCACTCTACGAGCGTGTTCTGGCGCAGAACGGCGAGCGTATGGCCGCCGATGTGCAAGCGCTGGCGCTGGGGTTGCATGAAGCCTGTGCGGGCCCTGCAATTGTGCTGGTGTCGTTCGTGCGCGCCGGCCTGCCGCTGGGTGTGCTGTTGCGTCGCGCACTGATCGAGATGGGCCGCGAAACCTACCATTACGGCATCAGCATCGTCCGCGATCGGGGCATCGATACCGTTGCCCTGGAAGCCATCATCCAGTGCCATGGCGCCGAGAACATCATCTTTGTCGATGGCTGGACCGGCAAGGGCGCAATCTGTGGCGAAATCCAGCGCAGCCTGGGCGATGACCCGCGTTTCCCCGCGCTGCCGCGACTGGTCGTGCTGGCAGACCCGTGCGGTCGCGCCTGGATGGCAGCGTCTGCCGAAGACTGGGTGATCCCGTCCGGCATTCTGGGGGCCACGGTCTCCGGTCTGGTTTCGCGCTCGATCTGGCCGGAAAACGGCGGACTGCATGGCTGCGTGGTGTACGACCACCTGCGCGAGCACGATGTGACGCAAGCGTTCATCGAGCAGATCGAAGTGCAGCGCAAAGCCTTGGGCGTCGTGGCCAAAGCCGTGCCGTGGAGCGACGCTCAGCGTGTGGAACTTCAGGGGGCGGCCAGCCACGTGGTTGAGTCGTTGGCCACACGTTTTGAGATCACCAACCTGAACCGGGTCAAGCCGGGCATCGCCGAAGCGACGCGCGCGGTATTGCGCCGGGTTCCGCACCACGTGTTGATCCGCAACCGCAACGACAGCGATGTGCAGTTGCTGATGCACCTGACCGAAGCCGCCGGCGTACCGGTGGAAGAGGTGGGCGCGCAGTTGGGGCCTTATCGTGCGGTGACCATCATTCGGAGTCTGGGCTGATGAAAACCCTTTCTCCCTATGCCCTCGGCGCCACGCTGTACATGCCCGCCACGCGTGCGGACCTGCTGGATGTGGTGTTTCGCAACAAACTGCCGGAATTGCGCTCGCTGGTGGTGTGCCTGGAAGACGCGGTCGCCGACATCGATATCGCGACCGCACTGGCCAACCTGCATGGCTTGCTGACAGTCATCGATCAGCGCGGCGGTCGTCCAGAGGACGGCCCGTTGCTGTTCGTTCGGCCCCGCGACTCGGAGATGGCGGCGGTACTCAACGATTGGCCGCTGATGGCGCACGTCGATGGCTTCGTCATCCCGAAACTGACCTCGGCCAACCTCGGCGCCTGGGAACAGGCCGTGACCAATCCTGCGTTGTTCCTAATGCCGACGCTGGAGACCGCGGACGTCTTCAACCCAACTGCCATGGTCGAATTGGGGCAGGCGCTCAAGGCGAGTCTGAATCAGCGCATCATCGCCTTGCGCATTGGCGGCAATGACTTGATGGGCAGCCTCGGTCTTCGGCGCAATCCGACCACCACGCTCTACAGCACGCCGATGGGTTACGTGATTCCGATGCTGGCGGGGGTCATGGGCTCGCAAGGTTTCGCATTGACTGCGCCGGTGTTCGAGCAGTTGGCGTCGCCGCACCTGCTCAGGGAGGAACTGGAATCTGATATCGCTCATGGCCTGGTCGGCAAGACCGCGATTCACCCAAGCCAGATCGAGATCATTCAGGACACGCTGCGTGTCAGCCTTGAGGACTTCAACAGCGCCAAGCTGATTGTCAGCGATGTGGCGCCGGCGGTGTTCCGGCACAACGACGCGATGTGCGAGCCGGCGACCCATTACAAGTGGGCCGTAAAAATTCTTGAACGCGCGCAGTGGCACGGCATCCGTCATGCGGAAGTCGGTGTCGGCGAGAGTTCGATTCGTCTGGCGGAGGTAGCGGGATGATAGAGCAGACCGATAAGCCCGGCGCACCGCCGCGGCCCGTCCTTTCGGTGTTCGATTTCGACGGCACGCTGACCCGTAACGACAGCTTTGTGCCGTTTCTGAAGTTTGCCTTCGGCGCGCGCGAGTTCAATCGGCGCCTGCTGAAGCTGGCGTTGCCCAGCCTGCGATTCGTGGCGCGGCGAATGAGCCGTGACGAACTCAAGGCACAGTTGATCCGTACGTTTCTGGTGGGTGTGAAGCTTGAGTGGCTGCAGCAGCAAGCCGCGAGTTATTGCGTTCGGGCCTGGCCACGCTTGATGCGCCCGTCAGGCTTGCTGGCGATTGCTGCCGAGATCAAGTCCGGTGCCGTGGTGACTCTCTGTTCCGCTTCGCCTGCATTGGTGTTGCAGCCTTTCGCCGACCGTCTTGGTGTGAAGCTGATCGGCACCGAGCTGGAAGTGATTGACGGTGTATTGACCGGGCACATTACCGGCAACAACTGCCGGTGCGAAAACAAGGTGCTCAGGCTGGAAGCGGTTTACGGCGATTTGCAGCAATTCCGCATTCGGGCCTGGGGCGATACCCGCGGTGATCACGAGTTGCTGGCTGCTGCTGAAGATGCGCACTGGCGGCACTTTCACCCGGCATGGCGTCGTGGACGTCTGCGGGCAACCAAAGGAAGTAATCCGGGCGTGCGCGATGCGCACACCGACCTGCATGGGGCGGGCAAACCTGATCGCTCCATGAACACCGATGACCAACAAGGAGCGTAACGATGGCACTTACCCTGAGCAAAAAACAGTCCATTTCCCTGGAAAAAACGGCCGGCACTGCGTTGTCCAGCGTCAGCCTCGGCCTGGGTTGGGATCCGGTAAAGGCCGGTTTTCTCGGCAAACTGATGGGCAATGGCGGTGAGATCGACCTTGATGCTTCGTGCATCCTGCTCGACGGCAGCCTGAAGCCTGTGGACCTGGTCTGGTTCCGTCAGCTCAAATCCCAGGACGGCTCGATCCAGCACTCCGGCGACAACCGCACGGGCGAAGGTGATGGCGACGACGAAACCATCCATGTTGACCTGCAGCGCCTGCCTGCGGTGGTTCAGCACCTGGTGTTCACTGTGAACAGCTTCACCGGGCAGAATTTCGAAAAAGTTGAAAACGCCTACTGCCGCATCGTCAACGCCAGTAACAAGAGCGAACTGGCCCGTTTCAATCTGTCCGAACGTGGCGCTCACACCGGCATCGTCATGGCCAGCCTGTCGCGTGACAGCGATGGCTGGAAGTTCACCGCTATCGGCGAGACCACCCATGGCCGCACCGCGGATGACCTGATCAACCTGGCCACTCAGGCGCTGCGCTAATGGCGACCCTCGCTCCGGGCGGCAACGCGCCAGTTGCCAGCGGCCCGCTTCGCGTCGACATCAATTACTCGCCGATTGCCGGCGCCGACATTGATGTCTCGGCCTTCGTTCTGGGAACCACGGCAAAGGTTCGCGGCGATGGCGACATGTGCTTTTACGGTCAGCCGAGTGTGCTCGGCGGTGCGGTGACGTTGTCGGATACTTCGGCCGGTCGCGCGGTGTTCAACGTTGATCTGAGCCGACTCGAACCGGTCGTGGAAAAGGTCGCGCTGACCGCCACGATCTACGAGAACAAAGCCAGCTTTGAGCGTGTCTCGCAGTTGTCGATGGTGGTTTCGGGTGGCGTTGAAGCGCAGATCCCAACCAGCGGCATGAAAGAAACCGCGTTGATCCTCGGCGAGTTCTATCGTCGTCAGGGCGAGTGGAAATTCCGCTGCGTCGGTCAGGGTTTCAACGGCGGGCTCGAGCCACTGGCCAAGCATTTCGGTGTGGACGTGGCGGCTCCTGCTCCTGCTCCAGCAGCGGCTCCGACCCCTGCGCCAGTGCCGCCACCTGCACCGGCGGCGCCGAAGTCGACGATCAGCCTGAGCAAGGTCACTCTCGACAAAACGCGCAGCTCGATCAGCCTGGAGAAGACCGCCGCCGGTTTCGGCGAGATCAAGGTCAACCTGAACTGGAACAAGCGCAGTTCCGGCGGTTTCTTCAAAAGCAGCTCCTCGATCGACCTGGACGTGGGTTGCCTGTACGAGTTGCAGGACGGTGAAAAGGGCGTGGTTCAAGCCCTTGGCAACTGCTTCGGCAGCTTGAACCAAGCCCCTTACATCCAGCTGATGGGCGACGACCGTACCGGCTCCGTGGCCGGTGGCGAATGGCTGCACATCAACGGCACCAAGTGGGCTGAAGTGCGACGGATCCTGATCTTCGCCTTCATCTACGAAGGGGCTCCGAACTGGCGCGAGACCGATGGTGTAGTGACCATCTACATCCCGAACCAGCCGGAAATCGAGGTGCGCCTCAATGAAGAGGGCGGACGCGATGGCATGTGTGCCATTGCCATGCTCGAAAACGTCAACGGCGCCGTCAAGGTTTCCCGGCGGGTGGATTTCCACCGCGGGCATTCGGCGGTGGACAAAGCCTACGGTTGGGGCATGAGCTGGCGTGCCGGCTCGAAATAGTTACCCAGGCGGGGCTTGGGGCCCCGCCTTTCAGAGGACCTCAAAATGTTTGCATGGCTTAAAGAAAACGCTGCAATGGCACGGGACAAACTGACCACTGAGGTCAGCAAGTTCAAAAACCAGAAGTTCATGGATGCCATGACAGCGGCCTGCGCCGTCGTTGCGTCGGCAGACGGTGAGATTTCCTCTGCCGAGAAAACCAAGATGGCCGGGTTCATCAGCAACTCGCCGGAATTGAAGGTTTTCAACATGACCGAGGTCATCAAGTCCTTCAATGGTCACTGCGAAAAGTTCGAGTTCGATTATCAGATCGGTCAGGCCGAAGCGCTGAAAACGATCGGCAAGATCAAGGGTGATGCCGGTGCAGGTCGTTTGCTGGTACGTGTCGCCTGCGCCATCGGCGCGTCGGATGGCAACTTCGATGACAAAGAAAAAGCGGCTTGCCGTCAGATTTGCCTTGAGCTGGGTTTGAACCCGGCTGATTTCGAACTTTAAGGAGCTGGACCTTGGACAGTCACATTGGATTTCCCCGCTGACGATGGCGGTGTTCGTCGGGATCGCGGTGGGCGCGCTGCTGCTCGACATGGTCACCCACCGTGGTGACAAACCCATTTCGCTGGCTAAAGCCTCGATCTGGTCGATTTTCTGGATTGCAATCTCGCTGGCGTTTGCAGGTTTCCTGTATTACGAGCACGGGCCGGAAGTCGCCAGTCTGTTCGTCACCGGTTATGCGCTGGAAAAAGTCCTCAGCGTCGACAACCTGTTTGTGTTCATGGCGATTTTCGCCTGGTTCAAAGTGCCGGATGGCATGCGCCACCGTGTTCTGTACTGGGGCATCATCGGCGCGATCGTCTTCCGCGGGATCTTCGTTGCGATCGGTACCGGTCTGCTGGCGTTCGGCCCGTGGGTCGAAATCGTCTTCGCGGTGATCGTCGCCTGGACGGCCATCATGATGTTGCGCAGTGGCGGTGATGACGAGGAAGAGGAAGACTATTCCAAGCACATGGCTTACCGCTTCGCGCAAAAACTCTTCCCGGTATGGCCAAAGCTGTACGGCCACAACTTCTTTGTGTCGCGCAAGCAACTCGAAGTAGAGCTGAAGAAACCTGAGAACCAGGGCATGTCGCTGGCAGCGAAGGGCACCATTTTTGCCACGCCGCTGTTCCTGTGCCTGGTGGTGGCGGAAGTCTCCGACGTACTGTTCGCCTTCGACTCCGTGCCGGCAGTTATCGCCGTGAGCCGTGAGCCGCTGATCGTGTACTCGGCCATGCTCTTCGCCATTCTGGGTCTGCGTACCATGTACTTCGTGCTTGAAGCTCTGAAACGCTACCTGGTGCACCTGGAAAAATCGGTCATCGCGCTGCTGTTCTTCATTGCGGTCAAGCTCGGCTTGAACGCAACGGATCACATGTTCCACCACGGCTACACCATCGATGCGAACACCAGTTTGCTGATCGTAATGGTTGTATTGGCGATCGGTGTTGTCGCCAGCTTGATCTTCCCCGGAAAGGAAGAAGAAGCACCGGTCGAAAACCAATGAGTAATCGTCTTCACCACAAGGAGTAATACCCATGGCACTGACTCTTCAAAAGGGTGCAAACCTGTCCCTGACCAAAACCGACCCGAGCCTGAGCAAGATTCTGGTGGGTCTGGGCTGGGATCCGCGAGCAACTGACGGCGCCGAGTTTGACCTGGACGCGAGCGCTCTTCTGCTGGGTGCGAACGGCAAGGTCCGCAGCGAAGCCGACTTCATTTTCTACAACCAGCTGAAAAGTCTGGACGGTTCGGTCGAGCACACTGGCGACAACCGCACAGGCGCTGGCGACGGCGACGACGAAGTGATCAAGGTCGACCTGAGCCGCATTCCGGCTGACGTGGACAAGGTTGTGTTCATCGTGACCATCCACGACGCCGAGTCGCGCAAGCAGAGCTTCGGTCAGGTCGGTGGTTCGTTCATCCGTGTCGTCAACGACGTGACCAGCACTGAAGTGGTTCGCTACGACCTGGCGGAAGACGCTTCGACTGAAACGGCGATGGTCTTCGCTGAGCTGTATCGCAACAACGGCGAGTGGAAATTCCGCGCCGTTGGTCAGGGTTACACCGGTGGCCTGCGCGCCCTGGCTAACAACTACGGCATGAACTTCTAAACAACCCCAGCAAAAGGAATCTGAACATGGCTGTAAGTCTGTCCAAAGGTGGCAACGTCTCGCTGTCCAAAGAAGCTCCTGGCCTGACCGAAGTGATCGTCGGCCTGGGTTGGGATCCTCGTGTCACTGACGGCACCGAGTTCGACCTCGACGCATCGATTTTCATCGTTGGTGAAAACGGCAAAGTGCTCGACGACAATGGCTTCATTTTCTACAACAACAAAACTTCCGCCGACGGTTCCGTCGAGCACATGGGCGACAACCGCTCGGGCGCTGGCGAAGGTGATGACGAGCAAGCCACCGTCAAGCTCAATGGCCTGGCGGCCGCTGTGAAGAAACTGGTGTTCTCGGTAACCATCCACGACGCCGAAGCACGCAAGCAGAGCTTCGGTCAGGTATCGAACGCCTACATCCGTGTGGTCAACAAGGCTGACGGCAAGGAACTGGCTCGCTACGACCTGAGCGAAGATGCTTCCACCGAAACCGCGATGATCTTCGGTGAGCTCTACCGCAACGGTGAAGAGTTCAAGTTCAAGGCGATCGGCCAAGGTTTCGCCGGCGGCCTCAAGCCTCTGGCTGAAGCCCACGGTGTAAGCATCGGCTAACCCGCAAGGGTTGAGAAGGCCCCCTCCAAAGGGGGCTTTTTCTTGCCTGTCATTCGGGCAGTACAGAAAGGACAAGGGATAAGGGATAAGGAAATGCAAATGTTTCGTGGAATGTGCGCGGTCGGGGTTCTGGCAACGTTGGCGGGCTGTGGTGCCTACGACGATTTCCAGGCCAACAATGCCGTGCAGGAATACCGTGAGTCGTGTTTTGGTAATTACACCAATGAATGCGAAAGCAAGCTGGTTGATACCAACATCATCATGCTCGAGTTGGCTCGCAGCAATATTGATCGTGAGAAAGACACACTCATAAAAGCGCTGGGTCAGGACGTGTATGAACGCTTCGTCCCGACCGCCAATGAATTGATTACAGGCTTGATCAAACAGCAAGAAAGCAAACGTCCAGGTTTCTTCGCGCGTTGGTTCCTGGGTGAAGCCCAGCCGCTCGGCAACACGCGAAATCAACTTTTCCTCGCCTCCGACATGCAGCAACTTACGTCCGTTGTGCTGGAAAAAGTGCGCGGCGAGATGCGCGCTGAAGCACAGGAACCCCTGTCGCCCACAGCAGCCATTCTGCTCGGCAAAGAGGTCGCTCCCGCCGCTCCCGCCACCGCGGAGCCGGTTGTTACGGCAACAGCGGCGATGCCCGCAACGCTCGATAGCGCGGTTGACCGCATGATCGCCGCTGAATTGGCCAAGGACGGTGGCGACGAATACAAGGAAGGCCGGCAGGTGGTTTTTGCCGACCTCAATGACGATGGCGTCAACGACGCCGTGGTTCTTTACACCATCGAAGGGCAGGGGGCGGTAACGGTTACTTCCAGTCCCTTGCCACGTTCTATGCCGATGCCAATGGCTGGAACTATCGCAGCACGCTCGTCGTGGGATCAGGGGTGCAGAACGTTCAGGTGCTCGATGCGAAAAGACTGGCGCTGAAAGTGCTGTCTGTCGGCCCTGACGACGCCAACTGCTGCCCGAGCGTCGAAAGCGTCGAACAGTACAAATGGAATGGCTCAACGTTTATCGCGATGCCAAGCGCTTGATTCGGCGCAGGGCTTGAGCGAACACCTGTCCGATAGGCCGGCGCGCCGATCGCGGCACTCAACGCGTGCGGGGCGCGGGTCAAACTGGATCGTTCGGCGCGGTTTGCCGAGATCACGCCGCTGCAGATGTCCGATCTGGACTGAGGGTGATCCCGCGCAGGCTTCAAGGGCTGCGCGGGCCGGGCTTCAGCGAATAATGCCCTTGGCCTTGGCGTCCTTCAGCCAGATCGGGAACTCGGCCATCAACAGATCGTAGAGTTGTTCTTCCGAGATGTCGTGCAAGTCGTCCAGCGCGAAGAAGCCGCAGTTGTCGACCACGCGTCCGGGCAGGGTGTCGAGCTTCTCCAGAATCCCGTAGCCCTTGCCGCCGAGCCCGACGAATTGCCAGAAGATCGGCAGGTGAGCGGCTTCGACCATCAACCGGGTAATCTTGCGGCTTTCCGAGACGCCGCCGTCACTGATGAACAGGACGTACATGGGCGTACCGTCAGCGGTCAGTTGAAACTGCTCAAGCACCTTTTCGATGACCTTGGGCTCATCGTTGATCCGGCTGCCGAGTTCCCAGTTGCGCCAGCCACGGCTGTCGCTGTCGATGAATCCCTTGTGGTTGCTCAGGGTCACTGGCGAGAGCTGCAATGGCTTGGCGCCGAAGGCCCAGCAATCAAGTTCACCATCCTCATCGAACGACACCGCGAGCGGCAGCAACCGGTCGACGACTTCCTGAACCCGGCCTTTGGCGTACTGATGGTTCATCGAGCCGGAAGCGTCGAGCACCAGCACCACGCGGGCCTTGGTTTGGGTGAGATTGGCTTTTTCCAGGCTGATCTGCGCTTTCTTGGCCAGGCTGACCAGGTGCGGCGCGGCCGCTGCGATCTTTTTCTCGAGAGAGACTTTTGCAGGAGTTGACGCGGGTGCTGGTGCAGGGCTTTCAGCCACTTCACCACCGAAGTGATTCACCAGCGCATCGAGGCCTTGGGCGTAACCTTGCAGGTTCGAGAGCAGGCGCCACTCGCCGTTTTTGCGATACAACTCGGCGACCATGATGGCTTTCTCGGCGCTGAAGGTTGCCCCGGAAAACGCACACTGGGCAACCGTCTGGCCGGCCGGGTTGGACACGCTGAAGTGACTGGCGCCAATGGCGCTCATCGCCCCGGCGCCATCAATCGAGGCGGTGAACACCAGGCGATCAATGGTAGCCGGCAATTGCGCGAGGTTGATCTGAAAGCGGCCTTGGTCTTCGATCCTGACGCTGGCACACGGCGTGGTCGGTTGATTGAAGAACACCATGTAGCGGTCGTCAGACAGCTTGCCTTGGGCGTCGACGCCGAAGCAGACGAAGTCGATGACATCGCTGGACTGAATTTGCATCGCGAGTGTGAGCGATTGTCCCTGGAGAATGTTTGACAGTGGCAGTCGTTGTCCCTGAGTAATCTGCATCGTGCTTCCTTGATGGATGATCAGTTGCCTCGGCGCCCAAAGAACAGGCGCCGAGCCGCGCGCGCATTATCACTCTAAATCTGTACAAATCGGTTGAAAGGTTTGCCCTCAGCGCTGCACTGAAACCAGCAACATCATCGGCCGTTCACGTTCCTCGGCCAGCGCCGGTTGCGCCGCCACGTCGGCATCGCTCGGCCCCCATTCGTTGACGTGACGAATCGTGAAACCTGCGCCAATCAACGTGTTCAGCAGTGTGCCGAGCGTGCGGTGCTGTTTGATCACGCCCTCGGCCAACCAGTTGGTTACCCGCTCGCCTTCCCTCTGATAGCTGTCGAGCGGCCAGCGTTTATGGCCTTCGCTGTCGATCAGCCAACCGGGGTTGCGCGGCGCCATGAAGATCGGGTGTTCGATGGAAAAGACAAAGTGCGCGCCCGGTTTCAACGCCGCGTACAGATGTGCAAACAGCCCTGGCAGATCCTTTATGTAGTGCAGCGCCAGGGAGCTGTAGGCCAGGTCGAAATGGCAAGCGGGCAGATCGAGTTGTTCAAGGTCGGCACGCTCGTAGCGGATGTTCGCTGCGGAAGTGGTATTGCGTGCCCGTTCCAGCATCTTCTGCGAGACATCCAGGCCCAGCACGTCGGCGGCGCCGTTCTCGCTGGCCCAGCGGCTGAACCAGCCATAACCGCAGCCCAGATCGACCACTTGCAAACCGTGCAGTGACGGCAGCAGCGCCTTGAGCGCCGGCCATTCCGGCGCGGCATCAAGGCCGCCGATAGAGCGGTTCATCTGGCTGTAGCCCTGGAAAAATTCGGGATCGTCGTAGATGTTTTGCGTCATGGTGAAATGCTCTTTTGATTTCGGTCGTCAGCGGCGCAGTGGCCGCGATTGGAATCCCTCGAAAGTGAAGGCGCGTATTCGTCGATGGCCGCGCAGGGGGAGGGGCGTGGTCGATGGGGAAATGCTAGTTGGTTGGGCGGGAGGTGAAAACCGATGGAGTGTTGTGGATCTGTAATATCGGAAAAATCGCTATGTGTTATCGCCGTATAAACGTATTCCGAGTGGCGTGTTTCAAGTCGTGCAGTGTTACGTCCCGAAGGCTACAGCGCCTTGCGTCGTTGCCTACACGTAAGCCAGAATCCGCCGGCTTGTGCGCCTTGGGGGTCGCCGGTAACTTTGTTCGCATCACTGATTTCCAGTGATCGGGTTTAGTAGCCCGGCTCGATCCCTCTCATACGGTTGCACAAGCGTCGTTCAGTCAGGCTCTCGCCTGCACTTGATGGTAGCTGTGCGCATGGCATCCTCGGATGCGCCGGATTTGAGGTGGGTATCCGGTCTACTAACTTGCGCACAGCTGCCACCCTTCCGTTTAGTAGCGAGACAGGTTGCAGCTCTACTTAGAGGTGTACCCCCTTATGTTCAAAATTACGCCAAATCCACCGGAAACCGATCCGGCATCCCCCTACGAATCACCCAACTCAAAGAAATTCCACGAAGCCGCCGAACACGCCCTCGACCACTATCTCAGCCCTACGGCCAGAATCATGGGTTCCACCCACGAAACCGAACCGATGTACCTCGCCAACCCTGCCTACGACACCGAATCTCTGCTGGCCAACGCCAGCGAAACACTCGGCTCGGCCACCACCATGCTCAGCAACTTCGCCGCGCTGCTGGACACCTCACACCGCAAGACCGCACTCGGTATCGCGCAGGTTGTGATGTTGGGCGAATTGGCGGTGAATCAGGCCCTGGATAAGGTTGTGCCGGCTGAGTAATCAAAAAATCGTCGATTTGTAGCAGACACAAAAAAACCGGCTTTAAGGGCCGGTTTTTTATAGTTGCGCCTACGAACATTCACGATTCAAGGCGCCAACATCCGCAAGGCCGCCGAAGTCAAAAACGCCGAACGATTCTTCTCCTCCGGATGATGGTGAACGTGAAGATCAATCCGCTCCAGCAGGTAGCCCGGTAGCGTAATACTCAGTTCCTGCGGACTCCCGAGGCACCGACCGACATCCGCATCCACCAACGCCCAAACGCAGCCCGCGTATTTCTGATTGGAGAAGTGAGTTCCAAGTTTCCCAGCGACCGGAATGGCTGCACCACTTTCCGCCAGAATTTCGATGTGGGCCTCTATGGCCGCTTTTGCCATCTCAATGGCATCCTCTTGATCCTCTCCGGCAGAAAAACACCCCGGCAGATCCGGCACCTCAACCCCCAGGCACATTCACCGTCACTGGCAGACATTGCGATTGGATAGAGCATCTAGATCATCCCCTTGAGCACGCAGCGCTTTTTGTTAGAGAGATCAAAGCGTAAAGGGGGATGGCGTTTCTGCAATCAACGGTGTGTTTCTGAATCATTCTGCAACGGGGCAAAGGTTAAAAACTGGAATAGACATTGCGGTACGGTAAATACCAGAAAGAAAAAGCCCGGCACTTTGCCGGGCTTTTTTAAAATTCAGTAAAGTAATCACGCCTGCTTTTCACGCGCCGCCGACATCACTTCATTCTGTTTTTTGGTAGCTTCGGTGAGCACTTCACTGTAAACGCGTTTCTTCTCTTCCGATTTCGCATTCCGAATGAAGTCTGCGAATGGACTCGTGGACTCTTTTGTGGATCCGAATTTCATGGGGTTACTCCGTCATTGATCCCAAGCATGGCCATCAGATCGTGTCTCGTATGCTTCTCGGGGATATGGTAGTCGATCTTGTCGACGCCAGCCTTGTAGAGGCGTCCAGAATTATCAATGTGCTTCACGAGCAGATCGACATGAATGTCCTTGCCAAACTCTAGCTTAAGGGTGTTTACCACGTCACGCGCTGCAAAGTATTGGTCGACGAAATGCTCCGGTCGAATCCTTCGTCCTTCGGCTTCCTCACGGGCTCTGACAAAGGACCAGGCAAGTCTAGGATCTTGATAGACGTAGAGAATTTGCACAAATCTCCCTTTGTCTAGGCAGCGCTGCACATTTTTCCTTGCGATCTCCATATTGGAAAGCGTCCCGTCCAGCAGGAAAGACTGTTTTCGCTCCAGGGCAAGGTCAATCAGCTTTCCGACGAGAATTGAAACGGCTCCTTGGAAAAGCCAGGCATTGCCACCTTGATAGGCTTCAAATTCGTTTCTGAGCTCGTCTGGATCGATTCGCAGGATGGGGGTATCGGAGAAGAGGTTCAGCAGGGCTAATGATGCCTCTGTTTTACCAGCGCCCGGCGAACCTGCCATGAATACCGAAACAGGCTCTTTTTCGGGAGGATAGGTGGCCTGATCGGTTAGCCGCATACCGATAGCTTTCTTGTTTGATCGAGCAAACTTGATTGCACCATCCCAGATGGCCTGCTCCGCTTCCGTCATTCCCTGCCTTTTATCTTCCTGCACTGAGCGCGCAACCTCTTAGAGTGAGCAGTGATTTGCCGTGTGCTCCGGATTTTCTGTACCGAGCGCCAGATCATTCCCTTGAACAGACTCCACTTGTTGTCATTAGAGAACCCGAAGCGTAGAGGGGACTGGCGAATCTGCAATCAACGGAGTGTTTCTGAAAGGTTCCGTACTGCCCAGATGGCAAACATCAAATCCCGGCCACAAAAAAACCGGCCCTGTTAGGCCGGTTTTTTCTGTTCCTGATCTCCCGTCGAAAAGCGCAACGTTAGACCGATATTTGAGTGGAGCGGGTGAAGGGAATCGAACCCTCGTTATCAGCTTGGGAAGCTGGAGTAATGCCATTATACGACACCCGCTCAGAGCGGCTGACTTTGTACCAGATGTGCGCGCGGATTTGAAGTTTTTCTTTTACTCATGAACGCTTTAAATCACTGAAAACGGTCAGTCGCGGGCGAGCGCTGCGGTGCGTAAAGCAAAATCTCAACCCCGCAGACTAGCTCGCGATGACGTTGTTTCAGATTGCCAGTGCATGTTGGTCCTGGACGTAGTGGTAACGCGGTCGGCTGGTGTGTTGCGCCGGTTTCAGGAAGCCCAGCAGTGCGTTTTGGCTGTCTCGGCAGGCGGCTTTGTGTTCCATGTCGAGAAAGTGCCCGGTGGCTTGCAAGGTGCTGAAGGTGGCGTGTTGCACGTGGTTGGCGAATAGCCGGGCGCCTTCGGCGGCGGTGTATTCGTCCCATTCGCCGTTCATGAACAGCACCGGCACGTTGATTTTTTCGGCAGCCTTGAGGAAGCACTGGCGGTCGCTGTGCAGCAGGTCGCTGATGTGGAAGTGCATCTGCCCGTATTCGTGTTCAGCCAGGCTGCTCACGTGGCGATAGTTGAAGCGCTTGAACAGCGACGGCAAGTGTTTGCCGATGGTGCTGTTCACCAGGTTGCCGACCCGGTCGCCGTCCCGGCTGCCGAGGTAATCGACGCCGCGTTCCAGGTAGTCGCGCATGTGCTCGTTGATCTCCGGGGAGAACGAGCTGATCACGGCTTTTTCAATGCGCCGTGGCTGGTGGGCGAGGGCGACCAGGGTCGCGGCGCCACCCCAGGAAAACGACAGCACGTGTTCAGCGGCGAAGTGGTCGATCAGCTCCAGCAAGATCTGCCCTTCGACTTCCTTGGTCAGCAATTTCTCATGCAGGTTGTGGGCTTTTGACTTGCCCGCGTAGGGCTGGTCGTAGCAAACCACGTTGAACTGCGGGTGTAGGTTTTTCACGGTCTGAGCAAACGACGCAGTCGTGGCCATCGAGCCGTTGACGAGAATAATGGTCTTCTCTGCGGCGTCTGCGCGATAGAACTCCGTGTAAACCCGATACTGACCCTGTATATCCAGCACAGCGATTTCTGGCCTCATGTCATAAGACTCCTGGGCAAGCGGGTATGCGCGCAAATGAGATTGCACGAGATTTGTGACAGTAGGCATACGCCTGGAATTTGGAGCCCATGTCGATCCATTGAAGGCCGGTCGACGGGTTTTATTATTGGCGGGCAATCTGCCGGTGGAATGCAGAACCTGAGGGTTCTTGGCCGGCAAAAGATTTCTTAGAGGTATGTTGTGACTCGTCGGTCACATTTCGGCCGACGTCCTGATTCAAGCAGGGGTCACGCTATCGCGCAAGTGTCATTGGTAAATTGTTCGACAACTTCTGCTGAGCGGTCGCCTGCTTAGATCAATTGGATCTCTTCGGTGCGCAACGCACGGTACTCGCCCGGTTTTAGCGCGTTATCGAGCAGCAGCGGGCCCATGCTTTCGCGGTGCAGGTGCAGCACCTTGTTGTCAAAGTGGCCGAACATGCGCTTCACCTGGTGATACCGGCCTTCGACGATGCCCAGCCGCGCGGACTTTGGCCCCAGCAGGACCAGTTCAGCGGGTTGGGTGGTGAGATCCTCGAAGGCGAAATACAGACCCTCGGTGAACTTGATCGCATACTCCGGGCCAATGTCCTGTTCGGTCTCGACGTAATAGACCTTCGGTAGTTTGGTCTGGGGTTGGGTCAGGCGGCGCGACCAGCTGCCGTCGTTGGTGATGATCATCAGGCCGGTGGTGTTGAAGTCCAGGCGACCGGCGATGTGCAGGTCGTCCTTGTCCGGCTCATGGATCAGGTCGAGCACAGTCGGGTGTTGCGGATCGCGGGTGGCGCTGACGCAGCCGGGCGGCTTGTTCAGCATGAAGTAGCGCGCCGGTTTACCGACTTGCAGCACTTCATCGTCGACTTCCACGCGACTGAACTCCAGCACCTCGGCATGCGGGTCGCTGACGACTTTTGCGTCGATCCGCACGCGTTTTTCCACCAGCAACAGACGAACCTGCTTACGGTTGAAGCGCGGCAGGTTGCTGAGGAAACGGTCGACACGCATGGCTAGACGTCGGAGGGAAAAGGGCCGCGCATCTTACGTGATCGGCCGGGCCGCTGCTTGCAACTGCACCTCGACCTGCGCGCAGCGTGGGCACAGGCAGGAAATATCGCGCAACTCGGCCGGCAGCGCTTCGAGTACCGCCGGGTCGATGCTCACGCCGTAGCACCAGCAGGCGCGGTCGGCGGTTCGCGGGTTGGCCAGGCTGCAGTCGTTGGGGGCGCCGCAGGCCGGGCAGAGGTCAGGTTTCTTATTCAGCTTCATATTCAGCTTCTTATTCATAAGCGGAGTGAGGCATTTCCACGCAGGTGCGGTTGCGGCCGGCTTGTTTGGCCCGGTACATCGCATGATCGGCCCGGGACAGCAGCGTGTGCAAGGTTTCATCGAACGTAGCAGCGGCCGATGGTGTGCATTCTAAGGGCAGTGTCTGCAAATAACTGGATGACTGACACACTGCTATCGCGAGCAGGCTCGCTACCACAGGGGGCTGCGTTGGGTATGGCCACCGCTGATCTGATGTCAGTCCTTGTTGGGCACTTGATTGATCCGTATCAGTCAAAACTGTGTCGGCTGCTCTGTCCTGTTGCGGCCGTGGGTCTTTCAGGAGGCCGCCATGCGTGTACAGAAGATGTTGCTCGGTGCAGTTCTGGTTTTTGGTTTGTCCGGTTGTTACTACTACGCCGGCCCCTACGACGCCTATCCTGCCACTTACTACTATCCCGGCTATTACTCGCCTTATTACTACGGTGGTTATTACGGTCCGCGTTACTACGGCGGCGCCCGCTATTACTACGGCGGCTACGGTTATCGAGGTGGTTACGGACGGGGTTATCACGGCGGCGGATATCATGGTGGCCACCATTAATCAGTTGCTGAATGACGACGTTTTGCGGATGAACAAGGTTTCATAAATCACTTGTTTCAACTTGTTGCAGAAACGCACCAGATGCCGAAAACGCTGTCTGATTTTTCGTCAGTCACCGAATAATCGACTGACGCCCGCCAGCGTCGCTGGTGTGGCCCACCCGCGGTCCAAGGAGGCCGCCATGTATAGACGAATCCTACTGCTTGCTGCGTTGATGTTTTCCGTTGCCGGTTGCGCCCCTTACTCTTACGCGGACTCGTATTACAGCTCCGAGGTCTACACCTCACCCGCACCGGCTTACTACAACGCGGGCGGCAATTATTACAGCGGTGGCAGCACGTACTACTCGGCGCCGCGCTACTACCAGCCAGCACCGCGTTATTACCAGCAACCGCGCTATTACCAACCGGCGCCGCGCTACTATCAGCCCGCTCCACGCTACTACGAGAGCCGCCGCTGGCACGGCAATGATCGTGGCAACTGGGACGGCCACCGTCGCGGCGGTTGGGACAACGATCACCGGGGTCGCGGCAACTACGACCGACACAGCGGACGTGGCGACCACAATGGGCGGGGCAACCGCTGGTAATCACCCGCAATAGAAAGCGGCGCATTGAGCGCCGCTTTTTTGTGCCTGAATTTCACCCTGGAAAGTCAGTACTCCGACAAATCCGCCAACGGATGCCGTCCTTCCCAAACCTTATGAAAATGCGCCTCCACCACCGCATCCGGCACATTGTTGATATCCGGCCAGTGCCAGTGCGGCTTCTGATCCTTGTCGATCAGCCGCGCCCGCACCCCTTCACTGAATTCCGGGTGACGGCAGCAGTTGAGGCTCAGGGTGTATTCCATCTGAAAGACTTCAGCCAATGACAGATGCCGGGCCCGGGCGATTTGTTCCCAGACCAGATGAGCGGTCAGGGGCGAGCCCTCAGTCATGGTCTTCGCCGCGCGGCTGAGCAGCGGATCGGTGTGACCCCGCAAATGGCTGATTGCCTTCCAGGCACAGCGCACATCGCTGACATCCAGCAGTTCGTCGATCTGCTGGCGACGCGGCAGCCATTGCGCTTCAGGCGACTGCGCGACGGCTTCCTGTTGCAATGCCTTGAGCAGGCTGTTGAGTTGCATCGAGGTCTGTTCCTGCCAGTTCAATTGCAGCAAGCCTTCGACCAGTTCTTCCTGCTGTTCTTCAAGCAGGAACCGGTCCGCCAGATCCAGATCGATCGCATCACGGGCATTCATGTGCGCGCCGGTCAGGCCGAGGAACAACCCGAGCTTGCCGGGCAGTCGTGACAGAAACCAACTGGCGCCGACATCCGGGTACAAGCCGATGCTGATCTCCGGCATCGCCAGGCGGCTGGTTGGCGTGACAATCCGGATGCTCGCCCCTTGCAGCAGTCCCATGCCGCCGCCGAGCACGTAACCGTGACCCCAGCAGATCAGCGGTTTTGGATAGGTGTGCAGCATGAAGTCCAGGCGATATTCCGCGGCGAAGAATTGCGCGGCCAGCGGTGGTACTTCGCCGGGATGGTTGCGGCAGGCTTCGACCAGGCTGCGTACTTCGCCACCGGCACAGAAGGCTTTGGCGCCGTTGCCCCGCAACAGCACGCAGACGATTTGTGGCTCCTTGGCCCAAGCGTCCAGTTGATCGCGCAGGGCATTGATCATCGGCAGGGACAAGGCATTCAGCGACTTTTCGGCGTCCAGGCTGGCGATGCCGATGCGCGCGCCGTCGGTGCCGGTAAGTTCTTCGAAGTGCAAATTCATCGTGACCTCGATCGGGAATTTGAGCGTTCAGTATGATCGCAAAGTAGGAAAGTGCCGGATCTGCGTCAGATCAATTGACAAGGAGGTTGGGGTTTCCTAGGGTTCGCCCCATTGTTTTTGCCGGGTATGACCATGACTGCTGACGACCGTATCAAACTCGAACCGAGCTGGAAGGAGGCACTGCGTGCTGAATTCGACCAGCCCTACATGGCAGAGTTGCGCTCATTCCTGCAACAGGAGCGCGCGGCCGGCAAGGAAATTTATCCGCCTGGTCCGATGATCTTCAATGCGCTCAACTCCACGCCGCTGGACAAGGTCAAGGTCGTGATCCTCGGGCAGGACCCCTATCACGGCCCCGGCCAGGCCCATGGCTTGTGCTTCTCGGTGCAACCGGGCGTGCCGGCGCCGCCGTCGCTGGTGAACATCTATAAAGAGTTGAAACGCGATCTGAACATCGACATCCCGAGCCACGGCTGCCTGCAAAGCTGGGCCGATCAGGGCGTGTTGATGATCAACACCACCATGACCGTCGAGCGCGCCAACGCCAATGCGCACAAGGACAAGGGCTGGCAGTTTTTCACCGATCGGATCATTGAAGTGGTCAGCGAACATCAGCCGCATCTGGTGTTCATGCTGTGGGGCGCGCATGCCCAGGGCAAGCAGAAGCTGATTGATGCTACGAAGCATCTGGTGCTGACGTCGGTGCATCCTTCGCCGCTGTCCGCTTATCGCGGCTTCCTCGGTTGCGGACACTTCAGCCGGACCAACAAGTTTCTGGAGCAGAATGGCGAAACGCCGATCGAGTGGCGGTTGCCGCCGGTTTGATGGGATGACCGTGAGGGCTTTTGTGGCGAGGGAGCTTGCTGTGGCGAGGGGGCTTTCCCCCGTTGGGTCGAGCAGCGGCCCTGCTTTTTGCCAAACACCGCATTTACAGGTTTTACGACTGCTTCGCAGCCGAACGGGGGCAAGCCCCCTCGCCACAGTCATCACCTGTCACTGGGGCGGTGTCAGGGCTGCTCCGGTTGCCGATTCCAATACTTGAACAACGGTTCCGCCAGAAACAACACAAACAACAACCGCATCACCTGCATCGCGGTTACCAAGGGCACCGACAATTGCAGGGTCTCCGCGGTCAAACTCATTTCTGCAATCCCGCCGGGCATCATGCCCAACGTCAGCGAACGCAGATCCAGGTGGGTCAACGCACTCAACCCCAGCGCCGCCGCCGTGGCGATCAACATGGTCAACACCGTGCCGATCAACGTCCGTCCCATAAATGACGGAGCGCGCCGGAAGAATTGCCGATTGAAGTGACATCCCAAGCCGCTGCCAATCAACCATTGGCCGATCTGGCTACCGCCGTTAGGCAAACCGATGTGCAGATCCCAACTGATACTCACCGCCGCACTCACCAGCAACGGCCCGAACAGCCACGGATTGGGTTGTCGTAAACGCTGCCAGACCCAAGCGAGCAGGGCGCCCGCCGGAAACAACACCGCCAGCCAACGCCAATCGACGGCCGTGGCATGGGCGATCGGCGCTCCGTCCCCGAGCAAATACTTGAACGCCGCCGGCACACACAGCACCACCACCAGTACCCGTAAACTCTGCCCCGCCGCGACCCGGCTGAGCACCGCGCCATTGCGCGCGCCGAGGTTGACCATCTCGCCGGAGCCTCCCGGCATGCTGGAAAAGAACGCGGTGGCGCGATCCTCACCGGTGCGCCGCATCAACCAGACCCCGACCACGGCGGACAGGCTGGTGACCAGCGCCCCAAAGAAGATCAAACCGAAATGACTCAGGACCTGCTCCATCACCACCGGGGTGAAGTGCAGGCCGATACCGATGCCGACGATCCACTGACCGCACTTGCGCCCGCCAGGGATTTCCGCCAATTGCCAGGGTGTCAGGCAGCGCACCAGGATGATCGCCAGCAACGAGCCGACCATCCACGGCAGCGGCCAGCCGATCTGGCTGGCGAGGTAACCGCCAAGCAGACCGACCAGCGGTGTTCCCCACCAGGTTTTGAAGGGACGATCAGACATCGGCAATGGTGCGCCGGGCGACCGAACGTTTGCGCCAGATCCGGATGACCGGCATCAGCAACATGATTGCGGTCAGCACCCAGCAGCCGAAGGTGATCGGGCTGGACCAGAGAATCTCCAGCGCGCCGTTGGAAATCGACAGCGCACGACGCAGGTTCTGCTCCATCAAGCCGCCGAGGATGAACCCCAGCAGGACCGGCGACAGCGGAAAGTCCATCTTGCGCAGGATGTAACCGAAGATACCGATGCCGATCATCAGGAACAGGTCGAACGTGGTGGCGTGCACCGCGTAGACGCCGATCCCGGTAATGATCGCGATCACCGGCACCAGCGCCCAGTTCGGCACGGCGAGGATGCGGGTGAAGATGCGGATCATCGGGATGTTGAGGATCACCAGCATGATGTTGGCGACGAACAACGAAGCGATCAGGCCCCAGACGATGTCCGGTTGTTGCTGGAACAGCAGCGGCCCCGGCGTGATGTTGTACAGCGACAGCGCGCCAATCATCACCGCCGTGGTGCCCGAACCCGGAACGCCGAGGGTCAGCATCGGCACCAGTGCGCCGCAGGCTGCGCCGCCGATGGCCGTTTCAGGTGCCGCGAGGCCACGCATGTCGCCTTGGCCGAAGGTGCCTTTGGCGCCGGCGATGCGTTTCTCGGTCATGTAGGCCACGGCGCTGGCGAGCGTCGCACCGGCACCCGGCAACACGCCCATGATGAAACCCAACACGCCGCAACGAATGTTCACCACGAATACAGCTGACGCTTCTTTGAAGTTGAACATCATGCGGCCGGTGGCTTTCACCGCTTCCTGACCGTGGTGGGTTTTTTCCAGCAGCAGGAGGATTTCACTGATGGAGAACAGGCCCAGCACCAACACGACGAATTGAATGCCGTCGGTCAGGTGGATGTTGTCCCCGGTGAAACGGTACACGCCGCTGTTGGCATCGATCCCGACGCTCGACAGGAACAGACCGATCAACGCTGCGATAAAAGTTTTCAGCGGCCGATCACCGGCCATGCCGCCCAGGCAGACAATCGCGAATACCATCAGTACAAAGTATTCGGCGGGTCCGAAGGCAATCGCCCATTTCGCCAGCAGCGGGGCGAACAGCACCATGCCGCAGGTGGCGATAAATGCGCCGATGAACGAACTCCACGCCGACAGCGACAGCGCTACACCGGCCAGGCCTTTGCGGGCCATCGGGTAACCGTCGAGGGTGGTCATGACGGTGGAGGCTTCGCCAGGAATGTTCAGCAAAATCGAGCTGATCCGGCCGCCGTATTCGCAACCCAGGTACACCGCCGCCAGCAAGATCAGTGCTGATTCCGGTGGCAGACCGAGGGCGAATGCGATCGGGATCAACAGCGCCACCCCGTTGATCGGGCCCAGGCCCGGCAACAGGCCAACCACGGTGCCGATGAGTGTGCCGCACAGCGCGGTCACCAGGTTGTACGGGGTCAGCGCAACGCCAAATCCCTGACCCAAATAGCCAAGAGTATCCATATCAGTTCTCCAGAACGTCGAGCACGCCCAAGGGCAGTGGCACGTCCATCAACTTGTCGAACAGCAGATAAAGACCGATCGCCATCAGGCTGATGATCACCGTGCTGGGCAACCAGCGGCCGCCATATAAGCGCGCCATCGGGATCCCAATCAGGATGCTCGCGACAATGAAACCAAGCGGTTCGAAGGTGCCCGCGAACACCAGCAACAGCACCACGCAGATACCGATTTTGGTCAGGGTCTCGCGGTCCATCGGCGGTTCGTCAGGGTTGTGCTTGATCGGTGCGGGGCGAAACACCATATACAACAGCGCCAGGCCCATCAGCCCGAGCATCAACAGCGGGAAGGCCCGAGGCCCCACCGGTTCGTAGGAAAAAGCCGCTTGATACGGCCACGCCATCAGCGCCAGGCCAATACAGGCCAGCAACAGCACCGAAGCAAAAATGCGTTGTAAGAGCATGGGAAACTCCTGTGCCGCAGTCCCGCGCAAACGGGGCCGCAGCCGCTAGACAGAGGCGATCACTGGATCAGGCCGAACTCTTTGGCCAGCACTTTGTAGTCAGCCACCTGTTTCTTCACGTAGGTGTCCAGCTCCGGGCCGGTCATGGCGAACGGGAACAGTTCACGCTGATCTCGCAGCTTGGCGAAGTCTTCGGACGCCAGCAGTTTGTCGAAGGCGTTTTTCCACCAGGCGTAGTCTTCGTCGCTGACCTTTGGCCCGAGGTAGAAACCGCGAACCACCGGCCAGACGATGTCGTAGCCTTGCTCTTTGGCGGTCGGGATGTCCTTCATTTCCGGCTCGTCCAGACGTTTGTCGGCGAATACCGCTAGCAGACGCATGTCACCGCTCTGGATGTGCGGCATGGAGTCGGAGATGTCGGTGCTGCCGACTTGGATGTGGCCGCCGAGCAGGGCAGTGGCGATTTCACCGCCGCCTTCGAGGGCCACATAACGTAGGTCACGTGGGTTGATCCCGGCGGCCTTGGCGATCAGCGCGGTTTGCATCCAGTCCTGGCTGCCGACGGTGCCGCCGGAGCCGATCACCACTTTGCTCGGATCTTTCTTCAGCGCCTGAACGAGATCGTCCAGATTCTTGTAAGGCGAGTCGCTTTTCACCGCGATGGCGCCGTAGCTGGTGCCGACAGCGGCCAACCAGCGAACGTTGGTCTCATCGAAACGCCCGAACTTGCCTTGGGCCAGGTTCAGTAACGAACCGCTGGACCACGCCACCAGCGTGCCGGCATCGCCCGGACGCTGAGCGACCACCGCGTTGTAGGCCACCGCGCCGACGCCGCCGGGCATGTAGGTCACGCGCATCGGTTTGGTCAGGATTTTTTCGTTGATCAGCGCGCTTTGCGCCAGTTTGCAGGTCAGGTCGAAACCACCGCCGGGGGAGGCTGGGGCGATACATTCCGGGCGCTTCGGCTCGGCCATCAGTTGGCCGGCGAACAGCAGGGCGCTGGCGGTGAGAGCAACTTTACGCAGTGACAAATTCATTGGGTTCTCCACAGATTTTTTGTTGTATGGATGTGTGTAGGAGTTGCCGAAGGCTCCGATCTTTTAGCCTTCGGCGGTTCAATCAATTACCAAAGTGCAACGCTATAGCTCACCAGCAGACGCACTTCATCGGCATCGCGAGCGGAGTAGTTGGAACGGTAGGTGGCATTACGCAGGCGCACGGCGACGTCCTTTAGCGCGCCGCTTTGTACTACATATTTGATCTCGGTGTTGCGCTCCCACTCTTTGCCTTCTTCACCGTTCTTGAGCTTGATGTTGTCACCGCTCAGGTAACGGCTCATGAAACTCAGGCCGGGAACGCCCAGTTTGGCGAAGTCAAAGTCGTAGCGCGCTTGCCAGGAATGCTCTTCGGCGCCGGCGAAGTCGTTGATCTGCACGAAGTTGACCAGGTACGGGTCGCTGCCATCGACATACGGGAAGGCACTGTCGCCGGACATGTGCTGATAACCGGCGCTGAATTTATGCCCGCTCAAGGCATAGCTCACCAGGCCGTTGAGGGATTTGTTGTCGATCTTGCCGCCACGGGCCGCGCCCTGGTCGTTACTGATGGCCAGTCGCAGGTCGGTGCCGAACGTGCCGGGGCCGAACGGTTGCGAGGCGACCACGCCGAGGAAGTGCTGGTTATAGACTTCATCGAGTTGCGCGAAGTGGTAGCTGCCGGTGATTTTGTCGGTGAACTTGTAATCCACGCCGCCAAAGTCGAAGTGCTTGCCAGCGGCTGTGCCGGCAAAACGGCTGTTCTTGTTGTTGAGGGCAATGTCCTCGAAATCGGTGCTGTCGCGGTCTTTGGCTTTATCCAGTCGACCACCGGTGAAGGTCAGGTTCTTGACCTCTTTGGAGGTCAGCATTCCGCCTTCAAAGGTCTGCGGCAGGATGCGCCCGTCGTTGGGCTTGAGGATCGGCAGCTCCGGGATCAGGCTGCCGATTTTCAGTTCGGTGGCGGAGATCTTCACTTTGCCGGTCAGGCCAAGTTTGGAGTACTCATTGGCCGCGCGACCGTCATCGTGGGTCGGCAACAGGCCGGTGCCGGTGCGGTCGGGACTCGAATCGAGCTTGACCCCCAGCATGCCCAGCGCATCGACACCAAACCCCACGGTGCCGTCGGTGTAACCCGACTGCAAATTGAGCATGAAGCCCTGGGCCCATTCGTCACGCTTGGATTGCTGGGCGCTGGTGCCATCGCGAAAGTCGCGATTGAAGTACATGTTGCGGGTTTCGAAGGTGGCGCTGCTGTCTTCAATGAAGTCGGCAAAACTCAACGGCGAAAAGCCGGCGAAGGCGGCGGCACTGGCAAGGGCGGTCTGGCTGAGGCGGGAAAAACGAACAGGCGGGCGAGCCTGAAGCTGCATGGACAGCATCGTGAAGTACTCCGTTATTGTTCTTATTGGCGAAAACGCTTCGAGGCGTTTTTCGTATCGCTGTGTGGCAGCAGCGACGGACAGTCGAAACGGTCCGTGGCTGGACTCTAACGGGCCAACCTTTCGCTAACCTTTCAGCTGACTTTCACGGATTTCGGGCTTCACAGCAGCGGTTGCGGCTGTAAACTCCGCGCCAAAGAATGGCGTCGACCATCCCTGAACGAGGTAAAAATCCATGCGTGTCCTGCTCGTCGAAGACCATCTGCAGCTCGCCGAAAGTGTCGCCCAGGCGCTCAAGAGCACCGGGTTGACCGTGGATGTTTTGCACGATGGCGTGGCGGCCGACCTGGCCTTGAGCAGCGAGGAATACGCCATGGCGATCCTCGATGTCGGCCTGCCGCGCATGGATGGTTTTGAAGTGCTGGCGCGTCTGCGGGCCCGGGGTAAAAATCTGCCGGTGCTGATGCTGACCGCCCGCAGCGACGTCAAGGATCGGGTCCATGGCCTGAACCTTGGTGCAGACGATTACCTCGCCAAACCGTTCGAACTGACCGAACTCGAAGCTCGGGTCAAAGCCTTGCTGCGGCGCAGCGTTTTAGGCGGTGAGCGGCAGCAGCGCTGCGGCGTGCTGGCCTATGATCTGGACACCCGGCGCTTCACCCTCGGCGAAGAATTGCTGACCCTGACTTCTCGCGAACAAGCCGTGCTCGAAGCGCTGATCGCCCGTCCTGGCCGGGTGATGAGCAAGGAACAACTGGCTTCCCAGGTATTTGGCCTGGACGAAGAGGCCAGCCCCGACGCCATCGAAATCTACGTCCACCGTTTGCGCAAGAAACTCGATGGCCAACCGGTGGCAATCGTGACCTTCCGCGGCCTCGGCTACTTGTTGGAAAGCCGCGATGCATAAGCCCAGCAGCCTGCGCTGGCGGTTGCTGTGGAACCTGGCGCTGTTGCTGGTGGTGTTGATGTTGGCCAGTGGTTTGAGCGCGTATTGGAACGGTCGCGAAGCCGCCGACACCGCTTATGACCGCACCTTGCTGGCTTCGGCGCGGACCATTGCCGCCGGCTTGTCCCAGCGTGATGGCAGCCTCAGCGCGAACGTGCCTTACGTCGCCCTCGATACTTTCGCTTACGACAGTGCCGGGCGAATTTATTACCAGGTCAACGACATCCATCAAAAGCTGATCTCCGGCTACGAAAACCTCCCCGGACCGCCGCCGGGAACGCCGCGCACCGACGACTACCCGGCGCTGGCGCGTTTCTACAACGCCACTTACCAAGGGCAGAACGTGCGGGTGGTGAGCCTGCTTAAAGCGGTGATCGAACCGAACATGAACGGCATGGCGGAAATCCGCGTGGCGGAGACCGATGAAGCGCGGGTGCGCATGGCCCGCAGCCTCGCGGCGGATACCTTGCTGCGGCTCGGCATGTTGGCGATTGGCGCACTGATGATCGTCTGGTTTGCGGTCAGCGCGGCGTTGCGCCCATTAGAGCGTTTGCGCACCGCAGTGGAAGAGCGCCAGTCCGATGATCTGCGGCCGTTGCCGCTGGTGGAAGTGCAGCGTGAGTTGTGGCCGCTGGTGCGCGCACTCAATCACTTTACCGAACGCTTGCGCGGGCAGTTCGAGCGTCAGGCGCAGTTCATTGCCGATGCGGCCCATGAACTGCGTACACCGCTGGCGGCGCTCAAGGCACGACTGGAATTGGGCTTGCGCGCCAGCGAACCGGAAACCTGGCGCAGCACCCTGGAAACCGCGGCCCAAGGAACGGATCGCCTGACGCATTTGGCCAATCAGTTGCTTTCCCTGGCTCGGGTCGAAAACGGCGCACGGGCGATTGCCGAGGGCGGCGCCCAGTTGCTGGACCTGAGCCAATTGGCCCGGGAACTGGGCATGGCGATGGCCCCGCTGGCCCACGCACGCGGCGTGGCGCTGGCGCTGGAGGCGGACGAGCCGGTGTGGCTGCGCGGTGAGCCGACGTTGTTGAACGAATTGCTGAGCAACCTGGTGGATAACGCATTGGCCCACACACCGCCCGGTGGCAATGTGATCCTTCGCGTGACGGCGCCGGCGGTGCTGGAGGTCGAGGACGATGGCCCCGGGATTCCCCTTGAAGAGCGCGATCGGGTATTTGAGCGCTTTTATCGGCGAAACCAGCAGGTCGCGGGATCAGGGTTGGGCTTGGCGATTGTCGGTGAGATCTGCCGCGCGCACTTGGCGCAGATCAGCCTGCATGACGGGGAGGCCGCGGGGTTGAAGGTTCGGGTGAGTTTTATTGCCGGATGATTCTGCGGTGCTCTTGCAGGCCTCTTCGCGAGCAGGCTCGCTCCCACTCTGGAATGCATTTTCCTGTGGGAGCGAGCCTGCTCGCGAAGGGCGCGCCTCGGTCTTGGATCAGTAGAACATCGACCGCGATTCTTCCAGATCCCTGCACATCGCCTCATTCTCGGGATCAATCCCCAGCTTCTTGAACGACGGAACACTGAGCACGTCGATGCGGGCCAGCGGGTGGTCGCTGTCCTTGTGGCAATACAGGCTGGCGATCTGTACCAGGTCGACATAATCGACCCGCCCGGAATCGCGTTTGAAATCCAGGTACTGCCCCGGCAACTTCACCAACATCTCCGGAAATTCCCAGACGCTGAGCAGCTTGTCGCCGAGCAACGGATGAATGCGGTCGATCACATGGTTGAGACTGACCGGGTCCGAGAGCAGCTCATAGTGGTCTTCGGCGTACGTCAGGATCGGCAGTACACCAATTTGATGCACCAACCCGCCCAGCGCAGCCTGATCCGGTTTGAGCTGGGTGTAACTGCGGCACAGTGCATAACTGACCCCGGCGATTTCCAGGCTTTTGCGCCAGACATCGCGCATCTTCTGTTCCACCACTTCAGATCGGGCGTGGAAAATCTGTTCCATCACCAGACCGATGGCCAGGTTGCTGCTGTAGTTCACGCCCAGCCGGGTGATGGCCGTGTGCAGGTCGGTGACTTCCTGGGTTGCACGCAGCAACGGGCTGTTGACCACTTTGATCAGGCGCGCCGACAGCGCGGTATCGCGGCCGATTACTTTACTCAGGGTGCTTACGCTGATTTCCGGATCTTCAGCGGCCTTGCGAATTTGCAGGGCCACTTCCGGTAATGTTGGCAGAACCAGGTCATCGTTATCGATGGCCTCAACCAAATCCTGTTGGACCTTATCCGCCAGCTCGCTCATTTCTGTTCTCTAGGGTCTTGCAAAAAAATACTGCTGTTAACGCTGGATTTCTTTATCGCGATCCAGCGCGTAGGGCAGGTCGAGCAAGTGCAGGGCAGGGCCTTCTAGCGCTGCCAAGTGAATGTCGCCGCCCTCTGCTGCTTCGGCTTGCAGCACGGCCAGGAGTTCAATATTTTGTTCGCCGCGCGCGGCAATCACCACTTCACCAATAGAGCTGCCGTGGGTCGGGGAAAATAGTTGTGTGCCGGGTTCCGGCAATTCAATGCCATCCAGTTGCAAGCGGTACAGCCGGCGCTTGAGTTTGCCCAGGTACTGCATACGCGCGACGATTTCCTGGCCGGTGTAGCAGCCTTTCTTGAAACTCACGCCGCCAACGGCTTGCAGGTTGAGCATCTGTGGGATGAACAGCTCGCGAGTACTCGGCATGACCTGGCCGATCCCTGCGCGGACCTGGCCCAGCAGCCATTGATTCAGATCGCCTTCGGCCAGCAGGGCGGACAGCTTGCCCTTGATGGCATCGGCTTGATCGGCGGCGGTCCAGAGTTCGGCGCGTCCAGGTGAAACACGAATCGCGATCAGGCCGTCGTTGCGCGCAACGCTGTCGGTGTCGGCCGGCAGCTCAAGACCCAGGCTGCTCAGTGCCGCATCGCCATGATCGAGGCCGAAACGCACCCAGGCAGCGCTTTCATCGGTCAGTTTGGATTTTGAGAACACTGCGTACTTTTTCAGGTCCGCCAGTTGCGGCTCCAGCAGCTCGGTGGCCATGGCCAGGAGAACGCCGTCGCCTTCCAGCAGAATGCGGAAACTCGACTGCATCCGGCCTTTCTGGGTGCAACGGGCGCCGAGGCTGGCCTGGGTGTCGCTCAGGTAGTTGAGGTTGCAGGTCAATTGGCCCTGCAGGAATTTGCCGGCATCCGCGCCGCGGACCGCGAGAACGCCTTCGTGTGACAGGGTGCAGAAAAAAGCAGAATCGGCCATGGGTCATCGCAGGGTAAAGAGTCTGGGAGACATCATAAGGGGACGCCCATGAAATGGGTAGTTCACAAAAGCTCGAGAGGGACCGACCAAAGCCGACTGTTCGACCGGGCGCGGGGCTGTATACTTGCCGCCTATTTGAGGAGCGCTCCATGGTCGAAGATGTTGAACTGAATCGCCTCTACTGGCACAGCCGCCGCGGCATGCTTGAGCTTGACGTATTGCTGGTGCCGTTCGTGAAAGAGGTCTATCCGCATCTCAATGATGTCGACCGCGATTGCTACCGCAAGCTGCTCGAATGCGAAGATCAGGACATGTTCGGTTGGTTCATGGAGCGCGCCGAATCGGAAGATCCGGAGCTTCAGCGCATGGTTCGCATGATCCTGGATCGTGTCCAGCCCAAGTAATGCGTTCGAATGCCGCTGGCATGCCTCACGGCAGTTGCTGGCGGCGTATCTTCTGGCCCAGCTGTTCGCGCTGGGTGCGTTGTTTCTTCTCTCTATACCGCTCTGGGCCAGTTCGCTCGGTGTTTTGCTGTGCCTGGCACACGGCTTTTGGGTATTGCCACGGCAGATTTTGCTGACGCACCCGCAGGCATATTGTGGCTTGCGCCGGGACGCTGATGGTTGGCAGTTGTGGAATCAGGCTCAGGGTTGGCAATCGGTCCAGCTAAGGCCGGACAGTCTGGCGCTACCGTTGGTCGTAATACTGCGGTTTCGTCTGCGCGGCAAGCGTCGGGTCAGGACAATTTGTGTGCCTCATGATTCGCAGGCGGCGGATCTGCACCGACGCCTGCGGGTTCGGCTCAGGTTCAGTCGGCGTAGGTGGGCGGCACCAGAATAGTGTCCAGTGCCTCAGGCAACATGTTCGGGTAGTCGAGGGTGTAATGCAGACCGCGACTTTCCTTGCGCTCCATCGCTGACTGGATCATCAGTTCCGCAACTTGGGCCAAGTTGCGCAACTCGATCAAATCCCGGCTGACTTTATAGTTGCTGTAGAACTCGTCGATTTCGTCCAATAGCAGCCGCACACGGTGCTGTGCCCGTTGCAAGCGCTTGTTGGTGCGCACGATGCCCACGTAGTCCCACATGAAACGCCGCAATTCGTCCCAGTTGTGCGCAATGATCACGTCTTCGTCGGAGTCGGTCACCTGGCTCGCATCCCAGACGGGAAGGGCGGTCGGAATCGACACCTGAGGCAACTGCTCGAGAATGTCCGCCGCCGCCGAGCGCGCGTAGACGAAACACTCCAGCAACGAGTTGCTGGCCATGCGGTTGGCACCGTGCAGCCCGGTGAAGCTGGTCTCGCCAATGGCATACAGGCCGGGCACATCGGTGCGGCCTTGTTGATCGACCATCACGCCGCCGCAGGTGTAGTGCGCCGCCGGAACCACCGGGATCGGTTGCTTGGTGATGTCGATGGAAAACTCGAGGCAGCGTTCGTACATCGTCGGGAAGTGGGTCTTGATGAACGCTTCGGGCTTGTGGCTGATGTCCAGATAGACGCAATCGATGCCCAGGCGCTTCATCTCGTGGTCGATGGCCCTGGCGACGATGTCACGTGGCGCCAGTTCGGCGCGCGGGTCGAAGCGCTGCATGAAGCGTTCGCCGTTGGGCAGCTTCAGGTGCGCACCTTCGCCGCGCAGGGCTTCGGTGATCAGGAAACTCTTGGCCTGTGGGTGATACAGGCACGTGGGGTGGAACTGGTTGAACTCCAGGTTCGCCACCCGGCAGCCCGAACGCCAGGCCATGGCAATGCCATCCCCGCAAGCGCCGTCGGGATTGCTGGTATAGAGATAGACCTTTGCGGCGCCACCGGAAGCGAGGATCACGAAGCGGGCGGCGTAGGTGTCGACTTCACCGGTGGTGCGGTTGAGTACGTAGGCACCGAGGCAACGGTCGCCTTCCAGGCCCAGGCGTTTTTCGGTGATCAGATCGACTGCGACCCGTTGTTCCAGCAGTTCGATGTTCGGCCGTTGTCGGGCCTGGAACAGTAAGGTTCTGAAGATCGCCGCACCGGTGGCATCGGCTGCGTGGATGATGCGCCGATGGCTGTGGCCGCCTTCGCGGGTCAGGTGAAACTCGAAACCGCCGTCCTCCGTGCCAGACTCTTCATCGCGGGTAAACGGAACGCCCTGGTCGATCAGCCACTGGATGGCTTCTTTACTGTGCTCGACGGTAAACCGCACGGCGTCTTCATGGCACAGGCCGCCGCCGGCATTGAGCGTGTCATCGACGTGGGACTCGACGGTGTCGGTATCATCCAGCACGGCAGCGACACCGCCCTGGGCCCAGAAAGTCGAGCCATTGGCGAGGTCGCCTTTGCTCAGTACGGCGATGCGCAGATGACCGGGCAAGGTCAGCGCAAGGCTCAAACCGGCAGCGCCGCTGCCAATGACCAGAACATCGTGTTGAAACTGTTGGCTCATTTCAGGATTCCGCTCAAAGCGACCCGGGTCGGGGTTGGCGCAAGACACCTGGATCGGCGAGTCAGGCAGCCACACAGCCCACTAGTATATAGAGGGGGGGAGCGGCACAATAGCCGGGCCTACATGGCATTGTGAAACTACTGTGACGGAAAAGACCGGACGCTTCGTCGGAAGTTTTTTTCACCGGTTCGGCGACAAGGCGACTGTATCGAGGATTTAACAGTCTTTTTCGCTTCGCAGTCGCACAATGTCGGTTGCACGCAGCTATAAATATTTGGAACTTTTGCCAAAGGCCCAAGATCAATAGCTGGTTGCCTGAATCAAGGGACAGTGTCGGCTTCAGAGCGGGACCTGCTGTTTGGTCCTTGCCGGCGAATCCGATGACAAGATTATTCGCGCAGCCGGGTTATCCCGAGCTGCGCTTTTCGTGCGTGCCAAATCAGAGCCCGCAGGAAACTTGCTTGAAGGGGGAGAACTTTTGCGAAAAGCCCGAGTCTATGTTTGCAAGTCTGGTCGTTTAGTTATGCAAGCCTCCTTCGAGCTTATCGAGGAGTGTTCATGCTAACCCAGGAAGAGGATCAGCAGCTGGTCGAGCGCGTCCAACGCGGCGACAAGCGAGCTTTCGATCTGCTAGTGCTGAAATACCAGCACAAAATTCTCGGGTTGATCGTGCGTTTCGTGCACGACACCCATGAAGCCCAGGATGTCGCACAGGAAGCCTTTATCAAGGCGTACCGTGCACTTGGTAATTTCCGCGGAGACAGCGCGTTTTATACGTGGCTTTACCGCATCGCCATCAACACGGCGAAAAACTATTTGGTTTCACGCGGCCGCCGGCCGCCGGATAGCGATGTCAGTTCTGAAGACGCAGAGTTCTACGATGGCGATCATGGCCTCAAGGATCTCGAGTCGCCAGAACGCGCATTGCTGCGGGATGAGATCGAAGGCACCGTCCATCGAACCATCCAGCAACTGCCAGAAGATTTGCGTACGGCTTTAACTTTACGTGAATTCGATGGTCTGAGTTACGAGGACATTGCGGCGGTTATGCAGTGTCCGGTGGGTACCGTGCGTTCCCGGATTTTCCGGGCTCGGGAAGCCATTGATAAAGCCCTGCAGCCGTTGTTGCAGGAAAACTGAGACAGCGGCGACAGCCAAGAGAGGAACGCCATGAGTCGTGAAGCCCTGCAGGAATCGCTGTCCGCAGTGATGGATAACGAAGCGGATGAGCTGGAGTTGCGTCGGGTACTGAATGCCTTTGACGATGTTGAAACCCGCGATACCTGGGCTCGTTACCAGATCGCTCGGGCAGTCATGCATAAGGATCTGCTGCTTCCACGTCTGGACATCGCTGCGGCAGTTTCTGCTACGCTGGAAGACGAAGCCGTCCCGGCCAAGGCATCTCGCGGTCCATGGCGCAGCCTGGGTCGTCTGGCCGTTGCTGCTTCGGTGACCATCGCCGTACTGGCAGGTGTTCGTCTGTACAACCAGGACGAAATTGCTGGCGTCGAACTGGCTCAGCAATCCAATCAGCCTGCTCTGGCCGTTCCTCAGGTCAAGGGCCCAGCTGTATTGGCAGGCTACAGTGAGAGCTCGGAAGCCACTGGCCCTATGGCCAACGGCGTATTGCAAGGTCAGCCGGGCTGGCACGATCAGCGTCTGCCAAGTTACTTGCGCCAACATGCTCAACAGGCTGCCTTGAAAGGCACTGAAAGTGCTCTGCCTTATGCTCGTGCAGCAAGCCTGGAAAACCGTTAAGGAGGATCATGCGCGCCATACCTCTACTTACGCTTCTGCTTGGTGGCTGGTTTGTTGTTCCAGCCCACGCTGATGAAGCCCAAGACTGGTTGACCCGTCTGGGCCAGGCCGAGCAAACGCAAAGCTTCCACGGTACTTTTGTTTACGAGCGTAACGGTAGTTTTTCTACCCATAACATCTGGCACCGCGTCCAGGATGGCAAGGTCCGCGAGCGTTTACTCCAGCTCGACGGCTCGGCACAGGAAGTCGTGCGCATTGATGGGCATACTCAATGCGTCAGCGGCACCCTGATAGCGGGGCTGGGGGAGTCTCCCAAATCTGCTGCTCGTGCACTCGATCCACAAAAGCTCAAGAATTGGTACGACCTTGCCGTCATCGGTAAGTCGCGTGTGGCTGGGCGTGCGGCGGTGATCGTTTCACTGACGCCGCGTGACCAGCATCGTTACGGTTTCGAGTTACATCTGGACAAGGAGACCGGCTTGCCCCTCAAGTCATTGCTGCTAAATGACAAGGGTCAGTTGCTCGAGCGATTCCAGTTCACGCAACTGGATACCGCCGATGTCCCATCAGACAAAGATTTGCAGGCAGGTCCTGATTGCAAGACAGTCTCCCTGGAACCTGACAAGGCAGAGGCGCTTAAAACCGCCGAGGTCTGGCATTCGGACTGGTTACCGCCTGGTTTCGAACTCAGTAGCAGTTCTTCGCGCAAAGACCCTGAGACCAAAACTCAGGTCAGTAGCTTGATGTATGACGATGGCTTGGCCCGCTTCTCGGTGTTTCTTGAGCCGTTGAACGGCGCTACTGTCACCGATACGCGTACCCAGTTGGGTCCAACCGTAGCGGTTTCCCGACGCTTGACTACGCCTCAGGGCGAGATCATGGTGACCGTGGTCGGTGAGATCCCTATCGGTACCGCCGAACGCATTGCGCTGTCCATGCGCTCCGATGCTACTGCGGCCAAACAGTGAGCTGAATTGTGATGCTCATGGATCGGCAATTTGATTGTGCGAGAGGCCAGCGATGCCCATTCCACCATTGAGATGTCGAAATGTTTGGTGAACATTTCAATTTGCAAATCTCCCTGAATTTTTCTATAGGTCAGAGCCTCACGGCTCTGGCCTTGTTTGTTGTTCCCGGAACAAAAATACCGGCGTATCGTTCCCGGTGTTCCTTGCTCCATATCGCTTAACCATGCTCGTCGTAACGGGAGCCGTATGTCGATACCACGCTTGAAGTCTTACCTCTCCATTTTTGCCACCGTGCTGGTGCTCGGTCAGGCGGTCTCTGCTCAAGCGGCCGAATTGCCTGACTTCACGCAACTGGTTGAACAGGCCTCGCCTGCGGTGGTGAACATCAGTACCACGCAGAAACTGCCTGATCGCAAAGTGTCCAGCCAGATGCCGGATCTTGAAGGCCTGCCGCCAGCGCTGCGCGAGTTCTTTGAGCGCGGCATGCCGCAACAACGTTCGCCTCGCGGCGATCGTCAGCGCGAAGCGCAGTCCCTGGGGTCGGGTTTTATCATCTCGCCTGATGGCTACATCCTGACCAACAACCACGTGATCGCCGATGCCGACGAAATTCTTGTCCGCCTGGCCGACCGCAGTGAGTTGAAAGCCAAACTGATCGGCACCGACCCGCGTTCCGACGTGGCGTTGCTGAAAATCGAGGGCAAGGACCTGCCGGTTCTCAAACTCGGCAAATCCCAGGACCTGAAGGCTGGCCAATGGGTTGTCGCCATCGGTTCGCCGTTCGGCTTTGACCACACCGTGACCCAAGGCATTGTCAGCGCCATCGGTCGCAGCCTGCCGAACGAAAACTATGTCCCGTTCATCCAGACCGACGTGCCGATCAACCCGGGTAACTCCGGTGGCCCGCTGTTTAATCTGAACGGTGAAGTGGTCGGGATCAACTCACAAATCTACACCCGTTCGGGCGGCTTCATGGGTGTGTCGTTCGCGATCCCGATCGATGTCGCGATGGACGTATCCAATCAACTGAAAAGCGGCGGCAAAGTCAGCCGAGGCTGGTTGGGTGTCGTGATTCAGGAGGTGAACAAGGACCTGGCTGAGTCGTTCGGTCTGGAGAAGCCGGCCGGTGCGCTGGTGGCTCAGATCCAGGATGACGGCCCGGCGGCCAAGGGTGGCCTGCAGGTGGGCGACGTGATCTTGAGCATGAACGGTCAACCGATCGTCATGTCTGCTGATCTGCCACACCTGGTTGGCGCGCTCAAGGCAGGCGCCAAGGCTAATCTTGAAGTGATCCGCGAGGGTAAGCGCAAGAACGTCGAGCTGACCGTCGGCGCAATCCCGGAGGAAGGAAAAGAGCTGGGTGCGCAGGCGAAATCCGGGGTTGAGGGCAGCAGCAACCGCTTGGGTGTTTCCGTTGCCGAGCTGACCGATGAGCAGAAGAAAGCCAACGACCTCAAGGGCGGCGTGGTGATCAAGGACATCCAGGACGGTCCTGCTTCGCTGATCGGCTTGCAGCCAGGTGATGTGATTACTCACCTGAACAACCAGGCGATCGGCTCCACCAAGGAGTTCACCGAGATCGCCAAGGCACTGCCGAAGAACCGCTCGGTGTCGATGCGGGTTCTGCGTCAAGGTCGTGCCAGCTTCATCACCTTCAAACTGGCTGAATAAACCGGTTGTTGGCTGAATAAAAAACCGCCTCGAAAGAGGCGGTTTTTTTGTGTCTGAAGTTTTTGTTCCAGGAGCAGATCAGCCCATCATGTCCTTGACCATGCGCTCTTGCTCCATCAGCTCTCGTTGCCGTGCATCGATCCGTGACGACAATGGGAAGTTGCTTCCGGCCTTGCGCTTGGCAAAGTCCAGTTGCTGAATGGCCTGGCGGTAATCGCCGACCAGAGCGAAGTATTCGGCGCGAGCCTGGTGTAAGCCAATGATGTTGCCCGACAGGCCGCGAGTCTCCGCCACCATGTACCAGACATCCGGATCGTCCGGACGAGATTTGAGCAAACTTTCCAGGGCTTTTTCCGCGTCCGCAGTACGGTTTTGTTTGAGTAGCAAGTCGACACGGACCTGGTTCAGCGGGTAGTTGCCCGGATACTGAGTCAACAGTCGATCAACCCGCGTTTGGGCCTCCGGCAGGCGATTGTTGGTGATGTCCAGATCGACCTGAGCCAGGTTGTAGATAATCTCGTTCGGCGCCGTGGCCAGCAGTAGCTTGAGATTCTCCCGTGCCTCGTTCAATTGGCCACCCTTGATCTGGGCAATGGCCAAGCCGTAGCGCGCGACGTCGTTTTTCGGGTTCTCATCCAATTGGGCGCGGAAGCGTTTGGCCCCCAGGCCAGGAGTTTCTTCGTAGATCAGTTGCACCCGTGCGCGAATCAGCTGGTAACGCATGCTGTCTTCGATGCCGCCCGGTTTGGACTGTTCGGCACGGTTACGGGTGTCGGCGATCCGCGATTCGGTCACCGGGTGAGTCAGCAGGAATTCCGGTGGCTTGGCATCGAAGCGGTACTGACGCATCAAGCGCTCGAACATGTTCGGCATCGAGCGCGGATCGTAACCGGCCTTTTCCAGATTGAGGATGCCGATCCGGTCGGCTTCCTGTTCGTTCTGGCGCGAGAAGCGTCGTTGTTCCTGGATCGCTGCTGCCTGGGTACCGGCAATGGTGGCGATCCCGGCATCACCGGCGCCAGCGGCGGCAATCACGATCCCGGCCAACAGAGCGGCCATCATCGGCACTTGCATGCGTTGCGAGGCTTCGACGCCTCGGGCGAAGTGGCGTTGCGACAAGTGAGCCAATTCGTGAGCCAGCACCGAAGCATATTCACCTTCGGTCTGGGCATTGAGGAACAAGCCGCCGTTGACCCCGATGATCCCGCCCGGCGCGGCAAAGGCGTTGAGCTGCGGGCTGTTGATCAGGATGAACTCCAGGCGTCGGTCAGTGACCTGACTGGTTTCCACCAGTTTGTAGACGCTGGATTCGACATAATCCTTGAGCTGCGGATCATTGAGCTGCAATACCTGGCTGCGCAACATTGCCAGCCACGCGCGGCCCAATTGGTATTCCTGTTGCGGCGAGACAATGGCAGAACTGGCGTCACCGAGTGATGGCAGGTCGTCGGCGAAGCCTGGTGAGGCAAGCAGGCAAGCGAGCGTCAGCAGGGTAGGGCGCAAAAAAGTCATGCACAAAGCCTTAGTCGACAAAGACCTTACTGTAGCCGGACACTGGCCTTCGGACCAGATATTCTAGGCCGCTCAACCACCTGATCCGGAGTGATGCAATGACCGACGCTGTAGCCCATGACGTGGAACTGGACGCCAGTGGCCTGAATTGTCCGTTGCCGTTGCTCAAGGCCAAACTTGAGCTTAATCGCATGGCCAGCGGTGCGGTACTCAAGGTCATCGCCACGGACGCGGGTTCTCAGCGCGACTTCCGCACCTTTGCCCGATTGGCCGGTCATACGCTGCTGCTCGAAGAAGACGAGGCGGGTGTTTACCGCTATTGGTTGAAAAAAGCCTGAAACCGGCTGCGTTCGTTCTTAAGGATTATTGATGTTCAAAGTGTTACGGGACTGGATTCAGCGCTACTTCTCCGACGAAGAGGCCGTGGTGCTGGCGGTGCTGTTGATTCTGGGGTTTACCGCGGTGCTCACGTTGGGCGGCATGCTCGCGCCAGTGCTGGCCGGGATGGTGCTGGCGTATCTGATGCAGGGGCTGGTCGTCACCCTTGAGCGCCTGCGCGTTCCCGGTGGTGTGGCCGTGGGGCTGGTCTTCGCGTTGTTCATGGGGTTGTTGCTGGTGTTCATCGTAGTGGTGGTGCCGTTGCTCTGGCATCAGTTGATCACCTTGTTCAACGAACTGCCCGGCATGCTCGCCAAGTGGCAGTCGCTATTGTTGCTGTTACCCGAGCGCTATCCGCATCTGGTGTCCGACGAGCAGGTGCTGCAAGCCATTGAAGTGGCCCGGGGCGAAATCGGCAAGTTCGGTCAGTGGGCGCTGACATTCTCGCTGTCGAGCCTGCCGCTGCTGGTCAACATCATGATCTATTTGGTGTTGGTGCCAATCCTGGTGTTTTTCTTCCTGAAAGACCGGGAAATGATCGGGCAGTGGGTGCGCGGCTACCTGCCGCGTGAGCGGGCGCTGATCACTCGGGTTGCGCAAGAGATGAATCGGCAGATCGCCAACTACATTCGCGGCAAGGTCATTGAAATCATCATTTGCGGTGGCGTGACCTACATCGCGTTCGTCGCTTTGGGGCTCAATTACGCGGCGCTGCTGGCGTTGCTGGTGGGCGTTTCGGTGGTGGTGCCTTACGTCGGGGCGGTGGTGGTGACGGTGCCGGTGCTGCTGATCGCGTTGTTCCAGTGGGGCTGGAGTGATCAGTTCATCTACCTGATGGCGGTCTACGGAATCATTCAGACGCTGGATGGCAACGTGCTGGTACCGCTGCTGTTCTCGGAGGCGGTCAACCTGCACCCGGTGGCGATCATCTGCGCGGTGCTGTTGTTTGGCGGGTTGTGGGGCTTCTGGGGGGTATTCTTTGCGATTCCCCTGGCGACACTGTTCAAGGCCGTGCTGGATGCCTGGCCGCGCAAGGAGCCGGTGGTGGCTCCGTTGCTCTAGAACGATGGTGATCAAAAAGATCGCAGCCTGCGGCAGCTCCTACAGAAGCTCCGCGATCGGCGTAGCTGCCGAAGGCTGCGATCTTTTTCGGTATCAAGCCTTGTTCAAGGTCTGAGCCGCAGCCAATACCGCATCCACATGCCCCGGCACCTTCACGCCGCGCCATTCCTGACGCAACACACCGTCCTTGTCGATCAGGAAAGTGCTGCGATCAACGCCCATATATTCCTTGCCGTAGAGCTTTTTCAGCTTGATCACGTCGAACAGCTGGCAGAGCGCTTCTTCCTTGTCGCTGATCAGCTCGAAGGTGAATGCCTGCTTGGCTTTGAAATTTTCGTGGGATTTCAGGCTGTCACGGGACACACCGAAGACTTCGGTGTTGGCAGCCTTAAAGGCCTCAAGCTGATCGCGAAAGCCCTGGCCTTGGGTCGTGCAGCCCGGGGTGCTGTCCTTCGGATAGAAGTAAATCACCACTTGCTTGCCTTTGAGGCTCGCGAGGCTGACGGTCTGCCCGCTGGTGGCGGGTGCTTCGAAGTCGGTAACCGGTTGGTCGATAGCAACGGCCATGAAAGCTTCCTTACATTGGGTTTTGTGGGCGCCACGGTTCGATCAGGGCGTCCAGGTTCAGCGCATCGGCGAAATCCAGGAACTGATCGCGCAGCCAGCTGATTTGCACGCCGGCCGGCAGCGTCACGGTAAACGTGGCGTTGAGCATGGTGCCGCCGGTTTGCGGCGCCTGATACGTGTCGCAGGTCAGGTTTTCCAGCTCGACGTTGTGGTCCATGAAGAACTGGCACAACTCGTTGATGATGTCCGAGCGGTAAGCGGAACTGACATAGGCAACGTAAGGCAGGGCTTGAGGACGGTTCTCCAGTGCCGCACTGCGCACCACGTTGACCGTGAAGGCGTGCTTCTTGGCGAGGGTTGGCAGGCTGCCTTCCAGGCGGGCCAGAGCGTCCCAGCTGCCGGAGATCTCGAGGATCAGGGCACTGCACTCGCCATGACGGGTCAGGCGAGAGGTGACCACGGCGCAGCGGTTTTCATGGCTGGCGCGGCACAGGACGTTAGTCAGCTCCATGGGGTTGGCGCCGAGGGCACTGATGACAAGGAATTGTTCGCGAACTGTGGGGGTGGACATGCAGCATTCCTAAAGCGATGAGCGGTCGATACTTCTACGGGCTTTTTTAGCCGGGGGCGACCCTGCGCAGACGAATTCAGAAAACCCGGGCCGAAGGTTGCAACGTGCTCCAGAGTGACCGGAGCGAGGGGTGGCAACGCTGGATCGGGGCTTGTGATGCCGAAAATGGAGGCTGGAACCCGGCGTACGAGCTTATCAGTACCGATCAAAGTCTGAAGGGTAGCGAAAAGCAGCGCCAAGGGGAATGGCAGCAGCGCAGTACTTCGCTTGTACAAGCATCTTGGCGCCAGTACCATTACGGCTCTCTTTTTCCGGCAGGAGCGGTTGCATGATTGCGGGCAGTATGGTGGCACTGGTCACACCCATGGATGCACAAGGTCGTCTCGACTGGGACAGCCTGAGCAAACTGGTGGACTTTCACCTGCAAAACGGCACCCACGCCATCGTGGCGGTCGGCACTACAGGTGAATCGGCCACGCTAGACGTGAACGAACACATCGAAGTGATTCGTTACGTGGTCAAGCAGGTTGCAGGGCGCATCCCGGTCATCGCCGGTACCGGTGCCAACTCGACGCGCGAAGCCATCGAGCTGACCACTAATGCCAAGGTCGCTGGCGCCGATGCCTGCCTGCTGGTCACGCCTTACTACAACAAGCCGACCCAGGAAGGCTTGTACCAGCACTTCAAGGCCATCGCCGAAGCGGTCGATATCCCGCAGATCCTTTACAACGTGCCTGGCCGCACCGCGTGCGACATGCAGGCCGAGACTGTGATCCGCCTGTCGACCGTGAAAAATATCATCGGTATCAAGGAAGCCACTGGCGACCTGGACCGTGCCAAGGCGATCATCGACGGTGTCAGCAAAGACTTCCTGGTGATCTCCGGTGACGATGCCACCGCTGTCGAGCTGATCCTGCTGGGCGGCAAAGGCAACATCTCGGTGACCGCCAACGTCGCCCCGCGTGACATGGCCGACCTGTGCAACGCCGCGCTCAAGGGCGACGCCGTGACTGCTCGTGCCATCCACGAAAAGCTGATGCCGCTCAATAAAACCCTGTTTATCGAATCCAACCCTATCCCCGTGAAATGGGCGCTGCATGAAATGGGCTTGATGCCGGACGGTATCCGTCTGCCGCTCACCTGGCTCAGTGCTGCCTGTCACGAACCGCTGCGGCAGGCCATGCGCCAGTCCGGCGTCCTGGTTTAATTGAGGAAGTACAACGCATGAAGCGAATGGCCGGACTTTCCGCACTTGCCTTGATTATCTCCAGCACCAGTGGCTGCGGATGGATCTGGGGCCCGGAAGGTTACTTCCGTGACCGTGGTAGCGATTACCTGGAAGCGCAACAGACTGCACCGATGCAACTGCCCCCGAATGTCAGCACCTCCAAACGTCTGGATCCGCTGTTGCCGATCCCGCGTAACGTGGCCGATGACACCACCAAGGGCGAATACATCGTGCCGCGTCCGCAGCCGCTGTCGGCGATTGCTGATGCCAGCGACTACACGCTGCAAAAAAGCGCTGGTTCGAGCTGGGTCATGGGTCAGCACCCACCGGCCGAAGTCTGGCCAGTGGCTGTCCAGTTCTTCCAGGACAACGGTTTCCGTCTGGACGAACAACGCCCGCAAACCGGTGAGTTCACGACCACCTGGCAGCATTCCGACGAGCTCTCCGCTGCCATGGCCAAGCGCCTGAGCGCGGCTGGCATCGCCGCCGACAGCGAAACCCGCGTGCGGGTCCGCATCGAGCCAGGCGTGCAGCGCAACACCAGTGAAATCTACGTGGTCAGCGCCCAGCGTCCTGCTGGCAGCACCTCCGACGTCGATTTCACCAACCGTTCGGTCAACACTGGCCTGGACGCGGCACTGGTGGACGACATGCTTGCGAGCATGAGCCGCATCTCCGAGAAGGGCGGTTCGGTCTCCATGCTGGCTTCCCAGGACTCCGACAAGCCAAACCGCGTCAGCCTGAGCGAAGACGGCAGCGGCAACCCGATCCTGAACGTCGGTCCGGACCTGGACCGCGCCTGGTCGAGTGTCGGTCGTGCGCTGGAACAGGGCGAATGGCGTGTTGAAGACATCAACCGCAGCCTGGGCCTGTACTACATCAACTTGTCGGAAAAAGCCGAGAAGAAAGACGAGAAGCCTGGTTTCTTCAGCAGCCTGTTCGGCAGTGCGCCGACCAAGGAAGAAGTTGAAGCCCGTGCCGACCGTTATCAGGTTCGTCTGAGCAAGGTGGGCGAGAACGTCCAGGTCACCGTCGAGAAAAACATCAACACCGTGGCGCCGGCAGAAGTGGCTCGCAAAGTGTTGAGCGTGATTCAGGACAACCTGGGCTGATCACATGCGTTTTGCCGTTCTCGGCAGCGGTAGCCAAGGGAACGGCACGCTGATAGCCAGCGCTGACACGTATGTGCTGGTGGATTGTGGTTTCTCCCTGCGGGAAACCGAAAAACGCCTGCTGCGCCTGGGTGTAAACCCGGCGCAGTTGAGCGCGATACTCGTGACCCACGAACATGCCGACCACGTGCATGGCGTGGGTTTGCTGTCTCGGCGCTACAATCTGCCTGTCTACCTCAGTCGCGGCACCCTGCGCGGGATGCGCAAACCGATTGAACCCGCGGGCTTCCTGGCCGGCGGCGAGCAATTGCAAATCGGCGCCCTGAACATCGAAGTCATTGCCGTGGCCCACGATGCACAGGAACCGACGCAATACGTCTTCAATGACGGTGAGCGGCGCTTCGGCCTGTTGACCGACCTGGGCTCGTATTGCAGCAAGGTGCTGGACGGCTATCGAGACCTCGATGCGTTGATGATCGAGTCCAACCATTGCCGTGACATGCTGGCTCGCGGTCACTACCCGTACTTCCTGAAGCAACGGGTGGGCGGTGAACTGGGACATTTGAACAACCACCAGGCGGCATTCCTGGTGTCCGAGTTGGGCTGGCAAGGCCTGCAACACCTGGTCCTGGCCCATCTGAGCAGCAAGAACAACCTGCCGCAGCTGGCCCGGCAATGTTTTGTCGACACCCTCGGGTGCGACCCGGACTGGCTGCAACTGGCCGATCAAGATTCAGGGCTCGACTGGCGACACATCGCCTAGCCCACCTACTTAGCAAGCGGAGCCCATCATGGAAAAACGTGAAGAACTCTACCGCGGCAAAGCCAAATCGGTTTTCAAGACCGATGACGCTGACCGCTTGATCCTGCTGTTTCGCAACGACACCTCGGCGTTCGACGGCAAGCGTATCGAGCAGCTCGACCGCAAAGGCATGGTGAACAACAAGTTCAACGCCTTCATCATGCAGAAACTCGAAGCGGCCGGCGTGCCGACCCAATTCGACAAACTGCTGGGCGACAACGAGTGCCTGGTGAAGAAGCTCGACATGATCCCGGTCGAGTGCGTCGTGCGTAACTACGCCGCCGGCAGCCTGGTCAAGCGTCTGGGCGTCGAAGAAGGCCTGAAGCTCAACCCTTACACCTTCGAACTGTTCCTGAAGGACGACGCCAAGGGCGACCCGTTCATCAACGAATCCCACGTCGTGGCGTTCGGTTGGGGTACCGCCGAGCAACTGGTTCGCATGAAAGAACTGTCGCTCAAGGTCAACGAAGTCCTGAGCAAACTGTTCGACGACGCCGGCCTGCTGCTGGTCGACTTCAAACTCGAGTTCGGCGTGTTCTCCGACGGCTCCATCGTCCTGGGCGACGAATTCAGCCCGGACGGCTGCCGTCTGTGGGACAAGGCTACTGGCAAGAAAATGGACAAAGACCGCTTCCGCCAGGGCCTCGGTGACGTCATCGAAGCCTACGAAGAAGTCGCCAATCGTCTGGGCGTACCGCTTTAATCGACGCAAGCATCTGATAGCACGGAAAAAATTTCGCTTAGGGGGTTCGCTTCCGGCAAAAGTGTTGTTATGATGCGCGCCGTTGGAGAGATGCCAGAGTGGCCGAATGGGACGGATTCGAAATCCGTTGTACCTTCACCGGTACCTAGGGTTCGAATCCCTATCTCTCCGCCATTACATAGAAAAAGCCCCGTAGATGAAAATCTACGGGGCTTTTTCGTTTTTGGATTCTATGAATGTCATTGGTCATTTTTTCAGAGCGACTCGGCTGCTTTCAATAAAGCTGCGCGCTATCTACTCAGGTTGAGTGCCCCTCTGACGTGCAAAAGCCCCACAGGCCTGAACCCGTGGGGCTTTTTCATTTACGCAAGGCTACATCACCCCGCGCCCCAGCCAATTCACGGCTGCGAGTGCCCCAACTTCCGTTTGATCAAGTCATACACATCCTTATGCGTCGAGTTGTGCAGCGTCTTGTCCATGCACGCGGTCGTCAGGAAGGTTTTCACTTCGTCCTTGGCATGCGGATAGAGGCCGGCGACATAGTCAGCTTCGTGTTCTTGCGAGCAGTTGAAGTACTTGTCGTCTTTCGCTTTGTCTCTGGCCATTTCTGCGGCTCCTGTTGAGTTCGACTGTGTCGCGAGAGAGGGCCGGATGGCCCCGTGCCTCAATCAGCCTAGGGGGCAGAAATGGCTCGCCAGTGCTTCAGTCAAAAAGGAAGTGGCTGTAGGACTCAGCCCTGCTTTGGCTCACGCGGTTAAATTTCCTTGACCGGTGTTTCGCCATGTACCGCTTTGATCAACCCGATCACATGCAAACAATCCGCTTTGTTCACATAAGACTCGCCGCTGGCGACGGTCTCGTGATTGCCTGCGCGCAGCCTCCAGCGCCATTGCCCTTTGCCGGTGCTCGAAGTGCCTCTGGATTGCCTGTAAATCTCGAAATACATTCAGTTCGCTCCATGCGATTTATTCCTGCGACAGCCAGTGTGTCGCAACGACGCAAGCCTAGCGCAGGCGGTTTTTTTGGCTATCGGACATTTGTTTCCAATCGTTGGCGGATGTTTCTGAAGGGCGCGGGCCAGAGCGCTGGAATAGGCCTCTGGATTGGCCAATATGACGCCGTCTGACCCTTGCAACAGCAACCACGCTGCTGCTTAATACGGGTCGGCTCATGGCGTCGAACCTTGTTCGATGACCGACAAACACTATAAGAAAGAGCACTCCTTTTGACTCAGCACGGAACGCAACAGGCCGGGCAGGTGACGTTATCGCTGGTGGTCCCCGTTTTTAACGAGGAGGACAGCCTCGACACGTTTCTGCTGCGCATCAATGAAGTCTTTCAGGCCCAGACGCTGATCGATCTCGAAATGGTATTCGTCAACGACGGCAGTACCGATGCCACGCTTGAGCGGCTGCTGGATCGTCAGCAGCAAGATGCCCGCCTGCGTATCGTCGACCTCAGTCGCAACTTCGGCAAAGAGGCGGCGTTGTCCGCCGGTTTGCAGATTGCCACCGGGCAGATCGTGGTGCCGATCGACGCGGACCTGCAGGATCCCCCGAAATTATTCTGCAAATGATCGAGCGCTGGCGTGAGGGTTTTGAAGTCGTCCTCGGTCACCGCATCAGCCGCCGCAGCGATACCTGGGCCAAGCAGACCTCGGCGCACTGGTTCTATCGTCTGCACAACAAGATTGCCGAACAACCACTCCCCGAGAACGTCGGTGATTTTCGCCTGATGGATCGTTGCGTGGTGGATGCCTTGCTGACGTTGCCCGAGTCCCGGCGATTCATGAAAGGCTTGTTCGCCTGGGTCGGTTTTCGCACGACCCACGTTGATTATGAGCGCCCTGAACGGGTAGCTGGGCAGAGCAAGTTCAACGGCTGGCGGTTGTGGAATTTCGCCCTCGAAGGCATTACCAGTTTCAGCACCGAACCGTTGCGGGTCTGGACCTACGTAGGAGCATTGGTGTCGGTGGTGTCTTTTGCCTTCGCCATTTTCATTGTGGTGCGCACGTTGTTTACCGGGATTGACGTGCCGGGTTACGCCTCGCTGATGGTGGCGGTGACCTTTCTCGGTGGCCTGCAACTGATCGGCATCGGGGTGCTCGGCGAATACCTGGGCCGCACCTACATCGAATCAAAGCGCCGGCCGGTTTATCTGGTGCGTCGTGTCTATAACCCCAAGGACTGAACCATGGATCTCAAGGAAACCGACATCCTCGGTTCAAGCATTGACCAGCATTGGTATTACGCCTCAAAAGCAGCGGCCACCAAGCGTCTACTGGGCGATACACCGATCAAAAAGATTCTCGATGTGGGCGCCGGCTCCGGGTTTTTTACCCATCACCTGCTGACCCACACCGCCGCGAACGAAGCCTGGTGCGTGGACATCAGTTACGACGCGGATTCCGACGCCAGCACCTGCGGGAAACCGGTGCATTACCGTCGCGGCATTGAGGCCGTGGATGCCGATCTGGTGCTGCTGATGGATGTGCTGGAGCATGTCGACGACGACGTCGGGCTGCTCAAGGCTTATGTCGATAAAGTGCCGTCCGGCAGCCGTTTCTTGATGACGGTGCCGGCGTTCCAGTTCCTCTGGAGCGGGCACGATGACTTCCTCGAACACAAACGTCGCTACACCCTGGCGCAATTTGAAAAAGTAGCCCGGGACGCTGGTTTGACGGTGAAGCAGGGCGCCTACTATTTTGGTGCGGTGTTCCCGATTGCGGCGACGTTGCGGCTATTGCCCAAAGGCGCGCAACCGTCGCCGCCGCGTTCGCAACTCAAACAGCATCATCGCGTGGTGAACTCAATCCTGAAGACCTTGTGCAGCATCGAATTACCGCTCATGGGCTTGAATCGTCTGGCCGGTCTGACGGTGTTTGTACTGGCGCAGAAGCCGTGACGTCAGCCGAAAAATCAGCGGTGATCAAAAGGGCGCTGAGGTTTGCCGTGACCGGATTATTTGTCACCGCGCTTCACGCAGTCGTCGCGGTGCTGTTCATCAACTTCGTGATGCCGATGCCGCCCCTGGCCAATGGCGTGGCATTTGCCGTGGCCACCGTGGTGTCTTACGTGATCAACACCACCTGGAGCTTTTCCGCACGGCTGCATGGCCGCACATTACTGCGCTTCATGATGGTCTCCGGCGCAGGCTTTCTACTGGCGATGTTCGTGGCTTGGGCGGCGCAAATGGCCGGGCTCAATTATTTGCTGGGGATCGGCGCGGTGGCGTTGACCCTTCCGGCCTTCACCTTTGTATTGCATAACTTCTGGACGTATCGATGAGCGCCAGGCAAAAGCATGCCGCACTGTCCTTATTGCCGTTGCTGCTCGGGGTCTTGGCTTTCTTTTGCTTGATCGGGCCGCAAGTTCTGGATCCTGAAAACATTGCCTGGCTGGAGCTCGGCGACACCGCGACGCATTATCTGGGATGGGATTTCTTTCGCCATTCGCCATGGACGTTTCCGCTGGGACTCAATCCGTTTTACGGGCTTGAGCTGGGCAATTCGGTCATCTTCTCCGACTCCAATCCGTTACTGGCGCTGCTATTCAAGCCGTTCAATGCGTGGCTGCCCGACACTTTCCAGTATTTCGGGATGTGGCTGCTGGCTTGTTTTGTTCTACAGGCCTGGTTTGGCTGGAAGCTGCTCGGATTGATGACTGACCATCCGGCGATTCGATTACTGGGAGCGGGGTTGCTGATGTTCTCGCCTGCGATGTTTTTGCGCATGGGGGCACACCTTTCTCTGGCAGGGCATTTTCTGATTCTGGCGGCGTTGTATCTGGCTCTGGTGCCCGGCCTGCATCGGCGCCGGTTGGCGTGGGGGGCGCTGTTGGCGGTGACGGCGATGGTACATGCCTACCTGTTGGCGATGGTTGCGCTGATATGGGTCGCTGATCTGCTCGGCAAGTGGTCGAGCCAGCAACTGACGCGGCGGCAGAGTCTGATCGAAGGCGTGCTGCTCTTCGTGGTCGTAAGCCTGTGTTGTTGGCAGGCCGGTTACTTCGCGATTGTCGATGGTGCGAAGTCCGGCGGTTTCGGTTTGTACCGAATGAATCTGCTGTCTCCTGTCGATCCGGCAGGTTGGTCTTTGATCCTGCCAAATCTGCCGCAAGCCAGCGGTGATTATGAAGGTTTCAATTATCTGGGGCTGGGCGTACTGCTGCTGATACCCATGGCGCTGATCGCCTGGCTGAGAAACAGCCAGCCGCTGAAGCACGCATTGAGTAGCCGGCCATGGTTGCTGTTGGCGTTGCTCGGTCTATGGGTGTTCGCCTTATCCAACCAGATCGGCATCGGCGCGCACACATTCAGCTATCCATTGCCGAAATTCATTCTCAATCTTGCGAACATCTTCCGTGCTTCCGGAAGGATGTTCTGGCCAGTCGCCTATGCGCTGATCCTGATGGTAATTTTTCTGCTGGTGCGCGGATACCGGCCGCGTACGGTCATTGCCCTGCTGGCGCTGGCGTTATCGGTGCAGGTCATTGACATGCGCAATGGCTGGATGGGGATGCGGCAAGGGAAGATGCTTCCACCGTCGTCGACCTGGGCCAGCCCGATGCAGGATCCATTCTGGGCGAGTGCGGCGACGCAATACGCGAACCTTCGCAGCCTGATGCCGCAGAATCAGCCCGAGCGTTGGCAGGTGCTGGCTGATTTCGCCGCCACCCACGGCATGAAAACGGATGCGGTCTATCTCGGGCGCATGAGTTCCGGGCCGCTTGAACTCGCCCAGGAGAAAACCCGGCGCATGCTTGAATCCGGTCACTATGATGCAGACTCGTTGTACATCCTCGACGATGACGTGTTGGCGGCCGCGGCAAAAACCATCAACAGTGACACCGATCTGCTGACGCGGGTGGATGGTCTGGTGGTGCTGGCGCCGGGCTGGAAACGTTGCGCGCAGTGCTTGCCGATGCACGATGAGGGACGGCAGATGGCGCTGACTCCCCTGACTCATCCAGGCCAGGTACAGACGTTCAATCATTCCTCTCGACAAATGACCCACGGCTGGTCGACCCCGGAAAGCTGGGGAACATGGTCTGAGGGCCGACAGGCGCAGATCGTCCTGCGCATAACGCCAGAGGCGCGTTCGGTGGTGATCGATGCCATGGCGTTCATCCTGCCGCAGCACCCTGCTCAGCGGGTGGTCGTGAGCTTGAACGGCGAGCAGGTGCTGTCCGCACGCCTGACGCAGGCGCAGGGCAATCATCTGCAGATCCCGATCAGCGCGGCAATTCGTCAGCGCCTGGCCGTCGATGATCAAGTGACGATCGAGCTGCAACTGCCCGATGCAATCAGTCCCCAGCAGTTGGGCCTCAACGATGATGCGCGGGTTATGGGCCTGGGTTTGCAGCGGCTGCTGGTGAACTGACGCATCGTGACGATAGACGCCACCCCCGGGCCTTTCTAAACTGGCCCAAGTCTTGGGGACCGGGGGCAGTGGATGAATCGCAACGAACTACGCAAGGCCGACATCAACCTGATGGTGGTGTTCGAGACATTGATGCTCGAACGCAACGTGACGCGGGTGGCGGAGAAGCTGTTTCTCGGCCAGCCGACCATCAGTTCGGCGCTCAATCGTCTGCGCACGATGCACAACGATCCACTGTTCATTCGCGTCGGTCACCGCATGGAGCCGACGGCCCGGGCTGAGGAAATCATTCAGCACTTGTCGCCGGCGTTGGATTCGCTGTCGGTGGCCTTGAGCCTGACCCACAATTTCGACCCTGCCAGCAGCACCATGACCTTTCGTATCGGGCTGTCGGACGATGTCGAGTTCGGCTTGTTACCGCCGCTGCTGCGCGCCTTGCGCCAGGAAGCGCCGAAAGTGGTGTTCGTGGTTCAGCATGTCGATTACTGGCGGATTCCCGACCTGTTGGCCTCCGGCGATATCACCGTCGGCATCAGCCAGACGCGTGGGCTGCCGGCCAACGCCAAGCGCAAATTGCTGCGGCACATCCAGCCCAGTGTCTTGCGCGCCGATGCGTCCGACACGCCATTGACCCTCGATGAATATTGCTCACGGCCGCACGTGTTGGTGTCGCACACCGCCAACGTGGCCGGTTTCGCCGATGAGTGGCTGGCGGAACTCGGGCGCACCCGCCAAGTGGTTCTGTCCGTGCCGCAATACAGTGCCTTGCCGGCCCTGTTGGCCGGTACTGATCTGATCGCCAGCTTGCCGGATTACACCGCGGCCGCCATGGCCACCTCGGGATTGCTGTTCAAGGAGCCATTTCCGTTCAAGACGCCGACACTCGACCTGTCGATGGTCTGGCTCAGCCACGTCGACAGCGACCCGGCCGAACGCTGGTTGCGTTCGCGGCTTGAGGCGTTCATGAGCGAACGGCCGGTTACCGACATTCCCCTGTAGGCGCTGCGGTACGCTGCGATTTTTTGATCTTGAGATTTAAAAAGCACAATCAAAAGATCGCAGCCTCGTTTCACTCGACAGCGCCTACATGTGCTGGCTATAAGTACGGTCTTTACGCTGACTGACTGGAGCCTCCCGATGCCTCATCTGCACATGGAATACACCGCCAACCTGCCCGAGCTGAACGCCGACGTGGCGCTCATACGGCTCAACAATACGTTGGTGGCTTCCGGTCAGTTTGCGGCGGAGTTCGATATCAAGAGCCGCGCCATCAAGGTCGAGACCTTTAAAGTCGGCACCAGCCTGGGCGTTCGTGCGTTCGTGCATGTGAAGCTGGCGTTGCTGAGCGGACGCTCGCCGCAGATCAAGAAGCAACTGTCCGAGAGCTTGTTGGCCGTGGTGCAGGAGTTGTGTGAATGGCCGAAGGATGTCGAAGTCCAGTTGTGCGTGGAAATCCTCGACATTGATCGCGAGTCCTACACCAAGACAGCCATCAGCCATTAAGTATCAGGCGGCCTGCTGCTCGGCGCAGGCCTTGACCACTTGCTCACGCAGCCACGTGTTGGCGCTGTCCTGATCGACGTTTTGGCTCCATTGCATATCGAGGCTGAACCCCGGCAAACCGTTGGGGGCTTCGCAATGATTGAACACCGCCCCGCTGGCCAGCAAACGCTGGATGCGCCGGGGCACGGTCAGGATGAAATCAGTGCCGGTGATCATTTTCAGTGCTGCGCTGTAGCTATTGGATCGCGTGACGATTTGGCGCTTTTGCGCCTGACGCTCCAGCCAGCCATCGACGATGTCGGTGGTGGAGGACCACGGTGTCGGGAACACATGCCAGCGTGCGGTGAAGGCTTGCAAACTTAAACGCGGTTCCAGTGGTGTGGCGCGTTTGTCGAAGACGCAGACCAGATCGTCTTCGAGCAGCATCCGAGACTTCAGATCGGTGTGATGGCGGTGGAAGTTGGGGCCGAAACTGATCACCAGGTCGAGACTGCCGTCGCGCAGTTCGTCCGCGGGCACGTCGGTTTCAAACTTGTGCATGTTGACCATCACCGGCAAATCGTCGAAGTCGAAGCGCTTCAACAGGCGCGGCAAGATCAATTGCTCGAAGTATTCCGGTGCGCAGATGTTGAAGGTGACTGGCTGTGCGGTCGGGTCGAACGCCTGGGCGCTGGCATGACACAGGTTGATGCATTCAAGGATCTTCAGCACATGGGTATACATGATGCTGGCCTTGTGGGTGGGGCGCATTCCGGTGCGAGTATTGATGAACAACTCGTCCTCGAAACTGGTGCGCAGTTTTTTCAGGCAGTAACTCACGGTGGACTGACTGACGAAGAGTGCCTCCGACACACCGGTGACGCTGCTTTGCTCATACACGGCGATAAACACCATGAGGTCCTGCATATCGAGCTTTCTAAGCAAGTTACTGTTCAGCATCCGTACTGTCTCGCTGTGCTCCTTGCGCTGACTGTGCGCAAACGTGTGCGAACGATCCTAACGGAACGATGGTGCCAAGAGAATGCCTCGTAGGACGTTTCACGGACAATTGTGGGACAGAAAGTTTTAGCAACACGACGTCGCTGATCAAAGCGCTGAAAGATGGCCAGAAGCCTTTAGCCGATCAGGGAAAGTGTCGCGTGTAATGCCGGGGATCGAAGCGCAGTACCATCAGCAACATAACCACCATCACCGCGGTCAGCGACCACCACGCCCAATCGAAGCTGCCCAGTTGATCGCGGATCATCCCGGCCAGCAGCGGCGAAAGACCGGCAATCAGATAGCCGATACCTTGCACGAACGCCGTCAGGCCACCGGCGCGTTGCGGGTTGTCGAGGTGATCGAGCGAGACGATCAGACTCATCGGGAATAAGCCGCCAATGCCCAGACCCAACAGACACGGCCACAGCAGGCTGAAGTGTTGTGGACTGAGGATCAGCCCACAGAAACCGGCGATAATCAGCCCGAGCAACGCCATCAGCACCACGCGACGATCACGGCTGCGATTGGCGATTGCCGGAACCACCAGGCCGGAGATCACCTCCATGGCCGTCAGAAAACCCAACAACAGACCGGCGTTTTGTTCGCTCCAGCCTTTTTCCACGTAGTACGGCGCCAGCCAGGCGAGAACGCAGGTGTAAGACGCCGTCCCCAGGCCGAAGAAGAGCGCGAGTAACCAGGCGCGGGAATTGGCGAAGAAGGATTCTTTCTTCACTACCGTCGTCATTGCGTGCGGCAGGCTAGCGCGTTGCGTCCACCAGAACAGCAACGCCATAAGCGCCAACACGGCCCAAATGGCCAGGCCCAGGCGCCAGCTAGCGGTCTGCACCATCACCTGCGGAGCGAACGAGGCCGCAATCGCCGCGCCGCCCATGATCGACGTGACATATAAGCCCATGCACATCGACACGTTGTCGGCGAAGCGCGATTTGATCAGCGCCGGCATCAACGCCTGAATCAGCGCAATGCCAATCCCCGCCAGCACGGCGCTGATAATCAGTTCGACGGCAGAGTCGACAAACAGCCGCGACAGCGTCGCCAGGCCAATGATCAGCAGCGACAACAACACCGTGCGCCGCTCGCCGAGTCGCTGACTGATGCCGATACCGAAAAACATCGCCAGCCCCATCGCCATCACCGGCAGCATGGTCAGTAGCGAGGCGAGGCTGAAGCTCAGCGAAATCTCGCCTCGAATGGCCGACAGCAATGGCCCGACAGCCGCCATCGACGGCCGCAGGTTGAGGGCTACCAGCATGATGGCGAGCATCAACCAGACAGCGGGGCGGGTTTTAGCGCGGACATTTTCCATCTTCAGACCCTTGAATCAGAGGCTGACGATTAGGCACGGAGCGGGCCGGTCCGGCAAATCAGAAAACCCAGCGGGAGATCTAAAAATCCAATTGCCCCCAAATCCCTTGTAGGAGCCGAGCTTGCTCGCGAAAGCGATGTGTCAGTCAAAGATGCTTTGCCTGACACGGCCTCTTCGCGGGCCAGCCCGGCTCCTACAAGGAGCAGTGCAGAAGCAAAACACTGAATAACAGCTGAACCATTCTCAAATACTCCGCCAGTTCCAGACTTTGCGTGCAGCCCAACTATTCGTTGGCGTCTTTTTCACAAAAAATTGATGGTTGCCTGCTTAAAGTTTGTCACGCCCTGGTTAATGGAATTTTCACAATTAACCAAGGTTGGTCTTTTCAGGAATAGCCCACCTTTATGTTGAAGTTAAGAGCCGTGCGCCCGGAATGGGTGACGTTGATCGCCAGCGCCTTTCTTTTGATCGCCTGCAACTTTGTGCTCTGGCAGCACCTGTTCGATATCACTGCATCGGATGCCAAGGGCATCGCCATGCGCGTGGCGTTCGGGAGCATGATCCTAGCGGCGTTCAACATCGTCCTGACCGTGCTGGCGTTCCGCCCCGTATTAAAACCGCTGCTGACGTTGGTCTTCATGGTCAGTGCCGGCGTGGCTTACTTTATGAGTCAATATGGCGTGCTAATCGATGCCGGCATGTTTCGTAACTTTGCCGAAACCAATGCCACGGAAGTTCGCGACTTACTGTCGATAAAGTTGTTTGTCTATATTGTCCTGCTCGGTGTTTTGCCTTCGTGGTTATTGTGGAAAACCCCGGTCAATTATCGCGCCTGGCACCGTGAGCTATTAAGTAAAGCCCTGGTGAGTGTCGTCTCTGTCGCGGTGATCGGTGGCGTGGCGCTGATGAATTATCAAGGCCTGTCGTCCCTGTTTCGCAATCACCATGAATTGCATTTGATGGTGGTGCCGAGCAACTACATCGGCGCCTCGGTCGGTTATCTGCGTGAGCAGGTGGTGTCCTCGCAACAACCCTTTGTCAAAATTGGCGAAGACGCCCGTAAAGACCAGGCCTGGCAGTCCCATGAGCGCAAATCCCTGACGGTGCTGGTGGTCGGCGAAAGTGCCCGGGCCGAGAACTTCGGCATCCTCGGCTACAACCGCGACACCACACCCAAACTGAGTAAAGAAACCGGGCTGATCGCTTTCACCGACGTGCATTCCTGCGGCACGGAAACTGCGGTATCGGTGCCTTGCATGTTCTCCAACATGGGCCGCAAGGATTACAACGCCAGCAAGGCAAAGAACGAAGAAGGTTTGCTGGACGTGCTCAAGCGGGCCGGTCTGGACGTGATCTGGCGCGACAATCAATCGGGCTGCAAAGGCACGTGCGATCGGGTCACCATCGAGGATGTCAGCAATCTGAAAGACCCGGTGTTGTGCTCCAGCAGCGAGTGCCGCGATGAAATTCTCCTGCAAGGTTTGCAGCACTTCATCGACACCCTCGACAAAGACACCGTGCTGGTCCTGCACCAGATGGGCAGCCACGGCCCGGAATACTTCAAGCGTTATCCCAAAGAATACGAACACTTCACACCCGTGTGTGAAAGCAATGCGCTGAACAATTGCAGCCGCGACAGTATCGTCAATGGTTACGACAACACCCTGGTGTATACCGACCACGTGCTGTCGACCCTGATCGATCTGTTGCGCAGCAACCAGGACAAAGTGGATACCGCGATGCTCTACCTGTCCGACCACGGAGAGTCCCTGGGCGAGTACAACCTGTTCCTCCATGGCACGCCTTACATGATGGCGCCGGAACAACAAAAGCATGTGGCAATGCTGGCGTGGTTTTCCGACAGTTATCAAAAGTCGTTCTCGGTAGACGCCCATTGCCTGCAACAAAGTCGCGACAAACCCTTGAGCCAGGACAACCTGTTCCATTCGATGCTCGGTCTGCTGGAAGTCGACAGCAAGGTCTACGACCCGAGTCTGGACATGTTCGCCGGCTGCCGCGGCGCGGTGATCGACGGCGTCCTGGCCAAAGACTGAGCCACTCCCCCTGTAGGAGCTGCCGGGGGAAGGGGTGTCTGTTTCCTCTGTCAGACTATTCTTTCTCTTGGGCAGGCATTTTCGCTAAAGCTCTTGTTCAGTGCATGCGCGGAAATCGTCAGGGGCGATATATACTGCGCGCCATTCTTCAAGGGAGAGCCGTGTGGCCATCGATATTCACTGGATTCGCGACAACGATAGCCTCGGTCAGTTTTGCGCCGAGTGGCAGCAGTTGCCATTCGTTGCCCTCGACACCGAATTCATGCGGGTCGACACCTTTTATCCGATTGCCGGCCTGCTGCAGATCGGCGATGGCGTACGCGCTTACCTGATTGACCCGCTGACCATCGACAACTGGCAACCCTTGGCCGCGTTGCTGGAAAACCCGGCCGTGGTGAAAGTCGTTCACGCGTGCAGCGAAGACCTCGAAGTTCTGTTGCGCCTGACCGGCAGCCTGCCGGCGCCGCTGTTCGACACTCAATTGGCCGCCGCCTATCTGAACCTGGGTTTCTCCATGGGTTACTCGCGGCTGGTACAGGAAGTGCTCGGCATCGACCTGCCGAAGGGCGAGACCCGTTCCGACTGGCTGCAACGTCCGCTGTCCGACACCCAGATCAGCTACGCCGCCGAAGATGCCCTGCACCTGGCGGAAGTTTTCGTACGCCTGCAACCGAAGTTGTCTGAAGACAAATACAACTGGGTCTTGGAGGATGGCGCCGAACTGGTGGCTAACCTGCGCCGTGAGGTCGATCCGTACGAGGTTTACCGCGAAGCCAAGCTGGCCTGGAAGCTGTCCCGCGCCCAACTCGTGGTGTTGCGTGAACTCTGCGCCTGGCGTGAGCACGAAGCCCGCGCTCGCGATCTGCCGCGTAACCGCATCGTCCGTGAGCACTCTTTGTGGCCGCTGGCGCGGACTCAACCGGACAACCTCGGCGCGTTGGCGAAAATCGAAGACATGCACCCGCGTACCGTGCGTCAGGACGGCGAATTTCTGCTTGATCTGATCAAGCGCTCTGGCAGTGTGTCGCCAGATCAATGGCCGCCCGCCGTGCCGGAGCCATTGCCGGTAGACGCCGCCGTGCTGGTCAAGCAACTGCGCGCCATCGGCCAGGCCGAAGCCGAGCGCTTGAACATTGCACCAGAGTTGATGCTACGCAAGAAAACCCTGGAAGCCTTGCTCAAGAGCGGCTACCCCAACGGTCCTTACCAATTGCCTGATTCGCTGCGTGGCTGGCGCCGCGAATTGATGGGCCAGGCGCTGCTCGACAGCCTGGCCACCGCCGGAGAACAGCCTTGAAACGTATTTGCTCCATCTATCGAAGCCTGAAGAAAAACGAGATGTACCTCTACGTGCTCAAAAGCGATGCACTGGAGCGCGTCCCGGAATCGCTGATGGCGGCGTTCGGCAAGCCACATCACGCCTTCGACCTGGTGCTGACCCCCGAGCGCAAACTGTCGCGCGAGGACATCACCGTGGTCCTGGAAAACCTCGAAAAGCAGGGCTACCACCTGCAAATGCCACCGGCCGAGGACGAGTACATCGAACACTTGCCCGAAGAATTGCTGCGCCGCAACGACCCGATGTGATTGGCAGACAGGCTCTGTTCAGAGCCTGTGTGAAAAACTGGAATAATTTTGACGATGGCCGCGACCGATGGAGCGATACTCCGTCCGCGGCTGTCTGCCCTGTTTTTGAAAGGTTTGAACCATGCGCGTTCTGATTGCTGAACACGATCACCCTGTGTACGCCCAACTGTTGCGTCAGGCTGTGCCTGAGCTGGAAGTGCTGACCAGCGGCGACTCCGCCGAACTGGCACGTCAAGCGGCCGATTGTCCGATCTGGCTTGGCCAGCCGGACTTGCTGGCGACCCTGCTGCGTCAGGGCCACCAGCCACAATGGCTGCAATCGACCTGGGCCGGCATCACGCCGCTGCTGGCCGACGGCTTGCCACGCCACTATCGCCTGACCCGGGCGGTGGGGATTTTCGGCCAGGTCATGGCTGAATACGTCCTGACTTACATGCTTGGCCACGAACGCGAAGTGCTGGCGCGACTGGTCAGCCAGGTCGAGCGCAAGTGGGACAATCGCCTGGGCCAGAGCCTGGCAGGGCGCAAGGTGTTGATCGTCGGCACTGGCGACATCGGCCAGACCGTGGCGAAATTCCTCGTGCCGTTTGGCGTCGAGTTGTATGGCATCGCCAGCGAAGCCCGCGAGCAGGTGCCGTTTGTTGAGGTCGGTGCGCTGAGCGACTTGCCGCGGCTGGTCGGCGAAGTGGATTACGTGATCAATCTGCTGCCCAACACGCCGAACACCCACGACCTGTATGACGCGGCGCTGTTCAAGCAATTCAAGCCGACCGGCGTGTTCATCAACGTCGGGCGCGGTGTGGCGGTAGTCGATGCGGACTTGGTCGAAGCCTTGAAAGAAGGGCATCTGGCGGGCGCGGTGATCGACGTCTGCCGTCAGGAACCGTTGCCGCAACGGCATCCGTTCTGGACCGCCTGGGGCCTGTTGCTGACCGGCCACAGCTCGGCACCGACCTCGCCATCGATGATGGTGCAGTTGTTTGTCGACAACCTGAGGGCGTATCAGGCGAATAAAGCGTTGCGCGGTGAAGTGGATTTCAACCGCGGGTATTGAGTGTTCGTTGGATAAAATGTGGGAGCGAGCCTGCTCGCGAAGAGGGAGTGTCAACCAGCATCATTGCTGTCTGACACACCGCTTTCGCGAGTAGGCTCGCTCCCACATTTGTTTTTGTGCTGGCTTAGAGGGTGAAGTCACCTTCAGCAGCGAGCTCGCTCAACGGACGACGCGGGCTCGGTTCTTCGCGCGATTGCAGGTAATCCGCCAGCGTCGCTTTATCTCCCAGCTTGCCCACGGCCACTGCTGCGTGCAGGGCGTAGCCCTCGGGGATGTTCAGTTCTTTGCGGGTCAGGTCCTGGTCGAAACCGGCCATGCCGTGGGTGTGCCAGCCGCTGATGCTCGCTTGCAGCGCCAGGTGGCCCCAGGCCGAACCGGTGTCGAAGGTGTGCCACAGCGCCGGGGTTTCTTCGGTGGCACCGGGCGCCGTGAAGGTGGTTTTCGAGATCACGATCACCAGCGCCGAGGCGTGTTGCGCCCAGCCGCGGTTGAACTCGTTCAGCAGGCCCAGGAAACGCTCCCAGTTCGGCGTGTCGCGGCGCGCGTAGAGAAACCGCCAAGGCTGCGAGTTGTAGGCCGACGGCGCCCAGCGCGCGGCTTCGAAGAAGCTCAGCAGGGTTTCTTCCGGGATGCTTTCGCCGGTAAAGGCCCGTGGCGACCAACGATTGGTGAACTGTGGGTGAATGGCATGATCGGCAACGCGTGGATTGGCACTCATTCAGAGATTCCTTACTACGTTTGGACAGGGAGTCAAATAAAAACCAGCGGCCGCAGTTGAGCTGAGGGATAAGGTTTTCTTGAGCCGTGGCAGTTCACCGGAATGCAACGCGGTTGCGCGTTAATGGCCTTCAGGTTTGGCTCGTTGCGACTGGCAAAGCTACTCGGCGGCGCAAAAACTGACAAGTGAAGTTCTACCGACAGTCGCCAGCGCTTGGCCCGCGAGGCCTTGGGCACTAGACTGGCGGCCTTTTCACCACCTGATGTTGATGCTCGAGCCATGGCCGCCAAAGTCGAACCGTTCTGGATACGCAAAACCCTCGATCAACTCGATCCAGAGGAATGGGAATCGCTGTGCGACGGCTGTGGTCTGTGCTGCCTGCAAAAGCTCGAGGATGAAGACGACAACAGCGTCTACTACACGCGCATCGCCTGCAAACTGCTGGACCTGAAAACCTGTCAGTGCACTGACTACCCGAACCGTCGGGACTTCGTGCCGGATTGCATTCAGCTCACGCCGGGCAAGGCTGAGGAGTTCCAGTGGCTGCCGCCGACCTGCGGTTATCGACTGGTCAGCGAAGGCAAGGACCTGCCGCTGTGGCATCACCTGGTGTGCGGCGACCGCGATGCGGTGCACCACGAACGTATTTCCCAGTCCGGGCGCATGCTCGCCGAAGGCAGCGTGGCCGAAGACGACTGGGAAGATCACCTGATTTTCCGCGCGGGTTAATCCGTGGCGAGGGCGCTCATCGGATCGCCGCACCGTGCCGCTGAGTGCCCGGCACTGACAAAATAATTCTGACTGCCACAAGGAGTGTGTATGGCTGTGGGTTTGCTGCGAGCGCTGCTGTTCGGCCTGCTGGTCTTCAGTACGCCGGTGTGGGCGGCAAAGAAAGTCGACCTCGATTACCACGTGCGCCTGTTACCGCAGAGCGATCAGGCGGAAGTGCGCCTCACATTGGCCAAAGGCGAAGCGGTGCGCAGCATCGATTTCGACCTCGGCGATGGTAGCCATTACAGCGACTTCAAAGCCGACGGCCAGTGGTTGCTGAACCCGGGCAAACAGGCGCGCGGTGTCTGGCGCCCCTCCAGTGAAAAAGCCAGCCTGACCTACCGCGTACGCATCAGCCACGACCGCAAGAACGGCAGCTTCGACACGCGCATGACCCCGAATTGGGCGTTGATGCGCGGCGACGAATTGGTGCCCCCGCAAAACTGGATCAACAGGACGGCACTGAGCTGGTCTCGCGTTTGCAATTTGAATTGCCTGACGGCTGGAAGAGCGTCGAAACCGCTTGGCCGCGCATCGGTAAAAACAAATTCCGCATCGACAACCCGTCACGGCTGTTTGACCGCCCGACGGGATGGATGCTCGCCGGCCACCTTGGCAGTCGCCGCACGCGCCTGGGTGAAACCGAAGTGACCGTGGCCTCGCCGCAAGGGCAGGGCATGCATCGCATGGATGTGCTGACACTGCTGACCTTTGTCTGGCCGCAAGCACAAGCGGTGTTCCCGCGTCACCCGAGCAAGTTGCTGATCGTCGGCGCCAGTGACCCGATGTGGCGTGGCAGTCTGGCGGCGCGGGAGTCGATCTACCTCAACAGCCGAATGCCGCTGGTCAGCGAAAGCGGCAGCAGTGCGCTGGTGCGGGAGATGGTCCAAGTGTTCGGGCGAATCAATGACCGTGAGCGCAGCGACTGGATCAGTGAAGGGTTTGCCGAGTTCTACGCCATCGAACTGGTGCGCCGTGCCGGCGGCATGAGTGATGAACGGTACGAGAGCTTGCAGAAAAAGTTGGCCAAGGACAGCCAGCAGGTCACGACCTTGCGCGGTGAGAAGCTCAGCCCGGCGCAGGTGTCAAAAACAGTGATTTTGCTGGGGGAACTGGATCGCGAGATTCGCCTGAAGACCCGCAACAAACGCTCGCTCGATGATGTGTTGCGTGGGGCGATGCATCTGGGGAGTGTTGATACCAAGGAATTTGTTCAGCTTGCCGAGAGCGTCATTGGTGAGTCTTCCAAGGTGCTCGATACGGAGTTGCTTCAGTAACACCGCCATCGCGAGCAGGCTCGCTTCCACATTAGACCGCGGCCGTCTGGACAACGCGGTCAACTGTGGGAGCGAGCTTGCTCGCGATGAGGCCATAAGCCTCACCGCAATATCGGATCAGCCCCCGGCTTTGGGCGAATTCAAAGAATCATTGCCGGTCACGGTCGCGGTGTTGGTCGCCGCCTCGGCATTCGCCTTCAACTGGCTCAACTCTTCCCCCGCCCGCTGAATCTTCGCCCGCACGTTGTTCATGTCCTGACGGCTTTTTTCCAGCAGGCTTTTCACCGAGCTGTGCCCGGTGATGCCACGGGCCAACGCCACGCCGCCAATCGCCACTTGAATCAAACCGAACACGCCGCCGCGACGCAGGCCTTTGCCGACCATTACCATGCCGCCGGCCAGGGAGCCGATGCGCTCCCAGCCCTCGACGTTCTGGTCAGGGGAGGTCTGGAATGGCGTGGATTGAATGCGCTCTACGCGTTTGAGTTCGCTCATGATCTGTCTCCAGGCAGTAATGGATAGTTAAGCTGACTGCCGGGGCGGGCAGCTTGTTCCATCAGATGTGCGGTGAATCAGCGGAATTTCGGACCGGAGCGAGTGTTCAGGCCCTTGGCCATGCGGTCGTAGAGCACGACGTTGACCGTGGCCGCGAGGTTCATGCAACCGGTGGTCGGGATGTAGATCACGTCTTCACACCAGTCACGGATGTCTTGATCCAGTGAGCCGTCTTCCGGGCCGAAAATGTAGAGGGCACGGTCCGGGTGGGTGTATTCCGGCAGCGAACGAGCGCCTTCCACCAGTTCCACGGCAACTGGTGTGCAGCCCAGCGGCAGAATCTTTTTCAGGTCATCGATGCCGATCAGCGGAATGTCGTAGTGCACACGCTTGGTGTCGGTGACGAAGTCGGCGGCGCGTTCATAGCGCTTGCCGGTGTAGAACACCGAAGCCGCGCCATAACAGCCAGCGGCGCGCATCACCGAACCGACGTTCTCCGGTGACTTGGGGTTATACAAACCAATGCAGCTGTACCGTTTATCTGCCACGAGCGGGGTGCCTTCGGGGAAAAAGCGCGATTATACGGGGATTGGACGGGAGCGGTCAGTTTCGGGATTGGCGGTGCCTGGGCAACCGCCATCGCGAGCAAGCTCGCTCCCACATTCATTTTGTGTACACCACCGATCAAATGTGGGAGCGAGCCTGCTCGCGAAGGGACCAGTTCAAGCGCTGAAGATCATCAGTCTTCTTTTTTCATCAGCCCGGCCAACGCCGCGAACGGGTTGTGCGTAGCCTTGGCGACTTTCGGCGTGCTGAGGGAGCCTTCGCTGAAGTACTGCTGGTCGGTGTAACGGGAGTGTTCGTTGTCGTGGCAATACAGGCACAACAGTTCCCAGTTCGAGCCGTCCTGCGGGTTGTTGTCGTGGTTGTGGTCGCGGTGGTGCACGGTCAGTTCGCTCAGGCGCTTGCCGGCGAACTCACGGGCGCAGCGGCCGCACACGTGCGGGTACATCTTCAGGGCCTTGTCGCGGTAACCCATTTCCTTGTCGCGCTGGTTGTCGGCGAGGATACGGTCCAGCTTCGAGGTGTTGGTCGGGGTGGACGAACTCATGGGTTCACCTTTGTAAAAAGACTAATGACGGTTACGCAGTGAGTTTAGCTCAGCCCTTGAGCTTCTCGGCAATCCAGATGGTGTGGCGCGTGCCTTTGTTGCCGTGGGCGAAGACTTGCACTTCCTCGGCCTTGAAACCGGCCTTCTTCAACTTGTCGGAAAACTGCTTGTCGGCACTGGCCGACCAGACGGCCAGCACGCCTTTGGGGCGCAGGGCCTTGGCGCAGGCGCTCAGGCCACCGGCGGAGTAGAGCCAGCTGTTGGCGCGCTGGGTCAGGCCTTCGGGGCCGTTGTCGACGTCGAGCATGATCGCATCGAAACCCTGCGGTTCGGCTTGCAGCACCTTGGCGACGTCTTCCATGCGGATCACGGTGCGCGGGTCGAGCAGCGGGTTGCCGGCCTTTTCGCCCAGCGGCCCACGATTCCACTCGACCACGCCCGGTACCAGTTCGGCGACCACCACCTCAGCGGTCTTGCCCAAATGCTTGAGGGCCGAGGCGAGAGTGAAGCCCATGCCCAGGCCACCGATCAAAACGCGTGAGTTCGGGCGGCCGGCAACCTTGCGGCACGGGATCTCGGCCAGGGCGTCTTCGGAGCCGTGCATGCGGGTGTTCATCAACTGCCCGCCGTCGCCACCCTGGATCTTGATGACGAAATCTTCACCGTATTCGAACAGGCACAGGGCACCGCCGTTTTCAGGGATAGGGGCGGTGTCGAGCAGAACGAAACGTTTCATGGGAGGCTCTTGAGGAAAATTGGCATAAGGCAAACGGACGCAGTTGGGAGTAGCCTGCAAGCAGACAACAAGGCCAACGGAGCCATTGATGAAGCGCACTATTCTAACGGTCATTGCCTTGGCCGCGCTCTCGATTACTGCAGTGCAGGCCCAGGAGCAGCAAACCATCCCCACCAGTCCCGCGCCGATGCCCGGATCACCCGGTACTGCGACACCCACGCCGTACCCGCAGATCACCCCCACCAACGTACCCCGTGCCGGTTCGGGCAGCGGCAGCCAGCCGTTGGAGCCGATCGAAATGCCGAGCCCACCCAAGGACCAGACCTTGCCGGGCCTTGAGCAGAACAGCACCAAAATCAAATCGCCGGGTGGGTAGTGTCCTGTCTCACAAATACGTTCCTCTTTTGACGAGTGGCTGTTGTCGTCAGGCGAGGAGCGACACTTACACTTGCTGTGACAGCAGTTGCCCATCCGCCATGCGCAGGCGTTTGGAAAGGGAGACGGCGAGGGCGCGGATGATTTTCGCCGCGATCTTTGGCGCATCGTTGAGCATTTTTTCCAGCGAGTCCTTGCCCAGGTTGAGCAACTGACAATTGCTCGCTGCGACACAACTGGCCGAGCGCCGCTCGCCATCGAGCACGGCCATCTCGCCGAACGCCCGACCGCTGCGCAGGGTGGCCATGATCACCGTTTGCCCGTCGCCGTTGGTCTTTTGCACCGACACCTGGCCGGTGTGGATGATGCACATGAAACTGCCGGCATCGCCCTCGTGGAAGATCTCTTTGCCCTGGGCGATGGTGCTGATGCTGAAATAGCCGGAAGCGGCGGCGAAGTCGGCTGGCAGCAGTTGATCGAACAGGCCGCAGTCCATCAGCCAGTCGCGAATTTCGTTGTTCAGTAAGGTCGGTTCTGACATGTCGTCACGGTCTTTATTGTTTTCACATTTCAAGGCTATACACGGATCCCGTAGGAACGGGCTTTTGTGGCGAGGGGATTTATCCCCGCTCGGCTGCGCAGCAGTCGCAAATCCTGCCAACTCGGTGCTTCAGGAATACTGAGTTTGCAGGTTTTGGGGCCGCTTCGCAGCCCAACGGGGATAAATCCCCTCGCCACAATGGGTCTGGAGTTAAGACCCAAGTGACCGGTGGAGTTCCTCAGGCGATGCCCAAAACCTTGAAAACAAATGCGTATTCGAGGGCTACGTCACGTAATCCCTGATATCGACCGCTCATTCCACCATGCCCGGCGCCCAGTTCGGTCTTGAGCAGCAGGGGATTGTTGTCGGTTTTGGTCGCGCGCAATTTCGCCACCCACTTGGCCGCTTCCCAATACTGCACGCGACTGTCGTTGTAGCCGGCGATCACCAGGGTCGCCGGATACGCCTGGGCGGTGACGTTTTCGTACGGGGCGTAGGCCTTGATCCGATCATAGACGTCTGGCTCTTCCGGATTGCCCCATTCGTCGTATTCGGTGACGGTCAGTGGTAAATCCGGGTCGAGCATGGTGTTCAGTACGTCGACGAACGGCACCTCGGCAATCGCCGCCGCAAACAACTCCGGACGCTGATTGAGTACCGCGCCGATCAGCAATCCACCGGCACTGCCACCGCTGATCGCCAACTGCTGTGGCGTGGTGAAACCGTTGGCGATCAAATGCTCGGCGCAGGCGATGAAGTCGCTGAAGGTGTTGTGCTTGTGCTCCTGCTTGCCGGCGCGGTACCAGGCTTCGCCCAGCTCACCGCCGCCACGCACGTGAGCGATGGCAAACGCCACGTCGCGATCCAGCAGACTCAAACGGGCATGGGAAAACCACGGGTCGAGGCTTTCGCCGTAAGCGCCGTAGCCATAGAGATACAGTGGCACTGTTTTGCCGACCATTTCGCGTTTCATGACCAAACTGATCGGCACTTGCGTGCCGTCCGGCGCGGTGGCCCACAGGCGTTGGCTGACGTAGGCGTCGGCGTCGAACGGGCCGAGCACCGGAGTTTCCTTCAGGACTTTCTGCTCGCCAGTGGCCAAGTCCAACTGACGAACCTGCGCCGGACGGTTCAACGCCTCGTAACGCAGACGAATCTTGTCGCTGACGAATTCCAGGCTGTTCTGCACATGCAGGCTGTAGGCTGCGTCCGGCAATTGCACGCGATAAGGCGCCAAGCCTTGCGGGCGAACCTCGATGATCGGCAAGCCACCCTCGCGCAGGCTCAGGGTCACGGCTTCGACGTTCAGGCTCAGGCCTTCGAGCATCACGCTGTCGCTGTGGGGAATCAGGTTCTGCCAGTCCGCCTCGGTCGGCGCGACGCCGGTATCGAGGGCGGTGTACAGGGCGAAGTTGATGCCGTCGCGGTTGGTGCGAATAAACCAGGTCCATTGGCCATCGAGCGCGCCGTGGTCGACGTCGTATTCGTGGTCCTCAACCCGTGGCGCCAGGCAGGTAAAAGCCTGCTGCGGCTGGAACGCATCGAGCACCCAGACTTCGCTGGTGGTCTTGCTGCCCAGGGACAGCAGCAATTGCTGTTCAGAACTGGAACGGTAACAGTGCAGGAAAAATCGGCCGTCCGCTTCATGGAAGACTTCTTCGGCGGCCGTGCCGTCCAGGCGATAACGGAACAGTTTGTGCGGGCGGTGAGTGTCGTCGAGCACGCCGAAAAACAGCGTCAGGCTGTCGTTGGCCCAGGTCATGCTGCCGTCGCAGTCCTCGAATTCCAGTTCGCTGACCTTGCCGTTGGATAACTCCTTCACGAACAGCGTGTAAATCTCATCGCCGGTGGCGTCGAGGCTGTAGGCCAGACGCTGGTGGTCCGGGCTGATGCTGAACGAGCCGAGGGAGAAGAAGCCGCCATTGGCCAGTACGTTCGGGTCCAGCAGCAATTGTTCCTGGTTTTCATCGATGAGCAGGCTGTCATCGGCCGGGCGGGGGCAGCGGTAATGGCGGGCGTATTCGTCGCCGGCCGTGGTGCGGGTGTAATACAGGTACGGCCCCCACGGCGAAGGCAGGGACAGGTCGGTTTCGAGAATCCGGCCCTTGATCTCTTCGAACAGGGTTTCGCGCAGCCCGGCCTGATCAGCGGTTTGCGATTCTTGATAGCTGTTTTCAGCCTTCAGGTAATCGAGCACCGCGTCGGTGTCGCGCTCCTGGAGCCAGGCATACGGGTCAGAACCTTCAGCCTTGCGGGCAATCGGGGCGCTGGTGACGTTGACGGATAAGGGCATGAAGGGCTCTCGGACAATGTACGGAATAGGGGGTTTCGCAAATCTGGATATCACCGCAAACCCTGCAGGCCTTCGCCTGCTCGCGAAAGCGCTGGGTTAGACAATCATGTTTCAACTGACAGTCCGTATTCGCGAGCAGGCTTGCTCCCGCAGGTCGTGTGTCTATTGGGACAAGCCTGACGGGCGAAAAGTCGTTACTATAAGCGCCTCTTTGCCTGCCTTGCCATGGACACCATGACCGAGAACGACTATCTGATCGCTTGGGGCCTCTACGCCTTTGCCGCTTTAGGCTGCCTGTTGGTGTGGATGCGCTTGACCCGCTGGATGTGGCGCTACCTGCGCGAGCCACTGCGGCTGCTCGTGGCGGTGTTGCTGTTCAGCCCGACCATCATCGATCCGGTGAAGGAAAAAGTCGCCCCGGCCATCGCCATTACCGCCCTGGACCTGGCGTTCAAGGTGGGTAACAACGCCTGGCGGGCAATTTCCGATCTGTTCATGTACGGCATGATCGCGTTTGGCCTGTACCTGATTTTCGTACTGATCCGCTGGCCGATCGAGCGCGCGTCCAACGCCCGCAAAGAACAGGCTGCTGCGGCGAAGGCGGCGATCAAGGCTGAGGAACGCGATAACGATCAACCGTTCGGCGTTGCCGGCGATGATCGCTACGGCCGTCCACCGGTCCCGAACAACCCCCAGCGTTCGCGCATCGAACCGCGTTTGTAACCTTGCCCCTGCATTGAAGCGAGAGTCCGAGCATGTGTGAGTTATTGGGCATGAGCGCCAATGTCCCGACCGATATCGTGTTCAGCTTCACCGGGCTGATGCAGCGCGGCGGGCGTACCGGGCCGCACCGTGACGGCTGGGGCATCGCTTTCTATGAAGGCCGCGGCCTGCGCTTGTTCCAGGACCCGGCGGCAAGCTGCGAGTCCGAAGTAGCGAACCTGGTGCAGCGCTACCCGATCAAGAGCGAAGTGGTGATCGGGCACATCCGCCAGGCCAACGTCGGCAAGGTCTGCCTGTCCAACACCCACCCGTTTGTGCGCGAGTTGTGGGGGCGTAACTGGTGTTTCGCTCACAACGGCCAGCTCGCGGACTTTGAGCCAATCAAGAGTTTTTACCGCCCCGTCGGTGATACCGACAGCGAAGCGGCGTTCTGCGACTTGCTCAACCGGGTGCGGGCAGCGTTCCCTGAACCGGTCGAGATCGAAGAACTGCTGCCAGACCTGGTGGCCGCCTGCGCCGAGTACCGCAGCAAAGGCGTGTTCAACTGCCTGCTCAGCGACGGCGACTGGCTGTTCTGCTATTGCTCGACCAAACTGGCGCAGATCACCCGCCGCGCCCCGTTCGGCCCGGCGCGCCTGAAGGATGTCGATGTGATCGTCGACTTCCAGGCCGAAACCACGCCTAACGATGTGGTCACGGTGATCGCCACCGAACCGTTGACCGAAAACGAAACCTGGACCCGCTACGAACCGGGCCAATGGAGCCTCTGGCGACGCGGTGAATGCGTCAGCCAGGGCAAGACCGAATAAGGACTCACCTCAATGTTGCTCAGTTATCTACGGCTGGTGTTGTTTGCGGCGGGCCTGTTGATCGGTGTCCAGGTGCCGGGCTTCATCAGCGACTACGCGAAACGGGTCGAAGCGCATCTGATTGAAGCGCAGACCGGTTTGAGTGGTTTCCAGGGCACCGCCAATCAGTTCTTCAAGGGCGATATGCAGGCCTTGGTCGCCCACTACCGCGAAAGCGAAGACCCGATCTTTCGCAGCGATGCCGACAGCTTGAGCACCTTGCTCACCCGGCAGTTGGCCCTGGATAAACAGTTCCAGGCCATGCAAGGTCCGTGGTACATCCGCGTCCTGCAAGTGGCGCTGGCCGCCGACCCGGATATTCGCAAGGAAACCTGGAACGGCTACAGCTACCAGATCCTGCTGACCCCGGAAGCGATGATCTGGGGCATGAGTGGCGCGTTGCTGTTGTCATTCGGCATTGAATGCCTGTTCCGGTTGATCGACTGGGTGGTGCTCGGCGGCAAACGCCTGCGCCAGAGCCGGCCGATTGAAGATCGGGATGTGCGTGGGTTGTAAGAACAAAAGATCAAAAGATCGCAGCCTCCGGCAGCTCCTACTCCAATCTCTGTAGGAGCTGCCGAAGGCTGCGATCTTTTGCTGTTCAGGGGTTCAAAACCACATACCCATCACCCACCTTCTGCGCATACCCCGCCAACACCTGCTGACACAACGTCACGATCTCCTCGACCCACTCAACCCCGACCCGCCACGACACCACCACCTGCAAATTCGGTGGCCGTTGATCGATAGCCAGCAAGGTCAACTCCCCGCGCGCCAGTTCCTCGGCCACCAACACCGGCGGCAGCGCGCCAATCCCGAAGCCGTCGCGCAACAACCGGGTAATCGCCGACACCGAATTCACGCAGTTCAATCGTGGCGCCATCACGCCGTTGGCCTGCATCAACGCCAAAATATCCTGATGCGGATGCGAGTTTTTCGAGTAGGTAATGATCCGTTCCTGCGCCAGTTCAGCGAGGTCGGCGTAGTTGCGGTTGTAGATTGAGTTACTGGCGACGATCCAGCCCATCGGGTGGCTGGCCAGTTCCAGGCTGCGCACGCTTTCCTGACGCAACAGGTCGGTTTGCAGGATCAGATCGAGAAAGCCTTTTTGCAGCTGATCGCAGAGGTTGAGCGAGGTATCGGCCACCAGCTCGATTTCCACCAGCGGATAGTGATCCATCATCTGCGCCACCAACGGGCTCAGCCAGGTGTGAATCACCGTGTCCATCACACCGATCCGAATCCTTCCGACCTTGCTCGAACGGGTCTCGATCGACTGCTTTAGCGCCTGCATGGTGTCCATCATCTGCTCGGCGTATTCGAGCACTTTCAAACCTTCCGGCGTCAGGCTTACACCCCGGGAATCGCGCAGGAACAGCTTCACCCCCAGCTCACTTTCGAGCACGGCGATGCGGCTGGAAATCGACGCCTGGGTGGTGAAGAGCTTGTCCGCAGTCAGGCGAAAACTCTTGAGTCGGGCGACCCAGACAAAGGTCTCTAGGAACTTCAGGTTCATGTAATCAACTTTTTCTTATGTCTGGAGCGGGTTTTTATTAGTTGGACGCCGCAGGGCCGGGCGTCCAAAAATCGGCGCATCCGGTTCCCACGATAGGCGTCGTCGGGGCTTCGAACAATACCAATAAAATTTGCACGGAGATTTGCCATGAGTGCGCCCGACACCCTCGACCTCCCCAAGGCCACAACTCGCCCGGGACCGTTCGACTGGTATCGCAACATCAACAAACAGGAGCGCCGGACCTTCTGGAGCTGCAAGATCGGCTATGGCCTGGACGGCATGGACACCCAGATGCTCAGCTTCGTGGTGCCGACCCTGATTGCCATGTGGGGCATCACCACCGGGCAGGCCGGACTCATTCACACCAGCACCCTGATCGCTTCGGCCATCGGCGGCTGGGTGGCGGGGATTCTCTCCGACCGCATCGGCCGCGTGCGCACGTTGCAGCTGACCGTGCTGTGGTTCGCCTTCTTCACCTTCCTCTGCGGCTTCGCCCAGAACTACGAACAACTGCTGATCAGCCGCACCTTGATGGGTTTCGGTTTCGGTGGTGAATGGACCGCCGGGGCTGTGCTGATGGGCGAAGTGATTCGCGCCAAGGACCGTGGCAAAGCCGTGGGCATGGTGCAATCGGGCTGGGCGTTGGGCTGGGGATTGACGGCGATTCTGTATGCGCTGCTGTTCTCGGTGTTGCCGCCGGAAGACGCTTGGCGCGCACTGTTTATCCTTGGCATCGTCCCGGCGATTTTTGTGATTTTCGTCCGTCGACTGGTCAAGGACCCGGAGATTTACCGCGAAGCCAAAGCCAAGCAAGAACCAAGCAACCCGGCAAAATTCTACGAGATCTTCGCTCCCGGCATCCTCTTCACCACGATTCGCGCTTCGGTGCTGACCACTGGCGCACTGGGCGGTTACTACGCGATTACCTCTTGGTTGCCAACTTTTCTGAAGAACGAACGGGGGTTGAGCGTACTCGGCACGGGCGGTTATCTGGCGATGGTGATCGTCGGTTCCTACGTCGGTTATGTCATCAGCGCGTATTTGACTGACATCCTCGGCCGCAAGAAGAACTTCATTCTGTTCGCCGTCGGCTCGTTCACCATCGTGTTGCTCTACACCCAATTACACGTCAGCAACGGCGTGATGCTGTGGCTGGGCTTCCCGCTGGGCTTCTTTGCCTCGGGGATTTTCAGTGGCATGGGCGCGTTTTTGACCGAGTTGTTTCCCACGCGAATTCGCGGCTCGGGCCAGGGTTTTTGCTACAACATCGGTCGTGCGTTGGCGGCGTTGTTTCCGCTGTTGATCGGTTTGCTCAGCCAGACGGTGCCGTTAAGCGTTGGCATCGGGGCGTTTGCGGCGGTGTCCTACGGCGTGGTGATCCTCGCAGCCTTGAGCCTGCCGGAAACTCGTGGCAAGCAACTCGACGCCCAATAGCTTAATAATCAGCAACTGATAATCTGCCGGGCATCTGCCCGACAGTAAAAAAAGAATATGCCTACAGGAGTGTTCACCGTGAGCCGCCTGCTATTGAACTGCGACATCGGCGAGAGTTTCGGCAACTGGACCATGGGTCTGGACGCCGAGGTCATGCCCTTCATTGATTGTGCCAACATCGCCTGCGGCTTCCATGCCGGCGACCCGAGCATCATGCGCAAGACCGTCAGCCTGGCCCTGAGCCGCGGCGTGAAGATTGGAGCGCACCCGGCCTATCAGGACCTGGTCGGGTTCGGTCGACGTTCCATGGCCTACACCGCCCAGGAACTTCAGGACATCCTGCATTACCAGATCGGCGCCCTCGACGGCATCTGTCGGGCTCAGGGCGGGCGGGTGAGTTACGTCAAACCCCACGGCGCGATGTACAACGACATGATGGCCAATCCGGCGCAATTGCGTGCGGTGATCCAGGCTGTGGCCGCCTACGATCGCACGTTGCCGTTGATGCTGATGGCCACCCGCGACAACAGTGCCGCGCAACAATTGGGCGACGAATACGGCGTGACGCTGTGGTTCGAAGCCTTCGCCGACCGCGCCTACGACAGCGCCGGCATGTTGGTTTCGCGACAATTGCCGGGCGCGGTGCATCACGATCCCGAGAAAATCATTGAGCAGGCGCTAATCATTGCCCGTGGCGCCAACCTCACGGCCAGCGATGGCAGCGCTTTGCACTTGCAGGCCAACACCTTGTGCGTCCACGGCGACAACGCCAGTTCTGTGGCCGCCGTGCAGCGTATTCGTGAGGCCTTGAATCAGCAGAGTGCGTCATGAAACCACGGGTTGAAGTAGTCGCGCTGGACTGCCTGATGGTGCGCCTGTTCGATGAAATCGCCGAAGCGAACATGCCGTGGATGCTCGCGGCCAGCGAAGGGCTGCGCGCAGCGTTTGCCGGGCATTTGATCGACCTTGTGCCGTCCTACACGACGTTGATGGTGCATTACGACCTGACTGCATTGAGCCCGGTTCAGGCGCGGGAATTGATCGCGCAAGCGTTGATCGATCTATCGCCCAATGCCAGTACCAGCGGCAAATGCCATGTGCTGCCGGTCTGGTATGACTTGAGCGTCGGCCCCGAATTGAGCCTGTTGTCCCAACGCAGCGGGTTGGCGGTGGACGACGTAATCCGCCGCCACAGCGATCGCGAATATCAGGTGTTCGCGCTGGGCTTCGCACCAGGTTTCGCCTTCATGGGTTTAGTAGAGGAAATCCTCGCCGCGCCGCGTCTGAACACCCCGCGTAAGAAAGTCGCAGCGGGTAGCGTGGGAATTGCCGAGCGGCAAACCGCCGCTTATCCGGTGGTGTCGCCCGGAGGCTGGAACCTGATCGGCCGTACCCCGGCCAAACTGTTCGACCGCGAACGTGACGGCTATAGCCTGATGCAACCCGGCGACACGGTGCGGTTCGAAGCCGTCAGTCATGCCGAGTTCATCAACCTGGGCGGTGACGATACGCCACTGGAGGCCCAGGCATGAGCCGTCTGAGGATTGAAGCGAGTACGCCGCTGTGCCTGTTGCAGGACGCTGGCCGTTTTGGCGTGCGGCACTTGGGTGTGACCCAGGGCGGCGGGCTGGACTGGCGCTCGATGTCATGGGCGAATTGGCTGTTGGGCAACGGGTTGGATGCGCCTGTGGTGGAAATCACCCTTGGCGGGTTCAGCGTGCTGGCCGAGGAAGATTGTGTGCTGGCGCTGGCGGGCGCGGATCTGGGCGCGCAGGTGAATGGCGAGGCGTTGGCGCCGTGGCGCAGTTTCAAATTGAGCAAAGGGCAGACGTTGAAATTCACCCAGCCGCTGCTCGGAGCGCGGGCTTATCTGGCAGCACCGGGTGGTTTCGACGCGCCGAAGGTGTTGGGCAGCAGCGCGACGGTGATCCGTGAGGAACTCGGCGGGCTGGATGGCATGGGCCGGCCTTTGGTCAAGGGTTCGACGCTGAGTTATCGCGGTGAGTCGCGGTGGGTTCGTGAGGTGCCGTTGGCGCTACGGCCGGATCTGAAATCGAATGTGCCTCTGGACCTGGTGCTCGGCGCGCAGATCGGCGCGTTCAGCGGGCAAAGCCTGTTTGATGCGTTCAACAGCACTTGGACCCTCGACAGTCGTGCCGACCGCATGGGCATTCGCCTGCTGGGCACGCCGTTGCAGTACCAGGGCAAGCCGATGATCTCCGAAGGCATCCCGCTGGGCGCAGTGCAGGTGCCACCGGACGGACAGCCGATTGTGTTGCTCAATGATCGACAGACCATTGGCGGCTATCCGAGATTAGGCGCATTGACGCCGTTGGCCCTGGCGCGGCTGGCGCAGTGTTTGCCCGGGGCGAAGGTACGGTTGCGGCCGGTGGTGCAGGACGTGGCGCATCGGGAGCAGGTCGGGTATTTGCGTCAGTTTGTGAATCGCTAAAAGCTTCGCGGGCAAGCCTCGCTCCTACAGGTTTCGGTGTTAACCCTGTAGGAACGAGGCTTGCCCGCGATGGTGTCATCCCGGACAACAATCATCTCTACTTGGACAAAAACCGCATCCCTTCCTCCAACCCGCGCAAGGTCAGCGGATACATCTGGTCTTCGATCAAATCGCGCACGATGTTGGTCGACGAGGTGTAGCCCCAAGTGTCTTTCGGGTACGGGTTGATCCAGATGAGCTTCTTGTACTTCGCCATGAAGCGCTGCATCCACACATAACCCGCCTCTTCGTTCCAGTGCTCCACGCTGCCGCCAGCCTGGGTGATTTCATAGGGCGCCATGGCGGCGTCGCCGATGAAGATCACTTTGTAATCGGCGCCGTATTTGTGCAGCAGATCCTGAGTCGAGAAACGCTCGGAGGTGCGGCGCATGTTGTTCTTCCACACCGATTCATAAATGAAGTTGTGGAAGTAGAAGTACTCCAGGTGCTTGAACTCGGTCTTGCAGGCCGAGAACAGCTCTTCGCAAATCTTCACGTGGGCGTCCATCGAGCCGCCGATGTCGAACAGCAGCAACAGCTTGACGGTGTTGCGCCGCTCCGGCCGCATCTGAATGTTCAGCAGCCCGGCATCGCGGGCGGTGTGGTCGATGGTGCCGTCGATGTCCAGTTCTTCGGCCGCACCCTGACGGGCAAATTTGCGCAGCCGGCGCAGGGCAACCTTGATGTTGCGCGTGCCCAGTTCCACCGAGTCGTCGAGGTTCTTGTACTCGCGCTGATCCCAGACCTTGACCGCTTTGCCCTGACGCTTGCCGGCATCGCCGACCCGAATACCTTCCGGGTTAAAGCCGCCGGAGCCGAACGGGCTGGTGCCGCCGGTGCCGATCCATTTGTTGCCGCCGGCATGGCGTTCTTTCTGTTCTTCGAGGCGTTTCTTGAACTCTTCGATCAACTTGTCGAGGCCGCCGAGGGACTGGATCTGCGCCCGTTCTTCATCGCTCAGGGAACGCTCGAATTCCTTGCGCAGCCAGTCTTCCGGAATCAATGCCTGAAGGTGGTCGTCGAGTTTTTCCAGGCCATTGAAGTAGGCGCCGAAAGCCCGGTCGAATTTGTCGAAATGCTTTTCGTCCTTCACCAGAATCGTCCGGGACAAGTAATAAAACTCGTCCATGTCGGCGAAGACCACGCGTTGTTTCAGCGCGTTGATCAGGTCCAGCAGCTCGCGCACCGAGACCGGCACCTTGGCGGCGCGCATTTCATTGAACAGGTTGAGCAGCATGGCGATCGCCTCCGCTTTTGTTAAAAAAAGCGATACTTAGCGAGAGCCGCGACGGCTCATAAACGCCAGGCGCTCAAGCAATTGCACGTCCTGTTCGTTCTTCACCAGCGCACCGGCCAGCGGCGGGATAGCCTTGGTCGGATCACGTTCGCGCAGCACTGCTTCGCCGATGTTGTCGGCCATCAGCAGTTTGAGCCAGTCCACCAGTTCGGAGGTCGACGGCTTCTTCTTCAGGCCCGGCACTTTGCGCACGTCGAAGAACACGTCCAGCGCTTCGCTGACCAGGTCTTTCTTGATGTTCGGGTAGTGCACATCGACGATCCGCTGCATCGTCACGCGGTCCGGGAAGGCGATGTAGTGGAAGAAGCAGCGGCGCAGAAATGCGTCCGGCAGCTCTTTCTCGTTGTTGGAGGTAATGATGATGATCGGGCGAATCTTGGCCTTGATCGTCTCGTCGATCTCGTAAACGTAGAACTCCATCTTGTCGAGTTCTTGCAGCAGGTCGTTCGGGAACTCGATGTCAGCCTTGTCAATTTCGTCGATCAGCAGGATCACCCGTTCTTCGGACTCGAAGGCTTCCCACAGCTTGCCCTTTTTCAGGTAGTTGCGAACGTCGTGGACCTTTTCGGTGCCCAGTTGCGAGTCACGCAGACGGCTGACCGCGTCGTACTCGTACAGGCCCTGATGCGCCTTGGTTGTGGACTTGATGTGCCAGGTAATCAACTTGGCGCCAAAGGACTCGGCCAGTTGCTCGGCGAGCATGGTCTTGCCGGTGCCCGGCTCGCCCTTGACCAGCAGCGGACGCTCCAGGGTGATAGCGGCGTTGACCGCCAGCTTCAGGTCATCGGTGGCGACGTAGGCCTGGGTGCCTTCGAACTTCATCTGCTAATCCTCGAACGGTAACGCCGACCTGAACGGGGCAGGGCGGGGCGCAATAAGTGTAGTCCCCCGACTATAACGCGCTGCCCGGTCGACTGTGAACGCAGACGGGTTATTCAGTCTCTGAATGGGGCGTCACATCTTGACTCAGTCTCGGCGCAAGGCCAGCATTCAGGTATCGCCGATTTGGCGATAGCCTTCGCGGCATGTCTACTAAATACCGATTTCGCGATAAGTACCGCATTCAGTTGCGCGAGAAGGATCATCCACCGCCCCACGTTCACCTGACCGGTGGCGGGTTGGACGTGATGCTCAGCCTGGAAACCGTCGAAGTCATGGCAGGAAGGGCGCCGCCGTTGATTATCAGGGAAGCATTGGAATGGGTGGGAGCCCATCAGGTGCAATTGTTGGAGGACTGGAAACGATGTTACCCATGAAGCGCCCACGGCTGAACGCTGTCAGGGCTTTGCCGGATTATCGTCTGGCGCTGACGTTTATTGACGGTCAACAGCTGACACTGGATTTGAGTGCGGATTTGCACGCTTATCCGGGGTTGCAGCCGTTGCTTGCGGATCATGTCTTTGAAGGCGCATCCCTCGGCGATGATGGCTGGACGGTGGAGTGGCCCGAGCCGGATATTCAGATTGGTGCAGACTCTTTGTACCTTGATGCTCTTGCGCAAAACGCTACCGACGAAAACACCCGGATCTTCATCAACTGGCGCGCCCGCACCGGGTTGCCGTTGAATCAGGCCGCTGAAGCACTGGGCGTCAGTGCCCGCAGTATCAGCCGCTACAGCAGCGGACGCGAAGCGGTACCCAGGTCATTAGCCCTGGCCTGTCTGGGCTGGGATTCCTTGCAGCAATGTTCAGCATTGGAGGCGGCCGAGGAAACGGGTCGCTACACCGTCACGCGTAAACCCTAACCCTAACCCGCATCCGGCTTGGGCTGTTCATACCGGGCATTGAACGCCTGGATGAAACCATTGCGCAAAATCTGCAAAAACGCCTGGAACGCGCTGATATCTTGCTGGTGTACGTTGCCGCTGAGTTCGACCTTGGTCGCGAACTGGTTCTTGCGCTGGTTCTTCAGCACAGTTTCGGTGCCACCGACGATGGCTTCCCAGACCGAGCGAAAAAAGCTTTTGTTCTTGTTCTCGACATCTTGTTGCCAATTGAACACTTCGACGTCGCGCAGCAGTGGCTTGATGTAGCCCTTGAGCTGGCCCTTATTGGCTTCGGCTTCGATCACCACGTCGCCATGGCCGGCGTTGAAGTCGAATTTGCCGTAGGCCGAGGCGAAGTCGTTCATGCGTTTGAGCTCGATGTTCTTGACTCGCAGTCGAAATTCGAAGTCTTCGAAGTTGCTCAGCGGATCGAAGGTGGCGGTGGCTTCCAGCGGGGCCTGGCCCAACAGCAGCGCCTTGCCCTCGAAACGGGCGTCGCGCTTGCCTTTGGTGTCGACGACGTTGGTCAGGTTATAAATGCTGGCGTTGACCTGGGTGGCGTTCATGTTTACCGGCGGGGTAGAGCTAAAGTTTCGAAAACTGATTTTCCCGTCGTTGATCCGCACTTCGTTCAGGGTGATAGGCAGCAGTTTGCTCAGTTGAGCGCGCCAGTCCGTGCCGCGACCGGTCTGGGAGTTCTGTTTGTTAGTGCCACCGTCGACGAAGTTCAGCTCGGGTTTGATGAACTGCACCTTGGCCACCACGGCATGGTCGTACCAGAGCGAATGCCAACTGACAGCGAGGTCGATCAGCGGTGCATTGACGAACGGCACCGGGACTTTGCCATCGACCTTGACGATCTTCAGTCCGTTGATTTTGTAGGCGCCGCGCCACAGGGCCAGGTCCACGTCAGTGATCTGGCCACGGTAGTCGCCCATGTCGGCCAGTTTGTCGTTGAGGTAATCGCGCACCATGTAGGGCAGGGCGATGTGCACGGCAATCAGCAGCACAACGAGGCCAGCGAGGGTCCACAGAGGCCAACTGTATCGACGCTTCATGGTGGCAATTCCTTGGCAGTATAAAGTCATTGACTGCTACCGCCAGCGGACGTTCGACCTGACTGGACGACCACGGGCAACAGGCATACCTTGGACGGCTTATCCAACGCTGCATAAGGACCCAGCCATGAGCCGTATTTTCGCTGACAACGCCCATTCCATCGGCAATACGCCGCTGGTGCAGATCAATCGCATCGCGCCGCGCGGCGTGACCATCCTGGCTAAGATCGAGGGGCGCAACCCCGGTTATTCGGTCAAATGCCGGATTGGCGCGAACATGATCTGGGACGCCGAAAGCACCGGCAAACTCAAGCCTGGCATGACCATTGTGGAGCCGACTTCCGGCAATACCGGCATCGGCCTGGCGTTTGTTGCTGCTGCCCGTGGTTACAAGTTGATGCTGACCATGCCAGCGTCCATGAGTATTGAACGCCGCAAGGTACTCAAGGCGCTCGGGGCCGAACTGGTGCTGACCGAGCCGGCCAAGGGCATGAAGGGCGCAATCGAAAAGGCTGCGGAAATTCTCGCCAGCGACCCGGCCAAGTACTTCATGCCATCGCAGTTCGATAACCCGGCCAACCCGGCCATCCACGAAAAAACCACCGGCCCGGAAATCTGGAACGATACCGACGGCGCGGTCGATGTGCTGGTGGCAGGCGTCGGAACGGGCGGAACCATTACCGGTATTTCGCGGTATATCAAGAATACCCAGGGCAAACCGATTATCTCGGTGGCGGTGGAGCCGGTTTCGTCGCCGGTGATTACCCAGGCGATGGCCGGCGAAGAGATCAAGCCGAGCCCGCACAAGATTCAGGGCATTGGCGCCGGTTTTGTGCCGAAGAACCTCGATTTGTCGATCGTCGATCGGGTCGAACTGGTCACCGACGATGAATCCAAGGCCATGGCCCTGCGCCTGATGCAGGAGGAAGGGATTTTGTGCGGTATCTCATGCGGTGCGGCGATGGCGGTTGCGGTGCGTCTGGCCGAAACCCCGGAAATGCAGGGCAAGACCATCGTGGTGATCCTGCCGGACTCCGGCGAACGTTATCTGTCGAGCATGTTGTTCAGTGATCTGTTTACCGAGGCGGAGAACCAGCAGTAAAACGAATTGACTCAGGTCAGCCGAGGTTCAGGAACCTTATGTTAATAAGTGCTTTGTTGCGCAATCCTTAACACTGAATGTTCAGTCAGGCGGGTTTTTCCCCGGGCCGGTAGTGGTTATCATGGCCGGCTGCCACGTCGGGTAAATGGCGTTGCGCACAGTTGCCTATTCTCAAGGAGTCGTTAATGACCTTTTCCTTTGCCGCGAAGGCGTTGCTGTTGCTGTTGTTCCTCGGCAGCACGCTGTATGTGCATTTGCGCGGCAAGGCGCGATTGCCGGTCCTGCGTCAGTTCGTCAACCACTCGGCGCTGTTTGCCCCGTATAACGCGTTGATGTACCTGTTCTCCGGCGTTCCGTCAAAACCCTACCTCGATCGCAGCAAGTTCCCGGAACTTGATGTGCTTCGCGATAACTGGGAAGTCATTCGCGACGAAGCGATGCACCTGTTCGACGAGGGCTACATTCGCGCCGCCGAAAAGAACAACGACGCTGGTTTCGGCTCGTTCTTCAAGAAGGGCTGGAAGCGTTTCTACCTCAAGTGGTACGACAAACCCCTGCCATCGGCCGAAACCCTGTGCCCGAAGACCGTGGCGCTGGTCAGTGCAATACCCAACGTCAAAGGTGCGATGTTCGCGTTGCTGCCGGGCGGCAGTCACTTGAATCCGCACCGCGACCCGTTTGCCGGTTCCCTGCGTTATCACCTCGGCCTGTCGACACCGAACTCCGACGATTGCCGGATCTTCGTCGACGGTCAGATCTACGCCTGGCGCGATGGCGAAGACGTGATGTTCGATGAGACTTACGTGCACTGGGTCAAGAATGAAACCGAAAAGACCCGCGTGATTCTGTTCTGCGACGTTGAACGTCCGCTGAGCAACCGCTTCATGACCCGCGTCAACCGCGCCATCAGTGCTTGGCTCGGCCGTGCTACCGCACCGCAGAACCTCGATGATGAGCGTGTCGGCGGGATCAATCAGGCGTACGCCTGGAGCAAGAACTTCAGCGACAAGTTCAGCGGTGTGGTCAAACAGTGGAAACGTCGCAATCCCAAGGCTTACCGTGTGATGCGTCCGATACTGGCGGTGCTGGTCCTGACGCTGCTGGGCTATTGGCTGTTTGGCTAAACCGGCCTCGAACAAAAAACCGCTCTGTATGAGCGGTTTTTTTATGCGCGTCTGAGCGTGCATCACGCGCCATCGTTCTGCATCAGCCGTTAAACTCCCTCGCGCAACCCCCTCAATGAAGGCGCGGCACACCGGCATTGTGCTGATATACATCCCATGGAATAGGCGAATCCCCTTGAATCAATCCCTCAAGCCTGGCGAAAACACCACCCTCGGCCTGCCCAAAGGGCACGTCGTTGTCACTCATGCCGCAGGCGACAATCTCGACGTGAACCTCACGGCCTTTCTCGTCACTGACGCCGGCAAGGTCACGGGTGACAGCGATATGGTTTTCTTCAATGCCCCGGAACACGCGTCCGGCGCCGCCATGTTTATCGCTCCGGTCACACAAAGCGGCATCGTCAGCCACCGCATCGGTTTTGATCTGGCGCGTATGCCGTCCGGCATCACCAGAATCGCCATTACCCTGACGCAAGATGGCAGCGGTGGTGGTTTTGCAGCGGTAAAGGATCTGCGTGCCCAAGTCGTTGTCGGTGACCAGATTCTGGAACTCGCACCGGGGGCATTCAGCCAGGAGACGGGCATTATCGTGCTCGATCTGTACGTTCGAAATGGCCAGTTCAAGGCGCGTTCGGTATGGCAGGGTTTTGCCTCGGGACTTGCCGGGCTTTGCGGCCTCTACGGGGTAGAGGTTGAAGAAGAGGCGCCAGCCGCTCCTGCGGCCAAACCGGTAAACATCGCCAAATCGCTGATCACCCTCGACAAACCGGGCACCAGCCACAAGGTCTCCCTGGAAAAAGGCCCGTCTGCACCGAAAGTCATCCGCGTCAGCGCGACCTGGGTGGATAACGGCGATGACGACGACAATGACGATCTTGACCTCAGGATCGGCATCCTGCGGCCCGATGGTCGAATGTCCTTCATCCAGGCCCCGGACAAGAGCGGCGCCTTCGATATCGATCCCTTCGTGTTCCATACCGGCGACGTGGTCAGTGCCAGCGATTCGGCACCGGCCATTGAAACGGTCGACATCAACCCGGCGATCTCCCAGCACATGGGGGGCAAGGTTGCGCTGGTCTGCAGCGTCTATTCTGCGCTGGACAACGGCGCCGTCTCGGTGGCTTCACTTAAACCGAAAATGCGTATGGAGTACGGCGATCAGGTTGTCGAGTGCGCCTTCGAGTTCGAGGACGATGAGTTCAGCAGCACGGTCTACACCTACGTGATCGGCTTGATCGAGATCGACCTTGATCACATTGAACTGAGCCCCTCCGGTATCACCTCCGAGAGCACCAGCGAAGCGACCCCGTGGCTCACGCGCCAGGGCGGAAAACTGTTGCTGACCATGGATGGGCCTGAGGTGTTCAAGGGGTATCCGCCGGAAGAGTGCGGCAGTAAACGTTACGTCTGAGTGCCAGTGACGACTTGGGGCTAAGACTGAATGTAGCAATATGAAAAACCGCTCCAGTTGAGCGGTTTTTTACCAGAATATTTAAAGACGACCTGCTGCGAGTACGTTGGGCTCTTTGGTTTCGGTACCCGTTATAAGTATTTGCAGAAGACGCTGTTGACTGGCAGTCAAGCCGACATCAGCATCCTTTTTGGCGCTTAAAGGTCTGCCTGGTCTGATGGAAGATTTTTTAACAGGCTTGTTCACGTTTTCACCAGTTTTGATCATTAATTGAGCAGTTTTCACGATACCCGGTTCCCTACGTTTTTGACAAGGCGTCCTTCCACATCAAAGCGGAAGCCAAGTTCTTGATAATGGGAAATTGCACCCACCAAAGGTTCCTGAACCTCTAGTACCTCACTGCCGATGATCCGCGCATACTGTTCAATCACGATCAATGCCAGCGTCCCAATTCGGTTTTTCAGTGGGTGAGCCTCTCCCGAACGTCCCTCCAGACGCACAATTCGAATTCTCCTGCGACTGTTGTTCGGATTTGCGAAACACAGCCCACATAGCTCCTCTTCAAACCAGATCGAAAAGTCCAGTGACAGAGGCTCGCGAGCCTTCCATGCCATGACTTCACGCCAACAGAATTGCGGGATCTCCCAGCGTAACGAGGCATTCACTGCAAGAGTGTCGATGGGTTCGAAGCGTACTTTCGACAAATCGATGACGGCACGCTTTTCTCGTTCAAGTTGATGCTGAAGCAGAGCAATACTGCTACTCGCCTGTTTTCTGGCCATTGATCTGTACAGCTGATATCTAAGCTGAGTTCTTTCCCTTGGCATGTGATCCCATACATTCCCTGTCCCCCCGTAGTTGGGCCCAGCCTATTCACCTCCCACCGACCTGTCGTTACTGGCCCTTTGTCCAAGTCATTGCAATCTGTGTCGCGGGCTGGTTATAGTCGGTGCTCGCCTGCTCTCCCGAGCACGGCCTTCATAAAAGATCAGCCCATGCCTGCTTCCCTCATCAACGCGGTAGTCGATTCAGCGGTCAACGCTGGTGTCGTGCCGTGCGGGATTCAGCAGCCTGCGCAGATCAGCCATTACCCCCCTCCTGTCAGTAGCACGCCGGTGTGCGCAGTCGTATCACCGCCAGGCGTTGGCATTTCGGGCTGATCAGCTTTTCCTGCTGTTCCATGCCCGTCTGAAAAGTGTCCGTCTGAAAAAACTACTGAACTTCAGCTTCGGCTGAGTTGGCTTTTTATTTGCCTGATGACAGGTGGTATTTCATGTTTGTCCTTTCGAAAAAATCCGCGCTCGCGGCGGCGTCCACGAGCCTGTTCGTTCTGCTGTGGAGCAGCGGGGCGATCTTCTCCAAATGGGGCCTGGCCCACGCCTCACCCTTTGCCTTCCTGCTGATCCGCTTCACCATCGCCCTGTGCGGGTTGCTGCTGCTGGCACCGTTGCTCAAGCTGAAACTGCCCAAGGGCGGCAAGCCGATGTTGTACGCGATGGCCACCGGCGTGGTGTTGCTGGGGGCTTATCAGATTTTCTATCTGCTGGCCTTGGACCTTAAAGTCACACCCGGCGTGATGGCGACGATCATGGGCGTGCAGCCGATCCTGACCGTGGTGATCATGGAACGTCAGCGCTCAATCAGTCGGATATTCGGTCTGGCGCTGGGTTTGGCCGGGTTGATCATGGTGGTTTATCAAGGCATCGGTCTGGCCGGGATGTCGTTGGCCGGGATGCTCTTTGGATTGCTGGCGCTGGCGAGCATGACCTTCGGCTCGATCATGCAAAAACGTATCACTGAAAACCCGCTCGGCACGCTGCCGGTGCAGTACCTGGCCGGGCTGTTGCTGTGCGGGATTTTCGTGCCGTTCCAGCCGTTCCACTTCGAACACAGCGCAGGGTTTGTCGTGCCGGTGTTGTGGATGGGATTGGTGGTGTCGGTGCTGGCGACGTTGCTGCTGTATCGGCTGATTGCGCGGGGCAATCTGGTGAATGTCACCAGCCTGTTTTACCTGGTGCCGGCAGTGACGGCGGTGATGGATTACCTGATTTTTGGTAATCGGCTGGCAATGTTGAGCGTGCTGGGGATGTTGCTGATCATTGTCGGTCTGGCATTCGTATTCCGTAAAACGAAATAACGCGATCCCTGTAGGAGTTGACGAGTGAAACGAGGCTGCGATCTTTTGATCTTGAAGATTAAAAGTCAAAAGATCGCAGCCAGCGGCAGCTTCTACAGTTTTACCACCTCTGCGGGTTTGACCACCGCCGGTTTCAACACCAGCCACAACGCCGCGGCAATCAACACCCCGCCATAGATGTGCGCCATCGACAACGGCTCATCCAGCAACAGCGCGCCCCACAGCACGCCGAACGGCGGGATCATGAAGGTTACTGTCATCGACTTCACCGGCCCGATCGAACTCAGCAACCGGAAGTACACGATGTACGCAAACGCGGTACACACCAGCCCCAACCCCAGCAGCGACAGCCAGACATTCCAGCCGCCCCAGCTCGCCGGTGGATTGCTGATCACGCTGTAGCCGAACAACGGCAACAGGAACAACGTGGCACCCAGCATGCTGCCCAGCGCGGACAAACGACTGTCGAGACCGCCGGCCTGATCGAGCCAGCGGCGGGCGAGGAACCCGGCGAAGCCGTAGCAGGTCGTCGCCAGCAAGCAGGCGAGGGCGCCCATCAGCAGTTGCATATCGAACGCCACCGGGCCGGCACGGGTCAGGACGCCAACACCAAACAGCCCGAGGAACACTCCGCCAAGCTTGGCCGCAGTCAGTTTTTCATGGAAGAACAACCCGCCGATCAGCACGCCCATCAACGGCGTAGTGGCGTTGAAGATTGCCGAGTAGCCGGCCGGCAGCACTTGCGCGGCCACGGAATACAGGGTCGCCGGAATCCCGGAGTTGATCACCCCGAGCAGCATCACCGTCTTGAGTTTGCCTTTGAAATCCCAGCTGATGCGCATCAGCCCGAGGATCACCAGCAAACCGGCCGCTGCAATCGACACCCGGAAAAACGCCGTGGGAATAGTGCCAATCACCGGGGCGATGATGCGCATGAACAGGAAGCTCGCGCCCCAGATTGCCGCCAGCGACAGTAAACGAACAATATCGACAGGGCTCACGGTGCACTCCTTCCTTTATGGGGACGGAAGTGTTGCCGAGAGCCCTGACGATGGCAACCGCAAATCGGGCATTTAATTGATGAGGCGAGTGAGATTGGCGGCGTGCAGAAGAATCGGTCAAGCGGCGCCGACGTGACCGGCTGGACTGTTTACTGACCTGATGGTCGATTAAAAAACTGTCGCAAAGGCCCGCTCGACTATCGACATCAATGGCAAAAATTACGCTTCTCCTGCACCGGGTTCACTGGCTAAGCTCAGGCTTCCAGAATTCCGCAGAGGTCTCACCATGCCGCAGCATTGGCCAGCCGCCGATATCGCTCGAATGATCCTCGATGGCTTTGACGACTACCGCGAGCATTTTCGCCAGATCACTGACGGCGCCCGGGCCCGCTTCGAGCAGGCCCAGTGGCAGGAGACGCAATCGGCGTCGGCGGCGCGGATCAATCTGTACGAAGATAAAGTCGGCGAGACGGTGGAGCGCCTGCGGGCGTCCTTCGAGACCGACACGTTGATGGACGTCAGCAGTTGGCCGCTGGTCAAAAGCGCCTACATCACGCTGATCGACCTGCGGTTCGACGATGAACTGTCCGAGACCTGGTACAACTCGATCTTCTGCGGGCTGTTCAGCCACGACCTCATTAGCGACGGCTGCATGTTCATCCACACCACCCGGCCGAGCCTGCGCCGGGCCAGGGCTGCGCAAACCCGCACCTACAAGCCTCAGGGGCACTTGTCGGAAATGTTGGCGAGCATCTTTGCCGACTACCGTTTCAGCGAGGATTACGCCGACCTGGCCGGCGACCTGCGCCGGCTCGAAGCGCAACTGCGCGAGAACCTGCCGGACTGGGTCTGCAAAGACCCGGAACTGTCCGTCGAACTGTTCTCCTCGGTGCTTTACCGCAACAAGGGCGCGTACCTGGTGGGGCGCATCTACACCCAGGACGAACAATGGCCGCTGGTGATTCCATTGCTGCACCGCGAAGGTCGCGGCATTCAGATCGATGCGCTGATCACCGATGAAGCGGACGTGTCGATCATCTTCTCGTTCACCCGCTCGTACTTTATGGTCGATGTGCCGGTGCCGGCGGAGTTCATCGGTTTCCTCAAACGCATCCTGCCGGGCAAGCACATCGCCGAGCTGTACACCTCGATCGGCTTCTACAAGCACGGCAAGTCCGAGTTCTACCGGGCGCTGATCAATCACCTGGCCAACACCGACGACCAGTTCATCATGGCCCCCGGTGTGCGCGGCATGGTCATGAGCGTGTTCACCCTGCCGGGTTTCAATACCGTATTCAAAATCATCAAAGACCGTTTCTCACCGTCGAAAAACGTCGACCGGGCCACGGTGATCGAGAAGTACCGGCTGGTGAAAAGCGTCGACCGTGTCGGGCGCATGGCCGATACCCAGGAATTCGCCGACTTCCGTTTTCCGCTGAGCAAGTTCGAGCCGGCGTGCCTTGAAGAACTGCTCGATGTGGCGCCGTCCACGGTGTCGGTCGAAGACGATACCGTGCTGATTCGCCACTGCTGGACCGAACGGCGGATGACGCCGCTGAACCTCTACCTGGAAAACGCCAACGAGGCGCAGGTCCGCGAAGCGCTGGAAGATTACGGCCTGGCGATCAAGCAACTGGCGGCGGCGAACATCTTCCCTGGCGACATGCTGCTGAAGAACTTCGGCGTCACCCGGCACGGACGCGTGGTGTTTTATGACTACGACGAAATTTGCTTCCTGACTGAAGCCAACTTCCGCCACATCCCGCAACCGCGCACACCGGAAGATGAAATGGCCTCCGAACCGTGGTATTCGATCGGGCCGCTGGATGTGTTTCCCGAGGAGTTTCCGCCGTTTTTGTTTGCCGATTCGGGGCAGCGGCGGTTGTTTGATCAGTTGCATGGCGAGTTGTACAACGCCGATTACTGGAAGAGCCTGCAAGAGGCGATTCGGGCAGGCAAAGTGATCGACGTTTTCCCGTATCGGCGCAAAGGCTTCGATAACGAATAACTCTTTTAAAAGCCCCTCACCCCAGCCCTCTCCCGGAGGTAGAGGGGGCCGACCGAAGTGTCCGGCGTCAAACATCGACCTGAAAGATCTTGGCGATTATGGATTCGGTAGAGTTCGTTCAGGTCGAAGTAGCTCTGAAGCAACCCCGGTCGGTCCCCTCTACCCCTGGGAGAGGGCTAGGGTGAGGGCAGGCAATCCCCTGACACGCCACAAATTCGCCAAATCTGCGACAATCGCCCCCCTTGCGCCACTAGACGACTTATTGCGTACCTGATGACTGACGAATCGCCTTCCATCGACAAACTGCTGAAAAACCTCGATCACGCCATGCTCGCCGACCGCCACCGGCTGCGGCGGCAGTTGCTTGAGCTGCGCAAGAAACCTGACGAAGCCAAGTTGGCCCAGTGGGTGACGCGCATGCAGGCGTCCTGTGATCAGGTGTTGGCGCGGCGCGCCAGCCTGCCGGTGATTCGTTACGACGACAGCCTGCCGATCGCCGCCAAACGCGACGAAATCAAGGCAGCGCTGCTCAAGCATCAGGTGCTGATCATTGCCGGCGAAACCGGTTCGGGTAAAACCACCCAGTTGCCGAAAATTTGCCTGGAAATCGGTCGCGGCCAACATGGCCTGATCGGCCACACCCAACCACGTCGAATTGCTGCGCGAAGTGTGGCGAGTCGGGTGGCTGAAGAGTTGTCGACGCCGTTGGGCGCGCTGGTCGGTTATCAGGTGCGGTTCGAGGACCAGAGCGATTCCAACACCCTGATCAAACTGATGACCGACGGCATCCTGCTGGCGGAAACCCAGAACGACCGCTACCTCGAACGCTACGACACGATCATCGTCGACGAAGCCCACGAACGCAGCCTGAACATCGACTTCCTGCTCGGCTATCTGAAAACCCTGCTGCCGCGCCGCCCGGACCTGAAAGTCATCATCACCTCGGCGACCATCGACCTGGAGCGCTTCTCCAAGCATTTCGATGACGCGCCAATCGTTGAAGTCTCGGGCCGGACCTTCCCGGTGGAAACCTGGTATCGCCCGCTGACCCTTGAGCAGGACGAGGAGGGCAACCGCGTCGAGGACGACTTGACGGTGGACCAGGCGATCCTCGCCACCCTCGACGAAATTGCAGCGTTTGAACGCAGCGAAGGCAAGAGCCCAGGCGACGTGCTGGTGTTCCTGCCCGGCGAGCGCGAGATTCGCGACGCGGCGGACATGCTGCGCAAGGCTCAGCTCAAGCACACCGAAATCCTGCCGCTCTACGCACGTTTGTCGCCGGCCGAGCAGCAGCGGATTTTCCAGTCGCACCCAGGGCGCCGGGTGGTCCTGGCGACCAACGTTGCGGAAACCTCGCTGACCGTGCCGGGCATTCGTTACGTGATCGACAGCGGCACCGCGCGCATCAGCCGTTACAGCTACCGCGCCAAGGTCCAGCGCCTGCCCATCGAAGCGATTTCCCAAGCCAGTGCCAACCAGCGTAAAGGTCGTTGCGGGCGAGTCGAGCCGGGCATTTGCATTCGCCTTTTCAGCGAAGAAGATTTCATTGGCCGCCCGGAATTTACCGATCCGGAGATCCTGCGGACCAACCTCGCGGCGGTCATTTTGCAGATGTTGCATCTGCGCCTCGGCGAGATCACCGACTTCCCGTTTATCGAGCCGCCGGATGGCAAGGCGATCAGCGACGGTTTCAACCTGCTGCAAGAACTCTCGGCGGTGGATCGCAACAGTCAGTTGACCCCGCTGGGGCGCAATCTGGCGCGCTTGCCGGTGGACCCGCGCATGGGCCGCATGCTGCTGGAAGCGGCCAGACTCGGCAGCTTGCAGGAAGTGCTGATCGTCGCCAGTGCGATGTCGATTCAGGACCCGCGCGAGCGTCCGCCGGAGCGTCAGCAAGCCGCTGACCAGGCGCACGCGCAATGGAAAGACGTGGACTCGGACTTTGCCGGGCTGGTCAATTTGTGGCGTGGTTTTGAAGAGCAGCGCCAGGCGCTGACGGCGAGTCCGCTGCGCAACTGGTGCCGCAAGAATTTCTTGAATTACCTGCGTCTGCGCGAATGGCGCGACTCGCACCGTCAGTTGAGCCTGATCTGCCGCGACATGCAGTTGACCATCAACAAAGAGCCGGCCGATTACCCGAAACTGCACAAAGCCGTGCTGTCCGGGTTGCTCAGCCAGATCGGCCAGAAAACCGAAGACGGTGATTACCTCGGCGCCCGTCAGCGGCGCTTCTGGATTCACCCATCGTCCGGGCTGGGCAAGAAGCGCCCGCAATGGCTGATGACTGCCGAGCTGGTGGAAACCACCAAGCTTTATGCGCGGATGGTTGCCAAGATCGACGCCGACTGGATCGAGCCGCTGGCCGGGCACCTGATCAAGAAAAACCACTTCGAACCGCATTGGGAGAAGAAGCGCGGCCAGGTCGTGGCGTTTGAGCAGATCACCTTGTTCGGGCTGATCATCGTCGGGCGCCGGCCGGTGCATTACGGGCCGATTGATCCCGTCGTGTCTCGCGAGTTTTTCATTCGTGAAGGCTTGGTGCGCGGTGAGATTCAGTCCAAGGCCAAGTGCCTGACGGCCAACGCGCAACTGCTGGAACAGCTCGACGAACTGGAGGCCAAGGCCCGTCGTCGCGATATCCTGGCCGATGAAGAAACCCTGTTCGCCTTCTACGACGCGCGACTGCCGGCGGAGATTCACCAGACCGCGACCTTCGACAGTTGGTACAAGGTCAACAGCCAAAAAGACCCGCAACTGCTTATCATGCGCGAAGAAGACGTGCTGGCCCGCGAGGCCAGTGAAGTCACCGCCTTGCATTATCCGGACACCTTGCACATCGGTGATCTGGAGTTGGCGCTGAGCTACCACTTCGAACCGAATCACCCGCGCGACGGCGTGACCCTGCGCGTTCCGGCGCCGCTGTTGCCGATGCTGCCGCCGGAACGCCTGGAATGGCTGGTGCCGGGCGTGATCGAGGCCAAGTGCATCGCGTTGGTCCGCAACCTGCCCAAAGCCCTGCGCAAGAACTTTGTGCCAGTGCCGGACTTCGTCAAAGCCGCGTTGCAGCGCATGACCTTCGCCGAGGGCTCGCTGCCTCAGGCGCTGGGCCGCGAACTGCTGCGCATGACGGGGGCGCGGGTCAGCGATGAAGCCTGGGCGGAAGCTTCTCAACAGGTCGACAGCCACCTGCGGATGAACCTGGAAATCGTCGATGGCCAAGGCAAGTTCCTTGGCGAGGGGCGTGATCTGGCCGAGTTGACCGCACGCTTCGCTGAAGCGAGCCAGGCTGCATTGGCCGTTCCGCAAACCGCGAAAAACCAGCAACCGGTGGAGCCGAAAGTCTTTGCGGCCGTCGCCGAGAAAACCCAGCAGAAGATCGCCGGGCTGTCGATGACGGTGTATCCGGCGCTGGTGGAGGAGGCGGGCACGGTCAAGGAAGGGCGTTTCTCGACCCCGGCCGAAGCCGAGTTCCAGCATCGCCGCGCGTTGCAGCGCTTGCTGATGCAGCAACTGGCCGAGCCGGCGAAGTTCCTGCGCGGCAAGTTGCCGGGGTTGACTGAGCTGGGGCTGATGTACCGGGAGCTGGGGCGCATCGATGCCTTGGTGGAGGACATCCTGTTGGCCAGCCTCGACAGCTGCATTCTCGACGGCGAAGATCCGTTGCCCCGCGATGGCGCCGGTTTGGCGTCGTTGGCCGAGCGCAAGCGCGGTGGCTGGACTGAGCACGCCGAACGTCTGGCGAAGCTGACGCTGGAGATTCTCAAGCTCTGGCACGGGCTGCAAAAACGCTTCAAGGGCAAGATCGATCTGGCGCAGGCCGTAGCCCTGAATGACATCAAGCAGCAGCTCAGTCATCTGGTGTATCCAGGTTTTGTCCGGGAAACCCCGATGCAGTGGCTCAAGGAACTGCCGCGTTATTTGAAAGCGGTCGAGCAGCGCTTCGAGAAAATCGGCGCGCAAGTGCAGCGGGATCGGGTCTGGAGCGGCGAATTGTCAGGCCTGTGGACGCAGTATCAGACTCGCGCCAACAAACACGCCCAGGAAGGCAAGCGCGATCCGCAGCTGGAGTTGTATCGTTGGTGGCTGGAGGAATACAGGGTTTCCCTGTTCGCCCAGCAATTGGGAACCAAGGTGCCGATTTCGGATAAGCGTCTGAACAAACAGTGGACGCAAGTAGAGCCATAAACTCCTGCGGGAGCCGGCTTTTGTGGCGAGGGGTTTACCCCCGTTGGGTGGCGAAGCCGCCCCAAAACCTGCAACCGCGGTGCATCAGTTGCACCGAGTGCGCCGGTTTTACGACTGCTTCGCAGCCGGACGGGGGTAAACCCCCTCGCCACATAAGCCCTGACAGCTATGCCGTTGCGCTTGCAAAAGGGGCTAAACCCCAGCGTTTATGGCAAACTTCGCGCCTATAAACGCCGGCCCCGCAGTTTTGAGCCTTCACAGGCACACGCGGATCGGAATAAAGCGTTGCCAGGTTTGCTTCCCTGGACGGGAAAAGACCCTTTGTGTGTTGGTACGTCGGTGCCAACGCTTTCTGCCTGAACAGATTAGAGAAACGACCATGCATAATGTCGTCATCAGCGGCACCGGCCTGTACACCCCGGCCAACAGCATCTCCAACGAAGAGCTGGTGCAGTCTTTCAACGCTTACGTCGCGCAATTCAACGCCGACAACGCCGATGCCATCGCGCGCGGCGAGATCGAAGCGTTGACCGAGTCCAGTGCAGCGTTTATCGAAAAAGCGTCCGGCATCAAAAGCCGCTTTGTCATGGACAAGGACGGCATCCTGGACCCGCAACGCATGGCACCACGCCTGCCCGAGCGTTCCAACGACGAATGGTCGGTGCTCTGCCAGATGGCCATCGGCGCTGCCGAGCAAGCCTTGCAACGCGCCGGCAAGACCGCCGCGGACATCGACGGCGTGATCGTCGCCTGTTCCAACCTGCAACGCGCCTACCCGGCCATCGCCATCGAAGTCCAGGAAGCCCTGGGCATTCAAGGTTTCGGTTTCGACATGAACGTCGCGTGCTCCTCGGCGACCTTCGGCATCCAGGCCGCTACCAACAGCGTGCAACTGGGCCAGGCCCGGGCGATTCTGATGGTCAACCCGGAAGTCTGCACCGGCCACCTGAACTTCCGCGACCGTGACAGCCACTTCATCTTCGGCGACGCCGCCACCGCGGTGATCATCGAACGTGCCGACCTGGCGACCTCCCCGTACCAGTTCGACATTGTCAGCACCAAACTGCTGACCAAGTTCTCCAACAACATCCGCAACAACTTTGGCTTCCTCAACCGCGCGGCGGAAGAGGGCGTTGGCGCCCGGGACAAACTGTTCGTGCAGGAAGGCCGCAAGGTATTCCGCGATGTGTGCCCGATGGTTGCCGAGCTGATCGCCACGCACCTGGACGAGAACAAGCTGAATGTCGGTGACGTGAAGCGCTTCTGGCTGCACCAGGCCAACCTCAGCATGAACCACTTGATCGTCAAGAAACTGCTGGGCCGCGAAGCCAGCGAAGAAGAAGCACCGGTGATCCTCGACACCTACGCCAACACCAGCTCCGCCGGTTCCGTGATTGCGTTTCACAAGAACCAGGATGATCTGGCCAGCGGTTCACTGGCGGTGCTTAGCTCGTTTGGTGCCGGGTATTCGATTGGTAGTGTGATTCTGCGCAAGCGCTGAAAAGCGGTTTAATTTCCTCTATCGCGCTGATTTTTCCTACATCCGAAACCGTCGGAACGCTGTAGCTTTCGGAAATTGCGGCAGGAGACGCTTTTAGCGAGTCCTGCCGTTATCATTTTCGACGTCGCAACAAGGAGATTGATCGATGGCGGCTGACGACACCCAACTGCTCGTGCGTTTGCTGGCAGGCGAGCAGCAGGCTTTCAAGGAACTGGTCACGACCTATCAAAGCGCGATGCGCGCCGTCGCGTATGCGATCGTCGGCCAGCGTCATGTCGAGGAAGTGGTGCAAGACGCCTGGCTGTCGGTGGTACGCCATATTGGCAGCTTCGAGGGCCGTTCCAGTCTCAAGACCTGGTTACTGACCATCACCGCCAACTCGGCCAAGAGTCGTTACAAGCTCAATCGCCGCGAAGTGCTGATGGATGACCTGCCGTCGCCTCACGGCACTATTGATGATGACCGTTTTTCTCCTGGTGATGGCCATTGGCTGGTGGCGCCTTTCGCCTGGCATCAGGACACCCCGGAAGCGCTGTTGACCGAAAGCGAGTTGCGCGAGTGCCTGGAGCGCACGCTGCTGAGCCTGTCGGAACTGCAAAGCAGTGTTTTGTTGCTGCGCGAACGTCAGGGCCTTGAACTGGAAGAGATCTGTAATCTTCTGGAGATCTCGCTCTCCAATGTCCGAGTGCTGCTGCATCGTGCGCGGCTGAAAGTCTTCGCGACCGTGGAGCATTTTGAGGAGACCGGGGAATGTTGACCTGTAAGGAACAAGTAGCGCGCTCCAGCGATTATCTCGATGGCCAGTTGAACTTCCGCGAGAAGCTGATGGTGCGTCATCACCTGATGTTTTGCCCCAACTGCAGGCGCTTCATTCGTCAGATGCGCTTGATGCAAGCCACCTTGAAGGCCATGCCGCAAGAGCCTGTAGAAGATGTCGATGCGCTGGCAGAACGACTGGCCGAACAGCGCCGTAAAGACAAGCCCCTGTAGGAACTGCGAAGGCTGCGATCTTTTGATCTTGTTTGTTCAGATCAAAAGATCGCAGCCTTCGGCAGCTCTTACAGGGGTTTTTTGCATCCTGCAAAAATAGCCCGGCGCGGGTGAAACGAACGGATGATGGGGATCGTCCCGCCCGAACCAGACTAAAGAAGAGCAACTGCTTTTTTAGAACTTGGCTTCCGCGTCCAGCTGCAGGGTGTTGGTGTCTGCGTCACGCTGGGTTCGGCTGGCGAAGTCGGCCTTGGTCAGGAAGTACGTGGCGCCGAGGGCGAAGTTCTTGTCGATGTCGTAACCGACCTTGAACTTGTGACCACGCGAACCGGTGGTGCCGTTGGCGAAGTCGGAGTCGGTGAAGGCGCCGACCACAGCGTTGCGCTGCACGTCACGATAGTTGTAATCGAGGTTGAAGCCGAAAACTTTCGACTTGGCACCGAGCAACCACGCCGTGTCCTGATCGGTGACGGCATCGTTGTTCTTCACGTACTGCCCGTAGAACGACAGTGGCATTGGCAGGCCGCCGATGTCGATCTGGCTGAAACCCTCATACAGACGGAATTGGTTGTTGGCGGAGTTGCCGTTGACTGCCAGCGCGCACGGGGTGGAAGTGCCGGTGCAGCGGCTGTCTTCGTCGTTCTGGTAGGCGTAGACGCTGCCGCCGAGGGTCAGTTTCAGGTTGTCGGTGAGCGCCAGGCGGCTACCCAACTGGCCAGCGGTCAGACGCAAGTCGTGACGGAATTGCACGCCTTCGCCGTCGACGTTGTCCTTGAGGGTGTAGTTGCCCAGGCTGCCGAACAGTTCGGCGCTGCTGCCCAATGGGTATTTGTAGGTGACGGCCAGACCTTCCGGGTTGATGTCGCTATCCCAGATCACGTCGCCCATGCTCACCCACGGTTGCATCATCTTGCCGCCGATCACGTGCAGGTTCTTGATCGCGTCCGGGTGGTAGTCGATGTAACCGAGGTCGAGCCAGATCTGCTTCTTGTCGAAGTAGTTGTCCATGTCCTGGTTGGTCGAGCGAGCGTCATCGCCGCCGCCGGTGGCGATACGGATGCCGGTGTCGACTTGCGGGTTGATCTCGCTGTAGGCACCCAGACGGGCACGGATGCGTTGGCGATCCTTGTCGCGGCCGCCATTGTTGGACTCGCCGTCGATCTTGACGGTCTCCTGACGAATACGCACATCGCCCTTGAACTGAGTCTTGGCGGCCCACGCCAGTTTCTGGTCGAAAGCGCTTTGTTCGTTGGTCTTCTTCGCGACAGCCGCGACTTGTTCATTGGTCTCTTGCTGCGCCTGCTGCGCGATTTGCTGAGCCTTCTGATCCTTGGCCAGTTCAGTTTGCAGTTCTACGTACTGCGCTTGGGAAATCGAACCGTTGGCCTTGAGCATGTCGAGCAGTTTGGCGTCGACTGCGGCACTGGCCGGAACACTCATGGCCAGCAACAGGCCACCGCACAGGGCCGCCGCAGTTTTCGTGGAAGCAAGACGCATAGCAATCTCCGAAGATGAGAGAGGATGGCTGAACCATCCTGGGCACAACCGACGATTTGGACGTCGGAAAACAGTGTCCGGGTAGAACCCGGCGCTCTAAAAACAGGCGCCAGTATCGCGATGGTTTATGACAGAGCAGTGGCACAGTGATGGCAGGTTGATGACGTTGCGATCTGGCCTTGAACGATTGATCTAGAGCGCTGTCGGCCGATTGCGGGTGTGCGAAGCAGCGCAATCGGCGATACTCGCCGGGCGCCGAAACCCAGATGTGGAGAGCCAGTTGATGCCGCTGCAACGTCTGGAAAGTCTGTCCGAAATCGCGCCGCAAACGTGGGACGCGCTGGTACCTGAAAATCAGCCGTTTCTGCGTCACGCTTTCCTCTGCGCCCTGGAAGACAGTGGCAGCGTCGGCCCGCATTCAGGCTGGCAGCCTGAGCATTTACTGCACATCGAAGGCGACCGCCTGATCGCTGCATTGCCCAGTTATCGCAAATGGCATTCCTATGGCGAGTACGTGTTCGACCACGCCTGGGCCGATGCCTGTGCGCGTGCCGGTATCGAGTATTACCCCAAGCTGTTGACCGCCGTGCCGTTCAGCCCGGTCAGCGGGCCGCGTTTGCTGGCGGCCAATGTCGAGGATGGCTTTGAGTTGCTGAAAAGCCTGCCGGGGTATCTGGAAATCGAAGAACTCTCCAGCGCGCACATCAACTTCACCGATCCATTTACTGACGCAGCATTGGCCGAACAACCCGGCTGGTTGCAGCGCATCGGCTGTCAGTATCACTGGCAGAACCGCGGTTATCGGGACTTCCAGGATTTTCTCGACGCGCTCAGTTCGCGCAAGCGCAAACAGATGCGCAAGGAACGCGAGCAAGTGGCCGGGCAGGGCATTGAGTTCGAATGGCTTGAGGGTGCGCAACTGACCCAGGCGCAGTGGGATTTCGTCTACGCCTGCTATGCCAATACCTACGCGGTGCGTCGACAAACGCCGTACCTGACGCGGGAGTTCTTCAGCCTGTTGGCCGAGCGCATGCCGGAGTCGATTCGCGTGGTGCTGGCCAAACAAGGCTCACGGCCGGTGGCCATGGCGTTCAGCCTGGTGGGTGGCGACAGTTTCTACGGCCGTTACTGGGGTTGCCTGGCGGAGTACGACCGTTTGCATTTCGAAACCTGTTTCTATCAGGGCATGGATTACGCCATTGCCAATGGTTTCCAGCGTTTTGACGCCGGGGCGCAGGGTGAGCACAAGTTGATTCGTGGGTTCGAACCGGTGATCACCCATTCCTGGCATTACCTGCGTCATCCCGGTTTGAAAGCAGCCGTCAAAGACTTTTTGCAGCAAGAACGTGTCGGGGTCCTGGCGTATGCCGAGGAAGCGAGGACCGCCTTGCCTTATCGGCAAGCCTAGATTCCTTGCAGGAGCCGAGCTTGCTCGCGAAAGCGGTGGGTCAGTCGCGCAAGTATCGACTGACGCGACGCTTTCGCGAGCAAGCTCGACTCCTACAGGGTTAAGTGTTTGCCTTGGTTACTCTTCTTTGCCCAACCAGCGGTAGATCCCGCCGCCCACCACCGCGCCCAGCAGCGGCGCGACCCAGAACATCCACAACTGCGCGATCGCCCAGCCGCCGACCATCAGCGCCGGCCCGGTGCTGCGCGCCGGGTTGACCGAGGTGTTGGTGACGGGAATGGAGATCAGGTGGATCAGGGTCAGGCCCAGGCCGATGGCAATCGGTGCCAGCCCCGCAGGCGCTCGTTTGTCGGTGGCGCCAAGGATGATGATCACGAACATCCCGGTCATCACCAGTTCCGTGACAAACCCGGCCGCCATCGAATACTTGCCCGGCGAGTGCTCGCCATAACCGTTGGAGGCGAGGCCGGCGGCGATGTCAAAACCCTCCCTGCCGCTAGCGATGTAGTAAAGCAGCGCTGCGGCCAGAATCGCGCCCAGCACTTGGGCGATGATGTAGGCGGGCAGTTCTCTGGCCGGAAACCGACCTCCGACAAACAGACCGACCGACACGGCCGGGTTGAGATGACATCCGCTGATGTGACCAATGGCGAACGCCATGGTCAACACCGTCAAACCAAAGGCCAGGGCCACCCCCAGCACGCCGATTCCCAGTGGCGACGACGCGGCGATCACCGCACTGCCACACCCACCCAATACCAACCAGAACGTACCCAGCAACTCCGTGACTGAACGTTTGAACAGAGACATGAGAAGAGTCCTTGATAGCGCTGCTATCGAGACTGCATCGGGTTGTGCGTCCTTGCAGACTTACGACAGGCTCCGTTCCGAAGCCTTGGCTGAGTACAGCAGGGTTTTAACGGATTTCCAGCGGCTACAAAAGCAAAGATCGCAGCCTTCGGCAGCTACAGGAGAACGCATTCCAATGTAGGAGCTGCCGCGTGAAACGAGGCTGCGATCTTTTGATCTTCTGGTTTTGGATCAGTCGATCCCGACAAACCCTCCGGTCTGGTGCGCCCACAAACGCGCATACAACCCGCGATGCGCCAGCAGTTCGGCGTGGGTGCCGCTCTCGGCAATCTTGCCGTTCTCCAGCACCACCAGCCGATCCATGCGGGCGATGGTCGAGAGCCGGTGCGCAATCGCGATCACGGTTTTGCCCTGCATCAGGGTTTCCAGGCTTTCCTGGATCGCTGCTTCGACTTCCGAGTCCAGCGCCGAGGTGGCCTCGTCCATGATCAGGATCGGCGCGTCCTTGAGCAACACCCGGGCGATAGCGATCCGCTGACGCTGGCCGCCGGAAAGTTTCACCCCACGCTCACCGACATGCGCATCGAAGCCGGTGCGGCCTTCGGCGTCCGAGAGCAACGGGATGAACTCGTCAGCCCGGGCCTTGTGCGCCGCTTCCCAGAGTTCGGCGTCGGTGGCGTCGGGCCTGCCGTAAAGCAGGTTGTCGCGAATCGAGCGGTGCAGCAGCGAGGTGTCCTGGGTGATCATGCCGATGCGTTCGCGCAGGCTTTCCTGGCCGACCTCGGCGATGTTCTGGCCATCGATGAGGATTCGCCCGCCCTGGACGTCATAGAGGCGTAGCAACAGGTTCACCAGGGTCGATTTACCGGCACCGGACGGCCCGATCAAGCCGATTTTCTCACCGGGTTTGATCGTCAGGTTAAGGCCGCCGATGATCCCGCTCTTCTTGCCGTAGTGGAAATCCACCTGCTCGAAACGCACTTCGCCACTCGCCACGGCCAGCGGTTTGGCCTGCTCGCGGTCGGTGACGCTGACCGGTTGGGCGATGGTCCGCAAACCGTCCTGGACCATGCCGATGTTTTCGAAGATGCCGGTGACTACCCACATGATCCAGCCGGACATGTTGACGATGCGGATCACCAGGCCTGTGGCCAGGGCAATCGCGCCGACCGAGATCAGTGACTGAGACCACAACCACAGGGCCAGGCCGGTGGTGGCGACGATCAGCAGGCCGTTCATGCTGGTGATGGCCACGTCCATGCTGGTGACCACACGGCCGGCCAACTGGGCTTTTTCGGTTTGCTCCTTGATGGCCTCCTTGGCGTACTGCTGTTCAAAATTGGTGTGGGCGAACAGCTTCAGGGTGGTGATGTTGGTGTAGCCGTCGACGATCCGCCCCATGAGTTTTGAGCGCGCATCGGAAGACTGCACCGAGCGATCCTTGACCCGTGGCACGAAGTAATAAAGTGCACCAATGAAGCCTGCGATCCAAGTGATCAGCGGGATCATCAGGCGCCAGTCGGCTTCGGCAAACAGCACCAGCGCGCTGATGGCGTAGATCAGCACATGCCACAAGGCGTCCACGGCTTGCACGGCGGAGTCGCGCAGGGCGTTGCCGGTTTGCATGATGCGCTGGGCGATGCGCCCGGCGAAGTCGTTCTGGAAGAAATTCAGGCTCTGTTTGAGCACGTAGCGGTGGTTCTGCCAGAGAATCAGGCTGGTCATGCCCGGCGTCAGGGTTTGATGCACCAGCAGGTCGTGCAGGCCGAAGAAAATCGGGCGCAGGATCAGGGTGACCACCACCATCCAGGTCAGTTCGAGCGCGTGGTCCTGGAAGAAGTTGGGGTTCGGCGTGCCTTGGGCCAGGTCGATGATGCGGCTCAGGTAGTTGAACAGCGCCACTTCGATCAACGAGGCGAACAGGCCGACGACCAGCAGGGCGGCGAAACTCGGCCAGACCTGCTTCAAGTAATAGGTGTAGAAGGGGAGAACCCGATCCGGCGGAGCCGCCGTCGGTGCATCGCGGAAGATGTCGATCAGTCTTTCAAAACGGCGATAAAGCATTGGTTCTCCGCCCGCGCTGGGGCTCTCCTTTGAACAGTGTGAGCGGTGCCGCAAAGCGACAGCCGCTCAAAACATCCAATGAAGCTTAGTTGATGACTTTGGCCGACTTGATGAACACTGGATCGGCCGGCACATCTTTCATGCCGCTTTTGGTGGTGGTTGGCGAGTTGACGATGACGTCCACCACATCCATGCCTTTGACCACTTTGCCGAATACGGCATAGCCGTCGCCGCTGTCGAGGAAGTCGTTGTCTTTGACGTTGACGAAGAATTGGCTGGTGGCCGAATCCGGATCGGAAGTGCGGGCCATGGACAGCGTGCCACGGACGTTATGCAAACCGTTCTTGGACTCGTTCTTGATCGGCGCCTTGGTGTCTTTTTGCGTCATCTGTTGAGTAAAACCGCCGCCCTGAACCATGAAGCCCGGGATCACGCGGTGGAAAATCGTGTTGTTGTAGAAGCCGCTGTTGACGTAATCCAGAAAGTTCTTGGTACTGATCGGCGCCTTGACCGGGTCCAGTTCGATTTCGATGGTGCCGTTGGTGGTGACCAACTCAACGTGTGGCGCCTTGGCAGGCGTTGCAGCCATCAGGTTGGCGGCAAACAGTACGGAGCCGGCGACGAGGGCGATTTTTTTCAACATGGGTCAGTGATCCTGAGTAGTGGTGTCGACTGCGGTGAGAAACTCGAGCAGGGTTTGGTTAAAACGTTCGGGTTGATCCAGCGGGGTGGCGTGGCGCGAATCGGCGATCACCACCAGCCGCGCATCGGGCAGCAGTTTTACATAGGTTTCTTTCAGCGCTGCCGGCGTGTAGTCACGGTCGGCGCTGACGATCAGGGTTGGACAGGTCACATTGGAAAGTCGTTCCTGAACCCCCCAGCCAACGATGGCATCGAAGCTGGCGAGATAAGCATGTTTGTCGTTTTTTGCCCAGCGCTCGGCCATTTTTTGTCGCAAATCGGCCTGTTCCGGTTTGGGGAACAGCTTGCCACCCAAGGCCTTGCCGATGGTGCCGAGGCTAAGCGCGCGCATCAGGCTCCAGCGTTTGAACCACTGCCAGTAATCGTCGCGGCTGCGCAGTTTGACTTCGGGTGCGCTGTTGACGATGCACAGGCTCTTGAGCAGTTGCGGCTGATCCGTGGCCAGTTGAAAACCGATCATGCCGCCCATGGACAGGCCCACGTAATGGGTCGGCCCGAGGTTCAGGTGTTGCATCAGTGCGATCAGGTCGGCGCTGAAGCCGGCGATGCTATAGCGCTCGCGAGGTTTGTCCGAGCGACCGTGGCCGCGCACATCCGGGACGATCACCCGGTAGTGGGCGGATAACGCCGGGATCTGCATTTCCCAGTCCAGAGTGCTGGAACCCAGCCCGTGGACCAACAGCAGCGGAGTGCCATGGCCATATTCCTCATAGTGCAGGTTACAACCTTCATGTTCGAAATAGGCCATGCAAAAACTCCGTGTCAGGCTTGTTCAGGGGCGGCGAAGGGCGCATCCAGCGGCGCGGTATCGAAGGTGCGCAGCAGTTCGATGAGGATCTGCGTCGCCGGGCCCAAGGGTTTGTCCTTGTTCGAGTACAGATAAAAGCTCGGGTTGCGGCTGCCGCCCTGGTCCAACGGTAGCAGCTTGAGCGTACCTTCCTTCAATTCCCGTTCGATCATGTGCCGGGGCAACCAGGCAAAACCCAACCCGCTGCCCACAAACGTGGCGGCCGTGGCCAGGCTGCCGACGGTCCAGCGCTGTTCGGCACCGAGCCAGCCAACGTCCCGTGGCTGCTGGCGGCCGGAGTCGCGGATGACCACTTGCATCTGGGTTTCCAGGTCCTGGAAGTTGATTTCGCGGTTTAGGCGATGCAGCGGGTGTTCGGGGTGAGCGACGGCGACAAATTCCACGTCACTCAATTCGGCGCCCAGGTAACCGGGAATGCTGAGACCGGTGATGGCCAGGTCGGCCACGCCTTCGAGCAGGACTTCTTCCACACCCGACAATACTTCTTCACGCAAGCGCACCCGGCAGCCACGGCTTTGCGGCATGAACGCGGTCAAGGCGCGGACGAGGCGGGCGCTCGGGTAAGCGGCATCGACCACCAGCCGCACTTCCGCTTCCCAGCCTTGCTCCATGTGGTGGGCCAGGTCTTCCAGTTGGCTGGCCTGTTTCACCAATTGCCGCGAACGGCGCAGCAACACGCCGCCGGCTTCGGTGAGCACTGCTTTACGGCCGTCGATACGCAACAGCGGCACACCGAGCTGGTCCTGCATGCGTGCCACGGTGTAGCTCACCGAGGATTGCGAGCGGTGCAGCGCTTCGGCGGCCTGGGCGAAACCACCGTGGTCGACCACGGCCTGCAACGTTCGCCATTGATCAAGGGTCACGCGGGGCGCTTTCATGATGAGCTCCTCTTGTCCTAAGCTGGCAGTCCTTATTGGAGACTGCCGAATGAAAAAATTCTGTTGTGTGGTATCGGGTTGTGCGCTGCTGGTGATGCTGCCGCTGACTGCGTTTGCCTATCCGATCGATGTTCAGAAAACGCTCAATGGCTTGAGCATCGACTACAACTCCTATGACACGGATAGCGACATGGCCTCCATTCAGGTGAACAACTTCGGCACCACCGACGCAATCTGTAAGGTGGTTTTCAACAATGGCCCGGAAGCGCCGCGAACTCGCAATATCGATGTGCCTGCCGGCAAGCACACCAACGCTACCGCCAAGTTCACCCGGACCATTATCAAGATGCGAATCGATCTGACCTGCACCCCAAAATGACGTCCTGCGGAGCAGGCCCACTGGGCATGCTCCGCTTATAAACGAATTTATCGATGCTTTATAGCAGTTATTTGCGCTTTTTCATCGATATGACTCTGTTTAATCTCCACTCCATCGACTTACAGCATTCTCAGATGGAGGCTACATCCCATGTCCCGCGTTCTGATCATCGAAAGCAGCGCCCGTCAGCAAGACTCGGTTTCCCGTCAGTTGACCCAGACCTTCATCAGCCAATGGAAAGCTACACACCCGGCCGATCAGATCACCGTTCGTGACCTGGCCGTTAATCCAGTGCCGCATCTGGACATCAACTTGCTGGGCGGCTGGATGAAACCTGCCGAACAACGCAACGACATCGAACAGGCGTCCCTGGATCGCTCCAACCAGTTGACCGACGAATTGCTGGCCGCCGACGTGCTGGTCATGGCTGCGCCGATGTACAACTTTGCGATCCCGAGCACCCTTAAAGCCTGGCTCGACCACGTGCTGCGTGCCGGCGTGACCTTCAAGTACACCGACACCGGCCCGCAAGGTCTGCTCACCGGCAAACGTGCCTACGTGCTGACTGCTCGCGGCGGGATCTACGCTGGCGGCCCGGCGGATCACCAGGAACCGTACCTGCGTCAGGTCATGGGCTTCATCGGTATCCACGACGTGACCTTCATTCACGCCGAAGGCATGAACCTGGGCGGCGACTTCCAGGAGAAGGGCCTGAACCAGGCCAACGCCAAGCTTTCCCAGGTCGCCTGATCCGTTAATCGCCAGATAATCGCTGGATGGTCTAGTGACCTGGCGCAACCCTTCAAGCCTGTACGCGCATCGACCTCCCTTTGCACTTGTTGCTCCTGAGTGTGTAGCCCGATTGAACGCTTTAGCGAGATCGGGCTTTTTTTTGTCTGGGATTTGATGAGTTGGCACACGACCCCTGTGGGAGCGGGCTTGCTCGCGAAAACGGTGTGTCATTCACCATTGATGTTGACTGACACGGCCCCTTCGCGAGCAAGCCCGCTCCCACAGTGGATTTGTGTGTGGTCTGACGATTCGCGGTGAAGAGTAAAACCCGCTATCGTCGCCGCCATTCAAAACGAGGCGAGCATGGGCTATCTACTTTTTGTCACGCTGATCCAGGCGTTTTCCTTCAGCTTGATCGGCGAATACCTTGCCGGTCATGTCGACAGCTACTTTGCGGTGCTGGTGCGCGTGTTGCTGGCCGGGCTGGTGTTTATTCCGCTGACGCGCTGGCGTTCGGTCGAGCCTGCCTTCATGCGCGGCATGTTGCTGATCGGCGCGTTGCAGTTCGGCGTGACCTACGTCTGCCTGTACCTGAGCTTTCGGGTGCTGACGGTGCCGGAAGTGCTGCTGTTCACCATCCTCACGCCGCTGCACGTGACGTTGATCGAGGATGCGTTGAACCGGCGCTTCAATCCGTGGGCATTGGTCGCGGCATTGGTGGCGGTGCTGGGCGCGGCGGTGATTCGCTACGACCGGATCAACCCGGACTTCTTCATGGGTTTCCTGCTGCTGCAACTGGCCAACTTCACCTACGCCGCCGGGCAGGTGCTTTATAAGCATCTGGTGGCGCGTCACCCGAGTGATCTGCCGCATTACCGGCGCTTTGGTTACTTCTATCTCGGTGCATTGGCGGTGGCGTTGCCGGCGTTCCTGCTGTTCGGCAAACAGAACTTCCTGCCTGAAGCGCTGCTGCAATGGGGCGTGCTGGTGTTCCTCGGGCTGGTGTCGACGGCGCTGGGTTTGTACTGGTGGAACAAAGGTGCGTGCCTGGTCAATGGCGGGACGCTGGCGGTGATGAACAACCTGCATGTGCCAGTGGGGTTGCTGATCAATTTGTTGATCTGGAATCAACATGAAGAGTTGGGGCGGTTGTTCCTTGGCGGTAGCGTCATCCTCGCCGCCGTATGGATCAGCCGATTGGGCATCCGCAAATCACCAGTTACCAGCTGACTTCCGACTGACAAATATCTCTGTGGGAGCGGGCTTGCCCGCGATAGCGGAGTATCAGACGATGAGTTTCTCGCTGACACTCCCTCATCGCGGGCAAGCCCGCTCCCACAGGTTTCAGTGGCGTTACATCAAGTGTTTTTGTGGCTCGGGAATGTGGGCTGAGCCGAGTACGGCCGGCAACAGCCCCGAACGCAAATCCCCGCCACTCGGCTGCTGATACAAACTCAACCCAAACTCCGGCAGCACCGCCAGCAGATAATCGAAGATATCGCCCTGGATCCGCTCGTAATCGGCCCACGCGGTGGTGCGGGTGAAGCAGTAGATTTCCAGCGGGATGCCTTGGGCGGTGGTCTGCATCTGGCGGACCATGCAGGTCATGTTCGGCTGGATTTCCGGGTGGCTTTTCAGATACGCCAATGCATAGGCGCGGAAGGTCCCGATGTTGGTCATGCGCCGGCGGTTGGCTGACATTGCCGCGACGTTGCCCTGGGCTTCGTTCCAGGCCTTGAGTTCTGCCTGTTTGCGGCTGATGTAGTCGGTCAGCAGGTGCACCTGGGCCAGTTTCGCCTCTTCGTCATCGCGCACAAACCGCACGCCGCTGGCGTCGATGAACAGGCTGCGCTTGATCCGTCGTCCACCAGACTGCTGCATGCCGCGCCAGTTTTTGAACGATTCGGACATCAGGCGCCAGGTCGGGATCGACACAATTGTCTTGTCGAAATTCTGCACCTTGACCGTGTGCAGCGTGATATCGACCACATCACCGTCAGCGCCGACTTGCGGCATTTCGATCCAGTCACCGACTCGCAGCATGTCGTTGCTGGTCAGTTGCACGCTGGCGACGAACGACAGCAGGGTGTCCTTGTAGACCAACAGAATCACCGCCGACATCGCACCCAGACCCGAGAGCAGCAACAGCGGCGAGCGGTCGATCAACGTGGCGACGATGATGATCGCGCCCAGCACGTACAAGACCATTTTCGTCAGTTGCACGTAGCCTTTGATTGAGCGGGTGCGGGCGTGTTCGGTGCGGGCGTAGATGTCCAGCAACGCACTGAGAAGGGCACTGGCCGCCAGCAGCAGGAACAGGATGGTGAAGGCGAGGGCGACGTTGCCGAGGAAGATCAGGCTGGTTTTGCTCAGTTCCGGCACCAGGTACAGACCGAACTGGATCACCAGCGACGGCGTCATTTGCGCCAGCCGATGAAAGACCTTGTTGTGTCGTAGGTCGTTGATCCAGTGCAGCGCGGGTTGGCGGCCGAGCATTTTGGTCGCGTGAAGAATGAGGTAGCGCGCCACTCGTCCGAGGACCAATGCCACCACTAAAAGCAGGATCAGCGCCAGGCTGGAATGCAGGAGTGGGTGCTGGTCGAGGGCGCCCCAAAGGTCTTGGGCATTGAGCCAGAGCTGTTTCATATCCATGGGTAAAAACGATTCTTCTGTAGGTTGCGACGGGGCGATTAGAGCATTTAAGACGTTGCCGATGAGGTTTGGAGACAAATCAGGCAACAAAAAAGCCACTGTTTACTGTCGATTGCATAAAGAAACTCGGCCTCGGCGCTCGAAACCGTTACCCTATGCAGCTGTTTTTTTGTATTTCTTCGAGGTAGCACCCGTGTTTTCCCAATTCGCCCTGCACGAACGCCTGCTCAAAGCCGTGGCCGAGCTTAAATTTGTCGAGCCAACGCCAGTGCAAGCAGCGGCTATTCCGCTGGCGCTCCAAGGGCGTGACCTGCGGGTGACAGCGCAAACCGGTAGCGGCAAAACCGCTGCTTTCGTTTTGCCGATCCTCAACCGTCTGATCGGCCCGGCGAAAGTCCGCGTCAGCATCAAGACCCTGATCCTGCTGCCGACCCGTGAGTTGGCCCAGCAGACCATCAAGGAAGTCGAGCGCTTCGCCCAGTACACGTTCATCAAGTCCGGCCTGATCACTGGCGGTGAAGACTTCAAGGTCCAGGCCGCCATGCTGCGCAAGGTGCCGGACATCCTGATCGGTACGCCGGGCCGGATGATCGAGCAACTGAACGCCGGCAACCTCGATTTGAAAGAAGTCGAAGTGCTGGTGCTCGACGAAGCCGACCGCATGCTCGACATGGGTTTTGCCGAAGACGTGCAACGTCTGGTGGAAGAGTGCACCAACCGTCAGCAGACTATGCTGTTCTCCGCCACCACCGGTGGTTCAGGCCTGCGCGACATGGTCGCCAAGGTCCTGAACAACCCTGAGCACTTGCAGCTCAACAACGTCAGCGACCTGAACGCGACCACGCGTCAGCAGATCATCACCGCTGACCACAACCAGCACAAAGAACAGATCGTGAACTGGCTGTTGGCCAACGAGACCTATCAGAAGGCCATCGTGTTCACCAACACCCGGGCCATGGCCGACCGTATCTACGGCCGGCTGGTGGCGCAGGAATACAAAGCGTTCGTGCTGCACGGTGAGAAGGACCAGAAGGATCGCAAACTGGCGATCGACCGCCTGAAGCAGGGCGGCGTGAAGATCCTGGTTGCCACCGACGTCGCCGCTCGCGGCCTCGACGTGGAAGGCCTGGACCTGGTGATCAACTTCGACATGCCGCGCAGCGGCGACGAATACGTTCACCGCATCGGTCGTACCGGGCGTGCCGGCAACGATGGCCTGGCCATCTCGCTGATCTGCCACGGCGACTGGAACCTGATGTCGAGCGTCGAGCGCTACCTCAAGCAGAGCTTCGAGCGCCGCACCATCAAGGAAGTCAAAGGCACCTACGGCGGACCGAAAAAGGTCAAGGCTTCGGGCAAAGCCGTTGGCGTGAAGAAGAAAAAAGTCGACGCCAAAGGCGACAAGAAGAAAACCGGCGCCAAGGCACCGACCAAGCGCAAGATCGCTAACCGTCCGAAGACCGACGCTCTGTCGCTGGTCAGCAAGGACGGCATGGCGCCGCTCAAGCGCCGCAAGCCGGAAGCGCCTACTGCTGAATAAGTCGTTTCAGGCACACAGAAAAAACCCGGACAGTGTCCGGTTTTTTTTATGGCTAGCGTTTGTCAGCTCCCCAACAGCCCACTGGTGTCTGCATCAAAGCGTTGCTTGGCTTGATCAGCCGCTGGCTTGAGCCGGGCGAGCAGCTTGGCTTCGCTGTACAACTGAGTGACCGCCAGCTCCTTGGGCGTCGGCTCAATCGGGATCAGCACGTCTTCACTGTCGGCATGCAGCCAGATCGCGACCAGGTGAACTGCCGAAACAAACAGCACCCGCAGTTCAACGGTTTTACCCTGCAGTTGCGGCGATTGCTCTGCCAGTTTTAACGCAGCGACCGTGGCGGCCGCCATGGCCCCGTGGTTCAGCGAGGAGAACTCGACATGGCCGCGGACTTCCGCCAGTTGTGCATCGGCAATGGTCACGCCACCGGAAAACACCAGGTAATGCCAATCGCCAACCTTGGCGTCTTTCAGGCCTTTGCCTTGGGTCAGGTCCTCCAGGCTGAGCGAGTAGCCGCGGTAGGCTTCGCTGAGGCTAATCTTGCTGGCCGTCGCGCTGGCGAACTGGCGATTAACGCCGAAGCCTTGGGATTGCAGGGCGGCTTGAAGCGCCGGACGCAGTGTCTGCACGCCGTTGGAAGGCGCCTTTGGATAAGTCAGTTGCATGATGTGCCCTCCTAGTTTTTACGGGTGAAGTAAGTGTTGGTCCAGTTGCCGCCACCGTTGTACGAACCGGGGAATGCATTCAGCGCTCGGGTCGAGTAACCGTAGATGGAATCCGCGATCAGCAGGTAGTTGCCATTGGTGCCATAGATCGCCAGAAAGTGCGCACCGCCGCCGTACCAGGCACAACGCAAGCCGATCGGTCGGCCCATGTTGATCTGGTTTTCGATAGCCGACAGCTGCAGCGAACCTTGATTCATGCCGTTGAAACTGCGCGTGATCGTCAGCGCTGAATCCAGATAGCCGTAAACGTTGCACGGCCCCGGTTGATTGCAGCAGTTGCGGTCCAGCGCAGCGGTGGCAACGCCGCATTGGGTCCAGGACCCGGTGCCGTAATAGTTGCCGACCGAGGCGGAAACGGCCGCCCAGCACCAGTTGGTCTGGGTTTGCTTCTGCATCGTGAAGTTGAGGCTGGCAGCGGCCGACGCCTTGAGCGGTGCAGCCGATTCGACGTCGGACAATTGCGGGTTAAGCAGATGACCGGTCAGGCACCTTGGCAGTGTCTCGCCGGTGAATTGCGTTGCTTCAGTGGTTAACATTTTTTCAATCCTCCATGAGTGAAAACAAGCGTCCAGCTTGTGGGTGTGTAGCGGTGTTGCTGAGCGATCGGCGTGTGCGGTTTGCCCTGTTTGATGGCGGCTCCGATCTCGGGCTCGAGGTGACCTTAGGTCTGAATATGCGTTTGTGCAAATAATTAAATGCACTAATGCAAATTCCAGTTCGAAAGATCGTGATCTTGATCTTGCCTGTTAACCCTCAGCCTTTTTGCCCGCCGCATCCAGTTCCTTCAAACGCTGATCGATCAACTGGCACTTGTCCGGCAGATCCGCGCTGGCCGTGCCCAAGTCCATCTTCTGCAACTCATCGTTGATCTCCTTGGCCTTCTTCGGATTCTGTTGCGTGAGCTTGGCCACTTCCTGGGCCAGTTGTTCGCGCTTGGCGGTGGCTTCCTCTGGCGTGCAAGCCCAAACGGGGAGGGCGCAGGCAAGGGTCGCGGCGAGGGTGAGTTTCAGCAGGGCTTTCATAGACTAGGCCTCAGTTCCGGTTAAGGCGGGTTATCCGGTTGAGGCCTTTAAGCGGGCAAAAGTTCAGTAATGTCGGGGCATCAACGACCCTGGCAACAATTGGATTTTGTCTCTCCCTCATAGCGGTCATGGTGCCGAACCCACTCCATGATTTCCTCTTCATTGCGGCCCTTGGGCGTGAGGTCCAGGTAGTTGTAGGCGCCCACCAACATGTCCAGGCCCCGGGCGTAGGTGGAATAGGTGTGGAAGATGTCGCCGGCGTCGTTGCGATAAAACACGCTGAGGCCGGGGAGTTCTTCTTCGGCACCGTCGGATTTTTCGTAGTTGTAGGTAGCCGTGCCTGCGGCGACCTCTTCGGCTCGGGCCGACACGCCAAAGTCGTAGTTGAAGTCGCTGTTTTCGGACGATACCCAGTCGAACTTCCAGCCCATGCGTTGCTTGAAGGCCTGGAATTCGGCGAGCGGTGCGTGGGAAACCGCCACTACTGCCACGTCATGATGGGCCAGGTGCTGGTTGGCACCGTCGATGTGGTCGGACAAAAACGAGCAACCGGGGCAGCCTTCATCCCAGCCTGGGGCGAACATGAAGTGGTAGATGACCAACTGGTTGCGACCGCCGAACAGGTCGGCCAGTTTCTGTTCGCCATGGGTGCTTTGAAAGCGGTAGTCCTTGTCGATTTTCACCCAGGGCAGGGCGCGACGCTCAGCGCTGAGTTTGTCGCGTTCCTTGGTGAAGGCTTTTTCGTTGGCCAGGTGTTGTTTGCGGGCGGCGAGCCATTCTTCTCGCGATACGACCGGATGATTCTGAATGTTCATGGGGGTTTCTCCTGCGCGGTGCTGGGAGGCGACGTACACAGCCTAGTCGTTTGACCTATGCAAAATTCGACATACCGCCGATCGGTGCCGTTCAAAACCTCGGCTGAACGGCTTCCCGCCGTGTCGGTCACAACCTATGAAGGCCATCACACTCACTGGCTTTGGAGGTTGAATCAGGATGACGACTTATAACTGGGATTTGATTGAACGCTTGCTGCACGAAGTGCAGAACAGTGCCGGCCATAGCTTTACTCCAAGGCCCTACGCTGAACAGCTTTCGGCGGAAAAGGCGGAAGAGGGCGAGCTAATTGGCAACCTCGACCACCTGAAAGTGATCGCCACCGAGTACGAAAAGTTGCTGCTGGATCGTGGCTTTATCGCATCGCGACCTGAGGACGAGGGGGGAAATGGCGAGAACTTCGTTTTGACGCCTCGTGGCTCGAGTTTGTTGAGCCTGATCGACAGCAGCATTCCGGGCAATGACCATCCGCGCCAGGTGCTGGATGAACAGGCGGATGCGCTGGATGAAGTGACGTTTGATGAGGTGGCGTCGAAGGCACAGATTGCCTGACTTCCTGCAAACAGCAAAAGATCGCAGCCTTCGGCAGCTCCTACAGGTGTACACAAAACACTGGAGCTGCCGAAGGCTGCGATCTTTTGATCTTGTTTTTACCCCTGCTGCACCGCCTTCAAACATTTCAAATCAGTGAAGTCCTTCCTTACCCCATCAATCTTCTTCAACAACCGCTGACGCTGAGCCGGTGTGCTCTCGGCCATCAAATCCACCAGCAACCCCCGCGCTTGAGCCTCGGTGTTGGCGTAGGCCAAGCGGTAATCCGCTGTCCACAAACTCTCGCGATTGACCAGAAGTGTCTCGATTCGCTGTGGGAATTCTGGACTATGGCGCTGCGCGACTGCCGCACTGAACTGTTTTTGCCAATGGACACGGTTGGCGATCCATTGCTGATTCTGGTCACCCAAGGCGTTCGACCAGGCCACAACCCGTTGTTGCTGACTGGGGTTGAGCGGGCCGAGCCAGTCGTTCAGACGTTTGTCCATGCGCACGCCACGCTCCTTGATTTGCTGATCAAGGGACGGCTTGAGGTATTCCTCCTGACGTTTGCGCTGGTCCTTGGCGAAGGCATCGTTCATCTCCGCCACCTGCTGGTCATCCAGCCCCTGCAACAACTCGATGGCGGATGGGGTTATTTCCCGAGCGGTCTGGGCGATGGCTTTTTTGGCTTCCTGGGTGCGGGCCTGCAGCGCTTCGTCAGTGACTTGATTGGTCTCGACCATGGCCTGCAAACGGTCCAGCCAATCCAGGTAGCCCGGCAGTTGGGTCGTGCAGTGCCAGCTCAGATGCTCCTTGAGGCGCTCGTTGAACCAGCCTTTTTGCTCGCCGTTCATGTCCAGATAGTCGCTGAGCGTCCACGGAATGATCACGTCGAGATTGCGGTACGCCAGCCCCACGCGGCTACATGCGCCGAGGGCGAGGGAGAGGGTAATCAGGACGGCAATGTGTTTAAACCAGCGCGACATGGGCGAGTCCTTGCGAAGGCCTGGCTTCTTTGATGAGGGTCTTTATGTGAACGCAAGATAAGCCCGGCAGTTCAAGCCGATCAATAAAAGCTGCGTTCAGCCTTGAGGGTCACTAGCCCATCGCACTGGCTGTTGTGCCCTGAGTAGGCGGAGCATTCACTGCCGCTGAGGTTGGAATCGCTGTAGATCAGGTTCAGGTCGACCCCCATGAACGCACGGGACAGTTGCAACGACCAATCGTTGAAACTGCTGACCGAGCCTCCGTCGACGGAGACCGGTGAATTGAGCTGGTGGGTGGTGTATTTCAGGCTGATCCCGATTCCGAACGGCTGATTGCCACCCAGATCGGCAAACACGGTGCTGTTCTGTTTGTCCGGGTCGTCGCTGAAGGCTGCGCCGAAACGGCTGCCCAGGAAGGTCAAGCCACCGAACAGCTCCTGGCTGTCGAGCGTGTCCAGTTTTGGATAGCTGTAATGGATCATGCCGACTTCGTAGCCGAGGGTGTGATCGAACGGCTGTTTAAAGCTCATGTAGGAATCGACTTCGAGGTTACTGCCCGGGGTCAACCCTGCGCTTGGTGACCATTGGCCGACGTAGAATCCGCTGTCATGGCTCAAGTCGAGGCCGCCATGGAATGAGCCGGTACTGGCGGGCTTGACCAACCCCTGAGCCATGCTGCGGCTGGGAGTGGTGCCGAGTTTGAGGTTGAAGTCGCCCAGTTCGCGCTGGAAGATTTGCGCATTGGCAAGCGGGCACGACAGCAGAAGGCTGCAGAGCAATAAACAGGAGGGTTTGAACATGCGTCACTCCATGATCAGCGAGGGAGCAGTCATCAAAGTCTGCTGAAACGCTTAATCTAGACGTGTGCAAGCATACCGGCGAATGCTCGGCATCGAGGGCCGTTCGTCGATTTTTGGAATATTGATGGGTTTTTCGGGGTGTTGCGGGAGGGTTCCAGTCCAAGCGCTTCGAAGCTCAAAGCGCTTATGGACCAGTTAAAGCACCGTGTTACTTTTTGCCGAGCGTGATTTGCTTGGACGGGCCGAATGTCTGGCCGCTGACGCCTTTGGCAATTTGCTGGATTTCACCGCCGGACTTGAGGAACGCAGCAATCTGGTTGTTGATCGATTCGCTGGTTTCAACGGCTGGAGCTGGCTTTGCTTTGCTGTTGGATGCTTTTACACGCATGGCGGCCATTAACCTGTAGAAAATTAACTTGGCCAGGCATCGTACAGGAAATACTTGACAATTGCTTGGTAAATATCCCCCTGAAATAACCTGGGCCATCACTCGATTATTCACAAGTTATTGTTCGAAATACCCGGCTAAGCTGCTGTTTTAAATAAGAAGACAGCTGGGAAAATAGCGCCTTCGGCTCGACGGATGATGGCCATTGGCGCCAGGTCAGTCTGACGAGCGGCCGCGAGCCTGGCGCCAAAACCCAGGAAAATTAAGGCCTTCGGAGGATTTTCTCGCGCCACCGGGCTGGCCGGCGAGCGCAGCCCGTAAAACCGGGTAGAATGCCGCCCACGCAATGAGGGTATTGGAAATGGCTTTAGTCGGGCGCTACAACAGTTTGCAAGTGGTTAAACACACTAACTTCGGTTTATATCTGGACGGTGGCGCGGATGGTGAAATCCTTCTGCCTAATCGTTATATCCCCAAAGATATTCCCAGCGAAGATGAAGACTGGCTCAACGTTTTTGTTTATCTGGACAGCGATGACAAACTCATCGCAACTACCGAAACGCCGAAAGTTCAGGTCGGTGAATTCGCCAGTTTGAAAGTCGTTGAAGTCAACAGCATCGGCGTGTTCCTGGATTGGGGTCTGCCGAAGGACCTGTTGCTGCCGTACTCCGAAGAAAAACGCCAGATGACCGCCGGCGAATATGTGGTGGTGCACGTCTACCTCGACAAGCACACCCGCCGCATCACTGCGACCGCGCGTCTGGACCGTTACCTGGACAAGACCCCGGCCAGCTACACCCCGGGCCAGGAAGTTGATTTGCTGGTTGCCGAAGCCACGGACATGGGCTTCAAGGCAATTATCAACAACAAGCACTGGGGCCTGATTCACAAGAATGAAATCTTCAAGTTCATGCGCGCCGGTAAAGAAGAGAAGGGCTTTATCAAAGAAGTCCGTACCGACGGCAAGATCAGCCTGAGCCTGCAACCGGTCGGCGAAGAAGCCGCCACCAGCCTGAACTCGAAGATCCTCGCCAAGCTGCGCGACAACAACGGCACGTTGCCGATCAGCGACAAGAGCGATCCGACCCTGATCAGCAGTATGTTCGGCGTCAGCAAAGGCAACTTCAAGAAGGCTATCGGCGCGTTGTACAAGAACGGCCAGATCGTCATTCATGCGGATCGCATTGAACTAAGCTGACCTCGCATCGGCCCCTGTAGGAGCTGCCGAAGGCTGCGATCTTTTGATCTTGATCTTATAAAGTCAAAAGATCGCAGCCTGCGGCAGCTCCTACACGGAGTTCACATGAGGTCGGGTGCTATGAAAAAAGCCTTGTTCGCCTACGCTGGCACCTTGCTGGCGTTTCTCCTGCTCGATGGCCTCTGGCTCGGCGTGTTGATGGCCCCGACTTACCGGGCGCTGCTCGGACCCCTGATGCTCGATCAACCGCTGCTGGTTCCGGCAGCGGTGTTCTATCTCCTTTATGTAATCGGTTGTGTGGTGTTCGTGGTATTGCCCGCGAGTACCTGGCAGCGAGCTGCGCGGATGGGCGCGTTATTGGGGTTGGTGGCTTACGGCACTTATGACTTGAGTAACTGGGCGACGCTGAACGGCTGGTCGGCGCAGTTGGCGGTGATGGATATGGCGTGGGGCACCTTGGCCACGGCGGTGGCGTGTACCGTCGGGTTTTTGCTAGCTAAACGACTTCTGAATTCAAATCCTTGAGCAGGGTTGATTGAACTGACGCCATCGCTGGCAAGCCAGACTCCCACAGGGTTTGGTGTTGAATAAACCATCAGTGAGCAACCCGGTCACTGTGGGAGCTGGCTTGCCAGCGATTGGCGGCGCAGCCGACAGCCATTCACCGCTGACGCAACGGAAGAACTAAATGTCTTTTCCAGACGGCTTTTTCCGCCCGAGTCATTGATAATCCTCGACACTGATTTCTGACCATTGGATGGCCTGCCATGGATTGTGTTGTCGAGGTGTTCCGGTGAGCGCCACCCGGCGTAGCGCCGATAAATTTGCCCTGCAAGTGATGATCGGGCTGTGCCTGATCTGGGGCGTGCAACAAGTGATGATCAAGTGGGCAGCGCCCGACATCGCGCCGGTCATGCAGGCTGCCGGGCGCTCGGGTATTTCTGCGTTGCTTGTAGGACTTCTCATCTGCTGGAAGGGCGGTTGGGATCAGGTCAGCACAACCTGGCGCGGTGGACTACTGGCCGGTGCGCTGTTTGGCCTGGAGTTCTTCTTCATTTCCGAAGGCCTGCAACTGACCACCGCTGCGCACATGTCGGTGTTTCTCTACACCGCACCGATCTTCACCGCGTTGGGCGTTCACTGGCTGTTGCCGAGTGAGCGTTTAAGGCCGGTGCAATGGTTGGGGATTTTTCTCGCATTCGTCGGGATCGCCATCGCGTTTGCCGGCGGTGTGTCCTGGGACAACCTCGACCACCGCATGTTGATGGGCGATGCCTTGGGCGTGTTGGCCGGTGCCAGTTGGGGTGCGACCACCGTGGTGGTGCGTGCTTCGCGCCTGTCGGAAGCGCCGGTGACCCTGACCCTGTTCTATCAACTGATCGTCGGTTTTGTCGGCCTGTTGCTGATCGCCATCCTTAGCGGCCAGGTGACCCACGTCAGCCTGACCACCGTGGCGGTGGCCAGTGTGCTGTTCCAGGGCCTGGTGGTGTCGTTCTTCAGTTACCTGACCTGGTTCTGGCTGTTGCGCCGTTATCTGGCGGCCAACCTTGCGGTGTTCTCGTTTATGACGCCGCTGTTCGGCGTCACGTTCGGCGTGGTGTTGCTGGGTGAAGACCTGAGCCTCAACTTTGTGGTCGGCGCGGTGCTGGTGCTGCTCGGCATCACGTTTGTCAGCGCTGAACAGTGGGTGCGCCGTCGTTTGCGCAAAGCCCTCGGCCAGCAGTGAGTGGGCCCAGCAGCAAACCGCCTGCGATCAGCAAACCGCTTCCGGCGATCACCAGCGCGGGTTGCAAACCGCCACTGAAATGGCTGCTCAATGCGGCCAGCAACGGCCCGCTGAGCTGACCCACGGCAAAGCACGCGGTCAGCAGCCCGGCGTTGCGCTGGGTGGCGTGGGGTGCCAGTTCCCGGGAGCGTTGCATCACCAATTGCATGCAGGCCAGGAACGGCGTGCCGCAGAGGATCACGCCCAACGCCAGGCCCGGGCCGCTGCCCAGCAAGCAGGCGAACACCCCAGCGGCTTGCAGCCACAACGTCGCCATCAACCAGTGCCGCGTGGCGTTCGGGTTGTGCCGGCGCAAACTCACCAGCAACACCCCGGCCGCCGCCGCGAGACCGAAGCACGGCCAGAACAGATCGGCCATCCACTGACCGTGGAACTGCGCGTTGGCCATTTGCGAGAGAAACGTGGCCGGGATGATGTAGCCCAAACCGTACAAGGCGTAGATCACCCCTAAACGGCCGATGCCTTGATTGCCTGATGTATTGGCCGTCGGTGTTGGTGCTGCGGCAGTCGATTGTGGCAGGAACGGCAGGATGACCAGCAGCATCACCAGCGCGACAGCGGCATACACCAGCCACAAGGTCGCGGAGGATTGCCCGAGGAGGTTCGAGCCCAAGGCCAGCAACCCCGTCAGAAAAATCCCCAACCCCGGTCCGGCAAACACCAGCGCGCCAAGCCGTGGACGACCGGCCGCGGCTGCCAGTGGCTGGCTCAATGCGGTGATCATCACCAACACCCAGGCGCTGGCGACGCCGGTGCCGAAGCGCAGCAGCAGATGAGACCAGAAACCGTTGGCCCAGAACGACGCCAGGGTCAGCAGCACACAGAGCCATAAGCCACCGAGCAGGCGCCGGCGGACTTGCTCGGGGCGGCGCGAGAACATCGCGTCCACCGCACCGAGGAAGTAGCCGAGGTAGTTGGCCGCAGCAATCAGACCGGCGGCGGTCAGGTCGATCTGCCCTTCGCTGAGCAGGTGCGGAAGTTGCGGCGTCAGGGCGAAACGCCCGATGCCCATGGCCATCATCAGGGCGATGAAGCTGGCGATTAAGCGAATCAGAGGGGACATGGTCTGAATTCCATTCGAGGATCAATGACCGTCAGGCTAGGACTGATTGACTTTCTTTTAAAATGAATAATAGTGAGTGACTTGTTCTGTATTGGAGAATGGTGTGGAATTCAGCCAATTGCGGATTTTCCAGGCTGTGGCGCAAGAGGGCTCGATCACTCGCGCTGCCGAACGCTTGCACCGGGTGCCGTCGAATCTGTCGACTCGGCTCAAACAACTGGAAGAGCAACTCGGTGTCGAACTTTTCCTTCGCGAGCGTCAGCGTTTGCAGTTGTCGCCTGCGGGAAAAGTCCTGCTGGATTACACCGCCAAGCTGTTTGCCCTGCACGACGAAGCCAGCGCGGCGGTGCAGGGCGGGCAACCGGCCGGTGACTTCGTGCTTGGCACCATGTACAGCACGGCGGCTATCCACCTTCCGGGGCTGTTGGCGCGCTATCACCGCACGTACCCGGCGGTGAACCTGCAAGTGCAGTCCGGTCCCAGCGGCGAATTGCTCGAAGGTTTGCTCACCGGGCGTCTCGATGCGGCACTGGTGGACGGTCCGCTGGAACTCGCGGGCCTCGACGGCGTGCCGTTTTGCGACGAACGGCTGGTGTTGATCAGCGAGGCCGATCACCCGCCGATCCACAGTGCGCTGGATGTGGAAGGGCGTTCAGTGTTCACCTTCCGGCAGGGTTGTTCCTACCGGATGCGCCTGGAGGCCTGGTTCGCCCATTACCACGCGGCCATGGGCCGGGCGATGGAGATCGAGTCTTATCCGGGGATGCTCGCCTGTGTGATCGCTGGCTCCGGCGTGGCGTTGATGTCGGAGTCGATGCTCGCCAGCCTGCCGGGTCGAGAAAGCGTGGCGGTGCACCCGCTGGCCGAGCCATTTGCCAGCGCCACCACGTGGCTGATGTGGCGTAAAGGCATGCTTGGGGCGAACTTGAACGCGTGGCTTGAGCAGCAGCAAGCGGTCTATCCGGCGCTGCCGAGTCAGGCTCGGGCGACGGCTTGAACTAACGGTCAGCTATTTGGATCAATTCAGTAACAGATCATTGCGATCTTGGGCGAGCATTGCGTAGGACTTCGGACTATTATCAGTGCGAAGTGGCTACAGAATTCCGGCCACTCGGCACTACCCTGAAGGGGGCACCATGAAAGAGAAAATCCAAAACTGGCTGCATGACCTGGGTGTCGCACTCGGTTTGATCGAACCGCCTCTGCAACCTGTGCCTATTCGCACTGACGACGAACAGCGTCGACGCCAGCCTCGTCGGCGGTAGGCACACGTAAGCATCAGGTGAATGGGGTTATTTGTGGCGAGGGGATTTATCCCCGTTGGGCTGCGCAGCAGCCCCATTCGCAGCAGCCCCATTCGCAGCAATCACATTCGCAGCAATCACATTCTTACAGGTCGAACCGGGTTTAATAGTTTTGGGGCTGCTTCGCAGCCCAACGGGGATAAATCCCCTCGCCACAGGGATCTCTAACATCCTGATGGATGTATTTGGCATTCCTTCTCAATGCTGTCCAATCTCAATTAAAAACCGACTCAAATCATTCGCTGTCCTGGCGGTCTTGAGCATCCGGTCTTCCTCCGCCGTAAACGCGGTCAACCCCAGCTCATCTTCCAGATGGAAGATCAGCTCCTCGATATCTTCTTTATCCAATCCCAACTGCGCCAGGCTGACGTGGTCGTCGAAGTCCTTCCGATCTTCCAGCAGGCGGCTGATAAAGCGATGCACAGCAGCACGAACGGCAGCTCTTTTCATGGTCGCTCTTCGAGGGCGTTATTGTTGTTGTCCCTGCGCTGAGTACAGCAGGCTTCAGCCGTGCGAGCGCTGCCACTCGTCAATCATCCCGCGTAAATGCTCCCCGGAAAAACTCCCGAAATGCCCGCCATGTACCGTGCGGATCGGCAACGCATGCAAGCGTTGCAGGCTGCGGGCGTAGTCGTCGAGGTTGGAGTGGTAGGCGTCTTCGATCAGCGGCCCGTCGTAGATGATGTCGCCGCTGAACAGCGTCTCGGTTGCCGCTTCATACAGGCTGATACCACCCGGCGAATGCCCCGGCGTGTGCAGCACTTGCAGCACGCGATCACCCAGGTCCAGCACATCGCCTTCTTCAATCATGCCCGTGGCCGGCGCGGCTTTGACCCGGTATTCGGCGTAGCACAGCGGGCAATCGGGATGCGCTTCGAACATCTCGTCGCCGACAAACGCCGTGCTCAAGGTGTTCTCGCCGTCGGGCGCAGCGAGAATCTGCGCTTCGGCCGGGTGCACCAGTCGTTCAGCAAATTCGTGATGCCCGGCGATATGATCGAAATGGCAATGGCTGGCCACCGCCACCAGCGGCCGCTCGGTGATCCACGGTAGTTGCTCGCGCAGGCTCACCAGCCCCGAGCCGCTGTCCAGCAGCAAATCCTTGTCGCGGCCCTGGATGTGCCAGAGGTTGCAGCGGTAGAAGGGGCGGATGTAAGGCTCGTGAATCAGGTGAATGCCGTCACTGAGCTGTTTGACCTCGAACCACTGATCACGAGAAACAATCTTCATCAAAGGTTTTCTCCAGACGAAAAAAAACGGGTGTGGCAACCGACGCCACACCCGTCGAAGAAAGCATCAAGTCTCTATAGAAAGCTTAGACGGCGCTCGCCACCACGGAAGGGCGACGGGACATCAGGCTGACCAGCACAAAGCTCACCAGACCTACGCCGAGGCTGTAATAGATCGGCGTGTTGGCGTCCAGACCGTCCTTGAACATGAACACCAGCGCGGTGGCGAAGCCCATGCCCATGCTGGCGATGGCGCCGGCGGTGGTTGCGCGCTTCCAGAAAATCGCACCGATCAACGGGATCAGCATGCCACCTACCAGCAGGTTGTACGCCAGGGTCAGGGCGCTGATCACGTCGTTGACCACCAGGGCGATGCCGAGCACCACCAGGCCGGTCAGCAGGGTGAACAGACGGTTCATGCCCAGGCTCGACTGTTTACCGCCGCGCAGTTTCGGTAGCAGGTCTTCGGTCAGGGTGGTGGCAGCGGCGAGCAGGCCGGCGCTGGCGGTGGACATCATCGCAGCCAGTGCCGCGGCAATTACCAAGCCACGGATACCGTCCGGCAGGGACAGCTTAACGATGGCGGCGAAGGCGTTGTTGACGTTGTCCAGGTCCGGAATCAGTACGTGAGCGGCCATGCCGATCAGGGCGCAGGCCAGTCCGTAAAGGATGCAGTAGAAGCCTGCGAATGTACCGGCGACCTGAGCCACTTTGGCGCTCTTGACGGTGAACACCCGTTGCCAGATGTCCTGACCGATCAGGATGCCGAAGAAGTAGATCATGAAGTAGGTAATGATCGTGTCCCAGCCGATGGTGGTGAAGCTGAAGGCGCTCGCCGGCAGTTTCAACACCAACTGATCCCAACCACCGACGCGGTACAGGCAGATTGGCAACAGGATGAACATCAGGCCCACGGTCTTGATCACGAACTGGACGATGTCGGTCAGGGTCAGCGACCACATGCCGCCGATGGCCGAGTAGATCACCACCACGCCACCACCGAGCAATACCGAAATCCAGAACGGCAGGCCGAACAGCACTTGCAGCACGGTGCCAATGGCCAGGATCGAGACCACGCCGATCATCAGCGCGTACGCCAGCATGATCACCGCGCTCGCCGAGCGGGCCATCGGGTTGTAGCGTTTTTCCAGCACCTGGGTAACGGTGTAGATCTTCAGTTTCAGCAGCGGTTTGGCGAGGAACAGGTTCAGCGCGACGATCCCGCAACCCAGTGCGGCGCACAGCCAGAAACCGGAGATGCCATGGACGTAGCCCAGGCGTACGGTGCCAACGGTGGACGCGCCGCCGAGTACGGTGGCGGCCATGGTGCCCATGTAGAGGCTCGGGCCGAGGTTACGACCGGCGACCAAAAAGTCTTCGTTGGTCTTGGCTTTGCGCATGCCGTAGTAGCCGAGTAACAGCATCGCGGCGGCGTAGATGAGTACGACGGTTAAATCCAGTGCCATGATGGCGTGTCTCCGATTGTCTTTTTTATGGTGAGGCTGAATAGCATTGCTGTGATGCGGGCTTTTGTGGCGAGGGGACTTGCCCCCGCTGGGCTGCGAAGCAGCCCCAAATTCCGCAACCGAGTTTCTTCAGGGGAAACCCAATCGCCTGTTTTGCGACTGCTGCGCAGTCGAGCGGGAGCAAGCTTCCTCGCCACAGGTATTCACCACATCAGCATGTTTTGTTTATCAGGCGGCTTGGCGCATCGCCGGTTTAGCGAGCGAATCCGTGCCCTTGCTGCGTACATCGTCCGGGCCAAACACTTCCCGCGATTCCGGGAACAGGCTCAACAACGCCAGGTACACCAGCGACGCCAGGCCCAGGGTCACCGGCAGGCTGATGTCGATACCGCCGGCCAGGTTGCCCAGCACACCCACAAATTGCCCCGGCAGGTTCACGAAGCACAAACCTACCAACGCACTCGGGATCCAGGCACCCAGGCCACGCCAGTTCCAGCCGTGGGTGAACCAGTAGCGGCCACCTTTCTCGCCGCGGGTGAACACTTGCAGGTCATCCGGGCAGTAGAAGCCGCGGCGCACGACCAGGCCGATGATCATGATCACCATCCATGGCGTGGTGCAGGTGATGATCAGCACGGCGAAGGTCGACACGCTCTGCACCAGATTCGCCGCAAAGCGCCCGATGAAGATGAAGGCAATCGACATCACGCCGATCAGCAACGTCGCCTTGACCCGCGACAGCAGCCGAGGGAACACGCTGGAAATGTCCAGCCCGGTGCCATACAACGAGGTTGTGCCGGTGGACATGCCGCCGATCACCGCAATCATGCACACCGGCAGGAAGAACCAGTTCGGCGACACCGCCAGCAGACCGCCGACGTAGTTGTTGGCCGCGATGTAGTCCGGTGCCTTGATCGCCACGATGGTCGCGGTGGCCAGGCCGAACAGGAACGGGATGAAGGTCGCGATCTGCGAAATCACCACAGCCGCCATGATCCGGCCTTTTGGTGTATCGCGCGGGATGTAGCGCGACCAGTCGCCGAGGAACGCACCGAAGGAAATCGGGTTGCTCATCGCCACCAGCGCAGCACCGATGAACGCGGCCCAGAAGCCCGGTTGACCCATGCTGACGGTGCCGGCGAAGTTCACATCGAAAGGCCCGGCGAAGGCGAAGATGCCCAGCAGGAACAGCAGGCTGGCGCTCCACACCGCGATCTTGTTGACCCACAGCAGGAAACGGAAGCCGTAGATGCACACCGTCAGCACCAGAATCGCGAACAGACCATAGGCCAGGCCCAGTGTCAGGTCGGTTTCCGGCAAGCCGATCAGGCGTTTGGCACCACCGATCAGCGCATCACCTGAACTCCACACCGAGAGCGAGAAGAAGGCGATGGCGGTCAACAGCGACAGGAACGAACCGACGATCCGCCCGTGCACACCGAAGTGCGCGCCGGAGGACACGGCGTTGTTGGTGCCGTTGATCGGGCCGAACAGGCCCATCGGCGCGAGGATCAGCGAGCCGAGCAATACGCCCGACACAATCGCCCAGACGCCGGCCTGAAACGACAGACCGAACAGCACCGGGAAACTGCCGAGCACGGCGGTGGCAAAGGTATTCGAACCGCCGAAGATCATCCGGAACAAATCCGTCGGGCCTGCGTTACGTTCGCTGTCCGGGATCTGTTCGACCCCGTAGGTTTCAATTTGCGTAAGGCTTTGGTCTTTGTCTTTGTTGTTTTTATTCATGATCAGCTCCGATCATAAAGGCGCGCTCATCGTGCGTGAGCGTCACCTGTTTGGCTAAGGGGATGGCAGCCCTTCCGGCATTGCGGACAAATGTTCGTGGCAGGCCAGCCAATGGCCTTGTTGTTCTTGGCCAGACGCTTGTTTCTTGAAAACAATCGTCTCGCGCTCCTGGCTGAAGTGTTGCTCCCCTTGCATGCGCAGCTCGGTGGCTACGTCATGGATGAAAATCGCCACGTCACCCTGCAGGCTGACGAAGGCGTTGCTCGAGGTGCACGAGAGCACTTCAAAGCCATCCTCGGCGCGCCAGTTGTCCCACAACGCCTGATAGGCATCGCGCGACAGCAGGGGCTGTTCGAGGGTGTAGAACACGAAGCTCGCGTCGGTGCTGAACGCACCGAAGTAGGCTTCGCGATCGTTACGGGTAAAGGCTGTCACCAGGTCGGCGGCAGCTTTCAGAACCTGATCGCGTTCGTTCATGACCAATCCTCAGCGGTGGGCCACGCCAGGCAGTACGCAGAGCATTTCGTACAGCAGGTTGGCAGCCAACAGCGAGGTGTTGCCGGTGGTGTCGTAAGCGGGCGAGACTTCTACCAGATCGCAGCCGACCAGGTCGAGGCCTTGGCAGCCACGGACGATTTCAATCGCCTGAATGGTCGTCAGACCGCCGATTTCCGGGGTGCCGGTGCCAGGTGCCCAAGCCGGATCGATGCCGTCGATGTCGAAACTCAGGTACACCGGACCGCCGCCGACTTTCTCGCGAACTTCGGCCATCAGTGGTGCCAGGGATTTGTGCCAGCACTCTTCGGCTTGAACAACGCGGAAGCCTTGTTTGCGGCTCCAGTTGAAGTCTTCGGAGGTGTAGCCCTGGGCGCGCAGACCAATTTGCACGACGCGGTCCGGGTCCAGCAGGCCTTCTTCGACAGCGCGACGGAAGGTGGTGCCGTGGGCGATTTTCTCGCCGAACATGTGATCGTTCACATCGGCGTGGGCGTCGATGTGCACCAGGCCGACCTTGCCGTGCTTTTTATGGATCGCACGCAGGATTGGCAGGGTGATGGTGTGGTCGCCGCCTAGGGTCAGCGGGATCACATCGTGTTCGAGGATGCTGTGGTAGGACTCTTCGATGATCCGCACGGCGTCCAGCAGGTTGAACGTGTTGATTGCCACATCACCGATGTCAGCGACCGACAGGGAATCGAATGGTGCAGCGCCGGTGGCCATGTTGTACGGGCGGATCATCACCGATTCAGCGCGGATTTCGCGGGGTCCGAAACGGGTGCCGGGGCGCAGCGAGGTGCCGATGTCCAGCGGCACGCCAATGAAGGCAGCATCCAGGCCGGCAGCGGTAGGCAAATGGGGAAGTCGCATCATGGTGGCGATGCCGCCGAAGCGCGGCATTTCATTGCCGCCCAGTGGTTGGTGAAGAATCTTGTCCACGGGTAAGGCCTCATCGTCGTTGTTTTATTTATGTTGGTTGCACCGGTCGGGGAGACACGGGCGAACCTTGTGGCGGCGATTCTGCGAAATGTAGTGGGCGGGAAGAATCGCTATGGGCAAATACTTAGTTCAGATTTTTCTAAACTAATGGTGGTGGGCGGATTAGACTTTGCCCTCTTGGGATTCTGGCCTGGCTGAACATCGCCGCCCCTCACCCCAGCCCTCTCCCAGAGGGAGAGGGGGCCGACCGAGTTGTTGGCGGAATCTGCATCGACCTGAAAAATCGAGTCGAACTCAGGATTTGAAAGCCTTGGAGATCAGCTCCCTCTCCTCGGGGAGAGGGCTGGGGTGAGGGGCTTTTCCTACAGACACACAGTGGCAAAGCCCGGAGTAGACATGGCCAACGCTTTACCCGACCTGAAACTATTACGCATCTTCGTCAGCGTGGTCCGTCATCAGGGGTTCGCCAACGCCCAGCAAGAGCTCAACCTCTCGACCTCGGCGATCAGCACTTACATGAGCCAGCTCGAAGCCGCGCTTGGCCTGGTGCTCTGCCATCGTGGTCGCGGTGGTTTCAGCCTGACCAGCAAGGGCGAGTTGTTCCACCAGGAAACCCTGCGTCTGTTGGGCGAGCTCGAAGGCTTCGAACAATACGCGGCAGCGCTAAAGGGCGAACTGCGCGGCACGCTGAACCTCGGCGTCATCGATTCCACCGTCAGCGACAAGGCGTTGCCTTTCGCCGAAGCCATCGGCGCCTACACCCAGGAACACCCGGCCGTGCATTTGCACTTGTCGGTGATGAGCCCTTACGAACTGCAACTCGGCGTGCAGGACAACCGCCTCGATCTGGCCATCGGTGCGTTTTCCACACGCATGAGCGGGCTGGTCTATATGCCGCTGTACCGCGAACAGCACTGGCTGTATTGCAGCAGTCGGCATCCGCTGTTCACCGAACGGCGGATTCCCGAACAAGTCATCACCCAGCAACGCATGGTCGGGCGCGGTTACTGGAGCCAGGCGGAACTGGCGCGTCACGGCTTCAAACACAGCGCCGCCACCGTGGAAAGTATGGAAGCCCAACTGATTCTGGTGTTGTCCGGCGCCTACATCGGCTACCTGCCGGAGCACTACGCCCAGGCTTGGGCCGACAAGGGCGATCTGCGGGTGTTGCTGCCGGCGACGTTCGGCTATCAGGCACCGTTTTCGATGATCGTGCGCCGTGGCCGAAGCCGCGAACCGCTGATCCAGACCTTCCGCGACTTGCTCAAAGCACAGCTCAACCCGGCTGCTTAAAGGAAAAGCAAGCATGTCCAGAATCCAATGCCCGCGCTGCCTGCGCCCACAAACCCATTGCCTGTGTCCGCTGATCCCGAGCCTCGACAGCCGCACCCGGGTGTTGCTGTTGCAGCATCCCAGCGAAGTGAACCATGCGCTGAACACCGCACGACTAGCGGCGTTGGGATTGCAGAATGCCGAGTTGATCGTGGGTGAAGTGTTCGAGGATTTGCCGGCGCTGTTGAACCGGCCGGGCTATCAGGCGCGGTTGTTGTTTCCTGCCGAAGAGGCGCGGCCATTGCAGGCTTACGCTGCATCCGATGAACCGCTGCTGCTGGTGGTTCCGGACGGCACCTGGCGCAAGGCGCGCAAGATGCTGCACCTTAATCCGTTGCTGGCGGCGTTGCCCCGAGTGACGTTGCTGGATGGAGGTGTGTCGCGCTATCGGTTGCGCAAGGCGCCGGGGCCGGGGGCGTTGTCGACGGTGGAGGCGATTGTGCAGGCGTTGCAGACACTCGAGGCGCCGATGACGTTTGAGCCGTTGTTAAAACCGTTTGAGGCGTTGATCGAGGGGCAGATTGCGGCGATGGGGGAGGAGACCTTTCAGCGTAATCATGGCGATAAATAATTGCTGAAGCGGCTGGCCTCTTCGCGAGCAGGCTCGCTCCCACATTTGATCGAAGGTGGGCACAAACTCTGTGTCATCCCCTTGTGGGAGCGAGCCTGCTCGCGAATGCGTCAGATCTATCCATGCACTGTTCGCAGTGTCTATCGTTCGCGCATCGCCTCGGTCCGTGCCTTCAGCACCGGTTTCAGCAGATAATCCAGGACACTTTTCTCCCCGGTAATAATATCCACCGTCGCCACCATCCCCGGAATGATCAGCAACGGTTTCACGTCCCCGCCCAAATGGTTTTTATCGGTCCTGACCTGAATCAGATAGAAGCTGTTGCCCTTGTCGTCAGTAATCGTGTCAGCGCCGATCAGCTCAAGCTTGGCGCTCAGCCCACCGTAAATCGTGTAGTCATAAGCACTGAACTTGACCATGGCTTTCTGACCTGGATGCAGGAACGCGACGTCCTGCGGCCGCACCTTGGCTTCAATCAACAAATTGTCTTCCAGCGGCACGATTTCGACCATGTCACTGCCCGGCTGAACCACGCCGCCGATGGTGTTGACCTTCAGTTGCTTGATCACGCCATGCACCGGCGAAGTGACGGTTGTGCGGCTGACTCGGTCGTCGATGGCGATGCTGGAAGCGGTGATTTTCGACAGGTCGGTGCGTTTCTGATTGAGGTCCTTGGCCGCGTCGGAGCGGAAGGTCTGTTCCGATTCGTCGATCTTGCTCTTGATCTCGTTGATCGCCGATTCCGCCCGGGGATCGCCAGCGTCGTCGCGTTCAGCGAGCCACGAATTTCCACCGCGCTGCGCTTGAGCCGCAGGATTTCCACTGGCGATACCGCGCCCGTGCCGACCAGCGGCGCCGACATGTTCATCTCTTGCTGCAGCAACGCGAGGCTGGAGCTGAACTGGCCTTGCTTGGAGCGAAATTCGGCCAGCTCCTGAGTTTTCTGGCGCAGTTGTTCGGTGAGGGTGCGTTGCTCACTGGCCAGCCGGCGCTGGCGCTGGTCGTACAGCGCCCGTTCGTCTTCGGCGACCTGTGGCGCCTTGGCGACCACCTCGTCAGACAGCTTGAACGGACGTCCCTCGGCTTCGGCGGAGAGGCGTTCAACCTGCGCGGTCAGCGCATAGCGATCGGCCTCGCTTTCACCCTTGTTCGATAGAAAACGCGTGTCATCCAGGCGCAACAGCTTGTCGCCCTTGTTCACCATCTGCCCTTCACGCACGAAGATTTCGGTAACGATGCCGCCCTCAAGGTTCTGGATCACCTGGACCTTGCTCGATGGAATCGCCTTGCCTTCGCCCATGGTCACTTCTTCGAGCACGGCGAACTTGGCCCAGACCAGTGCGCTGATCAGCAACGCCGCCGCCAGCCACACGGTAACGCGCGACCAGCGCGGCGAATCCTGCAACGAGGCGCCGGCGGTTTCCGGCATGAACTCGGCCTCGGCGCTTTTGCCGAAGCTGTCGAAGTAGCCGCGTGATTTGCTATCTGAAGAAGCCGACATGGGGCGATACCCCTCAATTAAGAAAAATCAAACTGCATGACAAACCAGTGACCCATACGCTTCCCAGTGAGCAGAAAGCTTCCCTGTGGGCCAGAGAATTTCCCTGTGACCAGAAAACTTCTCTGTGGCCAGAGAGTTTCCCAGTGACCAGAAAATTTCTCTGTGGCCAGAGAGCTTCCCGGTGACCAGAAACTTCTCTGTGGCCAGAGAGTTCCCAGTGACCAGAAACTTTTCTGTGGCCAGAGAGTTCCCAGTGACCAGAAACTTCTCTGTGGCCAGAGAGTTTCCCCGTGGCGAGGGGATTTATCCCCGTTGGGTTGCGCAGCAGCCCCAAAAATCTTATGGGCGCTGCGCACCCAAACGGGGATAAATCCCCTCGCCACAGGTTCTGTGCAGGCCACATGCTCTGTGCAGGAAACAGGCTCTGTGCATGACACAGGTTCTGTGCAGGACACAGGTTTTGTGCAGACCACAGGCTCTGTGCAGGCCACAGGTTCTGTGTAGCCACAGGTTCTATGCAAACCATTGGGTTGGTGAAAGCCATGATCATGTGTACGCATCTACACCGCCGCCGAGCCGACGCGGCCCTTGCGCAGTGCATCGATGACCGCGTCTTTCGGGCCGTCGGCGACGACACGACCGTTGTCCAGCACCAACAGCCGATCCACCAGGCTCAGCATCGAGGTGCGGTGGGTGACCAGCAGCAGGGTTTTGCCTTGTACCCAGTCATGCAGTTTCTGCCGCAGTTGGTCTTCGCTGCTGTTGTCCATGGCGCTGGTCGGTTCGTCGAGCAACATGATCGGCGGGTCGAGTAGCAGCGAGCGCGCCAGCAACACCGCTTGGCGTTGCCCCCGGAGAGCAGTTGTCCACGTTCGCCCACTGGCCGGTCGAAACCTTGCGGATGCTGGCGGGCCAACTCGGTGACACCGGTCAGCTCCGCCACTTCGAGCATGCGTGAATCGCTGATGTAGCGCGCACCGAGGGTCAGGTTGTCGCGCAGGCTGCCGGCCAGCAGCGGCAGGTCGTGGGCGACGTATCCGATCTGCTGGCGCAGGTCGGCGACATCCAGTTGCCGCAGGTCAAGACCATCGAGCAGCAACTGGCCTTCTTCGGGTTCGTAGAAGCCCATCACCAGTCGCGCCAGGGTGCTTTTGCCCGAACCACTGCGGCCAATGATGCCGACCCGCTCACCCGGTTTGAGGCTGAAACTGACATTGCTCAGGGCCGGCGCATTCTGGCCGTTGTAGTGAAAAGTCACGCCGCTCACGTCCAGAGCGCCTTGCAGTTGTGTGCGTTCCAGCGGTCGCTGTTTGCCGTCGCGCTCTTGCGGCAGCGACATCAGCGCATCGGTGCTTTTCATGGTCAGTTGCGCTTGCTGGTAACGGGTGATCAGCCCGGCGATCTGCCCCAGCGGCGCGAGTACACGGCTGCCGAGCATGTAACTGGCGACCAGTGCGCCGACACTGAGGTTGCCGGCGATGATGCTGTAAACCCCGGCAACAATCGTCGCCATCCCGGAAAACTGCTGAATGAACAGTGTGCCATTGGTCGCCAGCGCCGACAGATTGCGCGCGTGGCTGTCGAGGCGGGTGAGGGCGCCGTGGGTACTTTCCCATTTGTGCTGACGCTCGCTTTCGGCGCTGCAGGCCTTGAGGGTTTCCAGCCCGCCGAGGGTTTCGATCAGCACCGCCTGACGTTCGGCGCCCAGGCTCAGGCTCTTCTGTACGGTGTCGCGCAGACGCACTTGAATCGCCAGCGCGAAGATGATGGTGATCGGAAACGCCAGCAACGGAATGACCACCAGCCAGCCGCCGAGCAAACCGATCACCACCAGCATCAGTACAACAAAAGGCAAGTCGATCAGGCTGGTCAACGTCACCGCTGTCAGAAACTCACGCAGGCCCTGGAAGTCATGAATGCTCTGCGCGAAACCGCCGATGGTCGCCGGCCGTGCCTTCATCGACATGCCAGTGATGCGTTCAAACAACGTCGCAGAAAGAATCACATCGGTTTTCTTCCCGGCGGTGTCGAGCAAGTGCGCGCGCACCACCCGCAGCACCAGTTCGAAACCGGTGCCGATGAGCAGGCCGATCGACAGCACCCACAGGGTCGACGTGGCTTGATTCGGCACCACGCGGTCGTAAGTCTGCATGACGAACAGCGGCACCATCAGGCCCAACAGGTTGATCAGGAAACTGGCGAGTATCGCGTCGCTGTAGAGCCATTTCGATAGCTTCAAGGTGTCGCGAAACCAGGCATGCACGCGGGGTACCAGCGGCGAACGGAGGTCTTCGAGTTCATGCCGGGGCCGAGCGAACAGCGCCTGGCCGCTGTAGTGTTCGCTGAGTTCGTCGCGGCTGACCCACTGCTCGCCGCCATCGGCTTCACTGGGCAGGATCAGCGCTTTGCCGTCATCGCCAAAACGCCGCAACACGGCGGTGCGACCGTCGTTGAGCAATAACAGGATCGGCAGGTTGAGTGGCGAGATGTTTTTCAGTTCGCGGCGCAAAATCCGCGCCTGCAAACCGGCCCTGGCGGCGGCGCGGGGCAGCAGGTCGAGGCTCAGGCGTTGTTTGTTCAACGGCAGCCCGGCACTCAGGCTGGCACGACTGACTGTCGCGCCATGGAGTTTGCAGAGGATCAACAGACCGTCGAGTAACGGATCATCGAAGCTCAGCCGCGGATCGACCCCGGAGTGGCCGGGTTCCATGCTGGTCATATTGATCGCCTCTGTTGGACTGGCTCGAGTATCCACACATCACCCCTGTAGGAGCTGCCGCAGGCGGCGATCTTTTGATCGTTCCCACGCGGCGCGTGGGAACGCCTCTAGAGACGCTCTGCGTCCCGTGACGCGGAGCGTCACTGGCTACATTCCGGAGCGTGGGAACGCTGAAAAACATCAAAAGATCGCAGCCTTCGGCAGCTCCTACATAAAGGGTTACTTCAGTTCCGGCAGGCGTGCTTCGTTTTTCACCTCGGTCGCGGCGATCGCATCCGCTGGCAATACCACCCGTTGTTTGCTCAACAACTGACCCATGTTCGCCAGCACGCGGTACATCGAGTATTCCTCGGTGTAGCGAATTTCGGTGTAGCGGCGGTTGGCGTTGTAGAGCTCGTTTTCGCTGTCGAGCAAGTCGAGCAGGGTACGTTGGCCGAGGCCGAACTGATCCTGATACGCGGCGCGTACGCGTTTGGTGGTTTCGGCGTATTCGCGGGCGGTCGGGGTTTGCTTCTTGGCATTGACCATCGCGTTCCAGGCCAGGTGAATGTTTTCGTTGAGCTGACGCAGGGCGTTGTTGCGGATGTCCATCGCCTGATTGATCTGGTGCGCGTCGGAGGCCAGTCGGGCCTTGTCGCTGCCGCCACGGAACAGGTTGTAGTTCATGATCACGCCGACACGCCATTCGTTGTCGTGGCCTTCGTCGCCCTGCACGTTGTTGTTCGCGCCCACCGCTGCTTCAGCGTCGAAGCGTGGATAAAACGGCGACTTGGCAACTTCGTACTGGCTCTCGGCCGATTGCACGTCAGCCTGCGCCGATTTCAGATACGGGTTGTTCTCGACCATGCTCTGCTGGGCTTCAGGCAGGCTCGTGGGCAATTCCCCACGGGTCGACGGTGGCGCTTCCAACTCGTCGGGCATGCGCCCGACCACGCTGTAGAAATTCGACTCGGCATCCGCCAGGTCGACTTCGGCAGTGTCGAGGTTGTTTTGCGCCAGCGCTTTACGGGCGACCGATTGATCGGAGTCGGCGGTGCTGCCAATGCCGCGCTCGGTGCGCAGGCCGATCTGATCGTTGACCCGCAAGTGCGCCTGCAAATTGTTCCGGGCCAGTGTCACCAGTTCGCGGCGCTTGAGCACTTCGAGGTAGACCTCAATGGTGCGCAGCGCCAGATCCTGAGCAGTGCCTTGTGCGTAGTAAGCGCGCGAGTTGGACACGCCCTTGGTGCGCTCGACCTCGTTGGCGGTGTTGAAACCGTCGAAGAGCATTTGCCGCAGACGCAGCTCGGACTGGGTGTAATTGAGAATGCGCGTGTCGTGATTGCCAAACGCGCGAGTGTTGGTGTTATCGCTGTAGCCGCGACCGTAAGCGGCGTTCAAGTCGACGGACGGATAGAACCCGCCCTTGGCCACTTTGACTTGTTCATCAGCTGAAAGGCGGGCGTCCACGCGCGAGGCGAGTTCCGGGTGGGTGGCGATGGTGCTTTGGATCGCCTCGGTGAGGTTCATGGCCTGGGCTTGAGAAGTGCAAGCCATGGCCAGCAAAACCGCGCTGCAGAGGGGGGTTAGAACGCGCATGGGTGCATCTCCCTGAGTCCTGATGGTGTGTTACTGTCGCCAAATATTTGACGATATTTTTAGCTGTAAGCGTTTCACTCTTGTAACAACAGAGCTAAGAACATCCTGAAGCGTAGCTAAGAAAAAATTTTCATAAGGCTTATGCCGAAAAAACTTATGCGCTTTGTAAAAACCGGCACATTGTTCAGCACGAAAGCCTTTGTTTTAGGTGCTTTAGGGAGCGCAAAAAGGCTTGAGGAAAGTTCCACTCACTTTGCGACATACGGCGAAGTACTGCTGAAGGGGAGGGACGCGTAGCGGCAAATGAGCGACAGTTTTTTGTCACTCGGGTGATTCACCGCCGTTACGTAGCGTTAGCAGGCAAGCGGTCTTGATCAGGGCTCGGAAGTGCTTGATAGCACTGAAATTTCCTCATCGGGCGCGACCTGCGAAACGAACTGTCGAGGGTGCGAGCGTCGCCCCGACAACCCGATTGAGCCATGGGCTGCTTCGCTTACCAGTGCCGACGGTGGTCGGCAGCGGAGGATTTCACATGGCAACGCTCATCGGTACAGTCATTAAAGTCATTGGCCAGGTTTTCGCCCAGGCAACCGACGGCACCCGTCGTGCTCTGGTTGAGGGCGACCGCCTGTTTGCCGGCGATCAACTGATCACCGGGGCGGAAGGCGCCGTTGCCGTTCATCTGCAAAATGGCCAGGAACTGACCCTGGGCCGCGACAGCAGCCTGACCATGACCGGCCAATTGCTCGCCGATCAGGCCGCGCATGTGAATGCGCCGGAGGCGGTGACGCCGAGCGAAGCGCAACTGACCGACGTCGAGCAGATCCAGAAAGCCATTGCCGCCGGTGACGACCCGACCAAAACCGCTGAAGCCACCGCCGCCGGCCCCAACGCACCGGGCGGCGCGCCTGGAGAATTGGGCGGCGGTCACAGTTTTGTCTTGCTGACGGAAGTCGGCGGGCGGGTAGACCCGATCATTGGCTTCCCGACTGCCGGGTTCGGCGGTATTCCCGAGTTTCCCGAAGAGCGGCACAACGTTGTCGTCGACAACGGCACCCCGGCGCCCATCGTGCCGCCACCGATCAACAACATCGTGACCCTCAGCGGCCTGGCCGTGCCTGGCGGTGAGTTGACTCTCAATGAAGCCAATCTGCCTGACGGCTCGGCTGCCAATCCCGGTGCGCTGACGCAGAGCGGCAGCTTCACGGTGACGGCGCCGGACGGTTTGAGCAGCCTCAGTGTTGGCGGCATCAACCTGATCAATGCAGGGGTGGCGGTCGGTTTTCCGCAGTCGATCACCACACAATTGGGCAACACCCTGACCATCACCGGGTACAACCCGGCCACCGGCGTGGTCACTTACAGCTACACCCTCAACGGCAATGAGGCCCACGCTGCCGGTGATGGCGCGAACAACCTCAGCGAACAGTTCACGGTGATTGCCGGCGACAGCAATGGCGACACCGCGACTGGCACGCTCGACGTCAATATCACCGATGACGTGCCCAGAGCAGTGGATGACAGCAACGCTTCGACGGCTTCGGAAACCTCGCTGACGCTGACCGGCAACGTGCTGACCAATGACGTGCAAGGCGCCGACCGCGTACCGACCGGCCCCGTCACCGCTGGCACTTTTACCGGCACTTACGGCACGCTGGTACTCAACGCCAACGGCACTTACACCTACACGCTGAACACCAACGACGCCGACTTCAAAAACCTCCACGGCGGCGGCAACGGCACAGAGAACTTCACCTACACCATCACCGATTCGGATGGTGACAAAAGCACCGCAAACCTCGTCTTGCAGATCCACAACAACGATGACCCAGTGATCATCAACGGCTTGAACGTCGAGGGTGGCGAGCTGACGGTTTACGAGAAAAACCTCAGCGACGGCAGTGCACCGGATTCTGCGGCGTTGACGCAAAACGGCACGTTCACCATCACGGCACTCGATGGCGTCACAACGCTGACCATTGGTGGTATCGCCGTCGTCACCAATGGCGTGGCTGCCGGGTTCCCGCAATCGGTCACCACGCCGCTGGGCAGCACACTGACCATTACCGGTTTCAACGCTGCGACCGGTGTTGTCAGTTACAGCTACACCCTGGATCACAACGACGCGCACCCGACAGCCAATGGCGCCAACACGCTCAACGAACAGTTCGCGGTGACGGTGGTCGATGACAACGGCACCACTGCCAATGCCTCGCTGGACGTGAACATTGTCGATGACCTGCCAAAAGCCGTGGATGACTCGAATGCGGGCACGGCGTCGGAAACCAATCTGACGTTGACCGGCAACGTTCTGACCAACGATGTGCAGGGCGCAGACCGTGTAGCGACCGGCCCGGTGACTGCGGGTACGTTTACCGGGACCTACGGGACTTTGGTGCTGAATGCCAATGGCACGTACACCTATACGCTGAATCCGACCGACGCTGATTTCAAAAATTTGCACGGTGGTGGTAATGGGACCGAGACCTTCACCTACACCATCACTGACTCCGATGGCGACACCAGCACGGCGAACCTCGTCTTGCAGATCCACAACAACGACGATCCGGTGGTCATCAGCGGCCTCGATGTGAACGGTGGTGAGCTGACGGTTTACGAAAAAACCTCAGCGACGGCAGTGCGCCGGATTCCGCTGCGTTGACCCAAAACGGCACCTTCACCATTACAGCACTCGATGGCGTGACAACGTTAACCGTCGGTGGCATCGCCGTCGTCACCAATGGCGTGGCTGCCGGGTTCCCGCAATCGGTCACCACACCGCTGGGCAGCACGTTGACCATCACTGGGTTCAACGCCACAACCGGTGTCGTCAGCTACAGCTACACCCTGGTCGACAACGAAGCGCATCCAACCGCCAATGGCGCGAATAACCTGCCTGAGCAGTTCGCCGTCACCGTGGTCGATGACAACGGCACAACGGCCAACGCGACTCTCGATGTGAACATCATCGACGACCTGCCAAAAGCGGTGAATGACAGTAACGTCAGCACCGCCTCGGAAACCAATCTGATCCTCACCGGCAACGTCCTGACCAATGACGTACAAGGCGCCGACCGCGTACCGACTGGCCCGGTCACCGCAGGGACCTTTACCGGCACCTACGGCACTTTGGTGTTGAATGCCAACGGCACTTACACCTACACCCTCAACACCAACGACGCCGACTTCAAAAACCTGCACGGTGGTGGCAACGGCACCGAAACCTTCGCCTACACCATCACCGATTCCGATGGCGATACCAGCACTGCGAACCTCGTCTTGCAGATCCACAACAACGACGATCCAGTGGTCATCAGCGGCCTCGATGTGAACGGTGGTGAGCTGACGGTTTACGAGAAAAACCTCAGCGATGGCAGTGCCCCGGACTCCGCTGCGTTGACCCAAAACGGCACGTTCACCATTACCGCATTGGACGGTGTCACCACGCTGACCATCGGTGGCATCGCCGTCGTCACCAATGGCGTGGCTGCCGGGTTCCCGCAATCGGTCACCACACCGCTGGGCAGCACACTGACCATCACCGGTTTCAACGCTACTACCGGGGTTGTCAGCTACAGCTACACCCTGGTCGACAACGAAGCGCATCCAACCGCCAACGGCGCGAACAACCTGCCTGAGCAGTTCGCCGTCACCGTGGTCGATGACAACGGCACCACCGCCAACGCGACTCTCGATGTGAACATCATCGACGACCTGCCAAAAGCGGTGAACGACAGCAACACCGGCACCGCATCGGAAACCAATCTGATCCTCACCGGTAACGTCCTGACCAACGATGTGCAAGGCGCCGACCGCGTTCCCAGCGGCCCCGTCACTGCCGGGACCTTCACCGGCACCTACGGCACCTTGGTGCTGAATGCCAACGGCACTTATACCTACACCCTCAACACCAGCGACGCCGACTTCAAAAACCTGCACGGCGGTGGCAACGGCACCGAAACCTTCGCCTACACCATCACTGACTCCGATGGCGACACCAGCACTGCGAACCTCGTCCTGCAGATCCACAACAACGACGATCCAGTGGTCATCAGCGGTCTCGATGTGAACGGTGGTGAGCTGACGGTTTACGAGAAAAACCTCAGCGACGGCAGTGCACCCGATTCCGCTGCGTTGACCCAAAACGGCACGTTCACCATCACCGCATTGGACGGTGTCACCACGCTGACCGTCGGTGGCATTGCCGTCGTTACCAACGGCGTGGCCGCAGGCTTCCCGCAATCGGTTACCACTCCGCTGGGCAGCACGTTGACCATCACCGGGTTCAACGCCACAACTGGCGTTGTCAGCTACAGCTACACCCTGGTCGACAACGAAGCGCATCCATCCGCCAACGGCGCGAACAACTTGCCTGAGCAGTTCGCCGTCACCGTGGTCGACGACAACGGCACCACCGCCAACGCGACGCTCGATGTGAACATCATCGACGACCTGCCAAAAGCCGTGAACGACAGCAACGTCGGCACCGCCTCGGAAACCAATCTGATCCTCACCGGCAATGTCCTGACCAACGACGTACAAGGCGCCGACCGAGTACCGACTGGCCCGGTCACCGCTGGGACCTTCACCGGCACCTACGGCACCTTGGTGCTGAATGCCAACGGCACTTACACCTACACGCTGAACACCAACGATACCGATTTCAAAAACCTGCACGGCAATGGCAACGGCACCGAAACTTTCACCTACACCATCACCGATTCGGACGGCGATACCAGCACTGCCAATCTGGTGCTGAACATCCACAACAACGACGACCCGGTGATCCTCAACGGCCTCGACGTCAATGGTGGTGAACTCACCGTCTACGAGAAAAACCTCAGCGACGGCACTAGCCCCAACCCGACGGCGCTGACCCAAAGCGGCACCTTCACCGTCACCGCACTCGATGGCTTGCAAACCCTGACCGTGGGCGGCATTGCCGTCGTCACCAACGGTGTCGCCGCAGGCTTCCCGCAATCGGTTACCACGCCGCTGGGCAGCACGCTGACCATCACCGGTTATAACGCCAGCACTGGCGTCGTTAGCTACAGCTACACCCTGGTCGATAACGAAGCGCATCCGACCGGTAACGGTGCCAACAGCCTCACTGAGAACTTCAACGTTGTCGCCACCGACGGCGACGGCAGCACCGCGTCCGGGCAGATCAACGTCAATATCATCGATGATTTGCCTACCGCCAAAGCCGACACTGGTTCGGTGACGGAGGGCGGCACGGTCAATATCAGCGTGCTCGGCAACGACGTCACCGGTGCCGATGGCGCAGCGGCGGGCGGTGCGGTGGTGGGCGTGCGCGCCGGCAGCAACACCGCGACGTCGGCGATCGGCGGACTCAACAGCAACATCAACGGCAACTTCGGTTACCTGACCCTGGATGCTTTGGGCAACGCCGTTTATCACAGCAATCCGAACTCGGTGAGCCCACCGGGTGCGACCGACACGTTCACCTACACCATCCGCGACGGTGACGGCGACGAAAGCACCACGACCATCACCGTCAACGTCGCCGACAGCAAATTGGTGGCCTCGGTCGACCAGGACGTGACGGTCTACGAAAAAGCCCTCGACCTGACCAAGGACGGCCAGGATCTGGCCCCCGGTACGGTCACCGGCAGCGATCCGACCAACACCGGTGAAACCGCCACCGGCACGCTGGTCGGCGCGGTCACGGGCGGCAGCGGCGCGATCACTTACACCCTCGTCGGCAGCGCCACCGGCACTTACGGGCAGATCCAGCTCAACGCCGACGGCACCTACACCTACACGCTGACCTCGGCACCGAAAACCACGCCGAATGCTAACGACGGCGCGAACACCCTCAGCGAAAGTTTCACCTACAAAGCCACTGATGCACTGGGCAACAGCACCACCAGCACCATCGTCGTCAACATCGTCGACGACGTACCGAAAGCGGTCGCTTCGGATCGTTCGGTGGCCGCCGTGGAGATCGACTCGAACATCCTCATCGTCCTCGACATCTCCGGCAGTATGGCCGATGCCTCGGGCGTGCCGGGCCTGTCACGGCTGGATCTGGCCAAACAGGCGATCAGCGCCTTGCTCGACAAATACGATGATCTCGGTGATGTGAAAGTACAGTTGGTGACCTTCAGCAGCAGCGCCACCGACCGCACCTCGGTATGGGTCGACGTCGCGACGGCGAAGGCCTTGCTCGCCGGCCTGAATGCCGGTGGCGGCACCAACTATGACGCCGCGGTGGCGACCATGTACAACGCGTTCAACACCTCGGGCAAACTCACCGGGGCGCAGAACGTCGGGTACTTCTTCTCCGATGGCAAACCCACCAATGGCCAGGACATCGGCACCAGCGATGAAGCCACGCTCAAAGCGTTCCTTGATGCCAACAACATCAAGAACTACGCGATCGGCCTCGGCAGCGGCGTGAGCAACGCCAACCTGGATCCACTGGCGTATGACGGCATCAGCCACACCAACACCAATGCGGTGGTGGTCACCGATCTCAACCAGCTCAACTCGGTGTTGTCCGGCACCGTGGAAGGCGCGCCAGTCACCGGTTCGCTGTTGGGCGAGGGCGGTACGTTCGGCGCCGATGGCGGCTTCATCAAATCCATCGTCGTTGACGGCACCACCTACACCTACGATCCGAAAGCCCTGAGCGGCCAAGGCTCGTTGACCGCGACCGGAGGCGTCAACCACGGCACCTTCAACACTGTGAACAACACGTTGAGCATCGCCACCAACAACAGCGGCACGCTGGTGATCAACCTCGACACCGGCGACTACACCTACACCTCGCAGAAAACCACGGCGGTGGTGATCACCGAGAACATCGGTTTCACCCTCAGCGACAACGACGGCGACCTCGCCAGCTCGACGCTGACGGTGAAAGTGATCCCCAACGCGCCTCCGGTGGCAGCGGATGACCACGTCATCACCAACGTGCTGTCGAGCAACATCGTCGTGCCAGGCGAACTGCTGCTGGCCAACGACACCGATCCAAATGGCGACACGCTCAACGCCTCGCCGACCACCTTCAACACCGGTTGGGCCGCCAAAGGTGCGGACTTCACCGGCACAGGTGCGATCACCTTCAATGGTACGGGCAACACTGCAGCCAACCAGAGCCTGGCCGACGTGCGCAATTCGTTCGCCGCCAACACCGCGGCGATGACCGCCATGCTTGTGGTCAGCGGCTATCTCGGCGCGGTAAACACTGCCAATGCCAACGATGAAGACCTGATTACCGTCAAACTGAAACAGGGCGAAACCCTCAACCTGGATCACAACCTGGCGGCCGGGCACATCACCATGGAGTATTCGCTCAATGGCGGCGCGTTCGTCGCCATTGCCGACGGCGGCACCATCACCGCCAGCGCCGATGGTACCTACCAGATCCACATCACCAACATTACCAACACCAGCGGCAGCAACCCGACGGCGGCGGAAAATTATCAACTGACCATGACGGTCAACTACGCCGGGGCGCACGACATCACCCCGGACTACCACGGCACATACACCGCCAACGACAACCATGGCGGCAGCGACACGGCCAACGTGACCATCACTTATCAGGACGGCCACACTCTCACCGGGACCTCGGGGGATGACGTGTTGGTGGCCGGTACTGGCGACAACATCCTCAACGGTGGCGACGGCAACGACGTGCTCACCGCAGGCAGTGGCAACAACGAACTGCACGGCGGCGCCGGCAACGACTTGCTCTACAGCGGTCCGGGCAATGACCTGCTCGACGGCGGCACCGGCATCGACACCGCCAGCTACGCCCACGCCACAGCGGGGGTGACGGTCAACCTGAGCCTGCTCGGTGCGCAAAACACCATCGGTGCCGGCACCGACACCCTCACCGGCATCGAAAACCTCGTCGGCTCGAACTTCAACGACACCCTGACCGGCGACAACAATAACAACGTGATCAACGGAGGATTGGGCAACGACATCCTCAACGGCGGTGGCGGCGATGACTTGCTGATCGGCGGCATGGGCAACAACACGATGACTGGCGGGCCGGGAGCCGACACCTTCCAGTGGCTCAAGGGCAACAGCGGCCACGACACCATCACCGACTTCACCCCCGGCACCGACAAGCTCGACCTGTCGCAACTGCTCCAAGGCGAAAACGGCACCACAGCGTCGCTGGACGACTACCTGCACTTCACCGTCACCGGTACCGGCGCGTCAGTCGTGACCAGCATCGACGTCAGCGCGATGGCCGGCGCTACGCCGAACCAGACCATCGACCTCGCCGGCGTCAACCTTGCCAGCCACTACGGCGTAACGCCTGGGGCGGGCGGGATGATCGCCAGCGGGCACGACACGGCGACGATCATCAGCGGGATGTTGAATGATCATTCGTTGAAGGTGGATACGGTTTGATCGAGGGCTGAGACGACAAGACCGCCGCCCTGATGAAACAGGACGGCGGTCTTGTCTTTCTGACGGCATGCTCTTCAGGCGCTATAAGTCGAGTAACTGCAGTTCCAGATTGTCCACCTGATAATCGTTGCCGACCCCCGAATCGACATGACTGACAATAGCCAGAGTCATCTCGCTGGCGCTGGCGACGAAGTTGCCTGACAAGTTTGTCCAGACCAGGTTTCTGAGGGTTATCGGCCCGGTAATGGCAACGCCTCCGGCGCTCAGCGACAGCGACGGTGCAGCATAGTCACCGCGAAAACGGAAGCAGTTGATCGTCAACGAATATCGGCCACCGGGCTTCAGATTGGCGAATTGTTTCTGCAGCACAACGCCCGCCGAGTTGTCGCTGTAGGTGTAATTTTGCGCCCTGTAGTTGCCTTGCTCGAACACGATGGTCCAGTCATTCGGACGCGTTGCTGGACCCCGACGCCAGCCATTCCAGTCATATAGGTCAAAATTTGTCAGGTCGTGCTCCAGCGGCGGCTCGGTCGCCTTGCCGATCCGCAGTTCCAGCAAAGGTGATTGCACTGACGCGCGGCCGGGGTTGATCACCTTGTAGTGCACCGTCAGAGGATTGCCGGCGAAAGGTGCGATGTAACGGCTGCCTGCATCAAAGGTCAGGGGCAGGTTGGGGTCAGTAATGGTGCGCCCGAAAATATAGCGAAGCGTGACCCCGAGTGGATCGACGACCTGCCAGAACAGTTGCACCGACGCACCGGCTTTCAAGGCCCAGTAATCGGGAATGAACACCTTCGCCATGCTGGTGTTGGCGGGTAGCTCGTTCTCCACGACTTGCTCGATGAACGGCGGGCGTAGCGTGAAGGCGCCGCCCTGGATGGTGATATTGGTCGGTTTGGACAGTTGCGGCGCGCCAGTGCCTCCTTTGCTGAGGGTGTAAGTCAGGCGCAGAGAGCCCCGGATCAGCGCCAGCACGCGTTCATTTTCAACTTCAAAATAAATCACGCTGCTCATCCCGTCCAAGGACTGGGTGTACGTGAACGTGACCGCTTCGCCCGTTTCCGTGAGGCCCTGCAGAGTCAGTTGCAACTGGTCATTCTTTGCATAGTTGCTGAGGAAAATCACCACTCGCGCCGGCCCACCAAGGAGCAGGTCATGATTGAGTATGTTGCCCGGTGCCCTTTCGACGGCGGGGGCTGGCAGCAATGTGATTCCCGGTTTGCTTTGCAGGAGCAGTGCGTCCGACCAGCCGCTCTGATTATGAACCCTGTCGGTCAACTGATAGCGCACCACCAGCGAATCGGTTGGTGGCAGTGTGGCGAGCAATTTGGGTGTCAGTTCAAAAATAATGGCGGCCGCTGCATTGGTGACGGTGAATACCAGCGTCAGTGGTCCGAACGCGAGTGTCACGACATCCTCCAGAGCCTGATGCAAATAGGGTTCTATGGTCACGCGCATGCCGTTATCGATCACGCTTTGGTCAATGATCGTTTCCGAGGCGATAGGCAGCGGCAAGCCCTGGTTGAATGGCTTGCCACCGTCGATGTCCGGTTTGCCCGGCGGAAAACTTTTGTAGAACAGCAAATAGGGCGTTGAGCTTTCGGCGTTACCGCTGATGCGCTTCACAGTGATAGACAGCGGCTGGTTTCCCGGATGCGGATACCTCGAACTCATGTCACTGGCGCAGATATGGAAAGGCACATCTCGGGGCGCGCCGTCGGCATCGAAATTTTCAATGGTTACAGGAAACGAGGCCACGGGGACAAAGACATCGCCGAGAAAAACATCGATATGGTCACCGACAGCCATCTGCTGATAGCTGAGGATGTACACCAGCAAGCCCTGAACATCGCTGTGTACCATGCTGTAGTTGACTCCCAGCGCACCATCGCTCAGCGGTTTGTAACCGATGACATACGGCGGTGGTACGGCAAGCACGCCAATGTTGCCGGACGGCGGTGGAAAGATGACGACCTGTTCTTCTGAAGCGCTAGCGCTGCTGGTGGTCTGGCTCATGAGCAATAACCCATCGTCGGGGAGGCGGATGCCCTGGCGGGCGACATTGATTTCCTCGATTAGAACCGCACTGACCGACACCGCCTACTGTCAGATCTGACAGGTGCGCTAACGTTTAAGACCAATGGTCAGCCTGAGGCCGGCGGGTGGGTACGGTTGTGGATTCCTGAACTGAAACCGTCCGCTGCAGGAGCTGCCGAAGGCTGCGATCCCTTGATCTTGTCTTTTAAAAGAAACATCAAAAGATCGCAGCCTTCGGCAGCTCCTACAGGGTGTGTTTTTTAGTCGGCAATTGGTCTCCCACGCACAGCCGCCATGACATCAATCGCAGACAGATCGTCTTCGATGAGCTTTGGAGCACTGGTGCGCACAAGCCGGCGGACTCTGGCGTAGCTATATCCAGAGGCGCAGGGGTTTGTAGTCTGCCAGTCACGTCCGCAAGTTGATTGAATACATTGGTTGTTCAGGGAGTTAAAAAAAGTGGGTGGCTCCGCACTCTTTTCTGAACTGTCTAGTTCCAAAAAACTATATTGTCGACCCAGATCCCACCATCAGCCTCGGGACCTACCTGTATCAATATATAAGATGCTTCTTTCCCCGGTTGTGCTGTGTATGAAACTATGTGGACATTTGGATGTGCCGTTATCGGGATGGCGGTGATTTGTAAATTTGAATTATTTTTGTTGCAAAAAAATACTGTTGTGCCGATTGTGTTTACAACAGAAAGCTCAATGCTGGCGTTTCTTGCTTCTCCGTTAAATTCCAATCTGAAAATGGCCCCATGGTCTGCGAGTAGTGTTCTGTTTCCGAACCTCGGTGTGTATTGGCCGTTAGTTTGTAGTGTTTGCACGTTATAAGTCGACCCAGGGCTATCGGCGAGCACGCGAACGGTCAGGCCGCTGTTAAGCTTGACTGGGATATTTTGTCTAAAGGTCTGCACGGGAACTGTTTCAAAATTTTCGGATCCCGACACCAGGTTTGGCTTTTTAAAATTAAGTTTCAAGGTTGGGAGGTGGGTCGACTTGAGAAGGTCTGCTTCGCCATTGAATGCAACGCTTGCGTCTACAGAGAAAAGACTATCGTTTTTCAGTAGGGTCAATTGACTTCGCGGCAGAGTGATATTCGTAAAGCCGTTAGCAACTTCTGTTGCGGTGAGCAGGTGTGAGGTTAGAAGAGTGATGGTGTGACTTGCGCCGCTCTCCAGGATCCCTGAGCATTTCAACCACACTCTTTGTCCCAAATGAGCACCTGGCAAGGGTGCCAGTCGTATTCCAGCATCTCCGGTGAAATTGCCTAAATTGAAATTGAGGTTGTCCGGCGCTTGAATAACCTTTGGCATGGGCAATCTGGAGTCATTGTCCTTTATCCGCAATACAGTCAAGTTCAACCCGGACGACGTGCCAATCACCGCATTGTTACGATTTAAACGCCACGTAAGCTCAAGATCCCTGCCATGCCGAGCCGCCAGAAAAGCAGCTGTCAGTACGGTGTCGATGCGCTTGCTGCCACCAAACTTCAGCAAAGGAAATGGTGCCGACCCGGCCGGCGGATTGATCTCCACCAGTTGCGCCTCGTCCCCCGCCAGTGCAAGTAAATATTCAATCCGCAGCGTCAGCCCATTCACATAGGCCAGCACATCGATCGGACTGACTGCCGGCGGCAGCAGTAACGGTGGCAACAACTCGATCTTTGTCTCTTCACCAATCTTCGACTGCAGCAACTCGGACTGCACTTGGACCTCACCCGGGTTGGCGATGGTGTTCTGTAGCGTCAGTGGGGTGTTGGCATAGGGCGCGATATAGTTGGCGTCGACGTGAAAGGTGATGGGCAGCGTTGTGTCAGTGACGATCTGACGGAAAACGAACAGCGCCACAATCCCTTGCCGATCGGTGGTTTGCCAGCGCAGTTCGACCGTGGCACCTTTTTTCAGCGGCCAGTAAGCGGCCACGCGTACGGTGGCTTGCGCAGTGTCGACCGGCAATTTGCCGTCCACCAACGGTTCCAGAATCGGTAAACCCAGAAGCTGCGAAGTGCCGCTGATGGTCGCATCCGCCGGTTTTGACTGTTGCGGCTTGCCGGTCCTGATCAGCTGATAGTGCGCATGCAGCGCCCCGCCAATCAGGTTGCGCACATGTTCGTTATCGAGCGTGAATTTTACTGACCTGCTGGTGACTGCCAGCGTCTGGCTTTTGAGTTCGGTAACCGGATCCCCACCCCGGGTGAGCCCTTCCAGGGTCAGCTCTATCACATCGTCTTTGGCGAACACCCCGGTGACCAGGATGTCCAGCGGGCGGCCCGCCAGCGCGTTGTGATCAATCACGTTGTCGATATCGGCCTGGTCGAAAATCGGCGCGTTCAGCAACGCCACGCCAGGTTTGAACGCAAGGTTGAGTGAATCCGACCAGCCGCTGGCGTTTTCCACCCGATCAAACACTTCCCAGCGCACCACCAGGCTGTTGGTCGGTGCAAGGCTGGCGAGTTGCTGCGGGGTCAGTTCGAAGATCACGTCACCCAGTGCCGTGACGATAATCTCAAACAGCAATGAGCCGAAGGCCAGCACCACCACATCCCCGATGGACTGATTGAAGTATTGCGCGACGGTCACCGTCATGCCTTCGGCAATGACCGACTGATCGACCACGGTCTCTGAGGCGACGGGCAGCTTGAGACCCTGATTGAATGGCTTGCCACCATCTGTGTCGGCCTCGCCCGGCGCCGGATATTTGTAAAACAACGGTGCGCGCGGTGACGACTCGCCGGGGTTGCCGCTCACGCGCTGAACCACGAACCAGAGCAGCTTGTTCTCGTTCTTCAGTGGCGCAAAACGGGCTTCCATGTTCTGGGCCGAAATGTAGAAGGGAATGTTTTTCGCCAGCCCTTGGTCATCGAAATGTGCATCGGTGACCGATAACTCGGCCACCGGTACTCTGTCGGTGTCGATGAACACTCGGAGGCTGTCGCCGACGGCCATATTCAGGTAGGCCAGGATGTAGACGAGCAGCCCTTTCCGGTCGCCGTACACCATGTTGATGTTGATCCCCAGCGCGCCGTCTGCCTGTGGTTTGAAGTTGACCGGGAAGGGCGGGGAGACCGATAGAACGCCAATGCCGCGGCCTGGCGGGAAGACCAGAATTTGTTGATGGGCGGCTGAACTGGTGCTGCTTATGGGGCTGTTCATCTAAGTATCACCTAAGGAGGCACCTTTGGAATGAACGGCGGCACCAATAAGGCGGATTAGATCCCCGGTCGAGGACATTGCCTACTGTCATATCTGACAGGTACATCAGGGTTTCAGATTAACGGTGGATAAACGCAGCAACACCCTTAACTGCTTCCCCATTAACCGAGCATGATCAACTGGGCGATCCCAGCAGCGTCTGGTGCTGCGAAGCCCACGGCAGGCCGGGCCGCTGTAGTGGTCGAGCGCGGATCGACGGTTTCGTGGGATTTTTTGAAGCGTAATAAAAGGGGCCGGTGAGGCGTTTGTGCCCAACGCGGTGACATCCAGAAAGTTGTTGGCGTCGGCCTCGACGATCTTTGGCGGAATCAATGCAGTTACCGGCAATACCAGAATGTTCAAGCGCAGTGCGGTTGACGGGGTAGGTATGCCATCGCGGATGAGGGTGTAAATCACGCTGATGGTCTTGCCCGGACTGTAGGCCAGAACCGAACGAGGTACGGCGCTTTCCAGTCCGGCACTGACCGCGCGTGGCGGGCTGGTATAGGAGCCGGCAGCCGTTGGGAAAACTTACAAGCCCGCGGATTCTGGCGTAGCTGTAGGCAAAGGCGTAAGGATGTGGAGCTTGAAAGACGTGTCTGGCGGTGTTTTTTAACCCGTTCAAGGGGGATCAGAATTTGCGCAAAGTCTTCTGCCGCAGGATGTAAACCGTCACCAGTAACGCACTGGTCAACATAAACCCCCGCGCCCAAGGCAGCGGCACCAGGTAGCAGGAGAACAGAATGCTCGCCCACATCAAGCCGATGGCGTAGACCTTGCCCTTGAGCGGGATGCCGTTGCCGTCCAGGTAGTCGCGAATCCACGGCCCAAGGCGCGGATGCTCGACCAGCCATTGGTAGAAACGCGGCGAACTGCGGGCGAAACAGGCGGCCGCCAGCAGCAGGAAAGGCGTGGTGGGCAATACCGGCAGGAAAATCCCGATCACCCCCAACGCTACGCTCAGCCAGCCGATGGCCAGCAGCACGTAGCGCAACACCAGGGAGCGGTTGCCTATGGGGTGGTCCATAGGCAAAACCTTAGTGGTGACGTGGCTTGAGGATCGCCGGTTTTTCGTCGGGTGCCTGGCACAGCAAGTAGAGCGCGGTCAGGGCTTCCGGGATCTGCACGATCATATCGTCCATCAGGTTGGCGTCCTTGGCGATGTCTTCGAACTCAGGCTGTTCGTCGAACAGACCGGAACCGACCATGATCGGCAGCAGCATTTCGCTGACTTCGTCTTCGGCGGTTTCGAACCAGGCGGCTTCGCGCAGGAACACGCCTTCCATGAAACCGATGCACCAGCCGCGCAAGTCGGAATCATCCGGCTCTTCACCCAGGTCCAGGTCGCACGGCAGCTCGAACTCTTCGTCGGACGCCAGTTGGCGAGCGATGTGAGCCTTGAGGGCCAGCAGGGTGGATTCGATCGCTTCACGCTCGGTGTCGTCGGCGTAGTGCGGCTCTTCAGCGAAGAGTGCGTCGATCCATTCACGGTCGGGAACGCTTTCGGAACAGATCGACAGCGCAGTGAGGTAGCCGTGGGCGGCCACGTAGTCCAGCGCCTCGTCATGCAGTTCATCAGCGTCGAGGAAGACTTGCAGGCGGGTTAGTTGCTCAGCGAAGGACATTAAAAGCTACCTTGGGGAATTAAACAGATGCGGGAATTCTAGGCCTTCTTGAGCACTCAGGCCAGCCGCGCGGCATATTTGCAGCCCATGTACGCCACCATTCCCTGTAGGAGCTGCCGAAGGCTGCGATCTTTTGATCTTGTCTTTAAAAGCAAAATCAAAAGATCGCAGCCTTCGGCAGCTCCTACAGGGGATCTGCATTTGCCCCTGTGTGTCTTATCAGCGGCACCCTTTGCCGGGGAGGGCTCGGGTATACTCCCGCGTTTTGTGATGCCCTGCTGGCGTCGCGGCTAAGATGTGAAGCGTCATGCAACGCGCACTTACGATTTGTCAGTGCAGCCTGCGTGGTTCTGAACCAGCCTTGCAGGGATGTTTCGGTGATTTTTGGAGTTTTTATGCTCGAACAGGCTCAACGCGTCCTCAAGGACATCTTCGGCTACGACAGTTTCCGTGGCCGCCAGGGTGCAATCATTGAGCGCGTGGCCAATGGCGGCGACGCCCTGGTGCTGATGCCTACCGGTGGCGGCAAATCCCTGTGCTTCCAGGTCCCGGCGCTGCTGCGCGAAGGCCTGGCGGTGGTGGTGTCGCCGCTGATCGCCTTGATGGATGACCAGGTCGCGACCCTTGAAGAGCTGGGCGTAGCGGCCGCTGCGTTGAACTCGACCCTGAGCGCCGAGCAACAGCGCGATCTGGCCGCGCGGATCAAACGCGGCGAAGTGAAAATGTTGTATCTCGCGCCCGAGCGTCTGGTGCAGCCGCGCATGCTGGCCTTCCTGCAAAGCCTTGAAATTGCCCTGTTCGCCATCGACGAAGCGCACTGTGTGTCCCAATGGGGCCACGACTTCCGTCGCGAATACCTGCAACTGGGCCAGTTGGCGGAGCTGTTCCCCAACGTCCCGCGTATTGCCCTGACCGCTACCGCCGATAAGCGCACCCGGGAAGAAATCGTCGATCGCCTGCATTTGCAGGATGCCGAGCGCTTCCTGTCGAGTTTCGACCGTCCGAACATTTTTTATCGCATCGTCCCCAAGGAACAGCCGCGCAAGCAGTTGTTGGCGTTCCTCGCCGAGCGGCGCAGCGATGCCGGCATCGTTTATTGCCTGTCGCGCAAGAAAGTCGACGAAGTGGCAGTGTTCCTCAGCGAACAAGGCTTTCCGGCGCTGCCGTACCACGCCGGCCTGCCCAACGAGACGCGGTCCCATCATCAAAAGCGCTTCCTCAACGAGGAAGGCTTGATCATGGTCGCCACCGTGGCGTTCGGCATGGGCATCGACAAACCCAACGTGCGCTTTGTCGCTCACCTCGATTTGCCGAAATCCCTGGAAGCGTATTACCAGGAAACCGGTCGCGGCGGCCGTGATGGCCTGCCGGCGGACGCCTGGATGGCCTACGGCCTGCAAGACGTGGTGATGCTCAAGCAGATGCTGCAAAACTCCGAAGGTGACGAGCGCCACAAGCGCCTGGAGCAGCACAAACTCGACGCGATGCTCTCGCTGTGCGAAGAAACCCGCTGCCGGCGCCAGACGCTGCTGGCCTATTTCGACGAAGACATGCCCGAGCCGTGTGGCCATTGCGACAACTGCGTCGATGGCGTGCAGACCTGGGACGCCACCGAGCCGGCCCGTCAGGCGCTCTCGGCGATCTTCCGTACCGGCCAGCGCTACGGCGTCGGGCATCTGGTGGATGTGCTGCTGGGCAAGGACAACGAGAAAATCCGCAGTTTCGGCCATCAGCACCTGTCGGTGTATGGCGTCGGCAAGGCGTTGGGGGAGAGTGAATGGCGCTCCCTGTTCCGACAGCTGGTTGCCCGTGGTCTGGCGGACATCGACCTTGAAGGCTACGGTGGCCTGCGCCTGAGCGACACGTGCCGGCCGCTGCTCAAGGGTGAAGTGACCCTGGAACTGCGCCGCGATCTCAAGCCGCAAACCACCGCCAAAAGCAGCAAGAGCCCGGCGAGCCAACTGGTCCGTGGCGAAGAGCGCGAACAGTGGGAAGCGCTGCGTGCCCTGCGCCGCAAGCTCGCCGAAGAACACGGTGTGCCGCCTTACGTCATCTTCCCCGACTCGACCTTGCTGGAAATGCTCCGCAGCCAGCCGACCTCGCTGGCGGAAATGGCCACGGTCAGCGGCGTCGGCGCACGCAAGCTCGAGCGTTACGGCGAGGCCTTCCTCGAAGTGCTTGGCGGCCAGGTCGAGGCGCCGAAAGTGGTGGCCGACGTGCGCCACGAACTGATCACCCTGGCCCGGGCCGGCATGACGCCGCTGCAGATCGCCGGTCAACTGCAATGCTCGGAAAAGAACGTCTACACCATGCTCGCCGAGGCGATCGGCAAGCAGCAGTTGTCGCTGGAGCAGGCGCTGGACCTGCCAGAAGAGCTGATGGGCGAAATCCAGGACGCGTTCCTCGATGGCGAAGGCGAGTTACCACCGGTTGCGGAGATCGCCGCATTGTTCGCCGGTCGGGTGCCGGAAGGGGTTTTGTACTGCGTACGGGCTGCGTTGCAATCTGAATTCGAGATTTAACTGACCGAACTCATAGATGTAACGATTCAGTACAGAGCAAGCCTTGCCTATAGCCAAAGGTCATGCTTAGCTGACTAATAATTAGTTTTTCTCTATTTCAGTCTAATCATGAGTTTTTTATGCCGTTAACCGATCAACACCGCTTTGGCATGCAACTGGCCCAAATGTCCCGTGGCTGGCGTGCCGAACTGGACCGCCGTCTGGCTGGGCTGGGTTTGTCTCAGGCGCGCTGGCTGGTGCTGTTGCACCTGGCTCGCTTCGAGGACGCACCGACCCAGCGGGAACTGGCACAAAGCGTCGGCGTTGAAGGACCGACCCTGGCACGACTGCTCGACAGCCTTGAATCCCAGGGTTTGGTGCAGCGCCAGTCGGTGCTGGAAGACCGCCGGGCAAAAAAAATCGTCCTGTGTGCTCCGGCCCGGCCGTTGATCGAACAAATTGAAACCATTGCCACGCAACTGCGCCACGAGCTGTTCGAAGGCGTTGATGAAGCGGATTTGAAGGTTTGCATGCGGGTTCACGGTCACATCCTGGCCAACCTCGAAAAGTCTTGAGGCAAAACCTTACGCCGTGTTTTTGAGATACCCCGTTGGGCAGACTATAAAGAACTACTAGGCAATATCGTGTTCGTACCGGATGTGCGAACGCATACAGGTTGGTTCTGCTTAATCTAAGGGATGCTCATGCTCGAGAGTTGGCACGTGGTACTGCGCGGTGGCGCCAAAAGGTTGCTGATCGCTGGCGTATTCAGCTATTCGACCGGGTCGATGGCGTTGGGGCTGGGTGACATCACCGTCCATTCAGCCCTCAATCAGCCGCTCAAGGCTGACATCGCTTTAGTGGATGTCGGTGCGCTGACGCAAAACGATATCTCGGTCAGCTTGGCGACGGCCGAGGAGTTCAGCCGTGCCGGCGTCGAGCGGCTGTTCTTCCTCAATAATCTGAAATTCGCACCGATCCTGCGGGGCAACCGCGCGCTGATCCGGGTGACCTCCAGCAAACCGGTCAATGAACCCTTTCTGAATTTCGTGGTGCAGCTTAATCAGCCCAACGGGCGCTTGCTGCGCGAGTACACCGTACTGATCGATCCGCCGGGCTCACCGGGGATTGTGCCGGCGACCGATGAGCCGGATCCGCGCCCGCAATCTTCCGCATTTCCCACCGTCGAACCTGCCACGGCGCCTCCCCAGGCAGCGCAGGGCAAGCCCGCAACAGTCCCGACGCAACCACCACTCGCGGCACCCGCCAACGATGCGCTCGCCGAGCAACTGGCCGCCAGCGTGCTGCAAAACCAGCAGTTGCAAAAAAACATCGATGAGTTGAATACCAAACTGCAGGAGCAACAGGCGCTGATCGCTGACGGCAAAAAGCAGATGAGCGAACTGCAAACGCGCCTGGTCGAGCTGCAAAAGACGCCGCCGCCGGCTGTGGTGACGCCGACTCCGGCGCCGGTCGTTGCTCCAGCTGAATCGGCTGACGACGCGCCGAACGGCTGGTTGCTCGGCGGATTGTTGCTATTGCTCGGCGCGCTGGTGGGTGGATGGATCCTGCGCCGTCGTCAACAAACACATGGTGAAGTGCCGCTGGCAGTGCTGCCGTCAGACAATCAGCCTGAGGTTGATCAAGCTGACAGCAGCCCTGCGGTTGGAACACACGCCACAGCCGAGCATCGCGAAGAGCCGGCGGCGGGCGATGTGCTGGAAGCGGTGGGGATTTATCTGGCCTACGGGCGTTTGGGGGAGGCTGTCGGTTTGCTGCGCGAAGCCTTGCACAAAGAGCCGGAACGCATCGACCTCGGTGTGCAATTGCTGGAAGTGCTCGGGCGACAGGGCGATAGCGCGGCGTACGAGCAGCAGGAAAGTCAGCTGCGGCAGCAGGGCGTCGATGAGCAGCAATTGCATGCCATCCGCGAGCGTTATCCGAAACTGCTGAATGCTGCACCGCTGGCGGCTGCTGCGCCAGTGGTCGCCAGTGTCGTGCCCCTCGTCGCAGCCGACTCTGAACCTGCGCCGGTCAAGGATGATTTCGAATTGAATCTGGGTGAGCTGTCGATGGACTCCAGTTGGGATCTGGACGACAGTCGAACAGCAGCCATTGAGCCATCGGCACCTGCGTCGGGTCTCGGTGCACGCCTGCAAGTGCTGCCGCAGGACTTCGAACTGCCTCAGGTGGCGGCCAGTGAAGAAGCCGAGCTGGAATGGATTCCCGAGCCCGATGCGCAACCGCTGGACGATGACTTTCTCAATGAGTTCGCTGATCCGCCGTCGTCGCTGGCGTTGGAGCCGCTGGATCTGCAACTGGCCGATCCTGTCGATGAGGCCGCTGCTGGCAAGCTCGAACAGGCACAGACGTGCATCGATGACGGTGACATCGACAGCGCGATTGCCTTGCTCAATGAGCTGCTCAAGGAAGGCGATGAGCCGCTCAAACAAACGGCGCGGACGTTGCTGGCAGGGATTCGCTGAGTTTTTTGCCTGCTGTTGATGGGGTGAACATGCCGACGCTATCGCGAGCAGGCTCGCTCCCACATTTGAATGGTGTTCACAAATCACCTGTGGGAGTTGCCGCAGGCTGTGATTTTTTGATCTTCAAAAACACAGTCAAAAGATCGCAGCCTGGGACAGCTCCTATCGTGGGTCAGAAGGTTTGGCCGAGGTTGAGGTACACCGCCTGCTCATCCGCATCGTTGAAGCCATAGCTGAAGTTCAGTGGCCCCAGCGGTGTGTCGAAACCGATGAACACACTGGCGGCGTTGATGTAGCCGCTGTCGAACTCATTGTCGTTGTTCCACGCCCGGCCGCGCTCCAGCGAGCCGCCGATGTACAGCGGGAAATCCAGTGGCAGGTAGGAACGTGGCGTCAGGCGCCGGTAGTAAACCCCGCGCATCAGGCTGATGTTCTGCCCGGAAACCGCATCCTCGCGAAAGCCCGACAACTGCCGCGCACCGCCCAGCAGGAAGCTCGAAGTGACCACGTTGGCATTGTCCAGGGTTCGGCCGTAGCGCCCGCCGAGAATAAACGTGTCCGGGCCGCTGCTCATGGCCTTGTCCAGTTTGAACTCCCATTGCCGGTAACGCTTGTCTGAGCCCAGTCCCGGTTCGAACTGACGGAATGTCAGGCCAATGTCTTTGCCTTCATGGGGGAAGTAGACGTTGTCGAACGAATCGAATGAATACTTGAGCTGATAGAACCCCTCGTTAAAGCTTTCGCTCGGCAGATTCTGGTCGCCAATGCGTACGTCAGCCTTGCCCCAGGCCTCGCCGACGCCGAAGCGGATCTCGCCGCTGTTGCCGATCTGTCGACCGACGTTCAAGCCAAACCCGTAGCGTTCGACGCGGTACTGGGCAATCGGGTCGTTGTCCAGGATCGACTCGACGTTCTGCGCTTCAAACGCGGCGTAGGGCGCGATGAAGTAGCGTGAACCGACGTCCAGCGGTTGATAGAACTCGCTGTAGAGCTCCTGTTTGTCGCCGATTTGCGCCCGGGTCAGCCATTCGGCGCCGAGGCGGTTGATGCCGTTGACCCGGTAACTGGCGCCGAGGTTGAAAGCGCTGTCGCCACGCATGTCGTCCGCCAGGTTCAAACCGACCCGCAGGTAATCGGTGCCGCTGCGTTTGCCTCGGGCGGTGATCACCAGCGTGTGATTCTGGCCCTTGTGCACCACGCGGTATTGCACCTGTTCGAAGTAATCGAGGCCGTACAGGGTGCCCATATCGGTTTGCAGGCGGCCGATGTCCAGCGGTTCGCCGACGTTTTGCCGGATGTAGTAACGGATCACGTCGTCGCCGACTTTCGAGTCGTTTTCCACTTTGATCGCGGTAATGATTGGCGTGCGCTGGCTCGGTGTGCGGGCGGCGGTCAGGTCGGCGTCCAGTGGTTGCACCGGTTTGAGTCGTGCCAGGCGCGCTTCGAGGATCTTGGTCGCGCGGTAACCGGCGTCGATCATTTCCTGGGCACGGCCGAAGTCGGTCACGCCGAAACTCGCCAGCGACGGCTGGATCAACACGTCGTCCTTGTGCAGGGCGGCGAGTTGTTCTTCGGAGTTGCGCCGGGTCATCAGGGTGATCGATTGGTTTAGCACATCGACCACGGTGGTCAGTTGTTTGCGATTGCGCAGCGGGGTGCCGATGTCGACCACGATGGCGATGTCGACGCCCATTTCACGCGCGACGTCGAGCGGGATGTTATCGGTCATGCCGCCATCCACCAGCAGGCGGCCGTCCAGTTCGACGGGCGCGAACACGGCCGGGATCGACATGCTGGCGCGAATCACCTGGGGCAAATGACCTTTGCGGAATACCACTTTTTCGCCGCTGGCGATGTCCGTTGCCACGGCCCGAAACGGAATCGGCAGCTTGTCGAAATCACGTGTGTCACTGGCGTGGGCCAGCAGGCTTTCCAGCAGCAGCGCCAGGTTCTGGCCCTGAATCACTCCCAGCGGCAGTCCAAGGCTGCCGTCATCGCGAAAGCTCAGTTTCTGTTTGACCAGGAAGTCCCGGTCATCCTGCTTGCGCCGGAATGGCACGTCTTCCCGCGGCGGGGCATCGGACAGGGCTTGTTGCCAGTCGATGTTCAAGGCGAGCTTTTCCAACTCATCGATTTTGTAACCCGAAGCGTACAGCCCACCGACCACCGCGCCCATGCTGGTGCCGGCAATCGCATCGATCTTGATGCCTTGCTCTTCGAGAGCCTTGAGCACACCGATGTGCGCCAGGCCACGGGCAGCACCGCCGGACAGCACCAGACCGATTTTCGGTCGGGGAGCATCGGCGGCTTGGGCGATCAAAGGGAAGAGGCAAAGCAACAGGCAACACAGCAAACGGCGCATCGTGGATCTCGGGGCGAGCGATAAAGGCGGCTATTATAGCGGCGCCCCTCTGGCTCAGGAGTTTCAACGAACATGACCGTACAAAAACCGGAAATCGTCATCACCTATTGCACGCAATGCCAGTGGCTGTTGCGCGCCGCCTGGTTGGCCCAGGAGCTGCTCAGTACCTTCGGCGATGAGTTGGGCAAAGTCTCCCTGGTGCCGGGCACTGGCGGCGTGTTTCATATTTTTTGTAACGAGGTGCAGATCTGGGAGCGCAAGGCTGACGGTGGTTTCCCCGAAGCCAAGGTGCTCAAGCAGCGGGTCCGGGATCAGATCGACCCGGACCGCGACCTCGGGCACAACGATCGCACTCAGTGAGAGGCGGCTTCGGCGGCCACGGTTTTTTTGCTGGAGCTGCCTGACAGTCGGCTCGACACCACGATCGCGACGATGATCAACGCCCCGCCGATCAACATGCGCAGGGTCGGGTTTTCATCGAACAGCAGCCAGGCCACGGTGATGCCATAGACCGGCTCCAAGGCGAACACCACCGCGGCGGTCCGCGCCTTGATCACCGCCAGGCTGGCGACGAACAGGCTGTGGGCCACCCCGGTGCAGAAGACCCCGAGCAGGCCGATCCACAACCAGTCGAGGGTGCGCACTTCGCTCAATTGCGGTGCCGCCACCGGCAGCAGGCACAACGCGACGACCACGTTCTGGCACAACGCGGCCTGCACCGCCGGGATGCGCCCGGAGCTGGCGCGATTGGTCAGCGACAGCAGGGCGAACAGCAGGCCCGAACCCACCGCCCAGAGCAGGCCGATAGTGGCGCCGCTGGCGAGGTCGAAGTCCGGCGTGACCAGCACCAGACCGACGCTGACCAGCACTACCAGCAGGATTTCATTGGCGCGAATTCGCTCGCGGAAGATCAGTCCTTCGAGGATCACGGTAAACGCCGGGAAACTGGCAAACCCCAGGGTCGCAATCGCCACGCCCGCGACTTTTACCGCAATGAAAAAGCTGACCCAGTGCCCGGCCAGCAGCAAGCCGCTGAGCAGTAGACGACGCCAGTCCACGGCTTCGAGTTTTTGCCAGCGGGTGCTGCTGGCGAACCGCGCAAAAAACGCCAGCGCCAGCACCGCGAACGCCGCGCGACCGAAAACGATGACGGCGGGGGAGGCGGCCGCGAGTTTGCCGAACACACCGGTCAGGCCAAACATCAATGCGCCGATATGCAGGGCGCCGAGGGCGGTACGGGGAGTCATTGCATTCCTTCTATCTCAAATGTAGGAGCTGCCGCAGGCTGCGATCTTTTGATCTTGCTTCGAAACAAACAAGATCAAAAGATCGCAGCCTGCGGCAGCTCCTACATTTAAGCGTGTAGAGGTCAGTAAGTCTGTCGGCGGACTATCGTCGTTTGTCGCAGGAGTCGCGCCGAATCTGGCCGGGTGATGCGCCGAACTCACGCAGAACCGCCGCTGAAAAGGCACTCTGCGAGCTGTAACCGACGCGGTTGGCAATTTCGCCCATCGGCAAAACCGTGTCGCGGAGCATTTGCACGGCCAGATGCAGCCGCCGGCTGCGGATGTAATCCATCGGCGTCTGCCCGCATTCGGCCATGAAGCGTGCATGCAGGCGCGCGCTTGAGAGCCCGGCGACCCGCGCCAGATCGGCAACCTGTAGCGGATAAGCGGCGTTTTGCTCGATGTGTGCATCCAGCGCCGCATAGGGCAAACGACGGGCGGCAAGCTCGGCTGGTTGCGCATGATTAAGGCTGGCCAGCAACAGCACCGCGCCTTGCTGGGCGATCAGCGGATCGCTCACCGGGCTGCCCGCCAGCCAACTGACCAATTGGCTTTGCCCGGCATCCAGTGGCAGTCGTCCGGCGTTGTCGAGCAAGCGGCGGCTGGCGTCGGCGTGCTCCCCCAGCGACTGGGCAATCCATTGATCGCCGGGCACATCCAGTACCAGGCAACGACTGCCGTTTGGGCTGCCGCAGGCGTGATGCATGCCGGCCGGCACCACCACGAAACTTTGCTGCACCACCTGACTGCCACGTCCGTCGACCTCGAAATCCAGTGCACCCGACAGCCCGAACACCAGTTGCGCGTGGGCATGGCTGTGGATGATCAGGTCTTCGGTGTATTGGCGCAGCGTGAGGATCGGTCTCATCGCAGGTCTCCTGGCAAGATGCGACCAGTCTACACCGGCCGGACGCTGTCACAGGATTGACTCGTCACTGTCATGGGCAATTAACCCGGCCGGCGCAAACTTGTAAAAACATCGCAGAGGGTTGTCCATGACCAGCGCCGAGCTCGCCAAACCCAGCCGTAAACAACGTGTGCGCACCTTATGGATTTCCGATGTGCATTTGGGCACAAGGGATTGCCAGGCGGAGCACCTGTCGCAGTTTCTCAAGGGCTACCACGCCGACAAGATTTACCTGGTGGGCGACATCATCGACGGATGGAAACTGCGTGGCGGCATGTATTGGCCCCAGGCCCACACCAACGTGATTCGCCGTCTGCTGACCATGAGCAAGCGCGGCACCGAGGTGATCTACGTCACTGGCAACCATGACGAATTCTTGCGGCGCTATTCGAAGTTGATCCTGGGCAACATCCAGTTAGTGGACGAGGCGGTGCACGTGACCGCCGATGGCCGTCACTTGCTGGTGATCCACGGCGATCAGTTTGACGTCATTACTCGCTACCACCGTTGGCTGGCCTTTCTCGGCGACTCGGCCTACGAATTCACCCTGACCCTCAACCGCTGGCTCAATCACTGGCGCGCCCGTTATGGCTATGGCTACTGGTCGCTGTCGGCGTACCTCAAGCACAAGGTGAAAACCGCGGTCAGCTTCATCAGCGACTTCGAAGAAGCCATCGCCCACGAATGCGTCAAACGCGAGTTGCATGGCGTGGTGTGCGGGCATATTCACCATGCCGAGATCCGCAAGGTCGGCGGGGTGGATTACCTCAATTGCGGGGATTGGGTGGAGTCGTGTACGGCGTTGATCGAGCATTGGGACGGGTCGATCGAGTTGTATCGGCTGGCGGATGCCCAGGCGCGGGAGGCGGAGTTGAAGGCGGTGAAGGTCGCGGAACCAGCGTAAGCAGGTCTGGCGCCTTCGCGGGCAAGCCTCGCTCCTACAGGTTTGTGGTGGTACACGATCACGTGCTCACCCCATAACCTGTAGGAGCGAGGCTTGCCCGCGAAGGGGACATCACAATCACCATTGATCTTAGGCCGGCGCGTGTTCTTCCATCGCAGCCTTGTAAATCGAGTTCTTCGGATGCGCAAACAACCGCTCCATCATCGGTTCGAAGAAGCTCAGCGGTAAATTCTCGTACCCCGGATCAAACGCCGCGGCATCGTATTTGGCGCAGAACTCGATGGTCGCCTGGTACTGCGGATGCCCGCTGAATTGCTCGCGCAGATGCCGATCCATGCCCAGGTGATGGAAGAAGTAGTACCCCTGGAAAATCCCGTGCTTCTCCACCATCCACAAATTTTCGGCGCTGACGAACGGCCTGAGAATTGCCGCCGCAATGTCCGGGTGATTGTAGGAACCCAGGGTGTCGCCGATGTCGTGGAGCAGGGCGCAGATTACGTATTCTTCGTCGCGGCCATCGCGAAAGGCGCGGGTGGCGGTTTGCAGGGAATGGGTCAGGCGATCCACCGGGAAGCCGCCAAAGTCACCCTCCAGCAGTTTCAGATGCGCCACAATCCGTGTTGGCAATTGCCGCGCATAGGCACTGAAGTCTGCGGCAATGATTGCCCAGTCTTCCTGCGTGCCGTCCTTCATGTGGGTAAAGCGGGCGTTGGCGTTCATCGGCGATCTTCTTGTTTTTGACGAGTGATGTATCGAGTGTAGGACTTGGATCCACTGGCGCACTGGCTGCGCGGGACGCATTGCTGGCCCGTGAAGCCTAGAACGGCACGCGGCCCAGGATCATGTCGCGGTACATGACGAAATCGCCGAGCAGGCTGTAAAGCGGATGCTGGAAGGTTGCAGGACGATTCTTCTCGAAGAAGAAATGCCCGACCCAGGCGAAGCTGTAACCGGCCAGCGGCAGGGCAATGAGCAGCGGCCACGCGCCTTTGCCGATGGTCAGCGCCAAAATGAAAATAACCAGGGAGGTGCCGACAAAGTGCAATCGTCGGCAAGTACTGTTGCTGTGTTCGCTCAGGTAATACGGGTAAAACTCAGCGAAGCTGTTGAAACGCTTTATGTTTTCCACGACTGCGATCTCTGTGGTTATTGTTCTGACGGCAAGTTGTTCTGCGGGTAGCCTATTTGAGTCTAGAGTGATCAATGGCATCAGCCAGTGACAATAGGCGCCACTTTAGTATCCTTCGCAAATTAGCCGCGTCAGACGGCTCATAAAGTAAGTAAACGCCATGAGCGAACGAACGACTTCTGCAAGTTGGGCGATGGGGATTGTCAAAGCACTGGAGATGGACGGCCTGGATTGCCGGGTTCTGTTCAAGCAACTGGGGCTTGATTACGCCTCGTTGGATGATCCGGATGCGCGCTTCCCGCAAGACTCCATGACGCGGCTGTGGCAGCGCGCGGTCGAGCTGTCCGGCAACCCGGCGATCGGCCTGAACATGGGCAAAGTGGTGCGACCGGCGTCCTTTCATGTGGCGGGTTACGCGTTGATGTCCAGTCAGACCCTGGCCGAGGGCTTTCAACGCCTGGTGCGTTATCAGCGGATCATTGCTGAAAGCGCCGACCTGAGTTTCCGCTTGCTCGACGAGGGATACGCACTGATTCTGACGGTCCATGGCGACCACCTGCCGCCGACCCGGCAAAGCGCCGAAGCGTCACTGGCCTGCGCGCTGGGCCTGTGCGGTTGGCTGACCGGGCGCACCCTGCAACCGCGCAAGGTGTTGGTGCAGGGAGATGAGCCCGCCGACCTCGAACCCTATAAACAAGCCTTCCACGCGCCGTTGGTGTTCAACGCACCTTACGATGCGCTGATCTTCGAGCGCGCCGACATGGAGGCGCCGCTGCCCACCGCCAACGAGGCCATGGCGCTGCTGCATGACCGGTTTGCCGGCGAGTACCTGGCGCGATTTTCCGAAAGCCGCGTGACCCACAAGGCCCGGCAGGTACTCTGCCGTTTGCTGCCCCAGGGCGAACCCAAACGCGATACGGTGGCGCAGACCCTGCACCTGTCGCAGCGCACCTTGCAGCGTCGCTTGCAGGAAGAAGGCACGAGTTTTCAGACATTGCTGGACGACACTCGACGGGAACTGGCCGAGCAATACCTGGCGCAGCCGAGCATGACGCTACTGGAAATTGCCTACCTGTTGGGATTTGCCGACCCGAGCAACTTTTTCCGGGCCTTCCGCCGCTGGTTCGATGCCACCCCCGGTGAGTATCGGGCGCGTTTGCTGGACGCGCCCAACCAGGTCAGTGACGCCAAAACGCCGGAATGCACAGAACAAACACCGTAATGATCTCCAGCCGGCCCAGCAGCATGCCTAACGACAGAATCCACTTGGCGGCATCCGGCAGGGTCGCGAAGTTGCCCGCCGGGCCAATGGTCTCGCCCAGCCCCGGGCCGACGCCGGAAACAGTACTTGCCGCGCCGGTCAGTGCGGTCATCCAGTCCAGCCCCAACAGCGACAGCATCAGCGCGATCACGCAGATGGTGATGGCAAAGAAGAACGAAAATGTCAGGATCGACCTTACGATTTCTTCGTCGAGCCGGTGACCGTTGTACTTTTGCTTGATCACCGCGCGCGGGTGAATCAATTGATTCAGGTTGGCCTTGAGCAGGATGTAGGCGACCTGGAAGCGAAATATCTTGATCCCGCCCGCCGTCGAGCCTGAACACCCGCCGACAAAGCCCAGATAAAAGAACAGCATCAGCGAGAAATTTCCCCAGATGCTGTAGTCCCCCAGCGCAAAACCCGTGGTGGTGACCACCGAAGTCACGTTCACGGCCACGTGGCGCAATGCGTCGAACCATTGCAGGTCGGTGGTCCACCAGTACCAAGTGCCGAGCACCAGCCAGGTCACCAGCAACATGCCGAGCAAGCCTTGAACCTGTTGATCCCGGATCAAGGCTTTACGATTGCCGCGCAACGTCGCCACGTACAGGGTGAACGGCAGGCTGCCGAGAATCATGACCACCACCGCCACCCAGTGCACCGCCGGTTGTTTCCAATGGGCCAGGGACTCGTCGGAGGTGGAGAAACCGCCGGTGGAAATCGCCGACATGGCGTGGTTGATCGCATCGAACAGGTTCATCCCGGCCCACCAGAACGCCAAGCTGCCGACAATGGTGATGCCGACGTAGGCCGCCACGATCAAGCGCGCCACCATGTGTGAGCGGGGCATGACTTTTTCGGAACGGTCCGAGGACTCGGTCTGGAACAGCCGCATTCCGCCGATGCGCAGCAAGGGCAAAATCGCTACCGCCATGCCGATAAAGCCGATACCGCCGAGCCAGTGCAGCAATGAGCGCCATATCAGGATGCCGGGGGACATGGTGTCCAGGCCGCTAAGCACCGTGGAGCCAGTGGCGGTGATGCCCGACATGCTTTCGAAGAACGAGTCGGTGTAACTGATGTGCTGGGTCAGCAGGAACGGCAGCGCGGCGAAAATGCACACCACCAGCCAACTGCTGACGGTCAGCAGGTACATGTCACGGGGGCGCAGGTGTATGTGTTCGGGGCGACCGGGAATGACCAGGGCCAGGCCGGCGACGAAGGTGATCATGCTGGCCCAGAGGAACGATGGCAGATCGCTGGTGCGGTCGAAAATCACCAGGGTGGCCATGGGTACGACCATGGCGATGGCCAGGGTAATCAGGAAGATGCCGATGATGAAACCAATGATCCGTAAGGTCGGCAACGCCATGAAGTCTGCTCGGGCTGAAAGTGAGGAGGGCGCCATTCTACCTGCGAGGTCTGCCATGTAAACCGGCAGTCCGGAGCGCTTCTGGCTAGAATAGCCAAACATTTTTTACAGGAGGTGGCCGATGCAGGCTCTCGACGCTTTGCTCAACCGTGTTTCCGTTCCACGACTGCTGGACCCAGCGCCGACTGCCGAGCAACGGGAAGTGCTGTTCGCTGCCGCGATGCGCGCGCCGGACCACGGCCATTTGCAGCCTTGGCGCTTCCTGACAGTCGAAGGTGCGGCTCGCGAGCAAATGGGCGAGTTGCTCGCCGAAGCGGCGAAGCTGCAGGACAGCGATGCGGCTGAGGCGGCGCTGGACAAGGCGCGCAACGGTCCGCTGCGGGCACCGCTGGTGGTCGTGGTGATTGCGCGGGTGCAGGATCACGTCAAATACCCGAAGTCGGAACAATTGCTGGCGGCGGGTTGTGCCGCTCACGGGATTTTGTTGGCGGCTTATGCCCAAGGCATTGGTGCGGTGTGGCGCACTGGTGAACTGGCGTATTCGGCGCATGTCGCCAAAGGCCTGGGACTGGCGGAGGGTGAAGAAGTGATTGCGTTCCTCTACCTCGGGACACCGCAGAAAGAGCCGCGGGTTGCCGAGAAAGTTGACCTCGCTGAATTTGTCAGCGCCTGGCCCGACAAGGCCTGAAGACACTGATCTAATGTGGGAGCGGGCTTGCTCGCGAAAGCGGTAGGTCAGGCACTGCGATGTTGAATGTGCCTGAGTCATCGCGAGCAAGCTCACTCCCACAGGGGATTAAGGTTGGACCAAAGCCCCCGGCACCAACGGCAATTCCAGGCTGGCAATAAACCCGCCCTCCGGGTGATTGGCCAACACCAGGCTCCCGCCATGTCGTTCCGCCGCACGTCGGGCAATGGCCAGCCCCAGGCCATGTCCGGCCGTTGTCTGACCCGGCGCTCGGTAGAACGGTTCGCCCAACAGGTTCAAGTGCGCGGCCTCGACCCCCGGGCCGTGGTCACGCACGCTGACCACCATCCGCTCGCCCTGACGCGAGGCCTGCATTTCAATCGGTTGGCCCACCGGGTTAAAGCGCTGGGCATTGCGCAGCAGGTTGTCCACGGCGCGTTCGATCATGGTTGGCCAGCCTTTGAGGCTTAGCTGCGACTCGGCGTCCAAGCGCACGGTCTGTTCCGGGAAGCCCAGTTGCGCATCCTTTTGCAGGGTATGAAGCAAGACGTTGAGATCCACATCTTCGGCGCTGGCGTTATCCGCATCGACCCGAGCCAACACCAGGATTTCGCTGATCAAGGCTTCCAACCGGTCGCATTCGCGGGTCAGGCGTGGCCAGAGTTTTTCCCGCTCTTCAGGGTTGGCGCGTTCAGCCAGGGCCAAGGCAATACGTAATCGGGCCAGGGGCGAACGCAGTTCGTGGGACACGTCACGCAGCAGTTGCCGCTGGCTGCCGATCAGGCTTTGCAGGCGCGCACCCATGCGGTTGAAGTCGTTGGCCAGCACACCAAACTCATCGCGTCGGTTGGCCAGTTTGACCAGGCTGTTCTGCTGATAGGTGGTTTGCCCCAGATCATGCACCGCGCCGCGCAAACGGTTGAGCGGGCGGGTGATCGAGAGCGTCACCAACAGGCTGAACAAGGTCAGTACCACCAGCGCAATACCCAGCGCACTCAACGGCCAGAGCAGGCTTTCGCGGTGCCATGAGTCCAGTTCCGGATGCGGGATGCGGTAGATCAGCAGGTAAGTGTTGCCGGTTTTTTCGCTGGTGTACTCCGCGGTCAGGCGACGCCACGGCAGGCGGCGATCATCATCGTTCTGCCGAGCTTCAAACGCTGCGGCCCGACGTGGGAAAGTGCCGCGCACCACAGGGTCGCCGCTCTCGTTGAGTACCTGAACGTCGATGTGATACTGGCGTTTGCGTTGTTCCAGGATGGCCTGTGCAGCGTCTTCGCCCTGGGCTTCGTAAGTTTGCGTCCACTCTTCGGCCAGGGTGTTGAGGCCCGGGTGGCGGCTGAGAATCCACGCGTCCTGGTTGAGCATGTGCCCCAGCAATAGGGAGAGCCCTGCAACCAGAGCGATGGCCAGCCAGAAGCTGGCCAGAATACGCCAGAACAATGAGCGCACAGTAAATCCTCAATCAAACATAAAAGCCCATGTTGGATGCGGCTCCTGTGGCGAGGGGATTTATCCCCGCTGGGTCGCGCAGCGACCCCAAAACCTGCGATTGAGAAACATCAGAAATATCGCATGCAATGATTTGGCGACTGCTCCGCAGCCGAACGGGGATAAATCCCCTCGCCACAAAGGCAAACCCGACGGCGTTGGCCGTCGGGTTCGGGGTTACTGCATTATTGCGCTTTTTGTGGCTGTTGCGCTTTCCAGGCCTTGAATTCGGCCCACTCGGCACGACGCTCTGCCTGTTTTTTCTGGATCTCGTCGAATTTCTTCTGTTGATCCGGTTTCAGAATGGCGCGCACATCGGCTTCGGCTTTCTGATGTTTGGCAGTCATTTCATCTTTCATGGCTTTCTGGTCAGCCGGGGAGAGTTTCTCCAGGTATTTCTCGACCAGTTGCTTACGACCGTGCATTTGCTCGCCAATGATTTTGCGGATCTGCTCACGCTGTTCGCGGCTCAGGTCCAGTTGGCTGTACGGACCTTTGCCGTGCATGCCGTGCATCTGACCGCCATGGTGCGAGCCGTCCATCGGCCCACCCATCGGGCCGGTACCTTCAGGCATGGCCATGGCAACGGTCGGCAGAGCGGCAGCGAACATCAGAGCGATAAGAGTCTTGCGCATGGTGAATCTCCTTGTCTCGTTCCCGGTACGTTCCGGATGAGTTCAGATTACGGAGATCAAGGTCAGCGGCGGTCAGCGGAGCGTAAAGCTTGGGTAAAGACGATTTTCAGCGAACCTGACAAATCTGCCACACCCGCCGACCATCACACGATGCCGACACGACTGTGCGCGGTCTGCGTAGGAGGATCGCGTTGCAATTAGAGGCTGTAGTAATAACCGCGGCTACGCAGGGCCACGATGCGCGGGCGACCGTCGGGGTGTGGGCCGATCTTTTTGCGCAGGTTGCTGACGTGCATGTCCAGGCTGCGGTCGTACAGGGTCAGCTTGCGACCGAGGGCGATTTGCGCCAGTTCCTGTTTATCCAGGGGTTCGCCAGGTTGCTTGATCAGGGCTTCGAGCAGGCGACTTTCGGAGACGGTAAGGGTGAATTCCTGTTCATCGATGCTGACCACGCCGCGTTGCGGGCTGAAACACAGGTCGCCCAGTTCGAGCTGGCTGGACACTGCCGCCGGATGACTGCGGCGCAATACCGCGCGCAGCCGGGCTGTCAGTTCCCGTGGGTCGCAGGGCTTGGCCAGGTAATCGTCGGCACCCAGTTCGAGGCCGAGGATGCGGTCCAGCGGTTCGCCGCGGGCCGAGAGCATCAGCACCGGCAAATCCGGGTGGTCGCTGCGCAACTGCTTGAGCAGTTCCAGGCCGCTGCCGTCAGGCAGCATCACGTCCAGCACCACGGCCGCCGGGGAGAATTCAGCCAGCGCACGGCGGGCACTCTGGCCATCGTGACAGGCACGGACCACGAAACCTTCCTGACTCAACCAACTGCTCAGGAGCTCGCACAGCTCCTGATCATCATCAATTAATAACAGCTCGCTCATGACTCACTCAATTTAGCCATTGCCGACGTTTTCGACTTGCCCCACTGGCAAAGATACCGCAGAGCAGAGCCAATAGCGCTACCCCGGCCCCGGTGACGAACCATTGCTGCTGGTCGGTCAGCAGACGCGGCAGCGGACCGCTGGCCTGGGCTTCCTTGAGTTGCAGCTTCAAACGCTGGTTCTCTTGGCGCAACCGGCTCAACTGGGCGCTTTCACGCTCGCTATCGGCATTTTGCAGTTGTTTGCTCAGTTCTTCTCGCTGCTGCTCGCTTGCTTTCAAACGCTGCTGCAATTCGGTGATCTGGCTACCGGCGCTTAAGGACAACGGCGTGGAGTTGCCACCATTGGCAGCTTCTTCACCGTGCACGGGGGCCACGATCGACAACGTCACCAACATCAGACACAACGGACCCTTGCGCATCACGACTCCTGATTCCAATCGAGTTATTGGGCAAGTTGTCGGCAGGCAAACGAGAATAATGAGCGATTGAGAGCGCGATGAACCGATAAGGTTCATCGCGAGGGAGGCTTTTAAGGCAGGACTTGCTTGAACGGCTTCACGGAAACGTTGGCGTAGACGCCTGCGGCGATGTACGGGTCGGCATCGGCCCAGGCTTGCGCGGCGCTCAGGGAATCGAATTCGGCGACGATCAGGCTGCCGGTGAAACCCGCAGCGCCCGGATCATTGCTGTCGACGGCAGGGTTAGGGCCGGCCAGCACGATGCGGCCTTCGCCTTTAAGCACTTGCAGGCGCTCAAGGTGTGCCGGGCGTGCAGCGAGGCGGGCTTCCAGGGAGTTGGCGACGTCTGTAGCAACGATGGCGTAAAGCATGTCAGTCCTCGGTTTTTGGTGTTGTGGTATCGGCGTCATGCAGGTGGCGGGACAGGTAAATGCCCTGCGCGACCAGGAACAGCAGCGTCATGCCCAGGCTGCCGAAGACCTTGAAGTCGACCCAGTAGTTCTGGAACGTGAACGCGACGAACAGGTTGGCGGCACCGCAGAACAGGAAAAAGCCGATCCAGGCGATGTTCAGACGGGTCCAGACCGCGTCCGGCAGGGTCAGCGCGTGGCCCATGATGCGTTTGATCAGCAGTTGGTCGCCGATGAAGTGGCTGCCAATGAAAGCCAGGGCGAACAGCCAGTTGACCACCGGGGCTTTCCATTTCAGGAAGGTTTCGCTGTGGAACGCCAGGGTCAGGCTACCGAAGACCAGGCAGGCTATGAGCGTCAGCCACTGGCTCTTCTCCAGCTTGCGCTGCTTGATGAAGAGCGTGCCGTAAACCACCAGGGAGCTGATGATCAGCATCGCGGTGGCACTGTAAATACCGCCTACAGTGACCTCATGTCCGGCGATGTCGACGACCCGTGGATCGATTTTGAAGACGATGAAAAACAGCAGAAGCGGGATGAAGTCGATGAATTGTTTCACAGTGGCAGCCAGAAGCAGGATGTGTCGGCATAATAACAAACATATTGGCGCGCGATAGCGCCAGCTGATTTGAGGTTACAAAGCCCTGTGAATGTTGATTTGCACTGCCATAGCACGGCCTCCGATGGCGCCCTGGCGCCTGCGGTACTGGTTGCGCGTGCGTTCGAGAAAGGCGTGCGAGTCCTGGCCTTGACCGATCACGACACCCTTGAGGGGCTCGACGAGGCCCGCAGCACCGCAACGGCGCTGGGGATGCAACTGGTCAACGGCGTCGAATTGTCCTGCACCTGGGGCGGCGCGACCATTCACGTACTGGGCTACGGCTTCGACGTCAATGCCGCACCGTTGGTCGAGGCGATCGCCAAATTGCACGATGGCCGCTGGCTACGGTCCGAAGAAATAAGTCGCAAACTGGCGTTGAAAGGCATGCCCGGTGCGATGGAAGGCGCCCGGGAGATGCAGCAGGCGCTGGGCGACAGCGGCAACGCGCCGGCCCGTCCGCATTTTGCCGACTGGATGGTGCGTGAAGGTTTCGTCAAGGATCGCGCCGAAGCGTTCCGCAAATGGCTGGGCGCCGGCAAGCTGGGGGACGTCAAGCAACACTGGCCGACCCTGGAAGACACCGTCGCGACCCTGCGCGCGGCGGGTGCCTGGGTCAGCCTGGCGCACCCTTGGCATTACGATTTCACTCGCAGCAAGCGTCGCCGCCTGATTTCTGACTATATTCAAGCAGGGGGCCACGCTATCGAAGTGGTCAATGGTCATCAGCCCGCAGAACAGGTGGGCAGTCTGGCCATTCTCGCTCGCGAGTTCGGTCTGCTGGTCAGCGCCGGCAGTGATTTTCATGGCCCTGGAGGCTGGTCGGAAATCGGTGAATACCGCCCGGTTCCGGAGGATCTGCCACCGCTTTGGTGTCGATTCAAACATGACCCAATTATTGCCGCCGTCTGAACAGGTAGAAAATGTGAGTCAATTTTTCCAGATTCATCCGGAAAACCCGCAAGCGCGCCTGATCAAACAGGCGGTCGAGATCATCCGCAAAGGCGGGGTGGTGATTTATCCCACAGACTCGTCCTACGCCATTGGTTGCCAGATCGGCGACAAGAATGCCGTGGAACGCGTACGCCGCTTGCGTCAGCTGGACGACAAGCACAACTTCGCGCTGATTTGCAGCGACCTGTCGCAGTTGGGCATATTCGCCAAGATCGACACTGGTACGTTCCGTATTCTTAAGGCCCATTTACCTGGGCCTTATACGTTTATCCTCAACGCCACTCGCGAAGTGCCGCGCCTGTTGCTGCACGCCAAGAAGCGCACCATCGGCCTGCGGGTGCCGAGCCATCCGATTGCGCTGGCGCTGCTGGAAGAGCTCGGCGAGCCGCTGATGAGCGTGACGCTGATCATGCCCGGCGACACCGATCCGTTGAGTGACCCTCACGAAATGCGCCAATTGCTGGAGCACCAGGTCGACCTGATCATCGACGGCGGTTTCGGCGGGATCAAGGCGTCCACGGTGATCAACCTTGCCGACGGCGAGCCGCAAGTGATCCGCGTCGGTTGCGGCGACCCTGCGCCGTTCATGGCCGAGGCCTAGATGTCTGCAGTAGAACCCGTCGACAGTCAGGCCGGAGCCCAGCAAGAGCTGCCCTTCGCCATGGTCTATGGCCAGGCGGTCATGGAAATGCCGCTGGACCTGTACATCCCGCCGGATGCCCTCGAGGTGTTCCTCGAAGCGTTCGAAGGCCCGCTCGACCTGCTGCTGTACCTGATCCGCAAACAGAACATCAATATCCTCGACATCCCGGTGGCGGAAATCACCCGTCAATACATGGGGTATGTCGAGTTGATGCAGTCGGTGCGCCTGGAACTCGCCGCCGAGTACCTGGTGATGGCCGCGATGCTGGCCGAGATCAAGTCGCGGATGCTGCTGCCGCGCGCCGAATCCATCGAAGCCGAGGAAGACGATCCCCGGGCCGAACTGATCCGGCGCTTGCAGGAATACGAACGCTTCAAGGCTGCCGCTGAAGGCATCGACGGCTTGAGCCGGGTTGGTCGCGATGTGGTGGTGCCCAAGCTGGATGCCCCAGAAGCCCGGGCGCGCAAGCTGGTGCCGGACGTGAGCCTGGGGGAATTGCTGATGTCCATGGCCGAGGTCCTGCGCCGGGGCGACATGTTCGAAAGCCACCAGGTCAGCCGCGAGGCGCTGTCCACCCGCGAGCGTATGAGCGACGTGCTGGAACGGCTCAAGGGCGGCGGCTTCGTGCCGTTTGTCGAGCTGTTCACCGCCGAAGAAGGGCGGCTGGGCGTGGTCGTGACCTTTATGGCGATCCTTGAACTGGTCAAGGAATCCTTGGTCGAGCTGGTACAGAATGAGCCGTACGCGCCGATCCACGTGCGGGCCCGAGCCGAATAACGAGTTGAACCATGAACCTGACTGAACCCCGCGAGCTGGCGCCACTGCTTGAAGCCTTTCTGTTGGCCTCGGGAAAACCGCAATCGCTTGAACGCCTGTTCGAACTCTTCGAAGAAGGCGAACGGCCAGAGCCGCCGGTCTTCAAGAAAGCCCTGACGATTCTCGCCAAGTCCTGCGACGGCCGTGCCTTCGAGCTCAAAGAGGTCGCCTCTGGCTATCGCTTGCAGATCCGCGAGAAGTTCTCGCCGTGGGTCGGCCGCTTGTGGGAAGAGCGCCCGCAACGTTATTCCCGCGCCATGCTCGAAACCATCGCGCTGATCGCCTATCGCCAGCCGATCACCCGGGGCGAGATCGAAGACGTGCGCGGCGTGGCGGTCAACAGTCACATCGTCAAGACCTTGCTGGAGCGCGAGTGGATTCGCATCGTCGGTTACCGCGACGTACCCGGCAAACCGGCGATGTTCGCCACCACCAAGGCGTTTCTCGACCACTTCAACCTGAAAAACCTCGACGATTTGCCACCGCTGGCCGAGCTGCGGGAGATGGAACCGGACCCGGTGCTCGATTTCGACGACGCCCCGGTGCCGCAGAGCTTGCAGGAACGGGTCGACGCCAGCGCCGAGCCGGAAGAGGAGAAGGAAGAGACCAGTTTCCATACCTTGCTGCTCGAACTGGACAGCATGGAAGAGGGGATCAAGACCGACTTCGACGATTTGCTGCGTGATGCCGCCGATGGCGAGGCACCGACGGTTGAAGCAGAAATCAAGACTGAGTCTGAACCACAGATCGCCGAGCCAACCATCGAAGTTGAACTTGAAGCCGAGCCAGAAGCCGAACGGGAAGAGGACATTCTTGGCGTCGCCGAAGCCCGCGAAAAGCTGTTGGCCGCTGTCGCCGCCCTCGGACAATCCGCGCCAGAACCCGAACTGAGCGAAGAAGAAGCCGAAGCCCGCGCCCTGGCCGAAGCCATCGAAGCCGAACGCCGCGAGTTCGAAGACTGACCGCTGCTCGTTCTTTTGTAGGAGCTGAGCTTGCTCGCGAAAGCGGAGTGTCAGTCAACAATGATGTCGACTGACACGGCCCCTTCGCGAGCAGGCTCGCTCCCACAGTGATTGGTGTTGACTGGAGTATTTGATGACCTCAACCAAAGACCCCTGCATCAGCGTCTGCAAGTTCACCGACGACATTTGCCTTGGCTGCGGCCGCAGCAAGCGCGAAATCAAGGCCTGGAAGAAGCTCGACAAGACCGACAAACGCACCGTACTCGCCGAAGCGGCGCTGCGTTTGATCAAGCTCGGTGCCACCGTTCGGCGCAAAGGCAAGTAAGTCTCCATTGATCAGCTAGTCTCTGATGCGCAAACGCTTGCATGAGCGTATGATTCGCGACCCTCCGGCGATCCCTTCGCCCGAGTGCCCAGTTTTACATCGCTTCAGGACCCTCACTTCAGAGCTGCCTGAACAGACCACACCGGGAGGTGCCCAGATGAGTATCAACGACCAGAAAGACGACGCCGAAATCGGCCCAGCAGGCGAAAAACTGCAGAAAGTCCTCGCCCGTATCGGCGTCGGCTCGCGCCGTGACGTAGAAGCCTGGATCAGCCACGGCCGCATCAAGGTCAATGGCAAAGACGCCACCCTCGGGCAGCGCGTCGACATGCACGACGCCATCACCATTGATGGCAAGGTGATCAAGCGCGAAGAAGCCGCCGAGTCGGTACGCCGCGTGATCATGTACAACAAGCCCGACGGCGAAATCTGCACCCGCCTTGATCCGGAAGGCCGTCCAACCGTTTTCGACAAGATGCCGCGCCCCAAAGAAGGTCGCTGGATCAACATCGGTCGTCTCGACATCAACACCACCGGTCTGCTGATGTTCACCACTGACGGTGAATTGGCTAACCGCCTGATGCACCCTTCCTACGAAATGGACCGTGAATACGCGGTACGTGTCCGTGGCGAAGTTGACGACGAAATGATCGAGCGTCTGAAGGCAGGCGTCGTCCTCGAGGACGGCCCGGCCAAGTTCACCGACATCAAGCAGGCTCCAGGTGGCGAAGGTTTCAACCACTGGTACCACTGCGTGGTGATGGAAGGTCGCAACCGCGAAGTTCGTCGTCTGTGGGAATCCCAGGGCTTGGTGGTCAGCCGTCTGAAGCGCGTGCGTTTCGGTCCGGTGTTCCTTAACTCCGACCTGCCGATGGGTCGCTGGCGCGAAATGAGCCAGTACGAAGTCGACATTCTGAGTGCTGAAGTGGGCCTGACGCCTGTGGCCATGCCGCAGATGAACGCCAAGAGCAAAGACAAACTCGACCGCATGCAGCGTAAATCGTCGCGTCCGATGGGCAAGACCGAGCGCGTGCGCTCGTTGCGTCCAGCCGCTGGCGCGCCGACTGGCCCTCGTCCGAGCCGTGAGCCGCAGATCGAAGGCGAGCGCCCAGGTCGCAAGCCAGTCGCCCGTGACGGCGAGCGCGCTCCGCGTCCGGCCAACGGTCGCACTGAGGGTGGCGAACGTGGGGCTCCTGCCGGTCGTGGTACGCCAGTGGCGGATCGTCCAGCGGACACTACCAACAAGCGTCCGGCCAAGCCTGCGCCGAAGCGTCCGGGCATCAAGCTGGTCGACGGTGACAAGCCGTCGGGCAAGCGACGCGGTGCACCGGCAGGTTCCGGTCAGCGTCCAGGTTTCGGTCGCAAAAAGCCGGAATAAGGCAGCTGTGAGCTTCTAGCGACAAGCTTCAAGCTAAAGCGAAAACGCCAACCGCAGCGTTGGCGTTTTTTTCGTCTGCCAGAAGATTTGTGTTGCCCGATCCGGCCTCTTCGCGAGCAGGCTCGCTCCCATATTGAATCTGTGTCGTACACAATCCCCCTGTGGGAGCGAGCCTGCTCGCGAAGGCGCCAGTCGCTCAGAACACAAACCGTCCGTCAAACAACGGCTTGTCATCCAGCGCCAACACTCCGCCAGAAAAGATCAGATCCAGATGATGGCTGCCCTTGGCCCCGCCCCCAACCCCAGGTGCAAGCCGCAATGGCGCTCCTCGAACCCGGCGTTGCGCGCATAGAGCTCCTTCACGCCTTCGTTGGTGCCAATGCCCAGCTCCTCAATCCGCCGATTCGACGGATTGGCGTCCAGGTATTTGTTGAAGTCATGCCCAAGCCCCGGCACATCCGTGGCGATTTTTCTGATAGTCGAGTTCTCGATCCACAACTCCAGCGGCGACTCCAGTACCCCGTACTTGCGGGCGAAGGGGATCGTGCTGAGGAACGTCCCCATAAACTTCACCCGGCCATTAATCTCCTCACTGTGGGTCGCGATTTCGCCGGGCGCCAGGTCAAAGTTGCCGACGCCGTTGATGTCCGTCCACTTCTTGATACTGCTCAGCGGTGTTTCAAACCACGAGCCGTGGTCATCCTTGAAACTTAATGTTGTGGCGTGGGACATGCGCTGGATCAAGTGGCTATTGAGCCCGGCAATACGCTGAGGCGTGACACTGAAGGTGTCGTAGAAGTAATCGCCGTAATCCTTGAACAGCAGCGACTTCTTCCAGTTTTCCGCCATGACGCCTTGCAGCGCACGGACAAACTCCGGGCCGTCGGGGCGAGGGTTGGGCAGGGTGGAAGAGTCGTAGAAGAAAATGTACAGATCGCTGTCGGCAATCGCCTGGGCCAGCAAATCCGTGGGCTCCAGGTCCAGACGCATGGCGCTGAAGCTGAATTGTGGGCTGTTACCGGCCTGTTCGGCGATGTTGCCAGTCAGTGCCTCGTAATCAGCGGTGTGGCCGAGCAAGACCTTCGCCGGGTTGATGCCGACAAGGGCCGGGTGGTGTTCGAGGTAGTAAAGGAAATGCGAAATGGCGCGTTGCTTATCCATGTAGTCCTCCCTGACAAACCGAGAAAAAGTGGCAGGCACGACCGGCCGGATCGTACCTGCCGGGATGTCTTACAGAGGCCACATCGCTGTGCCGAACGGAACAATCGCGTCGGCTTGCATCATTTCAACGGCGGCGTCATGGGTCGGCGCTTCAAACCAATCGTCCAGTTGCAGTTCAGTTTCCAAGTCTTTTTCAATTACTTGCATTGTGAATCTCCTAGATGACTTTCACGGTTATCAAAGCGTCGCGCGCTCATCTTCGAGCAGCGCGGTGACTGGCCGGTCAGATGGCCGACGAGACGTGGAGAACCTAGTTGAGGGTTTTTTGTTATGCAAAAAATTATTTATTTAATTTTTAAATAGACTTTTTATTCTGTTTTTCAGGCGTGTTTTTCTTATTTAAAAACATAAAACTAAATGGGTTATTTCATTAGCCAGCTAGCGACCGTCAATTTGCAGACGTCCTACAGAAATTTCTCGAACGGCAATTTAACGTTACGCCGCGTAAAGAAATATTTACGAAAATCACGTCAAAGGCCAGTGAATGGCCGAGTCCATCGAGGGTGTAAGGAAAAGCTGCCGAAGCCCGTCGGGTCAGGCGCTGCGCAGGGCTCTGGCGCGCTTGTTTCAGCGGCGTTTGAAGGGTGAGATGCGCCCCATGCCTGTCGTGCAGGTGCATAACAAGAAGGAGGCGCAATGAACGCCGTGACTCATCTCCATCTCTCCCCGTGGGCGGATTGTTTGATCCCCTGCGTCGATGACCTGCAAAGGTCTGACTTCCTTTTTGCAGCCGCCCGAGACCCTCGACGCGGACACAGGCAATCCCGGCAACCGACGCGCTGATCCAGCAGTGTCTGGCAGCAGGGGGTTAGCGGTGTACAATGCGCCGCGTTTTAACTGTGACCTCCTGCGCATCTGCGCAAACTTCAAGGCTACCCGTCTTGTTCATTCCGCCGCGCCACAAGCGTGTCGGGTTCGATTTCGTCACAGATAAAAACAAACAGGTGACGCATGACCGTTGTAAATACGCTGAACTCCTGGTGCTTGCGCTGGGGTTTGATCGGCGCTGCTTGAAATTGCAAATGAGCAGCAACGTCTACTGAACATCATCAAACCTTGCGTGAGACCCTTTTCATGAGTGGACAAAACTCGCATTCAGGCGAGCTTAAACGCGGCCTGAAAAATCGCCACATTCAACTGATCGCTCTCGGTGGCGCGATCGGTACCGGACTGTTCCTCGGTTCGGCCGGGGTGCTGAAATCCGCCGGCCCGTCGATGATCCTCGGCTACGCTATCTGCGGCTTCATTGCCTTCATGATCATGCGCCAGTTGGGCGAAATGATCGTCGAAGAGCCGGTGGCCGGCTCCTTCAGCCACTTCGCGCACAAATACTGGGGCGGGTTTGCCGGTTTTCTGTCGGGCTGGAACTGCTGGATTTTGTACATTCTGGTGGGCATGTCGGAGCTGACCGCGGTCGGCAAGTACATCCACTATTGGGCGCCGGACATCCCGACCTGGGTCTCGGCTGCCGGTTTCTTCGTGCTGATCAACCTGATCAACCTGGCCAACGTCAAAGTGTTTGGCGAGGCCGAGTTCTGGTTCGCGATCATCAAGGTCGTGGCGATTGTCGGCATGATTGCCCTGGGCAGCTATTTGCTGGTCAGCGGTAACGGCGGCCCGCAAGCCTCGGTGAGCAACCTGTGGTCCCACGGCGGCTTCTTCCCGAACGGTGTCAGTGGTTTGGTCATGGCGATGGCGATCATCATGTTCTCCTTCGGCGGCCTGGAAATGCTCGGTTTCACCGCAGCCGAAGCCGACAAGCCGAAAACCGTGATCCCGAAAGCCATCAACCAGGTGATCTACCGGATCCTGATTTTCTACATCGGCGCCCTGATCATTCTGCTGTCGCTGACACCATGGGACAGCCTGTTGGCCACCCTGAACGCTTCCGGCGATTCCTACAGCGGTAGCCCGTTCGTGCAAGTGTTCTCGATGCTCGGCAGCAGCACCGCGGCGCACATCCTCAACTTTGTGGTCCTGACGGCGGCATTGTCGGTGTACAACAGCGGCACCTACTGCAACAGTCGCATGCTGCTGGGCATGGCCGAGCAAGGCGATGCGCCGAAGGCTTTGGCGAAGATCGACAAGCGCGGCGTGCCGGTGCGTTCGATCCTGGCGTCGGCCGCGGTGACGTTGATCGCTGTGTTGCTGAACTACCTAATCCCGCAAAACGCGCTGGAACTGTTGATGTCGCTGGTGGTGGCTACCCTGGTGATCAACTGGGCGATGATCAGCTTCTCGCACTTCAAGTTCCGCCAGCACATGAACAAGACTAACCAGACGCCGCTGTTCAAGGCCCTGTGGTACCCGTACGGGAACTACATCTGCCTGGCGTTCGTGGCGTTCATCCTGTGTGTGATGCTGTTGATCCCGGGGATCCAGATCTCGGTGTATGCGATCCCGGTGTGGGTCGCGTTCATGTGGATCTGCTACGGCATCAAGAACAAGCGCCGTGCCCAGCAAGCCGTGCACGCGGCAGGTGCTGCCAAGTAAGCGTTAACGCACAAACAAGAAACCCGGCCTGAGCGCCGGGTTTTTTGTGTTCGCCAGTCTATCGCGCGGTTACACGTAATCGGCGATGGGGTAGTTCGTGCACAATCCTTCGACCTGCAATCGGAACTGTTCCGCTAGCGCAGATTCCAGCGTGTAATCCTGCTCGCCAAGTGGCATCACGTTGTCGAGGATCCGGCAAATCAAGTCGACGACCGCGCGACATTCTTCGCCATCAAGGTAACGTTGCGCCAAGGCTGCGGTGCCGATACGCAGCCCACTGGTGATCAGTGAAGATCGCGTCTCACCCGGTACGCGGTATTTGTTGACGATGATCCCGCATTGCTCCAGCGCCGACTGCGCGATGACGCCAGTGATGCCGCCACGCAAGCGAATCAGCACAGTGTGGTTTTCACTGCGGCCACCGACAACTTCATAATCCTGTGCCTGAAATGCGCTGGCCATTGCATCTGCCGTGCGTCGAATCCGCTCCATGCAGGCATCGAACTGCGCGGACTGCGCGTAGCCCAGCGCAGCTGCTTTGGCCGCGATAATATTGGCGGCGGGCGCGTCCTGCATGCGTGGATAAACGGCTTGATCGAGGAGGCGCCTGAAGGTCGTCCTCAAGCCGGGAATCTTGGTATCGGCATCGCGACCGGAAAGGATCAGGCCACCGCGAGGCCCGGCGAGTTGCGTGTGCGTGCACGTCGTGGTGACGTGTGCGAAGTCGATCGGGCTCGGGTGCCGCCCGGTGGCGACCAGTCCGGCAATCTGCGAAATGTCCGCCAGCAGGATCGCCCCGGCTTCATCGGCAATCTCGCGAAACCGCTCGAAATCCACGACTCGCGAGTAGGCGGTCGCACCGCAGAGGATGACGCGCGGGCGATGAGCGAGCGCCAGTCTGCGTACCTTGTCGTAATCGATCAGGCCTTCTGACGTCGTGCCGTACTGAATCGCCTTGTAGTAAGCGCCGGAGAATGCCGCGGCGCTGCCCTGCGTGTGATCACCGCCGTGTTCGACGGCCATGCCCAAAGGGTATCTCCAGGCTCCAGCAAGGCCGTGAGCACCTGGTAAGTGGCGTTCGAGGACGAGTGTGATTGCACATTGGCGTATTGGGCGCCGAACAGCTCTCGCGCTCTGCGAATGGCCAGCGTTTCGACCAGGTCGACGTTCTCGCAGCCTGCGCCCTGGCGCCTGCCGGGCATGCCTTCGGCGGTCACGTTGACCAGCGCTGAGGCGGATGCCACCAAGGTTCGAGGCTGGGCTGCGCAGGAGGAGACCAGTGACAGCGTTCGCTGTTGACGTGTGACTTCGGCATCGAGAATTGCCGCCAGCTCAGCGTCTTCGGCACGAAGATCCGTCAGGCCACGTTGCACTAAGTCAGCCTGGTTCTTGAGCGGTTCAGTATTGACTGCCATTGCTTGTATTCCTTCCATGTATGTTGCGCGCTGCGGTCAACAGCGCGGCTTCCTTGGTCTTGCGGCGAGTGCGTGCGTCCAGGCGGGTCCTTGTTTTGGCGGCTGTGCGCGCAAAACTGACGCCTGTGCAATCAGCCGTTTTCTATGCCGGTTTTCACTGGAATGAGAAGGCGGTTGCCCGACGCATCATAGGTTTTTCAGGGAGGAACACCACAAAATTAATCAAAAAAGTGAACATTATTCAAAAAAATGATTCTTTTTGTAAGACTTCAGGGTGTAAAACGACAGGTTGAAAGGCGTGGCGAGCACTGGCGCGAAAGGCAATCAGAACTAACGATTCAGTACAGGCGATGAAGTGATCCCGCCAATGTCGACCGCAGATTGTTTACAGCCGGACTTTTGTACCGAACCCAAGGAGGGAGGATGCTATGATCTCGCGCGATACTGATAAGGATATGACTGCAATTACCCACCTCACTTGTGTACGCCCGGAATGATCATTCAGGGCGTGACATTGATTGCAGTTAAAAAAGGATGGCAGGCCTCGTATGCACAGAAAAGAAAGATCGGAGAATCTCAAAAACAATATCAAGTACTTGATAAAGAGTCGTGGCGAAACTCAGTTGTCATTGTGCAGTTCCAGTGGTTTGACCCGAACGACCATCTATAACATTCTCGAAGGCAAGGTGGTCAACGTACAGCATTCCACGGTTCGCAAGATTTCTGATTTCTTCGGGGTGTCCTACGAGGAAATAGAAACGATTGATTTTGAAGAAAAGGAAATCATCGAAAGCAGCATCTCTCCGCAGGGCAATATGAACCCGGCCGCCGTGCCGGTGATCAAGGAAAGTCTGGTCATCCAGAGTCTCGATAAAAGAATTGGTGAGTTGGCGACCCTCTATCCATTGACCTATTACTTCGGTACTTCTTTTAATCTGATTGGCGTGCTGCTGGAAAATGAAATAAGTGGTTTGCACGAGGTGGGCGATCTATTGATCGTGCAGAAAGGAACTTCGAACAGTGACAGGGAAAAGCTGGTGTATGACAAAATCACAGGGAGGTTTTCGATCAATCATGAGGGCGGCGTTGATACAGATCGGGTGTGTGTGATCGGGGATATAATCGAGGAACGATTTAATGGATTGCAGTGTTGAAATGGAAAACAGCAAGTACAAGTTGCTGGGATTCGAAAACGGAAAAAGCCTGGCCGTTATCATGGTGATTGCGACAGGCAAGATAATTAAAATAAAGCTCAGTGAAGTGTTGAATAGTGAGATTATGGATAATCTGAATAAAATAGAAGTGAAAAACCTCTACAAGAAATTCTACTCCCAGGGCGGGGCACTTACCGCCTACGAAATCAATGACCGCCATGAGGGTTCCTGGATGATCTACATCATCCTGAACCTGATGTTGTTCACGCTCTATATCTTCACCAGTATTGCCGCGACGAAGCCTATTTATCTGGAATATTTTGATATCGTCGTAACGCCGGGTACCTTCCTTTATCCGCTGACGTTTCTGATCGTGGATTTGCTCAATGAGACGTTTGGCCTAAGGCTTGCTCGAAAGGCGATACTGTTCGCATTCATCAGCAACGCCGCCATTATCATTCTGTTGGCCATTACGACGCATCTTCCAGGGCTGCCGGGTTGGAAGCTCGATGGCGCCTACAATGATGTGATCAGTCAGTTGTCCGCCGTCCTGGTAGCGTCTTCTGTATCGTTTCTGGTTTCGGAGAATATAAATTCTTATTTGTTGTGCAAAATCAAAGAGCTGACAAATTCAAGATTCCTGTTTTTGCGGGTGTTTTTAAGTACGTTGTTTGCGGTGATCATCGACAGTTTTCTTTTCTGCTACATCGCTTTTTACGGAACGATGGAGAATAGCGCGATTCTGGGCATGATCTACGTTCAGATCGCAATCAAGGTAGGCTTCGCATTCTTCAATATCTTGCCTGCTTACGGCGCAAGGTCTTTGTTCAAGAAATATCTGACGGGTGCTCAGACGCAATAAAGAAGCGATAGCGCTCACTCGGCAGGTTGTTGTTGTCATGCCGAGTGAGCGCTTCTTGCTGTGGTTTATTTCAGGTTTAGTTTTGCTTTCAGGCTGTGACTAACCTGCTCTTTATTGTTCAGGAACTCATTCAAACCTTTTGCGCGAAGATTGCAGGCATCGCAATCGGAGCAGCCGACACCTTTGATGCCGTTATAACAAGTCAGTGTTTCTTCGCGAACCAGATCCAATTGATGGTGGTAATCAGCCAACGCCCAAGTCTCAGCCTTGTTCAGCCACATCAATGGCGTATCCAGTTGCAGCTTATAATCCATGCCCAGTTCAAGGGCTTTATTCAGTGCTTTGACGAACTCGTCCCGGCAATCAGGGTAGCCCGAGAAATCCGTTTCACAAACACCGGTAATGACTGTTTTGGCTTGAATTTGATAAGCATAGATAGAGGCGAGGGTCAGAAACAGAATGTTCCTCCCCGGTACAAAGGTGCTTGGCAGCGTTTCGCCGGAGCTGTTCACGGTCGGGACCGGTATGTTATCGCGTGTCAGGCTGCTGATGGCCAGTTCATTGAGCAGTGACACGTCCAGCGTTTTATGTACGGTCACGCCGAGCTTTTTGGAGAGTTGCTGCGCAACTTCAATTTCCGCGTGATGACGCTGACCATAGTCGAACGTGATGCAGTGAATTTCATCGTAATGAGTCAGGGCGTGGATCAAACAGGTGGTCGAGTCCTGTCCGCCGCTGAAAACGATAACTGCTTTGTTGGTCATGCTTATGCTTCCTGCATTGATGTAGTGAGTGCAAAAGCCTGAATGGTAACCCAAACACGGTGAGGGTCCGATTCAAATGGCGAGCAGGCTCGCTTGCACAGTGGATCTTCGGCAGGTTCGGGAGCGGTTTCGCGGTATTCTGGCGACTCTGAATACGGACGCTTTTTTCCATGCTGGTGATTTCCAACAACGTGCATCTGCCGGATGCCGAGATCGAATTGACCGCCATTCGTGCGCAAGGCGCGGGTGGGCAGAACGTCAACAAGGTCTCCAGCGCGATGCACCTGCGCTTCGACATTCCGGCCTCGTCCTTGCCCGAGTTCTACAAGGAACGGTTGCTGGCGCTGCGTGACAGTCGCATCACCAGCGAAGGCGTGCTGATCATCAAGGCCCAGCAATACCGCACGCAGGAAGCCAACCGTGCTGATGCGCTGGAACGGCTGACCGAGCTGATTCTTAGCGCCACCAAAGTGGAAAAGAAGCGCCGCCCGACCAAGCCGACCCTCGGTTCGAAGAAGCGTCGGCTCGAATCCAAGACCAAGCGCGGCAGCATCAAGGCTGGGCGCGGCAAGATCGACTTTTAGCGGGCGTTGCGTTCTTCGCGATACTTTGGCGCCTGGCGGTACAAGTAAACGCTCAAAGCCAAACCGCTCAGGGCAGCGAGGGCGGCAAACAGGAAGATCGAAGCAAAACCAAACCCCGCCGCAATCGCACCGGCCAATGGCCCGGTAATCCCCAGCGACAAATCGATGAACAGCGAATAAGCCCCGACCGCCGCGCCACGGCTTGAGGCCGGCACCAGGTTGACCGCTTCCACGCCCAGCGCCGGGAACACCAGCGAGAAGCCGAAGCCGCTCAGCGCCGCACCAGCCAGTGCCCAATGGGCATCCGGAGCCAGCCACAACAGCAGCAACCCCAAGGTTTCTACCGACAGGCAGGCAATCGCCACGCGAAACCCGCCGAGGCGGTTGATCAGGTTGCCGAATAGCAGCCGAGCGCCAATGAAACTGGCACCGAACAGGCTCAAACAGAGCACCGCGTTCGACCAATGCTGCGTGGCGTAATACAGGGTGATGAAGGTGGCAATGGTGCCAAAACCGATGGAGCCCAATGCCAGGCCGCAACCGTGCGGCAGCACCCGACCCAGCACGTGCATGAATGGCAGCCGTTCACCGACGACAATTGGTGCGGCGGTTTTCGGCCAGGCCAGCGCCAGGCCCAGCACGGCCAGCAGCACGATACTGACGCCCATGCTCCACAAGCCCAATTCATTGACTAGCAACACGCCCAGCGGCGCGCCGATTGCCAGCGCGCCGTAACTGGCGATGCCGTTCCAAGAGATGACTTTGGCGGTGTTCGCCGCGCCGACCCGGCCGATGCCCCAGCCGATCGAGCCCGAGCCCACCAGACTTTCCGCGCTACCGAGTACCAGTCGGCCGATCAACAAGCTGATCAGGCTGAGCATCGGCAGGCTTTGGGTCCAGGCCGAAATCAGCATGAACACACCACTCAAACCGCAGCCGGCGAGGCCGTACATCACCGCCAGTTTGCTGCCCTTGTTGTCGATGATTCGCCCGGCGTACGGGCGGCTGAGCAGGGTGGCCAGGTATTGCACGCTGATCACCAACCCGGCGATCACCGCGCCGAAGCCCAGGTCGCTGTGGACGTAGCCCGGTAGTACGGCCAGGGGAATGCCGATATTCAGGTAGCCGATGAAGGTGAACAGGACGATGGACACAACTTGCAGCGTGACCGCCAAGGGGCGCTGGTTTTCTGACATGGGTAAAGGTCCACGGGGCAGCAGGATAGATAGGCTGCTTATGATAACGGCGCAACGGGCTGGCGGTCGTGAAAAAGTAAAACTAATTGTTCGGCGGGATGAGTCAGGATTTGGTCGGGGCGACCAATTGCGTGGTGACCAGGGCGGCCAGCGCGTTTTCTTCGCTGCCGAAACGGGCGAGCAGGGCGGCTTGTTTTTCGGGGGAGAGGCGATTCCAGATCTCGATCATTTTCTCGGCAGTGCCGATCAGGACGCTGGCCTGGGTGTCGCTGAAGTCGTCGGTCATGGAGGGAGGCTCGGGTTTCAGGCGGTGTGGAAAGCGCATGTTAGCGCTTTCCACACGGTCTGGCATTGCAGGTGTTTCAGTCTTCGCTGTCAGCCTTGCGACTGTCAGTGGCTTCTTTCGGCACAGGCTGTTGGGCACTGGCTTGTTGCGGGGTTGTCTGCTCAGTTTCGTGCAGGCTTGGGAAGGGGAGATTAGGAATCTCGTGCATGTTTCGCGCTCCTCGCAAAGTCTGGTGATAGATCTGGTAGATCCGCGCTTTTTCAAAGCTTGGGCAGGATACAGCAGGAGAAATGACAAAAAGACTTTTATCTGGGATTTCTGCGACCAATGGCCGCAGGGGAGGGCTAAAACAGCAGAAAAAATGTAGGAGCTGCCGCAGGCTGCGATCTTTTGCTTTTGTTTTTAACGACAAGATCAAAAGATCGCAGCCTGCGGCAGCTCCTACATTGGTATTGCGGTGTTACTTGCTGACGCTGGCGATGGCCTCGGCCAACAGGTCCAGACGCGTCGCATCAATCCCCGCCACGTTCGCCCGGCCCGAGCTGACCATGTACACGCTGTGGTGATCACGCAGCTGTTTAACCTGTTCCGGCGTCAAACCGGTGTAGGAGAACATCCCGCGTTGCACGCCAACGTGCGCAAATCGCTCGCGCAAGCCGTGCGGCTCAAGGGCTTCCACCAGACCGCTGCGCAGCTGGGCGATGCGCAAGCGCATGGCTTCTACTTCGTCGGCCCAAAGGCTTTTCAGCTCCGGGTCGCCAAGGATGGTCGCGACCACGGCGGCGCCGTGATCTGGCGGCGTCGACCACAGGTTGCGGGCGATGTTCGCCAGTTGACTGCGGATATCCACCAGCTTCTCGGCAGTTTTCGCGCAGACAATCAGCGCGCCAGTGCGGTCGCGGTACAGGCCGAAGTTCTTCGAGCAGGAGCTGGTGATCAACACTTCCGGCAGCGCATCGGCGAACAACCGGGTCGACCAGGCGTCCTGTTCCAGGCCATCGCCAAAACCTTGATAGGCGAAGTCGATCAGCGGCAACAGCTCACGGCGGCGAACCACATCCAGCACCCGGCGCCAATCGTCATGGGACAAATCGAAACCGGTCGGGTTGTGGCAGCAGGCGTGCAGCAATACGACGTCGCCCTTGGGGGCTTCATTCAGCACCGCCAGCATCGCTTCGACATCGAGACGGTTGTCGCTGCCCACATACGGGTAGTGACTGACCTTGACCCCGGCCGCGGCGAAAATCGTTTCGTGAATCGGCCAGGTCGGGTTGCTCAGCCAGACGCCACGGCCCGGCAACATTTGGGCAATAAAATCGGCGCTCAAACGCAGTGCGCCAGTGCCGCCCGGAGTTTGGGTGACGCCGGCCCGTTGCTCGGTGATCAGCACGGAATCGGCGCCGAGCACCAATTCGTTCATGACCTTGCCGAACGCCGGTTCGCCGTGACCACCGATGTAGGTCTTGGTGGTCTGGCGATCTACCAGGCGCGCCTCGGCGAGTTTCACCGACTGAGGAATCGGCGTCAGGCCCTGGGCGTCTTTGTAGACACCCACGCCCAGATCGAACTTGCGCGGGTTAGGGTCCTGCGCATAGGCCTCCATCAGGCCGAGAATCGGATCGCCGGGGACTCGGCCGATGGCGTCGAAATGCATTATTTGCGGCCCTCGGCGTCTTTGGCTACGTCGTCAGTGCGCGCGGCCATGATGAAATCGTTGCGGTGCAGGCCTTTGATGGAGTGGCTCCACCAGGTCACGGTGACTTTGCCCCACTCGGTCAGCAGGCCCGGGTGGTGACCTTCGGCCTCGGAGATTTCACCGACAGCGTTGGTGAACGCCAGGGCGTGCTTGAAATTCTTGAACAGGAAAACCTTTTCCAACTGCATCACGCTGTCGCGCACTTCGATGTTCCAGTCAGGAATCTGCTTGATCAGTACCGGCAGTTCTTCGTCGCTGACCTGAGGGGCACCGGCTTGGCAGGCTTCGCAGTGGGCTTGGTTCAATGTGGACATGGTCTGTTTCCCGATTCGATTCTTGTTAGACGTTACTATTTTTCAGCGCGTACCGCGACTGCCGGTGCACTCAGGCCGCTTTTGGCTTTGGCGCAAATTTCGGTGCGTGCAAGCCCAACTGCATGCCTTGCTTGACCATGCCCATGATGTCTTCATGAGCGACGTCGAACAGGCGCTTGAGGTTGGGCAGCACAAAGTACAGCGGTTGCAGGATGTCGATGCGATACGGCGTGCGCATGCATTCCAGCGGATCGAAGGCCTGGTGTTCCGGCTCGTCCGACATGCAATAAACGGTTTCTTTAGGCGAGGACAGAATGCCGCCGCCGTAGATGCGCCGGCCCTGCGGGGTGTCGACCATGCCGAACTCGATGGTCATCCAGTACAGGCGTGCGAGGTAGACGCGTTCTTCCTTGGTGGCCTGTAGCCCAAGTTTGCCGTAGGTATGGGTAAATTCGGCAAACCAGGGGTTGGTCAGCAGCGGACAGTGGCCAAAGATCTCGTGGAAAATGTCCGGCTCTTGCAGGTAATCCAGTTCTTCGCGGGTACGAATAAACGTTGCCACTGGAAACTGCTTGTTGGCGAGCAATTCAAAAAAGGTCTGGAAGGGGATCAGTGCCGGGACACGGGCCACTTGCCAACCAGTGGTTTCACCGAGGACCTTGTTGATCTCGCCGAGTTGCGGAATGCGGTCGTGGGGCAGACCGAGTTTTTCGATACCGTCCAGGTATTCCTGGCACGCACGACCTTCGATCACTTTCAGTTGGCGAGTGATCAGCGTGTTCCACACCGCGTGTTCTTCGGCGGGGTAGTCGATAAAACCTTGCGCATCGGGCTCGCGAGCCACGTATTGCGTCTGCTTCATGCTGCTCTCCTGCTAGGGGAATTCGTTCTTGTTATGTCCAGCTATGGACCTAGAAATACCCCAAGGTGTGGGTTGATGCAGCAGGTGGTTCGGGTCGTGCGTAGGAAAAATCTGCGGTTTTCGTAAAGTTTTCGTTACGGAATCGGCGATATGGCGCAGGTATTGAGATTTCCCGGTTTGAAAAGCCTTCCAGCTGTCACATAATCTTGACGACTAACTTTGCGCCTCCGCAGAAAAATCCGTCCGAAGGCACTGCAATACCCATGTGGGAGCGGACTTGTTCGCGAAGGCGGTCTGTCTGACACATTGATGTTGGATGAACCGACGCTTTCGCGAGCAAGCCCGCTCCCATAGGTTGCGCGCCAGGCATCTACCCCACTCACCGCTTTTTGGGCCTTTTATATGCGTATCAAAGTCCACTGCCAAAACCGCATCGGCATCCTGCGCGACATTCTCAACCTGCTGGTGGAATACGGGATCAACGTCGCTCGCGGCGAGGTAGGCGGTGAGCATGGCAACGCGATTTACCTGCACTGCCCGAACCTGATCAACATTCAGTTCCAGGCGCTGCGTCCGAAATTCGAGGCGATTGGTGGGGTATTTGGCGTCAAGCGTGTAGGGCTGATGCCCAGCGAGCGTCGGCACATGGAGCTCAATGCCTTGCTCGGCGCCCTGGAGTTTCCGGTGCTGTCGATCGACATGGGTGGCTCCATCGTCGCGGCCAACCGTGCGGCGGCGCAGTTGCTCGGGGTGCGGGTGGACGAGGTGCCGGGGATTCCGTTGTCGCGGTATGCCGAGGATTTCGATTTGCCGGAGTTGGTGCGCGCCAATAAGTCGCGGATCAACGGCTTGCGGGTGAAGGTGAAGGGTGACGTGTTTCTTGCCGATATCGCGCCGCTGCAATCGGAGCATGACGACAGCGAGGCCATGGCCGGTGCCGTGTTGACGTTGCACCGTGCGGACCGGGTCGGTGAGCGGATCTATAACGTGCGCAAACAGGAATTGCGCGGCTTCGACAGTATCTTCCAGAGCTCGAAAGTCATGGCAGCGGTGGTGCGTGAGGCTCGACGCATGGCGCCGCTGGATGCGCCGTTATTGATAGAAGGTGAAACCGGCACTGGCAAAGAGCTGCTGGCGCGGGCTTGTCACTTGGCCAGTCCGCGAGGGCAGTCGCCACTGATGGCGCTCAACTGCGCCGGCCTGCCGGAATCCATGGCCGAGACCGAATTGTTTGGCTACGGCCCTGGCGCGTTCGCAGGCGCGCGGGCCGAAGGCAAGCTCGGGCTGCTGGAGTTGACGGCCGGCGGTACGCTGTTTCTCGATGGTGTCGGCGAAATGAGCCCGCGCTTGCAGGTGAAGTTGCTGCGCTTTCTGCAGGACGGCTGCTTCCGGCGTGTAGGCAGTGATGAAGAGGTCTATCTGGATGTGCGGGTGATCTGCGCGACGCAGGTGGACCTGTCCGAGTTGTGTGCCCGCGGCGAGTTTCGCCAGGATCTGTATCACCGCTTGAATGTGCTGTCATTGCACATCCCGCCGCTGCGCGAATGCCTCGACGGGCTGACGCCGCTGGTGGAGCATTTCCTCGATCAGGCCAGTCGGCAGATCGGTTGCCCGCTGCCGAAACTGGCGCCAGCAGCGATGGAGCGGCTCAGTCATTACCATTGGCCGGGCAATGTCCGGCAGTTGGAAAACGTGTTGTTCCAGGCGGTTTCCCTGTGCGAGGGCGGGACAGTCAAGGCTGAACACATTCGCCTGCCGGATTACGGCGTGCGTCAGCCCCTTGGCGATTTCTCGCTGGAGGGCGGGCTGGATGCGATTGTCGGGCGCTTCGAGAAAGCGGTGCTGGAGCGCTTGTATTCCGAGCACCCGAGCAGTCGGCAGTTGGGTAAGCGGTTGGGGGTTTCGCACACCACCATCGCCAACAAACTGCGCGAATACGATGTCGGCAAAGACCCCGAAAGCTAAGTAAAACTCCTGTGGCGAGGGGATTTATCCCCGATGGGCTGCGAAGCAGCCCCCAAGGCCATCCAATGCGTTGTATCCGGTGGGCCGCTTTCATCGGTATTGGGGCGGCTTCGCAGCCCAACGGGGATAAATCCCCTCGCCACGAGGTTTTGCATCTGCCTCAGAGATCGGGATTGCCACTTACCGGCATAACACCGCCGGTTTTTCGACTTCGACACAATTCCCTCATCCCCTCTAAATCCTTCAAGTCCTTTGTTTGCCGGGCCTCGGGCCGCCAGAAAAAAGTTGGTCTGCAAATTGCTTGAGGCTCAGCAGTACAGCGGTGGGCGGCAAACGTCCGGCATGCAGAGGAAAGAGTGTGGACAAGTACCTTTATGTGGCAATGACCGGCGCCAGCCAGAATGCACTGGCGCAGAAGGCTCATGCGAACAACCTGGCGAACATCTCCACCAACGGTTTTCAGAAGGACCTGGAGCAGGCCCGTTCGATGCCGGTGTTTGGTGACAGCTTTCCGGCGCGTGCCTATGCCATGACCGAGCGTCCGGCCACCGACTTCTCGCCAGGATCGATGGTGGAAACCGGCCGTGATCTCGATGTGGCGGTGACCGGCGACGGCTGGATTGCCGTGCAAAGCCCCGACGGCAGCGAAAGTTACGTGCGCACCGGCAGCCTGAACGTTGACGCCTTGGGCGTGTTGCGCGCCGGCAATGGTATGCCGGTGATGGGCAATGGCGGGCCGATTGCCGTGCCGCCCGAGCAGAAAATCGAAGTAGGTGAGGACGGCACCATCAGCATTCGTTCGATGGGTGAAGGCCCGCGGGTGATTGCTCAAATCGACCGTATCAAACTGGTCAACCCTGACCTGAAGAACATGACCAAAGGCCTGGATGGTTCGATCCACACCATGGACGGCAAGCCGGCGCAAGCCGATGCGGGCGTCAAACTGGTGTCTGGGTTCCTTCAGTCGAGCAACGTCAATGCCGTGGAAGAAATGACCTCGGTGCTGGCGTTGTCGAAGCAATTCGAGCTGCACATCAAGATGATGAACACCGCCAAAGACGATGACCAGGCCATGGCTCAGGTCTTGCAGATCAGCTAATTATCAGAACGTCGCGCCGTAAAACAGGCGCACGAGGAGAATCGAAATGCTTCCGGCTCTATGGGTTGCCAAAACAGGTCTGTCCGCTCAGGACACCAACCTGACCACCATCTCCAACAACCTGGCGAACGTATCGACCACGGGTTTCAAACGTGACCGCGCCGAGTTCCAGGACTTGCTGTACCAGATCAAACGCCAGCCTGGCGCCCAGTCGACCCAGGACAGCGCGCTGCCGTCCGGTCTGCAATTGGGTACGGGTGTGCGCATCGTCGGCACCCAGAAAAACTTCACCGCCGGCAGCCTGCAAACCACCGAGCAGCCGTTGGACCTGGCCGTCGACGGCCGCGGTTTCTTCCAGATTCTGCAGCCGGACGGCACCACGTCTTACACCCGTGACGGCACCTTCCACCTCGACTCCAACGGCCAGATCGTGAACGCCAGCGGTTTCGCTCTGGAACCTGCGATCGTCATCCCGAACAACGCCCAGAGCTTCACGGTCGGTACGGACGGCACGGTGTCCATCACCGTTCCCGGCAACGCTGCCTCTCAAGTGATCGGCAACCTGCAAACCGCCGACTTCATCAACCCGGCCGGTCTGCAAGCCGTGGGTAACAACCTGTTCCTGGAAACTGCCGCCAGCGGCGCGCCGCAAGTCGGCACCCCGGGCCTGAACGGTTTTGGCACCACGCTGCAGAACACCCTGGAAGGGTCCAACGTCAGCACCGTTGAAGAGATGGTCAACATGATCACCACTCAGCGCGCTTACGAGATGAACTCCAAGGTGATCTCCACCGCCGACCAGATGCTCTCGTTCGTAACGCAGAATCTGTAATCAAGTCTATGAGGCGGCATGAAGCCGCCTGCAACACCGTGAGGTAGGGTCATGAATCGCTTTGTATCTGTTCTGGCACTGAGTGGGGTGGTCTCGCTCGCGGGCTGCGTCGCACCGACGCCCAAGCCCAATGACCCTTATTACGCCCCGGTGTTGCCGCGAACGCCGCTGCCGGCTGCCGCCAACAATGGCTCGATCTACCAGGCCGGTTTCGAACAAAACCTGTACGGCGACCGCAAGGCGTTCCGGGTCGGTGACATCATTACCATCACCCTGAACGAGAAGACTCAGGCCAGCAAGGGTGCCAACTCGCAGATCGACAAGACCAGCAAGACCAGCATCGGTCTGACGTCGCTGTTCGGTGGCGGCCTGACCACCAATAACCCGGTGGGCAGTGGTGACCTGAGCCTCAACGCCGGTTACAGCGGCGACCGTGCCACCAACGGGGCCAGCAAGTCCGGGCAGAGCAACAGCCTGACCGGTTCGATCACCGTGACCGTCGCCGATGTATTGCCCAACGGCATCATTGCCGTGCGTGGCGAGAAGTGGATGACCCTCAACTCGGGTGATGAGCTGGTGCGGATTGCCGGCCTGGTTCGCGCCGATGACATCGCCACTGACAATACCGTGTCGTCGACCCGCGTCGCCGATGCACGTATCACCTATTCGGGCACCGGTGCGTTTGCCGATGCGAGTCAGCCTGGCTGGTTCGACCGTTTCTTCCTCAGCCCGCTGTTCCCTTTCTAGGTGGCTACGTTGAATCTTAAACACCTGATGGTGGCCGCCCTGTTGCTGTCCGCAGCCTTCAACGCTCAAGCCGAGCGGCTGAAAGACATCGCCAGCATTTCCGGCGTGCGGACCAACCAATTGATCGGTTACGGCCTGGTGGTCGGGCTTAACGGCACCGGTGACCAGACGACGCAGACCCCGTTCACCCTGCAGACCTTCAACAACATGCTCTCGCAGTTCGGCATCAAGGTGCCGGCGGGTTCGGGCAACGTGCAGTTGAAGAACGTCGCGGCGGTGTCGATCAGTGCCGATTTGCCGGCGTTCGCCAAGCCGGGTCAGTTGGTGGATATCACGGTTTCGTCCATCGGTAACTCCAAGAGCCTGCGCGGCGGCACCTTGCTGCTGACGCCACTCAAAGGTATCGACGGCAACGTCTACGCCATCGCCCAGGGCAACCTGGTGGTCGGTGGTTTCGATGCTGAAGGTCGTGACGGTTCCAAGATCACCGTTAACGTTCCGTCGGCCGGTCGTATCCCGGGTGGTGCGTCGGTTGAACGTTCGGTGCCGAGCGGCTTCAACCAGGGCAACAGCCTGACCCTGAACCTCAACCGTTCGGACTTCACCACCGCCAAGCGCGTGGTCGACAAGATCAACGACATGCTCGGCCCTGGCGTTGCCCAGGCTATCGACGGCGGTTCGATTCGCGTCTCGGCACCTTTGGACCCGAGCCAGCGTGTCGACTACTTGTCGATCCTTGAAAACCTTGAAGTCGATCCGGGTCAAGCGGTGGCGAAAGTCATCATCAACTCCCGTACCGGCACCATCGTGATCGGCCAAAACGTCAAGGTTTCCCCGGCCGCCGTAACCCACGGCAGCCTGACCGTGACCATCACCGAAGACCCGATCGTCAGTCAGCCCGGCCCTTTGTCCAACGGGCAGACGGCGGTCGTGCCGCGCTCGCGGATCAACGCCCAGCAAGAGGCCAAGCCGATGTTTAAATTCGGCCCGGGCACCACCCTCGACGAAATCGTGCGTGCGGTGAACCAGGTCGGCGCGGCGCCGGGAGACTTGATGGCCATCCTCGAAGCACTGAAACAGGCCGGCGCGCTGCAAGCCGACCTGATCGTGATCTGAGGACGGCGACCATGGTGGATATGCGCAATGGCAATACCGTCGGCACCAGTGATTCGGGTTCTTACTCGGACCTCAATCGCCTGAACCAGCTCAAGGTCGGTGACAAGAACAGCGACGCCAACATGCGCAAGGTGGCGCAGGAGTTCGAGTCGCTGTTCCTCGGTGAAATGCTCAAGTCCATGCGCTCGGCCACCGAAACGCTAGGCAAGGACAATCCGCTCAACACGCCAGCTGCCAAGCAGTACCAGGAAATGTACGACCAGCAGTTGGCCGTTTCCATGTCTCGCCAGGGCGGTGGTATCGGTCTGGCCGACGTGTTGATGCGCCAGATGTCGAAGAACAAACCGCTGGCACCGGGTGAGGCTGCGGCTGCATCTGCGGCCAAGCAGGAAGCGGCGAAAGCGGCCGTGCCAACCCCGATAGCCGCTGGCACGACGGCCACCAATGGTCCGTTGTCGCGCCTCAATGGCCAGCGTCCGTTGTGGGCGTCGCGCTCGGTGAAGGCGCCGAACACGCAGCTGGCGCACAGCAACGACATGGCAATGATCAACCAGCGTCGTCTGGCCTTGCCGCCGAAACTGGCCGATCGTTTGCTCGCCGGGCTGGTGCCATCCGCCACGACAACGGCGACCAACACGCAGCTGCCGCAACGCGCCACCACCACAGCTACCACCGCTGCGACCGGTTCTGGCGCCCTGTACAACGGCGATTGGCTGGCTCGCGCTGAAAGCGACAAAGCTTCCGGCGGGCAGATGCAGATTTACGGTCGCGCCATGGCGCAGATTCCTCTGGCGCCGGCGAAGAAAGCTTTCAGTTCCGCCGACGAATTCGTCAACACCATGCTGCCGATGGCCAAAGAAGCCGCCGCTCGCATCGGTGTCGATCCGCGTTACCTCGTGGCGCAAGCGGCACTGGAAACCGGCTGGGGAAAATCGGTCATGCGCGCCCAGGATGGCAGCAGCAGTCACAACTTGTTTGGCATCAAGGCCGGCAGCAGTTGGACCGGCGATTCGGCGCGGGCAATCACCAGCGAGTTCAAGGATGGCGCAATGGTCAAGGAGACGGCTGAGTTCCGTTCCTATGCCTCTTACAAGGACAGCTTCCACGACCTTGTAACTTTGCTGCAAACCAATAATCGCTATCAAGATGTGGTGAAGTCGGCCGATAACCCAGAACAGTTTGTACGCGAGTTGCAAAAGGCCGGTTATGCAACCGACCCGAACTACGCGAACAAGATTTCGCAAATAGCCAAGCAGATGACGAGTTACCAAAACTACGCTGCGGCGGGCGTTTCCACCACGCCTCTATAGGCACAAGGCATAAGGTCTGAACCATGAGTTTGCTCAATATCGGGATGTCGGGGCTAGCGGCTAGCTCATCCTCTTTGGCTGTGACGGGCAACAACATTGCCAACGTCGACACCGCCGGTTATTCACGTCAGCAAACGGTGCAGACCACCAACTCCTCACAGCAGGTCGGTAACGTGTTTATCGGCACCGGGACGACCCTGGCCGATGTGCGCCGGGTGTACAACTCCTACCTCGATGCACAGTTGCGCACCGCCACTTCGCTTGACAGTGAAGCTTCGTCGTACCTGGCTCAGGCTACGCCGCTTGACGCTACGCTGTCCGACACCAACACCGGTTTGACCGGCGTGTTGCAGAAATTTTTCACCTCGATGCAGGGCGTTTCGACCTCGGCAACTGACGACACTTCGCGTCAAGGAGTGCTGACCGGTGCCCAGGCGCTGACCAGCCGCTTCAACACCATCGCCCAGCAGTTGAACGATCAGAACACCACGCTCAACGGCAGCCTTGGCGACATGGCGTCCCAGGTGAATAAACTGGCCACCACGATTGCCAACCTCAACCAGAAAATTGGTGAGGTCTCCACCAGCGGTGGCCAACCAAACGACATGCTCGACTCCCGTAACGAAGCGGTGCGTCAGTTGTCCCAACTGGTCGGCGCTCAAGTGGTCGAGCGCGGCTCCAGCTATGACATCTACGTCGGCAGCGGCCAGCCGTTGGTGATCGGCAACACCACCAACACCCTGGGCACTGTGCCGAGCAAAGACGATCCGTCGCGCATGGCGCTGCAGTTGGATCGTGGCTCCAGCACTATCGACATTACCTCGGTGGTCAGCGGCGGCTCGATCGGTGGTTTGCTGAACTATCGCAAAGATGTGCTCGACCCTTCGCTCAATGAGCTGGGGCGTGTGGCGCTGGTCATGGCTGACCAAGTGAACAGCCAACAGGCCCAGGGCATCGACAAGAACGGTGATTTCGGCGCGGCGATTTTCAACAACATCAACAGTGCCGCCCTGATCAGTCAGCGCAGCATTGCCAACGCGGGCAACAGCACCGGTTCCGGCAACCTGAACGTCACCATCAAGGACACAGGCCAGCTGACCACCAGTGATTATCAGGTGACGTTCAGCAGCCCGACCGACTACAGCGTCAAGCGCTCCGACGGCACTGACATGGGCTCGTTCAGCACCACAACGACACCGCCGCCGGTGATCGACGGTTTCACCATGGCCCTGAATGGCGGCGGCGCGATGAGCGCCGGCGACAGCTTCAAGGTGACCCCGACCCGTGGCGCGGCAGAGAACATTCAGACCGTACTCTCCGACCCGAAGAAAGTCGCCGCCGCCGCGCCGTTGACCGGCGTGACCAGTGCCAACAACACCGGTACCTACACCCAGCCAACGCTGACCAGCACCATCGACATCTATAACCCGGCTTCCCAGGCGCAAATGCAGACCGGGCTCAAGTACTCGACGCCGGTCAAGATCATTTTCGGTGACGCTGCCGGTGGCAGCCAGCCCTATACCCTGGTTGATGCCAAGGGTGGCCTGCTGAGTTCCGGGAATATTGTCCCGGGCCAGAGCAATACCCTGAACCTTACAGTGCCGATGGTCGATGCCAGTGGTAACCCGATCACCGACGGCGGCACCCCACCGGTCCAGCAATCGTTCACGATGCAGACCACAGTCGGTGGCTCGCCAGCCAAGAACGAAAGCTTCAGCATTTCGCTGACGGGTGCCGCGTCCTCGGATAACCGTAACGCACAAGCGCTGACGGCGCTGCAAACCAAGCAGACAGTGGATACCGGCACGGCGAGCAAGGGCATCAGCCTGGTCGACGCTTACGGCACACTGGTGACCAATGTCGGCGCGAAGGCTGCGCAGGGCAAATCGGACAGCGACGCCACCACGGCGATCCTGACCCAGGCCAAAAGCGCCCGTGATTCGAACTCGGGGGTCAACCTGGATGAGGAAACCGGCAACCTGGTCAAATACCAGCAGTACTACACCGCGTCTTCGCAGATCATCAAGGCTGCGCAAGAAACCTTCAGCACGCTGATCAATGCCCTTTAAGGAGTCGTAATTCATGCGCATTTCTACAAGCCAGTATTACGATACAACCGCTGCCAACTATCAGCGTAACTTCAACCAGGCGATCGCAACCAGCGCCGAAGCCAGCAGCCTGACGCGCATCAACACCGCCGCCGATGATCCGATCGGTGCCGGGCGTCTGCTCAAGCTCGGCCAGCAGAGTGCGGCGCTTGATCAGTACAGCACCAACATCGACAGTACCAAGAGCTCGTTGAGCCTGCAGGAAACCACGCTGGATTCCATCAGCACGGCTTTGCAGCGCGCCAAGGAGTTGGGTCTCAGCGCGGCGAGTGGCAACGCCACCGACGCCGACCGTAAGGCCTATGCAGCGGAAATGAGCCAAATCCAGCAGCAAGTCGCCGGACTGATGAATTCCAAGGATTCGAACGGCAACTACCTGTTTTCCGGTTCGAAAACCGACACCCCGCCGTACTCCCAGAATTCTGATGGCACCTACACCTACAACGGTGACCAGAGCAGCATCAACCTGACCGTTGGCGATGGTTTGACGGTGGCCACCAACACCACCGGTTGGGATGCGTTCCAGCAGACTATCAATACTAGTCGTACCCAGACCTCCATGACCGCTCCAGCGGTGGATGATGGTCGAGTGGTTTTGTCCAATGGTCAGGTGAGCAGCAGCACAACGTACAACGCCAAGTTTGCCAGCGGAGAGCCGTACACCGTCAGCTTCCTGAGCAGTACCCAACTGAAGATTACCGATTCGCTGGGCAACGACGTCACCACTGAAGCCAGCGCGAACGGTGCGTTCAGCAACAGCAACGGCGCCAACCAGACCGTAAGCTTCCGTGGCGTTGACCTGAGCCTGAACATCAACCTCAAAACCGGTGATACCAACCCGGATGCGGTGATTGCCGGCCACACGTTCCAGTTGTCGGCCACGCCGGATACCTTCAACACTACGCGTAGCGCTGGCAACCCCTCGACGGCGGTCATCACCGGCTCCAGCGTGACCAACACGACGGACTACAACAACGCATTCCCGGCGGGTGGGGCGGTCCTCAAGTTCACCAGCGCCACAGCCTTTGACCTGTATGCGGCACCGGTGACCACCGATAGCAGGCCAGTGTCGTCCGGCACCGTGACGGGCAGCACGGCGACGGCTGCGGGTGTGACCTTCACTTTGGGTGGCGCCACACCACCGGCGAGCGGTGACCAGTTCTCGATCCAGTCCAACGATCACCAGACCCAGAACGTGCTCGATACCCTGGGCAAGATGGTCACGGCAATGAATACGCCAGTTGACGGCAATCCGGTTGCCAAACAACAGTTTCAGGCGGCCATGGACTCGGGGCTTAACAACATCGACAGCGCCAGCAATCAGGTGGGCTCGGCGCTTACGTCGATTGGTTCGCGAGGGCAATCGCTGGACGATCAATCCACGACTAACCAGAGCCTGGTCCTGGCGAACACCACGACCCAGTCGTCGATTCGCGACTCCGATCCGGCTGAAGTGATGACCCGCCTGACCTTGCAGCAAACCATGTTGCAAGCGGCGCAACTGGCCTTCAGCAAGATCACGTCACTGGGCCTGTTCAACAAGATCTAAAGGTGACCGGGCGCGCAAGCGCCCGTTAGCCCTGACCCTTCTGTACTTATCGTCTTTTTTCGCGGTTTCAGAGGGCTCGCTGTCCTGGGCGGGTTCCCGCCGCTTGTGAGCCCGCCGTGAATTCACTTCCCCTTGTCAGTATTGTCATCCCTGCCTTCAATCCGCGTTTTTTCGACCAGGCATTGCGCAGCGCCGTCGGCCAGAGTTATGGCAATTTCGAGATCATTGTCTGCGACGATAGCCGTGGCAACGGCATTGAAGACGTAGTCGTGTCGGTGGTCGAGCAAACCGGTTGTGCAGTGCGTTACGTGCGCAACCCGCGGACACTGGGGATGGTCGGTAATCTGCAAGCGTGCCTGGAAGAGGCGCAGGGCGAATTCATCAAGTTTTTGTGTGACGACGATCTTCTATATTCGAACTGCATCGAGCAGCAGGCGCATGAAATGTTGCGCGACGAAGTCAGTCTGGTCACCGCTCAGCGACTGCTCTGGGATGCAAACGACATCATCCTGCCGACGCGTCTGGAAAATACCTCGTTGTCGCCGTCCAGCGGATTGCTCAATGGGGATGACGTATTGGGGATATTTGAGAAATTCCCGGTCAACGTCCTCGGCGGATTCAGTAATGCATTGTTCCGGCGCGCCGATGTTGTCGAGCTGTTGCCGGCATTGACTCAAGAAGACTGCTGCTTCGTCGCGACTCTGGATTTTGCCCTGTACGTCTGCCTGCTGCGGCGCGGCAATCTGGCGGTATCCAATAATGTACTCAGTGCCGAGCGACTCTATCCGGAGCGTTTGAGCGCGACACAATCGATGAAGGATGCGGTTGAAGTAGAGCGTGAATGGCTCACGCAAATGCTCAAGGTGCGTAGCGGCGAGTCGGCACCTGCGCAGGGCTGGGTTCGCTACATTCCCTTGACCAAAGCCGATGAGAATCCTCGGGTCTGGGAGGAGCTGCCCCTGAGTCGCACACTCGGCACCAAGCAGAGCCGTCAGGAGTGGAGCGTCGGTGTCGACAGCAATAGTTTTGGCGAACTCTACGCGCAGTGGTTGCAATGCCGGGTGCTCACCGAGGGGCAGCGCAAGTTGTTGCCGGAAACGCTCGCCGGCTGGCCGCAGCAACCCCGCATAGTACCGATCATCGTCGATGCCAAGGGCAGTCGCGATGGCCTTGAGCGCACGCTGGAGGCACTCGCCGCACAGGACTACCTGCCAGAACTGATTCTGGTGCTGTCTGCTTCCTGTACCGAGGCAGAGCTGGACGGGCGAGTGTTTCGCATGCCGTTGCAGGGCGAGGGCCTTGAGCAGATCAACACATTGTTGGCGCAACTGGATGGCGCCGACTGGTTCTACCTGCTGCAGGCGGGGGATCGCCCGGTAATGCCAGCGTTGTTGGTCATGGCCGACCGGATCGCTCACACCCCGACGCTGACCTGTCTGTACAGCGACGAAGGCAGTCTGCGCAGTGGCGAGCCGGCGGAGCCTGCTTTCAAACCTGACTTCAACCTGGACCTGATGCGCAGTTATCCGTACGTTGGGCGTGCCCTGGCGTTCCAGCGTGAACGGTTTCTGGCGCTTGGCGGGTTTGAACCGACGTTCGTCGAGTTGGCCCCCATGATGTGTTGTGGCGGATGGTTGAGAGCGACGGCATACAAGTCGTCGGTCATATCGCCGAAGTGTTGCTGGAGTCGAAGTTCGATTTCTCCAAATGGCTTGCCGAACCCGGTGTAATGAAGCAAAACCCGCGGCTGCTCGAAGCGCATCTGCAGCGTCTGGGAATTGCTCATGAAATTCGCCGCGGCAACTGCGAGTTGCTCAATCGGGTTGACTATCATCACGCTCGACGCCCGCTGGTGTCGGTGATCATTGTCACTCAGGATCAGACCGCCGCTTTGCAGCGCTGTGTCGAGACGCTACTGGAGAAGACCGCTTACACCGAGTACGAATTGCTCTTGGTCGACAACGCCAGCGAAAGCGCCGAAGCGCAGGCCTGGCTGGAAGGCATGGCGCAGTTGGGCAGTGACCGGATTCGCGTGGTGAGCTACCCGCAAAAGGGCAACGCTGCGGCTTTGCACAACTTTGCGGTAGGGCAGGCGCGCGGCGAGTACGTGTTGATGCTCAACTCCTTCGCGGTGATCACCCAGGCCGATTGGCTGGACGAACTGCTTAATCACGCGCAGCGTCCGGAAGTCGGTGTGGTCGGTGCCAAGTTGTTCAATCCGGACGGTTGTTTGCTGCACGCTGGCCTGATTCTCGGTTTGCAGGGACCGGTCGGTTTGCCGTTCTATGGTCAGCCGATGCAGGCGGACGGGTACATGTTTCGTCTGCAGGCAGTGCATGACCTCAGCGCAGTAGGCGGCGATTGCCTGATGATTCGCAAGTCGGTCTTCGAGGCCGTTGGCAGACTCGACGAGCAGGACCTCAAACAAGCGCTCAATATTGCGGATCTATGCCTGCGCGTCGGTCAGGAAGGCTACCTGGTGGTGTGGAATCCCTATGCCGCGTTGGCAGTCGGTGAGCGACCAAGCATTGAGGGCACAGCAGAAGACCTGGCGCAGAACATTCAGGAGCAAGACACGTTTTACCAGCGCTGGCTGCCACTCATTGCGCATGACCCGGCTTACAACGTTAACCTGGCGTTGCACGGTATCGGGGCAACCTGTTTCAGTCTTGAGCCGGGCTTGCGTACCGGTTGGAGGGCATTTTCCAAGGCGCAGTTGCCGAATGTCCTGGCTGTGCCGATCAATGCCTCTGCCATAGGCCATTACCGCATGAGCCAGCCGCTGATCGAGCTGGAGGCGGCCAACAGAATCGAAGGGCGTATTTGCTACAGCATGCCGTCGATTATTGAAGTCGAGCGCCAGTCACCTGACGTTATCGTTCTGCAGGGGCGATATTTCGAAACCTCTGTTGCGGATATTCCGCCCTTGAAAACCTACTCCAATGCTCGGCGAATCTACGAGCTGGATGACTATGTCATCAATATTCCCCGTAAGAATGAGCACATCCGCAATATGCCGACCAGGGATGAGATGGAGCGCCTGGTCCGTCGGGGGATTGGTCTGTGCGACCGTGTGGTGGTGTCGACCCAGCCGCTGGCTGATGCATTGTCAGACATGCACCACGACATTCGCGTCGTGCCTAACATGCTGGCCAAACATCTGTGGACCAACATGAACAGCCAGCGCCGCACCTCGAAAAAACCCCGGGTCGGCTGGGGCGGCGGTACCAGTCACCACGGAGATCTGGCGGTGATTGCCGATGTGGTCCGCGAACTGGCCAATGAAGTCGATTGGGTGTTCTTCGGTATGTGTCCTGAAGAATTGCGCCCTTATATGCATGAATTCCACGGTGTGATCGGGCTGGATATCTACCCGGCAAAACTGGCCAGTTTGAACCTGGACCTGGCACTGGCGCCGCTTGAGTTCCACATCTTCAACGACTGCAAGAGCAACCTGCGCCTGCTCGAATACGGGGCTTGCGGCTACCCGGTGATCTGCACCGATACCAAGGCTTATCAGGGTTATTTGCCTGCCACCCGGATCAAGACCAACACCACCGATGAATGGCTGCAAGCTATCCGCATGCACCTGGCTGACCCGGATGCCAGCTACCGCATGGGCGATGAACTGCGAGAGGTGGTTCTGCGCGATTTCGTGTTGCGTGGCGATAACCTGCGTTACTGGGAGTATGGCTGGTTGGCAGATTGACCGAACCTCGCGTGCTCCTCTGAAAAACCGGCGACTCTTGCAGTCGCCTGTTTTTTTTGCTTTGAAAATCGTATTTGCATCGGTCTCGATACATTTTTTGCCGAGGCTCAAGCTTCGCGCATATCAACACATTCGTGGGTTTAGAGCGCTGGCCGCGAGGATGTCTGATCGCCACCGATCGAGTTTCAACCCGGGGGAAGCGCCGCAGGAAGGTGTGCAGCTTAAAGACTGGTTTGCCGGTTCCGATACCCTCGAGCAAATCCAGACGGCGAATGGAGAAATCATCAACCTGCCGGACAACAGTGACGCGCTTGCCATGTTTGGCTGATCGCAGAATCAAACACCCTCGTTCCTGCAACGGGATCGAGGGGGCAGGAAATGCTGCCGAGGGCGAACCCGATCTCCGGGTTCGCCCTTTCTTGTATCTGGAGAAAATTTCTTACACACCCGTCGCAACATTTTCCTGTGCAGGCTCAAGGTTTGGATTTTTGCGGTCGATAGCATTTCATTCGTTTATTTATCAGGCAGGGATTGCACGATTGAACGGTCGCTCTCTGCCGACAGATCCGCTTTCAACAACAACGCAAGGAAGACGTAAATGGCAGTAGTGAATGGAACAAGTGAAGCGGACGTGCTGTTGGGCACCGATGGCAATGACCAACTCTATGGACTGGAGTCGGATGATGTCCTGCTGGCAAGTGCGGGATCGGACCTGCTCGATGGCGGGGAAGGCTTCGACACCGTGAACTATTACGCAATAGCTGCGGGGATCAATGTCGAACTGGCCAATGGCGCGACTACCGTCGCCGGACCTGACGGCAAGGTCGATACGCTGGTGGGCGTAGAGAAGATCGTCGGGACCTTTGCCAACGACACATTCGCCAGTTCGGTGGGTGGCGTGACCCTGGAGGGCAGTAGCGGTGATGATGTCTACATCGTCAGTGCCGAGGACGTGACCGTCATCGAAGAAAACCGGGGTGGCTACGACGAGCTGCGCACCAACCTCAACAGCATCAAAATGAGCGCGTACGTCGAGAAGCTGACGTTCACCGGCATCGGTGACTTCAAGGCTTACGGCAGCGCCACCGACAACGAGATCATCGGTGGCGCCGGTAACGACTGGCTGTGGGGCGGTGATGGAGCCGATCACTTCGTTGGCGGTGATGGCTACGACACGGTCAGCTACAGCGACAGTCTTGAAGGGGTGAGGGTCAATGACTACTCCAACTACGACTGGCTGACCATTGCCTACGGCGACACCTTCACCGGTATTGAAGCCATTGAGGGTTCTAGCTTTGATGATCTGATCTATCTCAATCAACCCGCCGAACAGGCGATGATCATTGATGGTGCCGGTGGCTACGACACGGTGAGCTATCAGAACTCGTTCGACGCGGTCACTGTTGAGGTCGGCGCGGGCTCCAGCCTGCTGAATGTGGAGAAGGTGATCGGCTCGTCAGGCGCCGACCATTTCACCGCCAATTCAGGTGGCCTGACCTTGGCCGGTGGCATGGGTGATGACGTCTACACGATTAACAGTGTGGGCGTGACCGTCGAGGAAATCGAGGGTTACATGGGCGGTACCGATCAGGTCTATACCAACCTGTCGGAATTGCATCTGGGTGCGTTCGTTGAAAACCTCACCTACACCGGCACTGGCGACTTCACTGGCTACGGCAATGATGAGAGCAACATCATCATTTCGGGTGCCGGCAATGACGTGTTGTCCGGTGGTAAGGGGTGGGATGTCTTGAATGGCGGTGCCGGCATCGACATCGTCAGTTACGCAGACAGCAAGGAAGGACTGACAGCTTCTCTCGGCTGGGCCCCTCGCAGCGGTGACGCGGTTTACCACACCTACATTGATATCGAAGGCCTGCGCGGCAGTCAGTTCGACGACCAATTGTATGGCGATTCGGGCGACAACATTCTCGAGGGTGGGGCTGGCTTCGACATGCTTTACGGCGGTGACGGCAACGACCACATTTATGGCGGGCTGGCGTCCGGACTCGATACTCAAGGCTATGCCAGCGACCGACTGTCGGGAGGCGCGGGTGACGACGTCATCGTCAGCGATGCCTTTGATGTGACCAGTTCCGCCAGCGGTGACGAAGGCAACGACACCATCACCATGGTCGGCGGTCAGGCCAGGGGCGGTGAAGGCAACGATATCCTCACCGGCACGGGGCGCAACTACATGCTGTTCGGTGACGAGGGCAATGATCTGTTGATCCTCAATCTAGCCGGTCAGTCGACCTCTGGCGGCAGAGCTTATGGCGGTCAGGGCGATGACACCTACGTGGTGAACACGACCGGGCTGGTGACGATTCAGGATGTGGGCCTGGACCAGAATGACACGCTGATCCTCAACACGATTGCCAACGCCAGCCAGCTGAGCGTGACTCGCATCGGCAACGATGCCTATTTGCACAGCGCCAACGACGGCAACAACGGTGTGCCGGATAACGGCGTGAAACTGGCAGGTTGGTACGCGGGGTCCAACACCATCGAGCACATCCAGACCGCCGATGGTCAGGCCTTTGAGTTGCCGGCCAGCAGTGATGCGTTCGCCATGTTTGGCTAATCGTTCAACCCGTTGACCTGACGCAAGGAAAGGGATGAATCCACTGATGGACTCATCCCTTTTTTCATGGCTCATCGCGCAGCTGACGCGGGGCTTGTGGAGCTGGCGCGTTTCCTGCAAGACCCCTCCATATCGCCATAAAACGAGCATTGGCGGCATAGCCGGCAGTGCTCGCAGCGGCGCTGAGCGTTTTATCCAGAAGGCCTGCAAAAGCTTGATACAGCTTGGCTGAGCCCTGTGACGAACAAGAGGGAAAGTGGATGAAGGCAGTTATTTTGGCGGGTGGCCTGGGCACGCGCATCAGTGAAGAGTCGCACCTCAAGCCCAAGCCGATGATCGAGATCGGCGGCAAGCCAATTCTCTGGCACATCATGAAGCAGTACTCCGCGCACGGAATTCATGATTTCGTGATCTGCCTGGGCTACAAGGGCTATGCGATCAAGGACTTCTTCGCCAACTACTTCCTGCACACCTCCGACGTCACCTTCGACATGTGCAACAACCGCATGGACGTTCACCAGAACTACAGCGAGCCGTGGCGCGTCACGTTGATCGACACCGGCGAAGACACCATGACCGGTGGCCGCTTGCGCCGCGCCGCGCGTTATCTGGAGGGCGAACAGGCTTTCTGCTTCACCTACGGTGATGGCGTTTCAGACCTCAACATCGGCGCGCTGGTGGACTTTCACCTGGCCCACGGCAAGCTCGCTACCGTGACTGCGGTGCAACCACCGGGACGCTACGGCGCCCTGGAGCGCGACGGTGACAGCGTCAAAGGCTTTATCGAGAAACCACGCGGTGATGGCGGCTGGATCAATGGCGGCTTCTTCGTGCTGTCGCCCAAAGTGCTGCCCTACATTGCCGACGATCAAACTTCCTGGGAGTCCGAGCCCTTGGCGGCGCTGGCCAGCGAAGAGCAATTGCAGGCCTATCAGCACGACGGCTTCTGGCATCCGATGGACACCCTGCGTGACAAGAATCACCTCGAAGCACTGTGGCTGAGCGGGGAGGCCCCATGGAAACAATGGGACTGAGTCCGGAATTCTGGCGCGGCAAGCGGGTTCTGGTCACCGGGCACACCGGTTTCAAGGGCAGTTGGCTGACGTTGTGGCTGCAAAGCCTGGGCGCTGAAGTCAGCGGGTTCGCGCTTGATCCGTCCACCGAGCCGAGCCTGTTTGAACTGGCGCGGGTGCACGAAGGCATCAACGATCAGCGCGGCGACCTGCGTGACCTGGGCGCCTTGCTTGAAGTCATCGCCGACACCGAGCCGGAGATCGTCCTCCACCTGGCGGCGCAACCGCTGGTGCGTGAAGGTTATCGCGATCCGCTGGGCACCTACTCCAGCAACGTCATGGGCACCCTGAATCTGCTGGAAGCGATCCGTCAGGTTGGCTGCGTCCGTGCCTGTGTGCTGGTGACCACCGACAAGGTCTACGCCAACAAGGAATGGCTGTGGCCGTACCGCGAAGACGAAGCCTTAGGTGGCCACGACCCTTACAGCAGCAGCAAGGCCTGCTGCGAATTGCTGGCGCAGTCTTACGCCGCCTCGTTCTTCCCGGCCGCCAAGCATGACGAACATGGCCTGGCCTTGGCCACGGCCCGCGCCGGCAACGTGCTGGGCGGTGGCGACTTTGCTCCGGAACGTCTGATCCCGGACGTGCTCAAGGCCTGGTCGGCAGACGAGCCAGTGACCCTGCGTTACCCGCAAGCCGTGCGCCCTTGGCAGCACGCGCTGGAGCCGCTGGCCGGCTATCTGCAACTGGCTGCGGGCCTCTACGAACAAGGCCCGGAATACGCCGGGGCATGGAACTTCGGCCCGAGCGAAGCCGACATGTGCAGCGTCGGTGAAGTGGTCGAACTGCTCGCCAGCCGCTGGCCGCAAGCCCGTGGTTTGCGCATCGAGCCGAGCGAGTTGCATGAGGCCGGTCTGTTGCGTCTGGACAGCAGCCGCGCCCGTCAATTGCTCGGCTGGCAGCCGCGCTGGTCGTTGCAGCAATGCCTGACCCAGACCCTCGACTGGCACTTGGCGTGGCAAAACGGCGCCGATATGCGCGCCGTCACCCTCGGTCAATTGAACCTGTACCGAGGCGCGCTGTGAGCGAGTTTTTAGTAACAGCGTTGCCGCTGAACGGCTTGTTCAGCGTGCAGCACAAACGCTTCGAAGACGATCGCGGGCACTTCGCCCGGCTGTTCTGCGAAGGCAGCCTGAGCGCGTTCGGCCAGGCGTTTCATATTCGCCAGATCAACCATTCCTGCACCCGTGCACGCGGCAGTGTGCGCGGTTTGCATTATCAAAACGCCGATGCGCCGGAAGCCAAGTTGATCACTTGCCTGCGCGGTGAAGTCTGGGATGTAGCGGTGGATTTGCGCCCCGACTCCGAGACGTTCCTGCACTGGCACGCCGAACACCTGCGGGCCGGCGACGGGCGCAGCTTGCTGATCCCGGCCGGGTTCGCCCACGGTTTCCAGACCCTCACCGATGACGCCGAGTTGCTCTACCTGCACAGCGCCGATTACGCGCCTGCGCATGAAGGTGGTTTGTCGGTGAACGATCCACGGCTGGCGATTGCCTGGCCGTTGCCTGTCAATAATCTGTCAGCCCGGGACGCCAGCCATCCCTTGCTCGACGAACACTTCGCTGGAGTGCGTCTATGAACTGCCGTGGTTGCGCTACGCCGCTGGCCTTGCCGCTGATCGACCTCGGCACCTCGCCGCCGTCCAACGCTTACGTGCGCGCTGATCAGCTAGAACAAGCCGAGCAGTGGGTGCCGTTGAAAGTGGCGGTGTGTCAGCGGTGCTGGCTGGTGCAGACCGAGGACTACACCAGCGCCGACAGCCTGTTCGACGCCGAGTACGCCTACTTCAGTTCGTTCTCCAGCACCTGGCTGGCCCATGCCGAGCGCTATGTGGCCGAGATGGTCGAGCGCTTCGGCCTGACAGCCGACAGCCGTGTGGTGGAAATCGCCGCCAATGACGGTTACCTGTTGCAGTACGTCGCCGGGCGCGGCATTCCTTGCCTGGGCGTCGAGCCAACCCGCAGCACCGCGCAAGCGGCCCGGGAAAAAGGCCTGGAGATTCGTGAACTGTTCTTCGGTCGCGAGACTGCGTTGCAACTGGTCAGTGACGGCTGGTCCGCCGACCTGATGGCCGCCAACAATGTGCTGGCCCACGTCCCGGACATCAATGATTTCCTCGGCGGTTTTGCGACCCTGCTCAAACCGACCGGCGTGGCGACCTTCGAGTTTCCGCAACTGCTGACGCTGATGGCTGGCCAGCAGTTCGACACGCTGTATCACGAGCACTATTCCTACCTGTCCCTGACCGCTGTGCAGACGTTGTGCGCGCGCAATGGCCTGGAAGTGTTCGATGTCAGTCAGTTGTCGACCCACGGCGGTTCGCTGCGGGTGTTCGTTCAGCGTGCCGATGGCGAACGTCGCGACGTGCAGCCAGCCGTTCCGCAACAGTTGCAAGCCGAACTGGCCGCAGGCGTGAAAACCGTCGAGTACTACGCGACCCTGGCGCCGGCCGCCGAACGCATCAAGCACCAACTGCTGCGCTTCCTGTTGCAGGCCAAGGCCGACGGCAAACGCGTGGTCGGTTACGGCGCCGCCGCCAAGGGCAACACCTTGCTCAACTACGCCGGGGTCAAGCCAGACCTGTTGGCCTGGGTCGCTGATGCCAACCCGCACAAGCAGGGCAAGTACCTGCCGGGCAGCCGCATTCCGATTGTCTCGCCGGCGCAGATCGATCTTGAAAAACCGGATTACGTGCTGGTCCTGCCATGGAACCTGTTACACGAAGTCAGTCAGCAACTGGCACAGGTGCGCGAGTGGGATGGCCGCTTCGTGATTGCCGTGCCCGAGTTGACCGTCCTGTGAAGGTGCTGGTCACCGGAGCGACCGGGTTTGTCGGCCGGCATCTGGTTGCCGCGTTGCTCGCCCGTGGCTGCGAAGTCCGCGCCGTGGCGCGCAATGCCGAGACCGCTGCAACGTTGCCGTGGATCAATGACGTGGAGTTCATCGCGGCGGATATTCACGCCGCTGACCTGGACATCGCAGCGATGACCGCTGGCGTCGACGCCTTGGCGCATCTGGCGTGGCCCGGTTTGCCGAACTATCAGGCGCTGTTCCATTTCGAGCACAACCTGATGGCCGACTACCGGTTCATCAAGGGTGCGGTCGAGGCGGGCGTGTCGCAGGTGCTGGTCACCGGCACATGCTTCGAATATGGCATGCAAAGCGGTCCGCTCACCGAGCAGACGTCGCCGCAGCCGAGCAATCCATACGGCTTGGCGAAAAATACCCTGCGACTGTTTCTGGAAAATTTGCAGCGGCTTCAGCCGTTCACTCTGCAATGGGCGCGGCTGTTTTACCTGCATGGCGAGGGCCAGAACCCCAACAGTTTGCTGGCGGCGCTGGACCGGGCGATCGATGCCGGGGCCGACACGTTCAACATGTCGGCCGGCGAACAGCTGCGCGATTACCTGGCCATCGACACCGCCGCCGGGTACTTGGCGGCGATCCTGCAACAGCGGGATTTCGATGGACTGGTCAATTGTTCCAGCGGCCAGCCGATATCGGTCAGGACGCTGGTGGAACAGCGATTGCGCGAACGCGGCGCTTCCATCGGTTTGAACCTTGGCCACTACCCATATCCGACCCACGAACCGATGGCGTTCTGGGGCGTGGCGGACCGTTTGCAACAGCTGCTGGGAGGCAATCATGAAGCATGAGTTGTATCGGGTCGCTGACCTGCCGGTGCTGCAAAACCGCACCTTCGCCGACCCGGAATCGGCGCGGGCCTCCGCCAGTGCCGACATGGTGCTGGTGCAGGATGAGCAGAGCGGGTTGATCTTCAACCAGGCCTTCGATGCCGACAAGCTCAGCTACGACGCCGATTACCAGAACGAGCAGGCCCATTCCGGTCAGTTCCAGCAGCACCTGAGCGATGTGGAAGGGATCATTGCCCGCCACTTCAAGGGCCAGGAGCTGATCGAAGTCGGCTGTGGCAAAGGTTACTTCCTGGAACTTCTGAAAGGTCTGGGCTATGCCATCACCGGCATCGACCCGGCCTACGAAGGCAGCAATGCCGATGTGATCAAGGCCCCGTTCACTCGCGGCCTGGGCCTGGCGGCGGACGCCATCGTGCTGCGCCATGTGCTGGAGCATATTCAGGACCCGGTGAGCTTTCTCACCGAAATGGCCAACGCCAATCAGGGCGGGCAGATCTACATCGAAGTGCCGTGCTTCGACTGGATTCTGGAACACCGCGCCTGGTTCGACCTGTTCTACGAGCACGTCAATTATTTCCGCCTCGATGACCTGCGCCGGATGTTCGGCACCGTGCATGAGGCCGGTCACCTGTTCGGTGGCCAATACCTGTACATCGTCGCCGACCTGTCGACCTTGCGCCTGAGCCCGGAACAACCGGTACCACGCCTGGAACTGCCACAGAACTTCACCAGCAGCCTTGAACGTGCGGTGCAGATTATTCAGGCGAATCCAGAGCAGGGCTCGGCGATCTGGGGCGCGTCGTCCAAAGGCGTGATCTATTCGCTGTTCCTGCAACGCGCCGGGGTAGCGGTGGATCGCGTGGTAGACATCAACCCGGCCAAGCAGGGGCGTTATCTGCCTCTGAGTGGCGTGCGGGTGTCCTCGCCGCAAGAGGCCATGGATGCGTTGCCCGAAGGCGCCAACCTGTTTGTGATGAACTCCAATTACCTCGAAGAAATCAAGCGGATGACCGGTGGACGCTACGTCTATCACGCCGTAGACAGCGCTTCGTTCCAGTGACTATTGAGACTTTTAACATGACCGACAACACCATCAATAAAGCCTTCGAAGCCGAGTGCCAGACAGAAATCGCGCGTCAGGGCGATGACCAGAAACTGACCGGTCTGGCCCGGGATTTCTTCAACGAATCGGCCAAGCACAAGTACAGCTACCACTTCTCGTGGATGGGCCGCCCGATCATCCAGTTGCCGCAAGACATGATGGCGATGCAAGAGATCATCTGGCAGGTCAAGCCAGACCTGGTGATCGAATGCGGCATCGCCCACGGCGGCTCGATCATCTACTACGCGTCCCTGCTGGAACTGCAAGGCCACGGCGAAGTACTGGGCATCGACCTGGACATCCGCCCGCACAACCGCGAAGCCATCGAAAGCCACCCGATGAGCAAGCGCATCAAGATGATCGAAGGTTCGAGCATCGATCCGGCGATCGCCTCTCAGGTTCGTGCTGCGGCCGAAGGCAAGAAAGTCATTCTGGTGCTCGATTCCAACCACACCCACGATCACGTACTGGAAGAACTGCGCCTCTACGCACCACTGGTGTCGGTCGACAGCTACTGCGTGGTGATGGACACCGTGGTTGAAGACATGCCGGCCGACTTCTTCCCGGACCGTCCATGGGGCCCGGGCGATAACCCGAAAACCGCCGTGTGGAAGTACCTGGAAGAGAACCAGAACTTCGAAATCGACCAGCAGATGCAGAACAAACTGCTGCTCACCGTTGCACCGGACGGCTACCTGCGTCGCGTTCGTTAATTGGGCACCATCATTTAAGCGTTAATCAGGCGTTTCGCCGGTTGTGGGGAGAAGTTATGCAAGGCAAGTCCGTTTCTGAGCACACGTTGCCACTCAATGAGCTGCTGACGGTGGTGTTGATTTCTCACAACCGTCCGGCTTTTTTGCGCAGGGCGATGAAGTTTTACGGTGCCTTGCCTTGCAAAGTCCTGGTGCTCGACTCCGCTACCGAGCACTTCAAGGGCGAAATCCCTGAAGTCGATTACCGGCACGTGCCGCAATTTGCCTACAGTGGCTTCCAGGCGAAGCTGGCCTATGGCGTGGAGCAAGTCACCACGCCTTACATGGTGTTGGCCGCCGACGATGACTTCATCGTGCATGAAGCGCTGTTCGAGTCGGTGGACTTCCTCGAAGAAAACCGCGACTACGGCATGTGCCACGGCTATTGCCTGATGTACCTGACCCTCGGCGGCAGCGTCAGCTACTACCGTCGCGACAAGAAAGTACAGGAAGACTATTCGTCCGAGTGTGCTCAGGAACGGGTCCTGGATTACATGCATCAGTACGTGCCGCCGTTCTATGCGGTGACCCGTACCGCGCTGATGAAATCCTGGTATGCGCTGTTGCCGCCGGGCACCAGTTTCCAGTGGCAGGAAATCGGCCATGTTTACTTCATGTTGGCGAGCGCCAAGGCACGCATCCTGCCGATCCCTTACGTGGTGCGTGAGATCAACTACGGTGACTCTGAGCACAGCACCGAGGTGTATCACACGCTGGCCTATACCGATGCCAAATCGGTGGCCGAGCGCGAAGCGTTTGCCGAGTTCCTGGCCTCGTTGCCCACCGGCATCAAGGACCTCGATGCAGAGCAGGGCAAGGCGTTTGCCCTGGAGAGTTTCGCGGCCATGACCGACAGCCTGGTCACGGGGCGGGCGCTGACCGCAGAGCTGATCTTCGAGTCCACCTGGAACCAGTCCCTGAAGGCCCCGGACCGTCGTTTCGGCCCCAAGCAGTACGTCGAAATGCCGTTCTACAATCAGGTGTTTTTCGACCTGTTGACCGAGTTGGAATTCATGCTGCACGCCATGCCTGCCGGGCGTGTTCAGTTGCAACGCCTGGAAGGTGTGTGGACCCGGCAGGAGCACTTGCTGCGCGCGCGCAACAACGACACCGCGGAAAGTGTGGTCGACCGTTTGTGGCAGGCCCACGACCGCAATGCGTTCAACCGCACCGTGGTCAAGCGCCTGGCGGCCCAACTGGAACTGCTGGGCGAGGACGAAGAAGCGCAGACCATGCGTGACTGGATCGCGCGCCTTGAGGCGTTGTCGGTTGTGGATCATCACGCCACCTTCGACAACATGCCGTCTGGTCGTTTGCTCAAGTGGCTGGCGCCGCGCCAGCCCGATGCACAACAGACCGAGTTGATTGCCAGGCACCTGGCGGCCAACGACGGCGGCCCGCAGTTCGGCATCTTCCTGCTCGACCTGGACAACGACATCGACAAGTTGCAGGTCACCCTCGACAGCTTGGTCGAAGGTCACAGCAAGGCCTTCAAAATTGTCGTCTTCACCACCGGCGAACCACCGGCGGCGACCTCCGCGCAAAACACCCTGCACTTTGTTCGGGTCACACAAAACAACGTTGTCGACAAGCTCAACCAGAGCGCCCGCCAGTCGCCATGCGAGTGGCTGCTGCTGGCGCAAGCCGGTGATGAGTTCACTGCTGGCGGTCTGTTGCGCGCCAGTCTGGAGCTGATGTCTGCCGCTGATATTCGCGCTGTCGCCACCGACGAGATACAGCGTACCGCCGAAGGCGCGATGGTCGATGTGTTCCGTCCGGGCTTCAACCTCGATCTGTTGCAAAGCCTGCCGAGCCTGATGGCCCGGCACTGGTTGATTCGTCGGGACGTGTTGCTTGAGGTCGGTGGTTATCAGTCGGACTTCAGCAAGGCGCTGGAATTCGACCTGCTGCTGCGCATCATCGAGCAGGGCGGCCTTGCCGGTCTGGCGCACCTGGACGAACCGTTGCTGATCACTCAGGCACCAGTGTTGGAAGAAAACGCCCATGAGCGTCAGGCGTTGCTGCGTCACTTGGGCAACCGTGGCTACAAGGCCAAAATCACCTCTGAGGTGCCGGGCACCTATCAGGTCGATTACCGTCACACTGAGCGCCCGATGGTGTCGGTCATCGTGCCTGCCGGGGATGATCTGCCTGCGCTGCAACGTTGCCTGGACGGCGTGCTGCTCAGAACCCGCTACACCCGCTACGAAGTGCTGATCGCGGCAAATCCGACTCAGTCGGCTGCCGTCAATGACTGGCTGGGTACACTGCAGAACGCCAAGGTGCGGGTGCTGTATGCCGATCAACCGTTGAGCGACGCGGCTCTGTGCAACGCCGCCAGTCAAGAGACGCAGGGCGAGTACCTGGTGTTGTTGGCCGCGGATGCTGAAGTGGTCAACCCGAACTGGATCGAGTCGTTGCTCAACCATGCCCAGCGCCCGGAAGTCGGCATTGTCGGCGCGAAGCTGGTCGACCGCGACGGCAAAATCTCTCAGGCCGGTCTGATTCTGGGCTTGAACGGCGGAGTCGGTTCGGCTTTCGTCGGGGAAAAACACGGTGCCCGCGCATACATGCAGCGCCTGGCCGTGGAGCAGAATTACTCCGCCGTATCGAAAGTCTGCCTGATGGTACGCAAAGAGTTGTTCGACGCCTTGGGTGGGCTGGACGAAGAGACCTTCGCCGACGGTTTCAGTGACGTCGATCTGTGCCTGAAGGCCGGTCAGGCCGGCTATCTCGTCGTGTGGACGCCGCTGGTTCAGGTTCTTCACAACGGCGAACTGCCACAGGCGCCACAGAGCCTCGCCGCACTGCGGGAAAAATGGTCCGCAGCCTTCGCTCAGGACTCTGCCTACAACGCCAACCTGGCCCTGACCGGTAAAGGTTTTACGCTAGGCGAAAGCACTCCGATCAACTGGGCACAGTTGCTCGCCTAAAAGGATTCACGGCATGTTCAACGGTAAATCGATTTTCATCTCCGGCGGCACCGGTTCGTTCGGGCGCAATTTCATCCGTCGTTTGCTGGAGCAGTACCAGCCCAAGCGGGTGGTAGTGTTCTCCCGCGATGAGCTCAAACAGTACGAGATGCAGCAGACGTTCAACGCACCGTGCATGCGCTACTTCTTGGGTGATGTGCGCGATGCCGAGCGTTTGCGCCAGGCCATGCGCGGCATCGATTACGTGGTGCATGCCGCGGCCCTCAAACAAGTGCCGGCCGCCGAATACAACCCGACCGAATGCATTCGGACCAACGTCAACGGCGCGGAAAACATCATCGCTGCCGCCATCGACAATGGCGTCAAGCAAGTCGTCGCTCTGTCCACCGATAAGGCGGCCAGCCCGATTAACTTGTACGGCGCGACCAAGTTGCTGTCGGACAAACTGTTCGTGGCCGCCAACAACATTGCCGGTGAACAACAAACCCGCTTTGCTGTGGTGCGCTACGGCAACGTCGCCGGTTCGCGAGGCTCGGTGGTGCCGTTCTTCAGCAAGTTGATCAACGAAGGCGCGACCGAACTGCCGATCACCGATGAACGCATGACGCGCTTCTGGATCACCCTCGATCACGGTGTGCAGTTCGTGCTCGACAGTTTTGCCCGGATGCACGGCGGTGAAGTGTTCGTACCGAAGATCCCGTCGATTCGCATCGTCGATCTGGCGCTGGGCATGGCCGAGCACTTGCCGCACAAAACGGTCGGGATTCGTCCGGGGGAAAAGCTCCATGAACTGATGGTGCCGCTGGACGATGCGCGCATGACCCTGGAATTCGCCGATCACTACACCATCCAGCCGTCGATCCGCTTTACCAGCGTCGACGTGGATTTTGCCGTGGACAAGTTGGGCGAGCAGGGCAGGCCGGTCAGCGAAGACTTCGAGTACCGCTCCGACACCAACCCGCATTTCCTCTCGGTTGGCCAGATCGCTGATCTACACGCGGAGCTGTCGGCATGATTCCCTATGGTCGGCAGAGCGTCGATCAGGTCGACATCGATGCGGTGGTTGCCGTGTTGCAGTCTGACTGGCTGACTCAGGGGCCGACCATCGAGCGTTTCGAACAGGCCATGGTCGAACGTTGCCAGGCTGATTTCGCAGTGGCGGTGTGTAACGCCACGGCGGCGCTGCACATCGCTTGCCTGGCCGCAGGGCTCGGGCCGGGCGATCGGTTGTGGACCACGCCGAACACCTTTTTGGCCTCGGCCAATTGCGGTCGTTACTGCGGCGCCGAGGTGGACTTCGTCGACATCGATCCGCTGACCTGGAACCTCGATGCCTACGCGCTGAAGGCCAAGCTGGAAGCGGCGGAAGACAACGGCACGCTGCCCAAAGTGTTGGTGGCGGTGGCCTTCGCCGGGCAGAGTTGCGACATGCGCATGCTCGCCGAACTGGCCGAGCGCTACGGTTTCACGATCATTGAAGATGCCTCTCACGCGGTCGGCGCGTCCTATGCCGGCCGGCCGGTGGGCTGCGGTGATTTCGCGGCGATGACGGTGTTTAGCTTTCATCCGGTGAAAATCATCACCAGCGCCGAAGGTGGCATGGTGCTGACCAATCGCCGGGACTTGGCCGAGCGCCTGCAACGCTTGCGCAGCCATGGGATGACCCGCGATCCCGCGCAGATGACCGAACCCAGCCACGGCCCGTGGTATTACCAGCAAGTGGAACTGGGCTTCAATTACCGCATCACCGATTTGCAAGCGGCCCTCGGGCTGTCGCAACTGAACAAGCTCGATGACTTTATCGCACGCCGACGTGAACTGGTGGCCCGCTACGACCGCTTGCTGGCGTACTTGCCGCTGACTTTGCCGAGCGCTCAGCCCGAGGCCGAGTCGGCGTGGCACCTGTATGTGGTGCGCTTGCAGCTTGATCGCATCAGCATCAGCCATCGGCAGGTGTTCGAAGGCTTGCGAGCGGCCGGGATCGGGGTGAATCTGCACTACATTCCGGTGCATTTGCAGCCGTACTATCGTGACCTGGGTTTCGCTGAAGGCGATTTCCCGGAAGCTGAACGTTATTACGCCGAGGCGATCAGCCTGCCGCTGTTTCCGTTGCTCAGCGACGAGCAACAGGACTACGTGGTCGAGCAACTGCGACGGCTGACCGAGTAGCCGCTGCGGCGGTGGATGGGTATCCGCAATGCGTGAACTGAGTGAACAGGAAAAATTCTGGCAGGGCGACTTCGGTAACCAGTACGTCGACCGCAACGTCGGGCAACCGCTGGTAGCGGCCAACCTGGCGTTGTTTGCCAAGGCCTTGACCCGCGCCGGGCGAATCGAAAGCCTGGTGGAGCTGGGCACCAATGCCGGCAACAATTTGCAGGCGCTGCGTCAGCTGTTGCCGCAATGTGAACTGTTCGGCGTGGAGATCAACGAAAGCGCTTGCGCCCAGGCCCAGGGACTGGAGATTGCCCAGATCTGGCACGGCTCGCTGTTCGATTTTCCCCGCGAGCGCACCTTCGACCTGACCCTGAGCAAAGGCGTGCTGATTCATCTGGCGCCGGAGTTGCTGGCGGCCGCGTATGAACAGTTGTATGCGTTGAGCCAGCGTTACATCCTGATCGCCGAGTACTACAACCCGGCGCCGGTCGAGGTGTCGTATCGCGGCAACAGCGGCAAGTTGTTCAAGCGTGATTTTGCCGGTGAAATGCTCGATCGTTATGCTGACCTGCAACTGCTGGATTACGGTTTCGGTTACCACCGTGACCCGCAATTCCCGGTGGACGACATCACCTGGTTCCTGTTGGAAAAACGCCCTTGAACAACGTCGCAATCATCCCGGCCCGCGGTGGCAGCAAACGTATACCGCGCAAGAACCTCAAGCCGTTCGACGGCGTGCCGATGATTGCCCGTTCAATTAAAACCGCCCTTGATTCGGGACTGTTCGCTCAGGTGGTGGTCAGCACCGATGACGAGGAAATCGCCGAGTTGGCTCGGGCTTGCGGTGCGCAAGTGCCATTCATGCGCCCAGCAGCGTTGGCGGATGATTTCACCGGCACGGCGGCGGTGATTGCACATGCCCTGGAAGAACTGCAACGACAGGGCCGCGACTTTGATTTCGCCTGTTGTATCTATGCCACGGCGCCGCTGCTGCAAGCGCGATTTTTGCAAGAGGGTTTGAGCCTGTTGCAGCAGCATCCGGACAGGTCGTTTGCATTCTCGGTGTGTGATTTCGGTTTCCCGGTGCAGCGTGCGTTGATCCTTGATGATCAGGGTGCATTGACCGCTTTGTATCCAGAGTTTCGTCAGACGCGTTCCCAGGATCTGCCGCCGGCTTATCAGGACGCCGGGCAGTTTTACTGGGGCCGTAGCAGTGCCTGGTTGCGTGGCGAGGTGTTGTATTCAAGCCAAAGCCTGCCGGTGATCCTGCCACGTTACCTGGTGCAGGACATCGATACGCTCGAAGACTGGAAACGCGCCGAATATCTTTACGCCGCGTTGAAGGCTGGTGGTGAGTTGCAATGAGAGTGCTGATCCGTGCTGACGCCTCGCCGATCATCGGCAGTGGTCACATCGCTCGCTGCCTGACCCTGGCCAGGGTGTTGCGCCTGCAGGGCGTGCACGTGGCGTTTGCCTGTCGCCGTTTGCCGGGCCATCGGCTCGACAGTCTCGTCGCCGAGGGTTTTGAAACCTTCGCGCTGCCGGAGCGTTACCCCGATGAAGACCCGCAACAGGCCATCGAAGCCATGCTGCCATGGCAGGCAGATATTGCTGCGTTAGGCCAGGCGCTGGAACAGCATCCGGCCTTCGACTGGATCATCGTCGACCACTACGGCCTCGATCATCACTGGCAGACGGCGGCTCGCCGCTGGGCGCCACGGATCGCGGCGGTGGATGATCTGGCGACGCGCACTTACAGCGTCGACTTGCTACTCAATCAGAATCTGTCGGGCACGTCAGCGGCTTACGCTTCGTTGCTTACACCGGATTGCCAGACCTTGCTCGGACCACGCTTCGCCATGTTGCGCGATGAATTCTGCTGCCCAGCGATTGAAATCAAGCCTCAGGCCAAACGTGTGCTGGTGAATTTCGGCGGCTTTGATGCGGCGATGCAAACCCATCACGCGATGTTGGCGCTGGCGGATTTTGATGCGCTGGAAGTCGACTTCGTCGCCGGCACCGACAATCCTGCCTGGGACAAGATGCAGGCGCTGGCGGTCAATCGTCCGAATTGGCGTTTGCACAGTTTTGTCAGCGACTTTTACCGATTGATGACCGAGGCCGACCTGTTTATCGGCGCAGGTGGCGGTACGAGTTGGGAGCGGGCTGCCATGGGCCTGCCGACAATCTGCATTGCGGTGTCGAATAATCAGCAGGCCAACGGCGAGGTCATGGCGACTTCGGGCGCTCATGTGTTCCTCGGGGCGCGTGAGCAGGTCAGCGTCGAGCAGTTGCGTGATGCCATTGGCTTTGTCGCGGCCAATCAGGGTTTGCGTCAAAGCTTGGCCGAACGTTCGCGGCAACTGGTCGACGGGCGTGGCGCATTGCGGGTCGCCGCGGCGTTGGCCGGTGCAGTGCTCAAATTGCGTCCGGCGCCGCTGGACGATGCGCCACTGTTGCTCGACGGGATGAGCGCCAGTCTGCGCAATCCGCAGCACTTGTTGTTGATCGCCGAGGCCGATGACGGCCCGGTCGGCGTGTTGCGCTATGACTTGCGCGGCCTCGAGGCCGAAGTCTCGCTGTCCCTGCTTGATCAGCGAATCGGTCTCGGCTGGGGCAGGGCGCTACTGGCGCGTGGCGAGTTGTTTGTCCGTGCGCACTGGCCGCAACTGACCGCCATTACGGCGCGGGTGTTGCCGGACAATCGTGCCTCATTGAAGGTATTTCGCGACGCCGGTTTCACCCAGAGTGCTTGCGCGTTCACCCGCGTTTTAAAGGATCACAGCAATGACTAGCTTCAAGATAGGCGAGCGTTTGATCGGTGCTGATGCGCCACCGTTCATCATTGCCGAAATGAGCGGCAACCATAACCAGTCGCTGGAAGTGGCCCTGCAAATCGTCGAAGCCGCCGCCAAGGCCGGCGCCCACGCCTTGAAGCTGCAAACCTATACCGCCGAGACCATGACCCTGGACCTCGATGAAGGCGCGTTTTTCATTAAGGACCCCAACAGTCTCTGGGCCGGATCTTCGTTGTACGCGTTGTACGAGAAGGCCCACACACCGTGGGAATGGCATGCGCCGATTTTCGCTCGGGCCAAAGAGTTGGGCATGTTGGCGTTCTCCACGCCGTTCGACGACACCGCCGTGGACTTTCTCGAAAGCCTCGACGTACCGGCCTACAAGATCGCCAGTTTTGAAAACACCGACCTGCCGCTGATTCGCCGGGTCGCCGCCACCGGCAAGCCGCTGATCATCTCCACTGGCATGGCCAGCATCGCCGAACTCGACGAAACCGTGCGCGCCGCCCGCGAGGCTGGTTGCAAGGATCTGGTGCTGCTCAAGTGCACCAGCACTTACCCGGCGACGCCGACCAACAGCAATGTGCGGACCATCCCGCATTTGCGCGAATTGTTTGGCTGTGAAGTCGGGCTGTCTGATCACTCCATGGGCGTTGGCGTTTCTGTCGCTGCAGTGGCACTCGGCGCAACGGTAGTGGAAAAACATTTCACCCTCGACCGTGCCGCTGGTGGCGTCGACGCCAGTTTCTCCCTGGAACCGGCAGAACTGGCCAGCCTGGTGATCGAAACCGAGCGCGCCTGGCAGGCGATGGGGCAGGTGCATTACGGCGTGACCGAGGCCGAGCGCAAGTCGCTGGTGTACCGGCGATCGCTTTACGTCACCCAGGACATGGCCGCCGGTGAACCCTTCACCGCTGCCAATCTGCGGGCCATCCGCCCGGGTCTGGGCTTGGCCCCCAAGCACGCTGAAACCCTGCTGGGCCGCCGCGCTCGCCAGGCCATCAAGCGCGGAACAGCGCTGGACTGGTCGTTGGTCGAATAACCCTTGTAGGGCTGATTCGGCAAAATAGCGTGACCTGTGAGTCATAACGCGCATCTTCACTGTATTGTATTGACCGGGAAGATGGCGCCTGACCCTTTATCGGGTCCAGTGATAGTCCTTTACGCTTCCCGCTGTCGCCCGTTGCGGGCGGCTGAAAATCTCTGTTTGTCGGCGCCCCTCGAATCCTTGCGAGCGGTGGTATTGGGCTGTTTATTATTGGGAAGCCGTAATGATTGGCATAAAAAGCATTGCGAGCTACGTTCCTGTAGCCGGCGTGGACAATTACGCACAAGGTGCAAAATTCGAAAAGGATGAAGAATTCATCCTGGGCAAGATCGGTTCGGCCTTCCTGCCGCGCAAAGACGCCGGGCAAGAAACTTCGGACCTGTGTGTCGAAGCAGTCAACGCGCTGTTCGCCAACAACCCGGCTTTGAAACGTGAATCTATCGATGTGCTGATCGTCGTCACCCAGAACGGTGACGAAGAAGGCCTGCCGCACACCGCTGCGATCGTTCAGGACAAACTGGGCCTGCCGACCACCGTGGCAGCGTTCGATATCTCCCTGGGCTGCTCGGGCTACGTCTACGGCATCTACGCGATCAAGGGCTTCATGGAAGCCACAGGCCTGAAGAACGGCTTGTTGGTGACTGCCGACCCATACTCCAAGATCGTCGATCCGGAAGACCGCAACACCACCATGCTGTTCGGCGACGCCGCCACCGCGACGTGGATGGGCGAAGACGCGCCATGGCAATTGGGCAAAGCCAAGTTCGGCACCGACGGTTCCGGCGCGCCGCACTTGAAGGTCACCGATGGCGTGTTCTACATGAACGGTCGTCAGGTCTTCAACTTCGCGCTGCTCAAAGTCCCGGCGCATTTGCATGAGTTGCTCGATGAGTCTGGCCTGAAGGCCGACGATATCGATGCCTTCTGCATCCACCAGGGCAGTGCGGCGATTGTCGATGCGGTGGCCCGTCGGTTCGAAGGCGAGCCGGAGAAGTTCATCAAGGACATGGTCGAAACCGGTAATACCGTGTCGTCGAGTATTCCGCTGCTGTTGGAAAAACACGTGCTGGATTCCAGCTGGAAGCGTGTCGCGTTGAGCGGTTTTGGTGTGGGGCTGTCGTGGGGCTCGGCGATTATCTATCGTCCTTGAACCAGGCTCTTTGATCAGAAGAAGCCCATACAAAAAAAGCGTTCAAGGGTTTACCTTGAACGCTATTTTTTTGCCTGTATGAAAGCGAGGCAGCATGAGCGAATGCTTTGAAGACAATGCTCAGGTGATAGAGCGCCGCTGGCCGGCGCTGCACACTCGGTTGATGCTGGAGGACAGCGCATCGGTCCAGGCCGAGTTGTCCGAGGGGCTGGGTTCGACGCTGAGCATTGGCGGCATTCAACTCACCAGCCGCCATGATCGTGTCCTTGAGGCCCGTGTGCAGGCGGCCAGCCTGCCGGTCGATAAGGCGCAGTTGCATGTCTACGGCACCGGTCTTGGGGATCTGCCAACGGTCTTGCTGGAGCGTGCCGGGCTTGAGCGGCTGTACGTGCATATCCTCAACGGCGCGCTGTTTGCGCTAGTGCTGCAATTGCTCGATCAGCGGCATTGGCTCGACGACCCGCGCGTGGAACTGTCGTATGCCGGTGATCAAACGGATATTTACACGCCATTTTTTGCGCTGCCCTCCGAAATGGTGCTGGCGGACGACTTCAACGCAAAGATTCGCGATCGGCTGGTCAGCGAAGTGCACTTGAATTTCAACAACCGCGATTTCGATCCGCAGTCGCCGACCATTCTGCAGCGTTTACAGGACAGCCTTGAAGTGCTGCTCGCCGATGACGATGTCGCGAAGCTCTTCGGAACTCACGCAGGCCGGGAAATCTATGTCATCGGCACCGGGCCTAGCCTCGAAAGCCATTTCGAGCAGTTGGCGGCGGTGCGCAAGCAGGCGCAGCGGCCTCTGTTCATTTGTGTCGACACCGCTTATCGACCGCTGCGTGAGCACGGGATCAAGCCTGATCTGGTGGTGAGCATCGATCAGCGCATCAGCTTCCGGCATTTGCCCTTCGAGGAATCCGACGGTATCCCGCTGGTGTACCTGCCCATGAGCGATCCACAGGTGCTGAAGGCCTGGAAGGGCAAGCGCTACGGCGGTTACTCGGCAAGCCCGATCTACGCCTCGTTACGTCGTCAGCACGCCAGGGCGGAGCTGTACGTGGGCGGCAGCGTGATTCATCCCGCGGTGGACCTGGCCGTGAAGATGGGGGCTGAGCGCATTACCTTGTTCGGCGCCGATTTTGCCTTCCCGATGAACAAGACCCATGCCGGCTGGGGTGATGGTGATCTGGGGCCTGGTGTAAGTCTGGCGCGGCACTGGGTGCGTGACGGGCATGGCGAGCGGGTCCGGACGCAGCTGAATTTTCGCAGCTACTTGTGTGAGCTGGAGCGTTATATCGCCGGGCATCCCGAGGTGCGTTTCTTTAACAGCAGTCGGGCGGGCGCGATGATCGTTGGTGCGCAGTTCAATCAGGAGTTTGTGCAGTGAGTGCGCTTTTGCAATGCGTCAACGAATGCCGGCAGTGTGCCGGGTTGTTCCGTCTGGGCCGGGACGTAGAAGCCGCGTTGACCATGGTGGATGTGTTCGATGAAGCGCAGCGGCTGTTATTGACGGCGCCTCAAGACGTGCAGCTCAAATGGACACAGGTACTCACGCACATGCTGGCCTGTCAGGAGCGTCAGGATTGGCTGGGGCTTGCCGATTTTATGGAATACGAGCTGATTGAGTTGCTGGAAAACGTTCAGCCCGAGGGCGAATAACCGCTCTGGTTGGGGTGTTTGGATGGCGGTCGGTTTTATGGCGTCATTTTTCGGTTAGGTCAGGGCGCTAAGCCCTTGTTTTCTGGGGGATGGCAGGGTGATGGCAATTTTTTTTAAAAAAGCCCTCAAGCAACCTGCTAACCCGACGATAACTATTACGAAGGTTCTCTAGGCCATACCCGGCGGTTGCCAGGGCCGGAAGCCGCAGTACCCAACCAACGAGGAATTCGTCATGGCTTTAACAGTAAACACTAACGTAACGTCTCTGGCTGTTCAGAAAAACCTGAACACTGCTGCTGATGCGCTCTCCACCTCGATGAACCGTCTGTCTTCCGGCCTGAAAATCAACAGCGCTAAAGACGACGCTGCCGGCCTGCAGATCGCTACTCGTATGAGCAGCCAGATCCGTGGTCAGAACGTTGCGGTTAAAAACGCCAACGACGGTATCTCCTTGGCTCAGACTGCTGAAGGCGCTCTGCAAGAATCGACCAACATTCTGCAGCGTATGCGTGAACTGGCTGTTCAAGCACGAAACGGTACCAACGGTACTGCTGACCAGACCGCAACCAACGCTGAATTCGCTCAGATGTCTGACGAATTGACTCGTATCGCTGCTTCGACTCAGTTGAACGGCAAGAACCTGCTGGACGGTTCGGCTGGTACTGTACAGCTGCAAGTAGGCTCCAACACCGGTACTGCTAACCACATCGACTTGGTGCTGAGCTCCAAGTTCGACGCCGTCAGCATGTCGGTAGACAAAGCTACTCTGGCTCTGACCGGTGCAACCGTTACTGGCGCTCAAGCTAACATCGACAACGCGATCACCGCGATCGACGCTGCAATCGCTCAGATCGGCGCTACCCGTGCAAACCTGGGTGCTTCGCAAAACCGTCTGACCAGCACCATCTCCAACCTGCAAAACATCACTGAAAACGTTACTGCTGCCCAAGGTCGCGTACAAGATACCGACTTCGCCGCAGAAACCGCTAACCTGACCAAACAGCAAACTCTGCAACAAGCTTCCACCGCTGTTCTGGCCCAGGCTAACCAGCTGCCATCCGCTGTACTGAAACTGCTTCAGTAATTTCGGATCGGGTTTTGGCGGGGGGGTGCGCTTGCGTGCTCTCTCGCTTTTTACTTTCTAAGAGGTGATGGTCATGGACATGAGCGTTAAGCTGAATTTGTCTTACCCGGCCGCAAAGCCGGCGGTCAGTACTACCGATGCGCCGACCGACGTGCCTAGCGTGCAAGATGCCAAGGCAGCCTCTAAGACAAGTGATGGTTCAGATTCGGATAACTCGGATAAGTTGAAGATGGCCGTTCAGGAGATCGAAAAGTTCGTTCAGTCGGTCAAGCGTAATCTGGAGTTTTCCATTGATGAAACGTCTGGCCAGGTCGTCGTCAAAGTCATCGCCAGCGAGTCTGGTGAAGTCGTTCGACAGATTCCGTCGGCAGAAGCCTTGAAACTGGCGGAAAGCCTGCACAATGCCAGTAACGTTTTGTTCGATGCCAAAGCCTGAGACTGGCATGAAACGTGTTTGTACGATCATTGATCGCTGATAGTGGTCAAAAGACCGGCGACACACAGAAAGGGAGATGCACATGGCAAGTCCAATTTTACCGGGTTCGGGTCTGGGTTCCGGCCTCGACATCGGATCGATTGTCACGGCGCTGGTCAATGCTGACAAGTCGGCGAAGCAGACCCAGATCGATACTCAGACCAAAACCAACTCGCTGAAAATTTCCGGTGTAGGTTCGCTGAAAAGCGCGCTGGCGGCATTCCAGAAGTCGATGACTGATCTGGACAAGGCAACCAACCCTGCGTTCGCCGGTTATTCCGCGACTTCGGATACTCCGACGGTTCTCGGTGCAACTTCTGACAGTACGGCTGTGCCTGGCAGTTACAACGTTGTCGTGAAGACTTTGGCAACCGGGTCGAAGATAGCCAGTGCTGCTTTTGCTGGTGGCGCCACCAGTGCTATTCCGAGTGGTACTCTGAAAATCAGTCAGAATGGCATTGATTACAATGTCGCGATTCCGGCCAATGCCACCTTGCAGAGCACTCGTGACGCGATCAACAGTGCGCAGGCGAGCAATGGTATTTCCGCCAACATCGTGACCGACGCCAGCGGCGCGTCGCGATTGGTGATCAACTCGAGCAAGACCGGTACAGGCATGGACCTGAAGGTCAGCGGTATTGCCGGGCTGGAAATCGATGGTACCCAGAAAATGGGGAGAACCCGGCGGCTGGCACTTCCGGCGCTGTTGGTGATTTGGCCGGCGATGCCACGATCAGCATCGACGGTCTGAACGTTACCAGCAAAAGCAACACGGTAACCGGCGCAATCAGCGGCATGACGTTGAACCTCGTTGCCGTGAGCCCTAAAGACGCCGTTGGGAAGCAGATAGGCGCGAATGTCACCGTCGCCACGAACACCGCAGGCATCCAGACTTCTCTACAGACGTTCATGGATTCCTACAACACGCTGAAGCGAACCATCGACACCCTGTCCAATGCGACAGCGGATGAGGATGGCAATCTGACGGTTTCGGCCGCGTTTACCGGTGACTCGCTGCCGCGCTCGCTGATGGCCGATATCCGTTCGCAGCTGACCCAGTCCTCGGCGGGGACAGGGCAATTGGCTGTGTTGTCGCAGATGGGCGTGCTGACCGACAAGGAAACCGGTGAGCTGACGCTGGACACCAAGGTGTTCAACGATCGTATGGCCACACCGGGCATGGCTGGCCAGGTTCAGCAGATGTTCTCTGGCACCACTTCGACCAATGGTCTGCTGTCGCGTATGAAGGCGGCCGTCGATCCTTACGTCAAGTCGGGTACCGGTCTGCTCGATCAACGCAGCACCAATCTGACCAATGCCGCTGCAAGTCTGAAAAAACAGCAGGCCGCGCTCGATATACACGTGGCGAGCCTGACGGCGACTTTGACCGCCAAATACAACGCGATGGACTTGTTGGTCGGCCAGATGAAGGCCACCGCCAGCAGCATCACGAGCTTCTTTGCGTCTCTGAACGCTCAGAAGTCCAGCGGCTGATAATGGGCTGACGACAAAAACCCGGCTACGCTTTTCGGCGTGCGCCGGGTTTTTGTCTTCTGATCTAAAGTTTTCGGGCTCGCGGGCGATACACTGGTCATACGAGTCATTGTGGTAATGAGGTAAAACATGAATCCAATGTTAGCCCTTCGGCAATATCAGAAGGTGGGGGCGCAAGCCCAGACATCCGAAGCCAGCCCGCATCGTCTGGTGCAGATGCTGATGGAAGGCGGCCTGGATCGCATCGCCCAGGCCAAAGGCGCCATGGAGCGCAAGGACATTCCCGGCAAGGGAGCGTCGATCAGCAAGGCTATCGGCATCATCGGTGGCTTGCGTGAAGGTCTGGATCTGGAAAAGTCCGCCGAAACCGTTGGCGAACTCGACCGTCTGTACTCGTACATGATGAAGCGCCTCGCCGAGGCGAACATCAAGAGCGACCCGCGGATTCTCGATGAAGTCGCTGGTTTGCTGCGCACGGTAAAAGAAGGCTGGGATGCCATCGCCGCGCCAGGTCCGCAGTTTTAAGGAGATCACCATGAGTCTTGTATTGCAGCGAATCGAACAAACCCGTGAAGCGCTGGTCGGTGCCCTGGCCGAGCGCAACTGGGAGGTGATCGGTCAATTGGATCTGGATTGCCGTTCCTGCATGGAAGACGTCTTGAGTGAGGCTTCGCTGGACGAGGTGGCGTTGCGCGATAATCTTGAGGAGCTGCTGCATGTTTACAAGCAGCTGCTTGAGGTGGCGATGGGGGAGAGGCAGGCGATAGTCGACGAGATGTCTCAGATCCAGCAAGCACGAAGTGCCGCAAAGGTTTACCATCTGTTTGGTTAATCCCCGGTTAATCCAAACATAGTGCGCCATAAATTTGACTGTGCACGGTTTTTTGACTTAACTAGTGGCTGGTTCCAGATTTCAGGCGTCTACAGGCATAACGTGCCTGCAAGCGTCTAGCTTGCCCCTTCATTTCGGGCATTGAGTTGACTAGGGAAGTTGCTATTGCATGTGGCGTGAAACCAAAATTCTGCTGATTGATGACGATAGCGTCCGTCGCCGCGATTTAGCGGTGATTTTAAATTTTCTCGGTGAAGAAAATTTACCCTGCGGTAGCCATGACTGGCAGCAGGCGGTCGGCTCGTTGTCATCAAGTCGTGAAGTCATTTGTGTGCTGATCGGGACGGTTAGTGCTCCTGGTGCACTTCTGGGCTTGTTAAAGACACTCTCGACCTGGGATGAGTTCCTTCCGGTTTTGTTAATGGGCGATAATTCTTCCGTTGACCTGCCGGATGACCAGCGTCGCCGGGTGCTTTCGACCCTCGAAATGCCGCCCAGCTACAGCAAGTTGCTCGACTCCCTGCACCGTGCCCAGGTCTATCGCGAGATGTATGACCAGGCCCGCGAGCGCGGTCGTCATCGTGAACCCAATCTGTTTCGCAGCCTTGTCGGCACCAGCCGGGCGATTCAACACGTCCGTCAGATGATGCAGCAAGTGGCCGACACCGATGCCAGCGTGCTGATCCTCGGCGAGTCCGGCACCGGCAAGGAAGTGGTCGCGCGCAACCTGCACTACCATTCCAAGCGTCGTGATGCGCCGTTCGTTCCAGTCAACTGCGGGGCGATCCCGGCCGAGTTGCTGGAAAGCGAACTGTTCGGCCATGAGAAGGGCGCGTTCACCGGGGCGATCACCAGTCGCGCCGGGCGTTTCGAACTGGCCAACGGCGGCACGCTGTTCCTCGACGAAATCGGCGACATGCCGTTGCCGATGCAGGTCAAGCTGCTGCGCGTCCTGCAGGAGCGCACCTTCGAGCGCGTGGGCAGCAACAAGACCCAGAGCGTCGATGTGCGGATCATCGCAGCGACCCACAAGAATCTCGAAAGCATGATCGAGATCGGCACCTTCCGCGAAGACTTGTACTATCGCCTGAACGTGTTCCCGATCGAGATGGCGCCACTGCGCGAGCGCGTTGAAGACATTCCGTTGCTGATGAACGAGTTGATCTCGCGCATGGAGCACGAGAAGCGCGGTTCGATCCGATTCAATTCGGCGGCGATCATGTCCCTGTGCCGTCACGGCTGGCCGGGCAACGTTCGTGAGCTGGCCAACCTGGTGGAGCGCATGGCGATCATGCATCCGTACGGGGTGATCGGTGTGGTCGAGTTGCCGAAGAAATTCCGCTATGTCGATGACGAAGACGAACAACTGGTCGACAGCCTGCGCAGCGATCTTGAAGAGCGGGTGGCCATCAACGGTCATGCCCCGGACTTCAGCGCCAATGCGCTGCTGCCACCGGAAGGCCTGGACCTGAAGGACTACCTCGGTGGTCTGGAGCAAGGGCTGATTCAGCAGGCGCTGGATGATGCCAATGGCATCGTGGCGCGTGCCGCCGAACGTCTGCGCATTCGTCGTACCACCCTGGTGGAGAAGATGCGCAAGTACGGTATGAGTCGTCGTGAGGGTGATGAACAGGCGGATGATTGACGCCTGTTTTTCAAGTCCTTCATTTGTAGGCGGTTTTTTTTAGGCACGGGTATTGCTACATCTCTTGCAACGTTCCGTTTCACTGACGGTCAGCCAAGCGAGAGAGCACGATGCCCCAAGCCGCCCAGATGTCTCCTGTCCCTGACGCTTCGGGGCAACCGTCGTCCGTAGAGCAGGCAAGCCGGCTTGGCCTTGAGCAGGCGTTCGCCCTGTTCAACCAGATGTCGAGCCAATTGACTGACTCCTACAGCATGCTCGAAGCCCGGGTCACCGAGCTCAAGGGCGAGTTGGCGGTGGTCAGCGCTCAACGCATGCAGGAACTGGCGGAAAAAGAACGCCTGGCCAACCGCCTGCAAAACCTCCTCGACCTGTTACCCGGTGGGGTCATCGTCATTGATGCCCAGGGCATGGTGCGCGAAGCCAATCCGGCGGCCTGCGAGTTGCTCGGCCTGCCGCTCGAAGGTGAGCTGTGGCGTCACGTCATTGCTCGTTGCTTTGCGCCCCGTGAGGACGACGGTCATGAAATCTCCCTGAAGGACGGCCGGCGCCTGTCGATCGCCACTCGCTCGCTGGATGCCGAGCCCGGTCAGTTGGTGTTGCTCAACGACCTGACTGAAACCCGTCACCTGCAAGGTCAACTGGCTCGCCATGAACGCTTGTCTTCCCTGGGACGAATGGTTGCCTCGCTGGCCCATCAGATTCGTACACCGCTCTCGGCCGCTTTGCTCTACGCCAGTCATTTGACTGAGCAGGAATTGCCGGTCGCCACCCAGCAACGATTCGCCGGTCGCTTGAAAGAGCGCCTGCACGAGTTGGAGCATCAGGTGCGCGACATGCTGGTGTTTGCTCGTGGCGAGTTGCCGCTGACCAATCGCGTGACGCCAAAGGAGCTGATGCAATCGCTGCAAGCCGCAGCCCTGACTCATGTTCAGGAACTGCCAATCCGCTGGCAGTGCGACAGCCATGCCGGGGAGTTGCTGTGCAATCGCGACACCTTGGTCGGTGCGATTCTGAATTTGATCGAGAATGCGATCCAGGCCAGTAACGGTGCTGTGCGCCTCAAGGTCCACCTGTATACCCGTGGCAACAACCTGCGCCTGTGCATCAGCGACAGCGGCAGCGGGATCGATGAGGCGGTGCTGGCGCGTCTGGGCGAACCTTTTTTCACCACCAAAACCACCGGCACTGGCCTGGGTCTGACCGTGGTCAAGGCAGTGGCCCGTGCTCATCAGGGAGAATTGCACTTGCGCTCGCGGCTCGGTCGCGGCACGTGTGCGCTGGTGACCCTGCCGTTGTTTTCCAGCGCATCGGATGCGGAGTGAAGGACATGGCAATCAAGGTTTTACTGGTCGAGGATGACCGTGCGCTGCGCGAAGCGCTGGCCGATACGCTGTTGCTCGCGGGGCACGATTTCAAGGCTGTCGGTTCCGCGGAAGAAGCGCTGGCGGCGGTCGGTGGCGAGGCGTTCAATCTTGTCGTCAGCGACGTCAATATGCCGGGCATGGACGGCCACCAATTGCTCGGCTTGCTGCGCGCTCGCCAGCCACAATTGCCGGTGCTATTGATGACGGCGCACGGCGCAGTGGAGCGGGCGGTCGATGCCATGCGTCAGGGCGCGGCGGATTATCTGGTCAAGCCGTTCGAGCCCAAGGCTTTGCTCGATCTGGTGGCGCGCCACGCGCTGGGCAGTCTCGGTGCCACTGACGGCGAAGGGCCGATCGCGTTCGAGCCGGCCAGTGCGCAACTGCTGGAGCTGGCCGCGCGAGTGGCGCGCAGTGATTCCACGGTATTGATCTCCGGCGAGTCCGGCACCGGCAAGGAAGTGTTGGCGCGTTACATTCACCAGCATTCCCATCGTGCCAGCCAGCCGTTCATTGCCATCAACTGCGCGGCGATCCCCGACAACATGCTCGAGGCCACGCTGTTCGGCCACGAGAAAGGCTCGTTCACTGGCGCCATCGCAGCTCAGGCCGGTAAGTTCGAACAAGCTGACGGCGGGACCATCCTGCTCGACGAAATTTCTGAAATGCCCATGGGCCTGCAGGCCAAGCTGCTGCGTGTATTGCAAGAGCGCGAAGTCGAGCGGGTCGGCGCGCGCAAGCCGATCAGCCTGGACATTCGTGTCGTGGCGACCACTAACCGTGATCTGGCCGGTGAAGTGGCGGCGGGGCGTTTTCGTGAGGATCTTTATTATCGGCTGTCGGTTTTTCCGCTGGCCTGGCGTCCGTTGCGCGAGCGCACCGCCGACATCCTGCCGCTGGCCGAGCGCTTGTTGGCCAAACACGTCAATAAAATGAAGCATGCGGCGGCCAGGTTGTCGCCCGAGGCTCAGGCGTGTCTGATCGGTTATCCGTGGCCGGGCAATGTTCGCGAGCTGGATAACGCCATCCAGCGCGCGCTGATTTTGCAGCAGGGCGGGTTGATTCAGCCGCAGGATTTCTGTCTCGCCGGTCCCGTGATGTTCGCCACGTTGCCAGTGGCAGCGCCGGTGCCCGCCGTGATTCGTGAGGTGGAAATCGAAGCGGATTCGGCCGGAGCCTTGGGCGACGACCTGCGCCGTCATGAGTTCCAGATGATCATCGACACCTTGCGTTCCGAGCGTGGCCGCCGCAAAGAGGCCGCCGAGCGCCTGGGCATCAGCCCGCGCACGTTGCGCTACAAACTGGCGCAAATGCGCGACGCCGGAATGGACGTGGAAGGCTACCTGTTCGCTACGTGAGTCGTGGCGCAAAGACTTGAAAATGCTTTTCTGAAAGGGCTGCCCATGAGCTGGCACCCTTGTTGCTAACACCTCACTACCCGCCGAGTGAGTGTCAAAAAATTGCGGGTCGCCAGAGAGAGTAGACCATGAGCCAAGGTATTGAATTTAATCGATTGATGTTGGACATGCGCTCCATGCAAATGGATGCCATGTCTGCGTCAAAATCGACTGCCGCAGTCCCTGAATTGGGTGGCAGCAGCTTTGCCGACATGCTCGGTCAGGCCGTCAATAAAGTGAACGACACCCAGCAGGCGTCAAATCAGCTGTCCAGTGCCTTTGAAATTGGCAAAAGCGGCGTTGATCTGACGGATGTAATGATTTCCTCGCAGAAGGCCAGCGTGTCTTTTCAAGCGTTGACCCAAGTGCGTAACAAGCTGGTTCAGGCCTACCAAGACATCATGCAGATGCCGGTTTAAGGACGAGATTGAGTCATGGCAGAAGCAGTCGCCGATAATGTTCCGGCCAAGGCCACTCCGATAGACGGTAAACCGCCGCTGTTCGGGTTGTCCTTCCTGGAAAACCTCTCCGAGATGACCATGTTGCGTCAGGTGGGCCTGTTGGTCGGTCTGGCTGCGAGCGTGGCGATTGGCTTTGCCGTGGTGTTGTGGTCGCAGCAGCCGGACTACCGGCCTTTGTACGGCAGTCTTGCCGGTATGGACGCCAAACAGGTTATGGAAACCCTGGCCGCCGCTGACATCCCTTATACCGTTGAACCCAACTCCGGTGCCTTGCTGGTCAAGGCCGATGATGTGTCCCGTGCGCGGCTCAAGCTCGCGGCGGCTGGTGTCACTCCCAGCGACGGCAACATCGGTTTTGAAATCCTCGACAAGGACCAGGGCTTGGGGACCAGCCAGTTCATGGAAGCGACCCGTTATCGTCGCGGCCTCGAAGGTGAATTGGCTCGCACTATCTCCAGCCTGAACAACGTCAAGGGTGCCCGCGTGCACTTGGCGATTCCGAAAAGCTCGGTCTTCGTGCGCGATGAGCGCAAGCCAAGTGCGTCGATTCTGGTTGAACTGTATTCCGGCCGCTCCCTGGAGCCAGGCCAGGTGTTGGCGATCATTAACCTTGTTGCCACTGCCGTTCCCGAACTGAGCAAGTCGCAGATCACCGTCGTCGACCAGAAGGGCAACCTGCTGTCCGATCAGGCGGAGAACTCCGAACTGACCATGGCCGGCAAGCAATTCGATTACAGCCGCCGCATGGAAAGCATGCTGACCCAGCGCGTGCACAACATCCTGCAGCCGGTGCTGGGCAATGACCGCTATAAAGCCGAAGTCTCGGCCGACGTGGATTTCAGCGCCGTTGAATCGACCTCCGAGCAGTTCAACCCGGACCAACCGGCGTTGCGCAGCGAGCAGTCGACTTCTGAACAACGCACCGCCAGCAATGGCCCGCAAGGCGTGCCGGGTGCCCTGAGCAACCAGCCGCCGTCGCCAGCCTCGGCGCCGCAAAAAACCGGTGGCGCTCCCGCGGCGGCGGCCATGGTGCAGCCAGGCCAGCCGTTGCTGGATGCCAATGGTCAGCAAATCATGGACCCGACCACCGGCCAGCCGATGCTTGCACCTTACCCGGCGGACAAGCGTCAACAATCCACCAAAAACTTCGAGCTTGATCGCTCCATCAGTCACACCAAACAGCAACAGGGCCGTTTGAATCGCCTGTCGGTGTCGGTGGTGGTGGATGACCAGATCAAGATCAACGCGGCCAACGGTGAAACCACCCGCGCGCCATGGAGCGCCGATGAATTGGCGCGCTTCACTCGCCTGGTGCAGGACGCCGTCGGTTTCGACGCCAGCCGTGGTGACAGTGTCAGCGTGATCAACATGCCGTTCTCCGCTGAGCGCGGTGAAGTGATTGCCGATATTCCGTTCTACTCCCAGCCCTGGTTCTGGGACGTCGTCAAGCAAGTGCTGGGTGTGTTGTTCATCCTGGTGCTGGTGTTCGGTGTGCTGCGTCCGGTGCTCAACAACATCACCGGTGGCGGCAAAGGCAAGCAACTGGCCGGTCTGGGTAGCGACGTAGAGTTGGGTGGCATGGGCGGCCTGGACGGCGAACTGTCCAACGACCGCGTCAGCCTCGGCGGCCCGCAAAGCATCCTGTTGCCGAGCCCGAGCGAAGGCTATGACGCACAGCTGAACGCAATCAAGAGTTTGGTGGCAGAAGATCCGGGTCGTGTGGCCCAGGTCGTGAAAGAGTGGATTAACGCAGATGAGTGATAACCGAGCCGCTGTCGCCAAACTGTCCCGGGTCGATAAAGCCGCGATTCTGCTGCTGTCCCTGGGTTCGACCGACGCCGCCCAAGTGCTGCGCCACATGGGGCCTAAAGAGGTCCAGCGTGTGGGTGTGGCCATGGCGCAAATGGGTAACGTGCACCGCGAGCAAGTCGAGCAGGTGATGAGCGAGTTCGTCGACATCGTCGGCGACCAGACCAGCCTGGGCGTCGGCTCCGACGACTACGTGCGCAAAATGCTCACCCAAGCCCTGGGCGAAGACAAGGCCAACGGCCTGATCGACCGCATCCTGCTGGGTGGCAACACCAGTGGCCTCGACAGCCTGAAGTGGATGGAACCGCGCGCCGTCGCCGACGTGATCCGTTACGAGCACCCACAGATCCAGGCGATCGTCGTGGCGTACCTCGACCCGGACCAGGCCGGTGAAGTACTCGGCAACTTCGACCACAAAGTACGCTTGGACATCATTCTGCGAGTTTCCTCGCTGAACACCGTGCAGCCAGCAGCCCTGAAAGAACTCAACCAGATTCTCGAGAAGCAGTTCTCCGGCAACTCGAACGCCTCGCGCACCACTTTGGGTGGTATCAAGCGTGCGGCCGACATCATGAACTTCCTCGACAGCTCGATCGAAGGTCAGTTGATGGACTCGATCCGCGAAGTCGACGAAGACCTGTCCGGTCAGATCGAAGACCTCATGTTCGTGTTCAACAACCTGTCCGATGTCGACGACCGCGGGATTCAGGCGTTGCTGCGCGAAGTGTCCTCCGACGTACTGGTGCTGGCCCTCAAGGGCTCGGACGAAGGCGTCAAGGAAAAGATCTTCAAGAACATGTCCAAACGAGCGGCCGAACTGTTGCGCGACGACCTCGAGGCCAAAGGCCCGGTGCGTGTCAGCGACGTGGAAACCGCGCAGAAAGAAATCCTCACCATTGCCCGCCGTATGGCCGAAGCCGGAGAAATCGTTCTCGGCGGGAAGGGTGGCGAAGAGATGATCTAAGCCCATGGACAAGCACGACGACGATGTGACGGATCTGATCCGTGCCCGCGATGTTCGCGGTTTCGAATCCTGGGCGTTGCCCAGCTTCGATCCGCCGAAACCGGAGCCTGAGCCGGAACCGGAGCCCGAACCGCCGGAAATGGAAGAAGTGCCCCTGGACGAAGTCCAGCCGCTGACCTTGGAAGAACTCGAAAGCATCCGTCAGGAGGCCTACAACGAAGGCTTCGCCACGGGTGAAAAAGAAGGTTTCCACAGCACCACGCTCAGGGTCCGTCAGGAAGCCGAGGTGGCCCTGGCCGCCAAGATTGCTGGCCTTGAGCAGCTGATGAGTCATCTGTTCGAGCCAATCGCCGAGCAGGACACCCAGATCGAAAAGTCGTTGGTTGACCTCGTGCAGCACATTACCAAACAGGTGATTCAGCGCGAGCTGGCGATCGACTCGACGCACATCGAACACGTCATGCGCGAGGCCCTCAAGCTGTTGCCGCTGGGCGTGGGCAATGTGCGGCTGTACATCAATCCGCAGGATTTCGAACAGGTCAAAGCCCTGCGCGAGCGCCATGAAGAAACCTGGCGCATCGTCGAGGACGAGGCATTGTTGCCTGGCGGTTGCCGGGTTGAAACCGAGCACAGCCGGATCGACGCTACTGTCGAAACCCGCGTCGCCCGGGTCATGGACAAGCTGTTCGATCAGTTGCATGAACAAGCGCTGCACCCGGCCGAGCCAGACATGAGCCTTGAACTGCCGGTCGACGCCGCCAAGCCTGCGGTCGAGCCGACCGAGCCAGGTCTGGAGCCAGAGCCGGAAATCCCCGATGCGCCTTGATCGCACCAGTTTCGCCAAGCGCCTTGGTGGTTACACCGAGGCCACGGAACTGGCCGGCGCGCCAATCCTTGAAGGCCGCCTGCTGCGCATGGTCGGCCTGACCCTCGAAGCTGAAGGCTTGCGCGCCGCCATGGGCAGCCGCTGCATGGTCATCAACGACGACAGTTACCACCCGGTGCAGGTTGAAGCCGAAGTCATGGGCTTCTCCGGCAGCAAAGTCTTTCTGATGCCGGTTGGCAGCGTTGCCGGCATCGCGCCGGGAGCGCGCGTGGTGCCAATGGCCGATACCGGTCGTTTGCCGATGGGCATGAGCATGCTCGGTCGAGTGCTAGATGGCGCCGGTCGCGCGCTGGACGGCAAGGGCGGGATGAAAGCCGAAGACTGGGTGCCGATGGACGGCCCGACGATCAACCCACTCAAGCGTGACCCGATCAGCCAGCCGCTGGACGTGGGCATTCGCTGCATCAACGGTTTGTTGACGGTCGGTCGCGGTCAGCGTCTCGGGCTGTTTGCCGGTACCGGCGTGGGTAAGTCTGTGCTGCTGGGCATGATGACCCGCTTCACCGAGGCCGACATTATCGTCGTTGGGCTGATCGGCGAGCGGGGTCGTGAAGTTAAGGAATTCATCGAGCACATCCTCGGTGAAGAAGGCCTCAAGCGTTCGGTGGTCGTTGCCTCGCCGGCGGACGATGCGCCGCTGATGCGCCTGCGCGCCGCGATGTACTGCACGCGCATCGCCGAGTATTTCCGCGACAAGGGCAAGAATGTCCTGTTGCTCATGGATTCGCTGACCCGTTTCGCCCAGGCCCAGCGGGAAATCGCCCTGGCCATCGGCGAACCGCCGGCGACCAAGGGTTATCCGCCGTCGGTGTTCGCCAAATTGCCAAAACTGGTGGAGCGGGCCGGCAACGCCGAGAAGGGCGGCGGTTCGATCACCGCGTTCTACACCGTTCTGTCCGAAGGCGATGACCAGCAGGACCCGATCGCCGACGCCGCGCGAGGTGTGCTCGACGGGCACATCGTGCTGTCCCGGCGCCTGGCTGAAGAAGGTCATTACCCGGCCATCGACATCGAAGCGTCCATCAGCCGGGTCATGCCGTCAGTGGTCACGCCTGAACACATGATGCGCGCCCAGTATTTCAAGCAGTTGTGGTCGCGTTATCAGCAGAGTCGAGACTTGATCAGCGTCGGCGCCTATGTAGCCGGTGGTGATCGGGAAACCGACCTGGCGATTTCCTTGCAGCCGCAGCTGGTCAAGTATCTGCGCCAGGGCCTGAACGACAGCATCAGCCTGGGCGAAAGCGAAGCCTACCTCGGCACGATCTTCGCCCCTGCGGCCGGCGGTTAACCGGCCATGGCCCAGAGTCGAGCAGGGCGTCTGGCACCGGTGGTCGAAATGGCCGAAAAGGTTGAGAAAACCGCTGTCCAGCGCTTGGGGCACTTTCAGGGGCAGGTTCGGCTAGCCGAAAGCAAGCTCGCCGACCTTGAAGCCTTTCGCCTCGATTACCAGGAACAATGGATCATCCGCGGCAGCAGTGGCGTTTCCGGCCAGTGGTTGCTGGGTTATCAGGGCTTTCTGGCGCAACTGGGCACGGCCATCGATCAGCAGCGCCAAAGCCTGGTCTGGCATCAAAACAATCTGAACAAGGCGCGCGAGGCTTGGCAGAAGGCGTTCGCCCGGGTTGAAGGCCTGCGCAAACTGGTTCAACGCTACATGGAAGAGGCGCGCAAGCTCGAAGACCGGCGCGAGCAGAAGTTGCTGGATGAGTTGTCCCAGCGGTTGCCGCGTCAGGATCCGTATTAAGGCTGATAGACCGCGTTATCGTTCATCGCGAGCAAGCTCGCTCCCACAGGGGATCTGTGTTGGTCGCAAAATTGTGATTCAACTCGGTTACCTGTGGGAGCGAGCTTGCTCGCGAAGGGGGCGCCAGATTCACAGAGGATTGACGAACCGCTGATACTTCCCGCCTTGCCCCTATCCTCGGCAGGTGCTAAACCTTGTACACACGTTGTTCAATGACAAGGAAGCCGTTAAATGTCAGTCGTTACAGAAGTCTCCCAAAATGGGCAAAAACTGACGATTTCGATCAAGGGGCGATTCGATTTTGCCAAGCACCAGGAATTTCGCGAGTCCTACGAAAATCGTGAGCCAAAGCCCGAGTCCTTTGAAGTGAACCTGAAGGACGCCACCTACCTCGACAGTTCTGCGCTCGGCATGTTGTTGCTGTTGCGTGATCACGCCGGTGGCGAAAACGCCGAGATCACGTTGACCCACGCCAACGCCGATGTGCGCAAGATTCTGGCCATTTCCAACTTCGAACAAATCTTCGACGTGGCGTGATCGCCATGCAGTCGTTGTTCGAGCCCCTGACGATCCTGATCGCTGAAGACAGCGCGGCTGATCGCATGCTGCTGTCGAGCATCGTCCGGCGCCAGGGTCATCAAGTGTTGACCGCAGCCAACGGGGCCGAGGCGGTCGAAGCGTTCCGTCAGCAGCAGCCACAACTGGTATTGATGGACGCCATGATGCCGGTGATGGACGGTTTCGAGGCGGCGCGGCAGATCAAGGCGCTGGCGGGGGAAACCCTGGTGCCGATCATCTTTCTGACCTCGCTGACTGAAAGCGAAGCCCTGGCCCGCTGCCTGGAGGCTGGCGGTGACGACTTTCTGGCGAAGCCCTACAACCAAGTGATCCTCGGAGCCAAGATCAAGGCGATGGACCGCTTGCGCCGCTTGCAGGCCACCGTGCTTGAACAGCGTGACCAAATCGCCCGGCACCACGACTATTTGCTCAATGAGCAGCGGGTGGCGAAGGCGGTATTCGACAAAATTGCCCACTCCGGCTGCCTGAATGCACCGAATATTCGCTACCTGCAATCGCCCTACGCGCTGTTCAATGGCGATCTGCTGCTGGCCGCGTTTACCCCGGCTGGCGACATGCACGTGCTACTCGGCGATTTCACCGGTCATGGCCTGCCGGCTGCGGTTGGCGCCATGCCTCTGGCGGAAGTGTTTTATGGCATGACCGCCAAGGGCTTCGGCTTGCCGGAAACCCTGCGGGAGATGAATGCCAAGCTCAAGCGCATCCTGCCGGTGGACATGTTCTGTTGCGCGACCCTGATGTGCCTGAGTTTCCAGCGACGTTCGGTTGAGGTCTGGAATGGCGGGATGCCGGACGGTTACCTGCACAGCTCCGCCAGCGGCGAACGTACAGCGCTGACGGCGCGGCACCTGCCACTGGGGGTGCTGAGCCCGCAAACCTTCGATGACCGCACAGAAGTGTTTCCGATGGCAGTTGGCGATCGGGTATTCCTGCTGTCCGATGGGGTGATCGACACCTGTGACGCCAACGAGCAGTTGTTCGGCATCGAGCGATTAGAGCGAGTGTTTGCGGCCAATCGTCAGCCCGAGGTGTTGTTCGAAGAGATCGAACAGGCCCTGCGCGACTTCCGTGGCGAGGCCCGGGATGATGTGAGCATGGTCGAAGTCGCTATGCTGGACCTCGCACATGTCAGCCCGACGGCGCCGGTGTATTCCGACAGTGGTCAGTCCTGTCCGCTGGACTGGTCGGTGAGCTTCGAGTTCCGCGCCGCCACCCTTAAACGTTTCAATCCGCTGCCGTTTCTATTGCAATTGCTGCTGGAGGTCCATGGCCTTAGGGCGCAAAGTGGCGCCTTGTACAGTGTTCTGGCCGAGCTGTATTCCAATGCTCTGGAGCACGGCGTGCTGGGCCTGGATTCGAGTCTCAAGCGCGATGCCTCGGGTTTTGCGCGCTATTATCAGGAGCGCAATGCGCGCCTCGATGGTTTACAGGACGGTTATGTGCGTATCCACCTCCAGGTTAAACCCGTGAGCAATGGCGGATGCCTGGTGATCCGCGTCGACGACAGTGGCAAGGGTTTCGATGTGGCGCAGGTGATGGACCGTCCCCTGGATGGCGTCCGCCTGTCGGGACGGGGCGTCAGTCTGGTTCGTCAACTGAGCCGCAAGGCGAGTTGGTCAGACGATGGTCGTAGTGCGCACGTGGAGTTTTACTGGGAGGCTCTGGCATAATCCGCGAATTCTTGATCAAGGAGTGAACAAGTGGCTGACACACATCTGGATCGCGACGTGCTGAGCGCGTTGCAGGAAGTCATGGAGGATGAGTATCCGACCTTGCTGGATACCTTCATCGCCGATTCCGAAAGTCGCTTGGTTGAGCTGCGCAAGACTGCAGACGCCAAGGTCTTGTCGGAAGTTGCCCATAGCTTCAAGGGCAGCGCCAGCAACATGGGTGCTGTCCGCTTGGCAGAGCTCTGCCAGGAGCTGGAGTCGGACGCCAAAGACAAAAGCCCTGCGCAAATCGCCAAACTGGTCGCCGAGATCAGTAGCGAATTCGCTCAAGTGCGGCCTGATTATGAGCATGAGCGCCAGCACGCGCTAACCCAATAAAACTAGCCGTCCGGCGCTTTTCCACGGCGCCGGACAAAACTGGCTCGACCCTTGCAGCTATCTCCATTGACTGTACCTACGATCCCAGTGCAGCGGAGACCGCGTTATGCCCGTTACCCCCAACTCGCTTCTTCAGGCCGCCGCAAAGGCCAAGCCTCAAGCCGCCTCCGCCAACACCCCGCTGGTGGCTGCGGTGCCTGTGGATAAGGCGTCCAGCTTCGCCAAGGTCTTCGCCAATCAAGCCCAGAACAAGCCTGCCATGACGACTGACGCCCCGATGAAGTCGGCGCGCGACAAGGTCGCCGACACCAGCGGCAAGAAGGACGTCAGCAAGGATCAATCTGCCCCTGCGAAGCCAGCGGTTGCCGATAGCGGCAATGCCTTGCCTGCCGACAAGCCGGTGGCGGCCGACGACAAGACCGCCAGCAGCGACGATGCCACTGATACCACGCAGACTCCGGTGACGGATGCCGCTCCAGTCGACCCGACGCTGGATCCTGCATTGGTTGCCGTCGTCCAACCGGTAGTGACGCCACCCGTCGTGGCGGCTCCGGTGGCCGAAGCGACCACTCCGGCGAAAACCGAAACCCCGGCCGTGGCCGTGTTGCCAGGTGTGGTCAAAGATCCGGCGGCGAGCACCGACAGCGATTTCGATCCAGCGGCCGACCCGCTCGATGCGATGCCGGCCTTGCGCATGGCCATGGAGCAGAGCGGCCACGTGTCCGCTTCCAGCCAGGCACAACCCAAAGCGGCGCCGACCCAGACGCAAGGCGATGGCGACCTGACCTCGGCGCAAAGCTTCGCCGCCGGCATGGCGACCATGCTTGAGGTGCAAACCGACAAGGACAGCACCAGTCAGGGCGGCGACAAGGCGTTCAGTGGTTTGATCAACGAAGGTCTCAAGGACCTGACGTCTTCCAGCAGCGATACCCGTGTCGATGATTTTGCCAGCCGTCTGGCGGCATTAACCCAGGCCGCCACACCGAAAACCGCCAATGCATTGCCAGTACAGGTCAATCAGCCGATTGCCATGCATCAGAGCGGCTGGACTGACGAAGTGGTAAACCGCGTCATGTATCTGTCCAGCGCCAATCTCAAGGCGGCCGACATCCAGTTGCAGCCGGCTGAACTGGGGCGCCTGGATATTCGGGTGAACATGGCGCCGGACCAGCAGACCCAAGTAACCTTCATGAGCGCTCACCCAGCGGTTCGCGAAGCGCTGGACGGTCAAATGCATCGCCTGCGTGACATGTTTGCGGAGCAGGGCATGGGCCAGGTCGACGTCAACGTGTCCGATCAGTCCCGTGGCTGGCAGGGCCAGGGGCAGGATCAGCAGGCGCAGCAAGGGCAAAGCGGTCGCACCAATGCCAGCGGCGGTCGCGTTGATGGCATGGACGATGAAATCGTGCCGACGGTTGCAGAAGTGGCGGCCAGCACCACCAGCGTCATCGGCTCCAGCGCCGTCGACTACTACGCCTGATCCCTCCCCTGTAGGAGCGAGGCTTGCCCGCGAAGAACGATGATGCGGTTTAACTGATAAACCGCAATGCTTTCTTCGCGGGCAAGTCGGATCGCCGCACCGCTCGCTCCTACATTGATTCCCCAGCACCTCAAATTCCCCCTCCGACACTTCTGGCATAACACTTGCTCTTGCCTTGCCGTGCGACTGTGAAAACCTGAATAGTGACGGATTATTGGCATGGCGAAGAGCGAAGCAGCAGCAGCGGTAAAAGACCCTGCAACCAAAGGCAAACTCAAGCTGATCATTGCGATCGTGGTGGCGGTGCTGCTGGCGATCGGCTTGTCCGTGGGGGCGACCTGGTACTTCATGCACAGCGCCGCCAGTAAACCTGCCGTCGTGGCAGACACCGCCCCGGCTGGCAAACAACCGGCGGTCTTCGAACCCATGGCGCCGGCCTTCGTCGCCAACTACAACCAGAACGGTCGTCAGCGCTACATGCAGGTGAGCATCACCATGCAGGGTCGCAACCAGGCCGATCTGGACGCGCTTAAAGTGCACATGCCGGTCATCCGCAATAACCTCGTCATGCTGTTCTCCGGCCAGGACTTCGCCACACTCGCGACCCCGGTCGGCCAAGAAATGCTGCGTCAGAAGGCCACCGCCAGCGTCCAGGAAGTGGCGCAGAAAGAGCTCGGCAAAGTGGTCATCGAACAGTTGCTTTTCACTAATTTCGTACTGCAGTAGGAACACGACATGGCCGTGCAGGACCTGCTGTCCCAGGATGAGATCGATGCGCTGTTGCATGGCGTCGACGATGGTCTGGTACAGACCGATAACGCTGCTGAACCCGGCAGCGTCAAAAGTTACGACCTGACCAGCCAGGATCGGATCGTCCGCGGACGCATGCCGACCCTGGAAATGATCAACGAGCGTTTCGCCCGCTACACCCGCATCAGCATGTTCAACATGCTGCGTCGCTCGGCAGACGTTGCCGTCGGTGGCGTGCAGGTGATGAAGTTCGGCGAATACGTGCACTCGCTGTACGTGCCGACCAGCCTCAACCTGGTCAAGATCAAACCGTTGCGCGGCACTGCTCTGTTTATCCTCGACGCCAAACTGGTGTTCAAACTGGTGGACAACTTCTTCGGCGGCGATGGCCGTCACGCGAAGATCGAAGGGCGTGAATTCACCCCGACCGAGCTGCGTGTGGTGCGCATGGTGCTGGAGCAGGCGTTCGTCGATTTGAAAGAAGCCTGGCAGGCGATCATGGAAGTGAACTTCGAGTACATCAACTCGGAAGTGAACCCGGCCATGGCCAACATCGTCGGCCCGAGCGAAGCGATTGTGGTCTCGACGTTCCACATCGAACTCGATGGCGGTGGCGGCGACCTGCACGTGACCATGCCGTACTCGATGATCGAGCCGGTGCGTGAAATGCTCGACGCCGGCTTCCAGTCGGACCTCGATGACCAGGACGAGCGCTGGGTCAACGCCCTGCGCCAGGACGTGCTCGATGTCGACGTGCCGATTGGCGCCACCGTGGCCCGTCGTCAGTTGCGTCTGCGCGACATCCTGCACATGCAGCCGGGGGACATTATCCCGGTCGAGATGCCGGAAGAAATGATCATGCGCGCCAACGGCGTGCCTGCGTTCAAGGTCAAGATGGGTTCGCACAAAGGCAACCTCGCGTTGCAAGTGATCGAGCCGATCGAGCGCCGTTGATCGGCGCTTAACTCCCCCATTTAACACTGGCCGCTTCGAGTTGAAGAGCGGTCCGCCGAGGACACATGATGAACGACGATATGAACGCCCAGGACGACCAGGCACTGGCTGATGAATGGGCTGCTGCGCTGGAAGAAACCGGTGACGCCGGCCAGGACGATATCGATGCCTTGCTGGCCGCGGATACCGGTGGCTCGGCGTCCAACCGTCTGCAGATGGAAGAGTTCGGCAGCGTGCCGAAGAACAACGAGCCGGTGACCCTCGACGGTCCGAACCTGGACGTGATCCTCGACATCCCGGTGTCGATTTCCATGGAAGTCGGTAGCACCGACATCAACATCCGTAACCTGCTGCAACTCAACCAGGGTTCGGTCATCGAGCTGGATCGCCTGGCCGGTGAGCCGCTGGACGTGCTGGTCAACGGCACGCTGATCGCTCACGGCGAAGTGGTTGTGGTCAACGAGAAGTTCGGCATCCGCCTGACTGACGTGATCAGCCCAAGCGAACGCATCAAGAAGCTGCGCTAAGTGAAAAAGGTTCTGGGTTCTTTGCCGGGAATGCTGCTGGCGTTGCCGTTCAGCGTGATGGCGGCCGAGCCGATTGCGACGGCCACTGCCGCGGTGAATACCGCGACGGCTGCCGTTGCGCCGGCGGTCAGCAGCGGCGTGGCGGGGCAATTGACGCAATTGGTGTTCGGCCTGTTGTTGGTGCTGGGGTTGATCTTCTTCCTCGCCTGGCTGTTGCGTCGGGTCCAGCAGGCCGGGCCGGCCGGCAAGGGGCAGGTGATCGACATCATCGGTTCCCGTGCCCTGGGCCCGCGTGATCGCTTGATGCTGATCCAGGTCGGCAACGAGCAGATCCTGCTTGGCCTGAGCCCCGGCACCATCACCGCGTTGCATGTGCTCAAGGAGCCAGTGCAGGTGCCGAGCGGGACTGAAAAATCGACCCCGGAGTTTGCCCAGCGCCTGATGGAGTTGTTGGGCAAGGATCAGAAGGATAAGAAGTAATGGGTGCGCTACGCATCGTCTTGACGCTGGCCCTGATGCTGGTTGCGCCGCTGGCGCTCGCCGCCGATCCGTTGTCGATTCCGGCAATCACCTTGGGCACCAACGCCAACGGGGCTCAGGAATACTCGGTCAGCCTGCAGATTCTGCTGATCATGACCGCGCTGAGTTTCATTCCGGCGTTCGTCATGCTGATGACCAGCTTCACCCGGATCATCATCGTGTTCTCGATCCTGCGTCAGGCTCTTGGCTTGCAGCAGACGCCGTCGAATCAGATCCTCACCGGCATGGCGCTGTTCCTGACCATGTTCATCATGGCGCCGGTGTTCGACCGGGTGAACAACGATGCCTTGCAGCCGTACCTGGCGGAGAAAATGACCGCCCAGGATGCCGTGCTCAAGGCTCAAGTGCCAATCAAGGACTTCATGCTGGCCCAGACCCGCACCAGCGATCTGGAGCTGTTCATGCGTTTGTCCAAGCGCACTGACATCGCCACGCCGGATCAGGCGCCGTTGACCATTCTGGTGCCGGCGTTCGTGACGTCGGAGCTAAAAACCGCGTTCCAGATCGGCTTCATGATCTTCATTCCGTTCCTGATCATCGACCTGGTTGTGGCCAGTGTGCTGATGGCGATGGGTATGATGATGCTCTCGCCGCTGATCATTTCCCTGCCGTTCAAAATCATGCTGTTCGTGCTGGTGGATGGTTGGGCGTTGATTATCGGTACGTTGGCCAGCAGCTTTGGGGGTGTTTCGCCATGACGCCAGAAGTCGCCGTAGATATCTTTCGGGATGCGTTGTGGCTGACCACCATGATGGTTGCGGTGCTGGTGATTCCGAGCCTGCTCGTGGGCCTTTTGGTCGCGATGTTCCAGGCCGCGACCCAGATCAACGAACAGACCTTGAGCTTCCTGCCGCGCCTGCTGGTGATGCTGGTGACGTTGATCGTGGCCGGCCCGTGGCTGGTACAGACGTTCATGGACTACATCCTGCGGTTGTACGGCAATATTCCAATGGTCATTGGCTAAGTCATGTCTCTGCTGCAACTGACCGATACCCAGATCAGCACCTGGGTGGCGACGTTCATGTTGCCGCTGTTTCGCGTCGGCACTTTGCTGATGGTCATGCCGATTTTCGGCACAACCCTGGTGCCCAGGCGCGTGCGGGCGTATTTCGCGCTGGCGATCACGGTGGTCATCACGCCGGCGTTGCCGCCCATGCCGCCGGTCAATCCGCTGGACTTGAGCGGGCTGCTGCTGATCGGTGAGCAGATCATCATTGGCGCCGTGTTGGGCTTCTCCTTGCAGTTGTTCTTCCAGGCGTTCGTGGTGGCGGGGCAGATCGTTGCGATCCAGATGGGCATGGGCTTCGCGTCCATGGTCGACCCCACCAACGGCGTATCGGTGGCGGTGATCGGGCAGTTCTTCACCATGCTGGTGACGCTGTTGTTTCTGTCGATGAACGGCCACCTGGTGGTCTTCGAAGTCCTCACCGAAAGCTTCACCACGTTGCCGGTCGGCAGCGGGTTTATGGTCGATAACTTCTGGCAACTGGCGGGCAAGCTCGGCTGGGTGCTGGGGGCGGCACTGGTGTTGGTTTTGCCGGCGATCACCGCGTTGCTGGTGGTCAACATCGCGTTTGGCGTGATGACCCGGGCGGCGCCGCAACTGAACATCTTCTCCATTGGTTTTCCGCTGACCCTGGTACTCGGGATGTTCATCCTCTGGATCAGCCTGGGTGACATTCTCAACCAGTACCAGCCGATGGCCGTGGAGGCCTTGCAGTTTCTGCGCGAACTGGCACGGGTGCACTGAGCCATGGCTGAGAGCGAAAGCGGTCAAGACAAAACAGAAGACCCCACGGACAAGCGCAAGAAAGACTCCCGCGACAAAGGCGAGGTGGCGCGCTCCAAGGAACTCAATACCCTGGCGATCATGCTCGTCGGCGCTGGCGCACTGCTGATTTTCGGCGGAGTCCTGGCCCAAGACATGATGGAGTTGATGCGCCTTAACTTCTCGTTGCCGCGGGAGGTGATCCTCGATCAGAAATCCATGGGCAACTACCTGATGCACTCGGGTCAGGTTGCCTTGTGGGCCATTCAGCCGATCATGATCTCCCTGCTTCTGGCAGCGCTCATCGGCCCGATTTCTCTGGGCGGCTGGTTGTTCTCCGCGAGCAGCATGGCGCCGAAATTCAGCCGGATGAACCCGCTCAGCGGCCTCAAACGGATGTTTTCCACCAAGGCCCTGGTCGAGCTGCTCAAAGCGTTTGCCAAGTTCACCATCGTCTTGTTTGTGGCGCTGGCGGTGTTGTCCTCGGACATCGCTGACTTGCAGCGCATCGCCCACGAACCCTTGGAGACGGCGATCATCCACAGCATTCAGGTGGTGGGTTGGAGTACGTTGTGGATGGCTTGCGGGTTGATCATCATCGCGGCGGTCGACGTGCCGGTGCAGTTGTGGGAAAGCCACAAGAAGCTGCTGATGACCAAGCAGGAAGTGCGCGACGAGCACAAGGATTCGGAAGGGCGGCCAGAGGTCAAACAGCGAATTCGTCAGCTGCAGCGCGAGATGTCCCAGCGCCGCATGATGGCGGCGATCCCCAATGCCGACGTGGTCATCACCAACCCGACCCACTACGCCGTCGCGCTCAAGTACGACCCGGAGAAGGGCGGGGCGCCGATGTTGATCGCCAAGGGCAGTGACTTCCTGGCGTTGAAGATGCGTGAAATTGCCGTGGCCAACGAAGTACTGCTGCTCGAATCGCCGGCCCTGGCGCGTTCGATTTACTACTCCACAGAACTCGACCAGGAAATCCCTGGCGGCTTGTACCTGGCGGTTGCTCAGGTACTGGCCTACGTCTACCAGATCCGCCAGCACCGCGCCGGCAAGGGCAAGCGCCCGGACCCGCTCAAGGACGACCTGCCGATCCCACCGGATTTGCGCCGCGATTCCTGATCGATCAAAAGCAAAAGATCGCAGCCTTCGGCAGCTCCTACCGGGATTGCATTCCACCTGTAGAAGCTGCCGAAGGCTGCGATCTTTTTCTGTCCGAATGATAATCCAGCCCCTGCGAGATCCTTGTGGCGAGGGGATTCATCCCCGCTGGGCTGCGCAGCAGCCCCAAAACCTGTGACTTCTATCGTTCGGGAATACCGAGTGTCAGGTTTCACGACTGCTGCGCAGCCGAACGGGGATAAATCCCCTCGCCACGGATTTTTGTCTGACTTCTCAGGCGGGCAGCTCGAGATTATCCAGCGCCCGATTCACCGCCAACTCCCCCAGCATGATCAATTGCGCAATGCCCAGCAGCGTCCTGCGTTGTGATGCGGGTATGAGGTTGGCGAAGTCATTGGCGATGGTTCTGGCTGAGGCGAGGGTTTCGCAGGCGTTGGCCAACAGTTCTTCGTTTTTGAAGTCTGCGGTGACGGCGAACATAGAGCGGGTTTTGCGTTGAATGGGAGCAGACCCGGGCGGGCAGAGGTAGTGATCGAGGGCGCGCTCGGCGGCTTCGTGGAGTTTTTTTGAATCGAGGGATTCGTAGGGGGAGGTGAGGTCGGTTTCGGTTTCGGGTGGGTTGGGTGTTGGTTTGATCATGGTGAAGCTCCTGAATTTATGGAGCCACTCTTTACCTGTCGCTAAACAGATGAAGGTGGCAGCTGTACGCAGGTTAGCGAACCGGTCTCAGGCACACCGGTAGACCCAAAGGTCTCCCGCATACAGCCGCCATAACGTAATTGCGGGCGAAAAGTCCCACAACGAAGCCACGAACGCTGATGCACTGAGTTGGTCCAGGTCGCTAAACCCGATCGCTGATTTGTCAGCGACCCGGAAACGATAGAACCCGGCCCCAAAGCGCACAAGCCGGCCGATTCTGGCGTACTTGTAGGCAAAGGCGCAAGGTTGCGTAGCCTGCGAGACGTGTCTGGAGGTGTCTTTTAAACAGCAGCGTTTAAAAAGCAAAATCTCGGTTGGAGGTCCTCGTGAAACGACGGTGTTCTTCTCCGGCTAGGGCGGTGCCGGGATTTTCTGAGGTTTTCGCCGAATTCGCTGGCCTCTTCGCGAGCAAGCTCTGCTCCTACGAGTTCTATGACGTATCCAGGATCTGTAGGAGCAAAGCTTGCTCGCGAAGGCGGCGGTCCGATCAGCAGAAATTCCCCGATCAACCCTCTCTGTTTCATCCGTTGGCAAAAGTTGGAAGGCTTCTTGCAGTAGCCGCTCTGCGTCTGTTTCAGGCGTCAAAAGTTTGCTTTAAAGGAACGGGGAAAACCGGTGGATCGCTCTCAGTTAATCAACAGTGCTCGCGCTAACGTCGCCGACTTGAGTCGGGGCAATCTGGGTGTGCCGCTGTTGCTGCTGGTCATGCTGGCCATGATGATGTTGCCGGTGCCGCCGTTCCTGCTGGACGTGTTTTTCACGTTCAACATTGCGTTGTCCATCGTCGTGTTGCTGGTCTGCGTCTACGCCTTGCGGCCGCTGGATTTCGCAGTGTTCCCGACCATTTTGCTGGTGGCGACGCTGATGCGCCTGGCGCTGAACGTGGCCTCCACGCGAGTGGTGATGCTCCACGGTCAGGAAGGGCATGCCGCCGCGGGTAAGGTGATCCAGGCCTTCGGTGAGGTGGTGATCGGCGGTAACTACGTGGTCGGTATCGTGGTCTTCGCGATTTTGATGATCATCAACTTCGTCGTAGTGACCAAGGGTGCCGGGCGGATTTCCGAGGTGAGCGCGCGCTTCACCCTCGACGCGATGCCCGGCAAACAGATGGCCATCGACGCCGACCTGAACGCCGGCCTGATCGATCAGAACCAGGCCAAACTGCGCCGGATGGAAGTCGCCCAGGAAGCCGAGTTCTACGGGTCCATGGACGGTGCCAGCAAGTTCGTGCGCGGTGACGCCATCGCCGGCCTGCTGATCCTGTTCATTAACCTGATCGGCGGCATGGCAGTCGGTATTTTCCAGCACGGCATGAGCTTCGGCGACGCTGGCAAGGTTTACGCGCTGTTGACCATCGGTGACGGTTTGGTGGCGCAATTGCCATCACTGTTGTTATCGACAGCGGCTGCGATCATGGTGACCCGTGCTTCCGGCTCGGAAGACATGGGCAAGCAGATCGGTCGCCAGATGTTCGCCTCGCCGAAAGCGTTGGCGGTGGCAGCCGGCCTGATGGCAGTGATGGGCCTGGTGCCCGGCATGCCGCACTTCTCCTTTCTCAGCATGGCGGCCCTGGCGGCCGGCGCTGCGTACCTGTTCTGGAAAAAGCAGAACGTGGTCAAGGTTCAGGCCTTGCAAGAGGTCAAGCGTCAGCAAGAGCTGCTGCCATCCCCGGCCCGCGCCCAGGAAACCAAGGAACTGGGCTGGGATGACGTGACCCCGATCGACATGATCGGCCTGGAAGTCGGCTATCGCCTGATTCCGCTGGTGGATCGCAATCAGGGTGGTCAGTTGCTCGCGCGGATTAAAGGCGTTCGTAAGAAGCTCTCCCAGGATTTGGGCTTCCTGATGCCGACTGTGCATATCCGTGACAACCTCGACCTGGCGCCAAGCGCTTATCGCCTGACCCTCATGGGCGTGATCCTCGCAGAAGCCGAGATTTACCCGGATCGCGAGCTGGCGATCAATCCGGGGCAGGTCTACGGCACGCTGAATGGCATTACCGCCAAAGATCCGGCTTTTGGTCTGGAGGCGGTCTGGATTGAAGTCAGCCAGCGCGCCCAAGCCCAGTCCCTCGGTTACACCGTGGTCGATGCCAGTACGGTAGTGGCGACCCACTTGAACCAGATTCTGTACAAACACTCCAGTGAGCTGATTGGCCACGAGGAAGTGCAGCAACTCATGCAATTGCTGGCCAAAAGCTCGCCAAAACTGGCAGAAGAGTTGGTGCCGGGCGTTGTTTCGCTGTCGCAGTTGCTCAAAGTCTTGCAGGCGTTGCTCGCCGAACAAGTGCCGGTACGGGACATTCGCAGCATTGCCGAGGCCATCGCCAACAATGCCGCCAAGAGTCAAGATACTGCCGCGCTGGTGGCCGCAGTGCGCGTCGGCGTATCCCGCGCTATCGTCCAAAGCATTGTAGGGACTGAGTCGGAGCTACCAGTTATCACTCTGGAGCCAAGGTTGGAACAGATATTGCTCAATAGTCTTCAGAAGGCAGGACAAGGCTCGGAAGAGGGCGTTCTGCTGGAGCCAAGCATGGCAGAGAAGCTGCAGCGTTCGTTGATCGATGCCGCGCAGCGTCAAGAGATGCAAGGTCAACCGGTGATTCTGCTGGTAGCCGGTCCGGTTCGCGCGATGCTTTCGCGATTCGGCCGACTGGCAGTCCCGGGTTTGCATGTGTTGGCTTACCAGGAAATTCCTGACAACAAGCAAGTGACCATCGTTGCGACAGTAGGGCCCAACGGCTGAGGTAGTGGTTTATGCAAGTTAAGCGTTTTTTCGCCGCCGATATGCGTCAGGCCATGAAACTGGTTCGTGATGAGCTGGGCGCTGATGCGGCCATTATTGGCAACCGCCGGATCGCCGGTGGTGTCGAGCTGACGGCAGCCCTGGATTACAAATTGTCGGCGCTGGCCCCGCGCGTTCCGAACATGGAACTCGAGGATGAGCTGCGCAAGACCCAGTCGCGCATCGTGACTGCCCAGGCCGAACTGAGCCTGCGCGGCGATGGCGAGACCGACGGTGACAAGACCACCAATCGCCAGTTGTTCGCCGGCTTGCCGTTGACCGCTGCCGAGCCATTGGTTGAGCCGACTTACGCCGCGCCGCGTCGTCAGGCACCGGCGCCTGCGCAAGCCTCCGGCGGCGTTGACCCACGGGCCTTCGATTCGATGCGTTTCGAGCTCAACAGCCTGCGCGAACTGATGGAAGTGCAACTCGGCTCCCTGGCCTGGAATCAGTTGCAAGGCAGCCGTCCGGCCCAGGCGAACCTGTGGCGTCGCCTGCAACGCATCGGCTTGTCCGGCCCGTTGTCGCGCGATCTGCTAGCGCTGATTACCGATATTGAAGAACCTCGTCAGGCCTGGCGCATGTTGCTGGCGCACCTGGCGCGGATGATCGCCACACCGGAAGTCGAGCCACTGGAAGAGGGCGGTGTGATTGCCATGGTCGGCCCTGCCGGCATGGGCAAGACCACCACGCTGGCCAAGCTCGCCGCCCGTTACGTGCTCAAGTACGGCGCGCAAAACATCGCGCTGGTGAGCATGGACAGCTACCGTATCGGTGCTCAGGAACAACTCAAGACATTGGGCCGGATTCTTAATGTGTCGGTGACCCACGTCGATCCGGGCCAGTCGCTGGTTCAGGCGCTGGACCCGCTGCTGCGTAAACGCGTGGTGCTGATCGATACTGCCGGCCTTCAGGCCAGCGATCCGGCATTGCGCATGCAGCTCGAAAGCCTGGCCGGTCGTGGCATCAAATCAAAAAATTATCTGGTCCTGGCAACCACCAGCCAGAAACAGGTTCTAACCGCCGCTTATCACAGTTACAAGCGTTGCGGGCTCGCTGGCTGCATCCTGACTAAACTGGATGAAACGGCGAGTCTGGGCGAGGTGTTGAGCCTGGCTATCAGTCATGAATTGCCGGTGGCTTACCTCACCGATGGTCCGCGTATCCCGGATGATTTGCATCTGCCGCGACGTCATCAGTTGGTCAGTCGCGCGGTCAGCGTGCAAATGCAGGAAGAACCCAGCGAAGAAGCCATGGCTGACATGTTCGCTGATATTTACCACAGCCCGACCAAGCAGGTTGGCTGAGGTACTAATGAACAGTTTTTGTACCTACATCGATGGTCTGCCATGCATTGTTCAGTTGATGAACGCGCAGCCAGTAATGTGGCCTCCGTCTATGCAAGACAAGGTAAAGAAATAACATGGGCAGCATGCATCCCGTACAGGTGATCGCGGTGACCGGCGGCAAAGGTGGCGTCGGGAAGACTAACGTGTCAGTGAACTTGTCCCTGGCTCTAGCTGAGCTCGGCCGGCGCGTCATGCTGCTGGATGCCGATCTGGGGCTGGCGAACGTCGACGTTCTGTTGGGACTGACGCCAAAACGTACCCTGGCCGACGTGATCGAAGGCCGCTGCGAGCTGCGCGACGTTCTGTTGCAAGGCCCGGGCGGTATTCGCATCGTCCCGGCCGCTTCCGGTACCCAGAGCATGGTTCATCTGAGCCCGGCCCAACATGCCGGCCTGATCCAGGCCTTCAGCGATATCGGCGACAACCTCGACGTACTCGTGATCGACACAGCTGCCGGTATTGGTGACTCGGTAGTCAGTTTTGTCCGCGCCGCCCAGGAAGTGTTGCTGGTGGTCTGCGATGAGCCGACCTCCATCACCGACGCCTACGCGCTGATCAAACTGCTGAATCGCGATTACGGCATGAACCGCTTCCGCGTCCTGGCCAATATGGCCCAGAGCCCGCAAGAAGGTCGCAACCTGTTCGCCAAGTTGACCAAGGTCACGGACCGCTTCCTCGACGTCGCCTTACAATACGTCGGCGCCGTGCCTTACGACGAAAGCGTGCGCAAGGCCGTGCAGAAGCAACGTGCCGTCTACGAAGCCTTCCCGCGCTCCAAGTGCGCCCTGGCGTTCAAGGCGATTGCACAGAAGGTCGACACCTGGCCACTGCCGGCCAACCCGCGCGGGCATCTGGAATTTTTCGTCGAGCGTCTCGTGCAACAGACCGCAGGACCCGTCCTATGACAGCCAGTGGCTACAACCTCTACAAGAAGTCGGCACGTGACTCGCAGTACGAGCTGATCGAGCGTTACGCGCCACTGGTTAAACGCATTGCTTACCACTTGCTGGCACGTTTGCCGGCCAGTGTTCAGGTGGAAGACCTGATCCAGGCCGGGATGATCGGCCTGCTTGAAGTATCGACCAAATACGACGCCAGCAAAGGCGCGAGTTTCGAGACGTACGCGGGCATTCGAATCCGCGGCGCGATGCTCGATGAAGTACGCAAAGGGGACTGGGCGCCACGTTCGGTCCACCGCAATACCCGCATGGTCAGCGACGCAATTCGCTCGATTGAAGCTAAAACCGGCCGTGACGCTAAAGATCACGAGGTTGCGGCCGAACTCCAATTGAGTCTCGACGATTATTACGGGATTTTGAACGACACCTTGGGCAGCCGCCTGTTCAGTTTCGACGACCTGTTGCAGGACGGCGAACACGAAGGGCTGCATGAGGACGGCGCCAGTGCTCATCTGGAGCCGTCACGCGATCTGGAAGATGAACGTTTCCAGGCTGCGTTGGCGGACGCGATTGCCAATTTGCCGGAGCGTGAGCGACTGGTGTTGGCGCTGTACTACGACGAAGAGCTGAACCTCAAGGAAATCGGTGAGGTCCTGGGGGTCAGCGAATCGCGTGTCAGCCAGTTACACAGCCAGTGCGCGGCCCGTTTGCGGGGGCGTTTGGGGGAGTGGCGAGCGCGCTGAAGGCAGTGTGGGGACACTGCGAACGAGGCTGGTGTGGTGTTGAACTGCAGCGGTCTCGATCTGTTGTGCTCCAGACAGTCATTTGAGTGCTTTGCCGGATTGATTGAAGTGGCGTGTCCAGGTGCTGGGCGCGTTTAAGACTGCTTGGAGGTCGAATTGGACAAGAACATGAAAATCCTCATCGTTGATGACTTCTCAACGATGCGGCGGATCATTAAAAACCTGTTGCGTGACCTTGGGTTCACCAACACGGTCGAGGCTGACGATGGCATCACTGCCATTCCGGTTCTCAACAGCGGCAGCATCGACTTTCTGGTAACGGACTGGAACATGCCTGGCATGACCGGTATCGATCTGCTGCGCCACGTGCGCGCCGATGAAAGACTCAAGCACCTGCCGGTGCTGATGGTGACTGCTGAAGCCAAGCGCGAGCAAATCATCGAAGCGGCCCAGGCCGGTGTAAACGGCTATGTGGTCAAACCCTTCACGGCCCAGGCGTTGAAAGACAAAATCGAGAAGATTTTCGAACGCATCGGTTGAGAAACTGCGCCACGGGGGAGCTATGGACCATAACGAATCTTCACAGGGCGACTTTGAGTCGACCCTGAAAAAACATGCCCGCGAACTGGTCGACAGCCTTGAAAAAGGCAAGTTTGGCGACGCTGTGCAACTGATCCATGAGCTCAATCAGACCCGTGACCGCGGCCTGTACCAGGAAGTGGGCAAGCTCACTCGTGAGCTGCATAGCGCGATCGTCAATTTTCAGATTGACCCGCACATGCCGCAAGCCGAGGAAGTTTCGCAGATCACGGACGCCACTGAGCGTCTGGGTTATGTGGTCAAGCTGACCGAGGCCGCTGCCAACCGCACCATGGACCTGGTGGAAAACGCCACGCCGCTGGTCAACAGCCTGAGCAATGAAGCCCAGGCGTTGAGCACCGACTGGGGACGGTTCATGCGTCGCGAAGTCGGGGCTGAAGAGTTCCGTGAGCTGGCGCGGCGGGTCGACGGTTTCCTGACACGCAGCAGCGAAGACAATCGCGTGGTGTCGAGCAACCTGAACGACATTCTGCTGGCTCAGGATTACCAGGACCTCACCGGTCAAGTGATCAAGCGCGTGACCCAATTGGTCACCGAAGTTGAAAGTAACCTGCTCAAGCTCGTGCTCATGGCCAGTCAGGTAGACCGCTTTGCGGGTATCGAACATGACCGTGAAGCGATGCTTGCTGAAAAAGATCCGCAAAAACATCTCTCTCAGGGTGAAGGTCCGCAGATTCATGCCGATAAAAGAGAAGATGTTGTGTCCGGTCAGGACGATGTGGACGATTTGTTATCCAGCCTAGGATTTTAGAGTTTTAGAATTTCAGGTTTTTTAGGTTTTTAGACCTTAGGAGCACCCCCTTAATGAGCTTCGGCGCCGATGAAGAGATCCTTCAGGATTTCCTGGTTGAGGCCGGCGAGATTCTAGAGCAGCTGTCCGAACAACTGGTTGAGCTGGAAAGCCGACCGGATGATGCGGACTTGCTCAATGCAATTTTTCGCGGTTTCCACACTGTAAAAGGGGGCGCCGGCTTCCTCCAGCTCAATGAGCTGGTGGAGTGCTGTCACATCGCCGAGAACGTGTTCGACATCCTGCGCAAGGGTGAACGACGCGTCGACTCGGAACTGATGGACGTGGTTCTCGAAGCGCTGGACGCAGTGAACGGCATGTTCACCGAAGTCCGCGAACGCAGTCCGATCACGGCTGCCACTCCAGAATTGCTTGCGGCACTGGCCCGTCTGGCCGAGCCGCAAAGCGCCGATGCAGCGGCTCCGGTTGCTGACGCGGTGGAAGAACCGGTCGCTGAAAGCGAGTCGGGCGACATTACCGATAACGAATTCGAACAACTGCTGGACTCGCTGAATGCCGTCAAGGCTCAGGCCGAGGCCCCGGCGGCTGCTCCTGCACCGGCCGCCGATGCATCGGCCAGCGACGAAATCACCGACGCCGAGTTCGAGTCGTTGCTCGACCAGTTGCATGGCAAAGGCCAGTTCGCGGTGGACGCTGTTGCGCCAGCCGCGCCAGCACCTGCGGCACCGGCCAAGGGTGACAGCTCCGACATCACCGACGACGAATTCGAAGCACTGCTCGATCAGTTGCATGGCAAGGGCAACTTTGCCGTTGATGCGCTGGAGTCGGCCATTGCCTCGGCGCCTGCGCCAGCCGCACCGGTTGCAGCGGCGGCCGGCAGCGATCTGATCAGCGATCACGAATTCGAATCGCTGCTCGACGAATTGCACGGCAAAGGCAAGTTCACTGAAGTGGGCACCGCCGCCGTGGGCAGTACCTCTGCCGTGGCGACGCCAGCCGCCAAAGCGCCGGCTGCTGCTGCGCCAAAACCTGCAGCCAAGCCCGAGCCAAAAGCCGAGGCGCCAAAACCGGCTGCCGCGGCGGCACCGGCTCCGGCCCGTGCTCCCGCGACTCCGCCTCCGGAAAAGCCGGCCAGCGAAGCCGAGACCACCGTGCGGGTTGATACCGCGCGGCTCGACGAAATCATGAACATGGTCGGCGAATTGGTACTGGTGCGTAACCGCTTGGTTCGCCTGGGCGCCAACAGTGCCGACGAGGCCATGTCCAAAGCTGTGTCGAACCTCGACGTGGTGACGGCTGACCTGCAAACCGCGGTCATGAAGACCCGGATGCAACCGATCAAGAAAGTCTTCGGGCGCTTCCCGCGCCTGGTTCGAGACCTGGCTCGCCAGCTCAAGAAAGAGATCAACCTGGAACTGGTCGGCGAAGAAACCGACCTCGACAAGAACCTCGTCGAGGCCCTGGCTGACCCGCTGGTCCACTTGGTGCGCAACGCGGTCGACCACGGCATCGAGTCGCCGGAAGAGCGCGAAGCGTCGGGCAAGGCCCGCGGCGGTGGCGTGATCCTGGCCGCTGAACAGGAAGGCGACCACATCCTGCTGTCGATCTCCGATGACGGCAAAGGTATGGACCCGAACGTCCTGCGTGCCATCGCGGTAAAACGCGGTGTGATGGACAAGGACGCGGCCGATCGCTTGAGCGAAACCGAGTGCTACAACCTGATTTTCGCACCAGGATTCTCGACCAAAACCGAGATCTCCGACGTGTCGGGTCGTGGCGTGGGCATGGACGTGGTGAAAACCAAGATTTCCCAGCTCAACGGTTCGATCAACATCTACTCGACCAAGGGCCTGGGCTCGAAGATCGTCATCAAGGTGCCGTTGACCCTGGCGATCATGCCGACGCTGATGGTCATGCTCGGCAACCAGGCGTTTGCGTTCCCGCTGGTGAACGTCAACGAGATCTTCCACCTCGACCTGTCGCGCACCAACGTGGTGGACGGCCAGGAAGTGGTGATCGTGCGGGACAAGGCCCTGCCCTTGTTCTACCTCAAACGCTGGCTGGTCAGCTCCGCCGCTCACGAAGAGCAGCGCGAGGGCCATGTGGTGATCCTGTCGGTGGGCACGCAGCGGATCGGCTTTGTCGTCGATCAACTGGTGGGCCAGGAAGAAGTGGTCATCAAGCCATTGGGCAAAATGCTTCAGGGAACCCCGGGCATGTCCGGCGCCACCATCACTGGTGACGGCCGCATCGCGCTGATTCTCGATGTCCCGAGCATGCTCAAGCGTTACGCCGCACGGCGTATTTGATTCTGGCGGGGCGGGGCGACTGAGCCTCGCTCCGTCTAATGGAGTGTTTATGGTAGTCAAAGTCCTGGTGGTGGACGATTCGGGGTTTTTCCGCCGCCGCGTCTCGGAAATTCTTTCAGCGGATTCGAACATCCAGGTTGTCGGTACGGCGACCAACGGAAAAGAGGCGATCGATCAGGCGCTGGCCCTCAAGCCAGACGTGATCACCATGGACTACGAGATGCCGATGATGGATGGCATCACGGCGGTGCGGCACATCATGCAGCGCTGTCCGACCCCGGTATTGATGTTCTCCTCGCTGACGCACGAAGGCGCCCGGGTCACCCTGGATGCGCTGGACGCTGGTGCGGTGGATTTCCTGCCGAAGAATTTCGAAGACATCTCCCGCAACCCGGAGAAGGTCAAGCAACTGCTGTGCGAGAAGATTCTCAGCATTTCGCGCAGTAACCGTCGCGCCAACACCTACACCGCCCCGGCCCCGGTCGCCGCGCCAGCCCCGACGCCTGCGCCTTCGAGCGCCAGCAGTTATGGCAGCAGCGCGCCTGTGCGTCCGGCACCGGCACCGATGCCAACTCGCAGCTATGCGCCTGCGTCGTCCAGCCCGTCGTCACCTGCGCCGAAACGCAAAGCCTACAAACTGGTGGCCATCGGCACGTCCACCGGCGGCCCGGTTGCCCTGCAACGGGTCTTGACCCAGTTGCCGGCCAACTTCCCGGCGCCGATCGTGTTGATCCAGCACATGCCGGCGGCCTTCACCAAGGCCTTCGCCGAGCGTTTGGACAAGCTCTGCCGCATCAGCGTCAAGGAAGCCGAGGATGGCGACATCCTGCGTCCTGGCCTGGCGTTGCTGGCGCCCGGTGGCAAGCAAATGATGATCGATGGCCGTGGCGCGGTGAAAATCCTGCCGGGTGACGAACGTCTGAACTACAAGCCGTGCGTGGACATCACGTTCGGTTCGGCAGCCAAGTCCTACGGCGACAAAGTTCTGGCGGTCGTATTGACCGGCATGGGCGCCGATGGTCGCGAAGGCGCACGCCTGCTCAAACAGGGCGGCAGTGCAATCTGGGCCCAGGACGAAGCGAGCTGCGTGATCTACGGCATGCCGATGGCCATCGTCAAAGCTGATCTGGCGGACGCGATTTACAGCCTGGACGACATTGGCAAGCACCTGGTTGAGGCCTGTATCTGATGGATGTACTCAGCCTGATCGGGATCATCATGGCGTTTGTCGCCATCATCGGCGGCAACTACCTTGAAGGCGGTCACCTCGGCGCACTGGCCAACGGCCCGGCGGCGTTGATCGTCATCGGTGGGACCATCGGTGCGGCGTTGTTGCAATCGCCGATGAGCGCTTTCAAGCGCGCCATGCAGATCCTTGCCTGGATCCTGTTTCCACCGCGTGTGGATCTGGCCGGTGGCATCGATCGCGTCGTGAACTGGAGCTTGACCGCCCGCAAGGAAGGTTTGCTGGGGTTGGAAGGAGTGGCGGACGCCGAACCGGATAACTACTCGCGCAAAGGCCTTCAATTGCTGGTGGACGGCGCGGAGCCGGAAGCGATTCGCAGCATCCTGGAAGTGGATTTCTACACCCAGGAAAGCCGCGACATTGAAGCCGCCAAAGTCTTTGAAAGCATGGGCGGCTACGCGCCGACCATCGGCATCATCGGTGCGGTGATGGGCTTGATCCACGTCATGGGCAACCTGGGCGATCCATCGCAACTGGGCAGCGGCATCGCCGTCGCCTTCGTCGCCACCATCTACGGCGTGGCCAGTGCCAACCTGGTGTTGCTGCCGGTCGCGTCCAAGCTCAAGTCCATCGCATTGCGTCAGTCGCGTTATCGCGAAATGTTGTTGGAAGGGATTCTGTCGATCGCCGAAGGTGAAAACCCTCGCTCTATTGAGTTGAAGCTTCAGGGCTTCATGGATTGATGGGAGACATGGACCATGGCACGTCGTCGCCAACCTGAAGAACACGTCAATCACGAACGCTGGCTGGTGTCCTATGCGGACTTCATCACCTTGCTGTTTGCGTTCTTCGTGGTGATGTACTCGATCTCTTCGATCAACGAAGGCAAGTACAAAGTCATTTCGGAAGCGTTGATCGGCGTGTTCACCGACTCGGATCGCGCCGTCAAGCCGATCCCGGTGGGTGAAGAGCGGCCGATGACGGTGACCCCGGCCAAGCCGTTGGTCAAAGACGCCGAACAGATTGATGCCGGCATCGCCGGTGCCAGCGATCCGCTCAAAAGCATTGCCGATGACATCAGCGCTGCGTTTGGCGACCTGATCAGCTCCAACCAGATGACCGTGCGTGGCAACGAACTGTGGGTCGAGATCGAACTCAATTCCAGCCTGTTGTTCGGCAGCGGCGACGCGATGCCCAGCGACATCGCCTTCAACATCATCGACAAGGTCGCGGCGATCCTGAAGCCGTTTGACAACCCGATCCACGTTGAAGGCTTTACCGACGATCAACCGATCCGCACCTCGCAGTACCCGACCAACTGGGAGCTGTCCTCGGCTCGTTCGGCGAGCATCGTGCGCATGCTGGCGATGCAAGGTGTCAACCCTGGCCGCCTGGCGTCGGTGGGTTACGGCGAATTCCAGCCTGTGGCCAACAACGCCACGGCAGAAGGCCGGGCGCGCAACCGTCGGGTGGTGCTGGTGGTGTCGCGAAATCTCGATGTACGCCGCAGCCTCACCGGTACCGGAACCGCCAATGCGAAACCGGATGCCGCGTTGAAGCGTGCTGGCACACAAACTGCACCGACCCCGGTCAAGTCGCCGGGACGAGAGAGCGCCGTCAATTCTCCGTCACCCGCATTAATACGTTGAGCTATTTCTCGGTCGGCGTTATCGACCGGGAGGAATATCCGAATGAGAGTCTGGGCAGTTGCCAATCAAAAGGGTGGTGTTGGTAAAACCACTTCCTCTATCGCTTTAGCCGGTTTGCTGGCCGAGGCGGGGAAACGTGTGGTCATGGTTGATCTCGACCCACACGGCTCGATGACCAGCTATTTCGGCTACGACCCCGACAGCCTGGAACACAGCAGCTACGACCTGTTCCTGCACAAGGGCAGCGTGCCTCAGGGCTTGCCCGGTCAGTTGTTGATGCCCACCAGTCACGAAAATATTTCGCTGTTGCCGTCGAGCACCGCACTGGCGACCCTTGAGCGTCAGTCGCCAGGCCAAAGTGGCCTGGGCCTGGTGATCGCCAAGAGTCTGGCGCAATTGTGGCAAGACTTTGATTACGCCGTGATCGACAGCCCGCCGTTGCTCGGTGTGTTGATGGTCAACGCCTTGGCCGCGAGCCAGCAGTTGGTGATCCCGGTGCAGACCGAGCATCTGGCCGTCAAAGGCCTTGAGCGCATGGTCAACACCCTGGCGATGATCAACCGTTCGCGCAAACAAGCGTTGCCGTTCACCATCGTCCCGACCCTGTTCGATCGCCGGACCCAGGCGTCCCTCGGGACCCTGCGCGTGTTGCGCGACAAATACCCGGAAGAAATTTGGCAAGGTTACATCCCGGTCGATACCCGTCTGCGCGATGCCAGCCGGGCCGGGGTCACGCCTTCGCAATTCGACGGCAAGAGCCGTGGCGTTCTGGCTTACCGCGCACTGCTCAAGCATCTGCTGACCGCACAACTCGTTCCGGCGGTGGCCTGACATGAACCCAATTCGCGTAGGAGCTGCCGCAGGCTGCGATCTTTTGATCCTGCTTTGTGACACCTTCGAATCCGCCAAAAGATCGCAGCCTTCGGCAGCTCCTACACAGGTGCGCGCATGAACCGGCCGGTGAAGGTCACCTCGCGTCCGCAACTGGCGCTCCAGTCTTATCTGGACAGCTTGCTGATGGAGGCGACTGAAGAGTTGCTGCCGGAAGTCGAGGCGGTTTCTGAAGTCGTTGAGGTTGTCGCAGTCGTCGAGGCCGAGGCCGCACTGGACGAGTTCCAGTTGGCGGTGCTCGAAGAACAGGCCCGTGATGCGCGGCCACCGGCGACCGTTGCCGCGCCAGCCGTTGCGCCCGTCGTTGAAAAAGCACCGGTTGCCGTGATCGAAGCCCCGGCACCGATCCTGGCGCCGGTATCGACCATCGCACCGCTGCTACAAGCCTTGGTGCCGCCGGTGGTCGAAGTCCACTTGCCGCCGAGCAACACGCCGCCACCGGTGGAAACCGATGGCCGCCCGTCTTGGGCTGCCGAGCCGTTCGAATGCCTGTTGTTCGATGTCGCCGGGCTGACCCTGGCTGTGCCGCTGGTGTGCCTGGGCTCGATTTATTCCCTGGCCGGCCACGAACTGACGCCCCTGTTTGGTCAGCCGGAATGGTTCCTCGGGATCCTGCCGAGCCAGGCCGGCAACCTGAAAGTGCTGGATACCGCACGCTGGGTCATGCCGGACCGTTACCGCGATGACTTCCGCCAAGGCCTGCAATACGTTATTTCGGTGCAGGGCTACGAGTGGGGGTTGGCGGTGCATCAAGTCAGCCGCTCGTTGCGCCTGGACCCGAACGAAATCAAATGGAGAAGTCATCGAGGTCAGCGGCCATGGCTCGCCGGCACGGTGATTGAGCACATGTGTGCATTGCTGGACGTTTCCGCACTGGCCGAATTGATCGCCAGCGGTGGGGCAAAGCACATGGGCGGCAGTAAGCCGCTACATAAACCGACATAGCAGCCGACATAACAAGTAGGCGACGGCATTGTTGAATGCCGCCACACAGACACACACCGCCAAGCGCGGTTTTCTAGGGGTCAGGTATGAGCAGTCAAGCGACGAATGCAAAAGGTTCTGAAGATCCGATCCTGCAATGGGTAACCTTCAAACTGGACAATGAAACCTACGGCATCAACGTGATGCGCGTTCAGGAAGTCCTGCGTTACACCGAAATCGCCCCGGTCCCGGGTGCCCCGAGCTACGTGCTGGGCATCATCAACCTGCGCGGTAACGTGGTCACCGTGATCGACACCCGTCAGCGCTTTGGCCTGATGAACGCCGAGATCAGCGACAACACCCGTATCGTCATCATCGAAGCCGACAAGCAAGTGGTCGGGATCATGGTCGACAGCGTCGCCGAAGTGGTTTACCTGCGTCAGTCGGAAATCGAGACGGCGCCGAACGTCGGTAACGAAGAATCCGCCAAGTTCATCCAAGGCGTGTGCAACAAGAACAACGAACTGCTGATCCTGGTCGAACTCGACAAGATGATGAGCGAAGAAGAATGGTCGGATCTGGAGAACATCTGATTGATTCTTGAGGTTGCGGTCATTGTCCTGTTCCTGTTTTGGGCAGGCACGCTGGCGATGTTCCTGGCGTACATTCGCGGTCAGCGGCTGATCGCCGCGCAACAGGCCGAGGGCGATGCGCTGCGCGATCAGCGCATCAAGGACCTGGCCAAGCGCGTCGACAACTACCAGAACGGCAACGTGCGCATGGGTGAAGACCTGCACGAACTGCGTGCGGTGGTCGGCCCATTGCCGGACAAAATTGTTCAACTGGAACAGCGCGATCCATCGAGCCTGTCGTTCGCCCAAGCAGCGAAACTGGTGGGGATGGGCGCAAGCGTTGATGAACTGACTCAGTCGTGTGGCTTGACCCAGGCTGAGGCGGAGTTGATGCGTAAACTTCACAAGAACTGAAATCGCTATCGCGAGCAGGCTCACTCCTACATTTGAAATGCGTTCCAATGTAGGAGTGAGCCTGCTCGCGATGGGGCCCTCAAATCCTCAGTAATCATCCCCACGCTCGGTCACATCCTTCTCGACCACCGGCGCGTTCGGATCCTGCCCCTCCGGGAATTTCCCCTTCAGATTCCACGCAAACGCAATAATCTCGGCAATCGTGCGATATAACTCCTGCGGAATACTGTCCCCCAGTTCCATCCGCGCCAGCAGCCTCACCAGTTCGGGGTTCTCATAGATCGGCACTTCGTATTCGCGGGCAATCTTCAGAATAGCTTCGGCCAGTTCTTCGTCACCCTTGGCAGTGAGGGTCGGGGCGTGGCTGCCGTCGTATTTGAGGGCGATGGCCTGGCGTGGGGTGTTGGGGTTGTTCATGCGGTTTCGTCGACCCAGCGTTGTTCGAGGCGGGTTTGGCTGCCCTGGGGCGGCGTGCCGAGGTGGCAATCCAGATCGCCGACGTTCAGGCCGGATGCCAGCAAACGCTCACGCAGCGCTGCCAGGTTACTTTCGATCAGGCTTGCGGTGTATGGCCGTTCGGCCCATAGCTGGCTGGACAGGCTGCCCTCGATCAACTGTGCCTGAATCTGCAGCGGGCCAAGCGGTTCGAGGTCGAATGCCAACTCTACCCGCCATAACTGTTGTTTTGGCTCGCGTTCTTCACGGCGTTCGTTTTGCTGCTCTTTTTCCGGGGCTTCTTCGCGCTGGAACTTGACCTGCAACGGGACGATGTTCTGCATATTGCGCATCGGAATTTCAAGCTGCCAGGTGCTCAGCAGCCGCCCATCGTCGGTGACACCGGTCTGTTCCAGGCTCGACAGTTGGTGGCTTTGCAGGCGCGAAACCGCCGCAGCCGCCAGGCGCAGCAAGAGTTCAAGGTCGCCTTCACCCTCCTGGCTTTGCAACAAGCGTTCGGGCAGCGGAAAACTGGTCGGCAGCGGTTTGGCGCTGACCTGACCGAGCATGCCCAGCGCGCTGCGCACAAAGCTTGGCATTGCCTGGGCCAGGGTATTGGCGGCGATGATCGCGGTGAGGTTGGTGTTGGCCGGGGTCAGTTGCGCGATCAGCTTGAGCAGATCGGCTTTCAGGTCCGGGGCCTGTGTCGGGTTTTGGCCGGTGAGCAATTTCGTTTCGAGGAACAGTCCACTGCTGAGCAACGCCTGAGCCAGGCCTTTGGGCGTGCTCAGTTGCTGAACGTCCGGCAGGCTGGCGAGCAACTTGTTCACGGCGGCTTGCAGGTCGTCGGACGTTTCATCGGACTGCGGCAGGTTCTGCAAAGCGCTGAGCAGACCATCGAGCGAACCCTGGCGACTCTGCTGGGTGTTCAACTGCTGCGACACCGCCAACTGGTCCTGGCGATTGCTCAGCGGCAGGAATTTCAAGGTTTGCGTGTCCTGTACCAACGCGCTGAGCAAGGTGCCGATGCGCAGCGGTTGCGGGCTGTCGATGGTCAGCGTGCTGCCGCTCAGTGCGGTGTTGAGCAGACTCACCAGCGAGCGAAACACAGTCGGCTGGCCCGGCGTCTGCGGCAACACCTGAGAAGTCAGTACTTTGCCTTGCAGCAACGTGCCGACCGGCAGTTGCGCGGTGTCGATGCGGGTGAGGGTGGCCACGCTGGAGGCAATCGCCTGTTGCACCGTAATCGCCAGGTTGCTGGCGGACGGCTGGGTGATCGCCAGGTTGGTGCCTGTTGGTAGCGGTTGTGTGCTGGTGGCCTGGACCGTGGTCTGGCGGCCGCTGTCGAGGGTGACTTTGAGCAGCAATTGAAAGGACTGATCCGCTTGCTTGAGCGACAGCACTTCAGCGTTGGCAGTCTGGCCGGGCGTGATCAGGCCCTCCATCGGCGTCAGCAGCTTGAGCAAGTCGCCACTGACCACCAGCGGGCGGGTGACGGCCGGCGTGGTCTGGGGCAGCGGGAGGATGTTCATTTCGCCTGTCATACGCGGTCACAACCTTGGGAAAATGCGCTCTTTAGAGTAAGGCATGGCATGTATAATGCCGGCCGTCTTTCAGGGAGCGGTGAAAACATTGCAATTGTTTTGACGCAGCTCTCTAAAACAGGCCGCCAATGCATCTATGCTGCATCACTTTAGCGGCCGCGCCACTGCCGACTTGAACCGCCGATTTGAACCGCCGATTTGAAACGAAAAGGCCCGTGATCTCTTGAACAGTCCACTCCTGCAAACCGTCGACCTCGCCTGTGAGCGAGACCTTCGGCTGCTCTTCGAAAATCTCGAATTGAGACTGTCCAGTGGCGAAATGGTGCAGGTCAGCGGTCCGAACGGCAGCGGCAAGACCAGTTTGTTGCGTTTACTGTCCGGGCTGATGCAGCCGACCGCCGGTCAGGTGCTGCTCAATGGCCAGCCGCTGAATGAACAACGCAGCGAACTGGCGCGCAACCTGCTGTGGATCGGCCATGCCGCTGGGATCAAGGATTTGCTGACGCCGGAGGAAAATCTCAGCTGGCTCTGCGCCCTGCATCAACCGGCGACCCACGAGGCCATCTGGCAAGCGCTGGCTGCTGTCGGACTGCGCGGTTTCGAGGATGTTCCCTGCCACAGCTTGTCCGCCGGCCAGCAACGCCGTGTAGCCCTGGCACGGCTTTACCTCGACAGCCCGCCGTTGTGGATTCTCGATGAACCCTTCACCGCGCTCGATAAACAGGGCGTGGCGCAACTCGAAGAACACCTGGCCGGCCACTGCGAACGCGGCGGCATGGTGGTGTTGACCACCCACCACACGCTGACCCGGATGCCGGCCGGCTATCGCGATATTGATCTGGGGAACTGGGCCGTATGAGTGTTTTCGGCCTGTTGGTCGCCCGTGAGGCTCGTCTGTTGTTCCGCCGTCCTGCGGAGCTGGCCAATCCGCTGGTATTCTTCGCCATCGTGGTGTCGATGTTCCCGCTGGCGGTCGGCCCCGAGTCTCAATTGTTGCAAACCTTGTCTCCGGGACTGGTCTGGGTAGCGGCCCTTTTATCGGTTTTACTCTCGCTGGACGGGCTTTTCCGCAGTGATTTCGAAGACGGATCGCTTGAACAGTGGGTCCTTTCGCCGCACCCCCTGGCTCTTCTGGTTTTGGCCAAGGTACTGGCACACTGGGCCTTCTCTGGCCTGGCACTGGTTTTGCTCGCTCCACTGTTGGCGTTGATGCTCGGTTTGCCTGCCGCTTGTCTGCCGGTGTTGCTGCTTTCTTTATTGCTCGGTACACCGGTACTGAGCCTGCTCGGTGCGGTGGGCGCGGCGCTGACGGTTGGATTGAAGCGCGGCGGCCTGTTGCTGGCGTTGCTGATTCTGCCGCTGTACATCCCGGTGTTGATTCTTGGCAGTGGCGCCTTGCAGGCCGCACTCCAAGGCATGCCGGCGACCGGTTATCTCCTGTGGCTTGGTAGCCTGACCGCCCTGGCGATAACCCTGACACCTTTTGCAATAGCCGCTGGCCTGAAGATCAGCGTCGGCGAATAATGAGGTCTGGTTGTTTTTTAGCCAGTAAAGACCCTTGGCTCTTCTATAGCGAAGAGCAACCGTGATGGAAACAGTAATGACCTGGACCTGGTTTCATAAGCTCGGCTCGCCCAAATGGTTTTACGGCATCAGTGGCAAACTGCTGCCGTGGCTGAGCGTCGCGGCGTTGCTGCTGATTGGTGTCGGCGTGGTCTGGGGCCTGGCCTTCGCGCCACCGGACTACCAGCAAGGCAACAGCTTTCGCATCATCTATATCCACGTTCCGGCCGCCATGTTGGCGCAGTCCTGCTATGTGATGCTGGCGGTGTGCGGCGTGGTCGGGCTGGTCTGGAAGATGAAACTGGCCGATGTCGCCCTGCAATGCGCGGCACCGATTGGCGCCTGGATGACCGCCGTGGCGCTGGTCACCGGGGCGATCTGGGGCAAACCGACCTGGGGCTCGTGGTGGGTCTGGGATGCACGACTGACGTCCATGCTGATTCTGCTGTTTCTGTACTTCGGTCTCATTGCGCTGGGCAACGCCATCAGCAATCGTGACAGCGCGGCCAAGGCTTGCGCGGTGCTGGCGATTGTCGGCGTGATCAACATCCCGATCATCAAATACTCGGTGGAGTGGTGGAACACCCTGCACCAGGGCGCGACGTTCAGCCTCACCGAAAAACCGGCGATGCCTGCCGAGATGTGGCTGCCACTGCTGCTGACGGTGCTGGGCTTCTACTGTTTCTTCGGCGCGGTGCTGTTGCTGCGCATGCGTCTTGAAGTGCTCAAGCGCGAAGCCCGGGCGAGCTGGGTGAAAGCCGAAGTGCAGAACAGTCTGGAGGCGGCTCGATGAGTTTTGCTTCATTCGGCGACTTCCTCGCCATGGGCCATCATGCCCTGTATGTCTGGTCGGCCTATGGCATCTGCCTGGCGGTACTGGCCCTCAACGTGGCGGCGCCAATCCTGGCCCGCAAGCGGTATCTGCAACAAGAGGCGCGTCGTTTGCGCCGGGAGAACGGCAAGTGAATCCGCTGCGCAAAAAGCGTCTTATCATCATTCTCGCGATCCTGGTCGGTGTCGGCGCTGCCGTTGGCCTGGCGCTGAGCGCCCTGAAAGAGAACATCAATCTGTTTTACACCCCGACCCAGATCGCCAACGGCGAAGCCCCGCAAGACACGCGCATCCGCGCTGGCGGCATGGTCGAGAAAGGTTCGCTGCAACGTTCCGGCGATTCCCTGGACGTGAGATTCATCGTCACTGACTTCAACAAGTCCGTGACCATCACCTATCGTGGCATCCTTCCGGACCTGTTCCGCGAAGGGCAGGGCATTGTGGCCCTGGGCAAAATCAACGCCGATGGCGTGGTGGTGGCCGACGAAGTGCTGGCCAAGCACGATGAGAAGTACATGCCGCCAGAAGTGACCAAGGCCCTGAAAGACAGCGGTCAGTCGGCGCCTACCCAAGCCAAAGAGGGTTGATTTGATGACGTCTGCAAACTTTATCCCAGGGCTTTTAATACCAGAGCTGGGCCAGTTGGCGATGATCCTGGCGCTGTGTTTCGCGCTGGTTCAAGCCACCGTGCCGTTGCTCGGCGCCTGGCGCGGTGACCGCCTGTGGATGAGCCTCGCTCAGCCTGCGGCCTGGGGCCAGTTCGCCTTCCTGGTCTTCGCCTTCGGTAGCCTGACCTATGCCTTCATGACCGACGACTTCTCCGTCGCGTATGTGGCCAACAACTCCAACAGTGCGTTGCCGTGGTACTACAAGTTCAGCGCGGTGTGGGGCGCCCACGAAGGGTCGTTGCTGCTGTGGGCCTTGATTCTCGGCGGCTGGACCTTCGCGGTGTCGGTGTTCTCCCGGCAGTTGCCGCAAGTCATGCTCGCCCGCGTCCTGGCGGTGATGGGCATGATCAGCGTTGGTTTCCTGCTGTTCCTGATCCTGACCTCGAACCCGTTCGCGCGGATCCTGCCGCAGATTCCGGCGGACGGTCACGACCTCAACCCGTTGCTGCAAGACATTGGCCTGATCGTTCACCCGCCGATGCTGTACATGGGGTACGTCGGTTTCTCCGTGGCGTTCGCTTTCGCCATCGCCGCGCTGCTGGGTGGCCGACTTGATGCGGCGTGGGCGCGCTGGTCGCGTCCATGGACCATCGTCGCCTGGGCCTTCCTCGGTATCGGCATCACGTTGGGTTCCTGGTGGGCCTACTACGAACTCGGCTGGGGCGGCTGGTGGTTCTGGGACCCGGTGGAAAACGCTTCCTTCATGCCTTGGCTGGTCGGTACGGCGCTGATTCATTCGTTGGCGGTCACGGAAAAACGTGGCGTGTTCAAGAGCTGGACCGTGTTGCTGGCTATTGCGGCATTCTCACTGAGTTTGCTGGGGACCTTCCTGGTGCGTTCCGGCGTACTGACCTCGGTTCACGCCTTTGCGTCCGACCCTGAGCGCGGCGTGTTTATCCTGATCTTCCTGCTGTTTGTGGTCGGTGGTTCGCTGACGTTGTTCGCCCTGCGCGCTCCGGTCGTGAAAAGCCATGTAGGCTTCAACCTCTGGTCCCGGGAAACCCTGCTGCTGGGTAACAACCTGGTGCTGGTGGTTGCCGCTTCGATGATCCTGCTCGGCACCTTGTATCCGCTGATTCTCGATGCGATGACCGGCGCCAAGTTGTCGGTCGGTCCGCCGTACTTCAACGCGTTGTTCATTCCGTTGATGGCGTTGCTGATGGTGGTAATGGCCGTCGGTATGCTGGTGCGCTGGAAAGACACCCCGGTCAAATGGCTGGTGGGCATGTTGACCCCGGTGTTGCTCGGCAGCGCCGCATTGGCCGTGGTGGCCGGCGTCGCTTACGGCGACTTCAACTGGGCGGTGATCGCGACGTTCATGCTCGCCGCGTGGGTATTGCTGGCCGGCGTGCGGGACATCCTCGACAAGACTCGCCACAAGGGGTTGATCAAAGGCCTGCCGACCTTGACCCGCAGCTATTGGGGCATGCAGGTCGCGCATTTGGGCATCGCCGTTTGTGCGCTCGGTGTCGTGCTGTCGAGCCAGAACAGTGCCGAGCGTGATTTGCGCCTGGCGCCTGGCGAGTCCATGGACCTGGCCGGTTACCACTTCGTCTTCGAAGGCGCCAAGCACTTCGAAGGGCCGAACTTCACGTCCGACAAGGGCACCATCCGGGTGATCCGCAGCGGTCAGGAAGTCGCTGTGCTGCACCCGGAAAAACGCCTCTATACCGTGCAGAACTCGATGATGACCGAAGCCGGGATCGACGCCGGTTTCACCCGTGACCTCTATGTTGCCCTCGGCGAACCGCTGGGCGATGGCGCCTGGGCCGTGCGCGTGCACGTCAAACCGTTCGTGCGCTGGATCTGGTTCGGCGGCCTGCTGACAGGTTTCGGCGGGTTGCTGGCGGCGCTGGATCGCCGTTATCGGGTCAAGGTGAAAAGCCGCGTGCGTGAAGCGCTGGGCATGACGGGAGCCACTGCATGAGACGTTGGTTGATGCTGTTGCCACTGGCGATTTTCCTGGTGGTGGCTGTTTTCCTGTATCGCGGTCTGTACCTGGACCCGGCCGAGTTGCCCTCGGCCATGATCAACAAGCCGTTCCCGGAGTTTTCCCTGCCAGCGGTGCAGGACGGCAAGACCCTGACCAAGGCTGACATCGTCGGCAAACCGGCGCTGGTCAACGTCTGGGGCACCTGGTGCATTTCCTGCCGGGTTGAGCACCCGGTGCTGAATAAACTGGCCGAGAAGGGCGTGCTGATCTACGGGATCAACTACAAGGACGTCAACGCCGACGCCTTGAAGTGGCTGGTGGAATTCCACAACCCGTACCAACTCAATGTCCGCGACGACGAAGGCACCCTGGGCCTGAACCTCGGTGTGTATGGCGCTCCGGAAACCTTCTTCATCGACGCCAAGGGCATCATCCGCGACAAGTACGTCGGCGTGATCGACGAACAGGTCTGGCGCGAAAAACTGGCGGCCAAGTATCAGGCGCTGGTCGACGAGGCCAAGCCATGAAGCGCTGGATAGCCGCCGTTGTATTGGGGTTGAGCATGGCCGGCGTGGCACACGCGGCCATCGACACTTACGAGTTCGCCAAAGAAGGCGATCGCGAGCGTTTCCGCGAGTTGACCAAAGAGCTGCGTTGCCCCAAGTGCCAGAATCAGGACATTGCCGATTCCAATGCACCGATTGCCGCTGACCTGCGCAAAGAAATTTTCCGCATGCTCGGCGAGGGCAAGGACAACCAGCAGATCATCGACTTCATGGTGGATCGCTACGGTGATTTCGTCCGCTACAAACCCGCTCTGAACGCCAAGACTGCCTTGCTCTGGTTCGGCCCTGCCGGCCTGTTGCTGGGCGGCTTCGTGGTTATCGCCGTGATCGTCCGCCGTCGTCGCGTGCAACGCGCTGACACCCCGGACGCGCTTTCCGCCGAGGAGCGCGAGCGCCTCGACCACCTGTTGGATAAAAACCAAGAATGATTGATTTCTGGCTCGCTGCAGGTCTGCTACTTCTGGTTGCCCTGAGTTTTCTGTTGATCCCGGTTTTGCGTGTCCGTCGCGCCCAGCTCGAAGAGGATCGTACCGCCCTGAACGTCGCGCTGTATCAAGAGCGCGTGGCTGAGTTGCAGACTCAGCAGGAAGAGGGTGTGCTCGATGCAGCGCAAATGGATAGCGGTCGCGCCGAAGCGGCGCGTGAGTTGCTGGCCGACACTGAAGGCGTCGCGGCGCCGCGAGTGTCTCGTCTGGGTAAATCGCTGCCGTTGCTGGCGGCGATCATGGTGCCGGTGCTGGGCCTTGGGCTCTACCTGCATTTCGGCGCCAGCGATAAGGTCGAGCTGACCCGTGAATTCGCCCAGGCGCCGCAGTCGATGGAAGAAATGACCCGTCGCCTGGAACGCGCGGTCGCTGCTCAACCGGATTCGGCGGAAGGCTTGTACTTCCTCGGTCGCACCTACATGGCTCAGGATCGTCCGGCCGATGCCGCGAAGATTTTCGAGCGCACCGTGAACCTCGCTGGTCGCCAGCCGGAACTGCTCGGGCAATGGGCGCAGGCTCAGTACTTTGCTGATGGCAAGAAGTGGTCCGACAAGATTCAGGCCCTGACCGACGAAGCGCTGAAAGCCGATCCGAAAGAAGTCACCAGCCTTGGCTTGCTCGGCATCGCCGCGTTTGAAGGCGAGCGTTATCAGGACGCCATCGACTACTGGAGTCGCCTGCTGGCGCAACTGCCACCGGAAGACAACTCCCGGGCCGCACTGCAAGGCGGGATTACCCGGGCTACCGAGAAACTCGAAGCCAGCGGCGGCAAGGTCGCTCAGGCACCTGTAGCCGCGAAAACCGCGCTGTTGAAAGTCAGCGTCGACCTCGCCAGCGAACTCAAAGGCAAGGTTCAACCGGGCGACAGCGTGTTCATCTTCGCCCGCGCCACCTCCGGCCCTCCGGCACCGCTGGCAGCCAAACGCCTGACCGTGGCTGACCTGCCGGCGACCGTCGAGCTGGGCGATGCCGACGCAATGATGCCGCAGTTGAAACTGTCGAACTTCCCTGAAGTCCAACTGGTTGCACGCATCTCCCGCGCCGGCCAACCGACTGCCGGCGAATGGGTCGGTCGCAGCCAGCCTCTGGCCAGCAGCACCACCGCGCCACAAAAACTGACCATCGACAGTCCGGATAAATAACAGGAAGCAACGCCATGACCGCCATCGCTCGTATCACCCTGCTCAGTCTGGTTCTGGGGTTAAGTGCTTGTGCGGTCCATCGGCCTCCTGAACATACATTGCCGCCGATTCCGCCATCGCAGCCCAGCCCGACGCCGTCACCCACACCGACGCCAAGTAAACCGGGCATCCCGGCCAAACCCGCCAAACCCATGCCCCGCACCTCCGCCAGCTTCGCCCCGCCACCGGGGGGCAACAGCCATTGGGATGCGAAGCTCGGCGTCTACGTCCTCGAAGACCAGCCCAACACCTTCTACCGCCAGCGCACCTACTACCGCTGGAACAACGGCTGGAGCCGCTCGATCAGCCCGAACGGGCCATGGGAAGACACCGACATCCACGGCGTACCGCCGGGGTTGGGCAAGCAATTCGGGCAATGAATGAAAAACGGCGATCCTGAATCGCCGTTTTACTGTCTGAGGTTCAACCTTCAGAGCATTGCACGATAGCCCTAGAGCGCCCCAACTGACTTAGACAGTCCCTGACGCTGCAGTAGGTTCAGAAATGGCTCGACTTCCATTGGTGGCATTTTCAGTTGCTGGCGCTGGCGTTGGGCGGCTGCGATAACCACTGCCGCATCCAGATGGAACAGGTTTTCAACAAACTCATCAGGGTGTTGCGCCTCGATACCGAACGGGGCGAGGTAGGCATCGGGAAAGTCCTTGAGGTTGAAGGTCACGATTACACCTGCTCCGCACCGTATGGCTGCAGCCAGAACATGGCGGTCGTTCTCGTCGGGTAGCGTCAGTCCGCTGATCAAATCCGAATAGTCGCAGACACAGGCATCAGGAATCGCCTGGTCCATCAGCTCTGATGTGCGATCGAGTTGCTCCGGCGTCAGGTCCGGACGGTTTTTCAGCAGGCTTCGTTTCCATTCGTTATGTATCTCCAGTGACCATCGCGCCCGAAAACGTCCTGATAGCGCAAGCCACATCAGGAAGTCTCTCAAGGGAGCGGGGTACAAAACACATGCGTCATATACAGCGGTAAAAGGGGAGTGCCTCACTCGTATCCTGTCCTTAACGCTTGTGCTTGCTCGGCGAGAAGCGTCATTGCTTGCTCGCTGGCGGTGTCGCGCCGGTTTTTATAATCCATCAAATCGGCAAAGCGCACACGTCGGTGCTTGCCGGTTTTGTGGTAGGACAACTCGCCGGACTCCAGTAGTTTGATCAGGTGCGGACGTGAGACGTTGAGCAGGTCGGCGGCTTCCTGGGTGGTCAGTTCCGCGTGAACCGGGACAACCTTGACCGCATTGCCCTCGGCCAATGCGGCCAGGATGTCGAGCAGTAACCGAAGGGCTGATGTGGGCAATTCGACGCTGTGAGCTTCGTTCTGCTCGTCGAAAATCTGGATGCGCTGGGTTTCGAATTGAGTCGCGAGATAGGCGGCGAGGGCGCGCTGGCCTTCAATAGCGGCCTGAACTTCGCGGGCTATGGGCAGGTTGATCGGTGGATGGATGACTAAGGACATGATGGTTTCCAACATTCTGAGCAAGCGATGCTGAAAGGCTATTCGAATCAAACGAAAATCGCAATAAACGAAAAAAGGCCCTGTTTAAGACTCTTTTGCCAGCAAGACCTGGACGTAATCCACAAACGCCCGAGCCTTGGCACTGGCCATCCTCCCCGTCGGAAACACCGCCCATAGGTCCTGATTCGGCAAAACCCAATCGCTCATCACTTCCACGACCGCACCATTGGCCAACTCCGGCGCAAACATCCATTCCGACGCCATGGTCAGCCCTAGATGCGCCAGCACTGATTCACGCAACCCTTCGGCGGCGTTGACGCGGATTCGGCCACTGATGATCACCGGTTGTTCTTCGCCGGCTTTCTTGAACTGCCAATTGGCGCCGCCGCCCTGGCTGTAAACGACGGCTTGGTGTTTGGTCAGGTCGACAGGGCAGGTGGGTTCGCCGTGTTTTTTGAAGTACGCCGGTGTGCCCAGCACCACGCGCCGGCATTCGGCGATCTTGCGGGCGGTCAAGCCGGAATCGCTCAAGGTGCCCATGCGCAGGGCAACGTCGACGCCTTCTTCCACCAGATTGATGTTGCGGTCGTCGAGCATCAGGTCGATGTTCAACTCCGGGTTCTGATCAAGAAACGGCCCCAGGTGCGGCACGATGTGTTGCCGGCCGAAGGTGACGGCAGCGCAGATCCGCAGATTGCCGGTCAGCCCCCTGGCGGCGCCGCGAGCGGCGTTGTCGGCCTCGTCGGCTTCTTCGATGGCGCGTTTGGCCCTGTCGAAAAACGCCAGCCCGGCTTCGGTCGGGGTCAGGCCGCGGGTCGAGCGCAACAGCAGTCGTACGGCGAGTCGGGTTTCCAGTTGCGCGATGGTTTTCGAGACGGCGGGCTGGCCGATATTCAGGCGCCGGGCTGCCGCGGAAAACGAGCCGGTTTCGACCACGTAGACGAAGGTTTCCATTGCGCCGAGGCGGTCCATCTTGAGTCCTTGTGAAGATCAAATGTGGGGGCGAGCTTGCTCGCGATAGCGGTCTGACATTCAGCATTGATACTGACTGTTATGGTCTCATCGCGAGCAAGCTCGCTCCCACAGTGGATTGATGTTGTCTGAAAAAACTCATCAGAACGCGGCTTTGCCGATCGAAGCGCCACCATCGACAAACAGCGTTTGCCCGGTGATGAACCCACTCTGTTCGGACAACAAAAAGGCAATCGCAGCGGCGATCTCTTCCGGTTGCCCCAGCCGGCCCATCGGCACGCCGGCCAGATAGCGGGCTTCACCTTCGCTGCCGATCGGGTTGTTGGCGCGGAACAGTTCGGTTTCGGTAGGGCCCGGGGCCACGGCGTTGACCGTGATCCCGGTTTGCGCCAGTTCCAGCGCCCAGGAGCGGGTGAAACTGATCAGCGCCGCTTTCGCCGCCGCATACGCCGTGCGCTGGGTAATCCCGAGCACCGTCAGACTGGAAATGTTCACCACCCGACCCCAGCCTTTGGCGCGTATGTTTGGCAGCAGTGCCTGCGTCGCTTGCAGGGCTGAATGCAGGTTGACCCGCATCACGTCATCGAAGGTGTCGAGGTCGATTTCGCCCAACACCTGCGGGCGAACCAGACCGACGTTGTTCACTAGTCCATCGAACTCATACGTCCTGGCCAGATCCGCCAACACTTCCTGGGTCAGTACTCGGTCGCTCAGGTCCAGTGGAAACAGAATGCCGGGGAATGTCAGGTCCGGCGTGCGGGCAATCCCGACCACACGATGACCCGCACGGTCCAGGTGCTCGGCCACCGCACGACCGATGCCTTTGCTGGCGCCGGTGATGAGAAAGGTACGTCGGGTCATGGAAACTCCTTTGAAGAACATGCCGCGGGTCAGGCGGCACGTGATCGGTTCAGCCGCGAATCGCATCCAGCATCGCTTCCGGCTCTGGTCGCTGAGTGTAATCCGGGTTGACCTCGGCGTAACGAATCACGCCATCCCGACCGATCACATAACGCGCCGGCATCGGCAGGGTCCAGGACGGATCGTCGTTAAACGTCGGCAGGTCATTGCGCAGGTTCTTGTACAACTCGATCAAATAATCAGGCAATTCGAAGCGCAGGCCAAAGGCCTCCGCCACGTCGTTGTGGGTGTCGCTCAGAATCGGAAACGCCAGGCCATTGGTGCGCAGCGATTTGCGGCTGTTGGCGGCGATTTGCGGCGAGATTGCCACAAGGTTAGCCCCGGCCTCCTGCAAGGTCGGCAGGAAGGCCTGAAGGGCTTGCAGCTCCATGTTGCAGTACGGGCACCAGACGCCACGGTAAAACGTCAGCACCAACGGACCCTTGGCCAGCAGATCGGCAGAGGACACGGGTTTGCCGTCGGGATCCTTGAGGGTAAACAACGGCGCTTTGTCCCCGACTTTCAGCGCTTTGTCCGCCGCGCCGGACGCAATCAGTTCAGCGGTGGCACGCTCCATGATCGGATGGATTTCGGCCGGAGCGTTGTAGGGCGGTTTCCCGGCCTTGAAATCGGCTTTGAAGGCATCGAGTTTTGCTTGCAGGGTCATGATCGAAAGTCCTGAGGAAGCGCCGGTAGTGGCTCGGTTCAAGAGTGACCTTCAGGTACGCGCAGGGGAACGCAGGTGCGCGGCATAGCATTCATGCTCAGGGGGAATGGGCTGGCTCATCACATGCTGTAAAACAACCGGGCATCGTTCTTTTTATTTTCTGTGCTGTTATGCACGAAGTTAATCCCCTGTAGGAGTGAGCCTGCTCGCGATTGCGTCCTTCCAGCCGACATTGATTTGACTGACACGCCGCTATCGCGAGCAGGCTCACTCCTACAGGGATCTCGTTGTTCAGGAAGCTCTTCAGCGGGTGGCTTTGATCATTGCTCATCCAGCCAGCCAGCTACGCAGGAGATCCATAATGCAATATCCCATCTGTATCGAGTGGGGCGACGAGAACACCGCCATCGGTATTCAGATCCCCGATATTCCAGGCGCGGTAACCGCCGGGGATACGTTTGAAGACGCCTATAACGCGGCAGTCGAGATAGCCCACATCATGCTGCAGGAGATGGCGGCTGATGGGGAGCCGATTCCAATGCCGACTTCCGCGGCCGCGCACCGCGGCAATCCCGAGTTTGCCAACATGGGCTGGGGAATGCTGGAGTTGGACATCGCGCCGTACATGGGCAAAACCGAGAAGGTCAATGTGACGCTGCCAGGGTACGTGATTCAACGCATTGACCGTTATGTGCGTGAGCACAACGTCAAAAGCCGCTCCTCCTTTCTGGCGGATGCGGCGATGGAGAAGTTGGTTCGTCACTGAGAGCCGACAGTCACATCGTATTCGCGGGCAAGCCCCACTCCCGTAGGAGCGAGGCTTGCCCGCGAAGCTTCTAGCGATTTATGCCGTTGCCAGGGAAGGTTCTTTTGAAACGCTCAAGAATCGCAACAACGCCAACAGCGGAAACGCGCTGCCGACAATCACGATCCACAACCAGCCGCCGTGTTCATACACCGCACTGGCCACCGACGAACCGAAGGCGCCGCCGATGAAGATGCTGGTCATGTACAGCGCATTCAAGCGGCTGCGGCTTTTGGCGTCGAGGGCGTAGACCGCGCGTTGGCCCAGGACCATGTTCATCTGCACGCAGAAGTCGAGCACCACGCCGGTGACGGCCAGGCCGATGACGCTGTAGAGCGGGTGGATGAAGGCCGGCAGGAAGCTCAGGCTGGCGAATATCAGGGCCAGCAGTGAGGCTTTGCGGGTGTGCCCGGCGTCGGCCAGTCGACCGGCAATCGGTGCGGCGATGGCACCGATGGCGCCGACCAGGGCGAAGATCGCGATCTGGGTTTGGCTCAAACCGTGGTTACGCGCCAGTTCCAGCGGCACCGCGGTCCAGAACAGGCTGAAGGTGGCGAACATGCAACCCTGGTAAAACGCCCGCTGGCGCAAGACCGGTTGTTGACGCAACAGCGTCCACAGCGAGCCGAGCAACTGACCATAAGAAGCGCTGTGATCAGGCTGGCGCTTGGGAATGGTCAACGCCAGCACGATACTGATCGCCGCCATCAACGCTGCCGCAATGATGAACATCGCCCGCCAGCCGAAGTGGTCAGCCACCAAGCTCGACACCGGACGCGCCAACAAAATACCCAGCAGCAAACCGCCCATGATCCCGCCGACCACTCGACCGCGAGACTCTTCCGGCGCCAGGTGTGCGGCCAACGGAATCAGGATCTGCACCGACACCGAACTGAAGCCCACCAGCAACGATATCAGCAGAAACACATTCGGTTGATCGGTGAACGCTGCACCCAGCAGGCTGGCAATCGCCACCAGCGTGGTGATGATCATCAACTTGCGGTTTTCCAGCAGATCACCCAGCGGCACCAGAAAGAACAGGCCCAGCGCATAACCAATCTGGGTCAGTGACACGATGAAACTGGCCATGGTGCTGGTCAGGCCGATGTCCGGTGCGATCAGGCCGATGATTGGTTGGGCGTAATAGATGTTGGCAACGATGGCGCCGCAGCAGAAGGCGAACAACATCACCATGCCTTTGGTCATTGTCACGGCGCTGTGGGGCGCCTGAGTCGCTGGGTTCATAACGTGTCTCGCTAAACAGGAGGAATGCGCGAAGGCTAAGGGGCTGACCGAAACGGCGGAAGAGGGATTGGAGTGATAGTAATCATTCCGTTGCGGAATGAGTGACGGACGACTGTGATGTCCATCGATGAACCTTGCGTCAAAACAGTGAGGCTGATGATACATTCACTTACATCTTGTTCGATAGCGTGCTTATGTTCTCTCTTCACGTTTCATAACCGGAAGCCACTTCCATGAATGCGATGTTCCGTCACCTGATTCGCAGCGCCTCAGCGATTACGCTGGTCACCTTATTCTCGGCAGGACTGGCTCAGGCGGACGACGCTCCGGGCCTGCGCATAGGCGTGCGCGGCGAGATTACCGGCGTCAATGCCGATACCCTGAAGGTTCACACCAAGAGCGGCGAAAACGTGGTCATCACCCTGACCAAGGACACCAAAGTCCGCGCCGTGACCCTGGCCAATATCGAAGACATCAAACCCGGTAGCTACATCGGCTCGGCCGCCATCCCCCAGGATGACGGCACCCTCAAGGCACTGGAAGTCCACGTTTTCCCACCGGAACTGGCGGGCAGCGGCGACGGCCATCGGCCCTTCGACCTGGCCAAGGGCAGCAGCATGACCAATGGCAGCGTTGGCGATCTGGTGGTCAGCAATGGCCGCACCTTGACCGTTAACTACAAGGGCGGCCAGCAGAAGATTCTGGTGCCGGAAGACGTGCCGATCGTCAACCTGATGCCGGGGGATCGCACTTTGTTGAAGGTTGGCGTGAAGATCGTGACGTTTGTGACCCAGGGTGCGGACGGGACGCTGACGGCTCAATCCATCTCTGCGGGTAAGGATGGCGTTACACCGCCGATGTAACGACTTGCCGAAATCCCTGTGGGAGCGGGCTTGCTCGCGAAGGCGGCTTCACATTCAACAGAGATGTCTACTGAGACACCGCTTTCGCGAGCAAGCCCGCTCCCACAGGGGATCTTCGGTGAACACAAATTTACTGTTTGGCCACAAAAAAAGGCGACCTCCGCAGGTCGCCTTTTCATTGAGCCTTAGCCTTTACTGCGCATAAATCTGATCAAAAATCCCACCATCATTGAAGTGGGTCTTCTGCACGGTACGCCAGTCACCAAAGGTCTTCTCTACCGAAAGGAAATCAACCTTCGGGAAACGATCGGTGTACTTGGCCAAAACCGCCGGGTCTCGCGGACGCAGGTAGTTTGCCGCTGCAATCTCCTGACCTTCCGGCGACCACAAGTACTTCAGGTATTCGTCAGCAGCGGCGCGAGTGCCTTTTTTGTCGACGACTTTATCGACGACAGATACCGGCGGCTCAGCCTCGGCGGAAACACTCGGGTAGATCACTTCAAACTGGTCACGGCCAAACTCGCGGGCAATCATTTCCGCTTCGTTTTCGAAGGTCACCAGCACGTCGCCGATCTGGTTGGTCATGAAGGTCGTTGTGGCTGCACGGCCGCCGGTGTCCAGCACTGGTGCCTGTTTGAACAGTTTGCCGACAAAGGCTTTGGCCTTTTCGTCATCGCCGCCATTCTTCAGCACGTAACCCCAGGCCGAGAGGTAGGTGTAGCGGCCGTTGCCCGAGGTTTTCGGGTTCGGCACGATCACTTGCACACCGTCCTTGAGCAGGTCGGGCCAGTCTTTCAGGGCTTTCGGGTTGCCTTTGCGGACGATAAACACGGTGGCCGAGGTGAACGGCGCGCTGTTGTTTGGCAGGCGGGTGACCCAGTTGTCCGGGACCAGTTTGCCGTTGTCCGCCAGGGCGTTGATGTCGGTGGCCATGTTCATGGTGATGACGTCAGCCGGCAGGCCATCGATGACCGAACGTGCCTGTTTGCTCGAGCCGCCGAAAGACATCTGCAGGGTGATGTTTTCGTTGTGCTCGGCTTGCCAGTGTTTCTGGAACGCAGTGTTGTAGTCCTTGTAGAAATCGCGCATCACGTCGTAGGAAACGTTGAGCAGGGTCGGTGCGGCCTGAGCCACGCTGGTCAATGCCAGGCCAGCGGCCAGAAGTGAGGCGCCAAAGAGTTTTTTCACTGCGCATTCCTTGTTCTGGTAGGCGCAGCCTTCGGCAGCTCCTACAGGTTATTTTTCAGTCATTGAAGAGGTGTTGCCACCGTTTTGCCAGCGACTATAGCCGGGCACGCATAGTCCTTTAAAGATTAAAAAGCTCTTTGCTTATTCCAGTTTTGTAAACAACGCATTACCACACCGCGAGCAAAACGCGGCACTGGGTTCGTGGCTGTTTTTCTTGCACACCGGACAGTCGTGTTGCTGTTGTTCGCCGCGCATCGCACTGGCCAGTTCAGCGGTAAAGATCCCGGTCGGGACCGCGATGATCGAGTAACCGGTGATCATCACCATCGACGAGATGATTTGCCCCAGCACGGTTTTCGGCACGATGTCGCCGTAGCCGACGGTGGTCAAGGTCACGATAGCCCAGTAGATGCCTTTCGGGATGCTGGTGAAGCCATGTTCCGGGCCTTCGACCACATACATCAAGGTGCCGAACACGGTCACCAAGGTGCAGACGCCGAGCAGGAAGACGAGGATTTTCTGCTTGCTGCCACGCAGGGCATCGAGCAGGTAATGGGCCTGTTTCAGGTAGGGGCTGAGCTTGAGCACCCGGAAAATCCGCAGCATCCGAATGATCCGGATGATCAGCAGGTACTGTGCATCGCTGTAGTACAACGCGAGGATGCCGGGCACGATCGCCAGCAAATCCACCAGCCCGTAAAAGCTGAACGCGTAACGCAGCGGCTTGGGCGAGCAGTAGAGGCGCAGGATGTACTCACCCAGAAAGATGACCGTGAACCCCCACTCGATGCACGCCAGTACGTCGGCGTAGTTCTGATGAACCGCGTCAATGCTGTCGAGGATCACGATCACCAGGCTGGCGAGGATGATCAGCAGCAACGTGCTGTCAAAGCGCCGGCCAGCTACCGTGTCGGTCTGGAAAATCATCACGTACAGGCGATTGCGCCACGTGTCGTTGCCGTTCATTCGAATCGCCCTGAGCATGAAAATCAGCGCAGCCTAGGGTTATTCTCCCCGGTAGCGCAAGGCGCAGTGTCTTTGGCGGCCCCACGCAGTACGCGAATGCCGGCACGGATCAGCCAGCAAGCGAGGATGAACGGCGCGGTCAGCGTGGCCAGGCCTATCGCGGCGAAACCCGGCGTCAGCAGCATCGCCAGCACAATGCCCAGCAGCGGCAGCCAGGGTTGGCGGCGGACCTGGCTGAAGGCGAGGGCGGCGAGCACCGGGTTATAGCTGCTCAAGCCTGACAATGCGCTGGAAGTTTCGTGATGCAACAGAGCGAAGCCCAGACCCGCCAGCGACCCCAGCAACGCCCAGCAAAACCCACGCCGGTCGGCGATCAGCAAACCTGCGGCAATCAGCGCACCCGCCAGCGGATGCCCGAGAAACATCACCTGACCCAAGCCTTTTAATGAAGCGGCGATCACGTTGAGGGTGTTCATTTCAATCAGCGGCGCCGGGTGCTGGGGCGCAGCAAACGCGAGCAGCATCCAGCTCAGGCCAACGAACGGTGCGGTGTAGGCCGGCAGGCACTGATGATCACGGCAGCGCTTGAGCCATTGCTCGGTGAGCATCGCACTCAGGCCACCGCAGGCGATGATCAGCGGCGGCAACATGGCGGACCAGGGGAAATACAGGCTCAGCAACAGGCCGAGCAACACGCCGTTATAGCTGAACAGCCCGGCCTGACGATCAGCCTTGGCGTAGCCGCGACGTTGCGCGGTCAGCAACCCCGCGACCCCGCCCAGCAGCGCACCGCCGAGCAGGAGCGGCGCGGTAAAAAGAATCGCCAACAGGCACAGCAGGCCACACAGCGGATGGCGCTGGAGGAAGATCTGACTGAAACCGTTGAGCAGGGCAGTGGCCCAGTCGGGGCAGTGGGTGTTGAAGTGGTTGGCAGGCATGAAAGTAAATACCAGGGACTTGCACAAAACCCTGTGGCGAGGGGGTTTACCCCCGTTGGGCTGCGAAGCGGCCCCAAATCGGCGAATGCGGTTTCTCTGTGAAAACCATCATGCCAAACAGACGACTGCTGCGCAGCCGAGCGGGAGCAAGCTCCCTCGCCACAAAGGTTGTTTTTTAGATCAGAGTCTCGATGCGCAAAGAGTTAGTCGACCCCGGCTGCCCAAACGGCACGCCCGCGGTGATCAACAACGTGTCGCCACGCTTGGCCATGCCTTGCGCCTGCGCAATCTCCAGCGCCGTCGAGCAGACTTCATCCACTTGGCGCAGCCGATCATTGACCACCGAGTGCACGCCCCACGCCACGGTCAGGCGGCGAGCGGTTTGCAGGTTGGGCGTCAGGTTCAGGATCGGCACGGTCGGCCGTTCCCGCGCGGCACGCAGGCTCGACGTCCCGGACTCGCTGTAGTTCACCAGCACCGCCACCGGCAGCACGTTACTGATGCGCCGGATCGCGCAGCTGATCGCATCGGAAACAGTCGCTTCAGCCTTAGGTCGGCTCACGTCCAGTTGCGCCTGATAGTCCGGACCATTTTCCACCTGGCGAATGATCTTGCTCATCATCTGCACGGCTTCCAGCGGGTATTCGCCGGATGCGGTTTCTGCCGACAGCATCACCGCATCCGCACCTTCAGCCACGGCGTTGGCAACGTCAGTCACCTCGGCGCGAGTCGGCGCCGGGGAGAAGCGCATCGACTCGAGCATCTGCGTCGCTACCACCACCGGTTTACCCAGTTCGCGGCAAGTGGTGATGATGTTTTTCTGGATCTGCGGCACGCTCTCGGCCGGTACTTCCACGCCAAGGTCGCCACGGGCCACCATGATCGCGTCGCTCAGTTCAGCGATTTCACGCAGTTGCTCAACGGCTGAAGGCTTCTCGATCTTGGCCATCAAAAACGCTTTGTCACCGATCAACGCGCGGGCTTCTTGAATGTCTTCCGGACGCTGCACGAACGACAGCGCGACCCAGTCCACGCCCAGCTCCAGACCGAAGCTCAAATCGCGACGATCCTTGGCGGTCAGCGGGCTGAGGTCGAGCACCGCTTGCGGCACGTTCACGCCTTTACGATCTGACAGTTCTCCGCCATTGAGCACGGTGGTGTCGATCGCGTCGGAGTACTTGGTGACTACGCGCAGACGCAACTTGCCGTCGTCCAGCAGCAGGTCCATGCCCGGCTCCAGCGCAGCGATGATTTCCGGGTGCGGCAGGTTGACCCGGCGTTCGTCGCCCGGGGTCGGGTCGAGGTCCAGGCGCAGGGCCTGGCCGCGATGCAGTTGCACCTTGCCGCCGGCAAACTTGCCGACCCGCAGTTTCGGGCCTTGCAGGTCCATCAGAATCCCGAGCGGGTAATTCAGTTGGCGCTCGACTTCACGAATCCACTGATAGCGCTGGGCATGGTCAGCGTGATCGCCGTGGCTGAAATTCAGCCGGAAGATATTGACCCCGGCCTGCACCAGTTCGCGGATGTCATCGATCCCGTCGGTGGCAGGGCCGAGGGTGGCGAGGATTTTGACCTTTTTATCAGGCGTCATGGTGTGTGCTCTCGAGAATCAGGATGGCGCGGAAGTCGTTGACGTTGGTGCGCGTCGGTTCGGTGACGATCAGGGCGTCCAGCGCCTCGAAATAGCCGTAGCCATTGTTGTTGTCCAACTCGTCGCTGGCGCTCAAACCGAGGGCGGCGGCGCGGGCGTAGCTGTCCGGGGTCATGATCGCGCCGGCGTTGTCTTCGGAGCCGTCAATGCCGTCAGTGTCACCGGCCAGGGCGTAGACGCCGGGCAGGCCTTTGAGGCTGTCGGTCAGGCTCAGCAGGAATTCGGCGTTGCGCCCGCCGCGACCATTGCCGCGCACGGTGACCGTGGTTTCGCCGCCGGAAAGAATCACGCACGGCGCCGCCAATGGCTGGCCATGCAGGACGATCTGCCGCGCGATGCCGGCGTGGACTTTCGCCACTTCCCGGGATTCGCCTTCCAGGTCGCCGAGGATCAGCGGACTGAAACCGGCCTGACGGCACTTCACCGCCGCCGCTTCCAGGGATTGCTGCGGACGGGCGATCAATTGGAAATGACTGCGGGCCAGGCTCGGGTCGCCTGGTTTGACGGTTTCCGATTCCGGGCTTTGCAGCCAGGTGCGCACCGAGGCCGGGACTTCGATGCTGTAGCGCTTTAGGATCGCCAGGGCTTCGGCCGAGGTACTCGGGTCGGCCACGGTCGGGCCGGAGGCGATGACGGTGGCGAGGTCGCCCGGTACATCGGAAATCGCGTAGGTATAAACAGTGGCGGGCCAGCAGGCTTTGCCGAGACGGCCGCCCTTGATCGCCGAGAGGTGCTTGCGCACGCAGTTCATCTCGCCGATGGTCGCGCCGGATTTGAGCAGGGCTTTGTTGATGGATTGCTTGTCGGCGAGGGTAATTCCCGCCGCCGGAAGTGCGAGTAGCGCAGAGCCGCCGCCGGAGAGCAGGAAGATCACGCGGTCGTCTTCGGTCAGGTTGCTGACCAGTTCCAGCACGCGTTTGGCCACGGCCAGACCGGCCGCATCCGGCACCGGGTGCGCGGCTTCGACCACTTCGATTTTTTCGCACGGGGCGCCGTGGCCGTAGCGGGTCACCACTAAGCCTGAGACTTCACCCTGCCAGCAACGCTCGACCACTTGGGCCATGGCCGCTGCGGCTTTGCCGGCGCCGATGACGATCACGCGACCGCTACGATCTTTGGGTAAATGGGCTTCGAGGACTTGTTGCGGATGGGCCGCGTCGATGGCTGTGGCAAACAGCTCGCGCAGCAGATGTTGCGGATCGACCGACATGGCGGGCTCCCGGAATTCTTGTTATTTGAAGGGTAACTCGGCCCCCTGTGGGAGCGGGCCCTGTGGCGAGGGGGCTTGCCCCCGTTTGAGTGCGTAGCACTCACAAAATCTTTAATGCGTCAGAGATTTCGGGGCAGCTTCGCAGCCCAACGGGGTGGTGCGGCATTCCGACAAGCCCCCTCACCACAGGTCGCTCCTACAGGGGAGCGGGGGGGTAAGGCTTACTTCTTATCGCGAATCGAGAAATTCGCCATGTGTTCCAGGCCTTTGATCAGCGCCGAGTGATCCCAGTTGCTGCCACCGATGGCCGCGCAGGTGCTGAACACTTGCTGGGCGTTGGCGGTGTTCGGCAGGTTGATGTTCAGTTCGCGGGCACCTTGCAGGGCCAGGTTCAGGTCCTTCTGGTGCAGGCTGATGCGGAAGCCTGGGTCGAAGGTGCCTTTGATCATGCGATCACCGTGCACTTCGAGGATCTTCGACGAAGCAAAACCGCCCATCAGCGCTTCACGAACCTTGGCTGGATCGGCACCGTTTTTCGAGGCGAACAGCAGGGCTTCAGCGACAGCCTGGATGTTCAGCGCAACGATGATCTGGTTCGCCACTTTCGCGGTTTGACCGTCGCCATTGCCACCGACCAGGGTGATGTTCTTGCCCATGGCCTGGAACAGCGGCAAGGCGCGTTCGAAGGCATCGGCATCGCCGCCGATCATGATGCTCAGGCTCGCAGCCTTGGCGCCCACTTCACCGCCGGACACTGGCGCGTCGAGGTACTGGGCGCCTTTTTCGTTGATCTTGGCGGCGAAAGCTTTGGTAGCGGTTGGCGAGATCGAGCTCATGTCGATCACCACTTTGCCTTTGCCAACACCGGTGGCGATGCCGTCAGCGCGGAACAGCACGTCTTCGACCTGCGGGGTATCCGGCACCATGATGATGATGAATTCGGCTTCCTGGGCGACTTCTTTCGGGTTGGCCAAGGCGATGGCGCCACCGGCAACCAGGTCAGCCGGGGCGGGGTCGTGGTGCGCCGACAGGAACAGGCTGTGACCGGCTTTCTGCAGGTTCAACGCCATTGGGTGGCCCATGATGCCGGTGCCGATAAATCCGATTTTAGCCATGAGAAAATCCTCTTGTTTTTGTTTGGCTCCCGGCTCTGGACCGATGAGCTCTTTGTGACGAGGGGGCTTGCCCCCGTTGGGTCGCGAAGCGGCCCCAAATGTGTTTTTGCGGTCAGTCAGATAGAACACATGTGCAGGTTTTGCGACTGCTTCGCAGCCGAACGGGGGCAAGCCCCCTCGCCACACAAGCTCGCTCCCACAGGTTTCGTGTCAAATTGCGTTATGGGTTTTCAACCAGCCCAGACCCGCTTCAGTGGTGGTCAGCGGCTTGTATTCGCAGCCAACCCAACCCTGATAACCAATGCGGTCCAGGTGTTCGAACAGGAAGCGGTAGTTGATTTCACCGGTGCCCGGTTCGTTGCGCCCCGGGTTGTCCGCCAACTGCACGTGGTTGATCTCGCCCAGGTGCGATTGCAGGGTGCGGGCCAGGTCGCCTTCCATGATTTGCATGTGGTAGATGTCGTATTGCAGGAACAGGTTGGCGCTGCCGACCTGTTCGCGAATCGACAGGGCTTGCGCGGTGTTGTTCAGGTAGAAACCCGGGATGTCGCGAGTGTTGATCGCTTCCATCACCAGTTTGATACCCGCCGCTTGCAGCTTGTCGGCCGCGTACTTGAGGTTGCTGACGAAGGTTTTTTCCACGGTGGCGTCATCGACGTTTTGTGGACGAATCCCGGCCAGGCAGTTGATCTGGGTGTTGCCCAGCACTTTGGCGTAAGCGATTGCCAGGTCGACCCCGGCGCGGAACTCTTCGACCCGATCCGGCAGGCACGCGATACCGCGTTCGCCCTTGGCCCAGTCACCGGCCGGCAGGTTGAACAGCACCTGAGTCAGACCGTTGGCGTCGAGCTTGGCCTTGATCTCGGCGGAGCTGAAGTCGTAAGGGAACAGGTATTCGACACCACTGAAACCGGCCTTGGCGGCCGCTTCAAAACGGGCAAGAAAATCCTGTTCGGTGAACAGCATGGACAGGTTGGCTGCGAAACGCGGCATGGTGGTCTCCTAAAAGCGGATTTGACACGGTTGGTCAGACTGAACGCGATCAGTCCCCTCTCCTGGGGGAGAGGGTTAGGGTGAGGGGGATCCTGAGTCTGATCCCGATTGTGCGAACACCGCAAAACCTTTCCCTCACCCCAGCCCTCTCCCGAGGGGAGAGGGGGCTAGTTACGATCAATCGAGCAGCGAAATCGCGGTTGGCGCATCGTTACCGACCAACGCCAGGTCTTCGAATTCGTTGACCGCGTTGATCTCGGTGCCCATGGAAATGTTGGTCACGCGCTCCAGGATAATCTCGACGATCACCGGCACCTTGAACTCTTCCATCAGTTCCTGAGCCTTGCGCAGGGCAGGCTGGATCTGAGCCGGCTCGAACACGCGCAGTGCCTTGCAACCGAGGCCTTCGGCAACTGCGACGTGGTCAACACCGTAACCGTTGAGTTCCGGAGCGTTGAGGTTATCGAAGGACAGCTGCACGCAGTAGTCCATGTCGAAACCGCGCTGGGCCTGACGGATCAGCCCCAGGTACGAGTTGTTCACCACCACGTGGATGTACGGCAGTTTGAACTGCGCGCCCACCGCCAATTCTTCGATCATGAACTGGAAGTCGTAGTCGCCCGACAATGCCACAACCTTGCGGGTCGGATCAGCCTTGACCACGCCCAGCGCTGCCGGAATGGTCCAGCCCAACGGGCCGGCCTGGCCGCAGTTGATCCAGTGACGCGGTTTGTAGACGTGCAGGAACTGCGCGCCGGCAATCTGCGACAGACCGATGGTGCTGACGTAGCAGGTGTCTTTGCCGAACACCTGGTTCATCTCTTCATACACGCGCTGCGGCTTGACCGGCACGTTGTCGAAGTGAGTCTTGCGATGCAGGCTGGCTTTGCGCTGCTGGCAATCTTGCAGCCAGGCGCTGCGGTTTTTCAGCTTGCCAGCAGCTTGCCATTCACGAGCGACTTCGATGAACACGGTCAGCGCGGCAGCGGCGTCGGAAACGATGCCCAGGTCCGGGGTGAACACGCGGCCGATTTGCGTCGGTTCGATGTCAACGTGAATGAACTTGCGGCCTTCGGTGTAAACGTCGATCGAGCCGGTGTGGCGGTTGGCCCAACGGTTACCGACGCCCAATACCACGTCCGATTTCAGCATTGTTGCGTTGCCGTAACGGTGCGAAGTTTGCAAGCCAACCATGCCGACCATCAATGGGTGATCGTCCGGGATGGTGCCCCAGCCCATCAGGGTCGGGATCACTGGAATGCCGGTCAACTCGGCAAACTCCACCAGCAACTCGCTGGCGTCGGCGTTGATGATGCCGCCACCGGCGACCAGCAATGGGCGCTCAGCCTGATCGAGCATGGCCAGGGCCTTCTCGATTTGCACGCGGTTAGCGGTGGGCTTGGCCAGTGGCAGTGGTTCGTAGGCATCGATGTCGAATTCGATTTCAGCCATCTGCACGTCGAACGGCAGGTCGATCAGCACTGGGCCTGGACGACCGGAGCGCATTTCGTAGAAAGCTTTCTGGAACGCGTAAGGCACTTGGCCCGGTTCCATGACGGTGGTCGACCACTTGGTCACTGGCTTGACGATGGCCGTGATGTCGACGGCCTGGAAGTCTTCCTTATGCATACGGGCCCGTGGTGCCTGGCCGGTGATGCACAGAATCGGGATCGAGTCGGCCGAGGCGCTGTAAAGCCCGGTGACCATGTCAGTGCCCGCCGGGCCGGAAGTGCCGATGCACACGCCGATGTTGCCAGCCTTGGTGCGGGTGTAGCCCTCGGCCATGTGCGAAGCGCCTTCAACATGGCGTGCGAGGACGTGATCGATGCCACCGACCTTCTGCAAGGCGGAGTACAGCGGGTTGATCGCGGCGCCCGGGATGCCAAAAGCGGTATCAACCCCTTCGCGGCGCATCACCAGAACGGCGGCTTCGATTGCTCTCATTTTGCTCATGGTTTTGGTGCCTCTTACGTTTTGTAATTGTATACAAGTGGCTTTGCGCAGAGTGTATTCACGGCGGACGGCGCAGGTCAATCCATTTTCTCAAGCGACTGTTTCATTCGTCGGAAGCCCGTTCTGCTGTGGCTTTTCGTCGCATGCGGCGCTTTTCGAGAATTATTGTATACAAATAAATAATCTATTGTGTTCTATTTGTTGCATCGGACTGCGGCATTACGAAGCAGTCCAACGGCTTTCCCAAAAACAAAATGAGGACGGCACCATGAGCGCTTTAACCTTGAAAGTCGCAGTCAGCCTGACCAGTCAGGCCATCGCCGCAGGGCGTGCAATCTGCGCAGCTCCGCTGACCATCGCTGTATTGGATGCCGGCGGGCATCTTCTTTCTCTACAGCGAGAAGACGGCGCCAGCCTGCTGCGCCCGCAAATCGCCATCGGCAAAGCCTGGGGTGCGATTGCGCTGGGCAAAGGCTCGCGGCTGCTGGCACTGGATGCCCAGCAACGCCCGGCGTTTATTGCTGCATTGAATAGCCTGGGGCAGGGCAGCGTCGTGCCGGCACCGGGCGGTGTATTGATTCGGGATCAGGACGGGAATGTGCTGGGAGCGGTGGGGATCAGCGGCGATCTGTCGGATGTGGATGAACAGTGCGCGATCAGCGCGATTGAGGCGCAGGGGTTGCGGGCGGATGCGGGGGTGGCGGCCTGAGTGGAAATAAATCAGCACGTCTGAAGGCGTGATGATGACGAAGAGGGGTGGGGTCTATAGACTGCCGCCCCTCTCGTTTATGTATCAAGGAAGATCTGCGTGAAGACGCTATTCGCCATGACTCTGGCCACGGCCATGACCCTCTGTACTCCCATCCTGCACGCGACGGAAACACCCGACGCCGAAGAGATCGCGTTCCACGCGCTGAGCCCGGTGGTCTCTGCATTGATCAATGCTGATGATGTAGACGAACTGATGGAGCGGGCCGAGAAGCTCGAAGACACCGATACCCTGCAGGCGATCGCTGTTTACCTGGCAGCGAGCCGTGAAGATCCCAAGCAACTGAAGGCGCCTTATCAGGTCGCTGCACTGTTTGCCCGCCGTGGCGATGACAAGCTGGCTCTGCGCTTTCTTCAAGAGGCCGATGATCGCGGCTTGTGGTTCGGCCCTTTGCTGGCGGGTGACGAGGATTTCTCCGAGCTGCGCGACACGGCGACCTATAAAACCGTTCTGGCCAATGCTCAGGAGCGCTACAAGAAAATCGCCGTCGGCAAGGTCGGTGCGATTTCGGTCCTCAACCCGTCTGCCAGTATTCCCGCGCCCAAAGCCTGCCGTCCGGTCGTGGTGTGGCTGCACGGTTACGGCATCAACGGTGAGCTTGATGAAAGTGATCAGCCGCTGGCAGACACCGGCGCAATCATTCTCGGCATCAATGGCACGGAAATGATCAATGCCACCAACAGTTTCCGCTGGATCGGCCCGGGTTTCGAAGGCACGCACAAGGTTGTACAGAAAGGCTTGAAAGAGCTGGAAGCGCAGCAATGCATCGACCGCAAACGCGTCTACCTGATGGGCTTCTCTCAAGGTTCGCAACACGCGGGCGCCTTGCTGGCCCAGCATCCGGAGGATTACGCGGGTGCGCTGCTGGTATCCCCCGGCGGCATGCAGCCGACTCCGACGGTGAGCAAGGCCCACGGCAAAAGGGTGTTTGTGATCAACGGCAAAAAAGAAGGGCCGGGCAATCAGCAGATGACGGTCGATTTCCGCCAACTGTTCAGTGAAGGTAACGAAGTGAAATCCCGTACCCATGAAGGTGGGCATTTCTACCCGGATGACTGGAAAATTTCGTTCCCGCAAGCGCTGCGCTGGGTGATGCGGGAAGAGGGGTGAAGCACGATTGCTGGCTTTTCACATGTCCTTCAATGCTTCGGATGTTGGGAACGGTTTGATCGTGGCGCCTGACTAGTAGCTTTCGCGAGCAGGCTCGCCCCCATAGGTGTAGCAGGCAGACACAAAATGCCTGAATGTCTTTGGCCTTTGTGGGAGCGAGCCTGCTCGCGAATTCTGACTTGAATACACATTTGGCTAAAAGCTAGCCTCACCTTATGCCGCTCACAAGACTAGCCTTTCCATGAACTGAACATGAGAAAGGCAAAGGAATGCCGGATTTATCAGCTTCACATCGCTTGCGTATCGGTCGCTACTCCGAACCTGACCGCATCTATCTGCTGACCACCAATACTTTGCGCAGGGAGCCGTTGTTCAGCGACTTCATCCTTGGCCGGTTGGTCGTCAGCCAATTTCGAGCCGCAGAACAAGAGGGATTTGCCGATTCACTGGCGTGGGTTGTCATGCCTGATCATTTTCACTGGTTGGTTGAGCTCAAAAGGGGATCGCTGGGTGAATTGATGCAGCGAACCAAATCACTCAGCACCAAGGCTGTGAGCCGTGTCACCGGCCGTAAGGTTGGGCTCTGGCAGCAAGGCTTTCATGACCGCGCACTTCGCAAGGAAGAGGATCTGGTGAAATTGGCGAGGTACGTCGTGGCTAACCCGCTGCGGGCGGGACTGGTTGAGAAGCTTGGCGACTATCCGTTGTGGGATGCCATTTGGCTTTAGTCTCGGGACCCGAGTTGCCCCATTCGCGAGCAAGCCCGCTCCCACATTGGATCTCCAGTGTGTCGCAGATCGAGTGTGGGAGCGGGCTTGCTCGCGAATAGCCGCGCCGCGGTCTTTCAGTCCGGCTCACACCCCTTCAACACCAACCGAATAATCGTCTGCGCCGCCGCTTCGTAATCCGCCTCGTCCAGCTTCGCTTTACCGGTCACCGCCGAGATCTGCCAGTCAAAGTCGGCATAGGTCTGGGTCGCGGCCCAGATGCTGAACATCAGGTGGTTGGGGTCGATGGCGGCGATCTGGCCGCGGTCGATCCAGGTCTGGATGCAGTCGATGTTGTGTTTGGCCTGGCCGTTGAGTCGTTCGACCAGGTCGGCGCTCAGGTGTGGGGCGCCGTGCATGATTTCGCTGGCGAACACCTTGGAGGCGAAGGGCAGATCGCGGGAGATGCGGATCTTGGAGCGGATGTAGCCGCTCAGCACTTCGCTGGGCACGCCATCGGCGTTGAAGGGCGTCGAGGCCTGCAGGATCGGCTCGATGATGCTTTCCAGGACCTCGCGGTAGAGGTTTTCCTTGGATTTGAAGTAGTAGTAGACGTTGGGCTTGGGCAATCCGGCCTTGGCTGCGATATCACTGGTTTTGGTCGCAGCGAAGCCCTTGTCGGCAAATTCTTCACTGGCGGCACGCAGGATCAGTTCTTTGTTGCGCTCGCGGATAGTGCTCATAAACCAGGGGGTTCCTTGCCTGTTCTGGCGGTTGCGCATGGTAGCACCGGCCTCGCGCGGCGCTCAAGAATGCACGGCCGGGGCGTTCGTCGCGTCAGTCTGTCGCCCGCCTGAACAAATGCTCCATCCGCCAGGCCCACTGCGGCGGCGCTGCTAGAGTCTAGGCAGCGATCAAGTGCGCGAGGCGGCGACCATGGAAAAACGCAGGCGAGGCAAATTCGTGCTGATGTTTGGCATCGGGCTGTTGCTGGCGCTTGCCCTGTGGTTTTACCTGAGCCAGGGACAACACCGCAGCAAACCGCCGCCCCCCGCCGAGCCCGTTGCGGCGGCGGCCGTCAAGTTGCAGGACGTGCCGGTGTACATCGATGCCTTGGGCACGGTCACGCCGACCCGCAGTGTGACGGTGATCACTCAGGTCGATGGGATTCTCAGCTCGGTCGAGTTCAAGGAAGGCCAGCAGGTGCACAAGGGACAGGTCATCGCCCGCATCGACGACCGCGCGCTCAAGGCGCAACTGGCGGTAGCCAAGGGCACGCTCATGCATGATCAGGCGTTGTTGAGCAACGCAGTGCGGGACCTGGCGCGCTATCGCGAGCTGATCAAGGTCGGTTCCACCACCCAGCAAACCCTCGACACCCAGGCCTCTCTGGTACAGCAGCTGCAAGGCACGGTCGCCTCCGATCAGGGCAGTGTGCAGAACCTGGAAGTTCAGTTGAGTTATTGCACCATCACCTCACCGGTCGATGGCGTGGTCGGTTTGCGCCAGGTCGATCCCGGCAATTACGTTACCACCGCGAGCACCACCGGTATTGCGGTGATTACTCAGATGACTCCGGCGACCGTGGTCTTCGCTGTGCCCGAAGATGATCTGGGGGCGATCAATCAGGCCATGGCCAAAGGCGCGGTGACGGTACTGGCCTACGACCGTAACAAGCACAACCTGTTGGGCACCGGCAGCCTGCTGGCGCTGGACAATCAGGTCGATACCAGCACCGGTACGATCAAGGTCAAGGCGCAGTTCGATGACTCGGGCAAGGCGCTGTTTCCCAATCAGTTCGTCAACGCCCGGCTCAAGGCCGATACCCTGACGCAAATCACGGTGGTGCCGACCCGGGCGATTCAGCACGGCAGCAAGGGTGATTTCGTGTTTGTGGTGGTCGACCCCGGCAACAAGGTCAGCCTGCGTAACGTCAAGACCGGGCCGGCCACGGGCGATGTTTCGGCGATTCTCGACAATGGCGTGAAACAGGGCGAGCAGGTGGTCACCGAGGGCGCGGACAAACTGGATGACGGTTCTGCTGTGAAGGTCGTCACGCAGTGAGGGATGGCCAGTCATGAACGTCTCGCGGCCCTTTATCGAACGCCCGGTGGCCACCACATTACTGATGGTGGCCGTGCTGTTGCTGGGCATGCTCGGTTATCACTTGCTGTCGGTGTCGGCGCTGCCGGAAGTGGATTATCCGACGATTCAGGTTTTCACCCAGTACCCCGGCGCCAGTCCGGAGGTGATCAGTTCGTCGATCACCGCGCCGCTGGAACGTCAGCTCGGCGAGATGCCGGGCCTCAAGTCGATGAACTCCACCAGTTCCGACGGCGCGTCGGTGGTGACCCTGCAATTCGATTTGTCGCTGTCGCTGGATGTCGCCGAACAGGAAGTGCAAGCCGCGATCAACGCTGCCGGGACTTTCCTGCCGGCCAACCTGCCGTATCCGCCGGTCTACAGCAAGGTCAACCCGGCCGATGCCCCGGTGCTGACGCTGTCACTGACGTCCGACGTGCTGCCGCTGACCAAGGTCGAAGACCTGGCCGACACCCGTCTGGCGCAGAAAATTTCGCAGATCACCGGGGTTGGCCTGGTCACCATCAGCGGCGGCCAGCGCCCGGCGGTGCGGGTCGAGGCCAACACCTCTGCGCTGAATAATCTGGGGTTGTCCATCGACGACCTGCGCACCTCGCTGGGCACCGCCAACGTCAACCAGGCCAAGGGCAATATTGACGGCAAGTTCCAGGCCTATTCCATCGGCAGCAACGACCAGTTGCAGTCAGCCGAGGAATACCGTGATCTGGTGATCGCCTACAAAAACGGCGCGCCCATTCGTTTGTCGCAGATCGCCAGCTCGACCCAGGGTCCGGAAAACCCGCGTCAGGCGGCCTGGACCGACAGCACGCCATCGATTGTCCTTAATATTCAGCGCCAGCCCGGTGCCAACGTGATCGACGTCGTCGACCGGGTGCAGCAACTGTTGCCCAAACTGCGCGCCAGTTTGCCGGCCACCCTCAAGGTCGCCGTACTCACTGACCGCACGCAAACCATCCGCGCTTCGGTCACCGACGTGCAGTACGAACTGGGCGTGGCCGTTCTGCTGGTGGTGATCGTGATTTTCCTGTTCCTGCGCAATTTGCCGGCGACGATCATTCCAGCCGTGACCGTGCCGCTGACGCTGATCGGCACTTTGGCGGTGGCCTATGGGTTTGGATTTTCTCTGAACAACCTGACGCTGATGGCGCTGACCATTGCCATCGGTTTTGTGGTCGACGACGCCATCGTCATGATCGAAAACATCACTCGCTACATCGAGGCCGGCGACTCGCCGATGGAAGCCGCGCTCAAGGGCTCGGAGCAGATCGGTTTCACCATTATTTCGCTGTCGATAGCGTTGATCGCGGTGATGATTCCGCTGCTATTCATGGGGGATGTGGTGGGACGGCTGTTTCGCGAATTCGCCATGACGGTGGCGGTGACCATCGTCATCTCGGCGCTGATTTCCCTGACGCTGACGCCGATGATGTGTTCGCGGATGCTCAAGCATAAAAAGGAAGAGCGCCGGGTCGATTTCTTCGACCGCATCAACGGCTATTACGTCAAAGGCCTCGATTGGGTGCTGCTGCACCGTGGGCTGACGCTGATCTCTGTGGTGTGTACCGGGTTGCTGACCCTGCTGATCATTGTGATCATGCCAAAGGGCTTCTTTCCCGAGCAGGACACCGGGCTGATCCAGGGTATTTCCCAGGCGTCACCGACCATCTCCTTCCAGCAGATGCAGGTTGAACAACAACGGTTGGCGGCGCGGATTTTGAAGGACCCGGCGGTGGCGAGCCTGTCATCCTTCGTCGGCATCGATCAAACCAACCCGACGATCAACCAGGGCAACCTGCTGATCAACCTCAAGCCCCACGGCGATCGTGACAACAGTGCAGCGGTGATTCGCCGGCTCTCCGACGCCAATGCCGACGACGCCGGGATTCGCTTGTACCTGCATAGCGTGCAGGACCTGACCCTCGATGCCACGGTATCGACCACCAGTTATCGCCTGGGCTTGCAGGCCACCGATCCTGACGAGCTGGAGCAGTGGACCACCAAACTGCTGGCGGCGATCAAGCAGGACCCGATGTTCACCGATGTGCAAAGCCAGGCGATGCAGTTCGGCAATCAGCTCCAGCTCAACTTCGACCGCGCCACCGCGTCGCGCTTGGGCGTCACGCCGCAGGCCATCGACGACGTGCTGTACGACGCCTTCGGCCAGCGTCAGGTCTCGACCATCTACACCCAGCTCAACCAGTATCACGTGGTGATTGCCACCGATCATCCGCCACGCAATCTGGCGGACTTGCTGACCGGACTGTACGTGGACATCCCGTCCGGCGGCGTGGCGCCACTGTCGAGCATGGCGACCATGCAAGTGATCCGCACGCCGGTCACCATCAATCGCCTGGGGCAATTCCCCTATGCCGATGTCTCGTTCAACCTGGCCCCCGGCCAGACCCTCGGCGCTGCCGTCACCCGGCTCAAGGACATCGAAGCCCAGGCCGGGCTGCCGCTGTCGGTGCAGGCAAACCTGGAAGGGGCGGCGGCAACCTTTGAGGCGTCGCTGTCCAACCAGGTGTTTCTGGTGCTGGCCGCTGTCGTCGTGGTGTACCTGATGCTGGGGATTCTCTACGAGAGTTTCGTGCACCCGATAACGATTCTCTCGACCTTGCTGTCCGCTGCACTGGGGGCGTTGCTGGCGTTGCTGATCACCGGCACGCAGTTCGACATCATCGGCCTGATCGGCATTGTGTTGCTGATCGGGATCGTGATGAAGAACGGCATCATGATGGTCGACTTCGCCCTGGAACTGGAGCGCGAGGGCGGGCTGGACCCGGTGGCGGCGATTCGTCAGGCCGCCGAGTTACGGTTTCGACCGATCCTGATGACCAGCATGGCCTCGCTGTTTGGTGCGGTGCCTTTGGCGCTGGGCACCGGGATCGGCTCTGAACTGCGCCATCCACTGGGGATCGCGATCATTGGCGGGCTGCTGTTGAGTCAATTGCTGACGCTGTTTTCCACGCCGGTGATTTTCCTCGCCATGCACAGTCTGGAGCGGCGTTTCAGTCGGCGCCAGCCGGTGGTCGAGGCCTATCGCGATGAACCTTAGCGCGCCCTTTATCCAGCGTCCCATTGCCACCACATTGCTGGCAGTCGGGTTGGCGCTGTTTGGTGTGCTGGCGTTCAATCTGTTGCCGGTGGCGCCGCTGCCGCAGGTGGATTTTCCGACCATCAGTGTGCGCGCATCATTGCCGGGAGCAGACCCGAGTACCGTGGCGTCGTCGGTAGCCACGCCACTGGAACGCCAGTTCGGGCAAATCGCCGGGGTCACCGAGATGACGTCGTCCAGTTCGCTGGGGGCGACACGCATCACCCTGCAATTTGACCTTAATCGTGACATCGACGGCGCCGCCCGGGATGTTCAAGCGGCGATCAACGCTGCGCGCAGCAGCTTGCCCAGCGACTTGTCCGGCAACCCGACCTACCGCAAGGTCAACCCGGCCGACTCGCCGATCCTGATCCTCAGCCTGACCTCCGACAGCGCCACCCGCGGGCAAATGTATGACGTGGCCTCGACCTTGCTGGAGCAGCGTTTGCTGCAGACTACCGGGGTCGGCGATGTGACGGTGGGGGGCGCGTCTTTGCCGGCGGTGCGGATTGATCTCAATCCGGACCGGCTCAATCGCTACGGCGTCAGCCTGGAGCAGGTGCGTCAGGTGATTCAGGCGGCCAACGTCAACCTGCCCAAGGGCACGGTGTCGGTGGGCGATCAGTCTTACGGCCTGAAAGCCAACGACATGCTTTACCAAGGCGCGGACTACGGGCCGTTGGTGGTCAAGCAAAGCAACGGCGATCTGGTGCGTATCTCGGACTTGGGCGATGTCACCGAGGATGTCGAGGACCTGCGCAACTTCGGTCTGTCCAACGGCAAACCGGCGGTGCTGCTGGTCGTGTTCAAGCAACCGGGGGCCAACGTCATCGACACCGTGGATGCGGTGAAGGCTGAGCTGCCGTTTCTCCAGAGTTCGATTCCGTCGTCGATCAAGATCAACACCCTGATGGACCGCACCACCACCATCCGGGCGTCGCTACGGGATGTCGAGTTGACGCTGATGATCTCGATTGCCTTGGTCACGTTGGTGACTTTCGCGTTTTTCCGCGACTGGCGCAGCACGCTGGTGCCGGCCATCGTGGTGCCGCTGTCGCTGCTCGGCACGTTTGGCGCGATGTATTTTCTGGGCTACAGCCTGAACAACTTGTCGCTGATGGCGCTGACCATTTCCACAGGCTTTGTGGTGGACGATGCCATCGTGGTCGTCGAGAACATCATGCGTCACCTGGAGAAGGGCGAAAGCCGGATGCAGGCGGCACTGGCCGGCGCGCGGGAAGTCGGGTTCACCGTGATGACCATCAGCGTCTCGCTGGTGGCGGTGTTCATTCCGTTGCTGCTGATGGGCGGGATTGTCGGGCGGTTGTTTCGCGAGTTCTCGATTTCGCTGTCGGTGGCCATCGTTATTTCGATGGTGGTTTCGCTGACGGTGACGCCGATGCTGTCCAGTGTGTTGCTGCGCACGAAGGAACAGAGCAGCAGCAATCAGCCCGACTCGGGTTTTCACCGCTTCTATGACCGCACCCTCGGCTGGGTGATCGAGCATTCGTTTCTGATGGGCCTGACCACTTTGCTGGTGATCGTGCTGGCGTGTGTGCTGTATGTGCTGGTACCCAAGGGTTTCTTCCCACAGGAAGACACCGGGCGCATGTCCGGCAGCATCATTGCTTCCCAGAGTATTTCGTTCGGTGCGATTCAGTCGAACTTCAGCGACATCAACCGCAAGGTCCTGAGCAATCCGAATGTCGAGACGGTCGGCGGGTTTGTCGGCGGTGGCGGGGGGATTGGCGGGGCGGTCAACAGTGCGCAGTTGTTCATCACCCTCAAATCCCTGTCTGACCGCAAGGACAGCGCCGATCAGGTCATGGCCCAGGTGCGCAAAACCCTCGGCGACATGCCCGGCACCCGCCTGTATTTACAGTCGGCCCAGGACATCACCGTAGGCGGCCGACAGAGCGGGGCGCAGTATCAATACACCATGACCGCTGATGACCAGAGCACCCTCGACGAATGGGTGCCCAAGGTGGTGGCGGTGCTGCACACCTTGCCCCAACTGACTGACATCAACACCGATCAGCAGGACAACAGTCTAATGGCCAGCGTGATCGTCAATCGCGACGCGGCTGCGCGTTTGGGGGTGAGCATGTCGGCCATCGATCAGACGTTGTACGACGCTTTCGGCCAACGTCAGGTCTCGACTATCTACCGCTCGGCCAACCAGTATCACGTGGTGATGGAAGTGGCGCCGCCGTACTGGTCCGACCCGGCGACATTGGAAAACGTCTACGTGCCGGTGGGCAATACGGCTGTCACCGTCAAGGGCGCAGCTACGGCGCCCAATCTCAGTGCCACGGCTGCGCAAAACCTGGTGCCGCTGTCGGCGGTGGCGGAGTATTCGGTGGGCCGCACGGCGATTTCCATCAGCCATCAGGGCACCTTTCCGGCGGTCACGGCCTCGTTCAACCTCGTCTCCGGCGTGTCCATCGGTCAGGCGACGGCGCTGGTGGAGAACGCCGTGGCGCAGTTGCGAATGCCAGCAAGCATCGTTGGCCAGTTCGCCGGCACGGCGCAGGTGTTCCAGTCGTCGGTGGCCAATGAGCCGTTGCTGATCGTCGCGGCGCTGCTGTCGGTGTATGTCGTGCTGGGCATGCTTTACGAGAGCCTGGTGCACCCGTTGACGATCCTCTCGACCCTGCCGTCCGCCGGGGTCGGTGCGCTGATTGCATTACTGCTGACCGGTACCGAACTGTCGATCATTGCGCTGGTGGGGGTGATTTTGCTGATTGGTATCGTCAAGAAAAACGCGATCATGATGATCGACTTCGCCATCACCGAGCGCCGGGAGTCCGGCCTGAGCGCCAAGGAAGCGATTCGCCGTGCGTGCCTGATCCGTTTTCGGCCGATCATGATGACCACCCTGGCGGCGATTCTCGGCGCATTGCCGCTGGTGCTGGGCATCGGCTATGGCTCCGAATTGCGCCGGCCCTTGGGGATTTCGATTATTGGCGGATTGGTGTTCAGCCAGTTGCTGACGCTCTACACCACTCCGGTGATTTACCTCTGGCTCGACCGGGCGTCCCAGCGCCTGCGCAGGAGATCCTCATGAAATATCGCAAATCCCCTGCAGGAGCGAGCCTGCTCGCGAAGGCGTTGGATCATTCAACATTCATGTCGGCTGTAAAACCGCTTTCGCGAGCAGGCTCGCTCCCACTTTTAATGGGGGTATTCCTGTTATTGAGCGGTTGCATGGGCGGGCCGGATTATCAAAAACCGGCGACTGAACTGCCGACTTCGTTCAAGGAGGGCGCGCAGTGGCAGCGTGCTGTGTCCAATCCGCAAGGTGCGCTGGACAGCCAGTGGTGGCGGGCCTATCAGGATCCGGTCCTGAACGACCTGATCGCCCGTTCGGCCAAGGCCAACCAGTCGATCATCGCCGCTGAAGCCGCGTATCGCCTGGCGCAGGCGCAAGTGGCGTCGAGTCGCGCCGGGTTGTGGCCGACAGTGGGGGTCGGGCTTTCCGGTGCGCGCGGGGTTGGCGGCGGGGCCAGCGGCAGCACCACCAGCGGCCTGACCGGCAGCGGAGGCGGCAGCGTTGAGCAAACCGTCAGCGCCACCCTCAGCGCCAGTTGGGAGCCGGATTTGTGGGGGCAAGTACGACGCGGCATCGAGTCGAGCCAAGCCTCGCTGCAATCGTCTGATGCTTTGCTCGCCGGCGTGCGCCTGTCCATCGGTGCCAGCGTGGCGACCAACTATCTGGGATTGCGGCAGCTGGATATCGACATCGACCTGTTGCAGCGCCAACAGACGATCAATCAACAATTGCTGACGATGATTCAAGCGCAAACGGTGCAGGGCACTGCGACCAACGATCAGTTGCTGGTGGCGCAGGATCAACTGAGCACGGTGATCAGTGCCCTGCAAAATGCCCAACGCTCACGCGAGCAGGCTGAACATGCGCTGGCGGTGTTGGTGGGGCTGGCGCCTGCGCAGTTCAATCTGCCCAAGGCCGGTGACTATCGTTTTGTCATGCCGCTGCCGCCACCGGTTGTGCCATCAAGCCTGTTGCAACGACGCCCGGATGTGGTGTCTGCCGAGCGCGTGGCGGCGGCGGCGAACGCGAAAATCGGTGTCGCCGAAGCGGCGTTTTTCCCGACGCTGGACCTGACTGCCGAAGCCGGCTATCGCGGCACCGCGCTGGGGGGATTGTTCTCCGTGCCTAACCGCATCTGGACCCTCGGCCCGGCGCTGGCCGAAACCATTTTCGACGGCGGCGCGCGGGAGGCGGCGAAACAACAGGCCCAGGCCAGCTACGATCAGGATGTGGCCAACTATCGGGGGACAGTGCTCAGTGCCCTGCAAAACGTCGAGGACAATCTGTCGGCGATCAATCATCTGCACACCCAGGCCCAGGCCTTTGAACAGATGTATCAGCGCAATCAGCAGTTGTTCGGCAGCCAGGAGGCGCAACAACGCGCGGGTATTGTCAGTCAGCAAGCGGTGCTGACCCAGCAGTTGGTATTGCTGCAAGCCGAACAGAACTGGCGCGACACCCAAGGGTTGCTCAGTCAGGGCAGCGTTGCGCTGTTCCAGAGCCTTGGCGGCGGCTGGCAAGTGCCCGCGGATCACTGAGGCGCCTCGCTTCCCCTGCATTGCGCGCGTTATGCTTCGCGCACTTTTTTATGTAGGGAAGCCTGACCCATGGCAGGAAGCAGTTTGCTGGTGCTGATCGACGATATTGCCGCCGTACTCGATGATGTAGCGTTGATGACCAAAATGGCCGCGAAGAAAACCGCCGGCGTGCTCGGCGATGACTTGGCGCTCAATGCCCAGCAGGTCAGCGGCGTACGCGCCGAACGGGAAATCCCGGTGGTTTGGGCCGTGGCCAAGGGCTCGTTTCGCAACAAACTGATTTTGGTGCCCTCGGCGCTGGCCATCAGCGCGTTCGTACCGTGGCTGGTCACGCCGTTGTTGATGGTCGGCGGTGCGTACCTGTGCTTCGAAGGGTTCGAAAAACTGGCCCACAAGTTTCTCCACAGCAAGGCTGAAGATGACGCCGGGCATGCCCAATTGGTCGAAGCCGTGGCTGATCCGGCGACCGATCTGGTGGCGTACGAACAGGACAAGATCAAAGGCGCGATTCGCACCGACTTCATCCTCTCGGCGGAAATCATCGCCATCACCCTCGGCACCGTGGCCGACGCCACGTTGACCCAGCAAGTGATCGTGCTGTCCGGCATCGCCATCATCATGACCATCGGCGTCTATGGGCTGGTGGCGGGCATCGTCAAACTCGACGATCTCGGCCTGTGGCTGACCCAGAAACCGGGACAAATGGCCAAAAGTATCGGCGGGGCGATCCTGCGGGCGGCACCGTACATGATGAAAAGCCTGTCGGTGATTGGTACTGCTGCGATGTTTTTGGTCGGCGGCGGGATCCTGACCCACGGCGTGCCGGTGGTGCATCACTGGATTGAAAGTGTCGGCGCGGCGGCCGGTTCTGCTGGGTTTGCGGTGCCGATGTTGCTCAACGGTGTCGCGGGGATCATCGCTGGTGCGGTGGTGCTGGCGGTGGTTTCCGTCGTCGGCAAAATCTGGCGCGCCATCAAAGGCTAAACACAGCAGCCTTCTTGTAGGAGCGAAGCTTGCTCGCGAAAGCGGTCTGTCTCCCAACGAAGATATCGACTGAACGACCGCTTTCGCGAGCAAGCTTCGCTCCTACAGTTTGATCTTTGTCGTGTCATGAAAAAGGCCATTCGATTCGCATCGAATGGCCTTTTTTGTTGCCGTCAGATTTTGTGCCGCCAGAGTTACTCGGCGATCTGCAACTTGCGGGACTCGGTGTAGACGTAACGCACCTTCTCGTACTCGAACGGCGAGTTCAATTGGCCGTAGCGGAAGCTGGTCTGGTAGCGCTTGTCGATACCGCGCAGGACCCAGATTTCCGGGTGGTTTTCGCTGACTTTGGAGACGTTCAGGAAGTTGATCGCCGATTCTCCGGTGTAGTCGACGGCCAGGCCTGCGGTGTCGCGCAGGTTGGACGGGCCGAGGATCGGCAGGACGAAGTAGGCGCCGCCCGGTACGCCGTAGAAGCCCAGCGTCTGGCCGAAGTCTTCGCTTTGGCGCGGCAAGCCCATGGCGGTGGCCGGGTCCCAGAGGCCGGCGACGCCGATCGTGGTGTTGAGCAGCAGTCGCCCGGTAGTCTCCAACGAGCGATGACCCTTGAGCTGCAACAGACTGTTGAACAGGTTCGGCACGTCACCCAGGTTATTGAAGAAGTTGCTCACGCCGGTGCGCAGGAAGCTCGGGGTGATGTAGCGATAACCGTCGACCACGGGCAGGAACACCCATTGGTCGAAGCGGTAGTTGAAGTGGTAAACCCGGCGGTTCCACTCTTCCAGCGGGTCATAGACCGCCAGTGCGTTGAGCGTCGAGCGTTCGAATTCGCGTTGATCCAGCCCCGGGTTGAACTTGAGTTTGCTCAGCGGTTCCTTGAAGCCATCGTTGTCGATAACGACCGGTGCGTTGGCTTTGCTGTTGTCGGCTTGGGCGACGCCTGCACAGAGTAACGCTGCGAAAAGCAGGAGATATTTAGCCACGGAAGAACTCCAGCATGGCGTCGCTGTTGACGCGATAGTTAAGGTTGCCGCAGTGGCCGCCCAGTGGGTAAACGGTCAAGCGATCACCGAATGTCTTGCGCAGGAAACCCAGGTCGCCAGGGCCGAGGATCACGTCGTCGGCGTTGTGCATGACCGAGATTTTCGGGCTGTCATGCAGATAGTCCTTCAGTGCATACAAGCTGACCTGGTCGATCAGTTGCAGCAGGCTGCCGCCGTCGGTGCGGGCGCGCCACATCGGAATGACCTGTTCGGTGATGTAGCAGTCGAAGTCGCATTGCAGCGCACGCTTGAGGAACGGCGTGAGGCTGGTGCCTTCGGTGATCGGGTATTTCGGCGGGGTGATCAGGCCACGGCGGTTGATCAGGTCCGAGGTGAAGGCAATGTCGGCCGCCGAGAAGCGGAACGAGGTACCGATCAGCATGGCCATCTGTTCGTTGGTCAGGTGCTGCTTGGACTGCTGGAAGTCATAGAGCAGGGCATCGTTGAGGTCGATGTAGCCTTTCTGCTGGAAGTAGCGGGTCAGTTTGTTCAGCACCAGTTCATAGAAGGTGGTGCTGTTGTTGATGCCCTTGACCTCGGTCTGGACCAGCTTGTCCAGGTTGGTGATCGAGGTGTAGAGGTTGACCGGTGGGTTCAGCAGCAGGACTTTCTTGAAGTTGAAGCTGCGGCGGGTTTCGTCCAGGTGCGCGACGAAGGCGGCATCCAGAGCGCCCAGGCTGTAACCGGTCAGGAAGTACTCGGTGACCGGCGTTTTCGGGTTTTGCGCCCGTACGGCCTGCATCACCCGGTACATGTCTTCGGCGTCTTCCTTGGTGATACCGGGCGTGGCGAAGCGAGAAGCGGCGCTCATGAAGTCAAAGCTGGTCGGCGACGACAGTTGCACCACGTGATAGCCGGCCTTGTAGTAGAGCTTTTTCAGGTATTCGTTGAGGCTGCTGTCATAGCGCGCACCGGTACCGGCGATCAGGAAAATCAGTGGGGCGGCGTGATCCTGGGTGGCGATGCGGTAGGTGAGTTTTTTCACCGGCCAGAAATTGTCCGGCAGGCTGAATTCACGCTCCGGGCGCAATCGGACACTGCGGTCCTGCTGATTGATGTCCTCGTTGGACGGCAACTCCGGGCGTAACTCCGGCGGTGTTGTTGCAATGGTCGCTTCGAACGGGTTGGTCAAAGGGTAGCCATAGCTGGCGGCGTCAATGTCGACCGCCAGTGCGGACGCACTCAAAATAAGGCCGCCAAACAAGGCGGCGAAGCGCAAGGAACGGAGCATGACTAAATCCCTTAGAGAAAGGTGCCGAATGAAGTTCGCAGGCTATGACCACGGGGGCGGCGTCAAAGTGCCATGGATCGGCACCAATCAGGCCTGATTTCGGAGTAATGGTAGCCGGACGATACACTTTGCAGTGATTGGCTGCCTAGTTAACTGTTGTTAACGCTTGCACACGGCTGCCGGGAGATTAAGCTGGCCGCCGTTTTCGTTTATTGGAGTGCTTCATGTCTCGCCGTCTGCCCGTGATTCTGCTGCTTGTTTTGCTGCCGTTATGGCTGGCCGCCAGTTATGGCGCGCGTTATGGCTTCATGGAGGATGCGCGGTGGGTCGGCCTCTGCGTGGATGAGGCGAATCGCTGGGAATGCCAGGTTCGGTCGAACCTTGGGCTGATGATTCACTTCGCAGTCCTGGGTTGGGGCGCAGTGGCCGCGGCAGTCATCGGTTTTGTCGTACCGGGCCGGGCAGGTTGGTGGCTGGCGGTGTTGGCGCTGGTGCTGGGGTTCCCGGCACTGGCGTTGTACAACACGACGCTGGCGGTGTTTGCGGTGGTGATTGCGGGGTTGCGGTTGGTCAGAGCTACCCGTAACGCCTGATAATCTGTCTTCACGAGCAGGCTCGCTCCCACCTTTGGAATGCAATCCCTGTGGGAGCGAGCCTGCTCGCGAAGAGGCCTGATGTCTCGCTGAAGATCAGACTTTTCGAACACCAAGACAGCGCCACAGGGCGGCGACCATCAACGCACTCACCAACGCCCAACCCCACGCCTGCTGATTCTGCAAACCTTCCTGATACAACTGCGGCGCAATCCCCGCACCGACAATAAAGGTCAGCAGAGCAATCTCCCGACGCGGCACGCTGACCGGGCGGCACAGGTAAACCAACGCAGGCACAACAAACGCCATGCTCGCAAAGCTGCGATACCGCGGATCAAAAACCATCTCGAGCATCATCACCGCCGCGGCAAAACCAGCCGCGGCGACCAGCCAGCCCGCGCGCCGTTCCAGCACGTTGAACGCGCGTTCACGCCATCCGGTGCGAGCACTCAAGGTCAGCGCGGCATGGGCCAGCACCAACAGATTCAACGCCGTCAGCAGGCCAACCCACAGCCATTCACTGGCGAATCGGGTGGTCACACGCGCCAGGTCGCCCCAAGCGCCGATCGAGCAGGCGGCCAGTGCGCCTAGCAGCGGCAGAATCAACGCCGAACGTGTGCTGCGAACCCGACCGCCCAGCAGCAACGTGCCGAGGAATATCAAACCGCCCACCGCCAGCCATTGCGACCAGTACGGCACGTTCGTCACTGGACCGGCCAGTACGCCCTTGTCCTGGCGATCGGCATCGAATAGGCCCCAATAACCACCGACTGCTCCTTCACTGGCGCGTTTCCACGGCTGGTCAAAGGCTTCGATCAGGTTGTAGTGCCAGCCTTGTTGCTCGGCCATGGCGACAAACCCACGAATGAACTTGGCCTCGTTGACCCGGCTCGGCAGGGCGGTTTCACGCTGGCGGCCTTCGCTCGGCCAGCCGGTTTCGCCAATCAGGACATCCTTGGGTGCGAACTTGTTGCCGAACACCTGGCGGACCTCAGCCACATGCTGCAGCGCGGCGTCGATGTTCGATGGATCATCTTCCCAGTACGGCAGCAAATGGATGGTCAGGAAATCCACCGCTGGCGCGACTTCCGGGTGTTTAAGCCAGAATTCCCAGACGTCGGCGTAAGTGACGGGCTGCTTGATCTGGCTTTTGACTTTATTAATCAGTGTCGCCAACTGCGCGCCGGTGACTTCCTTGCGCAGCAAGGCTTCGTTGCCGACGATCACCGAGGTCACCACGTCCGGGTTGGCATTGGCCGAGGCGATCAGCAGGTCGACTTCCTTGGCGGTGTCCAACGGGTTGCTGTTGACCCAGGCGCCGATCATCAGCTTCAAGCCGTGCTTGCGCGCCAGGTCGGGCAGGGCCTCGAGGCCGGTCATGGAATAGGTGCGGATGCATTCGAAGCGGGTGGCCAACAGCGCGAGGTCGGCGTCCATGCGCTCGGGGCGCAGCTTGAACGGCTGATCGAATGGCGACTGGTCTTTGTCGAATGGGGTGTAGGAGGCGCATTGCAGCTTGTGCGAAGCACTGGCGACGTCCGGCAGGATCACCGGTTTACCGAGGCCGTACCAGAAGCCGCCGAGAGCAAACAGCCCCAGCAGGCAGGCGAAGAGATAAGCAAAGAAAGGAAAGCGTGATGTCGCGGGCATGATCAGGCCGTCTGGGAGCAAAGGCGCGCATGTTACCTGCATTTGTCCCGCGCTAGGTGGCCTGCATGATTTAGACATGCAAAGTTCGGGCGGATCGGGCGGGGCATTTGCAGCGGTCGCGATTAATGGCGTTCTGATGTCGTTTCTCGATGCCTTGAGGTCGCTGGCAGAGCAGGTCGCTGTTGTCGCGAGGTTGATTATCGAAGTATCAGTACTCCGCTGATGATCGAACGAGTTTGCGGTGAGGCGTGATGGGGGCGCTGTGCACCATAACAATACGTTGACGTCGCTCGGCATCCGTCGGGCGCAGCACTTTCGGGGAAGTAACGATGAAGATGCGACGACTTTTAGGCGCCAGTGCCGCTCTGGTACTTGCGATTGGCTCCACATTTGCCAATGCCGAGAGCAAAACCCTGAGCATCGGCTACGTCGACGGTTGGTCCGACAGTGTCGCGACCACCCATGTCGCGGCTGAAGTGATCAAGCAGAAACTCGGTTATGACGTGAAGCTTCAAGCCGTCGCCACCGGGATCATGTGGCAGGGTGTGGCCACCGGTAAACTCGATGCCATGCTGTCCGCCTGGCTGCCCGTGACCCACGGTGAATACTGGGCCAAGAACAAGGATCAGGTCGTCGATTACGGCCCGAACTTCAAGGATGCAAAAATCGGCTTGATCGTGCCGGAGTACGTCAAGGCCAAGTCCATCGACGACCTGAAAACCGATGACAGCTTCAAAGGTCGTATCGTCGGCATCGACGCCGGTTCAGGCGTGATGCTCAAGACTGATCAGGCGATCAAGGACTACGGTCTGACCAATTACACCCTCAAGGCCAGTTCCGGCGCCGGCATGATTGCCGAGCTGACCCGTGCCGAGAAGAAAAACGAATCCATCGCCGTCACCGGTTGGGTGCCGCACTGGATGTTCGCCAAGTGGAAACTGCGCTTCCTCGACGACCCGAAAGGCGTGTACGGCGCGGCTGAAACCGTGAACAGCATCGGTAGCAAAGAACTGGCAACTAAAGCACCGGAAGTGGCCAAGTTCCTGAAAAACTTCCAGTGGGCTTCAAAAGACGAAATCGGCGAAGTCATGTTGGCGATTCAGGATGGTGCCAAACCTGAAGTTGCAGCCAAGGATTGGGTGGCCAAACACCCGGATCGCGTGGCTGAATGGATCAAATAAAAGCTTCACCACCATAACCTGTGGGAGCGAGCCTGCTCGCGAAAGCGATCTGTCAGTTGATACAAATATCGACTGATCCGACGCCTTCGCGAGCAGGCTCGCTCCCACAGTTTTTGTGTGTGCTGAAAAGTGGCAAAACCGTCATGTCGTTCTAATACTAAGGTCGTCTGGAACCAGTTCCGCAGCCGCATAAAGTGGATACGTTCTAACAATAATCTGTGCTGCGAGGATAAAAACAATGAACGACAGCATTTACCTCTCGATTCAAAACAGCCCGCGTTTCAAGGAGCTGGTTAGTAAGCGAGAAAAGTTCGCCTGGATACTCTCCGCGATCATGCTTGGGCTTTACTCCGGATTCATCCTTTTGATTGCTTACGGGCCGCATATTCTGGGGGCGAAAATCAGCCCCGAATCTTCGATTACCTGGGGGATACCGATTGGTGTCGGGCTGATTCTCTCGGCCTTTATCCTGACTGCAATCTACGTACGACGCGCCAATGGCGAATTTGACGACCTGAACAATCTGATTCTCAAGGAGGCTCAGCAATGATCCGGCGTCTAATGGCTCTATTGAGCATCGCAGCCTTTGCACCCGGCGCCTGGGCGGCTGAAGCCCTGACCGGCGAAGTGCACAAACAACCCCTCAACGTTTCCGCGATCCTGATGTTTGTCGCGTTTGTCGGCCTGACCCTGTGCATTACCTACTGGGCCTCCAAGCGCAACAACTCCGCAGCCGACTACTATGCGGCGGGTGGCAAGATCACCGGCCTGCAAAACGGTCTGGCGATTGCCGGTGACTATATGTCGGCAGCGTCCTTCCTGGGTATTTCCGCCTTGGTGTACGCCTCCGGCTATGACGGCCTGATCTACTCGATCGGCTTCCTGGTGGGCTGGCCGATCATTCTGTTCCTGATCGCCGAGCGTCTGCGTAACCTGGGTAAATACACCTTTGCCGACGTGGCGTCCTACCGCCTCGGGCAAACCCAGATCCGCACGCTGTCTGCTTGCGGTTCGCTGGTGGTGGTGGCGTTCTACCTGATTGCGCAAATGGTCGGTGCCGGCAAGCTGATCCAACTGCTGTTCGGTCTCGACTACTACGTTGCGGTGATCCTGGTCGGCATCCTGATGTGCATGTATGTGCTGTTCGGCGGCATGCTGGCGACCACTTGGGTGCAGATAATCAAGGCTGTGTTGCTGCTGTCTGGTGCCTCGTTCATGGCGCTGATGGTGATGAAACACGTCAACTTTGACTTCAACATGCTGTTTTCCGAGGCGATCAAGGTTCACCCTAAAGGTGAAGCGATCATGAGCCCGGGCGGTCTGGTGAAAGATCCAGTCTCGGCGTTCTCCCTGGGCCTGGCACTGATGTTTGGTACGGCTGGCCTGCCGCATATCCTGATGCGCTTCTTCACCGTGAGTGATGCGAAAGAAGCGCGTAAGAGCGTGCTGTACGCCACTGGCTTCATCGGCTACTTCTACATCCTGACCTTCATCATCGGTTTCGGCGCAATCCTTCTGGTCAGCACCAACCCGGCCTTCAAAGATGCGGCTGGCGCGCTGTTGGGCGGTAACAACATGGCGGCGGTGCATCTGGCTGACGCGGTGGGCGGCAGTATTTTCCTGGGCTTCATCTCGGCGGTAGCGTTCGCGACCATTCTGGCCGTTGTGGCCGGTTTGACCCTGGCCGGTGCGACGGCGGTATCTCACGACCTTTACGCCAGCGTGATCAAGAAGGGCAAGGCCAACGACAAGGATGAGATCCGCGTCTCGAAAATCACCACCATCGCTCTGGGCGTGCTGGCGATTGGTCTGGGCATTCTGTTCGAAAGCCAGAACATCGCGTTCATGGTGGGCCTGGCGTTCTCCATTGCGGCGAGCTGTAACTTCCCGGTGCTGCTGCTTTCCATGTACTGGAAGAAGCTGACCACTCGCGGTGCGATGGTCGGTGGCTGGATGGGGTTGATCAGCGCGGTGGGCTTGATGGTGCTTGGGCCGACCATTTGGGTGCAGATCCTGCATCACGAGAAGGCGATCTTCCCGTACGAGTACCCGGCGCTGTTTTCCATGGCGATTGCGTTTGCCGGGATCTGGTTCTTCTCGATTACTGATAAGTCGGCGGCGGCTGATAAAGAGCGGGCGTTGTTCTTCCCGCAATTTGTGCGTTCGCAGACTGGGTTGGGGGCGAGTGGGGCTGTTTCGCATTGATCGTTTGATGCTTATCGGTAAGTTGTAGCGTTTTACTGAATGCCCTGGTCGAGAGATCGGGGCATTTTTTATTGGGCGGTTATCGGACGGCGGGGCTGTGTGGTTGGTGGTTTGTGTGTGTATATCCGTTGCTGCGGTGATGGCTGCTTAGGGTTTCGCCCTGACGGCGAGTTACTTTTTTGACAAACGCCTCAAAAAAGTAAGCAAAAAAAGGCTTGCCCCAGCGTTCGGCCCTCGCAGGCTCGGATTCCTTCGCTCCGGGATCGATCCGGGCGCATCGCCTACGGTTTGCTTCGCTGCACCTCCTCTCGATGCATTTGGCTTCGCCAAACGGTCGCTGCGCTCCCACCCCGGATCAATCCCTCCACTCAGCCTGCCGACGGGCCTTCTAGATCAAGAGCTTTACTCGAGCTAACGCTCATCGTGTTGAGTGGTGAGGAGCACAGCGTGCTTGGCTTTGGTTCTTGTGGTGTTCTCGCCCCTCACCCCAGCCCTCTCCCGAGGGAGAGGGGGCCGATTGGTGGGCTTTTCAAAATACGCGTTCGACTCGGTATTCCATGTCGGCGTACCTCTCCCAAGCACCTCGATCAGTTCCCTCTCCCTTCGGGCGGTCCGACGTTTCGGGAGGGCTAGGGTGAGGGGGGCTGGCTTTTCATCTGGCTTGTGATCTTGCTTTGGCTTTTGATCTCTCGCCCCTTCGGCAGGCCGAGCGTAGGTGTTCATCAGGGGGTTAGGCGCGCAGCGCCGTTCGGCGAAGCCGAACACATCGAGAGGAGGTCGTAGCGAAGCAGACCGTAGGCGATGCCCCCTGATGGACACCGTAGCGAGGGTACATCGAGCGAAGCGAGATGCCGTACGCCGGGGCGAAGCCTTTTGCTTACTTTTCGGCGTCTGGAAAAGTGACTCGCTGTAAGAGCGAAACCAATAGCGGTCGTTACCGAAGAAACAGATATGTTCAAAAATCGCACAAACAAAAACGGCCTCAATATAGAGGCCGTTCCCGGTACAACTTAAGACGTTATCGCAAGACAAATCTTATTTGCGGTCTTCCAGCTTGGTAATGTCACGCGACTCGTAGCCGGTGTACAGCTGGCGCGGACGGCCAATCTTGTACGGGCTGGAGAGCATTTCTTTCCAGTGGGAGATCCAGCCCACGGTCCGCGCCAAAGCGAAGATCACGGTGAACATGCTGGTTGGAATGCCGATCGCCTTGAGGATAATCCCCGAGTAGAAGTCGACGTTCGGGTACAGAGAGCGTTCGATGAAGTACGGGTCGGTCAGGGCGATCTCTTCCAGGCGCATGGCCAGTTCGAGTTGCGGATCGTTTTTGATACCCAGTTCTTTCAGTACTTCGTCGCACGTCTTCTTCATAACTGTGGCGCGTGGGTCGCGGTTTTTGTAAACCCGGTGACCGAAGCCCATCAGTTTGAACGGATCGTTCTTGTCCTTGGCCTTGGCGATGTATTTGTCGATGTTCGAAACATCGCCAATTTCGTCAAGCATGGTCAGAACAGCTTCGTTCGCGCCGCCGTGGGCAGGGCCCCACAGTGCAGCGATACCGGCGGCGATACAGGCGAACGGGTTGGCCCCCGACGAACCTGCCAGACGTACGGTAGAGGTCGATGCGTTTTGCTCGTGGTCGGCATGGAGGATGAAGATCCGGTCCATGGCCTTGGCGAGTACCGGGCTGATCGGTTTGATCTCGCACGGGGTGTTGAACATCATGTGCAGGAAGTTTTCCGCGTACGTCAGGTCGTTGCGCGGGTACATCATGGGTTGCCCCATGGAGTACTTGTAAACCATCGCTGCCAGGGTCGGCATCTTGGCAACCAGGCGGATCGCGGAGATTTCGCGATGCTGCGGGTTATTGATGTCCAGGGAGTCGTGGTAGAAGGCCGAGAGGGCGCCGACTACACCGCACATGACGGCCATTGGGTGGGCGTCGCGACGGAAGCCGTTGAAGAAGGTCTTCAACTGCTCGTGAACCATGGTGTGGTTCTTCACGGTGCTGACGAACTGGGCCTTTTGTTCTGCGGTCGGCAATTCGCCGTTGAGCAGCAGATAGCAGGTTTCCAGGTAGTCCGACTTTTCAGCCAGCTGTTCGATCGGGTAGCCGCGGTGCAGCAGGATGCCGTTGTCGCCGTCGATATAGGTGATCTTCGACTCGCAGGAGGCGGTCGACATGAAGCCAGGGTCAAAGGTGAAACGGCCCGTGGCCGTCAGGCCCCGAACATCAATTACATCGGGACCAACGGTGCCGGTTAAAATGGGCAGCTCGACGGGGGCTGCGCCCTCGATGATCAACTGCGCTTTTTTGTCAGCCATGTGGCCTCCTATTTATGCTTGAAATCATCAGACAGACCCCCCACGCAGGGCCCGCACCACTATAGTGAGATAAATTCGAATGTCAATTTGCCTAAAGTCTTGCTCCAGAAGGCTTTAACCGGACTTTTTCCTCGAAATTACCTGCCATTTACGCCTTTTATCCGACTTGTGCAATGAGCTATTAGGGGGAGGCGAACGCGTTGTCATTAGTAGCCTAACTGTCTATACTCGGCCACCGACCGCCAGGGGCTTTTGGGCCTGCTTTATTGGGGGTCGCATCCCTGGGTGGTGGTTACCTGACCAGTGCACTCCCCAACAACTTTGCCCTGATTGTTAGGGGCTCTTCAGTGTGAAAAAAGCCGTGAAAAGCCAACGACCTGTAAACCTAGACCTAAGGACCATCAAACTCCCCATCACCGGCGTTACGTCGTTTCTTCACCGTGTTTCCGGCATCATCCTCTTCCTGGGCCTTGGCATCATGCTTTATGCATTGGGCAAATCCCTGGGTTCCGAGGAAGGTTTTGTCGAGGTGAAGGCATGCTTGACCAGTCCGCTGGCCAAGTTCGTAGCATGGGGCCTCCTGTCCGCCTTGCTGTATCACATGGTAGCCGGCGTGCGCCATCTGATCATGGACATGGGCATCGGTGAGACGCTGGAAGGCGGCAAACTGGGCTCGAAAATCATTATCGCCGTGTCTGCGGTGCTGATCGTTCTGGCGGGAGTTTGGATATGGTAACCAGCGTAACGAACCTGTCGCGTTCCGGTCTCTATGACTGGATGGCGCAGCGTGTGTCTGCGGTTGTTCTCGCGGCTTATTTCATTTTCCTGATCGGATACCTCGCAGCGCATCCTGGCATTGGCTACGCCCAATGGCATGAGCTGTTTGCAAGCAACGGGATGCGTATCTTCAGTCTGCTGGCCCTGGTGGCCCTTGGCGCTCACGCCTGGGTTGGCATGTGGACCATCGCGACCGACTACCTGACGCCGATGGCGCTGGGCAAGTCCGCGACTGCAGTACGTTTCCTCTTCCAGGCAGTATGCGGCGTTGCGATGTTCGCCTACTTCGTCTGGGGTGTGCAGATTCTTTGGGGTATCTGATTCATGTCTACTACAGTTAATACGCTTTCGTTCGACGCCATTATTATTGGCGGCGGCGGTGCTGGCATGCGCGCTGCGCTGCAACTGGCACAAGGTGGTCACAAGACTGCCGTGGTAACCAAGGTTTTCCCGACTCGCTCGCACACCGTATCCGCTCAGGGTGGCATCACCTGCGCCATCGCCTCGGCAGATCCGAACGATGACTGGCGCTGGCACATGTACGATACCGTCAAGGGTTCCGACTATATCGGTGACCAGGACGCTATCGAATACATGTGTTCCGTAGGCCCGGAAGCGGTTTTCGAGCTCGAGCACATGGGTTTGCCGTTCTCCCGTACCGAACAGGGCCGCATTTATCAGCGTCCGTTCGGCGGTCAGTCGAAAGACTTCGGTAAAGGCGGCCAGGCTGCCCGTACTTGCGCTGCTGCCGACCGTACCGGTCACGCACTGCTGCACACCCTGTACCAGGCCAACCTCAAGGCTGGCACCGTATTCCTTAACGAATACTACGGCGTCGACCTGGTGAAGAACGAAGATGGTGCCTTTGTCGGCATGATCGTCATCTGCATCGAAACTGGCGAAACCTCCTACGTCCGCGCGAACGCCACCGTATTGGCGACCGGCGGTGCAGGCCGTATCTACTCGTCCACCACCAATGCCCTGATCAACACCGGTGACGGCGTCGGCATGGCTCTGCGTGCTGGCGTGCCGGTACAAGACATTGAAATGTGGCAGTTCCACCCGACCGGCATCGCCGGCGCTGGTGTACTGGTTACTGAAGGCTGCCGCGGTGAAGGCGGTTACCTGATCAACAAGCACGGCGAGCGTTTCATGGAGCGTTATGCTCCGAACGCCAAAGACCTGGCTGGTCGTGACGTGGTTGCTCGCTCGATGGTTAAAGAAATCATCGCCGGCAACGGTTGCGGTCCGGATGGCGACCACGTAATGCTGAAACTCGATCACCTCGGTGAAGAAGTTCTGCACAGCCGTCTGCCAGGCATCATGGAACTGTCCAAGACCTTCGCTCACGTCGATCCAGCCGTGTCGCCGATCCCGGTCGTTCCAACCTGCCACTATATGATGGGCGGCGTGCCGACCAACATTCATGGTCAGGCAATCACTCAGGACGCTGAAGGCGTTGACCAGATCATCCCGGGCCTGTTCGCTGTAGGCGAAGTGGCTTGCGTATCGGTTCACGGTGCCAACCGTCTGGGCGGTAACTCGTTGCTCGACCTGGTGGTATTCGGTCGTGCTGCCGGCCTGTTCCTGGAACAGACCCTGAAAGAAGGCGTTGACTACGCTCGCCCTCGCCAGTCCGACATCGACGCTGCCCTGGCACGTCTCGATGGCCTGAACTCGCGTACCGAAGGTGAAGACGTCGCCACCCTGCGTAAAGAACTGCAAAGCTGCATGCAGAACTACTTCGGTGTATTCCGTACCGGTGAATACATGCAGAAGGGTATTGCTCAGTTGGCTGATCTGCGTAGCCGTATCGCCAACGTCAAGATCAACGACAAGAGCCAGGCGTTCAACACCGCTCGTATCGAAGCGCTGGAACTGCAGAACCTGCTGGAAGTGGCCGAAGCTACCGCCATCGCCGCAGAGATCCGCAAAGAGTCCCGCGGTGCTCACGCCCGTGAAGACTTCGAAGAGCGCGATGACGTTAACTGGCTGTGTCACACCCTGTATTTCCCGGGTGAGAAGCGCGTTTCCAAGCGTGCCGTGAACTTCTCGCCAAAAACAGTCCCGACCTTTGAACCAATGATTCGGACTTATTAAGGGTGGCCGCCATGTTGAAAGTCAGTGTTTATCGCTACAACCCTGATCAGGACGCTGCGCCGTTCATGCAAGAATTCCAGGTCAATACCAACGGTAAAGACCTGATGGTGCTGGACGTGCTGGCCCTGATCAAAGAGCAGGACGAGGGTTTCTCCTATCGTCGCTCTTGCCGTGAAGGTGTTTGCGGTTCCGACGGCATGAACATCAACGGCAAAAACGGTCTGGCGTGCGTTACGCCGCTGTCCGCTGTCGTAAAAGGTAACAAGCTGATCGTTCGTCCTCTGCCAGGTTTGCCGGTTATCCGTGACTTGGTCGTCGATATGAGCATCTTCTACAAGCAATACGAGAAGGTTAAGCCATTCCTGCAGAACGACACGCCGGCTCCGGCCATCGAACGTCTGCAGACCCCTGAAGAGCGTGAAAAGCTTGACGGTCTGTACGAGTGCATCCTGTGCGCTTGCTGCTCGACCTCTTGCCCGTCCTTCTGGTGGAACCCGGACAAGTTCCTGGGTCCAGCTGCTCTGCTGCAAGCGTATCGCTTCCTGGCAGACAGCCGTGACACCAAGACTGCCGAGCGTCTGGCTTCGCTGGATGACCCGTTCAGCGTATTCCGCTGCCGCGGGATCATGAACTGCGTCAACGTCTGTCCGAAAGGCCTGAACCCGACTAAGGCCATCGGTCACGTACGTAACATGTTGCTGCAAAGCGGCGTGTGATTCAGCAGCTGTAACCCGGCTGTTGTAAATGTAGTACCGCTGTACCTGTAGATGCTACGGCGCAGGCTTCAACCGGCGCCGTAGTTTTAACCTGAGCAGCAGCTCATAAAGCTGCAGCTCTTATTTTGAAGAAATGAGACAAGCAGGGGCATCCGGGCTGGTACCCGGACTATCAGCGTGATCCTAAGTGGCTTGTTTTAGTCGCTGCATTCGGACTTCTGCAAGTTTGCTCGGTGTCGACGCCGGTGGTGTTCCCCTAACCGAGGGTGACCAAGCATGCAAGAAAGCGTGATGCAGCGCATGTGGAACAGCGCCTACCTATCCGGTAGTAACGCTGCCTATGTGGAAGAGCTCTACGAGCTCTACCTGCACGACCCTAACGCTGTGCCAGAAGAGTGGCGCACCTACTTTCAGAAGTTGCCTGCTGACGGCAACACTGCCACCGATGTTTCGCACTCCACAATTCGCGACCATTTCGTCTTGCTGGCAAAGAACCAGCGCCGCGCACAACCGGTTTCCGCCGGCAGCGTGAGCAGTGAGCACGAGAAGAAGCAAGTTGAAGTGCTGCGATTGATCCAGGCCTACCGTATGCGTGGCCACCAGGCAGCCCAGCTTGACCCGCTGGGGCTGTGGCAGCGTCCTGCACCTGCAGACCTGTCGATCAATCATTACGGCTTGACCAATGCCGATCTTGATACGACCTTCCGTGCCGGCGACCTGTTCATCGGCAAAGAGGAGGCGAGCCTACGCGAAATTCACGAAGCGTTGCAGCAGACATATTGCCGCACCATCGGCGCTGAATTCACGCATATCACCGATTCCGAGCAGCGTCACTGGTTCCAGCAGCGTCTGGAAAGCGTGCGCGGCCGTCCGACGTACTCCGCCGACATCAAGAGCCACCTGCTCGAACGCGTCACTGCCGGCGAAGGTCTGGAAAAATACCTGGGCACCAAATACCCGGGTACCAAGCGTTTCGGTCTGGAAGGCGGCGAGAGCCTGATTCCGATGCTCGACGAGCTGATCCAGCGTTCCGGTTCCTACGGCACCAAGGAAATCGTTATCGGCATGGCCCACCGTGGCCGTCTCAACGTGCTGGTCAACACCTTCGGCAAGAACCCGCGCGAGCTGTTCGACGAGTTCGAAGGCAAGAAGAAGGTCGAGCTGGGTTCCGGTGACGTTAAATACCACCAGGGCTTCTCCTCCAACGTCATGACCGCCGGCGGTGAAGTTCACCTGGCCATGGCCTTCAACCCGTCCCACCTGGAAATCGTTTCTCCAGTGGTCGAAGGTTCGGTCCGTGCCCGTCAGGATCGTCGTAACGACCCTACCGGTGAAAAGGTTCTGCCGATCTCCATCCACGGTGACGCGGCATTCGCCGGTCAGGGCGTGGTGATGGAAACCTTCCAGATGTCGCAGACCCGCGGTTTCAAAACCGGCGGTACCGTGCACATCGTGATCAACAACCAGGTCGGTTTCACCATCAGCAACCCGGAAGATTCGCGCTCTACCGAGTACGCAACCGACGTCGCGAAAATGATCCAGGCGCCGATCCTCCATGTAAATGGTGATGATCCGGAAGCCGTATTGTTCGTGACCCAGCTGGCCATCGACTACCGCATGCAGTTCAAGCGTGACGTGGTAATCGACCTGGTTTGCTACCGTCGTCGCGGCCACAACGAAGCTGACGAGCCTAGCGGCACCCAGCCTCTGATGTACCAGCAGATCACCAAGCAGCGCACCACCCGTGAGCTGTACGCCGAACGCCTGACCCAGGCCGGTGTGGTTGATGATGCACGCGTACAGGCCAAGATCGACGAATACCGCAACGCGCTGGACAACGGTCTGCATGTTGTGAAAAGCCTGGTCAAAGAGCCGAACAAAGAGTTGTTCGTGGACTGGCGTCCGTACCTGGGCCACGCCTGGACTGCACGTCACGACACGAGTTTCGATCTGAAAACCTTGCAGGAACTGTCCGCCAAGCTGCTGGAAATTCCAGAAGGCTTCGTGGTTCAGCGCCAGGTTTCGAAGATCTACGAAGACCGTCAGAAAATGCAAGTCGGCGGCCTGCCGATCAACTGGGGTTACGCCGAAACCATGGCGTACGCGACCCTGGCGTTCGAAGGTCACCCGATCCGCATGACTGGCCAGGACATCGGCCGCGGTACGTTCTCGCACCGTCACGCTGTGTTGCACAACCAGAAAGACGCCGGCAGCTACATTCCGCTGCAGAACCTGTACAAAGGTCAGCCACGTTTCGACTTGTACGATTCGTTCCTGTCCGAAGAAGCCGTACTGGCGTTCGAATACGGTTACTCGACCACCACGCCTGAGGCGCTGGTGATCTGGGAAGCCCAGTTCGGCGACTTCGCCAACGGTGCCCAGGTGGTTATCGACCAGTTCATCACCAGTGGCGAGCACAAGTGGGGCCGTCTTTGCGGTCTGACCATGCTGCTGCCGCACGGTTATGAAGGTCAGGGGCCGGAGCACTCTTCGGCTCGTCTGGAGCGTTACCTGCAACTGTGCGCCGAGCACAACATTCAGGTAGCCGTGCCGACTACGCCGGCTCAGATCTACCACTTGCTGCGTCGTCAGGTGATTCGCCCGCTGCGCAAGCCGTTGATCGTGCTGACACCGAAGTCGCTGCTGCGTCACAAGCTGGCTATTTCGACCCTGGAAGATCTGGCCGAAGGTTCGTTCCAGACCGTGATCCCGGAAATCGATGCCCAAGACCCGAAAAAGGTCGAGCGCATTGTTCTGTGTAGCGGCAAGGTCTACTACGACCTGCTGGAAAAACGTCGTGCCGAAGGTCGTGATGACATCGCCATCGTGCGTATCGAGCAGCTGTACCCATTCCCTGAGGACGACTTGAACGAAGTCCTGGCTCCTTATACCAACCTCAAACATATCGTTTGGTGTCAGGAAGAGCCGATGAACCAGGGTGCCTGGTACTGCAGCCAACACCACATGCGCCGCATCGTTGGCAATCACAACAAGGCGCTCGTTCTCGAGTACGCCGGCCGTGATGCTTCTGCTGCACCTGCTTGTGGTTATGCATCGATGCACGCTGAGCAGCAGGAAAAACTGCTGCTAGACGCCTTTACTGTTTAACGCCTTCGCGCACCTGAAACCGAATTTAAGGACCCACTGATAATGGCTATCGAAATCAAAGCCCCCACTTTCCCGGAATCGGTTGCCGATGGCACCGTTGCCACCTGGCACAAAAAACCAGGCGACGCCGTCAAGCGTGATGACCTGATCGTCGATATCGAAACCGACAAAGTGGTACTGGAAGTATTGGCTACTGCTGACGGCGTGCTGGGCGCTATCGTCAAGAACGAAGGCGACACCGTTCTGTCCGACGAAGTCCTGGGCTCCATCCAAGAGGGCGGCGCTGCTGCCGCTCCAGCTGCTGCCGCTGCTCCGGCCGCTGCACAAGCTGCTGCTCCAGCTGCCGACGGCGAAGACGATCCTGTTGCTGCACCGGCTGCTCGCAAGCTGGCTGAAGAAAACGGCATCAACATCGCTTCCGTTGCCGGCACCGGCAAAGGCGGTCGTGTGACCAAGGAAGACGTAGTCGCTGCTGTTGCTGCCAAGAAAGCTGCTCCGGCCGCTGCTCCTGCCAAGGCTGCTGCTCCGGCTGCCGCTGCTCCTGTGTTCGCCGCTGGCGACCGCATCGAGAAGCGCGTACCGATGACCCGCGTGCGGGCCACCGTTGCCAAGCGTCTGGTAGAAGCTCAGTCGAACATGGCGATGCTGACCACTTTCAACGAAGTCGACATGACCGAAGTCATGGCCCTGCGTTCGAAGTACAAGGACCTGTTCGAGAAGTCCCACAACGGCGTACGCCTGGGCTTCATGTCGTTCTTCGTCAAAGCAGCTACCGAAGCGCTGAAACGCTTCCCGGCTGTCAACGCGTCGATCGACGGTGCTGACATCGTTTACCACGGCTACGCCGATGTTGGTGTTGCTGTTTCCAGCGACCGCGGTCTGGTTGTACCGGTTCTGCGTAACGCCGAACTGATGAGCCTGGCTGAAATCGAAGGCGGCATCGCTGCTTTCGGCAAAAAGGCGCGCGACGGCAAGCTGTCGATGGACGAAATGACCGGTGGTACGTTCACCATCACCAACGGTGGTACTTTCGGTTCGATGATGTCGACCCCGATCGTCAACCCGCCGCAAGCGGCCATCCTGGGCATGCACAACATTCTGCAGCGTCCTATGGCGATCAACGGTCAGGTCGTTATCCGTCCGATGATGTACCTGGCTCTGTCCTACGATCACCGTCTGATCGATGGCAAAGAAGCTGTGACCTTCCTGGTTACCATCAAGAACCTGCTGGAAGACCCGGCTCGTTTGCTGCTGGATATCTGATAGAAGCAGCCGCAGGTTTCAAGTCCAAAACTGCAAGTAATTGCAGCTTGGCTTGAGGCTTGCGGCTTCAAGCTTGTTGCTAAAAGAGGATTTTTTGAATGTCGCAGAAATTTGACGTAGTAGTGATCGGCGCGGGCCCTGGCGGCTACGTAGCTGCCATCAAAGCAGCGCAACTGGGTCTCACCACTGCCTGCATCGAGAAATACACCGACAAGGAAGGCAAACTGGCCTTGGGCGGTACTTGCCTGAACGTCGGCTGCATTCCTTCCAAGGCGCTGCTGGACAGCTCCTGGAAATACAAGGAAGCCAAAGAAGGCTTCGCGATCCACGGTATCAATCACGCTGGCGTGACCATGGACGTGGCTGCAATGGTTGGCCGTAAAGCCAACATCGTCAAAGGCCTGACCTCTGGCGTTGCAACCCTGTTCAAGGCTAACGGCGTTACTTCCCTGCAAGGCCACGGCAAACTGCTGGCCGGCAAGAAAGTTGAACTGACCAAGCCAGACGGCACCGTTGAAATCATCGAAGCCGAGAACGTGATTCTGGCGTCGGGCTCGCGTCCGATCGACATTCCACCGGCTCCGGTTGACCAGAATGTGATCGTCGATTCGACTGGCGCGCTGGAATTCCAAACCGTACCTAAGCGTCTGGGCGTGATCGGCGCTGGCGTGATCGGTCTGGAACTGGGTTCGGTATGGTCCCGCCTGGGCTCCGAAGTCGTGGTTCTGGAAGCGCTGGAGAAGTTCCTGCCTGCAGCTGACGAAGCGGTTTCCAAAGAAGCTTACAAAACCCTGACCAAACAAGGTCTGGACATCAAGCTGGGCGCTCGCGTTACCGGTTCCAAAGTGAACGGCGACGAAGTCGTTGTGAACTACACCGATACCAACGGTGAACAGAGCATCACGTTCGACAAGCTGATCGTTGCCGTTGGTCGCCGCCCAGTGACCACCGAGCTGCTGGCAGCTGACAGCGGCGTTAACATCGACGAACGTGGCTTCGTTTTCGTTGACGACCAGTGCGCAACCAGCGTTCCGGGCGTTTTCGCAATCGGTGACGTGGTTCGCGGCATGATGCTGGCGCACAAGGCGTCCGAAGAAGGCATCATGGTTGTAGAGCGCATCAAGGGCCACAAAGCCCAGATCAACTATGACCTGATCCCGTCTGTTATTTATACTCACCCGGAAATCGCGTGGGTCGGTAAAACCGAGCAAGCCTTGAAAGCTGAAGGCGTTGAAGTTAACGTCGGCACTTTCCCGTTCGCAGCCAGTGGCCGTGCCATGGCAGCCAACGATACCGGCGGTTTCGTGAAAGTCATTGCTGATGCCAAGACTGACCGCGTATTGGGCGTCCATGTGATTGGCCCGAGCGCTGCAGAACTGGTTCAGCAGGGCGCAATCGGCATGGAATTCGGCACCAGTGCCGAAGACCTGGGCATGATGGTTTTCTCCCATCCGACCCTGTCCGAAGCCCTGCACGAAGCTGCTCTGGCAGTGAATGGCGGCGCCATTCACATCGCCAACCGCAAGAAGCGTTAAGACAAGACAATAAGAAACCACGGCGGAAGGCCCGTCGTGAGCCTTGCGTGCAAGACTCACCGCGGAATGTCCGCCGGACGCAGCCTTGCGTAGTCTCACCGGTTATCCGGAACACCTACGCAAGCAGCAGTCACAGGTGGTGCGGCACTTGATCGAGTGCAGCACCGAATGCGCAGTACCTAACGAAGACGGTAATAAGCATGAATCTTCACGAGTATCAGGGTAAGCAGCTGTTCGCTGAATACGGCCTGCCAGTATCCCAGGGTTTCGCCGTAGACACCCCGGAAGCAGCAGCAGAAGCGTGCGACAAAATCGGCGGGACCGAATGGGTTGTCAAAGCCCAGGTTCACGCAGGTGGTCGCGGTAAAGCGGGCGGCGTTAAGCTGGTTCGCAGCAAAGAAGACGCCAAAGCATTCGCTCAACAGTGGTTGGGCAAGCGTCTGGTGACTTACCAGACTGATGCCAATGGTCAGCCAGTCACCAAGATCCTGGTTGAATCGTGCACTGATATCGCTAAAGAGCTGTACCTGGGCGCTGTCGTTGACCGTTCGAGCCGTCGCATCGTGTTCATGGCTTCCACCGAAGGTGGCGTGGACATCGAGAAAATCGCTCACGACACCCCTGAGAAAATCCTCAAGGCCACTATCGATCCACTGGTTGGCGCTCAGCCATTCCAGGGTCGCGAGCTGGCATTCCAGCTGGGTCTGGAAGGCAAGCAAGTTGCTCAGTTCGCCAAGATCTTCGTAGGTCTGGCCAAGCTGTTCAAGGATCACGACCTGGCTCTGCTGGAAGTGAACCCGCTGGTGATCAAGGCTGACGGCGATCTGCATTGCCTCGACGCCAAGATCAACATCGACGCCAACGCCATGTACCGTCAGCCTAAGCTGAAAACTTTCCACGATCCGTCGCAAGACGATCCGCGCGAAGCGCACGCTGCCAAGTTCGAACTGAACTACGTAGCACTGGAAGGCAACATCGGTTGCATGGTCAACGGTGCTGGCCTGGCCATGGGTACCATGGACATCGTCAACCTGCATGGCGGCAAACCAGCCAACTTCCTCGACGTGGGCGGCGGTGCTACCAAAGAACGCGTTACCGAAGCGTTCAAGATCATCCTGTCCGACACTAACGTCGCTGCAGTATTGGTCAACATCTTCGGCGGCATCGTTCGTTGCGACATGATTGCCGAAGGCATCATCGGTGCAGTGAAAGAAGTCGGCGTGAAAATCCCGGTTGTTGTTCGCCTTGAAGGTAACAACGCTGAACTGGGCGCTAAAGTACTGGCAGAAAGCGGTTTGAACATCATCGCTGCTACCAGCCTGACCGACGCTGCTCAACAAGTTGTCAAAGCTGCGGAGGGCAAATAATGAGCGTCCTGATCAATAAAGACACCAAAGTTATCTGCCAGGGTATTACCGGTTCGCAAGGTAGTTTCCACACCCAGCAAGCCATCGAATACGGCACCAAGATGGTTGGTGGCGTTACTCCTGGTAAGGGCGGCACCGAGCACCTGGGTCTGCCAGTGTTCAACACCGTGAAAGACGCTGTAGCTGCCACTGGCGCCACCGCCAGCGTGATCTACGTTCCAGCTCCTTTCTGCAAAGACTCCATCCTGGAAGCAGCATTCGGCGGCATCAAGCTGATCGTTTGCATCACTGAAGGCATTCCTACCCTGGACATGCTGGATGCCAAGGTCAAGTGCGACGAACTGGGCGTAGTCCTGATCGGTCCTAACTGCCCAGGCGTGATCACTCCAGGCGAATGCAAGATCGGCATCATGCCAGGTCACATTCACTTGCCAGGCAAGGTCGGTATCGTTTCCCGTTCCGGCACCCTGACCTACGAAGCTGTTAAGCAGACTACTGACGCCGGTTTCGGTCAGTCGACTTGCGTCGGCATCGGCGGTGACCCGATCCCGGGTTCGAACTTCATCGACATCCTGAAGCTGTTCCAGGAAGACCCGAAGACCGAAGCGATCGTAATGATCGGTGAGATCGGCGGTTCGGCTGAAGAAGAAGCGGCTGCCTACATCAAGGCACACGTGACCAAGCCGGTTGTTTCCTACATCGCTGGTGTGACTGCCCCTGCTGGCAAGCGCATGGGCCATGCTGGCGCAATCATCTCTGGCGGCAAGGGCACTGCAGACGAGAAGTTTGCTGCCCTGGAAGACGCAGGCGTTAAAACCGTGCGTTCGCTGGCAGACATCGGCAAGGCTTTGTCCGAGCTGACCGGTTGGGCTGTCAAGTAAGCCTCGCGCTTAGCTGACGCTTCACCAAACAAAGGCCACCTTCGGGTGGCCTTTGTTGTTTCCGGGATTTGAGCCATTCGCAGGGTTTTTGTGGCGAGGGGGCTTGCCCCCGTTGGGTTGCGAAGCGACCCCAAAACAGGCGATTGCGTTACGTCAGGTAGATCACATTTGTTTGATTTGCGACTACTTCGCAGCCGAACGGGGGCAATCCCCTCGCCACAGGATCCTGTGAAGGTAAATTAGATATGTAAACGCGACATCGAAATGTCGCGTATCGGATACTTCGCCCCCTAACAGTGCGTTTGTCGTGCAAATTCGTTAGGCTAGCAGCCATTTTTGCGTCCGCTGCCCACAAGGTCGCTACGCGCTAAACGGGTTGGTCCTATACAGACCGACAGCATTTCCCTCACCCATAGGGAAATCCCTCTCTAAATTCCGATTCAGTAGTGTGGTATTTCCTTAATGAAAGTGTTGAAAGGCCAGGACATCCTGGCACTTGGTTTTATGACGTTTGCCCTGTTTGTCGGGGCCGGCAACATCATCTTCCCGCCTATCGTCGGTTTGCAGTCCGGGCCTCATGTCTGGATGGCGGCGCTGGGTTTTCTGATCACTGCAGTCGGTCTGCCGGTGATCACCGTTGTCGCCCTGGCCAAGGTCGGTGGGGCAATGGATGCGTTGAGCAGCCCGATCGGTAAAGTCGCTGGTGGCCTGTTGGCCGCGGCGTGCTACCTGGCTGTCGGCCCGCTGTTTGCGACGCCGCGCACCGCCACCGTGTCCTTCGAAGTAGGCCTGGCGCCGCTGACCGGTGAGAGCCCGCTGGCGCTGTTCCTCTACAGCTCGGTGTACTTCCTGTTGGTGTTCTTTATCTCGCTGTATCCGGGCCGCCTGCTGGATACCGTAGGACGTTTCCTTGCGCCGCTGAAGATCATCGCCCTGGCCGTGCTCGGCATCGCCGCGTTCGCCTTGCCGGCCGGTGATATCGGCGTGGCCACGCCTGAATATGTGGCGGCACCGTTCTCTCAAGGGTTTATCAATGGTTACCTGACCATGGATACCCTGGGTGCTCTGGTGTTCGGCATCGTTATCGTTAACGCGATCCGCTCCCGTGGCGTCGAGTCGCCAGCGTTGATCACCCGTTACGCGATCATTGCCGGTTTGATTGCCGGCGTCGGTCTGGCGCTGGTGTACGTCAGCCTGTTCCGCCTCGGTTCGGGCAGCCATGAAGTGGCCGCCGGTGCCGCGAATGGTGCGGCCGTCCTGCACGCCTACGTGCAGCACACCTTCGGTTCGCTGGGCAGCGGTTTCCTGGCGGTGTTGATCTCGTTGGCCTGCCTGGTGACTGCGGTCGGCCTGACTTGCGCCTGCGCCGAATACTTCAGCCGGGTGTTGCCTCTGTCCTACAAGACACTGGTCATCATCCTGGCGGTGTTCTCGCTGTTTGTGTCCAACCTGGGCCTCACCAAGCTGATCGCGTTCTCGATCCCGGTGCTGACCGCGATCTACCCGCCGTGCATCGTCCTGGTCGCCCTGAGCTTCTGCAAAGACTTCTGGCGTGAACAGGGCCGCATCGTTGGCCCGGTGATGCTGGTGTCGTTCATTTTCGGCATGATCGACGCGCTTAAAGGTGCCGGTCTGGCGGACTGGATGCCGACGCAGCTGTCGCACCTGCCGTTGAGCGAACAAGGTCTGGCCTGGCTGGTGCCGTCGGTCATGACCCTGGTAGTGGCCGCCGTTTGCGATCGCATGCTCGGCAAGCGCGCCGAAGCCCTGGCTTAAACCTGACCGTCCGCCACAAGCGGGCAGCAGGCCAAAACAGAAATGCCCCGTATCAATCGATACGGGGCATTTTTTATGGGCGTGAGGCAGTGTCTTTTTCCGTCAGCTAGCGTCGAAGGGTTGCATCGCTTTTTGTAGGAGCGAAGCTTGCTCGCGAAGGCGGCGGTACATTCAACATTGATGTTGACTGACACACCGCTTTCGCGAGCAAGCTTTGCTCCTACAGGTCACGTATTCAAAGGAATTGCATGTCGTTCATCCACGCCAACCTGATCCACCTTCTCGCCGCGCTCTGGTTTGTCATCTGCTGGGGCGGCTACACCCGTTATGCGACGTGGAAGGGCCGTGATACCGCGTGCCTGGCCAGCGTGCTGCATCTGTACCGCGAAGACTGGATGCGCCGCATGCTGCTGCGTGACAACCGCATCGCCGATGCCAGCGTGATCGGCAACCTGGAACGCAACGCCTCGTTTTTCGCCTCCAGCACCTTGATTATCCTGGCGGGTATTCTCACCCTACTCGGCGCCTCCGAAAGGGCTGTGTCGTTGCTGGCAGACATTCCCATGGTCCAGCAGGCTTCTCAGGGTATGTCGGAGATCAAGTTGCTGTGTCTGGCGATGGTGTTTGTCTACGCGTTCTTCACCTTCAGTTGGTGCATGCGTCAGTACAACTTCGCGGCCGTGCTAGTTGGCTCGGCACCGATGATCGGCGAGCGGCATGTTTCCGAGCAGGAGCGTAAAGCCTTCGCCGCACGTGCGGCGCGGGTGATCTCGATGGCGGCCAACCAGTTCAACTTCGGCCTGCGCTCTTACTACTTCGGCATGACCATGCTGGCCTGGTTCGTCAGCCCATGGCTGTTCATGTTGATGAGCACCGGCGTGGTGCTGGTGTTGTATCGTCGGGAGTTTCACTCCGACGTTCTCGACGTGATGGTCTATACCCCTACAGAGGCGCCATTGCCCGAAGCCAACAAAGAGGCCGCTTGATGAGTATTCCGTTCTGGTGTGTGTTTATCAGTGCATTGCTGATTTACGTGGCCCGCATGCCCGTGGCCAAAGCCATGAAAGAGCAGGGCGGTTACAACAATCACCTGCCACGCCAGCAACAGGCGCAACTAACCGGTTTGGGCGCCCGTGCATTGGCGGCTCACCAGAACAGTATCGAAGCCTTCATCTTGTTTGCAGTGGGCGTGTTGATGGCGCACACCACGCAAACGGCGGGGTGGCTGATCGACTCGCTGGCGATCATCTTTGTGGTCGCGCGCATTCTCTATTTGTTGTGCTATCTGGCGGATATACCAAAGCTGCGCAGTTTGGTCTGGATCGTCGGGTTAGTCTGTTCGTTATTGCTGATGATTAGTCCGACTTTTAAAACCGTTTTGCTCTAACGCAGCAAATAACAGGCAAAAGAAAACCCGCACTTGGCGGGTTTTCTTTTCTCTGCATCAAGAGGCAAATTATTGCTTCTTGGCAGCTTCGTCTTGTGCAGCCTGGTTCGATTCAGCCTGATCTTTGGCGGCTTCGGCGTTTTCTTTCGCCGCGTCGTTCACTTTATCCTGAGCTTCGTTCATTTTTTGCTGGGCTTGCTCAGCATGTTGGTTAGCATCTTGAGCTTTGTCCTCGGATTTTTTATCGCAAGCAGCGAGACCGAGGGAAGCGGTCAACATCAAGGCAATAGCTAAAGTCTTACGCATGGGGTGTTTCTCCTTATGGAAAATATCTACTGGCCTTTCGAGCACAACCGCCGACGATAAGTTCCTCATTTCATACAGATATATATGTTTTTAACGATACGGAACTTTTGCCTGATTCACCTGAGGCTTTGGCTGGATACTAAGAAGAGATTTACCTAATGGCCGACAACCCCATTTTTGAGCGTGCAACACGATTTCTATCGGCACTGCGACATTGTCAGGTACTCGGTTTACGCGTGCACAGCGCAAGCAATGAAGGGCTGACAGTGATCCTGCCCTACAGCCCGCAAATTGTCGGAAACCCGCAAACCGGTGTCATCCATGGTGGCGCCCTGACGTCGCTGATGGACACCGCGTGCGGCATGTCCACCCTGTGCGTGTTGCCGGAATTCGAAGTCTGCCCGACCCTCGATTTGCGCATTGACTACATGCACGCGGCCCAGCCGCATAAGGATGTCTACGGTTTCGCCCAGTGTTACCGGGTGACCACTGACGTGATCTTCGCCCGAGGCTTTGCCTACCAGGACGACCCCGAGCACCCCATCGCCCACGTGGTCGGCACTTTTATGCGCATGGGCAAGGGCATCAAAGGCACTAAAGGCTTTGGCGGCACGATCGCCGGAGGTGCGAAATGACCGATTCGTTCAAGGAACAACTTCAACAGGCCCACGCGCAAGGGGACTACGCCTCGCTGCTACACCTGATCCCGTACGCCAAGTTGATTGGTGTCGAGTGTTCGCGAGTCGGGGATGAGTTGCTGTTCCGCTTGCCGGCCAACAAGGACAACATTGGTAACCCTTTATTGCCGGCGATCCATGGCGGCGTGATCGCCGGGTTCATGGAGCTGTCGGCGGCACTGCACCTGTTGATCTTCACCGGCTCGCCCGGTGTGCCGAAGATTATCGACTTCTCCCTCGACTATCTGCGCGCCGGGCAATTTCGCGATACCTGGGCGCGTTGCCAGGTTTGCCGCCAGGGGCGGCGGGTGGCCAACGTGGCGATAACGGCCTGGCAAACCACCGAAGCCGAGCCGATTGCCACGGCCCGGGGGCATTTCAAAATTGAAGACCCCTTGAAATCCTGAACTCAGCCCCAAACTCTGATGACAACCCGCCGCCGACCCTTCAGGTCGCGGCCACTGCCATCTGATTGGAGTTTGATGACCATGAGTGTGGAAACTCAAAAGGAAACCCTGGGCTTCCAGACCGAGGTGAAGCAACTGCTGCACCTCATGATCCATTCGCTGTATTCCAACAAGGAAATCTTCCTTCGCGAATTGATCTCGAACGCCTCTGACGCTGTCGACAAATTACGTTTCGAAGCCCTGTCCAAGCCTGAGTTGCTGGAAGGTGGCGCCGAACTGAAAATCCGTGTGAGCTTCGACAAAGACGCCAAAACCGTCACCCTCGAAGACAACGGTATCGGCATGAGCCGTGAAGAAGCGATCACCCACTTGGGGACCATCGCCAAATCCGGTACGGCCGATTTCATGAAGCACCTGTCCGGCGATCAGAAAAAAGATTCGCACCTGATCGGTCAGTTCGGTGTGGGCTTCTACTCTGCATTCATCGTCGCCGACAAAGTCGACGTGTTCAGCCGTCGTGCCGGTGATGCTGCCAGCGAAGGCGTGCACTGGGCGTCCAAGGGTGAAGGCGAGTTCGAAGTCGCCACCGTTGAGAAAGCCGAGCGTGGCACCCGTATCGTCCTGCACCTGAAGGCTGCTGAAGACGAATTCGCCGATGGCTGGCGTCTGCGCAACATCATCAAGAAATACTCCGACCACATCGCTCTGCCGATCGAGTTGCCGAAAGAAGCGGCAGCCGCTGAAGGCGAAGAGCAGCCAGCCGTTGAATGGGAAACCGTCAACCGCGCCAGCGCCCTGTGGACCCGTCCTCGCACTGAAGTGAAGGATGAGGAATACCAGGAGTTCTACAAACACATCGCCCACGATTTCGAGAACCCGCTGAGCTGGACCCATAACAAGGTCGAAGGCAAGCTGGAATACACCTCGCTGCTCTACGTGCCGACCCGCGCTCCGTTCGACCTGTACCAGCGTGAAGCGCCGAAAGGCCTGAAGCTGTACGTGCAGCGTGTGTTCGTGATGGATCAGGCCGAGTCGTTCCTGCCGCTGTACCTGCGCTTCATTAAAGGTGTGGTCGATTCCAACGACCTGTCGCTGAACGTGTCGCGGGAAATCCTGCAGAAAGACCCGATCATCGATTCCATGAAGTCGGCGCTGACCAAGCGCGTACTCGACATGCTGGAAAAACTGGCGAAGAACGAGCCCGAGCAATACAAAGGCTTCTGGAAAAACTTCGGTCAGGTCATGAAAGAAGGCCCGGCTGAAGATTTCGCCAACAAAGAAAAAATCGCAGGCCTGCTGCGCTTTGCATCCACCAACGGTGATGAAGGCGAGCAAGTGGTCGGTCTGGCTGAATACCTGGCCCGCGCCAAGGAAGGTCAGGACAAGATCTACTACCTGACCGGCGAAACCTACGCGCAGGTCAAGAACAGCCCGCACCTGGAAGTCTTCCGCAAGAAAGGCATCGAAGTGCTGCTGCTGACCGACCGTATCGACGAGTGGCTGATGAGCTACCTCAGCGAGTTCGACGGCAAGAGCTTTGTCGACGTGGCGCGCGGTGACCTCGATCTGGGCAACCTGGATTCGGAAGAAGACAAGAAAGCCGCGGAAGAAGTCGCCAAGTCCAAAGAAGGTTTGGTTGAACGTCTGAAAACTGCACTGGGCGACTCGGTTGCTGAAGTGCGGGTTTCCCACCGTCTGACCGATTCCCCGGCGATCCTGGCCATCGGCGAGCAGGACCTGGGCTTGCAGATGCGTCAGATCCTCGAAGCCAGCGGGCAGAAGGTGCCGGATTCGAAGCCGATCTTCGAATTCAACCCGGCTCACCCACTGATCGAGAAGCTTGACGCTGAGCAGAGTGACGAGCGCTTTGGCGATCTGTCGCACATCCTGTTCGATCAGGCGGCCCTGGCGGCTGGTGATAGCTTGAAAGACCCGGCGGCCTACGTGCGCCGTCTCAACAAGCTGTTGGTTGAACTGTCGGTTTAACTGAGTTGTACAAAAACCCGCTTCGGCGGGTTTTTTTATTCTTGAGTCTTAGGAGTCTGAAATGAGCCAAGTCACTGTGCGTTCCGTGGTCTATCAACTGGATGGCCAATCTTACGAAAGCCGTCTGGCCTTTGATGCCGACCATAAAGGGCCACGTCCGGGTCTGTTGATGGCACCGAACTGGATGGGCGTCAGCGCTGGCGCCGAAGAAATCGCCAAGTCGGTGGCGGCCAAGGGTTACGTGGTGTTGCTTGCTGACCTTTACGGCCAGTCGGTTCGCCCGCAGAACGGCGATGAGGCGGCCGCGGCGATGATGCCGTTGAAGAATGACCGCGCATTGCTGCGCAAGCGCATGGCGGCAGCGTTCGAGCAATTGCAGACTCAGGGCGAGGCGGCGGTCGATACCTCGAAGCTGGCGACCTTCGGTTTCTGCTTTGGCGGTTGCTGCGCGCTGGAACTGGCTCGCACCGGTGCGCCGGTGAAAGCGGCGGTCTCGTTCCATGGCTCGCTGGATACACCGAACGTGAACGATGCGAAAAACATCAAGGGCTCGGTGTTGGTGCTGCACGGTGCGTCCGATCCGCTGGTGCCAAAAGAGCAATTGCCGGCGTTTGAAGATGAAATGAACGCGGCGGGCGTGGATTGGCAGCTGCTGAGCTACGGCGGTGCGGTTCACTCGTTTACCGATCCGCATGCGAACGTGCCGGGCAAGATGATGTATGACGCGAAAACGGCCACTCGGGCGTTTGTGTCGATGCATAACTTGCTGGATGAAGTCTTTAAAGGCTGATTGCTGCTTTTTGCCCTGACATCGTTGGTGTTAGTGCTGGCCTCATCGCGAGCAGGCTCGCTCCCACATTGGAATGCATTCCCCTGTGGGAGCGAGCCTGCTCGCGAAAGCGGTTTAACTGATGCTGAAGACCTTAAGGCAGTTCGATCCGCTCACTTTCCCCCGGCACCGTCGGCCAATCCCCGGCCGCCCAGCGTCGCCTCGCTTCATCGATCAGCGCCGGATCGCTCGCGACAAAGTTCCAGTTGATCCGCCGTGGCCCATCCAGCGGCGCACCGCCGAACAACACGGCGTGGCAGTCGCTCTCGGCAAACAACGTCATCTCTTCCCCGACCGGCAACACCACCAGCGAATGCGGTTCTACCGGCTCGCCGTCGAGTTGTACCTCGCCATCCAGCACATACAGTGCTCGCTCTTCATGCTCGGTCGGAATCAGCAAGGTCGTCGCGGTTTGCAGGTTCAATTCGGCGTACAGCGTAGGAGAAAGCACCGGCACCGGCGATTCCAGGCAAAAGCCTGTCCCGGCAATCATCCGGATCTTCACGCCGAGGTTATCGCTGACCGGCAACGTGGGCGCAGGGTGATGGCTGTAGTGCCCCGGACCTTGTTCATGATCCTTGGGCGAGGCGAGCCAGATCTGCACGCCGTGCATCGTGAAGCCGCTATTTTTCAGCGCCTCGGGCGTGCGTTCAACGTGGGCAATCGCGCTGCCCGCCGTCATCCAACTCACATCGCCGGTGCTCACCACCTGATCAGAACCGAGGCTGTCCTTGTGCTGGATCTGCCCCTGGAACAAATAGGTGAGGGTCGACAGACCGATGTGCGGGTGTTGTCGGATGTTCATGCCTTTACCCGGCGGATAACGGGTTTCGAGCATGTGGTCGAAAAACACGAAAGGCCCGACGCTGCGGCATTTGGCTGACGGCAACGGACGAAGAATCGGTTGACCTTCGACATCTTCGGCGCGGGGGCTGATCACGAGTGGAGTGTTCATGCTGCATTCCAGGCTGAGCGGGTAATGCGTGGAGCATAACCCGCTTGCACTGCCCTTGCCGCTATTGGCTGAAGGCGCCTTCGGACAGGTGGGTCTCGATGCTGACCTCGGTGGTGGTCATCAGTTTGTGCACCGGGCAACGGTCGGCAACGCGGTGCAACTCCTCGCGCTGGGCGTCAGTGAGCACACCCTTGAGGGTCAGTTTGACGTGCAGGGCGTATTTGCCTTTCTGCTCCTCACTGTTGTCGCGTTTGACCTCGACCGTAACGCCGGTCAGCGGGATGTCCTTCTTCTTGGCGTACATCTTCAGGGTCAGGGCCTTGCAGGCACCGAGGGCGGCGTCGAAGTAGTCGTGAGGCTCCGGCGCCGAGCCTTCGCCGCCGGCGGAGGTGGGCACATCGGCAAACAGTTCGTGGTCGTCGATCTGGACGCTGTGACGAAAGCCTTCACTGGAAACGGTATTGACGGTAACAGTCATGGGAAACCTCATCGGCAGTAGGAAAAGTCATTCGATCAAAATTGGACCCTGAAGGTATAGAGCATGCGTGCTGTGGCGCGTTCCCAAAAAGATCGCAGCCTTCGCCCACAGGGCGGAGCTGCCGAAGGCTCGGGCCGCGTTCGGACGATCTTTTGATTTTGCTTGGCTCGGCTGAATCGTTACCGCCCGTTGATCGAAGTATTAAGGCGTTTTGATATCACGTTTTGGTCTTACGCAAAATTTCTGCGGGCCGATACCGTCTAAAGCAACCCGCTGCAGGGATATGCAGTGCCTAATTGGAAGGAACCAGAGCAATGAGTATCCGAAGTCTCAATATTGCGCCGCGCGCGGGGCTGGGTTTTGGCCTGCTGGCGTTGATGGTGTTCGGGTTGGGGGCGTTCGCCCTGCAACAGATGTCGAACATGCGCGCCGAGTCCGATCAGGTCGATAACAACTGGCTGCCCAGCGTGATGGCGGTGGGGGAGATGAGTCAGGACATGCTTCGCTTGCGCGCCCTGACCATGCGCCTGTTGATTAACCGTGATCCCCAGGCGCTGGCGCAGAACGTCAGCAAACTCAATGAACTCAAAGGCACGCTGGGCGACGCTCAACAGCGCTATGACGCGTTGATCGTGCTGCCGGAGGAGCGCTCGCTGTTTGATCGCTTCAAAATGTCTGAGCAACAGTACCTGCAATTTCAGGGGCAAGTGATGACCCTGTCCGCCCAAGGGCAGGTCGACGACGCGGCGGTCATCGTCAATGGCGAGATGAGCCCGCTGGCCGATGAAATCGCGGTGGTCCTGCGCGAACTGGTCGAGATGAATAAGCACAACGCCAACCTCGCCACTGAAGCCGCACGGCTGGTGTTCATCAATTCGCGAGTGTGGGTCGGGGTGATGATCGGCGTTACCGCGCTGATCACCATTGGTCTGGCGCTACTCCTGACTCGAAGCATTGTGCTGCCGTTGGCGCAGTCGCTGGGCGTGGCGGAAGTGGTGGCGGGTGGCGATCTGACCGGCGACATAAGCATCACCGGCAAAGACGAGCCGGCGCGGCTGCTGCATGCGCTCAAGAGCATGCAGCAAAGCCTGCGCGAGACCATTCGACAGATTTCCGATTCCTCCAGCCAATTGGCCTCGGCCTCGGAAGAACTCAGTTGCGTCACCGAGGACGCCACCCGTGGCTTGCATCAGCAAAGTCTGGAAATCGAGCAGGCCGCGACGGCGGTCAACCAGATGACGGCGGCGGTGGAAGAGGTGGCGAGCAACGCGGTGGCCACCTCCGAAGCATCCCGTGAGTCTGACCGGATCGCCCAGCATGGTCGTGAGCAGGTGCATCAGACGGTATTGTCGATTGAGTCTCTGGCGGACGATGTCACCGCCAATGCGACCCAGGTCGAGGATCTGGCGCAGAAGGTTTATGGCATCAGCAAGGTGCTGGACGTGATTCGCTCGATCGCCGAGCAGACCAATCTGCTGGCCTTGAACGCGGCGATCGAAGCAGCGCGTGCCGGCAATGCCGGACGCGGCTTCGCCGTGGTGGCGGATGAAGTGCGGGCGCTGGCCCACCGGACGCAGCAGTCGACCCAGGAAATCGAGCAGATGATCAGCGGTATCCAGCAGGGTACCGACTCAGCCGTCAGCTCGATGCAGCAGAGCAATAGTCGGGCGCGCTCGACCCTGGAAGTAGCGAAAGCAGCGGGCGTTGCGCTGGAGGAGATTGCCTCGGCGTTCACCTTGATCAACGAGCGCAACATCGTGATCGCCAGTGCCTCGGAGGAGCAAGCGGCTGTGGCGCGGGAAGTGGATCGCAACCTGATGAATATCCGTGACCTGGCGTTGCAGACCTCGGCCGGGGCGAACCAGACCAGTGCTGCGAGTCAGGAGTTGTCGCGGTTGGCGGTGGACTTGCACACCATGGTGGCGCGGTTTTCGGTTTAGCCCGTCTGTTGAGCGCAACACTGAACTCTGTGGGAGCGAGCTTTTGTGGCGAGGGAGCTTGCTCCCGTTGGACTGCGCAGCAGTCCCGCTCTTTTGGGGCCGCTTCGCAGCCCAGCGGGAGCAAGCTCCCTCGCCACAGGTTATCTATTGTTCATTCAGTTGCATTACTCCCCGACAAATCATCAGGCAAAAAAAAGCCCCGCAATTGCGGGGCTTTTCATTTCGAGCCGGATCAGCTGCCTTTGACAGCCTTGCCATTGACCGTACCGTCCAGGAGCATGATGTTGTACTCCTTGCCGTCGGTTTCAACCTGTTGCAGACGGACCAGCAGGTAATCCCAGTCCTTGGCGAACCACATGACAGTGGTGCGCTTGGTTTGCGTCGGGTCGCGCACGCGCTCGACCTTGATCGCATCGATCTGGCCGGCCTTGGTGTCGACTTTTTCCGAACCCAGCACGCGGAAGTCGTAGGTATCGACATCACCGCCATCGACCACCTGGTAGCTCATGCTTTTCTTGCCGGCTGCCACGTCATGCTGAAGAGCAAGCTGGTAGGTGGATTTGTCGACCATACCACGGTTCAGCGGAACCTTGACCGGGTCACCACGATCAGTGCCGGTGACCATTTTTGTGGTCCAGTCGAAGTCCAGATCGGCTTTCTTGGCTTTGCCTAGGCCGCCACGTTCGAAGTGGTAGGACTGGGGCAGCAAAGTGTCCTTGTCCAGCGTCAGGGTACTTTCTTCATTCAGGCTGGCGATCATCATCGATGCCTTGAAGCTGAGTTTCCAGACGCCGTTCGCTTCCTTGGTCAGGCTGCGTTCCGCGGTGCCGCTCATTGGAAGTTGTTTCCAGTCGGCGGTGTAGCTGGCGGAGAACGGTTGAAGGTCTGCAGCCTGTGCCAGAGGCAGGGCGAACAGAGCGCAAGCGAAGAGCAGGGCGCGACGCATAAAATCTCCTAGGTTCGAATCAAGTGGCCGCTGGCCGCGAGTAACTTTTCATCCAGTAAAGCACCTTGTTCGCCGAGTGATAAACGACCTTCGGCAAACCAGCGCACAGCAATCGGGTAGATCAGGTGTTCCTGAACGTGTACCCGCTGAGCCAGACTCTGCGGCGTATCGTGCAACTCTACCGGTATTACTGCCTGTACGACCAGTGGTCCGCCATCGAGTTCCTCGGTGACGAAGTGCACGGAGCAGCCGTGCTCGGTGTCGCCGGCCTCCAGAGCGCGCTGATGAGTGTGTAACCCTTTGTATTTGGGTAGCAGCGAGGGATGGATGTTGAACAGGCGACCCTGGTAGTGCCGCACGAAGTCAGCGCTGAGAATGCGCATGAAACCGGCGAGTACCACGAGTTTGGGATTGAAGGCGTCGATCAGTTCGATCAGCGCGGCATCGAAGGCCTCGCGGCTATCGAAAGCCTTGTGATCCAGGGCGCGGGTATCGATACCCGCGTCCCTGGCGCGTTGCAGGCCGTAGGCGTCGGCGCGGTTGGAAATCACCGCAGCAATGCGGACCGGGCTGTCGCCGGTCCGCGTGCTGTCGATCAAGGCCTGCAAGTTACTGCCGGTGCCGGAGAGCAGCACCACGACATCACAGGTGGCGGACATTAATGAGCCTTGAGGTTCTTCAGTTCAACCTGAGCCGCGCCTTCGGCAGCGGTGGAGATCTGACCGATGACCCATGGCTGCTCGCCGGCTTCACGCAGAACGTTCAGAGCGGTTTCAACGTGCTCTTGAGCAACGCAGATAACCATGCCGACGCCGCAGTTCAGTACGCGGTGCATTTCGTTTTCGTCGACGTTGCCTTTCTCTTGCAGCCAGTCGAATACGGCCGGGCGAGTCCAGCTTGCCACGTCAACCACCGCCTGAGCGCCTTTTGGCAGTACGCGCGGGATGTTGTCGAGCAGGCCACCACCGGTGATGTGGGCCATGGCTTTGACGGCGCCGGTTTCTTTGATCAGCTTGAGCAGCGGCTTCACGTAGATACGGGTCGGGGCCATCAGCAGGTCGGTCAGCGGTTTGCCGTCGAGCTGAATATTTTCGATGTCTGCACCGGAGACTTCGATGATCTTGCGGATCAGCGAGTAGCCGTTGGAGTGCGGGCCGGAAGACGGCAGGGCGAGCAGGGCATCGCCGGCAGCGACTTTGGAACCGTCGATGATTTCGGATTTTTCCACGACACCGACGCAGAAGCCTGCCAGGTCGTAGTCTTCGCCTTCGTACATGCCAGGCATTTCAGCGGTTTCACCGCCGACCAGGGAGCAGCCGGACAGCTCGCAGCCTGCGCCGATGCCGGTCACGACCTGGGTCGCGGTTTCGACGTTCAGTTTGCCGGTAGCGTAGTAGTCGAGGAAGAACAGCGGCTCGGCGCCGCACACCACCAGGTCGTTGACGCACATGGCGACCAGGTCGATACCGATGCTGTCGTGCTTGTTCAGGTTCAGCGCCAGGCGCAGTTTGGTGCCGACGCCGTCAGTACCGGAAACCAGCACTGGCTGCTTGTAGCCGGCCGGGATTTCGCAGAGGGCGCCAAAACCGCCCAGGCCGCCCATGACTTCCGGGCGCGCAGTGCGCTTGGCGACGCTCTTGATGCGTTCGACCAATGCTTCACCGGCGTCGATGTCTACACCGGCGTCCTTGTAGCTCAGGGAGGGTTGCTTGCTCATGATCCAGGCCTTTAGGGGGGATTCAGGGGTAACGACCGAGTCCAGTGGGACCGCCGAAACAAACGAAGGCGAGTGCCTTGCGCGAATTTCAGGGTGCCCGGCTGTTGCCGGTCTGCGAAGGCGCGCGATTTTATCAGGCTTGAGAGGCAGCGGCCATCCTCGCGCCGACGGCAGGGCCATATCAGCGGAAATTTTTTGCAATTGAGCGACGTGGGTGCCTGTATAAGGTGTGGCAATTAACCGTCTATCGTTATCACTGTGCAAAAACTTATCGCCGCCGTGTGAATGTTTTGCAACGGCCGAGGGTCACAGCCTTGCTCAACCGGTTCACGCGGCCTGTTCCAGCCGCTCCTGTCGACGGGAATTTTCCATGCGTTTTTGTAAATTGTTGTTTGTGGGCTGTTTGTCTGTGGTCAGCCTGGCGAGTCATGCCGAAAACCTCAAAGGCCTTTATCAAGTGCGAGAGCCGGTGCACGGTCAGGCACCGGAAGAACGTGATCGCGCCACTCAGGCGGCGCTCGATACGCTGGTGCTACGCCTGACCGGCGATCCGAAAGCCCCGCAGAACCCGGGGTTGGCGGCGATTCGCAAGGATCCGCAGCAGATCATCAGTCAGTTCGGCTTTGATGCCGGACCGCCGGAAGTGCTCAAGGTCGATTTCGATCCGACGACCACCGAGCAGGCATTGCGCCGCGCCGGGTTGTCGCTGTGGGGGCCAGTCGCCCGTCGATCCTGAGCTGGTGGCTCAACGATTCGACTGAAGGTTCGAGTCTGGTCGGTGATGGCCAGGCCGCTGCGGCGCCTCTGCGTGCAGCGGCGCAACATCGCGGCTTGCCGTTGCGTTTGCCGCTGGCGGATTTGAGCGAGCAACTGGTGGCCACGGCGCCCGCGCTCGAGGGCACGGACCCTGCGCCATTGCGCGGCGCTTCGGAGCGCTACAACGCGGATGCCTTGCTTGCCGTGCATGCTCGCGAAGAAGGCGGGCAGTGGCAGGCCAAATGGCATCTGTGGCTGGGCGATCAAAAAGAGGCGGGCAGCGTGCAGGGCGCCGATCAGGCTGCCGTAGCCGACGCGGTGATGCTCGCGGTGGCCGAGCGCTTGGCGCCACGTTTTGTCGCCAAGCCTGGCGTTTCGGGTCAGCAGACTCTGGAAGTGCAGGGCATGAATCTTGAGCATTACGCAACGCTGTTGCGGTTACTCGAACCGTTCGGCGTGCGTCTGCAAAGTGTCGATGGCGATCGCATCGTGTATCGGGTCAATGGCAGTGCCGATCAGATGCGCGCGCAGTTGTCGCTGGCGAAGTTGCAGGAGCTGCCGCCCGAGGCACCGACCCCGGTCGATGCGCCGCAGCCTGCGGTTGCCGGTGCAGCACCTGTTGCGGCGCCAGCCCCGACACCTGCGGCGCCGTCGTTGCGATTCCGTTGGTAAGGTTTTCTTTCTTTATATAGAAGCATAGGGAGTTGTAGATGGCCGATACGCGGCGTTGGTTCTGGTTGGGCGGGGTGGTCCTGCTCTGCGTGTTTGTCTGGTTGTTGCATCCGATCCTGACGCCATTTTTGGTGGCGCTACTGCTGGCCTATCTGTTCGATCCGCTGGTGGATCGGCTGGAGAAGCTTGGCCTGTCTCGGACCTGGGGCGTGGTGACGGTGTTCGCGCTGTTCACTTTGATCTTCACGACGCTGCTGCTGGTGTTGGTACCGTTGCTCGCCAAGCAGTTGTTCCGCTTGTACGAGTTGGCGCCACAGATGCTGGATTGGTTGCAGCACACTGCCTTGCCGTGGGCGCAATCGAAATTCGGACTGTCGGATAATTTCTGGAAGTTCGACAAGGTCAAGGCTGCGATCAGCGAGCACATGGGCCAGACCACCGACATTGTCAGTGTGGTACTGAGTCAGGCGACCGCGTCCGGTCTGGCGCTGATTGGTTGGCTAGCCAACCTGGTGCTGATCCCGGTGGTGAGCTTCTACCTGCTGCGCGATTGGGACCTGATGATGGCCAAGATCCGCAGCCTGTTGCCTCGTGATCGCGAAGAGCGCGTGGTGTCACTGGCCGGTGAATGCCATGAAGTGCTCGGGGCATTTGTTCGCGGGCAATTGCTGGTGATGCTGGCTCTGGGCGTGATCTATGCCGCGGGCCTGATGCTGGTCGGGTTGGAGTTGGGGCTGTTGATCGGTCTTATCGCCGGTCTGGCGGCGATCGTGCCTTACATGGGGTTTGTCATCGGGATTGGCGCGGCGTTGATTGCTGGCCTGTTCCAGTTTCACGGTGACTTGTATCCGATGCTCGGCATCGTTGCGGTGTTTATGGTTGGGCAGGCACTGGAAGGCATGGTGCTGACGCCGTTGCTGGTGGGCGACCGGATCGGCCTGCACCCGGTGGCGGTGATTTTCGCGATTCTGGCCGGTGGCGAGCTGTTCGGTTTCACTGGCGTGCTGCTGGCGTTGCCGGTGGCGGCGGTGATCATGGTGCTGGTGCGTCATGTGCATGATTTGTATAAAGATTCGGATATGTACAGCGGCGTCGACGAGCCTGAGCTTTAAAGTCGACTGATCGCTTGTAGCGGGCGGCCTGGATTCTTGCCTGGTCGGCCCGCTTCTCCCTCGCGGCTGTCACATGCGCCGCCAAAGAAACTGTCATAAAACCAGTGCGTTAACGCAAACCTTTGATTTTGCTTGTGGTCTGCTGCATTGTGCGGGCTGTCTCACGGGTATAAACTTCGCAAACTTTACACAGAGGCCACTAACGGTTCCTTTGGAACTGTTCAGTCAGCATGAAACCGATTCAGCTGCCCCTAGGTGTGCGTCTGCGTGATGACGCTACCTTTATCAATTACTACCCAGGCGCCAATGCCGCTGCACTCGGCTATGTCGAGCGGCTATGCGAAGCCGACGCCGGCTGGACCGAAAGCCTGATTTACCTCTGGGGCAAGGACGGGGTAGGGCGCACGCACTTGTTGCAGGCTGCCTGCCTGCGTTTCGAGCAAATGGGCGAGCCGGCGGTGTACTTGCCGTTGGCCGAGTTGCTGGATCGCGGCATCGAAATTCTCGACAACCTCGAACAATACGAACTGGTCTGCCTCGATGATCTACAGGCCGTCGCCGGGCGAGCGGATTGGGAAGAGGCGTTGTTCCACCTGTTCAACCGTCTGCGTGACAGTGGCCGACGTCTGCTGATTGCTGCGTCGACCTCGCCGCGTGAACTGCCGGTGAAGCTGGCGGATCTCAAATCGCGCCTCACCTTGGCGTTGATCTTCCAGATGCGCCCACTGTCCGATGAAGACAAATTGCGTGCCCTGCAATTGCGTGCGTCCCGTCGCGGTTTGCACCTGACCGATGAAGTCGGGCATTTTATTTTGACCCGCGGTACTCGCAGCATGAGTGCGCTTTTCGAGCTACTTGAACGCCTCGATCAGGCCTCCCTTCAAGCTCAGCGCAAGCTGACAATTCCCTTCCTGAAAGAAACCCTCGGTTGGTAGCTAGCCCCAGTAAATAAAGGCCTGTAGCGGGTTTCGGCATATTTCAGGCGTCAGAAAATCCGCTTTCCTGCAAGGTTGCAGGCTGCGCGAATGTTTAAAATGGGCTTAAGCGCTTAGATGTAAACGAGAAACCGAGAAGTCACAAAAAGATCGATTGAATTTGCAAATGAGGTTGATAGCGGGCATAGTCTCGCCTTCTTTACAACTATCAGCCACGGTCGTGCCCATGCTAAATCGCTTCGCACCCCTCGTGCCTCTCGCACTCGTCACCCTGTTGTTTGGTTGCGCTGCTCACTCTCCAGTGTCCCAGCAAGAGCAACAACAGCAGGTTAGAAACTCTGCTACCGCCCAATCTTCCGTTCTGTATCAGGAAGAAGTGGCCACCGAAAAAGAACTGGCAGACTTCGCCGATGGCAAGTCGTACCAGCTTCCGGTTCTGGCCGACAGCATCCTCGAACGTGGTATGTCCCTGATCGGTACCCGTTACCGTTTCGGCGGTACCTCTGAAGCCGGTTTCGACTGCAGCGGCTTCATCGGCTACCTGTTTCGTGAAGAGGCCGGCATGAATCTGCCGCGCTCCACTCGCGAAATGATCAACGTGGATGCCCCGTTGGTAGCGCGCAACAAGCTCAAGCCTGGTGATTTGCTGTTCTTCGCGACCAACGGTCGTCGCGGTCGCGTCAGTCACGCCGGTATCTACCTGGGTGATGACCAGTTCATCCATTCCAGCAGCCGCAAAAGCGGTGGCGTGCGGGTTGATAGCCTGGGCGACAGCTACTGGAGCAAGACCTTCATCGAAGCCAAACGCGCACTCGCGATGGCCCCGACTGTGGTCACTGCTCGCAAGTAAGCACACTTTATGTAAGGCGAACTTAAAGTCTTACTTGAAGTTTGCCGCATAGGCGCTAGAATCCTGATCTATTATTGATGGCAAACCGCCTGCGTCCTGCGCAGGCGGTTTTCTTTTCTGTCTTTCCGGCAGAAAAAGCCGCAGCCAGATCAGGATGTTCTGCTTATGACGATGTCGGCCCGCCTCGCACTCATGTTCTTCGCAGCGCTGCTCAGCGCCTGCGCCAGCCGTCCACCGCCCTCAGCACCGGTGGTTCGCGCGCCGATTATTTTCGGTTCCTCCCAAGCATTCTCCCCGGAAGCAGAAGACGTGTTGTTTCGCGCCCTCGGCCTGGTGGGCACGCCGTATCGCTGGGGCGGCAACACACCGGATTCGGGATTCGATTGCAGTGGCCTGATCGGTTACGTCTACCGTGACGTCGCCGGCATTTCCCTGCCGCGCACCACCCGCGAGATGATCAGCATGCAAGCTGCCAATGTCGGCAAGGAAGGCCTGCAAACCGGCGACCTGATCTTCTTCGCCACCAATGGCGGCTCCCAGGTCAGCCACGCCGGGATCTACGTCGGTGAAGGCCGCTTCGTCCACGCCCCGGCCACGGGCGGCACGGTGAAGCTCGACAGCTTATCCAAAGCCTATTGGCAGAAAGCCTACCTGAGCGCCAAGCGCGTCTTGCAGCCTGAGCACCTGGCGCGTAACCCGTAGGAAAATCGCAGCAATCTTAATGTGGGAGCGGGCTTGCTCGCGAAAGCGGTGTAACAGTCAACGGAGATGTTGAATGTCATGACGCCTTCGCGAGCAAGCCCGCTCCCACATTTGTTATGTGTGTTGGCGTTGGAGGCTTATTTAGCCGCCGAAACCCGCCAAATCTTGTTCCCTACATCATCCGCCACCAGCAAATCTCCCTGCTGATCAATCACCACACCCACCGGCCGGCCCATGGCATTTTCATCCTTATCGAGGAATCCGGTCAGCACATCTACCGGCTGCCCGGTCGGCTTGCCTGCCGCGAACGGCACGAAAATCACCTTGTAGCCGCTATGCGGTTTGCGGTTCCACGAGCCGTGCTGGCCGACGAATGCGCCGTTGGTAAACGGTGCAGGCAGTTTGCTGCCTTCGGCAAAGGTGAACCCCAGCGAGGCGGTGTGCGGGCCAACGGCGTAATCCGGGGCGATGGCTTTGGCCACCAGCTCCGGGTTCTGCGGCTCGACGCGCACATCGATGTGTTGCCCGTAATAACTGAACGGCCAGCCATAAAACGCGCCGTCCTTGACCGAGGTGATGTAGTCCGGCACCAGATCACTGCCGATTTCATCCCGCTCGTTGACCGAGGTCCAGAGCGCACCGCTGTTCGGTTCCCAGTCCATGCCGTTCGGGTTGCGCAGGCCCGAGGCGAAGATCCGGTGATTGCCGGTGGCACGATCCACTTCCCAGATCGCCGCGCGACCTTCTTCGGCCGCCAGGCCATTTTCGCCGACGTTGCTGTTGGAGCCCACCGTCACGTAGAGCTTGCTGCCGTCCTTGCTGGCGATGACGTTTTTGGTCCAGTGATGGTTGATCGTGCCGCCCGGCAGATCGGTGACCTTAATGGGCTGTGACTTGATCGTCGTATCGCCGGTTTCATAGTGGAAGCGCAGCAGGCGATCCGTGTCGGCGACGTACAGGTCATTGCCGACCAGGGTCATGCCGAATGGCGAGTTGAGGTTTTCCAGGAATACCGTGCGGGTTTCGGCCACGCCATCGTGGTCCTTGTCCCGCAGCAGCGTGATGCGGTTCGGACTCGGTACGCCGGCACCAGCGCGGCCCATGACTTTCGTCATCACCCAGCCGCGAATGCCTTTGCTGTCATCGGGTTTGGGCGGTGCGTTGGTTTCGGCCACCAGCACATCGCCGTTGGGCAGCACGTAGAGCCAACGCGGGTGATCGAGGTTTTCGGCAAATGCCGCGACCTGCGTCCCTGCGGCCGCAATGGGTTTGGCGCCGGCCGGCCAGCCGATCGCCGGGGCGATGTTGACTGTCGGGATCAGGGTCTTGTTCGGTTCTGGCAGCTTGGGCGACGGTCCGGTGCCGTCCGAGACTTGCAGGCTGGAGGATTCACCACAGGCGGCGAGCCCTCCGGCGAGCGCGATGACGAGAACGAACTGAAGCTTGAGCATGCTGATCTTCTTCCCTATGAATGCATTGTCTTAATCATAGAGAAGAGAAAAGACGCGATGGTTCAACCCGTCAACCACGGGCCTCTTTGAACAGTACGGCGATACCAGGGTGATAGTTGCCGGCTTCGTTGCGCAACTTGCGATAGGCGTAAGGGAAATACCAGGCCACGGCGCAGGTGTGTTCCTTTTGCAGGTCGTCGACCATGTCCTGGAGTTCTTCCGGGGTGGCGCTGTGCTGGGCTTTTTGTGGAGCGGCGAACAGGCAGCCGAGTTTCAGGTCGCTGGCGTGGCTGATTCGCTTCGCCTCGCTGGTGATATCGGCCAGGGCTTGCGTCAGATTCAGGCTATTGACCCGTGGCCAACGCTGGGTGGCCTGAATAAAAGCGCGAGCTTCGCTGCTGGCAATCAACAAATCGGCTCGGGCATTGCGTTCGCCTTCTTCGGTCTGTTTGCGGCTCGGCGTCTGTTGCAACGTGACCATTTCGGCCATCCACGCGGCGGCCGAGAGCAGCCCGAGGTTGGCTTTTTCGTCGAACCAGTAAGGTGTGTCGTTATCGCCGCGCACGGCGTTGTAACGGTCGATACAGTCAAACCAGCGTTCCAGCAGCGGGCGCAGGAATTCCAGCTTCGGATTGCTGATGATCATGCCTTGCATGTGGCTCACCCTTGTTATTGTGTTGTGAGTTATGGCTCTTTGATATCACTGCTGGGAGTGTGGCGCAAGATTGGCGTCAGTAAATTGATCGACGGCAGTTTTTCGCTGGATGGCGCCCCGGCTTTAATTGACGCTCCACCCCCAACCCTCTAACCTTCGCGGCTTGTTTCAGGTGCTCTGTGACCGCGGTCGACAGAGTGAAACAGGGAAGCCGGTGAGTGATTTCTTCCATAGATGAAGAACCACGATCCCGGCGCTGCCCCCGCAACGGTAAATGAGAGAAAGCTGCGCCTGAGCCACTGTGTCTTAACTCGACATGGGAAGGCGCGCAGCCAGGCGTAATGCCGCTCATGAGCCCGGAGACCGGCCTGATCCATCCAGCGGCATCACGGTGGGCGATGCCAGGCTTCTTGCCATCTATTCTTGTGCCTGCCCGCCGTTATCCAGCCTCAACGGAGAGCTCCCCATGACTGATACCCTCGATCGTGACGAACGCCACCTGGCGCGCATGCTGCGTAAAAAAGCCGTGATTGACGAACGCATCGCCAATTCGCCGAACGAATGCGGCCTGCTGCTGGTGCTGACCGGCAACGGCAAAGGCAAAAGCAGCTCGGCCTTCGGCATGCTCGCCCGTTCCATGGGCCATGGCATGCAGTGCGGTGTGGTGCAGTTCATCAAGGGGCGCAACAGCACAGGCGAGGAGTTGTTCTTCCGCCGCTTCCCGGAGCAAGTGCGTTTTCACGTGATGGGCGAGGGCTTCACCTGGGAAACCCAGGACCGCCAGCGTGACATCGCCGCCGCCGAAGCCGCGTGGGCCGTGTCCCGCGAGTTGCTGCGCGATCCGTCGATTGGCCTGGTGGTGCTTGATGAGCTGAACATCGCCCTCAAACACGGTTACCTCGATCTCGATCAAGTCCTCAGCGACTTGCAGGCCCGTCCGCCGATGCAACACGTGGTGGTCACCGGTCGCGGCGCCAAGCCGGAAATGATCGAGCTGGCCGACACCGTCACCGAAATGAACGTGATCAAACACGCGTTCCAGGCCGGGATCAAAGCGCAAAAAGGCGTCGAGCTGTGAATCAACCACGTCATTGCCCGGCGGTACTGATTGCCGCGCCGGCCTCCGGTCAGGGCAAGACCACTGTCACTGCTGCGCTGGCCCGTTTGCATCGCAATCAGGGGCGCAAGGTGCGCGTATTCAAATGCGGCCCGGACTTTCTCGACCCGATGATTCTCGAGCGCGCCAGCGGTGCGCCGGTCTATCAACTGGACATGTGGATGGTCGGCGAGCAGGAAAGCCGTCGGCTGTTGTGGGAAGCGGCGGGTGAAGCGGACCTGATTCTGATCGAAGGGGTCATGGGCTTGTTCGACGGTACGCCATCCAGCGCTGACCTGGCGCGACACTTCGGTGTGCCGGTGCTTGGCGTGATCGATGGCACCGCCATGGCTCAGACCTTTGGTGCGTTGGCCCTGGGCTTGGCGCGTTATCAGCCGGACTTGCCGTTTGCCGGCGTGTTGGCTAACCGCGTCGGCACCTTGCGTCATGCGCAATTGCTTGAAGGCAGCCTGACCGAAGGCTTGCGTTGGTACGGTGCGTTGTCCCGGGAAACCGGGATCGAACTGCCGAGCCGTCACCTCGGGTTGGTGCAGGCCAGCGAGTTGAATGATCTCGATCTGCGCCTCGATGCGGCGGCCGATGCGTTGGCCAGTAGTTGCGAGGTGGCGCTACCACCGGCCGTCGAATTCGCCGCCCCGGATGTGATCAGCGCCGAGCCGTTGCTGGCGGGTGTGCGCATCGCCGTGGCCCGTGACGAAGCGTTCGCCTTCACCTACGGTGCGAGCCTGGATTTGCTGCGGGCGATGGGTGCCGAGTTGTCATTTTTCTCGCCGATTCGCGATACCGAGTTGCCGGAGGCAGACAGCCTCTATCTGCCCGGCGGCTACCCTGAACTGCACCATGTCGCCCTGTCGCAAAACACTTCGATGCTCAACGCTATTCGCGCACACCATGCGGCGGGCAAGCCATTGCTGGCCGAGTGCGGCGGCATGCTGTATCTGCTCGATTCCTTAACCGATGTCGACGGCACTCGCGCTGAACTGGTCGGCTTGCTGGCGGGGGATGCGGTGATGCAAAAACGTCTGGCGGCGTTGGCGTTGCAAGCGGTCGAGTTGCCCGAAGGTTTGTTGCGCGGGCACACCTATCATCACTCGTTGACCAGCACTGAGCTTGAGCCGATTGCCCGGGGCCTGAGCCCGAATGGCGGGCGCGGGGCGGAGGCGGTTTATCGTGAGGGGCGGATGACAGCCTCTTATGTGCACTTTTATTTCCCGTCGAATCCGTCGGCGATTGCCGCTCTGTTTGCGCCTGATCTTGAGGCCGCCTTCGCGAGCAAGCCCGCTCCCACAGTTGACCGCGTTTCGTCAGGCAGCACGCCATCTAATGTGGGAGCGGGCTTGCTCGCGAAGCGGCCATGACCGACAACGCCTTCTCCGAAGCCGAACGCGCCGCCGTCTACCGCGCCATCGCTGAACGCCGCGACATGCGCCACTTCAGCGGCGGCACTGTCGAGCCTGAATTGCTGCGGCGCCTGCTCGAAGCCGCGCACCAGGCACCCAGCGTCGGCCTGATGCAGCCATGGCGCTTCATCCGCATCAGCGATCGAGCCCTGCGCGGCAAGATCCAGTTATTAGTAGAAGAAGAACGCATCCGCACTGCCGAAGCCCTCGGCGAGCGCACCGACGAGTTCATGAAGCTCAAGGTCGAAGGCATCAACGACTGCGCCGAAGTGTTGGTAGCAGCGTTGATGGATGATCGCGAACGCCACATTTTCGGTCGCCGCACCTTGCCGGAAATGGACATGGCGTCGCTGTCCTGCGCGATCCAGAATTTGTGGCTGGCGTCCCGCGCTGAAGGGCTGGGGATGGGCTGGGTGTCGCTGTTCGAGCCGCAAGCTCTGGCGGACCTGCTGGGTTTGCCTGTCGGTGCCAAACCGCTGGCGGTTCTTTGCCTGGGTCCGGTCAAGGAATTCTATCCGGCGCCGATGTTGGTACTCGAAGGCTGGGCGCAGGCGCGCCCGCTCAGTGAATTGCTGTATGAAAACTATTGGGGAGTGAGTCAATGAGTGTGGCGTTATTGAGTGTCGCCGCGGTTGCGCTGGATGCGCTGCTGGGTGAACCCAAACGCTGGCATCCGCTGGTGGCGTTCGGCCGTTTTGCCGATCGCATCGAGCAACGTTTCAACTCCGGCGGTCGCGGTTGGCGCAGTCACGGCGTCACCGCCTGGGTGATCGCGGTGTTGCCGCTGACCTTGTTGGTTACGGCGCTTTCCTGGGCGCCTTATGTCGGTTGGGTGGTCGAGATTCTGGCGCTGTATTGCGCCCTCGGCATGCGCAGCCTTGGCGAACACGTCGAGCCGGTGGCCAAGGCCCTGCGCAGCGATGACTTGGACGAAGCGCGTAAACGCGTGGGTTATCTGGTCAGCCGCCAGACCAGTGAGCTGGATAAAACCGAAGTCGCCCGCGCCGCCACCGAATCGGTGCTGGAAAACGGCAGTGACGCGGTGTTCGCTGCGCTGTTCTGGTTTGCCGTGGCCGGTGCGCCGGGCGTGGTGCTCTATCGACTCAGTAACACCCTCGACGCCATGTGGGGCTATCGCAACGAACGCTTCGAACGGTTCGGCTGGGCGGCGGCGAAAATCGACGACGTCCTCAACTACATTCCCGCACGTTTGGTGGCGTTGACCTACGCACTGTTGGGCAAAACCCGACTCGCATTGAAATGCTGGCGTACCCAGGGCCCGACCTGGGACAGCCCGAACGCTGGCCCGGTGATGGCGGCCGGTGCCGGTGCGCTGGGTGTCGAGCTGGGCGGGGCGGCGATTTATCACGGTGAATTGCATCAGCGTCCACAACTCGGTGAAGGCGCGCCAGCGGATGCCGACTCCATCGACCGTGGCTGGCAATTGGTCCAGCGCGGCGTATGGTTATGGCTGCTGATTCTCTGCGTGGGGGCTGAATTCTATGCTTGAGCACGGTGGCCGGTTGCGTAAGGCGGCGCTCGAATACGGCATCGCCGAAGCCGATTGGCTCGACCTGTCCAGTGGCCTGGCACCCTGGCCATTTGCGATTCCTGAAATTCCGTTACGAGCCTGGGCGCGGTTGCCGGAAACCGATGACGGTCTGGAGCAGGCGGCTTGTGATTACTACGGCGCCGCCCAGGTGTTGCCGGTCGCCGGTTCGCAGATGGCGATCCAGTTGCTGCCGCGTCTGCGCCGGGCCGGTAAGGTCGGCGTGCTGTCGCCGTGTTATGCCGAACACGCGGAGGCGTGGCGTCGTAACGGTTACATCGTGCGCGAAGTGCTGGAGCAGGAAGTCGACTTCTTTCTCGACAGCCTCGATGTGTTGGTAGTGGTCAACCCGAACAATCCCACGGGCCTGAGCCTGAGCCCGAATCGTCTGCTCGACTGGCACTCGCGGCTGGCCCAGCGCGGTGGCTGGCTGGTGGTGGACGAAGCGTTCATGGACAACACGCCGCACCTGAGCCTGGCCGCGTTTGCCAATCAGGTCGGGCTGATCGTGCTGCGCTCTTTCGGCAAATTTTTTGGCCTGGCCGGGGTACGGCTGGGTTTCGTCCTGGCGGAGCGCAAGTTGCTCAGATTGCTCGCTGAGCAAGTCGGACCGTGGGCGGTCAGTGGCCCGACCCGGGTGCTGGGCCAGGCCTGTTTGCAGGACACTGAAGGGCACGCCCGGCAACGGGTGCGCAGCGACGAGGCCAGTCAGCGCCTGGCTGCGCTGCTGGAACGATATGACCTTAAGCCGCAGGGCGGTTGTGCCTTGTTTCAATGGCTGATCACTGAGCGCGCCGAAGAGCTGCATGCATTTATGGCTCGGCGCGGGATCTTGCTGCGGTTGTTCACCCACAACAGCAGCCTGCGTTTTGGCTTGCCGGCTGATGCAACTGAAGAGGCTCGCCTCGAGCAAGCCCTGCAAGCCTTCGCCAAGGAAACCCGATGACTACGTTGATGGTGCAAGGCACTACGTCCGACGCCGGTAAAAGCACGCTGGTGACGGCGTTGTGTCGCTGGGTCACGCGCCACGGTGTCAGCGTTGTGCCGTTCAAGCCGCAAAACATGGCGTTGAACAGCGCCGTGACCGCTGATGGTGGCGAGATCGGCCGCGCGCAAGCGGTGCAGGCTCAGGCCGCCAACCTTGAACCGCACACCGACATGAACCCGGTGCTGCTCAAACCCAACAGCGACACCGGCGCCCAAGTGATCATTCATGGTCGCGCCGTCACCACCATGAACGCGGTCGCCTATCACGACTACAAAGCCATCGCGATGCAAGCGGTGCTGGCCTCACATGAACGGCTGAGCGCGGCTTATCCGGTGGTGATGGTCGAAGGCGCGGGCTCGCCGGCCGAGATCAATCTGCGCGCTGGTGACATTGCCAACATGGGCTTTGCCGAAGCCGTGGACTGTCCGGTGGTGCTGATCGCCGACATCAATCGCGGCGGGGTTTTCGCCCATCTGGTCGGTACGCTTGAGCTGCTGTCGCCGAGCGAGCAGACGCGGGTCAAAGGTTTCATCATCAACCGTTTTCGCGGTGACATTGCCCTGCTGCAACCGGGCCTCGACTGGCTCGAAGAACGCACCGGCAAACCGGTGATCGGCGTCCTGCCCTACGTCATGGACCTGCACCTGGAGGCTGAAGACGGCATCGATCAACGCCAGACCGACAAGGCTGACCAAGTGCTGAAAGTGGTGGTGCCGGTACTGCCGCGCATCAGCAATCACACCGATTTCGATCCACTGCGCCTGCATCCGCAAGTGGACCTGCAATTCATCGGTCCCGGCCAAGCGATTCCGGCCGCTGACCTGATTATTCTTCCGGGCTCGAAAAGTGTGCGCAGCGACCTCGCGTACCTGCGGGCCAACGGCTGGGACACCGCGATCTCCCGACACTTGCGCTACGGCGGCAAAGTGTTGGGGATCTGTGGCGGTCTACAAATGCTTGGTGAGCAGGTTCACGATCCGCTGGGCCTCGAGGGCGCGCCGGGTTCCAGTGCCGGTTTGGGTTTGCTGGCGTTCGAAACCTTGCTCGAAGCAGAGAAGCAGTTGCGCAATGTGCGCGGGCGTCTGGCGTTGGAAAATGCCGAGGTCAGTGGCTACGAAATCCATGCCGGCGTAACCACTGGACCGGCGTTGGAAAACGCTGCTGTGCAGCTGGACGATGGTCGCTGCGATGGCGCGCAAAGTCTCGACGGGCAGATTTTCGGCACCTACCTGCATGGGCTGTTTGAGTCACCGGCGGCGAGCAGTGCGCTGTTGCGTTGGGCCGGATTGCAGAACGTGCAGGCGGTGGATTATCACGCCTTGCGCGAACGCGATATCGAGCGGTTGGCGGATTTGGTGGAGAAGCATTTGGATACCGCGCTGTTGCGTGAGCTCTGTGGGTTTTAGGGTGGGTTTGATGGCCCCTTCGCGAGCAGGCTCGCTCCAACATTGGAATGCGATCAACTGTGGGAGCGGGCTTGCTCGCGAAGGCGTAATTCGCCTCACCGCCCATATAAAGGAATAAACCATGCTCCAACTAATCCTCGGCGGCGCCCGCTCCGGCAAAAGTCGCCTGGCTGAAAAACTCGCCACTGACAGCCAGCTCCGGGTGACCTACATCGCCACCAGCCAACCGCTGGACGGCGAAATGAACGAACGGGTGGCTCATCACCGCGCCCGTCGCCCCGTCGAATGGGCGCTGATCGAAGAACCGCTTGAGCTGGCCCGCGTCCTGCACGAAAACGCCAGTGCCGAGCGTTGCCTGCTGGTGGATTGCCTGACCCTGTGGCTGACCAATCTGCTGATGCTCGATAACCCCGAGCGCCTGACGGCCGAGCGTGATGCCTTGCTGGACTGCCTGGCGTCGCTGCCGGGCGAAATTATTTTTGTCAGCAACGAGACCGGAATGGGTGTCGTGCCGCTGGGCGAATTGACTCGCCGCTATGTCGATGAAGCCGGTTGGCTGCATCAAGCCTTGGCTGAGCGCTGTCAGCGAGTCGTCCTGACCGTCGCCGGCCTGCCCCTGACTCTTAAAGGTAATGCGTTATGACTCAATCCTGGTGGCTCAACCCGTGCAAGCCGATCGATGCAGCAGTCGTTGAGCAGGCTGAAGCCCGTCAACAGCAACTGACTAAACCGGCCGGTTCCCTCGGTCGGCTGGAGTCGGTCGCCGTGCAACTGGCCGGATTGCAAGGGCAGGTCAAACCGAGCCTCGATCAACTGTGGATCGCGATCTTTGCCGGTGATCATGGTGTGGTCGCGGAAGGGGTGTCGGCGTTTCCCCAGGAAGTCACCGGGCAGATGCTGCACAACTTCGTCACCGGCGGCGCGGCGATCAGTGTGTTGGCGCGGCAGTTGGGCGCCTCCCTTGAAGTGGTCGACCTCGGCACGGTTACACCGTCCTTGAACCTGCCGGGCGTGCGGCATCTGAATGTCGGCCCGGGCACGGCCAACTTTGTGAACGGCCCAGCCATGACCGTCGCCCAGGGCGAACTGGCCTTACAGGCTGGTCGCGACAGCGTGTTGCGCGCCATCGCGGCGGGCGCGCAGTTGTTCATCGGCGGCGAAATGGGCATCGGCAACACCACGGCGGCCAGCGCTTTGGCCTGCGCCTTGCTGGATTGCCCGGTGGTGCATCTGACCGGGCCGGGCACTGGGCTGAACGCTGCGGGTGTCAGCCATAAAGCGCAAGTGATTGAGCGTGCGTTGGCCTTGCACGGCGCTCAGCGAGGGGATGCGCTGCAAACGCTGTTCAACCTCGGTGGTTTTGAAATTGCGGCGTTGGTCGGTGCGTACCTGGCGTGTGCCCAGGAAGGCATCGCGGTGCTGGTGGATGGCTTTATTTGCAGCGTCGCCGCGTTGGTCGCGGTGCGTTTGAATCCGCAATGCCGCCAGTGGTTGCTGTTCGGCCATCGTGGTGCCGAGCCGGGCCATCGCCATGTGCTGGAAACCCTGAACGCTGAGCCGTTGCTGGACCTCGGTTTGCGTCTGGGCGAGGGCAGCGGTGCCGCGTTGGCGGTGCCGTTGTTGCGTCTGGCGTGCGATCTTCACGGGCAGATGGCGACCTTCGCCGAAGCCGCTGTGGCGGATCGCCCGGCATGACCTTGCGCCTGGACCTGTTGCGCCACGGCGAGACCGAACTCGGTGGCGGCTTGCGCGGCAGCCTCGACGACGCACTGACCGACACCGGTTGGGCACAGATGCGCACGGCGGTGGTTGCGGCGGGGCCATGGGATCGTCTGGTCAGCTCGCCATTGCAGCGTTGTGCGCGTTTCGCTGATGAACTTGGCGAGCAACTGAATCTGCCGGTGCAACGGGACAAGGATCTGCAGGAACTGCATTTCGGCGCGTGGGAAGGGCAGAGTGCGGCGGCGTTGATGGAGACGGATGCGCAAGCACTCGGGCTGTTCTGGGCTGATCCTTATTCGTTTACACCGCCACAGGGCGAGCCGGTCAGTGATTTTTCTGCGCGGGTATTGGCGGCGGTCAAGCGCCTGCACGGGGCCTATGCCGGTGAACGGGTGTTGCTGATCAGTCATGGCGGTGTGATGCGTTTGCTGCTGGCACAGGCGCGGGGTTTGCCGCGTGAACAATTGCTCAGCGTTGAAGTGGCGCATGGTGCGCTGTTTTCCCTGACGGTTGAGGCCGACGGTTCGCTCAAGGAAGGTCATTGATATGTTGCCTTTCTGGATCGCCCTGCAATTTTTGAGCAGTCTGCCGATTCGACTCCCGGGCATGCCGGCGCCTCAGGAATTGGGGCGCTCGCTGCTGTTTTATCCGCTGGTCGGGCTGCTGTTCGGCGGGCTGTTGTTTGCGCTGAACGGGTTGTTGTCGGGCGCGCCGTTGTTGCTGCACGCTGCATTGTTGCTGACTGCTTGGGTGTTGCTCAGCGGCGCGCTGCACCTGGATGGCCTGGCCGATAGCGCTGATGCGTGGCTCGGTGGGTTTGGCGACCGGGAACGCACACTAACCATCATGAAAGACCCGCGCAGCGGGCCGATTGCGGTGGTGACCTTGGTGTTGGTGCTGCTGCTTAAATTTGCTGCGTTGCTGGCGCTGATCGAGCAGGGACACAGCGTAGTTTTGATCGTCGTTCCGTTGATTGGCCGTGCGGCGCTGTTGGGGTTGTTCCTGACTACGCCTTATGTGCGTGCCGGTGGGTTGGGGCAGGCGCTGGCTGATCATTTGCCGCGCAAGGCCGGTTGGCAGGTGTTGGCGGTCAGTGCGCAGGCGTGTGGTTTGATTGCTGGGCTGAGCGGCGTGTTCGCTATCGTGCTCGCTGCGGTGGTGTTTGTCTGGTTGCGGCAAGTTATGCAGCGGCGATTGGGTGGCACGACCGGCGATACGGCAGGGGCGTTGTTGGAGTTGTTGGAAATGGTGGTGTTGGTGGGGTTGGCGTTGGTCTGCTGACTGTTGGGGTGGATGTGCTGGCCCCTTCGCGAGCCTGCTCGCGATGGCGATCTGCCTGATAACGATATTCTTGAACCTTGCTTTCATTCAACCGCGGGTATATACACGCACGATGCTCGATTCCCAATGTTTATGTATCAACCTGCGTCGCGCCGCTCGTGGCGTCAGCAGGCATTACGACGGCGCTCTCGACGGCTTCGGGATCAACGTTGCCCAGTATTCTTTGCTGTGCAATCTGCAGCGTCTGGATCAACCGAGTATTTCCACCCTGGCCGAAGCCATGGGCCTGGACCGCAGCACCCTGGGGCGCAATCTGCGGGTGCTGGAAGGCGAGGGGCTGGTGGCGCTGAACGAGGGCGAGGATATGCGCAATCGCATCGTCAGGCTCACCGAGGCTGGCGCTGAGCGCCTGGCAGCGGCGTTGCCGGCCTGGGAAGCGGCGCAGCAGCGGCTGATTGATCGTCTGGGCGCCGAAAAACGTGAAACCTTGCTGAAGTTGCTGGACGAACTGGCTTGATGCCAGTTTGTTCGATCTTAAGCGGGTATATACCCGCTACCGGAGAATAAGAATGACATCGATGTGGCGTACGTGCGGTTGGGTGTTGGTGGGGAGTGCGCTGATTCTGGCGTTGTCTCTGGGCGTGCGGCATGGCTTCGGGCTGTTCCTGGCGCCGATGAGCGCTGAGTTCGGCTGGGGGCGCGAGACCTTTGCGTTTGCCATCGCCTTGCAGAACCTGATCTGGGGCCTGGCACAGCCGTTCACCGGCGCCCTGGCCGACCGCTTCGGTGCCGCAAAAGTGGTGTTGGTCGGTGGTGTGTTGTACGCGGGGGGCCTGGTCTGCATGGGCTTGTCTGACTCGGCGGTGACCTTGTCCCTGAGTGCCGGTCTGTTGATCGGTATCGGCCTGTCAGGCACCTCGTTCTCAGTGATCCTCGGCGTGGTCGGGCGTGCGGTGCCGCCGGAGAAACGCAGCATGGGCATGGGCATCGCCAGCGCTGCCGGTTCTTTCGGCCAGTTCGCGATGTTGCCCGGTACGCTGGGGCTGATCGGCTGGCTCGGCTGGTCCGCCGCTTTGTTGGTGCTGGGCTTGCTGGTGGCGTTGATCGTGCCGTTGGTGAGCATGCTCAAGGACAAGCCGCTGCCGGTGCTTGGTCATGAGCAAACCTTGTCCGAAGCCCTGCGTGAAGCCTGTTCCCATTCCGGGTTCTGGCTGCTGGCGTTCGGCTTTTTTGTCTGCGGGTTTCAAGTGGTATTCATCGGCGTGCACCTGCCGGCCTATCTGGTGGATCAACACCTGCCGGCCACCGTCGGCACCACGGTGCTGGCGCTGATCGGGTTGTTCAATATCTTCGGTACTTACACGGCAGGCTGGCTCGGCGGGCGGATGTCCAAGCCGCGCTTGCTCACGGGTTTGTACCTGTTGCGAGCGGTGGTGATCGGGCTGTTCCTGTGGGCGCCGGTCACAACGACCAGTGCTTATCTGTTCGGCATGGCGATGGGCTTTCTGTGGTTGTCCACGGTGCCGTTGACCAATGGCACCGTGGCAACCTTGTTCGGTGTGCGAAACCTGTCCATGCTCGGTGGGATTGTTTTCCTGTTCCACCAGCTCGGATCGTTCCTCGGTGGCTGGTTGGGCGGGGTGGTGTATGACCGTACCGGGAGCTACGACTTGATCTGGCAGGTAGCGATTCTCTTGAGTCTGTTGGCGGCAGCCCTGAATTGGCCAGTGCGTGAACGGCCGGTAGCGCGGCTGCAAACCCAGATGAGCGCGATATGAACAGTCTCTGGCCGCGAATAGTTGTAGCCGGTGTCGGCGCCTTGCTGCTGGCCCTGGCGTGGTGGGGTTGGCATCAGGGCGGGCTGGCGCTGATGCAATTGGGCATGGGCGCTTGCTAGCAGGATGTGAGGACGAGTAAGTTCGCTTTCTGACGATTCCTCAAGGATGCACCGACATGCTGATGCGCTGGCTCGCAGTCCCCGCGTTGCTGATGGCGTTTACCGGATTGGCCCAAGCGGCCGAGTGTCCGGAGCTGTTGCAGGGCTCGCTGCCCAAGTTGCGGGCCAAGGAATCGATCGATCTGTGCCAGCGTTATGCGGGCAAGCCGCTGGTGGTGGTCAATACCGCCAGCTTCTGCGGCTTCGCCCCACAGTTCAAAGGCCTTGAGGCGCTGTATCAGCGTTACAAGGACCAAGGGCTGGAGGTGCTCGGCGTTCCGTCCAATGACTTCAAACAAGAGGCCAAGGACGGCGCTGAAACGGCCAAGGTTTGCTACGTCAACTATGGCGTGACCTTCACCATGACCGAGCCGCAGAAAGTCCGCGGCGACGAGGCGACTCATCTGTTCAAAGTTCTCGCCGAGCAGAGCAGCGCGCCGAAGTGGAATTTCTATAAGTACGTCATCGATCGCCAAGGCAAAGTGATTGCCAATTTCTCCAGCCTGACCAAACCTGACAACCCGGAATTCATCGAGGCCGTAGAGAAAGCCATCGCCTCGAAGCCCCTCAACCCCTGACGCGCACAGCCTTTGTAGGAGCAGAGCTTGCTCGCGAAAGCGGTGTGTCAGTTGATGGATAAGCTGCCTGACCTACCGCTTTCGCAAGCAAGCTCTGCTCCTGCTGGGGTTGTGGTGTTTTGAACAGGCATGAAAAAGCCCCGCTTTCTGCAAAGAGAGCGGGGCTTTTCAGTGGGCGAGGGGTTAGCCTCGCCGCGCAGCATCAGAAGCGGTAAGTAGCGCCGACACCGAAACCGTTCGCCGAGTTTTCATACTTGGCGTCGTAGGTCTGGCCACGATCGTTTTCGTTGTGGATCTTCACCGACTCTTCTTTCAGGTACGAGTAAGCAACGTCGATGGTCAGGTCTTCGGTCGGGCTCCAGCCGGCACCGATGCTGAAGATTGTCCGGTCGCCAGTAGGAATACGTGGCGAGCGGTCGACGTTGTTGGTTGGCGACTGGTCAACCGACAGACCGGTACGCAGTACCCATTCCTTGTTCAGCTGATACGAGGCACCGATGGCGTGAGCCCAGGTGTCGTGCCAGTTTTGTTCTTCGGTAATGGTACCGAATTGACTGCTCAGGCCAGCCGGAACATCTTTGTTGTTGACAGTGATTTCTTGCAGGCGGCTCCAGCGAGTCCAGGTGCTGCCCGCGTAGACGGTCCACTTGTCGTCGATCTGGTGAGTGACCGAGAAGTCCACAGATTCAGGCGTGGTCAAGCCCAGCGAGGCGTCGTACTTTTGGTTTGGGTTTTGCTGTACGGCAGCCAACAAGCCGTAGTAGACCTTAGTGTCACCTTCGAGCTTGTACTTCACTTTCGAGTGATAGGTCAGGCCGACGCGAGTGCTGTCGGTCAACTGAGCCAATATCCCGATGTTGTAGCCCAGAGCGGTATCGTTACCTTTGATCTTGACCTGGCCATCCGGCGCTGCCTGAGTGACCGACAGGTTCGATTCCAGGGTGCCGTCGATGCGGTTGATGGTCGGGCCGAAACCGATGGACACCTTGTCGTTGAAGGCGTAGCTGACAGTCGGCTGCATGGTCACGACTTTAACGTCGCTCTTGCTGCCGAAGTAACGGCCGGCAAAGTTGCTTTCATAGTCGGTTACCAGGCCGAACGGTGCGTAAACACCGATACCGAATGCCCAATGATCATCGATAGGCTTGACGTAGTAGCCCATCGGCACGGCGATGAACGGAACCATGTCACCTTTGTTGGTGCCGCTGTTCGGGCTGGAGCTGGCTTGGCTGATATCGGTGTGCGCGTCGAGCATTGCAAAACCGCCGGTAACTTGTTCCCGCTTGATGCGGGACATGCCGGCAGGGTTGCCATAAATTGTGCTTGCGTCATCGGCAGAGGAAGATCGCCCGGCAAAACCTGTACCCATCCCGCTGATACTTTGTTCGTTGATGGCAAAGCCAGCTGCGAAAATTTGGGTGGATGCCAAGGCAACGGCGAGGCTAAGGGTGGTTTTGAGCATTACTTTTTTCATTATTAGAACTCCTGATGATCACCGGGGCGAAAATTACCAAGATTTTCGTCTCGGCGCTATAGCCTGTATGGGTTGAGCTAGAGCGCTTTTGTAGGACAATCCGACCAGATTCGCGACCTGTTGCAAGATCTTGTGAAACGGGCCGGTCAGCAAGCGACTTGATTCAGGGATGAAACACAGGTTTGCCAGGCGCAGGTAAAATCGCGAAGGCGTCCTTGCGGTTGAAAGGTCTGGCGCCATATTCGGGCCATTCCCAGCACATCGTCGGGGTCGGGGAGGGGAGTGTTTTGTTCTTCTACTAACAGCCAGGCGATGGCCGTGGCGTAGCGCAGGTTGACGGTCAATTCCAGGTGCGGACTGCTTAAAAAGGCGTGCTGGCTGGCCAGGCCACGAACCAGGCTCGCCCGCTCCGGGTCCAGTGCCAGGTAGTCATCCCAGAGTGCCCGGTGACGGGGCTCGGCGATTCGGTACAGGCCGTGTCCACGGCGGTCATGCAGGGCGGAGCCAAGGGCTGACTGGCTGGCGGCGATGCCCAGCAGCAGGGATTCGGCAGTTGCGCTATGGCGCCCGAGGTAAATCAATGTCGGGCGGATCACATAACGGCACAGTTCGCTGGCAGCGATACCCATAAAGCCCTCGAAACATGAAATGGGCGGCGACACCTGAAGGGGGGCTTGGCAGCAGTGAATCGACTCAGGCTCGCCGGAAGCGGATCAAGCCGCTTGAGTTGAAGTGTAGTGTCATATTCGCGCTGTAAAGGACTGTTTTTAAAATATTTCCGGCAGGCAGTTATAACCGTTATATCGGTTAGTGCTTAAGCGTTGAGGGTAAAAAGAGAAATATCAGGCAATAAAAAGCCCTGCTTTTTGAGCAGGGCTTTTGAGGTTTTCAGTCTTTCTGGCGTCTCAGGCAACCAGTGCCTGGCGAGTACGATCGATCACGGCCTGCAGCGGTTCAGCGCTGGAGTATTGATCGGGGTACAGGCGTTCGCTGTGACGAGCGATGCCGTGTTCGTTGACCAGAGTGAAGCTGAAGCAGCCTTTGCGAGCGGCCATGATCAGGCAGTTCATTGGTGCAAAAGCGTTAGTTAGGGTGCGAATGGCATCCTGAGTGTGGATTTGAGTAGACATAGTTATTGGGTGTTCCTACAAGCGACACGGATAAGATCCGTGCAAAATTAAAACGTTCCAGTGACGACGACCACCATTGGTCGAACGAAGAACCCGACTGGAACAAAGCAGCCAGTTTGAAGCGCTGATAATTGGCGCGCTTGGGCTGGCAGGTAGGTACTTAGGAGGGCAGGCAACACATCAAGGGCAAAGGTTCTGGGCCCGGGGTGAAGATCCTGATCAATTTGCAGGCTGGTTCGGTCAGAGTAAGTGAGCTTCGCAACACCCTTTGCTTTCATTTCAAAGGCAGTGTTGACGCAAGGTTTACCTGGAAACCATCGAGGTGGTCGATCCCGCTTTGTCGGTGGAGGCTTCTCAGGGAAGGCTGACCGTGGGGATTTGTTCGACCAGAATTGACTTTCAGCTTGGTACTAACGCCGCGGATACTAACTGATTGAATTTTAGAAAGGAAGTGTGTTAGCAAAAAAAGATCTTGTGCAGGGCCTTTTAGGTGCTTTCGCCAAGCGCTTCGAGGGCTGTAAACACTGGGCTTGCCCTGTAATCGCCGAGGTTTTTACCGTTTGTCGCCGCGCTGGCATGGCCCTGAATGGGTCTGGATCAGGAGTTTGTCACGGCTTATCCCCAGGCCTGGTCTGCAAAACGCGCCGAAAAAGCGCATTGATATAACCGCCGCAAAGGTACTTGTGCACATTAGTTGCGCAGGCTGTCACACCACTGTCACCTTGGCTTCAAACGTAGTGGGTGCCTGTAATGAAAATTTAAGTCAATGAAAAACATCGCTTTTTTTAACTGGTGAAAAAATCGTCAGTTTGACTGCGAGCCCCATTCCACAGGGCTTTGCGAGAGTTCAAGGGCGGTTGTCCACTGAGTTATCCACAGCTTCTGTGGATTGTCCCGAGCGCTTGCTCTAGGACGGGCGTGCCGGGTTTTTTTCAACTTTACCTGTAGGAAAAAAAGAGTAGAGTGGCGCGCCTTCCGATCTGCCCCACAGTGCTTTATGAAGTTTCGCTCAGTATCAACCTCTGTTACCGACACGCCCCCTCCTGTTACCCCACCCAAGCGCTTTTCCATGCGTGTGGCCGAGTGGCTACTGGACAGTCCGCGCCTGGGCGATAACCCCAACGTCAAACACTTTGCCGGACGCTTGCTCAAGCAACCGGCCCGGGAAGGCGTGGTGGCCGCCCAAAGTCGTCTGGGGCAGTTGATGTGCCGCGAGTGTGGCAATGCGCGGGATCGGCGCATCGGCCACGATTTGCTGCGTCAGGCCGCCCGCGCAGGTGACCGTCGCGCTCAGCAGGAACTGGGGTTGATCGAAGACTGAGCTGTCCAAGACCTGACGCCTTGGTTAACCTTCAAGCTTTATCTCATCGGCAGGAGTGGCTATGGCTATGGACTTGACCAGCATATTGCTCGGTCTGGCGGGCGCTGCATTGCCATTGCTGGCACTGGCCTGGCAAATCCAGCGCCGGGCGAGCGCCGGGCAGGCCGACGTGGCGTTGCTGGAAGAGCGGTTGGCCACGGCCCAATTGGCTCAGGACGGTTTGAACGCCCAGCTCGATGCGTGCCGCGACGAAATCGGCGACCTGAGCCAGGCCAATTCCGCCAAGCAGGCCGACCTGGCCGCTGTACGCCGTGAAGTCGAGTTGCTGCAAATCGAGCGCGACGATGCCCGCGACGCGTCCCACGCCTGGAATATCGAGCGCGCCGGCAAAGAGGCTGAGTTGCGTCGCCTCGACGCGCAGGCTGCATCCCTCAACGCCGAGCTGCGAGAGCAACAGGAAAGCCATCAGCAGCGCCTCAACGACCTCCAGGGCTCGCGCGACGAGCTGCGGGCGCAGTTCGCCGAGCTGGCGGGGAAAATCTTCGACGAGCGCGAGCAGCGTTTCGCCGAGACCAGTCAGCAGCGCCTGGGGCAGTTGCTCGATCCGTTGAAGGAACGCATCCAGTCCTTCGAAAAACGCGTCGAAGAAAGTTACCAGGCCGAGGCGCGAGAACGCTTTTCCCTGGCCAAGGAACTGGAGCGGTTGCAGGCCCTCAACCTGCGCCTGAGTGACGAAGCCACCAACCTGACCCGGGCCTTGAAAGGCCAGAAAACCCAAGGCAACTGGGGTGAGCTGATTCTTGAGCGGGTGCTTGAACACGCGGGCCTGGAGAAGGGCCGTGAGTACCAGACTCAGGTCACCCTCAAAGGCCCGGACGGCGAGCGTTTCCAGCCGGACGTCATCATTTATTTGCCCGGCGACAAGCAGGTGGTGGTCGACTCCAAGGTCAGTCTCACGGCTTATCAGCAATACGTGGCGGCCGAAGACGATGCCATCGGCCAGGTCGCCATCAAGCAGCACGTGCTGTCGCTGCGTAATCACGTCAAAGGGCTGTCCGGCAAGGATTACAAGCGACTGGATGGCTTGCATAGCCTGGATTTCGTTCTGCTTTTCGTGCCTATCGAAGCCGCGTTTTCAGCGGCATTGCAAGCCGAGCCGACGCTGTTTCAGGAGGCCTTCGACCGCAACATCGTGATCGTCAGCCCGACCACGTTGCTCGCCACGTTGCGGGTCATAGATAGCCTGTGGAAGCAAGAGCGCCAGACCCAGAATGCCCGGGAAATCGCCGAGCGAGCCGGATGGCTGTACGACAAGTTTGTGCTGTTCATCCAGGATCTGGACGAGGTGGGCAATCGCTTGCAGCAGCTGGATAAAGCCTACAGCTCGGCGCGCAATAAGCTGACAGAAGGGCGCGGTAATCTGGTCAGTCGCAGCGAGCAACTGAAGCTGCTCGGCGCACGAGCGAGCAAGAGCTTGCCGGCGGATTTGCTGGAGCGGGCAATGACCGATGTGGATGGCTTGGCCGAGTTGCCGGAGTAACTGCTTGTGTGGCGAGGGAGCTTGCTCCCGCTCGGCTGCGCAGCAGCCGCAAAGCAGGCAGCGCGGTATGCCTGACAGCCAAAGTGGCAGCATTTGGGGGCTGCTTCTCAGCCCAACGGGAGCAAGCTCCCTCGCCTCAGGTTTTGGGTTAGCCCGTAGGCCTCATTTATAACGGCAAATGCCGACTCAACAACGCCCGCAACGCCGCCGGCTTCACCGGTTTCGCCAGATAATCCAACCCCGCCGCATGCACCTGCGCCACCGTCTCCGGCCGCCCATCCGCACTGATCACCACGCCCGGAACCGGTTCACCCAAACGGGTACGCAGCCAGGCCATCAACTCGGTTCCGGTTTCACCGTCGTCCAGGTGGTAATCCACCAGTGCCAACTGCGGCCGTACACCATCGCCGAGCAATGCGGCACACTCTTCACGGTTGCGCGCGGTCCAGACCTGGCAACCCCAGCGCGTCAGCAGGCTGTTCATGCCGATCAGGATGCTGTCCTCGTTATCGATGCACAGCACCTGCGCGCCCGTCGGCAATTTACCGTTCAGTTCGGTGACGTTATGCGGCGCCGCTACAGTCTGCGCCCTAGCCAGCGGCACGCTGACGCTGAACACGCTGCCATGCCCCGGCCAGGAGCGCACGCGCAAGGTATGGCCCAGCACCCGACACAACCCATCGGCAATCGCCAAGCCCAGACCCAGGCCTTTCTCGGCGCGGGTCTGGTGGCTGTCGAGGCGTTTGAACTCTTCGAAAATCACTTTCTGTTTATCTTCCGGTATCCCTGGGCCACGGTCCCAGACTTCCAGGCACAGTTCGCCGTTTCGCCGCCGAACCCCCAGCAGCACCGGGCCTTTGGCATAACGGAACGCGTTGGTCAGGAAGTTCTGCAGGATCCGGCGCAACAGCTTGATGTCGCTGTTGACCCGCAACGTGCTGCCGCGCAGACGGAATTTCAGCCCTTGTTCCTGCGCCAGTGCCTTGAACTCGGCGCCGAGGATGTCGAACAGTTCATTAAGCACGAACGGCTTGGGATCCGGGTTGATCTTGCCGTTTTCCAGGCGGGAAATGTCCAGCAAGTCGCTGATCAAGTCCTCGGCGGAACGCAGTGAAGTGTCCAGGTGCTGGATCAGCTTCTGTGCTTCGCTGGACAAGCCATCATCCTGATGAGTCAGGGCCGCAGAGAACAATCGCGCGGCGTTCAGCGGTTGCATCAAGTCATGGCTGACTGCCGCCAGAAAGCGGGTTTTAGACTGGTTGGCCGACTCGGCGGTGCCTTTGGCTTCGGTCAGGGCGACGTTGAGTTGCGAGAGTTCGTGGGTACGTGCGGTCACCCGTTGCTCCAGGCCTTCGTTGGCCTCGGTCAACGCCTGCTCGGCCTCGCGGAACGCGGTGATGTCGGTGAAACTCATGACGAAACCGCCGCCGGGCATCGGGTTGCCGATCAGCTCAATCACACGACCATTGGGGAAAAGTCGTTCAGAGGTGTGGGCACGACCCTGACGCATCCAGTGCAGGCGGCGGGCGACGTGGACTTCCGCTTCGCCGGGACCGCACAGTCCGCGCTCGGCGTTGTAGCGAATGATGTCGGCAATCGGCCGACCGACGCTGATCAAGCCGTCCGGGTAGTTGAACAACTCCAGGTAACGCCGGTTCCAGGCCACCAGTTTCAGCGACTGGTCGACCACGCTGATGCCCTGGGTGATGTTCTCGATCGCCCCTTGCAGCAAGGCGCGGTTGAACTGCAAAACTTCCGACGCTTCGTCGGCGATACGGACGACGTCCTCAAGCTGCATTTCCCGACCTTCGATGGCGGCTTTTACTACAGCACGCGTCGAAGATGCGCCGAGGACACCGGCCAGCAAGCGTTCGGTATGGGCGATCCATTCACCGTCGGCGTTCTGGTTCGGATTGAAGCCTTTGCCCTGGCGGTAGGCGAAGCGGATAAAGCTTTGGCGGGCGCGTTCTTCACCGACAAAACGTGCGGCCAGTTGCAGCAGATCGTCGATTTGCACCGAAAGCATCGAGCGAGCGCTGGGCCGGGCGCTGATTTCCTGACCAATGAACCGGCCAGCCTGCCAGTGCTCTGACACTCGTGTGCGTGACAGCACCGAGACCCAGGCGAACAGAGTGAAGTTGCCCGCCAGCGACAGCACCACGCCTTGGGTCAGTGGGGTGATGGGCAAGTGCAGTGGGTTGCTGTGCAGCCAGGCCAGTCCGGGAAAACTACTTAGCGACCAACCCAGGCTGAGGGCGGTAATTGGCAAAATCAACGTGTAGAACCAGAGGAACGTCCCGGTGGCGAGCCCGGCAAATACGCCGCGACGGTTGGCCTGTTTCCAGTACAGCGCACCGAGCATGGCTGGGGCTAATTGGGTCACGGCGGCGAAGGCGATCTGGCCGATGGTCGCCAGGCTGGCGGTAGAGCCGAGCAGGCGATAGCTGACGTAGGCGAGCAGCAAAATCACCACGATGCTCACCCGGCGCACCGAGAGCATCCACTGGCGGAACACTTCGAAAGGTCGCTCGGCGTTGTTGCGGCGCAGCAGCCACGGCAACAACATGTCGTTGGAGACCATGGTCGACAGCGCCACGCTGGCCACGATCACCATGCCGGTGGCCGCCGAAGCACCGCCGATAAACGCCAGCAACGCCAGTGCCGGGTGGGCCTGGGCGAGGGGCAGGCTGATGACGAAAGAGTCCGGTAGCACCGAGCTCGGCAGCAACATCTGACCGGCCAGCGCGATAGGGACTACAAACAGCGCCGCCAATGCCAGATAAGCCGGGAATACCCACTTGGCCAGGCGCAAATCCTGAGGTTCGATGTTCTCCACTACCGTGACGTGGAACTGTCTTGGCAGGCAGATGATCGCCATCATTGCGACGCCGGTTTGCACCACCATCGAAGGCCAGTTGATGGTTTCCTTCCAATACTCTTCCAGGCGCGGGGCGAGCATGGCCTGGTCGAACAGGTCGTCGAAACCGTCGTATAAGCCGTAGGTCACGAACGCGCCGACCGCCAGAAAAGCGAACAGCTTGACCAGTGATTCAAAAGCAATCGCCAGCACCATGCCGCGGTGGTGTTCGGTGGCGTCGAGGTTGCGCGTACCAAATACGATGGTGAACAGCGCCAACACCAGCGAGACGATCAGCGCCGTGTCCTGGGCGCGGGTGCCCATGGCATCAGCGCCAGCACCGATCAGCAGGTTCACCCCGAGCACGATGCCCTTGAGCTGCAAGGCGATGTAGGGCAACACGCCGACCAGGCAAATCAGCGCCACCACCACCGCCAGCGACTGCGACTTGCCATAGCGCGCGGCGATAAAGTCGGCGATGGAGGTGATGTTCTCCTGCTTGCTGATCATCACCATTTTTTGCAGGACCCACGGCGCGCACACCAGCAGCAGGATTGGCCCGAGGTAGATCGGCAGGAATGACCAAAGCTGTTCGGCGGCCTGGCCCACGGCACCAAAGAACGTCCAACTGGTGCAATACACGGCCAGCGACAGGCTGTAGACCCAGGCACGCACACGCGGCGGCAACGGCGCGCTGCGACGGTCGCCGTAGAAGGCGATGGCGAACATGATGGCCATATAGGCCAGGGCAACGGCGGCGATCAGCCCGCTGGACAGCGACATGGAAACTCCAGACAAAAGACATCCGGGACTCCTGCCCGGTCAGACAGTCTCGCACGATGGCCGGGGTTCGTCAGTGTCGACCAAGGTCGTGGCGTGGCGGGGTGTCGCAGGCTTTGTGTCAGTTGCAGGTGGGCTGTATTCACTGGCCCCTTCGCGAGCAAGCCCGCTCCCACATTGGATCTTCTGTGAACACATAAATTGTGAACACCTAAGAGCCAATGTGGGAGCGGGCTTGCTCGCGAATGGCGGTATCACTGACTCAACGCAATCTCGATCAACCGATGCAACTCCTCAACCTCCAGCGCCGCCGCCGAGAACAGGATGCGAAACACCGTCGGCGCCACCACCATGTTGATCAGCCGATCAACGCTCGGCTTGGGCTGATCCGGGTAACGATCCAGAATCGTCTGCAACTGCGCGCCAATGATGGTCACGCAATAGCCCGGCGTTGCGCTGCATTGCACATCGCGCAAAATGTTGCGGCCAGGCTCGGAGCTCATTTCGTCCAGATACTGCTCGGCCCAGGCCCGCACATCACCGCGCAGGCTGCCGGTGTTGGCCGGCTCGCTGTCGGGGCGCAGGCGGGCGAGGGCGACATCCGCCAGCAACACCGACAGATCGCCCCAGCGCCGATAGATTGTCGACGGCGTAACCCCCGCGCGCGCGGCGATTTGCGGCACGGTCACGCTCGCGCGGTCCTGCTCTTCGAGGAGCGCGCGGACCGCCGAATGAATCGACTCTTGCACCCTGGCACTGCGGCCACCTGGGCGTAAACTAGGACCTGTCATCACTTATTTCCTGCGTCGCGCCGGGTCTGCTGTTGCGCAGGCCAAGGCGCGAGGAGTGTGGTTTGGTTTTTCCAAATGAACGACGAGCAACGCAGGCCTGCGCAACAGCAGGCCCGGCCCTTCGGGTTGCCACCTGAAAGCTGGCCATGCTGCGTTGCAGTCCTTGGCAAGGAAACGACATTACCTACGGACTGCGCCTTGCCTGGCCAGCTTTCAGGTGGCAACGCGACGCAGGAAATAAGTGATGACAGGTCCCTAATAGCCATGCGGCGGACCTTAACACAAAGAATTTGCTTTAAGCGCTAGCGAGTAGCACACTCCGCAAAAGCAAAAACTTAGCTTTTGTGGAGTGTGCCCATGCCTCATCCAACCTCAAACCGATCGAGCCTGTGGTTTCTGGCGATCACTTTACTCAGTTTTCTCGCCGCCTCCACTGCGCCGACGCCGTTGTATCACCTGTATCAGGAACACCTTCATTTCTCGGCAGCGACCCTGACCCTGATTTTCGGCGTGTACGCTCTCAGCTTGCTGGCGGCGCTGTTGACCGTCGGCTCACTCTCGGATTTCCTCGGGCGTAAACCGGTGATTTTCACCGCGCTATTGCTGAACATGCTCGCGATGTTGCTGTTTATCAATGCCGACAGCGTCGCTTGGCTGATCAGTGCCCGGGTGCTTCAGGGCTTTGCGACCGGGATGGCCACGGCGGTTTTGAGTGCCGCGTTGCTGGATACCGACCGCCAGCAAGGTCCATTGGTCAACAGTGTTGCTCCGTTGCTGGGCATGGCGGCGGGGGCGATGGGCTGCGGTTTGTTGGCCGAATTTGCGCCGCTGCCGTTGCAACTGACTTTTTGGGTATTGTTCGGGCTGTTTGTGCTGCAAGCACTGTACGTCTGGCGCCTGCCGGAAAGTGTCAGTCGGCAGCCGGGTGCCTGGGCTTCGCTGCGCCCGACCTTGCATGTGCCAGTCCAGGCGCGGCGGGCCTTGTGGTCGGTGCTGCCGATCAACACCGCGGTGTGGGCGCTAGGCGGTTTCTTCGCTTCATTGGCGCCGTCATTGGTGCGGACAGCCACCGGCTCGACTTCAAACCTGATTGGCGGCGCGACGGTCGCAGCATTGACGCTCACCGGTGCGCTGATGATCTACACCTCGCGCAATCGGCCGGCGGTCAAGGTGTTACGCCTGGGCGCCAGTTTATTGCCGGCAGGTGTCGCGCTGATTCTGGTCGCTGTTCACATCGCCAGTCTGCCGCTGTTTTTCATCGGCACCCTCATCGCCGGCTGCGGTTTCGGTGCCGGTTTCCTCGGCGCGGTGCGCACCCTGGTGCCGTTGGCCTTGCCCCATGAGCGGGCCGGGTTGATGTCGGCGTTTTATGCGCTGAGTTACCTGGCTTTTTGCTTGCCGTCGTTGCTGGCCGGGAGTTTGACCCGCAGCTTTGGGCTGATCGCGACCACCGATGGTTATGGCGCAGTGCTGATCGTCCTGGCGGTGGGGGCATTGCTGGGCTTGGTGCGCCAGCGGTCTGTGAAAGTCTGTGGCGCCGATGTTCGCTGACCGATAGCCTTGGCACCGCCATTCACTATTCATTTCGACGGACCGTACGATGAAGATCATCCGCAGCAAATCTTTCACCGCCGAGCGTGCGTGGGGCGCACTGGACATCGCCAACATGAACGGCATCACCACCCGTTTGCACTGGACCGACCAACCGTACAAGTGGCACGTCAACGATGGTCAGGAAGTGTTCGTCGTGCTCGATGGCCAAGTGCAGATGCACTATCGTGAAGAGGGCATCGAGCAGCAGGCCTTGCTCGACGTCGGCGATATTTTTTATGCGTCGGTAGGCACCGAGCATGTGGCGCATCCGCTGGGTGCGGCGCGGATTCTGGTGATCGAGTCTGAAGGCAGCGTATAGGCCTATATCTGCAAAACAGATAACAGTTAGAGATATTACCCGTTATATAGATATTCGATTCAGTTCTACCATGGGTTCCACCTCACCAGAGGACAGGAGTTCGCCATGACATGCCCCAACACTGCCAAACCCGGTTTCAAACCTTTCAGTCATCTACCACGCCCGCTGGAAGCGATTCGCCAGTTCACCCCGAACTGGTTCGCCGCCACCATGGGTACCGGCGTGCTCGCTCTGGCGCTGGCGCAATTGCCGGTCGCGATTCCCGGTGTGCACGCGGTTGCCGAAGCCCTGTGGCTGTTCAACATCCTTCTGTTTGTATTGTTCACTGGGTTGTATGCCGCTCGCTGGGTGTTGTTCTTCGATGAAGCGCGGCGGATTTTCGGGCACTCCACGGTTTCGATGTTTTTCGGCACCATTCCCATGGGCCTGGCGACCATCATCAATGGTTTTCTGCTGTTCGGTTTGCCGCGTTGGGGCGATGGGGTGATTCAGATCGCCGAAGTGCTGTGGTGGCTGGATGTGGCGATGTCTCTGGCCTGCGGCGTGCTGATCCCGTACATGATGTTTACCCGCCAGGAACACAGCATCGACCAGATGACCGCTGTCTGGCTGTTGCCGGTAGTGGCCGCAGAAGTGGCGGCCGCCAGCGGTGGTCTGTTGGCGCCGCACTTGGTCGAAGCCCATTCACAACTGGTGGTGCTGGTTACCAGCTACGTGCTGTGGGCATTTTCCCTGCCGGTGGCGTTCAGCATTTTGACCATCCTGTTGCTGCGCATGGCGCTGCATAAATTGCCTCACGAGAACATGGCCGCATCGAGCTGGTTGGCGCTTGGGCCGATTGGTACCGGGGCGCTTGGCATGTTGCTGCTGGGCGCCGATGCGCCAGCGATCTTTGCCGCCAACGGTTTGCCAGGTATTGGTGAAATCGCCGCGGGGCTAGGGCTAGTGGCCGGGATCACGCTGTGGGGCTTCGGGCTCTGGTGGATGCTGATCGCGGTGCTGATCACCGTGCGTTACCTGCGCGCCGGCATCCCGTTCAACCTTGGCTGGTGGGGTTTTACCTTCCCGTTGGGTGTTTATTCCCTGGCCACGCTGAAGCTGGCCAGCACTTTGAACCTGATGTTTTTCAGTGTGTTTGGCGGCGTATTGGTGGCGTTGTTGACCGTGATGTGGCTGATCGTCGGCAAGCGGACAGTGCAGGGCGCATGGCGCGGAGAGCTGTTTGTCTCGCCTTGTATTGCAGGATTAAAGAAATAACCTGCAAAGATTAGGTAATGTGTGGCCTGGATCCACGTTCGATATTCCAATAACAGTATCCAAGCCATTCTCAACGCCAATCAGGGACACACGGAAGATGAGTCACCCCTCACAGTTCACCTTGCTTCGCACCCGGCGTTTTCTGCCGTTTTTCGTGACACAGTCCCTTGGGGCCTTCAACGACAACATCTTCAAACAGTCGCTGATCCTCGCCATTCTGTACAAATTGACCATCGACGGTGATCGTTCGATCTGGGTCAACTTGTGCGCGCTGTTGTTCATCCTGCCGTTTTTCCTGTTCTCGGCACTGGCCGGGCAGTTTGGGGAAAAATTCGCCAAGGACGCGCTGATTCGTCTGATCAAGCTTGGCGAAATCGCCATCATGTCGGTGGGCGCGGTCGGTTTCCTGTTCGATCACCTGTCGCTGATGCTGGTGGCGTTGTTCGCCATGGGCACGCACTCGGCGCTGTTCGGGCCGGTTAAGTATTCGATCCTGCCCCAGGCCTTGCGTGAAGATGAGTTGGTCGGTGGCAACGGCCTGGTGGAAATGGGCACCTTTTTGGCGATTCTCGCCGGCACCATCGGTGCCGGGATCATGATGTCGTCCGGTCACTACGCGCCCCTCGTCTCCACGGCGATCATCGGTGTCGCGGTGCTCGGTTACCTGGCCAGTCGCAGCATTCCTCGCGCGGCGGCCGCTTCGCCGGAGATGCGCCTGAACTGGAATATTTTCACTCAGTCCTGGGCCACTTTGAAACTGGGCCTGGGGCAAACCCCGGCGGTGTCGCGCTCGATTGTCGGCAACTCGTGGTTCTGGTTTGTCGGGGCGATTTACCTGACGCAAATCCCGGCCTACGCCAAGGAATGGATGCACGGCGACGAGACCGTGGTGACGCTGATCCTGACCGTGTTCTCGGTCGGTATCGCCCTCGGTTCGATGCTTTGCGAGAAACTCTCCGGGCGCAAAGTCGAGATTGGTCTGGTGCCGTTCGGCTCGTTTGGCCTGACGGTGTTTGGCTTGCTGCTGTGGTGGCATTCCGGCGGAATTCCGGACAGCGTGACTGGCCATGGCTGGATCGAAGTGCTTGGTTTTGGCCACACCTGGCTGGTGTTGATCGACATCCTCGGGCTCGGGGTTTTCGGTGGTTTCTACATCGTGCCGCTGTACGCGCTGATTCAGTCGCGCACCGCCGAGAACGAACGGGCGCGGGTAATTGCCGCCAACAACATTCTCAACGCACTGTTTATGGTGGTCTCGGCGATTGTCTCGATCGTGCTGCTGAGCGTGGTCAAGCTGTCGATCCCGGAGCTGTTCCTGGTGGTGTCAGTGCTGAACATCGGCGTCAACGCCTACATCTTCAGCATCGTTCCCGAGTTCAGCATGCGCTTCATGATCTGGCTGCTCAGCCATTCCATGTACCGCGTGGAGCACCGCAACCTGGACCTGATTCCCGATGAAGGCGCGGCGCTGCTGGTGTGCAACCATGTGTCCTTCGTCGATGCCTTGCTGATTGGCGGTGCTGTGCGTCGGCCGATTCGCTTTGTGATGTATTACAAAATCTACAACCTGCCGGTGCTGAACTTTATCTTCCGCACCGCTGGGACTATTCCTATCGCCGGACGGCAGGAAGACATTCAGATTTACGAAAAAGCCTTCAAGCGGATTGCCCAGTATCTGAAGGACGGTGAGTTGGTATGCATCTTCCCTGAAGGAAAACTGACCGCTGACGGTGAGATAAACGAGTTCAAGGGCGGGCTGACGCGGATTCTCGAAGAGACACCGGTGCCGGTGATTCCGCTGGCGTTGCAAGGGTTGTGGGGGAGTTTCTTCAGCCGCGATCCGGGCAAAGGCTTGTTTCACCGGTTGTGGTCGCGGGTGACGTTGGTGGCGGGGCCGGCGGTGGCCGTTGAAGTGGCGGAACCGGCCGCATTGCAGGCGTTGGTTGGGGAGTTGCGCGGGACTGTCAGGTAGTTAGTGACTGGGCGGGCCTCATCGCGAGCAAGCTCGCTCCCACAGGGAAATGTGTTGTGTCACAAATAGTAGGCACACCATCCATCCACTGTGGGAGCGAGCTTGCTCGCGATAGCGGTCGAAAGATCAGGCGCTGATCTTGAGTCCAACCAACCCGGCAATAATCAACGCCACACTGGCCAGCCTGAACAACGCCATGGATTCCCCAAACAGAATAATCCCGGCGATCACCGTACCCACGGCCCCCACGCCGGTCCAGATTGCGTAGGCCGTGCCCAGCGGCAATTCCTTCATGGCAAGGCCCAGTAAACCAAGGCTGATAGCCATGGCGGCGACGGTTAATGCAGTGGGGAGCGGGCGGCTAAAGCCGTCAGTGTATTTCAGGCCGACGGCCCAGCCGACTTCGAACAGGCCGGCGAAAAACAGAATGATCCAGGACATGAGAGACCTCCATCGATTGACGGGGTCGTCCCCAGATTAATGACTCGATCGAGCCGCGAGGTCGTCCCCGCGTTGCGCAATAGAGTGCCCAGCATTAACCCGGGGATCAAGTTTTACGCTTACTCAGTCGCTTGCCGAGCAGCCGCTTCCCGGTCTTCTTTCTCGCTCATCCTGCGGAAATAGGTCGAGAGCAGCGCCCCGGAAATATTGTGCCACACACTGAACAACGCGCTTGGCACCGCGGCCAGTGGCGAGAAGTGCGCACTGGCCAGCGCGGCACCCAAGCCCGAGTTCTGCATGCCGACTTCCAGTGCCAGGGATTTGCGCTGGGGCAGCGGCAGCTTAAACAGGCGTCCGGTGAAATAACCCAGCAAGTAGCCGAAGCTGTTGTGCAGCATCACCACCGCCATGATCAGCAAGCCGGATTCGGCAATCTTCGCCTGACTGGCCGCGACCACCGCGGCGACGATGATCACGATGCTCACCACCGACACCAGCGGCAACACTTCCACCGCGTGGCGAACCTTGTTGCCGAGCAGCCGTTGCGCAACCACACCGAGCACGATAGGCAGCAGCACCACTTGCAGGATCGACCAGAACAACTCCATGAATGACACCGGCAACCATGCAGAAGCCAGCAGCCAGATCAGCGCCGGGGTCAGCAGCGGGGCGAGGAGGGTGGTAACGGCGGCGATGGCCACTGACAGCGCCAGGTCGCCGCGAGCCAGCCAGGTCATCACGTTGGACGAAGTGCCGCTCGGGCAACAGCCAACCAGGATCACGCCGACGGCGATTTCCGGCGGCAGGTGAAACGCCTGGCAGAGCAACCACGCCATACCGGGCATGATCACGAAATGCGCAACCACGCCCAACGCCACGCGCCACGGATGGCGAGCGACTTCGGCGAAGTCTTCGAGTTTGAGGGTCAGGCCCATGCCGAACATCACCAGCCCCAGCAGTGGGACGATGGCGCCTTTCAGGCCAATGAACCACGTGGGTTGCAGGAACGCCAAAACGGCGAAAACCAGTACCCAGTAAGCGAAGGTGTTGCCGACAAAGCGGCTTAAAGCGGCGAGGGCGCGCATGGCCTGATCCTTATTATGTAATTAGCACCACAAAACCAACTGTGGGAGCGGGCTTGCTCGCGAAGACGGACTGACAGTCAACATTGATGTTGAATGTTATGACGCTTTCGCGAGCAAGCCCGCTCCCACAGTTGATCCGGTTTCCTCAGCGGGAACCGGTTGTTAGATCCCTTGCGGAGTCTCTTCACCACCCAACGCTTCAACCAGTGCCGGCAGGAAGTCGCCGAAGGTCAGCATCATCAGGGTGAAGCTGGCGTCCAGTTGGCCCAGGGCCTCTTCGCCGCCGTCCTGTTCCGCCTGATCCTGCAGCAAGTCTTCGAACTTCAGGCGCTTGACGGTCATCTTGTCGTCGAGCATGAACGACAACTTGTCCTGCCAGGCCAACGACAGCTGAGTGACGACTTTGCCGGTGCTCAGGTGCAGCTGGATTTCGTCGCTGGTCAGGTCCTGACGCTTGCAACGCACGATGCCGCCGTCTTCGTGGGTGTCGCGCAGTTCGCACTCGTCCAGTACAAAGAAGTCGTCCGCAGCTTTCTGGGTTTTGACCCAGTCAGTCATGGTGGCGGTCGGGGCCATTTTCACGGTCAGCGGACGCACTGGCAGCGAGCCGATCACTTCACGCAGGGTCGACAGCAGGTCTTCGGCGCGTTTCGGGCTGGCCGAGTTCACCAGGATCAGGCCTTGTTTCGGCGCGATGGCGGCGAAGGTCGACGAACGACGTATAAAGGCACGAGGCAGGAACGCCAGGATGATTTCATCCTTGATCTGATCGCGTTCCTTCTTATAGACCTTGCGCATTTGCGTGGCTTCGATCTCTTCGACCTTTTCCTTCACCGCGTCACGCACGACGCTGCCCGGCAGAATGCGTTCTTCTTTACGGGCAGCGATCAGCAGGAAGTCGCCGCTGACGTGCGCCAGCGGAGCATCTTCGCCCTTGCCGAACGGCGCGACGAAACCGTAGGTGGTCAACTCCTGGCTTGCACATGGACGCGCCAGTTTGGTCGCCAGTGCAGTTTCCAACGCCTCGGCATCAAAAGGCAGATCTTGGGTCAGGCGATAGATAAGCAGGTTTTTGAACCACATGAGGCGAGTCTCTCCTTTATACAAAGGGGGGCATTATTCTCTTCGCGGCGCCATAGGCCAACCCTTCTCTAAGCCTTTGGAAGGCCTGAGAAAATTATTTAAAAAAGTGCTTGCCAGAGGTTGGGTCGCTCCGTAGAATGCGCGCCACACCGAAGCGAAGGGTGATTAGCTCAGCTGGGAGAGCGTCTGCCTTACAAGCAGAATGTCGGCGGTTCGATCCCGTCATCACCCACCATTCGTTTTTAGTGTTACGCGCAGCGGTAGTTCAGTCGGTTAGAATACCGGCCTGTCACGCCGGGGGTCGCGGGTTCGAGTCCCGTCCGCTGCGCCATATTCGGTAACCTGGAATGCTGAACGCCAGGTCACCACGGAAAAGCCCGCTAACGCGGGTTTTTTTCTGTCTGTTGTTCCTGCGGGATGTGTCATTTCACCGGTTTTCGGATTTATTTGAAAAAATATTCAATTAAATCAACACGTTACGAAAACTTGTGGCATAATGCGCCCCGTAACGAAGGTACTGGGTGATTAGCTCAGCTGGGAGAGCGTCTGCCTTACAAGCAGAATGTCGGCGGTTCGATCCCGTCATCACCCACCATTACTTTCAATGCTACGCGCAGCGGTAGTTCAGTCGGTTAGAATACCGGCCTGTCACGCCGGGGGTCGCGGGTTCGAGTCCCGTCCGCTGCGCCATATTCGGTAATCTGGAACGCTGAACGCCAGGTCACCACACAGAAAGCCCGCTTAATGCGGGCTTTTTGCTGTCCGGGATTTATGAATGTCGACGCGGGCTCTGTGGTGGTGGGATTTATCGCCGCTGGGTTGCGCAGCAGGCCCAGGTTTTTAAAGCCGGGGCTGCTGCGCAACCCAACGGGGATAAATCCCCTCGCCACGGGTCATGTGTCTGTCTTTTTACTGGGCGGCATTCTGGCTATGCCGATAGTCACTCACTGCCTCATACACCGCTTTGCGCAAGCGGTTGATCCCGCCAATCGGCCGATGCGCTTCAACGCCAAACCACGGATTGAACGACAGGTTATCGCAGGCCAGATTCAGCGCCGGTGTATCGAAGTCCTGTGGCGGCAAAGTGATCCGCGCCACGGTTTCGAAGGGTGCGTCCACCTCGCGCCACTCAATGCTGGTGTCTTCGATCGGCATGTACTTGTTCGCGTCCTGACGCTGGATCTGCAGGACGAAACAGGCGGGCACGCGATCCGTAGATAGCTGCTGGCTCAGCGCGCTACGAAGAAAGTTCGGCAAGTCGTGGTTCTGTTTGGGCAGTGTGTAAGCCGGGCAGTTGTCCGGATCCGGCATCACCCGAAACTTGGCATTGGCTTCCCCGAACTTGTAGGGCGATACCGAAAAATAGGCAGTCCCCGTCGGACTGTCCGGCGGCGGCGCCAACGTTGCCAGCGCGATAAGCAGGTGACGAGCCTGCCAACTGCGCGGGTCCCAGCTCGGGAAGAACGCCATGACCTTTTTGCCGTCAGCCTGGGCCGCCACATTCTGACGATACTCGGCGACATCGCTGACGAAGAAATTCGGATGGCTGAACATCACGAAGTCCTGCTCGTTGCGCGCCGGTTGGTCGGCCAGCAATTGTTTGCCGGGCATATTGAGCAATTTGATGGCCATACCACGGGCATCGCGAATGCTGTCGAATTGCGGGTAGGCGTTGCCATTGGACAGTCGAATGTTTGCTTGCCAGATTTTGCCGGGTTCGCTGAACACACCTTGACGCAGTTCTGCTGCCAGATCCGGCAATACCTGAACCTCGGCCTTCACACAGCCATGGGCCTTGGCGTGGGCGTCGCGCAGGTAGCGAGTGCTTTCCCGGTGCTGGTCGACGATGCGCACAGCAGTCTGAATGATGTCCTGGGTCATCGCTGATTCACCGTCCGGGATCATTTCCTGCGCGGAGACCGGGCCGCTGTGCTGCCAGGCAAACCATGCGGTGGCCAGCGCCCAGCCCAGCAACCCCAGGCCGAGCAACCAGAGCAGGGTCTTGGCTAGAAACGCGCCGAGGCGCAGCCACAGGGTGATCAGCATGGGTAAGTCCTTTTGACTGAGGGGGCGGTCATGGCAATTGCGCCTCCAGTGGGCCGCCCAGCACTTTCAGGTATTCGAGCAGCGCCCAGCGTTCCTCCGGTTGCAGCAGGCGCCCGATGACGCCATTACCGCGCTCGCCGGCGCGAAATTCATGTCCGCTGTTGTGATTGCCGGTGATGCGGGTGTCGAACACAAAGCCGTTAGTAAAGGCTTCGGTGCGATAGCCCAGGTGCTTGGGGTCGTACTCGAAGGTGCCTTTGTAGAACGTGGTCGCACGTTCGTCCTGGGGCGAGAGCAGTTGATAAATACTCGGCACCGAACCGTTGTGCAGGAAGGGCGCCGTGGCCCACACGCCGGTCAGCGGCCTGGCCTTGTAGACGCGCAATTCCTGGACACCGATCGGCAGACCGAAGCCATCGATGTCCGGTCGCTCGGCCGGCGTGACGTTGGCCTCGCGGTAAGCATGGTTCTCAACGAACGCCGTGACATACGCGAGTCCCTTGGCCACCGAGAGCTTGCTCAGGTCCAGCGGCTCGGTGGGTTTGGGATGTAACTGAACGTCGAGTGTCGCCAACTCCGCCGGGTCCCATTGCAGGGCCGTCAGATCGAAACGATGGTCGGCAATGTTGTTCGCAGCGGTGGGGTCGGTACCTATCGCCGCGACCGGCAGCAGTTTGAGTTGTTGTACCGCACGTCCATCGACCTGCTTAACACGCGGCACATGGCAACTGGCGCAGTTCTCGGCAAACAGCGCACGACCTTTGGCGGCCAAGGGTTTGTCGACGCTGCCGAGCAGGTCTTCCGGCCACGCCGGCGGCTTGAGCCGTTGCAGGGTTTGTTCGATCAGTTGCAAGTCGCGCACACGGACACTGGAGGGGTAGCGTGCATCACCTTTGAGCGGCTGCCCGTCGGCGTCGAAGAAATTCAGCGTGGCGCCAACACCCAGCGCCTCGCCGATATTGCGCGCCATCGGTTGCTGTGCCGAACCGGTCCACTGCACCCAGTCGAAGGTCCACATGTCCCACAGTTGTGGATAGTCCACCGGGGCGTTGGCCACGCGGTAGTTATCCGGCGAAATCGCATCGCCGAAACTGGCATTGGCGATGCGGCCGAACGCGTCGGTGCGGCCGGGGCCTTCTTCGGTCGGATAGAGCCCGCGATGGGTGTCATTCCAGGCGACTTTCCGGAAGGTATCGAGCGAGCTCTTGAAGTCCTCGCGTAGGACTTGATGCTGGGCGTCGTAGTCCGAACCCAATACGTTGCGTGCGAAACGTTCGAATTTCCAAGGGTTGTAATAAGTTGAGGCAAGACTGGCCACAAGTGCCTGGCCAAAACTGCCTCCGCGCAGGGTCGGCACGCTGGCCGGCAGAACATGCTGCGCCGAGCCACCATCGATACGCACGGCCTGGCCGTTAAAACGCAGTTCGCCGGTGTGGCAGGCGGCGCAAGTGATATCGAGGAATTGGTCCTTGCTGTCGGGGTTTTGGTGCCGGGCGAAACCTACGGGCAAGTTGCCGGGATTATTCGGTGTGGCTTTCTGAGCGGGATCGATCAGAAAACCAAAGCGCGCCATGTATTCGGGGGCGGCGAAGCGCTCTTGTGAAAAAGGCAATTCCAGTGCCGCGAACCAGTCATAGCGCAAGCCTTTGACCTGGGTGCCTTGAGGGGTGAAGTAGTAAGTCTGACGGTCGGCCGCGCTCCACTGCTCCAGGTAATGCACCTGTTGCGCAGGGGTATAGACGGGCAGTTTAGGGTTGGCGATGTAGTACAGAACCACGGCCAGGCCCAGCCCCAGCAGTACGGCGATCAGACCCAGCAGGCGGAGTAAGAGGCGCAAGATAAACGTCCTTGTCAATTTATGGCTCTCTTATGCCTCAGCTCCTTAGGTGGCGGCAAGTGGCCATTACGCCAAGTGTTGTAGGATCCGGCATCGGCGTCTGTGAGAGCAAGATGACAGAAACTTCATCCAGCCCATTCCCGAAATGCTTTAAAAGACCTGAACTTATCAGAAGTTTCCTGCTCTCATGCCGGTAGCCATTGGTCGTGGCCGCCTGATAAGCTCGCGGCTTTATTCGATTGCCCTTTAGGCGCATGAACAAGGAAATAGCATGAAACAGCATCGGTTGGCGGCGGCGGTGGCCCTGGTAAGCCTGGTACTTGCGGGTTGTGACTCGCAGACCAGCGTAGAGCTGAAAACCCCGGCGCAAAAAGCTTCCTACGGGATTGGCCTGAACATGGGCAAGAGCCTGGCTCAGGAAGGCATGGATGATCTCGATTCCAAGGCCGTAGCCCAAGGCATCGAAGATGCCGTCGGCAAGAAAGAACAGAAGCTGAAGGACGACGAACTGGTCGAAGCCTTTGCAGCACTGCAGAAACGTGCTGAAGAGCGCATGGCGAAGATGAGCGAAGAGTCGGCAGCCGCCGGCAAAAAATTCCTCGAAGAAAACGCCAAGAAAGCCGGTGTGGTGACCACTGCTTCCGGTCTGCAGTATGAAGTCGTGAAGAAAGCTGATGGTCCTCAGCCTAAGCCGACCGATGTGGTGACTGTTCACTACACCGGCAAGCTGACCAACGGCACTACCTTTGACAGCTCGGTTGATCGCGGTAGCCCGATCGATCTGCCAGTCAGCGGTGTGATCCCTGGTTGGGTCGAAGGCCTGCAACTGATGCACGTTGGCGAGAAGTACAAACTGTACATCCCTAGCGACCTGGCTTACGGCGCGCAAAGCCCAAGCCCGGCAATTCCAGCCAACTCGGTGCTGGTGTTCGATCTGGAGCTGTTGGCGATCAAAGATCCAGCGAAACAAGACGCCGCGAAGTAATCGTCGTCTGATGCAAAAACAACGCCCCGCATTATGTGGGGCGTTGTTGTATCTGGCGTTTGGCAAAGTACAAACAAAGCGAACGGATGCTGTAGGGTGGAGTCATAGCCAGTGAAGACACCTGTGCTAGACGTACTGCACAGCCAAGTCAATGAAATCTTGGGTTTTTTTATGTGAGTAAAAAACGCCCGATCTGAGTTCAGCCCTTATAAAACGGGGCTTCCAGCCGTGAAATGCAGCTCTGTTCACAAGGTTATCCACAATTTGTGTGGATAACATTTCAGCGGGAGGAAAAGATGAAAGCACCCTGGAATTTCGCTCGATTCCTGCCACTGGCCGGTCGCTTGTTGGCCAGAGGTCGATTGCCGACCCTGCTGTTTGCCGTGGCCAGCAAAAGTGCCAGCCAGGGCGGTCGCCTGGGTAAGCTCAAGGATGACCTGCGCCTGTTGCAGGCCCTGTGCCTGGCCTACTGGCGCGGCGAGTACCGGGCCATCAGCCGCAAATCGATGCTGATCGTGGTGGCTGGCCTGATGTACTTCCTCAGCCCTTTGGACGCCATTCCGGATTTCATCCCGGTTTTCGGCATGCTCGACGACATCGCAGTGCTCGCCTGGGTCATGAAAACCCTCGACGACGAACTCAATGCCTTCCGTGCCTGGCGCGATCGTCAGCTGCCGGAGAAGCTGGCGTCGGTCGAGCGACTGCCCGATACCCCGGAGCAACTTCAGCTTCAGGGCCCCAAAGATGACTGAGTTGTTTCAGTTTCAGCCATAGTTTCATGCCCCCGCGACCTTGGCCGCTGTTAGGATTACACTTCAAGGGAAAAGTGCCGACTCGCTAAGTGTCGTTGTCCTACGGGGAAGTCATGGATATTCAGATAATCACACGCGAAGGCGAGCCCGAATATGCGGTTCTACCTTGGGCTCAGTACCAGGCTTTACTGAAAGCAGCAGGCATCGAGCAACAACCGCCAAGGGCCGCCGTAGAGCGTCCGGCAGTCGTTGCAGACCAGATCCTTCCGGGTCTGGATCAACTCCGCAAATTGCGCGAAGGGAAGGGCATCGCCATTGAGGCGCTCGCCCGCACGGTAGGCATCAGCCCGTCTTATCTGGCCTTGATCGAAAGTGGCGAGCGTCAACCCGACGCTGCGATTCGCCGCAGCCTGGCCTGGGAATTGACGGTGCCAGGGTGGAGGGATGAATCGTGAGCGTACGCATCAGTCGTCAACATTGGGACGGGTTGCTGGGTGAACTGGATCAGGCGCGCCGCCAGCGCCATCTGCTGACTTACCGAGCGCTGCTCGAGCGATTGCAGTTGCCGACGCCGGCCATGCAAACCCTGACCGCAGCCCTTGAACACCTCGCCGCACTGGACGCCAAGGCCGAGCAGCCACTGCGCAGCTCGCTGGTGATCAGCCAGGGTGCCAGTCGCCTGCCACGCACCGGCTTCTTCGAATGCGTCGAACGCCTGGGACGTTTCTCCGGCCCGTCCGACGGCGTCGCCGCCGCGTCCTGGCATGCGTCGGAAGTAGTGCGCGTGTTCGAATACGAGTACCCAGAATCAGCGGAGGCCTGAGTGTTTTTACGCCTCAAAGCGCGGGCCGGTTACTGGCTGGCCCGCCGGTTGTTTCATTGGTCATGGTTTGTGCGACAGCCCCGAGGCTGGAAATGGCTCGAGGGCCAATTCGCCCGCATGGCCAACCTCGGCAATGTCGGCGCCCAGAGCTTCTATGGCCACATCCTGACCTTTCGCGGTGTTGGGCTTGGTGCTCGTGAGGAAGGCGTGCGATTGCTGCGTTTGGCGGCGTTGGCGGGGGATGGCAAAGCGGCGTATCAGATTGGGGTGATCAGCCTTGCCGGCAGCCCAAGCAAGGCACCGGATCCTGATGAAGCCGCTCGCTGGTGGGGCATGGCCGCCAAGGCCGGGCATCCGTTGGCCGAACACAAACTCAGAGAGTTGAGTTCGCGCGACACCGCACCATAAACCTGTTGTTGTCTGTTTGATAAACGCGGCGTGAGGGAAACCTCACGCCGCGTTTGCGTTTTGTTTGGCTGTTTATTTTCTGGCAGTTTTTTACAGATTAGTCCTACAGCTATCGCCTACTTGCCTGACTTCTTTCCTGATTGATCCCCCGCACAGTTCCCGCGCCTAAATTTTTTTGCGCGAGGGAACGCTCATGTTCGACCCGGTCAACCAGTTCTACCCGCATCCAGACGTGCGCTGATGGAAGCCATCGCTCGTATCGAGCAGGAACTCGACAGCTTCCCTGACACCCTCAGCCTCTACCGCGAACAGCTCAAACACTGGGCCAGTCAAACAGCGGACAAAGTCAGCCACGCCACGGATCTGCCATCGCTGATGGGCATGGAGCGGGTCATCCGCTTCGGTGATCGCAGTTCCGCCGTCAGCAGCAGCGACGACAATTTTTTCTCCAGCGTCATCCAGTGCCCTGAGGGTGGGGTGATGGAGATCGAGAGCAAATTCGAGTCGGTATACGACATTGCGCTCGGCGACATCGTCGTCGATGTGGTGGCCGTGGATGGCGGCAAAACCACGCCCGTGACCCTCGATGCGCAAGGCAGGGGCACGTTCGCAGGGATCGCGGGCAAGTTCTATCGAGTGCATGTACACAGCGAGGTCTCGCCGGCGCAGGTCGAGGATTTGTTCACTGCTTACGATGGCTTGAACGCTGAGCTGGATGGCTGGTTGCGTAACGAGTGGCAGACATTCAAGCCGCAGTGGCCGCTGTCGGCAGCGACGGCGGCGGGTAACGGCATGCTCGCCGGGAGCTGGGCGGCGATCGAGGGTGTGTGGGACAGCATTGGCATGCTGTCCGACATCCTCAAGGATCCGGGAGCGTTCGCCGAACGGTTGGGGGAGGGCGCCACGCAACTGCAAGTGCTGGCGGAGACAGCTCCCCAGGTCATGGAAAAACTGCAGCTGCTGGTCAGTGACGAAGCGGCGCTGTGTCTGTTGCTGCGAACCGCGAGCCTTTGGCTGGAAATGTTGCCCCCGGCGAAATGAGCGGCAAGACCGCTGAAGCGGTATCGATGGTCGTGGTGCAAGTGCTGATCGATGTGCTGATCGGTGTTGTCTTGACGTTCGTCGGCGCCGCAGCAGGAATCGCCTATCTGACGCTACGTCTGGCGCAACGTGCAGGGCAATTGTTGTCGGCCGTGGTGCGTTTGGTGAAGGCGATGTTCGCCATCGTCGAGGGGTTCATCAAATACGTCGACAAATACAAAAAAGTGGCCGCCCGAGGTATCGCTACGGGTGTGAAAAAAGGCCGGATGCAGTTGCGCTGGGACGCCAGGCGCAATGCTTTGTTAAAGAAAAACGAACATCACGATGACGCGCCGGATCAGGCGAAAAATCCTAACGGCGACAGCGCTGACTGTGGGCCGGAGACCTGCACCAACGGCTGCCCGGTATCGATGGTCACCGGCGAGGAACTGCTGACCCTGACAGATGGTGTCCTTGATGGGTTGTTTCCGTTCGAGTTCACGCGGTTGTATCGCAGCAGTGCTTGTGAAGTCGATATTGGGTTGGGGTCTGGCTGGAGTCATTCGCTGGCGCATCGGCTGGAGTTTGCTGACGACGGCGTTGTCTGGGTTGACCATGAAAACCGCCGTACACAGTTTCCGTTACCGAGTGTTTCGCGTCCGGCGATTCACAACAGCCTGTCGCGGGCGGCGATCTTTCTCGGGGATGAGCCACAGGAGTTGATTCTCGCGCTGGCCGGGGAAAAATCGCAGTTTTATCACTTTCGAGCCGGACGGCTGACAGCGATCAGCGATGCGTACGACAACCGGTTGCGCCTTGTCCGGGATCGTCAGGATCGTGTTCAACGTCTGGAAAACGGCGCGGGTCGGGCGCTGTTGTTGCGTTACGACCGGGCACATTTGGTTGGCGTCGATTATCAGCGCTTCGATTCGACTCAAAACCTTTCCGAGGCTTGGCGCACCGAGCAGACGCTGGTCAGTTACCACTACGACGCGCGTCATCGCCTGATCGAAGCCACCAATGCCGTCGGCGAAAGCGAGCGGTACGACTACGACGATCAGCACGTGATCCTGCAGCGGCAATTGACCGGTGGGGCGAGTTTCTTCTGGGAGTGGGAAAGAGTCCGGCAAGGCTGCGCGGTGTGTCCGACATTGGGCGTCGTTTTCGCAGATGGACACGGCTTGTACCTGGGATGACGAGGGCAGCGTCGCGGTGCAAAACGTCGACGGCAGCGAAGAGGTTTACGTCCACGACGACCGGGCGCGTCTGGTGCGCAAGGTCGAGCTCGATGGTGGCGAACACCTCAAGGCCTACGACGAACAGGGACGATTGATCGCCGAGCAGGATCCGCTCGGCGCGGTGACTGAATACCGCTACGACGAAATCGGACGCCTCGTTGCACTGATTCCGCCCGACGACGAGCCAACGGCCTACGAGTACCGCAACGGTTTCCTGCACGCGCGGTATCGCGGCGAAGCGGTTTGGAAGTATCAGCGTAATGCACAGGGTGATGTTACCGAAGCTACCGACCCGGATGGGCATGTAACCCATTACCACTACGACGCTCAAGGGCGGCTGCTGTCGATCCGTTATCCGGACATCAGCCGGCACCTGTTCGTCTGGAATGACCTGGGGCAACTGATCGAAGAAACGCTGCCGGACGGCGGTCGGCGACGCTTTTCCTACGATGTGCTGGGGCGGCGGACGACGCGGCAGGACGAACACGGTGCCGTCACGCGTTACCAGTGGGACGCGGTCGGCCGACTGATCCAGACGACTTTACCTACAGGCGCCACCCGAGCTTTCAGCTACAACGCCTACGGCCAGATCACCGCTGAACGTGACGAACTCGGCCGCATCACCCGCTACGAATACGCCGACGACTTGCACCTGGTCAGCCGCCGGATCAACCCTGACGGCACGCAGCTGAAGTATCGCTACGACAACGCGCAGCTTCTTCTGACCGAGATCGAAAACGAATCCGGCGAACAATATCAGCTGGACTACACGCCCAACGGTTTGATCCGGCAAGAAACCGGTTTCGACGGCCGGCGCACGGCGTATGCCTACGACCTTAACGGGCACCTGCTGGAGAAAACCGAGTTCGGCGATGACGGCTCGCAACTCGTCACCGGTTACCAGCGCGATTCGGTTGGGCGGTTGCTGGTCAAGACCCTGCCCGACGGCATCAAGGTCGAATACCGCTACGACAGCCTCGGTCGACTGGTCGGCGTCGATGATGGCCACGACCATCCGCTGGAATTTGAATACGACCGGCAAGACCGCCTCATCACCGAGCACCAGGGCTGGGGCACTTTGCGTTATGGCTACGACGCCTGCGGCCAACTCAACCACCTACGCCTGCCGGACAACAGCAAACTTGATTATCACCACACCAAGGGCGGCGCACTCAGCGCCATCGACCTCAACGGTGCGCGACTTACCACTCACCAGTTTCAATTCGGTCGTGAGAAAAATCGCCAACAAGGTCTGCTGCTCAGCGAATATTCCTACGACGACCAAGGACGCCTCAAAGCCCACGCCGTCAGCCAACAGCAACGACCGCTGTACCGCCGCGACTATGCCTACAGCCTCAACGGCAACCTCGACAGCATCGCCGACACCCGCCACGGCCAGCGCAGCTATGTTTACGACGCCCTCAACCGACTGACCCGCGTTCGGCATAGTCGAGACGAGCTGCCGGAAAGCTTCGCCCACGACCCGGCGGGCAACCTGCTGATGCAGGATCGCCCCGGCCCGGCGCGTGTTAAGGGCAATCGCCTGCTCATGCAGGGTGACCGACATTACGACTATGACGCCTTCGGCAACCTGATTCGCGAACGCCGCGGCACTGGGCAGAAGCTCGTCACAGAGTATCGATACGACTGTCAGCACCGCCTGATCGGCGTCACGCCGCCGGATGGTCGTTGTGTGAGTTATCGCTACGACGCCTTTGGCCGTCGCATCAGCAAAACCGTCGACGGTAAAACCACCGAATTCTTCTGGCAAGGCGATCACCTCGTCGCTGAAAGCAGTCGCGAGCATTACCGCAGCTATGTATATGAGCCTGGCACCTTCCGCCCATTGGCCATGCTCGATGGCAAAGGCCCGCGCAAGGCCTGCCCGTTCTACTACCAACTCGACCACCTTGGCACGCCGCAGGAACTGACCGACTACAGCGGCGAGATCGTCTGGGCGGCGAAATACCGCGCCTATGGCAACCTTGCCGCGCTGGACATTGCTGAAATCGACAACCCTTTGCGTTTTCAGGGTCAATACTTCGATGCTGAGACAGGCTTACACTACAACCGGCATCGCTACTACAATCCGGGGACTGGAAGGTTTCTGACGCCGGATCCGATCAAGCTTGCGGGTGGGTTGAATAACTACCAGTACGTGCCTAACCCTACGGGGTGGGTGGATCCGTTGGGGTTGAGTGGGAATTGTCCACCGCCGAATAGGCCGGGTTGTGCGGTGCCGGGTGCAGCCAATGGCGCTAAGGTTGATAAAGGTGAACCTGAGCTGCCGGAGCCAAAACTGAGCGCGAAGGAGCTAGCAAAGATAGAGATTCATAGGTTGAACGATAGTCAGGGTATGCACATGGTTGGCAAGCATGGGCCAGAGGTCCCACCTGTCAAATGGAAACAGAGAGCTATTGATGGCACGAATCCAATGACGGGAAGAACGCCGCGAGACCAAAGAGGCAATCCCAGCTCTATATTTAATAGTTATGAAATAATGCTTGAGGCCTACACTTTAGCGACGACGCGAGTTGCAAATGGCTTGCCGCAGTTCACAGGAAAGGATGCTCAATTGGCAGATATTGTAAGGATGGATCTGCCTGGCGCAGGAAAGGGTTATATGCCAAATTCACAAGACCCCCAAAATCCAAGGTTACTCTTGTTGAATAGATTTGAGATGAAATTTGATGGCGTGACTGGAGTTCCATTCACCTTGTTTCCAATCAAGTAGGGCTAATAATGTTTATAGATGTTGGTGATGGTCAGCCATTCGCTCCAACCCCATCGTGTTTCTTAGCTGGGGTAGATATTTATGATCGTGAGGAGACTTTGGGGGTGGAGTTAGAAAAGCTTGATCCTAATGATCCGGGCGATAGAGAGTTGATAATATTGAAATATTGTTTGCCTAGTAAAAGAACCTATAGGCATAAATTCATGATTTTTAAGTGCTTGAAAGAGGCCCTTGATAATGTGGAGTATGACTTTCAGGTTCTGTTTGAGTATGATCCTGAGGCATGTTCCTCTTTTCCATATCGGTGGGACGAAATGCAAAGCGCAAGGGTTTTTTTTGAGGATGTATATCGTCTAGCAAGCGTTGAGTGGAAGGATGATGTTGAAAAAGCTAGTTTGGAGAATCAATTAGATTGGTAGGTTTTTCGAAGTTTTTAGTCTGATCTAGAAATAATTAAAATTAAACACAAGGAGTTCGGGCGAAAATGAATAAAAATGAATCAAAGGATTCTGAGTTAATCAATCACGTTATAGAAGAGTGGAGGGCTGTCCCGAGTTCGCAATTCACCAGCCATAGAGCGCAGTTGAATGCATATACACAAGCAACGACAAGAGAACTTAGAAAGCTTCCCCGCTTTACAGGTGAAGATAGTATGGGGCATCTAGTCGTCAGGATGGCGGCTGAAAATGTAGGTCGTGGATATGAACCTGACCCGTTAGACCCTTCCAATCCGCGCTTCATTGCTAAAATGAACGCGTTTGAAATGAGATTTGACTTTGAAACATTGCGACCAATAGCTCTTTATCCTGTGGAGTCAGTTTGATGTTGATGCATCCTTATCTTGATATTCCGTACAATCCGCGCCTGAAGAATTTTCTAGGTGGTTTTGATACGTATGATAGAGAGGAGAGCCTTGGAGTAGAGCTGTCAGGGTACGATCCTGAGTGTCCCTCAGACAGAGATTATCTAATATTTCGCTTTATCGTTAATCGATTTTCGGGGTTGAGTTATCGGCACAAATTTGTTTTGTTTAATATGTTGGGAGATACTCTGGAGAGTGATGTTAGTATTTTTATTGAAGCTTTTAAACATGATCCGTTGATTCCCTCCTTGCTTCCTCTTGGGTTGAGTAATATGAAAAATCCAAGGGCTTTTTTTGAAGATATATACATAAAGCTATCTGAGGTCTGGCTTAATGATTTGTGTAAGGCAGGGCGGGAGGACCGTTCAACATGGTGAAAATTAGGAAGTTCTATTTTCGACTCGCCGAAATGGTAAGGTTCAAAAAAATATAATAACTTAGCCTGAGGTAGTACCTACAACAGGATGAGATCAAGAGGGAAATTGTGTTGTTGGGAGATTATCGTTGGCCGATTAGCTGTGGTGTATGCAGGTCAGGGGCATTGAGGCTGTCTAGTAGGTGCACGCTATACCCCGGCACATTTTTCGCGTGGTGTTTGGCCTGTGATGCCATCTCCGCCAGCAGGCTTGCATCAAGCCCGGCACAGGCCTCAGGGTGCAAATGCACCACGCCAATCGACAACGACAACAACGGAAATTCTTGCCGTACGCCTTGGCGGTTGGGCGCGATGAAGCAGCCGGCTTCGAGGTGTTCACTGCGGTAGAAGCGCCGACATTGGCTTTGGAAATCGTCGAGCAGTTGGTTCAGGCGTTTGCGCCAGTCTTCCGGACCCAGCACCATCAGGAAGTCGTCGCCGCCGATATGGCCGACGAAGTCGCGGGATGGGTCGACGCGGTCGTTCAGGCATTGCGCCAGGCAGAGTAGGACTTCATCCCCGCGGCCGTAGCCGTAGATGTCGTTGAAGGGTTTGAAGCTGTCGATGTCGACGTAGCAGATCACCGATTCCCGCGCTTGTTGCAGCAGCCGCGTCAGGCATTGCTGGATCGGCACGTTGCCGGGCAGCAGGGTCAGTGGGTTGGCGTAGCGGGCTTGCTGGATTTTCAATTCGGTAATCAGTTTGAGCACGTCGATAACCCGGCCCAGTCCCAGGTAACCGCCGTTGAGGGTGATGATGAAGTCTTCTTCGATGCGTTGCCGGGCGCGGCTGGTGATCAGGCGGCTGACTTGTTGCAGCGACTGGCTCATCTCGACCGCGAGGAAGTCGTCGTTCATCAGGCGGCTGATGGGTTTGCGGGCGAACAGGTCGGTGGCAAACGGCTTGAGCAGTGCGTCAGAGAGCGAATGCCGATGAACGATGCCGCACGGCTGACCTAGCTCGTCGAGCACCGCCAGGGAGTTCAGGTTGGCTTGGCGGCGGAAGGCTTCCAGCACGGCGGCCGTCGGGGTGTCGCGGTCCACGGCGGGTTGGTCGTTGAGCAGGGCGCTGAGGTCGCTGCCTTCGTCGTTCAGCGCGACGGTGGTGCTTTCCTGTTTGGGCATCAGCGTGCGGGCATCCCGTGGCGGATGTTCCTGCGGGCGGCAGAGCAGATAGCCTTGCACCAGGTCCACACCCATCTCGGTCAGCACCGCGAGTTCTTCCGGCAGTTCGATGCCTTCGGCGATCACTTGCGCACGGGACGCCTTGGCGATTTGCAGGATCGAGCCGACGAACTCACGCTTGAGCGCGTCTTGGTGGATGCCGTCGATGAAGTGCCGATCAATCTTTACGTAGTCCGGCCGCAGTTCCGACCACAAGCGCAGACTCGAATACCCTGCGCCGAGATCATCCAGCGCGATGGAAAACCCCATCGCCCGATAGTGATGCAAGGCATTTTGCAGCAGCTGGAAATCGTCTGTCGGGGTCTGTTCGGTGAGTTCGATCACCACTTGGCTCGGCGGTATGCCGAAATCCTGCAGCAGTTGCAGGGTGCGACCGGGTTGGTGAGCGGCTTCGAGCAGTGATTCGGGAGAGACGTTGAGAAACAGTTTGCCCGGCAGTTGCTGTTCGTTGAACCGGCGACAGGCACTTTCCCGGCAAGCAATTTCCAGTTCATTGAGGCGCCCGGCCTGACGGGCCACAGCGAACAGTGCAATAGGGGAGTGCAGCGGACTGTTGGAGGGGCCACGGCTAAGGGCTTCATAGCCGACGATGCGTCGTTCAGAGAGGGAGATGATTGGCTGGAACAGACTGTGCAAACCGCTTTGAGCCAGAATTGAACTCAAGGCACTCAGCTGTTCGGTTGTGGTCATGGCGTTCTCTGGCGATAAAAAAAGGACTGGGCGCGCTCTTGGTTAAAGAGGGCGCCCAGTCCTGTATTTCACGACAGAATGATGACTATTTGATGACGCTCCGGGGAGCGTCAGCATTAAATTGCCATCATCTTAGTGCTTGGCCACCTGATTGCTCAGTTTCAAGTAATCCAGCAGCACCCGACCGGTTTCGCTCAGGTATGCATCGTCTTCCGGTTTGATCTTGTCCGGCTCGGCCGCGATCGCATCTTCGTCTTCTTTCTTCAGCTCTTTGAGCGGTTCTTCGCCCTTGGCTTTGCGACGGATGTTTTCCATGACCAGCTGCTTGGCTTCGATGTCGGTGTGTTGCGCGCGACGATCGGCTTCGTTGAGGCTGACGGTTTTTTCTTCCATCAGTTTCTGGGCCAAGGCCAACTTGTCGCGGATAAACACGAACTCTGCGTCTTTGGCCGAACGTACGTCGTGCTCGGATTTGAGCTCGGCGATGTAAGGCTTGAACGGGTCGACCGCAGGCTTGATGGCAGCCTTGATGGTGTCCCACGGCATGGCTTCCGGCAGGGCGCTCTCGCCGATTTCCTTGGTGTCGATGATCGACGGGAAATCAACGTCCGGCAGTACGCCCTGATGCTGGGTGCTCTGGCCGGAAACCCGGTAGAACTTGGCCAGGGTCAGTTTCAGTTCGCCATGGTTCAGCGGCTGAATGGTCTGCACGGTGCCTTTACCGAAGGTCTGGCCGCCGATGATCAATGCGCGGTGGTAGTCCTGCATGGCGCCGGCGAAAATCTCCGAAGCCGAGGCGGACAAGCGGTTGACCAGCAATGCCATCGGGCCTTTGTAGAACGCGCCCGGGTTCTCATCTTCCAGCACATCGACGCGGCCATCGGCGTTACGCACGAGTACGGTCGGGCCTTTGTCGATGAACAGACTGGTCAGCTCGGTGGCTTCCTGCAAGGAGCCGCCGCCGTTGTTGCGCAGGTCGATGACCACGCCGTCGACTTTGTCTTTCTGCAACTCGGTCAGCAGTTTCTTGACGTCGCGAGTGGTGCTCTTGTAGTCCGGATCGCCAGCGCGGAACGCTTTGAAGTCCAGGTAGAAGGCTGGAATCTCGATGACGCCGAGTTTGTAGTCCTTGCCGTCCTGTTTCAGGTTGAGGATCGACTTCTTAACGGCCTGATCTTCAAGCTTCACGGCTTCACGAGTGATCGACACGATCTTGCTGGTCTGGTCGCTCGGCGCATTGCTGGCCGGAATCACTTCCAGACGCACCACGGTGCCTTTTGGCCCACGGATCAGCTTGACCACTTCGTCCAGGCGCCAGCCGACCACGTCGACCATCTCTTTGTTGGCCTGGGCCACGCCGATGATCTTGTCGGCCGGTGCAACCTGCTTGGTCTTGTCGGCCGGGCCTGCCGGCACCAGACGCACGACTTTCACCTGGTCGTTATCGCTCTGCAACACGGCGCCGATGCCTTCGAGGGACAGGCTCATGTTGATGTCGAAGTTCTCCGCGTTATCCGGCGACAGATAGTTGGTGTGCGGGTCGTAGGACATGGCGAAGGTGTTGATGTACGCCTGGAAGATATCTTCCGGACGGGTCTGGTCCAGACGCGACAACTGGTTCTTGTAGCGCTTGGTCAGGGTTTCCTGGATTTGCTTGGAATCCTTGCCGGAGATCTTCATCCGCAGGACTTCGTCCTTGACGCGTTTGCGCCACAGGTCGTCCAGCTCTGCGGTGGACTTGAGCCAAGGGGCATCCTTGCGATCGATCAGCAAGTTTTCCTTGGTGGTGAAGTCGATCTTGTCGACGCCCTTGTTCAGCTCTGCAAGGGCGAAGTCCAGACGCGATTTGACTCGATCCAGGTAGCGCTTGTAGATGGTGAACCCGGCGTTCAGGTCGCCGCTTTTGAGGAAGTCGTCAAACTGGGTTTTCCACTTGTCGAATTCGGCAATGTCGCTGGCCATGAAGTAGCTGCGCGACGGATCCAGCAGCTTGAGGTAGCTGTCGTAGATGATCACCGAGCGCGCATCGTCGAGCGGCGGCTTGCTGTAGTGATTGCGCTTGAGCAACTCGACGACGTTCAGACTGGCGATTACTTCGTCACGATCAGGCTGAAGGTTGTCCCAGCTATTGGCTGCAAACGTATTGCTCGACACCGGCAAAAGGCCGATACCAATAAATAGGGCGAGGGCGGTGCTGGGGAACAGATGCTTCATGCTGATTCGACGCGGGGACAATTGATCACGCATATTAGGCCGTCTTTGAAGTCGCCGGTCCGTGAAGAGCCGGTCGCATAATGCAAGAAAGCCCGGCGCTACAGCTACGGGCTCAGTCCAGACTCACTATGGAGGCACTGTGAAAGCATTGCAAGGCGTTGAAGGTCGAGTGGAGTGGCTTGAAGAGCCGAGTCCTACGTGTGATGTAGGACAAGTTCGCATTCGAGTGGCGGCAGCGGGGCTCAATAGGGCCGATTTATTACAAAAAGCTGGCCTTTATCCACCACCGCCTGGGGCCAGCCAGGTGCTGGGTCTTGAGTGTTCCGGGGTGATCAGCGAGGTCGGTCCGGGCTCGTCCTGGCAGGTGGGAGACCGGGTCTGCGCCTTGCTGGCCGGGGGCGGGATGGCCGAAGAGGTAGTTGTCGACGGACGGCATGTGCTGCCGGTGCCTGAAGGTTTGTCGTTGGCCGAGGCGGCCGCGTTGCCGGAGGTGTACGCCACTGTTTGGTTAAATTTGTTTCATCTTGCCGGGCTCAAACCGGGTGAGAAAGTTCTGCTGCACGCCGGAGCAAGTGGAATCGGTTCAGCTGCCATTCAGTTGTGCAAGGCCTTTGGCAACCCTTGCTGGGTGAGCGTCGGTTCTAACGAACGCTTGGCTTATTGCGAAGCGCTGGGGGCGCAGGGTGGCGTTGTGCGCACCGGGGATCTGGACAGCCTGAATGATCTGGGGCCGTTCGATGTGATCCTGGATCCGGTGGGCGGCAATTACGCGGCACTGAACCTCAAGCTGACCGCGCTCGATGGTCGATGGGTGCTGATCGGTTTGATGGGTGGTCGCGAGGCGAAACTGGACTTGGCGCAGGTATTGGGCAAACGCGTGCAGTTATTGGGTTCGACGTTGCGCAGCCGTAGTGATCAGTTCAAGGCGGATTTGTTCAGTGATCTGAGCCAGCATGTGTGGCCGCTGTTTGCTGAAGGGCGGTTGAGCCCGCAGTTGGCCAAGACCTTCCCGATCAAGGATGCCGAAGCGGCGTTTGCGGAGTTGGCGAGCAATAAGGTGTCCGGGAAATTGGTGCTGGTGATCGACGACAGCCTGACCTGATCCATGTGGGAGCGGGCTTGCTCGCGAAGGCGGTGTGTCAGTCACACATGTGTTGAATGTGAATCCGCTTTCGCGAGCAAGCCCGCTCCCACAGGGGGATCCGGGTTACTTCCAGATATGGATCGGCCAGTTGGCCTTTTGCGCGTGCTCCAGTAAAACCGGGTCCGGGTTGACCACGTGCGGGAAATCCACCTTCAGCAGCAACGGCAAGTCATTGCGCGAGTCCGAGTAGAAACTCGCGCCTTCAAGGTTTTCCTCTTCAGCATCCAGCCATTCCAGCAACCGGGCGATCTTGCCTTCGCGGTAGGTCAGGGTGCCGACGGTATGGCCGCTATAAACGCCATGCGCGACTTCCAGTTCGATGCCGAGAATCTCGTCGATTCCCAGGCGATCAGCAATCGGTCGGACCAAGTGCGTGCCCGAGGCCGAGATCACCAGGATCCGGTCACCGGCCTTGCGGTGGGCGGCGATGGCTTTGGTCGCATCGCTGAAGATAATCGGTTCGATGAAGTCTTCCACCCACGGGCCGACCAAGTGGTCGACCTCTTCCGGCGTGCGGCCGATCATCGGCTCCAGGCTGAAGGTCATGTAGTCCTCCATCCGCAGTTTGCCGTGGCTGTAGGCGTCCATCAGTTCGTTGTTCTGCCGCATGAACGATTCAGGATCGACCCAGCCCAGCCGGCCCATCTGTTCGCTCCAGAGGGTGGCGCAGTCGCCGTGGATCAGGGTTTCGTCCAGATCAAAAATTGCCAGGGCCATCAGTGCAGTTCTCTCTTCAACATCAGCAAAGGCATCAGGCTACCTCACACAGGGCCGTTGGATCGATGGAAAGTGCCAGGCGCTGACCATCGGGATGCAGATCGGCCGCCGAGCGGTTCAGCACATCCACCACCAATTCCACGCCACGGGCTTCAACCCGATAGCGAATCACGTTGCCCAGCAAGCTGTGGCTGCGGACCTGCGCATCGAGCTCGCCGTTGAGGCTCAGTTCGATGGCTTCCGGGCGAATCGCGATGCGCCCGCTGATCGGCCGTTGCAGCAGTTTCGTCGCGCTGTCGGCATCCAGCAGGTTGTAGTTGCCGATGAAGCCGGCGGCAAAGACATCGATTGGCGCGGTGTAAAGGGTTTCGGCATCGCCGCTTTGTACGATCTTTCCCTGATTCATCAGGAAAATCCGGTCAGACATGGTCAGGGCTTCTTCCTGGTCATGTGTGACGAAGATCGTGGTCAGGCCGAGTTCGCGTTGGATTGCGCGGATCTGTTCGCGCAAGTGCTTGCGAATCCGCGCATCCAGGGCCGACAACGGTTCATCCAGCAGCAACAGCCGCGGCCGGGTGACCAGCGAACGGGCCAGCGCAACCCGTTGGCATTGGCCGCCGGACAGTTGATGCGGATAACGGGCGGCGAAGTCATTGAGCTCCACCAGTTTCAGCACTTCGGTAACGCGCCTGTGACTGTCGTCAGCGTTGACCTTTTGCATGCGTAAACCGAACGCGACGTTCTGCTCCACGGTCATGTTCGGGAACAGTGCATAGCTCTGGAACACCATGCCGATCCCGCGTTTCTGCGGGCTCAATGGCACGATGTCGACGCCATCGAGCAGGATCTTGCCGCCATCCACCGAGGTCAGCCCGGCGATGCAGCGCAGCAGCGTGGACTTGCCGCAACCGGACGGGCCGAGGAGGGTGACGAATTCACCCTTCTTGATTTCGCAGTTGATGTCGCTGAACACCGTGGTGCCGGCGTAATTCTTTTGAAGGTGTTGGACGCTGACATAGCTCATTCGCTTTTGTCCTTGTTCAAGATATTGGCCGCCCAGGTCAGAACCAGCACGAAGAAGAAGTAGGAAATCACCAGTGCACTGGTGAAGTGGCCGCTGCTGTTGCGCATGTTGTTGAGGTAGACCTGCAGGGTTTCGTAGCGGGTGCCGACGAGGATGTTGGCGAACACGAACTCACCGAACAGGAACGAGAACGACAGCAGCAGCGCCACCATCAAACCTTTGCGCAGGTTCGGCAGCACCACCAGGAACGCCGCTTGCCAGGTGCTGGCACCGAGCAGTTGGGCGGCGTCCATCAGGTCGCGCAGGTTGATCGCTTGCAGGTTGTTGGTGATCGCCCGGTACATGAACGGCAGCGCCACGGTGAAGTAGCAACCGATCAGAATCCACGGCGTACCGACCATTGCAAACGGCCCGGAACCATAGAGCTGCAGCAGCCCCACCGACGACACCACCGGTGGCACCGCGAAGGGCAGCAGGATCAGGATGTTCATCAGCGCATCCAGTTTTGGGAAGTGGTAATGGACCACAAACAGCAGCGGCAGAATCAGCACCACCGACAGGATCAGCGAGCCGACACACACCAGCAGCGACTGGCCAAACGCGTCGAGAAACCGCGGATCACTCCACAGCTGGATGTACCACTTGAAGGTAAAACCGCTGGGCAGAATGGTCGCCGACCAACTGCTGGCAATCGAGTAAATCAACGTGCCGGCCAGCGGTAGCAACAGAATGGCAAACAGCAAATACACCACGACCCGGTGATAGACACCGACCGGGCCTAATTCAGCGCGAGACATGGTAGCTCCTCTTCAACAGCAGCTGATGCACGATGGTCACCAGGGTCATCAACGCCACCAGCACCACGGCCAGGGCACTGGCCATGTTCGGGTCCAGGGAAATATCGCCGGAGACCATCGCCGCGATACGGATCGGCAGCACGTTGAAGTTGCCGGTGGTCAATGCGTACACCGTGGCGTAGGCGCCGAGGGCGTTGGCCAGCAGGATCACGAAGGTGCCGAGCAGCGCCGGGGTCAGCACCGGCAAACCGATGTGGCGCCAGAACTGCCAGCCACTGGCGCCCAGCAGTTCGGCGGACTCACGCCAGTCTTCGCGCAATGCATCGAAGGCCGGATAGAGCAGCAGCACGCCCAGGGGAATCTGGAAGTAGGTGTAGAGAATGATCAGCCCGGTTTTCGAGTACAGGTTGAAGTCCTGAATGACCCCGGCCTGCTTCAGCATGATCGTGAAGCTGCCATTGAAGCCCAGCAGAATGATGAAGGCGAAGGCCAACGGCACGCCGGCAAAGTTGCTGGTCATGTTGGCGAAGGCGTTGACGAAGTTGCGCAGCTTCGAATCGACCCGGCGCAGCGAGTAGGCGCCGAGCACCGCGATGATGATCCCGAACACGCTGGACCAGAAGCTGATCTCCAGGCTGTACTGGATCGCCTGCAAATAGAACTTCGAATTGAAGATCTTGGTGAAGTTTTCGATGCCCCAACCGAACTCTTCCGATTGCACGCTGTTGATCATCACCCAGCACAGCGGGGCGATCTCGAACACGATAAAGAAAATCGCGAAGGGCACCAGGCATAAGGCTGCCAGCCATTTACCACGGGTCATGGCGTTCACTTGAGCAGCTCCTGGCACACAGGTTTGTCGTGGGCCACGCCCAGCAGTTCGCAGACGGTGCCGCAGATTTCCGTCTGTTTCGGTGCGGCGCCGGCGTTGAAACTGAAGGCGTCGCCGAGGACGAACAGCGGCACTTCGCGTTCTTCCGGCAACAGGCCGTTGTGGGAGCGGTCGTTGTTCATGCCGTGGTCGGCGGTCACCAGCACCTGGTAACCGGCGTCGAGCCAGGTTTGCAGGTAGTCGGCGAGGATGATGTCGGCCGAGCGGGCGCTGTTGCGGTATTGCGGGGTGTCGAGGCCGTGCTTGTGCCCGGCGTCGTCGATGTTCATGGGGTGTATCAATAGAAAGTTCGGTGCGTGACGCAGGCGCAGGTTTTCCGCGTCGGCGAACAGGTGCGAGTCAGGGTAGTGATCGCTCCAGTAGAAATGCCCGTGCTGGATCGGCAGTTCCGGGTTGTCGGTGTGACGGTCCCGAGCGGCCACGAACGGCGAACGGTTGTACAGCTCGCTGATCCAGTGATAGGCCGCTGCTGCGGTGACGAGGCCGGCGTCGCGGGCGTAGTGATAGATGCTGCGCTGGTTGGACAGGCGCGAGACGTTGTTGTGGACGATGCCGCTGTCGATCGGCGTTACGCCGGTCAGGATGCATTCATACAGCGGTCGGGACAGGGCCGGCAGTTCGCACTCCAGTTTGTAGAGCGCTGCGCGTCCTGCGCCGACGTAAGCCTGCAGGTGCCCCATGGCGTGGCGCGCGACCTCGTAGTTGAGGCCGTCGAGCACGACAAGGATGACGTTGTGCTTCATAGGGGCGATGACTCCGCAAAACAATAAAAGTCGTTAAAAACTGTAGGAGCAGAGCTTGCTCGCGAAGGGCGCGGCGCGGTTTTCGATAAACCGTGGTGCTGCGGTTCGCGAGCAAGCTTTGCTCCTACAGATGAAGGATTACTTCATCTCTACGATGACTTCTTCCTGCCACTTCTGAGGAAGGGCCTTGGAGGTCTTCTCCCATGCGTCGGCGTCTTTGATCGGCGTTACTTTTTTGTACTGCTCGTTCGGCAGCAGCTTGGCTTTCACGTCTTCCGGCAGGGTCAGGTGCTCGGCACGGATTGGACGGGCGTTGCCGCGCGCCAGGTTGGTCTGGCCGGCGTCGCTGAAGATGTACTCGCGGGTCAGCTTGGCGGCGTTCGGGTGCTTGGCGTATTTGTTGATGATGGTGGTGTAGCCGGAGATCACCGAGCCATCGGACGGGATCAGCACCACGTAGTCATCCGGGTTGGTCATCTTGGCCTTGTAGCTCAGGCCGTTGAAGTCCCAGACCACGCCCACTTCCACTTCACCTTTCTCCATGGTGGCGATGGTCGGGTTAGCCAGCGACAGACGACCTTGCTTGGCGATCTCGGCAAACATCAGCAATGCAGGCTGGATGTTCTTTTCGTCGCCGCCGTTGGCCAATGCTGCGGCCAGGACGCCGTTGGCGGCTTGAGCGGCGGTGCTCACGTCGCCGATGGAGACTTTGTATTTGCCGGTTTTCAGGTCAGCCCAGCTTTTCGGGGCTTCGGAACCGTGCAGCAGTTTTTTGTTCACAATGAAAGCGATGGTGCCGGTGTAGGCCAGGGCCCAGTTGCCGTCCTTGTCTTTCGCCCAGTCCGGGACTTGCGCCCAGGTGGTTGGTTTGTACGGTTGGGTCACGCCTTGTTTGACGGCGATCGGGCCGAAAGCGGCGCCCACGTCGCCGATGTCGGCACTGGCGTTGTCTTTTTCAGCGGCGAACTTGGCCACTTCCTGGGCCGAGCTCATGTCGGTGTCGATGTGTTTCAGGCCATAGGTCTTGGCCAGGTCTTCCCAGGTGCCTTTCCAGTTGGCCCAGTCATCGGGCATGCCGACGCTGTTGACGGCGCCTTCCGCTTTCGCAGCGGCTTCCAAAGTTTTCAAATCCGTATCAGCAGCCATGGCGGCGGTGCACATGGCAATGGTCGAGCCTAACAGTGATGCCAGGAAAAGCTGTTTCATCCGAAGCTCCTTTGGGCGTTTTCAACGCTGCGATTGCGGTTGTGTTGGTCTAGGTCAGCAATACCTGAGCCAATTTAAGGGCAGTGGATGACACTTTCATGTCGGTCGTCGCCCAGCAGGACTTTTATTTGCCCGGAATTGGCGGGTGCCCGGTAAGCGTAGACCATGGGCAAAGGCCCGCTACACAAGGGACTTGGCCGATGTATTGCAGGGTTTGAAAAGAATTTAAAGATGACCGTTGGGCAGCTGTCATCTCTCAGTCATCTGCACTGCCTAGGCTTGCAGAACGTTCGATAAGCGGGTTTTGCCGCGCGGTTCTGCCCCGAAACAGTGCTGGTCTAGTCCAGATAGGTAACGTTGATGCGTGATGAGGCAACAAAAGCAGTGACAGCCATTGGCCAGGTCCTTCAGGAGCAGCTCGACCACGGCTTGCTGGCGGCTGGCAGCAAGCTGCCGGCCGAGCGCAAGCTCAGTGAGTTGTTCGGGACCACACGGATTACCGTGCGTGAGGCGTTGTTACAGTTGGAAGCGCAGGGCCAGATTTATCGCGAGGAGCGCCGCGGCTGGTTCGTCTCGCCGCCGCGCCTGGCCTACAACTTGATGCAGCGCAGCCACTTTCACGCGATGGTCAGTGCCCAGGGGCGAGTGCCGTCCACCGAGGTGATTTCAGCGCGTTTGCAGCCGGCGTCGGCGGCGGTGTGTGCCTGGTTGCAGTTGCCGGCGTTGTCGAGCGTGATTCAGATTTGCCGTGCGCGGCGCATCGACGGGCGTCTGGTGTTGTATGTGGAGCACTATTTGAATCCACAGTTTTTCCCGGGGATTCTCGAGTTTGATTTGAATCAGTCGATTACCGAGCTGTACGCGCGGCACTACGATTTGCACTACGGGCGGGTGCGGTTCGAGATCGTGCCGACGTCGTTGTCGGTGGATGCGGCGGCGGCGCTAAGGGTGTCGGTGGGGAGTCCGGGGTTGCGGATTGCCCGGGTCAATTATGATCAGCATGAGCGGCTGATCGACTGTGATCTGGAGTTTTGGCGCCATGATGCGATTCATGTGGGTGTCGATGTGGTTTGAGGCTTTTGCCTTGGCGGCCTGTGGGCCGACCAGGCTTTTGGGGGCTGTGTGAATATCCGTTTCTTTGGTTGCTGCGGCTGGCGGTTTCGGGGAGTGTCATAAATTTTGTGTTCGGGCATAACATGCTGCAGAGGTGCATGTATGCCAACCAAAAGAAACCGGCCCGTGAGGCCAAGCGTGACCTTCCGTCCATTCCAAAAGAGCTGATCGACCAGTTCCTCAGCGAGACGATGAGTGCCGAAGCGATTCAGGATGCCGCGATGGCGTTCAAAAAGGCGCTTATCGAAAGAGCCCTTGGTGCCGAGTTGGGACTTCACCTTGGCTATCCTCAGGGCGCGGAGCGCCCTGAGGATTCGAGTAACCAGCGTAACGGCAAGAGCGGCAAAACCGTGCTGACCGATGACGGCCCGTTGCGTCTGGATATTCCCAGAGACCGTGACGGCAGCTTTTCTCCGATTTTGATCCCCAAACACGAGCGGCGTTTTACAGGCTTTGATGACAAGATCATTGCCATGTATGCCCGCGGCATGAGCGTTCGTGAGATTCGTGCATTTCTCTCGGAACAGTACGCAACAGATGTCTCCCATGACTTCATCAGCACCGTTACCGACGCTGTTCTGGAGGAAGTCAGTACGTGGCAACAACGGCCCCTCGAGCCCATGTACCCGGTCATTTTCTTTGATGCGCTGCGGGTTAAAATCCGTGATGAAGGCGTGGTTCGCAACAAAGCGATTTACCTGGCTCTGGGCGTACTTCCGGACGGCACCCGCGACATTCTGGGCATCTGGATTGAGAACACAGAGGGCGCCAAGTTCTGGATGAAAGTCTTCAACGACCTTAAAACCCGAGGTGTCGAAGATGTCCTGATTGCGGTAACGGATGGTCTCAAAGGCATGCCTGAAGCCTTGAGTGCAGTGTTTCCTCAGACAGCGTTGCAGACATGCATCGTTCACCTGATCCGCAACAGCCTTGATTACGCGGCATGGGACAAGCGTCGCGAACTGGCCAAGGCCCTGAAACCGATTTATCAAGCACTCAACGCCGAAGTCGCCGAGCAAGCTCTGGATGCCTTCGAATCGGGGCCTTGGGGCAAGCAATATCCAACGGTGGTTGCAGCCTGGCGACGCGCTTGGGATCGAGTTATCCCGTTCTTTGTGTTCCCGCCAGCCATACGAAAGGTGATCTACACCACCAATGCCATCGAGAGTATCAACTCGCAGCTGCGCAAGATCATCAAGACAAGAGGTCACTTTCCAACCGACGAAGCCGCGACGAAACTGATCTGGCTGGCACTGCAAAACATCACCGCCAACTGGGGAAGCGCCGCCCATGACTGGAAAAACGCTATGAATCAATTTGCGGTTTTGTACGGGGACCGATTCATCAGGTCTAACTGGTGAAATGAAGGCCTGCCTGACGGCAGGCCATTAACGGCCCGCACACAAAAAATCTGACACTCTCCGGTTTCGCTTTTACAGCGAGTCACTTTTGCAGACGCCCAAAAGTAACCAAAACGCTGGGCCCCGGCGTTCGGCCCGCTCGCTGGGGCTCGGGGTTCCTTCGTTACGGGATCTATCCGGGGGCATCGCCTACGGTTTGCTTCGCTGCACCTCCTCTCGATGTGTTCGACTTCGTCGAACGGTCGCTGCGCTCCCACCCCCGGATAAATCCCTCCACTCAGCCTGCCGAAGGGGCCAGCACGGCAAGGTCAAAAGCGGTACTCGAGCTTGCGCTCATTGTGTTGAGTGGTGAGGAGCAGAGGCGTTGCGGGTTCTGCTTTTGCTCTTCGTGGGAGCAGAGCTTGCTCGCGAGGCGGCCTGACAGCCGACCAATTTCTGGCAGGCTGCACATGGTCCAAATGTGGGAGCGAGCCTGCTCGCGATGGCAACCTGACAGCCGACCAATTTCTGGCAGGCTGCACATGGTCCAAATGTGGGAGCGAGCCTGCTCGCGAAGGCGCCCGAACAGCCGACCAATCTCTGGCAGGCTGCACATGGTCTAGATGTAGGAGCGAGCCTGCTCGCGAAAGCGCCCCCACAATCGCCCTAATCCCTGTCCTTATTTGCCTACCCCCGCATTGGCATACAAATAATCGGTCGCCAACGAGGCGAGTGTCCTCACGCCCACCACCAGTGCCGATTCATCCACGAAGAAACCTGGGTTGTGATTCGGCGCCGCTTTGCTCATGTCCTGATCCCGTGGCGTCACCCCGAGAAATACAAACAATCCCGGCACTTCCTTGGCATAGAAAGAAAAGTCTTCTGCGCCGCCCACCAGCGGGGCATTCACCACGTCGTCCTTGGCCGCCCACTTCAACGTCGGTAGCATTTTTTCGGTGAGTGCCGGGTTGTTAATCGTCGGGTCGTATTTTTCGATGATGGTGACGTCCGCTTTCGCACCACCGCTTTCTGCGATTTTTTCGATGGTCTGGCGTACGTCGGCGTGCAGTTTCTGGCGGATGCCGTAGTCGTAGGAGCGGATCGTTCCGCTCATGTCGACCGATTCGGGAATGATGTTGTAACGCGTCCCGCCATTGATCGTGCCGATGCTGACCACCGATGGATAAGACGAGATGTCGGTGCGGCGGCTGACTACGGTTTGCAGGCCGACGATGGTTTGGGCGCCGACGGTGATCGGGTCGATGCCGTCCCAGGGGCGGCCGGCGTGGGTTTGTTTGCCGAGGATTTTGATGCGCAGGTCGTCGGAGCTGGCCAGGGTCGGGCCGGGGCGGTAGGCGATTTGGCCGGCGGGGACGCCGGCCCAGACGTGCAGGCCGAAGACGGCGTCGGGTCTGGGTGATTTCATCACGCCTTCCTCGACCATCATTTTCGCGCCCCAGGTGTTTTTGCCGTCGGGGATGAAGTCGCTCGGGCCCTCTTCGGCAGGCTGGAAGTAGAACACCACGGTGCCGGGCAGGGTGTCGCGCATGCCGGTGAGAATTTTTGCCGTGCTCAGCAGGATGGCGGTGTGGGCGTCGTGGCCGCAGGCGTGCATGACGTCGACTTCTTTGTCGAGGTAGGTGCCTTTGGCTTTCGAGGCGAAGGGCAGGTTGGAGACTTCTTTGACCGGCAGCGCGTCCATGTCGGCGCGCAGGGCTACGGTCGGGCCGGGCAGGGCGCCTTTGAGGATGGCAACGACGCCGGTGCGGGCGACGCCGGTTTTGACTTCCAGGCCCATGGCTTTCAGTTGTTTGGCGACTAACTCGGACGTGCGCTTTTCGTTGTTGCCGAGCTCGGGGTGGGCATGGATGTCGCGGCGGGTTTCCAGCAATTCGGGTTCGAGCTTTTGCGCTTGTTCGGCAATTTGCGTACGGGTGCTGTCCATTGTCGCCGCGCCGGCGTGGCCGGCGAAAAGGGTGAGTAGTACGGCTTGGGCAATGCGCGTCAGTAGCATCGGGCTCTCCTTGATTATTGTTGTTAGGGCTTCTCTGCCTGTGACTGCAACCGCGCGCGCGCGTGCGTGCTATTCCTTCGGCTGGCCGCCACCGGCAGTGATCACTTGTACGCTCATGCGCGGTGTTGCCAGATCCAGTCCAGCCTCATCCAGATGGCGCTTGAGCGACAGGTTGAACGCTCGGGAAACTTCCCATTGTTTGATCGGCGCGGTCTTGAACCGAGCCCGCAGAATCGCGCTGCCGGACTCGAAACTTTCCACGCCCTGAATCTCCAGTGGCGACCAGATATTGCGCCGCTGCAGCGGATCGGTGCGCATCTTCTGGCCGACATCGCGCATCAGTTTGATCGCGTCGTCGATTTCCATGTTGTAGGGCACCGCCACCCGGAAGATCGCGTAGCCGAATTCCCGGGAGTAGTTCTTGATGCTTTTGATTTCGCTGAACGGGATCGTGTGCACGATGCCGTCGATGTCCCGCAGACGCACGGTACGGATGGTCAGGCCTTCGACGGTGCCGAGGTGGCCGCCGACATCCACGTAGTCGTCGATGGCCAGCGAGTCTTCAATGATGATGAACAGCCCGGTGATCAAGTCCGCGACCAGCGATTGCGCACCAAAACCAATCGCCAGGCCGATCACACCGGCACCGGCCAGCAGTGGCGTGACGTTCATGCCCATGTTCGCCAGCGCGACGATCAGCGCAATGATGAAGATCGCCACGAACAGCACGTTGCGGATCAGCGGCATCATGGTCTGCGCCCGGGCATTGGCCAGGCCTTTGCGCGAGCGGGTGAGGGCGTGATGCACCGCGGTGTCGCTGAGGATCCAGATCAGCCAGGCGAAAATCAGCGTAAAGGCGAGGCTGAACAGTTTGACGCTGACGTCATGGCCTTCGCCTTCGGTGAAGGCAATCAGTGACATGCCCCAGACCCGCAGGCCGAGTTCGATAAACACCAGCCACACAAACAGATGGGCGAGGGTGTAGCAGAAGCTTTTCAGTCGCTCGGAATACAGTGCGTGACGCTTGATGGTCCGTTGCGGTTTGAGCGAGTGCCGGCGTACCAGCCCGTTGATGACCATGCACAACACCAGCAGCACGGTGCAGATCAGCGACTGGCGCAACGCGGTGCTGGTGTCGCCCGCCGAAATGAACGTGGCAAACAGCGAAATGCACACCAGCACCAGCGCCGGCACATACCAGAAGGTGCCGAGGATATCGATGGTGTCGCTCAGGGCGCGGCGGGTCAGGCGGCGGGACAGTGGCTGGTTGCGGATCAGGTGAGCGATGGGCCGGCGGAAGCGCAGGATGAACAGTCCGGTGGACAGCGCCGCCAGTACGTTGGCGATGGTGGCGGCAGTGTGTGCCAGGTGCACACCAAGACTGGCGACCAGGCGCGGGTCGTTCAGGGCTTCGCCAAACGCGGCGAAACTGCCGATCAGCCACAACGGCCGGAAAGCCTGATGACGCAGGATGTACAAGGCGCGATGGCGGTGCGGGCCGTCGAGCACGGAGAAGGCAATCACGCAGATCGCCGAAAAACAGGTGCCGACCACCAACGCGTACGCCAGCACCATCGCCAGGCTTTTGCCCAATGACGAAGGCAGTGCGTAAGTCATATAAACCGTCATCACCAAGGCAATCAGCCACGGCCCGAGTTTGCGCAAGGCAAAGCGCAACATGTCGAGGGCCTTGGGGTGTTGCGGCAGTTCTTCGGTCAGGCCGAAGCGCATGCGCACCCGATGGCCAAGCCAGATCAGGGCGGCGGCCAGCAGGCTCCAGACCATCAGGATCATGGCGAAGGCAAAGATGATCGGCAGCCACTCATTGGCCGGCATCATCAGGGCCGACAGTTCATCCTTGGCCAGACCGAACTCTTCAGACCAGCGGGTGAGTGGGCTGTCGGCACCGGAAAATTGCTTTTCGAAACTGCTCAGGGTACCGCCGATCAGTCCGAGAACACCGACCTCGGTGGCCGGCTGGGCCTGTTTGGTGACGTCGCGCAGTTTCTTCAGGTCTGCCAGCAGTTTGGTCCGCTGCTGATCGTTTTCCAGGGACTTGATTACTTCGTCCAGGGATTGCCCCAGCGGTTCCTGGGCTTCGGGCTGGGTTTTCGCCGAGTTGCTGAGCAGCCCCGGCAAACTGACCGCTTGGGCAGGCGCCATCGGCAGCAGCGTCATCAGGCAGATTAGGAGGAAACACGGAAGGGCGAAAAGACGAGCGAACACTAGGCGGTCAACCTTAGGAAGAGCGGATCGGCCGAGTGTACGAGCCCGTCAAAATCAATGCGAGCCAGGCGCACGGATTTATTCGTTGAGCTTGGCGAGGATCTTGTAGACCACGGTGGCGAGGATCACCAGCATGCCGACCCACATGGCGAAGACGCCGGCGTTCTTGTCACGAAAGTTAAAGCCGATTGCCAGCATGATCATCCCGGCGAGAATGGGGATGAGCATGGCGTGGAACGAAGACATCGAAATCATGGGTGACTGCCTTGTCGTGGGGGATATTTAAAGTTTAGGTCGATTTCGAATCGTAGGAGCTGCCGAAGGCTGCGATCTTTTGATTTTGCTTTTTAAAGGCAAGATCAAAGGATCGCAGCCTCGTTTCCCTCGACAGCTCCTACCAGCTCCTACAGGGGCTATGGAAGCTCGTGGCAGGCGTAGAACGCGCTCAGCACTTTGACCAGGTGAGCCAGGTCGTGGCTGCCGCACAGTTCACGGATCGAGTGCATGGCGAAGGTCGGCAGGCCGATGTCCACGGTGCGCACGCCCAAATGACTGGCGGTGATCGGGCCGATGGTCGAGCCACAGCCCATGTCGCTGCGCACCACGAAGCTCTGCACTGGCACTTCTTCGGCCATGCACAGATGGCGGAAGAACCCGGCGGTTTCGCTGTTGGTGGCGTAACGCTGGTTGCTGTTGACCTTGATCACCGGGCCGGCGTTGAGTTTCGGGCCGTGGTTGGCGTCGTGTTTCTCGGCGTAGTTGGGGTGAACGCCGTGGGCGTTGTCAGCCGAGACCAGCAGGGATTTCTGAATGGTGCGTACGAATTCATCACCTTCGGGCAGCACGCGACGCAAAGTCTGCTCCAGCATCGGGCCGTCAGCGCCGCAGGCCGAGCAGGAACCGACTTCTTCGTGGTCGTTGGCCACAAACACGCAGGTTTCGTCGGTTTCGGTGGTCAGCAACGCTTGCAGGCCGGCGTAGCACGACAGCAGGTTGTCCAGGCGTGCGCCGGCGATGAAGTCGCCATGCAGGCCAATGACCGCCGCACTTTGGGTGTCGTAGAAGCTCAGCTCGTAGTCGAGCACCACGTCGGCGTTGAGGCCGTGTTCGCGGGCGAGTTGGTCGGTGAGCACGGCGCGGAAGTCCACGCGCTCGTCACCGGCAAATTGCGCGAGGATTGGCGGCAGCTCGGTCTGGGCGTTGATTGCCCAACCCATGTTGGCTTCACGGTTGAGGTGAATGGCCAGGTTCGGGATGGTGGCAATCGGTGCCTTGAAGTCGATCAACTGGCTCTCGACCTTGCCGTCACGGCGGAAGGTCACGCGGCCGGCCAGGGACAAGTCACGGTCAAACCACGGTGCCAACAGCGCGCCGCCATAGACTTCGACGCCCAGTTGCCAGAAACCCTGGCGTTGCAGCTCGGGTTGCGGCTTGACCCGCAGGCACGGGCTGTCGGTGTGAGCGCCGACCAGGCGGATGCCGCCGTGCAGCGGAGAATGGCGGCCCATCTTGAAGGCGACGATCGAGGAGTCATTACGGGTGACGTAGTAACGACCGTTGTTTTCGATGGTCCAGGGCTCACGCTCATCAAGACGCGAAAAACCCGCCGCTTCCAGACGCTGAACGAGGCTGGCAGTGGCATGAAACGGGGTAGGGGAGGCCTTGAGGAAGTCGATCAGGCCTTGGTTCAACTCTTCGCGCATAAGAAACTCCAGACAGCAATGGGCGGGAGTTTAACGTATTGAAAGCGCAAAGTGCGGGGCGGGCACCGCACTTGTGCTGTGGGAAGTTTAGTGTGGCGAGGGAGCTTGCTCCCGCTCGGCTGCGTAGCAGTCGTAAAACCTGCACGCGCGGTGTGCCAGACAGAATGACATTGCTGGTTTTGGGGAGCGCTTCGCGCTCCAGCGGGAGCAAGCTCCCTCGCCACAAAAGCCCCTTCACCACAATAAACCATTCATTACCCGTCAGAACGGTGCAGGGCACTCAAAGCGCAAACGCTCACCGCTTTGCGGGTGGGTGAAGCTGAGCATGCTGGCGTGCAGGCACAAGCGTGGCCAGGCAGCCAGGGCTTGTTCGTGAGCGTAGAGCCCGTCACCCAGCAGCGGATGACCGATGGACAGCATGTGCACGCGCAACTGATGGGAGCGGCCGGTGATCGGCGTCAGTTCGACGCGGCACCAATCGCCGCAACGCTCCAACACACGCCAGAAGGTCAGGGCATTCTTGCCGAACTCGTGATCCACCACATGCCGAGGCTTGGTCGGCGGGTCGTAGCGCAGGGGCAAGTCGATGCTGCCGCTGTCCAGTTCCGGCTGACCCCAGCACAGGGCGGTGTAGGCCTTTTCGGTTTCACGGTCGTGAAATTGCCGAGACAATTCGCGATGGGTGTCCGGGTCACGGGCCAGCAGGATGATGCCCGAGGTTTCCCAGTCCAGCCGATGGACGATTCGCGCTTCCGGGTAGCCGTTTTCTTGCAGACGGGTAATCAGACAGTCCTTGTTGTCATCGGCCCGGCCAGGGACAGAGAGCAACAGGGTCGGTTTGTTCACCACCAGAACGGCATCGTCTTGATGGATGATGTGAACGTTGGACAACGGCATTAAAACAGCCTCGTAACAAACGCCAACGGCGGTTCAGGGTCATTCCCGTATGGAAATGACCCTGAACCGCCGTCGTTCCTGCCGGATCGACTCAGCGATCGGGCAGGGTGATGTTGAGTTCCAGAATCGAGCAGCTACCCTGGTTTTCCAAGGCGACGTGCACGTCATCGGACCCGATATTGACGTACTTGCGGATCACCTCCACCAGTTCCTTCTGCAAGGCTGGCAGGTAGTCCGGCGTACTGCGCTGGCCGCGTTCATGCGCCACGATGATCTGTAGACGCTCTTTCGCTACCGACGCGGTGCTGACCTTTTTGCTGGCACGAAAGAAGTCAAAAAGATTCATTATCTACCTCCAAACAGGCGCTCGAAGAAGCCCTTCTTCGTAACATCGAGGAAACGATGCTCCACGGTTTTGCCCAGCAGACGATCGACCGCATCGCTGTACGCCTGACCGGCGTCGCTCTGGTCGTCGAGAATCACGGGCACGCCCGAGTTGGAAGCCTTCAGTACTGCTTGGGACTCCGGAATGACGCCCAGCAGGGTCACGGCCAGAATCTCTTTAACGTCTTCGACGCCAAGCATTTCGCCGTCGCTGACGCGTTGCGGGTTGTAGCGGGTCAGCAGCAGGTGTTCCTTGATCGGCTCTTCGCCGTTCTCGGCGCGGCGCGATTTGCTGGCCAGCAGGCCCAGCATGCGGTCCGAGTCACGTACCGAGGACACTTCCGGGTTGGTCACGACAATCGCTTCATCAGCGAAGTACATGGCCAGGTGAGCACCTTTCTCGATGCCGGCCGGGGAGTCGCAGACCACGAATTCGAAGTCTTCTTTCAACGCCATCAGGACTTTTTCCACGCCTTCGACAGTCAGCGCGTCTTTATCGCGGGTCTGACTGGCGGCCAGTACGTAGAGGTTTTCCAGGCGTTTGTCTTTGATCAGGGCTTGCTGCAGGTTGGCTTCGCCGTTGACCACGTTGACGAAGTCATACACCACGCGACGCTCGCAACCCATGATCAGGTCGAGGTTACGCAAACCGACGTCGAAGTCGACGATAACTGTTTTGTGACCGCGCAGAGCGAGGCCGGTACCGATAGCGGCGCTGGTGGTGGTCTTACCCACACCACCCTTGCCGGATGTAACCACGAGAATCTTGGCCAAGGTGTTTCACCCCTAAGGAAAAAGGACATTTAGCCCCTGAAAAACATCTCTTGAAAAACTACTGCAGTCGGACAGCCTTGGCTGGAATCCGGTCCTGAGCGGCGCGTACCTGCGGTAAACACTGCTTTTGGCCTTTTTCCTACTTCGTTTGAGCCGTTTTCGCTACGTTTTAGAGATGCTTGGAAAATGCGGCAGTATCCGTTAAAGCCGAATGATGTTCAACACGTCGCCCGACAGGCTGACTTGTACGCCCGAGCCCCACAACGGATCGCGACGCAGGTCCTCGGAGACCTTGTAATGGCCCGCGATGGAGAGTAGTTCAGCGCTCATTTGCTGACAGAAAATTCGCGCTTTCGAGTCGCCCTTGACCCCGGCGAGTGCTCGACCGCGCATCGGGCCGTATACATGGATGTTCCCATCGGCGAGAAGTTCCGCCCCCGGGCTGACCGACGAAACGACGACCAAATCGCCACCCTGGGCATATATCTGTTGGCCACCACGTACTGGCGAAGTGATTACCTTCGTCGGTTTGATGGTCGGCTCAGGTGGTTTTTCCGGTTTTTTTACGACGATGCCTTCGTGTGGGTCCAGCGCACGCTCACGGGCGCCGGACGGCGGCAGCACTGGCAGGTCGACGGCAATGGCGGCGGCGATGTCTTCGATACGGCTGGCACGGATCGCGAGGGTGCGCAGGCCGTGCTGACGGCAGACGCGCATCAGCCCCGGCAAATCGACGGCGCCTTCACTGGCCGGGAGTTTGTCCAGGGCCAGCACCAGCGGCGCGTTGCTGAAGAAATTCGGCGCCTGGGCGACCTTGGCGGCCAGTTGCCGATCGAGCATCTCGAGGTCGTTGCGGGCCAGTTCCAGCACCGTAATGGCGAGCATGCTGCCCTTCAACTGGAACACGGGATCTTGGTCTAGCGGTTCGGTTTGGCTCATGGTCGGCATACAACGGCTTGTCACTAAAAGTGCCGAGACTTATAACGAGAACGCCCGCAGGCCGCAAGCCGGGTCGAACGATGTAGAATGCGCGGCCATTGTCTTTCCGGAACCTTTAATGGATCGCCCGCGTTTTCGTACAGCATTTCTTTCTCCTCGTTTCTGGCCATTGTGGTGCGGGCTGGGGCTGTTGTGGCTGATTGTCCAGTTGCCGTATCCGGCGTTGCTGTCAGTCGGTCGCGCCTTGGGTGCATTGATGTACCGAGTGGCCGGCGACCGACGGCGCATCGCCAAGCGCAATCTTGAACTGTGTTTCCCGGAAAAAACCGCTGTCGAGCGCAAGCGCCTGCTCAAGGAAAACTTCGCCTCGACCGGCATCGCCTTCTTCGAAATGGCCATGAGTTGGTGGTGGTCGCGTCAGCGGCTGGCCAAACTGGCCCATGTCGAAGGCCTGGAGCATTTGAAAAAAGCCCAGCGCGACGGCAAGGGTGTGATTCTGATGGCCCTGCATTTCACCACCCTGGAAATCGGTGCGGCGCTGCTCGGTCAGCAACATACGATCGACGGCATGTACCGCGAACACAAAAACCCATTGTTCGACTTCATCCAGCGCCGGGGCCGCGAGCGGCACAACCTCGATTCGCTGGCGGTGGAGCGCGACGACGTGCGCGGCATGCTCAAACTGCTGCGGGCCGGCCGGGCGATCTGGTACGCACCGGATCAGGACTACGGCGCCAAGCAAAGTATCTTCGTGCCGTTGTTCGGCATTCAGGCCGCGACCGTTACTGCTACCAGCAAGTTTGCACGGCTGGGCAAGGCGTTGGTGGTGCCGTTTACCCAGGAACGCCTGGCGGACGGCAGCGGTTATCGGTTGGTGATTCATGCGCCGCTCGATAACTTCCCTGGCGAAACTGACGAGGCGGATTGCATTCGTATCAACCAGTGGGTCGAAGGCGCCTTGCGCGATTGCCCGCAGCAATACCTCTGGGCTCATCGCCGCTTCAAGAGCCGCCCACCAGGCGAGCCGAAACTGTACGCAAAACGCGGTTGAATCACCGATCCCTTTAGGCACCATGGAGTGTTGCGATGCGCCCAGCTGAACCGGTTACAGGATTGATTCTTTCCGGCGGCGGGGCTCGAGCGGCCTATCAGGTAGGGGTGCTGGCAGCGATTGCCGAGTTGCTGCCGCCCGGCGCGGACAATCCGTTTCCGGTGATCGTCGGCACGTCTGCCGGGGCGATCAACGCGGTCAGCCTGGCCAGCGGCGCGATGGACTTCCGCAGCGCTATCGAGCGTCTGACGGCCTTCTGGCAGGGTTTCCGCAGTCATCTGGTGTTGCGCAGCGACTGGCCGGGCGTGATTCACCAGGCCAGCCGGTTTGTCAGCCACAGCTTGCTCGGCATCGGCAGCCAGGTGCCGGTGGCGCTGCTCAACAGTTCACCGCTGCGGGGTTTGCTCAACGACAAACTGTCGATGGACGGCATTGCGCAAGCCATCGAGCAAAAGCAATTGCAGGCCGTGGCGGTGACCGCGTTCGGTTACGAGTCCGGTCAGGCGGTGACCTTCTATCAGGGCGGCGGCACCATCAATGCCTGGCTGCGCCATCGGCGGATTGGCGTGCCGACTCAATTGACCGTCGATCACTTGCTGGCCAGCTCGGCGATTCCGCTGCTGTTCGCCCCGGTGAAAATCGGCGAGGAGTTCTTCGGTGATGGCGCAGTGCGTCAGTCGGCGCCGATCAGCCCGGCCTTGCACCTGGGCGCCAGCAGAGTGCTGGTGGTGGGTGTCAGCGGCAACCCGCGCGGGTCCGATCCGCAGGAGCCGCTGCAGCGCACCTACACGGGTCAACAGCCTACGCTGGCGCAGATCGGCGGGCACATGCTCAACAGCACGTTCATTGACAGCCTGGAAAGCGACATCGAGTTGTTGGAGCGTTTGAACCAGTTCAGCCACCTGATGCCCGATGGCACGCCGATTCGAACCCTGGGCGTGGCGCCGGTGGAAGTGCTGGTGATTTCGCCGAGTCAGCCAATCGATGAAATTGCCGCGCGTCATCGCCAGGAATTGCCGGCCGCGTTGCGCCTGTTTTTGCGCGGGCCGGGGGCGACCAAGACCAGTGGGGCAGGGGTGTTGAGCTATCTGCTGTTCGAGGCGGGGTATTGCAGCGAATTGATTGACCTCGGGCGGCGGGATGCGTTGGCCAAGCGGGATGAGTTGTGTCGGTTTCTTGGGATATCCGCAGCGGTGGCTCCCGCCTGAGATTTGCGCTGAGGCTTTCGCGAGCAGGCTCGCTCCCACATTGGAACTCGGTCGAATGTGGGAGCGAGCCTGCTCGCGAAGCTTCTAAGATCAGAAGTGGAACTTCACCAGCAAGCTCGTCACGTTCTGATTGGTGGTGAACGAATTGGTGTCATCAATCCCGTACTTGTTCTTCCAGTAGTCGTACTCGACACCGACGTACAACTGCTTCGCGCCGAAATTCAGCGCTTTGCCCAAGTCGTATTTGACCTGCGGGTTGAAGTGCAGGTTAGCGTGGTAATCGCCACGGGCGTTTTTATCGTTGTCGACCACCCAGTCCATGTAGCCATCGATCAGGACGCTCGAATCGCCAACCGGGATGGTATAGGACCAGACTGGTGTGATCTGCCAGACATTGTTGCCCGGACGATCACCATCAGGATGGCGCTGGTAGAAGTTCAGCTGGAAGTAGTCGAAGCCGGGGATCGCCAGGTCGAAACCCGGGCCGATCAGGTAGGACTCGACGTCGCCTTCACCAAACTCGTAAGTCATGGCCAGCAGCACGTCTTTGATCGGGCCGAACTCGATCTTTTTGTCCAGGACCTTGCCCAGCGAAATACGCGGGCTGAACTCGCCATAAGTGGAGTTCGGACCCGAGTTGGCGTCGTCCTTGCCGTTGTAGAAGATCTTGTCGACGAACAGGAAGTTATCCCCGTATTTCCAGGCGTCGGCGTGCTCAAAGGTGACGGTTTGCTGAATGGACGGGTTGACCTTGAAGCCCTTGCCGTAGAGGTAGGTCAGGCTGTTGTTCTGCCAAAGCAGCAGGTCGCCATTGTCAGCCATTGCCTGGCCCCCGGCCAACAAGGATCCCGCGAGCATCAGGCTGGTGCACGTGCGTTTCATTCGGTTGCTCCCAAAAAGTAGGTGGTTCCACGTTTTTTTTCTTAGGTCGGCGCTCTGGTGTGGCGCCTTTTGTTGCAGCTGTAAAAACTCATCCAATCGGTCAGCTTTAGTGCTCTTAGCAAGAGCTGAGCCAAGGCTTTCAAAAAGCAAAAAAACTCCCGTTCGGCTGTTCGAAAACAGTCGATTACGAGAGATTTTTGGATGCCTTGATACCGTCCAGAGCCGGGGTAAGTTGGCTTTCTGGTCAGGAATTAAATCCGGGCTTTTTTTTAGACCAGATTCGGGCGGCCGCGGAGAATACTGACTCCTTGGCCAGGTCTCAAGTGCCCCGCAACAGCGCACCGACGACAGGTTTGGGGCACGGTTGTTGGCGGTGGGCCTGGCGTCGTTGAACGACAGGCTTGAGTCGGTAAAAACCATCTGATGCTTCCTCTTGTTTTTATTGTTGAGGCGCAGGCAGTTGCTGGTTGCCACAGGGCAGCCATTTCACAGGTTTTGATCAGTGCGTGTGGGCGTGGCAGTCGTTGATGGCCGCGCGTTCTCTACCACCGAGAATGTTGAACAGCAGGTTCAACGACAGGGCGCTCAGCGTGGCCATGGCGATGCCGCTGTGGGTGATCGGGCTCATCCACAGTGGCAGGTGCGCGAAGAACTCCGGACGGACCACCGGGATCAGGCCCATGCCGATGCTCACTGCCACCAGCAGCTGGTTGCGGCGGTCACCGATGTCGGCTTCTTGCAGGATCTTGATGCCCGTGGCCGCAACCATGCCGAACATCGCAATGGCCGCGCCGCCCAGTACCGCCGGCGGAATCGACGCCACCAGGAACGCCGCTTTCGGCAGCAGGCTCAACACCACCAGCAAACCGCCGGCGACGATGGTCACCGAGCGGCAACGCACGCCGGTCATCTGCACCAGGCCGATGTTCTGGGCGAAGGAGGAATGGGTGAACGTGTTGAAGAAACCGGCGAAAAACGAGGCGCCGGCATCACACAGCAAGCCGCGACGCAGCATCCGTGGGCAGACTTCCTGACCGGTGATCTTGCCCAGGGCGAGGAACATCCCGGTGGACTCGACGAAGATAATCACCACCACCAGGCACATCGACAGGATCGGTGCGAGTTCAAATTTCGGCATGCCGAAGTGCAGCGGCGTGACGATCTGCACCCATGGCGCTTGAGCCATGCCGCTGAGATCGACCATGCCGATCACGCCACAGAGCGCGTAGCCCAGGCACATGCCGATCAGCACGGAAATGTTGACCCAGAAACCGCGCATAAAGCGGTGGATCAATAGAATGGTCGCCAGCACCAGCGCGGCGATGGCCAGGTAAATCGGTGAACCGAATTGAGTCGCGCCAGCACCGCCGCCGGCCCAGTTCACGGCCACGGGGAACAGCGACAAACCGATCGAGGTGATGACGGTGCCGGTCACCAGCGGCGGGAAGAAGCGTACGACTTTGGACATGAACGGCGCGATGATCATGCCGAAGAATCCGGCGGCGATAGTCGCGCCGAAGATCCCTTGCAGGCCGATACCGGGCATGCCGGCCATGGCGACCATGCTGCCGACGGCGGCGAAACTGGCGCCCATCATCACCGGCATGCGGATGCCCATCGGGCCGATCCCAAGCGATTGCACGACGGTGGCAATGCCGGCGACCAGCAGGTCGGCGTTGATCAAAAAGGCGATTTCTTCACGACTCAGGCCAGCGGCCTGTCCGATGATCAGCGGTACCGCGATGGCGCCGCCGTACATCAGCAGTACGTGTTGCAGACCGACCAGGATCAGTTGCAAAAGAGGCAAACGCTGAATCGCGGGTGCGTCGGGGATGCGCGCTTCGGATAGCTCGGACATGCAACACCTCGGATCTTTTTTATTCTTGTGATTTTTTTCAGGCGAATCTGTGGCGAGGGAGCTTGCTCCCGCTGGGGCGCGAAGCGGCCCCGCTTTTCTCCAATAAGAAAGGGGACTGCTGCGCAGTCCAGCGGGAGCAAGCTCCCTCGCCACAAAAGCCCGCTTGTCACAGGCTTTTGTGTTGCTTAGTTGACTTGAGCTCCCTGATTGATCCAGGCACCAATCAGGTCACGTTCCTGCTGGGTCATCTGTGTGATGTTGCCCAGTGGCATGATCTGGCTGGCGACGGCTTGCGCCTGAATCCGCGGGGCCAATTGCTGGATTTGTTGCGGGGTATCGAACATCACGCCGGCCGGTGCTGCACTGAACAGCGGGCTGGTCGGTTTGGCCGAATGGCACACGGCGCAGCGTTCCTGAATCACGCTGTGCACCTTGTCGAACGCCGGGCCCTGGCTCGACGCTTGCGCCGGTGCGGCGGCAGGCGCAGCAGGCTTGGCCGCTTCAGGTTTGGCACCACCACCGAGGGCAGTTTCCGGCAACGGTTGGTACTCAATGGCGGCAGGAGCCTTCGCGACTTCAGGCGCAGTAGGCATCGGCGACGGGCCAGTCACGTAAGCCAGGCTGATCATGCCGACGGCTGCAACCGGCAGGGTCCAGGCAAACTTGTGGCTGTTGTGACGGGTGTTGAAGTAGTGACGCACCAACACCGCCAGCACCGCGATCCCGGCCAGGATCAGCCAGTTGTATTGGCTGCCGTAGGTGCTCGGAAAGTGGTTGCTGATCATGATGAACAGCACGGGCAAGGTGAAGTAGTTGTTGTGACGCGAACGCAGCAAACCTTTGGCCGGCAGCGCCGGATCGGGTGTGCGGTTCTCGGCAATCGCCGCGACCAACGCACGTTGCGCCGGCATGATGATGCGGAACACGTTACCGACCATGATGGTGCCGATGATCGCGCCAACGTGCAGGTACGCACCACGACCGCTGAACACTTTGCTGAAGCCGTAGGCCGCGCCGATGATCAGCACGAACAAAATTCCGCCGAGCAGGGCAGGGCGTTTGCCCAGGGCCGAGTCGCAGAGGAAGGAGTAGATGAACCAGCCGATGAACAGCGAGCCGATACCGATGGCCACGCCTTCAGGACCGCTCAGGCTGCTGCCCGGAGCCAGCAAGTACAGCGTCGGGTTGGAGTAGAACACCACGCACAGCAGCGCGATCCCCGACATCCAGGTGAAGTAGGCTTCCCATTTGAACCAGTGCAGGTTGTCCGGCATGGTCGGTGGAGCCAATTTGTATTTTTCCAGGTGATAGATACCGCCGCCGTGGATCGCCCACAGATCGCCCGCCAGACCGCTTTTCGGGTTGACCCGATTGAGGTTGTTTTCCAGCCAGACGAAATAGAACGACGCACCGATCCAGGCCACGCCAGTAATCATGTGAACCCAGCGCACGCTAAGGTTCAGCCATTCCAACAGATGTGCTTCCACAGTCTTTACCTCTCGCCCGTCACTCTGTTGTCGAGTGATCAGACCTTCTCTTATTGGTGGGGGGCAAGGATCAAACGCTCATCCTCTTTGAAAAAATGCTCATCGCAGTTATTGCCTGTGCCACTGCGATCAACCACCAGGAAGTCATCCCGCTTTTCGATCGTCAGCACCGGATGGTGCCAAACGCCGCGATGGTAATTAATGCCCTGCCTGCCGTTGGTGACGAAGGCGCGGACCAAGCCTGATACAGGTTCATCGCCAAGTGGCGCGACCACGATCAGAAAGGGGTTGCCGAGCAGCGGGATGAAAGCCTGGCTGCCCAGCGGGTGACGCTCCAGCATGCTGACGGTCAGCGGCATGTCCTGCGCGTCGGCGCGGAAGATGCTGATGATCGCGTTATCCTCTGGCGTGGCGGTTTGCACCGTCGCCAGTTTATGGAAGCGCATGGTCGAACCGTTGTTGATCATGAAGTGATCGCTACCGTCGGTTTCAATCACGTCACCGAAAGGGGCGAAGGCTTCTTTGGTCAGCGGTTCAATCGTCAATGTGCGCATGCTGGTCTTCTTACCTTGAATTCTGTGTTGTTTATTGTGGCGAGGGAGCTTGCTCCCGTTGGACTGCGCAGCAGTCCCCTTTCTTCCTGGAGAAAAGCGGGGCCGCTTCGCAGCCCAGCGGGAGCAAGCTCCCTCGCCACAGGTTCAGCGCTTATTTAGCGACCTTGCCCAGTACGCGCAGGCGGCTCACACCACCATCCGGGAACACGTTCAGGCGGATGTGGGTGATCGGGCCCAGCGCCTTGATCTGCTCGGCGAAGGTGTGTTCAGCGTGCATTTCCAGTTTCTGCGCTGGCAGCAGTTCGCGCCAGAACAACGATTGGGTTTCGATCTGGCTGTCAGTACCGCCCTTCACGAAAGCGCCCTGGATCGAGCACGTGTCCGGGTAGTTGCCCTTGAAGTGCAGGGTGTCGACGATGACTTTCTCGACTTCGCCCGCATGACCCAGCGCGACGATCACCCAGTCATTGCCTGGCGTGCGACGACGTGCGGTTTCCCAGCCGTCGCCCATGTTGATGCCACGGCCCGGGTTGAGGATGTTGCTCATGCGGCCGAAGTGTTCATCGGAGCAGGCGAGGGCGCGGCCACCGTTGAGGGCTGCGGCCAGGTCGATCTGCTCGTTGTCGCCAACGGCCGACCAGTCGCGGTGCGGAACGCCGTACACACGCAGACGCGCTACGCCACCATCCGGGTAGATGTTGAAGCGCAGGTGGCTGAATGCCTGGTCGTTGTTGATTTCGTGGAAGTGATGGCTGTTGCCTTGCAGCTCGACAGCCGACAGCACTTCAACCCACTGGGTGTTTTCAGTCGGTTCGCCTTCTGCCAGGAAGCAGGCTTCCAGGGAGGCCGACGGCGGGAAGTTGCCGGTGAAGAATGAAGTATCGATGTCCACGCCTTTGATCGAACCTGGTACGCCCAGGCGGATCACGGCACTGTCATAGCCTTCGAAGCGCTTGCGGCGCGATTCCCAGCCGTCCATCCACTTGCCGTTGTCATCGAACACGCCTTCTTTCCACACAGCCGGGGTCGGCTGGAACAGGCGGTTGGCATCAGCGAACCAGTCATCGGTGACCGAGATGATTTTGGTGCCCAGACGGGCATCGGCCAGGTTGACGAACTTCTCGAAAGGTACGGCGTAAGCTTTCATTCTTCTTGTCTGCCTTTAATAAGTTGGCTTGGGATGCTTGCAGGGTCCTGGGTGTATTTCGCGTTTTTAAACACTCGGGCCAAGCTTGCTAGAGAGTCAGTAATCGGAACAACGCTATCTTGTTGATCTCCGCCAGCGCGCATTTGAATTCGGTGTCTGCCGAGTTGTGAATGCGCGTTTCGAACGCCGCGAGGATCTGATGCCGGTTGCTGCCTTTTACCGCCATGATGAAGGGAAACTTGAACTTGGCCTTGTAGGCGTCATTCAGCTCGGTGAAGCGTTGAAACTCATCGCTCGAGCATTGGTGAATACCGGCGCCAGCCTGTTCATTAGTGCTGGCTTCGGTCAGTTCGCCCTGGACGGCAGCTTTGCCGGCCAGGTCGGGGTGAGCGACGACCAGCTCAAGCTGGCTTTGGTGATCAGCGCTCAACAAAATGTCGCTCATGCGCTGGTGCAGGGTTTCGATCTCGTCGATCTCGTCGATCGCAGCGTCCTGGCCCAGGTCGAAAGCCTTTTCGGCCACCCATGGCGAATGTTCGTAGATGTCGGCGAAGGCGGCGACAAACGCATCGCGGCTCAGGGTCGACGGTTTCAGTGTCTGGAAGGTGCTCATTTGGCAGCCCCTTGGTACGGGTGGGTTTCATGCCAATGGCGAGCGATGTCGACGCGACGGCTGAACCATACCTGTTCATGACTTTTAGCGTATTCGATAAAACGCTTGAGCGAGGCCAGACGCGCCGGACGGCCGATCAGTCGGCAGTGCAGGCCGATCGACAGCATCTTCGGTGCTTCGGCGCCTTCAGCGTAAAGCACATCGAATGCATCTTTGAGGTATTCGAAGAAATCGTCGCCCTTGTTGAAACCCTGGACCTGGGTGAAACGCATGTCGTTGGTGTCCAGCGTGTACGGGATCACCAAGTGCGGCTTGCCGGTCGGGTTGTTCGGTTCCCAGTAGGGCAGGTCGTCGTCGTAGGTGTCGCAGTCGTAGAGGAAACCGCCTTCTTCCATCACCAGCCGACGGGTGTTCGGGCCGGTGCGGCCGGTGTACCAGCCCAGTGGGCGTTCGCCTGTGAGTTCGGTGAGGATGCGGATCGCTTCGAGCATGTGCTCGCGTTCCTGCGCTTCGTCCATGTACTGATAGTCGATCCAGCGATAGCCGTGGCTGCAGATTTCGTGGCCGGCATCGACCATCGCGCGGATCACGTCCGGGTGACGCTGGGCGGCCATCGCTACGGCGAAGATGGTCAGCGGAATGTCGAATTCCTTGAACAGCTTCAGCACCCGCCAGACACCCGCGCGGCTGCCATACTCGTAAAGGGATTCCATGCTCATGTTGCGCGCGCCTTGCAGCGGCTGCGCCGAGACCATTTCCGAGAGGAAGGCTTCGGACTCTTTGTCGCCGTGCAGGATATTGCGCTCGCCACCTTCCTCGTAATTGAGTACGAAGGACAAGGCGATGCGGGCATTGCCCGGCCAGTGTGGGTGCGGAGGGTTACTGCCGTAACCGACCAGGTCGCGTGGGTAGTCAGCGCTCACTGCAGTCTTCCTTCTTATTCGTGGTAGCAATTTGTGTGGCAGCCTGGCGTGGCGTCACAGCGATGGGCTGATTGTATACAACTTTATATTCACTTTGTAAGCCTGATTTTTTGCATTTTTCATTAACTGTCATGAATGGATGCTACTGCAAGAAACCTGCCTGACTGGTCAGCTAATGAATAGGAGGTTCGCTGACTGCATGGTTCGCGGGTAAATCCGCTGCAAATTCGCGGATGGCGGGGGAGGGCGTAAAAATGTCGTTTTTATTGTGTACAATTTTTTTGAAAAGTGTCTTAATCAGTCGCTCGCCGCAGCTTTTCGTGCTCCGAAACGGTGCGGTCTCCTTTTCAACTGACTTCGGGAGGCGCGAGGTCTGACTGCTCTACGCAGCCAGGCGCGCAGAATCAATGGGACGTTTGACTACACACGTTTTGGACGCTGCACACGGTTGCCCGGGCAGCTCGATCAAGGTCGAGTTGTACCGCGTTGAAGGCTCGCAGCTGGAATTGGTCGCCAGCGCGATTACCAACAGCGACGGCCGTGTCGATGCACCGCTGCTGCAAGGCGATGACTACCGTTCCGGGGTCTATCAGGTTCAGTTTCATGCGGGCGATTACTACCGCGCCCGTGGCGTTCAGCTGCCGGAACCCGCGTTCCTGGACGTAGTCGTGCTGCGGTTCGGCATCTCTGCTGAACAGGATCACTACCACGTGCCACTGCTGATTTCGCCCTACAGCTATTCGACCTACAGAGGAAGCTAGACTCCCCCAAGAATCTGCGCAAAAAGCTTCTTTGGTCTTTCGCCCGCTCACACTGCGGGCTTTTTTTTGCCTTCAGGAAAGTCAAAAGATCGCAGCCTTCGGCAGCTCCTACATTTAAATGCGATCCCCTGTAGGAGCTGCCGAAGGCTGCGATCTTTTGATCTTGCTTTACTTACCGGCTCAACAACGACGCGGCGCCCGCGCCACCGAACAACGCGGCACTAATCCGGTTAAACCAACTCTGGCCCTTGCCACTGCGCAGATACCGCGCCGCGCCATGGGCACCCAGCCCATACGCCAACTTGCACAGCAGATCCAACACCGCCCAGGTTGCAATCATCACCAGCAATTGCGGCAGGAACGGCTGTTCAGCGCTCAAGAACTGCGGCAGGAAAGCGGCGAAAAACAGGATGTCTTTTGGATTACTTGCGCCCAACACAAACGCGCGTCCGAACAGTGCGCGAAAGCGTGGCACAGGTGCGGCCTGGGGCACTTCGGCGCCGTGGGACGGTTGACGCGATTGTTGCCAGCTCTTCCAAGCGAGGTAAAACAGGTACAGCGCGCCAACGATCTTCAGCGCGCTGAACAGCTGTTCCGACGCCAGCAGCAGGGCGCCCAGACCCAGCGCCGACGCACTGAGCAGACAAATCGAGGCAATCACCCCGCCGAGAAACGCCGGGTACGAACGGCGCAAACCGTAGTTCAGGCTGTTGCTGATCATCAGCAAAGACAATGGCCCCGGGATCAGGATTACCACCAGCGCGGCGCCGCTGAACAGCAGCCAGGTTTCCAGACTCATCACTTTCCTCCTAATGTGCAAAAGCCCCACCCGACGGGGTGAGGCTGTTTGAAGCTATGACGGCTTACAAGAAAATGAACTTGGCGATGAAGATCGCGCAGAGCACCCACAAGCTGGCGGAAATTTCCTTGTACTTACCGGTACCAGCCTTCAGCACCACGTAAGTGATAAAGCCCAGTGCGATGCCGTCGGCGACCGAAAAGGTCAGCGGCATCATGATCGCGGTGACGATCGCCGGAATGCTGTCGGTCGCTTCATCCCAGTTGATGTGAGCCATACCGCTCATCATCAGCATCGCCACATAAATCAGCGCACCCGCCGTTGCATAAGCCGGAATCATGCCAGCCAGCGGTGCGAAGAACATCGCGGCAATAAATAGCACACCTACGGTCACTGCGGTAAGACCAGTCCGACCACCAGCGGCTACACCCGCGGCACTTTCTACATAGCTTGTTACTGGAGGGACGCCGACCATCGCCCCGAATACGCTGGAGGCGCTGTCAGCTTTCATGGCGCGAGAGAGGTTTTCGATCCGGCCATCAGCGTTGACCAGGCCGGCGCGCTGGGCGACGCCCATTAAGGTACCGGCGGTGTCGAACATGTGCACGAAGAGGAACGCCAACACCACGCTGATCATGCTGACGTTGAACACGCCGGCGATGTTCATGGCCATCCAGGTCGGTGCCAGGCTCGGCGGGGCGGACATGATGCCGCCGTAATGCACCAGGCCCAGGCCCCAACCGGCGAGGGTCACGGTGATGATGCTGATGAGGATCGCGCCGAAGACTTTGTGGTAGCTGAGCACGGCAATCATCAGGAAGCAGATGGCCGCCAGCAGCGGGCCAGGCTCGCGCAGGGAGCCGAGTTTGATCAGGGTGGCCGGGCTGGCGACGATGATGCCGGCGGTTTTCAGGCCGATGATCCCTAGAAACAGTCCGACCCCGGCGCCCATGGCGTAGCGCAGGCTGACCGGAATGCTGTTGAGCAGCCATTCGCGAATCTTGGAAAACGTCAGAATCATGAACAACACACCGGAGACAAACACCGCGCCGAGGGCGGTTTCCCAGTTGTAGCCCATGGTGCCGACCACGGTGTAGGTGAAGAATGCGTTCAGGCCCATGCCCGGTGCCAGGCCGACCGGCCAGTTGGCGTACAGGCCCATCAACAGGCAACCCAGTGCCGCAGCGATGCAGGTGGCAACGAACGCCGCGCCGTGGTTGATGCCAGCGTCAGCCATGATGTTCGGGTTGACGAAGATGATGTAGGCCATCGTGATGAAGGTTGTCAGACCGGCAATCAGCTCGGTCTTCACCGTGGTGCCATGCAAGCTGAGTTTGAAGATGCGCTCCAGCCAGCCATTACGTAACGGCGGCGAGAGATCCAGCGACGAAGCTTCGGATTTGCGGCTTTCCACAGCGAGTACTCCTCAAGAGTTTTATTTTTATTTCCAGGGCCGGACCCATGAGGGTGGCAGCGGCCCTTTGAGGCACTTGCGAATTTGTTGACCGCTTGGTCAGGAACTCGCACGAAGTGGATTATGCTTTTGTATACAAATAAAGCAAATAATGTTTTCGGTTTTGTTTACGAAAGTTCCGTCGATAGGGATATATCGCCTTCGAGGGCCTCATCGCTGGCAAGCCAGCTCCCACAGGATTTGAGTGGTTCTGTACATCTGAGTACACCGCCAACCATTGTGGGAGCTGGCTTGCCAGCGATGGGGCCAGATCAATCAGTCGAGAACTGTCTGACTGTTCCCCAACGCCAGATTCACCGCCAACCACCCATTCACCGCCGTCTCCCCAGCCTCGGCAAATACCCGCTCCAGCAACGTCACCTGCTCACGCCGCAGCGATTGCTCAAACCGCGCGCCATCGTCAGTCAATTCGAGCAGCCGTTTTCGCTTGTCAGTCTCGGACGCCACGCTGTCCACCAAATGCATCTCCACCAACTGACGCAGTGGAATGTTCAACGCCTGTTTGGTCACGCCGAGCAATGCCAGCAAATCCTTCACACTCAGGTTCGGGTAACGGGCGATGAAAAACACGATGCGCTGATGCACCCGGCTCAAGCCGCGACGCTCAAGCATCTCGTCAGCCTTGGCCGTGAAAGCCTGGTAGCCGAAGAAAAACGCTTCCATTGCTTGTTGCTGGGTCGTGGGGTTTTTAAGGTCAAGCATGTTGACGTATCCGCTCAAGCTGTCGTAATTTCGGTCAACCAGTTTGACTCATTTCCTTCAGGCCCCGCTACCGGTGACCCCCATGGCTTTTTCCGAACGTGTCTCGCGCCTTAAAAGTTCTTTGATCCGTGAAATCCTTGCCGCCGCCCAGCGTCCGGAAGTGATGTCGTTCGCTGGCGGCTTGCCGGCCGAAGCGATGCTGCCGAAAGTCGAGTGGGCTGACATGCCGCTGTCCATGGGTCAATACGGCATGAGCGAAGGCGAGCCGGCACTGCGTGAAGCACTGGCGGGCGAGGCGAGGGCGCTGGGCGTGCCGTGTGAGGCGAGCCAGGTGTTGGTGGTCAGCGGCTCCCAGCAAACCCTCGATCTGGCGGCCAAGCTCTACATCGACAAAGGCACCGAAATTTTGCTCGAAGCGCCGACTTATCTGGCGGCGTTGCAGATTTTCCAGCTGTTCGGCGCCGACTGCATCACCGTGCCGCAGGAAGCAGACGGTCCGAACCTGGCACAGTTGCGTTCGCGACTGGAGAATCACAAGCCTGCGTTCATTTACCTGATTCCGACCTTCCAGAACCCGTCGGCAGTGCGCTACAGCGAAGCCAAGCGCGATGCCGTGGCCGCGTTGTTGGACGAGTTCGGCGTCACGCTGATCGAAGACGAACCCTACCGCGAACTGACCTTCGACGGCGCCAGCGCAACACCGATCGTCAGTCGCTTGAAAAACGCCAGTTGGATCTACACCGGCACCGTGTCCAAAACCCTGCTGCCGGGCCTGCGGGTCGGTTACTTGATTGCCAGTCCCGACCTGTTCCCGCACTTGCTGAAACTTAAGCAATCGGCGGACTTGCACACCAATCGCGTGGGCCAGTGGCAGGCGCTGCAATGGATTGGCACCGAGAAATTCCAGCAGCACTTGAGCGAGCTGCGGGATTTTTACCGCGTTCGTCGGGATGCGTTTCAGTCGGCGTTGGAAACGCACTTTTCTGATCTGGCGGACTGGAACGTGCCGCAAGGTGGGTTGTTTTTCTGGCTGACGCTCAAGCAACCGCTGGACACCCGGACCTTGCTCAAGGACGCACTGGCGGCGGACGTAGCGTTTATGCCGGGGGAGCCGTTTTTCCCAGACCCGGACAACAACCCCGGTCACCTGCGGTTGAATTTCAGCCACATCGACCCGGCGCGATTGGATGAAGGGCTCAAGCGGTTGGCGACGGTTGTTAGGCAGGCCCAGGCAGCAGAAGCCGCCTGACGACAGAAACAAAAAACCGGCTCAAGGGCCGGTTTATTTTTGTCCGAAATTTGCGGTGCCGGGGAGGGCCTCATCGCGAGCTTGCTCGCGATGGCGTCAGTTCAAACACCCAAAAATCATCAGGCCGCTGCAAACCGCTTATCCAGATAATCAATAATCACCTTGGATTCATACATCCAGGTGGTCTGCCCATTCTCTTCAATCCGCAGGCACGGCACTTTGATCTTGCCGCCTTGCTCGAGCAGGGCCTTGCGATCCAGTTCGTTATTCTTCGCATCGCGCAACGCCACTGGCACGTTCAAACGGCGCAGGGTGCGGCGGGTTTTCACGCAGAACGGGCAGGCGTGGAACTGATACAGCGTCAGGTCCTTGGCATCCGCTTCAACCTGAGCCTGAGCGGCGGCGGGGCGCTGCTTTTTGCCTGGACGGGTGATGAAGTCGATGAAGATGATCAGTTGGCCAAGGCCGACACGAAGCGCTTTAACGAACACGGTAGAAGCCTCACAAGGGCAAACAGAAGGCGCGCAGCTTACCTGATTTTTCACAGGCGAAAAAAAACCGGCGATGAGTGCCGGTTTTCTTCGTGCTGCGAGTTACTTGATCAGGCTGAGAAACTCGCTGCGAGTGGCAGCGTTTTCGCGGAACTCACCGAGCATCACCGAAGTGATCATCGACGAATTCTGCTTCTCCACACCGCGCATCATCATGCACATGTGCTTGGCCTCAATCACCACCGCAACGCCCAGGGCGCCGGTGACTTGCTGGACCGCATCGGCGATCTGGCGGCTGAGGTTTTCCTGGATCTGCAGGCGGCGGGCGTACATATCGACGATCCGCGCGACTTTCGACAACCCCAATACCTTGCCGCTCGGGATATAGGCGACGTGGGCCTTGCCGATGAACGGCAGCAGGTGGTGTTCGCACAACGAGTAGAGCTCGATGTCCTTGACCAGCACCATTTCGCTGTTGTCGGAGCTGAACAAGGCACCATTGGTGACTTCTTCCAGTGTCTGTTCATAACCGCGGCAAAGGTACTGCATGGCTTTGGCGGCACGCTTTGGCGTGTCGAGCAGGCCCTCGCGGGACACGTCCTCGCCCAATTGGCCGAGAATCGCGGTGTAATTCTGTTCCAGGGACATGAAACTACCTGTGGGATTTTTCGCAAAGGTCAAGGGTACGGTGGCGGACACGGCGCTGCAAGCGTGGCGCGACAGCTTTACTCGTCGCGGCCTTCCATCATGGTGCGTTTGAGCATCACATACACCGCGCCGGCACCACCGTGTTTCGGTTGGCACGAGGTGAAGCCGAGTACTTGGGAATGCTGGCGCAGCCAGGTGTTGACGTGGCTTTTGATCATCGGCCGCTTGCCGTCCAGGCGCACAGCTTTGCCGTGAGTGACGCGTACGCAGCGGATTTCGAATTTGGTGGCTTCGGCGAGAAAGGCCCAAAGGGTTTCCCGAGCCTTTTCCACGTTCATGCCGTGCAGGTCGAGGCTGCCTTCGAACGGGATCTGGCCAATCTTGAGTTTGCGTATCTGGCTTTCCTGAACGCCGTCGCGCGCCCACATCAACTCGTCTTCCGGGCCGACATCGATGACGAACTGATCCGACAGCCCATCAACGGTGGTGGCATCGGTGCGCACGGTGGCGGCCTGACGCAGCTTGGCGATTTGCGCGCGGTCGCTTTTGGGTTTGCCGGTTTCGGCGCGATCGTGCTTGATCGGCTTGATGCCTTGGGTCGCACTTTTAAACAGGGAAAAATCGTCGTCTTGCATGTCAGCCTCCGCGAAGGCCGCCAGTTTACCCAAGTCGAGGCGCCATCCATAACAATTGGGCCCGTCAGATCGACGGGCCGTTGATTCAGTCGTGTTTTTTCATCAGGTGCGGGGACAAATTCAGCTCCCGCGACTGGCGCGAACGGCGCCGGCAGCGACGCCAGAGCCACACGCCGATGTACAGCACGAACAGGCCAATCGCCAGAATCACAGCCGCACCGACGCGGTTGGTATTCAATTCGCCCATGGCGGGCGCGTGGCCGAACAGGCTGGCGGCACCAGCCATGGCGAGCAGCACACCGCCCATCGCCAGCAGGGCGGCAATTGCTGCGCCGAATCTATAACGCCAGTTGCTTCGGCTTTTGGGCCGCAGGCGGCGTGCGTCAAAACCATCGGATAACTTCATTCCGACCTTCCTCAATGGGTATCGGCCCTTCGACCGGGAGTTGTCCGGGATGTTCCTGAGGCTAAGACAATTGCAGAAAATGAGATGCTTTTGCGGATGAGCGGCGGCATTAGCCGCTCATCTGGAGTCGATCAGATCAGATCGTGGGTCAGGGCGAGGGTGGCGAAGTTGTCCGCCATGATCGCCATTTCGGTCTGCTGAACGTGCTCGGCGCTGAGTACACCGCCCTTGTAAGGCAGGTCGCGGGTGGCACAGGCGTCTTCGACCAGAGTGCAGCGAAAGCCCAGGTTCTTGGCGGCGCGCACGGTGGTGCTGACGCTGGAATGGCTCATGAACCCGCAGACGATCAAGTCCAGGGAGCCGAGTTCTTGCAGGCGATCGTACAGCGTGGTGCCGTGGAACGCGCTCGGCAGCAACTTGCCGATGATGGTTTCGTCGGCGTGTGGCTCCAGGCCCGGGATGAACTCACCGCGCTCGCCCTGTGGATCGAACAGCCCGCCGACGGTGCCGAGGTGACGCACGTGCACAATCGGCCGACCGGCTGCACGGGCAGCGGCCACGATTTGCTTGATGTTCGCGACGGCAGCATCCATGCCGCTCAGGGCCAACGGGCCGCTGAGGTATTCTTTCTGAGCATCGATGATGATGAGGGTCGCCTGGCTCAGTTTGGCCGCCGGATAACCGCGACCGCTGAGTTGAAACATCGTTTGTGGAACGGACATTCTGGGGCTCCTTGGAGTGGGGCTTTTGCGACATTGTCCTCTGGCTGAGCGGTTCTGTGAATCGCTACCATCGTAGGCACCGTCTTTGCTGGCTTGCAGCCTTGTCAAGATGCTCGTTTTGTTCAATAGCCAACCGAAAAAATGGATAAGTCCTACATCTGATCCGGTGTTTTTCCTGCGTCGTCGGGAAGCGTTTTGGCTGTTAGAATCGCCAGTCGTTTTTCTGCCAGTCGTTTTATTTGGAGTTGCCCCCGTGATCACTTCCCGACTTCGTACCCTGCGTGACCATATCCGTTGGGCCGTCAGCCGCTTCCATGGGGAGGATCTGTTTTTCGGCCATGGGACCGACAACGCCTGGGACGAAGCCCGTCAACTGGTGCTGGGTGCGCTGCACCTGCCGTGGGAAATTGCCGACAGCTATCTGGACTGCAATCTGGAAGACGATGAGCTGGTCAATCTGCAACGCTTGCTCAAGCGTCGTATCGAAGAACGCATTCCTACTGCGTACTTGTTGGGCGAGGCCTGGTTCTGCGGCATGTCGTTCATCGTCGATGAGCGGGTGCTGATCCCGCGTTCACCGATTGGCGAGCTGATCGAAAAGCGCTTCGCTCCGTGGCTGGGCACCGACCCGGCGCGGATTCTTGACCTGTGCACCGGTTCCGGTTGCATCGGTATCGCCTGTGCCTACGAATTCCAGAACGCCGAAGTGGTGCTGGCCGACCTGTCGTTCGAAGCGCTGGAAGTGGCCAACCAGAACATCGAGCGCCATGGCGTCGATGAGCGGGTGTACACGGTTCAGGGCGATGGCTTTGATGGCTTGCCGGGGCAACGTTTCGACCTGATCGTGTCGAACCCGCCCTACGTCGATGCGGAAGATTTCGCGGACATGCCGGACGAATACCAGCACGAACCGGAATTGGGCCTGGCCTGCGGTGACGACGGTTTGAACCTGGTACGCCGGATGCTCGCCGAAGCGGCGAATCACCTGACCGAGAAGGGCTTGCTGATTGTCGAAGTGGGCAACAGCCAGGTTCACGTCGAAGCGCTGTACCCGGAAGTCGACTTCGCCTGGCTTGATTTCGAGCGCGGTGGGCATGGGGTGTTCATGTTGACGGCGGAGCAGTGCCGCGATCATCAAGCGGTGTTTGCTTCTCGCGTCTGACATAAGAAAGCCTTCGCGAGCAAGCCCGCTCCCACATTGGAATGCATTCTCCTGTGGGAGCGGGCTTGCTCGCGAATAGCCGCGCCTCGGTCTTGAATCTTTACCGGTGCGTCGCAATCCAGATCAACAACCCCGCCTGAAACACCGCAAACGCCACCAGGCAACTGATGGTAAATCGCAGCCCGGCATCTTCGCGCTTGTACTTGGTAACTTTTTCTTCGTGTTTCTTGAGCTTCACTTCCTGCTCGGCCAGGTTCTGCTCGGCCTGCTGAAGCATCTGCGCAGCTTCGAGAATTTCCACCTGCTGCAGCTTTTCGGTATTCCAGTCGGTCAGCAAATCGCTGACCTGCACCTCTTTGACGCTGCCCTTCAAATGCTGGGCGTCGGCGTAAACCACGTCAAAACCATGCACCCGCAAAAAGTGATCGCGGCGCAGGCGCGTGTCTTCGTTCAACGCATCCTTGTTGTTCAGGTCGCTGCCGTCGACGGTGTAGCCGGGCCAGCATTTTTTCGCCCAGGAAATGCCTTGAGCCGCCAGGTAACGGCCGATGCCACGGTTCATCGGTTCGATCTGCAAGCCGCTGGCCGGTCCGAAATGCACGCGTTTGGTCTCGTGATCGACCCAGACGTCCAGATGATTCTGTTCCTTGCGCACCCGCTGGCCTGGCAGCGAGATGGTCATGCGCATGAGGCTGTGTTCCTTGCTGTTGCGCTCGGCGTAACCGAACTCGACAAAGCGCAGTGGCCGGCCACCCGTATTGCGGTCGGTCTGCAACGGCGCCAGGCGGAGCATCTTGTGGTGCTCGACGTGGACGTCCGCCCACGGCAGCTCGACCACTGGAGGTGCGTCTTTTTCAGCGGTGGTGTCGGGTGAAGTCTGGGTATCAGTCATAACGGCGAGATCCTGTCCAAGCGCTTGCCGCCAGTCATAGCGCTGGCGACAAAGGCTTATCGGCCGTTTTTTTGAAGACTAGAGGGTTAGGGAGCGTTCTCTCCTGGTTTTCGCGGCGTGAAAACTAGTTGAGAACGCCCCCTGACAGCGCTCAACTGGTGCGAAGTCCGTCAATAAACTCGATGATTCGCGTGCCCAGTTCCGCTGCCAGGGGCAAATTAGGGTCCTTGTAGGACGCCAATTGCCGTTTCACGTCGTTCGGCACAATGCGCATCACGTGGTTCATGCCTTCGATCACCGCCAGTGTGGCGTCGGGTTTGGCGGCTTTCAGTGCCTTGGCATCGCCGACACCGACTTGAATGTCGTGGCTGCCCTGGACAATCAGCGCCGGCATTTTCAAGCGGGCGAAGGCGGCCGACGGATCCTGGCGAAACAGCGAAATCAGATACGGCTGCACACTCGGACGGAAAATCACCTCCAACTGTGGAGGCACATTATCGTCGGTGTGCCCGGCCTTGAGGCTGTCGAGCAGCTCATTGCTGCGCTGCATCAGCGGTGGCGGCAGGCGATTGCTCAATTGCTGGCGCAACACCTCATCGACCGGGCGGGCGCTGCCGGACAGGGAAATCACCCCCGCCGCATCAGCACTCGGCGCTGCCAACGTAGCAATCAACGCACCTTCGCTGTGGCCGAGCAAAATCAACTGGCCAAAGCGCGGGTCGGATTTGAGCTTGCGGCTCCAGGCTTCGGCGTCAGCCACGTAGGCTTCCACCGACAAATTGCGTTCGTCCGGCGTGGCGGCCAGGCTCGCCGCCACGCCACGTTTGTCGAAGCGCACGCTGGCGATGTTGTGTTTGGCCAGCACCCAGGCCAGCCGCTTGAGGCTGTCGTTGCGCCCGCCGTCCGGGTTATTTCCGTCACGATCCGTAGGGCCGGAGCCAGAAATGATCAGGACAACCGGTACCGGCGTGTCGGATTTTGGCAGCAACAGGGAGCCGAAAAGCTCGCCGGTGCCGGTATCCAAAGTGATTGGGCGTTGCAGGACAGTGGCCTGGACAAAGCCGGTAAACAGGGTAAGGCTCAAGGCTAGAACTCGCAGCATCATCACGCCATCATGAACAAGATGCCGGTTGGACTCGCAGGCACCCATAAGGTTCGAGGATGAACTACTTGGGTAGCCTGCGTATACTGGCGCGCATTACGTATTCAGGTTCGATTTCACGGAGCGTCCCGCATGTCCGGCAATACCTACGGCAAGCTGTTCACTGTCACCACCGCTGGCGAAAGCCATGGTCCGGCGTTGGTCGCCATTGTCGACGGCTGCCCGCCGGGTCTGGAGATCTCCCTGGAAGATCTGCAGCGTGACCTTGACCGCCGCAAACCCGGCACCAGCCGCCACACCACTCAGCGCCAGGAAGCCGACGAAGTCGAAATCCTCAGCGGCGTGTTTGAAGGCCGCACCACCGGTTGCGCCATTGGCCTGTTGATCCGCAACACCGACCAGAAGTCCAAGGACTACTCGGCGATCAAGGATCTGTTCCGTCCGGCCCATGCCGACTACACCTACCACCACAAATACGGCGAACGCGATTACCGCGGCGGCGGTCGCAGTTCGGCGCGGGAAACCGCCATGCGCGTGGCGGCGGGGGCGATTGCCAAGAAGTACCTGGCTAGCCAGGGCATCGTCATTCGTGGCTACATGAGCCAGCTCGGGCCGATTGAAATCCCGTTCAAGACCTGGGATTCGGTGGAAGAAAACGCATTCTTCAGCCCTGATCCGGACAAGGTGCCGGAACTGGAAGCCTATATGGACCAGTTGCGCCGCGACCAGGATTCGGTCGGCGCGAAGATCACCGTTGTGGCCGAAGGCGTGATGCCTGGCCTCGGCGAGCCGATTTTCGACCGCCTCGACGCCGAACTGGCCCACGCGCTGATGAGCATCAACGCAGTCAAAGGCGTGGAAATCGGCGCCGGTTTCGCCAGCGTCGCCCAGCGCGGCACCGAACACCGCGATGAAATGACCCCGCAAGGGTTCCTCAGCAACAACGCCGGCGGCATTCTCGGCGGGATTTCGTCGGGTCAGCCAATCGTTGCGCATTTGGCGCTGAAACCGACGTCGAGCATCACCACGCCGGGCCGTTCCATCGATATCCATGGCAACCCGGTGGAAGTTGTCACCAAGGGCCGCCACGACCCATGCGTCGGCATCCGTGCCACGCCGATTGCCGAAGCGATGATGGCCATCGTGCTGATGGATCACCTGCTGCGTCATCGTGGGCAGAACGCCGACGTACGCGTGAGCACTCCGGTGTTGGGTCAGCTTTAATGGCTGACCTTACAACTGCCGGGTTCTGACGAGGTTGGCGGCGCTCCCGTACTGGCGGCTTTCCAGTTTCTATCTGTTCTATTTCGCCTTGCTCGGATCGACAGCGCCGTTTCTGGCGCTGTACTTCGATCACCTGGGCTTTTCCAGCGCGCGCATCGGCGAGCTGGTGGCGATCCCGATGCTGATGCGCTGCGTGGCGCCGAACATCTGGGGCTGGCTTGGTGACTACACCGGCCGACGCCTGGCCATCGTGCGCTTCGGAGCGGTCTGCACATTACTGTCGTTCTCGCTGATCTTCGTCAGCAAGACCTACGCCTGGCTGGCGATGGTCATGGCGTTGCACGCGTTCTTCTGGCACGCGGTGCTGCCGCAGTTCGAAGTCATTACCCTGGCGCACTTGAAGGGACAGACGTCGCGTTACAGTCAGATCCGCTTGTGGGGTTCCATCGGTTTCATCATCACCGTGGTCGCGCTCGGGCGGGTGTTTGAATGGCTGAGCCTGGACGTCTATCCGGTCGCGCTGGTGCTGATCATGGCCGGGATCATCGTCAGCAGCTTGTGGGTGCCGAATGCGCAACCGGTCCAGAGCGAACGGGCGACGGGGGAGGGCTTCCTCAAGCAATTGCGCAGCCCCGGGGTGTTGGCGTTTTACGGTTGCGTTGCGCTGATGCAGATGAGTCACGGCCCGTATTACACCTTTTTGACCCTGCACCTCGAACGCCTCGGTTACAGCCGGGGTGTGATCGGCATGCTCTGGGCGGTGGGCGTGGTCGCCGAAGTCTTGATGTTCCTGGCCATGAGCAAAATCCTCGCGCGCTTCTCGGTGCGTCGGGTGCTGATGGCGAGTTTTCTACTGGCGGCCTTGCGTTGGTTGCTGCTAGGTTCGTTTGCTGAATTCCTGTGGGTGCTGCTGTTCGCGCAAGTGTTGCACGCGGCCACCTTCGGCAGCTTTCACGCGTCTGCCATCCAGTTCGTGCAACGTAGTTTCGGTGCGCGTCAGCAAGGCCAGGGCCAGGCGCTGTACGCCGCACTGGCCGGCACCGGCGGCGCACTCGGCGCGTTGTATTCCGGCTACAGCTGGAATGCCCTCGGCCCCACATTGACCTTTAGTATCGCCAGCCTCGCAGCCTTCGCGGCTGCCGTTATCATTGCTACACGTATGCAAGAGGACCGGCCATGAGCCTTACCCGTGAACACCTCGCCCAGGAAATCATCGACGCCGGGCGTTTTCTGTATGGTCGCGGCTGGTCGCCGGCCACCAGCAGCAATTATTCGACGCGCCTGTCGCCGACCGAAGCGCTGCTGACGGTCTCCGGCAAGCACAAAGGCCAATTGGGTCTCGATGATGTGCTGGCCACCGACTTGTCCGGCAACAGCCTGGAGCCGGGCAAAAAGCCGTCCGCCGAAACCCTGCTGCACACCCAACTCTACAGCTGGCGCCCCGAGATCGGCGCGGTTCTGCACACCCATTCGGTGAACGCCACAGTGCTGTCGCGCCTGACGCCGCAGGACTTCATCGAATTCGAAGACTACGAACTGCAAAAAGCCTTTAGCGGCGTCTCGACCCACGAGTCCCGAGTGCGAGTGCCGATTTTCGACAACGATCAGGACATTGCGCGCCTGGCCGCCAAGGTTCAGCCTTGGCTGGACGCCCACCCCGATTGCGTCGGCTACCTGATTCGCGGCCACGGCCTCTACACCTGGGGCGCGCGCATGAGTGACGCGTTGCGGCAGATCGAGGCCTTTGAATTTTTGTTCGAGTGCGAGTTGAAGACCCGCAGCGTCATGAACCGCCAAGGCTGACTTCACCAGAAGTAGCCCATTGCCTGATGAAACGCCTCGCCCGACCGGTCTGAAAGAACCGGACGGTGAGGCAGATACCGAGGAATTGCCCCATGAGCAGCCTGTCCGTTTATCACATCTCCAGCCCGGAAATACCGAACAAGGTCCTGACCCACTTCGAAGACATCGCCTCGACCCTGGCCGAGCAGGGCGTGCGCTTCGACCGCTGGCAAGCCACGGCGAAAATCCAGCCCGGCGCCAGCCAGGAAGAAGTGATTGCTGCTTACCAAGAGCAAATCGACAAACTGATGACCGAACGCGGTTACATCACTGTCGACGTGATCAGCCTCAACAGCGATCACCCGCAAAAAGCCGAATTGCGCGCCAAGTTCCTTGAGGAACACCGCCATGGCGAAGACGAAGTGCGATTTTTCGTCGCCGGCCGTGGGCTGTTTACCTTGCACATCGACGATTACGTCTACGCCGTGCTCTGCGAGAAAAACGACCTGATTTCGGTGCCGGCCGGTACGCCGCACTGGTTCGACATGGGCGAGCATCCGCATTTTGTTGCGATTCGCCTGTTCAACAACCCGGAAGGCTGGGTCGCCAACTTCACCGGCGAAGACATCGCCAATCGCTTCCCGCGTCTTGAGGACTGAGCCGATGCCGATCAAAGCAATTCTCACCGACATCGAAGGCACCACCAGCGCGGTGAGTTTTGTGTTCGACGTGTTGTTTCCTTACGCCGCCAAGCACCTGCCGGATTTTGTTCGTCAGCACGCCGCCCGGGCGGATGTCGCTGAGCAACTGAACGCCGTGCGTCGGGACAGCAATGAACCTGAGGCGGATGTCGAGCGCGTCATAGAGATCCTGCTGGGTTGGATCGCCGAAGACCGCAAGGCCACGCCGCTCAAGGCGTTGCAAGGGATGGTCTGGGAGCAGGGTTATCAGGCCGGGCAGTTGAAGGGCCATGTTTACCCGGACGCCGTTGAAGCGCTTAAGCGCTGGCATCAGAACGGTTATCAACTGTTTGTTTATTCCTCGGGCTCGATCCAGGCGCAGAAACTGATCTTCGGCTGCTCGGAGGCGGGGGATTTGTCGCCGTTGTTCAGCGGATATTTCGACACGACGTCGGGGCCGAAGCGCGAAGTGCAGTCCTACACCAATATCCAGAAAGCCATTGGCGTTGAACCGCAGGAGATCCTATTCCTCTCGGACATCGTTGAAGAGTTGGACGCTGCGCAATCTGCCGGCCTGCAAACCTGCGGCCTGGCGCGCGAAGGCGGGGAGCTGGGAAGCCACGTCACCGTCGAAACGTTCACCGCCATCGAACCCGAAGCCTTCTAAGGGCTGGTCAAAATCCTGTAGGAGCTGTCGAGTGGAACGAGGCTGCGATCTTTTGATCTTGATCGTTGAAATCTAAATCAAAAGATCGCAGCGTGCCGCAGCTCCTACAGGGAGTTCGCGCATAAAAAAACAGGCCGTGAAGCGAAAGCTCTCACGGCCTGTTTGTTTACAGCGCGCTATTTACGCCGAGTGATAGGTCGGCAGCGCAAACCGTTGCTGGCTCTGCAGCATGGAGATCTGTGGCAGTTCGCTGGCCTGTTCGGCGAGGTCACGGCGAATGGCGCTGATCACCCACGAAAGTTGATCGCCAGCATGCAGTTGCTGGTAAGAAATCGAGCGTTTAAAGACTTTGCCTTCGGTGCTGCGCAGTGTCAGCAGGATGCCGCCGTCAGGTCGTGCCTGGGTGGTCACGTCGAAGTTGGAGAATAGCGAGGTAAATTTTTCTTGGATCAGGCTCATGTCTATCGGCTCCGTTAGCGCTTGATTGGCAAGCATGGAGAGGTAGTTGCAGTGATTGTGCCAGTATCTATTTTTTAAATAATCGTTATAAATCAACAGCTTGAAAATAACGCTGTTTTTTGATTTCGTGCAATCTGCATGAATGGCCATCGTGCATCCTGCATTTTGCGTGGTCGCACGGGATTCGATTGAACGAATGGCGCGGCCAGGGATCATGTTTTCGCAGGTATCGACTGCGGATACAAAACATTGCAAAAACCGCGTGTACAGCTCCAGAACCGCTGACGTATTTTCGGGCTCAATCAACGCCGCCCGACAATAAGAAGATCGAACGGGAGCTACCATGAGCGACACGATTACCTGGGGCATGATGCTCCGCAAATTGCCGACCATCGCCAAAGCCATTCCCCGCGTGGTGAAGGGTATGAAGGTCGCCAACGTCAAGGACCCGACCCAACCGTGTGGCCTCGGCTGGAGCTTCGAGCAAGCAACGTTGCGCAATCCCGACGGCCTCGCGTTGCTGCAAGACGAAGTGGCGCTGACTTATACGCAGGTCAATCAGTGGGCCAATCGGATTGCCCACCACCTGATCGCTCAAGGGATCGGCAAGGGCGATGTGGTGGCGATCTTTATCGAGAACCGCCCGGAGTTGCTGGTCACGATCCTGGCCGTGGCCAAGGTCGGGGCGATCAGCGCATTGCTCAACACCTCGCAGACCCGCGATACCCTGGTCCATAGCCTGAACCTGGTAGCGCCGGTGGCGATTATTGCCGGCGAGGAGCTGGTACCGGCGTTTTCAGCGGTTCGCGAGCGGGTTTCCATCGCGCAGACACGCACCTGGTTTGTGGCCGACTGCGATACCTACCGCCAATCGGGCATTTCGCCCGATGGCTTCATCAATCTGATGACGGCCAGCGTCGACGCCCCGGACGGTAACCCTGCCAGCAGCCAGCAGGTGTTTTTCGACGATGCCTGCTTCTATATCTACACCTCCGGCACCACCGGGCTGCCCAAGGCGGGCGTCTTCAAGCATGGTCGCTGGATGCGCAGTTCCGCCAGTTTCGGGCTGATCGCCCTGAATATGCGCCCCGACGACGTCGTCTATTGCACCTTGCCGCTTTACCACGCCACCGGGCTTTGCGTGTGCTGGGGCTCGGCCATCAGCGGCGCCTCCGGGTTCGCCATTCGCCGCAAGTTCAGCGCCAGCCAGTTCTGGGGCGACGTGCGTAAGTACCGGGCGACTACCCTCGGTTACGTTGGCGAGTTGTGCCGCTACCTGGTGGATCAACCGCAGTGCGCCGACGACAACCAGCACGGCGTGACCAAGATGATCGGCAACGGCCTGCGTCCCGGCGCATGGCGTGAGTTCAAGACGCGATTCGCGGTGGAGCATATCTGCGAACTGTACGCCGCCAGTGACGGCAATATTGGCTTCACCAACATCCTCAACTTCGACAACACCATCGGTTTTTCCCTGATGTCCTGGGAGCTGGTGGCGTATGACCACGACAGCGGCGCGCCGATTCGCAATGCCAAGGGTTTGATGAGCAAAGTCGCCAAGGGCGGGCAAGGCTTGTTGCTGGCGAAAATCGACGACAAGGCGCCACTGGACGGCTACACCGATCCGCAGAAAACCGAGAAAGTGGTGCTCCACGACGTGTTCGAAAAGGGGGATCGCTACTTCAATACCGGTGACTTGCTGCGCAACATCGGTTTCGGTCACGCCCAGTTTGTCGATCGCTTGGGTGACACCTACCGCTGGAAGGGCGAGAACGTCTCGACCACGGAAGTGGAGAACATGCTGCTGCAACACCCGAACATTGCCGAGGCGGTGGCCTATGGCGTGGAGGTCCGCAATACCAACGGCCGAGCCGGGATGGCGGCGATTACCCCGGCCGAGTCCCTGGCAACCCTGGACTTCGCTGAGTTGCTGGCCTTCGCGCGTCAGCAGATGCCCGCGTATGCGGTGCCTCTATTTCTGCGGGTGAAGGTGAAGATGGAGACCACCGGGACCTTCAAATACCAGAAGACCCGACTCAAGGACGAAGCCTTCGACCCCGGTAAAACCGGCGATGACCCGATCTACGCCTGGCTGCCGGGCACCCAGACGTACGTGCAAGTCACCGAGCAGGTGCTGGCGGATATTCACGCGGGCAAGTACCGCTATTGAATCTGGCTATGGCCGTTCATGAGAAAAAAGGAGTGACAGGCGCCGGAGCGCTCGGGAAACTGTCGGCTTTGCGAATAACCGATGATGGAGTCCCTAATGTCTGACCAAAGCCGCCAGATGACACCCGAAGAAGCTGCTGAATTTGCCGAACAGGTGTTCAACAAAGCGCGCGAGGGCGATGCGGCCATGATGGCGGCGCTGCTGACCAAAGGCCTGCCGCCGAACCTGCGCAACCACAAGGGCGACACCTTGCTGATGCTCGCCGCGTACCACGGTCACGTGGAAACGGTGAAAGTGCTGCTGGAACACAAGGCCGACCCGGAAATTCGCAACGACAACGGCCAGAGCCCGATTGCCGGCGCCGCCTTCAAGGGCGACCTGGCAGTGGTCACGGCGTTGGTCGAAGGCGGGGCGCAGGTGGAAGGTTCGTCGTTCGACGGCCGCACGGCGCTGATGATGGCGGCGATGTTCAACCGCGTTGAAATCGTCGACTACCTGATCAGCAAAGGCGCCGACCCCAAAGCCAAGGACGCCAACGGCGTGTCTGCGCTGGATGCGGCCAAGACCATGGGCGCGGCGGATACCCTGGCGCAACTCGAAAAACTGCTCGGCTGAAAACTGGCGCGATCCCTGTGGCGAGGGAGCTTGCTCCCGTTCGAGTGCGCAGCGCTCGCTGATTTCGGGGCCTGCTTCGCAGCCCAGCGGGAGCAAGCTCCCTCGCCACAGGTGTCGGGTGTGCTGAAGAATGCGCTATCCTTCGCGCCCTCAAATTTCCCTCGCTACAGGATCCATCCCATGAAAACCGCACTCGTCGAACTCATCAGCAAAATCAGCTCCGGGTGCATGGGCGATGACGAAATCCTGAAAATCGCTGATGAAGCGGCCCAGGCGTACGCCGATCCTGAAGCTTTTCTGACAGCCAATCCGGACATCAACTTCGACGACACCTTCCCGATGCCGCTGGGCGAATGGGTGGTGGTCGGCAGTCTGCCGGAAACTGTGCTGTTCCAGGCCGACACCTACATGGACCTGTTCGCCCAGATCGCCGACTCGTTCGGCCCCGGCGTTGACTTCAACATCAAGCCCAAGCAACTGGCCAAGACTGAAGCGCTGACCGCGCTCAACCGCATTCAGGTGCAGATGAGCAGCATGAACAAGGAAAACGGCGGCTATACGCTGATGAACTTCAGCCAGTTGCTCGACGATGAACTGCAAGTGGTGCTGGTCTATGGCAACGACGTGCCGCGGGTACTCGAACTGTGCGCCCAAGTCGGCATCGCCGCCGCGCCGTCCCTGGAAGCGCTGAAAGTGGCGATCCACGTTTGATGCAATAAAACGGAACCCTCGCAAGGGGCGGCTATCCTAAGACTGCATGCCACTATCTTGGGAGCGACACCATGGGTTCCACGTTTAATAGTTTGGTAGCTCTGATTATTTTCGCCCTGGACATCTGGGCAATCATCAACGTGCTGAAAAGTGGCGCCGAAACAGGGATGAAAATCATCTGGGTGCTGCTGATCCTGCTGCTGCCGGTGCTGGGCCTGATCATCTGGGCTATCGCCGGGCCACGAGGCAACGTGCGGATCTGACAGGTGAATCCTATTTACCTGTAGGAACACCGAACCTGTGGGAGCGGGCTTGCTCGCGAAAGCGGCTTATCATCCAACATCAATGTTGACTGACACTCCGCCTTCGCGAGCAAGCCCGCTCCCACATGGGATTGCGGCAAGTCATCAAGTGACGTTCGACCTGTCATGTTCCGCAACGTAGAATGCGCGCCTTTCCCGGGCAATCGAGCCTCTCGATTGGCCATCATGGGCGGGTAACCGTCCGTTGCCACCGCATTCATCGGAGCACTTCCCATGACCACCACCAAAACCAGCGAATACCTGGAAACCCTCTACGAAGGCTACGGCCAGCGTTTTCGCATGGAAAAACTGCTGCACGAAGTGCGCACCGAACACCAACACCTGGTGATCTTCGAAAACCCGCGCATGGGCCGGGTGATGGCGCTGGACGGTGTGATCCAAACCACCGAAGCCGACGAATTCATCTACCACGAAATGCTCACCCACGTGCCGATCCTCGCCCATGGCATTGCCAAGCGCGTGTTGATCATCGGCGGTGGCGACGGCGGCATGCTGCGTGAAGTGTCCAAACACCGCAGCGTCGAGCACATCACCATGGTCGAGATCGACGGCACCGTGGTCGACATGTGCAAAGAGTTCCTGCCGAACCACTCCAAAGGTGCGTACGACGATCCACGCCTGAACCTGGTCATCGACGACGGCATGCGTTTCGTCGCCACCACCACCGAAAAGTTCGACGTGATCATTTCCGACTCCACCGACCCGATCGGTCCGGGCGAAGTGCTGTTCTCGGAAAACTTCTACCAGGCTTGCCACCGCTGCCTGAACGACGGCGGCATCCTGGTCACCCAGAACGGCACGCCGTTCATGCAACTCGGTGAAGTACAGACCACCGCCGGGCGCCTGCGCAGCCTGTTCCCGGACTGGCACTTCTACCAAGCGGCCATTCCGACCTACATCGGCGGCGCGATGACGTTCGCTTGGGGCGCGACCAATACCGCCTATCGCAAATTGTCCCGCGAAATCCTGCAACAGCGCTTCGCCGGCAGCGGCATCATCACCCGCTACTACAACCCGGAAATCCACATCGGCGCGTTCGCCATGCCGCAGTACGTGCTGCAAGCGATCAATAAGCCAAGCAACGACTGATCCCACCGCGAGCTCCCCATTGAGGGAGCTATTGTGGCGAGGGATTTATCCCCGTTAGGATGCGCAGCGTCCCCAAAATCAGCATCCACGGTCTTCCTGATACACCGCGGTTGCTGATTTTCACGACTGCTGCGCAGCCGAACGGGGATAAATCCCCTCGCCACAAAAGCACGCTCCCCACTTTGCTGCCTGTACCCAAGATGTCGTTTTTTTCATGTTCGTGCGCTGTAATCCTTTTGAACCAACTTTCGGCGTACCAGTCGATTTAGATGTAAGCCCATTTGCGGGTTTGATCGAGGAGGCACTGATGCAAAAGTGGAAAATCACTTTCGTGGATGATCACGGCGTAACTGTCGATGAAGTCTTTGAGTGCGACGAGTGCCCGGATAACGAGCATGCCGCCAAACTCATCAAGGCCCGGCTCCTGCCTGTCGCTGCTGAACTGGATCTGAATGATCTGGAAGGGCGCACTGCTGATGCGAGCGTCAAAGAGCTCAAGCTCCAGAACAGCATTCAAATCCTCGGCATTACTCCCGTCTGATCCCTCTCCTGTCACATTCACAACCAGACCTTGGCAGCGGCTCTGACTTAGGGCTACTCTGCAAGCGAGATCAGCGAACGGATCGCTAAGGTCTGGTCTTGTCAGCTACATGCTTGTATCCCAATGGCAACTTGCTTGTCGTATCGCCTTCATCATTCGGTTGCGGGCGCCGGGAGTACGGAAAGTCTATCCATCAGTTCAGGAGGACGTTTCATGAGCACAGCCTATCAAGAAGACATCAGCAGCAGCGTGCTGCGCCGCATGAAAGAAGGCGGTTTCGACTTTTCACGATTCCATCCCATCGAGTTCTACGCCATTTTTCCGGACGAGGAGCGGGCGCGCAGGGCGGCAGGTTATTTCTGTGGTGAATCATTGAATGCCCAGATCAGCGTGCGCGACGACGGCGCGTGGCATCTGGAACTGAGCAAAGTGATGTACGCCACCTACGACGGTATTGGCGACTTTGAGCAGGACTTCGAGGCGGTGGTCGAGCCTTTGGGCGGGATTATCGAAGGATGGGGCGTCAAACAGGAGGTGCGTAATCGCCACCGTTTGAACTGATTTCAGGTTATTTGATTACCAACGGCTAACCTCTGGGTTGGCCGTTGCCATTTTTAAAGATCAGAAGATCGCAGCCTTCGGCAGCTCCTACACAGATTATGTAGGAGTTGCCGGAGGCTGCGATCTTTTGCTTTTACTTTCAAAATATTTCAAACGGGCAAAAAAAAGCCACCGGAGAGGGTGGCTAAAGGGAAGACCGATAAGGAGAGGAAACCGGTCAGGGTTACGGCGGGGCGGGCTGCGGGGGCAGTCCAGGTCAGTTGAGCTGGCGACTTCGCGGCGCTGTGCGCAGGGAAGTTTTGCAACGAATGCGCGGATTATCCGCATCGACGCCCGAGCAGTGAAATCAACTCTGACTATGCTGTTGATAGGCGACAACATTGCTTCGCAATGAAGCGGGGGCGATCAGGTTGGGGCGTTTGCCGCACAGGATTGGTGCGGTGGGATTGGGGCGATTATCCAACTGATTGATATCAAAGCGTTTATGCCGATGGCACGGGCCTTGCGAAGCCTAGATGTCCGGGTGACAAGGAGTACGGCATGATCCGCACCTATTTTGATGAGATGTACGATGCCGGCGGCCTGGTCCGCCCACATTACCGGGAGTTTGCCCGTTGGCTGGCCGAAACGCCTGACGAGCTTTTGGCACAACGGCGACGCGAGGCCGATCTGTTGTTTCATCGTGCCGGGATTACGTTCACGCTCTACGGTGATGAGCAGGGGACAGAGCGCCTGATTCCCTTCGACACCATTCCCCGCAGCATCCCCGCCAGCGAATGGCGGATCGTCGAACGTGGCTGCATCCAGCGGGTGAAGGCGTTGAACATGTTCCTCGCCGACCTCTACCACGAGCAGCGCATCATCAAGGCCGGCATCATTCCGGCCGAGCAAGTGCTGGCCAACGAGCAATACCAGTTGGCGATGCAAGGGCTGGATCTGCACCGGGATATCTATTCCCACATCTCCGGCGTCGACTTGGTGCGCGATGGCGACGGCACGTACTACGTGCTCGAAGACAATCTTCGTACACCGAGCGGCGTGAGCTACATGCTCGAAGACCGCAAGATGATGATGCGACTGTTCCCCGAGTTGTTTGCGGCGCAACGCATTGCCCCCATCGACCACTATCCGAACCTGTTGCTCGACACCCTGAAAAGCTCCAGCCCGATCGATAACCCGAGCGTGGTGGTGCTGACGCCGGGTCGGTTCAACAGCGCGTTTTTCGAGCATGCGTTTCTCGCTCGGGAAATGGGCGTTGAACTGGTGGAAGGCGCGGATCTGTTCGTGCGCGACGACAAAGTCTTCATGCGCACCACCGACGGGCCGAAAGCCGTCGACGTGATCTACCGGCGCCTCGACGATGCGTTCCTCGATCCGCTGGCGTTCAACCCGGACTCGATGCTTGGCGTGCCGGGGCTGCTGTCGTCCTATCGCTCGGGCAACGTGGTGCTGGCGAATGCCATCGGCACCGGGGTGGCGGATGACAAGTCGGTGTATCCATTTGTCACGGACATGATCCGTTTCTACCTGGATGAAGAGCCGATCCTGAAGAACGTTCCGACGTTCCAGTGTCGCAACCCTTCAGAACTTTCCCACGTACTGGCCAATCTTCCAGATCTGGTGGTCAAGGAAACCCAAGGCTCCGGCGGTTACGGAATGCTGGTAGGGCCGGCGGCAACGGCGGCGGAAATCGAATTGTTCCGCGCGCGGATCAAAGCCAAACCCCACGCGTATATCGCTCAGCCGACGTTGTCGCTGTCGACCTGTCCGACCTTTGTCGAAAACGGCATAGCTCCACGCCACATCGACCTGCGTCCGTTTGTATTGTCTGGCCGCGAAACCCGGGTTGTGCCCGGCGGTTTGACCCGTGTTGCCCTGCGCGAAGGCTCCCTGGTGGTGAATTCCTCCCAGGGTGGCGGAACCAAGGACACCTGGGTGGTCGAGGATTGAAGGAAGCCTGCCATGTTAAGTAGAACTGCCTCGGATTTGTATTGGATGTCGCGTTATCTGGAGCGGGCGGAAAACCTCGCACGGATGCTCGACATCAGCTATTCGCTGTCGCTGATGCCGCAGGACGGCCGCGGTGACGGTTTGCACGAACTCGCCATGCCGTTGCTGATCACCGGAACACTGGACGATTACCTGGAGCGCCACGGCGAGTTGCATGCCGAACGGCTGCTGCATTTTTTCGCCCTGGACGCGGCCAACCCGGCGAGCATCTACAGCTGCCTTGGTTCGGCGCGGGCCAGTGCTCATGCGGTGCGTGGGCGAATTACCGCCGACATGTGGGAAAACATCAACGCTACCTGGCTGGAAATTCGCGGGATCGCCGAACAGGGCTTGAGTCGCTACGGCATGAGCCGTTTCTGCGAGTGGATCAAGGAGCGTTCACACCTGTTTCGTGGAGCGTCCTACGGCACGATCATGCGTAACGATGCGTTTCGCTTCATTCGTCTGGGCACGTTTATCGAAAGGGCCGACAACACGTTGCGCCTGCTTGACGCCCGTTACGAAATGGCCGGCGATCAGGCCGAAGCGGTCAGCGACGGCACGGCTCACGCGTATTACCAATGGAGTGCGTTGTTGCGGGCGTTGTCGTCGTTCGAGGCTTACACCGAGATCTACCGCGACGCACCCGGTGCCCGGCATGTCGCTGAATTGCTGCTGTTGCGCGCCGATGTTCCACGTTCCTTGCGCGCCTGCACCGAAGAAATCGACCAGATCCTCGCCCAGTTGCCGGGGGCCAACGGCCGTCCTGCGCAACGCCTGGCGGCGGAAATGGACGCGCGCCTGCGCTACACCGGCATCACCGAAATTCTCGACGAAGGCCTGCACGCCTGGCTGACCGAGTTCATCCCGCTGGTGCGCCAGTTGGGCAACGCCATTCACAGTTCTTACCTGGAGGCTGCATGAGACTTTCCATTAGCCACGAGACCACCTATCACTACGAAGATCAGGTGCGGGCGAGCATCCAGTACCTGCGACTGACACCCCACGACAGCGAGCGCCAGCACGTGCTCAGCTGGCAGCTCGACCTGCCGCGCCCAGTACGCGCGCAACTCGATCCGTTCGGCAACATCCTGCACGTGCTGACCATGGACGAGCCCCATGAGGCGATCATCATTGGCGCCCGTGGCCAGGTCGATATCGACGAACTGCGCGAAGCCGAGCATGAGAGCCAGTCGGCGCTGCCGTTCCTGCGTTTCACCCGGCTGACCGAAGCCGACCAGGCCCTGCGTGCGTTTGCTGAAAAGGAATGCAAAAAGCGCCGGGATCGCACGGCGCTGATCGACTTGATGCATGGCCTGAACCAGCACATGACCTACACGCCGGGTTCCACCGAAGTCGACACCAGCGCCGCCCAGGCCTTCGCCGGGCGTTCCGGTGTCTGCCAGGACCACACCCACGCGTTTCTCGCCTGCGCTCGCAGCCTGGGCATTCCTGCGCGTTATGTGTCGGGGTATTTGTACAGCGAGAACAGTGAGCACCTGGCCAGTCACGCGTGGGCCGAGGCTTGGCTTGATGATGCTTGGTACAGTTTTGACGTGACCAATGAACTGGCACGGCCGGAGCGGCACCTGAAACTGGCGGTGGGTCTGGATTACCTGGATGCCTGCCCGGTACGCGGCATGCGCCGGGGCGGTGGCTGTGAACAGATGCACGCAAAAGTGTTCGTCTCGCCGACTCCGATCATCTCGGTCCAACAACAATAAACACTGGCCCATGTGGGGGCGAGTCTGCTCGCGAAAGCGGTTGATCAGCCAGCAATGTAACGACTGACACACCGCGTTCGCGAGCAGGCTCGCTTGTATGTTTAGACTTGAAGGGGTGGGCTGGACTACAGACTCGATTCTGACTCTGACCAGTACAGACCGTGGGAGACTTCTCGTCCCGCCCTTTCTACCCAAAGCGCCGATAAGGAATTCATCGGTAAACCGACGATAGAGACAAGCCAGCGCAACGGTAGACCCCAACAAGCTCTTAAACCCTAGCTCCGAGGATTCGTCATGACAATCCTTACTTCGCAGACGGTTGTTGGTATCGATATCGCCAAGGCCGAAGTCGTTGTCTATCGTGCTGACCTGGAAACAATTGAGTCGGTCAAAAATGATCGAGCCGCCCTCAAACGTTGGCTCAAAACTTTGCCTGCGCAAAGCGCTATCGCTGTTGAAGCCACCAACATCTACCACTTGGAGACTGTTGATCTGGCTCATGCGATGGGGCATCAGGTCTATGTCGTAGATGCCTATCGAGTTAGCCATTATCGTCGCGGGGTCGGTCAACGGGCCAAAAATGATCCCTGCGATGCCCGCGTGCTCGCGCGTTATTTGACGAATGAGCAATGTAAATTGCGGCTTTGGAACCCGCCACCCAAGGCCTATACCGTACTGAAAAGCTTGCTGCACAGACGCGCGACGTTAATTCAGAACCATACGGGGCTTATGTTGAGCTGGGCCGATGAACCCTTGCTGAAAAAAGAGCGTGCCGCTCAGCAAAAAGCATTCGAACGATCCGATCAGGTCATTCAGAAACTGCTGCGCAAGGTCAGCAAAGAGGCGGGTATTGAAGACAATATTGACCGCTGCAAAGCGATCGAAGGCGTGGGAGAACTGACGGCGACTGGGTTGGCAACGACCTATATGCGCGGTGACTTTGCCAATAGCGATGCCTTCATCGCGTTTTTGGGTATGGATCTGACAGTGGACGATTCGGGTAAAAAGAATGGCCCGAGATTCCTGACCAAAAAAGGAGACCCGGAGATCCGTCGGTTGACGTACAACGCCGCGATGGCGGCGAGTCGCTCAACGAAGTGGAAACCATTTTACGAGTCTTACCTGGCCAGAGGCTTCTCGAAAACACAGGCGTTAGTGGCCCTTGCTCGCAAGCTCTGTCGAGTGGCATTCGCCCTGATGAAAAATCAGGGCGAATACCGATTAGCCTGAGATTTTAGGGTTGCTGGCCAACATAGAATCTCCCACAGGGTAAATGTATCAAGGTTTAACCTTGCGCCCAGCCATGTGCTGCAAGTAGCCAATCAACATCTGCAAATCCCCCGCCGGCAATACCTGCTCTGAAAACCCCGGCATCTTCGCCTGCGGCCACTGACGCAAACTCTGCGGATCACGAATGTAGCGCTTGAGGAAATCCGCGCCGAAGTACTCGGTCGGGTTGTACGGGATATTCAGGTCCGGTCCGAACTGCGCATCCCCCGCGCCATTGAGCCGATGACACGCCAGGCAATTCTTCTGAAATAACGCGAACCCCTGATTCACCGGATCATCCGTCTTCAACGCCGGATCCGGCAGTAGGGCAGGGAAACGCTCGGCCACCGGCGCCATGCGCTTGATACTGGCGACTTCAAACGGCCATTGCTCGGGGCTGATGTTGCCCGCCTGCGGATGAGTCCACACCAGATAAAACGGTCCGGCGCTGTGCTTGCCCTCGGACAGCGGCGGCCACGGCTTGGCCGGGTCTTCAATCGCCAACCAGACTTGCGCCCCTTCTTTATTCAGCAGCGGGGCCGCTGACAGTTCGGCCGCAAAACCGTCCAATGCCACCGCTTGCAGATGGTCGTCAGGCTTGATACCCGTCAACAACGCCGCCAACGGCACCGCGCGATAGCTCATGTCCCGTTTATAGGAAACGTCATTGCTGATGGTGATGGTCTGAACCTGAGGATGCTTGAGCAACTCCTCGGTCTGCCAGATGCGACTGCTCGCGCCCAGCTCAAGGTTCAGCTGTGCGGCGTAGAGGGGCGTGCCGAACAGCAAGGCCCCGAACAAAATAAGTGCTTTCAAGTGATCGCCATCCCTGTCGTGGAAAGTGCCGTAAAGGTTGGCACACCCACGCTGGCCCGGGTAGCGAGCCAGTCACATTTTTAATGAGGCGATAGCAAACCTTGGCGCCGTTTTTTACCAACCGACTAGCCGATCACCTTGGTCAGGTTCGGCAAAATCAACAACAGCGTAGTGGCGAATAGGATGAGTCCGGCTTGACGTACTTTCGAATGTTTAAACATGGCTGACCGCCTTTTTTGTTATTTCCTGATGCCTGCCTGCATATCTCCATGACGGCAAAGCGATGCACTTCCTGTGGAACGAGCGCCTCGGCAAAACCCGACGACAACTTCGTACATCTTCACCTTAGAGCCCGCGTCACACTTGGTTTAGATCCATTTCGTATGGTGTAAGCGTTAAAAGCGCTTAAAAAGGCATGAGGCTTATTGCCAGCTTCTTGGGCGCCCGTTTGCTAGACAGCTTCGTCACCTGAATCGGTTAATCCGATAGCTGGCTACCGTCCGTCTGAGCGTGACCGTCAACGTCGGTGAGCACTGCGGTCATTGAATCCGTGGCTGCTCGGCTTAAGGTGATAGTTCATTCAAGATCAAGAGATCGCAGCCTTCGGCAGCTCCTACAAAAATGCCGCAATCCCCTGTAGGAGCTGCCGAAGGCTGCGATCTTTTGATGTTACTCACACCATCAGGTTCGAGGACCACATGACCGAAGCTTTGATTTTCGACGCGTTACGCACGCCCCGTGGCAAAGGCAAGGCCGATGGCGCGTTGCACAGCGTCAAACCGGTGAACCTGGTGGCCGGGTTGCTGACAGCGTTGCAGCAACGCACGTCGCTCGATACCAGTCAGGTCGATGACGTGGTACTCGGCTGCGTTACGCCCATCGGCGATCAAGGCTCCGACATCGCCAAAACGGCGACCCAGGTCGCCGATTGGGACGTCAGCGTGGCCGGTGTGCAAATCAACCGCTTCTGCGCTTCGGGATTGGAGGCGGTGAACCTCGGCGCGATGAAAGTCCGTTCCGGCTTCGAGGACCTGGTGGTGGTCGGCGGCGTCGAGTCGATGTCTCGGGTGCCGATGGGCAGCGACGGCGGCGCCTGGGCGCTGGACCCGGAAACCAACCTGCACAGCCACTTCACCCCCCAAGGCGTGGGCGCCGACCTGATCGCCACGATAGAAGGCTTCAGCCGTCAGGACGTCGATGCCTACGCGCTGCATTCCCAGCAAAAAGCCGCGCGGGCCAGGGCGGACGGTTCGTTCAACAAGTCGCTGGTGCCGGTGCAGGACCAGAACGGCATCATCTTGCTCGATCACGATGAATTCATCCGCGCCGAATCGACAATGGAAGGTTTGGGCAAGCTCAAGCCGAGCTTCGAGATGATGGGGCAAATGGGCTTCGACGCCACTGCGCTGCGGGTCTACAGCCACGTGGAGCGAATCAACCACGTTCACACGCCGGGCAACAGCTCCGGGATCGTCGACGGTGCGGCGCTGATGTTGATCGGTTCCGAAGCCAAGGGGCGGGCGCTGGGCTTGCAGCCACGGGCGCGGATCGTCGCCACGGCGGTCACCAGTACCGACCCGACCATCATGCTCACCGGCCCGGCGCCGGCCACTCGCAAAGCCTTGGCCAAGGCCGGGTTGCGGGTCGAAGACATCGATCTGTTTGAGGTCAACGAAGCCTTTGCCTCGGTGGTGCTGAAGTTCATCAAGGACATGGCGATTGACCCGGACAAGGTCAACGTCAACGGCGGCTCGATCGCCATGGGGCACCCGTTGGGCGCCACCGGGTGCGCGATCCTCGGCACCCTGCTCGATGAACTGGAAACCCGGCGCCTGCGCTATGGCCTCGCGACGCTGTGTGTCGGCGGCGGCATGGGCATTGCCACCATCATCGAACGCCTCTGAGCCCTGACTTCAAGGAAAAAGTGACATGACCGAAGCCATTCGTTACGAAAAAGGTCAGGACCAGATCGTCGTCCTGACCATCGACATGCCGGGCCAGAGCGCCAACACCATGAACGCGGTGTACCGCGAAGCCATGGCCGCCCGCGTCGCCCAATTGGTTGCCGAAAAGGACAGCATCGCCGGCGTCATCATCACCTCGGCCAAGAAGACTTTCTTTGCCGGTGGCGATCTCAATGAACTGATCAAGGTCGGCAAACCCGAAGCCAAAGCCTTCTACGACATGGTGCTCACGCTGAAAGGGCAACTGCGCACCCTGGAAACCCTTGGCAAACCGGTGGTCGCCGCGATCAACGGTGCGGCGCTGGGCGGCGGTTGGGAAATCTGCCTGGCTTGCCATCACCGCGTGGCGCTGGACAACCCGTCGGTGCAACTCGGCTTGCCGGAAGTCACCCTCGGTTTGTTGCCGGGCGGCGGCGGGGTGGTGCGCATGGTCCGCATGCTGGGCCTGGAAAAAGCCTTGCCGTACTTGCTTGAAGGTAAGAAGGTCCGGCCGCAACAGGCGTTGCTGGCGGGTTTGATCGATGAGCTGGCGGCGGATCACGATGAACTGCTGGCCAAGGCGCGGGCGTGGATTCTGGCCAACCCGAGCGTTGTGCAGCGTTGGGACGTGAAGGGTTATCAGATCCCCGGTGGCACGCCGTCGAACCCGAAAGTCGCGCAGATGCTGGCCATCGCGCCGTCGATTCTGCGCACTAAAACCCAGGGCACGATGCCGGCGCCGGAGAAAATCCTTTGCGCGGCGGTGGAGGGTGCCCAGGTGGATTTCGACACGGCGCACCTTATTGAAACCCGTTACTTCACGGAGTTGACCACCGGCCAGGTGTCGAAGAACCTGATTGGTACGTTCTGGTTTCAGCTCAATGAGATCAATGCCGGTGGTTCGCGGCCGCAGGGGGTTGCGCCTTACGTGACTCATCGCGTGGGTGTGCTCGGCGCGGGGATGATGGGCGCAGGCATCGCCTTTGTCAGCGCCTCGGCTGGTATCGACGTGGTGCTCAAGGACATTAATCTTGCGGCAGCAGAGAAGGGCAAGGCGCACTCGGCGGCGTTGCTGGACAAGAAAGTTTCCCGTGGCCAACTGAGCGCTGAGCAGCGAGACGCCGTGCTGGCGCGGATTCAGCCCACGGAAAGCGATGCCGATCTGGCCGGTTGCGACCTGATCATCGAGGCCGTGTTCGAAGATCGCGAACTGAAAGCCAAGGTCTCGTCAGCAGCACAAAAAGTCGTTGGCCCGGACGCGGTGATCGCCTCCAACACCTCGACCCTGCCGATCAGCGGCCTGGCCACTGCAGTGCCGGACCAGACGAAGTTCATCGGTCTGCATTTCTTCAGCCCCGTGGAAAAAATGCCCCTGGTGGAAATCATCAAAGGCGCGAACACCAGCGACGAAACCCTGGCCCGTGGTTTCGATTTCGTCCTGCAAATCAAGAAAACCCCGATTGTGGTCAACGACAGTCGTGGCTTCTTCACGTCGCGGGTGTTTGGCACCTTCACCAATGAAGGCATCGCCATGCTCGGCGAAGGCGTGAGCGCGCCGATGATCGAGACCGAAGCGCGCAAGGCCGGGATGCCGGTCGGACCTCTGGCGATCTCCGACGAAGTTTCCCTCAGCCTCATGAGCCATATCCGCCAGCAAACGGCCAAAGACCTGCAAGCAGAAGGGAAACCGCTGATTGAGCACCCGGCCTTTGCCGTGATTGACTTGCTGCTCAACGAATACAAACGTCCGGGCAAGGCCGCTGGAGGTGGTTTCTACGATTACCCGGCCGGAGGGCAGAAACATCTTTGGCCTCAGCTGAAAAACCGTTTCGAGAAGGCCGACGGGCAGATTTCGCCGAAGGATGTACGTGATCGCCTGCTGTTCGTGCAAGCCATCGAAACCGTGCGCTGCGTGGAGGAGGGCGTGCTGACCTCGACGGCGGACGCCAACGTTGGCTCGATCTTCGGCATCGGCTTCGCGGCCTGGACCGGCGGCGCGCTGCAATTCATCAACCAATATGGCGTGAAAGATTTTGTCGCACGCGCCCAGTATCTGGCCGAGCAATATGGCGAGCGCTTCGCTCCACCGGCGCTGCTGCTGGACAAAGCGGCCAAAGGGGAGGCGTTCTAAGGGACCAGTGACGCATTCCGGGGCTTGCCTTGCCACCGTGTTTCAAGGCAGGCTCTGGGGTGTGCATTATTCCCATCACGTGTCAGGTATTTTTTATGTCGTTACGCATCTGCATTCTGGAAACCGACATCCTGCGTCCAGAACTGGTCGATCAATATCAGGGTTACGGGCAGATGTTCCAGCGCCTGTTTTCGCAGCAACCCATCGCTGCCGAGTTCACCGTCTACAACGTGATGCAGGGCGACTACCCCAGCGATGAGCTGACCTTCGACGCCTACCTGGTCACCGGCAGCAAGGCTGATTCCTTCGGCACCGACCCGTGGATTGAAACCCTCAAGACTTACTTGCTGACTCGCTATGAGCGCGGCGACAAACTGCTGGGCGTGTGCTTCGGCCATCAACTGCTGGCGCTGCTGCTCGGCGGCAAGAGCGAGCGAGCGAGCCAGGGGTGGGGCGTTGGCATCCATAACTACAAACTCGCCGCGAAGGCGCCGTGGATGAGCCCGGTGATGGAAGAACTGACACTGCTGATCAGCCACCAGGATCAAGTCACGGTGCTGCCGGAAAACGCCACGGTGATTGCCTCGAGCGATTTCTGCCCGTTTGCCGCGTATCACATCAACGATCAGGTGCTGTGCTTCCAGGGGCATCCGGAGTTCATTCACGACTACTCACGGGCGTTGCTGGAGATTCGCCAGCAGCATTTGGGTGAGCAGGTTTATTCCAAGGGTGTGGCGAGCCTTGAGCATGCGCATCATGGCGCTACGGTTGCGGAGTGGATGATGCGGTTTGTGGCGCATAAGCCTGAGACGGTTTGAGGCTAAAAGCTTCGCGGGCAAGCCTCGCTCCTACGGATCACGCTGACCAGTAGGAGCGAGGCTTGCCCGCGAATCGCACAGACGACTCGGTCTTGACTACAACCACCCGGACTTCTTGAAACTCGCCCACAAAGCCACGCAACCCACGGTGATGAAACTCAGCACCGCGAAATACCCGTAATGCCAACTCAATTCCGGCATGTTCTGAAAGTTCATCCCATAAATCCCGGCCACCGCCGTCGGAAACGCCAGAATTGCTGCCCACGCCGCAAACTTGCGCTGCACCACGCTTTGGCGTGCAGCCTCCAGCAACACCCCGACCTCAATCGTCTGGCTGGCGATATCCGCCAGGGTCGTCAGGTCTTCCATCTGCCGCGTGACGTGGATCTGCACATCACGGAAGTACGGCCGCATGTTCTTGTCGATAAACGGGAAGCTCAGCTTCTGCAGCTCTTCACCGATCTCCACCATTGGCGCCGCATATCGGCGCAAGCGCAGCACGTCGCGGCGCAGGCTGTGGAGATTCTGGATGTCACGCTCATTCAACGCGCTGCACAGCACGTTGCGCTCCAGCTCATCGATCTCGGCGTGAATCGCTTCGCCCACCGGCTGGTAGTTTTCGATGACAAAATCGAGGATCGCGTAGAGTACGAAATCTTCCCCGTGCTCCAACAACAACGGACGCGCCTCACAGCGTTGGCGGACATGGGCGTAGGACGCCGAATGACCGTTGCGCGCGGTGATGATGTAACCCTTGCCGGCAAAGATGTGAGTCTCGATGAACTGCAAGACGCCGTTCTCTCGGATCGGCGAGTACGTGACAATAAACAGTGCATCACCGAAGGTTTCCAGCTTCGGTCGGCTGTGTTTTTCCAGGGCATCTTCGATGGCCAGTTCATGCAGGTTGAACTGGCGTTGCAGGTTGGTCAGCTCCTCGGCGTTGGGCTCTTCGAGGCCAATCCAGACAAAGTGGCCGGTCTTGGCCGCCCAGGCGGCGCCTTCGTCGAGAGTGATATTGGTGATTTTTTTACCGGCGCTGTAAACCGCAGCAGCAACAACTCTACCCATGATGGTGGTTCACTTCTTATTAGCAGATGGCAGTGGCAGGCAGCGATCAGCTTAGCCTTGTCTGCTGCTTGAGAGTCAGTGAAATCTTAAGAGTTCGCTGGCACGAGGTCGCAGGCAAAAGAAAACCCGCACAGGGCGGGTTTCGTTTAAGCGGCTTGCAGTTGTCGATCCATCGAGGCGATGCATTCGCGCATCTGTTCTCGGCATTGGGCGATCAGCAGAGGCATGTCGTCCATGCTTAACCCTGCGGTCGGAATCGCCGGCAGCGAACGAATCAGAATTTTCCCACTGCTCCAGCGGTTCAATCGCATGTGTTTGACGTAACTGCTGACACACACCGGTACGATCGGCACCCCGGCCGCAATCGCCATCTGGAACGCGCCTTTCTTGAACGGCAGCAACTCTTCGCCGAGGTTACGCGTGCCTTCCGGGAACACCCAGATCGAGGTGTCTTCATGCTGCAAGGTGTGCGTGGTGGTCAGCATCGACTGGCGCGCCTTGTGCGCATTGCCGCGGTCGATCAACACATTACCCGCCAGCCAGAACAACTGACCGAACAGCGGCACCCACTTCAGGCTCTTCTTGCCGATGCACACGGTGCGGTGGGGCACGACGTTGCCGAACACAAACAGATCGTAGTTGGACTGGTGATTGGCGATGATCACGCAGCTCTCGGGTTTGTCCATCAACGGCCCGACATCGGTCTTCACCCGCAGACGCAAAATACACATCGCCGGCCAGGCATACAGGCGCGCGCATAAACGGCTGTTGTCCGGGTTGAACGGTCGGCACAGACCGAGGATCACCCCCGCCACACCGGCCAGAATAAAGTGCAGGCCCATCAATAACATACGAAACACAAACAGCATTTACAGGCCCCACCGGGACAAAAGGTGGCGCAGTGTACGGATGTGCACTGTTTTCGGCAATTGCCGCTATAGAGGCGGGAGATAGGCGATGTTTAAGCGCATGTTTCCGACTTGAGTGTCAGACACGGCCTAGAGCGGTTGCAGGCTTTTCAACAGAGCACGTACGAAAAGCCCGACACGAGGGCCGGGCTTTTCGTTGTAGCGGGCCGGAGCTTAGCCCAAGTGTTCCTGATCCTGGATGATCGCGTTGTCCAGCGTCTCCAGCAGCGCTTGGCGCACTTTCAGCTTGGTGTTCTTGTGCGCGGTCATGTTGATCTTCTTCAACTGACGCGCCGCGGCCAGTGCTGCACCTTGCAGCTCCTCGGCCGAGACCACCACATCGAGGAAACCGGCCGCAATCGCGCTCTGCGGATTGAACATCTCGCCATTGATTACCGAACGATGCAGCGCCGCGTTGCTCAGGCGATCACGCGCCAGTTCGATCCCGGCGTGGTGCATGGTCATACCGATCTGCACTTCATTCAGACCAATGCTGAACGGACCGTCGACACCAATGCGGTAATCCGCCGACAACAACAGGAATGCACCCTTGGCCACCGCATGCCCAGGGCACGCCACGATCACCGGGAACGGGTGCGACAACAAGCGGCGGGCCAGTGTCGAACCAGCCGTCACCAGCGCCACGGCTTCTTTAGGCCCGGCCGTCATCACCTTCAAGTCATAACCGCCCGACAGAATCCCCGGCGTACCGGTAATGATCACCACCGCACGATCAGTCACCGCCTGATCCAGCGCAGCATTAAACGCCGCAATCACGTCCGGGGAAATGGCGTTTACCTTGCCATTGCTCAACGTCAGGGTCGCGATACCGTCTTCGAGGTTGTAGGAAACTAACTCACTCATGACGCTATTCCTTGTATGAAAGTTGAGGCAGACGTTACCCACCGCCGTAGGCCAGGTAAAGCGCCGTGACTGACCCGCCAGTCACCCTTTTCCCGTCGGACAAGCGTAGCCGGCCGCACTGGCCGTGCATTCCCCTCTATATAGAAGAGGGCACGACGCCGGAGATTGGCAGGTTTGCCATGGCCCGGAACCCGCCGGAACGACTAAATCGCTAAGCGCATGAAAATTCTGAAAAAAATATTTGCCATCGGAAAAGCTTTCGACTACATTAGCGCGCCTCGACAGACAGAACTTGTTTGAAGAGATACGGTGAAGTGTCCGAGTGGCTTAAGGAGCACGCCTGGAAAGTGTGTATACAAGAAATTGTATCGAGAGTTCGAATCTCTCCTTCACCGCCACATTAAGTAAACACAAACCCCTGATTTTCCTAGAGAAAGTCGGGGGTTTGTGGTTTTTGGCGTCTGGAAAAATATTCTGTGTGGCACGAGCAGGGCTGGAATACCGGTTGTGTTTGTTTGAGTCCTTGATGGCACCCAGGCTATGAACCAATGTCAGGTCCGCGGATCAGGAGGTGGTCGTCTTCTAAGGATCAACGCCGTCGTTTAATGGAGTAAGTGATGTTGTTAAAGCGAACTGTTCATTTGGCTTTTTTGTGCATGAGTCTTTTCGTGCAAGCACAGGCTCAGCCCGAAGTTAAATCGAAGACTTACGATGCTTATGAGTTTGAAGGGCTCGTCGTGCCAGGTACAACGGCGGATGCGAAAAGAACGGGGTTCACAAATTGCGCTTTCAAAACCTATTCAGGGTACGTCTGTTCGCGTGAGGTTCCCGGTACGGTATACGGCATTGCTCTGGGTAGTGCATCAGTCACGCTCAATGGTGATGCAAATTTTTCCATTGGAGGCAGCCACACTGACTGGGATAAGTTGGGTGAGGTGCCCGTTGAAAAACTTACATATGGTTCCATTGTTTTGCGGCCTGCCGGCAAGGATAGCAACGCATTTTTAGAAGCGCTGCAGCAGGCAGGGTGGATCGAGTTGTTTCGTAGTGGGACTGTTTACTATAAGCGTGGGGCGAATGCGAAACTTACTACAGATCGTAACGGCATTACGATACATCCGGTCACGACAAAAGAGGTGGATGACAATCTGGATCAGTTCGAGCAGAAAAATCGCGAGCGCGAACAAATAGAAGATAGTGAAAGAAAGATAAAGGATTTTATGAAGTCATAGCACCTATGGTGTCAGCAATCTCCGCAGCTTTTCAGTTGGCTTTACAATCGCATTTTTAATGACCCGTAAAAGGACGACTCCATGATCACCACCACAACCCACACCATCGAAGGCCGCCAAATCACCGCCTACCTGGACATTGTCAGCGCCGAGTCGGTGCAGGGCGTCAACGTTATCCGCGACATGTTCGCCGGGATGCGGGATTTTTTTGGGGGGCGCTCTCAGACGCTGGAGCGAGCATTGAAAGAGGCGCGTATTCAGGCGACCGACGAGATCAAGGAGCGCGCTCAGGCGTTGCAGGCAGATGCGGTGGTGGGGCTCGATTTCGAGATCAGCATGCCGGCGGGCAAGGGCGGGATGGTGGTGGTGTTTGTGACCGGGACGGCGGTCAAGTTGCGCTGAGTTTCGGCTATCAGGCATGTGAGCCCATCCCGATAACGGACGGGCTCTGTATGCACGCGATCAGCCTTGGGGCTTGTGTGACGTTTAGTTTTCGTAGGCCATTCGTCGGGCGTCAGACGATCTGAATCACAAGTCCAGTAATGACCGGCTAGTCTCACAAGCCTTGGTGGTCGATATTTTTCAGGCAAAAAGGGCTTGCCGGTATTGACCCTGTTTTGAAAGGGGCGAAGAAATGGCTGATCCGTATATCGAAGACGACGGGGCTGAGTTTCCAATCAACAATTGTGTGCAGTGTGGCCAGACCGAGTACGTGGCTGGCTTTGGCGAGGATCAGGTCGAGACGGACAAGATCAAATCGACGGCCCCTCGAGGGCCGAAATCGAAATTTCTGCCCAAGCTCGCTCGAGCCAGAAAATAAGCTTTCAATGAACAACCCCGTCAATGAACGGGGTTTTTTATGCTCAATAGGGTTGCATGGAAATGTCCTACAGTCGGTTGCGCGGGCGCAGTTCTTTTCACAAACTTTTCACGTCAGCCAAAGTAGGGTGAAGCCATCCGTTAGAAAGCAATACTCCAGCCCGTCTCCCCAGCGGGCTTTTTTTTGCCTGCGATAAAACCTTTTCCATAAACGTGGTCCAACCGACGCCCACAGCGATGTCGAGCTCATTTGTGTCTGGACTTTGCCATCTCTAAAGCATTCAATCTCGGCCCTTTCGTTCTCCCCCTTTTTTTGAGGTTTTCGTCATGCGTTTAACACTGCCCGCCCTGGTTCTGGGGCTTCTGGTTACTCAAGGTGCGATGGCTGCCGGTCAAGGTACTGCCGCGCTCGGTGGTGGTCTGGGTGGCGCGCTGGGTAATGTGGTCGGTCAGAAAATGGGCGGCAGCACCGGCGCAGCGATTGGTGCTGGCGTAGCGGGCGCAGCAGGCAGTGCCATCGCGGCACCGAAAGGCAGCCGTACCAAAGCAGCCATTGGCGGTGGCGTCGGCGCGGCTGGCGGTTCGGTTATCGGCAACAGTCTGGGCGGCAAGACCGGTGCAACCATCGGAGCTGGCCTGGGCGGCGCAGCGGGCGGCGCGGTAGGTACCAACCTGTCGAAAGGTCACAAGCGTCACTGATCCTGATTGGTCAGCGCAAAAAGCCCGGCTTGATGCCGGGCTTTTTCGTTTGTGAACGAATCTCCCCGCATGAGCCTCCAATCTCATATAGGCCCTTGCCTGGGCGGACTGTCCCGATTCGGGAATTGTGAGGTTCATATGCGATTGTCATTATCTGCACTGTTTTTCGGATTGCTGGTGGCGCAAGGCGCGATGGCGGCCGGTGATGGTTCGGCAGCTGTGGGCGGCGGACTCGGTGGGGTACTGGGCAACGTGGTCGGCGGGCAACTCGGCGGTAGCACCGGTGCGGCGGTCGGCGCCGGCGTGGGTGGCGCGGCCGGCGGTGCGGTCGGGGCGAATAAACGCAACCGTACAGAAGCCGCTATTGGCGGAGGCCTCGGCGCCGCGGGTGGCTCAGTGGTCGGTAATAGCCTCGGCGGATCAACCGGTTCGGCCGTCGGCGCAGGATTGGGTGGCGCGGCGGGTGGCGCGGTCGGCAACAACCTGGGCGGCGATGGCGGGTCTCACTCGGGTGGCGGTCACAAACATAAGAACAAACATAAGAACCGGCATCATTAATGGCAGACGCAACAAACCCGGCTTCGCGCCGGGTTTTTCGTATTTGCTGGTCAGACGCTGGAACGATTGGCAGCAGGGCTTTTCGAACGTCATACACTTACCTAATTGATGAGGTTCGCCATGACTCCCGAAACCGAAGGCAAGGAAGAGAAAGGTCCGAGTGGGCTGCCGTTTATCAATGATCCGGGGAACGAGGATCCGGGGTCGCTGATGGATGACGCGACGGTGCCGTTGAATGATTCTGATGAAGCGGATATGGAGTATGAGGAGGATGAGGGGGAGCAGTGAGGGATTTTGGGAATTGAGCCCGATACGCATTTTTTAAACGTTCAGGGCCTATGCTCATAGGCCCTTTGAGTTGGAACAGTTTGCTACTGCTGGTTACGGTTGATAAGTAGGTCAATTAGGAGGTCGAAAGATAGTCGAAAAAATATTTTATTATTGTAAGGCCTTGTTTATTTTTTTAGGATGTAAAGGTTGTCTGATGGTGACATTTTTTCTATTCGGCCAGATGCGATATATTCGTTCAGCTCTTTTTCAACGATTTTTTTATCGCAGTATTTTTTATATTTAAGTGGTCTGTCGCTAGCATAAATATAAAGGCGCCATGCATCGAAGCCGTCGATCCTGTTGTTCGATCCATAATCGAAGTCTACTGACTCTGTTGGGAAGTGAATGGCGCAACCTACTCCGTGCAATTCATATTGAATTCCGTTGATTATTTCCCCGCAGCGTTCGATTTTCTTGCTTCGCCAAAGTCGCAAAATATTACGAGTGCCAAATTTTTTTGCAACAACTCTGTGCCGATTTCTACTTTTGAAAGAAAGTCATTTATTAGATCTTCAATTCTGTCGTCGGTTTTCATCTTCTTCTATGATGCTCCAGTCGGTCATGTCCGACATTCTCAGCTGACTCAATTACCTCTTCGATGGTATTCAAAGTTCCTTTGTGTTCTCTGATATTAGTTATCAGTTTTATAGTTATCGGTGTTGCTGTTTGTTTTGCGGCCGCTGCTCGGTGGTGTCCATCCAAAATGTAACGGGTACCTTGATGTTCTACTACATCTATGGGAAAGCTAATATCGTACCCTCCAACTCTCATTTCAGTCCCTATTTCTTCGACTCGTTTGGTTGATTTTTTTCCCGAAATTGAATGTGTTCGCTTCAAGGTTTTTGGGTCAACGTCATTAATCAGGCCAGGTAATTGCGGCTCACCCTCATCAACCCTAGCGCCAGTCGTATCCCCCGGCACCTTACAACCCGACTTATTGGGTGTCGGGCAATTCCCGCTCAACCCCAACGGATCAACCCACCCCGTCGGGTTCGGCGTGTACTGATACTGGTTCAGCCCACCCGCCAACTTGATCGGATCCGGCGTCAGATACCGGCCCATCTCCGGATCATAGTACCGATGCCGGTTGTAATGCAGTCCCGACTCAGCATCAAAGTACTGCCCCTGAAATCGCAACGGCTGTTCGAGTTGTTCACCCGCGCCATGGGTCAGGCGAGTGACCTTGCCGTAAGCGTTGTACTTCGCCGCCCAAACAATCTCACCACCGAAATCCGTCAGTTCCTGCGGCGTGCCGAGGTGGTCGAGTTGGTAGTAGAACGGGCAGGCCTTACGCGGGCCTTTGCCGTCGAGCATGGCCAGTGGGCGGAAGGTGCCTGGCTCATAGATGTAGCTGCGGTAATGCTCGTCGCTGCTTTCCGCGATCAGGCGTTCGCCTTGCCACATAAATTCTGTGGTTTGGCCGTCTACGGTCTTGGCGATACGGCGGCCGAAGGCGTCGTACTTGTAACTAGCGATGCTGCCGCCGGGCAGGCTGGCGCCAATGAGGCGATGCTGGCAGTCGTAACGGTACTCGGTAACGAGTTTTTGTCCGGTGCCGCGACGTTCGCGGCTCAGGTTGCCGTGAGCGTCGTAGTCATAGTGGCGGTCGCCCTGCATCAGCAGGCGGTTACCTTTGATGCGAGTCGGGCCGGGGCTATCCTGCATCAGCAGGTTGCCAGCCGGGTCGTGGCCGAAGGTTTCCGGCAGTTCATCGCGCGAGTGGCGAACGCGGATCAAACGGTCGAGGGCGTCGTAGCCGTAGGTGCGTTGGCCGTGACGGGTGTCGGCGATGTAGTTCAGATTGCCGTTGGCGCTGTAGGCGTAGTCGCGGCGATAGAGGGAGTCGCGCCGGTGGCCTACGGCGTGAGCCAGCAATCGACCCTGATCGTCGTAGGAATATTCGCTGAGCAGCAGACCTTGTTGGCGATTTTTCTCACGACCCGATTGATAGACGTGGCCTGTCAGTTGTGAACCGTTGAGGTCGATGGCCGTCAGCACGCCGCCCTTGGCGTAGTGGTAATCGAGCTTGCTGTTGTCCGGTAGGCGCATGCGTTTGAGCTGGCCGCAGGCGTCGTAGGTGTAACGCAGGGTGCCCCAGCCCTGATGCTCGGCGACCAACCGATCCTGCAGGTCGTACTCAAACGCCAGCGGATATTTCTGGCCATCATTGACCGCCATCAGAAGACCGAGGTGGTCGTATTGGTAGGTGATCTTGACCCCGTCCGGCAGGGTCTTGACCAACAGGCGCCCGGCGGCATCGCGCGCATAAGCGGTGACTAACTGCGAGCCGTCATCGCCGAACTCGGTTTTCTCCAGCAGCTGGCCGTTGAGGTCATAGGCATACGCCGTACGCCGTCCGTCGAAGCCGGTTTCCTGTCGGATCAATCCGGTCGGCGTGTAGTCCAGCAGGTATTTTTCGCCAGACTCGTTTTCGATCTCGGTGAGCAGCAGCTGCGCATGATCGTAGCGATACTGCACCCGCGTGCCGTCGGGGTTGATCTTGCGCGAGACCAGGTGCAGGTCATCGTCGTATTCATAGCGGGTGAAGCGGCCCAGTTCATCGCGTTCAGCCGTGACCTGGCCGTAAGCGCCGTAGCTGTAGGCGCGGGTGGCGCCGGTAGGAAAAGTCGTCTGAACCAGTCGGCCAACGGCGTCCCAGTGCTGACGGGTAACGGCACCGTGTTCGTCAACCGTGGTCGTCCGCCGCCCCAGCGCATCATAGGAAAAGCGTCGTACACCGCCGTCAGGCCGGGTTTCTTCGATCAGTTGACCGAGGTCGTTCCACACCAGCACCTGCCGACTGGTGTCCGGGTAACGGATCGACAACAGTTGCCCGTGCGTGTCGTAGTGGTAATGAGTGACATGGCCTTCAGGGTCGACCGCTTCGGTGACATCGCCCTGAGCATTGCGCCGGTAGGTCCAGGTCGCATCGCCCCGAGAACGCTTGTGCAGAAAACCGTTGCGATACTCGTAGGACGTTGCCTCATCGCCCGGCGGAAGCAGTGCGATCAGCCGTCCGACGTCGTCATAGCGGTATTGAGTGACGGCCCCGAGCGGATCCTGCTCGGCGACCAGACGCCCGCAAGCGTCGTAGGCCTTGAGGTGTTCGCCGCCATTGGCTTCGACCTTGCGCACCAGTCGTGCACGGTCGTCGTGGTGGTAAACCTCTTCGGTGCCGTCGACATAATGCACCGCGACGCTGCCGTCATCGTTCCAGACGTACTGGGTGTCCATCTGCGAAAACGACGCCCAATGCCGCACGCAACGTGCAGCCTTGCCGACGCGTTCCCATTCCCAGAAGAAGCTCGCGCCCCCGGTCAGTTGGCGCTGCAGGATCACATGCTGGTCGTCGTAGTCGTAGCGCTCGCTTTCACCGACGGCGTTGGTGGCTTCGATCAAACGGTGCAGAGCGTCGTAGCGATAGCAGACCAGTGTCTGTTCCGTCGTCCATTCAGCGTTGTGAAAGGATTGATAATCCACCGCCGACAGATGTTGGCCGTCGTAACGCAACAGCAGTGAGCGGCCTGCACCGTTATCAAGTCGCTGGACTCTGTCAGACCGATCCCGTTGTACGGTCAGACGATTGCCATGCACGTCGCTGATCGACGTCAGCCGTCCGGCTCGAAAGTGATAGAACTGCGATTTTTCCCCGGCCAGCGCGAGGATCAACTCCTGCGGCTCATCCCCGAGAAAGATCGCCGCCCGCGACAGACTGTTGTGAATCGCCGGACGCGAAACACTCGGTAACGGAAACTGTGTACGGCGGTTTTCATGGTCAACCCAGACAACGCCGTCGTCAGCAAACTCCAGCCGATGCGCCAGCGAATGACTCCAGCCAGACCCCAACCCAATATCGACTTCACAAGCACTGCTGCGGTACAACCGCGTGAACTCGAACGGCAACCGCCCATCGAGGGTGCCATCGGTGAGGGTCAGCAGTTCCTCGCCGGTGACCATCGACACCGGGCAGCCGTTGGTGCAGGTCTCCGGGCCACAGTCAGCGCTGTCGCCGTTAGGATTTTTCGACTGATCCGGCGCGTCGTCGTGAGGTTCATGTCGCTGCAACTGCGTCATGTCGCGCGACTTGTCTCGCGCAATGGGCGCTGGGTTTGGCACCGTCAGCACCACTGAGTCGGCCTGACGGATATTCAGTGGAATCGCTGGCGCTGGATTCAGTTGCACATCCCGCGCATTGACCAGCAACGGTTTCAGCGCCCCAGCATGTCGGGTCAGCTCCGGTGCAGAGCTCAGCTCGGCCAGACGCAACGCCGAAGCGGCCAGCCACTCCCGTGCCCGCGGCGATTTGATTTTCGCCAGTACCTTGCTGCTCAGGCGCAACTGCACACCGACGCCGCCAGACAGCCGCATCAACAGAAAACTGATCAGCAGCTCAGCACGAACCTCCGCGACCACTTCCGCCAGGTATTGCGGCGGCAGCATTTTCAGCCAGCTGGTGAACGCCGCCAGATGAATGAATAACAGCGGTTCGTCGCTGAGAATCAGCAAACCATTGGCAATGGCTTCGCCGGAGGCTTGCAGCAGCGCCTCAAGTTCGGCGGTGCTCAGATACTCCAGCAGCTTTTCGCTGTTCGCCTGTAAATCGGCGAGGAGGGCGAACACTTGCTTGATGTCATCCCAGACGCTGTGCAGGGATTTCTCGAACCCGCGCCAATCTGCCTGTTGCAATTGGCCGTAGCGTTGCAGAAATCCGACGCTGGAAAACTCCTTCCAGAGCGGTTGAAATCCGGCCCACTCATCGCGCAACCAGCCTTCGAGGCCGTTGAGGATCTCCTCATAAGAGGCAAACAGCGCCTGCACATGCCTGGTGGAAACATCGGGAAAGAAGGTGATGCGATAACGCTGGCCCCGCGAGCAGTCGGATACTTCGAGAATGCCGCTCGGGCCGATGGTCTTGTGGATGGGTTCACCGAATGTCAGCGCACCTTTGCGGTCCGCGATCACTGGTTCGAGCATTACCGGCGTGTTGCCGATCGGCACGAAACGCGCGGCCTCGAACATATGCACCAGGGTCAACGGGCCACTGGCAGGGCACATGACCACGGATGAACTGATCGGCTTGCGCGATTTGACCGGAGCGCTGAGGTGAACGTCGTTGCCGACCTTGAATACCTGCTCGACCTGGAGCGCCGTCCCCGTCCAGTACTGTTCGGCCCAGTCCTCGTATTGGTTCAGGCTCAGGCGAAATTCCCGGATCAGGTTTTCAAAGTCCGGGTGCTCAGGGTTCAGTGCGGCAACCACCAGCAGGCCGATGCTGTTGTTAAGGGGCAAAAGCCGATCGGGTGGAAGCATTCGCAGTCACTCGCGCATGTGAAAAAGGGTGCGCGGACTTTGCGAGGAATCAAAAGGGAAAGAAGCCGGGAAAGTAGGTAATGTTTGTAGGGCGTTTCGCTAATTGCTTGCGAGTAGTTCATCGCCTCAACGGACATTGGCCGTTGCTCAATGTCCGTTGTGCTCGTTATGCTGCTGAACCCTTTAATCAGATCCGAGCAGCGGCCACCCGCCGCCTGGGATGTCTTTGATAACGGATCCGATGATGAATGCACTGCTGAAGGCGTTCGGCCCGATCAAGGCCGTGATTTTCGATATGGACGGTTTGCTGCTGGACACCGAAGGGATTTACACCGAGGTCACCTCGTTGATTGCCGAGCGTTACGGGCGGACTTTCGACTGGAGCATCAAACAGAACATCATCGGCCGTGGCGCGGGTGACCTTGCGCGCTACGTGGTCGAGGCGCTGGACCTGCCGATCACCGCCGAAGAGTTTCTGGTGATCCGTGAACCCCTGATGCGCGAGCGTTTCCCCTCGGCACTGGCGATGCCGGGCGCCGAGGAATTGGTTCGGCACTTGAAGGCCAATAACATTCCGATTGCGGTGGGCACCAGCTCTTCTCGCCAGTCGTTTGGCCAGAAAACCACGCTGCACCGCGACTGGTTTGCGCTGTTCGACTTCATTGTTACCGCTGATGACCCGGAAGTCGGTGCGGCCAAACCGGCGCCGGATATTTTCCTGACGGCGGCACGGCGCCTGGGTGTCGCTCCCGAGGACTGCCTGGTGTTCGAAGATTCGCCGTTTGGCGTCACGGCGGCAAAAGCGGCGGGGATGACCGCGATTGCGATCCCGGATGCGGCCATGGCCGATGAAAAGTACGCACACGCTGATGGCATTCTTCGTACGTTGAAGGCCTTCAAACCGGGCGAGTGCGGCTTGCCAGTGCTTGAGTGGGCCTGACTGCACAGTAAGTTCGCATAAAAAATGCCGCGCCTTTGTTAATAGAGGCGCGGCATTTTTTGTGTTCGGGATTTACCGCAATCAAGCGCCAAAGCCACCGTCGATCGTCAGGCTGGCACCGGTGATGTAACCGGCTTCCGGGCCGACCAGATAAGCGACGAAACTGGCGATTTCTTCGGCTTTACCGTAACGACCCACGGACATCAACGGGATCAGGCTCTCGGCGAAGTCACCGTCGGCCGGGTTCATGTCGGTGTCGACCGGGCCCGGTTGTACGTTGTTGATGGTGATGCCCCGTGGGCCGAGGTCGCGGGACAGGCCTTTGGTCAGGCCGACCAGTGCTGATTTACTCATCGCGTACGGGCCGCCACCGGCGAAGGGCATGCGGTCGGCGTTGGTGCTGCCGATGTTGATGATGCGACCGCCTTCGGTCATGTGCTTGGCTGCGGCCTGGGTGGCGACGAATACGCTGCGCACGTTGATGGCCAGGGTTTTATCGAAGTCTTCGAGTTTGAAATCTTCCAGCGGTCCGACAGCCAGCACGCCAGCGTTGTTGACCAGTATGTCCAGGCGGCCAAAGGCTTCGACGGTAGCGGTCACGGCGCTACGAATGGCTTCGGCGTCGGCGCTGTCGGCCTTGATGGCGAGGGCTTTGCCGCCGTTGCCGGTGATGCTGTTTTGCAATTCTTCAGCCTTGGCGGCGGAGCTGACGTAAGTAAAGGCGACTGCCGCGCCTTCAGCGGCCAGGCGTTTGACGATGGCGGCGCCGATACCGCGGGATCCGCCTTGAATCAGAGCTACTTTACCGCTGAGGTGTTGAGTGGTCATGCCGATCTCCAGAAAATTCAAGGCGGGCTGCCTTGTTGTTGGAGTCGAGTATCGGCCTCGCATTACCCTCTGTGTAGGCCTTAATTGTATAGTCTGTGTAAACCAGTTGTTTATAGTGGTGCTTATGGAAACCTTCAACTGTATCGAATGCTTCGTACGCAGCGCCGAAGTCGGCAGCTTCGCCGAAGCCGCGCGGCGCCTGAGCCTGACCCCGGCAGCGGTAGGTAAAAGTGTTGCCAAACTTGAGGCGCGATTGGGTGTGCGGCTGTTTCAGCGCAGTACCCGGAGCCTGACGTTGACCGAGGCTGGTCAGTTGTTTTTGGGCGAAGTCAGCGCCAGCCTGAACACCATTCAAAACGCCGTGGCCAATCTCGCCAGCGCCGAAGGGCGACCGGCCGGTACGCTGAAAGTCAGCATGGGCACGGTGTTCGGGCGTTTGTATGTCGTGCCGTTGCTGGGGGAGTTTCTGCGGCGCTATCCGGCGATCAATCCGGACTGGCATTTCGACAATCGTCAGGTTGACCTGATCGCTCAGGGGTTTGATGCGGCGATTGGCGGCGGATTCGAGCTGCCCCAGGGCGTGGTGGCGCGCAAGCTGACCCCGGCTCATCGAGTGTTGGTGGCGTCGGCCGAATATCTGGCAGGGCGCGAGGCGATTGTCGAACCTGATGACCTCAAACTGTGCGACGGGATTCTCATCCGCTCACCGCAAACCGGTCGCGTGCGCTCCTGGCAACTGACCAGTCGCACCCAGCAACACAGTCCATTGGTGCTCAAGGCACGGATGACCATGAGCGATTCGGAAGCAGCGTGTGCCAGCGCCGCCCAGGGTTTGGGCATCGCGTTGGTGAGTATGCCGTTTGCCGTGGGCTATCTGCAGGCCGGGACGTTGCAGCGGGTATTGCCGGATTGGTACGTCGATGATGGCAACATTTCGATCTATTACGCGGAACACAAACTGCTGCCGGGCAAGACCCGGGCGTTTGTGGATTTCATCATTGAGCAGTTTGCGGAGCAGGGGCTGGGGGAGCGGTTTAGTGCGCTTTGAGCCAGGCTTAAGACCGAGTTGTGGCCTTCGCGGTCAAGCCTCGCTCCTACAGAGGATTTGTATACGACGCAGATCCAATGTGGGAGCGGGCTTGCTCGGGTAGAAAACGATAACTCGGTCTACCTGCCAAACCGCCCCGGCCAACCAATAATCGTCTTCGGCCGCGGTGTTGCATAAGTCCGCACTTTCGACGTCGACAACCCCAACCGCACCAACGACTCAGCAATGGTCACCGCCGCCGTCACGCCATCCACCACCGGCACGCCGGTGCGCTGGCGGATTTGCTCATCCAGCCCGGCCATGCCGCCGCAGCCCAGGCAAATGACTTCGGCTTTATCCTCCAGCACCGCCAATTCCGCCTGGCGAACAATCGCCTCCAGCGCGCGTTGCGGATCGGACTCCAGTTCCAGAACCGCCAACCCACTGGCCCGCACCGACGCGCAACGGTCCCACAGTCCCGACAACTTGAGGCGATCCTCGATCAGCGGCACGGTGCGATCCAGTGTGGTCACCACCGAATAGGCGTGCCCGAGGAACATCGCGGTGCTGGCGCCAGCATCAGTGATGTCGACGACGGGCACATTGAGCAATTCCTGCAAGCCTTCGCGACCGTGTTCACCGTAGCCAGCCTGAATCACCGCATCGAACGGCTGGTCGTAGGACATGACCCGGTCCATCACCGCGATGGCGGCCAGGTAGCTTTCGAAATTGCCTTCGATGGAATCGGCACCGAAATGCGGCGTCAGGCCGATGATTTCGGTGCCGGGCGCGGCCACGGACTGGGCCTGGCGGGCGATGGCCTGGGTGATGGATTCGGTGGTGTTGACGTTGACCACGAGAATTCGCATGGAAAGTCCTTATAGCGGGGTGGTTCTGCGGCCCGACACTGCCGGGCCGCGATGGGATTAATGGCTGACGTTATCGACCGCGATGGCTTCACCGCTGACGTCGGCATAATAAGGCTGCCGCTTGGCGATGATCAGGTAGAGCATCCCTGCAATCCCGGCGCCAATCAGCCAGGAGAACGGCGATACCAAGTGGAAACCCGGCATCAGCGCCAGGACGATGGCGATCAACGCTGCAGGAATAAACGCCGCCACGGCGCGCAGATTGACGCCTCGGCTGTAGTAATAAGCGCCGTTGGGGTCTTCGCTGTACAACTGCGGCACGTTGACCTGACCTTTTCGTACAAGCCAGTAGTCGACCATGATCACCCCGTACAACGGGCCGAGCAGAGCGCCGAGGCCGGACAGGAAATACACGATCACTAACGGGCTGTTGTAGAGGTTCCACGGCAGGATCAACACGGCGATGGTCGCGCTGATCAGCCCGGCGCGGCGGAAGGTCAGGTATTTCGGCGCCAGGTTACTGAGCACGAAGGCCGGGGCGACGAAGTTGGCCATGATGTTCACCGCCACGGTGACGATCAGGAACGCCAGGCAACCGAGCACCAGGAAGAAGGTGTTGGGGATCGAGGCGATGATTTCCGTCGGGCTTTCGATGATCCGGCCGTTGATCTGAAATTGCGCGCCGCAGAGCAGGACGGTGATGCTGGCGAACACCAGAATATTGACCGGCAGGCCCCAGAAATTTCCGACCTTGATGGTTTTGCGGCATGGTGAAGAGCGGGCGAAGTCGCAGAAGTTGAGGATCAGCGTGCCGTAGATCGACAGCCACAGCGCACCGCCGGCAAAGATATTGCGCCACATCTCGCCACCGGTCAGCGGTTCGCGAATCGACCAGGCGATGGTCGCGTTGGCCTGGAAGTACATCCACCCGGCGAGGGAGGCGACGGTCAGCAGAATCACCGGCCCGGCAAACGCCTCGTAGCGCCGTACCATCTCCATGCCGTACGCCAGAATCCCCAGTTGCACGAACCAGATCGCCACGAAACACACCCAGCCCAAGGTCGACAGGCCGAGGATCGAGTTGTGGTCGTAATCGGCGAAACCGGGATGCACCGCTGTCAGTAATACCCGAAAGACCACCGACGCGAGGTACGTCTGAATTCCGAACCAGGCGATGGCGATAATGGCGCGAATCAGTGCAGGAATTTGCGCCCCGTGAATGCCGAAACTGATCCGGCTGATGACCGGGAACGGCACACCGGTTTTCTGGCCCATGTAGCCGGAGAGGTTCATGAAGCTATACACCAGCGCCGCGCCGATCCCCAACGACAGCAAGATCTGCCAACCGCCCAGCCCCAAGGCATACAGGCCGATGGCGAACGAGTAGTTGGCGATGTTGTGAACGTCATTTGTCCACAGGGCAAAGATGCTGTAACGACCCCAGCGCCGGCCTTCAGCCTTGGTGGGTGCCAGGTCTTTGTTATGCAAACGGGGGCTGAGTTGTAACGGCTCGGTCAGACCGTCGTGGGGCAACGGTTGATCAAGGGCAGAGGAGGGCAGATCCAGCGCGATGTTGTTATTGGATAGGCTAGTACGCATTCCGGCAGGCTCCTGATGCTCGAAGGCCGCGATGACTGTGCATGAGCGTGGGCTCGACAAATCTTCGTCGCGGGTGGCGAGCATCACTGGTTACGGGGCATCTGCAGCCTGTACGGGATAGGGCGCTTCAGGCTTGCGGATCTAAAGTGTGTGTATGTTTTGATTGTGATTGTATACAAAACATAAGTGCACTAAAGCCAGATCTATGCCAGCTCAAGATCTATGCGCAGCCGTGCTCATTTCGAAAAGTTATCGAAGCGCGCTAAGTATTTGAAAATAAGTGGTTAAAATTTGACCGGTTGAACAGGTATTTATTTTTGGCGGGGGATTTTGAGGGTGGGCAAGGACGGCGCTTTTTTTCGTGGGATGTAACTTTTCGGGGCGAAGGAACTAAAAGTGCACACATAAATGGCACTTGTGGTGACATTAATGTGTACACATTAATTTGAAGTAGACATCGAACCTGTGGGCGCGGGCTTGCTCGCGAAGGGGCCGGCACATTCAGCATCATTGTTGAATGTCAGTCCGCTTTCGCGAGCAAGCCCGCTCCCACAGGGGATCTCCACAAGGCTCGGATTAAGCCTTGGATTTACTGATGATATTCCCCGCATGCAACCCGCATTCTTTCTGCGTCGCTTCTTCCCACCACCAGCGACCTTCACGTTCATGCTGGTTCGGCAGCACCGGGCGCGTGCAAGGCTCGCAGCCGATGCTGATGAACCCACGCTCATGCAGGCTGTTGTACGGCAGCTCCAGCATGCGGATGTAACCCCAGATTTCTTCGCTGGTCATTTGCGCCAACGGGTTGAACTTGTACAGGGTGCGCTCGGGCGTGGAGAACGCGGTGTCTATCTCCAGCACCGCGACGGTGCTGCGGGTGCCCGGGCTCTGGTCCCGGCGCTGGCCGGTGGCCCAAGCGGTGACGCCGGACAGTTTGCGACGCAGCGGTTCGATCTTGCGGATGCCACAGCATTCGCCATGGCCGTCCTTATAGAAGCTGAACAGGCCTTTTTCCTTCACGAACGGTTCAAGTTTCGTGTAGTCCGGCGACACCAGTTCGATGTCGATCTTATAGTGCTCGCGCACTTGATCGATGAAACGGTAGGTCTCGGGGTGCAAGCGCCCGGTATCGAGGCTGAACACTTTGACGTTCTTGTTCAGCTTCCAGGCCATGTCCACCAGCACCACGTCTTCGGCGCCGCTGAAAGATATCCACAGGTCATCGCCAAACTCGGCGAACGCGAGCTTCAGGATGTCCTGCGCGGATTTGTTGGCATAGGTCGTGGCGAGTTCCACGACGTCGAACGTTGGGCTCATCAGGGCGGCTTCCTACAGGTCAGTGGCGCTTGGCGCTCTATATGGACCAGATGGTACCAAAATCCTACAGCCGCTGGCGCCCCCTCTGCGTTGCGCAGGCTGGCCCGAGTCGCTAGAGTTCGGCAATCTTTTTGCTCGCTCGACTCAATAATCAATACAAATGGGAGTGTCTTGTGGAAATTGCCTGTCTGGATCTTGAAGGTGTGCTGGTCCCGGAAATCTGGATCGCCTTCGCCGAAAAAACCGGAATCGAATCCCTCCGGGCTACCACCCGGGACATTCCCGATTACGACGTGCTGATGAAGCAGCGCCTGCGAATCCTCGACGAGCATGGCCTGAAGCTCTCCGACATCCAGGAAGTGATCGCCACGCTGCAGCCGCTGGACGGCGCCATCGAGTTCGTCAACTGGCTGCGCGAGCGCTTCCAGGTGGTGATTCTGTCGGACACGTTCTACGAGTTTTCCCAGCCGCTGATGCGTCAACTGGGCTTCCCGACCTTGCTTTGCCATCGTCTGATTACCGACGATGCCGGGCGGGTGACGAGCTATCAGTTGCGTCAGAAAGATCCCAAGCGTCAGTCGGTATTGGCTTTCAAGAGTCTTTACTACCGGGTGATCGCGGCGGGTGATTCCTACAATGACACCACGATGCTGGGCGAGGCGGATGCCGGGATTCTGTTCCATGCGCCGGACAATGTGATTCGCGAGTTCCCGCAGTTCCCGGCGGTGCATACCTTTGCGGAGTTGAAGCAGGAATTCATCAAGGCCTCGAATCGGGCGTTGAGTTTGTAAACACAACATTGTGGCGAGGGAGCTTGCTCCCGTTCGGCTGCGAAGCAGTCGCGAGGATTTTGGGGGCGCTTCGCACCCCAGCGGGAGCAAGCTCCCTCGCCGCAAAAAGCTAAAGGTTTTGCAGGGTATCGAGCAACACCTTCACCTTGGTTATCGATTCCTGATACTCAGCCTGCCACTCCGAATCAGCAACAATCCCGCCGCCGCCCCAGCAACACACCTGCCCATCCTTGACCAGCAAACTGCGAATGGCGATGGAGCTGTCCATCTCGCCGCGCACGTCCAGGTAAACCAACGAACCGCAGTACAACCCACGCCGGGTCGGCTCCAGTTCATCAATGATCTGCATCGCGCGGATTTTCGGCGCGCCGGTAATCGAACCGCCGGGGAAGCTGCCGGCGATCAGGTCCAATGCGTCCTTGTCTTGCGCCAGTTCACCGGTAACGCTGCTCACCAGGTGATGCACGTTCGGATAGCTTTCCAGGCTGAACAACTCCGGCACCCGCACCGAACCGATGCGACAGGTGCGACCGAGATCGTTGCGCAGCAGGTCGACGATCATCAGGTTTTCCGCGCGATCCTTGGGACTGGCCAAGAGTTCGGCGGCGTTTGCGGCGTCTTCGGCAGGTGTCAGACCGCGAGGGCGGGTGCCTTTGATCGGGCGGGTTTCCACCTGACGCTCACTGACTTTGACGAAACGCTCCGGTGACAGGCTCAGCACCGCACCGCCGTCAGGCAGGCTCTGGAAACCGGAAAACGGCGTCGGGCAGGCCGCCCGCAGCGCGCAATACGCGGTCCATGGGTCACCCTGGCATTGCGCGCGAAAGCGCTGGGCGAAGTTGACCTGATAGCAGTCGCCGGCCTGGATGTACTGCTGGATCCGTTCAAGGGCCTGGCGATAATCGTCGGCGCTGAGATCGGCACTCATTGGGGCTTTCAGCTTGAACGGTTCGGCCGGTTCAGAGGCTGGCTGGCTGAACAGCGCGATCAAACGTTGCCGCTCGCTTTCGATCAGCGTCGGGTGGAACACCAACTGACTTGTAATCAGTTGGTGATCGCTGATCAACGCCCAGTCATACAGACCGAAACGCGCATCCGGCAAGTGCAGGTCGTCTTGCGCCTGGCTCGGCAGATTCTCCAGATGACGGCCGAAGTCGTAACTCAGGTAGCCAATCAAACCGCCAGCGAAAGGCAGGTCATTCGGGACTGACGCTTTACCCAGTCGTGTCAGATTGTCCCGAAGACGTTGCAGGAAATCGCCGCCGCTTTCGTTCGGCAACACGGCTAACTGCGCCAACGGCCAAGCGCTGAGCAGGTCAAAACGACCGCGATCAGCCGTTGGCCGGCCACTGTCGAGCAGCACGGCGCCGGGGGCATGACGAATCGCCGCGAAGTACTCGGCGGGGTTGGCGCGATAGGGCAGCGGGTGTACGGAACAGGTCAACATGGGCGGGGCAGATCAGCCATCGAGGCGGGGTGGCGATTGTAGTCCTCTCCGATGCCAGATCAAAGTCAAAAGCCTGCCCCCTCACCCCAGCCCTCTCCCCAAGGGGCGAGGGGGAAAGGGAGCAGATCTTCACGCTTTTCAAGGCCTGAGTTCGACTCAAGACTTTCAGGTCGGCGTACCTCGAACATCCACCTCGGTCAGTCCCCTCTCCCTATGGGAGAGGGTTAGGGTGAGGGGCTTTTCAACCCTCAACCGGCGGAATATGCCCAAACATCTCCTGAACAAACGCCACCCGTTCCTGCGCGGTCTCGCTAATCCCGCGAGCCTTCAATTCTTCCAGCCGCGCCTCGACCGCATGGGTACGCAACGTCAGCCCACAATCGTTGGCAATCTGAATGTTCAACCCCGGCCGGGCGTTCAGCTCAAGAATCAGCGGGCCTTTCTCCTGGTCGAGCACCATGTCCACGCCGATGTAACCCAGCCCGCACAGCTCATAGCAACCGGCGGCGAGTTTCATGAAGCCGTCCCAGTAGGGCAATTGCACGCCGTCCACTGCGTTGGTGGTGTCCGGGTGTTTGGCGATGATGTTGTTCAACCAGGTGCCGCGCAGGGTCAGGCCGGTTGCCAGGTCGACACCGACGCCGATGGCGCCCTGGTGCAGGTTAGCCTTGCCGCCAGACTGGCGAGTCGGCAGGCGTAGCATGGCCATCACCGGGTAACCCATCAGCACGATAATGCGAATGTCCGGCACGCCTTCGTAGCTGATGCTCTTGAAAATCTGGTCCGGGGTCACGCGGTATTCGATCAGCGCCCGGTCACGGTGGCCGCCCAGGGAATACAGGCCGGTGAGGATGCTGGAGATATGGTGCTCGAGTTCCTCATGGCTGAGGATCTTTCCGGACACCGTGCGATAACGGCCCTCGAAACGGTCGGCCACCACAATAATGCCGTCACCGCCCGCGCCCTGGGCCGGTTTGATCACGAAGTCGTTACGCCCTCCGATGATCTGGTCGAGGTTGTCGATTTCTTTCTCGGTGGAAATGATCCCGTACAACTCCGGCACGTTAATCCCGGCGGCAATCGCGCGTTCCTTGGTGATGATCTTGTCATCGACAATCGGGTACAGGCTGCGCTTGTTGTACTTGAGCACGTAGTCTGCGTTACGCCGATTGATCCCCATGATGCCCCGGGCTTCCAGGGCCTTCCAGGTCTTCCAGAAACCGAACATTACGAGTCAGCCTTGAGAAACGCTTTGAAGCGGATCAGCTCGGTCAGGCGGTAGCCGCGATAGCGACCCATGGCCAGCATGAAGCCCACCAGAATGAACAGGATCGCCGGGAAGGTGAACACGAAGTAGACCAGTTCCGGAACACTCATGATCAGGTGCGCCAGGGAGGCGGCGAACAGCGTACCGATTGCCACTTTCAGGGCATGCCCGGAGCCGCGTTCTTCCCAGGTGATCGATAGGCGTTCGATGGTCATGGTCAGAATCACCATCGGGAACAGCGCCACCGATAACCCGCGCTCCAGCCCAAGTTTATGGCTGAACAGACTGATCGCCGCGATCAGTACCACGACAAAGGTCAGCACCACCGACAGCCTCGGCAGCATTTGCAGCTTCAAGTGTTCAAGATAGGAACGCAGCGACAGCCCCAGTGCGGTAATGATCGTAAACAGCACAATCCCGAAGCCCAGCTGCGTCTCGCGGAAGGCCAGGGCAATCAGCACCGGGGTAAAGGTGCCGAGGGTCTGCAGGCCGATCAGGTTGCGCAGGATCAGGATCACCAGCACGCCAATCGGGATCATCACCATGATCATGAACGTCTGCTGGGTTTGCAGCGGCAGGCCGTACAGCGAGTATTCGAGGAAGTTGGCGTCGGTGTTTTCGTCGGTCAGCTTGGCCAGGCGAATGGCGTTCATTTCGCTGTTGTTCAGGCTGAAGGTTACGTTGGCTTTCTTGCCGCCATCAACGGTGATCAGGTTTTCGTCGCCGGTCCACCACAGCAGGCGGTCGGTCGGCATGCCCTGTTCGCCGGTTTCCGGGTTGAAGTACAGCCAATCGGTGCCGTTGAAGCTGCGCAACCAGAGTTCAGGGATTTGCGGTTGGTCGGCCACCAGACGGATGGTGTGGACCTTCTCCACTGGCACGTGGGCGATGGACAGCACCAGCTCGACGATCCGGGCTTTGTTCGCGGTGGAAGGATCACCGCCGAGCAACAGCTTCACGTTGTCGTCGTTGAGATTGTTGACGCGCTTGATCGCTTCGCCGACGAAGGTTTCGACGTCGGCCGAGTGCTGGCGAATCGGCGCGAGCAGGGCTTCGGCGGCGACTTTTTCCGCACCTTCGACGGCGATGCTGTCGCGGAAGGTCGGGCCTTTGATCTTGGATTTTTCGCCGGAATAACGTTTGGTCAGCACCAGGCGGTAATAAAGGGTCTGGTTGCCCTTGGCCCGACGTGCCGACCACGTGACCTTGCGGTTGCCATCGATCCGGTTCACCGCCACGCCGTAGTTATTGGAGATAAAGCTTTCGTTCAGGCTCACAAAGTCGCGGCTCAGCGGCGGCACGAACATCTGGATCTTGACCGGGTCCTTGGCACTGGCGACGAACTCGACCTTGGCGTCGATGTTCCACAAGTCGTCAGTGGCGTCTTCGGTCACGGGAATCCCGAGCACGAAGATCTGATAGGCCGTAACTGAAATGCCCAGCACCACCAGAATGGCGATCAGGATTTTCAGGTGGAGGTTAAGAGAGCGCATTGGAATTACTCTGCGGTATGAGCGTCGGTGGCGCAGGCGGGTTTGCCAGCAGCGTATTTAAGACTGGGGTCGACCAGCGCATCGAAGCGTTTAAGTGCTTCGGAGCCGATCAGGAGCGGGTATTGGAAGGCGCTGCGGTCGGTCAGGTTCACTTCGATGCTGCGCGATGCCGAACCCATGCAGATATCCAGCTCGATCACCGGGCGGGCGGTGTATTTCTTGCCTTCTTCCGGGTCGTAGTCGCCGGCGCGGCGCTTGATTTTGCTGACCCGGGCCAATGGCCGTTCGATCGGGTGTGAGTGCGCGGCGTCGATGGCCAGGTAGAAACGGACCCAGGATTCGCCATTGCGTTTGAAACGTTTGATGTCCCGTGCGCTTAAGGAAGCGGTTTTCGCCCCGGTGTCGAGTTTGGCCGCGACTTCCAGGTCAATGCCATCCAGCGAGGCGTACTCGTTGAGGCCGTACACAGTCTTTTCCCCTGCCGCAGCAACACCGGGCAGGCAAAGAAGATAAAGGAATGTGGGGAAGGGCTTGAGTCTCATAAATCCTGGTGCGCAGCGGTCCGTACTTCGATTCAAGGCCCTGGCATCGCTGCGCAAGCTCCCTCGTATGCCTATCAGCTATTTATGACAAGCCGTGCAGATGCAGATGACAAGCAAATGCGGGCGGCATTCTAGCACGGTGGTTTTATGGCGCCAGCGCTGGCAGGCGGCTATAAACAGGTGTGCTGCGTTGTTATGGTGCAAGCGGTTATTAGACGATTGTCGACAATACCTATTTATCCTTTGACTGTTCGGCCTGTATTCGCTAGTTTTTGCCGCATTAGCTTACAAGGTGTCGACAATATGTTGGGTCAACTCGATCCCCCCGTCGCAGTGCAGGACGATTCGGAGACACTCTCCGAGAACGTCTTCCGGCGTATCCAGGCGGCCATCGTCAAAGGCGAGATCGCCCCGGGCAGCAAAATCTCCGAGCCTGAGTTGGCGCGCACCTATGGCATCAGCCGCGGACCGCTGCGCGAAGCGATCCATCGCCTGGAAGGCCAGCGCCTGCTGGTTCGCATACCGCACGTCGGCGCGCGGGTAGTGTCGCTGAGTCATGCCGAGCTGCTGGAACTCTACGAAATCCGCGAATCCCTGGAAGGCATGGCCTGTCGCCTGGCCGCCGAGCGCATGACCGTCGAAGAAATCGACGAGCTGCGCCGGGTGCTCGAAACCCACGAGCGCGACGCGGCGTTTCAGGCCGGCGTCGGCTACTACCAGCAGGAAGGCGATTTCGACTTTCATTACCGAATCATTCAGGGCAGCGGCAACCGCACGCTGACCCAGATGCTCTGCGGCGAGCTGTATCAACTGGTGCGCATGTACCGCATCCAGTTTTCCACCACGCCCAATCGGCCGCGCCAGGCCTTTGCCGAGCACCACCGGATTCTCGATGCCATCGCCGACCGTGACGGTGAACTGGCCGAGTTGTTGATGCGCCGCCACATCGGCGCCTCCAAACGCAATATCGCCCGTCACTACCAGGACGGCGCCAATAAGACAGCCACTGAACGAGGTGAGTCATGAGTTCCAACAAGAGCACTCCAGGCCAGCGTTTCCGCGATGCGGTCGCCAGCGAGCATCCGCTGCAAGTGGTCGGCGCGATCAACGCCAACCACGCGCTGCTGGCCAAGCGCGCCGGTTTCAAGGCGATTTACCTGTCGGGTGGCGGGGTGGCTGCTGGCTCCCTCGGCCTGCCGGACCTGGGCATCACCGGTCTGGACGACGTGCTGACTGACGTGCGTCGCATCACCGACGTGTGCGACCTGCCGCTGCTGGTGGACGTGGACACCGGTTTCGGTTCTTCGGCGTTCAACGTGGCGCGCACCGTCAAGTCGATGATCAAGTTCGGCGCAGCGGCGATTCACATCGAAGATCAGGTCGGCGCCAAGCGCTGCGGTCACCGTCCTAATAAAGAGATCGTCTCGCTGCAGGAAATGGTCGACCGCATCAAAGCGGCTGTTGATGCTCGTACCGACGACAGCTTCGTGATCATGGCCCGCACCGATGCACTGGCGGTGGAAGGTCTGGAATCTGCCCTGGATCGCGCCGCGGCGTGCATCGAGGCTGGCGCCGACATGATCTTCCCGGAAGCCATCACCGAACTGGACATGTACAAGCTGTTCGCCAACCGCGTGAAAGCGCCGATCCTGGCCAATATCACCGAATTCGGCGCGACGCCGCTGTACACCACCGAGCAACTCGCCGCTGCCGACGTGTCGCTGGTGCTGTACCCGCTGTCGGCCTTCCGCGCGATGAACAAAGCGGCGGAAAACGTCTACACCGCGATCCGCCGTGACGGCACGCAACAGAACGTGATCGACACCATGCAGACCCGCATGGAGCTTTACGACCGCATCGACTACCACACCTTCGAGCAGAAGCTCGATGCGTTGTTTGCTGCGAAGAAGTAATGAAAGCCCTGTAGGAGCGAAGCTTGCTCGCGAAGACTGACTGACATTCACCATAAATGTCACCTGAGACAACGCCTTCGCGAGCAAGCTTCGCTCCTACACGTTTCCCTAACAAACTCAAAAAACTGGAGACAGCAATGGCCGAAGCAAAAGTACTCAGTGGCGCCGGGCTCCGTGGCCAGGTTGCCGGGCAAACCGCACTGTCCACCGTGGGCCAGTCGGGCGCAGGCCTGACCTATCGTGGCTACGACGTTCGTGAACTGGCGGCTGACGCGCAATTCGAAGAAGTCGCCTACTTGCTGCTGTACGGCGAACTGCCAACCAAAGCGCAACTCGCTGCTTACGTCGACAAACTGAGCAAGCTGCGCGATCTGCCGCAAGCGCTGAAAGAAGTACTGGAACGCATCCCCGCCGACGCCCACCCGATGGACGTGATGCGCACTGGCTGCTCGTTCCTGGGCAACCTCGAACCAGAAAAAGACTTCAGCGCACAACACGACGTCACCGACCGCCTGCTGGCCGCGTTCCCGGCGATCATGTGTTACTGGTATCGCTTCAGCCACGACGGCAAACGCATCAATTGCGTGACTGACGAGGCGTCCATCGGCGGCCACTTCCTGCACCTGCTGCATGACAGGAAGCCGAGCGAGTTGCACGTCAAAGTGATGAACGTGTCGCTGATCCTCTACGCGGAGCACGAGTTCAACGCCTCGACGTTCACCGCCCGTGTTTGCGCCTCGACCCTGTCGGACATGTATTCCTGCGTCACCGCTGCCATCGGTTCCCTGCGTGGTCCGCTGCACGGCGGCGCCAACGAAGCGGCGATGGAAATGATCGAGCGCTTCAAGTCGCCGGAAGAGGCGATCAAAGGCACCCTCGGCATGCTTGAGCGCAAGGACAAGATCATGGGCTTCGGTCACGCGATCTATAAGGACAACGATCCGCGTAACGAGGTGATCAAGGGCTGGTCGAAAAAACTCGCTGACGAAGTGGGCGACACTGTGTTGTTCCCGGTTTCCGAAGCCATCGACAAGACCATGTGGGAGCAAAAGAAACTGTTCCCGAACGCCGACTTCTACCATGCGTCGACGTACCACTTCATGGGCATCCCGACCAAGTTGTTCACCCCGATTTTCGTCTGCTCGCGCCTGACAGGCTGGGCGGCGCATGTGTTCGAACAACGAGCCAACAACCGCATCATCCGCCCGAGTGCCGAATACATCGGCGTCGAACAGCGCAAGTTCGTGCCAATCGAACAACGCTGACCGGTGGAGGCGCTAGCACCGGCAACTGAAGGAACCGAGAACCCCTGTGGGAGCGGGCTTGCTCGCGAAGACGGACTGACATTCAACAGTGATGTCGACTGATACACCGCTTTCGCGAGCAAGCCCGCTCCCACATTTGATCCGGTTTCAGTTCAGCAGCGGTGCCAGGCCCCACCCTTTGTAATTACCGTGACCGAGTCCTGACGATGAACACAGAATTTCGCAAACCGCTGCCCGGCAGTCATCTGGATTACTTCGACGTCCGTGCGGCTGTCGAAGCCATCCAGCCTGGCGCCTACGACACTCTGCCGTACACCTCCCGCGTACTCGCGGAAAACCTGGTGCGCCGCTGCGACCCGGCCACGCTCACCGATTCCCTGAAGCAGTTCATCGAACGCAAGCGTGACCTCGATTTTCCGTGGTTCCCGGCGCGCGTGGTCTGCCATGACATTCTCGGCCAGACCGCGCTGGTGGACCTCGCCGGCCTGCGCGACGCCATCGCCCTGCAAGGTGGCGACCCGGCGCAAGTGAACCCGGTAGTGCCGACCCAATTGATCGTCGACCACTCCCTGGCCGTCGAGCGTGGTGGCTTTGATCCAGAGGCGTTCGAGAAGAACCGCGCCATCGAAGACCGTCGCAACGAAGACCGTTTTCACTTCATCAACTGGACCAAAAAAGCCTTCAAGAACGTCGACGTGATTCCGCCGGGCAACGGGATCATGCACCAGATCAACCTGGAGAAAATGTCTCCGGTGATTCAGGTGCGCGACGGCGTTGCGTTCCCCGACACCTGCGTCGGCACCGACAGCCACACTCCGCACGTCGATGCCTTGGGCGTGATCGCCATCGGCGTTGGTGGCCTGGAAGCCGAGAGCGTGATGCTCGGCCGCGCCTCGTGGATGCGTCTGCCGGAAAGCGTCGGCGTTGAACTGACCGGCAAGCTGCAACCGGGCATCACCGCCACCGACATGGTGCTGGCGTTGACCGAGTTCCTGCGCAAACAGAAAGTCGTCGGCGCATGGCTGGAATTCTTCGGTGAAGGCGCCTCCGCGCTGACCCTCGGCGACCGCGCAACCATTTCCAACATGGCCCCGGAATACGGCGCCACCGCGGCGATGTTCTACATCGACCAGCAAACCATCGACTACCTGAAACTCACCGGCCGTGAAGACGAACAGGTGCAACTGGTCGAGAACTACGCCAAAACCACCGGCCTCTGGGCTGACAGCTTGAAGCATGCACAATACGAGCGCGGGTTGACGTTCAACCTGTCCTCGGTGGTACGCAACATGGCCGGCCCGAGCAACCCGCACGCTCGCGTCGCGACCTCGGATCTCGCCGCCCAAGGCATCTCCGGCCAGTGGGATGAAGTGCCGGGCCAGATGCCGGACGGTGCGGTGATCATCGCCGCCATCACCAGTTGCACCAACACCAGCAACCCGCGCAACGTCATCGCTGCCGGCCTGCTGGCGCGCAACGCCAACCAGCTCGGGCTGACCCGCAAGCCGTGGGTCAAATCGTCCCTGGCGCCGGGCTCGAAAACCGTCGCGCTGTACCTCGACGAAGCCGGCCTGACCAGCGAACTGGAGCAACTCGGTTTCGGCATCGTTGCCTTCGCCTGCACCACCTGCAACGGCATGTCCGGCGCACTCGATCCGGTGATCCAGCAAGAGATCATCGACCGCGATCTGTACGCCACGGCTGTGCTGTCCGGCAACCGTAACTTCGACGGGCGGATTCACCCGTACGCCAAGCAAGCATTCCTCGCGTCGCCGCCGCTGGTGGTCGCATACGCCATCGCCGGGACCATCCGTTTCGACATCGAAAAAGATGTGCTGGGCGTGGTCGACGGCAAGGAAATCCGCCTGAAAGACATCTGGCCAAGCGACGAAGAAATCGACGCAGTGGTGAAAGCCTCGGTGAAGCCGGAGCAGTTCCGCCAGGTCTACATCCCGATGTTCGCCATCCACGACGACACCGGCCCGAAAGTCACGCCGCTGTACGACTGGCGCGAGATGAGCACCTACATTCGCCGTCCGCCGTACTGGGAAGGCGCACTGGCCGGCGCGCGTCCGCTGAAGGGCATGCGCCCGCTGGCGGTGCTGCCGGACAACATCACCACCGATCACCTGTCGCCGTCGAACGCGATCATGCTCGACAGCGCCGCCGGCGAATACCTGGCGAAAATGGGCTTGCCGGAAGAGGACTTCAACTCGTACGCGACCCACCGTGGCGACCACTTGACCGCGCAACGCGCAACCTTCGCCAACCCGAAACTGTTCAACGAAATGGTCCAGGAAAACGGCAAGGTCAAGCAGGGTTCGCTGGCCCGCGTCGAGCCGGAAGGCCAAGTGATGCGGATGTGGGAAGCCATCGAAACCTACATGGAGCGCAAGCAGCCGCTGATCATCATCGCCGGCGCCGACTACGGTCAGGGTTCGTCCCGGGACTGGGCGGCCAAAGGCGTGCGTCTGGCCGGTGTGGAGGCGATTGCCGCGGAAGGTTTCGAGCGCATTCACCGCACCAACCTGGTGGGCATGGGCGTGTTGCCGCTGGAATTCCTGCCGGGCACTGATCGCCACACATTGGCCATCGACGGCAGCGAAACCTACGACGTGATCGGTGATCGCACTCCACGTGCGCAACTGACGCTGGTGATCCATCGCAAGAATGGCGAGCGCGTTGACGTGCCGGTGACTTGCCGTCTCGATACCGCTGAAGAAGTATCGATCTACGAGGCCGGTGGCGTGTTGCAGCGCTTCGCTCAGGACTTCCTTGAAGAGTCGGCGGTTGCCGTTTAAATCAACTGATGTGGGCATGAGACTTGAAGTCCCATGCCTTCGTTAAGGAGCACCATGGCTCACGCAACTCATTTCGCACCTCAAATCAAAATCCCTGCCACCTATATGCGTGGCGGCACCAGCAAAGGCGTGTTCTTCAGCCTGCAAGACCTGCCCGAAGCGGCACAGATTCCCGGCCCGGCCCGCGATGCCTTGTTGCTGCGAGTGATCGGCAGCCCCGACCCGTACGACAAGCAAATCGACGGCATGGGTGGCGCGACGTCCAGCACCAGCAAAACCGTGATCCTGTCGAAAAGCATCAAGGCTGATCACGACGTCGATTACCTGTTTGGTCAGGTGTCCATCGACAAGCCTTTTGTGGACTGGAGCGGCAACTGCGGCAACTTGTCGGCGGCGGTCGGTTCGTTCGCGATCAGCAATGGTTTGGTAGATGCCAGCCGCATTCCGCAAAACGGTGTGGCGGTGGTTCGTGTGTGGCAGGCCAACATCGGCAAGACCATCATCGCCCACGTGCCGATCACCAACGGTGAAGTGCAGGAAACCGGTGATTTCGAACTCGACGGCGTGACCTTTCCGGCGGCCGAAGTGCAGGTCGAATTCATGGACCCGGCCGCAGAAGAAGAGGGCGGCGGTGGTTCGATGTTCCCCACGGGCAACCTGGTTGATGACCTGGAAGTGCCCGGCGTCGGGACCTTCAAGGCGACCATGATCAATGCCGGCATTCCGACGATTTTCGTCAATGCCGAAGACATCGGCTACACCGGTACCGAGTTGCAAGGCGCGATCAACAGCGACCCGAAAGCCCTGGCGATGTTCGAGACCATCCGCGCTTACGGCGCGCTGCGCATGGGCCTGATCAAGGACCTGGACGAAGCGGCCAAGCGGCAGCACACGCCGAAAGTTGCGTTCGTGGCCAAACCGGCGGCTTACGTGGCATCCAGCGGCAAGGCGATTGCGGCGGGTGATGTCGACCTGCTGGTGCGCGCGTTGTCCATGGGCAAGTTGCACCACGCGATGATGGGCACGGCGGCGGTGGCGATTGGTACGGCGGCGGCGATTTCCGGGACGTTGGTGAACCTGGCGGCGGGCGGGATCGACCGCAATGCGGTGCGCTTTGGGCATCCGTCCGGCACGTTGCGCGTCGGCGCGGAGGCCAGTCAGGTGAACGGCGAATGGACCGTAAACAAAGCCATCATGAGCCGCAGTGCGCGGGTGTTGATGGAAGGGTTTGTGCGTGTGCCGGGCGACTCGTTCTGATCCAACACATGAACCCATGTGGGAGCGGGCTTGCTCGCGAATACGGACTGACATTCAACATTGATGTCGACTGATATACCGCTTTCGCGAGCAAGCCCGCTCCCACATTTTTGATTGCATTACCAAAAAAAGAACGCTGTAACTAACCTGAGATTACCCCTGAACCGAGGTCCCATTAACGAACCACTTCAAGAGTGAATCGAACATGAGCGCCAACGTCGACCTGAACAACCGTCCCGACTACGACACCGTCCTGCAGGACATCGCTGACTACGTCCTCACCTTCAAAATCCAATCCCAAGAAGCTTTGGACACCGCCCGCAACTGCCTGATGGACACCCTCGGCTGCGGCCTGCTGGCCCTGCGCTTTCCCGAATGCACCAAACACCTGGGCCCGATCGTCGAAGGCACCGTCGTCCCGTTCGGTGCCCGCGTGCCCGGTACCAGCTACCGCCTCGACCCAGTGAAAGCCGCGTGGGACATCGGTTGCATCGTCCGCTGGCTCGATTACAACGACACCTGGCTCGCCGCCGAGTGGGGCCATCCGTCCGATAACCTCGGCGGAATTCTCGCGATAGCCGATCACCTTTCGCAAAAACGCCTGGCCAACGGCGAAGCACCGCTGACGATTCGCGCGGTGCTCGAAGCGATGATCATGGCCCACGAGATTCAGGGTGTGATTGCCCTGGAAAACTCCTTCAACCGCGTAGGCCTTGATCACGTGCTGCTGGTGAAAGTCGCCTCAACCGCCGTCACCGCCAAACTGATGGGCGCCAACCGCGAGCAACTGTTGTCCGCGCTGTCCCACGCCTTTGCCGACGGCCAGGCGCTGCGCACTTATCGCCATGCGCCGAACGCCGGGTCGCGAAAATCCTGGGCCGCAGGCGATGCCTCCAGCCGAGGCGTGCGGCTGGCGGATATTGCGATGCGCGGCGAGATGGGCATTCCCGGCGTACTGACGGCCAAACAGTGGGGCTTCTACGACGTGTTGTTCAGTCACACCAACAACGATTTGGCGCTGAAACCGGAAGACAAACGCACGTTCAGCTTCTCCCGCCAGTACGGCAGCTATGTGATGGAAAACGTGCTGTTCAAAATCAGCTTCCCCGCCGAGTTCCACGCGCAAACCGCTTGCGAGGCTGCCGTCACCTTGCATCCGCAAGTCCGGAATCGCCTGCACGACATCGACAAAATCGTCATCACCACCCACGAATCGGCGATCCGAATCATCTCCAAAGTCGGCCCGCTGGCGAATGCCGCTGACCGCGACCATTGCATTCAGTACATGACCGCCGTGCCGCTGGCCTTCGGCAATCTGGTGGCCGAGCAGTACGAAGATGAGTTCCATGCCGCGCACCCGATCATCGACGTGCTACGCGAGAAAATGGTCATCGTCGAAGACCCGCGCTTCACTCGCGAATACCTGGAAGCCGACAAACGCTCCATCGCCAACGCGATCCAGGTGTTTTTCAAGGACGGCTCCAGCACTGAGAACGTGGTGGTCGAGTACCCGATCGGCCATCGCCGCCGCCGTACCGATGGGATTCCGCTGCTGGAAGACAAGTTCAAGACCAACCTGGCGACACGCTTCACCGGTCAGCGCAGTGCCGAGATTTTTGCGTTGTGCAAGGATCAGGCAGCGCTGGAGGCAACGCCGGTGAACCGGTTTGTCGATCTATTCGTGATCTGATCGGCTGCACGCAATCCCTGTAGGAGCCAGGCTTGCCGGCGAAGTCGGATTCAAGGACGCGTTCGCCGGCAAGCCTGGCTCCTATGAGGGCTGGGGCGTATTCAGGATTTTAGCCATTTCTCGACGGGCAATTTGGTGATCGCAAACCCCGTCAGCAGCACCGCCGAATACATCATCAGCTCCCGCGAAATACTTTGCCCCTCGTACCACGCGCCAATCACCACCGCGAACACCGGAAAAATAATGAACACGAACGACAGAATGATCGGGCTCAGGCGTTTGAGCAGCAAAAAATAAACGATAAACCCGCCCACCGACGCCACCAGCCCCAGATAGAGCAGGGCGCCCCACGAGCGCGTTGTAATGTCGCCAAACACCGGCGCTTCAAAGCGCAATCCCGCGACAAACAACATCAACCCGGCCAGGCCGATGGGCAGCGTGTTGTAGGTGATCACGCTGATCGCGCTGCCTTGCTTCTTGGTAATCACGTAACACAGCGCATGCATCACCGCCGCAGCGAGAATCGCCAGTACGCCGAAGAACTCGGCGTGGTCCAGGTGCAGCCCCTGGCTGCGGATAATCATGAACAGGCTGCCGAAACCGATAGCGATGCCGACGACTTGCGAGGGGTAGATTTTCTCCCGCAGAAACATCGCGGAAAAAATCAGGATAAACACCGGCATGCAGCTGAACAGCAGGGCGGTCAGGCCGGATGACACGTGCATCTCGCCGTAGTTGAGCAAGTAATACGGCAGGCTGAAATACGACAGCGTCACGAACACGAAAAACCAGCGACTTTGCCTTGGAAACAGCAACGGTTCGCGCCGCAGCAGGGCGAAGCTCAAAAACAACGGAAACGCGATCAGAAAGCGCAGGCCGGCGGCGGTCAGTGGCGGCACGCTTTCGACGGCAATTTTGATCCCCAGCCATGTCGTACCCCAGCTCAGGCAAACGATCAGAAACAACGTGCTGGTGACCAACCCGGCCAACCACGGTTTTCGAAGACTGGAAGAGGCGCTGAGGGCGACGGACATGATCGAGTTCCTTTCGTTGTTGGAATTGACCTGGATGCTGAATAGGTCTATCCCTGATTGAACCTGTTTTCAGCACGCTATTCGGGATGGAAATGACTGTCAAAGTAAGTATTGCCACGGTGTCAATCCTGCGCGAGGGCCTGGCTCAAGGACGTGGCGTCAAGTACAAGCGTTTGGCCGAGGCTCTGGAAAAAAGCATCGGCGAAGGCTTGATCGAGCCGGGCAGCAAGTTGCCGCCCCATCGACTGCTGGCCGACAGTTTGGGCGTGACCATCGGCACCATCAGCCGCGCCTATGGCGAACTGGAGCGGGTCGGGTTGGTGGTGGCCCGTGTAGGAGACGGTACTTATGTGCGTCAGCGCGGGATGGAACGCTCGCGCGATGGTGGCTTTCGCAACGTCAGTGATGAGCCGCAAGCGCTGTTCGACATGAGTCGGAACCAGCCAATTCCGGGGCAGGAGGCGATCTTGCTGAGTCAGGGCCTGCAAGCCTTGGCCAGCGACCCGCAGACCTTGCAACACATTGCCGGCTACACCGCCGATGCCGGGTTACTGCGCCACCGTGCAGCGGGTGCCGAGTGGTTGCGGCACAAGGCTTTTACGCCGAGTGCCGATCAGATTGTTTGCGTCAATGGCGGCCAGCACGGCTTGTTGTGCGTGCTGATGGGGTTGCTCAAGGCCGGCGATACCTTGGTGACCGAGCATTTGACCTACCCGGGGTTGATCAGCGTCGCACGCATGCTCGGGATAAAACTGATCGGTGTCGGGATGGATGACGAAGGACTGCTGCCCGAGGCGCTGTCGGATGTTTGCCAGAATCATCGAGTGTCAGCGTTGTACTGCACACCGACGATCCAGAATCCTACGGCGGCAGTGATGTCAGTCCCACGGCGCGAGGCGATTGCCGAGATCTGTCGTCAGCACAATTTGCTGATCATCGAGGACGAGGCCCACGCCGTGCTGGCGCAGCAGCGGCCATTGCCCTTGAGTCACTTTGCCCCGGAGCGTTCGGTGTTGATCGGCAGTTTGAGCAAAGCCGTTTCGGCCGGTTTGAGGGTTGGTTATCTGCACGCGCCGCAACCGTTGATCGGACGTTTGAGCGCCGCAGTGCGCGGGACGTGCTGGATGGCCAGTCCGTTGTCGATGGCATTGGCGAGTGAATGGGTCGAAAACGGCATCGCCGGGCAGTTGCTGGGGCAGCAGATAGCCGAAATCAGCCGCCGCAAGCAGTTGGTCAGCGCCGTGTTAGAAGATGTCGGATACAAGACCCATCCCAATAGCCCACACTTCTGGATCGAAGTGCCCGAGCCGTGGCGGGCGTCGCAGATTGCGGCGGAGCTCAGGGAGAACAATTATTTGGTGGCGACTGCCGAGGCCTTTGCGGTCGGGCATGGGGCGGTGCCGCAGTTTATTCGGGCGAGTGTGTGTAATTCGGCGGGGGATGATGGGTTGTTGCTGGGTGGGTTTGAGGCGTTGGTGGGGGCACTCATGGAAACCGTGTAATCGTTCTTCGCGAGCAAGCCCACTCCCATATTTGATCGTTTTCGTACACAAATATTGTGTTCGCTGAAGATCCAATGTGGGAGCGGGCTTGCTCGCGAAGGCGGTTTTAAAGTCGCCGACAACCTACTTGAACCGCCGCTCCACACCTTTCTCCACCAGAATTTTGGCCGAGATTTCTTCCACCGAAAAATGCGTGGAATTGATGTGCGCAATGTTCTCGCGGCGGAACAGATTCTCCACCTCGCGTACTTCAAACTCGCACTGGGCATAGCTCGAATAGCGGCTGTTGGGTTTGCGCTCGTTGCGGATCGCGGTGAGGCGGTCCGGGTCGATGGTCAGGCCGAACAGCTTGTGCTGATGGGCGCGCAGGGCGCTCGGCAGGGTCAGGCGCTCCATGTCGTCTTCGGTCAGCGGGTAGTTGGCCGCGCGGATCCCGAATTGCATGGCCATGTACAGACACGTCGGCGTCTTACCACAACGCGACACACCCACTAGGATCAAGTCGGCCTTGTCGTAATAATGCGTGCGCGCACCGTCATCGTTGTCGAGGGCGAAGTTCACCGCCTCGATTCGCTCCATATAATTGGAGTTACCACCGATGGAGTGGGACTTGCCGACTGTGTAGGAAGAATGCTCGGTCAATTCCTGTTCAAGCGGTGCCAGGAACGTCGAGAAAATGTCGATCATGAAACCATTGGAGGTCGCGAGGATCTCACGGATGTCCTGATTGACGATGGTGTCGAAGATGATCGGCCGAAAGCCGTCGGTTTCGGCGGCCTTGTTGATTTGTTGTACCATGGCCCGCGCTTTATCGACGTTGTCGATGTACGGACGTGTGAATTTGCTGAAGGTAATGTTTTCGAACTGCGCCAACAGGCTTTGACCGAGGGTCTCGGCGGTAATACCCGTGCCATCGGAGATGAAGAAAGCAGATCGTTTCATTTGCACCTTGGGCCTTAAGCTAGTGAAGATTTCTGGATATGATAGGCGCGATTTGCCGGCCGCCAGTGGCCCGCATTCTCACTTATTTTCCAGGTCCAGGCCATACAGTCGGCAAACGCTCCCCCGAGCCGCCGGCTTCTGAGCTTTTCCAACACAGTTAGTGGAGAGATCACCTTGGTAGAGTACGTAGTTTCCCTCGATAAGCTCGGCGTCCATGATGTAGAGCATGTGGGGGGCAAGAACGCATCCCTGGGCGAGATGATCAGTAACCTTGCAGGTGCCGGTGTATCGGTGCCCGGTGGCTTCGCCACGACAGCTCAGGCTTATCGTGATTTTCTGGAACTGAGCGGCCTGAACGATCAGATCCATGCCGCCCTCGACGCGTTGGACGTCGATGATGTCAACGCCCTGGCCAAGACCGGTGCCCAGATCCGCAAGTGGATCATGGAAGCCGAGTTCCCCGAGAAGCTCAACGCCGAGATCCGCACCGCGTTCGCCACGCTGTCGGCCGGCAACCCTGACATGGCCGTGGCCGTGCGCTCTTCCGCTACCGCCGAAGACTTGCCGGACGCTTCCTTCGCCGGTCAGCAAGAAACCTTCCTGAACATCCGTGGCGTCGAAAACGTCATTCGCGCCGCCAAAGAGGTGTTTGCCTCCCTCTTCAACGACCGCGCCATTTCCTACCGTGTTCACCAGGGCTTCGACCACAAGCTGGTCGCCCTGTCGGCCGGCGTGCAGCGCATGGTCCGCTCCGAAACCGGCACGGCCGGCGTGATGTTCACCCTCGATACCGAATCGGGCTTCCGTGACGTGGTGTTCATCACCGGCGCCTACGGCCTGGGTGAAACCGTCGTACAAGGCGCGGTGAACCCGGACGAATTCTACGTCCACAAACAAACGCTTGAAGCCGGTCGCCCGGCCATCCTGCGCCGTAACCTGGGCAGCAAAGCCATCAAGATGATCTACGGCGAAGTGGCCACGGCCGGCAAGTCGGTCAAGACCATCGACGTGGACAAGGCTGATCGTGCGCGTTTCTGCCTCAGCGACGCCGAAGTCAACGAGCTGGCCAAGCAAGCGATGATCATCGAAAAGCACTACAAGTGCCCGATGGACATCGAATGGGCCAAAGACGGCGACGACGGCAAGCTCTACATCGTTCAGGCCCGTCCTGAAACCGTGAAGAGCCGTACCCAGGCCAACGTCATGGAACGTTACCTGTTGAAAGAAACCGGCACCGTGCTGGTTGAAGGTCGCGCCATCGGCCAGCGCATCGGCGCCGGCAAGGTTCGCATCATCAAGGACGTGTCCGAGATGGACAAAGTCCAGCCCGGCGACGTACTGGTTTCCGACATGACCGACCCGGACTGGGAGCCGGTCATGAAGCGCGCGAGCGCCATCGTCACCAACCGTGGCGGGCGTACCTGCCACGCGGCGATCATCGCTCGCGAACTGGGGATCCCGGCCGTAGTCGGTTGCGGCAACGCCACCCAGCTGTTGAAAGACGGCCAGGGCGTGACGGTTTCCTGCGCGGAAGGCGACACAGGTTACATCTTCGAAGGCGAACTGGGCTTCGACATCAAGAAAAACTCCGTTGATGCCATGCCTGATCTGCCGTTCAAGATCATGATGAACGTCGGCAACCCGGACCGTGCATTCGACTTCGCGCAACTGCCGAACGCCGGTGTGGGCCTGGCCCGCCTGGAATTCATCATCAACCGCATGATCGGCGTGCACCCTAAAGCACTGTTGAACTACGACGGTCTGCCGCAGGACATCAAGGACAGCGTCGACAAGCGCATTGCCGGTTACGACGATCCGGTTGGCTTCTATGTCGATAAGCTGGTCGAGGGCATCAGTACCCTGGCCGCTGCGTTCACCCCGAAAAAGGTCATCGTGCGTCTCTCGGACTTCAAGTCCAACGAATACGCGAACCTGATCGGCGGCAAGCTCTACGAGCCGGAAGAAGAAAACCCTATGCTGGGCTTCCGTGGTGCTTCGCGTTACATCAGCGAAGCGTTCCGTGACTGCTTCGAACTCGAATGCCGCGCGCTCAAACGCGTACGCAACGAGATGGGCCTGACCAACGTTGAAATCATGGTGCCGTTCGTCCGTACTCTGGGCGAAGCGAGCCAGGTTATCGATCTGCTGGCCGAAAATGGCCTGGCCCGCGGCGAGAACGGTCTGCGCATCATCATGATGTGCGAACTGCCGTCCAACGCGATCCTGGCTGAAGAGTTCCTCGAATTCTTCGACGGCTTCTCCATCGGCTCCAACGACCTGACCCAGCTAACATTGGGTCTGGACCGTGACTCCGGGATCATCGCTCACTTATTCGACGAGCGTAATCCGGCCGTCAAGAAGCTGCTGGCCAACGCGATTCAGGCCTGTAACAAGGCTGGCAAGTACATCGGCATCTGCGGTCAGGGTCCTTCGGACCACCCGGACCTCGCCAAATGGCTGATGGAGCAGGGCATCGAAAGCGTTTCGCTGAACCCCGATTCCGTACTGGAAACCTGGTTCTTCCTGGCTGAAGGCCAGGCACCGGCCTGACAAGTATGTGAACGCCCCACGCCCCTTGTAGGAGCTGAGCTTGCTCGCGAAGACGGACTGACATGCAACAACGATGTCGACGGATACACCGCTTTCGCGAGCAGGCTCACTCCTGCAAAGGGCCGGGGTTTGAGATTGAAGTAGGGCGGGCTCCTGTGGATGCCGCCCTTTTTTGTGCAAGAGCATTATGCAAAGCAGCAGCAACCTATTTCCTGTCGCCCTGATCAGCGCCGAGCGGCGCGGCGATCTGAGCGAAGACGTGTATCGATTGAAACCCGCCAATAGCCCTGACGGTACTGTCGAGCTGGCGGTAACGCGCCTCGGCATGGCGGATGGCACGGATGCGCGCGGCGTACCGGTCATTTTGCTTCATGGCAGCTTTTCCAATCGCCGGTTCTGGTATTCGCCCAAAGGCTTGGGTTTGGGGGCGTACCTGGCGCGGCTCGGGTTCGATGTGTGGATCCCGGAGATGCGCGGTCACGGCCTGTCCCAGCGCAACCAGAACTACCGCAAGAACCGCGTCGCCGACTACGCCCGTTACGATCTGCCGGCCATCGGTGCGTTCGTGCGCGAGCAAAGTGGCCAGGTCCCGCACTGGATCGGTCACTCGCTGGGCGGCATTACCTTGGCCGCCGCGTTGGGTGGTCAATACATCGGCGAGCCGGTGGTGGCTTCGGCGGCGTTTTTCGGCACGCAGGTCAGCCGCACCTATTGGCCGCTGAAAATCCCGCCGGTCGAGTGGAGCGGGCGCTTTATTCTCAAGCGTTTTGCCCAGTTGTCCGGTTCACGGCTCAAGCGCGGCCCGGAGGACGAGCCGATTGGCCTGGCCCTGGAAAGCATGCGCTGGTACGGTCTGTTCGGGCGCTTTGGCGATGCCGACAAGGACTGGTGGGCCGGTTTGGCCGAAGTTCAATTGCCGGTACTGGCCGTGAGCGCGGCTGGCGATCATCAGGACCCGGCCTGGGCCTGCCGTAAACTGTTCGATCAGCTCGGCTCCGAGCACAAGCAGTTCATCAATCTGGGGCGCGAGCAGGGCTTTGCTGACAATTTCGGTCATGTTGAAATGCTAGTCAGCAAAGCGGCCCAGGCTGAAACCTGGCCATTGGTGGCTCGCTGGTTGGCCGATCAACAGACGCCATTGCTGGGCGAAAAGCCGGATTTGGCCACGGCGGTCTGAGCCCGATGCTCTAACAAGGGCATTTCGCTCTGGTCGGCTTGCGGCTAAGATATGACGCATTGCGCTTTTTCGGTCACTTTGCGACATCCTCGATTGTCTTCCTCTTTACAGGAGTTTCTCGATGAACCATTACGTTACGCCTGACCTGTGCGACGCCTATCCGGAGCTGGTGCAGGTGCTGGAACCGATGTTCAGCAATTTCGGCGGCCGTGATTCGTTCGGCGGCGAAATCGTGACCATCAAATGTTTCGAAGACAACTCGCGGGTCAAGGAGCAGGTCGAGCTCAAGGGGGATGGCAAGGTGCTGGTGGTCGACGGTGGCGGTTCCCTGCGCCATGCGTTGTTGGGCGACATGCTGGCTGAAAAAGCCGCGAAAAACGGCTGGGAAGGGCTGGTGATCTACGGTTGTATCCGCGACGTCGATATCATCGCGCAGACCGATCTGGGCGTGCAGGCCCTCGCGAGTCACCCGAGGAAGTCCGACAGGCGCGGGCTCGGCGACCTTAACGTTTCAGTGACCTTCGCCGGCGTGACGTTCCATCCAGGTCATTACATTTATGCGGACAACAACGGCGTGATTATCTCGCCAAGACCGCTGAAGATGCCTGAATAAAGCATCGATGCGAATTTTCGTGGCAAAAACGGGGTGAGGATGTTCGAGGAAGAAAACGCGCAGTGGGGGCTGGTGCATGCCCTGGTGCTGGACGGTAAAGGCGGTGCGCGTTCGATAGCCCGAACTGAGCTCGATGACTTGCAGTTGCAGGCCCATGAAAGCCTGTGGCTGCACTGGGATCGCAGTCATCCGCAAACCCAGACCTGGCTGCGTAAATCCAGCGGTCTGACTGAGTTCAGCTGTGACCTGTTGCTCGAAGAAAACACCCGACCTCGGCTTTTACAGCTTTCCGACAGCGAGCTGCTGCTATTTTTACGCGGGATCAACATGAACCCCGGTGCCGAGCCGGAAGACATGGTCTCGGTGCGCATTTTTGCCGCGGCCCAGCGGGTTATTTCGCTGCGTTTGCGCCCGTTGCGCGCCACCGACGAATTGCTGGTGCAGCTTACGGAAGGCAAGGGACCGAAAACCGCCTCCGAACTCATCCTTTATATGGCTCAGTACCTGACCAATAAGGTCCAGGATCTGATCACTTGCCTCTCGGAAATCGTCGATGAGGAAGAAGAAAAACTGGATGCCGACGAACGGTATACACCCGAACACGGCGCCATTTTGCAGATCCGTCGCAGGGCAGCCGGGCTGAAACGTTTCCTTGCACCTCAGCGGGATATTTTTGGTCAGCTGACGCGTATAAAACTACCCTGGTTCGTCGAAGACGACGGTGATTACTGGAACGAATTGAACAACAGCCTGACCCGATATCTCGAAGAGCTGGAATTGACCCGCGAGCGAGTGGGGCTGGTCCTCGAGACCGAAGACCGGCGTTTGAGCGTGCGCATGAACCGCACGATGTACCGCTTCGGGATCATCACCGGGATCTTTTTGCCGATGAGTTTTCTGACCGGTCTTTTGGGTATCAACGTTGGCGGTATTCCGTTCTCCGGCAACCCGTATGGCTTCTTGATTGCCTGCCTGATGATGGTCTCGGTAGCGGTCGGTCAGTGGTGGTTATTCCGACGTTTGCGCTGGGTGTGATGATGAGCCATGTGACCCCGGCAAATTTGATCGCGTCTTTCACAGACATCACGAGAGGTGCGTATGCACGATCCGTTTGAACAGTCTTTACGTGACATGCTCAAGGCATCTCCGTCCACTCGGGACGACGATGCGTGCCTTGGCCGTGTACTGAAAACCGCCAACCGCCAGGTCGGCGCTGGCGATCTGTTCAGCCTGCTGGGCCGCTGGTTGCCCGCGCTGATGATTGCCGTGAACAATGGATCGGCCCACGTCACGCCGGTTTCCCGTCACCGTAAACCTACCGTTCGTACTGCTGATAAGGCTGATTGAATATGGAACTTGATCTCTGGACTCAGAGCCTCGTCACTGCAATGACCGCGTTGTGGACCAAGGTTGCGAATTTCATTCCGAACCTGTTCGGCGCACTGGTTGTGCTGCTGTTGGGTTTTGTCGTGGCCAAGCTGCTGGACACCTTGCTGTCCAAATTGCTCGCCAAGTTGGGCCTTGATCGCCTGATGGGCGGTACCGGTTTGACCAAATTACTGTCCCGTGCCGGCCTTCAAGTGCCGATTTCGACCCTGATCGGCAAAATCGTCTATTGGTTCGTTTTGCTGATTTTCCTGGTGTCCGCCGCAGAATCCCTTGGACTTGAGAGAGTTTCAGCTACGCTGGATATGCTTGCGCTGTATTTGCCGAAGGTATTTGGCGCCGCGCTGGTGTTGCTGGTGGGTGTTTTGCTGGCGCAACTGGCCAACGGGCTGGTGCGCGGTGCAGCAGAGGGCGTAGGGCTGGATTACGCTTCGGGCCTGGGGCGAATTGCCCAGGGCCTGGTGATTATTATCAGTTTGTCGGTTGCGATCAGCCAGTTGGAGGTCAAGACTGACCTGCTGAACCATGTAATTGTGATCGTATTGATTACCGTTGGTCTGGCGGTTGCGCTGGCAATGGGATTGGGAAGCAGGGAAATTGCCGGTCAGATTCTTGCGGGAATCTATGTGCGAGAGTTGTATCAGGTTGGGCAACAAGTGCGTGTTGGCGAGGTCGAAGGCCAGATCGAAGAGATCGGCACGGTTAAAACCACATTGCTGACCGATGAGGGTGAGCTAGTCTCTCTCTCCAATCGGATTCTCCTGGAGCAGCATGTGAGTAGCCGCTAACCCGGCAAACCCTGCTAATGTATGCCGCCGCAAAATGCCCTGAAAGGGCTGCGGCGGACATTGACCTGACTGTCGGCCCGACTTGTTTTGAATAAAGCTCAATCGCTCTCCACGCGCTACGACCCCCGCGAGCTCTCTGATGAGGAGTTGGTCGCGCGCTCGCATACCGAGCTGTTTCACGTAACACGCGCCTATGAAGAACTGATGCGGCGTTACCAACGAACATTATTTAACGTTTGTGCACGATATCTTGGGAACGATCGCGACGCAGATGATGTCTGTCAGGAAGTGATGTTGAAGGTGTTGTACGGCCTGAAGAATTTCGAGGGGAAATCGAAGTTCAAGACATGGCTCTATAGCATCACGTACAACGAATGCATCACGCAGTATCGGAAGGAACGGCGAAAGCGTCGCTTGATGGACGCTTTGAGTCTGGACCCCCTCGAGGAAGCGTCTGAAGAAAAGACGCCGAAACCAGAGGACAAGGGTGGACTCGATCGCTGGCTGGTGTATGTGAACCCGATTGACCGTGAAATTCTGGTGCTACGATTTGTCGCAGAGCTGGAATTTCAGGAGATCGCAGACATCATGCACATGGGTTTGAGTGCTACAAAAATGCGGTACAAACGCGCTCTAGATAAATTACGTGAGAAATTTGCAGGCGTTGCTGAAACTTAGTTCAGCGCAAATATCTCTTACGTGTAGGCAAGTTCTGATAGACTTGCCGCCGAGTTGTCCCCCGGTTTGAGGGACTGCTTTACAATCACCAGATGGGGATTTAACGGATGAAACTGAAAAACACCTTGGGCTTGGCCATTGGTTCTCTTATTGCCGCTACTTCGTTCGGCGTTCTGGCACAAGGCCAAGGCGCAGTTGAAGGCGAGCTTAACTACAAGAAGCAGTATAACGACAGTGTTGACCACGTCGAAAACGGCTTCAACCCAGGCGCCAAAATCGGTTACTTCCTGACCGACGACGTGTCGATTAACCTCGGCTACGACACCAACAACCACACCCGTTCGAACGACGGCACTGGCAGCCAGAAAATCAAAGGCGACAACTTTGGTCTGACCGCTCAGTACCACTTCAACAACGCTGGTGACGCTCTGCGCCCATACGTTGAAGGCGGCGTTAAACACGGCAGCCTGACCAACGTAGCCGCTGACGGCCACACCGGTCGCGACCAGTCGACTTTCCTGACTGCTGGCGCTGGCGTTAAGTACTACTTCGCCGAAAACTTCTTCGCCCGTGCTGGCGTTGAAGCTGACTACAAACTGGACAACGGCCGTTGGGACTACGCTCCTTCCGTTGGTCTGGGCGTGAACTTCGGTGGCGGCAACAAGCCTGCTGCTGCTCCAGTTCCAGCTCCAGCTGAAGTCTGCACCGACAGCGACAACGATGGCGTTTGCGACAACGTTGACAAGTGCCCGAACACCCCAGCCAACGTAACTGTTGACGCTGATGGCTGCCCTGCAGTTGCTGAAGTTGTTCGTGTTGAGCTGGACGTTAAGTTCGACTTCAACAAGTCGGTCGTTAAGCCTAACAGCTACGCTGACATCAAGAACCTCGCTGACTTCATGAAGCAGTACCCATCCACCACCACTACTGTTGAAGGTCACACTGACTCCGTCGGTCCTGACGCTTACAACCAGAAACTGTCCGAGCGTCGTGCAAGCGCCGTTAAACAAGTTCTGACCAACCAGTACGGTGTTTCGCCATCCCGCGTTCAGTCTGTTGGCTACGGCAAATCCCGCCCAGTTGCTGACAACAAAACTGAAGCTGGTCGCGCTGTTAACCGTCGCGTAGAAGCGAAGGTTGAAGCTCAAGCTAAGTAATTAGTTTGTAGCGCTGAAAAGCCCGGCTTAGGCCGGGCTTTTCTTTGTCTGCGATTTGGTAAATGGACATTCGGTTTTGCGTCGATTTACGCGTGCGCCTCGCGCCGCAGGCCCATGCCCGGCTATAATCGCCGCCTCATTTCGCCGTCATTCGAGTCAAACCCGCCCATGTACACCCTGGCCCGTCAGCTGTTGTTCAAACTTTCCCCGGAAACCTCCCACGATCTGTCCCTGGACCTGATCGGCGCGGGCGGGCGTTTGGGCCTCAACGGCTTGCTGTGCAAGGCCCCGGCGAAAATGCCGGTGAAGGTCATGGGCCTGGAGTTTCCGAATCCGGTGGGTCTGGCGGCCGGTCTGGACAAGAACGGAGCGGCCATCGACGGTTTTGCCCAGTTGGGTTTCGGCTTCGTTGAAATCGGCACCATCACCCCGCGTCCGCAGCCAGGTAACCCGAAACCACGGATTTTCCGCTTGCCGGAAGCCGAGGCGATCATCAACCGCATGGGTTTCAACAACCTCGGTGTCGATCACCTGCTGGCTCGTGTTGCAGCGGCCAAGTACAAGGGCGTGCTGGGCATCAACATCGGCAAGAATTTTGATACGCCGGTTGAGCGTGCAGTCGACGACTACCTGATCTGCCTGGACAAGGTCTACGCCCACGCCAGCTACGTGACGGTCAACGTCAGTTCGCCGAACACCCCGGGCCTGCGCAGCCTGCAGTTCGGTGATTCACTCAAACAATTGCTCGCCGACCTGGCCCAGCGCCGGGCCGAACTGGCCTTGCGCCACGGCAAGCATGTTCCGCTGGCGATCAAGATCGCTCCGGACATGACCGACGAAGAAACCGCCCAGGTCGCGCAAGCGCTGATTGAAACCGGGATGGACGCGGTGATTGCCACCAACACCACCCTGAGCCGGGTCGGCGTCGAAGGCATGGAACATGGCGACGAGGCGGGCGGTCTGTCCGGCGCGCCGGTTCGCGACAAGAGCACCAACACCGTCAGGGTCCTGGCAGCAGAATTGGCCGGCCGTTTGCCGATCATCGCCGTGGGTGGCATCACTGAAGGCAAGCACGCGGCTGAGAAAATCGCTGCAGGTGCGAGTTTGGTGCAGCTGTATTCGGGCTTCATCTATAAGGGCCCGGCGCTCATCCGTGAATCGGTCGACGCCATAGCGGCCTTGCGCTGAGGCTTGCCGAAGGCTTGTTGTGAGGGGCTTTGTGGAGAGGGCTTTGTGGCGAGGGGATTTATCCCCGTTCGGCTGCGCAGCAGTCGTAAAGTCAGAATCCTCAATCTACCTGACACACTGAGGTGGAAGGTTTTGGGGCTGCTTCGCAGCCCAACGGGGATGAATCCCCTCGCCACAGGATCCAGTAATTTCTGAAAATCCAGTAATCACAATAATCTGCATGCTCCGGTATTTTCAGGCATAAAAAAGGGCACCTCGAAGGTGCCCCTGGGCCGGAGCCCGCCGTCCGGATGGGACGTGCGTGGTTAATGCGTTATGTATTCAGATTGTTGTGTTGCAGTGTCTGGCCCTTTGTTAGCCAACGGCGTGAAGTTCGTTGAGTCTATGGATTCCCGCAGTGCCGGTCATACCGTCCCAGTTGTCGCCGCGTCCTTCGCGCCAGCCGTTAATCCAGGCTTGGCGTACCGACGGTAGAGTAAATGGGCAAAGCTCACGGGATTTGCCACCAACGCCATATTGATATCCGCGCAAAAATGCTCTTTCCAACGGATCACGCTTAAGTCTTCTCATAGGGTGTTGCCCTCACTTGTTGACTGTATTTATCGCGTCGACCTCAATCGAGGTCTGGCAGAAAAATTCTGCCGTTGGTGGCTCGCTGCCGGCGTCGCGAGCCAAGGTGTTGACGCCGTTGCGACGTCAACCTGTGTTGAGTTCTAACCAATGCGTCACATCGAGGGAATGATCGTTTTGTCATAAGGACGTAACGATAAAGATGCTATGGCCATAAGTAACAAGGCGTTTGTAACGTGTTTGTTGCTCAAAGCCCCGGTATGATCGGCCCCGCGCTAGATGACGGGGTTAATCCTTTAGTGAGAATGGCCCACCGTTGCACTGGGGTACTATTCGACGAAGGGTCGAGTTATGACATTTTGTTGCATCAACTTTTTTCTCTGCCCTGGCATCTAAGCTCTTTTAACCCGAGCAGTCAGGGTGGGACGGCACACCTTCGTGCCACGCGGGCGCTCTTTTAGAAAAGCGCCTGATTGAAAACCGGACCGGCAATGCGTTGTCGGTTCACTCAGCCAAAGGCTTTGAAACTCCAATGTCCGATCAATTCGAAATCTTCCTCACTTGCCCCAAAGGCCTTGAAGGCCTGCTCATCGAGGAAGCCGTCGGGCTTGGCCTTGAAGAAGCGCGTGAACACACCTCGGCCGTGCGCGGCATGGCCACCATGGAAACCGCTTATCGCCTGTGCCTGTGGTCGCGTCTGGCGAACCGGGTGCTGCTGGTGCTCAAGCGTTTCCCGATGAAGGACGCCGAAGACCTGTACCACGGCGTGCTCGACATCGAGTGGCAAGACCATATGCTCAACGACGGCACCCTGGCCGTTGAGTTCAGCGGTCACGGCTCGGGCATCGACAACACCCACTTCGGCGCCTTGAAGGTCAAGGACGCTATCGTCGACAAACTGCGCACCCCGCAGGGCGACCGTCCGTCCATCGACAAACTCAACCCGGACCTGCGCATTCACCTGCGCCTGGACCGTGGCGAAGCGATCCTTTCCCTCGACCTGTCCGGCCACAGCCTGCACCAGCGTGGTTATCGCTTGCAGCAGGGCGCGGCACCGCTGAAGGAAAACCTCGCGGCCGCGATCCTGATCCGTTCCGGCTGGCCACGCATTGCAGCCGAAGGCGGCGCGCTGGCTGACCCAATGTGCGGTGTCGGCACGTTCCTGGTAGAAGCCGCCATGATCGCCGCCGATATGGCGCCGAACCTGCGTCGCGAGCAGTGGGGCTTTACGGCCTGGCTCGGTCACGTTCCGGCGCTGTGGAAAAAACTCCACGAAGAAGCCACCGAGCGTTGCGCTGCCGGCCTGGCCAAGCCACCGCTGTGGATTCGCGGTTACGAAGCTGACCCACGCCTGATTCAACCGGGCCGCAACAACGTTGAACGTGCAGGCCTGAGCGAGTGGATCAAGATCTACCAGGGCGAAGTTGGCACCTTCGAGCCACGTCCGGACCAGAACCAGAAAGGCCTGGTCATCTGCAACCCGCCGTACGGCGAGCGCCTGGGTGACGAGGCAAGCTTGCTTTACCTCTACCAGAACCTGGGCGAGCGTCTGCGTCAGGCCTGCCTGAACTGGGAAGCGGCGGTATTCACCGGCGCGCCCGACCTGGGCAAGCGCATGGGCATCCGCAGCCACAAACAGTATTCGTTCTGGAACGGCGCGTTGCCGTGCAAGCTGCTGCTGATCAAGGTCACGCCGGATCAGTTCGTCACTGGCGAACGTCGCACTCCGGAACAGCGTCAGGTAGAACGCGAACAGGCTGAAGTCGAAGTTGCAGACAACGACGTGGCGCCGGGCAAGTACGAGAAGTACAACAAGAACGGCAACCCGATCAAACCGGCTCCGGTGGTGATCGAGCAACCGCGCTTGAGCGAAGGCGGGCAGATGTTTGCCAACCGCCTGCAAAAGAACCTCAAGGCCATGGGCAAGTGGGTCAAGCGTGAAGGCATCGACTGCTATCGCGTGTATGACGCCGACATGCCGGAATACTCGATGGCCATCGACCTGTATCAGGATTGGGTCCACGTCCAGGAATACGCCGCGCCGAAATCCATCGACCCGGAAAAAGCCTCGGCCCGGATGTTCGATGCCCTGGCAGCGATTCCGCAAGCCTTGAACATCGACAAGAGCCGCGTGGTGGTCAAGCGCCGCGAGCGTCAGAGCGGCACCAAACAGTACGAACGCCAGGCGGCACAGGGCAAGTTCGTCGAGGTCAACGAAGGCGGCGTCAAGCTGCTGGTGAACCTCACCGACTACCTCGACACCGGGCTGTTCCTCGACCACCGTCCAATGCGCATGCGTATCCAGAAAGAGGCGGCCGGCAAGCGCTTCCTCAATCTGTATTGCTACACCGCGACCGCCAGTGTTCACGCGGCCAAGGGCGGCGCCCGCACCACTACCAGCGTCGACCTGTCGAAAACCTACCTCGACTGGGCGCGTCGCAACCTGTCGCTGAACGGTTTCTCCGACAAGAACCGCCTGGAGCAAGGTGACGTGATGGTCTGGCTGGATGCCTGCCGTGACGAGTTCGACCTGATCTTCATCGATCCGCCGACCTTCTCCAACTCCAAGCGCATGGAAGGGATTTTCGACGTACAGCGTGACCAGGTGCAGTTGATCGACCTGGCCATGGCGCGCCTGGCGCCGGGCGGCGTGTTGTACTTCTCCAACAACTTCCGCAAGTTTGTGCTGGAGGAGAACCTCACCACCCGTTACGCGGTCGAGGAAATCACCGCCCAGACCATCGATCCGGACTTTGCCCGTAACGGCAAGATCCATCGTGCCTGGAAAATCACGGCCCGCTGATAGCTGACCGGATTGGATCCACAGAGCCTTGATTTTTAAAGGCTCTTGGGTTCTTTCAGGGCTGGTCAAATTAGTGGCTAATAGCTATAACTCAACGCACGGCCAATGGGCTTTTCCGGCACCAGGCGTTTTGAGTTGCGTTTATGTCGTTGCACTCCGTGCGCCCCAGGATCCTGGGCTTTATCAGCGAAGACGTCTCGGCCTGGCTGGTCGCGGTGCTGGTATTGCTCGCTGGCGGGATTCTCACGGGATTGCTGGCCTGGGCCACGCTGAATCTGTTTCACCATCAATTGCGGCAACGCTTCCAACTGCTGGCCAGTGAGCGTTACAGCCGTATCGAAGAACGTTTCGAAGATCAGGAGCAGCGCCTCGATGGCCTGCGCCGGTTCTTTGCCAATTCCGAATCGGTGTCCCGCGCCGAATTTGACGGTTACACCCAACCTTTATTGCTCCGTACGCAGGCCTATTCCTTCGCACAGCGGGTGACCCGCGACGAACGTCCGGCCTTTGAACACCAGGTGCGCGCCGAAGGGGTGAGCGACTTTTCCATCCGTGAGCTCAATGCTGGCGGCGAACTGCAACTGGCGGCAGCGCGCGATGAGTATGTGGCGGTGCTTTATAGCCAGACGCAAAGTCGACTCGGCTCGCCGCTGGGCTACGATTTGCTCGCCCAACCTTTGCGCCGTGCGACGCTGGAACGCGCAGATGCGCGGGCTGGCATGGTGGTCTCGCAGCCGATGCACCTGGTGAATGTCGAGCCGGCTTATGCCCGAGGCGTGCTGCTGGTTACGCCGGTCCTTCGTCGTGACAGCCTTACCGAAACGGCGATCAAGCCGTTCGGTTACGTCATGGCCGTGATCAGCATGCGCCAGTTGTTGGCGGATGGGCTGCCGGAGGCCGGTCACGATTATTTGTCAGTGCGTATCCTCGATATGTCCACCAACGATCAACACGAAGTGCTGTACGAGTCTGCGAACCCTCCGGCTGCCAGTGATCTGTCCGCCAGTCGATTGTTGCGCATGGCCGACCACGACTATCAAGTAGACATCCAGCCCAGTGAGGCTTTCGTGCAGGCCAACCGCTCTTCGGTGAGCAGCCTGGTGGTGCTCGGTGGCTTGCTCAGCCTGTTACTCAGTGCCTTGCTCTACGTGCTGGTCAGCCAGCGTCAACGGGCGTTGAAAATGGTCGAGCAGCGCACTCAGGAACTGCGTGCCCGCGAGCAAGAACTGCGCGGCACCCACGGTCAGTTGCGCAGTGTGCTGAATGCCGCGACCCAGGTGGCGATCATCGCCACCGACTTGCGTGGGGTCATCAGCACCTTCAACGCCGGTGCCGAGCAGATGCTCGGTTACGACGCCGCTGAGGTGGTGGGCCACATGACCCTGGAGAACCTGCACTTCCCCCGGGAGCTGGTGGCCCGCTCGGCGGAGTTGAGCGCGCGCTATGGCAAGCTGATCCCGACGTGCCAGGCGATGCTGGTCGAGGGCGGCGAGGAGGGTGGGAACGAAGCCCGCGAGTGGACCTTGGTGCGCCACGATGGCAGCCATCTGACGGTCAACATGCTGGCGACCCCGGTGCTGGATGAGCAGGGGTTGTGGGTCGGGCACCTGGCGATTTGCATCGACATCACCGAACGCAAGCGGGTCCACGAGGCACTGGCGGCGCGGGACTTGTTGCTGAAGAAACTCAGCGCCCATGTGCCCGGCGGCATCTATCAATTCAAGATGGAATTCGACGGTCGCTTCAGCGTGATTTACGCCAGTGACGGTATCCGCGAGATCTATGAGCTGGAACCGGATGTGTTACTGCTCAATGCCGAAGCGATCTTTACCCGGATTCATCCACAAGACTCGACCCGTGTCCGCGCCTCGATCCGCGCCTCGGCGGACACCCTGAGTCCGTGGCGCGAGGAGTACCGGGTGCAACTGCCGGTCGGTGGTTTGCGTTGGGTGCGTGGTGAGGCGACGCCGGAGGAGCAGCCGGGCGGCGGTGTGCTCTGGCATGGCTACATCTCGGACATCTCTGATCTGAAACGGGTGGAAGAAGAGCTGCGGGCGCTGTCGGTGACGGATTCCTTGACCGGCATTCACAACCGCCGCTACTTCCAGGAACGGCTGACCACCGAAATGACCCGGGTCGAACGCGGTGGCGGCGAGTTGTCGGTGATCATGCTCGACATCGACCACTTCAAACGCATCAACGACCAGCATGGCCACGCCGTGGGCGACCGGGTGTTGCAGGCGGTGTGCGAGCGCATTGGCCATCGGCTGCGGCGTACCGATGTGTTCTGTCGCCTGGGTGGCGAGGAGTTCATGGTGTTGTGCCCGGACATCGACGGCAAACACGCATACATGCTGGCGGTCGAACTCTGGCAGGGTTTGCGCAGTTCACCGGTGGATGTGGTGGGCGTGGTCACGGCAAGTTTTGGCATCGCCAGTTGGCGGCCGGGGAGGGCGCAGATGCGTTGCTGTTGCGCGCGGACTCAGGCGTCTACGCAGCGAAGCAGCACGGTCGTGATCGCGTCGAGCAGATGAGCTGATACTCGATACACCACAAACCTGTGGGAGCTGGAAAGCCAGCGATAGGGTCATTCCAGTCAGCATATTTGGTGACTGACACTCCGCTATCGCTGGCAAGCCAGCTCCCAAAGGGTTTGGTGATGTTGCTTAGCTTGCTTTACAGCACCGAAGCGGTGGCTGGTACTTTCGGCTGGCGGTACAGGTCCAGCAGTACCTGATCCAGTACCGACGATGCGCCAAACGGGGCCTTGTCGTTGAGGATCGCCACTACCGCCCAGGTATTGCCGTTGATGTCGCGGCTGAAACCGGAGATCGCCCGTACGGTGTTCAGGGTGCCAGTCTTGATGTGCGCTTCGCCGGCCATGGCGGTGTGCTTCAGGCGTTTGCGCATGGTGCCGTCGGTGCCGGCAATCGGCAGCGAGCTGATGAATTCCGCCGAGTATGGGCTTTTCCAGGCCGCTTGCAGCATGCCGGCCATTTCCCGTGCACTCACCCGTTCGGCGCGGGACAGGCCGGAGCCGTTCTCCATCACCAGGTGCGGCGCGGTAATGCCTTTTTGTGCCAGCCACTGACGCACTACGCGTTGGGCAGCCTTGGCGTCGTCGGCGTCGGCATCGTTACGAAACTTCTGGCCCAGGCTCAGGAACAGTTGCTGGGCCATGGTGTTGTTACTGTATTTGTTGATGTCGCGAATGATCTCCGCGAGGTCCGGCGAAAAGGCCCGGGCCAGTACCTTGGCGTCTTTAGGCGTGGCGGCCAGACGATCCTTGCCCTGGATGCTGCCGCCCAGCTCTTTCCAGATCGCCCGTACGGCGCCGGCGGTGTAGGTCGCGTGATCGAGCAGCGACAGATAGGTCTGCGAACTGCAACCGTCGCCCAACTGGCCGCCGACCGTCACGGTCACGCTGCCATCGGCCTGGGTTACCGGGTTGTAGCGCACGCCACCGGCGCATTGCTTGGAATTGACCGCTTTGACCTGGTTGTCGATGCGAATCGTCGCAATCGGCGGCTCGACCGACACCAGCACCTTGCCGTTGTCGTTGCGCGCGACAAAGCGCAGGGCCTTGAGGTTGACCATCAGCGAGTCAGGTTTGACCAGGAACGGTTTGTTCTCGTCATTGCCGTCATCGTTGAATTCCGGCAGTTGCGGCTGCACGAAGAAGCTGCGGTCCAGCACCAGGTCGCCTGTGACTTGGGTCACGCCGTTGGCGCGCAGGTCGCGCATCAGCAGCCAGAGTTTTTCCATGTTCAGTTTCGGATCGCCGCCACCCTTGAGGTAGAGGTTGCCATTGAGGATGCCGCCGCTGAGGGTGCCATCGGTGTAGAACTCGGTTTTCCACTGGTGGTTCGGGCCGAGCATTTCCAGGGCCGCATAAGTGGTGACCAGCTTCATGGTCGAGGCCGGGTTGACCGAAACGTCGGCGTTGAAAATAGTCGGGGTGCCCGGGCCGTTGAGCGGAATCATCACCAGGGACAGGGCGCTGTCCTGCAACTTGCTGGCCTTGAGGGCCTTTTCAACGTTGGGCGTCAGCGCGGTGTTGATCTGAGCGGCGGAAACAGGGAGGGCCAGGGGTAGAAGAAAACTGGCCAGGAGCAGTGGGCGCAAAGATTTGATCATGTGAAATAGAACCCTGCAGTCGAGGGGAAAAAAGACGAGGGCATGAAGATAAAATCCCTCAGTGGTCATGAAAGTGTCGGCATTATGCCCCAAGGTGTAGCGGCTTGTGCCGTGCCTGGAGCCTCTAATTGGCTATTTTTTTACCGACGGTAGGCTGGCTGGCACCGTGGGGCGGGCAATTGGCGCCTTAAACTGCTAAAGTGCCGCCCGTTATTACTTATGAGGATTGTTCCAATGGCGACTAACCGTTCCCAGCGTCTGCGCAAAAAACTGTGCGTCGATGAATTTCAAGAGCTGGGTTTCGAGCTGAACCTGGATTTCAAAGAAGATTTGGCTGATGAAGCCATTGATGCTTTCCTCGACGCGTTCCTGAAAGAAGCTATGGAAGCCAACGGTCTGGGTTATGTTGGCGGCGACGACTTCGGTCTGGTTTGCCTGATCAAGCGTGGCTCGGTGTCCGAAGAGCAGCGCGCCGCTGTTGAAGCCTGGCTCAAAGGCCGTAGCGAACTGACTGAAGCAACCGTCAGCCCGCTGCTGGACGTCTGGTACCCGGAAAAGCCGATCAATCCGGTAGCTTGATGTCATAAAAGAATCGGCGACCCACGGGTCGCCGTTTTTTTATGCCTGTTTTTTGTAGGCTCAAGACTTGGCCTGCGATGTCGATCTCGGGGATGCCTTCAGGCCTTGCGCCAGTTCAAAATCAGCAACGTCAGAACCCCCGCCACAATCCCCCAGAACGCCGACCCGATGGAAAACAGCGTCAGCCCCGACGCCGTGACCATAAAGGTCACCAGCGCTGCTTCGCGCTCCTTCACTTCGCTCATGGCAATGCTCAAGCCATTGATGATCGAGCCGAACAGCGCCAGCGCGGCAATCGACAGCACCAACTCTTTGGGCAGTGCGGCAAACAACGCCGCCAGCGTCGCGCCGAACACCCCGGCAATCCCGTAGAAAATCCCGCACCAGACCGCAGCGGTGTAGCGCTTGTTGCGATCTTCATGGGCGTGCGGCCCGGTGCAAATCGCCGCGCTGATCGCCGCCAGGTTAATCCCGTGGGAGCCGAACGGTGCCAGCAGCAGTGAGGCGATGCCGGTGGTGGTGATCAGCGGCGAGGCCGGCACGTTGTAACCGTCGGCGCGCAACACGGCGATGCCCGGCATGTTCTGCGAGGTCATCGCCACGACGAACAGCGGGATGCCGATGCTGATGGTCGCCGCCAGGGAGAAGTGCGGCGTGGTCCAGACCGGCGTCGCCAGTTCCAGGTGGAAACCGCTGAAATCCAGCAGCCCCATGAACCCCGACAGCGCGGTGCCGATCAGCAGCGCGGCGAGCACTGCATAACGCGGTGACAGGCGCTTGACCACCAGATAGGTGAAAAACATCCCCAGTACCAGCGCGGTGCGATGCTGGGCGGCGACGAAAATCTCGCTGCCGATCTTGAACAGAATCCCCGCCAACAACGCGGCCGCCAGCGAGGCCGGGATTTTTTTCATCAGTCGCTCGAAGCTGCCGGTCAGACCACAAAGGGTCACCAGCACCGCGCAGGTGACGTAGGCGCCAATGGCTTCACCGTAAGTCACGCCGCCGAGGCTAGTGATCAGCAATGCCGCGCCGGGTGTCGACCAGGCGATGGTGATTGGCGTGCGATAACGCAGGGACAGGCCAATCGAACACACCGCCATGCCTATCGAGATCGCCCAGATCCACGAGGAAATCTGCCCGCTGGTCAGGCCCGCCGCTTGCCCGGCCTGGAACATCAGGACCAGGGAACTGGTGTAGCCGGTCATCATCGCGATGAAACCGGCGACGATGGCCGAAGGTGACGTGTCGGCCCAAGGGCGCAGCTGAGTGTGCGTGGCGTCGTTCATGACAACGGTGTTCCTTATACGTATGAAGATGTCCGAAGCCTCGCTCCTACAAGGGATCGCATGCAGGCAGCGGATTGCGCGTTCAAGCCTAAACTCAAATGTAACGCACCGTTGCAATACAGCCGAGGCCACAAACAGCCATACAGTCGTGTTGCCACCATCCATTGTGTACAATCGCGGTGTTTTTTACGCGATACTTGCCAGCGACCTACTGTGCCGTATTACAGTCACGGTCTATTCGCCGCAGTTCTCCCGACTCGAGTGCCCATGAACGAACAGTTGCAGCCCCTCAAGAAACAACCGCGAGCAGGCAAAGCCGGCCGCAGCGGTACCCAGGACGATATTGTCTACGCGCATATCTTCGAGGCCATCCTCGAGCAGCGTCTGGCGCCCGGCACCAAGTTGAGCGAAGAAGCGCTGGGGGAAATTTTCGGGGTCAGCCGCACCATCATTCGCCGCGCGCTGTCGCGCCTGGCCCATGAAGGCGTGGTGTTGCTGCGACCAAACCGTGGCGCCGTAGTCGCCAGCCCGAGCGTCGAAGAAGCGCGTCAGGTGTTCCTCGCCCGCCGTCTGGTCGAGCGTGCGATTACCGAACTGGCTGTGCAGCACGCTACCGCCGAGCAAATCGCCGAGTTGCGCCAGATGGTCAACGACGAGCGCGACAGCTTCTCGCGCGGTGATCGCGGTGCCGGCATCCGTCTGTCGGGCGAATTCCACCTGAAACTGGCCGAAGCGGCGAAGAATGCACCGCTGATCAGCTTCCAGCGCAGCCTGGTGTCCCAGACCTCGTTGATCATCGCCCAGTACGAAAGCGGCAACCGCTCGCACTGTTCTTATGATGAACACACCCAATTGATCGATGCGATTGAAGCGCGCAACGGTGAGCTGGCGGTGGACCTGATGATGCATCACATGGATCACATCGACAGCAAACTCAACCTCGACGAAGAAAGCGCGTCGGATGATTTGCATGCAGTGTTCTCGCATTTGTTGCAGACCAAGAAGCCAGGTCGGTCGACCGCGAAGCTATAAGTAAGGCGGAGTCGTTCCCATCGCGAGCAGGCTCGCTCCCACAGGGTTTTGTGTTGAATGCAAATCCCGAGTCCACCAGAGATCAACTGTGGGAGCGAGCCTGCTCGCGATAGCGATCTGACAGACAATAAAAATCCCCCGGGCTGTAAAGCTGCGGGGGATTTTTTATGCCTGTAAACCTTAACGCTGATGCACCAGATTCCCCGCCGCATACGTCTGCAACACTGTCCGGTCATCCCCCAGCGTCATCAACACAAACAACGTTTCGGCAATGTTATTGGCCTGCTTCAAGCGATAGCCCAGCAGCGGCGTGGCGTTGTAGTCCAACACCAGGAAGTCCGCATCAGTACCCGCGTGCAAAGTACCGATCTTGTCTTCCAGCCGCAGCGCCCGTGCACCACCAAGGGTCGCCAGGTACAGCGATTTGAACGGGCTCAGCCGTGCACCTTGCAACTGCATCACTTTGTACGCTTCGTTCAACGTTTGCAGAAGCGAGAAACTGGTGCCGCCGCCAACGTCAGTGCCGAGGCCGACGTTCAGTTTGTGCTTCTCGGCCATCGGCAGGTTGAACAGACCGCTGCCGAGGAAGAAGTTCGAAGTCGGGCAGAAGGCAATCGCCGAACCGGTTTCCGCCAGCCGCGCACACTCGTCGTCACACAGGTGCACGCCGTGGGCGAACACCGAGCGCTCGCCCAGCAGTTGGTAGTGATCGTAAACGTCGAGGTAGCCCTTGCGCTCCGGGAACAGTTCCTTGACCCATTCGACTTCCTTCAGGTTTTCGCTGATGTGAGTCTGCATGTACAAATCAGGGTATTCACCGAGCAACTGGCCAGCAAGGGTCAGTTGTTCAGGGGTGCTGGTCGGGGCGAAGCGCGGGGTGACCGCGTAGTGCAAGCGACCCTTGCCGTGCCAGCGCTCGATCAGCGCCTTGCTTTCGACATAGCTGGATTCTGCGGTGTCGGTCAGGTAGTCCGGCGCGTTGCGGTCCATCATCACCTTGCCGGCGATCATCCGCAGGTCCAACTGCTGGGCGGCTTCGAAGAACGAGTTCACTGACTGCGGATGCACGCTGCCAAACACCAGCGCGGTGGTGGTGCCGTTGCGCAGCAGTTCCTTGATGAAAATGTCGGCCACTTCATCGGCGTGGGCCTTGTCGGCGAACTGGCTTTCGCACGGGAAGGTGTAGGTGTTGAGCCAGTCCAGCAGTTGCTCGCCGTAAGCGCCGACCATGCCGGTTTGCGGCAAGTGAATGTGGGTGTCGATCAGCCCTGGGGTGATCAGCGCATCCTGGTAATGAGTTATCTCGATGTCGGCCGGCAGAGTCGCCAGCAATTCAGTGGCGTGACCGACGGCGCTGATCTTGCCGTTTTCGACCACCAGCAAGCCGTCTTCGAAATACTCATAAGACGCTTCGATCCCCACTTCAGCAGGGTCGGCGATGCTGTGCAGGATGGCGGCGCGGTAGGCTTTGCGAGTCAAAGGCATGGTGGCTCTCAGTTTATGGCTTGGCTGCGGCGTGAAGCAGGCAGCAGTTTGGCAATCGATGATCCGGCGCTGGCAGTCTGCTGGCCGAAATTCGCGTTATAGGTGGCGATGATTTCGCCGGCGATGGAGATGGCGATTTCCACAGGCAATTTGCCTTTGACTTCGCCGATGCCCATCGGGCAGCGCATGCGTTGCAGCACCGCGCTGTCGAAACCACGATCACGCAAGCGGTGTTCGAACTTCACCCGTTTGGTTTTCGAACCGATCAGGCCGAAGTAGGCGAAGTCGTTGCGCTTGAGGATTGCGGCAGTGAGTTCGAGGTCGAGCTGGTGATTATGGGTCATGACGATGCAGTAACTGCCGGCGGGCAGGTTGTCGATTTCATCCACAGGTTCTTCGGCGACGATTTTGCGCACGCCGTGGGGGATCTGTCCCGGGAATTCCGCGTCCCGCGAGTCGATCCAGCGCACCCGGCAGGGCAGGCTGGCGAGCAGCGGCACCAGCGCCCGGCCGACATGGCCGGCGCCGAATACGGCGATTTGTGCCTGGACCTGGCCCATCGGTTCGAACAGCAATACGGTCACGCCGCCGCAGCACTGGCCGAGGCTGGCGCCAAGGCTGAAACGCTCCAGATGCGTGTCTTGCTTACCGCTGGCGAGCATCTCGCGACCGATCTGCATGGCCTTGTATTCCAGATGCCCGCCACCGATGGTGTCGAAGGTCTGGGTGGCGCTGATGACCATTTTCGAGCCGGCGTTGCGCGGCGTCGAGCCGAGCTCTTCGATGATGGTCACCAGCACGCAGGGTTCACCCTGGGATTGCAGGTCGGCGAGGGCGTCGATCCAGTTGTACATGTTTCACCTCGACATCTGTGTTGTCTGTTCGGCCGTCTTCGCGAGCAAGCCCGCTCCCACATTTGGAATGCATTCCCCTGTGGGAGCGGGCTTGCTCGCGAAGGCCGCGACTCGGTCTTAAAGCGAAGCCAACTCGACTTCTGCCTCGAAAGCCTTCGCCACCTTCAACTGCCGCATCTGCTCACAGCCCCACAACACCCGCTCCGGGGTCGCCGGGGCGTCGATGTTTGGTTGATGCTTGTAGTCCCCCAGGCTGGCCACGGCGTCCTTGATCGCACACCACGAGGCGATGCCGAGCATGAACGGCGGCTCGCCGACAGCCTTGGAGTGGAACACCGTGTCTTCCGGGTTCTTGCGGTTTTCCACCAGCTTCACCCGCAGGTCCAGCGGCATGTCGGCCACGGCCGGGATCTTGTAGCTCGCCGGACCGTTGGTCATCAGTTTGCCTTTGTTGTTCCACACCAGTTCTTCCATGGTCAGCCAACCCATGCCCTGGATGAAACCGCCCTCGACCTGACCGATGTCGATTGCCGGGTTCAGCGAAGCGCCGACGTCGTGAAGAATGTCGGTGCGCAGCATCTTGTACTCGCCGGTCAGGGTGTCAACGATCACCTCGCAGCACGCCGCACCGAAGGCGTAGTAGTAGAACGGACGACCACGGGCCTGGCTGCGATCGTAGAAGATTTTCGGGGTCTTGTAGAACCCGGTACTCGACAGCGAAACCTGAGCGAAATACGCCTGCTGGATCAGCGCTTCAAAGGTCAGGATGTGGTCGCGAACACGCACATGGCCATTGTGGAATTCCACGTCTTCTTCGCTGACTTTGTAGTGCCGCGAGGCGAATTCGACCAGTCGTTTCTTGATGATTTCTGCTGCGTTCTGCGCCGCTTTACCGTTCAGGTCGGCGCCGCTGGAAGCCGCCGTCGGCGAGGTGTTTGGCACCTTGTCGGTGTTGGTCGCGGTGATTTGCACACGGTCCATTTCCACCTGGAACACTTCGGCCACGACCTGCGCGACTTTGGTGTTCAGGCCTTGGCCCATTTCGGTGCCGCCGTGGTTCAGGTGAATGCTGCCGTCGGTGTAGATGTGGATCAGCGCGCCGGCCTGGTTGAGGAAACTGGCGGTGAACGAGATGCCGAATTTCACCGGGGTCAGCGCCAAGCCTTTTTTCAGGATCGGGCTGTTGGCGTTGTAGCGGCGGATCGCTTCGCGGCGCTCGTAGTACTGGCTGCTTTCTTCCAGTTCGGCGGTCATTTCCTCGAGCATGTTGTGCTCGACGGTCTGGTAGTAATGGGTGACGTTGCGCTCGGTCTTGCCGTAGTAGTTGGCCTTGCGCACGGCCAGTGGATCGAGGGCCAGATGGCGGGCAATCGCGTCCATCACTTCTTCGATGGCGACCATGCCTTGCGGGCCACCGAAGCCACGGTAAGCGGTGTTCGACGCGGTGTTGGTCTTGCAGCGGTGACCGTTGATGGTCGCGTCGCCCAGGTAGTACGAGTTGTCGGCGTGGAACATCGCACGGTCGACAATCGACGCCGACAGGTCCGGCGAGCAGCCGCAGTTGCCGGCCAGTTCCAGGGCGATGCCGTGCAGGCGGCCGGTGCTGTCGAAGCCCACGTCATACTCGACGTAGAACGGGTGACGCTTGCCGGTCATCAGCATGTCTTCGACCCGCGGCAGGCGCATCTTGGTTGGCTGGCCGGTGAGGTGCGCGATGACCGCGCAGAGGCATGCCGGGCTCGCGGCCTGGGTTTCCTTGCCGCCGAAACCACCGCCCATACGGCGCATGTCGACGATGATCTTGTTCATCGACACGTCCAGAACTTCGGCAACAAGCTTCTGTACTTCGGTCGGGTTTTGCGTGGAGCAGTAGACGATCATCCCGCCGTCTTCAGTAGGCATCACCGAAGAGATCTGGGTTTCGAGGTAGAAGTGTTCCTGGCCGCCGATGTGCAACGTGCCCTGGATGCGATGTTCAGCGGTGGCCAATGCGCCAGCAGAATCGCCGCGTTGGTGAGTGTGGCTGTCGAGTACGAAATGGCGTTTTCTTAATGCTTCAACCACGTCCAAAACCGGTTCAAGGTCTTCGTATTCGATGATCGCGGCCATCGCGGCTTTGCGTGCGGTTTCCAGATCTTTAGCGGCAACCGCAAGCACCGGTTGCCCAACGAATTGCACATCATCGATGGCCAGCAGCGGATCGCCCGGCATCAGCGGGCCGATGTCTTTCAGGCCCGGCACGTCTTCGTGGGTGATGGCGATGCGCACGCCTTCGAAGGCGTAACAGGGCTTGGTGTCGATGCTGATGATTTTCGCGTGGGCGCGGTCCGACAGGCGTGCATAAACGTGCAACTGGTTCGGGAATTCCAGTCGGTCGTCGATGTACTGCGCTTCACCGGACACGTGTTTGGCGGCGCTGTCGTGCTTGACGCTGCGGCCGACACCGGTGGTCAGGTCCTTGGCGAACAGTTCAGCCAGTTCGGCTTGGGTCTTCTCTACAGCGTGATGATTAGACATAAGCGGTCACCCGAGTCTCGATGTGCGGTGTTTGCAGTTCGATAAAGTATTTACGCAGCAGGTTTTGCGCGCTGAGCAGGCGATATTCCTTGCTGGCGCGGAAGTCCGAGAGCGGCGTGAAATCTTCGGCCAGGGCGGCACAGGCGCGTTCAACGGTGTCGTTGTTCCAGGTCGCACCGAGCAACACGGCTTCGCAGGTCTTGGCGCGTTTTGGCGTGGCGGCCATGCCGCCGAAGGCGACGCGGGCGTCGGCGATCACGCCATTGTCGATGCGCAGGTTGAACGCGGCGCAGACCGCAGAAATGTCATCGTCCAGACGCTTGGAAACCTTGTAGGCGCGGAACAGTTGTTCAGCGCTGGCGCGGGGCACGATGATCTTTTCGATGAACTCGCTTTCCTGGCGCGCGGTGACCCGGTAGTCGATGAAGTAATCTTCGATGGCCAGGGTGCGGCGGGTTTCGCCTTTGCACAGAACGATCTGCGCGCCCAGGGCAATCAGCAGCGGTGGTGAGTCGCCAATCGGCGAGGCGTTGCCGATGTTGCCGCCCAGGGTGCCCTGGTTGCGAATCTGCAAGGAGGCGAAGCGTTGCAGCAATTCGCCGAAGTCCGGGTATTCGGTTTTCAGTGCGTCGTAGCAATCGGAGAGGGCTGTCGCGGCGCCGATTTCCAGGCGATCGTCGAAGCGTTCGATGCGCTTCATCTCGGCGACGTTGCCGACGTAGATCATCACCGGCAAGGTGCGGTGGAACTGGGTGACTTCCAGCGCCAGGTCCGTGCCGCCGGCCAGCAGCCGGGCCTGTGGATAAGCGTCGTAGAGGTCGGCCAGATCAGCGACGGTCAGCGGCACCAGGCAGCGCTTGTCGCCACTGTTGAGTTCGCCGATGTCGGTGGGGGCGATGGACTTGAGGCGAGCGATGGTCTCGGCTTCACGGGCGTCGAACTGATCCGGCTGCTTGGCGCAGCAGGACTGTTCGGCGGCCTGGAGGATCGGCCGATAACCGGTGCAGCGGCAAAGATTGCCGGCCAGCGCTTCGTGAGCTTTATGAGAATCGGGCTCGTCGCTGTTTTTTTGCAGCGCGAACAGCGACATCACGAAGCCTGGGGTGCAGAAGCCGCATTGCGAACCGTGGCACTCGACCATGGCTTTTTGCACGCTGTGCAGTTCGCCCTTGTACTTGAGGTCTTCGACGCTGATCAATTGTTTGCCGTGCAATGACGAAACGAACGTCAGGCACGAGTTGAGGCTGCGATAGCGAATGTGTTCGCGGCCGTCGTCATCCGTTTGCAGCTCGCCGACCACCACGGTGCACGCGCCGCAGTCACCGCTGGCGCAGCCTTCTTTGGTGCCGGGTTTGCCCACATGGTCGCGCAAGTAATTGAGCACGGTCAGGTTCGGGTCCAGGGCGTGCTCGCTACGGAGTTCCTGGTTTAGTAAAAACTGGATCACGGAAGGCCTCGCAGACTCATTATTGTTGTTAACCGATTTGAACCGAATTTATCAGGTCTGACTTTTCGGTCAATGGTTTTCTGACTTAAAGGTCAGGAAATCAGTTTTTCTCGATGAACAACGCGTTCCATCAGTATTGACCCTCACGGGATAGCCTGCTTTTTGCTTAATTCGTGCCAAAACCGCCGGGTGGGCACTCCGCCATGACGTACCAATTGCGCTACACTGCGCCGCTTGTGCAGATCGAAGAGTTTGAAGGACAACCATGACGTTCAAGGCGCCGGACAGCCTCGCCGAGCAAATTGCTCACCACCTCGCCGAACGTATCATTCGCGGCGAAATGAAGCCGGGAGAGCGCATCCAGGAACAGAAGGTCACGCTGGCCCTCAATGTCAGCCGCGGTTCGGTCCGTGAGGCCTTGCTGATTCTCGAGCGCCGCCACCTGATCGCGATACTGCCGCGACGTGGCGCCCATGTCACCGAACTCACCGCGCACAAGGTCCAAAGCCTGTGCACGCTGATGAGCGAGTTGTACATCCTGCTCGGCAATGCCGTGGCTACGGGCTGGCAAGTCCAGGCCGACCTGGCGCCGTTCGTGCAGATCCAGCAGCGCCTGGCGTCCAGCTACGAGCGTCAGGACATCCGCACGTTCGTCGACGACAGCTTCAGTGTGATGCGCGCCGCGTATCCGTTCGCCAACAACCCGTACTTGCAGGAAACCGTCGAGAATCTGCAGCCGGCCATGAGCCGCGCGTATTTCCTCGCCCTGGAACAGCGCAAGGCCGAGATGAGCGAGTTTCTGGAGTTGTTCGAACGCTTGCTCGCAGCGGTGATCGCCCGTGACTTTCCGCAGATTCGCGAAGTGCTGACGGCATATGCCCAGCGCAGTAGCGATCTGGTGGTTTCTGCCCTGACGGACGCTTAAGCGTGCGGCTCAAGTGCATCAAGCTGGCGGGGTTCAAATCCTTCGTCGACCCGACCACGGTGAACTTCCCCAGTAACATGGCGGCGGTGGTCGGGCCCAATGGTTGCGGCAAGTCGAACATCATCGACGCCGTGCGTTGGGTGATGGGCGAGAGTTCGGCCAAAAACTTGCGTGGCGAGTCGATGACCGACGTCATCTTCAACGGCTCCACCAGTCGTAAGCCGGTGAGCCAGGCGAGCATCGAACTGGTGTTCGACAACTCCGACGGCACGCTGCTCGGCGAATACGCCGCCTATGCGGAAATCTCCATTCGCCGCAAAGTGACCCGCGACAGCCAGACCACTTACTACCTCAACGGCACCAAATGCCGTCGTCGCGACATCACCGACATCTTCCTCGGCACCGGCCTGGGTCCGCGCAGCTACTCGATCATCGAGCAGGGGATGATCTCCAAGCTGATCGAATCCAAACCCGAAGACCTGCGTAACTTTATTGAAGAGGCGGCGGGGATCTCCAAGTACAAGGAGCGCCGGCGCGAGACTGAAAACCGCATCCGCCGCACCCATGAAAACCTGGCCCGCCTGTCTGACTTGCGTGAAGAGCTTGAGCGTCAGCTCGAGCGCTTGCACCGCCAAGCCGAGTCCGCGAAGAAGTATCAGGAATTCAAAGCCGAAGAGCGTCAGCTCAAGGCCCAACTGTCGGCCCTGCGCTGGCAGGCGTTGAACGAACAGGTCGGTCAGCGCGAAGCGATCATCGGCACTCAGGAAATCACCTTTGAGGCCCTGGTCGCCGAGCAACGTAACGCCGATGCGGCGATTGAACGCCTGCGTGACGGTCACCACGACCTCTCCGAGCGCTTCAATCTGGTGCAAGGGCGCTTCTATTCGGTCGGTGGCGACATCGCCCGCGTCGAGCAAAGCATCCAGCACGGTCAGCAGCGTTTGCGTCAGTTGCAAGATGATCTGAAAGAAGCCGAGCGCGCACGTCTGGAAACCGAATCGCACTTGGGCCACGACCGCACCTTGCTGTTGACCCTCGGCGAAGAGCTGGACCTGCTCACGCCGGAACAGGAAGTCACCAGCGCCGCGGCCGAAGAAGCCGCCGCTGCGCTGGAAGAATCCGAAACCACCATGCACGGGTGGCAAGAGCAGTGGGACACCTTCAACCTCACGGCCGCCGAGCCGCGTCGTCAGTCTGAAGTGCAGCAGTCGCGCATCCAGCAGCTGGAAACCAGCATGGAGCGTTTGGCTGATCGCCAGAAGCGTCTGGGCGAGGAGCGCACGTTGCTCTCGGCGGACCCGGAAGACGCGGCGATCATGGAACTCAGCGAGCAGCTCGCTGAATCCGAAGCGACGCTTGAGGACTTGCAAACCAGTGAAGAAGCTCAGGTCGAAAAGCTTGAACAGCTGCGTCAGGAATTGCAGCACGCATTGACCGCGCAGCAACAAGCCCAGGGTGATTTGCAACGCCTCAATGGTCGTCTCGCGTCCCTTGAAGCCTTGCAGCAAGCCGCGCTCGATCCGGGCACCGGCACCGCCGAATGGCTGCGTGAACAAAACCTGGCAGACCGTCCGCGCCTGGCCGAAGGCCTGAAGGTAGAAGCGGGTTGGGAGCTGGCGGTGGAAACCGTGCTCGGCGCCGACCTGCAAGCGGTGCTGGTGGATGACTTCGGCGATTTCGATCTGGCCGGGTTTGCCCAGGGCGATCTGCGCTTGCTCAGCCCCGCCAGCGAGGGCGTGCGCGTGGCCGGTAGCTTGCTCGACAAGGTCGAGGCGCAGATCGATCTGTCGCCGTGGCTGGGGCAGGTCAAACCGGTGGAAAGCCTTGAGCAGGCCTTGGCTTTACGCGCTCAATTGGCGCCCGGCGAAAGCTTGATCAGTCGTGACGGTTACTGGGTCGGTCGGCACTTTTTACGTGTGCGTCGGGCCAGTGAAGCGGAAAGCGGCGTGCTTGCCCGTGGCCAGGAAATCCAGCGCCTGGGCCTTGAACGCGAAGAGCGCGAAACCTCGGTCGAAACCCTGGAAACCCAACTTCAAAATCTCAGGGCGCAACAGCGTCAGCAAGAAAACGGTCGCGAACATTTGCGCCGTCTGTTGCAAGACGAAGCCCGTCAACAAGGTGAATTGAAAGCCCAGTTGTCTGCCGGTAAAGCCAAGGCTGAACAACTGACCCTGCGCCGCACTCGTCTTGACGAAGAGCTCACCGAGCTGAGCGAGCAGCGGGCGCTGGAACACGAAAACATCGGCGAAGCGCGCCTGCAATTGCAGGACGCCCTCGACAGCATGGCGCTGGACACCGAGCAGCGCGAGTTGCTGCTGGCTCAGCGCGACAGTTTGCGCGAGCGCCTCGATCGGGTGCGACAGGAAGCCCGGCAGCATAAGGATCATGCGCATCAACTGGCGGTGCGTCTGGGTTCGCTCAAGGCGCAACATGACTCGACGCGTCAGGCGCTGGAACGGCTGGAGATGCAGTCCGAGCGCCTGACCGAGAAGCGCGAGCAACTGAGTCTGAATCTGGAGGAGGGCGAGGCGCCGCTGGAAGAGCTGCGCCTGAAGCTCGAAGAATTGCTCGACAAGCGCATGACCGTCGACGAAGAACTCAAGACTGCGCAAATGGCCATGGAAGATGCCGACCGCGAATTGCGTGATGCCGAGAAGCGCCGCAACCAGGCCGAGCAACAATCGCAATTGATCCGTGGCCAACTCGAACACCAGCGCATGGAATGGCAAGCCCTGACCGTGCGCCGCAAGACCCTCGAGGATCAGTTACTGGAAGACGGCTACGACCTCCACGGCGTGATCGCGACCCTGGTGGCCGAAGCCAACGAAAAAGAGGCTGAGGAAGAGTTGGAGCGCATTGCCGCACGTATTGCGCGTCTTGGTGCGATCAACTTGGCGGCCATTGACGAATACACGCAACAATCCGAGCGCAAACGTTATCTGGATGCGCAGAACGACGATCTGGTGGAAGCGCTGGATACCCTGGAAAACGTGATTCGCAAGATCGATAAGGAAACCCGCAACCGCTTCAAAGATACCTTTGATCAGATCAATGCCGGTATTCAGGCACTTTTCCCAAAAGTTTTCGGTGGAGGGCGCGCGTATTTGGAACTGACGGGCGAAGATCTACTCGATACAGGGGTAACGATCATGGCGCAGCCGCCAGGAAAGAAGAACAGCACCATCCATTTGCTCTCCGGTGGCGAAAAAGCCCTGACTGCTCTGGCCCTGGTTTTTGCGATCTTCAAGTTGAACCCGGCGCCGTTCTGCATGCTCGATGAAGTTGACGCGCCATTGGATGACGCTAACGTTGGACGCTATGCACGACTGGTCAAAGAGATGTCGCAGACGGTGCAGTTCATCTACATCACCCACAACAAGATCGCCATGGAAATGGCCGATCAACTGATGGGGGTGACGATGCACGAGCCGGGTTGCTCACGCTTGGTAGCAGTGGATGTCGAGGAGGCGATGGCGATGGTGGATGCCTGAGTCGCTGGCTGTAGGGCAAGTATTTATGTGCTGTAGGCTTATTTACTTTCTCTTTACTTGCTGGCCAATCGACATATTCGCTGAAGCCATTGTGACAGACGGTGTAAAGTTGCCTTTGGTCGTGCTAGTTTAATGTCAATTTTTCGTATACGTGGGCAAAACGCCTGTCAGAACATAGAGTTGGCGCCACGTTTTAAAGCGGTTTGCACGTTGTAAACCCCTTATTTTTCAGCATTTTTTATAGAGGCACGGGATTACATGGAAATCGGTCTGCGCGAGTGGCTGATCGTCATCGGCATTATTGTCATTGCCGGTATTCTTTTCGATGGCTGGCGTCGCATGCGCGGCGGCAAGGGAAAACTTAAATTCCGCCTTGACCGAAGTCTGTCCAACCTGCCGGACGAGGACACCAGCGCCGAGCTGTTGGGCCCGCCACGGGTGCTGGATACTCATAAGGAGCCGCAACTGGATGAGCACGATCTGCCGTCCGTGAGCATGCCGGCCCGGGAACCTCGTGAGTCGGGCTCCAAGCGCGGCAAGCGTGGCCATGGCGAACCTTCCCAGGGTGACATGAACCTCAGCCTCGACCTGGACGGCGGCCCGAGCTTCAGCAGCCGTGACGACGATTTCCCGGATGACGCCAAGTCCGCGCCATCGGTCAGCGAAAAAGATCAGCCGCAAGCCGAAGAAGTGCTGGTGATCAGCGTGATTTGCCGCGACGCCGCCGGCTTCAAAGGCCCGGCGCTGTTGCAGAACATTCTGGAAAGCGGCCTGCGTTTTGGCGAGATGGATATTTTCCATCGCCACGAAAGCATGGCGGGTAACGGCGAAGTGCTGTTCTCCATGGCCAATGCGGTCAAGCCGGGCATCTTTGATCTGGACGACATCGACCACTTCAGCACTCCGGCGGTGAGCTTCTTCCTCGGCCTGCCAGGCCCACGTCATCCGAAGCAAGCCTTCGACGTGATGGTGGCTGCGGCACGCAAGCTGTCCCAGGAACTGAACGGCGAACTGAAAGACGACCAGCGCAGCGTGCTGACCGCTCAGACCATCGAGCATTACCGTCAGCGCATCGTTGAATTCGAACGTCGCGCCCTGACCCAGAAGCGCTAGAGTCAAAAGGGCTGTTGTGGCGAGGGGGCTTGCCCCCGTTGGGCTGCGAAGCGGCCCCAGAACCATTCAGCCTGTTTTGCCAGATGGGGCACGATCACAGGATTTGCGACTGCTTCGCAGCCGAACGGGGGCAAGCCCCCTCGCCACATAGTGCAAGCCTTTAGGCTATCGTGATTAGAAGATTGAGCAGCCTCGGCTGCTCTTTTGCTTTATGAGAGAACACCCATGACCGCCGTCAAAAACCGCATTCTAGAGCTGCGCGCTGAGCTGGATCAGCACAACTATCGCTATCACGTGATGGACGAGCCGAGCATTCCGGACGCCGAGTACGACCGGTTGTTCCATGAGCTCAAGGCCCTCGAAGCGGCCAATCCCGAACTGATCACCAGCGACTCGCCGACCCAGCGCGTCGGCAGCGCGGCGCTGTCGGCGTTCACCCAGGTGCGCCACGAAGTGCCGATGCTCAGCCTCGGCAACGCCTTCGAAGAAACCGACATGCGCGAGTTTGATCGTCGGGTGACCGAAGGTCTCGACCTGCCGGCCGGCGACCTGTTCGGTGGCGGCGCGGCGGTGGAATACAGCTGCGAACCGAAACTCGATGGCCTGGCGGTCAGCCTGTTGTATCAGGACGGCGTACTGGTACGCGGCGCGACTCGCGGTGACGGCACCACCGGCGAAGATATCAGCGTCAACGTACGCACCGTGCGCAACATCCCGCTCAAGTTGCACGGCACTGGCTGGCCGGCGACGCTTGAAGTGCGCGGCGAAGTGTTCATGTCCAAGGCCGGTTTCGAACGGCTCAACGCCACGCAACTGGAAGTCGGCGGCAAGACCTTCGCCAATCCGCGTAATGCGGCGGCCGGCAGTTTGCGCCAGCTGGATTCGAAGATCACCGCCAACCGTCCACTGGAATTCTGCTGCTACGGCATCGGCCAGATTTCGGCCGACATTGCCGACACGCATATCGGCAATCTCAAGCAATTGCAGGTCTGGGGCATGCCGATCAGTCATGAGCTGAAACTGGCCCATGGCATCGATGAATGCCTGGATTACTACCGCGACATCGGTGAGCGCCGCAACGGTCTGGCCTATGAAATCGATGGCGTGGTGTTCAAGGTCAACAGCATTGCTTCGCAACGTGAATTGGGTTTCCGTGCACGCGAACCGCGTTGGGCGATTGCGCACAAATTTCCGGCTATGGAAGAGCTCACCGAATTGCTCGACGTGGAGTTCCAGGTCGGCCGCACCGGCGCGGTGACGCCGGTCGCTCGCTTGAAACCGGTCAAGGTCGCTGGCGTGACGGTGGCCAACGCGACGCTGCACAACATGGACGAAGTGGCGCGACTGGGTTTGATGATCGGCGACACGGTGATCATCCGCCGCGCTGGCGATGTGATCCCGCAAGTGGTGCAAGTTGTCCTTGAGCGTCGTCCAGAAGACGCACGGCCGGTGCAGATTCCCGAGCAATGCCCGGTGTGCGGCTCTCATGTCGAGCGCACGCAATTGGTCAAGCGCAGCAAAGGTCGCGAGACCGTCAGCGAAGGCGCGGTGTATCGCTGCGTCGGTCGTCTGGCCTGTGGTGCGCAGTTGAAGCAATCGATCATCCACTTCGTCTCCCGTCGTGCCATGGACATCGAAGGCCTGGGCGACAAGAGCGTCGAGCAACTGGTGGATGAAGGCCTGGTGGGTTCGCCGGCCGATCTGTATGCGCTGAAGTTCGAAGACATTGTCGACCTGGAAGGCTTTGCCGAGCTGTCGAGCAAGAAGCTGCTCAGCGCCATCGAAGACAGCAAGCAGCAGAGCCTGGCGCGCTTCATTTACGCCCTCGGGATTCCCGATGTCGGCGAAGAGACGGCCAAGGTGCTGGCGCGTTCTCTGGGTTCGCTGGAGCGGGTTCAGCAGGCGTTGCCGCAAGTGTTGACGTACTTGCCGGATGTTGGGCTGGAAGTGGCTTACGAGATTCACAGCTTCTTTGAAGATGCGCATAACCAGCAGGTGATTGCCGAGCTGCTCAAGCACGGTTTGCAGATTCAGGATCAGGGCGAATTGGGCGCGGAGTTTTCTGCGAGCACCACGCTCGGCGGCTTCCTCGATAAGTTGCACATCCCTTCGGTGGGGCCGGGCGGTGCGCAGAAACTGGCGGACAAGTTTGGTTCACTGGAAGGCGTGTTTGGCGCCGACTGGCTGGACATGCGCCAGGCATTGCCGGAGAAACAGGCGAATTCGGTTCGCGAGTTTTTCGCTGTCGAAGAAAATCGCCAGATTGCCGAGGCGGCCGAGAAACAGTTGCGTGATTTCGGCATGCACTGGCAGAGCGAGAAGAAAGTCGTCGAAGGCTTGCCGCTGGCCGGGCAGACCTGGGTGTTGACTGGTTCGCTTGAGTTGATGAGTCGCGATGTGGCTAAGGAGAAGCTTGAGAGCCTCGGCGCCAAAGTGGCGGGTTCGGTGTCGGCCAAGACTCATTGCGTAGTGGCTGGCCCGGGGGCGGGCTCCAAGTTGGCCAAGGCCAATGAGCTGGGGTTGAAGGTGCTGGATGAAGAGGCGTTTGTGGTATTCCTGAAGGAACACAATATCTCTGTCTAAAGCGGACCTGTGGCGAGGGGGCTTGCCCCCGTTGGAGCGCGAAGCGGTCCCCTTGGCATTTGCGCCTGCTGCGCAGTCGAACGGGAGCAAGCTCCCTCGCCACAGGCAAGCCCCCTCGCCACAATTATGGGAACGATCGGCTAGCCGAAATGATCTAGTCTTGGCACCCCTCAGGGAGAGTTCGCCATGTACCGTTTCTTCGAACAGCTCAGTTCCCGCATCGCCGCGCCTTTCATCAGCGAGAGTTCGCGCAACAGCAAGGTCTGGCATTGCCGCTGCGGACAGTCGCTGTTCTTTCGCAACAGTCAGTGCCTGGCCTGTTCGGCGGCGCTGGGCTATCAGCCGGAGCAGAGTCGCTTGTCGTCGCTGCAACCCGGCCCGCAAGCGGACACTTGGCTGCTTGATGCTGATCCCGAGGCCGGTGTATTGCGCCGCTGCGCCAATCTCGATTCCCCGGCCGCGTGTAACTGGCTGCTCCCAGCCAACGATCACGATGCGTTGTGCATCGCCTGTAGTCTGAATCACACCATCCCTGATCTATCGATTGCCGAAAACCCTGAGCGCTGGTGTAAGGTCGAAACGGCCAAGCGCCGATTGGTTGCGCAACTGGTCAGCCTCGGGTTGCAGGTCATCCCGAAAACCGTGGATGAAGAAACCGGCCTGGCCTTTGACTTCATCGGCATCAACCTCGAAGGCAAGCTGCCGACGACGGGGCACGCCAACGGCTTGATTACCCTCGATATCAAAGAAGCCGATGATGCTCACCGCGAACAGGTTCGGGTGCAGATGCACGAGCCGTATCGCACGTTGCTCGGGCACTTCCGTCATGAGGTCGGCCATTACTACTGGGATCGACTGATCGCCAACAGCCATTGGCTGGAACCGTTTCGTGGCTTGTTCGGCGACGATCGAGCGAGCTACGCCGAATCCCTTGAGCGGCATTACCAGCAAGGTGCGCCGCTGGACTGGGAGCAACATTACGTCAGCGCCTACGCGACGATGCATCCGTGGGAAGACTGGGCCGAAACCTGGGCGCACTACCTGCACATGATGGACGCCGTCGACACCGCCCTGGGCTTTGGCATGAGTGCCCGGGAAATGGACTTCGATTACCAGCCATTCCCGTCCAGCACCCTCTACGACCCGCAGCATCCTGGCGGCACGGCGTTCCTGTCGTTCGTCAATGCGTGGATCGAGTTGGCTGGCATGCTCAACGAATTGTCTCGGAGCATGGGGCAGCCGGATTTCTATCCGTTCGCGCTGCCGTCAGCGGTGATCGCCAAGCTGCACTTCATCCACTTGGTGATCCAGCAGGAGGGCGGCAGGGCGGATGAGGTGTTGGCGCAATAGGATCAAAAGATCGCAGCCTTCGGCAGCTCCTACACGTGCGATCTTTTTGGGTCGCTGCATGTCCTTGACGCTGCTCATATTTTTTAATCCTCCCGAACGGTTGTAACTTCGTCTCAGATAGGTACAATGGCGCCGTTCGCCGTGAGGTGAACGTCGTTATGGTGACCCCATCGGTCCCCCCGCAACGATTACCCGTGAACCTGGTCAGATCCGGAAGGAAGCAGCCACAGCGGGAACATTGTGTGCCGGGGTGTGGCTGATGGGGTTGCCTCCATAACGAACAATCGAACGCTTCAAACAGAACTGCATGGGTTTCGCCCACTGCGGTTTTTTTGTGTCTGCGATTTGGCCAGCGCCCTGGGTTAATTGTGGGAGCGAGCCTGCTCGCGAAGGCGCCAGATCTGTCAGAGATGAGTTGACTGACACACCGCCTTCGCGGGCAAGCCTTGCTCCTACAGGGGTGATGGGGTGTTGTCGGATTGGCCGGTGTAGAGCCCGATTATGTCGTCAATCTCCCCCGACATTTTCATCCGCAACAACGTGCGCAAAATGCGCTGCACCGGCACGTTCGGGTCGTTGCGCACGTAGCAGCCGACATTCTGCTCCTGCAACACCGCCACGGCTTGCAATTGCTGGTCGGGTAGCAGGCGCTGGTTGAACCAGTCCAGGGTCCATTGATTGCTGACGGCGTAGCGATAGCGCCCGGCCAGCAGCTTATCCAGCACTTGTTCCTGATTGCGCGCGTCTTCGCGTTGCAACTGACCTGCATCGAACAGCGGTTGCAGTGTGGGATAGATGTAGCCAAGCACGGTGCCGATAGCCTCGTGCTGCAAATCTGCGGGAAGCACTGACGTGGGTGGGCCTTTTCGGCTGACCAGCAGGTCGCGCTGCAGAAACAGCGGAATGCTCCAGATGTAGTCCCCGGACTGATTCGGCAGCCACGATTGTGCGGCATAGCAGCGCACATCGACTTCGCCGTGTTCCATGGCGTTTTGCACCCGCGCCCGAGGCAACACATGAAACTCGGCCGGCACGCCGACCTGGGTCGCGAGGCTGAGCAGAATGTCATAAAGGATGCCCTGGGTCGGTCGGCCCTGCTCCAGTTGCACCATCGGCATGGCCCAACTGTCGGCCATGACAAAGCGCACCGGCGTGTCGGCGGTGGCGACGTTCAGGCAGAAGAATAACAAAGCCCCCAAGGCCAACCGCATAAACGCTCCGGTACTGATGAACCTTGAGCCGAGAAATAGCCCCCCAAAATGCAGCTTAGCCAGATTAGACGAGCACACCGGATGCAATTTCAGGCCTGCTCCGCTAGCATTAGCCGCTTCTGCTTCCCAGTGGCGATGGTTTTCGATGAGTTATCAGGTTCTTGCACGTAAATGGCGTCCGCGCTCGTTCCGCGAAATGGTCGGCCAGACCCATGTGCTCAAGGCTCTGATCAATGCCTTGGACAGCCAGCGGCTGCACCACGCCTACCTGTTTACCGGGACGCGCGGTGTCGGCAAGACCACCATCGCACGAATCATTGCCAAATGCCTGAACTGTGAAACCGGCATCACGTCGACGCCTTGCGGCGAGTGCTCGGTGTGTCGCGAGATCGATGAAGGTCGCTTCGTCGACCTGATCGAGATCGACGCCGCGAGCCGGACCAAGGTCGAGGACACCCGCGAACTGCTCGACAATGTGCAATACGCCCCGAGCCGTGGGCGCTTCAAGGTCTACCTGATCGACGAAGTGCACATGCTCTCCAGCCATTCCTTCAATGCGCTGTTGAAAACCCTCGAAGAGCCGCCGCCCTACGTCAAGTTCATCCTGGCGACCACCGATCCGCAGAAACTCCCGGCAACGATTCTTTCGCGTTGCTTGCAGTTCTCCCTGAAGAACATGACGCCTGAGCGAGTGGTCGAGCATTTGACCCACGTGCTGGGTGTCGAGCAAGTGCCGTTCGAAGACGATGCGCTGTGGTTGCTGGGTCGTGCCGCTGACGGTTCGATGCGTGACGCCATGAGCCTGACCGACCAGGCCATCGCCTTCGGTGAAGGCAAGGTCATGGCCGCCGACGTACGGGCGATGCTCGGTACGCTCGATCATGGTCAGGTGTTTGATGTCCTGCATTCGCTGATCGAAGGCGACGCCAAAGCGTTGCTCGAAGCCGTTCGTCATCTGGCCGAGCAAGGCCCGGACTGGAACGGCGTGCTCTCGGAAATTCTCAACGTGCTGCACCGGGTCGCCATCGCCCAGGCCTTGCCTGAAGGCGTCGACAACGGCCACGGCGACCGTGACCGGGTGCTCGCACTGGCTCAGGCATTGCCGGCCGAAGACGTACAGTTTTATTACCAGATGGGCTTGATCGGGCGCCGCGACTTGCCGCTGGCACCCGACCCGCGTGGCGGCTTCGAAATGGTCCTGCTGCGCATGCTGGCGTTCAGACCCGCAGACACGGCGGACGCTCCGAGGCAACCGCTAAAGCCAGTGGGGATCAGCCAGGCCACAGTTGATTCCGCAAACTCAGTGGCTGTCGCGCCTAACGTTGCGCCGGTAGTCCCAGCGGCAGTTGCACCGGTTGTGACGGCGCCAGTGGCGGCCGTTGTTGAGCCTGCGCCAGCGCCGGAACCCGAACCTGTTACGCCAGTGATCGTGCCCGAGCCTGTCGTTGAAACGGTGGTCGTCGAAGAAGTCGTCGACCTGCCGTGGAATGACCCGGTAGAGCCCGAAGTCATCCAGCAGCCGGCCGTCGAGCCCGTGCTGGAAACCGCCAGCGAGCAACCCGATTTGCCGCCGATGCCAATGCCTACGCCTGACAGCGTGGTGCCGGATGCGCCGGAATGGGCCGCCGCGCCCATCCCGGAACCGTCCGTGGCCGACGTCGATGCTGCCACGCCGGGTATCGACCTGGATGACGAGCCGCCGCTGGACGAGGACTACATCGAGCCGGACATCGACTCGGCCTACAGCTATCTCGATGAACTGGCCAGCGAACACACCGCCGAGCCGACGCCAGAACCCGAGCCTGAACCGGCTGCAATGCCGGCCACCGGTTTGGCGCTGCAATGGCTGGAACTGTTCCCGAAACTGCCGATCTCCGGCATGACCGGCAGCATCGCCGCCAACTGCACGTTGATCGCCGTCGATGGCGACAACTGGCTGTTGCACCTGGACCCGGCCCACAGCGCCTTGTTCAACGCGACTCAACAACGTCGCTTGAACGATGCCTTGAACCAGTTTCACGGCCGCACGCTGACGCTGACCATGGAACTGATCAAGCCTGAGCAGGAAACCCCGGCCCAGGCTGCGTCCCGGCGCCGAGTGAACCGTCAGCGCGAGGCGGAGGAATCGATCCACGGTGATCCGTTCATCCAGCAAATGATGCAGCAGTTCGGTGCGGTGGTCCGTAACGATACTATTGAACCTGTCGACGCCCTGGTCAGTCAGGGCAAATAACTGAAGGCGTTCGGCTATATTTACCGGGCGCCGTTTTTATCCAAGTACTTTGAGGTGATTACCATGATGAAAGGTGGCATGGCCGGCCTGATGAAGCAGGCGCAGCAGATGCAGGAAAAAATGGCCAAGATGCAGGAAGAACTGGCCAACGCCGAAGTCACCGGTAAGGCGGGTGGCGATATGGTCACCGTGGTGATGACCGGTCGTCACGACGTCAAGCGCGTGACCATCGACCCAAGCCTGGTAGAAGGCCTGAGCGAAGACGACAAAGAGATGCTGGAGGCCGTGTTCGCCGCCGCCGTCAACGATGCCGTGCGCAAGATCGAAGCCAACAGCCAGGACAAAATGGGCAGCGTGACCGCTGGCATGCAACTGCCGCCGGGTATGAAACTGCCATTCTGATTCGCCAAGGCGCGTTGGATGGGCTACAAAAAAATGCCAGGCAGCGCGCCTGGCATTTTTGTTTCTGCCAGATGAGGTTGGCCTGCTTTTGTGGCGAGGGGGCTTGCCCCCGTTGGAGTGCGAAGCGCTCCCAAAACCTGCCACAGTGGTGTATCAGGTGCATCCTGGCTGTAAGGCTTAGCGACTGCCTCGCAGTCGAACGGGAGCAAGCTCCCTCGCCACAATGAAAGGCAGAAACATCGAACGCCCCACCCCCGCAAAGGTCTGCACCCTATACCGCTGAATTCATCGATCAAGGAGACGCTCACATGCCACAAGCATTGACCCTCAACCAACGTATCGTCTTGGTGTCCCGTCCGGTGGGCGCGCCGAAGCCGGAGAATTTTCGTCTGGAGCGTGTAGCGCTGCCGGACCTGGCAGACGGCCAGGTTCTACTCAAGACTCTCTACTTGTCCCTCGATCCCTACATGCGCGGTCGCATGAGTGACGCGCCGTCCTACGCTGCGCCTGTAGAAATCGACGAGGTGATGACCGGTGGCGCTGTCAGCCGCGTCGAGCGCTCGCTGAATCCGAAGTTTCAGGAAGGTGATCTGGTGGTCGGATCCACGGGCTGGCAGAGCCACAGCATCAGCGATGGTCGCAACATCATTCCTATTCCATCCGGGCTGCCGAGCCCGTCGATGGCGTTGGGTGTGCTAGGGATGCCGGGCATGACGGCGTACATGGGCCTGATAGACATTGGCCAGCCCAAGGCCGGCGAAACCCTGGTGGTGGCTGCGGCTTCCGGTGCGGTGGGATCGGTGGTTGGCCAGGTGGCGAAGATCAAAGGCCTGCGGGTGGTCGGTGTGGCCGGTGGAGCCGACAAGTGCCGCTACGTGGTCGAGGAGCTGGGTTTCGACGCCTGCATCGATCACAAGAGCCCGGACTTTGCCAATGACCTGGCGCTGGCGTGCCCTAAGGGCGTCGACATCTACTACGAGAACGTTGGTGGCAAGGTCTTCGATGCGATCATGCCGTTGCTCAATACCAAGGCGCGGATTCCGCTCTGTGGCCTGATTGCCGGTTACAACGCCCATGAAGCCCCAAGTGGGCCGGATCGTCTGCCGCAATTTCAGCGAACCCTGCTAACCAAGCGCGTACGCATGCAGGGCTTTATCGTGTTCGATGACTACGCTGATCGACAGCCGGAATTCGTCAGTGCCATGGTGCCGTGGGTGCGTGAGGGCAAGGTGAAGTTCCGCGAGGACATCGTCGAGGGCCTGGAGCAGGCGCCCGAGGCGTTCATCGGTCTGCTGGAAGGGCGCAACTTCGGCAAACTGGTGGTGCGGGTCGCCCAGGACTGAGTATTTGACGCTGACCAGAGGCGCGGGTATAAACCGCGTCTCGTTGTTTTGTCGGACTTTTCCCCATGAGCTTCAGCCCTCTGATTCGCCAACTGATCGATGCCCTGCGAACGTTGCCGGGCGTGGGTCAGAAAACCGCCCAACGCATGGCGTTGCAACTGCTTGAGCGCGATCGCAGTGGTGGCTCGCGGCTGGCGCTGGCCCTGAGCCAGGCCATGGAAGGGGTCGGTCACTGCCGCTTGTGCCGCACGCTGACCGAAGACGACCTCTGCCCGCAATGCGCCGACACCCGACGCGACGATACCTTGCTGTGCGTGGTGGAAGGGCCGATGGACGTCTATGCGGTTGAGCAGACCGGGTTCCGCGGTCGCTACTTCGTGCTCAAGGGCCATCTGTCGCCGCTCGACGGGCTCGGGCCAGAGGCCATCGGTATTCCGCAATTGCTGGCGCGGATTGAAGAGGCGGGCACCTTTGCCGAGGTCATCCTGGCCACCAACCCGACGGTGGAAGGTGAGGCTACAGCGCATTACATCGCCCAGTTGCTCAGCAACAAAGGCTTGATCGCCTCGCGAATCGCCCATGGCGTGCCGTTGGGTGGCGAGCTGGAATTGGTGGATGGCGGAACGTTGGCGCATTCGTTTGCCGGGCGTAAGCCGATTGCCTTGTAATTTTTGGTGTTGCCGCTGACGCCATCGCGAGCAAGCTCGCGATGCAGGCGCCTCGGTCCATCTGATTCAAACAATCCGGTTGAAAACCAAGCAAGCGCTCGGTTAACGTCGTTGAACCCTTCAGTGGAGTTCGCCGATGCCTGCCTTTCAGGAATACTTCGATCCCAGCCACCAATTGGTCCGTGACAGCGTCAGGCGTTTCGTCGAGCGCGAGATCCTGCCGGACATTGATCAGTGGGAAGAAGCCGAAAGCTTTCCTCGCGAGCTCTACCTCAAGGCCGGTGCGGCGGGCATTCTCGGTATCGGTTATCCCGAAGTCCTCGGCGGCAGTCATGAAGGTGATCTGTTCGCCAAGGTTGCCGCCAGCGAAGAGTTGATGCGTTGCGGCTCCGGCGGGTTGGTGGCCGGCCTCGGTTCGCTGGACATCGGCCTGCCGCCAATCCTCAAGTGGGCTAGGCCTGAAGTTCGTGATCGGGTGGTGCCGCAAGTGCTATCCGGCGAAAAAATAAGCGCCCTGGCCATCACCGAACCCAGCGGCGGCTCCGATGTGGCCAACCTGCAAACCCGCGCCGTACGTGATGGCGACGTCTACCGGGTCAGCGGCAGCAAAACCTTTATCACCAGCGGCATTCGTGCGGATTTCTACACCGTCGCGGTGCGCACCGGCGCGCCGGGTTTCGGTGGCATCAGCCTGTTATTGATCGAGAAGGGCACGCCCGGTTTCACCGTCGGCCGGCAGTTGAAGAAAATGGGTTGGTGGGCGTCGGACACCGCCGAGTTGTTCTTCGACGATTGCCGGGTGCCCGTGGGCAATCTGATTGGCGCCGAAAACATGGGCTTTGCCTGCATCATGGGTAACTTCCAGAGCGAACGCCTGGCCCTGGCGTTGATGGCCAACATGACCGCGCAACTTGCGCTCGAAGAAAGCCTGAAATGGGCGCGTCAGCGTGAGGCCTTTGGCAAACCGATCGGCAAGTTCCAGGTGCTCAAGCATCGCCTCGCGGAAATGGCCACGGCGCTGGAAGTGTCACGGGAGTTCACCTACCGACAAGCGGCGAAAATGGCGGCGGGGCAGAGCGTGATCAAGGAGATTTCCATGGCCAAGAATTTTGCGACCGACACGGCGGATCGCATTACCACGGATGCGGTGCAGATTCTGGGTGGTATGGGTTATATGCGCGAGAGTCTGGTGGAGCGGTTGTATCGGGATAACCGGATACTGTCGATTGGCGGCGGGACGCGGGAAGTGATGAACGAGATCATCAGCAAGCAGATGGGGCTGTAAATGCAAAAGATCGTCCGAACGCGGCCCGAGCCTTCGGCAGCGCCTACATTGGAATGCGTACATCTGTAGGAGCTGCCGAAGGCTGCGATCTTTTGATCGTTACTTATCGCTCAACGCAAACTGCGTCAGGCAAAACGTCGGAATCCCCATATCTTCCAACCGCTGCGAGCCACCCAGCTCCGGCAAATCAATAATCGCCGCCGCTTCATGCACTCGCGCACCCATGCGTCGAATCAGGTTCGCCGCCGCAATCAAGGTGCCACCGGTCGCAATCAGGTCATCGAACATCACTACCGAATCGCCTTCGCACAGGCTGTCGGCGTGCACTTCCAGGAACGCTTCGCCGTACTCGGTCGCGTAACCCTCGGCCAGCACGTCCGCCGGCAGTTTGCCTTGCTTGCGAAACAGCACCAGCGGCTTGTTCAACTGGTAGGCCAATACCGAGCCAATCAGGAAGCCGCGGGCATCCATCGCGCCGATGTGGGTGAAGTCGGCCTCGACGTAACGGTGAGCGAAGCTGTCCATCACCAGGCGCAGGGCCGTGGGCGATTGAAACAGCGGGGTGATGTCGCGAAAGATCACGCCGGGCTTGGGGAAGTCGATCACGGGGCGGATCAGGGATTTGATGTCGAAGGAGTCGAAGACCATCGTCGAGGTGTCCTGGCAGGCTGCAAACGACGCAGTATAACGGCGGCTGAACCGTTTCGCTCAGCCGCAATTGTGTCTGTCAGTCGAGAGAACCGCCTGCCAGGGCGCACAGCTGGATCGGGTCGAGAATATGGATTTCCTTACCCTCCGCGGCGATCAGTTCGTTTTGCTGGAAGCGGGTGAACACCCGGGACACGGTTTCCACCGCCAGGCCCAAGTAGTTGCCGATTTCGTTGCGCGACATGCTCAGGCGGAACTGGTTGGCCGAGAAACCGCGCGCGCGGAAGCGAGCGGACAGGTTGACCAGGAACGTGGCGATGCGCTCGTCGGCGGTTTTCTTAGACAGCAGCAACATCATTTGCTGATCGTCGCGAATCTCGCGGCTCATCACCCGCATCAACTGACGACGCAACTGCGGCAGTTGCAGGGCCAGTTCATCGAGACGCTCGAACGGGATTTCGCAGACCGAGGTTGTTTCCAGCGCTTGGGCCGAAACAGGGTGCTTTTCAGTGTCCATGCCCGACAGTCCGACCAATTCGCTCGGCAAGTGGAAACCAGTGAGCTGCTCTTCGCCGCCATCGCTGAGGCTGAATGTCTTCAGGGCGCCGGAGCGAACTGCATAAACGGAATCGAACGTGTCGCCCTGGCGGAACAGAAACTCGCCTTTTTTCAGCGGGCGACCACGTTTAACGATCTCGTCCAGCGAATCCATGTCTTCCAGATTCAAAGAAAGTGGCAAGCAGAGGGGGGCCAGGCTGCAATCCTTGCAATGGGCCTGGCTGTGAGCGCGCACTTTTACTGGCTCAGACATTTCTTTAATCCTTGTGGGAAAAACACACATAAGCCGTAAGGGTAACTCACGGGAGGACATTCAGGCCAGTCTGAGGCGACTTTGTCCTACGGCCATAAAGCCGCAGGGCAAGCCGCCGATAAACAGGTATCAGCACGCATACAAGGAACGACTCGATGACCGCTATTGGTACGCTGGGCCCCGGTAGCAGCGACGTTGCGGCATTGCCGGAGACGTTTAAAGCTGCTTCAGGCAATACACGCGAAGACGGCTTGAACGAGGAGGCAACCCCGGCCGTGGTCCAAGGCATCAAAGTGTCGCTGTCCGGTGCCGGCATCGAAAAAGCTGCCGGGGCCAAGGGCGAAAACAGCGACATCGAAGAAAGCGGTTTGCCGGAAAACATTCAGCAGGTCCTGAAAATGATTCGCAAATTGCAAAAAGAGATTGCCGAGAAAAAGGCGCAGATCGAAAAAATCATGGCCGACAAGCGCCTTTCCAACGAAGAAAAAATCATCAAGGTTGCCAGCCTGCGTGGCGCCATTGCTGCGTTGAACACCGGTCTGATCACCGCCAATCTGGCTTTGTCGAAAGTGGTGGGCCAGTCGGGTCTGACGTCCGAGCAAAACATGCAAGTCGGTTCATTGCTGATGAAAAACTAAATCACCCGGGAAAACCGCTGGCGATTTTGCTGCTCCAGGTAGGCATCGAACACCATGCATACCGAGCGCACCAGCAGTCGTCCGGCCGGCAGTACTGTGATTCGCTCGCTGTCCAATTCGATCAAGCCGTCATTGGCCATCGCCTCCAGCTGCGGCCAGAGTTCGCTGAAGTAGCCTCGGAAATCGATGTTGAATGCTTGTTCGATCCCGGCGAAATCCAATGTGAAGCTGCAAATCAGTTGCTGAATCACTGCCCGTCGCAAGCGGTCGTCGGCGTTGCACAACAGGCCACGGTTGGTGGCCAGTTGGGCTGAGGCCAGGGTGTTCTGGTACAGGTTCAGATCGCTGGTGTTCTGGCAGTACAGGTCGCCGATCTGGCTGATGGCCGAGACCCCGAGCCCAATCAAGTCGCAGTGACCGTGGGTGGTGTAGCCCTGGAAGTTGCGTTGCAGGGTCGATTCTTCCTGGGCGATGGCCAGTTCATCATCCGGCAGGGCAAAGTGGTCCATACCGATGTAGCGATAGCCGGCCTTGGTCAGTTGTTCAATGGTGCCCTGGAGCATCTCCAGTTTCTGCGCCGGCGTCGGCAGTTCATTGCTGTTGATCCGCCGTTGCGGCAGGAAGCGTTCCGGCAGGTGCGCGTAGTTGAACACCGAGAGCCGGTCCGGCTGCATGGCGATGACCTCGTCAACGGTGCGGGCGAAGTTCTCCGGCGTCTGGCGCGGCAAACCGTAGATCAGATCGATATTGATCGAGCGAAACTGCAAGGTTCGCGCGGCGTCGATCACGGCACGGGTTTCTTCCAGGCTTTGCAGGCGATTGACCGCACGTTGCACCGCCGGGTCCAGGTCTTGGAGGCCGATGCTGACCCTATTAAAGCCCAGTTCACGCAGCAGGCCCATGGTCGACCAGTCGGCTTCGCGTGGATCGATTTCAATGCCGTAGTCACCGGAATCGTCATCCAGCAAGTTGAAATGCTTGCGCAACTGAGCCATCAACTGGCGCAGTTCGTCGTGGCTGAGAAAGGTCGGGGTGCCGCCGCCGAAATGCAATTGCTCGACTTTCTGTGCCGGGTCCAGGTGACAGGCGATCAATTGGATCTCCTGCTCCAGGCGCTGCAAGTAGGGGAGTGCGCGGCCACGGTCCTTGGTGATGACTTTGTTGCAGGCGCAGTAGTAGCAGATGTTCGCGCAGAACGGCACATGCACATACAACGACAGCGGGCGCAGCGCTTTACGGCTGTCGCGCAGGGCATGAAACAGGTCGAAGGTGCCGACCTGGCTGTTGAATTGAACGGCGGTCGGGTACGAGGTGTAGCGCGGCCCCGACAGGTCGTAACGGCGAATCAGATCGGTGTCCCAACGAATGGCGTCGAGCATGCGGGCATTCCCCCGGATAGGCTTGCAGTGTGAGCAAGTCTATGGGGTGCGGCGTTGGGGCATCTTGATTTGCATCAACGGTGGTTGGTGGCTTTGATCGGTTTTTGTGGCGAGGGAGCTTGCTTCCGCTGGACTGCGTAGCAGTCCCATCTTTTGGGGCCGCTTCGCAGCCCAGCGGGAGCAAGCTCCCTCGCCACAGGGTCAGTGCCCCATGAACCAATGCTGATGCGGCCCCGGCAATGTCCAGATCCCGAACAGAATCACCAACAACCCGCCACTCATCCGCACGCTACGCTTGCGCAACAGTGCCGTGACCCGTTCCGCCGCCAGGCCCGTGGCCAACAAAACCGGCCATGTCCCCAGCCCGAACGCCAGCATCAACAACGCACTGTCCAGCGCATTGCCCTGACTCGCCGCCCACAGCAACGTGCTGTAAACCAGCCCGCACGGCAGCCAGCCCCAGAGTGCGCCCAGCAGCAAGGCGCGGGGCAGGCTCGACACCGGCAGCAATTTGTTGGCAATCGGCTGGATATGCCGCCACAGGCCGCGACCGAGGCTTTCGATGCGTGTCAGGCCGCTCCACCAACCGGCCAGGTACAGGCCCATGCTGATCAGCAGCAGCCCGGCGATGATCCGCATGAACATCGCCGCCGGGCTGTTGGCCACCGCCCAGCCAGCCAGGCCGATCAGCAGGCCGGCCGTGGCGTAGCTGAGAATTCGCCCCAGGTTGTAAGCCAGCAGCAAGCGGAAGCGACGGCTGCGTTGTTCCTTGGGAATCGCCAGCGTCAGCGCACCCATCAAGCCGCCGCACATGCCCAGGCAATGGCCGCCGCCGAGCAGGCCGAGGATCAGCGCCGACACCAGCAGCGGCGCCAGCTCAAGCATGGGGTGGCGCCTTGTCTTCCGGTTTGGCTGGATGACCGCTGGCCTCGTCGACCGCTGCTTTGTGAGCCGGGTCCTGGTCGTCGAACAGAATGCTGTGGGCCGGGCCGTCGAGGTCGTCGTACTGACCGCTGTCGACCGCCCAGAAGAAGATGTAGACGGCGATGGCCACGATCAGCAGCGCGGCCGGGATCATCACGTAAAGAGCTGGCATTGGAAGACTCCATGCCCGCGCGGCTCAGGCCGGCAGCGGACGGGTTTCTGGCGTGGTGCGGGCCTTTGGCGTGCTCGGCATGCGAGTCAGGCGCAGGGCATTGAGTACCACGGTCAACGAACTGATCGACATGCCAATCGCGGCCCACACCGGAGTGATCCAGCCGAGGGCGGCGAACGGCAGCATGAGGCCATTGTACAGTCCGGCCCACAGCAGGTTCTCGATGATTACCCGACGGGTGCGCCGCGCCAGGCTGAAGGCTTGTACCAAGGCGTCGAGGCGGTTGGACAGCAACACCGCGTCGGCGCTGGTTTTCGCCAGATCGGTTGCCGAACCCATGGCCACGCTGATATCGGCGGCGGCCAGCACCGGTACGTCGTTGACCCCGTCGCCGAGCATCAACACCTTACGACCTTCCTTGTGCAGTTGTTGCAGCACTTGCAACTTGTCATCGGGCCGCAAGCCGCCACGGGCCTCGTCGATGCCCAATTCGGCGGCGACGCTGGCGACCATCGGTGAGCTGTCGCCCGACAACAACAGCGTGCGCCAGCCGCGAGCCTTGCACGCGGCAAGCAGCGCCGGGGCATCGGCGCGCAAGCAGTCGTCGAGGACAAACCACGCCAGCGGCCCAAAACTGTCACCGAGCAGCAGCCATTGGCCGGCTTCATCCGGCATCAGCGGCACGGTGGCACCACTGAGTTCGCAGACAAAACCCGGTTGGCCGATGCGCAAGCGTTGTAAACCGACCAAGCCTTCAAGCCCTAGCCCCGGCGTACTGAGGACTTCTTCGGCGGCCAACGGTGCACGGCCAAACGCACGGGCGATCGGGTGTTCGGAGCGGTTTTCCAGCGCTGCCGCGAGGCTCAGGCATTGATCACTGTTGAGCGAACCGAGTGGGCGAATCGAGCGCAGCGCCAGCCGGCCTTCCGTCAGCGTACCGGTCTTGTCGAAAATCACCGTGTCGATCTGGTTCAGTCCTTCCAGGACATGGCCGCGAGTTAGTAGTAGGCCGAGTTTGTGCAACGTGCCGGTGGCGGCGGTCAGGGCGGTCGGCGTGGCCAGGGACAAGGCGCACGGGCAGGTCGCGACGAGCATCGCCAGCACAATCCAGAACGCTCGCGATGAATCCAGTTCCCACCACAACAGGCCGATGGCAGCGGCAGCAATCAACGACAGCAGCAGAAACCATTGGGCGGCGCGGTCGGCGATTTCCGCCAGGCGCGGTTTTTCGGCCTGTGCGCGTTCCAACAGACGGACGATGGCCGACAGTCGCGTGTCATGACCCAGCGCCAGCACCTCCACGGTCAGCGCACCTTCAACGTTCAAGGTGCCGGCCGTGACCGCATCGCCAAGAGTGCGCGGTTGCGGCAGGTATTCACCGGTGAGCAACGATTCGTCAATGCTCGACTGGCCATCGAGAATCTTGCCGTCGGCCGGGAGAATGGCGCCGGGATGCACCAGCACCTGATCGCCGACGCGCAGTTCGCTGAGCAGGATTCGCTCGCTCTGGCCGTCGGCACTCAGGCGCAGGCACGAGGCGGGCAATAGATTCACAAGTTGAGCGGTGGCAGCAGCGGTGCGTTCCCGGGCGCGGCGTTCCAGGTAACGTCCGGCCAGCAGGAACAGCGCGAACATCCCGACCGCATCGAAATACAGTTCGCCGACTCCGGTGATCGAGGTCCAGATCCCGGCGAGGTAAGCGCTGCCAATCGCCAGCGAGACCGACACATCCATGGTCAGGTGCCGGGTGCGCAGGTCGCGCATGGCGCCCTTGAAGAAGGGTGCGCAGCTGTAAAACACGATCGGCGTGGTCAGGAACAGCGCGACCCAGCGCAGGATGGTGTGCAGCTCCGGGCTGAGGTCGATATTGAATTCGGGCCAGGTGGCCATGGTCGCCATCATCGCCTGAAACCACAGCAATCCGGCGACGCCGAGTTGGCGCAGGGCCAGGCGATTTTCGCTGGCCAGTTGTTCGCTGGCGCGGTCGGCCTGATAAGGGTGCGCGGCGTAACCGATGTGGCGCAATTCGCTAAGCACGTGGCTTAGCGGCAGTTGGGCGTCGGCCCAACGCACGAACAGGCGATGGTTCGACAGGTTCAGTCGCGCTTCGGCCACGGCCGGCAAGCTGCGCAGGTGTTTCTCGATCAGCCAGCCGCAGGCGGCGCAACTGATGCCTTCCATCAGCAGCGTGGTTTCAGCGAGTTCGCCTTCGTGACGAACGAAGGGTTGCTGGACGTCGGCGCGGTCGTACAGCGCCAGTTCGTCGACCAATTGCACCGGCAAGGTTTGCGGGTTGGCCGAGGCTTCGCTGCGGTGCTGGTAATAGCTTTGCAGCCCACCAGCGACGATGGCCTCGGCCACGGCCTGACAGCCGGGGCAGCAGAACTCGCGGGACTCCCCGAGCACGACAGCGGTAAAGCGGCTGCCGGACGGCACGGGCAGGGCGCAGTGGTAGCAGGGGAGTGGGGTGGTCATGGCATCGTCGAGGGGCTGAGCCCTTGTTTTGGGGTTGTCCGCTTGCCCTCACCCCAGCCCTCTCCCGGAGGGAGAGGGAGCCGATCGATGTGGGCCGGAAAAACAGCGGCAGTCACCGATATCGTCACTGCCATACACAAGGCATGCAAGCGCCCGAAATCAGTCCCCTCTCCCTCCGGGAGAGGGTTAGGGTGAGGGGCTTTTGATGTTGACTCACTTTTTCAGGTCTTCAGCACCTTGCAGCGGCTCATCGCCCAGCAGCAGGTTCTTGTCGGGGCTGATCTGTTCTTCCTCGAACATGCGCCAGGTCTTGTCGTCCTGCACGCCCAGCAATTCAACGAAACGGCGGCCGTCGACCTTGTCGCTCATCTGGCCGATGTAGCGGCCCTGTTCGGTTTCGCTGCGGGTCAGGGTGATCTTACGATCCTTCTCCGGCTGGGTCGGCGAGATCAGGTTCAGCTCAACGGTCTTTGGCTGGCTGTTGCCGGTCAGGCGCAGGTCGACTTCGCCGGTCACCTCATCCAGGTGGACGTTGGCGTGCATTAGCAGGGTCTGGGCCAGCAACTCACGGTCCAGGGAACGGTTGATGCCTTTGCCGGCCTCGTAGTAGTTGTCATTGACCAGGTTGTCCGGGTTTTTGACCGCAATGGTCACCATGGACAGTGTCAGGGTCACCGAGCAAGTCAGAATCCCGATGATGATCCACGGCCAAAGATGCTTGTACCAAGGGCTTGCGGCATTTGCTGCGGGCATGTTCAGTTCTCTCAACGAATTTGTGGGCCGATGAATCGGCTCTTGGCTTCAACGTGAACGCTGTCGTCATCGGCATCCTTGAGGGTGAATTTCACCTCATTGGTGCTCGATGGCAATTGCTCCGGTGCGCTGGAGAGCTCCACCGGCTGGCTGAATATTTCTCCGGCGGCGACTTTGATCTCACGCTTGCCTTGCAGCTTGAGGTCCGGCAGACCGCTGGCTTCGAGCAGGTAAGTGTGGTCGCGTTGGTCTTTGTTCATGATCTTCAGGCTGTAGACGTTTTCGATCCGGCCTTCGGCGTTCTCGCGGTACAGCACGCGGTCCTTGCTGACGTCAAAACCGACCAGCGAGCGCATGAAGAACGCGGTGACCAGCAAGCCGATCATGGTCAGCAGCACAACGGCATAGCCAATCAGGCGTGGGCGCAGCTTATGGGTTACTTGCCCGGACAGGTTGTGCTCGGTGGTGTAGCTGATCAAGCCGCGCGGGTAGTCCATTTTGTCCATGATGCTGTCGCAGGCATCGATGCACGCGGCGCAGCCGATGCACTCGATTTGCAGGCCGTCGCGGATGTCGATCCCGGTCGGGCAGACCTGGACGCACATGGTGCAGTCGATGCAGTCGCCCAGGCCTTGGGCCTTGTAGTCCACGCCTTTCTTGCGCGGGCCGCGGGACTCACCACGACGCGGGTCGTAGGAAACAATCAGGGTGTCCTTGTCGAACATCACGCTCTGGAAGCGCGCATACGGGCACATGTAGATGCACACCTGCTCGCGCAACCAGCCGGCATTGCCGTAAGTGGCGAGGGTGAAGAAACCGACCCAGAAGTACGACCAGCCATCGGCTTCGCCGAGGAAGAAGTCGATGGTCAGCTCGCGGATGGGCGAAAAGTACCCGACGAAGGTCATGCCGGTGACGAAGCCGATCAACAGCCACAGGCTGTGTTTACTGAGTTTGCGCAGGAATTTATTGCCGCTCATCGGCGCTTTGTCGAGCTTGATGCGCTGGTTGCGGTCGCCTTCAGTGACCTTCTCGCACCACATGAAAATCCAGGTCCAGACGCTTTGCGGGCAGGTATAGCCGCACCAGACGCGTCCGGCGTACACGGTAATGAAGAACAGGCCAAAGGCGCTGATGATCAGCAGGCCCGAGAGCAGGATGAAATCCTGGGGCCAGAAGGTCGCGCCAAAAATGAAGAATTTACGTTCCGGCAGGTTCCACCAGACGGCTTGATGACCACCCCAGTTCAACCACACCGTACCGAAATACAGCAGGAACAAACCGGCCCCGCCCATCATCCGCAGGTTGCGGAACAGGCCGGTGAAGGCGCGGGTGTAGATTTTTTCTCGAGAGGCGTAGAGATCGACGCTGTTGTTCGCGTTCTTGGCTGGCGGGGTAACGTCGTGTACCGGAATCTGATTGCTCATCATTGCATCCCACGGCAGTGGAAAAATGCCTCGGTCAGTACGTGCCGACCGCGGTCAAAAAGAGGTGTTGCAGTGGCGCAATGATACGCCTGTCGCTCTATCTCAAGGGTGCGACCTTTGGTCGCGTTGGGGGAATAGCGTAGATGGTGTAGCAGATGTAACAAATCATGATCCAGATCAATTGACTATAGACGATCCACGATTTGCCTTGAGAGCAGCGCGTTGGCGCTGCTCTGTGTCAATGCAGCGGTTGAGCTATTTAGGGAGGCGCCCGCCACCCAGGCCGTCCAGCCCACCCGAGCCGTTTCCGGGTTCTAGCGTTGGGGTGAACGGGATGTTTTGAGGCTGTTGGATACGACGAGCTTCAGAATAGGACATGTCATTTTTTCCTTGGTGATCACCTGTGAAATGCTTCTGTCTCCTTGAGAGACTCACTTTGGTAAGTGCGTCTTCAAGGTGAGAAAAAACTACAGGCCCCAAGGTGTTCGGTCGATTAAAAATCGGTCTCAATGTGTGACGGTCATGCAAATGAAAACGGCCCCGCCAATTCTCATTGGCGGGGCCGTTTTTTGTTGCTTCAAGCGTTTGCCTTACTGGGCGTCCGCTGCCTTCTCACCGTGAGACAAGCTGTAGACGTAAGCGGCCAGCAGGTGAACCTTGTCGTTGCCTTGCAGCTGTTCTTGCGCAGGCATCTGGCCCTGACGGCCGTAACGGATGGTCTGCTGCAGTTGAGCAAAGCTCGAACCGTAGATGAACGCAGCCGGGTGAGTCAGGTTAGGTGCGCCCATCGCTGGCGTACCTTTGCCTTCCGGACCGTGGCATGCCACGCAGTTGGCCGCGAACAGTTTCTGGCCGGCAACCGGATCGGCCTTGGTGCCTTCCGGCAGCTTGCGGCCATCGAGGTTGGTCAGCACAAAGGAGGCAACATCCGCAACGCCTTGCTCGCCGATCACTTCAGCCCACGCAGGCATCACCGCATGACGGCCGCCCATGATGGTGGTCTTGATGGTGGCCGGCTCGCCGCCCCAGCGCCAGTCTTCGTCTGTCAGGTTAGGGAAGCCGTAAGCACCCTTGGCGTCGGAACCGTGGCAGACCGAGCAGTTGGAGGCGAACAAGCGGCCACCCATCTTCAGGGCTTGCGGGTCCTTGGCCACTTCTTCGATGGGCATGGAAGCGAACTTGGCGAAGATCGGGCCGAACTTGGCGTCCGACTTGGCCATTTCCTTTTCCCACTCGTGAACGCCGGTCCAGCCGGTCTGGCCGTTGGCGAACGCGGTCTGCTTGTCGTTATCGAGGTAGTTGTAACCCGGCAGCAGGCCTTTCCAGTTACCCAGGCCCGGGTAGAGCACCAGGTAGCCGAGGGCGAAAATGATGGTGCCCACGAACAGCATGAACCACCATTTCGGCAGTGGGTTGTCATACTCCTCGATCCCGTCGAAGGAGTGGCCAACCGTTTCTTCCGTCTGCTCGCTGCGCTGGCCCTTGCGGGTCGACAGCAGCAGCCAGGTCAGGGCGAAGATAGTGCCCAGACTGAGGATCGTGACGTACAGACTCCAGAATGTAGTCATTCTTTGTTACTCCTAGAAGCTTGCTCGACGTGCTTGATGGCTTCGGGATCATCCGCGAAAGGCAGCAAGGTCGCGTCTTCAAACTCCGACTTGCGCTTGGGACTGAACACCCACAACGCCAGACCGATAAAGGCCACCATCACAACAACGGTGCCCAGGCCACGAATCATCCCGATATCCATCTAAATCACCGTTTGCTTTTGATGATGGTGCCCAGGCCTTGCAGATAGGCCACCAGCGCGTCCATTTCGGTTTTGCCCTTCACAGCATCCTTGGCGCCGGCGATGTCTTCGTCGGTGTAAGGGACGCCGAGCGTGCGCAAGACTTCCATTTTCTTGGCGGTGTCTTTGCCGTCGAGCTTGTTTTCCACGAGGAACGGGTAGGCCGGCATTTTCGACTCAGGCACGACGTTGCGCGGGTTGTACAAATGCGCACGCTGCCAGTCATCGGAGTAACGACCGCCGACACGGGCCAGGTCCGGACCGGTACGCTTGGAACCCCACAGGAACGGGTGGTCCCAGACGCTTTCACCGGCTACCGAGTAGTGGCCGTAACGTTCGGTTTCAGCACGGAACGGGCGGATCATCTGCGAGTGGCAGCCGACACAGCCGTTGGCGATGAAAATGTCACGCCCTTCAAGTTCCAGCGCCGGGCGAGGCTTCATGCCTTCAACCGGCTTGTTAGTGACGTCCTGGAAAAACAACGGAACGATCTGGGTCAGGCCGCCGATGCTGACGGCGATAACCATGAAGAAGGCCAGCAGGCCAATGTTCTTCTCGACTGCTTCATGCTTCATCAGTGAGCTCCAACTACAGCAATCTGAGCGGCGGCTTCGGCTTCAGCCGGGTTCGAGGCACGTACGGTACGGAATACGTTGTAGGCCATGAACAGCATGCCGCTGGCAAAGAACGCACCGCCCAGGGCGCGAACGATGTAACCAGGGTGACTGGCTTGCAGCGCTTCAACGAACGAGTAGGTGAGGGTGCCGTCGTCGTTGATTGCACGCCACATCAGACCCTGGGTGATGCCGTTGACCCACATCGAAGCGATGTACAGAACGGTACCGATCGTCGCGAGCCAGAAGTGGGTGTTGATCAGGCCGATGCTGTGCATCTGCGTGCGACCGAACAGTTTCGGGATCATGTGGTAGATCGCGCCGATCGAGATCATCGCAACCCAGCCAAGCGCGCCGGCGTGTACGTGGCCGATGGTCCAGTCGGTGTAGTGCGACAGCGAGTTGACGGTCTTGATGGCCATCATCGGGCCTTCGAAGGTCGACATGCCGTAGAACGCCAGGGACACGACCAGGAAACGCAGGATCGGGTCGGTGCGCAGCTTATGCCAGGCGCCCGACAGGGTCATCATGCCGTTGATCATGCCGCCCCAGCTTGGTGCCAGCAGGATGATCGACATCGCCATGCCCAGGGACTGAGCCCAGTCCGGCAGTGCGGTGTAGTGCAAGTGGTGCGGACCGGCCCAGATGTACAGGGTGATCAGCGCCCAGAAGTGCACGATGGACAGACGATAGGAGTAGATCGGACGCTCGGCCTGCTTCGGAACGAAGTAGTACATCATCCCCAGGAAGCCAGTGGTCAGGAAGAAACCTACCGCGTTGTGGCCGTACCACCATTGGATCATGGCGTCAGTCGCACCGGCGTAGGCCGAGTAGGACTTGAAGAAACTGACCGGCAGGGAGGCGTGGTTGACGATGTGCAGCATCGCCGTCACGACGATGAAAGCACCGTAGAACCAGTTACCGACATAGATGTGCTTGGTCTTGCGCTTGACGATGGTGCCGAAAAACACCAGTGCGTAAACGATCCAGACAATCGCCAGCAGGATAGCCAGGGGCCATTCCAGTTCGGCGTATTCCTTGGTGGTGGTGTAACCCAGCGGCAAGGTCACGATGGCGCCGATGATCACCGCTTGCCATCCCCAGAAGTGGAAGGCTGCAAGGCTGTCGGAAATCAGTCGCGTTTGGCAGGTTCGCTGCACGACGTAATAAGAAGTGGCAAACAGTGCACAACCACCGAAGGCGAAAATCACCAGGTTGGTGTGCAACGGGCGTAAGCGTCCGAATGTCGTCCACGGCAGGCCGAAATTCAATTCCGGCCATACAAGCTGTGAGGCGATGAAGACACCAAGCCCCATGCCAAGGATCCCCCAGACCACCGTCATGATGGCGAACTGGCGGACTACCTTATAGTTATAAGCAGTCGGACTGATTGCTGTGCTCATTCTAAGGTTCCACGGTTTGAGTATGTTTTATTAGGAGTAAAAATCGGCCGCAAGTATGTAGAAAGCAGGGGGTCATTGCAACGCGCCATGACCTGGGTCAATGCTTTCAGACGCTGATTCTGCGGCCTTTCCATGCGCCGCGTAAGGACAAAATTGCCCCCGGACAAAATGTCGCAGCGGAAGAAAAAGGCGAGGGGTTCAGGTCAGTTGTAACGGGGTGTGTTGAAACGCAACGATAAGGTGACCGATGGCAATTGGCACGACAGCCGGTATCTACCAGCCTTTGCGGCCTGTCATCGAGCAGATTCGTCGAACACATCGGCTAGGGTCGACCTGGAACCGGTACTTTGCCAGTCCGCATCGAGCAAGCGTAGACCCGAATCCGGGGAACCGAAAGGGAGACTGATTGAGGGTGCGACAATGCGTCGCAAATGAAGAAGGGAACTGCCGCATCCGGGAGAATGCGGCAGCAGAGCGGTCAAGATTTACTCGTTTTTGCCTTCGGCCTGCAAACGCTCGGTGCTGGCACCGTGGGACAAGCTGTAAACGTAGGCGGCCAACAGTTGCACCTTATCGTTGCCGAGCAGTTCGCTCTGCGCCGGCATATGGCCCTGGCGGCCATGACGAATGGTTTGTTGCAGTTGCACCAGGCTTGAGCCGTAGATAAATCCGGCCGGGTGCGTCAGATTCGGCGCGCCCATGGCTTCAGTGCCCTGGCCGTTTGCCCCGTGACAGGCGACGCAGGTGGTACTGAACACTTGCTGGCCGGCGTTTACGTCGGCGCTGCTGTCGGCAGGCAACGGCAGGCCGGCCAATTCGTGACGCACATACGCGGCGACGTTTTTCACCCCAGCCTCACCGAGGATTTCACCCCAGGCCGGCATCGCGGCCATGCGACCGCCCATGATGGTGGTCTTGATGGTGTCGGCTTCACCGCCCCAACGCCAATCGCTGTCGGCCAGGTTCGGGAAGCCGAAGGCGCCCTTGGCGTCGGAGCCGTGGCACACCGAGCAATTGGACGCAAACAGGCGACCGCCCATTTTCAACGCTTGCGGGTCCTTGGCGACTTCTTCCACTGGCATGGCGGCGAATTTGGCGAAGATCGGTCCGAACTTGGCGTTAGCCTTGTCCATTTCCTTTTCCCATTCGTGAACGCCGGTCCAGCCGTCCTCGTAGCCGGGCAGGATGCCTTTCCAGTTGCCCAGGCCCGGATAAAGGATCAGATAGCCCACGGAAAACACCAGCGTGCCGGCGAACAGCATGAACCACCACTGCGGCAGCGGGTTGTCGTACTCCTCGATGCCGTCGAAGCTGTGGCCCATGGTCTGGTCGACGCTGCCCTTGGTCTCGCCCCGACGCGTGCCGACCAGCAGCCAGGTCAGGCCGATCAGGCTGCCGATGGTCAGTACGCAGATCCACGTACTCCAGAAGGTGGTCATGGCCGGGTACTCCTTGTTTCAGGTTCTTGGGTGTTGGCGTCGTCGGGTAACGGCTCATCGGCGAACGGCAGCAAACGTGCTTCGGCGAATTCCGGGCTGCGCTTGCCGTTGAACACCCACAACGCCAGGCCGACGAAGGCCACAAACACCACGACCGTGCCCAGGCCGCGGATCATTCCACTGCTCATTTCAAAGACCATGGCTCACCTCTTGCTCTTGATGGCAGTGCCGAGCACTTGCAGGTAGGCGACCAGGGCGTCCATTTCGGTCTTGCCCTTGAGCGAGGCGACTGCACCAGTGATGTCATCGTCGGTGTACGGCACGCCGAGGGTGCGCATGGCCTTGATCTTGGTTTCGGTGTGGCTGCTGTCGAGCTGGTTGGACACTAGCCACGGGTAGCCAGGCATTTTCGATTCCGGCACCACGTTGCGCGGGTTGTACAAATGCGCGCGATGCCAGTCTTCGGAGTAGCGACCGCCGACCCGCGCCAGATCCGGCCCGGTGCGCTTGGAGCCCCACAGGAACGGGTGATCCCAGACGCTTTCACCGGCCACCGAGTAGTGCCCGTAACGTTCGGTCTCGGCGCGAAACGGCCGGATCATCTGCGAGTGGCAACCGACGCAGCCTTCGCGGATGTAGATGTCACGACCTTCCAGTTGCAGCGCGGTGTAGGGCTTCATGCCTTCCACCGGCTTATTGGTCACGTCCTGAAAGAACAGCGGGACGATCTGAGTCAGACCGCCGATGCTCACGGCAAAGATCATCAGCAACAGCAGCAGGCCGACGTTTTTTTCGATTGTTTCGTGTTTCATGGCGGACTCCTCAGGCCATCTGCGCGGCAGCGGCGGCTTCGGCAGGCTGCGAGGCCCGAACGGTGCGCCAGGTGTTGTAGGCCATCAGCAACATGCCGCTGAAGAAGATCGCGCCGCCCACCAACCGCACGACGAAGCCCGGGTGGCTGGCCACCAGGGTTTCGACGAAGGAGTAGGTCAGCGTGCCGTCTTCGTTGACAGCGCGCCACATGAGGCCCTGGGCGATGCCGTTGACCCACATCGAAGCGATGTAGAGCACGGTGCCGATGGTCGCGAGCCAGAAGTGCGCGTTGATCAAGCCGATGCTGTGCATCTGTGGGCGACCGAAGATTTTCGGGATCATGTGATACAGCGCGCCGATGGAAATCATCGCCACCCAGCCGAGTGCCCCGGCGTGTACGTGGCCGATGGTCCAGTCGGTGTAGTGGGAGAGGGCGTTCACCGTCTTGATGGCCATCATCGGCCCTTCGAAGGTCGACATGCCGTAGAACGCGAGCGAGACCACCAGGAAGCGCAGGATCGGGTCGCTGCGCAACTTATGCCAGGCGCCCGAGAGCGTCATCATGCCGTTGATCATCCCGCCCCAGCTTGGCGCCAGCAGGATCAGCGACATCACCATGCCCAGCGACTGTGCCCAGTCCGGCAGTGCGGTGTAGTGCAAGTGGTGCGGACCGGCCCAGATGTACAGGGTGATCAATGCCCAGAAGTGCACGATCGACAAACGATACGAATACACCGGGCGTTCGGCCTGTTTCGGCACGAAGTAATACATCATCCCGAGGAAGCCGGCAGTCAGGAAGAAACCCACCGCGTTGTGGCCGTACCACCACTGAACCATGGCATCAGTCGCACCGCCGTAGACCGAGTAGGACTTGTTCCAGCTGACCGGAATTTCCAGGTTGTTGACGATGTGCAGAATCGCCACGGTGATGATAAAAGCACCGAAGAACCAGTTACCGACGTAGATGTGCTTGGTCGTACGCTTGGCCAGTGTGCCGAAGAATACGATGGCGTAGGCGACCCAGACGATGGTGATCAGGATATCGATCGGCCATTCCAGCTCGGCGTATTCCTTGGAACTGGTGTAACCCAGCGGCAGGCTGATGGCCGCCAGCACGATCACCAGTTGCCAGCCCCAGAAGCAGAACTGGGCGATTTTCGGTGCGAACAGTCGGGTCTGGCAGGTGCGTTGCACCGAATAGAACGAACTGGCGAACAAAGCGCAGCCGCCAAAAGCGAAAATCACAGCATTGGTGTGCAGCGGGCGCAGGCGGCCGAAGCTGGTCCACGGCAAATTGAAGTTGAGTTCGGGCCAGACCAATTGGGCCGCGAGAAAAACCCCGAGCCCCATGCCGACGATGCCCCACACCACCGTCATAATGGCGAATTGGCGGACCACCTTGTAGTTGTAGGCGGTACTGATAGAAGTGTTCATGGTTCCCCATCCACGGTTCAGCCGAAGTGAAGGCCCGTCTTTGCGAGTAAGCCGCGCAAGGCAGACGCTTCCTTCGCCTGGAGTTATAGGCAGACTAAAAGCGAGGCAAGCATGGACAAAGAGCACAAGGCCAGTATTGACGGGGATCAATGGGCGCAGTGCGTGGCCGAACATGGCTGGCTGTGGGATGCCGCCTCGACGCCATCATCGCCGACGTTGATCCTGGCTCACGGCGCCGGTGCACCGATGGACAGCGGCTGGATGAACGACATGGCTGCGCGCCTTGCGGCACATGGGCTCAACGTGCTGCGCTTCGAGTTTCCATACATGGCGCAACGGCGCATCGACGGCGGCAAACGTCCACCGAATCCGGCGCCGAAACTGCTGGAATGCTGGCGTGAGGTGTATGCGGTGGTGCGACGCCATGTCACTGGGAAACTGGCCGTTGGCGGCAAGTCCATGGGCGGGCGGATGGCCAGTTTGCTGGCGGATGAATTGGGCGCGGATGCGTTGGTGTGCCTGGGGTATCCGTTTTACGCGGTGGGTAAACCGGAGAAGCCTCGGGTAGAGCATCTGGCCGGGCTCAAGACCCGGACCTTGATCGTGCAGGGCGAGCGGGATGCGTTGGGTAATCGTGAGGCGGTGGAGGCTTACTCGCTCTCACCGAGCATTGAGGTGTTTTGGCTGGTAGCGGGGGATCACGATTTGAAGCCGTTGAAGGCGTCCGGGTTTAATCATGAGCAGCATTTGGCTAGCGCCGCGCAGAAAGTTACCGCGTTTCTGTAGTGTTGATTGAGCAGAGCCGAAATTTTGAAACTCATGAAGATCGGCTCCCTTTCCCCTCGCCCCCATTGGGGGAGAGGGCTGGGGTGAGGGGGATGGATCTTGAATGCAACACACTTTTCGATCTGTGTGCATATCCATTGCTGCGGCAACGGCCACTTAGGGTTTCGCCCTGACGGCGACTCACTTTTTTACAAACGCCTAAAAAAAGTAAGCAAAAAAACGCTTGCTCCTACGTGCGGCCCGCTCGCTGGGGCTCGGGGTTCCTTCGCTGCGGGATCGATCCGGGGGCATCGCCTACGGTTTGCTGCGCTGCACCTCCTCTCGATGTGTTTGGCTGCGCCAAACGGTCGCTGCGCTCCCACCCCCGGATCAATCCCTCCACTCAGCCTTCCGACGTCGCCCGTGGATCAAGATCAAGAGCTGCAGCCGAGCTAACGCTCATCCTGCGAGTGGTGCGGCTGCGCCGCGAGTTTCATGTAGGAGTTGCCGCAGGCTGCGATCTTCTGATCTCGCTCTTCGTAGGAGCAGAGCTTGCTCGCGAAGGCGGCCTACCGGCCGACCAGTCTCTTACTGATGAACCCGGTTCAACTGTGGGAGCGAGCCTGCTCGCGAAGGCGGCCTGACAAACAACATCAAAAAAACAGAGCAACTTCCCGTCTTTTCTGCCCATAAACGCAATCCAGCGAACACGTTTAAGTTACACAACACGTTACGCCACACGGCCTACAACGCCTTGCGCCGTTACCTACGCGTACGCCAGAATCCGCCGGCTTGTGCGGCTGAGGGGCGGGCTATATCGTTTCCGGGTCACTGCAAAACAGTGATCGGGTTTGGTAGCCCGCTATGAAGTTGCATGGCAACACCTTATGCAGTCTCTTTTGGGGGCTCTGTTTTATGGTGGTCATGCGTGGGGCTCCTTCGGGGGCGCCGGGTTTTCCAACTTCGTCCGGTCTACCAACCCACGTATGGCCGCCACCCTTCGTTTGGTAGCGAGGGTGATGGCTCCTCAATATTGCAAGTTGGAGTTTCATCTATGTTCAAAGTAACGCCCAACCCCCCAGATACTGATCCAGTACCCTACGACGCCGCTCTTGACCCCAAGAAAATGAAAGAAGCGGCCGACCGCGCGCTCAACTACTACCTCAACCCCGCAGCTCTGGCGGCTCCACCAAGCTCGCCAAAATTTCGCCCCGTCTATCTCGTCGACCCCACGCTGGATGACGAAACCCTACTCGTCGAAGCCTGCGAGTCACTGTCGTTCGCCCATGCCATGGCCGGCAACATCGCCAATTCAATCGGTGGCCCGGAGCGCAAACCGCTGCTGGCGCTGCAACAGGTGATCATGCTCAACGAACTATTGGTCAATCGTCTGCTGGATAAGCGGAAGTTGCCTCAGTAGTTACGGCGCCAGCCCTCGCCCTAACCCTCTCCCAGAAGTAGAGGGGACTGACCGAGGTGCATGTGCGAGGTACGCCGACTTGAGATACCGAGTCGAACTCAAATTCTGAAATGCACAGAGATCGGCTCCCTTTTCCCTCGCCCCCTTGGGGAGAGGGCTGGGGTGAGGGGGAAGTGTTCACTGACACAATAAAAAACCCGGAAGCTTTCGCTGTCCGGGTTTTGTCTTTCCAGCATCAATCAGCGGTTAAACCGCTCCACCAACGAATACTGGGTATTGGCCGTCTTGGTCAGTTCTTCACTCAGCAACGCCGAGTGTTGTGCCTGTTCCGAGGTCTGGTCCGCCAGTTGCGAGATGTTGCTGATGTTGCGGCTGATTTCTTCGGCCACCGAGCTTTGCTCTTCGGTTGCCGCAGCAATCTGCGTGGTCATGTCGGTGATGTGCGCCACCGCTTCGCTGATGCCGATCAGTGCCTGGTCCGCTTCCAGTACTCGCGCCACACCTTCTTCAGCTTGGCGATGGCCGGCGTCCATGGTCTGCACGGCAGTGTTGGCGGTCTGTTGCAGCTTGGCGATCAGTGCATGGATCTGCCCGGTGGACTCGCTGGTGCGTTGTGCCAGTTGGCGCACTTCGTCCGCCACAACCGCGAAACCACGGCCCATTTCACCGGCGCGAGCCGCTTCGATGGCGGCGTTCAACGCCAGCAGATTGGTCTGGTCGGCGATGCCTTTGATCACATCGACCACACCACCGATTTCGTCGCTGTCCTTGGCCAGTTGGGTGACGGTCAGGCCGGTTTCACCGACCACCACCGACAGACGCTGAATGGCTTCGCGGGTTTCCCCGGCGATGTCACGACCGCGACCGGTCAGGCGATTGGCTTCCTGGGTAGCGTCAGCCGTGCGTTGCACGTGGCTGGCGACTTCCTGGGTGGTGGCGGCCATCTGATTGACCGCGGTGGCCACTTGCTCGGTTTCGACGCGCTGACGTTCCAGGCCGCTGGAGCTCTTGTGGGCCAGGGTATCGGACTGCTTCGCTTGCTCAGTCAGGTGTTCGGCAGTGTCCTGCAGGCGGGTCAGGCAGGTTTTCAGGCGCGCTTCCTGGCTGAGGATCGACATTTCCAGTCGCGCCTGGGCGCCACGGCTGTCGGTGTACATCTGCGCGATCAGTGGGTCGGAGGTGGTTTGCCCGGCCAGGACCAGCAGACGCTTGAGACCGCGTTGCTGCCAGCTCAAGCCCATCAAGCCCAGTGGCACCGACAGGCCGGCGGCCAAGGCAAAACCCCAGTGGGAGTTCAGCGACGCGCCGATCATGAAGCTCAGTTGGCTGACCAGAATGAACGGCACCCAGTCCTGAAGGACCGGCAGCCACTTGTCTGTCGAAGGAATCGCCGACTTGCCCTGGTTGATGCGTTGGTAAAGCGCTTCGGCACGGCGGATCTGTTCGGCGGTGGGTTTGATCCGCACCGACTCGTAACCGACCACCTGATTGCCTTCGAAAACCGGTGTGACGTAGGCGTTAACCCAATAGTGGTCACCGGTCTTGCAGCGATTCTTGACAATGCCCATCCATGGCAAGCCTTGTTTCAAAGTACCCCACATGTGCGCGAATACCGCTGCCGGGACGTCTGGGTGACGAACCAGGTTATGCGGCGCACGGATCAGCTCTTCACGGGAAAACCCACTGATTTCGATGAAAGCGTCGTTGCAGTAGGTGATCACGCCTTTGGCGTCGGTCGTGGAAATCAACCGTTGCTGAGCCGGGAAGGTCCGTTCGCGTTGTGTAATGGGTTGGTTGTTACGCATGGCTATGTCAATCCGTGAGGCTTTGACAGGGTGTCGGCATCGTCAGGAATTTATTGAAATTTTATTTTCAATAATCAGCGGTGCGTCGCAAAACGACCGTTGCGTCATCCGGCGAGCATCGGGTAGGTGAACAAGCCGAAATGCAGCAGGTTCAAGCCGAAATGGGTGGCGATGGCCGCACCCAACCCGCCAAATCGGTAGGCCAGACCATAGCCGACACCCGCCAGGCTCGCCAGCAACACCCATTGCCAGCCCGCGCCCAGATGGGCCAGGCCGAACACCAGCGAGGCGAGCAGCAGTGCGAGGTTTTCGCCGTAGGGCAGGTGTTTGAAGTGCCGGCTCAGGCCACCCTGGATGTAGCCGCGAAACAGCGCTTCCTCAACCAGCGTTACCAACAGCAGGTTGTTCGCCACCCACAGCCAGGCCTGGTCCGGCCATTTCGGCGCCCAACTGATCATGCCCAGCAACAAGGCACCGCCGAGGGCGAGCACGACACTCAGGATCAGGGCCATAGCGGTGGCGTAAATCGACAGTCGCAGCGAACGCCGGCCGACAATCCACGGGCAGACCAGCAACAGCCAGAAACCAATCAGGGGTTTGTCCTGATTCAGGTACATGGAAAACAGCACGGCATCGTCGGTGAGGCGATGTGGGTTGATGCCGCGACCGTTGTAGAAGCCCGGGAGCCAATGCATGGCCAGCGCCAATGCCAGAAAGATGAACAGGCCGTGACCGAGGTAACGGCCGACGGGCACCGTTTGCTGGCGCACGGCGAAACCGGCGATCAGCAACAACCCGACGGAAATCGCCGCCAGCCAGCTAAGTTGGCCGTAGACCAGGGCCAGTGCGTAGCCGAGGGAGAGGAGTGCCAGGTGCAGCCATGGCAACGCCTTCATTGAAAATCCCTGTGCAAAATTGTGGAAGGGCTTTCTACACAGGTGAAGGCGTGGGGACAAGTGAAGCTGCGGCGGTAAACCGGGACGAGAAAATGTAACGGCACAACGCTTGTAGGAGCAAAGCTTGCTCGCGAAGGCATTTCAACGGACAACAAATTCAGTGAAAGTGGCGTCCTCTTCGCGGGCAAGCCTTGCTCCTACAAAGCTGTGGGTGTTTAGCGCAGGTTGAGTTTCGCGGCGGCGCGTTCGGTTATTTCTGTGCGCAGTTTCAGCGACGGCGCAGCACGCAAGCGCGCTTCATCGACAATCGCGCTCGGCGCAGTGTCCGGGCTGCCCGAGTCAAACGGTGGCGCCGGCGCATATTCCAATTGCAACTGGATCAATTGCGCCGCGTCGGCATCCACCAACTCAGCCGCCAACACCAAAGCAAAATCGATCCCCGCCGTAATCCCGCCACCGGTAAACAGATTGCCGTCACGCACCACACGATCCTTTACCGCAATCGCGCCCAGCGTCGGCAACAGATCGTGATACGCCCAATGTGTGGTCGCTCGCTTGCCTTGCAACAGGCCCGCCGCACCGAGCACCAGCGACCCGGTGCACACCGAGGTCACGTAACGCGCTTGCGCAGCCTGACGTTTGATGAAATCCAGCGTCTGTTCATCCTCCATCAACGGCCCGACGCCACCACCGCCAGGCACACAGATCACATCCAGATCGGGGCAGTCCTCGAAAGTGGTGGTCGGTTTCAGCAGCAGGCCAGTGCTGGCGGTGACCGGCATCAGATCCTTCCAGACCAGGTGCACCTGCACGTCCGGCAGCGAAGCCAGTACGTCATAAGGGCCGGTCAGGTCCAGTTGTTGAACCTGCGGAAACAACAGAAAACCGATCTGCAACGTCATGGCGTTTTTTCTCCTGGTTGGGGTGGACGGCTTCACTGTAGGCTCGTAGGATTTGGCGTATCCGCCAATTACCCCACGAATTACGCCAATCATGCCGAAGACCATTCACGTACTCGCGTTTGCCAACGTGCAACTGCTCGACGTCACCGGACCCTTGCAAGTGTTCGCTTCGGCCAACGACAGTGCCCGTCAACAGGGTTTGCCTGCGCCCTATGCACCGTCTGTGATTGCCAGCGGTGGCGGGGCGGTAATGTCGTCGGCGGGGCTGGCGATATTGGCCGAGCCGTTGCCGGCGGGTGGCAGCGACACCTTGATCATCGCGGGTGGCTGGGGCGTTTATTCGGCGGCACAGGAGGAGCCCTTGGTGGCGTGGGTGCGCGAGCAGGCGACGCGGTGTCGTCGGGTTTCTTCGGTGTGTACGGGCGCGTTTCTGCTGGCCGCCAGTGGTTGGCTCGATGGTCGACGAGTGGTTACCCACTGGACCCGCTGCGAACAGTTGGCGCAGATGTATCCACGCCTGCACGTCGAACCCAACCCGATTTTCATCAACGACGGCCCGGTCTGGACCTCGGCCGGGGTCACCGCCGGCATCGATCTGGCACTGGCCATGGTCGAAGAAGACCTCGGTCGCGCGGTGGCCCTGGATGTCGCCCGGCAACTGGTGGTATTTCTCAAGCGTCCGGGCGGTCAGTCGCAGTTCAGCGTGACCCTGTCCCTGCAACAGGAAGGCAACCGCTTCGACGAACTTCATGCCTGGATCAGCGAAAATCTCACCAAAGACCTCGGTGTCCCGACCCTGGCCCTGCAGGCCGGCATGAGCGAACGCAGCTTTATCCGTCACTACCGCGCCGACACCGGCCAGACCCCGGCCCGGGCCATTGAACTGATTCGGGTTGAAACCGCGCGACGGCTGCTCAGCGATACTGGCGTGCCGATCAAACGGGTCGCGGTGCAATGCGGGTTTGGCAGCGAAGAAACCCTGCGCCGCAGTTTCCTGCGGGCCATGGGCGTGACGCCGCAGTCCTACCGCGAGCGTTTCAGCGTCAGCCCTTCAGTAGATCCAGTAACGCCTTGATCGTCGCTTCGGGCGCTTCCTCAGGAATGTTATGCCCGACACCGGCCAGTACGCGGCGCTCGTAAAGGCCGGTGAAGTGCTCGATGTCTTCGTCCATCTCCGGCGCCGGTCCGACGCCATCGTCGGCGCCGCACAGGGAAATTGTCGGCACGCTGATCGGCGGTTGCTTGGCCAGCGCCTCTTCCATCCACTCCAGCGCAGGATCGCCGGGCGAATACATGAACCGATGCCGATACGAGTGAATCACCACCTCGACGAAATCCGGATTGTCGAAGGCCGGCGCACTCAAGGGATAACGCTCGGCGTTCCTGACCCAGGTCGGCGACCACAGGCGCCAGAGCAATTCGCAGAAGGCCCGGCGATTTTGGGTCAGGCCTTCAACCCCGCGCGGGGTGTGGAAGTAGTACTGATACCAGAGGCGATGTTCAGTCTCAGGGTCCAGCGGTTGGGTGGAGTGGGGAATGTTTTGCAAGTTGTAGCCATCACCGGTGACCAAGCAGCGAACCCGCTCCGGCCACAACGCCGCGACAATGCACGCCGCCCGACCGCCCCAGTCGTAGCCACAGAGCGCGGCTTGCAGGATGGCCAGGGCGTCCATCAGGTCCAGCAAATCCTGGGCGAGGGCGGCTTGTTGACCGGAGCGCAGAGTGTCGGGGCTATTGAAGCGAGTCGGGCCGTAGCCGCGCAGGTACGGGACGATGACGCGGTAGCCTTGAGCCGCGAGGGCTGGGGCGATGTCGTCATAGGCACGGGGGGAATAAGGGAAACCGTGGAGCAGGATTATCGGATCGCCAGTGGTCGGACCGTGTTCTTCGTAGGCGATTTTCAGGCTTGGAGTTTCAACGTACTGAACGACTGGCGACTTGGTCACGAGGAACTCCTGAGCGCTGGCATCCGAGAACATTAGCTGATGAAGCCCGACTTGAGCGGTGCACTGAACCTGTGGCGAGGGAGCTCTGTGGCGAGGGGGCTTGCCCCCGTTGGACTGCGCAGCAGGCCCAAATCAATCACCGCATTCCTCCCAGGAAAACACATTTTGCAGGTTTACGACTGCTGCGCAGTCCAACGGGAGTGTGTCAGCCTCAGGCCTCGACTTCCGCCACCTGATTAAAATACTTCGCCCGATCCGGCGTAAACGTCACCACCATTCTGGTCCGCGAACACGTCAATGCCCGCTCTTCACTCAGATCAATATCCAGATCTTCCCCACGTAACCCCTGCCATTGCGCCAGGTACTTGAGCGATCCGTACTTTTCGAGTTTCTTCAGGCTGCGGCTCACGCCACCTTTCCAGCCCAGCACCGGCAGTTCGCCAGCGAGGCACTGTTGGGCAATGTCGGGGAATCGGCTGGCGCGTTGGCGGCCGATTTCCCAGCATTTGATCAGGCCCTTGTCGTGGGCTTCCCACAGTTCATCCCGGTTCAGGCCGGAGCGCAGTGGGGTGTCGATGGTGCGGTGGATGCGCTGGGTCATTCTGTTTCCTTGAATTCGGGTTTTGTTGGACAGCTCCGCTGTACCCGTTGACCGTGGATGTTAGGGGGGGATGTAACAGCTGGCAACAAGGTATTTCCGGGTGTAAGTGCGAGTTACCAAGGAGGGATTGGGTCGGGGGTGTTTAGAAAATGTAGGGGCTGGGCTGCGCAATTGTGGTGAGGGGATTTATCCCCGACCGGCTGCGCAGCAGTCGCAAAGTCAGCAAATACGGTATTTCTGCAGGAATGGGGGCGCAGGGTTGGGGGCTGCTTCGCAGCCCGTCGGGGATAAATCTTCTCGCCACAGGGATCCTACAAAATCATCGTTTTGTGGGGTATTTCCTACAGCCTGCGGCGAAGATTAAGGCTGCCAGTAATTCTTCTCCCCACTCAACTTGCGATCCAGAAAACTCGCCGCACTGATCAGCGCCAGGTGCGTCAACGCTTGCGGCGTATTGCCCAGGTGCCGCGCATGGCTGTCGAACTCTTCGGCATACAGGCCCAGCGGGTTGGCGTACCTCAGCAGTTGCTCAAACTCCAGATGAGCCTTTTCCACCTGGCCGGCTCGGGCCAGGCATTCGACGTACCAGAACGAGCAAGCAGCGAAGGCGCCTTCGGTGCCGACCAAGCCGTCGATGTGGCTGTCTTCGTTGTGGTAGCGGTAGACCATGCCATCGCGCACCAGGGTTTTCTGGATCGCTTCCAGGGTCGAGAGCCAGCGCGGGTCCTTGGCGCTGACGAAGCGCACCAGCGGCATCAGCAACATCGAGCCATCAAGCGCGGTGCCGCCGATATGCTGCACGAAATGCCCGCGTTCTTCGTTCCAGAACTTTGCCCAGATGTCGGTGTAGATCGCTTGGCGAGTCTGGTCCCAGCGCGCAAACGGGGCGGGCAGGGAACGTTTGGACGCCAGGCGAATGGCCCGGTCCACGGCGACCCAGCACATCAGTCGCGAATGCAGGAAGTGATGCTGCTCGCCACGCATTTCCCAAATGCCGACGTCTTCGCTCTCCCAGGTTTCGCAGACTTGATCGACCACTTCCACGGTGTGCTTCCAGCCTTCATGGGAAATCGCTTCGCCATACTTGTTGACCAGATACACCGCGTCCATCAGCTCGCCGAAGATGTCGAGCTGGATCTGATCGTAAGCCTGGTTGCCGATGCGCACCGGTTTCGCGCCGCCGTGGCCGGCCAAGTGCGTGAGTTCGGTTTCCGGCAGTTTCTGGCGACCGTCGATGGCGTAGAGGATGTTGATTTTCATCGAGTTGCCGTGGCAATCACTGACGCGCCCGCGCAACCAGTTCATGTAGGCGTTGGCCTCGTCGACGAAGCCCAGGCGCATAAAGGCGTAGACGGTGAACGAGGCGTCGCGGATCCAGGTGTAGCGGTAATCCCAGTTGCGTTCGCCGCCGGGGGTTTCCGGCAGACCGAAGGTCGCGGCGGCGAGGATTGCGCCGTGTTTGCGCGAGGTCAGCAACTTCATGGCCAGGGCCGAGCGGTTGACCATTTCCCGCCAGCGACCGCGATAGTTGGACTGACCGATCCAGTCGCGCCAGAACTTCAAGGTACGTTCCAGGCACAGTTCGGCGGCACCTTCCTTGAAGCGTGGATCGTCGACCGCGCCCAACAGAAACTTCGCGCTTTGTCCCTGCTTAAGGGTGAACTCGGCGACGGCGCAATTACCGTCGAGGCTCAGGGCTTGATCCGAAGACAGGCGTAGGGACGGTTGGTCTGTGGCTTCAAACACCGCGTCCTGTTCATCGAGGCGAGCACGGGTTTTTGCCCGGGCGTAGTCATGCCGCACCGCGCAACGCATGCGTATCGTCGCCGTGCCGCTGACCACCCGCACCTGGCGCATCAGCATCGGCAGGTCATCTTCGCTGTCGCCAATCGGCAGCAAGTCGGTGATTTCGACCACGGCGCGTTCGCTCAGCCAACGGCTTTGCAGGACATTGGTGTCCGGCAGGTAGATTTGCTCGCGGCGTGCGTCAGGCAGGTCCGGGGCCAGTTGGAAAATCCCGGCCTCGGGAGTGTCCAAAAGCGAGCAGAAGATCGACGGGCTGTCGAACTCCGGCCAGCAGAAAAAATCCACGCTGCCCTTGTCGTTGACCAGTGCCGCGCTGCGCATGTCGCCAATGATGCCGTGGGCGTCGATGGCGCTTTGTCGTTCGGGATGATGATCAGCCATTGCCACGGAACTCCGGATAGAGGCTCATGCCGCCGTCGATGAACAGGGTGGTGCCGACGATGTAATCGGACAGATCGGAGGCGAGAAAAACCACGGCGTTGGCGATGTCCTCGACATCACCGATACGACCGTAAGGGATGAGCTTGAGCAGTTCTTGCGCGGCGTCGCCCTCGGTGGCGGCGCGGTTTATCGCCGTGCGAATGGCCCCTGGCGCGATGCCGTTGATGCGGATTTTCTGCTGGCTGACTTCCTGGGCCAGGGTCTGCATCAGCATGTCGACGCCGCCCTTGGACGCTGCGTAATTGACGTGGCCGGCCCATGGAATGCGCTGGTGTACCGAACTCATGTGGATGATCTTGCCGGCGGCTCGGGACACGCCTTGGCGAATGCCCTGTTTGTTGAAAATCCGCAGGGCGGCGCGGGCGCAGAGGAACTGGCCGGTGAGGTTGACGCCGATCACCTGGTTCCAGTCGGCGAGGGTCATGTCCACGGCATTTGCATCTTTTTGCATGCCGGAATTCGCCACCAGAATATCGAGGAAACCGAAGGCGTCGAGGGTCTGGGCGAACAGCCGTTCGACGTCCTCCTCCTTCGAGACGTCGGCACCGATGGCAATGGCGCGACCGCCGCTGTCGTTGATCTGCTTGGCGAGTTCTTCGGCGGGAGCGGCCTGGGAGTTGTAGTTAATGACGACGGCAGCACCGGCAGCGGCCAGCGCTTTGGCGGCGCCGGCACCAATGCCGGAACTGGCGCCGGTGACCAGGGCTACTTGTTGATCGAGAGAAATCTGCATGAGCGTTAGCGCCTTGAAGGGAGGGCCTAACTAGCTGACTGGATTGTTGGGTAGAGAGTTCATTTTCGGGCGTCAGTGCAGGCCCCTTCGCGAGCAAGCCCGCTCCCACAGGTTTGGTCGCGCCCACACGATCGCGTTTACACCAAAAATCCAATGTGGGAGCGGGCTTGCTCGCGAAGGGGCCTTAACATTCAACCAACAATTACCCGCTTTCCCCTCAACCAGCCTTTATGGCAACTTGCAGGCCCTGATTGAGGCCGAAATCGATGGCAAACCCCTACCGCGAACTGTTCAACGCCCCTGGCGCCCGGGCCTTTGTGCTGGCCGGGATGATCGCGCGCATGCCGATTTCCATGACCGGCATCGGCCTGATCACCATGCTCTCGCAGTTACAGGGTGGCTACGGCTTGGCCGGCGCCGTCGCGGCAACTTTTGCCCTCGCCACGGCATTCTGTGCGCCGCAGGTTTCGCGGCTGGTCGACCGCTACGGCCAGGGCCGGATCCTGCCGGTGTCGGCGCTGGTGGGTGGCGGTTCGCTGTTGCTGTTGTTGCTCTGCACACGGTTGCAGGCGCCACACTGGACGCTGTTCGTGTTCGCTGCCCTGGCCGGGTGCATGCCGAGCATGTCGGCGATGGTCCGGGCGCGCTGGACCGAGCTCTATCGCGGTCAGCCGCAACTGCAAACCGCCTATGCGTTGGAATCGGTGCTGGACGAGGTCTGCTTTATTGTCGGGCCGCCGCTGTCGGTGGGCTTATGCGTGGTGGCGTTCCCCGAGGCAGGTCCCTTGGCGGCGTTACTGATGCTTGCGATCGGGGTCGCGGCGTTTGTGTTGCAGCGCGGCACCGAGCCGGCGGTGCATCCCCATGAAGTTCACCATCAGGGCTCAATCATTCGTTCCGGTGAAATCCGCCTGCTGATGCTGTTGATGACCGCCATGGGCACCATTGTCGGCGTAGTGGACGTGGTCAGCGTGGCGTTCGCCCAGCAGCAGGGCCAACCGGCGGCAGCGAGTATCGTGCTGTCGGTGTACGCCATCGGTTCGTGCCTGGCCGGGTTGGCGTTCGGCGCATTGCGCTCGAAAGTGCCGCTGCCGCGATTGTTCCTTTATGGCGGTGTGGCGACAGCGGTGACGACATTGCCGTTACTGCTGGCGACGAACATATTCGGGCTGGCACTGGCGGTGTTTGTCGCCGGGCTGTTCTTTGCGCCGACGCTGATTGTGGCGATGGCGTTGGTGGAACGCATCGTTCCGCCAGCCAAACTGACCGAAGGCCTGACGTGGCTGGTCACCGGGTTGAGCATTGGCGTTGCAATGGGCGCAGCGAGTTCCGGGTGGCTGGTGGATGCGTTCGGGGCGCGCAGCGGGTTTTGGGTGGCGATTGCGGCGGGGGCGGTGGTGTTGGGGTCGGCGATCCAGAGCTTCCGCCATTTGAAATGACTGGATAGACGTGCGCGGGCTAATTTCTGCAGGGCCGCCTTCGTTCTTTTATACAGACAACTTTTCGAGGTAAGCCGGGTGACTCAGCTGACATTGCTGTGCCTTCCTTATTCGGGCGCCAGTGCCATGGTTTACAGCCGCTGGCGGCGCAAACTGCCGCAGTGGCTGACGCTGCAACCGGTAGAACTGCCGGGTCGCGGCGCACGGTTTGGCGAAGCGCTGCAAACCGATATGCGGGCGCTGGCCCGTCAGTTGGCCAGCGAACTGCAAACGACCCTGCGTGCGCCTTATGCCATTTTTGGCCACAGCCTGGGCGCCCTGATGGCGTGCGAGTTGGCCCACGCGTTTCGTGCACTCGGTTGCCCGGAACCGGTGGCGCTGTTTGCCTCGGGCACCGCAGCGCCAACCATGCGCGCCGACTATGATCGCGGTTTTGCCGAACCCAAGACTGACGCCGAACTGATCGACCAGTTGCGCACCCTGAATGGCACCAGCGAAGAAGTGCTGGCCAATGAAGAGTTGATGAGCCTGACCCTGCCGATCCTGCGCGCCGACTTCCTGCTGTGCGGGCGTTTTCAGCCGATCCAGCGCCCACTGCTCAAATGCCCGGTGCACGTGCTCGGCGGCAAGGCCGACAAGGCCACCACCGAACAATTGATCGGCTGGAGCAAGGAAACCCACGGCAGCTTCTCGGTGGACATGCTGGCCGGCGGGCACTTCTTCATCCATGAGCATGAGCCCAAGGTGCTGCGGGTGATCAAGGATCAGCTCGACGTTCATCACCGCCGGCACTCAATGCCCGCCACTGCCTGAACATCAGCTCATTTCATGTGGGAGCAAGCGCGCTCCCACAGCGTTTCCTGCCTGTCTGAAAATCTCCGCCTGCCTCGCTCCTGATAGTTGTTCTCATTCGCTAATTTTTCCGGTTTGCATTCGTTTTATAGGGACGACGTGCCTTTGTGCTTCCTGCCTACTGATCCGGATGCTAAGAAATGAATGCTGAAGACTCCTTGAAACTTGCTCGCCGGTTTATCGGGTTGCCCCTGGAAAAGCGCCAGATGTTCCTTGCGGCCTTGCAAAAGGAAGGCGTGGATTTCTCGCAATTCCCGATCCCGGCCGGGGTTGAGGCCCAGGACCGCCAGGCGTTGTCCTATGCCCAGCAACGCATGTGGTTTCTTTGGCACCTGGACCCGCAAAGCGGCGCCTATAACCTGCCGGCGGCGGTGCGCCTGACAGGGCGCCTGAATCAGGTTGCGCTGGAGCAAGCGTTCGCCAGCCTGATCGAACGCCACGAAACCCTGCGCACGGTATTCCAGCGGCAGGCGGATGACAGTCTGCGGCAAGTGCCGGCCACGGCGACCTTGAACATCCGTCACGAAGATTTCAGCGCGCTGCCGGCCACCGAACGCGAGGAGGCTGTCGTTCGTGCCGCCGAGCAGCAATCGGTGTTGCCGTTCGATCTGGCTGTCGGGCCGTTGCTGCGGGTCACCCTGCTCAAGCTCGCCGAGCAGGAGCACGTATTGCTGCTGACCCTGCACCACATCGTTTCCGATGGCTGGTCGATGAACGTGCTGATCGACGAATTCATCCGTTGCTATGACGCCTTTGACGCCGGCCAGCCTCCGGCGCTGGCAGCGCTGCCGATTCAATACAGCGACTACGCCTTGTGGCAGCGCCGCTGGCTGGAAGCCGGCGAGCAGCAAAAACAACTCGATTACTGGCTGGCGAAACTGGGTGACGAACACCCGGTGATGGCACTGCCGCTCGATCATCCGCGCCCGGTGCTGCCGAGCTATCGCGGTCGTCGCCATGAACACGTGGTCGACGCCGCACTGGCTGAGCAACTGCGCGGCGTTGCCCGTCAGCACGGCGTGACGCTGTTCATGCTGCTGCTGGGCACCTTCAATATTCTGTTGCACCGTTACACCGGCCAGAACGACCTGCGTATCGGCGTGCCGATTGCCAACCGCAATCGCCGGGAAATCGAAGGGCTGATCGGCTTCTTCGTCAACACCCAAGTGCTGCGGGTGCAACTGGACGGCCAGACCCGTCTCGGCGATCTGTTGAGCGACCTCAAAGAGACTGCCCTCGGCGCCCAGGCCCATCAGGACCTGCCGTTCGAGCGTCTTGTCGAAGCGCTGAAACTGGAACGCAGCCTGAGCTACAACCCACTGTTCCAGGTGATGTACAACCACCAGCCGGAAGTGGCGGATATCGCCGCCCTCAGTACGGCCTCGGGCCTGGTGCTCGACAGCCTCGAATGGCAAAGCCGCACCACTCAGTTTGATCTGACACTCGACACCTACGAGAAAGGCGGCAAGCTACACGCTGCACTGACTTACGCCAGCGATCTGTTCGACGCGCCGACCATCGAACGGATGGCGCGGCACTGGTTGCGCCTGCTCAAGGCAATGGTCGCCGATCCTGCGCAACGCATTGGCGAACTGCCGTTGCTCGACGCGGATGAGCAGCACACGCTGGTGCATGCCTGGAACGCTACAGCAGCGGTTTATCCGAGCGGGCAGCCGATTCATCAATTGATCGAAGCCCAAGTGGCGCGCACCCCGGATGCCCCGGCGCTGGTGTTCGCCGAGCAAACCCTGAGTTATGCACAACTGGATGCCCGGGCCAACCAACTGGCTCATCTGTTGCGTGAACAAGGCGTGCGGGCCGACAGTCTTGTGGGGATTTGCGTCGAGCGCTCGCTGGAAATGGTGATCGGCCTGCTGGCGATTCTCAAGGCCGGCGGCGCCTATGTGCCGCTGGATCCGGAATACCCGCAAGAGCGTCTCGCCTACATGGTCGAGGACAGCGGCATCACTTTGCTGCTGACCCAGAGTGCGTTGCTGGCGTCGCTGCCGACGGCAGGGGTGAACGTCATTACCCTCGATCAGGAAGCTGACTGGCTGGATCGCTACAGCGAAGGCCGTGTCGATGGGGTCGTCGACCCGCTGAACCTCGCGTACGTGATTTACACCTCCGGCTCCACCGGTAAACCGAAAGGCGCTGGCAACAGTCATGCGGCGCTGGTCAACCGTTTGTGCTGGATGCAGGAGGCTTACGGGCTGGCTGCCAGTGATTCGGTGTTGCAGAAAACCCCGTTCAGCTTTGACGTGTCGGTCTGGGAATTTTTCTGGCCGCTGCTGACCGGCGCGCGTCTGGTCGTGGCCGCACCGGGTGCGCACCGCGATCCATCGCTGTTGATCGAGACCATCAACCGCTACGGCATCAGCACGCTGCACTTTGTCCCGTCGATGTTGCAGGCGTTTATTCATGAGCCGGGCGTCGAGGCCTGTGTCGGCCTCAAGCGCATTGTCTGCAGCGGCGAAGCGCTGCCGCTGGATGCGCAACTGCAAGTGTTCGCCAAGCTGCCGAACGCCGGGCTCTACAATTTGTACGGCCCGACCGAAGCGGCCATCGATGTCACCCACTGGACCTGTGTCGACGAAGGCGCCGACAGCGTGCCGATCGGTCGGCCGATCGCCAACCTGCGCACGCATGTGCTCGACGCCGAACTGTTGCCGGTGCCGAGCGGCGTCGCCGGTGAGTTGTATCTGGGCGGGGCAGGGCTGGCGCGCAGTTATCACCAGCGCCCGGCGCTGACTGCCGAGCGTTTTGTGCCGTGCCCGTTCCACGACGGCGCGCGCCTGTACCGCACCGGTGACCGGGTGCGCCAACGTGCCGACGGCGTCATCGAATACCTCGGGCGTCTCGATCATCAGGTGAAGTTGCGCGGCTTGCGTATCGAGTTGGGCGAAATCGAAACCCGCCTGATGCAGCATCCGCTGGTGCGTGAAGCCGTGGTGCTGGTGCAGGGCGGCAAACATCTGGTCGGCTATCTGGTGCTGGAAACCGCTCAGGCAGACGAACAATGGCAACAGGACGTCAAGGCCTGGCTGCTCGGCAGTCTGCCGGAATTCATGGTGCCGACCTACCTGCTGACGCTGGACAGGTTGCCGGTCACCGCCAACGGCAAGCTGGATCGCAAAGCCTTGCCGGAACCGGATGCCGCGCCGCAACAAGCCTTCGTTGCGCCGCAGGATGCCATGCAAAAGGCCTTGGCCGCGATCTGGGAAGACGTGCTCGGTCTGCAGCGTGTGGGTCTGGAAGACAACTTCTTCGAGCTGGGCGGTGATTCGATCATTTCGATTCAAGTGGTCAGCCGCGCGCGGCAGGCCGGGATCCGTATCAGCCCGCGCGACCTGTTCCAGTATCAGACTGTGCGCAGTCTGGCGTTGGTCGCAATCCCCGACAGCCTCAGCTCGGTGGATCAGGCATCGGCGACGGGCGAAGCGTTGCTGGGGCCGATCCAGCAGCAGTTCTTCAGCCGGGCGATGCCGCAGCGTGAGCACTGGAACCAGTCCCTGTTGCTGACCCCGCGCGAGACGCTGAATGCTCAGTGGCTCGACACGGCATTGACCCATGTAATCAATCACCACGATGCCTTGCGTCTGCGTTTTGTCGAGGGCGTCGACGGCTGGCAGCAAGCGTACGCAGCACAGGTCGAACGCGCTGACGTGTGGCTGCGCACGGCCGAGACGACCGCGCAACTGAGCGCCCATTGCGACGAAGCCCAGCGCAGTCTTGATCTGGCCAACGGGCCGCTGTTGCGCGCGGTGTTGGTGACCATGGCCGATGGCAGTCAGCGCCTGTCGCTGATCCTCCATCACCTGGTAGTGGACGGTGTGTCGTGGCGCGTGTTGCTGGAAGATTTGCAGCAAGCCTACGAACAACTCGCGGCGGGTGGTGGTGTGCAATTGCCGGCCAGGACCAGTGCGTTCCAGAGCTGGACGGCGCGCCTGAGCATCGAGGCTTCGCGCTTCGACGATCAACTGGCTTACTGGAAAGCCCAGCACAACACCGCGCAGGATCTGCCGTGCGAACGCCCTGAAGGCAGTCTGCAAAACCGTTTCGGTAAAAAGATCGAATGGCGTCTGGACGCCGAGCGCACTCGCCAATTGCTGCAACAGGCACCGGCGGCCTATCGCACGCAGGTCAACGATCTGCTGCTGACAGCATTGGCGCGCACTATCAGTGGCTGGAGCGGTCAGCCGGGCACCCTGATCCAGCTGGAAGGCCATGGCCGGGAAGACCTGTTCGACGACATTGACCTGACGCGCAGCATCGGCTGGTTCACCAGCCTGTTCGCCGTCAATCTGGTGGCGACCGAGGACCTCGACGGTTCGATCAAGGCGATCAAAGAACAACTGCGCGCGGTTCCGGACAAAGGGCTGGGTTACGGCGTACTGCGTTACCTGGCCGCGCCGTCGGTGCGCGAAGAACTGGCTGCATTGCCTGCGCCGCGCATTACCTTCAACTATCTGGGGCAGTTCGACCGTCAGTTCGATGAGCAGGCGCTGCTGGTGCCGTCCACCGAGTTTGGCGGTGTCGCCCAGGATCAACAGGCGCCGCTGGATAACTGGTTGACGGTCGAAGGCCAGGTCTATGGCGGCGAATTGAGCCTGAGTTGGGGTTTCAGCTCGCAGATGTTCGATAGCGCCACCGTGCAGTATCTGGTCGATCGCTACGCCGCAGAACTGACTGCCCTGGTCGAGCACTGCTGCGCCCTCGACACCGCGCAAGTGACGCCGTCGGACTTCCCGTTGGCGCGCATCAGCCAGGCGCAACTGGATGCGTTGCCGGTCGCCGCCGCCGTCATCGAAGATGTTTATCCGCTGTCGCCGATGCAGCAGGGCATGTTGTTCCATACCCTGTATGAACCGCAGGTCGAGGCGTATATCAGCCAGATGCGCCTGGACATTCAGGGCCTCGATCCACAGCGTTTTGCCGACGCCTGGCAAGCGGCGCTGGCGCGTCATGATGTGTTGCGCAGCAGCTTCCATTGGCAAGGCCTGGACAGCGCCCATCAAGTGATCAGCCGCCAAGTGCAACTGCCGCTGCAGGTGCTGGAAAACACGGACACCGATGCGCTGGCCGAGACGGAGCGGGCGCAAGGTTTTGGACTCGACTGCGCGCCGTTGTTGCGCTTGAAGCTGGTGCGCACCGGCGCCGATAGCTGGCATTTGATCTACACCAGCCATCACATCCTCATGGACGGCTGGAGTAATGCGCAGCTGCTCGGCGAGGTGATTTCGCACTACGCCGACGCGCGCTCATTGCCGGCGCCGGTGGGGCATTACCGCGATTACATGGGCTGGTTGCAGCAGCAATCGGCAGACGCTGGCAAAGCGTTCTGGAGCGCTGCGCTGGCGCCGTTGCAGGCGCCGACACTGCTCGCCGATGCCGTGCGTGCGCCCGTTGCTGGCCACGGCACAGACGAGCATCGCGAGGTGATCGACGCAGCCGCAACGCGGCGTCTGGGCGAGTTCGCCCGTCAGCAGAAAGTCACCCTCAACACGTTGCTGCAAGCGGCCTGGAGCCTGTTGCTGCAACGCTACACCGGGCAGGACTGCGTAGCGTTCGGTGCGACAGTGGCCGGTCGTTCGGCGCCGCTGCCGGGCATCGAGCAGCAACTGGGGTTGTTCATCAACACCTTGCCGCTGGTGTGCAACCCGCGCCCGGATCAGCGCGTCGGGCAGTGGTTGAGTGATCTGCAGGCGCAGAACCTGGCCCTGCGTGAATTCGAGCATGTGCCGTTGTACGACATTCAAGGCTGGGCAGGGCATCAGGGCTCGGCGCTGTTCGACAGTCTGCTGGTGTTCGAAAACTTCCCGGTCGCCGAGGCGCTGAAACAGGGCGCGCCGGCCGGGTTGACCTTCGGCAACCTGCATAACCATGAACGCACTCACTATCCGCTGACGCTGGGCATCGAACTGGGCGCCACGCTGAGCCTGGAGATGAGCTACGACGCCGCGCGATTCAGCGCTGCCCAAGTGCACATGCTCTGCGCCAACCTGCGCCACTTGCTTGAGCAATTGATCACCAACGTCACCGCTTGCCTCGGTAACCTGACGTTGCTCGATGCCGTTGCCACGCACACCATGCTCGCCCATTGCCAGCCGCCAGCGCTGCAATTGCAGCACACCGGCCTGGTGCACGAGCGCATTGCCGCGCAGGCCAAAGCCACACCGCAGGCACTGGCCGTACAGTGCGGTGAACAGCGTCTGAGCTATGACGAACTCAACCGTCAGGCGAATCGCCTCGCTCACCGTCTGCTGGCCAGCGGTGCAGCACCGGGCAAACGCATCGGTCTGGCGCTGCGTCGTGGCCCGCAAATGATCGTCAGTTTGCTGGCCGTGCTGAAGACGGGCGCCGCTTACGTACCGCTTGATGCCAACTACCCGGCCCAGCGTCTGGCCTACATGATCGAAGACAGCCGTGTCGATCTGCTGCTCGATGAATCCGCTCTGCTGCAAGACGTGCCGCTGCCGGCAGGTCTTGAACATTTGCACCTGGGCGAAATCATCGAGACGCTGGGCGCTTATCCGGACAGCGATCCGCTGAATCACGCCACGGTCAATGACCTGGCGTACGTGATTTACACCTCGGGTTCCACCGGCCAGCCAAAAGGCGTGGCGATTGCTCACGCGGCGCTGCGCGAGTTCTGCCAGACCGGTGCCGAGTATTCGGCGCTCACCGCTGATGATCGCGTGCTGCAATTTGCGACGTTCAGCTTCGATGGTTTTGTCGAACAGTGCTACCCGCCGCTGTGTGTCGGTGCGGCGCTGATCATGCGCGGTGACGAACTCTGGGACGTCATCCAGTTGGCCGAGCAGATCGTCGGCAATGGCGTGACCCTGGCGGACTTGCCGGCAGCTTATTGGTTCTTGCTGGCGCGTGAATGTGCTGGCGGCAACATCGCCAGCCTGGGCCCGTTGCGTCAGGTTCACGTCGGTGGTGAAGCGATGTCGGTCGAAGGCCTGCGCCTGTGGCACGAGGCTGGGTTGAGCCATGTGCGCTTGCTCAACACCTACGGGCCGACCGAGGCGACGGTGGTGTCCAGCGTCCACGATTGCCGGCTGAGCGATGCCAACGATAGTTTCGGCATTCCGATTGGCCGAGCCATCCCCGGCCGCGCGTTGTACGTGCTCGACAGCGCCGGGCAATTGCTGCCGGCTGGCGGTGTCGGCGAGTTGTGCATTGGCGCGAGCGCCTGTCTGGCGCAGCAGTATTTCGACCGTCCGGCCCTCACCGCCGAGCGCTTCCTGCCAGACCCGTTTGCCGCCGAGGCAGGGGCGCGGCTGTACCGCAGCGGCGACCTGGCCCGTTATAACGAAAACGGCGATCTGGAATACGCCGGGCGGATCGACCACCAAGTGAAGATTCGTGGCTTGCGCATTGAGATGGGGGAAATCGAAGCCTGTCTGCAAGCGCAGGAAGGCGTGCACGCCGCCGCAGTCATCGCTCAGGATTTCCCGGGGGCGCACAACTGGTGGCTTATGTGGTGCCCGAAGCAGGCACCGAACCTGCGACCGCGCAGGCGCAGTGGCTGGGCTCGCTCAAAGCTTCGCTGCAACAAGTGCTGCCCGATTACATGGTGCCGGCACACCTGCTGTTGCTGGACGCGTTGCCCTTGAACAACAACGGCAAACTGGATCGCACCGCGCTGCCGAAAGCCGAACTGAACCAGGATTTGTGCGCTTATGCCGCGCCGCAGACCTTGCTGCAGGTGCAACTGGCGCAGATCTGGGAAGCCGTGCTGGAGTCCGGCGCGGTGGGGCTCAACGATCACTTTTTCGAACGCGGCGGTCACTCGTTGCTGGCCACCCAGGTGATTTCCCGGGTCCGCCAGACGCTCAAGCTCGATGTGCCGATGCGCACCCTGTTCGAGCAGCCGACGCTGCAAGCCTTTGCCGCCGCCTGCGCGACCCTGCAACACAGCGAAACTGTGCCAATGCTGGCGTTGCCGCGCGGTGATGCACTGGCGTTGTCTTATGCCCAGGAACGTCAGTGGTTCCTCTGGCAACTGGAGCCGGACAGCGCCGCTTACCACGTGCCAAGTGCACTGCGCTTGCGCGGTGCGCTGGACATCGCTGCGTTGCAGCACAGCTTCAATCAACTGGTGGCCCGTCACGAACCGTTGCGCACCACGTTCCGTCAGGACCACGAACGCACCGTGCAGGTGGTTCATGCGCAGGGACAATTGACGATTGAACAACACCGCCTCAACACCGAAGAGGGGCCGGCGAACTGGGTGCAGGCGCAGATCCGTCAACCGTTCGATCTGTTGAACGGGCCACTGCTGCGCGTCGCTCTGCTACGGATGGCGGCGGATGATCATGTGTTGGTGATCACTCAGCACCACATCGTTTCTGACGGCTGGTCGATGCAAGTGATGGTGCGCGAACTGATGGCGATGTACGCCGCAGAATGCGCCGGACAACCGCTCGAACTGGCAGCGCTGACGCTGCAATATGCCGATTTCGCCCAGTGGCAACGACAGTGGATGGAGGCCGGCGAACGTCAGCGCCAACTCGATTATTGGAGGGCTCAACTCGGCGGCGAACAACCGGTGCTGGAGCTGCCGCTGGACCATTCGCGTCCGGCGGTGCAGAGCTATCGTGGCGCGCGGCTGGATGCGCCGCTGGAATCCGCGTTGAGTGCGCAATTGCAGGAGGTTGCCCGACGTGAGGGGGTGACGATGTTCATGCTCTTGCTGGCCTCGTTCCAGACCCTGTTGCACCGCTACAGTGGTCAGGACGATATCCGCGTCGGTGTGCCGATTGCCAACCGCAACCGCGCTGAAACCGAAGGCCTGATCGGCTTCTTCGTCAACACCCAGGTGATGCGTGCACAGTTTGCCGGGGACCTGAGTTTCCGTGATCTGCTGGCGCAGACGCGTCAGGCCGCAATGGGCGCCCAGGCGCATCAGGATCTGCCGTTCGAGCAATTGGTCGAAGCGCTGGCGCCAGAGCGGAGCCTGAGCCACAGCCCGTTGTTCCAGGTGCTGTTCAACCACCAGCGCGATGCCGCGCCGGTCACCGCTGTGGCGGATTTGCGCATCGAAGGCCTGCCGTGGGACAGCGCCACCGCCCAGTTCGACCTGACCCTGGACACCACCGAAACCGCCGCCGGGCTGATGGTCAGTCTGACTTACGCCAGCGATCTGTTCGAGGCGACGACCATCGCGCGCCTGTTCGAACACTGGCAGGCATTGCTGCGGGCGATTATCGCTGCACCGCAGCAGGCGATCGCCGCGTTGCCGATGCTCGCCGCGCAGGAGCGTCAGCAGATTCTCGAAGACTGGAACGCCACTGCCACCGAATACCCGCTGCACCTGAGCGTGCAGCAGTTGATCGAAGCGCAAGTGCTGCGCACGCCGCACGCCTTGGCGCTGATCTTCAACGAGCAACACCTCAGCTACGCGCAGCTCAATGCCCAGGCCAACCAATTGGCTCGCGTGCTGTTGCAACACGGCGTCGGCCCGGAGGTCTTGGTCGGCATCGCGGTCGAGCGTTCGACGCAGATGATCATCAGCCTGCTGGCGGTGCTCAAGGCTGGCGGCGCCTACGTGCCGCTGGACCCGGAATACCCGGCCGAGCGCCTCGGCGCGATGATCGAAGACAGTGGCCTGCGCGTGTTGCTGACCCAGGCGCATCTGCTCGATGCCTTGCCATTGAGCGGTCAGGTACACACCCTGTTGATCGAGGCGTCGCTGGAGGGCTTCGCCAGCGACAATCCGGATGTAGCGGTCACAGGTGAAAACCTTGCCTACGTGATTTACACCTCCGGCTCCACCGGCAAACCGAAAGGCGCTGGCAACCGTCATGTCGCCCTGACCAACCGTCTGTGCTGGATGCAACAGGCCTATAAGATCGGCGCGGGCGACAGCGTGCTGCAAAAGACCCCTTTCAGCTTTGACGTGTCGGTGTGGGAGTTCTTCTGGCCACTGATGACCGGCGCACGTCTGGTCGTCGCAGCCCCGGGCGATCACCGCGATCCGGCAAAACTGGTGGCGCTGATCAATCGCGAACACATCACCACGCTGCACTTTGTGCCGTCGATGTTGCAAGCCTTCTTGCAAGACGCCGAGGTCGGTACGTGCACCAGCCTGCAACGCATCGTCTGCAGCGGTGAAGCGCTGCCGGCAGACGCGCAACAGCAAGTCTTCGCCAAGCTGCCAACTGCCGGGCTGTACAACCTTTACGGCCCGACCGAAGCGGCCATCGACGTGACGCACTGGACGTGTGTGGAGGAGGGCCGCGACAGCGTGCCGATCGGCCAGCCGATTGCCAACCTCGGCTGCTACATCCTTGACGATAACCTTGAGCCGGTGCCGACCGGCGTGCTCGGCGAGTTGTACCTGGCGGGCGTCGGTCTGGCGCGCGGCTACCACCAGCGTCCGGTGCTGACCGCCGAACGTTTTGCGGTCAGCCCTTTCGGCGCCGGCGAACGGATCTACCGCACCGGTGACCTGGCACGCTACCGCGCTGACGGCGTGATCGAATATGCCGGCCGAATCGACCATCAGGTCAAGCTGCGCGGCCTGCGTATCGAACTCGGTGAAATCGAAGCGCGTCTGCTCGAACACGCCATTGTCCGAGAAGCCGCGGTGTTGGTGATCGACGGCAAACTGTTGACCGGTTACGTGGTGCTGAACGAAGACAGCGCGGACTGGCGCGACACCCTAATGCGTCATTTGCACGCCGGGCTGCCGGAATACATGGTGCCCAACCAGTGGCTGACGCTGCCGCAGATGCCGTTGAGTCCCAACGGCAAGCTGGATCGCAAGGCGCTGCCGAAGCCTGAATTGGGCGCCGGCAAAGCCGAATACATCGCTCCGCGCAATGAGCTGGAGCAGCGTATCGCTGCGGTGTGGGCCGATGTGCTGAAACTGCCGCGAGTCGGCTTGGCCGATAACTTCTTTGAACTGGGTGGCGATTCGATCATTTCGATTCAAGTGGTAGCCCGTGCCCGTCAGGCCGGAATCCGCTTTACCCCCAAAGACTTGTTCCAGTACCAGACCGTCCAGGCGCTGGCGGGCGTCGCGACGCTGGGCGATGGCGCGGCGCAGATCGATCAGGGCGCGGTCAGTGGCGCCACGCCGTTGCTGCCGTTCCAGCAGTGGTTCTTTGCGGCCGAGATTGCCGAGCAGCATCACTGGAACCAGTCGGTGATGCTCAAACCGGCCGTCAGCATTGAGGCAACTGCGCTTGAGCAAGCCTTGCAAGCACTGGTCGCGCATCACGATGCCTTGCGCCTGTCGTTCACAGAAACGGCCAGCGGCTGGACCGCAAATCATCACGCAACAACGGTGCAACACACCCTGCTGATGCAGGCGAGTGTCAGCGATGAACAACAGTTGCAGGACGCTTGCCTTGAGGCACAACGCAGCTTCGACCTGGCTCACGGCCCGCTGTTGCGTGGCTTGTTGGTGACCTTGGCCGATGGTTCGCAACGCTTGCTGCTGGCGGTGCACCACTTGGTGGTGGACGGTGTGTCATGGCGGATTCTGCTGGAAGATTTGCAAAGCGCTTACCAGCAGCGCATCGACGGCAAGACCCCGCGCCTGCAAGCCAAGACCAGCGCCTTCAAGCACTGGGCCGAACGTTTGCAACAACACGCGCCGCAACGCGCTGGCGAACTCGAGCTGTGGCGCGCACAACTGGCTGATGCGCCCGTCGACCTGCCGTGCACCCATCCACAGGCCAGTCTGCAAAATCGTTACGCACACACCGTCCAGACGCGCCTCGATCAAGTGCTGACCCGGCAACTGCTGCAAGAAGCGCCGGCGGCCTATCGCACTCAGGTCAACGACCTGTTGCTGACCGCGCTGGCCCGGGTGATCTGCCGCTGGACCGGCCACGCCTCGACCTTGATTCAACTCGAAGGTCATGGTCGCGAAGACCTGTTCGACGCGGTCGACCTGACCCGCACCGTCGGCTGGTTCACCAGCCTGTTCCCGGTGCGGCTGACTCCGGCCGCTGCGCTGGGCGACTCGCTCAAACAGATCAAGGAACAGCTGCGGGCAATCCCGAACAAAGGCATCGGCTTCGGCGTGTTGCGTTACCTCGGCGACGACGACGCGCGGCAATCTGGCAGCGCTGCCGGCACCGCGCATCACCTTCAACTACCTCGGCCAGTTCGACGGCAGTTTCGATGCCGATGAAGGCGCATTGTTCAGCCCGGCCGGCGAAAGTGCCGGCCTCGAACAAAGCGCCGAAGCGCCGCTGGACAACTGGCTGGGCGTCGAAGGTCAGGTGTTTGAAGGCGAACTCGACCTGCGCTGGACCTTCAGCCGCGAGGTGTTCAACGAAGCGACCATCGCCCGATTGGCCGATGAATACGCGGTCGAACTGGCGGCGCTGGTCGAGCATTGCTGCGCCGCGCAGAACGCCGGCATCACGCCGTCGGACTTCCCGTTGGCGTCGCTCAACCAGCAACAGCTCGACGCCTTGCCGGGTGCCGGTGCCGATGTCGAAGACATCTACCCGCTGTCGCCGATGCAACAGGGCATGTTGTTCCACAGCCTGTACAAACAAGGTTCGGGCGATTACATCAACCAGATGCGCGTAAGCGTCGAAGGCCTGGATCCCGAGCGTTTGCGTCAGGCCTGGCAGGGCGCGGTCGACCGCCATGCGATTCTGCGTACGCGGTTCGTGTGGATCTCCGAGCAGGAACAGCCGCTGCAAATCGTCCAGCGCCAGGCCGAGTTGCCGTTCAGCCTGCAGGACTGGCGAGGCCGCGCTGACCTGCCGTCGGCGCTCGACGTGCTGGCGCAAGAGCAACTGCAACAGGGCTTCGACCTGTTGCGGGCACCGTTGCTGCGTCTGGTGCTGGTGCGCACCGATGATGACCGCCACGAAATGATCTACACCAGCCATCACATTTTGATGGACGGCTGGAGCAACTCGCAGCTGTTGGGCGAAGTGCTGCAACGCTACGCCGGTGTAACCCCGGCCGCGCCGCTGGGCCGTTATGCTGATTACATCGGCTGGCTGCAGCGTCAGGACGGTCAGGCCAGCGAACGCTTCTGGACTGAGCGTCTGGCCGACCTGGAGGAACGGACTCACTTGGCCCGCAGCTGCCTGGATACGCTGGCGACCGCTGGCCAGAGCGGTTACGACCAGCAAACCCGATGGCTGGGCCGTGAGCAGACGCAACGTCTGGGCGCGTTCGCCCGTCAGCACAAGGTCACCCTCAACACGCTGGTGCAAGCCGCGTGGCTGCTGCTGTTGCAACGCTACACCGGGCTCGACACGGTCAGCTTCGGCGCCACGGTGTCCGGGCGTCCGGCGCAGTTGGCGGGCGTCGAGCAACAGATCGGTTTGTTCATCAACACCTTGCCGGTAATCGCCAGCCCGCGTGCCGAGCAGCCGCTGTCGCAGTGGTTGCAGCAAGTGCAGGCGCAAAACCTGGCACTGCGCGAGCAGGAACATACGCCGCTGTTCGACATCCAGCGTTGGGCCGGGCAGGGCGGTGAAGCGCTGTTCGACAACATCCTGGTGTTCGAGAACTACCCGATCTCCGAGGTACTGGAGCAAGGTTCGCCGCAAGGCCTGCGCTTTGGCCAGGCGTGCAGCCAGGAACAGACCAACCTGCCGTTGACGGTGCTGGTGGATCTGGGCGACAGCCTGTCGTTGCAATTCGCCTACGCCCGGCAACATTTCAGCGCTGCGCAGATCGGGCAGATAAGCGGCCACTTGCAGCACCTGTTGCAGCAAATGGCCGACTCGCCGGCGCAACGTCTGTTGGCCGATCTGAGTGTGTTCGATGCCGCGCAGCACCAGGCGGTGTTGCAGGACTGGAACCGTGCGCCGGCCACCTTTGCGCAAACCCGCACTCTGCCACAGCTGATCGAAGCACAAGTGCGTCGGGCACCGCAGGCAATTGCCGTGAGCCTGGGCGAGGAACATTTGAGCTACGGCGAACTCAACGCCCGTGCCAACCGCCTGGCCCATGCCCTGATCGCACGGGGCGTCGGCGCCGATGTGCTGGTCGGTCTGGCTGCCGAGCGTTCGATCGACATGATCGTCGGCCTGGTCGCCATCCTCAAGGCCGGCGGCGCTTACCTGCCGCTGGACCCGCAGTACCCGGCCGAGCGCTTGCAATACATGATCGAAGACAGCGGCATTGCCTTGCTGCTGATGCAGCCGGGGGTGCTCGATCATCTGGCGGTGGCCGACAGCGTCGAAACCCTGCTGCTGGGTGATGACAGCCGCTGGCAGGATCAATTGGCGACCGATCCGCTGGTCTGGGCCGACAGCGCCAGCCTCGCTTACGTGATCTACACCTCCGGTTCCACCGGTAAACCGAAAGGCACGTTGCTGCCGCACCACAACATCCTGCGTCTGTTCGAAGCCACCGAGCCATGGTTCGGGTTCGGCCCGCAAGACGTCTGGAGCCTGTTCCATTCCTACGCTTTCGACTTCTCCGTGTGGGAGATTTTCGGCGCGTTGCTGCACGGCGGCGAGTTGCTGATCGTGCCGTACGACGTCAGCCGTTCTCCGCAGGATTTCCACGCGTTGCTGTGCGACGCCGGGGTCACGGTGTTGAACCAGACGCCGTCGGCGTTCAAGCAATTGATGCACGTCGCTTGCGCCGATCAACGCGCCAACGCATTGCGCTACGTGGTGTTTGGCGGTGAAGCGTTGGACGTGAAATCCCTGCGTCCATGGTTCGAACGCTTCGGCGATCAAGCCCCGCAACTGATCAACATGTACGGCATCACCGAAACCACGGTGCACGTGACTTACCGTCCACTGTCCCTGGTCGATCTGGAACTGGAAGCCAGCAGCCCAATCGGCGAGCCCATTACCGACCTGTCCTGGTACTTGCTCGACGGCGACCTGAACCCGGTACCGAAAGGCTGCATCGGCGAGTTATACGTCGGCCGCGCCGGCCTGGCTCGCGGTTACCTCAATCGCGGCGACCTGACCGCGCTGCGCTTTATCCCCGATCCGTTCGGCGAGAGCGGGGCGCGGTTGTACCGCACCGGCGACCTGGCGCAGTACCGCAACGACGGCGTGATCGAATACGTCGGCCGTATCGACCACCAGGTGAAAATCCGTGGTTTCCGCATCGAACTCGGCGAAATCGAAGCGCAATTGTTGGCGCTGCCGCAAATCCGTCAGGCCGTGGTACTCGATCAACCAGGCGCCGGTGGCGTGCAACTGGTCGCGTATCTGGTGGCCGATCAGTCGGTCGAACTCGATCAACAGGGCCCGTGGCGTGAGCACCTGCGCCAGGCGCTCAAGCACAACCTGCCGGATTACATGGTGCCAACGCACCTGCTGTTCCTCGACCAATGGCCGCTGACCGCCAACGGCAAGCTCGACCGCAAGGCCCTGCCGCAACCCGACGCAAGCCAAGTGCAGCAAGACTACGTCGCCCCGCAAAGCGAACTGGAACAACAGATCGCCGCGATCTGGCAAGACGTGTTGAAACTGGAGCGCGTGGGCCTGACCGACAACTTCTTCGAGCTCGGCGGCCATTCGCTGCTGGCCACTCAGGTGGCCCTGCGTTTGCGCGAGTTGTTGGGCTTCGAAGTGCCGTTGGCCAGCCTGTTCGCCAGTGCCGATCTGGCGGCTTTCAGCGCGGCCGTACAAGCCCTGCAACCTGATTTGCAGCCCGTTCATGATGTTTTGGCTAAATCCTTGGAGGCTCTCAATCGTTTATCAGCAGATGAACTTGAAAAACTGATTTCCTGAGAGGACCACGGCATGCAGCAGTTGATTGAATCGGTAGGCGCGCTTTCTCCCGAGAAACGCAAGGCGCTGGCGATTCTACTGGGCAAACAGGGCATTAACCTTTATGGCATCGCGCCGATTTTCCGGCGCACCGAAGGTGAACCGTTGCTGTTGTCTTATGCCCAGGAGCGGCAGTGGTTTCTCTGGCAGATGGAGCCGGACAGCGCGGCGTACCACATCCCCACGGCGTTGCGCTTGCGCGGCGCCCTGGACATGGCGGTACTGCAGCGCAGTTTCGATACGCTGATCGAGCGTCACGAAAGTCTGCGCACCGGGTTTGCCCGAGGTGATCAGGACAAGGCCATTCAACTGATCAAGGCGCCGTATGCCTTGCAGATCGAGGTTCACCCACTGGCAGGCGAAGTCGATGAGCCGCGTTTGCGCGCGGCCATCGAAGCACAGATCGCCCGCCCGTTCGACCTTGAACAGGATGCGTTGCTGCGAGTCTGCCTGTTGCAACTGGCACCGGACGATCACGTTCTGGTGATGGTGCAACATCACATCATTTCCGATGGCTGGTCGATGCAAGTGATGGTCGGCGAGCTGATCGAACTCTATGCCGGGTTCAGTCGGGGCGCGCCGGCCACGCTGGCGGCGTTGCCCATTCAGTACGCCGACTACGCCGTGTGGCAACGTCAATGGATGGAGGTCGGCGAGCGCGAGCGGCAACTGAGCTATTGGGTCGAACACCTGGGTTCGGATCCGGGCGTGCTGGAACTGCCGGCCGACCATCCGCGCCCGCTGGTGCAAAGCTATCGCGGCGCACGTCTGGATCTGCAACTGGACGCGGCGTTGAGCAAAGGCTTGCAGGACCTCGCGCGCCGTGAAGGCGGCACGTTGTTCATGCTGCTGCTGGCGTCGTTCCAGACCTTGCTGCATCGCTACAGTGGTCAGTCGGACATTCGCGTTGGCGTGCCGATTGCCAACCGTAACCGGGTCGAGACTGAAGGGTTGATTGGCTTCTTCGTCAACACTCAGGTGCTCAAGGCCGAGGTCAATCCGCAGCAGCGCTTCAGCGAGTTGCTGGCTGAGGTCAAACACGCAGCCTTGGGCGCCGAGGCGCACCAGGATCTGCCGTTTGAACAACTGGTCGAAGCGCTGCGCCCTGAGCGTAACTTGAGTCATAGCCCGCTGTTCCAGGTGTTGTACAACCACCAGAACGCCGGGCGTCAGGCCAATCAGGCCATGCAATTGCCGGGGCTTGCGGTTGAAAGTGTGAACTGGGACAGCCTCACGGCGCAGTTCGACCTGACTCTGGAAACCCATGAGTCGCCGCAAGGCGTGTGGGCCTCGCTGATCTACGCCACGGATCTGTTTGAGGCGACGTCCATCGAGCGGATGGGCCGGCACTTGCAGGCGTTGCTCAAGGGCATCGTCAGCGATGCGCAACAGCGCGTCGGCGAGTTGCCGTTGCTCGATGCCAGTGAACGGCAGGTCTTGCTGCACGACTGGAACCCTGTGGACGCTCCGTTTGCCAGCGATCTGTGCATCCACCAGTTGATCGCTCGCCAGGCGGCGCAGACCCCGGATGCACGCGCGGTGACCTTTGCCGAGTGGCACCTGACGTATGCCCAGCTTGAAGCGCGGGCCAACCCGTTGGCACATGCCTTGATCGAGCGTGGCGTCGGCCCGGAAGTGCGGGTCGGCGTGGCGATGCAGCGCTCGGAGAATCTGCTGGTCGCACTGCTGGCGGTGCTCAAGGCTGGGGGTGTGTACGTGCCGCTCGACCCGGATTACCCGGCCGACCGTGTCGCTTACATGCTCGAAGACAGCCGTGCGTTGTGCCTGCTGACCGAACGCGAGGTCGCCGCCAATCTGGCGATCGCGGCCGACACCGACGTGCTGCTGATGGACAACGCCGCCGAAGATTTCGCCGCGTACCCTGCGCATGCGCCGGACACGCGGGTGTCGGCCGACAACCTGGCGTATGTGATTTACACCTCCGGTTCTACCGGCAAACCGAAAGGCGTGGCGATTGCGCATCGCAACGTGCTGGCGCTGATCGACTGGTCGCAATCGGTGTACAGCCGCGACGATATTCAAGGCGTGCTGGCCTCGACCTCGGTGTGTTTCGACCTGTCGGTGTGGGAGCTGTTTGTCACCCTGGCCAACGGTGGCTCGCTGATCATCGCCCGTAACGCGCTGGAGTTGCCGCAGTTGCCGGCCCGCGATCAGGTGCGCCTGATCAACACCGTGCCGTCGGCGATTGCCGCCCTGCAACGCAGCGGCGAGATCCCGCCGAGCGTGCGCATCATCAATCTGGCCGGTGAGCCGCTCAAGCAAGCGCTGGTCGACACCCTATACGCGCAACCGACGGTCGAGCATGTTTTCGACCTGTACGGTCCGTCGGAAGACACCACCTATTCGACCTGGACCCGGCGCACGGCCGGTGGCCAGCCGAGCATCGGTCGGCCACTGAAGCACACCGCCAGCTATGTCCTTGATGGCGAGCTGCAACCGGTGCCGCAAGGCGTCGCCGCCGAACTGTATCTGGCCGGTGCCGGCATCACCCGCGGTTACCTGGCCCGACCGGCGTTGACCGCAGAAAAATATCTGCCGAACCCTTTCGGCGCTCCGGGCGAGCGCTTCTACCGCACGGGTGACCTGACGCGTTATCAAGCTGACGGCAACCTGCAATACGTCGGGCGTATCGACCATCAGGTCAAGGTGCGCGGTTTCCGCATCGAGTTGGGCGAGATCGAAGCACGCCTGCTGCAACAAGACGCGGTGCGCGAACTGGCGGTGCTGGCGCAGGAAGGCGCGAGCGGTCAGCAACTGGTCGCCTACATCGTGCCGAGCGCTGCCCTGGGCAATGCCGAAGAACAAGCGCGGCTGCGCGAAGTACTCAAGGCCGGCCTGCGTGAACACCTGCCGGAGTACATGGTGCCGGCGCACTTGCTGTTCCTCGAACAACTGCCGCTGACTCCCAACGGCAAGCTTGATCGCAAGGCCCTGCCCAAACCTGATGCAGCGCTGGAACAGCACACCTATTTGGCGCCGAGCAACGACAGCGAGCGGCAATTGTGTGAGATCTGGCAGGCCGTGCTCGGGTTGGAGCAAGTGGGCGTCACGGATAACTTCTTTGCCCTGGGCGGTGACTCGATCATCTCCATTCAGGTGGTCAGCCGCGCGCGTCAGGCCGGTCTGCGCATTACCCCCAAGGATTTGTTCCAGTACCAGACCGTGCAAGGTCTGGCCCGGGTCGCCCAGCGTGGCGAGGCAGCGTTCAGCATCGAGCAGGGCGCCGTCACTGGCAGCACGCCGTTGCTGCCGTTCCAGCAACGATTCTTCGAACTGCAGATTCCTGAGCGTCAGCGCTGGAACCAGTCGCTGCTGCTCAAACCATCGCAGGCGGTCGATGCCAATGTCCTCGAACGCGCCTTGCAGGCGCTGGTGGCGCATCACGATGCCTTGCGCCTGAGCTTCAGCGAAGGCGCTGAAGGCTGGACGGCCACGCACCGTGCGCCGGATATCCAGCCGTTGCTGCAACAGGCGAGCGTGCAGCACGTCGACGAAATCGAAGCGGTGTGCGACGCCGCGCAAGGCAGCCTCGATCTGCAAAACGGCCCGCTGTTGCGCGCCGTGCTGCTGAATGTGGCCGACGGCAGCCAGCGCCTGTTGCTGGCGATCCATCACCTGGTGGTCGACGGAGTGTCCTGGCGCGTGTTGCTGGAAGATTTGCAGAACGCTTGCGAGCAACTGCAAAACGGTCAGACGATCAAACTCGCGGCCAAGACCAGCCCGTTCAAGGACTGGGCGCAACACCTGCAAACGTTCGCCGCCGGCGAGCTGCACAACGAACTGGCGTGGTGGGCCGAGCAGTTGGGCGAGGCGCCTGCCGATCTGCCTTGCGACAACCCTGCGGCGACCTTGCAAAACCGTCACGCGGTGAGTGTGGAAACCCGCTTGAATGCCGATCAGACCCGCCAACTGCTGCAGCAGGCGCCCGCCGCCTATCGCACTCAGGTCAACGACCTGTTGCTGACCGCGTTGGCGCGGGTGATTGGCCGTTGGACCGGCCAGGCTTCGACCCTGATTCAACTCGAAGGTCATGGCCGTGAGGAGCTGTTCGACGCCATCGACCTGACCCGCACCGTCGGCTGGTTCACCAGCCTGTTCCCGGTCCGGCTGACTCCGGCCATGGGCCTGGCCGACTCGCTCAAGGCGGTCAAGGAACAGCTGCGTGGCGTGCCGAACAAAGGCCTGGGTTTTGGAGTCTTGCGTTACCTGGGCGATGAACACGCGCAGCAGACCCTCGCAGCGCAGCCGGTACCGCGCATTACCTTCAACTACCTGGGGCAGTTCGACAGCCAGTTCGACGATGCCGCGCTGTTCGTGCCCGCCAGTGAAAGCACCGGCCGTGAACAGAGTTCGTTGGCACCGCTGGCCAACTGGCTGGACATCAACGGCAAGGTCTATGGCGGTGAGCTCAACCTCAGCTGGTCGTTCAGCCACGAAATGTTCAATCAGGCGACGATCCAGCGTCTGGCTGACGACTATGCGCAAGAACTCAATGCGCTGATCGCCCATTGCTGTGAGGCGAACAACCGCGGCGTGACGCCGTCGGACTTCCCGTTGGCTGACCTGAGCCAGGCGCAGCTCGATCAGCTGATCACGGACCCGCAAGCGGTGGACAACGTTTATCCACTGTCGCCGATGCAGCAGGGCATGCTGTTCCACACCTTGCTTGAACAAGGCACCGGCGACTACATCAACCAGATGCGCGTGGACGTCGAAGGCCTCGATGTCGAGCGCTTCCGCGAGGCCTGGCAAGCGGCGCTGGATGCTCATGACATTTTGCGTACGCGGTTTGTCTGGGGCGGCGCGCAAGCGCAGCCACTGCAAATCGTCGAACGCACGGCCACGCTGCCGTTCACCGTTCACGACTGGCGCGGCCAGCCGAGTGAGGCGCTGGATGCGCTGGCCGAGGCCGAGCGCAGCCGTCCGTTCGACCTGAACGAGGTGCCGCTGTTGCGCCTGGTGGTCGTGCGCACCGCTGCGGACCGTCACGAACTGCTCTACACCAGTCATCACATTTTGATGGACGGCTGGAGCAATTCGCAGTTACTCGGTGAGGTGTTGCAACGCTATGCCGGGCAAGTGCCTGCAGCGACCATCGGCCGCTACAGCGATTACATCGCCTGGCTGCAGCGTCAGGACAGTCAGCTCAGCGAGCAGTTCTGGCTTGAGCGTCTGGCTCAATTTGATGAGCCGACCCGCCTGGCCCAAGGGCTGGCGGATCGTTCGGCGAGCGCAAATGGCGGGATCGAACAATATCAGCAGTGGATCGACGCCGCCGGCACGTTGCGCCTGAACGATTTTGCCCGTCAGCAGAAAGTCACCGTCAACACCTTGGTCCAGGCCGCATGGCTGTTGCTGTTGCAGCGCTACACCGGCAGCGCCTGCGTGGCGTTCGGCACCACCGTGGCCGGGCGTCCGGCGGACCTGGTGGGTATCGAGCAACAAGTCGGTCTGTTCATCAACACCTTGCCGGTGATCGCCGGCTCGCGTCCGGACCAAAGCGTCGGCGCGTGGCTGGCTGCGGTGCAGGCGCAAAACCTCAGCCTGCGCGAGTTCGAACACACGCCGCTGGCGAATATCCAGCGCTGGGCCGGGCAGGGCGGTGAGTCGCTGTTCGACACCTTGCTGGTGTTCGAGAACTTCCCGATCTCCGAAGCGCTGGAGCAAGGCTCAGCGCTGGGCCTGAATTTCGGTGCGGTCGACACCCGTGAACAAACCAACTTCCCGTTGACGGTCGGGGTCAATCTGGGCGAAACCCTGTCGGTGCATTACAGCTTTGCCACGGCGAATTTCAGCCAGGAGGCGATTGTGCGTTTGCACGCACAACTGGCCTCGCTGCTGGAGCAATTCGTGCAGTCGGCCAATGCGCGTCTTGGCGCGTTGACCCTGCTCAGCCGTGAAGAACAGAACCGTTTGCAGGACAGCAATCGTGCGCAACCCTGCACCGACCCGTTGCTGGTGCATCAGCGCATTGCGGTGATTGCGGCGCAGCAGGCGCAACAAGAGGCCGTGCGTTGTAGCGATCAGGCGTTGACCTTCGCCGCGCTTGAAACCCAGGCCAATCGCCTCGCGCACGTGTTGATCAATGAAGGCGTCGGCCCGGAAGTGCGGGTCGGCGTGGCGCTGCCGCGTGGCGAAGGCTTGATCGTCGCGTTGCTGGCGGTGCTCAAGGCCGGTGGTGCCTACGTGCCGCTGGACGCCAGTTATCCGCGCGAGCGCCTGGCCTATCTGATCGAAGACTCGGGCATCGCGCTGTTGCTCACCGATTCGCAACTGCGCACCCAGTTACCGTTGAGCGCCGGTTTGCGCGCACTGGATCTGGACACGCTGTCGACCGCCGAATGGCCAGACGTTGCGCCGCAGGTCGACGTGCAGGCGGAAAACCTCGCCTACGTGATCTACACCTCCGGTTCCACCGGCAATCCGAAAGGCGTCAGCGTGACCCACGGTCCGCTGGCGATGCATTGCCTGGCCATCGGCGAACGTTATGAAATGCGTGACAGCGACTGCGAATTCCACTTCATGTCGTTCGCCTTCGACGGCGCCCATGAACGCTGGTTGACCAGCCTGACCCACGGCGCTTCGCTGCTGATTCGCGACGACAGCCTGTGGACCCCGGAGCAGACCTACAACGCGATGATCGAACACGGCGTGACCGTGGTCGCGTTCCCGCCGGTCTACCTGCAACAACTGGCCGAATACGCTGAACGTGAAGGCAACCCGCCGAAGGTGCGCATCTACTGCTTCGGCGGCGATGCGGTGCCGAACGCCAGTTTTGAACGGGTCAAGCGTGCGCTGAACCCGGAGTACATCATCAACGGCTACGGCCCGACCGAAACCGTGGTCACGCCGCTGATCTGGAAGGCTGGCCGCGAGGTGCAGTGCGGCGCGGCTTATGCGCCGATTGGCAGTCGCATCGGTGATCGCAGCGCTTACGTGCTAGACGCCGACCTGAACCTGTTGCCCCAAGGCATGGCCGGTGAGCTGTACCTCGGCGGCACCGGGCTGGCCCGGGGTTACCTGAATCGTCCGGCGATGACCGCTGAACGCTTCGTACCCGATCCGTTCGGGGCGCCGGGCAGTCGTCTGTATCGCAGCGGTGACCTGGTGCGTGAGCGCGCCGATGGCGTGTTTGACTATCAGGGCCGCGTCGACAACCAGGTGAAGATCCGTGGTTTCCGTATCGAGCTGGGCGAAATCGAAGCGCGTTTGCTGGAACTGAGCAGCGTGCGCGAAGCCGTGGTGCTGGCGCATGCCGGGCCCAGCGGCAAGCAACTGGTGGCGTATCTGGTGCCGACGCAGTCGGTGGCAGAAGCCCATTTGGGCGAATGGCGCGACAGCGTGCGCAACGCCCTCAAGGAGAGTCTGCCAACGCACATGGTGCCGGCGCACTTGATGGTGCTGGCGCAACTGCCGGTGACCCCGAACGGCAAGCTGGATCGCAAGGCGCTGCCGGCACCGGATGCCAGCCTGATGCAGAACAGCTACGTGGCGCCGCGCAACGACATGGAGCAACGCATCGCCACGATCTGGGCCGATGTCTTGCGCCTTGAACGTGTCAGCGCCACGGACAACTTCTTCGAGCTGGGTGGTGATTCGATCATCTCGATTCAAGTGGTCGGCCGTGCGCGGCAGGCCGGTATCCAGTTCACGCCCAAGGATTTGTTCCAGCACCAGACCGTGCAGGCACTGGCGGCAGTCGCGCAACTGGGCGGCACGCTGCTGAGCATCGACCAGGGACCGGTCAGCGGCACGACGCCGTTGCTGCCGTTCCAGCAATGGTTCTTCGCCAGCGAGATTCCCCAGCGGCATCACTGGAACCAGTCGTTGCTGCTAAAACCGGCGATGACCCTGCACGCCGACACCGTTGCGCAAGTGCTTCAGGCACTGGTTGTGCATCACGATGCCTTGCGCTTGTCGTTCAGTGAAACGACTGACGGCTGGACAGCCACTCACCGCCCGATCGATCCTGCGCAAGCACTGCTCTGGCAGCGCACGCTGACCGATCCGGGTGAAATCGAAGCCACCTGTCAGCAGGCCCAGGGCAGCCTCAATCTGCACGACGGTCCGCTGCTGCGAGGTGTGCTGCTCGATCTGCCGGACCACACTCAGCGTTTGCTGCTGGTGGTGCATCACCTGGTGGTCGACGGTGTCTCGTGGCGTGTTCTGCTGGAGGATCTGCACACCGCGTTCAGCCAGATTCAGGCCGGGCGCGAGGTCGCGTTGCCGGCCAAGACCAGCGCCTTCAAAGCCTGGGCCGAACGCCTGCAGGCGCACACCGCCAGCCTCGATGATGAACAGGCCTTCTGGCGTGAGCACTTGCAGGGGGCGAGCGCCACGTTGCCGTGCGAGCGCCCGGGCGGCAGCCTGGAAAACCGCTACGCGCAAAGTGTGCAGACGCGTCTTGCCCCTGAGCTGACCAAACAACTGTTGCAACAGGCCCCGGCGGCTTATCGCACGCAGGTCAACGACCTGCTGCTGACCGCACTGGCGCGCGTCATCAGCCGCTGGAACGGGCATGCCTCGGCGCTGATTCAGCTGGAAGGTCATGGTCGTGAAGACCTGTTTGACGATATCGATCTGAGCCGCACCCTCGGCTGGTTCACCAGCGTGTTCCCGGTGCACCTGACGCCGGCCAGCGGGCTCGCTGATTCGATCAAGCAGATCAAGGAACAACTGCGCGCGATTCCCGACAAGGGCATCGGTTTTGGCGCCTTGCGTTATCTGGGCGATGCCTCGGCGCGTGAGGCGTTGGCAGACCTGCCAACGCCGAAAATCACGTTCAACTACCTTGGCCAGTTCGACAGCCAGTTCGACGAAGCTGCGCTGTTCCTGCCGGCCGGCGAAAGTGCCGGCAATGACCTCAGCGATCGCGCCCCTCTGGGCAACTGGTTGTCGGTCAACGGCCAGGTGTATGGCGGTGAGCTGAGCCTGTCGTGGAGCTTCAGCGAGCAGATGTTCGACACCGCGACCATTGAACGCCTGGCCGAGGATTACGCCAAAGAACTGGCAGCGCTGATCGCTCACTGCGTGACGCCGGGCGTCCAGGGCCTGACGCCGTCGGACTTCCCGTTGGCCGGCCTGACTCAAGTACAACTCGACAGCGTGCCGGTGGCGCCGCAGCAGATTGCCGACATCTACCCGCTGTCGCCGATGCAGCAAGGCATGCTGTTCCACACTTTGTCCGATGATGGCGACGATCTCTACGTCAACCAGCTCAACCTGTCGGTGGAAGGCCTCGATATCGAGCGCTTCCGTGCCGCGTGGGAATGCGTGGTGCAGCGCCACGAAATTCTGCGCACGTCGTTCCACTGGCAAGACAGCCAGGCGTCACCCGTGCAGATCGTCCACCGTCAGGGCGTGGTTGACCTGCAAGCGCTGGACACGCCGATGGATGATGCGCAACTCGCCGAGTTTGCCCGTCAGCAGCGCGTTCAGGGTTTTGCGCTGGACCGCATGCCGTTGCAGCGCACGCGCCTGATTCGTCTGGGTGCGGACAAGTACCAATTGATCTGGACCAGCCACCACATCCTGATGGACGGCTGGAGCAGTTCGCAGTTGTTCGGCGAGGTGCTGCAGCATTACGCAACCGGTCAGGTTGAAGGCGAGAGCGGTCGTTATCGCGACTTTATCGCGTGGTTGCAGCAGCAGGATTCGGCGCAACTGGAGCAGTTCTGGCGCGGCCATTTGCAGACGCTGGTCGAACCGACGGCGTTGAGCCAGGCGATGCACCCGCGTCACGAGTCCGCCGAGCACGGTCACCAGGCGTTGTACACCCGTTGGGATGCACAGCAGACCGCTTTGTTGCAGCAGCATTGCCGAGCGCAGGGCATCACCGCCAACACGCTGATTCAAGGCGCATGGTTGCTCTTGTTGCAGCGCTACACCGGGCAGCACAGCGTGGCGTTTGGTGCCACCGTGGCCGGACGCCCGGAAGGCTTGCCGAATGCCGGCAGCATGCTGGGTCTGTTCATCAATACCTTGCCGGTGATCCAGACCCTCGATCCGGCACAGCCGCTGAACGCCTGGCTGAGCAGTCTGCAGGCTTATAACCTCGACCTGCGTGAACATGCTCACGCACCGCTGGCGGACATCCAGCGTTGGGCCGGGCAGGGCGGCGAAGCCTTGTTCGATAACATTTTGGTGTTCGAGAACTACCCGATTGACCAGCGTCTGGAACAGGCTCCGGGCGGCTTGCGCTTCGGCACCTCGGCCAGCCATGACGTGACCAACTTCCCGATGGACCTGGCGGTGCATCTGGGCGAGGAGTTCTCCATCGAGTACCTGTTCCTGCGTGATCGCTTCAGTGTCGAAGCGGTCGAGCGGATCCGTCAGACCATGGAAGTGTTGCTGCAGAGCATGATGCAGCAGCCGACCGAGCGTCTGGGCAATCTGCAACGTCTGGCTGCGCCACAATGGCAGGCCTTGCAGCAGTGGGGCGCAGAACCGGCGGCGGTGCACCGGCGCGAGCTGTTACCGGCGATGATTGCCGCGCAACGCCCTGAGGCGATCGCCGCCGAATGTGCCGACGAGCAGTTGAGCTATGCGCAACTCGAGCGCCGTGCCAACCAGTTGGCGCATCATTTGATCGCGGCGGGTGCCGGTCCGGAAATGCTGATCGGTGTCGCACTCGAGCGCTCGCTCGACATGCTGGTGGCCTTGCTCGCGGTGTTCAAAAGTGGCGCTGCCTACGTGCCGCTGGACATCGATTATCCGAGTGATCGCCTGGCCTTCATCATCGAAGACTCCGGCATGCGTCAGATGATCAGCCGTGGCGCCGCCAGCCAGCGCTTGCCGCTGCCGGCGAACCTGCCATTGCTCGATCTCGATCATTTCGATGGCAATCAATATCCGCACACCGCACCTCGGGTGCAGACCTGTGATGACAGCCTCGCGTACCTGATCTACACCTCGGGCTCTACCGGTTTGCCCAAAGGTGTTGCGGTGACGCACGGACCGCTGAGCATGCATTGCCAGGCGATCCGCGAACTGTACGAAATGGACGCCAGCACCCGCGAACTGCACTTTATGTCGTTCGCCTTCGATGGCGCGCATGAGCGCTGGCTGACCACCCTGGCCTTCGGCGGCACCTTGGTGCTGCGCGATCATGAACTGTGGACGCCGGAGCAGACCAGCCACGCCTTGCTCAGCCGTTCGATCGACATCGCCTGTTTCCCGCCGGCCTACCTCAAGCAGGTGGCCGAGTACGTCGAGGCCAGCGGTATGGCCGTGCCGAAGGTGCGCATTTACTGCCTGGGCGGTGACGCTGTGCCGGAGCAGACCCTGGCGCAAGTGCGCCGCGTGTTGCAGCCGCAGTTCATCACCAACGGTTACGGCCCAACCGAAACCGTGGTCACGCCGATGCTCTGGAAAGCGCCGAACGATGAAGCCTGCGCTGCCGCCTATGCGCCGATCGGGCGAGTGGTCGGCCAACGCTCGCTGTGGGTGCTGGACGACGATCTCAATCCGCTGCCACAAGACTTGTCCGGCCAGTTGTATATCGGCGGCTACGGGGTTGCCCGTGGTTACCATGGCCGTGCGGCCATCACCGCCGAGCGCTTCATTCCTGATCCGTTCGATCCACTGGGCGGTGGCCGCGTGTACCGCACCGGCGACCTGGCGCGCTACCGCGCCGACGGGGTGATCGAATACGTTGGTCGCGTCGACCATCAAGTGAAGATTCGCGGTTTCCGCATCGAACTGGGTGAAATCGAAGCCTGCCTGCGCGCTCAGGACGGCGTCACCGATGCCGTGGTCATCGCCCGTGACGGCGTCTCGGGCAAACAGTTGATCGGTTACGTGGTCAGCGCCGACGACAACGCCGGTGACCGTCTGAAGACCCTGTTGCGCGCACAATTGCCGGAATACATGGTGCCGCTGCAGATCATTGGTCTGGCGCGCCTGCCGATCTCGCCGAACGGCAAACTGGACCGCAAAGCGCTGCCGGAGCCTGAGTTCTGCGCCGATCAATATCAGGCGCCACGCAACGAGCAGGAACGTTGGCTGGCAGAGATCTGGGCCGACGTGCTGCAAGTGGAGCAGGTGGGTATCAGCGACAACTTCTTCGAGTTGGGCGGTGATTCGATTCTCAGCCTGCAAGTGATTTCCCGGGCACGGAACCATGCGCAACTGAAACTGGAGATCAAGCTGCGCGACCTGATGCGCTTCCAGACCATTGGCAACCTGTTCGACCAGCAAGCGGTCGCGCACTCGAGTCAGACTGCCGACAGCAGTCATGTGGCGCAGGCTGGCGCGTTTGGTCTGTTGCCGATCCAGGAGTGGTTCTTCGCCGAGGGCATGAGTGAACCGCATCATTTCAACCAGGCAATGATGCTGCGTTCGCGCCAGGCACTGGATGCCCCGGCACTGGAGCAGACGCTGCGGTTGATGCTCGAGCAGCATGATTCGTTGCGCCTGCGCTTCTATCAGGACCAGGGCCGCTGGTTGCAGCACTATCAAACGTTGCCAGACAGCTTGCGCATCGCTGAGCGCAACCCGTTGCTGTGGCAACGGGAGATCAGCGACATCGAGCAACTCGACGCACTGGTCAACCAGGCCCAGCGCAGCCTCAACCTGCTCGATGGGCCACTGATGCGCGGCCTGCTGGTGAACCTGCCGGACGGCGAGGTGCGTCTGCTGTTGGTGGTGCATCACCTGGTGATCGATGCGGTGTCGTGGCGGGTATTCCTGCAAGACTTGCAACTGGCCTACGAGGCGTTCAGTCAGGGCCGCGAACCGCAACTGGCGCAGCGCACCAGCAGCTATCGCGCTTGGGCCGATGGCCTCGCGGCGCAGGTGCCGGCACTGGCCGAGCAAGAGCTGGATTACTGGCTGGCACAGCTGGATCAGCCGGGCAAGGATCTGCCGTGTGACAACCCGCGTGGCAAGAACCTGGTGCGTTTCCGCGAAGAAACCTTCATGGGCCTCGATGCCACCCGTACCGGGCAGTTGCTCAAACAGGCGCCAGCGGTGTACGGCACGCAGATCAACGATCTGCTGCTGACGGCGCTCGGTCGTGTGCTGTGTCGCTGGAGCGAGGCCGAGTCGGTGCTGGTGCAACTGGAAGGGCACGGCCGTGAAGACCTGGTCGAAGGGCTGGACCTGAGCCGCACGCTCGGTTGGTTCACCACCATGTTCCCGGTACGGCTGGCGCCGTTGACCGAGCAGGATTTCGGCGCGTCGATTCTGGCGGTACGCGAGCAGTTGGCGGCGGTGCCGCAGAAGGGCGTCGGCTACGGCGCGTTGCGCTACATGGCCGATGCGTCGGTGCAACAGCGTCTGGCGGCGTTGCCACAGGCGCGACTGACCTTCAACTACCTGGGGCAGTTCGACCAGACCTTTGATGAGCAGGCGATGCTGATGCCGGCGGACGAGCACATCGGCGACGTCTACAGCCTGGACGCCAACCTTGGCAACTGGCTGGAAATCGTCGGTCAGGTGTTCGACGGCAAGCTGTCGATGCGCTGCATGTACAGCACCCGTCGCTTCCGCCCAAGCACCATCGAGACCTTGATGCAGCAGTATCAGGCCGAGCTGGAAGCGCTGGTCGAGCATTGCCTGCAACAGTCGGCGCGCTGAGCCGGTCTTTAACTTTTTGAGAGGGGCGGTGTGCATTGCGCGCAGCGCCCCGGGATGTGATGCATGCCATTGAATTCGGAAGTAGCGGCGTTTCTTGATCTGGTCGAAGACAGTCAGAACGACGCGTTTCACCAAGGGACACCCGAGCAGGCGCGTGGGGCGTTCGAGCAGTCCTCGCAACAGATGCGTTGGGCCGTGCCGGATGTCGACGTGAGCGAGGTGCAACACCGTGCCCGCGACGGCGCTGAACTGACCTTGCGGCTGTACCGTCCGTTGCAAAAGGGCGGTGTCTTGCCGGTGCTGCTGTTTTTGCACGGCGGTGGTTTTGTCGTCGGCAGCCTCGATTCCCACGACGGTATCTGCCGCGAGTTCTGCGCGCGCACGCCGTGTGCAGTGTTGTCGGTCGGCTACCGCCGCGCGCCGGAACACAAGTTCCCGGTGGCGTTGCACGATTGTGCCGATGCACTGGATTGGCTGCGCGAACAGGCTGGTGAATTTGCTCTCGATCTGTCGCGCCTGGTGTTTGGCGGCGACAGCGTCGGCGCCACGCTGGCGACCGTGCTGGCGCTTGAGGCGCGCGCCCCCGGCGCGCTGAAACCCTGCCTGCAATTGCTCTGCTACCCGGTGACCGACGCCTCGCAGCGCCGTGAATCGATGGACTTGCTCGGCGAAGGCTACCTGCTGGAAAGCGATTCCCTGGAATGGTTCTACCAGCACTACGCCCGCAGCATCGAGGACCGCCGCGACTGGCGTTTCTCGCCACTGCTGAGCAACGACCTCGCCGGCGCCGCCCCGGCCTACATCGCCCTGGCAGGTTTTGACCCGCTGCTGGACGAAGGCCGCGCCTACGCCGAACGTTTGGCCAGCACCGGAGGACTGCTTGAATGCCGCGAATTCAGCGGCCACGTGCACGACTTCCTGCGCATGCGCATGGTCACCGAAGAAGTGGAGGCGATCTATCAGGAACTGGTGAGCGTGCTGCGCACCGTGATGTATCCCGAAACGGTCTGATCCGCCCTGGCCTGATGTGTGCGTCCACACCTCAGGCCATCAACATCCGCCCCTGTGGGAGCGAGCCTGCTCGCGAAGAGGCCGGTCCTGACAGCTTGTTTCAGGAACTGACTATTCCGGTTTGAAACCTGGTTTGCCGTTGGCAGTTCGCCATTCTTTGATGGTGTTTAAAACGCCTTTTGGACTGTCCTCAACGCCTTCTTTTGGGTCATAAAGAACGCCGGTTCCATCAGGGTGTTGAGACGTGCAGAGGATGTTTTCAATGATGGCGTCATGTTCGCGCTCGGATGAATAATCTCCTTCGAACAGGCGACTAATCAGGGCTGAATATTCTGCCTCTGTGTATTCCTCAAACTTGGCCTTCAATATCATTTTCAAATTATCTCTACCAATACCGGACAATATTGAACCCGTGGCGAGGGAGCTTGCTCCCGCTGGGCTGCGCAGCAGCCCCAAAACCGGCACCCGCGGACTGTCAGGCACACCGCAGTGCTCTGGTTTGCGACTGCTGCGCAGCCGAGCGGGAGCAAGCTCCCTCGCCACAGGGTTATGTTGGAACTCTATTCTGGTTTGAAATCAGGTTTGCCGTTGGCGGCTCGCCATTCCTTCACTTTGCTAACGATCGCTTCCGGGGGTCGCCTCCTCGTCGGAGTCGGCGTAATAAATCATGTCCGAGCCGTGGGGGTGTTCAGTCAACTCTTCAAACAACAGCACTGCGCGGACCTGTTCTTTTTCCGAGTCAAATTGCGCATTGCAAACTCCGGATACGAACCGCAGAAAATCTGTTTCGGTAAAATCGGAAAGAATTGGTTTGTGCATTTCAATTTTTTCCTTGTGGATTTCAGAGTGTTGTTTTGGTGGGGTGACTCCGATGTTTTTAATGTCGTAGATCTCACCGCTTTTGGATATGTATTTCGTGTGGTGTAGTTCGAGATTAATTTGGCTGGCAGTTTTTTCAGGGACTGACTATTCCGGTTTGAAACCTGGTTTACCGTTGGCTGCTCGCCAATCTTTGATGGCTTTTAACACGCCTGCGGGGCTGTCTTCGACTCCCTCGGCCGGGTAGTACAAAATACCCGAACCGCTCGGGTGTTCCGAAATGCTTACTATGTTGTCCACTATCGCGTCGTGCTCTCTCTCGGAAGAGTAGTCTCCTTCAATCAAGCGGTTTATGAGGGAGATAAACTCTGACTCTGTGTATTCCTCAAACTTGGCCTTCAATACCATTTTCAAATTATCTCTCCCAGTGCAGTACAACATTGAACCTGTGGCGAGGGAGCAAGCTCCCCTGCCACAGGGTTATGCATCTTCAGGGCTGTACCGGTCTGAGTATCACTCCCTGTGGGAGAGAGCCTGCTCACGAAGTGGTCAGCCCTGACAGCTTGTTTCAGGAATTGACTATTCCGGTTTAAAACCTGGTTTACCGTTGGCGGCTCGCCATTCTTTGATGGCTTTTAGTACGCCGGCTGCGCTGTCCTCAACGCCTTCTTCGGGACAGTACAGAATGTCTATTTCATTCGGGTGTTCCGAAGTTTTTACGATGTTTTCTACAATGTCATCGTGTTCTTTCTCTGAACGGTAATTCCCTTGGAATAGCCGGTTTATAAGGCTGAGATACTCTGATTCTGTGTAGTGTTCAAGTTTTCCCTTGAGGTTCATTTAGTTTGTCTCCTTCTTTGTGTGAGTACCTATATGTTGTTTTGGTGTCAGGATTTTTAGATTGTCGATGTCGTATACCGACCCACCTTCGCTGATTGGGTTGACATGATGAATCTCCAATTTGACTCTTCCGCCGACACGCTCCGATTTGTCAGCAACAGGTGATATTCCCTTTCTGATATCCAATTTGTTTATTTGGGTAAATTTATTCTCGAGGTCTGAATCGGCAGCCACAGCCTTCCAAAACGCCCGCCTAAATGCTTTAAAACTGGAAAACTCCCGCCCCCTCAGCTTATCCGCAATCTGCGCGGGTATCGGTGCGCCCTCCGGGGTTGACGCCGTCCCCAGCCAATTACCCGATATCACTTGTCCATTCCCTGTAGCGACTCCCGGATCCTGTCGGCGATCCCTGAACATCGTGAAGGTCGGCGGGATGCCGGACTCGATCGGGAATACGGTGATGAAGCCACCGAAGCCGTACTGATCCAGTTCGGGAAACGGGTCGACTCGCCCGCCTTGCGGGGTGGCCGTTGCACCTTCGTAGATCGGCAGATCGGTGTCGGCGAACGGTAAGTCCGTCGAAGGATTCAGCGGCAGTACCAAAGGCGTCCAGGTCAAGGTGGGACCCTTGGCCTCGGCGTCGCCGGAGACGTATACATTTTTGCCGGCATCAAAGCGGGCCAGTCTTACCGGCACGTTGGCGGGTACCGTGACGCCGTCCGTACCGACGACGACAATCTCTACGCGGTTGCCGATCGTCCTGGAACCAAGCCTTGCAGACAGGTCGACGTCTTTGCCGTTCGCCGCTCGTTCATACAGGTCGACAGCGTTCAGATCGGGAGCGAGTTCCGCGAGCGGAACGCTGGCCGAATAAAGATCACCGCTGCCCAGCCTGGAGGGAATCAGCAGTGCTGCGAAGCCGACCAGCACGGGCGCAGCCGCGGCGCTCACGATAGAAACGGCTGTGCGCAAAGCGGTTCTGAGCGCCAGTGAGGTGGCCTGGCTGGTGGCGATGTGGCCGAGGGTGCCGCTGAACGTTGAGTCAAACGCCGCCATTGAGCCAACGTTGGCGAACGTCGGACTTTGCCAGCGCGCGTCGCTCTCGGCTTGCCATTGTTCATGCTGGCGTTTGTTTTGCGCGGCCAGTTTGGCCTCGGCTTGGGCCGCGCGGCGCGCCTGCTGCTGCCTTTTCCTTTTGGCTTTTTTCTGTGCCTGACTCTGTTCCCTCAGGCGCTGTGCTTCCTCGTCTCGCTGAATCCGCGCCTGTTCAGCCTCGGCTTCTGCCTCACGTTTTGCCTGCGCCTGACGCGCGAGAAGGGCTTGCTCGGCGGCGAGGCGATCCCGCTCGGCAGCCGCGCGTTGAGCCTCTGCCTGTTCATGTTGACGACGAGCCTCTTCGGCCAATGCTTGTTGACGCTGCTGCTCGGCGGCGACTCGGGCGCGTTCGGCTGCCGCGCGTTGAGCTTCTTCCTGTTCCCGTTGGCGACGTGCTGCATCTGCCAACGCCTGTTGCCGCTGTTGCTCCGCAGCAATCCTTGCGTGTTCAGCGGCCTGACGTGCCGCTTCGGCGGCAGCGGCTTGCGCCTGTTCGTTGGCCTGCACAGTGGTCAGCCAGTTGTGCACATTGGCTTGTTGTTGATGCAGAACCGTAAGGGTCTGGGCCAGCAACCTGGCTTCCAGCGCCGCGCGATAGGACTGTTTCCACAGGTTCATTCCCGGGCCGTTGGGGCTGAGAGTCGGGTCGACGATCTGCGCGCGGGAAAGGAACTGGAAAACTGTTTTATCGGTTGGATCGCTGCCATAAAAGCCGTGGGACAACTGGGTTTCGTGCAGCAGTTGCTGGCTCTTGCGCTGAATCACGGTGTTGCGTACACCCAGCTCGCGGATCAGCGATGCCGCCGGTGGTAGCGGGTGGGTCGAAACCTCCTGTCGGGCGGCTGCCAGATCCGCTTCGATGGTCAACGGGATGTGTGTGGTTTTGCCTTGATATTCCGCTTCCAGCGGGCTGGTGAAGTGTTGCAGCACTTGCTGATAGCGACTGGTGTTTCGCGGCGGGCCGAATCGGCCACTGTTGGGAATCGTGGTGCCGGTTGAGGGATTTATACGCATGCCAGGAGGCGCTGTCGCAGTCGTGTGGACTGCCTCGGTCAATACGAACGGCGGTGGTTTTTGCATATTCATATCCTTTTGAATGTGCATTGTTTTTCGATAAGTAACGGGTAAGCAGTCAGTTGCTTCCTGCCAATCAAAGTTACAACGAAGTGCTCAGGGAAATATCCGAGTCGTCTGTAGGTGCTGACAGGAGATAAGGCGGGAGTTTTCGGCGAAAAGAGGGTTTTAGCGGATGCATCTTTTATGTAATCGGACGTTTCCTATGCAACGAAAGGAAATGCCTTTCAAAGCGCACGCCTTGTAGTCCGTTAAACCTTTACCCATAAAAAAAGCGCCCCGGTTTGGCCGGGGCGCTTTTTGTGTTGCGGTGGTTAAATCAGAACGTGTACTTGAAGCCGGTCATGATGTTGCGCGGTGCGCCGTACATGCCGTGGTCGCCTGCGTAGCTGAGGTATTCGCGGTCGAATACGTTGTTCAGGTTGACCGAGGCGCTGAGGTTTTTGCTGATGTCGTAGCGTGCCAGCAGGTTGGTGACGGCGTAGCTGCCTTGCTGGAAGGTGTGCAGGTCGGCACCGGTCTTGCTCTGCCAGTTCACGCCACCGCCAACGGTGACTTTGTCCAGAATGCCCGGCAGGCGATAGCTGGTGAAGGTCTTGAGGCTGTGACGGGGCAGGGTGGTGACGATGCGCTGGTCATCGGCATCGGTGCTGACCGCGTAGGCGTAACCGGCAGACGCTTGCCAGCCTTCGGCGAGTTCACCATCGAGGGTGAATTCCGCACCTTTGGTGGTGGTGCCCTGTTCGGATTTGTAGGTGTTGCCGCCTGGGGTGTCGATCCAGATCGCCAGGTTGTCCTGCTCGATCTTGAACAGCGCGAAGCTGGAGTTCAGCTTGCCATCGAAGTGGCTACCCTTGACGCCGACTTCGTAGCCGGTGCCTTCCATCGGGTCCAGAGGCTTGTTGTTGATGTCGCGAACCCACGACGATTGCGGGTTGAAGATCTTGGTGTAGCTGGCATACAGCGACCAGGTGTCGTTGACGTCGTAGACCACGCCCGCGTAAGGGATGTAGACGCCGGTTTCCGATTCCTTGGTCTTGGTTTCTGCACCGCCGTACGGTTTGTCTTCGATCTCGCGATGCCAGTCGACGACGCGGCTGCCGAGCAGGATGCTCAGGTCATCGGTGGCGCGCAGGCGGGTGGCCAGGTAAGCGGCGTATTGCGTTTCATCGACGGTGGATTTGCCGGTGACGTTGAATTCGGGTTTGACCGAGTCGCCGTTCCAGTTCAGCAGGTTGTCGATGGCGCCGGCAGGGGAGCTGGAATAGTCGTATTTCCAGCCACCGTAGCTCGGCACGTTTTCGTAGTATTGGGACAGGGTCACACCGGCGATCAGCTCATGCTCGCGACCCAGCAGGCCGAACGGGCCGGTCAGGTAGGCGTCGATGTTGTTCTGGCGCGGGGTACCGGAGAAGCGCACCGGCAGTTGGGTCGTGCCGCTGCCGTCAGGGTTCAGGCCGCCGTTGACGTAGTTGAAGACCTCGTCGAATTTGTTCTCGGAGTGAGTCAATTCAACCTTGCCGCTCCAGCCATTGCCGAATTGCTGTTCTATCGAGGTGAAGAAGCTGGTTTGTTCGTGGTCGTTGTAAGACCAGGTCTGCGCCGAGTTCAAGGAACGTTTGAGGTTGGTGCGCGAGCCGTCGGTGAAGCGGGTCGGCAGGCCCGAACGCATTGGCGAGTCGACGTCGGTGCGCTGGTAGCTGAAGCCCATCGTCAGCAAGGTGTCTTCGGTCAGGTCGAACTCAGTGATGCCATACATCAGTTGCGAATCTTGTTTGTAGCGATCGACCCAGGACTGTTCAGTCTTGAAGTCGCCGACCAGACGGCCACGGATGTTGCCGGTTTCGGTCAACGGCCCGGAGACGTCGAAGCCGGTGCCGTAGCGATCCCAGTTGCCGGCTTCAGCGGTGACGCTGGCCTGCGCTTCGGCGGTCGGGCGCTTGCGGATCAGGTTGATGGTCGCCGAAGGGCTGCCCAGGCCGCTGATCAGACCGGTGGCACCACGCACCACTTCAACACGGTCGTACATCGCCATGCTCTGGGTGTAGTTGTCCATGCGCTTGACGGTCGGCACGCCGTCGATTTCGAAGTTCTGGATCTCGAAACCACGGGAGAAGTAACCGTCGGACTCTGCGCCCTGGCCGTCACGCAGCACGATGATGCCCGGTGTGGCGTCGAGGGTATCGCTGAGGTTGGTCAGGCGCTGGTCGTCGAGGCGCTGACGGGTCATGACGGTCAGCGACTGCGGGGTTTCCTTGGGTGTCAGGTTCAGACGCGTCGAACTACTGGATGAGTACGTGGTGTACAGCCCGGTGCCTTCAGTGGTCGACCCCGGCGCCTTGCCGGAAATCGATACCGCGCCGAGCTCCAGGGCGTTTCCCGCAGCTGCTCCGGTCGCCGGCACCAGCGAAACGGTGTTGCCGGTCAGTTGATAAGTCATGCCGCTCCCCAGCAGCAAGTTGTCCAGCGCCTGTTTCGGCTCCAGGTGACCGGAGACCGCACTCGACTTCAGGCCAGCGAGGGTTTCCGGGCTGTAGAGAATCTGCAGGTTGGCTTGTTGCCCAAGCTGTTGCAGTGCGCTGGACAGCGGTTGCGCAGGAACGTTGACGTCGACCGGCGTCGCTTGAGCCTGGGCGCTGCCCAACAGCATCAGCGTCAGCAGGGCACCTGACAGCACGGCGCCACGCGGATTGCGGCGGGAAATGGCTACAGCCAGAGGGGTGCGGGACAACTTTAAGGCTTGCATTTGCTCGGGATGCTCCTGAAGTGCGAGTGCAGTTTTATTAGTTAATGATAATTAGACGCAACACTGCGTAAAAACCGGAAAAAATCCCGCCAACCGCGAAAAACTCTGCTATCGCGTGAAGGCGGGATCAGCCCATCCCTGAGCGGTTGGCGTGTCAGGCCGGGTTGAGCGCGGTTTTGACTTTGCCGGCATCCATGCGCACCAACTGGTCGGCGACGTCGAAGTAACGGTCATCGTGGGAGATCACGATGATGGTCTTGCCCAGGCGTTTGAGGTCGGGCAGCAACTCGGTGTAGAAGATCCGGCGGAAGGTCGGGTCCTGATCCGCGGCCCATTCGTCGAACACCAGCACTGGGCGCTCTTCCAGCCAGGCGTTCAGCAGGGCCAAGCGTTTGCGCTGGCCGGTGGACAGGTCGGTGGTGCTGAAGGCGCCGTCGCGGATCGTGACTTTGTGGGCGATTTCCAGGCGTTCCAGGTAGCGGTTGGCGTCTTCCGGAATTTCCTGATCGCCCTGCACCAGTTCATCGAACAGGTAGTAGTCGGCAAAAATCGTGGTGAACAACTGGCGATAGTCGTCGCGGGTGAGGGCGGTCACGCATTCCCCGTTGAGGCGGATTTCGCCTTGCTGCGGCGGATACAGGCCCAGCAGCAGTTTGATCAGAGTGGTCTTGCCGCAGCCGTTTTCGCCGACGATGAACACGATGTCGCCCTGTTCGATCTTCAGGTTCACCGGCCCCAGCGTGAACGGGTTGGCGTCGCCCACGGCCGGGAAGGCATAGCGCACGTCTTTGAGTTCCAGGCTCTGTACCGGCTCGGCTTTCTTGCCCTGATCGCTGAGCAACAGATGCGGCTCGGGCGAGGAGAACTGCGCCGACAGTTCGGCGATGCGGCGGAAGGCGATCTGTGCGCGGCTGACCACCGGCAAGGTACCGACCAGATGTTCCAGTGGACCTTTCATGTACAGCAGCACCAGGACGAAACCGCTCATCACGGTTTTGTCAGCGCTGGGCCAGAACGATTGCAGGGCCAGTGCCAGACCGATGACCACAAAGAACAGCATCGAGCCGAAACTCTTGGCAATCACAAAGGTGTTGATCGATTTGATCTGGGTCTTGCAGATGAAATCGGCAGTGCCCTTGATGCCGCTGTTGAACATGCGTTGGCGACGCGGGCGGTGTATGCGCAGTTCCTTGGCACCTTCGGCAATCGCGTTGTAGTGCTTTTGCAGTTCGTCTTCAGCATCACGGGCGGCGAAGAAACCTTTGATCCCGCGCCCTTGGGCAAAGTACTGAATGCCCGTGCCGATCAGGATCGCCACGACCATGATCAGGAACATTGGCCACGACAGCATCGCCAGATAACCCATGCAACCGAGGGTCACGGTCAGCGATATGGCCAGTGGCGCGAAGGCGAAGGCGAAGTCGCTGATGGTGTCGACATCGTGGGTCAGCACCGGAATCAGGCGATGGCTGCGATAGCGTTCGATCTGCTCGATCGGTGCCGACAGGACTTTCTCGCCCAGTTGTTTGCGCAGGGTGGCGATGATGTGCTGGCCGACATAATTGGTGCCGATGTCCGAGCAGATCGAGCTGAGCAGCGCCAGCACACACAGGCCACCGAACAGCGCGACCACGCCTTGGGTCAGACCGGTTTCGGAGTGCAGCGCGTTGTTGATGGTGGCCAGCAGGACCGTGACACTCAGGCCACCGACCATACCCAGAATGACCGACAGTGCGACGACGAGCCGAAAAGGTTTGAGTAGGGTGAACAATTCATGAATTGCACCGCGCGTAGGCTGGGTCATGACAGGACAGTTCCTTGGGTCGTAAAGGCAGATACCCTGTAGAACGTCTGATCCGCTGCTTAATTTAGACGGTCGCCGACTGGCGGCGACCGGGGGAGAGGAGAAGCGTTACTGCCGATTACAACTCACGCACGACACGGAAACCGATCCAGTCGCCGCGGGTCTTCGGATCGATGTCGTTGCGGTTGCCCGAACGGGAGAAGACCGGCGCTTCACCCCAGTCATTGCCGCGAATGCGCAGGGTCTCGCAGTTGGGTTCCAGCCACGCGCTGCCGTCGGTTGGCGCACCTTTGTAGTCCGGGTGATAGCAGTCTTCGACCCACTCATAGACATTGCCGTGCATGTCGTACAGGCCAAAGGCGTTGGCCGGATAGCTGCCTGCCGGCGAGCTGAAACTGTAGCCGTCCGCCGGGCCGTAGGTGTTGGCGTGCTTGGCGATGCTGTAGCCCTTGCCCTCGTCGAACGGGAAGGGGAACGGTCCTTTGGAACCTGCACGGGCACCGTATTCACGCTGGGCTTCGCTGAGCATGCTGTAGGTCTGCCCGGTTTTTTCGACAACCAGGCGACGTAGTTCTTGATGTCCTGGAAGTCCATGCATACCGCCGGCTGGCGCGGGGTTTGCGGGTAGCGCGGTTTGCTCGCGACGCACTCGCGACCGGGGCGCGTGTCACCGTTGGCGATCACCGCACCGCTCTCGCGAATGTAACTGTCCCATTCACCTGCAGTGATCTGGAAGCGGCTCATGGCGAAGGGTTTGGCGAAGGTCACTTCATGCATCGGGCCTTCGTCGGGTTCGCGCCCGACTTCATCCTCCGGTGTGCCCATGGTGAAGGTGCCGGCCGGCAGCACGACCATTTCCGGGCAGTCCTTGCAGTCCTTGAACACTTTGCCAGCAGCAGGGGCGGTTGCGGCCTGGGCGGCGCTCGGCAGCAGGCCGCTCATGAGGGCGGCGAGGGCCAGTGCCTTGAGCGCCTTGGCGCCGAGGGCAGGGGTCAACAGATCACGTTTCATGAGTCATCTCGTCTAAAGGAAAGCGGGGCGTCACAGCTGTTTGTTGAGTACGGCCATGAAACGCTCGATGTCGTTTTCGGTGTTGAGCAGGCCCGGTGCGGTGCGAATCACCGGCCCGACGTCGCGTTCGACGGCGTCCGAGACCACGCGGTTGGCCATCAGGTAGGCGGCGACTTTGCCACTGTCCTTGCCCTTGACCCGGAAGAAGGTGAAACCGGCGGACAGTTCGGGACTGAGCGGCGTGACCAGTTCGATCTGCGGGCGTTCTTGCAGGCGTTTTTTCAGGTAGCTGTTCAGTTCATGGATGCGCGCCTGAACCTCGGCCTTGCCGAGTTGCAGGTGCAACTTGAAGGCTTCGCTCAGTGCCCAGCGATGCTCGAAGGCGTGATACCCACCGGGGGTCATGGTGGTGGAGAAATGCTCGGCTTCGGAGAAGGTCGGGATGATCGGCGTGACGTACTTCAGTTCGCTGGAACGTGCGCAAATAATTCCGGTGCCGCGCGGGCCGAACATCCACTTGTGGGTACCGGCGATAAAGAAATCGCACTGCATGTCGGGGAAGTCGAGGTCATCGACACCAAAGCCGTGCACGCCGTCGACCAGGTAGATGATCCGATCCTCGTCCTTGCGATGGCGGTTGTGCTTGTCCACCAGGGCGCCGATCTCGCTGATCGGGGTTTTCACGCCGCTGCCGGATTGCACCCAGGTCATGCCGAGCACCCGGGTTTCAGGGCGAATGCCTTTGTCGATACGGGTCAGTATTTCGTCGACGGACACCGTTGCGCTGCTGTCGAACAACTTCAGTTTGCGCACCTTGACGTCATCTTTCTGCTGGCGATAAGCCAAGGTGTAATTGGTCGCGTAGTGTTCGTGGACGGTGGTGAGGATTTCCTGATCCAGGCGCACGTGCACGCCGCCGTAAATCATCGCCAGGCCTTCGGTGGTGCTGCCGGTCAGGGCGATTTGCCTGGCATCGGCTTGCAGGTATTTGCCGGCCCAGACCCGCACGTCTTCTTCGCGCTGTTCGATAACGCCCAGATCCCAATCCATTGCCAGCCCCGGATTTTTATCCAGCGCGGCGCGGTGCATCTCGATCGCCTCACGCACCGGTTTTGGGTGGGTGGTGATCAGGAAATTGGAGAAGTGCAGGTAGTTCGGGTCCTGGTTGAACAACTGGCGCAACTGCGCCCATTTGTCCCGCCGATCGGTTGTGGATTGGCGGCGCGGGCCGGCAGGTTGACGGCTGCGCCCAGGGGCAGGCCGGCGGCAAGAATGCCGGCTTGTTTGAGAAAAGAACGACGGTTGGTCATGAGGTCTGATCGCTTGTTCGAAGAGGTGTCAGCGGTTGACGACAGGCTTGGAGGATTTTTGCACTTGTTCCCAGACCCGCAAGAAGTTGCCGCCCCACAATTTGGCGATGTCGGCCTCGCTGTAGCCACGGGAGATCAACTCGGCGGTTACGTTGCGTGCTTCGCTGACGTCCTTCCAGCCATCCAGACCGCCGCCATCGTTGAAGTCGGAACTGATGCCGACATGGTCGATGCCGATTTTCTTCACGGCGTAATCGATTGCGTCACCGAGGTCCTTGAGGTTGGCTTTGGGTTCTTCGTCGACGATTGCGTAGAGCTGGCCGGCGTACTCGCCAAAGCGTTGTTCCGGCCATACGGTGATGATCGGGTCACCAGGCATCAGCGCCATTTCCAGGCCCTGCAGTGGCTGCAGATCAAACCTGGCACGCAAGGCGTTGAGCTTGTCCTGCGTTGTTTGGCTCAGGGGACGCAAGTAGGTCGGAGAAGCCGACGATTTGCACCACGCCGCCGCTGTTCTTGATCAGCTGCAATTCCTTGTCGCTGAGGTTGCGCGGAATATCGACCATCGCCCGTGGCGCCGAGTGTGAGGCCACCAGTGGTGTGCGGCTCAATTGCGCGACTTGCTCCAAGGCTTTGGTCGACATCTGCGACACGTCGATGATCACGCCGAGGTCATTCAAGCGCTGCACAGCTTGCTTGCCAATGTCTGACAAACCGTCCAGGGCATCCGGCGAATCATTGAAGAACGGCAGCGGGCGCGAGGAGTCGGCCCAGTCGTTGTTGCCTACGTAACTGAAGCCGAACATGCGCATGCCGCGAGCGGCCCACAAGTCCAGCAGGTTCAGGTCATGTCCCAGCGGATAGGCGTTGAGCATGCTGATGAAAATCGCAAACTTGCCTTCGCCGTGCAGGCGCCGGAAGTCGGCCGGGGTGTAGGCGATGGCGACTTGATTGGGGAAGTCGCGAACCATGCCGGAGATGATTTTGTAGCGGACTTCTTGCTGGTTACGCGCTTCGGCGACGAACCCGGCGGTGGGTTTGTGTGGCGCGTTGGGGCCGTTCCACAGTTCCGGCCAGCCGAAAATCGTCAGGGCCGCACCGGACAGGCGTCCGCGATTGGCCTTGACCAGGTCGAACTGGCCGCTGCCGTCCTTGTCGATTTCGTTGCCAGTGGTGCCGAACTCCTGGGGCACGGTGATGTGGCTGTCGAACGAGAGCATCCGTTCGTGCAACTCATCGGCCTGCTGAAGCACCTTGAGCGGGTATCCGGGGTTGTCTTTGAACCAGTGATCCCAAACCGCAAAACCTGCACCGGCGCTGATCGCCAGGGCCAGCGGCAGGCCGATGTAAAGAGCCTTTTTCGAACGTGGTGTTGTCATTGCCATCTCAGTCAGGTTCGCCGCCCCGGTGCAGGCGCAGGGGCCTTTGCTATCTGGGAAGAACGAGTGGGCTACCGGGTAATTTAGGTCTGGCTGAAAAGAACGCGCGCGATACAGGAACTGCCGAAGGCTGCGATCTTTTCAGGACGGCATAAATTTACCTCTGCAACAAACGTTCTAGCTTGGATAAAGCCTGCTTCCATGGCTGACACAGGTAGGGCAATGACGATTTCTCGACGATGGTTCATGGCGGGCCTGGCACTGACCGGCGCCGCTGTGCCTGCAGCGTATTTTGGGCATCGTGAATGGACGAAGCCGGATCCGACGATCACCCCGGGTGAGGCGTCGTTCGATGTGGCGGACGTCGCCGGTCAGCGCCTGGCCGACTCCTTGCGCGGGGTCTGGACGATTCGTTTCGACGGTCGCGATGCCGGCCTCGACGGCGTGCCACGGGACGGGCTCGAAGTGTTGATCGACATTGGCCACAAGGGGCGCGGAGTCAGCGGTTTTCTTGACACTGCCGAGCGTTTGCGCAGCAGTGAGGTGCCGAGTTATCGGATTGTCGGCGACCTGGCCGACGCCAATGCCTCGCAGTTGAGCTGGCGACTGGTCGGCGCCAATGGCACCACCGATTACGAATTCAACATGGACCTCGATGAAGTCTGGGCCGCGTTTGGTAATGCCGGCAGCGGTAGCCTCAGTGGCCGGGTGTTGCGACTGGATCGTCCGTTGGCCCTGCCGATGCAGGACAATCGCTTCCTCGCGGTCAAACGAATTTTCCCCGAAGCCCGCGAGCGAACGGGGTTGAACCCGACGTTATTGGCCTGGCTGGTGTCACCGGAGCATCGGTTGTTTCACCAGCTCTGGCATGCGTCCCGGGACAAATGGCACACACTGTCCGACGACAAGCGCGATGCCCTGCGCGGCATCGGCTGGCAGCCCGGCCCTCGGGATAACGAACGCGATGCTCGCGGCGCGCGCAAGGATCGCAACGGTTCCGGGGTCGACTTCTTTTTCATGCACCGGCACATGCTCGGCACTGCGCGATCGATGCAGGACTTGCCGTCCTGGCAATACTTTCCTTTGCCGCAACCGGAGTTGATCCGTGATCGCGCCGGTTTCGCTCGGTACTTCGACAACCACGACGGTACATCGCTGCCGCCGACCTGGCTGGCCGAAGGCGATGACGAATACACGCAATGGGTCGCCGACCTCAAGACGGCCGAGACGTACCAGAGCAATTTCCAGGTCTGGGAATCGCAGTACCGCGATCCGCAATACCTGTCGAAGCTGACCCTTGGCCAATTCGGTTCCGAAGTGGAGCTGGGGCTGCACGACTGGTTGCACATGCGCTGGGCGTCAGTGCCGCGCGACCCTTCGAACGGTCAACCAGTGCCGCTCGCCCGCGACCTGGACGACTTTGCGGCGCGCTGGTTTGCCCCGGAAAACGATTTCTTGGGTGATCCGTTTTCGTCCCACGTGAATCCGGTGTTCTGGCATTTCCATGGCTGGATCGATGATCGGATTGAAGACTGGTTCCGTGCGCACGAGCGTTTTCATGCGGGTGAAGTCAGCCGGTTGGAAGTCAACGGCGTGCATTGGTTTGCCCCGGGGCGCTGGGTTGAAGTCGATGACCCGTGGCTCGGCCCGGTGACCCACGGTTGCAGCACCACGCCGGGATTGCAGGTCGGCAAGTCAGTGGAAATGGACCCGGAAACCATGAAACTGGCGCTGCGCATTACCTTCAGCGATGACGAGAAGGTGTTGTCGTCGTTGTTTCGCAAGGTGCCGCAGCGCCCTTGGTATGCGCGCCATCTGAAACCCAAACAGACTTCGGCCTGAGGCCGCGTCATCGTTCTTGGCGAGCAGGCTCGCTCCCGCAGGTTGTTGTGCTGGCCCGTAGCTAGCGGCAGCACCCCTGAACACTGTGGGAGCGAGCTTGCTCGCGAATGGGTTTGACCGGCAGAGAACTTACATCGCCTGCCAGCCGCCACCCAACGCCTTGTACAACGCCACACTGGCCTGCACCCGCGCCAGTTTCAGTTGCACATTCAGATCCTGCGCCGCATACAACGTGCGCTGGGTCTCCAGCACCGTCAGCAAGTCCTCGGCACCCGCCTGATAACGGCTTTGGGCAATGCTGAACGCGGTCTGGGCCTGGCTCAGTTCTTCGCTTTGCCACTGGCGTTGTTCATCCAACCCGCGAATGTTGTTCAGGGCTTTTTCGGTGTCGGCAAAGCCGTTGATGATTGCCCCACGATAGATCTCCAACAGTTCTTGCTGGCGCGCCGTGGCTTTGTCGCGTTCGGCGCCGAGGCGGCCGTTGTTGAAGATCGGCGCCAGCAGACCAGCTGTGAGGTTGTAAAACGGGCTGCGCATGATATCGCCGGCACCGTTGGCGCCCGAACCGAGGCTGGCGCTCAGGGTTACAGCCGGCAGCATGGCGGCGCGGGCGACGGTGACGTCGGCCTGGGCGGCGGCCAGTTGCGCTTCGGCGCGGGCAATGTCCGGACGGCGGGTCAGCAACTCACTGGGCACGCCGGTGCCGATGACCGGCCACTGCAAGTGATCGAAGGATTCGTCGATGGGTGTCAGTTGCTGAATCGGCTGGCCGAGGAGGGCGGCGAGGCTGATCAGCGCGTCCTGGGCTTGTTGCTGCACCGCCGGCAATTGCCGTTGCTGCGCCGCGACCAGGCTTTTCTGCTGGGCCAGTTCCAGAGCAGTGGCAGAACCTGAATCGAAGCGCGTTTGCACCAGTTTCAAAACGCTCTGGGCATTGGCCAGGTTGAGTTCGGCAATTCGCCCTTGTTCCCGCAGCGATAGGGTGTGCGCGTAGCTGTTGGCCACGCTGCTGAGCAAGGTCAGTTCCACCGTGGCTTGGTCGAACTCGCTGGCCTTCAGCCCGAACTGCGCGCTGTCGCGGGACGCGCGTTTACCGCCCCAGAAGTCGATTTCATAGGTGGCGCTGAGATTGGCGTCGAAGTAATCCACCGCGTTGTTGCTGCTGTCGGCATCGAGCTGACTGTAGCCCTTGCCGCGTATCAGTTTCTGACGATTGGCGTTCGCTCCGGCCGTCACCTCCGGCAGCAACGAGCCGCCGGCAATCACCGTGCCGGCCTGGGCCTGACGCACGCGAGCGACAGCGGCCGCGAGGTCGAAACTGCCGACCCGCGCCTGTTCGATCAAACGATCCAGTGGCGGGCTGCCAAACCGGGTCCACCATTGCGGGTTGTTGCGAGCACTGCTGGCAGTAGGCGCTGACTGCCACGCGGCAGGAGGCTGCAAGCTGCTGTCCGGGCGCGGGGCAGGGCTGCCGCACGCACCGAGCAGCAGGCAGAGGGTCAACAGACTCAATTGCGGCTTCATAGATCGATCATTCACTGGTAAGGGCCGTGACCGGGTCGAGCCGGGCAGCTTTGCGGGCCGGCATGAAGCCGAAGACAACACCGGTAACGAGGGCGCAGCCGAAAGCGCCGAGCACCGCCATCAAGGAAAACGCGACGGCCACTTCGCTGAGCACCAGCACGCCGCCGACGAGCAGCGCCAGACCAATCCCGGCAATACCGCCGACCACCGAGAGCATCACCGCTTCGGTGAGGAACTGGCGCAGGATGTCGCGCTGACGGGCGCCAGTGGCCATGCGAATGCCGATCTCGCGGGTCCGCTCGCGCACGGTCATGAGCATGATGTTCATCACGCCGATGCCGCCCACCAGCAGCGAGATCGCGGCAATCGAGCCAAGCATCAGCGACAGGGTGTTCTGGGTCCGGGCTTCGGCCTGGATCATCGCCGCGTTGTTGGTCAGCTCGAAATCCTGCTTGCCGTCGTGCAGGCGCAGCATCAACTCGCGGATGGCGATTTCCGCTTCCTTGACCTTGCGCGCGTCGGCCGTGGCGATGGCCACGTATTCAGGGTTGTGGGTGCCGAACAGCCGGACACTGGCCGCCGAATACGGAATGGCGATCCGGTTGTCGCTGTCGGAGTCGCCGGAACTGGCGCCTTTTTCGGCGAGCACGCCGATCACTTGGAACGGTACGTTTTCGATCAGGATGTATTGGCCGATGGGGTTGGGCACGTCCTTGAGCAATTTGCTCCGAACCTTGTGCCCGATCACTGCAACTGCCGCGGCGTTTCTTTCATCGGCCTCGGTGAAGTAGCTGCCCTGAACCACCGGCCAGTTGAAGATCGCCGGGAAATTGGTGTCATTGCCGCCGACGTAACTCATGTGGTCGACGTTGCCGTAACGCACGCCGGCCTCGGCGCCGTTGACCGGCATGATCCGCTTCACTTGCGGCAGGCTGGCCAGCGCGGCGACGTCCGCCAGGGTGACGACTCCGGGCGGGGTGCGCGGGTTCGGCGCCGAGCCGCTGAGGTAAATGATGTTCGAGCCGAAAGCGCCCATTTGCGCCATGACCTGGCGCTTGCTGCCTTCGCCGACCGCCAACATCACCACCACCGATGCCACGCCGATGATGATCCCGAGCAACGTCAGCGCGGTGCGGAAACGGTTGATCCACATCACCCGCCATGCCGCGTGCACCGCATCCACCAGCTCGCCTTTCCAGGCCCCGGTGGCCTCGGCGCCTTCGCTGAGGCGCTTGCGCAAATCCACCGCTTGCAACGCGCCGGGGTTGGCCGAGGTTTGCACCGTCGGGTCGTCGTGGGCGCTGTCGCTGATGATCAGGCCATCGCGGATTTCGATGATGCGCTTGGCCCGCGCCGCGACTTCGCGGTCGTGGGTAATGAGGATCACCACGTGGCCCTGGCTCGCCAGTTCGTCGAGCAAGGTCATGACCTCGGCGCCGCTGTGGCTGTCGAGGGCGCCGGTCGGTTCGTCGGCGAGAATAATGTGGCCGCCGTTCATCAAAGCGCGGGCAATCGATACCCGTTGTTGCTGGCCGCCGGAGAGCTGATGCGGACGGTTGCCGGTGCGCGAAGCGAGGCCGAGGCGGTCGAGGAGGGCGGCGGCGCGGGCATGACGCTCGGCGGCTGGAGTGCCAGCATAAATCGCCGGCATCTCGACGTTTTCCTGGGCGGAGCCGGACGGGATCAGGTGATAACCCTGGAACACAAAGCCAAACGCCTCGCGGCGCAGCCAGGCCAGTTCATCGCTGTCGAGCCCGGCGACGTTTTCCCCGGCGAAGCGGTATTCGCCCGAGGTCGGTCGGTCGAGGCAGCCGAGAATGTTCATCAGCGTCGATTTGCCGGAACCGGAAGCGCCGACAATCGCGACGAACTCGCCGGCATGAATCGACAGGTCGATGCCGCGCAACACGTGAACTTCCGGAGCGTCGCCGCCGCCATAGGCCTTGCGGATGTCTTGCAGGTCGATCAGAGGCGTCAGCATTTAGCCGCCACTCCCGTCAGCCGGGCCGATCAACAGGTGATCGCCTTCGTCGAGGCCATCGAGGATTTGCACTTTGAGGCGATCACTGATGCCGGTGCGCACGGTCCGTTGCTGGATGTCACCGTTTTTGGCGACGACCCGGGCAGTCTGGCTGTCGGGCTGCGTGCCGCCCTGCAATGCGGCAATCGGTGCGGTGAGGACGTTTTTCGCCTGGTTGGAGACGAAGAAAACCTGGGTGGTCATTTCCGCCATCAAGACGTTGTCGGCGTTGTCGACGTCGAGCAATACGGTGTAGAGCACCACGCGACCGGTGCCGCTTTTACTCGAACTGGCGGGGCTGCCGCCGCCCTGGCTGGTCTGGTCCAGCGGTTTGGGCGGGATCGGCAGGATCTGCCGCACCGTGCTGTTCCAGCGGCGGTTGCCGCCACTGAGGGTGGTGAACCAGGCGTTCATGCCGGGTTTGACATGGCCGATGTCGGCTTCCGAGACCTCGGCCCAAACCGTCATCGGCGACAGTTTGGCAATGCGCAAAATCAACGGTGTCTGCTGCTGAGCGTTGAGCGTTTGGCCTTCCCGGGCGTCGAGGGCTACGACCGTTCCGTTCATTGGTGCATAAATTCGCGTGTAGCCGAGTTCTGCCTGATCACTGCGCAGGCTGGCTTGGGCTTGGCGGATCTGCGCCTGGAACATATCAACGCGAGCTTGGGTGGCGCGCAGTTCGGCTTGAGCGGTTTGCACGTCTTCGTCGCGGGTGGCGCCGCCGGCAGCCAGATGTTGTTGGCGCTGGAATTTCTGCCGGGCCAGTTCGTGCTGCGCTCGTTGCTCCTGGAGCTGGGCCTTGAGGTTGTCGATGGAAAAACGCCCGGCGTCGAGTTTGGCTTGCTGGGTCGACGGGTCGATCTCCACCAGCAGATCGCCTTCCTTGACCACGTCGCCAACCTCCACATGAATCTTGTGGATCTGCCCCGACGCTTGGGCGCCGACGTCGACGTAACGCCTCGGTTGCAGGGTGCCCAGGGCGGTGACGCTGCTTTCAATGTCGCCGCGACTGACTTGAACCGTGGCGAGCTGATCGCGGCCGGGCGGGATGATTTGCCAGGCGGCGACGGCGATAACGGGGATCAGACACAGGGCTACAAGCAGGGCGCGTCGGGTGTGTCGGGGACGTTTCATGCAGGGTTCCGGCCAAAGGAAATCGGCCCGTCGTTCAGGCGGCGCGCCCATCTGGGCGACAGCCGAACGCTGTCGCAGAGCGACAGACACGGGGAGCTGTCCTGTAAACGAGGAGATAAGGGCGGAATTTAAGCGCGGACACACAGAGTTACAGGTATAGCGCCGCACTATTTGTCGGGCAAACCGAATCAGTACTTTAAATCTATATGAGAATTACTATAAATTACGCGGCTCAAATCGCCATCATCGTGCCATTGCCCATTCGGCGGTCGCGGATCTGGCTCAAGGACAGAAGCCGCACTCCCTGCGGTCGGGAGTCATGTTGGAAAACTACTATCGCGAGCTGGTGTGTTTCCTGAACGCCAAGCTGGGCAACCGTCAGGTGGCCGAAGATGTGGTGCATGACGCCTATGTGCGGGTACTGGAGCGTTCCAGCGACACGCCGATCGAGCAGCCCCGGGCGTTTCTCTATCGCACTGCACTCAATCTGGTGATCGACGACCATCGGCGCAATGCCCTGCGTCAGGTCGAATCCCTGGAAGTGCTCGATACCGAAGAACGCTACTTCATCCCCTCGCCACACAATTGCCTCGACCACGGCCAGCGCTTGGAAATGCTCCAGCGTGCCTTGGCCGAACTGCCACGGTTGTGCCGCGAGAGCTTCCTGCTGCGCAAGATCGATGGTCTGTCGCATCCTGAAATCGCCGAAAACCTGGGCATTTCCCGGGCGCTGGTGGAGAAGCACATCGTCAATGCCATGAAACACTGCCGGGTGCGAATCAAGCAGTGGGACGCCCATTGATCCCATCCGATTAAATTTTTTTTCATTGTCCTCGTTCCTACTCAACAGACGATCTGCTGTCCTGCCTAAGGCCGGTCAGGTCACCCAGGCTTTATCCCCACGGTTGAGGGGTTCATCCAGAGGACACTGGAAATGACACAGGCAATTGCATCGCCCATCGTTCACGACCTGATCGGCATTGGTTTCGGCCCGTCGAACCTGGCGCTGGCCATCGCTCTGCAAGAGCGCTCGGCGAATCAGGGTGAGCTGGATGTACTGTTTCTCGACAAGCAGGCCGACTACCGCTGGCACGGCAACACCCTGGTGACCCAGAGCGAGTTGCAGATTTCCTTCCTCAAGGACCTGGTGACCCTGCGCAACCCGACCAGCCCGTACTCGTTCGTCAATTACCTCAAGCATCACGGCCGCCTGGTGGACTTCATCAACCTTGGCACGTTCTATCCGTGCCGCATGGAGTACAACGACTACCTGCGCTGGGTCGCCGGGCAGTTCACCGAACAGAGCCGTTACGGCGAAGAAGTGCTGACCATCGAGCCGGTGCTGCACCAGCAGCAGATCGAGGCGTTGCGGGTGATTTCCCGTGATACACAGGGTCATCAGCACGTCCGCACCACTCGCTCGGTGGTCGTCAGCGCCGGCGGTACACCGCGTATTCCTGAAGCGTTCAAAGCGCTGAAGGACGACAGCCGAGTCTTCCACCATTCCCAATACCTGGCGCAAATGGCCCAGCAGCCGTGCGTGAACAATCAACCGATGAGCATCGCGATCATCGGCGGCGGGCAGAGCGCGGCGGAAGCCTTTATCGATTTGAACGACAGCTTCCCGTCGGTGCAAGTGGACATGATCCTGCGCGGCTCGGCCCTGAAACCGGCGGATGACAGCCCGTTCGTCAACGAAGTGTTTTCGCCGGAGTTCACCGACCTGGTGTTCCAGCAAGCGAGCAGCGAGCGCGAGCGTCTGGTCAACGAGTACCACAACACCAATTACTCGGTGGTGGACATCGACCTGATCGAACGCATCTACGGCATCTTCTATCGCCAGAAGGTTTCGGGGGTTGCCCGTCATGCGTTCCGCACCCTGACCACCATCGAAAAAGCCGCCGCCACCGAGCACGGTATCGAACTGATCGTGCGCAACAACGCCACCGGTGAAGTCACGGTTCGTCATTACGACGCCGTGGTACTCGCCACCGGTTACGAGCGTCAGATGCACCGCAAACTGCTGGCGCCGCTGGAACAGTACCTCGGTGATTTCGAAGTCGATCGCAACTACAAACTGATCACCGACGAGCGCTGCAAGGCTGGCATCTACATGCAGGGCTTCTGCCAGGCCAGCCACGGCTTGAGCGACACCTTGCTGTCGATCCTGCCGATTCGGGCTGATGAGATTGCCGGCTCCCTGTATGACCATGGCAAAAACCGTGGGCACAGCCGTTCGGTGATGGACTTGTTGCTGGCCACTGCCAGTTAAGATTTGTGGCGGCTGTCAGGCCGCCTTCGCGAGCAAGCCCGCTCCCACAATGGACCTGTGTTCGCAGGACAAATGTGGGAGCGGGCTTGCTCGCGAAGGGGCCAAAAAGAACACCGCAAATCTTCAATCCTGAACCCTTCCTGAAGAACCCCGAGATTCCCCCGGCACACGCCCCAGCGTCGTTTACTCTCCTTACATCGGCGCGTAAGCTTCGCGCGATTTCTTCAATAGCGGAGACCCACAGTGGGTACTTGTTCGAGTGACAGTAGTCGGCCGGTTTCAGTAACCGGCATTTTCTCGGCAAGATAACGCGCAGTCTTTTTGTGCCGTTTTCTTGCTGAAAAGCGAGTAGCGGCATTCTCTATCGCGGCCAGTGCTGGGCCGTCCTGATGTCCTCTCATCGACACTGAATCGTGTGATGTTCGACGTGCCCGTCGTCATCGCGGCGACTCGACACGCCTGCTCGACGGTTTCCTGGCCGACCCTGGGGGGCAACTGCCATGAACCTGACCTTGCTCAAGGAATTCTTCGCCGGATTCCTGCGCACCCGCCACATCGCCCGGCACTTTCGTCGCCTGGCCTTGCTGGAAAGCTTCACCGACACCACGGTCAGCCGTGAAGTACCGCCCACCCTGGCGCAAACCCTGGTGTCTGCCGCCAACAGTGACACCGGTCCATTGCTGGACAAACTCGGCAGCCACACCGATGGTTTGAGCGAGCTCGAAGCCGAGGCCCTGCGCGAGCAATACGGCCTTAACGAGGTCGAGCACGAGCAGCCGCTGCCGTGGTGGGTTCACTTGTGGCACTGCTACAAAAACCCGTTCAACCTGTTGCTGACCTTGTTGGCGTTTATCTCCTGGCTGACCGAGGACGTGAAAGCCGCCGTGGTGATTTTCTCCATGGTGGTGCTCTCGACCTTGCTGCGGTTCTGGCAGGAAGCCAAGTCCAACCAGGCCGCTGACGCGCTAAAGGCGATGGTGAGCAACACCGCGACGGTCATGCGCCAGGGTGCGCAGCGCATCGAACTGCCAATCAAGCAACTGGTGCCTGGCGACCTGATCGTGCTCTCGGCCGGCGACATGATTCCGGCCGATTGCCGGGTACTCAGCGCCAAGGACCTGTTCGTCAGCCAGGCTGCCATGACCGGCGAATCGATGCCGGTGGAAAAATTCCCCCGTCAGCAAGACAGCGACACCAGTAACCCGCTGGACCTGGACAACATCCTGTTCATGGGCACCAATGTGGTCTCGGGTGCGGCCATCGCGGTGATCCTGACCACCGGCAACAGCACCTATTTCGGTGCCTTGGCGCAGCGGGTCAGCGCCACTGACCGCACGCCGACCTCGTTTCAAACCGGGGTCAACAAGGTCAGTTGGCTGCTGATTCGCTTCATGTTCGTGATGGCGCCGCTGGTGCTGTTTATCAACGGTTTCACCAAGGGTGACTGGATGCAGGCGCTGCTGTTCGCGCTGTCCATCGCCGTGGGCCTGACCCCTGAAATGCTGCCGATGATTGTCACCTCGACCCTGGCCAAGGGTGCGGTGTTCCTCTCGCGCAAGAAAGTCATCGTCAAGCGCCTGGATGCGATCCAGAACTTCGGCGCGATGGACGTGCTGTGCACCGACAAGACCGGCACCCTGACCCAGGACAAAATCTTCCTCGCCCGGCATGTGGACGTCTGGGGCGAAGAGTCCGATGACGTGCTGGAAATGGCCTACCTCAACAGCTACTACCAGACCGGCCTGAAAAACCTGCTGGACGTTGCGGTGCTGCAACACGTCGAGGTTCACCGTGAACTGGAAGTGGCCACCGCGTTCGCCAAGGTCGATGAAGTGCCGTTCGACTTCAACCGCCGACGCATGTCGGTGGTGGTCGCCGAGCATGATCAACAGCATCACTTGCTGGTGTGCAAAGGCGCCGTGGAGGAAATCCTCGCGGTGTGCACCCGGGTTCGTCATGGTGAAAACGACGAACCGCTGACTGAAGAACTGCTGACGCGGATTCGCGAAGTGACCGCCTCCTTCAACGAGGAAGGTCTGCGCGTGGTGGCCGTGGCGGCGCGGCACACGCCCAAGGAACAGTCGGTTTACAGCCTCGCCGACGAGCAGCAAATGACCCTGATCGGCTACGTCGCATTCCTCGATCCGCCCAAGGAAAGCACCGCGCCGGCCCTGCGCGCATTGGCCGAACACGGCATTGCGGTAAAAGTGCTGACCGGCGACAACGAGCTGGTGACCGCCAAGATCTGCCGCGAAGTCGGCCTGGAGCAGCAAGGCCTGTTGATGGGCAGCGACGTCGAGCGCATGAGCGACGCCGAACTGGCGCTGGCCGTGGAGACCACCAACGTCTTTGCCAAACTGACGCCGTCACACAAGGAACGCATCGTCCGCTTGCTCAAAGGCAACGGCCACGTGGTCGGTTTCATGGGCGACGGCATCAACGACGCCCCGGCGCTGCGGGCGGCCGACATTGGTATTTCGGTGGACAGCGCGGTGGACATTGCCAAGGAGGCGGCCGACATCATCCTGCTGGAAAAGAGCCTGATGGTGCTGGAGGAGGGTGTGCTGGAAGGACGCAGGACCTTCGCCAACATGCTCAAGTACATCAAAATGACCGCCAGTTCGAACTTCGGCAACGTGTTCTCGGTGCTGGTGGCCAGTGCGTTTATCCCGTTCCTGCCGATGCTGCCGATGCACCTGCTGGTGCAGAACCTGCTCTATGACATTTCGCAGATCGCCATCCCGTTCGATAACGTCGATGCCGAGATGCTGAAAAAGCCCCAGCGCTGGCAGCCGGCCGACGTCGGGCGCTTCATGCTGTTCTTCGGCCCGATCAGTTCGATCTTCGACATCACCACGTTTGCTTTGATGTGGTACGTGTTCGACGCCAATACCCCGGACCACCAGACGCTGTTCCAGTCCGGCTGGTTCGTGGTGGGGTTGCTGACCCAGACGCTGATCGTGCACATGATCCGTACGCCGAAGATCCCGTTCCTGCAAAGCCGTGCGGCTACGCCGTTGATGGTCATGACCGGGATCATCATGGCGGTCGGGATCTTCCTGCCGATGGGGCCGCTGGCACACTACTTCAAACTGCAGGCACTGCCGTCGCTGTACTTCGTGTTCCTGCCGGTGATTTTGCTGGCGTACATGGGCCTGACCCAGGCGGTGAAGGGCTTCTATATCCGCCGGTTTGGCTGGCAATAACAGCAGGATTGCTCCCCTGTAGGAGCTGCCGAAGGCTGCGATCTTTTGACTTTGCTTTTTAAGGTCAAGATCAAAAGATCGCGGCCTTCGGCAGCTCCTACAGGGGATTTGTGTGTATTCAGGGAGATGACGATGCAAGCCATCAACAACCTCAATCTCGATTCGCTGCTCGACACCCTCGTCAGCCTCAGCGCCGCGTTCATCCTCGGCGGTCTGATCGGCTTTGAGCGTCAGTACCGGCAACGCACCGCCGGCCTGCGCACCAACGTGCTGGTCGCGGTCGGTGCGGCGATTTTCGTCGACATGGCCAACCGTCTCGCCGGCGCTGAAGGCGCGGTGCGTGTGGTCGCTTACGTGGTCTCCGGTATCGGGTTTCTCGGTGCTGGGGTGATCATGCGCGAAGAAGGCAACGTGCGTGGCCTCAACACCGCCGCGACCCTCTGGACTTCTGCCGCAGTCGGCGCCTGCGCGGGTGCCGATCTGCTCGCCGAAGCCGTGCTCGGCACGCTGTTCATCCTCGCCGCCAACACTTTGTTGCGGCCCATCGTCAACAACATCAACCGTCAGCCACTGGACGTGGTCTCGGCGGAAGTTACCAACATCGTTTATGTCATCGCCCGGCGCTCGCAGCAGAAAGCCGTGTTCGCCTTGCTCGAAGCCGAGCTTGAACGCAGCAACTACCCGGCCAGCGATGTTGACGTGCATGCCTTCGGTGCCGATGAAATCGAAATCGAAGCCACCTTGGCGACCACCTCGGTCGATGGCGATGAGCTGGATGCACTGGTCGCACGAATCTCCACCTCGGCGCTGGTGGTGCAGGCGTTCTGGAGTCCGAGTACTACCGAATAAGCGCAATCCCAAGCCAATGGCACTGAACAACCGTTCGGTGTGCCACGCCTCTGATAAATAAAAAAGCCACGTCGGTTGATCCTGCGTGGCTTTTTCTTGTGATGTTTAAAGATTGATCTCGCCATTTTTCAGACTTGTCCTACATGACTCGCGGGCTTTTTTGCCTAGTGTGTGGTTTCGCACTGTGATCAGTAATTTTTCTCTAAACCGTCGAAACCTATGTCCTACAAATGCTGGCGAATATTGATCGTCGAAGAGCAGCCTTTGCTGCAAACCCGAATCGGCAAAACCCTCAACGAGCTGGGTTGCCGTGCGCTTACGGGCGTCTGTTCGTTTCGCGAACTTCTGAGCCTGATCCATTACTCGTACGAGCCCTTCGAGCAGTTTGATCTGCTGCTCATCAATGGCGAACTGCTGGCCTCTGCGGGAGTTGATCCGGTGCGGTTCTTTCAGAGCAATTCAAAAATTCGCCACGGCGTGATTTACGACACACGGCGTGGCCAGCCGCGGGCCGAGATGATTTATGCCAATCATCGGCGCCAGTTGAGCCTGGTTCACACGCCAGATCGCCAGACGCTCGGGCCTTTGCTGGATCAGCTCAATATTCAGGAGGTTGCCTCTAAATGTGCGGGCATTTTCCGAAACGCTGAATGCGGATGAATGACCCAATAATTCAGAAACTTCCTACATAAAGCAGCGTGGCTGTTGCGTAGCCTTTCGGCCTCTTGAAACGGCCAGGAGATCGACCATGATCAATAAAACCCTGCGTGTCCTGATCGCTGACGCGCAGCATTTCAACCGGATGAAAATCGAACGTTCATTCAATGCCCTTGAGTACTACCGGATTGCGCCCGTGCAAAGCCTCCTCGAGTTATTGACGCTGGTGGAGTACGGCTGTGAACCGTTCGACGTAGTGGTCATCAACGCTGAACTGGCCGCGGGCTCGCTGGAGCTGCCGGCGTTCTTCCTCGATAACCCGCAGGTGCGTCATGCCCTGATCTACAACGATCCTTCGGCACCGTTGCAGGCTGATCCGGGGTTTGCCCAGGAGAACCTGCAAATCACCCATGCCGCGTTGCCCGATGTACAGACGATCAAATCCCTGATGGCGCAGATCGATGTCTGCACCGAGCCAGCACAGTTGGCCTGGAGGCCAGAATCAGCAGCGCCACGGCGAGCCTCTGCATAAGTTCGTAACGCTGACAACTGTCAGATCTGACAGGTAGATTCGTGTCGACGTCCGTGCAACAGTCACTGTGTCGGTGACGAGTGGACAGAGCGCCATCGTCACGTCTTCGTACAGGGAGTGTTCATGAAGTCAGCGCTGATCGTCGACGATCATCCGGTGGTGCGCGCCGCCGTCAGACTCGTGCTGGAAGCGGAGCGCTTCAGTGAGATCTACGAGGCATCCAGCGGTAGAGAAGTCTTGCAATTGCTCCGCGAGCACCAACCGCAACTGGTAGTGCTTGATCTGAAGCTTTTCTCTCTCGACGGGCTCGATGTTATTGAACGGATCAAAGCCAACGATTTTGTTTGCCCGATACTGGTCTTTACCTCATGCGAAGCAGTGTTCTACCAAGAGCGTTGTTTGCGCGCCGGTGCCATGGCGTTTGTGCAAAAAACCAATGATTTGCAGCAATTGCACCAGGCAATTCAGGCGTTGATGTCTGGTTACACCTACTTCACCGCACTGCCCAATAATTCAAATTTATTGAGCGGGTTGCTGGCCACGGAAAAGCAACTGATCGACCTGCTCTCCAATCAAGAGTTGAAGATCCTTGTGCAACTGGCATCCGGTAAATCCAACAAATCCATCGCCGAAGAGATGCACCTCAGTCACAAAACCGTCAGTACGTACAAATCCCGCCTGATGATCAAACTTGGCGTCAGTTCCGCCGTTCACTTGCGTGATTTTGTCGTCCGCAATCACTTGATCTGAGAGGCCGGGCATGGGGTTTTGGCGCTGGGCTCTCATCCTGTTGGCGACTTGCGGACTGACGGCGACCGCAGGTGAAACACCGAAAATCCTGGAAATTCTGACCCGCACGCCTCTGGAAAATGTCCAGCTGCGGCTCGACGGCGCGGATCGTTACTGGTTGCGCATGCATCCGGTACTGCGCATGGGCGTTTCCGGGACGGATTACCCGCCATTTGAACTGACGCGCAATCAGCATCAACTCGAAGGGCTCAGCGCCGACTATGCCGATCTGCTCGCGCAACTGCTCGGTGTCCGGGTCGAGGTGTTGCGCTACAGCGACCGTGCGGCGGCCATTGCCGCACTCAAGCGCGGCGGACTTGATGTACTCGCCACCTCGAACAATTTCGAGCTCGCAGACCCGGAGTTGATGCTGTCGCGTGCCTACGCCGAGGATCAACCGATGCTGGTGACGCGTGTGGGTGAAGCCCCTTTGACCGATCTGGCCGGCAAGCGTCTGGCGATGGCCGAGGACTACTTGCCTTTACGGACGGTGCAGGCTTTTTATCCGCAGACCGTCATTCAACGCTACCCCTCGGACATGGATGCACTCGGCGCCGTGGCGTTCGGCGGGGTTGATGTCTACTTGGGCAGCCTCATCAGCGCCAGCCATCAGATCAACATCAATTACCGCAACGATGTGTTATTGGCCGGGCCTTCGGGGCTTGACGCCAATCCGTTCGGATTTGCCTTGCGCCGCGCCGATGTGCGACTGAAACGGATCATCGACAAGGCACTGGTCAGCATCCCGATGGATCAGCGGCAAATCATCGAGCAACGCTGGAGCGCCGGACGGGCCGACATGGCCGAGCATTCGCGGGTGCAACTCAGTGAGGGGGAGCAGCGCTGGCTGGATAGCCATCCGCGGGTGCGAGTAGGGGCCAATGAAGATTTCGCTCCATTGTCGTTTTTTGATGCCGACGGCCGGCTCACTGGGCTTGCGGCGCAATTGCTGAACCTGATCAGCCAGCGCAGCGGGATGACATTCGACATCATTCGCGGAAACTCGCTGAGCCGGCAGATCGAACAGCTCACGGCGGGTGAACTGGATGTTTTGCCGGTCATCACGCCCAGCAATGAGCTTGAAAACGAGCTGCATTTTACGCGGGCCTACTTGATCAACCCGTTTGTAATCGTCAAGGCGACGACGGCTGGCAGCCCCAGCAATCTCGACGAACTGGCCGGCAAGCGTCTGGCGATCTATCGTGCGCATCCGCTGCGCGCTTATCTCGCCGAGCATGCGCCGCAGGTCCGGCTGATCGAAGTGAAAAGCCCGGCGATGGGCATGAAAATGGTCGTCAATGGCCAAGCTGAGGCGGCTTTGAGTTCGCTGGTTGGCGCACGTTATCTGATTGCCCGTCAGTACCGCGAACATTTGCTTATCGCCACTACCGTGGGTGATCAACCGGCCAGAATCGTGTTGGCCACTTCACCGCAGGCGCCGGAACTGACCTCGATCCTGAACAAGGCCCTGCTGAGCATCTCGCCCCAGGAGATGGACGAATTAGTCGCCCGCTGGAGCAACAACGAGGTAGTGGATGACAGCTATTGGCTGCGTCATCGCCAGGCCCTGCTTCAAGGCTTTGCCGCCGCCGGTGCCTTGCTGTTACTGGCGCTGGCCTGGATCGGCTGGCAACGTCGGCAGATTCGCCAACGCCAGTTGTGGTTGCAGCAATTACAGGAGGCCAAGGACGCCGCCGACGATGCCAATCGGGCAAAAACCACGTTTCTGGCGACCATGAGCCATGAAATCCGCACGCCGATGAACGCCCTGATCGGCATGCTCGAACTCGCGCTCAAACGCTCCGAAGAGGGCGTCACCGACCGTTTTGCCATTGAGGTGGCGTCCAGTTCCGCGCAGCAATTACTGGTGTTGATCGGCGATATCCTCGACATCGCCCGCATCGAGTCCGGGCATTTGTCTCTGGCACCGGAGCGGGCCAATCTGCACGATCAGGTGTTGTCGATATGCCGGGTGTTCGAGGGGCTGGCGCGGCAAAAGCGGCTGCACTGGCACATTGAGCTGGATGCCCGCAGTGATGTCGATGTACTGATCGATCCGACCCGGTTCAAGCAGGTGCTGTCCAATCTGTTGAGCAATGCGATCAAGTTCACTGAAACCGGAGAGGTAAGCCTGCAACTGCGGGTGAGCACCACCGAGACCGCGCAACTGGCCGTCAGTGTGGCTATCGAGGACAGCGGCATTGGCATCAGTGCACAAGACCAGCAGCGCTTGTTCAGCCCGTTTGTGCAGGCCGGCGGCCATTCGCAAGTCGCTCGCAGTGGCTCCGGGCTGGGTCTGGTGATCAGCCGCAGTCTGTGCGAAATGATGGGCGGCGAGCTGCGGCTGGACAGCAAGCCTGGGCTTGGTACGCGCGTTTTCGTGTCGCTCGAAATGCCGCTGCTGGAGGCAGGTGTCCGCAACGCTGCCCTGGCACCACAAGTCAGCCTGCCGAGGCGGGCGCTGCGCATTCTGGTGGTGGATGATCAACCGGTGAACCGTTTGCTGTTGGGTTGGCAACTGAGTGAGCTGGGTCATCGCACGGTCGACACTGAGGACGGTGAACAGGGTCTGGCCTTGTGGCGCGAGCAACCTTTTGATGTGCTGATCACTGACTGCAATATGCCGCGCCGCAATGGCTATGAGCTGGCGCAGGAGATTCGGCGGATGGAGGCGCAAGCGGGATCTGCACCGTGTCTGATTCTCGGCTTCACTGCCAATGCAATGGTCGAGGAGAGGGTTCGCTGCCTGGCGGCGGGCATGGACGATTGTCTGTTCAAGCCAATCCGTCTGGAGGATTTGAGTCAGGCGTTGAGCCGCGCCAACCCGGTCGATAACGAGGTGGGAGAACTTTGCGTCACAGCCCTGAAGGATCTGGATCTGAGTGCGCTGGAGCAATTGGCCGGTGATGACCGGGCGATGATCGACCAGTTGCGTACGGAGGTCTTGCGCAGCCTGTACGTGGATCTGCGCAGGCTCGACGAATTGCGCGAGGCACCCGACTGCGGTGGGTTACGCGATCTGGCGCATCACATCAAGGGCGGTGCACAAATGGTCGGCGCGGCACGGGTAGTGTCTGCATGCGCCGACCTCGAACAGGCTTGCCGGGATGGTGAAGGTGTCGCGCTGGTCATGAGCGTCGATGCATTGCGCGAGGTCATGCAGGGTCTCGCGCAACGTCTTCAGGCCTGAACAATCAATCCCAGTGCGGGGCAATGCCTTTGGGGCTGGTCAATCGATGGCCGCGATCGAGGCCGGCGATCAGCGCCATGTCGGCCTCACTCAGGGTCAGTGCGCAGGCTTGCAGGTTGCTTTCCAGGTTGGCGCGTTTGGTCGACGACGGGATCACCGCGTAGCCCAATTGCATGGCCCAGGCCAGGGTGACCTGTGCCGGTGTGGCTTGCAGGCGCTCGGCGATCTGCTGGATCACCGGGTCCTTGAGCACTTCGCCGTAGGCCAGGGTCATGTAGGAAGTGATCTGGATGCCTTGGCTTTGGGCGAGTTCGACGACCTTGCGGTTTTGCAGGTACGGGTGCAGCTCGATCTGGTTGGTGGCGATGTTTTCAGCGCCGACCGCCGCGATGGCCTGCTTCATCAGATCCACAGTGAAGTTGGACACACCGATCTGGCGGGTCAGGCCCAGCTTCTTGGCTTCGAGCAGTGCGCCCATGAATTCTGCCACCGGCACCTGGTTTTCCGGCGATGGCCAGTGAATCAGCGTCAGGTCCAGGTAATCAGTCTGCAAGTTACGCAGGCTTTGTTTGAGGCTGTCGATCAGTCGATCCTTGGCGAAGTTGGCGACCCAGATCTTGCTGGTGATGAACAACTCATGACGCGGGACGCCGCTGTCGGCGATGGCTTGGCCGACGTCGGCTTCGTTTTCGTAGATCTGCGCGGTATCGACGACCCGGTAGCCCAGTTCAAGACCGGTGCTCACCGAATCGATGACCACCTGACCTTGCAGGCGAAAGGTACCAAGACCGAATGCGGGAACAGACATTGATGACTCCAGGGTTGCAGTGGGAATGAGCACGAGTATCCGCGCCGATGTCCTTGAGAAAAACCGCTGATAAGGCAAAGCAATGTTTACCGCAAGTCATGAATCTTTTGCAGAACTCAGAACCGGATCATGGCTGACTGTTCTCCTCATGGAACGCTGAGGGCGATTTTTGCGGTCTAGTGCATTAATGGTTGTGGATTTATGCTTAATCCATCGCGTCACTTACCCCATTGGAGACAACCTTGAAAAACATCATCGGTATCTACACCAGCCCGGGGGCGCATTGGGTCGGCGACGGTTTTCCGGTGCGTACGCTGTTTTCCTACGACATCCTGGGCAAGCACATCAGCCCGTTTCTGCTGCTTGATCACGCAGGTCCGGCTGAATTCACCCCGACTACCGAGCGTCGTGGCGTCGGCCAGCACCCGCACCGCGGTTTTGAAACCGTGACCATTGTCTATAACGGCGAGCTGGAACACCGCGACTCCAGCGGCGGCGGCGGCAAAATTGGCGCGGGCGATGTGCAATGGATGACCGCCGCTTCGGGGATTATCCATGAGGAGTTCCACTCCGAAGGTTTCGCCAAAAGCGGCGGCACCCTGGAAATGGTTCAGTTGTGGGTTAACTTGCCGGCCAAGGACAAAATGGCCGATGCCGGTTACCAGACGATTCTCGATAGCGACATCCCGAGCATCCCGCTCAAGGACAGCGCCGGCAGCCTGCGCTTGATCGCCGGTGAGTTCGACGGCCACACCGGCCCGTCACGCACTTTTACGCCAATCGATGTCTGGGACCTGCGCCTCAATGGCGGCAAGTTGCTGACCCTGGATTTGCATGAGGGTCGCAACACCGCGCTGGTGGTGCTGCGCGGCACGGTGCAGGTCAATGGCCTGGAATGGGTGCGCGAAGGGCAATTGGCACTCTTCGAACGCGACGGTGCTCAGCTCAGCCTGGAAGCCAATAATGACGCGGTGGTGTTGTTGCTCAGCGGCGAGCCCATCCACGAGCCGATCGTTGGCCATGGCCCGTTTGTGATGAACAGCGAACAGGAGATTCATCAGGCCTTTGCCGATTACCAGTCGGGCCGGTTCGGGCGGATGAGCGGCTGAGTTCGGCAACAACGCAACACCCCTGTGGGAGCGGGACTGTGGCGAGGGGGCTTGCCCCCGTTGGGTCGCGAAGCGGCCCCGGCACTTCTAAATTCAACCGCATGCAATGGGTTTACGACTGCTTCGCAGCCGAACGGGGGCAAGCCCCCTCGCCACAGTCCCGCTCCCACATTGGTTTTTGCGTTGTTCTCACAGCAACAATTGCTCCTACACTGTGCCCAATCCGTGCGATCTTCACGTCATTGGCCCTTGCTGGAGTTGCTTGATGCTGTCACTGCTCACCGATCACCCGTTGCTCATCGCATTGGTCCTGATCCTGATTGATCTGGGTCTATGGCGTTTGATCAGCACCAACGGCAGCAACTGGAAACTGGTCGTGCGCCTGGTGATTTTCTCGTTGTTCAGCGTTTTGTTGTTCAACGAAGGCCTGAACCCGATGGAGCCGGCGCCCTGGGCCGACAACGTAGCGCTGCACCTGGCCGCCACCGGTTTGCAGATCGGCTGGTGGCTGTTCGGTGCGCGAACCCTGACGGTGCTGATCGGTGCGGTGATGATGCAACGGGTCGGGCACACCGGGCGTTTGCTTCAGGATCTGCTCGGCGCGGTGATTTTCCTGATCGCGATCATCGCGGCCATGGCCTACGTGCTCGACCTGCCGGTCAAAGGCGTACTGGCCACCTCCGGCGCGGTGGCGATCATCGTCGGCCTGGCGCTGCAAAGCACCCTCAGCGATGTGTTCTCCGGCATCGTGCTGAACACCACCAAGCCTTATCAAATCGATGACTGGATTTCCATCGACGGCACCGAAGGCAAGGTCACCGACATCGACTGGCGCGCCACGCGGATGCAAACTTCCCAGGGCAGCATGGCGGTGATTCCCAACTCGCTGGCGGCCAAGGCCAAGATCATCAACTTCAGCCGCCCGAGCGATATTTTTGGCGTGTCTATCAGCCTGCAACTGAGCCCCCACGCCCGCCCGCACACGGTGATCGAAGCGCTGGAGCGAGCCATGCAGGGCTGTCGCTTTCTGCTCAATAAGCCGGCGCCATGCGTGGCGTTGAAAAGCTCCAGCAGCAGCGGCGTGGAGTATGAAATCAGCGGTTTTGTGGTGTCCATGGACCAGAAACGCATGGTCCGCAATCAACTGTTCGACCTAGCGTTCCGGCACCTGCAGGCCTCGGGCGTCAGCCTGTTGTCGAGCGTCGAACCCAACGCGCCCGCCAGCCTGTCGCGGCCACGGGCACTGCTGGAAAGCTCGAGCATTTTCTCCACCCTGCGCCAGGAAGAGAAAGAAACCTTCAGCCAGAACATGACACTGCAAACCTTCCGCGCCGGGGAAATGATCCTGGCGGGCGGCGAGGTCAGCGATCACCTGTTCATCATCGAATCCGGCGTGGTCTCGGTGGCCCTGAGCCGCGCCGGGGTCAAGTTCGAGGCCGGGCGCATGGGGCCGGGGGAGGTGATCGGCGAGGCCGGGATCCTTTCGGACGAATCCGTACCGGCGGACTTTTCGGCCAAGACCTTTTGCGCGTTGTATCGCATCGAGAAGGAATACCTCAAGCCGTGCCTCGATGCTCGGCATGACATCAGCGAAGCGATGAAGGCGCTGCTCGATTATCGTCTGCACACCGCACAGGCGCTGACCCGGGAAGTGCCGACAGTGGTGGAGAAAAAAGGCTTCCTGCAATGGTTGCGCAGTCGCGCCTGAACACCTTGGCGTTACGCGTAAGCAGCGAGCTTCTGTTCCAGGTGGCGGCGCACTTGCGGCCACTCATCATCAATGATGCTGAACCGCACCGAGTTGCGTTTGCGTCCGTCCGGCATGATCCGCTCGTGGCGCACGATGCCTTCCTGTTGTGCGCCCAGCCTGAGGATCGCGTTGCGGGATTTCTGGTTGTTTTCGTCGGTGGTGAATTGCACCCGAACGCAATCGAGCACTTCGAAGGCATGGCGCAGCATCAGGTACTTGGCTTCGGTGTTGACGAAGGTTTTCTGCCAACTGGCGCCGATCCAGCTACTGCCGATTTCGAGCTTGCGGTTGAGCCGGTCGACTTTCCAGAAGCGTGTCGAGCCGATGACCTTGCCCGTGTCCTTGAGCACAATGACGAACGGCAGGACGCTGCCGGCGTCGCGTCCGTCGAGGGCTTTTTTGAGGTAGCTGTCGACGGTGGTCGAGGAGGGCACGATGGTGACTGTCAGGTTCCACAGTTCGCCATCTGCGGCGGCGCGCACCAGCGCTTCGGCATCGGTGTATTGAAGCGGGCGCAGAAGGATGCGCTGACCTTGCAGTGTGGTTTGCATGGGATTCAGGTCTCGGCAGAGCAGGCGAATGGCGAGCGCCTATTACGCCGCAGCAGGCTGATCCGATGCAACCGCCACGATGTTCACGAGGTCACAATTTTCACAGCCCATGGGCAGGAGCCTCAGCCGATGAAAAATTTGCGAATCGCGACGTTCAACGTCAACGGCTTGCGTGCGCGGTTGCCAAGCCTGCTGGCCTGGCTGACGCGAGAACAACCCGACATCGTCTGCTTGCAAGAGCTCAAATCAGTCGACAGTGCTTTCCCCGCCGCGGAGCTGGAAGCGGCCGGGTACGGTGCGATCTGGCACGGCCAGTCCTCGTGGAATGGCGTGGCGATCCTGGCCCGGGATGCGCAGCCGCTGGAGAGTCGGCGCGGCCTGCCGGGAGACGAAAGCGACACCCAGAGTCGCTACCTCGAAGCGGCGGTTCACGGGGTGCTGGTGGGGTGCCTGTACTTGCCCAATGGCAACCCGCAGCCGGGGCCGAAGTTCGATTACAAACTGGCGTGGTTCGAACGCCTGATCAGTTATGCACAGGCGCTTCAGGGCAGCGAGCATCCGGTGGTGCTGGCCGGCGACTACAACGTGGTGCCCACTGACCTGGACATCTACAACACACGCTCCTGGCTCAAGGACGCGCTGCTGCAACCCGAGAGTCGCGAGTGTTATCAGCGACTGCTGGATCAGGGCTGGACCGATTCCCTGCGTCATCTTTATCCCGAGGATCGTCTCTATACGTTCTGGGATTACTTCCGTCAGCACTGGCAGACAAACTCCGGCTTGCGCATTGATCATCTGCTGCTCAACCCGGCGCTGAGTCCGTACCTGCAAGAGGCTGGCGTCGATGCCTGGGTGCGCAACGAGCCCCATGCCAGCGACCACGCGCCGACGTGGATTCGGCTGGGGGCGCGCAAGCGGCGTTGATTTTTTGTGGACGGCGATTGGCGAAATCAATTGTCGGACAAAGTGCTTTATCCCTTATATATGGCGCCCATCGGCGGAGTGATCCGCGGCACCGTGCATAAGGACCGAGCAATGAGTGAGCCACGCCTGACGTATCTGAACCTATATTTGCAACGCTTGGGTTTCAGCGCTACCCCTGCGCCAACCCTGGAAACCCTGCGTCAACTTCAACTGCGCCACACCGGTGCTTTCCCGTTCGAGAACCTCACCACGTTATCGGGCGAGCCGGTACTGATCGATTTGCCTTCGGTCGAGCAAAAAGTCCTGCATCAGGGGCGCGGTGGTTACTGCTACGAACTGAACAGCTTGTTCCTGGCCTTGCTGCAGGACTTGGGTTTTAACGTTCGCGGTATCAGCGGTCGCGTAGTACTCGGCCAGCCCGAAGGCACGTGGACGGCGCGCACCCACCGCTTGAGCCTGGTGACCCTGGACGGCGTACGCTACATCAGCGACGTCGGCTTCGGCGGCATGGTGCCCACCGCGCCGCTGATGCTCGACACCCTCGACGAACAGCTCACGCCCCACGAGACGTATCGCATCGAACAGCATGAGGACGGCTACACGCTGCGCGCCAACGTTGCCGGTGAGTGGCGGGCGATGTACGTCTTCGACCTGCAACGCCAGGAAGGCATCGATTACACCCTCGGCAACTGGTACGTCTCGACCCATCCAGATTCGCCGTTTAATAAGCGTTTGATGGTGTCGCTCACCGGGGAGGGGTGGCGGCGGACATTGAGCGACGGCAGTTTCACCATTCACCGGATTGGCAGCGAGAGCGAACGGCGTGAGGTGAGGGATGTGGATGAGGTGATTGAATTGCTGGCGCACGAGTTTGATCTTCGTGTGCCTGCCCAGCCCCATGTTCGCCAGTCCCTGGCACGGATGCTTGTGCCGGCCTGAGGCTAGGGTTTGGCGTCCGGCTCGAGCATCCGGCGAATCTCTCCGGCCGCTGCCGAGAGCTTTTTTCAAGGCTTTTGAGGTCGGTGGCGGTGAGGCCTGCTCCGAGTGGCGTCGGCTGTTCGTTCTGCTCCTGCTTGCCGGTGTCGAGCAGGACATGGCGCAGTGTGTTGTTAATCACTGTCTGATAACCAAACCCCTCGTTCTCCGCGAGGGAGCGAGCCGCCTCGATCACGGCATCATCGAGCATGATGGTGATGCGTGTTTTTCCTTTGCTGGAGGCAGCCGCCCCGCGCTTGGCGTTACTGAAGTCGTACTCGTCTTTCATGGTCATGCCTCCTTGTACTGACGGCGCTCGTTTTTGGTGGCGATGCGCGCGGAAATAATTCGAACGAAATTCGGGTCGCGCCAAGTGTAGGCAACCACCAGCAAACGACCTTTCGCATCCTGCCCCAGGATGATCCAGCGCTGCTCATCGTGATCGCAGTCCGGCAGCGTCAGGGCTCGCTCGTCATCGAATACCGACTCGGTATCCGCAAGGCTGACGCCTCGATGCTTGAGTTTGTTGGCCGCGTTCTTTGCCTTGTCGTACTGAATTTCGAATGGCTTCATTATGCATACTTTATATGTATAAAAAAGAGGGCATCCGTGCCGGCGGTCGCCATGAACACTTCAGCGTAGTGGGGGTGGGCGTAGGCGCCGGAGGGGATGTGTTGCCGGATTTGTGGGGGATGGAAGCCGCGGGATAGAAGCTTGGGTGGCTACCTATCCATAATCTGACTGATGAGTTGTATACAACTCTATAGACATTTGTCCTGAGTCTTGCATACAGTGTGCGCATAACAAAAACCAGGGAACCCCCCAACCATGAAAACGCCCCATGTTTCACACCAACGGCCTGAGGATGAAAACCTTGGGATCGGCGCGAATATGGCTTACGGCCTGCAACACGTTCTGACCATGTACGGCGGCATCGTTGCGGTGCCATTGATCATTGGCCAGGCCGCCGGGCTCTCGCCGGCGGACATCGGTTTGTTGATTGCTGCATCTTTGTTTGCGGGGGGCTTGGCGACGTTGCTGCAGACCCTCGGGTTACCGTTTTTCGGTTGTCAGTTGCCGCTGGTTCAGGGCGTGTCGTTCTCCGGCGTCGCGACCATGGTGGCGATTGTCAGCAGTGGCGGGGAGGGTGGTTTTCAGTCGATTCTCGGGGCGGTCGTTGCCGCGTCGTTGATCGGTTTACTGATCACGCCGGTGTTCTCGCGAATTACCAAGTTCTTCCCGCCGCTGGTCACCGGCATCGTCATCACCACCATCGGCCTGACGCTGATGCCGGTGGCCGCCCGCTGGGCCATGGGCGGCAACAGTCATGCGCCGGACTTCGGCAGCATGGCAAATATCGGTCTGGCGGCGGTGACACTGGTGCTGGTATTGCTGCTGAGTAAAATCGGTAGCGCGACCATCTCCCGATTGTCGATCCTGTTGGCCATGGTCATCGGCACCGTGATCGCCGTATTTCTCGGCATGGCTGACTTCTCGTCCGTCGCCCAAGGCCCGATGTTTGGCTTTCCGGCGCCGTTCCACTTCGGCATGCCGACCTTCCACTTTGCCGCGATCCTGTCGATGTGCATCGTGATCATGGTGACCCTGGTTGAAACCTCCGCCGACATCCTCGCCGTGGGCGAAATCATCGGCACCAAGGTTGACTCCAAACGTCTGGGCAATGGCCTGCGCGCCGACATGTTGTCGAGCATGATCGCGCCGATCTTCGGTTCCTTCACCCAGAGTGCGTTCGCCCAGAACGTTGGCCTGGTGGCGGTGACCGGCATCAAGAGCCGCTTCGTGGTGGCCACTGGCGGTGTGTTCCTGGTGATCCTCGGCCTGTTGCCGTTCATGGGCCGGGTCATCGCCGCCGTGCCGACCTCGGTACTCGGCGGCGCCGGTATCGTGTTGTTCGGCACCGTGGCCGCCAGCGGCATTCGTACGCTGTCCAAGGTCGACTACCGCAACAACGTCAACCTGATCATCGTCGCCACCTCAATCGGCTTCGGCATGATCCCCATCGCCGCACCGAACTTCTACGATCACTTCCCGAGCTGGTTTGCGACGATCTTCCATTCGGGCATCAGTTCGTCGGCGATCATGGCCATTGTGCTGAACCTGACCTTCAACCACTTCACCACCGGCAACTCGGATCAGCAGTCGGTGTTCGCGGCAGCGGATGAGCGCACCTTGCGCTTCCGTGATCTGGCGGCGCTGCGTGAAGGCGATTACTTCAGCGAAGGTAAACTGCGCGATTGCGATGGTAATGAAGTGCCGGTGATCGAGCCGGATGATCACGACCATGGACATGGCGCGCCGAAAGCGCAGGCGAAAAGCAGCGAGCATGTCTGACTGCGGTAGCTGAATGGAAAAGGGCCCATCGGGCCCTTTTTCAGATCAAAAGATCGCAGCCTGCGGCAGCTCCTACAAGAGATTGGATTTCATCGTGCAGGAGCTGCCGAAGGCTGCGATCTTTGAGCTTTTCGAGCGCCCACAAAAAAGCCCCTGGACCTTTCGATCCAGGAGCTTTTCGGTACTTCTGTCTGGCTCCACGACCTGGACTCGAACCAGGGACCCAGTGATTAACAGTCACTTGCTCTACCAACTGAGCTATCGCGGAATGGCGTGTATGTTACTGATTCAAAAAGAGAAGTCAAGCGCCCATTGGTAACTTGACCGATTCAATGGCACGAACGGTGGTTTATCGGCCATTGGCGGTTACCAGAACCGTAGCAGAGGTCTACCATAGCCGCCCGGAAGTGTTTACACGCGCTGCCGGCCATTCGCCGAAAAGGTAAGCGCCATGAACCATCCCGCATTCTTCACAGCACCTCGACTTAATGAGGTGTTCGCATGAGCATCGCTCAGATCAGCCTGCCCAAAGGGGTTGGCCCGCACGCCGAGAAACTGTTCGACGCCATCACTCAGGCCAGCACCGCCGACGAATTGAACCGCGCCGGTGGCAAGGCTGAAGGGTTCGTCCTTGGCCTGGAAAGCACCAAGGCCATCAAAAGCCAGGTCGCTGAGTCGCTTTACGTGGCCTATGACGACGCCGCCAGCCAGCGCGCGACCGAACTGGCCTAACCGCCGAAGGTGAAGGTGCCGAGCATCAGCTTGGCATACAGCATCGTTGCGCCCAATTGCACCAGCCATAAGGCCAGGCCGCCGAGAAACACACCGGCAGCCACTTGCAGCACCAGGCTGTTACCGCGTTTGGCCGGGGTGGTGCGGGGCACGAAGTGGTCCAGTTCGTCCCGGTCAGCGCGTAGGTCATCGTTTTTCATGTGGGTTCTCGTAGAATTCCAGGGTGTACACAAAACCTGTGGGAGCAAAGCTTGCTCGCGAAGGCGTCAGGTCAGTCGCCATTATCATCGGCTGACTCGACGCCTTCGCGAGCAAGCTTTGCTTCTACAGTTTTGAGTTGTTTGCAGTTTAGAGGGTGTAGAGCAGTTTCCGTGACGAATAAAAAAACGGGAAGCCCAAGGGCTTCCCGTTTTTCGTACCGCGTGAGACTCAGATCACCGCAACGATGGACTTCGTCACCACGTCGATATTGTTCTGGTTCAGCGCGGCCACGCAGATGCGGCCGGTGTCCAGAGCGTAGATGCCGAACTCGTTGCGCAGGCGGGTGACTTGCTCAACCGTCAGGCCGGAGTAGGAAAACATGCCGCGTTGACGACCGACAAAGCTGAAATCGCGCTGCGGAGCTTGCTTCGCCAGTTGCTCAACCATCTGGATGCGCATGCCGCGAATCCGCAGGCGCATTTCGGCCAGTTCCTCTTCCCACTGCGCGCGCAGTTCCGGGCTGTTCAGCACAGCGGCGACGATGCTTGCACCGTGGGTCGGCGGGTTGGAGTAGTTGGTGCGGATCACGCGTTTGACTTGCGACAGCACGCGCGCGCTTTCTTCTTTCGATTCGCTGACGATCGACAGGGCGCCAACGCGCTCGCCGTACAGCGAGAACGATTTGGAGAACGAGCTGGACACGAAGAAGGTCAGGCCCGACTCAGCGAACAGGCGCACAGCGGCGGCGTCTTCGTGGATGCCATCGCCAAAGCCCTGGTAGGCCATGTCGAGGAACGGCACGTGACCTTTGGCTTTCACCACGTCCAGAACGTTGTTCCAGTCGGCGGGGCTCAGGTCAACGCCGGTCGGGTTGTGGCAGCAAGCGTGCAACACAATGATCGAGCCGGACGGCAGGGCGTTCAGGTCTTCGAGCAGGCCGGTACGGTTAACGTCATGGGTCGCGGCGTCGTAGTAGCGGTAGTTCTGCACCGGGAAACCGGCGGTTTCGAACAGCGCGCGGTGGTTTTCCCAGCTCGGGTCGCTGATTGCCACAACGGCGTTCGGCAGCAGTTGTTTGAGGAAGTCGGCACCGATTTTCAGTGCGCCCGTGCCGCCAACGGCTTGGGTGGTGATGACACGGCCGGCAGCGATCAGTGGCGAGTCATTGCCAAACAGCAGTTTCTGCACAGCCTGGTCGTAGGCCGCGATGCCGTCGATTGGCAAGTAGCCACGGGAAGCGTGTTGAGCGGCGCGAATCGTCTCGGCTTCGACAACGGCGCGCAGGAGTGGAATTCGCCCCTCCTCGTTGCAATAAACACCGACCCCCAAGTTGACCTTGTCGGTTCGGGAATCGGCGTTGAATGCTTCGTTGAGGCCCAGGATTGGATCGCGTGGTGCCATTTCGACAGCGGAGAACAGGCTCATTTTTGCGGCGGCTCTGAATGGAGTGTGGAGGGACGTGTCGCGCTCCAGCCGAATGCACTAGAGCGGTGCACAAACGGGGAGCTAGTATAGAGGCCATCTGCGATTGCTGGCGACAGACGATTCGGCTTTTTGGTTAAGTTTTTTCGATTATTTTTCGACCGTTAGTCGAATGGCATCGTCAAAGACTTCGAGGGATGTAGGACGTTTGCCTTGAAAGCGAGGGCAATCGGCTCCACATTGAGCACAATCCAGTTTTTTCCTCGGGCGACGTGAGTCGTTTGCGGCCTTTCTCGCTCCTGTCGGTTTGACCGGGCTGGCGCGAAACCCTGCTCCGAGAACCCAGAGGTACTTCATGTCTGAATTCCAGCTAGTCACCCGCTTCGAGCCTGCCGGCGATCAGCCGGAAGCCATCCGCCTGATGGTCGAGGGCATCGAGGCCGGGCTGGCGCACCAGACGTTGCTCGGTGTGACCGGCTCGGGCAAGACCTTCAGCATCGCCAACGTGATCGCCCAGGTGCAGCGGCCGACCCTGGTGCTGGCGCCGAACAAAACCCTGGCCGCACAGTTGTACGGCGAGTTCAAGGCGTTCTTCCCGAACAACGCCGTCGAGTACTTCGTTTCCTACTACGACTACTACCAGCCCGAAGCCTACGTGCCGTCGTCGGACACCTTCATCGAGAAGGATGCCTCGATCAACGACCACATCGAGCAAATGCGGCTCTCGGCGACCAAAGCGCTGTTGGAGCGCAAGGACGCGATCATCGTCACCACGGTGTCGTGCATCTACGGTCTGGGCAGCCCGGAAACCTATCTGAAAATGGTGTTGCACGTGGATCGTGGCGATAAGCTCGATCAGCGTGCGTTGCTGCGTCGTCTGGCGGACCTGCAATACACCCGCAATGACATGGATTTCGCCCGGGCGACCTTCCGGGTGCGCGGTGATGTGATCGACATCCACCCGGCGGAATCCGACTTTGAAGCGATCCGCATTGAGTTGTTCGACGATGAAGTCGAAAAGATTTCCGCCTTCGACCCGTTGACCGGCGAAGTCACCCGCCAGTTGCCGCGTTTCACCTTCTACCCGAAAAGCCACTACGTGACGCCACGGGAAACCCTGCTCGGCGCCATCGAAGGGATCAAGGTCGAGCTTCAAGAGCGTCTGGACTACCTGCGCAGCAACAACAAATTGGTGGAGGCTCAGCGCCTCGAGCAGCGCACCCGTTTTGACCTGGAGATGATTCTCGAGCTGGGTTACTGCAACGGCATCGAAAACTACTCGCGCTACCTGTCGGGCCGTGCCTCCGGCGAGGCGCCGCCGACCTTGTTCGACTACCTGCCGGCCGACGCGTTGTTGGTGATCGACGAGTCCCACGTCAGCGTGCCGCAGGTCGGCGCCATGTATAAGGGCGACCGTTCGCGTAAAGAGACGCTGGTGGAATATGGTTTCCGCCTGCCGTCAGCGCTGGATAACCGGCCGATGCGTTTCGATGAATTCGAAAACATCAGCCCGCAGACTATTTTCGTCTCGGCGACGCCGGGCAACTACGAGGCCGAACATGCCGGTCGCGTGGTCGAGCAACTGGTGCGCCCGACGGGTCTGGTGGACCCGCAAATCGAAATCCGTCCGGCGCTGACCCAGGTCGACGATTTGCTCTCGGAAATCGGCAAGCGCGTGGCTCTGGAAGAGCGGGTGCTGGTCACCACGCTGACCAAGCGCATGTCCGAAGACTTGACCGATTACCTGGCCGACCACGGCGTGCGAGTGCGCTACCTGCACTCGGACATCGACACCGTCGAACGGGTCGAAATCATCCGCGACTTGCGCCTTGGCACCTTCGACGTGCTGGTCGGGATCAACTTGCTGCGTGAAGGCCTGGACATGCCGGAAGTGTCGCTGGTGGCGATTCTCGATGCCGACAAGGAAGGCTTCCTGCGTTCCGAGCGCTCGCTGATCCAGACCATTGGCCGGGCGGCGCGCAACCTCAATGGTCGGGCGATTCTGTACGCCGACCGGATTACCGGTTCGATGGAACGGGCAATCGGCGAGACCGAGCGCCGACGCGACAAGCAAATTGCCTTCAACCTCGCCAACGGCATCACGCCCAAAGGCGTGTTCAAGGACGTCGCCGACATCATGGAAGGCGCCGTCGTACCAGGCTCGCGCAGCAAGAAGCGCAAAGGCATGGCCAAGGCTGCCGAGGAAAGCGCCAAGTACGAAGCGGAATTGCGTTCGCCGGGCGAGATCGCCAAGCGCATCAAGGCGCTGGAAGAGAAGATGTACCAGCTCGCCCGCGATCTGGAGTTCGAAGCGGCGGCGCAGATGCGTGACGAGATTGGCAAGTTGCGGGATCGGTTGATCGCCGTCTGATATTTGCGACGTTAGTTATGGCCTCTTCGCGGGCAAGCCTCGCTCCTACAGGATCACATTGAACCCTGTAGGAGCGAGGCTTGCCCGCGAAGGCGTTCGAAAGAACACCTCAACAATATGCTAGTGCGCCTCACCAGCCTTCAACCCCGCCGGCAACGCCTTGGTCAGCAACACCGCAAGCATGCTGATCCCCAGCGCAATCCCGACAAAGTGAAACGCATCGTTGTAGGCCATGATCGACGCTTGCTGGTGCACGATTTCGCTCATCTTGCCCAGCGCCGCCGTGTCGCTGCCAAACCGGTCTGCCATCGATGCCATACGCTCGGCGACCTGCGGGTTGCTCGGCACAATCGACTCGCGCAAATAATCAAAGTAGGTCTTGGTCCGCGCATCCAGCAAGGTCGCGAGGAGGGCGATGCCAATCGCGCCGCCGAGGTTACGCAGGATGTTGAACAGGCTCGACGCCGACCCCGCGTCCTGGGGCAGGATGTACGCCGTGGCGATCAACGAGATGGTCACCATTATCAGCGGCTGGCCCAGTGCGCGGATGATCTGGATCTGATTGAACTGCGGCCCGGCAAAGTCCGGGTTCAGCACGCCTGATGAAAAACTCGCCAGCCCGAACAGCCCGAAACCGAGCGTGCACAGCCACTTCGGCGAGATGAACTTCATCAGCTTCGGTACCAGCGGAATCAGGAACAACTGCGGCACGCCCATCCACATGATCACTTCGCCGATCTGCAGGGCGTTGTAGTTCTGGATCTGCGCCAGGTACAGCGGCAATAGATAAATCGAGCCGTACAACCCGACCCCCATTCCCAGGCTGGAAATACTCGATAAACCAAAGTTGCGATTGCCCAGGATGCGCAGGTTGATCAGCGGGTTGGGCTTGGAAAATTGCACGATGACAAAGGTGATCAGGCTGAACAGCGCGATGCTGCCCAGAGTCACGATCAGGCTCGATTCCAGCCAGTCCTTGCGGTGGCCTTCCTCCAGAAATACCTGCAAACAGCCCAGCCCGACGCCGAGGGTGAGGATGCCCATATAGTCGGTGCTTTTAAGCAGTTCCCAGTGGGATTCCTTCTTCTCCAGGCCATACATCAGGCCGGCGATCATGATCAGGCCTGGTGGGATGTTGATGTAGAAGATGTACTGCCAGCCCCAGTTTTCCGTCAGCCAGCCACCGATAGTCGGGCCGATGGAGGGCGCAAAAGTGGCGGTCATGGCAAACATCGCCATGCCTTTGGCGCGGTGGTGTTCCGGGAGTTTGATCAGCGTCAGGGTGAACGCCAGCGGGATCAGCGCGCCGCCGGTGAAGCCCTGCAAGGCGCGGAACACGATCATGCTCTCCAGGCTCCAGGCCATCGAGCAAAGCAAGGAAGCGCCGAGAAATCCGAGCGACACCCACACCGCCAACCGTCGCGCCGAGAGCAACTGCACCAGCCATGCGGTCAGCGGGATCATGATGATTTCCGCCACCAGGTAGGAGGTGGAAATCCACGAGCCTTCCTCCAGGGTCGCCGACAGCGCGCCTTGAATGTCCTTGAGCGATGAGTTGGTGATCTGGATGTCGAGCACGGCCATGAAGGCGCCGAGCATCACGCTCATCACCGCAATCCAGTCCCGCCGGGTCGGCTCGCCGGCCGGGCGGAGCAGTTGATCACCGGCCATCGTCAGGGGCGTCTTTGATGTTCACTTTGACGGTGACCGACATGCCCGGGCGGATCTTGCCGTGCAGCGGGTTGTCCGCGGCGAAGGTCAGTTTGACCGGAATTCGTTGTACGACTTTGGTGAAGTTGCCCGTGGCATTGTCCGGCGGCAACAGGCTGAACTGTGCGCCAGAAGCGGCGAACAGGCTGTCGACCCGCGCCTGGATCGGCGTATCGCCGTAGGCATCGAAGGTCAGCTCGGCTTTTTGGCCGGGCTGCATATGGCCGATCTGGGTTTCCTTGAAGTTGGCCTGAATCCAGATGTCCTGATCCGGGACGATCGACAGCAAATAAGCGCCAGCCTGCACATATTGGCCATTGCGTGCGGCGCGCTGGCCGATCAAGCCGCTGATCGGTGCGTGGATTTCGCTGCGGGTCAGGTTCAGTTGCGATTGGGCCAGGTCGGCTTTGGCGTTGGCGATCATCGCATCGAGGCGTTTGATCTCGGCGCTCAGGGCGTTGACCTGCTGGCGCTGACTTTGCGCGTCGGCCTGGGCCTTGGTCACTTGCGAGCGGGCGATGTGGTTGTCGGCGGAGAGGGTGGTCACCCGTTCTTCCGAAACATAGCCGGGTTTGCGCAGGGTCTGGGCGCGGGACAGGTCGATTTGCGAGCGACCAAGGCTGGCCTGGCTGGAAGCGACTTGCGCATCGCTGGCGGCAATCAGGCTGGCTTGCTGGGTCAGTTTGCTCTGGGCTTGCACGCGCTCGGCTTCGCGCATGGCGAGGGCGGCGTTGGCGCGGTCGACGGCGAGGTGGAAGTCATCGCCTTCGAGTTTGACCAGCAACTGGCCCTTTTCGACGTGCTGGTTGTCCTGCACTAATACTTCATCGATGCGTGCGCCCAACTGACTGGAGACACGGGTGATCTCGCCCTGGACATAGGCATTGTCGGTGCTTTCATAAAAGCGTCCCTTGAGAAACCAATGCGCAAAGAAGCCACCAGCAATCAGCAGGACAATCAACAGAAAAATAAACAGGCGACGCTTGAGTTGGGCAGGCATGGGGCAAACTGTAGTCGAGAAGTGTAAGGAAAGTTATCAGCAGGCGAATCTGGCATACAGCCGATAAACGGTAAATGCCATTGGCTGATATTCGGCCATTCACCGCGGCATACGGGCGTTGTAGACGCAACCTTGGCTTAAATGCCCTGCTGACTGGAGCCGGGCGGGTATCGCCTGTTACCATTCGCCCTTTGTTTGATCTTCATTTCGAGACTTGCCATGACCACCGTCCGCACGCGCATCGCGCCATCGCCTACCGGGGACCCCCACGTAGGTACCGCTTACATCGCATTGTTCAACTACTGCTTTGCCAAGCAGCATGGCGGTGAGTTCATCCTGCGGATCGAAGACACCGACCAATTGCGTTCGACCCGCGAGTCCGAACAGCAGATCTTCGACGCCCTGCGCTGGTTGGGTATCGACTGGAGCGAAGGCCCGGACGTTGGCGGCCCGCACGGTCCATACCGTCAGAGCGAGCGCGGCGAGATCTATCAGAAGTACTGCCAGCAACTGGTTGAAATGGGCCACGCCTTCCCGTGCTTCTGCACCGCCGAAGAACTGGACCAAATGCGCGCCGAGCAAATGGCCCGTGGCGAAACCCCGCGTTACGACGGCCGTGCACTGTTGTTGTCGGCGGAAGAAGTCGCCCGTCGCCTGGCCGCCGGCGAGCCGCATGTGATCCGCATGAAAGTGCCGAGCGAAGGCGTTTGCGTGGTGCCGGACATGCTCCGTGGCGACGTCGAGATCCCGTGGGATCGCATGGACATGCAAGTGCTGATGAAGACCGACGGCCTGCCGACGTACTTCCTGGCCAACGTGGTCGACGACCACTTGATGGGCATCACCCACGTGCTGCGCGGCGAAGAATGGCTGCCCTCGGCGCCGAAACTGATCTTGCTGTACGAGTACTTCGGCTGGGAACAACCGGAACTGTGCTACATGCCGCTGCTGCGTAACCCGGACAAGAGCAAGCTGTCCAAACGCAAGAACCCGACCTCGGTGACGTTCTACGAGCGCATGGGCTTCATGCCGGAAGCGATGCTCAACTACCTGGGTCGCATGGGCTGGTCGATGCCGGACGAGCGCGAGAAGTTCTCGCTGCAGGAAATGGTCGACAACTTTGACCTGAGCCGCGTCTCGCTCGGCGGCCCGATCTTCGACGTCGAGAAACTGTCGTGGCTGAACGGCCAGTGGCTGCGGGACTTGCCGGTGGAAGAATTTGCCAGCCGCTTGCAGACCTGGGCGCTGAACCCGGAATACATGATGAAGATCGCACCGCACGTGCAGGGCCGGGTTGAAACCTTCAGCCAGGTTGCGCCGTTGGCCGGGTTCTTCTTCGCGGGTGGCGTGAACCCGGACGCCAAGCTGTTCGAATCCAAGAAGCTCTCGGGCGATCAGGTTCGTCAGTTGATGCAATTGATTCTGTGGAAGCTCGAAAGCCTGCGTCAGTGGGAAAAGGACAGCATCACCGCGACGATTCAAGCGGTGGTCGAGTCCCTGGAGCTGAAGCTGCGTGACGCCATGCCACTGATGTTCGCTGCGATTACTGGCCAGGCCAGTTCGGTGTCGGTGCTTGATGCGATGGAAATCCTCGGCCCGGACCTGACGCGTTTCCGTCTGCGCCAGGCCATCGACTTGCTCGGTGGCGTGTCGAAGAAGGAAAACAAGGAGTGGGAAAAACTGCTGGGCAATATCGCCTCGTAGGAGCTGCCGAAGGCTGCGATCTTTTGATCTTCTTCTTCGGCACTTCGCAAAAGATCGCAGGCTTCGCCAGGTTCCATGGGCCTGCGTTCTTTCCCAAGGCCCCGGTTTTTCGGGGGAAGGGCGGTAAGTGATTGTTATGTCGGCAAAAAACTTTGAAATATTTTAAAAATAAGTTTGACAGGCTTTCGATGCGCCATTAAGATTCGCCCCGTCCTCAGCGATGAGGGGCTATAGCTCAGCTGGGAGAGCGCTTGCATGGCATGCAAGAGGTCAACGGTTCGATCCCGTTTAGCTCCACCAATTTACACTTCAAGGTCTGGCCACACCGGCTTTGAAGCGATCAACACTCAGTGTTGATCTGTTGTATAGAAGGGTTTGCGTCCCCTTCGTCTAGTGGCCTAGGACACCGCCCTTTCACGGCGGTAACAGGGGTTCGAGTCCCCTAGGGGACGCCAGTTTTACAGAAGTAGTGTCGCAAGATGCCGCTCCGCCGCCAGGCGATAAATCGGGGCTATAGCTCAGCTGGGAGAGCGCTTGCATGGCATGCAAGAGGTCAACGGTTCGATCCCGTTTAGCTCCACCAATTTTACAGTTCAAGGTCTGGCCACACCGGCCTTGAATCGATCAGCACTCAGCGCTGGTCAGTTGTATAGAAGGTTTGTGTCCCCTTCGTCTAGTGGCCTAGGACACCGCCCTTTCACGGCGGTAACAGGGGTTCGAGTCCCCTAGGGGACGCCACGATTACCCGCTTTGCGGGATTTATAAGGGTCATTCAATTATTGAATGGCCCTTTTGTTTGTCTGGCGTTTGGCCAATTCTCCTTTTTCTTCAAAACTGTTCTTCAGACCAGCGGTCACACCCATGACTTGCGCAAAATTATTATGCGAATAATATTCTAGTCGTAATATTCGGAGGCAACGATGAACGATAAAAAAGCTCAAACCCGCGAACGCATCCTCAAGGCTGCCAGCGCTGCGCTGATCCAGCGTGGCCCGGCCGAGCCGAGTGTGGGCGAAGTGATGGGTGCGGCCGGTCTGACGGTCGGCGGCTTCTACGCGCACTTTGAAAGCAAGGACGCGCTGATGCTGGAAGCGTTCAAGCAACTGCTCGGCCAGCGCCGAGGCTTGATCGCCGACATGGACGCCGAGTTGACCGGCGAAGAGCGTCGCGCCTTGGTCGCTGCGTTCTACCTGTCGCGTAAACACCGCGATTCCACCGAGCACGCGTGCCCGATCCCGGCTTCAGTCGGTGAGCTGGGACGTCTGCCGGACGAATTCCGTGTGGCGTTGAATGAACACGTGGAAATGATGGTCGCGCAGTTGGCGGCCAGCCCGGAAGACACCGATAAAGCCCTGGCTGACATGGCCTTGATGGTCGGTGGTTTGGCTCTGGCGCGGGCGCTGGGGCCAGGTGAGTTGTCCGATCGACTGCTGCGCGCCGCCAAATCAGCGGTGCTATGACCTGAAGGCAAAAGCCTGAGGAGTGGAGCGATGAGCACGTTAAAGTGGGTTCGTGGCGTTAATGGCACCTTAGGCTGGTTCGCACCAAAACTGGTCGCAAGCAAAATGCGACTGGCGTTCATGACACCGCGCACATTTGCGCCCCGTGACTGGGAGTTGCCGCTGCTGGCGAAATCCGAGCGGATCACCTTGCGGTTCGGCCTCTCGGCTTTGCGCTGGGGGCAGGGCCCGGCGGTCTTGTTGATGCACGGTTGGGAAGGGCGGCCCACCCAATTCGCCAGCCTGATCACCGCGCTTGTGGAAGCTGGCTACACCGTGGTGGCGCTGGACGGTCCGGCCCACGGTCGCTCCCCAGGTCGCGAAGCCAATGTGGTGCTGTTCGCCCGGGCCATGCTCGAAGCGGCCGCTGAGTTGCCGCCTCTGCAAGCGGTCATCGGCCACTCCATGGGCGGCGCCAGTGCGATGCTCGCGGTGCAATTGGGTTTGCGCACCGAGACCCTGGTGACGATTGCCGCTCCGGCACGGATTCTAGGTGTATTGCGTGGTTTCGCCCGCTATGTACGACTACCACCGAAAGCCCGCTCGGCGTTCATTCGCCAAGTCGAGAAAGACGTCGGCATGCGCGCCGCCACCCTGGATGTCGCGCACTATCAACTCGATATGCCGGGGTTGATCGTCCACGCCGAAGACGATTGCTTTGTGTCCGCCAAGGAAGCCCAACTGATCCACGAAGCCTGGTTCGACAGTCGCCTGTTGCGCCTGGAGGAGGGTGGTCATCAGCGCGTGCTGGCGGACCCTCGGGTGATTGATGGGGTGCTATCACTGCTGGCCGGCCGCAGCCTTCAGGCGCGGCAATTGGCCTGAGCATCCGTTACACTCCCCCGGTCGAATTTATCTGACCGGGAGTGGGGCATGGGCTGGGATCGGGCAACGCCATTTATCATTGATCTGGAAGTCGGCGCCGAGGACATCGACGGGCTGGGCCACGCGAACAACGCGGTGTACGTGACCTGGCTCGAACGCTGCGCCTGGCGCCACTCGCAACGGCTTGGCCTGGACCTGGTCGAGTACCGTCGGCTGGATCGGGCGATGGCCGTGGTGCGCCACGAGATCGATTATCTCGCCGCCGCTTATGAAGGCGACGAGTTGCAATTGGCGACCTGGATCGTCGATTGGGACCAGCGCCTGAAAATGACCCGCCACTTCCAGTTGAAGCGCCCAAGCGACAACACCACGCTGCTGCGTGCCCAAACCACCTTCGTCTGCATCGAACTGTCCACCGGTAAGCCCAAGCGCATGCCTGTGGAATTTATCGAAGGCTACGGCCCGGCGTTGCAAGTCCTGACCTGAGCCAATCCCTGTAGGAGCTGCCGAAGGCTGCGATCTTTTGATCTTGACCTTCGTCGCAAAGTCAAAAGATCGCAGCCTTCGGCAGCTCCTACCCGGGCTAAACCTGTAAACTGCCGCACGTTTTTCGTTGAGTGTGTTTTCCATGCAAATTGCTTTGGCGCCCATGGAGGGGTTGGTCGACAACATCCTGCGGGACGTGCTCACCCGCGTCGGCGGTATCGATTGGTGTGTAACCGAATTCATTCGGATCAACGATCAACTGCTCACGCCGGCCTATTACCACAAGTTCGGTCCTGAACTGCTGAACGGTGCGCGAACCGCGTCCGGTGTGCCATTGCGTGTGCAATTGCTTGGCTCCGACCCGGTGTGCCTGGCGGAAAACGCGGCGCTGGCCTGCGAGCTGGGCTCGGAAGTCATCGACCTGAACTTCGGCTGTCCGGCCAAGACCGTCAACAAGTCTCGTGGCGGTGCAGTGCTGCTCAAAGAACCCGAGCTGCTCAACGAAATTGTCGAACACGTCCGTCGTGCCGTGCCCGCACACATCCCGGTCACCGCCAAGATGCGCCTCGGCTTCGATAGCCCGGATGGCGCGCTGGTCTGCGCCACGGCCCTGGCCGAGGGTGGCGCGGCGCACATCGTGGTGCATGCGCGGACCAAGACCGATGGCTACAAACCGCCGGCCCACTGGGAGTGGATTCCACGGGTACAGGACGTGGTCAAGGTGCCGGTGTTCGCCAATGGCGACATCTGGAGCGTCGAAGACTGGCGTCGTTGCCGCGAAATCAGCGGTGTCGAAGACATCATGCTCGGTCGTGGCCTGGTGTCGCGCCCGGACTTGGCCCGGCAAATCGCCGCCGCGCGAGCCGGCGAAGAAGTGGTCGAGATGACCTGGGCCGAGCTACTGCCACTGATCCAGGACTTTTGGCTGCAAGCCAAGGCACAAATGACTCCGCGCCAATCGCCGGGTCGCTTGAAGCAATGGCTGGCAATGTTGACCCGCAACTATCCCGAAGCAGTGGAGCTGTTCACCGTGCTGCGGCGTGAGACCGAACTGGATCATGTCTCGCGTTTGCTGGGTTTGAAAGTCGCGCAAGCGGCCTGAAAAAATCTGCAAATAATCTCTTGAAATCAAATTGGCGGCCCCTATTTAAGGGTTACGCGATGCCGAATTCGGGTCGCGGATACACAAAACCTTGCTGATTGTTTTCAGGAGATTTGAACCATGAGTACTGCATTTTCCCTCGCACCACTGTTCCGTTCCTCGGTAGGCTTCGACCGTTTCAACGACCTGTTCGAAACCGCCCTGCGCAACGAGCCTGGTAGCACCTATCCGCCTTACAACGTGGAAAAGCACGGTGACGATCAATATCGCATCGTCGTTGCCGCGGCCGGTTTCCAGGAAGAAGACCTGGAGTTGCAAGTCGAGAAGGGTGTGCTGACCATCAGTGGTGGCAAGCGTGATGCCAACGAAGGCGTGACCTTCCTGCACCAGGGCATCGCCCAGCGTGCATTCAAGTTGTCCTTCCGCCTGGCTGATCACATCGAGATCAAAGCCGCCGACCTGAGTAACGGTCTGCTGAGCATTGACCTGTTGCGTGTGGTCCCGGAAGAAGCGAAGGCCAAGCGCATCCCGATCAGCGGGACGCAAAAACCGGCTCTGCAGCACTGATTCAGTTGCAGATAAAAGCGTCTGAATGGGCGCTGAGCCGCTGAACGAAGGCCCCGATACGTCGGGGCCTTTTTTATGGGCGCTACACACCGGCTTTGCCGCCCGGCAGCGGTTTCTCTACAATCCGCCGCAGTTTTGCCGACCCTCCATCCCTCACCGGTCGGCCTGGAGCATTTTTCATGGATGAGATTCAGCAGCGCTGGCTGTGGGCCCTGTCTGCGCCTATGGCGGCGCTCAATCCTGGAGCCGGGTACGACGACCCTGCTTTCTGCGACGACGCGTACATCAATCTGAAGAACAGCTGGGGCATTGATGACCGCCAGGAGCTGTTCGGCATGCTCAGGCGGATGACCGACGACGGCCATGCCAAACATCTCAGTGCCGCGTATCTGGCCTGGCAGCGTTGCCTGCCGAGTGAATGGCCGGCGCTGCTTGAGCGCCTCGAACTCCGTGAACGCGTTCTGCATGAGTTTGCCAGCCGCACCTTCGACAGCTGCGGGGCTGGCGGGATTTTGTCCTGGGACTACGGGCGCATGGGGTTCCTCCTGCGCTGCGGTGTGCGCAACCAGTGGATTGATCTGGTCGAGAGTCAGTGGCTGCACACGCGCCTGGCCGTCAGGGCGCAATTTCATTACGACAGCTGGATGGCTTACTTCCATGGCTTCCTTATCGGTCGCGCATTCTGGTGCTGCCAGAGTAAAAGTGAAGAGGCACTGGCGTTCGAGCTCGATCGACAAGGGCAGACCACGCATAACCTGCTGATCGCCCGTGGTATGGATCAGAACATCCCGCAGTTTCTGCCTGACTTGCCTTGGCAAATGGAAATCGAGTTGCCGCCACGTCCGGCATCGCTCAAGGAGTTCGACTGGTCATGAGTTGCTGGATTCATCTGGGCATTGAGCCCACCACCGACGAAACCCTGATCCGTGATGCCTACCGCGCGCGTCTGCCCGCACATCACCCGGAGACCGATCCCGAAGGCTTTCAAGCGTTGCGCATGGCGTATGAAAAAGCCGTGCGTCTGGCTCGCGAAGATGCTGCCGAAGAGGACGAGGACGAGGACGAGGAAGAAGACTACAGCGAGTTCGAGGCACCCGACGAGACGGTCACTGAGGTGCCCCGGGCCTTTGTGGATTTCTGTGAGCTGCTCGACGATCCTGCACGGCGTTTCAATTTTGCCGCGTGGCAGGCGTTTATCCGAACGCTGGATCAATTGCCTCTGGATGAGCTGGTTGACCTCAGCTGGGATTTCTACCACCGAATGACCGATGCCGGCTTGCTGTCGCACCGATGCGCGAACCTGCTCGCACAGCGGATGGCCTGGGATCAACAACTGCTCGATCTTGACTACGATCATGCGGAGCGGGTCGAAGTGTTTCTGCAACGGATAAAGACCCCCGACCCGTTCGATCTGGCGCTGATGAGCCAGTGGCCTGAGGCCGCACAGGTTGAGTCGCTGTGGTACACCCGCAGCCTCGACGTCACCTTCGCCCAGCGTCCGCTGCACGAATTCAGTCATTTCGCTCTCCGACACACCTGCTTGCCGTTGCCTGATGATGAGGCGTACATCAAGCGCCTGCTCGGGCAGTTCACTCAGGCGGGTATCAGCGGGGAAGGGTTGCTGCAGTGCTGTGTCGAACAGCAGCGTCAGCATCCTGACGACATCGACTGGCTGTACTTGCTGGCCAGTCAGTACAGTTTGCAGGGGCTGGACGATCAGGCGTGGCCGAACTGGATCCGCTTGTGGCAGGAACATCGCCATCCGAAAGCCGAAGGCCAGTTGTTGGCGTTATGTGCCGAGCGCTCACCGGACTTGCTGCCGTTGCTGATTCAGGCCTTCGATTGTGCCCAGCCTTTCAGTGCCTGGCCGCTTGATCTTGACGACGCCAGTCAGGCGTATGGCAGCCCGTCTCAGCAACCGCAAACGCTGTTGCGCTGGCTGGACGTAGGTCCTCTGCAGCTTCAAGGGCTGGCCAGGGCTTTCGTCGATTGGCGCCTGCACGACGATGAGTTGCCGCTGCTGGCGCTGTTGCTCGGCGAGCATGCCGACATCCGCTTGCAGCGACTTTATCGGCACGCGTGGGCGTTGCATCGCGGTGACGTGCTGTTGTTGCAGCAGGTGCTCGACGAGGCGTTGCCGCTGGATGCACTTGAAGCGCTGGTGCTGAGCGGCTTTCAGTATCAGGCGGAGCAACATGTGCGCTGGCTGAAGCAAGCGCCGATCGCGTTGGCGATGAATGCCTACATCGATGAAAACGCAGTGTCGCCGCAACTGCCGGCGGCGCAGACCAGCGATCAGTCGCACAGCCTCTGCCGTGGGTGGTTGCGCCGGTTGCGTCCTTACGATCATGCCGCGCTCGCGCGCATTGACGAAGACTTCAAGCTCAACGGTTCGTACGCCGGCACTGATCTGTCGGAACTGACGCAACTGCTGCAACTGGCTCAACACGATGTGCTGTTGCCGGCGCCGGAGGCGGGCGAAGCGTTGTGGCAATGGCACGCGCAAACGCTGTTTCTGCTGGCGTTGCTGGGGCAAACGGAGCGTTGGTTGCCATTGATCGACGCGCGGATGCTGGAGTCATTGGCATTCAACCCGGCCCATCCGCTCAGCCGCTTGCAGCCGTTATTGCAGCGATTGTTGCGTGAGCAAGGCAATTGCAGTGGCTTGCTCGGCTTGCTGCAAACCGAAGAGCCGGTGCAAGCGCTGCTGGCCCAGCAGATGTGTGGGGTTCAGGAGGCGCTCGACAGCCTGCGCTTGCTCAGCAACGACCGGTTGTTCACGTGCATGCGCCGCGATCTGAGGGCTTTTGACGACGACCTGCTCGGCCGGATGCTGCTGACCGGGGTTCTGTATCACACAGGATTGTTTGATGCCAAACAGCGACGCTTTCTACTCGACAGGATTACCGAAGTCGTCAACCCGCAGGATTGGTTCGACGGTTTCCGCCACAGCTTGATCAAGGGCGAACCGGTACGGCCTTCTCGCGAGGCGCTGGAGGGCATTGACGACATCGACGACTTTTACCTGGCGCTCGATGCGCTCAAGGATCTGGTCAGGTACGGCGACGCGGGTGTGCCACGTCAGAAAAACCTGATACGCCTGCAGCGCGCCAAGGACAACCTGCAGAACGGCCTCGGTTTGCGTTTTGCCTGCAGCGCGCTGCTGTCGTGGTCGGAGCGTTTGCTGCTGGCCAGGGCCGAGGCGCGGCCGACATCGGCCATGGCCTTCTGGCGCCTTGGCTCGCGGCTGAGTCGCGAGGCCTTTGTCGGGCAAGTGATTGGCCTGGTGCTGCTCACCCCGCTGGTCGCCGTGCTCAGTGGGTCGACGACGCCCGCCCTGGTGGTGTTGTTGCTCGGGATGTTGATTCTGCTCGGCGCCATGCTCCGACGCCTGCATGACATGGGCCGAGGTATACCGACCTTTCTGGTGCTCGCCGGACTGACACCCGTTTTGCCTTTTCTGCCGCTGGTCCTGTTCGGCTTTCCCGGGGAGAAGTTGCCCAACCGCTATGGCATGCCCCCGGAAAGCTTTCGTGAAGACCCGTTGTCCGCCGGTTTGCAGGCTGCGTTGCGGCGTCTCATCGGCTAGAAGCGCAGTTCATCCAGGGCGTCGTTGAGCTGTGAGCGCTGGCTGGCAATCTGCGCAGGTTGCTGGTCGGCGAGCACAGCCGTGAAACCGTGCAACCATTCGGCAATGCGTTCGCGCTCGGTGCCGAGGCTCTGCATCCAGGCGCGCTCCAGGCGTGCCAGCAAGGTGCGGTTGGGCAACGCGTCGCGCGGGTGAACCTTGAGTGCGGCGAGCCGGTCGTGACTGTTCTGACGTGACGCTTCGTCAAGGCCGGTGGGGCTGCGGTCGATGGCGTGGCTGTGGCGCTTGCCGGTCTGAAGCAGCGTGACGTCAACCTCGAGCAGGCCATTGATGTCGTAACTGAAGCGTACATCCAGCGCTTGAATATGATCGCAGGGTGTCAGCGTCAGATCGAAACTCTCAATGAAGATGTTGTCGCGCACCCACGGGCGTTCGCCTTGATAGACCGCAATACGGATTTCTTCTTGCCGTGGGTAGGTTGTGTAATAGCGTTCCACCCGTGACGTCGGAATGATCGTGTTGCGCTCGATGATGGGCGAGAAGGCACCTTCGACACCTTTGCCGCGCATCGTCTCGATGCCCAGCGTGTAAGGGCAGACGTCGGTCAGGATCAGCTCCTCTACTGCGCCATCGCGGGCCTTGCACGCCGCTTGTGTGGCTGCGCCAAGCGCGACGATGGTGTCCGGGTCGAGATGCCGATAAGGCAGGCGGCCGAACAGCGTCGCAACCAGTTGTCGCACCGCCAGCATGCGCGTGGCGCCGCCGACCAGCACCAGGCTGTCGAGGTCACGGGGTTTGAGGCGGGCATCGCGCAGGGCCTGTTCGATCGGCGCACGCAAGCGGCCCAAAAGCGGTTCCCAGAGGCTTGCCGCAGTGGCTGCGTCCAGCGCCCATTCGAAGGTTTTTTCGCCAAGCCGCCAGTGCAGTTGCTGGGGGCCTTCACCCAGTTTGCATTTGAGTTGCTCCAGCGCATCGGCGAGGCTGGCCATGCTCTGGGCGTCGATCAGCGCCGGCGTCAGTTGCCAGTCCTTGAGGCAGGCTTGCAACAGCGCGGCAGTGAAGTCTTCGCCACCAAGGAAGTTGTCACCGGTGGACGCGTGCACTTCGATCAGCGGCAAGGCGTATTCCAACACCGTGACGTCGAAAGTGCCGCCGCCCAGATCGAAGATCAGCGTGCGTTCGAATTTCTGCTCATGCAGCCCATAAGCCATGGCCGCTGCGGTCGGCTCGTTGATCAGTCGCGTGACGGACAAGCCGGCCAGCTCGGCGGCAAACAGGGTGCGCTTGCGTTGTTCGTCACTGAAATACGCCGGCACCGAAATCACCGCCTCGGAGACCGGATGACCCAGAAACGCTTCGGCGTCTTGCTTGAGTGAACCGAGTACCAGCGCCGACAACTCTTCAGGGCTGAAGGCGCGCGCGCCGAGCTCGATCTGTTTATCGCTGCCCATGAACCGTTTGAACGCGGCGGCCGTGCGATCCGGGTGCGTGGTCAGGCGGGCGCGGGCGGCTTTGCCGACCAGGATCGTATCGTCTTCATCGAGGCTGACCACCGACGGGGTCAGCACGTCGCCGAGGGCATTGCGGATCAGCTCGGCGCGACCGTCGCGCCAGACGGCGATCAGGCTGTTGGTGGTGCCAAGGTCGATGCCCAGCAATGCCGGGCGGGGGAGGGTTGCATCCTGCATGAAAGATCTCGAAACGGCGCAAAAAAGCGACCCTACAGGTTGGCGCAAACCGTGGCAATTGCCGCTCTGTTGCAAGCTGCGCAGCGGCGAATATCAGGGCAGGAGCTTTTTCAGATCCTCCAGCGGTAGTGGTCGACTGTGCAGGAAGCCCTGATACAAATGGCAACCCAATCCCTGCAAAAACTCAAGTTGCTCCGGTGTTTCAACCCCTTCGGCAATCACCTCCAATTCCAGGCTGCGGGCCATGGCGACGATGGCGCGGATGATTTCGGCGTCGTTGGGGTCGGTGGTGGCGTCGCGGACGAATGACTGGTCGATTTTCAGCGTGTCCACCGGCAGGCGCTTGAGGTAAGTCAACGAGGAATAACCGGTGCCGAAGTCGTCCATGGCAAAGCTCACACCGAGTTTTTTCAGGCGACGCATTTTGCTGATGGTGTCTTCCAGGTTCTGGATGACGATGCCTTCGGTGATTTCCAGTTTTAGCAACGAGCAGGGCAGGCCATGGTTGCTGAGACTGCGTTCGATACGTTCGACAAAGTCGTTCTGACGGAATTGCCGCGGGCTGATGTTCACGCACAGGCTGAAGTTGAACGGGTCGATCAGGCCCTTGGCGATCAATTGCTTGAAGGCATCGCAGGCTTCGTCGAGGATCCAGGTGCCGACCTCCAGAATCAGCCCGCTGTCCTCAAGCACCTTGATGAACTCAGTAGGCGATTGCGCGCCCAGTTCCGGGTGGTTCCAGCGCACCAGGGCTTCGGCGCCGATGATGCGGTTGTCCTGAGCGTCGACTTGCGGTTGGTAATGCACGCTGAACTCGCCCCGGGACAGCGCCAGGCGCAGGTCGGTTTCCATGCGCAACCGTTCGCTGGCGGCCTTCTGCATGGTGTTGTGGTACATCTGCGTGGTGTTGCGCCCGGAATCCTTGGCCCGGTAAAGGGCAATGTCGGCGCGCTTGAGCAGGTCAGTTGGGGTCGAGCCGTGGTCGGGAATCAGTGCGATGCCGATGCTCGGCGTGACTTGCAGGCGCTGGCCGTCGAGGAACATCGGTTCCGAGAGCAATTCGCGCAAAGTGTCTGCCAGTTCCCGAACCTGCTCGCTGACTTCGCTGCGCGAACCTTCCAGACCGCTGAGCAACACCACGAACTCGTCACCGCCCAGCCTTGCGACGGTGTCTTCCATGCGCACGCTGGCTTCGAGCCGCGCGGTAATGATCTTCAGCACTGTATCGCCCACCGGGTGACCGAGGGAGTCGTTGATGTGCTTGAAGTGGTCGAGGTCTAGAAACAGCAACGCGCCACGCAGGTTGTGACGTTTGAGCAACGCGATCTGCTGGCTCAGCCGATCCATCAGCAGCGCGCGGTTGGGTAGGTTGGTCAACGGGTCGTGGTAGGCCAGGTGGCGGATCTGCGCTTCGGCGTTTTTTAACAGGCTGACGTCCCGGGCGGTCAGCAGCAGGCAGGCGGTTTCGTTGAGGGTGATCGGTTCGACCGAGACCTCGACGGTCAGCAGATCGCCTCCTTTGTTACGCCCGAGCATCTCCTGGTGGTGCACGCGGCCCTTGATCTGCAACTCGGCCAGCAGCGCCGAACGTTGTTTCTCTTCAGCCCAAATACCCACCTGATACACGGTTTTGCCCAGCACTTCATCGGCGCGATAACCGGTCAGGCGACAGAAACCGTCGTTGACCTCCAGATAGCGCCCGGTATCGCGTTCGGTGATAGTGATGGCGTCGGGGCTGGAGTGGAACGCTTTGGCGAATTTCTCTTCGCTGGCCTTCAGTGCCGCTTCCGAGCGCTGTTGCTGGGTGATGTCGCGCAGGGTGGTAACGATGCACGGGTGGTCGTCGACGCTGATCTGCCGGCTGGAAATCACACAGGTCAGGGACTGCCCGCTCTTGTGCTGGACCTGAATCGCGACGTTGTTCAGGCCTTGTTCGCGAATCACCTGCTCGATCCGTTGCAGGCTTTTCGACGAAGCGTCCCACAGGCCGATCTCATCGGCGCTGTGGCCAATCACGTCGGCGGCGGTCCAGCCGAAGGTCTGGGTGAAGGCGGAGTTGATTTCGATAAATTGTCCGCTTTCCTGACGCGTCACACAGATCGGGTCCGGGCTGACCTGGAACAGGGTGGCGAATTTCTCCTCCGAGGCCACCAACTGCTGCTCGCGCTCGACCTGATCAGTGATGTCCAGCAAGGTGCCGGCCATGCGCAACGGCAGGCCGTTTTCATCGCGGTAGAGTCGGGCACGGCTTTCCAGGTAGCGCGAGCTGCCGTCGGGTAATTGCACGCGATAGGTCAGTTGATAATTGCCCGCCGGGCCTTCGCGCAGACTGCGGTAGGCGTTGCGCATGCTGTCGCGCTCTTCGCCGGGCACGCCTTCGAAAAATTCATCGAAGGCTTCATGAAAGGGTTTGGCTTCCAGCCCGTGCAGCTGCGCCGCCCGGGCCGAGCCGTAGAGCATGCCGCTGGGAATGTGCCAGTCCCAGGTGCCGAGTTGCGCCGAATCCAGGGCCAGGTCGAGGCGCTCCTGGCTGTCCTTAAGCGCATGTTCGGCGGCTTTGCGTTCTGTGGTGTCGAGGAAGGTGCTCAGCAAATAAGGCTGGCCTTCGAGCTCGACCTTTTGCGCACTGAGGATGCCGTCGTGGACCTGGCCATTGCTGGCGCGAAACTGCACTTCCATGCTGATCAGCTCGCCCTTGGCCTTGGTGGCCTTGACCAGAGCGGCCCGTTGCTCGGGATGGACCCAGAGGCCCAGTTCCAGAGTAGTGCGGCCAATAGCACTTTGTACCGGCCAGCCGAACAGGCTTTCGAAATACTGGTTGGCCTCGCTGATCAAGCCGTCTTCCTGGCGGGTCAACAGCACCATGTTCGGACACAGGTGAAACAACGTGGCGAAGCGCTTTTCCGAGCTGCTCAGGGCTTGTTCCCGTTGCCGCTGGTGAGTGATTTCACGGATCACCCCGATCATCCGCGGCCGGCCGTGCTTGTCCGGCAGTAGGCTGCCATTGATCTCGAGCCAGTGCAGGCTGCCGTCGGGCCAGCGGATGCGGTGGTGCATCGCTTGTTCCAGCGGGGCGCCGGCTATGACTGAGTTGAATGCGCGTATGGTTTTCGCCCGGTCCTCCGGTGGCAACAGGTCGAGGTATTCGAGGTCTGCCGGCATGGGTTGCTTGGGATCGAAGCCGAACAGCGCCTGCGTGCCCCGTGACCAACTGATCTGCCCGCGTTCGATGTCCCAATACCAGGCACCCAGATGCGCACCATTGAGCGCGGCCAACAACTGCGGGGCGCTTTCCCAACTCTGCTCCGAGCGCTGCGGGTCAATGGCCTGAATACGCGGCATCGGTGGAATACGGTCAACAGATTTGGGCATTGGCAACAGGCCTTGGGCTGAATGGGGCGTTAGGCACGGGGTTTTACAGCTCTATAGGAGTAGCACAAGTTAGCCGTGGGTCCCTGGCAGATCTATTTGTGCATCCAGCAGGGCCATAAAGGCGCGTGCCGCATTCGAAAGCGTCCTTTCGGTGTGCAGGATATAGCCTAGCTGGCGAGTGAGCTGTATGCCCGGCAAAGGAATGCGCGCCACCTGATCGTCGAGCATGGTGCGTGGCAAAACGCTCCAGGCCAGGCCAATCGAGACCATCATTTTGATGGTTTCCAGATAATTCGTGCTCATGGCGATGTTCGGCGTCAGGCCCTGGGCCTCGAACAAGCGCTGGACGATGTGGTGGGTAAACGTGTTGCCGCCGGGGAACACCGCCGGGTGCAGGGCGATGTCGGCCAGGCTGACGGGGCCATTGCTGATCAGCGAGTGCTCCGGGGCGACCACGAAATCCAGTGGGTCGTCCCACACCGGCATGGCCTTGACCAGTGCATGGGGCTCCGGCGCCAGGGTGATGACCGCCAGTTCGGCACGGCCATGGAGGATTTCTTCGTAGGCCACTTCCGAATCGAGGAACTGAATATCCAGCGCCACCAGTGGGTAACGGCGGGTGAACTCCCTTAATAACGGTGGCAAACGGTGCAGACCGATGTGGTGACTGGTGGCCAGTGTCAGGCGACCGCTCACTTCACCGGTCAGGTTGGTCAAGGCGCGGCGGGTGTCGTCCAGCACGTTGAGAATCTGATAGGCGCGCGGCAGCAGGGCGCGTCCGGCCTCGGTCAGACCGACTTCACGGCCCAGGCGATCAAACAGGCGCACCTTTAATTGCTGCTCCAGGCCGGCGATGCGCTTGCTGATGGCGGGTTGCGTCAGGTGCAGGCGCTCGCCGGCACCAGAGAAACTCCCGGTCTCGGCAATCGCGATAAAAGCGTTGAGGTTGGCCAGATCCATTGTGGTATTCCAGTTGGTTATCCAAAGCATAAAAAATATGAATTTGAGTTATTTAATGTAACCCCCTAGGATCGACCTCACAAGCCAAGGGGTTATTGAATTGCTCAAAACCCACGGCATAGAAACAAGCTGATGAGGACCGTCTGATGGCCGGCAAAACGCTTTACGACAAGCTTTGGGATTCCCATGAAGTGAAACGGCGCGACGATGGGTCGTCGCTGATCTATATCGACCGCCACATCATCCATGAAGTGACTTCGCCCCAAGCTTTCGAAGGCCTGCGTCTGGCCGGGCGCAAGCCTTGGCGCGTCGATTCGATCATCGCCACCCCGGACCACAACGTGCCAACCACCCCGGATCGCAAGGGCGGCATCGAAGCGATTACCGACCAGGTCTCGCGTTTGCAGGTTCAGACCCTCGATGATTACTGCGACGAATATGGCATCACCGAATTCAAAATGAATGACGTGCGTCAAGGCATCGTTCACGTGATCGGCCCGGAGCAGGGTGCGACCTTGCCGGGCATGACCGTGGTCTGCGGCGACTCGCACACCTCGACTCACGGCGCGTTTGGCGCCTTGGCTCACGGCATCGGCACTTCCGAGGTTGAACACGTGTTCGCCACGCAGTGCCTGGTCGCCAAGAAAATGAAGAACATGCTGGTCTCGGTCGAGGGCAAATTGCCGTTCGGCGTGACCGCCAAGGACATCGTCCTGGCGGTGATCGGCAAGATTGGCACTGCTGGCGGTAACGGCCATGCCATCGAGTTCGCCGGCAGCGCGATTCGCGACTTGTCCGTCGAAGGCCGCATGACCATCTGCAACATGTCCATCGAGGCCGGCGCTCGTGTTGGTCTGGTAGCCGCTGACGAAAAAACCGTGGAATACGTCAAGGGCCGTCCATTCGCCCCGAAAGGCGCGGAATGGGACATGGCCGTCGAAGCCTGGAAAGACCTGGTCTCCGACGCTGACGCGGTGTTCGACACCGTGGTTGAACTCGACGCCGCTCAGATCAAGCCGCAAGTCAGCTGGGGTACTTCGCCCGAGATGGTCTTGGCCGTTGATCAGAACGTGCCGGACCCGGCGAAGGAAATGGACCTGGTCAAACGCGGTTCCATCGAACGCGCCTTGAAATACATGGGTTTGAGCGCCAATCAGGCGATCACCGATATTCAGCTGGATCGCGTGTTCATCGGTTCCTGCACCAACTCGCGGATCGAAGACCTGCGCGCTGCGGCAGTAATCGCCAAGGGCCGCAAAGTAGCGTCGACCATCAAGCAAGCCATCGTGGTGCCGGGCTCGGGTCTGGTGAAGGCGCAAGCCGAGGCTGAAGGCCTGGACAAGATTTTCCTCGAAGCCGGTTTCGAGTGGCGTGAACCGGGTTGCTCGATGTGCCTGGCGATGAACCCGGACCGTTTGGAATCGGGCGAGCATTGCGCGTCGACCTCCAACCGCAACTTCGAAGGGCGTCAGGGCGCCGGTGGCCGTACGCACCTGGTCAGCCCGGCCATGGCCGCGGCGGCTGCCGTCAACGGTCGTTTCATCGACGTTCGCGAACTGATCTGAGGAACCGCACATGAGAGCTTTTACCCAACACACCGGTTTGGTCGCGCCATTGGACCGAGCCAACGTCGACACCGACCAGATCATTCCGAAGCAGTTTCTGAAGTCGATCAAACGCACCGGTTTTGGCCCGAACCTGTTTGACGAGTGGCGCTACCTGGACGTGGGCTATGCCTACCAGGACAACTCCAAGCGTCCGCTGAACAAGGATTTCGTGCTCAACGCCGAGCGTTATCAAGGCGCCAGCGTGTTGCTGGCCCGCGAGAACTTCGGTTGCGGCTCCAGCCGTGAACACGCGCCGTGGGCGCTTGAAGAGTACGGTTTTCGCAGCATCATCGCGCCGAGCTACGCCGACATTTTCTACAACAACAGCTTCAAGAACGGCTTGCTGCCGATCATCTTGAGCGACGCTGAAGTCGATGAACTGTTCCAGCAAGTTGAAGCGAATCCTGGTTACGAGTTGACGGTCGATCTGCAAGCCCAGACCGTGACCCGGCCTGACGGCAAGACCTACAGCTTCGAACTGGATGAGTTCCGTAAGCATTGCCTGGTCAATGGTCTCGACGATATTGGTCTGACATTGATGGATCACGAGGCGATTGCGTCGTTTGAAAGCAAACACCGGGCGAGCCAGCCGTGGTTGTTTCGCGACGTTTGATTGATCCGGGATTGATGTAGACAGGGCGGGCCTCTTCTCGAGCAAGCCCGCTCCCACAGTGGTTTTGTGATCGACGAAAAACCACTGTGGGAGCGGGCTTGCTCGCGAAGACGGCAGCCCAAACACCACAAGGCTTAACCCCAAAAGGAAGTCCCCATGACCAGTACCGCCCAGCACAGCCAAGTCGTACAAAAGCAATTCGGTGAACAGGCCTCGGCCTATCTGAGCAGCGCCGTTCACGCTCAAGGCACCGAGTTCGCACTGCTACAGGCTGAACTGGCCGGGCAGGGCAATGCCCGCGTGCTGGACTTGGGTTGCGGCGCCGGTCATGTGAGTTTCCATGTGGCGTCGCTGGTGAAAGAGGTGGTGGCCTACGACCTGTCGCAGCAAATGCTCGACGTGGTCGCCGCCGCCGCGATTGATCGTGGTTTCAGCAATGTCACCACCGTTAACGGCGCCGCCGAGCGCCTGCCGTTCGCCGATGGCGAGTTCGATTTCGTCTTCAGCCGTTATTCGGCGCATCATTGGAGCGATCTCGGCGTGGCCCTGCGCGAAGTGCGCCGGGTGCTGAAACCAGGCGGCGTGGCGGCGTTTGTCGACGTGTTGTCGCCGGGCAGTCCGTTGTTCGACACCTACCTGCAAAGCGTCGAAGTGCTGCGCGACACCAGCCATGTGCGCGATTATTCGGCGGGCGAGTGGTTGCGCCAGGTCAGCGAGGCGGGGTTGCATACCCGTAGCACCACGCGTCAGCGGCTGCGTCTGGAGTACACCTCCTGGGTCGAGCGCATGCGCACACCCGAAGTGATGCGCGCCGCGATCCTCGAGTTGCAGAAGTCGATGGGCAACGAAGTGCGCGAGTATTTTGAGATTGAGGCCGATGGTTCGTTCAGTACAGATGTACTGGTGCTGATGGCTGAACGATAAGCTCTGAACGATAGCGGCTGAACGAATTTTTCCGGGTGCGCCCACGGGCGCACCGACTGATGACATGAGGAAAGCATGAGCAAGCAGATTCTGATTCTCCCAGGTGACGGTATTGGCCCGGAAATCATGGCCGAAGCGGTCAAGGTGCTGGAGCTGGCAAGCGACAAGTACAGCCTGGGCTTCGAACTGAGCCACGACGTGATCGGCGGCGCAGCGATCGACAAGCACGGCGTGCCGCTGGCTGATGAAACCCTGGCTCGCGCCCGTGCTGCCGACGCTGTACTGCTGGGCGCCGTGGGCGGCCCGAAATGGGACACCATCGAGCGTGACATCCGCCCTGAGCGCGGCCTGCTGAAGATTCGTGCGCAGCTGGGCCTGTTTGGCAACCTGCGTCCGGCGATCCTGTACCCGCAACTGGCCGAAGCGTCGAGCCTGAAGCCTGAGATCGTTGCTGGCCTGGACATCCTGATCGTCCGTGAACTGACCGGCGGCATCTACTTCGGCGCGCCACGTGGCGTGCGTGTACTGGAAAACGGCGAGCGCCAGGCCTACGACACCCTGCCGTACAGCGAAAGCGAAATCCGCCGCATCGCCCGTATCGGTTTCGACATGGCCATGGTCCGTGGCAAAAAGCTCTGCTCGGTGGACAAGGCCAACGTGCTGGCGTCCAGCCAGCTGTGGCGTGAAGTGGTCGAGCAAGTCGCCAAGGATTACCCTGAAGTCGAACTGAGCCACATGTACGTCGACAACGCCGCCATGCAACTGGTGCGCGCACCGAAGCAGTTCGACGTGATCGTTACCGACAACCTGTTCGGCGACATCCTGTCCGACCAGGCCTCGATGCTCACCGGTTCCATCGGCATGCTGCCGTCGGCGTCCCTGGACACCAACAACAAAGGCATGTACGAGCCGTGCCACGGTTCGGCGCCGGACATCGCTGGCAAAGGCATTGCCAACCCGTTGGCGACCATTTTGTCGGTGTCGATGATGCTGCGTTACAGCTTCAATCTGCAGGATGCAGCCGATGCGATCGAGAAGGCCGTCAGTCTGGTTTTGGACCAGGGCCTGCGCACCGGCGACATCTGGTCGACCGGTTGCACTAAAGTCGGTACGCAGGAAATGGGTGACGCAGTAGTCGCCGCGCTGCGGAATCTGTAATCTCTCGGGCCCGCTGCCACTTTCAACTTCGAAAGCAGCGGCCCACTTTTTAAAGAAGGTGTAGTTGCGATGAAACGTGTAGGTCTGATCGGTTGGCGCGGTATGGTCGGTTCCGTGCTCATGCAGCGGATGCTGGAAGAGCAGGATTTCGATCTTATTGAGCCGGTGTTTTTCACCACTTCCAATGTCGGTGGCCAAGGCCCGTCCGTGGGCAAAGACATTGCTCCGCTCAAGGACGCTTACAGCATTGAAGAGCTGAAAACCCTCGACGTGATTCTGACCTGCCAGGGTGGCGACTACACCAGCGAAGTCTTCCCGAAACTGCGCGAAGCCGGCTGGCAGGGTTACTGGATCGACGCCGCTTCCAGCCTGCGCATGCAGGATGACGCGGTGATCGTGCTGGACCCGGTGAACCGCAAGGTCATCGACCAGCAGCTCGACGCGGGCACCAAGAACTACATCGGCGGCAACTGCACCGTCAGCCTGATGCTGATGGGCCTGGGCGGTCTGTTTGAAGCCGGGCTGGTGGAGTGGATGAGCGCCATGACGTATCAGGCGGCCTCCGGTGCCGGCGCGCAGAACATGCGTGAACTGATCAAGCAAATGGGCGCGACCCACGCCGCTGTCGCCGATCAACTGGCTGACCCGGCCAGCGCGATCCTCGACATCGACCGCCGTGTTGCCGAAGCCATGCGCAGCGACGCGTACCCGACCGAAAACTTCGGCGTGCCGCTGGCCGGCAGCCTGATCCCGTGGATCGACAAAGAACTGCCGAACGGTCAGAGCCGCGAAGAGTGGAAGGCCCAGGCCGAGACCAACAAGATCCTCGGCCGCTTCAAGAGCCCGATTCCGGTCGATGGCATCTGCGTGCGTATCGGCGCCATGCGCTGCCACAGCCAGGCACTGACCATCAAACTGAACAAAGACGTGCCGATCGCCGACATCGAAGGGCTGATCAGCCAGCACAACCCTTGGGTAAAACTGGTGCCGAACAGCCGCGAAGCCAGCATTCAGGAACTGAGCCCGACGAAAGTCACCGGCACCCTGAACGTACCGGTTGGCCGTCTGCGCAAGCTGAACATGGGCACCCAGTATCTGGGCGCGTTCACCGTCGGCGACCAGCTGCTGTGGGGCGCGGCCGAACCGCTGCGTCGCATGCTGCGGATTCTGCTTGAGCGTTGATCGGTTGAAGCTGTGAAAGAACCCGTGCCTTGTAAAGAGGTGCGGGTTTTTTTATGGAAATTGTGTAGTCAGAGAGGCCGCCTTCGCGAGCAAGCCCGCTCCCACATGGGATTGCGATTAACCTGTGGGAGCGGGCTTGCTCGCGAAGGGGCCGGAACTGGTACCACAAATCTCCGCCCGAATTGCCTGCATGCCAGCCACCCGGTAAAGTGCCGCTCCCCCCGTTTCGCCTGAGGTAGAACCATGAGCCAGTCCTTCGATATTGCCGTGATCGGCGCCACCGGTACTGTCGGCGAAACGCTCGTGCAGATTCTTGAAGAGCGAGACTTCCCGGTCGGCAACCTTCACCTGCTGGCCAGCAGCGAATCCGCCGGGCATTCGGTGCCGTTTCGCGGCAAGAACGTACGCGTGCGGGAAGTCGATGAGTTCGATTTCAGCAAGGTTCAGTTGGTGTTCTTCGCTGCCGGCCCGGCGGTGACCCTGAGTTTCGCCTCGCGCGCCACGGCTGCCGGTTGCTCGCTAATCGATCTGTCCGGCGCGTTGCCGGCCGATCAGGCGCCGCAAGTGGTGCCGGAAGCCAATGCTCAGGTGTTGGCGGGTCTGAAAAAGCCGTTCCAGGTCAGCAGCCCGAGCCCGTCGGCCACCACCTTGGCCGTGGTGCTCGCGCCGTTGCTCGGCGTGATCGACCTGCAGCGAGTCAACGTGACCGCCAGCCTGGCCGTCTCCGCCCAGGGCCGCGAAGCGGTGACCGAGTTGGCCCGGCAAACCGCCGAACTGCTCAATGTGCGTCCGCTGGAGCCGACTTTCTTTGATCGGCAAATGGCCTTTAATTTGCTGGCCCAAGTCGGTAAACCCGATGATCAGGGTCACACGCTGCTGGAAAAACGCCTGGTACGTGAGCTGCGTCAGGTGATGGCGCTGCCTTTATTAAAGATTTCCGCGACTTGCATTCAAGCCCCGGTGTTTTTTGGCGATAGCTTTAGTGTGACCTTGCAGTCAGCGAGCGCTGTGGACCTGGCAAAAGTGAACGCTGCACTGGAAGACGCGCCAGGCATTGAGCTGGTCGAAGCAGGCGATTACCCGACGCCGGTAGGTGACGCGGTAGGGCAGGATGTGGTCTACATCGGCCGGGTTCGCCACGGTGTCGACGACCTGTCGGAACTAAATCTGTGGCTGACGTCAGATAACGTACGCAAGGGCGCTGCGCTCAATGCTGTGCAGGTGGCTGAATTGTTGATAAAAGACCTGCTGTAAAAGATACTTGGCAACAATTTGTCGAATGATTCTAGCTGAGCGCTATGCTTGGCCGGAGTGCTGAAGGCGAGTCACCCTACGGGACTTTCCAGGGCATCAAAGAAATGATCGCGCGCGACGACCCTTCGCCGCCGCGCGCAATGCCTTACGGCAGCGACTTTCAACACCTTCTCGCTGGCCGAGGAATGTTCAAACAAAGGATGAGGCTATGGTTCAAGTTCGCAAACTGGTGTTAGCAATAGCGGCCGCCTCGGCGCTGTCCTCCGGTATGGCGCATGCCCTCGGGCTCGGGGAACTGACCCTGAAGTCGACGCTGAACCAGCCCCTGGTGGCAGAAATCGAGTTGCTCGACGTCAAGGACCTCACCGCTGCCGAAGTGGTGCCGAGCCTGGCCTCGGCCGACGATTTCGCCAAGGCCGGGGTTGATCGCCAGGCATTCCTCAATGACCTGACCTTTACCCCGGTGCTCAACGCCAGCGGTAAAAGCATCCTGCGCGTGACGTCCAGCAAACCGCTCTCCGAACCGATGGTGAAATTCCTGGTTCAGGTGATGTGGCCTAACGGTCGCTTGCTGCGCGATTACAGCGTGCTGCTCGATCCGTCCAAATTCTCGCCACAAACCGCCGACGCCGCCGCGCAACCTGCGCCGGCTCAAGCCGTTACCGCGCCAACCACCGGTGCCACCAAGCCATCGACTTACACCACCACGCCGCGCGATACCCTGTGGGAAATCGCAGCGAAGGCGCGAAATGGCGGTTCGGTGCAGCAGACCATGCTGGCCATCCAGGCGTTGAACCCGGATGCGTTCATCAACGGCAACATCAACCTGCTGAAGACCGGCCAGGTCTTGCGCATGCCGGATCAGGTGCAAAGCACCAGCCTGGCGCAACCCAAAGCCATCGCTGAAGTCGCCGCGCAGAACACCGCATGGCGCCAGGGGCGTCGCTATGTGGCCAAGCCTGGCACTGGCCAGCAGCAGCTCGACGCCACCAAGCGCGGTCGTGCGGATGCCGCGCCGACCCAGCCGGCGAAAGATAACCTGACCCTGGTCTCTGCCGAATCCGGCAAGGGCCGCAAGGGCGCTGCTGGCGATGCGAAGAATCTGAGCAACAAACTGGCGGTCACCCAGGAAAGCCTCGACACGACCCGTCGTGACAATGCCGAACTGAAAAGCCGCATGACCGATCTGCAAAGTCAGCTGGATAAGCTGCAAAAGCTGATCGAGCTGAAGAACAATCAACTGGCGAAACTGCAGGCAGAAGGCTCGGGTGCTGCACCCGCTGCAAATGCCTCCGGTGCTGCGGTTCCAGCAATCACCGCGGAACTCGCCGCCACCCCGCCAGCCACGCCGGCAGAGGCTGCTGCGTCTCCTACGCCGGAATCGGCTATTGCGCCGCCGGCTGAGACACCGGTTGTCGAGCCCGTTGTGGAGCCGAAGCCGGTTGTTGACGACGAAAAAACCTTCAACGAATTGCTGACCAATCCGATTCTGCTGGGTCTGGTGGGCGGCGGTGCCGTTGTCCTGCTGCTCCTGTTGCTGTTGCTGGCCCGTCGCCGCAAAGCGCAGCAGGAAGCTGAAAAACATCTGCGCATGGCGCGTGCCCTGTCTGAAGAGCAAGAGTTCTCCGCTGAACAGGATCTGCCGGAAAGCAGCTTCGAAGGTCTGGAAACCCCAGCGGCGAGCGTCAAGCTCAACACTCCGGCGCCTGCACCAGCAGTGGCGCCAGTGGTTGCGCCGATTGTAATGGCTGAGCCGATTGCTGCACCGCTGGTGGCTCCGGCCGCAGAGCGTTCTGACGACGTACTCGACAAGGCGCAGTCGCACATCAACGCCGGCCGCTTGAATCAGGCCGCCGCGCTGCTGGAAGAAGGCGTGAGCCTTGAGCCACAGCGCAGTGATCTGCGTTTGAAGCTGATGGAAGTCTATGGTCAGCAAGGTGATCGTGATGCGTTCGTGGCCCAGGAGCGCAAGTTGGTGGCCAATGGCGATAACTTCGCCCAGGTCGAACAGCTGAAAAGCCGCTTCCCGGCCATGGCCCTCGTGGTTGCCGGTGGCATTGCTGCCGCCGCCGTCGCTGCCGAGCTGGACGCTCAGTACGTCAAGGACCTGTTGCTGGACGAGCCTGAAGCGCCGGCTCCAGAGCCGGCTGTCGATGATCTCGACAGCGCTTTCGACTTGAGCCTGGATGACCTGGAAAACATCACGCCGGTAGAGCCTGCACCGGTGGTTGAGCCTGAAGCGCCGGCGCCGGCGCCAGTGGACGATGGTCTCGACAGCGCGTTTGACCTGAGCCTGGACGATCTCGACAACATTACGCCGGTAGAACCTGCGCCCGTGGTTGAGCCTGAAGCGCCTGCTGAGCTGGACGCACCATTGGAGCTGGACGAATTCCCGCTGGACGACGACCTGAGCTTTGGGTCGGTGCTGCAACAGCAGACGGACATCAAGGACAACCTCGACGACCTGTCGGACTTCGATCTCGACCTGGACCTCGGTGGCGATGCCTCGCCAGCGACCCTGGCCGATGACGACTTCCTGCTGGACCTGGATGAGGGTGTAAAAGACCTGCCGGGCGTTGAAGTGCCAACCGTGACCGAGGCGGCGCTGGACGATCTGGAACTGCCGGCCGATTTCGACCTGTCCCTGGCTGACGAAATGGACACCCCTGAGGCGCCGAATGCCTTCTCGGCAGAACTGGATGACGTCAACGCTGAGCTGGATAGTTTGTCGCAAAGCATTGCCGAGCCGACCTTCACCGAAGCCGATGCGGCGGTGGGCGGTGATTTGGGCGAAGATGATTTCGACTTCCTCGCCGGCACCGACGAAGCGGCGACCAAACTCGATCTGGCTCAGGCCTATATCGACATGGGCGACAGCGACGGCGCGCGCGACATCCTCAACGAAGTGTTGACCGAGGGTGACGAGAAGCAGCGTGGGGAAGCCAAGGATATGCTCTCGAGCTTGTAGTCAGTCCAGCGGTAAGCGAAAACGGCAGCCCATTGAGGCTGCCGTTTTTGTTTCTGGGTTTTCCAGATTAAAAGATCGCAGCCTTCGGCAGCTCCTACAGAACAATGATGTACATCCCGTAGGAGCTGCCGAAGGCTGCGATCTTTTGATCTTGAAACTGGCATCCCCGGTCGACAGCCTTATAATGCCAGCCTTTGCGTACATCAGCAGGCTGTCACCCTTTGGCAAATATAGATAATCCGGCCGCCGAAATGGCGGCCGACGGCTTTTTCCGGATCGCGTTGGGCGTTGAATACAAAGGCTCGCGTTATCGCGGCTGGCAACGTCAGGCCTCTGGCGTGCTGACCGTCCAGGAAACCCTCGAAAAGGCGTTGTCCAAAGTCGCCGATTCACCGGTGTCGCTGCATTGCGCCGGTCGCACCGACGCGGGCGTGCATGCCTGCGGCCAAGTGGTGCATTTCGATACCCAGGTCGACCGTTCACTGAAGGCCTGGGTCATGGGGGCCAACATCAATCTGCCCCACGACATCAGCGTCAGCTGGGCAAAGGTCATGCCGGCGCACTTTCATGCACGGTTTAAAGCCATCGCCCGGCGCTATCGCTACGTGATCTACAACGATCAGATTCGCCCGGCGCACCTGAACGAAGAAATCACCTGGAACCACCGTCCGCTGGACGTCGAGCGCATGGCCGAAGCCGCCCAGTATCTGGTCGGTACTCACGATTTCAGCGCATTTCGTGCCGGACAGTGCCAGGCCAAGTCGCCGATCAAGCAATTGCATCACCTGCGCGTCACCCGGCACGGCAAGATGATTGTGCTGGACATCCGCGCCAACGCCTTCCTGCATCACATGGTGCGTAACATCGCCGGGGTGCTGATGACCATCGGTACCGGCGAGCGTCCGGTGGAGTGGATGAAGGAAGTGCTTGAGAGTCGTATTCGCCGCTCTGGCGGGGTTACGGCGCACCCGTACGGCCTGTATCTGGTGCAGGTGGAGTACCGCGACGAGTTCCCGCTGCCCGAGCGTTACATCGGTCCACACTTCCTGACCGGTTTCACCGAACTTGACGGCTGACGCCCTCGAACGCATTTGTTACCATCCGGGACTTTCTCGGATTTGCCTTGGGGTTCTATCGACATGTCAGCCGTTCGCAGCAAGATTTGCGGGATTACCCGCATAGAAGATGCGTTGGCGGCAGTCGAGGCCGGGGCTGATGCCATAGGGTTTGTGTTTTACGCCAAAAGCCCACGGGCGGTGACGTTTCAGCAGGCGAGGGCGATCATCAAGGCCTTGCCGCCGTTCGTGACCACCGTGGGTTTGTTCGTCAACGCCAGTCGCTGCGAGTTGGGGGAAATTCTCGACGCGGTGCCGCTGGACTTGCTGCAGTTTCACGGTGACGAAGACGCTGCCGAGTGTGAAAGCTGGAATCGCCCGTACATCAAGGCGCTGCGGGTCAAGGCCGGCGATGACATTGGGGCGGCATGCGCTGCGTTCCCAAGTGCCAGCGGTATTCTGCTCGATGCCTATGTTGAAGGTGTGCCGGGCGGAACTGGCGAAGCCTTCGACTGGTCACTGATACCGCAAGGCTTGAGCAAGCCGATTATCCTGGCGGGCGGTCTGAGCCCCGATAACGTCGCCGAGGCGATTGCCCGGGTTCGGCCTTATGCCGTAGACGTCAGCGGCGGGGTGGAGGCGAGCAAGGGCATCAAGGATCACGCAAAGATTCAGGCATTTATCAAAGCGGTACGCGGGATGTGACGGCTGGCAGACTGCCGCCGTCCATAACTTCACTTGCACGAAAGCAGGCACGGCTGAGGGTTTTTGGGGTGTACGAAGGTCAGTTTCACTGACCCGGCAATCCATCAATCATCGCCACACACATGAATTTAGCTCAAGGGCATACGCGGGGCTGCGAACCAAAGCGTTCGGGCCGCCGGTACTGGAGAAAGAAAGCATGAGCAACTGGTTAGTAGACAAACTGATCCCTTCGATCATGCGTTCCGAGGTCAAGAAGAGCTCGGTGCCTGAAGGTCTTTGGCACAAATGCCCGTCTTGCGAGGCTGTGCTGTATCGTCCGGAGCTGGAAAAGACCCTGGACGTTTGCCCCAAGTGCAACCACCACATGCGTATCGGAGCTCGCGCCCGTATCGACATTTTCCTCGACGCCGAAGGCCGTGCCGAACTGGGCGCTGAGCTGGAGCCGGTTGACCGTCTGAAATTCCGCGACGGCAAGAAGTACAAGGATCGCCTGACCGCTGCGCAGAAAGCGACTGGCGAGAAAGACGCACTGATCTCCATGAGCGGCACCTTGCTGGGCATGCCGGTGGTGGTCTCGGCCTTCGAATTCTCCTTCATGGGTGGTTCGATGGGCGCCATCGTTGGTGAGCGTTTTGTTCGCGCCGCCAACTATGCGCTGGAAAACAAGTGCCCGATGATCTGCTTCGCTGCCTCCGGTGGTGCGCGGATGCAGGAAGCCCTGATCTCCCTGATGCAAATGGCCAAGACCTCGGCGGTACTGGCGCGTCTGCGTGAAGAAGGCATTCCGTTTATCTCGGTACTGACCGACCCGGTCTACGGTGGCGTTTCCGCCAGTCTGGCGATGCTGGGCGACGTGATCGTCGGCGAGCCAAAAGCCCTGATCGGCTTCGCCGGTCCGCGCGTAATCGAACAAACCGTGCGTGAAAAACTGCCGGAAGGCTTCCAGCGCAGCGAGTTCCTGCTGGAGCACGGCGCGATCGACATGATCATTCACCGTCAGGAACTGCGCCCACGTCTGGGCAACCTGCTGGCACAAATGATGGGCCTGCCGACGCCGAAATTCGTCGCTGCGCCAATCGAGCCAATCGTGATTCCACCGGTACCTGCGAACATATGACCGAGCGCACCCTTGGCGAATGGCTCGCCTACCTTGAGCAGTTGCACCCTTCGGCCATCGACATGGGCCTGGAGCGCTCGCAACAGGTAGCGTCCCGCATGGGACTGGGCAAGCTGGCGCCTCGGGTGATTACGGTCACCGGCACTAACGGCAAAGGCTCGACGTGTGCGTTTGTGGCGTCATTGCTGCGGGCGCAAGGCCTGAATGTCGGTGTCTACAATTCTCCGCACTTGCTGCGTTACAACGAGCGGGTGCAGGTCAATGGCGTCGAAGCCACTGACGCCGAACTGTGCAATGCCTTTGCGGCGGTCGAAGCCGGCCGTGCCGAAACGTCCCTGACCTACTTCGAAATGGGCACCCTGGCAGCATTCTGGCTGTTTCAACAGGCCAGTCTGGATGCGGTGGTGCTGGAAGTCGGCCTAGGCGGACGTCTGGACACGGTCAACGTGGTCGACGCGGACATGGCGCTGGTCACCAGTATTGGCGTCGATCACGTCGATTACCTGGGCGATACCCGTGAATCCGTGGCCTACGAGAAGGCTGGCATCTTCCGTCAGGGCGCGCCTGCGCTCTGCGGCGATCTGAATCCTCCCCAACCCCTGCTGGACAAGGCGCGCGAGCTGGCTTGCCCGTTTTTCCTGCGTGGGCGCGATTTTGATCTCGGGATCACCGATCACAACTGGCAGTGGCGTGGCGTTGACGCTCAAGGGCGTGTCGTCGAGCTGCATGATTTGCCGTTGCTGGATCTGCCGATGGAAAACGCTGCGCTGGCATTGCAGGCTTATCTGTTGTCAGGTTTGACGTGGGTTGATGCACAGATTGTTGAAGCGCTGAAAGCGACGCGAATCGTCGGTCGGCTGGATCGTCGGCAATTCAACTGGCAGGGAAAGCGCCTGAATTTGTTACTGGATGTGGGGCATAACCCGCATGCGGCAGAGTATCTGGCCCGGCGTCTGGCCAGTCGGCCGCCGGTCGGCAAGCGTCTGGCAGTGTTCGGATTGCTGGCGGACAAGGATCTGGATGGTGTGGTCGGCGAATTGAATGCTAGTGTCCAGTCATGGGCTGTTGCGCCGCTGGATTCGCCGCGAGCACGTCCGGTTGCAGATTTGCACGCGGCGTTACAGAACCTTGGCGCTTCGGTAGCGTCGTATGACAGCGTGGCAGCAGCCTTGGAAGGGCAGTGCGCGCTGGCGACGAGTGACGATGAGATTTTGTTGTTCGGATCATTTTATTGTGTTGCCGAGGCCCTTGAATGGCTGGCCCGGCGCTCCACGGAGGAAGCGGCAAATGGCTTTGCTGGATAAGGCTTACAAACAGCGTATGGTCGGTGCCCTGGTGTTGGTGGCGCTGGCGGTGATTTTCTTGCCGATGCTGTTTTCCCGTCAGGACGAACAGCGACAAGTGACGGTGCAGGCACCGTCTGCGCCGCAAGCCCCTGCGGTGGCGCAAGTACAGGTCGAGCCGGTGGTGGTGCCTGAACCGCAAGCCTTGCCTCAGGAGCCGGTGCCAAGCGACGACGAGATTGCTGATGATCAAGCACCGTCGATGCCGATCAAACCGGCTGTGCCCGTGGCGCCAGTCGCCAAACCGGTGGCACCGGCGCCAGCGCCTGTTGCGAAACCGGCACCGACCCAGCCGATTGCTGCCGCACCGGCCAAGCCGGACACCACTCAGAGTCGCGTTGATGCCAATGGCCTGTCGATCAGTTGGTCGGTGCAATTGGCCAGTCTGGCAAGCCGCGACAGTGCAGAAAGTCTGCAGAAAACCCTGCGCAGCCAAGGCTATAACGCCTACATCCGGACTGCCGACGGCAAGAATCGGGTGTTTGTCGGGCCGCTGATCGAGCGTGCAGAAGCCGATCGCCTGCGTGACTTGCTGGGTCGCCAGCAGAACCTGAAAGGTTTTGTCGTACGTTTCCAGCCTGAGCGCGGTTAAAACTATCCACCCGATTTGAAATGCACTGACAATCGCAGCTTACCGATAAGCATGGGCTCTGCTAAAATGCGCCGCCTTATCTGTCTGTAGGCTGCACTGTGCCATTTACCTTGGTTGACTGGGCGATCGTTGCAATCGTCGCCATCTCCGCATTGATCAGTTTGAGCCGCGGCTTCGTCAAAGAAGCATTATCGCTGGTGACCTGGATCATCGCAGGAGTCGTCGCCTGGATGTTCGGTGGTTCATTGTCCGAGTACCTCGGCGGGTACATCGAAACGCCTTCGGCTCGTGTGATCACGGGCTGCGCCATCATGTTTGTCGCCACGTTAATCGTAGGCGCAATGATCAATTATCTTATCGGCGAGTTGGTTCGCGTTACCGGGCTATCCGGGACCGATCGATTCCTCGGCATGGCCTTCGGCGCCGCGCGTGGCGTGTTGCTGGTGGTCGTGGCGGTCGGGCTGTTGAGCCTGGGGCCGGTACAGCAGGACGGCTGGTGGAAAGAATCACAGCTCGTGCCAAAATTTTTATTGGTCGCAGACTGGTCCAAAAACCTGATTCTTGGGTGGAGCAGTCAGTGGCTTGCCAGCGGTATCAGCGTACCCGCTGAATTACCGTTCAAGGAACACCTCTTTCCGACGGCCAAAACGCCTCAGTGAGTTGTGTTCAGTTCAGATCCATTAAGTAGGGGTTGCGTCGCATGTGTGGCATCGTCGGTATCGTCGGTAAGTCGAACGTCAATCAGGCGCTGTATGACGCGCTAACCGTGCTCCAGCACCGCGGCCAGGACGCTGCCGGTATCGTGACCAGCCATGATGGCCGGTTATTCCTGCGCAAGGACAATGGCCTGGTGCGTGACGTGTTCCATCAGCGTCACATGCAGCGCCTGGTCGGCCACATGGGCATTGGCCATGTGCGTTATCCGACCGCAGGCAGCTCGACTTCGGCTGAAGCTCAACCGTTTTACGTCAACTCGCCTTACGGCATCACGTTGGCGCACAACGGTAACCTGACCAACGTTGAACAATTGGCCAAGGAGATTTACGAATCTGACCTGCGCCACGTCAACACCAACTCCGATTCGGAAGTACTGCTCAACGTGTTCGCTCACGAGCTGGCCCAGCGCGGCAAGTTGCAGCCAACCGAAGAAGACGTATTCGCTGCCGTGACTGACGTGCACAACCGTTGCGTCGGTGGTTACGCGGTCGTGGCGATGGTGACCGGTTACGGCATCGTTGGTTTCCGCGACCCGCACGGCATCCGTCCGATCGTCTTCGGCCAGCGTCACACCGACGAAGGCGTCGAGTACATGATCGCCTCCGAAAGCGTGTCCCTGGACGTGCTCGGTTTCACCCTGATTCGCGACCTGGCACCGGGCGAAGCGGTCTACATCACTGAAGACGGCAAGCTGCACACCCGTCAGTGCGCGACCAACCCGTCCCTGACCCCGTGCATCTTCGAACACGTCTACCTGGCGCGTCCGGACTCGATCATCGATGGCGTTTCGGTCTACAAGGCCCGTCTGCGCATGGGTGAGAAACTCGCCGAGAAGATCCTGCGCGAGCGTCCAGAGCACGACATCGACGTGGTCATCCCGATTCCGGACACCAGCCGCACCGCGGCCCTGGAGCTAGCGAACCACTTGGGCGTCAAGTTCCGCGAAGGCTTCGTGAAGAACCGCTACATCGGCCGGACCTTCATCATGCCGGGCCAGGCTGCGCGGAAAAAATCCGTACGCCAGAAGCTCAATGCCATCGAACTGGAATTCCGCGGCAAGAACGTGATGCTGGTGGACGACTCGATCGTTCGCGGCACCACGTGCAAGCAGATCATCCAGATGGCCCGTGAAGCTGGCGCGAAAAACGTCTACTTCTGCTCCGCAGCGCCAGCCGTTCGCTACCCGAACGTCTACGGCATCGACATGCCAAGTGCTCACGAACTGATCGCCCACAACCGTTCGACCCAAGACGTGGCTGATCTGATCGGCGCCGACTGGTTGATCTATCAGGACTTGCCTGATTTGATCGAAGCGGTCGGTGGCGGCAAGATCAAGATCGAGAACTTCGATTGCGCGGTGTTTGACGGCAAGTACGTCACCGGCGACGTCGACGAGGCTTACCTGAACAAGATCGAGCAGGCGCGCAACGATGCCTCCAAGGTCAAGACACAGGCAGTCAGTGCGATCATTGATCTGTATAACAACTGAGTAACTACCGGCCCTGAGGGGCCGGTTTTGTATCTACTAAAAGAGCAAGGCAAGGAGTGACAGCATGAGTCAGGATTGGGATGCCGGTCGGCTGGACAGCGACCTCGATGGCGTAGCGTTCGATACCCTGGCCGTACGCGCCGGTCAACACCGTACGCCGGAAGGCGAACACGGTGATCCGATGTTCTTCACTTCCAGCTACGTGTTCCGTACCGCTGCCGACGCGGCGGCACGCTTCTCCGGTGAAGTGCCGGGCAACGTTTACTCGCGCTACACCAACCCGACCGTGCGTGCGTTCGAAGAACGTATCGCCGCGCTGGAAAGCGCCGAGCAAGCGGTGGCCACTGCCACTGGCATGGCCGCGATCATGGCGGTGGTGATGAGCCTGTGCAGCGCCGGTGACCACGTGCTGGTTTCGCGCAGCGTGTTCGGCTCGACCATCAGTCTGTTCGAGAAGTACTTCAAGCGTTTTGGCGTCGAAGTCGACTACGTACCTCTGGCGGACCTGTCCGGCTGGGATGCTGCGATCAAGGTCAACACCAAATTGCTGTTCGTCGAATCGCCGTCCAACCCACTGGCCGAGTTGGTGGATATCGCCGAACTGTCGAAAATCGCTCACGCCAAAGGTGCGATGCTGGTGGTCGACAACTGCTTCTGCACGCCTGCCTTGCAACAGCCGCTGAAACTGGGCGCCGACATCGTCGTGCACTCGGCGACCAAGTTCATCGACGGCCAGGGCCGTTGCATGGGTGGCGTCGTGGCTGGTCGCAGCGAACAGATGAAAGAAGTCGTCGGTTTCCTGCGCACCGCCGGGCCGACCCTGAGCCCATTCAATGCCTGGATCTTCCTCAAGGGCCTCGAAACCCTGAACCTGCGCATGAAGGCGCACTGCGCCAACGCTCAGCAACTGGCCGAATGGCTGGAACAGCAGGACGGCATCGAGAAAGTCCACTACGCCGGCCTCAAGAGCCATCCGCAGCACGAACTGGCCCAGCGTCAGCAGAAAGGCTTCGGTGCGGTCGTAAGTTTTGAAGTCAAGGGCGGCAAAGAGGGCGCCTGGCGCTTTATCGACGCAACCCGACTGATTTCCATCACCGCCAACCTCGGCGACACCAAGACCACCATCACTCACCCGAGCACTACCTCTCACGGCCGTCTGGCGCCGCAAGAACGTGAAGCCGCGGGCATCCGTGACAGCCTGATTCGTGTTGCGGTCGGCCTGGAAGACGTAGCAGACCTGCAAGCCGATCTGGCGCGCGGGTTGGCTGCCTTGTGATCGAGTTGGCCACGCCGGCTACGGGCACCCATGGCCGCGTTGCGCTGGTCACCGGTGCCGCGCGCGGTATCGGCCTGGGCATCGCGGCCTGGCTAATCAGCGAAGGCTGGCAGGTGGTGTTGACGGACCTGGACCGCGTGCGGGGTTCGAAAGTGGCGAAGGTGCTGGGCGACAATGCCTGGTTCATCGCCATGGACGTCTCGAACGAAGGGCAGGTGGCGCTGGGCGTCGCCGAGGTGCTGGGGCAGTTCGGGCGTCTGGATGCGTTGGTGTGCAATGCGGCAGTCGCCGATCCGCACAACATCACCCTGGAAAGCCTTGATCTGGCCTACTGGAATCGTGTGTTGGCAGTGAATCTCAGTGGGCCGATGTTGCTGGCCAAGCACTGTGCGCCGTACCTGCGTGCTCACAACGGCGCAATCGTCAACCTGGCCTCGACCCGTGCCGGGCAGTCGGAACCTGACACAGAGGCTTATGCGGCGAGCAAGGGTGGCCTGTTGGCCCTGACTCACGCGTTGGCGATCAGTCTGGGGCCGGAAATCCGCGTCAATGCGGTCAGTCCGGGCTGGATTGATGCACGGGACCCGTCAGTACGGCGTGCCGAACCGCTGACCGATGCCGACCATGCCCAGCATCCGGCGGGCAGGGTAGGGACGGTCGAGGATGTGGCGGCGATGGTGGCTTGGTTGCTGTCCAGGAACGCCGGTTTCGTCACTGGCCAGGAATTCGTGGTCGATGGCGGCATGACCAAGAAGATGATTTACGAGCAGTGAGAGCCAGCTGCAAGCGTCGAGCTGCAAGTTGAAGCTAGATCGCGGTGTGTCTGCTTTGGATGTTTATGCTTTTGCTTGCAGCTTGAGACTTGCCGCTAAAAACTGTTTTTGAAAAAACTTCAATCCTGCTATTGACTTAGGTTCGCTACCTGCGTAAATTTCGCGGCCTCGGAGATGCAAACGGGTGATTAGCTCAGCTGGGAGAGCGTCTGCCTTACAAGCAGAATGTCGGCGGTTCGATCCCGTCATCACCCACCACTTCCGAGAGTCTTGCGAAAGCAAGATGGAAGCTTTTAAAAGCCTCCACCGACGCGCAGCGGTAGTTCAGTCGGTTAGAATACCGGCCTGTCACGCCGGGGGTCGCGGGTTCGAGTCCCGTCCGCTGCGCCATATTACCGAAGCAGGTTTTTACCTTCTTCGAGATTGAAAAGCCTCGAAGCTTTCAGTCAGACGAGTTACTTGGGCGAAAGTCCAAAGCGATACGCAGCGGTAGTTCAGTCGGTTAGAATACCGGCCTGTCACGCCGGGGGTCGCGGGTTCGAGTCCCGTCCGCTGCGCCATATCTGCCTCAAGGCCCACTGAACGCCTTGGAGCTACGAAGAAAGCTGCTGGTAATGCCAGCGCCTTATTCGAGTCGATAGCAAAGACCCTGGTCGAAAGACCGGGGTTTTTTGTGTCTGCGATTTGGCTTTTCCCCTCTGCTCCTTCTGCCTGATTCTGGATCCGACACAAATCCCCATGTGGGAGCGAGCCTGCTCGCGAATGCGGTGTATCAGGCAAAAAATGCGCTGACTGACACTACGCCTTCGCGAGCAGGCTCGCTCCCACATAGGGGTGTCGGTTTGTACGGCGACCTCATGCGGTGCCACGTCGCATTGATTTTTTGATTCTTTGGTCAGTTTTTTGTAACAGGTTGTTTGCCGCCAGCGCAGAAACCTATAAAGTTAACCTTTCGGTCAGCTTTGCACTGTCAAATACAGCCTTTTGCTTTGTCCAAAAGCGCTTCTGCAAGACTCGAGATTCCCAGAACATAACCAGAAGGGCGGACCCATAACCGCCCAGAGGATGATCCATGTCCAACCGTGATATTTCCCGGCGCTCGTTCCTTCAGGGCGGGCTGGTGGCGGGTGTGAGCGTGACGCTTACACCGCTCAGCACCCAGGCGCTGGCTGCCTTGATGGAAAACAGCGTAACCGTGCCGTCCGAGCAATGGCTCGGCAACAACGGCAAGGCGCGCTCGCGTAACGATGCCTTGTCCAAGGTCTGCGGCAGCAAAGTCTTTGCCCGCGACATTCGTGCCAAGGACATGCCGGGCTGGCCGCAGCAGCAGGGCCACGCCATGTTGCTGAAAATCACCAAGGCCGACCGCATCTACGCGGGTTACGACCTGTCGTGGCTCGGCGCCGATTTGCAGCCCGACCGCATCGTCACCGCCGCCGACCTGGACAAGGACGGCATCGTCTTCCCGGAAGATCACGCGCCCGATCCGCTGCTGCCGGAAGGCAAGGTGCCGATGTTCATCGGTCACCCGGTGGCGATCCTGATCTGGAACGACTTCGAGCGTTTCCGCCAGGCCAAGGCCAAACTCAAGTTCAATGACAAAGCCATCCGCTACGGCGCCCAGGTGCCGTTCTACGACTGTGATCCCTACGGCAGCTTCCGCTACGTACGCGTTGGCGGCGCGACCTCGGCGGACGAAGATGAATTCGCCAGCCTCAAGGATTCGATCCTGTTCCCGATGCTGAAAAACCGTCGTCCGGTGTGGAATTCCCAGCCGGACCTGCACGGCAACCTGACCGAGCGCGGTTTGTTCTACGCCGACCGGATGAAACAGCAGATCGAATCGCCGCCAGACAACTGGCTGGTGTTCGACGAGCGCTACAAAACCCCGTCGATTGAACCGGCCGCGATGGAGCCGGACAACGGCAACGGCTGGTACGACCCGGCGACCAAGACCCTGCACTTTGTCGTCGCCACCCAGTGCCCGCTGGAGGCTGCAACCGAAACCGCGAAGATGATTGCCCCGTCGCGCTTCGGCCTGGCGAATCTGAACATGCACCCCGGTTACACCGTCGGTTACGGTTCCAAGGACCATAACATCTTCGTCTACTACGCAGCCCTCGCCGCGTTGTACGGTGCTGGTGTGCCGGTGCGTCTGGCGAACGACCGCTACGAGCAGTTCCAGAGCGGGATCAAGCGTCACCCGTTCGACATCCGCTACCAATTGGCCGTGGACAAGACCGATCACAGCTTCAAGATTTTCCGCGCCGAGATGAACGTCGATGGCGGCGGGCGGATCAACTACAGCCCTTCGGTGGCGGCGGTTGGCGCCACGGCAGCGCAGTCGATCTATTACATGCCGCAGAACGATTTGCAGGTCACGGCCTACCATTCTCGCGGTGTTGAAGCGGGCTCGATGCGCGGTTACGGAACCCTGCAAAGCATGGCGTCGACCGAGATGATGGTCGACGAAATTGCCGGTCGCCTCGGCATCGACGCCATCGATCTGCGCAAGAAAAACGCCATGCTCTCGGGCATGAAAAACACCCAGGGCGCAGTGCCTGCGGGTGCCTTGCGCCTGCATGAAATTCTCGACAAGGCTGCTGCCCACGAAGTCTGGAAAAACCGCGATCTGATCAAGATGAAGCGCGAAGCCGCCGACCCGGACAACTGGTACGGCGTCGGTTTCGCCATCTGCCAGAAAGACTTCGGCACCGGTTCCGAAGCGCCGATGGCCAGCATCGAATTCACGGCTGAAGGGCACGTGACCCTGCGCCACATCGGTATCGAAATCGGCACCGGCATGTCCACCTCGCAAGCCTTGGTGGTGGTGGATTTCATCGGCATCCCGGCCACGGAAGTGAAGACCGGCGAAACCGAATGGAAAGAGTTGCAGCTGATCAGCGGCGGCAACCCGTACATCATGAGCCAGGCTGAACAGGACGGTTTTCTGCGTAACCCACGCTGGGTTGGCAAACTTGCGTCGGCCTCCTCGGCGACTAACTCCGCGTACTACTTCAGCCACGCTACCCGTGAAGCGTCCCGCGTGCTGTTCAACCACGGTTTGTGGCCGGCGGCGCTGCAGATCTGGGGCCAAGGCCCATACGGCGGCCAAGCCAACCCGTACGTGGTGCGCCGCGAAGATGCGCATTGGGTCGACGGCAAACTCACTGCCAACGGCATGCAGCCGCTGAGCTTTGAGCAACTGGCGAAACACGCCCACGAAAAAGGCTTGGTGACCGGCGCGACCGTGCACGGCTTCAACCGCTGGAGCTGGGCCGAGTCCGATTTCAGCATCGACGGCGTCCGTGAACGCCTGCCGCTCGACGGTCTAGCCGTGAAGTACGGCGACGGGGCACCGAACGCGAAGAAAGCACAGATGACCAGCAACGGTTTCCATCTGCTGGATCGCCAGAACGTGCACTACCCGGACACCCAGTTGAACAACGCGGCGGTGACTTACTACAGTCCGGTCGCGACGCTGGTGGAATTGAAAGTGAACAAGGGTTCGGCCGAAGTGCAAGTGCTCAACCATCACTCGTGGGTCGAGTGCGGTCGGGTGCTGGTGGAAGAACTGGTCAGGGGGCAGCTCGAAGGCGGGATCGCCATGGGCATCGGCCATGCATTGATGGAAGAGATGCCGCTGTACGAAGGCGGGCCGGGGGAGGGTGACTGGAACTTCAACCGTTACCGCCTGCCAATGGCCCGGCACGTTGCGGTCTGGAACCAGACGGCGGAGATCCTGCCGCCGCTGTCGCCGAGCGACCCGTCCAAGGGCATTGCCGAAGTGGTGATGATCCCGATCGTCGGCGCCATCGGTAACGCCGTGGCTCACGCCATCGGCAAACGTGTCCGCGACCTGCCTATCACTTCTGCGCGCATCAAGGAGGCCCTCAATGGCTAACCGTCCGTTTCAACTGACCCTCAACGGTCAATCCGTCGGCCCGGTGGACATCCCTGATGACCTGCCGATGATCGACTACTTGCACGAATACAAAAACCTCACCGGTTCGCGTCTGGGCTGCGGCCAGGGCATCTGCCATGCCTGCGTGGTGATCGTCGACAACCCGGACGGCACCAGCGAAGAAGTGCGCACCTGCATCACCGGCGCGCATTACTTCGAAGGCAAAAAAGTGCGGACCATCGAAGGTCACGCGACCCGCGATGAGCAGGGCAAGGTCACCGAGCTGAACCCGATCCAGCAGCGTTTCGTCGATGAATTCGCCTTCCAGTGCAGCTACTGCGCGCCGGGGTTTGTGAATGCGGCGACGGTGTTGGTGGAAAAACTCCAGCGTCAGCCGATCGTTAAAAGTCAGCTGGAAAAAGTCATCGAGGACAGCCTCGGTCACCACATCTGCCGCTGCACCGGCTACGTGCGTTACTACAGCGCGACCCGCAACGTGCTGACCGATCTCGGCCTGGTCAAGGAGGGTTAAGCATGAAGCATCTACTTTCCCGACTGGCGTTGGCGGTTGGTCTGGCTGCGCCGGTGTTACTGGCCCACGCGGACGATCAGATCAAGCGCGGCGAATACCTTGCCCGCGCTGCCGATTGCATGGCCTGCCACACCGCACCGGGTGGCGCGCCGTTTGCCGGCGGTCTGCCGATCATCTCGCCGTTCGGCACGATCTACGGCACCAACATCACCCCGAGCAAAGAGCACGGCATCGGTCTGTACAACGATGATGAGTTCTTCGCGGCGCTCACCGAAGGCAAACGCCGGGATGGCGCGAACCTGTATCCGGCGATGCCTTACACCTCGTATCACCTGATGCCGCGTGAAGACTCGGACGCGATTCACGCGTATCTGAAAACCGTCGAGCCGATCGAACGTGCAGCACCGGTCACCAGCCTGAGCTTCCCGTTCAACGTGCGTCTGGGCCTGATGGGCTGGAACATGCTCTACGGCAAGGACGTGAAACTGGCGCCGACCGAGGGCAAAAGCGAAGCCTTCAAGCGCGGCCAGTACATGGTCGACGTGCTCGGGCACTGCGGCGAATGCCACACCCCGCGCGGTTTGCCCGGTGCGATGCAGCAGGACAAACGCCTGACTGGCGGCCTGCTCAATGGCTATCTGGCGCCAAGCCTGTTGGCCAATGACCTGGCCGCACGCGGCTGGAATCATCAGGACCTGAGCTCGTTCCTCAAGCACGGCATGAGCGCCCAGGGCACGATGTTCAACGAGATGTTCCCGGTGTTCCACAACAGCACCCAAGGCCTCAATGATCCGGACTTGGCGGCGATGGCGACGTTCCTGCTTGGCGATCAACCGCCCGCAGCGAAAGTGCTGACCGAAGTGCCGCTGGACAAAATGGGCCCAAGCGCCCAGCGCGGTCGTCAGGATTACCTGAACGTCTGTGCCGGTTGCCACGCACCGAACGGCGAGGGCAAGCCGCACATCGCGGTGGCCATGCGCGGCAACACCACATTGCGCCTGGAAGATCCGCGCAACCTGTTGCGGGTGATCGAGGACGGCATCGGCGAGCAGAAATTCGCCGGGTTCGAACGCATGCAACCGATGCCGGGCTTCGCCGACAAACTCAGTCACGAGCAACTGACCGATCTGCTGAACTACTTGCGTCAAGGTTGGGGCGGTCAGTCGAGTGAGCTGGCGGTCAGCGATGTGCAGAAGCTTCAGGCCGATGCACCAACCGCCGAGCACAAGGCGCACTGACATGCAGCATCTCGATCTGCAAGTGGTGCGCCGGGCGCTGGAATGGTCGACGGCCGGCCAGTGCGTGTGGCTGTGCACGGTGCTCGCCACCTATGGCTCGGCGCCACGTGCGCCGGGCTCGTTGCTGGCGGTGAACGCGGACGGTCACTGGATCGGCTCGCTGTCGGGCGGTTGTGTTGAGGAAGACTTCCTCGAACGCGTCGCCGAGGGCGCGTTTTTTGAGGCCGTCAACGTGGTCCGTTACGGCGAAGGCGATGATCCGCGCTCTCGGGTCAGTCTGCCCTGTGGTGGCGTGCTCGATGTGCTGGTGGAGAAGCTTGAATCTGATTGTGAGGTTCAGGCACATCTGCGCGAGCTGGAGTCGGCATTGCTGGGCCAGCGCCGGTTGATTCGCGAGGTCGATCTGGCCAGTGGCGCGCGCAGTGTGTTCGCGGACAGCGAGCAGGGCGCGCGCATCGAGCGAGAGATCGACCGGGTACGCGTGCGAGTTGGCGCGGCTCAGCGGTTGCTGTTGGCGGGGTATTCCAGCGTCGCCCAGGCCTGTGCAGAGTTTGCCGTGGGCCTGGGTTTCGAGGTGATTCTTTGCGACCCGCGAGACGAAGTGCTTGAAGGCGTGGTGCTGAACAACGTCGAGATTCGCCGCCAACTGCCATCGGTGTTCATCGCCGACGGCGGCTGCCACAGTGACACGGCAGTGGTGGCGTTGACCCATGACCCGCGCATCGATGACCTGGCGATGATGGAAGCGGTGCGCACCGATGCGTTCTACATCGGTGTGATGGGCTCGATGCAGACGTCGCAAAAGCGCTTTGAGCGGTTGCGCAGGATTGGTGGGTTGGGGGATGTTGAACTCGCAAGAATTCATGCCCCGATTGGCCTGAACCTGGGCAGCAAGACCCCGGCGGAAATCGCCCTGGCCGTACTCGCCGACATCCTGCGAATCCGCAGCGGCATCCCCCGCGACCAACTCTGATACAGGCTTGTATATCTACTTGTGGCGAGGGGATTTATCCCCGATGGACTGCGCAGCATTCCCTTCAGGGGCGCTGCGCGACCCATCGGGGATAAATCCCCTCGCCACAGTTGTTTCACGGTCTGTCAGAAGCCCAGTTTATCCCGCAACCCGTAATACCACGCACCCAACGCCGCAAACGGTGTGCGCAGCAGTTGCCCACCCGGAAACGGGTAGTGCGGCAAATCCGCAAACGCATCAAACCGCTCGGCCTGGCCGCGCAACGCCTCGGCCAACACCTTGCCCGCCAAATGCGTGTAAGTCACACCATGCCCACTGCAACCCTGAGAGTAATAAATGTTATCCCCCAGCCGCCCAACCTGCGGAAGACGCGACAGCGTCAGCAGGAAGTTTCCGGTCCAGGCGTAATCAATTTTCACGTCCTTAAGCTGCGGAAAAGCCTTAAGCATCTTCGGCCGAATAATCGCTTCAATATTTGCCGGATCCCGCGCGCCATACACCACGCCCCCACCGAAAACCAAACGCTTGTCGCCGGTCAGACGGTAATAATCGAGCAGGTAGTTGCAGTCTTCGACGCAGTAATCCTGTGGCAACAAGCTTTTGGCCAGCGCATCGCCCAGCGGTTCAGTGGTAATCACCTGAGTCCCGCACGGCATCGACTTCGCGGCCAACTCCGGCACCAGATTACCGAGGTAAGCATTGCCCGCCACGATAATGAACTTGGCCCTGACCTTACCCTGTGGCGTATGCACCACCGGGTTCGCACCGCGCTCGATGCGCACCGCCGGAGACTGTTCATAAATAGTGCCGCCCAGCGACTCGACAGCGGCTGCTTCACCGAGCGCCAGGTTCAACGGATGAATGTGCCCGCCGCTCATGTCGAGCATGCCGCCGACATACTGGTCGCAGCCCACCACTTCACGGATGCGCTTTTGGTCCAGCAACTCAAGCTGCGAGTGACCGAAGCGCTCCCACAAACGCTTCTGGGATTCCAGATGACCCATCTGCTTGGCCGTGATGGCGGCGAACACACCGCCGTCCTTCAAGTCGCACTGGATATTATATTTGGCGACCCGCTCACGAATGATCCGCCCACCTTCAAACGCCATCTGCCCCAGCAACTGAGCTTGTTTAGGGCCGACACTGCGCTCGATCACATCAATGTCACGGCTATAGCTGTTAACGATCTGGCCACCATTGCGCCCCGACGCCCCAAACCCGACCTTGGCCGCCTCCAGCACCGTTACCCGAAAACCGTTCTCCAGCAGAAACAGGGCAGAGGACAACCCGGTGTAACCGGCGCCAATCACACAGACATCAGTCTCCACGTCATCCTGCAAAAGAGGGCGCGGCGGAACCGCATTGGCCGATGCGGCGTAATAGGACTCTGGGTAAGGGGTGTTCGCCATCCTGCTGCCTCTGTTTAATATATTTTACGAGTGCGTCGATCCTACGCGAGTTAAAAAACGGCCGCCAGCCACCGGAAAATCTTCTTCGCAGCGGCAAAATTAAATATTTTGCATATTCATAGGGTTAGCTCAAAAAAAGGTGTTGACACCCCTCCGGAATTCCGTAGAATGCCGCCTCACAGCAGGCACGTAGCTCAGTTGGTTAGAGCACCACCTTGACATGGTGGGGGTCGTTGGTTCGAGTCCAATCGCGCCTACCAAACAAAATCCGCTCTGCTGGGCGGTCTAGAAGGGCTCACCGAAAGGTGGGCCCTTTTTTGTTGTCTGGGGTTTCATGCAGAACGTTCACAAAATGTCGAGTTCGTTCACACCCGGCAATCTGATCGTTCGCAGCGCCCTCACTCTCTCTCGGGGCAATCGAAATTCCATGAGTAGATCTTCATGTCTTTGATCTCTTCGCCCACTGTCGCTACGCCGAGGCAGGTTTGGCCTTTTAAATAGTAGAAGCTGCAGAATTGGATGCCCATCGTGCAGGATTCAATTTCAATGAAGCCTTTTCTTATCAGGATATTTTCGACCCCGATCCTTTCTGAGTCGGTTGGATTCGGCTTCCAGCCATTCTGAATCAAGGCGCGCCTGGCACTCGTAAATGACATCCCCTCTTTGATTGGTATCTCTGTGGCGTTCACCAAAAAACTTGCACAGCACAAGAAGCCGATGAGGGGCCAAGTACTGATACTGCTGATGTTGAGGGTGTGTCCCTGGGGAGTTTTTAGCGGGGAGATTGCCTTGAGGGGGCGTCGTCCATGAGCGGGGTGCTTCATTGTTTTGCGGTCCTTGCTGATTTGCGTGTGGATGATCCAGTGGGTCGGGATGATGGTCGACTAGCGCTGCGGGGAGGGCTTCGGTTGTCAGGCGTAAAGTCACCGTTCGTCGCTAGCATCCTTTAAAAAAGTGTGGATATTGAATGGTTTACGAGTGTTACTAACCAACCAGTTATCGAAAAAATGTTGTTACCTGCGGGATAAATCAGTAACATTCGCCCCGCGTTCACCACCACGGTTTATGCATTTTTAAGTCCCAGGCGTCCATCAGCTGCCTGGGATTTTTTTTTGCCTTCGATTTGGCTGTCGCAGCGCCTGTCTTTCTTCTGCCGATGCTGTGCGGGCAAATCCTTACTTTTTCGACTACTACTGACTGGCGATTTCCAACTCTTTCCTAAGGAGTGTGTCGATGCTGGTTCATTGGTTTCTCGCAGCTGTTCATCTGCTGGCTGTGGCCTTGGGTCTTTGGGCGGTGCTCACTCGCGGCACGGCGTTAAGCCGCTTGGCCGCTGGAACGGCGCAGATTCGTAGCGTGCTGGTCGCGGATAACGTGTGGGGGATTTGTGCCGGGATTTTGCTGGTCACGGGACTGATGCGAGCCTTCGGTGGGTATGAAAAAGGCACCGACTACTACCTTCATCAGCCGCTGTTTCATCTCAAGATGACGCTGTTCGTGATCATTTTGCTAATGGAACTGGCGCCGATGATCACCTTGATCAAATGGCGGATCGCATCTGCGCGCGGTGCGGCACTCGATACCGAGCGTGCAAAGCTGTACGCACGAATCAGTCATGTCGAGGCGTTGCTGCTTGTATTGATGGTGATAGCAGCCACTGGCATGGCGCGTGGCGTGACATTCGTTTAGGAAGGCGAATTCGCTGTGTTCTATCGGAAATGTCCGACAGCCAGATTCAATAATGGCGGGTAGTATCGCCGGCAACAGGAGGGGGAGTGAGACGGGAATCGTGTGTCAGGCGCCGTGCCCAAGGGGATTGGGGAGCGGATGGCAGTACGGCGCGTGAATCTTTAGCCAGTCATTACACGCGGGTAAACGAACTGGCTACTGACTGCGAGGCGAATCAGGGGGTTTGTGGCTTGTCTGGTGCGGTCAGACCGGCCTGAATGCGCTGATAGATTTCTTCGCGATGTACGGCAACATCTTTCGGGGCGTTGATGCCAATCCGGACTTGCTGGCCGCTAACGCCCAGAATAGTGATCGTAATGTCATCACCGATATTTATGCTTTCACCGACTTTGCGGGTGAGTATCAGCATGGTCTTCTCCTTGATTGCTTGTAGGGCACCTGATTCAGACAGTGCAGAGGTCGGTGTAGTTATAGATTAGTGCGAAGTCTCACAGTTTGGGTGCCTCTTTCTGACGCGCAGATGCTGCATTAATTCCCAAGGCGTAACTATACAGAGGCCGCAACCATCATTCTCGTTGTTTTAAGGCCATTTTGCGGCACTCGGGAAGTATTCATGAATGTTAAAATCCGCGCTTTCAGCATTCAGAGGGAAACGTTGTGCGCAAAATGGCCTTGGTAATCGCAGTATTGGCGTTGGCGGGATGTGGTGAGGGCAAGAGTGTAGACGTACCGAAGCCGAAAACGGCAGTGACAGCGGCGCCGGCGGTAGCCTCTGCTCCACAGTGGGATCTTGAGGTGCGCGGTGAAACGCCTCAGGCTGTTAGCGACCTGAGCGGCTGGCTGATCGAACATGCTTTCGTTCCGACGGTCATCAAGGACAGCAGCGGTAAAACGCGGATTCTGATTGGCCCGTTCAACTCCCAGGCCGAGGCCGAAGCTCGCAAGGTGCAAGTGGATGCTGCACTGGTGAAGGCGAAAAAGCAGAATGTCGAATCGGTGTTGGTTGAGCATCCGCTCACGCCATAAGCGATTCATTTGGTGGAGCTGCCTAAAGGTTGTCAGCTGCGATTCGTTCCTATTGAAGTCGCTGATGATTTCCAGAAGGAGCTCCCCATGGCCTCCGCCAATCCCTACAAGTTGTTCGATGTCACCTTGCATCGTAAAACGCATTTGAGCCCGCATATGATGCGGATCACCCTTTCCGGCCCGCCGGTCAATGAAATGGCTACCTGGGCGCCGGATCAACGGGTGAAGCTGTTTTTCCCTGCCGCCGACGGTTCGCAATCACGACTTTCTCAAGGTGAAGGTTGGTACGCCCGCTTCCGGGCGATGCTGGCGGATCGACGTCCTGCGATGCGCACCTACACAATCCGTCACCTGCGCGCTGAACAAGGCGAAGTGGATATCGATTTTGTTCTGCATGGCGAGACCGGCCCGGCATCGCGTTGGGCACTAAGGGCTCAACCCGGTGAGTCGATGCAGATCCTTGCGCCCGACAGCCATTTCTCGGCGCAGGATGCCGGTGGATTCGAATGGAAGCCGCCACAAATTCTCAAGCAGGTTCTACTCGTCGCCGACGCCACGGCGCTGCCGGCTGCCATGGGTATTCTCGATGAGTTGGCGGCGCTCGATGAACCGCCGCAAGTCCAGGCATTCTTTGAGGTGGATAGCGCGCAGGACATGCTTGCCGTTCCTGACTGGCCGGGGCTGTCAGTGCAATGGTTGATCCGTGAACAATCGGGTGAAACCGTCGCCGGAGCGCTGATGGTTGAGGCGGTGCGCGGGGCAACGCTGCCCGTTCATGCGTCGTCAGAGGGGCGTGCAGTCGAGTTGGCCGATGTCGATATCGACAAGGATATTCTCTGGGAAATTGCCGACACCGCACCTGAAGGATTTTACGGCTGGGTCGCCGGTGAAAGTGCGGCAGTCATGAGCTTGCGCAAATACCTGATCAAGGAGTGCGGCATTCCTCGTGAGTCGCTCAATCTGATGGGGTACTGGCGCTACAACAAGTCTGGAAGCTAGTCACAAAAAAGGCCTCGAACATAACATTCGAGGCCTTTCTTTTTGCGCTGCAATCAGCCGCAGGCTTTCATGTTTACCGGGCCGACAAACTCATTACCGCGACCCATCACGCAGGCCACGCTCTGGTTGCGCTGGCGCTCCCAGGCTTGCACCGGGTAGGTCTTGTTCCAGGCTTCATACAGTTGGCGATCCTGTTTGGACAGCTTCAAGCCGTACTGCTTGCTCATGTAGAAATACGTCCGGGCGATCATCCCGCGTATCGAAGGGCGCGGCATGACCTTCTTGGCCTTGAAGTCGACCTGCGTCAGGCACGAACCGTATTGGCCCGATTGTACCGGCAGCCAGCCAAAGCTGAAGTTGCTGCGGTCGCCATTCACCTCGCCGATGCTCGGCACCAGGTTGTGCAAGTCGGCCTCGGCCTTCTGATAAGTCGGGTCGTAGCGTGTGCAGTTTTTGCGTCCGCCCGACTGCCAGCATTGGCGCTGATGACCGATCTGCCAGGCGGGGACAATGTGTTCCCACTCGATGCGCGAGGCGCGCTTGAGGCTTTTGCGCGGCACATACCCACAGGCGGCGAGGTCCACCTTGTTACCGGTGTATTTGCAGCCGCAATAAAACTCGGTGGATTGCGGTGCGTAAAGCTTCCAGGCGACTTTCTTGGCTTCGTTGAAGGTGCGCGGAGCGCCAGCCTGGGCGCCCATGGCGATGAACAGAAACAACAAAGCAAAACAACGGACACTCATTGACTCAATCTTCCTTCGGCACAACCCAAAAAATCTGCACGCCGCCATCGTCGCGATAGGCGAGGGTGACGTTATCGTTCTCGTCGATTTCTTCGAGCAGTTGTTCCCACTCATCCACCGGTTCGTCAGGAAGACGGAAGATCAGGGCGGCTTTGGCTTTCTGGGCACTTTGGGAATTGATGATTTTTTGGACGCGAATGCCCATGCGTTGATAGGAGTCAGGAGAGGCGGAAGTGGTGGCCACAGGATTATCCTTATTAAGCTGTACGTGCATACAGTATTTAACTGTAAGCATTTTCGCAACTGCTTAAAATTCAAGAAAATCCTCTGACAGTGGTTTTTTCCGTTTGGTGTAAGACGGTCAGGATTTTTTTGTAGGACTATGACCCCTCGCCAGAGTGGCGAAGGGTGTAAGCGGTGCCCGACCGGAGCTGGGCGGGCGAGGGCGGATCAGTATTCCCAGAACATCCGTTGCAGCTCTTTGCTGTCATTGGTTTTGGTCAGCGCGACCATGGCCAGGATCCGGGCTTTTTGTGGGTTGAGGTCATGCGCTACAACCCAGTCGTACTTGTCATCAGGCTGTTCAGCGTTACGCAGTACGAAACCGCCGGCGTTGACGTGGGACGAGCGGATGATTTGCACGCCGTCCTTGCGCAGGGCCTGCAGGGTTGGAACGACGCGCGAAGACACCGAGCCGTTGCCGGTGCCGGCGTGAATGATCGCTTTGGCGCCCGATTGAGCCAGGGCTTTGTAGGCGACATCGCTAACGTTGCCGTAGGAATAGGCGATTTCGACGTCAGGCAGGCTCTTGATGGTTTTGATGTCGAATTCCGAGTCCATGGTGTGACGCTTGGCCGGCAGGCGGAACCAGTAGGATTTGCCTTCGACCACCATGCCCAGCGGGCCCCAGGCACTTTTGAAAGCCTCGGTCTTGATGTTGATCATTTTGCTGACGTCGCGACCGGACTGGATTTCATCGTTCATGGTCACCAGCACACCTTTGCCGCGTGCTTCTTTGCTGCTGGCCACGGCCACGGCGTTGTAGAGATTCAGCATGCCGTCAGCCGACATCGCAGTGCCTGGGCGCATGGAGCCGACCACGATGATCGGCTTGTCGGTTTTTTCCACCAGGTTCAGGAAGTAGGCGGTTTCTTCCAGGGTGTCGGTGCCGTGGGTGATGACGATGCCATCGACGTCTTTGCTGTCGGCCAGTTCTGCCACGCGACGACCCAGTTGCAACAGGTTGTCGTTGGTGATGCTTTCAGAGGCGATCTGCATGATCTGTTCGCCACGCACATTTGCCAATTTGCCGAGTTCCGGCACGCCGGCAATCAGTTGCTCGATACCGACTTTGGCCGCTTGATAAGTGGCACTGTTGGCCGCGCTGGCGCCAGCGCCGGCGATGGTGCCGCCGGTGGCGAGGATCACCACATTAGCCAGTTTCTGTTGGGTTTCGGCTTCTTTCGCTTGAAGGGCGGTCGGCAGGAGCAGCAGGAGGGCCAAAGCGCCCGGAATAAAAGTGTTGAATACAGATTTCATTATTTTCTCTCTAGTAGTGACGGTGCTGATGCAGGTTCATCTAGATGCGCCCCCGGCAGATCTGAACGCCTGGGGTGCACGAGTAGGAGCAGGATCTGTACCAGCCGTACTTTGAATGAGAAAAAACTTTAATCTGCTGATTTATATAGGTATTTTATGAGTCGGCAAGATTTTTGGTGAATCGTTTATCCGGGTTTCCGAACAATGGGCGCTTTCGCGTTCGGCTCACCGAAAAGGACTACCGCTTCTGTCGAACAGGCCGGGTTGTGAGTTCTGGATTTCCTGCTAAAGAATCCTGTGCGCAGGCCGATGGGTGTTGAAGGAAACTGAAATCTAGGGAGTTCACATGTCACTGACCATCGGTATTTCAAATCCCGCTGCTGTCACCATTGGTGGTAAGACCGCCGCGACGATCAATGCCATAAGTGCAGCAGAAGCGGATGCTTCCGCCGAGGCGCTGGGCATCGAGAAAGAAGAGAGTAATCAGGTCAGAACCGGTGGGCCCGCGCAGGAAGAGAGCAAGACTGAAAGCAGCGATAACCTGAGCGTTACTGTCAAGATGCTGCTGAAGCGCATGCAGGAATTGCAGAAGCAAATGCAGGAGCAGCAACAGCAACTCGCTGCCGCGCAGGCTGCGAGCTATCCGACGCCAGAGGCCAAGTCGCAGGTGGTCATGTCCATTCAGGGGCAGATCGCGCAAACCAGCGGCGAAATGATGCAGGTCTCGGCGGCGCTGCTGAAAGAGATGTCCAAGGGTTCCAGCAGCGGAAACCTGGTCAGCACCACCGCATAAACGGTGGCGGGGCGGATCAACAGGTTCGCCCTGCAAGAAATGACGATCTCTGATTGTTGACAAATGTCGACGGGATTCGCATAGTTCGGTCTACGCAAACGTTTGCGCGGCGTTCCCGATGACTTGATTCATCGGCGACGCCCTGAAGCTACGCCAGCGCAAGCGTTGCTCACAATAATCATAAGATCGGAGTGAACCCATGAAGCTGCCATTCGCTGGACGTCTTCTCGCTGTCGCTATGCTGGCTGCCGCATCCGCCGCTTTGCCCCTCTCTTCGGCTTTCGCCGACACCCCCGAAAAACCTAAAGTTGCCCTGGTCATGAAATCCCTGGCCAACGAATTCTTCCTGACCATGGAAGACGGCGCCAAGGCCTACCAGAAAGAACACTCCGCCGATTTTGACCTGATCTCCAACGGCATCAAGGACGAAACGGACACGAGTAACCAGATTCGCATCGTCGAGCAGATGATTGTGAACAAGGTCAATGCTCTGGTCATCGCACCAGCAGACTCCAAGGCTATGGTCCCGGTGCTCAAGAAAGCCGTCGATGCCGGTATTACCGTGATCAACATCGACAACCAACTTGATCCGGCCGTCGTCAAAAGCAAGAACATCACCATACCGTTCGTAGGCCCGGACAACCGCAAAGGTGCGCGTCTGGTGGGCGATTACCTGGCCAAGCAACTGAAGGCCGGTGACGAAGTTGGCATCATCGAAGGCGTGTCCACCACCACCAACGCCCAAGCCCGCACCGCAGGCTTCAAGGATGCGATGGAAGCGGCCAATATCAAGGTTGTCTCGTTGCAGTCCGGCCAATGGGAAATGGACGGTGGTAACAAAGTCGCCGCTGCAATCCTCAGTGAATACCCGAACATCAAAGCCCTGCTGGCCGGTAACGACAACATGGCCCTCGGCGCCGTTTCCGCCGTCCGTGCAGCGGGCAAGGCTGGCAAGGTTCAGGTAGTCGGTTACGACAACATCAACGCCATCAAGCCGATGCTCAAGGACGGCCGCGTCCTGGCGACCGCTGACCAGTTTGCTGCCAAACAAGCCGTGTTCGGCATCGAGACTGCGCTGAAAATCATCAAGGGCGAGAAAGTCGACAGCGGCACCAACGGTGTGATCGAAACTCCGGTAGAGCTGGTTACCAAGTAGTCCTTCTGGCGACACAACGGTGCTCGCCCGTCCGGGCGAGCGCATGGAGAGTTTTTTATGTCAGTTTGCGCCCCGAACGCTGTCCTCTCGGTCAGCGGTATCGGTAAGACCTATGCCCAACCGGTCCTGACCGGCATCGACCTGACGCTGATGCGCGGTGAAGTGCTGGCGCTGACCGGTGAGAACGGCGCCGGCAAAAGCACCTTGTCGAAGATCATCGGCGGGCTGGTCACGCCGACCACCGGCCAGATGCAATTCCAGGGTCAGGAATACCGCCCCGGCAGCCGCGCCCAGGCTGAAGACCTGGGCATTCGAATGGTCATGCAAGAACTCAATCTGTTGCCGACGCTGTCGGTGGCGGAAAACCTGTTTCTCGATAACCTGCCCAGCAGCGGTGGCTGGATCAGTCGCAAGCAACTGCGCAAGGCTGCGATCGAGGCCATGGCCCAAGTCGGTCTCGACGCGATCGACCCGGACACCCTGGTCGGCGAGCTGGGCATCGGTCATCAGCAAATGGTCGAGATCGCCCGTAACCTGATCGGCGACTGCCATGTGCTGATCCTCGACGAACCGACCGCGATGCTGACGGCTCGTGAAGTCGAGATGCTGTTCGAACAGATCACTCGCCTGCAAGCCCGCGGCGTGTCGATCATCTACATCTCCCACCGCCTCGAAGAACTGGCGCGAGTGGCACAGCGCATTGCCGTGCTGCGTGACGGCAACCTGGTCTGCGTCGAGCCGATGGCCAATTACAACAGCGAGCAACTGGTCACCCTGATGGTGGGCCGTGAGTTGGGCGAACACATGGACTTGGGGCCGCGCAACATCGGCGCGCCGGCGCTGACGGTCAAAGGGCTGACCCGCTCCGACAAGGTTCGCGATGTGTCTTTCGAAGTGCGCGCCGGTGAGATCTACGGCATTTCCGGGCTGATCGGGGCAGGGCGCACCGAGTTGCTGCGCCTGATCTTTGGCGCCGATACCGCGGACAGCGGCACGGTCGCGCTGGGTTCTCCGGCTAAAGTCGTCAGCATCCGTTCGCCGGCTGATGCGGTCGGTCACGGCATCGCCCTGATCACCGAGGACCGCAAGGGCGAAGGCCTGCTACTGACCCAATCGATCAGCGCCAACATTGCCTTGGGCAACATGCCGGTGATTTCCAGCGCGGGCGTCGTCAATAACGGTGACGAGATGGCACTGGCCCAACGTCAAATCGACGCGATGCGCATCCGCAGTTCAAGTCCAACACAACTGGTGTCCGAGTTGTCCGGTGGCAACCAGCAGAAAGTCGTGATCGGCCGTTGGCTGGAGCGCGATTGTTCGGTGATGTTGTTCGATGAGCCGACTCGCGGTATCGACGTCGGCGCCAAGTTCGACATCTATGCCTTGCTGGGTGAATTGACTCGCCAGGGCAAAGCGTTGGTGGTGGTGTCCAGTGACCTGCGCGAGCTGATGCTGATCTGCGACCGGATCGGCGTGTTGTCTGCGGGGCGCCTGATCGACACCTTCGAGCGCGACAGCTGGACCCAGGATGATTTGCTTGCCGCCGCTTTTGCCGGCTACCAAAAACGTGATGCGTTGCTCAACGAAGCAGCGCCTAGGGATCTTCCATGAAAACTGCAGCATCTGCCGGTAAACGTAGTGGCAATTTTTACGGGCTAGGGACCTACCTGGGCCTGGCCGGTGCCTTGCTGGCGATGGTCGCGCTGTTCTCGGCCCTGAGCAGCCATTTTCTGTCGTATGACACCTTCAGTACCCTGGCCAACCAGATCCCCGACTTGATGGTATTGGCGGTCGGCATGACGTTCGTGTTGATCATCGGCGGTATCGATCTGTCGGTCGGTTCAGTGCTGGCGCTCGCAGCTTCAGCGGTCAGCGTGGCGATTCTCGGCTGGGGCTGGAGCGTCTTGCCCGCAGCGTTGCTCGGTATGGCGGTTGCGGCACTGGCCGGGACCATCACCGGTTCGATCACCGTGGCCTGGCGAATCCCGTCGTTCATCGTGTCCTTGGGCGTGCTGGAAATGGCCCGTGGTCTGGCGTACCAGATGACCGGCTCGCGCACGGCTTACATCGGTGATGCCTTTGCCTGGCTGTCCAACCCGATTGCCTTCGGTATTTCGCCGTCGTTCATCATTGCCTTTGTGATCATCATCGTCGCCCAGGCTGTGTTGACCCGGACTGTGTTCGGTCGTTACCTGATCGGCATTGGCACCAACGAAGAGGCCGTGCGTCTGGCCGGGATCAATCCAAAACCCTATAAGATTCTGGTGTTCAGCCTGATGGGCTTGCTCGCCGGTATCGCCGCGCTGTTTCAGATTTCCCGTCTGGAAGCGGCGGACCCGAATGCCGGCTCCGGCCTGGAGCTGCAAGTGATCGCCGCTGTGGTGATCGGCGGCACCAGCCTGATGGGCGGCCGCGGTTCGGTCATCAGCACGTTCTTCGGTGTATTGATCATCTCGGTATTGGCGGCGGGCCTGGCGCAGATTGGTGCGACCGAACCGACCAAACGCATCATCACCGGTGCGGTTATCGTGGTGGCGGTGGTGCTTGATACTTATCGCAGTCAGCGCGCAAGCCGGCGGACCTGATTCATGGCAACGATCAAGGATGTGGCGGCACTTGCAGGGATTTCCTACACCACGGTGTCTCACGTGGTGAACAAGACGCGGCCGGTCAGTGAAGAAGTGCGGGTGAAAGTCGAGGCAGCGATCAAAAGCCTCGACTACGTCCCCAGCGCCGTCGCGCGTTCGTTAAAAGCGAAAACCACGGCGACCATCGGTTTGCTGGTGCCCAACAGCCTCAACCCGTACTTCGCCGAACTGGCCCGGGGCATCGAGGATTACTGCGAGCGTAACGGCTACTGCGTAATCCTCTGCAACTCCGACGATAACCCGGACAAGCAGCGCAGCTACCTGCGGGTGCTGCTGGAAAAACGCATCGACGGCTTGATCGTGGCCTCGGCCGGTGGCGATGCCGTGCTCGCTGAAGGTCTGGCGGGCGTGCGCACGCCGATGGTGATTGTCGACCGTGGCCTGGAAGGTGTGAATGCCGACCTGGTGCGCATCGACCACGAATACGGCGCCTACCTGGCGACCCGGCATCTACTGGAGTTGGGGCATCGGGACATCGCCACAATCGGCGGGCCGGCGGACACCAGTGTGGCGCAAATGCGTCTGGCCGGTTACTGCCGGGCGTTGAAAGAGGCAGGCGTCGAGGTGCCTCGCGAGCGCATGCTGGAAAGCGACTTCACCAGCACCGGCGGTTACAGTGCGGCCGCGATCCTGCTGGAAAAGAACCCGCCCAGCGCGATTTTCGCCGGTAACGACATGATCGGTATCGGTGTGCTGCGCGCGGCCGCCGAACGCAATATTCGCGTGCCCACAGAGTTGTCGGTGATCGGCTTCGATGACATCCAAATGAGCCGTTATGTTTATCCGGCGCTGACCACCGTGGGCCAGTCGATCCTGCAGCTAGGTGAGATGGCTGCCGAGGTGCTGTTGCGAAGGATTGCCACGCCGGACCTGGCCACTGATCAACGGATCGTGACCCCAAGTATTGTCTTGCGGGAGTCGACTGCACCGCTGGCTGGTGTGTTTGCTGAGTACCGCTAAACAAAAGCACCGCTGAAACCGAATTGATGAGTAATGATGTATGCCAGCAAAAGTAGTGGTAATAGGCAGCTTGAATATGGACCTGGTGACCCGGGCGCCACGGTTGCCCCGTGGCGGTGAAACGCTGATTGGTCAGTCGTTCACCACGGTCTCTGGCGGCAAGGGTGCGAACCAGGCCGTGGCCGCCGCGCGACTGGGTGCCAAGGTATCGATGGTCGGCTGCGTCGGGACCGACGCTTATGGTCAAGAGCTGCGCGGGGCATTGTTGGCGGAACGGATCGATTGTCAGGCGGTCAGCATCGTCGATGGCGCCAGTGGCGTGGCGTTGATTGTGGTTGATGACAACAGCCAGAACGCGATCGTGATTGTCGCCGGTGCCAACGGCGCGCTGACGCCGCCAGTGATCGACCGTTTCGACGCGGTGCTGCAAGCGGCGGACGTGATCATCTGTCAGCTGGAAGTGCCGGACGCCACCGTCGGTCATGCGCTCAAGCGCGGCCGTGAGCTGGGCAAAATCGTGATTCTCAACCCGGCGCCGGCCAGTCGTCCGTTACCGGCGGATTGGTATGCGTCCATCGACTACCTGATCCCGAATGAAAGCGAGGCGTCGGCCCTGAGTGGTTTGCCGGTGGATTCCCTCGACACCGCGCAAACCGCCGCGACCCGATTGATCGCGATGGGCGCCGGCAAGGTGATCATCACCCTCGGTGCCCAAGGCTCCCTGTTTGCCAACGGCACAGGTTTTGAGCATTTCCCTGCGCCGACAGTGAAGGCAGTTGATACAACGGCGGCCGGCGACACCTTTGTCGGCGGTTTTGCCGCTGCCCTGGCTTCCGGCAAAAGCGAGGCCGAGGCGATCCGTTTTGGTCAAGTCGCAGCAGCACTGTCGGTCACCCGAGCGGGTGCGCAACCTTCGATTCCTACTTTGTCCGACGTACAGGCCTTTAAAATCCCATGAAAAAGACACCTTTGCTCAACGTCGCGCTGTCGCGGCTGATCGCGTCCCTGGGTCATGGCGACATCGTGGTGATCGGTGATGCTGGCCTGCCAGTGCCGCCGGGCGTCGAACTGATCGATCTGGCACTGACCCACGGTATTCCGGATTTCATCAGCACCTTAAAAGTGGTGCTCAGCGAAATGCAGGTCGAAAGCCATGTACTCGCCCAGGAGATCCTCGACAAGCAACCGACGGCCCTGGCGACACTGGAAGAGCTGAATGCCGAAGGTGCCTTGGGCCGGCGCGACTTGCTCAGCCATGATCAATTCAAGGTCCTCAGCCGACAGGCGCGGGCGATTGTTCGTACGGGCGAATGTCAGCCGTACTGCAACATCGTGCTGGTGTCCGGGGTGACGTTCTAACTTGCTGTAACCCTTTCTGCTTTCCCACGCACAAGGAGTGCGCTATGCACCGCTATGCTCAGAAACTGCATCATCTGCTCCGGAGTCTGCTGCTTTTGTCCCTGATTACCGCAACAAGCGCCCAGGCGGCGGAAAAGATCGACTTGATCATCGACACCGACCCGGGTGCCGACGACGTGGTCGCCTTGCTGTTTGCCCTGGCCTCGCCGGAAGAACTGAACATTCGCGCACTAACCACCGTCGCTGGCAACGTACGCCTGGACAAGACTTCGCGTAATGCACGCCTGGCCCGCGAGTGGGCAGGGCGCGAAGAAGTGCCGGTCTACGCTGGCGCGCCGAAGCCGCTGATGCGCACGCCGATCTACGCCGAGAACATCCATGGCAAGGAAGGCCTGTCGGGTGTCACCGTGCACGAACCGAAGCAAGGCCTGGCCAAGGGAAATGCGGTCAATTACCTGATCGATACCCTTAAAACTGCCAAACCCCACAGCATCACCATCGCCATGCTCGGTCCACAGACCAACCTGGCCCTGGCGCTGATCCAGGAACCTGAAATCGTTCAGGGCATCAAGGAAGTGGTAATCATGGGCGGTGCGCACTTCAATGGCGGCAACATCACCCCGGTGGCTGAATTCAACCTGTTCGCTGACCCGCAGGCTGCGGAAGTGGTGCTCAAAAGTGGGGTGAAACTGTCCTACCTGCCGCTGGACGTGACCCACAAGATCCTCACTAGCGACGCGCGCCTGAAGCAGATCGCCGCGCTCAACAACAATGCCGGCAAGATCGTGGGCGATATTCTCAACGAATACGTCAAAGGCGACATGGAGCACTACGGTATTCCGGGCGGCCCGGTGCATGACGCCACCGTCATCGCTTACCTGCTGAAGCCGGAGCTGTTCACCGGTCGTTCGGTCAATGTGGTGATCGACAGTCGTGAAGGTCCGACATTCGGCCAGACCGTCGTCGATTGGTATGACGGCCTGAAAGCACCAAAGAATGCTTTCTGGGTTGAAAACGGCGACGCTCAAGGCTTTTTCGATCTGCTGACCCAGCGTCTGGCTCGTTTGAAGTAAGCCGCAGACCCGCAGGTGCCAGCCTGCGGGTCGTTACTCTCTATCGGTGTCTGATGTAGCCTTGTGCTCGTTCTGATACCGCTCCAGCACCTGTTCGATAAACTTTTGCGCACCTTGTGTTCCCAGTTCCTTGACCAGTAGGTCGATGCCAATGATTGCCAACTCTTCCGGGCTGCCCGGGCTGTAGGAACTGTGGCCCTGTGCCCACTTGGCTTTGATGTCGGCGTCGATACTTACGGTGGTCATGATGGCGCTCGTGAAGTCGGGAAAGTCTGAGTGTCGAGTTAACCATTTTGCGCAGCGTTTGGCACTCCGACTTAGGCATGAGGGAAGGGCTATGCGACACTTGGCCTTTGATGGATTTTCAAGGACCGCGCTGTGCAGATCGATTTGAATACTCCCGACGGCTTGACCCTTGAGGCCGTGCGCCAGCTCCTGGCCTCTGCCAGCGACGATGAGCACACGCAGTTGCGGGTAACCAAGGGCGGCATCGCTTACATTTCGTCGGGCGTTGTCGGCGGCACTGATATCAATGGTCTGCTGTTTCGCCTGGAGACGTGGGCCAAGGGCTCGGGTTATGTGGGATTAGTCGCCGCCAGTGACGAGGTCTGGGTCATGCAGATCTTCAACGCGCTGAAAGAGAACTGGCCGAATCCGCTTTACGACTACATCGACGTCTATTGAGTGCTGTTCATATTCAGTCACGATTGAGTGATGAACGATGCTGCGACGCTCAGGCAAACTCGCTGACCGTCCAGATTGGGGGCAGGGTGACAGTACTGTCCGTGAAACCAAACGCCAGATTGGCGGTCGCACGATCTCAGATTAACTATTTAAAGAAGGAGGCTTCATGCCTTGGAAGCTCGCGTCATTGGGTACTTTGTTGGCCGTTGCCATGCTGGCCGGTTGCAGCACTCCCTCCACCGAGTCGACAGCAAAAGACCCTGTGGTGACCGACACCGGTCACAGCCGTTGTGATTCAAAGGCTGCAGAATTCACCATCGGCAAAAAGGCCTCGCCAGAACTGCTGGAGCAGGCACGTACTCGCGCGGGCGCGCAGAGTGCGCGGATTCTCAAGCCCAGCGATATGGTGACCCTGGAGTATCGCTCCGATCGCTTGAACCTGAACACTGACGACAACTTGGTGATCACGCGCATCAACTGCGGCTGATACCGTCAGGCTTTTGTTTCGCCCATAAAAAACCCCGTCACATGGACGGGGTTTTTTTAGTGCGCCAGAAACTTACTCTGGGCGAACTTGTGCAGCTTGCATACCCTTTTGGCCTTTCTCAGCCACGAAGGAAACGGTCTGGCCTTCTTTCAGGCTTTTGAAACCGTCGCTTTCGATAGCTTTGAAGTGTACGAACAGGTCGTCACCGCCACCTTGAGGAGTGATGAAGCCGAAGCCTTTTTCATCGTTGAACCATTTAACGGTGCCGGTTTGGCGATTAGACATGGTGTATCTCCAAGAAACATATATTTTCAGTAGTACTGTGCTGCTCAGGCCAACTGGGCACACGGGACTATCATAGTCGAAATGTACGGTTTGGGAGCCCCCCGCAGGTGCTGTTTGCCCTTAAACCGTGCTTTCTTTGCTGCTTGATCTGGCTGTAAGCCCCGTTTTAAAAGGCTTTCAGCCAAAAGTAAAGACGATAAAAAAAGCTGTAAAACCTGTATAAAATGTCCGAAAAAGCGACGCTCGGGCTCTTTTTACAGTCATCGGTGGCGTAAAAACGACTTCGCCTGGCTTATTTTTTCTCACCATTCTCGAGCCTGCATGTGGCAATTTTTTCCATTGCCTGTTTCCCCAGTGCGTCACTGGCCGTGCCGTTCATCAATGCCGTAAGGTCACTGGCAGGATATGATTTGAGCTGATCGGCGCCGCAACCACACACGGCTTTTGCCTGAGCGTTACTGATCTTCTTTTCGGCAGCAGGAACGCACTGGGCCATGTATTTATCCCGCTCGCCCTTCGGCCAATCGGCATGGGCCGCCAGAGGCAGCAGAAGGACGAGAGGGGCGACTACTGCGAATAAACGATTCAGACGCATGCTTGGATGCTCCTTGTGGGTCAAATGTCTTGTTATCTGATGGATAAAACCGCGTTCAAGTTCAGCACTCTGGCATAAAAAGCGTCGTTTTACGCTGGCATAAGGCGTGGGTGCATCGACGACCGTTCATCTGTGCTAGGATTCTGCGCTCGTGCTTTTGCAGGCTTCGGCTGACATTCAGTCCCGGCAGCGGCAACTGTACGAATAACCCTGATTTGAATCCCAGTCACTCTGGTTCGGTTTTCCGGTTGGCCGCAAGGCTCCTGCCGCTGTAAGGCAGGCGTTCGTCATTGAATGGCCTGGATCGGATCTTGTACTGGCTCATCCCAACCCACGTGACCTTTGGTAGGGGTCACCACTAGGAGAGGAGGCGCCATGCCAACTATTACTCTTCCCGACGGCAGTCAACGTTCATTCGATCATCCGGTTTCCGTAGCCGAGGTCGCCGCATCCATTGGTGCTGGCCTGGCCAAAGCCACCGTGGCCGGCAAGGTCAATGGCAAGCTGGTCGACGCCAGCGACATCATCGACAGCGATTCCACGCTGCAAATCATCACGCCAAAGGATGAAGAGGGGCTGGAGATCATTCGCCACTCTTGCGCCCACCTGGTTGGCCACGCGGTCAAGCAGCTGTACCCGACCGCTAAAATGGTTATCGGGCCGGTCATCGACGAAGGCTTCTATTACGACATCGCCTTCGAGCGTCCTTTTACGCCGGACGACATGGCCGCGATCGAACAGCGCATGCAGCAGCTGATCGAAAAAGATTACGATGTGATCAAGAAAGTCACTCCGCGCGCCGAAGTGATCGAAGTGTTCAAGGCCCGTGGCGAAGACTACAAGCTGCGCCTGGTCGAGGACATGCCGAACGAGCAGGCCATGGGCCTGTACTATCACGAAGAATACGTCGACATGTGCCGCGGTCCGCACGTGCCGAACACGCGTTTCCTGAAATCCTTCAAGCTGACCAAGTTGTCCGGCGCCTACTGGCGTGGCGATGCCAAGAACGAGCAATTGCAGCGCGTTTACGGCACGGCTTGGGCTGACAAGAAGCAGCTGGCGGCTTACATCCAGCGCATCGAAGAAGCTGAAAAGCGCGATCACCGCAAAATCGGCAAGCGCCTGGGCCTGTTCCACACCCAGGAAGAGTCGCCGGGCATGGTGTTCTGGCACCCGAACGGCTGGACCCTGTATCAAGTGCTTGAGCAGTACATGCGCAAGGTTCAGCGCGACAATGGCTATCTGGAGATCAAGACTCCGCAGGTCGTTGACCGCAGCCTGTGGGAGAAATCCGGGCACTGGGCCAACTACGCCGACAACATGTTCACCACTCAGTCGGAAAACCGCGACTACGCGATCAAGCCAATGAACTGCCCTTGCCACGTGCAGGTGTTCAACCAAGGCCTGAAGAGCTACCGCGAACTGCCAATGCGCCTGGCCGAGTTCGGTGCTTGCCACCGTAACGAGCCATCGGGCGCGTTGCACGGCATCATGCGAGTACGTGCATTCACTCAGGACGATGCCCACATCTTCTGCACCGAAGAGCAGATGCTGGCTGAATCCGCTGCGTTTATCAAACTGACCATGGACGTTTATGCCGACTTCGGCTTTAAAGACGTCGAAATGAAGCTGTCCACTCGTCCGGAAAAACGCGTTGGTTCCGACGAATTGTGGGATCGCGCTGAAGCCGCATTGGCCGCAGCCCTTGATAACGCTGGCCTGCCGTACGATTTGCAGCCGGGCGAAGGTGCGTTCTACGGTCCGAAGATCGAATTCTCCCTGAAAGATTGCCTCGGCCGCGTCTGGCAGTGTGGTACCCTTCAGCTCGATTTTAACCTGCCTGTCCGTCTGGGAGCCGAATACGTCTCCGAAGACAACAGTCGCAAGCACCCGGTTATGTTGCACCGGGCGATCCTTGGATCCTTCGAACGTTTCGTCGGAATCCTGATCGAGCACTACGAGGGTGCATTCCCTGCGTGGCTGGCTCCGACCCAGGCAGTGATCATGAATATCACTGATAAACAGGCTGATTTCGCCGCTGAGGTTGAAAAAACTCTCAACGAAAGCGGATTTCGTGCCAAGTCTGACTTGAGAAATGAAAAGATCGGCTTTAAAATCCGCGAGCATACTTTGCTCAAGGTTCCTTATCTCTTGGTTATCGGAGATCGGGAAGTCGAGATGCAGACTGTCGCTGTGCGTACTCGTGAAGGTGCTGACCTGGGCTCGATGCCCGTCGCCCAGTTCGCTGAGTTTCTCGCGCAAGCGGTTTCCCGGCGTGGTCGCCCAGATTCGGAGTAATTACTATTAAGCGTGAAATGAGACAAGATAAACGAGCTGCACCGAAAGCCCCGATCAACGAGAATATCTCGGCACGCGAGGTTCGGTTAATTGGGGCTGAAGGTGAACAGCTTGGGATTGTGTCAATTGAAGACGCGCTTCTTAAGGCTGAAGAGGCCAAGCTGGATCTGGTGGAGATTTCCGCCGATGCAGTACCCCCTGTTTGCAAACTGATGGACTACGGCAAATCGATCTTCGAAAAGAAGAAGCAGGTTGCCGCGGCCAAGAAAAACCAGAAGCAGATTCAGGTTAAAGAAATCAAGTTTCGTCCAGGGACGGAGGAAGGGGATTACCAGGTAAAACTGCGCAACCTGGTACGTTTCCTGAGTGATGGGGACAGGGCCAAGGTATCCTTGCGATTCCGCGGCCGTGAGATGGCCCACCAGGAGCTGGGGATGGAACTCCTCAAGCGAGTTGAAGGTGACTTGCTCGAGTACGGTTCGGTCGAACAGCATCCTAAGATGGAAGGACGCCAGCTGATCATGGTCATCGCCCCGAAAAAGAAGAAGTAATCAATAGGGCACGGCAGGCCTTCTGATTATGTTTATCAACTGAATGCGGAGTATCCGAACATGCCAAAAATGAAAACTAAAAGTGGTGCTGCTAAGCGGTTTCTGAAAACTGCTAACGGTATCAAGCACAAGCACGCTTTCAAGAGCCACATCCTGACTAAAATGTCGACCAAGCGTAAGCGTCAACTGCGCGGTAGCAGCTTGCTGGCACCGTGTGACGTGGCAAAAGTCGAGCGCATGCTGCGCCTTCGTTAATTTAGTCAAGAATAGAGGAAGTAACTCATGGCTCGTGTAAAGCGTGGCGTCATTGCCCGTAAACGTCACAAAAAAATTCTGAAACTTGCTAAAGGCTACTACGGCGCTCGCTCGCGCGTATTCCGTGTTGCCAAGCAAGCGGTAATCAAGGCAGGCCAATACGCCTACCGTGACCGTCGTCAGAAAAAACGTCAGTTCCGCGCTCTGTGGATCGCTCGTATCAACGCTGGTGCACGTATCAACGGTCTGTCCTACAGCCGTTTCATCGCCGGCCTGAAAAAAGCGTCCATCGAGATCGACCGTAAGGTTCTGGCTGATCTGGCAGTGAACGAAAAAGCGGCGTTTGCTGCGATTGTCGAGAAAGCTAAAGCCACCTTGGCTTAAGTACCCCCGACAGTCACCCGGCCTCACCTCTGTGGGGCCAGGTGTTAAACGTCATAAATAGGGGAAGAGCCTTCAAGCTCTTCCCCTATTTTGTATCTGGAGTCTGTACATGGAAAACCTGGACGCGCTGGTCTCTCAAGCTCTAGAGGCTGTGCAAAGCGCTGAAGATATCAATGCCCTGGAGCAAATCCGGGTTCACTACCTTGGCAAAAAGGGCGAATTGACTCAGGTGATGAAGACCCTGGGGAATTTGCCGGCAGAAGAGCGTCCGCAAGTCGGCGCCCTGATCAACGTTGCCAAGGAGCGTGTCACAGAGGTTCTCAATGCACGCAAGGCACTGTTTGAAGAGGCCGACCTGGCCGCCAAACTGTCTGCCGAGTCCATTGACGTGACCCTGCCTGGCCGTGGCCAGACCTCGGGTGGTCTGCATCCGGTTACGCGCACTCTGGAACGTATCGAACAGTTCTTTACCCACATTGGCTACGGCATCGCCGAAGGCCCTGAGGTCGAAGACGATTACCACAACTTCGAAGCGCTCAACATCCCAGGCCATCACCCGGCCCGTTCGATGCATGACACCTTCTATTTTAATGCCAACATGTTGTTGCGCACCCATACCTCGCCGGTACAGGTCCGCACCATGGAATCGAAAAAACCGCCGATCCGCATTGTCTGCCCAGGCCGTGTGTACCGCAGCGACTCCGATATCACCCACTCGCCGATGTTCCACCAGGTCGAAGGCCTGCTGGTTGATCGCGACATCAATTTCGCCGACCTCAAAGGCACCATCGAAGAGTTCCTGCGCGTGTTCTTCGAAAAAGAACTGGCCGTGCGTTTCCGTCCTTCGTACTTCCCGTTCACCGAGCCATCCGCCGAAGTCGACATGGAATGCGTGATGTGCAGCGGTAAAGGCTGCCGTGTCTGCAAGCAGACTGGCTGGCTGGAAGTGATGGGCTGCGGCATGGTTCACCCGAACGTGTTGCGTATGTCCGGGATCGACCCGGAAGAGTTCTCGGGCTTTGCCTTCGGCATGGGCGTTGAGCGTCTGGCCATGCTGCGTTACGGCGTGAACGACTTGCGTCTGTTCTTCGACAACGACTTGCGGTTCCTCGCGCAATTTCGCTAGTCGTAACGAATTCTTAGGAGAGCAGGATGAAATTCAGTGAACAATGGCTGCGTGGCTGGGTAAGCCCGCAGGTAAGTCGTGACGAGCTGGTTGCTCGTCTGTCGATGGCCGGTCTTGAGGTCGATAGCGTTACGCCGGCCGCCGGCGTATTCACCGGTGTCGTAGTGGGCGAGGTGCTGAGCACCGAGCAGCACCCGGACGCCGACAAGCTGCGTGTTTGTCAGGTCAGCAATGGCTCGGAGACCTTCCAGGTCGTTTGCGGTGCGCCAAACGTGCGCCCGGGCCTGAAGATCCCGTTCGCCATGATCGGTGCCGAACTGCCAGGCGACTTCAAAATCAAGAAAGCCAAGCTGCGTGGCGTTGAGTCCAACGGCATGCTGTGCTCCCAAGCCGAGCTGCAAGTCGGCGAAGGCAACGATGGCCTGATGGAATTGCCGGCTGATGCGCCGGTCGGTCAGGACATTCGTGAATACCTGAGCCTGGACGACGCCAGCATCGAGGTCGACCTGACCCCGAACCGCGGCGACTGCCTGTCCCTGGCCGGCATAGCCCGTGAAGTTGGCGCGCTATACGCCGCTAAAGTCACCCGTCCGGTCGTAGTCGTTGTGCCAGCCGTGCACGATGAAGTACGTTCGGTTGAAGTGCTGGCGCCAGCGGCGTGCCCACGTTACCTGGGTCGTGTGATCCGTAACGTCGACCTGTCCAAGCCTACGCCGTTGTGGATGGTTGAGCGTCTGCGTCGTGGCGACGTGCGCAGCATCGACGCTGCGGTCGACATCACCAACTACGTGATGCTGGAGCTGGGTCAACCGTTGCACGCGTTTGATCTCGCCGAAATCAATGGCGGCATCCGCGTGCGCATGGCTGAAGAAGGCGAGAAGCTGGTGCTGCTCGACGGTCAGGAAGTCAGCCTGCGTAGCGATACGCTGGTAATTGCCGACCACACCCGCGCCCTGGCAATCGCCGGCGTCATGGGTGGCGAGCACAGCGGCGTCAACACCGCGACCACTCGCGATATTTTCCTGGAAAGCGCGTTCTTCGATCAGATTGCTGTCGCTGGCAAGGCCCGTTCCTACGGCCTGCACACCGATGCCTCGCACCGCTACGAGCGTGGCGTGGACTGGCAACTGGCCCGTGAAGCCATGGAGCGCGCCACCGGCCTGCTGCTGGAAATCACTGGCGGCGAAGCCGGCCCGATCATCGAAACCGTCAGCGAGCAGCACCTGCCGAAAATCGCGCCGGTTACATTGCGTGCGCAGCGCATCACCCAGATGCTGGGCATGGAAATGGATTCGGCCGAAGTCGAGCGTCTGCTGAACGCTTTGGGGCTGACCGTTTCTGCCGATGGGGCAGGGCAGTGGCAAGTAGAAGTGCCAAGCCATCGCTTCGACATTAGCCTGGAAGTTGACCTGATCGAAGAGCTGGCCCGTCTGTACGGTTACAACCGTCTGCCGGTTCGCTACCCACAAGCCCGTCTGGCGCCACAAGCCAAGGCTGAAGCCCGTAGCGATCTGCCAGAGCTGCGTCGTCTGCTGGTGGCCCGTGGTTATCAGGAAGCGATCACTTACAGCTTCATCGATCCGAAACAGTTCGAGCTGTTTAATCCGGGTGTAGAGCCGCTGCTGCTGGCTAACCCGATTTCGAACGATATGGCCGCCATGCGTTCGTCCCTGTGGCCAGGCCTGGTCAAGGCGCTTCAGCACAACCTGAACCGTCAGCAGGATCGTGTCCGTCTGTTCGAAAGCGGTCTGCGCTTCGTCGGTCAGTTGGAAGGCTTGAAGCAAGAGCCGATGCTGGCGGGTGTTGTTTGCGGTAGCCGTCTGCCGGAAGGCTGGGCGCAAGGTCGCGATGTCGTCGACTTCTTCGACGTCAAGGCTGACGTGGAAGCGGTGCTGGGCTTCGCCGGTGCACTGGATTCGTTCACTTTCGTGCCGGGCAAGCATCCAGCGCTGCATCCGGGTCAAACCGCCCGCATCGAGCGTGAAGGTCGTTTGGTTGGTTTCGTTGGTGCTATCCACCCTGAATTGTCGAAAACCCTCGGTCTCGATCGCCCGGTCTTCGTTTTCGAGCTGGTTCTGGCCGAAGTGGCGTTGGGTAAAATGCCTAAATTCCAGGAGTTGTCGCGCTTTCCTGAAGTGCGTCGTGACCTTGCGCTGATCGCCGAAAAAGACGTCGCAGCCAGTGCCGTACTGGACGTAATCCGTGAAAATGCAGGCGAATGGCTGACAGACCTCAGGCTATTTGACGTGTATCAGGGTAAAGGTATTGATCCTGATAGAAAAAGCCTTGCAGTCGGCTTGACCTGGCAGCATCCATCGCGCACTCTTAATGACGATGAGGTGAATACTACGACGCAAAATATCCTCACCTCGCTCGAACAAAGGTTGAACGCCACGTTAAGGAAGTGACGTATGGGGGCTCTGACGAAAGCTGAGATGGCGGAACGTCTGTATGAGGAGCTGGGCCTGAATAAACGGGAGGCCAAGGAATTGGTCGAACTGTTTTTTGAAGAAATCAGGCACGCTCTTGAAGACAACGAACAAGTCAAATTGTCCGGTTTCGGCAATTTCGACCTTCGGGACAAACGCCAGCGGCCTGGCCGCAATCCGAAAACGGGTGAAGAAATCCCGATCACGGCTCGCCGTGTGGTCACCTTTCGTCCAGGGCAGAAGTTGAAGGCCCGAGTTGAGGCTTATGCTGGAACCAAGTCATAACGACGAGCTACCCGTCATCCCAGGCAAACGCTACTTCACCATCGGTGAAGTCAGCGAGCTGTGTGCGGTAAAACCACACGTGCTGCGCTACTGGGAACAGGAGTTTCCTCAACTCAACCCCGTCAAACGCCGCGGAAACCGCCGGTATTATCAGCGACAAGACGTGTTGATGATCCGGCAAATCCGCGCGCTTCTTTACGATCAAGGGTTCACCATCGGTGGCGCGCGCCTGCGTTTGTCCGGCGATGAAGCCAAAGACGACACCACTCAGTACAAGCAGATGATTCGGCAGATGATCGCTGAATTGGAAGATGTGCTGGTTGTGCTCAAGAAATAATTTCCTGCGTTTGAATACTTCCAGTTTTCAAAAGCTTGCGATATATTCTTGAGCGTTCTTCGAGATGAGGGACGAGTATCACGCCTAGTCGGGGCGTAGCGCAGTCCGGTAGCGCACTAGCATGGGGTGCTAGGGGTCGAGTGTTCGAATCACTCCGTCCCGACCATATTTCCTGAATAAAATCAGACACTTAAGCCGATCATCTAGATCGGCTTTTTTGTGCCTGCGCAAAACCCGCGCAAAACTATCCGGTGTTTTCGCTGATATTCATGTCTGGAACTGCCTCCGGCCAGACGATCTTCGCGTGGTCCATCTGATCGTATTTGGTCATACTCACGCTTGCGTGGCAGCCGCTTACTGATACCTTGTTCGCCATCTTTACAGGCTGATCCGGCGCTGCCATCGCGCGGTGCCCTTTGGTCGCTGTATTTTCAGGTTGGAATTGCAAAGGATTTTTTCTCATCATGACGATGGCCAACAACGACAGCGTGCTCGATTTCTGGCACAGCGTTGAGTTTTTCAACTCTTACGATCTAGATAACAGCCTCGATGAGGCACGTGCTTCGCGCAGCGTGGAACTGGTCAGTGCGGCCACTCTGGCCGAGGGGATGTGGGAAAAGCAGCTTGAGCGTCGTCGTGTGCTCTATCTGCTGCCGTTCGATGTGTCCCATGTCACGCTCTTGATAGAACAATATGTTCAAGGCCCAGAAGCCAGCGAAATCAACCGCGTGCGTGACACTGAGATGGCGTCCACCGGCCTGACCTGTTACGCCAGACTTACGCTGGACCCCAGTGGTAAGCCGGACTTCCAGGGTATGAGCGTTTCCGCGCTGCCCTGGGCGCTGGGCAGGTTGATCGAACATGACCTCGGCGCATTGTGCGCGGTAGATTTCGAAGGCAGCGTGCACGCGCTGAAGCGCGGTTTGGCAGATGATTGGTCGCAGTGCCAGGGCAACATGTCGGGGCCTGAATTGATCGATCTGATCGTCACACGTTTGCAGCAATGGGCCAACTTCGACTCGCCGCATTCGGATCTGGCTTACATGGATATCTGGCCGCTGCCCAAGGGCCGAAAAGTGCCAGCGGCAATAGAACCTACCGAGGCAGAGTCCGAAAGCACGGCTGAACAGGTGCCGGTCGATGACTTGCCGATTCTCAACAGCTTTTATGTGCATGACCTCGCTCAAGCCAAACGCCTGTTGAACAGCGACCGTCCGCCACTCGCCTTGAAGGCTTACCTGGCGCTGGCGGATCGGCAGAAAACCGACCTCGACTCTGAAATAGGACAAGAGGCGATCCGCGTGGCGTTGCAGCCGGAAAACGGCATCAATGGGCGCTGGCCTTCCGAAAGCCAACACATTCAGTCACTGATGCAGCAGTTCGCGCTGAACAGCATGCGCGACATGCCTGTCGGCGAGGTGCTCGCTGTCAACGGGCCGCCGGGCACCGGCAAAACCACATTGCTGCGTGATCTGATCGCGCATTTGGTGGTCGAGCGGGCCGACGTGTTGTCACGCTTGGCGCGGGCCGAAGATGGCCTGAGTGGTCAGAGCATCACGGCGGTTTTCAACAAAAAAAGTTACAAGATTCCGCTGTTGTCCGAGGCACTGACCGGCTTTGAAATGGTGGTTGCCTCTACCAACAATGGTGCAGTGGAAAACCTGTCGCTCGAGTTGCCACAGCTCAAGGGGATTGATGCACGCTTTTCCAGTTGGGGTTACTTCAAAGAGGTAGCGACCCGTTACGCAGGGGCTCACGACACTAAAGCCTGGAAAGCTCCCGAACCCGTTTGGGGGTTGGTGTCGGCCGCGCTGGGCAAGAAAAGCAACCGTAGGCGCTTCCGCGATATCTTTGTCAATCGCGCGGTAACACCTACGGATAAACCGGGTGACAGGTTTCTGAATACTGACAAGGTTGATCTGCCCGCTTGGGAAAAGGTCGGTGCCATGACTTATCGGCACTACAAGTCCAGCTCAAGCACTCAGCGCCCCGATTTCAAAGGCGCCAGGCAGCGTTACATCAAGGCGCGAGAAGCTTATGACGAGCAACTTAAGCATTTGCAGACGCTCTCCACGCTCTATGAGCGGTTGCACCAGATGTTTCCTGCTATCAAGGCCATGTGGCCGGTCGCGCCCGCTCTGAGCCCAGAGAATCTTACCGAGCTGCTCGAAGGCTGCACGCGTTTGATCGGGCGTCTGAAAGACCGGCAGCAGGCGCTTGAGCGCAAGCTCGGGCCGGTGTTTTTTCGCTGGTTGGCGCAATGGTTTCGCAAACCGCTCTACAAACAATGGATCGATACCTGTGCCGATGCCGACAAGGCACGAGAATTCGAGAGTGAGTTGCGTGATCTGCCAGCGCTGATCAAAACCTGTGACGTGCAGCTTTGGGATGGTAAGCCGCTGGACAGCAAGGCCAACCAGTCGCGTGCCTTCTGGCAGGGCAGCACGTTCAACACGGTACGCAGCGATTTGTTCGTTGCTGCGATGACGCTGCACGAGGCGTTTTTCCTCGAAGTGGCCAACAATGATCTGATATTTGCCTTGACCGCCATGCTCGACCGTCCGCCACTGCAGAGCGCTCGACGAGCTGTGTGGCAGTGGATGTTCATGCTCACGCCTGTGGTGTCGAGTACCTTCGCCTCGATTCGTGCGCAGTTTGCCGGGCTTGAGGCAGAGGACCTTGGCTGGTTGATCATCGACGAAGCAGGGCAAGCCGCACCACAGGCTGCGGTGGGGGCAATCATGCGAGCCCAACGGGTCGTGGTGGTGGGTGATCCGTTGCAGATCGAGCCGGTGGTGACGCAATCGACGCGACTGCTCGACACGCTGGGCCAGCACTGGCTGGGCGACGGCCGTTCGCGCTACGCCATCGACAGTCACTCGGTACAAACCTTCGCCGACCGAGGTTACCGTGAGGGCGTCAAACACCCGCTGGACGAGGAAAAATACATCGGTATTCCATTGGTCATGCACCGTCGCTGTGATAACCCGATGTTCGACATTTCCAACCGTATAGCCTATGCAATGCGAATGCAGCATGCCAAAGAGTCGACCATTGCGGCTCACCCGGTGCTCGGTGTCAGTGCCTGGTGGAGTGTGGTCGGGGAGTCGGAGGACGGAACCAAGTACATCGAGGCTCAAGGGCAGCGATTGCTTGGCGAGTTGGTCCGGCTCTATCAATCAGTCGTCGAGGAAGGTGCCGCGTCGCTACCTCTCGTGTTCATTATTACGCCGTTTAGGGAAGTGAAGGCGGGGCTGGTGCGTCTGTTGGGAGATCCGCACGCCTGGGCCGCGAAGTTGCCTGCTGACATCAAGGTACCGGCCAATCTCGCGACATGGGTACGCACTTGCATTGGCACGGTACATACGTTCCAAGGCAAGGAGGCCGATATCGTGTTCTTCGTGCTGGGATGCGACTCGAGTCGCATGGGTGCTATCGACTGGGCCTCAGCGAGTCCGAATTTGTTGAACGTCGCAGTGACCCGAGCGAAGAAGCACCTGTACATCGTAGGCGATCAGGCACTGTGGGGCGGGCAGCCGCATTTTGACGTTGCTCTGGATTTCCTGACCAAGGCAAAGGCCAGCCAGCAGGTAGTGGTGCCCGAGTCTTTTTCAGGGGCTGCTCAGACAACTGGAAGCACAGCCTGACGCAGGCCAAAGTTTGTAGCTGCTTCGATGTTTGCAGGGGGAAGGCGCTTCATTCTTCCCCTTAGTCCAGCGGTCCTAATACCTGACGATAGTGCTCCTCCCCTGAGGAGTCACTCGGGTCAGGCGAATCTCCAGACCTTGCGGGTCTTCGATGCGGTTACCACTGACTTGGCGCCAACCCATATCCGGTTCCCAGACGCGCACTTGCAGATCACTGATGCTGTCGAGCACGGCCACGCCTTCCTTGGGGGCGGGCAGGGGATAGCGATCCCTGGCCGGAGCAGCGGCGCGATACAGGGTTTGACCTTTCAGCCACCAGCGAACGCGCTGCAGACCGGCCTGCTGCGCTGCTGCACTGCGGATCACGTCGAGGCGGAAAGTCTGATTGTCAGCGCTGCGCACAGTGATAGCGCCCGGCCCGGCAGGTGGCCCATCGTCGTTGTTCGTCAGGTCAGGTTCGCGCAGTTCGATGCTGACGCGCAGGGCGATATCACGTTCCAGTTGATGCAACGTGCGCAACAGCTCTTCGGTTTGTGCCGTGCTGGCCTGCAAGTGAGTATCGGCGCGGGTCACGCTGTCCAGTCCGCGCCAGGCGATCAGACTGACGATCGCCATCAGCATGATCGCGACCATGACTTCGATCAGCGTGAAACCTGCTTGACGGTTACTCATGGCTGGTTTGCCAAGTGTAATTTTCCGGTCGCCGTGCGTTGCACGATGAGCTTGTTCTGGCCGTCCGAGAGCAGCAGTTGCAAGGGTGAATCAAACCACTCGGCATACAACACAACCGGCCGTTTGGGCGTGACTCGTACGTTCAGTGATGGGGTTTCCCATGTGCGAGGATGCAGTTGCGGATCGGCAATAAAGTGATCGAAACCGATGCCCTGTTCATTGCGACGGCTAAAGCGAAAGCCGTTCTTGTCCGCCAGCCAAGTGATCGGGCGACCATCGGCCAGAGCTTCGGCCTGGGCGATTTGCAGCAACTGGATCAAGCGATTGGCGTCCTTGCGCAGACTCTGCGCCGGGTCGGGTTTGATGCTCAGGCTGACGGCTGCACTGGCGATGCCGATGATGATCAGCACCACCATCAACTCGATGAGGGTGAAACCCTTTTGTCTGTCCTTGATCATGCTGCAACGTTCCTTCGTGGTGAATCTGTCCTGTCAGACCTGGATGCTCAGCCTGGGTAAAAAACCGTTGGTTGTCCTGTAGACTGCGGCGCAGGACAACAGGGAGGTTTGGTCTTGGCATTCACTTTTCGTTTATCGGCTCCGCAACTTTTGCAGTCGGCGGCGTTGGTCGCTGCTTTGGCAGGAGGGTTGGTGTGGTCATCGCTTCTGCTGACGACGGCAGAGTCCCACGCCCCGATCGTGGCGCCACAGAAAGTGGCTGCGCGCGTCGACACCACAGCTTTGCAGTGGTTTTCCAGCCAGCCTGCACCAATGGATATCAAGGTGTCCGGGGTGTTGGCTGGAGCGCGCGGCGCGGTAGCGATCCTCAGCCTCAACGACGGCCCGCCGCGCAGTTTTCTGGCGGGCGAGCGTCTAAGCCGGGGTGTGCGCTTGGTCGCTATAGAGGCGGATGCAGTGGTGATCGAGCGAGGTGCGCAACAGAGTCGATTGAAGATCAGCACGCTGCCAGACGCCCCGGCACTGCCTCGATTGACCCGCCCCTGAGCCCTCATTGGCGCTTTTCCAGCGGCTGGCCGAGCAGTGTTTCCAGGCGCGCCAAGGGCGGCGATTGAGTTTCGCGATCAGTCACCAGCAACCTCACGCGCAACAAACGGCCATCGCTAGTCGCAGTGATGGTTTGTTCGCAACGTAGCTGCAAGCGCCCCTGATCACACTCAAATACTTTCAATCCTGCGGAAAATCGTCCTTCCAGGCGCAGCTCGGCGAGCCGACTTTGCGCTGCCAGTAACGCGATCGAGCGATCACGCAACAACCCGTTACTCTGAGTCATCAGACCGGCGACGCGTACTGCCGCGGACATGGCCACAGCGATGATCGCCAAGGCCACCAGCACCTCGATCAGGGTAAAACCTCGCTCCTTGCGCATTGCTTCCATAGCAGACTCTGGGGGTGAAACAGGCCCGCAGAATAGCACTCGACTCTCGACCGATGTGCAGAAAAACAGTGCGTTATTCAGTGTTGTACGATGACTGGCTTTTGTTACACTGCGCGCCGAATTGTAATCAAGCCAAGGAAGGTCGAAATGGATTTCGCGCGCGTCAAATTTCAATCCGCAGGCCGACGCGGTCAGCAGGGTTTCACCCTGATCGAGATCATGGTGGTGGTGGTCATCCTCGGCATTCTTGCGGCGATGGTCGTGCCCAAAGTGCTTGATCGCCCCGATCAAGCCAGGGCGACTGCGGCGAAACAAGACATCGCCGGCCTGATGCAGGCACTCAAACTTTACCGTCTCGACCACGGCACTTACCCAAGCCTGAATCAAGGGCTCAAGGTGTTAGTGGAACGTCCGGCTGACGCTAAAAACAGCAACTGGCGTTCCTATCTGGAGCGCTTGCCCAATGACCCTTGGGGTCGTCCTTACAACTATCTGAATCCCGGCGCGAACGGCGAAGTCGACATCTTCTCGCTCGGTGCAGACGGACAGCCAGACGGCGACGGCGTGAACGCCGATATCGGTTCCTGGCAGCTCTAAGCGTCGCCATGAAATCGACGTCGCCGACAGCGGCGAAACAGACCGGCATGGCGATAATCAGCGCTTTGCTGATTGCCGCCGTGGTCGCTGTGATCGCGGGCGGCATGCTCACCCGTCAGAGCGTTTTTACCCGTTCTCTTGAAGCTGAGCAGTCTCGTGTGCAGGGTGGTGCCGTGCTTTTGGCCGGACTGGAAATCAGCCGCCAATTGTTGAACGACGCCCGCCAGCAAGGCGCTCTGATCAGGCTCGATCAGCCATGGGCGCAACCTGTCAAAAGCAGCCTGGCGAATTCGCTGGGCGGTGCTTTTGAAGGGCGTCTGGAAGACCAGCAAGGCAAGTTCAATCTGCGCAATTTAATGAGCAACGAGCGTGTCGATCTCGGTCAGTTGCGCAGCTTCGAAAGGCTCTGCGAAATGATCGGCATCGAGGCCAGCCTCGGTCAACGCATCAGCGAACGCGTCATTGCCGCTTACCCGAGAGTTGTGAGTTCGCCCACCTCCGGGCAAAGCACTGCCGTGACGGGTTTCGACAGCGGTCGAGCGACTTCGCCAAACGCCAGTCGTCGGCCGTTGCCCGCGACCAGGCCGATGTTGCGCAGTCTGGAGGACTTGCGTGATCTTCAAGGTATGAGCGATCAGGCGTTGGCCCGGTTGGATCAATTCGTGAGCATTGTTCCGGCCAAGACCTGGGTCAACGGCAACACGGCCAGCGCCGAGGTTCTGGCGGCGGTGGTGCCTGGGCTGTCGCTGTCACAAGCCCAGGCAATAGTGGTCGAGCGCGATCACGGCCAGTGGTTTATCAACCGGGGTGACTTGGTCAATCGTCTGCGCTTACCGCATCTGAAGGTCGACGGGCTCAACGTCGGGATAAGCAGTGAATGGTTCCTGCTGCGCGGGCACGCGCGTCGTGATCAGCGCCGCGTGAGCGTCGATGCGTTGCTGCATCGTCCCCAGAACGACATGCCCAAAGTGGTCTGGTCGAGGCTCGGAGTATGAGCCGCTTGCGAATTGCCTTGCCGCCGCTGGATCAATTGACGTCGCACACAGCGTTGCAATTTGCACGTCTGGATCACAGCGGTCGCGTCAGCCAGACCGGTGTCAGTACGTTGCTGCTGTTGGGGCAGGAATCTTCGTCGCCGGCGCTGGAGTGTTTTCTGCATCCCGTCGACAGCGTGCTCACCAGCCTGCCGTTGCCGCCGCTGTCGGCAGTGAAGATCGCCGCAGCAGTGGCCTGTGCGGCGCAGGCGCTGATACTCGGTGGCAGTGCGCACATGCACGTCGCCCACAGCGCTCGGGATGGCAATGGTCAGGTCTATCTGGCCTGGCTTCCCAAGGCTGTTCTGGCGCGTTTCGGTGAGTTATTGAGCCTGCATCACCTGAAGCTGCGGGGCCTCTACCCAGCGCCTTATGCCTTGCCGGTACCACCGACCGGACAGATCAGCGCGAGCGTGCAAGATGAGCAATTGTTGCTGCGCCTCAGCAGCGAGCAGGCCTCGGTTGAGCCATTGGTTCAAGAGCGTCTGGAGGTGCTTTTAGCCAATGGCAGCGCTGTGCAATGGATCGGTGACGACACACCTGCGGCCGTGCTTGAGCAAGGGCCTGCGGATCAGCGCTGGTCTGGGGCTGCGCCAGGATGGGGGTTGCATGGCGGCGTCGGCAAGCCTGCCGGACCTACACCGGGTTGGGGCAGGGCTGCGATCTGTTGTGCCTTGGCGGTGGCTGTATGGGTTTTCGGTCTGAACCTTTACGCCGCTCGTGAAGCCAGCCAAGGCCAGCAACTCAAGGCACAGATGAGTCAGCGAGTGAAGCAGGCTTTCCCTGAGTTGCCGGTGATTCTCAACCCGTTGCAACAGGCCCGTCAGCAGTTGGCGGCGCGACAGAGTGGGTCGGCGACGGATACCCATGATGGTTTTGCCTACTTGGTACAGCACGCCGCAAGCACGATGTCTTTCATGGCTGGCACCGTTCAACGGCTGACATTCGATCAAGGCCGTTTGCAGTTGGAATTGGCCGCCGATGCGCCGCATTCGACAGCCGACGGCGCGATGACAGGGGCGCTCGATCAGGCAAGGCTGACGGCCGTGCGTGAAGGCAACGTCTGGACATTGAGTTCGCAAGTCGAGCCCGCTTCGGCTGACAGCGACGCCAGTATGGATAACGACGATGAGTGAATGGTTGACGCTGTATCGAGGCCGTTGGGTGCTCTTGCGTGAGCAGATTCAGCGGCATTGGCGCTCACTCACGTTGCGCGAAAAACGCATGGTGGCGGGCACAGGGCTGATAGTTGGCGGCGCCTTGATCTGGCTGCTGTTAATCGAACCGCCGCTGAAAAAGCTCGATTACTGGCAGGCCGAAACCCCGAAATTGCGCTCACAGGCGGCAGCGCTGGAATTGCTGCTGCGCGAGGTGTCGAGCCCGCCCGCCGGGCAGGGCCTTGAGCAGTCGTTGCAGCAAGCGCTCGACGCCAGCGGATTGGCTGGGCACTACCGATTGCAGTCGGTGGAGGGCGAGTGGCTGTTGACGTTCGAGGAGGCGCCGGCCGATGCGGCGATCAGTTGGTTGTTGAGCAGTCCTGTGCAGTATTCACTGGAAGTGGTCGAGGCTCGCTTGCAGCGTGGAAGTGAGGTCAAGGTCGATGATACGGCAGGCACTCTGTCGGGAACCGTTCGCATGGATCAGGCGCAGGGCGCTAAGGAAGCTTCATGAAGTGGTCAGGTTCCAATTGTGTACGTACGGCCGCGCCGTTTCTGTTGTTGGCGTTAAGCGCGTGCAGCAACACCACCACGCCGCAGAACCAGCCGCCGCTGCTGGTCGACAGTGAACTGGGACGTCCGCTGGCCAACACCCAGCGCAGCGGCGATGCGGTGCTCGACCGCGAGCGGGCTCAGGCGCAGGCAAGACCTGCGCCGAAGCAATTGCACAACATCAGTAAGACTGCGCGCAGCGGCGTGGCGGCTTCGGGCATTGCGTTGCCGAGCAATCCACTGGGCGATCAACCGGTGACGCTGAATTTTGTCGACGCCGATATTCAAGCGGTGGTGCGGGCGTTGTCGCGTTCGACTGGTCAGCAGTTTCTCGTCGACCCTCGGGTGAAGGGCACGTTGACGCTGGTGTCGGAAGGTCAGGTGCCGGCGCGGCAGGCTTACGACATGCTGCTGGCGGCGCTGCGCATGCAGGGTTTCAGTGTGGTCGATGTCGGCGGCGTGGCGCAGGTGGTGCCGGAGGCGGATGCGAAACTGTTGGGTGGGCCGATTTACAGCGCTGACAAACCGGCGGGCAATGGCATGCTCACGCGCACCTTCCGTCTGCAATACGAGAACGCGGTGAACCTGATTCCGGTGCTGCGGCCGATTGTTTCGCCGAACAATCCGATCAACGCGTATCCGGGCAATAACACCATCGTTATCACCGATTACGCCGAGAACCTGACCCGCGTGGCGCAGTTGATCGCGAGCATTGATTCGCCGAGTGCGATCGACACGGATGTGGTGCAGATCCAGAACGGTATCGCTGCTGACATTGCGCCGATGGTGGCGGATTTGCTGGATGCGCCGGGCAATGATCCGACGCAGAAAATTGCGGTGATTGGTGATCCGCGCTCCAACACCATCATCATTCGTGCGGGCAGTCCTGAGCGCACGGAGCTGGCGCGAAATCTGATCTACAAACTCGATAACGCGCAAAGTAATCCGAGCAATCTGCATGTGGTTTATCTGCGTAATGCGCAGGCGGCGAAACTGGCGCAGGCGTTGCGCGGTTTGCTCACGGGTGAGAGTGATAGCGGCAGCAGCGACAATGCGCGTTCGGTGCTCAGTGCGATGGGCAGCAACACCAGCGGCTCCAGTGGTCAAAGTGGCCAGAGCGGTACGCAAACCAGCGGCACAACTTCGACCACGTCCGGCAGCGGCAGCACTGGTGGTAGTTACGCGCAGGGCAGTGGCGGCAGCACCGGCAGCGGCGGCGCTCAGAGTAGCGATCAGAGCGTCGCCTTCAGCGCTGGCGGTGTGACCATTCAAGCCGACGCGACCACCAACACCTTGCTGATTTCCGCGCCGGAGCCGTTGTATCGCAACCTGCGTGAAGTTATCGATTTGCTCGATCAGCGTCGCGCGCAAGTAGTGATTGAAAGCCTGATCGTCGAGGTCGGCGAAGACGATGCCAGCGAATTCGGCGTGCAATGGCAGACCGGTAATCTCGGCGGCAAAGGTGTGATCGGCGGGACGAATCTCGGCGGCTCGGGGATCAATCTGAATGGTAAAACCAGCCTCGACGTGTTGCCGCAGGGTTTGAACCTGGGCTACGTCAACGGCACCGTCGACATCCCCGGTATCGGCAAGATCCTCGACCTGAAAGTGCTGGCCCGGGCCTTGAAGAGCAAGGGCGGCACCAATGTGCTGTCGACGCCTAATCTGCTGACGCTGGACAACGAGGCGGCGAGTATTTTTGTGGGCCAGACTATCCCGTTTGTCAGCGGCAGTTATGTGACTGGCGGCGGGGGCACCAGCAATAACCCGTTCCAGACGGTGACCCGTGAAGAGGTCGGTTTGAAGCTCAATGTGCGCCCGCAGATCTCCGAGGGTGGCACGGTGAAGCTCGACATTTATCAGGAAGTCAGCAGCATTGACGAGCGTGCGTCGGCCAGTTCGACGTCGGCGGGGATTGTGACCAACAAGCGGGCGATTGATACCAGCATCCTGCTCGATGACGGCCAGATCATGGTGCTCGGCGGTTTGCTGCAGGACGGTTACAGCCAGAGCAACGATGCGGTGCCGTGGCTGGGCAGTATTCCGGGAATCGGCGCGCTGTTTCGCAACGAGCGCCGGGCGATCACCAAGACCAATTTGATGGTGTTTCTGCGCCCGTACATCATTCGCGACAGCGAAGCGGGGCGCAGCATTACCCTTAATCGCTACGACTTCATGCGCCGCGCCCAAGGTGGTTTGCAGCCGGAACGCAGCTGGGCGATGCCGGACATGCAGGCGCCGCAATTGCCGAGTGCTGCGCAGGGTGTGCCGGCGGTGGTGCCATCCTCGGGGCCACGTGCCACGATCAAAGCGGTGCCGATCCAGCCGGGGTCCTCATTATGAAACCGGTTTTGCATCGGAGTGATACACCTGTGGCGAGGGGATTTATCCCCGTTGGGCAGCGAAGCAGCCCCAAAACCTGCAACCGCATTTCTCCAGGCATACCGAGTGTTTTGGGTTTGCGACTGCTGCGCAGCCGAGCGGGGATAAATCCCCTCGCCACAGGAAATCTCATTGCCACTGCCGACGGCGGTGCCATCCTCGGGGCCACGCGCCACGATCAAAGCGGTGCCGATCCAGCCGGGGCCCTCATTATGAAACCGGTTTTGCATCGGAGTGATACACCTGTGGCGAGGGGATTTATCCCCGTTGGGCAGCGAAGCAGCCCCAAAACCTGCAACCCCATTTCTCCAGGCATACCGAGTGTTTTGGGTTTGCGACTGCTGCGCAGCCGAGCGGGGATAAATCCCCTCGCCACAGGAAATCTCATTGCCACTGCCGACGGCGGCGCCACCCTCGGGGCCACGCGCCACGATCAAAGCGGTGCCGATCCAGCCGGGGTCCTCATTATGAAACCGGTTCTGCATAGGAGTGATAGACCTGTGGCGAGGGGATTTATCCCCGTTGGGCAGCGAAGCAGCCCCAAAACCTGCAACCCCATTTCTGCAGGCATACCGAGTGTTTTGGGTTTGCGACTGCTGCGCAGCCGAGCGGGGATAAATCCCCTCGCCACAGGAAATCTCATTGCCACTGCCGGCGGTGGTGCCATCCTCGGGGCCACGCGCCACGATCAAAGCGGTGCCGATCCAGCCGGGGCCCTCATTATGAAACCGGTTCTGCCTAGGAGTGATACCCCTGTGGCGAGGGGATTTATCCCCGTTGGGCAGCGAAGCAGCCCCAAAACCTGCGACCCCATTTCTCCAGGCATACCGAGTGTTTTGGGTTTACGACTGCTGCGCAGCCGAGCGGGGATAAATCCCCTCGCCACAGGGAATTGCACTGCCACAGGAAATCTCATTGCCACAGAGAACTCGGGGGACTGCGAAAGATGAGTGCGTTGCCTTACGCCTGGGCCAAGGCGCAGCGGGTGTTGTTGTGCGATGGGGTGATGACGGTGTGCCCGTCGACGCCGGGCTGGGCGATCAGTGAGGCGCGGCGTCAGTTTGGCGCGACCACGATACAGCGCGTGCGCGATGACGAACTGGATGGCTTGCTTGCCACTGCTTACGCCGACACCGGCAGCGCGGCGGCGGTGGTGGGTGCGGCGGAAAACGAAGTCGACCTCGACCGCCTGATGCAAGACATGCCAGAAATCACCGACCTGCTCGACACCCAGGACGGCGCGCCGGTGATTCGCATGATCAACGCCTTGCTGACCCAAGCGGCGCGTGATGAGGCCAGTGACATTCATATCGAACCTTTCGAAACCCACTCAGTGGTGCGCTACCGCGTCGACGGCACGCTGCGCGACGTGGTCTCGCCGCGCAAGGCGCTGCACGGTGCGCTGGTGTCGCGGATCAAGATCATGGCGCAACTCGACATCGCCGAAAAACGCCTGCCGCAAGACGGCCGCATTGCCCTGCGCGTGGCCGGGCGGCCGATCGATATCCGCGTTTCCACGGTACCGACCGGGCATGGCGAAAGGGTGGTGATGCGTCTGCTCGACAAACAGGCCGGCCGTCTGCACCTGGAAACGCTAGGCATGGACGCGCAGGTGCTGGCGAAACTCGATCACCTGATCCGCCAGCCCCACGGTATCGTGCTGGTTACCGGGCCGACGGGCAGCGGCAAAACCACCAGCCTCTACGCAGCGCTGGCGCGGCTCGATGCGAGTACCAGCAACATCCTCACCGTGGAAGACCCGGTGGAGTACGACCTGCCGGGTATCAGCCAGATTCAGGTCAACGCCAAGATCGACATGACCTTCGCCCTGGCGCTGCGAGCGATTCTGCGGCAAGACCCGGACATCATCATGATCGGCGAAATCCGCGATCTCGAAACCGCGCAAATCGCGGTGCAAGCCTCGCTGACCGGTCACTTGGTGCTGGCGACCTTGCACACCAACGACGCGGTGTCGGCGGTTAACCGCTTGATCGACATGGGCGTCGAGCCGTTTCTGCTGGCCTCGTCGATGCTCGGCGTTTTGGCGCAGCGATTGGTACGGCGCCTGTGCAATCAATGCAAACAGGAAGACCCGGCGACACTCGGCACTTGGCGCCCGGTCGGTTGCGCGGCATGTAATCAAACCGGCTACAGCGGCCGCACCGGCATTCATGAATTGTTCTGCATCGACGACGACATCCGCACCCTGATTCACCAAGGGGCAGGGGAGCAGGCCTTGCGCGCATCAGCCGCGAAAGCCGGGATGTTCAGCCTGCGTGAGGACGGTGAGCGCTGGATCCGCAGCGGCGCCACCGCCCCCGAAGAAATTCTGCGCGTGACACGGGACGCCTGATGAATCGCTATCGTTTTGAAGCCGCCGACGCGACCGGAAAAATCGAATCCGGGCATCTGGAAGCCGACAGTCAAACCGCTGCGTTCAGTGCGTTGCGCGGGCGCGGCCTGACGGCACTCATGGTGCAAAAGGAAAGCAACGTCGCCCAGCACGGCGGCGGTGGATTGTTCAGCGCCAAGCTCTCGGACAACGATCTGGCGTGGGCCACACGGCAACTGGCGAGCCTGCTCGGCGCCAGTCTGCCGCTGGAGGCCGCATTGAGTGCCACGGTCGAGCAGGCCGAAAAAACACATCGCCCACACCCTAAGCGCCGTGCGTGCCGATGTTCGCAGCGGCATGCGGTTGGCGGAATCACTGGCGGCGCGGCCGCGGGATTTCCCCGAGATTTACCGCGCACTGATTGCTGCGGGGGAAGAGTCCGGCGATCTGGCGCAGGTGATGGAGCGACTCGCCGATTACATCGAGGAGCGCAACAATCTGCGCGGCAAGATTCTCACCGCGTTTATCTATCCGGGTGTGGTCGGACTGGTGTCGATCGGCATCGTGATTTTCTTGCTCAGTTACGTGGTGCCGCAGGTGGTCAGCGCGTTTTCCCAGGCGCGGCAGGATCTGCCGGGGCTGACGCTGGCGATGCTCAATGCCAGCGATTTCATCCGCAGTTGGGGTTGGTTGTGTGCCGCGTTAATGACTGGGGCGTTCTGGAGCTGGCGCCTGTATCTGCGCAATCCGGCGGCGCGTTTGAGTTGGCATCACCGAGTGTTGAAGTTGCCGCTTTTCGGTCGTTTCATTCTGGGCCTGAACACCGCCCGTTTCGCCTCGACGCTGGCGATTCTCGGCGGCGCCGGGGTGCCGTTATTAAGGGCGCTGGAAGCGGCGCGGCAGACACTGTCCAACGATCGTCTAAGCCTGAGCGTCACTGAGGCCACGGCCAAGGTGCGTGAGGGTGTGAACCTGGCGGCAGCGTTGCGCGTGGAAAACGTGTTTCCGCCGGTGCTGATTCATTTGATCGCCAGTGGCGAGAAAACCGGTTCGCTGCCACCGATGCTGGAGCGCGCAGCGCAAACCCTGTCCCGCGATATCGAACGGCGGGCGATGGGCATGACCGCGCTGCTGGAGCCGCTGATGATTGTGGTGATGGGTGGGGTGGTGCTGGTGATTGTGATGGCGGTGTTGTTGCCGATCATTGAGATCAACCAACTGGTCCAGTAGCAGATTTTGAGGGTGTCTGATTGGGCCTTATTGGGTTGATCCTGAAATCCGGACACAACCAAAACCCTGTTGGAGCTGCCGCAGGCTGCGATCCTTTGATCTGCTTTTAAAGATCAAAAGCAAAAGATCGCAGCCTTCGGCAGCTCCTGCATGAAAAAGCCCTCGTCACCGAGGGCTTCTCTTTACGCGATGTAACCCTTCACTCAGATCTTGCCGGCGCCTGCCTTGGCTTTAACATCGGCGGCGACCTTGTCGGCATTCAGCGGGGTGTAGCTGTAAGGTGGAGTCCAGCCGATGCTCGAACTCCACGAGCAGCTCAGTGCGCTGCCATTGAGCGTCGAGCCTTGATCACGGTAGACGCTGCCACCGTAATCGCCGGCGATTTTGTCGCAACCACTGATACCGGTGATTTCGAAGGCGTTCTTCTCGGAGAAGATCTTCGAGTTTTTACCGACACCGTGCGCATAGCTGAACGGATAGACCTTATGGCTGGTGCTGCCCACGTGGTAGTTGTTGTACAGATGCACCTGACCGAAGCGCACACGTGGAGCACGCGCCGAGATGTTTTCGAACAGGGTGTTGTGGATCGTCACCTTGAGCTTGCCATCATCGGTGGTGCGACTGTCGCTGGAACCGATCAGGTTGTTCTTCTCGTGAGACTTGAACGCCGAGTACGAGATGGTCACGTAGTTGGCGCCGTTCTTGACGTCCAGAGCACCGTCGTGATGCTGCTTTGGTCGACCATTGGCGGTGCCGTTCTGGTCATCGGTGCGGCGGCCATCGGTAAAGGTCACATGGTCGACCCAGACGTTGTTGGCGCCCTCGATGGTCAGGCCATCGTATTCCGAGTTCCAGTTGCCGGCGCTGCCGTCATTCGCGTCCCAGATCGGCTCCGGATCCCATGGATTCTCGATGGTGAGGTTGCGGATGATCACGTCGTTTTCTTTGGCGTAGAAGAAGCCCTCGCGGATCTCTGCATTGCTGCTGATGCCAACGATGGTGGTTTTGCCCAGAATGTCCAGGCGACCACGCTTCTTCATGTCGGCAGTCGTCGTATAAGCTTTGCCTTCGCTGACGTCGATAATCCCGCTGATCTTGATGATCCGGCCATTGCTTCCAGCACTGGCGCTGAGGGCTGCTTTCAGTTCAGCGGCATTTTTTACGGTGTAGATATCGCTGGCCGCAGCTCTGGAGCCGCCCTTGGTGCCGCCGTTTTGCGTCGCCCAGCCAGTCGTGGCAACATCCAGCCAGATATCGGCTGCATGGGCCGGCACGCTGGCCAACAAAAGCGAACCGACGATGGCGCTGGCGAGTTTGCTGGCAGTGAAGGTTGAAGGTTTAGTCATGAGTAATCAGATCCTTGATTAACTTGAGTTGTTTAACGCGCAGCAGGCCTGCGCGTTTCTCGAGCGGACGTCCTTATCGCCATTGCAGCGAATCGAACGTCCGCTACATGCGAAATACTATCATCGAACATATGCGTTGTCGTACAACTGAATGGGCTATGATGAGCACTTATTGGCAATTTCGAGAAATTTGTTCCTGATGGACAAACACTACGTCCAACCGAGTGTTCGCCGAAGACATCGAAGTCTGGCGGAGGAGTTGGTCACTGAACTTTCCCGGCGCATTTGCAGCAGTGAGCTGGCGCGCGGGACAAAATTGCCGACCGAGTCTCAAGTCATGGAGGAGCATGGGGTCAGTCGTACTGTCGTACGTGAGGCGATTTCCCGTTTGCAGGCAGCAGGCCTGGTGGAAACCCGTCACGGCATCGGCACGTTTGTCCGAGACATTCCTAGCCCGAGCGGTTTTCGCATCGACCCGGACAGCATTGTCACGTTAGCGGACGTACTGGCGGTGCTTGAGTTGCGCATCAGCCTGGAGGTCGAAGCTGCCGGTCTGGCTTGTGCGCGTCGCACCGATGAGCAGTTGCAACTGATGCGCGACTCGCTGGATGCGCTCAATTCTCGAGCGGTCAGTGTCGATTACGCGGTGTCTGCCGACTTTCAGTTTCACCAGCAAATCGCGTTGGCTACAGGTAATCGCTATTTCACCGACATCATGCTGCACCTTGGGGTCAGTATTCTTCCGCGCACGCGGCTGCATTCCAAGCGTGTGGTCAACGACAATAAAGAGCCCTATCTGGAGCGTTTAAGCCGCGAGCACGAAGACATCTACAAGGCGATTGTTCGCCGCGATGCCGATGCTGCGCGCGCGGCGATGCGCCTGCATTTGTCCAACAGCCGCGAGCGGATGCGCCGCGCGTATGAGGCCGCCGCCGTCGAGGCGTTGAACGCTTGATGGCAGGCCTCAGGCCCGCGCCATGGGTTCGGGCAGCCCCTTGACGCCTGGATTCAAGGCGAAGACTCCACCCGCTAGAGGCTGGTCGCTGAGGTCGATGCCTTGAGGGCGAATCGAGGTGACAAACAGCGTGTCGAGACGGTCGCCGCCAAACGCGCACATCGTCGGTTTCTTCACCGGAAGCGGCAGTGAACGATCAAGCTTTCCTTCAGGGGTAAAGCGCAGAACCTGCCCTGAATCAATCGCGCAGATCCAGTAACACCCTTCAGAATCGACCGCCGCGCCGTCCGGCCGTCCCGGATGATTATTCATGTCGACGAAGGCGCGACGGTGGTGTGGCGTGCCGCTGTCGATGTCGTAGTCGAAGGCCCAGATGTGCTGTTGCGTCGGGTGCGAGTCGGACAAATACATCGTCCGGCCATCCGGGCTGAACGCCAGCCCATTGGGTACCACCAGCCCTTCGATTTGCGCGGCAAGCCGATCGACGATGCCTTCGGATTTCGGATCATATCTATACAGTGCACCGACCGCGTCTGCGCCCATGTGGGTTTGCATCGTACTGACCCAGAAGCGTCCCTGACGATCGCAACGACCATCGTTAAAACGCATCGGCGCGCTGGCGTGCTCGACTCCGGCGAGCTTTTCCGCACTCAAGTGACCATCGGCCTGTGGCAGCAATTTGAACAGACCGGTTTCCTGCGCGCCGATCCAGTGCCCCGCCGAGCTGCGGACAATGCACGCGAGCATTTCGTCTGCCTGCCAACTGTCGGTCTTGCCGTCAGTCTGCCAGCGGTGCAACCGGCCGGCGGGAATGTCCACCCAATAAAGGGCCTTTTCCGCCGCTTGCCAGACCGGGCTTTCGCCCGTTGCATTGCGTGCGTCGACGATCAGTTCGGCATTCATTGGTGGCGCGCCGCAAGGTCGTCGAATGGTCCGGCAGCGGTAAACGCTCCGCCTTGAAACAGGCTGTCGGGCGAGTCGGCGGCAGGCTTGGGTTGTTGTTCCATTTTCGCGCGGAAGGCTTCGGAACTGTCCTGAGGGGCAAAGCCCAGATGTGCGGCGTGGCGATTGCTCCACCATTGATCGCGGTTGGCAGAAACACCATAAACCACGCTGTGCTTCACATCGTCGGCCAGCAGTGCGCGTGCGACCAGATGCTCAAGATCTGCATAGCTCAGCCACGTCGAGAGCATGCGTAGATTGCGTGGCTCGGGGAATGAGGAGCCGATGCGCAAACTCACCGTTTCGATGCCATAGCGGTGAAAGTAGAACGTCGCCATGTCCTCGCCGTAAGCTTTCGATAACGCGTAATAACCGTCAGGGCGACGCGGTGAATGGGCATCGATTTCGGCGTCTTGTGAATAAAACCCGGTGACGTGGTTGGAGCTGGCAAACACGATCCGTTTGATCCCTTGCTGACGCGCCGCTTCATAAATATGAAAGGTGCCGCGAATGTTTGCCTCGAGAATTTCTTCGAAAGGCCTCTCTACCGAAATCCCACCCAAATGGACAATGGCATCGACCCCTTCGACCAGGGCTGCCACGCCAGCCTTGTCGGCCAGATTGCAATTGATCACTTCGTCATGCTCGCCACGGCTCTCGGCCATCGGGCTGATGTCCGAGGAACGGACGATTTCGGCATGCGCCTGCAGGGTTTCTCTGAGTATCTGACCCAGGCCACCGGCGGCGCCGGTCAGCAGAATGCGCTTGAAGGGTTTTTGCTGCGAGGTTTGCGTGGTCATGGTCAGGTCTTCCATTGCGCTGTGGTGAATGTCGGTTCAGGGAGAGATGCCGAGTTGACGAGCGATGCGCGCTCGGCAACTCGGCCTGGTGCGGGGCTTACATGAAGTTGTACTGAACCCCGAGACGCCAGCGCGCTTGGCGATCGGGGGAGGTGGAGTCGACTTTGACGTCGCCGATTTCCATGAACGGTGCCCATTGCTTGGTCAGCTTGTATTTGACGATCAGGTTCTGTTCGTAGTCGCTCTTCTTGTTGTCGTAGCGGATGTAGTCGGTCTTGAAATAGATGAACTGATATTCGTAAGCCCACTTGTTGGCTGGTGTGTAGCCGAGCCAGCCTTCGAAGCGGTGGGTGGTCTGGTCATCCTTGTAGTGATCGGGCATGTCTTTGTTGACCTGGTCGCGATCGAGTTTGCGCAGGTCCAGGCGATAGCGCGTCGCTACGTAAAAGGCGTCGTCGATTTTGTAGTTGTACTTGAGGCCGAACTTGTAGGCGGTCGCATCCTTGGAGCTGTCCATCTGGAACGCTGGGGTCAGCGTCGATTGCGCGCTGAGTTTGTAGTTGTAGCTGACCGTGAACTCATGGCCGTTGTTGACCATGTTGTCGTAGGCGACATCTTTGCGATCGCCGGCGGTGCGGTATTTCATTTCCGCTTCAAATCCCAGTCCACTGTCCAGTCGGTAGTTGAGTTTGACTCGATCAGCGTGGGCGCTGTCGTCTTCGGTGTACTGGTGGCGGTAGTTGATGCTGGCAGAGTCAGCGCTGGCGCAGAAAGGCAGGCTGAGGGTCGCAACAGTCACGAGCGTGCGTAGGGTGGTGTTCATACGGTCTTCTTTTTTTGTTTTTGTTAGGGTCGTTTGACAAGGACTACGGGCACCCCGGTGTTGCGTCTGTCTCTCATTTGAGGTGCAGATATAAGTTATCGTACGACAAGATGACTCGTCTACGTCATTTTGCTGCTTTTGAAACATCTAGACACATATATGGCCTATGAATAGGGCTCTAAAGCCAGTCGTGTTATTCAACAGTTGTCTTTAAAAACGGAGGTTTGCTGGTTATTGGGTAGAGGAAGGCAAGAGAGCGAGCTGTATTTTTGGGTCTTTTCAAGCGTTGTACGATGACCTATGATCGGCGACAACAGACGACACTCTTGTCACAAATCCAATAAGAAGGCTAAAGACGTCCATGAGAATCACAGCAGTCAACGTCCAGGTTTTTCCTATCCCACTCGCCGCGCCGTCGACAGCGCAGGGCATGCCCATCCCGGTGATGTCACCCAGGCGCAAATGGCTTTGTTGCGCATCCAGACTGAAGACGGCAAGGAGGGTTATGCCTTCGGCGCGCCTGAGCTGATCCGTCCTTATGTGCTGGATGGTTTTGTGCGCAAAGTGCTGGTCGGGCAAAACGCCTTCGATCGCGAAAAGATCTGGCACGACCTCGCACACTGGCAGCGCGGCAGTGCCAGCCAGTTGACTGACCGTGCTCTGGCGTTGGTCGAGCAAGCCTTGTGGGACTGGGCGGGGCGCAAGCTCGGGCTGCCGGTGCACAAGCTGATCGGCGGTTTCCGCGACAAGGTGCCGGCGTACGGTTCGACCATGTGCGGCGATGAGTTGCCGGGCGGTCTGGCCACGCCGGAAGACTACGGCCGGTTTGCCGAAACCCTGGTCGAGCGCGGCTACAAGGCGATCAAATTGCACACCTGGATGCCGCCGGTGTCGTTCGCGCCGAGCCCGCGCATTGACGTAAAAGCCTGTGCCGCGGTGCGCGAAGCGGTGGGGCCGGATATCGCCCTGATGCTCGATGGTTATCACTGGTACAGCCGCACCGAAGCGCTGTACATCGGCCGCGAGCTGGAAAAGCTCGACTTCGCCTGGTTCGAAGAGCCGATGATGGAAGAGTCCGCCGAATCCTATGCCTGGCTGGCGGGTCAGTTGGACATCCCGGTGCTGGGCCCGGAAACCCTGTCCGGCAAACACCTGAGCCGGGCCAGTTGGGTGAAGAACGATGTCTGCGACATCCTGCGTGCCGGTGTCGCTGGCGTGGGTGGGATTGCACCGTGCTTGAAGGTTGCGCACATGGCTGAATCGTTCGGCATGGATTGTGAAATCCACGGCAATGGTGCGGCGAATCTGGCGGTGGTCGGCGCGATCAAGAACTGCACCTGGTACGAACGTGGCTTGCTGCACCCGTATCTGGATTACGACGAAGTGCCGGCCTACCTGAAACGTCTGGTCGACCCGATGGACAGCGACGGTTTCGTGCATCTGTCCGACCTGCCAGGTCTGGGCGAAGAGATCGATTTCAACTTCATCGAGATGAATACGCTGAAAAGCTTCTGACGTGTAAGCGGGCTGCCCGGTACACGCCGGGCTGTCCGAGAGCCCTATAAATATAAGAAAGGCACTCTCGCTATGAGCATTCTTCCTTCGCTGTGGGCGCGGGTATTGGCGGCGACTCTGGTGGTCGGCGTGTTACCTGTGGCCTACGCCAAAACCCCGGCCGATCAACTGATCGTCGGCATGAGCATGATCAATCTGCTGTCCCTTGATCCGGCGGCAGCCACTGGTCTGGACGTGTCGGAGATCAATGCCAACCTCTATGACATGTTGCTGGTGCAGGATGTCGCTCAGCCGGATCGCCTGTTGCCGGCACTGGCTGAGCGCTGGCAGGTCAGTGATGACCGCAAGACCCTGACCTTCAACCTGCGCTCCGGCGTGCAGTTTCAGTCCGGCAATCCGTTGACTGCCGAAGACGTTGCCTGGTCGCTGCAACGGGTACTCAAGCTCAACCTCGCCTTGGCTTCCACCTGGAAGGCCTACGGTTTCACCGCCGAGAATGTCGAGCGTTCGATGCGTGCCACGGATGCCAATACCTTTGTCATCGAGCTGCCACGCCCGACTGACCCGATGCTGGTGCTCAACACGCTGGCGACGTCGCCCAGCGCATTTATTCTTGATCGCAAAAAAGTCCTCGAACACCAAAAAAACAATGACCTGGGCGCTGCCTGGCTGGTCACGCACGCGGCCGGTAGCGGCGCGTTTGTGCTCAATGACTGGCGCGCCAATGACGTGATACTGATGAGTCGTTTCGACAACTATTGGGGAGGCCCGGCCAAGCTCAAGCGCATCGTCATGCGCAACATGACCGAGTCGCAGTCGTTGCGTCTGATGATTGAGCGCGGCGACCTCGACATCGCCAAAGGCATGTCCGCGCCGGACATCGAAGCCCTGCAAAAAAGCGACAAGGTGCGCACGCAAACCCTGCAGCGCGGCACGTTGTATTACGTCGCGCTGAGTGTGAAGCAGCCGATGTTCGCCGATGCGCGGGTGCGTAAAGCCGTGCGCTCATTGATCGACTATCAGGGCATCAACCAGACGGTCATGCCGCATTACGGCGTGCTCAATCAGCGGCCGATGCCGCTGGGTCTGGCTGCGCGTCTGCCCGATCCCGGTTACACGCTGAATGTCGAAGAGGCGAAAAAACTCCTCGCCGAAGCCGGTTACCCCAACGGTTTCAAAACCAGCATCCGCGTGCTGGCCGAGCCGCCGTTCATCAACATTGCCTCCAATCTGCAATCGACCCTGGCTCAGGCCGGGATCGAGGCCAGCATCATCACCGGCACCGGTAACCAGATCTACGGCGCCATGCGTGAACGCAGTTTCGACATCATCGTCGGGCGCGGCGGTGGCGGGGCGGAGCGTCATCCTCATTCGAGCCTGCGCACACTGGTGTACAACCCGGACAACCGCGACGAAGCCAAGCTGAGCAATTTTCAGGGCTGGCGCACGTCGTTCTACAGCCCCGAGTTGAACCAGTTGATCGAGAGCGCTGAGGTCGAGCCCGATGCCAACAAGCAACTCGCTCAGTACCAGCAGATTCAGCAGCAACTCGATCAACAGGTGGGCGCCATTCTGCCGGTCTCGCAGATGACCGATACGGTGCTGGTGTATGCCGACGTTGCTGATTTCCAAGGCCACACGGCAGCGACCACGCGCTACAAAGACGTCTACAAGAAGCGCTGAACACCGCGCGGGGTGAACCCCGCGCTTCGGCTGCAGCGGTGACCGATTTATCAGGAGCTCACTATGTTTGTTATGACTGCCTCTGCCATGGGAGCCCGCGCTTCCAATACCGCCCGGCGCGCGAGCACGGTGCTGGTGACCTTGCTCGGTCTGTTGGCGTTGACCTTTGTCATCGGCCGGGTCATGCCGCTTGATCCGGTGCTGGCGGTGGTCGGCCCGGACGCCGACAGTTCCACCTACGATCAGGTCTATCGGGCAATGGGTCTGGACAAGCCGATCTGGACTCAATTCGGTCTGTACCTCAACGACTTGCTGCACGGCAATTTCGGCAATGCGCTGCTGACCGGTCACCCGGTGCTCGACGACATCCGTCGGGTGTTCCCGGCAACCATCGAGCTGGCGACGCTGGCCATTCTGTTCGGCGTGCTGATCGGCTTGCCGCTGGGCGTGTGTGCGGCCAGCAATCAAGGGCGCCTCGGCGATCATGTGGCGCGGGTGATTACCTTGTTCGGTTACTCCACGCCGATCTTCTGGCTGGGCATGATGGGCTTGCTGGTGTTCTACGCCTGGCTCGGTTGGGCCGGCGGTGCCGGGCGCATTGATCTGGCCTATGACGGCATGGTGCCCGAGGTCACCGGCCTGTTGCTGATCGATACGAGCCTGGCGCGCGACTGGGAAGCCTTCGCCAGCGCCTTGCGCCACATCGTCCTGCCAGCGCTGATTCTCGGCCTCAATTCGGTGGCGTACATCAGCCGCATGACGCGCAGCTTCATGCTTGAGCAGCTGTCGCAGGAATACATCATCACCGCACGGGTCAAGGGCCTCTCGCGGCGCCAGGTGGTCTGGGGGCACGCCTTCCGTAACATTCTTGTGCAGTTGCTGACGGTGGTGGCGCTGGCCTACGGCTCGCTGCTCGAAGGTGCCGTGCTCATCGAAACGGTGTTTGCCTGGCCCGGTTTTGGCCAATACCTGACCAGTAGCCTGATGCTCGGTGACATGAACGCGGTGATGGGGTGCGTGCTGGTGATCGGATTGATTTTCGTCGCGCTCAACCTGATCAGTGATGCCTTGTACAAGGTCTTCGATCCACGCACCCGTTAACCCGCAACGCCGCAGCACTAAAAACTATAAAAAGAAGGATTCTTCAATGACGACTGCATTTACCAAACTGCACGCAAGCCTGTTGGCGGCGATCCTGGCGCTGGGGCCGATGACGCTGGCCAATGCCAAGACCCCGGCCGATCAGTTGATCGTCGGCATGAGCATGGTCAACCTGTTCTCCATCGACCCGGCCAATGCGCCTGGTCTGGATGCTTCCGGGGTCAACGCCAACCTGTACGACACGCTGGTCAAGCGTGATCAGGGCGACCCGGAAAAGCACCTGCCGCAACTGGCCGAGCGTTGGGAGATCAGCGAGGACGGCAAGCAGGTGACGTTTCATCTGCGTCAGGACGTGAAGTTTCATTCCGGCAATCCGCTGACCGCCGAAGATGTGGCCTGGTCGCTGTACCGAGTGATGAAGCTCAACTTCGGTTTGGCGACTACCTGGAAAGCCTACGGCTACAACGTCGACAACATTCAGTCGCTGATCCGCGCCAGTGATGCCCACACGCTGGTCATCGATCTGCCGCAAACCATGGATCCGCTGCTGTTGGTCGACTCGCTGGCGATTTCGCCGAGTGCGGTGGTGGTCGATAAAAAAACAGCATTGGCCCATGAGAAGAATGGCGACCTGGGTGCCGGCTGGCTGGTGACCAACGAGGCTGGCAGCGGCCCTTTCGTGCTGACCAAGTGGACGGCCAATGACTCGCTGTTGCTGACCCGTTTCGACGGCTACTGGGGTGGCGCGGCCAAGCTCAAACGTGTGGTGGTACGGCACATGACCGAATCGCAGTCGCTGCGTCTGATGCTCGAACGCGGTGATCTCGATATGGCCTACGGTATGGCTGCACCGGACATTCGAGCCATCGACGGCTCGGAGAAAATCCACGTTCAGTCGTTGCCGCGCGGCACTATGTATTACGTCGCGATGAGCATGAAACAGCCTGAATTTGCCAATCCCAAGGTGCGCGAAGCAGTGCGCAACCTGATTGACTACAAGGGCCTCGACGAACAGGTGATGCCGTATTACGGCAAGCTCAATCAGCAACCGATGCAACTGAGTCTGCAAGCGCGCCTGCCCGATCCGGGTTATCACATGGACGTGGCAAACGCGAAGAAACTGCTCGCCGAAGCGGGTTACCCCGAAGGTTTCAGCACCACCATCCGCACGCTGTCGGAGCCGCCCTTCATCGACATTGCTGCGCGTCTGCAAGCGACGCTCGCCGAAGGCGGGATCAAGGCCAATATCGTCACCGGCACCGGCAATCAGGTGTACGGCGCGATGCGTGCACGCAACTTCGAGATCATCGTCGCGCGTGGGGCCGAGCGTTATCCGCATCCGTATTTCAGCTTGCGCACTTTCGCCTACAACCCCAACAACAGCGATGACGCTGGTTTGCCTAACTTCCAGGGCTGGCGGGCCTCGTTCTTCAATCCGCAGCTCAACAGCCTGATCGATCAGGCCGGAGTCGAGCGCGACGCCAGTCAGCGGCTGAGCCTGTATCACCAGGCACAGAAACTCTATGACCAGCAGGTCGGCCCGATCCTGATGATTTCGCAGATGACCGACACCGTGGTCAGCGCCGCCGACGTCAAGGGTTTCGCCGGCGATGACGCCGAGGCGACGCGCTACCTGGGTGTTTACAAGCAACGCTGAATGCCGCCCGGTGCGCTTTCGGGCGCAGCGGCTGATCGTGAATTCAATCCGAGAACATGCCCATGATTGCCAACATGTCTTCTACCGATTCCAGTGCCAAACGGCGACTGGATCGCACCCCGGATCCAGCTTCGACGCCTTCTGCAAGAGTGGCCTGAAAGTGCTGCGGCACTTGCTGCGCAACCCGATGACCCTCGCCGGATTGCTGGTGGCGATGGTGCTGGTGGTCGTGGCGATATTCGCGCCGTGGATCGCCACCCATGATCCGGTCGCGCAAAACCTCGCCAATGCGCTACAGGCCCCTGGCGCCGCGCATTGGTTCGGCACCGACGAATACGGTCGGGACATCTTCAGCCGGCTGGTCTACGGCTCGCGCATCACCCTGTACATCATCACGCTGGTGACGGTGATTGTCGGCCCGATCGGCCTGTTTATCGGCACGGTCTCCGGTTACTACGGCGGGATTGTCGACACAGTGTTCATGCGCCTGACCGACATCTTCATTTCCTTCCCCAGCCTGGTGCTGGCGCTGGCATTCATCGCAGCGTTGGGCCCGGGCCTGGAGCACGCGGTGGTGGCGATTGCGCTAACGTCGTGGCCGCCAATCGCACGTCTGGCGCGGGCGGAAACCCTGTCGCTGCGCAAAGCCGATTTCGTCGTGGCCGTCGAGCTGCAAGGTGCGTCTTCAGCGCGAATCATCCTGCGGCACATTGTGCCGATGTGCATGTCGTCGGTGATCATCCGCCTGACCATGAACATGGCCGGGATCATCCTCACCGCCGCCGCCTTGGGCTTTCTCGGTCTGGGCGCACAAGCGCCTTCGCCGGAGTGGGGCGCGATGATTTCCACCGGCCGGCGCTACATGCTCGAGTGCTGGTGGCTGGTGGCAGTTCCAGGCGCCGCGATCATGTTGGTCAGCCTGGCTTTCAACCTGTTGGGCGACGGCCTGCGGGACATTCTTGATCCGCGCAGCGAGTAATCGGAGGCTGTATGTCTGCAATCAAATTGAACGTCGAAGGGCTCAATGTGCGCTTCGTCAGTGGTCAGAAAGAAACCCACGCCGTACGCGATGTGTCCTTCACTCTGGGGCGGGAAAAACTCGCCATTGTCGGTGAGTCGGGCTCCGGCAAATCAACGGTCGGCCGCAGTCTGCTCAAGTTGCATCCGCCCAGCGCGCGGATCACCGCCAAGGCCATGCAGTTCGGTGAAGTCGATCTGTTGTCGGCCGGGGAAAAGGTCATGCAGAAGATTCGTGGCCAGCGCATTTCGATGATCATGCAGGACCCGAAATACTCGCTGAATCCGGTGGTCAAGGTCGGCGAGCAGATTGCCGAGGCGTATCTGGCGCACCACAAGGCCAGCCGCAGCGAGGCCCGTGAGCGGGTGCTGGAGATGCTCGAAAAAGTGCATATCCGTGACCCGCAGCGGGTCTACAACCTGTATCCGCATGAAGTTTCCGGCGGCATGGGCCAGCGCATCATGATCGCGATGATGGTCATCACGCGGCCGCAAGTGATCATCGCCGATGAGCCGACCTCGGCCCTCGATGTCTCGGTGCGTCAGCAAGTGCTCAACGTGCTTGAGGAACTGGTCGAGCAGCAGGAAATGGGCCTGATTTTTGTCAGCCATGACCTCAACCTGGTGCGTAATTACTGTGATCGCGTGCTGGTGATGTACGCGGGCAGGGTGGTCGAGTCGCTCGCTGCCTGCGACCTGCAACACGCCCAACATCCCTATACCCGTGGCCTGCTGGCGGCATTGCCGAGCATGGACAATCGTCGCGAACGGTTGCCGGTGCTGCAACGCGACCCACAATGGCTGACTTGCTGAGGAACCGACCATGCCCATGATCCAAGCAAACGCGCTGAACCTGAGTTTCGGCGCCGGCCCGGCCCTCAATCAGGTGCTGCACGACGTCAGTCTCAGCGTGGCTGACGGTGAATCCTTTGGTCTGGTGGGGGAGTCCGGTTCGGGCAAGACCACCGTGCTGCGCTGCCTGGCCGGGCAGTACCGGCATTGGACCGGCGAGCTGAGCATTGCCGGCGCGCCGCTGCAACACAAAATCCCCAAGGAGCATTTCCGCCACGTACAGATGGTTTTCCAGGATCCCTATGGATCACTCCACCCACGTCATACCGTCGATACCGCACTGCGTGAGCCGCTGATTATTCACGGCGTGCGCGACAAGGATGACCGGATCAACGAGATCCTGCTCAAGGTCGGTTTGAACGACAGTTTTCGCTTTCGATATCCGCACCAATTATCGGGTGGGCAGCGCCAGCGCGTGGCGATCGCCCGAGCGCTGATTCTTGAGCCGCGTGTGTTGCTGCTCGATGAGCCGACCTCGGCGCTGGATGTGTCGGTGCAGGCGGAAATCCTCAATCTGCTGGCGGATCTGCGCCGACGCGAGAAGCTCACGTATCTGATGGTCACGCATGACCTGGGTGTGGTGACGCATTTGTGTGATCGGGTGGCGGTGATGCAGCAAGGCAAAATCGTCGAGCTGCTCGACAGTCAGGCGCTCAGCCAGGATCTGGCAACCCACGCCTATACGCGAATGCTGGTGCAGGCCAGTCGTGATTTCAGTCAGGAATCGGAGCGCCAGCTCGCCGGTTAAGCGGATCAATTGTGGAGAATGCCTCATGCCCCATTGCCTTATCGATTGCCCCGAATCCCTGGCCAGGCGCGTCGGTGAAGCGACGCTGCTGGCCGCCGTACACGATGCCCTCGACGCTTTTGGCGTGTTCAAGCCTGGCGATATCAAGGTGCGGCTCAACCGCTTTGTTCACTATCGCTGCGGCGCGACACAAGACGATTTTGTCCACGTCGTCCTCTACCTGTTGGCCGGGCGTAGCGCTGAACAGCAGCGTTGCCTCGCCTCGGCGACCATCGCGGCGCTGGTGGCATTGCTACCGGACGTCGAGGCGTTGTCGATGGATGTTCGGGAAATGCCGCGCGAGACGTTCGTCAACCGTAGCCAATACCTCGAAGAAGCCAGGTTATCGGCCTGAACAAGGAAAGATCATGCCTTATCAATATTCTGCTGTTGCGCAGCGTAAACACGCTCTGGCGCTTTCGTTGACTGCCGCGTTGGCGCTGGGTTGCAGCCTGCCGGCGTGGGCGCTCGATGCGCCGGCAAAACTGCAAGTGCCAACCCTGGCTTTCGATGATCAACAAATCATTCTGGTCTGGGAAAAGCCTGCCGACCATGCGCAGATCAAGGACTATCGGGTCTATGCCAACGGAACGTTGTTGGGCAGCAGCAACGCCAACAATGATCGGGTTTCGCCGGCCAAGCCTTACATCGACAAGTTCTACGAGCAGGACAGCGCGAACTTTCACTACCGCATCGGCATTCACAGCTACACCGCTCAAGGCCTGAAGCCTGATACGGCCTATCGATTCACCGTGCGTTCGGTCGGTGCCGATGGCAAAGAGTCCGCCGACAGTCCTGCGCTGGTGCAGCGTACGAGCAAGGTTGCAGCAGTGTTTGATGTGAGGAAGTACGGTGCCAAGGGTGACGGCAACGCCTTCGACACGCTGGCCATCCAGAATGCTATCGACGCCTGTACCGCCGGCTGCAAAGTGCTGCTGCCTAAAGGCGTCTACAAAAGTGGTGCGCTCTATCTGAAAAGCCACATGACCCTGGAGATCGCCGAAGGGGCAACACTGCTCGGTTCCGAGCGGGCCGAGGATTATCCGCTGGCGGGCTACATTCAATATCCGTACTCGACCACGGTACGTCCGGCGTCGCTGATCAACGCCTTGCCGCGTGATCCGCGACAGCATCAGTCGTTCGAGAACATTCGTATCGTCGGCAAGGGCACGATTGATGGCAACGGCTGGAAGCGCCGTGCCGATGTCGTCGACGAGCGCGGCCAACCATTGCCGTTCTACCTGCCCAGCGATAACACGCGCTACATGCAGGACGGCATTCTGGCCAAGGCGCAGGTCGAACAAGCAGTGGCGCGCGGGATGAACGTCAAGGATGCCTACGGGCAGATGCGTTCGTCGTTGATCACTTTGCGCAATGTGAAAAACGTCTTCTACGGCGGCTTCACGGTGGTCAATCCGGCGTATCACGGGATCATGAATCTGGAGACCGAGAACGTCGTGCTGGCCAACACCACGCACAAGACCTACGACGCCAACAACGGTGACGGCATCGAATTCGCCAACAGCAAAGGCGCGATGGTCTTCAATAACTTCTTCGATACCGGTGATGATTGCGTCAATTTTGCCGCGGGCACTGGCGCCGAGGCGGTGCATCAAAAGCCGCAGGAAGATGCCTGGATCTTCAACAACTACTTCCGCAAAGGTCACGGCATGGTAGTCGCCGGCAGCCATACCGGCGCCTGGATTCAGAACATTCTGGCTGAGGACAACGTCTCTGACGGCACTGATGCCGGTCTGCGGATGAAGAGCACCAACTTCATGGGCGGCGGGGCGCGTAACGTCATTTTCCGCGATTCGGCGATCCGTAATACGGTCAAGCAGGCGTTCATCTTTACCCTTGATTACAACGATCCAAACGCCAAGCTGGATTACCAACGTTCGACCATTGCCGGGCAGTTTCGTGATATCCGCGTTGCCGATGTGAGTGTCGAGAATGCTCAAGGCAAGGCGATCGAGGTCAAGGGTGACAGCCAGAGTAATGCCTGGCATCAGGGCCTGGTCTTCGAGCGCGTACGCTTCAGTGGCCCGGCCAAGGTGCAAATCGACGGGTTGAAGGATTCGACCTTCGACAGCGTGGTATTCAGCAATCATGGCGCTGCCAATCCGTGGCGGGTCACGGGCAGCGTCGGGTTGACGTTCAAAGACGTTGTGCCACCGCCCTTGTAGTCGTTGCTGATCGGCTCAGTCGCATCCTGCATCAAGGATGCGACTGCTCAAGGTTTCGCTTTTTTCAAATCGTTCGAGTCGCTTGAAGTGGCGGCATCCTTATCGGTTTCATGCGACTCGGCGCCGGAGTTCGAGCCGGATGCCTCTTCACCTTTCTTGTTGGCCTTTTCCTCGTTCGACTCCGACATACCGCCCTGATTAATCCCGGGGATCGCGGTGGGCGGTGTCGTCGATTCCTCCGCTGAGCCGTCAGCAGCCAGGACAAGGTACGGGCAGGCTGCGAGCAGGCCGGCCAGGGTTATCGCTGCAATCTTGTTGTTCATCATTGCGTCTTCCGTGCTAGGGCATGTGCTGCATTGGAAGAACCGTGCGGGCGAAGGTGCCCGCTGTTGGACAGGCGGTATGTGGGCAGTTTCGCGATTACTCCGATTGGCTGATCTGGCCCCATTCGATGCCGAATCGTGCGAGGTATTTGCGTAACCGATCCGCATCGTTGGGCTGTGCCTTGGCTTGTCGCGAAACGCCAAACAGCTTTCTGCCGGCATCCGACAAGCTGTCTGCCTGCCGACAAACCTCAAGTACCGCCTTCAGTTGCAAGCGATCAAACAGGTCCATGTGCTCGCTATCTCCCGGCAAATCCCGGGAAATGCCGGTCGGCTGCGCCAGGCCCCACGCATAACGCAAGCGGTCGATCTCCTCCTGCACCTGCGCTTCATCAATCCGCCCGCTGTCGGCGAGTGTCGCCATGCGCGTGATCGACGCGGACAGTTCGCGAAAGTTGCCCAGCCATGCCGCTTCCGGCGAGCCGGCGAACGCCAGATAGCTGCGGCGTGCTTCAAGATTGAAGCGCACTAACTGTCCGTGCTCGCGGGCATGACGCTGCAGTTCGAAGTCGATGTTCGGTTCGATGTCTTCACGACGGCCGGCAAGGCCCGGCAGATCGAACGTCCACAAGTTGATGCGTGCGTACAAATCTTCGCGAAAAAGCCTTCGGCGACACGGCTGCGCAAGTCGCGGTGGGTGCCGGCGATGATCAGGAAATCACTGTCGACCTCTTTGTCTGAACCCAGCGGGAAGAAGCGTTTTTCTTCAATCGCCTTGAGCAGCATGGCCTGTTCGTCCGCACCCAGTTCGCCGATTTCATCGAGAAACAGCATGCCGCCATCGGCGGCGCGCAACAGGCCGTCACGCGCATTCTGCGCGCCGGTAAAAGCGCCTTTGACATGACCAAACAGTGCCGACATCGCGCCATCGCCACGCAGCGTGGCGCAGTTGACTTCGACGAAGCGGCCCTGCATTTGATGGCGGCTGCGTTTGAGTTCAAAGATGCGTCGGGCCAGAAACGATTTGCCGGCGCCGGTCGGGCCGATCAGCAACATCGGTGCTTTCGAGCGCACGGCTACGCGCTCGATCTGTTCGATGGAGCGGTTGAACGCCGGGTTGCGTGTGGCAATGCCTGACTTCAAAAACTCCAGACCTTCCAGGCGCTTGTTGGCGAAGCGCGAGGCGATGCGGTCGTAGCGTGACAGGTCGAGGTCGATCAGCGCGTGAGTGCCAATGGCGTGATCGCTTTCGCTGGCGCGCTTGGCGGGGGAGGTCTGGATCAGCCGCGCCGGTAGGTAGCGTGCTTCGGTCAGCAGGAACCAGCAGATCTGTGCGACGTGGGTGCCGGTGGTGATGTGAACGAGGTAATCCTCGCGCTCGGTATCGAAGTCGTAGGCGGTGGTGAAGTCATGCAAGGCGCCATAGACCTCTTCGAAATCCCACGGATTGCGCAGCGACATCGGGTGCAGGCGCACTTCGGTTTCCGGCGAAACCTGTTGGATGTCTGCGCGCACCCGTTCGGCGAGGCTGACATCGCGGGCGTCGATGCCGTGAATCAGCTCAAGCCGATTGATCAGCACGTCCGGTTGTTGGCACAGGCCAACGCTGGGCCGCCAATGGCTCCAGCGATTGGCGCCTTTGCCGACGCGATCGAGGGTGGCGCCGATAAAACCGATGGCAACAGTGCGTTTGCTGGTCATGCTTATCTCAAAAGATAAAAGACGATATCCAATGATAGGTTTTCTGTGTTGAGTTTGTCCTCAGTTAGACCACGAGAAAACAGCAATTAAAATAAAAACGTTATAAATCAATAAGTTAAAATTAAATTTATTGAAAATTAAAAAGCTGGCACAGCGGCTGCAATACCTATCGCAACGAACAGGACAACACAGCGAGACGCCAAGATGGCCAACTCAACACTCTTCAATACGCAATCGAATCACTTGCCAGCCTGCAACACCTTGAATGCCTCCGGCGCCTCGGCTTATGCCTACAGCCCCAAGCATCAACTGGCCCAACTGGCAGTGACCGGTTGCCTGAACCAGACCTTTTACGCCTCCGCTGAAAGCCAGCTGGATCAAGTGCTGAAGCTGGTGGCTGAGTTGGACAGTCGCTTCGTGGCGAAGGCCGCGATCTACGCTCGCAAGCAAGGGCACATGAAAGACATGCCAGCGCTGTTGCTGGCGGCATTGACTGCTCAGCGTTCGAGCCTGGTGCCAGAGGTTTTCGAGCAAGTGATCGACAGCGGCAAAATGCTGCGCAACTTTGTGCAGATCCTGCGCAGCGGTGCCACCGGGCGTAAATCCCTCGGTTCGCAACCCAAGCGTCTGGTGCAGAACTGGCTGAACAGCGCCACCGAACGTCAACTGTTGCAAGCGTCGATCGGCAATCAACCGTCGTTGGCGGACGTGGTGAAGATGGTTCACCCGAAACCTGCCGAAGCGTGGCGTGAAGCGTTCTTCGCCTGGTTGATTGGCAAACCGGTTGAGGTAAAGGCCTTGCCGCAATTGACGCGCGATTTGCTGGCCTTTCGTAGCGGCGCAAGTGATGAGGTGCCTGCGGTGCCGTTTCAGTTGCTCGGCAATGAAACACTGAGCAAGGAACAATGGGCGGCGCAAGCGCGCAACATGGGTTGGCAGGGGCTGCGCATCAACCTCAACACCTTGGCTCGCCACGGTGCGTTTGAAGTGCCGGGTTGCGTCGAATATGTAGCGGCGCGATTGGCCGACCCGCAAGAAGTCGCGAAGGCGCGAGTGTATCCATATCAGCTGTTGTCGGCGTATCGGATGATGGGTGAAGACATTCCGGCGCTGATACGCGAAGCGCTGCAGGATGCACTGGAGTTGTCATTGGCCAATGTGCCGAAGCTTGAAGGGGCGGTAGTGGTTTGCCCGGATGTTTCAGGCTCGATGGGTAGCCCGGCGACGGGTTATCGCCAAGGCGCGACGTCGGTAGTGCGTTGCATCGACGTAGCGGCGCTGGTTGCAGCAGCCGTGTTGCGCAAACAGCCGCAAGCACGGGTAATGCCGTTCGAGGTGAACGTGGTGGATATCCAGCTCAACCCGCGTGACAGCGTGATCAGCAATGCGCAGAAGCTCGCCGGGATTTTTGGCGGCGGCACCAACTGCTCGGCACCGCTGAAGAGATTGGCGGACAGCAAGGCCAGGGTCGATACGTTGATCATGGTTTCGGACAACGAGTCGTGGATCGATGCGCGGCGCCACGGTGCCAGCGAGACGATGCGTCAGTGGGAGCGAATCAAGCAGCTCAACCCGCAGGCGCGGCTGGTGTGCATCGATATCCAGCCAGGCCATGCAACGCAGGCGGCGGAGCGTGATGACATCTTGAATGTCGGCGGTTTCAGCGATGCCGTGTTCGACGTGGTCGAGCAGTTCACCAGCGGCCACTACGGTGCGCAGCACTGGGTCGAGGCGATCGAAAGCGCTTTATGAATTGATTTATCACTGGCGCTGAATGCCGATGGGACTACATCCAGAACGTCTCATCAAACCCTTGTCAGCGCCAGTGACGGCACGAATGCCTGATGGCTGTACATCTGAAGTCCGGCTAACCCCGGAGCGCGGCAACGCGCAACAGTCATCAACTTTTGTCGTGCCACCTTTTTTGCAGTTATTGGCAGCGAATGCGACAGGTACTACATCGGAAAGCGGGTTCGACTCCCGCCCCGGCAACGGGGGCTCAACTGGCAGAGCCACAGTGCCTGTGTTTTTGTCGCTGCGACTTACGGAACAACGCCGAATCATCGGCCAAAAAATAAAGAACAGAGAAATGAAAGAACATACTTACCAACTGCTTGAAGTCGCCAACGGCAAACCGATCAAACTCTGGACCGAAGGCGTCCCGGTAGAAAACGAGGCGCGCGAGCAGTTGATGAACACGGCGAAGATGCCGTTCATCTTCAAACACCTGGCGGTCATGCCAGACGTGCATCTTGGCAAGGGCTCGACCATTGGCAGCGTGATCCCGACGGTGGGCGCGATCATTCCGGCGGCGGTCGGCGTCGACATCGGTTGCGGCATGATCGCCGCGCGTACGTCGCTGACCGCCGCCGACTTGCCGGACAACCTGCATGCTCTGCGTTGCGCCATCGAACAAGCGGTGCCCCATGGCCGCAGCTCGACCCGTTCGCGACGTGACAAAGGGGCGTGGGACGAGATCCCGCAGCAGGCCGATCAGGCGTGGGCGGCGTTGCATCCGCGGTTCAAGTTGATCACCGACAAGTACCCGAAACTGTCCAACACCAACAACCGTGGGCACCTCGGCACCCTCGGCAGCGGCAACCACTTCATCGAAGTGTGCCTGGACGAAGCCAACCGGGTCTGGTTCATGTTGCACAGCGGGTCGCGCGGTGTCGGTAACGCCATCGGCAACCTGTTCATCCAGATGGCGCAGGCGGATATGCGCCAGCACATCGCCGACCTGCCGGATCGTGACCTGGCCTACTTCGAGGAAGGCAGCCAGCACTTTGATGACTACGTGGAAGCAGTGGGCTGGGCGCAGGATTTCGCCAAGCAGAACCGAGAGCTGATGATGCGCGCGGTGATTCAGGCGACACGGCAGATTATTCGCAAGCCGTTTGACGTGGCGTTGGAGGCGGTCAACTGCCACCACAACTACGTGCAGAAAGAGCGGCATTTTGGTGAAGAGGTGCTGGTCACCCGCAAAGGTGCGGTGTCGGCGAAGAAGGGTGAGTTGGGGATTATTCCCGGCTCTATGGGGGCGAAGAGTTTCATCGTTCGCGGTCTGGGCAACGAGGAGTCGTTCAGTTCCTGCAGCCACGGCGCCGGCCGCACCATGAGCCGCACCAAAGCGAAGAACACTTTCACCGTGGCCGATCAGATCCGCGCCACGGCCCACGTCGAGTGCCGCAAGGACGAAGCGGTGATCGACGAAATTCCGATGGCCTACAAGGACATCGACAAAGTCATGCACGCCCAGCGTGAGTTGGTGGAAGTGCTGCACACCTTGCGTCAGGTGGTGTGCGTCAAAGGATAAAAGGAAAACAAGTCATGGATCTCGAAGAGCGTCATCCGCTGTGCGACACGATGCGCGCGCGGGTACTGGAAGAGCTGGCGCGTATAGAGCGCGAACGCAATGTCACGGTGTTGTATGCGTGTGAGTCCGGCAGTCGGGCCTGGGGTTTCGCCTCGACCGACAGCGATTACGACGTGCGGTTTGTCTATGTGGAAAAGCCCGAGTGGTTTGTTCAGGTCGATGCACCGCGTGATGTGATCGAACGTCCGCTGGACGATGAACTCGACGTCAGCGGCTGGGAGCTGCGCAAGACCCTCGGGTTGCTGCGCAAGTCCAATCCGACGTTGCTGGAGTGGCTCGATTCGCCGCTGGTTTATCGCAGCGAAACCGCCCAGGTGGCGCAACTGCGTGAACTCGCCGAGGCGTTCTACAGCCCACCCAGTGCGCGTAATCACTATTTGTCGATGGCGAAGAAGAACTTTCGCGGTTACCTGCAAGGCGAAACAGTGCGATTCAAGAAGTACTTCTACGTGCTGCGGCCGCTGCTGGCGGTGCGCTGGATCGACCAGGGCCGAGGCCGGCCACCGATGACGTTCGCCGACCTGCTGACCACGGTCGATGATCGTGCGCTGCTCGCTGAAGTCGACGAACTGCTGGCGCTTAAACGCAATGCCGATGAGAGCGCCTACGGGCCGCGTCGTCCGGCACTGCACGGGTTCATCGCGGCTGAGCTTGAGCGCGAAGTGCCCACCTTACTCAGAACTCAGGAAGACTCGCGACGGCTGGATCAGTACCTCAGGGATACCGTCGGGCTGTACGCGTAAGGATTGTAATGAAACAGGAAGTGATAGAACTGGACGGCGCCATCGGTGGCGGCCAGGTGTTGCGCAGTGCCTTGAGCCTGTCGATGGTGACAGGCCGGGCGTTTCGCATTAAACAGATTCGTGCCAAGCGTAGCCGTCCGGGGTTGTTACGACAGCACCTGACGGCGGTGATGGCGGCGGCCGAGGTCTGCGCGGCAAAAGTCTGTGGTGCGCAGTTGGGGGCGCAAGCCTTGAGCTTCGAGCCCGGAGCCATTCGCGGTGGCGACTACCAGTTCGCCATTGGCACGGCCGGCAGTTGCACATTGGTCTTGCAGACCTTGTTGCCGGCATTGTTGCGGGCACCGCAGGCGAGTCGGGTAAGGATTACCGGTGGCACGCATAACCCATTGGCACCGCCGACGGACTTCCTCATGCGCAGTTGGTTGCCACTGCTGCGGCGCATGGGCGCTGACATTGAGTTGGAGTTGCTGCGGCACGGGTTTGTGCCGGCCGGTGGCGGTGAAATCGAGGCGAAGGTAGCGCCTTCGCGCCTGGCTCGACTGGACCTTTGTGAGCGTGGTGCGGCGCTTTCGCAGCACGCCTCAGCGCTGACCGCCGGGCTTGCGCCGACGGTTGCCGAACGTGAGTTGAGCCAGGTGGCCAAGCGTTTAAGTCTGCCGCCTTCGGCGCTGCAACACGTCACGCTCGACCCGGCGCGCGGGCCAGGCAACGTATTGTTGCTGGAGTATGTATTCGAACACGTCAGCGAAGTGTTCAGTGCGTTTGGCCAGGTGTCGTTGCGGGCGGAAAAGGTCGCCGATACCGCGATCAATCAGGCCGCCGACTGGTTGCGCAGTGGTGCCGCTGTCGCCGAACACCTCGCCGATCAGTTGCTGCTGCCGATGGCGCTGGCCGGTGGCGGTTCGTTCACCACGCCGCGCATGACCGAGCACCTGCACAGCAATATCGCAGTGATCGAGCAGTTTTTGCCGGTACGTATCGATTGCCAGGAGGAGGGCGCGGATCGATTGCGGGTTGAGGTCAGGCCCCTCTGATCGTCATCCAGGGACAGTGTTATTTCATCCGGAAATTACACTGTCCCTTTTTATGCCTGAAAAAACTCTCGAAGGCGGCAAATTGCTGGCCCCCGACGTTAAGCTTCCCCGGCAAAATCGCCTTTTTTCAAAAGGTTAGGTTGGCTATATGCGGACGATTGCCATAACCGTTGCAACGCTTTCCCTGGCTGTCTTCGCTTCGGGAGTCGAAGCGAAAGAGTTGAGTAAAAGCCATCGCTTTGCCTGCATCTGGGGTTCGGACATTGCCGCCGGTGCTCAGCAATCCAAGCTATCGGGCATGTCGCTGTATGGCGCACGCAAGCAATTGCAGGTACGCAAATTCCAGCAGCCGTGGATGCGCATGACCGCGATGGGCATCACCGAACAAACCTACAACAGCACATCGAAGCTCAAGCCAGCAGCGGTCAAGCAGACGTATTACGAACAATGCGTGCGCCACGAATTGGCCCAACGCTAGAGTTGAAAGCCCAACCTTGATCGGTTGGGCTTTTTCATGCCTGAGGCAATCTCGGGGTCACTTGTCGGTATCGCAATTGACCATCCACGACACTCCAAAACGATCCACCAGCATGCCGAAACGTGCCGCCCAGAACGTCGCCTCCAGCGGCATGTCGACGCGGCCGTCCTGGGCCAGCGCGTTGAATACGCTTTCAGCTTCGGCGACGCTGTCGACGTTCAGCGAAATCGAGCAACCGCTCATGCCCTGGGTCGGGCGGTCGGGCGTGGTGTCCGAGGCCATGATCATCTGATCGCCAACTTTCAGGCAGGTATGGATGATCAACGCATGATGCTCTTTCGGGACATGCTCAGCGGCAGGCGACTCACCGAAAGAGGTCATGGCCTCCAGTTCGCCGTTCAGGGCTTGCTGGTAAAACGTGAAGGCTTCTCGGCAGTCGCCGTTGAAGATCAGGTACGGGTTGATTTTCATGTCTTTGCTCCCGGCAGTAAGGCGCGGAGTGGCGGTTGTGCGCCTGGTTCCACGTTGGGTGGTTAAAACCTGGCAGAGTGCTGAACGTCGGCAAGGGTCGAGGTTTAATCGACGATAACGCGTTCGTCCTCATCATCGCCCAGGCAAATCGTCAGTTGCTGGCCCTGTTTATTGAAGGCGCAGTTGGGCAGCGAAACCTGCCAGGCGATTCTTATCGGCGCACCAATAAAGAGGATAGCGATCAGGCTCGCCACGACGGACTTTGCCACGAGCGCAGAGCGCGATGGCCGGCCTGTGGTCTTGAACCGTGAGCGCAGAAACAGGCCAAGGGTCAAAAAATTGCGCCGGTCAGCATGGCGCTGCCGATTTCGCCGGGGCTGACGCTGTAGATTAGTTGATCCGCGTTGTCGGGGTAGTTGATTAGCGACCAGGCGCCAATGCCCAGGGTCAAGAGTCCTGCGCCGATGCTGGCATAAATCGATCCCGGCAAGCGCAGCAGCAGGGTCAGCAGCAATCCTGACGTGGCGACGAGCCAGCCAGCGTTGAACAATAGCCCGTTCATGCCGCCCATCAGGGTGCCGCCGACGTCGGTGGGATTGAGCAGCACCCAGTCACAGAAAGCGATGTGCGCCAACAGCGCAAGCACAGCCAGCCAGCAAATCAGCTGATACATCCATAGGGCGTTGGGGCGCGAGAACACACTCAGTCCTTTTCGTGGTGTTTGACGCGCGGCAGTATGCCGAGGAACCCATCCGGTGTGAATTTCAATCGTGGTGCTGGAGTACCATGTCGCACTGTCATCACCTGCCGAGTTCAATGCCCCATGCCTGTTTTATCGCGCTTCACGTCCCTGTTCGACCAGGCACAGCGAGCCTTGCGCCTGGTCTGGGAGACATCACGCGGATTATTTTTGGGCCTGGTACTGGCGACGTTGATTGCCGGGTTGCTGCCGGCACTCGCGGCATGGTTGGGGCAGCGGATTGTCGATGCCGTGGTCGCAGCGATGCAGTTGCATGCGCAGAACGGCAGTGCGCCACTGTGGCCAGTGTTGCGTTACGTGTTGCTGGAAGCCGGGGTGTTGGCGATGTTGTCGGGAACACAACGAGCGCTCTCGGTGCAGCAGTCGCTGTTGCGCGTGCAGTTGGGCCAGAAGGTCAACACGATGATTCTGGAGAAGGCCCAGACGTTGTCGTTGGTCCAGTTCGAGAACTCGGAGTTCTACGACAAGTTGGTTCGGGTGCGGCGCGAGGCGTCGACCCGGCCGTTGGCGTTAGTGATGAAGTCGTTGGGGCTGATCCAGAACCTGATCGTGCTGATCAGTTTCGGTGTGCTGTTGGTGCATTTTTCACCGTGGGCGCTGGTGTTGCTGGTGGTCGGGGCGTTGCCGGTGTTTTTTGCCGAGGCGCATTTCTCCGGGGATGCCTTCCGGTTGTTCACCCGGCGGGCGCCGGAGAGCCGGCAGCAGAGTTACATCGAGACGCTGCTGTCCCACGAAAGTTTTATCAAAGAGGTCAAGCTGTTCGGTTTTGCGCCGCTGCTGTTGAAGCGTTATCGCGACACGTTCAAGCGGCTCTACGCCGAAGATCGCCGCCTGACCTTGCGCCGCGATGGCTGGGGTTTTGTCCTTGGTTTGCTGGGCACCGGGGCGTTTTATCTGGCGTATGCGTGGGTGGTGGTCGATACCGTTCACGGCAATATCACCCTCGGGCAGATGACCATGTATCTGGTGCTGTTCAAACAGGGACAAACCGCCGTCAGCAGCAGCCTGAGTGCGATCAGCGGTTTGTACGAGGATGGTCTTTACCTGTCGGCCCTTTACGAATACCTGGCCGAGCCGGTAGTGAGTGATACCGGCCATCTGACCGTGGGCGTGGTGCCCGGTGATGGGTTGCGTTTCGAGAATGTCGGGTTTCGTTACCCGGAAGCCAGTCGAGCTGCGCTGGAAGGCATCGACCTGCACCTGGTGCCGGGTCGCAGCATGGCGCTGGTGGGGGAGAACGGTTCAGGCAAGACCACGCTGATCAAGTTGCTGACCCGGCTCTATCGCCCCGATCAGGGCCGCATCCTGCTGGACGGCAGCGACCTGCAAACCTGGGAAGAAGATGCGCTGAGACGGCGCATCGGGGTGATTTTCCAGGACTATATTCGCTATCAATTCTCCGTCGGCGAGAACATCGGCGTCGGCGATACCCTGGCTTTCGACGATGAAAAGCGCTGGAAGGAAGCCGCTGCCGAAGGCATGGCTGCGCCTTTTATCGAAGGGTTGGATCGCGGTTATGCCACGCAACTGGGGCGCTGGTTCGCCGGGGGGCAGGAGTTATCGGGCGGGCAATGGCAGAAGATCGCCTTGTCCCGCGCCTACATGCGCCGCGATGCTGACATCCTGATTCTGGACGAACCCACCTCAGCCCTTGACCCGGCGGCGGAAGCGGCGGTGTTCGAGCATTTCAGCCGGCACACCCAAGGTCGCATGACCCTGCTGATCTCCCACCGTTTTTCCAGTGTGCGCAATGCCGACCACATCATCGTGCTGCAACAAGGGCGGATTCTGGAGCAGGGTGGCCACGATGGGTTGATCGCTGCTGTCGGGCACTACGCGCAACTGTTCGATTTGCAGGCGCGCGGCTACCGTTAGGTTTCCCGCCCGCTGCGCACGGTCGCAGGCCCGGCCATACGCGGCGCGGGTCGGGTCTGCATCAAGGCATCAATCGCCTTGCGGTAATTCTGCCCGCCGAGCGCCATGCTGTTGTTGTGCGTGCCGCCGGGCACCAACAGCAGGCGCTTGGGTTCGTTGGCGGCATTGAACAACTGCTCGCTGAAGCGCGGGGGCATAAACGCATCGGCCAGGCCGTGGACCACCAGCAGCGGCATGCCGATGTCAGTAATCTTGTCGATGGAATCGAATTTCTGCGACAGCAACCAACGCACCGGCAGCGAGGTGTTGGCCACGGAGGCAGCGACATCCGCCAGTGTGGTGAACGTCGATTCGATCACCAGCCCGCGCACCGGAAGCGGCGTGTGATTGCGCGCGGCGTCCTGACCCAGTTCGGCCGCCAGATCGACTGCTACAGCCCCGCCTAAAGAGTGCCCGTAGATCAGGCGTTTGTTCGGGTCCGGCTGCAGCAGCTTGAAACGCTCCCACGCCACTCGCGCATCTTCGTAAACGCTGCTTTCCGAGGGCAGATCACCGTGGCTCTGGCCGAAGCCGCGATAGTCGATGGCCAGCACCGAATAACCTGCCGCGCGCAATTGCTCGATGCGAAACAACTGCCCAGTGAGGTTCCAGCGAACACCATGCAAGTACAGGATGGCCGGCGCATTGGCCTTTTCCGCGGGCCACCACCAGGCATGAATGTTTTGCCCGGCCTTGAAGCTCTTCGGTTGCAGGTCGAGCTCCTGCACGCTGCCGGGCAGGCCGTGAAACCAGCCCGCTGTGCCCGGTTCGATGCGAAACAGCAGTTTGCGTTCGGTGTGTTCCAGCACGGCACAACTCGTCGGCACGCCGATAATCAACGCGGCCATGCAGGCAAACGCCAGACGACGGCGGCGCAGACGAGTCATGAAGGACAGGAACATTAAACGTTTCACCATTGCGTGGACAAAGAACGCTTTTTACCAGAAGCCTTGGTCTGCGCGTGACATTTTCGACCACCGTGATCGGACAACGATTACAAAATGCTGCAACGGCTCAGTCCATCTGCAACACAATCTTGCCGATATGATCGCCGGCTTCCATCCGCGCGTGAGCCTGTGCGGCGTCGGTGAACGGGTAGACCTTGTCGATCATCGGCAAGCAACGCCCGGCCGACAGTACCGGCCAGACGTATTCGTACAGCCCTTGGGCGATGGCGGCTTTTTCTTCCTTGGTGCGCGAGCGCAGCAGTGAGCCGGTGATGATTGCGCGTTTGGCCATGATCGCGAGCAAGTCGACGTCGTTGGCGTGGGCGCCGCCGAGGAAGCCGAGCATCACCAGTCGGCCTTCCATGGCCAGTGCTGCGACGTTGTTGTTGAAGTACGAGCCGCCCATGATGTCGAGGATTACGTCGACGCCTTTGCCGGCGGTTTTTTCGGCAATGACCTGGGCGAAATCCTGATCGCGATAGTTGATCGGCCTGGCGCCGAGTTTGCGAATCGCTTCGCATTTTTCCTCGCTGCCGGCGGTGGCGAAGGCCTCTACGCCGAACTCGCGGCAGAGCATCAACGCGGTGGTGCCGATGCCGCTGGTGCCGCCATGAATCAATGCGTGTTGACCTTTGCTGGCGCCGCCCATTTCAAACAGATTGGCCCACACCGTAAAAAAGGATTCCGGAATCGCTGCTGCGTGAATCCAGTCCATGTCATCGGGAATCGGCAAGGTCTGGCTGGCCGGGGCAACGCAATATTGCGCATAACCGCCGCCATTGGTCAGCGCACAGACCTTGTCGCCCAGCACAAACTCACTGACCCCTTTGCCGACCGCCACCACTTCACCGGCCACTTCCAGCCCGGGAATCGGGCTCATGCCAGGTTTCATCGGGTACTTGCCGGCACGCTGGATCACATCGGGGCGATTGACCCCGGCGGCGTAGACGCGGATCAGCACTTCACCGGCGGCAACCACCGGCATCGGCACATCCTTCGGTTGCAGGACTTCGGGGCCGCCGGGCTGGGTGATTTCGATCAGGGTCATTTCGTTGGGTAAGGACATTTCGGTTCCTCCTGGTAAAGGTTTGTGTAGATGGGAGTCGTGCATCACTCGATAAATTCAGGTCGATGCTGTTAACCCTGTGGAAGCGAGCTTGCTCGCGAAGGCGCCACAACGGTCAGCGCTGTGTTTTCAGGCGAATTGCCATCGCGAGCAGGCTCACGCCTGCAAGGGTTTGTGTGTTTCCAGAAAATTGCCGCCTGCTCCAGTAACAGCGCCACCCCAATCGCGCCAGCCGCAATCACAAACAGCAACGCGTGATGGCCACCCGTGGCATTGAACAGCGCCGAATAGGCAAATCCGGCCAGCGCCTGAAACGTGGCAAACGACACCGTGGCGCGGCTCCAGGCGATTTGCTGGCGATGATGCTCCGGCAGCAGTTCATGCACCCGGGCCAGCGCCAGCGGGACGATGCCCGGCGGGAACGAGCCGAGAACCACCGCGAGCAACGCCAGCGCCAGAAAGGAGTGGGCAACAGCGAGCAAGCCTAGGGCAATCGCCTGCACCACCAGCACCAGCCGAATGCTCCTGCGCGCGCCAAAGCGGTCCGCCAGAAAGCCATAACTCACCGGCCCGACAATCGCGCCCAAGCCATACATCACCCACACCAGCGCCCCGACATGCGCGCCCGCGCCGAGTCCGCGCGCCACGTAATCAACCAGAAAGACCATGGCCGGCACCAGGCCGGCCGCCATGAATGCATATTGGCCAAACAACAGATAAACGCCGGGCGGTGTCGGCTGAGCCGCCGCGGCATCGTGCGCAACGTCCGCGTGGGCAAGATCGGCCGGCCAACCGAACCAGCTCAGCGCCGTCAGCAGCAGCGACAACGCGCCCAAGCCCAGCCAGGTGTCTTGCAAACCAAGGCTCAACAGCGGCGGCACCAGCGTGCCGGACCCTGCGATACCGAGGCCGATACCCAGGAAGATCGCGCCACTGGCCAGGCCTTTGCGCGCCGCCGGCACATGCGGCAATACGGTCGCCGCGACCAACACCATGATCGCGCCGCCGGCGATCCCCGAGAGCAGCCGCCAGGCGAAGAACCAAATCACCGACAACGGAAACGCACAGGCAAAAAACGCCGCCGTCACCGCCAGCATCATTATGCGCAGCGCGGTTTTGTTGCTCAGTTGCCGCGCCAGCGGCCGGCCGAGCAGGGCGCCGATCAGATAACCGACCAGATTGGCCGCGCCGAGGTACACCACGTCATTGGCCGAAAACCACTGCGCCTGAATCAACGCGGGAATCAGCGGTGTGTAAGCAAACCGCGCCAGACCGATGCTGACCAGGCTGGCGCAGAGGCCGGCGAAGATCGGCAGCCAGAGCCCGGAGGGGGAGGATGTGCGCATGATAGCGATTCCAAGGAAGGTTTATGGCGCTCAGCATATCGGCTATCGTTGCTGCGATAACGCAGCGAATTGGCGGCGCACTGATGCGTAATTGCATCATCTGGAGACGGTATGAATTGGGATGATGCACGGGTGTTTCTCGCTGTTTGTCGCGAGTCGACACTGCGCGGAGCCGCGCGGGTGCTGGGTGTGGATCAGGCAACGGTGGGGCGACGCGTCACCGCCCTGGAAAAATCCTTGAGCGCGACGCTGTTCTTGCGCACCTCGGACGGCTACGCACTGACCGCGGTTGGCGAAGCGGCGCTGAAAAGTGTGGAGAAAATGGAGCATTCGGCACTGGAGCTGGAGCGACAGATTCAGGGCCTGGATGACCGTCTCACCGGCAGCGTGCGCGTGAGCACCACCGATTCACTGGCCATCGACTTCCTGATTCCGGCAATTGCCCGTCTACATGAGCAGCACCCGGATGTGCGGGTGCTGCTGGATGCCTCCACGCAAATTCTCAGCCTGGCCAAGCGCGAGGCGGATATCGCCGTGCGCAACACCCGCCCGGACAATCCGGACCTGATCGCGCGACGGATCGCCCGTTGGCCGGTGGGGTTGTTCGCGTCGCAGGCCTATGTCGACGCCAAAGGTGTTCCGCCGCCGGGCTCAGCGTTCGAGGGCCATGATCTGGTGGTCTATCAGCCGTACTTGCAGGGCAACAAAGACCTGACTCTGGTTTCTGAGCCGATAAATCGCGGGCGGATCGTTGCCGGGCTCGGTTCCAGCCTGTTGGTGCGCCGTGCGCTTGCGGCAGGCTTGGGTGTAGGAGAAATCCCCGTGTACATGGGCGAGCGCGATGGCCTGGTCAGGCTCTGGCCTGAACGAACGCGGCCGTTGCCCTATGAAGTGTGGCTGGTGACCCACGCGGATTTGCGCCATACCGCGCGGGTGAGGGCGGTGATCGAGCAGATCGTCGACGTATTCGCATCGGAGAACGACTAAGCGAAAAAGCTGTTTTGGCGAGGCTACATCTTCTGACGAAACGGCCTACAGCAGAGGCAGAATCTGCCGGCTTGTCAGGTTTTGGCAAGGGTTCTATCGTTTCGACAGCTCAGTGAGCGGCGTATTGCTCGTACTGACGTGATGTACCCGTGATGTACCCGTGATGTACCAGGGACGGTATCGGTAGACCCAGGAAGGTGTCGAATTGAAAACCATGCAATTCAATCAATCTCCAATCAGTGACCTCTCGAACAAAAGTCGGAATACCCAAGCCATGAACGCTATAAGTCGTGAAGAGTTCAACGCCAGGATCGAGACCATCGAAACAAGGATGGATGCTCGGGTGGACGCGGTGTCGACAAAAATTGATGCGTTTCTGTCGGCGCAGGCAGAGCGCGACAAGACTCAAGTCGAGCGAGAAAACACTCAGGTCGAACGAGAGAAAACTCAGGCGGAGCGAGACAAGCGCTACGACTTGATTGCTCAGGAGATACGAGGGCTTGCCAGAAGCGCTGAGGAAGCGGCCAGGCAAGGGGCTACAGTCAAGGCCAATGTCTGGGCGGCAACGGCCGTACAGTTATTGGGAATAGTCGCCATTGTCATCGGGTCCTATTACGCCAACCAGGCCAACATGTATGTGGCCATTCAAACGACCCTGACAGCGATTCAGGCCGGCAAGGACTTCAGTGTCCCCAAGCCTTTCATGTTGCCAATGCTCACGCCGCCACAATAAAAAACGGCCTTCAGAGAAGGCCGTTTTTTGTGAGCGGTTGAAACGCCGCTTCATGGCATTTCCGGCAATTCCTGCGGCCGCAAATCAAACACCAACACTTCGGCATCCACGCCATTGCTCAAGGTCAGCACCTGTTCTTCGCGAACCCGCACGCCGTCGCCTTCCTGCAACTGCACGCCGTTGAGTTCAACACTCCCACGAGCGACATGCACATAGGCGTAGCGGTTGGCCGCCAGTTCCAGGGTTGCGCTTTCCTTGCCGTCGAACAGCCCGGCATACACTCGCGCATCTTGGCGCACCGACAGCGAACCCTTGGCCCCGTCCGGGGAGATGATCAGTTGCAGGCGCCCACGTTTTTTCTGGGTACTGAAGTGCTCTTGCTGATAGCGCGGTTTGGCGCCGCTGACCTCAGGAACGATCCAGATTTGCAGAAAATGCACGCCACGGGTGGCCGAGTGGTTGTACTCGCTGTGGGCCACGCCGCTGCCGGCGCTCATCAACTGCACGTCGCCGGGGCGGATCACCGAACCGGTGCCCAGGGTGTCCTTGTGTTCCAGGGCGCCTTCGAGCACATAGGAGAAAATCTCCATGTCCCGATGCGGGTGCTGGCCAAAGCCTTTGCCGGCTGCCACGCGGTCATCGTTGATCACCAACAGATCGGAAAAACCCTGCTCTTTCGGGTTGCGATAGTTGGCGAAGGAAAAGGTATGGAACGACTTCAACCAACCGTGATTGGCCGCGCCGCGATCCGAGGCTTTGCGAAGGGTCAGCATGATGAAATCTCCTGTCAGGACGTGAATTCGTCCGAGTGAGGAGAAGGTTAATGGTTACTGCTCGATGCAATAAGTAGATGAAAACTGAAATACTGTCCCGTTCAGGTTGACAGTAATGCGCGGTAGTTCACGCATTCTTTTCCGTCGACCGCGCTGCACTTGGCCATAATGCTCAGCCTGTTTCATGCGTTCATTTATCTTTGATCTCAGCGATGGCTCCTCATGAAAACCGTGGCAATGGTGCTGTTCCCCAACTTTCTCCTGCTCGACATGGCTGGGCCCATGGAGGTCTTCTCGGTTGCCAATCGCTATCTCAAGCCTGAGTCGCATTACCAACTGACGACATTGGGCACCGAGCTCGGGCCGCTGCGTGCATCCAACGGTGTGCTGGTGCACACCGACCGACACATTGATCAGGCTCAGGAGCACTATGATTTGCTGCTGGTGCCGGGCGGTCCCGGTGCCTACAACGAAAAAAGCGAGCCTCTGCTGGCCTGGCTGCGCGGGGCCGTTGCCCGGGCCGAGCGTTATGGCTCGATCTGCACCGGCGCGTTTGTGCTCGGGTATGCCGGGTTGCTGGACGGTTTTCGCGTCACCACTCACTGGCACTACACCGAACGATTGATCAAAGGCTTCCCCAAGGCAACGGTGCAAACCGATCAAATCTTCGTTGAGGACCGTAACCTGATCACCTCCGGTGGTGTGACGGCTGGCATCGACCTGGCTTTGGCAGTGGTCGCCCAGGACCACGGCAAAAAAGTCGCCCAGGATGTGGCCAAAGTGCTGCTGGTGGTGATGAAACGCCAGGGCGGGCAGGCGCAGTTCAGTCCGCTGATGGCTGCTGTCGCCCCGCACGAAACCCCCATTACCCGAGTACAGAACTACGTACTCGAACACCTCGACGAAGCCTTCAGCATCGAACGCATGGCGAGCCTGGCGAACATGAGTTCGCGGCACTTCGCCCGGCTGTTTGCTCGGGAAGTGAACATGACGCCCATGGAGTTCCTGCAAAGTGCGCGCATTGACCGTGCGCGAAATCTGCTGGAAACCAGCGACGCACCGCTCAAGACCGTGGCCTACAAAAGCGGCTTCGGCAGCGTGCGGCACATGCGTTTTTTGTTTAGTGAAAAGCTCGGTTTGACCCCCGCGCAGTACCGCGAACAGTTCAGCTAGAGCGGTTGTGTCCGTTGTGCGCACCGTGATGTCCGTGCTGCGCCCCGTGCGGTAGTTGTAGCGTCAACCGAGGCTGCCAAGATAGTTGGCATGAACAGTCTCAACGATTTCAACTCGGCGTCTGTGCTGCGTTTCGGGCCTTTCGCGTTTCACCTGCGCCAGCGCCTGATCCTCGAAGGGGATCGGCAACTGCGCATGGGCGGCCGCGCGCTGGACATCCTCCAGGTGCTGGTCGAGCGCGCCGGCCGTGTGGTCAGGAAGGAGCATCTGATCGCGTTGGTCTGGCCAACGTCCGTGGTCGAAGAGATCAACCTGCGCGTGCACATTGCCGCGTTGCGTCGGGCGCTTGGCGATGGCGAAAACGGCCAGCGCTATATCGTCAACGTGCCGCAATGCGGCTACAGCTTCGTGGCCCCGGTACATGCCGACAGTGTTGCGCAAGTGGTGTTTGAAAGCCTGCAAGCGCCCCAGCACAACTTGCCGGCAAGGCTGACGCCGGTGACGGGGCGCGACTCACTGGTCGGCGCCATGGTGCGGCAATTGCCGCTGTGCCGGTTGATGAGCGTGACGGGGCCAGCGGGTGTCGGTAAGTCCACAGTGGCGTTGCGGGTCGCGGAATTGCTCTTGCAGCATTTTCGTGATGGCGTCTGGCGGGTGGATCTGGCAGTGATCGATGAGCGCACGCCGCTGCTCGACCACCTTCTGCAAACCCTCGACACCGATTTATCGACGCTGGCAGCCCAGCACTGCTTGCTGTTGCTCGACAATTGCGAACATCTACGCGATGCCTGCAAGGCGTTGGTAGAGACGCTGCTGGACGCCGCGCCGCGCCTGTCGATCCTCGCTACCAGTCGCGAAGCACTGCGCGCCAATCTGGAAACCGTGCAGGTTTTGGCGCCGCTGAGCATTCCCAGGTCCTCGGCGTTGAACAGTGTCGAAGAGGTCATGGGCTACTCGGCGGTGCAATTGTTTGTCAGTCGAGCGCGCGCTCGTCAGCAGGGCTTCCGCTTGCGCGAACAGGATTTGCAGGTGATACGTGACATCTGTCGGCGACTCGACGGTTTGCCCTTGGCGATTGAGCTGGCAGCGGCGCAGATCGATGCGCTGGCGCTGCTGGGCTTGCAGGCACAGTTGGGCAATTGCCTGCAATTGCAGGGCCGCCGCACTGCTGTGCCACGGCATCAGACCCTGCGAGCAGCTCTGGAATGGAGCTATCGGAGCCTGACCGAACCGCAGCAGTGGGTGCTGCAACGGCTGACGGTGTTCAAAGTGACCTTCACCCTTGAGGCGGCACTGGCGGTCATCGCTGAGGCAGAGGGTCAATCGATCATCGAACAGCTGGTGCAGAAGTCGTTGCTGACAGTAGTGCGCGGGGAGGGTGTTGTGCATTACCGAATGCTCAATACCACTCGGCTGTATGCCCGGGAAAAACTGATCAGCGGCGACTTCGAGAGTCGGCATTTACATTATCTGGGGCGTATGTCCCAGGCAGGCGCCTTGCGTTTGACTGCGCAACTCGTCGAGTAGCAAGCGCACCTTGCGCAAATCCGGCGTGGCGTAGCCTTCGGTGAAGCGCTGGTAGATCGGGGTCAGCAGATCAAGGGCCTGGTGGTAGCGGTTTTGCTGTTTCCAGAGCTGGGCCAGTGACGTGGCACTGCGCAGTTCCCAGGCCAGCGCGCCTTGGGATTGGGCGATCGACAGGGCCTGAAGCAGAGTCTGTTCGGCTTTGCGAATTTCAGCGTTGTTTGAGCGGACGCCATCGCGAGCGGGCTCGCGCCGACAGGGTTGCATGCCTGGCGAGGATCCCATGGGGGAGCGAGCCTGCTCGTGATGGCATCCGCTCACCCCCGCAAAATCGGTGATCAGCAACTGCTCCCCCCGAACCCGAAGAATCTCCGCCGTACTCCAACCCGCCGCGCCGCTTTCAGCACGCGCCAACAACGCGCCATCAACAAAACCACCATCCAGCGTCACCATGATCTCTTTCACTAGCCCGACACCCGCTAGCGAAGGCCCCTCGGCCCCTTCAATCACCTGCGCATACTGCCGCGCCCAGTTATAAAACAGCACCACCGAATGCTTCTGCGCTTGCTCCAGCAACATACGCAAGAGTTCGCGGGCGGTAGCCGTGTCGCCGTTGTAATGGGCGATCAGGCAACCGGACAGCGCCAGGGTGTAGCAGATGGACGTGCCGTGGTTGATCTGGATCGCGATGTCCAGCGCCTGCCGGGCAGTGCGCCAGGCTTGTTCCGGCTGGCCTTGCAGCCAGAGAATCCGCGCCAGAATCGTTAGCGCCGCGACGCTCTGATCGTACTGCACGCCAAAACCGTGGGTGAAGCGGTTGAGGTGGCCGCTCTGGGCCATGCGCTGGATGACTTGCTCGGCATGCTCCCGCGCCTGTTGCTGATCCCCGGAAAAGTGCAGCGCCAGCACGCGCAAACGGTGGGTGCTCAGCGACAACACTGCATCGCCGTGCAGCCCCAATCGGTCGAAATGTTCGCTTTGCGCCAACGCTGCCTGATACTCACCACGGCTGAGATTGACCGCCATGTGCCCGGACACCGCCCGCAACTGACCGGCAACGTCATCGTAACGTTCAGCCAGGGTTCTGGCGCTGACGAAGGCGTCGACGGTTTCGGCGGTGCCGCCCTGGGCGTGGTAACAGGAGCTGCCGAGGGCGAGCTTCAGGGCGATGGTCAGGCGAGGGCAGGGCTCGGCGGCGGCATCGAGCAGCGCCAAGGCCCGGCGCACGTACACGCCGTGTTCCTTGAGCAGCGACAACTCTTGCCATAACGGCGCCGAAGTCGCCGCCAATTCGATTGCCAGCCCCGTCGGGCCGGCGCCGCTCAGGCACCAGTCCAGCGCGGCGCGCAAGTCTTCCAGACACCGCGCGTAGCGCTCGATCCATAACGCGGTCGGGGTGTGTTCCCAAGCGGTCTGCGCCTGATGCATCAACGCCAGGCAGCGTTCGGCATGACGTTTGCGGGTTTCGCCGAGTTCGGCGGCGTGATCGAGTTTTTCCAGGGCATAGCGCCGGGTGGTGTCGAGCAAGCGGTAGAACACCTCTTCATCACCGACCTCGACATTGAGCAGTGATTTGGCCACCAGTTGCGTAACCGCGACCATCACCTCGCCGGGCAGAATCTGCTGAGCACCCATCACCGCCGCAGCGGACTCCAGGGTGAAGCTGCCGCGAAACACGCCCAGGCGGCGCAGGCAGGTTTGTTCGCCGTGGCCAAGCAGGTTGAAACTCCAGTCCAGCGTGGCGCGCAGCGTGAGGTGACGCTGCTGATTGCCCGCGATCAACGCAGGCAAGCGCCCCTGCAACTGACTGAGCAAGCCACTCAGATCCGCTTCGCTGATTTGCGCTGCTGCCAACTCGAGTGCCAACGGAATTCCGTCCAGCCGCTGGCAGATTTCGATGGCCTGCGCCAGGTTGGCTTCGTTGAGTTCGAAATGCTCATGAGCGGTCATGGCGCGTTCGGTAAACAGTTGCAGCGCGGAAAAACCCAGCGCTTGCGCACGGTCATGTACGGCCGTGGGTGGCGGGCAGTCGAGCGACTCCAGGCGCTGCACGTATTCGCCTTCGGCCCGCAGGCTCTCGCGACTGGTGGCCAGAATATGCACCTGCGGTGCGCCACGCAGAATGCCTTCGCACAGCAGCGCAATCGCATCAATCAGGTGTTCGCAGTTGTCGATCACCAGCAGCATCTGCCGTTCCCGCAGGCAGGTCGCCAGGCTATTCATCGGCTCGCCGTCGTGCAGCGCCAGGTCCAGCAGTGTCGCCAGATGCGCAGTGATCATCGCCGGGTCATTGAGTGGCGCGAGGTCCAACAAGCGAATGCCGTCGCGGTAATGACCGATCAGTTGTTCGGCCACCCGCAGGGCCACGGTGGTCTTGCCGATACCGCCGGGGCCGACCAGGGTGATGAAGCGCTGGCGGGCGAGATGTGTCACCAAGCTGTCCACCAGATGCTGACGCCCGATCAGTCGGGTGCGGCGCACCGGCAGGTTATGTCGGCGCGGTTCGTGGGCCTCGTTGTCGGGGTGCTGCTCGATAGACGCCAGCGAGAACGGCGCCACAAAACTGTAACCGCGCTGAGCCACCGTGACGATGTAGCGCTGGCCGGCCTGACCGTCGCCGAGGGCTTTGCGCAGTGCCGCCATGTGCACCCGCAAATTGATGTCTTCGACGACGCTTTTGGGCCACACCTGCGCGATCAATTGCTGCTTGCTGACCACATTCCCGGCGTGCTCCAGCAGGATCAACAGAATGTCCATGGCACGCCGGCCCAGGCGCAAAGGCTGGTCGCCTTCCAGCACCAGACGTTGTCCCGGGTAGATCCGGTAAGGGCCGAAACCGATCGCCTGATTCGGATGAGGACTCAACAGCTCGCTCCTGGGATGATGCGCCAGCCCCGACAGACTGTGTGCAAGCCGTCTGTTTCGGGGTGTCCGGGCATAATCCTCAGGTTTGAGCATCGGTGCAACGAATGGCTTCAGCGGCGGCATCAAAACAGCGCGGGCGCGGAGCGCAGGTTGTTCCGTTCACGCACCACCTGACACCGCCACGCAAACGGCGTGATGCCTTCGCTGCGGGTGAAGATGTGGCAGAAGTGCGCTTGGTCGCAGAAGCCACATTCCAGGCTGATTTGCGTCAGGGTCAGGTCGGTGTCGCGGATCAGTTGCTTGGCCCGCTCGATCCGCTGGCAGCGAATCCAGTCCTGCGGCGAGAGGCCGGTGCTGCACTTGAACGCCCGGGAAAAATGACTGCGTGACAGCGCGCAGGCCTTGGCCAGTTCGGTCACTTCCAGGCTTTCGCCAAGACGTTCGAGGATCAATTGCTTTACCCGCCGCACGCGTTGCGGGCTGAGGCCGCCGATGCGCGCAGTGCTCGGTTCGCAGGCAGGGGCGAGGGCGACGGTATGCTGTAAATGAGCCATGGCCAAGGTCCGTGTTGGTGAGGGATCCACGCCAGGCGGCTTCCCTCAGGTCAAAAAACAACGCTGCGCAGTGAAGCGATTGTTGGTCGCGGGCCGACGACTGACGAGTTAATCGTTGTTAATTTGCTTAACAGACCCGCGAATAAACCACCGTTGATCGGCTAAAGTGCGTAGCACTGGCGTCTGGCTGGCCTTGGAAGGAAATCGAGCTGATGAACCGTAACGACCTGCGCCGCGTCGACATGAACCTGCTGGTGATTTTCGAAGCCCTGATGTTCGAAAAGAACCTGACCCGGGTCGCCGAAAAACTCTTCATGGGCCAACCGGCCGTGAGTGCGGCGCTGGGGCGTTTGCGTGATCTGTTCGACGACCCATTGCTGCTACGCAACGGTCGCGGCATGGAGCCGACGGCGCGGGCGCTGGCGATTCTCAAGGAACTGCAACCGGCGATGGACGTCATCTCCGGGGCGGTCAGCCGCGCCAAGGAATTCGAACCGGCCAGCAGTTGCGACGTGTTTCGCATCGGACTGTCGGACGACGCCGAGTTCGGTCTGTTTCCACCGTTATTGAGTCAGTTGCGGGAAGAGGCCCCAGGCATCATCGTTGTCGTGCGCCGGGCCAACTACCTGCTGATGCCGGCGCTGCTGGCATCCGGGGAAATCTCCGTGGGCGTCAGCTACACCACCGATTTACCGGCCAATGCCAAGCGCAAGAAACTGCGGGACATCCCCTGCAAAGTCCTGCGCGGGGATAATCGGCCTGGCCCAATGACCCTGGACGAATACTGCGAACGGCCGCATGCGATGGTGTCGTTTTCCGGGGACTTGAGCGGCAACATTGACCTCGACCTGGCCAAGATCGGCCGCCACCGCCGCGTGGTGCTGGGCGTGCCGCAGTTCAGCGGTTTGCGCGCATTGCTTGCCGGTACGGAAATGATCGCCACCGTGCCCGATTACGCCGCGTGTGCCTTGGTCGAAGGCTGTGCGTTGCGCGCCGAAGACCCGCCGTTCCACATCGAAGCCGCGCAATTGTCGATGGCCTGGAGCGGCGTGCACGACAACGACCCAGCGGAGAAATGGTTGCGGTCGCGGATCAGTCAGTTCATGGCTGCGCCGCTGGATATCCCCGTGATGTGAGCGACCGTTCATCTGAAACAGCGCTTGACCTGACAGTTCTGACAGTGGCGCATCCCCTTGTTCACATGTCTGATTGGCCTATGTGCAAGGTGGCCCAAAAAGGACGTGAACATGGATGCGCTGATACGTGAACTTGACAGTGGCAGTCTGCCGCCGCTCTCAATCAAAGAAAGTCGACCTGATGGTTTGTTGGATCCAGAGGCCGCTCGGTACAACCTGACGGTCAAGATCGACTTCGACTGGCGACCAGGAGACAGTCTCACGATCACCTGGGCAGGAACACCAGGTTCCGGATCCTACACATCACCGCGTATACCGATCGGCGGGTTCACACGTCCTTTCCAAACCCATATTGATAACCTCTTGGTGGCTTTCAACGTCCAGCAGAGCGTCATCGTCTTTTACACGGTTTATCGTGGCATTGAACCTCCTGTTACTTCACAACCTTTGCCGCTTTACATAACACGCATCAATCAATTGAATCTGCCTCGACCATTTATCCGACAGGCCGATAACGACGGTCAGGGCGGTGAGCTGAATGTCAGCAACCTTTCTGAGTTCACCTTGCGTATAAATGCGTGGCTACTGGGCAGGCGCGGCAATCCCTTCTGGCTAGAACTCAAAGGCCAAAACGCCGATGGCAGTGATTTCAAGGCGCGATATTGGCAAGCGCCAGGCAACATGGTCGACGACGAATTCAACCGCTACGGTTTTTTCGAGCAGAACTTCGACGCTGCACCATTGCAACGTCTGCGTAATCACAGCGTGCTGTCGCTGAATTTCATGGCCGGGCTGCAAGGAAGTCAGGATCCGTCGCTCGCGCAGCCATTTGCGCATCGAAACTACATCGTATTGTCCCCTGCAAAGTCCTGAGGCGACGATCGCCCGGAACCCGAAATGATCGACACCGTGCCGGATTACGCTGCCTGTGCGTTGGTCGAAGGTTGCGCGTTGCGCGCCGAAGCCGCGCCGTTTCCTATTGATGCGGCGCAGTTATCGATGGCGTGGAGCGGGGTGCATGACAACGATCCGGCGGAAAAGTGGGTGAGATCGCGGATCAGCCAGTTCATGGCTGCGCCGCTGGATATCCCCGTGATTTGAGCAACCGTTCATCTGAAACAGCGCTTGACCTGACAGTTCTGACAGTGGCGCATCCCCTTGTTCGGATGTCTGATTGGCCTATGTGCAAGGTGGCCCAAAAAGGACGTGAACATGGATGCGCTGATACGTGAGCTTGACAGTGGCAGTCTGCCGCCGCTCTCAATCAAAGAAAGTCGACCTGATGGTTTGTTGGATCCAGAGGCCGCTCGGTACAACTTGACGGTCAAGATCGACTTCGACTGGCGGCCAGGAGACAGTCTCACGATCACCTGGGCAGGAACGCCAGGTTCCGGGTCTTACACATCACCGCGTATACCGATCGGCGGGTTCACACGTCCTTTCCAAACCCATATTGATAACCTCTTGGTGGCTTTCAACTTCGAGCAGAGCGTCATCGTCTTTTACACGGTTTATCGTGGCATTGAGCCTCCGGTTACTTCACAGCCTTTGCCGCTTTACATAACAGGCGTCAATCAATTGGATCTGCCTCGACCATTTATCCGACAGGCCGATAACGACGGTCAGGGTGGTGAGCTGAATGTCAGCAACCTTTCTGAGTTCACCTTGCGTATAAATGCGTGGCTACTGGGCAGGCGCGGCAATCCCTTCTGGCTAGAACTCAAAGGCCAAAACGCCGATGGCAGTGCTTTCAAGGCGCGATACTGGCAAGCGCCGGGCAACATGGTCGATGACGAATTCAACCGCTACGGTTTTTTCGAGCAGAACTTCGACGCTGAACCATTGCAACGTCTGCGTAATGGCAGCGTACTGTCGCTGAACTTCATGGCCGGGCTGCAAGGAAGTCAGGATCCGTCGCTCGCGCAGCCATTTGCGCATCGAAACTACATCGTACTGTCAGCAGCCTCTAACGGGCCGAAGATATCGTCAGTCACGGATCTTGATGGAGACATACACGACGGCGCTGACACCCGACACACCACGGTCACGCTAAGTGGCAGCGCTTCCGATAAAGTGAATGTATTCGATGGCATGACCAGACTCGATACGGTCGATGTCGTTGACGGTCATTGGAACTACGTCGCGGCTGACCTGACAGGCGGATCGCATGGGTTTACGGTGGCGTTGGCGGATGGCAGCGGCGGCGCCTCAAATCGATGGCTGATCAACGTCGTGATTCAAACCTTGCCGCTGATGATTGTCGAGGCACCCGATGGCATAAACCTCAATCCGTTGGACGCAACAACGACCCTGACGGCTGAGCTCAATTACGACCATCAACCCACCGATATGGTTTCAGTAACGGTGACAGCCGCTGTCGGCACTCTCCCTGCCGGTTCGCATACCACCACGCCGGTTACGGCCGGCACCACACGCCCGGTCAGAATCAGATTGCCCGTGCTGCTGGTGCCATTCAGCATCGGAAAATCAATGGAGGTGACCTCTACTTATACCCGAGGCACCTCTGCTCCGGTGACCTCTCAACCCCTGCGTCTGAACGTGTCGCAGATTGCGCTGGATCGACTTGTGGCTCCGCGGATCACTCAGGCCAACGGCACTGATATTCTCGATCTGAAAGACGTTCCATTCGGCGCAAATCTGTTGTTTCTTATCTGGCCGTTTATCGCAGTGAACCAACGGATCTGGCTCGACCTGGAGGGCCAGAGCAACACCGGTGCGCACAACCTGCGGATGTGGGTGGGGTCGACAAATATGGTGCATCGCGCCTGGGTGACCAATGGCAGCTTCAGCCCTGTGATCTCCGCCGATTACCTGCGACTGCTGAGGAACGGCAGCAAGCTGATCATTCGTTTCAGGGTCAACTTGGATCAGGTTGCGAACGCTAATACGGCGGCGATCTTTCAAACGCGTGAATACACGATTCGGGCTGTGCCCTGAGCAAAAGCCACTCTCGGCATCTTCGGCGCCTCTTGGCGGGAAGGTCCCGAAGAGAGCACATCCATTCAATTTCTTCCTCCGCATCACCGGCATGATTCACCCCAATAACTATTAAAGGGTGGGCCCATGCACGGTTCTCAACGGGATGAATGGGCTCGGGACCTTGGACTGTTGTTTCTGCGGGTCAGCGGCGGGTTGTTTTTGCTGTGGGTGCATGGCTTGCCGAAGCTGCTGGACTACAGCGCGCAACTGCAACAGATCGAAGATCCGTTCCACCTCGGTGCCAACCTGACGCTGATCCTGGCGATCTTCGCCGAGGTGCTGTGCCCGCTGCTGATCGTCGCCGGGGTGCTGGTGCGTTTGGCGTGCTTGCCTATTCTGTGTGTGCTGTTGGTGGCGCTGTTGATTGTGCATCCGCAATGGAGCCTGTTCGAAGGGCAGTTCGGCTGGCTGCTGTTGATTGTGTTCACCAGCATCCTTATCGCCGGGCCGGGACGGCTGGCGCTCAATGATCGTTTCGCCGGAGTCTTTCGTTATGCCTGATGCCAACCGCGCCGACGCTGCAAAACCGGGTTTCGAGGAAGTCGTGACCCTGATCGTCAAGCACCGGGTCAAGGCCGGTTTCGAGGCGCCTTACGAAGCCTGGCTGCGCAACATCGTGCGCATCGCCGGGCAGCGCGAAGGGCACTTGGGCGTGGACGTGGTGCGCGGCAAGAACGCCGGCCTCGACACCTACACCTGCGTGCTGCGCTTTTGCTCCACCGAAGCGATGCAACTGTGGCTCGACTCGCCGCAACGCCTGGAACTGGTCAACGAAGCCACACCGATGCTGGCTGACGGCGACCAGACCGAGGTCAACCCGGTCAATGAGTTCTGGTTCTCGCCACTGGCCGACGCCGCCTCGCCACCGCCGCGCTGGAAGCAGGCCGTGATCACTTTGCTGGTGATTCTGCCGCACACCTTGCTGGTGCCGCTGATCTGGGGGCCGCTGCTCAAGCTCAACGCCTTCCTGTCCAATTACGTGGTCGCCACTTTCCTGATCACCGTGACCATCGTGGTTTCGGTGGTGTACCTGTTCATGCCTCGGGCGACGCGCCTGTTCGCGCCGTGGCTGACAGCCGACACGTCACATTCCCATCTGCCTGAGGAACCGCGATGAACGCCGATCTGATTTTATTCAATGGCCAATTCCACACCGTCGACCGCGGGAAGCCGTTGGCCAGCGCGGTGGCAATCAAGGACGGGCGCTTTGTCGCGGTCGGTAACGACGGCGAAGCCATGGCCCTGCGCGGTTCCGGCACCCAGGTCATCGACCTCAAGGGCCGCTGCGTCATTCCCGGCCTAAACGACTCGCACTTGCACCTGATCCGAGGTGGCCTGAACTACAACCTCGAACTGCGCTGGGAAGGCGTGCCTTCGTTGGTCGATGCCCTGCGCATGCTCAAGGATCAAGCCGACCGCACACCAACGCCGCAATGGGTGCGGGTGGTCGGTGGCTGGAACGAATTCCAGTTCGCCGAAAAGCGCATGCCGACCCTGGAAGAACTCAACCAGGCCGCGCCGGACACACCGGTGTTCGTCCTGCACCTGTACGACCGCGCCTTGCTCAACCGCGCCGCCCTGCGCGTCGCCGGTTACACCCGCGACACGCCGAACCCGCCGGGTGGCGAGATCGTGCGTGATGCCAACGGCAACCCGACCGGCATGCTGGTCGCCCGGCCGAACGCGATGATTCTCTACTCGACGCTGGCCAAGGGGCCGAAGTTGCCGCTGGAATATCAGGTCAACTCGACCCGCCAATTCATGCGTGAACTCAATCGCCTCGGCCTGACCAGCGCCATCGATGCCGGCGGCGGTTTCCAGAATTATCCGGACGATTACCAAGTGATCGAGCAATTGGCCAACGACAAGCAACTGACGGTGCGCATCGCCTACAACCTGTTCACCCAAAAGCCCAAGGAAGAGCTGAGCGACTTCAAGAACTGGACCGGCAGCGTCAAGTTGCATCAGGGCGACGACTTCCTGCGGCACAACGGCGCCGGGGAAATGCTGGTGTTCTCGGCAGCGGATTTCGAAGACTTCCTCGAACCGCGCCCGGACTTGCCGCAAACCATGGAGGAGGAGCTGGAGCCGGTGGTGCGCCACTTGGTCGAACAGCGTTGGCCGTTCCGTTTGCACGCGACCTACAACGAATCCATCAGCCGCATGCTCGACGTGTTCGAGAAGGTCAACCGTGACATTCCGTTCAACGGCTTGCCGTGGTTTTTCGACCACGCCGAAACCATCACCCCGCAGAACATCGAGCGGGTGAAAGCGCTGGGCGGCGGTATTGCGATTCAGGATCGCATGGCGTTCCAGGGCGAATACTTCGTCGACCGCTACGGCGCAAGCCGCCGAAGCGACCCCGCCGATCAAGCGCATGTTGGCCGAAGGCCTACCGGTCGGCGCCGGCACTGACGCCACGCGGGTATCGAGCTACAACCCCTGGACTTCGCTGTACTGGATGGTCAGCGGCCGCACCGTCGGCGGCCTGGAGCTGTACGCCGAAGGCCTGCCGCGGATCACCGCGCTGGAGCTGTTCACCCACGGCAGCGCCTGGTTCTCGTCCGAGCAAGGCAAGAAAGGCCAGATCAAGGTCGGCCAATTGGCAGACGTTGCGGCCCTGAGCGCCGACTTCTTCAGCGTCGATGAAGAAGCGATCAAGTGGATCGAGTCGGTGTTGACCGTGGTTGGCGGCAAAGTGGTGTATGCCGCCGGGGACTTCGAAAAACTTGGCCCGGCCAGCGTGCCGGTACTGCCGGACTGGTCGCCGGTGGTGAAAGTCCCGGGTCACTGGCGCCCGACCTCGCCGATGCAGGCTCAGGTTCACCATTGCAGCGGGCCGTGCGGCGTGCATTCCCACAGCCATGAAAAGGCGCGCTTGTCGAATGCGCCGGTGAGCGATTTTGCGGGTTTCTGGGGCGCCTTTGGCTGCTCGTGCTTTGCCTTCTGACGAACATAAAAGAGCGCCGGCCCAACGTGCCGGCGCCATAAGCACCATCCCACTACCGAGGAGTTTCATATGAGCAACGTTCCGTACAAACGTCTGAACAAAGATGACGCGGTGGTCTTGCTGGTCGACCACCAGACTGGCCTGATCTCGCTGGTGCAGGATTTCTCGCCCAACGAATTCAAGAACAACGTGCTGGCCCTCGCGGACCTCGCCAAGTTCTTCAAACTGCCGACCATCCTCACCACCAGCTTCGAAAACGGCCCGAACGGCCCGATGGTGCCGGAGCTCAAGGAACTGTTCCCGGACGCGCCGTACATCCCGCGTCCAGGCCAGATCAACGCTTGGGACAACGCAGACTTCGTCAAAGCCGTTAAAGATACTGGCCGCAAGCAGTTGATCATTGCCGGTGTGGTGACGGATGTGTGCGTGACGTTCCCAACCTTGTCGGCCCTGGCCGAAGGCTTCGAAGTGTTTGTGGTGACTGACGCTTCGGGCACTTTCAACGAAACCGTGCAACAAGCCGCTTGGGCGCGTATGTCGGCGGCCGGTGCACAACTGGTCAACTGGTTCTCGGTAGCGTGCGAGCTGCAAGGCGACTGGCGCAACGACATGGAAGGCCTGGCGAACCTACTGTCGCCGCGCATTCCGAACTATCGCAACCTGATGAACAGCTACACCAAGTTCACGGCCAAGTAAGATCAAAAGATCGCAGCCTGCGGCAGCTCCTACACGCGTTCTCATGTAGGAGCTGCCGCAGGCTGCGATCTTTTGTTTTCAGCGCCTCTGCAACCAGCGCAGAAACCCACTTTTGCTGACAGGCGCCGGCCTGGCCATCAACGCGAGATGACTGTTCTGCTGACGCACCGCCTGCAATTTATTCAACGCCCGACTGACCTCCGTGCGCTGCTCCATGCAATCGCGAGTCAGGGTCTTGTCCAGTCGATAAATGATGCTCGACGTCAGCGCCGTGAACGTAGCCTGCGACGGTGTGTCGGTGAGGATGCTCTGTTCGCCCATGACTTCGCTCGGCCCCATGCGTCCGGCTTCGGTTTGCCCGGTGCCGTCGGGCACGGTGGCGCTGACCACGCCGGTGGCGATGACAAAAAGACTGTCCGGCACTTCATTCAACTCCAGCACCACCTGACCTGCCGCGTATTGCTGCGGGACCATCGCTTGAGCCAGTCGATCACGTTCGTCCTCGCTCAGTGAACGGAAGATTTTCACTTCATCCAGCAACGCCCGCGCCCGGGTCGAAGGCTCGATCACGCCATCGAGCTGCCGGGAAATACCCGCCGCTTCCAGGTGCCGATGGGCCAGGTCAAACAGTTGATTGCGCACTTCACCTTTCTTGCCCAACTCGGCGATAAATCCGCTGGCTACATACTCGGACATGGTTTCGCCAGCCTCTTTCAACAGCGCTTTCGGCGCCGGGTTGAGCAGCAACGTGCTGCTGCCCTGAAGCGTACGATCCAGCGCATCCAGCACCCGACGCGGGCGGATGTGGTTTGGCACTTGAATGCTGATCGACACGCCGTGCATGTTGCTCGGTCGACTCAGGTTGACGATCTTTGCCTTGGCCGCCACCGAGTTCGGCACCACGGCGGTTGTGCCGGCGCTGGTGAGCAAATGGGTGGCGCGCCAGTCGATGTCGAGCACCTTGCCCTCAACACCGTCGATCACCACAAAGTCATCCACCTGATACGGCTTGGTGGTATTGAGCACGATCCCGGAAAACACATCGCTCAAGGTGCTCTGCAACGCCAGACCGACCACGATCGCCACCACCCCGGAAGTCGCCAGCAGCCCTTTGACCGGGAGCTCCAGTACATAACCGGCAGCGGCAACGATCGCGACCAGAAACACCAACGCGCCGATGACATCCTGCAACAACCGACCGCTGTGACCGATGCGGCGCATCAGCACCAGGCCGATGACTTCGGTGAGTACTCGCGCGGCGTACAGCCACCAGAGAATCCCCAGCGCTGTAGCCCCGAGTTGCGCCACACGGTCGTCGGCGAATATCGGTGCCTGTAATGGGCTGACACCGGCATTGATGATGACCGCGCTGAAGATCAGGAACAGCGTCAGGCGCAGGCCGATGCGGGTGACGCGGTGCTGGATCGGCGCGAGGTGCCAGAGCAGGGCGTCGATCACCAGCAGCAGGGCGCTCCAGGACAAGGGGTGACCGTAGATGAGGGACATGGGCGAACTCCGGAAATGTCGGCGTGGCGCAAAAAAAGATCGCAGCCTCCGGCAGCTCCAACAGGTATTGGTTTTGGGTTCAGAAGCAGTGGCTGTCGCTGCACCATGGACACAGATTAATGGGGTGCCATAAACGGAAAAAGCGGCTATAAAGTGTTTGACTGTCAACCAGGACGTGACAATGAACCCGTTCGAAGATATGCGCATTTTTTGCCAGGTGATGGACTCCGGCAGCTTCACCGCCGCAGCCGATCAACTGGGCCTGTCCAAGCAATTCGTCAGCCGCCGATTGATGCAACTGGAGGAGCGCTTGGGCGTTCGCCTGCTCAATCGCTCGACCCGACGGCTGGATGTCACGCCACTGGGCCAGAGTTATTACGAGTCAGCGTTACGCCTGCTCAGCGAAGTCGAGCAAGTGGAGCAGGGCATCGCCGGCCAGACCACCGAGCCCCGCGGCACCATTCGGCTGAGCGCGCCGTTGTCGTTTGCATTGGCGCATCTGGGCTGTCTGCTGCCAGCGTTTTTGCAGCGCTATCGCGACGTCACCGTGGAGGTGGACTTGAGCGATCGGCCGGTGGATTTGCTCGGTGAGGGTTACGACCTGGCACTGCGAATCGGCGTGCTGGAAGACTCGACCCTGATTGCCCGGCGCATCGCCTCGATTCAGCGGGTTTACTGCGCCAGCCCGGCTTACTTGGCCGAACACGGCACGCCGGCCAAACCCGAAGACCTGCTCAACCACGACTGCCTGCCGTATGGCCACGGTCGTCAGGTGCAATGGCGGTTTGAAGGGAAGGGCAAGCCGCTGACGGTCAACGTCACCGGGCGGATGCGGGTTAACAATGGTGAGCTGCTCAAGGATGCGGCGATTGCCGGGATGGGAATTACCTATCTGCCGACGTTCATTGTCGGCGCGGCGCTGAAGGATGGACGATTGGTCCCGGTGCTGGAGGATTTTCGGCCGCAGCCGCTGACGTTGTCGGCGGTGTACCCGCAGCATCGCCAAGGGTCGCGGCCGGTGCAGGCGTTTATCGAGTTCTTGCGCGAACGCCTCAACCAAAGCAACGTCGCCCTCTAAACCCTACGCAGATCAAACTGTAGGAGCCGGGCTTGCCCGCGAAGACGGCGGCACATTCAGAGTAGATGTGGCAGGCGAACCGCTTTCGCGAGCAAGCTCTGCTCCTACATTTATCGCGCCCGTCTGCCAGATTTGTGAACACCAGAAACTCTGTGGGAGCTGGCTTGCCAGCGAAAGCGGTGGGTCTGGCAATGCAGCAGTGTCTGATCTGGCCTCATCGCTGGCAAGCCAGCTCCCACATGGGTTCGTGGTGTTGCAGGATTGTCAGTTGGTGCGTTTGTCGTCGCCGGGTTCGCCGCCGACATGTACGCCGCGATCATCCCCCGGTTCGCCTGCTGCATGCAGTCCTCGGTCATCGCCTACTTCGCCAGCGCGATGGATGCCATGGTCATCGCCTGGCTCGGCGTGGGTGCCGTTGCGGCCGGAGGATGAGGCGGAATCACCGGAGTGTCCGGAGCCCTGGCCGCTGCCGCTGTGTCCACTGCCGCCGTCACCGTGACCACTTCCACCATTGCCGCCACCGCCACCGCCATTGCCGCCGCTATTAAGTCTAATGAAATAACCATGGATGATCTGGCCGACATTATTCGCTCGATGCCAGATTGACCAGTTTTATAGGAGCTGCCGAAGTCTGCGATAGTTTGACTTTGATTTTTAGAATCAAGATCAGCAAGCAGACAACCCAGCAACAACAGCCGATCGAGCATTAGCGTGGCGGCACCTGCGAGTGCGGTATTCCCCAAGGCTATTAACTATAGCTGCCCTGCATTCAAGCGACTGGGTGATTGATCGCATGCCCCGGCTGCGCGTATAGATCAATGCCGAGGGCATGCATGACTTTCAAAACCGTGTCGAAGCGCGGTTTTGCACCCGGCGCGAACGCCTTGTACAGACTCTCGCGACCCATGCCTGACGTTTTGGCTATCTGCGTCATTCCGCGTGCCTTAAGCACATAGCCGATTGCACGAAGAAACTCTTCGTTATCCCCGTCTGCGAGTACCTGAGACAGGTATTCGCTGATAGCTTCGTCACTGTCCAGCAGTGCTGCCATGTCGAAATTCGTCAAAGTCTGGCTCATGGTTAAACCTCCTTAGCCATTTTTTGTGCGCGGCGGATGTCTGCGCTCTGTGAGGACTTATCGCCGCCAGCCAATAGAACGATGATTGCACCGTTACGCATCGTGAAATACACCCGAAAGCCCGCAGCCACATCTACGCGCATTTCCGATACGCCATCACCCACCGGTTTAACATCGCCGAGATTTCCTGTTGAGGCCCGATCGATGCGACGTGCGATGGCGACTTTTGCCCGCAGGTCTCGAATAGAACGGTGCCAAGCCTGGAAGGCTGCTGTTTGTTGAATAAGGTAATCCATTGCTTGACTGTATCCAAGTGGATACTTTTGCGAAGTCAGGCAAGTCGTCTATCAAACCTTGAAAAATCGTCGGTATTTGTAGGCACGAACCAATTCTTTTGTAGGAGCTGCCGAAGGCTGCGATCTTTTGATCTTCGCGTCTAAAAACAAGATCAAAAGATCGTCCGAATGCGGCCCAAACCTTCGGCAGCTCCTACAGGTGCGGCGTTACAAGTTTGTAACAACCGCAACTGCCGGGCTGATCTAGACTCGGGTTCGCTCAATCACGAGCATCGTTCGGAGTGCGCCATGGAAGTGCTTAATAATAAAACCGCCATCGAGAGCAATCGACAGGCGTGGAACGATTCCGCCCGCCATCACCAGGATTCGCCTGACTGGCAGGCCTTGCTCGGCGAGGTCGCGCAGGCGGATTTTTGCTGCATCGATGACACCCTGCGCGGTGTGCTGGAGCAGGTCGGTGTTGAGGGCAAGGACGTGGTGCAACTGGGCTGCAACAACGGCCGTGAAAGTCTTTCGCTGTTCGCGTTGGGCGCCCGCAGCGTGGTGGGGATCGATCAGTCTGCCGCTTTTCTTGAGCAGGCCCGGGAATTGGCGAGCCGTTCGCCTCATGACGCTGAGTTCATCGAAGCGGACATCCATCATTTGCCTGTCGAGCTTCAGAGGCGTTTCGATGTGGCGCTGATCACCATTGGTGTCTTGAACTGGATGCCGGACATCGCCGAATTCTTCCGGCACGTCGCGCAAACCCTCAGGCCCGGCGGCGCGTTGGTGATCTACGAAACCCACCCATTCCTGGAAATGCTCGACCCCGAGGCCGCCGACCCATATCGTCTCGACAGCTCCTACTTTCGCAGCGAGCCGTTCGTGCAACATCAGCCGATCGTCTACGAAGGCAAAGTCGAACAGTCGGCAGCGCCGTCCTACTGGTTCGTCCATACCCTCGGCGCGATCTTCACCGGCGCCATCGACGCCGGATTGCAAATCAGCCACTTCAAGGAATACCCGCACTCCAACCGCGAAGAGCTGTATGACCGGTATGAACGGCAGGTGGCGCAGTTGCCGTTGTGTTTTACCCTGGTCGCCACCAAGGCCTGAGTTCTTCATTGAGTCGACCGACCTCTTCGCGAGCAAGCTCGGCTCCTACAAGGAATCTGCTGTACGCCGAATACCCCTGTAGGAGCAGAGCTTGCTCGCGAAGACGGCCTAATGACCGCCACAAATCCTGAGATTGAATCAAGCCTGCGCGGCCGCACTCACTACCGGCCGTCCCGGTTTGCGCAGTGGCTCCAGTCGCGAGCCTTGGTAACGCGTTTCACGGAAGAATTTCCACCGGCCGAACAGGCAGTAAACGTGGGTGACGCGCCCCTGTTCGTGATAGCCCATGCGGATGTGCAGTTTCAGCGCCGGAATATTGTGGGTCTCGCAGACATCCACCACTTTGTTGCAGCCCAGGGCTGCCATGGCTTCCCACAAGGCGACCTGCACGTCCACCGACAGGCTGCTGCCGAAATACGCGCGGGTCATTTCGCCGCCGAACTCGAAGAATTCGCCAGGCTTCACCGGGAAGTTGCAGCCGTAATAGTGGCGGTCGTGATAGTCGCGAATGCTGCCCCAGATAAACGCCACCGCGTGACCGTCCGCGTCGAGGTACATGTGCCCTGTGTGCCCTTCGGCGGCGAGTTCCGCCATGGTCTCAATGCGATCACCAAAGTGCTTGCCGAACGCTTCGGCATTCTGCGGCGTGATATCGACTCTGCGCAGGCCGTCGTAAGGGCGCAGCTTGTGCGGCGGTACCGGACTGACGAGGTCGCGCTCCATCCACAACAATTCCCAGTGGAAGAACACGTAGCGTTTCCACAAGGTGCCGAAGGTGCGCCCGAGGCCTTTTTGACGGATGCGTTCTTGTAGTTTTTCGATGACGCTCATGATGCCCTCCGTGGCCGTGGCCCGGGTGTTGTGGATGGTTCTGTGGTGGGTATAGATCACCCGTGCAAGTTCATTTCAAAGTGCCATCTTCGAAAGTATTGCAAGGTATGTAAGTCAGTCGAGTGCCGCAGCACCGCGTAGAAAATCCTTGTTCAAGTCGGTGTAGGAGATCCGTCGAATGCCTGCCAGCCGCTGCTCTAGCACGCGGCTCAGGGATTCATCCGGGTTGAGATAGGCATCACCAAAATCACTGCCGAGCTGAGTCGGGTGAGCGACGATTTCCAGCACGCCGTCGGTCGGCGAAATGTCGTTGCGCAAGTCCACTGGGGTGCAGACGTAGTCCGCTGTCGCCCCCGCCAGACTTTGCAAACGCCAATTGAGCAATCCCTTGAACACGCGCTTGGGCAAATTGAGGTTTTGCCCCAGATTACGCGCCAGGCGAATCGGCACACCTTGATGCGCGGCAAAGCGCGCGACGATCTCGCCGATCGGCCAGATGTTATGCACGTGTTGATGCGAATCGATGTGGCTCGGACGCATCCCGTGATCGACGCAACGCTGCCACTGCGCCTGCAATTCCTCACGCACCGCATCACGATCCTCACGGCCGAGCCAGACGGTATGGCGCGGCAGGCTGAGGTCGAACACCCCGTGGTCATCACAGAATGTGCGGCGAGCGAGAATGCCCTGGCTCAGCGGCCGGCCATAAGTCAGGTTAAAGTGCAGGCCGATCCGGTCCTTGAGCAACGGGTGTTGGGCCATGACGCAGGCGGCTTCGAACGCCGGCATGTTGGCCATGGCGGTGGCGGAACTGATGACCCCAGCCTGAAACGCACCGAGGATCACCGCGTTTTCGCACGGGCTAAGGCCGAAATCGTCAGCGTTGACTATGACTTGGCGAGGCATGTTCGCCCTCCGTGGTGATCGCGACGGGTTTGAGTGTCGGCTTTGCCTGCTCGGCGCGGCGGCGTGACCGCCAGGCTTGCAAGCGCGGTTTGATTCGATACCACAGGCGCAAGCCCAGACCGAGGATGAGGCCGCTCGGTCGCCAGGAATAGAAACTCCAGCGCCAGTGTTCCAGCTGCCCGGTCATGCGCTCGTGGAGTTGATGGCTGGAGTTTTCCAGACTGACCCGCGAGGCATCGATCCAGCGCCAGTTGTCGTCCAGGCCCCAACGAATCCACTCTTCGAGCAGCACCCGGCCGCTGCCCAGGTCGGCGTATTGCGGCAGGAACGCCAGGTTGTAGTCGTACAGCCGACCCTGTTCCAGCAAGCCGAGGCGATAGCTGATGCAGCGCCCATCCAACTCCAGCACCACCACCCGTACCAAGTCGCAAGCGGCGAGGGCGGTGAAGGCGCGGTCCATCCATTGTCGGTGACGTTCGTCGGCAAAGATGCCGACGCCTTCATCACCTTTCCAGCTCACCGCTTCGACTTCACTGATGGCCTGCAACAGCGGGCCCATGGTCGAGGCGTCCGGGGTGATGCGCCGCACCTGGGCACCACACGCGGCGATGCGTTTGCGCGCGCGGCGCAGTTTGTAACGCGGATCGCCCGAGACTTCCTGGCGATCCGCCTCGCTGATCAGGTGCACCGGCACCTTGCAACTCAGGCGCCGTTCACCGGTAGAACTGTGGGCCATCCAGACCGTCAGGGCACTTTCTTCACCCGTGGGTTCGGACAGCTCGTTAAGTTGCATCAGCGCGTGGGGTACGCGACGACGGATCACAATCAGTGCCTTGCGGATGCTCTCGGCGTCAAGGCAGGCGAGCAGCGCCAGGCGATCGGTCAGCGGATAACCGAGGTGATGCAACACCCGAAACGGCAGTCCGCCGAAGCGTTCGCGCAACGCCACCAACGGCAGGCACAGCGCCAGTTCATCACCCTGCCAGCCGAGCAGCACGTGCAGACGCTGCCCGTCACTGATCGCCTGTTCCGCGGCGCACAACCAGGCCAGGGTGTTGAACGGCGTGTGGTCCGTCACTCGCAGGCGCAGCGCTTCGTAAGCCGCTACCGGAAAGTCCGGCGTGCAAAGCGAAGTGCGCCATTCGAATCGCGTTGCCATAAGATCAAGTCACCGTGGCTGCAACAGGTGGACGCGACGGTTTGCGCAAGGCATCCAGGCGCGAGCCGCTGTAACGGGTTTCACGGTAGACGCGCCAGCGGCCGAACAGCTCGTAGACGTTCATGATGCGTCCTTGCTCTTGATAACCCATGCGGATGTGCAGCTTGAGCGCTGGAATATTGTGGAACTCGCAGACATCCACCACCTTGTTGCAACCCTGGGCCTGCATGGCTTTCCACAGTTCCAGTTGCAGGTCCACCGAGAGCGTAGTGCCCCAATAGGCGCGGGTCAGCTCGCCGCCGAACTCGAAGAATTCGCCAGCCTTCACCGGGAACCAGCAGCCGTAGTAGTGCTTGTCGTGATAGTTGCGCGCCGCGCCCCAGATAAAGGCCACCGCGTCCCCTTGGTCATCCAGGTGCATGTGACCGGTGTAACCCTCACGGGCCAGTTCCGCCATGGTTTCGACGCGGTCGCCGAAGTACCGCGCGAAGGCGCTGGCGTTATCGGGTGTGATGGTGACGACCCGCAGCGGCGGATAAGGCCTGAGGGCGTGTGGCGGGACCGGGCTGACCAGGTCACGCTCCATCCACAGCAGTTCTTCGTGGAAAAATGCGTAGTGTTTCCAAAGGCTCTTGAGGGTGGAGCGCAGGCCTTTTTGTTGGATGCGTTCTCTGAGTTTCTTAAAAGCACTCATTGGATAGTCTCCTGAGTTTCGGCTTGGCGAAGACCTGTGGTGAGGGGGCTTGTCGGAATGCCGCACCACCCAGTTCGGCTGCGCAGCAGTCGTAAACCATTGCATTCGATGTATCTGATACATCGAGGTTGCAGGTTTTGGGGCCGCTTCGCAGCCCAACGGGGCAAGCCCCCTCGCCACAAATTTGGTGTTCGCCGCACCTCTCTCTTAACGGATCGGAATTGGGGGTCATGAAGCGCGCCAGCTCAACGCAAACAGGGTTTGCCCTGGCAGCTCGAAGCTGACGCGACCGTCCTGGCAGCGGTAGGGCGCGTCGCGGCTGCGGTTGTCGGCGCCGAAATAACGCAATGAGCCTTTGTTCAGCGGGCACGCCGCGCCGCTCAGGTCCACACGCTGCAAGCGCGTGCCTTTGTTGACGCCCAGCAGGCTGCGTTGCAGGTCGGCGGCCATGGCGAGCACGTCGACTTCGAACGCGTCGTTTTCCAAGCCCATCACGCTGCCCAGCCAATGCTCCTGAATAAACTGCTGGGCCAGGCCCACGGGTTTGAGTTCGAAATGGTCGTCGCCGAGTACCCGCAACATGCCCTTGGGGTAGTTCGGCTCATCGGCGGCCTGGAACCAGTTGAGCATTTCCAGCAAACCGTCCTGGGACGAATTGATCACCACCGACGCCCACCACAACGCGGCGTAATGGGTTTCCTGATCGTAAGGGCTCAGGCTTGAGCCGCTGGACATGTTGGTCTGGTCCAGCAGCAATGCCTTGCGCGGCCGGCCTTGAGCATCGAGGCCCACCAACTCTGCGGCGCGGCGCACGCTGTCACGGTAGACCCGCGTGGCGAGCAGGTCGCGGATCATCCATTCGTGCCAGGCCAGTGCATCAACCTTGTCCCCTGATTCCGCCAGCAGACGGCGGGCCCAATCGATGCCGCGCTTGTCCGCGGCGTTGTCGGCAAACGGGCCGTTGACCAGCCGTGCACTGGCCGGCATGGCGATGCGGATGCCGGCGCGGGCATTGGCCGGATTGCTGCGAACCTGCCGGGCCATGCTGTTGAAGATGGATTGGTAGTTGGCGTAGCTCGGATAGTTGAGGTTCGGCTCGTCGGCGAAGCCGATGTAATGAGTGCCGTTGCCGCCGAGGGCTCGGGTGCTGGCGAGCCAGGCGTCGAGGCCGCTGTTGCTCAGGGTATCGGCCCGCAAATCGGCCTGGCGCTGGCTGCCGGCTAATAGCGTGATGTCCTGGGTGATGCCGAAGCGATCCTGGTAGACCTGGCGGAACGCATCTTCGTAGTGCGGGTTTTTCGCGGTGATGTCGACAAAGCTGTAGTAACTGGCAGCTTTCGCCTTGAGCGCATCGAGCAGCGCATAACTGGAGGCCGGCGGCATCACGTAGGGCAGGGCAACCCCCAAATTCGGGGTCTTGCCGAGAATCTCCTTGTGCAGGGTCAGCCGGGTCTGGCCGTCGTCTTCGCGCAGGGGCTTGAGCTGCTGCGGATTTTGCGCGAACAGGTTGGCCGTGCCGTCGAGCCAGAACGCCGCTTTGCCGCTGCCTTGCAAACGCAGGCGCCAGATTTGTTCGGTCTGGGCCACCGGCAATGCGACCTGATCGAATTGCCAATAGGCCCGATAGGGTTTGAGCGCCAGTGACAGTTGTTGGCCGTCGCTTACCCGCTGGGCTTGCAGGGCGCCGACGCCCCCGTGGAACTTACCGGCGAGTACCGCGTGTTCTCCCGGGGCTACTTTGAAATACAACTCATCGCCGTCATGGGTTTCGGCACTGAAATGCACCTTGGCCGGTTCGAACAAAGCCACCGTGTGTTCATCGTGTTCGACCTTGTAGCGGCGAAAACTGTAGCCCGGAATTTCCAGTCGATAACTGGCGGCGCCTGGCGCCAACGGCCAGCTCTGGGTGCCGCGCGCTTCACTGGCGGCGATCAGGCGTTCGCCCTCAAGTTTGCCTTGGCCATCGATCAGGTAAATGTGTTCTTCGTTGGCATCTGCCTGCCACGCCGGGACCCAGCGCACGGTCACGGTGTCGGGGCGATCCGCTTGCAGGTACAGGCTGCCGTCGCGAATGTCCGTCCAGCGCATCGACGCCGCTTGAGCATCGAGCGCGAAGCCCAACCCCAACAGCAGCGCCAGGCGTTTCATATCGACTTCCGTTGCAGCATGTGCAGCATGGGCGCGACGTCGCTGGGCAGGATGATCAGGGTTTGCCAGACCGGCACGCCGCTCAAGCGGCAATACATCGCGAGCAACGCAATGGTCACTGCAAGGTAGGCGATGGACGAAGCCGCTGCGGCGCCGACGATGCCGTAAGCCGGAATCATCACCAGGTTCAGCGCCAGGTTCAGCAGCGCACCCAAGCCCATCAGCAGCGACACCGTGCCGGGACGATTCTTGCCGAGTAAATCCAGGCGCAGGATGCTCGCGTAGCACAACCCCAACAGCCCGGGCAGCAGGGCGAGCAGGGCCGGATACGCCGGTTGGTAGGCGATGCCGAACAGCGTGACGATCAGCCATTCACCAATGACGGCCATGGTCAGGCACGCACCGAGCATCACCGTGGCGGTCAGGCGCAGGGCCAGCGGGGTCACTTTGTCCATGCCTTCGTCTTGTTGCAGCAGGCGTTTCATCAGTGGCGTGGTGACTGCTTCCGGGACGATCAGCAGCAACTCGGCGGCAGCACTGGCCATCGCGTAATGACCCAGCGCGGTGCTGCCGAGCAGGGCGCCGATGAACAGGTAATCGGAACGCAAAATCACTTGCTGGAACAACAGATCGGGATGGCTGCGGGCGCTGTAGCGCAGCAATTCGTTCTGGCCGGCGCGGTCCCATTGCAGCGTCAGTGGTTGATCGCGCTTGAGCCAGACCCAACCGGCCAACACCACCAGGCTGAGACCCGCCAGCCAACTGATCAGCGCCGCTTCGAGGGCGGCGGTTTTCCACATCCAGAACAACGCCAGAAACAGCAGCAACGGCGCCAGGGATTCCACCAGCCGCAAGGCATTGAACGCGACCACGCCGCCCGAGGCGTTGTGCAAGGTCAGCAAGCCACTCTTGAGTACGGTCAGCGGCACCGCCAGCAGCAGCAGCCAAGCGAGCAAACCCAGTTGTGTGGTGATGTCCAGTTCACTGCCAAATTCCCGGGTCAATGCGACCACCAACAGGGTCAACAGCGCCGCGAGTAAACAGCCGAACACCAGCACTTGGCTCAGCAGCAAGCCCATCGGCCGTTGCTTGGCCGCCTGATAGCCCACCGCCGAATTCAAGCCGCCACTGGTGGCGGCGCTGATCAGGTCGGGCAGGGTGCTGAGCAGCGCAAACAAGCCACGTTCACTTGGCCCGAGAATCCGCGCCAGCAACACGTTGCGCAGCAAGCGCAGGCCAATCATCGCCAGTTTGGTGCCCATGCTCAGGGCCAGGTGCTTGAGGTAGTGGCTGCGGCTCATGGCCGGGCGCCTCGGTAGATGCGCCAGGACAGCAATTCCGGCTTGCGCGCCGCGCGCTGGCTGACGCCAAAACGTGGCAAGGCCAAGGGCTCGCCGTTGCCGCGATAAATCCCGGTGCCGGTGCCCAGCGCAAACGCGAAGTCGTGGTCGGCCACGTGTTGGCGAACCCGCGCGTCGTGGTCGCCGTTGGGGTAGCAATAGACTGGCAGCGGCCGATTGCAGCCGTTCAACAGCGCATCGCGGCTGCGACTGAGTTCTTCATCAAGGCGTTGATCGTCGAGGCCGGTGAGGATCGCATGACTCGCCCCGTGAGGACCGAAGCGCACCAGCCCGGTGGCTTCCAGCGAGCGCACTTGCTGCCAGTCCAGGGCCTGGGGCAATGATTCTTCCGGGCATTCGTCGGTCAGGCGTTCAAGCTCCTGCGGTTCAAGGGTTTTCAGCCCTTGCAGGTAATGCAGCAGCGACAGGCTACGGCGGTCGACATCGATGTCATCGAGCAACACTGGCAACGGATGACCGCTGGCATGCAGGCACTCGATCAAGTGGCGCCGGGCTTTTGCGCCATGGCTATCCCAGAGGGTTTCACCGATGCTCTCCCACCAGAAGCGCTGGCGGCTGCCGATGAAATCGGTGGACAGGAAAATGCTCGCCGGCACTTGATATTTTTGCAGCAGCGGGAAGGCATTCACGGCGTTATCGCGCCAGCCGTCATCGAAGGTCAGCGTCACTTTCGGCCGGTCCGAGCGCTGGGTGCCGGGTTGCAGGATGTCCATCAGCGGCACGCAGTCGAAGTGCTTTTTCAGCCAGATCAGCAAGTGCTCGAACGCGTTTGGCCCGACGCACAATTCATTGCGGTGGGGCAGGTCAGCGGCGCGGTCGTTGGCCAGCACCCGGTGCAGCATCAGGATCACCCCGGCGCCGTGCAGTTGACTGCGCCCCACTGATGAATTGAGGTACAGCCAGCCACTGGTGCGTTTTAATAATTGTTTGATCGCCATGGCACGCTCCTTTCATCGATTTTGCTCGGGGTTCCACTGGCTATACCGATGGCCACGCAGGAACTGCCACAGACCGATACTCATCCCGGCAAGCGTCACCAAAAGGAATGCGGCGAGGCGAAAGGGTTTGGGTAAACGGTGTCGCACGTCCAGCAGACCGGCGATGGCCACTGCATAACCGAGCAGTTGCGCCACCAGGAACACTTGATAGAAAAAGTGCTCGTCCCACAGCCAGAAGTTGCTCAGCAACAACGGCACCAGCAGGACTGGCGCCAGCCGCCGGATCAGCTTGTGACTGATCAGCGCAATCGCATACAGACCATGCTTCAGCGGGTTGAGCAGTTCCCGACGTTGAGCGAGGCTTTGCAAGCCGCCGACGGTGACCCGCTGACGCCGACGAAATTGCTTGTCGGCTTCGTCCACACCGTGGTCGATCACCTGGGCTTCGGGCACATAGATGATGCGTTTGAACGCCACCGGCGCGCAGGTGCTGATGAAGAAGTCATCGTTGACCTCCGCTGGCACGTTCTGGAACAACTCGCGGCGCAAGGCAAGCAGCGCGCCGTCGGCGGACACCATGCAACCGGTGCGGTTCTCCGCCCAGCGCAGCCAGCCTTCGTAGTGTCGATAGAGGCTGTCACCAACGCTCAGGCCATCACCGGTGACCGGGATCACCATGTGCCCGGCGCAGCCACCGACGTCGGGGTCTGCCAGCGGCGCCAGCAAGTGACCAAGCGTCTCGCGGGACCATTGGTTGTCGGCATCGGTGAACACCAGAATGTCGCCGGTGCTCAACGCTACGCCGGCGTTCAGGGTCGCCGCTTTGCCCTGGCGGGGCAGGTCGAGCACGCTGATGCGCGGGTCGATGACCTTGTGCGCGCAGGCCACGGTGTCATCGGACGAGCCGTCGCTGACCAGAATGATTTCGAGCCTGGCAGGCTGATAATCCTGGGCGAGCAGGGTGCGCAGCTTGTGTTCGATGTGCCGTGCTTCGTTGTGCGCTGCGATCACAATGCTGATGTTCAGCGGCGGCGCAGGGTCATGCCGGCGAGGCGCAAACATCGGCGCCAGCAGTGTCAGTAGCAACGGGTAACCGAGGTAGGCGTAGACGGGCAGCAACAGGCACAACCAGAAAATGAATTCAGCCACGGGCGGGCCTCCTGGCATTCCAATGACAAAGGCTGAGGATAAACGCGGCGCCTGCCAGGTGCAGACGCACCCAGTGCAGGCCCCAGAGTTGCAGGGTCAGAAGCAGATCGCGGTGTTTCAGGCTCTGGCGCAGGCTCAGGGCCAGCCCCGGCAGGGAAGTCACCAGCACCATAAACGCCGCATGGTGCGGGAAGCCATTGAGCAGCGCGGAGATCGCCAGGAAGTCGAGCAACCAGACGATGATCGACAGCATCGGAAACCGCAGCAAGCGAAAGCTCAACCCATGGGTACGGAGCAATTGCAGGTGGCTGCCCTGGCGCCACATCTCCTTGCCCATCCACTCGCGCCAACTGCTTTCGTAACCCCAATGCAGGGCGACGCTTTCGTTGACCGCCAACAAGCGCGCGCCGACTGCACCCAAACGCATGGTGAAGTCTTTGTCTTCACCGGTGCGCAGGGTTTCGTCGAAGCCCCCGACCCGGTCAAACCAGGTGCGGCGCATCAGCAGGTTAGAGGTGGGCAGCCATTGCACCGGGTGCAGGATGTTGCTGCGCGGGCGCAGCGTGCGGCGCTGCCAGGCATCGGCATACCAAGGGGCTTCGGCCGGTGTGTGCAGGTCCAGGCCAAATACTTCGCCTTGGGCCCCTGACTCGAGTTTGCACAGCAGGGTCAGCCAGTCTTCAGGCATCTCGACATCGGCATCGATGAAGGCCAGCCATTCCCCGGTGGCGATGGCCGTACCGTAATTGCGCAGCGCACCGATCAGCACACCGGGCAGCACCAATACCTGCGCACCAAACTGCCGGGCAATCTGCGGGCCCTGATCACGGGAACCGTTATCGACCACAATCAGCTCGCACTCCAGGTTCGCGACATCGGCGGCCTTTTGTGCGGCGAGCAAGGTCCGGCCGATGTGCCGGGCTTCGTTGAACATTGGAATAACGATGCTGATTTTACTCATACCTTGGCCTCCACCAGGGGTGCTTCTTCAGCCTTCAGGCGCAGCACGCTGGTCAGGGCGAGCATGATCCACACGTACTTTTGGCTCGGCGCGCTGAGAAACATCAAAAACAATGTCAGCGACAGAAAGCTCATGCCCAGGTGGGTCATCAGGTCGGTCTGTTCCCAGTTGCGGCGCAGCATCCAGGCGCGGCGGGCGCGGATCAGGTTGTACAAGCCGAGGGCGAGCATGCCGACGAACAACAGGCCGGCGGGAATGCCCAGTTCGCTGAAGACTTCCATGTAAGTGTTGTGCGCCCGGCGATACAAGTCGCCGACCTTGCGGTTGGCGGAAAATGCCTTGGCGTAACCGGTGGTGGCGTAGTGCAGCGGGAAGGTGCCGGGGCCGGAACCCAGCAGCGGGTTCTCGCGGATCATCTGGCTGCCGACCACGATGTACGACGCTCGCCGGCCGAGGGATTCATCGTCGTGCCCCTTGGCCCCGGCGCTGAGCACGCTTAACGACTGGATGCGGGCGATGTAACCCGCCGGCATCGCATAGATTGCCAGCGGGATCACAATCGCCGCGCCGAGCATGGCGAAACCCAGATGCCGTGGACGAATCCGCGTCAGTTGCGAGCGGTAATGCCAGCAACCGATCAACAGGCTCAGCGCCAACACGACGAGCCCGGAGCGCGATTCGGTTTTGGTCATGCCACCAAGCAGCAGCAGGCAGCAACCGCCCCAGAACAAACGGTGCAGTGTATTCGGGCTGCGGATGACCAACAGCAGGCCCAAGGGGATGGCGAACGCGATGAGCAGGGCAAAGGCGTTCGGGTCTTCGAGCAGGCCGGCGGCGCGGCCCTGGTCCTGATACTTGGTGGAAAACATCGCCAGTACACAGGTCAGGCTGACGCTCAGGGTCACCAGTTTGGCGAACAGGTCCAGGTTCAAGTCGCGACCGATCAGCAGGGTAATCACGAATAGAATCAGGCCGACGCTCAGCTCCCGCAGATGCCCGAACGACATGCCCAGGTCATCGCTGTTCATCAGGCTCAGCATGTAGAGGATCATGAACCAGATCAGGTAGCGCCAGATGTTGCTGCGCAGGCGTTCCGACGGCAGTTGATGAATCGCCAGTTGCAGCATCAGGATCAGCGCCAGCGAGGCGCCGACGAATTTGGTCCCTGACAGCGCACTGTCCTTGAAAAAACCTTCGAACGGCACCAGCGCGACGATCCCGAGCAAACCCCAGGTCGGCTTGCGATAGAGCACCGCGACACCCACCAGGCCAAGCACCGCGCCCGGCGCCAGATACGGATAGGGGCTGGCCAGCAAACCGAGGCAGACCAGGCCGAGCAAACTGACGATCGAGAGCGGAAAGATCACGAGCGTGCCTCCCGTGCAGTGCGGATATAAAGCTGCGACCAGCGTTCGGCCAAGGCCTTGAGGTCGTAGCGATCCAGTTGCGTGCGTTTTGCGTTATCGCGCAGTTGCCGGGCCAGTTTCGGCTCGTTCAACAAGGTGCCGATCTGCCGGGCGAGGGCGGCGCTGTCGGTCGGCGCGGCGAGCAAGCCGTTGTGCCGGTCTTCCAGCACATCGGGTATTCCGCCGACGCCGAACGCCACCACCGGCACCCCGGCCTGCATCGCTTCAAGCAAAATCATCGGCGTGCCTTCGGTGCGTGAGCTGATCACCAGCGCATCGAGTTGTCGCCACCACGGCCCCATTTCGGTCTGGTAGCCGGGCAGGGTGATGCGTTCTTGCAAACCGGCGGTGTTGATCCGTGCCAGCAGGGTTTCCCGTTCCGGGCCGTCGCCAAGCATCACGGCGTCCAGTTGCGGGTGCTGATGACACAGCGGAATCAATGCATCGAGAAACAGATCCGGGCCTTTTTCACTGCTCAGCCGCCCGACGTAACCGGCCAGCCACCGTGGGTGGTCGACGCTGTGCGGCAGCAGATCGTTGGCCGCCGGCAGGCCGTTGGGGATCACTTGCAGTTTTTCCGCCCGGACACTGGCCTGACGGCACAGTGTGGCGATGCTTTCGGCGACGCAGACCACTCGGTTCACCGAGGCGGTGCGGCACAGTTGCAGGCTGACCCAGGTGTAAAACTTCTGCTTGCGACTGCGTGGCGTAAAACCGTGCTGGGTAATCACCAGCGGCAGACGCAACAGCGTCGCGCCGACCCAGCCAAACAACAGACCTTTGAAATTGTGCGTATTGATCAACGGTTGTTCCGCCCGCCGCTGGCGCAAATGCGCCAGCAACGCCCCCAGCCCCGAGCAGCCGCGACAATCCACCCCGGCCTCGCGAAACCGTGCAATCAGTGCGGGCGGCGCATCGAGAAACAGCACTTGGTGCTGCCCCGGCGTCGCCAGGCAATGGTCGAGCAGCATCCGCTCAGCCCCATAGAAGCCGCCGCTGCTGAGCAAATGAATGATCGGCAGGGCGCTGGAAGGGTTGAGCGGCGCGTTCAATTGCGCACCCAATGCACGAAGCTTGGTACGGTCCAGTTTTTGTGCGGGTTGGTCGGCAGGATGTTTTGATCGTTGATCACCAACAGTACTGGCAGGCCCAGTTCATGGGTGATTTGCGCAGGGTGTTTGAAGCGATGATCGAAGAACTCACGCACGTAGACCAGGGCAATCGCCAGCAACAGACCGGTGAACAAGCCGAACGGGATGATCAGGAACGGCTTGGGAAACGCCGGGTCAGTCGGCTCATATGGCGGGCTGAGTACCCGGGCGTTGGACAGGTCGTTGTCCAGCGAACGGGAGGTGCTGCTTTCGGCAAAGCGTTGGGCATACGTGGAGAACGCCGCGTGCAAGGCGTCGATCTCGGTGTCCATCTGCCGCAGCTTGCTCTGGGTTTCCTGTAACTGGTGGATGCGGTTCTTGAACTCGGCAATGCGCGCGGTTTTCTGATCGATCACCGAGCTGACAATCGCCAGGTCGTTGGTCCGTTCCTGAATCCGGTTGCTGACGATTTTCAGGAACTGCTGGCGGGTGCGCGAGATTTGCTCACGGGTCAGCAGCATCGGTTCACTGCCCGGCTGGAACACTGCCAGGTCATTCATGTAGCGGCTGACCTGAGTGGTCAGTTGCTCACCCAATTGCTTGATCTCCCGGTCTTCAAACGCCACGTTGTCGACGGTGGTGGTGAAGGTGTAGGGGAAGGTGTAGTCGTTGAGCTTGGACGCGTTGGCGGCCGCCAGGCTGGTTTTCAGGTAGTCGAGCCAGCGTTCGCTTTGCAGCCGACGGTCCTGGAACAGATTGAGCGCTTGTTCTTCGGTGTTGATGGCGTTGAGGCGGAAGGTGATCTCTTCCTTGGGATCGGACGAGCCGATGCCTTCAAGCAACGTCAGCCGAGTGCCTTCCAGACCATCGAGACGCACCTGGTACTGCTTCTTCTTGGTTTCATAGAAGCTTTGCGGCAAGTCGATGGATTGCAATTCCTGACGGCTGACCAGGTAGTTTTGCAGCAACGTCGCGACAAACTCGGTGCCCTGATGCGGATCGCCAAAGCTGTAGATGATGGAGATCACGTTGGAGCCCGGCAGGGTTTCGACCTTGAGTTTGTCCATGGCCTCTTGGGTCAGCGCATCCAGGATGGTGTCGCGCACCGGATCGGTCTCCATGCCCAGCGCGGACTTGACCGGGTTGATCACGTATTCGCGCAGCGGGGTGGTGACAAAGCGTTTGAACGGCTGGCTCACCAGTTTGTAGAACACACCAGGGCTGGGTGTGTACTCGCCTTTATCCCGGAGTTCGCTGATGGTCTGACGAATTAGCGCCGGCGAACGCAGGATATTGCTCTCGGTTTCCATATCCGCCAGTGACGGCGGAATGAAACTGGCATTTTCCTGATTCAGGGAGGTCGTCGCGTCGCCCTGAGAGAGTTTCTTGGACTGCACGATCACCTGGGCGGTGATATCGAAGCTTTGTTTGAGCACCAATGGCAAGACCAGGGCGATCACGGCAAAGACCAGGAACACGCGTTTCACCAACTGCTTGTTGGCGAAGAAGATCCTGAAGAACTCATGCAAGTAGTTTTCTTTTGGATTCATGGCCGAGTACCTGGGCGTTAGTTGGTGGTGCTGCCTTTGTTATCGAGGCGGTAGCTGAAGCTCATGCCCACGCCTTGAAACAACACGACGTCTGCCAGTTGCCGGGCCAGTTCACCGGCGCTAGCCAGTTTGGTCTTGGGCACGTAAAGCATGTCGTCCGGTTGCAGGTAGGCGATTTGCGAAGCATCGCCGGCCAGGGCTTTTTCGACGTCATAGTGCACCGCCTGAACGTGGTTGCCGGTGCGGCGCATGATCACCACCGAATCGAGCCGCGCCTTGATGCTGGTACCACGGGCCAGGGTCAGCGCTTCAAGCACCGAGACGGGGCGGCGAATCGGGTAGGAACCCGGCTGGCCGACTTCGCCCAGTACATAGATTTCGTTGCCTGCGGTGGACTTGAGCATTACGTCGACGCTCATCCGTCCCGGCAGGGTCGCGTAGCGTTTGTTGAGGAAGGTTTCCAGTTGGTTGATGGTCATGCCTTGCAGCGGCACCGCGCCAATTTCCGGGAAACTCGCATAGCCATCGGTGCCCACGGTGATCTCGCGGCTCATACCGGTGGCCGGGTGGTTCATGGCGCTCTTGAGGTTTTGCTCGTTGGTCAGCGGGCTGATGATTTGCACCGTCAGCTGATTGCGGTTGGGCTGGAACAGCTGTTTGCGCTGATAGGCACGCTGGATTTCGTCGCGGGCCTGGTCACTGGTCAACCCGACGATTTTCACCGACGTGTTGGCACCCGGCAGGTTGATGGTGCCGTCAGGCAGCACCAGTTGATTGCCGTTGAGCTGGCTGGCCGCGGTGAAGTTCAGGCCGATCTGGTCACCGGACTGCACGCGGTAGGCTTCAGAGCCGCTGGTGCTGATATGGAAGATCACGTCCAGCACATCCTGAGGCCGCAAGGTCTGTTCGACCCTGGGCATGTCGGTGGCTTGGGCGTTGCCCGGCGTGGCCGTGAGGATCTGCACCGGCATGGTTTGGGTTTCGGTATTGCTGGAGCAACCTGCAAGTGGCAGCAACAGCAGGAGAAGCAATTTGGCGTTCATGGCGTCATCCTTTTCTGGTTGCTTACAGGTTTTTGTAGAGCCATTTAGGCATGTAGTACTTGCGGCGGTTGAACACGCTGCCGACCAGTTTTGCGCCGGCCTGGGTCAGGCGCTGGACGGCGGCCTGGGCCACTTCCCAGCGGGTATCTTCCGAGCGTACGACGATGATCACGCCGTCCACCTGGGTGCTGATGACTAGGGTGTCCGCGGCCGAATACACCGCGTCGCCGTCGACCACCACAAAGCGATAACGGCTGCCGAGTTGGTCGAGCAACGGGCGCAGGCATTCGGCGGTCAGGCGTTCGTTGCCGCGGATGTGCCGGCCGTTGGGCAGCACATGGAAGGGCAGGCTGGAGACCTGCACCACACAATCCTGCAGCAGCGGCGGGTTGTCGGCGTTGAACAGCAGGTCGCGAAAACCGCGTTCTTTTTGCAAGTTGAGCTGAGTCGTAAGGTTGGTTGCCGACTGGCTGGCGTCGACCAGCAGCACCAGGCCGCTGCTCATCTGCGCCAGTTGGCTGGCCAGCGCCAGGGCGCTGGTGGTCGTGCCTGCGCCGGGGTTGGCAGCGGTCAGGAATAGGATCCGCAGATCTTGATCGAGCACGGTCGAGGTCAGGTTGGACTCGCTCGGGTTCGCGATGGTCAGGCTTTTGGTGGATGAACCGTCCATTTAACTCGCTCCGTGGCCGCTGAATACTTTGAAGGGGGTTTTCAACAGGATCTTCAGATCAAGCAACAGGCTCTGCTCGGCGATATAGCTGAGGTCCAACTCAACGCGCTGGTCGAAGTCGATATTGCTGCGCCCGGAGATCTGCCACAGGCCGGTCATGCCGGGGTAGATGCTCAGGCGTGCAAGGTGGTTGTCCTTGTAGCGATACGCGCTGAACGAGGTTGGCCGAGGGCCCACCAGGCGCATGTCACCGGTAAACACATTGATCAGGTTAGGCAGCTCGTCGAGGCTGCTGCGCCGCAAGAACCCACCGATGCGGGTGATGCGCGGATCTTTGTCGATCTTGAAATCGATGGCGTCGGCACCGTGCTTGTTCAGGTGACGCAGGGACTCCTTGAGCTCCTCGGCGTTGGCCACCATGGTGCGAAACTTGTACATGCCGAACGAGCGGCCGCGATAGCCGGTGCGTTTCTGCACGAACATGACCGGGCCAGGGCTGCTGAACTTGATCGCCAGGGCCAGACCGAGCAGCAGCGGCGAAATCAACACCAGGATCATCAGTGCACCGAAGCAGGCGACGACCCGATTGGTGCGCGACAACGTCCAGGGCCGGCCCCCGTCACGACCGGTCATCCAGCCGCAACCTTGCATGTGAATAGCGGCGTCCATGCGGATTCGGTGCTCAGGGTCCAGGCGCTTGTCACGGCGCAGTTGCGGAAGGGGCACACCTTTTTCATGTCCAGTCATAGATCCTCCGCTGAAATTCAGCCCTGTAGCTCAGCCGCAAGCGGCATGTGGGCGTGCAGTGGGTAGTAATCGCGGAACCAGGCGATGAAGCGGCCAAGGCCTTCGTCAAGTTCGACGCGTGGATGGAAACCGGTGTCGTCTTCCAGCTCATGGACATCGGCGCAGGTGTTGAGCACATCGCCCGGTTGCAGGGGCAGCAGCTCGACATTGGCTTTGCGGCCCAGGTGCTTTTCCATCAGGGCCAGATAGTCCTTGAGTTCAACCGGGTGTTCGCCACCGATGTTGTAGATCCGCCAGGGCGCCATGCTGCTGGATGCGTCCGGGGATTCGCGGTTCCAGTCGGGGCTCGTGTGCGGTGGGTGCTCGATCAGCCTTGCGATGCTTTCAATGATGTCGTCGATGTAGGTGAAGTCGCGCTGGTGCTGGCCGTAGTTGAACAGCTTCAACGGGCTGCCCTCGACAATCGCCTTGGCAAAACGGATTGGCGACATGTCCGGCCGGCCCCAAGGCCCGTAGACCGTGAAGAACCGCAGGCCGGTGCTGGGAATGCCGAACAGGTGGCTGTAACTGTGGGCCATCAGCTCATTGGCTTTTTTGGTGGCCGCGTACAACGACAGCGGGTGATTGACGCCGTCATGGGTCGAGTAGGGCGTGTGTTGATTGGCGCCATACACCGAACTGGACGAGGCGTAGATCAGGTGCTTCACCGGATGGTGCCGGCAGCTTTCGAGAATATTCAGGAAACCGCCGAGGTTGCTGTCCAGATACGCCTTGGGGTTATCCAGCGAGTAGCGCACTCCGGCCTGGGCGGCCAGGTGAATCACCACTTCCGGTTGCTCACGGGCAAACAATGCATCAATGGCCGAAGCATCGGCCAGGTCAATTCTGGCGAGGTGGAAACTGCCGACTTGCTCCTGTACCCACCGCACGCGATCGTGCTTGAGTTGCGGGTCGTAGTAGTCGTTGAAGTTGTCCAGCCCGCAAACCCGGTGCCCGTCGCGCAACAACCGCAACACGCAATGGGCACCAATAAAACCTGCTGCTCCCGTCACCAGAATCTTCATGGGTGCAGCACCTCGGGAACGATGTGCCGAATCCCGATGCCGCTGTAGTGCAATCCGGCGGCTGCCACCTGTTCAGGGTTGTAGAGGTTGCGACCGTCGATGATGACCTTGGAGCGCAATTTGCTCGCCAGCAAGTCGAAGTCCACTACACGGAAATTCTTCCATTCGGTGCAGATCACCAGCGCATCGGCGTCTTCCAGGGTGTCGTCGCGGGTGGCGCACAGGTGCAGGTCGCTGCGGTAGCCGTAGATGCGTCGGCATTCGGACATGGCTTCCGGGTCGTAGGCCTGAACACTCGCGCCCTCTGCCCACAGCGCATCCATCAGATACCGGCTAGGCGCTTCGCGCATGTCATCGGTGTTGGGCTTGAAGGCCAGGCCCCAGACGGCGATGGATTTGCCGGCCAGTCCCTGGGGGAATTGCGCTTTCAGTTTGCTGAACAGAATGTGCCGCTGGGTATCGTTGACCTCGGTGACGCTGCGCAGCAGGCGTAGCGGCATGCCGTTGTGTTCGGCGGTGTGCAGCAGGGCGCGCAGGTCCTTGGGGAAGCACGAACCGCCGAAGCCGCAGCCGGGGTAGATGAAGTGGTAACCGATGCGTGGGTCCGAGCCGATGCCTTTGCGCACCGCTTCGATGTCGGCGCCCAGCAGTTCGGTGAGGTTGGCCAGTTCGTTCATGAAACTGATGCGGGTGGCGAGCATCGCGTTGGCCGCGTACTTGGTCAGTTCGGCGCTGCGGTTGTCCATGAACATGAGCTTTTCATGGTTGCGGCAAAAGGGTGCGTAGAGTTCGGTCAACTGGGCGCGGGCTTCGTCGTCATTGGTGCCGACGATGATCCGGTCCGGGCGCATGCAGTCGGCCAGGGCGCTGCCTTCCTTGAGAAACTCCGGGTTGGACACCACCCGTACGCTCAGGGCGCCTTTGCCCCGGCGTTGCAGTTCTTCACGGGCGGTGGCGGCGACCTTGTCCGCCGTGCCCACCGGCACGGTGGACTTGATGATCAGGGTGCGATCGGCCTCCATGAAGCAGGCGATCTGCCGGGCCACATTCAACACATGGCTGAGGTCGGCGGAACCGTCTTCATCGGCCGGTGTACCGACCGCGATGAAGATCAACTCGGCATGTTCCACCGCATCGCTGGCCTGGGTGGTGAACAGTAATCGGCCAGCCTTGATGTTTTCTTCCAGCGTGCTGGACAGTCCTGGTTCGCTGATCGGCGGGACTGCTTGTTGCAGCTGCTTGATCTTGTTCGGATCAATATCGACGCACAAGACGCGATGTCCGACATCGGCCAGTGCCGCTGCTTGTATCAGGCCGACATAGCCCGTACCAAATACGCTCACGTCCATATTGGCGTGCCTCGTAAGACGGTGGAGAAATCTGAAATGAGACTGTCAAAAGGGGTATAGCCCAGCCTAGGCAAACCATGTCAGCAAAATGACATGTTGCTTTGCTATAACACCCCCATTTTTGGGGGCGATTGGCCATCAAGTGCTTGCTGTTACTGGATTTGCCGCGGTTTTGACGCGTTTTTCACATTTGGAAGAAAGCGATAAACGGTCGAGAGCCCTTAATTACAAGGGCTGTAGCGCCTTGAGTGTGTCAGATTTGAGTCAACAATTTTTTGACGCTTTGGTGAAAAGTCCGGCATTTCTTGCGGTTTGATGGCTCGGTGCTAGTGTCAGTTTTTGACCGACAAAACCTTGACCCTCTGCCGTTTCGCGCGACCGGAATAGCCATGTTTCGATACCTCAAAGAACTGCTTTTAGTTATTTATCTACTGGTTTATTCCGATTATTACATTGAGCGGTTAAATGCTATCGGCCTGGGGTTTTCTGTAGTTCTTTTTGGCGCGATGTTTTTGGCGCTTACTTTAGCGTTATATCTAACGGCGTATATACGACAGGCGCTCATTCGACATTTATTCGCATTGTTCATGTTCGCCTCGGCGGTGTTTTTTGATGTCTATACGCGGGTCACCGCGGATTACCTGAACTACAGCAGCTTTGTCTCGCTGGTGTACTCGGGTGGCTTCATCCAGGAAGCGGCGTATCAGTACCGCGATGCAATCTTGCATGGCGTCCTGAATGGCTTGTTGCTGCTGTTGGGCATTGGTCTGAAACCCCGACACTCGCTGAGGGTGCCGAATGCCTTGCGCGTAGCCGCGCCGATTTGTGGGGTTTTGCTGCTTAGCGCGGTGCTGTTCGTGCGGGCCGGCGAGGGCGCCCGCGGTCTGCCGATCATGTACACGCCGCTGGCCTACCTGAACCTGTTTGCCTATGAAGCGCTGCACAACAGCGTCGGCCCGCGTGAGCCGGTGAAACTGGCGCGGGTTGATCAACCGGTGAATCACGACATCGTACTGATCATCGACGAGAGCATTTCCGGCAACTACCTGGACATCAACGCGCCGTTTGGCGTGCACAGCAATCTCAAGGAGGCTCATCCGGGCGTCGACATCTTCAATTATGGCTACGCCGCCTCCATCGCCAATTGCAGCGCCGACACCAACGTGACCCTGCGTTACGGCGGCACCCGCGCCGACTACGTGCGCATCAACACCACGTTGCCGTCGATCTGGCAGTACGCCAAGAAAGCCGGGTTGCGCACGGTCTACATCGACGCCCAGCGCACTGGCGGCAACCTGCAGAACCTGATGAACGACACCGAGAAAAAGGACATCGACGAGTTTGTGCAGTTCGACCAGACCAGCGTGCGCGACCGCGACATGGCGGCGGCCGCCAAGCTGATCGAACTGCTCAACGATGACACGCCGGAGCTGGTGGTGATCAATAAGGTCGGCGCTCATTTCCCGGTGCACGACAAATACCCGGACGCCTTCATGACCTACCGGCCGACTTTGCCCCGTGGGCAGTTTGTCGAAGTGGCGGACACGGGCAAGCGGGATGGTTTCAACGGTCAGCCCGATGACTGGGTGCTCTACCGCAACGCCTACAAGAACACCTTGCTGTGGAATGTCGGGGAGTTTTTTTCACGGGTGTTCGCCCAGGCGGATTTGAGCCATGCGCTGCTGATCTACACATCGGACCATGGGCAGGATCTGCATGAACGCGGTAATCCGGGACTCAACACACACTGCGGCGGTGACCCGGTGGAGGAGGAAGGGCTGGTGCCATTGGTGGTGATTCAGGGCAGTAGTTTGAAGACGCTGGACTGGTCGGCGCAACTGGCCGGTAACAAGGATCGCTCCAGTCACTACAACATCTTCCCGACGCTGTTGCAGTTGATGGGGTATGACCTAGCGGGGGTGGAGGCGGTGTATGGCAAGCCGTTGAGTGTGCCGACTGCGGATGACTTCACTTTTAACTATCGGTTCAATGCGCGGTTGGGGGCCAAGCCTGCGTGGAAGCATATTGATTTGAAGACGGTCGTTACGCCGGGTGAGCCGGCAACGAGCGTGGTGGTGGGGCAGTAGGTTTTGTATTGCCTGGCCTCATCGCGAGCAGGCTCGCTCCCACAGTGATTGAGGGTGAATTCAGGTATCTGTGAACAACCTGAATCCCTGTGGGAGCTGGCTTGCCAGCGATGAGGTCGTTTGATTCAACGCCAGGCTCTGGTCTGTCATCGGCATCCGCTATCCTTGCCCCACACTGACCCATCAGGTGGCGGCATGCTCCAGATTGAAAACGTCTGCAAAAGTTACCTCACTCCTCAAGGCTCGTTACCGGTGCTGCAAGGTGTCGACCTTGAGTTGAAACCCGGCAGCAGCCTGGCGCTGATGGGCGAGTCCGGCAGTGGCAAAAGCACCTTGCTGCATTTGATCGCCGGGCTGGACAAGGTTGACGGCGGTAGCATCACCAGCGGCGAACATCGACTCGACCAGATGAACGAAGCGCAACTGGCGAACTGGCGGCGCACGGAAATCGGCTTGGTGTTCCAACAGTTCAACCTGATCGGAAGCTTGCGGGTGGAGGACAATCTGGCGTTCCAGGCACGCCTGGCCGGGCGCCACGATCCGCGTTGGCAGGCGCATTTGGTGCAGCGATTGGGCTTGGGCGATTTGCTGCGACGCTATCCGGAGCAGTTGTCCGGTGGGCAACAGCAACGTGTGGCGCTGGGCCGAGCCCTGGCTTCGCAACCGAAGCTGCTGCTGGCCGACGAGCCCACCGGCAGCCTCGATGAAGCCACCAGCGACGAGGTGTTGAAGTTGTTGCTGGAACTGCTCGACGACAGCCCGACGACCTTATTGATGGTCACCCACAGTCCACGGGTTGCCGCGCGATTGGCGCAGAAAGTGGTGTTGCACCATGGTCGTCTGGCTGACGCGGGCGCGCATTGACGTGCGGGTCTTTCGCGAAACCTTACGCGCGCTGCTGAGCCATTGGCGGCAGCACCCGGTGCAGTTTTTCAGTGTGTTGACCGGGTTGTGGCTGGCTACCAGCCTGCTGACTGGGGTGCAGGCGCTGAATAGCCACGCGCGGGAAAGCTACGCTCGGGCCAGCCAATTGATCGGCGGTGAACCCCAAGCCAGCCTGAGTGCGCCCGGTGGCGGGGTGTTCTCCCAGCAACTGTTTGTCGATCTGCGTCTGGCGGGCTGGCCAGTGTCGCCGGTGCTGCAAGGCCGGTTGACGCTCAAGGGCCACGACGATCAGCGCTTGCAACTGATGGGCATCGAACCGGTGTCGTTGCCTGCCGGTTCGGCAGTGGCGGGGCAGGCGTTGGCGATCGGTCGAATCGTCGAGTTTTTCAGTCCGCCAGGCAGTACCTGGATCGCGCCGCCGACCTTGCAGGCCTTGGGTTTGCATGACGGCGACACACCCATTTCCGAGAACGGGCAGACCTTGCCGCCGCTGCGCGCCCAGCCCGACATGGCCCCCGGCGTGCTGCTGGTGGACATTGGTTTTGCCCAGCAGATACTCGGCCTGCCGAATCAGCTGTCACGCTTGCTGTTGCCCAAGGATTTCAGCGCAGTATTGCCGGATCAATTCAAAGGCCAACTCCAGCTCAAAACCAGTGGTGAAGAAAACAACCTCGCTCGCCTCACCGAAAGCTTTCATCTGAACTTGGATGCTTTGGGTTTTCTGTCCTTCGTGGTCGGCTTGTTCATCGTCCACGCGGCGATTGGCTTGGCGCTGGAACAACGCCGGGGTTTGCTTCGAACCCTGCGAGCCTGCGGGGTCAGCGCTCGGATGTTGATTGGCTGCCTCGCCGTCGAACTGGGCGGCCTGGCACTGATTGGCGGGATCGTCGGCGTCGCCAGCGGCTATCTGCTGGCCAGCGTGTTGTTGCCGGACGTCGCCGCCAGCCTGCGCGGGTTGTACGGCGCCGAAGTGGCGGGGCAGTTGAACTTGAGTCCTTGGTGGTGGCTGAGCGGTATTGGCCTGAGCCTGCTCGGCGCGTTACTGGCCGGTGCCAACAGCCTGCTGCGGGCGACGCGTTTGCCATTGCTGGCCCTGGCCAATCCGCAGGCCTGGCATCAGGCTCACGCGCGGTGGTTGCGACGTCAGGGTTGGGTCGCCGCCATTGCAGCCGTGATCGCGCTGCTGGCGTTGATCTGGGGCGACAGCCTGGCCGCCGGTTTTGTGTTGATGGCGGCGCTGTTGCTCGGCGCTGCGCTGGCGCTGCCGGTGTTGCTCAACACGGTGCTCAATCTGCTGTTGCTGCGCAGTCGTTCGGTGCTCGGCCAATGGTTTATCGCCGATTGCCGTCAACAACTGCCGGCCCTGAGCCTGGCCCTGATGGCGCTGCTGTTGGCGCTGGCGGCGAACATCGGTGCCGGCAGCATGACCGCCGGTTTCCGCCAGACCTTCAGCGACTGGCTCGAACAACGCCTGACTGCCGAGCTCTACCTCAACCCGCAAAACCCGGCCCAGGCCCGCGAGATGCAAACCTGGCTCCAACAGCAACCGCAGGTCACGGCGGTGCTGCCCAGCTGGCAAGTGTCGATCCAGTTGCAAGGCTGGCCAGCGGACCTCTACGGTGTGATCGACCACCCGGCCTATCGCCAACACTGGCCGTTGCTCGAGGCCTTGGGTGACAACCCTTGGGATCGCCTGGCGAAGGACGACGCGTTGATGCTCAGCGAACAACTGGCGCGGCGGCTGAAGGTGCGTTTGGGGGATCACCTGACGATCCCCACGCCCAACGGCTCGTGGTCGCCGCAAGTGGTCGGGATCTACGCCGACTACGGCAACCCCAAGGGCCACGTGCTGGTCAACGCCAATCACTTGCTGCGTGGCTGGCCGCAACTCACGCCCAACCGGTTCAATCTACGCATCGACCCGGCGGCGATCCCGTCGTTCCTCACGGCGCTGCAAACCCGCTTCGCCCTCGACGACAGTCGTATCGTCGATCAGGCCCGGCTCAAGGGCTGGTCCACCCAAGTCTTCGAACGCACCTTCGCCGCCACCGCTGCCCTCAACAGCCTGACCCTTGGCGTGGCCGGTGTGGCGCTGTTTATCAGCCTGCTGACCCAGAGCCAGAGTCGTCTCGGCCAACTCGCACCGCTATGGGCGCTGGGCGTGACGCGCCGGCAACTGATGCTGCTGAACCTCGGGCAGACCTGGTTGCTGGCGTTGCTGACGCTGATTCTGGCGTTGCCCTTGGGTATCGCGCTGGCCTGGTGCCTGGACACAGTGATCAACGTCCAGGCCTTCGGCTGGCGTCTGCCATTGCGGGTGTTCCCGCTGCAACTGTTGCAGTTGATGGGGCTGGCATTGCTCGCCACATTGCTGGCATCGGCGTGGCCGTTGTACAGCTTGTATCGCACCCAACCGGCGGATCTGCTGAGGACGTTTGCTCATGAAGATTAAGGTCGGCGTGTTGATTTTGGCGTTGTTGAGCGGTTGCGATAACTCGGCACCGGTCGAAAAAGGCTTCGCGGGGCTCGGCGGCGAGGCTTCGGCGTTTACACCGGTGGTGCCGGGTCGGGTGTTCAGTTTTCCGGCGGATCATGGGCCGCATGATGGATTTCGCATCGAGTGGTGGTACGTCACCGCCAATCTCAAGGACGATCAAGGGCATGAGTTTGGCGTGCAGTGGACGTTGTTCCGCAGCGCCTTGAAAGCGACGCCAGAGGTGCCGGGGTGGAGCAATCAAACAATCTGGCTCGGGCACGCGGCCGTCACGTCGGCAACGGTGCATCACGCCGCCGAGCGCTATGCCCGTGGCGGCGTGGGTCAGGCAGGTGTGAGTGTGGCGCCGTTCAACGCGTGGATCGATGATTGGCGGTTTAGCGGTCCTTTGGCCGATATGCAACTCAGCGCCCGGGACAAGGGTTTCAGCTATCAATTGCGGCTGACGTCGACCCGTCCGCTGGTGCTTCAAGGCGATCAGGGTTTCAGTCAAAAATCCGAACAAGGTCAGGCGTCGTACTACTACAGCCAGCCGTTTTTCCAGGCCAACGGTTCGCTAGAGATTGACGGCAAAACCTACACCGTCAGCGGCCCCGCGTGGCTCGACCGCGAATGGAGCAGCCAACCCCTGACCGCCAACCAGACCGGCTGGGACTGGTTCTCTCTGCACCTGGACAGTGGCGAGCAAGTGATGCTCTACCGCATGCGACAAAAGGACGGCGCGCCTTATCTGACCGGCACCTGGATCGACCCCCAAGGGCAAACGCAGTTGCTGCACGGCGACGACATCAGCCTCACGCCCCAGGAAACCGCCAAGGTCGCTGGCCGGGCGATGCCGGTGCGCTGGTCGATCAAAATCCCGGGCAAACACCTCGACATCACCACCACCGCGCTGAACCCGAACGCGTGGATGGATCTGCGGATTCCGTATTGGGAAGGGCCGGTCAACATCAGTGGCAGCCACACCGGCAGCGGCTACCTCGAAATGACCGGCTATTGAATCCCCCGCCGGAGCTGCCGAAGGCTGCGATCTTTTGATCTTGTTTTTAAAGATCAAAAGATCGCAGCCTTCGGCAGCTCCTACAGGGATTTGGGTTGAACTCCATTTGTTCGCTGAACCTCTACACAGATATACCAGTCGAGGATTTGTCATGAGCGACGACCTGCAACCCCCGGACATGAATACCTGGCAGCGTCTGTTCGACGATGAAACCCTGTGGCAGCAGTCTCCCGACGCCCATTATTTCGACCTGCAACGCGTCGCCGACGACCTGCTTGGGCAAGGCGCCATCGACCTGGAGCAGTGGCAGATCCTGCGCGCCAAAGCTGCTGACCTGCACAAGGACTCTCCAGCGGTGAACGTCGCCCGTGAACTCGATGATCCCGAAGCCTGAGGACTCTCCCATGAAACCTATCTCTCAAAGCGAACACCCCGACGAACCGCGGCCACCGGGCGAGACTGAGCGCGATAACGACGCCCTGCGGCCCACCGATCCCAAACAGCGCGAGAACAGTGGCAAAGGCACTGCGAGCGGTGAATCGACGGCGCAGGAAACCGCGAAGCAACAAACCAAAGCCAAGCCCTGAACAGCGTCTATGCTCAGTGGCACATCTGTCGCCGAACAGGCTTCGGCGTCGGGTGCTGCCATTCATCACAGGGAAAGTACCGCTTATGAAGCTCCACGCACTGGCCAAGGCCATCACTCTCGCAACCGTATTGTCCGCCACCAGCTTCGGAGCATTTGCCGCCGATATTCCGCTGTCCGCCACCATTGAAGCGGATCAGGTCACCACTAAAGTGCTCTCCGTTGATGCTGCCAAGCATCAGGTGGTGCTGGAAGGCGCCGAAGGTCGACAGGTGCATGTTCAACTGAGCGACAAGGCAAAAAACCTCGCCAATCTGAAAGTTGGCGACAAGGTCAACGTCGAGGTTCAGCGCTCTGTCGCGGCCTATCTCGACACCGATGTGGATAAAGGTCTGCCTGGCTCCACCGAGCGTACGGGCGAGCTGCGCAACGCTCCGGGCAGCGAAAACCCGGGCGGCGAAGCATTCCGTCAGATTCAGGTGCAACTGAAAATCACCAAAATTGATTTGAAGAAAAATCAGGTGACCCTCGAAAACCCATCGGGACAATCAAAAACGCTCGACGTCAAAAAGCCTGAAATTCAGGCGAAACTGAAGGATTTGAAAGAAGGGCAGAGCGTAATCGTCACTTACACCGATATATTAAAAGTGACCAGCGAGCATGAAAGCTGAGCATTAACTCTACAGAATGATTGTTCTTGTACAGGGTTTTGTATGAGAACAATCATACTAATTGCTCCGGCTGAAGAGGTTAGGAAGTTTGCCGGGAAATATCGGCAATACACACTTTTTAACTTTCTAGTACATAAAAAACATCATGATGCATGACGACATAAGCGCCAACTTCAACTAAAATGCTTCCCGTTCGCCCAGTGTCAGGGCTCTTTACCGGTGCATGGATTGCCAGGCCATTACACTGGGCGAACACCTCCATTGGGGAGGTTGTATACAATTTCAAATAAAAAGGGCGACTGTGAAGTCGCCCTTTTTTATTGCCGATCGATTAACTCGATGCCTGGATACCGGACTTATCTTGCTGCCCCTGAAAACGCTTGAGCGTGGCCTGATACATTTTTGTCCGTCGATGATCTTTGCCGTAGGTGCCGGCTGCCGCGACGGTGCCGGACTGGATGTGATCCAAATAGCGAAAAATCTTCCGTGGAGACAGAAACTTGATGCCGTAGCCGCGCCCCATCATGCGGTCCTGTAGCGTATAACCGGGCACGCGATCGTCCAGGCAGAAGTGCAGGCCTTGCGACTTGATCAACCGAGCATTCCACAATGTACAGAAACTTTTCAGATGTGTTTCTCTGTAGGGTTTTGGCTCTTTTGAGCGCAAGCCAAACTGCTGTTTGGCGCGACGAATATAATGCTTGCAAAAGCGCGAAGTTAAGCGCCAGGTATCTCTCACTGCACCCCGATTGATTTGCTCTACACAACCGACCGCTGCAATATCAGCCGACTTCGTGCACTCGCGCATCATCATGGCGAACACCGCCGGGTCGTAAATAAACGTATCGGTGTGCAACAGAAACAGATAGTCGGTTTCAACTTTCGCCAACGCCAGATCCAACGCTTTGCCATGGGCGATGTGCCCAGCTTCTTTACCGGGTGACGGGCGCTCGATCAAGTTGATCCAGTCCAGAGAACGCAAATAATCCAGACTTTCATCGGCCGAATCATTGTCCACCACCCACACTGGAATACGCTGTTCCTTGACGTGCTCGCGCAATAATTCCAGGCACATTCTGGTGAGGTCCGGGGTTTTGTAATTGACCAGGACAAGACTGAACGTCGACGGCTGTTGGGCGGGTAAATCAAACGTTGTCATTGGCAAGGGCTCATCCGCAAATTAAGGGGCGACAGTGCTTCTTGAACCGGGATGCTAACGAAGCAACCTTAGGCCAACCTTAATTTGCCGTTTCGGCAGTGGGGGGCGGGTGAGGTGGTACGCGGCAAACGCCGCAGCTTTCCAATGACTTCCACGCTAGAATGCGTGCCCCTGAAACCGCCCCAAGGACGATAACGGCGTCGCCGTTGTGTCACGGATGAAACCACTTTCCCTCTACCACCCCGCCTTGTACTGGCTGCGCGTGTGGCAAAAAAGACTGTTCCGCCAGATCGCCTGGTACTGTTCGAGCAAACGCTACGCACGGCCTGCCGCCGCTGAACGTCTGCCATTTCGTTACCTCAAACACACCTCGAAACTGATCCGCAAACTTGGTGACTCCGACCCAGTCCTGCAACACAACAAGGTTATCAACCTCAAACTCGCCGTCGCCGCCATCGATGGCGTCATTATCGGCCCTGGCGAACATTTCTCTTTTTGTCGTCTGGTCGGCCGTCCGACCCGCCAACGTGGCTATGTCGAAGGCATGGAACTGTCGTTCGGCGAGGCTCGACGCGGTGTGGGTGGTGGCATCTGCCAACTGAGCAACCTGATTCACTGGATGGCCATTCATTCGCCGCTGGTGGTGATTGAACGATCCAATCACAGCTTCGATCCGTTCCCCGATGAGGGCCGGGTGTTACCGTTCGGCTCCGGGGCAGCGATTTTTTACAACTACATCGATCTGGTACTGCACAACCCGACGGATCGCCACTTTCAGTTGAAGCTGCATGTCGGTGAGACGCAGCTCGAAGGCGAGTTGTTGTGCGATCAAGTGCGCGCGTATCGCTATCACGTATTCCAGGAGGCGCACCGCTTTGTACGGGAAGCAGGACGGGTATTCCGCGAGAACGAAATCTGGCGAGAAGTGCGAAACAAGGGGCAGGTGGGTGAGTTGGTGAAACGCGAACGGCTTTATCGCAATCGCGTGGTGGTCAAGTATGAAGTGGCCGACGAGTTGATCGGGTAGGGCGCGAATAGATGTTTTCTGGACATGCGCGCCAGAGATGATCAGTTTCTGAAATACAACTCGTCCAGTTGGCGTCTGCGGATCGACAGATACTCATCCCAAACCTTGGAGAATTCCTCGTCGCGGGTCAGCGGGAATGTCAGATAAATGTGCATGCCCACCACGCTGATGTATTGCCGCTCACGCTTGAACGCTGGCTGCTCGTAATGCGAGATGCTCTCGTCGTAGGCGTGATGGTAGTGATGGATGCTCGCTCGATGGGGCGCGATCATGCCCCGCGCAAAGTCGATCACCCAGCAATGATCAATCGCTGCACTCAAGTAGCCGTACACACCATCGCTTGAGAGCCGAATGCACGAACTGGCCTGAGTGCCGTCCTCATCATTGACCAGAATGATCTGGTCAGCGAAGTACTCAATAGTCCTGCCGTCCGGCCCTTGCAGAAACAAGCCCCAGCCTTCAGCCCCCATGCGGAACTCGCCCCGGTTTTCAAAAGTGGCCGTCCAGCCGTTGGCGAGGGTGATCTGATGTTTATTCATGGGGTTTCCAAGTCTTCGGGTTAAAGCGTTTCGATCCGCGGTTTCATGGTGATCTAAAGCGTGTTGGAAAGTGCCCGTCACTGGCGAGTGTCCTGCTGTGGCTGCGTCAATACGATGCTGCCTGCGAATGTACTTATGAAGCAACGCCGCGATCTGATCCGGGTTTCAGCATCAATCGTTGGTCTTCCTGACGGTTTCGGCAGCGCTCGGCAAAATCCGATGCGGCGGATGGATCGTTCAGGAACAGCGCGTAAGAGTCGCTGCTGATTTCGTAGTACTCCTCGTAATCCACCAAACGGTTGCTCACCGGGATGGAAAGGTACGGTGTACCAGAGAGGGTTTCGATACCGAGGGTGAAGCGTTCGGTCCGGTTGATGAACGTGTCGTTGAATTTCAATCTTCACCTCGCAGGCGCTCGCTGGAGTCATGAGTGTTCAGGTGGCCAATGCCTAAAGGCTCATGTCTGCTTCGATGCGTTCTTCATAACTCGATAGTTTCTTCATGATGTTTTCGTCGGTCGAATACTTGTTCTTTAACTGCATCAATTGCTTGTCCGTGCCCTTGCAAGCTTGATTGATGGCGCTGATCACCTGGCTGAGGTTGTCTGGGTCTGCCGGATCAGGTTCGGGGATTTCTCCTCTGAGAGTGTCGCAGTTGTCTCGGTTTTTGGTGAAGCTGGATACGTCGGGTGGGAGCGGACTGGTGGTATCGGTTGCTTGAGAAACAGCGGGAAATGTCAGCGTGAAAAGCATCAGGCAGGTCGCAATAATGCTCATCTTGGTGCTCGTGATTGGTGAGTAATCCAGACGCGGGTTGCGTTAACGCGATCATGTTCAACCACGATGGATATCATCGTAATCAGTTGCCTTGGGCGTTGAGTGAATGCCTTTAGCCTCTTGAGCGTGATAATAATTTTCAATGGTCAATGTCGGGTCGATTTTAGCCATTAGAACGCAGCCTTGATTCTGCCAAGGGTAATCCAGGTTTTTTTGCATCATGCCGGGCAGTATGGTGCGATCCCAGACTCTGGATTTCGTCTCACGCCAGCGGTTTGGATTACGGTTGGAGAGTTTGTCATGGGCCGAAGTGGCAGGGTCTAGGTCACGGAATTGTTCCAGGAATGGTAATTCCGGTAGTGGCTGACTAACGTCCATGTAGCGCTGTAAGGTATCCCAGAAAGCCATGCATTCTTCACGACTCATTCCCAGCGATTGAATTTTCCCGCCGAGGAATATCTCAAAGTCGTAGTATCGATGATGTAACCAGATAGCCGTGCCACTGCTACCGTACGGGCCTGGCCGAAATTCCATGGTCGCATCGAACTCATAGAATGGTGCTGTGAAGGCTGAGCGGAATCGACGAGAGATGGTGAGCATTCCGGTTTTTCTGTTGAATTCATTTCCCGCAGATCTAAGCAAGTTAAAGTAACGGTCAGCTATCCAGTCCCACCCGACTAGTCCCATAAATGCAATTACTATGATTGCTCCTACAATCAAGATCATTGCCGGCTTGGGGGTGATGTACGTCATCAGCGCTAGTACCACGACCATCGGCCATAGCACCATCACCGCCGAACCGATGCTGTAGTTTCCGATGTCGAGAAAAACCTCGTTTTTTCGCCAGATGGTGTTAAGCATATCACAGGGTTTTTCACCGGTTGGAATGGGTAGCGGCGCCAAATAGTCGTTGCGCGAAAACAATCGTTTTTTTGTAGTGCCTGCCGGTGGCGTACTCATATGCTGCCCTTGGGTTGTAAGTCCTGCTACTCATCATCAAGCTAATGCTTGATCTGTCTGGGCGGCTAGTTCGGCTTCACGCTTGGTGATAGCTTCTTCCAGTTCTGGGGAGCGCTTGGCCCATTATTCGGGTGGCAGTGGTTTGGACCATTCAATGATTTCGGGATAGGTCAGGTTGGGCGGCGGATTCAATTTCCAGCGTTCAAGTACGTCAATCAGCAGCGTATTAAAAATAAAAATGCCGCAAAAGCCTTCCCACAAAGCGGTTACAAGCCATCCTCTCAACTTAGCGGCTTTCTTCAGATCGTCGAAATAGGTAGCCCATATTCCTTTGGATCTGTCGAAACGAGCCGTCTGGTCCTCAACAGCATTCGGACCGATTTCCATGTAACTACGCATGCATTCCCAAAGCGCCATGGCGGTGGTGCCGCCGCCACAGTTAAAACCCAGTGAGAAGTGTTTGTTGTCATCTCTTGCCTGTGGATCAGGGTTCTCAAATCCAATGATTAAAAGGCCCATCGTGGCTTTACCTGCCTGGCTTACCGAGGAGTGCTGCGTTGCCGCTGCGGTTACGCTCTCCCACGGAACTATCCAATATTCGCCGCCCTCCCGCGGGACGCAAACCTCACGGCGCTGGCGGTTGAATCGTATCGGTAAAGGTACTGGGCGTAACAAACCCTGCACCAGAATCATGGATGGAATTCCGATAATGATCCCACCACCAATAAGAATAAAAACACTGAGATCTGGTGAAATATTTCTGAAACCAAAGGCCAGAGATAAAAACAGCATTAGTGTTGGCCACATGACCATTACCGTTGATCCTACGCTGTAGTTACCAATATCGAGAAACGTATCGTTCTTGCGCCAGATAGTGTTGAGTACATCTGAGGGTTTTTCGCCGGTGGCGATGGGCAGTGGCGCCAAATAGTCATCACGTGAAAGTACTCGTTTCTTTGTCGTTCCTGCCGTAGGCGTGCTCATGTATTGCCCTTAGGTCGCAGGTAAATGGCGCCGGGCTTACCCTGGGCGAGTTGATAGCTTGGCATACGATCCAGTTCTACTGTAGGTTCGTCCCGTAAGGCAATCACGCCAGAGTTGTCATTTAGAGTAAAGGCAACACCTCGTTCACCACCGATAAAGTTGCTGGCGCCCAGCATTGCGATCAATGGCGTTCGATACCGCAAGCGCAGGGAAACTGTACGAGGTTTTGAACCAAGAACGCCTGGTACCGTATTGAAAGGTCCACTCAGGCGCAATCCCTGCCCCTCATTGAACGGGATCCAATTACAGTTGCTGTGGGCCAACCATTCAGGCGCCAAATTCCGCTAAGGGGTAGGTGGTTTGTAGTTGTCGATGCGACTGTTTTTTATCAACTCGCCGTGTGCCTGAGTGTCTACCGGATCACCAATTAGACTTAGCTCTAAATAGGTGCTACTAGACTCTGCCCCGGGTAAGTCGATGGTCAAGCTATCAATGGAACTTACATAGGTCATTCCGGATGGACCACTTGAAGATGCTGTGACCGAGCTACTCTCCATGCTGACACGAGGTGTTTATAAGATGGCATACAGCTGGTTGAGTTCATCTTGTTGAGCCTTGGCTGCGATAAGTCCACTGTTAATGTGCGATGCCTTCGTTGAAGGGCCGACATAAAGCATTGTTTGGTAGAGGGCGTATTAAATTGATCCATAACAGAGCATCATAGACGCTTCACAAGCGAGTCGACAGATTTAAGATCTGTGCTCCATGCAAGAGATCTTTGATATATCCCCTTGATAAAGGGCCGGCCTCCGCCGACTCATCGGGGCGCCGAATCAGGCAGTGCTCATCGGGACATTTACTTTGGCTTTGATGATAGGTACATCTGGAGATAAGTATGGCTTTATGAAGTTGGCGACGTTCTCTTTTTGTTTTGGCTTGCAGAATATGTTGATACTGTAACTTATGACCTTCCCAAGGCGCTGGTTGAAATGAGTGAATTTCAAGTCAACTACCTCTCGATTCGTTGCAATGGCCAGTTGAGTAAAATCTTCCCATTCATATATAAGATGGTGGTATTGAGTGTGCATTTCACGGTAGCTCTTCGAGTTGGCCATTGATAGATAAATTAATGCCATACCACCAGGTCCAATTATCGCTCCGATCAAAAACGCAGGGTCTATCGTCGCGAGAATGATGAAAATTACTGCTGTGATTCCTGTGAACCATTTTAAGAAAGTTAACGTCCATTTAGGGAGATCTTTCCATTCGCAGCACTCCAGTCCGGATTGAGTGAAGCGATAGGCGAAGTTCATTTTTTGATGAGTCATGCAGGAGATTGTGAACAGGATAAATGCGAAAAAAACACGCAGGACAGAGTGCGCCAGGGTTGTTCCATTTCCTCATAGACTGAATACATAAATAGGGTTGCGCCCAGGATTATCGCTGTCATAAATAAGAACATGCAATTTGCAACGAATATGTTGTAGTTGCGTGCTGTGAGTGTCCAACTCAATAGCTCTGGCTTATCGGCATGATTCCAATGAAGTTGTGGTGGTAGCGAGAGTGGTTTGTTGAAGTTTAGCATTATTCCGCTCTTTAAATGGGTGGTGGAATCGATAGCTTAAAGGTTTAGCGTGTTTTGAGTTTTGAGTTTTGAGTTTTGAGTTTTGAGTTTTGAGTTTTGAGTTTTGAGTCGTGTCTTCCTTTTCCTAGACTCATCACTAAACTTTCCATTGGTTCGGTTTGCCTCAATTGTGGCCCGCGTCAATGCTATTCTGAACAGATAGGCGCCTCTTCCGTTTTGCTAAAATGCCCCTGGGGGTACTTGAAATATAAACTGGATAACGGAGCTTTCATGCTGGGTGAACAAGCGGGCTTCAAGTTTAAATATGTTCTCCGTTCAGGTGGAGCTGAATCAGCTTGTTTTGTTTGTCCACTTTGTTTGCTTTGTTGTAGAGTCCGCTCCATGTTTTGATGATAAATTTTGGTTGGCATGTTAGTGATTAAAATCATTGTTCCCGTTTTTTGTGTATGTATGGCGATCTTGATCAGCAGCGTCTTAAATGTTTTTAGGTGTTTTTCGAGCAACTGTTTGTATGGGGAAATGGGCTTAAAGCTCTATAGTTTGATCGCGGTGCGGTGAGTAGTTGCCATTAGTTAGTGTTCGACGGTGATGAGTTGTAGTTGTGCCACAAAGTGCTATTTCTAATGTACGTTTTGTTTTTCCAAAATAATAAAAAGCGGGCAAAGCCTAAAGCCATCGTAACTGGGTCTATCAAAAATAAGAAAGACCCAGTATGAATTGTAATGATTTGAAGTTCGGCGTGCCAGATTTTTCTGGGCGATGCAGGGGTTACTTTGGTTGTCCAACACATTAGGGGCGTATTTTTATTTTGTATGTATGGATCTCTTGGGTAAAAGAGAGCTGTTGTGTCTTTTTTTTTGAGCGGGGTGTTGAATCTTTCCATCTATATATGTTGGCGTGAAGCAGTCAGAGGCAACCGGTTTAGGGCTAATACGTTTTTCTACACTCATGGATGAAACCCTGCACACTTGCATGCTTCAACAAACGTGGCTCCTTTTTTATCCATTGCTTCTTTTATAACCCTGTTGGCTTTTACTAAAGCTGGACTTGGTTTAGCCCAATGGTCTTCAGGCAGTGGATTTGACCAAGTTGTTACCTTCTCCGGTAAAGCAGGGCGTCCTGCGCGGTGGGCCCATTCAGCCAGCATATAAGGCATTTTCCAAAAACTTAGGACACGCCACATATACCAGCGGCGTAGTGGCCAAGGCGTGCGTTTAGGGTAGCCGTAATGTTCACGCTCTTTATCTGAGAGGTCAGCGCCTTCATCTTTCATGTTGCACATCCACCGAGCGTCAGCACGTTCGACTTCAAATGTATGTAGCCCTTCGTAGGGTTTTAGTCGACTTTCAGTAGGGGGTAGCCCCAAAGCCGCCAGCATTGGGTTCGGTGTATCTACGAGTACGCCGTCCTCCATGTAATTGCGAATTGAGGTCCACATCCCTAATGCATGAGCATCACTGGGTTGCGATATAAGAATAAATTTCACATCATCATGATCTTTATCCTCCAGACCTATGCCGAATGTGTACTGACGAGTTGCTCCATAAGTAGTTATACCTTGTGTGTTAGCGATCCACGTTACAATGTCCTCCCAATGGATTATTAATACTTCATTAGTTTTACTGTCTACGTAACAAACCTCTCGACGCTGCCGGTTGAAGCGAAGCGTTTTTTGGGGGGAGAGTAATACATCAGAAAACATGCCGTATAGATAAGCACCTATAGGAATAATGAACAATAGTGAGACGCTAGTTGTTACCTTCAGGAAGGTATGCAAGTCACCTACCGGGTCCGGAAAATTTTCAGGGTAGAAAACTACGCCAGCAAGGATAGCAAGGCTTGGCATTATAAAAGCCGTAAATAAGGCCATCCAAATGGCTGCGGCAAGTATTTTTCCTTGCTCCACCATTCCCCAATTATTTCCACCTACTTCAATAAAGGTGTCGTTAATTTCGGAAAAGTTTCTGCTGGAGCCCGCTACTTGTCCAGTGTAAACAGGTAGTGGAGCTAGAAATAAGGTCTCGTTAAAACCTTTAGTTCGAATTTCTCCGGCGCACGGACGCTTGCTTTTGAAGTCCGGTGCAGGCGCGGCCTTTGAGGCTTTTTTGTTGGTCTTAAATAGATTCCTAAACATCGATAACCGCCAACTCTTCTTTTTTGATGATTTTAAAGGACCCTTTTCCTGTTCCGAGCGGCATGGTTTCCACTGCGGTAAGTTTGTAATTGCCCTTAGCAGGGATACGTACCCCATGATTTGTAATTATCTGCAAGTCCTTTAGGACGAAAATAGTTCGATGAATTAAATCGCGCTCTGCTTCGAGTTGATAACCAATGTCTAAGGCTAACGCGAAATCTGATGTTTGCAACGAGTCACTTATGGGTAGCTTGAGGGTTAGTGCTTGTTGATCTTTGCTCACAATTATAAATCTTGTCGCCCAAATGGAAGTGCTCTCTCTCCAGCGTAGTGGTGGGAGGTTAGGATTGTACTCTCCTCGCATAGGGGCATCGCGTTGCTGTTGGTAAGCAAGAAGTTGCAATTTGCGCTCGTCGATCTCTTGCGTGCTTACGCCCGGGAGAGTAAGTGTTAAGTATGTCTGTTTATCATCGCGAACTAGTTCGCAGGTTGGTTTTTGAACAACTTTTGCTAGCTCGTTCCACTCATCTTGAACGCTACGTTGCTTTGTCTGGTTTCCCCATGCACTGGACTGCATCCACTTCTGAAGCTCATCTAAGTTAAAGTAATTGTAAAGTCCCTCGCCTAACAGCTGCAGAGCGGTACCAATCAGCCCAATTAAATTAGCGCGAGCGCCGAATGACACCAGCTTTGGGCTCGCTTGTGCCCAAGCAAATGCACGCATTTCAGTCGATGTTGTCATTACAGTTTTGATGATAGACCCCGTATGTTTTGCCCCCCAAGTACTTGAGCCTATCAATATTGCATCGCCACTAATTTGAATTGTTGACGCTCCGAGACCTTTAGAATCTCCTTCAGCAAACGCTTTTGTCCATTGCAGTGAGTGTTTGCGTAAATCTAGTGACGCGGATAATACACTAAATCCAAAAGCTCCTATGCCCGCGATACCTGTCCAGCGACCCAGGCGAGTCATGGTGTTCAGCTTACCCGCTGTGCTAGCCATTTCTTCAATATGAGCTTGTAAGATCGTCACAGATAGGCCTTGCACTGTAGCAAATCCTGCACCGGCCATACCGACAAATGCTTCAGTAAATGCCAAAACATCGTTTGTAGACAGTGAGCCTTTGTCCTTTTTTAGGAAGTTGCTCACGGCATCAATAAATTTTTGACCTTGAATAATAAACAACCCAAAGGCCAGCAGGTCTCCCTTCGATTTTAGAACACCACTGAGAGGTTTTCTAAAGGTTCCCGTCGCGCGAAAATCCCTCACAGTCCTGTCCATTTCCATACGCAATTGCGGATCTAGTCCATCGACTACTGTGCCAATTTGAGCGGGGCTATTACTACCGACAGATAATGCGTCAGCTAATTTCTCTTCCAGCGGTATCAATTGCAGTTTTAGTTGATCAATTCGCTGCTGGTAAACAGCCTCGCTCCCTGGCTGCGCAACGCCAGAAGATTGCCGTATCAATTCACGATTACGCAGTTTATATGTCGCACTCAACTGGCTGCGCAGATGTAACGACTTTTCGCTTGCTTGATTATAAGCGGCGATCTCAGTAGCGGTCGCAGCCCGTAAAGTCAGGCCTTTAGTGGAAAATTCACGTAGTAGTTGAAGTCGGGCCGGATTGCCAATGTCCCGGATATAAGTGTTTGGATCAATATTCTGCATATGTCGGAATGAGTTATGGGCTTTTTCCAACTGATCAGCAGCCCTCAATTGGATTGCTGGATTGTACGCCTCGGTAAGCATACTTTGCAGTCCGGCGAATTGAGTGCTTAGTTTTGCATAGTTTGGTAGGCGGCCTGCGACCAAACTACTAAATTGATTGCCAAGTGCATCGGCATTTGCTAAATTCTCTTTGGCTGAAAATACGCCAATTGCTAAGTTGCTTATGTCTACTAGTTTCTTGGCAATATCTATTTGGTCGATTAGCCCTAAAGTATCTAGCCCGGGTACAATGGTTAGTAGGTTGGCCTCCAAATAAGTTGCAAGTTTTTCAGCAGCTTCGCGATCTGGGCAAACAGCCGAAACGCACAGGAATTCGGTTTTCAAGCGGTGTTCAATTTGTGCATCAACATGGAAATCGTAATACCATGCCGCACGATGGAAAAGTCCGCCGGAGAACATAATCAGACGATCTTCGCGTATTTTTTTCAAGCGTTTTTGCCAATGGCTCAGCAGGTTTTGCTGGCGGGTAACAAATGTTTCCATTTCGTCCCGCTTGATCAGCTGTTCGATACCGCGCTGGCCAAGATCTTTTCCATGTAAGGCCTCCCAAGTTTGGAGACTTAGCGTATTGATTGTGCTTTCGTGCTTACGATAAAGCGTTTGCCCCATCGCATCGGTCATATCGATAAAAGCTTTGGCGTAAGGATTGGTCTGAGCGGCCCTTCTCCAGTTAGCTTCGTCGCCGTACACACCTGGGTCACGATGGTCGCGACGGGCCTTCAAATAGTCGTATATTTTTGACTGCTGTTGCTCGGTCGTTTCATTTTTTAGGGCTTTGACGTTTGGATCCGTATTGCTCAGGGCTGACAGTCGAGACGCATTTACGTCATACAACGACTGAATGTAGGAGCCGGTAAGGTACTGCGCCTGACACTTATCGTCAGCACTCCACTTTCCAATCCAATCAGCCACTTTCAACTGTGCGCTGGCTAGATCGCGCATTACACCAATGTCATCACGCAGCACAAGAAACAGATAATCATCCTTGTACGGGCCCTGTACCTTGCTGGTGAGCGTTTCTATCGCCGTATTTTGGAAGAGCGGCTCATATTCCCAATTGTAGGGTTTGTTCTCTTCTGGGTCGGCACCCTCCGGAAGGGCCTTTGCTCGAGATTCATTCTCAGCAACCTCTGCCAGCCATTTTTTTGCCTGTAACGTGCTCAGCAGACTTTCGCCACCCTTTTCAGGGCAGGCACTAGCCAGATCAATTGCCTGCATCAAGCGCTTTCGCTCATCCTTGGATTTAAGTACTTGTGAGCACTTGAAAGCCGTCCATTGGATTTCCGAATAACTGGCATACAACGCATGATTTCGAGGAAAAACCAGGTGAGGCTCACCAACGGAACTGGTTCGTGTATCGCCTGATACTTCTTGGTTGTTCCAAAGGAGCTTGGTGATTTGCCCTTTTTCAACGCGGTATTCGTGCAGGTAGCCGGTAGTGCCGTCGATGATGTACAAGTAGCCGTCGCGTAACAGCCGGACGCCAAGTGGCTGGCTTTTTGTCTGAAATGGCATGGCCAGTTCAGTCTTCGGATCGAGATACTCAACAAGTCCAAAACGCAGCGGCAGTAACTGTACTTTTTTCTTTGCCAATTGACACTCACCCATAGGGGCCCGGGTATCCTTTGCGCTCTTGGCCATGGCGGCGGTATTAGGGCTGAGTTTTGGCGGTTGTTGGGTAGTCACGATGGGCTTCCTTGTCGATCGATGGCACGGCGCTCAGCCAATTCGGCTGCTCGCTCAAGACGCTTCAATGGCGCCTCCGGTGTTGACTCCGTCAACAGGTGAAAGATATCGGGATGGTCAGTTACCGGCTCACCGGCTAGATACCCGAAAATATTCGCATAGAGAGTTATTTCCTGTTCAGAAGCAAACCCTTGCTGATAGGCGTCATCTGCGATTTTTTGTGCATACTTGCGACGTTCTGGCTCTACAAAAGATGACATAAAGTCTGGGAAGTAATTTTGCAGATGTTCATTCAGATCAGAGACGAAATTACGGAACTCTACTTCACCCAATGCGGTTAGTTCTGAATCCGTCAACCGATAGGTTTGTGGTTCGGCGTTGGCAGGATCTGGTCGCTGGTGTTGACGCCATTTACCCTCTACGCCGTCAGGTAAGCAGGCATGTGAGAATGGCCCGAACCAACGGGCGCTACGTGCTTCCTCCGCTATTCCGAACAGTTGGTGCATGACTGCCGGATCTGCAATTCGGGGCATGACCTCCACACCGCTTGGATGCTCAACAGTTAGAAGACTGCGCCAGTGATCCCATAATTTACGGATATCAGCATCACTGAACAACAGATAGCCCCATTCAAACGCAGCATTGTCCTTGAAGTGCGCCAGAAGTGGATCGCTAGCGCCTTTAAGGGCGATCAGATAGGGCGAAATATCTGATAGCTCTTGCCAACGTGTGGTTTGGTAAAGGCTATAGGCAGGGTTATCCCATTGGTAAAGTCGTTGCGCCAGATTCGGAACGCTGACTCCGTCCAGCAGCAAATAGGCCGGTAGCTTCCAAGGCAAGTCATTCGGGAGTGGCGGTAACTCATTCATTTATTTTTCAACCTTTTGCGCTGCTAGTTTGGCGGCTTCACACACTGCACAAATCGGCTTCCTCTGCATCAGCGCCTGCCGCTGCGCCGGCACCAATAACCGCCCAGCCTTATCCGCATCCGCCTGTTTCAACGGCCCCGGCAACAACGGCGCTGCCCCCGTGCCACTACCCGGTCCACCGCCCGAGTTGATGTTGATCACCGGCCCGCTCAGCGTGACGCCGCTGCCGTCGATCTTGATGAAGCTGCCGCCGCCAATCAGCGTCAGCTCTGCGCCAGCCTCCATCACCACTTTCATGCCGCTGCTCAGGTGGATTTCCTGCCCCGCATCCATGAACTGCCCAGTACCAATCTTGACGTGCTGATTCACCCCAACCGTCAGGTGATCACTGGCCTGCGCCTCAACCTTGCGGTCTTCATAAACCGTGCGATGCTCCTCAGCCTTTAACTCGGTGTAGGTGTTCTTCTCCACCGTGTCATGCCGCTCATTCCCCACGCGGATCTTCTGGTCGTGCTCAATGTTTTCATCCCAATCCCGCTGAGCATGCAGGTAGATCTGTTCCGCACCTTTCTTGTCTTCAATCCGCAGTTCGTTGTACCCGCCGCCCCCCGGTGAGCTGAGGGTTTTGAACGTGCTGCGGGTTTTGTTCGCCGGCAGCTCGTAGGGGACGACGTTTTCCTTGTGGTACAGGCAGCCGCTGATCAGCGGTTGGTCGGGGTCGCCTTCAAGGAAGCTGACCAGCACTTCCATGCCAATGCGCGGGATGGCGATGCCGCCGTAGTGGGCGCCGGCCCAGGCGGAGGAGACGCGCAGCCAGCAGCTGGTCTTGTCGTCGGCCTGGCCTTCGCGGTCCCAGTGGAACTGCACTTTGACGCGGCCGTATTGGTCGCAGTGGATCTCTTCACCTTTGGGGCCGGTGACTACGGCGCTTTGGCTGCCGAGGATCCGTGGTTTGGGGTGGTTCAGTGGCGGCCGATTCGGCACGTCCCACGGGGTGGCCTGGAAACGGTTGCGATAGCCTTGATGGAAGTCGTCTTTCAACGCGGTGGTGTTGCTGGTCACCGACTCTTCCAGCACTTGCGGCTGTTTGCCTTCGTGGAGAATTTCGGTGAGCAGCCACAGGTCGTTCCATTTGGCTTTCGGGTGTTCGGTCAGGGCCAGGAAGTGGCCGCTGACCAGGATCGGCTGATCGCTTCGGCCTTCGGCGAGCTGGAAGTCGCTGCGGTGACGTTCGAGGGCGCGTTTGGCCAGGTGCTTGCCGCGCTCGCGGTCGATGAAGCGACCGGGGTAGTCGTAGTCTTCGAGGTCGGGCAGGGCGTCGCCACGGTTGTCGCTTTCGAGGGTGATTCGCGGTTTTTCGAAATCGTAATCGCGGCGCGTGGTGCGGCTGGTACGGGTTTCCAGGCGCAGGTCGAAGCGCTTGATCACCGGGTCGCTGGCGACCATGCCGGAGTCTTGCTGATAGGCCACGGGTTGGAGTTTCGGGAACACCGTCTGGTCATCGCCGAAGATCAGTTTGTGCGCCGTGGCGCTGTGCTGGAAGTGGTAATGGATACCTTCTTCCTCGCACAGGCGCTGGATGAAATGCAGGTCCGACTCGTCGTATTGCACGCAATAAATGCGCTCGGGGTAGACCGAGCCGGTCTGGAAGGCGTAGGCATTGCTTTGGATGCCGTGTTCTTCCAGCACCATGGCCGATGATTTTCGGCACGCTGAGGTTTTGGAAGATGCGCTGGTTGATGCGGTGCGCGAGGTACGCCAGTTGCGGGCGCAGGGTCAGCGAATAACGCGTCAGGCGTTTGCCCGAGTCGCCCTGCGCGGCGCGGTAGATCTGGCCGTGGATGCCGCTGCCGTCGGGCGACAGTTGCAGGAAGGCCGGTTTGTGCAGGAGGGTTTCGAGGTCCAGCGACGGTTTTTCACTGACCAGTTCCACCTCGAAAACGAAGGGCTGGCTGATGGCTTCCCGGCCTTGCAGGGTAAACACCTGAAAGTCGGCGGGGAGACCTTCGATGGTCAGGGCAAAGTGGGTTTCATTGGCCGGCGCGAACATCCGTTGTTCCTCGTGCTGTACAGCGGCGCGCGTCGACGGCCGCAAAAGCGGGCCAACGTACGCTAAATTCTGGAGGGGCGTAAACAACATCGACCAGCAGAGCTGGCCGATGTTTGTAACGATCAGCCGTAATTAAACGACTGGAGCACGCCAGTCATCGGAACCCGAAGTACCGGATACTTCGTGGGTCCAGGTGATTTTACGGTAGGTGAACTGCACTTCTTCCAGGTGGGTGAAGTGGGAGTTCGACGGATCCTGGCAGTTGTGCATTTTGTTGTTGATGGCGACGATGATCGCGTCTTCCAGTTTGGTGGTGTAGTAGTGCTCTTGGGTCCCTTGGGCCGAAGTGCGGTACCACTGGATAACGATTTCGCTCATGCGCTCGCCGGAGGTCAGAGCCGCTTGCAGCAGTGGCGAAGCCTTGTCGTAGACCTTGGTGATCACAACTGGCTTGTGAACGCGCTGACCGGTTGGTTGGCCGGATTGCGGGTCACGCGGGATGATCACGTCGTGGCTGAAAGCCTGAACCATGACTTGGTCTTCGTGACCTTCCTGGTAGGTGTTGCCAACCGAGTCGGCGGTGAAGGCGCCGGCAGTGATCAGACCTTGTTTTTCGCCAGTAACGGACATGTACGCTGGTGTAGCCATGGATGTGCTCCTTGCTAAAAATTTAGGGTGCCCGGGAGGCGAAATCGCCCGGTGGGTGCCTGACTGTTATCAAGGTTCGTGCCAGAAATGTTGAGGGCCAAGTAAACCGGGGGGATGGCCGATGTTTTTCAATCGCTTGAGTGATTTTCAAGGGAAGACACCCCACAAAGTGCGCAAGAAGTTGCGCAGTACTGCGCAACTTCTTGCGCACTTGGCTGGAGGCCACGGCGGGCTTGGCGCTTAGCGATATTGGAGGGTATTTTTGAAAAATAAGTGCGCAACTTCTTGCGCATCAAGGCCATGCGCCATCATTCGGCGCATTGAAACGATTTGCCGTGCCTCAAGGTCAATCACTCACACCTGTAAAACAGCCTCTGAAATCCCGCAAACCGAGTGAGAACGACATGAAAGTCCTGATGGTTCTAACGTCCCACGATCAATTGGGAAACACCGGTAAGAAAACCGGCTTCTGGCTGGAAGAATTCGCCGCGCCGTATTACACGTTCAAGGACGCCGGTGCCCAGTTGACCCTGGCCTCGCCCAAGGGCGGCCAACCACCGCTGGACCCGAAAAGCGACGAGCCAGACGCACAAACCGCCGCCACCGAACGCTTTCGCAAAGACTCGGCTGCGCAATCCGCACTGGCGTCGACCGTGCTGCTGAGCAGCGTGAAGGCTGAAGATTTCGACGCCGTGTTTTATCCGGGCGGCCACGGCCCGCTGTGGGATTTGGCCGAAGATAAGCACTCGATCGCGCTGATCGAGGCGTTTTACAAGGCCGGAAAACCGGTCGCGACGGTCTGCCACGCGCCGGGTGTGCTGCGTCACGTCAAGGACGCGGACGGTCAGCCGTTGGTTAAAGGCAAGCGTGTGACCGGGTTCAGCAACAGTGAAGAAGAAGCGGTGCAGTTGACCGATGTGGTGCCGTTTTTGGTCGAGGATATGTTGAAGGCCAACGGTGGGATTTACACAAAAGCCGATGATTGGGCCAGCTATGTGACCACCGATGGGTTGTTGCTGAGCGGGCAGAATCCGGCGTCTTCCGAGGCGACGGCTGAAGCGCTGTTGGCGAAGCTGGCTTAAACATTGGTCGGCTGAGCACTTTCACTGTTTGGCTGACCACTTTAATGGTTTGGCTGAACACCTTCATGTGGCGAGGGGGCTTGCCCCCGTTGGGGTGCGAAGCGCCCCTCGTGGGTTCTTTCAGATAAACCGCGTTCGCAGGATTGACGACTGCTGCGCAGCCGAGCGGGAGCAAGCCCCCTCGCCACAATGATGTGCACGAACGTCAGGCCAAACTCGGCAATCCCAGAGAGTTGCAGCACTCATCAATCGAGCGCTGCTGCGTCTCGGCATACAACCCCAACTCATCAATCGTCGAGCGCCCCAGCGCTTTTTCGAACGCCTGCTGATTCGAATGCACGCCATAGTGGGTTTGCGCCGCATCCCCCAGGTTCGACTGGAAAATCCCCGCCGCACTGACCGGTAAAAAGTCCTCGTACACCAGCGGTTCAACCCGCACGTATCCGCCGCTCAGCAAGTCATCCAGCGACCCCCCGCCAAGCCCATCCGCCGCCAGGCCTTTTTCCGTCACGAAGTAGCGAAAGTACGCCAGTTCCTGTTGGCGCATGCCCTCAATCGTGTCAGGGAATTCGCCAAAATGCTGAGCCATCAACTCGTTGTAGCGTGCAGCATTGGCTTCGTTCGGGAAGTCCTTCAATTCATCCCGGGCAGCGTTGAGCAAACGGTCATAAAGCGCCCGGCCTTTAGGTGTGAGCGCCGCACCACGTTGCTCGATTTCACCGAAGCGAGCGCTGTGGCTGCCGCGTGTCTCGTCTTGGTCGGTGAAGGCAATCGGCTCGTCCAGCGCCTTGAAACTGGTTTGGCGCAGCAGGATCGGGCACTGCCGGCGAGGTGGGCCTTCGATCACCGCTTTGGGGGTGATGCCGTGGGCCGGCATTTGCGCCTGGACGATGTCGATGTCCAGCGTGCGCGGCGTCAGGTGATTGATGTGCGGGCCTTTGAATGCCACCACGTCAGCGATCAGTCGATGCTGGGCGCTGAGTTGCTGGTATTGCGCGGCGGTGACGGTGGCGCTGTGGTGCCAGCGGAAGGTTTCCAGCGCCTGTTCGACAAACTCCCAGGCTTGTTGTTCTTCAAGCCCGCCCTGGGCTTCGGCCTGCTCGATCAACTCCAGCGCGGCCGGGGTGAAGATTTTGCGTTTATCCAGCACCGATTGGGCGAAGGTGCGCAATTCCAGGTCTTCGATCAGCTCCAGGCGCAGCAGCGAGGTGAACACCCGAAACGGGCTGACCTGCAACGCCGCTTCATGCACCGCGCGAAATGCCGTGGAATGCACCGGCACCCCGGCCGGGGTCAGGTCGTAGTAGCCCACCGGTTGCATGCCCATCACCGCGAACAGCCGGGCGAGGGTCGCCAGTTCAGCCGCGGTGCCGACGCGGATCGCGCCGTGGCGTTCCAGATCCAGGCGCTGGATTTCACCCGTGCTTTCCAATTGCCGGGCGATTTGCGGATCGCGGTCCAGCACATGGCGGTTGGTTTGCTCCACCAGTTCCATCAGCGCGCCGTACAGCGGCACTTCTTCGCGGTACATGTCGGACATCGCTTTGGAGAAGCGTTGGCGGATCAGGTCGGGGCTGACGAAGCTCGGGTGGCTCATGAAAAAAATTCCTGGCACGGTGACAGAGAGGATGGGGGAAAAGATCGCAGCCTTCTGCCGTGCCGACAAACGAAGATTCCTACGGACTTCATTCTCCCAGCGACTGGTCCACCAGTTCGATCCAGTGCCTGACCGGTGTTCGTCCGGCGCTGGCGAGGTGGCTTTGGCAGCCGATGTTGGCGGTGACGATCAGTTCGGGGCGGCCGCTTTCCAGCGCGGTGAGCTTGTTATCGCGCAGTTGCCGGGCCAGTTCCGGTTGGGTCAGGGAATAGGTGCCGGCCGAGCCACAACATAAATGACTGTCCGGCACGGCAGTGAGGTTGAAACCCAGCCGGGTCAGCACCGCTTCTACAGCGCCGCCGAGTTTCTGGGCGTGCTGCAAGGTGCAGGGGCAATGAAAGGCAATCCGCCGGTCCGTCGCGGCGCACACTCGTTCCAACGGTTCGACGGCCAGCACTTGCACCAGATCAAGCGCCAGTTCGCTGACCCGCAGAGCCTTGGCCGCGTAGACCGGATCGTCCTCCAGCAAATGCCCGTAGTCCTTGATGAACGCGCCGCAACCGCTGGCGGTTTGCACGATGGCTTCGGCGCCATTTTCCAGATGCGGCCACCACGCATCGATGTTGTGCCTGGCGCGATCCAGCCCTTTGGCCTGACCGTCGAGGTGATAATCCAGCGCACCGCAGCAGCCGGCCTCAGGCGCCGCAATGACGCTGATCCCAAGGCGATCCAGCACCCGCGCCGCAGCGGCATTGGTGTTGGGCGACAGGCCGGGTTGCACACAGCCTTCGAGCATCAACACGCGCCGCGCATGCCGAGGGGCAGGGCGCACACCGGTGGCGGGCAGGTCGTGGGGCAGCTTCGCTTCAACATCCCGTGACAAAACCGCTCGGAACGTTGCGCCGATCTGCAGCAACGACTTGAACAGGTTCGGGTTCGGCGCCAATGCCCGCAACCCCTCGCGCAACAACCGTTGACCGGCCGGACGCGGCACCGCTTGATCGACCACGGCCCGACCGATGTCCAGCAGGTTGTGATAATCGACCCCGGACGGGCAGGTGGTTTCGCAGTTGCGGCACGACAGGCAACGGTCCAGGTGCAATTGGGTCTGCGCGGTGGCGGGGGCGCCTTCGAGCACTTGTTTGATCAGGTAAATTCGCCCGCGCGGGCCGTCGAGTTCATCGCCCAGCAGTTGATAGGTCGGGCAGGTGGCGTTGCAGAAGCCGCAATGCACGCAGGTGCGCAGGATCTTTTCTGCTTCGGCGGCCCGCGGTAATTTCCGGGACTGTTCGCTGAGGGTGGTTTGCATGCTAGAGCTCCGCGTACATCCGGCCTGGGTTGAACAGCCCTTGCGGGTCCAGTTGCGCCTTGAGTTGCCGGTGGTAGCGCAGCAGCGCCGGGGCCAGCAGCTGGAACGGTGTTTCACTGGCGCCGTGGCTGAAACAGTTGGCATGGCCGCCGAATGACTGCGTGAGGGCATGAATGTCGTCGCGGGAGGACTTCAGCCAGCGTTGTGCGCCGGCCCAGTCGATCAGTTGCTCGCCCGGCAGCGACAAAGGCCCGAGATTATTGGGTAGCGACAGTCGCCACAACGAGGGTCCTTCATCAAAAAATGCCAAGCGTTGTTCATTCAGATCAGCCCAATAACACGAGTCCAGCGGCTCGCCGCCGAGTCGTTGATGGGCAGCCGTCACCGAACCTTCGCCACCCTCCAGCCGCAAATACAAACGCTGACCATCGTGACTCGCGGCGCTGATTGGCAGCGGCTGCTGGCCCCATTCGGCGAGTTTGCTCAGGGCGCGGTCGCTGTCGATTTCCAGGCTGATGCTCAAGCATTGCCGGGGTTTTGGCAGCACTTTGAGCGAGACTTCCGTCAGCACGCCGAGGCAGCCGTAACTGCCCACCAGCAAGCGCGACAGGTCATACCCGGCGACGTTTTTCATCACTTCGCCGCCAAAGCGCAGGTGTTTGCCGAGGCCGGTGATCACCCGCGTGCCGAGGACAAAATCCCGCACCGAACCCGACCATGGCCGCCGTGGCCCGGACAGTCCGGCAGCGATCATCCCGCCCACCGTCGCGCCTTCGCCGAATGACGGCGGCTCGCAGGGCAGCATTTGCCCGGCGGCATCGAGTGCCGCCACCAGTTCGCTCAGCGGCGTGCCGGCGCGAACACTGACCACCAGTTCCGTCGGGTCGTAGCTGACAATACCGCGATGGGCGCGGGTGTCGAGCACTTCCCCGGCCACCTCGCGGCCGAGAAACGCTTTGCTGTTGCTGCCCTGAATCCGCAGCGGCGTGGCGTTCTCCCGGGCCTGATTGACCTGCGCGAGCAGCGCCTCGCTGGCATCGAACTCCAGCATCAGAAGCGCTCCAGTTCAGGGAACGGCAGTTGCCCGGCGTGAATGTGCATCGCGCCGAATTCGGCACAGCGGTGCAGGGTGGGGATGTTCTTGCCGGGGTTGAGCAAGCCTTGAGGGTCAAACGCGGCTTTCACCGCATGAAACAGGGTCAGCTCGTCGCTGTTGAACTGCGCGCACATCTGATTGATTTTCTCCCGGCCGACGCCGTGTTCGCCGGTGATGCTGCCGCCGACCTTCACGCACAACTCGAGGATCTGCCCGCCCAACGCTTCGGCCCGGGCCAGTTCGCCGGGCTGGTTGGCATCGAACAGGATTAGCGGATGCATGTTGCCGTCGCCGGCATGGAATACGTTGGCGACCCGCAAGCCATGCTCGGCGGCGAGACGGGCGATGCCCTCAAGCACGCCGGGCAGTTCGCGCCGGGGGATGGTGCCGTCCATGCAGTAGTAATCCGGCGACAGGCGACCGATGGCCGGGAAGGCATTTTTTCGTCCGGCCCAGAAGCGCACGCGTTCGGCTTCGTCTCGGGCCTGGCGCACTTCGCTGGCGCCGGCCTGTTGCAGGACTTCGCGCACCCGCTGGCATTCGTCGTGGACATCGGCTTCGACGCCGTCGAGTTCGCACAGCAGAATCGCCTCGGCGTCCACCGGGTAGCCGGCGTGGATGAAGTCCTCGGCGGCGCGAATCGCCAGGTTATCCATCATCTCCAGGCCTGCGGGAATAATCCCGGCGGCGATGATCTCGGCCACGGCGCGGCCGGCCTTTTCCACCGAATCGAAACTGGCCAGCAAAACCTTGGCGACCTGGGGTTTGGGCAGCAGTTTGACGGTGACTTCGGTGATGATTCCGAGCAAACCTTCAGAACCGGTGAACAGCGCCAGCAGGTCGAAACCCGGTGAATCCAGGGCTTCAGAACCCAATGTCAGGCGTTCGCCTTCGACGGTGAGCACTTCCAGTTTCAGCAAGTTGTGCACGGTCAGGCCGTATTTGAGGCAATGCACGCCGCCAGCGTTTTCCGCGACGTTGCCACCGATGGAACAGGCGATTTGTGAGGATGGGTCCGGCGCGTAATACAAACCGAAGGGCGCGGCAGCCTGGGAAATCGCGAGGTTACGCACGCCCGGTTGGACCCGAGCGGTGCGGGCGGCGGGGTCGATGTGCAGGATGTTGTTGAAACGCGCCATCACTAGCAGCACGCCTTTTTCCAGCGGCAAGGCACCGCCGGACAACCCGGTACCGGCGCCTCGAGCCACTACGGGCACCTGTTCTGCGTGACAGATTTCGAGCAGTTTTTGCACTTGTTCCAGCCGCCGGGGCAGGGCCACCAGCATTGGCGTGGTGCGGTAGGCCGAGAGGCCGTCGCATTCATAGGGCTTGAGTTCTTCCTCGCGCCAGAGCAGGTCGAGGTCGGGAATGGCCTGCTGCAGGGTTTTGAGAAGTTGCGCCTTGTTCACCTCCGGCAGCGGGCCATCGAGGCGCTCGTCATAAAGAATGTTCATCTCAACCTCAATCCTTTCCCCAAACTCTGCCCCCTGTAGGAGCTGCCGAAGGCTGCGATCTTTTGATGTTGGCTTTTTTAAGATCAAAAGATCGCAGCCTTCGGCAGCTCCTACGGGGGACGTGGGAGTTCAGCGTTGGTTTCCCAGAAACTGGCGATACAACCGCGCCGCCCTCGTCGGTTGCTCGACCATCGGCATGTGGCCAATCCCTTCCCAGATGTCCACGCGCAAATTGGCAATGCCCTTGCTCCACACCGCCACGCTGCTGACATCGATCAACCGATCCTTGCGCCCCCACAGCAGCAGTGCCGGGCATTTGATGTCGGCGAGTTTCGGCTCCATCGGCGGGCTGGCGCGAAAGTCCTGGAAGATTTCCGCCAGTTCGTCGCGGCATTGTTCATAGCGCTGGGCGACGGCGTCCAGTACGACGCCGGGTACCCACGGCGGGTTGGCCATGGTCATGGCGTAGAACTGCTGGAATTCTTCCTTGGTGTGAATCAGAAACGGGTTATGGCCCTTGGACAGTTGACGCTCCAGGTCGCTGACTTCCGGGGCGCTGACGCCCGCCGGGTCGATCAGCGCCACCGAGATAATCCGCTCGGGGTAGGTGGCGGCCAGCCATGCCGCGATGTAGCCGCCCATCGAGTTGCCGATCACGTGCACCTTCTCGACTCCGCATACGTCAAGCAACTGGATCATCCGCTTGGCCTGCAGGGCGATGTCGTAGCCGCCACCGGCCTTGAAGCCGGTTTCACCATGGCCGGCGAGGTCGGGGATGATCACCCGGTAGTCGCCGACAAAATGCCGGGCAAAGCGCAGCCAGAGGTTTTTGTCGGCGCTGTAGCCGTGCAGCATCAGTATCCCGCTGGTGGCTTCATACGGCCCGCCTTGCCAGGTCGAGACGGTCATCTCGCTGATCGGCACGACGATCTTGTGCAGCCGATACAGCTTGGCCTCCAGCGCCATGCTCAAGTCATACAGCCAGCGGCCGATGGCCGGGTAACTCAACCAGCTCCAGGCCACGAAAACCGCGATTGCGACAACCAACACAAGCATCAGGCGTGTTCCTTCTACGTGATCAGGACAGAATGTGGTCGGCGGGTTTCAACGCCCGGGTCAAGCGGTGATAGCTGAAACTGAACCCCGGAAACATGGCGATCACATGACCGCTCTTGCTTTGATACCAACTGTGGCAGCCCCCGGACTTCCACACCGTGCGTTCCATTTCCCGGTGGATCATTTCAGTGTAGGTACGTTCTGCTTCGGGGCGCACTTCAATGCTGCGCAGACCCTGTTCTTTTAGTGTGCGGATGCAACTGAGGATGTAATTCATCTGGGATTCGATGATGAACAGCGCCGAAGTGTGGCCAATGCCGGTGTTGGGGCCGGTGACGATAAACAGGTTGGGGAAGTCCGGCAGGCTGGTGCCCAGATAGGCCCGGGGGTACTGGGCCCAAACGTCCTTCAGCTGCCTGCCGTTCTTGCCGGTGACCGGGTAGGAAATGACCCCGTCGGTGGCGTCGTAACCGGTGGACCAGACGATCAGGTCGACGTCGATGTGCTGACCGTCCAAAGTGTTGATGCCGGTTTCGTCGAGGGAAGCGATGCCTTGTTCGCGGCTGTGCAGCGTCACGTTCGGCCGACCCAGCGCCGGGTACAGGGTGCTGGAAACCACCACCCGCTTGCAGCCGATAGTGAAATCCGGCGTCAACTTGCGCCGCAGTTCCGGGTTAGGCACCTGGCGTTTAAGGAAGCGCAGGGCATGTTGCTGAACCATATGAATCGCCGGTTTTGAATATTTGAAGGCGATCACCCGGGTTTCGAATTGCCAGTAGATCATCCAGCGCAGTAGCTTGTAGGCCGGTTTCAGCCCCAGCAACCAACGCTGAAATTTCCCGAACGTTCGATCGGCGCGGGGCAGTACCCAGTGGGCCGAGCGCTGAAACACGTGCAGGTGTCCGACGTTCGGGGCAATCGCCGGAATCACCTGGGCCGCACTGGCGCCGCTGCCGACGATGGCGACCCGTTTACCGCTGTAGTCGTAGGAATGATCCCAATTATTGGTGTGAAAGGTTTTGCCCTGGAAGCGCTCCTGGCCTTCGAAGTGAGGGACCACCGGCTGGCTCAGCGGCCCCGTCGCGTTAATCAGGAACTGCGCGTAGAACGTGCCTTTGGTGCCGGTGTGCACCGCCCAGCGTTTGCCGGCCTCGTCCCATTCGATGCCCTCGACGTTGGCTTCCAGTTCCACTTTGTCCCGCAGGCCAAAGTGCTCCACCACGTACTGGGTGTAGCGGTGCAGTTCGGCCTGTTCGGCGAACATCTGCGTCCACCGGTACGGCGCGAAGGACAGCGAATACAGCGGCGAGGGCACGTCGACGGCCGCACCGGGGTAGGTGTTCTGGCACCAGGTGCCGCCGAAAAAGTCCCGCCGTTCCAGCAGGCGAAAATCGCTGATCCCTGCCTTGAGCAAATTGATCGCCGCGCACTGGCCGCCAAAGCCGCTGCCGATGATCAACACTTCAAAGGTCTGCATGGGCCTCCTTTTTGCCGTTGTTTATCAAATCCTCCCATCATGTATAGCCAAAAATTTGCACTGTGGGAGGACACAGTGCATTCCACCGTCCTTGGGCTGCTGTTGGACCTGTTGTAGGAGCTGACTCCTCAGCTCCTACATGAGTGGTTGTGGTTGGTGGTCGTTAAGGTTTGAGCCCGCTGGCCGGTGATGGCTATTTAACGTTGCCCTGATAGACTCCCACCACATCCGTCCTACGGTGTGCAGGTTCCGTCAAGTGTTCGAGGCCCTTATGGGAAACACGGGAGGAAAGGGACTTTCATTGGCCAGGAGGCTTTACACATCGCGAACCCTCGGGCTGGTGCTCGGGCTTGTGTGCGTCAGCGTGGCGATGTACCCGCTCGATCCGCCGCTGTGGGTCTGGGCGCTGATGCTGTTCAACGGGCTGCTCTGGCCACATCTGGCGTTTCAATGGGCGCGCCGTTCGCCCACCCCATATCATGCCGAACACCGTAATTTATTGATCGACGCTTTCCTCGGTGGCTTCTGGGTCGCCGCGATGCATTTCAATCCGCTGCCCAGTGCCACGACCGTTTCGATGATGGCGATGAACAACGTCGCCATCGGCGGCTTGCGTTTTCTGCTGGCCGGGGCGGCGGCGCAGATCCTCGGCGTCGGCGTCGGTCTGGTGGTGTTTGCTCCCGCGTTCATCCCGCAAACCTCGCCCATGCAGCTGTATGCCTGCCTGCCGTTGTTGATGCTGTATCCGTTGGCGTTGGGCTGGATCTGCTTTCGTCAGGCCCACACCCTCGGCCGGCACAAACGTGAACTGTTGGCCCTGAGCCGCACCGACAGCCTGACCGGACTGCTCAATCACGGCGCGTGGAAGGATCAACTGGAGATCGCCTTTCAACTTTGCAAGCGGCAGAAGCAGGGCGCGGCAATTGCCTTGATCGACATCGACCATTTCAAGGCGATCAACGACACCTACGGCCATGTCGCCGGAGACATTGTGCTGCGGCAACTGAGCAAGATGCTCAAGCAGAATTTACGCTCCACCGACATTGCCGGGCGTTACGGCGGCGATGAGTTCTGCGTGATTCTCCCTGACTTGCCGCTGTTCAACGCCGCCCAGGCCATGGAGGGCTTGCGTGAACGCTTCGCGACGTTGGGTTACGAGCAGAACCCGGCGCTGAAGGTCAGTTTGAGCATTGGCCTGGCGGCCTATGACACGGCGCATGCCGATGCGACGCGCTGGCTCAACGATGCCGATCAGGCGTTGTACGAGGCCAAGGCGAGCGGGCGTAACCGGGTGATCTGCAACTGCGACAACAAGCCCCGGCAGCCACTGCGCGACTCAGTCTGAACTGCAGCGCCTACGGGTGTTCGTTGTGGGTCAGGATGATGTCGTATTGGGAGTAGAGCGTCGCGCCGATGTCGGGTACGGTGAAATCCCCCCGACGCGAAACAAGGATCGATTCATGACGTTTGCCTTTCCCCGCTCCCTGTTGGCCGCCAGCCTTGGCCTGTCCCTCGCCATGGCTGCTTGCAACGCCTTCGCTGAACCGCACAAACAAGTATTGGCTGATGCCGAGCAGTATCAGCAAGAGGCCCTGAAGTTGCTGGAGCGCTTGGTCAACATCGACTCAGGCTCCGGCTATGAACCTGGCTTGACCCAGGTCCGCGATATCGCCGTCGACGAGCTGAAAAAACTCGGCTTCAGCATCGAACTGATACCGAACACCCCGGATAAAAGCAGCCATGTGATCGCCACGCTCAAAGGCACCGGCAAGGCAAAAATCCTGTTGATGGCGCACATGGACACCGTGTTCAAGGAAGGCTCGGCCGCTGAGCGTCCGTTCCACATCAAGGACGGTCGCGCCTACGGGCCGGGCGTGATGGACGACAAGGGCGGCATCGTCGCCGGGATCTACGCGCTGAAAGTCCTGAAAAATCTCGACTTCAAGGACTATGCCCAGATCACTTTCCTGCTGGATGCCAGTGAAGAAACCGGCTCTGAGGTCGCTACCGACCTGATCAAGAAAACCGCCAAGGCCCACGACGTGACCCTCAACCTCGAACCGGGCCGCCCGGCCGATGGCCTGGTGGTGTGGCGCAAAGGCAGCGCCACCGCAGTGGTCGAAGTGAAGGGCAAAGCCGCCCACGCTGGCGTCGCGCCGGAGCTGGGCCGCAACGCCGCGATGGAAGCGGCGCACCAGATTCTGCAACTGGGCAAATTGGGCGACGAAGCGAAAAAAACCACCATCAACTTCACCGTGATCAAGGCCGGTGACCGCACCAACGTGATCCCGGATCAAGCCACGGCCAAGGCCGATGTGCGCGCGGCGGTGCCGGAAGAGTTCGACCGGATCGAGAAGGACCTGGCGCGGGTGTCCCAGGACAAGTTGATTCCGGATACCGAAGTCACCACCACCTTGCAACGCGGTTTGCCGCCGATGCCGCAGACGGCTGAGTCGGATCGTTTGATGGCCATGGCTCAGGGGATCTACGGCGAAATTGGCCGCAAGTTGACCGAAGAAGGTAGCGGCGGGGCGGCGGATGCGAGCCTCTCTGCGGGCGTAGGCACGCCGACGCTGGACGGGTTCGGGATTGTCGGCGGCAACATTCACACGCCTGAGGAGTACGCCGAAGTGGCAAGCGTGACGCCGCGGATTTATCTGTTGTCGAGGATGATCATGGAGTTGGCCAAGCCACGCTGAGAGAGTGATCGTTCCCACGTAGAGCGTGGGAACGATCCGTCGCCCGGTCAATCCATCACTCCTTGACGCTCATGTATTCCTTCGCCCAAAGGATGTATTCCTCTGGCTGCGTATAGGTATGCGTTAACTCGGTCGCGCTCAAATCCGACGCCTGGGTAAAGATCTGCCGCTGTTCACGCAAGCTGTCGTAAGTCGCCTTGATCGCCGCAAAGTACGCGCCATGGCCGTCGATGGTGACCCGCACGCCCAGTTCCGCCAGGCGTTTATCGTCGCGCAGCGCCGGGTTGCCGTAGGTGACCAGCATCAGTGGCACGCTCAGGTGTTCGGCGATTTTTTCCAGTTGGTCGAAGTCCTGGACGCCGACCATGCAAATCCCGTCGGCCCCGGCGTTTTGATATTGCTGGGTGCGGCTGATGATTTCCTGGATCGGCAGGATCCCCGCATTGGTGCGGGCGATGATCGCCATTTCCTTGTCGACCCGGGCTTCCAGCGCTGCGCGAATCTTGCCGACGCCTTCAGCGACGCCGATCAAGTCGGTGGACTTGCGGCCGAATTGGGCCGGCAGCAGGGTGTCTTCGATGGTCAGCGCGGCGATGCCGGCGCGTTCGAGTTCGACGATGGTGCGCATCACGTTCAGGGCGTTGCCGTAGCCGTGGTCAGCGTCGGCGATGACCGGCAGTTGGGCCACGCGGCCAATACGGGTGGCCTGTTCAGCGAATTCGCTGAGGGTGATCAGTGCGAAATCCGGGGCGCCCAGTACCTGCAACGATGCGACCGAGCCACCGAGGATCCCGACTTCAAAACCCAGGTCTGCGGCAATACGCGCCGACATAGGGTCGAACACCGAAGCGGTGTGGTAACAGGTGTCGGAAGCCAGCAATTGGCGAAAGTTACGGCGCAAATCTTGATGGGAAAGCCTGGACATATGAGTTCCACCACTGCATTGGAATGGAAGGGCTTGAGCAAAAGTGTCAACGCCGAAGGAATAAAAGGCTATCACGTGAATGGGTCAATGATCATGACGAATTTGCACGGGTAAGGCTGGCGCGTAGCCGTTTGCTGAAAGGTATCACCTGTGCAGAGGGAATTTGGCTGTGAAGGGAGGATCAGGTGTGCTGAAGCGGATTTGTCCGGGCGCAGAAGATTACTGTGGTGAGGGGATTTATCCCCGTTCGGCTGCGTAGCAGTCGCAGTGCCGTTCAGTACGGTATGTCTGACGAAATGAAGTGACTGGTTTTGGGGCCGCTGCGCAGCCCATCGGGGATAAATCCCCTCGCCACGGGGATTGCGGTGTCTTTGACAATCAGGCCGCCACCGCCTGCTGCGCCTGATTCAACAGCGTCACCGCCCGCACCGAATTCCCCGGTTGCAGCTGCAGACGCTTGGCAGTGAGGCGGTCGACGATCAGGCTGTTGCCCACCAGCCGCGCCTTGGCGGTGGTGATGCGGCAGTTTTCCATGCGTTGGTTGTGGATCAGCCACACCGGGGCCTGTTCGTCCGGGGTGCCAATGCCCAGCACCAGCGACTGGCTGTCACGCACGGTGCGGATTTTCGAGACCTGCGCTTCAATCACCGGTCCGCCATCAAAGATGTCGATGTAGTCCTTGTGGGCAAAACCTTCGGCATTGAGGATCTTTAGCGCCGTCTGCGTGTTCGGGTGAGCCTTGCCGATCACAGCCTGAGCCTGTTCGGTAAGCAGACAGGTGTACAGCGGTTGGCGGGGCATCAGTTCGGCGATGAACGATTTGTTGCCCAGCCCCGACAGGTGATCGGCGTGGCTGAAATCCATCTTGAAAAAGTGCCGGCCCAGACTGTCCCAAAACGGCGAGCAGCCTTGTTCGTCGGCACTGCCGCGCAGTTCGGCGATGAGCTTGTCGCCAAACAGCTGCGGGAATTCGGCGACGAACAGCAACCGCCCCAACGACAGCAATCGACCGTTGTTGCCGTAGCGCTGATCGGGGCGCAGGAACAGCGAGCAGAGTTCCGATTGGCCGGTCATTTCGTTGTTCAGGAACAAGGTCGGAATATGCTTCTGGATACCCAGGTCCGGCGACGAACTGACCGTCAGCCCGACCCGGTAGTTGTACCAGGGCTCTCGCATGCCGACGGCCCCCGTCAGGGCACTGACCCCGACCACGCGTTGCTCGTCGTCCTCCAGCACGAACAGATAATCGGCGTCGGCACGTTCGACCTGTTCGGCGAAGGTCCGCTGGGACCAGCGCACGCGGTGGGCCAGGCGATCTTCGTTCGCCGGCAGGGTGGTGAACCCGGGGCCTGCCTGTTGCACCAGCGTCAGCAAGGCGGGCAGGTCGGTGATGTGAACCGGGCGGACAATCATGATGCAGCTCCTTTTGCGCGCGTGCTCGGGCGCTGTCGTTGGGCACGGGTCCCGGTGATGCTCACAGGGCGATCAGCCGGATCGGGCTGCCGTCGGTGACGTTCAGGGCGGCGCACAGGTCGGCGCTCAAGCCCACCGGTTGTCCGGCGGTGTAGTCCAGTTCGGTGATGATGGCCCGGTAATCCTTGAGCGAATCGTTGCTCACCAGGTAACTGCCACGGGCGTCGATGGTCTCAACGGGCTGCGCGGTGCCGGTGTGGCTGTGGGCAATAGAGCGAATGTTCGCGGTACGCGCATACAGCGTCGGGCCGCCGTCGAACAGGTCGATGTAGCTGTTGGTTTCAAAGCCTTCGCGCTCCAGGATGTCGAACGCTTCCTGGCCGTCGGGGTGAATCCGGCCAATGCACTCTTGCGCCGCTTTAGGCAGCATCGGCACGTAGATCGGGTATTGCGGCATCAGTTCGGCGAGGAAGGTCCGGCTCTCCAGGCCACAGAGTCGCTCGGCCTCGACGTAAGGCAGGTCAAAAAAGTGTTTGCCCAGGGCATCCCAGAACGGCGACTGGCCCTGATCGTCGCTGTACCCGACGATTTCGGTGATCACCGCCTCTGAAAAACGCGCGGAGTGAGCCGCGATAAACAGCAGCCGGGCCCGTGACAACAACTCGGAAAACGGCGTGCGCACCAGTGCCGCATCAATGTGAAAGCCGCGCAGCAAGGTGTGGCCGCTGAGGTCGTGGCACAACGACAGCGCCGGCACGCCGTGCTCGATGTTCAGTTCCCGTGAGGTGCTGGTGAAGTGGCGGTTGCGTAAGCTGTAGAACGGCTCACTGAAACCGGCGGTGGCAAGGATTTCCGAGCACCCGGTCAGACGTTGGCTGGCCAGGTCTTCGAGGACGAAAAAGTAGTTCTCCGGGCCGTTGCCTTGTACGTCTTTGTCGAACGAGGCGCAGGAGTCGAGAATTTTCTCGCGCAGGCGTTCGCTATCGTCCGGCAGCGACGTGACGCCCACCAGGCTGTCGCGGGCCAGTTGTTGCAACTGGGGCAGGTCGGTTAACTCGACTGGGCGTAAGACCAGCATGGATGTACTCCTGTATCAAAGGGTTCGGCGGTTTGCCGTCGAACCTGACTATCACTGTCGGTGTCCACGCGTTAAAGCAGCGGTCGCCTGATTTGTTGTCAGACGCCGCCCTTTTTGTTGTCAGACGTTGCTCGGGTCCGGCAACGACGTGCTGGCGCCCAGCTTGTTCAGGAAGAACAAATAGACCAGACCCAGAGCAATCCAGATCAAACCGAGCTTTTGTGCATCGACGCCCATGTTGTACATGATGGCCGCGACGATGATGAAGCCGACCACCGGGCAGAGCAGGTGACGGATCACCTGGCCGGATTTCTGCCGGCGCCAGTAGTAGTTGATCACGGTCAGGTGCAGCAGCATGAAGCCACTCAACGCGCCGAAGTTCACCAGGGAGGTGAGGGTGTCCACCGAGTTGATGAACAGGTAGCAAATCACCAGCGACAGCACGGCCACCAGGTAAATGCTGATGTGCGGCGTGTTGTATTTTGGATGGACCTTGGCCAGCACTTTCGGCAGTTTACCGTCCCGTGCCATGCCGAATATCAGCCGCGATACCGCCGATTGCGAAGTGATGGCCACCGCCACACCCCAGGACAGGGCCGTGGCCACGGCGGTAAGGGTTGCCAGCCAGCTGCCAGCGGCAATTTCAGCAATTTCATAAAACGCGGTGTCAGCGGATTTGAAACCCATGCCGGCAGCCAGATCGGTGGCGATCCAGGTCTGCACCACGAAGATCACGCCCATCACCACCAGGGTAATCAGCGCAGCCTTGCCAACACTGCGGCCCGGGTCCTCTTTGATCTCTTCGGCCAGGGTGGAAATCGCATCGAAGCCAAGGAACGACAGTACTGCAATCGACACCGCTTGCATCAGCAGCGCGAAGTTGAACGTTTCGGGGTTGTACAGCGGCGCCAAGGTCAACTCACCGTGACCGCCGCCGTTGTGCAGGGCATTCCAGGCGTAGAACAGGAAGATCCCCAGCACCACCAGTTGCGCCAGCAGAAAGACGATGTTCATCCGTGCGGTGAAGGTGATGCCCCGCAGGTTTACAAACGTCGCACTGACCAGGAACGCCAGGATGAAACCGACTTTCGGAATATCCGGGTACAGGTGATTCAGCGCCATGGCCGCGTACACGTACAGCAGCGGCGGGATCAGCAGGTAATCAAGCAGCATCAACCAACCGGCAATAAAGCCGACATGTTGATTCAAGCCGCGTTGTGCGTAGGAATACACCGAGCCGGCAATCGGAAAAGCCTTGGCCATGCTGCCGTAGCTGAGGGCGGTAAACAGCATCGCCACCATGCCGATAATGTAGGCCAGCGGCACCATCCCGGGCGCCTCGGCGTTGACGTAGCCATAAACACCGAACGGGGCGATGGGGATCATGAAGATCATCCCGTACACCACCAGATCCGTCAGTGTCAGGCTACGTTTCAACTCCTGCTTGTAGCCGAATTCTTCTATTTCCATGAAGCGCAACTCCTTGTCAGCCAGTCGATCGTTTTTAGTTGTTATATCGGTCCATCGTTTACAGCGTCAGCAGTGCTCGAAACATCCGTTACAGCAGTCTTTCGTTACAGCAGGGGCGCGAGGTATGCGGCCCAGCGCGACACGGCTTCGGGGCTGCGCAGCAGATCGTTGCGCACCTCGATCAACACCGATTCCAGCTCGCGAGCATCGCCGTGCACCGGCACGGTCATGTCCCCCAGAGGGTCTATCTTGTACGGCTGATTGCCGGCCACTTTCTTCGAATGCCGGCTCAACCCGTCGATCACCCGTTGGGCGTAATTCCGGGCCCCGCCAAACAGCACGCCGGCTTCCAGCAACCGGGGCTGACCGTAATAAATCGGGGTGAAACTGTGAATCCCCACCACTCGAACTGCTCGCCCTTGCGCCACGCGCTCGTCGATCAGGCTTTGCAAGCGGGTGTGAAACGGCTTGAACAACGTTTCCCGGCGGTACTCCCGGGTGGCTTCACTCAGTTGCTGGTTGCCCGGCACCTGATAAATCTCGCTCTGACCCGGAATGCTGTCCGGGGCATGGCGTGGGCGATTGAGGTCAATCAACAGCCGTGAGTAGTTGGCCGCCAGCAGCGTCACGCCGAGGGTTTCGGACAAGCGCTCAGCCAGCGCCAGGGCACCGATGTCCCAGGCGATGTGCTCACGGGCGGCTTCAAAGCTCAAACCCAGATCATTCAACGCCGGCGGAATAAAACGGCTGGCGTGTTCGCACACCAGAATCAGCGGGTGCTCGGAGGCTTCCCGGATCAAGGTGTACGGGGGCTTGGTGTAGAGCCCAAGTTCAGCAGGTTCAGTACAGACGGGCATAGTGCTCACAAAGGTCGGCGGGCGAGAGCTGTTCCGTCAGCGTCAGTTCCTCGGTTTTCAGGGCGAAATAAGAGTCGAGCAGTGCCTTGGGCAACGCTTCGATCAGCGCCTCACTGTTGCGCAGGCAGTCCAGGGCCTGGGGCAGAGAGGCGGGTAGGGCAACAATGCCCCGGGCCTGGCGTTGTTCTTCATTCAGGGCATCGGGGATTTCATCAGTGATTGCATTCAGTGCCAGGCGTTGTTCGATGCCCAGGCGTCCGGCAATCAGCAGTGCGGCCATGGCCAGGTGCGGCGAGGCGGTGGCGTCCATGGCACGAAATTCGAGGTTGTACTGCGCGGCTACGGATTTACTGCCCAGGGTTACCGTCGGGCAGATCCGCAGCGCCGCTTCGCGGTTGCGCTGGCCGAGGCAGGCATAGGAAGCGCTCCAGTGATGGGGCAGCAAGCGCTTGTAGGACACCGGCGTCGGCGCGGTTATGGCGCAGAGAGCCGGCAAGTAATGCAGGATCCCGGCGGCCCAGTGCTGGCCGAGGGTCGACAGGCCATTGGTGGTGCCGGCGTCGTACAGCAGCGGTTGCCCGGCGAGGTCTTGCAGGCTGATGTGCAAATGCACACCGTTGCACATTGCATGTTCGGTGGTCTTCGGCGCGAAGCTCAGGTCCACGCCCATTTGCCGAGCGACTTCCCGGGTGATTTCGCGCACGTTCACCGCACGGTCGGCGGCGGCGACACCGAGCGCCGGGCGGCAGGTGATTTCGTATTGATGCTTGCCGTATTCCGGCAGGAACATCTCCGGCTCCACGCCACCCGCGCGCAAAGCGCTGAGCAACCAGCCGCCGAATTCGGCACCCTGGCGCTGGGCTTCAAGGGAGAACGCCCGACAATCGGCATCGCCGCTGTCCAGGTTGAATTCGTGTTCGAACGCGGCGTTGACCTGCACCCCCAACTCGGCCCTATAACGTTCCACTTCGTTGCGCAGCAGGGTGCGCGGGCATGTGGCCCACGGCCGGCCATCGGTTTCGCAGAGGTCGCCATGGATGAAGTCCAGAGGCGGGGCATTGGCGTCCGGGCCGTTGCTGACGGTCACCCGGCTGCCCATGTCCGGAATCAATCGCAAGTCACCGTAAGCGCCCCACGGACTGGCCGAGGCGATGACGTCTTGCGGGGTCAGTGCGCTGTTGGCGGGCACCCAGCCGATACCGGCGGCTTGATAGTGCTCCAGCTCATCGGTGGGAAAGGAGCGACCGCGGGTCACGCCGATCAGGTCGGTGGTGACAATCGTGGTCATCGGGACGGGCAGCAGGCGCGCGCTCATGGCTGCATCTCCTGCAGACGGGCGAGCACGGTTTGCGTGTCCGTAATCCAGCAATAACCTTTGATCGCGTTGAGGCAGGCCTGATGCCGTTCCGGGGTGTAAGTGGCGCAGGCGTCTTCCACCAGCGTCACCAGGTAGCCACGGTCGGCGGCGTCACGCACCGCCATGTCGACGCACTGGTCGGTGACGATGCCGGCGATGACCAGATGCCGCGCCCCGAGGTTGCGCAACACGTAGTCGATGTTGGTGGAGTTGAAGACCCCCGAGGAGCTTTTCGGCAGCACGACTTCGTTTTCTTCCGGGGTCAGGTCCTCGATGATTCGCGCCTGCGGGCATCCTTTGGGCAGGTGCATGTCCGAGAGTTTGTGGTCCAGGGAACGGTCGCGGCCATCGGCGGTGAGGCTTTCGATCAGGGTATGTACTACGTTCTGCCGGGCGCTGCGAAAGGCGCTGAGCAACCGCCGCTGATTGGGCACTACCTGCATGTGAGTGCGAGTCAGGAAATATTCGGCGTCGGGGTCGTTGAGGTGCGGGTCGAACTGCGGTTCGAGCCAGGCCCGCTGCATGTCGACCAGCAACAGCGCGGTGTGGTCAGTGACAAAAGGCAGGTCGCGCGGCGAGCGGTGGGGGAGCGTAAACATCCTTATTTTTCCTCCAGTAGATGGGTGTCGAATTCAGAACGCAGGGCATCGATGCCTTCCAGGCGATCGGCCAGATCGGGGCTGCGCAAGGTCAGGCAAGCAATCAGTGCTTCAACCTGCGCCAGCGCCGGGACCAGGGTGTCGAACGCCGAGACCGACTCCACCGGCGAGCTGATGATCAAATCGGCCATTTCCCGCAACGGCGAGGTATAGATGTCGGTGAACAGCACTACCCGCGCATAGCGATTTTTCGCGGCACTGGCCACCCGCAAGGCCTGGGACTGGTAGCGGCGATAATCGAACACCAGCACCACGTCCTGGCGCTGTACGTCGAACAGTCGGTCCGGCAACTGGGCGTTGTCTTCCAGGGCAAAACAGCCGGGGCGCAGCAGGCGCAAATGGTTGAGCAAATAGTGGGCGAGGAAACTGCTGAAACGCCCGCCGAAGCAATGCACTTGATGGCGAGCGTCGAGCAACCATTCCACCAGAATCCGTACATCTTCAGGTTGCGTCAGGGCCTGGGTTTCCACCATGGAGCGATGGGTTTCCGCCAGATAATGGCTCCACGGATCATCTTTTTGCAGGTGGGCGCGGGGTTGCAACAGGGTGCTTGGGGAGCGCAAGCGGTGGTCCATGTCGCTGAGCAACGCGTCCTGGAACTCGGCGTAACCGCTAAAGCCAAGTTTTTTGACCAGTCGCACAATGGTCGGGTCGCTGACACCGGCATGCTCGGCCAATCGCGACATCGGGCCCAGTCCGTTACGCGGGTACTGGTCCAGCAAGGCGCGGATGACTTTGCGTTCCGAAGGCGTAAGGTCCAGGCCGGGATCGGTGATCAGGTCTCTAAGAGGGGGCATCCGGGCTCCTGCTGGATGGGTGTGTCGGTTTCATTTCACAATTCACTAAAACAGTATTTATGTAACTCACACTACATGTCTAGTGAATTTTTTGTCCTTTTGCCAAGGCCCCAAAATGGAGCAAGATGCCCGTGTAACAAGGGCTACACGGTAGTCGTTCTGCTTTGTAGTCCATTGCCCACAGTGATGTCAGATTTTGCCGATTTTACGGAAGTCAGGCGGAGTCCTCGTGAATGATGCATTGCCCGCAAACCCGCGGGATACGCGACAATTGTTCAATAACGCGGCAAGTGCTGCGGATTTTTCAGACCTTTCCATTGAGTGACTGCTTGTGCGAACCAGCCGTTTGACATTGATTTGCCATGCTCGAACCGTCGCACAGAAATTGTCGCGTTTTCCTACGAACGAGCCTGTTGAAAATCAGCGTTTGGCGTCCGACTCACTGGCTGACCGTTTCGACGGCGCGTTCCGTCTGCTATGCGGCCCCGAGTTACGCACACGGCAGACCGCCGAGTGGTTTGGCCCGGATGCCGAGATCGATCCGGCATTGCGTGATTGTGATTGGGGCCGCTGGCACGGGCAGTCGCTCAAGCAGTTGCAGAATAGCGACGCGCAAGCATTGCAAGCGTGGCTCGCCGATCCCCACGCCGCACCGCCCGGCGGCGAGTCGGTGGTGCAACTGGGCGAGCGAGTGGCGGCTTGGCTCGATGGGTTGAAAGCCACGCCAGGGCATATCGTCGCCATCACTCATCCTTACATCGTGCGTGCGGCGCTGATGCAGGTGGTGCGGGGCGCTGCATTCAATGCAATAGATGTCGAGCCGCTGGCAATGGTCGATTTGCGCTTTAACGGTATCTGGCGGCTACGCTTGCCCGGCATCGACATTGAGGAGGCTGTCTGATGAAAACTTTGCTGGTGATCGGCATTGGCGCCGGCAACCCGGACTACATCACGATGCAGGCGGTAAAGGCGCTGAATCGGGCGGACGTGTTTTTCCTCATGGACAAGGGCCAGAGCAAAGACAAGTTGATCGATCTGCGGCGTGACATCTGTGAGCGCTACATCACCGATCGCGACTACCGCTTCGTCGAAGCCCACAGCCCGGAACGCGAGCGTGGCGACGTAGACTACAAGGCCAGTGTCGAGGATCTGAACCTGGCCAAGCAGAACACCTTCGAACGGCTGATCAACGAGGAAATGACTGACGGCCAGTGCGCCGGTTTCCTGGTGTGGGGCGACCCCGCGTTGTACGACAGCACCGTGCGCATCTTGCAGGCGATTCTGGCCTCGGGGCACTGCGAGTTTGAGTTCGAAGTGATCCCCGGAATCACCAGCGTTCAGGCGTTGGCGGCGCAACATAAGGTGCCGTTGAATCGCATCGGGCGCTCGATTGAAATCACCACGGGCCGGCGGCTGGCGGCGGGGCAGGTGAGTGATGCGGATAGCCTGGTGGTGATGCTCGATGCGGAAGATTCCTACCATCGGGTGGCGGATCAGGAGACGGAGATTTACTGGGGGGCTTACTTGGGCACGCCGGATGAAATCCTTATCAGCGGCAAGCTCAAGGATGTGGCGGATGAGATTGAACGGGTGCGCAAGGCGGCGCGGTTGGCGAATGGGTGGATTATGGATACCTATTTGTTGCGCAAGCCTTGAGTTTGGCGGTGTCTGGTTGGACGCCATCGCGAGCAAGCCCGCTCCCACATTGGTTTTGTGAACGACACAGACCTAATGTGGGAGCGGGCTTGCTCGCGAAGAGGCCCGCAAGAACACCTCAAAAAACGGCTTGTACCCCGCGCCCAAACCGCTCCCGATACACCGACGGCGGCACCCCGACCACGCTGCGAAACGCCACCCGGAAACTCTCCACCGAACGATACCCGCAATGCTCGGCAATCTGCTCGGTGTTCTGGCGGGTGCTTTCCAGCAACTCCCGGGCCCGGGCCAGGCGTTGATGCTGCAACCAGGTCTTCGGCGACTGGCCGCTGGCTTCGGTGAAGCGGCGCAGAAAGGTGCGTTCACTCATTGCCGCCTCACTGGCGAGGTCGCGCACCTCCAGCGGTTCATGCAAACGCTCCCGCGCCCACTGCATGACACGTGACAAATCACTGCGCGGCGTTGGACTGACCGGTGTAGGAATAAACTGCGCCTGACCGCCGGTGCGCTGCGGCGACATCACCAGTCGCCGCGCCACCGAGTTGGCCACCTGAGTGCCAAAGTCCCGCGCCACCAAATGCAGACAGGCGTCGATACCGGCAGCGCTGCCGGCCGAGGTGATCAACTGACCCGAATCGACATACAGCACGTCCGGGTCGACTTGAATGTTCGGAAAGCGCTCGGCCAGTTCCGTGGTGTAGCGCCAATGGGTAGTGGCGCGGTGACCGTCCAGCAGGCCAGTGGCCGCCAGCACGAACACCCCGGAGCAGATCGACAACAACCGCGCGCCTCGGGCATGGGCCTGACGGAGTGCGCCGAGCAGCGCCTCGGGCACCGGTGCCTGACGATCGCGCCAACCGGGCACGATGATGGTTCGGGCGCGTTCCAGCAGTGGCATGCCACCGTCCGCCAGCACCTGAATGCCACCCATGGCGCGCATCGGGCCTTCATCCACGGCGACGATCTGATGTTCATACCAAGGGAAATCGAACTCCGGCCGGGCCAGGCCGAAGATCTCCACGGCAATGCCGAACTCGAAAGTGCAGAGGCCGTCGTAGGCAAGAATCGCGACTAATCCAGGATTGGGCAGCATTTGGCGGAAAGTTCCCGGTAGGTGTCTTGTACGCCACTTTAGCGGCAAGTGACGGGTAGATAAAGTCTGCCTACACCCACCGAGACTTTGGAGTACAGCCCATGACCAGCCTTGTTCGCGAGATTTCTGCAGCCCCGTCGGCCATTGCCCTGATGCATTTCAGCAATCGCCTGACCTTTGAAACCGATTGTTCCGACGTCTATGGCAGCCAACAGGCCGGCGAGGTGGATTTTGTGTTGGTGGACACGCGCGGCCCGCTGGCTTTTGAGCGGGGGCATGTGCCGGGGGCGATCAATATTCCGGGGCGTTTGATGAAGGCTGATGGTTTGGCGGTTTATCCGAAAAACACTTTGTTTGTGGTGTATTGCGCCGGACCACATTGCAACGGTGCCAACAAGGCCGCGGTGAAACTGGCGGCGTTGGGCTACCCGGTCAAAGAGATGATTGGCGGGGTGACGGGGTGGCTGGATGAGGGGTTTCAACTGAGCGTGGCGACAGCGGCCAAAACCCCCATTGCCTGCGAATGCTAATGCCTGTGTAGGAGCTGCCGAAGGCTGCGATCTTTTGATTTTTTTAGAATCAGGATCAAAAGATCGCAGCCTTCGGCAGCGTCCTACAGGGGATTCCTGTGCTGTTTGAGGGCTTGTCCTACAGCCTTTGCACCACGACGGCGCAGCCTTTGACCTCGGTCAATCGGCTCGCCGATTTTCTGTAAGTATTTGTCGCATCAACACAATTTACCCTGTGCGCGCCGCCATAGACTGCCGGCCACTTCGGTATTTGCCGCTAAATGGCCATGACCGAACGCTGAATCGAAAGCTGCCAATAAAAGCCTCCGCACACAGGAGTTATAAATGAAGAAGCTAGTGATGTTCGGTGCCCTGGCACTGTCGATGTTGTCCCTGACCGCCGTGGCCGAAGACGCCAAGCCGATCCGCATCGGTATCGAAGCCGGTTACCCGCCATTCTCGATGAAAACCCCTGACGGCAAACTCACCGGTTTCGACGTGGACATCGGCGACGCGCTGTGCGAGCAGATGAAAGTGAAGTGCGTGTGGGTCGAGCAAGAGTTCGACGGCCTGATCCCGGCCCTGAAAGTGAAGAAAATCGACGCGATCCTGTCGTCCATGACCATCACTGACGACCGCAAGAAAAACGTCGACTTCACCATCAAGTACTATCACACCCCGGCGCGCTTCGTGATGAAGGCAGGCACCGACGTGAAGGACCCGCTGACCGAACTCAAGGGCAAGAAAGTCGGTGTGCTGCGTGCCAGTACCCACGACCGCTTCGCCACTGAAGTGCTGCAACCGGCCGGGATTGTCCTGGTGCGTTACGGCTCCCAGCAGGAAGCCAACCTGGACATGGTCTCCGGCCGCCTCGACGCGATGCTGGCGGACTCGGTCAACCTGGACGACGGTTTCCTGAAAACCGACGCCGGTAAAGGTTTCGCGTTCGTCGGCCCGACCTACGAAGACGCCAAGTACTTCGGTGGCGGCGCCGGTATCGCTGTGCGCAAGGGTGACAAGGAGCTGGCTGACAAATTCAGCACCGCTATCACCGAGATCCGTGCCAACGGCAAGTACAAGCAAGTGCAGGACAAGTACTTCAACTTTGATGTGTACGGCGGCGAGTAACCCAGCCGTTTAAAAAAGTGGCCACCGTTGACGCGGTGGCCACTTTTTTTGCGTTTTAATTGTGACGAGATCTTTGTAGGAGTGAGCCTGCTCGCGATAGTGGTGTATCAGATGCCATCGGTACTGAATGTAAAACCGCTATCGCGAGCAGGCTCACTCCTACAGGGGATCTGTGTGATCCAGCTATTGAGGAGTTTTCCCATGCAACGCATCGACCATCCACTGCCCTGGAGTCATCTGGGCACCGAGCGCAGCCTCAGCGTGTTTCGTTATGGCGCGGGCGCCCGCAAGGTTTACATCCAGGCCAGCCTGCACGCTGACGAACTGCCGGGCATGCGCACGGCTTGGGAGCTGAAGAAGCGCCTGGCCGAACTCGAAGCCCAGGGCCAGTTGCAGGGCGTAATCGAATTGGTGCCGGTGGCCAACCCGATCGGCCTCGATCAGCATTTGCAAGGCGCCCATATGGGCCGTTTCGAACTGGGCAGCGGCAAGAATTTCAACCGTGCGTTCGTCGAATTGAGTGCTCCGGTGGCCGCGTTGATCGGTGCTCAGTTGGGCGACGATGCCGAAGCCAACATTGCGCTGATTCGCCAGACCATGGCCCAGGTGCTCGACGACTTGCCGGCACCGGCGTCGCAACTGGAAGCCATGCACCGCTTGCTGCTGCGCCATGCTTGCGATGCCGATATCACTCTGGATTTGCATTGCGACTTCGATGCAGCGATTCACATCTACGCCTTGCCGCAACACTGGCCGCAGTGGCAATCCCTGGCGGCGCGCTTGAAGGCGGGCGTGGCATTGTTGTGCGAAGACTCGGGCGGCAGCTCGTTCGATGAATCCTGTTCGACGCCATGGCTGCGTTTGGCACGGGCCTTCCCTGAGGCGGCGATCCCACCCGCCAACCTGGCGACGACGCTGGAACTGGGCAGCATGGGCGACACCCGGGTCGATCAGGCCCAGGCCAATTGCGAGGCGATTCTGGGGTTCCTCGCCGAGCACGGCTTCATCAAAGGCACTTGGCCTGCAGCCCCGAGCGAGTGCTGCGAAGGTATGCCGTTCGCCGGCACCGAGTACCTGTTCGCCCCGCACCACGGCGTGGTCAGCTTCCTGCGCGAGGCCGGTGAATGGGTGGAGCAGGGCGATGCGCTGTTTGAAGTGGTCGACCCGTTGAACGACCGGGTAACGACCGTGAAGGCCGGGACCAGTGGCGTGCTGTTTGCGATTGATCGGGGGCGCTACACCGAGCCGGGGACGTGGCAGGCGAAAGTTGCCGGGCGTGAGCCGTTTCGGGTTGGGAAGTTGACTAACGACTGACAGTCTTCGGCCTCATCGCGAACAAGCTCTACGCCTGCAAGAGCTACACCGAACTTGTAGGAGCAGAGCTTGCTCGCGAAGAGGCCATCAGCAACACCGCCACATTTGGATCCTTGCCTGAGAATGCTAGGCTCACCCCCGAACCCGACACTCTGTTAAGGAAGGCTTATGTTCAAGGCGTTTGCTCTGTTGACCTTGCTGGCATCCACCGCCGTGCAGGCTCAAACTTCGCTGCAAAGCGATCTGCCGCTGAAGTACATCGAGCAGGTTCACGCGGACGCGAATCCGCGGCCGTTGGTGATTTTCCTGCACGGCTACGGCAGCAACGAAGCCGATCTGATTGGCATGAAATTCCAGCTGCCGGCGCAGTACAACTACCTGTCGGTGCAGGCCCCGTTATCGTTGGGCGAAGGGCGCTACCAATGGTTCCGCAAGAAAGGCGAAGGTGCCTACAACGGCGAGACCGATGATCTGAAGGTCAGCGGCCAGAAGCTGCGTGACTTTGTCGCGCAAGCGGCGAAGAAATATCACGCCAGTCCGGACAAGGTGTACCTGATCGGTTTCAGCCAAGGCGCGATGATGACGTACGAAGTGGGGCTGCGACCGCCCGCAGCGGTAGGTGGTATTGCGGCGTTGAGCGGACGTTTGCTGCCGGTGCTCAAAACCGAGTTGAAGGCGGAGCAGCAACCGCTGCCACTGAGCATCTTCATCGGCCACGGTACGGCCGATGATCGTGTGCCGTATCACGACGGCACCGAGGCCAATGCGTTACTGCAAAAGCTCGATTACAAGCCGCAATTCCACGCTTATCCCGGCGTCGGCCACAGCATCAGTGCGGCCGAACTGCGCGATTTGAATGGCTGGTTGCAGCAGCTCAATCCTTGAGGATGGTTTTTACCAGCGCCTCGTGGCCGGCCTTGTCGCTGACCCGGGAAATCACCTGAACCAGCGCCATGTGCGTGCCGGAACCGGCCATCAACGTGGTGTTGAGGGTCTGACCACCGCCCTGGGTGGCCGTGCTATCGACCTGGCGCAGGCCGAGACCGGTGCTTTTCTGGGTCAGGCTTTTCTCGGTGAGCTTGTTGAAGTCCGGCAGGGCTTTGCGCTGGGCGTCGATGAAGTCGGACACGGTGCCGTCGAGGAACGCACTGTCGTTGTCCTTGACGTTGTTGCCTTCGGGAATCAGGTTTTCGGCGGCGATGACCACGGTTTTAGTGGTCTGATTGGTGTACATCGTGCCCTTGGCGCCAGTCGGGCCGGCCGGCAGCGGGTCGGCGACAAAACCCTTGGGCAGGACGAAGGTAAATTTGCCTTCGAGCATCGAGACTTTCTCGGTGGTGGCTTTTTCTTTGGCCTTGGCCGCCTGAGCGTTGATGGCGCCGAGACCGGCGACGGCCGCCAGCAGCAGGACGACGGCTTTCTTGCTCAACAATGACATTCGAATCTCCGAGGAATGGACGCGTTTAGGCGGCCGATCATCCCATGCGGCGCGTTGCCACTCCAGCCCGGCTCGTCTGAACCCACCTTCTGGGGTCGGTCATGCACCTTGTGGTGAGGGGGTTTATCCCCGTTCGGCTGCGCAGCAGTCGTAAAAGATGGGCGCGCTGCGCACGCCAACGGGGATAAATCCCCTCGCCACAAGGGATAAATCCCCTGACCACAGGGGACAGTTTCAACGTTGAGGTTGGGGTGATTTGGAGGGTGGAGGCTTGGCCAGCAGCTTACGGGTGACCACCTTCTGAGGTTGGTTATACACCTTGTGGTGAGGGGATTTATCCCCGTTCGGCTACGCAGTAGTCGTAAAGAAGGTGGGCGCGGTGCGCACGCCAACGGGGATAAATCCCCTCCCCACAAGGGATAAATCCCCTCACCACGGGGGATAGTTTCAACGTTGAGGTTGGGGCGTGTTGGAGGGGGAGGCTTGGCCAGCAGCTTACAGGTGACCACCTTCTGAGGTCGGTTGTGCACCTTGTGGTGAGGGGATTTATCCCCGTTCGGCTGCGCAGCAGTCGTAAAAAGATGGGCGCGCTGCGCACGCCAACGGGGATAAATCCCCTCACCACGGGGGACAGTTTCAACGTTGAGGTTGGGGCGTTTTGGAGGGGGAGGCTTGGCCAGCAGCTTTCGGGTGACTCCTAGCATCGCCACTGAAACCGCGACACCCACCGCAAACCCACCCAAACCCATGCTCGGCAATGTCAGCGCCGACACCAGGCAGAACGCCGAAAACGAATACATGCCCGTCGCCGTCGCGCGTAACAGTACGGCGGTAAATTCAGGCCCGCGCGTCTGCTGGGAAAACACCGCCATGACACTGCCGAGTACCGGGAACACCGCGAGCAGTCCGCTCCAGCGTTCACCGACAGTGCTGGCGAGCATCGTCACCACCAGCGTCAGCGCCGCGCCGGCGATCATCCGCCAGATCAGTTTGTCCGACTTCGGCGCCGTACCGTTCAGCACCGGTTGCACGTCAGGAAATAAATACGGCGAGGCGAGCAAAGCAATCGCCGCCGCGACTACGGAGAACGGCAGCGACGGCGCAATCACCGACAACACCGACGCAAGCGCAGCCCACACCGCCAGTGAGATCGCCAGCGCCCACGGCCAACCGGCTCGTTGAGCGACTTGGGCGTACGTCACGCAGAAGGCAATCATCGCGAACATCGCTGAGAGCCCGGCGGTCGCGGCCTGGGCGGCAAACACCTGGCCTTGTTCAATGGCGAGGAAAAACAGAATCGGCCCGACCACCACCGGCAGCCCCGACAACCAACCGGCCACGCTCGGCCCCCAACGTTTGCCCGCCAAGGAAATCAGCAGCAGAAACCCGGGAATCACCAGCAGTTTGAGCATCAGCACGCAGGTGTCTCCGTCGGGTCAGAGGCGCTCACGTTAGCACCGCCGATAAGCGATTGCTGCATATGTGTGCAATTTTTGTATACAAATTGGTCGCTGCGATCCGCGCTATGCTCTGATTATCCAGACTTGCTCGGAGTTGACGCGGCGATGAACAGAACTCCCAAAGTGTTGCGTGGATGTTGTGGCATCGGCTTGTGGGCCTTGTTGTTGACGCCGACCTGGGCCAATTGGCAGGACGCGGTGCCCGGTGCGCAGATTATTGGCACGGGCGATTTCAGTGTTTGGGGCTTCGATGTGTACAACGCCCGGCTCTGGAGTGCGGCGCGGCCCTTGGCACCGGACCAGCCATTTGCTCTGGAGCTGATCTACCAGCGCAACATTTCCCGGGACGATCTGGTGAAGGCCAGCGTCGATGAAATCAAACGGTTGTCCGGCTCCTCGGTCAGCGCTGAACAACTGGCCGGCTGGCAGATCCAGATGCAGCAGTCGTTCGTCGATGTCCAGGCGGGCACCCGCATCACCGGCGTGTATTTGCCGGGGCAGGGCGCACGCTTCTTTGTCGGCCAGCAGTTGCAACACGAAGTGAAAGACCCGCAATTCGCCCGAGCCTTCTTTGACATCTGGCTCGACCCGCGCACCCGCAATCCCGAGTTGCGCCAGCAATTATTGGGTGTGAGTCGATAGAAATCAGAAGTTCGTTTGATCTTCAAGGTTATGGCTTAAACGTCTAAGCTGCGCCTTTCCACCTGTCGACGGATGTTTGCGTGAACTTCAGTTTTTTGCCCAAAGTCGCCACGGCGCCGTTTTGCCCGCCGGAAGTGGCCGGCAGTGTTGCCGTTGACCCCAGCGCTACGTTCTTCAAGCGCCTGCTGCGCTTTGCCGGCCCGGGCTTGCTGGTGTCGATCGGCTACATGGACCCGGGCAACTGGGCGACGGCCATCGAGGCCGGTTCGCGCTTTGGCTACAGCTTGTTGTTCGTGGTGTTGCTGGCGAGCCTGGCGGGGATGGTCGTGCAGTGTTTGTGTTCGCGACTGGGCATTGCCACCGGGCGTGACCTGGCGCAATTATCCCGCGAGCGCTACAGCACTCGCACCGCCCGCACGCAATGGGTGCTGGCGGAAATCTCGATCATCGCCACGGATCTGGCCGAAGTGCTTGGCTGCGCCCTGGCATTCCATTTGTTGCTCGGCTGCTCGCTGACCTTCGGCATCGCGCTGACCGCGTTCGACACGCTGCTGGTGCTGGCCTTGCAGAACCGTGGCTTCCGCCGGCTCGAAGCGATCATGCTGGTACTGGTCGCCACCATTGGCGTGTGTTTCTTCGTCGAGCTGATGCTGATCAAACCCTACTGGCCGGACGTCGCCCGTGGCTTCACGCCGTCATTGTCGGCCATCGGCGATGCGGCGCCGCTGTACATCGCTATCGGCATTCTCGGGGCCACGGTGATGCCGCATAACTTGTACTTGCACACCTCGATCGTCCAAACCCGGATGATCGGCCACGACCTGGCCAGCAAGCAGGACGCGGTCAAACTGGCGCGCATCGACACCATCGGCTCCCTGGCCCTGGCGTTGCTGGTCAACGCGGCGATTCTGATTCTGGCGGCGGCTGCGTTTCACGCCACCGGGCATGGCGATGTGGTGGACATCCAGGACGCCTATCACCTGCTCGATCCGCTGGTGGGCGGGGCCTTGGCCAGCGTGCTGTTTGGCGTCGCGCTGCTGGCCTCGGGGCAGAGCTCGACCTTCACCGGGACCATCGCCGGGCAGGTGATCATGGAGGGTTACCTGAACCTGCGGATTCCTTGCTGGCAGCGGCGTTTGATTACTCGCGGGCTGGCGCTGATCCCGGCGTTCATCGGCGTGTGGCTGATGGGCGACAACGCGATTGGCAAGCTGTTGGTGTTGAGTCAGGTGGTGCTGAGCCTGCAACTGCCGTTTGCGTTGTACCCGTTGATCAGCATGACCAACGACCAGAAACTGATGGGGCCGTTTGTGAATCGGCTGCCGACGCGGGTGTTGGCGTGGGGGTTGTTTGGGGTGATCAGTGCAGCGAATGCCTGGTTGATTTTGCAGTTGGCTGGGTGATTTTCAAAGCCCCCGTGGCGAGGGGATTTATCCCCGTTCCAGTGCGAAGCGCTGGCAAAAATCTGTGTCGAGTCGACATTTCTGGGCTGCTGCGCAACCCATCGGGGATAAATCCCCTCGCCACAAAAGCGATGAAACCAGACAGCGAGCGGATGTCGTGGATCCGCCCGCCGCCTGTATTGCTCTTTTTGCTTACGCGCGCTCCAGCGCCAGTGCCACGCCTTGACCACCACCGATGCACAGGGTGGCGAGGCCTTTTTTTGCGTCACGCTTGATCATTTCATGCAGCAAAGTCACCAGCACTCGGCAACCCGACGCGCCGATCGGATGGCCCAGCGCAATGGCGCCGCCGTTGACGTTGACCTTGTTCAAGTCCCATTCCAGGTCCTTGGCCACTGCCAGGGATTGCGCGGCGAAGGCTTCGTTGGCTTCGATCAGGTCCAGTTGGTCAATCGACCAGCCGGCCTTGTCCAGGCAACGGCGGGTAGCCGATACCGGACCGATGCCCATGATCGCCGGGTCGACGCCCGCGTTGGCGTAAGCAGCGATTTTCGCCAGTACCGGCAGGCCGAGGGCCTTGGCTTTTTCGGCGCTCATCAGGATCACCGCAGCGGCGCCGTCGTTCAGCGACGAGGCGTTGCCGGCGGTCACCGAACCGTCCTTCTTGAAGGCCGGTTTCAGTTTGCCCAAGGACTCGGCTGTGGTGCCGGCCCGTGGCTGTTCGTCGGTGGCGAAGGACAGCGGATCGCCCTTGCGCTGCGGGATCAGGATCGGCGTGATCTCATCGACAAAACGCCCGGATTCGATGGCGGCCGTGGCTTTTTGCTGGGAGGCCGCGGCGAAAGCGTCCTGTTGTTCGCGGGTCAGGTTGTACTTGTCCGCCAGGTTCTCAGCGGTGATGCCCATGTGGTAATCGTTGAACGCATCCCACAGACCGTCGCTGATCATGGTGTCGACGATTTGCGCGTGCCCCATGCGCAGACCGGTGCGCGCACCGGGCATGACGTAGTTGGACAGGCTCATGTTTTCCTGACCGCCGGCAATGATCACGTCGGCGTCGCCGCAGCGGATCGCCTGGGTCGCCAGGTGCAGGGCTTTGAGGCCCGAGCCGCAGACCTTGTTCAGGGTCATGGCCGGCACGGGGTGAAGGGCAGGCCGGCCTTGATCGCCGACTGGCGTGCCGGGTTTTGCCCGGCACCGGCGGTCAGCACCTGGCCCATGATCACTTCATCGACTTGAGCCGGGTCCAGCCCGGTTTGCGCCAGCAACTGACGGATCACCGCAGCGCCCAGATCAACGGCGGACACACCCGCCAGGGCACCCTGGAAACTGCCAATGGCGGTACGGGTGGCGGCAACAATAACGACGTCTTGCATGGAAAAATTCCTCACTGGGCAGCGAATTGCATTTCCGGAACGTGATCCGGCACGATCAGTTTACCGGCGGTCTTGGCGACAATTTCTTCGACGCTAACGCCCGGCGCACGTTCTTTGAGAATGAACGCGCCGTCCTTGATTTCGAGGTAGGCGAGGTCGGTCAGCACACGCTTGATGCAGCCGGCGCCGGTCAGCGGCAGGCTGCATTTGGACAACAGCTTGGACTCACCGTCCTTGGACGCGTGGGTCATGATGACAATGATGTTGTCTGCGCCGGCCACCAGGTCCATCGCGCCGCCCATGCCCTTGACCAGTTTGCCGGGGATCATCCACGAGGCGATATTGCCTTCCACGTCTACTTCAAAGGCGCCCAGTACGGTCAGGTCGACATGGCCTCCGCGGATCATCGCGAAGGACTCGGCCGAGGAAAAAATCGAAGCGCCAATACGTGCTGTCACGGTTTGTTTGCCGGCGTTGATCATGTCGGCATCGATGGTTTCTTCAGTAGGAAAAGGGCCCATGCCGAGCAAGCCGTTTTCCGACTGCAGCATGACTTCCATGCCTTCAGGGATGTAGTTGGCGACCAGGGTCGGGATGCCGATGCCCAGGTTCACGTAAAAGCCGTCCTGCATTTCGCGGGCGACGCGTTGAGCCATTTGTTCGCGGGAAAGTGCCATTGTTGTTATTCCTTCATTCGGGCCGGGGGCAGGGGATCACTTACGCACGGTGCGCTGTTCGATGCGCTTCTCGAACGTGCCGCAAATGATCCGGTCGACGTAGATGCCAGGGGTGTGGATCTGCGACGGTTCCAGCTCGCCGGGTTCGACGATTTCTTCGACTTCGACCACGGTGATCTTGCCGGCAGTGGCGGCCAGCGGGTTGAAGTTCTGGGCGGTGTGGCGATAGATCACGTTGCCGAAGTGGTCGGCTTTCCAGCCTTTGACGATGGCGAAGTCACCGGTGATGGATTCTTCCATCAGGTACTTGCGACCGTGGAATTCGCGCACTTCCTTGCCTTCGGCAACCGGGGTGCCGACGCCAGTGGCGGTAAAGAATGCAGGGATGCCTGCGCCGCCCGCGCGCATTTTTTCGGCGAGGGTGCCTTGAGGGGTCAGGTCGACTTCGATGGCGCCGCTGAGCAGTTGCTCTTCGAACATCTTGTTCTCGCCCACATACGAGGCGACAACCTTGCGAATCTGCCGGTCTTCCAGCAGTACGCCGAGGCCGAAACCGTCGACGCCGCAGTTGTTGGAAACCACCGTGAGGTCGCGGGTGCCTTTGCGCTTGATCTCGGCGATGAGGTTTTCCGGGATCCCGCACAGGCCGAAGCCGCCGGCGATCACGGTCATGCCGTCTTCAAGACCTGCAAGGGCTTCCTCGTAGGAACTCACGCGCTTGTCGAAACCTGCCATATGCACCTCTTTTATTCTTTATGGGCGGCTGGCTAGCCGTAGTGGGGATGAGTGTCTCGCCAGAGTATTCATTTGTTAAGTTGATTTTTAAGGTTGATTGATAGATAAAACTCACCAATACCTCTGTAGGAGCTGCCGAAGGCTGCGATCTTTTGACGTTGATCTTTTGTGATCTTCAAGCCGCCGAAAATCAAGATCAAAAGATCGCAGCCTACGGCAGCTCCTACGCAACTGGAGCAAAGCGACGATGACAGTCAAGCAGATCCGAGCCTTTCTGGCCGTGGCCCAGAGCCTGAGTTTTGCCGTGGCCTGTGAGCGGTTGCACTTGTCGCAATCGGCGTTGAGCCTGACCATCAAGGCCCTGGAAGAAGGCCTGGGCGGACGCCTGTTTAGCCGCAACACACGCAACGTGGCGCTGACTCCTGAGGGTGAATCGCTGCTGCCGCTGGCCCGTCGGCTGATCGCCGATTGGGACAATGCCGAAGATGAACTGCGTCAACGTTTCACTCTGCAGCGCGGTCGCGTGACGGTGGCGGCGATGCCTTCGTTTGCCGGCAACCTGCTGCCGCCGATCCTCAAGACCTTCCGCGCGCGTTACCCGAAAGTCAACGTCACGGTGAATGACGTGATCAACGAGCAGGTGCTGGAAATGGTCCGCGATCGGCAAGTGGAGCTAGGCGTTTCGTTTGAGCCGGCTCATAGCTCGTCGCTGGAGTTCACGCCGTTGTACATCGACCGGTTTGTGGCGGTGGTGCCGCATGATTCGGCGTTGACGCAATTGGAGGAGATCGACTGGCAGACCTTGTTGATGGAGCCGTTTATCACTTTGCAGCGACCGTCCACAGTGCGGGTGATGCTCGAAGAACACTTGCAGGCTCGCGGTATGAAGTTGCCGGTGGAGTTTGAAAGTCATCAACTGGCGACGGTGGGACGGATGGTCGCCAGCGGGTTGGGCGTGAGCGCGGTGCCGGCGCTGTGCCGGCAGCAAATGCAGGAGTCGGGCGCGCACTGCATTACTTTGCGTGACCCGGTGGTGGAGCGGGCGATTGGCGTGTTGACCAAGCCGGGGCATGAACTGTCGGCGGCGGCGCAGGCGTTGTTTGATATTTTCAAGGAAGCAAACCTGGGCCAACGCCTGTCTGCCGGATAAACACATAACCCTGTGGGAGCGGGTTTCGTCAGTTTTTAAGTGGTCAGTCGTTGGGTCAGCAAGGGCAGGAGTTTTTCGCAGGACGCCTCGATTTTCATCTCCAAAATGTCATCCGCCCGGGTCTTGCCCAGGTTAATCGCAATCAACGGCTTGCCCTGATCCACCACCGCCCGACACAACCGAAACGCCGAATACGCCATCAACGACGACCCCACCACCAGCAACCCCGCCGCTTGCTCCACCGCCGCCATGGCCTTGGCCGCCGTCACCTGAGCGACGTTCTCGCCGAAAAACACCACGTCCGGCTTCATCCGCGCCTCGCCGCAATGCGGACAGTGTGGCACCTGAAACCGCGCTTCAAACGCCGGGTCGAGCAGGGTGTCGCCATCCGGCGCTTGCACCGCATCGACCCCGGCCAGGTACGGGTTTTGCGCTTCCATCAGCTGTTGAATCGCATCCCGCTCGCTGCGCTGGCCGCAGTCCAGGCACAGCACCCGGTGCAGGCTGCCGTGGAGTTCGATGACGTCATGACTGCCAGCCTGGTCGTGCAAGGTGTCGACGTTCTGGGTGATCAGCCCGCCGATCTGCCGCGAACTCTGCAAACTGGCCAGCGCCTCGTGGGCCGCGTTCGGGTTGGCCAGGCGCACTCGCGGCCAACCGAGCATTGCCCGTGCCCAATAGCGGCGCCGGGACTCGGGGGCGGCGAGGAACTCCTGATACATCATCGGTTGCCGGCCACGGCGCACGCCCTGGTTGTCACGGTAGTCCGGAATGCCCGACGAGGTGCTGATGCCGGCACCGGTCAGGACCAGAAAATTGCCATCGGCCATCGCTTGTTGCAGCGTATCGAGGTGTTCGAGGATCGGGCTGTCGAGCATGGTCAGCGCTCCTGGCAGAGAGAATGCCTTGCAGGTTAGCACCGACCCCTGTAGCGAGGGAGCTTGCTTGTGGCGAGGGGATTCATCCCCGATGGGTTGCGCAGCAGCCCCCGTTTTTCATACAGCAAGCGGGGCTGCTTCGCTACCCATCGAGGCGGTGCGAAGTTTCGCTAAACCCTCTCACCCCAGGGTTTCATAGCCACAGCTTTACTTGCGCGCCTCCAGAATCAGGTTGAACGGCGTTTCCGTGGCCCGGCGGAAATGCTTGAACCCGGCCTCGGTGAACACCTTGCGCAACCGCGCCTCGCCGGCCTGGGCGCCGAGCCCGAGGCCGACTTCCTGGGACAGTGAGTTCGGGGTGCAGATGAACGTTGAGGCCGCGTAGAACAGTCGACCAATCGGGTTGATGTTGTCGTCGAGGGTATCGTTGGCGTAGGGCTCCACGAGCAGCACCGTGCCGTTCGGTTTCAGCGAGTCAAAGGCGTGCCGTGCTGCACCCACCGGGTCGCCCATGTCATGCAGGCAATCGAAATAGCAGACCAGGTCATAGTCGGTGCCAGGGTAACTTTTGGCAGTGCCCTGGAAGAACCGCGCGCGTCCGGCCACACCACCTTCTTCGGCGCGCTGGGTGGCCACGGTGACGGAGGGCGCGTGGTAATCAAACCCGACGAACCGCGAATTAGGGAACGCCTGGGCCATGATCACGGTGGACGCGCCGTGGCCGCAGCCGACGTCCGCCACTTTGGCGCCATCTTCCAGCTTGGCGACCACGCCTTCCAGCGCCGGCAACCACTCGGCCACCAGGTGCGCCTTGTAGCCGGGACGGAAGAACCGTTCCGTGCCGCTGAACATGCACGGATGGTGCTCGCCCCACGGCAGGGCACCGTTGCCGCGCATGGCTTTGACCAGTTTGTCCTTGTCATGGAAAAACGACGCGACCACCCCGATACCGCCGGCGATGTACACCGGGGAGTCTTCGATCGCCAACGCCAGGGCTTGCTCTTCGGGTAGGCGGAACTGGCCGTCACGGTGTTCCATGTAGCCGGAGGCGGCGTGGGCACTGAGCCACTCGCGTAATAGGCGCGGGTTGCATCCGGTCTTGTCGGCGAGGGTTTCGGGGCTGATTGGCTGGCTGTCGGCCATGGCCCGATAGAGGCCGAGTTCTTCGCCGAGAATGACATTGGCCAGCATCGCCGCGCCGCCCATGTCGTTGACCAGTTTGCCCATGAATTGATCGAGTCTGAGTTCGTCCATGATGCTGCTCCTGTACTGGATCACGATCCAGAGGTCTTGCTGATCCCAGGCATTGCACCTCTGGGGTGCGATCGACGCGGGTTTGAGCGATGACTGCGTCCTGCTTTTCATCGTTCGGTTTTGCCCTTTTGTATCAGGCTAATCAATCAGTTTAGTTGCCCGAAGCGTTGATCTCCCGTTCAGGGTGCAGGGCCATCAGTCTACGAAGCAACGAGGGCGCTCGATACTGTCAGATATGACAGGTATGAATAGATGGTTTCTTATGTCCTTGCACGCTAAGCAGTGCTTTGCAATCAAGGCTCACAAGTCACGCACCATCAGCGTGTGTTCGTTGTCCCAGGCGTGAAACCGCTCCACGACCCTCCAGCCGCGTTTGGCGTAGTAGTCCTGTTTGTTCTGCGTATGCAGATACAGGTGCGCCAGACCATGGCTTTTCGCTTGCTGGCAAACCCCGTCGATCAAGCGCTCCGCCAGACCCTGGCCGCGAGCCTCGGGGCTGACAAATACACAGGCCAGCCAAGGGCCGAGATCGGGTCGATGCGCCAGATCCTCGCGGGCTAGCGCGGCACCGCCCAGCAGATGCCCATCGTTCAGAGCGATCAGGCACGGCCAATTGCCGTTGCTTTGGCCTTGGGCGAATTCCGCTTGCCACTCGGTCAGTGGCTGGTGCGCGTATTCGTAGTGAAACTGCCGATGAATCCATTCGGCGTAAGTGTCGCTGTGCTGCATGTGCTGCGCGAGCCAGTCGAGGTGCAAAGTCATTGGGAGAGTCCGTTCGGAAGGTGTTGCCGACATGAAAAATCATTCCCGGGCGACTGGCAATCCCGAGGGTGTTGCGGCGGCTTTACAAATTCCTGCCACTCATCGGCCAACACGCGGTTTTGCGGGCTTGGCGGACGATTGGCGAAGACGCAGGTCAGGCTCGGCGCGATAGTGGGCGAGCAGGGCGCTGTCGACCTGTTACCGATATGAAGCGGAGCTCGAAGCCATGAGTACCCCGATTGATCTGACGGCCCTGAAAGAACGCCAGAAAGTCGCCTGGGCCAGCGGCGATTACGCGGTGATTGGCACCACATTGCAAATTGTCGGTGAAAACCTCGCCGAAGCCTGCGACTTGCGCTGCGATGAAGAAGTGCTGGATGTCGCCGCCGGCAACGGCAATGCGACATTGGCGGCCGCGCGACGTGGTTGTCTGGTGATGTCCACCGACTACGTTGCGGCGCTGTTGGAGCGCGGGCAGGATCGGGCTCGGGCGGAGCATCTGGATGTCACATTCCAGGTCGCCGATGCCGAAGCGCTGCCGTTCGAAGACGATAGTTTTGACGCGGTGCTTTCGACTTTCGGTGTGATGTTTGCGCCGGATCAGGCGCAGGCGGCTGCCGAACTGGCGCGGGTCTGTCGGCGTGGTGGACGCATTGGTCTGGCCAACTGGACGCCGGAAGGCTTTGTCGGCCAGATGTTCAAGGTCCTCGGCCGACATCTGCCGCCTCCCGCCAGTGCCCAGCCACCCTCGAACTGGGGCATGGAAGCCTGGTTGCACAGCCATTTCGACGAGCGCGATTTTCTGCTGCAAGTCACCCGCCGCACCTTCAACTTTCGTTATCGCTCGGCAGCGCACTTCATCGACATTTTTCGGCATTGGTATGGGCCGGTGCACAAGGCGTTCGCGGCATTGCCGCCGGAAAGCGGTCGGGCCTTGGAAAGTGATCTGGCGGACTTGCTCAATCGCACGAATCGTGCGGGCGAGGGCTCGCTGGTAGTGCCGAGCGAGTATCTGGAGGTGGTGATTACCAAGCGCTGATCTGAATCTAGAATCAGTGGAGATCCCCTGTAGGAGTGAGCCTGCTCGCGAAAGCGGTTTTACATTCAGCATCGTTGTCGACTGGTCTTACGCTTTCGCGAGCAGGCTCACTCTTACAGAGAAAGCTTTATTTCGATGGTGATTTATCAAACCACTCCATTGCCGTGCGCCAGATGCAGATCCCCAGGAAGTACGCCGACATCAGCAGCCAAAGCCCCATCACCAGCGGGTTGATCACCGGGTGGTTGACCACCAGCGACAAACTACACAGCAACCAGATGGCGGTTACGGCGATGTTGATCGGCATGAACTTGCGCACCCGAAACGGGTGCAGGAATTTCATTCGGGTCACGGTCAGCAGCGCCAGGCCGATGACGGTGAGCAGCGTCACCCACGGAGACGGGGCGATGATGTACAGGCACAACGCGACGACGTTCCACGCGGCGGGGAAGCCCTGGAAGTAGTTGTCTTTGCTTTTCATGTTGACGTTGCAGAAGCAGAACAGCGACGAGACGAGTATCAGCGACACGGTCAGCAGCAGCGTGTAGTCAGGCAACGGGATGTAGCGGTAGATGAACAGCGCCGGGATGAACACGTAGGTCAGGTAGTCGATGACCAGGTCGAGGATCGAGCCGTCGAAACTCGGCAGCACTGATTGCACATTGACCTTGCGTGCCAGCGCCCCGTCGAGGCCGTCGACGATCAGCGCCACGCCCAGCCACAGCAGGCAATGGACCGGCTGGTTTTCCAGCAGCGCGAGGGTGGCCAGGAAGGCAGTGACCACGCCGGTCGCGGTAAAACCATGGGCGCCCCATGCTTTGAGCCTGGCGATGTGTAAGGTTGATATCACGGGGGCGTTCTCCAAAAAGTGAAGCAAGCCAGTCAGCACCCTTCTATTGGGGGCGTCGGCAAACCGGGTCGGGTTGCAGGTATCGACCGGGAATCCGGGGATAAGGTTCACCACCTTTAAATCTTAGCTGCCCGGCGAAAAAATCCCGGCCCGACTCGCCTTGGTCTCGAGTGTCGGCCAAACGGTGCTGGCGCAATGGCTGTTGGGGTCTATCGTTGCCAGACGCAGTCACTGCCTATGCTTGAGGATGACGTCATGAACACCAGCGATTTGCTCGAACAACTGCTGCGAGGCCAGGCCTCGGCGGGACAACAAAGTGGCGCTTCGGCCGGGGCAGGCCAGGGTGGGCTCGGTGGCTTGCTGGGCGGTTTGCTCGGTGGCGGCAGTCAGGCCAGTGGTGGTGCAACTTCGGGCGGTGGCCTGGGTGGATTGGGCGGTTTGCTCGGTGGTTTGCTGGGCGGTGGCAGCGCGGGTGGCCTCGGCGGTGTTTTGGGTGGCGCGCTTGGCGGCGGCAGCACGCAAAGCCGATCCGGTGGCACCAACTATGCGGCGCTGGCGTCGCTGGGGATGATGGCGTATCAGGCGTATCAAGCCTGGCAACGCAGTCAGGCCAGTGCGGCACCGCAACAGATCCCGCAAACCGCCAATCTGCTCGCAGGTCCGGACGTGGAGGAGCACAGCCACGGGGTATTGCGCGCATTGATAGCGGCGGCCAAGGCTGACGGTCGCATTGATGACTCGGAGCAACAGATGATCAGTTCGGAGATCGCCAAGCACACCGACGATCCCCAGCTTCAGCAATGGTTCGATGCCGAAGTCGCCAAGCCGCTGAATGCCGCTGAAGTCGCGCAGTCGGCCCACGGAGATCCGGCGGTGGCCGCCGAAATGTATCTGGCCAGCGTCATGCTGGTAAACGATCAGCAGGACGCCGAGCGCAATTATCTGGATGAATTGGCGGCGGCGTTGCGGATCGATCCCGATTTGCAGGTGCACCTGGAGCAGCAGGCCAAAGGTCAGGCCTGAGGCAACGTCAAAAGATCGCAGCCTGCGGCAGCTCCTACGGGGCTTTATTCGCCGTTTGTCCGGGTAATTTTCACGTCGATTGAATTTTTCGCAGGCGCAGCCCCTCTGCTGCTGTAGAGGCGTGTGAATCAGCGTCCTGCCAATCGACCGAGACCATTGCCATGACTGTCCTGACAACCCTGCAATCTTCCCCCGCACATCCGCAGCCGGTGATGCCTGAAGGAAACCTGCGCGGCCTTCATCAAACCTTTTTGCTCGAGGAGAATGCTTACGCGCTGGCGCAGAGTTTTCTGCAAGAACAACTGCAACACGCCGCGCAGTTAACGGAGCAACTGCCCGCAGACCCCTCGACCTGGCATGCCTGGATGGCTGATCACTGCGCCGAGGTGGCCCGGCAATACGCCGACTATTTGCAGCAACGCAAGGCCGGTGGGCCACGACAATTTTTCACAAACAAGGCGCATGCGCTGTACTTCCTGCAAGCAGTCGCACCGACCAAACTGGTAGACGGCGCCTGGCTCTTCGGATTGTTGCCGCAATGGCGTGATCCGCGTTTCAGCGGTTTGCTGTGTACCTATCTGGAAGAGTTGGGCGAAGGCAATCCAGCGCAGAACCATGTGTTGATCTATCGCAAGTTGCTCGCCGAGCACGACCTTGAACACAGCAGCGTCATCCCCGATGAGCGTTATCTACAGGGCACGCTGCAACTGGCGCTCGGCGTATGCGGGGCAGAATTTTTGCCGGAGGTGATCGGCTACAACCTCGGTTACGAGCAACTGCCGCTGCACCTGCTGATCAGCAGTTACGAGCTCAGTGAACTGGGTATCGATCCGTACTACTTCACGCTGCACGTGACCATCGACAACGCCAGCACCGGCCATGCGCAGAAAGCCGTGCAGGCAGCGCTCGATCTTTTGCCGCTGGAGGCTGATCGCGCTGAATTTTTGCGTCGGGTATCGCTGGGATATCGCCTCAATGACCTGGGGCAGGGCAGCCGCGCGATCATCGAGGGCTTTGATCTTGAGCGCGAGTTACTGGCGATGCTTGAGCGCAAGTGCCCATTCGCTCAGCACATGCATTCCGACTACTGCCGGTTCGACGGGCGTACCGTCAATCAATGGTTGGCCGAGCCGCAGCATTTGCCCGGTTTCCTTCAGGCGTTGCAAGACAAGGGCTGGATCAAACGCCACGAAGACCCGCAAGCCAGCCGCTTCTGGCAATTGATCGACGGCGACGGTGCAGCGATGTTCGGTGTGTTTGGCGCCTACGAAAAACAACTGGTGCACGACTGGATTGCCGGTGACTGGACGCCCGCCAGCAAACCCGGCGTCAGCCGTCGTCGTGCGCAGGGCAAGCCGCCTATCGAGGTGCCGGAACAGGATCCCGACGTTCAGCAACTCAACGCCGCGCTGCAAGGGCAGGACGGACACGCGCAAATGGCCGTTCTCATGCCTTGGCTGGCACCGGCGCGGCATGCACATCCGGCCGGGCTGCTCGCCACCCGCCGTTTCATCGAATTGAAATCCAGCCTGGGTTAAGGAATCTCAATGAATCAGGAAGAACAGCTGTCCACCAATGACCTTGCGCTGCTGCAACTGGGGCGGCGCTTGCAGGCCGACGGGTATCGTTTCATCACGCCAACGCCGCTGACGCATCAACGGGTCAACCAGCGTGACGAAGGGCAGGCCGTCGACAGCCTGCGTGACGTTTTCGGTTGGTCGCGTGCGTTCGAGCCGGGGTTGTTGTCTGCCGATGAGCAACGGCAATTGCAGGAGGCGCAGATCATTGATGCGTACGACGGTCGTTTTAAAAGTCGCGTGCGTTGGTCGAGCCTCGACGATTTGCTGTTCGTGCATTCAGCGTTCCCCACCGATGCTGCCGATGCGGTGTTTTTCGGCCCGGACACCTACCGTTTCGCGCAACTGATTCACGCGCATTTGCAGCAGAATTTCGCGCCGATCAAGCGTGCAGTCGATATCGGCTGCGGTGCTGGCGTCGGCGCGATTGTCATCGGCCGCGCTCGCCGCGAAGCCCAAGTGCTGGCGCTGGACATCAATCCCGCCGCACTGCGTCTGACCGCGATCAATGCGGCGCTGGCGGAGGTCGCCAACGTCGAAACGCGGCACAGTGATGTGCTTCAGGGCGTTGACGGCGAGTTCGATCTGATCGTCGCCAACCCGCCTTATATGGCGGATCCGGCGGCGCGCGCTTATCGACATGGTGGCGGCACGCTGGGAGCGGGGCTGTCGTTGCGTATCGTCGAACAGGCACTCAATCGGCTGGCGCCCGGTGGCTCACTGTTGCTTTACACCGGCGTGGCCATGGTCGATGGCCGTGATCCGTTTCTCGATACGGTGTTGCCGCGACTCGATCAACAGCGCTTCGGCTGGACTTATCGCGAACTTGACCCCGACGTTTTCGGCGAAGAACTGCTCAACCCCGGTTATCAACGCGTCGACCGGATCGCCGTGGTGGCGCTGACCGTGACGCGAATAGGCTGAAAAAAGGCAGGTGTGCCCATGACCAGGAACCTCGACGACTACAACCGCATGCGCGACTTTTCGGCGACATCTGAACCGGCGGCGGTCAAGCGTGCCGGCAGTAAAAAGGCGCCTGATCATGCTCTGCAGTTCTGCATCCAGAAGCACGACGCTTCGCACCTGCATTACGACTTTCGCCTGGAACTCGATGGCGCACTGAAGAGTTGGGCGGTGCCGAAAGGGCCGTCGCTCGACCCCAAGATCAAACGTCTGGCGGTGCATGTCGAAGACCATCCGCTGGATTACGCGACGTTCGAGGGCAGCATTCCCGAGGGGCATTACGGTGCCGGCGATGTGATTGTCTGGGATCGCGGCGTGTGGATTCCGCTCGAAGATCCGCAAAAGGCCTATGCCAAGGGCAAGCTCAAATTCGAACTGCAAGGCGAAAAACTCGGCGGAATCTGGAATCTGGTGCGCACGCACATGCCAGGAAAGAAGGAAAACTGGTTTCTGATCAAACATCAGGACAACGCGGCGCGGCCGCAGGATGACTATGACGTGCTGGTGGCCGAACCCGACAGTGTGTTGAGCGAACGCACGATTGTCGGCACGCCGAAACTGGCCGCCGAGCAAAGCAAGCCGGCCAAAAAACCGCAACCAAACCGCGCAAGCAAGCGGCCGGCAAACTCACCGGCGCGCACAAGGCCAAGCTGCCGACGCAGCTCAAGCCAGAACTGGCGACGCTGGTCGACAGTGCGCCCGAAGGGCAATGGAGTTACGAAATCAAGTTTGACGGCTACCGGATCATGGCGCGCATCGATCATGAGCAGGTGCAACTGTTCACCCGCAACGGCCATGACTGGACGCACAAACTGCCGCAACAGGCCGAAGCACTGGCCGCATTGGGCCTCGAATCAGCCTGGCTGGACGGTGAAATGGTGGTCGCCAACGAGCATGGCGTGCCGGACTTTCAGGCGCTGCAAAACGCTTTCGAAGCCGGACGCAGCGGCAATATCCTCTACTACCTGTTTGATCTGCCGTATCTCAACGGCGTCGACCTGCGTGAGGTGCCGGTCGAGGAGCGACGCGCAGCATTGTCGACGGTTCTGGGGACGCAAAAGAACCCGTTGTTGCGGTTCTCCGAAGCCTTCGACGAAACCCCCGATGCGCTGCTCAACAGCGCTTGCCAGATGCAAATGGAAGGCCTGATCGGCAAACGCCTCGGCTCACCTTATGTGTCCCGGCGCAGCGGCGACTGGATCAAGCTCAAGTGCAAACACCGGCAGGAATTCGTGGTCGTCGGCTACACCGACCCAAAAGGCTCGCGCAGTGCCTTCGGCGCCTTGCTGTTAGGCCTGCATGACCGTGACAGTGGCGAGTTGCGCTACGCCGGCAAGGTCGGCACCGGGTTCAACGAGACAACGCTGAAAAGCATCCTCGAGCAATTGAAACCGTTGCAGACGAAGAAAGCGGCGGTCGTCAATCCGCCCTCAGGATTTGAGGCCAAAGGCGTGCACTGGCTCAAGCCGAAACTGCTGGCAGAAGTCGCCTTTGCCGAAATGACCAAGGACGGGTCAGTGCGTCACGCCGTATTCCATGGATTGCGCGACGATAAACCGGCCAAGGACATCACCGAGGAGCGAGCAAAGCCTGTGAAGACTCCCGAAACCAAAACGGCGGCAAAGAAGCCAGCGAAGACACCGGCGAAAAAAGCCTCGGCGAGTACGGCTGAAACCGCGCCGTCACAACTGGGTCTCGCCAGCGGCAAGGTCCGCATCACCCACCCGGATCGGGTGATCGACGCCGTCAGCGGTACTACCAAAATGCAACTGGCTGAGTATTACGCCAGCGTTGCCGAATGGATAATGCCGCAGCTCAAAGATCGTCCTGTTGCGCTGGTGCGCGCGCCGGATGGCATTGCCGGTGAGTTGTTCTTCCAGAAGAACGCTGAGCGTCTGGCAATCCCGGGCATCACCACGCTGGATAAGGACCTCACCGGTCAACCGGTCATGCTCGTCAACGACGCCGAAGCGTTGATCGGCGCGGTGCAGATGAGCACGGTCGAACTGCACACATGGAACGCCACCACCACGGATCTCGACAAACCCGACCGCTTCGTCCTCGATCTCGACCCAGACCCGGCGCTGCCGTGGAAAAGCATGGTCGAGGCCACCGCGCTGACATTGACCGTGCTCGATGAGCTAGGGCTCAAGGCTTTTCTGAAAACCAGCGGCGGCAAGGGCATTCACCTGGTGGTGCCGTTGACCCGCAAACTTGGCTGGGATGAGGTCAAAGACTTCAGCCACGCGATCGTCAGCCATATGGCCAAGCTGTTGCCGGATCGTTTTTCTGCGGTGTCCGGGCCGAAAAATCGCGTCGGGCGGATCTTCATCGACTACCTGCGCAATGGTCTGGGTGCCACCACCATTTGTGCCTATTCAGCGCGCACACGCGAAGGTTTGCCGGTTTCCGTGCCGCTGTTTCGCGAGGAAGTTGCCGATATCAAGGGCGGCAATCAGTGGAACGTGCACAACGTCCACGAACGATTGGCCGAGGTTGGCGACGAGCCGTGGGCTGATATGAAGAAAACCCGCCAGAGCATCACCGCAGAGATGCGCAAGCGGGTCGGCATGAAAAAGTGATCAGGCGTCGCGCAGCAAGTCGTGGGCGTTAAGCAGTTCGAAAGCGATTTCCGGGCTGTTGTTCAGTCCTCGGCGAATCGCGGTCGGAATCGATTTGCGCGTCTTGCGGCACAGCCCTGGAAGCTCGGCGATTTCGATTTCGATCCCGAGCATCGTGCGTACTTCATGAAAGCCCGGCGAGACCTCTACACGAATCCCCAACTGCTCGAACATACGTTTTTGCAGATGCCTGAGGTCGTCGAGGTCTTTGATTTTTTCCAGGCGCGCGAGAAGGACTTTTTCTTCCTCGCGGGTTAGACGCAGGATGCGCACATCCGCGCCGGGATTTTCCAGCAACGGATCGCGCCCGCAATCGCAGGCGCCGGGCGGGCAGGGTGAGCGCAAGCGCGCAATCGTCGTCATGGCCTCCATCATAGAGGCCGGCGGACGGTTTTGCCTATGCGCCATCAGCGGCCGTCCATCGGCCGCTGCATCCGTGGCGGCTACTGATTCAGGCCTTCGTAATGCACCAGAATCGCGTTCGCGAGGTCTTCATCGCTGGCGTTCAATCCAGGATTTTCCTGACGAACCTGTTGCAGCACCGACTCAAGATAAACCCCACGAATGGCCCCGCCACTGGCGACAAATGCAGACAAGTCGTCACGAGCCGGAATCACCATTTTGTGATCCTTGAAGGTCGAGTACAGCGACGCGGAGACACCCGCCGAGGTGGCGACATCACCCGCATCGACGCGGGCCAGCGCCGAGCCGACCGGCAGGCATAAGAGTAAAGAAGAAATGAGCACTAACTTGCGCATGACGGTGTTCCTCCACAAGCGCGAAGCAAAAAGGAAGGACTGCATAATGTGAGAGGGGCGCGGTGAGCGGGAGTTCCGTGCGGTTGAGAACTGAGTAGGGCGCGGGGATTGGATTGGTTTTTGAAGCCGTCTTCGCGAGCAAGCTCAGCTCCTACAGTGGCTAGGGGTAAGGCGATGCTCTGAACATCCCGCAACTTTGTAGGAGCTGAGCTTGCTCGCGAAAGCGTCGGTTCAGACGATGCAGATGCTGCCTGTGCCGACGTCTTCGCGAGCAAGCTTTGCTCCTACAGTGGCTCGGGGTAACGCGATGCTCTAAACATCCCACAACTTTGTAGGAGCTGAGCTTGCTCGCGAAAGCGTCGGTTCAGACGATGCAGATGCTGCCTGTGCCGACGTCTTCGCGAGCGAGCTTTGCTCCTACAGTGGCTCGGGGTAACGCGATGCTCTGAACATCCCGCAACTTTGTAGGAGCTGAGCTTGCTCGCGAAAGCGTCGGTTCAGACGATGCAGATGCTGCCTGTGCCTAGGGGTAACCGCGATGCTCTGAACATCCCGCAACTTTGTAGGAGCTGAGCTTGCTCGCGAAAGCGTCGGTTCAGACGATTCAGATGCTGCCTGTGCCGCCGTCTTCGCGAGCAAGCTTTGCTTCTACAGTGGCTCGGGTAACGCGATGCTCTGAACATCCCGCAACTTTGTAGGAGCTGAGCTTGCTCGCGAAGAGGCCGGGCCGGCCAATATCCATTCAGACCTGGTTCACCTCAATCAGAATTTGAAAGCCTGACGCCCAACCAACAACCATTTCCCATGTTGTTTCTGCCAAATCTGCAGGTTCTCGATCTCGGTCGGCACCACTTCAGTACCGTTGAGCGCCTGTGCCGAGAAGTGGTTGCGGACCAGCGCCGTATCACCCGACAGGGTAATGGTCTGGTTCTGCATCTCTAATGTCTTGAACGCGCTTTTGCCCGTTTCGATATCGGCAATGAAGGCTTTCTTGTCCTGGATTTTGCCGCTGGAATGCCCATAGCTCAGGTTGGCCGCTGTCAGTGCTTCAAGACCGGGAATGTCTTTGTGCAGCATGGCTTGGGTCAGATGGTCCACGGCTTGCGCCACGTCTTTGTCCGCAGCAGCCGGGGCGGCGGCGACATAGCCGCTGAAGAGACAGAGAAAACCGATCAAAAGACGGGAATAAGTCATGTTGTTTCCTTGTTGTTATGAGAGTTGATGACTGATCAATTCAAAATGTTAATTCATCAGTCATCGTACAACGTAGCAGATTGTTGGCCGATACGGCAGGGCTCCGCGTCTGGTTCTCCCGCGCAACTGCAGGGGCAGTCGAAAGGCTCCAGTCAATGCCATTGCCGAGAGTCATGTTCGGCGGGCATCGGCCGATAAGTCCCTGAGCGGAAAAAGACTCTCAAGTCGGGAACAGACGCGCGGGTTTGCCGTGTCGTGATATTCTGCCCGCCAACTTGCTTTGACCTATTCAGTTCGTTCGCCCTAGCGGCGTGCAAACAGGATCAATGTCGCTCAAGTAGCTGAAGCCAATAATGATAAAAAGTCAGTTCAGTAGGGACATATAAACTGAGGTCGATGGAACCGTCGGCCTTGTGTGCCCACCCTCCAATCCTGATGTGCGGGAACCCACGACATGCTGCCTGCGTGCCGTGAATCAGGGGCCTTCGCGTGTGAGGATGGAAGGGCGGATGGCGTTTTATCATAGGTGCAACAGATGCTTAAAAAACTGAACACGGCCCTATTGGGGCTGGCTTTGTCGATGGGGATCACGTCCGTTCACGCGGAAGAGGCAAAGAAAGTCGATGTGCTGCTTATTGGCGGCGGCATCATGAGCGCGACTCTGGGTGTGTGGCTCAATGAGTTGCAACCGGACTGGTCGATGGAAATGGTCGAGCGCCTCGACGGCGTCGCCCTGGAAAGCTCCAACGGCTGGAACAACGCCGGTACCGGTCACTCCGCCCTGGCAGAGCTGAACTACACCCCGGAAGACGAGAACGGTAAAGTCCAGATCCCGAAAGCCGTTGAAATCAATGAAGCCTTCCAGATCTCCCGTCAGTTCTGGTCGTGGCAGGTTCAACAAGGCGTTCTGAAGAACCCGCGTTCGTTCATCAACTCCACTCCGCACATGAGCTTTGTGTGGGGCGATGACAACATCAAGTTCCTGAAAAAACGCTACGAAGCCCTGCAAGCGAGCCCGCTGTTCGCCGGCATGCAGTACTCCGAAGACCCGGCTGTGATCAAGAAGTGGGTTCCGCTGATGATGGAAGGGCGTGACCCGAACCAGAAAATCGCGGCTACCTGGACTCCGATCGGCACCGACGTCAACTTCGGCGAAATCACCCGCCAGTTCGTTGCGCACCTGCAAACCACGCCTAAGTTCGACTTGAAACTGTCCAGCGAAGTACAGGACATCACCAAGAACGCCGACGGCACCTGGCGCGTCAGCTACAAAAACCTGAAAGACGGCACCACCACCGAAACCGACGCCAAGTTCCTGTTCATCGGCGCGGGCGGCGGTGCACTGCACCTGCTGCAGAAGTCCGGCATTCCTGAAGCCAAGGAATACGCAGGCTTCCCGGTTGGCGGCTCGTTCCTCGTGACCGACAACCCAACTATCGCCGAACAACACCTGGCCAAGGCCTACGGCAAAGCCTCCGTTGGCGCACCGCCTATGTCCGTTCCGCACTTGGACACCCGTGTCCTGGACGGCAAGCGCGTCATCCTGTTTGGCCCATTCGCGACCTTCAGCACCAAGTTCCTGAAAGAAGGCTCGTACCTGGACCTGCTGACCAGCACCACCACCCACAACATCTGGCCGATGACCAAAGTCGGCATCAAGGAATACCCACTGGTTGAGTACCTTGCTGGCCAACTCATGCTGTCCGACGAAGACCGCATGAACGCCCTGAAAGAATACTTCCCGAACGCCAAAGCCGAAGACTGGCGCCTGTGGCAAGCCGGCCAACGCGTGCAAATCATCAAGCGTGATGAAGCGGCCGGTGGCGTGCTGAAACTGGGTACTGAAATTGTTACCTCCGCTGACGGCACCATCGCCGGTCTGCTGGGCGCTTCCCCAGGCGCATCGACCGCTGCACCGATCATGCTGACCGTGCTGCAAAAGGTCTTCAAGGATCAGGTTGCAACGCCGGCCTGGCAGGAAAAACTGCACCAGATCGTGCCGAGCTATGGCACTCAGTTGAATGGCAACCCAGCCAAAGTGGCTGAAGAGTGGGCCTACACGGCTAAAATCCTCGAACTGCCGACGCCTCCAGTGATCGGTCAGGTAGCTGCTCCGGCTGCACCTGCTGCTGAAAAAGCAGAAGCCCCGAAGGAAAACGCTGCAAGTGATATGGCTCTGTAACTAGAAGCCTTATTTGAAAAAGCCCACTGAACCGGTGACGGTCAGTGGGCTTTTTATGCACTATCCCCCTGTAGGAGTTGCCGAAGGCTGCGATCTTGTGACTGTGATTTTAATAAACAGAATCAAAAGATCGCAGCCTTCGGCAGCTCCTACATTTTTGGTGGTCAGGGTTTGGCGGAGGCCAGATAGGCGCCGAGTCGCCGGCCCATTTCTTCGCCCAGCGCCTGCAATCCACTCAGCGGTCGCACCATCACTTCAAACTCGACAATCTTGCCGCGCTCATCAAAGCGGATCATGTCGATGCCTTTGAGCTCCTTCGCCCCCACCTTGGCGCTGAATTCCAGAATCACATTCAAGCCATCCGCTGTCGCCAGCTCACGGTGGTAATGGAAATCCTCAAACACGCCGAACACCGTATTAAGGATCATCGACACCACCGGCGCGCCGGGGTAAGGCGTGTGCGCCATCGGTGAGCGAAATACTGCTTTTGCATCAAGTAACTCGGGCAGGTCGCTCAAGTTGCCGGTGCGGATCATCTCGTGCCAGCGGTTCAGGGAATCGGCGACGTTGGCTTGCAGCTTCAACTCAGTCATGGGCACTCCGGTTATTTTTGTTGTTGTTCAGACGATGGCGATGACTGTAGATCAACACGCGAGCAGGGCAACCTTGCAGCAGTCCCCTGAATATCGCCCCATGTACATCCTGGAGCTGCCGCAGGATGCGATCCTTCCTTTCAATCTCGAAGAAAAGATCAAAAAATCGCAGCCGCGACAGGATCAGATTTCATCTGATACGCTTTTTTCGTTTCAATCTGACTCTGTAACCGGCTCAGTCACAGGCTCAGAATAGCTGCGCAGTCCGGTCACTCGCGACAGTTCTTCATCCCGAAGCGTCCGGTGCACCGCAAGCTCAGCATTGGAGAGAGCAATATGAACAAGATGGCTTTTTTCTCGGCGGATTTCTGACATTGACCATTCTGATCGGCTTGCTGGCGACCATTTCTCCGATTTGACCTCTCAACGACGTCCGAACGTGTGAAGTCCACAGGTTTTGCGCATTAATCATGTTTTAATGCCGCGCCAAAAAACTGCAAATGGACTTCACTCTCATGGCCGAACGGCGTATCCGTGCGCTCGCACTCTGTGTCTTTCATAGCAAAGGCCGGATCCTCGTCAATCAGTTTCACGACCCCGTCACACAGCAGACGATCTACCGTCCTGTCGGCGGTGGCATCGAATTCGGCGAAACCAGCGCCCAGGCGATTGCCCGAGAAGTCGAGGAGGAGTTGGGCTTTGCGATGAGCGAGCTTCGCTTGCTTGGGACGCTCGAAAGTCTGTTCGTTTACAACGGCAAGCCTGGCCACGAGATCGTCCAGGTGTATGACGCCCACTTCGCCGATACCAGCCTCTATGAGCGATCCCACCTTGAGGGGCACGAAAGTGACGGCGCTGCCTTCACCGTGCGCTGGCACGACAGCGCCAGCTTCAGCGAGCAGAAACCATTGGTGCCGGTGGGCCTAGAGAATCTGCTGAAGAACGCCGGGTTGCTTGACTGAATTCAGCGGAAGTTCTCGACACCTTCCGCCTCGTTGCGACGTGCAACGCCTCTCTCCTTCAAACCCACCGGGATGAATCCCTCATGGACTGGCCGGGCGCAGTCCGCAGACGATCCGCTGGGTGCGCAGATGGCCGAGGTCGAACAGGTGCGAAATGACTCTCCCTTCTCATGGAGCTGCCGCAGGCTGCGATCTTTTGATCTTGAAAAACAACATCAACAGATCGCAGCCTGCGGCAGCTACAGAGGGAAATCAGGGCGCGCCGAACAACATCGTCCAGTAGACGCCCTCGCTGCTGCGCGTATCGGTGGCAAAGGCTGCGCCGACCTGGGTGAACATCGGGTTCATCAAGTTGGCGCAGTGGCCGGGGCTGGCCAGCCAACCGGCCATCGCCTTGCTCGGTGAGCCCTGGCCGGCGGCGATGTTCTCGCCGATTTGCCGGCCACGGTAGCCAGCGGCCCTGGCGCGGTCTGCCGGCATATCACCGTCGGGGTCCTGGTGTGCGAAGTAATTGCCGTAGGCCATGGCTTTGCTGTGGCCCTGCGCGGCGGCGCCCAACGCGGCATTCCAGCTCAGCGGCCGGGCGGCGGCAAAACGCTGGCGACCACACATCCGCGGCCTGGCCCGTGCGGCGTTGACCTCGGTCAGCAAGGTCTTGCTCGTGGCTCGCGGGTCGCCCATGCGACTGTCGAGCAACGGCTGCGCCAGCACCACTTGCCACTCGCTGCGGGCGCGACTGATACCGATGTCGGCGTACTGCCCATCGAGCAGCGCCCCGCAGTAGCGGCCCTGCAGCATATCGAACGCCTCTTCGGCATCTTGCGCACCGACCAGGCGGATGGTGCGCACGCTCACCGCCGAATACCCCGATGATTTCAGCGCCTCGCGCATGCCGCCGCCATAGCGATAACCGTTCGGCAGCAGCAGATTCGACTTCAGCGCCAGCGGCGCGAGGCGTTGCGCGGGGCGCCTGTCACAGCGTTGCGGGTGGGCGCGGTAGTCATTGATGGCAGCCACCAATTGTCGTTCCGAACCGGCATGGGCGGTGGCGGCGAACAGCGGGGAAAGGATCAGCAGGCACAGCAAAACGAGGCGAGACGAACGAACGGCGTGGCGCATGGAGTGGATGGCTCGGGAGGAGGAAAAGCGGCGCGAGTAGGACTGGGGTTTTTTAACTTGGTTCAGAGCGGCAATGGCAAATGAATGGATATTGGCTGGGCTGGCCTCATCGCTAGCACGCTTTGCTCCTAGCAGGATCACGCAATCGCGTAGGTGCGAAGCTTGCTCGCGAAAGCACCCGGCCAGACGCTGCAGCCCTCACCGATTCAACATGTCTTCCATCCACCGCCAATATTCCCCGCGCTCGGAAATCGAGTTATGCCCTGAATTCGGCACAATCTTCAGCGTCGCCACGCCTTTGGGGAAGTTCTCCAGCAAGCGTTGCGTACTGTCCCGCGCAATCACCTCGTCGTCACTCGCGGCCAGCAGCAACGTTGGCACGCGAAGATGCGCGGCGTATTTGCCCGACTCGTAGCGATCCTTGAGCAACCATTTCACCGGCACCCACGGATACTGTTTCACGGCGATTTCTTCGAGGCTGTTGTACGGCGTCACCAGAATCAGTTTTTCCACCGGCCGCTGACTGGCCAGGCGCACCGCGACGCCCGAGCCGAGGCTGCGCCCGATGACGGCAACCTGCGGATGGCTGGCGTACACCTGATCAAACAGCGCCAGCGCATCCTCGGCAATCGACTCCTCGGAAGGCGAACCGCCGCTGCCACCGAAGCCACGGTAATGCAGGAAATACAACGCGTAATCGGGAAACGCTGCGGCGAACTCCGGCGGGTTGCGCGAGACGTCTTCGGCATTGCCGCCGAAATAGATCAGCGCCCGCGCCCCGACGCGTTCGCGCGTGGACACCCAGATCTCTGCGTCGGGCATCGATAGCTTCAGCCGAGACTGTGCAGAATCGACGGCGGCAGGCTGCGGAAAATAGATCAATGAGCGCTGAAAAAGAACAGCGCCGCACACAGCGCCAGGTACACGGCGACGATCAATACGACGAGTGACATCAGGGTTCGGGACATTCGGCTACTTTTAACGGGTATGAAGGTGTGCTGTCGCAGTGTAGTCCAGCGGTCAGGCCAGACTGCCTGCGCACACAACATGCAACAGATCCACGCAACGGGGTCACCAGCATGCACCACACTGAAGGGTACTCGCGCCGCCGACTGCTCACGCTGGCTGCCGGCGTTTCGGTAGTTTTCACGTTTGACCGGGCGCTGGCCACTGCCACGTTGCCGAGCGCCTCAGGAGGCCAGACCATGCAGACCCGCGCCATCCCTTCCAGCTCCGAGTTGCTGCCCCTGATAGGGCTGGGCACCTACCGCGGCTTCGATGTCGCGCCCGGTGACACAGCCTATAAACAACTGCCAGCGGTGCTCGACGAGTTGTTCAGGAAGGGTGGCACCCTGATCGACAGTTCGCCGATGTATGGCCGCGCCGAAGAGACCACCGGTGAGTTGCTGTCGATCCACGAACCGCGCTCGCCGGCCTTCCTGGCCACCAAGGTATGGACGCGCGGGCGCGAGGAGGGCATTGCGCAGATGGAAAAATCCTTCAGCCTGCTGCGCACCGATCGCATCGACTTGATGCAGATCCACAACCTGCTCGACTGGCAAACTCATCTGCCCACTCTGCGCGATTGGAAAGAGCAGGGGCGCATCCGCTACATCGGCATCACCCATTACACGCCCTCGGCTTACGATGAAGTGGAAGCGGTGTTGCAGGCTGAAAAAATCGACTTTCTGCAAATCAACTACGCCCTCGATGACCGTGGTGTGGAGAAACGCATCCTGCCGTTGTGCCGTGAGCGCGGCGTAGCGGTGATCTGCAACCGGCCGTTCGGCGGCGGTGGCTTGCTCGCGCGCCTCAAGGGCAAGCCGCTGCCAGCGTGGGTGTCGGATGTACAAGTCAACAGTTGGCCGCAATTGGCGCTGAAGTTTTTGCTCTCGCACCCGGCAGTGACGTGTGTCATTCCGGGAACGAGCAATCCGCGCTACATGGCTGACAATGCCGGCGCCGGGTTCGGGCCTATGCTGACGGATGCGCAGCGCCAGCAATTGATTGCGTTGGTGGGTTAGTCAGTCACGCCCAGACCTGGAACGCGCGGCCCAGCACCTGCGGCAAGCCCTGTAGGAGCCGAGCTTGCTCGCGAAAGCGGCGTATCAGCCAGCAACAGTGTCGACTGCAATGGCGTCTTCGCGAGCAAGCTCGGCTCCTACAGAAAGCGGGGATGGTTGTTGGGTCAGGGACGATAACGTAACGCCTCCAGCAACAACGCGAATGCCGGTGCGGCCTGGCGCCGGCTCGGGTAGTAAAGGTGGTAACCGGCGAAGGTCGGGCACCAATCTTCCAGCACTTGCACCAGGCGGCCGTCGGCCAGATACGGCGCGACGATATTCTCCGGTATATAGCTCAGGCCGAATCCGTCCAGCGCGGCGTCGAGCAACGGGTAGACGCCGTTCAGGATGATTTGCCCGGACACCCGCACTTTCAGGCTTTCGCCATCTTTCTCGAACTCCCAGCTGTAGAGCCCGCCATTGGTGGGCAGACGCAGATTGTTGCAAGCGTGGTCGGTCAGCTCACGTGGGGTTTTCAGGGCGGGGCGGCGGGCGAAATAACCGGGTGAGCCAACCACCGCCATGCGCATGTCCGGCCCGATGCGAGTGGCAATCATGCCCTGCGCAACGTCTTCGCCCAAACGAATGCCGGCGTCGAAACCCTGACCAGCGATGTCGACAAAACCGTAGTCGCAGCTGACTTCGACGGCAATATCCGGGTACTTCGGCAAAAACGCCTTAAGTACCGGGCGCAACAGCCAATCCAGTGAATGGTCAGTAGCATTGATGCGGATTTTGCCCGCCGGTGTTTCGCGCAGAGTGCTCAGGGCCGCCAGTTCCAGTTCGATCTCTTCGAAACGCGGGCCGATGGTCTGCATCAGGTGTTCGCCGGCCTCGGTGGGCGAGACGCTGCGGGTGGTACGGGTCAGCAGGCGCAGCCCCAAGCGGGCTTCGAGGGCGCGAATGGTGTGACTGAGCGCCGATTGCGAAACGCCGAGCTTGGCGGCGGCTTTGGTAAAGCTGCGCTCGCGTGCCACGGCAAGAAAGGCGAGCAGGTCGGTGGCGTTTTCGCGAAGCATTGATGAGTGTCCTGCATAAGTTTTTTCGAATTCTAGTCGATTATTCGCAGAGTACCGACCGGTAAAGTGAACGCACTGTTCATTTGGAGACACCGTCATGAATCCGCTAACCGCTTCCGCGCTGACGCTTTCCCTGCTGGCCGGCGAAGTTCAAGCCAATGAAAATCCGCGTGTGACCGTGATACCCAATGGTTCTCAACCTTCGGCCCGTGGCCCGGCGGATTGGTTCACTGGCACGGTGCGCGTCGACGCGCCATTCAAGGGTTCTGATGAGGCGCGAGTCAGCGGCGCCACCGTGACCTTCGAACCGGGTGCGCGGACGGCGTGGCATACGCATCCGCTGGGGCAGACGTTGATCGTGACTGCCGGGGCTGGTTTTGTGCAGGAGTGGGGTCAGCCGGTCAGGGAAATCCGTCCGGGTGATACCGTATGGATTGCGCCGGGTGCCAAACATTGGCATGGCGCACTGCCGACGACGGCGATGACGCATATTGCAATTGCTGAAGTGCTCGACGGTAACGTCGTGGAGTGGATGGAGCAGGTTAGCGATGAGCAGTATCCGCACGCGGATTAACGGTATTACCAGTGCACGACACACCTTGTGGCGAGGGAGCAAGTTCCCTCGCCACAAGACATCGCCATGGCTTCAGATCATCTCCGGCAATGAAGAGAGGATTTTGTCGAGGGTGATCGGGTAATCCCGCACCCGTGCTCCGGTGGCGTTGTAGATTGCATTGGCCACCGCCGCACTGACGCCGCAAATGCCCAGTTCGCCGACACCCTTGGCCTTCATCGGCGAGGAAATCGGGTCGGTCTCATCGAGGAAAATCACCTCTTGATGCGGGATGTCGGCATGCACCGGGACCTCGTACCCCGCCAGATCATGGTTGACGAAAAAGCCAAGCTGCTTGTCCACCGCCAACTCCTCCATCAACGCCGCGCCGACGCCCATGGTCATTGCGCCAATCACCTGACTGCGTGCTGCTTTGGGGTTGAGAATCCGGCCCGCCGCACACACCGCGAGCATGCGTCGCACGCGGACTTCACCGGTCGCCGCATCCACCGCCACTTCAACGAAATGCGCACCGAAAGTCGACTGCTGATACTGCTTGGCGAGGTCGGCGAATTCGATGCTGTCCTCGGCCTCGACGGCGCCATTTTTTGCCGCATCACGCAGCGGCAGAGTCTTGCCGCCGGCGCGCACCTGACCCTCGGCGAATTCGACTTCACCGCCGGTCATGCCCAGTTTCGTTGCCACGGCCTCACGCAGCTTGACGCAAGCGGCATAGACGCCCGCCGTCGAGCAGTTTGCGCCGAACTGGCCGCCAGAACCGGACGACACCGGAAAGCTCGAATCGCCCAGGCGCACGACCACGTTGTCCAGCGGCACGCCCATCATTTCCGCTGCCGTCTGAGCAATGATCGTGTAGCTGCCGGTGCCGATATCGGTCATGTCGGTTTCCACGGTGATCCTGCCATCGCGCTCCAATCGCACGCGCGCGCCCGACTTGATCAGCAGGTTGTTGCGAATGGCCGCTGCCACGCCCATGCCGATCAACCAACGCCCTTCGCGGCGCATACCCGGTTGTGCATTGCGCTGGCTCCAGCCGAACTTGTCGGCACCGGTTTGCAGGCATTCAATCAAGCGTCGTTGGGAAAACGGCCGCTCGGTTTTTACCGGGTCGACCTGGGTGTCGTTGAGGATACGGAACTGAATCGGATCGAGTTTCAACTGCTCGGCCATTTCATCCATGGCGATCTCCAGCACCATCAACCCCGGGGTCTCGCCGGGTGCGCGCATGGAATTGCCTTCCGGCAGGTCGAGCGGTGCGAGGCGCATGCTGACCTGCCGATTCGCGGCGGCGTACAGCAATTGGCTGGGCTGCGCGGCGACCTCGACTTTGCCATCGGCGAGATTGCCCGACCAGCCCTCATGCGCGATTGCCGTGAGTTTGCCGTCCGCCGTCGCGCCCATACGGATGCGCTGAATGGTGGCGGGGCGATGCGTGGTGTTGTTGGCCATTTGTGGACGGGCGAGGGCGACCTTTACCGGTCTGCCGGCCATGCGTGCGCCCAGGGCGGCGAGAATGGCATCCGCGCGCACAAACAGTTTGCCGCCGAACCCCCGCCGATGTAGGGCGAAATCAGCCGGACATTTTCCTTGGGTAAACCGAGGGTGGTGGCGATGTCGTCGACGCTCCAGGCGATCATCTGATTCGACGTCCACAGCGTCAGTTGATCGCCTTTCCACGCCGCCAGCGTGGCGTGCGGCTCCATCATCGCGTGGGACTGATCCGGCGTCGTGTAGGTCTGATCAAACTGCACTGGCGCGGCGGCGAAAGCCTTGGAGAAGTCGCCGTGACTGACGTCGGGCAGTTCTTCTTTCGGCTCGACGCCCTGGTCGCGCACGCTGGCCAGATCGAATTGACCTTTGGCGGCAATGTAATCGACCTTGACCATTTGCGCAGCGGCGCGGGCCTGTTCGAATGTCTCGGCAACTACCAGCGCGACAGCCTGGTGGTAATGCTGGATGTCTGGCCCGGCCAACAAATGCGCAGCGTTGTATTTGCCTTTGCCGAGCTTGCCAGCATTGGCCGCCGTGACGATGGCCAGCACACCGGGCGCGGCTTTGGCCTGCTCAACGTCAAGGTTGTTGATGCGGCCTTTGGCAATCGCTGAGCCGACCATGAAACCGTAAGCCTGATTGGCCAAGGCTTCGTGCTGTTCGTAAGCGTAGGGCGCCTGCCCGCTGGTCTTCAGCGGGCCTTCGATGCGGTCGGTGGGTTTGCCGATGACCTTCAATTGGTCGATCGGGTTGGTAGTGGCGGGCGTATCGAATTTCATGCCTGCTCCTCGCTTGCGCCAACACCGAACCGAGCGTGCGCTCGACCAGGGTCAGTTTGAATTGGTTGTCGTGGGTGGGCGTAGCGCCATCGAGCAGACGTTCGCTGACGGCTTTCGCGCCGTCGGGCAGCAGCGCTTCAGCGGCTTCGACCCGCCACGGTTTTGGTGCGATGCCGCCGACGGCGACGCGGCCGGTGCCGTCCTTTTGCACAATCAAACCGACCGAGATCAGGGCGAAGGCGTAAGAGGCGCGGTCGCGAACCTTTTGGTAAATGTGCGTGCCGCCGAGTGGTGCGGGCAGCGTGACGGCGGTGATTAACTCGTGCGCGCCGAGGGTGGTTTCGATGTTCGGTGTATTGCCCGGTAGGCGATGCAAGTCTGCAATCGGAATGCTTCGGGTGCTGCCGTCCGGGCGGACTGTCTCGACCTGTGCGTCGAGCAGCCGCATTGCTACCGCCATGTCGCTGGGATGGGTGGCGATGCAGGCTTCGCTGACGCCGATGATCCCGAGCGGGCGACTGAATCCGCCGATGGCCGAACAACCACTGCCGGGCTGGCGCTTGTTGCAGGCCTGATTCGTGTCATAGAAGTACGGGCAACGGGTGCGTTGCAGCAGGTTGCCGGCGGTGGTGGCGACATTGCGCAACTGGCCGGAAGCGCCGGCGAGCAGGGCGCGGGAGAGCACCGCATAGTCCTTTCTGATCCGCGGGTCGGCAGCCAGGTCGGTGTTTCGTACCAGTGCTCCGACTCGCAAACCACCCTCAGGCGTGGCTTCAATCCGGTCAAGAGCAAGGCCATTGACGTCGATCAGGTGCGTCGGCGTCTCGATGTTCAGCTTCATCAGGTCCAGCAGATTGGTGCCGCCGGCAATGAACTGCGAGCCGTTGATCTGCGCCGCCAATGCCGCGGCTTCGGTCGGGGACTGGGCGCGAGAATAGGTAAAGGGTCTCATGCGCTAGCCTGCGCAACGTCGGTGATGGCCTCGATGATGTTGGAGTACGCACCACAGCGGCAGATATTGCCGCTCATGCGTTCCTGCAATTCACTGGCGATCAGCCGGGGTGGTTCGGTAAGGCTGGGGCTGGCATGACTGGGAATCCCTTGGCGGATTTCCTCCAGCACGGCGACAGCGGAACAGATTTGCCCCGGCGTGCAATACCCGCACTGGTAACCATCGTGTTTGATGAAGGCCGCTTGCATCGGGTGAAGTTTTTCAGGACTGCCAAGGCCCTCGATGGTGGTGATTTTCGAGCCCTGGTGCATGACCGCCAGGGTCAGGCACGAATTGATCCGCCGACCATCGGCAATCACCGTGCAGGCGCCGCACTGGCCGTGGTCGCAACCCTTTTTGGTGCCGGTCAGTTGGAGGTGCTCACGTAGCGCGTCGAGCAGGGTGGTGCGATTGTCGACCTCTAACGCCCGTGGTTTACCGTTGACGTTGATGGTTACTTTGCTCATGGCCGGTTGCTCCAGATTGGCCGCATAGGCCTTGAGGCTGATGAACGGTGGCATCGCGAACGCCGTCGCGGTGACGGCGCCGAGGATCAAAAATTTGCGTCGGGAAATCGTCATGGTTCGATTCCTGTTCTCTCTTCATCAGGGCAGCAGGGTTGTGAATGGGCCGCTGAGGCACGCCGGCATGCTTGCCAGTCTCGTTCTACGAGTGACTGCTGGAGAAAGGAAAAGGTTTTTGCGGATTTTCGCTATAAAGTTATGCGCACAGCTCATCAATCTTTTTAAAAAGCAAAATCGAAAGACCGCAAGCTGCGGCGTAGACGGCGACAAACGGTCGGTAGTGGCCACTGAATCAACGCCGGTTTGACCGGTCGTATCTGCGGCTGCGCGCACCGCGTCCTGAAGGCGAGGGCAGCGCAGACCGATTCCGTCGTCAAGACCTTGGTTTTAGGGAAGTGTTGAATGAAGCGCGCTACAACGATGCTGCTGACCGTAACCGCCGCCGTATTGCTCGGTGGCTGTGTGGCGGATTTTGATGATGACCACCGTCATGGCCGGCACTACGATCGCGACCACGGACGCAATTACGACCATGACCGCCGTTGGGATGACCGCGATGACGACCGCCGCGACGGCCGTCGTTACCGTGATCGCGATGATGATTGATTGAACCGAAGAGGGCGCCCCGCAATGGGACGCCCGTTGTTGTTAAAAATGAGCGCTCGCCCGGACGCTGGATCGCGCAGGCACTGAGGCCTCGATGTCCAGCAAATGGGTGGCGAGTATGTCGCTCAGAAAGCGGAACTGATCGTTGATGCCGACCACTTCATTGTTGAAATGATTGCTGGCGGCGGGCATCAGCAAATCTTCGAAATCTTCGTTGAACACCAGTGCCTGGGTTTTGTGCGACACCGCGTGCTGGTCGTAAAAATTGTTGCCGAACACCGGGAAACTCACGGAGAGGGTGACGTGGGTGTGAATCATGCTGTGAACTCCTCGTTGCGTTTCGGATGGGGCAATCGTGCCTTTGGAGGGCGGCGTGCGGAAGGCAATCGTCGCGATGGTGTATATCGACAGCATTGATGATTCGGGTTTTGCGTTGTTGCTGATGGCCTCATCGCGGGCAAGCCTTGCTCCTACAGATGTGGCGCGGCCCCTGTGGGAGCAAGGCTTGCCCGCGATGGGGCCCTTGAGAGCAGCGTCAAACAACCAGACCAACGGCCCGACTCGCCCACCTATACTCAAATCTGCCTGCCAATCATTCAAAGGACTCAACCACCGTGAACCTGCGCGCGCTGCTGATCGCCGCACTGTTTCTGCTGGCCGGTTGCGCGACGTCGGTGCGAGCCCCGGTGGCGCCAATGCGGGCCGTGATGATCTCACCGGCCACCTGGCAGCAGGTGGACCGGGAGATTGTCAGCGCCTCGCAACAGGCCACCGAACAGGCCCGACAGTTCGCGCGTGGCTCAATGGAGCACTGGCGCACCCGGGTTTACGAACAGACCGAGGAGAAGTTCATCCCGTGGTTCAGCAGTTACTGGACCCAGGAATGGCTGTCGATGAAAGTCAGTGTGTACACCTTGAGTGCAGGCGGCGAGCAGGATGCCTCGACCAAGCGCTTGGCTGCCTATTTGCTGGAGCAGTATCAGAAGCGGGTGCTGGCGCCGGTGGCGGTGGAAATTGATCCCGACGCTATCCTCGCCCAAGCCACAGTGTTTTATGTGCAGACCCTTAGCCAGCAAATGCAAGTCATCGCCCAGCGCCATGGCATACCCATCGCGCAGCTCAACGGCCGGATTCAGAAAGTCCCCGCCATCGCCCTCGGACCGCCTCCGGCCCGGGATGCCTCGCTGTATCAAGTCGTCAGTACCGAGCCGCTGAACGCGTTGCCGGCTTACGCGGCGTTGATCGACACGATCCACAAGGCCGGCGGTGACAAAAGTATCGCCTCGCCAGATGCCGGCATGGCGCCGGTAGCCAAGCGCGTCAGCCAACGAATGGAGGCCGAGATGGCCCCTCGTGGCGCGGCCAGTGCGGTGGCTGCAGCCGCCGGCAAACTGGCCGGGGGCTTGATCTCGGTGGGCGTGGTGGGCATCCGCGCGATCCTCCAGGCCAATGACCGCCCCGACAGCGAGGCGCTGATTCGCAGCAGCCTGGGCAATACCTTCGACAAAGCCTGGCTGAAACTGGTGCAGAGCCCGACCACCGGGGTCATGGCTGGCACGCTGCACATGGCCGGGAAAGTAGAAAGCAGCCTTGGCGGGGGCGCAGAACCGTCGGTCGGACGGGGCGTGGAGAATGTCGAATGGCGCCCGCCGGATTCGACTACTCAGCAGATCGAACCCACCGTACAAGGAGAATAATCATGGCTTACATCGATATTTTTGTTGCACCGGTTCCGACCGCCAATCGTGAGCAGTACAAAAAACACTGTGAGATCGCCGCGAAACTGTTCAAGGAATACGGTGCAACGGATGTCGTTCAGTGCTGGGGCGATGACGTGCCGGACGGCAAAGTGACGTCGTTTCCGATGGCAGTGAAACTCAAGGAAGACGAAACCGTGATTTTTTCCTGGATCGTCTGGCCCGACAAGGCCACCCGCGATGCCGGGATGCAGAAAGTCATGGTCGATCCGCGCATGCAGCAGGACGTCAATCCGATGCCGTTCGATGGTCAGCGCATGGTCTTTGGCGGTTTCAAGAACATCCTTGAATCCTGAACCACGCACACATCCCTGTAGGAGCTGCGGCACGCTGCGATCTTTTGATCTTTTTTACAATCAACATCAAAAGATCGCAGCGTGCCGCAGCTCCTACAGGGAATGTTGTCACTCGGAGGAGGGGGTAACCCGGCAGCTCTTGCGGTTGCGGATTTCTTTGTCCGTCGGGCGTTCGCGGACGAATTCGAAGCGCGGCTCACCCTCGCTGTAATGCACCAGCCAGCCCCACTCCAACTCGGCTTCATTCTGCCCGGGGTTCGGCGGTCTGGCCCACCACGGCTCTTTGCTGAGGATCTCGCGCATGGCAGCCTCCGGTTGATGGCAATCCTTGAACTATAGCTTCCTGCCACGAGTCGTCAGATCAGGCTGTGTAGAATCGGGGCCGACGACGATGAGCGAAGGAGCAGGGCCATGATCGATGAAGCGCGCAGGGATGAACCGTGCAAACGGCTGTTTTTTGCGTTGGATTGCCCTCCGGCGCAACGCAAGGCAATTGCTCAGTGGCGTGCTGATCTGGGCTTGCGAACCGGTAAACCAGTGCCGGCGGACAATTTTCATCTGACACTGCTGTTTCTCGGTGCGGTGCCGTTGGCGCAAATCAATGAGGTCTGCGAGGCCGCCGGCCAAGTGCGTACACCGGGTCAGGCCTTACGGATTTCGCTGGATCGTTTGCAGGTCTGGCATCGCTCCGGGGTGCTGTCGTTGGCACCGGAGCAGGCACCACAAGCGTTGCTGCGGCTGGTTTATGCGCTGGAGCAAGCGATGTTGCCGTTCGGCTTTGAAGAGTCGGCACGTGAGTTTCGCCCGCATCTGACATTGGCTCGGGACTACCGAGCCCCGGAGCCGGAATCCGCTACACCCGCAGAGTTTTTCCTGCGCGCTGAACGGTTTGCCCTGTTCGAATCGCACAAGGGCCGCTACCGGGTTTTGCAGGATTGGCCGCTGGCTTGAGCCCACAAAAAAAAGCGCCCGAGGGCGCCTGAAATTCACCTTGACCGAGGAAGCCAGGTGAGGCCGTTCGAAGGAAAAGCAGCGGTGGTAAGGCGCTGCGTGAACGGGAAATCTGTCATGTCTTGCACATCCCCTGTAGGAGCTGCCGAAGGCTGCGATCTGTTGATCTTGCTTCTAAATCAAAGTCAAAAGATCCTGCGGCAGCTCCTACAGGGGGTAGTTGATTGATCGTTCCCACGCGGTACGTGGGAACGATCATCGGGTTATTTACCGAGTTTCACCCGCGTCCAGCCCCGGGTCATGACCCGCTGAATGCCGATTGGCATGTCCGGGATGGCATACAACGTCGCCATCACTTCTTGCGGCGGGTACGAGCCTGGGTCGTCACGAATCGCTTCATCCACCAACGGCGTCGCCGCCGCGTTGGCGTTGCTGTAGCCGATGTTGTTGGTGATCTCGGCGATGATGTCCGGGCGCATCAGGAAGTTCATGAACAGGTAAGCGTTCTCGACGTTCGCCGCGTCCCGTGGGATGGCGACCATGTCGTAGAAGCTGCCAGCGCCTTCTTTCGGGATGCTGTAGTCGATCTTCACCATGTCGCCGGCCTCTTTGGCGCGAGCCTTGGCCTGCAGCACGTCACCGGAATAACCGACCGCCACGCAAATGTTGCCGTTGGCCAGGTCAGAGATGTACTTCGAAGAATGGAAGTACGCCACCGACGGTCGAATCTTCATGAACAGCGCTTCAGCTTCAGCAATCTGGCCCTTGTCCTGTGAATTCACCGGGTAGCCCAGATAGTGCAGGGCGGCCGGGAGCATTTCGGTTGGCGAATCCAGGAAACTGATGCCGCAGGCTTTTAGCTTGGCGGCGTTTTCCGGTTTGAACAGCAGGTCCCAGGAGTTGGTCGGCGCGTTGGCCCCGAGTACTTCCTTGACCTTGGCCGGGTTGAAACCGATGCCGATCGAGCCCCACATGTACGGGAAGGCGTGACCGTTATCCGGGTCGCTGGCCGATGCGTTTTTCAGCAGCACCGGGTTGAGGTTTTTCCAGTTCGGCAGCTTCGATTTGTCCAGCGTCTGGTAGACGCCAGCCTTGATCTGCTTGGCCAGGAAACTGTTGGACGGCACCACGATGTCGTAGCCGGATTTACCGGCCAGCAAGCGGGCCTCAAGGGTTTCATTGCTGTCGAATACATCGTAGGTCACGCGGATGCCGGTCTCGTCTTCGAACTTCTTGACGGTGTCCGGGGCGATGTAATCCGACCAGTTGTAAACACGCAGAACCTTGTCGTCGGCCTGGGCAACCGTAGCCATGGCGCCCAGTAAGGACAGTGTCAGCAGAGTCCTGCCAAACATTTTCATCGGTACAACTCCATTCTTTTTATTCAAAAACTTTAATCAAAAGCACAAACCAGCTGTACACATAGGCTTGTGGCGAGGGGGCTTGCCCCCGTTGGGTTGCGAAGCAGCCCCCTATGCTTCCCGGACAGACCGTGTCCACAGGTTTGACGACTGCTGCGCAGCCGAACGGGGGCAAGCCCCCTCACCACAGTTGTTCATCGGTGTTGCTTAGGCAGTCGCCGTTGCCGGCTGTTGCCACGACTCGTTTGCCGTCTGGTCCATCGCTTCCTGGATCGCACGTTTGCGGGTGGCTTCGGCGCGGCGGCTGAAGCACCAGACCATAAACGTGACAATCGACACCGCCAGCAAAATCAGACTGGCCACAGCGTTGATCTCCGGTTTCACACCCAGACGCACCGCCGAGAACACTTCCATCGGCAAAGTCGTAGACCCCGGACCAGACACGAAGCTCGCCAACACCAGGTCATCCAGCGACAAGGCGAACGACATCATCCCGCCCGCCGCCAGCGACGGCGCGATCATCGGAATGGTGATCAGGAAAAACACCTTGAACGGCTTCGCACCGAGATCCATTGCCGCTTCTTCAATCGACAGGTCCAGCTCACGCAGGCGGGCGGAGACTACCACCGCCACATAGGCGGCACAAAACGTGGTGTGGGCGATCCAGATGGTGACAATGCCACGTTCCTGCGGCCAGCCGATCAGTTGCGCCATCGCCACGAACAGCAGCAACAGCGACAGACCGGTGATTACCTCCGGCATCACCAACGGCGCCGTCACCAAGCCACCAAACAGCGTGCGACCCTTGAAGCGTGTAACGCGGGTCAGCACGAATGCCGCCAGCGTACCCAGTGCCACCGCCGCAATCGCGGTGTAGCAGGCGATTTCCAGCGAGCGCATTACCGAGCCCATCAGTTGGGTGTTGTCGAGCAAGCCGACGTACCACTTCACCGACCAGCCGCCCCACACTGTCACCAGTTTCGAGGCGTTGAACGAGTAGATCACCAGAATCAGCATCGGCAGGTAGATAAACGACAAGCCGAAAATCAGCATGAACTTTGAAAATCCGAAGCGTTTCATCCCCGTGCCTCCATCTCTTTGGCCTGGCTGCGGTTAAACAGCAGAATCGGCACAATCAGGATCAACAGCATCACCACCGCCAGGGCAGACGCCACCGGCCAGTCGCGGTTGTTGAAGAACTCTTGCCACAGCACGCGACCGATCATCAGGGTCTCCGGGCCGCCCAGCAGTTCCGGAATCACGAACTCACCGACCACTGGAATGAACACCAGCATGCAGCCGGCGATAATCCCGTTCTTGGCCAGCGGCACGGTGATTTTCCAGAAGTTGTTGAAGTTGCTCGAACCGAGGTCCGACGCGGCTTCCAACAGGCTTTGATCGTGCTTCACCAGGTTGGCGTACAGCGGCAAGACCATGAACGGCAGGTAGGCGTAAACCACCCCGATGTACACGGCGGTGTTGGTGTTGAGGATCTCGATGGGTGACGAAATCAACCCGGTCCACATCAGGAATGCGTTGAGCAAACCGTTGTTGCTGAGGATGCCCATCCACGCATAAACGCGGATCAGGATCGCGGTCCAGGTCGGCATCATGATCAGCAACATCAGGACGTTTTGCGCTTCCTTGCTCGCCTTGGTAATCGCGTAGGCCATCGGGAAACCGATCACCAGGCACATCACCGTACTGAAAAACGCGACCTTCAACGAACCGAGGTACGCCGAGATGTACAACTCATCCTGAGTCAGCAGCGCGTAGTTGCCGAGGTTCAGCAGCACTTGCAGCTTCTGGTCGACGAAATTGTAGATCTCGGTGTACGGCGGAATCGCCAGCGCCGCTTCCGAGAAGCTGATCTTCATGACCAGGAAGAACGGCAGCATGAAAAACAGGAACAGCCAGATGAACGGAATGCCGATCACCATTTTGCGCCCGCTGGGGACCAATCTCAGGAACTGCTGATTGAAGGTTTTCATGAACGCAGTACCACGCCGCTGTCGTCTTCCCACCACACGTAAACCTGGTCGTCCCAGGTCGGACGTGCGCCCCGGCGTTCGGCGTTGGCCATGAACGACTGGACGATCTTGCCGCCAGGTAATTCGACGTAGAACACCGAGTGGCCGCCGAGGTAGGCGATGTCATGCACTTTGCCCTTGGACCAGTTGTAGCGCTGCTCGGGCTTGAGGGTGCTGACCAGCATTTTTTCCGGGCGGATGGCGTAGGTGACTGACTTGTCCTGCACCGAAGTGCTGACGCCGTGACCGACGTAAATCTTCTGTTCCAGGTCCGGGCTGTGGATGATCGCGTGACCTTCGAGGTCTTCCACAACGGTGCCGTCGAAGGCGTTCACGTTGCCGATGAATTCGCAGACCATGCGGCTGACCGGCGCTTCATAGATGTCGACCGGGCTGCCGATCTGGGCGATCCAGCCCAGGTGCATGATCGCGATGCGTTCAGCCATGGTCATGGCTTCTTCCTGGTCGTGGGTCACCATCACGCAGGTCACGCCGACCCGTTCGATGATTTGCACCAGTTCCAGTTGCATCTGCGAACGCAGTTTTTTATCCAGCGCGCCCATTGGTTCGTCGAGCAACAGCAGCTTCGGACGTTTGGCCAGGGAGCGGGCGAGGGCGACGCGCTGACGCTGACCGCCGGACAACTGATGGGGTTTGCGTTTGGCGTATTGGGTCATGTGCACCAGACGCAGCATCTCTTCAACGCGGGCGTCGATTTCGCTGGCGGACAAACGATCCTGCTTCAGGCCAAAGGCGATGTTCTGCGCCACGGTCATGTGCGGGAACAGCGCGTAGGACTGGAACATCATGTTGATCGGCCGCTCGTAGGGCGGCATGTCGGTGATGTCCACGCCGTCGAGCATGATCCGCCCTTCGGTCGGGCGCTCGAAACCGGCGAGCATGCGCAGCAGGGTCGATTTACCAGAGCCGGAACCACCGAGCAGGGCGAAGATTTCGCCCTGATAGATTTCCAGGGACACATCGTCCACGGCGGTGGTTTCGTCGAACTTCTTGGTCACGCGATCGATTTTCACCAAGACCTTTTTCGGTGCCTGGTGACCTTCAAGAGCCTTCCTGTAAGTGCTGGAGGCATTTGCCATGTGAAACTCCCAACAGGTTTCAGTCGTCGGGCCAACGCGGCCTGACTTAATAGTTGATTGCAAGCCTGTAAACGCAATGTCAGTCGTTACACATCCCTCTGTAGGAGTGAGCCTGCTCGCGATGAGGCCGTCTCAGTCGACATCTTTGTTGACTGGTCTATTGCTATCGCGAGCAGGCTCACTCCTACAGGGGAATTGCGCATGCCTGACTGACCTTGCACTGCCGAGGGCTTATTCGGCGCCGCCGTCCTGGCTGCCTGGTAGTACTTGTTGTTATCGCGGTGTGTTGTTTTTCACGGATGACGGATGCGCAAAGGCACACCCGGCATTCGTGGGGGCAGTAAATCGTTACGTATTTCTGGGTTGGGTCAGCGCGAGTTGCGCAGCGCCGCGCGTTTGCGGCACGCGTCACCAAACGCCTGGAAAATACTCAAGTAAGGAGGCTTGCTCAGCACCTGCCATTCCGGGTGCCATTGCACGCCGACCGCGAAGGTCGGGCTGTGATCCACCGAAATCGCCTCGATCAAACCGTCCGGCGCAATCGCTTCGGCGCGCAGGCCGGGAGCGAGTCGGTCGATGCCCTGGCTGTGAATCGAGTTCACCTGGAACACCGTCGGCAGACCCATGGCTTCGAATACGCCGCCCGGTTGCACAGTCACCGCATGAGCCGGCGCGTACTGCACCGCCAACTCCGGACTGTCCTCCTCGCGATGATCGAGCATGCCGGGCAATTCGTGGACCTTCTGATGCAGGCTGCCGCCGAACGCCACGTTCATCTCCTGGAAGCCGCGGCAGATGCCCAGCACCGGCACGCCGGCGGCAATCGCTGCGCGCAATAAAGGAAGAGTCGTGGCGTCCCGCGCCGGATCGTGATCCGTGCCGGGTGCGCTGGCGGGGCCTTGATAGTGGAAAGGTTCCACATTCGAGGGTGAGCCGGTCAGCAACAGACCGTCGAGCTGCGCGAGCAGGTCCTCGATTTCGGTCAGTTCGCCCAAGGAAGGAATGACGACGGGCAGCCCCAGAGCCGCGACGCTGACAGCACGCAAGTACTTGTCGCCGCTGATGTGGTAGGGGTGCAGGCCAATCTGTTTGACGCACGCTGTAACGCCGATCAATGGCTTGAATGCCATTTTTATCACCTCGAAGTTTCACACTTGAACGAGCTTTTCCGGAGCTTAGCCTTGTTGATTTTAATTAACAACTCTCATGTAAAAAATTCTAAACGCCGGTCGTCCGATCCTCAGGATTTACACGGTGCGCAGGACTTCCCTGGCACTCGCGTGCCCATAAAAGGCCCGAAAATAAAGGTTGAAAGGCCAAGTGTTCGCTATTGACTTCACTTTGTCTTTCGGATTGACTGGGCTCGTGAACATGAAGTGAACATAATAATTAACAGCTAATAGGTGCATCATGTCGGTCCCTCTGCGTGCCGTTCAACTCAACGAAGCAAACGCATTCCTTAAGAAATATCCTGAGGTTTTGTACGTCGACCTTCTGATTGCGGATATGAACGGTGTGGTGCGCGGCAAGCGCATCGAACGCACCAGTCTTCATAAGGTTTACGAAAAAGGCATTAACCTCCCGGCGTCGCTGTTTGCTCTGGACATCAATGGTTCTACGGTGGAAAGCACCGGCCTGGGTCTGGACATCGGCGACTCAGACCGAATCTGCTTCCCCATCCCAAACACCCTCAGCATCGAGCCATGGCAGAAGCGCCCAACCGCGCAACTGTTAATGACCATGCACGAACTCGAAGGCCAGCCGTTCTTCGCGGACCCTCGCGAAGTACTGCGTCAGGTCGTGAGCAAGTTCGATGACATGGGCCTGACGATTTGCGCAGCCTTTGAACTCGAGTTCTACCTGATCGACCAGGACAACGTGAACGGTCGTCCGCAATCGCCACGCTCGCCAGTCTCCGGCAAGCGTCCGATGTCGACTCAGGTGTACCTGATCGACGACCTCGACGAATACGTCGATTGCCTGCAAGACATCCTCGAAGGCGCGAAAGAGCAGGGCATTCCTGCTGACGCCATCGTCAAGGAAAGCGCCCCGGCGCAGTTCGAAGTGAACCTGCATCACGTCTCTGATCCGATCAAGGCCTGCGACTACGCGGTGTTGCTCAAGCGTCTGGTGAAGAACATCGCCTACGACCACGAGATGGACACCACCTTCATGGCCAAGCCGTATCCGGGCCAGGCGGGCAATGGTCTGCACGTGCACATTTCGATTCTCGACAAAGAAGGCAACAACATCTTTGCCAGCGAGGATCCCGAGCAGAACGCCGCACTGCGTCACGCGATCGGCGGTGTGCTCGAGACCCTACCGGCGCAGATGGCGTTCCTGTGCCCGAACGTCAACTCGTACCGCCGCTTCGGCGCGCAGTTCTATGTACCGAACTCGCCAAGCTGGGGCATCGACAACCGTACCGTTGCGGTACGTGTGCCGACAGGTTCCGCGGACTCGGTGCGCATCGAGCACCGTGTTGCCGGCGCCGATGCCAACCCGTACCTGTTGATGGCCTCGGTCCTGGCCGGTATTCACCACGGCCTGACCAACAAAATCGAGCCCGGCCCACCGGTCGAAGGCAACAGCTACGAGCAGAACGAGCAGAGCCTGCCGAACAACCTGCGCGATGCATTGCGCGAGCTGGACGACAGCGAAGTCATGGCCAAATACATCGACCCGCTGTACATCGACGTGTTCGTGGCGTGCAAGGAAAGCGAGCTGGCCGAGTTCGAGAACTCCATCTCCGACCTTGAGTACAACTGGTATTTGCACACCGTCTGATGGGTTAAGGCCCTCAAAAGCCGAAGAGCCCCTCACCCTAACCCTCCCGAAACGTCGGACCGCCCGGAGGGAGAGGGGACTGACCGAGTTGTCTTGAGATATTCAGCGACCTGAACGATTCAGTCGATTATGGATTCGGCAAGGAGCTTTCAGGTCGGCGGAGATTTTAAGCATCCCCCGGTCGGTCCCCTCTACCCCTGGGAGAGGGCTAGGGTGAGGGCAGCCATCTCAAGCCAGACGCAACAATCCGACACCCCCAATTCCCCCTTGTCGAGTCACAACAATGACAAACACTCGCAGCGACTGGGAGCAACGCTTTCAGTCCTTAACAATAGAAGGCCGCGCCTTCATCGACGGTCAGTACCGCGCAGCACTGAGCGGTGACACCTTCGAATGCATCAGCCCGGTAGACGGCCGCTTTCTGGCGAACGTTGCCAGCACCGATGAAGCCGACGCCAACGCAGCCGTAGCGGTTGCACGGCAGACCTTCGAGTCCGGCATCTGGGCGCGTTTGGCGCCAGCAGAGCGCAAGCGCATCCTGATCCGTTTCGCCGACCTGATCCTGGCGAACCAGGAAGAACTGGCGCTGCTCGAAACCCTCGACATGGGCAAGCCGATCAGCGACGCCATGAGCATCGACATTCCAGCGACCGCCAACGCGATCCGCTGGAGCGCCGAAGCCATCGACAAGATCTACGACGAAGTCGCGGCCACGCCGCACGACCAACTCGGCCTGATCACTCGCGAACCAACAGGCGTTGTCGCGGCCATCGTGCCGTGGAACTTCCCGTTGATCATGGCCAGTTGGAAGTTTGCCCCGGCCCTGGCGGCGGGTAACTCGTTCATCCTCAAGCCTTCGGAAAAATCGCCACTGACCGCGATTCGTATCGCGCAATTGGCGCTGGATGCGGGCATCCCGAAAGGCGTGTTCAACGTCTTGCCGGGCTACGGTCACACCGTCGGCAAGGCGCTGGCGTTGCACATGGACGTCGACGTGCTGGCCTTCACCGGCTCGACCGCGATTGCCAAGCAACTGCTGATTTACGCCGGGCAGAGCAACATGAAACGCGTTTGGCTCGAAGCTGGGGGGAAGAGTCCAAACGTGGTGTTTGCCGACGCGCCGGATTTGCGCGCGGCAGCACAAGCAGCCGCCGGGGCGATAGCCTTCAACCAGGGCGAAGTCTGCACCGCCGGTTCTCGTTTGCTGGTGGAGCGCTCGATTCGCGAGCAGTTCATTCCGCTGCTGGTGGAAGCACTGCAAGCCTGGAAACCGGGGCACGCCCTCGATCCGGAAACCACCGTCGGCGCAGTCGTTGATCAGCGCCAACTGGACAACGTGTTGCGCTACATCCAGATCGGCAAAGACCAGGGCGCGCAACTGATCGCGGGCGGCAGCCGTACCCTCGAAGCCACCGGTGGCCTGTACGTGGAACCGGCAATTTTCGACGGCGTGACCAACGCCATGACCATCGCCCGGGAAGAGATTTTCGGCCCGGTGCTGTCGCTGATCACCTTCGACACCGAGGAAGAAGCGCTGGCGATTGCCAACGACAGCATCTTCGGTCTGGCGGCGGGCGTGTGGACCAGCAACCTGAGCAAGGCCCACACCTTCGCTCGCGGCTTGCGCGCCGGCAGCGTCTGGGTCAACCAGTACGACGGCGGCGACATGACTGCGCCGTTCGGTGGCTTCAAACAGTCGGGCAACGGTCGCGACAAATCGCTGCACGCGTTCGACAAGTACACCGAGTTGAAAGCGACCTGGATCAAGCTCTGATTTTCTACAGCGGTGGTCGCTTTTGATGAGCGACCTTCGGAGAACAATAAAATGAAACAGCAACACGTAAACAGCTACTACGCCGCGACCCGTAACTAATTCAGCGACTTCCCGGTGCTTGAAGAACTGGTTGAGTGCGACGTCTGCATCATCGGTGCCGGCTACACCGGTTTGTCCTCGGCACTGTTCCTGGCCGAAGCCGGCTACAGCGTCACCGTGCTCGAAGCCGCCAAAGTCGGTTTCGGCGCCAGCGGTCGCAACGGCGGCCAACTGGTCAACTCCTACAGCCGCGACGTCGACGTGATCGAAGAACGCTACGGCGACAAGACTGCCGAAGTCCTCGGCAGCATGATCTTCGAAGGCGCCGATATCATCCGTCAGCGCATTCAGCACTACGACATCCAGTGCGACTACAAGCCCGGCGGCATCTTCGCTGCGCTGAACAAAAAGCAACTCAAAGGCCTGGCCGAGCAGAAAAGCAGCTGGGAACGCTACGGCAACAAAAACCTGAAAATGCTCGACGCGGCGGACATCCAGCGTGAAGTCGGTTGCGACAACTACGTCGGCGGCCTGCTCGACATGCAGGGCGGCCACATCCACCCGCTGAACCTGGCGCTCGGCGAAGCCTCAGCGATCATTGGCCTGGGCGGCAAGATCTACGAACAGTCGGCGGCGGTGGAAATCACCTACGGCGAACCAATCACCGTGCGCACCGACAAAGGCGTAGTCCGGGCCAAGTACCTGCTGATCGCCGGCAACGCCTATTTGCCGCAAGACCTCGACAACCGCGTGACCCGCAAAAGCATGCCGTGCGGCTCGCAAATCGTCGTCACCGAACCGTTGTCCGAGAAGGTTGCGCGCAGCCTGATCAAAAACAACTACTGCGTCGAAGACTGCAACTACCTGCTCGACTACTACCGCCTCACCGCCGACAACCGCTTGCTGTATGGCGGCGGCGTGGTCTACGGCGCCCGCGAACCGGATGACATCGAGCAACTGATCAAGCCGAAAATCCTCAAGACCTTCCCGCAACTCAAGGACGTGAAGATCGACTACCGCTGGACCGGCAACTTCCTGCTGACCATGTCGCGTATGCCGCAATTCGGCCGCATCGAGAAAAACGCCTACTACATGCAAGGCTACAGCGGCCACGGCGTCACCTGCTCGCACCTGGCCGGCAAACTAATCTCGGAAATGATCCGCGGCGACGCCGAACGCTTCGACGCCTTCGCCTCGCTGCCTCACATGCCGATGCTCGGCGGCCGCACCTTCCAGGCCCCGCTCACCGCCATGGGCGCCGCGTACTACGCACTGCGCGATCGCTTCGGCATCTAAGCCTGCCGCAATCCCACAGGGGATCCAAGCCAAGCACAAAATCTGTGCCCAGCCGAGATCAAAACTGTGGGAGCGGGCTTGCTCGCGAAGAGGCCGTATCAGCCACCTTCAATACCCCCTGAAACACCGCAATCCCAAGCAAACCAACCCCAAAACTCACGCACCAAAACCGATCAACATCAGGCCCACCAGCCTTTTTCACCCACCACCCATCGAACCTGCTGAGCAACACGAACAAACGTGATTTAATACCCGCCTTTCACTTTTCCGGGACAGGGAAGCGGTGTTCCTCGCGGCCAAAAGTCGCCCGCCATCCACCCCCATAACCCCTTAAGTACTTCACACATAAGGCTGTCATGGACACGGGCTCACGACTCAAATTAGTACGCGAAAGCTACAAAATGTCCCAGCGCGAGCTGGCCCGGCGTAGCGGCGTCACCAATGCCACCATCTCCCTGATCGAACAGAATCGCGTCAGTCCCTCCGTCAGTTCCCTCAAAAAACTGCTTGAAGGCATCCCGATGTCTTTGGCGGACTTCTTCACCTTCGACCAACCACCGCGTGAGCATCAATACGTGTTTCGGGCTAACGAACAGCCGGACCTCGGGCGTCACGGGCTGCGGTTGCTGCTGATTGGCGCTTCGGTGCCGAGCCGGCAGATGCGCTTGTTGCGCGAGCAGTACGCGCCAGGGGCTAGTTCTGGTGAAGAGCCAATTGTTCACTCGGAAGGGGAAGAGTGCGGGCTCGTGACTCGGGGCACGGTGGAGTTGACGGTTGATGGGCAGATTAGTGTGCTGAATGCCGGGGATGGGTATTACTTCCCGACGACGCTGCCGCATCGGTTTCGGAATATTGGGGCGGATGAGGCGGAGATTATTAGTGCGAACACTCCAGCCAATTTTTGAAAATACTTTCTCCAAGTACGAACTTTCCCGTTATGGAGACTTGGCTTCTTGTCAGTGAAAGTAGAGAGGCGGCTAGGCCTGTTTCATTAAATAGGCCTAGCCGTTTTTAAGTTTTAATTATTTCTTTTTGCTTTGCTGTAACTCTGCACCAGGATCGCTGCAGTTTTGGTTTTGGCAATGCTGTGGAGGAGCGTGTTCCGTAACAATAAAATCCCCCTTGCAGCTCCACGTGCTGCACACCTGTCGCACCATACTTCGTGTTTTATATCGTATCCGTTGATATTCCCTGCTTTCATCTCATCTCTCCTTAAGGTTGTATGGCTTATCATAACGCTATCAAATCGCTATCGCTATTTCCATTCCCAATCGCAGATAGATGGGGCTATCTAAAAAATATAGGGTGAAATGACAGCCATTTTACGAATTTGTTTCTTCTACGTTGCAGTCTCAAACCCACGCTGTTCAATCACCCGAAATACATCACGCACATCCTGGACCATGATCCGGGCGATGTTGGTGACGGTGTTGATGTCGTTTTCGGCGTAGTCCGGCAGGCTGGTGCAGGCCATGAGGTTGAGGTATTTGAGGACGGCGTTGAGGCGTTCGCTGACGCAGTTGTGGAGTTCGCGTATTGGGGCTTCGGTGTCGATGAGGAGGACGGGGTAGTCGGTGGCGAATTGGGACATGGGGGTGAAGCGGCGAGGCGGATTGTTCGTTGTCATAGGATCAGCTCTTCAAAAGATACGAATTGCCACCTTTCTGCTGCGAAACAAATGGGTGGCAGCTATGTGCGGGTTCGCAGACCGGAGAAGAGACTAAAACCGGCAGACCCGAAGGTCTCCCACACACAGCCGCCATAAAACGTAACGGTGGCGAATTTTGCCACAGTTGCTATTTGACGGTGTGTATCACTTCTACAGGGCTGCGAAACCCTCGCTGACTGCGGTCAGCGACAGTCACTCTAGGCCGCAATGTCGGCATCCACAATCGACCTGTAGGACGCAAACCCATCCTTGTGGCGAGGGGATTTATCCCCGCTCGGCGACGCAGTCGTCGCAATCCGTGGCGTGCGGCGTATCTGGAGAAATGAACTCGCCGGGATGGGGCCGCTTCGCAGCCCAGCGGGGATGAATCCCCTCGCCACAAGGGGTGTTTTCCTACGCGTTTTTCAGACTTCAAATTCGGTCGAATCTCAAATCATGGCTTTGCATCCCGTTGGGAACTTTCCTTTAAAACGATGTCAATTTGATGGCGTGTCGCGACGCTCGTTTTGAACGGATCTAGCAGTGCCAGGCTGTTTCCCGGCAAACCCATGGAAGTGTGAGATGAAACTGATTTTTGCGATGTTATTGATGTTCAGTGGTTACACGTTTGCCAGTTGTTCCAGCATCAGTGACAACGATCAGCGCAATTATTGCCAGGCCACGCAGGAAGGCAATACCTGCGCCTCTATCCGGGACAATGACTTGCGTGCGTCATGCGAAGCGGAGAAGGGCAGTACGTGCGCCAGCATTCGTGACAATGATCAGCGTGCCTACTGTGAGGCCAAGAAGGGCAGCACTTGCGCCAGCATCAGGGATTCGGATTTGCGTGCGTCCTGCGAAGCAGAGAAGGGCAGTACGTGCGCCTCTATTCGGGATAGCGATCAGCGCGCGTTCTGTGAAGCCAAAAAGGGCAGTACCTGCGCCAGCATCAGAGATGGGGATCTACGTAATCAGTGTGAGGCCATGAAGCGGTAACACAGCGATACCTTTTTTACGGAGAGGAACCCCAAAAAAACCGATGTCAGATCTGGCATCGGTTTTTTGCGCCTGAAATCCTCAAGAAAACATTGATCAAGTCTCTTGGGTCAACAGCCCTGAGGACTTGCGCCTGGCGTATCCCATCGCATCGGGAATGTATCGGGTCGAGTTGATCGATTACCTTGCCTGGCTTTCAACGATACTCAGTATGTCCGTCTGAAAACTCAGCGTTTTACCAACCAGCGCACATTGCACAGAGGACTAAGGCTCAATCGGGTTGTTCAGTTACACCGCTCCGGTAGACTGCCAACTATCGCGACTCTCCAGCGCACCAAGGATTGGAACATTGCCATGATCGAAATCGGCAGCCGCAACAACGCCCCCACGCCGCAGCACAAAAGCCACGATGTCTATCTGTTCAGCATCGACCTGTCGCAACCCGCGACGCCGTTCTGTTTCGAGCAGTCGATTGGCGGTGGGCATGCCGAGCAGGGCGGGGCGCGCTGGCTGGCGCTGGATGAGCTGGACGCCTGGCCCGGCCAATGTCGGGAGCACCTGAAAAAAGCTGATTGTGCCTGGGTCGTCGAGTTGCTTGATGCCAATCCTGATATCGATCAGGCGACGCTGGTGTCGATGATTCTCAAGCGGCACGCCGAGCCGGGTACGTCCGGCGGGCGCTTGAAGGCGATTGGTGGCTGGCTCAAGCGCAATATTCACGTCGGCGGCCGCTACGACGTTTAACCCGAGGAGCACCAAGATGACTCAGACCCTGGAACGAGCCATTGCCATCGCTGCTGCCGCCCATGCGGGACAGGTCGACAAGGGCGGGGCGCCTTACATCCTGCATCCGCTGAAAGTCATGCTGCGGGTCAACACCCTGGAAGAGCGGATCGTCGCGGTGCTGCATGACGTGGTTGAAGACACCGGCATCAGCCTCGAAGACTTGCGGCAAGAAGGCTTCAGCGAAACGGTGCTGACGGCCATTGCCTCGGTCACCAAGGTGCCGGGGGAATCCTATGAGGCATTCGTCGAGCGTGCGGCGTTGAACCCGATTGGCCGGGTGGTCAAACTCGCGGATCTGGAAGAGAACAGCGACCTGTCCCGGATTGCGCAACCGTCCTGGGAAGATCTGGAACGGATCGAGAAGTATCGGCGGGCGATCGCAAGACTGCGCGGCTGAACCCCCTGTAGGAACTGCCGAAGGCTGCGATCTTTTGATCATCTCGCGCTGCAAGTGGTCGACGCACCGCTGAAAGTACCAAGCTATGGGGCGAACGCTCGCACCGCGATCCGGCCCATAAGTGGCTCCGCCAGCATCTGCCGGCGTCGGTCTGAAGCGTGTCAGGCGTGGCCGAGCGCAACGGCGAACGACACGACGATCATGCACGCAAACGCGAAATTGAGATTCATGAGGTGTTCATCCTGAGCCTTTTAGAAGTGGGGCCATTCTGAACAGGCGCGAAGCAAAGAAAAATTCGCCTTGTTGATTCCAATGATCGAAACAATTGATAGCCGCCGGTTTGTGTTCGCTTGAGGGTTTCGCTAGTCTCGGCGAACCTGCAACTACAAGCATAAACAGGCAGAATCATGCACGATCATTCCGCTTCCGAACTCCCATCCCTACGCCGGCAGAAAATCCTGTTGATCCTGGAGCGTGACGGCAAGGTCATGGCGTCCGAGCTCAGTCAGCATTTCGCTGTGTCCGAAGACACCATCCGCCGCGATCTGGCAGAACTGGACAACGCCGGCCTGGTGCAGCGGGTGCATGGCGGGGCGCTGCCGCGACCCAAGGACACCGGCAAGGACTTCATCACCCGGGTCGGCGAAACCGATGAGGTGAAAACGAACCTCGCGCAATTTGCTGCCCGGCGCGTGCAGGATGGCCAGATTGTGATGTTCGATTCCGGCTCCACGACGCTGCAGATCGCCCGGTCGCTGCCAGCAGGCATCACCATCACTGCGGTCACGGCTTCACCGATGATCGCGATTGCGTTGTCGGAATTCGAGGGCGTGAAGGTGATTCTGGCGGGCGGGACATTGAATCCACGGACAATGTCGGCGGGTGGTCATGAGGCCTTGCGCTTGCTCGCAGGGATCAAGGCTGATCTGGCGATTACCGGCGTGTGCGCGATTCATCCGGAGGTGGGGATCACCTCGTTGCATTTCGATGAAGTGCCGGTGAAACAGGCGATGCTCGACGGCGCGACGCGGGTGATTGCGGTGACCACGGCGGACAAGCTCGGGGCGGTAGAGCCGTTTGTGGTGGCGGGGTGTGAGCGGTTGCACATGTTGATCACTGAACGGCATCTGGCGTCGGGCAGTGTTGAGGATTACCGGCGATTGGGGATCGAGGTGGAGCAGTTGCCGGACTGAGATTTTTGCTGATGCTGCCGGCCTCTTCGCGAGCAAGCTCGCTCCCACATTGGAATGCGTTTCCCATGTGGGAGCGGGCTTGCTCGCGAAAGGGCCAGTGCGATCAACGCAGTTTTTCAAGCATCTGGTAATACCACATCCCCGCCGCCAGCATCGGATTGCCCAGCAAATCGCCCATCGGCACACGAATGTGCTGACACGCGGCAAACGTATCGAACTGCTCCAGTTGCCCGGTGATTGCCCGGCTCATGATTTCGCCCATGATGTGCGTGGTGGCGATGCCGTGGCCGGAGTAGCCCTGGCAATACCAGACGTTGTCCGAGAGCTTGCCCAGTTGCGGAATGCGGTTGATGACGATGCCCATCGCGCAGCTCCACTGGTAGTCGATCTGCACACCTTTGAGCGCCGGGAAGGTCTGTTCGATGCACGGGCGCAGTTCGCCGGCGATATCGCGTGAGTCCTTGCCGCTGTAATTGGCGCCGCCGCCGAACAGCAGGCGGCCGTCGGCGGTGAGGCGGTAGTAATCGAGGACGAAACGGCAGTCGTACACCGCCAGATCTTCGGGGTTGATCTGCCGCGCCAGATCACCGAGCGGCGCGGTGGTGACGATGCCGCCCATGGCCGGAAAAATCTTGCCCTTGAGCTGGCCCGGTTCGAGCTTGTGGTAGACATCGCCGGCGAGCATCACTTGCTTGGCGTCGATCTGACCGTGAGCAGTCCTTACGCCTGGCGTATCGCCGTGAATGATCTCCAGAACTTCGCTGTTTTCGAAGATCAGTGCCCCCAGGCTTTCCGCCGCCCGCGCCTCGCCGATGCACAGGTTGAGCGGGTGCAGGTGCATGTTGCGGGTGTTCTTGATCGCGCCGTGGTAGAGCTCGCTTTGCAGCAGGTCACGGACCTGGCTGCGGTCGAGCATGCTGACTTCATCACCCAGTCCACGGCGCACGGCTTCTTCGTAATCGTTGCGCAAATCGGGCATGTGGCTCGGCTTGTAGGCCGCGTGCAAATGACCGTGTTTGAGGTCGCACTGAATGGCGTATTTCGCCACGCGTTGCTTGATGATTTCGTGCCCGCGCCAGCGCAGGTGCCAGATGAAATCGTCGACGTCATCGCCGAGTTTGCCGCGCATTTGTTTGCGCATCGCACCGTCGCCGGAAAGGCTGCCAGTGACTTGGCCGCCGTTGCGCCCGGTGGCACCCCAGCCGATTTTGTTGCTCTCGACGATGGCGACTTTCAGGCCTTTTTCGGCGAGTTCGACGGCAGTGGCGACGCCGGTGAAACCGCCGCCGATGACGACCACGTCAACCGAGTGCCGACCTTGCAGGGTCGGGTAGTCGGTGTCCTGGTTGAGGGTGGCGGTGTAGTAGGAATTGCAGCGTTCGGTCATGTCAGTGTCCACACAAATTTCGAATCGGTACGCGGTCCTTTGTAGGAGTGAGCCTGCTCGCGATAGCGGTGTGTCAATCAACCAAAATGTTGACTGACATGGCCTCATCGCGAGCAGGCTCACTCCTACAAAAGCGGTGGTTGTGCTTCAGGCTTCGGTCAGGTACCAACGCCAATCCTGCTCACCCACCTCGGCCATGAACTGCCGGTACTCGGCGCGTTTCACCGCCAGATATACCCCGAGAAATTCCTGGCCCAACGCATCACGTGCCCACGCGGAATTTTCCAGCGCTTGCAACGACGTCAACCAGTCGGTGGGTAGCAGTTCGGTGGCCTGGGCATAACCGTTGCCTTCCACCGGAGCACCGGGGTCGAGTTGCTCGCGAATGCCACGGTGAATACCGGCCAGGATCGCGGCCGCCGCCAGGTACGGGTTGGCGTCGGCGCCGCAGATGCGGTGTTCGATATGCCGGGAGAACGCCGGCCCGCCCGGCACCCGCAGGCTCACGGTGCGGTTGTCCACCCCCCAGGTGGCGGCCAGTGGCGCATAGCTGTTGGTCTGGAAACGGCGATAGGAGTTGGCGTTCGGGCAGAACAACAGCAGCGAATCGAGCAACGTACTGAGCATCCCGCCCACTGCATGCCTGAGCAGCGGCGTGCCGTCGGGCGCTGCGCTGGCGAACAGGTTGTTGCCGTCCCTGTCGGCCAGGCTGACGTGCATGTGCATCCCGGTGCCGGCCAGGTCATCGAAGGGTTTGGCCATGAAGCAAGCGGCCATCCCGTGCTTGTGGGCCACACCTTTGACCAGCCGTTTGTAACGCACCGCTTCGTCCATCGCCTGCAAGGCGTCGGTGCGATGTTCGAGGGTGATTTCGACCTGGCCCGGCGCATATTCGGAAATCGCCGTGCGCGCCGGAATGCCCTGGAGTTTGCAGGCGCTGTAGAGGTCGGCCAAGAACGGTTCGATCTGCTCCAGTTCGCGTAAACCATAAACCTGGGTGGCCCGTGGTCGCCCACCATCAACGTCCCGCGCCGGTTGCGGCCGACCATTGCTGTCGCGCTGTTGATCCAGCAGATAAAACTCCAGCTCCGCCGCCATCACCGGGTAATAGCCGTCGGCCTGCAAGCCCTCGATAACCTTTGCCAGCAAGTGCCGTGGGTCGGCAATGGTCGCCGGTAGCCCTTCCTTGGGATGCATGCTGACTTGCACCGCCGCGGTTGGAATCAGCCGCCACGGCATGCGCTGCAAACTGCCGCTGACCGGATAGGCGCGGCAGTCGATATCACCGACGTCCCACACCAGCCCGGAGTTTTCCACGTCATCGCCATTGATGGTCAGGCCCAGAATGGTGCTGGGCAGTGGCCGGCCGCTTTCGTACACCGCCAACAGTTCATCACGATGCAGCAACTTGCCGCGTGGCACGCCGTTGTTGTCGAGGATGAACAGCTCGAACATCTCGATATCCGGGTGCTGTTCGAGGAACAGGCGTGCGTCTTCAATGGCTGCGAATTTCATGGCAAACACTCATGGGGGCGCCGCACAGGCGCGCAGATTCGGGCCGGACACGTTTAGGGTGTCCTGGCAGGGATATCAAAAGTGATCAGTCAGAAGTGACAACGAACCTGTGGCGAGGGAGTTCGCTCGCGCGCGACTGCACAGCAGTCCGATCTCTCAGGGCCGCTTGGTGCCCCGGCGGGAGCAAGCTCCCTCGCCACATTGCTTGTTTGCTGACTGAAAGAAATCAGCAGGCGATATCCGGCGGGCGTGCGGAGTGACGCAGCTTGGAACGGCGCAGGGCCATGGGGAGATTGACGATACGATTCATGCGCGGCCCCCGTAGCAGAGGGCGCACACAGCGGAGACGTTCAACGATTTTAATTGTTGTGGTGACGTGCTCATAACGCGTGTTTCCGTTGGCGGAAAACGTCGGTGGCGGGGCAGGCTCGCCGACCGGTGTGCCCCGGATAGTAAGGGGGAATCCGCGGGCGTGTAAACGATCAATGTGAAATATCTTCAACACTCAGGTTGCGGTGGGCGAGCCTGCATGCGAAGACAGCCTGGCATCCAGCATCAATGCCAGGAGAAATCACTCAAACAGCAGGTGCTTCGATCCCGAAGAGCTTGCGTGCTTCGGCGAAGCACTTTTCGGCAATCGCCGAGCGCGGTTCCGTCTTGCGCATCACCAGACCCAATGGCGCAAGCACGCTGGCGTCCGGCAAATTCATGAATGACAGATGTTCGATCGGCTCCTCCAGGCCGCTGTCCAGCGGCATGATCGAGCAGCAGAAGCCCTGGTGAATCGCCTGCAACAGCTGATAGGTCGAATCGCTCTCCATGATCGGCTGTGGACTCAGCCCGCGGCTGCGAAAACTCAAGTCGATGGATTTGCGGTAATGCATGCCGGTGGTGATCATGCCCAGCGGCAGTTCGGCGGCGTCTTCCCAGCTCATTTGCGTGCCTTCGAAATGGAAGTGACGGTTGTCATAGAGCAAACCGACGCGGGTTTCGCCAATCTCGAAAAACTCGAAATAGTTCGGGTTGACGTGATCGAGATAGCACACGCCCAAGTCCAGTTGGTTGTTGCCGAGACTGGCGATGATTTCATCGGAACTGAGTGACGACAGGCTGAATTTCAGCTCCGGATACGACCGCGACAAACCCTGAATGTAATTGACCGGGTTGAAGCTGCTCAGTGGCACCAACCCCAGACGCAAGCTACCGACCAATTGCCCGCGACACGCCGCTGCTTCGGCGAACAGGCCATCGTGCGCTGCCAGCAAGGTGCGGGCCCAGGCCAATACGCGTTCGCCTGCTTGCGTGAAGCCTTCAAAGCGCTGACCGCGGTTGACCAGCACCAGATCCAGCTCATCTTCCAGATTGCGCAAACGCATCGACAGGGTCGGCTGCGTGATGTGGCAGCGTGCGGCGGCCTGGCCGAAGTGGCGGGTTTCGTCCAGCGCGATCAGGAACTTGAGTTGTTTGATGTCCAAGACGGCACCTGCTCGAAGGGGGGTTGATTGAATTGACGCAGAGGCGCACAGCGCACAAAAAGCGCAGGGTGCGACGATCTCATTTCAGCGATTGTGCGTCCAATCGGATGTGTTTAAAGGCTGTCTATCAGTCCCTGCCTTGATGGCTTTCAGTGTGGCAAACCCGTCTGATAGAGGCGCTCGATAGTGTGGTTGGCGAGAGTGATTAGACACTCATAAGAAGAGGCACTTAGGCTTGTTGGCAATTGAATCGATTGTTGCCGGAGAATCCCCTTGAGCGTCAAATCGGATGCGCTGTTTGTCCCCCTGAACATTGCTGTGCTGACGGTCAGTGATACGCGCGATTACGCCAGCGATACCTCCGGCCAATTATTGGTCAGTCGTCTGCTGGAGGCGGGTCACACGCTGAGCGCGCGCAATTTGCTCAAGGACGATCTGTACAAGATCCGTGCTCAGGTGGCGAACTGGATTGCCGATGAAAGCGTTCAGGTCGTGCTGATTACCGGCGGCACCGGCTTCACCGGGCGCGACAGCACCCCCGAAGCGGTGGTCTGCCTGCTCGACAAACAGGTTGATGGTTTCGGTGAGTTATTCCGCGCGATCTCGATCCTCGACATCGGTACTTCCACCGTACAGAGCCGTGCATTGGCCGGGTTGTCCAACGGCACGCTGGTGTGCTGCCTGCCGGGCTCGACCGGCGCCTGCCGCACGGCGTGGGAAGGTATTCTGGCCGAGCAACTCGACAACCGTCACCGCCCGTGCAACTTCGTCCCACACCTTAAATCGGTACACGCCTGCGGCACCCGCGGATGAGCTGGGCAGCGTTGATGCCGGTTGAGGATGCGCTGGAGCAATTACTGGCCATGGCCAATGAGCAGTGTCTGGCGGACAGTGAAATCCTCGCGCTGGATGACGCGTGCGGGCGGGTGCTGGCGAGTGATCTGGTAGCGACACTCGATCTGCCGCCGTGGCCGAACAGCGCCATGGACGGATACGCCCTGAACCTTGCGGATCTGCATCGCCAGCCTTTGGCGGTGTCGCAACGCGTCTACGCGGGGCTCGCGCCGGATGCCTTGTTGCCGGGCAGTTGTGCACGGATCTTTACGGGAGCACCTGTGCCGCCCGGTGCCAATTGCGTGGAAATGCAGGAAAACGTCGAGGTACTGGAAGACGGTCGCGTGCGGTTTTTGCAGCCGCTGAAAATTGGCCAGAACATCCGCGCGCAAGGTCAGGAGAACCGTGCCGGTGACATTTTGCTGCGCGTCGGCAAGCGTCTCGGACCGTTCGAGCTGGCAGTGGCGGCAGGGCAGGGGTTGGCGCAACTGCACGTTGTGCGTCGGCCTCGGGTGGCGTTGTTGTCGACCGGTGACGAACTGGTCGAACCGGGCCTGCCGCTGCGTCCTGGCAGCATCTATAACAGTAACCGTGTGTTGCTCGCGCACTGGTTGCGTGAACTGGGTTGCGAGGTGATCGACGCTGGTATCTTGCCGGATCGCCCGGCGCAAACCCGGCTCAAGCTTGAGCAGTTGCAAGTCAGCGCTGACCTGATTCTGACCACGGGCGGGGTGTCCGCAGGCGATGCTGATTGCCTCGGTCAGGTACTGCGTGACAACGGTAAAGCGCTGTTGTGGAAATTGGCGATCAAGCCCGGCAAGCCGCTGACGGTTGGCCATATCGGCGCAGTGCCGGTGATCGGTCTGCCGGGTAATCCGACTGCCGCGCTCGTGACCTTTGGCTTGCTTGCCAGACCGTATCTGTTGAGGATTCAAGGTGTCGAAGACGTGATGCCGCTGAGCTTCACGGTGAAGGCCGGGTTTGCCTGGACGAAATCGGCCAGCCGCCGTGAATACCTGCGGGCGCGTCTGGAAGCGGGGGTTGCGGTGCTCTACCCGAATCAGAGTTCCGGCGTACTGCTCGGCGCGACCTGGGCCGATGGCCTGGTGGAAATCACCGAGAACAGCACGCACCAGGTCGGCGACCCGCTGCGCTTCATACCCTTCAACGAACTCTTCTAAGCACCGCCAATCTCGTAGGAGCAAAGCTTGCTCGCGAAAGCGGTCGAGCATTCACGCAGGTGTTGGCTGATACACCGCCATCGCGAGCAAGCTTTGCTCCTACGAAGTTGTGGTGCTGCCGGCCTCGCAGGCGTCCCGCGAAAACTGTAGGAGCCGAGCTTGCTCGCGAAAGCGGTCTAGCATTCAATGCAGGTGTTGGCTGATACACCGCCTTCGCGAGCAAGCTTTGCTCCTACGAAGTTGTGGTGCTGCCGGCCTTCGCAGGCGTCCCGCGAAAACTATAGGAGCCGAGCTTGCTCGCGAAAGCGGTCGAGCATTCAACGCCGGTGCTGGCTGATACACCGTCTTCGCGAGCAAGCTTTGCTCCTACGAAGTTGTGGTGCTGCCGGCTTCGCAGGCGTCCCGCGAAAACTGTAGGAGCCGAGCTTGCTCGCTAAAGCGGTCTAGCATTCAACGCAGGTGTTGGCTGATACACCGCCATCGCGAGCATTCAACGTTGGTGTTGGTTGATACACCGCCTTTGCGAGCAAGCTTTGCTCCTGCGCGGGTGGGGGCGGGGATAAAAAAACGCCGCTCATCTCGCGATGGGCGGCGTTTTCTATTGCGTTGCAGCGTTAGGCTTGAACGACCGGAATGTTGGCGTTCGCAGCAGCTTCACGGAACTCGGCGATCTGGTCGAAGGACAGGTAGCGGTAAACATCAGCCGCCATGCTGTCGATCTTGCCAGCGTATTCCATGTACTCCTCGACGGTCGGCAGGCGACCCAGGATGGAAGCAACAGACGCCAGCTCAGCCGAAGCCAGGTAGACGTTCGCGCCGTCACCCAGACGGTTCGGGAAGTTACGGGTCGAGGTCGACACAACAGTCGAGTTCGGCTCTACACGTGCCTGGTTACCCATGCACAGCGAGCAACCCGGCATTTCCATGCGTGCGCCGGCCTTGCCGTAGATGCCGTAGTAGCCTTCTTCGGTCAGCTGGTGAGCGTCCATTTTGGTCGGCGGCGACAGCCACAGACGAGTTGGCAACTGACCCTTGACCTGATCCAGCAACTTGCCGGCAGCGCGGAAGTGACCGATGTTGGTCATGCACGAACCGATGAACACTTCGTCGATCTTCTCGCCAGCAACGCTGGACAGCAGACGGGCGTCGTCCGGATCGTTTGGCGCGCAGAGCACAGGCTCTTTGATGTCGGCCAGGTCGATTTCGATGATTTCAGCGTATTCGGCGTCAGCATCGGCAACCATCAGCTCAGGGTTGGCAACCCAGGCTTCCATCGCTTGAGCGCGACGTTCCAGAGTACGCGCATCGCCGTAGCCTTCGCCGATCATCCAGCGCAGCAGGGTGATGTTGGAGTTCAGGTACTCGGTGATGGAGTCTTTCGACAGCTTGATGGTGCAACCGGCAGCCGAACGTTCAGCCGAGGCGTCGGACAGCTCGAAAGCTTGCTCGATGCTCAGGTTGTCCAGGCCTTCGATTTCCAGGATGCGGCCGGAGAAAGCGTTCTTCTTGCCTTTCTTCTCGACGGTCAGCAGGCCAGCCTGAATCGCGAAGTAAGGAATGGCGTGAACCAGGTCGCGCAGGGTAACGCCCGGTTGCATTTTGCCTTTGAAGCGCACCAGGATCGATTCCGGCATGTCCAGCGGCATAACGCCGGTGGCCGCGGCAAACGCAACCAGGCCGGAACCGGCCGGGAACGAAATGCCCATCGGGAAACGGGTGTGGGAGTCACCACCGGTACCGACGGTGTCCGGCAGCAGCATGCGGTTCAGCCAGCTGTGGATGATGCCGTCGCCCGGACGCAGGGAAACGCCGCCGCGGGTCATGATGAAGTCTGGCAGGGTGTGGTGGGTGGTCACGTCGATCGGCTTAGGGTAAGCCGCGGTATGGCAGAAGGACTGCATTACCAGATCGGTCGAGAAGCCCAGGCACGCCAGGTCTTTCAGTTCGTCACGGGTCATAGGACCGGTGGTGTCCTGAGAACCGACGGTGGTCATTTTCGGTTCGCAGTAGGTGCCAGGACGAACGCCTTTGCCTTCTGGCAGACCGCAAGCCTTGCCGACCATTTTCTGTGCCAGGGTGAAACCCTTGCCGGTGTCGACAGGTGCTTCAGGCAGTTTGAACAGATCGGTAGGGCCCAGGCCCAGCTCGGCGCGCGCCTTGTCGGTCAGACCGCGACCGATGATCAGCGGAATACGGCCGCCAGCACGAACTTCGTCCAACAGAACCGGGGTCTTCATTTCGAAGGTGGTCAGGACTTCGTCGGTGCCGTGTTTGCAGACTTTGCCAGCATGCGGGTACAGGTCGATCACGTCGCCCATGTGCATGTTGGAAACGTCGAACTCGATTGGCAGTGCGCCAGCATCTTCCATGGTGTTGTAGAAGATTGGAGCGATCTTGCTGCCGAAGCAGAAACCGCCAGCACGTTTGTTCGGCACGTGCGGAACGTCGTCACCGAAGAACCACAGTACCGAGTTGGTAGCCGATTTACGCGACGAACCAGTACCGACCACGTCACCGACGTAGGCGATAGGGAAGCCTTGACCGCGCATTTCTTCGATCTGCTTCATCGGGCCGGTCACGCCTTGGACGTCAGGCACGATGCCTTCACGGGCCATTTTCAGCATGGCCAGGGCGTGCAGCGGGATGTCCGGGCGGGACCAGGCATCCGGGGCAGGGGACAGGTCGTCGGTGTTGGTTTCGCCGGTGACCTTGAACACGCGCAGGCTGATCTTGTCGGCCAGGGTCGGACGGTTCTGGAACCACTCGCCGTCAGCCCAGGATTGCAGCACGCCTTTGGCGTGAACGTTACCGTTCTTGGCTTTTTCAGCGACGTCGTGGAACGCATCGAACATCAGCAGGGTGTGCTTGAGTTGAGCGGCAGCGACTGGGGCCAGTTCGGCGCTGTCGAGCAGGTCAACCAGGGTCACGATGTTGTAGCCGCCCTGCATGGTGCCGAGCAATTCAACAGCGCGTTTCTTGTCGATCAGAGGGGAGGTTGCTTCGCCTTTGGCCAGGGCAGACAGGAAGCCAGCCTTTACATAGGCTGCTTCGTCCACGCCAGGTGGAATGCGATTGGTGATCAGGTCAACGAGGAAAGCTTCTTCGCCAGCCGGGGGATTCTTCAGCAGCTCGACCAGGCCTGCAGTTTGTTCGGCGTTAAGCGGCTGGGGAACGATACCCAGTGCTGCACGCTCTTCGATATGTTTGCGGTAGGCTTCAAGCACAGTTATTACCCTCATCAGTGGTCCCAAATGGGTGTCCGGGACGCTCATCCCGAAATGGCCGTACTCATGCGCTGCGTGGCGTTGTGGGCCACTTAGCCAGAATTACCGGCAATTCCTTACAGAAGCTGCTTTCAAAGTTTTACGCCTGCAGAACGGGGAGCTGATGAGGGTTGGCGTAGAGCTTTTCCCCGCTGGAAAAACCCTTCGCCAACACCGCTCTGTAGGAACGACTGTGCTCGTGACGCTTTGAAAACAGCTTCTAACGGACATTGGCGCCTTAAAAGGCTGGCTGATTCTACGGCAAAAAAAAATTAAAGGTAAGTCAGGGGCTATTGGACTTTGGTGGCGTGCCGCGTTGCCGGGTCAACGTGCGCGAGGCAAGGCGCGGGCATCCGTCGCGGCCGTCATCAAAGTCCAATAGACCCTGAGGCCCTCAAGATTGAGGGGTGATCAATGTTGGACAAAGGGCTAACATGCGGACCTGTTCTGCTTTCCCGTGTTTTGCCTACCTATGCCCAATCAGACCATCAAGACCCCCTGCGTCGGCCTCTGCTCCACCGTTTACGGTGACCTGGTGTGCCGTGGCTGCAAGCGTTTCCACCACGAAGTGATCAACTGGAACGGTTACAACGAGGAAGAAAAGCGCGCGGTGTGGCTGCGTCTTGAGCAATTGCTGTCCCAAGTGATGGCCAGCAAGCTGGAAGTGTTCGACCCGCAGCGCCTGCGCTTGCAGCTTGAACAACGGAAAATCCGCTTTGTACCCCATCAGTCGGAATATTGCTGGGCCTATCAGTTGATCGCTCGCGGGGCGCGGGTCATTAACAACCTGGAGGCTTACGGGATGGTGCTGATGCCGGAGTTTCGCGACTGGAACCTGCCGGAATTGCGTGATGCCATTGATCGGGAATTTTTTTTGCTGTCTGAGGCGCATTACCAGCGCTACATCGCACCGGGGTTCCTCAAGGACGCCTTCGGCGGGTAAGCACTAAGACTGTGGCGAGGGAGCTTGCTCCCGTTGGGTCGCGAAGCGGCCCCTGCATTCTTCCAGGAATACCGCACCAGCAGATTTTGCGACTGCTGCGCAGCCGAACGGGAGCAAGCTCCCTCGCCACAAAGGCTAGGCAAACCTCAATGCTGGGCCACAACCTCTTCCAGATGATCCATGATCTCATCCGGCTTGAGCACCAGCACATCGCTCTCCACCGCATCCAGTACCACTTCCGCCGTATTGCCGATCAACGCCCCGGACAACCCGGTCCGCGCCACGGTGCCAATCACTGTCACCGCCGCTTGCAGCTTGTGAACCATATGCGGAATCAGCACATCTGCCGGGCCTTCCTCGATGTGCAGGTGTTCGTCGTCGATGTCGAATTCGGACTGGAACGCCTTGCACTGCTCGCGATACTTGGCCTCGATGGTTTCCCTGAGCTGGAACACCGGGTCGGCCGATGACAGCATCGGCGACGGATGGGCACTGATCACGTGCAGTTGGGCCTTGGCCAGGCTGGCGATGTCGTAGCCGTGGTCGACGATGCAGGCATGCAGCGTGCGGTGCTCGCCGTCGGTATTGCCAACGTCGATGGCCGCCAGAATGACCCCGCCGGTCCACGGTTTCGAGGTTTTGACCAGCAACACCGGCGTCGGGCAGTAGCGCAGCAGTTTCCAGTCGGCCGGGGTCAGCAGGGCCTTTTTCAGCGGGCTGTCGGGGAAATGCTGCTTGATCACCAACCCGCAGCCTTCGGCTTGCTGCACATCGACGATGGTTTCGTGCAGGCTCTCGTTCCAGGCCTGTTCGGTGGTGACGCTGTAGCCGTCGTCGATCAGGGCGGCCTTGAGCACGCCCAACATGCCGCTGTGGTCGTGCTTGGGGTCGCAAACCAGCAAGTGCAGGTGGGCCTGGGTCACGCCCGCGATCAGTTTGGCGCGCTTGAGCGCCAGGCTTTCCGAGTGTTCGGGTTCGATGACCACCAGGATGCTGCGAATGGCTTGCATGAGCGGGATCTCCAAGAAGTAAAAAACACTGCGTTGGACAACTATAGTTGCTGCCCGGCAACCCGGGACTTGATGCATATCAATGGCGGCGACTGGTGGTCTGCCGACAGGCCGGTATAATCGGCGCCCTTCGTTTTGAACCTTTTATCCGTGAGCCCCATGATCCTTCCCGAAATTCACGAGTTCCTCGGCTGCCGCACCCCTGACGGCTGGGTCCAGGCCGCGCTGGCCGATCAGGAAACCTTGCTGATCGACCACAAGAACTGCGAATTCAAGGCCGCCAGCACGGCGTTGAGCCTGATCGCCAAGTACCACTCGCATGTCGATCTGATCAACCTGATGTCGCGTCTGGCCAGGGAAGAGCTGGTGCACCACGAACAGGTCATGCGCCTGATGAAAAAGCGCAAGATCGAGCTGCGCCAACTCTCCGCCGGGCGTTACGCCTCGGGCCTGCGCAAAGTGGTGCGCAGCCACGAGCCGGTGAAACTGGTGGATACCCTGGTGGTTGGCGCGTTCATTGAAGCCCGCAGCTGCGAGCGTTTCGAGGCGCTGGTACCGCACCTGGATGAAGAATTGGGCAAGTTCTACTTCGGCCTGCTGAAAAGCGAGGCCCGGCATTTTCAGGGTTATCTGAAACTGGCCTATCAGTACGGCGACGCCAAGGACATCGCTCAGGTGATCGACCGGGTTCGTGCCGCCGAGCAGGAGTTGATCGAGTCGCCGGACGTGGAATTCCGCTTCCACAGCGGTGTGCCCGTCGCGGCATAACTCGGTAGGAGCACGGCTTGCCTGCGATAGCGATCTCAATAACGCCTTCGCTGGCAAGCCAGGCTCCTGCACAATCTGTTAAAAACTCTTAAGAGTATGAAACATCGCCGGAACCCGGCCCTCGCGCGTGAATCCCTCCATAATGACGACCCTTTCAAACAAGGGTTGGCAGACGGTCGTTATGGATAACCTGGGTTTTGGCAAAGTATTGCTGGTGGAAGACGACGAAAAGCTTGCCGGGCTGATCGCACATTTCCTGTCCCAACATGGCTTCGAGGTCCGGGTGGTGCACCGTGGTGACCTGGCGTTGGCCGCATTTCTTGAATTCAAACCGAAAGTCATCGTGCTCGACCTGATGTTGCCGGGTCAGAGCGGCCTGCATGTGTGCCGGGAGATTCGCAGCGTGTCGGACACGCCGATCGTCATCCTCACCGCCAAGGAGGACGACCTCGACCACATTCTGGGCCTGGAATCCGGCGCCGATGACTACGTGATCAAACCGATCAAACCGCCGGTGCTGCTGGCCCGTTTGCGCGCCTTGCAGCGTCGGCAGGCGCCGGACACCGGCGTCTGCAGTGCCCTCGAATTCGGCAACCTGAGCATCGACCGCAGTTGCCGCGAAGTGCGCCTGGCGGGTGAGGGCATCGAGTTGACCACCATGGAATTCGAACTGCTGTGGTTGCTCGCCAGCGCCGCCGGCAAGATTCTGTCCCGCGATGACATCCTCAACCGCATGCGCGGCATCGCCTTCGACGGCCTCAACCGCAGCGTCGACGTCTACATCAGCAAACTGCGGGCCAAGCTCAAGGACAATCCTCGCGAACCGGTGTGCATCAAGACCATCTGGGGCAAGGGCTACCTGTTCAATCCCTTCGCGTGGGAGCTGTAAATGCTGCGGTTATTTCTGGGGTTGTACCTGGTGCTGGCGGTTGGACTGGTGGCGGCCTTGCAGACTGTCGAGCACACCTTCAATGCGCTGCTCGACAATCAGATGCAGGCGTATAACCGCGAGGCCGTGCGCGGTCAGGCGTACTCGTTGGTCGAGCAACTGCGCGGTCTGGAAGGTCAGGGCCGGGAACAACAGCTGGACTCGTTGCGCCCGCATTATGGTTTGGGATTGACGCTGGTCGATGCCGGACAACTGGCCCTGGATGATCAGGAAAAAGCCTTGTTGGCCGAAGGCCTGCTGGTGATTCGGGAGAAGTACACGCAGTTCATTTCGTCCATCGATGGCGGCCCTCAACTGCTGAGCATCAAGTTGCCGGCCGAGCCAAGCCTGATGCCGTTTTACATTTCGGCGGCCTACCTGATGCTGGCGGTGCTGATTGGTATCGTGCTGTTCTTTTGGGTGCGGCCGCACTGGCGGGATCTGGAAAAACTACGCCTGGCTGCCGAGCGGTTTGGCGATAACGATTTGTCGTCGCGAATCCAGTTGTCCAAACGCTCGAACATCCGCGACCTGTCCGAACACTTCAATCTGATGGCCGCGCGTATCGAAGGCTTGATCGCCAACCAGCGCGAGCTGACCAACGCGGTGTCCCATGAGTTGCGCACGCCTATTGCCCGGCTGTCGTTTGAACTCGATCAGCTCAAGCAACAGCCCGATCCGGCGCAAAACCGCGAATTGATCGCCGACATGTACGCCGACCTTGGCGAGCTGGAGGAAATGGTCTCGGAACTGCTGACCTACGCCAGCCTGGAGCGCGGCGCTACGGTGATTACCAGGGAAAACATTCAGGCCAACAGTTGGCTCGACAGCGTGGTCGGCAGTGTGGCGCTGGAAGCGGAAGCAGCGGGGGTGCAGCTGCTGATAGTTGAATGCCAGATCGAGCAGGTACGTATCGAACCGCGCTTTATGGCCCGGGCGGTGATCAATTTGCTACGCAACGCCATTCGCTATGCCGATGGGCGGGTCGAAGTGTCGTTGGCGCGCTGCGGTGATCATTACGAAGTGCGGGTCAACGACGACGGGCCGGGCGTGCCGGTGGACGGGCGGGAGAAGATCTTCGAACCGTTCTCGCGGCTGGATGCCAGTCGTGATCGGCGCACCGGTGGTTTTGGGCTGGGGTTGGCGTTGGTACGACGGGTTTCTCAGTCCCATGGCGGGCAGGTGGAAGTGGCGGACTCGCCGTGGGGTGGGGCGTCGTTTCGCATGACCTGGGCGCATCTGGATTGAATGATGTTGCCCGTGCTGGCCCCATCGCCAGCAGGCTAGCTCCCACAGGGGATTTGTGTTCGCCCCCGATCCCCTGTGGGAGCTGGCCTGCCAGCGATGGGGTCGGTTCGCTCGGCATTGTTGTGACTGAGCCACCGCCATCGCTGGCCTGCCAGCGATGGGGTCGGTCCGCTCGGCATTGTTGTGACTGACCCACCGCCATCGCTTGGCATTGTTGTGACTGACCCACCGCCATCGCTGGCAAGCCAGCTCCCACAGGGATACACGGTGTAGTCAGGATCTCAGCTACACCTCGAAACCTGTGGGAGCTGGCCTGCCAGCGATGGTGCCGGTTCGCTCGGCATTGTTGTGACTGACCCACCGCCATCGCTGGCAAGCCAGCTGCCACAGGGATACTCGGTGTCGTCAGGATCTCAGCTACACCTCGAAACCTGTGGGAGCCTGGCTTGCCAGCGATGGGGCCGGCACAGGCAGCAAAAAATCAACTGAAGATCAGAAATCCCACTTCGTTGTCAGCATCAAATTGCGCGGCTCGCCGTAGAACGTCGTGTCGAAGTTGCCCAGCCCTGTCAGGTAGCGCTTGTCGAACACGTTGTTGGCGTTGACCGTAAAGCTCAGGTGCTCGTTGTACTGATAGCGGCTCATCAGGTCGACGAGGGTGTAGCCACCTTGCTTGATGCGCGTGTAATCGCCGGCCGGCGCACTGTAGATCTTGCCGTAGAACGCACTCTGCCAGCTCACGCCGCCACCGACGGTGACTTTGTCGAGCACACCGGGCAAGCGGTAGGTGGTGAAGGTGCGCACCACGTGTTCCGGCTTGGTGGTCGACAGCGGATAGCCGTAGATGCGCTGCTCATCGGCATCGCGGCTGCGCGCGTAGGTGTAGCCGGCGGAGACGTTCCAGCCGTCGGCCAGTTCGCCGGCCAATTCGAGCTCAAGGCCTTTGGTGGTGGCGCCGTCGATGGCTTTGTAGATGCCTTCGTTAGTCACCGCGTTGGTGCCAATCGACTCGGCCACGCCATCCTGCTCGATGCGGAAGACCGCCAGGCTGGCGTTCAAGCGACCGTCGAAATACGCAGCCTTCAGGCCTGCCTCGTAGCTGTCGCCCTCGACCGGTGCGAGGGTCGAACCGTTGCTGTCCTTGTAGGTTTGCGGCTGATAGATGTTGGTGTAACTGGCGTACAGCGAGTAAGTGTCATCGAGGTCATAAACCACCCCGGCGTACGGCGTGACCACGCCGTGTTCCTTGTAGCTGGCGTGGGTGTCGTCGAGCCCGGCACCAGGGTTGTAGCCATAGTCCTCGTTGTATTTGAAGGTGCTCAACCGGCTGCCGAGAATCACCGACAAATCGTCAGTCGGGTGCAGGCGCGTGGCCAGGTAAATGCCGTTCTGGCTCTGCGTGCGTTCGTACTTGCCGTTCTTCGGGAAGTCCTGTTTCGGCAAGTCGCCGCGCCAGTCATAGATGCTTCCCGGGACTTCGGCGAAGGCGCTGGTGTCGTAGGTCGAACCGGTCTGGCGCGAGTGCGCGGTCATCACGCCGGCGACCAGTTCATGTTCGCGGCCACCCAGCGTGAAAGGGCCGGAGACGTTGACGTCAGCGGTGTTCTGTACGCGATGCCCCTCCCAGCGGCCCCAGTACATGAACATGCCTTCACCGGTGGCGCGATTCGGGTTGCCGCCGCTCGCCGAAGCCAGACGGGTGTCGTGGTCGGTGGTTTTCTGGTCGACGCTGACCTTGAATTTCCAGTCGTTGGCCAGCGCCTGTTCGAGCGAGGCGAAGTAGGTGATGTTGTCGAAATCGCGACGGCTCCAGTCGGCACCGGAGTTGAAATGACGGGGGAAATCGGTGCGCCCGCCGTCGGCAAAATACACCGGGTTACCGGTCCAGGAAGTGCCGCGTGGGGTAGTGCTGGACTTGTCGATGCCGAAGGTCAGCAAGGTATCGTCAGCCAGGTCGGCTTCGAGGATGCCGTAGAACAGGTCTTTCTTCTGGCTGTAGTGATCGAGATAGGAATTCTTGTCCGAATAAGCGCCGACGAAACGTCCGCGCACATTGCCCGAATCGGTCAGCGAACCGGAAACATCGCCGACGGTGCGATAGGCATCCCAGGAGCCGACCGTGCCGCTGATCGACGCCTTGAATTCTTTGGTCGGTTTCTTGCGGATCAGGTTGACCGTGGCCGACGGGTCGCCGTTACCGGTCATCAGCCCGGTCGCACCCTTGATGATTTCCACGCGGTCGATGCTGGCGGCGTCGTCACCGTTGTTCGGGTTCTCACCGTAAACACCGTCGTACGGGATGTTGATGCCGTCGTACTGGAAGTTGGTAATGGCCAGGCCTCGCGCGGAAAACTCGGTGCGGTCACTGTCGTATTTCTGGCTGGAGATGCCCGGAGTGTTGCGCAGCGCATCGCCGACGCTTTGCACGCCGCGATCGTCCATTTGCTGGCGGGTGATCACGGTGACCGATTGCGGGGTTTCGCGAATCGACAGCGGCAGGCCGGTCGCCGAGGACATGGTACCGGTGGTGTAAGCGTGGGTGTCTTCGGTGGTGGCGCCCAGACCCTCGGCAGAAATGTTAGTGGCGCCCAGTTGCAGCGCTTGATCGGTTTTGGCGGCAGTTTCAGCGGCTTGGGCGTTGAGGCTCAGCAGCGCCAGCGCCAACGGGCACAAGGCAAAACGAAAACGGACGTACGGCATGGAGATCCCTTTGCATCAAATCGATCGGTCGTTGAAGTGCTTCTGAGGGGTTAACCGAACGAGAAAGGCAAAAGGGAACCGGCCCAGCAAAATCCCCACATCCCGTGTCGGAGCTGCCGAAGGCTGCGATCTTTTGATCTTTGCCTTTAAAAGCAACATCAAAAGATCGCAGCCTTCGGCAGCTCCTACATTGGGGTTATCAGGTGCTGATGCCGAGGCGTTCATGCCACTGAGCAATGGATTCTTCAGGATAAACCTCAAACTGTTGGTCCTTGGGCTGCACCTCAACCTCCACCCACGAAGCCTTCGAACCCAACATCAAATGTGTGTGTTCCGGCGGCACCGGCAGCGGGGTGTCGATGGCCGAGGCAAACGGGTGAATCAGCTCCGGCCACTCCGGGCTGAACAGCCATAAACCGCTCCCGCAAACCGAACAGAAATGCCGCTCGGCGGTACTGCTGTGGGCGCGCTTATCGCCTTCGTCCTTGAGCCGCGCATGGTAGATCGCGATGTGCTTGCGCCCGTGAACCTTGAGGCTTTCGGCATCGCCACCGAGGTTGATCGTGTAACCGCCACCGCCCTGGGTCTTGCGGCAGATCGAGCAATAGCAGCGTTGGTAAGGGTAGGGGTGGACGCTGGTCAAACTGAACGACACCGCGCCGCAATGGCAGGAACCTTCTAAATGCATGACGGAGGCCTCCGGTTGGCTGGAATGGTTCGATTTAGCCTAGAAGAGTTGTGGTGGATGTGTTGTCGCCATCGCTGGCAAGCCAGCTGCCACAGGGTCAAGTGTTGATGACAAGATCTGTGGACGACATTAATCCTTGTAGGAGCTGCCGCAGGCTGCGATCTCTTGATCTTGCTGTTCAAAAACAACATCAAAAGATCGCAGCCTCCGGCAGCTCCTACTGGACTCGCTCAGGCGCGACGGTCAGCATGGGCGGCAAAAGGGGCTCAATATTCATGCGACGACTTCCCTCACTGGCCGCACTGCGCACTTTCGAATGTGCCGCCCGCCATGCGCATTTCGGCCGGGCAGCCGCCGAGTTGTGCGTCACCGACAGCGCCGTCAGCCACCAAATCCGCCAGCTCGAAGAGCAACTGGGTGTGTCGCTGTTCATCCGCGAAGGCCGGCAGATTCGCCCGACCATGGCCGCCGGGCGCTTGATGCAGAGCTTGCAGCAAGCCTTCGAACTGATCGGCGAGGCCTGCGATGAACTGCGCGATCCGTCATCGCTGGCGGTATTACGTCTGGCGGTCACCGCCGAACTGGCGCAAAAGTGGTTGATGAACCGCCTCACGGATTTCTACGCGCGCTATCCGCACATCACCTTGCACCTCTACGAACAACCCATCGACGCGACCGCGCCGGGGGAAGACATCGACCTGGCGATCACTTACGGCACCGGCCCGGTGGACAGCAGCGCGTACTTCGTCCGGCCGCTGCCGGCGTTGCAGTTCTTCCCGGTGTGCAGCCCTGGCCTGTTCAACCAGGGCACGCTGAAAACCCCAAAGGATCTGGCCCGCCATTGCCTGCTGCACGACGATCAGGATGGCAAGACCTGGACCGCTTGGCTCACCAGCCATGCCGGCGACCAGCGCCCGCAACGGCAACTGTATTTCGCTCACGCCGGGTTGGCGTTGGAAGCGGCGGCCCAAGGGCAGGGCGTGGCCATGGGTGACAACCTGACGGCCCAGGAAGACCTGCTCAGTGGGCGTTTGGTGCGGCCGTTCACCTCCAGCATGACCGCGCTCGGTCAATATGCGTTGGTCTGCGAACGGGTGCGAATGGAGCGGCCGGCGGTGGCGCAGATGCTGGAATGGTTCAACGATCAGCTGGTCGATTGATGAGTTAAATTCAAGTATTCCGCAATAATCATCGTTGGCGAGGAGTCTGCCTGCGACCTTAGCCTGTGGTCATTCCAATCCCCACTGATGAGGTTTGCCCATGGCACGTTTGCTCGATTCCACCCCCAAGCACGATGGTTTTCGCCTGCCCGGCGAGTTCGAAACCAAGTCCGGCTGCTGGCTCGGCTGGCCGGAGCGCACTGATGTATGGCGCAACGGCGCCAAGCCTGCGCAGAAGGTCTGGGTGCAGATTGTCACCGCGATCTCTCAGAGCGAACCCGTCACCGTGTGTGCCTCCGCCGCACAATTCGCCACCGCACGCCGTCAATTGCCGCCGCAGGTTCGCGTGGTGGAAATGACCTGCAACGACGCCTGGTTCCGCGACAGCGGCCCGTGCTTTGTGGTCAATGACGCCAGTGGCGAAGTGCGCGGCGTCGACTTCGAATTCAACGCCTACGGCGGCCTAGACGGCGGCTTGTACTACCCGTGGGACAAGGACGACCAGATCGCCAGCAAGATCCTCGAAATCGAACGTTTCGACCGTTACCGCGCCCCGTTGATTGCCGAACTCGGCGGCATCCAGGCTGACGGCCAGGGCAGCATCCTCACCACCGAGCAATGCCTGCTCAACCGCAATCGCAACCAGCATTTGGGCAAGGAGGAAGTCACTCGGCGGCTGACCGATTACCTCGGCGCCGAGCAAATCATCTGGTTGCCCCGGGGCTGTAAGTTCGACGAAACCGATGGCCACGTCGATGACCTTGCTTGTTTCATTCGCCCCGGCGAAGTGGTGCTGCAATGGACCGACAACCGCGATGACCCGCAGTGGGAGATCTACCAGGAAGCCTACGACATCCTGCGCAGCACCCGCGACAGCCGTGGCCGCGAGTTGATCGTGCACAAGTTGCCGCAACCGGACGCGCTTGAATGGACCGCTGAAGAAGCCGAAGGCCTCGATCAGCAGGACAGCACCCATACCCGTCAGGCCGGGACGAAAATCTGCGCGTCGTACATCAACTATTACGCCGGCAACCGCTCGATCGTGGTGCCGTTGTTTGGTGATCGTCAGGATCAGGCCGCGTTGGCGACCCTCGCTGAACTGTTCCCGCAGCACAAGATTGTCGGCATCGAAAACTCCCGGGAAATCCTCCTCGGCGGCGGCAACGTCGCGTGCATCACCATGCCGCAATACGCCGGCACCCAAAAAGGAGTGTGATCATGGGCCTGCACAAACTGACTCAAGCGTTAATGCTGATGCTCGCACCTCTGTGTGTGCAGGCCGCCGACACCGAAAAACCGGTGGTCAACCTATACATCTGGGGCGAGTACCTGGCCCCGGATACCCTGAGCAATTTCGAGAAGCAGACCGGTATTCATGTGGTGGCCGATCACTTCGATTCCCTGGAAACCGTCGAGACTAAACTGCTCACCGGCCGTAGCGGTTATGACCTAGTGCTGACGGCGGGGCAGCATCTGTCCCGGGCGATCCAGAGTGGCGCGATCCAGCCGCTGGACCACCAGCAACTGCCGCACTTTACCGGCGTCGGTGAAGAGTTCCGCCAGCACATGGCGGTGTTCGACCCGGGCAATCGCTACGCAGGGATCTACGCCTGGGGCACCACCGGCGTAGGTGCACAGGAAGAGGCGGTCAGAAAGCGTTTGCCTGATGCGCCACGGGACAGTTGGGCAATGTTGTTCGATCCGACCGTGGTGTCGAAATTCGCCGATTGCGGGGTCAGCCTGCTCAACGATCCCAACGAGGTGTTTGCCGCGGTCATGAAGTACATGGGCCTGGACATCAACCGCCAGAGCCTCGATGACCTGAAACTCGCCGAACAGCAATTAGCGAAGATCCGGCCGTACATCCGCTACTTCGACAACGACCTGAACATCAGCGACCTGGCCAATGGCAACACCTGTGTGGCGATGTCCTGGAACGGCAACGTCGCCATTGCTGCCGGTCAGGCTACGGCGGCGAACAAGCCGTTCAAATTGAATTACCGAATCCCGAAGGAGGGCACGTTGATTTGGTTCGATGCCATGGTCATCCCCAAGGACGCGCCGCATCCGCAGGCAGGGCTGGCGTTGATGGATTACCTGATGACGCCGCAAGTGATTGCGCCGATCACTGACACCATTCACTACGCCAACGCGATTACGGCGGCGGACGGGTTGATCGATCCGGCTATTCGTAATGACCCGGGGACGTATCCGTCGGCGCAGGTGCGGGCTTCGTTGTACAGCAAGAATGACAATGGGAAGGACTTTAACCGGGCTTTGGTTCGGGCGTTTAGTCGGTTGAAGTCGGGGTTGTGATTGGCGTTGGTTGATGTGTTGGATGTGAGATCGCCTTCGCGAGCAAGCCCGCTCCCACATTTAATCGGTGTTGGTCACATATTTTGTGTTCGCAGCAGATCTAATGTGGGAGCGGGCTTGCTCGCGAAGAACGATAACGCGGTCTACCTGCCAGGCACCCGCCACAAATACCAGGAAGCGACCGTCCGAAACGGACTCCACCCCAATCCAATCTCAATCATCTGCTTGCGAGTAGGCTGCACCTCCAACCCTTTGAGCCGCCGATACCCCTCGCGCACCCCGAAGTCATCCGCCGGTAAAATATCCGGCCGCTCCAGGCTGTAGATCAGCAGCATTTCCACGGTCCAGCGTCCGACACCGTGCAAGGTAATCAAGCGCTCGATCAGCGCTTCATCGTCCATGGCCAGCGCGGTGGCGTAATCCGGCACGACACCGTCCAGCGTTGCCTGGGCAATCCCCTGAATCGTCGAAATCTTGCTGGCAGAAAACCCGCAACTGCGCATCTGCTCAAAGTCTGTCGCCAGTATTTGCTCGGGCCGAGGGAACCCGCCTGAAGGAAACAACGCCACTAATCGCCCGACAATCGCATCCCCGGCCTTGGCATGCAGTTGCTGATAGGCAATTGCCCGCACCAGCGATTCATAAGGATCGCGCGCTGGATGCGGTTGATGCAGGCAAGGGCCGATGGCGGCGATGTGGCGCTGCCAGTCCTCATCGAGGGACGCTAGAAAAGTACTGGCAGGCCGATAGAGGTCAGGCATGCAGGTCAGGATTTTTTCAGGAGGCCGTTCACCTCGCCATACGTGAAGGCCTTGAGGTCGTGAGTGTCGAGCTTGCCGGTTTCCAGAAAGCTCTTCGCCAGGGTACCCATGGCGCCATACAAGAACTCGGCAATGCTCGAACCGGCGCTTAGGCGTCGAACTCCGAGGGCTTTCAATTCGTCAGGCGACGGCAGGCAGGCAAAGCCCAGTACGTTCACCGGCAGTGGCGTGCCCCGGCAGATCGCTTCGATTTCGTAAGCCGAGGTCACGCCCGCGGCGAACAGTCCATCAGCCCCGGCCGCCTGATACAGCGCGGCACGGCGCAGGGTTTCGGCGACGCGATCTTCAGCCGGCACCAGGCTTTTCAGATAGACATCGGTGCGCGCATTGATGAACAGCTTGACGCCGCGCTTGTCGGCGACTTGCCGCGCCACTTCGATCTTGCGCGCGAGCAACTCCGGTGCTTGCGCGCCGTCTTCAATATTGATGCCGACCGCGCCCGCCGCAACGACCGCGTCGAGCACTTCGGCGACCCGCCCGAGGTCATCGGAATAACCGGCCTCGACGTCCACGGTTAGCGGCACGCTGATGATCCGGGCGATGGATTCCACCGTCGCCACCAGACGTTCGAGCGGTAACGTGTTGCCGTCCGGATAACCATGGGCCCAAGCCACTGCTGCGCTGCTGGTGGCAACGGCTTTGCCGCCCAGTTGCTCCACCAGCCGCGCGCCGGTGGCGTCGGCGACGTTGGTCAGAATCAACAGGCCGTGCTGGTGCAACTGGTGAAACTGCGTATCGAGCGTGCTCATTGAAATTCCTTCAGATTGATGGAACAAATACCTCAGAAAAGCCGTTGCTGCGAGAGCTGCACCGCAGCTTTTTCCAGCCTGAGCAAAAACGCCTTGCGCGGTTGTCCGCCACCATAGCCGGTCAGCGAGCCGTCCGCACCGATCACTCGGTGACAGGGCAGCACAATCGCCAGCCGATTTTGTCCGTTGGCCAGGCCCACCGCGCGGCTGGCGCCGGGTTTGCCCAGCAGCGCCGCGATGGCGCCGTAGGTGCTGGTCTGGCCGTAGGGTATCTGCGCCAGTTCAGCCCAGACTAGCCGGGCAAATTCGCTGCCCGGCAAGTGCAGCGGTACGTTGAATTCTGTGCGTTGACCGACAAAGTACTGCGCCAGTTCTGCTTCGATCTGCTGCAAATGCGCGTTGTGTCCCGGCGCCACCGCATAACCATAGCGGTTTTGTAATGCCTCGACCTCTTTGGTCAGCGCCGGCCGATCCAGAAACTCCAGTAGCACCAACCCTCGACTTTCGGCCATGGCAATCATCGGCCCCAGCGGCGTAGTCAGCCGGGTGAACAGCAGCGGCTCGCTGTTGGCGGCGCGGCCCGGCGTGGTGTGGAAGAACTTTTGAAACGCATCGCGAAAACCGCTCAGGGATTCGTAGCCGGAATCGAACGCCACGTTGTCGATGGACTCGCCCTGTTTGATCCCGCCCAGCGCCATACCGAGGCGCCGGGTACGCAGCCAGGCGTGGAAGGTCATGCCGAAATGCTGCTTGAACCAGCGCCGTAATTTCAGCGGCTCGATGCCCTCGGCCTGCAACTGAATGTCGGTCCAGCGCTGGTCGGGTTCGGCGTCCACCCGGTTGAGCAAGCGCTGCACCCAGTCCGGCGCGATGGCCGCCGCATCCAGCGGTTTGCAACGCAGGCAGGCGCGGTAACCGGCCGACAGGCACTCATCGGCCTGCGCGAAGAACTCGACATTCTCGGGTTTCGGCTTACGCGCGGTGCAACTGGGGCGGCAGAAGATCCCGGTGGTTTTCACGGCCGTGAAGAACACGCCTTCATAGGCAGTGTCGCGTTCGAGCATGGCGCGAACCATTTCGGCGTGGGGCGGCAGGACAGCGGTTTGTATGTTCATGGCATGAGGTTAAAACCAGATTCTCGATGGCTCCACCGAAAAATCGACAATGAATTTCCGATCCCCCTGAACTACCGTGTAGGAGCTACCGCAGGCTGCGATCTTTTGGCTTTGATTTTAAAAGAACAGGATCAAAAGATCGCAGCCTGCGGCAGCTCCTACAGTTTGTTGAGGTGTGTCTGATGCATCCGTTTTCGATTCGACATATTGATCACATCGTCCTGCGCGTGAAAGACCTGCAGCGCAGCATCGAATTCTACGGCCAGGTATTCGGCGCTGAAGTGGTCAAGCGCAACGAGCCGTTGGGGTTGATCCACCTGCGCGCGGGTACGTCGTTGATCGATCTTGTCGACCTGCAAGGTGAACTCGGCCGCAAGGGCGGCGGGGCGGCCGGGGCCGAGCGGCGTAATGTCGATCATTTCTGCCTGCGCATCGAGCCGTTCGATGAAGAAGCGCTGAGCGCACATTTGCACTCCTTCGGTCTGCACGTGGAAAAAGCCGCCACCCGCTTCGGCGCCGAGGGTAACGGCTTGTCGCTGTACTGCTTGGATCCGGACGGTAACCAGGTTGAACTCAAGGGGCCATCCGAGGCTTAAGCACGCTTGGCCATCAACAGCACCGAAGCTGCCGCCGACAACAGTCCCGCGCAGCAACGATTGAAAATCCGCTTGCCGCGCGGCTCGGCGAACCAGCGGCGCATGTGCAGGCCCATCCAGGCATAAGCGCTGATGGCGATCCATTCCAGCAGCAGGAACAGCACACCCAGTACCGCGAATTGTGCCGGCACCGGGCGGGCCGGATCGACGAACTGCGGCAGGAACGCGGTAAACAGGAGGATGGCTTTCGGGTTACCGGCCGCGACCAGAAATTCCTGACGCGCCAAAGCGAAGAACCCCACTGCAGCCCCGGTCACCTGTTGCTCGGCCTCAGGATTGGCCCGCCACAGCTGCCATGCCAGATACAACAGATACGCTGCGCCGATGATCTTGATCGCGTGGAACAGCCATTCCGACGTCTGTAACACCACCGACAGACCCGCGCCGGCCAGCGCGATCATCCCGGCAAACGCCAGAATACGTCCGATGCCGGCCGTGCAGGCGCGGCGAAAACCGTACCGGGTCGCGTTGCTGACCGACAGCAGATTATTCGGGCCGGGGGCCATGTTCAGGGCGAAGCAGGCCGGGAGAAACAGGGTGAGAGTGGCGAGATCCATAACGGCGCTCCAGAAACGATGAAGACATTTTTATCACAGCCCACGCGTCCCCAGACCCATACAGTCAGGCCGAGCTGTCGCGGTACAGCGCCCGGCCATGCTGGACAACGCGGTCGAACTTTTCGTTAATGGCGCAACTCTGAGACAGTCAGAGGGCGATGCTTTCGTCAGAAAAAGTTATCTGTCCGGTCAGAAACGGCGATTGCCGTGTAACATTTCCCCCTTTTTCAAATACCCCGCATGGCCGCAGGCGGCCCCACCAAGAGCGACATACATGCAAGCAAAGGCCCGTGAAGTTTATGTGCCACCGGTGCTGCAAGATCTGCGAGCCGGCACTGCTGAGCTGCACATCGCACTGGAAAAACGCCTTCCGTTTTTCTCCGATACGCTCGATACACCCGCTTTCGTGCGTCTGATGCAAGCGTATTACGGCTTCTATCTACCGTTGGAAAACGCGCTGATCAATAGCGGCTCAATTCCTCCCGACTTTGATCTGACGCCTCGTCTCAAGGCGCCAACCTTGCGCGCCGACCTGCAAGCATTGGGCTTGACCGCCGAGGCGCTGGGCAGCCTGCCGCAGTGCGATCATTTGCCTGTCATCGAATCTGCCGCCACCTGCCTGGGTGTCCTCTACGTACTTGAAGGGGCGACGCTCGGCGGGCAAATCCTGCGCCGGGAAATCGCCAGCCGGTTGGGCCTGGAAGCCGAAAACGGCGCTGCTTTTCTCGATATCTATGGCGCCGCCACGGGACGTCGTTGGCGCGATTTCATTGAATATCTGGGCACTCGACCAATGGATGCGGGCGAGCGCGAGGCCGTGGTTGCGGCCGCACAAACCACATTCAGCTGTTTCGAGCGTTGGCTCGAAAGCCGGGAGGTACTGGCATGACTCCGCAAGACAAAGAAGCCTTTGAAGAACTGCTGGCCAACTGTGCCGACGAGCCGATTCGTTTCCCCGGCGCAATTCAGCCCCACGGTTTGCTGCTGACCCTGAGCGAGCCTGCGCTGACGATCATTCAGGTCAGCGCCAACGTTGAAACCCTGCTGGGCCGCGAGGCGCAGAGCCTGATCGGGCAGCCACTGGAGCAACTGATCGGTGCCGCCGAAGCCGCGCAAGTGCGCGAAGCCTTGCTGCAACCGGCATTGTCTGACACGCCGCCGCTGCTCTTCAGGCTCAATGGCTCGGCGTTCGAAGGCTTGCTGCACCGGCATCAGGGTGTGCTGATTCTGGAACTGGAAATCCACGTCGATAACTTTCAGCCGCGCAACGTGGCCGGCAATCAGACTCATTTGGGGCGGATGCTCCAGCGCCTGCAAGCGGCCACTACGTTACAGGCCTTGTACGACATCAGCGTCAAGGAAATCCAGGCGATGACCGGTTACGACCGGGTGCTGATCTACCGTTTCGAGGAGGAAGGGCACGGCCAGGTGATCGCCGAAGCGTCCGACCCGTCGATGGAGGTGTTCAACGGCCTGTTTTTCCCGGCGTCTGACATCCCCGAGCAGGCCCGCGAGTTGTACCGCACCAATTGGCTGCGGATCATCCCCAACGCCGACTATCAACCGGTGCCGCTGGTGCCGAAGCTGCGGCCCGATACGCAAACACCGCTGGACTTGAGTTTCGCCACTCTGCGCAGCGTGTCGCCGATCCATTGCCAGTACATGAAGAACATGGGTGTGCTGTCGTCGATGAGCATTTCCTTGCTCAAGGGCGACAAACTCTGGGGTCTGATCAGCTGCGGCAATCGTCAGCCGTTGCACGTTCCGCATGAATTGCGTGCGGCGTGCCAGACCATCGGCCAAGTGCTGTCGCTGCAGATCAGCGCGATGGAAGCGCTGGAAATCAGCCGCCAGCGTGAAGAAAAAGTCGAGGCGCTGGCCTTGCTCAATCAAGCGATGGTCGACTCGCCGCAGAATGTTTTCGATGGCCTGGCCAACCAGCCGCAAGTGCTCATGGCGCTGACCAATGCTGGCGGCATCGCGATCATCGAAGACAATCAGTTGCATCGTTACGGTAACTGCCCGGAGCCCGCGCAAATCCGCGCCCTGCACAAATGGCTGCAGGACAGCGGCGAGCCGGTTTTCGCCAGTCATCACCTGGCCAGCGTCTATCCGCCCGCCGAGCACTATCAGCAAGTGGCCAGTGGCGTGCTTGCCATGAGCCTGCCGAAACCGGTGGACAACGGCGTGCTGTGGTTCCGCCCCGAGGTCAAAGAAAACATCAATTGGAGCGGCGATCCACGCAAGCCACTGGACCTGGAAAACTCCGACGCCGGCCTGCGTCTGCGCCCGCGCACCTCGTTCGAAATCTGGAAGGTCGAGATGGCCGGGATTTCCACCAAGTGGAGCCACGGCGACCTGTTCGCCGCCAACGATCTGCGCCGCTCGGCACTGGAAAATGACCTGGCTCGGCAGGTGCGTCGCGAGCAGGAAGCGGTGCGCGCCCGTGATGAACTGGTGGCGGTGGTCTCGCATGACCTGCGCAACCCGATGACCGTCATCTCGATGCTCTGCGGCATGATGCAGAAGGCTTTCAGTTCTGATGGCCCGCACACCTCGCGGCGTATCTCCACGGCTATCGACACCATGCAACAAGCCGCCGGGCGCATGAACACGCTGCTGGAAGATCTGCTCGATACCTCGAAAATCGATGCCGGGCGCTACGTCATCACCCCGCAGAAACTCGATGTCGGGCAGATGTTCGAAGAGGCGCAGACATTGCTCACGCCGCTGGCGCTGGACAAGGACATCAGTATTTCCTTCGAGGCCGATCCTGACCTGCGTATTCACGCCGACCCGGAGCGGTTGTTTCAGGTGCTGTCGAATCTGGTCGGTAACGCGATCAAGTTCACCCCGCGCCTTGGCACGGTGGGCGTGCATGCCCATTCGGTTGGCGATGAAATCGTCTTCACCGTGCGAGACAGCGGCGAAGGCATTCCCAAGGAAAATCTGCCGCACGTATTCGACCGTTACTGGACAGTAAAAGAAGGCAACCCGAACGGCACTGGCCTCGGTTTGTACATCACCCAAGGCATCGTCGAAGCCCACGGCGGGCGGATCGTTGCCGAGAGCGAGCCGGGGCGGGGCAGCGAGTTCCGCTTCACCGTGCCACGCCTCGACTGACCCCCTGTAGGAGCTGCCGCAGGCTGCGATCTTTTGATGTTGTTTTTCAGAGACAAGAGCAAAAGATCGCAGCCCTGCGGCAGCTCCTGCATAGGGGTGTTTTGTTCAATACCGGGGGCGGCGCGCTGCGTAGGGTGAGCACCTTGTTCCTTGGGTTGAAGAAGGTGTGTGATGAGTGTGTTGATCTCCATGGCGGCGTTTGCCCTGGTCGCTTCGATAACCCCGGGGCCGGTGAATATCGTGGCGTTGAGTTCCGGGGCGCAGTTTGGTTTTCGTGCCAGTCAGCGGCATGTGGCGGGGGCAACCCTGGGGTTTGTCTTGCTGCTGGTGTTGATGGGCCTGGGCCTGCACGAGTTGCTGCGGTTATGGCCGGTGCTGACCCGGGTGGTGCAAGTGGCTGGGGTGGCGTTTCTGTTGTTCATGGCCTGGAAACTGGCGGTCGATAACGGTCACTTGGGCGCCAGTCAGGAGGGCAAGGCGCCCTCGATGTTTTACGGCGCAATGATGCAATGGCTCAACCCCAAGGCCTGGCTGGCCTGTGTCGCGGGCATGGGCGCCTTTGTCGCGGACGGCGACGCGCGGCTGGTCTGGCAATTCGCGGCGATTTATCTGGTGGTCTGTTATCTCTCGGTCGGCTGCTGGGCTTATGCCGGGACCTTCTTGCGCGGGTATTTGAGCAACGCCAGGGGCATGCGGCTGTTCAACCGGAGCATGGCGTTGCTGCTGGTGGTGTGTGCGGGGTACTTGTTGGCGACCTAGAAGGCATTGCCCTGACGCTTCGTGCCGCGACCTCTGGCGGCACGAAGCGCTTTCATCTCCTCAAGATCAACCTCAGAATATTCCGTTCAACACGCGGAATGCCTGCGGCGTCATAGGCGTGAAATTGTTGTTACGCAGTTGGCTGATTGCATACATCGCACTCGCCGTACGGCCGTTACCGTCGCCAAATCCCTGAAAACCCACGATCGCTGCAAGCAAGTGTTTGTCAAAGTGTTGGTGAGTGGTGTCGAGTGTTTTCAGATGCTGTCCAAGCAGCGCGAAACCGGTGACGCTGCTGCCGTACTTGCCATCCGAGCCGGCGTCGCGAATCACCCCACTGGCCGAAGGAACCAGGCGTCGGTGTACTTCGGTGATGACGGCCGGATCAGTCAGTGACTTGCTGTTGCCCGTGTATTCGCGCAACACGGCGAGGATGTTGTCGAAGTCGTTTCCTTTCGAGGATGAGCCATTGAGCATCCACGCGGCGGCTCTCTTTGAATGTTCAGTGTGACCCTGGAAATTGAAGGCCGCTTCGGGCATGACATCAGTGTAAGGGGCTTTGTCGAGATCAGTTTTCAGCACGTTCTGCTGGTAGTCGGTCATGTACGTGGCTCTTTTAATCTCAATCCGCGCAACATCGTCGAGGGTTTCAGCGTAGTCCTTCGCCGTATAGAAATTGTCGCTATGACGAAAACCTAAAGACTGCATGTAAGAGCGCAACATACTCTCCGCCGCGTCTGCGCCGATCAGTGTTTGCAGCTTTGTAAACGACGGGTAATGCAGAGACGCCTCTCGCACGGCATTTTCGAACAAATGGTCGAGTTCAATTGAGCTCATCCCTTTGGGCAAGGCACTGCTCTTGTCACTCAAACGCGTGAGAACATGCTGAAGGGTCTCGATGCTGTCGTCCTTGAACAGTGCGCGGGCATGCGCCACGGTATCCAGCGACATGCGAATCCGTGAAGCGGAGCCAGTGTGGTCGATCGCTTTGACCAGGTCATAGCTGTAAGCGCCGGTCAAAAGGCGCAGTTGCTCGCGTGCGGCATGCGGGATAGCCGAGGCATGTGTACCGAGCTTTTTCAGGCTGCGCCCAATCAGCCTGCCACCGCCCTGCAACAGTTTCGGCAATCCATCCAGCGGATTGAACAGGTTCAGAATCGTCACCGCGATCACTTTGGAGCCTTTAAGCAGGCGGGCGGCGGTGGTCGTAGCCTTGACCGCCGTACCGGCGATTTTCAACGGCACGGCGGCAACAACGGCAGCGACACCGACCACGTCCATGACACAGCCACTGATGGCTTTGATCTGCCTGGAACTGTCGCCGGAGGACAGTTCTTCGACACATTCCTTGAAAGGGATAATCACGTTGAGCAGGGTGTTGAAAATGGTCTCGGTGGTTGCAATGGCTTTTTCTCGCTGAGTCTGGTCAAGACCCATTTGCCAGAGTTCGGCCACCGTGAACGCAGGTATTTCCTTCGCAATCAGGGTGCTGATGGCTTGCTTGCGGCTGGAACGGAAGAAGCGGTTCGGCGTGCTTGCGCCGTCAGTGTCTTGCCAGGACTCTTGGAACTCCCCGACTTTGCGTATGAATGCCTTGGAATGTGTGTCGCGAGGCTCGCTGTTGCTGAGGTAGGCCTTGACGTCTATCGGCAGACGGTCAAATTTTTCTCGGCTGGTGAAGTCTGTTGGCTTGTCCAATCCACCGGGTTTGACCAGGCCGGTGAATGCGCTCGTCAGTTTCTCGTTGAACCGGCATTGCGACTTGAGCGGGAACAATTCATAGCAGCGAATTTCCGAGTGGATCACCGCACAGATGATAATGCCGAATCGTCCGGTATCGCCGGGAATCGCCGAGCGCTCGGGTGTAATGCCACCGAATGTAGGCAGTCTCGCGAAGTCCGTCCAGATGGACTGCTGAACGCAATAAATAGCCAAATGAGCGTTTTCAATAAAGCCACGGTCGCGAGGGCGCAGTTGAGAAAATGCAACATTGATATTGCACTCCATCGCCGCCTGCATGCGCATGGAGAAACGGTTGATGGCCTCTTCGTATAAATCGTTGGCGGGATACAGTCTCAGCAGGTTAGGGAAAGATTCATAAATGCTGCGGCCCTTGAGTCGATTCCAGTCTTCGCTATTCAGCTCGTCGCCCATGTACAGATCAATTACCGACACCTTTCTGCCGTTACCGCCGCCTGTGCCACGGTGCTTGACCAGCAATTCGTCAGGGTTGCAGCCGGGAACTTCCTTACGCATTTCCTCCAGGGCCAGAGGCTTGCGATGGGGCAGTTTGCGGCGAAGTTGAGAGGAGGCCTGCAATATCTGATCAACGTAACGCTGGTATTCGGCAGATGCTTTTTGAGCGGTGTCTTCACTCAGGCTGCCGTCCGCTTCCCGCGTGACAAGTTTGTTCATCAAGGCCCAGGTCATGATCGGGTCAACGGCGATCTGCGCATAAACAGCTTCAAGTTCCGGCGTCAGCTTCGATAACTGTGCAAAACCCAGCAGATGCTCATAAGTCATAGCCCGCGAAACACCCGGCGAAATGGCTTCGGCAAAATGCACCGCCTGGCTGAAAATGACCCAGCCAGGGGTAGCGATCTTCAGTTGGGCCGGGGCATCGGTCACCAGGTATTCCGGGGCCATCCCGCCCAGCACCAACTCTGCCACCAGCGGTGCAATCACCTTGTTCAGCCCGCGTTGGTTGATCAGGTGCTCTTCCAGTTCGCGGCGCACCGTAGCCGGAGCATTGAGCATATGGCGCGATGAATATAGATCGTAGCCTGCGAACGAGGTGGCGGTGATATCTGCGTCGGCATCAAGGTCAAGCAGGATCGCGGCAATGATCAGCTGTTCGACAAACTCGGGCGAAGCTGGCGCGTCGGTCGTTTCTTTAAACCAGCCAAGAGCCTCGATGTATTCGTGGGCCTGTTCAGACGTCCTGAACATATCGTCGATCAGCCGCTTCAACCGATACCCCGGGCTGTCCGACAAACCATCGGGTGAGCCACTTTCAATCACAAGAGAAGCGCCATATTCCTCGATCAGAGGTATTTCATTAGCGGTGGCCCGTTGGTTTATCTGGCGGATGATCGCTCGGTTTTCTTTATTCAGTTGGAAGGGCGACTCTTCTGGGGCATTGAGCAACTGCCAGTAGTTTGCATAACGGGGAGGCTCTGGCAGTGTGGAGAAGTTAAGTAAGTCGATCAGTTCATTGCTGGTTTCTTCCGAAACCGGAAGTGGCAATTTGTTGAACCTCAACCATTGGTCCACAGTGATCGACTGACCCGAACTGATCAGTCCACCTGTCGATTTGGCACTGTTTGCCAATAGTTTCAGATCTTCACTAAAGCCTGCAACATTGACGACCGCGTCAGTGATCTCGGTCCGAGTAAAAAACCGGTAGCGTTCCAGCTCTGCGGATCAGCCACGCCGGGCTGTGCGCTGACATTCTCGTGGGTGTAGAACATACGTGCCTGTTCATCAACCTGAAAGACGACATTAAGCGCGATGGATTGGGCTCGGCGAATCTCCAGGAACGCCGGGTGCTTGATCATGTTGATCAACAGCAGCGCCGCCGGTCGGTGCAATTGATCGAAACCTGAGCCAGGAGTGCGGGTTACCGACAGGCGATCCCGTGCCCATTCGATTGTATTTCTTACAAACTCATCTTTCAGAAAGTTTGACAGGGCTTTGCTGACAGATTGTTTTTGAAGTTTATCTTCATGCGTCGAAAAATGAGCATAAGGCTGCTGCATCTATGAATCTCCATATTCCAATTAGTGTGGTAGTCATTGCGCGAATATCAGGTGATATTTATCGAGGGCGTTCGCGCCATTGGTGTGTTTGTGCGGGCAGGGTATTAATCGAGTTGGTTAAAGTCACGGAACTTGTTGATTGCAATTGTTTCTATTGTGCGCGTGAGTTGGAAGTGAGTGCGGGCAGGGAGGAGTAGGCGGCTTGTTGAATTGCTTTTAGTGAAACAAGTTGAATTTAATACGGCTTATGGAATGAGTTGGTTTAACCCCGATATTGCCCCGGGGTTGCCGCCAGATGTTGTTTGAAGGCACGCTGAAAGTGCGCCTGATCGGCGAACCCGGCCTCCAGCGCCACGTCGGCAATCAACTGCCCATGGCGCAGGCGTTCGCGGGCGAACTGGATGCGCTGGTTAACGAGAAAGGCATGCGGGGTCATGCCGTAATGCTGTTTGAAGGCGCGGATCAGATACGACGGTGACAGTTGCGCCGCAGTGCAGATGTCGTCGAGGCTGAGCAGATCGGTGCAATGTTCACGAATGTAATCGGCGGCGCGTTCGAGCTTGAAGTTCGGCTCGCGCAACGGCTGATCGCTCGGGTTGAGGCGCAGTTGCAGATCGCTGAAAAACTCCACCGCCGTGCTCTGTTTACGCAGCACATCCTGTTGATCGTCAACCAGAACGTCATAAAGCGCGATCAGTTCGCGAAACAGCCCGACGTCCTGCAAATGCGTGGCTGAAAACCGCCGAAACTGCACATCCTCGGCAAACCCGGATTGATGCTGCAAGTCGGTCAACCACGGCGTCTCGACGTAGAGCATCAGGTACGACCAGGGCTGGTCATCGATCGGGTTGCAGGCGTGGACATCGCCGGGGTTCATCAGCACCACGGTGCCGGTGCTGACCTGAAACTCCGATTGCTCATGCACATAGGTGCTGCGCCCGGCGGTAATCGCGCCGATGGAGAAGTGCGCATGGGAATGCCGGGCGTAGCAGACTTCGCGGCCATCGGCGATGGCCCGGGCTTCGATGAAGGGCAGGGCGTCGTCACGCCAGAAACGTGGAGCTTTGTCGGCATCTTTGGCTGCGGCATGCTTCATCGTTAGTGTCCTGGCAGGTCAGCGCTTGAGTGTATTAGCTCTCGCCGTTAAAGGCCCGCTGCAGTTCAGCGATGTCTAGTTTTTTCATCTGCATCATCGCTTGCATGGCCCGCTGGGATTTGACCGTGTCGGGGTCTTTGAGCATCTCCATCATGGCCACCGGGACGATCTGCCAGGACAGCCCGAACTTGTCCTTCACCCAGCCACATTGCTCGGCCTGGGGTACGGCAGATAACGCGCCCCAGTAATGGTCGACCTCTTCCTGAGTCTGGCAATTGACCTGGAACGAAACCGCTTCGTTGAACTTGAACACCGGGCCGCCATTGAGCCCGGTGAAGCCCTGGCCATCGAGTTCGAAACTCACGGTCAGCACCGAGCCTTCGGGGCGACCGTGGTGCTCGAAACCAGCCTTGCCGTAATGGGTGATGGCGGTGATTTTGGAGTGATCGAAGATCGAGCAATAGAATTTGGCAGCCGCTTCGGCCTGATCATCGAACCAGAGGCAGGGTGTGAGTTTTTGCACGCGTTGCATGGTGTTCTCCTCTACGGGGTTAGCACGCTGGACTATCAGCGTAGTCACTCGGTAGCCGGTTGGCGGTGCCGTAGATCGACAAGTCGAGAAGACATATCGGCCCGAACTGTTTGTCGCTAGACTTGCCGCCCCGATTTTGCCGCAAGGACGCTCAGCATCATGGTTACCCCTCGTTTATTGGCTGTTGCCTGCCTGCTCGCCACGGCCTCGGCCAGCGCCGCGCCGTTGAGCTGTCGGTTGCGATGACAAGGTTTCCAGTGCGGTACCTGAAGCAACCGTAAATCGGCGGCAACCTCAGAAATCCCAACGCGTGGTCAATTGCAGGCTGCGCGGTTCGCCATAGAACCCGGTGCCGAAGTTGCCGAGGCCGGTGTAGTAGGTCTTGTCGAAGAGGTTTTTGACGTTGAGCGTGGTGCTCAGGTGGTCGTTGAAGCGGTAACGCGCCATTGCGTCGACCAGGTAATAACTGTCCTGAGTGATGCGCACGTTCTGGCCCGCGGCGGGCTGGAACACGTTGCCGAAAAATTCACTTTGCCAACTGACGCCGCCACCCAATGTCAGATTCTGCCAGGCGCCGGGCAGGCGATAGCTGCTGAACAGCCGCACCAACTGCTCAGGCGCAGTGGTCTGCAGGATTGAGGCGTACACCGGATCACCACGGGCATCGCGGGTGTGGTTGTAGGCGTAGCCGGCGGAGAGATTCCAGCCTTCAGCGACTTCACCGGCCAGTTCGAACTCAAAGCCTTTGGTCGTTGCCCCCTGAACGGCGCGGTACACCGCCGCGTTGTCAAAGCCGCTGACTTGTTCGGCGACGTTGTCCTGTTCGATGCGGAACACGGCAAAACTGGCGTTGAGCCGACCGTCGAAGTATTCGGCTTTTATCCCCGCTTCATAGCTGTCGCCTTGCACCGGGTCGAGCACTTGGTGCGAGGCGTCCTTGCTCAGTTGTGGCTGATAGATGCGTGTGTAACTAGTGTACAGCGAGTACGTGTCGTCGAGGTCGTAGACCGCGCCCGCGTATGGCGTGACTACACCGGTCTGGCGGTAGCCGTCTCGGACGTTGACGGTGTCTGGATCGCGATAGTCGAGGTGGTCGCTGGCGCTGAAATCGCTGACACGTACGCCGAGTATCAACGCCAGATCGTCGCTGGCCTTGAAGCGGGTCGAGAGGTACGCGCCGGTCTGGCGCTGACGGATGGTGTCGGTGCCGACCTGCGGGATGTCGGGTTTGGCGAACTCACCGTGCCAGTCAAAAATGCTGCCATCCAGCGCTGGATAAACCGAGCCGTACACCGGGTTGTCCTGGCGGGTGTTCATCGACATGAAACCGACGATCAACTGATGCTCGCGACCGAACAGGCTGAACGGCCCGCCGAGGTTGAGATCGACATTGTCCTGCACTTCGTCGCCCTTGAATTTGCCCATGTACAGGAACATGCCGTCGCCGGTCACAGGATCCGGGTTGCCGCCGCTGGCGGAGCCGAGCAGGGTGTCGTGCTCGCGGTGTTTGCGGTCGTAGCTGAGCTTCAGCGTCCAGTCGTTCTGCAGGTGCCGGGTGACGGCGGCGAACAGCGTCTGGTTGCTGAAATCCCTGCGGCTCCAATCAGTGGCCGGGTTGAACGAGCGGGAGAAGTTCGTCCGCGCGCCGTCGCTGTAGAACATCGGGAACCCGGTCCAGCTGGCGCCGCGCGAACGAGTATTCTGCTGATCAAAACCAAGGGTCAGCAGGGTCTCCGGGCTCAGGTCGGCTTCGACGATGGCGTAGGCGATGTCCTTGCTGTTCTGGTAATGATCGGCGTGGGCGCTGCGTTCCTGATGGACGCCAACGAAGCGCGCGCGCAGGTTGCCGCTCGCGGTTAACGGGCCGGAGACGTCGGCCTCGCTGCGGTAGTTGTCCCATGAACCGACGCTGCCGCTCAGCGAAGCTTTGAACGCAGGAGTAGGGCGTTTACGGATCAGGTTGACCGTGGCAGAAGGATCGCCTGAACCGGTCATCAGGCCTGTTGCACCTTTGATGATTTCGACCCGGTCGAACGTCGCCATGTCGGTGCTGGTGGTGCCGTAATCGTAGACGCCGTCGTAGTCGGTATTGACCCCGTCGTACTGGAAATTGGTGATCGGCGCGCCACGGCTGGAAAACTCCCAGCGCTCGCTGTCGTAGTTCTGCACGCTGATGCCCGGCGCGCGGCGCAGCACATCGGCGATGCCAGTCGCGCCTTGATCGTCGAGTTGCTGACGAGTGATCACGGTGACCGATTGCGGGGTTTCGCGCAGGGACAGCGGCAGGCCAGTGGCCGACGAAGATTGCCCGGTGGTGTAGGCATGGGTGTCTTCGGTGATAGCACCGAGGGTTTTGCTGTTGATGGTGGTGGCGTCCAGTTGCAGCGGTTCTTCAGAGGCCGTGGTCCGCAGGACATAGCCGCCACCGGTTTGCGGCTGAGCTTGCAAGCCACTGCCCTTGAGCAGAATTTGCAGGGCTTGTTGCGCGGTGTAATCGCCGTTCAGTCCGGGGCTGTGCTTGTCTGCGGCAAGATCGTTGTGACCGGCGATGAACACGCCGCTTTGTTCGGCGAAACGGTTGAGCGCTGAAACCAGTGAGCCCGCAGCGACCGAATAATGCTGCTTCTGCGCTTCTGCTTGCGCAATCGAGGCGCACAGCCCCGACACGGCAAATGCCAAGGCCAGAGCAAAACGGGGGGAACTAGAGTGGAGCGCAACATGCAGTTTTCCGGTGGCGATCAACGAAGTGGGGGTTGCTCAGGGTTAACCGAATGAACGCGCCCAAAGGGAACCGCCAGGTAAAAAACCTCAGGCTTTCGGCCCGACGCTGACCCACCAGTTGAAAGTCTTGTCGACGCGGATCGGCAATGCCGCCTCCAGCAGGCGCAAGGCTTGATCGGTGTCCTTGAGGGGGAACGAACCCATCACCGGCAAATTGGCCACGGCCGGATCGCAATGCAGATGCCCCGGGCGATAACGGCTGAGTTCTTCGATCAGTTCGCCCAGCGGCAGGTTATCCACCAGCAGCAGTCCCTGGCGCCAGGCCTCGCGTGACGGGCTGACCGCCGTGGCGGTGCCCAATCGAGCCATGCCGAACGCCAATTGCTGGCCAGCCTGAACCACTTGCGTCTGACCTTGCTGGTTGCGTACCTCGACCGCGCCTTCATACACATTGAGCAGGGTGTTGCGGTCGTTCTGGCGGACGCTGAAGCGCGTGCCCAATGCGCGCATCCGGCCCTGTTCAGTGTCCACCAGGAAAGTCCTGTGTGGATCCTTGGCGGTGTCGATCAGCACTTCGCCGGCACGGAGCAGCAACAAACGACGTGTAGTGTCGAAACGCACGTTCAGCGTGCTCAACGCGTTGAGCCAGATCCGGCTGCCGTCGCTGAGTGTCGTTTCGCGGGTTTCGCCAGTGCCGGTCGACAGGTCGGCACTGAGCCGCTCGATTAGCGGTGTGCTGCGCCATGCGGCCAGACCGGTGAGCCCGGTCGCCGCAAGAATCAGCAAGCCTTTGAGTGACTGTCGACGACTGATCGAAGAGCGGCTACTGGTACGCAAGGCGTGGCTGATGGCGTGAGTTTCGCCGTCGCCTTGCAGCGGCGCGAACCGCTGGCCGACGCGTTCGACGTAGCTCCAGGCCGCTTGATGCTCTGGGCTCTGTGAGAGCCATGCTTGCCAGCGCAGGTGTTCCTGAACGGCGACCGGCGCGTCGTGCAATTGCACGTACCAGTGCGCCGCCTGCTCAAGGCTGGCGTGGCTGAGTTTGTTCATGGCGTTACTCAATCAGCAGGCCGTCGAGTTCGGCCTCAAGAATCGCGCAATGCATCATCGCTTGGGCGAGGTATTTTTTGATCATCCGTTCGCTGACGCCGATCTGTTCCGCGATTAACCGGTAAGGCATGCCGTGCAACTGAGCGAGGATGAACGCTTCGCTGACCCGCTGTGGCAGACGCTGGAGCATGGCGTCCACTTCGTGCAGGGTTTCGATGATGATCGCTTGCTGTTCGGGCGAGGGCTGCAAGGCTGGTGGGCGGTTGGCGAGGGTGTCCAGCCAGGTCTGTTCCAGTTGCCGACGGCGCCAGTGATCGACACACAAACCCCGGGCGATGGTTGCCAGATACGAGCGTTCGTGGACTTCGCCATTGAACGATTGCGGGCGTTTGAGCACGCGGATGAAGGTGTCGTGGGCGAGGTCGGCGGCATCCATCGCGTTGCTCAGGCGCCGACGCAATAGCTCGTGCAGCCAGCGGTGGTGGCTGAGGTAGAGATTCTGCACAAGTGAGGTGTCGGCAACCGTCATCAGAGCAAACGTCCAGAGCGACCATTTACCGGTCTAAATAAGAATGGGTCGCGATTAAATCAAAAGGGCAGATAGTGTGCAAATGATATTGGTTTGCTTTTAGGCTGCGGAGTCTGGATTTTTTGTGAGATGTAGTCGTAATGACCTTCTAGCGAGTCATTTCGACTTTTTCTTTGTCGTGTCAAATTGACTCGTTTTGGCTCATGTATTTGATTTTATTGAACTAAAATTCTGGCACAGGATTTGAACAGGTTAGCGTATCCATCGAACCGCTCAGGAGTACGCAACCATGTTCACTGTCTTCGAAAGCCCACTGAACGTTCTGCACCTGTCGAATAAAATCCTCGTCGCTGGCCTGGTCATGCTGCTGTCCGGCATCTACGGCGCCTACTTCTACAACGGCCACATGCCGATTGCCCTGTTGGTGGCGATGCATGCGCTGACCATCCTCGGCCCGACCCTGCTCAAAATCGGCTACGTCATGCGCCTGCTGGCGCAATACCGCCTGCGCGGCCCACGCCTGATCCCACAAACCGCCTGACCCTTGTAGGAGCAAAGCTTGCTCGCGAAATCGTCGGCGCAGCTTGGATAGTTGTTACCTGACACACCGCCTTCGCGAGCAAGCTCAGCTCCTACAATGTCCGGTGGTATATCCAAAATCCAAGGTCAACCCAAATCCCTTGTAGGAGCCGAGCTTGCTCGCGATGACGTCGGCACAGCTTGCAGGATTGTTGCCTGACACTCCGCCTTCGCGAGCAAGCTCAGCTCCTACAACGCTTGGTGGTGTTGCCAGAATCTGTGGTCAACCCAAATCCCTTGTAGGAGCCGAGCTTGCTCGCGATGACGTCGGCACAGCTTGCAGGGTTGTTACCTGACACACCGCCTTCGCGAGCAAGCTCAGCTCCTACAATGTCCGGTGGTATATCTAAAATCCAAGGTCAACCCAAATCCCTTGTAGGAGCCGAGCTTGCTCGCGATGGCGTCGGCACAGCTTGCAGGATGGTTGCCTGACACAACGCTATCGCGAGCAAGCTCAGCTCCCACAATGTCCGGTGGTATATCCAAAATCCAAGGTCAACCCAAATCCCTTGTAGGAGCCGAGCTTGCTCGCGATGGCGTCGGCACAGCTTGCAGGGTTGTTGCCTGACACTCCGCCTTCGCGAGCAAGCTCAGCTCCTACAACGCTTGGTGGTGTTGCCGGAATCTGTGGTCAACCCAAATCCCTTGTAGGAGCCGAGCTTGCTCGCGATGGCGTCGGCACAGCTTGCAGGGTTGTTGCTTGATACACTGCTTTCGCGAGCAAGCTTTGCTCCTACAACGCTTGGTGGTGTTGCCGGAATCTGTGGTCAACCCAAATCCCTTGTAGGAGCCGAGCTTGCTCGCGATGGCGTCGGCACAGCTTGCAGGGTTGTTGCTTGATACACTGCTTTCGCGAGCAAGCTTTGCTCCTACAACGCTTGGTGGTGTTGCCGGAATCTGTGGTCAACCCAAATCCCTTGTAGGAGCCGAGCTTGCTCGCGATGGCGTCGGCACAGCTTGCAGGGTTGTTGCCTGACGCACCGCTTTCGCGAGCAAGCTCAGCTCCTACAACGTTTGGTGGTGATTCTGGGGATTCAGCGTCGTTCTGCCACCAGCAGCAATGACTGCGGCATCGGGCTTTGTGGGTGTTGGGGTTCCTGCATACTGACCAGGCGGAAGCCGGCCATGTCCAATGCATTGAACCAGCTCGACAACGTGCGGAAATACCATGGCATCGGTTGCCACTGGCCTTTGAATCCGGAGAAAGATTCTTCGCGCCAGCCGTCCTGATAATCGCCTGCCGCTGCTGCCCACGGATGCAATGTCTGAATCACCAGCGCACCACCGGGAACCAGCAGCAAATTCATCGCGGCCAGCAGAGGAATAACGTCCTGATGCAGCAGCGAGAAATTCGCGCAGATCAAATCGTAGTCACAGCCGATATCAACCTTCGCTTCGATCAGCGCGTCGTAGTCGGCGACATGGACTGTTGGAGAGCCGGCCAAACGCGCCGCTTCAACCAGCGTCGCATCACCATCCACGCCCACCGCCGCCATCCCCAGGTCCGCCAGTGCCCGCAACAACCAGCCTTCGCCGCACCCGAGATCAAGCACACGTTCCGGCTGACGCCCCATGATCGCCAGCAGAATCGCCTGATTGGTCACCTGTTGACGGCTTTCGATGCCGCCGCTGCGGATCACTTCGATCCAGGCATCGGCATTGTCGTGCCAACTTTGTAAAAGGCTCGATTCTGGGGAGGGCATGGCAGGGTCCGCACTTTTGAAAACCCGCAGTATGGAATCAAAAGATTGCAGCCGTAACGATTTGTGTAATTTAAACGTGCGCATTTATTTACGTTTAAATGCAGGAAATGCCGGACAGCTAGAGCTACCGGTTTTGCTTGTGTCAGTAAATCTATCTCTTTACCCATCACTCGACCTGTCGAGGCCGTCAGATTCAAGCACCTTTATGGACTACACATTTTGGTGCCGTGACCTACAAATCCGCCAGAATCTGCCGACTTGCCGGGCTTGAAGCAAGGTTCTATTGTTTGCCGATCAAAACTTAATCACTTAAGCTGGTCAGAATGAATACATACCCTTCGGAGGCTCCGATGGCCACCACTCGAAAGACCGACAAGCCAAACAAAAAGGAAGTTCGCGATGAACTGACATTCCTCGATGTTCGGCAAGCCGCGCGTGATGGGCAGAAAGTGTTCGATAAATTTGTGATCACTGGCAGGCTACCTATTACAAAGTAGGCCTGAATGCCGGCTATCAAGGTCTCTGCGCTTTTTGAACAATTAAGTAACTGGCAAAATTTCGCTGCACACTTTTATAACTATAAGGTCTGCGATGAACTACCCGCGGTTTTCGGGCGCGACGAACGACTCGATCTGACCGATATGCACCATATCCACCTTGCCAGTACTCAGACACTGCAGGCTCGATGGGGAAAAATCAGTCGTCAGTATCACCGCACAGCCTTGGTTGGTGATGCTGAAAATGATTTTTGGCTGATCTACGCCTATGACGCTTTTCGGGATGAATATCTTTTACTGACAGTCACTGGTCCGGATGCTCATAACCGGAGTGAGTGGGGTTCATTTTTACGCACTGTGCATTGCGATATCGTGGAGCCTTGGACGCTGGGCAGGATTACCTTTCCCGATCTGGACAGTCTGTTATGAGAGGACAAGCAGGAGGAGGTGCACCATGAATCCACTCACCTGCGGCTGCCTGTGCGGCAACGTCCGTTTCGAAGTCCTCGGCCAACCTTACCGCGTCGGCATCTGCCACTGCCTCGACTGCCGCAAACGCCACGGCGCGCTGTTCCATACCTCGGCCATATTCTCTGAGGGCGCACTAACGGTCAGCGGTGAAACCCGCGACTACAACGGCCGATTTTTCTGCCCACGCTGTGGTTCACCGGTGTTTACGCGCTCGGCAGACGAAGTTGAAGTCAACGTTGGATCGCTGGATGAGCCGGACCAGTTCAAGCCCACTTATGAACTCTGGACGATTCGCCGTGAGGCTTGGTTGCCGGCGCTTCCGCTGGCCCGCCACTACGAACTTGATCGCGAAAGCACGGCGCGCACCGAAGAATAATTGCAACCCTCAGCCGACCTTTGTGGGATCACCGTTAGCCTGCTAGCGATTGGGCTAGTTCAGCCAACACCTTCTTTGGCTGACCCGCCGCCATCGCCAGCAGCCTGCCTCCTACAAGGGATGGTGTAGATCACAGAATTGGGGGTTGGCACAAAACACTGTGGGAGCTGGCTTGCCAACGATAGCGGTAGGTCAGGCAACAATGATGTTGAATGTGCCGCCGCCTTCGCTGGCAAGCCAGTTCCCACAGGGATTGAGGCGGGGTGAGGATTTTTGGTGTGACACGTAGTTAATGTGGGAGCCAGCAGGCTGGCTGCCACAGAGGTCAGTGTCAGGCGCCGGTACATTTCACCCGCGAATGAAGGCCAGCAGATCAGCGTTGATGGTGGGCGCCTCCGTTGTCGGCATCCCGTGCGGAAACCCTGGATACGATTTCAACGTGCCATTGGGCAGCAACTTCGCCGACAACGGCCCCGAGTTCGCGTACGGCACAATCTGGTCATCCTCACCGTGCATCACCAACACCGGCACGGTGACCTTCTTCAGATCCTCAGTAAAATCTGTCTGCGAAAACGCCACGATCCCGTCGTAATGCGCCTTCGCGCCGCCAATCATGCCCTGACGCCACCAGTTGGCAATGATCCCCTCCGAAGGCGTGGCCCCCGGCCGGTTGTAACCATAAAAAGGCCCCGTCGGAATATCCCGATAAAACTGTGCGCGATTCGCCGCCAAATTCGCCTGAAATTCGTCGAACACAGACTTTGGCAGCCCACCCGGATTGCTCTCGGTCTGCACCATCAGCGGCGGCACCGCGCTGATCAGCACGCCTCTGGCCACATTGTCCTGGCCATGCCGGGCAATGTAATGAATGACTTCACCGCCGCCGGTCGAGTGGCCGACGTGCACGACATTCTTCACACCGAGATGATTGACCACCGCTAGCGCATCATCGGCGTAGTGATCCATATCGTGGCCATCCCAGACCTGACTCGAACGCCCATGCCCACGTCGATCATGGGCAATCACCCGAAAGCCTTGCCCCAGAAAGAACAGCATCTGCGCATCCCAGTCGTCTGAACTCAGCGGCCAGCCGTGGTGGAAGTGGATCACCGGCGCGTCTTTCGGGCCCCAATCCTTGTAGAAGATTTCGACGCCATCTTTGGTGGTGACAAATCCCATGTTCGCTACTCCAGATCAGTAATGAATAACCCGCGCGGTGTTCGCGGACCGGTGTCGCTGTTGACGAGAGTTCTGCTGCGCTGGCTCGGTGAGAGCCGTTATCAACTGTAGGATTAAAGTCGACATCTGCATGACCGGTGGTCGCACCGTCTGGCTTCAGGCGCAAATTAGGCTTTGCTGAAAGGGATAAGCCGAGGCGCGCGTGGGCTTTTGCAGCCACAGCGACGCCCCTTCAGAACACCGTGAGTCTGAGGAAATCCGTAATGCTTACCCTGAATATCAATGGCAAGGACCAGGCACTGGACGTCCCCGCGGACATGCCATTGCTGTGGGTCTTGCGCGATGTCGCGCACCTGACCGGGACCAAATTCGGTTGCGGCATGGCCCAGTGCGGTGCCTGCACCGTGCACGTCGACGGCGCGCCGCTGCGCTCCTGTATCACTCCTGTCACGGCCGTGGCCAACGGGCAAAAAATCCTCACCATCGAAGGCCTGTCCACCGACGGTTCGCACCCGGTGCAACAAGCCTGGGCTGAGCTGGACGTGGTGCAGTGTGGTTACTGCCAGTCGGGGCAGATCATGTCGGCCGCAGCCTTGCTGGCGAAGATCCCCAAACCCACCGACAGTGACATCGATCAGGCGCTGTCCGGCAACATCTGCCGCTGCGGCACTTACCCAAGGATCCGTGCGGCGGTCAAACGCGCAGCCGAGATCGGTTGATGCCACGTCCGGGGGAATCAGTTCAATGAACAGCTTCAGTCCTGTTTCACGCCGTGGTTTTCTCAAGGGCAGTGCGGTGCTTGGCGGTGGGTTGGTGGTGGCGTTTGTCATTCCCGGCGGCCATCGTTTTGCTTTGGGCGCCGAGGATCAAGGCAATGTCTTCGCGCCGAATGCCTTCCTGCGAATCGCCAATGACAACAGCGTCACCATCCTGCTCGGCCATTCGGAAATGGGCCAGGGCATCTGGACCGGCCTGACCATGCTGATCGCCGAAGAGCTGGACGCCGACTGGTCGAAGATCCGCGTCGAACATTCACCCGCCTCGGCCAAGGATTATGGTCTGGCCGGGTTTGGCGGCATGCAGATCACTGGCGGGTCTACTTCGACCTGGATGGAGTTCGACCGCTATCGTCAGGCCGGCGCCGCCGCGCGCCTGATGTTGATCGACGCCGCCGCCAAGCGCTTCAACGTCGCGCCGTCCGAGATTCGCACCGAACCGGGCGTGGTCATCGCTGGCGACAAACGCGCGACCTACGGTGAACTGGCGGATGACGCCGGCAAGCTGCCTGTGCCGGACCCGGCCTCGATCAAGTTCAAGGACGCCAAGGACTGGAAGATCATCGGCAAACCGACCAAACGGCTCGACACCCCGGAGAAAATCACCGGTCGGGCCAAGTTCGGCATGGACGTGCAATTTGAAGGGCTGATGACCGCCATGGTCGCGCGCCCGCCGGTGTTTGGCGGCAGCGTCAAATCCTTCGAAGGCGCCGAGGCCCTGGCGGTGCCGGGGGTGCACAAAGTGGTGCAGGTGCCCACGGGCGTGGCGGTGATTGCCGATCACTACTGGGCGGCGAAACTGGGCCGCGATGCGCTGAACATCGACTGGGACCTGGGCCCGAACACCGGCCTCGACAGCGTGAAACTGCTGGAAAGCTTCCGCCAACTCGCCGCTACCCCCGGCATGCCAGCTAGTCAGGCTGGCGATGCAGCCGCCACATTGGGCAAAGCAGCAAAAACCATCGACGTTGAATACAGCGTGCCGTACCTGGCCCATGCACCAATGGAACCGCTCAACTGCACGGTGAAAATCACTGCGGACAAATGCGAAATCTGGACCGGCACCCAGTTCCAGACCCTCGATCAAATGATCGCGGGCAAGATCACCGGGCTTAAACCCGAACAGGTGGAAATCCACACCGAATTCCTCGGCGGCGGTTTTGGCCGTCGGGCCAACCCGACCTCGGATTTTGTCAGTGAAGCGGTGCAAGTCGCGAAGGCCGCCGGTATGCCGGTGAAAACCGTCTGGTCCCGGGAAGACGACATTCGTGGCGGCTATTACCGCTCGATGTTCCTGCATCAGGCGCGTATTGGTCTGGATGCGGCCGGTATGCCGCTGGCCTGGAAGCATGTGATGGTCGGGCAGTCGATCATGGACGGCACGGCGTTTGCGGCGACGATGGTCAAGGACGGCGTCGACAAAACTTCGGTAGAAGGTGTGGCCGACAGCCCTTACCTTGAAGGCATGGCCAATCATCTGGTGGAGCTGCATTCACCGAAAACCGGCATCAACGTGCTGTGGCTGCGTTCGGTTGGGCACAGCCACAACGCCTTTGTCATGGAATCGCTGATCGACGAACTGGCCACGGCCGCCGGCAAAGACCCGGTGGAATACCGCCGAACCTTGCTCAAGGACCATCCACGGCATCTGGGCGTACTGAACCTGGCCGTGGAAAAAGCTAACTGGAACGCGCCGCTGCCGGACGGTCACGCCTTGGGTGTTGCGGTGCACGAATCGTTCGGGAGCTTCGTTGCGCATGTCGCCGAAGTGTCCCAGGACAATCTGAAGATCCGCGTGCATCGGGTGGTGTGCGCGGTGGACTGCGGCATCGCGGTCAACCCCGAAAGCATCGCTGCGCAAATGGAATCTTGCGTTACCTTCGGCCTGGGGTTTGCGCTGCACAGCAAAGTGACGTTCAAGGACGGCCAGGTGGTGCAGTCCAATTACCACGATTATCAGGTGCTGCGGCTCAACGAAATGCCGGTGGTGGAGGTGCACATCGTGCCCAGTACCGACAAACCAGGCGGTATCGGCGAGGCCGGTGTGCCGCCCATGGCGCCAGCGGTGGCCAACGCAGTGTTTGCCCTGACCGGGCAACGCCTGCGGGAACTGCCGTTGCAACTGTCGGGGGTGTGAGATGAAACGACATTTGATACTGGGCGCCGTGGTGCTGATCGGACTGGGCGGCTACGCCTCGGAGCTGTTCGCCGACGATCAGGCTGCGTTGAAAGCCTTCGGGACGGTGCAGAAGGTTTTCCAGAGCCCGCGCTGCCAGAACTGCCACATCCCAGGCGATTCACCGTTGCAGTTCGACGCCGGCATCCCGCACGCGATGAACGTAGTGCGCGGCATGGACGGCAAGGGCTCCGCCGGTTTGCCCTGCGCCACCTGCCATGCCGAAAACAACCCGCCGGCCAGTTTCGGCCCCCACGCACCGCCAGGCGCGCCGCACTGGAGCCTGCCGTCCGCGGCGCACAAAATGGCCTGGATCGGCCTGCCGCCAGACAAACTCTGCGCATTGATCAAGGATCGCTCCAGCAATGGCGACCGTGATTTCGCCGCGCTGATCAAACACGTCAGCGACGACAAACTGGTGCTCTGGGGCTGGAATCCGGGTGGCAATCGGGCGCCGGTGCCGGTGCCTCACGACATTTTCGTTACCCAGTTCAAGCTCTGGGCGGACGCCGGAGGGCCGTGCCCGGTAGCGGGCATCTGAAGAGGTGAGCCTTCGGTGATTTGCGCTACGCTGAAAGGCATTGATGCCAATGGAGTGTGCTAATGCTGGTTCCAGGAAAACCCGCCAATGAAGCTGCGCGAATTCAAGTGCTGCAGGGCCTCGACCTTCTCGATTCGGCGCCGGAAGAGCGCTTCGACCGACTGACTCGGCTGGCCAGGCGCCTGTTCAATGTGCCAATTGCACTGGTCACGCTGGTCGACAGTAACCGGCAGTGGTTCAAGTCCTGCGTGGGGCTGGATGCCACTGAAACCCCGCGAGATGTTTCCTTCTGCGGTCACGCGATACTGCAGAACGACCTTCTGCTGGTGCCCGACGCCAGGGAGGATGTGCGCTTTCATGACAATCCGCTGGTGACGGGCGAACCGAATATTCGCTTCTACGCCGGTTATCCGCTGACGGTGCCCAACGGCAACAAAATGGGCACGTTGTGCCTGATCGACACCAAGCCCCGCGATCTCGATGAAGAAGAACGCGCGTTGTTGCGAGATCTGGCGGAAATGGCCGAGCAAGAGCTGACGGCGGTGCAGATGGCGAGCATGGACGAGCTGACGTTGCTGTCCAACCGTCGCGGCTTCAAACAGCTGGCTCAGCATGCACTCGACACTTGCTCGCGTCTGGACAAGGCGGCGACGCTGCTGTTTTTCGACCTCAATGACTTCAAGCAGATCAACGACCTCTATGGCCATGCCGAGGGCGACAGCGCGCTGAAGACCTTTGCCGATGTGCTGCGCATAGCTTTTCGCGAGAGCGATGTGGTCGGGCGCTTGGGCGGCGATGAGTTTGTCGCGTTGCTGACCGGATCGAGCCGTATCGAAACCAACACGATCATGGCGCGCCTCAAGGAAATTCTTGAAGAGCGCAACGCCACGCTGCACCGTGGTTATGCGATTCGCTTCAGCGTCGGCCAGATCGAATACGACGCCAAACGCCACGACACCGTCGATCGCTTGCTCGCCGACGCCGACGGCGCCATGTACGCCCATAAGCAGGCCCTGAAGCGTTGTTAGTGAATGCGCCGCAGATCCCCTGTAGGAGCGAGCCTGCTCGCGAAAGCGCTGTGTCAGGCGATAAACAGGTGACTGAATGGACGCTTTCGCGAGCAGGCTCGCTCCCACAGGGGAGAGTGTTGCGGGCATAAAAAAACCCGCCTGAAGCGGCGGGTTTTTTATGGGCCAGGCGAAGATTACTCTTCGATGTTGCCCATGGCGGTGGTGTTGAAGCCGCCGTCTACGTACATGATTTCGCCGCTGATGCCCGACGCCAGGTCGGAGCACAGGAAGGCGCCGGCGTTGCCGACTTCGTCGATGGTGACGTTGCGACGCAGCGGGGTTTGCGCTTCGTTGGCGGCCAGCATCTTACGGAAGTTCTTGATGCCGGAAGCGGCGAGGGTGCGGATCGGGCCAGCCGATACAGCGTTGACGCGGGTGCCTTCCGGGCCCAGGGAGCCGGCCAGGTAACGAACGCCAGCTTCCAGGGAAGCCTTGGCCATGCCCATTACGTTGTAGTTCGGCATGGTGCGCTCGGCGCCCAGGTACGACAGGGTCAGCAGGCTGCCATTGCGGCCTTTCATCATTTCGCGACCAGCCTTGGCCAGGGCCACGAAGCTGTAGGCGCTGATGTCGTGAGCGATGCGGAAACCTTCACGGGTGGTGGCTTCGGTGAAGTCGCCGTCCAGTTGGTCGCCCGGAGCGAAGCCGACGGAGTGAACGATCACGTCCAGGCCATCCCACTTCTTGCTCAGTTCTTCGAAGACCTTGGCGATTTCTTCATCGCTGGCCACGTCGCACGGGAAGCACAGCTCAGGGCTCGAGCCCCAGCCTTGTGCGAATTCTTCGACACGACCCTTGAGTTTGTCGTTCTGATAAGTGAAGGCAAGCTCAGCGCCCTCGCGATGCATGGCGGCAGCGATGCCGGATGCGATGGACAGCTTGCTGGCGACACCGACGATCAGTACGCGCTTACCGGCGAGAAAACCCATGTGTTGCTCCTCTTTTCAGGTTATTGCGCAGTGGCTGGTGCCAGGAAAGCGGCTTCCAGCAACTGCTGTGTATACGGATGTTGGGGGGCGGCAAAGATACTTTGCGCGTCTCCCTGTTCGACCACTTGGCCATGCTTGACCACCATCAACTGGTGGCTCAGCGCTTTGACGACAGCCAGGTCATGGCTGATAAACAGATACGTCAGGTTGTACTTGGTTTGCAGTGAACGCAAAAGCTCCACCACTTGGCGCTGGACTGTCCGGTCGAGGGCCGAAGTCGGCTCGTCCAACAGTATCAACGCCGGTTTTAGCACTAATGCCCGGGCAATGGCGATTCTCTGCCGTTGCCCGCCGGAAAATTCATGGGGGTAGCGGTTCCGGGTTTCCGGGTCCAGGCCTACCTCCTTCAATGCCGCAATAATCGCTTGTTCCTGTTCCGCCTCGGTGCCCATCTTGTGAATCCGCAGGCCTTCGCCGACGATCTGGCTCACGCACATCCGTGGGCTCAGGCTGCCGAACGGGTCCTGGAACACCACCTGCATCTCCCGGCGCAACGGCCGAACCTCGCTCTGCGTCAGGCAGTCTAGCTGCTTGCCTTCAAAACGGATGCCGCCCTTGCTGCCGATCAACCTCAAAATCGCCAAACCGAGTGTCGATTTGCCGGAACCGCTTTCTCCCACAATCCCCAGAGTCTGGCCCTGGGGCAGGCTGAAATTGATCCCGTCGACCGCTTTGACGTAATCCACCGTGGTTTTCAAGAAGCCTTTCTTGATCGGAAACCATACTTTCAGGTCCTCGACTTGCAGCAATGGCGGGCCGATTACATTGGTCGCCGGCTTGCCGCTGGGCTCCGCTGCCAGCAGTTCCCGAGTGTACGGATGCTGCGGCGCGCGGAACAACTCTTCGCACGATGCCTGTTCGACGATGCAACCGCGCTGCATGACACATACGCGATGCGCAATTCTTCGCACAAGGTTCAAATCGTGACTGATCAGTAACAACGCCATGCCCAAACGGGCCTGTAATTCCTTGAGCAATTCGAGGATTTTCAGCTGAACGGTCACGTCCAAAGCGGTGGTTGGCTCGTCGGCTATTAGCAGTTCCGGCTCGTTGGCCAGGGCCATGGCGATCATTACCCGTTGCCGCTGGCCGCCGGACAATTCGTGAGGCAGGGCCTTGAGGCGCTTGTGCGGCTCGGGGATGCCGACCATCTCCAGCAGCTCCAGCGTGCGCTTGGTCGCGACTTTGCCGGTCAAACCCTTGTGAATGCCCAGCACCTCATTGATCTGCTTCTCGATTGAGTGCAGCGGATTGAGCGAGGTCATCGGCTCCTGGAAGATCATCGCGATCCGGTTACCACGGATGTGACGGATGGTTTTCTCTTTCAGGCTCAGCAGGTCTTGCCCGGAATATTCGATGGTGCCGGACGGGTGCCGGGCGAGCGGGTAGGGCAGCAGGCGCAGGATCGAGTGCGCGGTCACCGATTTTCCGGAGCCGCTTTCGCCCACCAAGGCCAGGGTTTCGCCGCGCTTGATATCGAAGCTGACGCCTTCGACCACCCGCTGCACGCGCTCGCCGACGACGAATTCGACGGCGAGGTCGCGCACTTCGATCAGATTGTCCTGATTCATTTCACTTCCTCGGGTCGAAGGCATCGCGAGCGGACTCGCCGATAAACACCAGCAAACTCAACATCAACGCCAGTACCGCAAACGCGCTCATGCCGAGCCACGGCGCCTGCAGGTTGGATTTGCCCTGGGCCACCAGTTCGCCGAGCGACGGGCTGCCGGCCGGCAAACCGAAACCGAGGAAGTCCAGCGCCGTCAGCGTGCCAATGGCGCCGGTCAGGATGAACGGCATGAAGGTCATGGTCGAGACCATGGCGTTGGGCAGGATGTGGCGGAACATGATTCCGCCATTCTGCATCCCCAGCGCCCGGGCCGCGCGCACGTATTCAAGGTTACGGCCACGGAGGAACTCGGCACGGACCACGTCCACCAGGCTCATCCACGAAAACAGCAGCATGATCCCCAGCAACCACCAGAAGTTCGGCTGGACGAAACTGGCGAGGATGATCAGCAGATAGAGCACCGGCAGCCCGGACCAGATCTCGAGGAAACGCTGCCCGGCCAGATCGACCCAGCCGCCATAGAAACCCTGCAAGGCCCCGGCGATCACGCCGATGATCGAGCTGAGAATGGTCAGCGTCAGGGCAAACAACACCGAAATCCGGAAGCCGTAAATCACTCGGGCCAACACATCGCGGCCCTGATCGTCGGTGCCCAGCAGGTTGTCTGCCGAGGGCGGTGCCGGGGCCGGGACTTTCAGGTCGTAGTTGATGCTCTGGTAGCTGTAAGGGATCGGCGCCCACAGAATCCAGGCGTCCTTGGCCTTGAGCAGTTCGCGGATGTAAGGGCTCTTGTAGTTGGCTTCCAGCGGGAATTCACCGCCGAAGGTGGTTTCCGGGTAGCGCTTGAGTGCCGGGAAATACCAACTGTTGTCGTAATGCACGACCAGCGGTTTGTCGTTGGCAATCAATTCGGCACCGAGGCTGGCGCCGAACAGGATCAGAAACAGCCACAGCGACCACCAGCCACGCTTGTTGGCCTTGAACAATTCGAAACGACGGCGATTGAGGGGAGACAGGTTCATCTCAATGCTCCCGGTGTTCGAAGTCGATACGCGGATCGACCAGGGTGTAGGTGAGGTCGCCGATCAGTTTCACCACCAGCCCCAACAACGTGAAGATAAACAACGTGCCGAAGACCACCGGGTAATCGCGGTTGATCGCCGCTTCAAAACTCATCAGGCCGAGGCCGTCGAGGGAGAAAATCACTTCCACCAGCAGCGAGCCGGTAAAGAAAATGCCGATGAACGCCGACGGGAACCCGGCGATCACCAACAGCATGGCGTTGCGGAATACGTGGCCGTAAAGCACTCGGTGATTGGTCAGGCCCTTGGCTTTCGCGGTGACCACGTACTGCTTGTTGATTTCATCAAGGAAGCTGTTTTTGGTCAGCAAGGTCATGGTCGCGAAGTTGCCGATCACCAGCGCCGTCACCGGCAGGGCCAGGTGCCAGAAGTAATCGAGAATCTTGCCGCCCATGCTCAGTTCGGCGAAGTTGTTCGAGGTCAGGCCCCGTAGCGGGAACCAGTCGAAATAACTACCGCCAGCAAACACCACGATCAGCAGGATGGCAAACAGGAACGCCGGGATTGCGTAACCGACGATGATCGCCGAACTGGTCCAGACGTCGAAATGGCTGCCGTGTCGCGTGGCCTTGGCGATCCCCAGCGGGATCGATACCAGGTACATGATCAGCGTGCTCCACAGCCCGAGGGAGATCGACACCGGCATCTTTTCCTTGATCAGGTCGATGACCTTCGCGTCGCGGAAGAAGCTGTCGCCGAAATCCAGGGTCGCGTAGTTCTTGACCATGATCCACAAGCGTTCCGGCGCCGATTTGTCGAAGCCGTACATGTGCTCGATTTCCTTGACCAGCGCCGGGTCCAGGCCCTGGGCGCCGCGATAGGCCGAGCCTGCCACCGAGACTTCGGCACCGCCACCGGCGATGCGGCTGGTGGCGCCTTCAAAGCCTTCGAGCTTGGCGATCATCTGTTCCACCGGGCCACCGGGAGCGGCCTGGATGATCAGGAAATTGATCAGCAAAATACCGAACAAGGTCGGGATGATCAGCAGCAGTCGCCGAAAAATATACGCCAGCATCTGATTACTCCGTGCCCGCAGGGTCGGCTTGCAGTTTGGTTTCGACTTCTACAGCCGGTTTTGCGTCAGGCTTGACCCACCAGGTGGCGATGCCGACGTCGTACTTGGGTGAAATTTTTGGGTGGCCGATGTGGTTCCAGTAGGCCACGCGCCAGGTCTTGATGTGCCAGTTGGGGATCACGTAATAACCCCATTGCAGCACGCGGTCCAGCGCCCGGGCGTGGGCTACCAGGCTTTTACGCGAATCGGCGTTGATCAGTTCCTCGACCAATTGATCGACGATCGGATCCTTCAAACCCATGGTGTTGCGGCTGCTGGCCTTGTCGGCGGCGGCGCTCATCCAGTATTCGCGCTGCTCGTTACCTGGCGAGTTGGATTGCGGGAAACTGCCGACCATCATGTCGAAATCCCGCGAGCGCACGCGGTTGATGTACTGCGAGACGTCAACCCGGCGAATCACCAGATCGATGCCGAGGTCACTGAGGTTACGCTTGAGCGGCAGCAATACACGTTCGAACTCGGTCTGCGCCAGCAGAAACTCGATGACCACCGGTTTGCCCGTGGCGTCGACCATTTTGTCATCGACGATCCGCCAGCCGGCCTCTTGCAACAACTGATAGGCCTTGCGTTGCTGGGTGCGAATCATGCCGCTGGCGTCGGTCGTCGGGTTTTGGAACGCCTCGCTGAACACCTCGGCCGGCAGCTTGCTGCGGAACGGATCGAGGATTGCCAGTTGATCGGCGTCCGGCAGGCCGGTGGCGGCCATTTCCGAGTTTTCGAAGAAACTGCGAGTGCGCGCATAGGCGCCGTTGAACAGTTGCTTGTTGGTCCATTCAAAATCCAGCAGCAACGTCAGGGCCTGACGCACGCGGATGTCCTGGAACACCGGGCGACGCAGGTTGAACACGAAGCCTTGCATGCCCGTCGGGTTGCCGTTGGGAATCTGTTCCTTGATCAACCGACCTTCGGTAACGGCCGGGATGTTGTAGGCATTGGCCCAGTTCTTCGCGGTCATCTCCAGCCAGTAATCGAACTGCCCGGCCTTGAGTGCTTCGAGGGCCACGGTGTTGTCGCGGTAATAGTCGGAGGTCATCACGTCGAAGTTGTAGAAACCACGGTTTACCGGCAGGTCTTTGCCCCAGTAATCCTTGACCCGTTCGTAACGCACCGACCGCCCGGCCTTCAATTCGCTGACCTTGTAGGGGCCGCTGCCCAGCGGGATTTCCAGGTTGCCCTTGTTGAAGTCGCGGGTCGCCCACCAATGTTTTGGCAGCACCGGCAACTGGCCGAGGATCAGCGGCAGTTCGCGGTTGTTGTTGTGCTTGAATTTGAAAAGCACCGTCAGCGGGTCTTCGGCGACCACCTCCGCGACGTCGCTGTAGTAGCCGCGATACAGCGGGGCGCCGTCCTTGATCAGGGTCTCGAAACTGAACACCACGTCTTCGGCGCGCACCGGGTGACCGTCGTGGAACCGCGCTTCCGGGCGCAGGTAGAAGCGCACCCAGCTGTTGTCCGGGGCCTTCTCGATCTTGCCGGCGATCAACCCGTATTCGGTGAACGGTTCGTCCAGGCCTTGCTTGGCCAGGGTGTCGTAGATCATCCCGATATCGTCGGCCGGCACGCCTTTGCTGATGAACGGGTTGAGGCTGTCGAAGCCGCCGAAACCGGCCTGGCGGAAGATCCCGCCCTTGGGCGCGTCCGGGTTGACGTAATCGAAGTGCTTGAAGTCGGCCGGGTATTTCGGCGGCTCGTTGTACAGGGTCAGGGCATGTTGCGGGGCGGCGCAGGCCAGCCCGGCGAACAACAGACCGCTGGCCTGCAAGAGCAGAGCGCGTACGGGGTTCATTGACCTTTCTCCGAAGATTTCAGCCACCACGCAGAAATGCCCAGGGTGTAGGGCGGCGTGGTGACGAAGGCGAACCGGTTGCGGTAGGCCAGGCGATGATAATTAAGGTACCAGTTGGGAATGCTGTAGTGCTGCCACAGCAGCACCCGGTCGAGGGCCTTGCCGGCGGCGACCTGTTCATCGCGAGTCTGCGCGGCGAGCAGTTGCTCAAGCAAATGATCGACTACCGGGTTGGCGATGCCCGCGTAGTTTTTACTGCCCTTGACCCCGGCCTGGCTGGAATGGAAGTACTGCCATTGCTCCAGTCCCGGGCTGAGGGTCTGGTTGAGGGTCATCAGGATCATGTCGAAATCGAACTGATCCAGGCGTTGTTTGTACTGGGCGCGATCCACCGTACGCAGCCGGGCGTCGATGCCGATGCTGGCGAGGTTCTCGACGTAGGGCTGAAGGATGCGTTCCAGGTTTGGGTTGACCAGCAGAATCTCAAACCGCAGCGGCTGGCCTTTGGCGTTTTCGACCCGTTGGCCGTTGAGCTTCCAGCCGGCCTCGTTGAGCAGGCCCAAGGCTTTGCGCAAGGTTTCCCGGGGGATGCCGCGGCCGTCGGTCTGCGGCAGGCTGAAGGGCTCGATGAAGAGCTTGGCGGGCAACTGTTCGCGATAGGGCTTGAGCATCAGCCATTCGTGACCAACCGGCAGGCCGGTGGCCTCGAATTCACTGTTGGGGTAGTAACTGGTGGCGCGCTTGTAGGCGCCGCTGAACAGCGTGCGATTGGTCCACTCGAAATCGAACATCAGCCCCAGCGCTTCGCGGACCTTGACCTCGGAAAAAGTCGGGCGCCGGGTATTCATGAACAGGCCCTGGCTCTGGGTCGGGATCTGGTGCGGGATCTGCGCCTTGATCACATCGCCACGGGTGACGGCCGGGAAGTTATAACCGTTGTCCCAGTTCTTCGCCTGATGCTCGATGTAGATGTCGAATTCGCCGGCCTTGAAGGCTTCGAAGGCCACGTCGCTGTCGCGGTAGAACTCGACTTCCATGCGGTCGAAGTTGTACTTGCCGCGATTGACCGCCAGGTCCTTGCCCCAGTAATCCTTGACCCGTTCGAAGATGATCTGCCGCCCCGGTTGCACCGAGGTGATGCGATACGGCCCGCTGCCCAGTGGCGGCTCGAAGGTGGTGGCCTTGAAGTCGCGACCTTTCCAGTAATGCTGGGGCAGCACCGGCAACTCGCCCAGACGCAGGATCTGCAACGGATTGCCGGCGCGCTTGAAGACAAAGCGAATGCGTTGCGGGTTTAGGATGTCGACCCGCAGCACTTCCTGGAGGGCGGTGCGGTACTGCGGATGGCCTTCCTTGAGCAGCAACCGGTAGGAAAACGCCACGTCGTAAGCGGTGATCGGCGTGCCATCGTGGAAACGCGCTTCAGGGCGCAGGTTGAACACCACCCAGCTGCGGTCCTCGCTGTATTCCACCGATTGGGCGATCAGGCCATAGCTGGACGTTGGCTCGTCGCCGGACGGCGCGTACTGGCCGGTGCCGACCATCAGCGGTTCGTTGAGCTCGTTGATGCCGTATTGCAGGAAATTCGGGGTGGAAACCGGGCTTGAGCCCTTGAAGGTGTAAGGGTTGAGCGTATCGAAGGTGCCAAACGCCATCACCCGCAACGTACCGCCCTTGGGCGCTTGCGGGTTGACCCAGTCGAAGTGGGTAAATCTGGCCGGGTACTTGAGCGTGCCGAACTGCGCATAACCATGGCTTTCGCTGATCGTCGCGCTTGCGGGTGAGCTCAAGGCCAGGCTGATCAGGAGCAGGAGGAGGGCGCGCTTCAAGTCAGAGATCCGATCCAGGCGGCTTGGGCTTTGTGGGCCGTACAGTAACAGCTTGTATCGACAGGAAAAAGACAGGGGGTTAATGCCGGGTTAATCGTTTGCGCGAAGAGCCCCTCACCCTAACCCTCTCCCAGAGGGAGAGGGGACTGAATGGGGGATATTGTGGAGGTGCGCCGACTGGAAATTACTTTGCCGAATCCGTAATCGACTGGATCTTTCAGGTCGATGCAAGACACAAGACACCTCGGTCGGCCCCCTCTCCCTCCGGGAGAGGGCTGGGGTGAGGGTAATGCTTAAACAGAGCACCACAAAAACATCACCCAAAAAAAGCCCCCGAAAACTCAGGGGCTCTTCTGTCAGTGCGGCTGATAAACCGTCAGCATCTGACCTGGCTTCAGCGCCTGGCCAACCCGCGGGTTCCAGCGCTTGAGGTGTTGCATTTCAACGTTGAAACGCTTGGCGACCATGTACAGCGAGTCGCCTTGCTTGACCTTGTATTGGGTTTGCTCCGTCTTGCTGGTGGTCTTGCCGTTCGCCTTGGAGTTGGCTGCCACGACGGTGTTGACGCGACCGGCGCTACGTTTGGTGGTGTCCCGCATGACCAGGGTCTGGCCGACCTTGAGGTTCTTGCCGGTCATCTTGTTCCAGCGTTGCAGGTCTTTGACATCGACCTTGTTCGCTTTGGCGATGGTCGCCAGGTTGTCGCCACGTTTGACGCGATAGGCGCGCTTGAGTTTGGCGATTTCGTTGTCGTCGGCACCTTCGAACACTGGTTTGAGTGGTCGCGAGCTGATCAGCTCTTCGGGGCGCATGGTCGACAGGCTGGCAGTCAGCAGTTGCGCCTTGGACGTCGGCACCAGCAAATGCTGGGGACCGTCGATGGTGGTGCGCTGCTTGAAGGCCGGGTTGAGCTGGAACAGTTCGTCTTCGTCGATGTTGGCCACCGCGGCAACCTTGGACAGGTCCATGCGCTGGTTGATTTCGACGACCTGGAAGTACGGTTCGTTGGCGATCGGGCTGAGGTTCACGCCGTAGGCTTCCGGCGACAGCACCACTTGCGACAGGGCCAGCAACTTCGGCACGTAGGCCTGGGTTTCGGCCGGCAGCGGCAGGTTCCAGTAGTCGGTTGGCAAACCAAGCTTCTCGTTACGCTCGATGGCCCGGCTGACCGTGCCTTCGCCGGCGTTATAAGCAGCGAGGGCCAGCAACCAGTCACCGTTGAACATGTCGTGCAGGCGGGTCAGGTAATCCATGGCCGCGGTGGTCGAGGCGGTAATGTCGCGACGGCCATCATAGAAACGGGTTTGACGCAGGTTGTAGTAACGCCCGGTGGAAGGGATGAATTGCCAAAGGCCCACCGCGTCGGCCCGGGAATAGGCCATCGGGTTGTAGGCGCTTTCAATCACTGGCAGCAGCGCCAGTTCCAGCGGCATGTTGCGTTCTTCAAGGCGTTCGATGATGTAGTGGATGTACAGGCTGCCGCGTTCGCCGGCGTTTTCGAGGAAGGACGGGTTGCTGGCGAACCACAGTCGTTGTTGCTCGATACGCGGGTTGACGCCCAGGCCATCCTGCAGTTGGAAGCCTTGGCGCATGCGCTCCCAGACGTCCTGAGGTACTTGTGGAGTAGGTTTTTCGCTGAGCCAGATAGGTTTTTGCTTGGCTCGAGCGGCGATATTCGGAGTGTGGGCCGCGTCGGTCTGCGGCACATGGCTTGAACAGCCCGCCAAAGTGGCGGACACAGCCACCGCTATGGCTTGAGCCAAGCGGGTCAATGCGTCTGAATTGATGGCTTTACGAATAGATGACGACATTGGCTGGAAGTAAGTTCCGGGCAAAAATGTCGGGGGATTCTAGAAAGCGTACCCGTCGCGGTCAACCATTCAGAATTTTTGTACCAATAGGTAGCCTGCTTAGAACTTATCTTTCCACGCTCGCAAGGCAGCAAAAACCGCACTCGGGACCCGGTTATTGGTTCCATTCCGTTCGTCCACTTTTTCTTTAACGGATGTTTCGCTGACACGTAAAAATGGGTTGGTGAGCTTTTCCAGGGCGATTGTCGAAGGCAATGTCATGACCCCGGCTTCGCGCTGAGCAGTGACTTTGGCCAGCCGTTCGGCGGTGTCCGGATTACCCGGTTCGACTGCTGCGGCAAACTTCAGGTTGCTGAGGGTGTATTCGTGGGTGCAATAGACCAGCGTATCCTCAGGCAAGGACGCCAGGCGCGTCAGCGAGGTGTGCATCTGCTCCGGCGTGCCTTCGAACAACCGGCCGCAACCGGCGGCGAACAGGGTGTCGCCGCAAAACAGCAGGCCGTGGTGATAAAAGGCGATGTGCCCCAGAGTGTGGCCGGGGACGGCGAACACATCGAAGTCCCAGCCGAGCACGTTGATGCGGTCGTTGTCCTTGAGCGCGACGTCCCGTGCCGGGATGGTTTCGCTGGCGGGGCCGTAGACAGTTGCGTCAGTCGCTTTTTTCAGCTGTTCGACGCCGCCGACATGGTCATGATGGTGGTGAGTGATCAGAATATCGCTGAGCACCCAGCCCGGATGCGCCGCCAGCCAGGCCTGGACCGGCGCGGCGTCGCCCGGATCGACCACGGCGCAGCGTTGGGTGCGGTGGTCCTGCAACAACCAGATGTAGTTGTCGGTGAAGGCGGGTAGGGCACTGATCTGTATCATCGTCGGATTCGCCAAGCGGAAAACAATGGCGCATCTTAGAACTTCCTGGCGCTTTGGAGAATGCAATGACCGATAAAGCGTTCGCTCAGGCTGATCCTGACTGGCTGGCATTGATCAGCGCGGCCCGTGAATGGCTGTCCGGCCCCATTGGGCAATTTCTGCTGGACGAAGAACGGCGCATGCTCGAAGACGAGTTGGGTCGGTTCTTCGGCGGCTACCTGGTGCACTACGGCCCGCAGGCCGAGACACCGCCGTCCGCGCCGCAAGTGCAGCGTAACGTACGCCTCGGCGCGCCATTGCCCGGCGTCGAGATCGTCTGCGAAGAACAGGCCTGGCCCTTGAGCGAGCACGCCGCGGACGTGGTGGTGTTGCAGCATGGGCTGGATTTCTGCCTGTCGCCCCACGGTTTGCTGCGCGAAGCGGCGAGCAGTGTGCGGCCCGGCGGGCATTTGCTGATCGTCGGTATCAATCCATGGAGCGCTTGGGGCTTGCGCCACGTCTTTGCCAACGACGCCATGCGCCAGGCCCGTTGTATTTCGCCATCGCGGGTCAGCGACTGGTTGAACCTGCTGGGCTTCGCGCTGGAGAAACGCCGCTTCGGGTGCTATCGTCCGCCGCTTGCGTCGCCCACATGGCAGGCCCGTCTGGCGGGTTGGGAGCGCAAGGCTGGTGACTGGCAGCTATCGGGCGGCGGCTTCTATTTATTGGTCGCGCGCAAGATCGTGGTCGGCCTGCGGCCGGTGCGCCAGGAACGGCGCGAACCGATGGGCAAGTTGATTCCATTGCCTATGGCCAAGGTCAATCGTCGCCACATCGAGCCATAAACACTCTTTATTTCCCGGCCGGGCTTGCCCGGCCTCGGGCATCGTCGATCCTGGATCGGCGAGCCACCGCATTTTCTGGATAGATTGGCATGAGCGATAGCGTAGAACTGTTCACTGATGGCGCCTGCAAAGGCAACCCTGGCCCCGGCGGCTGGGGCGCACTGCTGGTGTGCAAGGGCGTCGAAAAGGAACTCTGGGGCGGCGAAGCCAACACCACCAACAATCGCATGGAACTGATGGGCGCGATCAAAGGCCTGGAAGAACTCAAGCGTTCCTGCGACGTGCTGCTGGTAACGGACTCCCAGTACGTGATGAAAGGCATCAACGAGTGGATGGATAACTGGAAGAAGCGTGGCTGGAAAACGGCTGCCAAGGAACCGGTTAAAAATGCCGACCTGTGGAAACTGCTGGACGAACAGGTCAACCGCCACAACGTGACCTGGAAGTGGGTCCGCGGCCACATCGGCCACCACGGCAACGAACGGGCCGACCAGTTGGCCAACCGTGGTGTGGATGATGTGCGTGGTTACAAACAAACCTGATTCTTTCTGATGCATCGAGTTGTGGCCCTTCGCGAGCAGGCTCGCTCCCACATTGGAATGCAATTTCCTGTGGGAGCGAGCCTGCTCGCGAAGGGCGCGATACGGTCTGACTGAAACCCCCAGTCGGGCGTGTTAACATCCGCGTTTTTGCACGATTGACCCGTTGAGAGCTGAGCACTGATGGCCACCAGATCCGTTGTACTCGATACCGAAACCACCGGCATGCCGGTGACCGACGGCCATCGTATTGTCGAAATCGGTTGTGTCGAGTTGATCGGTCGGCGTCTCACGGGCCGGCATTTTCACGTTTACCTGCAACCGGACCGCGAGAGTGATGAAGGCGCCATCGGCGTCCACGGCATCACCAACGAATTCCTGGTGGGCAAGCCGCGTTTCGCTGAAGTGGCCGATGAGTTCTTCGAATTCATCAAGGGTGCGCAGCTGATCATCCATAACGCGGCGTTCGACGTTGGCTTCATCAACAACGAATTCGCGCTGATGGGTCAGCAAGATCGCGCTGACATCACGCAGCACTGCTCGATCCTCGACACCCTGATGATGGCCCGGGAACGTCACCCGGGGCAGCGCAACAGCCTCGACGCATTGTGCAAACGCTACGGCGTCGACAACTCCGGCCGCGAACTGCACGGCGCGTTGCTCGACTCCGAGATTCTCGCCGACGTTTACCTGACCATGACCGGCGGCCAGACCAGCCTGTCCCTGGCGGGTAATGCGTCTGACGGTAATGGTTCGGGTGAGGGCGCGGACAACTCCGCCACCGAGATTCGCCGCCTGCCTGCCGATCGCCAGCCAACCCGGATCATCCGCGCTAGCGAAGATGAATTGGCAGCGCATCTGGTGCGGTTGGAGATTATTGCCAAGTCTGCCGGTGGGCCGGCGATGTGGACGCAGATTGCCGAGGCTGACGCTCAAGCCTGAAAAGTCAAAAGATCGCAGCCTCCGGCAGCTCCTACAGGGTGTACACCCTCTAATGTAGGAGCTGCCGGAGGCTCGGGCCGCGATCGGACGATCTTTTGCTTTTGGCGGCATGAAGCCAAGTGGCCACCCTCGCCACTTTCGCTACAACCCTCTACCCTGAGTGCATTGGCGGATTCAACCCCGCCGCCTCAGGACACTGAGCCCCATGTATAAAGATTTGAAATTCCCGGTCTTGATCGTCCATCGCGACATCAAGGCCGACACCGTTGCCGGTGACCGCGTGCGTGGCATCGCACGGGAGCTGGAACAGGAAGGCTTCAGCATTCTCAGTGCGGTGGATTACACCGAAGGGCGGCTGGTCGCCTCGACCCATCACGGCCTCTCGTGCATGTTGATCGCCGCCGAAGACGCCAGCACCAACTCCCATCTCTTGCACAACATGGCCGAGCTGATCGGTCTGGCGCGGGTGCGAGCGCCGGACCTGCCGATCTTCGCTCTCGGCGAGCAGGTCACCCTGGAAAACGCCCCGGCTGACGCCATGGCCGAGCTCAATCAGCTACGCGGCATTCTGTATCTGTTCGAAGACACCGTGCCGTTCCTCGCCCGTCAGGTGGCCCGGGCGGCGCGCAAGTACCTGGATGGTCTGCTGCCACCGTTCTTCAAGGCCTTGGTGCAGCACACCGCCGATTCCAACTATTCCTGGCACACTCCGGGCCATGGCGGTGGCGTGGCGTATCACAAGAGCCCGGTGGGGCAGGCGTTCCACCAGTTTTTCGGGGAAAACACCCTGCGTTCCGATTTGTCGGTGTCCGTGCCGGAGCTTGGTTCGCTGCTCGATCACACCGGCCCACTGGCTGAAGCCGAGGCCCGAGCTGCGCGCAATTTCGGCGCCGATCACACCTTTTTCGTGATCAATGGCACCTCGACGGCGAACAAGATCGTCTGGCACTCCATGGTTGCCCGGGATGATCTGGTGCTGGTGGATCGCAATTGCCACAAATCGGTCTTGCACTCGATCATCATGACCGGCGCCATCCCGTTGTACTTGTGCCCGGAGCGCAATGAACTTGGGATCATCGGCCCGATTCCGCTCAGCGAATTCAGCCGCGAATCAATCCAGGCCAAGATAGATGCCAGCCCGCTGACCAAGGGCCGTGCGCCCAAGGTCAAGTTGGCGGTGGTGACCAATTCGACCTACGACGGCTTGTGCTACAACGCCGAGTTGATCAAGCAGAGCCTGGGCAATAGCGTCGAGGTCTTGCACTTCGACGAGGCTTGGTATGCCTACGCGGCGTTTCACGAGTTCTTCGCCGGCCGTTACGGCATGGGCACGTCGCGCAGTGAGGACAGCCCGCTGGTGTTCACCACCCATTCCACGCACAAACTGCTGGCGGCGTTCAGTCAGGCGTCGATGATCCACGTGCAGGACGGCGGTGCACGGCAACTGGATCGCGACCGTTTCAACGAAGCGTTCATGATGCACATCTCCACCTCGCCGCAGTACAGCATCATCGCGTCGCTGGACGTGGCTTCGGCGATGATGGAAGGCCCGGCCGGGCGTTCGCTGCTGCAGGAAATGTTCGATGAAGCCCTGAGTTTTCGCCGCGCACTGGCCAATCTGCGTCAGCACATTGCGGCGGATGATTGGTGGTTTTCCATCTGGCAGCCGCCGTCGGTGGAAGGGATCACTCAGGTCGTTACCGAAGACTGGCTGTTGCAACCCGACGCTGACTGGCACGGCTTCGGCGGCGTGACGGATGACTACGTGCTGCTCGACCCGATCAAGGTCACGCTGGTCATGCCCGGCCTGACTGCCGGCGGCGCCTTGAGTGAACGCGGGATTCCGGCGGCAGTGGTCAGTAAATTCCTTTGGGAACGCGGATTGGTGGTCGAGAAGACGGGGTTGTATTCGTTTTTGGTGCTGTTCTCCATGGGCATCACCAAGGGCAAATGGAGCACGCTGCTGACCGAGTTGCTGGAGTTCAAGCGCAGTTACGACGCCAACGTCAGCCTTGGCACCTGCCTGCCCTGTGTCACTCAGGAAAATCTTGCGCGTTATCAGGGCATGGGCCTGCGCGACCTGTGCGATCAACTGCACGCCTGCTACCGCAGCAATGCCACGGCCAAACACCTGAAGCGCATGTATACCGTGCTGCCGGAAATCGCCATGAAGCCCGCCGACGCCTATGATCAATTGGTGCGAGGTGAGGTTGAGGCGGTGTCGATCGATGCCCTGAATGGGCGAATTGCTGCCGTGATGCTGGTGCCGTACCCGCCGGGGATTCCGTTGATCATGCCTGGCGAGCGCTTCACCGAATCGACTCGATCGATCATTGATTACCTTGCATTCGCCCGTACCTTCGACAGCAGCTTCCCCGGGTTTGTCGCCGATGTGCACGGATTGCAACACGAAGATGAGGGCAATGGGCGGCACTACACCGTCGATTGCATCAAGGAATGAGGACCTTTCCCAGTATGCAACCGGTCATGAATCCGAAATACCCAGGGCTGTCGGTGCGCGTTGCCGACGATGGTTTTGCGGCCTACATCTGGGGCAGCGACTTCAGTTTTGAAGTCGCCGCCTACGGTGCCGCCGAAATCGGTAAACCGGTGGCGCAGTGGCCGGTAACGCCGATCACCCCTTATCGAAAGTGCTACGGAATTGATCCCGAGGAGTTCAGCAGTTTCCGCGATGCCGCCGACAGTGCGATTTTCATGGCTTATCTGGATGACGAGCCGGTGGGCCACCTGGTGGTCAGCACCAACTGGAACGGCTTTGCCCACATCGACGAACTGGCGGTGCATGCGCCAGCCCGTCGTCACGGCGTGGCCAAGTCGCTGCTGGATGTGGCGCAGTTCTGGAGTCGCAAGAAGAAACTGCCGGGCATCATGCTCGAAACCCAAAACAACAACCTGGGCGCCTGCCGGCTCTATGAGCGCTGTGGTTTTGTGATTGGCGGGATCGATCATCTGCGCTATCGCGGCATCGACCCGAACACCGCCGAAGTGGCGTTGTTCTGGTATCGGCTGTTCGATAATCCGCTGGAAAATCCGATCAGTTCGCCAGCATCGCCACGGCTTGTTCCGTGATGATCGCCAGCAAGGCCTGAACGGCGGGCGAGGGCTCGGCGTTTTTCAAGGTCAGGGCGTAGAGGCTGATCGGCACGGCCGGCGCCAGCGGGCAAACATCCAGCCCGGACGATTTGGCCCCGAGGGCGGTGAAGGGGTCGACGATGGCCAGGCCTTCGCCGGCTTCGACCATGCTGCGCATCATCTGATGGGTCTGGACTCGCGTTTGGATCATCAGCGCCGGGCGTAGTGCTTGCAGCTTGATTTCCAGCGCCGGGCTCAACGGATCATGGCCGTCGAGACCCACCATCGCCTGGCCGGCCAGGTCTTGCACCGACACATACTTCTGCTTGGGTTGCAGCCAGCCATGAGGCGCCAGCAGCTGAAGTTTGCCCTGGGCAATCACTTGGCAATCGATGTCGGCGTGATCGGGGTCATGCAGGCTCAGGCCCAAATCGCTTTCGCGCAACAGCAGGCTGCGGACAATCTCGCGGGTGGGTTGGTTGAGGAGGGTGCAGGGTGCATCGGGAAAGCGTCGGCGCAGGGCCGCGATGCTGTGAGGCAATAACTGTTGAGTCAGCGGCGGGGTGCCGATGATGCGCAGCGGTGGCGCCAAATATTGCTTGAGGCTGTTGGCCAGGCGTTGCACCGGTTCGAGAGCTTCATAGACATGAGCGATCTCGACCTGCAACTCCCGCGCCTCGCGCGTGGCCTGCAAGCGACCGCGCACGCTGGAGAACAGCATGAAGCCCAACTGACCCTCGGCGTCACGCAAAATCCCTTCGACCTCGGTCACGGGCAACTGCAGCCATTCGGCGGCGGTGCCCAGGTGACCGGTCTGCAAGAGCGCCTGGATCACTTCGATATGACGTAAACGCATGCATGAAGTCCATGTTCAGCAGGTGAGGGAGTCAGTGTCTGAATCCTAACTCAAGTGCGCGCATATGACTTCTGCTCATAACACAGGGTTATGAGGCAACGGTGGTTTCCGGCAGGCTGCCGACATAAGTGTCCGGTTCGCGAGTGAGGGTGATATCCGACTGGATCAACTGGAACCGGTTGTCATCGAGCTTCTTCATGCGATCGCCGATGGCCAGTTTGTAGGTGGTGACAGGCTCCGTGCCTTCGACACCGTCTGCCGACGGGGTGGATTCCTGGAACTCATGCACGGAATAAACGCGGCCTTCCGCGTCTCTTGCATGGAACTGACCGACGAGTACTGCTGCCATCTGCTTAGAACCTCTGGAGATAAATCACTCAATTTGCGGCTCAGTAGACCGTGGTTGGGCGAGGTAAGTTTTCCTACAGGAAAAAAATAGTCAGGGGCGGCGATTTTCGCTCGCCCGCTGAATGAATCGTCATCTATAACTACAGGCTCTTTCCATCGATAGTCGAGAACCTTCCATGAGCAACGTCTACACGATCGCCGTCATAGTCGGCAGCTTGAGAAAAGAATCGATCAATCGCAAGGTCGCGCTGGCCCTGGCTGATCTGGCGCCTGCCAATCTGAAACTGAACATCGTCGAAATTGGCGACTTGCCACTCTACAACGAAGACATCGATGGTGCTTCACCGCCGGCAGCCTACAGCACTTTCCGACAACAAGTGAGCTCATCCGACGCAGTGCTGTTTGTGACCCCTGAATACAACCGTTCGGTGCCGGCACCGATGAAGAACGCGATTGACGTGGGTTCGCGTCCATATGGCAAAAGTGCCTGGAATGGCAAGCCGGGTGCAGTGATCAGCGCTTCGCCGGGCGCCATTGGCGGTTTTGGCGCCAATCATCATCTGCGTCAGTCGATGGTGTTTCTCAATGTGCCGTGTATGCAGCAGCCAGAAGCCTACCTCAGTGGTGCCGGGACAGCATTTGATGAATCAGGCAAGTTGAGCGATACGGTGAAACCTTTCCTGCAAAGCTTTATCAATGCTTACGGACAGTTCGTCGAGCAACACAAAAAATAAATTGGGCTGATACACCTTGTGGCTAGGGGATTTATCCCTGTTGGGTTGCGTAGCAGTCGTCAACCTGTGATGTCGGTATGGTTATTGATCGCAGGGGGTCGCTTCGCAACCCGACGGGGATAAATCCCCTCGCCACGGGTAAGATGCGTTTCCTGAAGAACTCTATTGAACAAGGCTGTTGCGGATGCTGGCTGCGACACTGATTTTCCTGCTGACCATCACCCTGGTGATCTGGCAACCCAAGGGCCTGGGCGTTGGTTGGAGCGCGGTGTTTGGCGCGATTCTGGCGCTGCTCTTCGGGGTGGTGCACCTGAGTGACATCCCGCTGGTCTGGCAGATCATCTGGAACGCCACCGGTACCTTCGTTGCGCTGATCATCATCAGTTTGCTGCTGGACGAGGCGGGGTTCTTTGCCTGGGCGGCGTTGCACGTGGCGCGCTGGGGCAAGGGCAATGGGCGCAAACTCTTCGCGTTCATGGTGTTGCTCGGGGCGCTGGTGTCGGCGTTGTTTGCCAATGACGGTGCGGCGTTGATCCTCACGCCAATCGTGATTTCCATGCTGCTGGCATTGCGGTTTTCGCCCGCTGCGACCCTGGCCTTCGTAATGGGTGCCGGTTTCATCGCCGACACCGCGAGCTTGCCGTTGGTGGTGTCGAACCTGGTGAACATCGTTTCTGCCGACTTCTTTCATATCAGCTTCAACCGTTATGCGGCGGTGATGATCCCGGTCAACTTCGTCAGCGTCGCCGCCACGCTGGGTATGTTGATGTGGTTCTTTCGCAAGGACATTCCCAAGGCTTACGACCCAGAGCAACTGGACGACCCGGCCACGGCGATCCACGACAAAGCCACGTTTTATGCCGGTTGGGTGGTGTTGGTGATTTTGCTGGTTGGCTGCTTCGCCCTGGAGCCGCTGGGCATTCCGATCAGCGCGATTTCCGCCGTCTGCGCTGCGTTGCTGCTGGGCATTGCTGCTCGCGGCCACAAGATTTCCACGCGCAAGGTGATGAAAGAAGCGCCGTGGCAGATCGTGATTTTCTCCCTGGGCATGTACTTGGTGGTCTATGGCCTGCGTAATGCCGGGCTCACCGACTACCTGGCCGGTTGGCTGAACGGCTTTGCCGGTTACGGTGTCTGGGGCGCGGCCATGGGCACTGGCGTGCTGACGGCGTTGTTGTCATCGATCATGAACAACTTGCCAACGGTGCTGATCGGCCTGCTCTCGATTGATGCCAGTCAGGCCACGGGCGTGGTCAAGGAAGCGATGATCTACGCCAACGTCATCGGCAGCGACCTGGGGCCGAAAATCACCCCGATTGGCAGTTTGGCGACTTTGTTGTGGTTGCATGTGCTGGAGCGCAAGAACATCACGATCGGGTGGGGTTATTACTTCAAGGTCGGGATTGTGCTGACGGTGCCGGTGTTGTTGGTGACGTTGGCGGCGTTGGCTGTGCGGTTATCCATTTAAAACGCGTCGGCCCATTCGCGAGCAAGCCCGCTCCCACAGGGGATTTGCGGCGTACACAAATCCAATGTGGGAGCGGGCTTGCTCGCGAAGAGGCCAGTCCAGGCACTACAAATCCTCAACCACTACCCGGCACATTCGGCCAAAGATCCGCCACCAGAAACAACCGCTCGGCTTCTTCCCAATCCCCACTGGCATTCTCGGCCAGCCGCACCATCAGCTGCGCCGGGGCCAGCGGCTCCAGCTCACTGATCCACGTATCCAACTGCTCAGTGGTCCAGGTCTGTTCCGCCGGATAGTGCGCCGGTGCCAGCCAGGCATGGCGGGGCAGGGGTTGCCAACGACCTGGCGGGCGCTGCACGACAAAGTCCGCCCAATCCTTCTGATGCAGCCAGCTACCGCGCAAATGCTGCGGATGCGCGCCACTCGGCGACTCGGACTGCCCCGGCCACGGGTACAGCAGATAGCCGCCTAGCCACAAATGCGCACTGAACTGCTGAATATCCAGCGCCGCCAGCACTTCGCGGCTTTCTGGCCGGGCAGATATCGGTAATTGATGCTGGCTCAAGTGCGCCAGTTTACGGTCCAGGCGATCATGACAACCGGGGCCGAGCCACTGGGCGGTGTCGTGTCCATCGCCATTCTGTGGGCCGAGGTAGAGTTTGATCGCCAGCTCCAGGTGATGCACGCCGTCACGATCACGCAGCAGCATGTCCAGTTCGCCCAAGGTGTGACCCTCGCGGCGAATCGGCAAATTGGCGGCGATCAGCTCGATGCCCGGCGCATGGCGCACGGCGTATTGCCACAGGCGTTCGTAATACAGGCCCAGACGCCGGGTCCGGGCCTGCGCCAGCCAGTGCAGCAAGTCATAACTGTCACGATCCAGTTGCCGCAGCCAGTGCTCCAGGCGTTCCGGCGCCTGCACCCAGTCGCTGCCGGCCAGTGGATGGCGCTGCGGCCACGGCACTTCATCGAGCATCGGCGGCGCGAGGATGACCCAAGCCAGGTCGCGCACTTCAGGGTGGCGCAACTGGTGGGGTAGCTGGAGCAAGTCCGGGAATAAGATCATTCTGCGAGCATAGCCTCTTAAGTCATGGCTGAAAGGGTTTTGTCTACGCCGTGCTTTCGCCCATAATCGTCGCTTTAGCCCGTCGCAGAAACTCGCAGGAGCCCCATGGAGCAATTTCGTAATATCGGCATCATCGGTCGCCTGGGCAGTTCGCAGGTGCTGGATACCGTCCGCCGACTGAAACGGTTTCTGCTCGATCGTCACCTGCACGTGATCCTCGAAGACACCATCGCCGAAGTCCTGCCGGGCCATGGCCTGCAAACCTCGTCGCGCAAGATGCTCGGCGAAGTCTGTGACATGGTGATTGTGGTCGGCGGTGACGGCAGCCTGCTAGGCGCCGCTCGTGCGCTGGCCCGGCACAATATTCCGGTGCTGGGGATCAACCGCGGCAGCCTGGGTTTCCTGACCGATATTCGCCCCGATGAGCTGGAAGTCAAAGTCGCCGAAGTGCTCGACGGCCACTATCTGGTGGAAAACCGCTTCCTGCTGCAAGCCGAAGTCCGTCGCCATGCCGAGGCCATTGGCCAGGGCGATGCGCTGAATGACGTGGTGCTGCATCCCGGCAAATCGACGCGAATGATCGAGTTCGAGCTGTACATCGACGGCCAGTTCGTCTGCAGCCAGAAGGCCGACGGCCTGATCGTCGCCACACCGACTGGTTCGACTGCTTATGCGCTGTCGGCAGGCGGGCCGATCATGCATCCCAAGCTCGACGCTATTGTGATTGTGCCGATGTACCCCCATACCTTGTCAGGCAGGCCAATTGTGGTCGATGGCAACAGTGAGCTGAAAATCGTCGTGTCCAAGGATATGCAGATCTACCCGCAAGTCTCCTGTGATGGGCAGAACCACTTCACCTGCGCGCCGGGCGACACCATCACCATCAGCAAAAAGGCCCAGAAGTTGCGGCTGATTCACCCCCTCGACCACAACTACTACGAAGTGTGCCGGACCAAGCTCGGTTGGGGCAGTCGATTGGGTGGTGGAGGCGACTGATGCTCGATCCCGCGCGAGGCTACGACCTGATCGGTGACGTGCACGGTTGCGCTCTGACCCTTGAGCACTTGCTCGACCGGCTCGGTTATCACAAACAAGGTGGCGTCTGGCGGCATCCGTCGCGTATGGCGGTGTTCGTCGGTGACATCATCGACCGTGGCCCGCGGATTCGCGAAGCGCTGCACATCGTCCACGGCATGGTCGAGGCCGGCCAGGCGCTGTGCATCATGGGCAACCATGAGTTCAACGCGCTGGGCTGGAGCACTCCGGCACCGCCCGGCAGCGGCAAGCATTTCGTGCGTGAGCACACCCCGCGCCACGCCCGGCTGCTGGGGGAAACCCTGACGCAATTTGAAGATCATCCCGGCGACTGGCATGACTTCCAGCAATGGTTCTACGAGTTGCCCTTGTTCGTCGATGCCGGACGTTTCCGCGTCGTGCATGCCTGCTGGGACGCCGGCCTGATCGAGCCGTTGCGCGCGCTGTTTCCCAATGGTTGCGTCGATGAGCATTTTCTCCAGGCCTCGGCCGTGCCGGGCAGTTTCGCCTGCACCGTATTCGATCGCCTGCTGCGCGGCACCGATATGCGCCTGCCCGATGGCCAGACCATGACCAGTGGCGATGGCCTGACGCGTTCGTTCTTCCGCACCAAGTTCTGGGAAGACGACCCGCAAACCTATGGAGACATTGTGTTCCAACCCGACGCCTTGCCTGAACCGGTGGCCCGTACGCCACTGTCGTCCAGCGAAAAAAACACTTTGCTGCGTTACGGCATCGATGAGCCTCTGTTGTTCGTCGGCCACTACTGGCGCAGCGGCAAACCGGCGCCGATCCGGCCGAACCTCGCTTGTCTGGATTACAGCGCGGTGCTTTACGGCAAGCTCGTGGCCTATCGCCTGGACCAGGAAACCCATCTCGACCCGCATAAATTTGTCTGGGTCGATGTCGAACGGCCGGAGGTGCTGCAATGATCGCGGCCTGCTCGTTCTGCTATTTCAATTCGCAACTGGCTGTCACAAGGATTCACCATGGATGACACGACGCTGGATCAACTGGAGGCTGCGCTGCTGGCCTCGCCGGGAAACGTCGCGTTGCTGACGCTGGTGCTCAAGGCCTGCCTTGAACGCGGTGACAACGCGCGCGGCCTCAAACTGGTCCCCGCCGACCTGCACCAGCTGCCGGACGCCGAGGCTCTGAAGCCGATCGCCGCGCAGTTGTACCTTGCCGCCGGGCAGGCTGAAAAAGCCTTGAGCCTGGCGAGCGGTGAGGGCGCCAATCTGCAACTGTTGCGCGCACGGGCACTGGCCGATCTTGATCGCCTCAAGGAAGCGCTGGTCGAATACCGCGCCGCCATCAGTGCCAACCCTGCACTGGAAGACATGGCGCTGTGGCGTCGCTTGAACGTGTCGGTGGTGGATTTTTCCGCCGGTGAAGGGCGGCCGAAGTTGCGCGTGATCTCCAACGATGACACCGACCAGACCGAAGTGCGCCGGCTGCTGGTACCCGACAGTGAGACGGTGACCTTCAATGACATCGGCGGTCTGGATGATCTGAAGAAGACCATCCATAAAAAGATCATCCTGCCGTATCAGAAACCCGGGCTGTTCGAGCGCTTCCGCAAGCGTGTTGGCGGCGGCGTGCTGCTCTACGGGCCGCCGGGTTGCGGCAAGACCTTGCTGGCGCGGGCAACCGCCGGCGAGTGCAAGGCGAAGTTCTTCAACGTGGCGATTTCCGACGTGCTGGACATGTACATCGGCGAGTCCGAGCGCAAGCTGCATGCCCTGTTCGAGCAGGCGCGGGCGCAGGCACCGGCGGTGATGTTCTTCGATGAAGTCGAGGCGTTGGGCGGTAAACGCTCCAATACCCGTGAGTCGACATCGTCGAAACTGGTCAGCCAGTTCCTCTCGGAAATGGACGGCTTCACCCATGACAACCATGGCGTGCTGATCCTTGCCGCGACCAACGTGCCGTGGTCGGTGGATTCGGCGTTCCGTCGCCCCGGCCGCTTCGATCGCGTGCTGTTCGTGCCGCCACCGGATCGTGCGGCCCGCGAAAACATGCTGCAACTGATGGTCAAGGGCCGACCGGTGGCGGCGGATATCGATTTCGCCTTCCTCGCCAAACACACCTCGGGATTCTCCGGCGCCGACCTCAGCGAACTGGTGGAAACTGCCGCCGATGAAGCCATCGAGGAGTCGATCAGCGAAGGTGCCGAGCAGCCGATCTGCGATCGCCACTTCAAGCAGGCGTTGAAAGAAGTCCGCGCGACGACGCTGGAATGGCTAACCACCGCGCGTAACTACGCGCGCTATGCCAATGAAGGCAATCAGTACGATGAGGTGCTGGCCTTCCTCGACAAACATGGCAAGGGACGCTGATGGGAACCCAGAATATTTACCGCATTGAAGATGAACCGCGCCCGGGCGGATTGGCACGGTTTGCCGTGTCGCCGTTCTGGCCATTGCTGGCGCTGATGATGGGCGGGCTATGGTTGGGTTTGCCGTGGTTCGTGCTCAACTCGATTGCCGTGGGCAGCCCAACGCGCAAGCGTGAGTGGATCTGGGTCGGCGTCGGTGCCGTGGGCAGCGTAATCCTCGGGCTGGCCTTGATCAGCTTGTTGAACAACGGCTACCTGAGCACTCAGGCGCAGATTCAGTACGCCTTGCTGGTGCTGGTGGTGTGGAAGCTGAGCATCGGTTACGTGCTGTACACCCTGCAGAACTCGACCATCGAGCTGTACCAATATTATGGCGGCGTGCTCAATCGCTTCGCGCCGCTGGTCGCGCTCGCAGGCGCCTTCTTGCTCAAAGGGATCGTGGTCACTCTGGTGCCGGCGACCCTTTGGTATCTGGTGGTGAGCTGATGAATACCTCCTATCTGCTGCAAGTGGCTTATCAGCGGTTGCAGTCCGGCCACAATGACGGCGCCATCGACAGCCTGCGACAACTGTTGGCCGATGACCCGGAATGTGCTGAAGCCCACGCATTGCTGGCGCTGTGTCTGCTCAACATGCGCCGTCTGCATGCCGGGCGCCACGAAGCCTCGATGGCGTTGGCGATGGACCCGGCGTTGCCGCTGGCACATTACGCCGCTGCGCACATCGACATGGCCTCGCGGCAATTCAAGACTGCCGAACAGCACCTGTTGCAACTGCTCGACATGGAGCCGACGGAGCCGCGTTACTACCGCAGCCTCGCCGACCTGTTCCAACTGACCGGGCGCCTGAGTCAGAGTCAGGCGTTGCTGGAAAAAGCCCTGGAGCTGGGGCCTGACGATCCGGCCAATCTGGTGGCGATGGCTGAATATCATCAGGCCTGTGGCCATTGGCAGCAGGCGGAAGGTTTCGCCCGCCAGGCGCTGCAGGCCGATCCCGGGCATGCCGGGGCCGTGGTGGTGCTGGGTCGTTTGCTGCTGCGGCAGGGCGATATCAACGGTGCGCGCGAACACGCGATCTGGGCCCTGCAGGAAAACGCCAGCAATGTCTCGGCACTGAGCCTGCTGACCGCGGTGAAGGCGCGCAGCAATGTGTTCATGGGTTTCTGGTGGCGGTTCAACAGCTGGATGACCGAGCGCAGTACGACCGGCGCGATCATCCTGTTGCTGGCGATGTTTGTGGTGTATCGCGTCACCGTGATCACCCTCACCGCACAGGGCTATCCCGGTGCCGCCGAGGTGATTGACTGGGTGTGGCTGGCGTTCGCCCTTTATACCTTCACCGCACCGCAGATTTTCCGGCGTGCGCTGGAAAAGGAACTGACCCAGGTAAAACTTTCAAGGGAGTTCTAGGGCGTCGGGCCTCGCGCCCGTCGACCCGCTCGCTGACCTGATGCCCGGCAGTGTCTTGCCGCTTCAGCGCCGTTAAACTAACGACATTCATTGGAGAGTGTTCATACATGTCCTCTTTTAACGAAATGATCAAAAACATCACCCCCGATATCTACCAGAGCCTGAAACTGGCGGTGGAAATCGGCAAATGGTCCGACGGTGGCAAACTCACCGCCGAGCAGCGCGAACTGTCCCTGCAAGCGATGATCGCCTGGGAAATCCAGAACCTGCCCGAAGAAGAACGCACCGGCTACATGGGCCCGCAGGAATGCAGCTCGAAGTCGATCAGCGTGCCGAACATCCTGTTCAAGTCGGATGCCATCCATTGATCGAGATTGGCCGCGGTGCAATCAGCAAAATGTCGGCGCGCCTTGACGGGCCGAACGTGCAGTACGCTTTTCGTCTGGGCGACACCGAGGTGCCGGTCAATCCAATGATCGGTACGACCGTGCGCCTGGAGTATCTGGGGGGGATTTTCTGCTCCCATTGCGGACGCAAGACCAAAACCAGTTTCAGCCAGGGATACTGCTACCCGTGCATGACCAAACTGGCCCAGTGCGACATCTGCATCATGAGCCCGGAGCGTTGCCATTTCGACGCCGGCACCTGCCGTGAGCCGGAGTGGGGCCAGACGTTCTGCATGACCGATCACATCGTCTACCTGTCCAACTCGTCGGGGGTGAAAGTCGGGATTACCCGCGCCAACCAGATGCCGACTCGCTGGATCGACCAGGGCGCCCGTCAGGCCTTGCCGATCATGCGTGTCTCGACCCGTCAGCAGTCCGGTTTCGTCGAAGACCTGTTCCGCAGTCAGGTAGCTGACAAGACCAATTGGCGTGCTTTACTCAAGGGCGATGCTGTGCCGGTGAACCTGATGGAAATCCGTGATCAGCTGTTTGATAGCTGCGCCGAAGGTTTACTAGGTTTGCAGGAACGATTTGGACTACAGGCAATCCAGACTATTGCCGACGTAGACGTCCTCGAGATCCGATATCCAATTGAGCAATACCCGGCCAAAATCGTCAGCTTCAACCTGGACAAGAACCCGATTGCCGAAGGCACGCTGCTGGGGATCAAAGGCCAATACCTGATCTTCGACACCGGCGTGATCAATATTCGTAAATACACGGCTTACCAGCTCGCCGTGCATCAGTAAGGACTCCAGTATGCGCACCGAACAACCGAAGATGATCTACCTGAAGGACTATCAGGCGCCCGAGTACCTGATCGACGAGACACACCTGACCTTCGAGTTGTTCGAGGACCACAGTCTGGTCCATGCGCAACTGGTGATGCGCCGCAATCCCGAGCGTGGCCCGGGCCTGCCGCCGCTGGTACTGGACGGCCAGCAGATTGAGTTGCTGTCGGTCACCCTGGCCGATAGCGAATTGACTGCTGCCGACTACCAGTTGACGGAAAATCACCTGACCCTGCACCCGACCAGCACCACGTTCACAGTCGATACCAGTGTCAAGATCCACCCGGAAACCAACACGGCGCTGGAAGGCCTGTACAAATCCGGCACCATGTTCTGCACCCAGTGCGAGGCCGAAGGCTTCCGCAAGATCACCTATTACCTCGACCGCCCGGACGTGATGAGCACGTTCACCACCACCGTGGTCGCCGAGCAGCACAGCTATCCGGTGCTGCTGTCCAACGGCAACCCGATTGCCAGCGGCCCTGGCGAAGACGGTCGGCACTGGGCGACCTGGGAAGACCCGTTCAAGAAACCGGCCTACCTGTTCGCGCTGGTGGCCGGTGACTTGTGGTGTGTCGAAGACACCTTCACCACCATGACCGAGCGCACCGTGGCGCTGCGCATCTACGTCGAGCCGGAAAACATCGACAAGTGCCAGCACGCGATGAACAGCCTGAAGAAGTCGATGCGCTGGGACGAAGAGGTCTACGGTCGCGAATACGATCTGGACATCTTCATGATCGTAGCGGTGAACGACTTCAACATGGGCGCCATGGAGAACAAGGGCCTCAACATCTTCAACTCCAGCGCCGTGCTGGCCCGGGCCGAAACCGCGACCGATGCTGCGCACCAGCGGGTCGAGGCGATCGTTGCCCACGAATACTTCCACAACTGGTCGGGCAACCGCGTGACCTGCCGCGACTGGTTCCAGTTGTCGCTCAAGGAAGGCTTCACTGTGTTCCGCGATTCCGGCTTCTCCGCCGACATGAACTCGGCCACGGTCAAGCGCATTCAGGACGTGGCATACCTGCGTACCCACCAGTTCGCTGAAGATGCAGGTCCCATGGCTCACGCCGTGCGCCCGGACAGCTTTATCGAGATTTCCAACTTCTACACCCTGACCGTGTACGAAAAGGGCTCGGAAGTGGTCGGCATGATCCACACCTTGCTCGGTGCCGAAGGTTTCCGTAAAGGCAGCGACCTGTACTTCGATCGCCACGACGGCCAGGCCGTGACCTGCGACGACTTTATCAAAGCCATGGAAGACGCCAACGGTGTCGACCTGACCCAATTCAAACGCTGGTACAGCCAGGCGGGTACACCGCGACTGGCGGTGAGCGAGTCTTACGACGCGGCTGCGAAAACCTACAGTCTGACCTTCCGCCAGAGCTGCCCGCAAACTCCGGACAAGGTTGAAAAGCTGCCGTTCGTGATTCCTGTGGAATTGGGGCTGCTGGATTCCAAAGGTGCGGCCATTGCGCTGCGTCTGTCTGGCGAAGCTTCGGCACAAGGCACTTCGCGGGTCATCTCGGTGACTGAAGCTGAGCAGACTTTCACTTTCATCGATATCGCCGAGCAGCCGTTACCTTCGCTGCTGCGCGGTTTCTCTGCACCAGTTAAATTGAGCTTCCCGTACAACCGCGATCAACTGATGTTCCTGATGCAGCACGACAGCGACGGTTTCAACCGCTGGGATGCCGGTCAGCAGTTGTCGGTGCAGGTGCTGCAAGAGCTGATTGCCCAGCAACAGAAGGGCGAGAAACTGGTACTGGATCAGCGACTGATTTCGGCATTGCACACTGTGTTGACCGACGAGACGCTGGATCAGGCCATGGTCGCGGAAATGCTTTCGCTGCCGGGTGAAGCCTATCTGACGGAAATCAGCGAAGTGGCTGATGTCGATGCGATTCACACCGCTCGCGAGTTCGTTCGCAAGCAACTGGCGGAAAACTTGTTCGAAGCGCTGTGGCTGCGTTATCAGGCTAACCGCGACCTGTCGAAGAAAACCCCATACGTGGCCGAGGCCGAGCATTTCGCTCGTCGCGCGTTGCAGAACATTGCGCTGTCGTACCTGATGCTCAGCGGTAAGCCTGAGGTGTTGGCGGCGACGCTGGAACAGTTCGAAACCGCCGACAACATGACCGAGCGCCTGACGGCGTTGGCAGTATTGGTCAACTCGTCGTTCGAAGACGAGAAAGCCACGACCCTGGCCAGTTTCGCCGAACACTTCAAGGACAATCCGCTGGTTATGGATCAGTGGTTCAGCGTTCAGGCTGGCAGCACGTTGCCGGGTGGTTTGGCGCGGGTTCGTCAGTTGATGGAGCATCCGGCGTTCAATATGAAGAACCCGAACAAGGTGCGGGCTTTGGTGGGCGCGTTTGCCGGGCAGAACCTGATCAACTTCCATGCGGCGGATGGTTCGGGGTATCGCTTCCTCGCTGATTTGGTGATTGAGTTGAACGGGTTTAATCCGCAGATCGCTTCTCGACAGTTGGCGCCGCTGACTCGCTGGCGCAAGTATGACGATGCTCGTCAGGCGTTGATGAAAGGTGAGCTGGAGCGGATTCGTGGTTCGGGTCAGTTGTCCAGTGATGTGTTTGAAGTGGTCAGCAAGAGCCTGGCTTGAGATTTGTGGTAGGGCTTGCCCTCACCCTAACCCTCTCCCAGTGGGAGAGGGGACTGACCGAGGTGGATGGTCGAGTTACACCGACCTGAAAGTCCGGAGTCGAACTCTTGATCCGAAAGTCCAAAGTCGAACTCAGGTTTGAGAAGCCCACAGATCTGATCCTTTTCCCCTTCGCCCCCTTGGGGGAGAGGGCTGGGGTGAGGGGTGGAATCTAAGCACCACAACAATCCCAAACCGTACTCACAAAAAAACGCCGCGTTAAAAACGCGGCGTTTTCATTTCCCGAAAAAACTACTTCAAGTCGAAACGATCGAGGTTGGTGACCTTCGTCCACGCCGCCACAAAGTCCCTAACGAACTGCTCCTTCGCATCCGAACTGGCATACACCTCAGCCAGCGCCCTTAATTGCGCGTTGGAACCGAACACCAGATCGACCCGCGTCGCCGTCCATTTCACGCTGCCGGTTTTACGGTCGCGTCATTCGAACTCGTCAGCATCCACCTCACCCTAACCCTCTCCCAGTGGGAGAGGGGACTGACCGAGGTGGATGGTCGAGTTACACCGACCTGAAAGTCCGGAGTCGAACTCTTGATCCGAAAGTCCAAAGTCGAACTCAGGTTTGAAAAGCCCACAGATCTGCTCCCTTTCCCCCTCGCCTCCTTGGGGGAGAGGGCTGGGGTGAGGGGGTAGAATCTAAGCACCACCACAATCCCAAACCGTACACACAAAAAAACGCCGCGTTAAAAACGCGGCGTTTTCATTTCCCGAAAAAACTACTTCAAGTCGAAACGATCGAGGTTGGTGACCTTCGTCCACGCGGCCACGAAGTCTTTGACGAACCGCTCCTTCGCGTCGCTGCTGGCATAGACTTCCGCCAATGCCCGCAACTGCGCATTCGAACCAAACACCAGATCGACCCGGGTTGCCATCCATTTCACCGCGCCGGTTTTGCGGTCGCGGCCTTCGAATTCCTCCTTGGTCTCCGACGTCGGTTTCCACTCAACGCCCATGTCCAGCAGGTTGGTGAAGAAGTCGTTGGTTAACGCTTCTGGCCGTTGAGTGAAGACGCCGTGCTTGGCTTGGCCGATGTTGGTATTCAGCACCCGCAGGCCGCCGATCAGCGCGGTCATTTCTGGCGCGGTGAGGGTCAGCAGTTGCGCCTTGTCGATCAACAGTTGCTCGGCCGGAACGCGGTAGCGGGTTTTCAGGTAGTTGCGGAAGCCGTCGGCGATGGGCTCCAGGAAGCCGAACGATTCCACGTCTGTTTGCTCTTGGGTGGCGTCCATCCGTCCTGGGGTGAACGGCACCGTGACGGTGTGGCCAGCGTTTTTTGCCGCTTGTTCGACGCCGGCGTTACCGGCGAGCACGATCAGATCGGCCAGGGAGACTTTCTTGCCGCCGCTGTTGAACTCGCTTTGGATACTTTCGAGTTTCGCCAGCACCTTCGCCAGTTGTTCGGGCTGGTTGGCTTGCCAGGATTTTTGTGGCGCCAGCCGCAGACGTCCACCGTTGGCGCCGCCGCGTTTGTCGGAGCCACGGAAGGTGGAAGCGGCTGCCCAAGCGGTGGACACCAGTTGTGAAACGCTCAGGCCCGAGGCGAGGAGTTTGCCCTTGAGTGCGGCGATGTCGCTGTCGTTGACCACGGCATGGTCGAGCGCAGGGATCGGGTCTTGCCACAGCAGTTCTTCGGCGGGCAGTTCCGGGCCGAGGTAGCGTGAGAGTGGGCCCATGTCGCGGTGGATAAGCTTGAACCAGGCGCGGGCGAAGGCATCGGCGAGTTGGTCGGGATTGGCCAGGAAGCGCCGTGCAATTGGCTCGTAGATCGGGTCGAAGCGCAGCGCCAGGTCCGAGGTCAGCATGGTTGGGTTGCGGCGTTTGGACGGGTCGTGGGCATCCGGGATGGTGCCGGCGCCGCCGCCATTTTTGGGTGTCCACTGGTGCGCGCCGGCCGGGCTTTTGGTCAGTTCCCAATCGAAGCCGAACAGGTTTTCCAGGTAGTTGTTGCTCCACTTGGTCGGGGTGGTGGTCCAGGTCACTTCCAGGCCGCTGGTGATGGTGTCGGCGCCTTTGCCGGTGCCGAAGCTGTTCTTCCAACCGAAGCCTTGTTCTTCCAGGCCCGCAGCTTCGGGTTCTGCACCGACGTTGTCGGCAGGGCCGGCGCCGTGGGTTTTGCCGAAGGCGTGGCCGCCGGCGATCAGCGCCACGGTTTCTTCGTCATTCATGGCCATGCGGCCGAAGGTTTCGCGGATGTCTATGGCGGATCTGATCGGGTCTGGCTCGCCTTCCGGACCTTCCGGGTTGACGTAGATCAGGCCCATTTGCACGGCGGCCAATGGGTTTTCCAGGTTGCGACCGTGGTCGGTGCGGCTCTCCTCATTTTTTCCCGGTTCGGCTACGAGTGGACCTTCGCCGGGTGCTTCCACGGGGGCGTTTTCTTTGCCGTAGCGGGTGTCGCCGCCGAGCCATTTGTTTTCAGAACCCCAGTACACGTCTTCGTCCGGTTCCCACACATCGGGACGACCGCCGGAATAGCCGAAGGTCTTGAAGCCCATGGACTCCAGCGCGACGTTGCCGGTGAGGACGATCAGATCGGCCCAGGAAATGTTCTGGCCATACTTTTGCTTGATCGGCCAGAGCAGCCGGCGCGCCTTGTCGAGGCTGACGTTGTCCGGCCAACTGTTGAGCGGCGCAAAGCGTTGCTGGCCGGAACCGGCACCGCCACGGCCATCACCGGTGCGGTAAGTGCCGGCAGCGTGCCAGGCCATGCGGATAAAAAACGGCCCGTAGTGACCGAAGTCCGCCGGCCACCAGTCTTGGGAATCGGTCATCAGCGCATTCAGATCGGCTTTGACCGCCGCAAAATCGAGTTTTTTGAACGCATCGGCGTAGTTGAAGCCCTTGTCCAAAGGATCGGACAGGGTCGAGTGCTGGTGCAGGATTTTCAGATTCAGTTGATTCGGCCACCAGTCGCGGTTCGTCGTACCACCGCCAGCGGCGTGATTGAACGGGCATTTCGATTCGTTTGCCATGTTCGGATCCTTATCAGGTCTGCTATGGCCGGCTCATGCCGACTTCGGACTAGTAAGGCTAGACCCGAGTTGGGCAGTCAGCTAATAGGCCGACTGTTGGGCGCCGATAGGTAAAGTCTTTCAGGGTTTTAATCACGAAAACCTGGCACCTTCAAACGTCTGCTAAGCGTCCGAAATCCTTGTCCTTGAGCACTTGCTGGCAAATTAAAAGCAAGAATCGTAATGACAGAATGAAACGTTATTGTATAACATTAATTTTGTTTCACTCTGTTTCCTTCAGCGCAATGTGCAAGCGCTGACTGCGATTCTCATTGTTCAGCTCACGGAAATTCTGAAATGCCTGCCCGTTCCCACCTCCTGCAACGACGCCTCAATCCTCTGGCCGTCGCGTTGCTGTTCACCTCGCCGGTATTTGCCGGCGAGCCCCTTGAACTGCAACCCCAAGTCATCACCGGCAATCCACTTGGCAGCCAGGCACTGGCTTCGCCGTCGACGGTGCTCAGCGGCGACGACCTCACGCTGCAAACGAAGGGCAGCCTTGGCGAAACCCTGAACAAGCAACCCGGTGTTTCTTCGTCGTACTTCGGCCCGGGCGCGAGCCGGCCGATCATTCGCGGTCAGGACGGCGACCGCATCCGCATTCTGCGTAATGGTGTCGGCGCGCTGGATGCTTCGTCGCTGTCTTACGATCACGCAGTACCACTGGACCCGGTCAACGTCGAGCGCATTGAAATCGTTCGTGGCCCTGCCGCCTTGCTCTATGGCGGCAGCGCCATCGGCGGGGTGGTCAACACCTTCGACAATCGCATCCCGACCGAGGCCATCGACGGCATCCACGGTGCCGGTGAGTTGCGTTACGGCGGCGCCGACACCACGCGCAGCAGCGCCGGCAAACTCGAGGCTGGCAACGGTGAGTTCGCTTTGCACCTGGACGCCAGCGCTCGTGAGTTCAATGACCTGAAAATCCCCGGTTACGCGAAAACCAGTCGCGAACGTGCCAGCGACGATGGCGATTCTAAAAAACATCGCCTGGCCAACAGCGACGGGCGTCAGGACGGCGGGGCAGTGGGGGCTCTTACACCTGGGATGACGGATACGCCGGCCTGTCCTACAGCAACTACAATTCGAACTACGGTTCGCCCGCCGAAGACGATGTGCGCATCCGCATGCAACAGGAGCACTACGCCTTCGCCTCCGAGATGCGCAATCTCGACGGGCCGTTCAGCTCAATCAAACTCGATGCCGGTTACACCGATTACCAGCATCGTGAAATCGAAGGTGGCGAAGTCGGCACGACGTTCAAGAACAAAGGTTATGAAGCGCGAGTCGAGGCGCGGCACCAGCCTTTGGGGCCGTTCAACGGAGTGATCGGTGCGCAAGTCAGCCGCAACCAGTTCTCGGCACTGGGCGAAGAAGCCTTCGTGCCGCAGACCGATACCGATGCCGGTGCGTTGTTTATTCTCGAAGAGCTGCAAGCCACCGATCGACTGCTGTTTACCCTCGGCGGGCGCCTTGAGCACACCACGGTCGATCCGGACGCCAAAAGTAACGAGCGTTTTGCCAACGCTGACCGCTCCAGCAGTTTCACCGCTGGCAGTCTGTCGTCCGGCGCGGTGTACACGCTGACGCCGATCTGGTCGGTGGCCGCGACGCTGGGATATACCGAGCGCGCGCCGACGTTCTACGAGCTATACGCCAACGGTGCCCACGTCGCGACCGGCACTTATGAAGTCGGGGATGCCGGGCTGTCGAAAGAGAAAGCCGTGTCCAGCGATCTGGCGTTACGTTTCGACAACGGCACGCACAAGGGCAGTGTCGGCGTGTTCTACAGTCACTTTTCCAATTACATCGGCTTGCTCGGCACTGGCCGCTCACTGAATGACGACGGCGAGGAAGATGCCGACGGCATTCCTGAATACACCTACTCCGGCGTCCGTGCACGCTTCAGCGGTATTGAAGCGCAAGACCGCTGGGCGCTCGGTGAAAACGCCTATGGCAAGTTCGCCCTGGAAGTGTCCGGCGACTACACCCGTGCGAAGAACCTCGACAGCGGCGAGAACCTGCCGCGCATTGCCCCGTTGCGGTTGAACAGCGGCCTGCTGTGGGAACTGGATCGTTGGCAGGCGCGGATCGATGTCGAGCACGCCAGTTCACAGCATCGCGTGCCGGCCAATGAAAGCAGCACCGATGGCTACACCACTCTGGGCGCCAACGTGGGATATCACTTCGACGTCGGCCAGAGCAAATGGCTGGCCTTCGTCAACGCCGAGAACCTGACCAATCAAACCGTTCGCTATGCCAGTTCGATCCTGCGCGACATTGCGCCGGCAGAAGGGCGCAGCATCCAGGTCGGGTTACGCACGACGTTCTGATAATCCCACGTAGGAGCTGCCGCAGGCTGCGATCTGTTGATCTTGTTTTTTACAATCAACATCAAAAGATCGCAGCCTGCGGCAGCTCCTACACGGGCGTGCTCAGGTGGATTGGGCGGTGTCGTCTTCGGGCACGTCGTCGAGCATGTCCTCTTGGCCCGGCAATTCAGTGATCACGCTGAAGTCCGTCACTTCGACGGCGCCCAGGCCGTAACCCAACAAGTGGAAGGAAAACGCCTTGCGCTCTTGCGGGTTGTCGAAGCTGAAGTTCATTTCCAGTGGCTGGTCGGCGGTCGCCACCATTTCCTGCGGCAGACCGATCTGCACGTCCTGTTCAAACTCCTTGGCCTTGAGCTGAATGTACGCTGCTTGCTGCGGATCGACCGAACGCACTGTCAGGCGCACGCGGGTGTGCGAACCCTTGGGCATTTCCAGATACTGCGCGCCGATCAGATTATCGGCCCAGTCATCCTTGATCTGCGCCTGCAGCGGGATGACGTTGGTGCTGCCGAACTGATAGCGGTGATTGAGCGGCGTGCGCAGCAACGACAGGTCCAGCGCGTTGGCGCGGGCGGCGATCTGCCTGGCGGGATGACCGCTGTAAGTGCCCTTGAACGTAGCGCTTTCAGCGATGAAACCGGCACTCTCGTAATAGCGGCAACGGCGCGGCATGTCGCACTCGGCGAAGATCCCCTGACCGTTGTGATAGCGCAGTTTGCCGTTGGTGAACGACATGATTTCGCGCCCGCTGTCGTAGTCGCGAAACAGCGAGCGGCCGCTCAGGGCGGAGGGCACCGGCAGGTCGAAATAGTCGAGGATCGAAGTGCTCAGGTCGACGTGGCCATACACGCCTTTGTTCAGCCGTGGCAGTTGTTCGTGCTCCGGCGCCAGTGTCAGGTTGAAACCCCAGGAGGAGGCCAGGCGCACACCATCGATGCCATGGGATTCATCCGAAGTGATCACCACCAGCGTGTCTTTCAACACGCCTTGGCGTTCGAGACCGCTGAGGAACTGCTCCAGCGCATCGTCGAGGTAGCCGACGGCGGCTTGCTTGGGCGTTTCGTAGCGCTCCAGATAATCTTCCGGTGCGGAGTAGGGCTGGTGGGTGCCCACAGTCAGCAGCGTCAGCATCCACGGTTTTTTCTGCTTTTTCAGTTGGCCGACATAGTCCAGCGCACCCTCGAAGAACGCTTTGTCGTCCTTGCCCCACGGGAATTCCAGATGGTTGGCGTTGGTGAACCATTCCAGACCATGGGTCGCATCGAAACCGATGTGCGGCATGATTTTGTCTTTGGCCATGAAGCGCAGCCCGGCACCTTGCAGGTAGTGGGTGCTGAAGCCGTGTTCGCGCAATTGTGCCGGCAGGCACGCCTGATTGCGTTCGTTGAGGGTGAGCATTTCCACGCCTTTTGGCGTGCCGTTATTGAGCTTGTCATAATCGCCGCAGAGCATCGCGTACAGACCGCGAATGGTCTGGTGCGTGTGCAGCACGTAATCCGGGGTGTTCATGCCGCGCTCGGCCCAGCGGCTGAGGTTGGGCATCAGGTCTTCCTGATAGTGGCTGCCGATGGCTTCACGGTTGGCGCGGATATAGGCGCCGGGAATGCCCTCCAGGGCGATGATCAACACGTTGCGCGCCTGACCCGGTGCCGCCAGCAATTTTTGCCCATTGAGATCGACATCGGTCAGTCCGGCCATGACCGGCGCGGGTTCTTCGACATCGCCGTCCAGCCATTCTTCGGCGCGGATCTGCAGATCAGCGACCTCGCTGGCCATCAGTTGATGCGGCAGGTTATAGGCGCGCCATGGGTCAGTCTCGCTCGGCCACAGGTTCTGCACGCCCCAATGAGCGGCGAACAACACCAACGGCGCGCTCCATACCGCGCGGGGCAGCGCTGGGCGCGCCGTTCCGCGCGCGGTGAATTGCGTCAGCACCCAGAACAGCAGGGCCAGCAACAGCGTGATGCCCAATCCCGGATGGGCCAACCCGCCGCCCGTAGAGTTTTCCACGAACTGCGGATCGATCAGGTAATGAATGTCGGAAGGCGTCGGCAGGCGCCCGACCGCGCTGACCAGTTCGGCGGTCGCCACCGCCAGCAGGCCCCAGAACAGCAGCACTGGCAACGCCAGCCACCACGCCCGGCGATGCAGCAAAACCACCAGCAAACTGCCAATGGCCAGATCTGACAAATAGCCCAGTGGTGTCGACCAACCCACCGCCGCGCGCAGGCACACCGGCACGATCAGCACCAAAACAATCAACGAAAAGAGGCGGGCAGTTGGCTGCCGCAACCGGTTAAAAAGAGCGCTCACAAAAAAGACCTTCCAGTCATTAAAACGTCAAAAAAGTGTGCGCGATGATACCAAGGGTCAGCTGTCTGATCGCCTTTTAAAACAGTTGGGTGATCTGGTTTTGGCGAGTGCTTGGTGGCTTGCAGCCCTGAGTGGCTCTCGTCTGCCCCGGCAATTGGCGATATTGCTGTCGATGGTTTTATTGTTTCAGGCTGTTTAACCCGTACCCGAATCTCCTGTAGGCGCTACGGCACGCGGCGATCTTTTAAAGACCAGGATCAAAAGATCGCCGCCTCGTTGCACTCGTCAGCTCCTACAGGGATCGTCTCAGGCTTGACTGTCGTCGAAGATGTTTTCAATCGGCATTTCGAATGCCCGGGCAATCTGGAAGGCCAAGGGCAAACTCGGGTCGTAGCGTTCGTTTTCGATCGCATTGATGGTCTGGCGCGACACGTTCAGGCGTTCCGCCAGATCGACCTGCGACCACTTGCGCTCGGCGCGCAGTTCCTTCAGGCGATTTTTCATTGGTAGCGGCGTCGGGCGATTTGCAGGCCGAGGATCCACATCAGCCCCATCACCGGCCACACACACGTCCACGGAATGTGCGGCGCACCGACGTTTTCCAGAAAACCGTAGCTGAACGTCAGCAGGGCCGAGGCGGCGAAGGCAAAACCCAGTGCTTCAAACTGAATGCGCAGATGCATTTCGTCCATGCGTCGCATGTTGCGCACGATGGCCCAGCACATCAGGCCTGCCGGGAGGATCGGGGTCAGCGCCACCACGGATCGCAGAATAATGTTGGCATCCAGCAGGTACTGGCTGGCGATCAGGGAAAGGCTCAACACCAGCACGTAGAGCACCAATGCGGCGCCCAGTTCGAGGTAGTAGCGGTTCATTCTTCAATTCCTATGTAAAAGACCCTTTACATAGTCGCCGAAGCGTTTTCTGATGTAAAGCACGCTTTCCATTGGCGAAAAAACGGGGCGGCATGATCATCAATCATGCCGCCCCGCAGGTCTTTCAGTCAGTCGGATCAGTGCATTTTGCTGTGATCGTGACCTTCCATGTTGGTCAGCGCGCGGACCGGCGCTTTGACCTCGAGGGTTTCTTTCTCGCCCTTGGCGTTCTCGACGGTCAGGGTCAGCGGCACGCTCTCGCCTTCTTTCAACTGAGCGGTCAGGCCCATCAGCATCACGTGGTAGCCGTTCGGATCAAGCTTGACGGCTTTGCCAGCGGGCAGCTCGACGAACTTCACCGGGCCCATGCTCATGACGTCGTTTTTCATGGTCATTTCGTGAATCTGCACGTCTTTCGCCACCGGCGTCGCAACGCTGAGCAGCTTGCTGTCGCTGTCGCTGTCGGCGGTGACGGTCATGAACGCGCCGCTCGCGGTCTGGGTCGGCACGGTGGCACGTACCCAGGCATCGTCGACTTTGGTCTGCGCCGACGCCTGGAAAGCCAGGCCCATCAGCGACAGGGCCAGCGCGGCGCGTTTTATGTTGTTCAAAACAGGGTGCATCAGCAAACCTCCATAACAGTAAGCAAATCTTCGGTGCATTCTTCTGCCGAAAGCGAGGTGGACAGGCCCATGCGCAAGCCGCCACGAGAGTCGTAGACGTAACTGGTGGACGTGTGCGAGATGGTGTAGGTATCGCCCGCCGGGACCTTCTCGTAGAACACGTCGAATTCCTTGGCGGTGGCCTTGGTTTCCTCAAGCGTGCCGTACAGCGCCACAAAGCTCGGGTCGAAGGCTTTCATGTAGGCGTCGAGGATTTCTGGCGTGTCGCGTTCGGGATCAAGGGTGATGAAGATCACCTGCAAGCGATCGCCGTCCTTGCCCATCAGTTTCTTGATTTTCGCCGCGCGGGCGAGGGTGGTCGGGCAGACTGCCGGGCACTGGGTGAAGCCGAAGAAGATCATCGGCATCATGCCGCGAAAGCTCGACAGCGACATGGTTTCGCCGTCGGTGTTCTTCAGCTTGAAGGTGCGTCCGAGGATCTTGTCACTCAGATCCTTGCCGTACTTGTACGACAGTTCGCCGCGGGTGTCGCAGCCGGCGAGCAGGCCGAGCCCGAGTACGCCCATTCCCGCAAGCACCTTGCGGCGAGTCAACAAAGCCGTCATCTAATACCGCCTTTTGCAGCCCGTCAGTCGACAGGACTGGCGGGGGTTAACCGTAAAAGCGGCGCATGATACCAAACTGAGACCAGACGACGGCTGCGGATCGCCGTGCGGCGTGGGATAGGGCGACAAAAGGTGTAAGAAAAAGTGACGAGTGCTCACTGTGCGCGCGGTTCATCGCCCCGCCAGCCGCCGCCCAGCGCGGTGTACAGGTTGACCTCGGCGACCAGTTGCGCGAGGCGATCAGTGATCAGACCTTGCTGTGAACTGAACAACGAACGCTGCGCATCGAGAAACGTCAGGCTGCTGTCGACGCCGTTCTTGTAACGATTCTGCGCCAGGTTGTAATAGGTTTGCGTGGCTTGCACCAGGTCGCTTTGGGCCTGCAGTTGTTGCTGATAAGTGGCGCGCGCTGCCAGTCCATCGGCCACTTCCTGAAACGCCGTTTGAATCGATTTTTCGTATTCGGCGACCGCCACGTCTTTCTGCAACTTTGAGTAATCCAGGCTCGCACGCAGGCTGCCGGCATTGAAAATCGGCAGGCTGATTTGCGGTTGAAACGTCCACGCGCCGGAGCCGCTGCCGAACAGTCCGGAGAGATCGCGGCTGGAGGTACCGGCGTTGGCGGTCAGGCTGACACTGGGGAAAAACGCCGCCCGCGCGGCGCCGATATTGGCGTTGGCGGCTTTGAGTTTGTACTCGGCCTGAAGAATGTCCGGGCGCCGTTGCAGCAGGTCCGAGGGCAACCCGGCAGGCAGTTGTTCCACCAGATCGCTGGCGAGTGGACGCACGGGCAACGACTCCGGTACCGGTGCACCGACCAACAGCGTCAGGCTGTTCAAGTCCTGCGCGACCTGGCGTTGATAGCGCGCCAGATTGGCCCGTGAACTGTCGACACTGGTTTTCGCCTGAGCCTGTTCCAGCGCGGAAGACTTGCCGGCGTCGCGGTTGCGCGTGGTCAGGTGCAGGCTTTGTTCATCGGCAGCGAGGGTGTCGCGGGTCAGTTCAAGCAGTTCCTGATCGGCGCGCCAGGTCAGGTAAGCGTTGGCGACGTTGGCCACCAGACTCAACTGCGCGCTGCGCCGCGCCTCTTCGGTGGACAGCCAGGTTTGCAAGGCCTGCTCGCTGAGGCTGCGCACCCGGCCGAAAAAATCCAGTTCATAGGCACTGATGCCGAGATTGACCGCGTAGGTCGAATTAATCAGCGCTTTGCTTTTGGTCACACTGGGTGGCATGCGCTGGCGCGATTCGCTGGCATTGGCCGACACCGCTGGATACAGGTCGGCACGCTGAATGCGGTATTGCGCCTGGAAGGCTTCGACATTGAGCGCTGCGACGCGCAAGTCGCGGTTGTTGATCAAGGCGCTTTCGATGAGTTGTTGCAGGGCTGGATCATTGAACAGCGTGCGCCAGTCTTCAGTGCTGGCCGAGGCCAGCGTCGGCGTCGGGTATTGCGCGGCAACAGGGGCTGCGGGCCGCTGGTAGTCAGGAATCAGCGAGCAGCCGGCCATCAGCATAGCTAAGGACAGCAGAGAGAATCGCAACGTCGACATCGAACAGCCTCGTTCATGAAAGAGCAGATGCTTGTAGTGAACAACCCGTAAGCCAGACACCCCCTGTAGGAGCTGCGGCACGCTGCGATCTTTTGATCTGGTTTTGAACAAAGCAGGATCAAAAGATCGCAACGTGCCGCAGCTCCTACACGGGTTGAAGTCAGTGGGAGATTTTGTGCAGGCTCAACCCGGTCAGGCCCCGGCCATCCATTTCGCCAGGCCATGCCGGCCACGGACACCCAATTTGGCCGTGGCACGTTTGAGATAGGTCTCGATCGAGCTGTTCTTGACCCGCAGTTTTTCCGCCATTTGCGGCACGGTGGCGCCAGTCAACAAACCCAGGCAAACCTCTTTTTCACGCGCCGACAGCACAATCGCGCTGAACCCCAACCGTTCATCAAACACCTGCGCCAGCGGCGCCTGATCCAGTTCGGCCATGGGCTGGCGCGGTTGCCTGGCGAGGGTTTGCCGGCTGATCTGCGCATGTCGCTCGATCAGCGGCAACAGGGTGTCGGAGAGACTCTTGAGAAACGACAGTTCCGGCAGAGAAAACACCCGCTGGGTGTGCGGCCGGTAAAACGAGATGACGCAGCGCCGGTTGGAAGTGCGCGACACCAGATTGCACTGATGAACGCTGTACGCAGGGTGGCGAGATTGCAGCGAAGCTCTCAACTGGATCAGCAACGAGTCGTTCATTTCGATCATCTTCTCCAGCAGCGGATGATCGTCCGGACGCTCCAGCGGAACGGACGGCGCACAATGCTGTGCCAGTCCGGCACTGCCCAGCGCCTTGATCTCGACCACGCTGGCCTGGCGCTCATCCAGCGTCCACTCACTGAGATCGACCCGGTTGACCGGTACCAGCGTGTCGACCAACTGGAACATGTTCGTGGCGAAGTGATCATCGCCGGTGCTCGCAATCAGTTCCCCAAGTTGCCAGTAGAAGTGCGGATTTTCCATGTCGCGAATGCTGCCGGTCAGATTCATATCCTTCATCCTTGGTTCAGAGCCATCACTGAATCGTCTGCCGTCTCTGTAAAAGCCGCCCACCCAGTCATTTCTCCTTGAACACGAACTGGAGCGGGATTTAAGCCTATGGATTTGTCCTACGTCTGTAGGGGAAACAGGGACACAAAGTGCCACTATTTCTGAAATTTGGCGCCGGGGTTCTGACGGAGTTCAGTGCATAAACATGCAGTTTTGTGACTGTCAGGTCACGCAAAACACCCATTAGGCGGGCAGATCGGTTTTTTTGATTGGCGACATCGAGGCAAAAAGCACTATTGATGATTGGCGCTTTTCCTACAGGTTTTTCAGATTTAGCCACCCGAACTTTTAGAAGTTGCCTGCTCTGGGTGGGCCAAAAATTCGTCAAGGACGTTGCCAGGGGCTGCGGGTGTCCGGGTTTCAGGTGTCATGTCGGCGGCGGGGCCGATGCTTGAATACCGGCAAAATCACATGAGAAGGATCTTATGCCGCCTATTTCTGCCCACGTGGCGGACGATCAGTCCGCGCCTGTCGAGACGTTCGCCCTGACTGCCGCCCAACGGGATATCTGGCTGGATCAACTGAGCCGCGGAGATTCGCCGCTGTATAACATTGGCGGTTACGTCGAACTGAGCGGGCCGCTGGATCCGGCACTGCTGCAGTCGGCACTTGAATATCTGGTTGAAGCCAACGATGCCTTGCGCATTGTTCTGCGGTCGGATGTTGATGACGACGGGCTACCGTTGCAAGACTTTGCGCAGGCGCTGCCCGTGGCCATGCCGCTGCACGACTTCAGTGGGCACCCCGATCCGCAGTCGGCGGCCCGCAAGCTGGTCGAAGAGCAAATGGCGCATGCCTTTGTGTTGAACGGGCAAGCGTTGTTCCGCTTCACTCTGATTCGCCTTGATCGCCATCGCCACTGGTTGGCAGCGCAGGCCCACCACTTGATTATCGATGGCTGGGCTTTCGCTCTGCTGTTCAAGTCGCTGGGCGACATTTACAGCGCGTTGTGCCGTGGCGAGCGCCCGAGTGTGGCGGCACCGTCCTATGTCGGCTTTATCGAAGATGACGCGCGCTACCAGCAGTCACCCCGTTATGAACTCGATCAACGCTACTGGCTGAACAAGTACCGCAGCTTGCCCGAACCCTTGTTGACTGCCCGCCATCGCGAATCCCTTGACGTTGAAGCAGCCCCCAGTCGCATTCACGTCGAGGCTTTTTCAACCGCACTGCACGAGCGCATGAAGGACTGCGCGCGGCAATCGGGTGGCTCGGCCTTTCATGTCTTGCTGGCGGCACTGCACGTGTATTTCAGTCGCACCGCGCAACGTGACGAGTGGGTGGTCGGCTTGCCAATCCTCAATCGCTCCGGGGCGCGTTTCAAAAGCACCTTGGGCCTGTTCACCCAGGTCAGCGCAATGCACATGGACTTTGGCCGAGCGCTGCCATTTGGCGAATTGATCAAGGCCATTGGCGACGCTCTCAAGCAGGATTTTCGCCATCAGCGTTACCCGCTGAGCGAGATGAACCGCGCGCTGGGCCTGTTGCGCGAAGACCGCTCGCAACTGTTCGAGCTGTCGGTGTCGTACGAGCAGGACGACCATGAATACCGTTACGGTGAGGCGTCGGGGCACTCGGTCAAGGTCTCCAACCAGCATGAGACGACACCGCTGGCCATTCACCTGCGCAGCAACCGTTACGACGACAAGGCCTGGCTGCATCTGGTGTATTCCCCGGCCTATTTCACGGCAGACGAGATCGCGTCGTTCACCGAACACTTGTTGCTGATTCTGCGGCAAGGCCTGGAATCTCCTGAGCGGGCCGTCGCCGATTTCAACCTGAACAGCCCGGCCGAGCTCGCCCTGCTACATAAGTGGAATGACACTCGGGTCAGCTATTCGCAAAACCAGACGATTCATCAACGCTTCGCGTCGCGGGTTGCCGAACAACCGGATGCTGTGGTCGCGACTCATCAGGGGCGGTCGCTGAGTTACGCCGAGCTGAACCGGCAAGCCAATACGCTGGTCCATCATCTGCTGGGCCTCGGTGTACGACCTGATGACCGGATAGCGATTATTGCCCGCAGAGGCCTGGAAACATTGGTCGGGCTGCTGGCAACGCTCAAGGCCGGCGCGGCGTATGTGCCGATTGACCCGGCGCATCCGCCCGAGCGCCTGAGCTATCTGCTCAGCGACAGCGCGCCAGTGGCGCTGCTGACCCAAAGCGATCTGCGCGAGCGCTTACCCGCCACAGCGCTGCCAGTGATTGAGCTTGATCGGCGCGAGTGGTCGCTCGACAGCGTCACCGATCCCGAGGTGGCCGGGCTGAACCCTGGCAATCTTGCTTATGTGATTTACACCTCGGGCTCGACCGGGTTGCCCAAGGGCGTGATGGTCGAACACCGCACCTTGTGCAATCTGGTCGACTGGCACTGCGAGGCTTTCGGTCTCGGCCCGGGGCAGCACACGTCGAGCCTGGCCGGCTTCGGTTTCGACGCGATGGCGTGGGAGCTTTGGCCGGCGTTGTGTGCCGGGGCGACGGTGCATTTTTCACCCGCAACCGACGGCAACGAAGACATCGACGCGCTGCTGGCGTGGTGGCGAGCGCAGCCGCTGGACGTCAGCTTTTTACCCACGCCGATCGCCGAATACGCCTTCAGTAAACAACTCGATCACCCGACCTTGCGCACTTTGTTGATCGGCGGCGATCGCCTGCGCCAGTTCAATCGCGCGCAGGGTTTTGCGGTGGTCAACAACTATGGCCCGACCGAAGCCACGGTGGTCGCCACTTCAGGCCTGATCACGCCGGGGCAAGCGTTGCACATCGGCAAACCGGTGAGTAATGCCACGGCTTATTTGCTCGATGATCAACAGCGCCCGGTGCCGATTGGCATCATCGGCGAGCTGTATGTCGGCGGCGCCGGGGTTGCACGGGGCTATCTGAATCGCCCGGAATTGACGGCCGAACGCTTCCTCGACGACCCGTTCAGTGCGCAGCCGGATGCGCGCCTGTATCGTACGGGCGACCTCGCACGTTGGCGCGCCGACGGCAACCTTGAGTACATCGGCCGTAACGATGACCAGGTAAAGGTGCGCGGTGTGCGTGTCGAACTGGGCGAAATCGAAGCCGCTCTTGCCAGCCATGATGCGGTGCAAGAAGCGGTGGTGCTGGTGCGCGATGGCCAATTGTTGGCGTGGTTCACCGAACGTGAGGCGCTGGATATCCTGCGACTGCACGCGCATCTGACGTCGCGATTGCCGGCCGCGATGCTACCGGCCGCTTACGTGCGCCTGGCGAGTTTGCCCCTGACGGCCAACGGCAAGCTCGATCGCCAGGCCCTGCCGGTACCGGGGCCGGAAGCGTTGATTCGTCGCGGATACGAGGCGCCACAGGGTGATGTCGAAATTGCCCTGGCGCAGATCTGGGCCGAGGTTTTGCAGGTCGAGCGGGTAGGACGGCACGACCATTTCTTTGAGCTGGGCGGCCACTCGTTGTTGGCGGTGGGCCTGATCGAACGCATGCGCCAGATCGGCATGAGCAGCGATGTGCGGGTGTTGTTCAATCAACCGACGCTGGCAGCGCTGGCAGCAGCGGAGGGCAGCGGCCGCGAAGTCGAGGTGCCGGCCAACCGTATTGCCGCCGATTGCACGCACATCACGCCGGACCTGCTGCCCTTGGTGCAACTGGATCAGGGGATGATCGAGCGTATCGTCGCCACCGTGCCGGGCGGTGCCGCCAATGTGCAGGACATCTACCCGTTGGCGCCGTTGCAGGAAGGCATTCTCTATCACCACATCACCGCCGCACAGGGCGATCCGTACCTGCTGCAATCACTGCTGGCGTTCGACAGTCTCGAGCGGGTCGAGGCTTTCGCTGCTGCGTTGCGTCAGGTCATGGCGCGCCACGACATCCTGCGCACGGCAGTGGTCTGGGAAGGGCTGACGTCACCGGTGCAGGTGGTGTGGCGCGAGGCCATTTTGCCGGTGCAAGAGCTTGAGCTGGATCCTGCCCACGGCGCGATCATCGATCAATTACACCAGCGCTTCGACGCGCGGCGTTATCGCCTCGACATAAGCCAGGCGCCGCTGCTGCGCCTGATGGTTGCCCGTGACCCGGAGCAAAACCGGGTGGTGGGCATCTTGCTGTTCCACCATCTGGCGATGGATCACATCGCATTGGAGGCGATGCGCGAAGAAATTCACGCCAGCCTGTCCGGGCACGGCGAACCGCTGGCAGCACCGGTGCCGTACCGCAACTATGTGGCGCAAACGAGATTCGGCGTCAGCGAGCAGGAGCATGAAGCGTTCTTTCGCCAGATGCTCGGCGACATCGACGAGCCGACCTTGCCGTTCGCTTTGCAGAACGTCCAGGGCGACGGCAGCAACATCGAAGAAGCCGAGCAAACCGTGGCGCCCGATCTCTATCAGCGCATGCAACAGCAGGTGCGTCTGGCTGGCGTGAGTGTCGCCAGTTTGATCCATCTCGCCTGGGCGCAAGTGTTGGCGGCGACCTCTGGCCAGCAAAGTGTGGTGTTCGGCACGGTGCTGATGGGCCGAATGCAGGGCGGCGCGGGCGCAGACCGAGCGTTGGGGGTGTTCATCAACACCTTGCCGCTGCGGGTCGATGTCGGCGAGGGCGCGCGCACGGCGGTGCAATCCACCCATGCGCGCCTGAGCGCTTTACTCGGTCATGAACACGCCTCATTGGCGCTGGCCCAACGTTGCAGTGGCGTTGCCGCACCTGCGCCGCTGTTCAGTGCCTTGCTCAACTACCGGCACAGCGATGATGTCGAGCAAAAAACCTCTCGGCAAACCTGGCAGGGCATCGAGACGCTGGCCAACGAGGAGCGCACCAATTACCCGTTTACCCTGAGTGTCGATGACCTCGGCACGGGCTTGCGCCTGACCACCAGAACCTTGTCGGACATTGGCGCACAACGGATTTGCGCATACGTGCAGGCGGCGTTGAGCGGCTTGGTCGAGGCGCTGGAAACTGCACCGCAACGGCCGTTGAACAGTCTGCCGTTGCTGTCGCGAGCAGAGCTGCAACAGCTGCTGATTGAGTTCAACGATACGGCAGTCGATTGCCCGATGGACCAGCCGCTGCAAGCGCTGTTCGAACAACAGGTGCAGCGCAAGCCGGATGCCATTGCGGTGCAATTCGCCGGGCAGCGCCTGACCTATCGCCAGTTGAACGAGCAAGCCAACCGCTTGGCCCATTATCTGCGCGGGCTGGGCGTACAGCCGGATTCGCGGGTAGCCATCTGCGTCGAGCGCGGGCCTGAGCTGGTGATCGGCCTGTTGGGCATTCTCAAGGCCGGAGGTGCTTATGTGCCGCTCGATCCGGATTATCCGCTGCAACGGCTGAACTACATGTTGCAGGACAGCGCGCCGGTCGCGCTGCTGGTGCATGCCGCGACGCGCGATCTGCTGAGCGAACCCGGCGTGCCGGTGATCGATCTCGACCTCGGTGCATGGCAGGACCAGCCACACGACAATCCGCGAGTGCCGGGTCTTGGCGCGGCGAATCTGGCCTACATGATCTACACCTCCGGCTCCACCGGTACGCCGAAGGGGTGATGATCGAGCACCGCAGCGCCTGCAACATGGTGCACTGGGGCTCGCAACTTGCGCCGCCCACTGACCACGGCGCGTTGCTGCAAAAGGCCCCGTACAGTTTCGACAGTTCGGTGTGGGAGATTTTCTGGCCGCTGTGTTCGGGCATGCGCCTGGTGCTTGCGCGCGCCGATGGCAATCGCGATTCGGCCTATGTGACGCAAGTGATCCGCGAGCAGAACATTACCGTGGTCAAGTTCGTCCCGGCGCTGTTGCAGCAGTTCATCGAACAGGACGATGTCAGTCAGTGCACCAGCCTCACCGATGTGCTCAACGGTGGCGGCGAGTTAACCGTCGCCCTGGCACGGCAAGTGCGTGAACGCCTGCCGTGGGTGCGCCTGCACAACGTCTATGGGCCGACCGAAACCACGGTCGACAGCAGCGGCTGGACGCTGGAGCCCGGCGAGCCGGTGCCGCCGACACTGGTGCCGATCGGCAAGGCGCTGAGCAACACGCGGCTGTATGTCCTCGATGGCTGCGATCAACCGGTGCCGGTTGGCGTCAGCGGGCATTTGCACATTGGCGGGGTGGGCGTGGCGCGCGGCTATCTGGGGCTGCCGCAACTGCAGGCCGAACGCTTTATCGACAGCCCGTTCGTGGCCGGTGATCGCTTGTATCGCACCGGCGATCTGGTGCGTTACGGCGCTGACGGCAATCTCGAGTTCCTCGGTCGCAATGACTTTCAGGTCAAGCTGCGCGGGGTGCGCCTTGAGCTGGGCGAGATTGAAGCGCGCCTGCTCGAGCACCCGGCGATCCGCGAGGCGGTGGTGCTGGTACGCGATGAGCGACTGGTGGCGTATTACTCAGTGCGTACCGGCGTCGCTGCGCCCACGCTTGAAGCGTTGCGCGCGCATGTGTTGGCGCGATTGCCGGAGTTCATGGTGCCTGGCGCTTACGTGATGCTGGCGGCGTTGCCCTTGACGCCCAACGACAAAATCGACCGCAAGACGTTGCCGGAGCCGGGGGCGGAGGCGCTGCTCAGTCGTCCTTATGCGGCACCCGAAGGGGACGTGGAAATGGCCCTGGCGCAGATCTGGGCGCAAGTGCTCAAGGTCGAGCAGGTTGGGCGCCACGACAACTTCTTTGAACTGGGCGGGCATTCGTTGCTGGCGGTGAGTCTGGTGGCGCGCATGCGTCTGGCCGGGCTGCATGTCGACGCGCGGACGCTGTTCAGTCAGCCGACGCTGGCCGCGCTGGCGGCACAGACCTCGCGGCAGGCCAGGCAGGTTGAAATCGCCCAGACCACCATCCCAAGTCTCAACCGCAAGCGCCGCCTCTGACCGTCGGACGCAAGCCCTGTGGGAGCGGGCTTGCTCGCGAAGGCGTCGTTTCAGTCAATATTGATGTCGACTGACACACCGCTTTCGCGAGCAAGCCCGCTCCCACAGGGGGCTGCGGTGCTCACGCAGGTGGCTTGTCCCCGCTTCCCATGTCAGACACCCACGCCCCGATGTTTTAGTTTTTCCAGGCTGCGCGCCGTGTGCACGGACTCGCTGCTGCGCGCTCCTTTTTCCGTATTTACAGCAGGTTACCTCATGCATTTCAGCGAACTGATGGCTGTTATTTCCACCCATGCGATCCGCCTTCAACAGGAAGATGAAGACCTGGTCATTCTGGGCAGCGACGACGCGCTGGATGATGCGTTGTGGGATAGCCTTTCGGCGCACAAGGCGCAACTGCTGGAGCTGGTCGCCGAACACGGCGGTGACTGGTTGAGCCCGGCCTTTCGCATCACCCCGGACATGCTGCCGCTGGTGAATCTGCAGCAGGAAGCGCTTGACCGCATCGTTGCCACGGTGCCGGGTGGTGCCGGCAATGTGCAGGATATTTATCCGCTGTCCGCGTTGCAGGAGGGCATGCTTTATCACCATCTCTCGGCGGTTGCCGGCGACCCCTACAGCTCTCAGGCGCTCTTCGTGTTCGACAGCCAGGAACGGCTGGAGGCGTTCGCGCAGGCGTTGCGTTGGGTGGTCAAACGGCACGACATCCTGCGCACTTCGTTTGTCTGGGAATACCTCGACGAGGCCGTGCAAGTGGTCTGGCGCGAGGCGCCGCTGGTGTGTCAGGAAATCATCGTTGATAGCGGTGCCGACGTGCTGGCGCAACTGCTCGAACGTCACGCGCTACAGAACTTCCGTCTCGACATCCAGCAAGCGCCGCTGCTGCGCATCGTCTATGCGCAGGATCCCGCCGAGGGCCGCGTTGTCGCGCTGTTGCTGTTTCATCACATGATCATTGATCACGTGGCGCTGGAGGTGATACGCCGGGAAATTCAGGCCTATCTGCTCGGGCAGACCGCGCAAGTGTCGGCGGCGGTGCCGTATCGCGATCATTTGGCCAGGGCACGCAATGCTGGCAATGAGCAGGCTCAGGAAGCGTTTTTCCGCGAGATGCTTGCCGACATCGACGAGCCAACGCTGCCGTGCGGTGTGCAGGATGTACAGGGCGACGGCCACGCCATCGAGCAAGCCTCGTTGATGCTCGACGGTCGCTTGATCCGGCAGTTGCGCGAACAGGCTCGGCAGTTGGGCGTGAGTGTTGCAAGCCTGACGCACTTGGCACTGGCGCGGGTGCTGGGGCAATTGTCCGGGCGCACGGCGGTGGTGTTTGGCACTGTGCTGCTGGGGCGGATGGACGCGGGCGAGGGCGGTGAGCAGGCGTTGGGGATGTTCATCAACACGCTGCCGCTGCGGGTTGATGTCGGCGAGCAAAGCGTGCGTGCTGGCGTGCTGGCGGGACATCGGCGCCTGACCGCGTTGCTGGCCCATGAGCAAGCCTCGCTGGCCCTGGCCCAACGCTGCAGCGCAGTGGCTGTGCCAACGCCACTGTTCAGCGCGATCCTCAATTATCGGCACAACAGCGCCGAAGCAATCGCTGACGTGATCGACATTGCCTCCGGTGTACAAATGGTGGGCGTCCGAGGGCGCACCAACTATCCGCTGACGATCAACATCGATGACCTCGGCGAAGACTTGCGTATCACCGCGCTGGCGGATGCCGTGCTCGGCGCCGAGCGCATGACGGCTTATCTGAATGCCGCACTGGAAAGCCTGGCCACGGCCCTGCAACACACGCCTGATGCGCCGCTGCACACTCTGCAAATCCTCCCGGCCAGCGAACGCCAACAGCTGCTGCACGGCGGCAATGCTCCGCTGGCGCAGTTCGCCGAAACGCCGCTGATTCACCAGCAATTCGAAGCCCGTGCGCACGCCCGCCCGGACGCCACGGCGTTGATTTTCGAAGGGCAGACGCTCAGCTACGGCGAACTCAACCGCCGCTCTAATCAGGTCGCCCATCACCTTCTGGCGCTGAACATTCGTCCTGACGATCGCGTGGCTATCTGCGTCGAACGTGGCCCGCAAATGATCATCGGCCTGCTCGGCGTACTCAAGGCCGGCGCCGGTTACGTGCCGATCGACCCGGCCTATCCACTGGAGCGTATTCATTTCACCTTGCAGGACAGCGCCCCGGCAGCCGTGCTCCTGCAAGCCGCGACGCGCGAGTGCGTCGCCGATCTCGACGTGCCGCAGATCGACCTCGACAGCGGCCACCTGAAGGCCGAACTCGACAGCAATCCGCAGATCCCCGAACTGACACCAGCCCATTTGGCCTACGTGATCTACACCTCCGGCTCCACCGGTTTGCCCAAAGGCGTGATGGTCGAGCACCGCAACGTGGCGCGCCTGTTCTCTGCCACCCAGGACTGGTTCGAGTTCAATCAGCAGGACATTGGGGCGCTGTTCCATTCCTTCGCGTTCGACTTCTCGGTGTGGGAAATCTGGGGCGCGCTGGCGTTTGGCGGGCAATTGCTGCTGGTCCCGCAAGCCGTCAGCCGCTCGCCAGACGACTGCTATGCACTGCTGTGTAAAACCGGCGTAACCGTGCTCAACCAGACGCCGAGCGCGTTCCGCCAATTGATCGCCGCACAGGGTCGCAGCCCGTTGCAGCACTCGCTGCGTGAAGTGATCTTCGGTGGCGAAGCGTTGGAGCCGGGCCTGCTCAAGCCGTGGTATGCGCGGGTCGGCAATGCCGGAACGCGGTTGGTGAATATGTACGGCATCACCGAAACCACCGTGCACGTGACCTATCGGCCGTTGCAGGCTGCCGACGCGCAGTTGGTCGGCGTCAGCCCGATTGGTGTGCGCATTCCCGACCTGCAACTGTATGTTCTCGATGCTCAGCGTGAACCGGTTCCGGCCGGCGTGATTGGCGAGTTGTACGTTGGCGGCGCAGGTGTCGCGCGCGGTTATCTGAACCGTGAAGCGCTGACGGCCGAGCGTTTTATCAATGATCCGTTCGGTGAAAACGCCGATGCGCGGTTGTACAAAACCGGCGACCTCGCCCGTTATGGCGCCGACGGCAGCATTGAGTACATGGGCCGCATCGATCATCAGGTGAAGATTCGCGGTTTCCGCATCGAGCTGGGGGAAATCCAGGCGCGCCTGGCGGCCTGCGCAGGCGTGCGTGAAGCCGTGGTGATCGCTCGTGAGGACAGCCCCGGCGATCAACGTCTGGTCGCTTACTGGCTGGCCGACGCAGGCGCCGCGCCGGACGTGGCGCAATTGCGCGATCAACTGCTGGCGTCGCTGGCTGAGTACATGGTGCCGAGCGCGTTCGTGCGTCTGGACGCTTTGCCGCTGACCACCAACGGCAAGCTCGACCGCAAAGCCTTGCCGGCGCCGGACAGCGAGGCCTTTGCCCGGCGTGGTTTCGAAGCACCGGTCGGTGCCGTGGAAACGCTGATTGCCGGGCTCTGGCAAACACTACTGGGCGTCGAGCAGGTCGGTCGCCATGACAACTTCTTCGAACTCGGCGGTCATTCGTTGCTGGCGGTGAAGCTGATCGAGCGCATGCGTCAGCAGGATTTGCATTGCGACGTGCGCGTGCTGTTCGGCCAGCCAAGCGTGGCGGCGCTGGCGGCGACCTTGAGCAAGGAGCGCGTCATCGTCGTGCCGGACAACCTGATCGAGCCGGGATGCTCGCGCATTACCCCGGCCATGTTGCCGCTGACCCATCTCGATCAAGCCGCTGTTGACCGTGTCGTCGCCAGCGTGCCGGGCGGTATTGCCAATGTGCAGGATATTTATGCTCTGGCGCCGTTGCAGGCGGGGATTCTCTATCACCATCTGGCAACCCGTACCGGTGATCCGTATGTGTTGCAGACGCAATTCGCCTTCGACGGTCTGGCGCAGATCAAAGACTTCGTCCGTGCCTTGAACAGCGTGATCAAGCGCCATGACATTCTGCGCACCGGCATTGTCTGGGAAGGGCTGGAAGAGGCGGTGCAAGTGGTCTGGCGCGAGGCGCCGCTGGCGCTGGAACGCGTCGATGCCGATGAGCTCGACGGCGATGTACTGGCGCAGATGCAGGCGCGTTTCGATCCGCGGCACTATCGCCTGGACCTCAATCGCGCGCCGCTGATGCGCTTTGTCTACACCGAAGATCGGTCGCACAACCGCTGGATCGGCATTCTCCTGATGCACCATATCGTCCTCGATCACACCGCTCTGGAAGTGCTGGTTGCGGAAATGAGCGACGTCATGCTCGGCCATAGCGTCGATCTGCCGCCGCCGGTGCAGTATCGTAACTTTGTCGCACAGGCGCGGCTCGGGGCCGATGATCAGGCCCACGAAGCATTTTTCCGCGAGATGCTCGCCGACATTGACGAGCCGTCTGTGGCCTTCGGTTTGCAGAACGTGCACGGCGACGGCAGCGATATTCTCGACAGTTACTTGATGCTGGATGCCGGCCTCGGCCAACGTCTGCGCGAGCAGGCGCGGCGTCTCGGTATCAGTGTCGCGAGCCTGGTGCATCAGGCCTGGGCTCAGGTCCTGGCACAGGTTTCCGGCCAGCAGGACGTGGTGTTCGGCACCGTGCTGCTCGGGCGCATGCAGGGCGGAGACGGCGCTGATCGGGCGCTGGGCATGTTCATCAACACCTTGCCGCTGCGCGTCAGCGTCGGTGTTGAATCGGTAGAAAACGGCGTGCGTGCCACCCATGCGCGCCTGGCGCGGTTGCTTGGTCACGAGCAAGCCTCGCTGGCGCTGGCCCAGCGTTGCAGCGGTGTCGCCGGTTCGCAGGCGCTGTTCAGCACCTTGCTCAACTACCGCCACAGTGCGCCCGAGTCGGCCGCTGTAGCGTGGGATGGCGTGCAGATTCTCAGCTCGCGCGAGCGCAGCAATTATCCGCTGGTGGTCAGTGTCGACGACCTCGGCGAAGGTTTCCGTTTGAGCGTGCAAGCCGTGCCACAGGTGGATGGCGCGCGGGTCTGCGATTACTTGCAAACAGCGTTGCACAGTTTGGTCACGGCACTTGAGTACACGCCGACGGCGCCGTTGCAGCAACTGTCGATTGTGTCGCCGAGCGAGCGCCAACGGGTGCTGGTCGGCTTCAATATCAGCGGTCGTGAATACCCGCCCGCGCAGACCGTGCCGCGCCTGTTCGAAGCGCAAGTGGCGGCGCATCCCGAGGCCCTGGCGGTGGTGCAAGGCGAGCAACGGCTCAGCTACCGCGAACTGAATCAGCGCGCCAATCGCCTCGCCCATCACTTGATCGGCCTCGGCGTGCAAGTCGATGACCGTGTCGCGTTGTGCCTGCGGCGTGGCCCGGACATGCTCGTTGCGCTGCTGGCGATTCTCAAGGCTGGCGCGGGTTATGTGCCGATTGATCCGGATTACCCGGCTGAACGCATCGCCTACCTGTTGCAGGACAGCGACCCGATCGCGGTGCTGGCGCAGGCGTCGACACGTGAACTGCTCGGCAGGGTGCCGGTGATCGATCTGGACGCCAGCGACTGGCAGCACTTGCCGGACAACAATCCGCAACGGCCGGGGCTGACGCCGGCGAATCTGGCCTACGTGATCTACACCTCGGGTTCTACCGGTCAGCCGAAAGGCGTGATGGTCGAGCACCGGACGTTGGAAAACCTCGTGCACTGGCACGCCGAAACCTTCGATCTGCACGCTGGCAGCCACACCGCCAGCGTCGCCGGTTGCGGTTTCGATGCGATGGCGTGGGAAGTCTGGCCGGCACTGTGTGTCGGCGCGACCTTGCACCTGCCGCCGTCTTCGATCGGCAATGAACACCTCGATGAATTGCTCGAGTGGTGGCGCACGCAACCGCTGCAGGTGAGCTTTCTGCCGACCCCGGTGGCCGAATACGCATTCAGTCGTGAACTGGGCCATCCAACCCTGCGCACGCTGCTGATCGGTGGCGACAAGTTGCGGCAATTTCCGCGTGATCAGAGCTTCGCTGTGATCAATAACTACGGTCCGACCGAAGCCACGGTGGTAGCGACTTCCGGGCTGATCGAGCCCGGCCGGGTTTTGCACATCGGCCGGCCGATCGCCAATGCGCGGGTTTATCTGCTGGATCGTCAGCAACAACCTGTACCGAGCGGTGTGCAGGGCGAGTTGTATGTCGGTGGCGCCGGGGTTGCACGTGGCTACCTGAATCGACCGGAACTGACCGCCGCACACTTTCTCGACGACCCGTTCAGCGATGAACCGCAGGCGCGCATGTACCGCACCGGTGACCTCGCGCGCTGGCTGGCTGACGGCAACATCGAATACCTGGGGCGCAACGATGATCAGGTGAAGCTGCGCGGCGTGCGCATCGAGCTTGGCGAAATCGAAGCGGCGTTGAGCGCCCACGACAAGGTCCGCGAATGCGTTGTGCTGGTGCGTGATGGGCGTCTGGTTGCATGGTTCACCGAAATCGATCCTGTCGAAACCGGCGACCTGCATCGCCACCTGCAAACCCGACTGCCGGACACGTTGGTGCCGGCGGCTTACGTGCGCCTGCACAGCCTGCCGCTGACCGCTCACGGCAAACTCGACCGCAAGGCCTTGCCCGAGCCGGATCAGCACGCCTGGCTCAGCCGCGAATATGAAGCGCCACAAGGTTCGGTGGAGATTGCGCTGGCGAAAATCTGGGCCGACGTACTGAACATCGAACAGATTGGCCGTCACGATAATTTCTTCGAACTCGGTGGCCATTCGCTGCTGGCGGTGAGCCTGATCGAACGCATGCGTCAGGCCGGTTTGAGCGCCGACGTGCGGGTGCTGTTCAACCAACCGAGCCTTGCTGCTTTGGCGCGTGCCTTGGGCAGTGGACGGGAAATCGAAGTGCCGGCCAATCTGATTCCGGCCGATTGCACCCGCATCACGCCCGACATGCTGACCCTGACCACATTGGATCAGGCCAGCATCGAGCGCATCGTCGCCACGGTGCCGGGCGGCGCCGCCAATGTGCAGGATATCTATCCGCTGGCACCGCTGCAGGAAGGCATTCTTTATCACCACTTGAGCGCTGAACAGGGCGATCCGTACCTGCTGCAATCGCGTCTGGCTTTCGACAGTCTCGAACGTTTGCAGACCTTCGCCGCACACTTGCAGCAGGTCATCGCCCGTCACGACATTCTGCGCACCAGCGTGGTCTGGGAGGGTTTGCCCAGCCCACAGCAGGTGGTCTGGCGCGAAGCGCAAATGGTCGTGCAGCAAGTGCCGCTGGAGGCGCAGAACGGCGACATTCTCGAACAATTGCACGCACGTTTCGATGCCCGGCATTACCGCCTCGACCTGAATCAGGCGCCGCTGATTCGCATGGTCTATGCCGAGGATCCGTTGCAACAGCAAGTGGTCGCCATCGTGCTGTTCCATCACTCGATTCTCGACCACACCGCCATGGACGTTATCGGTCGGGAAATGCACGCGTTGATGTTCGATCAGTTCGACACCCTGACGCCGCCGATGCCGTACCGTAACTACGTGGCGCAGGCCCGTCTCGGCGCCGATGAGCAGGAACACGAAGCGTTCTTCCGCGAGATGCTCGGTGATATCGACGAGCCGACCTTGCCCTTCGGTTTGCAGGATGTGCAGGGTGATGGGCGCGGCATTGAAGAAGCGCTGCAACCGGTCGATGCCGCACTCAATCTGCGCCTGCGTGAACAGGCGCGGCAGTTGGGTGTCAGCCCGGCGAGCCTGATGCACATGGCCTGGGCGCAGGTGTTGGGCGTGGTGTCCGGGCGCCGCGACGTGGTGTTCGGCACTGTGTTGATGGGGCGCATGCAGGGCGGCGAGGGTGCCGACCGCACGTTGGGGGTGTTCATCAACACTTTGCCGCTACGGGTCGATCTCACGGAAGGCGTGCGCGCCGGGGTGAAAACCACCCACGCACGGCTGACGGCGCTGCTCGGTCATGAACACGCCTCACTGGCGCTGGCCCAACGTTGCAGTGCCATGACCGGTTCCGCACCGCTGTTCAGCGCCTTGCTCAACTACCGGCACAGCGCCGCCGAACAACAGCCGCACGACGGTCAGGGCATCTGGCAAGGCGTGCGCATGCTTGGCGGCGAGGAGCGCAGCAATTATCCGCTGACCCTGTCGGTGGATGATCTGGGCGAAGGTTTTGCCTTGGACGTGCTGGCGCTCGCCGACATCGGTGCGCAACGAATCTGCAGTTACATGCACACCGCACTCGAACATCTGGTGACGGCACTGGAGCAGACGCCGCAACGTCCGCTCAACCGTTTGCCAGTGCTTTCGGTGGCCGAGTACGAGCACGTGCTGGTCGGCTTCAACCAGCACTCAGCGGCCTATCCGCGTGGCGCGACGATCCACCGCTTGGTCGAAGCTCAGGCCGAGCAGCAACCGGATGCTTTGGCAGTGGTTCAAGGCACGCGGCAACTGACCTACGCGCAGCTCAATCAGCGCGCCAATCGCCTGGCCCATCACTTGCTCGGGCTCGGCTTGCAGCCCGACGACCGCATCGCCGTGTGCCTGCGCCGCAGCCCGGACATGCTTGTCGCGTTGCTGGCGATCCTCAAGGCGGGCGCCGGTTATGTGCCGGTCGACCCGGCGTACCCGGCGGAACGCATCGCCTATCTGTTGCAGGACAGCGCGCCGATGGCGGTGCTGGGGCAGGCTGCGACGGCTGATTTGCTTGGAAGCGTGCCGCTGATTGATCTGGACAACCCCACCTGGCAACAGCTCTGCGACAGTAACCCGCAATTGCCGACGCTGACCCCGGCGCATCTGGCCTATGTGATCTACACCTCCGGCTCCACCGGCCAGCCGAAAGGCGTGATGGTCGAACACGCAACACTGGAAAACCTTGTGCACTGGCACTGCGAGGCCTTTGATCTGCGCGCCGGCAGCCACACGTCGAGTGTCGCCGGCTTTGGTTTCGATGCCATGGCGTGGGAGGTCTGGCCGGCGCTGTGCGTCGGCGCGACCCTGCACCTGCCACCGCAGTCGGTGCGCAACGAGCACTTGGATGAATTGCTGGAATGGTGGCGCGCGCAGCCGTTGCAGGTGAGTTTCCTGCCGACGCCGGTGGCCGAATATGCGTTCAGTCGCGACCTCGGTCATCCGACCTTGCGCACGCTGTTGATCGGTGGCGACAAATTGCGCCAGTTCCCGCGTGAACAGACCTTCGCGGTGATCAACAACTATGGCCCGACCGAAGCCACGGTGGTTGCCACCTCCGGCGCCGTCGCGGCCGGGCAGGTGCTGCACATCGGTCGGCCAATGGCCAACGCCAGGGTTTACCTGCTCGACGACCAGCAGCGCCCTGTACCGGTCGGCGTCGCCGGCGAGTTGTATGTCGGGGGTGCCGGTGTGGCGCGCGGTTATCTGAACCGGCCAGAGCTGAGCGCCGAGCGCTTCCTCGACGACCCGTTCAGCGATGAGCCACAGGCGCGCATGTACCGCACTGGCGATCTTGCTCGCTGGCTCGCCGACGGTAGCGTCGAATACCAAGGACGTAACGATGATCAGGTCAAACTGCGCGGCGTGCGCGTCGAGCTGGGCGAAATCGAAGCGGCGCTGAGCGGTCACGAAGCCGTGCAGGATTGCGTGGTGCTGGTGCGCGACGGCCAGTTGCTGGCGTGGTTTACCGAACGCCTGAACGTCGAGATCGAGGATTTGCGCAATCATCTGCAAGCGCAGTTGCCGCAAGCTTTGGTGCCTGCCGCCTACGTGCGCCTGCAAGCACTGCCGCTGACGGCCAACGGCAAACTCGACCGCAAGGCATTGCCGGAACCGGATCAAACGGCGTGGTTGAGCCGCGAATATGTTGCACCGCAAGGTTCGGTGGAAATCGCGCTGGCGCAGATCTGGTCGGACGTACTCAACGTCGAGCAGGTCGGTCGTCACGATAATTTCTTCGAGTTGGGCGGGCATTCATTGTTGGCGGTGACGCTGATCGAACGCATGCGCCAGGTCGATCTGAGCACCGACGTGCGCGTGCTGTTCAGCCAACCAACGTTGGCCGCACTCGCTGCGGCGGTGGGTAGCGGTCGCGAGGTCGCAGTGCCGGACAATCTGATTGCCGCCGATTGCACGCACATCACCCCGGACATGCTGCCACTGGTGCAACTGGATCAGGCCAGCATCGAGCGCATCGTCGCTACGGTGCCGGGCGGCGCGGCCAACGTGCAGGATATTTATCCGCTGGCGCCGTTGCAGGAAGGGATTCTGTTTCACCACCTCAGCGCCGCGCAGGGCGATCCGTACCTGCTGCAATCGTGTCTGGCGTTCGACAGCATCGAGCGGGTTCAAGCGTTCGCTGCGGCGTTGCGCCAGGTCATGACGCGCCACGACATCCTGCGCACGTCCATTGCCTGGCAAGGGCTCACGGCGCCAGTGCAAGTGGTCTGGCGGTGTGCCGAGCTGCCGGTACACGCGGTGGCGCTGGAGCCGGCGCCGGCGCAGGGTGATGCCATCGATCAGTTGCGTGCGCGCTTCGATGCGCGGCACTGGCGTCTGGACCTGGAACAGGCGCCGCTCATGCGTCTGGTGTATGCCCTCGATCCTCACAATCAGCGCGTTGTGGCCATGCTGCTGTTCCACCACATCGCCATGGACCACACTGCGCTGGCGGTGGTCAGCGCAGAAATGCAGGCGATTTTACAGGGTGATGAGTGGCTGCCGGAGGCCGCTGTGCCGTACCGCAATTATGTTGCGCAGACCCGACTTGGCGTCAGCGAGCAAGAGCACGAAGCGTTCTTCCGCGAGATGCTCGGGGACATCGATGAACCGACGCTGCCATTCGGTTTGCAAGATGTGCACGGCGACGGCAATGACATCGAGGAAGTCTGCCAGCCGTTGCCCGCCGTGGTGGCGCAGCGTCTGCGCAGTCAGGCGCGGTTGCTGGGCGTCAGCGTTGCCAGTCTGTTCCACCTCGCCTGGGCGCAAGTGTTGGCGGCAACGTCCGGTCAGGAGCGGGTGGTCTTCGGTACGGTGCTGCTTGGCCGCATGCAGGGCGGGGCGGGCGCGGATCGCGGGCTGGGCATGTTCATCAACACCTTGCCTTTGCGCGTGGAGGTCGACGAAACCAGCGTGCGCGCCGGGGTCAAGGCGACCCATGCGCGGCTCAGTGCGCTGTTGGCCCACGAACATGCTTCGCTGGCACTGGCCCAGCGTTGCAGCGGTGTCGCGGCGCCGTCGCCGTTGTTCAGTGCGATGCTCAACTACCGGCACAGCGACAATGAAACCCGCCAGGACGCCAAGCGTGAAGCCTGGCAAGGCATCCAGTCCCTGGCCGGTGAGGAACGCACCAACTATCCGTTGACCCTCAACGTCGATGATCTGGGCAACGCTTTTGAACTGACAGTAATGACCCCGTCGCGCCTGGGGGCGGCGCGCATCGGTCAGTTCATGCATAACGCGCTGAGCGCGCTGGTTGAAGCGTTGGAACACACGCCACAGCAACCCTTGAACCGCCTGAGCGTGTTGCCGGAAGAGGAGCGACAGGCGTTGCTGTTCGGCCTCAACGACACCCACGTCAATTACGATTTGCAGCAGACGCTGCACGGTTTGTTCGAGGCGCAGGTGCGGCGTACGCCACAGGCTGTGGCGCTCGTCATCGGCGATCAGACATTGAGCTACACCCAGTTGAACGAGCGCGCCAATCGCTTGGCCAGGCACTTGATCAGCCTTGGCGTGCAAGTGGATTCGCGGGTGGCGATCTGCGTCGAGCGCAGCCTGGAAATGGTCATCGGCCTGCTGGCGATCAACAAGGCTGGCGCTGGTTATGTACCGCTGGACCCGACCTATCCGCCGGAGCGTCTGGCCTACATGCTCGAGGACAGCGCGCCAAGCGTGGTGCTGGTGCACACGGCGACCCGCGCGTTGCTGCAAGACATCTCGGCAACGGTAGTCGACCTCGATCAGAACAGCCGGCAATCCTTGTCTGCCGACAATCCGCAGATCCCGGCGCTGACGCCACAGCACACTGCGTACGTGATCTACACCTCCGGCTCGACCGGCCAGCCCAAAGGCGTGGTCAACGAGCATGCCGGTGTGGTCAACCGCTTGCTGTGGATGCAGGACGCCTATCGCCTGAGCGCTGCCGACTCGGTGTTGCAGAAAACCCCGTTCAGCTTCGACGTGTCGGTGTGGGAGTTCTTCTGGCCGCTGATGACCGGCGCACGGCTGGTCATGGCCCAGCCCGGCGGGCACAAGGATCCGCAGTACCTGAGCGAGGTGATCGAGCGTGAAAACATCACCACGCTGCACTTTGTACCGTCGATGCTTGATGTGTTCCTCGCCAACAGCGACACCGCGCGCTGCGACGGCGTGCGTCAGGTGATGTGCAGTGGTGAAGCGTTGCCGGGCAGTCTGGTGCGGCGCTTCAAACTGCAATTGCCGGGCAGCGGATTGCATAACCTGTACGGCCCGACCGAAGCGGCTGTCGACGTCACCGCGTGGGATTGCGCCGGGCCTATCGAGCAGGTTGCGGACAACACCCCGATCGGCAAACCGATCGCCAACACCCGCCTGTACATCCTCGATGCGCACCAGCAGCCGGTGCCGCAAGGCGTGGTCGGCGAGTTGTACATCGGCGGCGTACAGGTTGCGCGGGGGTATCTGAACCGGCCTGAGCTAAGTGCCGAGCGCTTCCTCGACGACCCGTTCCAGGCCAACGGTCGGATGTACCGCACCGGCGACGTCGCGCGGTATCGGCCTGACGGCAACATCGAATACCTGGGCCGTAACGACGATCAGGTGAAGATCCGTGGTTTGCGCATCGAACTGGGAGAAATTCAGGCGCGGCTTGCCCAGATCGAAGGCGTGCAGGAGGCCGTGGTGGTGGCCCGTGAAGACGTGCCCGGCGATAAACGTCTGCTCGCGTACTACACCGGAGAACGGCTGGACATCGACGTGCTGCGCAGTCATTTGCTCGAGCACTTGCCGGACTACATGGTGCCCGCCGTGTTCGTGCATCTCGATGCGTTGCCGCTGAGCCCCAACGGCAAGCTCGACCGCAAGGCGCTGCCGGCGCCGGATCAGCAATCGCTGAAAACACGCGAATACGAAGCGCCGGTCGGCGACGTCGAAATCACCCTCGCACGGCTCTGGGCCGAGTTGCTCAACGTCGAACGGGTAGGGCGCCACGACCATTTCTTTGAATTGGGTGGTCACTCATTACTGGCGGTCAGTCTGATCGGCCGGTTGCGTCAGGAAGGCATGGAAGCCGATGTCAGGGCGTTGTTCGAACAACCGACCCTGGCCGGCTACGCCGCAATTACGGAAAGAATGGAGATCGTCCTGTGAATGTGCTCGAACTGTTGGCAACCCTGAAAGCAAAAGACATTCAGTTGGCGGTGACCGATGAGCAATTGCGCGCAAACGGTAACAAGCAGGCGTTGAGCGATCCGGCGCTGCTGGCGGCGCTGCGCGAGCATAAACCGGCACTGATCGAACTGATCAAGGCGGGGCAATACTCGGCCGCCCGGGCCGATCAGATCGACGTGCCGGCCAACGACATTCTTCCCGGCAGCACGCACATCACGCCGGCGATGGTGACCCTGGCTGAAGTCGATCAGCCAACCCTCGACCGCTTGATCGCCGCCGTCCCGGGTGGCGCTGCCAATGTGCAGGACATCTATCCCCTGGCGCCGTTGCAGGAAGGCATTCTCTATCACCACGCCAGCAACGAGCAGGGCGATCCGTACGTCATGCAATCGTACTTTGCGTTCAGCAGCCGCGAGCGTCTGCAGGACTTCGCTCAAGCCTTGCAAAAGGTCATCGATCGCCACGACATCTTGCGCACGGCGGTGCATTGGGAAGGGCTGGACGTACCGCTGCAAGTGGTCTGGCGCCAGGCGCAGTTGCCGATGGAAGAGGTCGTGTTGCAAGACGGCGATACCGATGCGCTGCAGCAATTGCACGAGCGCTTCGATGCGCGGCATTTCCGCCTCGACGTCAAGCACGCCCCGATGATGCGTCTGGCCTACGCGTGGGATGAGGACGGTCAGCGCGTGGTCGCGACGTTGCTGTTCCATCACATGGCGCTGGACCACTCGGCGCTCGACGTGGTGCGTCACGAACTGCTCGCCTGCCTTACCGGTCAGGGTGAATCGCTCGGGCGCCCGGTGCCGTTTCGCAATTACGTGGCGCAAGCGCGACTGGGCATCAGCGAAGCCGAACACGAGGCGTTTTTTCGCGAGATGCTCGGGGACATTGCCGAGCCGACGCTGCCGTACGGTTTGCAGGACGTGCAGGGCGACGGCCTCGGTATCGCCGAACTGAGCCAGCCGATCAACCCGCTGCTTGGCCAGCGTCTGCGCGTGCAGGCGCGGCAGCTCGGCGTGAGTGCCGCGAGCCTGTTTCATCTGGGCTGGGCGCAGGTATTGGCCACGCTTACCGGCAAACACAGCGTGGTCTTCGGTACGGTGCTGATGGGGCGCATGCAGGGCGCCGAAGCCACCGAGCGAGCACTGGGAATCTTCATCAACACCTTGCCGCTGCGGGTCGATGTCGATGCGCAAGGCGTGCGCGCGGCGGTGGAGGCGACCCACAAACGCCTGACCACGCTGATGCGCCACGAACACGCGCCACTGGCATTGGCCCAGCGTTGCAGCGGCGTGGTTGCGCCGACGCCGCTGTTCAGCGCCTTGCTCAATTACCGTCACAGCCACACGGCGGCGACGGCCGGTGCCGAAACCCTGGCCGCGTGGGAAGGCATCAGCACGATCAGCTCCGAAGAACGCACCAACTACCCGCTGACCCTCAGCGTCGATGATTTCGGCGATGCCTTCAGCCTGACGTTGCTGGCGACCACCGAGGTCGATCCACAGCGCCTCTGCGATTACCTGCACTGCGCACTGGAAAGTCTGGTGCTGGCGCTGGAGCAATCGCCCGACACCGCGATCAACCAATTGCCGATTCTGCCGGCGGCAGAGCGCGAGCAGGTGCTGCTGGCATTCAATGCCACCCATGCCGACTTCCCGGCAACAATGACCATTGCCCAACGGTTCGAGGCGCAAGCGGCGCAGCGGCCAGAAGCGTTGGCCGCACAGTTTTTGGCTGAGCAATTGAGCTATGCCGAGCTCAACCGGCATGCAAACGCCTTGGCCCATCATCTGATCGCGCTCGGTGTAAAACCCGATGATCGCGTCGCCATCGTCGCCCGCCGTGGCCTCGATACCTTGGTCGGGTTGGTCGCTATTCTCAAGGCGGGCGCCGGTTATGTGCCGGTCGACCCGGCGCACCCGGCCGAGCGTCTGCATTATTTGCTCAGCGACAGCGCCCCCGTTGCCGTACTGACCCAGAACACTCTGCGTGAGCGCTTGCCGGCGCTGCAGGTGCCGGTGATCGATCTCGACCCGCTGACCTGGCCCCTGAGCGAAACCTGTGATCCGCACGTGCCGGGCCTGACCCCGGCGCACCTGGCCTACGTGATCTACACCTCCGGTTCCACCGGCCTGCCCAAAGGCGTGATGGTCGAGCACCGCACCCTGTCGAATCTGGTCGACTGGCATTGCAGCGCGTTTGATCTGTGCGCCGGTCGCCATACCTCAAGCCTTGCCGGGTTCGGTTTCGACGCGATGGCGTGGGAAGTCTGGCCGGCGTTGTGCGCCGGCGCGACCTTGCACCTGGCACCGACTCACGAAGGCACCGAGGACATCGATGCGCTGCTCGACTGGTGGCGCGCGCAGCCGCTGGACGTGAGTTTCCTGCCGACGCCCGTGGCTGAATACGCCTTCAGCCAGAACCTCGAACACCCGACGCTGCGCACACTGCTGATCGGTGGCGATCGCCTGCGCCAGTTCAGCCGCAATCAGCAATTCGATGTAATCAACAACTACGGTCCGACCGAGGCCACTGTGGTCGCGACCTCTGGACGCATCGAGGCGGGCGATGCCTTGCACATCGGCAAACCGGTGGCCAACGCCACGGTGTACCTGCTGGATGAACAGCAGCGGCCTGTGCCGATTGGCGTCATGGGCGAGTTGTATGTTGGCGGCGCGGGGGTTGCGCGTGGCTATTTGAACCGTGCCGACCTGAGCGCCGAGCGCTTCCTCCACGACCCATTCAGCACTGTGCCGAATGCGCGCATGTATCGCACCGGCGACCTCGCGCGTTGGCGCGCCGATGGCACGATTGACTACCTGGGGCGCAACGACGATCAGGTGAAAATCCGTGGTGTGCGCATCGAACTCGGCGAAATCGAAACCCGCCTCAATCAATTGCCCGGCATTCAGGAAGCCGTGTTGCTGGCCCGTGAAGACGAGCCCGGTCAACCGCGGCTGGTGGCCTATTTCACCGAGCAGAGTCAGGTCGAACCGCTGGCCGTGGCCGAGTTGCGTGCGCACCTGCTGACCCAGTTGCCGGAGTACATGGTGCCGGTGGCGTTCGTCAAACTCGACGCGCTGCCGTTGACCGCCAACGGCAAGGTCGATCGCAAGGCCCTACCGAAACCCGAGCGTGCGGCGCTGTTCACCCGTGAATATGCAGCGCCCGAAGGCGAGGTGGAAACCGCGCTGGCGCAGATCTGGGCCGATGTGCTGCAAGTCGAGCGGGTCGGGCGTCAGGATCACTTTTTCGAACTCGGTGGCCATTCGCTGCTGGCGATGCGCATGGTCTCGCAAGTCCGGCAACGGCTGGGTGTGGAGTTGGCTCTGGGGGATTTGTTCGCCAACGCCGAACTGGCGGCGGTCGCTGCGGTTCTCAGCGCCGCCGGGCGCTGTGCGCAACCGCAAATCCTGCCGGTACCGCGCGAGGGCGCCTTGCCGCTGTCGTTCGCCCAGCAACGCCTGTGGTTTCTGGCACAGATGGAAGGTGCCAACACCGCTTACAACATTCCCGTGGCCCTGCGCCTGCGCGGCCGACTCGACGACGATGCGTTGCAACGTGCACTGGCACGCATCGTCGCCCGTCATGAAACCCTGCGCAGCCGATTCGCCCAGTACAACGACGAAGCGCAAGTGCTGATCGCCCCGGTCGACAGCGGTCTGCTGCTGCGCATCGAAGACCTGCGCCAGCACCCGCAACCCGACGAAACCTTGCAGGCGCTGATTCAGGGCGAAGCGTCGGGGCCGTTCGATTTGCAGGACGATGCGCTGATCCGCGGACGCTTGGTGCGTCTGGCCGACGATCACCATGTGCTGTTGCTGACCCTGCACCACATCATCTCTGATGGCTGGTCGATGGGGGTTTTGACCCGCGAACTGATGGCGTTGTATCAGGCGTTCAGCCATGGCCGGCCGGATCCACTGCCGCCGCTGGCGCTGCAATACACCGATTACGCGGTGTGGCAGCGACGCTGGCTCAGCGGCGAGGTGTTGCAGCGCCAAAGCGAATACTGGCAGCAGCATCTCGTGGGCGCGCCAGCGTTGCTGATGTTGCCGACCGATCGTGCGCGCCCGGCACAGCAAGACTATGCCGGCAGCAGTGTCGACGTTGTGCTCGACGAACGCTTGAGCGCCGGCCTGAAGGCGCTGGGCCAACGGCACGGCGTGACGTTGTACATGACGCTGATGAGCGCCTGGGCAATGCTGCTCAGTCGTTTGTCCGGTCAGGCGGAAGTCGTGATCGGCTCGCCCGTGGCCAACCGCAACCGAGCCGAGATCGAAGGCTTGATCGGCATGTTCGTCAACACCCTGGCCATGCGCATCGATACCTCGGGCGAGCTCAGCGTTGAAGCGCTGTTGGCGCGGGTCAAGGCGCTGACGCTGGCCGCGCAGACGCATCAGGATCTGCCGTTCGAACAAGTGGTGGAGATTATTCGTCCGCTGCGCAGCCTGGCGCACAGTCCGGTGTTCCAGACGTTGTTGAGTTGGGACGCTCTCGAAGGTCCGGCGCTGGCCCTCGGTGATTTGACGCTGGAAGGCGTGGCCGAGCCGAGCCACTTTGCCAAGTTTGATTTGTCGCTGAGCCTGGGCGAGGCCAACGGGGTGATTCGGGGTTCGCTGGAGTACGCCACCGCGTTGTTCGACGAGGCGACGGTGCTGCGTTTTGTCGGGTATTTCCAGCGTCTGTTGCAGGCGATGGTCGCCAACGATCAAACGGTGCTGGAGCACGCACCGCTATTGGCGCAGGACGAACAGCAACGTTTGTTGGGCGACTTCAATGCGACGACAGCGGATTACAACCTTGAGCAGACGATTCATGGTCTGTTCGAGGCGCAAGTAGCGCGCACGCCGTTGGCGATTGCGTTGCAGAGTGACGCGCAGCGCCTGAGCTTCGCCGAACTCAACGCCAGGGCCAACCAACTGGCACGGCACCTGCGCGGCTTGGGAGTGCAGCCTGATTCGCGGGTGGCGATTTGCGTCGAGCGTGGTCTGGACATGGTCATCGGACTGCTGGCGATCCTCAAGGCCGGTGGCGGTTACGTGCCGCTGGATCCGGCGTATCCGCTGGAACGTCTGGCCTACATGCTGGAGGACAGTGCGCCCTTGGCGGTTTTGGTACAGGGTTCCACGCGCGAGCTACTCGGTGAGATGGCCGCAGCGGTGATCGATCTCGATCAAGCGCATTGGCAATCGCAGCCGACGGGCAATCTGTGCGTCGCTGAGTTGACCCCGCAACACACTGCCTACGTGATTTACACCTCTGGCTCGACCGGTCAGCCGAAGGGCGTGATCAACGAACACCGCGGGGTGGTCAACCGCCTGCTGTGGATGCAGGACGCTTATCAACTGACGGCGGCTGACACGGTTTTACAGAAAACCCCGTTCAGTTTCGACGTGTCGGTTTGGGAGTTTTTCTGGCCGTTGATGACGGGCGCACGACTGGTCATGGCGCAGCCCGGCGGGCACAAGGATCCGCAGTACCTGAGCGAAGTGATCGAACGCGAACACATCACCACGCTGCACTTTGTGCCGTCGATGCTCGACGTATTCCTCGCTAACAGCGACACCACACGCTGCGACAGCCTGCGTCAGGTGATGTGCAGCGGTGAAGCGTTGCCGGGCAGTCTGGTACGGCGTTTCAAACTGCAATTGCCGGGCAGCGAGTTGCATAACCTCTACGGCCCGACCGAAGCCGCCGTCGACGTCACCGCGTGGAATTGCTCCGGGCCACTGGAGCAAACCCCGGACAACACACCGATCGGCAAACCGATCGCCAACACCCGGATGTACATCCTCGACGGTCAACAACAACCTGTGCCGCAAGGCGTGGTCGGTGAGTTGTACATCGGCGGTGTGCAGGTGGCACGGGGTTATCTGAACCGACCGCAGCTGAGCGCCGAACGCTTCCTCGACGATCCGTTCCAGGCCAGCGGGCGCATGTACCGCACCGGTGACGTCGCTCGCTATCTGGCCGACGGCAACATCGAATACCTGGGCCGTAACGACGATCAGGTGAAAATCCGCGGTCTGCGCATCGAGCTGGGTGAAATCCAGGCGCGTCTGACCCAGATCACTGGTGTGCAGGAAGCGGCGGTGCTGGCTCGCGAAGACGTGCCGGGCGACAAGCGTCTGGTTGCGTACTACACCGGCGAGAGGCTCGAAATCGACGTGCTGCGCGATCACCTGCTGGAGCACTTGCCGGACTACATGGTGCCCGTGGTGTTTGTGCATCTCGATGCACTGCCGCTGAGTCCCAACGGAAAACTTGACCGTAAGGCGCTGCCGGCCCCGGATCTGACAGCACTGATCTCACGCGAATACGAAGCGCCGGTCGGCGAGGTGGAAATCGCCCTCGCGCGACTGTGGGCTGAATTGCTCAATGTCGAGCGGGTAGGGCGCCACGATCACTTCTTTGAACTGGGTGGTCACTCGCTGCTGGCGGTCAACCTCGTGGCGAAAATGCGTCGCGCCGGCCTGAGCGCTGACATTCGCGTGCTGTTCAACCAGCCGACACTGGCGGCATTGGCGGCTGCCGTGGGTGGCGAGCCGGAGGCCGAAGTACCGGCCAATCGCATCACTGCCGATTGCACGCGCATCACCCCCGAGATGCTCTCGCTGGTCACACTCGATCAAGAGGCTGTTGACCGTATCGTCGCCAGCATTCCGGGCGGCGCGGCCAATGTGCAGGATATCTACCCTTTGGCGCCATTGCAGACGGGCATTCTGTTCCATCATCTGTCTGCCGCGCAGGGCGATCCGTACGTCCTGCAGGCGCAGTTTGCATTTGCCGATGAACAGCGTCTGCACACCTTCACCGAAGCCTTGCAGAAGGTGATCCAGCGCCATGACATTCTGCGCACCTCGTTGTTCTGGGAGGGTCTGGAAAACCCGGTGCAAGTAGTCTGGCGCCGGGCGTCGCTGGTCTGCGAAGGCGTTGCGCTGGATAGCGCCAGCGGTGATGTGCTGGCGCAATTGCGCCGTTGCTTCGATGTCGGTCAGTACCGCATGGCCGTCAATCAGGCGCCGCTGATACGTGTGGTCCACGCGTGGGATGCGGTCAATCAGCGTGTCGTGGCATTGCTGCTGTTCCATCATCTGGTGATGGACCACGTCGCGCTGGAGGTGCTGCAACACGAAATGCAGGCCTTCCTGCTCGACCAGCCACAGCGTCTCGCCGCGTCGGTGCCGTATCGCAACTACGTGGCGCAGACGTTGTCGGGGTTGAGCGATCAGCAGCACGAAAGCTTCTTCCGCGAGATGCTTGGCAATGTCGACGAACCGACCTTGCCCTACGGTCAGAATCTGGCCCACGACGGCCCTGCGCAACAGGCGCAGCTGACGCTGGAACGTCCACTGAGCCATGGCGTACGTCAACAGGCACGACGCCTGGGCGTCAGCGCCGCCAGCCTGATGCATCTCGCCTGGGCGCAGGTGCTGGGGCAATTGTCCGGGCGCGACGCCGTGGTATTCGGCACGGTGTTGCTGGGCCGATTGCAGGGTGGTGAAGGCTCGGAACGGGCGCTCGGCGTGTTCATCAACACCTTGCCGCTGTGCATTGAACTCAATGCGCACAGTGTCAAAGGTGCCGCGCTGGCAACCCATCAACGTTTGAGTCAGTTGCTGGCTCATGAGCATGCGCAGTTGGCGCAGGCGCAACAATGCAGCGCCATGCCGTCGGGTACGCCGCTGTTCAGCACCCTGCTCAACTACCGTCACAGCGCGCCGGCCGGGCCTGCATCGGCCGAGGGGCACGCGGCGTGGCAAGGCATGCAATTGCTCAAGGCCGAGGAGCACACCAACTATCGCCTGACCCTCAGCGTTGACGATTTCGGCGAGGGTTTCAGCCTGACCGCATTGGCTGGAGCGGGCATTGATGCACAACGCATCTGCGAGTACATGCAGGGTGCATTGCGCGTATTGCTCGATGCACTGGAGCACACGCCGCACGCGGGCTTTGATCGGTTGTCGATCCTGCCGATGCACGAGCGTGAACAGTTGTTGGTGGGCTTCAACGCGACCGAGGCCAACTACCCGCGTGGTTTGACGATTGCCCAGCGTTTCGAATCGCAGGTCGCCGAGCGTCCGCAGGCCGTGGCAGCGGTGTTTGCCGGGCAGCCACTGACTTACTTGCAGCTCAATCGCCAGGCCAATGCGTTGGCGCATTACTTGATCGAACTGGGCGTGAAAGCCGATGACCGCGTGGCCGTCGTCGCCCGTCGGGGTCTCGACACACTGGTCGGGCTGGTCGCCATTCTCAAGGCGGGCGCCGGTTATGTGCCGATCGATCCGGCGCATCCCGCCGAGCGGATCAGTTATTTATTGAGTGACAGCGCGCCGGTCGCGGTGCTCACGCAAAGCGATCTGCACGAGCGACTGCCGCGGCTGAGCGTGCCAGTGATCGATGTCGACCTGTGCGCATGGCCGGCGCAGGCGCAACACAACCCTGCAGTGCCGGGCTTGAGCGCTGCGCATCTGGCGTACGTGATCTACACCTCGGGTTCGACCGGTTTGCCCAAAGGCGTCATGGTCGAGCATCAGACGCTGTCCAACCTGGTCGACTGGCACTGTGAAACGTTCGACTTACACGCCGGTAGCCACACCTCAAGCCTTGCCGGGTTTGGCTTCGATGCGATGGCGTGGGAAGTCTGGCCGGCCCTGTGCGCGGGCGCGACCCTGCACCTGGCGCCGACCCATGACGGCGCTGAAGACATTGATGCGCTGCTCGATTGGTGGCGCGCGCAACCGCTGGACGTGAGCTTTTTGCCGACTCCGGTCGCCGAATACGCGTTCAGCCAGAATCTTGATCACCCAACCTTGCGCACCTTGCTGATCGGTGGCGATCGCTTGCGTCAGTTCAGCCGTCAGCAGCGCTTCGCCGTGATCAACAACTACGGGCCGACCGAGGCCACCGTGGTTGCCACTTCCGGGCGCATTGAAGTCGGCGCGGCGTTGCACATCGGCAAACCGGTGGCGAACGCAGCGGTTTACTTGCTTGACGAGCAACAACGCCCGGTGCCGTTCGGCGTGATGGGCGAGTTGTACGTCGGTGGTGCAGGGGTGGCTCGGGGGTATCTGAACCGCGCCGATCTGACCGCCGAGCGTTTCCTGCAAGACCCGTTCAGCCCCTTGCCGAATGCGCGCATGTACCGCACCGGTGACCTTGCCCGCTGGCGTGACGACGGTTCGCTCGATTATCTGGGTCGTAACGATGACCAGGTGAAAATCCGCGGCATGCGCATTGAGTTGGGGAAATCGAGACCCGCCTCAATCAGCTCCCCGGTATCAATGAAGCGGTGCTGCTGGCCCGCGAGGACCAACCCGGCCAGCCGCGACTGGTGGCGTATTTCACCGAACAAGCCGGGGCCGAGTCACTGCCGGTGGGCGAGTTGCGCGAGCAGCTGCTGGCGCAGTTGCCGGACTACATGGTGCCGGCGGCGTTTGTCCGGCTCGAGGCATTGCCGCTGACCGCCAATGGCAAGGTCGACCGCAAGGCCTTGCCGAAACCGGATCTGGCCGCGCTGCCGACTCGCGAATATGTGGCGCCGCAAGGCCAACTGGAAACCGCGCTGGCGCAGATATGGGCCGAAGTGCTGCACGTCGAGCAGGTCGGCCGTCACGATCACTTCTTCGAACTCGGCGGCCATTCGCTGTTGGCGATGCGCATGGTCTCGCTGATCCGTCAGCGCCTCGGCGTCGAACTGGCGCTGAGTGATCTGTTTGCCGACGCCCAATTGAGTGCAGTGGCCGAAGTATTGAAGCGCGCCGGGCGCAGCGCGCTACCGGACATTGTGCCGGCACCGCGTGATCAACCGCTGCCGATGTCCTTCGCCCAGCAACGTCTGTGGTTCCTGGCGCAGATGGCCGGCGGCAACTTGGCGTACAACATTCCTCTCGGTTTGCGCCTGCGCGGTCACCTGGATGTCGATGCATTGCAAGCGGCGCTGGCGCGAATCGTTGCGCGCCACGAAACCCTGCGCAGCCGTTTCGTCAGCCTCGACGACACCGCACAGGTGGCAATTGCCCCGGTTGACAGCAGTGTGCTCTTGCGCGTGGAAGACCTGCGTCAACAGCTGCACGCCGAGCAGACTTTGCAGGCATTGATGGCACAGGAAGCTTCGAGCGCATTCGATCTGCAGAACGATTCGTTGATTCGCGGACGGCTGGTGCGTCTGGCCGACGAGCATCACGTGCTGCTGTTGACCGTGCATCACATCGTCGCCGATGGCTGGTCGATGGGCGTGCTGACCGCTGAGTTGATGGCCTTGTACCAAGCGTTCAGCCAGGGGCAGCCTGATCCGCTGCCGCCACTGGCGCTGCAATACGGCGACTACGCCGTGTGGCAGCGGCGCTGGCTCAGCGGTGAGGTATTGCAGCGGCAAAGCGACTACTGGCAGCAGATCCTCGACGGCGCGCCGGCCTTGTTGACGCTGCCTACCGATCGACCGCGCCCGGCACAACAGGATTACACCGGCGGCAACGTCGACGTGCTGCTGGACGAGCGCTTGAGCATGGCGCTCAAGGCTTTGAGCCAACGTCATGGCGTGACATTGTTCATGACCGTCATGAGCGCCTGGGCATTGCTGATGAGTCGTCTGTCCGGGCAGTCCGATGTGGTCATCGGTTCGCCAGTGGCCAACCGCAGCCGTGCTGAGATCGAAGGTTTGATCGGCATGTTCGTCAACACGCTTGCCCTGCGTATCGACACCTCGGGCGCGCCGAGCGTCGAAGCGCTGCTGGCGCGGGTCAAGGCGCGGACACTGGAGGCGCAGGCGCATCAGGATCTGCCGTTCGAGCAAGTGGTGGAAATTACCCGGCCGGTTCGCTGCCTGGCGCACAGTCCGCTGTTCCAGACCACACTGAGCTGGGAGGGCAACGTCGGCCCGCAACTGGCATTGGGCGAGCTGACGCTGGAGGGCGTTGCCGGGTCGGGCGATGTCGCCAAATTTGACCTGACGCTGACACTGGGCGAGGTCAACGGCGTGATTCGCGGCGCGCTCAACTACGCCACGGCGCTGTTCGATGCGTCGACGATTGCACGTTACATCGGTTACTTCGAACGTCTGCTCGAAGCGATGATTGCGGGGGATCAAACGGTACTGGAACAGGTGCCGTTGCTGGCGGCGGATGAGCGCCAGCACGTGCTGTACGACTTCAACGCCACGGCGCGCGATTACCCGCAGACCCTGACCGTGCACGGGATTTTCCAGCAACAAGCGGCAGCGCATCCGAAGGCTGTGGCGGCGGAGCATGGCGCGCAATCGCTGAGCTATTTCGAACTGAACGCGCAGGCCAACCGCCTGGCCCATCACCTGATCGGCCAGGGCGTGCAACCGGGTGATCACGTGGCGATCCTGCTGCCACGTTCGCTGGAGTTGCTGGTGGCGCAACTGGCAATCGCCAAATGTGCGGCAGCCTACGTACCGCTGGATATCAATGCGCCGAGCGAGCGTCAGGCGTTCATGGTCGAGGATTGCCGAGCGGTGGCATTGTTGACTTTGAGGAGTGAAGTGATCGACTACACCGCGCCGCGCATCGATCTGGACACGCTGACCCTCAACGGCCAGCCGACGCATAACCCGAACCGTGTGCAGTCTTCCGAGGCGCTGGCGTACATCATGTACACCTCCGGTTCCACCGGCACGCCGAAAGGGGTGATGGTGCCGCACCGTGGCATCGGCCGGTTGGTGCTCAACAACGGTTACGCCGATTTCAATCCGCAGGATCGTGTGGTCTTCGCCTCGAACCCGGCGTTCGACGCCAGCACCATGGACATCTGGGGGCCGCTGCTCAATGGCGGTCGCGTGGTGATCATCGATCATCAGACCGTGCTTGATCCGACCGCTTTCGGTCGTGAGTTGAGCACCCGTGGCGCGACGATCCTGTTCGTCACCACCGCGCTGTTCAACCAATACGTGCAACTGATCCCGCAGGCGCTCAAAGGCCTGCGGATTCTGCTGTGCGGCGGTGAGCGTGGCGATCCGGCGGCGTTCCGCACGCTGCTGGCCGAGGCGCCGGATCTGCGCATCGTGCATTGCTACGGCCCGACGGAAACCACCACCTACGCAACGACGTTCGAAGTGAAGGAGGTGGCTGAAAATGCCGAGAGCGTGCCGATTGGCGGGCCCATCGGCAACACGCAGGTGTACGTGCTCGACGCGTATCAGCAACCCGTGCCGATGGGCGTGACCGGCGAGCTGTACATCGGCGGGCAGGGCGTGGCGCTGGGTTACCTGAATCGACCGGATCTGACCGCCGAGAAATTCCTCTGCGATCCGTTTAGTGAAAAACCGGGTGTGCTGCTCTACCGCACCGGCGACCTCGCACGCTGGCTGGCGCCGGGGCAACTGGACTGCATCGGGCGCAATGACGATCAGGTGAAAATCCGTGGCTTCCGTATCGAGCTGGGAGAAATCGAAAATCGGTTGCTGAATTGCCCGGGAATCAAGGAGGCGGTGGTGCTGGCACGTCGCGACGGTCAGGAGAACACGCGTCTGGTCGCGTATTACACCGCGCACGAGGGGCTACTGGACAGCGTCGACCTGCACGGCCGATTGTTGGCGCGCCTGCCGGACTACATGGTGCCGACGGCATGGGTGCAACTGGAAGTGTTGCCGCTGAACAACAACGGCAAGATCGACCGCAAGGCGCTGCCGGCACCGACGTCGGCTGCCATGCTCAGTCGGGTCTATGCAGCGCCGGTCACTACCCTGGAAGAACACCTGGCGCGGATCTGGGCCGGGTTGTTGCAGATAGAGCAGGTTGGTCGACACGACAATTTCTTCGAGTTGGGCGGCCATTCGTTGCTGGCGATGCGCATGCTGTCGCAGGTCCGGCAACAGCTGAACGTAGAGTTGACCCTGGCCGATCTGTTTGCCAATCCGGAACTGGCGGCGGTGGCGCAAGTATTGAGCCGGGCCGGGCGCAGCACGCTGCCGGACATTCTGCCGGCCCCGCGTGATCAAGCGTTGCCGCTGTCGTTTGCGCAGCAGCGCCTGTGGTTTCTGGCGCAAATGGACGGTGGCAACACGGCGTACAACATCCCGCTCGGTCTGCGTCTGCGCGGTCGGCTGGATGAAGACGCTCTGCAACGGTCACTGGCACGCATTGTCGAGCGCCATGAAACCCTGCGCAGTCGCTTCAGCCAGATCGACGATCAGGCACAGGTAGTGATCTTGCCGGCTGACACCGGGTTTTTGTTGCAGGTTGAAGATTTGCGCCGGCACCCGCAGGCCGACAACGCCTTGCGTTGCTTGATCGAAGAGCAAGCCAGCGCATCGTTCAACCTTGCGCACGATCCGCTGATTCGCGGACGTCTGGTGCGCCTGGCCGACGATCATCATGTGCTGTTGCTGACGATGCATCACATCATCTCCGATGGCTGGTCACTGGGTGTGCTGACCCGTGAGTTGGCGGCGTTGTACCAGGCGTTCAGCCATGATGAGGAAGATCCGCTGCCGCCGCTGGCGTTGCAGTACAGCGATTACGCAGTGTGGCAACGCCGTTGGCTCAGTGGTGAGGTGCTGCAACGTCAGAGCGATTACTGGCAGCACAACCTGGCCGGTGTGCCGGCGTTGCTGACCCTGCCGACCGATCGCCCGCGTCCGGCGCAACAGAACTTTGCCGGCAGCCATATTGACGTGGTGCTGGACGAGCCTCTGAGTCGCGGACTCAAAGCGCTGTGTCAGCGTCGCGCGGTGACGCCGTACATGGTGATCCTGAGCGCCTGGGCAATGTTGCTCAGTCGCTTGTCCGGGCAGACCGACGTGGTGATCGGCACGCCAGTGGCCAACCGTACCCGCGCCGAGATCGAAGGCTTGATCGGTATGTTCGTCAACACGCTGGCCCTGCGAATCGACACATCGGGCGCGCTGAGCGGCGAAGCGTTGCTGCAACGGGTCAAGGCGCAAACTCTGGCGGTGCAGGCGCATCAGGATCTGCCGTTCGAGCACGTGGTGGACATCAGCAAACCGCTGCGCAGTCTGGCCCACAGCGCGCTGTTCCAGACCCTGCTGAGCTGGGACAACAATGACGGCCCGAGTCTGCAGCTCGGTGACCTGACGCTGGAAGGTGTAGCGGGGGAAAGCCACTTTGTGAAGTTCGACCTGTCGCTGAGTCTGGGTGATAGCGCCGATGGCGTTCGCGGCTCGCTGCGTTATGCCACGGCATTGTTCGATGAGGCGACGGTGCGGCGTTTTGTCGGTTACTTCCAGCAGTTGCTCGCTGCGCTGGTGACTGATGACCAAACGCTGCTGGAGCAGGTGCCGTTGCTGGCACAGGAAGAACGTCAGCGCTTGTTGCTCGATTTCAATGCCAGCGAAGTCGACTGCGCGCTGGAACAGCCGTTGCACCACTTGTTCGAGGCGCAGGTACGCGGTAAACCCGATGCCATTGCCGTGCAGTCCGAAGCCGGGTGCCTCACCTACGGCCAACTCAATGCGCGAGCCAACCAACTGGCCCATCACTTGCGCGAGCAGGGCGTGCAGCCAGATTCACGTGTGGCGATCTGCGTCGAGCGCGGACTGGATCTGGTGGTCGGTCTGCTGGGCATTCTCAAAGCGGGCGGGGCGTATGTGCCGCTGGATCCGGGATATCCGGCGGAGCGTCTGGCCTACATGCTCAAGGACAGCGCGCCGGTTGCGGTGCTGGTGCAGGCGGCTACCCGGTCATTGTTCGACGTGGATACGACGACGTTGATCGACCTCGATCTCGGTACCTGGCAGCACCTGCCCGATTACGATCCGCAGGTGCCGGGCCTGAGTGCCGCCAACCTGGCCTACATGATCTACACCTCCGGCTCCACCGGCCTGCCGAAAGGCGTGATGATCGAGCATCGCAGCGCCTGCAACATGGTGCATTGGGGTTCGCAGCTCAGTCCGCCGACCGAACACGGTGCGTTGCTGCAAAAGGCACCGTTCAGCTTCGACAGTTCGGTGTGGGAGATCTTCTGGCCGCTGTGTTCCGGCCTGCGTCTGGTACTGGCGCGGCCCGATGGCAACCGCGATTCGGCTTATGTGGTGCAGGCGATTCGCGAGCATCAAGTGACGGTGGTCAAGTTTGTACCGGCGCTGCTGCAGGACTTCATCGAACAGGCTGATGTCAGCCAGTGCACCAGCCTCACCGATGTGCTCAACGGTGGCGGCGAGCTCAGTGCGGCGCTGGCGCGTCAGGTGCGTGATCGCCTGCCGTGGGTACGGTTGCATAACGTTTACGGCCCGACTGAAACCACGGTCGACAGCACCGGCTGGACGCTTGAGCCGGATCAGCCGGTGCCGCACAACGGGGTGCCGATCGGCAAAGCGCTGAGCAATACGCGCTTGTACATTCTCGATGCGCACGATCAACCGGTGCCACAGGGTGTCAGCGGCCAGTTGCACATCGGCGGCGTGGGTGTGGCGCGTGGTTATCACGCACTGCCTGACATGCAGGCCGAGCGTTTTATCGACAGTCCTTTCGTGCCGGGTGATCGCCTGTACCGCACCGGCGATATGGCGCGCCACAACAACGACGGTGATCTGGAATTCCTCGGGCGCAATGACTTTCAGATCAAGCTGCGCGGCTTGCGTCTGGAACCGGGTGAAATCGAAGCGCGGTTGATCGAACACCCGGCCATTCGCGAAGCCGTGGTGATGGTCCGCGATGAACGTCTGGTGGCCTGGTACACCGTGCGGGCCGGGCTGCAGGCGCCAGACCTGGACGTCTTGCGCGCCCATGTGCTGGAGCGTTTGCCGGCATACATGGTGCCCGGCGCCTACGTGGTGCTTGAGGCATTGCCGCTGACCCCCAACGACAAGGTCGACCGCAAGGCCTTGCCAGAGCCGGGCGCAGACGCAGTGATCAACCGTCCTTATGTGGCGCCGCAAGGCGAGGTTGAAACCGTGATGGCGCGGATCTGGGCGGAAGTGCTTGGCGTCGAGCAGGTCGGTCGTCACGACAACTTCTTCGAATTGGGTGGGCATTCTTTGCTCGCGGTGCGGTTGGTCAATCTGCTGGAACGCGGCGGATTGCACGTGTCGCTGGCCGAATTGTTCCAGCACCCGAGTATCGAGTCGGCCGCCGCATTGCTCGGTCGGGGCGAGGTCGCCGGGCAACCGGAGGGGTTGGTCGTAGTGCGTGCCGGGGAGCGTGGCACTCCGCTGTTCCTGGTTCATGAATTCAGTGGCCGCGACGTGTATTTCCCGACGCTGGCGCAGCACATTGGCGGCGAGTTTGCGATTTATGGCCTGCCCGGCGTGCCGCTGGGTCAGCCACAGCTACGCACAATCGAATGCATGGCCAGGCGGATGGCCGGGATCATCCGATCGGTGCAGCCAAACGGGCCGTATCGTCTGGCGGGATGGTCGTTCGGCGGCGTGCTGGCGCATGAAGTTGCCCAGCAATTGCTTGGCCAGGACCAACTGGTCGACTTCATCGGCATGCTCGACAGCTACGCACCCAATTCACTGGCTCAAGACAAGGCAATGTGGAGCGGCAAGGATCTCGACAAGCGCCAGTTACTGGGGCATTGCCGGGGGCGTTCGATGATGCGCGGTGCTGAAGGCGCCGCCGCGCTGGCGGCAGTGCAGGCACTGGAAGCCGACATCGAACAACTGGATTTCCACGCGCTGTTCCAGCGTTGCCAGGATCAGCAACTGACCGATCCGGAACTGGCGACGGTCAGCACGGCCGATGCCTGGCATTACTTCGATCGTGAAGCGGCGCATCGCCTGGCCTTGGCGCATTACCGGGTAAGCCCGGCCAGCCAGACGATTCATCTGTTCCGCGCTCAGGCATTGATGGAGGGCCAGTCTGTGCCAAGCCCGACACGCGGCTGGGAGGAGCGCTTCGACAGCCGTCTGCTGCAGTGCATCGACATTCCCGGTGATCACCGCAGCATGATGAAAAACCCGGATATTCAGGCGCTGGGACAAGCCATCACGCAGGCGCTTGAGGCTGTAGTCGCGCCAGCAGCAGCGGTGTATCAGCCGCTGCTGACGATCCAGACCGGGCACCTTGGTCATGCGCCGATTTTCTGTGTGCCGGGGGCGGGTGACAGCGTCACCGGGTTCATTCACCTCACCGAAGCAATCGGCCCGGAGTGGCCGATCATTGGTCTGCAACCGCGCGGGCTGGACGGCAACAGTGTGCCGCACAGTCAGGTCGAGGCTGCAGCGGCGTTCTACCTGCAAGCCATCGAGCAGTTGTACCCGCAAGGTGCGGTGCATTTGATCGGCCATTCGTTCGGCGGTTGGGTGGCGCATGCCATGGCAGCGCAGTTGCAAGCGGCCGGGCGGGAGGTGGCATCACTGACGTTGATCGACAGCGAGGCGCCGGGCGGCAACGGCTCGGCGGGCAAACCGTACACCGCTACGGCGGCGCTGGAGCGCTTGATCGAGACGCTGCAACTGTCCAGTGGCAAGTCGCTGGAGATTGATCCGCAGACGTTCGCCGAGGCCGATGACGCCACGCAAATGCGCTTGCTGCATGCCGGCGTGGTGCAGGCCGGCGTGCTGTCGGAGCGCGCCGCGCCTGATGCGATGCATGGCCCGGTTCGCACCTTCGCCACGGCACTGCGCACGGTCTATCAACCACAACTGGCCTATACCGGGCCAGTACGGCTGGCGCTGGTCGATGATCCGACGCTGGATGCGTGGGGCAATCAGCGCGAGCAGGCGGCGATGGTCGAGGGCTGGCAGCGGCAGGTCGCGGATCTGGCGGTGTGGTACGGGCCGGGCAACCATTTCACGATTCTCAAGGCGCCCAACGTCTTCAGTCTCGCGGCGTGGTGGCATGACGGGCTGAAAGTGCCAACGGGCGAAATATTGTCCTGATCGTTGTTTATCTACCAGAGCCCGGCGTCGCGCCGGGCTCAATCCTGAACGGACTTGTGGTTATTTATGGAAAAGTCGAAGTGGCGCAAAGTCGGTATGGGATTGGCGTTGGCAGTGGTGGCGGGGTTGGTGTTTTACACGGTGCAGGCACCGGCAGAGGCGCCGCAGTACCTGACCGCCACGGTCGAACGCGATGACATCGAGAACGCGGTGCTGGCCACCGGCGTGCTCGAAGGGATCAAACAGGTTGATGTCGGTGCGCAGGTCTCCGGCCAACTGAAATCGCTGAAGGTCAAGGTCGGCGACAAGGTGAAAAAAGGTCAGTGGCTGGCGGAGATCGATCCGCTGGTACTGCAAAACACCTTGCGTCAGGCTCAAGTCGATGAGGAAAACCTGCAAGCGCAGAAACGCGCCACGCAAGCCCAGCTCACGCAGACCAAGGCGATTTACCAGCGTTATCAGAACCTGCAGGAGGATGCGTCGATCTCGCGCCAGGATTTTGAAACCGCCGAGTCGAACTACCGGGTGCAGCAGGCCAACCTGATGTCGCTGGATGCGCAGATCAAGAGCGCGCACATCCAGATCGACACGGCCAAGGTCAATCTGGCGTACACACGGATTGTCGCGCCGATCGATGGCGACGTGGTCGGGGTGGTCACGCAGGAAGGGCAGACGGTGATCGCCAACCAACTGGCGCCGATCCTGCTGAAGCTGGCAGATCTGGACACCATGACAGTCAAGGCGCAAGTCTCGGAAGCCGATGTGATTCACATTGCGCCGGGGCAGGAGGTGTATTTCACCATTCTTGGCGAAGACAAACGCTATTACGCCAAGCTGCGCGGCACGGAACCGGCACCGCAGAATTTTCTCGAAACGGCACCCACCGGCACGCCGAAACAGAGCGCTGCGGTGTTTTACAACGCGCTGTTCGAGGTGCCGAATCCCGACCATCGCCTGCGTATTTCGATGACCGCGCAGGTGCGTATCGTCCTCGACACCGCCAAGTCGGTGCTGACCGTGCCGGTGGCGGCGCTCGGGCCACGTAACGCCGACGGCAGTTTTCCGGTGCGTGTACTGGACGGAAAGGGCCACGCGCAGTCGCGCAATGTGCAGACCGGGATCAACAACAACGTCAAAGTGCAGATCAATGGCGGTCTGGCTGAAGGCGATCGCGTGGTCATCGGTGATCCGCTGACCAATGTGGCGGGGGCCTGAGCATGACTGAGCCACTGTTACAGCTCACCGGTATCACCCGCAGTTTTACCGCCGGCGATCGCGAGTTTCTGGCCTTGAAGAACATCAACCTGACGATCAATGCCGGGGAAATGGTGGCGATCATCGGCGCCTCCGGCTCGGGTAAATCGACGCTGATGAACATCCTCGGGTGCCTCGATTACGCGACCGCCGGCAGCTACAAGATCAATGGCCGGGAAACCCGCGATCTGGACAATCAGGCGCTGGCCGAATTGCGCCGCGATTATTTCGGTTTCATCTTCCAGCGCTACCACTTGCTGCCGCACTTGAGCGCGATGCACAACGTCGAGATGCCGGCGATTTACGCCGGCACGCCTCAGCTTCAGCGCCATGCCCGGGCCAAGGAGTTGTTGGCACGGCTGGGGCTGGAGGGGCACCTGACGCATCGTCCGAGCCAGTTGTCCGGTGGTCAGCAGCAGCGCGTGAGTATCGCCCGGGCCTTGATGAATGGCGGCGAAGTGATCCTCGCCGACGAGCCGACCGGCGCGCTGGACACTGCCAGCGGCAAAGAAGTGATGCGCATCCTGCTGGAGCTGCACGCCGCCGGGCACACGGTGATTCTGGTCACCCATGACCCGAAAGTCGCGGCCAACGCCGAGCGCATCATCGAAGTCAGTGACGGCGAAATCCTCAGCGACCGCGCCAACGAACGTGACACCACGCACTTGCTCAGTGACGAGCCGGTGGCGCCGAAAGCGACGGCCTCACGACGTCTGGTCGCCAGTCTCGGACTGTTCAAGGAGGCCTTCAGCATGGCCTGGGTCGCTTTGATTTCCCATCGCATGCGCACCTTGCTGACCATGCTCGGGATTGTCATCGGCATCACCTCGGTGGTGTCGATCTCCGCCGTCGGCGAGGGCGCCAAGAACTACGTGCTCAAGGACATCGCGGCCATCGGCAGCAATACCATCGATGTCTATCCCGGCAGCAGTTACGGTGACAAGCGTGCAGCGTCCATCGAAACGTTGACGCCTGCCGATGTCACGGCGCTGAATCAGCTGTACTACGTCGACAGCGCCACGCCGATGATCGGCCGCAGCCTGTTGCTGCGCTATCGCAATATCGATCTGGATGCGCAGGTCAACGGTGTCAGCGATCAGTATTTCAAGGTGCGCGGGATCAAGATGGCGGCGGGCATCCCGTTCAGCGAAAGCGATGCGCGGCGTCAGGCGCAGGTGGTGGTGATCGATCACAACACCCGCCAGCGCCTGTTCGGACAGGATGTTGATCCATTGGGTCAGGTGATTCTGATCGGTAACCTGCCATGCACGGTGATCGGCGTGGCGGCGCAGGATAAAGGCCTGTTTGCCTCGGGCAAGACCCTTAACGTCTGGGTGCCCTACGAAACGGCGGCCGGGCGGGTGTTGGGTCAGCGTTATCTGGACAGCATCAGCGTGCGCATGAAGGACGGCCAGCCGAGCAAGGTGGTGGAGGAACACGTCACGCAACTGTTGCTGCAACGCCACGGCAGCAAGGACTTCTTCACCAACAACCTCGACAGTGTCTTGCAGACGGTACAGAAAACCAGCCGCTCACTGGCGTTGCTGCTGTCACTGATCGCGGTGATTTCGTTGGTGGTCGGCGGTATCGGCGTGATGAATATCATGCTGGTGTCAGTGACTGAACGGACCCGCGAAATCGGCATTCGCATGGCGGTGGGCGCGCGGCAGTCGGACATTCGTCAGCAGTTTCTGGTGGAGGCGGTAATGGTGTGTCTGTTGGGCGGGGCGATCGGGATTTCGCTCTCGTATGCCATCGGGCATCTGTTTTCGCTGTTTATCAAGGAATGGGAGATGGTCTTCTCGCTGACCTCGGTGCTCACGGCGGTGATCTGCTCGACGCTGATCGGCATCGTCTTCGGCTTCGTCCCGGCGCGCAACGCCTCGCGACTTGACCCGATTGAAGCGTTGGCACGGGATTAAGAGCTACCCCTCACCCTGACCCTCTCCCGGAGGGCGAGGGGACTGAGCGTGCTGATCTTTCGAGTTGCACCGATGTGGGATACCGGGTCGAACTCGGATTTTGAAAAGCACAAAGACAGGCTCCCTTTCCCCCTCGCCACTATGGGGGAGAGGGCCAGGGTGAGGGGAGAATCTCACTGATACACCGAAAAAACCGAAGCTCTCGCTAATCCCTGTGTATCAAGCCGCACTCGACGCAGACGTCTCCAATGGCGAATACATCCAGCGCATCAATGAATGTCGCCCGCTGATGCCGAGTTTGATCGCGGCGCGCTTGAGGTAGCTCTCCACGGTGTTGACCTTGAGCTGCAACTGTTCGGCCAGCTCCGGGGCCGTGCGCCCGGCGAGCAGGCCGATGCACACCTCGCTTTCACGGTTCGACAGGCTCAACCCCAATTGTTGCAAACGCTCATTGAAGCGCAGGCGCAGGGTCTCGATGCCCGAGCCTTCGGTGGCCTCGGCCGGGCGTTCGCAGTCGGGATCGGCCGGTTGCAGGGCACAGATGTGTTTTTCTACCATCGGCAGCAGCAGCGGCGAAATATCTTGCAGGCGGCTGCGCTCCTGCGCGGAAAAACGTTGCGACTGATCGTTGCGATACACCGAAATCACATAGCGGTAGCCGTCCTTGCGCCGGGTCAGATGCAGTTGCGAGGCATCGGTGACTGTCGACGAATCAGGGTTCGGCAGGTCATGGGCGGTCGCTGCGTTGCGCTCGGAAAACACCGTTTCGGCGAGCAACGCGGCTTCTTTCAACGGTTCGGGTTCATTGCGGCGGGTGGCACGGCCCACCGGCTCGACACGCATCTGCCGAATATGGGTGGCATCGACGGCCAGTTGGGTGAGGATCAGGTCATGCAGCATGCGCGGAAAATGCCGGCTGCCGGTGCTGGCGATGACCTTGCCGATATACGGAAACAGGTGTGAGTTCATATTGTTCGTCCATGAGTTGCAATGGGGTACTCGCGTCCCTGGAATACCGGCGTGAAGCTCCATGGCCGGCAAAAACATTTCCAGACGACGATCCTATCCTAGTACAACGTTTCGACGACGGTTTAATGAAGGCGTTATTAGCTCATAACCGCGCAAGCCTGACGTGGCGCGTGCCTATCCGATCCTGCCACTGAGTAAACCTGCGGCCACCGCCACCAGCGCGGTGTTGAGGCACGCCAGCGCGAAGCCGAACCTGATCAGTTCGCCTTCCTCGGTGCCTTGGGTCTTGGCCAGCCCGAGAATCAACATGACAATCGACAGCGAGCCCAGGGCGGCATGGCCTGCTGCGCTGTTTTGTGCCGCCGCCAGCAACAGGCGCGAGGCGTCCGGGAGCATCGCGATGGCCGGCATGAAGATCGCGTTGCCACCGACGTTCGATCCGGTCATGTAACCCGACAGGGCGCCCAGCAGGCTAACCACAGATGTTGCTGCGGTGGGCGACAGGCCAGCGAGCAGTTGCATCAGGCCCGCGAGGAATCCGGCCTTGACCATCATCTGCGACATCGCCAGGAAGAAAAAATCGTCAGCAGCGGTCGCTTGGCCCGCGCCACCAAGGCTGCCGGCAGGCTGATGTCGGGGCTCGTTGAGCGCGGTGTTTTCCGCCGATGCAGTTCCAGCCCGAGCAACACCAGCAGCAAGGCAACACCCGGCGAGGCCAGGGGTTTCCAGGTCACTTGGGCACCGTGAACGACCCACAGATCCTGCCAGGCGGTGAGCGCCCACAAGGTTTTCAACGCAACAATGCTGACAATCAGCGCCAGATACGGCCAGGCCTGACGTGGCCAGTGCACTGAACCGTGGCCGTTGCTGCGGCGATGCAGACGCCATAACCCACTGGCCAGAACGGTGCTGGCGGTCAGCAGTCCCGCCGCGACACCGGCGACTTCCGGCCCCAGCCAGCGACTCGCCGCGTAGAGCACGCCGACAAACACCAGCCAGAACAGACCGAGCGCGCGCCATTCCCGCGCCTCACGCACGCCGGCGAGGAACAGCGCCAGCGCACTCAAAACGAGGAACACCGGTGCACTGGTCAGTGCTGAAGTCGCCGCCAGCGCCCGCGCGTCAAGATGAGCCAGCGAGGCGCCGATCACCGTGGCCAGGCCCAACGTTCCCCACGGCATGATGGCCATGCCGGTCAGGGCAATGCGCAGCGCAACCCGGCGCTCGAAAAGGCTCAAGAGCAACGGTACCGTGGCGATCAAGGACACGCCGAAACCGGTCATGGCTTCCAGCAACGGCGCCAGTCCGAGAACGATAAACACCAGTTGATCGCCGCGTCCCAGTCCCAGCGAACGCACCCATTGGCTCAGGGCCAGATTGACGCCCAGACGCTCGATGACGATGACGAACGCCAGCCCCGGCACAATCACGAAAGCGGTGCTGGCGAACAGCACGACGGTGTCTTCGGCGGCGGCGAGCAGGCTCGCCCATTGCCACGCATCAGCGATACCGGCGAGCCACAGCACTACCACCAACAACGTGCCTGCGATGGCTGCGTGTACGGGCGGGCGGCGCAGCACCACGAGCATGGCGGTGACCAACAGGACGGGAGAAAGATGAAACAGAGCGACCATGCCAATGAAATCCTGTGTGAGTTCGCGCTGCGAATGCAGGCGGCGAGCACGATAATATTTCTCACGATCAGATAAAGGGTCGCGGTTTTCTGCTAGTTTTCGAGAAAATTTCTCACGGATTGACCATGGCCAAAAACCTCGCAGCTTACGACTCCCTGGACAAGTTCGACCGGGCCATCCTCGACCTCGTCCAGCGCGACAACACCACGCCGTTGCGCCTGATGGCCGAGCAGGTAAACCTCAGCACAGCCGCTGTTCAGCGCCGTATCAAACGAATGGAAGAAGCGGGCGTCATCACCGGCAATGTCGCCATTGTCGACCCGACGGCGGTAGGGCGACCGATTACCATCATTGTCGAAGTGATGGCCGAACGTACCAGCCTCGAAGCGCTGGAGGCCATGAAAGCGCACTTTGCCGTACCCGAGGTTCAGCAGTGCTACTACGTCACCGGCGAAGTGGATTTTGTCCTCGTGTTGACGGTTGCCAGCATGCAGGAATACCAGCTACTGGCGCGGAAACTGTTTGCCGAAAACGCTAACGTCACCTGGTTCAAGACCATCGTGGCGCTGGACCGGGTCAAGGTCGGGCTGGACGTGCCGAGTGGGGCAGGCCAGTGCTGACGCCCAAGGCGTTTGAACAGTATTATCGATTGTCCCTTTTGGGTTGACAGTGAAACGCCTTTCAACCGATTTATCCCCGTTCGATGCGTCAGTAATCTGTACCCAACTTGAACGCAACAACAACTTCCAACATCGAAAAGGGACGCACACCATGACCACTCCAACCTACAACCGCCTGAACAAAGACGACGCCATCGTGCTGCTGGTCGATCACCAGACCGGGCTGATTTCGCTGGTGCAGGATTTCTCGCCCAACGAATTCAAGAACAACGTGCTGGCCCTCGCGGACCTCGCCAAGTTCTTCAAACTGCCGACCATCCTCACCACCAGCTTCGAAAACGGCCCGAACGGCCCGATGGTGCCGGAGCTCAAGGAACTGTTCCCGGACGCGCCGTACATTGCTCGTCCAGGCCAGATCAACGCCTGGGACAACGAAGACTTTGTCAAGGCGATCAAGGCTACCGGCCGTAAGCAGATCATCATTGCCGGCGTAGTGACGGATGTGTGTGTGGCGTTCCCGACGTTGTCGGCGCTGGCGGAAGGGTTTGAGGTGTTTGTCGTGACCGATGCTTCCGGCACCTTCAATACCACCGTGCAGCAGGCGGCGTGGAGTCGCATGACCCAGGCTGGCGCGCAACTGATGAACTGGTTTTCGGTGGCGTGTGAGTTGCACCGTGACTGGCGCAACGACATTGAAGGCCTGGGCAATCTGCTGTCGCAGCGGATCCCTAACTATCGCAACCTGATGAATGGCTACGCGGCGCTGACCGCTCAGCAGAAGTAATCACGCATTGCTGCATCGCCAAGCCTGCCCTGAAAAGCAGGCTTTTTGCGTTGCAGGAGAAGATGGCGACGATCCGCGCGAGTGATCGCGGGGGCCTCATTCAACGTTGGCGGCTATCAGGCTATTGACCCGTGAAACCAGGGTGTCGACCGCAAAAGGCTTGGTCAGCACTTGCATGCCCGGCCCGAGTTGACTGCTGCCAATGACAGCATTTTCTGCGTAGCCGGTAATGAACAAAGTCTTCAGTTTTGGCCGGATGGCCCGGCCCGCATCGGCCAGTTGTCGTCCGTTCATGCCGCCCGGTAATCCGACATCGGTGATGAGCAAGTCGATTTGCGCATTCGAGCGCAAGACTTGCAAGCCTTCGACGCTGTCGCCGGCTTCCAGCAGGTTATAACCCAGTTCGCCAAGCACATCGTTGAGCAACATGCGCAGCGTGGGTTCGTCGTCGACAATCAGAATCGTCTCGCCTGGTTTCGCAAGCGGTGTTGTCGTGCTGTGCGTGGCATCGTGATTTTGCAGCGCCTCACCGTAGTAGCGTGGCAGGTAGATACACATCGTGGTGCCTTGGCCGACTTGCGACTGCGCGCGCACCTGTCCGCCGGATTGCTTGGTGAACCCGTAGATCATCGACAGCCCCAGACCGGTGCCCTGGCCAAGTGGTTTGGTGGTGAAAAACGGGTCGAAGGCTTTGGCGATGATGTCGGGCGCCATGCCGGTTCCGGTGTCCGTGACGCACAGGCACAGGTACTCACCTTCGGGTATGTCCAGCGCGCTGGCCGACGCAGCATCAATGGCGCGATTGGCCGTTTCGACGGTGATACGCCCGCCATCAGGCATGGCATCGCGGGCGTTGATACACAGATTCAGCAGGGCGTTTTCCAGTTGGCTGGCATCGACGAGCGTCGGCCACAATTGCGCGGCCGCGACCGTTTTCAAACGAATGCCGGGGCCTACGGTGCGCTGGATCAGTTCGGTCATCCCGACGATCAGGATGTTGACATCCGTCGGCCGTGGATCGAGTGTCTGGCGGCGGGAGAAGGCCAGCAAGCGGTGGGTCAGGGCGGCGGCACGTTTGGTCGCGCTCTGGGCGGTCACCATGTATTTGTCGACGTCCTTGAAACGGCCTTGACCGATACGTTTGTCCATCAGTTCCAGAGCGGCCGAGATGCCGGCCAGCAGATTGTTGAAGTCGTGGGCCAGGCCGCCGGTCAGTTGCCCGACGGCTTCCATCTTTTGCGACTGGCGCAGTTTTTCCTCGGCTTGCATGAGGTCGGCCGTGCGCGCGGATACGCGTTGTTCCAGTGTTTCGTTGAGCGCGCGCAATGCCGCGTTCGCGCGATCTCGCTCGGCCTCGACATTGCGCCGATCCTCAACATCGATGAGTACCCCGGGAAAGCGCAGCGGGGTACCGTCATCGGCGCACTCGACACGCCCGTTGGCTTCGATCCAGCTGTATTTTCCATCGGCGCCGCGCACCCGGTATTGATGGGAATAGGCGCCACCACGGGCAATCGCTTCATTGATCGCGCCCGTGACCCCGTCCCGGTCATCGGGGTGGACGGTGGTTACCACTTGCTCCAGGCTCAGACCGATGTGGCCCAGCGCCGGATCAAGGTCAAAAACCCTGGCGAAGGCTTCGTCCACGGTGAAGCGATCCGTCGGCAGGTCCCAATGCCAGGTGCCGATAATGGCGCCGGCGGCGAGGGCCAGTTGCACGCGCTCGACGTTTTCCCGCGCTACCGCCTCGCTGATCCGCAGCCGTTCCTCGGCAGCTCGGCGTTCGGTGACGTCACTGAAAAAGATCGCGATTTGTCGATCGGCGGGGTCACCGACACGCACGGCGCGCACATCGAACCAGCGTTCAAAGGTATTGGCGTAATTCTCGAAGTTCGCCGGTTCTCCGGTCTTGGCCACGTGGCCATAGGTTTCGAACCAGAAACTCTCCAGATTGGGCGCGAACTCGGTGACCCATTTACCCCGCAGGTTGACCCCTGCGTGCCGTTCGAATGCCGGGTTGGCTTCGACAAAGCAGTAATCCACGGGGCGGTCGTCGGCGTCGAATTTGACTTTGACGATGGCGAACGCTGCCTCGATGGTTTCCAGGATGGTGCTGAAACGCGCTTCGCTACTGGCGAGCGCCGCCCGGCTGGCGGCCAGTTGGGCGGCCATGTTCGGCGTTGCTGCTGCGCTGTTCTGCAGAACCTGGCGCAGATGCAAGAGCTCTGCCTCCAGTTCTTCGCGAGTAAGCCGTTTCAGAATTTTCACCACTCGGGCTTCGTTGGTTTTTGTTGGCGTTTATTAAACACGGTTCAAACCTGGATCGGGAATCCCACCATTGACACGCCGGCCGATGTTTTAGTTGCACCCGCAACAGCGCGTGCAGCCTGTTTCATAACGCTTCGCCGTTATCGAGGATGTCGAGCAACTTCTGTCCTCGCTGCCAAAGCGCCTGCTGCTTGGCTTGAGGCATGCGGTCGAGGTTTTTGTACATCATGGCCATACGCTGATTGCCACGCAGCAAATCGCCATGGCGCAGCAGAAAATGCCAGTACAGCGCATTGAACGGGCAGGCGTTGTCGGCGGTGCTTTCGCTGACCTTGTAGGCGCAGCCGCGACAGTAATCAGACATGCGATTGATGTATTGGCCGCTGGCGCAATAAGGCTTGGAGCCGAGGTAACCACCGTCAGCGTGCATGACCATGCCGAGGGTGTTGGGCAGTTCCACCCAGTCGAAAGCGTCCATGTAGATCGCCAGGTACCACTCGCAGATCTGGCTCGGGGCGATGCCGGCAAGCAGGGCAAAGTTACCCGTGACCATGAGCCGCTGGATGTGATGGGCGTAGGCGTGTTTCAGGCTTTGACTGATCGCCTGGCGCATGCAGTTCATTTGCGTTTCGCCAGTCCAGTAGAACGCTGGCAAAGGCCTGCTGTTGGCGAATGAATTGCCTTGGGCGTAATCAGGCATCTTCAGCCAGTAAACACCGCGTACGTATTCGCGCCAGCCGATCAGTTGCCGAATGAATCCCTCGGCGGCGTTGAGCGCAATGCTGCCTGACCAGTAAGCCGACTCGACGTCACTGCACAGCTGCCGCAGATCGAGCAGACCGATATTCAGCGCAGCACTGATGCGTGCATGAAACAGAAACGGCTCATCGTTGGCCATGGCGTCCTGGTAATCGCCGAATCCGGCCAGGCCGTAATCCAGAAAGTAATTCCATAACGATTGAGCGTCGGCGTGGGTAACCGGATAGTTGAAATCGTCAACGACACCGTAGTGGTGACTGAAGCGCTGTTTGACCAGCGCGAGTACTTCGCGGGTAATGGCGTCTGCGGTAAAGCCGACCGGGTAGGGGCTTTCACGCCCTTGGGCAGGGCTTTGCGGTTTTCCGCGTCAAAGTTCCAGGCACCGCCGACCGGTGTACCGTCGCCATTGATCAGTAATCGGCTCTTGCGGCGCATCTCACGGTAGAAGAACTCCATGCGCAGCTGTTTTTTGCCGGCCGCCCACGCGCTGAATTCGGCGCGACTGCACAGAAAACGCGTATCGGCGTGCCAATCAATGGCTACACCGCACTCCTTGAGAGACTGCTCCAGGCGCCAGTCGCCGCACTCAGTGACGTGCAGTTCGGCCGGTTGCAGGAGGGCCTGCCAGCGCCGCAATTCAGCCGGCACCGATCCACTGTTATTCGGGTCTTCCAGAGTGACGTACTCGACGCGTACGCCTCGGGCCTGCAGCGCCTTGGCGAAATGGCGCATGGCGCTGAAGATCAGGACGATCTTCTGCGGGTGGTGAGGCACATGGCTCGCTTCCTCCATGACCTCGACCATCAAGACCGCATCACTTGCGCGATCGAGCCCCTGCAACGAGGCGAGGTCAAACGACAGTTGATCGCCGAGGATCAGGTACAAGCGATTAACTTTGTTCATTCGGTAGAGTCCCGCAACGTCTGGTGCATCAACAAGGTGTCAGCGAAAAAATGCAGCCGCAGCGCTTTGCTCCGGCGTGCATCAAGGTGAGTCCTGGAGAGCGAATCGTTCATTGATGTTCTGCCCCGGCCTGGCGGCGGAAAAACAGCGTCACCTGGCCCACTTCGACACCGAACTTGGACATGCTGGTGCGATTGATCAGGGTGTCGTCGTCCATCAGGTACATCCAGTCGTCCATGCTCACCTCATAAACGGAGCCATCGACCGGAAGGCTCAGGCGGTAGCGCCAACGTAATGCGTTGCCGGCCACTTGCCCCGTTGCTTCGCCCACGACATCGCCAGCGCGGCCGCGCCAGTGGCCATCCCCTTGCGGGGTCAGCGTCCAGACGCGACGTTCACGAGTGCCATCGCTGTAAAGGAAGCGCTCGTCGAGAATCAGATTATTACCCTCGCGATGGCTCTGGACGTCGACCTCGAAGCGCTTGGCAACTTCGCCCGAGCGTTTCTGAAAGATCCCCCAGGCTTTGACAGGCTTGCTGAAGAACTGCACCAGATCCAGCGACGGTTGCTGGTTGGCGTAGTGGTCGACATCGACGCTGCCGCAGCTGGTCAGGCTGAGCGCCAGCGCCAGTAAAGCCAATAGACGGGTCATGGAGGTTCTCTCTGATCACACGGTTGAGCGGGAGTGAACATGGGTGAAGTTGATTGTACGGATTGCTTTTTCTGTACAGGTTTGCCGGGCGTCCGCGGCGCAAAATCGACAGGACTTTCAGTCGACATCGCGCGAAATGTTGCGCGTAGAGCAACCTTCGCCGTCAACCTTGGCCGTCAATGGCGTCGGCGCTGCTTGTACATATGGTGACTGTTTGTATAGGTTTTTTAAAGATAGGCCGAAATAATCAAACTGACAATGCAGTGTGAATTTTTTCTGGAGGCGGGCACTTGCTGGGTCGAGGCTTGGGGAAAGCCCAGGAATGGGAGGGACAACGTTGCTGCGCGATGTAACGCAAGGCTCCCGCCGAGACGGGAGCATTCACTGATCCGGTTTGATCGTTGCGTTATGCGCTGTAAACAGGGTAATCGACATAGCCTTCGGCATTGCCGCCGTACACCGTCGCCGGGTTCAGCGGATTCAATGGCCAGTCATTGGCAATGCGCGCCGGCAGGTCCGGGTTGGCCATGAACGGGCGGCCGAACGCGACAAAGTCGGCCAGGCCTGAGTCGAGCAACTGCGCGCCCGATTCGGCGTTGTAGCGGCCGGCGTAAATGATCGCGCCGCTGAACGTGTCGCGTACGGCCTGACGAAAGGTTTGTGGCATCGCTGGCGCGTTGTCCCAATCGGCTTCGGCGATGGACAGGTAAGCAATGCCGACGTCTTCCAGCACTTTGATGGCTTCGATGTAAGTGCTGTGCGGATCTTCCTCGACCATGCCCAGATACGTCCGCGCTTCGTCGGTGGTGGTGAACAACGGCGCGAAACGCACGCCGACTTTTTCTTTGCCGATGCATTCGGCGACACCGGCCACCACTTCACGCAAAAAACGCAGGCGATTGCTCAGCGAGCCGCCGTATTCGTCGGTGCGCTGGTTGCTGTGGGCGGAGATGAACTGATTGACCAGATAACCATTGGCGCAGTGCAACTCGACGCCGTCGAAACCGGCTTCCATGGCATTGCGCGCCGCTTGGGCGTAAAGCTCAATCAAGTCCTGCACTTCATCGGTGCTCAGTGCGCGAGGCGCGGAGGGCGCGACCAATTCACCGGCACCCGGCGCGGTTTCGATGAACACGCTGACTCGGTCGGTGGCCACGGCCGAGGCCGATACCGGCGCTGCGCCGCCAGGTTGCAACGCGGTGTGGGAGACGCGGCCGACGTGCCAGAGCTGGGCGAAAATCACCCCGTCGACGGCGTGCACAGCCTCGGTGACTTTGCGCCACCCGGCAATTTGCTCGGGGGTATGAATCCCCGGCGTCCAGGCGTAACCCTGGCCGCGGGGTTCGATCTGGATGCCTTCGGTGATGAGCAAGCCGGCGCTGCTGCGCTGACGGTAGTACTCAGCCATCAGGGCGTTGGGAATGTTGCCGGGTTGAGTGCTGCGCGAGCGGGTCAGCGGCGGCAGTACCAGGCGGTTTTGCAGGGTGTGCAGGCCCAGCGTGGCGGGCGTGAAGAAAGCGCTGTTATTCATGGGGTACCTTGTCTGTGGTTTATTAGACCAGTCGACTATTTTTCGGGCGAAAAAAACGCCGTGCGACGCGCACACGGCGTTCGGGTGAAAGGTCATTCGCGGAAACTTGCGCCAATAATCAGCCGAGCATTTTCAGCAGTTTTTCGGCAACGGCGGCGGAACTGGCAGGGTTCTGGCCGGTGACCAGTTGCCCATCGGCGACCACATGCACTTGCCAGTCGGCGACTTTCGAGTAACGGCCACCGAGACGCTGGAACTCGTCTTCGATCAGGAATGGCACGACATCCGTCAGGCCGACCGCCGCTTCTTCGGAATTGGTGAAACCGGTGACTTCGCGATGCTGAATCAACGGTTTGCCATCAGCCCCGACCACATGACGCAATACGCCCGGTGCGTGGCAGACAAAACCGTGTGGCTTGTTGCTGCGGTCGAAGGCTTCGATCAAGGCGATCGAGTGTTTGTCTTCGGCCAGATCCCACAGCGGGCCGTGGCCACCTGGGTAAAACACCGCATCGAAATCATCAGCGCTGACGTCGGCCAGGCGTCCGGTGTTGGCCAGTGCCTGTTGGGCGGCCGGGTCATTGCGGAAGCGATCGGTTTCAGCCGTCTGTGCGTCGGGCTCATCGCTTTTCGGGTCGAGTGGTGGCTGCCCACCGGCTGGCGAAACCAGCGTGACGTCGGCACCGGCGTCCTTGAACGTGTAATACGGCGCGGCGAATTCTTCCAGCCAGAAGCCGGTTTTCTTACCGGTGTTTCCCAATTGATCGTGGGACGTTAGAACCATCAGGACTTTCATAGAGCACCCTGGGTTGGCTGGGTGATATCGCGGCACGAGGGATTCGCGTTGCGTCGACACCCGGAATTCAGTTGACGGGGCGCAGCATAGTTTCCAATTAGACCAGTCGTCTAGTATTTTTTTATCGGAAGATTTTTCGTCGGCAGGTGTGGCAAACTTCCCATCCTGTGAAATATACGACTGGTCTATTGTTTGGTAATCAGCACCCCATGAAACCGACCTACGACGATACTCGCCAACATTTGCTCGACACCGGCCACCGGATGATGGCCGAGAAGGGCTTCACCAGTGTCGGGCTCAACGAAATCCTGCAAACCGCCGGCGTGCCCAAGGGCTCGTTCTATCACTACTTCAAATCCAAAGAGCTGTACGGCCAGGCCTTGCTTGCGGATTACTTCGTTGGCTATCTGGCGGACATGCAGCAACGCCTGACGTTGCCTGGGCTGACGGCGTATGAACGGCTGATGGATTACTGGCAGGGCTGGCAGGATCGCTGCACCCTGGAAGGTCACGGCGACGAATGTCTGGTGGTGAAACTCAGTGCCGAAGTCGCCGACTTGTCCGAGTCGATGCGCCTCACCTTGCGTGATGGCGCCGAACAAGTGGTGGCGCGCATCACCGAATGCATCGAGCAGGGCCAGGCTGAAAAGAGCCTGCCCGAGGGCGATGCCCGGCAACTGGCGGAAACCTTGTACCAACTGTGGTTGGGCGCCAGTTTGCTGAACAAGTTGCAGCGTACGGGGCAATCCTTGAATACGTCGATGGCCATGACCAGGCGACTGCTGCGCGCCTGAGCGCATGGCTACCCAGCGCCGACCTGGCGGACAGGTCGGCGTTGATAGCTCGCCTCAGAACTCTGGCGTGTACTTCACGCTGAACATCACATTGCGCGGATCGCCGAAGTTGTTGTTGCCATTGAGCTGGTTGTACGCGGCGGCGTAATAGCGCTTGTCGAACAGGTTGTTGGCGTTCACCGCCAGACCGATTTCCTTGCTCAACTGGTAGCCGAGGCGAGCGCTCCAGACGGTATAACCCGCCACGTCGTAGGTGTGTTCATAGCCCAGCGTATGGCTTTGCGTGGTGAAACCAAGGCCTGTACTGACGCGTTCCCAGTCGCCGCTGAACTGGTAGTCGGCCCACAGGCGCGCCATGTGTTTCGGGGTCCAGGTGCTGAAGACTTTGCCTTTGAGGTCGGTGTCTTCCAGGAACTTGGTGGTGTTGTAGGTGTAGCTGCCAGACAGTTGCAAGCCTGGCGCCACTTCACCGCCGACTTCCGCTTCGAAGCCCTGGCTGCGGACCTTGCCCGATGCCTTGGAGCAGTACCAGCCGCCGCAGACCATGCCCGACGCGAGGTCGTTGATGGCGCGGTTCTCCTGGTCGTAGCGGAACAGCGCCAGCGAGGTATTCACCCGGCCATCCAGCAATTCGCCCTTGAGGCCGACTTCGTAGTTGCTGCCCACCACTGGTTTGAGCGCCGTGCCGCTCGCCGTGCGGTTGGTCTGCGGCTCGAACACGTCGGTGTAGCTGGCGTACACCGCCCATTCGCGGCTCAAGTCGTAGACGATACCGGCATACGGTGTGACTTCGCCGGTTTCGTTCATGGTGCTTTCCGGTTGAGGGATCGCCACATTGCTGAAGGCTCTTTGCGTTGCGTATTTGTAGCTGTAGTCGAACCAACTGACGCGCGAGCCCAGCACCAGAGTCAGCGAGTCGATCGGTTTTACGCGCCAACTGCCATACAAGCCCTTTTGGCGAATGTCGTATTTGCTCGGCGTTCCTTGGCCGCCCGGTGTGTTCAGTAGCCCTTCGTAACTGATGTCCGGCCGGTCATGGTCGATGTCGAAAATCGTGTCAGTGCTGTTGGTGTTAAAGGTTCGAGCGTATTTGTCGTCGGACGTGTATTTGGAATAGTTGCCGCCGAGCATCACTTCGTGGGCCATCGACAAGGCTTCGAAGTGGCCGGTGACATTCATGTCGAGACCGAGTTTGGTCGAGTCGAAATCGGTGACGAAGTCCGCGTATTGAATGCCGCTGCCATCGGGGTTGATACCGTCGCCGCTGGTTTGCAGACGCTGGCTTTTGCCCTTGTTGGTTTCATCCATGCGCACTGCGCCGACCTTGAATGCCCAATCGTCGTTGAAACGGTGCTCCAGATCGGCGTAAAGCGTGGTGACGTCGATGTCCAGATGGTTCCAGCGCGCGCCGCCGTAGGTCGATCGCGGCACATTCAACGGCTTGCCGTCGGAGTAGCGAGGCAGGCCACGGATCATCGGGCGTGACTCGCCATCAGAGTTGCTGATGGCCAGACCGAGCGTAGTGTCGTCGCGCAGATCGAAGTCCAGTGCGCCGTAGAGCGAGTGGGTTTTGCTCCATTCGTAATCGACGAACGACTGGCTCTGGTCTTCGTCGGCAACGAAGCGCCCGCGTACGGTGCCCGATGAATTCAGCGGGCCACCGGCATCCAGTTGCAGGCCGTAGTGATCCCAGGAGCCGGCCTTGCCGGTAATGGTCACGGTCGGCGCATTCTGACCGCGTTTGCGCACCAGATTGATCGCGCCGCCGGGGCTGCCGGTGCCTTGCAGCAGGCCGGATGCGCCACGGAGAATTTCCAGGCGATCGAAGAAAATCAGATCCTGCGTCGCCCAGTTGCCCAAGCCATAGAAGTTGCGCGGGATCGGCACGCCGTCGTACTGCCAGTCATCGATCTGAAAACCGCGCGAGGTGAGGATCATACCTTTGCCCACGCCCTGAACACCGACCAGACCTGTGGTTTTGTTCGCCGCGTCCTTGAGATCGGTGAGGCCTTGGTCATCCATCTGTTTGCGGGTCATTACCGTGATCGACTGCGGAATTTCCTTCAGCGTATGAGTGCCTTTGCCGATGGTCACGGCACGCGCGGCGTAGGAGCCCGAGCCTTCGGTGGTGGCGTCGAAGCTGCGTTCGACGATGTTCGTCGCGTCCAATTGCACGGCGGCACTGTTATCGCGGGCCGGCTCGACGCTGAAATTGCCTTGCCCCGTCACGCGCAACTGCAAACCGCTGCCCGCCAACGCTTTCTGCATGGCTTGTTCAGCGGGCATTTGGCCGGTCACTGCCGGCGCACGTTTGCCCTGCACCAGTGCCGGCTCCAGCGAAATGATCTGCCCGCTCTGGCCGGCGATGGCATTGAGCGTGCTGGCGAGAGGGCCTGCCGGCAGGTTGAACGTCAGGTCTTGCGCCAGCGCTGAAGTCGACAGCGTTGCCAATGCAACGGCAGCGGAAAGGTTACGGGGCCACGTGTTGAACACAACATTCTCCTGTTTTTGTAAAAGCGTCAGGAGATAGGTCGGATGAGAAATGAAAACCGGACACAAACAAGAACGATTTTCATAAAATATTTTTTCGAGCTCATTTTTTGCCGATCAACGTCAGCCACGGGCTGTAGCGTTCCACACGAATCGGCAGGGTTTCGGCCAGGGCACCGAAGGTTCGTTCGGGATCATCGAGCGGGAACACGCCCTGCACGCGCAAACCGCGCACCTCAGGTGCTACGCGCACAAAACCGCGATGGTAGGGGCGTAGCGCATCGACCACTTGCTCCAGCGACTCATCGAGCACATTCAATCTGCCGTTCAACCATTCGGCTCGGCGACGCTCGTCGTCGCGGGCAAAGGTGATGTTGCGCGAGGAGAGGACAACGGCCTGACCTTCGCGGACGATTTGTGTGGTGCCGTCAAACAACCGCGCTTCGACTGAATGCTGCAACACCACCAGACGGCTGGCGTCCTGCTCCTGAGCGACGAGAAAGCGCGTGCCCAAGGCGCGCATGTCACCTTCGGCAGTGCGCACGATCAGCGGTCGGCTCGGGTCGGGTGCGACGTCGATCACCAGTTCGCCGTGGCGCAGAATGACCATGCGTTGCTGGCCATCGAAACGCAGATCCACCGCGCTGTCGGCGTTGAGGCTCAGGCGGCTGCCATCGCTCAAATTGAAATTCTGACGCTGGCCACGTCCGGTGTGCAGATCGGCCAGCAGCGACTCACCGAAATGGCTTTTGCTGCCAAGCCACAGGCTGCCGCCAAGCAAGCCGAGGCCGGCAATCACGCGCAAGGCGTCGCGGCGCGAAGCGTTTGGCTGCAATAACACCTGACGGGCTTCGCCGGCCTGACCGGGCAAGCGCCGATCCAGCGCGCGAACCGTATTGAACGAAGCGCCAAGGCGTTCGTGCAGTTTGTCCCACGCCTGACGGTGAGCACGATCGCTCGCCAGCCAGGCGTTGAAGCGCTCCTGCAGGGCGGCGTCAGGCGTACCCGCGCGCAGTGCGACCATCCAGTCGATGGCTTGCTCGCTGACCGGATCGAGGCGCGGCTTGCTCATGAGGCCATTTCGCACAGGTAGCACTGACGCAACGCCTGTTTCATGTAGCGGCTGACCGTGCGCTCCGACAGCCCGAGTTTTTGCGCAATCGCCACGTAGCTCAGGCCATCCAGTTGGCTGTAGAGGAACGTGGCTTTGACGATCAATGGCAAACCGTCGATCGCCCGGTCGATGGCGACCAGTGCTTCAATCAATTGCAGTTGTTCTTCGGGGAGGGCACCAGCACCTCCGGCAACGCAGACAACCGCTCAATGTAAGCAAGTTCCAGTTTGCGTCGGCGATGACGGTCGAAGATCAGCCGCCGCGCAATGGTCGACAGGTACGCGCGCGGTTGTTCGATGGAGTCCGGATCGACGCGAGCCACCAGCAATTGGCAAAACGTATCGGCGGCAGTGTCCTCGGCGTCCGCGTGATTGCGTACCTGGCGATTGATGTGTTGCAGCAGCCAACGGTGATGGTCGCTGAAAAAGAATCCCAGCTTGCTGGACGGGGGAGATTGCACTGGTGGGCTTTCCAGATGTTAGTGAGAATCTCTCTCAATACTACCTGTGTCGCCAGAGCCAGCGCAATGTTCAAACCACACCCTGTAGGAACCGAGCTTGCTCGCGAACGCGGTATCTCTGACGTGGCGATGTTGTGCCTGCTGTCGCCTTCGCGGGCAAGCCTTGCTCCTACAAGGCTGGCGACTGTTCAACAACGGCAATGGAGGCGGTGCTCGTCAACAATTCGCTGATCCACTGTGCTTGCCGGGCGATGTCTTGCACCTTTTCCTCGGGCACGGCCTGCCGCGCCCGGGCGAAGTTGGTCAGGGTCTTCTGCTTCTCGCGCAGGATGCGCTGCCACTTGGCCAGGAACACTGGGCTGCGTGCCTGCATTTGCAGCGGGCCGAAGTACAGTTCCTCGGCGGTGTACATCACCGCTGCTGCGCGCTCGGCGACGATGATTTCGTAGTCGAAGCGGTTTTCCCGCAGCAGTTCCTCGCAGAGGATGCGGTAGCCATTTTCCATCAGCCATTGGCGCAGTGGCTGCTCGCCGCCGTTGGGCTGCAGGATCAGCCGCTCCTGGCCGCTCAGGCGCGATTTACCGTTGTCGAGGATGTCGCGGATCGTTTCGCCGCCCATGCCGCAGATGCTGATCGCCGTGATCCCGTCGCCCGGCTCGATCGCCGCCAGGCCATTGCCCAGGCGCACGGTGATCTGCTGGTCCAGGCCGTTCTCGCGCACGGTGCGTTCGGCCGAGCGGAACGGCGTCAACGCCACTTCGCCAGCCACCGCAGCTGCAATGACACCCCGGCGCATCAGTGCCACCGGCAGATAGCCGTGATCCGAGCCGATATCGGCCAGCCGTGCGCCAGCTGGCACGTGCGCAGCCACACGCTCCAGGCGCATGGACAATGTCTGTTCGTTCAACGGCAACCCCTGCTCAACACAAACCTGCGGCATTTGCGGCCGCAAAGGGGTGCGACTTTGTCGAGCAACGCCGGGCATGTCAAATCCCGGCGACAGAATCGAGTCTGCCCATTGGCAGCTCCTTGCTGCCAAAGGGCTTGTGCGGTCAGCCCGCGAGGGTGGCGTTGTCGATCACAAAGCGATACTTCACGTCGCCCTTGAGCATGCGCTCGTAGGCGTCGTTGATCTGCTCGGCGCGGATCAGTTCGATGTCCGAGACGATGCCGTGCTCGGCACAGAAGTCGAGCATCTCCTGTGTCTCGGCAATGCCGCCGATCATTGACCCGGCAATCGTGCGCCGCTTCATGATTAGGTTGAACACGTTCGGCGATGGATGCGAAGTGGCCGGCGCGCCGACCAGCGTCAGTGCGCCATCGCGCTTGAGCAGCACGAGGAAGGCATCGAGATCGTGCGGTGCCGCGACGGTGTTGAGGATCAAATCGAAACTCTTCGCGTGCACGGCCATTTCCTCGGCATTGCGCGACACCACTACCTCATCGGCACCCAACGCTTTTGCCGCGTCGCGCTTGGATTCGGAAGTGGTAAAGGCCACGACATGCGCGCCCAGGGCATGCGCCAGTTTGATGCCCATATGACCGAGGCCACCGATGCCGACCACGCCGACTTTCTTGCCCGGCCCGGCGTTCCAGTGACGCAGCGGCGAGTAGGTAGTGATACCCGCGCACAGCAGTGGAGCAACGGCCGCCAGTTGCGCTTCGGGGTGGCGGATGCGCAGCACGTAGCGTTCGTGCACGACGATGTTTTGTGCGTAGCCGCCGAGCGTCCAGCCCGGTGCGTCCGGGGTCGGAAAGTTGTAGGTACCGATCATGCCGTCGCAGTAGTTTTCCAGACCGCTTTCGCAGTCGTCGCAGTGTTTGCAGCTGTCGACGATGCAACCGACACCGACCAGATCGCCAACCTTGTAATCCGCCACGTGCACACCGACGGCCGAGACGCGACCAACAATTTCGTGACCCGGAACGCAAGGAAATTGCGTGCCAGCCCATTCGGCGCGGACCTGATGCAGGTCCGAGTGGCAGATGCCGCAGAACGCGATATCGATCTGCACGTCATGGGCTGCCGGCGCGCGACGCTCGATCTGCATGGGTTCCAGGGGTTTATCGCCAGCGTGGGCACCGTAGGCTTGTACAAGCATGGGAACGTCCTCAATCGGTTTGTCGTGGGAACATTCTTGGGGTTTTGCCCACGCGTGCAGTAGTGCATTCCTGTGCAATCCTTGCCTGATCCTGCGAGACCTTGTGACGTTGCGCCGACAGACGCTCGCCCTGTTTGCAGGTAATCTGCCGGTTCTGACTAAAACAAAATCAAATCAGGAGTCATTGATGCAACCGATCCGTCTCGGTCTGGTGGGCTACGGCAAGATTGCCCAGGATCAACACGTCCCCGCTATCAACGCCAACCCTGCGTTCCAGTTGGTGTCTGTCGCAACCCAAGGGCAGCCCTGCGCCGGGGTTGAGAACTTTCAGTCTTTGAGCGAGCTGCTGGAAAACGGCCCGCAGGTCGATGCGATTGCGTTTTGCACTCCGCCGCAAGGACGATTCGCTCTGGTGCAGCAAGCGCTGGCCGCTGGTAAACACGTGCTGGTAGAAAAACCGCCGTGCGCCACCTTGGGTGAAGCGATGGCACTGGTGAATCAGGTCGGGGAGCAGGGCGTCAGCGGTTTGTTCGCCTGGCATTCACGCTACGCGCCCGGCATCGAAGCGGCCCGTGACTGGCTGGCCAGCCGCACCCTGCAAAGCGTGCAGATCGACTGGAAGGAAGACGTGCGCAAGTGGCACCCCGGCCAGACATGGATCTGGCAACCCGGCGGCCTGGGCGTCTTCGATCCCGGTATCAATGCCTTGTCGATTGCAACCCATCTATTGGCGCTGCCGCTGTTCGTTGAGTCTGCCGAACTGCGAGTCCCCGGCAACTGCCAGTCGCCTATTGCCGCTTCCATCAAGATGTCTGACGCGCGCCACCTCGATGTCCGCGCGGAGTTTGATTTCGACCACGGTCATGATGAACTCTGGAGCATCGAAATTCGCTGCACCGAAGGCATCCTGCGACTGGACAACGGCGGCGCACTGCTGAGTATTGACGGGGTGCGCCAAGCCGTCTCGGAGGAGGGCGAGTACGCGGCGGTGTATCGACATTTTCAACAGCTGATTGCCGACAAAACCAGTGACCTGGACCTCCAACCGCTGCGACTGGTTGCCGATAGCTTTTTTGTCGGCAGTCGGGCGTTGGTTGAGCCGTTCTTCGACGCCTGAACACAACGCCGTGCACATAACCCTGTAGGAGCTGCGGCACGCTGCGATCTTTTGATCTTTATTTCAGGATCAAAAGATCGCAGCGTGCCGCAGCACCTACAGGGCGATTTCAGAAGCGATCAAGCCTGTAACGCTCGCTGCTCGGCAAAGCACTTTTGCGGCTTTCTACCGTCGGAAAAACCATCCCCACCACCATCTCCGCCGTCACCGCCGCCTGCGTCAGCCCCAGATGCTGATGACCAAACGCAAGCAACACCTTGCCCCCACACACTTGGTCAATCACCGGCAATGAATCCGGCAACGACGGGCGAAAGCCCATCCACGGTGTCGCTGCTTCGGCGCTGAGATCCTGGCGAAACAAGCCCTGACTCAACCGATGCAACTGCCACGCGCGCTCCATACTCGGTGGTTTCTCCAGCCCGGCGAATTCGACCGTGCCCGCCAGCCGCAAGCCTTCGGACATTGGCGTCATGATGAACTTGCGCTCCAGCGAAGTGACGGGGAAGGGCAGGCGATCATGTTCCTGTGGCAGCATCAGGTGATAACCGCGCTCGGTGTCCAGCGGGACTTGCTTGCCGGTCAGCGCGGCGGTGAGTTTTGCCGAATGGGCACCACAGGCAATCAGCACGCGTTTAGCCAACAAGCCACCGTTGCCGGTGATCAACGAAACGCCGTGCTCCTGCACATGGCCACCCTTGACCGGCTGCTGGACAAAACTCACGCCGCTCGCCCTTGCCGCTTCGACCAGTTCACACACCACGCGATATGGGTCAATGAAGTGGCCGGTGCGCGGGAAGAACAGTCCGCCCTGGACCCGCTCGCTGAGTTGCGGGGCCTTCGCGCGGATGGCCTCGGCCTGCCAGTAGTCGACCGGAACTTCCTGTTGGCGCATACGTGCTTGCAGTGCTTCGATCGCCTGACGCGATTCGGGCCGCTCGAACACCAGCAAAGAGCCGTCTTCTCTCAGCAAATCGGGGCGAGCAATGTCCGCCAACAACCGCTGCCAGGCGCTAAGGCTGCTCTCGTTGAGTGCGCGCAGGCCGGCGACGGTGCGTTGGAAGGGCGCCGGACGCAGGTTCAACAACAGGCGCGTGAACCACGGCAACGCGCGCGGCATGTATTTCCAGTCCAGCCGCAGCGGGCCCATGGGGTCCATGAGCATGCCGGGCAGGCGTTTGAGGATGGACAGGTCCGCGATGGGAAATACCTGTTCAGTCGCCAGATGCCCGGCGTTGCCGAACGAGGCGCCGTGACCCGGCTCCTGCTGATCGATTACGACCACTCGCAGACCTTGGCGTGCCAGCCGTAGGGCGCACGCAACGCCGATAATCCCGGCGCCGACCACGGCAATGTCAGCAGTGTCGTGGCTGTGGTGATTAGACATTGTCCTGGGCTTCTCTTTGGCCATCGAGCAGGCGCCGCAGTTGCAGCGGATTACTGTGTTTGAGCGCTGCAGGCAACAAAGTGTCAGGAAAGTCCTGGTAGCAGACCGGGCGCAGGAACCGCAGGATGGCGGCGGTGCCGACCGAGGTTGTGCGTGAGTCGGAAGTGGCTGGGTAGGGGCCGCCATGGACCATGGCATCACATACCTCAACCCCGGTCGGCCAGCCGTTGACCAACAGGCGTCCGGCCTTGCGCTCGAGCACCGGCAGCAATGCCCTGGCGCTGTCCAGATCGGCGTCGTCCAGATGCAGGGTTGCGGTCAATTGGCCTTCCAAATGCTCGGTGACTTGCCTGATCTCCTCGTCACTGGCGCATTGCACGACCAGCGAGGCGGCGCCAAACGCCTCGCCTTGCAGATGATGATCTGCAAGAAAATCGACGGCTTCGGTGACGAATACATGGGCCTGACATTGGTTCGGGCCGCTACCCAACTGGCCGCTGGCAGCCACCTGCGCCCGAGGATTCTCGGCCAGTGCATTCACCGCCGATTCATAGGCGTTGAAAATCCCCGGGGTGAGCATAGTCTGCGCCGGGCTGCCGAGAACCCGTTCGGCAACTGCCGCGATAAAGGTGTCCAGCGCCGGCCCCTTGCGAGCGATCAGCAAACCTGGATTGGTGCAGAACTGGCCGGCACCCTGAGTCAGGGAGGCGACGAAGCCCTGCGCCAGCGTTTCGCCTCGGGTGTGCAGGGCCGCCGGAAACAGCAACACCGGGTTGATCGAACTCATTTCCGCATACACCGGAATCGGCTCGGGCCGCGCCTGAGCTGCCTTGCACAAAGCGATGCCGCCACTGCGCGAACCGGTGAAGCCCACAGCCTTGATGCGCGGGTCGGTGACCAAGGCGATACCCACTTCGCGTCCAGAGCCGAACAACAGCGAAAACACACCTTCGTGCAGGCCACATTTTTTCACGGCACGAGCCACCGCGCGGCCAACCAGTTCGCTGGTGCCGGGGTGAGCACCGTGGGCCTTGACGATCACCGGGCAACCGGCGGCCAAGGCCGAAGCGGTGTCACCGCCGGCAACGGAGAAGGCCAGCGGAAAATTGCTCGCGCCAAATACGGCCACCGGCCCCAGCGGAATTTGACGCTGACGCAGGTCCGGGCGCGGCAGCGGCTGGCGCTCCGGTAACGCCGCGTCGACGCGCACGTCCAGCCATTCTCCGGCCCGAACGGTGCGAGCAAACATCCGCAGTTGCTGGCAGGTACGACCTCTTTCACCCAGCAAACGCAGGCGCGGCAGACCGGTTTCGGCCATGGCACGATCAATCAGCTCATCACCGAGGGCTTCTATTTCCACGGCAATGCTTTCAAGAAATTCAGCGCGGACATTCAGGGTTGTCTCGCGATAAGCGTCGAACGCTGTCCAGGCCAAAGCGCAGGCTTGGTCGACATGCTCGGCCGCTCCGCCGGCATACGCCGGTTCCAGTGCGGTATCCGTGGCCGGGTTGATCCCGCGAATGGCTTGGCGATTGCCTGCGACAGAGTTCTGCCCGATCAGCATGTGGCCCGTCAGAGTCATGGTGTATTCCTGATGAAGAAAGTAGTGCCCGCCGTGAATCGGCGAGATTCACGGCAGGGAGAGCTGAAGCGATCAGGCGACGTTCTGTTCTGCCGACCAGTTTTTGTACCACTGGCGGAACAGCGCGTACTGGTTCTCGGCGTAATGACGCTGGGCATCGCTCAGCACATCGGTCTCGTTGAAATGTAGGGTGTATTCCTTGTCGCCATTGAGCACCATCAAGTGCTTGTAATAGAGCACCAGGTCGCAGCCTTCATCGAACGACGACAGCACGGCCAGTGCAGATTCCAGCTCCCGGGCCAGACGTCGGGCCTTGGCATCGCCTTTGGCCGCTTGCTTGCTCAGGGCCACCAGTTGCAGCACTTCCCGTGGCAGGGCGTTGCCGATGCCGGTAATCGCACCGGTGGCGTTGCAGTTGACGAAGCCATGGACCACTTGAGTATCGACGCCGACCATCAGCGTGACGTTGTCGTCCTGGGACGTGATGTTCTCGGCGGCGTAGCGCAAGTCGGCGGCACCGCCGAACTCTTTGAAGCCGATCAGGTTCGGGTGTTCGCGGCGCAGTTCAAAGAACAAATCGGCGCGGGTGGCGAAGCCGTAATAAGGGCTGTTGTAGATCACCGACGGCAGCTTTGGCGCGGCGTTCAGAATGGCGCCGAAGTGGGCTTTTTGCGCGGCTGGCGAGGCGCCCCGGGACAGCACGCGGGGAATCACCATCAGGCCATGGGCGCCGACTTTGGCCGCATGTGCCGCGTGGGAAATCGCCTCGCGGCTGTTCACGGCACCGGTACCAACGATGGTCGGAATGCCCGCAGCGACCAGACGTGCCACACCTTCCTGACGCTCGGCTTCGGTGAGCAGCGGCCAGTCACCCATGGAGCCGCAGTACACGACCGCACTCATGCCGATGTCGATCAGTTCGCGACCCTTGGCCACCAGCGCGTCAAAGTCCGGCTTGCGCTCGGCGGTGCAAGGGGTCATCAGTGCAGGGATGCAGCCAGTGAAAATGTTGTCGCTCATCGTTGTCACTCCTTGAAGCATTCAAATTTATTTAAGGTGAAGTGCCGCGTGGCCGCTCAAATGCCCCACGCGAAGGGATCTTGTTCGTCGATCAGCAGGGTGCTGTCGGCGGTCATAAAAGCCTGGCCGGTAATGAACGGGCGGACGCGCTCGCCTTCCCATTCGTAACTGCCGATGAACTGGCTGGCGGTGATGCTCGCTTGTACCCAAGACTCACCGGCGGCCAGTTTTCCGTCGGCCGCCAGGCATGCCAGTTTGGCGCTGGTGCCGGTGCCGCAGGGCGAGCGGTCGTAGGCCTTGCCCGGGCACATGACGAAGTTGCGGCTGTCGGCCTGATCGTCGTCGGCAAACAGTTCGACATGGTCGATGAGGGCGCCGTCTTCACCGTGAATGCCCTGGGCTTCCAGGGCCTTGAGCATCGCCCAGGTGTATTCGGTGAGAGCCTCGACGTTGTCGAGTTGCAAGGCTTGCCCGTGATCGGAAACCAGGAAGAACCAGTTACCGCCCCAGGCGATGTCGCCGTACACGCGGCCGTGTCCTGGCACTTCGACCGGCACCTGTTGGCGATAACGGTAGGCAGGCACATTGCGCAGAGTCACGGTGCCGTCTTCATGCAACGTGGCATCGACCGGCCCGACCGGTGTGTCGATCTTGTGCACACCCGGAGCGATGTGCCCCAGGTAGTGCAATGAGTTGACCAAGCCAATGGTGCCGTGACCGCACATGCCCAGATAGCCGGCGTTGTTGAAGAAAATCACGCCGCAAGTGGCATCCGGCGAGACCGGTTCGCAGTACAACGCGCCGACCAGTACATCGTTGCCACGGGGTTCCAGCAGGCAGGCGCGACGCCATTGATCATGCTGATCGCGCAGGGCATCGCGCTTTTCGACCATGGTCTGGCCCGGCAACTGTGGAAAGCCTTGCATCACCAACCGAGTCGGTTCGCCGCCGGTGTGGGAGTCAATGACATGGACTTTTTTCATAAACCTATCCTTTAGACGAGAGCCTGAATGTCAGGAAGAAGCCTGGGTGCGCGCACTCACCGGGCGTTGGCCTGATGGGATGCTTGTCTGTGGAAGCTCGGCTTCGCTTTCATCGTCCTCGTCTTCCAGACGAACCAGATGCGCCGGCACGCCGGTGGCTGCGCCCCAGCAATAAATCCCCAACGCGAAGGCCGCCACGACCACGGTGTCGAAGGGATGACTGAGCACGCCCAGGCCACCAAAACTGCCGAGTTTGGACAGCACGATGGTCACGGCGTAGAAACCGATCAGCCACGCGGATGAGCGGATTTGCTGGGCGAGGCTGAGGTGTTGAGTCGGGACGAAGCGACCGCACAACAGGTAGACCACGAACATCAGGATCTGCAGGCCAAGTAGCCAGGACACGGTGTCCCAACCCGACCAGTAAACGATCAGCGCGGCGATCACGAACGACAGTGGACCGAGTACGCCCATCCACTTCACCCGGAACGGACGCGGCATATCTGGCGCATTGCGGCGCAGTGCTGCCACCGACACCGGAGCGACGGCATAGCTCAACACCAGCGCGGCGGAGACGACGTTGATCAGGGCTTCCCAGGAAGGGAAGGGCAGGGTCCAGAACACCGATAAGGCAAAGGTCAGCCACAGCGCCGGGCGCGGGATGCCGGACTTTTCGTCAATGCGGGTGAACACCTTGAAGAACGTGCCGGTTTGCGCCCAGCCGTAGATCACTCGCGGTGTAGCGTTCATGTAGATGTTGCCGCAACCGCTGGGGGAGATCACCGCGTCGGCGACCACCAGATAGGCCAACCAACCCACGCCGAGTGCCAGGGCAATGTCGCGATACGGCAGGGACAATTCCTTGGCAACGCCAGCCCAGCCGTTGGCCAACATTTCGGTCGGCACGCCGCCGAGGAAAGCCACTTGCAACAACACATAAATCAAGGTGGAAAGCAGCACGGACAAGATCAGTGCAATCGGAATGGTCCGTTGTGGATTCTTCACTTCACTGGCCACCGAGATGATCGGCGTCAACCCGAGGTAAGCGAAGATGACGCCACCAGCAGACACCGCCATCTCGACGCCCGACAGACCGAATGGCGCGAAGCCCTGGGCGTGGAGGTTTTCCGGTTTGAAGAAGGTGAACAGCACACCAATCACCAGTAGCGGAACGATGAACTTGAACACGCTGACCAGGTTATTGGCCATGGCGAAGGTCTTCACACTGCGATAGTTGAGCATGAAGAACAGGCAGAGCAGGGCGAACTGCATGAGCCAGCCAATGATCGTCGGATCGCTGGAACCGACCTTCGTCAGCTCGGGAAACCAGGCAGCGGCATACTGGCGAGAGGCAACAACTTCGATCGCCACCAGGCTGGTGAAGGCGATCAGCGTGATGAAACCCATCAAGTAACCCAGCAACGGGCCATGGGAGTAAACCGGGTAGCGAACCACACCACCGGCACGCGGCAGCGCAGCACCCAACTCGCAGTAAACAATGCCCAGCAGCAGGACGGCAAAACCGCCCAGCAGCCAGGAAAAGATCCCGGCCGGCCCCGCGATAGCGGAAACGTGACTGGCCGCGAACAACCAGCCGGAACCGAAGATCGCTCCCAATCCGATGAACGTAAGGTCCATCAATGAAAGTTGTTTTTTGAACTTGCCTTTGCCTGACATAGCGTCGCCTTCTTGTGAGTTATTGGATAGGCAGGTGTGCATGCAATGGCCATAGATTGAACGCGTCAGCAGGCGTGCGATTGATGTTTTGCGTGGATGTCGATGACGAAATCGGCACAGTTTTGACGGGCGAGCTGGAGCTACACTGCCGCATTTCAGCAAGTGCTCAGGTGCATCGCTGCAAGCTCGACAGTGCGTCGACCTTGGGGCAGTCTGATGGGCAGGTGTCTCGACACAGGCGCGGCCTTTCGCCTGGCGGACAGTGGGAGAGTGAGATTCATGACGCAGAACGCCTTTGCGATCCTGTGCCAGGGAAACGATCAGAGTCGCCCTGAAACCATCGAAGAATTACTGGCGGGCGTGGCACTGCTGTTGCCCATGCTGGATGTGATTCCGAATGCCGCGATCTTTATCAAAGATACCCAGGCGCGTTACGTCATGGCCAATCGCACCCTGGTTCATCGATGTGGATTGAAACAGCTGCAACCCTTGCTCGGAAAAACCAGTGCCGAGGTTTTTCCAGCGCAGTTGGGGCCTGGCTATACCGAACAGGATCGACGTGTTCTGGAGCAAGGCCTGGTCCTGGAAGACCAACTCGAGCTGCACTTGTACGGAAGTCGAGAACCCGGTTGGTGCCTGACGCACAAACGGCCGCTGTACAACCGCAACGGTGTAATCATCGGCCTCGCAGGGATCTCGGTTGACCTGCAATCGGCCAGCGACACGCACCCAGCCTACCAGCGCCTGGCCGCCGTCGACGAATACATCCGCGCCAATTTCAACCGCCGCGTCACCCTGGGCGAACTGACACGGATTGCCGGTATTTCAGTGGCCCAACTGGAAAGATACTGCAAGCGCGTGTTCCACCTGACGCCCCGGCAGATGATCCAAAAGGTTCGGCTGGAGCATGCGCATCGTTTGCTCCATACCGATATTCCGATCACTGATGTTGCGTTGCAGTGCGGATATACCGACCACAGTGCGTTCACCCGCCAGTTCAAAGCCTCGACCGGCTTCACCCCACGCCAATACCGTCAGGCCACGGGGCACTGATGGCCTCCTATGTAAGCGATAAAAAGTATTGAATCGATGAAGCGCGACTTTCCCGCGTTCGACAAAACCAGCTATCGGGATCGCGGTTGTGAGGGTGATTGAAACCACTGGAACGCCCCTGTAGGAGCTGCCGCAGGCTGCGATCTTTTGATCTTGTTTTTTCAAGCTCAAGATCAACAGATCGCAGCCTGCGGCAGCTCCTACAGTCGGGATTTCAGGCGAGGACGGTGAGCCATGCCGACAGCAACAGTAACAGCGCCAGCCCTGCATTCATCCGCTTGAACGCCTGCGGTGTGCCGAACAGCCGCGCACTGCCAACACCCAGCAGCGCCCAGAACGTCATGCACGGCAGCGACACCAACAGAAAGGCCAGCGACAACACCAGCAGCCGCAGCGTCTTGTCACCGCCGCCGACAAACACGCTGACCACGGCCACAGCCATCAGCCACACCTTGGGATTGACCAATTGCAAAAGCGCAGCGCCAATCACGCTGATGCCTTGATCTTGCGCAAGCGCAGGGTCCAGCGAAGGCGGTGCACTGCGGAAGATCTGCCAGGCCAGCCAACTCAACCAGAGCACACCGCCCCAAGCCATGGCTTGCTGTACGCGCGGAAACCGCAGCAGCGTCTCGCCGGCACCGAGCCCAACCACCAGCACAATCAGTGCCGCCGCCGCGCATGCAGTAAAAATGATCGGCAGCGTGGCGAGCAATCCTTGGCGCGAACTGTGGCTCAGCACCAGAATGTTGGTCGGCCCCGGTGTGATCGACGCAACGAAAGCAAACAACAGAAAGGGCAGTAACGAGGCCATGATGCAGATTCCCTGAAAGTCAGAAACAGGGAGCCATGATCGTCAGTCGCGGCGCATCAGTCTGGAAGGTTTGAGCAGCGCTTGCGGTAGTCCGCCGGCGTCAGTTGATAGGCACGTCGAAACCAGCGCCCCAAGTGACTCTGATCGGCAAAGCCGAGCACGCTGGCAACCTGCGCCGGTGAATCCCCGCGCGCGAGCAACTGCCGGGCCTTGGCCAGGCGCAACTGGATCAGGTAAGCATGCGGCGCCAGGCCAAAGGCTGCCTTGAAGGCGCGGGTCAATCGAAAACGATCCACCCCGCAAACCCGTGCCAGGTCATCCAGACCAATGTCCTCGTAGGCGTGCGCGTGCAGATAATCGCGCGCAACCTGAGCGATCAAGGGTAGGCGCGGATCGAAATCCTGACGTTTGCGCCAATCGAGATGGCGGGTGAGCGCGCCCAGCAGGCCGTCGATGGCGGTCTGACGGACGATGCGTAAATCGTCGTCATGCAAGGCGTGGAAGGCTTGAGCAATGGCCGTGGAAAGGCGTGGATCCTGACTCAGCGTATCGGCAAAACCGGGCTGGCTGTCGGCCGGTGCATCCTCGAACAGCGCATGCAGTTCGCGCTCCAGCCAGTGCGGATCGAGGTAGAGCATCGAATAAGTAAAGCCGTCCTCGGTCGGCGCATGCCCATCGTGGATCTCCCCGGTTCCAGCAGAAAGACATTGCCCGGCGTGCTGCGATGGCGCACACGGCGACAATTGAATTGCTGCACGCCTTGCTCTGTGACGCCCACGAGAAAGCTGTCATGCCAATGCGGGTCGTAGGCATGCCCCTGAAAATGCGCGCGAATCGATTCAATCCCGGTATCGACATCCTGGGACAGCTCGATCCAGTTGCGTTTATCCACGGAAAGCTCCAGAAATCAGGGTGCAACGTTGAACGGTACGGCCCGCTAAAATACCGCGCAATGGCGCCGGCGTTTAGAAGATTTGTGCAGATAGCCAAGCCCAAGCGGCTAGACTCCACAGGTCAAAACCCTCAAGCACCAGGTGAAACGCGATGATCGGCACACTGCAACACCGATGCTCGCCATGGCTTGCGTTAACCCTGGCCGCCCTCAGCGTGACCCTGACCGCGGGTTGCTCCAGCCGCAAACATTATCCGCCCTCAGGCGTCGGCGACAGCTGCTACGCCAAGGCGTTGCCAACGGTGGGCGAGGGCGGCCTCGCCTGGGGGCCAGCCTGAGCATTGCGCGGCAGAAGTCACTGAACAACTGCATCCGCTACGCCGGGCGCTCCGGGGGCACGCCCAACACGTGTCAGGTGGTATTGGCCAAGTGCAAATAATCCTTGGCATGCCAGAGCGTGTTTCAGAACGGCAGCAGCCCGGATCAGTCTATCTCGAGGGTAAACGCCTGCAACATTAAGGTTTTTGCGCATTCAGCCGAGTCAGACCATAAGACAACAGTTGAATAACGTCCGGCTCCTGCTATTGGAAGGAGATCCGAAATTATCAGGGAGCAGTTGATGTACGGTTTTCACAAGATGGGCTGGGGTGTACTCCTGGCCGCAACGTTTGCGCTGAATGGCTGCACTTCGTTTTTCATGGGCAAGCAATATGAATTCCCGCGTGAGGGTGAGCCTTCTGCAACCGTTCGTTTGAAATACGATCGCGGCACCTCGCTGGACGCCATCACTTTCAGCGAAAAGACCTGCTACGCCGGGTATACGCCGTTGCCCTACAACGGTGACTTCATTGAATCAAAAATCGCCGCGAACCAAGAGCTTGTCCTCATGTATCGCAATGTCGTGGGTGGCACTCAATGCCAGATACCGTTTGCTTTCACGCCGCAGGCCGGCGCGACTTACCTGGTGAAGTCCGGTTCCTGGAGTGAAACCAAGCCAGGTCTCATTCCTGTTTTCAAATACGACCAGCAATACTGCGGGATCGCTGTAGTGCAGAAAACGGGCGACAAAGAAAGTGTCCAGCCCATCCAGCAACTGCGCATGAGAACGGGATTTCCCTGCCTGCGATTTCTGCCGTTGGAAAAATAGTCCGTTTGCCGGTGTTTGATGGCGAAGTCGTTTTAATCAGTAAGGGATCGATCAGCAGCGCCTCTGCAGCAACTGGTTGACGGGTTTTACTGCGATCAATGTGGGTCGGGATTTGTGTCCAGTGCCTTGAAAGACGGGTGATCGGGCAAACGCTTTCGCGGGCAAGCCTTGCTCCCACAGTAGGAGCAAGGCTTGCCCGCGAAGGGGCCAAACGCTCCACCGCGGCCATCGCCTGCAACAACGCGATCGACGCCAAAATCTGCTCACCGGCGCTTATCGCACCCCCTGTAGGAGCTGCCGAAGGCTGCGATCTTTTGACGTTGCCTTTTGAAAGACCCAATCAAAAGATCGTAGCCTTCGGCAGCTCCTACCGGGGGCAGGGTGTGATTTTGTCTGAAAGTGTTCGATTACCGGACACCCGATCTTTGGTCCAATTGCTCGCCTCAGCGCTGCGGCGTAGTGTGGCCGGTGATGCCGTAAAACCATAACGACAAGAACGAGCCCCGCCCCATGGACAGCCATCTGCTGAGCGATCGCAGCAGCGTGTTTCGTCACGCAGACCCGTATGCCGTCTCCGACTACGTCAACCAGCACGTCGGCCAGCACTTCATCGGCTTGTCCAAGACCACCCATCCGCAAGCCAGCCTCGATCACCGCAAGTTCGCCAGCCTGGACCTGTGCCGCATCAGCTACGGCACCAGCGTGCGGGTAACTTCTGGCGCACTGGAGAGCATTTATCACCTGCAAGTCTTGCTGCGCGGCCACTGCCTATGGCGTGGTCATGGCCAGGAACACTACTTCGAACCTGGCGAATTGCTGCTGATCAATCCCGACGAACCGGTGGACCTGACCTATTCCGACGACTGTGAAAAATTCATCCTGAAAGTCCCCACTCGTTTGCTCGAATCGGTGTGCGACGAGCAACGCTGGTTGCGCCCGTCGAGTGGCATTCGCTTTCTGCGCAACCACTATCGCCTCGATGAACTGGAAGGCTTTACCAACCTGCTCGCGATGATCTGCCAGGAAGCCGAGGCCAGCGATCCGTTGCTGCGGGTGCAGGAACATTACGCACAGATCGTCGGCAGCAAACTGATTTCGCTGATGAGCACCAACGTCAGCCGTGAGAGCCTCAACTCACCCAGCATCAGCTTCGAACGCATCCTCGATTACATCGAACGCAACCTGAAGCTCGATCTGCCTGCCGAGCAGTTGGCCGTGCAGGCACGCATGAGCCCGCGTTCTCTCTACACGTTGTTCCAGCGCCAGCTCGGCGTCACGCCGATGCAATACATCCGTCAGCGCAAACTGGAACGCATCCACACCTGCCTCAGCGATCCGAGTTGCCCGGTGCGCAACCTCACCGAGCTGGCGCTGGACTACGGCTTCCTGCACCTGGGCCGCTTCGCCGAAAGCTATCGCCAACAGTTCGGCGAGCTACCGTCGCACACCTTCAAACGCCGCCACTAAAACCTTCCCACAAAACAATCCGCCCTGCCTGCCGCGCCATCCTGCACAAAACGGATAGCGATCTGCAGGATTCGGCTATTGCCCCTTGCATCGCCTCCCTAATCTTACCTGGCCTGAATAAAAACAATGGAGGCGGCGGCCATGTCCCTGCGACCCGAATACCTTCACTCCCTGCTTGAAGACGACAAAGACCACGGCATCTACCGCTGCAAACGCGAGATGTTCACCGACCCACGGCTGTTCGACCTGGAGATGCAGCACCTCTTCGAAGGCAACTGGCTGTACCTGGCCCACGAAAGCCAGATCCCCAGGATCAACGATTTCTACACCACCACCATGGGGCGCCAGTCGATCTTTATCGCGCGCAACAAGGACGGTGAACTGAACGCGTTTATCAATGCCTGTAGCCATCGCGGCGCGATGCTCTGCCGGCACAAGACCGGCAACAAAAGCTCCTACACCTGCCCATTCCACGGTTGGACCTTCAACAACTCCGGCAAGCTGCTGAAGGTCAAGGACCCGGCGGCGGCCGGCTACCCGGCGAGCTTCAATTGCGAAGGCTCCCACGACCTGACCAAAGTCGCGCGTTTTGAGTCCTATCGCGGCTTCCTGTTCGGCAGCCTCAAGGCTGATGTGGTGCCGCTGGTGGAGCATTTGGGCGAGTCGGCGAAGATCATCGACATGATTGTCGATCAGTCCGCCGATGGCCTGGAAGTGCTGCGCGGCTCATCCAGCTATATATACGAAGGCAACTGGAAACTCACCGCCGAAAACGGTGCTGACGGCTATCACGTCAGCTCCGTGCACTGGAACTACGCGGCCACCCAAAACCAGCGTAAACAGCGCGAGGCTGGCGATAGCAATCCGACCATGAGTGCCGGCAGTTGGGCCAAGCAGGGCGGTGGTTTCTATTCCTTCGACAAGGGCCACATGCTGCTCTGGACCCGTTGGGCCAACCCCGAAGACCGTCCGTTGTACGAGCGTCGTGATGAACTGGCGCAGGACTTCGGCCAGGCCCGCGCCGACTGGATGATCGAGAATTCGCGCAACCTGTGCCTGTACCCGAACGTGTACCTGATGGACCAGTTCAGCTCGCAGATACGCATCGCCCGGCCGATCTCGGTCAATCGCACGGAAATCACCATCTACTGCATCGCCCCCAAAGGCGAAAGCGACACCGCGCGGTCCAGCCGGATTCGGCAGTACGAGGATTTCTTCAACGTCAGCGGCATGGCGACCCCGGATGATCTGGAGGAGTTTCGTTCCTGCCAGACCGGTTATCAGGGCAGCGTCACGACCTGGAATGACATGTCCCGCGGTGCCGAGCATTGGATCGAAGGCGCCGACGACGCGGCCAAAGAGATCGACCTGCATCCGCTGCTCAGCGGCGTGCGCACCGAAGACGAAGGCTTGTTCGTACTGCAACACAAATATTGGCGGCAGACGATGCTCGAGGCCTTGGCCGCTGAACAGTCCGAGCGGATCGCCGTGGAGGCCGTGCAATGACCATCACCTATGAGGCCGTGCGCGATTTTCTCTACCGCGAGGCCCGCTACCTCGACGACAAACAGTGGGACGAGTGGCTGGAGCTGTACGCCCCGGACGCCACCTTTTGGATGCCGTCCTGGGACGACAACGACGAGCTCACCGAAGACCCACAGCGGGAAATCTCGCTGATCTGGTACGGCAACCGCACCGGCCTGGAAGACCGCATCTTCCGCATCAAGACCGAGCGTTCCAGTGCGAGCATTCCGGACACCCGCACCTCGCACAACCTGAGCAACATCGAGCTGCTCGAACAAGCCGACGGCCTGTGCAAAGTGCGCTTCAACTGGCACACCCTGAGCTTTCGCTACAAGACCGTCGACAGCTATTTCGGCAGCAGTTTCTACACCTTGGATGTGCGCGGTGAAAACCCGTTGATCAAGGCCAAGAAAGTAGTCCTGAAGAACGATTACGTTCGCCAGGTCATCGATGTTTACCACCTGTGAGGCGGCTGTCATGACTCATTCCATCGCATTCAATTTCGAAGACGGCGTCACCCGTTTCATCGACGCCAACCCCGACGAAACCGTGGCCGATGCCGCGTATCGTCAGGGCATCAATATTCCGCTGGATTGCCGCGATGGCGCGTGCGGCACCTGCAAATGCTTCGCCGAGGCCGGTCGTTACGATTTGGGCGAGGAGTACATCGACGACGCCCTCAGTGCCGATGAAGCCAAGCAAGGTTTCGTCCTCACCTGCCAGATGCGCGCCCAGAGCGATTGCGTGGTGCGGGTGCCGGTATCGTCGGATGTCTGTCGCACCCGTCAGGCCAGTTTTGAAGCGACCATCAGTGCCGTGCGCCAGTTGTCCGACAGCACCATCGCGCTGTCGATCAAGGGCGAGGCCCTGAACAAACTGGCGTTCCTGCCGGGGCAGTATGTGAACCTCGGGGTTCCCGGCAGCGCGCAGACCCGCGCCTATTCGTTCAGCTCGTTGCAGCGCGACGGCGAGGTCAGTTTCCTGATCCGCAACGTGCCCGGCGGCTTGATGAGCAGCTTCCTCACCGGCATGGCCAAGGCCGGCGACAACATGACCCTGGCCGGACCGTTGGGCAGTTTCTATTTGCGCGACATCCGCCGTCCGTTGCTGTTGCTTGCCGGCGGCACCGGGCTGGCGCCGTTCACCGCGATGCTGGAAAAAATCGCGGAGCAGGGCAGCGAGCAACCGCTGCATCTGATCTACGGCGTGACCAATGACTTCGACCTGGTGGAAATGGATCGACTCGAAGCGTTCGCTGCACGGATTCCGAACTTCAGTTTCAGCGCCTGCGTGGCCAACCCCGATAGCCGGCATCCGCTCAAGGGTTATGTGACCCAGCACATCGAGCCTCGGCATTTGAACGATGGCGACGTCGATGTCTACCTGTGCGGCCCGCCGCCGATGGTTGAGGCGGTCAGTCAGTTCATTCGCGAACAAGGCATTGCGCCGGTCAATTTCTACTACGAGAAGTTTGCTGCTGCCTGACACCCATCTGTGGGTCTGTCCCTCACCACAGGTTTCGATATTTGTTTCAGTCGAGGTTGTCATGAACAACAGATTCTCCAACAAAGTCGCACTGGTTACCGGCGCGGCGCAGGGCATCGGCCGCCGCGTCTGCGAACGCCTGCTGGCCGAAGGCGCACAAGTGGTCGCCGTCGACCGCTCCGAACTGGTTCACGAACTGCAAGGCGCGGGCGTGGTGGCGCTGACTGCCGACCTTGAGCAATACGCCGATTGTGCGCGAGTCATGGCTGAAGCCATCAACGCCTTCGGCCGTCTCGACGTGCTGATCAACAACGTCGGCGGCACGATTTGGGCCAAGCCGTTCGAGCACTACGACGTCGAGCAGATCGAGGCCGAAGTGCGTCGCTCGTTGTTTCCGACCCTGTGGTGCTGCCACGCAGCCCTGCCGTACATGCTCAAGCAGGGCCGGGGCGCCATCGTCAATGTCTCGTCGATTGCCACACGCAGTGTCAACCGCGTGCCGTACGGCGCGGCCAAGGGCGGCGTCAACGCGCTCACCGCGTGCCTAGCGTTTGAGAACGCTGAGCGCGGCATCCGCGTCAATGCCACAGCACCGGGCGGCACCGAAGCGCCGCCACGGCGTATCCCGCGCAATACCAGTGAACAGTCGTCGCAGGAGCAGGCCTGGTACCAGCAAATCGTCGCGCAAACCCTCGACAGCAGCCTGATGAAACGCTACGGCAGCCTCGACGAACAGGTCGGCGCGATCCTGTTTCTTGCCTCCGACGACGCCACGTACATCACCGGCGTGACCTTGCCGGTCGGTGGCGGCGATCTCGGTTGAGTACACTTCAAAGGACACTGAAATGAACCCGATTCTGATTGAAAGCCTGACGACGATCATCGTCGATCTGCCGACCATCCGCCCGCACAAACTGGCGATGCACACCATGCAGAACCAGACCCTGGTGATCATCCGCGTGCGCTGCGCCGATGGCATTGAAGGGATTGGCGAATCCACCACCATCGGTGGCCTGGCGTACGGCAACGAAAGCCCGGACAGCATCAAGACCAACATCGATGCGCATTTGGCGCCGACGCTGTTGGGCATGGACGCCGACAACATCAACGCAGCCATGCACAAGCTCGACAAACTCGCCAAGGGCAATACCTTCGCCAAGTCCGGCATCGAAAGCGCACTGCTCGACGCGCAAGGTAAACGCCTCGGTCTGCCGGTCAGTGAACTGCTCGGTGGTCGCGTGCGCGACAGCCTTGAAGTGGCCTGGACCCTGGCCAGCGGTGACACCGCCCGCGACATCGCCGAAGCAGAACACATGCTCGAAGCGCGGCGCCATCGCATCTTCAAATTGAAGATCGGTGCCAACCCGCTGGAGCAGGATCTCAAACACGCCGTAGCGATCAAAAAGCCTTGGGCGAGCGTGCCAGTGTGCGCGTCGACGTCAATCAGTATTGGGATGAATCCCAAGCGATTCGCGGCTGTCAGGTATTGGGTGACAACGGCATCGACCTGATCGAACAGCCGATTTCGCGGATCAACCGCTCCGGGCAAGTTCGCCTGAACCAGCGCAGCCCCGCACCGATCATGGCTGACGAATCCATCGAAAGTGTCGAAGACGCCTTCAGCCTCGCTGCCGACGGTGCGGCCAGTGTGTTCGCCCTGAAAATCGCCAAGAACGGAGGCCCGCGTGCCGTGCTGCGCACCGCGCATATCGCCGAAGCCGCCGGCATCGCACTGTACGGCGGGACCATGCTCGAAGGCTCGATCGGCACCCTGGCCTCGGCTCACGCCTTCCTCACGCTCAAGCAATTGACCTGGGACACCGAGCTGTTCGGGCCGCTGCTGCTGACTGAAGACATCGTCATTGAAAGGCCCGAGTACCGCGATTTTCACCTGCACATCCCCAGAACCCCGGGCCTCGGCCTGACGCTGGATGAACAGCGTCTGGCGCATTTTCGCCGCCACTGAAACAGGAGAGCATCATGCTGTTCCACGTAAAAATGACCGTAAACCTGCCGCTCGACATGAACCCCGAGCGCGCCGCACAGCTCAAGGCCGACGAAAAAGCCCTGGCCCAGCGCCTGCAAGAGCAGGGCAAGTGGCGTCACCTGTGGCGCATCGCCGGGCTTTACGCCAATTACAGCGTGTTCGACGTGCCCAGCGTCGAGGCCCTGCATGACACGCTGATGTTGCTGCCGCTGTTCCCGTACATGGACATCGAGATCGACGGCCTCTGCCGCCATCCCTCGTCGATCCACGCCGACGACCGCTGAAGTCAGACACCCGATTCGCTTCTGAACCCTGTTGGAGCTGGCTTGCCAGCTACCCACAGGGATCTTGCCTGGTTTGAAGAACTGGGTTCACACAACAACAAGATGAGGTAAGCCACCATGACCGTGAAAATTGCCCACACCCCCGAGTTGCAAAAATTCTTCGCCGAAGCCGCCGGTTTTGCCAACGATGAGGGCAGCTCGCGTATGAAAACCATCGTCCTGCGCGTGTTGCAGGACTGCGCCAAGCTGATTGAAGACCTGGACATCAGCGAGAACGAATTCTGGAAAGCCGTCGACTACCTCAATCGTCTGGGCGGTCGTTCGGAAGCCGGTTTGTTGGTTGCAGGTCTCGGCATCGAGCATTTCCTCGATCTGCTGCAGGACGCCAAGGACGCGCAGATCGGCTTGACCGGCGGCACACCGCGCACTATCGAAGGCCCGCTTTACGTCGCTGGCGCGCCGCTGTGTGAGGGTGAGTGCCGGATGGATGACGGCAGCGAGGAGGGCGTTGCCACCGTGATGTTCCTCGAGGGTCAGGTGTTCGACCTGCATGGCCAACCGCTGGCTGGCGCCACCGTCGACGTGTGGCAAGCGAATACCCAAGGTACCTATTCGTTCTTCGACCCAAGCCAGTCCGACTACAACCTGCGCCGACGGATCATCACTGACGCCGAGGGCCGCTACCGCGCCCGCAGCATCGTGCCATCGGGCTATGGCTGCGACCCGCAAGGCCCGACTCAGGAATGCCTGGACCTGCTCGGCCGCCACGGCCAGCGTCCGGCCCACGTGCACTTTTTCATCAGCGCACCGGGGCATCGACACCTGACCACACAGATCAACCTGTCGGGCGACAAATACCTGTGGGATGACTTCGCCTACGCCACCCGTGAAGGCCTGGTCGGCGAAGTCGTGTTTCGCCAGAGTGAAACCGCGGAACGCTACGCTGAACTCAAATTCGACTTCCAGCTGCAACAAGCGCCAGACGCCAGCGCCGAACAACGCAGCCAACGCCCCCGCGCGTTGCAAACGGATTGATACCGCGTCGTTTGTGGCCCTCACCCTAACCCTCTCCCGGAGGGAGAGGGGACTGAATGGGGGATGCTCGCGAGATACGCCGACCTGAACGTTTTCTGCCGAATCCATAATCGCCACGATCTTTCAGGTCGATGTATCACGCCAGACACCACGGTCGGCCCCCTCTACCTCTGGGAGAGGGCTGGGGTGAGGGGAAAACAGGCCTAAGGTAATGCAAAAAAGATATTGGCCCGCTGTTTTTAAGATCGTTTAGTTTTGTCCTCAACGACGAATCAACGCATCAAACCGATAGACCCCCGATTGCCATGACGGCGCACGCTGAATCGATCAAAGGCTCTTCAGGTTTGGTTCACACGGGAGTGAATCATGCCGCATACCCTCGACATCACCGCATTACCAACGCTCGACCTTTCGCTGTTTGAAGGCACGGCGCCACAGCGTTACGAGTTTCTTGACGACCTGCGCCATGCCGCACGGGACGTGGGTTTTTTCTACCTGACCGGCCATGGCATCGACAGCGCTTTGTTGAGTCAAGTACAGGCTCACGCCCGCCAATTCTTTGCCCTGCCCGACAGCGAGAAAGCAGCGGTGGGCATGATCAATTCACCGCACTTTCGTGGCTACAACCGTGCCGCTTCAGAGATCACTCGCGGCAAGCCGGACTTGCGCGAACAGTTCGATCTGGGCGCCGAACGCGAGGTGTTGCCGCAGGATGAAAACAGCCCGTACTGGGCGCGTCTGCAAGGCCCCAATCAATGGCCGGCCGCGCTACCGGCGCTCAAGCCGTTGCTGCTGGATTGGCAGCAAGCCATGACCCGCATGTCGCTGCGCCTGCTGCGCGCTTTCGCCCAGGCGTTGGCGTTGCCGCAAGACGCTTTCGACCGGTTGTACGGCGACAAGCCCAATGAGCACATCAAGTTGATGCGCTATCCGGGGCAGGCCGCAGACGCCAGCCATCAAGGTGTCGGGGCGCACAAGGATTCGGGTTTCCTGAGCTTCCTGCTGCAAGACCAGCAGGCCGGCCTGCAAGTCGAAATCGAGGAGGGGCGCTGGATCGATGCGCGGCCTCGGGACAACACCTTAGTGGTGAACATCGGCGAATTGCTGGAGTTGGCCACCAACGGTTACTTGCGTGCCACGGTGCATCGGGTGGTGTCGCCGGCCAAGGGCAACGAGCGTTTGTCGATTGCGTTCTTCCTCGGCGCGCAACTCGATGCCGTCGTGCCGCTTTACCCGTTGCCCACGGCGCTGCTGCGTGAAGCACGAGGTCCGGCCAGCGATCCGGACAATCCATTGTTTCGAGACGTCGGCTGGAACTACCTCAAGGGCCGGCTGCGTTCACATCCCGATGTTGCCCAGCGTTTTTACGCCGATGCACTGATCCCCAAAGCACTGACTGCCTAACCTCATCAAGGACTAAGAACATGTTCAAGAAAACAGGATTGACCCTGGCTGTGCTGGGCGCTCTGGTGACGTCTTTCAGTGCCCTGGCCCTTGAGCCGCTGCGAGTGGCAGCGGACCCTGTGCCCCACGCGCAGATTCTGGCGTACGTGCAAAAAATCGACCCGCAACTGAACCTCAAGATCATCGAGATCCCCAACGGCGTGAACTCCAATGAGTTGCTGGTGCATGGCGACGTCGATGCCAATTACTTCCAGCACTTGCCATACCTGAAGTCACAGGAGCAGGCCCTCGGCGAAAAACTCGCGGTGGCCGCGACGGTGCATATCGAGCCGCTGGGTATTTACTCCCACAAACACAAAACTTTCGCGCAAGTCCCGCAAAACGGCACGGTGGCGGTTCCCAACAACGTCACCAACCTGAGTCGCGCGCTGTACCTGTTGCAGGACAACGGCTTGATCAAACTCAAGGCCGGCTTCAACGACCCGGCCACCGATCAGGCCACACCGAAGGACATCGCCGAGAACCCGAAACAGCTGAAGATCCTCGAAATCGAATCGCCGCAAATTCCCCGGGCCCTTGATGATGTGGACCTCGCGGTGATCAATGGCAACTACGCATTGGAAGCTGGTTTGGTCCCGGCCAAGGATGCGCTTGGGTTGGAAAAAGCCGAGCACAACCCCTACGCCAATATCCTGGTGACCACGCCAAAATTGCAGGACGACCCACGGATCAAGCAACTGGCCAAAGACCTGACGTCGCCTGAAGTGGCCAAGTTCATCACCGACAACTTCTCCGGTTCAGTGATTCCGGTGAGCCCTGTGACCGTAGCGGCCACTAAGCCATGATCGTCGTCGAGCAGTTGAGCAAAACCTATGCGCCAGGGCAGGCACCTGCCCTGGATCAGGTATCCCTGAGCATTCCCGATGGTGCGATCTACGGGATTCTGGGGCGCAGCGGTGCGGGTAAATCGACGCTGCTGCGGTGCCTCAATCTGCTCGAGCGGCCCAGTGCCGGGCGCATTCTGCTGGACGGCGAGGACCTGACAGCCTTGTCCGACATCGAACTGCGCCGGCAACGCCAGCGCATCGGCATGATCTTTCAGGGCTTCAACCTGCTGCACTCGCGCAACGTCTTCGACAACATCGCCGTGCCGCTGGAAATCGCCCGCGTAAGCAAAACACAGCGTCATGCGCGGGTCAGAGAACTGCTGGATCTGGTGGGCTTGAGTGATAAGGCTCAGGCGTTTCCTTCACAACTGTCCGGTGGGCAAAAACAACGGGTAGGCATCGCCCGGGCGTTGGCGGCGCGACCGGCGTATCTGCTGTCGGACGAAGCCACCAGCGCCCTCGACCCGCAAACCACTGCCTCGATTCTTGAACTGCTGCGCGACATCAACCGCCAGTTGGGGCTGACTATCGTGCTGATCACCCATGAGCTGGAGGTGGTCAAGTCGATTTGTGATCACGCCGCTTCACTGGCTCACGGCCGATTGGTCGAGGCCGGGCCAGTGCCTCGGCTGTTGGCTGATGCGCAATCCCCGCTCGGCAGCTCGCTGCGTCCTGCCTGCGGATTGCCCCTAGGCCATGACTCGCCGGGGCTGAGCTTCCTCAAGCAATACGGCGTCAGGGTGGAGCGCTCATGAATCGCGTGATCGACTGGAACGAGATCTTCCAACTGGTGCTCACGGCCACCGGTGAAACCCTGTACATGGTCCTGCTGGCGGGGTTGTTTACCTTGCTGATCGGCTTGCCGCTGGGTGTGTTGCTGTTCATCAGTCGTAGCGATGGTCTGTTCCCAATGCCCCGGCTCAACAAAGGCCTGGGAGGGCTGGTCAACCTTGGCCGCTCGCTGCCGTTTGTGGTGATGCTGATTGCCTTGATCCCGCTGACGCGATTGGTGGTCGGTACGACCCTGGGCAGCACCGCAGCGGTGGTGCCGATCACCATCGGCGCCTTTCCGTTCTTCGCCCGAATTGTCGAGAACGCCCTGGACGAAGTCGACAAGGGCCGCATCGAAGCGATCCTCGCCATGGGCGGTGATGTCTGGCATGTGATTTTCAAAGTGCTGTTGCCCGAAGCGCTGCCCGCGTTGTTGGCAGGCATCACCTTGACCCTGGTGATGCTGATTGGTTTTTCCTCCATGGCCGGGGTCATCGGTGGCGGTGGTCTGGGAGACTTGGCGATTCGCTACGGCTACCAGCGCTTCAACAATCAGGTGATGGTCGCCACTGTGGTGGTGCTGGTGATTCTGGTACAGAGCGTGCAAAGCCTCGGTGATCGGCTGGTGCGCTCCTTGGCACACCGACGATGAGTGCGCCTGTTTCCGTGGCACCCGAGCCGCTGATTCGTGTGCGTGAGCTGAGCAAAACCTTTGGCGCCAGCCGTGCGCTGGATCGGGTCAGCCTGGAGATTTACCCCGCCGAAGTGGTGGCGCTGCTGGGGGCCAACGGTGCGGGAAAATCGACCTTGGTAAAGATCCTCGCCGGCAGTCAATCCTCCGATGCCGGTGAGCTTTGGGTCGACGGCCAGCCACGGCATTTCACCTCGCCACTGTCGGCGCGCCGGGTCGGGATCGTCGCGGTGCACCAGCAAGTCAACGACGGCATCGCACCCGGATTGAGCGTGGCGGAAAACCTCTTGCTCGATGAACTCTGCCAGCCCGGCGCGGACTTTTGGCTGAATCGCAAGCGCCTGTTCGAGCGGGCCGCGAGCATCGCTGCCGGCCTCGGCCTGGAGCTGCCGCTGGAGCAACCGATCGAACGCCTCGGCCAGGCCGAACGGCAACTGGTGGTGCTGGCACGCGCGTTCGCCCTGCAGCCGCGTCTGCTGATTCTCGACGAGCCCACGGCCGCCTTGTCGGACGTCGAAGCCCAGCGCCTGTTCGGCTTGATCGACACGCTGCGCAGTCGTGGGGTGGCGATTTTGTACATTTCCCATCGTTTGTCCGACCTGAAGCGGGTGGCGGATCGCGCCATTGTCCTGCGCGATGGCCAACTGGTCGGCGAGTTCGGCGCCCGCCAGTTGCCCGAAGCGGTCGAGGCCATGCTCGGTCAGGCGCTGGCCGAACATGTCTACGTCCCGCGTGTGGCCGGGCGCGAAGTGCTCAAGCTCAGCGCAATGAAAGTCCTGCCCGGGTCAAACACCTTCGATCTGACCCTGCACGAAGGCGAAGTGGTGGTGCTCACCGGATTACTGGGCGCCGGCAAAACCGAGATCGCCGAAGTGCTGTTCGGCCTGCGCGAACCGGCGGCTGGCACCCTGCAACTGGATGGCATCGACTGGCAACCCGAGTCGCCACGCCAGGCGATCCACAGCGGAGTGTTCTTTGCCGCCGAAGATCGCGCCAGCCAATCATTGATCGCAGATTTTTCCCTGCGTCGCACCCTGACCTTGCCGTTCCTCGAACGCTTCACCCGTGGCGGTTTCATCCGCAACCGGGCCGAGGCGGCAGCGGTCGAGGCACAGGTCGCGGCATTGGGGATCAAGACTGCCGGAATCGACGTGCCGATGAGTGCGTTGTCCGGCGGCAACCAGCAGAAGGTCGTACTGGGCCGCTGGTTGCTGGGGGACGGGCGGGTGTTGATTCTCGATGAACCGTTTCAGGGCGTGGACGTACGCGCCCGCCGCGAAATCGGCCAACTGCTGCGCGACAGTGCTGGCGGCCGCGCAACGCTGGTGATCTGTGCCGATGTCGACGAAGCCCTGGAAATTGCCGACCGGATTCTGCTGGTGCGCAATCACGCGGTGGTCGCCGAATACTCCCGCGCCGGGCTGAGCCGCGCCACGCTGGTGGCGGCGCTTGCTGGCGTCGAAGTCACTGTTCCAACTATTCATGCCACGCCAAGGAGTAGAGCGAGTGCCTGATTCAAGTTTGCTGTTATCAACCGCCCCGGCGCCCGCCGAGCATCTGCTGCAAGCGCTTATCCGCTATGGGTTGCTTTGGGTGCTGGCGCTGATCCTGGTGTTTTTCAGCTTCGCGGAGCCGGCATTTCTGCGGGTCGGTAACCTGTTCAGCATCTTGCAGTCGGTATCGATTGTCGCGTTGTTGGCCTTGGGCGTGACCCTGACCATGGCCGTCGGCGGCCTCGATTTGTCGATTGGCGCGGTGGCGGCGATGAGTTTGATGATCGCCAGTTACGTCATGGTGGTGCTCGGTTGGGGCGCTGTGCCGGCGGTGCTGATCAGCCTGGCGGGCGGGGCGGCGGTGGGGCTGCTCAACGGCTGGCTGATTGTGAAAATGCGGGTGCCGGACATCCTCGCTACCCTCGGCAGCATGTTTCTGGTGATCGGTGTGCAACTGATCCCAACCGGCGGGCGCTCGATTGCGGTGGGCATGACCCTGCCCAATGGCGATGAGGCCGAAGGCACGTTCAGTGCGCTGTTTCTGGCCCTCGGCCGCGGTCGGTTGTGGGACACCGTGCCGATCCCGGTGCTGATCACCGCTGTGGTCGCGTTGATGGTCTGGCTGTTCCTGGAGCGCACGCGCATTGGTCGTTTGTTCTACGCCATCGGTGGCAACGAGCAGGCGGCACGCCTGGCCGGTGCGCCGGTGCAGCGTTTCAAACTGCTGGCGTACGTGCTTTCAGCCTTGCTCGCGTCATTGGGCGGGTTGCTGCTGGCGGCACGTTTGGGCCGTGGCGATGTTAGCTCGGGTAATGGCCTGGTGCTCGATGCCCTAGGGGCCGCGTTGATCGGTTTTGCCGTGCTCGGGGCGAAGAAACCCAATGCGTTCGGCACGTTGATTGGTGCGTTGTTGGTGGCCACGCTGCTGAACGGCCTGACCATGCTCAACGCGCCTTATTACGCTCAGGATTTCGTCAAGGGACTGGTGCTGGTGCTGGCGCTGATGTTCACCTTCGGCCTCGCGCATCGGGCGCGTTGAGCTGCTTTTAATGTCTCGCAAGGAAGATGTATGCACGGATCATTCAAGGGTTTTGTTCGTCACTGCCTCGCTGGCGCCGTGCTCACGGCACTGGCGCTGAATGCCCAGGCCAAGGCGCTGCCGGGGGCGCCGGCACCATTCGACAAGGGCAATGTGCAAATCGCGTTGGTGGGCTATCTGTTTTCCGGGGATTTCACCGAAGCCTATTTGCGTGGCGTCGAGAAACAGACCGAAGCCCTCGGTGCAACGTTGCGGGTGTTCGATGCCCGGCAGCAGGCGGCGAGTCAGCGGGAGATGATCGATCAGGCCATCGACCTCGGCGTCGACGGCATCATCGTTCAGCTCGGTCTGGCGGAAACCCTCAAAGGCCCGATTGACCGGGCCATCGCCAAGGGCATCAAGGTCGTCGCATTCGACGTCGATCTGAACACCCCGCAGGTCACTCAGGTCGAGCAGGATCACCATGCGTTGGCTCGTCTGGCGCTTGATCAGGCGCTCAAGGACAACGGCACGCGCTTCGATGCCGGTTACGTCTACATCAGTGGTTTCACCCCGATGGAGCGGCGCGATGAGATCTGGAGTCAGGTCAAAGCGGCGAACCCGGGGATCATCGAGAAGGCGCGTTTCGGCACGTTGAATCCGCCGATTGCCAACTCGGTCGCCGATCAGGCCAGCGCCGTGTTGCGCGCCAATCCAGGCATCAGCGTGATCTTCGCGCCGTTCGACGAATTCGCCAAAGGCGCAAAAATCGCCGTGGACGAAGCTGGTCTTGGCAAGAAAGTGAAAATCTACAGCGCCGATATTTCCACTGCTGATATCCAGATCATGAAAGAGCCGGACAGTGCCTGGGCGGCTACCGCTGCAGTCAACCCGCAAGTGGCCGGGGCGATCAGCGTGCGGAGCCTGGCGATGCTGATTGCCGGGGAGAATCCGGGGCATAAAGTGTTGGTGCCGCCGACGCTGATTACCCGTCAGCAACTGGTGGATCTGGACGTGAAAAACGTTCGTGATTTGGCGCAGAAACTGCCGGCGTTTGGCGACACGGCCAATGTGGCGCGGACATCGTGGATTCCAGTCGCCAACTGATCATCGGCCCCTGTGAAAGAGCGGCGTTGATGGCGCTTATTGCGCGCCGAACATCGCCGTCCAGTAGATCCCCGCATCGCTTTTCGGGTCGGTGGCATAGGCTGCGCCGAGTTCCTTGTACTGCGGGTTCATCAGATTGGCGCAGTGCCCTGGGCTGCCGAGCCAGCCATCGACGACTTTGCGGATGGTGTCTTGCCCGGCGGCGATGTTTTCGCCGATTTGCTGGTAACTGTAGCCGGCGAGTTCAGCGCGGTCGCCCGGCGTGCCGCCCGTGCGGTCCTTGTGGTCGAAGTAATTGTTGTTGGCCATGTCCCGACTGTGAGCTTCGGCGGCAGTGCCCAGCGTGGCATTCCAGGCCAGTGGCGCGGTGGCGGCAAACGGTTGGCCGCCGCACTGCCGCGGCTGGGCGCGGGCGGCGTTGAGCAGTTCTAGGAGTTTTTGGCCTTCGGCCGAGGCGTCGCCCAGACGCCCGCTCAACAGCGGACGAGCGAGCACGATGCGCCATTCGCTGCCAGCGCGGCTGACCCCGACATCAATGAATTGCGGGTTCAGCACCACTTGGCAGAAGCTCTCCTGCACAGCCTTCATGGCCGACTGCGCATCACGCGGGCCGGACAGGGTGATCGCCTGCACGTTGACCATCGGATAGCTGGCGCGCGCCATCGCTTGTTGCAGGTCGACGGCGCCACTGGCGGGCAGGATCAACCGTGGATCGGCGGACAGCGGCGGCAATTCGCTGGAGGCCTGCGTGCCGCAACGCTGCGGTTGGCTGCGGTAGCTGTTGATCGACTCGACCAGTTGCGATTCATCGGTGGCCATGGCCGAGGCGGCGCAAGCCAGGCCTGCGGACAGCGCGGCAACGCGCAAAATGGATGGCATGAAGCGCATGGAAATCTCCCTTGGGCTGAATGCGCCCATGATGCGCGAAACGCCCCCGGTGGGTGCAATGTCTTTTTCTTCATTCGGCGCTTTTTTCTGCGGAACGATGCGCCGGAATTTGCCGTCTACACTCTGCGAAGAGCCCGCAAACCGGGCGTCTCCCCCACGTAACACGTTGCCCGATTCGGGCCCTGCCGGAAGAACTGACATGGGTTTTAAATGGTTGGCTGGTTGTCTCGTATTAACCCTCTTGGCGGGTGCTGCACTGGCCACCGACCAAGCCCCGATCAAGGCCAAGGCCGAAGAGAAAGCCCAGGTGCTGGAAGAAAAAGCCGCCGACAAAGTCAGCGCGGCTCCGGCGCCAAAATCCGAAGCGATCACGCCGACCGAAGCGCAAGCGGTGGACCCGGCCGGCGCCGCGCCGCTGGATGATCCGCTCACGTGCCTGGCACGCAGTATCTATTGGGAAGCCAAGGGCAAGGACACTCCGGAAATGGAAGCGGTGGCCAATGTGGTGATGAACCGCCTCGGCCACGACGGGTTTCCCGGCACGGTCTGCGAGGTGGTCAAGCAGGGTTCGGAAACCAAAAGCTGCCAGTTCTCGTGGTGGTGCGATGGCAAGCCGGATCAGGTCAAGGAAGACGCCGAATATGCCTTGGCCAAGGAAATCGCCGGCAAGGCGCTGAATCGTCAGTTACCGGATCACACCCACGGCGCGCTGTATTTCCATGACCGCAACGTGCATCCGAGCTGGGCCAGGGAATACACCAAAACCGCTGAGACGAAAAAATTCCTCTTCTATAAACCTGCGGGTGGCGATGCGCGTTAGGCGCAGACCTGACGCAGACAATCGCGCAACCAGCGGTGCGCCGGGTCGGCATCCATGCGCGGGTGCCAGAGCATGGAGACGCTGATCGGCGGCATCTCGAATGGCAGCGCGAAACTGTGCAGCCCGGTGCGCAATTTACGCGTGTGGCGCTCCGGGACGGTGGCGATCAGGTCTGATTCGCGGACCAGCGTCAGCGCCGCCGAAAATCCGCCAAATGAGGTGACGATGTCCCGCGTCAGCCCCGACGCGAGCAACGCTTCGTCGACCGGACCGCTGCTGCGACCACGCCGAGAGATCAGGATGTGCTGGCCTGAAGCAAAGCGTTTGGCGCTGACCTTGCCCGAACTCAATGGATGCCCCTCGCGCACGACACCGATCCACTGATCCTGAAACAGCATTCGGCTGTGCAGCGTCGGATCGGTGCTGTCGTCGACCACGCCGGTCTCCAGATCCACTCGGCCTTCGCGCAACGGTGTGCTGTCCTTGTCGGCTTTCTGCACGAAACGCAGGCGCACGCCGGGCGCCTCCTCAGCGATGCGGGCGAGCAGGGCGGCGGCAAAGGTTTCGACAAAACCGTCGGTGTTGCGCAAGGTGAACGTGCGGCGCAACTGGCCGGGATCGAGTATCTCGGCAGGTCGCAAAACCGCTTCGGCTTCCTGCACCAGTTGACTGAGGCGTTCACGCAGTGCCAACGCGCGGGGCGTCGGCACCAGGCAGCGACCCGCCCGCACCAGCAGTGGATCGCCAGTGGTCTCGCGCAAGCGGGCGAGGGCGCGGCTCATGGCCGAAGGGCTCAGCCGCAGGCATTTGGCGGCGCGGGCGACGCTGCCTTCGCGTAGCAACACGTCGAGGGTGATCAGCAGGTTCAGATCCGGTGCAGACATGACATGGCGTTCCGTGCAGGTGTCGAGTGCAAAGCATGCGTCTTGCGCCTTGTATTGTCGAGGCTCAGGCTAGCGTGCCTGACCTTTGTACTGTGAGCGGCCCCATGCCCCGAGAACCCTTGAGCACTTCAGCCCGCTGGGCGCTGACCAGTCTGGCACTGTCGATGCTGATGCCGTCGCTGGACACCAGCATTGCCAACGCCGGGCTGCCGACGCTGGCAGCCGCGTTTGATGCGACGTTTCAGCAGGTGCAATGGATCGTTCTGGCTTACCTGCTGGCGATCACCACGTTGATTGTCAGCGTCGGGCGTCTGGGCGATGGTTTCGGTCGGCGGCGCTTGCTGTTGATCGGGATCGGCATTTTTACCGCGGCCTCGTTGTGCTGCGCGCTGGCTCCCGGACTTGGCTGGCTGATTGGCGCGCGCGCGGTGCAAGGACTCGGCGCGGCGATCATGTTCGCCTTGACGCTGGCGCTGGTGGCAGATGCGGTGCCGAAAACGCGGGCGGGCAGTGCGATGGGGCTGCTGGCAACGATGTCGGCGACGGGCACCTCCCTCGGGCCTTCGCTGGGCGGACTGTTGATGACGCATGTTGGCTGGCAGTCGATATTTCTGCTCAACGTGCCGTTGGGCTTACTCAATGCAGGGTTGGTGTATCGCTATCTACCGGCCGATCGAACCGCCAGCATGCGGGTTGCATTTGATTATTGGGGCACCGCGGTGCTGGTGTTGACGCTGGCGGCTTATGCGTTGGCGATGACGCTGCAAGGTCTGACACTGATCTTGCTGATGGTCAGCCTGTGCGGTGCGGGAGTGTTCGTGTTGGTCGAAACGAAAGCCAGGGCGCCGCTGATACGCTTGTCACTGTTCGCCGATCGGCGACTGAGCAGCAGTCTGCTGCTGACGTTGCTGGTGACGTCAGTGATGATGACCACGCTGGTGGTCGGGCCGTTTTACCTGAGCCGTGGCTTGGGCCTCAGCGGTGCGATGGTCGGCCTGGTGTTGTCGGTCGGGCCGTTGTTGGCCGCGCTTGGCGGTGTCCCGGCCGGACGTCTGGTAGATCGCTTCGGCGCACGACGGATGGTGCCGGGCGCGTTGTTCGGGATGGTCTGCGGTTGCAGCTTGTTGGCACTGTTGCCGATGAGTCTCGGGCTGCCTGCCTATGTGCTGCCAATGACGGTGATCGCAGCCAGTTACGCGTTGTTTCAGGCGGCCAACAATACCGGGTTGATGGCCGGTGTCGATCAGGATCAGCGTGGTGTGGCGTCTGCGTTACTTGGGCTGGCGCGCAATCTGGGTTTGATCACCGGCGCCGCGGCGATGGGGGCGGTGTTTGCCCTGGCCACCAGCAACCCGACCGAGGCGCCTGCGGCCATGATCGCCAGCGGCTTGCACAGCACTTTTGGCGTCGCCACCGGGCTGATGGGCATGGCACTGATCATCAGCCGAACCAGGACCAAATGGTGGGAGAGGTCTGTCAGTCAACCTTGATGTTGAGCTGGCTGGTCTCATCAGCGGCACGCCAAACATAGGTTTGCGCTGTCTTTTAGCTGGCGTGGGTGTTGAGGATGCTCGCCACCTGTTGCGGCTGACAGTTGAGGTAGGGTGAGGATTTCAGCCAGTGCTGATCCGGGTACCACGAGAACATGTATTGACCATCCTTGAGCTTGTCGATCACCTGCTTGGCAATCTGCGGTCGCACTGCCGGGCAACCCTGGCTGCGGCCGATGCGCCCCTGTTTTTTGCTCCACAACGGGTTCACGTAGCTGGCGGCGTGGATGACGATGGCGCGATCACGGGCCATGTCGTTGAAACCAGGCTCCAGCCCATCCATGCGCAATGAATAACCGTGGGTGCCACTGTAACTTTCCTGCGTGCGGAACAGTCCAAGACTCGACTGGTAACTGCCTTCACGATTGGAAAACTGCGTAGCAAAGTTTTCCCCGGAGTTGGAGCCGTGCGCAACGAGGTCACGCAGTACCAGTTTTTTCGGGTCAGGTCAAAAATCCACAAACGGCGAGCGGTGGACGGTTGCGAATAATCGATGATTGCCAGGTGGCGGGACGGTTTCGCACCGTTGTTGACCGCGCATTGCATGGCGCTCAATGCACCTTTCAGCGCCTGGGGATTGAGTTCTGGCGCGGCGTGCGCGAGGCTGGTGAAGAGAACCGGCGATGGCTTGCCGGCGGCAAAAGCTGGACTGGTCACAGCGACAAGGGTCGCGGTGGTCAGCAGAAGTCGGCGCAAAAACGTCAACATTTATAAAGTGTCCTCACTGGCTACTCATTTGGCACTTTGGCTCCTGACTCCCAGTCGACCCCGCCAAGCCCGAAGATCGAGCCTGACTGTTCAGCGCACCTGATGTAAGGTTGACCGTCATCAAGACGGCCATGGACTGGAGTAAAGCAGTTGTTCAAAAAGTACGCATGCTACTTGAGCATTTGTTTGCTCGCAGCGCCGTTTGTCGCTTGTGCCGAGGAGTCGCTGCCGCCGCTGCAAACACTGCCGACGCCACCGGCGGAATTACCGGTCGAGCCACAGAGTCCGTTGCAAGCCGTGTTGCTCAGTCTGCCACAGGCGTGTCCGGCCGTTGCCGCGCACCTCAACGGCCCGGCGCTGGTGCAGTTGCAGGCGTTCTATGAGCAGCAGGACTGGATGCCGGTGTGGGCGCGCGAGTCCGGGCGATTGCAGGCTTTGCAGGGGCAATTGCAACTGTTGGCCGACGATGGCCTAAATCCCAAGCGCTATGCGGTGGCGGCGGTGCCTCCGCAGGACGGCGAGTTATGCGCCGACATCGACATCAGCCACTACTACCTGCAAGCCCTGCAGGATCTGCATTACGGCCGCTTGCTGCAGTCGCATTTCGAGCCGCTGTGGCATGCCGACGACACCCCGCGTGACCGTCAGGCGGAATTGTTGGCGATCGCCGTGCCGGGCATGCAGGACATTCCTGCGGCGTTCGACCTCGCGCGTCCGCGTCTGGCCCAATATCAAAACCTGCGTCATCTCTACGCTGCGCAAAGGCTAAAGGCTTTGCCGCAATGGCAGTCGGTCGGCAACGGCCCGTTGCTGCGTCCCGAAATGGAAGACAAACGCGTGCCGGAACTGGCCCAGCGTTTGTACAGCGAAGGCTATCTGACCCATGCCGTCGGTACGCCCGGCAATGCCTACGATGGCGTGCTGGTGGAGGCGGTGAAGAGTTTCCAGGCCAATCATTCGTTGCAGGCTGACGGTGTGGTCGGGCCGGGGACGATTGCCGAACTGAACATCAGCCCGCTGACCCGCCGCGAACAGTTGCGCGTCAACCTCGAGCGCTTCCGCTGGATGGCCCAGGACATGGAGCCCAATGGTTTGCTGGTCAACGTCGCCGCTGCCGAATTGACCCTGTATCAGGGCGGCCAGCCGGTATGGCAAACCCGCACCCAGGTCGGCCGCGCCGAACGCCAGACGCCGTTGCTCAAATCCCGCGTGACGCGCCTGACCCTGAACCCGACATGGACGGTGCCGCCGACCATCTGGAAAGAAGACAAACTGCCGGCGATCCGCAAGGATCAAACCTTCCTCAGCCGACAGAACCTGCAAGTGCTCGACGCCAACGGCCAGCCTCTGGCGGCGGCTGACATCGACTGGGACAACCCGGGCAACATCCTTCTGCGTCAGGATGCCGGGCCGCGCAACCCCCTGGGGCAAATGGTCATACGCTTCCCCAATCCGTTCTCGGTGTACCTGCATGACACGCCGAGCAAGGCACTGTTCGACAAGGGCCCGCGAGCGTTCAGTTCAGGTTGTGTGCGCGTCGAGCACCCGATGCAACTGCGTGATCTGCTGCTGAGCCCGGCGGAAAAGGCCCGCACGGAAACGTTGTTGGCGACAGGTACCACGCATGAGTTCCGTCTCTCGGCACCCGTGCCGATCCTGATGACCTACTGGACGGCGCAAGTCGGCAACGATGGCCACGTGCGTTACGCGCCGGACATCTACAGCCGCGACAGCGCATTGCTCGCGGGCCTCGACCGGGCCCATTGATCAACTGAGGCCCGGTAGGAGCTGCCGAAGGCTGCGATCTTTTGATGTTGGCTTTTTCAAGATCAAAAGATCGCAGCCTTCGGCAGCTCCTACATTGTCCGTGTGCGTGCCGGTGTGATTCGGCAGTGATCCGCAGCGTCTAGCGTCTGTGACCCCGCAATCCCATGGGGCGAGACTTCGGAACCCGGCATGCAAGCGCTGTTGAACGAGATTCTTGACGCAGTTCGTCCCCTGATCGGCCAGGGCAAGGTGGCTGACTACATTCCTGCCCTTGGTACCGTGCCGGCCAATCAACTGGGGATTGCTGTGTATGGCAATGACGGCGAGCTGTACTGCGCCGGCGACGCGCACACGCTGTTCTCGGTGCAGAGTATTTCCAAGGTGTTCAGCCTGGTGCAGGCCATCGAACACTCCGGCGAAGCGATCTGGGAACGCTTGGGCCACGAGCCGTCCGGCCAGCCGTTCAACTCGCTGGTGCAGCTGGAATTCGAACGCGGCCGCCCGCGCAATCCGTTCATTAACGCCGGGGCGCTGGTGATCTGCGACATCAACCAGTCACGTTTCGCCGCGCCGGCCCTGTCGATGCGCGATTTTGTCCGGCGCTTGTCCGGCAACCCGCAAATCATGGTGGACGGCAAGGTCGCCGAATCCGAGTACCAACACCGCGCTCGCAACGCCGCCATGGCGTACCTGATGCAGTCGTTCGGCAACTTCCACAATGACGTCGAAGCCGTGCTGCGCAGCTATTTCAGCCACTGCGCGCTGCGCATGAGTTGCGTGGACCTGGCGCGAGCGTTCTGCTTCCTGGCCAACGACGGTTTCTGCAAACACAGCGGCGATCAAATCCTCACCGCCCGCCAGACCCAGCAAGTCAACTCGATCATGGCCACCAGCGGTCTCTACGACGAAGCCGGTAACTTTGCTTACCGCGTCGGATTGCCCGGCAAGAGCGGTGTGGGCGGCGGGATTGTCGCGGTGGTGCCGGGGCAGTTCACAGTGTGCGTCTGGTCGCCGGAATTGAACGCCGCCGGCAACTCGCTTGCCGGGATGGCGGCGCTGGAGTTGTTGAGTCAGCGGATCGGCTGGTCGGTGTTCTGAGCCAATCCCCCAAATCCCTGTGGGAGCTGGCTTGCCAGCGATGAGGCCGGAACATCCAGCATGAGTATTGCCTGAACCGCCGCCATCGCCTTGTAGGAGCAAAGCTTGCTCGCGAAGACGGTGCATCAGGCAATACAGATGCCTCTGACCCACCGCTTTCGCGAGCAAGCTTTGCTCCTACAGCGTTTTGGGTTGCTTGGGGGAGGGTGTTTGCTCGCGAAGACGGTGCATCAAGCAAATACAGATGCCTCTGACCCACCGCATTCGCCTTGTAGGAGCAAAGCTTGCTCGCGAAGACGGTGCAACAGGCAATACAGATGCCTCTGACCCACCGCTTTCGCGAGCAAGCTTTGCTCCTACAGGCGTTTTGGGTTGCTTGGGGGAGGGTGTTCCTATACATTTTCCGGCCGCTCCCTGCATGGTGAATCCGCTTCATGTCTCTTGCACTCGAACGTCTCGTCGCTGGCACGCCGATCCCTTTCGCCGGTAACCGCGTCACCGTGGTCAGCCCCGAACTGGCCGCGCGTTTTCAGCCCGGTGACCACTTGCTGGTGGAGCAGGTGAGTGGCGAGTTGCTGCTGATTCCGGTAGCGGATCAACAAGCGGCTTCGGTGGCAATCGAGCGTGCGGCGTTTGCGTTCACCGCGATGTCGGCAGTGTCGGATGAAGCCATCAGCGAGTTCTTTGATCGGTTTGCCGAGCGCCTGGAAACCCCGGCCTGCTGGGCCTTGATCGAGGCCGCCAACCTTGCCGACATCGAGCGCGCCAAGGCCCGCGGGCGTTCCACCACGCGGTTGCTGGCCGACGAACGCATGCGCCGCGACATGATCGCAGGCCTGCGTGCCTGGCGCGATGCGACGGCCACCCGTGGCAAAGTCATCAGTTGCGTCGAGCATGACGGCTGGAAAGTCGAGCAAGTGGTGTCGCCGCTGGGCATCGTCGCTTTCGTCTTCGAAGGCCGACCGAACGTCTTTGCCGACGCCGCTGGCGTACTGCGCACCGGCAACACCGCCGTGCTGCGCATTGGCAGCGATGCGTTGGGCACAGCGCAAGCCATCGTCACCCACGCCTTGAACCCGGCACTGGCTGAGGCCGGCTTGCCGGTGGGCGCGGTGTCGCTGGTTGAAAGCGTCAATCACGCGGCCGGTTGGGCGATGTTTGCTGACCGACGTTTGTCGTTGGCCGTGGCCCGGGGTTCGGGCCGGGCCGTCAGCCAACTGGGCAGCATCGCCCAACAGGCCGGCACCGCCGTCAGCCTGCACGGCACTGGCGGTGCCTGGCTGATCGCCGATAAAGACGCTGATGCCACGCGTTTTGCCGCCGTGGTGCGCAACTCGCTGGATCGCAAGGTCTGCAACACCCTGAACGTCTGCCTGATCCAGCACGACCGTGCTGCCGAACTGGTGCCGCTGTTTCTCGATGCGCTGCAACAGGCCGGCACTGCCCGTGGCCAGGGCTGCAAATTGCACATCGTCGAAGGCAGCGAGTCGTACTTGCCGAGCGATTGGCAGGGCGCCAGCGTCGAGGTCTACCGCGCCGAAGGCTATGTGACCGAAGCATTGGCCGAGCCGCTGGCGGAGGATCAATTGGGTCGCGAGTGGGAATGGGAAGAAACCCCGGAAGTCAGCCTGAAAATCGTCGACGACCTGGACCAGGCCATTACGTTATTCAATCGCTACAGCCCGCAATTCACCGTGTCGCTGATCAGTGAAAACGCCGAGGCTCATGAGCGTTTCTACAACGCGGTGAATGCGCCATTTGTCGGCAACGGCATCACCCGTTGGGTCGACGGCCAGTACGCGCTGAACAAGTCGGAACTGGGGCTTTCGAACTGGGAGAGCGGTCGCCTGTTCGCTCGCAGCGCGATTCTGTCGGGCGATGGCGTGTTCACCATTCGCAGCCGCATGAGCCAAATCGACCTTAGCGTAAAACGCTGATACCCCGGCAACACAGACCCCTCACTGTAGGAGCTGCCGCAGGCTGCGATCTGTTGATGTTGGTTTTCAAGATCAAAAGATCGCAGCCTCCGGCAGCTCCTGCACGGGTGTTTCAGGCTGCGTCAGCGCTGTTTGCGTAAACCGCACACGTCGCCGGCTGCTCCGCCAACGGTACAAACGTGCGCCGATCCGACGACAGCGCATCGATCGAACCGGTTTCGATGTCGTACACCCAGCCGTGCAGGTTCAACTGACCTTTTTCCTGGGCCAGACGCACGCTCGGGTGAGTCTGGATGTTGGCAAGTTGGGCGATCACGTTCTCGCGCACCATCGAACTGACCTTGGCCGCTTCATTGGCGTGAGGGCGAGATTCGTTGATGACTTTCGCCGACTCCGCGTGCTGCAACCAGCCGCTGACAGCGGGCAGGTGATCCATGCATTTGCACTTGGCAACGGCGGTCATGGCGCCGCAATCCGAATGGCCGCAGATCACGATGTCGGTGACGCCGAGCACGGCGACCGCATATTCGACCGTGGCCGATACACCACCGGGATGCGGGCTGTAGGACGGGACGATGTTGCCGGCGTTGCGGATCACAAACAGTTCGCCGGGTTCTTGCTGGGTCAGCAGTTCAGGCACTACGCGGCTGTCGGAACAGGTGATGAACAAGGTGCCGGGGTGCTGGGTGGTGGCCAGGTGTTTGAACAAGTCAGTGCGTTGTGGGAAGGCTTCGTTCTGGAACTTCAAAAAACCGTCGATGAGTGCTTTCATGTTTGCTTCCTCAAAAGTGATGAACCGTGGCGACTCAGTTCGAGCAACCGGTACCGAATTCGCTGTACTGCAAAATGTGCGTAACGCCTTTGGAGTCGAGGTAGGTCATCTCCACCGGCGTCGGACCGCAAACATCGGCGACCGGGGTGATGTTCACGACCCGAGCGATGTCTAGGTCCATGCCGTACTGGTAGGCAACGGCGCCGTCCTGGGCTTGAGCCTGGGCAGCCAGGCCGGCGATCAACGACAGTGCGAAGAGAATTTTTTTCATGGGGCATCCTCCAGATGAATTTGGTGAATGAAATGTTTTGGGTGGTGGGCCCGCACGTTAAGTGCGGGCCGGTACTGATTTAGAAAGGACGCAGTGGCAGGAACTTGCCGTCCAGGGTGATCACGGCGCGGGAGCCGCCTTCCGGGTCTTCGACTTTCTTCATGTCGAGCTTGAAGTTGATCGCGCTGATGATGCCGTCGCCGAACTGCTCATGAACCAGGGCTTTCAAAGTAGTGCCGTAGATCTGGATCATTTCGTGGAAACGGTAAATGGTCGGGTCGGTCGGTACACCCGACAGGCTGCCGCGCAGCGGGATGATTTGCAGACGGGCGATGCTGTCAGCGTCTAGGTCCAGCTTCTCGCCGACCACTTTGGCGGCGGCTTCCGGCAGCGGGTGCTGGCCGAGCAGGGCAGCGGTGACGTAGGCCAGGCCGAGGCCGGTGCCATCGGTCAGGTCCTGCCAGGACAGGTTTTTGCGGGCCTTGGCATCAAGGATCGAAGTGGTCAGGGCCAGACTCTGGTCGTTGTAAGCGTGGGACTGTTGCATGGTGTGACTCCTATCGGGTTGAGCTATTGGGTGGTTGCTGTGTGTGGAGCAATCTTCTGCCGATTGACTCATAGCGTCCAAGACCGATATACAATGTTGCGCATAAGCACAGCCTATAAATGGAATGTCCCATGCTGCTCCGACATCTGCGTTACTTGATCGCGGTCGCTGATAACGGCGGCTTCACCCGCGCAGCCGAAGCGCTGCACGTTTCTCAGCCGACTCTGTCCCAGCAAATCCGCCAATTGGAAGAAACCCTGGGCGTGACCTTGTTCGACCGCACCTCGCGCACGGTCAAACCCACCGATGCGGGCGAGGCCTACATCGAATGCGCCCGACGGGTGTTGGTGGAACTGGAGGCGGGTAAGCGCGCGCTGCATGACGTGAAGGATTTGTCTCGTGGCGCTTTGCGCCTGGCCATGACGCCGACTTTCATGGCGTATCTGGTGGGGCCGCTGGTGCGCGATTACACAGCACGGTTCCCGAACATCCACCTGGAGATTTTCGAGTTGTCCATGGACGGCATCGAGGCCGGGCTGGCGGATGACTCACTGGACATCGCTATTGCCTTTACGCCAGTCAGAAACCCCGAGATCGAGTGCATCCCGGCGTTTATCGAGACGTTGGGGATTGTGGTCGGGCGTGATCATCCGCTTTACGAGAGCCAGGGTGCGCTGGCGCCGAGCGAGGTAGCGCAACTGGAGTTCGCGTTGCTGGCGCCGGAGTTCATTACCCGATCGTCCATCGACGAATACTTCCGCCAACAAAGCATCACGCCCAAAGTGGTGATCGAGGTGAATTCGGTGAGCACCTTGCTAGAGGTGATTCGCCATACGGCGGTCGCGACCATTTTGCCGGAGGCGATTGCCACCGAGGATCGAGCGTTGCGCAAGATTCCGTTGCAAGGTGAAGCTCCGCAGCGGGGGGCGGCGTTGTTGCGTCGTCGCAATAATTACCACAGTGCGGCGGCGCTGGCGTTTGTTGAACTGGTGCTAGGAACAGAGCTTTCCTAGTCACCGTCATTCAACTGTGGGAGCGAGCTTGCTCGCGAAAGCGGTGGGTCAGTCGACAGTGATGTTGAAGGTGATGGCCCCTTCGCGAGCAAGCCCGCTCCCACAGGGATTTAGGGTGTTCACTAAACGTGTGTGAAAACCCATGCATAAAAAAGGGCCTGCTCCTTGATGGGAGCAGGCCCTTTTTTCAATCTTACTCAGTAGAACCGATCAATCACCCGAACTTCGTTCTGGTTCTGCATCGATGCCCACGCCTGTTTCAGAGTTTGCAGAACATTACCCATGAAGTCTTTGTCGGCTGCGGCTTTCTTGCCGACATAACCCTGGCCGCGACGGTACATCTTCAGTCGGGCCAGCAGGTCCTGGTTGTTCTGGTCGAACTCTGCTTCGTGAGCATGGGGCGACAGGCTGTCCATGTGCACCTGGCCCGACTTGCTGATCCACAGGATATGGCTGTCGTGGCTGTCTTTCTGCGCAGCGAACATACGAGCCAGTTCATCGATAGTAGGTTGATTGTTCAGATTCATATTAAGCCCCTTGACCATTTGGTGATCTTTCAAAGTTGATTCGCTAATACAGGTAGCCCATCGGTTAGTTGATCCCTGGCACCGAAACCAGGACGTCAGCGGTCAGCCGTCGAAATGACGGGGTCTCGCGTCTGTTGCATGTAGTCGTGTTGAATAACTGCTACGCAATAGCGTCACAACGAAGAGAAGCGGCGAAAACCTGGAGGCCACTGCCGACGTTTTCAGGGTCGGCCACAAGCTTCATGAGAATGTTTCGCCAGCGCTTCTCGTCTTTGTACTGGACGTTCGGGCCAGGTCAGCTTCTTCAATCTGCCTTGTGGGCAGCGTGTATCCGGGAAAAACAGCTCGGCGGTCAGACGAGCTTGCTCAAACGTGTTGCCTGTACTCCCGATCGGGGAGACGTCTGCATCATGCAAGGGCAAATCGACGGCGTCAACGGTTATGTAGTGATTATTTTCAGTCACTACATATTGTCGGACAAAGTGGTTTTGGCATTAGGGAAGGGTGTCTAGAGCCCGGTGGTTGGGCTTTCCAAGCGGTAGAACGTGCAGGGATAGCCGTCTACCGTCTGTTGCTGCGTTGTGAAATTTTCCTGCGCAAGGGCAGGGATCACCTTTGCCCAAAACAACCGCGCAGGCTGGTTCGCATCGATGTGGAAAATTTGCCATTGACCGGGAAACCGGCTCAAGAGGGTGGATGCGACAAACTTCGCGACACCTTGGCCACGAAAGCGTCTGCTGACAAAAAAGTAGCCGATGTTGAGATCTGCGCCAGGCAGGTGGGTTTGATCATCCACCGTTACGAACCCGGCCAGCTCTCCATCAACCTTGATCAAAAACGGCCGCGTCGCCGGTTTTCGCCAGTAATCCAGCTTCGGCTGAATGTTGAACAAACCCTGTTCGCCAAGCTTCAGCGGCAGCCACTCGCTGAAGTCGTACGTGTAGAACTGCATCAGGTTTTCAATCGTCTCCAGTTCGTCGCGTTGCGCGGCGTAAAGTTCTATGGTGGGCATGGGGCGTTCACTCCCGGCGATATGACTCCTGACACAGTAGTCTGGATTGAACCCCAAAACTGTGGCGAGGGGATTCTATTTGCCGGTGGTTTTGGCTGTGCGCTTGGTTGGGCTTCGCGTTGATTTGCGTTTTTTCTTCCACGGTGCGGCTGCTTTGCCGGTCGGTGGTGGGCCGCTGATGGTCAGGCTCAAGCCGGCGCAGCGAGCGACCTGCTTGCTCATCCAGGCGGCCTGCTTGGTGACGAATTCTTCCAGGCTCATTTCGCCACTTTGCACCATGTCCAGCGCCTGTTCCCAAATCGCGGTGGTGCCAGGGTCGGCGATGGCCCGTGGCACGGCGTCGATCAGGCTGAACGCGGCCGGCGTTGCGGCCAGGGCCTTGCCGTTCTTCACCAGATAACCCCGGTCGAGCAGGCCCTGGATGATCGAGGCGCGGGTCGCTTCGGTGCCGATCCCGGTGGTGTCCTTGAGTTTTTGCTTGAGCAGCGGGTCTTCCACCAGTTTGGCGACGTTCTTCATCGCCTTGATCAAGTCGCCCTCGGTGAACGGCTTGGGCGGTTGGGTCCAGAGGTCCTTGAGTTTGACGTCGGCCACCGCACAATCGCGCCCTTCGGTCAGGGCCGGTAGGGTTTGTGGCGCTGGCGCCTCGCGGCCCTTGGCCGGAGCGAGGGCCTCGGGCAGGGCACGCTTCCAGCCAGGTTCGACGATCTGCTTGCCCACGGCGCGCAGAGCTTCGCCAGCACAGTCGAAGTCGGCCTGGGTGCGGTCGTATTCATGGTTGGGCAGGAACTGCGCCAGATAACGCGCGCGGATCAGCGTGTAAACCGCCCGTTGCTTACCCACCAACCGCTCGAGGTTTTTCGCTGCCGCGGTGGGGATGATGCCGTGGTGAGCGCTGACCTTGGCATCGTTCCAGGCCCGTGAGCGTCGCTGAGGCTCCAGATGCTCGTTCAAGGCGTTGAGGCTTGGGTCGGCCTGGCGCAGAGCGGCGAGAATGCCAGGCGCTTCGCTGTGCTGACTCAGGGGCAAATAGCCGCAGTCACTGCGCGGGTAGGTGATGACTTTGTGGGTTTCGTAGAGTGCCTGGGCGATGTCGAGGGTTTCCTGGGCGCCGAGGCCGAGCTTCTTCGAGCAGACTTCCTGCAAGGTGCCCAGATCAAACGGCAGCGGAGCGATTTCGCGCATGCGTTCGGTCCGAAGTTTGATCACCCGGGCGCTTGACGCACTGCCCATCGCCGCTGCCGCTTGCTGCGCCAGAGCCTGATTCAGGCAGCGATCCTGATCGTCGCAAACGTCTGATGCTGCGCGCCATTGCGCGGTGAACGTCGTGCCATCGTGCAGCAATTGCACGTCGATGGCCCAATAGGCGACAGGGACGAAATCGGCAATGTTGCGATCCCGATCCACCACCAGCCGCAAGGTCGGGGTTTGCACGCGGCCGACCGGCAGCACGCCTTGATAACCGGACTGTCGCCCCAGCAACGTGAACAGTCGACTCATGTTCATCCCGATCAGCCAGTCGGCCCGGGAGCGGCCCAGCGCCGAGTGGTAGAGGCTGAAGGTCTCGACCCCCGGCTTGAGCGCCGCCAAGGCCTTGCGGATCGACGCATCATCCAGCGCCGATAGCCAAAGCCGCCGGATCGGCCCGCGATAGCGGCAATGCTCCACCAGTTCCCGGGCGATCATCTCGCCCTCGCGGTCGGCGTCCGTGGCGATCACCAGTTCAGTGGCCTCGCCAAGCAAGCGTTTGACCGCTTTGTACTGGCTGGCGGTACGCGGCTTGACGGTCATCTTCCATTTGTCGGGGATGATCGGCAGGTCTGCCAGCACCCAGCGCTTGTAGCGCGCGTCGTAGGCATCCGGCGGCGCGGTTTCCAGCAGGTGGCCGATGCACCAGGTCACCGTGACGTTCGTTCCCAGCCAGCAACCGTCGCCCCGGCGCTTGGCGCCGAGCACTGCTGCAATGTCTTTGGCCTGGGAAGGTTTTTCACAGAGGTACAGCTGCATAACCACCATCGTCGATCAAGGTCGGAACAGGTGCACAGAATGGCCGGACTTGGCGCCAGGGGCAACTTTTATCTGTATGGATATACAGATAAAAAGCATTGCCGCAAGTGACGGGCAATACAGGGACGGCATACGGCTCTATCGAGAAATTGATTAGCGCCAGGTTTCAAGCTGTGTCAGTTTCACCGCGCCTGCATTAGGCGAGTGACAGGACGATCTCGCCAAGGGATCGCCGTGGTCTGTCGGAAACTGACTACTTTTAAACAAGGACGTAAGCAATGTCTCAAGCAAAATCCCGGGCCAGTGACGCCTACTCGACAGTCGACACCTTCAGCCACTTGTACGACCGTGGCGGCAGCGTTTTGGTGAACGGCAAACCTTCGTTCACCGCTGATCAGGCCGCCGACCAGATTCTGCGCAAGGGCGCGTCCTGGCATGACCAGAATAGCGACGGCAAGATCGACCTCAGCTACACCTTCCTGACCTCGAAACCAGCGAACTACAATCCGGCCCTCGGCACGTTCGGCGAATTCAGCGCCCAGCAAAAAGCCCAGGCGGTGCTGGCGATGCAATCCTGGTCGGACGTGGCCAAAGTCACCTTCAGCGAAGGCACCGGCGGCGACGGTCACATGACCTTCGGCAACTACAGCAACAACACTGGCGGCGCGGCGTTCGCCTATTTGCCACAAGGCAGTCAGTACGACGGCCAGTCCTGGTACATGATCAACGACCAATACCAGGTCAACAAAACCCCGGACACCAACAACTACGGGCGCCAGACCCTGACCCACGAAATCGGCCACACCCTGGGCCTGTCGCATCCTGGTGTCTACAACGCCGGCAACGGCAACCCGACCTATAACGACGTGACTTACGCCCAGGACACACGTGGCTACAGCCTCATGAGCTACTGGAGCGAAAGCAACACGCAGCAGAATTTCAGCAAGGACGGCAGCGGCGCCTATGCCTCGGCACCTTTGTTGGACGACATCGTGGCGGTGCAGAAACTCTACGGCGCCAACCTGGAAACCCGCGCCAGCGACACGGTCTACGGCTTCAACTCCAACGCCGAACGGGACTTCTACAGCGCTACTTCGGCCGCCTCGAAAGTGGTGTTTTCGGTGTGGGATGGTGGCGGTAACGACACCCTGGACTTCTCCGGTTTCAGCCAAAACCAGAAGATCAACCTCAACGAAGGCTCGTTCTCCGACGTGGGCGGTCTGGTCGGCAACGTATCCATCGCCCACGGCGTGACCCTGGAAAACGCTATCGGCGGTTCGGGCAATGACCTGCTGATCGGTAACGCGGTGGCGATCAACCATCTGTTCGGCGGCGCCGGTAACGACATCCTTTACGGCGGTGGCGGCGCGGATGTGTTGTGGGGCGGCGAGGGTGCGGACACGTTCGTGTTCGGCGCGGCAAGCGACTCGACCAACAACCAGCCGGACTGGATCATGGATTTCAAAAGCGGCCTGGACAAGATCGACCTGTCGGGCATTGCCGAGTTTGCTTCGGGTGCGGCTACGCTGAACTTCGTCAGTAATTTCACCGGCCATGCTGGCGATGCGATCCTGACGTACTACGCGCAGAACGGTCAGACCGGGCTGCTGGTCGACCTGACGGGGCAGGGGCAGGTTGATTTTGCCGTGGGTGTGGTGGGGCAGGCGGTGGCGACTGATATTGTTGCGTGATGCCTGAACACGCGGCCCTCACCCTAACCTTCTCCCAGTGGGAGAGGGGACCGATCGGGGAATGCTGAAGACATACGCCGACCTGATAGCACTTCGCTGAATCCCTAATCGAAGAAGCATTTTCAGGTCGGTGTAGAACGAAAGACACCTCGGTAGGCTCCTTCTCCCTCCGGGAGAGGGCTGGGGTGAGGGGCTTCTGGCCGTTCGGCTGCAAAATCGCCCTGACCTGACCCTATGGGCTATACCTGAACCGGTCTCTTTGCCGTATTCAGGAGGAACCCATGAAAAGCTCCGGTCCCAGTCCTGTCATCACCATCGCCGAGCAGCCCGGCTGTCTATTGGTGAAGTTTCACGGTATTCAGGTGGCCGCGTCCGCCCGGGCGCTGATTCTGATGGAAGCCAACTATCCGCCGGTGTATTACGTCCCGCGCGAAGACATCGACGAAAAGTACTTTGCCCGCACCGATCACACCAGTTATTGCCCTTACAAGGGCGATGCCAGCTATTTCAGCCTGCAAATCCCGGGGCATGAAGGCGCCAATGCGGTGTGGAGTTATGAGAACCCCAAGGTGTCGGTCGAGCAGATTCGCGACCACGTGGCGTTCTATCCCGATCAAGTGACGTTCGAGGTGATCAAGGCCGAGGCCTGAACTCACTAAGATGAATAACCTGTGGAGAGGGGATAAATCCCCTCTCCACAGGGGGAGAGGCTCAGTTTTTGTCGAGGTCGATGTTTTTGGTTTCGCGCAGGCAGATCATTCCCACAATCAGGCTCACCCCGGTAATCACCACCGGGTACCAAAGCCCATAGAAAATGTCCCCGGTGTACACCACCAACGCAAACGACACCGTCGGCAGGAACCCGCCGAACCAGCCATTGCCGATGTGGTAGGGCAGGGACATCGAGGTGTAGCGGATGCGCGTCGGGAACAGTTCGACCATCAGCGCCGCCAGCGGGCCGTAGCACATGGCGGAGATGATGATCAGCGCGATAATCAGCGCGACGATCATCGGTTTGTTGATCTGCTGGGTGTCGGCTTGCGACGGATAACCCGCCAGCGTCACCGCGCCACGCAGGGCCGCTTCGTCGTAGCCATCGATCTTCACGTCACCCACGCTGACCTGCACGCCACTGCCTGCCGGGGCCGCCGCACTGGTGTAGGGCAGGCCCTGCTTGACCAGAAAGGTTTTGACCTTGTCGCACGGGCTATCAAATTTCGCCTTGCCCACCGGGTCGAACTGGAAGGTGCAAGTGGCCGGGTCGGCCAGTACGGTGATCGGTGCCTGATGGCTGGCCTGGTCGATGGCCGGGTTGGCGTAGTGGGCCAGGGTCTTGAAGATCGGGAAGTACAGCGCGGTGGCCAGCAACAGGCCAATCATCAGCACCGGTTTGCGCCCGACCTTGTCCGACAGCCAGCCGAAAAAGATGAAGAACGGCGCGCCGATGATCACGCTGACAATCAGTAAACTGTTGGCCAGCGCCGGGTCCATTTTCAGGAATTGAGTGAGGAAGAACAGCACGTAAAACTGCGCAGCGTAGAAGGTCACGGCTTGCCCGGCGTTGATGCTGAACAGCGCAATCAGTACGACTTTGAGGTTCTCCCATTTGCCGAAGGAATCGCGCAGCGGTTGCTTGCAGAGCTTGCCTTCCTCTTTCATTTTCACGAAGGCTGGCGACTCGTGCAGGCTCAGGCGAATCCAGGTCGAGATGCCCAGCAGCACGATGGAAAACAGGAACGGAATGCGCCAGCCCCAAACTTCAAACTGGTCGCCGGTGAAGTAACGGCAACCGAGCACCACCAGCAGCGACAGCAACAGGCCGAGGGTGGCCGTGGACTGAATCCAGCTAGTGTGGAAACCGCGTTTTCCCATCGGCGCATGTTCTGCGACGTAAGTCGCGGCGCCGCCATACTCGCCGCCGAGGGCCAGGCCCTGGAGCATGCGCAGCAGCACCAGAATGATTGGCGCGGCGATGCCGATGCTGGCGTAGGTCGGCAGCAACCCGACACAGAACGTCGCCAGACCCATGAGGATGATGGTTGCGAGGAAGGTGTATTTGCGCCCGATCATGTCCCCCAACCGACCGAACACCAGCGCACCAAACGGCCGCACGATGAAGCCGGCGGCAAACGCCATCAGCGCGAAGATGAACGCCGTGGTGTCGTTGACCCCGGCAAAGAACTGCTTGCTGATCACCGCCGCGAGGGCGCCATAAAGGAAAAAGTCATACCACTCGAACACCGTCCCCAGGGACGAGGCGAAGATGACTTTCTTGGTGCCGCTGCTGACGCCCGCGCTGCGCGTGGCTTCCAGAGGCTGAACGTGTTCTGACATATCGGTATCCCTCACAGTGATTGTTTTTGTTGTTCCACTGTCGGCGCCGGCCTTGTGGGCGGGTGCCGCGTTTTTCCATAAATCGGGGTGTACATCGATCCTGTGGGAGCGAGCTTGCTCGCGATGGCGGTCTTCCAGTCAAAGAGATATTGCCTGACACACCGCTATCGCGAGCAAGCTCGCTCCCACAGTGTGATTCAAGCGTTACTCAGCAGTTCCTTCTGTGGATTGAGGCTTCTTGTGCCGGGGTTAAGGATCAACTGCGCAGCCTTCTCGGCAATCATCAGCGTAGGCGAACACGTGTTGCCCGAGGTGATGCGCGGCATGATCGAGGCGTCGGCGATGCGCAGGCCAGGAATGCCGTGGACGTTGAGCTGCGCATCAACCACCGCATCCGCGTCGCTGCCCATCCGGCAAGTGCCCACCGGATGAAAAATCGTCGTACCAATCCGCGCAGCGGCTTCGTGCAATTCCTCTTCACTCTGCAAACTGTCACCGGGCAAATACTCAACCGGTTTGAACGCCGCCAGGGCCGGCGCGGCAACGATGCGGCGTGTCAGGCGAATCGCGTCCGCCGCGATGCGCAAATCCTCGCGATGGCTCAGGTAATTGGGCTGAATCAGCGGCGCTTCCTGCGGGTCAGCGCTACGAATTTCAATGCGGCCACGGCTCTGCGGGCGCAGATCACAGACCGACGCGGTGAACGCAGGGAAGGGGTGCAACGGCTCGCCAAAACGCTCCAGCGACAGCGGCTGCACATGGTATTCAAGATTCGCCGAAGTCTGCTCCGGCCCCGAACGGGCAAACGCCCCCAACTGACTCGGCGCCATGGACAACGGCCCGCTGCGGTCATACAGATAACGCAGGCCCATGCCCATCTTGCCCCACACGCTGCCGGCGATCTGGTTCAGGGTGCGGGCGTTTTCCAGTTTGTAGATAAGCCGCAGTTGCAGGTGATCCTGCAGGTTGCCGCCAACCCCCGGCAGTTCATGGGCAACGCCGATCCCCAAACGTTGCAGCAGCGAACGCGGACCGATCCCGGAGCGTTGCAGGATGCTCGGCGAACCGATGGAGCCGGCGCACAAAACGATCTCCCTGCGCGCCTTGAAGGTTTTCGCCTGACCCTGCCAACGCGCGCTCACCGCCGAAGCGCGGCCGTTTTCCAGCAGCACGCGGTCCACTTCAACCTCAGTCAGCACGGTGAGATTGGCACGGTTACGGATCGGCTTGAGAAATGCCTTCGCCGCGTTCCAGCGAATCCCGGCCTTCTGGTTAACCTGAAAGTAACCACAACCTTCGTTCTCGCCCTGGTTGAAGTCATCGATGCTGGCGATGCCGCTTTGCTCGGCGGCGCTGCGGAATGCATCGAGAATCGGCCACGACAACCGCTGACGCTCCACGCGCCATTCCCCGGCAGCGCCGTGAAATTCCGAGTCGCCGGCAAAATGGTTTTCGCTTTGTTTGAACAGCGGGAATACGTCTTTCCAGGACCAGCCCGGATTGCCCTCGGCCGCCCAGCCATCGTAATCGCCAGCCTGGCCGCGCATGTAGATCATGCCGTTGATCGAGGAGCAGCCACCGAGCACTTTGCCCCGTGGGTAGCTCAGTGCGCGACCTTGCAGACCGGGTTGCGCTTCCGTCTTGAAGCACCAATCGGTGCGCGGGTTGCCGATGCAGAACAGGTAACCCACCGGGATGTGAATCCACGGGTAGTTATCGCGCCCGCCGGCTTCGAGCAGCAGCACCCGGTGTTGCGGGTTGGCGGACAATCGATTGGCCAGCAAACACCCGGCCGGCCCGGCGCCGACCACGATGTAATCGAATTCATCTAGGGAGGTCTGCATCCCTTACCTCTGATTGTTTTTGTTGTTGGGGTCATCCTAGTTGTTAGCTTTCGTATAAAGAATGTTAGATTTTGCGCAGCCGCTGTGCGTTTTTAGACAGTGCTTCTATCAGCGTAGCCCCAAGGAAGATTCATGTTCGATTGGAATGACCTGCGGTTTTTTCTCGAATTGCAGCGCAGCGGCCGCTTGCTCACCGCTGCCCGGCGCTTGAACACCACCCACGCCACCGTGGCCCGGCACATCGAGGCGATTGAAAAGAGCCTCGGCACCGCGCTGTTTGTCCAGCACGCCCAAGGCTATCAACTGACCCCGGCGGGTGAAGCGCTGCTCAAACACGCCGAAGCCATGGAAAACGTCGCGCTGCTGGCCCAGGAAGAAATCACCCAATCCACAGCGCCACTGGGCAAAATCCGCGTCGGCGTGACCGAAGGACTGGGCATCATGTTCCTCGCCAGCCGCATGAACGGCCTGTTCGAACGCTACCCAGGGCTGGAAGTGGAACTGGTCGCGGTGCCGCGCTTTGTCAGCATCCTCAATCGTGAGGCGGAAATCAGCATTCATCTGGAACGGCCGGCGGCGGACATGCTGGTGACGCGCAAACTCACGGATTACCGCCTCGCGCTGTATGCCAGTCAGGCCTATCTGGATAAAGCGCCGTCGCTGCAAAGCCGTGAAGACCTCGGCCGGCATGCCTGGATCGGGTATGTGGATGATTTGTTGTTCAGTCAGGAGTTGATGTTTCTCAACAGTTTCTGCCGCAATCCTCGCGTGGTGTTCCATAGCACCAGCGTCATCGCCCAGCAGGAGGCAGCGCGGTCGGGGTTGGGCATTGCGGTGCTGCCTTGCTACATGGCCGAGTCGGATCCGCAGCTTGTGCCGTTGCTGCCGGATGAAAGCATCGAGCGCAGTTACTGGATCAGCACCCGGCGCGAGTTGCACAAATCGGTGCGGCTGCGGGTGGTCTGGGATTATGTGGTGGGGTTGTGTGAGGCGGAGCAGGGGTTGTTGCTTAACCTTTAAAGTCAAAAGATCGCAGCCTTCGGCAGCTCCTACTGGCGCGGTGTAGGAGCTGCCGAAGGCTGCGATCTTTGATCCGGGTTGATTAATATATGGATATCCGTATATTCGAATTTCCGTATGTGTTGGTGCCGTTCCATGATCACCCCCACCGAAGTCTTCAAAAGCCTCGCCGACGAAACCCGTGTGCGCGCCATCCTGCTGATTGCCGATCAAGGTGAACTCTGTGTTTGCGAGCTGATGTGTGCGCTTGACGACAGCCAGCCGAAGATCAGCCGTCACCTCGCGCAACTGCGCAGCAATGGCCTGCTGCTCGATCGCCGTCAGGGGCAATGGGTCTACTACCGCCTCAATCCGCAGCTGCCCGATTGGGTTCGCGAAATTCTCCAGGTGACGTCTGGGGCCAACACTGATTGGCTCAAGGACAACGCGGCCCGTCTGCAAAACATGGATGGCCGCCCGGTTCGCGAAGCCGCTTGCTGCTGAGAGAGAAAAACCATGCGAATCCTGTTCATGTGCACGGCCAACAGCTGCCGCAGCATCCTCTCGGAAGCCATGTTCAATCACATGGCGCCGCCCGGATTTGAGGCGGTCAGTGCCGGCAGTTTTCCCAAAGGCCAGGTGCTGCCGCGCAGCCTGTCGACGCTGCAACTGGCCGGCGTAGCCATCGATGGCTTGCACAGCAAGGGCAACGACGCTTTCGAAGGCAACCCGCCAGACATCGTCATCACCGTGTGCGACAAAGCCGCCGGCGAGACCTGCCCGGTGTATTTCGGCCCGGCGCTCAAGGCCCATTGGGGACTGGAAGATCCCTCTGAGGTGGCCGGTGACGAGGCTTCGGTGAGTGCCGCTTTCCGCGCGACATTGATGCGTATCGGCCAGCGCTGCCAGGCCTTCCTCGATCTGCCCTTTGAAACCCTCAGTCGCGATGAATTGAAAACTGCGCTCGATCGCATCGGCGCGCTTTAAGGAACACTCATGTCAGCCCACCTGCCAAACCTCGATACCAGCTTGTTCGATAACGCCAAACCGTCGAAGCCCGGCGAGCACAAACCACGCATCCTGTTGCTGTACGGCTCCACGCGCGAGCGCTCATTCAGCCGGTTACTGGTGGAGGAGGCCGCTCGGTTGCTGGAACACTTCGGCGCTGAAACGCGCGTCTTCAACCCGTCCGGTTTGCCGCTGCCCGACGACGCGCCCGTCGACCATCCCAAGGTTCAGGAACTGCGCGATCTGGTGCTGTGGTCGGAAGGGCAGGTCTGGTGCTCGCCGGAACGACACGGCGCAATGTCCGCCGTGTTCAAGGCGCAGATCGACTGGGTTCCGCTGGAGCTTGGCGCCGTGCGCCCGACACAGGGCAAGACCCTTGCGGTGATGCAGGTCTGCGGCGGGTCGCAGTCGTTCAACGTGGTCAATCAACTGCGCGTGTTGGGCCGTTGGATGCGTATGTTCACCATCCCTAACCAATCTTCGGTGCCCAAGGCCTACATGGAATTCGACGAGGCAGGACGGATGAAACCGTCGCCGTTCTACGACCGTGTGGTCGACGTGATGGAGGAACTGGTGAAGTTCACCGTGTTGTTGCGCGATCAGCAGACGCATCTGGTCGACCGCTACTCCGAACGCAAGGAAAGTGCCGAGCAGTTGATGGCAAGGGTCAATCAGCGCTCGATCTGAATGCGAGAAAAAGCCCTGATTCAACTGCTGGCGGTTACGTCGATCAGTGGAATCGGTTCGATCGCCCAGGCACTGCTGTTGCGTCGTTCGGGGCACGGAATGGCGCAGGCCTTGCGCCCGGTAAAGTCGCGGGCGAGTCGGGCTTCATCGATCTGCCAGCCCAGGCGTTCCAGTTCGCGAAGGCGTTTGCGCAAGGCGATCTGCAGCGCATCGGACTTCAACGAAACTTCTTGCTGCCAGGAATCCGGTACGCGTTCCGGGCGCACGTTGCGCAGCACTGCGTGATCCTGTCGGAAAATCTTCAGATTGCTGGCGACGAAGCGTCCGTCGAGCAATCGCGAGCGTAGAAACGTGCGCCCCATCATCCACCACGTGCGCGTGCGGTTGGCGTCCACTGGCACATGGGCAGCAACAATGTAGATCCGCCAGCCATTGGGTAATTGCAATTGCAGCGTGGTACAGGGGCCTGACAAATGAAACCCGGGCACGGTTGTCACGCTGACCTGTTTGGTGGCGGATTTGCGCCTGAACAGCCCGGTGCGCTTGGGTCGCTTCATCAACATTCGGGCCTGACCCTGCCACGCATCGCTGTCGACGTCGAACGCTTCGATTTCCGGATGAGCCGGGTCGCCGAAGGTCGAACCATGCACGAAAGGCGCGTGTGCAAAATCCAGCCCGTTTTCGATCACCCGATCCCAACTGGCTTCCCAGTCAAAGTGCCCACTGACCACGCGAACGTTGGCATCATCGAGCCAATCCAGGGCAGGAAGCGGCGGGCGTTCAGCCTCTGGCAAATCGCCTAGAAAGGCCCAAATCCAGCCGTAGCGTTCCGCTGTCGGGTAGGCATCAACCCGCGCCTTCTCCGGGATCCGCAGAGTGGGCTGAGCGGGGATCTGCACGCACCGGCCGTCACCGTCGAAGCGCCAGCCGTGATAGGGGCACTGCACGCTGTCGCCGACCTTGGCCCCGGCCGATAGCGAACCCCCACGGTGCACGCAAATATCGGACAGCAGACGTGCCTTGCCGTGGCTGTCGCGGAAGGCGACAAACGCCTGGCCGAGCAGGCGTATCGGCGCGATCTCTTGGGTCAACTGCGATGAGGGAAGGATGACGTACCAAAGGTTTTTGAGCATGGGTTGCGGTGACCGAAAGGGTAGGGACGGGGCTCTGGACGCTTTGAGCATAGATCCGGCCAAGCAGTTCATTGAATGAACTGCATGCGCTGAGATTCGATCAAGGTTCTGAAGAAAATCGCCATGCGTCGCTTCGGCCTGCTGGACGATGTGCCGGGCGAAGGCCTGGACGGAGGGGTGTTTCAGCTCTGGTTTAATCGCAGGCGAGGATAGTTGGCCCATGCAACTAACTGGCTGAGCCACAGGTCACTCAATTTGCGGAGGTCGATTCAATTCGCACGACCTCGAATATCGAAGACGCTGCCCGTGGCCACTCATCTTGATCGTCGCAACAACCTGTCACTGGACAGCCTGAACTTCTTCCTCGCTGACGTGCGCGACGGGCTCGGGCCCTATCTGGCGATTTACCTGCTGGCGGTTCATCAATGGGACCCGGCCAGCATCGGCCTGGTGATGACCATTGCCGGAATCGCCGCGCTCATCACGCAAACGCCAGCAGGCGCATTGGTCGATAGTACGCGTCGCAAACGGGCGATCATTGTCATTGCGGCGTTGCTGGTGACGGGCAGTTGTCTAGTGTTGCCTTTCGTCACCTCGTTCAGTCTGGTGGCGCTGACTCAAGCCCTCAGCGCTGTCGCCGCATCGATTTTTGCTCCTGCCATTTCGGCGATCACTTTGGGCATCACCGGGCCTCGCGCGTTCACCCGCCGCACTGGGCGCAACGAAACGTTCAACCACGCCGGCAACGCCTGTGCGGCATTGTTGGCAGGCTTGTTTGCCTACCTGCTCGGCCCGGTAGCGGTGTTCTATCTCATGGCGGCGATGGCGCTCGCCAGTGTCATCGCCGTGTCTTTTGTCTCGCCAACAGCCATCGACCATGATCTGGCGCGGGGCCTGAACCCCGGCAGTGCCGGGCATGGCACACAACCCTCTGGTTTGTCGGTACTCCTCAAGAACAAACCGCTGCTGATGTTTGCCGTGTGCTGCGCGTTGTTTCACCTCGCGAACGCAGCAATGCTGCCGCTGGTGAGTCAGAAATTGTCCCTGGTGAATTTGCAGATGGCCACGCCACTGACATCTGCCTGCATCGTCGCCGCGCAATTGGTGATGGTGCCGGTGGCCTTGCTGGTGGGATGGAAGGCCGATGTGTGGGGACGCAAGCCGTTGCTGCTCGCCGGTTTCCTGATCCTGCCGTTGCGCGGGGTGCTTTATACCCTGTCGGACGATCCGTACTGGCTGGTGGCCGTGCAATTGCTGGACGGTGTCGGTGCCGGGATCTTCGGCGCATTGTTTCCGGTGGTGATCAAGGACCTGACCCAAGGCACCGGGCGCTTCAATGTAAGCCTGGGTGCGCTGTCGACGGTATTTGGCCTGGGCGCCGCACTGAGTAACGGCCTTGCGGGATTCGTGGTGCAGGCCGCTGGCTACAGTGCCGCGTTCCTGACTCTGGCGGTGGTCGCCGCCGCTGCGTTGATTCTGCTTTGGGTGGCCGTTCCCGAGACGTTGCAGTGTTCAAGTGCCGAAGCAGATACCCGCCAAATGGACGACTCACTCGCGAGAGTGACGAACGGCCGCCAATAATGGAACATCAGATACTGTGTGCCTCCTCCCTTGTGCAGGTTTAGGACGGGTTTTTGGCCTGTCGGTTTTAAGATCAAAAGATCGCAGCCTGCGGCAGCTCCTACAGGGCTTCATTTTTTGCGTACGTCAGCCGATTACATTCACACGATTCCACGGATGCATTACATGAAAAAGGCATTGGTTGTTCTGGCCATCACAGGCGTCATCGCCGGGTGTCAAACCGCCCCGGTACAAAGTCCCATGCAACAGAGCTTTGCGAATATCCAATGCATGCTTATTGGCGGGAAGAAAGAAATCACCGCGAACGAGGTGCAATTTGTCCGTAACGCCAGCGACAACGGCAACGTGCGCTGCAAGACCGAACTCGGTGGCTTGTACGAATCCGGTCGCGGTGGCCTGCCACAAGACTTCGGCAAGGCCAGATCGCTGTACGAATCGGTCGCTGCCGTGGATGGCGCCGGTAACGAAAGACTCGCGCGCATGGCCGAGGAAGGCCACGGGCAGCCGCGCAACGATGTGGAAGCGCGACGGCTTTATGAGTTGGCGCTGACCAACACCGACAGCGATAAAAGCAAACTCGCCTTGGCCCGATTGATGGAAGAGGGCCGTGGGGGCCCACAGGATCTGTTCGGGGCAATGATGTATTACGTCGAGGCCAGCCAGCATGCCGGCGATGTCTCGTGGCAGGGTATTCAACGGATTCGCGCTCAAGGAGTGGCGCTGACACCTGAACAGACCCAGCGCTACAACGACGTCTGGAGCGACACCAGTCGCAAGAGTATCAATCGTACGACCATGGACATCGAGATTGCCCTGAAGAAGCAAATCCAGCGCGGCATCGCGAGCAAACCGGTGACGCTGCAAGTGCAAGGCAAAACGGGTTCGAATGTGCCGCACATCGCAGTGCTCGAAAGCTCGGGCAACGCTGACGTCGACCAGGCCGTGCTCAACGCCTTCGGCAAATACCGCATTCCGGCCGAACCGATATTGCCGGCAGGCCAGGATTCATGGTCGTCCGAGCGATCCCTCAAAGTCGGTTTGAACTGAAGCACTGCAGCCACTTGCCGGGACCACGACGCGCGTCCACTCTATGGCATGCCGACAAGGAGCGTCAGCCGACTCTCCGTCGCGACCACAGGGAGCTTGCAGCATGAGCGAAGACAACAAAGTCAAAGGCCCGGCATCCTACTTTCCGTCCATCGAAAAGAAGTACGGCCAGCCCATCGACCACTGGTTGAGTCTGCTCGCCAGCGTCACCGACAAAAAACACATGGAGCTGGTTGCCTGGCTCAAAGATGAGCACGGCATGGGCCACGGCCATGCCAACGCACTGGTCGCGCATCATCTGGCCAAGGACAAAAAATGAGGGCAGGGCAGCCATGAACTTCTCCCATCGGCCAGTGACGGCCGACGATGTCACAACCATCTGCGGTTTTCCGCAGGGCGTTCAAGAGTTGTACTTCATGTTCCCGAAAGCGCAGTACCCGCTGACGGCAGAGCAGATGCACACCGCGATCAGCCAGCGTTTCGACTCCACGGCATTTTTGGCCAACGGCGAGTTCGTCGGTTTCGCCAATTTCTACCGCGCTGAACACAACGGTATCTGTTGCATCGGCAACGTCATCGTCGCGCCCTATGCGCGAGGCCAAGGCGTCGCCCGATACATCATCGAAACGATGACGGCACTGGCTTTCGAAAAGTACCAGGCCAACGAAGTGCAACTGTCCTGCTTCAACGAAAACACCGCCGGCCTGTTGCTCTACCCGAAACTCGGCTTCGTGCCGTTCGCCATCGAAGAGCGACCGGCACCGAACGGCGGTCGCTCAGCGCTCATTCACATGACCCGCAGTCGAGGCGCCATCGATGCCGCTGAGCTTCCATAAAATGCACGCCAACGGCGATGACTTCGTCGTGGTCGATGCGCGAAACACCACCAACCCGATCACCAGCGAACTGGCCCGACAGCTGGGTGATCGGCATCGAGGCATCGGTTTCAACCAACTCGCCGTGGTGCTCGATTGCGCAGACGCCGATGCCCGGCTGCAGTTCTGGAACGCCGACGGCTCGGCGCTCGACGTGTGCGGCAGCGCCACCCGTGGCGCCGCCGACCGACTGATGCGCGAAGCCAGCCGAAAATCGATCACCCTGCGCACCCAACGCGGTGTGCTCTACTGTGAACGCACGCCCAGCGGACTGATCTCGGTCGACATGGGCCAACCGCTGCTCGACTGGGCCGACATTCCACTGGCCGAGGCACACGACACGCTTTGGCTACCGTTGCCCGGCGAACCCGCCGCGTGCAGCATGGGCAACCCGCATTGCACCTATTTCGTCGAAGACCTCAGCATCCTCGACCTCGCCGCCCTCGGCCCAACCCTCGAAACCCATCCGCTGTTCCCGAGCAAAACCAACGTTCACTTCGTCCAGGTCATCGACCGCAGCCACATCCGCCTGCGCATCTGGGAGCGCAATGGCGCGATTCCGCTAGGCTCCGGCTCCTGCGCTTGCGGCGCCGCAGTAAACGGCATCCGCCGAGGCCTGCTCGACCAAACCGTCATCGTCGAATGCGACGGCGGGCCCGTCACCGTCCACTGGAACGGCACCGACAGCGTCACCCTGAGCGGCCCGGTCGAACCGATCTTCTCCGGCACAATCCCCTAACCCCCGAAAGGCCTCATCTACGCCAACCCATTTCCCTATCCCCCGACGGATTCATCTGCTCCAACCCCGACCGCCCCCTGTAGGAGCTGCCGAAGGCTGCGATCTTTTGATCTCCTTTCAATGCCCGGAAAACTAGCTAAGCAAGTTAGCTACATGCTAAGTTCACCCCTCAACCACCCCACGCTAAACCCCGGACACCCCGCATGAAGCCATCGTCACCCCCCGCCGAAGACCCCCGCAGCCTGCAAATCGCCACGGACCCCGTCGGCCAGCAGCTCCAGCAAATCGCCATCCTGACGCGCAAAGCCGCGGGCAATCTCGGCACCGCGCTCGGCATCAATCAAACCGACATGGCCGCACTGGAGCACCTGATCACTGACGGCCCCTTGCCGCCAACCGAACTCGCCACGCGACTTTCAGTGACCACCGCCGGCATCACCCAAGTCATCGACCGACTGGAACGCGCCGGGCATGTCGTCCGCGAGCGCCAGCTCGATGACAAGCGGCGGGTGCTGGTGTGCCCGCTACCCGACTCAGTGGCGCAGGCCTATCGGCACATCGCGCCAATGCTCAATGGCCTGACCACGGTGCTCGGTGCCCTCGAAGGTGAGGATCGTGCCGTGGTCGAGGCATTTCTCGGGCAAGTGATCGAGGTCTACCGCAGCACCTTGCCAGGCAGCACCGAACCCAACCGTGAGGACGCGCAATGAAACCGCAAAAAGTGCTTATAACCGGCGCAAGCATTGCCGGCCCGGCGCTGGCGTATTGGTTGTCCCGGCAGGGCATGGACGTCACCGTGGTCGAGCGGGCGCCGGCGTTTCGCGATGGCGGGCAGACGATCGACGTGCGTGGCGCTGGCCGCGTTGTCGTGCAACGCATGGGCCTGGAGGAGCGGATTCGGGCGAACACCACCCATGAGCAGGGCATCGCGTTTGTTGACCAAGACAATTGCACCAAAGCGTTTATTGCGGTCGACGCGTTCGACGGTGACGGGCCGATCGCCGAGCTGGAGATCCTGCGCGGCGAGCTGGCCAAGCTGTTGATCCAGCACAGTCAGGACCGGGTCCGCTACCGATTCGGCGACAGCATCGAAACCCTTCAAGACGATGGCGAACAGGTGCAGGTGCGCTTCGAGCAGGGTGATGAGCAGGTCTACGATCTGGTCATCGTCGCGGAAGGGATTGGTTCGGCGACGCGCAATCAGGTATTCGGCGACGAAGTCGAGCGTCGTCCGCTGGATCTCTACACCGCTTATTTCACCGTGCCCCGGCAGCCGAGCGATGGCCAGATCATGCGCTGGCACAACATCCCCGGCGGCCGTAGTGTCTGCCTGCGCCCGGACAACCTCGGCACCACGCGGGCCTTTCTGTCTTTTCAGCAAGCGCCGAGCGGCTACGAGAAACTCACGCAGACCGAACAGAAATCATTGCTCAAACAGATATTTGCCAACGCCGGCTGGGAGACGCCGCGCGTGCTCGCAGCGCTGGAGCAGGCGAGCGATCTTTATCTGGACGCGGTAGGGCAGGTCAAAATGCCCCGCTGGTCCAAAGGGCGCGTCGTGCTGGTGGGGGACGCCGCCTACTGCGCCTCGCCCATCAGCGGCATGGGCACCAGCCTGGGACTTTGCGGCGCCTACGTGCTGGCCGGCGAATTGGGTCGCCACGCTGACCACGTTCAGGCCTTCGCGGCCTACGAAAAACTCATGCGACCTTACGTCGATCAGGCGCAAAGCGTGCCCAAGTTCGCACCCAGACTGGCCTCGCCACATTCGCGCCTTGGCATCGCCCTCGGCCACGCGGTGCTGAGATTGGCCACCGCGCCGGGGTTCAAGCGCTTGTTCGGGAAAATCCTTTCGCCGAAAGCGGATGCCATCGAGCTTCCGAATTATGCCGAGCGACAGCGGGGATAAAGTGGGATGTGATTTCCCGCAGCCTTGGCGTCGGTTTACCCCGCGGACGTCACCCGCGCAGCCTGCGCAGGATCACGCGACGTCACCAGCCCGAGGAAGGAAATCACCAACGCCAGCCCGATGGTTGTGGTGACTTCGGTGCGGTGTTGGGGGTGAGCATCATCACCGCCAGCGCCGCGCAGATGAACACGATCACCAGCCAGGTCAGCCAGGGAAACAGCCACATGCGGAAGGTCAGCTCGACGTTGCGCTGACGCAACAGCTTGCGCATGCGCAACTGCGACACCGCAATCGCCAGGTACACCAGCAACGCAATCGCCCCGGAGCTGGCCAGCAGGAACTCAAACAGCCCGGCGGGCATGATGTAGCTCCACACGGTAATCGCCGCGCCGAGCACCGTGCTGGCGATAACGGCTGCGCGTGGCACGCCCTCCGAAGAGGTCGCCTTCAGCGCTTTCGGCGCATCGCCACGACGGCCCAGCGAGTACAACATGCGCGAGGCAATGTAGATCGAGGAGTTCATGCAACTGGCCACGGCAATCAGCACGACCACATCGACCATGAACTTGGCGTGGGGAATGTTCATGATTTCCAGCGCCCGCTGATACGAACCGACCGAGGCTAGCAACGGGTCATTCCAAGGCACCATGGAAATCACCACGAAAATCGACAGCAGGTAAAACACGCCGATGCGCCAGATTACCGAACGCGTTGCCTTGGCAATGTTGCGCGCCGGGTCATTCGATTCGGCGGCGGCGATGGTCACAGCTTCCGTACCGATGAAACTGAACATGATGGTGATGAAAGCGCCGACGACCGCCGACAGCCCATTAGGAGCAAAGCCACCGTGTTCAGCCATCAAACCGCTCAACCCGCTGACTTCCCGGTCGGGCACCCAGCCCATCAACACAGCAAAACCGACGCCGATAAAACCAATGATCGCCACGACCTTGGCCATCGCAAACCAGAACTCGAACTCACCATATTTCGACACGCTGAACAGGTTGGTCACCACCAGCGCAATGATCGACACCAAGGCGAACAGCCAGGCATCGATCTGCGGAAACCATTGGTGCAGCACATGGCCGGCCGCCAACGCTTCGATCGGAATCACCAGCACCCAGAACCACCAGTAAAGCCAACCGATGGTAAAACCGGCCCAGCGCCCGATGGCCTGATCGGCATAGGTGGAAAACGAACCGGTGTCGGGATTGGCCACCGCCATTTCGCCGAGCATGCGCATGACCAGAACGACGAGCAACCCTGAGAAAAGATACGCCAGCAGCACCGCCGGACCGGCCGCTGCGATGGCGTGTCCTGAGCCTACGAACAAACCGGCACCGATGATGCCGGCGATTGACAGCATGGTGACGTGACGAGGCTTGAAGCCCTGCGCCAATTGGCTACTCGAATCCTTGGAGTTCGGGCTAATCATTGTTTTTTTATTCTCTGCTGATCGACATTTAAGCGGGTTGAAAAGGGGCAGCCGAGCATCGTTGTTGCCTGCCGAATAGCTTGGAAAGATCCCCCTTCAAACGCTGCAGTTCTTATCAAACCGATCATCTCGATGCGGCTATTTTTATGAAAAGACGCGTCACCTTACCCGGCTTGTCTGCTGATTCAGATGCCTGATCACGCCACCATCGTGTCTGATATCGACATGCGCATACCTTGCGGTCTTGTTGGAAACCCGTCAGTCACCGGCAGGCGCGCATCCGCTACAACCGGCGTTCTCAACACTTTTCGTCTATTATCCCGACCACTTTTCAAGCGTTGAGACCTTGCCATGCAAGAGGATTACTGGCCCTTCCATCTCTTCGGGGCGACATTCGCCAGTGAGGCCGAGGCACAGCAATTTGTTTTCGAACAGTGGGAGCCGCAGCCCCTCGAAACGGCATCCGACAGCGAGTACTCGGCATGGGAAGAGCGCAATCCGACGTGGCGGTTATCAGAGGAGCTAGGGTTCCACATGGACTCGGATTTCGTGGAGCTTGCCAATAATCCGGAAGAACTCATCGCGCAGATCCAGAGCCCGTCCGAGAGAGAACGAGTGGCAGCTACAGCGACAGCATTTACCCACCTCATTCTGGTGGGGATGAATGCTATCTGGGGGGATAGACGCTCGGCGTCAACTCAGCTTGAGTCGCCAGTGCGCTCACCAGAAAGCACAGCAACGTTTACCTACCTCGGGAAATTCAACTGAACGAAAAGTTCTACAGCGAAGGAAGCAGGGCGGATCCATTTTGCTAGAGCAGGTTGGCGGACAGTTTCCAACCATCAGCCAAGCGGCGTCGGCTGAAACCGGGCCGTCCTTCACGAAGTGTGCACTTCGCCAAAACGGACAACCCGGGTCTGTCGGGTGTGTCAGCAAAAATGCTCTTGGCTTGCTCGGGATTGAAGTGGTCACGAATCGCCGCATCGAGCTCATCCGCCTGCAAATTGGCCGCTTAGGAGTCGATAAACAGCACCTGCATCTCCTTGAACGGGGCTTTGTCTCCGATTGCCTGGCGCACGTTCCAACACCGCTTTCCTTAGCAAACCCGCAGAAGTGCAGGGCGCCGCATTCCAGGCCGACTCCCCCAAAACCCCCACCGCCCCATACTTCCGTAGGAGCAAAGCTTGCTCGCGAAGACGCCTTCAGCCGTAACAAAAATCCCAACCCAGCCAAAACCCAAAAGAGCCAAGCCAATCCTTGCCGCTGACCACTAAACAGGAAATAACCCGCCTGTTTAAACGAAGCCTCCAGCAACCACCTAAGCCCTACAACGCCTTGCGCCATTGCCTACGACTAAGCCAGAATCCGCTGGCTTGTGCGCCTGGCACTCCCTCCGTACCCTGATTCCCGTCACTGCTCATCAGTGATCGGGTCTGCAAGCCCGCCGGAAAACCAGTCGCATAGCCCTGTCAACAGGACACTTGTTCGTGTCCACTCAATGGCGGCTTTGTGCGGGAGACCTTCGGGTCTGCCGGGTTCCTGGTTTCCCGGTCTTGCAGACCCGCGCATAGCTGCCACCCATCATCTGCAAGTGATGCGGACAGCTCCTAATGAAAAATCAGGAGTTTCACGATGTTCAAAGTCACGCCAAACCCACCGGACGCCGATCCGATCCCGTACGACCCAACGCTTGAACCTCAAAAGATAAAAGAGGCGACCGACCGCGCCATCAACTTCTATCTCAACCCAGGCTCACTGAAACTCTCAATCCCCTCCCGCAAGACCACAAGGATCTTCCTCGTCGACCCTGCCGTGGACGAAGAAACCCTGCTCGTCGAAGCCTGCGAATCATTGGCAGCCGCCAGCGACATGGCGCGCGACATCGGCGACGTCGTCGACCACTCCCAACGCCGAGCCATGCTGATGCTGCATCAGGTGATCATGCTGAGCGAAATCATGGTCAATCGAATACTGGATAGCCGCCGCTTACCCAACTAGCCGACAGACCGTATGAAGGGCCCCACCCCTTCATACACAAATCAGAGTTCCATGTAGGAGCTGCCGAAGGCTGCGATCTTTTGATCTGCTTTTTTACAATCAAAGGCAAGATCAAAAGATCGCAGCCTGCGGCAGCTCCTACAGGATGTTCATTTTTTTCGCAGTACCCGATGGGTACTTGCTTGGAGTTCCTGATGTCTGAAACCACAACCCATTCAGCGGTTACAGATCCGATATCACCTTACGAATCCTTAGGTTCAAGAAAACTCCACGAAGCCGCCGAGCGCGCCCTCGATCATTACCTTTTGCCGGCGGCCACAAGTACGGCCACGCCTTATAGTCCCAGCAGCATGTTCATGGTCAACCCGCAAACCGACACCGAGTCATTACTGGCAAACGCCTGCGAGTCCCTGGCATCGGCAACGGTGATGCTCGGCGATTTCGCCGGAACGCTGGACGGGCCGAACCGCCACACATTGCAAGGCATCGCTCAAGTGGTGATGTTGGGGGAATTGGCGGTCAACAAGGCGTTGGATAACGTTGAACTGAAGCAGCCAGTTTCAGAGCCCGTCACCGGACTGAAATAGGCTGAGCAGCCAACGATCTGTGGCGAGGGAGCTTGCTCCCAATCAGGCGCGAATATCCCTTCGCCACTAAACCAGCGAATCAAACAAGACCGGCGTGCTTTTGGAAAATAAATGTGTCGCCAACGACAGCAAAGCCCTCGGTTCGGCCAGTGCAATGCTCATCAACTTCGCCCCGAGTTCGACAAGTCCCACCGCAAGACTGCGTTCGGCATTGCGCAGAACGTGATGCTCGGCGAACTCGCAGTAAATCAGGCGTTGGACAGCGTAAAAATCGCCCTCTGACCACCCACCGCAACGAGGCGAAACCCTCGTCACTAAACGCGGTCTGAACAACGCTGGCACAGGGCCACGGCTTGTGCCGCGCAGTCTCGACTGTCACCCTTCGCGCCGTTCTTCAAGGATCAGAACAAGGAATCAAGGATTGAGTGGTTACGTCCCCAACCCACCAAAAAACCATCGCTACGCGGAAGCCAAACCCGTCGATATTCATGCCCAGCGTTGGGCTGAGTATGAGAAGCACGGGAAAGAGCCTGCGTCGGCGCGTGAAAAAATCGGCATTGCCTTGCGTATCGGAGTGTTCTTCGACGGTACCGGCAATAACGCTAGTAATGCTGCTGCGGGCTTGCTGTGCGGCGCCCATCATCCAATTGCCGCCGAAGACATTGATGCCAGTTGCAAGCCGTTCATGAAAAATCCGGACAGCAGCTATGGCAACGACACCAGCAATGTGCAAAAACTTAGTGACTTGTACTACGCGCCTCAAAATGCCGAAGGCGATAGCTCGCATAAGCAAGCGTTCCGTATGGTCTATATCCAAGGTATCGGTACCCGCTCAGGCGAAGAGGACAGCACTCTCGGGGCTGGTACAGGCCGAGGCGAAACGGGCGTTGCGGGTCGTGTTCAGTTCTCATTTTCAGAGATCAAACTGCGCATCGAAGGCGTGTTAGCGAACATTCCCAATAGTGAAATCACCTCTCTGACTTTCGATACGTTTGGCTTCAGTCGTGGAGCTGCTGCCGCCCGACATTTTGCCAATGAAATTGCCCGTGGAAAGCAGGGGCCGCTCGGGGAGGTTTTGCGCAGCAGCGCGAGAGGGTTCAGCTCAACCTTCAATGATCAATATAAAAGCAGCATCAATATGGGCTTTATTGGTCTGTTCGACACCGTGCCCTCAATTGCTGGCTGGTCCAATCTGGGCAACATCAAAAGCTCCATCGCGACGGGCATCAAGCTGTACTTGGATCGACGATTTTTTTCCGACGTTGTTCAACTGACAGCCCGCGATGAATGTCGAGCCAACTTCGCTCTGAGTCGTGTTAAACCCGATCATCTGGAAATCACCTTGCCGGGTGTTCACTCTGATCTGGGTGGTGGTTACCTCGAAGAAGCGCAAGAAAACGTGCTTATCAGCCCGATGCAAACACTTGATGTTTCGCAATTCACTGATGTATCTGCTACCTCGATTTACCGTGACGCTGCGATAGTCAAAGATCAATGGCTTGCGAAAGGTTGGCCTTCAGAAATGCTGGAAATCGTCACGCCTGATGCGACTCCTTTACCAAATAGCCAGCCCAATGGGATCAGCCCACGCATGAAGCGCGTGTACGCTGCGGTCCAGCTCAAACGCCCTGTAAGCGGCATGCTGTCCAGGGTTTATCTGCGAGTAATGCACCAATTGGCAAAAGAGAAGGGCGTTCGGTTTAAAGACATCCCAGACACTCCAGACCTGGCTATCCCCTCAGAACTACAAGCGCTGTGTGATCGGTTCTTGGCCAAGGACTACAACGTCACTTCTGAGGAAGAACAGCTTCTGAAACTGAAGTACATTCACACCTCTGCAAACTGGAACCACCCTCTTGGGCGCAGAGATGGTAGCGGTATAAGAGCTGTCTACATCAACGCTCCTACGGCAGACTCGATTCGCGTGCAACATCCTCACGTACCTGATTGGACGCTTTGGTAATGAAATTAATTGTGACCGTGCTATGCGTGTTGTTCATGACTGGCTGCCAATCTGCTGACCCATTCTCCGGAACGAATGACCCCAAGTCCGAATGGTGGGAACTGGCCTTCGTCGAACCGGATTACATGCAGGTTTGGGTAGAGGACAGTTCCGTCCAAGACATCACTGGTAGGGTCTACTACCGAGCAAATGGTGGCTCTGCGGCGGGTGGCGAGCCTGAAGACGGCACCGAGTCAGCGCGCGGTTGGTCAATCGTGGACGGCAGTGGTAAACAAGTGGTGGGCGCCGGTCTTCCCGTCCGAATCTATGTCCGGTGGCAGTCAATCGTTGAAAAGAAAACCTGGCAAGCCTGGGTGGATATTCCTGAGCAAGCAAGGCAACTGATGGCGTCATCCATCCACAAACGATGCCCGGAAACTCCTGATCAAGAAGCGCGATTTATGGCGTCGGTCTACTTGGGGCTCGCTCCCGGCGGAGTTGTGCAGGCTTGGGTCAAGGACTCTTGCCATAAAGCGATCAAAGTGGCTCGGGCACAGGCTGAGATCGAACCACTGGGGCCGAGTCAGGGCAAGAATGGAGGGCGCTACGCCTATCCCGTCAGTGAGAAGTCCAAACGGTATATCGAGAAGTGGGGCATTCCTTACGGGAGTTGGTAAGCCGTCCTGCAATAAAGGAAAAAGCGAGGTGGCAGGATTTAATCGTGGTCTGGCGCCGATTTCTCCCCGGGACCTGTGCGGCTGGATCACTAACGGTTTGTAGGAAAACACCACGAAGGAGGCGGGCGCTTTCCGCGCGTAAACGTAACGCTTAAAGCGCGTTTAAATTACACGAACTGTTACTCCATAAAGGCTACGACGCCTTGCGCCGTTACCTACGCGTAAGACAGAATCCGCCGGCTTGTGCGTCTTTGGGGTGGGCTATATCGTTTCCCGGTCACTGAAAAACAGTGATCGGGTTTGGTAGCCCATTCATGAGATCTGCATAGCATCACCATTCGCGGCGTCTTTCGTCTCGGCATTATGGTGGTCATGCGCAGGGCACCTTCGGGTGCGCCGGTTTCTCATGTCCGGTCTACCAACCTGCGTATGGCCGCCACCCTTCGTTTGGTAGCGAGGGTGAGGGCTCCTATTTATTTCGATACGAGACTTCATCTATGTTCAAAGTAACGCCAAACCCACCGGACGCCGATCCGATCCCGTACGACCCAACGCTTGAACCTCAAAAGATAAAAGAGGCGACCGACCGCGCCATCAACTTCTATCTCAACCCCGTCTCACTGAAACTCTCGATCCCCTCCCGCAAGTCCAGCAAGATCTACCTCGTCGACCCCTCCGTGGACGAAGAAACCTTGCTCGTCGAAGCCTGCGAATCGTTGGCAGCCGCCAGCGACATGGCCCGCGACATCGGCGACGTCGTCGACCACTCCCAGCGCCGAGCCATGCTGATGCTGCATCAGGTGATCATGCTGAGCGAACTCATGGTCAATCGAATACTGGATAGCCGCCGCCTACCCAACTAGCCGACAGACCATATGAAGGGCCCCACCCCTTCGTACACAAATCAGAGTTCCATGTAGGAGCTGCCGAAGGCTGCGATCTTTTGATCTTGATCTTTTTCGACATTGCTGAAGGTCAAGATCAAAAGATCGCAGCCTTCGGCAGCTCCTACAGGATGTTCATTTTTTCGCAGTACCCGATGGGTACTTGCTTGGAGTCCCTGATGTCTGAAACCACAACCCATTCAGCGGTTACAGATCCGATATCGCCCTACAAATCCTCCGGTTCAAGAAAACTCCACGAAGCCGCTGAACTAGCCCTCGATCATTACCTTTTGCCGGCGGCCACAAGTACGGCCACGCCTTATAGTCCAAGCAGCATGTTCATGGTCAACCCGCAAACCGACACCGAGTCATTACTGGCAAACGCCTGCGAGTCCCTGGCATCGGCAACGGTGATGCTCGGCGATTTCGCCGGAACGCTGGACGGGCCGAACCGCCACACCTTGCAAGGCATCGCTCAAGTAGTGATGTTGGGGGAATTGGCGGTCAACCAGGCGTTGGATAACGTCGAGCTGAAGCAGTCAGTTTCAGAGGCTGCAACCGGAATGAAATAGGCTGGGCGGGCAACAATCTGTGGCGAGGGAGCTCGCTCCAGACCAGGCGCGAAACTCCCTTTGCTACTAAAAAAGCGAATCAAAGGTGACCGACCTATTCTTTAAAAATAAATCGGTCCATTTTTTTGTGCTCTTTTTCGTTGGGTAACAGGTTAGTTAAGTGCGTCTATTTATTTGGGCTTTAACATTGGGGGCGTGTACAGGTCTTTGTCTGATACCCCTACCGTCATCAGATTAAGGGAATAAGGGGCCGCGCCGAGATGAAATCGTTAGAGCACGACTTTGGGAAGAAAAAGTCAATGTGCGTAGACGGTCAGCGAAAAGCCCAAACAGTTTTTAGAGAGGGTTCGATATTCCATGTGGGAATTTGTAAGCCAAGCGCTAAGGTAATTAAAAAATCGAGGTGCACTCGAATGCAGATGACAGTCTGCCCATAGTATTTTTTAAGGGGGTTGATTTACTCGTGACAAGTAAATTAGCCCCCTGGATCGATTAACTCTATGCTCAGCTGAGCATGAATTAAATTATTGGTGCGTGCGCGGGAAGCCCCGCGGTATGGTTTGGGTCTCTCAGCTTGCTTGAAAAACTGTCCAGTCCGAGACGGACAGAAGATAACAGATCGTTGATTGAGTATGATTCACCAATTTCAACTTTTGAAGTGGTGTGCGAAAGAGCTTCATAACAACATATTATGTAGTCATAAAGATGCGTTATTAACTGGGGGCGGACGCCTTCGAAGTGTCCTGTATGTGCAATCTTGTTTCTGAGGAAGTATATCCTCCGAAGTTGTCTGGTGACGTCTTTCTCTGTCTTTAGTATTCGTTCTGCTATTGATTTATCTGATTCGAATTCCGACTTTAGTTTCATTAGTCGAAATTTGATGTGCTCAAAGTCATTCAGATTGTTAAATATGCTTGGTCCTGCAGCTTTGTCGCGTAACAACGCATATATGTGATTTGTGTTGGTAGTGTCGTCAAAGCATTCTGCTGGATTGATTCGCTGTCGATAAGGATCCGTGGTTCCTATCTCGTTTGATTGTAGGAGTTCTTTCGCATACTCCAATCGGCGGACCAAACCGTTTATGGCATATATGCTAGGAACGTACTCCAGAATGTAAGCAAGTATTGTTGTGTCTTGGCTTGAAAATAAAGACTCTAATGCAATCCATAGATTCAATAATTTTTGTTCCAGTGTGGTTGCTGTTCTTGATAGTCTAAGATATCTAAGAGATCTGCCGAGTTGATCTTTTGCAGCCGGTGTCAGTATTGAAAATACCTTTCTTATTTCGGGCGTGCTTCTTGTTACTCCAACTTCACTTGATATAAATGTTAGCAATAAATCGACATTTACTATTTCTTGGTATGTGTGTGCGAGATCCGAACTCCTAAAAGTAACTATGCCGTGGGGAGATGCATAAACTTTTCCCTTGATCTCGAATGCAGTGACTAAGTCGATAAATTTATCTAGTTTTTCCTTCGCTAGTATCGCAGCGCTGACATGATCGGTTGCGCTGCATTTGACTTTTGCTACGGAGTTGGGTTGAAAGTTTTTTTCTAATTTCTCGCGTTTTGTCGTTTTAATATCCTCGGGCATTTCCTCGAGGATCTCCACTTCTGCATTAAATTCGTCAGTGGTTGCCTGATTTGAAAGTCTAGTCTGAATGCCAAAATATACAATATGTTCTTTTTTATTATTGTTTACTAGCTTTCCAAGAATGTGTTCGAATTGTTCTGTGGCGGAACGGTTTCCATAATTACCTATTCGGGCTAGTAGTTTTGCTTTATGGAATAAATAAGTTGGTGAATAGCCGAGGTAGACCAAATGTGTGATGAATAGTCCGGTAATGTTGTCGATTTGACTAGTTATTCGCTCTTTTTGCGTTAGAATACTACTTCCAAATATCGCATCCTGAAGTGTTTTATGCAGGAGTGGTGCGTAATGTTTTTGGCGGGATGCTACTGCGCGGCAAAATATGCTAAGCCTTGTGAGTTGGCTTTGATTTAGGTTTTCAGATTTTAAGTTCTTTAAAGTTGCTTTGATGTCTCCGAATTCGTAGAGCAATTCTTCAGCTACTGGGTCGTTAGACCAGCAGCTCAGTATCTCTTCTGCGGCGGATGCTATGTATGCTGCACTTTTATCGTTGGTATCTTGCTCTTTAAGATAGTTTGCGAGTTCGGCGCATGCGCTAAATGTGTTCATTAGTCTTGTTTGATAGAAGTGCGGGGTAAACAACAATAATTTCTCAGAGTAGCACTCAATAAAAAACCGAGGGCGGAAGTCGGTGAATGGCAATCGATCCCAATGATATCTTACAAATTGTGATAGCATTTTTTTGGTCTTTTTAGTTTGTTAGAGAAGTTTCTGCGGCTTTAAGGATCTCGATTATTTGGTCTGAAGTGAGATTTCTAATTCCAGCCAAGGAATCGCGCATAGGTATAAAAGTGTTATACATTCCAGCATAGATTTTTAACATTGGAGCATGTGAGTTTAGATTGCGACCTTGAAATTTTGTGAACCGCCCCATGTCTTCAATGAGAAGCTTTGCGATGGTTAGTTGTCTGTCTTCATTGTTTCCATCAAAGCCTGGAAAAAGAAGGTGTGTTCCAAACGGCAGATTCAAACTTTCTATTTTTTCGCGATCCTCTTGAGATAATGACTTTGATGCGTCTTCTATAAACATCCACATGTCTAGGTAGTCAACGACATCGATTACTTCTCTAGGCGGCATATCTTGATCGCTTTCCCTTAGCTCAGGGATTTCCCATTCAATAGCCCAAGTATTCCCGGATGATATTGCTGATGTGAGAAATTTTGTATCAATCGACTTGATCTCTAGCTTTTCGTAGATTTCGGAAAGCATCAGCAAGATTAATTTTTCTGACTTGGTTATTTCCATCTTTTTCTCCAAGGTATAGCTAGCTGTAGTTGTTGTTTGCTTAAAAGTGGTCGTATTTTTTATGTTAATTTTTTACTATGTCGTGGTTTTTATGTCGAACCTATTTCGTTTTACACATACATGAAACGTATTTTTTCGCAAAAAAGCGTACTCACAAGAAAAACAAACCCGCAAGTTATGTCCGAACCACCAAATCTCTTGTGGGCGTCATCCTTTAGAAATATCAAATGTGGTAGTTGCCAACACCTCACCATTAACCATCACCCGAACCCCATGCCGCCCAACATGATGCTTGCGCGTAGTGAAGTCCTTAATCTGCTGACTCCGCCGGACCACCTCACTCTCAAACCCCGCCAACGCCACCGTCTTCAACTTAAAAACCTTCGCCGAAACCCCGCCATTCGCCTTCACATAGTCAATCGCATAATCAATCACCAACCGCTGCTCATGCGCCACGGTCGACTTCACCGTAAACGACAACGTAATCGTCTCGCCCAACCGCACCACCGCCGGTTCAACCCGCACATCCAGCAACTCAACCTCAGCCTTCGACCCCGCGCCAATCACCGTCAGCGCGCGCACGTCCCCCTGTTTGATCAAACTCCGCAACGCATGCTTGGCAATCCACGCCGTGTGTTTGTTCTCCAGCGACCACCCCTCAATCACATCCAGTACCCATTCCGGGTGCTCTTTGGTGACGTCATTCAGGTGATTCGCCACGGACTTGCGCACGTAGAGGCTGTCGTCGGCCTTCAATCGATCCAGTATCCCGGCGGCCAACCGAGGATTGGCTTGTACCGCTTCCAGCCGAAACGACCAAGGCAGGCGAGGGCGGCTGCCTTCGCTGGCGAGGCGGCGGACGTGGTGGTTTTCGTCTTGTGCCCAGTCGTGCATCAATTCAAGCGAGCGTTCCAGGTCGCTGCGCAGAAAGTGGCGGATGGCGAATTCGGATGAGCCGAACGTCGTGAAGTATTTCAGGGCTTCCATGGAGGTATCGAATGCGTGCCCGCCGTAGCTCGCGACGTAGTGCGGCAGGCACATGCTGACGAAACCACTGTTTAACCGGGGTGCGAGTTCAAAAAGAACGTCGAGTGAATCTTCGTAGCCCAGCGGCAGCACGGCATGCAGGCTTTCGCTGACACGCGCCATGCGTTGCATCACTGATAATTCAGCGAGTCGGTCCTGGGCGTGTTTTAGAAACGCCTTGGCCTTGAACGCGGGATACACGGCGCTCATTTCGTCAGCGATATGTCGCAGGCGTTCGGCGTTGAAGATTTCCTTTAACGCCGGGGCGGCGGTGTCGGTGGTGCTCACGGTCAGTTCATCGGCGTGCTGACGAACGCTTCGAGCGTTTCGGCGTAGGCGGTGTATTGCGCGATGTGGGGGTAGCGGCGGGTGTCGATCTGGTCGGGGACGACGAGGTCGGTGAAGCTCCAGGCGACGGCGAGGCTGATGCCGGCCTGGGTCAGGGTGCCGTCGGTGGGCAGGCCGTTTTGCTCGAGTTCTTGTTCGAGGGCGGTAAACGCGGCGGCGAGCTGGCCTTCAACCCGCTCAACCCACGGCTGATACTGAATATCCGCCGGCCGCAGATTCCGTTCGTAGTAAAGCTGCACCGATTTTTCGCACGCCGCCAGCGCCAACCCGATCACCCGTAACGAGCGCGCCCGTTGCTTCAGATCACTCGGCATCAAGCTTTTCGAAGGCCCGGCGAGGGCTTCGAGGTAGTCGATGATCAGCGTCGAGTCCATCAACACTTCACCGTCATCCAGCACCAACGTCGGCGCCTTGACCACCGGGTTGATTTGCTGGAATTGCTCGAAATGCCGGAACACCGACACCGAGTCGTGCTCCAGCGCGATGCCCAAGTGTTGGGCAGAAATGGCCACGCGCCGTACATAAGGCGAATCCAGCATGCCGATCAGTTTCATGACACGTTCCTTCAAGTCGAACCGGGAGAGGGCATAACCTATCCGAGCTTGAAGGAATTGTCAGTCCTCGAAACCGACCTGCTCATGAATCTCATCCACCTTCAATTCCAACCGATACGCGACCGCAATAAACAACGCCTGACACAAACACAACGTCGCACTCAGCGAACGAAACGCAAACGAACTCCCTTCATTCACCAGCAACACTGTGCTCGCACGCTTGGCCAGCGGCGAAAGGTTGCTATCCGTGATGATCAAGGTTTTCGCCTGGTGATGCTGGGCGATGCGCAGGCAGTGCTGGGTTTCCTTGCCGTAGGGCGTGAAGCTGATGGCGATCACCAGGTCATTGGCGCGCACGCTGCGCATCTGCTCGCGGTAGCTGCCGCCAAGCCCTGAAACCAGGTGAATACGCTTGTTGGTGTGTTGCAGGTTGTAGACCAGGTAGTCGGCGACCGCGAACGAGCGGCGCACCCCGACCACGTAGATGTTGTCGGCATTTACCACCAGATCCACTGCCTTGTCGAAGGCGACGTCGTCGAGTTCCATCCCCAGCCGTTCGATGCCAGACAGTGTGGCGTTGACGCATTCGCGCGCCAGGTCGCCGCCGCTGGCCTTCTGCGACTTGTTGGCGATCATGCTGCGGATGCGCTGCTGGTAGTTCTGCACCGGCGTGGTTTTGTGCGTGTAGGCCTCGCGGAACAACGCCTGCATTTCGCTGAAACCGCTGAAACCAAAGCGCTGGGAGAAGCGCACGATGGCCGACGGGTGCACTTCGCACTCACGGGCTATGTCGCTGATGCGATCAACCATGATCCGGTCGCTTTGCTGGCTCATGTAGCTGGCGATGCGTTTGAGCTGGCGCGGCAGGCTTTCGTATTCGTTGGTGATCAGCTGCAGCAAACGCTCGGCATTGATCGGGGGGCTGGGGAGCGGCTGCGCTTCATTGGCCGGCAGATCGGGGCGGGGCATAAGTCATCCTTCGGGCTGATCGATCATCCTGTGGCGAGGGAGCAATGTGGCTCGCCACAGGAGGGTTGCGGTGTGGCTGATATTAGGAGGGCTTTTGCGGGTCTGCTTGGCTGAAACGATGCACTGGCGCATGAAAATGCGGCGATCCGAGATTGCTCTGTTAGCCGTTTGTCTTCTATATACAGCCGCTGGACTGAATTTCTTGCTATAAACGCACTCCGATGACCGCCACAACGGCTGCCATAGAGCACTTTCCGGGTGTTGTCGGACAAATTCGCTGTCTTTTCAGTTGCTGAGGCCTCAAGTCGGCCTTAGACTGCCGCCCCTCGTAAATTGAGTGCCGGGTGGCGCTTGGAATAAACGGCGCCTTTCCGACGGCCTTCGAGGTTCGTCGGAACGCTCCCTAATTCGCCTTAATGCACGTTTTTTTATAGAGATATCAATGACAAAGGACAAGTTGCTGGCCATGCCGGCGGATGACTACATGAATGCCGAGCAACATGCTTTTTTCTTCGAGCTGTTGCAGAACATGAAAGTCGAAACCCACGAGCGCATCGAGCAGAACCGCATCGCCATCGAAAGCCTGGACACCCCGGCTGACCCGGCCGACGCTGCTTCTGTTGAAGAAGAGCGTACCTGGCTGGTCAACGCGATCGATCGCGACCAGCGCATGCTGCCTCAGTTGGAACAGGCTCTGGAACGCATCAAAGAAGACAGCTTTGGCTGGTGCGATGACAGCGGCGAGGCCATTGGCCTGAAACGCCTGCTGATCAGCCCGACCACCAAGTACTGCATCGAAGCTCAAGAGCGTCACGAACAGATCGACAAGCACCAGCGTCAGGCCTGATTCTGTGAGGTGACCCGTTGAATGGGGGCGCCTGGAAAAGATCGCAGCCTTCGGCAGCTCCTATTTGGGGTTGTTGGGACTGCGATCTTTGTTTTTGCTCGTCTGTGATATTTCCGCGCGGTTCATTGACCTGCTGCAACATCCGCTACTAACGGACCATAGATAATGGCCCACTAGTGGCGTTTAATGCAGTCACAACAAATAGAAGACGCATGGGGTGACGAAGATGACGAGAGACGGATCTCTGGTTGGGGCAGTACCTGCTCCCGTGCCAGCGCTAAAAAACCTTTGGCTGACGCCCACCTTGCAAAGCATCGCCCTGGTGCTGTTGCTCTGTGGCATCTCCTTGGGAGGTGCATCGCTCTACATCGGCCTGCCCGTGGCCGTGCTGATCATCTGGCTGCCGCGCCTGCGCTCGCGCGCGATCCCCGATTCAACCCCTGCCGACAGCTCAAGCGCCATCGCCGAGCTGACCCGCGATCTTTCCTACACCACCAGTCATAACGCGCTGTCCGCCGCTGGCGTGGCCTATTCAGTCAAGCAGTTGGCCGAGAAGGTGCAATCGCAACTCGATGCAGCCAAGCGGATCGTCAGCAACGCCGAAGTGATGATTTCCACCGAACAGGCGACGTCGACACTCAGTCGAGAAGCCTTGAGCGCGGCCAGCGAGGCCCATCAGAGCAGTGCGGCGGGGCGAACCGAACTGATCGAGTCGATCTCGCGTATGCACCAGCTCAGCCAGCGGGCCAGCGCCAGCCGTGAACTGATCGAAGCCCTGAGCCTGCGCAGTGACGACATCCAGCGGGTCACCCTGGTGATTCAGTCCATCGCCAGCCAGACCAATCTGCTGGCGCTGAACGCCGCCATCGAAGCCGCGCGCGCCGGGGAGCACGGTCGCGGGTTTGCCGTGGTGGCGGATGAAGTTCGTGGTCTGGCCGCGCGCACGGCGATGGCGACCGGCGAAGTCGGAGAAATGGTTGCCGACATCCAGCAACGCACCGCGCAAGTGGTGGAGCAGATCCGCCAGCTCTCCAGTGATCTGGACGTCGGGGTCAAACAGGTAGAGCACACCGGCCAACATCTGGAAAATATCGCGCGCCTGGCTGCTGGTGTCGAACACCAGGTCGGCGAAATTGCCCGCGGTGCCGACACCAACCGCGAACAACTGGACAGCCTGTTTCACGCCATCGAACAGATGCGCAGCGACCTGGCGATCAGTGATCAGCAGACTCAACGCCTGGCCCAGGCCGCCGTGCAAATGGAAGGTCAGGCCGAAACCATCAGCGAGCGCTTGGCAGAGGTCGGGCTCGATGACTATCACCAACGGATTTACGACCTCGCCCGCGAAGGCGCGCGCCAGATCGCCGCGCGTTTTGAAGCGGATATCGATCAGGGGCGTGTCAGCCTCGATGACCTGTTCGATCGCAATTACCAGGCCATTCCCAACACCAGCCCGGCCAAGTTCCAGACCCGCTTCGATCGCTACACCGATCAGGTCTTGCCGGCGATTCAGGAACCGCTGCTGCCGCGCCATGAAGGTTTGGTGTTTGCCATCGCCTGCACTCAGCAAGGCTACGTGCCGACTCACAACACGGTATTCAGCCAGCCGCTGACCGGTGATGCGCTGGTCGATACCCTGCAAAACCGTACCAAGCGCAAGTTCGCCGACCGCACCGGCATCCGCTGTGGCAGTCATCAGCAACCGGTGCTGTTGCAGACCTATACCCGCGACACCGGCGAATTGATGCACGATTTATCCGTGCCGATCATGCTCAAGGGCCGGCATTGGGGTGGATTGCGACTGGGCTATAAGCCGGAAAAGCCGCGCTAGACACCTGATTGTTACCGGTTGTGCAACGAACCTGTGCACGGCGCTTGCTGTTTCCTCACGAAAGAACTCATTACTCTGCCTATATAGTTAGGTGGCTAATGAAAATTCGAGAGGTCAGCATGCAAAGTAAAGTCGATGTTGCGGTGATGATCGGCAGCGGTGTGCCTGCCTGTTTGCGCGCAATGGGGCAGAGTGTTTGCTGGGTCGTGCTACTGAATGGCGAGCGCCGGGGGACGGCGTTTTCCAGTCGCGATGAAGCCGAAGAGTGCAGGGCTGCCTGGCTGGCGCAGTTGAAAGCCGAGCCTTGGGACAGCCTGCACTGATAAGGGTTACTTGCCGTCGTGCAGGCGCACGTTGAGTTCGTCGAAGACGATTGCTCTGTCGTCGTCTTTGCCAATCCACTCTTCGAGCGTTTGTTTTTGACTCTCCGACCAGAAGGGCGCATCGACTAATTTGGTGTCAGGACTCAGTGGATGCGCTTCGATGAAGTCGTCGATAGCCTTGTTGTCCGAAGGCAGACCCAATTGATCGAACAGGGTTTTCAAGTTGTAAGCTTCCAGATCCATCGTGTGCTCCTATTACGTGCGCCGGAATGGCGCTGTCGATCATTCTCTTTATCTGAGGCAGTCGCTGGCCAGGAGTTCGATCTGCAACTCTAATGAGCGGGCGAGGGCGCAGGCTTCGTTATGGTCGGTGCGGAAACCTCTGACGCGACCGGTGGCGGTTTCCTTGATGTGGAAGAATGACTTGCCGGCCGGTACCACCTTGAATTTGGGGGCTGGACGTTCAACGCGGGCACCGGCAGCTCGTTTACGTTGCTGATATGCAGGATAAACGGCGAATTGCTCGAGGCGACAGGGTGTGAGGCAAAGTGAGTCAACGTGCACATGTGAAGTCCTTTTCATCGGTCGGCTGATATTTACAAGCCGTTTCGGGTAGTCGTAACGAGCATTGCTGCTCTAGAATCGCCAGTACCTGTTGACGACAGTGCTTATCTAAAGCAATTTTTTACGGGCGATATGTCGGAAAAGTGCTTTTCTTGAAGCGTTTTTTCCCTAAAGTTAGTAGTCCGGCTTTTCTGGTCCCCAGAAGGATGTTTTCCTTCAACTTCTGGCGAACGTCAGGGAGGACGGCGCGAGTGACAATCCAGTAATCTTACTTACCTCGCGATGGATGAGCGCTCTGCTCAATCCAGGATTTCAACTCGGCTCATTCGGCAACACATTCGCCATGGCCGCTTTTTTCTGCTGTGCGTTTTTCCTGCGTACAGCATCATTTTCGATGTGGGGATGTTTCCTTGGCAGTAAGTAATCTTGATATGCATGCGTTGTTCGTACTGGGTGATTTGCGTGCAAAGTTGGTTAAACAGTTTCAGTCGCGTTTTGTCTATGTCACCGAACAGAACGCGGAAGGCATTTACATTGCCGAAATCGATACCGAAGCCGCCCTGGTGGTGGACGACAAACCTGGCCTTAAACTCAAGGTCGGCGATCATTTCAGCGCCTCGGTATTACCCAGCCGCGAAGGCGGCAAACTGGACATCAAGTTCCGCGAAATCAAACTGACCGTTTACGGCTTGGGTGACTATGCGTTTGTGACGACAGCTGACGGTCACGGCATTGTGTTCAAGGAAGGTCATAGCGTGGTGATGGTGTTCGCCGCCCACGAGCAGTTGCAGGAAGGCCTGACCAAAACCCTGAAAGCCGTGACGGCCAAGGCTGCCAAGTGGCGCAAGGGTGAACTGGTGACCTTCAAGGCCAGCGAGTAATGCCGCTGACCCGCGCCGATTTCCACGAGCAGAACCTCGCCAGTGCGCAAGCCGAGGCCCAGCGCCTTTTCGCACAAAAGGCTGTTCTGCAAGGCGGTTGGCTGACTTGGGTGGCTTCACAGCTCTACACCTTGCGTCCGGCGGAGTACGCCAGCATGGTGCGAAGGGAGCTTGCGTGCTTGCAGCAACCTTCTGAAAAATAATTACGCCCCTCGTTTGCCGCTAAAAAGCAGGAACCTCTACTACAGTCAGTTGACTGAGTATTCAGAGGCTTGCGGTCTAGTCTGTCAGGCCATCCTGCTATTGCTGTGAACAGCATGAGGTGCAAAAGCATGAAAGGACTTCGACGGTTGCTGGCCGCTACCCTGGCCACGTTCGGTTTGCTCGCTGCGCCGGTCCCGGTATTTGCTGCCCAGGCCCCGATTTACTTCGCCGACCTGAACTGGGAAAGCGGCAGCCTGATCACCGATATCCTGCGGATCATCGTCGAAAAGGGCTATGGACTGCCGACCGATACCTTGCCGGGAACCACCATCACCCTGGAGACCGCCTTGGCCAACAATGACATCCAGGTCATTGGCGAAGAGTGGGCCGGGCGCAGTCCGGTGTGGGTCAAGGCCGAGGCCGAAGGCAAGGTCGCCAGCCTGGGCGATACGGTGAAGGGCGCCACCGAAGGTTGGTGGGTGCCGGAATACGTGATCAAGGGCGATCCGGCCAAGGGCATCAAGCCGCTGGCGCCGGACCTGCACAGTGTCAGCGACCTGCCGCGCTACAAGGATGTGTTCAGTGACCCCGAAACCCCGGGCAAGGGGCGCTTTCTCAACAGCCCGATCGGCTGGACCTCCGAAGTGGTCAACAAGCAAAAACTGACGGCCTATGGGTTGAACGACAGTTATGTGAATTTCCGCAGCGGCTCGGGTGCCGCGCTGGACGCGGAAATCACCTCGTCGATCCGTCGTGGCAAGCCGGTTCTGTTTTATTACTGGTCACCGACGCCGTTGCTCGGGCGCTTCAAGCTGATTCAGCTGGAAGAGCCGCCGTTTGACGCCGAAGCCTGGAAAACCCTGACCGACGCCGACAACCCGAATCCGAAGCCGACCCGTTCGTTGGCCTCGAAACTGTCGATTGGGGTGTCCACGTCGTTTCAGAAGCAGTACCCAGAGGTCGCCGCATTCTTCAGCAAGGTCGATTTGCCGATTGGACCGTTGAACAAGGCCCTGGCCGAGATGAGTGAAAAGCACACCGCTCCGCGTCAGGCTGCCGAGGCATTTATGAAGTTGCATCCGGAGGTTTGGCAGGCGTGGGTGCCGAAGGATGTGGCGGATAAAGTATCCACCAACCTCTAATCGCACCGCTTATGTAGGAGCTGCCGCAGGCTGCGATCTTTTGATGTTGGTTGTAAAAACCCAGATCAAAAGATCGCAGCCTGCGGCAGCTCCTACAGGTCGGGATTCAGAATCGGGTCTGTACGGCTAACTCGAAGGTGCGCGGTGTGCCGAGGTAATACGCCGGCGAAACATGCGCAAACTCGGCATACACCTCGTTGGTCAGGTTACGCACCCGGCCGGTGACGGTGGTGTGCCGGTCGACCTTGTAGCTCAGGAAACTCCCGAGCAACGTATAGGACGGCACGGTCATGGTGTTGGCGCTGTCGGCAAACACCGAGGCCACGTACCGCGCATCGACGCCGCCCTGCCATTGCGGCGCGAAATCGTAGGTCAGCCACAGGTTGCCGACCCGATCCGGCACGTTAGTCGGCGTGTTGCCCTTGCGTGAGACCACCACGCCAGCGGCGTTCTTCTCGGTGAACTCGTCGTATTGCGCATCGACCCAGGCGAAGTTGCCTTCGGCCAACAACTTGTCGGTGATCCTGAAGGAGGTCGCCAACTCGATGCCTTTGGATGTTTGCTGACCCACCGGGATACTTTGGGTCGGGTCCAGCGGATCGGTCACGGCAAAATCCTTACGCTCAATCGTGTACGCTGCCACCGTCGCCGAGCCGCGACCGTCCAGATAATCGAATTTGCTGCCGACTTCCCACTGCTTGCCGGTGGACACGTCAAAGTCCTGCGTGCCGCTGGGCTGTTCGGCGGCGGTGCTGTACTGCACGTAGACGTTGGCTGTGGGAATGATCTGGTAGGTCAGGCCGGCCCGGCCGGTAATCGGCTCCCAACTGCGCTTGAGGTGTCGAGGATTGCTGGCGGTCACGGCCCGGTGATTGGTCACGTCCAGGTCGATGTCGTCGTAACGCAGGCCGGTCAGCAGCGCCAGTTTGTCGGTCAATGCGAGTCGGTTTTCGACGAACAGGGCTTTGGTGGTGACCTCATTGGTCTTGTCGCTGACCCGTTCTGGATTGGTGCCCGGGATGTCGTAGAAGTGCCCCGGCTGGAAGTTGTTCGGGTCGACGCTGCTGGTGCCTTTGACGTTCAGCGGCGAGTTGGTGGTCTGGTTGACCTTGTACTCGAAGCCGCCGGACCAAGTGGTGTCCAGGCCCAGCAGGGTATTGTCGTGGCGCAGCTCGAACTGGTTGCCGTTTTGCTCACCCTGATGCCGAACCTGATACGCCGTGGAGCGATTCACCGCGCTGTTGTCGGCGTTGTACTGATAGGTTTCGAGGTTGCGGTAATCGCGCTGGCTGTCGAGGTGGTACAGCGTGTTGCGCAGCGTCGTGCTGTCGTTGATTCGGTAGTCGATGATCGAGCGAACCCAGATCGTGCGCTGTTCGTAGCGCCCGTCTTCGACGTTGTAGTTGTTGAATCGGTTGTGTTTGTCGATCTTCAGCTCGCCAGCCTTGGGATTGAGCACCGGAGTGCCCCAATAAGGACTGTCCTCATGTTCGTCCTGATATTCCAGGGCCAGGGTGTGGGACAGGTTTGGCGTCAGGTCGCTGAGCAACGAAAACGCCACACTCCAGGCATCGCGCTCCTGACGGTCGATGTAGCCGTTGCTGGTGTTGTGGCTGACGTCGAGTCGCGCGTAGTGCTGCACGTCCGCGCCGGCTTCGCTGAGGGCGTGGTTGAGGCCGAATGCGGTCTCGGTGGTGTCGTAGCTGCCGTAGCTGACCCGACCTTCGACCGCTTGCTCCTCGCGGGTGGCCAGTTTGGTCACGTAATTCAACGAGCCACCCACGGAACCAGCGCCATTGATCAGCGACGAAGGGCCGCCCACCAGTTCGACCCGATCATAAATCCACGCGTCCACGGGGCGAGCCAAGCCGCCCGATACGTTGATGCCACTGACGCCGGGGTTTCGCGTACGCTCAGGCCCAGCCTGGAGGCCGTACCGCTGGATTGGTCAAGGCTCAGCCCCGGTTCGGCATTGGCCTCGCCATCAATGGTGATTGGCGCCAGATCGACGGTGGATTGCGCCTAGGTGTTAACGGACAGGCAGCCGAACAGGCTGGCCAAAAGAGGAAGGTGTTTCATCGATGAATCCTGAATTCTTGACTAGGAAACAGCGCACAGGCAAACGCCACGCGTAGGCGAAGTGGGCTGATCGGAAAGACGAAAAATCAGGCGAAAGGTGGGGCGCGAGGGTTGGCCGAAGGCCAGGTGTGGCGGGCAGGAAGGTCGATGCTGGCAACGGCGGCCAGCGGCGGGCTGTGTTGTTGCGGGAGAATCGCCAGGGTCAGGCTGGAGTTGAGCGCCGGGCCCATGCCGCCGGTGGAGCACAGCGGGCAACCGAACGCCTTGGACAGGGTCGGCAGCTTTTCCTCGGAGGTGTTCGACGAGGCTGGCGCCTGAGTTGCCGGGTCCACGGCACAGAACTGGCCGCCGAGGCCGTTGAGTTGCATCCCGACCATTTGCCCATGACCGATGCTGCAGGCGAACACGTTGAACAGGACGCAGCAATAAAGCATCCAGGCCATCAATGTGCGATCAGTTCGGGCGAATCTCATGGGGCGGCACTTTACCGTACCGCTGATCGGTCGTGCACTTCAAAAAATGCCGACTAGGATGATTTGTTCAAATCCCTTTCCAAGGATTTCAACCATGACCTTTGTATTGGCTCAATGGCTGGTGACAATTTTTGCGGTGATCGCCTTGATGCACGTGTATTGGGCGCTGGGTGGGCAGTGGGCGGCGGCAGTGGTGGTGCCGCAGGTGCCGGTGCGCGGTTTTGTCGCAACGGTGCGTCCGGCGTTCAAACCGTCGGGCTGGCTGACGCTGGTGGTGGCTGCTGCGTTGTTAACGATTGCTGCGTTGGTGTGTATGCGGGTTGGTTGGGGAATGCCGGCGGTCAGTCACAAAGCGTTGCAATGGGTGATCAGCGCCATCGCGATGCTGATGTTTGCCCGGGCAATCGGTGATTCGAACCTTGTAGGGTTCTTCAAGCAGGTCAAGGATTCGAGATTTGCCCGGCTCGACACCTGGGCTTATTCGCCGTTGTGCGTGGTGTTGGGGGCCGGGTTGTTGGCCGTCGCCTGGGTCTGATCGGCAGGTAAAGCAAAATCAAAAGATCGCAGCCTTCGGCAGCTCCTATGGGTGTACACATTCCCCTGTAGGAGCTGCCGAAGGCTGCGATCTTTTCGCATCTAGCTACCGATTTCGGTACGCCGACTACTCACCTCGGCCGGCACATCATCCCCAGCCATGCGCTTGCGAAACAACGCCGCCCGCGCCAGCAGCAACGTGGTCACCGGCACCGTAATCGCCAACAGAATCGGAATCAGCCAGGCATGCAGCACTGGCGCGGACTTGAGCGCCGAAAAGTAAATGATCGACGCCAATGCCACACACCACGCGCCCAAGGTCGAAGCCAGGGCTGGCGGGTGCATGCGCTGGAAGTAATCCTTCATTCGTAACAACCCGACCGCGCCAATCAGTGCAAACAAACTGCTGAGCACCAGCAGGATCGCCACCGGAATCTCGACCCACAACGACAGTTCGCCATTCATTCGATCACCTCGCCACGCAGCAGGAATTTGGCCAGGGCAAACGAACCGACGAAGCCGAACAGGGCGATCAGCAGCGCGGCCTCAAAGTAAGTGTCACTGGCATAACGAATACCCAGCGCCAGCATCATCAGCATGGCGATGATGTACAGATAATCCAGCGCCAGAACCCGGTCCTGGGCCGATGGTCCCTTGAATAGCCGGATCAGGGTCAGGATCATCGCCAGCGAAAAGATGAACAGGCTCAGCACGATCGCGTTCGACAGCAATTCGCTCATTCGAAGATCTCCATCAAAGGACGCTCGTAGGCCGACTTGAAGTGCTCGATAAACGACGCCTCGTCATCCAGATCGAACACGTGCAGCAACAGAATGCTGCGGTCCAGCGCCAGTTCCGACCAGACCGTGCCGGGCACTACCGTACAGATCATTGACAGCGCAGCCAGGCCGTTGGCGTCGCGCAAGTCCAGCGGCACCTTGATGAACGCCGAGCGCGGTGGCCGTCGACCGGCGTTTAGTACGCCCCAGGCCACGGCGATGTTGGATAGCACCACGTCACGACCGATCAGGAAAAACAACCGCACAATCACCCCTGGTCGCCGAATCCGGATAGGCAATGGCCGCAATTTGCGCATCATCAACGGCGCGCAAAACCCCAGCATCGCGCCCAACAGCAGATTGCCAGGGCTGATCGACAGGTTCAGCACCAGCCACAACAGCCACAGTGCCAGGGACAACCACGGCGCAGGAAACAGACGCTTCATGGTTGCACCTCCAGCATCGCCGCTTTCGCTTCGGGACTTGGGACGGAGCGGGTGCCGAGCACCGCCATCACGTATTGCTCCGGGTTGTTCAAGGCTGTTGCGGCGGCCTGGGTGTAGCGCATCAGCGGTTCGGCGTTGAAGGTCAGCGCGATGCTCAGCCCCAGCAGGGCGATGATCGGCACGCACTCAAGGCGTCGCAGCAGCGGCGATGGCCGCTCCTCGGGGGTCCAGAAACGCTGGATACCCAACCGCGAGAAAGCAATCAGCGACGCCAGCCCGGACAGGATCAGCAACGCCAGCAAGCCCCACGCCGCGTTTGATATCGGGACGTCACCGCTGTTGCCAATCCCCAGCGGGTTGAGCAGGGCACTGAGCAAACCGAGCTTGCCAATAAACCCGGAGAGCGGCGGCATGCCGATGATCAGCAAGGCGCAGGCAATGAAACTCAAGCCGAGGAAGGCCATGGTCCAGGGGATCACTTGGCCGACCACGGCTTTCTGTTCGTCGTCGAGGTTGATGCCTTTGGTCGGTTGCAGGGATTGCGGAGGTCGCGTAATGAGATCGGCGTCGTCGAACAGCGGCATTTCATTGACTGAGCGGGAGCGCTCGATCAACTCGGCCAACAGGAACAGCGCACTCAGCGCCAACGTCGAGCTGACCAGGTAGAACAGTGCCGCGCCGATAAGGTTTGGTTGTGCGAAGCCGATGGCCGACAACAGAATCCCGGCCGACACCAGAATGCTCAGGCTGGCCATGCGTTCCAGCCGTTGCGCGGCAAGAATCGCCACGGCCGCGCAGACGATGGTCGCCATGCCGCCGTAGATCAGCCAGTCGCCACCAAAGTAGGCGGACGCCCCGGCCTGGCCGGAGAACAGTAGCGTCCACAGTCGCAGCAAGGTGTAGACACCGACCTTGGTCATGATCGCGAACATCGCTGCCACTGGCGCACTGGCCGCGGAATAGGCCGGTACCAGCCAGAAGTTCAGCGGCCACATCCCGGCCTTCGCCAAAAACGCCACCGCCAGAATTGCCGCACCAGCATGCAGCAGGCCGCGATCAGCTTCAGGTACCAGCGGGATTTTCAGCGCCAGGTCGGCCATGTTCAGCGTGCCGGTGACGCCATAGATCAGTGCCGCGCCAATCAGAAACAGCGACGAGGCCAGCAGGTTGATCGAGATGTAATGCAGCCCCGACGACACCCGTGCCCGGCCCGAACCATGAAGCATCAAGCCGTAAGACGCGGCCAGCAGCACTTCGAAGAACACGAACAGGTTGAACAGGTCTGCCGTCAGGAATGCGCCGTAAAGGCCCATCAACTGTATCTGGAACAGCGCGTGGAAGCTCGAACCGGCGCCGTCCCAACGGGCCATGGCGAACAGCAGGGCGCTGACGCCGATGATCCCGGTCAGCACCAGCATCATCGCCGACAGACGATCGACCACCAGCACGATGCCGAACGGTAATTGCCAGTTGCCCGGCAGGTACACCCCAATGGAGCCAGGCACGCCGGTGGTTTGCGTCCATTGCAGCAGCATCACGGAGATGCCCAGGCCCAGCAGGCTGGAGAACAGGTTGATCTTGGCTTTCAGCGGGCGATGTTTCTCGCCGAGCATCAGCATGATGGCGGCGGTCAGCAGCGGCAGCAGAATCGGTGCGGCGATCAGGTGCGTCATCGCATTCATTCTTTAGGCTCCCGGCCATCCACATGGTCGGTACCGGTCAGGCCCCGAGAGGCCAGCAGCACCACCAGAAACAACGCGGTCATGGCGAAGCTGATCACGATTGCGGTCAACACCAGGGCTTGGGGCAGTGGGTCGGTGTAATGCAGCAAATCCTGCGGCACGCCGTTCTTGATGATGGGCTCCCTGCCAATGAACAGGCTGCCCATGCTGAAGATGAACAGGTTGACGCCATAAGACAGCAGGCACAGGCCCATGACCACCTGGAACGTCCGTGGCCGCAGGATCAGCCAGACGCCGGACGCGGCCAGGACGCCGATGGCGATTGCGATGACTTCTTCCATCAGACGGCTCCTTTGGCGGCAACGGATTTCGGCGCAGCAGCGGATTTCGGCTGCGCGGCGGTTTTGTGACCCCGAACCGACTGGTGAGCCAGGGCGGTGAGGATCAATAGCGTCGAACCGACCACTACCGCGTACACGCCGATGTCGAAGAACAGCGCACTGGCGATATGAATATCGCCCAGAACTGGCAGTTCGAAATGCCAGGTGTGGGTGGTCAGGAACGGATACCCGGCGGCCATCGCGCCAAGCCCGGTGACCGTGGCGAACAGCAGCCCGGTGCCCATCCAGCGCAGCGGCCGCAGGCTCATTTGCGCCTCTACCCACTGAGTGCCGGCGACCATGTATTGGAGGATGAAGGCCACCGACATCACCAGGCCGGCAACAAACCCGCCGCCCGGTTGGTTGTGCCCGCGCATGAACAGGTAGAACGAAATCACCACGGCGATCGGCAGCAACAGGCGCACCAGCACCGCTGGCACCATCATGAAACCGAGGGCGGTGTCGCTGGCCTGACGCGGGTTGACCAGGTCGGTGACCACGTCGGGCGCCAGCAAACGCTGCTGGGCCGGCAATTGCAGGCTTTCTTTCGGTGGGCGGAAGCGGCGCAGCAGGGCGAATACCGTCAGGGCCACGGCCGCCAGCACGGTGATTTCACCGAGGGTGTCGAAGCCACGGAAGTCCACCAGCATGACGTTGACTACGTTGCTACCGCCACCTTCCGGCAGGGCGCGGCTGAGGTAGAACGAAGAAATGTCGTTAGGCGTCTGCCGGGTCAGCATCGCATAGGCCAGCAGCGCCATACCGCCGCCGACCACGGTCGACAACAGCAAGTCGCGGATACGCCGGATGCGCGCCTTGCGCAGGCTGCTTGGTAACGGAGAGACCTCTTCGATCCGTCGCGGCAACCAACGCAGGCCCAGCAGGATCAGCACCGTGGTCACCACTTCGACCACCAGTTGCGTTAGCGCCAGGTCCGGCGCCGAGAACCAGACAAAGGTCACGCAAGTCATCAGGCCACACACGCTGACCATGGTCAGGGCGGCGAGACGGTGATACTTGGCCTGCCATGCCGCGCCGAGGGCACAGGCAATCGCCAGCAGCCACAGGATCACAAACACGATCGACCCCTGAATTTTCGGCCGCTCGCCCCAGCTCAGGCTGCTGTGGAGCATCGGGATCAACCCGGCCAGCACGGCGGCGAGCACCATCAGGAACAACTGGGTTTGCAGGCGCTTGGTGCCGATCCGCCGCTCCAGGCGACGGGCCACGCGCATCATGATCACCAGGCTGCGTTCGAACAGGCGCTTGCCGTTGAACCGGCCAATCAGCGGCGGGTACTTGAAGCGCCCGCGCTTGAGTTGGTTACGAAGCAGCAGGTAAAGCACGATGCCGCCGGACATGGCGATCAGGCTCATGATCATCGGCGCGTTCCAGCCGTGCCATATCGCCAGGCTGTATTCGGGCAGAGTGCCACCGACGACGGGCAGGGCCGCCGCCGCGAGCAACGGGCCGACGACCTGGGCTGGGAAAATCCCGACGATCAGGCAGGTGAACACCAGCAGTTCTACCGGCGCGCGCATCCAGCGAGGCGGCTCGTGCGGAGTGTGCGGGAGGTCGGTGGCGGTCGGGCCGAAGAACACATCGACGGTAAAACGCAGGGAATAGGCGACGCTGAACGTACCGGCAATGGTCGCGACAATCGGCAAGGTCATCTCGACCCAGGCAGTGGCGTTGATGAACACGGTTTCGGCGAAGAACATTTCTTTGGAGAGGAAACCGTTGAGCAGCGGTACGCCTGCCATGGAGGCGCTGGCGACCATTGCCAGCGTGGCAGTGAACGGGATCAGTTTGATCAGGCCGCTGAGCTTGCGAATGTCCCGGGTGCCACTTTCGTGGTCGATGATCCCGGCGGCCATGAACAGCGAAGCCTTGAAGGTGGCGTGGTTGAGAATGTGGAACACCGCGGCCACGGCGGCCAGCGGACTGTTCAGGCCCAACAGCAGGGTGATCAGGCCCAGGTGGCTGATGGTCGAGTACGCCAGCAAGCCCTTGAGGTCGTTCTGGAACATCGCGCAGTACGCGCCGAGCAACAGGGTGCAGGCGCCAGCCCCGCCAACGATGTAGAACCATTCTTCACTGCCGGATAGCGACGGCCATAGACGTGCCAGCAGAAACACCCCGGCCTTGACCATGGTCGCCGAGTGCAGATAAGCCGAAACCGGGGTCGGCGCCGCCATCGCGTGGGGCAGCCAGAAGTGGAAGGGGAATTGCGCGCTTTTGCTCAGGGCGCCGATCAGGATCAGGGGTAGCAGAATAGGGTAGAGGGCATGTGCGCGAATCAGATCGCCGGCGGCCAGGACCTTGTCCAGGTCATAGCTGCCAACCACATGGCCGAGCAGCATGACCCCCGCCAGCAGGCACAAACCCCCCGCGCCGGTGACCATCAGCGCCATATAGGCGCCACGTCGGGCATCGGCGCGGTGGTGCCAGTAGCCGATCAAAAGAAACGAAAAGAGGCTGGTCAGCTCCCAGAAAAACACGATCTGGATCAGGTTGCCGGAGATCACCAGCCCGAGCATGGCGCCCATGAACGCCAGGAAAAACGCGAAAAACCGCGGCACCGGATCGTCCGGCGACATGTAATAGCGGGCGTACAAAGAAACCAGCGTGCCGATGCCCAGCACCAGCAGCGAGAACAGCCAGGCGAAACCGTCCATGCGCAGGACGAAGTTCAGGCCGAGGCTCGGTAACCAGAAGAATTCTTCGCGTATCACGCCGCCATGGGCGATCTGCGGGTACAAGAGAGCGACTTGAATAGTGCCCGCGAGGGCAACCAGACCAGCCAGAAGTGATTCGCTGTTACGCGCGTTATGTGGCAGCAAAGCCGCGACACAGCTGCCGATAAAAGGCAGAAGCAGTAGAACTATCAGGGACATAGGCTTCTAATCTGCGGAAGTTTGTGAAGCATCATACGTGCCAGTTCCCGGATCGCCAAACGCCAACCTGTGGCAGGATCCTACAAGGTAGGCACAAAAAGACGGTTTTTCATTGTTTCAACGCTTTGAAACTCCGCGGGCGCAAAAAGATCGCAGCCTTCGACAGCTCCTACATTGGAATGCGTACCCCTGTAGGAGCTGCCGAAGGCTTTAACGTTCGCCTTCGCGCTCCAATGCTTCGTCGACCGCAATGGCACCTTTACCCTTGGTCTTCAACTCACTGACAATCACCGCCGCCACAATCAATGCTGCCCCAAGCAAGGCAATCGCCGGCAGCCGCTCCCCGGCCAAGCGTCCGGCAATCCCGGCCCACACCGGTTCGCCGGCATAGATCAATGTCGCCCGAGTCGGTGAAACACTCTTCTGCGCCCAGTTCATCGCCACCTGAATCGCCGCACTGGCCGCACCCAAACCCAGGGCGCTGCATAGCAGTAACCAGGAGAAGTCCGGGATCACTTCGTTTGTCGGTACCACCATCAAAAATGCCAACACCGAGGTAGTCGCCAATTGCACCACAGTCACCCGCCGCACATCGACCTGACCGGCATAGGTGCTGATCAGAATAATCTCCGCCGCAATCGCGATAGCGCTGATCAACGTGGCGATTTCACCCGGACTGAAATTCAGCGAAGCCCCGGAAGGCCCCGACAGCAACATCAATCCGGTAAACGCCAGCATGATCCCGATGCTCGGCATCAACCCCGGCCGCCGCCCCAGCACCAGCCATTGCAGCAACGGCACAAACGGGACGTACAACGCGGTAATAAACGCCGACTGACTGCTGGGAATCGTCTGCAACCCGACGGTCTGCAAGCCATACCCAAGCATAATCGCCACGCCGATAAAGGCACCGGCCTTGAGTTCGAACAGGGTCAGTTCCCGCAGCTGACGCCAGGAGAACAGCGCGACGATACTTGCCGCCGCCGCAAAGCGCAGGCCAACGAAAAACATCGGCCCACTGACGGTCATCGCATGCTGTACCAGCAAAAAGGTCCCGCCCCAGACCATGGTAATCAGCACCAGCACGCACTCGGCCTTGCTGAACCGCGAGAAACGGGAAGAAGCCTGAGGGGAATTCACCGACGTCATGACCTTGCGCGCTACCTGAGGCGGACGCACAATGCGCCCGAATGTTGCGCAGTATACTGCCCAACCCTGCCAAGTGAGCAATATAGTGCACAAAGATTCTCCCCCGCGGGCTTCGGTCCTCCAGCACGTCAGCCAGAACGTTCGACGGCTGCGCCACGCCGCCGACATGAGCCAGACCGCCCTGGCCGAAAAGTCCGGTGTCAGCCGGCGGATGCTGGTGGCGATCGAAGCCGGCGAGAAAAACGTCAGCCTGACCACCCTCGACCGAGTGGCCGAAGCGCTGGACGTCGCCTTCAGCGATCTGATCCAGGCCCCGGATGCCCGCGACCCAAGCCGCATCAACGAACTGGCCTGGGCCGGGACGATTTCCGGGAGTAAAGCGGTGTTGCTGTCCAAAGCCACTGCTACCCGCGAGGTGGAGCAATGGGAATGGTGCCTGCAACCGGGTGAGGTTTATCCGTCACAACCGGATGCCGAAGGCTGGAGTGAGCAGATTTTTGTGTTCGAAGGCTGCCTGACGCTGATGCTGGGCGACACAGCGCAGCAAATCGCGGCGGGGGAGTTCTTCATGTTCGCCAGCAACCAGCCCCATACCTATCGCAACGATGGACCGGTGGCGGCGCGGTTTGTGCGTAATGTAGTGATCTGAATGAGCCAGAATGCGGACATCCTGATCATCGGCGGAGGCCTCAGCGGCGCGATGCTGGCGGCGCAGTTACTGCGTTTACCCGGCCAGCGTTCAGTGCTGGTGATTGAACCCCGCGCCGAACTCGGCCGGGGCGAGGCCTACAGCGCAGTCGAGTTGGGCCATACGTTGAACGGCAACGCGGCGAGGATGAGCGTCGACCCGGACAACGCCGATGACCTGACCCAATGGCTGACCGAATACATCGCGGCCGGTGGTTGGCCGGAGTCGGACCAGCAGCATGTGCCGGTCAGTGAGTTGTTTGCGCCGCGGGGGCTTTTCGGCCTGTACGTGCAGCAACGGCTGGCCGAAGCGAAAGCAGTTGGGGCGTTGAACGGTTCGAGTGTCGAGCACGTGCAGGCTGAAGTGGTTGACCTGCAAACCTTCGATGATTCAGTACGGCTGACCCTGAGCGACGGTCAACGCTTGCAGGGGGCTTTTGCGGTACTGGCCACGGGGATGTTCCCCGCCGCCCGCACGCCGCAGACCGAGTCCAGCGGTTTGAACGCGGCAGCGCTTGATCCGTGGGACGTCGCCGCCATGCGGCAGCTCGACCCGCACTCCACGGTGCTGATCATCGGCTCGGGCCTGACCATGGTCGATGCGGTGGTGTCGCTGGAACAGGCCGGGCATCGCGGGCCGATTGAAGTGTTCTCCCGGCATGGGTTGCTGCCGCATGTGCGGCGGCAACCACCGGCCTGGGTGGATTTTCTCGCCGAGGACCACAGCATTCGTACACCGCGTCAACTGGTGCGCGAGCTGCGCAGGCATTGCAAGGACGCCATTGCCCAAGGCATCGACTGGCAATCACCGCTCGACACCGTGCGCGCACACATCGGCCGGTTGTGGAGTCAGGCGACGGACGTGCAGCGTCGGCAATTCGTACGGCACGTGCGGCCGTGGTGGGAGAGTCATCACCACCGCTCGCCACCACTGAGTGCCGAGTTGGTGGAGCGCTTGCACGAGGAAGGGCGGCTGCGGATTCACGCCGCATCGTTCAAAGGCCTGGAGCCTGTTGTGGGCGGTGAAGTGCGCATCCGGATCCGGCGGCGTGGCGAGACTGAAACGGTGGTCGCCAGCGGCGCGGCGTTGATCAACTCCAGCGGCATCGAATACGACTGGCGCCGGGTCGCCCGACCGCTGCCACAACAGTTGCTGGCCCGTGGGCTGATCCGGCCAGGGCCGTTGGCGCTGGGGATTGCGGCGGCGGTGGATGGCGCGGTGCTGGACGCCGAAGGGCGGGTTGCCCAACGGTTATTTGCCATGGGCCCGCCGTTGCGTGGCATGTGGTGGGAGAGTACGGCGGTGACGGACGTGGCGAGCCAGGCAAAGGCCTTGGCGGCGCATCTTTCAGGTTGAGGTTGTTTTATCGGGCCTCATCGCTGGCAAGCCAGCTCCCACAGGTTCTGCGGTGTCACTTAGATTCCTGGCTATAACTAATGCCTGTTGGGGGCGGGCTTGCCGGCGATGGCCATAATTATCTTGGCAGTGCACCTACCAGCCAGCGCTGACGCAGCTGTTCCAGTCGCCCGTTGGTGCGCAGGGTTTCCAGGGCTTTTTGCCAGCGAGCGACCTGCCCGGGATCGGTTTGCGGGGAGAAGGCGATGTAGGTGTCTTGCCGCATCAACGGGATCTGATACTGCAAACGCCCGGGCTCCATGCCTTGATCGCGGGCGAGGGCGGCGCTGGACAAGGTGTCGGAAACGACAAAGTCGGTTCGTCCGAGGCTGAACAGACGCATCATCTGCTCTTGTGTTTCGACCCCGTAGAGGTTTTTCAGGTTTTGCTGTTGCAAGTAGCTGTAGATCAGCCATTTGCGCGGAACGGTAATGCGCCCCAGTTGGTCGGCCTCTTCCAGTGAGTGCACCGGCGGCTGGTTGTTGGAGCGCGCGTACAACGCGGTTTCGACTTCAATCAACGGCCCGACCCACTGATAGCGGTTATCACGCTCGTCGGTGCGTAACACAGTGAAAACGCCGGTGTCGGGTGTCTCACTGGCCATGCGCAGGGCGCGCAACAGCGGTACTTGTTGCAGGTGAATGCGGTCGCCGGTCTGTGCCGCCAGCGCCTGCACCACCTCGACGCCGTAGCCCACCAGTTGCTCGCCTTGCAGAAAATGCAGCGGCGGGTGGTTGTCGGTGAGCAGTTGCAGATCGGCTGCGTTGGCCCCCATGGCCAGGCATGACAGCAGCCACGCGACAATCCGTTTCATGACTCGTCCCTGAAAAAATCGATCGCGCAGCTTATTACGAGCCGAGGGTGGCTGTCGTGAGGAATCTGCGGGGCTTTTGTGTCAGAAAACAGGACGGATCGGTTAGGCGGGGCGGATATGAAAAATGCAGGAGTGAGCCTGCCCGCTATCGCGCGCGGGCTCACTCCTGCAGGGGCGTTACGCTACAACCTGGTAGCACGGCACGTACGCCGCGCCACCCGGCAGCTTCATCCGGTGCTGGGCGACGAAGGCCTTGAGCAACTGATCCAGCGGTTGCATCACCGCCGCATCACCACGGATCTGGTACGGCCCGTGCTCTTCGATCAGGCGGATGCCCTTGTCCTTGACGTTGCCGGCAACGATGCCGGAGAACGCCCGACGCAGGTTGGCGGCGAGTTCGTGGGCCGGCAGTTTACGGCTCAGTTGCAGGCTGGCCATGTTTTCGTGGGTCGGATCGAACGGGCGCTGGAAGCCCTCGTCGATTTTCAGCAACCAGTTGAAATGGAAGGCGTCGTTGCGCTCGCGGCGGAACTGCTTGACCTCTTTCAGGCCAGCGGTCATCTGCCGCGCCACTTCGGCCGGGTCGTCGATGATGATCGTGTAGTGCTGCTTGGCGGCTTCACCCAGGGTGGCGCCGACGAACGCGTCCAGTTGTTCCAGATACGCTGCGGCATGTTTCGGCCCGGTCAGGATTACCGGGAACGGCAGGCCTTCGTTGTCCGGGTGCATCAGGATGCCCAGCAGGTACAGGAATTCTTCGGCAGTACCGGCGCCGCCCGGGAAGATGATGATGCCGTGGCCGACGCGGACGAAGGCTTCCAGGCGTTTTTCGATGTCTGGCAGGATCACCAGTTCGTTGACGATCGGGTTTGGCGCTTCGGCGGCGATGATCCCCGGCTCGGTCAGGCCGAGGTAGCGGCCGCCGTGGATGCGCTGCTTGGCGTGGGCAATGGTCGCGCCTTTCATCGGGCCTTTCATCACGCCAGGGCCGCAACCGGTGCAAATGTCCAGGCTGCGCAGGCCCAGTTCGTGGCCGACTTTCTTGGTGTATTTGTATTCTTCGGTGTTGATCGAGTGGCCGCCCCAGCACACGACGATCTTCGGCTCGACGCCAGGGCGCAGGGTGCGGGCGTTGCGCAGCAGGTGGAAGACGTAGTCGCTGATACCCTGGGAGGTGCTCAGGTCGATGCGCTGGGCGTCCAGTTCGTTTTCGGTGTAGACGATGTCGCGCAGGGCGCTGAACAGCATTTCACGGGTGCTGGCGATCATTTCGCCGTCGACGAAGGCGTCGGCCGGAGCGTTCAGCAGTTCCAGGCGTACGCCACGGTCTTGCTGGTGAATGCGGATTTCGAAGTCCTTGTAGGCTTCAAGGATGGTTTTGGCGTTATCAACGTGGGCGCCGGTGTTGAGGATGGCCAGGGCGCACTGGCGGAACAGGGTGTAGGTGCTGCCGGAACCGGCTTCGCTCAGTTGCTGAACTTCACGTTGGGACAGGGTTTCCAGGCTGCCTTTGGGGCTGACCGAGGCGTTGATTACTTGTCGTTGGGTCATTCAATGATCCTTAAAACGATGCCATTCATAGAGGAGGAGCGACTGGCATCCGAATAATATGTATCCATGAAAGAAGATGGCACGAACTGCGGTGTCTCGCCATGTTCTCCTTTTGACGATGAAAAGATGAAAAGGAGCCCCAGCATAGCTAAATCCTGCGATGAGGCGATAATGCGTCGGCGAGTTTTTTTGATTGCCCCTTTTGTCGCTCAAGGAAGTCATTTGTGATGTTCGAAATTCAGCCGATGGATGCCGCCACTTTTCGCCAGCAGACCCGGCGCAGCACGATCATTATTGCCGTGCTGTTTTTGGTGCTGGCGATGCTGTTTTCCAGCGTCGCAGTGGCACTGTTCGGCGAGCCTGGCGGTGACAACCTGCGCTTTAACGTGGGCGGAGTGTTTCTGGCGTTTCTGCTGACGGCGGGGTTGTTGCGTGGGCGTTTCTGGCATCAGACGTGGATGGCGCCGGCCGTCTATAGCTGGCGGCTCAAGCGCAACCTGATGAGCATCACCAATGTGATGCATCAGGTGACGGCCGCGGTTGAGAAGAATGATCCGACGGCCATGAAGGTGCTGCGCTTCTATCATTTGGCGTTGATGCAGATGCATGAACTGGACGGTAACTCCAGCGATCATGGGCAACTGTGGCGCGAAGTCGAAGCGCATAAAGAGCGGATGCAGGCGCTCGGTCTCGATACCGATCAGGCGCGCCTGGATCCGGCCTGGCTGGAAGCCTTGAAGCAGGCATCGCGCTGAGAGGTTTGCCTACAGCGCTCGGCGAAGTTTGCGCGCACGGAACATTCGTCCGTAAACCAACAGGTTGATCGCCAAGACTACGCTGCCGAGTGCTAACTGGATCTGCGGGGTAAGCCCAGCCGGGTAAATGACCGGCAAAACGTAATGCTCGACGAAACCGCCGCCATACACGGTTTGCCCGGCGGCTTCGCGCATCAGGTTTTCCCAATAGGTCAGCGGGCAGGTCAGGTGAAAGACTTCCACGATCACACCCCACGCGGCGGCGGGCAGGTGCCACCAGATCAGGTGGCGCCATTTGAGCACCAGCAGCCCGCCAAACAGCACGAACAGAATGAACAACAGGTGAAACAGCACCAGCCCGTCGGCGGCGATTCGGTAAAGCATGGTGTCTTCCTGACGTGTTTGCGAGGGGCGTCATGTTACGCCAGTCGGAGCGTTACTGCTTGAGGCGCGGTCGCGAAGGGACACTTCAACGCCTGCGTGTGGCGAGCCTTGATGGCTTGCCCGCGATTGGCCGATTTCCCGCAAGTGCGCAAGATTGTTCAAGCCTTCGGCGCCGTCTGCTGGCACAGTCGTTGGTCCTTCCACGGGTTGTAGAGCGTTATGTCGAATTCACTCATGCCGCGCAGTGCCTTTCTGCGGGGGGCGGCGGCGATCATGCCGCTGTCCCTGGCCACCGCGCCCTGGGGGCTGTTGGCCGGTTCCATGGCCATCGAGGCCAACCTGACGCCCCTGCAAGGTCAAGGTTTGTCGAGCATCGTGTTTGCCGGTGCCGCGCAACTGGTGGCGATCGGCATGCTCAAGGGCGGGGCCGGGGTCTTTTCAATCCTGCTGACCACGCTGCTGCTGACCTCCCAGCATTTGCTGTACGGGATGAGCATGCGTTCGGTGATTTCACCGTTGCCGGGTCGCTGGCGGGTGGGGTTGGGCTTTTTGCTCACCGACGAGTTGTTCGCCCTGACCAGTCAACACGACAAACAGCAGTTCAACCGCTGGTACGCCTTGGGCGTGGGGCTGACGTTCTACATCGCCTGGAACCTCTTCACCCTGGCCGGCATCGTGCTCGGCAGCAGCATCCCGGGCCTGGAACATCTGGGGCTGGATTTCTCCATCGCGGCGACCTTTATCGCCCTGATTACACCCGTGGTGCGTAACGTGCCGACGGTGGTCTGTGTGGCGGTGTCGCTGTTCTGTTCGGTGCTGTTCAGCTATTGGCAATGGGGCTCGGCCCTGGTGTTGTCAGGGTTGGCGGGCATGACCGCCGGGTTTATCTGCAACAAGTTTTCCCGGGAGCGCACATGATCGTCTGGGCAGTGATTATCGGCATGGGTGTTTTGGTGTTTCTGAACCGCTACGTGTTTCTTGAGCCCCGATTGCCGGTGCGGTTGAGCAGCAATGCGCGGCAGTTTCTCGGTTTTGCGGTGCCGGGCATGCTCACGGCCATCTGCGGGCCGATTGTGTTTATGCCGGACAAACAACTGAACCTGCAGTGGGACAACCCTTATCTGCTCAGCTCGCTGGTGGCCGTAGGATTGGTGCTTTACACCCGTAATACGCTGCTCAGCATGCTGTTGAGCATGGGGTTCTTCTTTTTGCTGCGCTGGTGGTTGTAAGTTGCACTGGTAAAATTGTTCTACACTTTGTCCATGTACAGTCTTTTAACTGGAGCGAGGTGCACATGACGACCGAGCAAGAGCGGGCGGATGACGACGAAGAAGTCGATGAGCCGACAGAAGAAGAGATCGAGCGTGAGAAACGCAAGGAGCAGACGTGGAAGCACGATGACGGCAAAGAGCTTTCATGGCCGGATCTGAAACCTTGATCGCTCCTATACGAAAAAAGCCCCGCTGGTGCGGGGCTTTTTCGTCGTTTCAAATATCGTCCAGCTGTGTGAAATCGGGGTGTGAAGCCCGATATCCCAGCGTTCTGTCGATCCAGGCATTGAGCTCGTTGACCATCACCGGCGGGTGACCTGGATAGCCTTCGAGGGTGCTGCGCAGGACGCGTTCGATATCGGGAACGCTACGCAGGTTTCGGGTCTTGATGTAGTGGCCGATAAAACAGTCGAGTTCAAAGCGTTCTGTCATCGACAGATAAATACACTCCAGGCCACCGACCTGTTTGATTGCAAAATCGTCGCGCAACTTAGTTCTCTGCAAGGCTTGTAAAAGTTGTAGGGGATTCCTGACTGTTGACTCTTTGGTCAACTGGTATGTCAATCGGAAAGGCGGCGCGCATGCTATCCGTAGCGCCTCTAAATGTATGTATGACGATTGAAATGTCAGACAGGCGGTTAGTTCGCTCAAACGACTGTTTTATTAAAGCTGTCTCAAGAATGAAACACCCCCTGTAACACCACCGGCTCACCGGTAGGAGCTGCCGCAGGCTGCGATCTTTTGATCTTGATATTTTTTGCGAAGAATCAAAGTCAGAAGATCGCAGCCTGCGGCAGCTCCTACATGAGAGAACGGGGGCATTCGGCGATATTTAGGCTTGCTCAATAATTAAGTTGGCGCCCTGATTGCGTGAGTTCCCCACTGCTTTGCCGACTTTGTGCCATTCGAAGGCCTCCGGGCTTTCGCCTTCGAACAGGAGCATTTGTTCGGCGCGTTCGGCAGGCGTCGCCGGGTCGAGCCATTCGTGCACCAAGTCTGCGCGGAACACCACGGGCCGTCGGTCATGGATATCGAGCATTCCGCCGACGCTGTCGGCGGTGATGATCACGAAGCCATCGTCGTCCCGAGCCTGCACCTGGGGCGTAGGACACTGACCGATGGCTGCGCAGAAAACCGGCCCTTGATCTGCCCGACGAATCAGCCAGGGTTGTCGGGTTTTGTCGTCGTCATCGACCCATTCAAACCAGTTGTCGACGGGTACGATCAGCCGATGGCGCCAGATCGCGCGAAAGAACGGGCCATGGGCGACTTTCTCCACCCGCGCATTGATCGGCGCGGCGCGGTCCTTGGCCCAGTGCGGGCGCCAGCCCCAGCGCAAGTTGTCGGCGTATAACGCCTGCTCATGCTGGTGGAGCACGGCCAGCGATGTGGTCGGCGCGGCGTTGTAGCGACTCAGCGGCGCATCGCCGACATGATTGATCAACGCATCGGGAATGCTCAGGACGGCGACGAAGTCGTGGATGCCTCGGTACTGCGAGAGTCTTCCGCACATGGCTGAATCTCCGGTAGGAAATTTCAGCGTAGTCGCTTCCTTGTACTAGTCCTGCGCGCCCTGACCGGTGAACGCATCGCGCCAGGTCAGCCAGCGTCGTTCAAGCACCGCGAGGATGCCGTCGCTGAGTTTGCCCAGTACCGCCAGCACGATGATGGCGGCCAGGACGATGTCCGGACGTGAGGTTTCGCGACCATCACTGAGCAGATAGCCCAAGCCTTTGGTCGCGGCGATCAGTTCGGCGGCCACCAGAAACATCCAGGCCAGGCTCATGCCGCTGCGCAGTCCGGTGAACAGGCCGGGCAGGGCGGCGGGCAACAGAATCCGCCGCACCAGCCGGGCCCGACTGAAACCATACATCTGCCCGACTTCCACCAGTTTGCGGTCGATGTCGCGGATCGCCGCGACGCCGTTGAGGTACACCGGGAAGAAGGCGCCGATGGCGATCAGGACGATTTTCGAAGTCTCGTCGATGCCCAGCCATAGCAGCAACAGCGGCACCCAGGCCAGGCTCGGAATCGAGCGCAGACCGGCGAAGGTCGGCTCCAGATACGCTTCGGCTTCGCGGCTCAAACCGACCCACGCGGCAAACACCAAGGCCAGGCTGGCACCGATGGCGAACCCCAGCAGCACCCGCAACAGACTGGCGCTGATGTGTTTCCATAGCGCGCCTTCAGCCAGATCACTCAGGGTCAGGGCTATCTCGCTCGGCGCAGGCATCTGGTAAGACGGCAGCCAGCCGATGCGTACGATTATTTCCAGCAGCACTACGATCAGCGCCGGTAAGGCCAGGCCTTTGCCGCGGCGCCGCCATGCCGGGTTGAGAAGAGCTGACTGCCGGCGTGGCGCGGCGAGTGGTACGGGCAGGTCTTTGCTGTGACTCGTCATGAATGTGGCTCCGCTCACGACAAATCCGCGACGCGCGCGGATTGGCGGTGAGCCTGTTCGATTACTGGCGGGCGACGGCTTGCTGCACACCGCTGTCGAGCAATTGGTCGATCACCTGATCGACATTCACCCCGCGACGCACCAGCTCTTCGGAGACCAGAATCGGCGCAGCAGCCTTCGAGGCGCTTATGTCGTTGGCCGTGAGCTGCGGGCTGCTGAGGTCGGTGCGCGACAACTGCAACTTGGCCACGTCCAGCGGCAGTCCGGATTCCTTGGCGAGCAGGGCGGCGAACGCGTCAGGGTTTTTCAGCGCCCAGTCGCGGGCCTGTTCGTAAGCCTTGATCACCGTATCGATGGTTTGCGGATGTTCTTTGGCGTACTGCTCGGTGACGCTGATCACCCCGTAACTGTTGAAGGCCGGGTTGCGGTAGAGCAAGCGCGAACCCGCCTGTACCTGACTGGCGGCCATGTGCGGATCAAGGCCGGCCCAGGCGTCGACATCACCTTTCTCCAATGCCGTGCGGCCATCCGGATGTTGCAGGTGTACCAGTTCAACGTCGTCTTTTTTCAGCCCGGCCTGTTGCAGGCTGCGCAAGGTGAACAGGTACGGATCGGTGCCTTTGGTGGCGGCGATTTTCTTGCCCTTGAGGTCGGCGATGGATTGATACGGCGAGTCTTTGCGCACCACCAACGCCGTCCATTCGGCGCGGCTATAAACGTAAACCGATTTGATCGGGCTGCCGTTGGCGCGGCTCAAGACGGCTGCGAGGCTGGCGCTGGAGGCGAAATCAACGCCGCCACTGTTGAGGTATTCCAGCGAACGGTTGCTGCCCTGGCTCAGTACCCAGCTGACTTTGGTATTGGGCAGGGCTTTTTCGAGGAAACCGAAATTCTTCAGGACCAGGCTCACTGGCGAGTAGTAGGCGTAATCCAGGTGTACTTCCGTCGGCGCAGTTTCGGCCGCGTGGGCGACCGGGTTCAAGGCCAGCGCCAGGGCGCTGGCGACCAGCAGAGTTTTAAAAAGAGGAAAGAACGATGTCATGGGGCGCTCCGGCGAATGCACAGGTTTTTTATGTCCAAAAAGATATTTTTAACGAATGCGTCCTGCATGAATGGAATATTGCAGGCTCTGTGCCATGTGTGCCGAAGGGCCGGATTACGTGGGTTTTGACGCTGTTCAGGGTTTTTTAACTGTTGCGCAGGGAACAGTTCAGTCAGCCGCTGTTGCTGAGCAAACAGTAGAAATCGACAGTGATGAGCTTATGCATAAATCGAATTTGAAAAGCTTGTAATAAGAGCGTTATGGTCTATCGGAATAACCCCCCGGAGCCTCCGATGAACCTGTCCCGATTCCTGTGCAGCCTGCTGACCAGCGCACTGTTTACCGCGCCGTTTGCCTACGCCGCTGAACCGGTCGTCCTGCATGTCGGCGACCAGAACTACTACAACGTTCGCGCCTCGGTCGAGGCGTCGGGTGTGTTGGAGGGTGCGCCTTACACCGTCGACTGGAAACACTTCCAGGCCGCCGCGCCGCTGGCAGAAGCGCTGAATACCGGCGCGCTGGACCTGGGCTTTCTCGGTGATTCGGGCTTTCTGTTCCTCGCCGCCAAGCAAGCACCAGTGAAGCTGATTGGCGTGTCACGGCAGAACCCGGACACCATCGCCTTGTTGGTGCCCAAGGATTCGCCGGTCAAAACTATCGCCGACCTCAAGGGCAAGAAAGTCGCCTACTGGCCCGGCGCCTGGAGCCAGCAACTGACCTTGCGCGCGCTGGAGCAAGCCGACCTGCCGGAAGACTACGTCGACTTCATCAAACTGATGCCGATCGACGCTGCGGCAGCGTTACCCCAAGGCAGCATCGATGCGTTCCCGGTGTGGGAACCGTACATTTCCCAGCAGATCGTGTTCTCCGGTGCGCGACCGATTCTCACGGCAAAAAATCTGATGCCGGGGCTCAGCGCTATCGCAGCCTCCGCCCCGTCAATCGACAGTAAACGTCAAGCCATCGCCGATTTTCTCGGGCGTTTGAAGTTGGCGCGCGCTTGGGTCGACAGCCATACCGACGAGTACGCCGACCTGTGGGCGAAGAAGGCCAATCTCGATCAGCAGGTTTCGCGGCACTGGTTGCGCCAGGCGCACATGACCGTCGGGCCGGTCGATCAGCAAGCCGCCGCAGACCTGCAAAGCACTGCGGATTTCCTCTTCAAAGTCAAAGCGCTGCCGGCACCGCTGGCCACGGCGGGGATTATCGACAGCTCTTTTGAACAGGCGTTGGCTAACTGAACGAGCGCCGGAACCAAACCCTGTGTACCTTATCCAACCCCGGCTCGCAGATCCGGGCGCAGGGAGGGATAAGGGCGAAGGAGTTTTGCCAATCGACAACATGACCACAGTGGTCGGGCTCAAGGCAAAACATGACCTCCGGATTCAAACTTGTATGTGCAGCGGTGATTGCTCTCGGGCTGGCGGGCTGCATTGCGGCTCCGATCGAAATGACGCCCCAGACGCAACAGCGCCTGCAAGCGCAGCCGCCGATCCGTTTTCTGCTGACCTTTGACGACGGCCCGAGCGCATCAAGCTTCTGGAACCCGACCGACACGGTGCTCGACAGCCTCGCGCAAAACCCGGTGCAGCCGAACATCAAAGCGGTGTTCTTTGTGCAGACCGGCGCGCCACGGGCCGGCGACAGTGACATCGGTCGCCGGGTCATGCACCGCGAGCATGCCGAGGGGCAAATCCTCGGTTTTCACACCGCCACCCACTTTCACACCAACCATCGCTCGTTGAGCCCTGAAGATCTGGAAAAGTCACTGACCCAGGGCAGTGCCGATATCGCCGCGATCACCGGGGCGCCGCCGACCCTGGTGCGTCCGCCGTTCTGGAATTACGACAAGCGCACCTTCGCCGCGTATCAGCAACATGGCATGCACGTGTTATTGACCGACCTGAGCGCCAACGACGGCAAGATCTGGGGCTTCAACGCCAGCCCCCGGCGACGGGCGAACATGTTGCGTCAGCTCTCGGAAGTCCGGGAACGCATCGCCCAAGGCGAACTGCCTGCGGTCGATGGGGTGATTCCGGTGGTGGTGACTTTCCACGACCTCAATCGCTACACCGCCCGGCACACCCGCGAATACCTGCAAATCCTGCTCGACAGCGCTGCGACCACGGGCGTGAGGCTGGCGGACAAGCCGTTTTATGATGATCACGTGGCACTGGAGAAAGCCGCGCTGGCACGCACGGTTCAGCAGAGTTCGGAGGCAGTGGAGTTGCCGGGTATCTGGAACTGGGTCTGGGATCACGATGCCCACTGAGTAAGCGCGCGGAAGTTGTGAGCGAGTTGGCATTCTGGTGTCGAGCACGACACAAATAGCTCATCTATGCTCAACGGATCGATCGATTCACCGCCTGCGAGGCGTGCGCCCATGCTTGCCATTACCGACATTTGCCACATCGTCGAGTCCGGCTTTCCAGCGTTCAAATGCGACTGCATTGAGACGTCGCCAGGGCTGCTGCAGATCAAAGTCTACGAGCCCTGTAGCGGGCGCGTGGAATTGCTGCTGAATGGCGTTTCCCCGGAGCATCTCGTCACGATTCGTGACATTTCCAATTTTATCGGTGAGTTGCGCACCGAAATCAGTGCGGGGCGCAGGGCTTTCGCCGGCTGATTCCTTGCTGACCTTTTATAGACGCCGTTGAAACGCCTGGACGATGCGCAGTGTCGCCTCGCTGGTATTCAAATTCTGCACCGCGTCCAGCGGGTGCCAGATGCAATCGATGATCTCGTTTTGCGGGCGCAGGTCGTCAATATTCAGCACTGACGCTTCGAAGACGTGATGCCGCGTGCTGCCGGTTTGCAATTCCATCAAATACAACACATCGTCGGCATCCAACCCGGTTTCTTCCTGCAATTCGCGCACAGCCGCATGGGCGCGGGTTTCTCCAGGCTCGACTTTGCCGCCGGGCAATGTCCAGCGGCAGCGGGGTTTGCGTACCAGGAGAACATGGCGATCCTGTTCGCAAATGACGGTTGCACGTACTTTCATCTGTTACCTGGTTACCACGCGTCATAAAAATGTAATGAATTTGCAATATTCGAGCCGAGGCCGAATTCAAAGGTTCCGTCGGGACTTGGAGCATGTGCATGAGTGAAAAGTGCCTGCGCCTCGGCCCGTCGGGGGGCAGGGCAATACCTCGTTGGCACCTGATGGGGCTCCGGGTGTAAGGTAAAAGCGTGAAGCTGAACCCACCGTTAGCAAAAAGGAGGTGCCCATGAGCATTCCGATGCTGAACAAGATGCACATGAACGGCTATGACGTGCTCAGTGTGAACAACGGCCCGTGGCGTGTTTGCACGCAGGGTGACCGGCTCGCGTCGTTTGCCAACAGAGAGGAGGCGCTGGCGTATGCCGCAGCACTTCCCGGCTACAAAAAACGCTCGGCACGCGTGCAAAGTCACACGACACGCTGATTGAAGGTAACGAAAGAGCCCCGGGGATTGCCGGGGCTTCTTGTTTGCGGGCGGGGTCAGTTCGCGATCAGTGGACTTTGGTGCGACTGATCGCGCGTGCTTTCACTTCCTTTGCATAGAGCTGCAAGCGCTCTTCATCGCTTTGCAACACTTCGCAGGATCTCAATACAGTTTGCGCATCCGCTTCGTTGCCGGATTTGCGCAACTGCTCAGCGATACGTTTGAGGTCGACAGCCGACCAGCGTAAATCCGATGCGACGCTTTGCAGGTCGCGCTGAAGTTCGTGTTCGTATTCATTGAGCCGCATGATCACCTCCAGAACGTTCTCGGTAGAAAAGAGTAGTCGTATTTTGTGCCTGCGGGGCAAGGCTTGTCGGTGATTGGGCCGAGCGGTTGTGAAAAATTGTCCAAACATGCACAAAGGCGCAGCGCCACGATGGATGTGCACCCTGTTACACGTTACATTCGCTTTTTTTCAGAGCAGGGAAACACCATGCGGATGTGGATCGGTAGTTTGGCGTTGGTTATGTTGGCAGGGTGCTCGTTGCCAGCGTCACTGGTGCCGGGTGAGCCGAATGTCAGCAAGACCAGCGGCAAGGCACCCAAAGACTATGCCGCCTGTGTATTACCGTTGTGGCAGCAAGACGTTGCCAAGACTACGCAAACGTCAATCTCCAACGGTTATCGCATCACCGCGCCGAGCGTCATTACTGCCGACGAAATCCTCGATGTCGTCAAATACAAGGATGGCAGCCGGGTGTCGTTGTATCAGGGGCCGCCCTGGGCCAAGTCCGGCTCGTTGCGTAAATCGGTGCGCGACTGCCTGTAAGGCTGTTTTCAGGTACAAAAAAGCAGAAACCGCGGCAACGGTTTCTGCTTTTTTATGCCCGCGGGCGGCGCTCAGTCAGAAATATCGGTCAGGGGGATGCTGCCAACGTTGCCTTTTTTCTCTCGCCGATCCTGAATCCAGTTTTCCACTTGCTGGCCGAATTCCGCGGGTGCCTTGCGCCCGACCTTTCTCGCAATGTCGAGGATGGTCTGTTGGGCAAGGGCTTCTTCCATGCGCTTTTGCGCCGTCATCATCGCGCCGTGAATCGAGCAGGTGCCTTCTATTGCCCACTCCGGCGGATTGCCCTCAAACAGGGCGCAACGCCCGCGGATGTCGCGGCATTCGAAAATGTTCTTGCGCCCGTCGATGGCGTTGACGATGTCGAGCAGGGTGATTTCATCGGCTGGCCGCGCCAGGCTAAAGCCGCCGCGTACGCCCTCACTGGCCACCACCAGTTTGCCCTTGGCCAGTTTGGTGAAAATCTTCGCCAGATATTCCACGGGAACACCTTGCAACTCCGCAAGATCGCGCACGCTGGCCTCGCGGCTGTCACCGCCGCTGCCTACCAGAAAGGCCAGGCAATGAATGCCGTATTCGACCCCAGCACTGTAAAGAGACATATCTAATTCCGACTGAATTTGTCGTAAATACTACCAGCCAGAATACGACCAGGCAATCTGCCGATTACGTGGGATGTGTCTGTTTTAACGCCTTAATCCAGTGAAACGTTGATCTTTGTTAGCGCTCCGCTTTCTATCGGTATCGATTAAATAGATTAAACCCATCGAATTATCTGACTTGTTAGCTGTAAGTCCGACCAATAGAGTCGGAGCTATCGGAGTGGCAGCGACTGCCGTTCGGAAAAATTCTCGGCAACTCTTTCAACGGTTTGGTTTTTTCTGGAGCGTCACAATGAAGCAGCAAATTCTGGTTATCGGTGCAGGTTTTGGCGGTATGTGGTCGGCGTTGAGTGCGGCACGGCTGGTTGATCTTCAGGGCCGTGCAGACGTTGAGATCAGCGTTCTGGCGCCGCAGGCAGAGTTGCGCGTGCGTCCGCGCTTCTATGAGCCGAATGCTCATCAACTGGCAGCGCCGCTCCACGAACTGTTCGAAGTGGTCGGCGTTCACTTCATCAAAGGCGCCGCCGAGACCATTGACGTGGCGGCGAAAACCGTCGGCTACAGCGATGCCGCCGGCATCCATCAAGTGTTCCACTACGACAAACTCGTTCTGGCCAGCGGCAGCGGTCTGGCCCAGTCGGGCACTCCAGGCGTTGCTCAGCACGCCTTCGATGTTGATCGCATAGAAGCGGCCATCCGTCTGGAGGCTCATTTGAAATCCCTGAAAGACCTGCCGCACAGCCAGGCGCGCAATACCGTGGTTGTAGCCGGTGGCGGATTTACCGGGATCGAAACGGCGACCGAACTGCCCGGACGTCTGCGCGAGATTTTCGCTGAGGGCGCTGATTTCAAGGTGATCGTCATTGATCGCGGACTGAAGATCGGCGCTTCGATGGGCGAAGAGATCAGCAAGTCCATCGTCGAGGCCAGCGAAGAGCTGGGTGTTGAATGGCGCCTGGGCGTTTCTGTGCAGTCGGTCGATGCCGGTGGCGTGACACTGTCGGACGGTCAGCGTATCGAAGCGAACACCGTGATCTGGACCACTGGCGTGCGCGCCAGCTCGCTCACTGAGCAGATTCCGGGCGAGCGCGATAAACAAGGTCGCCTGCACGTCGATGCGCACCTCAAAGTCATCGGCCAGGACGACATCTTCGCCACGGGCGACGTGGCGTACGCTGCCACCGACAGCCTCGGCAACTACGCACTGATGACCTGCCAGCACGCGATCTCGCTGGGTCGTTATGCGGGCAATAACGTCGCGGCGCAGCTGCTCGGCGTCGATCCGACGCCGTACAGCCAGCCGAAATACGTGACCTGTCTGGATCTCGGTGCCTGGGGTGCGGTGTACACCGAGGGTTGGGATCGTCAGGTGAAACTGGTCAGGCAGGAAGGCAAAACCCTGAAGACTCAGATCAACACCCAGTGGATTTATCCGCCAGCGGCTGATCGCGTGAGTGCGCTCGCGGCGGCGGATCCGATGATTCCTGTGGTTGCGTAATCAGTCTGATCTTGGGTGCCAACCCTTTGCGTGCGCGGCAGCGGGTTGTCATTGTTCTGCCGCGGCAAGCTTGTCTCCTGCAATGGTTTTGCGAGTCGCGCAGAGCCATTGAGGGAGCCGAGCGTGCTCGCGAAGGTGACTCGGAGACCGCAGAAGATTTTCACAACGTCTCTATCAGCCAATCCCGAAACGCCTTCAGCGACGGCAGCGTTTCGTTGCGCGGCGGATAGACCAGGTAATAGCTGCGCCGACTGGTGATCGGTTCCCCCAGTTGCAGGAGTTCGCCGTTGAGCAACTCATCTTCCACCAGAATCCGTGGCACCAGCCCCACACCAATGTTGGCCCGTACCGCCTGTATCAAATGCGCGGTCATTTCAAAGCTCGGCCCGATGCGCATGCTGCGATGCGGCAGCGCGTGATGGCTGAACCATTCCGCCCACGCCTGAGCATTGCTGCTGACGTTGAGCAGCAATTGTCCGGCGATGTGCTGTTCGGCGTCATTGCGCTCAGCGGCAGACAGTTGCGCACTGGCGATCACCACCAGCTCTTCCGTGTGCAGCGGCAGAGCACTCAGCCCCGGCCATTCGCCGCCGCCGACGCAGATCGCGGCGTCGATTTCGCTGGTATCGAAGTCAATCGCCTCGATGCGCGAGTGCAGGTGCACGGTCATGCCGGGGTGCGCGGTGTAGAAATCCTTCAGTCGCGGCAACAACCATTTCGAACCAAAGGTCGGCAGCGTCGCCAGGCGCAAGCTGTGTATGCCTGAACCAAACGCCATGGCTTGCAGGGTCGCGCTACGGATCTGCCCAAGCGCCTCGGCCAGTTCGCGTTGATACATGCGCCCGACGTCGGTGAGCACCACTTGCCGACCTTCACGACTGAACAGGCGCATGCCGAGCATCTTCTCGAGAATCTGCACCTGACGGCTGACGGCGCTTTGTGTCAGCGACAGTTCGTGGGCGGCGCGGGTATAGCTTTCGTGGCGCGCGGCCGCCTCGAAGGCCAGTAATAACGACATGGAAGGGGTGAGCGTGCGCGGATTCATTCGGAAAAGTCATCAATAGCGGGTCGAATTTACGGTTGTCCCAATGTTCGCCAGCAATGAACATGGGCAGCATTAGATGGCGGAGCCTGACGCAATCATTCGTTGCGTACAACTGTTCACCGCCACATCGCCTGATTTTGACCTGAGATTCCCCGACCGATGATTGCCCAGCTGTCGCCCGCCACCGCACTGACCACCGATTATCAGCAGTTCCTCAAAGCCCTGAAGGCCAGCGGCTTTCGCGGTGAAATCAGCGCCGATTACGCCAGTCGCGTGGTGCTCGCAACCGATAACTCGATCTATCAACGCCTGCCGCAAGCGGCGGTGTTTCCCATGGATGCCGACGACGTCGCGCGGGTGGCACGGCTGATCGCTGAGCCTGCGTACCAACAGGTCGTGATCACCCCGCGCGGCGGCGGCACGGGCACCAATGGCCAATCGTTGACCGACGGCATCGTTGTCGACCTGTCGCGGCACATGAACCGCATTCTGGAGATCAACGTCGAGCAGCGCTGGGTGCGCGTGCAGGCCGGGGTGGTCAAGGATCAGCTCAATGCGGCGCTGAAGTCCGCCGGGCTGTTTTTCGCTCCGGAACTGTCGACCTCAAACCGCGCAACCGTCGGCGGCATGATCAATACCGACGCCAGCGGCCAGGGCAGTTGCACCTATGGCAAGACCCGCGACCATGTGCTTGAACTCGACATGATCCTGCGTGGCGGCGAGCGTCTGCACGGTCTGCCGCTTGAGGAAAGCGAACTGAGCGCACTGTGTGCCCGTGAAGATCGGGTCGGCGAAGTCTACCGTTGCGCGCGACAGATCATTGATGAGCAGGGCGAACTGATCAAGCAACGCTTTCCTGATCTGAACCGCTGCCTGACCGGTTACGACCTCGCGCATCTGCGCGAGGCCGACCGGCGCTTCAACCTCAACAGCGTGCTCTGCGGTGCGGAAGGTTCGCTGGGTTTTGTCGTCGAGGCGCGGCTCAATGTGCTGCCGATCCCCAAACACACGATGCTGGTGAACATCCGCTACGCCGGGTTCATGGACGCATTGCGCGATGCGCGGGCGCTGATGGCGCTCAAGCCGCTGTCGATCGAAACCGTCGACTCGAAAGTGTTGTTGCTGGCGATGCAGGACATCGTCTGGCACGGCGTCGCGGAGTATTTTCCGCAAAGTGCCGAGCGGCCGACCCTGGGCATCAACCTCGTCGAATTTTGCGGCGATGATCCAGAAGACCTGCAGCGTCGGGTCGAGTCGTTCATCAAGCACTTGAGCAGCGATCGAACCGTCGAGCGATTGGGCCACACGCTGGCAGTCGGGCAAGCGGCGGTGAGCAAGGTTTACGGTATGCGTAAACGCGCGGTCGGCCTGCTCGGCAACGTCGCCGGTGAAGCGCGGCCGCAACCGTTTGTCGAAGACACCGCTGTACCGCCGCAACACCTCGCGGAATACATCGCCGAGCTGCGCGATTTGCTCGACAGCCACGGCTTGCAGTACGGCATGTTCGGCCACGTCGATGCCGGCGTACTGCACGTGCGGCCGATTCTCGACATGAAAGACCCGCAGCAGGCGGCGCTGGTGCGCCCGGTGTCCGACGGCGTTGCCGCGTTGACCCAGCGCTATGGCGGCCTGCTCTGGGGCGAGCACGGTAAAGGTCTGCGTTCGGAGTACGCGCCGGCATTTTTCGGTGATCTTTACCCGGCGCTGCAAGCGCTGAAGGCCGCGTTTGACCCGTTCAATCAGTTCAATCCGGGCAAGATCGCTACCCCGGCCAACACCGATGCGAAGCTGCTGAAAATCGATGAAGTGACCCTGCGTGGTGAGCTGGATCGGCAGATCGACGAAAAAGTCTGGCAGGACTACGGCGCCGCCATGCATTGCAACGGCAATGGCGCCTGCTACAACTTTGATCCCGATGACGCGATGTGCCCGTCGTGGAAAGCCACGCGTGAACGCGCACAGTCGCCCAAGGGCCGCGCCTCGTTGATCCGTGAGTGGCTGCGGTTGCAGGGCGAGGCGGGTGTCGACGTGCTGTCGGAGGCGATTCGCAAGCCTGCGTTTTTCAGTACGTTGTGGCAGCGCTGGCGCAACACCCGCACGCAAACCGAAGACTTCTCCCATGAAGTGTATGACGCCATGGCCGGGTGTCTGGCGTGCAAATCCTGCGCGGGCCAGTGCCCGGTGAAGGTCAACGTGCCGGAGTTTCGTTCGCGCTTTCTCGAGCTGTATCACGGTCGTTATCTGCGCCCGGCGCGGGATTATCTGATTGCCTCGCTGGAATACAGCATTCCGTACATGGCGCGTATTCCGGCGCTGTATAACGGTTTGATGGGCGCGGCGCTGATTCGCGGCGTTCTGGAGCGCGTTGGTGGCATGGTCGATGTGCCCTTGCTCAGCCGTTTCGATTTCCATGCGGCGATGCGTCGTTGGCAGGTGCGGCCGGCGACGGTGGCGACCTTGTCGACGCTGACCCCGGCGCAACGCGAACGCAGCGTAGTGCTGGTGCAGGACGCGTTTACCCGCTACTTCGAAGCTCCGTTGCTGGCGGATCTGGTCGAGCTGATTGCGCGTCTCGGTTATCAGGTCTATCTGGCGCCGTTCAGCGCCAACGGCAAGCCGTTGCATGTGCAGGGCTTTCTCTCGGCATTCAACCGCGCGGCCCTGCGCAATGCCCGGCAGTTACGTGAATTGGCGGACATTGGCGTGCCTTTGCTCGGGCTCGATCCGGCGATGACCCTGGTGTATCGCCAGGAATACCTGAAAGTGCCGGGCATACAGCAATGCCCGGAAGTCGCGCTGGTGCAGGAGTGGTTACTCAACGTCATGCCGGAGCAGACACTTCAGGCCAAAACCGCGTCGTTCCGACTGCTCGCGCACTGCACCGAGAAAACCAACGCCCCGGCCGCCACTCGCCAATGGGAGCAGGTGTTCGACCGTGTCGGTTTGCAACTGGCGACCCAGGCCACCGGCTGCTGTGGCATGTCCGGCACTTACGGGCATGAGGCGCGCAACCGCGAAACGTCGGCGGTGATCTACGAGCAGTCGTGGGCGCGTCAGGTCGAGGCGCCGGCGGAGAAGGGCGAAGCACTGGCCACCGGTTATTCCTGCCGCAGCCAGGTCAAGCGCCAGTCGGATCAGGCACTGCGCCATCCGTTGCAGGTGTTGCTTGAGGTTCTTCGTCGCTGAGCGAGGTGTCGACGTCCTTGTCCCAGATCAGCCGCGGATCGAAGCTCATCGCCGAGAGCATGGTGAACACTACCACCAGGCCAAAAAACAGAATGCCCGGACGCGGTTCGATATCGGCCAGGGCTTGAAACTTGACCAGGGAGGCCACCAGCGCCACCACGATCACATCGAGCATTGACCAATAACCGATAACCTCGACGAAACGGTACAGCTTCGACCGCTCCTTGCGCGCCCATTGGCTGTCACGCCGAACAGTCACCAGCAGCAACGTCAGGGCGACGAACTTGATGCCAGGCACCGCGATACTGGCGATAAAAATGATCAAGGCAATGTCCCAGGCACCGGATTCCCAAAACTCCAGCACGCCGCTGATGATGGTGCTGTCGGCGCCGTTGCCGACCATTTGGGTGTTCATCACCGGCAACAGATTGGCCGGGACGTAAAACGCCAGGGCCGTGAACATATAGGCCCAGGTCCGGGCAAGGGAATTCGTCTTGCGCCGATGCAGCGGCGCACCGCAGCGCTCACATTCGTGAGGGTCGTTGGTCATGTCGCAGGCCAGGCCACAGCTGTGACACAGGCACAGGCCGAGTTCGCTGGCGACCGGAGGCGTTGTCATAAAATGTCCCACAGTTCACGGATATCGCGCCCGGCGATGCGGATCATCATCAGGCTGAGAACGGCCAGGGCGAACAGGCCGATACCGGGCAGTACATCCAGCAACCCGGCGAGCTTGATGACCGCGACCATCGCACCCAGCAGGCAGACTTCCAGCATGCTCCAGGGCCTGAGCGCTTCCAGCCAGCGCATGCAGAACCTGAAGCCCGGCGCGCGCTGGCGTGCAAGGGCGAAGCTCAATACCCAGATCAGCAGCAATAACTGGAAGATCGGCGCGATGATCATGGCGATCGCCGCCACCATGGCGATGAACGTGATCGGCCCCAGACTCAGGGCCAGCACCGAGTCCCAAAGCGTGGCGCTGTTTTTCAGGCCTTTTAGGTTGATGCTCATGACCGGATAGAAATTGGCAAAAACCCACAGCACCAATGCAGTGAAGGTCAAGGCCAGGCGCTGCTCTACCGTCAGGCCGTTATAGCGCTGGAGCACGCCGCCGCAGCGGGTGCACAGGGTTTTCTGATGTTTGGCGAGCGTGACTTTTTCATACACGCAGTCGCAGTGCTCGCAGATGATCAGGTGCTCGGTGTTGACCATAGACAACGCTCGACAGCAGGCCGCAAGGGCAGGGGGACTTGATCACTATAGAAGGCTGAGGCTATTGGGCAACTTGGCTGACGACTACAGGTTGGCTTTTCTTGGAATCAATATCGATTGGGTTTGGGTTTGGGTTTTGGCTTTGTGGTCGCGGGTTCTCGGCGCTGAAGGCCCGACGCCGCGACATCACCTGATTGAAATACCTGCAGGCCCATGCTGATTGCGTTTGCTCGCGAAAGCGGTCTATCAGTCGACAACGGCATTAACTGACCGGCCCCTTCGCGAGCAAGCTTTGCTCCTACGGTTTTGGCGTTATGAGTGAAATTCTGAGCCAACAGCAAAAACCTGTGGGAGCGGGCTTGCTCGCGAAAGCGGAGTGTCATTCAACAATGATGTCGGCTGACACGGCCCCTTCGCGAGCAAGCTCAGCTCCTACAGGGATTGTGGCCGCACACAAATACCCGGCCCACCACCGAACAACTGTGGGAGCGGGCTTGCTCGCGAAAGCGGTGTGTTATTCAACAACGATGTCGACTGACACGGCCTCTTCGCGAGCAAGCTCAGCTCCTACAGTTTTGTGTTGTGAGTGAAATCTGAGTCCGTTGCGCAAGACCTTGTGGGTTTGCGGATTACTTGCGATCCAGCCACACGGTTTGCGCATTGCAGAACTCGCGTACGCCGAAGTGCGACAGTTCGCGGCCGAAACCGCTTTTCTTCACGCCACCGAAGGTCACGCGTGGGTCGCTGGCGGAGTAGCCATTGATGAACACACCGCCGGTTTCCAGTTCGCTGGTCAGTTGTTGGGCCAGTTGAACGTTGGCGGTGTAAATCGTGGCGGTCAGACCAAACTCGCTGTCGTTGGCCAGGGCCACGGCATGGGCGCAATCGCGGGCGGTGATGATCGAGGCGACCGGGCCGAACAGTTCCTGTTTGAACGAGGTCATGCGATCGGTGACGTTGGCCAGCACGGTCGGCTCGTAATAGTTGCCGGCACCTGCGGATTTGCCGCCGCCGAGCAGCAGGGTCGCACCTTCCTCAAGGGTGTCGCGCACCTGCTGATCCAATTCATCGCGCAGATCGAAACGCGCCATCGGGCCGATGTAGGTGTCGGCGGCCAGCGGGTCGCCAACCTTCAATTTGCGTGTGGCTTCGACGAATTTGCGGGTGAACTCCTCGACCACGCCTTCTTCGATGATCAAGCGCTTGGCGGCGGCGCAGACCTGCCCGGAGTTCTGGTAGCGACCGATGACGGCGGCCTGCACGGCTTCGTCGAGATCCGCATCGTTAAGCACGATAAACGGATCGGAACCGCCCAATTCCAGCACGCATTTTTTCAGCGCGGCACCGGCCTGAGCACCGATGGCGATACCGGCGCGCACGCTGCCGGTGAGGGTCACGGCGGCGATGCGTGGGTCGGTAATTGCTTTTGAAACGCCGTCCGGCGTGACGTTGATAACTTCAAACACGCCTTCGGCAAACCCGGCGCGCTGGATCGCATCGCGCAGCAGATAGGCGCTGCCCATGACGTTGGGCGCGTGCTTGAGGACGTAGGTGTTGCCGGCGATCAGCGCTGGAACGGCGCCACGCAGCACCTGCCAGATCGGGAAGTTCCACGGCATCACGGCGAGAATCGGGCCCAGCGGGCGGTATTCAATGCGCGCCTTGCCACCTTCAACCAGCGTCGACTCGGCGGTCAACATGGCGGGGCCGTGTTCGGCGTACCACTCGCACAGTTGCGCACACTTTTCGATTTCACCGCGGGCCTGGGTGGTGGGCTTACCCATTTCCAGAGTGATCATACGCGCCAGTTTTGGCGCATCGTCGCGCAGTGCCTGGGCCAGGGCGATCAGCGATTGTGCGCGCTGTTCTACTGGTGTCCGGCGCCATACCGAGAAACCGGCGGCGGCACGGGCGAGGGCGGCGTCCAGTGCCTCGGCGGATTCGAAAGGGTAGTGGCCGATCTGCTCGCCATTGGCGGGGTTGATCGAAATGGCATGGGTGAGACTGGAAACCTGGGTCATGGCACCGTCCTGCTGGGTGGGTATGCGCTCAGATTACGGGGGTGGTTGTTTTCTGGAAACTGAATAATACTGAGTGTATCGTTCACGTTTGGAGAATAACTTGGATCTGGTCCAGCTCGAGATTTTCAAAGCGGTTGCCGAACACGGCAGCATCAGTGCGGCCGCTCAGCACATCCACCGGGTACCCTCGAACCTGACAACGCGTATCAAGCAACTGGAGCTGGATCTGGGGGTGGACCTGTTTATCCGCGAGAAAAGCCGCTTGCGCCTGTCGCCGGCCGGTTGGAGTTTTCTCGATTACGCCCGGCGTATTCTCGACCTGGTTCAGGAGGCCCGGGCCACCGTGGCGGGTGAAGAGCCGCAAGGGTCTTTCCCACTAGGTTCGCTGGAGAGCACGGCGGCGGTGCGGATTCCCGAGCTGTTGGCCGCCTACAACCAGAAGCACGCCAAGGTCGAGCTGGCCCTGTCCACCGGTCCTTCCGGCACCATGATCGACGGCGTGCTCTCTGGTCGATTGGCCGCCGCGTTCGTCGACGGTCCGGTGCTGCACCCGGCACTGGAAGGCGTGCCGGCGTTCGAGGAAGAAATGGTGGTCATCGCACCGCTCAACCATGCCCCGATCCACCGTGCGCAGCACGTCAACGGCGAGAACATCTATGCCTTCCGCTCCAACTGCTCGTACCGGCACCACTTCGAGAGCTGGTTCAGCAAGGACGCCTCGGTGCCTGGCAAGATTTTCGAAATGGAGTCCTATCACGGCATGCTCGCCTGCGTCAGTGCCGGTGCCGGTCTGGCGCTGATGCCCCGCAGCATGCTCGAAAGCATGCCCGGCTGTACCACGGTGAGCATCTGGCCGCTGTCGGAATCCTTCCGTTATTTGCGCACCTGGCTGGTGTGGCGCCGGGGCACGGTGTCGCAAAGCCTGACCATGTTTGTGCGGTTGCTGGAAGAGCGGGGCGTAGTACGTGAAGAAGAGTAATTGACACTTTGTGTCATGGCTGTATCTTTATCGGCGTTTCGCAATATAAAAAACTATACAGCGCAGCCATGAGGAACCCGTAAATGACCACAGCCCTGAGCGAAAAAACCGCCTTGAGCGGCAAGGAAGCGGTCGGCGATCGTTTTGTACTGGAAACGATGAGCCGTGCCCAGCAACTGACCTGGCAAGCCGTCGACGCCATTGCCAAAGTGATCAAACCCGGCATGCTTGAGTCCGAAGCGATCGCCCGCGGCAAGGAAATCCTCGCTGAACTGGGCATGGACCGGATCTGGCATCCGCTGTTGATTCGTTTCGGCGCCAACACGCTGAAGACCTTCAAACAGCGCTCTGAGGGTGATCCGGTGTTGGGTGAAGAGGACATTTTCTTTATCGACATGGGCGTGGTCTGGCATGGGCACGAAGGCGATGCGGGCGCGACCTACACCACAGGCTCCGACCCGGAGATGATTGCCTGTGCGGCAGCTGCCAAGGAACTGTTCGACCGTGTCGAAGCTTTCTGGCGCGAAGGTGTTTCCGGTGTCGAACTGTACCGCTATGCCGACGAGCAGGCGAGCGCAATGGGCTGGAAGCTGAACCTGGAAATCAAGGGCCACCGGGTCAGTGACTTCCCCCATGCGATCTATCGTGCCGGTGATTTGGGGCGACTTCGATCAGGCCCCGAATGCCGGTGTATGGATACTGGAAATCCAGATTGCTCACCCGCAACGGCCGTTCGGCGCGTTTTACGAAGACTTGCTCATTTAAGGAAACCTCATGACCCACCCGACACCCCAAACCGTGCTGCTGTTTTCCTACGGCACTTTGCAGGATCGCGCCGTGCAACTGTCCAACTTTGGCCGAGAGTTGGAGGGTCGCGCGGACAGTCTGCCGGGCTATAAACAGCAAATGGTCGAGATTACCGATCCTGCCGTGCTCGCCACCAGCGGCAAAACCCATCACCCGATCGTGCAGGAAAGCGGCAATGCGGCCGATGAGATTGTCGGCACGGTTTTCCGGATTACTGCAGAGGAACTGGCTGCTGCGGATGAATACGAAGTGGCGGACTACAAACGCGTCAGCGTGCTGCTAAAGTCTGGGGTCGATGCATGGGTTTACGTGCAGGCGTGACAACAGAGCGCAGCGCTGTAGTTGTTTTTATATAGCGTCAACTTCGATGATGCACGCCGTTTCCTAACTCTAAAGTCAAAAAAGGGCGCCCGTCATGAAAGTCAGTGCACGCAACGTATTCAAAGGCAAAGTCAGCAATGTTCAGGCCGGCGCCGTCAACGCCGAAGTGGTATTGACCCTTTCGGGCGGTGAGCAATTGGTTGCCGTCGTGACCATGGAAAGCATCAAGAACCTCGGCATTGCCGTCGGCAAAGAGGCTGTCGCACTGGTCAAGGCGCCATGGGTAATGTTGATGACCGAATCCAGCGACATTCGTCTCTCGGCGCGCAACTGCCTGGAAGGCAAAGTGCTGAGCGTGACTGATGGCGCGGTTAACGCTGAAGTGGTGATCGAACTGGCCGGCGGTTCCAAGGTTTACTCGATCGTAACTCGCGATGCCGTTGCTGAACTGGGCCTCGCCAAAGGCGTCAGCGCGACCGCTGTGATCAAGGCTTCGCACATCATTCTGGGCGTTCCGGCCTGATTATTCCTTCAGGCTGACGAGAACCTCTGATCCCGGTTTCGGGATCAGAGGTTTTTGCTTCATGGCGTGCCGTTTCGGCCGTACAGTCGATAGCCTTCGCGTTGGTTCAAGCGATCGTAGTAGGCAGTGACGGCCGGCAAGTGCGGATGTTCAAGCGGCGTTTCGAACCAGCGGTTTACCGACAACCCGATCGGGATGTCCGCCAGTGAGAACTCGTTGCCACTGACGTAAGCACCGGTCGAGGCCAGCTGCCGATCGAGGATCGCCATGTTCTGCGACCATTGCTCGATACCGTTGGCCAACGCAGCGCTGTCCTGATAATCCGGCGACTGGCGCACCAGCGACATCAGCGGATATGACCACGAGCGATTCAGCTCCGACGCCTGCCAGTCAATCCATTGGTCTACCCGCGCCCGGGCCATTGGCTCAACCGGATACAGTTGCGCGCCGTCATAGCGCGCCGCCAGATAACGGATGATCGTGTTGGACTCCCACAGCGTGAAATCCCCGTCCTGGATCACCGGCACCATGGCGCATGGATTCAGCGCGAGAAACTCCGCAGTCTGCGTCGACCGGAACCCCGAGCCCCAGTCTTCACGCTCAAAGGGAATCTGCAGTTCAGCGCAGGTCCACAGCACTTTGCGCACGTTGATCGATGAAGCCTTACCGAGTATTCGCAGCATTGGATTCGCCTTCCCTCTAGTCGTCGGACGTGAAGAAATACCACACCGAAACGAAGAAGACCCGCGCGTGGCGGGCCTTCTTTTTCATCGAATCAAATCACAGGCCGCTCGCCAGCTTCCCGCCCATCATCCGCCGACGGTAGGAGGTGTCCCGACTCGCCAGCCACCAGTACAACGGCGTCGTAATCAGCAACCCGACCACCCAGGACAAATCCGCGCCATCGATGTGCGCCGAGATCGGCCCGACGTACAGCGGCGTGTTCATGAACGGAATTTGCACCACGATCCCGATCGCATAGGCCAGCAGCGCCTGCGGGTTGTAGCGGCCATAAATCCCGCCATCGACGTGGAAGATCGAATCGATGTCGTACTGACCTTTATGAATCGCATAGAAGTCGATCAGGTTGATCGCGGTCCATGGCACCAGCACCACGAGTAGCACCAGCACCATGTCGACGAAGTGGCCGATGAAGTTGGCGGAGGCGCCGACGGCGGCGAAGCAGCAAGCGCCCAGGACGATGATCGAGATCACGGCGCGGCTTTTTGCCGTAGGGATCCAGCGGTAGGCGAAGGTCTGCACCAGGGTGATCAGTGACAGCACGGCACCGTAGAGGTTGAGGGCGTTGTGGCTGATGACGCTGAGCAGGAACAGCAACAGCATCAACGGGCCGATGGAGCCGGTGGCGAGTTTGACCGCGTCCATGGTGTCCATGCCGACGGGCGTGGCGAGGACCGCGACGGCGCCGAAGATGAACGACAGGCTGGAGCCGAGCACGGTGCCCAGATACGTGGTCCAGAAGGTCGAGGCCACGGGCACATTGGCCGGCAGGTAGCGCGAGTAGTCGGAGACGTACGGTGCGAAGGCGATCTGCCAAAGTGCGGCCAGGGACACGGTGGCCAGCCAGCCTGAGATGTTGAAGCTGCCGCGGGTGAGGAAGTCGGCAGTCTGCACGTGGGTGAAGATGTAGCCGAAGCCGAGCACGATGCCGGCGCCGAGCACCCAGGTGCCGATGCGGTTGAGCACGTGGATGAAGCGGTAGCCGATGATGCCGATGATGCCCGAGCCGAGGGCGCCGATGACGATACCCACCGGCACCGGCACGCTGTCGACCACGCCGTGCAGGGACTTGCCGGCGAGGACGATGTTGGAGGCGAAGAAGCCGATGTACATGATGCCGGCGATCAGCACCACCAGCAGTGCGCCGAGGGAGCCGAACTGGGCGCGGCTCTGGATCATCTGCGGAATGCCCATTTGCGGGCCTTGCGCCGAGTGCAGCGCCATCAGCACGCCGCCGACCAGATGCCCGACCAGAATGGCGACGATGCCCCACACCAGGTTCAGGTGAAACAGTTGCACGCCGAGGGCGCCGGTGACGATGGGCAGCGGCGCGATATTGCCGCCGAACCAGAGGGTGAACAAGTCCCGGACCTTTCCATGGCGATCTTGCGGTGGGACGTAGCCAATCGTGTGCTTCTCGATCAGCGGGGCGGAGGTTGTTGCGGAGGTGACCATGACGAACTCCAAGGCAATATGAGTACGTGGACGTACTTCGGTGAGCGCCGGCACGGACGGCGCATTTCTTGTTGAAGTGATCATGTGCAAAGGCTCGGGATAGATAAATTAGTAAGTTTGTTGCTACAGACCTTAAAAAAAATATGCTCCGGGTGGCACGCAGCTCCGGTATGTTCAGGCCTCTCTCCTGTCAGGAGTTACACAGGGTGCTCACTGTAGGAGCTGCCGAAGGCTGCGATCTTTTAATTTTTCTGGAGGTCCGCATGGCTGCCTACAACCTGCGTCAGCTTAACTATTTCGTCACCACCGCCGAGTGCGGCAGCGTCGCCGAGGCCTCGCGCAAGCTCTATATCGCCCAGCCGTCGGTGTCCACGGCGATCAAACACCTGGAAGAAAGCTTCGGCGTGCAGCTGTTTATCCGGCATCACGCCCAGGGTGTTTCGCTGACGCCCAGCGGGTCGCGGTTTTACCGCAAGGCGCTGGAGTTGCTGCGGGTCGCGCACGAGTTTGAGCAGAACGCGTTGGCGGACAACGACGTGGTGGCCGGGCAGATCGATATCGGCTGTTTCGAAACGGTGGCGCCGCTGTACCTGCCGCGCCTGATCGCCGGTTTCAAAGAACGCTGGCCCGGCGTGGAAATCCGTATTCGCGACGGCGAGCAGCAGGAGTTGGTGCATGCACTGACTGCCGGCAGCATCGATGTGGCGATGCTGTTTGAACACGATCTGGACAGCACGATTGAGACCGTTGCGCTGATGCCGCCGCAGCAGCCTTACGCGTTGCTGCCGGCCGATCACCGTTTTGCGCAACAGGCAAAAGTGTCGCTGGACGACCTGGTGCTGGAGCCAATGATTTTGCTCGACGTGGTGCCGAGCCGGACCTACTTCGTCAGTATCTTCGAAGAGCGCGGGCTGACGCCGCACATCGTGTTCAGCTCGCCTTCAATCGAGATGGTGCGCGGGATGGTCGGGCGCGGTTTTGGCTTTTCGATCCTGGTGACCAAGCCGTTTTCGCCCTACACCTATGACGGGCAAAAAGTGGTGTGCGTACCGCTGGCGCAAACCGTGACCGGTTCCGGGTTATCGGCGGCATGGTTGAAAAGGTCGCAGCTGACCAAACCGGTGCAGTTGTTCGTCGATTATTGCCAGGAAGAACTGGCCCGACTGTACGCGTGAGCGCAGTCGAGCCGGGTTTCAACCGCGGATAAATGCCAGCATGCGCTGAAGCATCTCATCGCAAGCGTGCAACTGATCGAGGCTGACAAACTCGTCCGGTTTGTGGCCTTGATCCATGCTGCCTGGACCGCAAACTACTGTTGGAATCCCTGCCGCGTCAAACAGGCCACCCTCGGTGCCGAACGCCACTGTGCCGAACTCCCGAGAGCCCGAAAACGCAGCGATCAACTCAGCGGCTTCGCTGTGCGCATCGGTGGCCAAACCGGGGTACGCCGACAACTCGCTGAAGCGGATTTCACTCTGATCACTCACGGCACGCATACGCGGCAAGACGTGTTGCTCGGCGTAGGCTTTCAGCTCCTGCGCGACATCGCTTGGGTCGTATGAGGGCAGGGCGCGGACTTCAAAGTCGAAACGGCAATCGGCGGGAACGATGTTCAAGGCTTTGCCGCCAGAAATCACTCCGGTTTGCACCGTGCTGAACGGCGGATCGAAGCGTGCGTCGTGAAGCTCGGGGGCTTTGAGTCGTTGGCCGATGCGCCCGAGCTCACCGATCAGTTCGGCGGCGTATTCGATGGCATTAACCCCGAGCGGCGCATACGCCGAATGGCAGGCTTCACCATGAATGTCGCAGCGCATCGCCAGTTTGCCTTTATGGCCGAGCACCGGTTTGAGCTCGGTCGGCTCGCCAATGATGCAGAGCATCGGTTTGACCGGGCGCTGCTCCAGCACTTTGAGCAATGAGCGGACGCCGAGGCAGCCGATTTCTTCATCGTACGACAGCGCGATGTGCACCGGCTGCCGCAGCGAGGCCTGCACCAACGATGGCACCAGGGCGAGTACGCAAGCGATGTAGCCTTTCATATCCGCTGCGCCGCGCCCGTATAGCTTGCCGTCGCGCTCGGTGAGTTCGAATGGCGGTACGGTCCACGGTTGGCCATCGACGGGCACCACGTCGGTGTGCCCCGACAGCACGATGCCCGGTCGATCCGCCGGGCCAATGGTCGCGAACAGATTAGCCTTGCTGCGTGGCTCGTTGTAGACCAGTTCGCACGGCACATCGAAGCTGGCGAGGTAGTCCCGGACAAACTCGATGAGGTGCAGGTTGGATTCGCGGCTGGTGGTGTCGAACGCCACCAGCGTTTTCAGCAAATCGCGACTGTGGCTCATCGGTCGTCTCCGGCGACGCCGTAACCAGGGGATTTGTCCGGGGCGAGGGCGCGGTCGATGTAGTCCTGAACTTGTGGGCGATAGGCGTCCCACAAATGTTCCAATTGGCCGATTGGGTCTTCATCGGCCCAATCGACGCGCAGGTTGATGATTGGCCAGGTCAGTTCGCCGACCACCACCATCGCCGCCGAATGCACCGGCCCGGCTTCGCCGCCCGCCACGATGGCGGCTTGCATTGCCGCCAGCAAGCGATCGGCCAGTTGACCTTCGCCCTGTTCGAATGCCCGGACCATCGCCTCTACAACAGAACGATCCGCCAACATGTTGCCGGCTGCGACGCATTGCTCGCCGCAGACCGCGTTGTGGTTGCCGAGGGTTTGCGCGCCGCTGAAGTGCGCGGTGCGACCGAGGTGGTCAATGGCGGTGATCTGGCGATATTGGCTGTAGCCGTTGCGGGTCAGGACTTTGTCCAGCGCCTCGGCAGGCGTGAGGCCTTGCTCAATAAGGGCGAGGGTTTCCGGGCCGAGGGATGGCAGGGTGATGTTTTGAGTGGAAACGGCGCCAACGCCGGGCAGCAGCCACGGGCAGCGGGCGCCGACGGCGATGCTGGAGGAACTGATGGCGATGCCGAGCTGACCGGTTTCGGGGCAGCGGGCGGCGATGGAGAAGGTCATGGTTTTGCTCCTTGTTTTGCCTTGGCGAAATGGTCGTCTGTGCGGGCGCCTTCGCGAGCAAGCCCGCTCCCACATTTGATCTTCGTCGTACATAAATCTGTGCCCACTGGAGATCTAGTGTGGGAGCGGGCTTGCTCGCGAATGCCGCGACGCGGTCTACCGGTGTTTACTCAGGAATCACCGCAATCACATCAATCTCCATCAACCACTGCGGTTGCCCCAACGCCGACACCACCAACCCGGTCGAAATCGGAAACACGCCTTTCAACCACTTGCCCACTTCCTGATAAACCGGCTCGCGGTAACGCGGATCGATCAGGTAAGTGGTGGTTTTCACGATGTGGCTAAGGTCGCTGCCAGCCTCTTCCAGCAACTGTTTAACGTTGCGCATGGCTTGCTCGGTTTGCGCCCGTGGGTCACCGAGGCCGACCAGTTTGCCCTCGAAATCGGTCCCGACCTGACCACGAACATAAACGGTATTGCCCGCCCGGACCGCTTGGCACAGGTCATTGTCCAGGCTCTGGTTCGGGTAGGTTTCTTTGGTGTTGAACATGCGAATACGGGTGTGGGTTGGCGTGGACATTTGCAGCTCCTGAAAAGAATTCGACGTGGCGCGCTTAAGCGCTGACCGTGGTTTTATGGGCGAGCGGGGCGGCTTGCGCTTCGCGTTGCTCTGCATCGCGGTAGTCGAGGTACGAACGCTGGATGCCGATGTGATCAGCCACGTACTTGGCGTCGTGCCAAACACCCCAGATAAACGAAGAACCGCGCCGCGACTGCCATGGCAGACCAAGGAAATACACGCCTGGCTCGCTCGAAACGCCGCGCTGATGTTTTGGTTTGCCGTTTTCGTCGAAGGCATCAACCTTCAGCCAGCTGTAATCCGTGGCGAAACCGGTGGCCCAGATGATCGAGGTCACGCCGGCCTGGGCCAGGTCGAGTTCCAGAATCGGGTTCGTCACGCAGTCCGGATCCGGGAAGGTGATGCGGGCTTCAGGCTCTTGCGGCAGGTCCAGGCCATTGCGCTCGATGTAGGCGTCCGCAGCATTGAGCAGCGCCAGATAGTTTTCATCGCCGCGTGCCAGGTTGTCGGCCAGGTTCGGTTGGAAGGTGGCCACGGAACCGTTGAACGATTGAGTCAGGCCGACCAGCGTCATGCCGCGATGGGCCAGGCCACGGAAGTCCACCGTACGACCGCCGTGCGCACCGCTGACCGCGATGGTCACGTGTTCCCGGCCGGGTTTCATGGCCGCTTGATCCCACTCACCGAGCACGCCCAGCCACCAGCAAAAATCACGGTTGCGATAGGCGCGAGGAGGGCGGTCATGGGCGCCGACCGAGAGATAAACCTTTTTGCCAGAACGCTGCAGTTCATCGGCGATCTGTACCCCCGACGACCCGGCGCCCACCACCAGCACAGCGCCTTCAGGCAACTGCTGCGGATTGCGGTACTCGGCGGAGTGGATCTGGGTGAATGGCGCGTCTTTCGGCGCAATCGGCGGAATGACTGGACGCTGGAAAGGCCCGGTCGCGGCCACCACGCGGCTGGCTTCGATCACACCCCTAGAGGTTTCAATGGTGAAGCCCGGACGACCGATATTGCGCTCGACTTTCAGCACGTCGACGCCCGTTTGAATCGGCGCCTTGAACTTCTTGGCATAGGCTTCGAAATAGTCGGCCACTCGCTCTTTCGGGGCAAAGCCGTCAGGGCTGACGTCGTCGAACTCAAGGCCCGGAAACCGGTCGTGCCAGGCCGGACCATTGGCCACCAACGAATCCCAGCGCCCGGTGCGCCAGCGCTCGGCAATGCGGTTACGCTCGAGCACCAGGTGCGGCACTCCGAGTTCGCTCAAGTGCTCACTCATGGCCACGCCAGCCTGACCGGCGCCGACAATCAAGGTGTCTGTTTTTATTGTTTCTGTGGTCATCTCTACATCCTTCCTAGCAAGGCAGTTGGATTCGGGCGCTGTTGGCTTGTCCGTTTTGCTTGCGTTCAGACTAGGGAGGAGGGGGGTATCGGTAAAATATTATTAAGCTGGGATGTGAAGATAAAATTCTGATGCAGAGGGCTGAAAGCCCTTAAATACGGGGCTTTCCTCGAAGATCAACAACGAAGGTTGCGTACAAAAAAGCAATGTCTGAGTGATTATCGTGGCGAGGGGATTTATCCCCGTTGGACTGCGAAGCAGGCCCATTCTTTCTGGGACTGCTGCGCAGTCCAACGGGGATAAATCCCCTCGCCACAAGGGTAGCGGGAACCTTGGAAGGGTTTATCGGTTGAGGAACGCCAACAGGTCTTCATTCAGTTCTTGTGCATGCGTCACCGCAAACCCATGCGGTGCGCCTGCATAAACCTTCAGCTCGGCACCCTTGATCTGCGCCGCCGCCTGCTTGCCGGTGGTTTCAAACGGCACGATCTGGTCGCCGTCGCCATGGATCACCAGGGTCGGCACGTCGATCTTGGCCAGGTCCGGACGGAAGTCGGTTTCCGAGAACGCCGTCACGCAATCCACGGTGCCTTTAAGCGACGCCAGCAGCGCGACGTTGAGGGTTTGGGTGAGCACGCCGGCAGAAACGGTCTGGCCCTGGTTGGTGCCGTAAAACGGCGCGGCGAAATCGGCGATGAACTGCGCGCGATCCTTCAGCAGACCGGCCTTGATCCCGTCGAACACCGACTTGTCGACGCCTTGCGGGAAGTCGACCTTCTTGCCGAACAACGGTGTCACCGCGCCCAGCAAGACCAGCCCGGCCACGCGCTCGCTGCCATGCCGGGCGATGTAGCGGCTGACGTCGCCGCCGCCCATGGAGAAGCCCACCAGTGTCACTTCACGCAGGTCCAGATGATTGATCAGTTGCGCGATGTCGTCGGCGAAGGTGTCGTAGTCATAGCCGTTCCACGGTTGCTCGGAACGACCGAAACCACGACGGTCGAAGGCGATGGTGCGGTAACCGCGACTGCTCAGGTATTCCATCTGGTATTCCCACATGTCGGCATCCAGCGGCCAGCCGTGGCTGAACAGTACGGGCTTACCGCTGCCCCAATCCTTGTAATAGATTTCGATGCCGTCTTGAGTGAAGAACGTGCTCATGCAAACTCCTTGCGTCAGGGATCGCTCGTGAAGCCGAAATGGCTCCATTCACTATCGGCGCAAAGTCGTTCCACTACTTGTATGCAAGTGCTGGGTCAGGTTTGACCCGCGCAAGATCGCCAACCCGTGACAGAGTTGTATGATGCAACCCTGAGCCGTCAGGCTGACCATTGATTTGATGGAGTACGTTCACGTGAAGCGCAAAAGCCTGCAAGGCGCCGCCTGCCCGGTCGCCCGGACACTCGACCTGATCGGCGACTGGTGGTCGCTACTGATCATCCGTGATGCACTGGACGGCATTCGGCGATTCAGTGATTTTCAGAAGAACCTGGATATCGCCAAGAACATGCTCAGCGCCCGACTCAAGGCGCTGGTGGAGCAGGGGATCATGCAAACCGTCCCGGCGGCGGATGGCGGCGCCTACAAGGAATACGTGCTCACAGAACGGGGGAAAGCCCTGCAAACGGTGATCGTTGCGCTGTCGCAGTGGGGCGGGGAGTTCATGTACGAGGCGGGTGAGACGGGTTCGGTGATGGTTGATGCGCAGAATCGCCAGCCGATTCGCAAGCTGGAATTGGTGGCAGCCGATGGTCGTGTGCTTGCACCGGAAGACGTCGCTACCAAGTTGGCTGTTGGGTGTTGAGTCAAAGGATATGTCTTATGAAGTGCGAGCATTGCGCAGGAGCGTTGATTGCTTTTAAGGCTGGCCACACTCAGGGCGTACAGTGTGTCCAGTGTGGCGCATCGGTGGTGACCAGCCATTTTTCGCCTATGGAAATGGATGAGACCCAGTATGAGGTGCGCTGTCGCGGGGACTACCGAGTTCAGGCGCATGTCAGAGCGGTAGCTGCAGCGACCGGTGGTAACTTTTTAGCGGCAAGAACGCTACTTCAACAGGACTTTGTGCTGCTGATGGTCGGTCAGGCGGAAGCGGTTTCAAAGGTTCGAAATAATCTTCAGGCTGTTGGAATGGCTTGCGAAATCCGCCCTGAATTTCCCTGGGAATAGGGGTGCCAGGGCCAATGAAAACGCCCCGAATCAATCGGGGCGTTTTCATTGGGCAGCTTTGTTCAGCAGATCACTCAGCGAAACGCCGGCACCACTTGTTTGATAAACAGCTCCAGCGATTTTTTCTTCTCGGCATGGGGCAAGCTGTTATCGCACCAGAAGCTGAACTCGTCGACCCCCAGTTCCTGGTAGTACTTGATGCGCGGAATGATTTCTTCGGCGGTGCCGATCATCGCCGTTTTGTGCAGGCTCTCCAGTTCGAACTCAGGGCGAGCGGCGAATTTCTCTTCCGGGCTTGGTGCCAGGAAACCGTTGACCGGCACTTCCTTGTTGCCGAACCAGGCGTCGAAGGTGCGATAGAACTTCGAGATCGCCTTGGCCCCGACTTTCCAGCCTTCAGGATCATCCGCCGCGTGTACGTGGGTGTGGCGCAGCACCATCAGTTGCGGGCGTGGCACGTCTGGATTGTTGTCCAGCGCAGCCTGGAATTTGTTCTTCAGGTCGAGAACTTCTTCGTCGCCTTTCATCAGCGGCGTGACCATGACGTTGCAGCCGTTGGCCACCGCGAAGTTGTGCGAGTCCGGGTCGCGGGCGGCGATCCACATTGGCGGGTTGGGCTTCTGGATGGGCTTGGGCACGCTGGTCGAAGTGGGAAATTTCCAGATATCGCCATCGTGGGCGTAATCACCTTGCCACAGGGCGCGAATCACCGGGACCATCTCCCGCAGCGCCTGGCCACCGGACGAAGCAGGCATGCCGCCGGCCATACGATCAAATTCAACCTGGTAAGCGCCGCGGGCCAGGCCGACTTCCATGCGGCCGTTGCTGATCACGTCCAGCAGCGCGCATTCGCCAGCGACCCGGATCGGGTGCCAGAACGGCGCGATGATGGTGCCAGCGCCGAGGTGAATGGTCGTGGTTTTCGCCGCGAGGTAGGCCAGCAGCGGCATCGGGCTCGGCGAGATGGTGTATTCCATGGCGTGGTGTTCGCCGATCCACACGGTGCTGAAACCGCCGGCCTCGGCCATCAGGGTCAGTTCGGTCAAGTCTTCGAACAGTTGGCGGTGGCTGACGCTTTCGTCCCAGCGTTCCATGTGTACGAACAGGGAAAATTTCATGACGCTACCTCGGATCTTTTGTTGATGGCCGGTCGTTTGCGGGCCTGTGTCACTGGCATGAGCGCTGAACGCTCGCAAGTCTTCTCACCATTCAAGCACGCCTTCAAGGACGGCTGGTCGGTTGATTGAATATTGGTATACCATAATACGGAATATCCGCAAAATATTTCTGACCGACACTTCGAACAAGGAAGGCGCAGTAGATGAACATCAAACAAAAATTGACCCTGGCGTTCGCGGTGATCGCCAGCCTGCCGGTGTTGCTGGTGGCTGTGTTGATCATCCTCAATGTACGGGATGGCGCGCGGGACAACTTTATCGACAGCACCGGGAGAGAAGTACGCCAGGTCGAAAACGCCATGCAGCTGTTCTTCGAGGGCATCAGCCAGAACGTCGCGTATCTGGCCGAGCATCCGCAATTGCAGGGCATCGACGCCAGCCTCAAACGTTATCTGAGCAGTGATGCGGCGCAAGTGCCGATGGGGCCGCAGGACCCACAACTGTTCCAGCTGTTTGCCGGGCTGGCCAAGGCGCATCCGGCGTACACCTATCTGTCGCTGGGCACGGAGCAGGGCGGGTATCTGTTCTGGCCGGGCGATCCGAAGCTGGCTAATTACGACCCGCGCACGCGGCCCTGGTACAAAACCGCGATGGCCAATCCCGGCAAGACCCTGCGCACTGATGCTTATTACTGGGCGGCTGATGATGTGGTGCTGGTCAGCACGGTGCGCAGCTTCAATAACCAATTGGGCAGCAACGCCGGGGTGGTGAATATCGATGTGTCGCTCAAGCAATTGACCGATCTGGTCAAGCAGATTCGCCTCGGCGACAGCGGTTATCTGATGCTGATGGAAGCTGACAATACGGTGCTCGTCGACCCAAGTGATCCGGCGCACAACTTCAAGCAACTTGACGCTTTGGGCGACGGCTACAAACAACTGGCCGAGGCGGGCAAAGGTCTTGTGGAAGTGGAACTGGCCGGCGAGCGTTACATGGCGTTGGTCTGGCCGTCAGAGGCGTTGGGCTGGCGCTTTGTCGGTGTGGTCAAGGCCAGCGAAGTCATGGCCGGGGCGACACGTCTGACTTGGATCATCGCCGCTATTGCGGTCGCTTGCGCGCTGCTGTTCGCTGTGGCCGGGGCGTGGTTTGCCGGGTTGATGGTCAAGCCGATTCGCGGGGTGGCCAGCGGACTGGAAGGCATCGCGCAAGGTGAAGGTGATCTGACGGCGCGACTTGACGTGCGCGGGCAGGACGAAACGGCGCAGTTGGCCGGCTGGTTCAATCAGTTTCTCGAAGCCATTCGCACGTTGATTCAGCGCATCGGTCAGGCGGCCGGACAGATTCACAGCAGCTCAGGCAACGCCACTGAAGTCTCGGCGGAAATGGCCGAAGTTGCTTCACGCCAGCGTGAAGCGGTGGACATGGTGTCCACGGCGTTCCACGAAATGGTCGCTACCGCCAACGAAGTCGCCCGTTCGTGCAGCCAGGCCGCCGAGTCGGCCGACAGTGGCCAGCGTCAGGCCCGGGAAGGTCAGCAGCAGATCGATGCCGCAGTGACCAGCGTTGATCGCTTGAGCCAGGAAATCGAACAGTCAGCCCAGTCGATGCAGCAGCTGGAACGCGACAGCAACGACATTCAGTCGATTCTCGGGACCATCCGTTCGATTGCCGAACAGACCAACCTGCTGGCGCTGAACGCTGCGATTGAAGCGGCACGGGCCGGTGAGCAGGGTCGTGGGTTTGCGGTGGTGGCGGATGAAGTTCGCGCCCTGGCTAAACGCACGGCCGACTCGACAGCGGAAATTGACGGGTTGCTCGGCAACCTCGCCAAGCGCACCAGCCAGGTGACACAGCAGATGCATGCGAGCCTGGAAGTGTCGCAGCAGTCGGTCACCCGCATTGGTGAAGCGCGCAGCAGCTTCGGGCAGATTCGTGAGTCGGTGGACGTGATTCGCGATATGAACACGCAGATTGCGACGGCGGCGGAAGAACAGCATCAGGTGGCTGAGGACATCAATCGGCACATCAGCCAGATTCATGGCGATGCGCAATTGGTGGCGGAACTGGCGAACTCGGCGCGGCTGGATTCCCAGAGCCTGGCCGGGTTGTCACAGACGTTGAATCAGCTGGTGAGCCGGTTCCGTACCTGACCCCGCCAGCCCAAACACCCTAAAAACCTGTGGGAGCGAGCCTGCTCGCGAAGGCGCTGTGTCATTCAACACATTGTTGTCTGACGCAACCGCTTCGCGAGCAGGCTCGCTCCCACATGGGCTATGTGTTGATTGGGGGATCAGGCCACAACGGGCAGGGCGCCCATTTTGCCGTGGCAGTAAACCAGTGGGCCGGTGGTGCGTTGCGGCACGATCAGGTTCTTCACCGCGCCAACCATAATCGCGTGATCGCCACCTTCGTATTCGCGCCACAACTCGCATTCGATAATCGCCGTGGCATTGCTCAGCAGCGGGTTGCCCAGTTCACTCAAGGTCCACTCGATGCCTTGCGCCTTGTCCTTGCCTTTACGGGCAAAGGCATAGGCTTCGTTTTGCTGGCCACCGGAAAGCACATGGATGGCAAAGCGTTTGTTCTTGATCAGGATCGGATAGGAATCGGAACTGTAGTTGGGGCAGAACAACACCAGGGCCGGGTCCATGGACAGCGAGCTGAACGCGCTGGCGGTGAGGCCAACGATTTGCCCGTCGTCATCCAGCGTGGTGATCACAGTCACGCCGGACGGGAACGAACCCATGACTTGTTTGTAGATGGCGGTATCGATCATTGGACGGTCCTCGGGCGGTGTACGGCGGGTTATTATGCTTGTTGGTCTGATGGTATACCGTAATACATCGTTTGCAAGGGCTTTTTAGGTGAACCGATAAACGTGCCACTTTCGTGAGAAACGCAATGTTTACGGGGCTTTTGTCTAGTCAGAAGAGGGTAGGTTCAGCGAGGATAGCGGTTCAGATAGCGTGCAAATCAGCGGATCAGTCTTGTGCAAATTTTGGAATACCATAATATGGCTGGCATCTGAGGGGCGGCCAGAGAGTCCCCCGGTTTGGCTTCATACAACGATAAGAACAGACAAACTCGAGTTCATGCATATGTCCCAGATGTCCCGGCAAGATCCGTTGATCGAGAATCACACGGTCGACTACGTCCCACTCGCGGAACGCCATGGAAAGGTCCGGGACTTGTTCACCCTCTGGTTCGGCGGCAATATCGCGCCGCTGCCCATCGTCACCGGCGCCATGGTGGTTCAGGTGTTCCATCTCGATTTGTTCTGGGGGCTGCTGGCGATTGCGCTGGGGCACATGATCGGCGGCGTGGTGATTGCGCTGGCCTCGGCGCAAGGTCCGCGCATGGGCATTCCGCAAATGGTCCAGAGTCGCGGTCAGTTCGGCCGTTATGGTGCGCTGCTGATCGTGTTCTTCGCGGCGCTTATCTACATCGGTTTCTTCATTTCCAACATTGTGCTTGCCGGTAAGTCCATTGTCGGCATCGCGCCGTCAGTGCCGGCGCCGCTGAGCATTCTGGTCGGTGCGTTGGCAGCCACCGCGATTGGTGTGATCGGCTACAACTTCATTCACACGCTGAACCGCATCGGCACCTGGGTGATGGGCAGCGCGTTGCTGGCCGGGTTCATCTATATCTTCAGCCATGACTTGCCGGCGGACTTCCTCACGCGCGGCAGCTTCAATCTGTCGGGCTGGTTGGCGACGGTGTCGCTGGGGATCATCTGGCAGATCAGCTTCTCGCCGTACGTTTCTGACTATTCGCGCTACTTGCCGGCGGATATCGGCATCGCCAAGCCGTTCTGGGCCACGTATCTCGGGGCGACGCTGGGCACGATTCTGTCGTTCAGCTTCGGCGCCGTTGCGGTGCTGGCGACCCCGGAAGGCACCGAGGCGATGGTCGCGGTCAAGCAGTCGACCGGGTGGTTGGGGCCGATTCTGATGGTGCTGTTTCTGCTCAATATCATCAGCCACAACGCGCTCAATCTGTACGGCGCGGTGCTGTCGATCATCACCTCGATCCAGACTTTTGCCAGTCAATGGACGCCGAGCATCAAAGTGCGCGTGGTGTTGTCGAGCGTGGTGTTGGCGGGTTGCTGCTTGGTGGCGCTTGGAGCTTCGGCGGATTTCATTTCCCAATTCATCGGGCTGATTCTGGCGCTGTTGCTGGTGCTGGTGCCGTGGGCGTCGATCAACCTGATCGATTTCTACCTGATCAAGCGCGGTTGCTACGACATTGCCTCGATCTTCCAGGCTGACGGTGGCATTTATGGTCGTTTCAATCTGCACGCGATCGTTGCCTACTTCATCGGCATCATCGTGCAGTTGCCGTTCGCCAACACCTCGTTGTATGTCGGGCCTTACGCCAACCTGGTCGATGGTGCGGACTTGTCTTGGCTGGTTGGTCTGGTGGTTACTGTGCCGCTGTATTACTGCCTGGCGACACGTGGCCAGGCTCAACAGAGCAGGGTGGCAAAACTGGGCTACACAGACTAAGTCCCACCGCAGCCAAAACTGTGGCGAGGGGATTTATCCCCGATCGGCTGCGAAGCAGTCGTCAAATCAGCGAATGCGTTTCTCCCCAGGATTGAACGGGGGGCGCTTCGCAGCCCATCGGGGATAAATCCCCTCGCCACAAGTGATTTGCGGGATGCTCACGCATCCGGGTGGTCATTCATATTGGCCACATCGATCCCCTTTTGGCCCATCCCCCACTGTGATCCGTCTACGCTGTCGGCAAGAATCAAAGCCACAACTAGACGCTGGACCTTTTTACCCCGGCTACCTTTACAGCCGCTGCCGTGTACAGAACATAAAAACCATCGAACTCACGCCGCATTCTGGGGATACAACCATGGTCACGATGAAACGCATTCTGGGTGCCACCGTGTGTGGGCTGACGCTGCTGGCCAGCGCCGTCCAGGCCGAGCAACGCGAACTGCGGGTTTATAACTGGGCCGACTACATTCTGCCGGCCGTACCCAAGGACTTCGCAGCAAAAAGCGGCATCAAAGTGACCTGGGACATCTTCGACACCAACGAAGCGTTGGAAGCCAAGCTGCTAACCGGTAACTCCGGCTACGACGTGGTGGTGCCGTCCAACGTGTTCCTCGCCAAGCAGATCGAAGCCGGCGTGTTCCAGCCGCTGGACCGCAGCAAGCTGGCGAACTGGAACCACCTCGATCCCAAGCTGATGAAGCTGATCGAGGCCAACGACCCCGGCAACAAATTCGCCGTGCCGTACATGTACGGCACCATCCTGATCGGCTTCAACCCGGACAAGGTCAAGGCTGCGCTGGGTGCCAATGCGCCGGTCGACAGTTGGGACCTGATCTTCAAGGAAGAAAACATCAGCAAGCTCAAGCAGTGCGGCGTCGCCCTGCTCGACTCGCCGTCGGAGATCCTGCCGCTGGCCCTGCAACACCTCGGCCTGGACCCGAACAGCAAGAATCCGGCGGACTACGCCAAAGCTGAAGCGCTGTTGATGAAGATCCGTCCGTACATCACCTACTTCCACTCGTCCAAGTACATGGCCGACATCGCCAACGGTGACATCTGTGTCGCGGTCGGTTATTCCGGCAGCTTCTCCCAGGCCGCCAACCGCGCCAAGGAAGCCAAGAACGGTGTCGTCGTCGACATGCGCTTGCCGAAAGAAGGCGCGCCGATCTGGTTCGACATGCTCGCGATTCCTAAAGGGGCGAAAAATCCGGAAGACGCCTACACCTTCATCAACTACCTGCTGCAACCGCAGGTGATTGCGCCGGTCAGCGATTTTGTCGGCTACCCGAACCCGAACAAGGATTCGATGGCGCTGATCAACAAAGAGATCACCGACAACCCGAACCTGACGCCAACGCCAGAAGCCCTGAAAACCCTCTACGTGGTCCAGCCGTTGCCGCAAAAACTCGAACGCGTACGCACCCGCGTCTGGACCAGCATCAAATCCGATAAATAACCCCGCCCTTTGTAGGAGCCGAGCTTGCTCGCGAAAGCGTCGGCACATCCAATATTCATATTTGGTGTGCCGGCCTCTTCGCGAGCAAACTCGGCTCCTACAGGTTTGAGTTTTGTCCGGGGGCTTTGTTTTTGCTCGTCACCAGACTGAGCAGGACTGAGCCGAGGATGACCCCACCCACCACCGCCAATGACCATTCCACCGGCAGGTGAAACCACGGCATCGCCACCATTTTTCCGCCGATGAATACCAGCACAATCGCCAGGCCGTACTTGAGCAAGTGAAAGCGTTCAGCCATGTCCGCCAGCAGGAAGTACAGCGCCCGCAGGCCCATGATCGCGAAGATGTTCGAGGTGAAGATGATGAACGGGTCAGTGGTCACGGCGAAGATCGCCGGGATGCTGTCGACCGCAAACATCAAGTCACTGGCCTCGATCAACACCAACACCAGAAACATCGGCGTCGCCCAGCGTACGCCGTTTTGCAGGATGAAAAACCGCTCGCCATGGAAGCCGCTGGTAATGCGCAAGTGCCCGCGCACCCAGCGCAGCAACGGGTTGTTGGCGAGGTCCGGTTGTTGCTCGGCGAATACCAGCATCTTGATTCCGGTGATGACCAGGAACACGCCGAAGGCATACAGCAACCACTCGAACTGCGACACCAGCCACACGCCGGCGAAAATCATCGCCGCGCGCATCACGATCGCCCCGAGCACGCCGTACAGCAGCACCCGTCGCTGCAACTCCGGCGGTACGGCGAAGTAGCCAAAGATCATCACGAAGATGAACATGTTATCGATCGACAGTGATTGCTCGATCAGATAACCGGTGAGAAATTCCAGGGTTTTCTGCCGGGCGATGTCGGCGCCGAACGTGCCATTCAGGTACCACCAGAGCAGGGCGGCGAAACTCAACGCCAGCAAGCACCAGGCAATGACCCAGGACAAGGCTTCGCGCACTGACACCCGATGCGCCTTGCGCCCCCGAACACAAACAGATCCAATGCCAGCATGGCCAGAACGAAGACGATGAAGGCGCCCCACATCCAGGGTTCGCCGATATTGATGACGTGGGCTGACATTGCACGCTCCTGATCTTTTATGGGCTCGGGGTCAGTCGAGCTCATGCTAGCGACGAGTTTGCGTGGAAGAAAAATCGTTTATTTCTGCGGCAGAGTTCGATAAAAACGAAGTGTCGGGCGATCACGCCGCGATCTTCGTTGTTTAGCCGGTGAGCCCCATGGAACGCCCCCTCACGGAGTAGCACTTTCAGCGCTGACCACCGACATTTCGTTTTGCAAGTAGTCTCAACGAAAAAACTCCCCCGGTGTTTCGCCAAATTGCTGGCGGAACGCGGCGATAAATGCCGACGTCGAGTCGTACCCGCAGGCCAGCGCCACGTCTGTCACGCGTTCGCCTTTCTCCAGCGGCGTCAGTGCGCCAAGCAGGCGCAAGCGCTGGCGCCAGGCGCGGAAGGTCAGGCCGGTGTCACGCAGGAACAGACGGGTCAGGGTTTTTCAGTGACGCCGAATTTTTCGCTCCAATGGCTCAACGTGGTCTGTTGTTCCGGATGCTGCTCCAGGCTCTGGTAGATCTGCCGCAAACGCGCGTCCTGGGGCAGCGGCAGCATCAGGTCGATGGCTGGAGCGTCGGCCAGTTGGTCGAGGATCACTTGGGCGAGACGTCCATGTGGGCCACTCTGGTCATATTCCACCGGCACCTGACTGAATGCGCGAATAAGCTCCCTGAGCAAGTCATTCACGCCGAGCACATGACAGTGCCCAACCGCCCAGCCGGCAACGCTGCAATCGATGTACAGGCTGCGCATCTCGGTCTGCGGCGAACTGAACACCCGATGCGGCACACCCGCCGGAATCCACACCGCGCGCTCTGGCGGCGCGACGAAGCGGCCGGCGCTGGTCTGTACTTCCAGTACACCCTGAATCGCGTAGGACAATTGCACCCATGGGTGGCTGTGGCGGCGGGTCAGGGCGCGATTGGGCAGCGATTCGGTGCGTCCGTAGAGCGGGCGCGGCAGGCTGGGCAGCCCGGGAATGCTGCGTCGGATGCTTTTGTCATGTCCTTTAGGCGGCATCTTGTGGCCCTTCGGCGTTAGTCGGTAATTTACAGTCACGTTAGAGTCGTCAGCATGCACTGGCAACCCCCGGATAAAAACACCATGACCCGCCCTCGATTCTTACCTGACAACTTCACCCTGACCCTGGTCAGCGTGGTGATTCTCGCCAGCTTCCTGCCGGCCAGCGGCCAGGTCGCGGTCGGCTTTGGCTGGCTGACCAACTTCGCCATTGCCCTGCTGTTTTTTCTGCATGGCGCCAAGCTGTCGCGCGAATCGATCATCGCCGGCGCCGGCCACTGGCGCCTGCATTTGCTGGTGTTCAGCCTGACTTTTGTTCTGTTCCCGCTGCTGGGCCTGGCACTCAAACCTGTGCTGTCGCCGCTGGTCGGTAACGATCTGTACATGGGCATGCTTTACCTCTGCGCGCTGCCCGCCACCGTACAGTCGGCGATTGCCTTCACCTCTCTGGCGCGAGGCAACGTGCCGGCGGCGATTTGCAGTGCGGCGGCGTCTAGCCTGTTCGGGATCTTTCTCACGCCGTTGCTGGTGACGTTGCTGTTGAACGTACACGGCGAGGGCAGCTCGACCCTCGATGCGATTCTGAAAATCAGCGTGCAACTGTTGCTGCCGTTCGTTGCCGGGCAGATCGCTCGGCGCTGGGTCGGCAACTGGGTGGCGCGCAACAAGACCTGGCTGAAATTCGTTGATCAGGGCTCGATCCTGCTGGTGGTCTACGGTGCTTTCAGCGAGGCCGTGAACGAAGGTATCTGGCACCAAATCCCGCTCTGGGAACTGGCCGGGCTGGTGGTCGCTTGCTGTGTCGTACTCGCGCTGGTATTAATCGCGTCCACTGTGCTGAGTAAAGCCTTCGGCTTCAATCAGGAAGACCGCATCACCATCCTCTTCTGCGGCTCGAAGAAAAGCCTGGCAACCGGTGTGCCGATGGCCCAGGTGCTGTTCGCTGGCAGTACGTTGGGCGTGTTGATTCTGCCGTTGATGTTGTTTCACCAAATTCAATTGATGGTCTGTGCGGTGTTGGCGCAGCGCTATGCCAATCGCACGGAATCAGTGCCGGAGTTGATGGCCCAGGTCGACCCATAACCCCATGTAGGAGCTGCCGCAGGCTGCGATCTTTTGATCTTGTCTTTTAAAAACAAAATCAAAAGATCGCAGCCTGCGGCAGCTCCTACAGGGTTCCTGTGTATTTTACGGCGGCGGCGTGCGAGGGCACGTTGAGTGTGCGCAACAGAGACGACACGTGGATGCGTTCCGTGAACGGCGATATGTCCAGTTCGTGGCGATTTCCTGAAGTCATCGATTAAGCCAGCACAGCCAACATCTCCATGCAGGCAAAACCGCACAGGCGTTGAGCCGGCCAGAGTGCGTCAGGGGCGATAGGTGCTTCAGTTACTGGACTTGAGGGGCAAAGCTGAAATCAGTCTAAAAACCTTGCTACGTGTTCTCGACCCTTTGCTATGCTCAATGTTGTAGGTGAAGACGCAGACTGATGCGCAAGAGGATAGCGAGGACGCGTGGGGCGCGCTCCGAAGGGTACACGGTTAGAAAGATCTCCGCGCTGAGATCCAGCCCTTATGCCGTGTGAGGCAGCTGAGGCCGCCAATTTTTTCACGTTGGCCCAGTACTGTGGGAAGCCCGATAAACCTTGTAAGCCAGAGACCAGCACTGGCCGCCTACTCGAACAAACAAAGCCCGCTTATGGCGGGCTTTGTCGTTCTTGCAAACTTAGATTTTAGTCAGCGCATGCGCCAGGTCAGCGCGCAGATCCTCGACATCCTCAACCCCCACCGACAAGCGCACCAACCCATCGCCAATCCCCAACTGCGCACGGGTTTCTGCTGGAATGCTGGCATGAGTCATGATCGCCGGATGCTCGATCAGACTTTCCACTCCGCCCAGACTCTCCGCCAAAGCAAAGATTTTAACGTTCTCAAGGAAGCGCGTAGCGCCGGCCAGGTCGGTTTTCAAATCAACGGAAATCATCCCGCCAAAGCCGCGCATTTGCCGGCGCGCCAGTTCGTGCTGCGGGTGGGACGGCAAGCCCGGATAGTAGACCCGTGACACTTGCGGTTGGCGTTCCAGCCATTGCGCCAGTTCCAGCGCGTTGCTGCAGTGACGCTCCATGCGCAGGGCGAGGGTTTTCACGCCACGCAGGGTTAGGAACGCGTCGAACGGCCCGGCGATGGCGCCGACCGAGTTTTGCAGGAAGCCCAGCCGCTCGGCCAGTTCCGGGTTCTGCCCGACGATGGCGATGCCGCCGATCACGTCGGAGTGGCCGTTCAAGTATTTGGTGGTCGAGTGCACGACGATGTCAAAACCCAGCTCCAGCGGACGCTGGATCCATGGGCTGGCGAAGGTGTTGTCGGCCACGCAGATGATGCCGCGGGCGCGGCAGACGCGGGCGATGGCGGCCAAGTCAGTCAGGCTCAGCAACGGATTGCTCGGCGTTTCGACCCAGACCATCCGCGTGTCGTCCTGCAGCGAGGCTTCGAAGGCTGCGAGGTCGGTCAGGTCGACGAAGCTGAAGCGATGCCCGGCGCTGCGTTGGCGCACCTTGTCAAACAGGCGAAACGTGCCGCCGTACAAGTCGTTGCCGGAGACGATGTGCGAGCCGGCGTCGAGCAGTTCCAGCACCGTGGAAATCGCTGCCAGCCCGGAAGCGAAGGCGAACGCCTGGCTGCCGCCCTCAAGGTCGGCGACGCAACGCTCCAGGGCAAACCGCGTCGGGTTGTGCGAACGCCCATAGTCGAAGCCCTTGTGCACACCGGGGCTCTGCTGCAAGTAGGTGGAGTTGGCGTAAATCGGCGGCATCAACGCCCCGGTGGTTGGGTCCGGCACCTGCCCGGCATGGATCACGCGGGTGGCGAAGGCGCGGGGCGCACCGGTTTCATCATGCTGACTCATGCAAGGGATCTCCGTAAGTGATTGAGCAGGTCGACGCGGGTAATCAGGCCGTGGAAGCCCGAGGCGTCGGCAATGATTGCGATCAGGCCCCGGTCGAGCTCGGCTTGCAGTTCAGCCAGACTCGCGCCGGGAAGCAGGGTTTGCAGCTTGTCGGTCATGGCGCTGGCCACGGTCAGGCGAAAGTGCGAAGCGTCTTCCTGCATGCCGAGCAGAATGTCGGATTCATCGATCACACCGACCAGGCGCTTGCCGTCCACCAGCACCGGCAGTTGCGAGACATCCGCCAGACGCATGCGCTGGAAGGCCGTGAGCAGCGTGTCGTCCGGGCCAACGCTGATCACCCGGCCATCCTCGAAACGTCGGGCGATCAGGTCGCGCAGGTCGCCGTAGCGTTTGTATTTCAGCAGGCCCTGATCGTTCATCCACTGGTCGTTGTAGACCTTCGACAGGTAACGGGTACCGGTGTCGCAGACGAAACTGACGACCCGCTTCGGCTCGGTTTGCTCGCGGCAGTAACGCAGCGCCGCCGCCAGCAAAGTGCCGGTCGACGAACCGCCGAGAATGCCTTCGGCGCGCAGCAGTTGGCGCGCGTGATCGAAGCTTTCTTCATCGCTGATCGAGTAGGCGTGGCGCACACTGGAGAGGTCGGTAATCGACGGAATGAAGTCTTCGCCAATGCCTTCCACCGCCCAGGAACCAGGCTTACCGAGGGTGCCGCTGCGGCTGTATTCAGCCATCACCGAGCCCACCGGATCGGCCAGCACCATTTCCAGGTTCGGTTGCACGCGTTTAAAGAAACGGGTCAGCCCGGTCAGCGTGCCGGCCGAGCCGACACCGACGACGATGGCATCCAAATCATGCTGAGTCTGCGCCCAGATCTCCGGCGCGGTGCTGCACTCATGGGCCAGCGGGTTGGCCGGATTATTGAACTGGTCGGCAAAGAACGCGTCGGGAATTTCCTGTGCCAGCCGCGCCGCGACATCCTGGTAATACTCGGGATGACCCTTGCCGACATCCGAGCGGGTGATGTGCACTTCGGCGCCCATGGCCTTCAGGTGCAAAACCTTCTCGGTGGACATCTTGTCCGGTACCACCAACACCACCCGATAACCCTTGGCGCGGCCTACCAGCGCCAGGCCCAGACCGGTGTTGCCGGCGGTGGCCTCGACGATAGTACCGCCGGGTCGCAAGCGCCCATCGCGCTCGGCGGCGTCGATCATCGCCAGACCGATCCGGTCCTTGATCGAACCGCCGGGGTTCTGTGATTCAAGCTTGAGAAACAGCGTGCATGGCCCGGTATCAAAGCGGCTGACACGCACCAGCGGCGTATTGCCGATCAGCCCAAGTACGGCAGGGCGTGATTCCTTAGACATTTCTTCACCTCTTTGTGGTGTTGATCGCGTTCCATTCGCGGGGAAAAGCTCGCCTGCAACATAGGCGCAGACATCCTCTGTCGCAACCTTTAGTCCGCCGCAAATACAGCCATTTCGATCTAACGATAGAACCGAATCAAAGAGTGTGCGTGGCTGTTTCGAGCGCGTTTATATCGAGGCGCCATTGAGTATTCAAAGGGCGTCTTCATGGCGTCGAACAGCTTGATCTGTGAGCGAATATCCTGCAGTGCAATCCGCTCGGTCAGGCACGCGCTGGAATTTTTCCGGCGGCAGACAACGATCATTCGATCATGAGAGAAACTTGTGATGATCAATATTAATATGAGTTTGTCTCACTCGTCGCCGATGCCGACAATGGCGCCATCAACAAGACATTGGAGTTGTTTGTTATGGCACTGGCCCATTCCCTTGGATTTCCGCGCATCGGTCGCGACCGCGAACTGAAGAAAGCGCAAGAGGCGTTCTGGAAAGGAGAACTGAACGAGGCCGGCCTGCGTGACGTCGGTCGCGAACTGCGCAAGGCGCACTGGGACTTGCAGAAGAACGCCGGAATCGAGCTGCTGCCGGTCGGCGACTTCGCCTGGTATGACCAGGTTCTGACCCACTCGCTGATGTTCGGAGTGATCCCTGAGCGTTTTCGTCCGCACGATGGCAAAGCCAGCCTGCAAACCCTGTTCGGCATGGCGCGCGGCGTCAGCGACAGTTGCTGCGGCGGTGCCCACGCACAGGAAATGACCAAGTGGTTCGACACCAACTATCACTACCTGGTCCCTGAGTTCAGCGCCGATCAACAGTTCCAGCTGGGCTGGGATCAGCTCTTCGACGAAGTCGAAGAAGCCCGTGCACTGGGTCATAACGTCAAGCCAGTGATCATTGGTCCACTGACTTATCTGTGGCTGGGCAAGGCCAAAGGCGCCGAGTTCGACAAACTGGAATTGCTCGATCGTTTGCTGCCGCTGTACGGCCAGATTTTCGCGCGCCTTGCTGCCCAAGGCGTGGAGTGGGTGCAGATCGACGAACCAATTCTGGTGCTCGACCTGCCGCAGGAATGGAAAAACGCCTTTGAGCGTGCCTACAACCAGATCCAGCGCGATCCGCTGAAGAAGCTGCTCGCCACTTACTTCGGTGGCCTGGAAGAAAACCTCGGCCTGGCGGCGAACCTGCCAGTCGACGGTCTGCACATCGATCTGGTGCGTGCACCGGAACAATACCCGACCATTCTTGATCGCTTGCCAGCTTATAAAGTGTTGTCGCTGGGTGTGGTCAACGGCCGTAACGTCTGGCGCTGCGATCTGGAGAATGCCTTGGCCACTTTGCAGCACGCTCATGAGCGTTTGGGTGATCGCCTGTGGGTCGCGCCGTCCTGCTCGCTGCTGCACAGCCCGGTGGATCTGGGGCGTGAAGATAAACTCGATGCCGAGCTGAAGAGCTGGCTGGCGTTCGCTGTGCAGAAGTGCGAAGAAGTGGCTGTTCTGGCGCACGCCGTCAACGAACCGGAAGCGCCTAAAGTGCTCCGCGCATTGACCGAAAGCCGTTCGGTGCAGGCTGCTCGCGCTGCGTCGCCACGTATTCACAAACCCGCCGTTCAGGCGCGTGTTGCCGCCATCGGCGCCAAAGACAGCCAACGCCATTCGCCGTTTACCAAGCGCATCGAACAGCAGCGCGCACGCCTGCAATTGCCGGCGTTCCCGACCACCACCATCGGCTCGTTCCCGCAGACTGGCTCCATCCGTCTCGCTCGCCAAGCCTTCAAGCAAGGCAAGCTCTCGGCCAACGATTACACCGACGCCATGCACAGCGAAATCCGCCACGCGGTGCAAGTCCAGGAACGCCTGGGCCTGGACGTGCTGGTGCACGGTGAAGCCGAGCGCAACGACATGGTCGAGTACTTTGCCGAGCAACTCGACGGCTACCTGTTCACCCGTTTCGGTTGGGTGCAGAGCTATGGTTCGCGCTGTGTGAAACCGGCGATTATCTACGGCGACCTCAGCCGTCCGACCGCCATGACGGTCGACTGGATCACTTATGCGCAGAGCCTGACCGACAAAGTCATGAAAGGCATGCTCACCGGTCCCGTGACCATGCTGATGTGGTCGTTCCCGCGCGAAGACGTGTCGCGCAAAATCCAGGCGCAGCAATTGGCCTTGGCCCTGCGCGATGAAGTGGTGGATCTGGAAAACGCCGGCATCAAAATCGTCCAGATCGACGAAGCCGCGTTCCGCGAAGGCTTGCCGCTGCGCCGGGCGCAATGGCAGGAATATCTGGACTGGGCGGTGGAAGCGTTCCGTTTGAGCGCCAGCGGTGTGCGGGATGAAACGCAGATTCATACGCACATGTGCTACAGCGAATTCAACGACGTGATCGAGTCCATCGCGGCCATGGACGCCGACGTGATCACCATCGAAACCTCGCGTTCGGGCATGGAATTGCTCAAGGCCTTCGAAGCGTTCGACTACCCGAACGATATCGGCCCGGGCGTGTATGACATCCACTCACCACGGGTGCCGGACACGGCTGAGATGGTCAAGTTGATGAGCAAAGCGGTGAAGCGGATTCCGGCTGAGCGGCTGTGGGTGAATCCGGATTGTGGGTTGAAAACTCGCGCATGGCCGGAGACCGAGGCGGCGCTGGTGAACATGGTGGCGGCGGCGCGGCAGTTGCGCAAAGAACTGGCTTGAAGCACTAAACCAGGCTTGCTGGCGATTGCGGTGGGTCAGGCGAGACAAGTGTCGGCAGACACGCCGCCTTCGCGAGCAAGCTCTGCTCCTACAGTGATTGTGTGTACGCCGCCAAACCCTGTAGGAGCCAGCCAGTCTGCTGGCGATTGCGGTGGGGCAGGCGAGATAAGTGTCGTCAGACACGCCGCCTTCGCGAGCAAGCTCTGCTCCTACAGTGATTGTGTGTACGCAGCCAAGCATTGTGGGAGCCAGCCTGCTGGCGATTGCGGTGGGTCAGGCGAGCAAGTGTCGGCAGACACGTCGCCTTCGCGAGCAAGCTCAGCGTCTACAGTGATGGTGTGTACGCCGCCAAACCCTGTAGGAGCCGAGCTTGCTCGCGAAGGCGTCAGCACGTTCGCAATTTTCCTTGAATGTAATAACCGCATCGCTGGCGAGCCAGCCACACAGTTTTTTGGTTCTGCCCATAAACATTGTGGGAGCCAGCCTGCTGGCGATTGCGGTGGGTCAGGCGAGACAAGTGTCGTCAGACACGCCGCCTTCGCGAGCAAGCTCTGCTCCTACAAAGGTTAGTGGTTGCTCATCAGACCGTGCAGTACGCCGAGGCGCAGGCCCGGTTCGGAGGGGGCCATTTGCGAGATGCCGAAGACTTTGAACGCTGCCAGCATCAACACCAGGCCACCGGGCAGGATGCTCTGGCGATGAGGTTGCAGGCCGGCGAGTTTCAGTTGCTGAACGTTGTTCACCTTCAGCAACAGCAATGACAAACGCAACAGCCCGGCATAGGTGATGCCACCCTTGCCGAAGTCATTGAGGTGATTGGCCTTGAGCACTTTGGCCAACATGCGCGCTGTGCCTGAGGAACCAATGGTCTGCTGCCAGCCCTGAGCCCGATAGCGCCGCGCGACTTGTTCAAATTGCAGGATGGCCACGCGTTCAGCTTCTTGCAGGGCGCCGGGAGAAATGTCGCCACCGCGGAAGAACCGCGTGCTCAAAGTGCCGCTGCCGATGGCGATGCTTTCGGTCAGCAACGGCTGCGAGCCCTGACCCAGAATCAGCTCGGTGGAACCGCCGCCGATATCGACGACCAGGCGCATATCCTCAGCGCCCGGCAAGGTCTGCGCGACGCCGGCATACACCAGTCGCGCCTCTTCTTGCCCGGATATGACGTCGATTCGAAAGCCCAGATGCCGCTCGGCACTGGCCAGAAACAGCTGCGCATTGTCGGCCTCACGCACGGCGCTGGTGGCGACTGCGCGAACCCGGCCCGCCTCGAAACCACGCAATTTCTTGCCGAAGCGCGCCAACGCCTGCCAGCCACGATCGAGTGCCAACGCGTCCAGTGCGCCGCCGTCAAACCCCTCGGCCAGCCGCACAGGCTCACGCAAGGTTTTCACTTCCTGGATCATGAAGCCCTTTCTGCTGCGCACCGATTGGCCGATCATCATGCGAAATGCATTCGAACCCAGGTCGATGGCGGCAAACAGCGAGGCGTCTTCTTTCATGGGAGTCCTTGCAAAACATCCGCCTCAAGGCTCAAGACGGTTTGCGAGGATTCTGCCGTTGTCTTGATGACATCCTGATGACGGGGCAGGGGCGGTTCAGTGAATTGTGGGCTGTCATGACACTGTCATTATTTGGCGTCTATGCTTGGGCCAATACATCGCGTGTTCTTAAAGTTTTCGGCTGCCAGTTTTGGCAGCTTTTTTTGCCTGAAATTCAGTGAAATCCCTTGGGCAGCTTCTACAGGTTGTGCGTGTTTGCAATTCTGGGTGGTGGTTGGCTAATATACGATCCATATACACTTCGTATCGGATTTGAATATGGGTATCGTAAAAATTTCAGAAGACATGCACGAGAACTTACGCGTTGCGAGCAATGCGCTGAGCCGCTCGATCAATGCCCAGGCCGAGCACTGGATGCGCATCGGGATGCTGGCCGAATTGCACCCTGATCTGGATCACAGCGATATCTGCCGCTTGCTGATTCGTGCGGAACAGGCGGGCGGCCTTGATTTGCAACAACTGACTCAGGAAGCCGTCAGCGCATGAGAAACCAGATCAAGATCAACACCCCGGCCGACATCGCCCAATCGCGCGCTGCCGGTAAACTCGCCGCCGAAGTGCTGGCGATGCTGGTGCCGCACGTCAAGGCTGGCGTCACCACCGATGAGCTGGATCGGCTGTGCAACGACTACATCGTCAATGTGCAGAAAGCCGTGCCGGCCAACGTCGGTTATCACGGTTTTCCGAAAACCGTCTGCGCGTCGGTCAATGATGTGGTCTGTCACGGCATCCCGTCGGGCACGCCGTTGAAGGATGGCGATATCGTCAACCTCGACATCGCCGTGATCAAGGACGGCTGGTTCGGCGACACCAGTCGCATGTACGTGGTCGGTGAGGCAACGCCTGAGGCGCAGCACCTGATCAAGACCACTTACGAGGCCATGTGCGCGGGTATCCGCGTGGTCAAACCGGGCGCCACCTTGGGCGATATCGGTCACGCGATCCAGACGCTGGCGGAGAAGGAAGGCTTCAGCGTGGTGCGCGAGTACTGCGGCCACGGGATCGGCAAGGTCTACCACGATGAACCGCAGATTCTGCATTACGGCTTCCCGAATCAGGGCATGAAGCTCAAGGCCGGGATGATTTTTACCGTGGAGCCGATGCTCAATGCCGGCAAGCGTCATGTGAAGAACATGCCGGATGGCTGGACCGTACTGACCAAGGATGGCTCGTTGTCGGCGCAGTGGGAGCATATGGTCGCGGTGACTGAAACGGGCTTCGAAATCCTCACGGCGTGGCCGGATGAGATCGAAGGCTATCGCGCTATTGTTTGATACCGCGTCGTCTGTTCCCCTCACCCTAGCCCTCTCCCGGAGGGAGAGGGGACTGATCGAGGTGTTCTTTCGAGGTGCGTCGACGTGGGATACCGAGTCGCCCCGGATTTTGAATAGCACGAAGATCAGCTCCCTTTCCCCCTCGCCCGCCTGGGGGAGAGGGCTGGGGGTAAAATCTCACGGACAACTCGCTATCAGTGAGAACCGGCAGCCTTGTTGAGGTCGCTCTCGGTCCATTCGGTGTAGACGCAGGCGTCTGCAGTGGCCCAGCGCACTTGCACCGGATCTCCGGCCTTGAGCGGCATGCCCGCCGCCGACAGTGCCTTCACCGTCATCGAAGTCCCGCCCGAAGTCACCACGCTGCACGTTTGACTCTCGCCGAGGAACAGCACTTCCACAACCTTGGCCGACACTTCGTTCCAGCCGGCGGCCAACGGTTCCTGAGTGGCTTGTTCGACGCTCAGTGCCAGGGCTTTTTCCGGGCGGACCATCAGCAGCACATCCTGATCGGTATGCAGGCCGGCAGTCAGGCGAATCGATAGTGACTGACCTTCAAAACTGGCTGCCGCATTGCCCTGGGCCTTGAGCTTGAGGAAGTTCGAGTTGCCGAGGAACGAGGCGACAAACGCATTCGGCGGGTTCTGGTACAGGTCGTAGCCGCTGCCCAAACCGACGATTTTGCCGTGGCTGAAAATCGCAATGCGTTGGGACAGGCGCATGGCTTCTTCCTGATCGTGGGTCACGTAGACGATGGTGATGCCGAGGCGCCGATGCAGCTGACGCAGCTCATCTTGCAGATCCTCGCGCAGCTTTTTGTCCAGTGCGCCGAGGGGTTCGTCCATCAGCAGGATGCGCGGTTCGTACACCAGCGCCCGAGCGATCGCCACGCGCTGTTGCTGGCCGCCGGAGAGTTGCGAAGGGCGGCGATGGGCGAACTGTTCCAGTTGCACCAGTTTGAGCATCGCATCGACCCGACGCTCGCGCTCGGCGCTGGCCAATTTGCGAATCGCCAGCGGGAACGCGATGTTGTCGCGCACCGACAGGTGCGGGAACAGCGAATAACGCTGGAACACCATGCCGATATCACGCTTGTGCGGCGGCACGTTGACCAGCGATTGGCCGCTGACCAGGATCTCGCCGCTGCTCGGTGTTTCGAAGCCGGCGAGCATCGACAGGGTGGTGCTTTTGCCGGAGCCGCTGGAGCCGAGGAAGGTCAGGAATTCACCGTCCTGGATGTCCAGCGAGATGTTGTCCACGGCGGCAAAGTCGCCGTAGTGCTTGTTCAGGTTGCGCAGGCTGACCAGGGTCTTGTTGTTCTGCTGCGCAGGGTCTTTGATCACGGCACTCATTACTTACTCCTGGGCGCTCAGGCGCTGATTGCATTGCGCCGGCGCAGGGCGGCGGCGATCACCATGACCAGTACCGACAGGCCGATCAGCAGCGTCGAGGCGACGGCGATCACGGGTGTCAGGTCCTGACGCAGGGTGGTCCACATTTTTACCGGAAGGGTTTGCAGGGTCGGGCTGGCCATCATCACGCTCAGCACCACCTCGTCCCACGACACCAGGAAGGCGAACAGCGCACCGGCGACCATGCCCGGACGGATCGCCGGAAAGGTCACCTTGAACACCGCTTGCAAGCGCGACGCACCGCAGATCACCGCTGCATCCTCGATCGACTGATCGAACAGCTTCAGCGAGTTGATGATCGAGATGATGGTGAACGGCAGAGCAACAATCACGTGGCTGACGACGAAGGCAAACATCGTCCCGGTGTAACCGAGTTTGAGAAACAACGCGTACACCGCCACCGCGATGATCACCAGCGGCACGATCATCGGCAGGGTGAACAAACCGTAGAGCATTTCCCTGCCAGGGAAGCGGCCGCGCACCAGGGCGAAAGCGGTCGGCAGGCCGAGGGCCACGGAGAAAATAGTGGTCAGCACCGCGACCTTGAGGCTGGCGAACGCAGCGTTCATCCAGTCGGCGTTAGAGAAAAACTGGCCGTACCATTTCAGCGTCCAGCCCGGCGGTGGGAACACCAGCCACTGGGAGGAACCGAACGACAGCAGCACGATGAACACAATCGGCAACAGCAGGAACAGCGCGATCAGGCCGGTGGTGAAATACAGGCCGAACCGCATGCGCCGGCTCATGGCATTGGGGGTCAGGAGCATGACGGCTTACCTCGCGTTGCTGGCGCCAACCGGGGATTCCGGCTGAAGCTTCAGGTAGAAGTAGAACAACACCAGCGTGATCACAATCAGCAACGCGGCACCCGCACTGGCCAGGCCCCAGTTAAGGAACGACTGCACCTGCTGGATGATGAACTCGGGCAGCATCATGTTCTGCGCACCACCGAGCAGCGCCGGGGTGACGTAGTACCCGAGCGACATCACGAACACCATCAAGCCACCGGAGAACAACCCCGGCCGGCACAGCGGCAGGAACACCCGGAAGAAGTTGGTCCAGGGGCTGGCGCCGCAGATCGAGCCGGCTTGCAGGATCATCGGGTCGATGGCCTGCATGGTCGCCTGCAACGGCAGGACGATGAACGGGATCATGATGTAGCTCATGCCGATCACCACGCCGGTCAGGTTGTGCACCATTTCCAGCGGCTGATCGATGATGCCCATGGCCATCAGCGCCTTGTTGATCACCCCGGAGGCTTGCAACAGCACCAGCCACGAATAGGTCCGCGCCAAGAGGCTGGTCCACATCGAGAGCAGCACGATGCTGAGGATCCAGCGACCCCAACCGCGCGGCACCAGGGTAATCGCCCAGGCCAGCGGAAAGCCCAGCAGCAGGCTGAACAACGTCACCAGCCCGGCCACCGAAAAGGTGTTGAGCAAGACCCGCGCATAAGCCGAGTTGGCGAACAATTGCTGGTAGTTGCCAAGGCCCGGTTCCGGCTCAAGCACACCGCGCAGCAGCAAACCGATCAACGGCGCCAGAAAGAACAGGCCGAGGAACAGCAGGGCGGGGACCAGATTGCCGGCCCCGCGCCAACGCTGAACCAGCGAAGGGGTTTGCTTCATCACAGCCGCCTTGCCAGGAGCGCCAACGGCGCTCCCGATCGGAGTGGATGGACGGGACGCGGCCGTCATTTTCATTTGACCAGCCATTCGTTCCACCGTGTCGCGATGGCCGAACCGTTTTTGGCCCAGTACGCGAAGTCTAGAGTGATCTGATCCTTAGCGTAGGCAGTCGGCAGGTTCGGGGCCAGTACCGAGTCCAGGCGCGCGACGCTGTCGACGTTGACCGGGGCATAGGCTGTCAGGTTGGAAAAATCCGCCTGACCCTTGGCGCTGCTGGCGCTGGCCAGAAACTTCATGGCCGCCGCTTTGTTTTTCGTGCCTTTAGGGACCACCAGAATGTCGGCCATGACCAGGTTCTGTTTCCAGCTCACGCCGACCGGTGCGCCGTCTTCTTGCAGGGCGTGAATTCGACCGTTCCAGAACTGACCCATGCTGACTTCACCGGAGGCGAGCAACTGCTGCGACTGCGCGCCGCCGCCCCACCAGACAATGTCTTTCTTGATGGTGTCGAGTTTCTTGAAGGCACGATCCAGATCCAGCGGGTAGAGCTTGTCGGCCGCTACGCCGTCGGCCAGCAAGGCCAGTTCAAGCACGCCAGGACTCGGCCATTTGTACAGGGCGCGTTTGCCGGGGTAGGTTTTGGTGTCGAACAGGGCGGACCAGTCCTGGGGTTTGGCGGCGCCGAGCTTGCCTTCGTTGTAGCCGAGGACGAAGGAGAAGAAGAACGAACCGACGCCGTAATCGGAGACAAAGCGCGGGTCGATCTTGTCGCGCTGGATCGCGGTGAAGTCCAGGGGTTCGAGCAAGCCTTCGGCGGCGGCGCGCAGGGCGAAATCGGCCTCGACGTCGACCACATCCCACTGCACGTTGCCGCTTTCGACCATGGCTTTGAGTTTGCCGTAGTCGGTCGGGCCGTCCTGGACGACAGTGATGCCGCTGGCCTTGCTGAACGGATCGGCCCAGGCCTGCTTCTGCGCATCCTGGGTACTGCCGCCCCAGCTGACGAAGTTGACGCTTTCAGCCGCGATTGCCGCGTGGCTGACTGTGGCCAATAAACCTGCAAAAAGAATTGCAGTTGCACCTTTGTTCAACACCATTTTCACGCCCTCATTTGTTGTGTTTTTGAGCGGGTTGTTGATGCCCGCCTATCGGGAGCAGTAGGTCCATCGGGGCCTTAAAGGCGACCGTGCCAAGGGCTTTTGTTTGTGCTGTCCCTGGCGGGCGCACTTGGCAAATTTGTCCGGCCTATGGAATATCATATTATGGTATTCCAAACTTTGTGCAAGCACTTTGCCTTACCGGCTATCAGGCAGAAGTGGGTTTTTTTGGTCGGGTTAACTCAAATATTGGCTGGTTAAGAGATGGAGCGAACAATGAATTACCTGTGGCGAGGGAGCTTGCTCCCGCTGGGCTGCGCAGCGGCCCCAACAATGGGACTGCTGCGCAGTCCAACGGGAGCAAGCTCCCTCGCCACAAAAGCTCATTAACACCATCAAAAATCTGGATTCACTCGGTAAACGGGATGCTCTCAACCACTTCCAGGTCGTAACCAGTCAAACCGGCGTACTTCAATGGCGGGCCCAAGTGACGCAGCTTGCCCACGCCAAGGTCTTGCAGAATTTGTGCCCCGGTGCCTACTTCAGAATAGATGCGCGACTGTGAGCGGCTGAACTGCCGAGGCGGCTGGGTCAGTTGCGGCACCCGCTCCAGCAGCGCTTGCGACGACTCGTGGTTGGCCAGCACCACCACCACGCCGCGACCTTCTTCGGCCACGCGCTGCAACGCTGCCCACAGCGTCCAGTTCGACGGTCCGCTGTACTGCGCGCCCACCAGATCGCGCAGCGGATCGATCACATGCACGCGCACCAACGTCGGTTCATCCCGGCGCACATCGCCTATGACCATCGCCATGTGCACGCCGCCCTCGATTCGGTCTTCAAAGGTGATCAGCCGGAATACGCCATGCACCGTCGGCAGCTCCCGTTCGCCGATGCGCACCACGGTGTGTTCGGTGCTGAGGCGGTAGTGAATCAGGTCGGCGATGGTGCCGATCTTGAGCCCGTGCTGGCGCGCGAACACTTCCAGATCCGGGCGCCGGGCCATGGTGCCGTCATCGTTCATCACTTCAACGATCACCGAGGCCGGTGTGAGGCCGGCCAGGCGCGCCAGGTCGCAACCGGCTTCGGTGTGCCCGGCACGGGTCAGCACGCCACCTTCCTTGGCCCGCAACGGGAAGATATGACCTGGTTGCACAATGTCGGCGGGACCGGCGTCGGAGGCGACGGCAGCTGCGACTGTACGCGCGCGGTCAGCAGCGGAGATGCCGGTGGTCACGCCGATGGCGGCCTCGATAGAGACCGTGAACGCCGTGCTGAACACGCTGGCGTTGGTCGGCACCATTTGCTCCAGGCCCAGGCGCTGACAGTGTTCATCGGTCAACGTCAGGCAGATCAAACCACGGGCCTCGCGGGCCATAAAGCTGATGGCTTCGGCGGTGCAACAATCGGCGGCGATCAGCAGGTCGCCTTCGTTTTCGCGGTCCTCGTCATCGACCAGGATCACCATTTTGCCTTGGCGATAATCTTCGATGATTTCTTCGATGCTGTTGAAGGCCATGCTGGGATTCTCGATGATTGATGGATACGTAATGTGGTATACCATAATACAAAATAAACCGAGAGGTCACTATGAAGGCGTACTGGATTGCTCACGTGGATGTCACCGACCCCGATCAATACAGCCACTACACCCAGCGCGCGCCAGCGGCGTTCGCCTTGTACGGCGGGCGAATCCTGGCGAGGGGCGGGCGCAGCGAGGCGATGGAAGGTCGGCAGACGCCGCAGCGCAGCGTGGTGATTGAGTTCGAGAGCTACGAAAAAGCCGTGGCGTGCTACCACTCGGCGGCGTACCAGGAAGCGAAAAGCTACCGCGAGGAATGGGCAAAGGCAGAAATCATCATCGTCGAAGGCATCGCCCCTATCTAAGCAACACCACTACAACCCTGTGGGAGCGAGCCTGCTCGCGAAAGCGGTCGTTCATTCAACATTTGTATCGACTGACCCGACGTCTTCGCGAGCAGGCTCGCTCCCACCGGGGAATAGGCAGTCCTCAGCGGATAAAGTGAATCCTGCCGCTGTCGTCGTTGCCGATATAGATGCCATAGACCCCGGCCTGGCGTTCCTCGATGTAGCGTTCAAGGATCTGCCGGATTGCCGGGTAGTAGATGCTTTCCCAAGGAATGTCCTCGGGCGCGAAGAATTTGTAGTCCAGGGTTTCCGGGCCGTACTGGCCGGTGATCTCCAGCGCGATGGCGCGGAAGATGATGTACACCTCGCTGATCTTCGGCACGCTGAAGATCGAGTAGGGTGAGAGGATTTCCGCGCGAACGCCGCTCTCTTCCCAGACCTCGCGCAACGCTGCCTGCTCGGTGGTCTCGCCACCTTCCATGAAGCCCGCCGGCAAGGTCCAGGTGCCCGGACGCGGCGGGATCGCGCGTTGGCACAGCAGGTACTTGCCGTCCTGCTCGATGATGCAGCCGGCGATGATTTTCGGATTGATGTAGTGGATGTAGCCGCAGGCGCGGCACATCAGGCGCTCGTGCGTATCGCCCGGCGGCAGTTGGTGACCGAGGTCACTGCCGCCACACTTTGGGCAAAAGCTCGGGCTGAACATGTTCAGCGACCTATGCGCGGTTCTTTGAGCGCGATAGGGGCGGTGATTTCAGGCATTTCACCGGTCTCTTCCTGCTTGCTCTTGAGGTAATCGAGGGCAACCTTGGCGGCGGAGCGCACGTGATCGACGCAAGCCTGGTGGGCGACCAGCGGATCACCGCTCTTGATCGCCTCGACCATGCGTTCCATTTCCTGGTTGCTGGCGCCGCGACGGTTTTCCTGGGACACCGAGGTCGCCCGCAGGTAGCTGATGCGCGCCTGCAACTGGCGCAGTTGCGTGGCCGCGACATGGTTGCCGGAGCCTTCGAGCAAGACGTCGTAGAAACCTTGAACCGAATCGATCACCTGTTGCAGTTCGCCGTCCTTGAGGGCCTCGCGGTTAACCTCGAGGGCTTTTTCCAACGCCTTGATGTCCTTGGCCTTGGCGCGCAGGGTGAACAGCTGGACGATCAGGCCTTCGAGCACGCAACGCAGCTCATAGATATCGCCGGCGTCGGACAGGGTAATGATCGCAACCCGTGGGCCCTTGGCATCGGCGAACTCCACCAGGCCTTCGGATTCCAGGTGACGCAAGGCTTCACGCACCGATGTGCGGCTAACGCCCAGGCGATCGCACAGATCGCGTTCGACCAGACGGTCACCCGGCAGGAGCTGGAAGTTCATGATGGCGCTTCGCAGTTTATCCAGCACGATTTCGCGCAGGGTAATGGGGTTGCGATTGACCTTGAAGCTGTCGTCGAGTGGCAGGCGTTTCATGGGGTCCGCTCTGAGTGTGGCTGTCCATGCAAAAGAGTACTTCGATCCAGGATCATCCGTGCTCGGTCAGATCAAACAGCCAAGGGTTAACTTGAGGCCTCGGCATCGGCTTCGGCGAAGGCTTCACGGGCAAGCCGGAAACTGTCCACGGCAGCGGGCACTCCGCAATATATGCCGACCTGAAGCAGAATTTCGCGTATTTGCTCACGACTCAGGCCGTTACGCAAGGCGCCGCGCACATGCAGCTTGAGTTCGTGCGGCCGGTTGAGGGCCGAGATCATGGCCAGGTTTATCATGCTGCGTTCTTTAAGCGACAAACCCTCCCGGCCCCAGACATGGCCCCAGCAGTATTCGGTGACCATCTCCTGCAACGGTCGGGTGAAGTCGTCGGCGTTGTCGAGGGAGCGCTGCACATAGGCTTCGCCCAGCACTTGAGTGCGGATCTTCAAGCCTTTTTCGTACTTCTCGTTGTTCATCTCTATGCCTCACATGCAAGCCCGCTCCCACAAGGGGTTTGTGTAAACCCGTCAGCCCAGCGTGGGCAGCGGGCCCAGCTTGCCTTTGTGGTAGATCATCGGCGTCACCGGCTGCTCGGGCAGGATCAGGTTCTTCACCGCGCCGACGATGATCGCGTGGTCACCGCCGTCGTATTCGCGCCACAGTTCGCACTCGATGATCGCCGTGGCCTTGCTCAACAACGGGTTGCCCAGCGCGCTCAAATGCCAGTCGATGCCATTGGCCTTGTCCTTGCCTTTCCCGGCAAAGGCGTAGGCCTCGGCGGTCTGGTCGGCGGACAGCAAGTGAATCGCAAACTGCTTGCTGTCGCGCAGGATCGGGTACGTATCTGAAGCATAGTTGGGACAGAACAGCACCAGCGCCGGGTCGATCGACAGCGCACTGAAGGCGCTGGCAGTAATGCCGACGATGCCGCCGTCCGGGTCCAGGGTGGTGACCACCGTGACCCCGGACGGGAACGAGCTCATGACTTCTTTATAAATGCCGGGTTCGATCATTTCGCAGACTCCTAGCGCATCACAAACGGATCAGGCATGGGTGCCTGAGAAAGGTTGATCCACACCGTTTTCAGTTCGGTGTAGGCCAGCACCGAATCGATGCCGCTTTCGCGTCCATAGCCGCTGTTCTTGAACCCGCCAATTGGCGCCATGGCCGACACGGCTCGGTAGGTGTTGACCCAGATGATCCCCGAGCGCACATCCCGAGCCAGGCGATGGGCGCGGCCCAGGTCGCGGGTCCAGATGCCGGCGGCGAGGCCGAACTGCGAGTCGTTGGCAATTGCCAGCGCTTCGGCTTCGTCCTTGAAACGAATCACCGACGCTACCGGGCCGAAGACTTCTTCCTGCATGATCTTCATCGAATTGCTGTCGCATTCGAACAGCGTCGGCTCATAGAACCAGCCGTCACCCAGATTCTGCGGACGCTTGCCGCCGAGCTTCAGGCGCGCGCCTTCGGCAATCGCGTCGGCGACCAAACCTTCGACCACCGCCAATTGCTGCGCCGTGGCCATCGGGCCCATTTCGCTGGCGTCATCCTGTGGGTTGCCGATGCGGATACGCTTGGCACGTTCCACCAGACGCTCGACGAATTCGTCGTAGATTTCGTCTTGAACCAGCAGTCGCGAACCGGACACACAGCTCTGGCCCGAGGCGGCATAGATTCCGGCGATGGCGCCGTTGATGGCGCTGTCGAGGTCGGCGTCGGCGAAGATGATGTTCGGCGACTTGCCGCCCAGTTCCAGCGACAGCTTGGCGAAGTTTTCGGCGCTGCTGCGCACCACATGCCGCGCGGTGGCAGCGCCGCCGGTGAAGGCGATCTTGCGAATCAGCGGATGGCGGGTCAGGGCCGCGCCAGTGCTCGGGCCGTACCCGGTGACCACGTTGACCACACCCGGCGGAATGCCGGCTTCGAGGGCCAGTCGCGCCAGTTCGAGGATGGTTGCCGAAGCGTGTTCGGACGGCTTGATCACGATGGTGTTGCCCGCCGCCAGGGCTGGCGCGAGTTTGATCGCGGTCAGGTACAGCGGGCTGTTCCAGGGAATAATCGCCGCGACCACGCCCATGGCTTCGTGCACGGTGTAGGCAAAAAGGTCGGGCTTGTCGAGGGGCAGGGTGCCGCCCTCAAGCTTGTCGGCGAGGCCGGCGGTGTAGTGGAAAAACTCTGGCAGGTAGCCAACCTGGCCACGGGTTTCGCGAATCAACTTGCCGTTGTCGCGGCTTTCCAGTTGGGCCAGTTGCTCCTTGTTCTCGGCGATCAAGTCGCCCAGACGCCGCAGCAGTTTGCCGCGAGCAGTGGCGGTCAAGCTGCGCCATGCCGGGCCGTCGAAGGCAGTTTGCGCCGCTTGCACGGCGCGCTCGACGTCGGCCTCATCCGCATCGGGCAGTTCGGCCCAAGGCTGGGCCAGCGCCGGGTTCAGGCTTTCAAAAGTCTTGCCGGACAGGGCATCGACCCATTCACCGCCGATGCACATCTGGAAGCGTGCGAGTGTCATGCAACGATCCCCTTTATAGGTTTTTGTTGGGCGTGCGCAGTGTCGAGAAACTCCAGCAACAACTGGTTGACCAGGCGCGGCGACTCTACCGGCATCATATGCCGTTGCTCGGCGAGTACGGCAACTCGCGCGCCGGGAATACGCTCGGCCAGTTGCTCGGCCATTTGCGGCGTCGAGCCCGGATCGAGTTCACCGGTCGCGACCAGCGTTGGCGCCTGAATGCTGCCGAGGTCTTCGGCTCGGTACATGTCCTGGGTGGCGAACAATTCGTAAGTGGTCAGGTAACCCTGCGGATCATTGCCGGCCAAGGTCTGGCGCAGGGCGGCGATTTGCGCCGGGTTGGCCGCTTGGTATTCACGACTAAACCAACGCGACAACGCGGCCTCGGCGTTGGCATCCGGCCCGTGTTCGGCGGCCTGAGCAGTGCGTTCGATGACGCCGGCGCGTTGTTCGGCGCTGCGATTGAACACGCTGTTGAGCACCACCAACCCTTGCAGGCGTTGCGGGTAGTGCAAGGCAAACGCCCGCGCCACCAGCCCGCCCATGGAGAAACCGATCACCGTTGCCTGGGGCAAGTGCAGATGATCGAGTAGTTCCAGCAACTGGTCGGCATAACCGAGCAGGCAGGTGCCACTTTGTGGTCGAGGACTGGCGCCGTGGCCGAGCATGTCGTAGGCGATCACGCGGTATTTTGTGGCCAGGCCAACGACCTGGCCGCCCCACATTTCTTTGTTCAGGCCCACGCCGTGGATCAAGACCACGGGCTGGCCTTGGCCGGTCGCCAGGTAACTGGTGCCAGCCGGGGTGCTTTCAGCGGTGAGCCGAATCATGGAGCGCTCCTGCATGCTTTTTTTATTGGTGTTGCACCGACGCAATTACTGGGCTTTTTCAGCGGCCAGTTCTTCCAGGTCGATGTAACGGTTGCCGATGCGAGGGTGCAGGCGGCCGCCATCGGCGCAACCCAGCACCACGACGATTTCGTCGGCACGCGGCGCGTCTTCGATCTTCATTTCCAGGGTGATGTAGTGCGAACGCAAGCCTTCGTCGTCCTTGTGCATCATCGGAATCTGGATCGACGTGCCCGGGCCACCGCGCTTGTTGGTGAAACTCAGGTAGCTCTTGGCTTTGACTGCTTCACGGTAGTGATTGCCGAAGCGCAGGGTGTGGATCACCGCAGAGGCGTGTTCGATCTCGCCGTCCGCACCGACTACAGCGGCTTTGCCATAGGCTTCAATCTTGTCTGCGCCGCCGATGATCTTCACCAGGCGTTCCACCATCAGCGCGCCGAGGTCGGAGCAGTTGGCGCGGATTTCCGGCTTCAAGTCTTCGACAAAGCCACGGCCCAGCCACGGGTTTTTCATCACCACCGCCAGGCCAACCATGGTCACCGGCGTGTCGGTGGCCTTGCCGCCTTCGATAAAGGTTTCTTCGACGTAGCTGACGATCTTGCGGATTTCGAAACTCATGGGCGGCTCCATATTCAGGGTAAGAGTGTCTGTGCGTATGATGGTATACCATAATACCGATCGTGCAAGTCCCTCTCACGAGTTTTGTCGCATCCATCCGGCGAATGGCGATGCATTCACCCGCAACCACAAATCCCCCAAACACCACTGACCCTTGTGGGAGCGAGCCTGCTCGCGAAGAGGCCCTTGCAGTCGCCATCTTCATCGGCTGACCCACCGCATTCGCGAGCAGGCTCGCTCCCACAGAGAAATTCATTCGTTACAGGGGGCCGCTTTTGGTTAACAAAACATAACGTGGCGTCGATTGTCAGACCTTTCCAAAGCCCGATAGGATAAGCCAGCTTCCGAAGGGGCTCTGGATTGCGGGTTTCAGGACTATGCTCCTGAACAGCCAATCGCCACGAGCACCCCTTACGGCGCCCTGAAAGGTTGAACGACCTAACAATAATAATGGGGGAAGGTCTATGAGTGAGCCTGTCATGGGTGTGGGTATTTGCCGCCCGCCGGCATTACGCAAGTTCGCGTTGCTGGCTACAGCGCTCTCGCTGTTGGGCTGCGCCGTGTTGTCGGCACCGGTGATTGCCGCCGACGCGCAAGCAGCCGATACGGTGTATGCCGTTGAATCCGCCAAGGCTGCCAAAAGCCTGATGCTCGATGTCGTCCACGCTGGCAAACGCCTGGTGGCGGTCGGGGATCGTGGGCATATCCTGTATTCCGATGACCAGGGCGCGACCTGGACCCAGGCCAAAGTGCCGACCCGGCAACTGCTGACGGCGGTGTTTTTTGTCGATGACAAACACGGCTGGGCCGTCGGGCATGACGCGCAAATCCTCGCCAGCGAAGACGGTGGCGTTACCTGGACCAAACAATTCGAAGACCTGAAACGCGAAGCACCGCTGCTCGATGTCTGGTTCAAGGACGTCAACAGCGGCTTTGCCGTGGGTGCTTATGGCGCGTTGCTGGAAACCACTGACGGCGGCAAGAACTGGGCAGATGTCAGCGACCGCCTCGACAACACCGACCAGTTCCACCTCAACGCCATTGCCGCGGTCAAGGATGCCGGGCTGTTTGTCGTCGGTGAGCAGGGCAGTATGTTTCGCTCCGCTGATTGGGGCCAGACCTGGGAAAAGCTCGAAGGTCCGTATCAAGGTTCGCTGTTCGGCGTGATCGGCACGGCGCAGCCCAACACCTTGCTGGCCTACGGGCTGCGCGGGAATCTGTTTCGCTCCACCGATTTCGGCACCACCTGGGCGCCGATCGAGTTGAAGGCCGCACGCGGCATGCTGGAGTTCGGCCTGTCCGGCGCGACGTTGCTCGATGACGGCTCCATCGTGATCGTCGGCAACGGCGGTTCGGTGATCAGCAGCAGCGACAACGGCGAAACCTTCACGGTGTTCAACCGCCCGGACCGGATTTCCGTGTCGGCGGTCACTGCCGCAGGTAACGGCAATCTGATTCTGGCAGGACAGGGCGGCGTTCGCGCCACTTCGCCAACCGGCGCCGAGCTCAGCAAATAAGCCGGGCCACATAATAAGAAGGGCGGAGACATGACATCCATGACAAGTCATCACCAAGACAAGGCGACGTTTCTTGAACGCCTGATTTTCAACAACCGCCCGGCAGTGATCGTCATCTGCCTGCTGGTGAGTATTTTCCTGTTCTGGCAGGCGACGCTGATTCGGCCGTCCACCAGTTTTGAAAAAATGATCCCGCTCGAACATCCGTTCATTCAAAAGATGATGGAGCACCGCAACGATCTGGCAAACCTCGGCAACACGGTGCGGATCTCGGTGGAAGCCACCGACGGCGACATCTTCTCCAAGGAGTACATGGAGACCCTGCGCCAGATCAACGATGAGGTGTTCTACATCTCCGGCGTTGACCGTTCCGGCCTCAAGTCGCTGTGGAGCCCGAGCGTACGCTGGACCGAGGTGACGGAGGAGGGCTTCGCCGGTGGTGAAGTGATTCCGCAGAGCTACGACGGCTCCCAGGAAAGTCTCGATCTGCTGCGCAACAACGTACTGAAATCCGGTCAGGTCGGGCGGCTGGTGTCCAACGACTTCAAGTCGAGCATCGTCGACATCCCGCTGCTGGAGTCCTACCCGGACCCGCAAGACCAGGGCAAGTTGCTGGCACTGGACTATCGCCAGTTCTCCCACGAACTCGAAGACAAGATCCGCAACAAGTTTGAAGCCCAGAACCCTAACGTAAAGATCCACATCGTCGGTTTCGCCAAGAAAGTCGGCGACCTGATCGATGGGCTGGTCATGGTGGTGATGTTCTTCGGCATTGCCTTCGTTATCACCTTGATCCTGCTGTACTGGTTCACCAACTGCATGCGCAGCACCGTGGCGGTGTTGAGTACGACGCTGGTGGCGGTGGTCTGGCAACTCGGGTTGATGCACGCCTTTGGTTTCGGGCTCGATCCGTATTCGATGCTGGTGCCGTTCCTGATCTTCGCCATCGGTATTTCCCACGGCGTGCAGAAAATCAACGGGATCGCCTTGCAGTCCAGCGAGGCCGATAACGCACTAACCGCCGCGCGGCGAACCTTCCGGCAACTGTTCCTGCCAGGGATGATCGCGATTCTCGCGGACGCGGTCGGCTTCATCACGTTGCTGATTATCGACATTGGCGTTATTCGCGAACTGGCGATCGGCGCGTCCATCGGCGTTGCGGTGATCGTGTTCACCAACCTGATTCTGCTGCCGGTGGCGATTTCCTACGTTGGCATCAGCAAACGTGCGGTAGAGCGCAGCAAAAAAGATGCGGTCCGCGAGCACCCGTTTTGGCGCCTGTTATCGAACTTTGCCAGCAAGAAAGTCGCCCCGGTTTCCATTGTCCTGGCCCTGTTCGCCTTCGGTGGCGGCCTCTGGTACAGCCAAAACCTGAAAATCGGTGACCTCGACCAAGGCGCACCAGAATTGCGTCCAGACTCGCGCTACAACAAGGACAACAACTTCATCATCAACAACTACTCCACCAGCTCCGACGTGTTGGTGGTGATGGTCAAGACCAAGGCTGAAGGTTGCTCGCGTTACGAAGCCATGGCGCCGATCGATGAGCTGATGTGGAAGATGCAGAACACCGAGGGCGTGCAGTCGGCGATCTCCTTGGTGACCGTGTCCAAGCAGATGATCAAGGGCATGAACGAGGGCAACCTGAAATGGGAAACCCTGTCGCGTAACCCGGATGTACTAAACAACTCCATCGCCCGGGCTGATGGCCTGTACAACAACAGCTGCTCCCTGGCACCGGTGCTGGTGTTCCTCAACGACCACAAGGCCGCGACCCTTGACCGCGCGGTGCATGCGGTGCAGGACTTTGCCAAGGCAAACAACAAGGACGGCCTGGAATTCATCCTCGCCGCCGGTAACGCCGGGATCGAAGCGGCGACCAACGAAGTCATCAAGGAATCGGAGCTGACGATCCTGATCCTGGTGTACATCTGCGTTGCGACCATGTGCATGATCACCTTCCGTTCCTGGGCGGCGACCTTGTGCATCGTGCTGCCGCTGGTGCTGACCTCGGTGCTCGGTAACGCCCTGATGGCTTTCATGGGCATCGGCGTGAAAGTCGCGACCCTGCCGGTGGTGGCGCTGGGTGTGGGGATTGGCGTGGATTACGGCATCTACATCTATAGCCGTCTGGAAAGCTTCCTACGTGCCGGCCTGCCGCTGCAAGAGGCGTATTACCAGACGCTGAAGTCCACCGGTAAAGCCGTGCTGTTCACCGGTCTGTGCCTGGCCATCGGCGTGTGCACCTGGATCTTCTCGGCCATCAAGTTCCAGGCCGACATGGGCTTGATGCTGACCTTCATGCTGTTGTGGAACATGTTCGGCGCACTGTGGCTGCTGCCGGCGCTGGCGCGGTTCCTTATCAAACCGGAGAAACTGGCGGGGCAGAAGGGCAATTCGTTGTTTGCTCACTGATCAGTCGCTGAAACAACAAAGCCGCAACTCAGGTTGCGGCTTTTTTATGCCTGACGGCTTCACACAAATCCAATGTGGGAGCGAGCTTGCTCGCTCCCACAGGGGTTCAGTGCTGGTTTGTAGGATCTGTGCCGAGCACGACATTCAAAGCACTGCGTGCATCATCGAGCTGCACCAGCGTCGCATGCCGCGCACCCAGCGCATCACGATTCTCGATAGCGGTCAGAATCGCCTTGTGCCGTGGCAACGCCAGTTCATGCAGGTTCGGTCGCTGGTTGGAATGCTTCAACGCTTCGGCAATCGCCACCGACAACATGTTGCACAGGTTGGCCAGCAAGTCGTTGTGGGTCGCATCGGCGATGCGACTGTGGAAGTCCAGGTCCGGCTGCAACAGCGCTTCGGGCGTCGGTGCGGCTTCCATCCGTTGGTAGGCTTCGCCGATGGAGGCGATGTCCGCGTCGGTAGCGTATTGCGCGGCGAGGGCTGCAGCGGCCGGTTCGATGATGCTGCGCACGCTGGTTAGCAGGCTGAAGAATTCATTTTGCGGGCTGCTTTGCATCAGCCAGTGCAGCACATCCGGATCGAGCATGTGCCATTCCTTGCGCGCCTTGACCACCGTGCCGACCCGCGGACGGGAATACACCAGGCCCTTGGCGACCAACACCCGGGTGGCTTCGCGCAATACCGGACGACTGACCGCGTACTCTTCGCACAACAGGGCTTCGGCGGGCAGTTTGTCGTCGGGCTTGAAGCGTCCGGAGACGATCTGCATGCCCAGTTCCTGGACAATGCGCGAGTGCATGCTTTTGCGGTCGGAGGGTTTGCGGTAATCCATGGGGAACGGCGCGATCCTGGGCGATGGGGGTTTGGCGCATGATAGCAGGCACGACACAATCATGAGGCAGATACACAAGCCAAATGTGGGAGCGAGCTTGCTCGCGAAAGCGGTGGGTCAGGCAACTGTATGTTGACTGACACTCCCTCTTCGCGAGCAAGCCCGCTCCCACAGGGGAATGCATTCCAATGTAGGAGCTGCCGCAGGCTGCGATCTTTTGATCTTAATGGGAATGCCGCGGGACTTCGGAGCCGCGGCAGCCGACGAGGAAGTCAAAGTCGCAGCCCTGATCCGCCTGCAGCACATGGTCGATGTACAGCTGACGATAACCACCGACGATCAACTGCGGCGGTGGTTGCAGATCGGCCATCCGCGCCGCGAGTTCAGCATCCGGAATGTCCAGGTGCAGCCGCCCGTTGGCGCAGTCGAGCTCAATAAAGTCGCCTTCCTTCACCACCGCCAAAGGCCCGCCTGCCGCGGCTTCCGGTGCAACGTGCAGCACAACGGTGCCATACGCCGTGCCGCTCATGCGCGCGTCGGAAATCCGCACCATGTCGGTCACGCCCTGGGCCAGCAGCTTGGCCGGCAAACCCATGTTGCCGACTTCAGCCATGCCCGGATAACCCTTTGGTCCGCAGTTTTTCATCACCAGAATCGAGTTGGCATCCACGTCCAGTTCCGGGTCGTTGATCCGCGCCTTGTACATGTCGAAGTTCTCGAACACCACCGCACGCCCGCGATGTTGCATCAGTTCAGCACTGGCGGCGGACGGCTTGAGCACCGCACCCAGCGGCGCGAGGTTGCCGCGCAGCACGCAGATGCCGCCGTCGGCGCGGATCGGGTTGTCGAGGGTGCGGATCACTTTATCCTGGCCGTAGATCGGCGCGTCCTTAGTGTTCTCGCCGAGGGTCTTGCCGTTGACCGTCAAGGCGTTCGGATTCGGGATCAGATTGGCTTCACCGAGGCGGCGCAATACCGCCGGCAAACCACCGGCGTAGTAGAACTCTTCCATCAGGAAACGCCCGGACGGTTGCAGGTCGACGATGGTCGGCATGCCGCGCCCGATGCGGGTCCAGTCGTCCAGGTCCAATTCAACGCCGATGCGCCCGGCGATGGCTTTCAAGTGGATGACGGCGTTAGTCGAACCGCCGATGGCGGCGTTCACGCGAATGGCGTTTTCGAAGGCTTCCTTGGTCAGGATCTTCGACAGCTTCAAGTCTTCGCGGACCATCTCCACCGCGCGCATGCCGGACATGTGCGCCAATACATAACGCCGCGCATCCACTGCCGGAATCGCCGCATTGTGGGGCAGGGAAGTGCCGAGTGCTTCGGCCATGCAGGCCATGGTCGACGCGGTGCCCATGGTGTTGCAGGTGCCAGCCGAGCGGGACATGCCGCCCTCGGCCGCAAGGAAATCGTCGATGGTAATGGTGCCAGCCTTGACCTGTTCGCTGAGCTGCCAGACCACCGTGCCCGAGCCAATATCCTGGCCTTTGTGCTTGCCGTTAAGCATCGGCCCGCCAGTGACGACGATCGTCGGCACGTCACAACTGGCCGCGCCCATCAGCAAGGCCGGGGTGGTTTTGTCGCAACCGGTCAGCAGCACCACGCCGTCAATCGGGTTGCCGCGAATCGCTTCTTCAACGTCCATGCTCGCCAGGTTGCGGGTCAGCATGGCGGTGGGGCGCAGGTTCGATTCGCCGTTGGAAAACACCGGGAATTCCACCGGGAAGCCCCCAGCCTCGATCACGCCGCGTTTGACGTGCTCGGCAATCTGCCGGAAGTGCGCGTTGCACGGGGTCAGTTCTGACCAGGTGTTGCAGATGCCGATGATCGGCTTGCCGTGGAACTGGTGGTCGGCGATGCCCTGATTCTTCATCCAGCTGCGGTACATGAAGCCGTTCTTGTCGGCGGTGCCAAACCATTGGGCGGAGCGCAGGGTGGGTTTCTTATCAGACATGATCGCCTCTCTTATTGTATGACTATATTGTTCAATATGAGGGATAACATAAGCGCAAAAACGGCGCTTTGGAAGCGTTGTTGCTTAATTAGTATTACTATATAGTCGGTTTCAACGGAGGGATTGGCCCTGGCGGTTTTCCGCGAGAGGCGTCCCCCGAGGTTCTATAACAACAACAATCGGAGACCGACCCCATGAGCGAGGAACTGCGGCTTATTCGTCGCATCACGCTGAAACTGATTCCCTTCCTGATCCTGCTGTACCTGATCGCCTATGTGGATCGCTCCGCCGTCGGCTTCGCCAAGTTGCACATGGGCGCGGACATTGGTATCGGCGACGCCGCCTACGGCCTCGGTGCCGGGCTGTTCTTCATTGGCTACTTCCTGCTGGAAATTCCCAGCAACCTGATGCTCGAACGTTTCGGCGCGCGGCGCTGGTTTGCGCGAATCATGATCACCTGGGGCGCCATCACCATCGGCATGGCCTTCGTCCAGGGACCGCACAGTTTCTACGTGATGCGCTTTCTGCTCGGCGCCGCTGAAGCCGGGTTCTTCCCGGGCGTTCTGTACTACATCACCCAATGGTTCCCGGTACGCCATCGCGGCAAGATCCTCGGGTTGTTCATCCTCTCCCAACCCATCGCGATGATGATCACCGGCCCGGTGTCCGGCGGTTTGCTCGGCATGGACGGCACCCTCGGTCTGCATGGCTGGCAGTGGCTGTTTATTGTCATCGGCACCCCGGCGATCCTGCTGACCTGGCCGGTGCTGCGTTACCTGCCCGACGGCCCGCAACAAGTGAAATGGCTGGACCAGGCCGAGAAGGACTGGCTGACCGGCGAACTGAAAAAAGACCTCGCCGAATACGGCCAGACCCGCCATGGCAACCCATTGCATGCATTGAAAGACAAGCGCGTGTTGCTGCTGGCGCTGTTCTACCTGCCGGTGACGTTGAGCATCTATGGTTTGGGCTTGTGGTTGCCGACGCTTATCAAGCAGTTCGGCGGCAGTGACCTGGTGACGGGGTTCGTGTCCTCGGTGCCGTATATCTTCGGGATCATCGGTTTGCTGATCGTCCCGCGCAGTTCCGACCGCTTGAATGATCGCTACGGCCATTTGGCGGTGCTGTATGTGCTGGGCGCCATCGGCCTGTTTCTCAGCGCCTGGCTGACATTGCCGGTGGCGCAACTGGCGGCGCTGTGCCTAGTGGCGTTCGCACTGTTTTCCTGCACGGCGGTGTTCTGGACGTTGCCGGGACGGTTCTTCGCCGGTGCCAGTGCGGCGGCGGGGATTGCGCTGATCAACTCGGTGGGCAACCTCGGCGGTTACATCGGGCCCTTCGTGATCGGCGCGTTGAAGGAATACACCGGCAATCTGGCGTCGGGGTTGTACTTTTTGTCTGGGGTGATGGTGTTTGGGCTGGTGCTGACGGGGGTGGTTTACCGGCTGCTGGAGCGCAAGCATGTGCTGCCGGCGGATCAGTTTGCGGCCAGTGCTCGGGGCGCGACTCGTACCTGAAATATCACACAAATCCCCTGTGGGAGCGGGCTTGCTCGCGAAAGGGGCATCACATTCAGCATCTGTGGTGACTGACACACCGCCTTCGCGAGCAAGCCCGCTCCCACAGGGGGGCTGCGGCGTTTTCGAGATTTGTTTACAGGAGAAAATCATGCGTTTAGTTCAGTTCGAATTGATTAACGGCGAACGCCGGGTTGGTGTGGTCGAAGCCGGTCAAGTGTTGGAAGTGAAGGGCGCGTACACAGTCCGCGACCTGGCCCTGGCGGCGATCGAGGCGGGCATCAATCTTGAGCAACAGGTGCAACACCAGGGCCTGCGCGTCAGTCATGACTATGCCGAGTTGCTGAGTAGCTTGCGTATCCTTCCACCTCTGGATCACCCGGACCCGGCGCATATGCTGGTCAGCGGCACCGGCCTGACTCACCTAGGCAGCGCTTCGGCCCGCGACAAAATGCACCAGCAAACTGGCGATGAAGCGGCGATGACCGACACCATGCGCATTTTCAAGTGGGGCGTGGAGGGCGGTAAACCGGCGGCCGGCCAAGCGGGCGTGCAACCGGAATGGTTCTACAAGGGCGACGGCAGCATCGTGGTTCGACCGGGCCAGCCGTTCCCGCTGCCACCGTTCGCCGAAGACGCCGGAGAAGAGCCGGAGCTCAGCGGCCTCTACGTTATTGGCCACGACGGCAAGCCGTATCGCCTCGGCTACGCGGTGGGCAACGAGTTCTCCGACCACGTGATGGAGCGCAAGAATTACCTCTACCTCGCGCACTCGAAATTGCGCAGTTGCAGCTATGGTCCGGAACTTCGGGTCGGTGAACTGCCTCAACACCTGGCAGGCACCAGCCGCATCCTGCGTGATGGTGAGGTGTTGTGGCAGAACGAGTTCCTCAGCGGCGAGGCCAACATGTGCCACAGCCTTGAAAACCTTGAATACCACCACTTCAAATACAGCCAGTTCCTGCGACCGGGGGACGTGCACATTCACTTCTTCGGCACCGCGACCCTGTCCTTCGCCGACGGCATTCGGACCCAACCGGGTGACGTGTTCGAAATCAGCCAGGGCGAATTCGGCGCACCGCTGGTCAACGGCATTGTGCCGATTGCAGCGACTTTTGAACCGGACAGCATCGGCACCCTTTAAGGAGATCCCATGACTCAGATTCTCGGTCACAACTACATCGGCGGTCAGCGCAGCGCTGCTGGCGACGTCAAACTGCACAGCGTTGACGCCAGCACCGGCGAGCAACTGCCACACGATTTCATTCAGGCCACGATGGAAGAGGTCGACGCCGCCGCCAAAGCCGCCGCAGCTGCCTACCCGGCTTATCGCAGCCTCAGCGCGGAACGCCGCGCGCAGTTTCTCGATGCGATTGCCGATGAACTCGACGCCCTTGGCGATGATTTCGTTGCGGTGGTCTGCCGCGAAACTGCGTTGCCGGCCGGGCGCATTCAGGGCGAACGCGGTCGCACCAGCGGGCAAATGCGGTTGTTCGCCAAAGTCCTGCGCCGTGGCGATTTCTACGGCGCGCGAATTGATCTGCCGCTGCCGGATCGCCAGCCATTACCACGCCCGGATCTGCGCCAATACCGCATCGGCCTCGGCCCTGTCGCGGTATTCGGTGCGAGCAACTTTCCGCTGGCGTTCTCCACTGCGGGTGGCGATACCGCGTCGGCACTGGCCGCCGGTTGCCCAGTGGTGTTCAAGGCCCACAGCGGTCACATGGCGACAGCAGAACTGGTCGCCGATGCAATCATCCGAGCGGCGGAAAAAACTGCGATGCCCGCCGGTGTGTTCAACATGATCTACGGCGGCGGAGTTGGTGAAGCGCTGGTTAAGCATCCGGCGATTCAGGCGGTAGGCTTTACCGGTTCGCTCAAGGGCGGTCGCGCCTTGTGCGACATGGCCGCCGCACGGCCGCAACCGATTCCGGTGTTCGCCGAGATGTCGAGCATCAACCCGGTGATCGTGTTGCCTCAGGCTCTGGCGGTCCGGGCTGAAACCATCGCACGTGACCTGACGGCGTCGGTCGTGCAGGGCTGTGGTCAGTTCTGTACCAATCCGGGGTTGGTGATTGGCATTCGTTCGCCGCAGTTCAGCGCGTTCGCGCAACTGGTGGCGGGGTTGATCGGTGATCAGCCGGCGCAAACCATGCTCAACGCCGGGACGTTGAGCAGCTATGGCAAGGGTCTGCAAAAGCTTCTGGCGCATCCGGGTATTGAGCATTTGGCCGGTAGCCCGCAACAGGGTAATCAGGCGCAACCGCAGTTGTTTAAGGCGGATGTCAGCCTGTTGATCGATGGCGATGAAGTCTTGCAGGAAGAAGTGTTTGGTCCGACCACGGTGTTCGTAGAAGTCGCGGATCAGGCGCAGCTCAGCGCCGCGTTGAACGGGCTGCACGGGCAACTGACGGCGACGATCATTGGCGAGTCGGCAGACTTTGAACAGTTCAACGAACTGACGGCGTTGCTGGAGCAAAAGGTCGGACGAATCCTGCTTAACGGCTATCCGACCGGCGTGGAAGTCTGCGATTCGATGGTTCACGGCGGGCCGTATCCGGCGACGTCCGATGCACGCGGCACCTCGGTGGGCACCTTGGCCATCGACCGTTTCCTGCGCCCGGTGTGCTTCCAGAACTACCCCGACAGCTTGCTGCCTGAGCCCTTGAAAAACGGCAACCCGCTGCGAATTCAGCGCTTGGTGGACGGCAAACCCTCGCGCGACGCGCTCTAAGTCACACCACAAAAACCTGTGGGAGCTGGCTTGCCAGCGATAGCAATCTGTCAGACACATCTATGTTGGATGTGCCGCCGCCATCGCTGGCAAGTCGAATCGTCGCACCGCAGCTCCCACAGGGTTCTCCAGCGACAATGAGCTATCATTGCCGGTTTCCCCCTGAAAGACTTGATTGCCATGACTGCCCAAACCCTTCTCAACGCCCTCGAACACTGCGGTATGGTCGAAATCGACGGCCTGCATGCCTTCGAATTCGCCCTCGACGAAGACGACAACCTGCACATCGAATGCATCGATGGTCGAGCGGCCAAGCATTGGGAGTTCACCCCCGCGCAGGTTGAAGCGGCCACGTTTGATGAAGATCTGCAGAGCTGGCTGGTCATGGGTTATGCCAGCGACACCAAAACCACCGGCGAACACCGCCTGGTCTGCCTCGGCGATGTAGTCAGCAGCAGCGATGATGAGGATGAAACTGATGAAAATGCGTAAATTCTGGCCACTGCTGATGGCGGGCAGCGTCGGCGCCATGGGCGTTCAGGCTGCAACCGTCGATGATTATCAACTGCTGGTCGGCTCTTACACCGCGGGCCAGAGCCAGGGGATTTATCGCCTGAACTTCGACAGCGCCACCGGGCAGATCGACGCCAAGCCACTGCAAGTGGTCAAGAGCGAAAATCCGTCCTGGCTGACCGTGTCCAAGGACCAGCATCACCTGTTTGTGGTCAATGAAAACGGCCCGGGCCAGAAAGATCCGGTCGGCCGCGTCAGCAGCTATGCGATCGATCCGAAAACCCACGCGCTGAGCCTGATCAATCAGGTCCAGAGTCTGGGCAACGAGCCGACCCATTCGAGCCTCAGCGGCGATGGCACTCACCTGTTCGTCAGCAACTACTCGGTAGTCGAAGATCCGGGCGGCACCCTCGCGGTGTTGCCGGTGGGCGCTGATGGCAAGCTCAAGCCTGTGGTGCAGATGAGCAGCCATCCGTCGAGCCGGGTCAACCCGGAGCGGCAGATGTCGGCCCACGTGCATTCGACGATTTCCTCGCCGGACGGCAAGTACGTGTTCTCCAATGACCTGGGGGCGGACAAGATCTTTGTCTACCACTTCAATCCCAAGGCCAATCCGCTACTACCGCTGACGCCAGCCACTCCGGCCTCGGTATCGCTGCCGGCGGGCAGTGGACCACGTCATTTGCTGTTCAGCGCCGATGGCAAGCACGCCTGGCTGAGCATGGAAATGAGCGCCCAGGTGGCGGTGTTCGATTACCAGGACGGCACACTGAAGCAAACCCAGATGGTCGATTTGGCGGCGGGGCAACCCACCTCCGACAAGGCCGGCGCTGCGCTTCACGCATCAAAGGATGGCAAGTTCCTCTACGTCAGCAACCGTGGTACCGCCAACCAGATGCTGGTATTTGCCATCGATCCGGCCACCGCCCAGCTCAAGGAGCTGCAGCGACGCTCGGTGGAGGGTGATCACCCGCGGGAATTCAGCCTCGACCCGAGTGGCAAGTTCCTGTTGATCGCCAACCAGAAAAGTAACGAGATTGTCGTCGTCGAGCGCGATGCCAAGACCGGTCTGCTCGGCAAAACCGTGCAGAAACTGCCGATGGATGCCCCGAGCGACCTCAAGTTCCTGGTGCGTCAATAGGCCGCAGGCCCCGGTTGATGGGGCCTGCACCCTAGTATTAATGAGATTGATATCCGCTAATGCTACAAAGCATTTCAAGGCGCGGACCCTCGGGGAGTAAGTTTGCTTCACGGCCTGACAAGGCAAGCAAGCTAACTAACTCCGAGGTATACCGCCATGAACTTCAATCTCTTCTCCATCATCGCTGCATCCGCTATCTCTGCCACCGTTGCCCTGCCAGCCAGTGCCAACGTTGAAATCAACAGCAAAAAATCTCACACCCAGAGCTACACCCAGAAATACCTGCAACAGAGCGCCAACTTCTATGCCGCGCTGGATCACAAAACCCAAGCCTGAAAGTCTGCACAAAACTCCCCTGTAGGAGCTGCCGAAGGCTGCGATCTTTTGATCTTCAACGTCAAAAGATCGCAGCCTTCGGCAGCTGCTACACGTGTGCGTGAAGCACAGTCATAGGTTTTCTCAACCGCGCAAATAGACCGGCTAAATAATCAACGAAGCTGATGTTCACTATGGCAAACCCTGAGTGGTTGCCTCAGCTGTTTTGATCGATCCTGTGGGCACTGAAACATGCCCACGGAGAACACCATGGCCAGCGCAATCCTCACTTCTGCCAAACACGGCGCCTACCTGGCCATCGGTCTTTACGTGACCATGGTGCTGGTCGTCAGCATCGCCTCGCAAATGGAACACCGCTTCAGCGCACCGATTGAAGTCGCTCACCCCGGCATCCAGTTTGAAGTCCGCTCGCAGAGCGTGATGGTCGACCGGGCTGAACTCGCGGGAGTTGGCGGCGCATGAAAGGCTACAGACTTTGGGTCATCGCCAGTCTGGCGGTCATGACCAACGGCGCTTCATTGCTGGGAATCGGCCAAGGCTCGGTCGGCGGGCTGGCGCGGGCCATAGAGGCCAATCACACCATTGCGCATAACATCGAACGGGCGAATACGTTGGGGCTGATGGCGGGGAATCCACCGGTGAAGGCCGCCGCCAATTTCCTCGGCCCCTTCGAAGTGGATTGCATGGCGCTCGGGATGTGCCAAGTGTTGGCCTAACCTATAACAGGCTGACCACTTTTCTGGAGATATACACATTTGTGGCGAGGGGATTTATCCCCGTTGGGCTGCGAAGCAGCCCCAAATCCTGCAACTCAAATTTGCCTGAATCACCGCATGCAATGGTTTCACGACTGCTTCGCAGCCGAGCGGGAGCAAGCCCCCTCGCCACAATAAATCCCCTCACCACAGGGTTACTCATTTACAGGAGAGGTGGGGTTATTTCTTCATGATCGAGGTGAAGAGGTCGGACTCGAGGAAATTGTGCAACCACGCCTGCAACCGCAGGAAAGGCGTCTGCCCGAACCAGTCCCGATCCACGTGCGCGAACTGCCTCACAAACGGCATCAACGCGACATCTGCCAAGCTTAGGTGCCCGGCGAGCAAGTAGTCTCGGCCCTCTAGCAATTCATCCAGCTTACGCAAGAACACCTCACCCTCAGCCCGATAATGTTCCATCGGTTGCTCGGGATAGCGTTCGGCGTACTTGTAGTGATTCAAATGCACCTTGAACACCTGATCGTTTTCTTCGATCAGTTCAGCAATGCGTTGCTGCCCGGCGGGGTCATCCTTGAGCAACCAATCCTCAGGATCGTTCTGCGCCAACGCCCAGTGCATGATCGCAAGACTCTCATCAATCACCCGACCATCAACCTCCAGCACCGGCACCGTGCCCTTGCTCGACAGCGCGAGCATCTCGGCCGGTTTTGCCTTCAGGCTGACCTCGACAATCTGCACTTCAACCCCGCAATAACGCAGTGCCATGCGAGCGCGCATGGCGTAGGGGCAGCGGCGGAAGGAATAGAGCGTGGTCATTTCACCTCCAGGGTGCTCAGGCCATTGCCCTGACGGCGGACCTGAATCTGCACCGGAATCCGCTCATGCATTTCCTGTACGTGTGAGATCACTGCGACCTTGCGGCCCTGCGCCTGCAAGCCGTCGAGGGCGTCCATGGCCAGTTGCAGGGATTCCGGATCGAGGCTGCCGAAGCCTTCGTCGATGAACAGCGATTCGATTTTCAGTGTGCTCGACGCCATCGACGCCAAGCCGAGCGCCAATGCCAATGACACCAGGAACGTTTCGCCGCCGGACAACGAATGCACCGAGCGCAGTTCGTCGCCCATCTCGGTGTCCATTACCAGCAAGCCGAGCATGCTGCCACCGCGTTTCAGGCGATAGCGCCGCACCAGTTGCCGCAACTGCACGTTAGCGTGATGCACCAACAGGTCGAGGTTGTAGGCCTGGGCGATCTTGCGGAAGGTGTCGCCGGTGGCCGAGCCGATCAAGGCATTCAAACGTGCCCAACGCTGGTACTCGGTGTAGGCGTCGGCGATTTGCTGGGCCAACGCCTGATTGGCATTCTGCCGGCGCTGATCCTCGGCCTGTTCGGCGCGCAGTTCGGCGCAGCGATGTTCGCTGGCGGCGAATAGGTTTTGCAGTTCCGCGAGCGCGGTTGCCAGTTGCTCGGCGTCGAGGTTGCCGTTGTGTTGCGCTTGATGCTTGAGCAAGCGCTCATCGCGCTCCTGCAACAGCACCTTGGCTTGTTCGATGGCTTTTTCGCTGAGCTGCAATTGCTGGCGCAGTTCACTGACCTGTTGATCGTCGACACTGAGCAACGCTTCCAGTCCACCGTCATCCAGCTCCGGATGCCGCGCGCGCCAGTCAGCAATCTTGCCGCTCAGTTCGCGGTCTTCAGTTTCCAGCGCTTCGGAGCGTTCTTGCTGCGCCTTGAGTTCAGCAGCCAGTTGCACCAATCGCGTGCGCACGGCTTGCAGTTCCTGATTGGCCGCAGCCTCGGCATGGCGTGCCTGTTCGACGGCTTGATCAAGTTGCTGCTGCCACTGTTCGGCGCTGCTGTGCTCGCCGAGCAATTGCGCCAGTTTCTGCTGGCAAGCCTGTTGCTGCTCGGCCAGCACGATGAACTGCTGTTGTGCGGTTTCCAACTGTTGGACGCGATTCAGCTGTTGATACTGCTCTTTCTCCAGCGTCTGCTGGCGCTGTTGCTGTTCGCCGAGTTCGTCGCGCTGCTGGTCCAGTTGTTCCAGACGCTGGGCGATTTGCCGGTCGAGCTGCATGAAGGTCGCGGCCGGCTCGTTGCGCAACGCGTCCAACGTATCGGCCGGAAGCAGCGTGCTGAACGCCGTCAGTTCTTCGTCCAGCCGCTGACGATCACTGCTTAACGCCTGCTGCTGAGTGCTCAGGTGTTGGGTCGCCTGCTGGTGCGCGGTTTCCGCCTGACGCAATTGTTGCGCCAGGCGCGCGGCATCCTGTTGCAGGGTGAGCAGGGCGTTCTGGCGTTGTTCGTCCTGAGTGATGCTCTGGTTCAACTGTTCGTTCTGGCGCAGCAGCCAAGCGTCGCGCTTGTCGGCGTGCTGATTCAGCAACTGCGCGGACAACGGATGCGCGTCGAGGCTCGGCGCGAGGGCCTGTTGCTGACTCGCCAATTGTTCCTGCTGTTGCAGCAACTCTTTTTGCTGAGCAATGACAGCCCCCACGTCGGCGCGCAGTTCGCTGAGCTTTTCCTTGAGTTGATCGACGACTTGCTGCGCATTGGCTTGCTCGCTTTCGTCGTGGCGACCGAGGCTTTGCAGCAATGCTTCCGGCTGATGGTAGGGGTGCTCGTTGCTGCCGCACACCGGGCATGGCTGGTCATCCTGCAACTGCTCACGCAACTCTTCGACACTGGCACTGCGCGCCAGGCGTTGGCGCTCAAGCAGTTCGCGGGTGACGTTGAGGGTTTGCTCGGCGATGGTCAGTTCGGCTTTGCTTTTCACGCCGTCCTGGGTCAGGCGCTCACGTTGCTGCTGAGCGCTGAGCTGGCGTTGTTGCAGTTCGGCGCCGCGCTTGTCCAACTCCTGCTGAGTGGCCCACAGGCGCGACAGGTCTTCGAAGGCGCGCAATTGTTTGCGGTTGTCTTGCAACAGCGTGCCAAGGATGCCGATCTGTTCAGCAACGGCGTCGGGTTCGGCGCCGGCCTCGTTGAACAGCACTTCAAGTTGCTGCTTCTGCGCGGTCAACTCCTCGGCGCTGCGAGTGGCGTTTTGTTCGAGGTTCGCCAGTTCGGCCTGCCCCTTGTTCAGCCGATTGCCGATCAACATCAATTGCTGGAGACGATCGCGATAGGCATTCCAGGCGTCGCTTAGCGGCGCCAGATGGGCGCTTTGTTCCAGCTCGGTGGCGATGCGTTGCAAGCGTTCGGCGACCTGGCCCTGCTTTTCCTGCAAAGTTTGAATGGCGCTCTGGCCATCGGTACAGGCCTGCTGCGCATTGGCTCTGGCTTCAGCACAAGCGGCGACGTCCCTGGCCAGGCGGGCGAGGGTGCTTTGCTCTTCAAAGGCCTGACGCAGCAGCGGTGCGTTTTCGTTTTGTCTTTGTTGCGCGTCGGTCAGTGCGACTTTCGCGGCATCGAGAGTCTGCTCAAGCTGCGTCTGGCGTTCAGTCAATTCGGCGTGCTGCCGGGTGTGCTCGGCAATCTGCGCCGCCAGCGGCGTGAGCTGCGCGGTGAGTTCAGTTTTGCGTGCAAATTGATGCCGCTGCGGCGCCAGTTGCTCCAGGCGCGTCAGCTTCAGCCGTTCGCCGGCCAGACTCTCCCAGTGTTGCTGGGCCGATTGCAGTTGTTCGTTGGCGCTCTGTTGGTCGTCCTGCAACTGGCGCAGGTTCTTCAGCCAGGTGTGTTGCTCTTCAAGTTGCTTGAGTTGCGCTTGCTGGGTCTTGAGTTGCTGCTGGGCTTCGTTGAAGCGCTCATCCAGCTCGGCGCGCGCCTCGGGGGACAACGGCGTGACGCCGGTGGCCTGATCCTGCAACAGTTTGTGGGCCTCGCGAGCCTCTTTGGTCTTGTCGAACGCCCGGCGACCCAAGCGCGTGTAGAGCGCAGTGTCGGTGAGTTTTTCCAGCAGTTCACTGCGGTCGTTGTCGTCCGCCTTGAGAAAGGCGCTGAACTCACTCTGGGCCAGCAGCACGGCGCGGGTGAACTGTTCAAAGTTCAGGCCCAACGCGGCTTCGAGCTGAGTCTTGTAGTCGCCTTTCTGGCTGGCCAGCAGCTGATCCTGATCGATATCGCGCAGGCTTTGGCGACTGGCTTGCAGCTTGCCGCCAGCCTTTTCCCGAGCGCGATTGGCTTCCCAGCGCGCCCGGTAGCGGCGGCCGTCGATGCCGACGAAATCCACTTCGGCATAACCTTCGCCGGTGCCACGACGCAGCAGGGTGCGCGGGTCGCCGGTGCCGATTTCGCCGTCAGCGTCCGGCACTTTGGCGTCGCGCCCAGTGTTGTTCAGGCGCGGCACGGCGCCAAACAACGCCAGGCACAAGGCGTCGAGCAAGGTGCTTTTGCCGGCGCCGGTCGGCCCGGTAATGGCGAACAGTCCAGCGCTGGCCAACGGCTCGGCGGTGAAGTCGATTTCAAAAGGCCCGGCCAGCGAGGCGAGGTTTTTCAGGCGGATCGCGAGGATCTTCATGGTTGTTCGCTCTCCATCTGCACGTCTTGCAGCAACTCGGCAAAGTCCTTGAGGGTTTGCTCATCGACCTCGCTGCCGTAGTTGTCCTGCCAGGCGCGGCTGAACAGTTCCTGAGGCGAAAGTTGATCGAGTTCGATCAGCGTGGTGCCGTCATCGGCGCCATCTTTACCGCCGTTGCCGGCGTACTCGGCGGCGATCCGCACCAGTCGTACAGCCTTGCCTTGCAGGGCGGTTTCGACTTGATGACGCAGATCCGGTTGCGGCTCGTCGAGGCGCACCCGCACTTCCAGCCACGGCTGGCGCTGGAGGTCTTCCAGCAGATCAATGTTTGGCAAGTCGGCCAGTTGCAGGAGGATTTCCGCCAATGGCGCAGGGCCGACGCGTTGCAGATTGACCGCCCGCGGGATCAGTTTCGGTTCGACGCTGACCAGGGTTTCGCCATCGAGGGTGATGTCGAGAATCTGATGCTGATAGTTGATCTCGGAGAACGACAACGGAATTGGCGAGCCGCTGTAGCGAATCCGCTCTTCACCGTTGACCTTCTGCGGCTTGTGCAAGTGACCGAGGGCGACGTAGCTGATGCTCGGCCCGAACAGGCTGGCGGGCAGCGCTTCGGCGTTACCGATAATCAGGCTACGCTCGGAGTCTTCCGACACCGAGCCGCCCGCCATGTGCGCGTGGCTGATGGCGATCAAGGCCTGACCTGGCTTGCGCTTGGCGTTCGCCGCTTCGATCAGCCATTCATGCACCTGGCCAATACCGCGCAAGTAGTTGTCGCCCAAATGCGCACCAGTCACCTCGGCAGGCCGCAGGAACGGCAGCGCCAGGCACCAACCGGCAATCTCGCCGCTGGCGTCCGGCAGCGGCAGCAACAGGCGCTCGGCATCGAGTTGACCGTCATCAAGCCACAACACCCGGCCCAACGCGTGGGTGCGCAATCGGCGCATCAACGGTGCGGGCAGTTCAATTCGCGAGCCGGAGTCATGATTGCCGGCGATCATCACGATCGTCAGCGACGGCTGCTGCTCATGGGCGCTGACGATAAAGTCGTAGAGGCGTTCCTGGGCGGTGACCGGCGGGTTGACCGTGTCAAAGATATCGCCGGCAATCAGCAGCACGTCGGGCTGGTCCAGCTTTAGCTGGCGCAACAGCCACTCGAGGAAACAACCGTGCTCGAAATCGCGGTCCTGGCCGTGCAGGTTCTGCCCAAGGTGCCAGTCGGAGGTGTGGAACAGACGCAAGGTGGACTCCGCAACAATTAAAGAGGTGATGGCCGCGAGGAAGTGAAGGGCGGCGAAAGAGGGGAGAGTTTACAGATTATTGCGAGCGGAGGGCTTGTCCGGAAGGTGAAGGCCATGATTTCGGTGAGCCCATTAATTGACGACCCAACGCCGATTACCTACCATCGAGCCACTATATTGATATCATTTTGCGGGCGGGCGATTTGTCGGGCTTCAACCTCCACGCCACGATAGCTCACACAGGGATATAGAGTTTGGAGCAAGTGCAATGAAACGGGTCAATTCGATACCTTCTGTTACTGACACCCAAGCGTATGGTTCCTGGAAAAACCAATGGTCGAGTCAGGAAAGTCTGGATGTTCATTCGTATATCTTTGACCAATGCAGGCCCGACCATGTTTTGTTGTTTTCCAAGATGTTCTTCCCGGACTTTGTGGTCGCCAAGGGTGGGGTATTTTTAGAGCGAAATTTTTCAAATGAAGTGTTTGACGGGTGTTTTGGCCTGGCCTCCGGTGATCTTCCAAAGACTGAGCAGTTATTGAATGTTGTGAGGATTTATGACGTTTTTGGCCAGGGTGCCAGTGATGTTTCGGATGATGTATTTCTTCAGTTGTGCAATGTGATTGGTTTTGCGTGGCGCATGGTGCTGAAAGAGAAGTTTCCAGAGAAGGTGTTCTGTGTCGAGGTGTCGAACTCAGAGCAGAACTATGGACCGGATATTACTTTCTACCAGGTTGGGCCATCGAGTTTGGGAGTCGGAACATGAGACTTCAGGATGTGGAGCAAGAGCCGGATTTTTATGGGACTTCGAGAAAACTCTCGTCTTTGGATGAGTGGCATTTGTCCGTGCGCGATACACCCTTGCAGTCCTGGTGCCTGGCGGAGTGGCGTGATGCTTGAGGGAAGTGTGTGAAACTTAACAGTGAAATGGAGCAAATGCTCGCTCGTGTGGGGTGCGCTTCTCTGGGCGGCGAATTGGCGGATATCGCAAGGTCCGGTTTCGTGGAACGGGATGGCTGTGTTTTTCTGACGAGTCTGGTGAGCTTCCAGAAGCATGTAAGCCTGAAGAGTTTCCCAGATAGAACGGGATGATGTTTCGTTAATTCAATCCATACCGATGATTATGTAAACGCTGATTTTTTGGCATGCGCGCTCTCGTACTTGTCTTTAGTGTTTGAGGCGTGGAACAAGTCAGGTCTGCCGGGAGTTCTGCAGGGAGCCATTTCGGGTGACGAATTCGATGCGATGGTGAAGTTTCATCTGCTGCGCCCAGGGGAAACCTGGCTGAGCGATGACCTCGAGGGGTATGAGGAAGCAGTGCTTACCGTTGAATCGAGTGACGAGGCGTTTCTTGAGACATATGGGGTATGAAAATCTAACGACGGCTTGGGTGCTCAAAGAACTGGAAGCCCAGTCAGAATTGGCAGCCAGCTTTCCACCTGGATTTTGGGTTACGCTGAGAGGATGGCCAAAGTTCGCGAGTGGCTGGATCTGGTGGGGGAATATGGATTGGCCTACGAATTGTTGGTGTCCCTGCTCGATAGTTTGACTTCAAGCTGTCCGGCAAGGCTGCAATAAAATTATTAGATGAGTGGGGCTTTATTTTGGTTTCAAGTGCGAAGGTGAGGAAAGCTTGCCCAAGGTGTGAGCAGGACTACATCGCGCATGTCCGAATCAAGACTACTGGTACAGAGCTGTTTCTGTGCCCGGAGTGTGATGCTACCTGGTTTGGAGTGGAGGCTATCGGGGTTGAGCCTTACTTTGACTACGGGATCTATGTGACACGTCTCGGTCTTTCAACTCTCTGGGGGAGTTGGAGATTCTTTCGGAAGCGGTAGTAATCGATCAATAACTCGAAAGGCTTTAATGAATGAGCATTGATTTTGACTTGCGCGGCCCTCGAGACCTTGGGCTGATTCGCGCAGGTATGACCCGTGACGATGCGAGGTCGGCCCTCGAAAGCCCCTTTGACGAGTTTTTGAAAAGTCCGGGTTCCGTTGTCCCGACCGACGCATATGATGATTTGGGACTTCATGTCTACTTCGATGATGCCTTGATGGTCGTCGGTGTAGAGTTTTTGAAATGGGCCCAATTCACCTGGCGCGGTCAGCGACTGGCAGGCGAAGAGGTACTTGTCGTTCAGCTGTTCCTGACGGGGCAAGGTGAGTTACTGGTTTTCAATAACTCAGGCTTCAACGTGGAGCGTTTGGGGCTGCGGTTCTACGCACCTGATATCGGTGAGGAAGGCGCCATCGTCGAGGCTGTTTATGTGGACTTTACCGGCGTCGACTGAGCAAAGCCGGGGACGATTCTACTTCGGATATAAGGGCGGCAACCGACTATCCCCCAACAGGATCGTGCACCCGTTCCGCCGCCGGAATAGAACGACTCATCCGCTACAAATGCTCACTTTGCCTCACCTTCTGGCGCAGACCTACAGCAAGTGCAGCGTTGATAATCTGCTTGAGGCAGATGTCGATGGCGATAGCTGGAGATTATCCAGTCGGACATGAAAACTGTCCGCACGCTTCTCCTTCTTTAACAGAAGTCGGCAAGTGGTTCTGTACAGGATGAGCCAGGAGGATAACGTGTTTTTCAAATTTCGCGATGTGGAAATTTGCCGGCGCCACGAAAGTTATTTCATCAAGTACGACGCGGGTAATCACGTGGATGTCATGCGTGAGGATGAGATTTCGGAACAGGAAGCGCTGACCGCAGCCACGGGTGAGGAAGCGGTTATTAAGTTTTTGTTTGAGTTGCAGGAGCGATTGATCCGTGAGGGTGTTGACCCTTATTTTTCAAATATTGAATGATTGAAGATGCTCGGTTAATGAAGGTTGTCTGTCTAGGTTCTATATAGCGCTATTGTGGGTGGGGAGTAACAGTGACTGTTGGCGATTGTGTTGACTTGCGAGGATGGTTGGTAATTATAGATTACAGATTGTTTCTTATTCCGGAAAACCACTCGGAAAACTATGAGGAAGGTGATAGGTATGAAATTTCAAAACCGGAGATAATATTTGCTGTTGCAGAGCTAATTCTTCCGCTGGCGGGAGGGAAGAGCTTTATATTTCATCGGTCAAAATTGTCGGGGGTTGTGGTAAGCGGTGCTCCGATAAAAATAGATCCAGTGTCTTTGTCTGTTGAAGAGAGACAGAGCGGATTTGTTTTCATAAACGTTGCAGATGTTTCTCTAGATAAATACAGGGAGCGCTACAAGGCTTTCCTTGAAAAGGGAAGCTCTGTTAATTCTGATGACTGGATGGACTACGTTTAGGCTGCAGGAAACAGAAAAAACCACTTCTCAAAACAGGTCCGTTATCTGTAACGCGTTCTCATGAGCAATAGAAATGCTGTTGTATTGGAAACAGGGGCTCACTTGCCTGAGAGAGACGCTTTGGTCAGTCAGGCATGGGGAAGCGTTCCCGTTTCTTATTTTCAGGATAGAGAGGTTTTTAGCGATTGCAGTTTTTTGGATTTGAAAGTCAATAAATGGGAAGTCAATCGTGAGTGGAGCAGTAAGCAGAGCTCTGAGCAGCTGATCAAGTGTGAATAAATTGGCAGGGGCTAAATAGAGTGATCACTGAAAATATAAAAACTACCCAGGAAATTTTCCAGCTGGTCGAAACCGGCGTAGTTCATGGCTATGATGCGTTTCGTTATGGTGTCGAACTGGGTGAGGATATATTGAGACGCAGCTGTGCGTTGAGAAGGACGGCGTAGAGGCCTAGAACGTCGAGAACGACATCAACGGCGCGATCATTCTTCGTCTGGTAGGCGAATTACAGGCCAACGCAGTCAAGCGCGGTGAACCCTGGAAGGCTTTTGTTTTCTCCTATCGCGAAGGCGAGCAAGTACCAACGAAATTCAACTATCGATTCCGATTTTCCTCAGCTATTTTTTACTTCGGATAAAGCGGCGGCAACCCGCTGTCACCCACCGGGTCGTGAACCCGCTCAGCCATCGGGATCGCCCGGGTCGCGCGCCACAGGTCTTCGCCTTGCCAATGCTGGCCGGTTTCACTGTACAGCGCGCCGTTCAAGCCATCGAGCGCATCCGACAGCGGCACAAAACGCGCCGCCATGTCGGCCAGGGTTTCCGGTTGTTGCCGGGCCCAGGCGTCGAGGGCCTGGCGGGTGGCGTGGGGGTCGTTGGCCTGGCAGGCACGCTTGAGGTCGTCGAGCACGGTGCGCGGGCTCGGGCCGGTTTGCGCGGCGCGCAGGATCGCCGGTTGCCAGCGGGCGCGCCACCAGAGGCCGAAGCCGAGCAGGGTGGTACAGGCCAGGATCACGGTGCTGAGTTTCCACCACCACAGGGCTTCGCTGTCGGCGCCGTAACTCACTTGTGGAGAACCCGCCGGGGTGTCGACTACCAGGCTCGGATTATTCGTCACTTGCAGGGTTCGGGCCGGCAGATTGCTGTGTTCCAGGTGATCTTCGAAGGTGTTCCACCAGACCACGTCCACCGATGGCAACTCGATGGCGCCACTGTGGGCGGGCACCAAAGCTTCACGATCTTCACGACTGCCGATCAGGCCACGCTCACTGTTCTGATTGCCCAGCACCGGTTGGTCCGGGTAGCGGCGCAAGCCGTTGACGTCGGTCGCGGGCAGCGGCGGCAACTGTGAACTGGCCAGGCCTTCAGCCTTCACGGTCAGGCTGCGGGTCAGTGAATCGCCAACCTGCGCGTGATCCGGCTCCGGGCTCCAGCTTTCGCTGAGGCTCAAGCTGCGCGCCGGCAGCCATGGCGAATCGGCTGGGTAGGTCGCGGGTTTGGCTTTGACCGTCAGTGGGATCTCGGCCGAGCTGACGCGCAGCAACTTGCCGGTTTTCGGCCCTTGAGCGCTGGTATCCTGGGACGGTTGCGCGTCGACCAGGGTAGCGCTGAACACCTGCGTCGGGATGGTCAGCACACCGCTGTGTTGGGGGAAGATCGCGTAGCGCATTTCGATCACGCCATGGCGCAGACCGTTGATGACTTTTTCATAAGTGCGCGACTCGCCCAGTTGTTCGATGCGCGCATCGGGAATCTGCAACGGGGTCAGGCTGCTGTCGTCGTACAGCGACACCGAATGGTAGATGCGCAAGGTCAAAATCGCCTGGGCCTGCACGTACACGCTGGACTGATCGAGGCTGGCTTCGATGAATACCGGCGCCAAGGTGTTCTTGGTGTCCTGGGTTTCGGTCTCTACCACCTGGATGCTGATCGGCTGACTGCGGACTTCGCCCAGTTGCAGCGACGGTATCTCCACGCTGCCGTTTTGCTTGGGCAGCAGGGTAATGATCCAGCGCGTGGTGGCACGGTTGTCGCCGTTGATCGTGGTCAACTGGTTGACCTGGCGGGTGCCGCGCACTTCAAACAGCGGCTCCAGTGGTGTCAGGTCCGGTTTGCCGAACTGTGTGACGTCGTTGGATTCCAGGGTCAGTTCGACTGTTTCTCCGGTGTTCAGGCGACTGCGATCCACACTGGCGACCAGATCCGCAGCCTGGGCCTGAAAGGACCAGAAGAGCAGCGCGAGCAAGAGAGCGGTGAAGCGGGTCATCGAATTTTTCCCTGATCCTGATGTTGTTGCTGTTCGTACCAGAATTTGCGCCGGAGCAGTTCGCCCGGGTCATCCGGGATCTTGCGCAGCCATTGCTCCAGCGCCTGGGCTTGTTCGCCTTCAATGCTGTCGTTGGCCGGGCGCCGTGGAGGCGTGGTGCTTTGTTCGTCCCCCAGATCGCTGCCCGGTACTTCATTGGCGCCAGGTTGCGGCGGCGCGGTAGACGGTTGTTCGGTGTCGGGCGCGGTGGCCTGGGTATCGGATTTCGGCTCGCCGCTGCTCGAAGGCTGGGTGGCGGCGCCGGGCGGCGGGCCGTCGCTGGCAGTCCCGGCCTCGTCGCCTTCGGTTTTGTCCGGTTCAACGGCCGGTGGCGTGGCTTTCTGTTTGATCAAGGCTTCGACCAACGCCTTGTTGGTCAGTGCCGGACGCAAATCCGGCTGGCGCTCCAGGGCCTGGTCATAAGCATCCAGCGCCGCTTCCAGTTCACCGCTCTTGGCCAGGGCGTTACCCCGATTGTAGTGCGCCCGCGCGTCGTCGCCTTGGGCGAAGCGCTCGGCGGCGCCGCTGTAGTCGCCGGCTTCATAGAGCGCCACACCCTGCCATTGCGGGTCTTCGAAATGCTGGGCGGCCTCGGCCGGGTGCTCCTGATTGAGCAAATGCAGCCCCCGTTGATCGGGGCGCAGCCACAGGTCTTCAAAGTCGAAGGCGTAACTCGGCTGCGGCATCAGGAACAACAGCGGCAGGCAGAACAACCAACCCCGGCGTCCGGCAAAGGAGGCCAGCAGTAACAGTGGCAGCAACAGCCAGTAACCCTGGTCGGCCCAAGTATCGAGGCGCAGGGTCTGGCCATCGTTACGCAAGTTGCGCGGGCCATCGAGCAGGCCGAGGGCGCCCAGATCAGCGTCGTCCAGCCTTGACGAGTGGTAGCGACCGCCCAGGTCGCTGGCGAAGGCTTTCAGGCCTTGGTTGTCGAGGTGCGGCACCAGAATCGCGCCTTGGGCGTCCTTGAGGAAACTGCCGTCCTCCTGAGCCACAGGCGCGCCTTCGGGCGTGCCGACGCCGAGCATCAGAAACTCCGTGGACTTGCCGTCCAGTGCGCGGCGAATACCCTGGCGTTCCTGTTCGGTCAGGGACGAGCCGATCAGCAGGATCCGGCCCTGGCCCAGAGCGCCCTGATCCAGCAGCGCCAAGGCCTTGACCACCGCCAGATCGGCGCGATGACCGGCCTCGGGCATCAACGAAGGCTTGAGCGCGTCCAGCAGATTACGGCTGGTGGACAAGTCATCCGACAACGGCACCAGCGTGTGAGCGCTGCCGGCGTAAACGACGATTGCGGTCTGGGCATCGCTGCGACTTTGCAGCAAGTCAAACAGCTTGCGCCGCGCCTGTTCCAGTCGCGTCGGTGGGCTGTCGGTGGCGAGCATTTCCGGGGTTAGCTCCAGCAGCACCACCAGCGGGTCGGCGGGTTTCTGGCTGGTTTGTTCGACTCGTTCCCAACTCGGCCCGAGCAGAGCACCGATGGTCAGCACCCAGGCCAGGCCCAGCACCACCCACGGCAATTTACTGTCGTGACCTTTGCCGCCACTGAGTAGTGCCGCGTGGAAGGCCGGCGGCAGGATCATCTGCCAGCGCCCGGCGCGTTTCTGCCGATGCCAGAGTTGCCAGAGCAACCAGCCCAGCAACGGCAACAGCAGTAGCCACCAGGGCCGGAACCAGTAAGGCCAGAGCGCGCTCATCGACGCCTCCGCAAGCGCAGGCGTTTGAGCCGTTGGCGCCAGTCTGGCAGTTGGGTTTGCAAAAACAGATCCTTGCTCAAGAAGCGTTGCAACGGATTGTCCGGCCAGCGCTCGCGCACCACCAGCAACATGCTCAACAACAGCGCCAACGCCAGCGGCCACTGATACAAGGCTTGTGCCGGGCGCGCCTGAGTCGGTTGTTGAGTCACTGGTTCGAGCTGGTCGAGGGTGGCCCTGATCGCCTCCAGCTCTTTGCCGTCGCGGGCGCGGAAGTACTGGCCGCCGGTGGCCTCAGCGATAGCCTTCAATGCCGGCTCGTCGAGGTCCAGGCTCGGGTTGACGCCGAGGAAACCCAGCGTACCGCTTTGCTCCGGGTCGGCACCGATGCCGATCGGGTAGATTTTCACGCCTTCACTGGCGGCCAGTCGAGCGGCGGTCAGTGGATCGATTTCGCCGCCATTGTTAGCGCCGTCGGTCACCAGAATCAGCACACGACTTTGCGCCGGACGCATGCGCAAACGCTTGAGCGCCAGGCCAATTGCATCACCGATGGCGGTGTTCTTGCCGGCGATGCCGATCCGCGCTTCGTCGAGCCATATGCGCACCGTGCGCCGGTCAAAGGTCAGCGGCGCTTGCAGGTAGGCCTTGCTGCCGAACAGGATCAGCCCGACCCGATCACCTTCGCGGCTTTCCAGAAAGTCGCCGAGCAAATGCTGGACCAGCGACAAGCGGCTGACGTCTTCGTCCTGCCATTGCATGTCGGGGAAATCCATCGAGCCGGACACGTCCACCGCCACCAGCAAATCGCGGCCACTGGCAGCAATCGGCAACGGTTCGCCGAGCCATTGCGGTCGGGCGGCGGCGATCAGCAGCAACAGCCACAGTAGGATGAACGGCGCTTGCTGGCGCCAGGCCGGCAGGTGGGCGCGAGCACGGCGTCGGGTCAGGCCTTCGAGGTCGCCTAGGAAGCTGACTTTGAGCGCCGGTTCGCCGCTGTCGGCCACCGGCAGCAGCACGCGCATCAGCCACGGCAATGGCAGCAGGGCAAAGATCCACGGCCAGGCGAACTCAAACATGTTTGCGAATCCAGGTGTCGACGGCGTGGGTCAGGCCTGCAATGGCCTTGTCGTCGAGTTTGCATTCGGGTTTGTAGGCGCCTTCCACCAGCACCATCCACCGTGTCAGGCCAGCAGCCGGGCAGCGGTTGTCGAGGAATGCCAGCCATTTGCGACCGTTGAGGGTGTGGCTCTGGCTGTAGGGGTAATGGTTGCGGCACAGGCGTTTGAGCAGGCCGTTGAGTTGCTGCAGCCAGGCACCGGCCGGCGCGCCGTCGTAGGGTTTGGGCATTTGCGCCAGTTCGACCAGGGCGGCGAGGCGTACCGGGTCCAGCGGCTGTTCGGCGCGCACGATGGGGCGTTTGTTCGGAATGAAGCGCCGCAACTGCCACAGGCCGAAACCGATCAGCGGCAATAACAGCAGCAACAGCCACCAGCCCGGCGCCGGTGGCCAGAAGTCGATGGGTGGCGGGGTCATCAGCGGTTGCAGTTGTTCGAGGCTGCTCATCGACCTTTCCCCGGTTTCTGTGGGTTCAGGTACTCGCGCAGTTGCTCAACCATTTCACTCTGGGTGCTCAGTGGCATCAACAGTACCCGCAGCTTTTGCGCGAGCAATTCCCAGCGGGCGATGCGGGCTTCGGCCTGGGCGCGATAGGCTTGGCGCAGGTCGAAATTCAGGGTGTCGAGTTCCAACTGCGCGCCACGCTCCGCGAAGCGTAAAAGCCCGGCGGCGGGCAGGGCGTGGTCCAGCGGATCGGAGAGCGGCAGCAGCAACAAGTCGCAATGGCGTGACAACAGACTCAGCTGTTGCTCGGAACCTTCGGTCAAGGCGCGTTCGTCGCAGATCACGATCACCAGGCTGCCGGGACGCAGCACTTCCCGGGCGCGGCGCAGGGCCATGTTGAGCGAGTCGCGGTTCTGCTCGCTTTCGGTGTGCAGCGACTGGTTGACCCGCACCAGCCGGTTGAGCAATTGCAGCAGGCTCTGCTTGCTGCGCCGTGGTTTGATTTCGTAGTGCTCGTTGTCGCCGAACACCAGCCCGCCGACCCGGTCGTTATGCCCCAGGGCCGCCCAGCCGATCAGGCTCGCGGCTTGGGCCGCGAGCACCGACTTGAACATCAGCCCCGAGCCGAAAAACAGCCGACGGCTTTGCTCGACCATGATGAAAATCGGTCGTTCGCGTTCCTCATGAAACAGCTTGGTGTGTGGCTCCTGGGTGCGGGCGGTGACGCGCCAGTCGATGGTGCGCACGTCGTCGCCGGCCTGATAGACCCGCACCTGATCGAAGTCGACGCCACGGCCGCGCAGCTTGGAGTGGTGCAGGCCGATCAGCGGGCTGCGCTGGCTCGGCGTGGAAAACAGCTGCACTTCGCGCACACGATGACGCATCTCGATCAGCTCGGCGAGGCTGACACGGATGCCCGGCTCGGGCGGCAGGCTGGCGTTCATCGAGGTCAAGCGACGGCTACGACGTCGAGAATCCGCTGGACCACTCGGTCCTGGTCAATGCCAGCAGCTTCGGCTTCAAAGGACAGGATGATGCGGTGACGCAACACGTCAAACAGCACCGCTTGAATGTCTTCCGGGCTGACAAAGTCGCGACCGGCCAGCCAGGCGTGAGCGCGGGCGCAACGGTCCAGCGCAATCGAACCACGCGGGCTGGCGCCGTAGGCGATCCACTCGGCCATCTCCGGGTCGAATTTGGCCGGCGTGCGCGTGGCCATGACCAGTTGCACCAGGTATTCCTCCACGGCGTCGGCCATGTACAAACCGAGGATTTCCTTGCGCGCGGCGAAGATCGCCTGCTGGCTGACCCGGCGCTCAGGCTTGGTTTCGCCGTTGAGGGCTTCGCCACGGGCCTGTTGCAGGATGCGGCGTTCGACGGCGGCGTCCGGGAAACCGATTTTTACGTGCATCAGGAAACGGTCGAGTTGGGCTTCGGGCAGCGGGTAGGTGCCTTCCTGCTCAATCGGGTTTTGCGTGGCCATCACCAGAAACAGCGGCGACAACTCGTAAGTGCTGCGCCCGACGCTGACTTGACGCTCGGCCATGGCTTCGAGCAGGGCTGACTGAACCTTGGCCGGGGCACGGTTGATTTCGTCCGCCAGCACCAGGTTGTGGAAGATCGGCCCTTGCTGGAACACGAAGCTGCCGGTTTCCGGGCGATAGATCTCGGTGCCGGTGATATCGGCCGGCAACAGGTCGGGGGTGAACTGGATGCGATGGAACTGCGCTTCGATGCCTTCGGCGAGTTCTTTGATGGCCTTGGTCTTGGCCAGGCCCGGGGCGCCCTCGACCAGCATGTGGCCGTCGGCGAGCAAGGCGATGAGCAAACGCTCGATGAGTTTTTCCTGGCCGAGAATCTGCGTTGAAAGAAAGGTTCGCAGCGCAAGCAGCGCTTCACGATGTTCCATCGATGACTGTTCCTGGAAAGGGTGACCGAAGACGTTCAAATAACGCCAGGGCTGGGGGCGTTACTTTAATGCATCGCGGGGGGTGGCGACTAACGGCATTTTGCGCAAAGTGCGGGAAAGGGCTGGGGGAATTGTTTGAAATTTGTAGGTGGGAGGAGCGGTGGTGTTCTTTCGGACCTCATCGCGAGCAAGCTCGCTCCCACATTTTGAGCGGCGTACATCCGTCAATGTGGGAGCGAGCCTGCTCGCGATAGGGCCAGCCCAGATGACATCAAACTTCGTTAATGAAGGTGCCCGTCCCATCAAGGATGTTCTTCAGGGTCTCGACAACCTCATCCATATCCACCATATCCGGGTTAAAGCTGATCTCCAGCACATCATCGCCATTCAGCACGTCGGCATCCGCCGCCGCGATCTCGATCTTTAGCAGCGTCGAAGTCAACGTGACTTTCACCCCGTCCAGAGTCGATGGCTCGCCGTCGAGGGTGATGTCCAGCGCGTCCTCGTCCGGGTAGCGGGTCATCAGGAACATGTCGCCCTGATCGCTGTGGCAGCAGAGCATGGCCATGTTGTCTTCTTCGTCATCGCACGGGTTGACGATCAAGAGGGCGGTGGTCATTTGCATGGGTAATTCCTGGCTCAAGGGGCGTGTTGGTCGCTAATGGGCGCGATTCTGCCAGCCCTCGGGAATTTCTGCATGTGAGAGTGTCAGAGGATGTGTCGTGAACACGACGTGGGTCAGTGGTCATTTCTGGCACGCATGTACCGTAAAAACGGGGATTCAGACCAGCGTTTTGCGCCACGAGTGCTAGTGTTTACCGGTGCGAAAGCCCTCGTTTACGTGCCGATGACCGAATATGTCGCAGCACCGCAAGCAGGCACGTTGTCGCACTCGTTAAGCTGCGCATCGAATGGATACCCGTAAAGGCATTGTGCAATTCATCGTACAGTCGCTTTTGCCGATACCCATTCTTGGAAGGTGAATGTGACCTGAGTGTCTCGTCCAGCTTCACCCACCTGTCTCCCTGTTTCCTCTGCCCGAGAATCAGGAACAGGGTGACGGATCGCCCCGAAAGGGGTTTTGCACGCGACGCTTCCATCAATAACAAGCCCAAGCGGAGTACCACAGATGGCGTTCTTCACCGCAGCCAGCAAAGCCGACTTCCAGCACCAACTGCAAGCGGCACTGGCGCAGCACATCAGTGAACAGGCACTGCCACAAGTGGCGCTGTTTGCTGAACAATTTTTCGGCATCATTTCCCTCGACGAGCTGACTCAACGTCGGTTGTCCGACCTCGCCGGCTGCACCCTTTCTGCGTGGCGCCTGCTTGAGCGCTTCGATCACGCGCAACCACAAGTGCGCGTCTACAACCCTGATTACGAACGCCACGGCTGGCAGTCGACCCACACTGCGGTCGAAGTGCTGCACCACGATTTGCCATTCCTCGTGGACTCGGTGCGTACCGAGCTGAACCGTCGCGGCTACAGCATCCATACCTTGCAAACCACTGTGCTGAGCGTGCGTCGCGGCAGCAAGGGTGAGCTGCTGGAAATCCTGCCGAAGGGCACCCATGGCGAAGGCATTCTGCAAGAATCGCTGATGTACCTGGAAATCGACCGTTGCGCCAACGCGGCCGAGCTCAATGTACTGAGCAAAGAGCTGGAACAGGTTCTCGGTGAAGTCCGCGTTGCGGTCGCCGATTTCGAACCAATGAAAGCCAAGGTTCAGGAAATCCTGACCGGCCTGGACAACAGCCAGTTCAAAGTCGATGGCGAAGAAAAAGCCGAAATCAAAAGCTTCCTGGAATGGCTGGTGGGCAACCACTTCACGTTCCTGGGCTATGAAGAATTCGTGGTCAGCGACCAGGCCGACGGCGGCCACATCGAGTACGACCAGAACTCCTTCCTCGGCCTGACCAAACTGCTGCGTACCGGCCTGACCTACGATGACCTGCGCATCGAAGACTACGCCGTGAACTACCTGCGCGAACCGACCCTGCTGTCGTTCGCCAAGGCTGCGCACCCAAGCCGCGTACACCGTCCGGCTTACCCGGACTACGTGTCGATCCGCGAGATCGACGCCGACGGCAAGGTCATCAAGGAATGCCGCTTCATGGGCCTTTACACCTCCTCGGTGTATGGCGAGAGCGTGCGGGTCATTCCGTACATCCGCCGCAAGGTCGAAGAAATCGAACGCCGTTCCGGCTTCCAGGCCAAGGCTCACTTGGGCAAGGAACTGGCGCAGGTCGTCGAAGTACTGCCGCGTGACGATCTGTTCCAGACGCCGGTCGACGAGCTGTTCAGCACCGTGATGTCGATTGTGCAGATCCAGGAACGCAACAAGATCCGCGTGTTCCTGCGCAAAGACCCGTACGGTCGTTTCTGCTACTGCCTGGCCTACGTGCCGCGCGACATCTACTCCACCGAAGTGCGCCAGAAGATCCAGCAAGTGCTGATGGATCGCCTGAAAGCCTCGGATTGCGAGTTCTGGACCTTCTTCTCCGAGTCCGTGCTGGCCCGTGTACAACTGATTCTGCGGGTTGACCCGAAGAACCGTCTGGACATCGACCCGGTTCTGCTGGAAAAAGAAGTGGTTCAAGCCTGCCGCAGCTGGCAGGACGACTACGCCAGCCTGGTCGTGGAAAGCTTCGGCGAAGCCCACGGCACCAACGTGCTGGCGGACTTCCCGAAAGGCTTCCCGGCCGGTTACCGCGAGCGCTTCGCTGCGCACTCGGCCGTGGTCGACATGCAACACCTGCTGAGCCTGAACGAAAAGAACCCGCTGGTGATGAGCTTCTATCAGCCGCTGGGTCAGGTCTCCGGTCAGCGCGAACTGCATTGCAAGCTGTACCACGCCGACACGCCGCTGGCGTTGTCCGACGTCTTGCCGATCCTGGAAAACCTCGGCCTGCGCGTGCTGGGTGAGTTCCCGTATCGCCTGCGTCACAACAATGGCCGCGAGTTCTGGATTCACGATTTCGCGTTCACCGCTGCCGAAGGCCTGGAACTCGACATCCAGCAGCTCAACGACACCTTGCAGGACGCGTTCGTCCACATCGTGCGTGGCGATGCCGAAAACGATGCGTTCAACCGTCTGGTACTGACCGCCGGCCTGCCATGGCGCGACGTTGCGCTGCTGCGTGCCTACGCCCGTTACATGAAGCAGATTCGTCTGGGCTTCGACCTGGGCTACATCGCCAGCACCCTGAACAACCACACCGACATCGCTCGTGAGTTGACCCGGTTGTTCAAGACCCGTTTCTACCTGGCGCGCAAACTGGCCAGCGACGATCTGGAAGACAAGCAGCAACGTCTGGAACAAGCCATCGTCACCGCCCTGGACGACGTCCAGGTGCTCAACGAAGACCGCATCCTGCGTCGCTACCTGGACCTGATCAAGGCCACCCTGCGCACCAACTTCTACCAGACCGATGCGCACGGCCATAACAAGTCTTACTTCAGCTTCAAGTTCAACCCGCACCAGATTCCTGAGCTGCCGAAGCCAGTACCGAAGTTCGAAATCTTCGTTTACTCGCCTCGCGTTGAAGGTGTGCACCTGCGCTTCGGTAACGTGGCTCGTGGCGGCCTGCGCTGGTCCGACCGTGAAGAAGACTACCGCACCGAAGTGTTGGGCCTGGTAAAAGCCCAGCAAGTGAAGAACTCGGTCATCGTGCCTGTGGGCGCGAAGGGCGGCTTCCTGCCGCGTCGCCTGCCATTGGGCGGCGGTCGGGACGAGATCGCGGCCGAGGGCATCGCCTGCTACCGCATCTTCATCTCGGGCCTGTTGGACATCACCGACAACCTGAAGGACGGCGCACTGGTGCCGCCGGTCAACGTTGTGCGTCATGACGATGATGACCCGTACCTGGTAGTGGCTGCGGACAAGGGCACTGCGACCTTCTCCGACATCGCCAACGGCATTGCCATCGACTACGGTTTCTGGCTCGGCGACGCCTTTGCATCGGGCGGCTCGGCTGGCTACGACCACAAGAAAATGGGCATCACCGCCAAGGGCGCGTGGGTTGGCGTACAGCGTCACTTCCGCGAGCGCGGCATCAATGTTCAGAAAGACAGCATTACCGTTGTCGGCGTCGGCGACATGGCCGGTGACGTGTTCGGTAACGGCTTGTTGATGTCCGAGACCCTGCAACTGGTCGCGGCCTTCAACCACCTGCACATCTTCATCGATCCGAATCCGCAACCGGCTAACAGCTTCGTCGAGCGTCAGCGCTTGTTCGATCTGCCGCGTTCGGCGTGGTCGGATTACGACACCAGCATCATGTCCGAAGGCGGTGGGATCTTCTCCCGCAGCGCGAAAAGCATCGCGATTTCCCCGCAGATGAAAGAGCGCTTCGACATTCAGGCTGACAAGCTGACCCCGACCGAACTGCTGAACGCCTTGCTCAAGGCACCGGTAGACCTGTTGTGGAACGGCGGTATCGGCACGTACGTCAAAGCCAGCACCGAAAGCCACGCCGATGTCGGCGACAAGGCCAACGATGCGCTGCGCGTGAACGGCAACGAACTGCGCTGCAAAGTTGTGGGCGAGGGCGGTAACCTCGGTATGACCCAATTGGGTCGTGTCGAATTCGGCCTCAATGGCGGCGGTTCCAACACCGACTTCATCGACAACGCCGGTGGTGTGGACTGCTCCGACCACGAAGTAAACATCAAGATCCTGCTGAACGAAGTGGTTCAGGCCGGTGACATGACCGAGAAGCAACGTAACCAGTTGCTTGGCAGCATGACTGACGAAGTCGGCGGCCTGGTCCTGGGCAACAACTACAAGCAGACTCAGGCACTGTCCCTGGCCGCCCGTCGCGCCTTGCCGCGGATTGCCGAATACAAGCGCCTGATGAACGATCTGGAAAGCCGTGGCAAGCTGGATCGCGCCATCGAGTTCCTGCCGGCGGAAGAGGCTATCAACGAGCGCGTTGCGGCAGGCCATGGCCTGACCCGTGCCGAGCTGTCGGTGCTGATCTCCTACAGCAAGATCGACCTCAAAGAAGCGCTGCTCAACTCGCAAGTGCCGGACGACGATTACCTGACCCGCGACATGGAAACCGCTTTCCCGCCGATGCTGGTGAGCAAGTTCTCCGAAGCAATGCGTCGTCACCGTCTGAAGCGCGAGATCGTCAGCACCCAGATCGCCAACGATCTGGTGAACCACATGGGCATCACCTTCGTTCAACGACTCAAAGAGTCGACCGGCATGAGCCCGGCGAACGTGGCCGGCGCTTATGTGATCGTGCGTGACATCTTCCACCTCCCGCACTGGTTCCGTCAGATCGAAGCCCTGGACTACCAGGTTTCCGCTGACGTCCAACTGGAGCTGATGGACGAGCTGATGCGTCTGGGCCGTCGCGCTACGCGCTGGTTCCTGCGTAGCCGTCGCAACGAGCAGAATGCTGCCCGTGACGTCGCGCACTTCGGTCCACATCTGGCAGCGCTGGGCCTCAAGCTCGACGAACTGCTGGAAGGCCCGACCCGCGAAGGCTGGCAGACCCGTTATCAGGCTTACGTTGCGGCTGGCGTACCTGAATTGCTGGCGCGCATGGTTGCAGGCACCACTCACCTGTACACCTTGCTGCCGATCATCGAAGCAGCCGACGTGACTGGCCAGAACGCAGCAGACGTCGCGAAGGCTTACTTCGCTGTCGGCAGCGCTCTGGATATCACCTGGTACCTGCAACAGATCAGCGCCCTGCCGGTTGAAAACAACTGGCAGGCCTTGGCCCGTGAAGCGTTCCGCGATGATGTGGACTGGCAGCAACGTGCGATCACCATCTCCGTCCTGCAACAGGGCGACGGCACCCAGGACGTGGAAACACGCCTGGCGCTGTGGATGGAAGAGCACGAAGGCATGATCGAGCGCTGGCGCGCCATGCTGGTGGAAATCCGTGCCGCGAGCGGCACTGACTACGCCATGTATGCAGTCGCCAACCGCGAACTGCTGGACCTGGCGTTGAGCGGTCAGGCGGTAGTGCCTGTCGCTGCTGCCCTTGAGCTGGAACCGGCGGCCTGATTTAGGCGCTGAATGAAAAAGCCCCTGTATCGAGAGATGCGGGGGCTTTTTTTTGCCAGAGGGTTTTGGGGTGGCTGGTCGGGCCCTATCGCGAGCAAGCTCGCTCCCACAGGTTTTGTGTTGCACTCGGTCCTTGTGGGAGCTGGCTTGCCAGCGATGAGGTCCTTACATTCAATACAACTTAGGGGCTTGTTTATTATCAAGTATCGACACATTAGTTGTCGGTCTGGTCAGTAAATTACTGAGCGACTGGTCAAACTTCTGCAGCGCCCGAACTTGCACATCCTGTTGCTGGTTAATATCCGCCACAATCTCTTCGCTGCGATTAAAGTCGGCCCATACAGGCGTCAGTTCTTTCGCGTCCGAGCCTTTCGCCGTACCGATATAGTTCAACCGCGCATCATAAAAATCGGCACTGACATCCACCTTGATATCCGAACTGCGCGAAGTCATCAATTGGCTGTGGGTATCGACAATGGCAACCACGTCGGGTCTGGCAGCCCGCAGGCTTTGCATGTCCGGATAGACCGTCACCGAACCGAACTGGCGCTGCAACGAGGCCTTGACGCCATCCACGGCAAAGTCCGGGTTGGATGTCTTGACGTAGGCGTCGTGGATCGGCTGATCCAGCAGGCTCTGGCCGAAACCGGTGCCGGCGTTGGCCTGGTAGTTGCGCAGGTAATCGCGGTTGGCCTGGGTGCTCGGGCTGTAGAGGATGCCCAGCGACACCGTTCTGCCGCTGGCGACGCTTGCGGCACTGGAGCGAGTGACCGGCATATCGAGCGAGGAGACCGCTTTGGGTGCAGTGGGAATGGAGCATCCGGTTAACAGCGCTGCGACAGCTAACGTACTAACAAGCACAAGTTTCATGGTGTATCTCCAGTGAAACAGCGTGAAGCGAACGTTTAAGTATTGCCGGTATCGACCGGCGATGAACTTAGACTAAACCTGTATTCACTGAATGGAACCTGTCTGTGCGTACACTTGTTGAGTGAGTCATAGTTTCGTTTGATGTAAACGATTCAAGCTAATTGCGAGCAGTCATAAAAAGGCCCGAATTGTACATTCGGGCCAGTTTATTTATGGCTGATGTAACAGCCATCAGTTATTCAAAGGGATCAATACTTTCTCATCCGGTGATAACACCATGAATACCAGCAGTTTGGCCGGTTGGGTTGCACTGGCGTTTTTCGAGATCAAATGCTCGGAGCCCGCCGGTTCATACCAGTACTCGCCAGTCTTGTAGGTGATCGCCTTCTGGCCTTTGACCTGAGAGGTGATTTGCCCCGAGAGCACATACGCCATGGCCGTGCCGTCATGTTTATGGGCGATGGACGATTGGCCGGGTTTGTAGTCCACCTCAATCATCATGGCTTTTTTGCCAGGCACGTTTTGCAGCAGTTCATCCTGCAGCACGGTGACCTTTTCCGAAGGGTCGTGGGCGAAGGCCGAAGCGGAAACGGTCAGGGCCAGGGCGGCGAGTAAACTCAGAACTTTCATGGTTGATCACCTGGGGTGGTTAGTCGTCAGGGACCACAGTAAGCCGAGGGTCGAGGCAAGAAAACGGCCAATTTTCGGGAAGGTGAGGGGACCAATTGAAGTGGTCTGAGCACAAAGTTGGGTCGACAATACAGACGCCATCGCGAGCAAGCTCGCTCCCACATTTGATCGCATTCCACTGTAGGAACTCGATCATCTGTGGGAGCGGGCTTGCTCGCGAAGGCGTCGGAAGGTTTTACACGATCGGAAAGCTGTTGAAGTCGACGGAATTGGCCAATCGGCTGTCGATCAACCCAATAAACCCCTGCACTTCAGGGCAGTTGAAATGCGATTGCATGGCCGCTTCCGATTGCCAGCGGGCGCTGACGTTCCAGCGGTTGCTGTCCTCGGGGCAGCGGTCGACCATATAGGAATCACAGCCCGGAAGTTCGCGCAGGGTTTCGACAATCTTTTGCAGTTGCTTGCCCAGTTCTTCCGAGCGGCCGGCGGCGGCCTGCACCTGTACGGTGTTGATCACTTCGTTGGACATTACTCACACTCCTGAATCAGGCCGGACGAATCCTGCTCATTGAGGGATAACGCATTTGCAGAATAGGCCTGCACTGGGGGACCGCCAATAGCCAATCGCCGGATAAACTCCCACACCAATGTGTCAGGCGACCTGCTGCAAAATGTCCCTTAAACGGTCTAGCGCGGTGTCGATGTCCAGGGTTTCGATGGCGCCGAAACCCATGAGCAGCCCGGCGCGCGGCGCTTGCTGATAGAAAAAACCTTCAATGGAATAGAGCCCGACTTCGACTTTTCTGGCCAGTTCGATGACCAGCGCAGTGTCGATCGGCACTTTGCACAGCACCACCATGTGAAACCCGGCGACGGTCGGCACGGCCTCAAACCACGGTGAAAGATCACCGGTCATTCGCGTCAGGATCCGCTCGCGGCGCCCGGCGTAGATCGTGTGGCATCGACGGATGTGCTTGAGCAGGCAGCCTTCGGCAATGAACTTGGCCAGTGCCCATTGCGGCAGGGTCGAGGTGTGCAGGTCGGTAAGCTGCTTGGCGCGGATCACCGCTTCAAGGATCGCCGGCGGCAGGATCGTATAACCGAGCCGCAACTCCGGCAGCAGGGTTTTCGAGAACGTGCCAACGTAAGCAACCATGCCGCGCTCGTCCATGCTTTGCAGCGAATCGGTCGGTCGGCCTTCATAGCGGAATTCGCTGTCGTAATCGTCCTCGATGATGATCGCGCCCAGCTCATGCGCCCTTGCCAGCAGGGCGATCCGACGCGTCTGGCTCATCGGCATGCCCAGCGGGAACTGGTGCGACGGTGTGACGTAAATCAGTCGCGTGCCATCCGGGATCAACTCGACTTGAATCCCTTCGGCGTCCACCGGCACCCCGACCACTGTGGCGCCGTGGCTGCCGAACAGCAGACGCGCGGGTGGATAACCGGGGTCTTCCATCGCCACCAGGCTACCGGGTTGAATCAGCACTCGGGCAATCAGGTCCAGGGCCTGCTGCGCACCGTTGCACACCACCACGTCTTCGTCTTGGCAATTGACCCCGCGGGAAAACGCGATGTGCCGGGCAATCGCATTGCGCAGCGCCGGCAATCCTTCGGGCAGGCTGTAAAAGCCCTTGGCCCCGGCCATCTGCCGCAAGGCGTGAGAGGTGCAGCGCCGCCAATCGTCCTGAGGGAATTGGCCCTTGCTGGTGGCGCCACCGATAAAGTCGTAGCGCAGCGAACCTTCCAGTGTCGGGTGGCGCAGGAACACCGGCAAGTTTCGCCAGGACTCGATGACTTCGGCACTGGCCAGTTCCGAATGGTTCTGCTTGCGCTGGATTTTCGCCGGCCGCGCATTGACGTACGTGCCTTTGCCGGTCACCCCGGTGAGGAAGTTTTCGTAGGTCAGTTGCGAGTACGTGTCGGAAATGGTCTTGCGTGAAATCCCCAGCTGTTCCGCCAGCAAACGACTGGGCGGTAGTTGCGTGCCCGCTGCCAGGCGGCCGGTTTCGATGGCACTGCGCAGTTGTTGGTACAACTGGCCTGCCAGGTCTTTGCGGCCGTTGATCACAACATGAAGTTCCATACCGGCGGGGCTCCTGGGGCGGTGACGCGACTGTGGGTCGCGCCAGATTACCCCCATTGCGCCGTCGCATAGAAGTTGCGCAGGCGAAAAGCGCCGGATTGGTCTGCTGGCGGGTGGTCCATGGGTTTTTCGTTGAATTGGATCTGTAATGCCGATCTATCAGCGCCTAACGTGGAAACACCCATCTGCGCTCTGAGGTCCTTCCATGAATCCGCGTCTGGACTACTACAGCGCGTCGCCCAAAGCGATGAAAGCCATGATCGCCATGGAAGCGTTGACCGGCAACCTGAGCATCGAACCGGCCTTGCTGCACCTGATCAAAATCCGCGCCTCGCAACTCAACGGCTGTGCGTTCTGTACCGACATGCACTCGGTGGATGCCCGGCGTTTGGGGGAGACGGATCGGCGTCTGTATTCGGTCGTGGTCTGGCGCGACAGCAACTTCTTCAACCCTCGGGAACGGGCGGCGTTGGCCTGGACTGAAGCGGTGACGCTGCTCTCTGAAAGCCATGTGCCGGATGATGTTTACACCCAGGCGCGAGAGCAGTTCAGTGAAGGTGAACTGGTTGATTTGACCATTGCCGTGACCACCATCAATAGCTGGAATAGGCTGGCCGTCAGCTTCCGCCAAACCCCCAGTGACTAACGTAAACACTCCCCCTGTGGCGAGGGGATTTATCCCCGTTCGGCTGCGCAGCAGTCGCCAATCCAGCGGACTCGGTCTACCTGACAGATCAGCGTCGGATTGTTTTGGGGCTGCTTCGCAACCCAACGGGGATAAATCCCCTCGCCACAATGGTTGTTCAGTCAGTTGGATGTCGCGTTTTTTATCCCCCTTAGAAGCTGCCGCAGGCTGCGTGGAACCGCCGAGCCGTCAGCTTCCGCCAAACCCCAAGCGACTAACGCACACACTCCCCCTGTGGTGAGGGGGCTTGCCCCCGTTGGGTTGCGAAGCAGCCCCAAAAACATCCAACCGCGTTCCTTCATACACACCGCGAAAACCGGGATTACGACTGCTGCGCAGCCGAACGGGGGCAAGCCCCCTCGCCACAATGGATGTTCAGTCAGTTGGATGTCGCGTTTTTATCGCCCGTAGAAGCTGCCGCAGGCTGCGTAGAACCGCCGAGCCGTCAGCTTCCGCCAAACCCCAAGCGGCTGACGTACACACTCCCCCTGTGGCGAGGGGATTTATCCCCGTTCGGCTGCGCAGCAGTCGCCAATCCAGCGGACTCGGTCTACCTGACAGATCAGCGTCGGATTGTTTTGGGGCTGCTGCGCAACCCAACGGGGATAAATCCCCTCACCACAATGGATGTTCAGTCAGTTGGATGTCGCGTTTTTATCCCCCGTAGGAGCTGCCGCAGGCTGCGATCTTTCGATCTTGATATTCACTCAATTCGCCGGCCGTTGCGGTTTCACCGAGGTGCCGAAGGTGTTGCCCATCCGCGTACTGGTCGCCGCCGGTGTCGCCAAGCCAACCTGATTCGGCGGCCGCTTATTAACCGGCACATTCAGCGCCTCCTGATTCTTCTCCGCCGCCGCAGCGCCTTCCGGGTTGTTGCCCATCTGCTGGCTCAAACAGTCGTAATTCGGCGCCTTGTAGCCGCCGACCGTCACTTCCACACAGCCCAATGGCTGCTCGGCATAAGTGCTCGACAGCGCCATCAACAACAGCCCGCCAAGGCTCAATCGCCACAGTGTTTTCATGCTCGCCTCCTGGCCGGCCCGGAGAGGCCGCGCTATGGCTTGAGTCTAGTGCAAGCCTTGCGCAATTCCCGTGATGGTTTTTTGCACCGCCCGTCACACCAGATTCATAAACAGCCCTCAGGATGACGATTTCCAAGGATTCGTCAGCCGTGCAGCGAGGCATTTCCAGGGACGGTTTTCAGCGTTCAACGAGACTTGTACGCCGGATGTGTCTGGGGTGGCTGCTCGGCTGTGCGGCGGGCCACGCCATGGCCGACGCGGTGCCGGCGGACCTGCGGATGACGCTGCACATTCCGGCACAGGATCTGGCCCGCGCGCTGGATCAGTACAGCCACGCCACTGGCGTTGCGGTGCTGGTCGACAGCCAGTTGAGTCGCGGTCGTCGCTCGTTGGCGGTGGACGGTGAATACACCGCCGCCGATGCCCTGCGTCGATTGCTCGGCGGCAGTGGTTTGATGGCGCGTTATGCCCGTGACGACGCGTTCACGTTGCAAGTGGCGCAGGTCGAAGACGTACCAGCGCCGCCGCAAAAACAGACGCCCGAAAGCGTCGCCGTCAACCGCAGCTACGCCACGGCGGTGCAAGTGGCCATCGAACGCAACCTGTGCCGCTCGCCGCTGACCCGGCCCGGCAGCTATCGCGCGGTACTGCAAGTGTGGGTCGGTCGTGACGGGTTGGTGCAACACAACCGGTTGGTCACCTCGACCGGTGATGTACGGCGCGACAACGCGCTGGTGGAAAGCTTTCGCACGCTCAGAATCGACCGGCCGACGCCCAGTGCCTTGCGTCAGCCGGTCACGTTGCTGTTGTTACCGGAGTCGTCAGGAAAACGCATGGAATGCACCAAATGGGAAGGAGTTTCCGGGGGATGAAAGACACCGGACAAGGTTCGATGGTCCAACTGTTCCTGACGTCCTACGAGGACTTTCGGGTGCGCCTGCGCAGGCGTCTCGGTTCGGAAGATCTGGCCAACGACGTGCTGCACGAAACCTATCTGCGGGTCGACCGCATGGAGACGCCGCCGAACGTTCTGCGGCCCAATGCCTACCTCTATCGCATGGCCCTGAACATCGCCGCCGACCGGCGTCAGGCCGATGCGCGCCTGCTCACCGGCGAGGAAGTCGAGGAACTGCTGCAAATCGGTGACGAAGCCCTGGATCCGGCGCGGGTGGTCGGCGGGCAAAGGGAAGTTCAATCGTTGCTCAGCGCCTTGTACGAGCTACCGGCGCGGCGTCGCAAGATCTTCATTGCGGCGCGTCTGGAGGAGGCGCCGCACCTGGAGATTTCCCAGCGTTTCGGCATTTCCACGCGCATGGTCGAGAAGGAAATCAAAGCCGCATTGGGCTTCTGCGCCGCGAAACTGGAAAGAAAAGTGTTTCAGCGGTTCGGTCGCGGGGCCGGAAAACCGTCTTCTGAATAGTGCCCGATCAATTCGTTGAGAATCTGCGCGTTTGAACATCTTTCGACTGACACCTGCCGAGCCATCGGCGGCCGACAATCTGCACAGCGAAGCCCGCGACTGGCTGGTCCTGCTGACCTCCGGCCGCGCTACCGTGGCCGATGCCCGCGCCCTGCGCGATTGGTGCGCCCAGAGCGTCGAACATGCGCAGGCTTTCGAGCAGGCCAAGGTTTTGTGGCACAACTTGCAACCCGCTGCTGAAGGATTGCAGGCGCCTCGCGGGTTTGGTCGTCGTGCTTTTCTGGGTGGGGCGATTGCTGCGTCGGCGGCGTTTTTGCTGGTACGTGGGACGATCCCCGGTGGGTTCGAAGGGCTGGGCGCGGATTACATCACTGAAGTCGGCCAGCAGCGTCGCTTCGAGCCGGCGCAGGGCGTGAGCCTGGAGCTGAACACTCAGACGCGGATCAATCAGCGTGCAGTGTCTGACGGTGTGCAGGGCTTTGAACTGGTCAGTGGTGAAGTTGAAGTGCAGACCGCGCGGTTGCCGTTGGCGATGCAGGCTGGGGGAGGGTGGTTGCGGGCCAGTCAGGCGCGTTTCAACTTGCGTAATACCGATCAGCAAGTTTGTGTGACCTGTCTTGATGGCGCGGTGGAAGTCGACGTAGAAGGCCGAAGCCTGCGCCTTGAACCGGGGCAGCAAGTGACCTATGACATGCGGCAGGTTGGTAGTGTGCAGAGTGTCGACACGGCGGCGGTGATGAACTGGCGGCAGCAGGTGTTGGTATTCAACGGCGCTACGCTGAGCCAGATGATCGATGAGATCAACCGGTATCGGCCGGGGATGTTGCTGTTGCTTAATCGTGAGCTTGGGCAGCGGCGGGTGCAGGCGCGTTTCAGCCTTGACCAACTTGCTGGCGTTGCATTGCTGATTCGGGATGCCTATGGCGTCAAATGCACCGAGTTGCCGGGTGGCGTCGTTGTTTTGAGCTAGTGGGTTTGACTGGGTGCATATCCGTTGCTGCGGTAACGGCTGCTTAGGGTTCCGCCCTGACGGCGGGTCACCTTTTCCAAACGCCGAAAAGGTAACCCAAAAGGCTTTGCTCCTACGTGCGGCCCGCTCGCTGGGGCTCGGGGTTCCTTCGCTACGGGATCCATCCGGGCGCATCGCCTACGGTTTGCTTCGCTGCACCTCCTCTCGATGCATTTGGCTGCGCCAAACGGTCGCTGCGCTCCCACCCCCGGATGAATCCCTCCACTCAGCCTTCCGACGTCGCCCGTGGATCAAGATCAAGAGCTGTAGCCGAGCTAACGCTCATCCTTTGAGTGGGGCGGCATTCGCCGCGTGTTTCATATAGATCAAAACTGTGGGAGCTGGCCTGCCAGCGATGGCGGCCTACGAGCCGACCGGTCTCTTGCTGGTGTACCCGATCCAACTGTAGGAGCGAGCCTGCTCGCGAAGACGGCCTCACAGCCAACCAATCCCCACCGGTTGTACCCAATCTCTGTGGGAGCCTGGCTTGCCAGCGATGACGTCCTTCCAGACAACCAATCTCTAGCAGACTGCACACGATCCCATTGTAGGAGCGAGCCTGCTCGCGAAGGCGCCCTCACAGCCAACCAATCTCCACCGGTTGTACCCAATCCCTGTGGGAGCCTGGCTTGCCAGCGATGACGGCCTGCCAGACAACCAATCTCTAGCAGACTGCATACGATCCCATTGTAGGAGTGAGCCTGCTCGCGATGACGGCCTCACAACCAACCAATCCCCAACTGCCTGCCCCCAATCCCTGTGGGAGCTGGCTTGCCAGCGATGACGTTCCAGCCAACCAATCTCTAGCAGACTGCATACGATCCCATTGTAGGAGTGAGCCTGCTCGCGAAGGCGCCCTCACAGCCAACCAATCTCCACCGGTTGTACCCAATCCCTGTGGGAGCCTGGCTTGCCAGCGATGACGGCCTGCCAGACAACCAATCTCTAGCAGACTGCATACGATCCCATTGTAGGAGTGAGCCTGCTCGCGATGACGCCCTCACAGCCAACCAATCCCCAACTGCCTGCCCGCAATCCCTGTGGGAGCTGGCTTGCCAGCGATAGCGGCCTGCCAGCCACCCCATCTCTCTTGGGGGCTATCGTCATTCAGCGCGATGGACGCAGCCGTCGATAATCTGATCAGGAAGACAGGTTAGCTCGAAACATATCTACCAGCTCTCGAAGACCTGGCGGCATTTGTCGACGTCCGGGGTAGTAAATATAAAATGCGGGTTCGATGGGAGCCCAGTCCGGGAGCACAATTTGTAGCTCTCCGCGAGCGAGGTAAGCACTGACACGTTCTTCGAGGCAGTAAGTGATGCCTCGATCTGCCAGTGCCATCTCAATTCCGAAAGTGGTTTCGTTCACGCATAGCTGTCCAGGAACATCGATGGCCTGATGGTCGCCATCCTTTGCAAAATCCCACCGGTAGATGACACCGTTACCCGTTCGAATCTGGATGCAGTTGTGGTTCTTCAAGTCCTCGGGAATCACGATGCGAGCATTAGCGTTCAGGTATCTAGGGGAGGCCACCGCTACCCATCGCAGCTCTTCGCTGAGTCGCACGGCAATGTAGTCTTCGGGAATCGTGTTGCCGAAACGGATGCCGGCGTCGAAGCCTGCTGAAACGATATCCACCATCCTGTCGTCAACTGCGACTTCTACTGAGACCTCAGGGTAGGCCTCCAGGAATGGGGGAAGAAACTTCGTGAACAGTAGGCGTGCGCCGTCAGCCAAGGCGTTGAGCCGAAGTCTGCCGGAAGGTCTGTCTCTGTGTCGATCCAGCGCTGCCAGAGCGCCGCTTATCTCGGTAAAACCCACGGTCAATCGCTTTGCAAGCGCGGCTCCTGCGTCGGTTGGAGACACCGTCCTGCTCGTCCGGTTCAGCAGCCGAACGCCGAGTCGACTTTCCAGATTGCGGATGGCATGGCTCAGCGCTGAGGTCGTGATACCGAGTTCGACCGCCGCATGGGTAAAGCTACGCATTCTTTCAACGGCGAGAAAGGAATTCAGATCGGCGAGGTCTGCACGAGAAAGCCGTGCGGTAGGCAGTACAGGCATGACGTGTCCATGGTTGAGCTAAATTCAATGGCTGATGCAATCTCGCTAATCAATTGCGCGATTCATCTCGGTTACTATTAATTTCACTCAACGATCGCTACGTCAACCCAAAAGGTGGTGTCTGTACTGTGTTCCATATCTACCTGACCGTTGCTTACCTCTACGTTCTTTGGCGCTTCATTGTCCCGCTACCTATCGGTCGTGGTTGGCGCGCGCTGTTGGCGGTAGGGCTGCTCATTATTTCGAAGTACCACCTTATTCTCATCGCAGTTTACGGAACGATGTTTTCCCCTGAGGTGCCTCGCGCAGTGGTCTTGATTGCAGGCTGGCTGTTCTGTGCGTTTGTACTGGTGATGGTGCTGACGCTGGTCACCGATCTGATCTGTGCAGCCCTTGCGATCAGGCGCACGGTGGTTATGAAAGAGGTGTTTGGTGGACGACTTCGTTCCGCAATCGCCGTAGCAGCGCTGCTGCTTTCAGCCGTGGGTGTTTATCAAGCAGTGCAGGTGCCTGGCGTTCGTCGCGTTGAAGTAACGGTGGAACACCTGCCTCGATCTCTGGATGGCTTACGGATCGTCCAGTTAACTGACTTGCACATCAGCCGCCTGTTCCAGGCTGATTGGGTTGAGGGAGTCGTGTCGCGCGCCAATGCACTGAATGCCGATGCCATTCTGATCACCGGTGATCTCATAGACGGCACCGTCGAGGCTCGCAAGAACGACGTCGCACCGCTGAGCAAGCTCACTGCTCCACTGGGTGTAATTGCCATTCCTGGCAACCACGAATACTACTTCGACGCTGACCAATGGATCGCGGAGTTCAAGCGTTTGGGGATGCAGGTTCTGGTGAATGAGCACGTCATCCTGCGTAAAGGCGCAGACCCGTTAATCGTCGCAGGCGTGACCGACGAGGCTGCACCAGCTTATGGCCATAAAGGCCCGGACTTGGCTGAAGCCCTCGCCGGCGCTCCAAAAGATGTGCCCACGATTCTTCTAAAACATCGCCCCCAAGGTGCAGCGGATTCGGCGGCTGCTGGCGTCGGTTTGCAACTGTCCGGCCACACCCATGGGGGCATGATCACCGGCTTGGACCTGGTAGCTGGATATGCCAATCAGGGGTTTATCTCCGGCCATTATGACGTCGGCAAGATGAGGCTGTACGTCAGCAATGGCACTGCCTTGTGGAACGGCTTTCCAATCCGCCTCGGTGTGCCCGCCGAAATTACAGAGATTGTCCTGCGGGCCAGTCCGACGCTTAACGAACATCCAGTCAGGAGAACATTCTTGTGAATCATCCAGCCATTCGTAACGGTGCCGTTGCCGTCATTACCGGGGCTGCAGTTGGCATTGGTCACGCCATTGCGCGGCGGGTTGCCAGCGAGGGAATGAACGTCGTGCTTTTTGATCGCGATGCGTCTGCATTGGACGTTGCGATCAAGACATTACGCAACGAATTTCCTGACGTGAAGCTGCTGGCTATCAAGGGCGATGTCACGTCCGAAAGCGATCTTCACCAGCTCTACGAAAGGTCATGTGAATTCGGTGAAGTATCCCTATTGGTGAACAACGCAGCCATCAACACGGGGGCGGGGCCATGGGAAGATCTGGCCAATTGGCGAACGTTGATGGAAATCAATTTCTGGAGTGTGTTGACGCTACAGCAGCTTTTCGTAGACACGATGTTGTCCCAGAGCGGCGCAGCCGCCATCGTCAACCTTGGCTCCAAGGAAGGCATCACAACTCGTCCTGGAAACGCGGCGTACTCGCTTTCAAAAGCCGCGGTCAAAGTCCTTACCGAGCAGTTAGCTCATGAGCTACGCGAGAGGGTCGGTGTCCGTGTAACAGCTCACCTTCTGATACCTGGATACACGTTCACACCTATGAATTTCCCAGGTATGACCCGTGATACGCAAAAGCCGGACAGTCCATGGACAGCCGATCAAGTCGCAGATCGCATGATCGAGAAAATGGCTGAGGGCGACTTCTATATTTTCTGCGAAGACAACGAAGCCAGCTGGGAACTGGATCAGCGCCGCATGCAGTGGGCAGCAGATGACATGATCCAGAACCGTCCGGCGCTTTCTCGCTGGCACGAAGATTACGCAGATGAATTCATCGACTACATCGCGGATATCGCCCACAAGTAGGCCGGGCACTACGACTCGGTAAGCCCACTCCTGGCACCTCATCCAGACAGGTGCCATTGCGTTGCATTTTTAAAGCGTGCCTTCGGTATCGCTTCATCGGAGGCATTGTTCATGACCAGTCAATCCAGTATCGATACGAGCACTTCACAATCCCGGCCGGCCATTGACGTCCCACACGGCATAGGCACGGCCATCACCATACTTGGCCTGGGCGGCCTATTCATCGGTACCGGTGAATTTGCGTCCATGAGTTTGCTTCCCGGTCTGGCGTCGAGCACGCACGTTTCCATACCGGTTGCAGGCGGTTACATCACGGCCTACGCCCTTGGCGTTGTGGTCGGCGCACCGCTCATTGCAATCCTCGCCGCACGCTGGCCTCGTAAGGCTCTATTGATCGCGCTACTTGCGCTTTTTTCGATTGGATATGGGGCAAGCGCCGTCGCCTGGAATCACGCAACTTTGCTAGGTGCACGTTTCCTGGCCGGTCTGCCGCATGGCGCTTACTACGGTGTCGCCTGCCTGGTCGCCGCGACCATGGTCGCTGAAAATCGAAAAGCCCAAGCTGCCGGCTATGTTATGGCGGGATTGGCGGCGGCCAATGTCGTAGGTGTTCCAGCTGCCACGTGGATCGGCCAGCTCTTCGGATGGCGGGGCGCGTTTGCGCTGCTCGCCGCTGGAGGAGCCATTGCCATCTTTCTGTTTTGGATATTTATCCCGACCATCCCCCGCGACGAGTCTGCGAGTCCGAAATCCGAACTCAGTGGTCTCAAAAAGCCTCAGCTTTGGCTAACGCTGGCCACAGCCTCAATTGGTTTCGGCGGGATGTTTTCGGTGTATAGCTATATCACCCCGACACTGACTGAAGTGACTGGTTTTACATCCGGTCAGGTGCCAATGGTCTTGGCGGTCTGGGGCATAGGCATGATTGTTGGCAACATCGTTGGCGGATGGCTGGCTGACCGCGCACTGGTACCTGCAATCTTCTACATCATGATCTGGAACGCGGTGTTCCTGGCGGGCTTTTCTGTTTTCGCATCCTCCGGGATCGGCACTCTGGCTGTACTGTTTTTAATCGGATGCGGCTTCGCACTGGTACCTGCACTCCAGGTACGTCTGATGAATGTTGCCGGTGAGGCTCAAACACTCGCAGCGGCCCTCAACCACAGTGCATTCAACATATCCAACGCGGTCGGTGCCTCGCTTGGTGGGCTCGCCATTGCAGGCGGACTCGGCTGGGCATCAACAGGCTGGGTTGGCGCAGGGCTGGCCGTTCTCGGCATCATGTTTTTCGCTGTTTCGATTGGTGTTGAAAAGCGTTCCATGTCGACCAGCGCGGCAACATCGTAAACGTGAAGGTCGAACCTTATGCGGTGACTCCATTGCGTCGAGCCATCCTCCGAATAGGAGATTGATTCAAGGTAAAGCCACAGATGACCATTCACCTAACTGACGCACGGCGAGTGGTTTACCAGCGATGGTGGCCTGACAGTCGAGCAATTTTTCCGGATGAGCACAGATCTCGTTGAAGTTGCCGTAGGGGGAACGAGTCAATTAAGTGGCCCAATCACCTGCCGATACTTCTCCACCCCCTGCGCCGTCCCCCGACTCAACCGAATCTCCAACCCCAACGGATCCTCCCGCCGATTACCACTCAACTGCCGCCACCCCTTGTCCACCTCCCAAACCCGCACCTGCACATCACTCACATCCTTCAAAACCGCCACTCCACCCGTCGGCGCCGGCAACGGATACCGACTACGCGCCGCCGCCACCGCCCGATACAACGTGTCGCCCTTGACCCACCACCGCACCCGCTGCAACGCCCCCGGCTGATCCGCCGCCGTGCGAATAATGTCCAGCCGAAATCCCTGACTATCGCTACTACGCACAGTAAGGGCGGGCGGGGCAGTGGGCGGCTCATCATCCACCCCAACCTTCTTCGGCTCAGTCAACTCAACCCCCGCCCGCATCTCCACATCCCGCTGCAACTGATTCAACGCCCGCAACAAACTGTCACTCTGCTCACTGCTCGCCTGCAAATGACTGTCCGCCCGCGTCACACTGTCCAGCCCGCGCCACGCAATCAAACTGACCACCGCCATCAACAGAATCGCGACCATCACCTCAATCAGCGTAAACCCCTGCTGGCGCTTCATTGCAGACTGATCCGGCCCGCGCCATCGCGCAGCACACTCAACCGATTCAACCCATCCGACAACGTCAATTGCAGCGGCGGATTGATCCACTCAGCGTTCAGCACAACCCCCTGCTTCGGCTCCACCCGCACCTCCATTTTCGGACTCTGCCAGGCACGCGGCCGCAACTGCGGATCCTCAGCGAAATGATCAAACCCCTTGCCACTGTCACTGCGCCGACTAAACCGAAACCCCTTGGCATCACTCACCCACACAATCGGCCGGCCATCCGCGCGCGCCTCCGCCTGCGCGACCTGCAGCAACTGCGCCACACGCTCGGCATCCTTGCGCAGCAACTGCAACGGATCCGGCTTGATACTCAGGCTGATCGCCGCACTGGCGATGCCGATGATCACCAGCACCACCATCAGCTCGATCAGCGTAAAACCCTCTTGCCTGTTCATCGCGCGCGCGCTCCTTTGCGTCCTGCGCCATCGTGCACGGCCAACATGTAAGGCGTGTGAAATAAAACGGAGAGAATTGCCGCGTAGGCTGACAGCAGGGATAAAAAGGAGATTCAACCCATGAGATTCACCGCACGCGTTTCCCCACCCCAAATGGTCCAGGCCCTCGCGCTGCTCGCAGCGCTGGTCGGCGTGGCGACATGGTCGTCGCTGCTGCTGACCTCCGCCGAATCACACACCCCGGCAGCGGCCCCGCAATTGCTGGCGGCGCGCAGTGATAGCCGGGCGTTGCAATGGTTTTCCAATCAAACGGCGCCGATGGACATCAAGGTGAGCGGGGTGATGGCGGGGAGTCGGGGGGCGGTGGCGATACTGAGTTTGAACGATGGGCCACCGAGGAGTTTTTGCAGGGGGAGAAGGTGGGGCCTGGGGTGAAGTTGGTGGCGGTGGAGGGGGATGGGGTGGTGATTGAGCAGGGGGGAGAGGGTGAGGTTGGGGGTGGAGAAGTTGGGTGAGGGAGTGGTTTTACCGAAGCTGATGAGCCGCTAATTTTTATGGTTGAAGTTACCGTGTTTTGACGTTCTAGCTGAGATGAAAATGAGTTTCATCGGGATACAACGTAAATTGCTGCTAAGAGAAGCTTAATAGGTAGTATGAATCTCCGAGTTTTTATTCGCCCCTAGTCATCGCTGCATGTTGATTAAGTAATAGGGGCGATATCGGCAACTGGTTATCGTTATGAAAATAATAATGTTTATTTAATGTCTATGTATTTTCTTATTTCAAACTGAACAAGATCATCTTGTAGCTTGACGTAGTCCGAGAACTCCTTGTTGTATCTGACCTCGCCTAGCTCACTTACTGAAATGTTCTCCGTCTGCTTGTCGCGCTCCAGTTTGTTTATCAATGAGCCGCTGATGCCCATTTTTACAAAGTCAGTGTTTGATTTTTTAATCGTTCCGTATATATGTAGGTTGTATTCGTTTTCCGTAAGAAGTCGTAGGTCATAGAGCGCTTTTACGTACTCATTCAATTTGTAAGAAACAAAGTCACTTTCTATCTTGATTTTTACAAGAGCTAAATTCACCAGCTCTTTATCCGTTTTTTTTGATAGGTTTATATACAAGTTGCTTCCGTATATGCCGTCAGCAGTATTTTTGGCTAGCTCACCATAGGAGTTTCCAATGAAAAATTCTTTTCCACTGTCGGTGAATTTAATGCTATGAAAGTACGCCAAGGTATCCGATAGGTGATCTTTGAGGTTTAAACGGTGCAAATTTCTAGTGAAGAGTTTGTAGAAGTCTCTAGCTTTTGGGCGCTGAAGGCGAAGAAAAGATATGTCCGAAACTTGATTTTCGAGGCCTTTGATAAAATACAAAAATACTTTATCGATCACGTCGGATGTAGCCCATTCGTCAGTTGCGATTATCGTATGGAGACGCTTTTCGAGTGAGCTAAACACTGAGTCAGGATTATAATACGCGGACGAAATGCCTGACTCCATTAGCGTGTGCTTTACCTTACTAGACTCGACGCCCTCACTATATATCAGAAAGTCCTCTTTGTTTCGTAGGTATTCCAGTTGGCCTACTTTTCGCTCTAGTGCTTCTAAATGCTCTAAATTATCAAGGTCAGGATTTTCGCGCGCTGCACCTAAATCATTAATGGCTTGATCTAAGTCGAAATTAATCAGTAGAGGGTTTTCGATTTTGTCCTTAAATACTCCGTTTTTTAGAAGTCTAATTTTATTTTCCATTTTCCCCCCTTTTCGATTGAATTCGTCAGAGTTAACGAAATGAATAGGAGGAAGTAGTTTCGAAAGGCTTTTTCTGCGGTCGTCGAAAACTTCGTTGAGTCTGTTTACTCTGCCAATCAGATTTGTTAGCGATTTTCCATCCAGATCGTGTGTGTTTAGAATAAAAAGACTATCGATAGGTAAGTTTACTCCCTCAAGAATTACCGAGTTCGCAACTAAGTATGTTAGCTCTGTCGTTAACGAGAATTTGTGTTCTAGATACTCTTTTATCAGGTCTGGTAGCTTTCCATGCAAGTAAATCAATCCCTTCTTTATATGTTCTACGCAATAGAAGTCGCTATGGACGTTGTTTGATATGGTCTGCGATAATTCGTTTAGAGAGTTTGAGTCAGTGTACGATAGTTCTTTGTTGAGGAGCATGGACAGTTCTTCAACTTTTTTTGGTGCTCTAAGGTATAGAAAGTTTTTCTCTTTTTTGTTTTTTATAATATAGTTGGTGAAATTCGATTCGTGGCCGAATGGATAAAACTCATTCATGAATCTGTTGTAGGTGAACTGTTCTCCATTTGATCTCAGTTCATATATCTCCGGTTCTTTAATGTTGCTCGCTATTCGGCGTTCGAAGATGTTTTGGTTTTCGTGTGTCTTAAGGTTTTCAGCTTCAGATATCAGCGGTGATAAATAGTAGTTTTTGGATTCAGGATTTCTGAGTCTATTTCTGCGTATCAACCTTGTGAGCAGAATGCTTCGTCCATCCATCTCGAACAGGTTATGGGCTTCATCAATTACTAGCAGTTCAAAAGAGACGTCTCTGTTTTTTAAAAGTCTTAGCGCGCGCTCTTGTGTAAATATGGATATGAAATCACCAGTTCCATCATACATTTCATCGTGAAATATAATGTGGCGTGAAGGAAAGTGGGCTTTGATTAGTTTGTAGGTTTGAATTAAAAGTGATTTGGTAGGTACTATAATTGCGGTTGTCTTTGGGTTGTTTGATCTGATTATATCTATAATTAGTGTGCTTTTCCCAAACGAGGTTGGTGCTATGTAGCAATTTTCTTTGCTTTCGCTGTGGGTTATTTGTTCGCGATATTTTTTTTGTTCATAGGTTTCAGTGATGCTTTTATTTAGAAACTTTTCAAGCTGGTATTCTAATGTGAAGTTTGTGGTGGTAAGGTTGTCTGTTAGTTTGTTTTTTGAAATGTATTGTGCTACAGGATAAAATCCGAAGTTCGAGCTTGCATCTAGTAATGGTTGGTAGTAGTTGTTATTGATTGCGCATTTTAAGGTTATGTAGTACGCGATTTCAAAGTATGTGGATTTTCTTTTGTCTCCACTGTACTCATTAAAAAAAACAATCGCGCAGCTCAAAATGAACTCAAGCTCTCGATCATTAAGTTTAATGTTCAAGGAGGTTTTTCTCATGATTTCTGAGAATAATTTATTATTTTTGAGCCAAGTCAGACTAATTGTCATGTTACTTCTCCAGGTATTCGATAAAGCTATTTAGGCTGGATTTAGTCAAGCACATAGCTTTTGTCGTTTTCCCGTCAAATTCTAATACGAAAGTGTTGTCATTTAGGATTTCAGAACTTGATGTTGAATCCCATGCTCCACTTAAAAATATCGTAGAGCATGTGATTATGTTGAATTCGTTTATTTTGTTAAATGTTCCTTTATCGAACATGTCTTGCAGGATTTTAATTTTCTTTCGTATTGATGTTTCTGTTCCTACATCTATGTGTGAAGCATGATTGTATGCATTTTTCCAGGGGTTGTTTTTTCCTTTTTCACTTTTCCCTGCAACGTATTTTTCTAAATCAGAATAAGCATGCTTAAGCTTATCTTTGTGGCTGATCTTTTTAGTGGTAATTGATCCGGATTTGCTTTCAAGTAAATAAGTTTCTGAATTTTTTGAGAAAAACCCGTCAAACCCTTTTTTTATTGAGCCTTCTTCTAAGTTGAAGAAAAGGAATTCCTGTCTGTAACCTGCTGATCTTAGATACAGGTGCGCAAATAGTTCCGCTGTTGCCCCCATACGTGTTCTTTCGTCTTTGTCTGCGAGAAATTTCCGCAGTCTTAATTTGACCAGGTCTAACTCACTGTCGGAGTTTCCTTCGCATATCGATACTAGGAAGTCATCAAGGTATTTGCTTGTCTGAACAGTTAGTGACTCTATGTTGATGACGTGTAGTTCATGCGATGGTGATATTAGCTTTATTTCAACTGGAAGCATTTTTATAGCCCAGACTTGTTAGCTATGTAATATAGGACACTTTGCCACGCCCGCGCTCCGACAAATCTGTAGATCTGTTTGGTACTGGCAGGCGAATTTAGACGGAGAAAGTGCCGGTCGTAATTGATCCGCTGGCCCAACTTTCGATTGGGTTGCTTCGACGAAAATTTAGATTGGCGTTTATGCCCTAGCTGCCTGAGCAGGGCAATGAAAAAAGCGATCGGAAAAAGCCGATCTAGCTTGTCCCAAATCTGGGGAGTGGTTGGGGTGAAGTCCATTTCTTAACCTTTCAGAAATCCTCGGGCCCCCGCATTGTAGCGAAAATCCAAGTGGTGGCACGATAATATTGCGCACCTCTCCGAGAGGGGCTTCATAGTGATTGGACGCAGGTGATGCCGCGACGAATGCCCCAACCAGCTGAAAGGAGAAGAGTTTATTTCATGGTGCAATTCGGCCCAATGTACCGCTCAAGCCCATCTGCTTCCGGTGCGGAGCTGGAGAGTAATGAAGGTTTTAATCAGCGTGACTCCTGCCGTACTGGCGATGCTCCACGTCTGCTACTACGGAGCCCTTGAGGATGGTGATATCGCGACGATTGTCTTCATCAAGAAGCACCCGACGTTTCAGATGAAGTTCTACAACATGCACGTCAATGATGGATAGATCAGGAAGGTAGAGCGCCTGACGGCGGAGGAGCGGGGGTGGATTACTGCTGGTACCGGTTAGGCATCGTTACAGAGCGCTCAGGATGACGTCGATATGTGCTGGAAGAAATAGCACTATTTATATGGCTGTGACTGTCAGTTACGACTGGTAATCTCGGCCATTTTCTTTTATCTGTTGGGGCGAGGGGGCGGATCTGTCGTGGGATCCGAGACGCGATGAGAGTCCCGATAAACGTCAATGTTTAAAAAGACATTTCCAGTCACTCTCCCAGGCTACAGCGCCTTGCGCCTTTGCCTACAACTACGCCAGAATCCGCCGGCTTGTGCGCCTTGGAGGCGGGTTCTATTGTGGTGCGGTCGCTGGTGAATCAGCGATCGGGTTTAGCGACTCGACTTATAAATAGGTGCATCAGCGTTCCATGCTTTGTCGCAGATTCAACTGCTGCGACTCCGCTATGGTGGCTGTATGCGGGAGACCCTTGGGTCTGCCGGGTGCCTATAACCGGTTCGCTAACCTGCGTACAGCCGCCACCTTTCTGTTTAGCGACAGTTATGGCGGCTCCACTCTAATAGGAGCTTCACCATGATCAAACCAACACCTAATCCACCCGACGACTTATCCACATCCCCCTACGAATCCCTCGATTCCAGAAAACTCCACGAAGCCGCCGAACGCGCCCTCGACCATTACCTTTGTCCGCCCGGGTCCACGCCGCCCCCACGTAGAATCCGCGGGATGTATGCCGTGACGGCGGATAACAAAAACGAAGAATTGCTGATTGATGCCAGTGAGACACTTGCTTCGGCCCAAATCATCGCGCAGAACGTCGCCAGCCTGTTGCCGGCGTCGCAGCGTCGGGCGTTGTTGGGGATTGCGCAGTTGATAATGCTCGGGGAGTTGGCGGTGAATCGGGCGCTGGATAATCTGCAATTGGCGGATTGATGCGGGTGTCGGGATCACCCAGTGATTGATTGGGTGTCCGTTCTGACGCCTTCGCGAGCAGGCTCACTCCTACAGGGTTTTGTGGTGGTCACGGGTATCGTGTTCGGCGCTGAAACCTGTGGGAGCGGGCCGGTTACTGTCCTGCGCCGTTTTCATTTGGTTATTGAGGCGAATCGGGACATTCGTGGGTCCATCGCGTAAGCCTCATGTCATTGAATTGCTCACCTATCGTATCGACGCGTAGGCAAGTTCCTTTCTTCGAGTAGTACAAGATGCAGCGCGAGCTATCGAACGAGCAGCTATCCAGTTCGAAGAACTTTCGTGCAGCCAGCTCCTTCTCCACACCACTGTATTCATAGCCGTCGCTGGTATGCATCCGCGTCGGCTTCCAGCCTTGTTTGACTAGCTTGGATTTGGCCGCAGCCAAACGCTCACCGACGACGATGCCTGCTGGCCCGCGCTTGTCGTTTGGCGCCTGTGAGCCATCGGCAAACGTTGCGCTGATACCCATGCAATAAAGTGCGACAGATAAAAGGATCGAAGCCTTCATTGACAGTTTCTCCAGCCGGTTTGTAGCGCCAAAAATTCCCGATACTCAAACATTGGGGACGAATCTATTTTCTACCCCACCCAGTACCGCCATAAAACATTGATGATTTGAGCGCGGCGTCTGCAAGTCAGAAAACCGGATTTTCCCTACACCGAACACCGATCCATCCTGCATTCAAACCTGAGTCCGTTCGCCAAAGTCCTCCGTTTTCGGAACGGGACACGGATGTGACGAGACTCATCCCACAAAGCGAGGTCCATGGCCAGCGAGATCAGATCCTTGATACCTACCAAGCCATGGAACATTTCCGACAGGCATTGAATCGCCCTGACGACTTGCCCGGGTTCGATGACTTGTTAAACGCCCTGGGCCTGCATCGTAACAACTACATGCAGGGCGCGAATGAGCGAAAACTCATCGATGCTGTGCGTAGCGGTGAGTGGGCACTGGTGAAGCCGCGCATGGCTACAGACAACGGCGGCGCCTCCTGGAATGCCTTCAACCCAAAACCCGAGCCACCTCCTGCACAACACTTGGTGGAGGAACACGCCTACACCTTGCCGCAACCGGCTGAATCAGGTTTCCACATCGTTCAGAAACCCATGACCCTCGAAGCGCTTGAGCGGGAGTTGTACGAAATCAGGCCCGGCGACGCATTGCGTCGCGAATTCCGCTCTCTCAATCGACATCTCGGTGAGCAGGTCAAACCTGGCCAAATGGTCCTGTTCAGCGACTCTCGCAACTACATGTGCCGGCGCGAAGAAGCACAGATGATGGCCGCCGCAGAGAAGGTGAACGAGGCGTTGAAAGACCTTTCGGATGAAGAAGCTTCGTTCATGGTTGAGCATCATGAGGTCATTGAGCCGTTTCTGGAGGTGTCGGCAGGCACATTGGGCGTTGCGTCATTCATGATCGGGCAGCATCTGGAAGGATTGAAAAATACCCTCAAAGAGTTGGAGAAACTGCATCAGCAGCAATACACCCAACATCGTCATCTACATTCCCCAGAGTTCTTTGCCAAACGCAAACGACTGATGGCGAAACTGGATGCCAGCCTTGGGCCGCTGGTACGCAAAGGCACGGGTTTGCCAGATCATCCAAAACTCAAACGTGCACTGGGATTGTCCAGCCGCAGAATTGTTCACCGATGGGGCAAAGCAGGCGCACCGGCACAACTGCCCGGATATGCAACCAACATTTCGGGCGTTGCCAGAGCAGCGAAGTTCATGAAGGGAGGTGGTTATCTCGGCATAGGTTTGCAACTGGGCGCATCCAGCTCAAAAATCTACGAGGTCTGCGCGTCCGACCGCGAGGCGGAATGCAGGCAAGTGAGGTTTGTAGAGGGAGGGAAAATGGTCGGCGGTACCGCTGGAGCTCTTGCTGGTGGATATATCGGAGGGAAAGTAGGTTTGGCGGTATGCGCGAAATTGAAAGGAATGGGAAAACTCATGTGTGTGCTTGTGGTCGGTGCGGCAGGGTCCGTGGAGACAGGAACTCAGATGACTGAAGGTGGTGAGTATTTAGGACAAAAAATCTACGAGTATTCCGAATGATAGAAGTCGACGGCACTGTATATGCCTGGGCTTGGGGAGCGCTGATCCTATTAGGCGTGATCAACTGCGCAATGATTTTCTACGCCGTTTATACAAAACTCGATGCTCTTGAAAAACACTTTGATGAGTGGCTGTACCTATCCATGGACTGTGGTTCATCAGGGGGAAGTTTTTACTCGAGAACTCAGCGGATGACCGCTGTCAGCCGGTTGATTACGTCCAAGAGTATCCAGCGGCAGGAGCCCTTACTGATCGACGCCGTTGAACGCCTTCCCAGAGGACTCAGGTTCTGGGCGACGTGTCCGTTTCATGTCGGCTATTTCGTGTGTGGCGGGACGTCACTGCTTTGGCTGTATGGGAAATACAGAGGTTTTTTGTAATGGGGCAAAAAGAAAATCAGTCCTTTGGTGAGGTCGTTTACGAAGACTCTCCCCATGACTGAAATCAAACTTCTGTTCGCCGCCACTGGCATTGCGTTACTGGTGCTGATCATCTCCAACGTTCTGGTGATGATCTATGTCGGGTATTTCAAGCTTTCCGAAATTGAGTCGCACCTTGAAAATTGCTATCTGCTCCACAACTGCGCGCAGAAGGGACTTTCCGGTTTTTGGGCGTGCAGGTACAGGCTCACTCTGATCACTGCTTTGCTTCGTAAACGTCCTTCGCGCCTGTTGCTGGATAATCCGAGCGCCCTCGAAGATGTCCAGAGCCTTCCGCTGAAATTGCGGCGGTGGGTCGAAATTCCATATCGATTGAATGCATTTTCTCTGCTGGGAATTCTGGCTTTGTATGGTTGGGCGGAATCTTTAGGACTGTTCGAGTAAGCACCATGAGAAACCGGCCTTCTATCAAGTGCTATCGCGAGTCGCCAAGGTGCCGTGGATACAGAAAAAAGATATTTGATGATGGTGAGTTTTCAGGACAAGAATTCCATGAGTATTTCGAATAATGGAAATCACCAGCACAGTATTTGCCTGGGCATGTGGCGCGCAGATCGTGATGGGCGTGATCAACTGCGCGATGATTTTCTACGCCGTTTATACAAAACTCGATGCTCTGGAAAAACACTTTGATGAGTGGCTGTACCTATCCATGGACTGTGGTTCATCAGGGGGAAGTTTTTACTCGAGAACTCAGCGGATGACCGCTGTCAGCCGGTTGATTACGTCCAAGAGTATCCAGCGGCAGGAGCCCTTACTGATCGACGCCGTTGAACGCCTTCCCAGAGGACTCAAGTTCTGGGCGACGAGTCCATTTCATGTCGGCTATTTCGTGTGCGGCGGGACGTCACTGCTTTGGCTGTATGGGAAATACGGAGGTTTTTTGTAATGGGGCAGAAAGAAAATCAGTCCTTCGGTGAGGTCGTTTACGAAGACTCTCCCCATGACTGAAATCAAACTTCTGTTCGCCGCCACTGGCATTGCGTTACTGGTGCTGATCATCTCCAACGTTCTGGTGATGATCTATGTCGGGTATTTCAAGCTTTCCGAAATTGAGTCGCACCTTGAAAATTGCTATCTGCTCCACAACTGCGCGCAGAAGGGACTTTCCGGTTTTTGGGCGCGCAGGTACAGGCTCACTCTGATCACTGCTTTGCTTCGTAAACGTCCTTCGCGCCTGTTGCTGGATAATCCGAGCGCCCTCGAGGATGTCCGGAGCATTCCGCTGAATTTGCGGCGGTGGGTCGAAATTCCATATCGATTGAATGCATTTTCTCTGCTGGGAATTCTGGTTTTGTATGGATGGGCGGAATATTTAGGACTGTTCGAGTAAGCACCATGAGAAACCGATCGTCTATCAAGTGCTATCGCGAGTCGCCAGGGTGTCGTGAAAAAAGGGGACTGATTTATTTCTATAAAATAAATCAGTCCCCTTTGTTATCACTTTGTTGTCGATGTCTGGTTTCAATCCTTTTCAGGGCATTTGAAGTTCCAGGAATAAACTTTCATGTCTTTCACTTCTTCGCCAACAGTTCCTACACCTAAACAATCTCCGTTCTTGATGTAGTTGAAGCTGCAGAAACGTACGCCCTCCGTGCAAGACTCGATTTCAATGAAGCCTTTTCTTTGGATGACGTTTTCGACCCCGAACTCACCTGAGTAGGACGGATTCGGCTTCCAGCCATTTTTGATCAAAGCTTTTCGGGCTTTCGAAAATGGCATTCCCTCTTTGATGGGAACGTCTGCTGCGCTAGAAAATAAACTGACGCTACATAAAAGGCTGATGACTAATATTTTTAGTTTCATTTAACAGTACCGCCCAAGCCTTTATATATTTTTTCTACTTCGTCGTACTCAGTATAAGGTTGGCCGGAAGGCTTTTCATTGATTGGTCGATTTGCCAAGCCCGGTCCCATGGGCAACGCTTCCCATTTTTTTGATGCTTTTCCAACTGCAGTTTTTAAGTCGCCACCGATCAGTGGTTCGATGGCACTCACGTTGCGCAGGAGTTCAACGGCAATCAAGTCTTGCGTTCCTGGGCTGAAGTCAGATAGCCCCATTGCTTTGACGGAGAATTCCGACCATGTGGCTTTCGTGATTTGGTACCTTCCAGAAGCTGTAGTTGAACCACCATGACCTGGTCCTGGGTGAGTAGACTCATCACTGAATGTCCACTTCCCGGATTTCCAGCCAGCTGCCCAACCATATCCGAATTTCGCGTGATAATCGCCACCCTCGACTTGTGCCAACGTATCCAGAAAGGCCTTCACATTTTTATTCTTTAAGAACTCCGCATTTTCGGCACGCCTCTTTTGTTGCTTTGCGTCTACGGATACAGCTTTAGGGCTGGAGTCTTTGATAGGCGTCACCGTTCTGGTGGCTACAGATGACATTTTTCGGCCGTTTTTGCTAATGACTTCAGCCATGAGGAAAACTTCCGTTATTTTCTTTGACGCTCTGCTGGTGGCTGTTTTGGAGAGTGGAAATAATGAAGTTTATGCTTTTGGCCATGGAGCCTTGTACACGGTAGTTTTCTTGAGTTGTACCTACATCCATTTTTAATCCTCCAAGAACAGTTGGATCGTTTCGGCAAGGTGCGAGCTAATTAAGTGCGTATACCCCATTGAATCGCTGACACCGTGCTCAATGCTGCCGTCAGCTCGCTGAATGGCGTAATCAAGATTAGCTAACGGCTCCCCTGACTCGTCGTCAATAAGCCTGAACTTGTCGCTGAAGTGCACGGGCATCGACGTCAGACCGCTGAAAGGTGCTGATACGACGGTGTCGCCGATAATGACCGTGCCGGATCCGCCGATAACCACGTTGCCGTGGCCACCGGTACTGTCTTTGGTCGCAGCGTTCAGCCCATTGATAAAAACCGTAGCGCTGACGGCGCCGGTGATTGGGCTACCGCAGGCGGACTTATCGGTCATTCGAGCGGCGGCAAGGCCGTCGAAATTCACATTGGGCGAGCCGCTGACAATAGGGTTTGTGCCATGCCCAGGAAGCGGGCAATTGGTTGGATCTGTAACTCGCGCAGCGGGTTTGCCACTCATGAATTGTTCCTTTTCAAAGTCTCAGTTTTCCTTGACCCGAATGGAGTCGATATGGGGGGCGGGGGATATCGGCTGCCAAAATAATGCGGAGGTGGCCAGCGTGTACGCAAGAAGAATGGGCATGTCCTGGGAGGGGTGCATAAAGTTTTACTGTCCATGTAAATGTGCTGCGCGCAGCATGCCCGAGGCAGGCTTAGCGCTCAATAATTACTTACAAATTATTGATTGACTGTTGGGTGTGGTCGCAATCCGGGGGCAAGCTCGGGTGATCTCTGGCAACACGTGCCTGGATCGATTTTAGATCGGGATGCGATGAGGCTCGATAAACACCAACGTTTAAAAAGACATCTCCAAACACTATCTCAGGCTACACATCCTTGCGCCTTTGCCTACAGCTACGCCAGAATCCGCCGGCTTGTGCGCTTTGGGGGCGGGTTCTATTGTGGTGCGGTCACTGACGAATCAGTGATCGGATTTGACCGTCCGCCCAATATCAAGGCGCGCCAGCGTTCTGCACGTGTTCAGGCATTGTCTGAAATCATGTCGCGGTGGCTGTGCGTGGGACACCTTCGGGTGTGCCGGGTTCCTTGTTGTCCGGTCGGCCAACCCGCGTACAGCTGCCACCATTCCTTGCTTGGCCGCAAGCGGTGGCAGCTCCAGTCATCAAGGAGCTTCACCATGATCAAACCAACACCCAACCCGCCCGAAACCGACTCGGTTTCCCCCTACGAATCCCTCGATTCAAAAAACTCCACGAAGCCGCCGACCGCGCGCTCGATCATTACCTTTGTCCGCCCGGGTCCACGCCGCCCCCACGTAGAATCCGCGGGATGTATGCCGTGACTGCGGACAACAAAAACGAAGAACTGCTGATCGATGCCAGCGAAACACTTGCTTCGGCTCCATTGCGCAGAACGTCGCAAGTCTGTTGCCGGCGTCGCAGCGGCGGGCGTTGTTGGGGATTGCGCAGTTGATCATGCTTGGGGAGCTGGCGGTGAATCGGGCGCTGGATAATCTGCAATTGGCGGATTGATGTGGGTGTCGGGATTACCCAGTGATTGATTGGGTGTTCGTTCTGGCGCCTTCGCGAGCAGGCTCACTCCTACAGGGTTTTGGGTTGGTCATGGGTATTGTGTCCGGATACTGAAACCTGTGGGGGTTGGCTTGGCCGCGATATTTGTCTGTAGGCGCAGGGAGCGCTTGCTCATGCTAAATTTTGGGAAATCAGATAGTTAAAAGTAGAGCTCGAACGCTATGTTGACCCTTCTCAAGGGCGAGAATCAGGGCTTGAAGGTCAAGCCTCGCTGGCCATCCTCTGAAGTAATCATTGAACAAAATGTCTTCCTTAAACTGATTGAAGCCCAGTCGAAGCTTCCCCGTCAGTTCAACTACTGCTCGTTCGGGGATATGAAAATAAAAGTAGTCAGTTGGGGGTATTCAGGTTCCTGTCGAGGTGGCTGGGCATCCGGTTGTTTTGCGCTTGCTACCCAGGCCGAAAAGACGAAGTGAACGATATATTCGGCTCCAACGGGCATGACGTGGATGGCTCTCATGTCGATGTTTCCATCATTCTGAATGGCAGGAGACTGCGATTTTTGCCGTTGGGCGTATTTACATCGCCGAACCTTCAACACACCAGGGCGGCTGAACATCTCAGCGTTCTCGAAGAGGTTAAGGCTGCGCTGGTGCAGTGCGGCTTCAAGATTCACCGCAACCCGACAGAGAGCATGCAGATACATTGCGACTTTGAAGGATAGTTGGCTGGCGCAGCTGATGATCTTTTCCGGGAACAGGTAGCGCGACAGGTTCACTGATCAACTAACATCCGCAGCCGTTCTACCGCTGATTCGGCGGCATCGAGTGCACCTTCCATGTAACCGTTGTGCTCAATGGATGCCTCGGTCCCTGACACCAGTAACCGCTTGAACCAGGCATCCTGATCTGGCCTGCTGTAACCCGTGGCGAAATGGCGCTGTCTGGTTTCGAGATCAGCGGGGAGGCGGTCAGTCGGTCGGCGGCCCAGTCTTTGATGTAGTGCGCAACAGGTGTGGCAGCTTGTCCGCCGAAGAGGCGAACCAGCTGAAGGCGGCATTGTTCCAACAGCGCGGCCTCGCCCATTGCCAGGCGTTCTGTTGCCGGGATACCGACAAATCCAAACAGTGCGGCGCTCGCACTGGCATCGGAGGCGTCATGGATTTCGACCATCGGTCCGACATGACTTTGCGCCGTTCCGCAGAGCCCCTCGTCGCGCCAGAAAGGGCGGTCGTAAAGGGCGACGTACTTGGCATGGGGAGCCATCCATGTCGGTGTCCCGGACCAGCGTTGGATAATCGCTGGTGACAGCCAGGGTTCGAAGTGGATGTCTTGCGCAAGCAGGCGTAACGGCACAGCGCTGATGACGTGAGTGAAGGATTGCTCGCTCACCCCTTGCCCAGCGTCTGTGTGTAGCGTGATGCCGGAGCCTGACAACCGCATGCCGCTGATTCGGGCATTCAAGGCGACTCGCTCAGGGGCAATGTGTGCGGCGAGGGCTTGTGTCAGTTGCGAGACGCCGCCCTGGATGCGCATCGAGGGATTGCCTGATGTGTACCCGCGGACGCGTTTGGCCGTTTCATGCGCGGACTTTTCCAGCAATGTCGCGCCATCGCTGTACTGGGGGAAAACGGTAAGTCCCAGCGCCAATATGAGTGCCGCCATGCGAGGCTGAAAATCAGACCACCACCACGCAGGACCGAGGTCATGGGCGGGGCCGTTGCCGGGCGTTGAGAGGATGCGTCCGCCCAGCCGCTCGCGGGCTTCGAATAATACGAAAGCGATGTTCATCTGCGTCAACAAACGGGCCGTGTATAGCCCGCTCAAGCCGCCTCCGATAATCGCTACCCTCAGGTTGTTCATGGTGATGCTCCGGGGACATGCCGAAACCCGCACGCCCGGAGTGTTTTCGGGCGTGCGGGGGCTTCGGGATTAACGATCAGTTGTTTTCGAGCGCTGCATAGGCGTCGAGAACCCGAGCTGAATAGGTCACCGCTGCGCCGGCATTGAGTGCGATGGCCACGCCCAGTGCTTCGGCGATTTCTTCACGGGTAGCGCCGTGCCTGGCCGCTGCTTTGGTGTGGACGGCGATGCAGCCATCGCAGCGTGTAGTGATGGCTACGGCTAACGCGATCAACTCATGCGTCTTGGCGTCCAGATGCCCGGTTTTTGCACCTGCGCCGTCCATCACTTGAAGGCCACGAACGGTATCCGGTGAAAGCTTGGCAAGATCGCCGACGCGGTTCAGCAGATTTTCGCGATAGTCATTCCAGTCCAGCATCATGATGCGCTCCTCAAATGCGGCCGGCAGTTACGCCGCCGTCGACAGGCAGGACGGTACCGGTGATCCAGGACGCTTGCTCGGACGCCAGGAACAGAATCGCTTCTGCGACATCGGCTGGCTGGCCATTGCGCCCCAGCGGATGGAATGCGTTGAAAGTCGGCAGTACGGCCTTGACCTGTTCGCTGTCCATGAAGGTGTTGTACACCGGCGTTTCAACCACGGCTGGCGCAACGGTGTTGATGCGAATGTTGGAGGAGGCCAGTTCAATGGCCAGGTTTCGGGTCAGTGCATGCACGCCCGCATTGGCCGCTGAGTAGGCCGCAGAAGGGGTGGCGCCGATGGCTTGCAGTGCCCACAAGGAACCGGTTTGCACGATGACGCCGCCGCCACGCAGTTGCATCGCCTTGGCCGCTGCCTGGGCCATGAAGAACTTGCCCTTGAGGATGATATCGATGAAACCGTCGTATTCATCCTCGTCCAACTCCAGGAAGGGTTTCGGATTAAACACGCCAGCGTTGTTGATCAGAATGTCCACTCCGCCGAACTCGGCAGTCGCAAGCGCCACCAGCGCTTTGGCAGAGGCGGGTTTGGCAATGTCCGCAGCCAGGACGCGTACGTGCTTGCCGGTAGGGTCGATCTGGGCTGCGGCTTTGTCGAGTTTGGCTGCATCGCGACCGGTGATCACCACACTCGCGCCTTCGGCAACCAGGCGCTGTGCGACTTCTTTACCGATACCTGAACCACCACCGGTGACGATAGCAACTTTGGAAGAAAATCTTTTCATGTTGAGGATGTCCTGTGGCTGAGTAAGATAGGAGCGTTTGTGCCATTCATTGGGGCTGTCTATGAATTGCCCTTATGAGCGTTGGCCTTGGCTGCTATTCTTCGCTTCGGACAGGTGTCGCACAAACCAGAATTCTTTTTCATCCATTAAAGAAAATCTTTAACCCATGAATACGCCGATGTATCTCAACGCTCTCCGGGCATTTGAAGCAGCCGCCCGGCATCAAAGTTTCTCGGCTGCTGCCACTGAGCTGCACGTGACGTCGGCAGCAGTGGGGCAGCAGGTGCGTACGCTGGAGTCATGGCTGGGGGTCGCGTTGTTCAATCGGGCCTCCAGCGGTTCTGCGCGGCTGGTTCCGACCGACGTTGCTCGGGAGGCATTGCCCGATATCCGGGAGGGATTCGATTACCTGCGCATGGGGTTGGCGCGGTTGAAGGAAGGTTCGCTCAGCAGTGGATTGACGGTGGCGGTGAGCCCGGCGTTTGCTGCCAAATGGCTGTTGCCCCGCATCGAACGTTTTCAGTTGGCGCACCCTCAGATCGATGTCCTGTTGGACACCAATCTCAGGCCTGTGGATTTTGTTGCCGAAGGCGTGGACATCGGCGTGCGTTATGGCACCGGACGTTGGCCGGGGCTGACGGCGATCAAGCTGATGGACGAAGAGATGTACCCGGTCTGTGCGCCGACTTATCCGTTGCTTGAACAGGGACGACTGTCAGCCAGCAAACTCGCCGAAGCGACGTTGATCCACGACTTGTCGATGGTTGCCGATCCCGATTATCCGACGTGGCGGACATGGCTCGACGCCTCGGGACATTCCGCTATCAATGCCGAACATGGGCTGCGCATCAACAATTCTGCCGCCGTGCTGCAGGCGGCGATTGACGGGCAGGGCCTGGCGCTTGGGCGCAGTGTCATGCTGCGGGATGACCTGGAGGCAGGGCGGCTGGTCCGTCCCTTTGGCGAAGCAAGCTGTCCGCTGGCGTTCGCTTATTACATCGTTCATCGGCCCGAAGTGGCGGATCTGGCGAAGATAAAAGCCTTCCGCGAATGGCTGCTTGCGCAAGCTTCAGGAAAGCTCGGCGACTGAATCTGTGGCGCGCCTGCGTTTGATCCAGATACGAGCGCCGGCATTTCCGATCATTGCCCGTAACGCAATGCCCGGCGGCAGTCGAAGCCAGGATAAAGGCTGGAGCAGGTCACCGTTTTCAATCGCAGAGCCGGACAATATCAGTAACTCGATACCGGCTTCGTTGGGGAGTTCCAGCAGTGTGCCTGCCGGACAGTCATGCAGGTTCACGTGTTCGTCGTGGCCACTGAAGAGCGTTCGGGTGTCAGAGTGCGTTTGATGCTGGTCGGGACAGACGACGCACTCGCGCCCATCATCTTTTTCGAATTGCTGCAGCCTTACAAAAATCACGCAACCCGTGGTTGATGCCGGTGCGTGGCTGCTGCCGGGAGGATTGCGCACGTAGGTGCCAGCGGGGTAGTCGCCGCGTTCATCTTGAAAGATCCCTTCAAGCACCAGAAATTCTTCACCCCCGGGATGACTATGCGGGCGGAAGGTGCTCCCCGCTGCATAGCGAACCAATGAGGTCGCCCGGGCTTTTTCTTCCCCGTCGCGATAAAGCATGCGCCGCTGGACGCCCGCAGCCGGGGATGCGACCCACGGCAGCAGTGCGCCATGAACGAGGGTGCGGCGTGTCAGATCAGTATTCAGTCGCAAGATTCAAAGCTCCGCCCGACCGCCATCAACCACGATCTCCGCTACGAGCATCAATCGTGCTGTGGCGAGGCCAATGCCTGACGAGCCACCCGTAATCAGCGCAGATTTACCGTTGAGCATGTTGCTTGACCTTTTCGGGGATGGAAGATGCCCCAAGAGTGGCGCGTATCGAGTGATGAGACGAGGCAGATATTCCTCGCGATGGAGAAAGAAAAACTTGTCCACGGCGCTACCGGGTTGCCGCGAATAATGGCCATGTTATCGTTCACACGGACTGACATCCTGCAACTAAAGCGTCCCGCCTGTTCAACTCAAGGTCTTCAAACATGACTGGATTGCAATGCGCCGCGCTGGCGATCTTGCTCGGTATTGCGACTACATCCCATGCCGAACCAAATGTTCAGGTCGGTTTTTCTCCGGAAGGCTCTGCGCGAAAGCTGGTTTTGGAAACCATCGGGTCTGCGCAGCACAGCATTCAGATGCTCGCCTATGCGTTCCAGGCTCCCGATATCGTGCAGGCTTTGATTGATGCGGAGAAGCGTGGGGTGGAGGTGCGCATAGTGGTCGATAAAAAGCGAAATCTGGGCAAGTCCAGTAAGGCGGCGATGGACCTTGTGGTTTTGAATGGCGTGGAACTGCGCACCAATGAGCATTTCCATCTCCATCACGACAAAACCATCATTGTTGACGGGAATACGGTCGAAACCGGTTCGTTCAATTTCGCGCCGTCCGCCGAAACCGTCAACTCGGAAAACGTGGTGGTGATTCGAGATATGCCGGAGGTTTCGCGTCAATACATCGCGCATTGGCAATCACGTTGGGAGCTGGGTGTGCCTTATCCGCAACGCTGATCGGCATATGAATGTCTGGCAGGGATGGCTGGTTGGTCACTCATCGGGCGGGCGGAAGCCATTGTTCGAGCGATTGCCGTGTTCAGTTATAGGGAGAGCTGGCGGTGAATCGGGCGTTGGATAATTTGTAATTGCCGGGGTGAGGCGGGTGTCGGGATCACTTGGTGATTGATCGGGTGTTCATTCTTGCGCTTTCGCGAGCAGGCTCACTCCTACAGGGGTTTAGGTTGGGCACGGATATTGTGTTCGGCTGAGGAGGCAGGTGGTCGACCATCACCCTCATGGCTGATGGTCGACGCATTGTGCGAATCAGAAATTCGGGGTGTAGGAGAAGCCTTGCGACGCTTCGGCATCGGAGAACGGTATTACCGGCGATTTCTTGTTGAACAGGCCATTGACGACGGAGCCTGGGAACATTTCGATGGAGTTGTTGAACAGTTCGACGTTGCGGTTGTAGATGGTGATGGCCGCGCCGACGTTTTCTTGCTGTTCGGTAATCTCACGCATCATGTTGTTCGCCGCTTCGGATGCTTTCAGATCAGGGTAAGCCTCGAAGGTGACGCGCAAGCCGCCCATCAGCTCTCTAGAAGCGGTTTCTACTGTCGCGAGGGCATTGCCGTCCGCTTTAGCAGGCAGGCTGTGGATCGCGCTGCGCAGGCCGGCGATTTTTTCGAGGAGGCTGGACTCGAAGACCATGAAGTCTGCGAGCACTTTTTGCAGCTGATCGAGCACCTTGGTCTTCTGGCGTTCGTAAACGAGGACGTCCGACCAGGCGCGTTGTACTCGGTTGTGACCGCCAACAATGCCGTTGTAGATGATGACGCCCGCTACGATGATGACTAAAGCGATAACAACGGCGAGGGTGATTGTAGTGTCCATGGCTTACTTCTCTTGGCGGCTTGTTAGGGGAGAGGCGGCAAAGTTGTCATCGTGCAGTTCACTGAGTGCATGGCTCCATTGGAGCGCAGACACCAGGCGCGGCAGCTCGATACCTGCAGCAATCTCTGCGTAAAACTCGTTGGGTGAAGACAGCGAGTATTGATTAACGAACGTGAGTAGGTCGCTGGTCGCGAAGCTGAGGCAGAGCTTTCCACTGTCGGCGAACTCCAGATTAGGAACCTTGAGTACGTTGAATACCTTCAGCAAGTGCAGCACCGTCGAAGGTTTGATGAACTTCGCACAGGTCATCTCGCTGCGCCCGGTTAAACGGAACGCTTTATTAAAATCCGGAGACGCTGTGTCCATGCGGCTCGGATAGTCGTTTTGTGATTGCCCATCAGTTCTGACCGATACGCCGGTGACCCATGGAAAGTCGATGACCAGACTGTAGCGGTCGTAGTGGTCATATACCACTCTTGTCTCTGTTTTGGTGCCTCCCTTGCCGTCGTTAACAGTGGTTTTGACTGTTCGTTTTTCGACGTAGTGCAGGCGGTGGTATTCGTAAGCGAGGTTGTGCAGCGGGCCGGTAAATACACCCCGCATCGACTGCAGCAACTCGCGGCTGTAGTTGCCCCGTCGGTAATCAGCAAACTGCGCATTCAGCTTACTGAGGGTGTAGCGCGGGTCTTCTTCCAGGCGGGACAATCCGTTGTGGAAGTAGGATGACAGTCGCGCCATTCTGCTACTGAGCGAAGGCAGGCGATCAGATTTGGTTTTCATCCATGTCAGACTTCCACCGGCAAGTAACACGCCAAGCAAACCAGTGGCCATGCCGAACAAGGTGGGATCAATTTCCCGCTGGTAGAAAAAAGCAGCGACGGTGTAGGTATTCATATAGGCATATAAGGCCACAGCGCTCGCGATCAATAACGAGCCAACGCCGAAAAACCACCATGCGCGTGTGAAGCTGAATTTTAGCGGGCCATTGTATGAGACGAACTCATGGATCGTCTTTAACAGGTCGGCATTGGATTCAGCCGTGGCAAGACTGGCTTCGCTGTCAGCCAGCAGCTTGTTTAATCTCGCGTTCTGCGATGTGTTGGCCATGTCAGGTATCCATTGATTCAGGGATGCCTGATGCTGGAGCAACGGCCGGGATTGAAGATTTGGTTTTGTTCATACACTGTCAGAAATGTTGAAAAGGAGTGGACGATACCATTGTTGTGCCATCACCGCTTTTGGTGGATGCCAGGCTTTGGAAATGATCGAGCGGATGTAGGAATCGCGTGGTGATTGATCGGGTGTACTTTCCTGGTACCTCGGAAGCAGAAGCGACCCTCACCCCAGCCCTCTCCCGGGGGCGAGGGGGCCGACCGAGTTGTCTTGCGGGTACATCGACCTGAAAGATTTTGGCGATTATGGCTTTGGGGATTCTGGGGACGAGAGCAGAAGCGACCCTCACCCCAGCCCTCTCCCGGGGGCGAGGGGGCCGACCGAGTTGTCTTGCGGGGTACATCGACCTGGAAGATCTTGGTGATTATGGTTTTGGTGATTCTGGGGGCGTGAGTAGAAGCGACCCTCACCCCAGCCCTCTCCCGGGGGCGAGGGGGCCGACCGAGGTGTCTTGCGGGGTACATCGACCTGGAAGATCTTGGTGATTATGGCTTTGGTGATTCTGGGGGCGTGAGCAGAAGCGACCCTCACCCCAGCCCTCTCCCGGAGGGAGAGCGGGCTGACCGAGGTGTCTTGCGGGGTACATCGACCTGAAAGATTTTGGCGATTATGGCTTTGGTGAACGACCTTAGCGGTTTTGGCCTTGGTGAAGGACCTTAGCGGTTTTGGCTTTGGTGAAGAGCTTTCGATCAGGGCTTTGTTGAGCTTTGGCGAATTTGGATTCAATGATCAGCTTTCAAGTCGGTGTAGCTCTCGAATATCCCCAAATCGGTTCCCTCTCCCTTGGGAGAGGGCTAGGGTGAGGGGCTTTCCGTTTGAGACAACAATGTCTCAAGCCTGGCCAACGGCGGCGTATCCTGGTTGCGGTCGAATACTTGAATGCCGATCTTCAGCAATCGCCCATTCTCTGCCGCTGCGATTACCTGTTCGCAACGCAGCAACAACCGCCCCTGATCGCAGTCTTGCGCTTTCATGCCCATCGGCAATTTACCTTCCAACCGCAACTCGGCCATTCGGCTTTGCGCCGCCAGCATCGCAACAGATCGATCCCGCAACAGCCCGCTGCTTTGCGTCATCAACCCCGCCACGCGCACGGCCGCCGACATGGCCACGGCAATAATCGCCAGCGCCACCAGCACCTCAATCAATGTAAAACCTTGCTCCCGCGAACGCGCACGCATAAAAGGCCTAAAGCCAAAACCCAGCCCTCGACGCTAACCCCCGTCCTTGACGGCTTGACGACGAAAACACCCGAGGATTTTCAACATCCCTGACATATCTTCTTGCAACACTGCGCGTCGAATCGAATCAAGCCAGGGAATGTCGAGATGGATATCGCACCTTTCAAATCGCTTCATCAACCGTTGCGCAAGCCGCGTGGTCAGCAGGGTTTTACCCTGATCGAGATCATGGTGGTCGTGGTGATTCTCGGGATTCTGGCGGCGATGGTGGTGCCCAAGGTGCTCGACCGGCCGGATCAGGCGCGGGCGACGGCGGCGAAGCAGGACATTGGTGGTTTGATGCAGGCCTTGAAGCTGTATCGCCTCGATCACGGCACTTACCCGAACCAGAGTCAGGGCCTGAAAGTGCTGGTGGAGCGGCCGGCGGATGCGAAGAACAGCAACTGGCGTTCGTATCTGGAACGTCTGCCGAACGATCCGTGGGGTCGTCCTTATCAGTACCTCAACCCCGGCGCCAACGGCGAGATCGACATCTTTTCCCTCGGTGCCGACGGTCAGCCTGACGGCGACGGCGTGAATGCCGATATCGGTTCCTGGCAGCTGTAAGGCCGGCCATGAACAGCCGTTCGCCTGATGGGGCGAAGCAACAGGGCATGGCGATTATCAGTGCGTTGTTGATTGCGGCCGTGGTGGCGGTGATTGCGGCGGGCATGCTGACGCGCCAGAGCGTGTCGACCCGTGCGCTGGAAGCCGATCAGCAGCGCGTGCAAGGGCGTTGGGTGGTGCAGGGCGGTCTGGAAATCAGCCGTCAGTTGCTCTGGGATGCGCGCGAGCGTGACCCGTTGACCCGGCTCGATCAGCCATGGGCGCAACGTCTGACTGCCCAGGGATTTGAAGGCCGACTGGAAGACGAGCAGGGCAAGTTCAACCTGCGCAATCTGGTGGCCAACGAGCGAGTCGACGAGGCGCAGGTCGCGGCTTTTCAGCGCTTGTGCGAGTTGATAGGAGTCAGCGCCGGGTTGAGTCAGCGCATCAGTCAGCGGGTGATTGCGTCCTACCCGCGACTGCTGAATGCGCAGATTGCCGAGGTGCCGAAAAGTGGTTTCGACAGTGGCCGCGCGACGTCGCCAAACGCTTCACACAAACCACAGAATCCGACGCTGCCGATGCTGCGCAGCATCGATGATTTGCGCAGTGTCGACGGCGTTAATGAGGCGCTGATCGGCAAACTGGCGCCGTACCTGACGGTGATCCCCGCGACCACTTGGCTCAACGGCAATACCGCCACCGCGCCGGTGTTGGCGGCTTATGTGCCGGGGCTGTCGCTGGAGCGTGCCAATACGCTGATCGCCGAGCGCGATGCCGGGCGCTGGTTTATCAACCGTGGCGATTTCGTTAACCGCTTGCGCATGCCGCAACTGGAGCTGACCAGCGTCAAGGTTGGCATCACCAGTGACTGGTTTCGCCTGCGCGGCGAGGCGCGACGCGATCAGCGCCGGGTCAGTCTTGAGGCGTTATTGCATCGCAGCCAGGACCGGTTGCCGCAAGTGATCTGGTCGCGGGTGGGCGTATGAGCCAGTTGAGGATTGCGTTGCCGCCCTTGGCGGAGCTGGATTTGCACAGTGAATTGCACTGCGCCTGGCTGGATCGACAGGGCCAGGTCACGCGGGAAGAACGCCTCAGTTTGAGTCAGTTGAGTCAGCAGTCGAAACTGCCACCGCTGGTGTGCTTTCTGCACCCGGCCGACAGCCTGTTGGCGAGTCTCGATTTGCCGCCGTTGCCTGCGAACAAGATTGTCGCGGCGGTGCAATGTGCGGCGCAGGCCCTGATGCTCGGCGACAGCAGCGAGATGCACATCGCGCACAGTTCGCGGGACGAGGCCGGGCAGGTGCAGATCGCCTGGGCGCCTCGGCAGTCGTTGTTGCGCTTTGGTCAGTTGCTGAAAAGCGCTGGGCTGAACCTGCGCGGTCTCTACCCGGCGCCGTACCGTTTGCCGGTGCTGCCCGGCACCGTCGCTTGCGTGCAGGACGGGCATCTGTTGCTGCGCGACAGCGTGCAAGCCGCGCGGGTGCAGCCGTTGTTCGATGACGGCCTCGACGGTGTTGTGTGGGAACCGGGTGTGACTTTGCACTGGATCGGTGAGCAACCGCCGCCGGGCGCCGAACTGCCGATGACCGATGCGCAGCGCTGGACTGGGCCGTTACCCGGTTGGGGGCTGCATGGAGCGGTGCAAACGCAAAACACCGAGCATCGTGGTTGGGGCCGAGCGATTGGGTTTTCGGCGCTGGCCGTGGCGGTGTGGGTGATCGGTTTGAACCTGTATGCCGCCCGCGAAGCCGGGCAGGGTCAGCAACTGAAATCCCAGATGAACCTGCGGGTCAAACAGGCCTTCCCCAAGTTGCCGGTGATTCTCAACCCGTTGCAACAGGCCCGTCAGCAACTGGCGGCGCGGCAGAAGGGCGCGGCGGATGATCCGGCGCAGACTTTCAATCGCTTGGTGTTGCAGGCCGGCAGCGGCATGCCGTCGATGGCCGGCAGTGTCGAGCGGCTGGCATTTGTCGACGGCACTTTGCAACTGAGTCTGCTCAGCGACGCCCGTCGTGGCGGTAATGATCAGGAGTGGCAAAGCACCTTGGCGCAGGCCGGTATCAGCGTCACCGCCGACGACGAGGGCTGGATCTTGCGTCCGGCCACTGAAGCCAGCCCAAGCGACAGCGATGACAGCGGCGGAGCAGAAGAAGATGAATAAGGCCTCGCTGGCGGTTTACCGCGCCAAATGGCAACGCTTTAACGCTCAGTTGCTGGCCCGTTGGCAGCCGTTGGCGTTGCGTGAAAAGCTCATGGTCGGCGGCATGGCCATTGCGCTGGTCGGCCTGCTGCTGTGGGTCGAGCTGATCCAGCCGCCGCTGAAGAACATCGCTTATTGGCAAACCGAAACGCCAAAGCTGCGCGCTCAGACCGAGGCGCTTGAGGTGCTGCTGCGCGAAGTCAGCGTGCGCCCGGACGGGCAAAGCGTGGCGCAGTCGCTGGAGCAGACCCTGCAGGCCAGTGGCCTGGCTGGGCACTATCAATTGCAAGCCGGGGAGGCGGGCGCATGGCAGTTGACCTTTGACGCCGCACCGGCCGACGCCGTGCTCGACTGGCTGCTGAGCAACCCGGCACAACTTTCTCTGCAAGTGGTCGAGGCCCGTTTGCAACGCGCAGACAATCCCTCGACCGAAGTCACTGCCGGCACTTTGTCAGGCACCGTTCGCATGGATCAGGCGCTGGGCGCTAAGGAAGCTTCATGAAGGGGTCAGGATCCAAACCGGCACGTCTGGCGTTGCCGATGTTGCTGATGGCGTTGAGCGCGTGCAGCAATACCACAACACCACAAAACCAGCCGCCGTTGCTGGTCGACAGTGAACTGGGACGGCCGCTGGCTAACACTCGGCGCAGCGGCGACGCGGTTCTTGACCGCGAACGTGCGCAGGCCCAGGCGCGACCGGCGCCGAAGCAATTGCACAACATATCCAAAAGTGCGCGCAGTGGGGCGGCGGCGTCATCGGGCATTGCGTTGCCGAGCAATCCTTTGGGCGATCAACCGGTGACGCTGAATTTTGTCGACGCCGATATTCAAGCGGTGGTGCGGGCGTTGTCGCGTTCTACCGGGCAGCAGTTTTTGGTCGACCCTCGGGTGAAGGGTACGTTGACGCTGGTCTCGGAAGGTCAGGTGCCGGCGCGGCAGGCTTACGACATGTTGCTGGCGGCGTTGCGCATGCAAGGCTTCAGCGTGGTCGATGTCGGCGGTGTCGCGCAGGTGGTGCCGGAGGCGGATGCGAAGTTGCTGGGTGGGCCGATTTACAGCGCCGATAAGCCGGCGGGCAACGGCATGCTCACGCGCACGTTCCGCCTGCAATACGAGAATGCGGTGAACCTGATTCCGGTGCTGCGGCCGATCGTTTCGCCGAACAATCCGATCAACGCGTATCCGGGCAATAACACCATCGTTATCACCGATTACGCGGAGAACCTGACCCGCGTGGCGCAGTTGATCGCGAGCATTGATTCGCCGAGTGCGATCGACACCGATGTGGTGCAGATCCAGAACGGCATTGCCGCCGACATTGCGCCGATGGTGGCGGATTTGCTGGATGCGCCGGGCAATGATCCGACGCAGAAAATTGCGGTAATTGGTGATCCGCGTTCCAACACCATCATCATTCGTGCGGGCAGCCCGGAGCGCACGGAGTTGGCGCGAAATCTGATCTACAAACTCGATAACGCGCAGAGCAATCCGAGCAATTTGCATGTGGTTTATCTGCGTAACGCGCAAGCGGCGAAACTGGCGCAGGCGTTGCGTGGTTTGCTCACGGGTGAGAGTGATAGCGGCAGCAGCGACAATGCGCGCTCGGTGCTCAGTGCGATGGGCAGCAACACCAGCGGCTCCAGTGGGCAAAGTGGCCAGAGCGGCACACAAACCAGCGGCACAACTTCGACCACGTCCGGCAGCGGCAGCACTGGTGGTAGTTACGCGCAGGGCAGTGGCGGCACCACCGGCAGCGGCGGCGCTCAGAGTAGCGAACAGAACGTTGCGTTCAGCGCTGGCGGTGTGACCATTCAGGCCGACGCCACCACCAACACCTTGCTGATTTCCGCACCGGAGCCGTTGTATCGCAACCTGCGCGAAGTCATCGATCTGCTCGACCAACGCCGTGCACAAGTGGTGATTGAAAGCCTGATCGTCGAGGTCGGCGAGGACGATGCCAGCGAATTCGGCGTGCAATGGCAGACCGGTAATCTGGGCGGTAAAGGCGTGATCGGCGGGGCGAATCTCGGCGGCTCGGGGATCAATCTGAATGGTAAAACCAGCCTCGACGTGTTGCCGCAAGGTTTGAACCTGGGCTACGTCAACGGCACGGTCGACATTCCCGGCATCGGCAAGATTCTGGATTTGAAAGTGCTGGCCCGGGCCTTGAAGAGCAAGGGCGGCACCAATGTGTTGTCGACGCCTAATCTGCTGACGCTGGACAACGAGGCCGCGAGTATTTTTGTGGGCCAGACCATCCCGTTTGTCAGCGGCAGTTATGTGACTGGCGGCGGGGGCACCAGCAATAATCCGTTCCAGACGGTGACCCGTGAAGAGGTCGGTTTGAAGCTCAATGTGCGCCCGCAGATTTCCGAGGGTGGCACGGTGAAGCTCGATATCTATCAGGAAGTCAGCAGCATTGATGAGCGTGCGTCGGCCAGTTCGACGTCGGCGGGGATTGTGACCAACAAGCGTGCGATTGATACCAGCATCCTGCTTGATGACGGCCAGATCATGGTGCTCGGCGGTTTGCTGCAGGACGGTTACAGCCAGAGCAACGATGCGGTGCCGTGGTTGTCGACCATTCCGGGGATCGGCGCGCTGTTTCGCAACGAGCGCCGGGCGATCACCAAGACTAATTTGATGGTGTTTCTGCGCCCGTACATCATTCGCGACAGCGAGGCGGGGCGCAGCATTACGCTGAACCGCTATGACTTCATGCGCCGCGCCCAAGGTGGTTTGCAGCCGGAACGCAGCTGGGCGATGCCGGACATGCAGGCGCCGCAATTGCCGAGTGCTGCGCAGGGTGTGCCGGCGGTGGTGCCATCCTCGGGGCCACGCGCCACGATCAAAGCGGTGCCGATCCAGCCGGGGTCCTCATTATGAAACCGGTTTTGCATAGGAGTGATACACCTGTGGCGAGGGGATTTATCCCCGTTGGGCAGCGAAGCAGCCCCAAAACCTGCAACCGCATTTCTCCAGGCATACCGAGTGTTTTGGCTTTACGACTGCTGCGCAGCCGAGCGGGGATAAATCCCCTCGCCACAGGAAATCTCATTGCCACTGCCGACGGCGGCGCCACCCTCGGGGCCACGCGCCACGATCAAAGCGGTGCCGATCCAGCCGGGGGCCTCATTATGAAACCGGTTCTGCCTAGGAGTGATACCCCTGTGGCGAGGGAGCTTGCTCCCGTTGGGCTGCGAAGCGGCCCCAAAACCTGCAACCCCATTTCTTCAGACACACCGCGTTTGCTGGATTTACGACTGCTGCGCAGCCGAGCGGGAGCAAGCTCCCTCGCCACAGGTCATCTCATTGCCACTGCTGACGGCTGCGCAGGGTGTGCCAGCGGCGGCGCCATCCTCGGGGCCACGCGCCACGATCAAAGCGGTGCCGATCCAGCCGGGGTCCTCATTATGAAACCGGTTCTGCCTAGGAGTGATACCCCTGTGGAGAGGGGATTTATCCCCGTTGGGCAGCGAAGCAGCCCCAAAACCTGCAACCGCATTTCTCCAGGCATACCGAGTGTTTTGGGTTTACGGCTGCTGCGCAGCCGAGCGGGGATAAATCCCCTCGCCACAGGAAATCTCATTGCCACTGCCGACGGCGGCGCAGGGTGTGCCGGCGGTGGTGCCATCCTCGGGGCCACGCGCCACGATCAAAGCGGTGCCGATCCAGCCGGGGGCCTCATGATGAAACCGGTTCTGCATCGGAGTGATACACCTGTGGAGAGGGGGCTTGCCCCCGTTGGGGCGCGGAGCGTCCCCCAAACAAGGCGACTCCATTTCGCAGGCATACCGCGTTTGCCGGGTTTGCGACTGCTGCGCAGCCGAACGGGGGTAAACCCCCTCGCCACAGGAAATCTCATTGCCACAGCCGGCGGTGGTGCCATCCTCGGGGCCACGCGCCACGATCAAAGCGGTGCCGATCCAGCCGGGGTCCTTATTATGAAACCGGCTCTGCATAGCAGTGATACACCTGTGGCGAGGGGATTTATCCCCGTTGGGCAGCGAAGCAGCCCCAAAACCTGCAACCCCATTTCTCCAGGCATACCGAGTGTTTTGGGTTCACGACTGCTGCGCAGCCGAGCGGGGATAAATCCCCTCGCCACAGGACATCTCATTGCCACAGCCGACGGCGGCGCCATCCTCGGGGCCACGCGCCACGATCAAAGCGGTGCCGATCCAGCCGGGGTCCTCATGATGAAACCGGTTCTGCATCGGAGTGATACCCCTGTGGCAAGGGGATTTATCCCCGTTGGGCAGCGAAGCAGCCCCAAAACCTGCAACCCCATTTCTCCAGGCATACCGAGTGTTTTGGGTTTACGACTGCTGCGCAGCCGAGCTGGGATAAATCCCCTCGCCACAGGAAATCGCATTGCCACAGCCGGCGGTGGTGCCATCCTCGGGGCCACGTGCCAGGATCAAAGCGCTGCTGATCCAGCCGGGGGCCTCATTATGAAACCGGTTCTGCCTAGGAGTTATACACCTGTGGCGAGGGGATTTATCCCCGTTGGGCAGCGAAGCAGCCCCCAAACCTGCAACCCCATTTCTGCAGGCATACCGAGTGTTTTGGGTTTACGACTGCTGCGCAGCCGAGCGGGGATAAATCCCCTCGCCACAGGGAATTGCACTGCCACAGGACATCTCATTGCCACAGAGAACTCGGGGGACTGCGAAAGATGAGTGCGTTGCCTTACGCCTGGGCCAAGGCGCAGCGGATTTTGTTGTGCGATGGCGTGTTGACGGTGTGCCCGTCGACGCCGGGCTGGTCGATCAGCGAAGCGCGGCGTCAGTTTGGCGCGACCACGATACAGCGCGTGCGCGATGACGAACTGGATGGCTTGCTCGCCAGCGCTTACGCCGACACCGGGAGCGCGGCGGCGGTGGTGGGTGCGGCGGAAAACGAAGTTGATCTCGACCGCCTGATGCAGGACATGCCGGAAATCACTGACCTGCTCGACACCCAGGACGGCGCGCCGGTGATTCGCATGATCAACGCCTTGCTCACCCAGGCCGCGCGGGATGAGGCCAGTGACATCCACATCGAACCCTTCGAAACCCATTCGGTAGTGCGCTATCGCGTTGACGGCACGCTGCGCGACGTGGTCTCGCCGCGCAAGGCGCTGCACGGTGCGCTGGTGTCGCGGATCAAGATCATGGCCCAGCTCGACATCGCCGAAAAACGCCTGCCGCAGGACGGTCGAATCGCCTTGCGCGTGGCCGGGCGGCCAATTGATATCCGCGTTTCAACTGTGCCGACGGGGCATGGCGAAAGGGTGGTGATGCGTTTGCTCGACAAACAGGCCGGGCGTCTGCACCTGGAAACCCTCGGCATGGATGCACAAGTGCTGGCGAAACTCGATCACCTGATCCGCCAGCCCCACGGTATCGTGCTGGTTACCGGCCCCACCGGCAGCGGCAAGACCACCAGCCTCTACGCCGCACTGGCGCGGCTCGATGCGAGTACCAGCAACATCCTCACCGTCGAGGATCCGGTGGAATACGACTTGCCGGGGATCAGCCAGATTCAGGTCAACGCCAAGATCGACATGACCTTCGCCCTGGCGCTGCGGGCGATTCTGCGGCAGGACCCGGACATCATCATGATCGGCGAAATCCGCGATCTGGAAACCGCACAAATCGCCGTGCAGGCTTCGCTGACCGGGCATTTAGTGCTGGCGACCTTGCACACCAACGACGCGGTGTCGGCGGTTAACCGCTTGATCGACATGGGCGTTGAACCGTTTTTGCTGGCCTCATCAATGCTCGGCGTACTCGCGCAACGCTTGGTACGGCGCCTGTGCAATCAGTGCAAACAGGAAGACACGGCGACACCGGGGACATGGCGCCCGGTCGGTTGCGCGGCATGTAATCAAACCGGCTACAGCGGCCGCACCGGCATCCACGAATTGTTCTGCATCGACGACGACATCCGCACCCTGATTCACCAAGGGGCAGGGGAGCAGGCCTTGCGCGCATCAGCCGCGAAAGCCGGGATGTTCAGCCTGCGTGAGGACGGTGAGCGCTGGATTCGCAGCGGCGCCACCGCCCCCGAAGAAATCCTTCGTGTGACACGGGACGCCTGATGAATCGCTATCGTTTTGAAGCTGCCGACGCGACCGGAAAAATCGAATCCGGGCATCTGGAAGCCGACAGTCAAACCGCTGCGTTCAGTGCGTTGCGCGGGCGCGGCCTGACGGCACTCATGGTGCAAAAGGAAAGCAATGTCGCCCAGCACGGCGGTGGTGGACTGTTCAGCGCCAAACTCTCGGACAACGATCTGGCGTGGGCCACGCGGCAATTGGCGAGCCTGCTCGGTGCCAGTCTGCCGCTGGAAGCCGCACTAAGCGCCACGGTCGAACAGGCGGAAAAAAGCACATCGCCCACACCCTAAGCGCCGTACGTGCCGACGTGCGTAGCGGCATGCGTCTGGCGGAATCGCTGGCGTCGCGACCACGGGATTTTCCCGAGATCTACCGTGCGCTGATTGCGGCCGGCGAGGAGTCCGGCGATCTGGCGCAGGTGATGGAGCGACTCGCCGATTACATCGAGGAGCGCAACAATCTGCGCGGCAAGATTCTCACCGCGTTTATCTATCCGGGCGTGGTTGGTCTGGTATCGATCGGCATTGTGATTTTCTTGCTCAGTTACGTGGTGCCGCAGGTGGTCAGCGCGTTTTCCCAAGCACGTCAGGATTTGCCGGGATTAACCCTGGCGATGCTCAATGCCAGCGATTTCATTCGCAGTTGGGGCTGGCTGTGCGCAGGGATCATGGCCGCCAGTTTCTGGAGCTGGCGCCTGTATCTGCGCAATCCGGCGGCGCGTTTGCGTTGGCATCACAGGGTGCTGAAGCTGCCGTTATTCGGGCGTTTCATCCTCGGCCTGAACACCGCCCGTTTCGCCTCGACGCTGGCGATTCTCGGCGGCGCCGGGGTGCCGTTATTAAGGGCACTGGAAGCGGCGCGCCAGACACTGTCCAACGATCGTTTGAGCCTGAGCGTCACTGAGGCCACGGCCAAGGTGCGTGAGGGTGTGAACCTGGCCGCCGCATTGCGCGTGGAAAACGTGTTTCCGCCGGTGCTGATTCATTTGATCGCCAGTGGTGAGAAAACCGGGTCGTTACCGCCGATGCTGGAGCGTGCAGCGCAGACGTTGTCGCGTGATATCGAGCGGCGGGCGATGGGCATGACGGCGCTGCTGGAACCGCTGATGATTGTGGTGATGGGCGGGGTGGTGCTGGTGATTGTGATGGCGGTGCTGTTGCCGATCATTGAGATCAATCAACTGGTCCAGTAGGGGTGTTTCTGAAATATTGATGGTGTCTGGGCCGGCCCCATCGCGAGCAGGCTCGCTCCCACAGGGGAATGCATTTCAAATGTGGGAGCGAGCCTGCTCGCGATGAGGCCAGTCAGAGCAACAAATAATCCAATCTTTTTTCAGAGGCTTCAGCATCACCCGACCCCTGATCAAGCCATCCTCGGGTTCTCCTTTCTGTCATCTGCAACCACCCGCCAACGCCTCCAGCCCGATTCAGCCAAACCCTCGATCCAGACGCTGCGCAGCAGCCGACAAACACCCGAGAAAATCCCTTCAGAAACACCCCGCACCTCCCGAGGTTTTTTCCTTTATCTGTCACCGGAAACTGCGAATTTCTCAGTGCGACTTAACCAAGGCCAACGCTAGCGAGGGCCAGTTGAGTCCTCCCAGTGTCATGCAAGCCATCCGAAACCCTGTGTTCCCAAAACCAGTTGAAAAGGAGATTCTTCATGTTCAAGCGCACTCTGATCGCAGCTTCCCTGACCGTTGCCGCTCTGGCTTCCGCTCAAGCCATGGCCGTTACCGGTGGTGGTGCAACTCTGCCAGCCGCTCTGTACAAAGGTTCTGCCGACAGCATCCTGCCAGCCAACTTCTCCTACGCTGCCATCGGTAGCGGCGGTGGCAAGACTGCCTTCCTGACCAACAATCCAGCCGGCTTCAGCACCACCGGCACTGTGCACTTCGCGGGTAGCGACTCGATCCTCAGCGCTGCGGAACTCAACACCTACACCACCACTTACGGCGCTTCGTACGGCCCGCTGATTCAACTGCCTTCGGTGGCCACTTCGGTTGCCATTCCGTACAAGAAAGCCGGTCAGACTGCACTGAACCTGACCAGCGCTCAGCTGTGCGATGCCTTCTCCGGCGCTAAAACCACTTGGGGTCAGTTGCTTGGCACTGCCGACACCACCCCGATCCGCGTTGTTTATCGCAACGTTTCCAGCGGCACTTCGGAAATCCTCAGCCGTCACTTGAACTCGGTCTGCCCGACCCAGTTTGCTACCAACTCCACCTTCACCAACGCTCGTCTGCCAGCCGGTTCGGCACTGCCGTCGAACTGGGTCGGCGTCGCCAACACTTCCGAAGTCGCCACTACCGTGAACGCTGTTGACGGTTCTATCGGTTATGTCGGTCCGGACGGTGTTGACGCCACCAGCAACGCGGTGGTTGCTCGCGTAAACGGTGTTCAGCCAACCTCGCCAAACGTGACACTGGCGCTGTCTTCGGTTGCTCCTCCGTCGTCTGCAACCGACGCAGCCGATCCGTCGAAATGGTCACCAGTGGTGGCTAACCCGACTTCCGGTTACAAACTGGCTGCCTACACCAACTTCATCTTCGGCCAGTGCTACAAGGATGCAGCCGTGGCCGCTGACGTCAAAGCCTTCCTGACCACCCACTACAGCAACCCGGGCAACAACACCGCGACTCAGGCGCACAAATTCGTTGCCGTACCTACCGCCTGGAAAACCGCTGTAACCGCCAACTTCATCACCAACACCTCGGGCAACAACCTGAACATCAACAACACCACCGTGTGCAACACCATCGGTCGTCCTTTGTAAGCTCAGGCTGTCGTAACAAAAGTGGCGGCAACCTTCGGGTTGCCGTCATTTTTTTGCCCGACTACTCCTCGAACATGAAGTTTGTGTGACATCCGTTCGGTCGCGGCCTTCGCCAACAGCCTATGTCGTAACAGCAGGTTTTTGCAGACCTGCGGCATCTTTGGCAACCAAAGTGTGGCAATCAAAAAGGATCTCGTAGTGATGCTCGCTCGCCCATCCCGTCGTCGTACCCATGTTCTGTCCTCCAAGCGTGAAGCCATGGAGCCGACGCTGTGGCTGCTCAAGCCGTTGGCTCACGCCGTGGCGTTGTGTCTGGTGGCGGGCAGTGCGCAGGCGCAGACGGCGTTCAGTTCGAGCTGGTTTGCCGCCAAGGGCGCCGCGCAGCAAGCTGCAGCAGCACGGCCGAGCGTGGGCGGATTACCGGGGATGACGCCGCCGCTGGCTCAACAACAGAAGGCCAATCAGCAGTTGCAGCGCTCGATCCAGACGTTGAACAACACCGTTGCCGCGATTGCCGCACAACAAGCGGCGCAGGCGGCCGGACGTGCTGCCGCGTTGGGCATGGTGCAGTTTGTGCCGGACGGTTTGGGCGAGGGTGGTTTGAAGGTCGATAACAGCCTGGCTCAGGGTTGGCAGAACGCCAAGGGTCCGCAACAGACCCAGGCTGATGGCAAGACCACTGTGAAGATCGAGCAGACCGCCGACAAGGCAATTCTCAACTGGGAAACCTTCAACGTCGGGCGCAACACCACGGTCGAGTTCGCCCAGCAGTCGAACTGGGCGGTGCTTAACCGGGTCAATGACCCGAGCGCGCGGGCCAGTCAGATTCAGGGCCAGATCAAGGGCGACGGCACGGTGATGCTGATTAACCGCAACGGTATCGTGTTCAGCGGCAGCAGTCAGGTCAACGTGCGCAATCTGGTGGCGGCAGCGGCGAATATCACCGATATCCAGTTCCGCGACCGTGGTCTGTACTTCGACAGCACCGGCACGCAGCCAACGTTCACCGATGCCGCCGGCAAGGTATTGGTGGAACGCGGAGCGTCGATTGAAACCCACAAACCGGCGACTTCAACCGATGCTGGCGGCTACGCCTTGCTGCTCGGCAATGAAGTACAGAACGACGGCAGCATCAATACCGCCAAGGGCCAGACCGTGCTGGCTGCCGGTGACCGTTTCTACATTCGCAAAGGTTCGGGCACCGAGAGTAATGCGCTGTCCACCACCTTCGGTAACGAAGTCATTCCCGGTTTCAAGGCCGGCGCCGTGGCAGGCAAGGTCACCAACAACGGTTTGATCCAGTCCGCCACCGGCGACATCACCCTGACCGGTCATGAAGTGGTGCAGAACGGTGTGTTGCTCGCGAGCACGTCGGTGGCCACGCGCGGCACGATTCACCTGACCAACCCGAGCACCGACAGCAACGGCAGCGTCACGCTGGGGCAGGGCAGCGCCACGGCCATCATGCTCGACAGCAGTGATCTCAGCGCCCTCGACAGCCAGCGCGACGCGAGCCTGACCAATGTCAGCGCGAACAACCGGATCCGTGGCGACCAGTCACGCATCGAGCTGCAGAGCGGCGGCACGGTCGAGTTCCAGAACGGCTCGATCACCTTGGCCACTGGCGGCCAGGTGGCGGTCAGTGCACAACGTCGCAGCGTGGTGCGTGACGGCGCGATGATCGATGTGTCCGGTGCCCTCGGCGTCAAAGTGGCGATGGAAAACAACAGCATCAAGATCAACGTGCAAGGCAACGAGCAGCGCGATGCTTCTGTGAACCGCGAGAAAGGCGCGCTCAACAGCAATGACATCTGGGTCGATGTGCGCGAGCTGGTGTACGTGCCGGCAGGCACCAACGGTTATGCCACCGATCGCTGGTACACGGCAGGCGGTTTGCTCGAAGTTGGCGGTTATCTCGGCACGCAAGGCCATAGCGTTGGCGAGTGGATGGCCCAGGGCGGCACGGTGAGTTTTGCCGGCAACGATGTGGTCACGGAAAAAGGGTCGCTGATCAATCTGTCCGGCGGCACGCTGGATGTGCAGAGCGGCGAGATTCGGCAGAGCTGGCTGCGCGGTGCGGATGGCAAACTTTACGAAGTCTCGCGCGCGCCGGGCGATCTGCTCTACACCGGTCTGTACAAAGGCTATGAGGACAACAGCGAACGCTGGGGCCAGACCAGTTACTTCTACAACCCGTTGATCGCGCCGCGCTCACGCTTCGAGTCGGGTTACACCGTCGGCCGTGACGCCGGGCAGTTGGTGGTCGCCACGGCCAACGCCGTGCTCGACGGGCAGATGATTGGCGAGGTGTATCAGGGCGAGCGGCAGAATCAGGCACCGAAACCGGTGCTCGATGGCTATGAACAGAGCCAGACCGCACTGGCGCGCCGCGCACAGTTGATCGTCGGCAGTTATGACCCGACCTGGGTCGCCGCCGCAAGCGGCCTGTTGTACACGCTAAACCCGACGCTGGAGCAGGTGCAAATTGGCGGCGAACGTCCGCTTGCTGGCAGTGATCTGGACCTGACCGGTGCGGTGTCCGATGCGCGCAAGGGCAAGTTGTATCTCGATAACGATCAACTCAATGGCTTCCGGCTCGGTGCGCTCAAGGTCGCGGCCAGAGATCAGGTTATTGTTGACGGTGCGCTGACGGTCGATAGCGGTGGCGACATCACCCTGTACTCCCCGGACGTGCAGATCGGCGCCGACCTGACCGCGCGTGGCGGTAGCCTGCGCCTGGGCAACGTGTTGAATCAGTTCCTCAGTAGCGACACCGCTGACACTCGGCTCACGGCGAAGGCCGATAAGGCGACGCAGGTAAAAGTGGCCGACGGTGTGCGACTTGATACGCGTGGCGTGTGGAGCAATCTGCGCACCAACCCGGACGACGGCGCCAGTCTTGCGTACTTGAATGGCGGTCTGCTGTCGATCCGCAGCAGTGGTGATATCGATATCGGCGCGGGCAGTCTGCTCGATGTTTCCTCCGGCGGCGCTGTGCTGGCCAACGGCAAGATCCGTGGCGGCAAGGGTGGTGACTTGACGCTGGAATCCAGTGCGATTTCGGCGCCCGGTAAAACCCACCTCGACCTTGCGGGTGAACTGCGTGGCTACGGTGTCACGGGCGGCGGCACGCTGACGGTGCAGGCCAACAAGATCCTCGTTGGCCAGACCGACCAGGCATTGGCCGACAACACCCTGCAACTGTCCGGTGATCTGTTCAGCAAGGGCTTTTCCGCTTACAACCTGATCGGACTGAGCGGGCTGGATGTTGCCGAAGGCACCGCGATTGACATCACCCTGCCGGTGTACCGATTTGGTGATGCCGCGCCGAATCAGGTCAGTGCTGTCGACCCACGGGCGGCGCTCGAGTTGTGGACGCCGACGCTGTTCCAGGAAAACCCGACCAAGGGCCTGCTGACCCAACGCGCCGGCGCCAGCCTGACGTTGCAGGGCGGCGCCAGCCTGATCGGTTTGATCGATGCCGCCAATAGCACGTTGACCCTGGGCCGTGGTTCGCGCATCAGTGTTGATCCGGGGCAGAGCATCAAGCTGCGCGGTGCCGGGCAGATCACCGTCGAAGGTGAACTGAATGCCTGGGGCGGGACGATTGATATTCGTCAGCAACAGTTCGGCTCGATCAACCCGGGCACCTCCAATCAAGTGGCGGATCCGAATGCGCACAACCGTTCGATCTGGATCGGCGAGCAGGCCGTACTGGATGTCGCCGGACGCGCCAATACGGCCATTGATGCCCTGGGGCGCACGTACGGTCAGGTCGGCAAGGGCGGCAGCATCATCATCGGCGGCGAAATAGACGTGAAACTGGCGACGGCCACAGCGGCCGATGCCTATGTCATCGTTCGTCAGGGGGCTCGACTCGATGCGTCCGGCAGCGAAGCTGTTGTCGATATCGCCGGTCAGGGGCCGACCCGCGTTGCAACGGATGGCGGGCGCATCAGCTTGAGTTCCTATAACGGCGTGTTCGCGGAGGGCAGCTTGCGTGCGGCGGCCGGAGGTGTCGGCGCTGCCGGTGGGCGTCTGGAGCTGGCGCTTGAGGCCCCTTTGTACATGGACTCGGCAAGCAATGCGGTGCGCGCGCCGAGGGAAGTCATTATCGGCCAGGGCCCGGGGACACTCGGCTGTCCGCCACTCTGCGACCGGGCGAGGGCGCCGACAGTTTGCGTTACGGACAGACGCGCCTGAGTGCGGATGAGTTGATGGCCGGCGGTTTCGACAACCTGAGCCTGCTGAGCAACGGCTTGTTGTCGTTTGACGGTGACGTCAATCTGCACATGAACCAGAGCCTCAATCTGTATGCCGGGGCGCTCTCGCTGGCAGAAAATTCCAGTGATGTAGCACGTATCGATTTGCGCGCGCCGTACCTGCGCCTGTCCGGTGTCGGTACTTATTTCGATGCCGTCACCATGACGCGGCCACGGGTGACCCTCAACCCCACGAACCGATTGTCGCAGGCTACGTTTAATACATCGGCGAACCTGCTGGATGTGGGCAACGGGCTGTCGTTCGGTACGCAGGGTGCGATCTTGCAACAGCAAGGGCCTGCCGTTGCATACAGTCGCCGGGCATTCGGCCTGGTGTCGCTCGACAGCAGCGGTGACCTGCGTTTTCTCGCGCCCAATGACCGTGCCGAAAGAACCCGGCTGTGGACTCCGGGTGACTTGAATCTCGGTGCGGCGCAAATCTACCCGGCCACGGGCGTCCAGGCCGAAGTGCGCGCCGGCTATCAGGGCGCCGATCGGGCGAACGAACACACCCTGCGGATCAGCGGTCGCGGCACGGCACCTGCGGCGGTGCCTTACTCGGTATTCGGCAGTTTGAACCTGACCGCGGGCACCATTGAGCAGGGCGGGGTCATCCGTGCACCGTTGGGCCTGATCACCCTGGGTGACGATGTCCTGACCACCACACATGAGGTGCGCCTGTTGCCGGGCAGCGTGACGTCGGTCAGCGCCGCCGGGTTGCTCATGCCTTACGGCGGCACCACCGATGACATCGACTATCGCTACAACGACAAGTCTGTCGTCTTGAATGGCATCACCGGCGACACCAATGGCGTGGTCGTCAACTCGCAATACATCGATGTACAAAGTGGTGCGACCCTTGATCTGTCCGGTGGCGGTGACCTTCGCGGTGCCGGTTTCGTGTCCGGGCGTGGCGGCTCCACCGATGCCCGTCTCAATCCGTTGGTACGCAACGCCGCCGACGGCACCTTCAGCTTGCCAGGGCTTGCGAGCAATCCGGTCTACGCCATCGTGCCGGGCAATCAGAGCGTTTATGCGCCGGTGGTGGCAGGAGCCGCTGCAGTGGATCCGCGTGTCGGCCAGCAGATCACCCTTGGCACGGGCGTGCCCGGGCTGGCCGCAGGCACCTACACCTTGTTGCCCTCCAGCTTTGCCCTGTTGCCGGGGGCGTTTCGCGTTGAAGTCAACGGTCAGGCGATCCCGAGCGGCACGACGCGCGCGCTGCAACTGCGCAATGGCTCCTGGACCAGCAGCGGGCAGATGTCGATTGCCAATACCGGTTTGCGTGACAGCCTCGCCAGCCAGGTGATTCTGACCTCTGCCGATGTGTTGCGCCGCTACTCGCAATACAACGAAACCAGCCTGGCCCAATTCATTTACAGCGATGCCGCACGTCGGGGCGTGCCGCGTGCGCTGGCACCCATGGATGGCAAGACGCTGGATTTGCGTCTGAACGCCGGTGGCGAACAAGACATTGCTTTGCTGTTCAACGGGCAGGCGTTGTTCAAGGCCGCCGAGGGAGGCTCGATCGGCACCGCTGTGCTGCGCGGGGGCAATGCCGGCGCGAACTTTGAAATCCTCGGCGCAGGGCATACGCCAACCCCTGACTTCAATGGCGTGTCGGTCTACGCCGACACGCTCAACAATCTCAATGCCGGACGTCTGAGCATCGGTGCGATGCCGAAGGTCCAGTACAACAACGCGGCCAACATCATTGGTTTCGTTGGCACCAGCCAAGACATTGTTTTGCGTGAAGGGGCGATCCTGTCCGCACCGGAAGTGCTCTTGCGCACCACCTCGACTCTTGGTGGCATCACGGTCGAGGCGGGGGCGGGAATCAACACACTGGGACGGGGCGATGTGGCCTACGACTCAACGGCGGGCTTTTTCTATCAGCCTGACCAATCCAGCCTGTTGCTCGCTTCCAACGGCTGGACCCACGTTCTGGCGCCGAAAGCGGCCAGCGGCATTTCCGGCGGCGGCAGCATCCGCATTGGTGTCTGCACAACGGCTGTGTGCAGCAATCCGGCAATCCTTTATTCGAATGGCAGTCTGACGGCCGCCACGGATAATCAATTCGAACTCGACGAAGCGGTGCGCTTCGGCACGCGTCAGCTCGCGCTTTCGGTCGGCTCGGTCAACGCCGGCAGTGCCGAGGCGCTGGCAGCGGCAGGCAGTCGCGTACCGGCGGGGTTGATGCTGAACCAGAACGTGCTCAATCGACTGTTGCGGGGCGATACGCAGTACGGCGCACCGGCGCTGGAAACCTTAAGCCTGACCACTCGCGATGCTTTCAATTTCTACGGCAGCGTGAGCCTCGACACCCTCGATCCGCAGACTGGCCAGAGCAAACTGCAGAATCTGCTGCTGGTCACCCCGGCGATTTATGGCTCGGGCGATGCCAGTGATGTGGCGAGCATCCGCACCGCCAATTTGATCTGGAACGGCGCCACGCAAAGTCCTGGCGGCGTGATCACCGCTGGCGCCGGTACGGGCAGCGGCACGCTGGACATTCAGGCGCAACGCATCGAGTTGGGTTTCGGCCCGATGCCGCAGGCGAGCGGCCTGGATCAGAACAATCGTCTGGCGCTGGGTTTTGCCAACGTCAACCTGACGGCCAGCGACCGCATCACCGCCAACCACAAAGGCAACCTGGCGGTGTATCAGGAGCAGGGCGCTTACGATCCGCTCAAGGGTTACAGCTACAGCGGCGGCAACCTGAATCTGCGTACGCCGTTGCTCACCGGTGAAGCGGCGTCGGTGAGTGTGCTCAAGGCTGGCAACAATCTGACGCTCAGCGGTGGCGGGGCTGCAGGGGCGGCGGACGCCCTGGGTGCCGAGTTGAACCTTGAGGCTCGCAACATCGTGCTCGATAGCCGTATCACCCTGGCCAGCGGCAAGCTGACGGTCAAGTCAGAAGGCGATTTGACCCTGGGCAGCGCTGCGGTGCTGGACATGGCCGGGCGTACGCTGCCGTTCAACGATGTGAACAAATACAGCTGGGGCGGCGACGTGTCGCTGTACAGCGCCAACGGCAACATCCGTCAAGCGGCGGGCTCGCGGATTGACCTGTCGGCGAAGAGCAATCAGGCCGGTAACCTCAGCGCCATTGCGTTGGCCGACGCGGCCGGAACCGTCGATTTGCAGGGTGAAATCCTCGGCGGCAGCAGCGGTTATTACGATGCCGGCGGCACGCTGGTGCCATACAAGGCCGGGGGCGTGGACATTCGCGCGCAAAATCTGGGCGCAGATGCCACCGCGCAGTTCGCCGCGCTTAATCAGCGCCTGAACGCCGGACAGGTGTTCGGCAGCCGCAGCTTGCAGCTCAAGCAAGGCAATCTTGTGATCGGCGATGGCCTCAAGGCCGGTGACATCAATGTCTCGGTGGACAACGGCAGCCTGACCGTGACCGGTTTGGTCGATGCCAGTGGCGAGCGCGTCGGCAACATTCGTCTGTCGGCAAAAAATGCTCTGGCGCTGGCCGGCAACAGCCTGCTCGACGCTCATGGTCGAGTCCTGCGCGTCGACAGCTACGGCAAGATCATCGATGCGCCGAACCGCGCCACGGTGGAACTCAATTCCGGTGAGGGTGTACTCACGCTGGCGTCCGGCGCGCGGATCGACCTGCGTCACGGCACCGATGCGGTGCCCGGTTTCCTTGCCGGGCAACACGATGGAATGCTGCGCGGCACGCTGGAGCTGAACGCGCCGCGTCTGGGCAGTAATGACATCGCCATCGACGCCAGCGGTGCGTTGACCATTCAGGGCGCTCGCTCCATTGGCCTCAACGGTACACGCCGCTACACCGATGCCCGTGATGGCGTCGATCAAGCGGTCAGTGGCCGACCGTATCAAGTGATCGATCAAGCCATGCTCGAGCGCATTCACGGTGACAGCAACACCTTTATCAACGCCGCGCTGGGCAACAGCGATCTGCTGCAACGCAAACTCGCCGGGCTGAACAACGCCACTTACGCCGACGCGTTCCATCTGCGCCCGGGTGTGGAAATCGCCAGCAAGACGGCTGACGGCGACCTGGTGGTGGAGGGCGATCTGGACTTGTCCGGTTATCGCTACGCCAGCCTCAATCCGCACACCCGCTTGAACCCGTCGGTGTATGGCTCTGGTGAGGCCGGTAGCCTGGTCATCCGCGCCGGTGGCAACCTCGATATTTACGGCAGCATCAACGACGGTTTCGCGCCGCCGCCGGAAACTCAGGATGACGCCGGCTGGAAATTGATTGCCGGTGTGCAGCCGTTCGGTGGTGATCTGATCGTGCCGGGCAGCGGTGTTTCGCTGGCTGAAGGGACACAGTTCCCGGTCGGCGTCACGCTCAATTACGACGTGACAATTCAGGGCGCGGTGTTGGCCAGCGGCACGTTGCTGCCGACTCAGGCAGTGTTGGCAGAGGCGTATACCTTTAGCGCCGGCACGGTGTTGGCCGGGGCCATCCATGATGCCAATGGCAACCTGCTGTACGCGGCGGGAACGTTGCTCGGTGACAGTGTGACGGTGCCGGCCAACAGCCGTTTGGGTGCCGGTATCCGTCTGAACAAGGCGACGAGCCTGCAAGCCATGAACTGGCCCAAAGGCGTGCCGTTGCCGGGGGTTTACAACGCCGACCTGCAAAGCGTTTCCGGGGTCAGGCTGAGTGGTTCGCTGGCGTTGCTGCGCGGATCGCTGATTCCTTCCATGACCGACGTGAAACTGGCCGACGGCACTTCACTGATCGAACTGCGGCCGTTCACTGGCGACCAGCAGGGCAAGAACTGGGCGGTGGCCAGCATGCTGCCGGCGGGCAGTGCGTCGTGGTCGATGCGCGTGGTGGCGGGGGCGGATCTTGGTGCTGCCGACAGTCGTACGGTTAGACCGCTGACCCCTGAGGGCAATCTGCGGCTGGCGGATGCTCACTACGGCGTTAAGGTGACGACGTCTGCGGGGAGGCTGGTCTGGGCTGCCGGTAACCAATACGGCTTTCCAGAGTTTGAGCCTGTTTCCGACGATTTTCTTGTCCTGTGCGATATAGAACCGGGTGACTGCGCGCCAATGGCTCGTTGGGTCTGGGCGCCAGGCAGCGGAATGGGCGCCGATTATGAGCCGGTCCCTGACGACTTTCTGGTGCTTTGTGACATCTATCCGGACCTGTGCATCGGCAATAATCCTGGAAAAACTGCCAAGGCCCATACGCAGATGTTCAGCGTCCTGCGCACCGGTACCGGCGATCTCGACCTGATCGCCGCTGGCAACTTGAGCATGGACTCGCCGTTCGGCGTATATACCGCAGGCACCCAGTCAGCCAACGTTGATCCGCTCTACAACCAGAAACGCGGGCATCTCTCGGACAGCAATTCGGTGCTGGGCACGTCGGGTGCTGACTATGAGAAATGGGTCAACGGTGGCGCGGACAGCTTGTATCAAGCCTGGTATCCGCAGATGGGCGGCAACCTGACGATCAACGCCGGGGGCTCGGTTTCCGCCGATTCAGTAGGCAAGAAGGAGCTATCGTCGGGTGGCGGTTTCCGCGAGCAGATTGCCAGCGCGTCAGTGGGTAATTGGCTGTGGCGCCAAGGCACCGGCAACCCGGATGTGCCCACAGCCTGGTGGATCAACTTCGGCAGTTACGCCACTCAGTTGATGACATCCGAGGGCAATACCGAACCGTACCTGGTGGGCTTCACCGGTTTCGGCACCTTGGGCGGCGGTAATATCAGCCTGCGTGCCGGAGGTGACGCCGGTATGCTCAAACCGTTGGGCGATGCCGACAATTATCCGCGCAGCCAAGGCCTCATCGTTGCCGTGGGCAGCACGGGTCGTGTCGCCAGCGATGGCAGCGTGCAGATGACCGGCGGCGGTGATATGGACATTCGCATCGGCGGCGCACTCAACCCATCGCTGCAAGCGCGGGCCGGGGATAACGGGACTCAGCCGCCGAGGCACGACCTGCAAGGCGCGCTGATCAATTTGCGCGGGGCGGCGCAATTGACGGGCGGGGCGCTGGGCGGCATCAATCTGCAATACGGTGCCATTTCACAGTCGCATGATGTCCGTGAAACCCGACCGCTGGATCCTTTCACCTCGACCGCCAGCAACGCTTCCGGTGGTCTGGTGCTGATTCCTGGTGACTCGGGCATGAGCCTCAGCACCCGGGGCGACCTGGTGTTGGGCGGTGCGGCCGATCCCGGTCGGGTGCGTCTGTTCAATGCCTCGCCACTGTTCGATAACAGCGGCAATATTGGTACCGGCGGCATCCTGAGCGGCTTCTCGCTGTGGACCGATCACACAGCCATCGATCTGTTTTCTGCCGGAGGCAATCTCACACCCAGTACTCAGCTGGCGGAGGTTGCAGGGAATCTTACCCCTGTGAGCGGCGCCAATTCCTCGCCCACCGACGGCCGTTTTGTCTATCCGTCGATTCTTCGGGCTGTGGCGGCTCAAGGGTCAATTTATGCCGGTCCGTCGGCGGCATACGGCAAAGGCAACTTCGCGCCGAAAACTGCGTATTCGCTGTTGTTGGCACCTTCGACAGTAGGACAACTCGAACTGCTGGCCGGCGATTCCATTTATGCCGGCGGCTACGCGATCAATCAATCGGGCGCCAGCCCATTGGCCATCACCACGCCTTTCAAACCGGCATTCCAGGCTTTCGCCAGCACTAGCGCCGGGACGCCCCTCGCTAGCAACTACGGCAGCGACGGTGTTAAACCTGAGGCTAATTCGCGTTATCCGTTGTTCGCCTTTGGTCCCAACAGCTATTCCGGATTGAATGACGTGCAGGGGCCGGCACGGTTCTACGCCTTGACCGGCGATCTCGTGGGGATACGCAGTGGCGAAACATTGAGTTTCGGCGTGTCGAAACGTACCTGGTATGAAGCGGCAGGCCCGGTCTGGATGATCGCCGGGCGCGACATCGTGGCGTCAGGGACCAACCTGGGCCAACCGACAATCGTACAGCCTGATGAAATGGGCGTTGGTCGGGAGAACGTCACCTCAAGCGGCAACCTTTTCGTGCATAACGACCCGCGAGACGTATCGCGGGTGTCGGCAGGCCGCGACATTCTTTACAGCAGCTTCGATATTGCCGGGCCGGGCGTCCTCGATATCAATGCCGGGCGCAATATCCTGATGGAGGACCGCGCCAGCATCACCAGCCTTGGCTCGTTGGTGGCCGGCGATAAACAACCGGGCGCCAGCGTGGTATTGCAGGCGGGTGTGGGGGCGCAAGGGCCGGATTACTCCCGGTTCATTGCTCGCTATCTGAATGCGAAAAATCTTGCCAACGCAGAGACGTCGTTGAGCGCGCAACCGGGCAAAGTGGTCAAGACCTACCTCGACGAGCTGCAGAGCTGGCTGACCTTGGGCTACGGCTTCAGCGGTAACGCCGAACAGGCGCAAGCGTTCTACGCCGCGTTGCCAAGTACCGAGCAGGCGATCTTCGCCCGTCAGGTGTACTTCGCCGAACTGCGTGCCGGTGGCCTGGAATACAACGATGTCGATGGCCCGCGCAAAGGCAGTTATTTGCGCGGTCGCAACGCCATTGCCGCGCTGTTCCCGACCACCGATGTGGCCGGCAATCCGATCCGCTATGACGGCGACATCACGCTGTACGGCGGTGCCGGGGTCAAGACGTTGTTCGGCGGCGATATCCAGATGCTCACGCCCGGCGGTGGTCAGGTGTTCGGCATCGAAGGTGCGGCGCCGCCGTCGACGGCGGGGATCATCACCCAAGGCTCGGGCAACATTCAGCTCTACTCCGAGGGCAGCATCCTGCTCGGGCAGAGCCGGATCATGACCACCTTCGGCGGCTCGATTCTCGGCTGGTCGGCCGAGGGCGACATCAACGCCGGTCGCGGTTCGAAAACCACCGTGGTCTACACCCCGCCGAAACGCGCGTACGACACCTGGGGCAACGTGACCCTGTCGCCATCGGTGCCGAGCACCGGTGCCGGTATCGCCACGCTCAACCCGATTGCCGAAGTGGCGCCGGGCGACATCGACCTGATCGCGCCGCTGGGCACCATCGATGCGGGCGAGGCGGGGATTCGCGTCTCGGGCAACGTCAACATCGCTGCGCTGACGGTGGTCAACGCCGCCAACATCTCGGTGCAGGGCAAGGCGACAGGTGTGCCGGTGGTTTCGGCGGTGAATACCGGGGCGATTACTTCGGCCAGCTCCGCCGCGTCGTCGGCGACCCAGGCGGCAGAAGACGTCGCCCGTCAGCAGCAAGCGGCGTCGCGGCAGAATCAGTCCTCGGTCTTCACCGTGCAGGTGCTCAGCTTCGGCAACGAACAACTCGCACCGTCCCGCGATGGCGCCAGCCGCGCACCGGCCCCGGGGTACAACCCGAACAGCCCGGTGCAAGTGTTGGGGGCAGGGGCGCTGGATGAACAGGCGAAGCAGCAGTTGACCGAGGAGGAACGCGGGCAGCTGACGTTGTAAAAGACTCTCGTGTAGTACGTTTGGGCGGCCGTTTGGCCGCCCTTTTTTATGCTGATGAGCTTCGTGGGTATTTTTGTCGGGCGTGGACCAGCGTCAGTATTTTGATGCGCCCATTCACTCGATAGACCAGCAGATAGTTTGAATTAACTACCATTTCCCGGGTACCTGGCGCTCGACCGGATCTGTAACCATAGGGAATTGATGAAAGCCTTTGCGTTGCTGTACCAACCTTGTGTTGCAGAGCCGCTGAAGCGTTTGAGTTGTGTTGTTCGACGTAATCGATGATGTCAGCCAGATCGTCCAGAGCCTGATCGCTCCATTCAAGCGGCAGCGTGTCGATTCTTGCGTCTCTCTTCTAATAATTGGTCGAGCAACACCATAGCTTCCTCGTGAGGTATGCCCGGACTAGGATCATCCAGTGCAGCCTGCACCTTGGCACGAAACCAGCGATCGTAGCTCTCGGCCTCTTCTTCGGATTCGAAGTCAGAGTAAAACGGGGAAAGTAATAGGCTCATAGTGATCTCCGTGATCAATCTCAGCAGTCTAAGGAGGATGTGGCTCGCTGTCGTCACTGGCAAGACGAGGGGGCCAGTATCCCGAAGCGCTGGCGCAAAAGATGTCAGACGCTTCTTTCCCTCAACGAGGAATTCCAATCGGCTTTGTAGGCTCGGTCATAACCGCCTGTAGGAGCTGCCGCAGGCTGCGATCTTTTGATCTTGCTTCTCAAAAACACAATCAAAAGATCGCAGCCTGCGGCAGCTCCTACAGGGGGCCGCGGAGGTTAGAAGGCGTAGGGGATGCTGACCTTCGCCCAGAGCATGTCGCCCTCCGGACGGTTCTCGACATCAAACTCCCTGGCCCAGCGAATCTCGGCGCTGGCGTACTTGAGGAAGGTCAGGTGCAGCGCCGGGCCGATGGCGAACACCTGGCCGCGCACGCCGTCGTTCACGTCTTCGCCGTTGAACTGCACGGTGCGGCCGAACTGTTTATCGTCGGTGGTTTGCTTCAAGTAGTAGCCGTTGACCCCGAGCATCAGGTCGTCGGTGATCTTGTAGCTGGCGGAATAGTCGAAGTGGAAAATCTGCCCCGATTTGTAATCGGTGTCCTTGTTCTTCTCGTTGAAGCTGTACGTCGTCTTCATCGATACCTCGGTGTTGTCCGTCGGCAGCCAGGTGAAGGAAAACAGCGGCTTGTAGGTGTAGAAATTGTTGCTGGTATTGGCCAGGCGATCAGAGCTGTATTCGCCGGTCGGTACGGTGACTTCCACGGCGGCACCGAGGGTCAGGTTTTTACCCATGTCCCAGAGAATGATCGGCGCAACGGTGGTGTCGCCCATGCCTTCACGGGTGTCATGCAAGCCGAACACCGAGACTTCCTGCTTGAGCCAGGGTTGCGCGATGTAACCGGCTAACCGTCCACCGAATACGTGCAGCGGGCTCAGGTAGTCCAGGCGCGGGATCACGGCGGTGGATTCGATATCGACATCCGGCACCTTGCCGCCGAGGGAACTGATATGGAATTTGGTGGATTTGTAATGGTTGTAGTAGACGTTGAACGCCACCATGTTGTCCGGAAGGCTGTTCACATCCAGCGGCAGCATGAAAAAACCGTCGGTGCCAGGGCCGATATTGTCCACGCCGGCCTCGGTGGCCAAGGCCTGCAAGTGAATGGCGAACACGCCGGCCAGGCTGACGGCCAGTCGCAAGCAGAATGTCGTGCGGGTCGGGTTCATGGGTGTACTCATTATTATTGTTAGGGAGGCACCGCCGGCCGCGCGGGCCGTTGCATAGAAATAAGCGGTTCGGGCCTTGGCGGGCAGGGTATTGGCGGCCACATAGGGGGACTTCTGCGGACAGTCGTCAAACCCTGTGCTAACTTTCCTCGACATAACCGGTAACAAAAATAAGAATTCAGCTTGATCCGGGATGTCTTGCCCCATGCCAATGAAAGTCGTCGACCCTACCTACGAACTGGCGCTGGTTTCGCCATTCCTGTTGCAAACCCTGGCCGAAGTCGCCGAGCTCAAAGGGGTCAATCCCGAGAGCCTTTGCCGGGGGCTGGGCTTCACCCTTGAAGATCTCCAGGACCCGGCGCAGCGTATTTCCTACCGCCAGGCCGTGGCGATGATCCAGCGCGCGCTCAAGGTCTTGCCCAATCGCGGGCTGGGCTTGTGGGTTGGCGCGCAGAACGTGCTTGGCACCCTGGGGCTGCTCGGGCATGTGTTGTCGCTGTGCAAGACCCTGCGCGATGCGTTTGAGCTGGGCATCCGCCATCAACACACCTCCGGCGGCATCGTGGTGTCGAGCGTGGAGGAGGCGGGCGATCGGGTGTTTGTCGATATCGAATGCCGCTTGCCGTTTACCGAGGTGCAGTTGTTTGCGGTGGAGGAGTTTTTCGCCAGCCTGCTGGTGTACGGACGGGCGTTGGTCGGGGCCGATTTCAAGCCGATGGCGGTGGAGTTCGTCCATGCCGCGCCGGATTACGTCGCCGAATATGAGCGTTTACTCGGGCCGGACGTGCGTTTTGGTTGCCTGCAAAACCGCATGGTGATCGCCGCTCACTGGCTGGACGTGCGACTGCCCAACCATCACTCGCTGGCGTTGCGTCAGGCCGTCAAGTTGCTGGAGCTGGAAGCGGCGCAGGTTCACCAGAAAATTGATCTGATTCAAGCCGTGGAGCGGGCGATTGCCCGGGACCTGACCCAAGGCAGCCACATCGAAAAGATTGCCGGCGACCTGAACATGAGCAGCCGCACCTTGCGCCGACGCCTGACCGAACATGCCCTGACCTTCGAAACCTTGCTGGAACAAGTGCGCCAGGCGCGGACCCTGAGCCTGTTGGCCAATCCCGAAATGTCGATCGAGCGGATCACCGAGGAGGTCGGCTACAGCGATGTGCGCAGCTTTCGCCGGGCGTTCAAGCGCTGGACCGGGATGAGCCCGAGTGCGTGGCGCCATGACGCAAACCCTCACCCCAGCCCTCTCCCAGAGGGAGAGGGGGCCGACCGAGGTGTCTTGCGAGTTACATCGACCTGAAAGATTACGTCGATTATGGACTTGAGAGAGTGAAGGCCGACCGAGGTGTCTTGCGAGTTACATCGACCTGAAAGATTGCGTCGATTATGGACTTGAGAGAGTGAAGGCCGACCGAGGTGTCTTGCGAGTCACATCGACCTGAAAGATTACGTCGATTATGGACTTGAGAGAATGAAGGCCGACCGAGGTGTCTTGCGAGTTGCATCGACCTGAAAGATTGCGTCGATTATAGACTTGAGAGAATGAAGGCCGACCGAGGTGTCTTGCGAGTTACATCGACCTGAAAGATTGCGTCGATTGTGGACTTGAGAGAATGAAGGCCGACCGAGGCGTCTTGCGAGTTACATCGACCTGAAAGATTACGTCGATTATGGACTTGAGAGAATGAAGGCCGACCGAGGTGTCTTGCGAGTTACATCGACCTGAAAGATTGCGTCGATTGTGGACTTGAGAGAATGAAGGCCGACCGAGGTGTTTTGCGAGTTACATCGACCTGAAAGATTGCGTCGATTATGGACTTGAGAGAGTGAAGGCCGACCGAGGTGTCTTGCGAGTTACATCGACCTGAAAGATTGCGTCGATTATGGACTTGAGAGAGTGAAGGCCGACCGAGGTGTCTTGCGAGTTACATCGACCTGAAAGATTACGTCGATTATGGACTTGAGAGAGTGAAGGCCGACCGAGGTGTCTTGAGTCATGCACTGACCTGAAATTATGGATTCACGGATGCGCGTCCAAGACGGTGTAGATCTCTAATATCCCCCATCCAGTTCCCTCTCCCTCCGGGAGAGGGCTAGGGTGAGGGGCTTTTGACTTCCATCCAAACCCCCACAAATCCTCCGGCCACAGGTAAACTTCGCGCTTCTTTCTAAAGGAGTTCATATGAGTTACTACCAGCCGGGCATTCTCGCCACCCCTGTTCCGCCTCAAGCCCGTCATATGTTCTTCGCCCTCGAATCCGTCGCCGCACTGCCGGCCGCGCTCGACAACTTGATGCAACTGGTGGACGGCAAGTCGGCGGTGGTCGGTTTCGGTGAATCCCTGGTCAAGGCCCTGCACGGTCAGGTCGAAGGCCTGCGAGCGTTCCCGGCCATGACCGGCGTCGGCGTCGACAACCCGTCGACCCAACACGCCCTCTGGTGCTGGTTGCACGGTGTTGACCGTGGCGAGTTGCTCAATCGCAGCACCGCCATCGAAGCCGCGCTGGCCCCGGCGTTTCGCCTGGTGCAGATGAACGAAACCTTCCGCCACCTCACCGGCCATGACCTGACCGGTTACGAAGACGGCACTGAAAACCCTCACGATGAAGCCGCCGTAGCCGCCGCACTGGTCGGCGACGGCGCTGACGGCATGGTGGGTGGCAGCTTCGCCGCGATTCAGCAGTGGCAGCATGACTTGAAGGGCTTCAACGCCATGCCGTCCCATGAAAAGGACAACATCATGGGCCGGCGCCTGAGCGACAACGAAGAACTCGATGACGCGCCAATCTCTGCTCACGTCAAACGCACCGCCCAGGAAAGCTTCGCCCCCGAAGCCTTCGTGGTGCGCCGCTCGATGCCGTGGATCGAAGGCCATCGCGCCGGTTTGATGTTCCTTGCGTTCGGCTTCTCCCTCGACGCCTTCGAAGCGCAACTGCGGCGCATGAGCGGTCTGGAAGACGGCATCACGGATGGTTTGTATCGCATGAGTCGTCCGATCACCGGCGGCTACTACTGGTGCCCGCCGCTCAAGGACGGTCATCTGGACCTGCGCGCTTTGCGCATTGGCTAAACACATCAAGGAGTGAGTATGAACGTGGTGCGCTGGGGCATGATTGGTTGTGGGGATGTCACCGAACGCAAGAGCGGGCCGGCGTTCTACAAAGCGCCCGGTTCGGCGCTGGTGGCGGTGATGGGGCGACGGCTGGAGGTCGTGAGCGATTACGCCACACGCCACGGTATCGCCCGGGTCTACACCGATGCCGAGTCGCTGATCAACGATCCCGAGGTGGACGCGGTGTACATCGCCACTCCCCCCGACAGTCACCACGTTTATGCCCTGATGGTTGCTGCCGCCGGCAAACATTGCTGCGTCGAAAAACCGATGTCGCTGAATGCCAGGCAAAGTCGAGAAATGCAGCAGGTGTTCAGCGCTGCCAGTTTGCACTTGTTCGTTTCCTACTACCGACGTTCGTTGCCGCGCTTTCAGCAAGTGCGGCAATGGCTGGAAGAAGGGCGGGTCGGCGAGGTTCGGCACCTGACCTGGACGCTGACCAAGGCTGCTTCACCGGCGGATTTGGGTGGCTCGGATAACTGGCGCACTGATCCTGTGATTGCCGGTGGTGGTTATTTTGCCGACCTGGCCAGCCATGGTTTCGACCTGTTTCAGTACTTGCTCGGCGATATCAATGAAGTCGCCGGTTTTACTGCGCGGCAAGCCGGGTTGTATGCGGCTGAAGATGCCGTTACCGCCAGTTGGCGCTTTGTTTCGGGTGCCACGGGCATGGGTTGCTGGAACTTTGTGGCGGATCGGCGTGAGGATCGGGTCGAGGTGATTGGCAGTAAGGGCCGGATCAGCTTTTCGGTGTTTGATGAGCATCCTGTGGTGCTCGAAGCCGACGAAACCCTCAGCCTGAACATCGATCATCCTGAACACATCCAGTGGCATCACGTGCTGGGGATGAATGCGCATATCCGTGGTGAAGCGCAGCATCCGGCGGTGGCCGGCGAAGCGTTGAAGACGGATTGGGTGATGGACCAGATCCTCAAGCGCCAATGACCTTCGTAGGAGCAAAGCTTGCTCGCGAAAGCGGTGTATCAGATTGCATCCTGAGTAACTGACAGGCCGCCTTCGCGAGCAAGCTTTGCTCCTACGAAGGGCGGGTGTATCTAAGGTTATGCCCATTCGGTATTTCTCAAACTTGTCATAACGTCTCTAAGATCACGTCATAACTCGTTATAACAAGTGATCTCAGATGACCGATAACGTTCTCTCCCTAAGCAGCGTTCCACTGCACACTCAACTGCGCGACGTACTCCGCGCCCGCATCCTCGACGGCGAATATCCGCAAGACAGCCAGATGCCGTCCGAAAGCGAGCTCGGTGCGTTGTTCAAAGTCAGCCGCATCACCGTGCGCCAGGCCCTCGGCGATCTGCAAAAAGAAGGGCTGATCTTCAAGATTCACGGCAAAGGCACCTTCGTTGCCAAGCCCAAGACGTTCCAGAACGTCAGCACCCTGCAAGGCCTGGCCGAGTCCATGACCGGTCGCGGCTACGAGGTGATCAACCGCCTGCGCAGCTTCAAATTCATCGCCGCCGACAAACTGGTCGCCGAACGCTTGCAGGTCGCCGAAGGTGAAACCGTGGCGCAGATCAAACGCGTACGGCTGATCAACCGTGAACCGATCTCGCTGGAAATCACCTACCTGCCAAAAGCCATCGGCGAGCGGTTGGAGAAGGCTGACCTGGTCACCCGCGACATCTTCCTGATCCTCGAAAACGACTGCGGACTGGCCCTCGGACATGCCGATTTGGCCATCGACGCTGTGCTGGCCGATAGCGACCTGACCCAGGCTCTGAACGTCGAACCCGGCTCGCCGATCATGCGCATCGAGCGCCTGACCCACGACGCCAGCGGCCAGCCCGTGGACTTCGAACACCTTTACTACCGCGGCGATGCCTTCCAGTACCGCTTGCGGATCGACCGGCAAAAAGGGGATCAGGCATGACTCGCAACTCCATGACTAGAGCCACTTTGGAACAGGAATACGACATCGTCGTGATCGGCGGCGGTACCGCAGGTCCCATGGCGGCGATCAAGGCCAAGGAACGCAATCGCGATCTGCGGGTGTTGCTGATCGACAAGGCCAACGTCAAACGCAGTGGCGCGATCAGCATGGGCATGGACGGGTTGAACAACGCGATCATTCCCGGCCACTCGACGCCGGAGCAGTACACCAAGGAAATCACCATCGCCAATGACGGCATCGTCAATCAGGCAGCGGTGTACGCCTACGCGACCCACAGCTTTGAAACCATCGAGCAACTGGACCGCTGGGGCGTGAAGTTCGAGAAGGACGAAACCGGCGACTACGCGGTGAAAAAGGTCCACCACATGGGCGCCTACGTGCTGCCGATGCCGGAAGGGCACGACATCAAAAAAGTCCTGTATCGCCAGTTGAAACGGGCGCGGGTCAGTATCACCAATCGGCTGGTCTGCACCCGGTTGCTGACGGATGAAGAGGGCGCAGTCAACGGCGTGATGGGCTTCGATTGCCGCACCGCCGACTTCCATGTGATCAAGGCCAAAGCCGTGATCCTGTGCTGCGGCGCGGCCGGGCGTCTGGGTTTGCCGTCCTCGGGTTACCTGATGGGCACCTACGAAAACCCGACCAACGCCGGTGACGGTTACGCGATGGCGTATCACGCCGGCGCGGAGCTGGCGAACCTCGAATGCTTCCAGATCAACCCGTTGATCAAGGATTACAACGGCCCGGCCTGCGCCTACGTCACCGGCCCATTGGGTGGCTACACCGCCAACAACAAGGGCGAGCGCTTTATCGAGTGCGACTACTGGAGCGGCCAGATGATGTGGGAGTTCCACCAGGAACTCGAAAGCGGCAACGGCCCGGTGTTCCTCAAGCTCGATCACCTGGCCGAGGAAACCATCCAGAACATCGAAGAGATCTTGCACAGCAACGAGCGCCCGAGTCGCGGCCAGTTCCACGCCAATCGTGGCACTGACTACCGAACGCAAATGGTCGAGATGCACATCTCGGAGATCGGCTTTTGCAGCGGGCATTCGGCGTCTGGCGTGTGGGTCAACGAGCGGGCGGAGACGTCGGTGAAGGGTTTGTATTCGGCGGGTGATATGGCGGCGGTGCCGCACAACTACATGCTCGGCGCGTTCACGTATGGCTGGTTTGCCGGCACCAACGCGGCGGATTTCGTGGCCGGGCGCGAATTTTCAGCCGTCGATGCCCAGCAGATAGAGACGGAAAAACAACGGGTCTACGCACCACTGGATCGCGAACATGGTCTGCCGCGAGCGCAAGTCGAATACAAGCTGCGGCGTTTTGTGAATGACTACCTGCAACCGCCGAAAGTGACGAAGAAGATGCAAATCGGCCTGCAACGCTTCAGCGATATCCAGCGCGACCTCGATCAGATCAAGGCCCACAACGCCCACGAACTGATGCGCGCGATGGAAGTCAGCATGATCCGCGACTGCGCCGAGATGGCCGCCCGGGCCTCGTTGTTTCGCGCCGAAAGTCGCTGGGGGCTTTACCACTACCGGGTTGACCACCCGCAACGTAACGACAGCGACTGGTTTTGCCATTGCCACCTGAAGAAGGGCGACGACGGCCAGATGACCAGTTTCAAGAAAGCCGTCGAGCCTTACATCATCCCGCTCGATGCCGAAGAAATGCAGGCCTACGACCGGCTGCGGGTCGGCGCGTTTGCGGCCTGACGCCTAAACCAAGAGAGCACCAAGAGAGTCCGAACCATGGCCTATCAACCCCAGGAAATCTTCTTCCGCTCCAACGCGCCAGTCACGGTCGATGAAGACCTGTGCATCGCCCACAAAGGCTGCACCGTGTGCGTCGACGTCTGCCCGATGGACCTGCTGGCGATCAACCCGGCCACGCAAAAGGCCTACATGGCGTTCGACGAATGCTGGTACTGCATGCCCTGTGAAAAGGACTGCCCGACCGGGGCGGTGAAAGTAGAGATCCCGTACCTGTTGCGCTGAAACACAGTTCCAATGTGGGAGCGAGCGTGCTCGCGAAGAGGCCAGCCCAAACGCCCAAGAAGCCATCCGGCAACCACCGGACGCCAGATTCCAAACACCCCTCGTTTCCCACCACGCCCTGATCGTGGCGGAGACGAATATCCAATAATGATTCGAGGGGATTCACCCATGTCTTTGCAAACATTGCTGCGTGCAGCATTAGCCGGTCTGGTACTGGCCTCATTCACCTTCTCCGCGCAAGCGGAAACCATCCGCATTGCCATCGGCACCCAGGACACCACCATCAATTGCGCCGCAGGCGGTCTGTTGATCCGCGAGCTTGGCCTGCTGGATAAATACCTGCCCCACGATGGCCAATACAAAGACGCCAACTATGAAGTGGAGTGGAAGAACTTCACCAGCGGCGCGCCTCTGACTAACGAGATGGTCGCCGGCAAGCTCGACTTCGGCGCCATGGCCGATTTCCCCGGCGCGTTCAATGGCGTGGCGTTCGAAACCGCCGGCAAGCACAGCCTGTTTATCAGCGTGCTCTCGGGCAGCATCAAGGGCAGCGGCAACGGCATCGTGGTGCCGAGCGCGTCGGGCGTGCAGTCGCTGGCGGAGTTGAAGGGCAAGACCATTTCCGTGCCGTTCGCTTCCACCGCCCACGGCATGTTGCTGCGTGCCGTGGCAGCCCAGGGTTGGGACCCGCTCAAGGACGTGAACATCATCGCCCAGCCGCCGGAAGTTGCCGGTTCGGCGTTGCAGGCCGGGAAAATCGACGCCCACGCCGACTTCGTGCCGTTCGCTGAACTGTTCCCGAGTCGTGGTTTTGCTCGCAAGATTTATGACGGCGCCCAGGCCAACGCGCCGACGTTCCATGGCGCTTTGGTTGATCAGGCCTACGCCAAAAAGTATCCGGAAATCGTCGTCGCTTACCTGCGGGCGAGCATTGAGGCGAATCAACTGCTGGCCGCAGAACCGGAGAAGTACAGCGAGCTGATCGCCAAAGTCACCGGAGTCGATGCCGAGGTGAATTACCTGTTCCACGGTCCACTGGGCGTGCAGACCCGCGACCTGAGCTGGAAGCCGGAATACCGTCAGGCGGTGGGTACGGCTATCGATACCCTCAAGCTGCTGAAAAAGGCTGATCGCGGGCTCGATCTCAATACGTTTATTGACGATCAATACATTCGCGCCGCGTTCAAGGCTTCGAACCTCGATTACACCGCGCAATTGGCCAACTACGCGCAGGCGCCGCTCAAAGCAGTGGATGCGTCGAGCGGCAAAGCCATCAGCGATTTCAGCCATGTGGCGGAGATTTGGGTGCGCGGTGAGCCGAAAGTCCGGCAGTACGCCTCGGCGGAGTCGGCGTTCACCGCGTTGGCTGCCCTGAAGCAGGACGGCAAAAACATCCGCGCCGTGTATGCCCAGGCGAGTGACAGCGGGATCAAGTTGCTGGCAGATCAGGCGTGGTTTGCCAGTGACGCGAAAGGCCGGCTCAGTGCGTTCCTGCTCAAGGGCCAGGCCCAACAATTCGCCACGGCCCAGGGCGGCAAAGTCTTCGACTTCACCGACGCCACCACCCAGACATTCGCTGTGCGCTAAACACAGATCAAAAGCCCCTCACCCTAGCCCTCTCCCAGAGGGAGAGGGGACTGAACGAGGTGTTTGGGCGAGGTACGCCGACTTGAAATACCGAGTCGAACTCAGGTTTGAAAAGCATGAGGATGGGGTCGTTATTGAGTCGAACTCAGGTTTTGAAAAGCATGAGGATGGGGTCGTTATTGAGCCGACCCCAGGTTTTGAAAAGCATGAAGATCGGCTCCTTCTTGAGCCGAACTCAGGTTTGAAAGGCATGAAGATTGGCTCCTTCTTGAGCCGAACGCAGGTTTTGAAAAGCACGAATATCGGCTCCCTTTCCCCCTCGCCCCCTTGGGGGAGAGGGCTGGGGTGAGGGGGTAAATCTCAGCCATCACACAGATCCAGAACTGGAAACCCGATCCATGAAATCATCCTCCTTACGCTGGACATCAAGAGCCGCCTCACTGCTGCTCTGCCTTTTATTCTGGCAACTTGCAGCGAGCGGTCATTGGAACCTTGGCCTGGTCACCTTCGCCAACGTTCCGACCCCATTGGCCGTGATCCACGCCGCCCTCGGCCTCGGTGACTCCGGCAAACTTGCCCAGCACCTGAGCAGCAGCCTCAGCCGGGTCTTCGCCGGTTACCTCGCGGCGCTGATCATCGGCATCGCCCTGGGCCTGGCTATCGGCCGCTCGAAGTGGGCCGAGGACTTGCTGCTGCCGCCTCTGGAAGTATTAAGACCTATCCCGGCTGTCGCCTGGATTCCCCTGGCGATCCTGATGTTTCCCTCGTCAGAACTGTCGATGGTCTTCATCACCTTCACCGGCGCGCTGTTCCCGATCCTGCTCAACACCGTGCACGGCGTCGAAGGGGTTGACCCTCGACTGATCGCGTCAGCGAAAAGCCTCGGGGCCGGGCGTCGGGCGATCTTGCTGGAAGTGATCCTGCCTGGCGCCGCGCCCAGCATCATCACCGGCCTGGCCATCGGCATGGGCACTTCGTGGTTCTGCCTGGTGACCGCCGAAATGATCTCCGGCCAGTACGGCATCGGCTATTACACCTGGGAGTCCTACACCATCCAGAACTACGCCGACATCGTCGTCGGCATGTTGCTGATCGGCCTGCTCGGGATGGGCAGCAGCCTGCTGATCAAGCGTCTGGGCGGGCTGTTCACACCTTGGCATCGACCACGAGGAAAAGCCTGATGAGCATCTTTCAACACCCGGAAGGGCGAATCGAGATTCGCGGTTTGTCGATCAGCCTGGGGGAGGGCCGCGCGGCGTTTGAAGCCGTTCAAGGCCTGGATTGCCAAATTGAAGCGGGGCAATTCGTCTGCATTCTCGGGCCGTCGGGTTGTGGAAAATCCACCTTGCTCGGCGCCTTGGCCGGACACCTGCAACCCCGCGCTGGCACGCTGAATGTCGATGGGGCGCCTATCGATGGCCCGTCCCCGCAACGCGGCATGGTGTTCCAGCACCACACGCTGTTCCCTTGGCGCACGGTGCGCGACAACGTCGCTTTCGGCCTGAAAATGCGCGGCATCGGCAAAGCCGAGCGCCATAAAGCCGCCGATGAAATCCTTGCGTTAGTGGGGTTGGAAGGCTTTGCCGAACGCTGGCCGGATCAGCTCTCCGGTGGCATGCAGCAACGGGTCGAAATCGCCCGGGTGCTGATCAACCGCCCACGGCTGTTGCTGATGGACGAACCCTTCGGCGCCCTCGACGCCCTGACCCGGCTGAACATGCAGGAACTGTTACTGGACATCTGGACGCGAATTCGCACCACCGTGGTGTTCGTCACCCATGACATCGACGAGGCGTTGTTCCTCGCTGATCGCCTGCTGGTGATGAGTTCGCGGCCGGGGCGAATCATCGAGGATCTGCGCCTGGACTTCCCCCGTCCACGCACCACCGAACTGGTGACAAGCCACGAATTTTCCCGCTTGAAGCGTCATTGCCTCGAGTTGCTGCGTCACGAGGACGGTCGGCAGTTACCTCGCCTGAATCCCCTCGGACTTCCCCCTGAAAACAAACTGCCGCGGTTTGCCCTATGACCTCTCTCTTCGATGTAACCGATAACGACGACATCCTTGCCCTGCAACCGCGTCTGACCGACGACGACCCCGGCGTGCGCCGCATCGCGCTGATCGAACTGGCTGATCTTGAAGAACCGGACGGTTTGCTCTGGCTGGTCGATCGCCTGGCTGAAGACCCGACCGAAGAAGTCCGCGCCGAAGCCGCACGGCTGCTGGAAGCCTGGGAGGATGAACCGGTGGTTGAAGCGTTGTGCCAGGCGCTGACCGATCCCTCGTTGGCCGTGCAAGCTGCCGCCGCGCAGAGCCTCAGCCTGCTCAAGAGTGAAGCCGCGGGCCGGGTGATTCTGCCGTGGACCGGGCATGCCGAGGTTAACGTGCGCATCGCCGCATTCAGGGCCTTGCGCGAGTTGCGGTTCCCCGATGCCGCCGGCGCTGCGTTGGTCGCTTTAAACGATAAAGATGCAAGCGTGCGCCGTGAAGCCGTCGGCGTGCTCGGCTGGCTCAAGCAACTCGATGCCTTGCCAGCCTTGGCCAGACTGGCCAGCGCCGACCCGGACACTGAAGTCCGCCGCGCCGCCACCGGCGCCCTCGGCCTGGCGTCCGACATTCAAGTACTGCCGGCGCTGCGCCAGGCGTTGCAGGACCACGCCTGGCAAGTACGCGAAGAAGCCGCCACCACGCTGGGCAAGGTCGGCCACACTGACGCCGGTCCGGCGCTGGTGGAAGCCTTGAGCGACGATTATTGGCAAGTCCGCTTGCGCGCCACCCGCAGCCTCGGCCGCTTGCGCTATGCCCCGGCCCTGGACGCGCTGATCGACACCCTCGGTCACCGCATCAGCAACCTGCGCAAGGAAGCGGCGCTGGCGTTGGGCGAGTTGAATGATCGCCAAGCCATCGCCGCATTGCTGGCCGCCCAGGATGATGGCGACCCGGAAGTGCGCAAAGCGGTGCGGATTGCCTTGAGTCAGTTGCAATGAACCCGCTGGCCGTCGGTAACTCCCAGAACAAACAGCAACTGCGGTTGAACTGGCCGGATGGGCGCGAACAGTTGCTGGATCACGCCGAGTTACGCCGTCAATGTCCGTGCTCCCAATGTCGGGCGTTTCGGTTGCAAGGCCTGACGGTAAAAGTCGATTCACGCATCCGCGTGGTCGAGTTGAATCCCCAGGGTTACGGCCTGCAACTGATCTTCAGCGACGGCCACGAACGCGGCATCTACCCGTGGCCCTACCTGGAAAACCTCAATTCTTAGATTCACCACCACTCCCTTGTAGGAGCAGAGCTTGCTCGCGAAGGCGGTGTGTCTGCCAACATCCAGGGTGACTGACCTGGCGCCTTCGCGAGCAAGCTCTGCTCCTACAAGAGATTGTATTGCGGGTTATTGCGCGGCAGTCATTGCAGGTCGGCAGCTGTGGAAGATATCCAGCCCCGGCTGATACAGCGAGGTCTTCACCTCAAACAACCCCAGCACCGAATGAAACAGATTGTCATGGCTCAGATCCGCCTGCCCGGTCTTGCCTTGCAGACAACCGCGATCAATCCCTTCACTCGCCAACGTGCCATTGCCAAACCACATCACCATCGGCACATGGGTTTGCGCTTCAGGCGCCAGCGCATACGGCGCCGCATGCAGATACAGGCCGTTCTCGCCCAATGATTCGCCGTGGTCGGAGACATACACCATCGAGGTATCCAGCGAATCCTGATTGCGCTTGAGCAGTTCAACCACCTTGGCGAGGAAATGGTCGGTATACAGAATGGTGTTGTCGTACACGTTGACCAGTTCATCACGGCTGCAACTGCCCAACTGGTTGGTGTGGCAGATCGGTTTGAAACGTTCCATGTCTTGCGGATAGCGCTCGTAGTACTCGGGGCCGTGGCTGCCGTCGGCGTGCAGGACGATGATCGCGTGGCCCTTGAGGCTGTCGATGTAGCTTTGCAGGTCGGCCAGCAAAGCTTCGTCGAGGCAGTTGTTGCCATCGCAGAACGGCCCCGGCTGATTCTTCGCGATGTCACGGTGCGGCACGCGCAGGCAGGTGCCTTTGCAGTCGCTGTTGTTGTCCAGCCAAAGCACCTGCACGCCGGCACGCTGGAGAATGTCGAGCAGGCCTTCGTAGGTCTTGCCTTTCTTGTCGCTGTAATCCTCGCGCGGGAACATCGAGAACATGCACGGTACCGACACCGCCGTCGACGTGCCGCAGGAGTGCACTTGGGTGAAATTGAGGATGTCCAGTTTGCTCAGTTCAGGATTGGTCTCGCGCGCATAACCGTTCAGCGAAAAATGATCGGCACGCGCGGTTTCACCGACCACGAAGACCATCAGCGATTTTTTCTCGCGGTTCGCAGCCTTGGCGCTCATCACCGCGTCTTCGCCGATGGCTTGCACCACGAAGTGCTTTTTGATGCCCAGGCGTTGCTTGGTGTATTTGCTGATCGCGTAGATGTAGTTGGTCGGGTTGATGAAGTGGGTGAGCTTGTCTTCTTCGCGGAAAATCGGCGCGTACGTCGAATAGAACGCGCCTACCGAAGCGCCGATCACCAGCACGCAGGCGACGATCACCAGAATCTTGTTGAGCAGCCCGCGAAAGAACGGCCGATAGCGCACCGGCCAACGCCAGATCAGCGCGGCTGGCAGTACACCGAGCAGCAGCACGTAGGCCAGCAGTTTGCCGTTGAACAGCGCGGTGGTTTCAGATGGGTTGGTTTCGAAAACGTTCTGAATCATCACCGTGTCGATGGTGATCCCGTATTCGTTCATGAAATAGGCGGCGCAGGCCGAGAGCAGGGCGACCACGCTGAGCGCCGGTTTCAGCGTCCAGCGAAACGACACCAGGGTCAGCAGCAGCGTGATGGCGGCCCATAGAAACAGCCCGAAAGAAGCGAAAAACGCCACTTTGTGCGGGCCTTGCAGGGTGATCAGCGTCCCTAGCGCCTTCCAGGTCGCCAAGTTGTATAACGCCACCAGTGCCAGGGAAAACAGCAGCACCAGTCGGGTAGATGTGATGGACGGTAAACGCAGTCCGTTGCCCAAAGCCATTCTTGTTCTTCCTCTACGCAAATAGAAAACACACACGGTTACGCGTGTAACTGTAGAAGAACATTGGTAAAAATTCCGTAAACATCCCGTAACAAATACCCACCCCCTGTAGGATCAGATTAGGTCTGGGTCAGAGGGATTTGCTGATGCTCGCCACCACCGTCGCGGTGCACACATCGCCATAACCCCAATTGCTGATGCACTGGCTTTGCGACAGGTCAGTATCGATGTAGCTCAAGCCCAACATCATCCCGGCCAGTTCATGGCTCAGCTTCACTTCCCATTCGTGGTACGCGTCCTCGGCATGGCCGTCAGACGAGTACAAGCGCGGGTCCTTGAAGTCCATTTCGCCGTAGCGCAGTTTCAGGCCCAGCCCATAAGGCAATTCGGTTTCGTAGCCTACGTAGCTGTACAACGTGCTCTGCTTGCTGTCGATGCCCGGCGCATCCGCCGAGTAATAAGCCCCGAGTTTCACCCCGTAGGCACTGAGAATTCCGTACACCTCGCTCTGGTTGAACTGGCTCTCTTTCGGATAAGCATATTTGAGATAGCCAACATCCAGACTCACCGCATCGGTCGCCTGCCACAGCCAACCGGCGTAGTAATCCAGTTCCTGGCGAGTTTTCAGGCCGCCGCCGAAATCCACGTTCGAACTCCACACGCCCACATACAAACCGCTGCTGTGGGCCAGGGTGGTGCCGGCCTGCACGGCAGGGTCGTTCAGGGTTTGCGAGATGCCGCGAGTTCGATAGTCGCTGGCCAGGGTCAGGTCCACTTGCACGGAAAAATCATCATTCAAGGGGATGGCCTGGCTGCTCAAGGGCAATAAGCTCAAGGATCCGAGGGCGAACAAGGTGAAAGCTTTCATGGGTCAGTGCCTTTGTTTTGATTGTTTTGGGCAGAGGGCGGGCAAAGCTGCGCCACACCCCGGCGACTGTCGCGGGGGCGGGCAGCAAAGATTTTTCTTATAAGGTTGGTGCGTAGACTTCGCGACCGGCGAACCAGGTTTGCAGCACTTGGGTGTCGTGCAGGGCTTTGTTGTCGACGCTGAACACATCGCGGTCCAATACGATGAAATCAGCCTGCTTGCCGGCACTCAACGAGCCGATCTGCTTCTCCAACCCAATGGTGCGAGCGGCGTTGAGGGTGTAGGCGTAGAACATCGTTTCCCGGTCGAGACGTTCATCGGCGTTTAGCACGCCCAGCGGGCCGACTCGGGTGATGGCTTGAGCCATGGCATTAAAGGGATTCGGCGAGGACACCGGCCAGTCGCTGGCCCCGGCAATGGTTGCGCCCTGTTTCAGCAGCGAGTGCGCCGGGTATTGATAACGGAAGGCCAGGGCGCTGACGTAGGGCTTGATCATGTCCAGCGTGTAGTCGTCGGCGGTGGCCCACAGCAGTTGCATCGAGGCGATCACGTTCAGCGGTTTGAAGCGCGCGAACTCCTTCGGGTTGACCATTTGCAGGTGCGTGATCGAGTGAGTGATGCCGCTCTGACGATCCTTGCGCGCCTGCTCGATGCCGTTCAGGGATTCGCGCACCGCGCGGTCGCCAATCGCGTGGATGTGCACCAGCCAGCCACGCTTGTCGATGGCGCTGACCAGTTCGCCGAAATGCTTCGGATCAATCAGCAACTCACCCTGTTTATGCGAGTTGGTGTAAGGGTCGATCATTGCCGCGCTCTGCGCCGGGTATTCGATCACGCCGTCGGCGAAGATCTTGATCCCCGGCAACGTCAGGTTGGGGATGCCCTGGAATTGCTGGCGGACCTTGTCCAGGGTGTCGAGATCGGCCGGTACGCTTTTTGGATTGGCCACCAGCAGGGCGGCGACGTGAACGCTCATGTTGCCGGTCTCGGACAGCGCTTTATAGGCTGGCAGCACGCCGACGGTTTTTTCCGTGGGTTTGAGCGCGAACACTGGCTCGCCCGGCGCAGCGTTGGCGGCAGGGTCCATCCACGCGGTGATGCCGAGGCTGTTGTTGTAACGCATGGCAGATTGCGCGGCTTTGAGCATGTCGGCGGCGCTCGGCACCGGCATTTTCGAGGCCACACGGTCCCAACCGGCGTCCACCAGGAAGCCATTGGGGCGGCCATCGGCGGTTTTGCCGATCGTGTCTTTCTCGGCATCCGGCAGGGTTTTCAGCAGCGCGGCATCAATGCCCGCGCGCGCCAGCATCACATTGTTGGCCCACGCGGTGTGGTGGTCGCTGCCGGTGAACACCACCGGCACCGTGGCCCATTCGCCGCTGTTGAATTTCTTGTCGAAGGCTTCTGCCTGCGCCCAGTAAGCCGAGCTCATGCCGGCCACGCTTAGTACATCGCCATGCTTGGCCTTGCCGTCGTCACGCCAGCCGCGCAGGCGTTTTTCCAGTTCATCGAGGTCGACCATCTCGTCTTCCATGTTGGCCGAGACCATTTCCAGGCCACCGAAAATCGCGTGGGAATGGCTGTCGATCAGGCCGGGCATCAGGGTCTTACCGCCGAGGTCGACGACTTTTGTGCCGGATTCAATCAAGGCTTTGATCTGCGCATCCGTGCCGACTTTCAGCACCTTGCCGTTTTCCACCGCCAAGGCCTGCACCTGCGGTTGGGCGCGGTCAGCGGTGAAAATCTTGCCGTTGAGCAGCACCAGGTCGGTGGCTGCCATGGCTTCCATCGAGGCAAAACTAACCGCGGCCACCAATAGATTCGGGAGGAATCTTTTCATTGAACATTTCCTTGTTATTGCGTCTGATGGCCAGATTAGTGGCTGCTCAGCCACAGCAGAACGCCTCCCTCACGAAAAACGTTTTTGCCGGAATAGAAAAAGCATGGACAAGTTGGGTGCATTAAAAATGTTCGTGGTCACCGCGCAGCTCGGTAGTTTCAGCCGCGCCGCCGAGCAATTGGGCAAGACTCCGTCGGCCCTGACCAAAGCGGTCAATCACCTCGAAGCCGAACTCGGCGCCCGGCTGTTCGAGCGCAGCACCCGGCGGATTCTGCTGACGGAAGTGGGGCGGCTTTACCTGGAAACTGCGCGTCAGGTGTTGCAGCGGTTGGAGGAGGCCGGCGAGGAAGTCGAGCAAATGCAGCATGGCTTGCGCGGCAGCCTGAAAATCACCGCGCCGCTGGCGTACGGACAGGCGTTTCTTGATCAAGTGTGTGGCGGTTTTCTCGAGCAATACCCGCAGATCAACCTGCAAGTTGACCTGTGCGATGAGTTCGTCAATCTGCTGGAAAGCGGCTATGACCTGGCCCTGCGCGAAGGTCACGACAACTTGCCGGGGTTGATCGCCCGGGTCGTCGGCAGTAATCGCCTGGCGCTCTGCGGCAGCCCGGCCTATCTGGCGCGCAAGGGCTTGTCGGTCACGCCGCAAACCCTTGATCAGCACGAATGGCTGTTGTATCGCCACCCGTTGCTCAGCCGCGAATTCTGGTGGGCCGAGCGTGACGGCCAGCGCTTGAGCCTGCCGCAACCGCAGTCGCCACGGTTGCGCAGTGACAATTACGACTTGCTGCTGGCCAATGCCCTGGCCGGGCGCGGCTTGCTGCACACGCCGTTGTGGAGCGCCGCGCCGTACATCGCTGACGGGCGGTTGGTGCGGCTGATGGCCGACTACAACATCGACCCTGACAGCTTTGGCTCGCACATCCTGGCGGTGTACCCGAGCCATCGGCGGGCGACGGCCAAAGTGGTGGCGTTTATCGATTACATCGCGCAATTTCTGGCTGAGCTGGCGCCCCCTGTAGGAGCTGCCGAGTGAAACGAGGCTGCGATCTTTTGATGTTGTTTTTAAAGAGCAAGGTCAAAAGATCGCAGCCTCGTTTCTCTCGACAGCTCCTACCGGATTGACGGTTGTTGTCAGGAAAACCCGGAAAGAGTACAAATGTACTCCATGACGACTCTCACTCCCCGCCGTACCGCCATCCTGACTTTTATCCGTGATCGAATCGCGGAGCACGGTCAGTCCCCGAGCCTCGCTGAAATCAGCGAGGCCTTTGGTTTTGCCTCTCGCAGCGTGGCGCGCAAGCATGTGCTGGCGCTGACCGAAGCCGGTTTTATCGAGGTCAACCCGCATCAGGCCCGGGGCATTCGTTTGCTCGGGCAACCGGCGCGGCCCGAGTTGCTGGACATCCCGGTGCTCGGTCGGGTGGCGGCGGGGGCGCCGATTGGCGCGGATGCCGAGGTACACAGCCGTTTGCTGTTCGACCCGTCGATCTTCTCCCGGGTACCGGACTACATGCTGCGGGTCCAGGGCGACTCGATGATCGAGGACGGCATTCTCGACGGCGATCTGGTGGGCGTGCATCGCAACCCGGAGGCGCTCAACGGCCAGATCGTGGTGGCGCGGCTCGACGGCGAAGTCACCATCAAACGCTTCGAACGGATCGGCGACACGGTGCGGTTGCTGCCGCGCAACCCAGCCTATAAACCGATCATTGTCGAAGCCGATCAGGACCTGGCTATCGAAGGGGTGTTCTGCGGTCTGGTGAGGCAAGGGTGATGGGCGCCGTCGTTGCGCTGGATACGCTGTTCAATGGCGGCCAGGTCTGGAAGGGCCGGCCTGCGCCCCCGGCCGTCAGCCCGCAACCCACCGGGCATGCCGCGCTGGATGCGGCGCTGCCGACCGGGGGCTGGCCGGAAGCGGCGTTGACCGAAATCCTGTTGGCCGGGCAGGGCGTCGGCGAGTTGCAACTGGTGTGGCCAGCGCTGGCGCGGTTGTCGGCGGCGGGCGAGCGCATCGTGCTGATCGCGCCGCCGTATGTGCCGTACCCTCAGGCCTGGCAGAACGCCGGGGTCGATCTGCGCCAGTTATCGATCATCCAGGCCCGCGAGCGCGATGCGCTGTGGGCGGCGGAGCAATGCCTGCGTTCCGGCAGTTGCGGCGCGGTGCTCTGTTGGCCACGCAAGGCCGATGACCGGGCGCTGCGGCGTTTGCAGGTGGCGGCGGAAACCGGCTCGACCCTGGCGTTTGCCTATCGCTCGATGGCCGAAGCAGTCAATCCTTCGCCGGCGGCCCTGCGCATTGCCATCGACGCCAAGCCTGCGCAGTTGCGGGTATTGAAGTGTCGGGGCGGACTGGCCCGTACGGCGCCGATTGCCTTTGCCATGGGACATTGAGGTTGCCATGCGCTGGGTCTGCATTCTTTTTCCGCAACTGGCGCTGGACGCGGTCCTGCGTCAACGCCCCGATCCCGATGAGCCGTTGGCGCTGCTGACCGGCCCGGCCCAGCGCCGCGTGTTGCAAGCGGTCAATGGCCCGGCCCGGGCGCTCGGCTTGCGCCCCGGCCAATCCATGGCCGCCGCCCAAGCCTTGAGCAAAGGCTTTGTCACGGCTGAATACGATGCCGCCGAGATAGAACACTGGCAGCAGTTTCTCGCCGCTTGGGCCTATCGCTTCAGTTCCCAGGTCAGCGTGCATTACCCCCGCGCCGTGGTGTTTGAAATCGAATCGAGCCTGGGTCTGTTCGGTGCCTGGCCGCAGTTCGAAGCACGCTTGCGCACCGAACTCACCGAACTGGGCTTTCGCCACCGGATTGTCGCCGCACCCAACCCGGTGGCGGCGCGGGTGCTGGCCAACGTTTATGACGGCTTGGTGGTGCCGGACGATCAAGCCTTGCGCTATCACCTGGGGCAATTACCCGTGGACCGCATCGCCCTGGAGCCGACGGTGTCCACAGCGTTATCACGTATGGGCCTGCGCACCTTGAGCCAAGTGCAAGCGCTGCCTAGGCATACCCTGGCCCGGCGTTTCGAGGCTCAGGTGCTCAAGCATCTGGACGCGTTGCTCGGTTTGCGGCACCTGGCCCTGGCGTTCTACCTGCCGCCGGACCGCTTCGATGTGCGCATTGAGCTCAACTTCGATGTGCAGTCTCATCAGGCGCTGCTGTTTCCATTGCGCCGGCTGACGGGTGATCTGTCGGCGTTCCTCTGTGGCCGAGACAGCGGCGTGCAGCGTTTCGACTTGCACCTGGAACACGCCGGGTTGCCGGACACGCTGATCAAGGTCGGGCTGCTCAGCGCCGAGCGCGATCCGGCGATGCTCTTTGAACTGGCCCGTGGCCGACTGGAACAGGTGCAGGTCGAGGCCCCGGTACGCGGTTTTCGCCTGCGCGCCGAAGACCTGCCGAGTTTCGTGCCCCAACGCCAGGAACTGTTCGACGACCGTCCGCAGCAGTCCTTGCCCTGGGAGCAACTGCGCGAACGCCTGCGGGCACGGCTCGGCGATGAAGCGGTGCAGGGTTTGCGCTTTCAGGCCGATCACCGCCCCGAATGTGCATGGCAGACCACAGTCGACAATCAATTCTGCGGCGGGCTGCCGGGGGTGCAACGGCCGGGCTGGCTGCTGACCGAACCATTGGCGGTGCACGAAGGTTCGGCGCGCATCCTCATGGGCCCGGAACGCATCGAGTCCGGCTGGTGGGATGGCGCCGATGTGCGCCGCGATTATTACCTGATCCAGACCCGTGCCGGCCAACAGGGCTGGGCCTACCGAGTGGTGGGCGAGGGCGGCCCGTTGTGGCTGCAAGGCTGGTTTGCATGAGCGTCGAGTATGCCGAACTGCATTGCCTGTCGAACTTCAGTTTCCAGCGTGGGGCGTCCAGTGCTCTGGAGTTGTTTCAACGGGCGAAGCAACAGGGTTATCAGGCGCTGGCGATCACTGATGAATGCACCTTGGCCGGCATCGTCCGCGCCTGGCAAGCGGCCAAGTCTGTGGAACTGCCGCTGATCATCGGCAGCGAAATACGCATCGAAGACGGGCCGAAACTGGTGCTGCTGGTGGAAAACCTCGAGGGCTATCAAACGTTGTGCCGGCTGATCACCCGCGCCCGGCGTCGCACGCAAAAAGGCCAGTACCAAGTGCTGCGCGAGGACTTCGACGAACCGCTGTCGGGCTTGTTGGTGCTGTGGGTGCCTGATTCGGTGGATCAGGTGCAAGAGGGCCGCTGGCTGAAGCAGACCTTCGGCGAGCAACTGTGGCTGGCGGTGCAATTGCATTGCGGGCAGGACGATCAGCGACGGTTGGCGGCGTTGTTGAGTCTGGCTGCTGAGCTGGGAATGACAGCGGTAGCGAGCGGCGATGTGCACATGCACGCCCGTGGCCGGCGGGCATTGCAGGACACCATGACCGCGATCCGCCATCACCTGCCGGTGGCCGCCGCCGGGTTGCGCCTGCACCCCAATGGCGAGCGGCATCTGCGCAGCCTCGAAGTGTTGCGTGAACTGTATCCGGCGGCCTTGCTGGAAGAGTCGGTGAATCTGGCCCGGCGCTGCACTTTCGACCTCGGCCAGTTGCGTTATCAATACCCTCGGGAGCTGGTGCCGGAAGGTCAAACAGCGACTTCCTGGCTGCGTCATTTGACCGAAGAAGGTATCCAGTGGCGCTGGGAAAAAGCGCCGAAAGCCGAAGTGCTGATTCAGATCGATAAGGAACTGGAGCTGATCGCCGAGTTGGGCTACGAAAGCTATTTTCTGACGGTGCATGACATCGTGCGCTTCGCCCGCGAGCAAAAAATTCTCTGCCAGGGGCGGGGTTCGGCGGCCAACTCGGCGGTGTGTTATGCCTTGGGGATCACGGAAATCGATCCGGATCGCACCACGCTGCTGTTCGAACGCTTTCTCTCCAAGGAGCGCAACGAGCCTCCAGACATCGACGTGGATTTCGAGCACGAACGCCGCGAAGAAGTCTTGCAGTACGTGTTTAAGCGCTATGGTCGCACCCGCGCCGCACTGACGGCGGTGGTCAGCACTTACCATGCGGCCGGCGCGGTGCGCGATGTGGCCAAGGCGTTGGGCCTGCCGCCGGATCAGGTCAATGCGCTGGCCGATTGCTGTGGCCACTGGAGTGACAAGACCCCGCCGGTCGAGCGCCTGCTTGAAGGCGGCTTTGACCCCGAGAGCCCGGTGTTGCATCGGGTCTTGAGCCTGACCGGGCAGTTGATCGGCTTCCCCCGGCACCTGTCCCAACACCCTGGCGGTTTCGTGATTTCCGAGCAGCCGCTGGACAGCCTGGTGCCGGTGGAAAACGCCGCCATGGCCGAGCGCACGATCATCCAGTGGGACAAGGACGACCTAGACGCGGTCGGCTTGCTCAAGGTCGATATCCTTGCGCTGGGCATGCTCAGCGCGATTCGCCGATGTTTCGATCTGCTGCGCCGTCACCGCAACCTTGACCTGAGCCTGGCGACGATTCCGTCCGAAGACGCGCCGACCTACGAAATGATTGGCCGTGCGGACACCATCGGTGTGTTCCAGATCGAGTCCCGGGCGCAGATGTCGATGTTGCCCCGGCTCAAACCGGTGAATTTCTATGACCTGGTGATCGAGGTGGCGATTGTCCGTCCGGGGCCGATTCAGGGCGGCATGGTGCATCCGTACCTGCGCCGTCGAAACAAGGAAGAACCCGAGGTCTATCCCTCCCCGGAACTGGAAACCGTGCTCAAGCGCACCCTTGGCGTGCCGCTGTTCCAAGAGCAGGTGATGCAGATCGCCATCGTCGCCGCCGACTACAGCCCCGGCGAGGCCGATCAGTTGCGCCGTTCCATGGCGGCCTGGAAACGTCACGGCGGGCTGGAACCGCACAAGGAGCGTCTGGCCGCCGGGATGAAGAAAAACGGTTACACAGCAGAATTCGCCGCGCAGATCTTCGAGCAGATCAAAGGCTTCGGCAGCTACGGTTTCCCCGAATCCCACGCCGCCAGTTTCGCCTTGCTGACTTACGCCAGTTGCTGGCTCAAATGCCACGAACCGGCAGCCTTCGCCTGTGCGCTGATCAACAGTTGGCCGATGGGCTTCTACAGCCCGGACCAGATTCTGCAGGACGCCCGCCGGCATCATTTGCAGATTCGCCCGGTGGACGTGCGCGCCAGCGATTGGGATTGCAGCCTGGAACCGATCACCGGGGCGCAACCGGCGATCCGCATGGGCTTGCGGATGATCAAGGGGTTTCGCGAAGACGATGCCCGACGCATCGAGGGCGCACGGTCGAGGGGTGTATTTACCGACATCGCCGATCTGGGCGAACGGGCGCAACTCGATGCCCGCGCCCAGGAACAATTGGCCGATGCCGGCGCCTTGCGCGGTTTGGCCGGTGACCGCCATCGGGCGCGCTGGGAGGTGGCGGGCGTGCAGAAACAACTCGGGTTGTTCGCCGGGTTGCCGCGTCAGGAAGAGCCCGAGGTGTCGCTGCCCAAACCCACCGTGGGCGAAGACCTGCAGGCCGATTACGCGGCGGTTGGCACCACCCTCGGCCCGCATCCGCTGGCGTTATTGCGCGCCGAGTTGAAGGCCCGGCGTTGCCGCAGCTCGAAGGAATTGCTCGACGTCGAGCATGGCCGGCCCGTCAGCGTCGCCGGACTGGTGACCGGCCGCCAACGACCGGGCACCGCCAGCGGCGTGACTTTCGTCACCCTTGAGGACGAGTTTGGCAATGTCAACGTGGTGGTCTGGCGCGACCTGGCCGAACGGCAGCGCCAGGTGTTGGTGGGTTCGCAATTGCTCAAGGTCGATGGCCGTTGGGAGCGGGAAGGTGAGGTGCGGCACCTGATTGCCGGACGGCTGAGCGACCTGAGCCCGTTGCTCGACGGCATCAGCGTGCGCAGCCGGGATTTCCATTAGCGCACTCCGATCGTCTCCACGCTCTGCGTGGTAACACCTCCCGTGGCTGCATACCTACGCAGAGCGTATGAATGATCATCCTGTAGGAGCTGAGCTTGCTCGCGAAAGCGGTCTGTCGGTTAGGAATAGTTACCTGACACAGCGCTTTCGCGGGCAAGCCTTGCTCCTACAAGATGGGCGTCGATCGTTCCCACGCAGAATGTGTGAATGATCATCCTGTAGGAGCTGAGCTTGCTCGCGAAAGCGGTCTGTCGGTTAGGAATGAGTTGCCTGACAAAGCGCCTTCGCGGGCAAGCCTTGCTCCTACAAGGTGGGCGTCGATCGTTCCCACGCAGAATGTGTGAATGATCGTCCTGTAGGAGCTGAGCTTGCTCGCGAAAGCGGTCTGTCGGTCAAGAATGAGTTGCCTGACACCGCGCCTTCGCGGGCAAGCCTTGCTCCTACAAGGTGGGCGTCAGTCAGCCCTGATCGTTCCCACGCAGAATGTGTGAATGATCATCCTGTAGGAGCTGAGCTTGCTCGCGAAAGCGGTCTGTCGGTTAGGAATGAGTTGCCTGACACAGCGCTTTCGCGGGCAAGCCTTGCTCCTACAAAGGTTGGTCAATGATATGGCGTCAAAAATTATTTAACGCTGTTCGACATAGTGGCACTTTGTCATAATGCCGCCCCTTTTCCGCTCCCCACCACGTTGCCGTGCCGGGATACCCCTGTTTTTCAGAAGGAATGCACAGTGAGAATGATCTCTCGGATGTTGGTATCAGGGGCAGCGATTGCCGTACTGAGCGCGGTCAGCGGGTGTGCGACCGAAAGCTCCCGGGCTTTGCCGGTGGAAAAAGTCGAAAGCGCCAGCCAGGCCTGGGCCGGTGTTCGCGTACCGATGGCGGTGGGCAAGTTTGATAACCGCTCGAGTTACATGCGCGGGATCTTCTCCGACGGCGTAGATCGCCTCGGCGGTCAGGCCAAGACCATTCTGATTACTCACTTGCAGCAGACCAACCGCTTCAGCGTGCTGGACCGCGACAACATGGGCGAGATCCAGCAAGAAGCGTCAATCAAGGGCCAGGCTCAGCGCCTCAAGGGTGCTGACTTCGTGGTCACCGGCGACGTCACCGAGTTCGGTCGCAAGGAAACCGGCGACCAGCAGTTGTTCGGCATTCTCGGTCGTGCCAAGACCCAAGTGGCTTACGCCAAGGTCAACCTGAACATCGTCAACATCAGCACCTCGGAAGTCGTCTATTCGACCCAGGGCGCGGGCGAATACGCCTTGTCCAACCGTGAAGTCGTCGGTTTCGGCGGCACGGCGTCCTACGATTCGACACTCAACGGCAAAGTGCTCGACCTGGCCATGCGCGAGGCGATCAATCGCCTGGTCGATGGCATGAACTCCGGTGCGTGGAAACCGGGCAACTGATCAAGGTCGATGACAAGGAGCGCTAATCGCATGAACAAGTATCTGTCGTGGCCATTGATGGCATTGGCTCTGTCCGGCAGCGCGTTGCTGGCCGGTTGCAACAGCGGCCCGAAAACCCTCTACCAGTGGGAAAGCTACCAGCCGCAAGTCTACGAGTACTTCAAGGGTGAAACCCCGAAGGAAGCACAGGCCGAAGCCCTGGAGCGTGATTTGCAGAAAATCGCCTCGACTGGCAAGACAGCGCCACCCGGTTACCACGCCCACCTGGGCCTGTTGTACCTGAGCATGGGCAAGGATGATCAGATGGTTCAGCAGTTCCGAACCGAGAAGACGTTGTTTCCCGAGTCCGGGACCTACATGGATTTTCTGCTCAAGAACGCTAAAACCGGAGACGTCAAATGATCTCGTGCTCATTGAAACTGATGGCTGGTCTGCTGGCACTGGCCGTTCTCGGCGGTTGTGTCAGCCCCAAGACCGTGGACTACTCTGCGTACAAGCAAAGCCGCCCGAAAACCATTCTGGTGCTGCCGCCGCTGAACGATTCCCCGGACGTCAAGGCGTCCTACAGCATGCTGTCCCAAGTGACCTTTCCCTTGGCGGAGGCGGGTTACTACGTGTTGCCGATCGCTCTGGTCGACGAAACATTTCGCCAGAATGGCCTGACCACACCGGCAGATATTCACCAGGCCCCGGCCGACAAATTGCGCAATATCTTCGGTGCCGACGCGGCGCTGTACATCACCGTGACTGAGTACGGCACTCACTACATGGTGATCAGCAGCGAAACGGCAGTCACCGCCACTGCAAAACTGGTGGACCTGAAAACGGGTACCACCTTGTGGACGGGCTCGGCGCGTGCGTCGAGCGAAGAGGGTGGTAACAACAGTGGTGGCGGGTTGCTTGGCGCGCTGATTACGGCGGCGGTGAAACAGGTCATCAACAGCTCCACCGACGCCGGTTACCCGATTGCCGGCGTCGCCAGCAACCGCTTGTTGTCAGCCGGCCACCCGGCAAGTTTGCTGTATGGACCGCGTTCGCCGAAATACGGCACTGACTGAAACGCCATAAACCCCTGTGGGAGCGGGCTTGCTCGCGAAAGCGGGGTCTCAGTCACTATTAATGTTGACTGACAGACCGCTTTCGCGAGCAAGCCCGCTCCCACAGGGGGATGCGTTTCTCTGCTGGTTTATTTGGCGGGTGGCCAGAACCGTTCGCCACCGCCCGGCGCTTCCGTCCACGCTTGCAACGAGCGGGTCGGCAGGTCGAAGTAATCGCGGGTGCGCGCATAACCATGGCCGCCCATGCGCCCGATGGCATCCAGCCCCAGCTGATCGATGTACAAGGTTTTCGGGTCGATCAACTCATCGCGCACGTGCGCCATCAAGACCTCACCAAAAATAATCTCTCGCGACTGACCGATGTTCAGCGCCATCATCCGCCGACACTCCAGTGCCACCGGTGCTTCACCGATGCGTGGGCATTTGACGGTGGTGCCGGCAATCGCCGTCAGTCCCGCCGCCGTCAATTCATCGAACCCCGGTGCAAACGGCACGGCACACACATTCATTGCTTCCACCAGCGCATCGCTGACGATGTTCACGGTGAATTCCTGATTCAACTGAATGTTGCGCGTGGTGTCCTTCGGGCTCTGATCGCCGTAATTCTCCACGCCCAGCGCCAGAATCGGTGGATCCGCCGACAGCGCATTGAAGAAGCTGAACGGCGCGGCGTTGACCCGGCCCTCGCCATCGATGGTAGTAACCAGGGCGATCGGCCGGGGCACCACACTGCCGATCAGGATTTTGTATTTTTCCCGTGGGCTGAGCTGGCTGAAATCGAAACTGTGCATGGCAGAACTCTCTAGGAAAGTGGATCGATTGCGCTCAATGGCGCGTCGGCGCTGTAGTCATCGGCGAACGGAATGGCCGGCTGGAACAGGCTTTTCCAGTCCGGTCGGGCAAAGGCTCGCTCGCTGTGGCTGCGCATCAGTTTTTCGTATTGGCGTTGCGCCTGGCGTTGCAGGGCGGGGTAGTCGACACCGTTGACCTGACCGTCGTGCATCACGCAGCGACCGTCGATGTAACTGGCGATGCAGTCGTCGCCACGCCCGGCCAACAGCAGGTTTTTCAGCGGATCGAACAAGGGCCCCAAGTGCAGACCGCGCAGGTTGAACACAGTGATGTCGGCCTTGGCACCGGGCGCCAGACGTCCGAGGTCATCACGACCCAGCGCCCGCGCACCGCCAAGGGTGGCGGCGTTGTAGAGGTCGAGACTACTGGTCAGCGCCGAACCACCCTCCATCAACCGCGCGATGTGCAAACCGTGGCGCATGTTTTCCAGCAGATCGGCCGGCCAGGTATCCGTACCGAGGGCAAAGTTAATGCCCTTGGCCCGATAACGTCCGAAGGCATTCAGCGCCTCGCCATCGCGGGCGAACACCAGCGGGCAATGCACCAGACTCGCGCCGCCATCGATGACCCGCTGCAAGTCGTCATCGCCCGTGGTGTAGATGCCGTGCGGTAACAGGCTGCGCGGCGTGAGCAAGTCCAGCTGCTGCAACCAACCCAGCGGTGATGTGCCGCGCAATTGCTCGACCATCGCCACTTCGCCAGGCGTCTGACAGCAATGCAGGCGCATCGGCGCGTTCAGTTCGCGGCTCAGCGCGGCGGTGCGTTGCAGCAGCGCCGGGGTGCAGGTCTGGATGCGATCCGGCAGCAGCGCGCCGCGAATCAAACCGCCATGCGCGCCATCGAAATCCTTGAAGAAGCGTTCAGCCGCATCCAGTCCGGCCAGCCCGCGCGCCTCTTCCCAGTGATGGGCGAGGCTGCCGTCGGCCTGCCAGTAACTCATGCCGCTCATGTAGCAAGGACCGAGGTAAGTGCGCAGCCCCAGCTCGCCTGCCACATCGGCAACGGCGGCAAACTCGTCGTAAGTTTCCGCCCACTCGCGGTAGTACATCGAGGTGATCGGCATCGCTGTGGTGATGCCGTTGCGGATCAACTGGGTAAAGGCATAGCGGTATTTGAATACCTCTTCTTGCAGGCTGTAAGTCTCACGTGGGCCAGCGGCCAGATACTCGGAAGACCACATGCGCCCCATGCTGCGTTCGTCGCCGTTATCCAGGGTCAACACTGTGGAGTCGAGATCGCCCAGCGCATCGAGATCGATAAAACCCGGGCCGATCAACGCATTGCCGTAATCGATCCACTGATCCACCGGCCCCGTATAACCCCGTCCGACGAACTCGATGCGCGACCCAGCGAACACCACTTCGCCGTCGCGCCACAGCACATGCCGGGAGCCGTCGAAACCGACCACGCAACTGGCGCGCAGGCCGATGCGTTTCACAGACGGCTGCTCAACAGGCGGCCACCCTCGGCGATCAGTGCGCCACCGCGATAGACCTGACGCAGCGGACGCGACACCACCGCCTCACCCAAGGTCTCGACCGGCATCAGCAAAAGTCCGCCGGCCGGCCAATCGCCAACCCGTAACCCTCAATCCCCAAGGCCCGCGCCCCATTGGCCGTGGCGGCCTCAAATGCTGCCGCCAGCTCATCGTCCTTGCCCAGATCGAATCGAAACGCCAGCAACATCGCGCGTTCGAGCATGTCGCCATTGCCCATCGGCGACCACGCATCACGAATGCCGTCGGAACCCAGGCAGACATTCACCCCAGCTCCACGCAACTGCAGAAACGGTGGCACGGCGGTGTCGGCCGGCGCCGAACTCATCAGCGAAATCCCCAGCGCCGCCAAACGTTCGGCGACCGGTTTTACCTGACTCCACGGCAACATGCCCAGGCAATAGGCGTGGCTGATCATCACGCGGTTTTGCAGGCTGAAACGCTCGGTGTAATCGGCAATCAGCGCGATCTGCCACAGGCCCAGTTCACCCTTGTCGTGCAGGTGAATATCCACGCCACGACCAAACTCAGCCGCCAGTTTGAAGACGAAATCCAGTTGTGCAATCGGGTCGTTATCGATGCCGCACGGGTCGAGCCCGCCGACGTTCTCTACGCCCAGCGCCATGGCTTCGCGCATCAATTCGGCGGTGCCGGGGCGGCTGATCAAACCGGTTTGCGGAAACACCACCAGTTGCAGATCAATCAGGTCTTTGTAGCGCTCACGCAATTGCTGCATGGCTTCGACGTGACGCAGGCCGAATTCCGGATCGATGTCGACGTGGCAACGCATCGTCAGTGAGCCGCGCGCGATGCAGTTTTCCAGCAGCGCGCCGGCGCGTTCGGCTATGGGGGCTTTTACTTCGCGCAGAATGCGGCGTTCGTTGCTGATGTAGTCCTTGAGCGTCGGGCCGGCGCTGTTCGGACGCCAGGGTTGGCCGTAGAGGGTTTTGTCGAGGTGGACGTGGCTTTCGACCAGGGCAGGGGTGAGGAGTTGGTTGTGGCCGTCGATGTCGGTGGCGCCCAGCGGTGCATTGTTGGCCGGGCGGCGTTGAGTGAACCGGCCGTTTTCGATCAGCAGGTCTTCGGCGGGGGCGCCGTAGGGGCGCACGTTGCGGAGCCAGTGTGGCTGGGTCATACAAACCTCATTCAGGTCTTCAAATTATGTGTTGGCCGGGCGGGCCTCTTCGCGAGCAAGCTCGGCTCCTACAAGGAATGGTTTGATCACACATAACCTTTGTAGGAGCAAAGCTTGCTCGCGAAGGCCGCATCTCGGTTTCAAATCAGGCACTCAACCCTTGAGCTTCGACCAGATCCGATCCTGCAGCTCGCGCGCCTTGTTGCTGCATTCCTTCTCGGGGCGCAGGCGCGAGGCGTATTCCTCGGGCATGTTGATCGCGTCCATGACCTTCCATTTCGGGTCAAGCAACTGATCGCTCTGAATGCCGTTGGCGTAGGCAATGGCGTTGGACACGGCTGCCGCGTTTTCCGGTTTCATCATCCAGTCGATGAAGATCTTCGCGTTGCCCGGATGCGGTGCGCTTTTCGGCACGGCAAAGTTGTCCTGGAACATCGCCACGCCTTCACGCGGATACACGTACTTGATCGTGCTTTTCTGCAAGGTGGCCCGCGCGGTAGAACCGTTCCAGTTCTGCATCATGATCACCTCGCCGGAAGCCATGCGGTCGACAGTGTTGTCGGAGCTGTACATCTTCAAGAACGGCTTCTGTTTTTGCAGCAATTCAAGGATGCGCTTGGCGTCCTGCGGGTTTTCGCTGCATTCGTCGACGTTCAGGTAATGGCTGGCGGCATTGATCACGCTGCTCGACGTATCCAGCGCGGCGAGCTGGCCTTGCAGCTCTTTGCGCGGTTCGAAGAACTCTTTCCATGAATCATCCAGCTTGCCGCCCGGCACCCGCGCACTGTCATAGGAAAACCCGGTGGTGCCCCACAAATACGGCGCCGAGAACTTGCGGCCGGGGTCGAAGCCCGGATCGCGGAACGGCCCTTTGACGTACTGAAAGTTGCTCAGGGTCGGCGTGTCGATTTCCATCAGCAGATCCTGTTTGATCAGCGTCTGCATGATGGATTGCGACGGTACGATCACGTCATACGCGGCGCCGCCGGCCTGCAATTTGGCGAGCAGGGTTTCGTTGCTGTCGTAACCATCCATGGTCACCTTGATGCCGGTTTCCTTTTCGAACTTGGCCAGCAGATCGACCGGGTAATAGTCGGTCCAGTTGTAGAAAAACAGCTCTTTCGGTTCGGCGGCATGAGCGCCAAACGCGGTGAAACAACTCAGGGCCAGACCGGATACAGCCAAACGCATGCTTTTCATCTTCATGAGAGCGCTCCAGATTTATTGTTGTTTACCGCGTTGACCCAGCCAGAAGGCCAGGACCACCAGCACGATGGAAATCACCAGCATCAGTGTCGAAATCGCGTTGATCTCCGGCGTCACGCCGGCCTTGATCGCCGAGAAGATGTACACCGGCAACGTCGTCGAACCGGGGCCGGCGACGAAGAAAGTCATGATGAAATCGTCGAGGCTGACCACGAACGCCAGCACCGCACCGGACAACACCGCGGGCCACAGCAGTGGCAAGGTCACGCGACGAAACACCTGCCACGGATCGGCGTACAGATCGTTCGCCGCTTCCAGCAGGCTCTTGTCCAGATCGTTGAGCCGCGCCCGAATCGGTAGATAAGCGAAGGGAATACAGAAGCCAATGTGCGCAACGATCACTGTCAGCAACCCGAGCTTGATGCCCAACGCCATGAACAGCAGCAGGGTGGCCACCGCGGTGACGATCTCCGGCAGGATCAGCGGCAGATTGATCCCGCCCTCGACCATTTTCTGTCCGTAGAAAGGTCGATAGGTCGCCAGCGCCGCCAGCAGCGCAATCGCCGTGGCGCACACCGTGGCGATGGTTGCGACGATGATCGAATTCAGCGCCGCGGTCTGAATCGACGGGTTGGCCAGAATCCGTCCGTACCAGGCAAAGGAGAACTCGGTCCACACCGTCGCCGAGCGGTTGGCGTTGAAGCTGTAGGCGATCAACACAAAGATCGGCAGATACAGATAAGCCAGAATCAGCAGGCTGATTTCACGGGTTGCCGGAAGTTTTTTCAGGTGCAGAGAAATCATGCTTTGGCTCCCCGATTTAGGGTCTTCGACATATGGCGGCTGTACAGCGCGTAGAGCACCAGCGACACCAGCAGAATCGCCAGCAACAGGAACGACAGCGAACTGCCCAGCGGCCAGTTGCGCGCGGTGCCGAACTGCTGCTGGATCAGATTGCCGATCATCAGCGTCTTGCCTCCGCCGAGAATCGCCGGGGTGATGAAGGCGCCCAGACTCGGCACGAACACCAGCAGCGCACCGGCAATCACGCCCGGCATCGACAGCGGCAGGATGATCCGCCGCAAGGCGTGCCAGCGGTTGGCGCCGAGGTCGTAGGCGGCTTCGACCAGACGCCAGTCGAGTTTTTCCAGGGTCGAGTAGATCGGCAGGATCATGAACGGCAGAAAGCTGTAGACCAGGCCGACGCTCACCGCGAAATCGTTGTAGAGCAGGGTGATGCCGCCGGCACTCGGCAACAGCGCGTTAAGACTCTGTGCGACCCAACCGTGTTCGCGCAGGATGATCAGCCACGCGTAGTTGCGGATCAGCAGGTTGGTCCAGAACGGAATGGTGATGAGCAACACCATCAGATTGCGTCGACGCGGGGTCAGGCTCGACATCCATAACGCCACCGGAAAACCGAACAGAAAGCACAGTACGGTCGTGCCACCGGCCTGCAGCACCGAACGCAACAGCGCTTGCGCGTAGACCCAGTTCAGTTCGAGTTCGCCATCAAAACCTTCCTGGAAAAACAGTTGCACGTAGCTTTGCAGTTGCCATTGCGCCTGCCAGTCGACGCCACCGTAGGTGTTGCGCGGCAACAGGCTGATGTAACCCATGATCCCCAGCGGAATGGCGATCAGGGCGAGCAAGGTCAACACCACCGGGCTGAGCAACAGCGCCCGGTTGAGAGCGGGGAAGTGCTGCTGACGCTCATCTCAGGCCTCCATCAACAGGCAGGCGTGCGGCGGCAGATGCACGGCGACGCGTTCACCGACCGCGCGGCCACGGTTCAGGCCTTCGTTGTTTTCGCGCAGCAGCACTTTGATGTCATTGTTCAAGCGGCACTGGTACAGCGTTGCGGTGCCGACATAGAGCACCGCTTCGATGACGCCACGCAGGTGATGTGGCTGGCTGGCGTCGACCAGTTGCGAACGCTCGGGCCGAAACGCCAGTTGCACGCTGCTGCCGTCGAAACCCTGCGGCTGGCAGGCAATCTCCACTGGCATGCCGTTGGGCACGAAGAGCTTTTCGTTGTGCTCGCCGTGTTTCAGGTGGCCGGGAAGGAAGTTGATATCGCCGATAAACTGCGCGACAAAGCGGTGTTTTGGATGCTCGTAGATATCGGTCGGGGTGCCAATCTGCAAGATCTTGCCGGCCGACATCACGGCGATGCGATCGGACAGCGTCAGCGCTTCTTCCTGATCGTGGGTGACAAAGATGAAGGTGATGCCGGCTTCTTTCTGTACGCGCTTGAGTTCGACCTGCATTTCCTTGCGCAGCTTGAGGTCGAGCGCCGATAGCGGCTCATCCAGCAACAGCACTTTCGGTTTCGGCGCCAAGGCCCGGGCCAGCGCCACGCGTTGCTGTTGGCCACCGGACAACTCCGAAGGTTTGCGATTGGCCAGATGCTCCATTTGCACCAGCGCGAGCATCTCGTTGAGCCGATCCGGGATCAACTTGCGATCAAGACCCTGCATCTCAAGCCCGAAGGCGATATTCTGCGCCACACTCATGTGCGGAAACAGCGCGTAACTCTGGAATACCGTGTTGACCCGGCGTTTGAACGGCGGCAGGTCATTGACCGGCTCGCCGGCCAGACGAATCTCGCCTTCACTGACGTGTTCGAAGCCGGCGATGGTGCGTAGCAGAGTGGTTTTGCCGCAGCCGGAAGGGCCGAGCAGGGTGAAGAACTCGTTGTCGGCGATGTTTACCGAAACATTGTCGAGGGCCGGCGCGAGGCCAGGATCGTCAGAGTACCGTTTGGAGACGTTGCGCACTTCAATTGCTATTGGTTGACCCATAATGGTGCAATCCTCTATTTATTGTATGCAATATCTGAATGCAATTTAGAAATACCCGGATTAATCTGCGTGTGCAACCCCTTTTTCCGGCTGTTCATTCGCCAGGGCAGCGTTGCCAGCACCTAAAGGAGTTTTTCAATGACCGAGAAGAAACTGGAAACCACGGTCGACCGCGTCTACCAAGGGGTTTACGAGGCGATCAGCAAGCGTTCGCTGCGTCCGGGGATGAAGCTGGGCGAGGCCTCGCTGGCCGAGTTATTTAATGTCAGCCGCACATCGGTTCGCGCCGCGCTGAAGCAATTGGAGGCCGACGGACTGGTCACTACCGAGCCCAATAAAGGTGCGTCGGTGTCGCTGCCGAGCAATGAAGAAATCCGTTCGCTGTTCGAAACCCGCCGTCTGATCGAGATCGGCATCGTCACCGAACTGTGCCGGCGCAAGGACACAGCGGCGATGCAGGACTTGCGCGAGCACCTGCTGCTGGAAGATGAAGCCCACGCCGCCGGTGACCACGAACGGCTGATTCATCTGCTCGGCGAGTTCCACATCAAACTGGCACGCAGCCTCAACAATCCGGTGCTGCTGGACTGGTTCCAGAAGCTGATTTCCCGCGCGTCGCTGTACGTTGCGGCGCTGGATGACGACAGCCACGAAGCTTGCCGCGATGACGAACACCTGCGACTGATCGAGTACATCGAAGCGGGAAATCAGAGCGCCGCGATCGAATTGACTTGCATGCACCTCAATGGCATCGAAAAAGCCATTCTCGACGTCGCCGCCAAGATGAAAACTGGCTACCATCCGCTCAAGCATCTGATCGGCGTCTGAGCTCCGGTCAGGGATTAAAATCGGCTTACTTCATATGAAACCAATACGACGACAGACGCTCGAAACAGACGGGCGTCGCGTCGTTTTGGCGTCGCGATTCATCGGGCAATCAGCACAGGACACCGAGTCAGTCGATGCAGTTTTTATCCGATAGCCACGGTTGTGACGGCTGGAAAGGCGAGATGGCCGAACGCATTCGAGCGTTCGACTGGAGCCTCACCGAGTTGGGTCCGTTGGCCATGTGGCCGGCGAGCCTGTGCAGCACAGTGCAACTGATGCTGGCCTCGCCGTTGCCGATGGTGATGCTCTGGGGCCGGGCCGGCTACATGATCTACAACGACAGCTATTCAAAGTTTGCCGGTGGCCGGCACCCATTTCTGCTGGGCTCACCGGTCGAACTGGGCTGGCCCGAGGTTGCGGATTTTAACCGCAACGTGGTCGATACCTGCCTGGCAGGCGGTACTTTGTCGTATCGCAACAAGGCGCTGATACTGCTGCGCGATGGCGTTCCCGAAGACGTTTGGATGGATCTTTATTACAGCCCGGTGGCCAACGATGAAGGAATACCGTCCGGGGTGATGGCGATTGTCGTCGAAACCACTGAATTCATGCGCTCCGAACGCCTGCGCCAAGAGGCCGAAAATGCCTATCGCGCCGATAACGAACGGGTGCGTCTGGCGCTGAATGCCGGCGCCTTGCTCGGCTCGTTTGTCTGGGATGTGAAGAACAATGTGCTGTCCGGCGATGAGCGTTTTGCCCGGACATTCCACTATCCGCCGGGGCAGGATCTGGGCAATCTGCCGCAGGCCTACACCGAGTCGCAGATTCATCCCGATGACTTGGCGTGGGTGAATGAACGGGTCGGCCACTCGGTGCAGACCGGCGAACCGTACAACGCCGAATATCGAGTGCTGCGCCCGGACGGCAGTTACCTGTGGGTGCTGGCCAGCGGCTGCTGCGAGTTCAATGAGCAGGGCAAACCGTTCCGCTTTCCCGGGGTGTTGATCGACATCCACGAACGCAAGACTGCTGAAGAATCCTTGCTCAAGTTCACCCGCAATCTGGAGCAGCGGGTGGCCGACGAAGTCGGTGCGCGGCTGGCGGCCGAGGAGCAATTGCGCCAATCGCAGAAGCTGGAAGCGATTGGCGGCCTCACCGGCGGCGTTGCCCATGACTTCAATAACCTGCTGCAAGTGATTGCCGGCAACCTGCATTTGCTGGCCCGCCATGAACCGGACAACCTCAACGTACAGCGCCGGGTCAGTGCCTCGATTGCGGCGGTCGAGCGCGGGGCCAAGCTGTCTTCGCAACTGCTCGCGTTCGCCCGGCGCCAGCCATTGTCGCCGGCCGTGTGCGACCCACGGCAGATTTTTGAAGGGCTGGGGGAGTTGTTGCAACGGGCGTTGGGGGAAACCATCCAGATCAATATGCAGGTGGTCGACGACGCCTGGCGCGTCCATGTCGACCGCAACCAACTGGAAAACGCCATCCTCAACCTGGCGATCAATGCCCGCGATGCCATGAACGGCGAGGGCACGATCAGCCTCAGCGCATCCAACGTGCGACTCGACCCCGAATTCTGTGTGGGTAAAGGTCTTGTTCCCGGCGAGTTTGTCCGGGTTGCGGTCAGTGATAGCGGTGCTGGCATGCCGCCTCAGGTGCTGGCCCAGGCATTCGAGCCATTTTTCACCACCAAGGCTGACGGCCACGGCACCGGCCTGGGGTTGAGCATGGTGTTCGGTTTCGTCAAACAGAGCGGCGGGCATATCGAAATTTACAGCGTGGTTGGCGAGGGCACTCGGGTGCAGCTGTATTTTCCGCGCAGCCTGCGACCGTTGCCCGATGAAACGCCGCTGCACGTGCCACAGCAACGGGGCGGGCATGAAACGATTCTGGTGGTCGAGGACAACGAAGCCGTGCGTATTTCTGCGGTGGAGTTGCTACGCGAAGAAGGCTATCAGGTGCTGACCGCCAGCAACGGCGACACGGCTATGCAGATGTTGTTGGAAGGCGTGGCGGTGGACCTGATCTTCACCGACGTGGTCATGCCCGGCCTGATCAAAAGCTCGGACCTGGCGGCCTGGGCCAAAGTGCAGGACCCGGCGGTGGCGGTGTTGTTTACCTCTGGCCACACAAGGGACATCATCTCGCGCAATCACCAACTGAGCCCTGATACGCATCTGCTCAGCAAACCGTATGGGCCGCAAGCGCTGACCCGGATGGTGCGCACGGTCCTGAATGGTTGACCCCGCTCCCACATGGATCGGTGTTTATTCAGTTGTTTAATTAAGGCGACTTCATGACTTCAAAGCGCACTTCAACCCTTCCCACCAGCATGGTTCGGGTGCGTGGTGCCCGCGAGCACAACCTCAAGAACGTCGATGTCGACATTCCCCGCGATGCCTTGGTGGTGTTCACCGGCGTCTCCGGTTCGGGCAAATCGTCCCTGGCGTTTTCGACCCTGTACGCCGAAGCGCAACGACGCTATTTCGAATCCGTGGCGCCTTATGCCCGACGCCTGATCGATCAAGTCGGGGTGCCGGACGTCGATTCCATCGAAGGCTTGCCGCCGGCCGTGGCCCTGCAACAACAGCGGGGCACGCCGAGCACTCGGTCTTCGGTGGGCAGTGTGACGACGTTGTCGAGCTTGATCCGCATGCTCTATTCCCGCGCTGGCAGTTATTCGCCGGGGCAGCCGATGCTCTACGCCGAGGACTTTTCGCCAAACACGCCCCAAGGCGCCTGCCCCGAGTGCCACGGCCTGGGCCGGGTTTATGAAGTGACCGAAGCGCTGATGGTCCCGGACCCGAGCCTGACCATCCGCCAGCGGGCGATTGCCTCTTGGCCGCTGGCTTGGCAGGGGCAGAACCTTCGGGACATTCTGGTAACGATGGGCATCGACGTCGACATTCCCTGGCGCAAACTGCCGAAAAAACAGCGCGACTGGATTCTCTTCACCGAAGAAGCCCCCACCGTGCCGGTGTACGCCGGGCTGACTCCGGAAGAAACCAAAGTCGCCCTCCAGCGCAAAATGGAACCGAGTTACCAAGGCACCTTCACTGGCGCCCGGCGCTACATCCTGCACACCTTCAGCCATTCCCAAAGCGCGTTGATGAAGAAGCGCGTTTCGCAATTCATGCTCGGCAGCCCGTGCCCGTTGTGCGACGGCAAACGGCTCAAGCGTGAAGCGTTGTCGGTGACCTTTGCCGGGTACGACATCGGCGAGCTGTCGCAAATGCCGTTGCTGCAAGTGGCCGAGGTGCTGAAGCCGGTGGCAGCGCAGACTTATCTGGAACAGGCCGATGAGCCGGGCGAAGTGTTGACTCACAGCCAGACCCGCGAGGCCCGTGAGCAGCGAGTCGCCCACGGCGCCAGTGGCCACGCCAACGCCCCGGACGTGCGCCACACGCCAAACCTGTCGGTGGAGAAACGCCTGGCGGCGCAGCGCATTGCCCAGGACTTGCTGGAGCGGGTTAGCACCCTGACCGATCTGGGCCTCGGTTACCTGGCGCTGGAACGCAGCACGCCCACCCTGTCGTCCGGCGAACTGCAACGTTTGCGCCTGGCGACGCAGTTGGGTTCGCAACTGTTCGGCGTGATCTACGTCCTTGATGAGCCGTCCGCCGGCCTGCACCCGGCGGATGGCGAAGCGCTGTTCGAAGCCCTGCAACGCTTGAAAGCAGCGGGCAACACGCTGTTTGTGGTCGAACATGACCTGGAAACCATGCGCCGCGCCGACTGGCTGATCGACGTCGGGCCGGCGGCGGGCGAGCATGGCGGGCGCATCCTCTACAGCGGGCATCCTTCAGGGCTGGAACACGTCAGCGATTCCCAGACCCGCGCTTACCTGTTCGCCGAACAGGTCACGGCACCGCGCGCTGTTCGCAAGGCTAAGGACTGGCTGCGACTGGAAGGCATCACCCGCAATAACCTGAACAACCTCAGTGTCGAGTTCCCCTTGGGTTGCTTCACTTCAGTGACTGGCGTCTCGGGTTCCGGCAAGTCGAGCCTGGTTAGCCAGGCGCTGCTCGAACTGGTGGGCGCGCATCTGGGACGAGCCGCCAGCGAGCCAGAAGAACTGAGTCTCGAGGACGACGCCCCACAAGTCAGCGGTGGTCAGGTCACGGCGGGGCTGGAGTCGATCAAGCGTCTGGTGCAAGTCGACCAGAAACCGATTGGCCGCACGCCGCGCTCGAACCTGGCGACCTACACCGGACTGTTCGACAACGTGCGCAAACTGTTCGCCGCCACGCCTGAGGCGCAGGCTGAGGGCTATGACGCCGGGCAGTTTTCCTTCAACGTCGCCAAGGGTCGTTGCCCGACGTGCGAAGGCGAAGGGTTCGTCAGTGTCGAGTTGCTGTTTATGCCCAGCGTCTATGCACCATGCCCAACCTGCCACGGTGCCCGCTACAACCCGCAGACCCTGGCAATCACCTGGCAAGGGCTGAGTATCGCCCAGGTGTTGCAGCTGACGGTGGATGAGGCGGTGATGGTGTTTGCCGAGCAACCGGGCATTCGCCGTTCGCTGGAAGTGCTGCGGGATATCGGTCTCGGTTATCTGCGACTTGGTCAGCCGGCGACCGAATTGTCCGGCGGCGAAGCCCAGCGGATCAAACTGGCCACCGAGCTGCAACGCAGCCAGCGCGGCGCGACCCTGTACGTGCTCGACGAACCGACTACCGGTTTGCACCCACGGGACGTTGATCGATTGCTGGAACAACTCGATACGCTGGTGAAGGCAGGACACACGGTGATCGTGGTCGAGCATGAAATGCGCGTGGTCGCCCAGAGTGACTGGGTGATCGACATCGGGCCGGGAGCGGGGGATCAGGGCGGCAAGATCGTGGTGGCCGGCACACCGCAGACCGTCGCCAAAAACAAGAAAAGCCGCACGGCGCCGTTTTTGGCTCGTGCATTGAGCCGATAGGGTTGATGGCCGAGCTGGCCTCAGCGCCAGCAGGCTAACTCCGACAGGTTTTGCGGCGTACACAAGACTCATGCAGGCGCTGAGTTTGCTCGCGAAGCGCTGTATCAGTCGATATTTGCGTGGACTGACACGACGCCTTCGCGAGCAAGCTCAGCTCCTACAGTGATTTGCGTTGAAACCGAACCGTAGGAGCTGCCGCAGGCTGCGATCTTTTTGCTTCTAACTACCGTCGAGGGTACGGCGGACCTTGTCGAGCAGTTCGCTGATTTGAAACGGCTTGACCAGCATGTCCATGCCGCTGCCGAGAAATACCTGACGATTGATCGCCGTTTCCGCATAGCCGGTCATGAACAGAATCGGCAGAGCCTCACGCCAACCCCGCGCAACGTCCGCCAACTCACGCCCGCTCATGCGCGGCAAACCCACATCGGTCAGCAGCAGGTTGATCGACGGATCATTCTGCAATCGCTCCAGCGCCGTTTCGATATCCGCCGCCTGGGTACAGTGGTAGCCAGCGTCCTCCAGCACTTCCGTGACAAACATCCGCACCGACGGCATGTCCTCGACAATCAGCACGTGTTCGCCGGTGCCTTGGGGATTGACGACGGGTGCAGGGACATCCGCCCCCGTCGGATCGCTGGTGGCCGGCAACATGATCGTCACTTCCGTGCCGCGCCGAGCCACGCTGCGAATGTGTGCATCGCCACCCGATTGCCGGGCGAAACCATAGATTGTCGACAGCCCCAATCCGGTGCCCTGACCCAGGGGTTTGGTGGTGAAAAACGGATCGAACACCTTATCGATCACGTTGTGCTCGATCCCGGTACCGTCATCGCGCACCGACAATGCGACATACGCACCATCGGCCAGGTTCGGATCTCCGTGCGAGTAAGCGGCGTAGGTGTTGACCCAGATGTTGCCACCCGTGGGCAAGGCATCACGGGCGTTGATCACCAGGTTCAGCACCGCGCTTTCCAGTTGCACCGGGTCAACCAGAGCGATCGCCGGTTTGTTGGTCAACTCAAGCTTGAGGTTGATCCGCTCACCGATGGTTCGTACCAGCAATTCCTCCAGCGAACGCACCTGCTCGTTAATGTCCACCGGCCGCGTGTCCAGCGGTTGCTGACGGGCAAAGGCCAACAGCCGGTGGGTAAGCGACGCGGCACTCATGGCCGAGTTCAGCGCGGCTTCGGTGTAAAACTGCACTTTATCCAGACGCGCGTCGGCGATCCGTTTCTGGATCAACTCCAGGCTGGTGATGATGCCCGTCAGCAGATTGTTGAAGTCGTGAGCGATGCCGCCGGTGAGTTTGCCCAGCGCATCCATTTTCTGCACTTGCAGCAGCTGCGCCTCGGCCCGCACGCGCTCGGCGACTTCCTTGGCCAGTTGCGTGGTGGTGTCGTCCAGCCGCGCCAGGTGCGAGCGTTCGCGGTGACGGTGTTCGGTAACGTCCTCGACGAACACCAGGCTCAGCTCTGGCGTGCGATACGGTGAAATCTGCCACTCGGTTTCGCGAATCTCCCCTTGGACACGCATGTTCAGCGTGCCTTTCCAGCGCTCGCCGTCGACCAGTCGCAGGCGCAGCTCATTGAGGATTGCGCTTTGATCGTCGGCAAAGCATTCATTCAGGGTTTGCGGGTTGCGATTATCAAGAATCAGCTGGGCAAAAGCGTGGTTGCACTCATGCACCTTCAGATTCGCATCGAGCACCGCGATAGGTGCCGAAACGTTGACGAAAATCTCGCGAAAGCGCGCCTCGCTCTCGCGCAACGCGTTTTCCGTGTCGCGTACGCGCAACAACGTGCGCAGTGTCGCCAGCAGCACGTCCGGATCAACCGGATGAATCAGATAGGCATCGGCGCCCGCGTCCAGGCCAGTGATGATGTCGCCGGTCTGGATCGACGCGGCAGACACATGGATCACCGGCAGCAACGCCGTGCGCGTGTCGGCGCGCAGAATACGCACGATGTCGAACCCGCTCATGTCCGGCAGGTTGACGTCGAGGATAAGCGCATCCAGCGGCTCACTTTCGATCAGCGCCAGCCCTTCAGTGCCGGTGCCAGCCTCCAGCACTTCATAGCCGTGACGCTCCAGCCGCCGGCGCAGGGCGTAGCGAGTGGCGACGTTGTCATCGACGATCAACAGGCGGATGTCACGTTTCATCGACGTTCTCCAGAGCGATCGCCAGCGGAATGATCACGAAAAAGGTCGAACCGACCCCCGGCGCGCTTTCCACCCCGACCTCACCGCCCAACAGGGCTGCGAAACGCTTACACAGCGACAGACCCAGGCCGGTGCCACGCAGGCGTTTCTGCAAGGGTGAGTCGACCTGGGAAAAGTCTTCGAACAATGCGCCATGTAGCTCGGGAGCGATACCGATTCCGGTGTCGCTGACGGCAAAGCGCACTTTGTCGGCGCCTTCCAGTCGCGCCGAAACCCGCACTTCGCCACGGGTGGTGAACTTCAGCGAGTTGGAAATGAAGTTGCGCAGGATCTGTGCGAGTTTTTTGTCATCGGTGTACAGGCGCGGCAGGCCGTTCGGTTCTTCGAAGATCAGATCGACCGCCGTCGCATCGACGATCGGCCGGAACATCCCGCGCAGGGCGGAGAACAGGTCGAACATGTCGAACCATGCCGGGGAAATGCTGATGCGTCCGGCCTCGATTTTCGCCAGATCGAGCAAGTCATCGACCATGTCGCTCAGCTCGCGAGCGGCAGTGCTGACGAATGCCACCTGCTTGTGCTGCTCGGGGCTGAGCGGGCCGTCGAGTTCATCGGCAAGCAGGCTGTTGATGCTCAGGATCGACCCCAGCGGCGTGCGGAACTCATGGCTCATGTAGGAGAGGAAGCGGCTTTTCAAATCGGAAGCCTGGCGCAATTCCTCTGCCTGGGTGTCGAGTTCGGCGTACAAGGCCAGCACGCCCTGATTGGTCTCGTCGAGTTCTTCGCGCAGGGCGGCGGATTCGCTCTGCAACTGCGCGATGAGCGCAGCCTGTTCGGCATTGCTCAAGATGGGCGACTCAGCCATGGGCGGCCTCCAGGGCAACGACCAGCACCGTTACATCGTCGCGTCCGCGCGAGAAATCGCGGTGCAGGACGCTGGCTATCACGGCGGGATGGCGGTGCACCAGGCCGGGGTAGTCTTGAAGGTTCCAACGGGACTGCAAGCCGTCGCTGTACATGATCAATAGATGTCCGTTCACGTGAGCATAGTCAAAGGGCTGGGCTTTTCGGTATTGACCGCCAACGATCCCTGGATGTGAGGCCAGACCACGGGACTTGTCGGCAGCGATCAGGCTGGCGCCGATGTTGCCGACACCGGCAAACGTCAGGCTGGCGCGATCGACGTGAAACTGCGCAAACGCCACGGCGCCGCCCCGACTGCCGATCATATCGCGGTGCATGTCTTCCATCAGTGTCACCGGTGCGCTGAACGGCGCCTCGGCAAAGGCGCGCTCGCCGGCCCGGGCAGCGCGCTCGGCTTCTTCACCGTGTCCGAGCCCGTCGATGATCAGCGCGCAGATGTCGCCGCGATGGTAGGCCAGATGCCAGACGTCACCGCAGGCCGGATCGTTGTGCAGTGAATGCTGACTGACGCCGTAGGGCAGGTCCGGCTGACGGTCGTTGCGCGGATACAGACGGGCGAGCAGCACGGCGCCGCGGTGGTCGGCATACACATCAAAGATGTTGGCCTGGCGTGCCACGGCGCCGAGGCCGATGCCCTGCGTGCCGCCGGTGGAAAAACCGTCGGTCAGGCACGCATCAAGGTCAAAACCTTGCGCACGATCGACCGCCAGCAACTCGATGCCGGCATCACCCTGACGCGGCAACAGGCGCAGGTGCAGTTCGCCACGGCCAGCATGCTTGAGCACGTTGCTCGCCAGTTCCGTGGCCACCAATGCCACGCGGCCGGCGTCACTTTCACCAAAACCATGTTGTTCGGCGAGGCGTTGCGCGGTGCGTCGGGCATAGCCGATCTGGCTGCTGTCTTCGATCAGCAGTACTTGGGTCAATGACCCGCTGATATTCATGTCCATCGGGTAATCGTTATGCGAGTGCCTTTGCCGGGTTCGGTTTCCAGTTCGAACTCGTCGACCAGCCGTTTCGCGCCGGTCAGGCCAAGGCCCATACCACTGCCGGAGGTCCAACCGTCGGTCATCGCCAGTTTGATGTCAGGTATGCCGGGGCCTTCATCACGGAAGGTCAGGCGCAGCCCGACCCGGCCGTTTTCATCGAGGATCTGCCAGTCCATGTCACCGCCACCGCCGTAAACCATGGTGTTGCGCGCCAGCTCGCTGACGGCGGTCACCAGTTTGGTCAGATCGATCAGACGCATGCCGCACTCGGTACACAGTTTGCGCGCGGTCTGACGCGCCAGCACCACGTCCTGTTCGATGTTGATCGCTTGAGTACCGCTGCTGCGCACGCTCATTGCTGGCGTACTCGTTCCTGCAGCAGTTTCATGCCGCGCTCGACGTTCAATGCCGTGCTGACGCCCGGCAACGTCAGGCCCAGCTCGACCAGCGTGATCGCCACGGCCGGTTGCATGCCGACCAGCATGGTTTCGGCATCCATGATTTTCGACAGACCGGAAATCGTGCCGATCATCCGGCCGATGAACGAGTCGACCATGTCCAGCGCCGAGATGTCGATCAAGACCCCGCGCGCCGAGGTTTTGCTGATGCGCTCGGACAAATCATCCTGAAGGGTCAGGGCGAGCTGATCATGCATGTCGACCTGAATGGTCACCAGCAGAAAGTCGCCCATTTGCAGAATCGGGATACGTTCCATCGGCTCAGACCGCTTTGCCGAGGCTGATGCCCAGGCGTGTCAGCGCGAGTTTCAGCGCGTCGGCCAGATTGGCCTTGGTCACCACGCCTTGCAGGTCAAGCCCGAGGTGGACGATGGTTTGTGCGATCTGCGGGCGCACGCCGCTGATGATGCAATCGGCGCCCATCAGGCGGATGGCCGTGACGGTTTTCAGCAGGTGCTGGGCGACGAGGGTGTCAACGGTGGGCACGCCAGTGATGTCGATAATGGCAATTTCCGAACCGGTGTCGACGATGCGTTGCAGCAGCGATTCCATCACCACTTGGGTGCGTTGCGAGTCCAGCGTACCGATCATCGGCAGCGCCAGAACGCCGTCCCACAGCTTGACCACTGGTGTCGACAGTTCCAGCAGCTCTTCCTGTTGACGCTTGATCACCGCTTCGCGGGATTTCTGGAAGGTACGGATGGTGTGCAGGCCGAGGGCGTCGAGCAGTTCGGAGATTTCCCAGAGCTGTTCGGCGAGCAGCGCCGGTTGGTCGTGGTAATGCGCCTGGAGCAAGGCGAACAGCGGGCCTTTAAGGGCGAAGATGAAGCTGGCGGTCTGCTGCGAATCCTGACCCAGCATGGCGCGGCTGTGGGAGAGTTTTTCAAGAAACTGGCGGGTGCTTTCCCAGCCCGGTGCGTTGATGTTGTTGCCGTTGTCATTCTCCAGACCGCTGACCACCAGTTGCAGGAACTCGCCAGTCTGCTGCCGCACATCGTGGTCTTTCAGGTTGCGGGTGGCGCCGCTGGCTTCCAGGCCATTGATCCATTCGCCCAGCAGTTGGTTTTGTTTGTTCTTCATCGCATCGAGTGTGCTGTTCTGCAGTGCTGCCATGTGCCTGTTGCTCCGTAGCGAAATGGGGGCCGATTTCAGAAAAAATGATCGGCGCGCTGTCAGTGACATTTGCCGTTTGAAATAGTTGTTCGTTCCGACGCGGATATTTTTGATTTGGCGCAAAGAACTTCCCGGTAACTCTAGTCGGCGTGGCCGTTTGCAGCGATCTTTTGAACGATTGCCCACCCGCAGGCTTCGAATCTTCAAGGCCCGGCGGGTTTACGTCGGGCTGGCTTCGATGAATGAGGTGGCTATGAACGAGCAATCGACGCAGCAACAGAATCAACCCGGGCAACCGATCAATCGTAATGACCCGGCGATCGACCCACAAGTCCCTGGGCAACCCGCACCCACGCAGCAACAAGGCGAGGGCGATCAGGCACAAAGTGCCGATCCTGCAGTGGATCAGAAGAGCAAAAATACGGACAACGATAATGAATTCAGTCCGGGCTTCGAACCGCAGCCAGATCGTGCGAAGCCGGGTGAGGAAACGGATGCCGATATCGATACTGACGGCGGTTAATCGTTTCAGACATGAACAGGCCGCATCCACGGGATGCGGCCTGATTTTTACGGCGGTTATTTGCTTGGATGTTTGGCTTGCAGGGCTTTTGCCGCGTCCAGGTGCTTTTCCAGCGCCGGCAGCATTTGCTGGGCAAAGCCTTTGAGTTCGGTGCCGCCCGGGGTTTTATCGTCGGTCACGGTGTCGGCTTCTTTCTTGAACAACGCGATGGTTTCTTCGTGTGCCTTCACCTGATTGTTGGCATAGGCCGCGTCGAACGACTCATCGCGCATGTTGAGGATCTTCTCTTTCGCCTGCTTCACCAGCGTTGTGCTGTCCGGCACCTTGATGTCATGTTTTTTCGCCAGGGCCGCCAGTTCATCGTTGGCCTTGGAGTGGTCGTTGATCATCATGTTGGCGAACGTTTTGACGTCCGCCGATGAGCTTTTTTCCAGGGCCAGTTTGCTGGTTTCGACTTCGGCGATGCCGCCCGCCGCGGCGTTATCGACAAAGCTGTTGGAAGTGGCAGCAAAAGCGGCGCCCATGCTGCTGCTCAAGGCAACGGCCAGGGCGAGGTGGCGCAGGGTGAATCCGTCCATTGGTTATTCTCCACACAGGTGTTCTTGGGCGATCGAGTGATCGTTAAACAGTGGAGGCCGGCGCATGACCAAAGGTTTGATTGCAAATACATCAGGACGACGAACGGGCACCGCTGGTCTGACAGGTGGTCGACAGAACCGGGTAACCGAGGCCATTCTGATGGCTGGTGAACGCAATCGATCGCGTTTGCTACCGATCAACAAACGGAGGTGTTCCATGCCGGTGCCACACGACCTTTATCAGGACCTGAGTTTTTCAAAGGAAGATATCCAGCAAAAACGCACCAAGGATCCGTTACTGGATTCACTGATCAACAAGTATTCGCAAGCGGATGCCGAGGTGGTCAAGGCTGAAACCGCCCAATCAGACGCGCCCAGTGATGACGCACTAAAGAAGCTCAAGGAGCGGCGCTTGCTGGTCAAGGACAAGATCGTCAAACAACTCCAGGCCCGATCCTGACCGCCAGTCGCACCATCGACGCTCGGTGGTGAATTGACTGGAACGACGTCAACCACTGGCACCTCCAATGTTCAGAGTCTGCAATCACTGACTTTTTGCGAGGTGCCTTATGAACGATCCCAAATTCCCCAGTGAAGAGCAGGGCGCTTTTGACCCGGTTCCGACGCATCCTGAACCCAATAGCCCGGCGCACACCACGGCCCATCCTGATGAGCCGGATGAGGATTTGCCGGAAGACGAAGATCCGGAAAAATTCGACAAGTCCAGCAACTGACAGACCGCTTTCGCGAGCAAGCTCAGCTCCTACAAGGGATCGCATTTCCCCTGTAGGGAGCAAGGCTTGCCCGCGAAGGCGCCAGTCAATTCAGCACAAATCCCCACTGTAGGAGCAAGGCTTGCCCGCGAAGGCGCCAGTCAATTCAGCACAAATCCCCACTGTAGGAGCAAGGCTTGCCCGCGAAGGCGCCAGTCGATTCAACACAAATCCCCACTGTAGGAGCAAGGCTTGCCCGCGAAGGCGCCAGTCAATTCAACACAAATCCCCACTGTAGGAGCAAGGCTTGCCCGCGAAGGCGCCAGTCAATTCAACACAAATCCCCACTGTAGGAGCAAGGCTTGCCCTCGAAGACGCCAGTCAATTCAGCACAAATCCCCACTGTAGGAGCAAGGCTTGCCCGCGAAGGCGCCAGTCAATTCAACACAAATCCCCACTGTAGGAGCAAGGCTTGCCCGCGAAGGCGCCAGTCAATTCAACACAAATCCCCACTGTAGGAGCAAGGCTTGCCCGCGAAGCCGTCAGTCAATTCAACACAAATCCCCAGTGTAGGAGCAAGGCTTGCCCGCGAAGGCGCCAGTCAATTCAGCACAAATCCAACTAGTTCACTTCAGCGCCGCCTCCAATGGCAGTCGCGCCATGTGCGTCGCTTTCAACGACCCCAAATACAACCACTGCCCATACTCGCGCACCGTAGTAATCGGCGAATAATTGCCGCTGCCGGCATCCTGCAAGTTCGCTATCACCTTGCCGTCCAGATCCAGCCCCAGCACAAAACCGCGCTTCTCCACCGGTTTCGGCAGCACAGTCAGCGCCCGGGCGATCATCTTGCGCACGAACGGGTATCCCGCCGTGCCATCGAGTAACGCATTGCGCGGCGCGTACAGCGCGACCCAGACCCGGTTGCTGCCATTGAACGCGAGGTTGTCCGGCAGCCCCGGCAGGTTGTCTATAAACAGGTCATGGGTGCCAGCCTTGGGGCCGGTCAGCCAATAACGACTGATGCGGTAGGCGCCGGTTTCGTTGACCAGTACATAAGCGTCGTCCGGGCCCAGAGTCACACCATTGGCGAACTCCAGTTTGTCGAGCAATACGCTGGTCTTGCCGGTCTGGAAGTCATAGCGCAGCAAACGCCCGTCGCCGCCGTGTTCGATAATCGCCTCGCCGTCGTGGCCGTAACCCCAGCGACTGGTGGCGTCGCTGAAATAAGCGTAATGCCCGGATTCGTCGATGGCCACGTCATCGGTGAAACCGAAGGCCAGGCCATTGGCTGCATTGGTCAGAGGGATCAGGCGTCCTTGCGCGTCGAGTGAGAGCAAACCCTTGACTCCGTCGGCGATCACCAGCAAACCGTTCGGGTGACGGGCCAAGCCCAGCGGCCGTCCGCCCGTGTCGGCAAGTACCTGGCGTTCCTTGCCGTCGAGGCTGGTGCGCAGCAGTCGACCGTCATGCAGCCCGGTGATCAGAAAGTCGCCTTCCAGCAGCAGCGCCTCCGGGCCTTCGATGTCGTTCGGGCCGACCCGTACCGCGCCTTTGAGCTTCTGGTTCTCGGCGTAGGTGCCGCTCTCAAGCGATGGTGCTGCCTGCGGTTTCCAGGCCACCGGCTCGACCCTGGTGGGCATCAGCAGTAAAAAAGCGATGACGAGGATGATCAGCAGCAGCAACAGACGCCGCAGCTTCATGCGCTGGCACTCGCTGATGCAATGGATTGCGCTGCCCTGTCGCGCAGCGCCAGCATTGAAGCGGCCGATTCGCGATCAATCCGTCGCTTGAGCAATAACTGATTGGCAATGCGCATGCCCAAGCCCTCGAAGTGATAGTCGAGGGTGCGGACAAATCGCGTGCCGAGCGTGTCGCCCGAGCATTCATACGTCAGCAGCAGCGACAGGCCATGGTCGCCTTGTGCCCGCGCGCACCAGCGCCGGCCTGGCAAGTATTCGGTGACCTCCCAGCGCAAGTGTCCCTGACGACCGCCGGCATGAATCTCTTCTTCGAAGCGTGAGCCGGCATGCAGTGGACCTTGCGCGCCGTCGATCTTCAGTGAGGACGGGTGCCATTCCGGCCAGCGGCTGACACTGGCGGCGTAGGCGAGCACGGCAATCGGCTCGCCAGGGATGTCGATGTGGTGCTGCATGCGGGTCATGGGCGTTCTCGTCGGGTGCGGGTTGGCGTGCTCCGGTTCCCAGTACAGGGTGCCGAACAAGTGGTCCATCAGTGGGAAAACGATATTGAAGTTGCGCTCCTGCATCAGCTCGCGGCGGTGATGCAACTCGTGCAGGTGGCGCATCTGGCGAATCCACGGCAGCCGCGTAACGGGGTTGCGCGGCGGCAAATGCTCGCAGGCGTGAAACACTTCATAGGTGAGGTAACCCAGGACCATGCAGCCACCGAACAGCCCGGCGACGTTGGTATTGAACCGTGAAATCAGCCACCAGACGGGCAGGGTGATGACCACCGTGTGCACTACGATCAGCCAGGCCGGAAACAGAATCACCCGCCAGTCCCGCGCGCTGTCATAGGTCATGTGGCCGGGAGCGAAAAAGCTGTGGTGATCGCCGGCGTGCCGGGCGTAGAACATCCGGGCGAAGCTTTTCTTGTGGTGCCCGAGGTGACGGTGCACCACGTACACGCCGAAGTTGAAAAACAACAGCGTCAGCGGCACCGCCAGCCATTCCAGCGGCTGGACCTGCTGCACGGTGCGCCAGAACCCGCCGATGGCCAGGATGCCGAACAACAGCACAAAAGCCCCGTGCAGCCACGGGTTATAGAGTCGATGAATGTCGGCACGGTATCGGGAGCGGAATGCCTGGGTGGTTTGCCTCACTGCAATCACCTGTGATGGTTGTTATCACAGCAGATTAGCCGATCCGGCCGGGCAGGCCGGTCCAACCTTGAGGACACAAACGCCATGCTCCGGTGCAAAAGCGGCCTCTCGATGTGCTCAGCCCAACGGGTTCCAGCGCTGGGACCAGTCATCGTCGATCTTGATCACTTCGCGCAGCAGGTCGAAGGCCTGTTGCAGGGTCGCCGAATCGCGGTCCCGGGAGTAAACCAGGTAGGTCGGGTAACTGAACTCCGGAGCCTTGGCCACGGCCTCCAGCACACCGCTTTCCAGGTAACTCTTGACCACGCGAGTACGGAAATAACCGCTGCCGCCATGCTCCAGCAGGTACTGCAAGGCCAGCGGTCCGAGGTTGAAGCTCAACGCAGCCTTGGCCTTTTCCGGCAGGGCGGCGTCGTGTTGACGACGGAAGTCCGGGCCCCAGTCGATGTATACGTACGGATCGGGTTTGCCGGCCAAACGCACGAGGATCAGTTTTTCTTCCAGCACCTGCTCCACTTGCAGGCGCGGCCAGTATTCGGGCTGGTAGACCAGCGCCGCGTCGAGCACGCCCAGTTCCAGTTGACGCAGCAGGTGTTCGCCGTCGCGGATGTCCATGCGCAGGGCGTGGCTGGGGATCTTCTCCCGCAACTCGGCGGCCCAACTGAGCATCAGCGGATTGCACAAACTGACTTCGCCACCGATGTGCAGCACGTCGCGGTAGCCTTCGGGCAGCGGCAGGTCGCGACGGGCGGCTTCCCAGGTCTGCACCAGTTGATTGGCGTAGACCACGAAGGCCTCGCCGTTCGGGGTCAGACGCGCGCCGGCGCGGTTGCGCACGAACAGCGTGCTGCCCAATTGGCTTTCGAGCTTCTGCACCCGGGCGGTGATCGCGGTTTGGGTCACGTGGAGTTTTTCCGCGGCGGCGGCGAGGCTGCCGTGGCGGACGATTTCCAGGAAGGTGCGGGCGAGGTCGATGTCCATGGGGTGGCCGGTGTGGGAGGTGAGCGCATTGTAAGTGCCCGCCGGATACCGCGTCATCGTTCATCGCGAGCAGGAATACCTTGTAGGCGTGAGCCTGCTCGCGATAGGGGCATCGTAAACGCCGAAGATCAGTCAGTCAGTTCGATTTCCTGTACCCGTGTCCAATCCTCGATCAATCGCGCCGGAGTGCCACAAACCTTGCGTTTGTAGACGAAGTGGCTGCACTTCTCGGCGAACTGATGTCGGTTGTGGAGCATGTCTTCCTGCATCTCTTGCAGCTCGGTTTCGCGGCATTGCTGGATCAGCGCGTGATCAACCCGCGATTTGCGTTCACGCACGGCGGCATACGCCGGATCACTCAACGCCCCATTGGCCCGTTGCAACAACCACAGACCGAACTCGTCCGGACACCGCGGGCCGATTTCCTGGACCATGCCCATTTGCAACGCCTGGGTCGCGCTCACTGGCAGGCATTCTTCGGTGATTTTTTCCGCCATGGCCTGGCCGACGGCGCGGGGCAGGCTGTAGGTCCAGTATTCGGAGCCGTACAAACCCATGGTTTTGTAGTGCGGGTTGAGCACGATTTCAGCGCGGGCGAACACAATGTCGGCGGCCAACCCCAGCATCACACCACCGGCCCCGGCACTGCCGGTCAGGCCGCTGATCACCAGTTGCCGGGCCGTGAGCAGTTCCTGACAGACGTCATCGATGGCCTGAATATTCGCCCAGGCCTCCAGCCCCGGCACCTCGGCGGCCTGAATCACATTCAAGTGCACGCCATTGGAAAAACTGCCGCGGCCACCCTTGATCAGCAACACCCGCGTGTCCCGAGCCTTGGCCCAGCGCAGCGCCTCCACCAACCGCTGGCACTGTTCGGTGCTCATGGCGCCGTTGTAGAACTCGAAGGTCAGCTCGCCGACCTGCCCGGATTCTCGATAACTGATCGGTTGATAGGCTTCGATGTTGAAAGGGTTGGACGCAATCGACCAGTCGAGGGTCGGCACTTCCCGCAGTTGCTGCGCGAGCACATGCCGGGCCGGGCGCTTGAAGGTTTCTTCGCCAGGCAGCGGCTTGCGGCGCAGCGAGCCAATCCACAGGCTGGCATCACCAGTCGCCACCAGCACCGCGTCGTCATGCACCGAGAGAATTTCCCCCGGCGTCCCGCTGCGCGCATCCAGATGGGCGTCATACAGGTAGTACTGACCGCCGGCTAGGCTGGCCAGCACCCCCGGTTGACCGTCCGCAGCGTCGATGCTGCGTTTGATAAAGCGCGAGCAGTCGTGCCAGCTAAAGGTTCGGTCGGCTTGTTTCATGTTCGGCTGCAAGCGACCCCGCACTGGGTGTCGGGTGTCATCCAGCGGCACCGGTACGAATCCTGCGATGAATTTTTCCACGACTTCGCGGATGCACAGGATCGCCGCATCGCTGACCCGTCCGTTGTACAGCTCGGATTTGCGCAGGCCCTGGGGCAGGTTGAATTCGCACGTGGCCCAGACCGGCCCGGCGTCCATTTCTTCAACGGCTTGCAGCGCGGTGACGCCCCAGCGTTCCAGCTCATGGGTGATCGCCCAGTCCAGGGCACTGGCGCCGCGATCACCGACAATCCCCGGATGGATGATCACCACCGGGCGCTTAAGGTTGCTCCACAGCTGTTGCGGCACCCGGTCCTTGAGGAACGGGCAGATCACCAGATCCGCGCCGGAGTGTTCAATCTGTTCGCACACCGCGTCTTCGTCGGTAAACAGCACCACGCTGGGCGAATGACCGGCCTGACGCAACTCCAGCCAGGCCCGCTGGGTCAGGCCGTTGAATGCCGATGCCAGCACAATGATCTTCAGTGAACGCATGATTGCCTCTTCCTTGAGAATGGTCAGCCGCGGCTCCCAATGAGCCGTCCCTGGCTTTCGATGGAGAGGGAGATTAATCACTGCTCAGCGTGAGGCAGTGATCCGGGTCAAGGTTCTGTCAGCCAATGTTTATGCGGCGACGAAGCGCTTTATTCTTAAAAGTTTGCTTGTGATGTTTTTTTATTACTTCAAATGTATCAAACGCTGTTGCACAGTCGCTCCCCTAATCCAGAGCCGGACGATCCCGGCAGAACCAGTGATTTTCGAAGCGGGTCGGACCCGTTTCATGAGGGAGCAAGGCATGGGTGGACATCAGAACCCTCATTACCCGTTGATCGGGCAAATGTTCCAAAAGGACTACCAGTGGCTGTGCACCTCCGTCAGTCGCACGCTCGGTTGCTATCACAGCGCCCAGGACATTGCCTCGGAAACGTTTTTGCGGGTGTTGGCGTTGCCCGACCCGCTGGCCATTCGCGAGCCTCGGGCACTGCTGACCACCATCGCCCGGCGCCTGGTGTATGAAGGCTGGCGTCGGCAAGATCTGGAGCGCGCCTACCTCGAAAGCCTGGCCCTCGCGCCGGCGCTGGTGCATCCGTCGCCTGAGGAACGTGTGTTGGTGATCGAGGCATTGCTGGCGGTGGATCGCTTGCTCAATGGGTTGTCGGCCAAGGCCAAATCCGCGTTTCTTTACCATCAACTCGACGGCCTGACGTACAGCGAAATCGGCGAACGCCTCGGGGTGTCCACCAGTCGCGTGCAGCAATACATGGCGGATGCGTTCAAGCGTTGCTATCAGGCGATGGCGCAGATATGAGCTTGCCGAGGCCGGACGAGGCGGTGGTCGATGAAGCGGCGCAGTGGATGGCGTTGCTGCAATCGGGGGACGTCAGCGCGCAGGAGCGCGAGGCATTTGAGGCCTGGCGTGGGGCTGATGCCCGGCACCGATTGGTGATCGAGCAAATGAGCGGCGGGTTGAACGTGCTGCGCAGCAATGCCTTGCGCGGTTTGCCCAGCCAAAGCCTGTTGCACAGCCTGAATGCACCTTCCAGTCGCCGGCGATTTGTCACCGGCAGCTTGAGTGTGCTGGGCGTGGCGCTGCTGGGCGGGCTGCTCGGGCGGCGTTATGGGCTGTTGCCCGAGACGGGGGCGTTGTACACCGGCACTGGCGAGCGCCGGGACTTCACCCTCGACGACGGCAGCGCCCTGACGCTCAATGCCCGTAGCCGGGTGATCAGCCGCTTTGATGCCAACCAGCGCTTGTTGGAGTTGCGTGACGGCGAGTTGCTGGTGGACGTGGCCAAGGACCCGGCGCGACCGTTTGTGGTGGAGACCGAGCACGGTCGCATGCGCGCCTTGGGCACCCGGTTTCTGGTGCAGCGTGGCGATGACTCGACCCGGTTGGTGATGTTGCATTCGCAGGTTGAAGTGGTGACACGCGGCGGAGCGCGGCAAGTGGTCGAGGCGGGGGAAAGTTTGCTTTTTGATGAGCAAAACATCTTGGCGCTGGAGCGTACCAAGGGGCATGAGATTGCCTGGACTCAGGGCCGACTGGAAGTCCGCGACCGGCCGTTGAGCGAGGTGATCGATAGCCTGCGCGGGTATCGACGCGGGATTCTGCGCCTCAGTCCGGACGTCGCCGGGTTGCGTTTGAGCGGGATCTATCCACTGGACGACAGCGACCGGACCTTGCAGTTGCTGGAGCATTCGTTGCCGATCCGCATTCTTTGGCACAACCCCTACTGGATCAGTATCGAACCTCGCCCGAGCTGAACCTGTAAGCCCCGGTAGGCGCTGCCGCAGGCTGCGATCCTTTGATTTTAAAAAACAACATTAAGAGATCGCAGCCTGCGGCAGCTCCTACCGGGAGGAATTCCGGTTATAGGGATATGACTTCTTGGCCTATCCGCTTCCCTATAAAAATCGACACGCCACTGCTCATTCCCTGCATACGTCTTCAACAGGGAAGCCCTTCGATGTTCTCACTCAAACAACAATTACCGCGCCTGACGCTGGCCGCCGCATTGACGATGGGCTTCAGCCCATTGCCGGTTTTTGCGCAAGAGCCTGCCGCTGCCGTGTTCACTTTCGACATCGCCAACGGGCCACTGGATGAAGTGTTGCTGGACATCTCGCGGCAGACCGGCGTACCGATTTCCTTCAGTCAGAACCTGGTGCAAGGCAAGCGTAGCGCGGCGATTCGCGGCACATTGGGCAGCCAGCAAGCGGTGGAAAAGGCCTTGCAGGGCAGCGGCCTGGAAGTCGATCACAGCGAACAAGGTTTGAGTGTTCGCGCAGCCGACAAGGTCTCGCCTGTGTCAGCGAAAGTCACAGCGGTTGCGCCGGCCAGCAATGCCGATTACCGCATGGAAAAGGTTACCGTCACCGGTTCGCGCATCGCCCGCGCGCAGTCCGACGGCGCCACGCCGGTCAACGTGATCACCCACGAAGAAATGGAAGCCCGAGGCTACAAAAACGTCTACGACGCCTTGGCCACCCAGACGCAAAACACCGGCATGACCCAGGGCGAAGACTACGGCAACACCTGGCAACCGGCTGCCAGTGCGCTGAATTTAAGAGGCCTCGGGCCCAATCATACGTTGGTGTTGATCAACGGCCGGCGCGTCGCCGATTACCCGACGCCGTATGACGGCAAGGTCAACTTCACCAACCTGGCGAACATTCCTTCGGCAATCATCGAGCGTATCGAAATCCTCAGCAGCGGCGCCTCGGCGATCTACGGTTCCGATGCGATTGCCGGGGTGGTCAACATCATCCTCAAGAAGCAAATGAACGGCATCGACGTCAACCTCAAGGGCGGCACCACTGAGCGCGGCGGTGGTGACAATCAACGCCTGCAACTCAGCGGCGGTGGCAGTTGGGGGGATTTCGACGGTTTGTTTGGCCTGGAACTGACCAATCGCGACCCGATCTGGGCCGAAGATCGCGGCTTTATGCAGAGCAGTCCGTTGGCCGACGTTGGTTATCGCCGCGACTTGAGCGGCGGTAAATACCTCGGGCCGGGTTGCGGCGCTTACCAAGGGGTGTTCGACAACAAACTAACCAACAGCGGCGGCCGTTGCCGTACCGATCAGGTCTACAACGATTACTGGACCATCCAGACGCAAAAGGAAAACTACGACGGCTACACCCGTGGCACCTGGCATTTCAACGACAACGGCCAGGTGTTCGCCGACTTGATGTACGGCCTCGACCACATCCAGAACAACACCCGTGGCCCGACCTTCACCTCGCCGGATTTCATCAACCAGAACAGCGGCAACCTCGAACGCTGGTACCGGCGTTTCGGCGAAGAGGAAATCGGCGGGCGCACCAGCAACAACAGCAAATGGCGCGACACCTCGTGGACCGGCACCCTCGGCCTCTCGGACAAAATCGCCAACAGCAACTGGAGCTACGAACTGGCGGCCAACCGCTCGGAATACCGCAGTGTGCGCACCACCCGGTACACGCCGCTGTCGACGATTCGCGATTTCTACCTAGGGCCGCAACTGGGCGAGCAGGGCGGTTACCCGGTGTTCGCCCCCGACGCCTCGCGCCTCGACCGGCCACTGACGCCACAAGAGTGGGACCAGTTTCGCGGCAATCTGACCCAGAGCAGCAAGTCGGTGTCCCAGAGCTACAACGCCTCGATCAATGGCGAGTTGTTTGACTTGCCTGCCGGGCCGGTGGGCTTCGCCGGGATTCTGGAGGCTGGCAAACAGGAATATCACGTCGATACGGATGACGCGCTCAACGACGGTACGTTCTACGGCGTTACGCCATCCCAGAGTTCCGGCGGCTCGCGCAGACGTTATGCGGCGGGCGGCGAGTTCAGCATTCCGGTGACGGACAGCGTGCTGGCCACGGCGGCCGGACGCTGGGATCAATACAAGTTCAGCGGCCGCACCGAGCAGCAAAAGACCTACAACCTCGGCCTGGAATGGCGCCCGCTCACCAGCCTGTTAGTGCGCGGCAGCTATGGCACCAGTTTCCGTGCGCCGGACCTCAACTACATCTATCAGTCCGACAGCAACGGCTACTACCCGGCGCAGATCGACTACTACGGTTGCAGTAAAGGCGTGGAGGGCGCTTGTGATCGGGGCCGGGTCGATTACACCCAAAGCGGCACGCCTGATCTCAAGTCGGAACAAGGCAAGTCGTGGACCTATGGTTTTGTCTGGTCGCCGTCACGCAACTTCGATTTCTCCACTGATTTTTGGCGGGTGGAGATCGATGATCTGCTGACCACGGTCGATGAAAACCGCTTACTGCAAGATGAAAACGCCTGCCGAAATGGCACTCAGGACATCAACTCCGCCAGTTGCCAGGCGACGTTGGCGCGGATTGACCGCAACCCGGCGAACGCGGCGATTGATCCGAACCAGTTGAACAAGGTGAACGTAAACGCGATCAACGCCGCCAGCGAGCGAGTCAGTGGGTTGGACTTCAAGAGCAACATTCGCTGGGGCGCGGGGCAGTACGGTGCCTTCAGTTCGGCGTTGGGTTACACGCTGGTGCTGTCGCACTTCTATAAGGAATCCGACGATGCGCCGACCCAAGACCTGCGGACTTCACGGAGCAACTTCGACTGGCGCAGCAAGGTCAACGCCAGCCTGACCTGGGAATATCAGAAAGCGACGGCGACGTTGATGGGCATTCGTTATGGCAGCGTCACCAATGGCGCGGGGGATGGGCGCTTATCGCCGTGGACGGTGTTCAATGCCAGTGCGCGCTACAAACTCAATGACCGGGCCAGTGTCGGGTTGACGGTGAACAACGTGCTGAACCAGATCAAACAAGACGATTCGGCAGGCTGGCCGTATTACCCGACCGGCAACTATGACCCCTATGGACGGCAGTGGTGGCTGGATGTGAGTTATCACTTCGGCAGTTAAAAGGTGAAAGTACGTCGTTGACGTCCTACGGAAACGGGAGCGGTTTGTGCAATGTGGGGGATATTTCCGACGACTATTTCAGGTTGGTCGTCGGAAGCGCGGTCTATAGGATCAGTCATGACATTGAAGTCGCTGAGCAGCTTGGACGCTCGGAGCCCAGAAAAAGGATGAAAGATGCGAACCCCACACCTTGAGCATGAAAAGCCTGCTTATTCCCTGCGCAAATTCTGGATCGACGATCGCGCCAGATGCCCCACGGAGGATGTCGCGATGCCCACACTCAAAGCGCCCCGGCTGACGGGGCTGAAGAAGGTTGAGGGCAAACCTGTCGACCTGCTCGTGAACGGCCAGAACATCGGTGACGATGCCTTGCTGATCATCCGCCTGACCGACGAGGGCTTTGAGCTAAGCGATGTCGTCAACATGCTTTCAACTTGCGAGCTGTACCTGCGCGAAGACATGGTCAGACGCATAACCGGCAAGTCGGTAAGAACCGTGCGCCGGCTCATGCAGGAAAGCAAACCGGTACGGCTTGACGCACAGCAGAGTGTCGTCGCCTACCAATATGCGGTGGTGTTGGAGATGGCCACTCGGGCGTTCGGAGGGCTGTTACAGGCGGAGGTATGGATGCAGAAGCCCACCCCTTACCTTAACGGCCACGTGCCGTTGGAATTGACCCGACATCCACTGGGTTTCCAGATGGTCGAGCAATACTTGTGTCAGATCATGTACGGAGGTTACCCATGAATCCTTTGCCTTGGGACGGGCATTGGTATGCGTGGCGGCTGGACCGGGAGGTCTACGGATCCAAGTGGGACAGCGGGATGGGTTCAAAGCTGAAGGGAGGCCGATGGAACACACCCGGCCGACGAGTCGTTTATGCATCGGTCGACCCGTCCTCTGCCATTCTGGAGGTGGCAGCCAATCGCAGTTTTGCTGTACTGGACACAGAACCTTATGTACTGACGTGCTTTGAGGTCATCAGCGATGCACAGGTCAAAGTCGTTCAGCCCGAAGAGGTGCCGAATCCTTATTGGTTGAGTCCCACGTGGCCGTCGCCCAATCAACAGCGGTTTGCCGACGATTTACTGGCCGAGCATCCGTTTGTGCTGATCCCCTCGGTGGCAACTCGGCATTCGTGGAACCTACTGGTGAGCTGCGAGCTGGCAGAAGGGCAGTTCCAGATGATCTCTCAGGAACGGTTTGGCCTGGATACCCGGCTGCTGCGATAGGCGGCGTTGGTCTGATGCACGCGCTTGCATTTTTTGCATAACCTCATCACCCAACGGTCTAAACCGCGCCCTATAAATCCCCCTGCGCCATCGCACATCCCTGCATAAACCAAAACGCAGGGATGGCTGTTCATGATTCAGTTTTCACCGGTCAAATCACCATTGAGCCTGGCCTTGCTGCTGGCTATCAACACGCTGCCGGCCATGGCCGCTGACAGCACGGCAACCGAACCCACCACCCAACTGCAACGCGTCGAAGTCACCGGCAGCGCAATCCGCCGGGTCGATGCCGAAACCGCAGTGCCGATCACCATCCTGCGGGTCGAACAACTGCGTGAGCAGGGCGTGACCAGCACCGAAGAACTGATCAACCGCATCTCCGCCAACCAATCGTCGGTAGGCTCGGGACGTTCGGTAGGTTCCAGCAGCGGCGGTGCGTCCTATGCCGACTTGCGCGGCATCGGCCCGAACAAAACCCTGGTGCTGCTCAACGGTCGACGGCTGAGCAACAACGCCACCAGCTCGATCAACGGCTCCGGCGTCGACCTGAACACCATTCCATTCGCCGCCATCGACCGAGTCGAGGTGTTGCGCGATGGCGCGTCGGCGCTGTACGGCACCGACGCTATCGGCGGGGTGATCAACTTCATCACCAAGAAAAGCCTGACCACCGGCCAGCTCACCACCGGCTACGATAGCCCGACCCATGCCGGCGGCGGTGACAGTCACAACTTCAGCGGCAGTTGGGGGATCGGCGATTTGCAGGACGACCGCTTCAATGTGTTTGGCGTGGTCAGTTATGACAAACAGCAACGACTGGCTGCCGATGACCGCGCCTATACCTACAACTACCAGCCTGGACGCGGGCTCGATTACACCTCCGGCACCGCGTCGCCCGCCAACTGGAGCCAGGGCAGCAACGCGACCAACCCGCTGGCCGGTTCCGGTTGCAACGCGCCCGGGCTGTTGTCGCGCAACGGCATCTGCCGTCAGAGCCTGTGGAATTACCTCGATCTGGTGCCGGAAACCGAGAAGACCTCGGCCTTCGCCAAAGCCACCGGCAAGCTCTCGGACGACCACAACGTCAGCCTCGAATATTTCTGGGCGCGCAACGAAAACCGCACGCAAATCGGCCCTGGCACCTTGATGGGCAATCAGGTGAATCCGGGCACCACGTTTTATCCGGGCAACGGCATCACACCGGGGCCAAGCGGCTTCGCCCTTGACCCGACGCAGCCAGTCGACGTGAACTGGCGTGAAACGGCCGTCGGCGCGCGTCAGCATGAAGACGACAACACCAGCCAACGCTTGTTGCTGAGTTTCGACGGCAATCTGGTGGGTTGGGACTACAACGTCGGCGCCTCGTACAACCAGAACAAAGTGGTCAACTCCATCCTCGACGGCTACGTGAACGACCGGCCGATTAGCCAAGGCATTGCCACTGGCGTGATCAACCCGTTCGGCCCGCAGACAGCGGCGGGCGATGCCTTGCTGGCGGCCAACGCGGTGGACGGTGATTACGGCACAGCAGTGGGCCGGGTGAAGGCGATTGACGGGCGCATCAGCCGCGAGATCGGCGACTGGTTCGGCTCCGGTTCTTCAGCCCTGGCCTTGGGCGGCGAGTATCGCAAGGAAGATTTTCATCAGGATTTCGCCCAGTTTGCCGGCGATATCCAGAGCCTCGGCGTTGACCCCAATGGCAGCGTGGCCGGGGATCGCAGCGTCTCGGCCGAGTACGCTGAGGTCAACGTTCCAGTGCTCGACAGCCTGGAGCTGTCTGCCGCCGTGCGTCACGACAAGTACAGCGACTTTGGCAGCACCACCAACCCGAAATATTCGTTCCGCTTCCAGCCGTTCAAGGAACTGGTGCTGCGCGGCGCCTACAGCGAAGGCTTCCGCGCGCCGTCGTTGTATGAGCTCTACAACCCGACCTTCACCTCGTACACCGTCGCCAACTACAACGACCCTCGCCTGTGTGCCGGCGGCAACCCCAGCAACGGCGGGATCGCCAACCGCGACTGCGCACAGCAGTTCAACCGCACCACGGGTGGCAACACCGACCTGAGCCCGGAAACCGCGCGCAACGTGACCGTTGGTTTCGTCTATCAGCCGTTTGATCGCCTGACCACCGGGCTGGATTTCTGGTGGATCAACATCGCCAACCAGATCGCTGAATTCCCCGAATCGGCAGTGTTCGAAAACCCCGAGCTGTACCCCGAGCGTCTGATTCGCAAGCCTGATGGCTCCATCGATCACATCGTTACCGGCCTGGCCAACCTCGGCAAGATCAAGACTAACGGCGTCGACGTGAGCTTCGACTATCGCTTGCCGAGCACCTCGATTGGCGATTTCGGCATCGGCCTGCAAGGCACTTATGTCAGCCGTTACGAATTCCAGCAGCAGCTCAAGGGCGATTACATCGACAAGCTCGGCGACTTCCGTGGCGGCGACTTTTCCTCGGCCGGTGCCGTGGCCCGGTGGCGTCACAGCCTGACCGGCAGCTGGAACTACGGCCCGTACGGTGTGGCGCTGACCAACCGCTATACCAGCGGTTATCACGATTCCGACCGTGACACCCACGATTACGTCGGCTCGTACAACGTCTGGGATCTGGCCGGTACCTACACCTGGCGCAAGACCCTGAGCGTGACCCTCGGCGCGAAAAACCTGTTCGACCGCGAGCCGCCATTCAGCAACCAGACCTACACGTTCCAGAGCGGCTACGACCCGAAATATGGCGATCCGTTTGGGCGAACGCTGTACACGCGGGTTGCCTACAAATTCTAAACAAACCCTGTAGGAGCTGCCGCAGGCTGCGATCTTTTGATCTTCCAAAAACCAAAGATCGCAGCCTGCGGCAGCTCCTACAGGGTATCGCCGGCCTGTTGCGCATCACCGGCCGGCAGGAAATGTGCTGATTGTCTGGTAGTCATCGCCAGCAGGCTGGTTCCCACAGGGTATTGATGGGGCCTGCCAGCGAAGAGGCCATTAGCCGCACCGTGTAAAAAGGATCTGCCAAATGCTTTGCAGACATCACCTTCTGGGCCTTTGCCTGTTACTGAGCCCAACGACATGGGCCGCGCCGCAACCGGCACTCACCGTCTATGGCGAAGCCCCCAAGTACGCCGCCGATTTCCAGCATCTGGCCTACGCCAACCCCAACGCACCCAAGGGCGGCAGCCTGCGGCGTTCTTCGCTGGAAAGCGGCCCGTTCGATCACCTGATTCCCTATACCGACAAAGGCACCGGTGTTGCCGACGTTGACGGCTGGCTGTATGCGCCGCTGGCTTATCGCAGCAAAGACGAGCCCTACAGTGTCTACGGCCTGGTCGCCCAACAAATGGAACTGGCCCCCGACCGAACCTGGCTCCGGTTCTACTTGAACCCGGCAGCCCGTTTCGACGACGGCAGCCCGATCACCGCCGAAGACGTGCGTTACACCTTCGAGCTGTTCACCACCCAGGGCAGCCTCAAATATCGCCAGCAATTCGCCGATGTCGCAGAAGTCATTGTCGAGTCGCCGACCCAAGTGCGTTTCGTCTTCAAAAACAGCGAGAGCCGCACCTTGCCGCTGGATCTGGCGACATTGCCAGTGCTGCCGGAACACTGGTGGCGCACGCGCAACTTCGCTGACGGCGGCGGTTTCGAAGCACCGCTGGGCAGCGGCCCGTATCGGGTCAGCGCGGTGGACGCCGGGCGCAGCGTCAATTTCGAGCGGGTCAAGAACTGGTGGGGCAACGACCTGCCGGTGACGCGCGGCCTCTATAACTTCGATGCCTTGAGGGTCGAGTTCTTCGCCGACACCGACGTCTCGCGCCAAGTGCTCAAGGCCGGTGGCTTCGATTACAACCGCGAGTTCTCGGCGACCAGTTTCACCATCGGCTACGCCGGGAGTGCGCTGGATCAAGGACGTTTGATCCGCGAACACCTGGCCCCCGGCGCGGCTCAGGGCGCCCAAGGGTTTGTGTTCAACCTGCAAAAACCAGTGTTTCAGGATCGCCGTGTGCGTCAGGCCATCGCCATGCTGTGGGACTTCGAATGGAGCAACCGCCAGATGATGCGCAGCCTGTATTTGCGTCAGCGTAGCTACTTCTCCCACAGCGCGCTGGCAGCCAGCGCATTGCCGGATGCCGAAGAACTGAAAATCCTCGAACCGTGGCGCGGCAAGATCCCCGATCAAGTCTTCAGCGAGGTGTTCCAGGCGCCGCACACCGACGGCAGCGGCATCATTCGCGGCCAGCAGTTGCAGGCGCTGAAGCTGCTGGAAGAGGCGGGATGGAAGCCTGAGGGCGATCAACTGGTCAACGCCAACGGCGAGCCGCTGCACTTCACCTTTCTCAACGGTCAGAAAGGCTTCGAACGGCTGTTGCTGCCGTTCAAACGCAACCTGGCGCAGATCGGCATTGGCTTCGATATCCGCCAGGTCGACACCGCGCAATACACCAACCGGGTGCGCAGCCGCGACTACGACATGATCGTCGCCGGCTACCCGGTGAGCCAGGCGCCGGGGCGGGAGTTGTTCAACTACTTCGGCGCCGAGGGTGCTGACGATCCCGGCTCGAATAACTATATGGTCCTGCGCGATCCGGCGGTGGACGGCTTGCTCACCGGACTGGTCCAGGCCGATAGCCGCGCCAGTATGTTGCGCCACGCCCGAGCGCTGGATCGAGTGTTGCAGTGGGGTTACTACTGGATTCCCAACTATTACCCGCCGGGGATTTCCACGGTGTGGTGGAACCGTTTCGGCCGTCCGGCGATTGCGCCGTTGTACGACGCCGGCCTGGAAACCTGGTGGGAAATCAGCCCTTCGGCGTTGACCCAAACCCAGATGCAACAACGCACCCGGGAGTATTCCCATGTGGGGTTATAGCCTGCGGCGTTTGCTGCTGATCGTGCCGACCTTGTTGTGCATTCTGCTGGTCAACTTCGTCATCGTGCAGGCCGCGCCGGGTGGGCCGGTGGAGCAAGCCATTGCGCGCTTGCAGGGCATCGGGGTTGGCGGCGTGGGCGCCAGCCATGTCGAGTCCATCGGCGGTGAATCCCGCGCCACCCGAGGCCTGGACCCGAAACTGGTGGCGGATATCGAGCGTCAGTACGGCTTCGATAAACCCGCCGGTGAACGCCTGTGGCTGATGCTCAAAAGCTACGCGCGGTTGGATTTCGGCTCGAGTTTTTTCCGTGGCGCATCAGTGATTGATCTGATCCTGCAAAAGCTCCCGGTGACCCTGTCGCTCGGCTTGTGGGCGACGCTGATCACCTATCTGGTGTCGATCCCGCTGGGGATTCGCAAAGCGGTGCACCACGGCTCGGCGTTCGATGTCTGGAGCAGCGCAGCGATCATCATCGGTTACGCGATGCCGGGGTTTCTGTTCGCGTTGTTGCTGATCGTGGTGTTCGGCGGCGGCACGGTGCTGGACTGGTTTCCGGTGCGCGGTTTGGTCTCGGAAAACTTCGCCGAGCTCTCGGCCTGGGGCAAGGTCGCGGACTACTTCTGGCACCTGGTGCTGCCAGTCAGCGCATTGGTGATCGGCGGGTTTGCGACGTTGACGATCCTGACCAAAAACAGCTTTCTCAACGAGATCTCCCGGCTGTACGTGGTGACGGCGCGGGCCAAAGGCTTGAGCGAAAACCAGGTGCTGTACGGTCATGTGTTTCGTAACGCGATGCTGTTGGTGGTCGCCGGTTTGCCCCAGGCACTGGTGACAGTGTTCTTCGGCGGCTCGTTGCTGATCGAAGTGATCTTCTCCCTCGATGGTCTTGGCCGCATGAGCTACGAAGCCGCCGTCGCCCGGGACTACCCGGTGGTGTTCGGCTCGCTGTTCATCTTCACCCTGTTTGGGCTGCTGATAAAACTGTTGGGCGACCTCTGCTACACGCTGGTCGACCCGCGCATCGATTTCACCGCGAGGGCTGCCTGATGCTGACGTTGTCTCCCATAGGCCAGCGGCGCTGGGCACGGTTCAAGGCGCATCGGCGCGGTTGGTGGTCGTTGTGGCTGTTTCTGGCGCTGTTCGGTCTGAGCCTGGGCGGTGAATTGGTGGCCAATGACAAGCCGCTGCTAGTCTCGTATCAGGGCGAGTGTTACTTCCCGGCGTTCAAGCGCTACACCGAGCAGGATTTTGGCGGCGAGCTGCCATTTCAGCCGGACTATCGCAGCCTGCAAACAAAGGAGTTGATCGAGGGGCAGGGCGGCTGGTTGTTGTTTGCGCCGATTCCGTTCGGGTTCGATACGGTCAATTACGACTTGACCGAACCGGCGCCGAGCCCGCCGTCGTTTGAGAACTGGCTGGGCACCGACGATCAGGCTCGGGACGTATTGGCGCGGGTGATTTTCGGCACGCGGATCTCACTGTTGTTCGCCCTTGCATTGACCGCCGCCAGTGCGCTGATCGGTATCGCCGCCGGGGCATTGCAAGGCTATTACGGTGGCTGGATCGATTTGCTCGGTCAGCGGTTGTTGGAGGTTTGGTCGGGGCTGCCGGTGTTGTATCTGCTGATTATTTTGTCGGGTTTCGTCGAGCCGAATTTCTGGTGGCTGCTGGGGATCATGGCGCTGTTTTCCTGGCTGAGCCTGGTGGACGTGGTGCGCGCCGAATTCCTGCGCAGTCGCGGGCTGGAGTATGTGAAAGCCGCGCGGGCGTTGGGCGTCGGCGATGCTCAAGTGATGTGGCGGCACATTTTACCCAATGCCATGAGCGCGACCCTGACGTACCTGCCGTTCATTCTGACCGGCGCCATTGCGACTTTGTCAGCGCTGGATTTTCTCGGTTTCGGTATGCCGGCCGGCAGTGCATCGCTCGGTGAATTGATCGGCCAGGGCAAAAACAATCTGCAAGCGCCGTGGCTGGGTTTGACGGCGTTTTTCGCCTTGGCACTGATTCTGTCGTTGCTGGTGTTTATCGGCGAGGCCTGCCGTGATGCGTTTGATCCTAGGACTTGAGATGAACGATAACCTGATGGAGTTGCGCAACCTGCGGGTGGCGTTTAACGGCTGTGAAGTTGTGCACGGGATTGATCTGGATATTCGACCCGGTGAATGCCTGGCGTTGGTGGGCGAGTCGGGTTCCGGCAAATCGGTGACCGCTCACAGCATTCTGCAATTGCTTGAGCCTTCGACGACCCGCATCGAAGGCAGCATTCGCTACGGCGGCGAAGAATTGCTGGGCGCTTCTTCCAAGCGTCTGCGGCAACTGCGCGGTAACCGTATCGCGATGATTTTTCAGGAGCCGATGAGTTCGCTGAATCCGCTGCACACCATCGAACGGCAATTGGGTGAAACCTTGGCGTTGCACAAAGGTTTGGCCGGTGCTGTAGCGCGCAAGCGCATTCTGGAATTGCTGGAACTGGTGGGCATTCAGCAGGCTTCGAATCGTCTGAAGGCTTATCCTCACCAACTCTCTGGTGGTCAGCGGCAACGGGTGATGATTGCCATGGCGCTGGCCTGCGAACCCGAGCTGCTGATCGCCGACGAGCCGACCACCGCGCTGGATGTCACGGTGCAGCGCAAGATTTTGCTGCTGCTCAAAGACCTGCAACAGCGTTTGGGCATGGCGCTACTGATCATCAGCCACGACTTGAATCTGGTGCGCAGCATTGCGCAACGGGTGGCGGTGATGCGTGGCGGGGAGATTGTCGAGCAGGCGTCTTGCGAGCAATTGTTCAGCGCACCTCAGCATCCATACAGCGTCGAATTGCTGAATGCCGAACCCGGCGGCACAGCGTTGTGTCGCGACGATGCTGAAACGTTGCTTGCGGTCAGTGACCTGAAAGTCTGGTTCCCGCTGAGTGGCGGCTGGTTGCGGCCCAAGGCGTATCTCAAGGCTGTGAACGGTATCGATTTGAACCTGCAACGGGGCAAGACCTTGGGCATTGTCGGTGAGTCGGGTTCCGGCAAGTCGACGTTGGGCCAGGCGATTCTGCGGTTGATCGATGCCCAGGGCAGCATTCGCTTTCAGGGTCAGGCGCTGGAGTCGTTGAACGGCAAAGCGCTGCGCCCCTTGCGCAAGCGCCTGCAGGTGGTGTTTCAGGACCCGTTCGGCAGCCTGAGCCCGCGCCTGAGCGTGGAGCAGATCATTGCTGAAGGCTTGCAGGTTCACAGCGACCTGAACGCCGGGCAGCGCGAGCAAGCGGTGATTGATGTGTTGAGGGAAGTCGGCCTCGATCCGGCGACCCGACACCGCTATCCCCATGAGTTTTCCGGTGGTCAGCGACAACGCATCGCCATCGCCCGCGCACTGGTGCTCAAGCCTGATCTGATCTTGCTGGATGAACCGACTTCAGCGCTGGATCGCACGGTGCAGAAGCAAATCGTCGCGTTGTTGCGCAGGCTTCAGGAGGAGCATGGTTTGACCTATCTGTTCATCAGCCACGATCTGGCGGTAGTACGGGCGCTGGCCCATGACTTGATCGTGATGAAGGAGGGTGAAGTGCTGGAGCGCGGCGCCACGGCCGAGCTGTTCGACTCGGCGAGGCATCCGTATACGCGGGAGTTGTTGGCAGCCTCGTTCGCTGCGCCGGATTTGCCCCTGACAGCCAAGGACAGACTTTTATCCCTGGTCTAGATCCGGTACATTTCGCGGCTTGGCTCTCACAAGGATGTAGATGATGGCAAAACCTGCCGCCCGACTCAGTGATCTCAACGCCTGCCCGGTAACCGGCCACGGCACCAATGCCAGCACCGCCGGTTCACCCAACGTGAACATCAACGGCATGCCGGTGCTGCGCGTCGGCGACGCCACGGCTTGCGGCGATGCGGTCAGCGAAGGCATCGGCAATATCCTGATCAATGGCCAACCCATTGCCTTTCTCGGCAGTGCCACCGCCCACGGCGGCATGATCATCACCGGCTCTGGCGACGTCTTCGTCGGCACTCAGGCCGGCGCCGCACCGTTCATTCCGATCGTGACGGTACCCAAACACAGCGAACGTTTCCAACTGGTGGACGAAACCACCGGCGAAGCCATTCCCGACATGCTCTTTTGCATCGAAACCGGTGACGGCCAACGCCTTGTCGGCCATACCGACAACCACGGCAACGCTGCACGGGTGTTCACCGCCGACCCGACGTCCATTGTCGTGCAATGGGGCAAGGAAGCCGCCGCTCACCTGGATGCACTGGGCATCGCTTACTAAGGAAGGTTCAACGTGGCGACACCGGACAAGAAACAGGGCGAGACGAGCGATCAACACGCGACGACGCAGGTGAAGGGCTCGCTGGCGCAGGACTATGTGACTGTCGTGGGGGCATCCTACATGTCGCTGTACGAGAAGGTTCGCGGCCAGAAAGGCAACAAGATGCGCTTTATCAATCAGGGCATCCGTCAACTCACCAAGTACCCGGCAGGCACTCCGACCTTTTCTGTCCAGCGAGTGTTTCTGGTGTTCAAGAATGATTACCCGGACAACTTGCTGGCGGCTTTGAAAGACGTCGTGGAGAACCAACACGGTGCGCAGTATCGAGAGATGGATTCCATTTCCGGTGTTGTCGACTTCATTGCCACCCGGCAACGTCGGGGCCGGGAAATCAAACAACTGGATTTTTTCTCCCACGGCGTAGTGGGCAGTATCGAACTGGGCTATGAACTGGATAAAAACGACAGTTATCGGCTGCGTGATGCACAGGCTCAGATGTTCAAGCCCGAGGCATTCGCCTACGGTGCGAAAATTTACTCGTATGCCTGCCGTACCGGTTTGGGTATCAACGCCGATTTCAAAGTGAATGAAGGCGAAGACCCCCATTTCGAACGCAGTCTGGCGCAGATTCTGGCCAACTCGACTAAGACCACCGTTTGGGCGTTTCCACGACGCAGCAACTACGACACCACCTACGGCACCTCGGCCGAGCGCGAGTCCGTGCCGGGGATCCGTAAGCAGGCGAGTAGTGATGCCCAGGCAATGGAGGCATACACAGGTCAGAAGATTGCCTATCAGCGAAAATTGGCAGCGCATCGCAAGCAGGCGAATGACCCCGCTGCTCAAATTCCTGGAGAACAGGCGCCGCAGGCACCCAAACCCACGCTCACCGAAGAACAGCGTAACTTGATGGCGCACGACGACAGTCGAGCGTTGTATGAAAAGAAGGTCGGGTTCCCTCTGGATGCTTTAGGCGCACATCGTGATGTTCGTTCAGGTGAAACGCCTGATGGTGTTCCTAAACAACTCTGTGCCTATAAACCCCTATGAAAATAAGGGCGTTAACGGCTAAGCAGCTCCTGTCGTGCGTGCTGCTGGCCGTCGTCAGTGTTGCAACACTCTTTATTTACGCCAAGGAAGAACACATGTCCGCCAAAGTGATGATGTATTACGGCGCCTGGAGTACCGAAGAAGTGCGCTTTGACGCCACTCGGTGGTTCAGTTCCGGAATGTACCGCCCTCGCTTGGAGGGGACGCCGGCGCAGGCGAGTCCGTTGACCATGCTGCGTGATAAGCCGGAAAGCTTGCAGGCCATTGCAAACGACGTTCTTTTGACCAAGGTTCTGGTCGCGATCGAACAAAAATATCCGAAGGTCGATACGGAAGATCTCGTCCTGAATACCCCGGATTTGCGTCGTCAAATCCGCTATGCCTACAGCGCATTCTCTGAGCCGGACAACCCCGTGGATTCCTATTGGCTGTTTGTAACCCTCCAGAACGATACTTACGTCGTCACACTGGATTGGGACGTCACCGCCAAGCAGTTGCTGACCGGAGCCATGGCCTCGCACCTGGTGAAAGGGAGTGATGAAGAGGTCGCGTACCTGCAAGTACAAAACGATCTTGCAAAAGCGGCTGCCGCAAAGCGTTGATTTGCAGGGTTTGAAAAACTCCGCAGTCGAAATTCAAATATCGAACGAAAGTCGTCGACGCAGATGTTCGCGGGTCATCGATTGAAAAGTCATTTTTTCAGGATCAGGGGCGTTCAAGCGCTCATGTTGCTTGCTGTCATTCTTCCCTTGAGTTTTTATTTCTGCTCTTCAAGAGTTGATATGTATTACGGCGACTGGAGTCCGGAAGAAAACCGCTTTGATGCCTCCAAGTGGTTTCGTAACGGAATGTACCGCCGTGATGTTGTGAATGGCGAAGCCAGTCTCGTCACCCTGCAACGCGATCGACCACTTCTTCTGACATCGGCAAAAAACGATGAACTGGTCGCGACGGCGATTGTTGCCCTGGAGTCAGCGGACCCCGAAGTGAGTGGCGAGTTGCTGCAAAAGGAGTGGCCAATGCTGGTGCCACGCACCCGCTATCGCTACAGCGCTTTTGCAGCGCCGGACCAGCCGCAGGATTATTACAACATTTACCTGAAGTACCAGGGTGAGCGGTATGTCATCACCTTCGCCCGTGATGCGCAAACCGGTGAAATCATCCCCGGTGGCAGCGTCCAGTTAATGTACCCCGACAGTCAGACCCAGATCGCCGATCGGCAGGTCTTCAAGGAGCTGGACGCTGACGGCATCCAGTGACCCTGAAACGACAAATCCCGCCAATGGCGGGATTTGTTTGTAAGCGAACGGCAGTCTTACGACGGGAACAGCTCGGACAGTTTCATCGCCAGCATCATGTCGCCTTCAGCGCGCAGTTTGCCGCCCATGAACGCTTGCATGCCGTCGGTCGAACCGTCGACGATGCCTTCCAGGGTTTCACCGTCCATCACCAGAGTGACCTGGGCATCCGGGTTTTCGCCTTCTTTGAGCTCGCAGGTGCTGTCTTTGACGATCAGCGAGAAGTTCTTGGTGTCGTCGATGCGGAAACCGAATACCAGGTCCAGACCGGCAGCGGCGGCTGGGTTGAACTTGGCTTTCATTGCTTGTACGGCATCAGCTACGGAGGTCATGGTTCGATCCTTTCTTGGGTAATTAGAGCTGGGTGATTACAGCCAGGGTCACAATAGTCCGGACTCAGCGAAACGTGATGAGTTCCGGGGCCTTCAGCAGTTGCAGGTGTACATGACTGTTGAAGGAAGCCAGGGCCACCTCGCGACCACGAAACTTCAGTTGGTGGAGCGAGGTGTTGACGATTTGCCAGTTGAGCTCAAAGGCCTGCCGGGCAGGCATTTGTGTAATGAGGTGGAGCAGGGCAGTGATGGTGCCGCCGGAGGTGAATACGGCGATTTTCTGGGTGTTGTCGGCTTGTTCAAGGATGCGGTTCAGTCCGCCTTGCACGCGCTCGACAAACCCCAGCCAGCTTTCCAGGCCCGGTGTGTCGTAAGTGCCAGCCAGCCAGCGCTCGATGATCAGGGAAAAGATGCGCTGGAACTCAGCACGGTTTTGCGCCGCGTTGCGCAGGAAGTTCAGCGCTTCGGGCTCATCCGCCAACATGGCCGGCAAAAGGGCGCGGATCACCGCGTCGGCGTCGAATTCGTTGAAAGCGGAATCGATTTCCAGCGTCGGCACCGGCAGGCCCACGGCGGCGTACTGTTCCAGCGCGCTGTTGGCGGTATGTTGCTGACGGCGCAAGTCCCCCGACAGACAGCGATCGAAGCTGAGACCCAGCTCAGCGAGGTGCTGGCCGATGATTTCTGCCTGGCGAATACCGGTCGGCGACAGGACGTCGTAGTCGTCTGCACCAAAGGAGGCCTGGCCATGTCGAATCAAATAGATGCTGCCCACGTCCGCGTCATCCCGGTACGTTGAAGGTTTGGCGAGGTTATGAGGATGGCAGTGAGCTGTCAATGAAAAAACATACGCTTGTTTGAAATGCCCGTTACAGGCCTGTTGCCAGAGGTTTCACGGCTGGCCCCAAAGGCGGGGCATGGGTATGCTGACGTTATCCCGCGCGCGTATATGCGGCGCATTGCATTAAAGGAGTCCTGTGTGGAGTTTTTTGCCGAGTACGCCAGTTTTCTGGCCAAGACCGTGACACTGGTGGTCGCCATTCTGGTGGTGCTGGCCAGTTTCGCGGCATTGCGCAGCAAAGGTCGGCGCAAGTCGGCCGGTCAGTTGCAGGTCAGCAAACTCAATGATTTCTACAAAGGGCTGCGCGAACGCCTGGAGCAAACCTTGCTCGACAAGGACCAGCTCAAGGCCCTGCGCAAGTCCCAGGCTAAAACCGAGAAAAAACAGAAGAAAAAACCCGAAGCCAAGGGCCGGGTGTTTGTGCTGGATTTCGACGGCGACATCAAGGCTTCCGCCACCGAAAGCCTGCGCCACGAAATCACCGCGCTACTGACCCTCGCGACCCCAAAGGACGAAGTGGTTCTGCGTCTTGAAAGCGGCGGCGGCATGGTCCACAGCTATGGCCTGGCGTCGTCGCAACTGGCGCGCATCCGTGAGGCGGGCGTGCCGCTGACCGTGTGCATCGACAAGGTCGCGGCCAGTGGCGGCTACATGATGGCGTGCATCGGCGAGAAAATTATCAGCGCGCCGTTCGCCATCCTCGGCTCCATCGGCGTGGTGGCGCAGTTGCCCAACATCAACCGCTTGCTGAAAAAGCACGACATCGACTTTGAAGTCCTGACTGCCGGCGAGTACAAGCGCACGCTGACGGTGTTTGGCGAAAACACCGAGAAGGGCCGGGAAAAGTTCCAGGAAGACCTGGACATCACCCACCAATTATTCAAGAACTTCGTCTCTCGCTACCGTCCGCAATTGGACATCAATGAAGTGGCCACCGGCGAAGTCTGGCTCGGTGTCGCGGCGCTGGACAAGCAACTGGTGGACGAACTCAAGACCAGTGACGAATACCTCGCCGAGCGCGCCAAGGGCGCCGAGCTGTTTCACTTGCACTACGCCGAACGCAAGAGCTTGCAGGAGCGTGTCGGCCTGGCTGCCAGCGGTTCGATTGATCGGGTGCTGTTGACCTGGTGGAGCCGACTGACCCAACAACGCTTCTGGTAAATCAGTCAGCCATAAAAAACGCCGGTCAATGACCGGCGTTTTTTTGTCCGCGATAAAACCGTGTGGTCAGCGCCGACGGAACAGCGGCAGCGGCTCGTCAGTGGCGGCCTGATAGGTCACCGAGAAATCCTTGAGACCTTCAAGGGCTTCGTACGGGTCTTTATCGGCGCGCAACGCAAAGGCGTCGAAACCGCAGCGGCGCAGGTAGAACAACTGGTCGCGCAGAATATCGCCAATCGCCCGCAGTTCGCCTTTGAAACCATAACGGTCACGCAGCAGGCGGGCGTTGGAGTAGTTACGGCCATCGGTGAAGGCCGGGAAATTCAGGGCAATCACCTTGAACTGATCCACGTCGTCACCGATTTCCTCGGCTTCTTCATCGGCGTCCAGCCACACACCCAGGCCGCCATCGCGGGCCTTGAGCATACGGCTGTGTTCGCGCCACAGCGCCAGCGGCACGATCAGGTCGTCGCAGTTGCTGATCTCGTCGATGTTGAAGTCCTTGGGCAGCAAGTGCCAGGTTTCGTCGACGACTTCGTTGTTCTTAATTATTCGCTGCATAGACGCGCTCCTTGAAGAGGTCGATGCCGATACGCTGATAGGTGTCGATGAAGCGCTCGTCTTCGGTACGTTGTTCGATGTACACGTTGATCAGCTTTTCGATCACATCAGGCATGGCTTCCTGGGCGAAGGACGGGCCGAGGATCTTGCCCAGGCTGGCGTCACGGCTGGCGCTGCCGCCGAGGGACACCTGGTAGAACTCTTCGCCTTTCTTGTCCACCCCGAGGATGCCGATGTGGCCGACGTGGTGGTGACCACAGGCGTTCATGCAACCGGAGATGTTCAGGTCCAGTTCGCCGATGTCGAACAGGTAGTCCAGGTTGTCGAAACGACGCTGGATTGATTCGGCAATCGGGATCGACTTGGCGTTGGCCAGCGAGCAGAAATCACCGCCAGGGCAGCAGATGATGTCGGTCAGCAAGCCGATGTTCGGCGTAGCAAAACCTTGCTCGCGCAACTCGCCCCACAGGGTGAACAACTGAGCCTGCTCGACGTCGGCCAGGATGATGTTCTGCTCGTGGGAAGTGCGCAGTTGACCGAAGCTGTAACGCTCGGCCAGGTCGGCCACCGCGTCGAGCTGCTTGTCGGTGATGTCGCCCGGTGCAACACCGGTCGGCTTCAGGGACAGGGTGACGGCCACATAGCCCGGCTTCTTGTGCGCCAGGGTGTTGCGGGTGCGCCAGCGAGCGAAGCCTGCGTGTTCTTTATCGAGGTCGGCCAGTGCCTGGGACTGGTTGTCCAGGGCCTTGTAGTCCGGGTCGACGAAGTGTTTGGCGACGCGATGCACTTCGGCGTCGGTCAGCGTGGTCTGGCCACCGCGAAGGTGTTCCATTTCCGCGTCGACTTTTTGCGCGAAGACTTCAGGGGTCAAGGCTTTAACGAGGATCTTGATCCGCGCCTTGTACTTGTTGTCGCGGCGGCCGTAGCGGTTATAAACCCGCAGGATGGCGTCGAGGTAGCTCAACAGGTCCTGCCACGGCAGGAACTCATTGATGAACGCGCCCACCACCGGTGTACGGCCCAGGCCGCCACCGACCAACACACGGAAACCCAGTTCGCCCGCAGCGTTGTGCACCGGCTCAAGGCCGATGTCATGGACTTCGATGGCCGCACGGTCGGACGTCGAACCGTTGATGGCAATCTTGAACTTGCGCGGCAGGTAAGCGAATTCCGGGTGGAACGTGGTCCACTGACGGACGATTTCGCACCACGGGCGCGGGTCGATCAACTCGTCGGCAGCGACACCGGCGAACTGGTCGGTGGTGACGTTGCGCAGGCAGTTGCCGCTGGTCTGGATCGCGTGCATCTGCACGGTAGCCAGCTCAGCCAGGATGTCCGGAATGTCTTCCAGCGCCGGCCAGTTGAACTGCACGTTCTGCCGGGTGCTGATGTGGGCATAGCCCTTGTCATAGTCACGGGCAATCTTGGCCATCATTCGCGTCTGGCGCGAAGTCAGTTGGCCGTAAGGCACCGCGACCCGCAACATCGGCGCGAAACGCTGGATGTAAAGGCCATTTTGCAGGCGCAGGGGGCGGAATTCTTCTTCGCTCAGCTCGCCTGCCAGATAGCGTCGGGTCTGATCACGGAACTGCTTGACGCGGTCCTCGATGATCCGCTGATCGTACTCGTCGTATACGTACATATAAGTCCTGTTCTCAGGCTTGGGCCGGTCGGTTCCAGTTGCGTTTTTCGCTTGCTGAAGTTTCCGATGCTGCCTCGGCAATTCTGCGCGCACGGCCGCGCACTCCCTACGGAGCCGGGGCAAGATACCAGTTTGCAGTTATGCGCAAAAGTGATGTTTGAGTATATGTAAAGAACCAAAACGACTAACGAGAACCGTTATCGCTAAACCCTTATTTGTGGTGCGGGCAATCGTCGTCTTTACTCTGCTCGAGTCTTTCTGCAATCACCGATAAAACCGACAAGAGGCGATGCAATGAGCAACCCAACCAAAGCAAGGAAAAGCGATAGCACGGTCGATGCCTGGGCGATTTTGTTCCTGATCATCCTGGTCGTGGGCACGGCAGTATTTTGGGTCGCGCATCAATAAACGACCCCGTCCGGGCCTGGTTCCGACGATTGTCGGACAAAAACGGGAATTAGCGCAGTTTGCCGGCAGTTCGGGGGCTATAATGCGCGGCCATTTTTCCGGGGCTCGGATGATCCAATGTTCAAGTTTTTCTACACCTTCCTGCTGATATTCGGCGCGGTCTACGGACCCGGCGTGCACGCGGAATCGGTGTTGTTCCTGAACCCGGGCTCTACCCATGAAAGATTCTGGGTCAGCTACTCGCAATTCATGCAGGCGGCGGCCAAGGATCTTGGAATGGACTTGAAGATTCTTTATGCCGAGCGCATGCCTGAGGTCACGATTGCCCAGGCCCGAGAGGCATTGCAGGGGCCTGATCGTCCGGATTATCTGGTGTTTGCCAACGAGCAGTACGTCGCGCCGCAAATCTTTCGTCTGGCCCAAGGCAGTGGGGTGAAGCTGTTTATAGTCAACGCGTCCCTGACCGACAATCAACTGAGCCTGCTGGGTGAGCGCCCGGATCGATTGGGTAGCCTGGTGCCCAACGACGAGGAGGGCGGCTACCTGATGCTCAAGGAATTGATCCGCCAGCATCCACCGGCGGCGCCCGGACAATCCATCGAGTTACTGGCGTTTTCCGGCCTGAAGATCACCCCTTCGGCGCAACTGCGCGAAAAAGGCATGCTGCGCGCCTTGGCCGAACACCCTGAAGTGCGTTTGCGCCAACTGGTCTACAGCGGCTGGACCCGTGAGCGCGCCTATGAACAGGCGAAATTGCTGTTGCGGCGCTACCCCAAGGTATCGCTGGTGTGGTCCGCCAATGACGAGATGGCGTTTGGCGCAATCCGCGCATACGCCGAGACGGGCAAGGTCCCGGGTAAAGATGCGTTGTTCAGTGCGGTAAACACATCCCCGGCGGCATTGCAGGCTTTGCTTGACGGACGTCTCAGCGCGCTGGTTGGCGGGCACTTTACGCTGGGGGCTGGGCTTTGGTCGAGTTGCATGACGATCAGCAAGGCGTCGACTTGAAGCACTACGGCGGGCGCGATCGCATGCTGCCGTTGCTGCAATTGGTCGACAAACCCCATGCACAGCAAATGCTTGCCTTGGGCAAGTCGCCGAATTATGGCGTGAGCTTTCGCAAGCTGTCGGCCAAGGGGCGACCGACGTCCTATCGCTACCCGTTCAGCCTGCTAACGTTGATGCACTGAAACCGCGTCACACCCCGGCCAGGTGCAGCACCAGTTTCACGATGCCAAACAGCGTCAGCGCGAATATCGCTGTGAACACAATCCCCATAATCACGAAATGACTCGGCTTGCCATGGGTAAAGTCCCGGGCGCGATTCTTCCCGCTTTGCACTCCGAACGCCGCGGCTATCACGCTGTGCAGCATCTGTAGGAACGTCGGTGGCTTGTTGTCGACTGGATCGTCCATAAATCCCTCGTCATCACGGTGTAAAAACCAAGCATAGCCAATTCGACTGGCTGGGGCGTTTTTCCGGGCAGGTATATATATGTACCGCCATTGATCGTGCTCGCGATGTTTGACTGACGCTTCATACAAAGTCGTCAGGTAACGCCACATGAGTGAAACCACATCGTCAAGGGAGGGCGGCCTGCACCAGCCTTTCGTCAAACAAAAGCTGCAACACCGTCTAAGGCATTTCACCGCCGCGAATATCAAGCAACTGGGCAGGGCCAGAATACCCGGAGGTTTGGCTGAGGACGCGATGCCTGACTGGTTCGCGGCGCTGACCGCCGTGCAACGACAGATAGTCCGCGACAGCCAGCAACGCAGTCGCACGTCCAGCCGGACGCTGGCGAAAACCCTCAAAGGGCTCAAAAGTGTCGCCGAGTTCGCGCAACCTTTGCTTGAGGAGGCTTTGCACAAAAGGTTCGGCATCAAAGTCGATACGCTAAACACCTGGCTGTACCACGTGCCTTTCAGTGACGTGCTGCTCACCGATCAGAACCTGCTGCAACTGGCACTGCGCAACTTTGAAGACGATCAAGTGTTCGCGCCAACGCAACTGATCGCCGAGCAGGGTGAAGCGGCGCCTCAAGGGGAGGGAGTGAGGGGCTTTACGGTTGGTATTACCCCTCATTCGGTCCATCGAAGTGCTACGGGATCAAAAAACTGGCGATCCAGCCGGCTGACTTTGCGCGGTTGTGTCGCGAACTGGATATCGGCAAACAATATCAGGAGCATTTAGCGACGATCTTCGATGATGGCGAGAGCGCCTCGGACGTAAAGTCGCAGACGATCGAGGCGTCGAAGGACAGCCTGCGCACACACGCACACGTTGCGCGGCTCACGTCGCTGCTCACGCCAACCGGTTATCTGGCGGTGCTCGGCGTGCTGAATGGCGAGCAGTCGCCAAAACTGGACGGCGAGGCGGTGACGTTCAGCCAGTTGCATGTGCTCGGTGTGCCTGTCAGCGAGATGTTTGTCATTGGTGGAAGCCGGCGCAAGCGGAAAAAGTCGACCTGAGTTGGTCCAACCCGGGCACCAACCTGCTGGACGTGGCGACTTACACAGACTCACGGATCATCGTGTGCATGCCGGGTGACCCGGTAGCGGCGATCAAGGAGTACGCCTCGCTGGCGGCGTTTGAACAAGATCTTGCGTTGCGCCTGCGTGATGTCGCCTATCAGCGTTCATTTCTGCGACTCCTCCCTCATGGCGATGCCGGCAGGTTCCTCAGCACGCTGCAGAATGCCTTGGAGACGCGCGAATGGGATTCCCACGCAGCGCATCGTGAACAGACCCTCACCGGGCACATTGACGGAATTTACCGTCGGGTTTATCGCGAAGAGCCGACGCTGAATCTCGCCGAAGGCTTTTTCGATGGCGACCTGTTCAATGAGTTGTACACCCGGCATGAAACGCGCCTGAAGGAGTCGGCCGCGCAATTGGCGGTGCCAACGGCCACGGTTGACCACGACGCCTGGAAGGCGCGACTTGAGCACTACGCCGAGTGGGGACTGAACATACTCAACATGGCAGCATTCTTCATTCCAGGGCTGGGGGAGGTGATGATGGCGGTGATGGCCGTTCAACTGACCCTGGATGTCTACCACGGTGCCGAGGCCTGGAGTGTCGGCGACACGGATCAAGCCTGGGGTTATCTCGGCTCGGTAGCGGCTAACCTGGCCTTCGTGGCGGTTCTCGGCGCTGCGGCCGGCAAAGCGCCGAAAATACTCTCCGCGCCGATTGTCGACGGCATGGTCAGGATCAAGCTGCCGTTTGGTGACGAGCAATTGTGGCGACCAAGCCTGGCGCCCTATAAGAGTAATGTGGTTTTGCCCGCGGGACTCAAGCCCAACAGCTTGGGCCAATATGAAGTGGCGGGCAGCACTTACATTCGCCTCGAAGACAATGTCTACGAAAAAACCTTCGATCAGGCCCTCGGCAAGTGGCGCCTGAAACACCCGAACGATCCGCAGGCTTATCAGCCCGTCCTGCAATCGAATGAGCAGGGCGCCTGGCGTCACACCTTCGAACGCCCCTTGGCGTGGGATCGCCAGACACTGCTTCGTCGTCTGGGGCACGTCACTGATGAGCTGGACAGCGCGACGCTGGAGCACATTGCGCGGATCAGCGGCGTCGATGACAACGCGCTGCGCAAAATCCATGTCGATCAGCAGCCTGTGCCTTCGGTTCTGTCGGACACCTTGCGTCAGTTCCGGTACGACCGTTGGCTCAACGAAGTGAATGCGCGAGCCGGTCGCGGTGAGCCTGTTGCGGCATCGGATTTTCTGGATGCTATTGGCGGCACTCACGTCTCAGGGCCGCAAGCCGCCGGCTTCGAGCCACTGCACAAGACGTTCCCCAGTCTGTCGACTGACGCGCTAAATGAAGTATTGAGCAGCGCCACGGTTCGCGAGCGCCTGTCTATCCAGCAAACGGCCAAGCTGCCAGCCAGCCTGTTGCTCAAGGCCCGCACCCGCGCCCGATTGGCGCGTCTGAACACAGCGCTGGCCGGTATGCACCTGCAAAGTCTGGCGTCCCTCGACAGCCAGCGCCTGGCGCTACGGGCGTTGGAAAAACTGCCTGGCTGGCCGCAACGGTTGCGCCTGGAACTGCGTCAGCACCATTACACCGGCAAAGTTCTGGCGAGCGTCGGCAGCGAGTCGGCCGAGGAGATCAAATACCTGGTCACCGACGGCCATCAACATCATCAAACCCATCAGTTCCAGGCCTTTGACCAACACGGCAACCCGTTGAACAGTGTGCCCCGCGAGGGTGACAATTTTTACGCGTCGATCATGCATGCCCTGCCGGATGACACGCGCGTGCAGCTGGGTGTGCCGAATGTAGGGCAAAGCCCGGCGTTACAAGAAGCCCTTTGCACCTACGCCCGAACCCATCGAGAGTCAATGTTCGAAACGCTGCTGCCAACCGCTGCCGGCCGGCGGTTCAAGGCACCTCAGCGTTTGGCCGACGGTCGCGTGGGTTATCCGTTGAGCGGCCGTGGCACTGGCGCGATGGTCAATCCTTCACTGATCTGCCGAGTGCAAGACCTCTATCCCGAATTTTCCGATGAGATGGCCGAAAGGATGGTCAGCAACCTGCTGCTTGATGGCAGCACTGAAACGCAAATCGCGCATTTACTGAGCCTGCGCGCCCTGGAATACGAAACCCTTGCCACGCAACTGGAGCAATGGAGCCGCAGCGGTGGCGAGCCTGCGGCCCGACGACAAGCGGTGCAAACGATCAATGAGGCCTGGCGCTCAGGCGGGCTGGTCGATGTCTCGGAAGGCGTTCACCTGGACTTGGGCAACGCCGGAGTTCTACCCGAATTAACCGCACGCTTTCGTAACGTCAGCAGCCTGCGCTTGAGTGTTCAGAGTTTGCTCAGTCAGTCCAGCGAAGCGTTTGTGCGGCAGTTCCCCAACGTCCATACGCTTGAGCTTTACGTGTGGGACACCTTGGAACGCAACCAATTGGTCGAAAAACTCAGTGAGTTGACTGGTGTGCGTGGCTTGTTACTGGGCGGCAATCTCGGTCAGGAGTTCAGTGCGACCGCCCAGATGCTGGTCAATGTCATGCCGCAACTCGAGACCATGACGCTGCGCGGGATCAGTACGCAACTGGATGTCAGTCGGTTGCCCAATCTGCGCACGTTGAATCTGGCCGGTAATCTTCAGGCCTGGCCTGAAGGCGCGTTGCAGCTACCCAATCTTGAGAAGATCAATTTCAGCAGCACCGAACTTGCGACGCTACCGGCCGAGCTGTTCTCGGGACACGAGAACCTGTGGCGCGGTCTGGACCTGAACTGGGCACGCCTGGAGCCTGAACAGTTTGTCAAAGCGTATGAATATGTGCGCGACAACCCTGCCCATCTGCTGGATGTCGACACAATGCTTGATCGCTACAGTCAGGGTGCGCTGCAAGTCGCAATCAATTGCGACAGCGAACTGGCCGTTACAGCGCTGCGGCAACTGAAGGCCGAAGGGCTGTCCGGGCGGGCGTTACTCGATCACGTCAATGGCGTGCGTCATGACCAACAGGCTTTGTCCCGGCAGATGATGGTATGGCAGGAACATTCGGCGACGGTCAATGGCCGCCCAGTCGATGCGCGAGGGCGGGAAACTGCTGCCAGGCTTATTCGTGAATGCTGGAGGAGCGGGTTGCTCCGCCGTTACGGCAAAACCGGGGAGCTGCCGATCAGTGCAGATCTTGCCCCCGGCTCATCGATCTCACAGCCGTTGCCCGTGATTGAGCTCGACAGCGCAGCGACGCTTGATTTATCCGGGACGGCCCTGGGTAATCTGCCGGATTTGTCGGTGCTGCAATCCAGCGGTTTCGCTCACGTTCAAACGCTGAAAATGGCCGACGTCATGGCCCCGGTGGACAACCTCGGGCAATTCCTGCAGCACTTCAGCGAGTTGCGTTCGCTCGACCTTCGCTCCAATCAGCTGTTCGACTTGCCGTCTACTCTGGGCGGGCTGACGAAACTGAAAGAACTGAGCCTGCCGCGCAATTACCTGACGATAACTGTAGGTGCTCAGGAGCGCCTGAACAGGTTGACGGCCCTGGAGTTCCTCGACTTGCGTTACAACCGCATCGAAACGCTGGATATCAGCTCGTTGCGTGCCTTGAAGCGCCTTCGTTTGGGCTACACGGCCATTTCCAGCTGGCCTCGAGGCGCGCTGGACGTGCCGGCGCTGGTTCAATTGGAATTGAACAACAGTGCCGTCGCCACGATTCCCCAAGCCATATTCAATGGCCACGGGCATCTTTGGGTTGATATGAGCGGCTGTCTGCTGACCGCCGAGGCCCGTTACGACCTGCTGGCGAACAGTCCCTCCGTCGCGCCCATGGGCATTTCCCGAGCCGATCTCAGAGACGGCATCAACATTGGCGGCCCGGCCTATTTTCCGCCGCTGGCCAGCCTGCACCCCGAGCTGTTGTTGCCGTTGCGTACGGAGACGGCGGAGCAACTGGCACGCTTCACGCCAAAAGCACGTTTGCAGAGGCTTGATCCTGATCTGCTCGACGTCGAGGCATTGCGGGCCGTCGATGATCTGACGTTGAGTACGGGCGGGGCGGGAGCGCTGTTCGCGCAGATCGATGAATGGGACAAGCAGTTTCAGGCACTGACTGAAACCCTCAATGAATGGATCACCCAGCCACCCTTCCAGTTACGGGAGCTGAGTGTGCCGCTCTGGGTCAGCGTCATGGAACGTCGCAAAGCGGCTGACCAGATTCTCAGCTGTTGGCGGCATAATTTGCGCGGTGCGGCGGTGGCCGATGGCTCTGCCAGTCATACCCTCGATATGTCCGAAAATCCTTTAGGCAGCTTGCCAACGTTGACCGGTGACTTCTCCCATGTCGGCACGTTAAAGCTGAACAAGGTGTTTATCTACGAAACCGGGGCTGATGGTTTCATGCGTTCGTTCGAAGGCATTCACACCCTGGAGCTCGATGGCAATTTCCTGACAGCCTTGCCCGAGCCCGTTACCACGCTGACGCATCTTACGCGACTGTCGGCATCCTCTAATCAGCTGAGCTCGACGCCGCAACTTCAGCGCCAGATCGCTGCATTGGGTCAGTTGCAGTCCCTCGATTTGTCGCACAACTGGCTGGAGGTGCTGGATGTCAGTTCACTCACACAGCTACACACGCTCGACGTGCGCAGCAATCGTCTGGTCGACTGGCCGGCCGGGGTTTTGCGCCTGCCGGCGCTGACCTCGCTGAATCTGCGCGACAACATGCTTGAGTCGATTCCCCAGGCGTTGCTGACAGAACCCTACCGCGAGTTGCGTTTGGGTACCAATGTGACTAGCAACGACAACCTGGACGGTGCGGCCCTGCTGATGTTGCGCAATGAAGTGACTGAGGGCGAGTCGATCATGGGTTGGTCGACAGAGGAACTTGATGAAGTGTTGGATGGTTTTGACACCGATAGTGCTTTCGACGGCGACACTTCGGATATCAGCGACGAGGATGTGGATATTGAGCACGTAACCGGTCCAGAAGCACGGCAACGCTGGATTGATGAGGCGGCCAGCGACGCTGACGAGATGACACGGATCTGGAGCGATCTTGAACAGGCGCCGAACAACGCGGCTTTTTTCAACTTGCTCGACCGAATGGAGGGCACGAAAGACTTCAAATTGGGACGAGCCGATCTGACGCGACGCGTGCATCGGGTACTGACAGCGGCTGCCAGTGATGCCGAATTGCGCGACACGGTATTTGTCATGGCGCAATCGGCGCAGACGTGTGGCGACGGCCGCATTCTGTTGTTCAGCGACATTGAAGTGAAGGTCTTCGAGTTCGATACGGTCAAATCGACGCCAGCCAACCAACAAGACAGCGTGTTGTTCAAACTGGGCAGGAAGCTGTTTCGTCTGGGGCGGATCGAGAAAATCGCCAACCGCGATGTGCAGCAACGTCAGGCGCAGGGCGGTCGGCCGGATCCGGCGGAAGTGCGACTGGCTTATCGGATTGGTCTTGGCGACAGGCTGGAACTGCCGGGGCAGCCGAAAGACATGCTGTACAGCGGCAACGTCAGCGCCGCCAGCCTGGACGCGGCCTATGCCGAAGTGATTGGCGCCGAGCAGTCGGCCGAGTTCAAGGAAGATCTGGTCACGCGCAAGTACTGGACCGATCAGCTGAAGCGTAAATATGCAGCGCGATTGGCGGCACTCAAGGACAAACAGGCGCAGATACAAAGCGAGCTGGAAGACCGCCATACAGCGATAACCGAGGCATATCTGGCAGAAGTCGTGGCGCTGGAGGTGACGTTCAAAACGCAGGAAACCGCGTTATTGCTCGAATTGACGGAGGTTGAGCGACAGCAGTTCAGCCAATAACTGGCTGACGCCTACCTCGGTAGCCAAACGGTCTACCGAGGTAGGGTCAAAGGATCAGTTGTCGTAACCCAAGTTAGGCGCCAACCAGCGTTCAGTCACGCTCAATTCCTGCCCCTTGCGCGACGTATAGCTCTGCACCTGGTCCTTGTCGATCTTGCCCACGGCAAAGTACTGCGCCTGCGGGTGGGCGAAGTACCAGCCGCTGACTGCTGCCGCCGGGAACATCGCGTAGTGTTCGGTGAGGAACACGCCGCTGCGACCGGCGTGCATTTCGCTGGCCTCGGGGTCGAGCAGGGCGAACAGCGTGCCTTTCTCGGTGTGATCCGGGCAGGCCGGGTAGCCGGGAGCAGGGCGGATGCCGGTGTATTGCTCTTTGATCAACGCCTCGTTGTCCAGCGTCTCGTCCTTGGCATAACCCCAGTGTTCTTTGCGCACCTGTTGGTGCAGCCACTCGGCGCAGGCCTCGGCCAAACGGTCGGCCAGGGCCTTGACCATGATCGAGTTGTAATCGTCGCCTGCGTCCTGATAAGCCTTGGCCACTTCTTCGGCGCCGATCCCGGCGGTAGTAATGAAACCACCCACGTAGTCGGTCACTTCGCTGTCTTTAGGCGCCACAAAGTCGGCCAGGGAAAAGTTCGGCTTGCCGTCAGTCTTGATGATCTGTTGACGCAGGTGATGCAGCTTCGCCAGCGGCTTGCCGTCATCGCCGTAGACTTCGATGTCATCGTCGCGGACCTGGTTGGCCGGCCAGAAGCCGAACACCGCGCGGGCGCTGATCAGTTTCTCGTCGATCAGCTTGGCGAGCATTTCCTTGGCATCGGCGTACAGCGCGGTGGCGGCTTCACCGACCACTTCGTCTTCGAGGATGCGCGGGAACTTGCCGGCCAGGTCCCAGGAGATAAAGAACGGCGTCCAGTCGATGTATTCGGCCAGCACCTTCAGGTCAATATTGTCCAACACACGAGAACCGGTGAAGGTCGGCTTGACCGGCGCGTAAGTGCTCCAGTCGAACTGCGGCTTCTTGGCGATGGCCGCCGGGTAGCTCAAGCGTTCGGTGCGGGCGCTGCGGTTGGCGGTGCGCTCGCGGACTTCGATGTATTCCAGGCGCGTCTTCTCGACAAACGCCGGCTTCAATTCCTTGGACAGCAATTGCGTCGCCACGCCCACGGCTCGGGAGGCGTCGGTAACATAGATCACCGCGTCGTTGCTGTACTTCGGCTCGATCTTCACCGCGGTGTGCGCTTTCGAAGTGGTCGCGCCACCGATCATCAACGGCAGGTGGAAGTCCTGACGCTGCATCTCGCGGGCCACGTGGACCATTTCATCCAGCGAAGGCGTGATCAGACCGGACAAACCAATGATGTCGCACTTCTGCTCCTTGGCCACCTGCAGGATCTTCTCCGCTGGCACCATCACGCCGAGGTCGACGATGTCGTAGCCGTTGCAACCCAGCACCACGCCAACGATGTTCTTGCCGATGTCGTGCACGTCGCCCTTGACCGTGGCCATGAGGATCTTGCCCTTGGCTTGCGGCTTGTCGCCTTTCTCCAGTTCAATGAACGGGATCAAGTGCGCGACAGCCTGCTTCATCACGCGGGCAGATTTCACCACTTGCGGCAGGAACATTTTGCCGGCGCCGAACAGGTCGCCGACGATGTTCATGCCAGACATCAGCGGGCCTTCGATCACTTCGATCGGACGGGCGAACGACTGACGGGATTCTTCGGTGTCTTCAACAATGTGCGTGGTAATGCCTTTGACCAGCGCATGCTCCAGACGCTTGTTCACGGGCCAGCCGCGCCACTCTTCGGTCTCGGCCTCCTTGACACTGCCGTCGCCCTTGTACTTGTCGGCGATGGCGAGGAGGGCGTCGGTGCCTTCCGGGGTGCGGTTGAGCACTACGTCTTCCACGGCGTCACGCAGTTCGGCCGGGATCTGGTCGTAGATCTCCAGTTGGCCGGCGTTGACGATCCCCATGGTCAGGCCGTTGCGGATCGCATACAGCAGGAACACCGAGTGGATCGCCTCACGCACCGGGTTGTTGCCGCGGAACGAGAACGACACGTTGGACACGCCGCCAGAGGTCAGCGCGTACGGCAGTTCGTCGCGGATGTAGGCGCAGGCATTGATGAAGTCCACAGCGTAGTTGTTGTGTTCTTCGATGCCGGTGGCCACGGCGAAGATGTTCGGGTCGAAGATGATGTCTTCCGGCGGGAAGCCGACTTCGTTGACCAGAATGTCGTAGGAGCGTTTGCAGATTTCTTTCTTGCGCGCTTCGGTGTCGGCCTGGCCGGCTTCGTCGAACGCCATCACGACAACTGCGGCGCCGTAGCGCTTGCACAGTTTGGCGTGATGAATGAACTGCTCGACGCCTTCCTTCATGCTGATCGAGTTGACGATGCCCTTGCCCTGGATGCATTTCAGGCCGGCTTCGATCACTTCCCACTTGGAGGAGTCGATCATGATCGGTACGCGGGAGATGTCCGGTTCACCGGCAATCAAATTGAGGAAGGTCACCATGGCCTTCTTCGAATCGAGCATCCCTTCGTCCATGTTGATGTCGATCACCTGGGCGCCGGCTTCGACCTGTTGCAAGGCGACTTCCAGGGCTTCGGTGTAGTTGTCTTCACGGATCAGACGGGCGAACTTGGCGGAACCGGTGATGTTGGTCCGCTCGCCGACGTTGACGAACAACGAGCTGCGATCAATGGTGAACGGTTCCAGGCCCGACAAGCGGCAAGCTTTCGGGATCTCCGGAATTTCACGCGGTGCATAACCGGCCACGGCTTTGGCGATGGCTTCGATGTGGCCCGGCGTGGTGCCGCAGCAACCGCCGACGATATTCAGGAAGCCGCTTTGGGCGAATTCTTCGATGACCTTGGCGGTTTCCGACGGCAATTCGTCGTACTCGCCGAATTCGTTCGGCAGGCCGGCGTTCGGGTGCGCGGAAACGTGGGTACCCGCCTTGTTCGACAGCTCTTCCAGGTACGGACGCAATTCGCTGGCGCCGAGGGCGCAGTTCAGGCCGACCGAGATCGGCTTGGCGTGGGCCACTGAGTTCCAGAACGCTTCAGTGGTCTGGCCGGAGAGGGTGCGGCCGGAGGCGTCGGTGATAGTGCCGGAGATCATGATCGGCAACTCGATGCCCAGCTCTTCGAAAACCCCTTGCACGGCGAAGATCGCGGCTTTGGCATTCAAGGTGTCGAAGATGGTTTCGATCAGGATCAGGTCGGCGCCACCTTCGATCAGGCCTTTGGTGGCCTCGGTGTAGTTTTCCACCAGTTCGTCGAAGGTCACGTTGCGGTAGCCGGGGTTGTTCACGTCCGGGGACAGCGAGCAGGTGCGACTGGTCGGCCCGATCACGCCGGCGACGAAGCGCGGTTTTTCCGGGGTTTCGAGGGTCTTGGCGTCGGCAATCTTGCGCGCCAGGCGTGCGCCTTCTACGTTTAACTCATACGCCAGGCCCTGCATGCCGTAGTCGGCCAGGGAAACCTGGGTGGCGTTGAAGGTGTTGGTTTCCAGAATGTCGGCGCCGGCATCCAGGTACGCCTTTTCGATGGCACCAATCACGTCCGGGCGGGTCAACACCAACAGGTCGTTGTTGCCTTTCACATCGCTCGGCCAATCGGCAAAGCGCTTGCCACGGTAATCTTGCTCTTCGAGCTTGTAGCTCTGGATCATCGTGCCCATGCCGCCATCGAGAATCAGGATGCGCTCTTTAAGGGCGTGCTTGAGAGCTTGAAGGCGAACGCTGCGATCGGACATTTGGACTACTCGGTAAGGCCATGACGAAGGGCCGGGATAATAGCAAACCTGTGCGCTTTTAGAGCATGCCAAGGTTTTGCATGAATATCGTTCATGTTGGTGGCAGGTCTGGACCGGTAGAATCGCGGCGTTTTTACAGGATTGGGACCAGGGATATGTCGTATCGCGTCGTTGTCAGCATTCTATTGCTGCTTTCAAGCTGGGGCGCCGATGCGCAAAGTCCCGCCATTTCCTATACCCGAGATATTCAACCGATCTTCACCGAAAAGTGCGTGGCCTGCCACGCGTGCTACGACGCCGCCTGTCAGCTCAATCTGGGCAGCGGTGAAGGGGCGGCCCGCGGCGCGACCAAGATTGCGGTCTACGACGGCGAGCGCAGCGTCGCATCCTCGCCAACCCGACTCTTCTATGACGCCTTCGGTAAACTGGCCTGGCAGCACAAGGACTTCTATTCGGTCCTCGACGCCCAAGGCAGCCAGGCAGCGCTGATGGCACGGATGCTTGAGCTGGGCCACAAAACCCCGCTAACGCCTAACGCCAAGTTGCCGGAAGACATCGTGCTGGGCCTGAATCGGGAAAACATGTGCGCCATGCCGGCGGAGTTCGATGGTTATGCCGGCGCGCACCCGAAAGAAGGCATGCCGCTGGCGGTGACCGGCCTGACAAATCAGCAGTACCAGACCCTGCAACGCTGGCTCGCCGCCGGTGCGCCGATTGATGAACAAGGCCTGGTGCCCAGCGCCAGGGAAGCGCTGCAAGTGGTGCAGTGGGAAAATCTGCTCAACGCACCGGGCGCTCGTGGCAGCCTGGTCGGGCGCTGGTTGTTTGAACACTTGTTCCTGGCGCATATCTACTTCAAGGATGGCGAGCCGGGGCATTTTTTCCAGTGGGTGCGTTCGCGCACGCCGACCGGCCAGCCGATCGACCTGATCAATACCCGCCGGCCGAACGACGATCCGGGCACGCAGATTTATTACCGGTTGTGGCCGGTGCAAGGCGTGATCGTGCAGAAGACCCACATCACTTATCCGTTGAGCGCGGCGAAGCTGTCCCGGGCCAAAAGCCTGTTTTTCAGCGGCAATTGGCAGGTCAACGCCTTACCGGGTTACGGCCCGGAGCGCCGGGCCAATCCGTTCACCACGTTTGAGGCTATCCCGGCCCAGGCGCGTTATCAGTTCATGCTCGATAACGCCGAGTACTTCGTGCGCACCTTTATTCGCGGTCCGGTATGCCGTGGGCAGATCGCTACAGATGTGATTCGCGACAACTTCTGGGCACTGTTCCAGGCCCCGGAACACGACCTCTACATCACCGATCCGAACTATCGCGGCAAGGCCACGCCGCTGCTGGCAATGCCGGGGCAGAACGACGACGTCGGCAGCGTGTTGAGCCTGTGGCATGACTACCGCAACAAACGCAACGAATACGAAGCCCTGCGCCGGGACAGCTACGCCGAGGCGCCGGCGCCGAGCTGGTCGACGCTGTGGGCCGGTAACGACAACGCGCTACTGAGCATCTTCCGCCACTTCGACAGTGCTTCGGTGACCAAGGGCCTGATCGGCGAAGTGCCGCAGACGATGTGGTTGTTCGACTATCCCTTGCTTGAACGCACCTATTACCAGTTGGCGGTGAATTTCGACGTGTTTGGCAACGTCTCCCATCAGGCCCAGACGCGGCTGTATTTCGACCTGATCCGTAACGGCGCCGAGCAGAACTTCCTGCGTTTGATGCCGGCCGATTCGCGCAACGACTACCTCGACGATTGGTATCAGAGCGGCGGCAAGTTCAAGATGTGGCTGGATTACGAGTCCATCGACAACGACAAGCCCAGCGCGCTGACACTCGACGAAAAAGACCCGAAACGGGATTTCGCCATGCAATTGCTGGCCCGTTACGGCGACCTCAACGCCACGCCGGATCCGATTAACCGTTGCGATGGTGCGTATTGCTCGCGGCCGAACATCGACCCGGCGTTGCAGAACGCCGAACAAGCCTTGAGTCGCCTGACTTCGCGTCCTGCAGCGGGTTTGAAGGTCATTGATCAGTTGCCGGAAGCGACGATGTTGCGTATCGAAACCGCAAGCGGCAAACGCGAGATCTACAGCCTGCTGCGCAACCGTGCCCACAGCAACGTGGCATTCATACTCGGTGAATCCCTGCGTTATCAGCCGGGGCTCGACACGTTGACCATTTACCCAGGTGTGCTCAGCAGTTATCCGAACTTCATGTTCAACATTCCGGCCGAGCAGGTGCCTGAGTTTGTCGATGCGATGGAAAGGTCGAAGGACGCTGACAGCTTCGAGAGGATCGTTGAACGCTGGGGTGTTCGGCGCAGTCATCCGCAGTTCTGGTTCTACTTCCACGACCTGAGCACGTACATCCACGAAACTGACCCGGTGGAAGAGGGCGTGCTGGACATGAACCGCTACGAGAATCTTTGATCATTTGAGAGTGTTCTGCTGTCCCAATTCCGACTAGACCCACATTCCCTGTGGGAGCTGGCTTGCCAGCGATGAGGGCGGCCCATTCAACAATGATGTTGACTGACGCGCCGCTTTCGCGAGCAAGCTTTGCTCCTACAGGGGGCTTGCGGTGGTTTGTGAATTTCGATTGGAGGGCCGTCGATGTTGATTTCTGTACAAGCGCTGCGCGCCATCGCAGCCTGGGCGGTGGTCTGCCACCATTTCATGCAGATTTTCTTCGACTTCAAGGCTCGCGGGCCGGTGGGGCAGGCGTTTATCGACAAGGGCGCCGTGGGCGTCGACATCTTCTTCGTCATCAGCGGTCTGGTGATCTTCCTGTCCACCGAGGCCAAGTCGCTGCCGCCGGCGCGGTTTCTGCTGTATCGAATGTGCCGCATCGTCCCGGCGTACTGGCTGTACACGGTGCTGATGGCGCTGGTGGTGGTGTTCGCTCAACCGGTGTTGCCGGATCAGACGGTCGACTGGTCGCATTTCCTGCTGTCGCTGTTGTTCATTCCTACGCAAAACCCCGGCGGCTACGGGATTTATCCGACGCTCAATGTCGGTTGGACGCTGAATTACGAAATGCTGTTTTACCTGCTGTTCGCCTGGGCACTGCTGTTTCGCTTGCAGGTCAGGTTGCTGATCGTCGCGGCGCTGCTGTTCGCGGTGTGCCAGGCCTGGACCGGTTATGGCTGGATCAGCCAGTTCTACCGATCCGACATCGTTTATGAGTTTCTGCTGGGGATTGCCATTGGCATGGTCTACCGCAAGGGTTGGATCAAGCCCGGTTTATGGCTGCCGCTGCTGGGGATCGCTGGTGCCTTACTGACGATTTATCATCTGCCGCCGGCACCGCGACTGCTGGCCTGGGGTTTGCCGAGTGCCGTGTTGGTGATGGCGTGCATCGCGCTGGAACGTTATTTCAAGAACAATCGGGTGTTCGAACTGCTCGGTAATTGTTCCTACTCGGTCTACTTGATGCATGTGCTGGTGCTGTCGGCCGGCGGATTTATCGCACAACAGTACGATGTGAATCCTTACGTCATGTTTGCCGTTTGCGCGGCCACCATTGGCGTGGCTTCCTGGGCAAGTTACGAATGGGTGGAAAAACGCAGCTATCGGTGGCTTAAAGCCTGGATCGACGGCGAAACAGTTGCTCAGCCCGTGCAAGCTCTTTCCCGACAAAAATACTAGGACTTTGTGCGGCGCGATGATTGGCGTAAACTGCGCCCAAGCCTGCGAGGAGTTTCCATGACCGCTATTACCATCACTGACGCCGCCCACGATTATCTGGCTGATCTGCTCTCCAAGCAGAACACCCCGGGCATCGGCATCCGCGTCTTTATCACCCAGCCTGGCACCCAGTACGCCGAAACCTGCATTGCCTACTGCAAGCCGGGCGAAGAAAAACCTGAAGACACTGCGTTGGGGCTCAAAAGCTTCACCGCTTACATCGACTCGTTCAGCGAAGCCTTCCTGGACGATGCGGTTGTCGACTACGCCACCGACCGCATGGGCGGCCAACTGACCATCAAGGCGCCAAACGCCAAAGTTCCGATGGTCAACGCTGACAGCCCGGTCAACGAGCGCATCAACTACTACCTGCAAACCGAAATCAACCCGGGGCTCGCGAGCCACGGCGGTCAGGTTAGTCTGATTGATGTGGTCGAGGACGGCATCGCCGTTCTTAAGTTCGGCGGCGGTTGCCAGGGCTGCGGCCAGGCGGACGTCACCTTGCGCGAAGGCATCGAGCGCACCTTGCTCGAGCGCATTCCCGAGCTCAAGGGTGTACGCGACGTGACTGACCACACGCAGAAAGAAAACGCCTACTACTGAGTAAGGTGTTCGCTGCGACATAAAAAACGGCGCCCCGTGAGCGCCGTTTTTTTATGGGTGGTCGATTTTCCTATGGCTGCCATGACCTGTGGCGAGGGGGCTTGCCCCCGTTCGGCGGCGAAGCCGTCGCAAGACCTAAAATGCTGGGGCCGCTTCGCAGCCCAACGGGGGCAAGCCCCCTCGCCACAGGGTTGTGTGTGAACTCAGGGCCTGTAGAGATGCGCATGCCCCGCGCGATACAGCGACGATTCACTAAATTGATCGCTGCCCAACACCCGACCCACCAGTATCAACGCCGTACGCCGAAACCCTTTGGCCTCGACCTTTGCGGCAATGTCCGCCAGCGTCCCCACCACCCAATCCTGATCCGGCCAGGTCGCGCGGTGAATCACCGCAATCGGGCAGTCGGCGCCGTAATGCGGCAGCAATTCGGCGAGGATCTTCTCCAGATGATTGACCCCTAAATGAATCGCCATGGTCGCCCCGTGTTGCGCCAGGCTGCCTAGCTCTTCGCCGGCCGGCATCGCGGTTTTGTCGGCGTAACGGGTCAGGATCACGCTTTGCGAGATGTCCGGTAAGGTCAGTTCGGCGCCCAGTAGCGCAGCGCAGGCGGCGGTAGCCGTGACGCCCGGGATGATTTCGAACGGTATATCGAGTTCACGAAGGTAACGAATCTGCTCGCCAATCGCGCCATACAGGCTCGGATCGCCCGAATGAACACGGGCCACATCCTGCCCCTTGGCGTGGGCGGTTTTGATCAGTTCGATGATCTGTTCCAGGTGCAGTTCGGCGCTGTTGACCACCGTTTCAGCCTGGTGGCCGTCCAGCACGGCAGCCGGCACCAGGGAGCCGGCATAGATGATCACCGGGCAGCTGCGAATCAGCCGCTGGCCTTTGACGGTGATCAGTTCCGGGTCGCCGGGACCTGCGCCAATGAAGTAGACGGTCATCGTCCGTTCCTTTGAAAAAAGAGTCTGTGAGAAAAAGGGCTGTGCAAGGCTTCAGATGAAGATTGCTCATGATCGAAGGTGGGGATTATCGGGTTTTTACGCGGCACTGGCCAATGCGAGGGTGGCCTGAGCGTATTTTTGCCTGGGAATCAGCAGCTTCGCCGGTGCCTGGGCCAAGTGTTCGGCGAGTGCCAGGGCGGCACTTTCCGCTACGCCGTAGCAGCCGGTGCGTTCGAAGGCGATCTGCGAATGGTGGCTGAGCTGTGGCTGATAACCGGCCAATTGTTCGCTGCTGAAGTACATCACTTCTAGCCCAAGCTGCGCGGCCAATTCGATCAGGCCAGGCTCATCACGTTTCAGGTCGATGCTGGCCAGGGCCTTGATCGCACGAAGTTCGATTTGATGCGCCTGTAATGCCTGATCCAACAGCGCCCGCAACGTGCTGGCGGGGCAGCCGCGCTGGCAGCCCAGGCCGACCACTAAGGTCGGCGCTGCGCTGTTATCCGTCATGCGTGGTATTGGCCATCGCTTTTGCGGCGGAACAACCAGGCGCTGATCAGGCCCAGGGCCAGCCAGAACGCCACGTTGGTCAACTGCGAAGCGATTTTGAACTGAGACTCCAGGGCTTGCGGGGCCAGCATCGAGTGGACTTCCGGTTGTGGCGCGCCGATTACATGCGGTACCGCCAGAATCGCCACCCCGAAGATTTTCATCAGCCAGTGACGGCTGAACACGATCAGCGCGATGCCGACAGCGGTAGAAGCCGCAGTGCCGACCCACCAGATCTGCCGTTGCGCCAGATCGGCGGCGGCAGTGCCCGGCAGTTCCGGCGGCAGACCGAGGGTCGGCGCCAGCACAAACGTCGCGTAACCGGCCAGGCCCCAGAGCAGGCCTTGAGCGGTTTTGGTCGGTGCACGCAAGGTGTACAGGCCGGCGAGCATCAGCGCAAAGCCAACCGCGACTACCAGGTTACCGCCGGTGGTCGACAGCACGCGCTGCCAGCCGTCTTCCGGCTCCCAGGCTTCGGCGTCGTGGGTGTGAGCAGCCATGGCGCCTTCGGTGTGCTCGTGAGCTACAGCGGCGGCAGGTTCGGATTTTTCGTAGGTTTCCGCCTGAAGAATCAGCGGGGCGACCCAGAAGCTTTGCAGCAGGGTCAGCAGCAGGGCGGCGAGGAGCCCGGTGAAACCTGCGGTTTGAGCGATACGCTTGATCATGTCAGCAGGTCTCAATGGCACGGGAACGCGGAGCTGTGACGGGTATCGTGCGCAGCGTTGTGCACCGCTTCGATGTGCGAGAAACCGGCGAAATACACCAGGCACGCGCCGAGGATCGACGCGCAAACGGCGGCGGTCAGGCGTTGGCTCAAGGTTGTGGTGGTACTTGCAGTGCTGTGGTCGGTGCTGCTGATGATCGACATGGCGCTTCCCTCTGGTCTGTCAGCGGGTGAATAGAGCGCATGCAAACCCCTGCGAGCGTGCGCGCAGAGACTTAAACAGCGCCCGCCCACCGCGGGTTTGTTATTCAGTGATCGTACTGGTCACTTTGTGTTGCGGGCCGGTCTCCGGGCTCGCGAGGGGTCAAGGCTTACGCCGGAACCTGCAAGAATCGCCTTCCCATGCCGAACTGCTGGCACAGTGGATCTGATTCTTCACTCGCTTACCGTTGCGGGGGCAGCACCGGACTGACATGGCTTTAGAGTAAAGCACATGATTCACCGGTTTCCCGTTTCACCCTGTGAAGGGCACCCGTAACAAGGCGCACAGGAGACCATGGGCGGGGCGGGGGAGTCAATTGGCAAGGGTTCTCAGTTAGCTTTTGTGGCGAGGGAGCTTGCTCCCGGTGGGTTGCGAAGCGACCCCCTTCATTCCTTCAGACAAATGTTGCAAGCAGGTCTTGCGACGGCTTCGCCGCCGAGCGGGAGCAAGCTCCCTCGCCACAGGGGATCGCTAGCGTCTCATGAACATTGACCCGCCCCCACACCATGCGTAGCCTTGCGCTTTCGAGGTTCTTCGGCGTTTGCCGAAGCTAAGAAGGGAACGCGGTCGATGCCGCGGCTGCCCCCGCAACTGTGAACGGTGATGTTCGCTGCCACGCCACTGCACGCTCCAGCCATGGAGCCCGCGGGAAGGCGCAGCAAACGCCAGTCTAACGACAGGCACACCGTCAGCCAGGAGACCTGCCTCGAAACGAATTCTCACTACAACCGGGCGGGGTGATCCGGTGGCGAAATCTTCCGCGCATCCTTCGCCGCGGTCGTCGTCCCGTTTGCCCGCCACCTTGCCAAAGGGCATCCGATGAAAACACTGGCCAAACTCCCCGTCACCATCGTTACCGGCTTCCTCGGCTCGGGCAAAACCACCTTGCTGCGCCATATGCTCGACAACGCGCAAGGTCGCCGCATCGCGGTAATCGTCAACGAGTTTGGCGAGCTGGGCATCGACGGCGAAATCCTCAAGCAGTGCTCCATCGGCTGCACCGAAGAAGAAGCCAACGGCCGCGTCTACGAACTGGCCAACGGCTGCCTGTGCTGCACCGTCCAGGAAGAATTCTTCCCGGTGATGCGCGAATTGGTGGCCCGTCGCGGCGACCTCGACCACATCCTGATCGAAACCTCGGGCCTGGCCCTGCCAAAACCACTGGTGCAAGCCTTCCAGTGGCCGGAAATCCGCAGCGCCTGCACCGTTGACGCTGTTATCACCGTGGTCGACAGCCCGGCCGTGGCCGCCGGCACCTTTGCCGCGTTCCCGGACCAAGTCGACGCCCAGCGCAAACTCGACCCGAACCTGGACCACGAATCGCCGCTGCACGAACTGTTCGCCGACCAACTGGCCAGCGCCGACCTGGTCATCCTCAACAAGGCTGACCTGATCAGCCCTGAAGACCTGGCCCGCGTGCGCCTTGAAGTCGCCGAAGAACTGCCGCCCGCAGTAAAAATCATCGAAGCCAGCAGCGGCCGCGTGCCGTTGGACGTGCTGATCGGCCTCGGCGCCGGTTCCGAAGAACACATCGACAGCCGTCACAGCCATCACGACCATCACCACGGTGAAGGTGATGACGACCATGATGATCATGACCACGACGCCTTCGACTCGATCTCCATCGAGCTGCCGCAAGCCGACGAAAGCCTGCTGATGGATGCGTTGACCCAACTGGTGGTCAAGCACGGCATCCTGCGCGTAAAAGGCTTCGCCGCGATCCCGAACAAGCCGATGCGCTTGCTGATCCAGGGCGTGGGCACGCGTTTCGACAGGCATTTCGACCGTCAGTGGGGCGCCGAAGAAGCGCGCACCACCCGTTTGGTGTTGATCGGCCAGGAACTGGATGCCGCTCAACTCGAAGCGCAATTGCGCGCCGCGCTCAGCGTTTAAGCCATGCATTTGCTTAGGACCCAGCCCGGCGGTTTCGTGTCGGATGACAACATTGCCGACCTCGGACAAACCCCCGCCGAACTGGTGATCCTGTGCAGCGGCGATTCCAGCCTGGCGCTGCTCGCCGAAGCGGCGCAGCAGTTGCCCGATGACTACCCGAGCGTGCGCCTCGCTAACCCGATGCAGGTGCAGAATCACGCTTCGGTCGACTTGTACGTCGACGAAGTGCTGCGTCACGCCAAGGTGATTTTGATCTCGCTGCACGGCGGCATCGCCTATTGGCGTTACGGCGTCGAGCGGCTCGTCGAGCTGTCCGAGCGGGGTGTGCAACTGATTCTGGTGCCCGGCGATGACCGCCCGGACCCCGAGCTCAGCGACTTGAGCACCGTCTTCGCGCAAGACCGCGATCGTCTGTGGCAGTTTCTGCGTCAGGGCGGCATGGCCAACGCCCTGGATTTTTTCCGCTGTTTGGCCAATCGCTGGCTGGATCGCGATTACGCCTGGGCCGAGCCGCAAACCCTGCCGCGCACCGCGATCTACCACCCGAATAAAAGCCCCGCTGAACTGAGCGATTGGCAAGCCGACTGGCAGGCTGATCAACCGGTGGCGGCGGTGCTGTTCTATCGCTCGCATTTGCAGGCGGCGAATACCGGTTTCATCGATATTTTCTGCCAGCGTTTGCAGGCGGCGGGGTTGAACCCGTTGCCAATAGCGCTGGCCAGTTTGAAAGAGCCCGGCTGCCTGACAGTGGTCGAGGACTTGCTGGACGAAGTCGAAGCGGCGGTCATTCTCAACACCACCGGTTTCGCCCAATCCAGCCCCGAAGCGCCGCACTTGCGGCCGTTTCGCCGCAACATTCCAGTGATCCAGGCGATCTGCGCCCAGGACAACGAACCCGGCTGGCGCGCCAGCGAACAAGGCCTCGGCCCACGCGATCTGGCGATGCACATCGCGCTGCCGGAACTCGACGGGCGCATCATCAGCCGGCCGATCAGCTTCAAGGATCTGGCCTGGCGCAGCGAGCGCAGTCAGTCCGACGTGGTCTGCTACCGGCCGCAACCTGAGCGCATGGACTTTGTCGCCGAACTGGCGCGGCGCTGGATCGATCTGGCGCGGGTGCCCAACGGCGAAAAACGCATCGCGCTGATCCTCGCCAACTACCCGACGCGCGATGGTCGCATCGGCAACGGCGTCGGTCTCGATACGCCGGCGGCGGCGCTGAACATCCTGCGTGCGCTGTATAAAGAAGGCTACCCGCTGCCGGCCGAACTACCGGACAGCGGCACCGCGTTGATCCAGCAATTGCTCGGTGGTGTCAGCAATGACCTCGACACCCTCGACCAGCGCCCATGCATGCAAAGTCTGGCGCTGGACGACTACTTTTTGATGTTCGACGCACTGCCTGAAGCCAATCGCCAAGCGGTGCTGGAACGTTGGGGCCCGCCGGAAAACGATCCGATGTTCCGTGGCGGACGGATGATGATTGCGGGTTTGCGCTTCGGCCTGACCTTCGTCGGCATCCAGCCAGCCCGGGGTTATCAGGTCGATCCGAGCGCGGTCTATCACGATCCAGACCTGGTGCCGCCCCACGGGTATCTGGCGTTCTATTTCTGGTTGCGCAACACCTACGGCGCCCACGGCGTGATCCACGTCGGCAAGCACGGCAACCTCGAATGGCTGCCGGGCAAGGGGGTCGGGCTCTCGGAAAACTGCTGGCCGGACGCGTTGCTTGGGCCGCTACCGAACATCTATCCGTTTATCGTCAACGACCCGGGCGAGGGCGCGCAGGCCAAGCGGCGTACGCAAGCGGTGATCATCGATCACCTGATGCCGCCGCTGACCCGGGCCGAAACCTACGGTCCACTACGTAACCTTGAACTGTTGGCGGACGAGTATTACGAGGCGCAGTTGCTCGATCCGCGCCGCGCCCGGGAGTTGCAGCGCGACATCCTGCAACTGGTGCGCGACACCCACATCGACCGCGAACTGCAACTCGACGAAAAACTGAATAGCGATGCCGACGCGGCGATCTGGTTGCCGCGTCTGGATACGTATCTGTGTGATTTGAAGGAGTCGCAGATCCGCGATGGCTTGCACATTTTCGGCGAATCGCCGACCGGGCGTTTACGCATTGATACGTTGCTGGCCTTGCTGCGGATTCCACGGGGCGATGGCAAAGGCGCGCAATCGAGTCTATTGCGAGCCCTCGCCAAAGCCTTCGCGCTCGGCTTCGATCCACTCGACTGTGCGCTGGCTGATCCATGGACAGGCCCACGCCCCGAAGCGCTGCAATCACAAAGCAACGAGTCTTGGCGCACCGCCGGCGACACCCGCGAACGCCTCGAACTGTTTGCCACGACCCTGATTTCCCAAACACTACAAACCCCGAGTGGGAGCGAGCCTGCTCGCGAAGGCGTCCTGTCAGCCGCTACCCATTTACCTGACCCACCGCTTTCGCGAGCAGGCTCGCTCCCACAGGAGGCGGGTTGGGCTGACGTGAATGCGATCATCGACGGCCTCCGCGAAGTCGTCGCTCCAAGACTGGACGCTTGCGGCCCCGCGGAAATGCGCGGCTTGCTCGACGCCCTCAGCGGTCGTTTCGTCCCCGCCGGGCCAAGCGGTGCACCGAGTCGCGGTCGCCTCGATGTACTGCCCACCGGGCGCAATTTCTATTCGGTGGACGTGCGCAACCTGCCGACCACCACGGCGTGGCGCATCGGCTTCCAGTCGGCCAACCTGATTCTCGAACGGCACTTGCAGGACCACGGCGATCACCTGCGTCAGCTCGGCCTGTCGGTCTGGGGCACGGCGACCATGCGCACCGGCGGCGACGACATCGCCCAGGCTATGGCGCTGATGGGCGTGCGACCGGTCTGGGCGACGGGCAGTCAGCGGGTCGACGACTTTGAAATCCTGCCGCTGAGTTTGCTGGACCGCCCGCGGGTGGACGTGACCTTGCGGGTGTCGGGGTTCTTTCGTGATGCCTTCGCCAACCTGATCCGGCTGTTCGATGCTGCCGTACAAGCAGTCGCCGCGCTGGACGAGCCGGACGATCTCAATCCGTTGGCTGCCAAGGTTCGCGCCGAGCGTGAAGCGTTGCTGGCCTCGGGTCTGGATGAAGACGCGGCCCAGCGTCAGGCCGGTTGGCGGATTTTTGGGGCGAAACCCGGTGCCTATGGCGCGGGAGTGCAGGGCGCCATCGACGGGCGCCTGTGGCAAAGCCGCGAGGACTTGGCCGAGGTGTACCTGAACTGGGGCGGTTACGCCTATGGCGGTTCTGACGAAGGCACCGCCGCCCGTGAACAGTTCGCCCAGCGCCTGAGCCAGGTGCAAGCGGTGCTGCAGAATCAGGATAACCGCGAGCATGACTTGCTCGATTCCAATGACTATTACCAGTTCCAGGGCGGTATGCTCGCCGCCGTGGAAAGCCTCAGCGGCGAAGCGGTGGCCAGTTATCACGGCGATCACAGCCAGCCGGATTTGCCGAAGATCCGCACGTTAAAGGAAGAGTTGAACCGGGTGATACGTTCCCGGGCGGCGAATCCGAAGTGGATCGACGGGGTCAAACGGCATGGCTACAAGGGCGCTTTTGAACTGGCTGCGACGGTTGATAACCTGTTTGCTTTTGATGCGACTACGCAGTTGATCGACGATCACCAGTACGCGTTGCTGGCGGATGCCTACCTGCTGGACCCGGCGACCCGGGATTTTGTCCGCGAGCACAACCCGCATGCCTTGCGTGATATGACTGAGCGGATGCTCGAGGCGCAGCAGCGGGGGATGTGGAAAGAGCCAGGTGAGTACCGCGAGGCGCTGGAGAATTTGTTGCTCGATATAGAAGAAGACAGCTAGCACGCTTACCCCCTGAGGGAGGTTTGCCTGATGCACCTACCGACCATGACCGAGATTTAATAATGACCGACACCCCCCATTTCCCGCTCTCCGCCGTGGTCGGCGCCGACGATTTGAAGCTCGCGCTGTACCTGACCGCTATCGACCCGAAAATCGGTGGCGTACTGATCGAAGGCCCGCGCGGTATGGCCAAGTCGACGCTCGCTCGGGGTCTCGCCGACCTGCTCGCCAGCGGTCAATTCGTCACCTTGCCTTTGGGGGCCACCGAAGAGCGACTGGTCGGCACCCTTGACCTCGACGCCGCCCTGAGCGAGGGTCGTGCACAGTTTTCCCCCGGCGTGCTGGCCAAGGCTGACGGCGGCGTGCTTTACGTCGATGAGGTCAATTTGCTGCCCGATCACCTCGTCGACCTGCTGCTCGATGTGGCCGCCAGCGGCACCAACCTGGTCGAGCGTGACGGCATTTCCCATCGGCATTCGGCGAAGTTCGTGCTGATCGGCACCATGAATCCCGAAGAGGGTGAACTGCGTCCGCAACTGCTTGACCGCTTCGGCCTGAACGTCGCGCTTAGCGGCCACACCGCACCGGCCGAGCGCGGTCAGATCATCCGTCGGCGACTGGATTTCGACAGCGATCCTCAAAGCTTCTGCGCTGAGTGGGAAAACCAGCAGCAATCCCTGCGCGAACGCTGCCAGCAGGCGCGCAGCGCATTGGCGAGCATCCCTCTGGATGACGCAGCGCTCGCGCAGATAACCGAGCGCTGTTTTGCTGCGGGTGTCGATGGCCTGCGCGCCGATCTGGTCTGGCTGCGCGCCGCACGGGCCCATGCGGCTTGGCGCGGGGCAAAAGCGATTGCCGAGGAAGATATCGACGCGGTCGCCGAGTTTGCCTTGCGCCATCGCCGCCGCGAACAGCCTTCGTCCAGCCCGCAACAACCGGCGCAATCACCGAGTACTACGCAAACCACGCCAAGCGAAGGGCAGGGCCAGTGGGGCGACCTGCCGGCACCGTCAATCGCCACGGGCGCGCGGCGTGAAGTGCCGAGCTGGCCAGCAAAAAGCCTTAGGCATTCGCCCCCGATCCGCTGCGGGGGCGAATGCCAGACCCCGCGCCGGACGTCTGGATAACGGCCGCCAAGGCAAACGCCATGCCGCTCGCAGCGGCACCGTGAACTGGCCGGGAACGCTGCTCAATGGCCGCCCGCAAACCCGCGCGGACCTGCTGTTGCAATGGCGTACGCGCAGCCCGCATGAACTGTGGCTGGTGGTCGTCGATGCCTCGGCCTCCACGCGTCGCCATCAGGCGTTGAGTGATGCCAAAGGCCTGCTCGCGCAATTGTTCGATGACGCTTACCGCCAGCGCGCGCGGTTGGCGCTGTTGACGGCCAGCGGTACCGCGCCGAAGTGGCAGGTGCAGGGCCTGAAGGCTTCCAGTGGCTTACGCGCATGGCTCGATGCCTTGGGCGCGGGCGGTGGCACGCCGTTAGTGGCGGCGCTGGCGCAGGCACAGCAATGGCTGACGGCGCGGCGCAAACGCTTGCCCGCCGAGCAGCAACGTTTGCTGGTGGTGACGGACGGGCGCTTGAAAGCCTGGTCGGGGCTGCCGGTGCTGGAGTGCCCGGGGCTGTTGATCGATATCGAGCGTGGGCCGATTCGGTTGGGGCGGGCGAGGGAGTTGGCGGTGGGGCTGGAGGCCGAATATCGGCATATAGATGAGCTGCTTTCGGTCTGACATGGGCGGTGTCTGATCGGGCCTCTTCGCGAGCAAGCTCGGCTCCTACAGAGTTTGCGGCGTTGCGGCGTTGTGGCATTGCGGCGTTGCGGCATCGCGGCATTGGGGCATTGCGGTTTTTGCAGGAGCAAGGCTTGCCCGCGCATGCATCACCTCGGTTTCAAAACCCGCGTACAAAAATGCCAGTCAGCGCGAACTGACTGGCATCGGCTTCAATCGCGTAAAAATTAACGACGACCCAGCAGCAACCCGACCACCAGGCCGAAACCGGCGGAAATCGCTACGGTCTGCCATGGATGGCCACCAATGTAGGTTTCAGTGGCATCGACCGCCGGTTTGGTCCGCTCACGGACGCTGGAGACTGAATCCAGCGCCTGCTGCAGTTTCAGGGCGATTTGCCCACGAAGTGTTTCTGCTTCCTCTCCGACCAGTGAGGAGCTGCTTTTGAGCAGTTTGTCGGATTCTTCGATCAGTGCCTGAAGTTCACTGAATGCCTGATCCTTGATTTGGTCTGCGGCGGCTTGTGCGTTGGTTTTGCGGGCCATTGAGTAACTCCTTGCGGGTAAGTGGGCAGTGAACAATGGAGTCTGCCGGGGTTGGAAAAGTTGCAGTAAATTTGCATCCCGACACCAACCTGAAGAAAAATCCAGGGCCGGAAATTTCGTCCTACAGTGTAAGATGTCGCCTATTTACGCAGCAGGAATTTTCCATGAGCTTCAATCTGGCCGACAAACCCCTTGCCGAGCGCGCTGCGCTGGAAGACGAAAAATCCCGTCTGTTCGACCTCTGGCAAAGCAACCTGGGCAAGTCCAAGGGCGAAGCCGCGCGGTTGTTCGGTGAGCGGGCCAAGCGCAAAGGCAAATGGGCCGAATGGGTTCGCGCCGAGCTTGATCTGATGTCGCCGCCCGAGTTCGCCAACATGGTGCGCAGCGAAGTCAATCGTCTGATGGCCGCTAAATAATTCCCGCCCGACACCGATCCCTGTAATGGAACACAGATTCCTGTAGGCGCGAGGCTTGCCCGCGAAGGCGATCTCAAGGACGCCTTCGCGGGCAAGCCTCGCTCCTACAACGGCATGTCGTTTACAGGGTCGCCATCGTGGGTAAAGCTCGCGACAATCGCCTCGCGCACCTTCAATACCACCGGATCAAGCAGCGTGCTGGTGCGCCAGCCCAGTTCGATCGGGTAACGCGGCAGCGCCAGCGGGCAGGGCAGCAGTGCCAGACCACTGAGTGCCGCGATGCTTTGCGCGGCATGGGCCGGAATGGTCGCCACCGCTTGGCTGCCCTTGAGCAAATACGGCAACGCCGCAAAGTGCGTGGTCGAGGCGCACACCCGGCGACTCAGTCCCAACGCCGCCAGCCCTTCATCGGTAATCCCGATAAATCCACCCGATGACACCAGAATGTGTTCCCGCGCGACGAATTCTTCCAGGCTGATGGTTTGCTGTCCTTCGGCCAGGCTGAGCGGGTCCACCAGGCATAGATAACCCCCTTCGCCCAGCACCTGGCGACTGAGCAAGCGCTCGGCAAAGCCGCCGGCGGTGATCGCCAGATCGATACTGCGGTCGAGCAAGGCATGGGCGACGATCTGGCTGTGGGTCTGGCGGAAAATCAGCCGCAGTTTTGGCGCACGCTGGGCGATTTCTTCAATCAATCGCCGCCCGTAGGCCATCTCGAAATCGTCCGACAGGCCCACGGTGACCGAGCGTCCCTCGTAATGATTGGCCGCCGGATCGACCATCGCGAGGCTCTGCCGGCATTTGTTCAACGCATCGCTGACCACCGGTTTTAATTGATTGGCCCGCAGGGTCGGTGACAACCCCCGGCCGGTGCGGACGAACAACTGATCGCCATACAACGCCCGCAGACGCCGCAACGCGGCGCTGACCGCCGATTGCGTGACGCCCAGGCGCAGGGCGGCACGGCTGGCGCTGGACTCCTCGTGCAGGGCTTCGAAGACTTTGAGCAGGTTGAGGTCGACGGTGGCGATATTCATAAGGTTCATATCATTTAGCAGCGAACGGGGCTTTATTCATGATCCGGCGACGGCCGAGAATGAGCAACACCTCATTGCCCACGGAGTTATCACGATGCCCAAGTCAATTGTTGCGGCCCTGCAAATCGGCGCTTTGCCCGGCGGCAAGGGTGAAACACTGGAGCAGATCCTTTCCTGGGAAACCCAAATCATGGAGTCCGGCGCCGCGCTGGTGGTGATGCCGGAAGCGCTGCTGGGCGGCTATCCCAAAGGCGAGTCCTTCGGCACGCAACTCGGTTATCGCCTGCCCGAGGGGCGTGAGGCGTTCGCACGCTATTTCGCCAACGCCATCGATGTGCCCGGCGTCGAGACCGAAGCTCTGGCTGGATTGTCGGCGCGAACCGGGGCCAATCTGGTGATTGGCGTGATCGAACGCGCGGGCAGCACCTTGCATTGCGCCGCGCTGTACTTCGATCCGCAGGCCGGGCTGGTAGCCAAGCACCGCAAACTGATGCCGACCGGCACCGAACGGCTGATCTGGGGCAAGGGCGATGGTTCGACGCTGCCGGTGATCGACAGTCAGGTCGGGACGCTTGCGGCGGTGGTGTGCTGGGAAAACATGATGCCGTTGCTGCGTACTGCGATGTACGCCAAAGGCGTGGAGGTCTGGTGCGCGCCGACGGTGGATGAGCGGGAGATGTGGCAGGTCAGCATGCGTCACATTGCCCATGAAGGCCGCTGCTTTGTGGTCAGTGCCTGTCAGGTGCAGGCATCGCCGAACGAGCTCGGCGTAGAGATTGCCAACTGGCCGGCGGAGCGCCCGTTGATTGCCGGAGGCAGCGTGATAATCGGGCCGATGGGTGACGTGTTGGCCGGGCCGCTGCGCGGTGAGGCCGGATTGCTCACCGCCGAGATCGACACCGATGAACTGATTCGTGCGCGGTATGACTATGACGTGGTCGGCCACTACGCGCGGCCGGACGTCTTCGAGTTGAGCGTGGACGAACGCGCCAAACCGGGCGTGCGCTTCACAACGTGACCCCGAAAATCCCCTGTAGGAGCTGCCAAAGGCTGCGATCCTTTGATCTGTCTTTTATAAACAAGATCAAAAGATCGCAGCCTTCGGCAGCTCCTACCTGAGGATTAGTGGTTTTGCAGCCATTCTTCGCGGGTGATTTCCCAGAGGTCGCGGGGGAGAGTTTGCGTGAGCCGATGTTCGGCGCGGCTTTCGGGACGCGCATCAGCGGGCGATCAAGGCTCTTGAACCAGTAATCGGTCACCGCGGCACACGCTTCGGTCATCAATCCTTGACTCTGCCATGCGGGCGCCAGCCAGAAACCACGGTTGTTGTCAGGCTGATCCATCAGGCTGATGTTGCCGATCAACTGCTCGGGCGCCGACTTCAAGCGAATCGACCAATGCCACTCTTTGCCAGCCGATATCGCCGGCAACGCAACGTCACGCAGGTAGCTGAGGGCGCCGTCATCAGGGTACGGCCAAGGCACGGCGGCATTGAGATAACGCACCACTTCCCAATGGGCAAACTGTTGCTGCACGGCGTCAGCATCGGCCAGTTCCAGCGGGCGCAGGATCAGCCGTTCGGTGTACAACGTCGGTGTGTCTTCCATAAACCTGCAGCCTCCCTGAGTGTCTTTGATAGACGTGGGAGGCTAACGCATTTTTACCAGGTCGCGGCACTGGCCTTGGGCAAACTGAGCTTGCCACTGTCGACAAAACGCATGGTGCCGAACACACCGCCCGCGAGTTTGCCGCGCAACACGTAAGGCAGGTTGTCGAGGGTTTGTGTCTGGCTGAGGCCAAGGGTCTGGCGCAGTACCGAGAACGCGGAAATGCTGACGGGTACGCTGACGATGGTTTCGGAAAAGCGAGGAATCGAACCGCTCTGGTCGCTCACGCCCGACGCCAGCGAATGGCCGTTGACCTCCAGATCCAAAGCAATGCCGTTGTAGTCGATCGCGGTTTCATTGGGGTTTTGCACGCGCAACTTGATGGCGAAGCGCACTTCCAGGTCCTGGCTCGGCAACGGTTCGAGGCCGACCACATTGATGTTCACCGGATCACGGTTGGGGAACAGCGCGCAGGCGCTGAGGGACAGCAGAAGCAGCGACAGGATGACGGCATGGACACGGCGCATAAACGGTCTCTCAACGAAAAAGGGCTGAACCGTTGCCGGCTCAGCCCTTTTTGCCAAGGCCAGACGTTAGCGGTTCAACTGTGCGACAGCTGCCGCCGAGGCAGGTTCACCTTTGGCCGGCATGTCCGGGTTTTCCATGACTTGCAGGATCGACGCTTCCGGGTCGAAATCGTCTTCCTCAAGCTCCATGAATTCCTCGGGCAAGAACACGTTGAGGATGATCGCGCACAGTGCACCGACGGTAATCGGCGATTCGAAGATGTTGTGCAGGGCCTGCGGCAATTCGCGCAACACTTGCGGCACGGCGGCGATGCCCAGGCCCATGCCGAGGGAAATCGAGACGATCAGCATGTTGCGGCGATGCAGGCCGGCTTCGGCGAGGATCTTGATCCCGGCCACCGCCACGGTCCCGAACATCACCAATTCCGCACCACCGAGCACCGGTTTGGGCATCAGTTGCAGCACCGCGCCGATCATCGGGAACAACCCCAACAGCACCAGCAGCCCAGCGATGAAGAAGGCGACATAACGGCTGGCCACGCCGGTGAGCTGGATCACGCCGTTGTTCTGGGCGAAGGTCACCATCGGCATGCTGTTGAACACTGCGGCCATGGCCGAGTTGAGACCGTCGGCGAGCAGGCCGGACTTGATCCGGCGAATGTAGATCGGGCCTTTGACCGGTTCCCGGGAAATCATCGAGTTGGCCGTCAGGTCACCGGCGGCTTCCAGCGGTGACACCAGGAAAATCACCGCCACCGGCACAAACGCGACCCAATCGAAGTTGAAACCGTACTTGAACGGCACCGGTACGCTCACCAGCGGCACGGCGGGCAGGCTGGCGAAATCGACATCGCCCATCAGCCACGCGACGACGTAGCCGAGAGTCAGGCCGATGACGATGGCGCCGAGGCGCAGGAACGGCACATCGACCCGGTTCAACACCACGATGGTCCCGAGCACCAGCGCCGCCAGGGCCAAATGGTGACTGGCACCGAGGTCCGCCACGCCGAAGCCGCCGGCGATGTCGGTCATGGCGACCTTGATCAGCGACAGGCCCATGAGCGTGATGATGGTGCCGGTGACCACCGGGGTGATCAGCATCCGCAGTTTGCCGATGAACTGGCTCAACACCACTTCGATGAATGCCGCGAAAAAGCACACGCCGAAGATCGTCGAAAGGATCTCATCGGTGCCGCCACCCCGGGCCTTGACCATGAAACCGGCGCTGAGGATCACGCTGATAAACGAAAAACTGGTGCCTTGCAGGCACAGCAAACCGGAACCCACCGGGCCGAACCGCCGCGCCTGAACGAAGGTGCCCAGCCCGGAGACGAACAGCGCCATGCTGATCAGGTACGGGATCTCGCTTTGCAGACCTAGCGCGCCGCCCATGATCAGGGTCGGGGTGATGATCCCGACGAAACTCGCGAGTACGTGTTGCAGGGCGGCGAAGACCGTGGCGGTCAGGTGCGGGCGGTCGTTGAGGCCGTAGATGAGGTCGTTGTTGCGCGGGACTTTTTCAGAGGCGGTCATGGTGTTTTGCGCGCCGTGAGGCGGGGCCGGGTCAGAAAATGGAGGCGCAGGATGCCGGAAGAGTGCGGCGAGGGCAACGCAATAAAATTGCCTGAAAGGTCAGGTTTTATTGGGCGCCATCGGCAAACGCCCGCGTAGGAGCTGTCGAGTGAAACGAGGCTGCGATCTTTTGACCTTGAAAAGCACAATCAAAAGATCGCAGCCTGCGGCAGCTCCTACAGAGGGGTGAATGCGGCCAATAAGTCTTCTTCAAAGGCTTTTTGCGCATCCCCCGCGACCTGCGCCCGATGCCGAGCCAGATGAAACCCGACATCGAAACTCATTTCCCCAACCCTCACGGCCCGCAGCAGTCCCTTGTCTTCCCAGCTCCGGGCAAAGTGGCTGGGCAAGTAACCAACGTGTTTGCCAGAAAGAATAAAGGCAAGGGTGCCTTCAACCTGTTCCGAGCGCGCCGAACACAACTTGCCTTGAAACGGCTCATCACTGCGTAGAAACCGATAAGGATGATCCACCCGGTCGCTGGACTGAAGTGCTTCATCATCCGGCGTCTCATTGCTGAACAACGGATGGCCGGGCGCGCAATACAAATGCTGTGTCTCGCTGAACAACTCACGGTAGTCAAAAGCGCTTTGCACCTGTGAGAAATAGCCGATCGCCAGGTCCAACCGCTGTTGCAGCATTAAACGCTCCATTTCGCCGGGCATGGCGCTGATCAGCTCGATCCGAACCGACTCATCCCGCTCGCGAAACCGCCGGATCGCGTCCGCTACTCGTTGCAGCACCGATTGATCGAGGGCTTCGGACAGCCCCAGTCGCACCTCGCCGATCAAGCGCCCGGCGACGCCGTTGGATTGATGACGGAAGGCTTCGATGGACTCAAACAATCCACGGGTCGCAATCAGCAGTTGCTCACCTTTGGGCGTGATTTTGAAGCCGCCCTTGCCGCGACTGCACAGCCGATAGCCGAGCCGGGTTTCGAGTTTGGCCATTTGCTGGCTGATGCTCGACTGGCTCAAGCCCAGTTCACCCTGGGCCGCACTGAAACCGCCGCATTCGACCACGCTGACAAAAAGGCGCAGCAGTTGCAGGTCCAGATCGTGCAGTTGACCGAGCATCACACATTACTCCGGGATAATGTCAGGTTAATAAACTTGATATTTCACCAATGTATCCGACGGCGCACGCTGCAACCACTCCAACAGGTCAGGTGTTTGTCATGGCTCCTCTCTTCAAGCTGTGTTGCCCCGCGTTGTTACTCGCTGTCGCTGTGTCGGCCCAGGCCGAGGAAAAGATTCTCAACCTCTACAGTTGGCAGGATTACTTTGCCCCCGAGGCCATCAAGCAGTTCGAGAAGGAAACCGGCATCCAGGTGCGTTACGACACCTTCGACAGCTCCGAAGTCCTGGAAACCAAGCTGCTGACCGGTGGCAGCGGCTATGACGTGGTGGTGCCATCTTCCAGCTTGATGGCGCGCGGGATTGCCGCCAATGCGTTGAAGCCGATTCCTCTCGACAGTTTGAAGGGCCACGCCAACCTCGACCCGGATTTGCTGAAAAAAGCTGCCGGCACCGACCCTGGCAACCGCTTTGGCGTGCCGTATACCTGGGGCACTTTGGGGTTGGGGCTGAATGTCGAGGCGGTAAAGAAGCGTCTGCCGGATGTGCCGCTCAACAGCCTGGACCTGCTGTTCAAACCTGAATATGCCAGCAAGCTGAAAGATTGCGGCATCGCGATTATCGACTCGCCTCAGGAAGTGATCGGCTTGGCGCTGCACTATCTTGGTAAAAACCCCTACAGCAGCGACAAGGCCGACCTGACCGCCGCCGAGGCGTTATTGCATCAGCTTCAGCCCAATGTGCTGTACGTCGCCACCGGCCGGCAGATCAGCGATTTGGCCAACGGCAGCATTTGCCTGGCGTTGGCCTACAACGGTGACGCCAGCATCGCCGCTGACCAGGCGCAAAAGGCCAACAAGCCATACGAGGTGACTTACCGCATTCCCAAGGACGGCACGCTGGTCTGGCAGGACAATCTGGCGATTCCCAAGGACGCGCCACACCCTGAAGCGGCGCAGGCGTTTGTCGAGTTTATGTTGCGTCCCGAATCCGTTGCCGGGGTCACCAACACCCTGTTTTTTGCCAACGCCAACCAGGCCGCAACACCGCTTGTGGATGAGGCGGTGCGCACCAACCCGGACATTTATCCTCCCGCCGATGTGCGCGACCGCTTGTACGCAGACCAAAGCATGAACCTCAAAGACATGCGCCAGCGTACCCGCATGTGGACCACTTTCCGTAGCCGCCAATAATAAGGAACTCACCATGGATGTCCCTGTGCAAAACGACCAGGCCATGACCCGCGACAGTCTTTACGGGACTGCCGCCGAAAGCACCTACGCCGGTATCACCAGTTTCATGCGCCGTCGCTACAGTCGCGACTTGCGCGGGGTCGACGTCGCGGTCAGCGGTGTGCCGTTCGACACCGCCACCAGCAACCGCCCCGGCGCACGTTTCGGACCGCGCGGCATTCGTGCCGCGTCCACCGGGATTGCCTGGGAGCGCCACTGGCCGTGGACGTTCGACCCGTTTGATCACTTGGCGGTGGTTGATTACGGCGACTGCGACTTCGACTACGGCACGCCGCAATCGGTGCCGGAAAGCATCGAAGCCCACGCCGAACACATTTTGAACGCTGGCAGCGCGATGCTCACGTTTGGTGGTGACCACTTCATCACCTATCCGCTGCTCAAGGCCCATGCCCGCAAACATGGAGCGTTGTCGCTGATCCACTTCGACGCCCACAGCGACACCTGGCCGGACGAGGAGGGCAAACGTGTCGATCACGGCACGATGTTCTGGCACGCGGCCAAAGAGGGACTGGTGGATCCGTCGCGCTCGGTGCAGATCGGTTTACGCACCACCAACGACGATCACATGGGCTTTCAAGTGCTGGACGCAAGGCAAGTGCATCGCCAGGGTTGCGAGGCGATTGTCGAGGCGATTCGGGCACGGGTCGGTGATAACCCGGTGTACCTGACGTTCGATATCGACTGCCTCGATCCGGCGTTCGCTCCGGGCACCGGAACTCCGGTGTGCGGCGGCTTAAGCACGGTGCAGGCGCTGGAGATTCTCGGCGGTTTGCGCGGGATCAATCTGGTGGGCATGGACGTGGTGGAAGTGGCCCCGGCCTACGACAGCGCGGACATTACCTCACTGGCGGCAGCGACCTTGGCGATGGAAATGCTGTGCCTGTATGCGGCTAAACACAAAGTCGACCGCTGAAACACCCAAACCCCTGCAGGCGTTGTCGCAGGCTGCCATCTGATCGTTCCCACGCAGAGCGTCGAAGCGATCAGGTACAGGGGGTGTATGTTTATCCGCAAGATTGCCGTGGCATACTGCCGCGCATGACTTTCGACTCCCCCTCAGCGCTTGGCAGCACGCCATCGAACACAAGGGCTTCATCCAGGATGAAGCTCAGGAGCACGCCGTCTGGGCGCTGCAAAAATGCCACGAAGCCCTGCACGCCGGGGCCCGTGCCGTTACCGGCGTTTACTTGTGGGGCCCGGTCGGGCGCGGCAAGACCTGGTTGATGGACCAGTTCTATCAGAGCCTGCGCGTGCCAGCCCGGCGTCAGCATTTTCATCACTTCATGGGCTGGGTCCATCAGCGCTCGTTCCAGTTGAGCGGCATTGCCGATCCGCTACGCGCGCTGGCCAAAGAGCTTGCCGCTGAAGTGCGGGTGTTGTGCTTCGACGAACTGTTCGTCAATGACATTGGCGACGCGATCATTCTGGGGCGGTTGTTTCAAGTGATGTTCGACGAAGGCGTGGTGGTGGTCTGCACCTCAAACCTGCCGCCGGACGATTTGTATGCCGATGGCTTCAACCGTGATCGGTTTGTGCCGGCGATCGCCGCGATCAAGGCGCACATGCAGGTGGTGCCGGTGAACGGTACCGAAGATCATCGCCTGCATCCGGGCGCAGGGCTGCAGCGCTATTTTGTCGCTGTGCCGGGTTCAAACAGCGCGCTGGACGAAGTATTCAAAACGCTCGCTGCGGGGCAATCCGCCAGTGATCAGCCGGTGTCGGTCGGACATCGTGTGTTGAACGTGGTGCAAGCGAGCGAATCAGTGTTGTGGTGCCGCTATGCCGATCTTTGCGAGCAACCGTTTGCCGCCATGGACTTCATCGCTTTATGCGACCGCTATCGCGCTATTCTGTTGAGTGAGGTGCCCAACCTCAGCGCGCAGAAGCGCGAAGGGCGCATCGCCCGGGGCACTGAGGATGGCGTGGAACGGGTGGTGGCCGGTGATCGCGATTTGCCGCAGTTATCGGTGCACGACGACGGTGTGCGGCGTTTCATCGCGCTGGTCGACGAATGCTATGACCGCAAGGTGCCGCTGTACCTTGAAGCCCAAGTGCCGATGGATGCGTTGTACACCGAGGGTTATCTGGAATTCCCGTTCCGCCGCACCCTCAGCCGACTACAGGAAATGCAGCTGCAACGCTTTGCCGACGCTTGAGATCTAGGAGGAGCGACGATGAATCAGCCTTTGTCTCACCATTTGCTGACCATGGCCTACCAAAACGCCTGGGCCAACCATCGACTGGCCAAGGCCTGGGGGCAGTTGAGCGCGGTGGAACTGGCGGCGCCACGCGTCAGTTTTTTCCCGAGTATCGTCGCGACCCTCAATCACATCCTGACCTGCGACTGGTTCTATGTGGATGCCCTTGAGCGCGAACGACGCGCAGATGATCCGCATCACGACTGCTACGTGTTTTTCAAAGACGATCAGCCGTTCACGGCGGCTGCCGACCTCAAGCGTGAGCAAGCCCACGTCGACAATCGGCTGATCGCTTATTGCGAGCAATTGCGTGACGCCGACCTCGGGCGGCTGGTGACCATCGCTCGTGAAACGCCGCAAAACGACAGCCGTTTGCGCATGCTGTCGCATTTGTTCGAACACCAGATCCATCATCGCGGACAGGTTCACGCGATGCTCAGCGGGACTGCCGTCAAACCACCGCAACTGGATGAGTTTTTCTGTGCGGGCGAGGCCGGATTGCGTGCGCAGGATTTCGCTGAACTTGGCTGGACTGAAGAGTTGATCTGGGGGCGCTGAGGTTGAGGATCAACAGATCGCAGCCTGCGGCAGCGTCTACAGGGGGATTTGGATCTTTTGCTGGAACCGGGTTGTCTGGCGTAGCGCCTCGCGCTAAGGTCGAAGCGCCTTTCAGCACGCACTTTGCGCGCCGGGGCGCTAGTGTGTTCGGGGATGGAAATGGATTCCGCAGAAATTCTTGTGCTTCAAGCCAGTTACACCAATCCGCTGCACGCCGAGGCCATCGGTGTCGTGCTCAATCACTATGCCGAAGACCCCATGGGCGGCGGCCATCCGATCGCTCCCGAGCTGCTGCAGCGCTTGCCGGAAGAACTGGCCCGACGGCCTTATGCGTTCAGTGTGTTGGCATTCGTCGGCGGCGAACCGGCGGGGCTGGTGAATTGCTTTGAAGGCTTTTCGACCTTTGCCTGCCGGCCATTGGTCAACGTCCATGATGTGGCGGTGGTGTCGAAGTTTCGCGGCTTGGGCCTGAGCCAGAAGATGCTGCAAAAGGTCGAAGAGATCGCCCGTCAGCGCGGTTGCTGCAAGATCACCCTCGAAGTCCTGGAAGGCAATGACGTGGCCCAGGCGTCCTATGCCAAGTTTGGTTTTGCCGCCGGCATGTTCGACCCGGCCCATGGCCGCATGTTGTTCTGGATCAAGGCGCTGTAAATCCCAGGCAAAAAAAGGGCGTCCATCAGGACGCCCAAGTGTCAGCTCCCAGGCCAGAGCTGAGCCATGGGAGGTTCATCGGTTGCTCAAGAAAACTCAGTTTCGATAGGACTCCGTCACTTGCGCCGTCTGGTCGGCGGGGACGCGAATTTCCTTTGCTTTGGCCTCGTCGGTCTGTGCGCTTTGCGCATGGTGGACCGGGAAGTTGTCGTAGTAATAATGCATGCGCTCAGCGCCGCCTTCGGCAAAAACGCTGGCAGAGCCAAGGGTGAATAGACCGGCAAGGATTGCGGTAGTGATTTTCATGGTGCCTCCTACTGAAAAACGTCGGAGCCGTTCATCCATGAAGCTGAACTCGAAACAAAGTCTGTAGGACGTGAATTAACTCGGGGTTAACGCAACAAAATGCGTCGCGGACACACCTGTGGTGAGGGGGTAATGCCCCTCACCACAATTGATCGTGGTGGCAGGGCAGAGATCAGATCTTCCAGTCCAGGCTCAAGGTCACCGTGCGCGGGTCACCCCAGTACACGCCGTTGTAGAAACCGACGTTGTCGTAATACTTCTTGTCGAACAGGTTATTGACGTTCAGCGATGCTGACAGGTGCTTGTCGAATTCATAACGCGACATCAGATTGACCACGGTGTAAGCGTCCTGGTTGATTCGCGTACGCTCGGTGATGATCCGGCCATTGGCACCACGCCCGACCGGGCGGTTGGAATTGCCATAAACGTCGCTCTGCCAATTTACTGCGCCGCCAACCGTCAAGGCATTCCAGTTGCCTGGCAAGCGATACGCCGTGGACAAACGCAGCATGTTCAGCGGTTGGTTGGTGTTGGTGCGCTCCTTGTCGCCATTCACTGAATGGGTGTAGGTGTAACCGGCGGTCATGTTCCAGCCATGGAGGATCTCGCCGGAGACTTCGGCTTCAAAGCCATTGACCTTGTTGCCCTTGCCGCCGCTTTTGTAGAACTCCTCGCCGGTGACCGGATCCGGCGCGACCGAATCGTCGACTTCGGCAACGTTGTCCTGTTTGCTCCAGAACACTGCCGTCGACAGATTCAGGCGTTCTTCCAGCAGGCTGCCCTTGAGTCCCAGTTCGTAATTGCTGCCAACCACCGGATCGAGGTAATTGCGGCTGCTGTCGCGATTGCTTTGCGGTTTGAAAATGTCGGTGTAGCTGACGTAGGCGGTGTATTCCGGCGTCAGGTCATAGAGCAGGCCAGCGTAAGGTGTCCAGATGTCGTTATGGCGCTGGCTGGTGGCGTCGACGCTGCTCAATTTCAACTGATCGTCGTAATAGCTGTCGCGGCTGGAATCTTCCCAACTGCCGTAACGGCTGCCGAGGACGGCATGCAATTCGTCCGTGAAACTCAGGCGGGTCGCCAGATACCCGGCCTTCTGCCGCGTCTTGCTTTTGGAGCCGCTCAGGCCGGTGACGGTGTCGGAAAACCTGGCAATGTCCCCCATGTATTTCCAGTCACGAATACTCTCGTAATCCGCCGCTCGCGGGCCGTCTATGGTGTAGGGAGAGTCGGCCCGACGCTCGGCTTCGCCATAACCGAACATCAATTCGTGTTCACGACCGAGCAGCGAATAGGGCCCGGAGACATTGAAGTCATAGGCGTTCATGCTCTGGTCGCCGATCATGTGGCCCATGTAGGCGGTCATGCCGCTGCGGTCGGCCTCGGGAAAGCCTCCACCGCCGTAATAGGTTTTGCCGTCGGAGTCACTTTTGCGATGGGTGTATGCCGCCCGGAGTTTCCAGCCTCCCGCCAGTTGTTGGTCGAGGGTGGCGAAGGCGGTTTTGTCGCGCAGCGGCCAGGAACTCCACGAGGTCGCCATGTTGGTCGAGCGCCCGAGACCGGCCTTGCTGCCATCGGCATTCCAGTAAGGCACGGTGCCCCAGGAACTGCCTTGGACCTGTTTATCCTGATAGTCATAACCGACGGCAAGTACGGTGGACTCGGTCAGGTCAGCTTCGAGAATGCCGTAGCCGACCTCGCGTTGCAGGGCGTATTTGTCGCGTATCGATTGGCTGTCGCGATACGCCAATACCGTACGCCCGCGCAGACGGCCATCGAACGCCAGCGGGCCGCCGACATCGACGTAGCTGTAGTAATCGTCATAGCTGCCGCCGCTGACCCCGGCCAGCGCCTGCAATTGTGCAGTCGGCCGCTTGCGCACCATGTTGATGGTTGCAGAAGGATCGCCCGCGCCGGTGGTCAGGCCCGTGGCGCCGCGCACCACTTCAATGCGGTCATAGATGATGGTGTCGGCGTCGGTCTTCATCCGGTCGAAGGTGTTGAGCATCCCGTCGATCTGGAAGTTGTTGATCGAATAACCGCGTGACGAATAGTTCACGCGGTCCGAATCGAGGTGCTGCACAACGACCCCGGTGGTCTGACGCATGGCCTCGGACAATGTACCGAGTTTGAAATCATCCATTTGCTGACGAGTGACCACGGACACCGATTGCGGGGTTTCCTTGATCGACAGGTTCAACCGCGTCGCCGTGCTCATCGCGCCGGTCGTATAAGAATCAGTGTTTTCAGTGGTGGTGCCCAAGCCTTCGGCGGTGACGCTGGTGGAAGCCAGTTCCAGCGCCGGCGCGGCAGGCTCGGACTGAGTGTCAACGTCGTTTTCTGCCAACAGATCGGCGCTGAATGCGGCACCGCACAGGCCGAGGGTGAGGGAAATGGAACGGGTGATAGGCGCGAACATCGCAGCCGACTCCTTGTCTTCGAGGGAAATATCCTTTGGTTCAAAGACGAAGAGGGGAGTCGCGATTTAGTATCAAACGAGAAATATTATTATTTAAGGATATTTCCAAGGCCAGAAAAAGGGGCCGTTTCGGCCCCTTTCTGTTGTTACTTTTGTGCGACATCCGCTGGGGGAGCGTCGGGCTTCTTCGGCTTCATCAGGCTGAAGTCGATCAACGCTCGCTGTTCACGCTCGTAAGGGTTGCCGATCAACAACGGTCGCGGCTTGAAGCTGTCGCTGACCAGGCTTTTGCTGCGGTCCAGTTCATCGAAGCTCAGGCCCGCCAGATCGGCCCAGGTGTGTATCAACTGCGAGCTGCTGTAAGGGCGGCTCAAGTCAGCGGCAAAGCTCCAGTCGTGGGTTTCACGCCATTTCGGCGAGGCATAGGCCATGAACGGAATCGTGTACATCGGCGCTGTCGGCTTGTTTTCGTTACGGCCAAGCGTGTTGTGGCCCGCCGAGTCGAAGACGTCTTCGCCGTGGTCGGAGAGGTACAACAGGAAGCCGTTCGGATCTTTCTTGGAATAGTCCTTGATCAGGCTCGACACCACGAAGTCGTTGTACAGCACCGCGTTGTCATAGCTGTTGTAGGTCGGTACTTCGTCGTCGGTTACGCCAGCCGGAACACCGGTGCGGTCCTTGAACTTGTCGAAGGTCGGCGGGTAACGGTACTGGTAGCTCATGTGCGTACCGAGCAGGTGCACGACGATCAACTTGTGTGCCGCCGGATCGCCCAGCGCCTTGTTGAACGGCTCGATCACGTCGCCATCGTACTGGGCGGCGTTCTGGTTACGGTTGTTGTTCAGGTATACCTGCTCGTCGGCCTGTTCGGAGAACGTCGTGAGCATGGTGTTGCGCTTGGTCATGGTCTGCTGGTTGGTGATCCAGAAGGTTTTGTAACCCGCCTGTTTCATCATGCTGACCAGCGACGGCGTCGTCAGGTACAGGTCCGGGTTCTCTTCGTCGGCGAAGGTCAACACCTGCTGCAGCGCCTCGATGGTGTACGGGCGTGGAGTGATGACGTTATTGAAGATCGCCAGTTGATCCTTGAGCTTGTCCAGTTCCGGGGTGGTGTCCCGGTTGTAGCCGTACAGGCTCATGCGCTGACGGTTGGTGGACTCGCCGATGACCAAAACCAGGGTCGACGGCTGATCGGACATGGTGTTCTTGAGGTTTTTCAGCGGCGCGATCTTGCTCGCACTGTCGAGCATGTCTTGCATGCCGGCCAGAGTGTCGAGGTAGCGGTGATAAGCCACGGCCATCTGCCAAGGCACGGCTGGCTCGATCCGGGTTTCGAATTTCTCGAAGCCGCCGGCAAAGCTGCCAGTGCGGGCGGTCTGTTTGACAAGCGGATAACCGACCACGGCCACCAGAATCGCGGTCGCGGCGACAAATGCCTGCCAGCGTGGCATGTACACCGGACGCAAGCGGGTCCACAGGAAGTAGGCGAACGCGGTGTGCGCCAGGAAGGCCAGCACCATCCACCAGGCAAAGTACTGGGTCATGTATTCGCCAGCTTCAGAGATGTTCGACTCGAACATGATGAAGATGACGCTCTGGGAGAATTCCTGCTGATAGATGAAGAAGTAGCCCAGGCTGGCCATCGAACAAGCCCACAGCACGACGCCGATCAGCGCTGCCAGAAGGCGGGTGCGATTGGGGAACAACAGCATCGGCGCCAGCCACACGGCACTCATTACGAATGCCTGGCGAAATCCGCTGAAACCGGAAGTGCCAGTCAACTGAATCAGCAGCTGGGTGATGCCGGAGAAATACCAGAAGAATACAAATAGCCAGATAAACCCGGCCCAATCGAAACCTTTCGCAGACGTTTTGCTGCGTTTGAGCAATGCCATTCAGCACTCCAGCTCAGTCGTTGCAACCACCGCCGGAAAGCTTCCATGGAACCGACGAACGGAGGCCGCACGCGAACGTCCGGCCAGAATGCGCCGGAGTATCACCAAGGGGATGTGAAAACTTTGTTAGTTGCAGATGACCGTCAGAGGTGAATCATGTAGGGAACGACGGGCGCCGTTCCCGATCAGGCGGGGTCAGGCGTGCGGGTTGCGCATGACCACCGGCAGAGGTTTGGGCTGAGCGCCCTGAGTCAACGCGCGCAACTGCGCCAGCTCCTGCTTGAGTTGGTCACGCTCATCTTTCAATTGGCGTAGTTCATCACGACGAATAGTCACGTAGAGAGTTTGTGGGGGACGTGCGGTAACGATTGTGTCCATTGCTCACCTCGCAAATGGCCTGCATCAACTGTGATTGCGTCGTTCATCTGGACGACACCCTCACTATCGGCGCCGATTTTGGTTTCTTTTGCCCTCAATTGGAACTTTTTTATTTTTCATGGTCGGTGTGTCTTCGGCACGATTCCCGACGTTATCAGTCTGGATCGGGCACAATGCCCGGAAACTTCATCCCAACGCTCTGGACTAACTCACATTGGTCGCGTTGGGCTATAACCTTTGACACACATTATTTGCAGTAAGGAGCATCAGCACATGCAACTCGGGATTATTGGACTGGGCCGCATGGGCGGTAATATTGCGCGGCGCCTGATGCTCAACGGGCATACCACCGTTGTTTACGACCGCAATACCGCCTTCGTTGAAACCCTGGCCGCAGAAGGCTCCACCGGCGTCACTGACTTGCCGGCCCTGGTGGCTGGCCTGGCCAAGCCGCGTGCGATCTGGGTCATGCTGCCGGCCGGCGCGCCGACCGAAGAGACCATCGACACCCTGAGCAATTTGCTCGAAGCCGGCGACACCATCATCGACGGCGGCAACACCTTCTATAAGGACGACATCCGCCGGGCGAAAACCCTGTCGGAAAAAGGCCTGCACTACATCGACGTCGGCACCTCCGGTGGCGTCTGGGGCCTGGAACGCGGCTACTGCATGATGATCGGCGGCGACGCCGAGACCGTTAAGCGTCTCGACCCGCTGTTCGAAAGCCTGGCCCCTGGCCTGGGCGACATCCCTCGTACCAAGGACCGCAAGTCCGACGACCACCGTGCCGAACACGGCTACATCCACGCCGGCCCTGCCGGTGCCGGCCACTTCGTGAAGATGATTCACAACGGCATCGAGTACGGAATGATGCAGGCCTTCGCCGAAGGCTTCGACATCCTCAAGACCAAATCCAGCGAAAACCTGCCGGAAGATCAGCGCTTCGACCTGAACGTCGGTGACATCGCCGAAGTCTGGCGTCGTGGCAGCGTGGTGTCCTCGTGGTTGCTGGACCTGACCGCCGACGCCTTGGCCAGCGACCCGAAACTCGACGGTTACTCCGGCTCGGTGGCTGACAGCGGTGAAGGTCGCTGGACCATCGAAGCCGCCATGGAGCAATCGGTGCCCGTACCGGTGCTGTCGAACTCGCTGTTCTCTCGCTACCGTTCGCGCGGGCAAGGCACCTTTGGCGACAAGATTCTCTCAGCCCAACGCTTCGGCTTCGGCGGCCACGTGGAGACACCGAAAAAATGACCAATACGATCCGCAAGAAATCCAAGGCAGAACCCGCGCCACCGACCACGCTGTTCCTGTTCGGTGCTCACGGTGATCTGGTCAAGCGTCTGCTGATGCCGGCGCTGTACAACCTCAGCCGTGACGGCCTGCTCGATGATGGACTGCGGATCATCGGCGTTGACCACAACGCCATCAGCGATGAAGCCTTCGCGCAGAAGCTCGAAGACTTCATTCGCACCGAAGCGGCCACCAAGGTCGGCAAGGGCGATGAAGCCCTTGACCCGGCCTTGTGGGCCAAGCTCGCCAAAGGCATCAGCTACGTCCAGGGCGACTTCCTGGACGACAGCACTTATCAAGCGCTGGCGGCGAAAATCGCCGACAGCGGCACTGGCAATGCGGTGTTCTACCTGGCCACCGCGCCACGTTTTTTCAGCGAAGTGGTGCGCCGTCTCGGCTCTGCCGGTTTGCTTGAAGAAACACCGGAAGCCTTCAGAAGGGTGGTGATCGAAAAACCTTTCGGCAACGACCTGCACACCGCCGAAGCCTTGAACGCCTGTTTGCTCAAGGTGATGTCGGAGAAGCAGATCTACCGGATCGATCACTATCTGGGCAAGGAGACGGTGCAGAACATTCTGGTCAGCCGGTTCTCCAACAGCCTGTTCGAAGCGTTCTGGAATAATCACTACATCGACCACGTGCAAATCACCGCCGCCGAAACCGTTGGCGTGGAAACCCGTGGCAGTTTTTATGAACACACCGGCGCCTTGCGGGACATGGTGCCCAATCACCTGTTCCAGTTGCTGGCGATGGTGGCCATGGAGCCGCCGGCCGCGTTTGGCGCCGATGCGGTCCGTGGCGAGAAGGCCAAAGTGGTCGGGGCGATCCGGCCTTGGTCCGTCGAGGATGCACGCGCCAACTCGGTGCGCGGTCAATATGCGGCTGGCGAAGTCGACGGCAAGCCGTTGACCGGGTATCGCCAGGAAGGCAACGTGGCGCCTGACAGCAACACTGAAACCTATGTCGCGCTCAAGGTGATGATCGACAACTGGCGCTGGGTCGGCGTGCCGTTCTACCTGCGCACCGGCAAGCGCATGAGCGTGCGCGACACCGAGATCGTCATTTGCTTCAAGCCTGCGCCGTACGCGCAGTTCCGCGACACCGAGGTCGATGAGTTGCAGCCGACCTACCTGCGGATTCAGATCCAGCCCAACGAAGGCATGTGGTTCGACCTGTTGGCCAAGCGGCCCGGGCCGGCGTTGAACATGGCCAACATCGAACTGGGGTTCGCCTACAAGGATTTCTTTGAAATGCAGCCGTCCACCGGCTACGAAACCTTGATCTACGATTGCCTGACCGGCGACCAGACGCTATTCCAGCGTGCCGACAACATTGAGAATGGCTGGCGCGCCGTACAGCCGTTCCTCGACGCCTGGCAGCAGGACGCGAGCGTGCAGAGCTATCCGGCCGGTGAAGACGGCCCACAGGCTGCCGAGGACCTGCTGACCCGCGATGGTCGCGTCTGGCATGGCCTCGGATGAGTGAGTCCGCGCAACATTCCATCCGGTTTCTGCTCAGCGACATGGACGGCACCTTGTTGCTGCCCGATCACAGCCTGAGCCAGCGCACCATCGACGCGGTTCGTTCATTGCGTGAGGCCGGCGTTTTGTTCAGCCTGGCCACCGGCCGCCCGCCGAAAGCCATGTTGCAGCAGATCGAAACCCTGGGCGTCGACGTGCCGACCGCCGCCTTCAATGGCGGCACCATCGTCAAACCGGACGGCAGCTTGCTGGTCGCGCATTACTTGCCGGCCACTGCTGCGCTGACGGCACTGGCGCTGTTTGCCGACCGGCCGGACATCGAAATCTGGGTATTCAGCGGCGGTGACTGGCTGCTCAAGGACCCGCATGGCCCTATGGTCCCACGTGAGCAGCACGGTTTGGGCTATCCGCCGGTGGTGGTCGAGAGTTTTGAACCGTACCTGGAGCGCATCGACAAGATCGTCGCCACCAGCAACAACACCGATTTGTTGATTGAGCTGGAAGCGCTGTTGTTGCCCAAGGTCGAAGGTCAGGCTCAGGTGTCCCGTTCACAACCGGTTTATCTGGACGTGACCGCGATGCAAGCCAACAAAGGCGCGGCGCTGGCGACACTGGCCGAGTACCTCGGTGTGCCACTGGAGCATACTGCCGCGCTGGGCGATGGCGGCAATGACCCGGCGATGTTTCATCGCGCCGGGTTGTCGATTGCCATGGGGCAGGCGGAGGAAGCGGTGAAGCGTCAGGCCGATGTGGTCACGGGCACCAACACCGAAGACGGCGCAGCGCAGGCGATCGAGCAATACATCCTGGCCCGATAACCAACGCACTACCCTGTGGGAGCGAGCTTGCTCGCGATGAGGTCAGTACATTCAACATCATTGTTGTCTGTCAGTCCGCCATCTTGAGCAAGCCCGCTCCCACATTGTTTTGGGTTACAGCCAAAAACTCACTGCGTACCAGCCCAGCGAGCCCATCACCACGGTGTATGGCAACGCCATCCACACCATCCGCCCGTAAGACAGGCGAATCAGCGGTGCAATCGCCGAGGTCAACAGAAACAGAAATGCCGCCTGACCATTGGGTGTTGCCACGCTCGGAAGGTTGGTCCCGGTATTGATGGCAATCGCCAGCGTCTCGAAATGCTCGCGGCTCATGTGGCCGGAGATGAACGCCTGTTTCACTTCAGTGATGTAAATCGTCGCCACGAACACGTTGTCGCTGATCGCCGACAACACACCATTGGCAATAAACAGCATGCCCGGCTGCTGATCCGCCGGCAGGGTCAGCACCCACTGAATCAACGGCGTGAACAGTTGCTGGTCATGTATCACCGCCACTACCGCGAAAAACACCACCAGTAACGCCGTGAACGGCATAGCGTCTTTAAACGCGTTGCCGATGCGATGCTCCTCGGTGATGCCGGTAAACGCAGTGATCAACACGATCACCATCAAACCGATCAGCCCGACTTCCGCGATATGAAACGCCAGCCCGGCAATCAGGATCAACGCTGCCGCGCCCTGAACCAGCAACGCTGCGCGCTGGCGCGAAGTGCGTTCGGCATTATCTTCGGCTGCATAGTTGGCCAGTACTGCGCGCACATTGTCCGGCAGCAGCGTGCCGTAGCCGAACCAACGCAGTTTCTCCAGCAAGACGCAGGTCACAAGTCCCGCCGCCAGCACCGGCAGTGACACCGGGGCGACTTTCAGGAAGAACTCGGCGAAATGCCAACCCATCTCGTGGCCGATCAACAGGTTCTGCGGCTCGCCAACCAGGGTGCAAACACCGCCCAGCGCAGTACCCACGGCGCCGTGCATCAGCAGGCTGCGCAGGAAGGCGCGGAACTGATTGAGGTCTTCGTGATGGAGTGTCGGCAGATGCTGATCGTCGCTGAACTCACTGTCCTGACGCGGATCGTTGCCCGAGGCGACGCGGTGATACACCGAGTAAAACCCCACCGCCGCACTGATGATCACCGCTGTCACGGTCAATGCATCGAGAAACGCCGACAGAAACGCAGACAGGAAACAGAACATCAGCGCCAGCAACGCCTTGGAGCGAACCCCGAGCAACAGGCGCGAGAACAGAAACAGCAGCAGGTCTTTCATGAAGTAGATGCCGGCCACCATGAACATCAGCAGCAGGATCACCGGAAAGTTGTGCACCAGTTCGTCATAAAGCGCCTGGGGCGTGGTCATCTTCAACAGCAACGCTTCAATCAGCAGCAGGCCGCCAGGCATCAGCGGGTAACACTTGAGCGCCATGGCCAGGGTGAAAATGAACTCCAGGACCAGCAACCAGCCGGCGGCTACCGGCCCCACCGTCCACAGCACCAGGGCGTTGAGGATCAGGAACCCGACAATGCTCGCCTTGTACCAGCGGGGGGAGTGCCCGAGAAAGTTATGCGCGAACGCCTGGGCCATTGAACCGGACATCGGCTACTCCTTGTCTTGAGAAGCGCGCAAGTTGCCGGATGTGTCACGCAAGTTCAAGTGCTTAATGGCTCAACTCAATAGCCTGGCGCCCTGTAGGAGCTGCCGCAGGCTGCGATCTTTTGATGTTGATCTTGGTTTTAAAAACAAAGTCAAAAATCGCAGCCTCGTTTCACCCATCAGTTCTTACAGGTTTTTGCCTGCAACTGACAAAGATCTAGTGATTGAGGTAGCGCGCGACCATCGCCCGATAATTGCCATCGAGGGAATAACCACCAACGAGGATCGCGCCATCCTTTTGCATGGCCAGTGAATTGGCTGTGTCCAGACTTCGCCCCAATCGCGTGCGTAACCAGCCTTTGCCATGGCCAAAACTCGAGTCAAGGCCGCCATCGCTCAGATAGCGGGCAACGATGAAGTCCGCCTCGATCCCGCCAATGGTTGCCCCGACGGCAATAATGCGCCCGTCGCTCATGCGTTGCGCGGCGCTCCATTGGCAGCCACTGGGGCCGATTTCCAGCAGTTGTGGCAATCCGTCATGTTGGTGAAGGTCGGGGCGACCATTGCGATGAAGGCTGAGCGCCAGGCAGCGAATGGGGTCGCGGCTGCTGCCAAAACAGTGCAGGTGGTGCGCCGACTCGATGACCTGACTGACTTGCGCACTGCGTCCGCCAGCGGTGAATGCCATAAAACCGTCGACGGCAAAACGCTCGTCGAGACTGCCGTCGGGCAGGTAGCGGGCGAGCAGGCCTTCTTGCGGGAAATCGATCGAGCCGCCCACTACAATCCTGCCGTCGTCCTGCAACAGCAGGCTGCTCAACCAGGTATTGAGTAACAGATGGCGGACCATCACGAAGCCGCGCCCGTTGAACGTCTTGTCGAGCGTGCCGTCAGGGTTGAGGCGGATCAGCATGCCGACATGGTCAGCCAGTTCGAATTGATGATTGGCGATCAACAGGACGTGCCCGTCAGGCTGCACGGCGAAATCACAGGCCTCGGCTCCCGGCACGCCCGGTGGCAACCAGACGTCGCGCGTGCCCATGGATAGGTCCCCCGGCAGGCGGACGATCTGCACGCCGTTATCGCCGAACGTCAAGTCGCGATTGCCCTGAGCATCGAAGCGGGCGAGGGCGGGGAGTGCGCGGCGGGCATTTTCATAATGAAAGCCGGCCAGCAGGATTCGGCCGTCAGCCAACACTTGCACTTTGCTGCCGGCAGCCTCAAAGCCAGGGGCGAATTCGGCAATTACACTGCCCTGATGAGCAAAGCCAAGATCCGCGGAACCGTCGGCAAGCAGGCGTGCCAAGCCAAAACGACTGCCGGCGGCCGTGCCGATTTTCGCCGCTACCAGCACGCGACCTTGCTGATCGACAGCGACGCCTTGAGTCATGCTTGACTCGCTGCCGGCAAAATACACTTGCGCGACGCCGTGGGCGGCAAAGGTTTTGTCGAGCTGTGCGTCACTGTTTAACGGTGGCGCGAGCGCGAAAGCGTTCGAACTGAACATGCACGCATCTCCTTGCAAGTTAACCATCACCCGGGAACCGAGTGGGTAACTGCATGAGCCGGATATTCAATCCCTGATAACGAAGGAGTTCAACTGTAAGAACTAACAGGTGGAGGGTCGCACTGTGCCACAACAGTGTCTTTTTGAACCAATTGCAAGCCTGCCAAGCAGTTATGCCTGACGCCGTCGCTTAATGTTGTACAGGCGCACGCGCCGTGGAAAAGAAAGTGCAACTAACAGGGACGCTGCGGATGACCTGAGTGTCATCCGCAGTACTGTGTAAATCAGTGCGGCATGGACCACGACTGCAGCGTGTAGCCATCTTCGCTCAGCTCTTTACGAGCCTGCTGCAGCAAATATTCAAGTTGTGCCGGATCGGAATAAGCGCTGCTCGGGATCTGCTTTTGGCCGATGCGGTTATTGGTGCGGTCGATGACGCTCAGGCTGAGCTCGCCGTTACCGTCCTGTGGGGCCCAGGCCACGCATTGAAATGGCTTGAACGCGCGGTCGGCAATCAAAAGAGCTTCGTTGATACGGAGCGGGGCGGTCATGGGGTCTTCTCTCTGTATGCCCAATCAAGTGATGTGCCGTCGGTTGGGCTTACCGTTCGGCTGGTTACTTGTACTGATGCACGCAACCCGCTAGCGGGTCACACCTGACACAAAGAAAATTTCAACTTTCTTTCATCTGGCTGGTTTTTAGACGGCTTTCGAAAGCCTAGTGAAAGCTTTGAAAGCAAAACAAGTCGATAGGACACTAACAACCTGGTTTCTTATAACGTGTTTGCTTGTACGCCTATAGTCAAACGATACAAGGCCCCGTCAAATTCTTGCTAATGTTACAGCCAGGTCTGCCAAATGACTGTTTTTAATAATATTTCCTTAAATTTGGCGCCAAGGAACAGTCATGATCGAAGCGCCTGCCTTACGACGTCTGTTAGTGGTTGATCCTTGCGACGATTGCCATCGTCTTTTGCCGGGTTTGCGTTCTGTGGGTTGGGATGTTGACAGCTGTACGCTGGAAAACGCCGCCGATCGAACCTGCGATGTCGGCCTCTTGCGATTGCAGCCTTTTCACCTGGAGCGACCGGAAGCTGTCAAGGAGCTGATCAGCCGTAGCGGCACCGAATGGATCGCCGTGCTCAACCAGGAAGTCCTGCGACTGCAGAATGTCGGGGACTTTGTGTGCGAATGGTTTTTCGACTTCCATACCTTGCCGTTCGATGTCTCCCGGGTTCAGGTAACCCTGGGCCGGGCGTTCGGTATGGCGCGGCTGCGCGGGCAGGGCACGATTCACATTGATCAGCCGGAGCACGAGTTGCTCGGTGACAGCAAGCCGATTCGTGAACTACGCAAGCTGCTGAGCAAACTGGCGCCCACCGAGTCGCCGGTGTTGATCCGTGGCGAGAGCGGGACCGGCAAAGAGTTGGTCGCCCGCACCTTGCATCGACAATCTCAGCGCCACAGCAAACCCTTTGTGGCGATCAACTGCGGCGCGATTCCTGAACACTTGATCCAGTCCGAACTGTTTGGCCACGAGAAAGGCGCCTTCACCGGTGCGCATCAACGCAAGGTCGGGCGAATCGAAGCGGCGCATGGCGGCACGTTGTTTCTCGATGAAATCGGTGACCTGCCCCTGGAGTTGCAAGCCAATTTGCTGCGCTTCCTGCAGGAAAAGCACATTGAGCGGGTCGGTGGCAGTCAGCCGATTCCGGTGGATGTGCGGGTGCTGGCGGCGACCCACGTTGATCTTGAGGCAGCTATCGAGAAGAAACGCTTTCGCGAAGATTTGTACTACCGCCTCAACGTACTGCAAGTGGTCACCGCGCCGTTACGTGAACGTCATGGCGATCTGTCGATGCTGGCCAACCACTTTTCGCATTTCTACAGCCATGAAACCGGCCGGCGCCCTCGCAGTTTCAGCGAAGACGCGTTGATTGCGATGGGCAAGCATGACTGGCCGGGCAACGTTCGCGAGTTGGCCAACCGGGTGCGCCGCGGGTTGGTGCTGGCGGAAGGACGGCAGATCGAGGCGCGGGATTTGGGGCTGATCAGCCAGCAGACGATTGCGGCACCGATGGGCACGCTTGAAGACTACAAGACCCGCGCCGAACGCCAGGCGTTGTGCGATGTGTTGAATCGCCATAGCGATAATTTGAGTGTGGCGGCGAGAGTGCTCGGCGTTTCGCGGCCGACGTTTTATCGGTTGTTGCACAAACATCAGATTCGATAAAAGCAACGCAGAATCAAAAGATCGCAGCCTTCGGCAGCTCCTACGCACCTGTGGGCGTCGCTGAAGGCTGCGATCTTTTGATCTTCACGGTTTTCACCCAACAAAAAGCCCCGCTGCGATAAATCTCGCGGCGGGGCTTTTTGCTGGGATGGATCAGAAGTAGTACGGGAATTTCAGGCTGAAAGTGAAGTCCGGAGCATCAGGTGTCATGCCCAGGGACAGGTTGGGTACGATGGTCAGGTTAGGCGTGGCGGCGATGGTCATGCCGATATTGAAATAACCGGCGTTGGCGTCACTGGACACAACCGACTGCCAATCCCCGCCGTCTGGTTTGAGCGAACTCCTGCGCTGAACCAGGTCAGACATCGAGAACGACATACTCATCTTCTCGTTCAAGGCGAACGCGACGCCCATGCCCACTTGGAAACTGTCGCCGATCCTGACCTTGCCCGGAGTGGTCTGATTGACCGTGGAGCTGATATCGCTGAAAGACTCCTCCAGGTTGTGGGTATACGACAGGGTGCCGAACAGCACTGCCGGGTCGAAGGTTTTCACCAGCGAGATGCCAGGGGTAATCGACCAGACACCGTTACCGGTGGGCAGGCTTTCAGGCACAAACAAGTTGGTGTTGGTCGGCGACTGGACCAGTTTGATCCCGAACGGGTCTTTGCCGGTCGGTGCCTTGATGCGGAAGGTGAATACGGCATCCGGCAAATTGGCCGATTCGTCGAGGAATTTGTAAGCCACCCCGGCGTTGATATCGCCGATGGTCGGGTCACGGCTGACGTCACCCTCACTGGTTACGTTCGCCGCCCCGTTGTTGCCGCCGCCGGACTGGTAGGTCGATTCGCGATAGACCACGGGCACGTTCAGGTCGAACTGCCAGCGGTTGTTGTAGTTGTAACGGCCGGTGAGATCCAAGGTATAGGTGTCAGCCTTGATCCGGTCCAGGTTGATGTTGCCGAGGAAAATCGAATCCAGCGCGAGGAAGCCGTTGAGGGTCAGTTGCCGGGTATCGTAGTGAGAATAAGTCACGCCGGTTTCAAAACTGAACTTGCCGCCCCCAAAGAAGCCACTGGCCTCGTCATACAGGTTGGTCACGCTCTGCGCCGGTTGTGAATCGTCAGCCAGCGATTGACCGTAGGAGGCGCCGCTGCCTCCGGCTGCGCCCCCTGATGCAGCCGCTGCGCCGGTGCCGCGGTTGGCAACTTGTGTATTGCCTTTTAGGTCTGCTGGCGATTTGGCCAGGCGCTTGGGCTGTGGCGTTGCGGGTTGTTCCTCGACTTGGCGTACCCGTTGCTCGAGTACGGCCAGGGCCTTTTGTTGTGTTTCGTAGCGTTGTTTAAGGTCGAGAAGCTCCTGCTTCAACGCCTGAACATCCGCATCCGGCGCGGCCTGCAACATGGCTGCCGGAAAAAGTGTGCTCAAACATACGACTGCGCGCAGCGATGCCGATCGATACATGAAATAAGCCGTCCCTTTAAGCCCAATAGTCGGAGTCAGCGTAGTTCAATATCCGATATTGCGTAGTGCCCTGAGTTGAGTCAGGTTGCAGTCCAGTGCGCCGGCGCTCATGCCGTTATTGTTGAGTACCACGTTGAGTTGAGTCATGTTATTGACCACGTTGGCACTGCCGAGCAAACGGGTGTTCTGCAGCAAGCCACCCTGGGCGACTTGTTGCAGGGCTGTGCCCTGATTCCCCGAGGCCTGAATGGCCATTTGCACGCCACCGCCAGTGGCCGAAACCGCCACGCTGCCAGCGGCGTTACTGCCACCGATGGTTTGTCCGGCGACCAACGCCTGCCCTTGGGCGGGCACCAGCGCCGGGGCCTGATTGGCCTCCGAGACATTGATCGCGACGTTGTTGTAGGCGCTGTTGTTGTCGCCAGCGGCGCGCACGCTTTGGGTTACGCCCTGGCTGCTATTGAGCCCGGCGCCCCCGGTGACTGTGCCGGTACCGGTCGCGAGGGCGTTGCCGTTACCGTGTTCCTTGATCGTCTGAACGTAGAATTCCGGTTTTACCGTGGCAGCCTGAAGTTGCATCGAGGTGGCAGCCCCGATCAGATCGCCGCTGGCGTTGCGCCAGGTGCTGCTCATGACGATGCCGAAGCTGATGATGCGCCCCGGCATGACAAAACGACCGCGTAGCTCACCGAGCTCTTGGTCGCTGACGGGGATGGGTTTGAATCCTTCATTGGCAAAGCTTGACGCACTTGCTGCCAGGCAGGCGGCGGCCAGCCAGTATGAGGTTTTCATCTGCTGCTCCCGGAGCGTCCTGCTCCTTTTATCATTATTAGGCGCTAAAAGAAGTCGCTCTGAATGAAACCGAATTCCATCAGTTCCGCGTCTCTGACCGGTCTGAACTCATCGAGTTTGTTCTTGGCGGTCAAGGGGGCCGGAGGGTCGAGCAAAACATTGGCTTTGTCGTAGCCAGGGCCGACGATGGCGAAAACGATGCCGTTCCAGCCTTTGACAAAATCATCATGGTTGTAGCGTTTATGGCCAAGAACCGGGTCGCCGATGTAGACCCACTCCTTGTCTGCCCGCTGCAACACAACGAAGTGCTTGTAGCCGCGAATGTCCATCAGAACCACGACCGGAATCGAGACTGCATCCAGCTTTTCAGGCGGGATCTTGTAACCCCTGGCGCGCATGCCGATGCTTTCCACGTAGTGCTTCATGTCCAGCATGGAGAAACCCTGGGTACGAACCAGGTTCTGGTCAGCGTTGACCAGCATGCCTTTGATGATGTGGTCCTCATCGACGTCGAGCCAATAGGCTTGGCGCAACACGGTTGCCAGTGCGGCGGCGCCGCAACTGAAATCGGTTTTTTGCTCGACAATGTCGCTGAACTTGCGCTCACGAATACTTTGCACATGCTTATAGACCAACATGCCGCCAGGAAGGGCGGCTACAGGCATTTGAGCGGCTTGGCTGACACCGCACAGGCACAGCAGGAAGGTGAGGGCGGTCATACGCATGATCGATACGCCTATTTCCGGAGTGTGGAAAAGCCCCGTTGCCGGGGCTTTCGTTTCGATCGCGATTACATGCAGGCTTTGCAACCTGCAGCGATGGACAGCGAGTTGCTTTGTTGGTTGCCTACACCGGCGGCGTTGTTGTAGCCAGCGTTGCCGGAGAAGTTGTTGCCGACATTGGAGATGTTGGCGTTGTTGGTGACAGGGTTTTTCCAGCCGTCTGGAGTCATCACTTGTTGAGTGGTCACGCCAGCCAGGCCGAATACACCCACGGCAACGAAGTCAGACTTGGTGTCTTTACCGCCGCCACTTGGGCCATGGCCTTTGTCGTTGCTGCCATAACCGCCACCGCTGTGACCATGATCGTCATCTTTGGTGGTTGCAGTACCAGCAGCGCCGAACACGCCGACGGCGGCAACGGTGCCAGTGAGGGTGTCTTTTTTGTAGGTTTGAGTGCCGTTGTTAGACACCGACAGACCACTGGAGCTTTGGTTGGCAGCTGCGGCAGCCTGAGCTACACGGCCACCCGAAACAGCGATTGCCAGGTTGTTTTTCTGTTGGTTGAAGTTGCCGGCACTGTTGTTCACGCCGATGTTGCCGGAACCGCCGTTGCCGACGTTGTTGAGGCTGGCGTTGGCAGTGCTGGAGTAGTTGCCCACAGCGTTGTTGGCGTTGACCTGAGTAGCGCTGGAAGCAGACACCGCAGAGCCGAAGATGAAGCTTTCGTCAGCAGTGGCCAATGCCGCAGCGTTGTCTTGTTGGTTGCCGTCGCCTGCGGTGTTGTTCATGCCGACATTGCCGTTGGTGCCGTTGGCCGAACCGTTGATGTTGGCGTTGTTTTGGGTGCCCTGGTTGAGCACGGCGTTGCCGCCGCTGCTTTGCACGTCGAGTACTGCGGCACCGGCGCCTGCGCCGATTTGCAGCAGCTCTTCAAGGGTTGGGCCTTGAGGTTGAGGAGGATTATGGCCGCCGTGGCCGCCATTGTTACCATGATCGTTGCCGCCTGCTTGTGCTGCCATTGCCATCACTGCTGCCAGAGCGAAAACCAGTGGTTTAAGAGCCATTGTAGGTTTCATGGTGTTTCTCCTTGCTCATTAGTTGGTTAAGTGTTGGTACGTCTACTGCAGTGCAATTGGGTCAGTTCGAGACCCGGATGCTCAGGGTGTTAGCTATCTGGTTTCCCACCCCGGCACTCTGGTTCACCTGAATCACTCCGCGGCTGCCGGTGAAGGCCTGGTCGCTGGTAACGACCTGGCGGCTGCCTTTTGAAGCGTCAGTTGCTCCTGAGCTGGTTGACGGCGTCACGTTCTGCTGGGAAAGGACGCTGTCGTCGATACTTTGCGGGCCCGTGCTGATGCTTATCCGCATTGCGTTGGCCATCTGGTTGTTGGCGCCGGCCGACTGGTTAACGCCCAGTACACCGCTGCCATTGCTGAAAGAGTTGCCACCGATGCTGGCGGTTGCGTTCGTTGCCGGATTGCCGGGCGTGTCGATGTGCTGCCGCACGACAGTGGTCGCGCTGGCCGAGGTGCCGATGGCGACCGCCTTGGTGTTGGTCTGTTGCATCTGGTCACCGGCGGCCTGGTTGATGTTGTAGTTGCCGCGGTACTGGATGCCGGTGTTCTGAATGTTGGCGTTGTCCACTGAGCTGGGGTCGGCCATGGCGCTGGTGCAGCCGAGCAGGGCGAGCAGGAGCAGCGTGCGCTTCATCTTATTGGCCTCCAGCCATGCGGGTCAGCGGGGCGAGGCCAGTGCTGAGCGAGCGATTGATGGTGTTGGAGATCGCGCCGCCACCGCCGCCGCCATGACCGGCACTCATGCCGGGCAGGCCGTTGGGATTGGTCAGGACACTGGTGCCTGGGAGGGCGCCGGTTGCTGTCGACATGCCGCCACGGATGGACGAGCCGCTGGCTACGCTGGCAAAGTCGCCGTCATTGAGTTCGGTGCTGGTCATCGCTTGATCGATGCGCCCGGACGGGTTTGCGTTGACGGTGGTCGGGTAGGGGTCTTTGCCACCACTGCGACCGATAGGAATAGGCTGAACGTCGCGGTTGAGAACAATCACGCCATTGCCTTCAGCCTGAACATTGAAACTGAGCAATGTGCTGGCTGCTGATCCGATCAGCAGAAGGCAGGTCAAACCTTTATTGAAAGTTCCCACGGCAGCAATTCCTTCTTCGTTGTGGGCTGGCTTCTGTCAGCGTTATGAAGGAGAGAGCGAAAGCTGTGCCGCTTTTTAAAATGGTTTAAGTTTCAATGAGTTATACGAATGGAACGCGTGACTGATACACAAGCTGTTTCAAGATTGAAACACGCCGGGTGTCCCCATCCTGTCTATCGGCTGAACAATGCTCTGGAACGAGGGTTTGCGGGGGTGTGTTTCAGCGGTGTAACAAGTCGGGTGACAAACTGATGAAGGCTGCTGAAACGGGCACTTTGCGATAAGGCGAGTGTTTCAGGAGTGGACACTTTGCCCCGCAACAGGGGCAAGAGTGGGTCGGGATCTGCTCGAACCGGGTCACTTGCTGAGCAGGTGCTCCACCGCTGCGAACGCCTGTGCATGGCGCTCGGCCCAATTGCCCTGAATGATTTGCAGCGGTTGCTGGTGATCCTCCAGCCAAGCGTGGGTGGCATTGAAAAATGCTCGACGCTCATCAAGCGAGGGCTGACACCGCTGACCATCGTCCGTCCAGTTGACCTGCTCAGGCGACAGCAGCAAGTGCAAGTCGTAGTGTCGAGCCAGCAGCGCCTGCTCGATCCAGGCCGGGCAGTCGCCGAACAGGGTCTGGCTCCAGAGAATGTTGCTCAATAAATGCGTATCCAGAATCAACAGGTGCGGCTGCCCGGCCCGGGCCTGATCTTCCCATTGCAGTTGGCCGCGGGAGATTTCGGGGATGTCGGCGAGGCAGGTGTCCCGGGGGTTCTGGTCGATGAACCAGCGCACGTATTCATCGACCAGCACACCGCCGAACTGTGTTTTGAGCCCGGCCGCCAACCAGCTCTTGCCGCTGGATTCGGGGCCGGTGAGTACCAGCACTTTCATGCGTGCAACGCCGGATCGGTGCGCCATTCACGCCAGCCCTGTACCGCAATTACTGTGAACAAACCGTAGAGGGTCGCGGTCAGGTACAGGCCTTTGTAAATGAACAGCCCGACAAAAATCACATCGAGGACAATCCACAACGGCCAGCATTGCACACGCTTTTGTGCCATCCATAACTGCGCCACCAGGCTGAAACCAGTTAGCGCGGCATCGAGCCAGGGTTGGGCGGCATCGGTCCAGTGAGCCATTGCCGCGCCCAGCAACAGGCTGCCAATGGCGCCCGCCGCCAGCCCGAGCATGATCGAGCGGGCACCGAGTTCACTGACTTGCCGACCGTCATGGGCGTCGCCTGCGCGGGTCCACTGCCACCAGCCATAGAGTTGCAACGCGGCGTAAATCACTTGCAGCAGCATGTCCGAATACAGCTTCACGTCGAAGAAAATCCAGGTGTAAAGCAGCACCATCACCAGCCCGATCGGCCAGCACCAGGGGTTCTGTTTGACCGTCAGCCAGACGGCAATCACGCCGAGGGCGGCCGCAAACAGTTCAAGCCCGGACATGGAGGTTCCTTGGGGGAAATCGAAGAGGGGGCGGATTGTACCCAGAAAACCTGCAGGAGTGAGCCTGCTCGCGATAGCTTCGGCATAGTCAGCAATGATGTTGAATGTTCCGCCCTCATCGCTGGCAGGCCAGCTCCCACAGAGATTTGTGTAATGCCCAAGATGGGTGGGCATAGCACAAATCCTTGTGGGAGCTGGCTTGCCAGCGATGGCGGTATGTCAGCACGGTAGATATTGGCTGACACGACGCCATCTCCAGCAGGCTCACTCCTATGGTAGGGCGGTGCTAGACGCGGAACTGGCGCAGGAGGCCGTTGAGTTGTTCACTCAACTGGCCGAGTCGCACGCTAGCGGCACTCGACTGCTCCGCCGCCAGTGCCGTGCTGTGGGACAGCCCGGCCGCCTGGGTGACGTTCTGGTTGATGTCTTCCACCACATGGGCCTGTTGCAGGGTGGCGCTGGCAATCGACGCGTTCAGCCCGTTGAGGTTGCGCAGAGCCTGGCCGATAGCGCTCAGGCTCGCACCGGCCAGCCCCGCCTGTTCGATGGTCAGTTGCGACGCCCGGCTGCTGTCGCCGATCACCTTGACCGCTGCTTCGGAGTGATTTTGCAGGCGTTCGATCATCGACTGGATCTCCGCCGTGGACTTCTGGGTGCGCTGAGCCAGCAGACGCACCTCATCGGCCACCACCGCAAACCCACGACCTTGCTCGCCGGCCCGGGCGGCTTCGATGGCGGCGTTGAGTGCCAGCAGGTTGGTTTGTTCGGCAATCGAGCGGATCACTTCCAGCACGCTGCCAATCTGCGTGCTTTCGGCGGCGAGGGTGCGAATCACTTCGACCGCCTGATCAATGGTGCTGGAGAGTTTATCAATCTGCTGCAAGCTGCCATCGATGTTGACCTGGCCTTGCTGCGCCTGAGACTCGGCGTCGCGCATTTCGCTGGCTGCATGTTCAGCGTTCTTGGCCACATCCTGCACGCCGTAGGTCACTTCATTGATCGCGGTTGCCACCAGTTCCATTTGCTGGGACTGCTGCTGACTGCGTTGCTGAGCTTGCGCGGCGTCGTTACCCATATCGCTGGAAGACTGGCCCAAGGCGCTGGCAGAGACCTGCAACTGGCTGATCACCTGGCGCAGCTTGGCGGTGAAGGCGTTGAAGTGCCGCGCCAGTTGCGTGACTTCGTCCTGGCCGTGAGTGTCGAGGCTGCGGGTCAGGTCGCTTTCGCCGCTGGCAATGTTGGCCATGGCGTTCACCGTTTCTTGCAGCGGACGCACGATGCTGCGGGCAATCAAGATTACCAGCAGCGCCATGATCACCGCGATCACCAAACCGATGACCGAAGCATTGATCACCTGGCCGTAGAACTCGGCTTGCATGTCATCGATGTACACGCCCGAGCCGATCACCCAGCCCCAAGGCTCGAACAGTTTGACGTAGGAGGTTTTTTCTACCGGCGCACTGGCGCCCGGTTTCGGCCAACGGTAATCGACCATGCCGGCACCCTTGGCCTTGGCGATGGCGACCATTTCGTTGAACAGCGCAAAACCATCCGGGTCGCGGATCGTCGAAAGGTTCTGGCCTTCAAGTTTCGGGTTGGCCGGGTGCATGATCATCACCGGCGTCAGGTCGTTGATCCAGAAGTAGTCGTTCTGGTCGTAGCGCAGTCCGCGAACCACGGTCAGCGCCTGTTTTTGCGCAGCTTCGCGGGTGAGGGTGCCGGCGGTTTCCAGGTCGTGGTAATAGTTCAGAATGCCACTGGCGGTCTGCACCACATGCTGGGTTTTCTGCGCTTTGCCGTCGTACAGGTCATCGTGGATCTGTTTGAGCATCAACACGCCCAGCGTCAGTAACATCACGATGGCCACGATCAAGATGAGCCACAAGCGTCGGCTGATCGACACACTGCGCAAGCTGTTCATAACGCTGTCACTCCGGATTCTTTTTCTTGTAATAAACGGTCGCCAGCATCCAACCACGCTTTGCCGGTTGGGGCTATGCGACGCAAGTCCAATTACGCGACGGCGTTAATCAGGCATCTCTGATAGGATTTCGGCCTCGCACGGAAAAACCTGAATCCAAGTTGATTTTTCACGGAATTTTTACCGTTTCGTAGGGATCCTGTGTGCACGAAACTTCAGCTACGCTGAGCGCAGTGACGTATTAAAAATATTAACGGGGCGTGCCTAGATGCAACGCCTTTGGGGGATTGATGGACCTTTGGACCGCCTTTCAGGCGCTGATTCTTGGAGTTGTAGAAGGGCTGACGGAGTTTTTGCCCATTTCGAGTACCGGACACCAGATCATTGTTGCGGACTTGCTCAACTTCGGTGGTGAGCGCGCCATTGCATTCAACATCATTATCCAGTTAGGCGCGATTCTGGCCGTGGTCTGGGAGTTTCGCCGCAAAATCCTCGACGTGGTCACTGGCCTCCCGACCCAGCCGAGTGCGCGTCGCTTTACCGCCAACCTGTTGATCGCCTTCATGCCGGCGGTGGTGCTGGGGGTGATTTTTTCCGATTTGATTCACGAATACCTGTTCAACCCGATCACGGTGGCGGCGGCGTTGGTCGTCGGCGGGATCATCATGTTGTGGGCCGAGAAGCGTCAGCACGAAGTGCATGCCGAAACGGTCGACGACATCACCTGGCAGGACGCGCTGAAAGTCGGTTTCGCCCAGTGCCTGGCGATGATCCCGGGGACATCCCGCTCCGGCTCGACAATCATTGGCGGCCTGTTGTTCGGGCTGTCGCGTAAAACCGCGACCGAGTTCTCATTCTTCCTGGCCATGCCAACCATGGTCGCCGCGGCGGTTTATTCGGGCTTCAAGTATCGCCATTTGTTCGTGCCGGCAGACTTTCCGGTATTCGCCGTCGGCTTCATCACCGCGTTTATCTTCGCGATGATCGCGGTCAAGGCGCTGCTCAAGTTCATTGCCACTCATAGCTATGCGGCGTTTGCCTGGTATCGGATTGCGTTTGGCCTGGTGATCCTGGCGACCTGGCAGTTTGGCTGGATCGATTGGGCTGCCGCCAAGCCATGAACGACTCCGGCGCGCGGAACAACCCCGGCCGCAAGTCCGGGGGCGGGGTCCAGCATCTAGGCTTGAAATTGCTGGTGTTCGCCGCTCTTTGTGCGCTGCCGCTGTATGGCGCGTTGTCGTTATGGCTGCGCGGCGTTTCGGTGATTCCCTTGGCGGGTTACGGCGTGGTCAGCGTGCTGGCGTTTTTCCTGTACTGGGGCGACAAGCGCAAGGCTCGTGCCGATACCTGGCGCACGCCGGAAAACATCTTGCACGCAGTGGAACTGGCAGGTGGCTGGCCCGGCGCTTTGTTGGCTCAGCAGGTGTTCAGGCACAAGACCCGCAAGGTCTCGTTTCAACTGGTGTTCTGGCTGATCGTGCTGCTGCATCAGGTGTTCTGGATCGACCAGTTGTTCCTCCGGTTGAACCTGCTGAACCTGTTCTGAAGAACTGCAAAAAAACAATGTGGGAGCGAGCCTGCTCGCGAATAGGCCCTGTCAGACAACATCATCGTTGAATGAAAGTCCGCTTTCGCGAGCAGACTCGCTCCCACAGGGTGTTCGGGTTAAAGCAGTAATCCCGGCTGGGTTTTCTTGGGCAACTTGCTCACCACTAATTGGTGGGATCGTTGCAACAAGCCTTGCAGTTCTTCGACGCCCAGCGGGTAGGGCGTCTGCATGATGATCCATTGCGCCCGGGCCAGGTACGGCGCCGGGTGAATGCCCGGTCGGTCGCAATGACCGAGAAACAAATCCTTGTCGACCTTGAACGCCAGGGAATCGCCCCGCAGGTTCTGCAACGCGAACATCTTGTTGCCGGCAATCGAAAACACCCGCACACCGCCCCATTTGTAATCCTCCCGCGCACCGGGCAGCGTCAGGCAAAACTGTGCGACATCCGCTTCGCTCATGCGTCCAGCCTTCATATCAAACGGTCCCCACAGGCATTGAATGATTCGATCAAATGGTCGAGCCAGGCACGTACAGCCGGCATCACCCCGCGCCGATGAGGGTAGACCGCTTGCAGCCAGCCGCCAGGCATTGACCAGTCGGGCAGCAACTGGATCAGTGAGCCGTCCGCCAGCTCTGACTCGCAATACATCATTGGCAGAATCGTAAAACCCTGGCCGGCGAGGGCGCAGGCCCTGCGCACGATAAAGTCGTCAATGCCCAGCCGTGCTTCCAGTGCCAGGTCGCAGCTTTTGCCCTGTTGATCGAGCATGCGGATATGCACCATGCGGTCGGGTTCAAGGGCGCCGAGCACCGGCAAGCCCTTGAGGTCTTCCGGGTGATTGATCTCGCGGCCGTGCAGGAAGGCAGGGCTGGCGACCATGAGCGTCTGCGCCTGACGCAGACGCCGGGTGACCAGCAACGGATCTTCATCCCCCAGCTCGCGGACGCGCAGGGCGACATCGACACCTTCAGTGACCAGATCCACCCGACGGTTGACCAGCATGACCTCCAGCTGGACCTGCGGGTACTTCTCCAGGAAGTCGCTGATGACCGTCGGCAACATTTGATTGGCCAAACCCACCGGGCAGGACACCCGCAGTCGCCCCCGGGGTTCGCTGGACATGCTGGCCACCGCTTCGTCGGCCATCTCGGCCTCCAACAACATCGCCTGACAGTGACGCAGGTAACGCTCGCCCACGGCGGTCAACTTCAGTTGCCGGGTGGTGCGCTGTAGCAGGCGCGCGCCCAGGCGTTCTTCCAGTTCGGCGATGCGCCGCGACAGTCGCGACTTGGGAATCCCCAGCAACCGCCCGGCCGCCGCGAAGCCACCCGCTTCGACCACCTTGGCAAAATAGTAGAGGTCATTAAGGTCTTGCATGGGTTTGAGACTCGACTGTTCTATCAGTGGGACGAACTATCGCATTGTTGCGGGCTAATCAGCTATTAGATTCATCTGTAGCATCCTCTCCATCAGATCGCCCGGTGGCGATCCTCACCTGGAGATCACTTATGAAACTGTTGCATATCGATTCGAGCATTTTGGGTGACAACTCGGCTTCCCGTCAGCTGAGTGGCGAAGTGGTTAAAGCCTGGCAAGCCGCTGATACTTCGGCCGTCGTGACTTACCGTGACCTGGCTGCCGATGCCATCAGCCATTTCTCTTCGACTACTTTGGTCGCTGCTGGCACTACCGCAGAACTGCGCAACGCCGCGCAACAGCACGAAGCAGAACTGAGCGCTTCGACCCTGGCCGAGTTCCTTGCCGCGGATGCTGTGGTTATCGCCGCCCCGATGTACAACTTCACCATCCCGACCCAACTCAAGGCCTGGATCGACCGCATCGCCGTTGCCGGCCAGACATTCCGCTACACCGAAGCCGGCCCTGAAGGCCTGTGCGGTGGCAAGAAAGTCGTAATCGTTTCGACCTCCGGCGGCATGCACGTTGGTCAAGCGACTGGCGTCGCTCACGAAGACTACTTGAAAGTGCTGTTCGGTTTCCTGGGCATCACCGACATCGAATTCGTCCGCGCCCACGGCCTGGCCTACGGTGATGAAGTGAGAACCAAAGCCATGAGCGACGCGCACGCGCAAATCAGCGAGCAACTGTTTGCCGCGGCCTAAGATTCTTTCTTAAGGTTCTTTCGTAAGCATTGCGTAAAGAATACTAAACAGCTCGGGCATCATCTGAAAAACTCTGTATTCTGATCATGGTAAAGATCAGTTACAGAGTTTTTTGTTTTTAACGATTTTTCATGTTCTGGCCCAGGTTATGCAGTCGAGGGTTAACGTCCCCGTTCTGCAACGACCTTAGTGGCCGCAAACACTGGCACAAGGCCGCGTACTCCGCCACTCGGAGCACTTCGGGCTTTTCAGTCAAGTAACAAAGGTGGGGCATCCCATGGTGCGTCTCTGTGCAACGTTACTGATTTGCGTACTCAGCAGCCTGAATACGGTGCAAGCCAGGCCTGCGCCGAATCTATATTCGAGCGTCGGCTATCACGAGATGACGTTCCTCGATCCGCTGGATCTGCAACCGATGCGCGCCATCGCTTTTTACCCGTCCAGCGAACAGGCGCACACCAGCAAACTCGAGGGCTATACCGTCGAGGCCGGTGCAGACACCAAAGTCGCCATCGGGCGCTTCCCGATGCTGATGCTGTCCCATGGCAACGTCGGCACCCCGCTGGCCTTGCACGACCTCGCCACTTCGCTGGCCCGCAAGGGTTTCGTAGTGGTGGCGGTGATCCATCCTGGCGACAACTCCAAGGATCACAGCCGTCTCGGCACGCTGAGCAACCTTTATGGGCGGCCGCTGCAAATTTCCGAAGCGATTACTGCCACGTTGGGTGACCCGATGCTGGCGCCTTTTGTCGACGCCGATCAGGTGGGTGTTATCGGCTACTCGGCGGGCGGTGAAACCGCGTTGATTCTGTCCGGCGCCACACCTGACCTGGATCGGCTGCGGCGCTATTGCCAGCAACGCCCGGATGACCGCGATGCCTGCAACACCAAGGGCGAGCTGATTGTGGATCGTGATGATTTGGTGCCAGTGGCCGACCCGCGCGTGCATGCCTTACTGCTGATGGCGCCCCTGAGTCTCAAATTCGGCCGGCATACCCTGGCCGACGTGCATGTGCCGGTGCTGCTTTATAGCGGTGATGGCGACAAACTGGTGGCTTTCGACAAGAACGCCGCCGCGTTGGCGCGCAAACTGCCGATCGCGCCGGACTTCAAGTTGCTGGCAGGCGCTGGGCACTTCGTGTTCATGGCGCCTTGCAACGAGGAACAGATCATCGCCATGCCGGCGCTGTGCACCGATGCCGACGGCGTTGATCGCGAAGACATTCACCGCAACCTGGTCTCTGAAGCCGGACGTTTCTTTTCACATGCCTTGGCCAAACCGACGCGGGCGGGGATGCAGACGGCTGATCAATAACCCGAGCGCCGTAGGAGCAAAGCTTGCTCGCGAAGACGAATTAACATTCAACATCGTTGTTGAATAAAATGCCGCCTTCACGAGCAAGCTTTGCTCCTACAAGGGCTGTGTGGCGCGGCGTCTGAGCAGCAGGGTCAGCCCCAAGCCGATCACTGACAACAGCGCCGCACAGAAGAAAATCCACGAATAGCCCAGATTCAACGCCACTGCGCCCATCAATGGCCCGGCAATCGCCAGCGCCAGATCAAAGAACACCGCATAAGCGCCCAGGCCTGAGCCGCGACTGGAACTCGGCACCTGTTTGATCGCCTCGACCCCGAGCGCCGGGTACACCAACGACAACCCGAAGCCCGCCAATCCGGCGCCGATCAGCGCAAACGCGGTTGAGGGCGCCAGCCACAATAGCGTCAGGCCGATGGTCTCGATGGTCATACAGGCGATGGCCGAGTTGAACCCGCCAAATCGGCTGATCGCCGAAATGAACAACAGCCGCGACAGTATGAAACACACGCCGAACACCGTCAGGCAATACGCCGCGCCGCTCCAGCCTCGATTCAGGTAGTACAAAGTGATGAAGGTGGTCAGGGTGCCGTAGCCGATGGACGCCAGGCTCAGGCTCGCACCGAATGGAGCAATGCGCCCGAACACCGCCCAGAATGGCAGCCGCTCGCCGCGAATCACCGGCACTGACGGCTTGTTGCGAATCAGCAACAGCGCCCCGAGGGCCAGCGTCGACAGGACAATCCCGAGGCTGGCGAACCCATACTCGGCAACCATCACCACCCCCAGCGGCGCACCAATGGCGATGGCACCGTAGGACGCGATACCGTTCCAGGAAATCGAGCGCGCCGTGTGCTCGGCGCCGACCTGGCCCATGCACCAACTGATGGTGCCGACGCCGATCAAACCTTGGGCAATCCCCAACAGTAGCCGGCCGGTGATCAGGATCATCAGACTCAATAGCGGGACGCTTTGCAGCAACGTTGAAATCAATGTCAGCACGCCACTCAACACAATCCCCGACAAGCCGTAAACAATTGCCCGCTTGGTGCCAATGTTGTCCGACATGCGCCCGGCCATCGGGCGGCTGAGCAAGGTGGCCAGGTATTGGCAGCCGATGGTCAGCCCCGCGATGATCGCGCTGAAACCCAGCTGTTCATGGACATACCCCGGCAACACCGCAATCGGCAGGCCGATGCAGAGGAAGGCAATAAAGGTATAGAAGACGATGGAGACGATCTGCAGGGTGATCGCCATGGAGCTTTGCAGGGGTAGTTGCTGCGCAGACATGAGGGCTCGTTCGCGGGCGGCGGTAGGAGAACTGCATGATGGCTTGGGCGGGAAATAAAAGGAAGCAGGCTAACTATGTTCGTTGGGTTTGAGGGCCTCTTCGCGGGCAAGCCTCGCTCCTACAGGGGACGTGTATACCCGTAGGATGCGAGGCTTGCCCGCGAAGGTTTCTGCACCACAATGTACCCAACATTGAAATGCAAAAAGCCCCGTCACCAGGACAGGGCTTTTACTTGCAGCTTGAAACTAATAGCTGCTTTTAGAACACGACGCCCTGACTACGCAGGTAGTCATCGTACGTGCCGCTAAAGTCGATCACGCCACTAGGGCTCAACTCGATAATGCGGGTGGCCAGGGACGATACGAACTCACGGTCGTGGCTGACGAAGATCAGCGTGCCCGGGTAGTTCTCCAGCGCCAGGTTCAGCGCCTCGATGGATTCCATGTCCAAGTGGTTGGTCGGTTCGTCCATGATCAGCACGTTCGGCTTCTGCAGGATCAGCTTGCCGAACAGCATGCGACCTTGCTCACCACCGGAAATAACCTTGACCGACTTCAGAATCTCGTCGTTGGAGAACAGCATGCGGCCGAGGGTGCCGCGAACGATTTGCTCGCCGCCCTGGGTCCATTGGCCCATCCAGTCGAACAGGTTGCAGTCGTCTTCGAAGTCGTGCGCGTGGTCCTGGGCGTAGTAGCCCAGTTCGGCGGCGTCGGTCCACTTCACAGTACCGGCATCCGGGGTCAGTTCATTGACCAGGGTGCGCAGCAGGGTGGTTTTGCCGATACCGTTCGGGCCGATGATCGCCACGCGCTCGCCGGCTTCAACAACGAAGCTGAAGTCCTTGAACAGCGGCTTGCCGTCGAAGCCTTTGGCCATGCGCTCGACGATGACCGCTTGACGGTGCAGCTTCTTGGTTTGTTCGAAACGGATGAACGGGCTCACACGGCTCGAAGGCTTGACCTCGGCCAGTTGGATCTTGTCGATCGCCTTGGCGCGGGAGGTCGCTTGCTTGGCTTTCGAGGCGTTGGCCGAGAAGCGGCTGACGAACGATTGCAGCTCGGAAATCTGCGCTTTCTTCTTGGCGTTGTCCGACAGCAGTTGCTCGCGGGACTGGGTCGCCACGGTCATGTACTCGTCGTAGTTGCCCGGGAACAGGCGCAGCTCGCCGTAATCCAGGTCAGCCATGTGGGTGCACACGCTGTTCAGGAAGTGACGGTCGTGAGAGATGATGATCATCAGGCTGGAGCGCTGGGTCAGAATGTTTTCCAGCCAACGGATGGTGTTGATGTCCAAGTGGTTGGTCGGTTCGTCGAGCAACAGCACTTCAGGATCGGAGAACAGCGCCTGAGCCAGCAATACGCGCAGTTTCCAGCCTGGGGAAACCTCGCTCATCGGGCCGAAGTGCTGCTCGATGCCGATACCCAGGCCCAGCAACAGTTCACCGGCACGGGATTCGGCGGTGTAGCCGTCCATTTCGGCGAACTCGGTTTCCAGCTCGGCTACAGCCATGCCGTCTGCTTCGGTCATTTCCGGCAGCGAGTAGATGCGATCGCGCTCGGCCTTGACCTTCCACAACTCTTCGTGACCCATGATCACGGTGTCGATAACGGTGAATTCTTCGTAGGCGAACTGGTCCTGGCGCAATTTACCCAGACGCACGTTCGGCTCGAGCATGACCTGGCCGCCGGACGGCTCGAGATCGTTACCGAGGATTTTCATGAAGGTCGACTTGCCGCAACCGTTGGCGCCGATCAGGCCGTAGCGGTTACCCGCTGCGAATTTAACCGAAACGTTCTCGAATAACGGCTTGGCGCCGAACTGCATCGTGATGTTAGCTGTGGAGATCAAGAGTTATTCCTGCGAAGCATTCTGAGTAGCGAGGGTGCGGCTGGAGCGCTTGGCCCGAGTCAAAGTGCGCTGAGGCGGGGGTTCCCGTCATCAACCAAGGGGGGCGCGTAAAGTTTGGCGGCGATTGTACTGGTCTGGCTCTTTAAACGATAGGGCGAAGACGCCGCGGGCGCCGATTGGCGCAATCGCGGGACAGTTTTTCACAGATGAGTGTTCACTATCGGTTACAAAGTGTGGCTAAAATGCCATGCATATCACCCAGCGCCTTCAACCGCGCGGGCTCAAGGATGTGCCATTGGTATTCAGACCACTGCATAAGACGCTAGGCCACGAGCCGCCAGGCGCGCAGATTGTTCAATTCTGACGTGTGACGAATGCCGTGAAACTCATCATTGCCGCCATTTATGTTGTCTCCATCGCGTATGTTCACCTGCGCGGTCGCGTGCGCCACAAACTGGGCCGCCAATTAAGCGACCACTCGACGTTTCTGGCGCCGATCAATTGCTTCCTTTATATGTTCTCCAAAACCCCGAGCAAGCCATACCTCAACCCGGCGGACTTTCCGGACCTGAGCCCATTGCAGGCGAACTGGGAAGTCATCCGCGCCGAAGGCCAAAACCTGCTCAAGGCCGGGGAGATCAAGCGCTCGAACCAATATGACGACGTCGGTTTCAACTCATTCTTCAAGAGCGGCTGGAAGCGTTTCTACTTGAAGTGGTACGGCGACAGCCATCCTTCGGCGCAAAAGCTCTGCCCGCGCACCACCGAGCTGGTGCAAAGCATCGGTTCGATCAAAGCGGCGATGTTCGCCGAACTGCCGCCGGGTTCCAAACTGGTGCGTCACCGCGACCCGTATGCCGGCTCCTATCGCTATCACCTGGGCCTGGAAACTCCGAACGATGCCGGTTGCTACATCAACGTTGACGGCCAGAACTACCACTGGCGTGATGGGGAGGCGGTGATGTTCGACGAAACGTTCATTCACTACGCCGAAAACACCACCGACCAGAACCGCATCATCCTGTTCTGCGACGTCGAGCGGCCGATGAAGTACCGCTGGGCGGCGGTGCTCAACGGTTGGTTCAGTCGTAATGTCATGGCCGCGGCGGGCGCGCCGAACGATGCGGGCGACAAAACGGGGGCAATCAACCGCTTGTTCACCAAAATCTACAAGGTTCGTTTGCGGGGCAAGGAGCTGAAAAAGCAAAACCGCACGCGTTACTACCTGGAGAAGTGGGCGATTTTTGGTGGGTTATTGGCGGTTTTCGTTCTGATCTGATTCATATCTGCCCGCCGCAGCACCTACCTGGAGCAACCCTGTGGGAGCTATGTAGGAGCTGTCGAGTAAAACGAGGCTGCGATCTTTTGATTCTGCTTCCAAGATCAAGATCAAGATCAACAGATCGCAGCGTGCCGCAGCTCCTGCATGGAGTGTCAGTGACGCTTGCTTTTAGAGACTCTCTCAAAAGCTACCTGTCAGTTGCCTGACGATTCTTCAGTTGTCATTCCCCCGACGCTTTTTTGGTCTTCTTCGCTGGCGCGGCCTTGGCCTTCGGCTTGGCCGCGGCTTTGCCGCCAAGGCTGCGTTTCAACAGCTCGGTCAAATCAATCACATCAGCGGTTTTGCGCTCTTCCTCGCCACCCACCGTCTCGACATCTTCGATCTTGCCTTCATGGGCCTTCTTCTCCACCAGTGCCATGATCTTGTCTTCGAAACTGTCGTGGTAATCCTCGGGTTTCCAGTCGGCGCTCATGTCCTCGACCAGACGCTTGGCCATCTCCAGTTCGCCCTTGGCCAGTTCGGGTTTGGTCACTTCACTGCCCAACGCCAACTCATCCAGGCTGCGCACTTGCGCCGGCCAGCGCAGCATCACCAGCACCATGGCCGACTCCAGCGGCATTAGCGCTGCCAGGTGCTGGCGGGTGTGCAGCACGACGTGGGCGAGGGCGACTTTGTTGGTTTTGCTCAGGGTTTCGCGCAACAGCGCATAGACCTTGCCGCCGCGTTTGTCCGGGGCCAGGTAGTAGGGCGTGTCGATGTTTTGCAGTGGGATTTGTTCGCTGTCGACGAAGGCAAAGATGTCGATGGTCTGGGTCGACAGCGGGTGCGCCGAGCGGATTTCCTCTTCGCTGAGCACCACGTAACGGCCCTTTTCGTAGGCGACGCCTTTGACAATGTGTTCCTTGGAGACTTCCTTGCCGGTGACCTTGTTGACGCGTTTGTAGCCCACCGGGTCCATGCTGCGGCTGTCGAGCCAGTCGAAATCCACGCCTTGGGACGAGGTGGCCGACATCAGGGCCACGGGGATGTGTACCAAGCCGAAACTGATTGCGCCTTTCCAGATTGCCCGGGCCATCGTCGTCTACTCGCAAGTGATGATCAGGTGACCTGTAGCGGCGGACGAAAGTTTCCTGCGATTGAGCTGGTTTGCGGGCGCTTGGTCAACTCGTGTTACATGTTGTTTAACGCCCATGGGTTAACAAATCCGAACCCAGCGCGTAGCGTGGACTCGAAGGCTCTATCCCCTGCGCATCGAGAGGCCGCTCCATGAACCGAATCTTGCTTGGCATTGCTGTCCTCGCCGTGAGTGGCGGTCTGGTTCACGCGGACGTTGTGCCGCCAGCGTCTACGTTACTCCTCGCGCAAAGTCCGACTGGCAACAGCAACAATCCCTACAACAGCCCGATTCGTCGGGCCAATCCCAACAGCATGCAAGGCACTCAGCCCAGCACACCGCCGGTACGTGGGCCCAATACCGTGCCAACGCCGCGCCAGCCTACCGTGGAGAACCGTGGTATCGGTAATGGCCAGCCAATTCGCAGCGTGCCCAGCAAGCCACCGACCTTCATTCCCAATCCGCCCTCACGGGGTACCGACAGCGACCGTTGAACGGCAGGACTGAAGTTCTGCCAGCCTTTCAAGTGAACAAAAGGAATCGTACATGTTGCGTAAAACCCTTCTAGCCAGCCTGTGTGCCGGCGCTCTGATCAGCGCACCGGCGTTCGCCGCAGCGCCCCAGGAGCTGCAAAGCGAGCAGGGCACCCTCGAAGTCACGACGATAACCCAGGGGCTTGAACATCCATGGGCGCTGGCTTTTCTGCCCGATCGCCAAGGCATGCTGGTGACCGAGCGGCCAGGCAATCTGCGGGTGGTTACCAGTGATGGCAAGCTGTCGACGCCGATCGGCGGGGTACCGAAAGTGTGGGCCAAGGGGCAGGGCGGTTTGCTCGATGTGGTGCTGTCACCGGACTTCAAGCAGGATCGCCTGGTTTATCTGTCCTACGCCGAGGGTGGCGGTGAGGGCGACAAGGCCGGGACCGCGGTCGGCCGCGGACGTTTGTCCGACGACCTGACGACCCTCAAGGACTTCAAGGTAATCTTCCGCCAGGAGCCGAAACTCTCAGTCGGCAACCACTTCGGTTCGCGGCTGGTGTTCGACCGTGACGGGTATCTGTTCATCACCCTGGGCGAAAACAACGACCGCATGACCGCCCAGGACCTCGACAAGCTGCAGGGCAAAGTCGTGCGGATCTACCCGGACGGCAAGGTGCCGGATGACAATCCTTTTGTCGGTCAGGACGGCGTGCGTCCGGAGATCTGGTCCTACGGCCATCGCAATCCGCAGGGCGCGGCGATCAACCCCTGGAACGGCACGCTGTGGGAAAACGAGCACGGTCCCAAAGGTGGCGACGAAATCAACGTGATCGAGCGTGGCAAGAACTACGGCTGGCCGTTGGCAACCAACGGCGTCAACTATTCAGGTGAGCCGATTCCGGAGTCCAAGGGCAAGACGGTCGAAGGCACCGTGCCGCCGCACCACGTTTGGGAAAAATCACCGGGTGTTACAGGCATGGCCTTTTACGATGGTGATCGCTTCAAGCCTTGGCAGCACAACGTGTTTATCGGCGCGCTGGCGAGCCAGGAACTCATCCGATTGCAGTTCGATGGGGACAAAGTGGTGCATGAAGAGCGTTTGATGGGAGAGCTCAAGGCGCGGATCCGCGACGTGAGGCAGGGGCCGGATGGGTATTTGTATGTGCTGACGGATGAAGCGGATGGAGCGTTGTACAAGGTCGGACTGAAGTAAGGCGCTGAGAGCGCTCTATACCTGTGGTGAGGGGATTTATCCCCGATGGATTGTGCAGCTTCTCTAGGAAGAGCGGGGCTGCTTCGCTGCCCATCGGGGATAAATCCCCTCGCCACAGGGGTTGTGGTGGCTAAAGAATTTGGGGGAATAGCACCACTGCGGCGCGTAGTTTTCCTCGGCCGAATCGGCACATCTTCTCAAACTCCCCATGACTCACCGGCAAATGCTGGCAATCCATCGGCTGGCGATGCTGGCTGTGGTCCACATCCGGATCATGCAGGTACACAAACTCCTCGTCGCAATCGGTGACCATCACCCAATGCGGCGCCTTGGAGCGCGTCAGCCGATAGCTACTGATCAACACCAGCGGCTGCCCGCCAGCGTCCAACAACTGCGGCAGATCCAGCGGCCCGCCAACCTCCCGTTCCACATCGGTATCCTGCAACTGCGCAGTGAACTCTTCATGCACTAACCGCATTACGTCCTTTTTATGCTCATCGCGCACCCCGTCGAGAAACAACGGCCCGGCCATGCTCAGTTGCAGCCGCACACGAAACCCGCGTCGCCATGCCGCCAACGCCAGCCCCTGCGGGCTGCAACCGCCGTGGCCCGAGGTCATGAACACCGTGGTCGCCTCGCGCCAGATTTGCAGTTCTTCGCGGCGCTCTAGCAACCGACCCTGTTGCAACGCGCCCATCGCCATCAGCAAACAGGCCGGGCCGCATGTGAAGTCGGTGGTTTGCGCGTAATAAGGCACCTTGACGCTGCGCGAGTCGCGGTGCTGGAGGATGCGTTTCTCCAGGCGCAATGCGTCGGCGTGGTCCTCGTAGTAGTCATGAATCAGCGCAAAACGCCTGTAACCGTTGCGCTCATACAAGGCAATCGCCGCCGGGTTGTCGGTGCGCACTTCAAGCCGTAGGTAGGCGCAATCGTGTTCAAGGGCACAGGCCTCGATCCGCTCCAGCAACTGTTTACCCAAGCCATTGCCGCGGGCATCTGAGGCAATGGCAATCGAATAGAGTCGCGCCAGAGACGTGCCTCGGTGGAACAGCACCACCGCGTAGCCGACCAGTTGTTCCCCGTGTTGGGCGACCAGCAGCCGTCCATGAGCGCGAGTGATCATCCACTGAAAGCTGCGACTGGTGAGCCGATCCGTGGTGAAGCATTGCTCTTCGAGTTTCAGCAACGCCGGTAAGTCTTCAACTACCGCCAAGCGAAAGACAGGATTCATATGACCACCGTAAAAGTTGCGTAACGAAACGGGACTTTCAAAAAAGTTCGTGCTTAATAGGAAAGGTCTTGTTCTCCAACGGATCAATCACTATGTCAGCGGTACAAGGTCATTGGCGCGAAGTATCCGAGCAAACTTTGCCGGCGGCAACTTATTTAAATGACGCGATCAGAACTTCAAGTCAGTTGATTATCATCGTCGAACGCAAGGAAGACTGGGCGTCCTACTTTCCCAGCGAAGACATCGTCACGGCCCAGGAATACCTGGAACAAACCCGTGACAACGAGCAGGGCAAACGGGTCCAGGTGATCAACCTGTGCCGCAGCTACAAGTACCTGGGGCACGGTTATTACTGCTCGCTGCTGGCCGAGGCCCGGGGGCACAAGGTTATTCCGTCGGTGCGGACCATCAGCGAACTGACCCGTAAATCGCTTTACGGTCTGGCTCTCGATGATCTGGATAAACCGCTGGAAAAAGCCCTCAGCAATCATCTTTACAGCGACACCGAAGGCTTTACGCTAACCCTTTATTTTGGCAAGACTAATATCGAGCCATTGCAGGATCTGGCGCGGCAGTTATTTGAAGTCTTTCCGTGTCCGATATTGCTAGTTGAGTTTAGAAGAACTAACGGTTGGCACATCGAAGGTATAAAGTCCGGTGCCTTGCACAAGTTGCGCGAAGATCAGGAAGATCAGTTCGCCAACTCTCTGGACAGTTTCAGTCGCAAGATCTGGCGCGTGCCGCGCTCCCGGCGCTTGGCCCGTTATGACCTGGCGATCCTGCATGATCCGCAAGAAGCATTGCCGCCGTCCAACGCCAAAGCCCTGGATAATTTCGTCCGGGTCGGCAAAACCCTGGGTATCGACGTCGAGTTGATCGAGCGCAAGGACTACGCCCGTATCGCTGAATACGACGGGTTGCTGATCCGCGAGACTACAAGCGTCGACAACCATACCTACCGCTTCGCCAAGAAAGCCGAGAGCGAAGGGCTGGTGGTGATGGACGACCCCGCATCGATCCTGCGCTGCACCAACAAGGTCTACTTGACCGATCTTCTCAAAAGCCATCAATTGGGCATGCCCGCCACCGAAATCCTCTACAAGGAACGACCGGAAGACTTCGAGCGAGTCGGCGAGCGCTTGGGCTTTCCACTGGTGTTGAAGATTCCTGACGGCTGCTTCTCCCGGGGCGTGATCAAGGTCGAGAGCCAGCAAGCCTTGCTCGAAGCCACCGCCGAACTGTTCGAACACTCGGTACTGTTGCTGGCCCAGGAATTTTTCTACACCGAGTACGACTGGCGCATCGGCGTGCTCAATCGCAAACCGATCTTTGCCTGCCAGTACTTCATGTCCAAGGGCCATTGGCAGATCTACAACCACAAGGCCAAGGGCTCGGACATCAACGGCGAATGCCGCACCCTGGCGGTCCACGAAGCGCCGCGCGCGGTGGTGGAACTGGCAGTGAAGACCGCCAACCTGATCGGCGACGGCCTCTACGGCGTCGACCTCAAGCAGTCCGGCGACAAAGTAGTGGTGATCGAGGTCAACGACAACCCGAACATGGACGCCGGCATCGAAGACGCTTACTTGCAGGACGATTTGTACTCGCTGGTGCTGGAAGAGTTCGTCCGTCGCCTGGAGCTCAAGCGCCGCGGCCAGGCCTGGTGATGACCGATGATCAAAAGCTTTCAACTGACCCACGGCGCCCTGCATGCAGTCGAACGGCTGGACGCCGAAGTGATGTTGTTCAGCAACCCCGATGCCGCCGAGCGGGATCTGCTGCACAGCCATTTCAAGCTCGATGAACACGCCCTGGCCTCGGCCCTGGACCCCGACGAGGTGTCGCGCATCGAGTTTCACCCCGACAACCTGTTCCTGATCTGGAAGCGCCCGGAAAACTACTCCGGTGCAGGCAGCCTGGCCTTTGAAGTGTCGTCCTGCGGCTTGCTGTTTTCGCCGCGCAGCCTGCTGGTGATCGCCACCGATGACTCGCCGCTGCACGGGCTCGGCACCCGCCAACGGCTGAATACGCCGCTGGATGTGTTGCTGGATTTACTGTTCAACAACATCCATCACTACCTGGGCCACCTCAAGGTGATCAAGCTGGTTGCCCGGGAGTTGCAGCAGAAATTCAATGCATCGATGGAAAACCAGCACCTGATCCAGATGTTCAATCTCAGCGAAAGCCTGATCTATTACATCAACGCCATCCACAGCAACGGCGCGGTGCTGACCCGGCTGCGCAACCATGCGGAAAAGGAGCACTTCAGCGCCGAGTCCATCAGCCTGATCGACGACCTGATCATCGAAAACAACCAGTGCTACAAACAGGCGGAAATCTATTCCACGGTGTTCTCCGGGCTGATCGACGCCCGGGGCAACCTGATGAACAACAGCATGAACAACCTGCTGCGCAAACTGACGTTGATCAACGTGGTGTTTTTGCCGTTGAACCTGATTGCGAGCATTGGCGGCATGTCCGAGTTCAGCATGATGACGTCCGGGACGCCGTGGTGGGTTTCGTATCCACTGTTTCTGACGGCGATGATGTTGGGGGCGGGGGTGATGGTGCTTGGGCTCCGGCGGTTGGCCAGGTGATGGGTGTTGCCTGATCTGGCGCCGTCGCGAGCAGGCTCAAGGCATCGGGCATTTCGGATCAGCCCGTTGAGGTCGACGCCGCCATTTTCCGATGCTGTTGAATCCCACACACCACCAAATACAACAACGGCCCAATCGACACAAAAATGGCCGTGAGCAAAAGATACGGAATCACGGACAACGCCGACTGCCCGCGTTTGCGAGCATCCCGGTACATCCAAACCCCCGCCAGCGTCGCCAGCAAATACAAATCAATCACCACCTGCGCCGTATCCGGCCGCGACATCAGGCTGATGCCAAAATCAATCAACGACTGTTCCGCCGACAGCATCACCGAAACGGTGTAGCCAGCAAACGCAATCAGGGCGATCAGGGGCAGGGCGACAGACTTCATGGTTTCCTTCCTTGGGGACGATGAGCAGAATGGCCAGCCTACAGAGGCTCAACAAAATTGGCCATTGACTTGCCATCAGCGCCCGGCTAATTTCAACCCATGACTTCCACCGTATTGCGCTGCCAGCCAAGCATTATTACCGCCATTCCTTATTTGGCGGGCTAGCTCACGACTGCAGCACCCAACCCGCCCTAGAGGCGGGTTTTTACTTTCTGTCTCCTGGGTCTTGAACCGGAACACGTCCGGCGTAGGAGCTGCCGAAGGCTGCGATCTTTTGCTTTTGAAGATCAAAAGATCGCAGCCTTCGGCAGCTCCTGCGCCGGGCGGGTACAACAGGAGATGAGCATGAACAGCAGCACCACCGCCCAGCAGAGCTTGCTTGAGCACTACGTGAAAAAGATCCTCGCCGCGCCGGTGTATGAGCTGGCGGTGCGCACGCCATTGCAACCGGCGCCAGCGCTGTCCGAGGCGTTGGGCAACCAGATCCTGCTCAAGCGTGAAGACCTGCAACCGACCTTTTCCTTCAAGATCCGCGGCGCCTACAACAAACTGGTGCAGCTCAGCGATAAGCAAAAGGCTCGTGGCGTAATCACCGCTTCAGCCGGCAACCATGCCCAAGGCGTGGCGCACGCGGCCCGTCAGTTGGGGATTGCCGCGACCATTGTCATGCCGTGCACGACGCCGGAGCTAAAGGTGCTCGGGGTGCGCAGCCGAGGTGCCGACGGGGTGCTGCATGGCGAGAGCTTTCCGTTCGCGTTGGAATACGCCCTGAACCTGGCGCAGCAAACCGGTCGCACCTTTGTCTCGCCGTTCGACGATCCAGATGTGATTGCCGGGCAGGGCACCGTCGCCATGGAGATCCTGCGCCAGCATCAAGGTCCGCTGGACGCGATCTTCGTCCCGGTGGGCGGCGGTGGGTTGATCGCCGGCATCGCCGCGTACGTGAAATACCTGCGGCCAGAAGTGCGGATCATCGGCGTAGAGTCGGAACATTCCGCGTGCTTGCAGGCTGCGTTGCAGGCCGGTGAACGGGTGGTCCTGCCCAACGTCGGCACCTTCGCCGACGGCGTGGCGGTGGCGCAGATTGGCGCTTATGGTTACGAGGTTTGCCGGTTTTGTGTCGACGAAGTCATCACCGTCAGCAACGACGAACTTTGCGCGGCAATCAAGAACATCTACGACGACACGCGCTCGATCACCGAACCCTCCGGCGCATTGGCCGTGGCCGGGATCAAGAAGTACGTGGCCCAGACCGGCGTACGAGGGCAGACCTTTGTGGCCATCGACTCGGGCGCCAACATCAACTTCGACAGCTTGCGTCACGTCGCCGAGCGCGCCGCTGTCTGCGGCACCCCGGCGTGAGCGGATGTCAGGCCAACATCGGGCGCAGGAACGTGCGCTCGTAGCTGACGATAAACTTTTTATCGAGCAGCGAGGCTACCAACGCCGTACTTTCCGGATCGGTCATCGCGATGTGGCGGTAGCTTTCGTAATCCGCCAGCGAAGGAAAACTGAACAGGCAGTAAGCGATATTGCTCGCGCCTTCGGACGGCAGGAAGTAGCCGTGATGAGTACCGCCCAAGCGCTCGACGATAGCGAGCCAGGCCTTGGCGTAGGCTTCGAAGTCGCTCAATTGGTAGGGATCGATTACATATTTGACGTGGCAGGTAATCACGTAGGGCTTTCCTTGTTCAGGTTATTCCTGAAGGGCGGTTCCGACTTTGTCCGAGGCCGACCAGATGCGGTAGCGGACTTCGACGTCCTTGGGCGCATAAATCACCAACGGCAGCTTGCTGTTGTAACGCAACATGAAGCCATCACCGACAACCGGTACGAAGGCGCGCTTCTTCTGAGTACCAGGTGGACAGGCCATCAGTGTGCTCATCGGGCCGATGACTTTTTCCAGTCGATAGAACGGGTAGCCCCAGCCCTCAAGGTTTTTCTCGTCCAGCACACCACCCAGCCGCTGGCGGTTGCAGTCCACTTCAAGGGTTTTACCTGCGAGGATTTCAACCTGGAAGTTTTCTTCCTGAGCCTGCTTGGGCAAATGAATGACTTGGCGGCTGAAGCCGGTTTCAGCTTTCGGGTACGGCGCGACATCCTCGAGCTTGGCCGCGTGGGCGAGGGTGGACAGGCTGGCGATGATCAGCCCGGTGGTCGCACAAATGCGTAAAGAACCCATGGAAGCCTCCTTGCAGGTGTAGGGTGGTTGGCAGGTATTCTTACTGTCATGGGCGCTGAATGCAAACCCGCAACAGATTGCAAAATGCAACGCGCCGAGGGGCGGTTCCGGCATTTTGCAACTGGCCTTATGCTGGCTTTCTCGCTAAGCCCTTGATTTATCAGAGGGTCGAAATGACCCGATGAAAGGCATGCTTTATGCGTCTATTTGGTGCGGCGCACCGGGTTCGGGCGCCTACACTCCAAGAGGCATTTCGCCGTACAACCGTTTGACGCACCCAGGGAATCAGCGGGGACACACCTGTGCAGGGGCGACAAAAGCGGTCAACGTGAAGAGTTGATTGGCAGTCTCACATTAAGGAGAGGGTCGCCATGTTTCTTTCTGCCCTGGAACTACGCAATATCATTGAAAGCAGCTTCCTGCCGAAGCGCTGTCAATGCACGCTGTCGCCTGACCTGTCGATGACCGTAAAGGTATTCGGCGATCACCGGACCGACCAGGTCGATCTGCACGTCAGCGGCATCGATGCCAGCCACCTCAATGGCTGTCGCGAGATCAACGAGCTGATCGCCGGCTTGCGTTCGGATCTGGCGCAGCAAGCGACACCGCATCACTACAGTCCACGATCCAGAGCCGTTTAACCAATCGTTTCACCCAGTTCGACCGTCACGCGCCGGGCCTGCACAAAACCAAGGCCCAGCGCGAACTCGACCAGCACCGCGAGCAAAATCCCGGGGCCGGCATTGCCGTTGAGCCACTCGCCGAATCCCAGCACCGCCAAACCAAAACAGCCGACGATAAAACCATTGCTCAGCGCGTTACGCGCGACCGATACCGGTGCTTTGCGCACCCAATAAAACATGCAGCCCAAGGCTGCAAACAGTACTGCGCTGCGCCGCGCGACAACCCCGGTACCTTCTGAATACTCGATACTCCAGATGGCCAACAACATGTCTGGTACGAAGCCCCAGACCAGCGCCAGGAAAAAACACAAAGACGAGGTGATGCTCGACAACGAGCGAAACGACAACTGCATGGCTAATCCTTGCTGCAGTGAGGAAGGCCCCGAGCATACCTGCCGAAGCATCCCCACGCCTACCGCAAACCGGCAAATCAGAGCTTTCTGTCAGTTCTGGAAGTTGCACGCGTCAGACAATTTCCGATAGCTGATTTCCTCTGGTTTACCGGCGTTGTCGATGTACTTCATATCGGCGGTAATAACCTTGCACTGTTGAGTGGGCGGCTCGGTCATTGAAACCACCTTCGCCACATTCAGTGGCATGCCGTACTCATAAGGCACGGCTTTGGCGTTGGCGGAGGTGTCATTGGCCTGGGCCAGACCGGCGAATACAGTGCAGGCGAGGGCGGTTGTAAGCAGGAACGGACGAATGTTCATGGTGGGACTCCCGTACGACGTGAAGAAAGTTCGGCGCGATTTCGCCCGAACCTGCCGCACTGGGCGTCAGCAAAGCGCTGAAGGCGTGCGGTTCAGTAGAGTCTTTGACCGCGGCGTTAAGCGATGGTTAACCAAGCTGAACGCCGGCTGTCAGGGAGTGGGCAATTTACCGAGGGAGCGTGGGGGCGAATTCGATTCAAGCGATGTTGTGATCGATGGCATCAAAATAAAACAGCACACCTTGAATGTAGTTCGATGTGAATTCACCGGAAATCAACAGAGCATGTACGCCGCGGGCTCGATACCATGGAATTGCAGTTCTCCATCACCGCCGAGCACACACAGCTCAGAATTGGCGCACTGCTAGAGCAAGAAATGCTCAAGAATGATCAACTGCGGGCCCGGTTGTTGGTTTTGTGAGAGGTTTATCTGTGTGAGTTTGGAGTCTCCCTGCAAGCCGGCACTGTCAGACGCCGGCTATGCAGTTCTTTCATCGAGGATCTGTCAGCTCACTTTGGGATTGACCGGCGCGTTTTGCGGCACCTTGCCCGCCTTGTCAGTTGCGGCCAGCTTCGGAACCAACGGCGCAAGAATCCCGATGCCGGTTCCCACCCCAGGCGCACCACCGGTATTCGCCTTGACCTGCGCACCACTGATGGTGACACCGCCAGCATCCACCTTCACAAAGCTCCCACCAGCCTTCGCCGTAAGCTCCATGCCACCCTCAACCACAACCTTTTCCCCAGCGTTGTAGTGAATCTCCTGCCCAGCCTCCACAAACTGCGCCGTCCCCACTTTCACATTCTGGGTAACAGCAACCGTCAAATGATCATCCGCCCGCGCTTCTGTCTTGCGATCCAGATGCGTAATGCGATGTTCTTCAACCTTGAACTCGCTGTAAGTATTCGCCTCAACGGTGTCATGCCGTTCATTGCCGACCCGAATCTTCTGGTCATGCTCAATGTTTTCATCCCAGTCGCGCTGGGCGTGCAGATAGATCTGTTCCGCACCTTTCTTGTCTTCAATCCGAAACTCGTTGTAGCCCTTGCCGCCCGGTGAACTGAGCGTCTTGAACGTGCTGCGGGTTTTGTTCGTCGGCAGGTCGTAGGGGACGACGTTTTCCTTGTGGTACAGGCAGCCGGTGACTAACGGTTGATCCGGGTCGCCTTCCATGAACGACACCAGCACTTCCATGCCGATGCGTGGGATGGCGATGCCGCCGTAGGCGTTGCCGGCCCAGCCGGTGGCGACGCGTAGCCAGCAGGTGGTGTTGTCGTCGCCTTGGCCGTCGCGGTCCCAGAAAAACTGGACTTTGACGCGGCCATATTTGTCGGTGTGGATTTCTTCGCCTTTGGGGCCGGTGACGATGGCGGTCTGGCTGCCGAGGACTTTGGGTTTCGGGTGTTCGAGAGCAGGGCGGAAGTGCGCGTCCCACGGGGTCGCGAGGAAGCGGTTGCGGTAGCCCTGGTGGAAATCGTCTTTGTTGTCGGTGACGTCGCTGGTGGTGTTTTCGCCGAGCACTTGCGGTTGTTTGCCTTCGTGGACGACTTCCAGCAGCAACCAGAGGTCGTTCCATTCGGCGCGCGGGTGTTCGCTCAGGGCCAGGAAGTGGCCGCTAACCAGAGTCGGTTCGTCGCTTTTGCCTTCGGCGAGTTTGTAGTCGCTGCGATGGCGTTCCAGCGCGCGGGTCGCCAGTTGCTTGCCGCGTTCGCGGTCGGTGAAGCGGCCGGGGTAGTCGTAGTCTTCGAGGTCGGGGGCGAATTCGGTTTTGGACGCGCCTTCAGGGAGGATGCGTGGTTTCTCGAAGTCGTAGTCCCGGCGGCTGACGCGGGTGGTGCGGGTTTCCAGGCGCAGGTTGAAGCGCTTGATCACTGTTTTTTCGGCGGCCATCCCGGAGTCTTGCTGGTAGCTCACGGGCGCGAGTTTGCGGAACACCGTCTGGTCGTCGCCGAACACCAGTTTGTGGCCGCTGGACGAGTGCTGGAAGTGGAAGTGAATGCCTTCTTCTTCGCACAGGCGCTGGATAAAATGCAGGTCGGATTCGTCGTACTGCACGCAGTAATCGCGTTCGGGGTAGATCGCGCCGAGCTGGAAGCTGTAGGCGTCGGCCAGAATGCCGCGTGCTTCGAGGACCTGGCCGATGATCTTCGGCACGGTCAGGTGCTGGAAGATTTGCTGGTCATGGTTGTGTCGCAGGTAGGCGAGTTGCGGCACCAGGCTGACGCTGTAGCGGGTCAGCTTCTTGCCGGAGTCGCCTTGCTCGATGCGATAGACCAGGCCGTGGATGATGCCTTTGCCGGTGGCGCCGAAGGTCAGGCAGCCAGGCTTGTGCAGCAGCTCTTCGAGTTTCAGGTCGGGGCGGGCGCTGACCAGTTCGATGTCGAAACAGAACGGTTGGTTGAGGGCTTCGCGACCGACGAAACTGAGCACTTGAAGGTCGGCGGAAACACCTTCCAGCGTGAGGGTGATATGGGTTGCGTTCGCGTCCAGCATGCCTTGAATTCCGTCCTTTGAATAAGCTGGGGCGGATGGTGCAGGATTAAGCGGGCTCGTTCAAGGCGCAAATGCCGTAGACGCCGCCCGTCGACGGTATAGGGAAAACCCTTAGGCGGAGGTTTTCGCCTAATGAAACCGGGAAGATCCATGGTCAGGGTCGGTGCTGATGACGCGATAACGTTCGAGCTGGGGTCGAAGAATCGTCAGTCAGTTTCAGACTAAAGTCGCCTGTAGCACGTCAAAGCCATCTGCCATCATTGCCGCTCACCCCTGCGTGTCCACTTCTTCCCGGCTCAACACTGACCCGGGACGGGAGCTATTTTTCTGGCTTATTGCGCCTCGCGCAAACGCTGTATTGTTGGAGTTTTTCATGCGTTCCCCATTCCCCCTCATCACCCCGCGCCAGTCGTTTGGCTGCGGAGCCTTAGTGTTGTGCGCCGGTTTTACTGCGCAGGCGCAGGCCAGCGGTTTGCTGGAAGACACCACGGCGAAAATCGAATCGCGCACGGTGTATTTCAACCGCGATTTCCGTGATGGGCACACCTCGAACGATCAGGGCGCCTCCAAGCGTGAAGAGTCGGCTCAGGGCTTTATTCTCAACCTGCAATCGGGTTACACCGAGGGCACGGTCGGTTTCGGTATCGATGCACTGGGCATGCTCGGCTTGCAACTGGATTCCAGTCCCGACCGCAGCAACAGCGGCTTGCTGCCGTCCAGCGGGCAGGATCCGCGCGGCTCAAAGGGTCAGTACGCGAAAATGGGCCTGACCGCCAAGGTGCGTATTTCGGACACAGTATTGAAGTACGGCGCGCTGCTGCCGGATCTGCCACTGCTGAAATACAACGACGGTCGTCTGCTGCCGACGATGTTCAACGGCGCGATGCTGACATCGAAAGAAGTCAATGACCTGACCTTCACGGCGGCGCGCCTGGACAAGTACACCGCTCGCGATTCCACGGATTCGCAAGACATCCGCGTGCACTGCAAGAACAAGCGCTATGCGTGCAACACCACCGCCGATCATTTCGACATGTATGGCTTCGACTACAAGATCAATGAGCGCCTGACTGCTCAGTATCACTACGCCGAGCTGGAAGACATCTATCGTCAGCATTTCGTGGGTTTGCTGGCCAATCAGCCGTTGGCTGGCGGTCTGTTGAAGGCTGATCTGCGCGTGCTGAAAAGTGCCGACAGCGGTGATGCCAAGGCAGGTTCCATCGATAACCGTGCGTTGAGCGGCATGCTGTCCTATGCCATCAGCGGCCACACGTTCAGTGCCGGTTGGCAGCGCATGAACGGCGATAACTCGATGCCGTACCTCGATGGCAGCAATCCTTATCTGGTCAACTACGTGCAGGTCAACGACTTCGCCGCCGCGCAAGAGCGCTCGTGGCAGTTGCGGTATGACTATGACTTCAAGGCGATCGGCATCAATGGTCTGAGTTTCCTGACCCGTTATGTCAACGGTGATCACATCAAGGTGTTGGGCAGCAATCAAGAGGGCAAAGAGTGGGAGCGTGACAGCGAGTTGAAGTACGTGATTCAGACCGGCACGTTCAAGGATGTGAGTTTGCGTTTGCGCAATTCGACGTATCGGACCAACTACGAGAAGTTTGCTCGAGATGTCGATGAGACGCGGTTGATCGTCAGTTATAACTTTTCTGTGTTGTAAGGCATCGAGTTGTAGCGCCTGATCGATTGCTTTCGCGAGCAGGCTCGCTCCCACAGGGGATCTTCACTAAAAACCAATCCCCTGTAGGAGCTGCCGAAGGCTGCGATCTTTTGACTTTGTTTTCAAGATCAAAAGATCGCAGCCTGCGGCAGCTCCTGCATGGGGGCGTTTATAACCAATGCCAAAACCGACTCCAGAATCCCCGATTCAGATCGTTCTTGCACCCGGCGTACTGCTGCGCATACATATCGGATCGGCCCTGAACCTTGCCGGCCGTGGCCACCAACCAGGCTTTGCTGGCGAAGGTTTTCTGACGATACCCGCCCCATCCTTCGTGGTAGTTGAGGTATTGCCCGAAGGCGTCGTATTTGTATACGCCGTTGATTGACGTGGTTTTGTCCATGTACCAGCCGACGAAGTCGATGGCGTCATCGAATTTCTCGCGGTTGGCGCCGCCTCGGCCGGTACTTTTTTGATAGTCGGACCAGACCTCATCCTTGGCCTGGGCGTAGCCCGATGCCGTCGACACTCGGCCCCACGGGATTATCCAAAGCAGGTATTTGCGCGGCGTCTTGGCGTCGTGACGATAGCCGGACTCTTGATACATGATCGCGAAGGGCACCTGGATCGGCACGCCCCAGCGTTTTTGCGTGACTTGGGCGGCGTCGTACCAGTCGCTCTTTTCCCGGAAGATATCGCAGATATCATTGGGGGAGCGAGGTGGTGAGGTGCTGCAACCGGCCAGCAATGTCGTGAGTAACAAAAGTCCAGCCGTCTGCCTTGAGTTCAAAAGCCCATCTTCCTGTCATGCGCATAAAAAGGGCGATAGTTTACGCACTCGATGCGCGGACGGGGAGGGAATGTGAGATTGGCGGTGTGGGGTCGACCGCTATCGCGAGCAAGCTCGCTCCCACAGTAGATCTTATGCGAACACCGGTTTGGTGTTCGGCAACGATCCAATGTGGGAGCGAGCTTGCTCGCGATGGGGCCCTCAGGATCAGCGCAAATCCAACTGCTGCCGATACGGCAAATCCGGCCCGGTCTTGCTGCACGTCAACGCCGCCGCTTGCACTGCAAACTTGAGCATCGCATCAATCTGCTCACGGCTCAGCCGTTGCACACCGTCCACCGAATCCAGTTGCTGCTCGGTCAACCAGGTAATCAGCGCTGCCTGAAAAGTATCGCCGGCGCCCACGGTGTCGGCAATCTTCACCGAACACGCCGGCACCGACCACGAACCATGGGCACGGCTGAAGACAGTCGCGCCTTCGCCGCCACGGGTCAGGAACACCAGTTGGCAACGATGCTGGAGCCAGCCTTCGATCACCCGTTGTGGATCTTGCTCGGGGTACAACAGGCTCAAGTCTTCATCGCTGACTTTGATCAGGTCGGCCAACTCCACCAGTTCCGCGATCCGTTCCCGCCACAGGAGGATGTTCGGTTCGGGATTCAGGCGTACGTTGGGATCAAGACTGATCAGGCGTTTACCACTTTCGCGCTGGACCAACGTCAGCAGCGTCTCGGCAATCGGCTGCACCACGAGCGAGTAAGAGCCGATGTGCAAACCGCGCACTTCAGGTCCCAGTTCCGGCAGATGCTCCAGGCGCAACTGCCGATCCGCGCAGCCTTCACCGCGGAAGCTGTAATGCGGCGAGCCATTGGCGCCGACCGCGACCATCGCCAGCGTCGTCGGTGCGGCGAAATCCACCAGGTAGTCCGGGCGTACGCCTTCATCCTGCAATACTTGCTGCAAGCGACGGCCGAGGTAGTCGGTGGACAGCCCGGCAAACAGCGCCGCGTCCACGCCCAATCGGCGCAAACCCACCGCCACGTTGAACGGCGAGCCGCCGGCAATCGCCTTGAAATTCACTTTTGAAGCCAGACCACTGGCATCGTCTTCGCTGAAGAAATCGAACAGCGCTTCACCACACACCAGATACATAATTGTTCGCTCTTTAAAGGGTTGCGACATGCTGTTGATAGCGTTCGTAGGCCTGCTGAGCGGCCGCCACATTCTCGGCGATCGGCAGGGTTTCGCTGGCCATGTCGAGTTTCACGCAGCGCTCGCACAAATCTGCCAGCGTGCTTTCGTGGCCGTTAGACCAGGACTTGCACCACGCCGCTTGAATCGCCGCGCCGAGGGCGGCGGCTTCGCTTTGTTCGGTGCAGATGACCGGGGTGTTCATGATATCGGCGACGATCTGCCGCCACACCGGACTTTTCGAGCCGCCGCCGATCAAACAAATGCTGCGGCTTTGTAAGCCATTCTGACGCAATAGGTCCAGCCCATAACGCAAACCGAAGGTCGTGCCTTCGACCACGGCCCGGCACAAGTTGGCCTGGGTCAGGTTGGTCATCGTCAGGCCCAGCAGGCTGCCGGTGGCGTGGGGCAGGGCGGGGACGCGTTCGCCGTTGAGGAACGGCAGCATGCTGACGCCTTCCGCACCGATGGGCGCCTGGGCAACCAGATCGTTGAACTGTTCGATGTCCAGCGCGAACAGGTCGCGGATAACCCCGGAGGCATTGGTCAGGTTCATGGTGCAGATCAACGGCAACCAGCCGCCACTGGAGGAGCAGAATGTCGCGACCGACGCGTCCGGGCTGACCTTGGGCTGTTCGGCATAGGCGTAAACCGTGCCGGAGGAGCCGAGGCTCATGGTGATCGCGCCGGGCTGGATGTTGCCGGTGCCGATGGCGCCCATCATGTTGTCGCCGCCGCCACTGGAGACCAGTGCTTGCGGGTTGATGCCCAAGTGCTCAACGATGCTGGGCAGGATTGTGCCGACGGCTTGATGGGCGTCGATTAGCTCCGGCAGTGCCGCTTGCAGCCGGCCGGTCGGGTCGATGTCCCGCAGTATCTGCAAGTCCCATTGGCGGGTGCGCACGTTGAAATAACCGGTGCCCGAGGCGTCACCGTATTCACTGCAACTGCGGCCGGTCAGCCAATAATTGAGGAAATCGTGGGGCAGCAGGATTCGGGCGATCCGGGCAAAGATCTGTGGGTGTTGTTCTTTGGTCCACAGCAGTTTTGACACGGTGTAGCCGGGCGCGATGACAATGCCGAGGCGTTCCAACGAGCCTTTTTCGCCGCCGAGATGGGCGAGTAGACGATCGTTTTCCGCGGTGGATTCGGTGTCGCACCAGAGCTTGGCCGGGCGCAGGACCTGGCCTTGGTCGTCGAGCAGCACCAGCCCGTGTTGCTGGCCCGAGACGCCAATGCCGAGGATGTCCTGGCCGTCGACGTTGGCGGCGAGCAGGGCACGGCGGGTCGCTAGGGTGAAGGCTTCCAGCCATTGATTGGTGTCTTGCTCGCGGCGACCATTGGCACCGCTGATGAGCGTGTGGGCCGCGGCGCCCTGGCCCAGCACCTGACCGCTGACGGCGTCGAGGATGATGGCTTTGGTGCCTTGGGTGCCGCAGTCGATGCCCAGGAATAATTGTTGGTTTGTCACAGTGAATCCTCAGGGTGTCAGGTGTTACTGGGTATGGCGCCTATTCGCGAGCAGGCTCGCTCCCACAAGGAACGCATTTCAAAATGTGGGAGCGAGCCTGCTCGCGAAGGCGTCAGTTGCACCGCATCACTCAGCCAAGAATCCGTTCCAGGGTCCGCGTTACCCCAACCTCTCGCAAGCTGTTGCAGCACCACTCAAACGCTGTCACAAACTCTGGCGAACGCGGGATCGCGGTGCCAAAGATCTCCTCAACCTCCAGCAACCGCTGAGTGATCAACGCGTCATCGGTCACCAGCGCCTGACAGAACGCCGCCCGTGGATCCGGAATCGAATAGGTATCGCCATTCTCATCCACACCCTTCAAGTACAACGCCCAAGCCGCCACCACCAACGCTGCACGCTTGGTCTCCTGACCGTCGGCAATCAAGCGGTTAAGCGTCGGCACGGTGAATTTCGGAAACTTCGACGAGCCGTCCGAGCACACGCGCTCCAGTTGATCGGCAATCGCCTGATTGGAGAAACGCGCCACCAGAGTGTTCTTGTAGTCGGTCAGATCAATCCCCGGCACCGGCGCCAGTTGCGGCGTGACGTCCAGGTCCATATAAGCCCGCATGTAGCGCACGAACAGCGGGTCATTCATGGTCTCGTGAACGAAGCGGTAACCCTTGAAAAACCCCAGATACGTCAGGGCCAGGTGGCTGCCGTTCAGCAGTTTGATCTTCATCTCTTCGTAAGGCGTGACGTCGTTGGTGAACTGCACGCCAACCTTTTCCCAGGCAGGGCGACCGTTGACGAACTTGTCTTCCAGCACCCACTGCACAAACGGTTCGCAAACCACCGGCCAGGCATCGTCGACCGCATGTTTGTCGTGCAATTGCAGTTTGTGTTCAGTGCTGGTCATCGGCGTGATGCGATCGACCATGGCATTGGGGAAACTCACGTTCTGGTCGATCCATTCCCGCAAGTCGGCATCGCGCAGGGCGGCGAAGGCCAGCAATGCCTTGCGGGTGACCGCGCCGTTGTGCGGCAGGTTATCGCAGGACATCAGCGTGAACGCTGGCGTACCGGCAGCGCGCCGTTTGGCCAGCGCCGCACAGAGAAAACCGAACACGGTTTTCGGTGCATTCGGGTTCGCCAGGTCGTGCTGGATCAGCGGCAGGTGGGCCATGAACTCGCCGTTGCTGTCGTCGATGCAGTAGCCACCCTCGGTGATGGTCAGCGAGACGATGCGGATCTCGGGGTTGGCGAGTTTGTCGATCAACGCTTCGGCGCCGTCTTCAGCCAGCAACATGTCGCGTATCGAGCCGATCACCCGGACTTCGGCGTCGTCGTTGTCGCCCAGTTCAAACAAGGTGAACAGGTAATCCTGTTCCTTCAAATCGTCCCGGGCGCGGCGGTCTTCGGCGCGCAGGCCGACCCCGCAGATCGCCCAGTCCAGGCCTTCGCCGGTATTCATCAACGCATCGGTGTAATACGCCTGATGCGCCCGATGGAAACCGCCGACGCCGATGTGGGCAATGCCTTGGCGCGTGTCGCTCAGGGCGTAGGCGGGCAGGGCCACCTCGGGGGCGAGGCGATTGAGGTTCTGTTTATTCAGTTTCATCGCATAGTCTCGTCAGGCTGCAGCGCGCAACGGGCGGGTCAGCGCCACGCCGTCGGCATCGAATAAATGGCAGTGTTCAGCGTCCAGGTGCAGGCTTAGCGCCTCGCCATAACGGCTGGCCAGGTCACCGCGAACGCGCATGGTCAGGGCTTCGCCGGACGAGGTCACAACGTGGCAGAAGGTGTCGCTGCCCAGTCGTTCACTGACGTCGGCGGTAACTTGCAAGGTGCAGTCGCCGGTTTGCGCCAGGTTCAGGTGTTCCGGGCGAATTCCCAGGGTCACCGCTCCGCCGACACTCAGGTTGGCACCGCTTAGCGGCAGCGTGATGCGGGTGCCGGCGTCCAGGAGCACTTCAACGTTCTGGCTTTCGACGCGGGTGACTTTGCCCTTGAGGAAGCCCATTTTCGGCGTGCCAAGGAACCCGGCGACAAACAGATTGGCTGGCTGGTGATACAAGTCCAGCGGCGAGCCGACCTGCTCGATTTTGCCGCCATTGAGTACCACGACTTTGTCGGCCATGGTCATCGCTTCGACCTGGTCGTGGGTCACGTAGATCATGGTGGCTTTCAGTTCTTTGTGCAGGCGCAACAGTTCCAGGCGCATCTGCACACGCAGGGCGGCGTCGAGGTTGGACAGCGGTTCGTCGAACAGGAAGATTTTCGGGTTGCGTACAATCGCCCGGCCGATCGCCACGCGCTGACGCTGGCCGCCGGACAGCTGTTTCGGCTTGCGCTCAAGCATCGGCCCGAGTTCGAGGATGCGTGCTGCTTCGCCGACTTTCTTCTCGACTTCGGCCTTCGGAACACCGGCCAGGTCGAGGGCAAACGACATGTTCTTTTTCACGGTCATGTGTGGGTACAGGGCGTAGGTCTGGAACACCATTGCCAGGTCACGCTTGGCCGGACTGACTTCGGTGATGTCGCGGCCATCGAGTTCGATGGTGCCGCCGCTGACTTCTTCAAGGCCGGCGATCAGCCGCAGCAGCGTTGATTTACCGCAGCCCGACGGGCCGACGAACACTACGAATTCTTTGTCATTCACTTCAAGGTCGATGCCTTTGATGATGGAGAAGCCTTCGAAGCCTTTTTGCAGATTCTTGATTTTCAGGTTGGCCATGATGATGGGCCTCCGCTTTTAGTTATTCAGTTGGGCGCGCCTTTAAGATCAAAAGATCGCAGGCTGCGCCAGCTCCTACACGGAGATCGCGTGAACCCTGAGCTCTTTGTAGGAGCTGCCGAAGGCTGCGATCTTTTGCTTTTGATTCATTTCACGGCCCCAAACGACAGGCCGCGAACCAGCTGTTTCTGGCTGATCCAGCCGAAGATCAGAATCGGCGCGCAGGCCAGCGTCGACACGGCCGACAACTTGGCCCAGAACAGACCTTCGGGGCTTGAGTACGAGGCGATCAACGCGGTCAGTGGCGCGGCTTTCGATGAGGTCAGGTTCAAGGACCAGAACGCTTCGTTCCAGCACAGGATCAGTGACAGCAATACGGTGGAGGCCAGGCCGCCCTTGGCGATTGGCAGTAGCACCCGGACCATTTCCTGCCACAGCGTTGCACCGTCGAGGCGTGCGGCTTCGAGGATGTCTTTCGGGATGTCCTTGAAGTAGGTGTAAATCATCCAGACCACAATCGGCAGGTTGATCAGCGTGTAAATGACGATCAAGGCAATGCGTGTATCGAGCAGGCCGAAACTCTTGGCCAGCAGGTAGATCGGCATCAACACGCCCACCGGTGGCAACATTTTGGTGGAGAGCATCCACAGCAACGTGCCTTTGGTGCGCTTGGTTTCGTAGAACGCCATGGAGTAGGCCGCCGGCACCGCGATCAGCAGGCACAGAGCCGTGGCGCTGAACGAAATCACCACCGAGTTCCAGGCGAAGCTGAAGTAATCGCTGCGCTCATTGATGTGCAGGTAGTTCTCCAGCGTCGGCGTGAAGATGAACTGCGGCGGCGTGGCGAAGGCATCGATTTCGGTTTTGAAACTGGTCAGCACCATCCAGAAGATCGGGAAGAAGATCAGGATCGCGATGGCCCAGGCCAGGGTGCCGAGCAGCAGGCTTTGCAGACGGCGGGATTGTTGAAGAGTCATGGCGCAGGCCTCAGGCTTTGTCTGTCAGGTTTTTGCCGATCATGCGCACCAGCACGATGGCCGCGACGTTGGCAATCACCACCGCGATCAATCCACCGGCGGACGCCATGCCGACGTCAAACTGCACCAACGCCTGGTTGTAGATCAGGTAGGCGAGGTTGGTCGAGGCATAGCCGGGGCCACCGTTGGTAGTGGTGAAGATTTCGGCGAACACCGAGAGCAGGAAGATGGTTTCGATCATCACCACCACCGCAATCGGCCGCGCCAGGTGCGGCAAGGTCAGGTGCCAGAAGATCGCGATCGGACCGGCACCGTCCAGGCGTGCGGCTTCTTTCTGTTCCTGGTCGAGGGACTGCATGGCCGTCATCAGGATCAGGATCGCGAAGGGCAGCCATTGCCACGAGACAATGATGATGATCGACAGCAGCGGGTAGTGGGCCAGCCAGTCCACTGGTTGCGCGCCGAACAGCTTCCAGACGTAGGCGAGAATCCCCGACACCGGGTGGAAAATCAGGTTTTTCCAGATCAGCGCACCGACGGTGGGCATGATGAAGAACGGCGAGATCAACATGACCCGCACGATGCCGCGACCGAGAAACTCACTGGCCTCCAGCAACGCACTGATCAACACGCCGAACACCACGCTGATCAGCAGCACACTGCCCACCAGCAGCAACGTGTTGGTGGCGCCGGGCAGGAAGCCCGAATCGGTCAGGAAGTAGGTGAAGTTGTCCAGCCCGACAAACTCGTTCTCGCCGGGGTTGAGCAGGTTGTAGCGGATCACCGAGAAGTAGAGGGTCATGCCCAGCGGCACGATCATCCACAGCAGCAACATGGCCACTGAAGGCGTGACGAGAAACCAGCCGGGGTTGCGTACGCGGACCTTGCGCTGGGGTTGCGACAGGTTGAGGTGGGCTTTGGCAGTTGAAGTATTCATGGCGATCACAACCGAGTCATACAGACCTATGAAGATCCCTTGTGGGAGCGAGCCTGCTCGCGAAAGCGCTGGATCAGTGCCATGTGTATTGGCTGGCACGATGCTTCGCGAGCAGACTCGCTCCCACAGGAGGCAGGAGCAAGTCGTTCAGCGGTTACTTGGGATAACCGGCGCGCTTCATCTCACGTTCGGTGGTTTGCTGGGCGGCGGCCAGGGCCTGGTCGACCGTGGTCTGGCCGATCAGTGCTGCCGAGAACGATTTGCCGACCTGGGTGCCGATGCCCTGGAACTCAGGAATGGTCACCAACTGAATGCCGATATACGGCACAGGCTTGAGGGTCGGTTTGCTCGGGTCGGCGGCTTTTAGCGACTCGAGGGTCACTTTGGCGAACGGCGCGGCTTTCATATAAGCATCGCTATAGGTCGAAACCCGTGTACCTGGCGGCACGTTGGCAATGCCGTCCTTCTCCGCAACCAGCGCACCGTATTCCTTGGAAGTGGCCCAGGCGCTGAAGGTTTTCGCTGCGTCCTTGGCCTTGGAACTGGTCGGAATCGCCAGCGCCCAGGAATACAACCAGGCCGAACCCTTGTCGGTGGTCTCGTGCGGTGCATAGGTGAAGCCAACGTGGTCGCTGACCTTGCTTTGAGTCTTGTCGGTGACGAACGAGCCGGCGACGCTGGCATCGACCCAGATCGCACACTTGCCACTGTTGAACAGCGCCAGGTTTTCGTTGAAACCGTTGCTTGAAGCACCGGGCGGGCCCGAATCGGTCATGGTCTTGACGTAGAAATTCAGTGCGTTTTTCCACTCGGGACCCGTGGTGAATTCCGGTTGCCACTTCTCATCGAACCAGCGCGCGCCATAGGCATTGGCCAGGGTGGTGATCAGCGCCATGTTCTCGCCCCAGCCAGCCTTGCCGCGCAGGCAGATGCCGTACTGTTCTTTATCTTGTTGGTGAGTTTGCTGGCGAATTCGCCGATCTGGGTCCAGGTCGGGTGCTCGGGCATGGTCAGCCCGGCGTCCTTGAACAGGTCAGTACGGTAATAAGTGATCGAGCTTTCAGCGTAGAACGGCAGGGCGTACAGCGAACCCTTGACCGACAGGCCTTCGCGCACCGACGGGAACACGTCGTCGAGGGCGTAGCTGGCTGGCAAGTCTTTCATCGGTTCCAGCCAACCCTTGGCGCCCCAGAGTGCAGCTTCGTACATGCCGATGGTCAGCACATCGAACTGCCCGCCCTGGGTCGCAATGTCGGTGGTCAGGCGTTGGCGCAGGACGTTTTCTTCGAGCACCACCCAATTGAGCTTGATGTCCGGGTGCTCGGCCTCGAAGGTTTTCGAGAGCTTTTGCATGCGGATCATGTCGCTGTTGTTGACGGTGGCGATGGTCAGGGTCTGAGCGCCGAGGCTGACGCTACTGAGGGTCATGCAGGTGAGGGCAAGCAGAGCTTTTACAGAAGGTTGCATCGTGCACTCCTTTTCTGCACCCAATGAGGGCAGAAGGACAGTTATTGTTTTTGTGTCTTCCTGCGGAGGGAAGAATCTGCACTGATTACAGCCTTCAATTGAGTATGTGACAAATCATCCGTAGCACTTAAATCGATACTTTTTTGCACTGGGGTTTTTAGCGGAAAGTACGGGGTAGGGCTTTTTGGTGTTTGTCGACGATGAAATGCGTATAGGTTTCGATCGCCAAATGCAAAAGATCGCAGCCTGCGGCAGCTCCTACAGGGAAATGCGATCCATGTAGGAGCTGACGAAGGCTGCGATCTTTTGATCTTTAACCGAGGTTTTGTTCGGTCAAACGCTGCACCGCCAACCGCCGGTAATGGGAAGGCGTCATGCCCTTGAGTTGCTGAAAGCGCCGGTTGAAGTTGGAAATATTGTTGAAGCCCGACTCGAAACACACGTCGGTCACCGGTTTGTCGCCATCTGCCAGCAGCTCGCAGGACTTGCTGATCCGCAGCCGATTAACGAATTCGATAAAACAACGCCCGGTGGCCTGCTTGAACACCCGACTGAAATATGTCGGCTTCATGCCCAGGTGCTCGGCGACTTCTTCCAGCGGCAGTTCCCGGCCGTAGTGGGCAAAGATGTAATCCACCGCCCGGTTCGTGCGATCAACGTTGTGTTCATCCGCCAGTTGCGGCGTCGTGGCCCCCGATAGCAATTGGTAATCGTCGGAGGCCGCCAGCAATTCCAGCAGAATCAAGAAATGCCCGAGCCGGGTTACGCCTTTGGTGTCGGCAATGCGCTGCATCAGCGTCATGGCCTGGCGGATGGTGCGCTTGCAGCGAAACTCGATGCCGTACTGCGCGCGCTCCAGCAGCGGCACCAGGGTCTTGAGCTCGGCAAACACCAAGTGGCCGCTGTCGAACAACTCGTCGGTGAAGTTGACCAGCATGTCGCGCTTGGGCACCACTTCATCTTCGGCCACTTGGCTGATCCAGTTGTGCGGCAGGTTGGGGCCGGTCAGGAACAGCGTTTCCGGGTAGAAGTTACCGATGTAGTCGCCGATGAACACCTTGCCGGAACTGGCGACGATCAGGTGCAGTTCGTATTCCTTATGGAAGTGCCAGCGCACCAACGGGCACGGAAAACCATGCTGGCGATAAATGATGGACAACCCGTTGTGGTCGTCCATCAACTCGTAGGAAGGATCGGTAACTCTGGCAGTCCGGGTCATGGCAGCGCGCTTTTATTGTTATCGCGCCGTGATCATGCCTCTTTCTTGCTGGCTTCTACCACCCGCATCTTGCGACTCAGCCCCTTGTCAGCAGCGCATCACCGTAAACGGCCTTCATGCTCGTAGCGCTCCAGCACAAGCGGACGATGTCCGATTCCTCGAAAAAGTCGATATTGATGATGCTGCAGCGGGTCACCCAATCGCGCGTGGTATGAAACCAGTCATTGATTTGGTTTTTGATATGTTGCGGGCCTCCCACGAGCGAGTAGCTGGTGGCCGAAAGTGACCACAGAGCCCGTGGATAGGGGGCTCTTTCGAGGATTGTCTTGATGTACGAGTACACGCCGCTGGTATCGTTTAGCCGTTTGCCGCTCCACTTGTGCCAAATGAAAGGCCAGAAGTAATCCTCGTCCAGTTCGCGTTTGGCAGCAGCGGTCGCCACCACCCGACGCTGGGCGCTCGCACGCTTAAGTTCCCCTACGGTCAGGTGCGCCTCCGCTGAGGGTATGAGATACGGGCCCAAACGTTCGATCAGCAAGTCGTTGAAGTGTTGATAATCAAACGGCTTCGCGGCATCGCCCAACTCATGGAAGTCGAGCACGATGAATTCGTCCCGGTTCTGTCCGAGGAAGGCAATGACCGCCGTTATCAGTTCATCAAGCGTGCGCCCGGACTGATAGCCATTGTGGTGAAAATAGAAAGACGGATTTTGCGTTGAAGCTGTGTAGCCCAGGCGTATATCGAAGGCTCTGGCGCCATTGGCGAGTTGCCAGGCAAACGAGTCGTTCTGACAGGTTGTCCAGTTGCCGCGCAAGGTATCGTAGTCGGGGGCTTTTTTGTCCATGCCACAGTTATGCGTGCCGGGCCAGATGACATCGGTCAGTTTCAGCCGACTGATGTCCAATACGTTACTCATCCAGGTCCGTTTATCCAGTTCGCCTGTAACGATGCTATTCATGACCAGTCCTTTGGTAATCTTCGCGCCCATCCGTGGTGCAAAGTGATTTCATCGAAACGGATATCGCAAGACGCAACACCCGTTGTTCGCCGTTGATCATCGGCTTTCATGTAATAGCGTAGAACTCAATTGCAGGTTCGCAAGCGTTTGACACATCCGCACAAATATAGCGATTTAATAGCATGGTTGTTTGCGGTTTGATCAGCGTGCTTTTAACAGGTTGATGACTCGACAAAAGTCAACAAGCCTTGACTCTTCGATAAAGTCGACATTGATGATGTTACATTTGCGCGCCCAATCGCTTTTCTGTGGATCGAACATGACGTCGAGTTCGTCGTGTATGTCAGTGGGGCCACCCACACTGCTATAACACGTTGCGGATAATGTCCAAGTGTTCCATTTGCTGGGCGGGGTTTTCAATACGGTGGTGATAAACGCTTTCAGTTCGTCGATGTTGGTGGTTGAGATGCCGGACCATTTACTCTGTACTTCTTCATTGAACAGATCAGCGTCCAGGTCGCGGTGCCCAGGGGCGCAAACGAGCACTCTTTGTAGTGGGCTCGACTGTTTGATTTCATTCAGTGTGAAGTATTTTTTATGAGAGGGAATAATGCGGTGGCGCAGAGAACGCAGCATCAATTCCTGGAATAGTTTGAAGTCAAACGGGCCCTGGTTGCTCTTCAGGTTTTTGAAATCGAGAATGATGAACTCATCAGGGTTTTCATAAAGAAATCGATTGAGGTCGGTGAGTAGATTTCCCAGCGTGCGCGAAGAGAGAAATTCGTTATGGTGAAAGCGAAACCGGTCATGCTCCTCTTTAATACTGGCATCGTATAACAAGCGTACGTCCAGCGCCCGCGAGCCATTATTCAGCTGGCTATAGAATGATTGATGCTGACAGGCAAGCCAGTGCTTTCCCGGAACAAGTGCATAGGAAGCCTGCCAGTCACAGCCTGAATTGTGTGTGCCTGGTAACGTTAGTTCATTCAGGGTCAGACGGCCTATGCCCATGGTTTTGGCCATCCAGTTGCTGTTTATATTATCCAGGTTGTTGTTGCTCATTGAAGCGTCCTTGCATCAGCTTTGCAGTTATATAGAGTGGTGTGGTTGAGGGGTGTTGCGTAATAACTGGCTTATAACGCTTGGCGCGTTGCACGCCAAGCGAGGGCTTAATGCAAGTTGTGTAGGTTATTGCTGTTTCAGGTTCTTCGCTTCAATCCATTGCGACATATACTTAGTGCTTTTGTGCTGGTGGTGCCGCAACATGCTGCCAGTGAAGTTGTTTCTTCGCAGTGTTGTCAGGTTCTTCCGGCAGTGCTGCAGTTTGGCAATCAATGTAAAGCCATGTTCGGATTGTTTATATCGATCCATCAACAATGTTTGTCCCTTCGACTGCGCCTGTTGCCAATGCAGTTTGTCGCAGTACAGCCGAACGGCTTCGTCGGCCAGTGCCTGCGCCGAAACGCAGACTGCGCCAGGCCATGGATGGTCACCCTGCATCGCCTCTGCGCCAATCGGCGTAGTAACGCTTGGCGTACCGCATAACATGGCATCGATCAATTTGCCTTTGATCCCGGCGCCGAAACGCAACGGCGCCAGACACACTTTGGCAGCAGACATCACTTGCAAAGCATCTTCAGCCCAGTTCATGACATGAAAACCTTGCGCGGGATTGTGCAGTGCCGTGGCTTTCGGTGGGGTGTAAGCGCCATAAAGGTGAAGCTGTGCCTTTGGCAGTTGTTGGCGGATCAGCGGCCAGACTGTCGACTTCATCCAGAGCACTGCATCCCAGTTAGGCGCGTGGCGGAAGTTGCCAATACTCAGAAAATGTTCACGATCATCGAATGCGCGCGGGGCCGCGGTCGGCGGGTCGATCATTAGCGGGCACCAGTGCAGCAAGTCTGCCGGCAAGCCGAACTGCTCACGCAGCAGTTCGATCTCTACCTCGGAGATCATAAGGTTCAGATCACACCGATAAAGCGCAGCAATTTCCCGTTTGGCCAGATCGGTATCCGCCATCAACTCGAACTCTTCGCGCAACGCACGGGTAAACAATTCGCTGAAGTCGTCCTCATTGGCGTCGGCCTTCAAGCGGTCCTTGAGGCGTTGATGACGCGCATGTCGCAGGCTTTGCAGGTCTGAAGTTTCCAACACGCGCAGCGCGGTTGGACATTGTTCTTCGACGCGCCAGCCGAACTGTTCTTCCATCATGAACTGGTCGAACAAGACAATGTCCGGCGCCAGCTCGCGAATGAATGTGTCGAAACTGCTGCTGTTGAGTTCGATCGGCATTTCGCGGATGCCCAGTTCCGCCAGATCCGCCTTGTGTTCGCCTGGGCCGGCCGGGCTGCTGAAGGTAATGTCCCAGCCTTGTTGCAGGAATGTTTCGAGGATTTGCATGACGTGCCCGCTCGCCGCTGAGGAGCGCGGCTCTGGCCAGACGTATCCGATGACCAGGACTTTGGTAGCAGCGGGTTGAATCATGGACAACATTCCTTGACGGCGACGAGGGGAAAAAAGGGCGCAATTAAACCACAGGGGTAGGGTATGCGCCCGATTGTCAGAAATATCCCTCAATACCGCCGCCCGGCATCGTGCATAAAGGGGCGTGCAGTGCTGCCCCTTCTTTATTGTTTGAAGGGGCGCAATAACAGGTTGTATTACTTGATAAGGCTTTTTACTTTGTCGCGTAACTGATCAATCGAAAACGGCTTGCCAATGACGTGCATGTCAGCAGGGACGTCGATGTTTTCGGCATAACCACTGGCAAATAGAATTGGCAGGGTGGGGCGCAGTTTTCGTGCTTCATTCGCCAGTTCACGACCGTCCATGCCCGGCAGGCCTACATCGGTCATCATCAGATCGATTTGCTGATCCGGATCTTCAAGCTTTTCCAATGCCTGTTCGCTGCCGTCAGCTTCAAGCACCTTGAACTCCAACTCCTCCAGCACATCGACAATCAGCATGCGCACGATGCCGTCGTCTTCTACGACCAGGATGGTGGATTGGTTGGCGGACATATTCAGGCTCTCAAAAGTCAGTTCAGGGTCGCCGGTCGATCAAAAATGCCGGGCTCTTTCATCAGTAAGTGGCGCAGTGCCACAAGTTCCCCGCTTGCAACAAAAAAAGCATAGCTGCAGCCGGGGCGGCAAGGATAACTGTTCGTGGCCGCGAACACGCCGGTGAGCGTAGGAATTTGCGGCCAAATGTGTGAGAAAAATGGATCCGCGTCACTGTTTTGGGGCAAACTCTCGGGTTTTCAACAGTTCGACAAGGCTACCTCATGTCCTCTCCGTCTTCGGTTGATGAGCAACGGTTTCGCAAAATTCTCAGTCGCAACGTCAGCTTGCCGCTGGGTGTGGGCGTGATCAGTGCAGTTTTCTTTGTGGCGTTGATCACTTATCTGTTATCCGTCATTCAGTGGGTCGAGCACACTGACCGGGTGATCAATAACGCCAATGAAGCGGTGAAGCTGACCGTTGATCTGGAAACCGGGATGCGCGGCTTCCTGCTCAGCGGCGACGAGCACTTCCTGGACCCCTACGAAACGGCCAAGCCGAGAATCGCGGTGGCCCTCAATACCTTGCTCGAACTGACGGCCGATAACCCGGTCCAGACCGATCGTTTGCACAGGCTCCAGGCCTTGCAAACCGATTGGGCCACCTACGCGCAATCGATGATCGATCTGCAGCGAGCCAGTGGCGATTACCGCGGTGCGGTGAAGGCCGGGCGCGGCAAGCGCCTGACCGATGAAATCCGCAAACAGTTTGAAGACGTGATCGACATGGAGCAGCAGTTGCGCACCACGCGCAACGAAGACGTGCGCCGCACCACGATCTGGAGCATCACCCTGTACCTGCTGTTCGTGGCCGGTATCAGTGGGTTGCTGGCGTATGTCGGCCGGCGTGACTTGCTCAATCTTTCCGAGAGCTACGGTGCCAACCTCGCAGCGCAACAAGCCAGTGCCGGGCGTCTGGAGCAGCAAGCCTGGCTGCGCAATGGCCAGACCGAACTGGCCGAGCAGGTGCTGGGACAACTGAGCCTCAACCTGTTGGGTCGCAATATCCTGAAGTTCTGCGCGCAGTACCTGGGCACCGCCGTGGCGGCCATTTACGTGCGTGAAGACCATGGCGGCCTTAAACGCGTGGCGTCTTACGGCTTGTCCCGCGAGCAGGAAGAGCAGGGTCAGTCGATCTACGACGGCGAAGGCATTGTCGGTCAAGTGGTGCAACAGGCACGTATGATTCGCCTGGATGGCGTGCCTGACGATTACTTCAAAATCAGCTCTGGCTTGGGCCAAGGTTTGCCGCACAGTGTGCTGGTGGTGCCGACCAGCGACGATGACCAGATCAATGGTGCGATCGAACTCGGCTTCCTGCGCCCGTTGAACGACCGTGACATCGAACTGCTCGAGCTGATTGCCGGCAACATCGGCACCTCGATCGAAGCCGCGCGCTATCGCCAGCGTTTGCAGGAAGTACTCGCCGAAACCCAGCAGCTCAACGAAGAGCTCCAGGTTCAGCAGGAAGAACTCAAGTCCGCCAACGAGGAGCTGGAAGAGCAGTCGAGGATTCTCAAGGAATCCCAAGCGCACCTGGAAACCCAGCAGGTGGAACTGGAGCAGACCAACGAACAGCTCGCCGAGCAGGCGCAGATCCTGGCCGATCAACGCGACGCCATGGATGAGAAGAACACCGAGCTCAATCAAGCCCAGACTCAACTGGAAGATCGCGCCGAAGAATTGCAGCGCTCCAGCAAGTACAAGTCCGAATTTCTCGCCAACATGTCCCACGAACTGCGCACGCCGTTGAACAGTTCGTTGATCCTGGCCAAGTTGCTGGCGGAAAACCCTCAGGAAAACCTCAGTGCCGAACAGGTCAAGTTCGCCGAGTCGATCTATTCGGCCGGCAATGATTTGCTCAACCTGATCAACGACATTCTCGATATTTCCAAAGTTGAAGCCGGCAAGCTGGAAATACGCCCGGAAAACACCAGCGTCACGCGTCTGGTGGATGGCTTGCGCGCAATGTTCGAGCCACTGGCGGCTGATAAAAAGCTGACCTTCAACGTCGACTTGCAGCCGGGTACGCCGGCCACGCTGTTCACCGACCGTCAGCGTCTGGAACAAGTGATCAAGAACCTGCTGTCCAACGCGGTAAAGTTCACCGAAAAAGGCAACGTCAGCCTGACTGTTTCCAGTCAGGCTGGCGAAGGTATCGCCTTCATCGTTCGCGATTCCGGGATCGGTATTGCGGCGGAGCAGCAGGAAAGCATTTTCGAAGCCTTCCGCCAGGCTGACGGCACCACCAATCGCCGTTATGGCGGCACGGGGTTGGGCCTGTCGATTTCCCGGGACCTGGCGAATTTGCTGGGCGGCTCGATCAGCGTCAGCAGTGAGCCGGGGCAGGGCAGTGCGTTCACCCTGGTGTTGCCGCTGCAATACGTCGAGCCGGGTGATGAGCCGGTCGAACCGATGCGGGTCACTCCGGTTGCTTATTCGTCGAGCGCCCCGGTTGCCGCGCTGGTGCCGCTGATTGCCGACGTTGACATCCCGCGTTTCGATGATGACCGCGCCAACGCGCCGTTTGCTACGCGCTGCATTCTGGTGGTGGAAGATGAGGAGAATTTTGCACACATCCTCTATGACCTGGCCCACGAACTGGGCTATCAGTGCTTGGTTGCCCATGGCGCTGACGAAGGCTATGACCTGGCCAAAGCGTTCATCCCCGACGCCATTCTGCTGGACATGCGTCTGCCGGATCATTCCGGGCTGACCGTGTTGCAGCGCCTGAAGGAGCACGCCGAAACCCGGCACATTCCGGTTCATGTGATCTCGGTCGAAGACCGGGTCGAAGCTGCGATGCACATGGGCGCCATCGGTTATGCCGTCAAACCGACCACTCGCGAAGAGCTCAAGGACGTGTTTGCCCGCCTGGAAGCCAAGCTGACCCAGAAGGTCAAACGGGTGCTGTTGGTGGAAGATGATGATTTGCAGCGTGACAGCATTGCCCGTCTGATCGGCGACGAAGACATCGAGATCACCGCCGTCGGCTTCGCCCAGGAAGCGCTGGACCTGCTGCGCACGACGATTTTCGATTGCATGATCATCGACCTGAAACTGCCGGACATGCTCGGCAACGATCTGCTCAAGCGTATGTCTACCGAAGACATCTGCTCGTTCCCGCCGGTAATCGTCTATACCGGGCGCAACCTGACCCGGGACGAAGAGGCCGACCTGCGCAAGTATTCGCGTTCGATCATCATTAAGGGGGCCCGATCGCCAGAGCGTCTGCTGGATGAAGTGACGCTCTTTTTGCACAAAGTCGAATCCCGGTTGTCCCACGAGCGGCAGAAGATGCTCAAGACCGCCCGCAGTCGCGACAAGGTCTTCGAGGGGCGCAAGGTGCTGCTGGTGGACGACGATGTGCGCAACATCTTCGCCCTGACCAGTGCGCTGGAGCAAAAGGGTGCAGTCGTAGTGATCGGTCGAAATGGTCGTGAGGCGATTGAAAGATTGAATGAAGTCGAGGACATCGACCTGGTGCTGATGGATGTGATGATGCCGGAAATGGACGGTTTCGAGGCCACGACCTTGATCCGCCAGGACCCGCGCTGGCGCAAGCTGCCGATCATCGCGGTGACGGCCAAGGCCATGAAGGACGATCAGGAGCGCTGCCTGGCGGCAGGTTCCAACGATTACCTGGCCAAGCCTATCGACCTGGATCGCCTGTTCTCGTTGATTCGCGTGTGGTTACCGAAGATGGAACGCATTTAGGAACGCCTCTAGTGGAAAGCTTTTAGTGGAAAAGAATACCGAAATCGAATTGCGGCTGCTGATCGAGGCGATCTACCTCAAGTACAGCTATGACTTTCGCGACTATTCCGGCGCGTCGATCAAACGCCGGGTTGCACATGCGCTGAGTCAGTTCGAGTGCACCACCATCTCGGCGCTGCAGGAAAAAGTCCTGCACGATCCGACCGCGTTCATGCAGTTGCTGCAATTGCTGACGATCCCGGTCAGTGAGATGTTCCGTGATCCTTCGCACTTTCTGGCAATCCGCAAGGAAGTGGTGCCGCTGCTCAAGACCTATCCCTCGATCAAGATCTGGATTGCCGGGTGCAGCACCGGTGAAGAGGTTTATTCGATGGCGATCCTGCTGCGCGAAGAAGGTTTGCTCGACCGCACGATCATCTATGCCACCGACATCAACCCTCGCTCCCTGGACAAAGCCAAACAGGGAATTTTCTCCATGGAGAACGTCCGCGCCTACACTGCTAATTACCAGCAGGCCGGTGGCCAGCGCTCATTCGCCGATTACTACACGGCTGCTTACGGCTATGCGATTTTCGACAAGAGCCTGTGTGAGAACGTGACCTTTGCCGATCACAGCCTGGCGACGGACAGTGTCTTTTCAGAAACTCAATTAGTTTCATGTCGCAATGTATTGATTTATTTCAATAAAAAGCTTCAGGATCGTGCCTTTGGATTGTTCCACGAGTCGCTGTGTCATCGTGGTTTTCTGGTGTTGGGCAGCAAGGAAACTCCGGATTTTTCGGCATTCGGCAAGCAGTTCGAGCCATTGGTCAAACACGAACGGATTTACCGTAAATCATGAACAGTGCAGCCGGTTTGCCTACCGTAGAGGCTATCGTGATCGGCGCCTCAGCCGGCGGAGTAGAGGCGTTGCTGAATATCCTCAGCCCTCTGCGCGAAGGTTTTGCGCTGCCGATCGTCGTGGTGCTGCATTTGCCTGACGGACGCCGCAGTCAGCTGGTCGAAGTATTTGCCCGGCGAGTTTCGATGCCAGTGGTGGAGGCCGGTGACAAGACCTTGGTCGACCCCGGAACGCTCTATTTTGCAGCGCCCGGCTATCACCTCTCGGTGGAGCAGGACCGCAGTTTCTCGTTGAGCCTGGAGGACCGCGTGCACTATTCGCGGCCGGCCATCGATTACTTGTTCGAATCTGCCGCCGACGCCTACGGGCCCGCGCTGGCCGCCGTGTTGTTGACCGGTGCCAACCGCGATGGCGCCAGCGGCCTGGCTCAGGTCAAACACCGCGGTGGCCTGACGGTGGTGCAAGATCCGCACGAAGCCCAAGTTGCAACCATGCCCAAGGCTGCGCTGGATTTGCATCAACCCGACCACATTCTTACTGTCCGCGGCATCGGCCGTCTGCTTGTCGAGCTGGAACGAATAGCATGCTGAGTAATATTCAAGCCAAACTGCTGATCGTCGATGATCTGCCGGAGAACCTGTTGGCCCTCGAAGCGTTGATCAGGCGCGAAGATCGCACGGTCTACAAGGCGCAGTCGGCGGACGAAGCGTTGTCGCTGTTGCTGCAGCACGAATTCGCCATGGCCATTCTCGACGTGCAGATGCCGGGTATGAACGGCTTTGAACTGGCTGAGCTGATGCGCGGCACGGAAAAGACCAAAAACATTCCAATCGTGTTCGTCAGTGCCGCCGGTCGTGAGCTGAACTACGCGTTCAAAGGCTATGAAAGCGGCGCCGTGGACTTCCTGCACAAGCCGCTGGATATCCACGCGGTCAAGAGCAAGGTCAATGTCTTCGTCGACTTGTATCGCCAGAGCAAAGCGATGAAGCAACAGGTCGAAGCCCTGGAGCAGAGCCGCCGCGAACAGGAAGCGCTGCTCAAGAAATTGCAGAACACCCAAAACGAACTGGAACAAGCGGTGCGCATGCGCGATGACTTCATGTCGATCGTCGCCCACGAAGTGCGCACACCGCTCAATGGCCTGATCCTCGAAACCCAGTTGCGCAAGATGCACCTGGCCCGGGACAACGCCGCAGCGTTTACCTTGGACAAGATGCACGCCATGGTTGATCGCGATGAGCGGCAGATCAAAAGTCTGATCCGGCTGATTGAAGACATGCTGGACGTGTCACGTATTCGCACCGGCAAGCTGTCGATCCGACCGAGTCGCTTCGACCTGAAGAAGCTGGTGGGCGATCTGCTGCAAAACTTTGCGCCGCAATTCGATGCCGCCGAGTCAGCGGTGACGTTTACAGCTGATGAGTCGGTGGAAGGTCGGTGGGATGAGTTCCGTATCGAGCAGGTGATCTCCAACTTGCTGACCAACGCCTTGCGTTATGGTGGCAAAGGCCCGATTGGCGTGCGGGTGTACAGTCACGAAGGTCAGGCCCGGGTCGAGGTCCAGGATCGAGGTATCGGCATCAGTGAAGAGAACCAGAAGCGTATTTTTCAACAGTTCGAACGGGTTTCAGCCAAGACCGTTGTAGCAGGGCTTGGGCTTGGGCTATTTATTTCCGAGCAAATCGTTGCCGCCCATGGCGGATCCATCGTCGTCGAGAGCAAAATCAACGAAGGCGCCTTATTTCGCGTTTGTCTGCCGCTGTAGGAAAACAGCCAGATAGACGCAACCTCTGAACGACCCCACGGTCGTATCAGCAGCTATTGACCGAACAAAGGCTTCCCATGAGTGAAGATGCGCAAGATGTAGTACTCATTGTCGAGGATGACCCCTCGATTTTGATGGTGTTGTCTGCCTACCTGTCGGGTGAGGGTTACCGCGTACTGCAGGCTGAAAACGGCGAGCAAGCGTTCGAAATCCTCTCGAGCAAACCGCACCTGGACATGATGATTACCGATTTCCGACTGCCTGGCGGGATTTCCGGCGTGCAGATCGCCGAGCCAGCGGTGAAGTTGCGTCCGGAGCTCAAAGTGATTTTTATCAGCGGTTATCCGCAGGAAATCCGTGAGACCGACAGCCCGATCACCCGCAAGGCGCCAATTCTGGGCAAGCCTTTCGATCTGGATGTGCTGCAGGAACTCATGCAGGAAATGCTCTCTTAAGCGCTTTTGATCTTCGTAGGAGCTGCCGAAGGCTGCGATCTTTTGATCTTGCTGTTCAAAAACAAGATCAAAAGATCGCAGCCTTCGACAGCTCCTACGCGAATGTTGTGCTTTAGATCCGGATCATTTCCCGTACCTTCGCCGTTAATAAATCGAAGGTGAACGGCTTGGTAATCATCTGCATGCCCGGGTCGAGGAAGCCACTGCGCACGGCGGCATGCTCGGCGTACCCGGTAATGAACAGCACCTTGAGACCCGGCCGGTACTGACGGCCGATTTCTGCCAATTGTCGGCCGTTCATTCCCGGCAGGCCGACGTCGCTGATCAATAGATCGATTCGCTGGGCGGAGTCCAGAATCGGCACCGCACTGTTGGCATCCCCGGCCTCGACAAACGCATAACCCAACTCGCTCAGCACCGCGCTGACCAATACCCGAACCGCCGGATCGTCTTCGACAATCAGCACGGTCTCACCGTCCTGAGCGAAAGGCGCTTGCTCGATGTCGACGAGGGGATCCTGCGCCAGGTTGCCTAGGTAGCGGGGCAGGTAAAGGTTAACGGTGGTGCCGTTGTCGACTTCGCTCTGGATAGTGACGTGGCCACGGGACTGTTTGCTGAAGCCATAAATCATCGACAATCCGAGGCCGGTGCCCTGGCCGATGGGTTTGGTCGTGAAAAACGGATCAAACGCGCGATTGATGGTACTTTGCGGCATGCCACAGCCTGTGTCGGTAACGCTCAGCACCACGTAATCCCCGGGCTGAAGGTTGCCGTGGGATTCAGTGAAGCCCGTATCCAGATGTTGATTGAAGGTCTTCACCACCAATTGGCCGCCGCCGGGCATCGCATCGCGGGCATTGAGTACCAGGTTGAGCAGGGCGCTTTCCAGTTGGTTGGGGTCGGCTTCGGCCACCCACAGCTGTTCGTTCAGCTGCATGTCCAGGTGAATGCTTTCATTGATGCTGCGTTGCAGCAGCTCGCCCATTGACGTCACCAGGGTGTTCATCACCACCGGTTTTGAATCCAGGGATTGGCGCCTGGAAAACGCCAGCAAACGGTGAGTCAGGCCGGCCGCGCGATTGGCTGAGGTCACACCCAGATCGATCAGGCTGTCCAGGTCTTCGGTACGTCCACGGGCCAAGCGTCGGCGCAGCAACTCCAGGCTGCCGATGATGCCGGTCAGCATATTGTTGAAGTCGTGGGCAATGCCGCCGGTCAACTGGCCGACGGCTTCCATTTTCTGCGACTGACGCAGGGCTTCTTCGTTGTGCCGTAACTGTGCGGTGCGTTCCTCGACTTGTTGCTCGAGGGTTTCAAGGGTGGTTTGCAGCCGCAGTTCGCTTTGGCTCAAATCGATCAGCCGGTCCCTGGCTTCGTACTGTCGTCGTCGCCCGCGCAGCGCAGTGGTGACCAGGCTGATCAGGGTCACTGGGTGGAAAGGGCGTTCGAGAAAGGTCACGTTACCCAACTGCGGTCCAAGTCGCGAAGCGGGGTTCTGCTTGGGCCCGCCGTGGTGGGTTAACAACACGATCGGCAAATCCGACCATGCCGGTTGTTGCTCGATCAACCGCAGCAGGGGGGCCAGATCAGCGCCCAGTAACGCTTCGCAAGAGATCAGCAGCAGGCCAGCGCCGTATTCCAGCTCGCTGCACAACTGCGCCAGGTCACGGCTGATGACACCGGCATAGCCGGCTTCATTGAGCATCATCAGCGCAATCTGGCTGTCGCGACCCAGCGGCGCGAGAATGATCGCGCGCTCGGATGTCGCCGCCAGGGCCGTCACTGGTTATCTTCCTCAAGCAGTGGCTTGCTTGCGCCCAAATAGGTCGGTACACCACGCAACACACCTTGGAACGCGTCCAACGGTTCGCCGATGGTCATGCCGTTGCCGCTGATGCGGTACTCGCGAATGGTCGATTCGTGGCTGCCGGTACGCTTCTTGATGATCGAGATCGCCCGGCGCACCTTGCCCAGGGCTTCGAAGTAGCGCAACAGAATGACCGTGTCGGCCAAATAGGTGATATCGACCGGCGCCTGCATGTCTCCAACCAAGCCGTGTTGGGCGACAGTCATGAACGTCGCGGCGCCTCGGCGATTGAGGTACAGCAGCAATTCGTGCATGTGCAGCACCAGGGCGTTTTCTTCTGGCATCGCGGCTTGATAGCCGTTAATGCTGTCGATCACCACGGTTTTGATCTCGCGCTCATCGACGCAACGACGCACCCGATAGGAAAACTCTCCGGGAGACAATTCGGCGGCGTCCACTTGCTCGATCAGCAGATTGCCAGTGGCTTGCAAGGCCTTGAGGTCGATGCCCATGTTTTTCATGCGCTCCAACAGCAGACCCAGCTCTTCGTCGAAGATAAACAGCGCGGCTTTTTCGCCGCGGGCGACAGCCGCTGCGGCGAAGATCATCGAGATCAGCGATTTGCCGGTGCCGGCAGGGCCGAGGATCAGCGTGCTGGAGCCTGTTTCGATGCCGCCGCCAAGCAGTGTGTCCATCTCCTTGATGCCGCTGGTCAATTGCTGGCGAATATAGCCACCACGGTGTTCGGCTGCCACAAGGCGTGGAAACACATGGACGCCGTCGCCCATGATGGTGAAGTCGTGAAAACCGCCACGGTACTTCTGACCACGGTATTTCACCACGCGAATACGACGGCGTTCGGCGCCGTAGTTGGGCGTCAGTTCTTCCAGGCGAATCACCCCGTGCGCCACGCTGTGCACGGTTTTATCGAGAGACTCGGTGGTCAGGTCATCGAGCAGCAACACGGTGGCGTCATAGCGCACGAAGTAGTGCTTGATGGCCAGGATCTGCCGGCGATAGCGCAGTGAGCTCTGGGCCAGTAGGCGAATTTCGGAGAGGCTGTCGAGGACCACACGGGTCGGCTTGATCCGCTCAACCACTTCGAAAATTTGTTTGGTGGCTTCGCCCAACTCCAGGTCTGAGGAATACAGCAAGCTCTGCTGGTGCTCGGCATTGAGCAGGCTTTCCGGTGGTGTCAGCTCAAAGATATGGATGTTCTCATCCAGTTCCCAGGCATGGGATCGCGCGCCTTGGCGCAGTTCACGTTCGGTTTCTGACAGGGTGATGTACAACGAGCGCTCGCCGGCACGGGCACCGGCAAGGAGAAAATGCAGCGCGACGGTGGTTTTGCCCGTTCCGGGTTCACCCTCAAGCAAAAACACGTGGCCGCGGGACAATCCACCGGCGAGGATGTCATCCAGGCCTTCTATACCGGTGGCGGCTTTTGCACTGAACAACTCGTTAGATGTAGACAAAAAATGCCCTCTCATGACCAGGGGAAGCGAGGCAGCAGGCCTGAAGTGCCTGAATTGACTGCCTGATTCTCTTGACCCTTGGCCGAGACGACGGTTCAACCTTTTGTATTCGACTGTTGTTTTTGCGTAAAAAATCAAAAGATCGCAGCCTTCGGCAGCTCCTACGGAGGCAGGATTCGACCGCTATACCTGATAAGACGCGATGGATGTAGGAGCCTGCGATCTTTTGACTTTATCGAGGCTTCGTAAAATCAAAGGCCCTGTTGCAATACTGGGTCATCCGGATTCATTTGCTCAAGCTGAGCAAGAAGGATCTGCACGTTCTGCAACTGCCCGCTTTCCTTCCAGTAATTGATCAACAACACCCGGGCCTTGCGGTCCGCAGGATGGCGCTGGACGATTTCCTGTAACTGTTTCTGCGCCGCTTCCTGTTCTTCCTCACCGTGCAGTGTGGTGGCCAGGTCGTAGCGGTAATCCTTGTTGTCCGGCTCCAGTTCAACCGCTTTGGAAAGGCCGAGCAGGGCGAATTCACTTTGCCCGTGGTGCAGCAACCAGAGCCCGAGGGCATGTTGCAGGTAAGCGGAATCCGGCTGGGTCTGCAGTTGTTTGGCCAACAACTGCCGGGCGCCATCGCTCTGGCCTTGTTTGTCCAGCACTTCGATTTGCATGACCAGTGCCGGCAGGTTTCCGGGCTCAAGTTGCAAGGTGCGCTCCAGCGCCTGTTGCGCCTCTTTCAATTCGGCGTTGTGCAGGTGCAGGCGTGCCAGTTGCGCGTAGGTTTCAGCGCTTGGTGGCTGGCCTTTGAGCACCTGTTCCCAGGCATCGATGCCTTGCTGCAATGGGCCGAAATACAACCCTAACTCATCCGGCGTCAGGCCAAGCAGGGCGTTAATGGCGGCGAAACGTACGGCTTGATCCTCATCATCGAGCAACGGCCCGAGCAACAGACTGCGTTGGCCGCCGGGCACGAGGCCAACCACACTCTTGATCGCCGCCAGACGCACTTCCGGGGCCTCGTTCTGCAGGTCGGCGTCAGCCAGCTTCAGTGCCTGCGGGCTCGGGTAGTTGGGCAACTCGGCATGCAGCCAGACGCGGCGCTTGACCGACAGATCCGGACGCCCCAATTGTTGATACAACTGACGCGCCGCGCCAGGCTGGCCGGCACGAGCGGCAGCCAACGCCTCGCTGTAACCATGCTTGATCGCTTCGGGCACCACAGGAGCGCTGGTACGCAGCGACAGCCAGGCGACGAGGATGACGAGTATCAGGCCAAGGCTGATAAGCAAGTAGCGGCGGGACTGATGCATGCAGGGTTCCGAAAGCAGGCGTACTTGAGCAGAACGGCAAGCTTCGGTCAGCTCGCGCCTTGAGTCAAACCCATTGCCTGCGAATCGCCCTACAAGTCGCGTCGACTTCGTAACCCGTCAGGCTTGCGATGCAGTGTCTACGCTTGCAGGAGTTGCTTTGACGAGTATGCCCATGCAAGCCCTGTTCATTTATTTCAAAGCGGTGATCCATCCCGGTCAGGCGGTGTTGCTGTTTGCCCTGAGAACCATCGTTGCCGGATTGTTGACCTTGTATCTGGCGTTCCTGTTTGACCTCGATCAGCCCAAGTGGTCGATCATGGCGGTGGTCATCGTCAGCCAGCCACTGGGCGGCATGGCCCTGGCCCGCAGTTTTGGCCAGGTCATCGGCACTACCGCAGGGGCCGTGGTCGCGGTGCTGATCATGGCGATTTTCCCCCAGGCGCCGCTGGCCTTCATCATCACCCTGGCGTTGTGGCTGGCGCTGTGTACCGCTGGCGGCACTCTGCTGCGTTACACCAGTTCCCAGGCTTTTGTGCTCAGCGGTTACACGGCGGTGGTCGTCGCGTTGTTGGCGGTGCCGGATCAGGACGGCACGTTCCTGCTGGCCGTCACGCGGGTGACCGAGACGCTGCTGGCGGTCGCCTGCGTGTGCGTGGTCAGCCTGCTGACTGCGCGACCGGAGACAGTGGCTCGCAATTATTTCGCCAAGGTCGATCAGGTGATCAAGCTGCTCGCAACTCACGCCGCCGCCGTCATTCGTACCGAAGAAAGCGAGGCCGACTTCCATCGTCGGCAGATGCAGCTACTAGGCGAGATCAGTGCGCTGGAAGGGCTGCGCCGACATTTGTACTTCGACGCGCCGCGGCTGCGCAGTGCCAATGGCCTGGTGCAGTTGCTGGGCAATCAGTTGATGTTACTGACCTCGAGGTTGACCGCATTGCGTCACCAGCGGCAGCTGCTCACCGAGCGTTGGGAGGGCGACTTGCCACTGGAGGTCCAGCAACTGCGCGCTGAAGAGCTGGCATTTCTCGACCAATTGGCAGAGCAGGGCCGTTCTTTGTCTGCCGACACCCGCCACGGCTTTGTCACTCTGCAGCATGAGTTCGAGGCGCTGGCCTACAAGGCCGAACAAATGACCGAGACCATGACTGCCACCTTGCGCTCGCTGGCCTGGGCGTTGCGTTGGGAGCAAGCGCGGCTGCTGCAACAACTGGAGCAGATTCTGGAGCTGAGCGATGCGATACAGGACGGGCGCGAAGCGAGCTGCGTCTTTCGCGGGCAGGAAAACCCGTTGCATCTGGACTTCACATTGGCGGCAATGAACGCCATTCGCGCATTTACTGCCTTATTGGTGGCCGGCCTGATCTGGATCGAAACCGGGTGGGACGGCGCACGCGGCGGGATGGTGCTGGTGGGCATTCTCTGTTCGCTGATGGCGACGTTTCCACGACCACTGCTGGCGGCCCAGAGTTATGCGCGGGGCCTGGGCCTGGCGCTGCTGGCTTCGGCGCTCTATCTATTTATGCTGGTCCCGGCCGTCAATGATTTCGAATGGCTGGCCTTGCTGCTCGCCCCCTTGCTTTATGTGATTGCAGTCGGTCTGGCGAGCCCGGCGACGGCAGGGATCGGCATGGGCCTTGGTTTGTCGAGTTTTCTGATGCTCGGCCCGCAGAATATCGGCACCGGGCAGAACACTGCGATTCAATGGTTCGAGTTCGCCGGTGCCTATGTCAGCGCAGCGATGCTTGCCCTGATCGTTTATGCGTGGATCTTTCCGTTTCGTCCGGCGTGGCGAATTCGGCGTTTATATAAAGAGGCTCGCGAACAGGTGTATGAGCTGACCAAAACGCCTGCTACCGATGAGCAACAGTTTGCCTTTGAAAGCCGCATGGTGGATCGCCTGACCAGCATGCTGGGCCTGCTGCCCGCAGTGAACGATCGGGCGATGCAGCAACTGTATGAAATCAGTCTCGCCTGTGTCGCGCTGGGTGTGGCGATGCATCAATTGCGACAGCAGGCACACAACAATCAGTTGCTCACGGATGCATTCAGTCAACGGTTGTCCAAGGCACTGCGCAAGACCGGACGCTTTGTTGCGGGGCGCCCGGAGGTGCAACTGGCGCCGTTGCTGGACGCCTTGCATGCATTGGGCGATGAACTGGACACGCTGCATGTCGCCACTCACGAGCATTTATGGTCGGTGTTTCGTATGCGCGTAGCCTTGCTGATTGTCGTGTCATTCCTGGAACGCCACGGCGACGATCTACAACGCGCAGCACCACAGGGAGATCCAGCCCTTGCCCATTGATTTCGAGGTGGGTGGCGTTTATCTGCCGCCGATTGCCCAGGCCTTGTTGCTGGCGATACCGATATTTCTTGTGCTCGACTGGTTGTTGCGGCGGCTGGGTGTGCTGCGGCTGGTCTGGCATGAAGCCCTGTTCGAAGGTGCCTTGTATGCCTGCGTCTGTGCCGCACTGATTTTGCTGATGGGAGCCTGAAGCCTTGAAAGTGTTATTCGCTCGATTGATGACGCTGGCGGTGGTGATTCTCGCCATTGTGCTCGGCTGGTTTGCCTGGGAGCACTACACCCGCGCACCGTGGACCCGCGATGCCCGGGTGAGGGCGGATGTGGTGACGCTGTCGGCCGATGTGTCTGGACGCATCATCAGCCTCGCGGTGCAAGACAACCAGCATGTCGACAAAGGCCAATTGTTGATGGAGATCGACCCGGCGCGCTACACGTTGGCCGTCGAGCATGCGCGGCGTTCGGTTGAAGTGGCCAAGGCAACCCTGGGTCAGTCGCAAGCTGCGATCGTGGCGAGCGAAGCGTTGCTCAAACAACGCCAGAGCGAAGAGCGTCGTCGCCGTACGCTCAAACAGGGCTTCGCGATTTCAGGCGAAGAATGGGAGAAATCCAGCACCGATGTGGCGGTGGCACAGGCCGATCTGTTGCGCAATCAGGCTAACCTCGGGCTGGCCGAAGCCAACGTGCAATTGGCGATTGCCGCGCAGACCCAGGCCGAGCTGGATTTGCAGCGTACCCGAGTCGAATCACCGGTCAGCGGCTACGTGACCAACCTGCTGACACGCGAGGGCGATTACGCCGTGAGCGGCGGAGCCTTGTTGGCGCTGGTCGACAGCGATTCGTTCTACATCAGCGGCTATTTTGAAGAAACCAAATTGCCGCGCATCGAGGAGGGGGATCGGGTGCGGATTCAATTGATGAGCGGAGAAACCTTCGGCGGGACGGTGCAGAGCATTGCTTTCGCCATCGCCGACCGCGAAAACGCGCCGGGCAGTCGGCTACTGGCCAATATCAACCCGAGTTACACCTGGGTAAAACTGGCGCAGCGGGTGCCGGTGCGCATTGATATCGATACTGACTATGCTGGCAAAAACCGCTTGCGCGCCGGGACGACAGCGACCGTTACCGTGTTGGAAGACAAGAAATCCGGGGATCAACACTGATCCTATGTGGGCGCGAGCCAGCTCGCGCCCACATAGGGTCGCATTCAATTTCGCCAAACCAAGGTGCTTGGCCATCCTGCGCTCAACCTTTGCGATTACCGGATAAAGGCCTGCAGGTCGCTGGTCAGCTTGCCGATCGCAGCCTTGAAGTCATTGGCGGTAATTTTCTGGCTGGCATTCTCCAGAGTCCCGCCGAAGACTTTGCGCACCACTTTGGCCACGGTCTGGTTGTATTGGGTGTCGATCAACTCAGCCTCGATGAACAGCGTTGTGTTTTGATCGCGATGTCCGGTTGCAGCGGAAACGCCGCCAACCACCGCCGCGACCGGGATCACTTCATACCACTTCATGCCCTCGTTTTCGGCATTCACCCCGGTGATCGCTGCCCGCAGGATCAGGGTTCTTGAGCCTTTCGGGACGAACTGCGTATTCGTCACCACCCGATATTTCTGGTTGAGGACGCCCACGGCTTGTTGGGTCATGTAGACCTGAAGTTCGCTGAGTGTCTGGCGGTTGACCCGTTCGTTGGGCTGCGGCGCCGGGTACAACTGCAGTTTGTCGAACACCACGGTGTCATAGGCGTTGGGGTTCCACGACGGGCTGACCCAGCGCATGGCTTTCTCGCCGCTGGTGGTGGTCACTTCCTGAAGGTTGTTGTAGTTGGGCAGGAAGCCCGAGTACTGGTCCTGCTCGGTGACTTTGGAGGTGCAACCGCCCAGCAACAGACTGGCTAGTGCGGCGCCGACGAATATTTTTCGGGACAAGTTCATAGTGCTGTGTGCTCCGTGGGGTGATGTCGTTATTTTTCGATAACGGTAGTTCAAAAACGCCAGGTCATGTTCCCGGTCACGGCTTGAATCCAGGCATTGTCGAACTGACCTGACGTTCGCACGCCTGATACGGTTTTGGTTTGATCCACCGGCATGTCGCCGAGCCAGACCAAGGCCCAGCTGACGTTGACGTCGGTATCCTTGTTCAGCGCATAGGTGGCTCCAGTGCCCAGGCGCCAGGATTCGCCCATGGGTGCGTTCAGCGTGCGGTTGGCGTCCGACACGGCACTGCTGTCATACGCCACGCCGACGTTCCACAACAGTTGACGGGTGGCTTGATATTGCGCGCCGAGCGCCAATTGCCAGGTGTCCTTGAAATGAGCGTTGACCGTGGTCGATTGCGAACCGGCCGCCGTGGTATCGACCTGCACCGCGACATCGCCGAACTGCGACCAGTCTTGCCAGTTCACCGTGGCCAGCAAGGCCCATTGCGGATCGAGTTGCTGGAAAAGGCTCAGGGTTGCGGTTTGTGGTACTTGCATGTCGAGTTTGGTGTTCAGCCCGTTCAGACGATCAAGTCCGGGACCGGTGCCGTGGATATTGAGCTTGTCTTCGAAATTCAGATCGACTTTGCTGGTGTAGGCCAGTCCGATCCGCGTGCCGGGTTGTGGGGCGTAGATCACACCCAGGTTGGCGCCATAGCCCCAAGTGCTGTCTTCGTATTTAAAATAGCCGTCGCTGCGGTTGGTCAGGCCAAATGGCGAGCGGTCGATTGCTGTCTGGTCCTGCAACATGCCATACATGGCTTTTACTCCAACGCCCACCGACCACTGATCGTTGAAGCGGTATGCCACGCTGGGCACCAGGGACAGCCCGGCAAGGCTGACGTTCTGCGCAAAATAGCGTCCGGACCAGTCATTGTTGTAGTTCGCCGCCAGCCCGAAGTCACCGTAAGAGCCAAAACCAACGCTCCAGTTGTCATCCAGTTGATGACTGATGAAGAAGCTACCGCCGGGGATGGGGTCCAGAGCATTGCCACTGCCGCGGCCTGTACCGTTGGTATTGGCGTCGCGGTCAAACGTCAGGTTGCCGTAAAGCACCTGCAAACCGCCGGTGATCTGCGTGCCCGGCAGATAACTGAGGCCGGCCGGGTTGCTCGCTATTGTCGACGGCCCTTGGGCGCGGGCGGCAGCGCCGGCGTTGGCCAGCCCGGCATTGTCGCTGCCGACTTCATAGAGAATGATGCCGCCCGCCCAAACGGGCTGGCAGCAAAGGGTGGCCAGGGTAAAAGCGGGCAGGGTGCGCATGTTGACAGGCATATGAATTCCCCTTTACCTCAAAGAACCTGCAGGCAAAGGGCGGGTCGGCTGACTTCAACCACCCCCGCCCATGCTGCGGTTACTTGGCCATGGCGGCTCGGGCCGCCTCGATCTTGGCCTTGACGGCATCGAGGTTGAAGCTCGCGCCTTTCTGCATCGGCGGATACTCGATCGCCGTCTGCGCCAGTTTGATCACCTGATCCTGCACAAACACGAAGCGCCAGAACTGGAACTTGAACCACTGGAAGTATTCCAGCGAGCCGCTGGCCGCCTGGTCTTCCGGCCAGCCCATGCGCTCGAACGGGTCGAGGCGCAGGTTGGTCAGGATCGGCATGTCCAGCGCGACCTTGGCGCCCAGCCAGCCACCGGGCTGATCGATAAAGCGATACTTGAAGTCATCGATACGAATCGCGCCCAGGGTGCTTTCGCCGAAGTAGAAGATTTCATGGCGATTTGATGGACCTTTGCCGGTGATCATCGGCGTCTGGTCATAGCCGTCGAGGTGAACCTTGTAGGTGGTGTCGCCCAGTTGTTTGCCTTTGAGCAGTTCAGCCGAAATGTTCGGGTTACCGGCCGCCGTGATGAAGGTCGGGAACCAGTCCATGCCGGACATGATGCCGTTGGAGATGGTGTTTGGCGGCACTTGGCCCGGCCAGCGAATGATCGCCGGTACGCGGAAGCCACCTTCCATCACCGTGCCTTTGCCCATGGCAAACGGGGTGGTACCGCCGTCCGGCCAGGTGAAGTTTTCCGCGCCATTGTCGGTGGTGAACATCACGATGGTGTTGTCATCCATGCCGTCTTTTTTCAGCTTGGCCATGACGTCGCCGACGATATCGTCAAGCTGCGCCATCCCCGCTTCCTGCTCCGACCAGCCATTTTGCGAATTACGCATCGCTTCGTATTTGTCAGACAGGTGCGTGACGATGTGCATGCGCGTCGGGTTGAGCCACAGGAAGAACGGTTTGTTGTCCTGTTTGGCCTTGTCGATGAAGGCGAAGGCTTTGGCTTGAATCTCGTCATCGACGGTTTTCATCCGGTCTGGATAAAGCGTCCCGGCGTCTTCGATTTTCTGTTTGCCGACCTTGCCCCAACGCGGCATGACAGTCGGGTCATCCGTGGCTGTCGCCCAACTGTGCACCATGTTGCGCGGGCCGACGGAATCCAGAAGCTCCTTCGGATAATTAGGGTGAGCGGGGTCTTCCATGGCGTCGAGGTGATAGAGATAGCCGAAAAATTCATCGAAACCGTGCACGGTCGGCAGGAACTGATTCAAGTCGCCCAAGTGGTTCTTGCCGAACTGGCCAGTGGCGTAACCCATGGATTTAAGTGCAGTGGCAATGGTCACTGCTTCGGCGGGAATACCAATAGGGGAGCCGGCCTGGCCGACCGTGGTCATGCCGGTACGAATCGGTAATTCACCGGTAATGAAATTGGCGCGCCCGGCCGTGCAACTGGCCTCGGCGTAGTAATCGGTAAAGCGCATGCCTTCATTGGCGAGTTGATCGAGGTTCGGTGTCCGACCTGCCATCATGCCCTGGTTGTAGACGCCGATATTGGACCAGCCGATATCATCGCCCATGATCACCACGATGTTGGGAGGCGGCTTGTCGGCGGCTTGCGCCATGCCGGGAGATACCATTGCAGACAACAGCATTGAAGCTGCAAATAGAGGAAATAGTCGTGTCCGGTTCATGTCGAGATCCAGTGAACTTGCGTTAACACCCGATGATGATCTCCCCGATCACCTCTTATTTGGATCCCCCGCGATGAGCGTAGGCATTAATTTTGAAATGACCAGTAATAAATTTTCAGTCGAGAGCGGTTGTATTACTGGCGCTACAACACGTTCTGACGCTTCAGATGCCAACTGACACGCCACGCACTGGCGGGCTGGACTAATTGTCAAGTTGAAGTAGTCTCAAACGACGCTGATAAATCAAGAACGAGGCTTAGTATGGTTATCAGAACTTTTTCCTTATTGGCCTTATCGCTATTGATTCTTTGCGGTTGTGGTAATCCCTACGAAGTCAATGCGGAAAACTGTGCGCCAGATAACTTTCTTAAGTTGCCGGACAACCAGAAACGCACAGACTTCATCGAAGCCTGCCTTAAGCGTCAGACGCCTTAGTCAGGCTCGGTAAGGCCTTCAACTGATTTGTCGGGAAGACCCTTGCCACTAAGCCCGGAGTGGCTCTACCAACTGAGGACAAACGGCGCAACGCCGCTGGATCGTCGGGGCGATGGGCGGAAGAAAAAACCGCACCGAACCTGGTAATGACCGCAGCCACGGCGTTCCGGCGTTGTCGCACTTTCTCCTGCGCAAGGTGCGGTAGTCGCGCAGCACAGCGAAAAAAACTCAGTCTCGCGCCCATAAAAAAGCCCCGCGACCGAATGAGACGCGGGGCGAAGAAATTGGTTGGTTACTGCCAACCAAAGGAGCTCTTTAAAAACTTACTTGCTGGCGACCGTCTCCGGTGCCCAGCCACCGCCAAGGGCTTTGTAGATCGCGACGATGCCGCGATACAGATCTACTTCGGCCTGGGCCTGGGTATCTTCGGCCGCCAGACGCTCACGCTGAGCATCGAGCAGGACGAGGAAGTCCACGGTGCCTTCGCGGTAGCGAATCTCTGCCAGGTCAGCAGCGGCGCGGCTGGATTCGCTCTGACGAATCAGCGAAATCAGGCGTTGCTGACGTTTACCGTAATCACTGAATGCGTTTTCCGACTCTTCCAGGGCCAGCAGCACTTGTTGCTCGTAGGTCGCCAAAGCGCCTTCAGCATCGGCGTTGGCACCGCGCAAACGGGCCCGAACGCTGCCCAGGTCAAACGCCGCCCAGGTGATGCTTGGGCCCAATGCCCAGGCGTTGGCCGCCGAGGAACCGATCTGTGAACCACGCCCGGCGGTAAAGCCGAGGAAGCCGCTGAGGCTGACCCGTGGAAACAAATCGGCCTTGGCCACGCCGATACGGGCGGTGGCGGAAGCCAGTTTGCGTTCGGCACTGAGGATGTCCGGGCGACGTTGCAGCAGTTCACCCGGATCACCAATCGGCAGGGCCTTGGCGATGGCAGGCAAATCCTTGGGGCTCAGGTCGACGGTCAGCTTGTCCGGACGTTCACCCAACAGGGTGGCGATGCGGTTTTTCTGCCGAACCTGTTCGGCCTGCAGTTGCGGTACGCTGGCTTCGACGGAAGCCAGGCGCGCATCGGCGCGGACCACATCGAGCTGATCGCCAACGCCGGCATCACGCAGGCTGACGGTGATCTTGCTCGATTCCTGCTGGTTCTTCAGGTTGGCCAGGGCGATCTTTTCGCGCAATTGCGCACCGCGCAGTTGACCGTAGGCGTCCACCAGTTCGGCAATCATGGTGACTTGCAGTTGGTACAGATCGGCTTCCGCCGCTTGCTGCTCGGCGTTGGCCGATTCCAGGTTGCGCTGGATACGGCCGAACAGGTCGATCTCCCACGCCATGTCCAGGCCCAGGTCATAGCGTTCGCTATTGACCCGCTGGTTGGTCTGGCCAGGGATTTGTCCCTTTGCCAAGTCACTGCTGGCGCGGCTGGTGACGGTTGGCATGGCGTCATTGCTGACGTCATCTCGAATCGCCCGGGCGGCTTTCCAGCGAGCGAAAGCGACCCGCAAATCACGGTTGCCGTCCAGCGATTGCGTCACCAACTGGTTGAGGGTCGGGTCTTCAAACTGTTGCCACCAGATGCCTTCGAAACGCGAGCGGTCGAAGTTCTTCTGACCGCTGGCGCCATCGGTGGCGGTCGTGATGTTGGCCGCCTCCGTGGCAGGGGTTTTATAGTCCGGGCCGACGGCACAGGCGCTCAGGGCCAGTACCAGCAAGCTCGGCAGGAAGGCTTTCAGGCTCATTGTTGCGACTCCAGTTTCAGGGCCTTGGCCGCTTTGCGCGCTTCACCGCGCTCCACAAAGTTACGAATCAACACGTAGAACACTGGCGTCAGCAACAGACCGAAGAAGGTCACCCCAAGCATCCCGGAGAACACCGCCACACCCATGGCATGACGCATCTCGGCACCGGCACCGCTGGAGAAAACCAGTGGCACAACACCCATGATGAACGCGAAGGAGGTCATCAGGATCGGCCGCAGACGCAGACGGCAAGCTTCGAGCACCGCCGCCAGAGGGCCGAGGCCTTCCTGTTGTTTATCCTTGGCAAACTCGACGATCAGAATCGCGTTCTTACAGGCAAGCCCCACCAGTACGATCAAGCCGATCTGGGTGAAGATGTTGTTGTCGCCGCCCGAAGCAATGACACCCGTGATGGCAGACAGCAGGGTCATCGGTACGATCAGGATCACCGCCAGTGGCAAGCTCCAGCTTTCGTATTGAGCCGCGAGCACCAGGAACGCCAGCAGTACGCAGAGCGGGAACACGAACAGCGCGGTGTTGCCGGACAGAATCTGCTGGTAGGTCAGGTCGGTCCATTCGTAGGTCATGCCGTTCGGAAGTTCATCCTTGAGCAGTTTCTCGATGGCCGCTTGAGCCTGGCCGGAGCTGTAGCCTGGGGCTGCCGCACCGTTGATTTCAGCGGTGATGAAGCCGTTGTAGTGCATCACGCGGTCCGGGCCCGAGGTGTCGCTGACCTTGATGAAAGTCGCCAGCGGGATCATTTCGCCTTTGTTGTTGCGTACTTTCAGCTGACCGATCTGGTCTGGCTCGAGGCGGAACTGTTGCTCAGCCTGAACGTTGACCTGGTAGGTACGACCGAAGCGGTTGAAGTCGTTGGCATACAGCGAACCCAGGTAGATCTGCAGGGTGTCGAAGATGTCGCTGACGGCCACACCGTGGGTCTTGGCTTTTTCACGGTCGATAGCGGCATCGACCTGCGGCACGTTCACGGTGTAGCTGGTGAACAGGGCGGCCAGTTCCGGCACGTTGTGGCTTTTGGTAATGATGTTCATGGTTTCTTTGTACAGCTCGTCGTAGCCCAGGTTGCCCCGGTCTTCGATCTGCAGACGGAAACCACCGATGGTGCCCAGGCCTTGTACCGGCGGGGGCGGGAAGATCGCCATGTAGGCTTCTTCGATCCCGGCGAACTTGCCGTTCAATGCACCGGCAATCGCACCGGCGGACATGCTCGGGTCTTTACGCTCGTCGAACGGTTTGAGGGTCACGAACACGATGCCGGCGTTCGGGCTGTTGGTGAAGCCGTTGATCGACAGGCCCGGGAAGGCCACCGCACTTTCCACGCCAGGCTGTTTCAGTGCCAGGTCGGACATGCGTTTGATTACGTCTTCGGTACGGTCCAGGCTCGAGGCATCCGGCAGCTGCGCGAAGGCCACCAGGTACTGCTTGTCCTGACCAGGTACGAAACCGGTCGGGGTGTTGGCGAAACCAAAGAACGTCAGCACCATCAAGCCAGCGTACAAGAGCAGGGCGATCCCGCTGCTGCGGATAACCCGACCTACAGTGCCGACGTAACCATGGCTAGCCTTCACAAAGAAGCGGTTGAACGGGCGGAACAACCAGCCACCGAAGATCTTGTCGAGCACCTTGGAGAAGCGGTCTTTCGGTGCGTCGTGGCCCTTGAGCAATACCGCAGCCAGTGCTGGCGACAGGGTCAGCGAGTTGAAGGCCGAGATCACGGTCGAAATCGCGATGGTCAGGGCGAACTGTTTATAGAACTGCCCAGTCAACCCGGAGATAAATGCCGCCGGGATAAACACCGCACACAGCACCAGCGCTGTCGCGATGATCGGGCCGGTCACTTCACGCATGGCGCGCTTTGTGGCTTCGACCGGGGTCAGTCCCAGTTCTATGTTTCGCTCGACGTTCTCCACCACCACGATGGCGTCGTCCACCACGATACCGATGGCCAACACCAATCCGAACAATGACAGGGCGTTCAGCGAGAAGCCGAACAAGTGCATCACCGCAAACGTACCGATCAGCGAAACCGGCACCGCCACCAACGGAATGATCGAGGCGCGCCAGGTTTGCAGGAACAGGATCACTACCAACACAACGAGGATCAGTGCTTCGAAGAGGGTGTGAACCACCGCCTCGATGGAACCGCGCACGAAGATCGTCGGGTCATAGACGATGCTGAAGTCCATGCCTTCCGGGAAGCTCTTCTTCAGTTCGGCCATCTTGTCGCGAACTTCGTTGGAGATCTGGATTGCGTTGGAGCCTGGACGCTGGAAGATCGGGATCGCCACTGCCGGCTGATTGTTCAGCAGGGAGCGCAGGGCGTATTGGCTGGAACCGAGTTCAACGCGGGCGATGTCTTTGAGGCGAGTGATTTCACCGTTATCGCCTGCGCGAATGATGATGTTCTCGAACTCTTCCTCGGAGACCAGACGCCCCTGAGTGTTAACCGACAACTGGAAGCTGGTGGCATTTGGCGCAGGAGGTGCGCCCAGAGCACCGGCAGCGACCTGACGGTTCTGCTCACGAATCGCATTGACCACATCGGTGGCGGTCAGGTTACGCGAAGCGGTTTTGTTTGGATCGAGCCATACCCGCAGGGAGTAATCGCCCATGCCGAACAGCTGCACATCACCAACACCACCCAGACGCGCCAGCTCATCCTTGATGTTGAGCAAGGCGTAGTTGGACAGGTAGAGCATGTCGTAGCGTTTGTCCGGCGAGGTCAAGTGGACCACCATGGTCAGGTCCGGGGAGGCCTTGTCCACGGTGATACCAATGCGCGTCACTTCTTCGGGAAGCTTCGGCTCGGTCCGGGTTACGCGGTTCTGCACCTGTACCTGCGCGTTGTCCAGGTCAGTGCCCAGCGCGAAGGTGATAGTCAGGGTGATCTTGCCGTCAGCGGTGGACTGCGAGGACATGTACAGCATGTTCTCGACGCCCGTGATGGCTTGCTCCAGAGGAGCGGCCACGGTTTCGCCGATGACTTTAGGGTTGGCACCCGGGAAGTTGGCGCGGACCACAACGGTCGGCGGAACCACTTCCGGGTATTCGCTGATCGGCAACTGGAACAGCGAAATAGCACCGGCGATCAGGATCAGCAGCGAAAGCACCGCTGCAAAGATCGGCCGTGAAATGAAGAATTGGGAAAAATTCATCGGAGTTGTCGTCCCTTAACCGCGTGGAGTCGCAGCAGCCAGTTTCACAACCGTACCCGGCGCGACCTTGGCAGGTGCTACTTGGGGCAGGTTGCTGGCTTCCAGCGCTTGTCGTTGTTGAGCCAGAGCGGCGAGGGTTTCCTTGGTGGCCATCGGGATCACTTCAGGGGTGACTGGCGAACCAGGGCGAACCCGTTGCAGGCCCTTGACGATGACGGTGTCATCTTTGTTCAGGCCGCTGCGCACGATGCGCAAGCCTTCGATTTTCGGACCCAGCTCGACCGCGCGGTACGCCGTTTTGTTGTCGGCATCCATTACCAGCACGAACTTTTTACCCAAGTCGGTACCGACTGCTTCGTCATTGATCAGCACGGCAGAGTAGGTGCCGCTGCCGACCAGTTTCAGACGTGCATAAAGGCCTGGGGTGTAAGTGCCATCGGTGTTGTCGAACACAGCGCGACCGCGAATGGTGCCGGTCTTCGGGTTGACCTGGTTGTCGACGAAGTTCATCACGCCCTGGTGCGGGTTGCCGTCTTCGTTGGACAGGCCGAGATAAACCGGGGTCGTTGCGCCGCGTTTACCCTGGCGAGCGAGCTGGGTGTATTTCAAGAACACACGCTCGTCGGCGTCGAAGTAGGCGTAAACCTTGTCGGTGGACACTACGCTGGTGAGCGCTGTGGTATCGGCGGTCACCAGGTTGCCGGCAGTGATTTCCGCACGGCTGACGCGACCGCTGATCGGCGACGTCACGCGGGTGAAGCTCAGGTTGAGTTTGGCCAGATCCAGTTGTGCCTGGAGGGCACCGACGGCCGCGCGGGCTTCCTGGGAAGCGCTGGTGCGCGAGTCGGCCAGTTCGGCGGAGATCGCGTTGCTGGTCCGCAGGCGTTCACCGCGTTGGGCTTCGTTTTCGCTACGGGTGGCGTTGGCACGGGACTGGGCGACCAGTGCTTCTAGGCGGCGGACCTCTGCCTGGAACGGACGCGGGTCAATCTGGAACAGCAAGTCGCCTTTCTTGACCAATGCGCCTTCAGTGAAGGTTACTTCATCGATCTGACCGGAGACCCGTGGACGAATTTCTACAGTTTCTGGCGCTTCGAGGCGCCCGGTGAATTCGTCCCACTCGTTGACGGGTTGCTCCAGCACTTTGGCCACGCTGACTTTCGCCGCTGGCATGCTGGCGGCAGTCTGAGGAGCCTTGCCGCAAGCGCTCATCACCACCACGGCCAATAAGGCCAACGGGAAGCGCAAATGTTTGAATGACTGTTCCATGGATGCATCCGCCAATGTATTGAGAATGGACGGATGATGCTCGGAGGGGCTGTATCGCACGAATCGAATGAGGCAAAGGTAACTATCATTCGGAATGATATAAGACCGAGGCAAGCCCTCTAGCATGCACCTTTCGTTAGGGCGCTATCAATATCCGTGATGAAAGTTTCATGATGTGTTGCGTGGCAAGTAACGGGGCAAATCCGGATCCCAGAAACAAAGAGACGGCCATGAAGGCCGTCTCGATCAGCTAGATGCCGATGTCTATCAGTTGATGCCTTTGCGGTTCGGACCGAAGCGGTTCGGGCCCGGCTGGCTGTCTTGCGCCAGGAACACCAGGTTGACGATTGGCAGCAACAACCACCAGCCGCTGCGATCAGTGTCGTGCATACGGCGTACGCCAACGGCCAGGCTCGGCAGGAACAGCGCCAGGCTGTACACGTTGTACAGGATGCCGCCGGTTTTCAGCAGTGCATCGAGAACACCGATAACAATGGAGATGCCCAGGTTGATCAGAAAGAACATCCAGTATTCACGGCGAGTGGCACGGCCCTGAAACACGACATAGTTCTTCAACGCTTCCACGTAAGGGTTACCCGTCGAAATAGCGGGGCCCTGTACATTGGACTGTTGGGTTGCTTGAGGCGCGCCGCATTGCGGACAGGCGACAGCCAGGCTGCTGATTTCCTTGGCACAACCACGACAAAAAACCATGCTCATATTTTTTCCCTAAAATTAGTCTAACGACAGTCCAACGAAAACAAGCGTCGCAATAGCTGACATAACAACTCCAGCGATCGCTAGGCTATTTCCTGGTTTTTTTTGATTGATGCTGATGATGCCGCAAATGAGACCGGCGACAGAAAAGAGGCCCAGGCCGAAGAGGGTATCTCTGTCCCATTCGGAGTCATCAAACAGAGAAAGTATGCAGATGATGCCCAATATCAACGAGGTGATGGCCAGCCACGGCGCACTGACGCCATTCGTTGCAGCAAGTGCAACGTGTTGGCTCGCTCCGCACTGGGGGCAAGTCGGGGCTGTCTCGTGAAGTTCCTTGGCGCATGCGCGACAAAATACCATTGTCATCGTTTTCCTTAACTGAGTGCGAAATCCTCGACCATCCATCGGCCGAAGCGGCGCTAAATTAAACTTTATTACCAGATTTGTCATCCGGCACTTCGCCATTATCGTGTTTTAGATTTAAACGGATGTACAAATAGCCGGAAAACATGTCGCATTCCTTATTGGATGCGCCTGTTTGCACGGCGTCGGAAGTTGTACTTGAAACGGTTCATGACATTACGCGGTGCGCCATAAACGCCGTACAGACCGGATTGGGCGACTGCTGAATTCACTTCTTCGGGACTGTGGAACGCTTGACCGGTCCCTTGCTGCTCAACATGCGTCGTGCCGCGTGCACCGCGCGCTCGGAAAGTGCCTCCATGCGCGGTGACTGCAAAGCCCAGGCATGCCAATAAAGCTCCACATCGGTGAAATGCTCCGGTGCCAGATCGACCAGTTCGCGGCTTTTCAACAAATCGCTGACTTGCATGTGCGGCACCATTCCATAACCGAGACCACGGCGTATGGCTTTCAGTCGCGCCTCTGGAAGGGACAGGTAGTGAGTAGGGTAGGCGTCCGCGTGCAGGCCGAAGCGCGACTGCATGAAATCGGATTGCAGGGTGTCCTTGCGTGAATAGGCAAATACCGGTGCCTTGCGCGCTGCCGTTCGGTTCAGACCCTTGGCAAACCAGCGCTGCTCAAAAGCAGGCGAGGCGACCAATTGGTAGCGCATCGACCCCAACAGTTCGGCGAAACAGCCGCGCATCGGCTCTGAGCGCGTACCGATGCAGCCGATGACCTGACCACTTTCGAGCAACGCGTAGGTGTGATCCTGATCGTCGACCACAACGTCGAGCAAAATACTCTCGTTGACGAATATGTCGGCCAGTGCAGGAAAGAACCATGTCGCCAAGGTATCGCCATTGACCGCGATGACCACACGCAGGTGATCTTTTTCATCGGTCAGATCGTTGAGCAGTTCTTCTTCGAGCACCGTCGCGCGGCGCAGATAGAGCAGCAGTTTTCTTCCCGTCTGAGTCGGTTCGCACGGTCGTCCGCGTACAACCACTGAGCTGCCCAGACGAACTTCAAGGGCGTGGATCCGTTGCGACACCGCTGATGGCGTGACGTTAAGGCGTTCCGCTGCCTGTTCGAAACTGCCGCTGTCGACCACGGCGAGGAATGCCTGCATCTGTTTCGCATCGAGTTGCATGGCCGTGGCTCTCGTTAAGTTTTTCTAATCGAGACTGAAAGATACTTCGTTTTTCTTCACCTTGACACTGAACTCCTCAATCATTCCGTCACGGCGACAGCGCAACACGCCGCCCAGTGTCATCGAAACGGCGGATGACAGCATTGATGCGTTACTGAACCCCAAGGGTGAGCGTTATGAGGAATCAAATGTCCAGCGTCCGATACTTGCCATGAAACTCAATATGATTATTGCCGTGAGCGCTGTCGCATTGGTCGGCAACTATCTTTGGCAATCCCACGACTTGAGGCTTGGGCCTTATGAATATCAAGCGTCGACGCCTGCACCATTGTCGAACCACGCACACTCAGGGGCTCGGCAGTTGGCCTTGAATGGCGCCAACAAGAAGTGTGCATCGTTCGGCAAGCAAATCGGTGAGTTTGATGTGCAATCGCGCCAGCCGGGCGATCCGGCGAGTGAAACGGCCAGCGTGACGTTCGTTTGCAAGTGATCGCCCTCAATGCCATCCGAGTCAGTCCAAACCTATTGCTACCTTTGATTAATCGGCGGTGAAACCATGAAGATCCTGATTGTTGTTTTATTCGCGGCACTCTTGAGTGCCTGTGTAACGTCTGTTCGTGACTGGTCCCGGCCAGGCGCAACGGCTGCTGAGCTCCAGCACGATCAAGCGCAGTGCCAGTACCAGGCAAAAGCGGCGACCGCGAGTTACCACTCGACACCGGCGGCCAACGATAAAACCCACGGCATGGGCAGTGCCGTCGGTGATGGCATCGTCATTGCGGAAAAACAGGTCGACCTGACCAACGATTGCATGCGCCTCAAAGGCTACGACGGCCAGTAAGCAGCGCACGACTCTGGGCTGGATGAGTACTCCCATGCGCTCATCCAGAGTGTCGTTGCTGCGGGACAAGTGAGGATTTTTTACGGTACAGTCGACCTCGAACCACCTGTCGTGTGATGCTTTTCGGCAATGGGTGAATCTTAAACCGACAGTTGGGCACCGATCGTCAGTGCATAAACGCAGACGATCATCGATAGAGTAATACGAACTTTAAATGAGCAATTCTACGGCTACAACTAACGACAACTGGCACCCGGTCATTGCGCTGGCGCTGGCTGCGTTTGTGTTCAATACCACCGAGTTTGTGCCGGTCGGTCTGTTGAGTTCGATCGGCAGCAGCTTCGACATGTCGACGGCTCAGGTCGGCCTGATGTTGACCATCTATGCGTGGGTGGTGTCCCTGACGTCGCTTCCCGTCATGTTGCTAACGCGTAACATCGAGCGGCGCAAGCTGTTGATCGTTCTGTTTGGGATGTTCATTGCCAGTCACGTTCTGTCGAGTCTGGCTACAAGCTTCGGTGTCCTGTTGCTGAGCCGGATCGGCGTGGCGCTGTCGCATGCACTGTTCTGGTCCATCACCGCGTCTTTGGCCGTGCGCCTTGCGCCACCGGGTAAGCAGGTCCAGGCGTTGGGCTTGCTGGCAACCGGTACTTCCCTGGCGATGGTGCTGGGGATTCCCCTCGGCCGGTTGTTGGGCGAGGCCATGGGCTGGCGCACCACCTTTATCGTGATCGCTGTGTTGGCGGCAACGCTGGTGTTCTGGCTGGCCAGGGTCCTGCCGTTGTTACCCAGTCAGAACTCGGGCTCTCTCAGAAGCCTGCCCCTGTTGTTCAAGCGACCGGCACTGGTGGCAATCTATGCGCTGACGGCGTTGGTGGTGACCGCACAGTTCACGGCCTACAGCTACATCGAGCCCTTCGTTCAGGTGGTGGCCGGCTTGAGTGGCGATGTGGTGACCTTCATTCTTTTATTGTTCGGTGGCGCCGGTATTTTCGGGTCGCTGCTCTTCAGTTGGCTGCACCGCTATAGCCCGCAGCGCTTTCTGATCGTGAGCGTGGTGTTGCTCACATTGTGCCTGACGTTGCTGTTGCCATTGAGCGGCAAGGTCTCGTATCTGGGGACGCTGAGTCTGTTCTGGGGAATGGCGATCATGGGTTTTGGACTGGCGTTGCAGTCGAAGGTCCTGGTGCTGGCTCCGGACGCTACCGATGTGGCGATGGCGATGTTTTCCGGGATCTACAACATCGGCATTGGCGGCGGCGCATTGCTTGGCAGTTGGGTCGGCGGCCAGTTCGGTTTCGCATACATCGGGATCGTTGGCGGCATGCTGGCGGCATTGGCGCTGTCGTTCTACTGCCTGTCGATCTATCGATTGAAGAGCGGCGGGGCTGCGGTTTAAGCCGCCGTTGCTCGACGGCAAATCGATTTTCAGAGACGGCTCATAGACCTGCTCATCGCGTTATTGCGCATGTTGTTTTTATCGAGGATTGAAGGCCTCAACGTGAACCCGAGGCTGATTACCGCTCGGGAGATCGATGCTATCGTTCGTCAATAATGAGATGAATAGCGGAATCATGAGTCGCATGAACACAAATCGTGATCAATTTCCCTTGCCCGAAGACCTCAAGGTCTTTCTGACCGTCATACAAAAAAATGGCTTTGCGAGTGCGGCCCAAGCGTTGGGATTTTCCCCTGCCTACATCAGCAAGCGTATTTCCATCCTTGAGTCGACGCTGTCTACCAAGTTGCTGCACCGCACAACACGCCGTATCGCACTGACCGATGACGGCGAGCGGGTGCGGCGCTGGGCAGAGAAGTTGCTCGGGGACCTCGACGACTTTCTTGGCGAAATATCCCAGGCGCGGCATCAGCCCACGGGCGCCCTGCATATTTGCAGCAGCTTCGGTTTTGGCCGCAATCACGTTGCCCCGGCGCTGTGCAAACTGTCGCAGACCTACCCCAGACTCGACATTCGTCTGGACGTGTTCGACCGGGTCGTCGATATCGTCGGTGAGGGCTTTGATCTGGAGATACGCGTGGGCGATGACCTGCCGGGTCAGCACCTGGGGCGCAAACTGGTGAGCAATCGGCGGGTGTTGTGTGCGACGCCGGATTATCTGAAGCGCAGGGGCATGCCGCGCTCACTCGATGACCTGAAAGAGCATGATTGCCTGGTACTGAAAGAGCGCGATAACGCTTTCGGCGTGTGGACTCTGGCAAAGGATGATCAGGAAGAATCGGTGCGTGTCAGCGGCCCTTTGTCCTCTAACAATGGCGAGATCGTCCTCGAATGGGCATTGACCGGCGGCGGGATCCTGTTGAGGTCGATGTGGGACGTCAAACCGATGCTGGAACAAGGCCGGCTGGTGCAGGTGCTTCACGAATATTCGCAGAGTGCCAACGTGTGGGCGGTCTACCCGACGCGGCTCAGCCAGTCGGCAAAACTGCGGGTCTGCGTCGAGTTTCTCGAAGAGTATTTTCGCGATCTTTCTGTGGACTGAGGCGGGGGCGGCAGATCGAACAACTGATCCACCGCCAATACCCTGCGTGCAGTTACAGCCAGGGATTTTCCGCCAGGTGTCGAGCTTCAAAATGGCGAATTTGTTCTGCACGTTGCAGCGTGGTGCCGATGGCATCGAGGCCGAGCAGCAGCGACTGTTTGCGCAACTGCTCGATTTCGAACGCAATCACTGAGCCGTTGGCCAGGTGGATGGTCTGCTCGGGCAAGTTGACGCTGATCGTTGCCGTTGCGGCGACGCTGACAAGCCGGGCAATCTGGCTGAACTGCGCCTCAGACAGTTGAATGGCCAGTACGCCATTGCGCTGGCAGTTGTCGTAAAAAATGCCGGCGAAACGGGTGCCGATCAGCGCCCGGATACCCACCTGCTTCAAACCCCAAACGGCGTGCTCGCGACTCGAACCGCAACCAAAATTAGGCCCGACCACCAAGAACGCCGCGTCGCTCCAGGCCGATTGGTTGAGGATGAAGGCCGGATTCGGCGCCCCTGATTCGAGGAACCTCAAATCAAAAAACAGGCCTTTGTCCAATCCCTGGCGATCAATGCCCTTGAGGAATTGCTTGGGCATGATCACGTCGGTGTCGATGTTGGCCGCCAGCATCGGCGCAGCTTTACCGCTGACTTGAGTGAAGGGTTGCAGGCTCATGCGCGGTCTCCAAAGTGACGAATGTCGGTCAGGCGCCCGGTGATGGCGGCCGCAGCGACCATCGCCGGGCTCATCAGATGGGTGCGGGCGCCGGCGCCCTGCCGGCCTTCGAAATTGCGGTTGGTGCTGGAAGCGCAGCGGTCGCCTGGGGCCAGCACATCGTCATTCATTGCCAGGCACATCGAGCAGCCGGACTGGCGCCATTCGAACCCGGCATCGATAAAGATCGCCGCCAGGCCTTCGGCTTCGGCCTGATCGCGCACCTCCGTTGAGCCCGGCACAATCATCGCCCGCACATGGCTGGCGACGTGTTTGCCGCGCACCACGCTGGCGGCATCGCGCAGATCTTCGATGCGGGCGTTGGTGCAGGAGCCGATAAAGGCATGGCTGATGACGATCTCGCTCAGCGGCATGCCGGCCTCCAGGCCCATGTAGTTCAGGGCGCGGCGCATGTCCTGGCGCAGGATCAGGTCGCTGACGGCTTGCGGGTCCGGGACCCGCGCGCCGATGGGCGAGGCCTGGTCCGGGCTGGTGCCCCAGGTGACCATCGGTTCCAGAGTGCTGGCATCCAGTTCAACTTCGCAGTCAAACTGCGCGCCCGCATCCGTGTGCAGGGTGCGCCACTTCTCCACCGCGCGATCCCACACCTTACCTTTGGGTGCCCGGGGTTTGTCCTTGAGGTAGGCGAAGACTTTCTCGTCCGGCGCCATGAAGGCGCCGCGGGCACCGGCCTCGACCGCCATGTTGCAGATGGTCATGCGCGCTTCGACGCTTAAGGCATCGATGGTCGAGCCGCGAAATTCTATGGCATACCCAGTGGCGCCGGATGCGCCGATCTGGCCGATCAGCGCCATGATCACGTCCTTGGAAGTCAGCCCGGTGGCCAGTTCGCCGTTCACGGTCACGCGCATGCTTTTCAGGCGTTTGTAGACCAAGGTCTGGGACGCCAGCAGGTGTTCGATCTCCGAGGTACCGATGCCGAAACCGAAGGCCCCGAGGGCGCCGTAAGTGGTGGTGTGACTGTCGCCCGCGGCGATCACCATGCCCGGCAGGATAAAACCCTGCTCCGGGGCGATTACGTGTTCGATGCCCTGGCGCTTGTCGAGGATGTCGAGCAGTTCGATGCCGAAGTCCCGGCAGTTTTCCGCCAGGTACGACACCTGCCGCGCACCGCCGGCATCCGGCATCGCGGCGATACGCACCGGCGCCGTCGGGTTGACGTGATCGACCACCGCCAGTGCGGTTTCCGGGCGCCAGACATTGCGTTTGGCCTCGCGCAGACCGCTGAAGGCTTGAGGGCTGGTGTATTCGTTGATGACCTGGCGATCGATATACAACAGGACATGGCCCTGATCATCGAGCGGGCAGACAGTGTGGCTATCGATGTGCTTCTGGTAGAGCGTTCTGGGACTGTTCATGAAGTGGGCTCTTTCAGGGTCTTGTGCAAGATGTCTTGTGCGAGATCAGGGGTCACTTATGAACAGCATATTCATCTCGAATGCTTCATCAAGAGCAGTAAAGCGAAGGCGTTGCGCACGTATCGTGAACAATTAAATGCACTGAGCAGGTGAGCAGGGCGCAGAGCTCGAAATTCAGGGCACCGCGCTCAAAAATACGAATGCGAATACATATCAAATGCTAGCGAGTTGCTATACCATGCGCCGCGATTTGTTGGCTCGTATGCCATCCCTTTTGGCTCTTTTCACAAGGTTTCCTAGATGCGTCGTACTCTGGTCTCTATGTGTGTGCTTCAGGCGTTTTCCGCTTCCTCTTGGGCTGAACAAGCCAGCCCTGACCAAGCCAGCCTGGAATTGCAGGCAACCGACATTGTCGGCATTGCAGACTATGAGACCGCGCTAGGGCCGGTGACCGGGTATCGAGCGACCCGTTCGGCCAGCGCAACACGCACCGACACCTCCATTCACGAAACCCCTCAGTCCATCAGCGTAGTGACCAAAGACGCCGTTGAGGACATCAGCGCCACCCGTTTGCAGGACGCCCTCGATTACGCCGGCGGGGTCGGGCGTGCCAACAATTTCGGGGGCAGGGCCTGACCACCTTCACGGTGCGCGGCTTCACCACCGGCGAGTTTTATCGCAACGGTTTCCCGATCAATCGCGGTTACCCGAACATGCCTGACGCCAACACCATCGAACGCCTGGAAGTGCTGCGCGGGCCGGCGACCATGCTCTATGGCCGCGGCGATCCGGGCGGCACGTTCAACGTGGTTTCCAAACAGCCTCTGGCCGTACCGACTGTGACACTGGGTAGCCAACTCGATGATCAGGGGATGCAGCGCGCAACGCTGGACGCCTCCGGCCCGCTGGATGAAGAAGGGCGTCTGGCCTATCGCCTGAATGTAGTGGGAGAGGGTGGCGACACCTTCCGTGATCACGTCGAAACCGAGCGCTACGGCGTGACGCCGGTGCTGAGCTGGCAGGCCACCGACGACACCAGGATAACGTTCGAAGGTGATTTCATGCGCAACAATCACCCGCTGGACCGCGGTGTGACGCGCTATGCCAAACAAAACGGCACGGCGTCCCGTGACACCTTCTTCGGTGAAAAAGACGTCGGCAAGTTGCACAACGACAACAACATGGCGCAGTTGCGTTTTGAGCACCTGCTCAATGACAACTGGACGTTGGGTGGCGGATTCCAATGGCTGGACGGGTCGTTGCAAGGCAATGCCATCGAAGCCAATGGTATCGCCGCCGACGGACGCACCCTGGGCCGCAACTTCAACTATCGCAAGCTGGAGTGGACCGACAAGGATACCCAGCTCAACCTCACTGGGCACTTCACCCTCGGCGGTTTCGATCACACGCTGCTCACTGGCGTCGAATACGAGGATTACGACTACAAGTCGATCATCCAGCGCTCCAGCGGTGCGGTCAGTGCGTATCCGATCGATATCTTCAACCCGGTGTATGGTCAGCCGCGTCCAGCCTTGACCCGAACCCCGACCCACGACAAAGAAAACCTCAAGACCTACGCTGCGTTCGTCCAGGATCAAGTGGCCCTGACCGAGCGTTTGAAAGTCCTGGCGGGCGCACGTTTCGAGCGCTTTGAGCATGACTACGAAACGTATGTGCCAGGCAGCAAAAACTGGCAGGCCAGCGACAATGCGGTGACGCCACGCATCGGGCTGACCTACGACCTGACAGACACCGTAGCGATTTACGCCGACACCGCACGCTCGTTCAAGCCCAATACCGGTGCCAGCCGCGAGGGCGGTGGGTTTGAGCCGGAAAAGGGCAAATCCTATGAACTGGGCGTCAAGTGGCAAGCGCTGGACAACCAACTGAGCGTCGATGCCGCGATCTATCAGATTGAAAAGCGCAATGTGCTCACCACCGATCCTGTCGATTCGACCTTCAGTGTCGCTGCCGGTGAAGTGCGCAGCCGTGGTTTCGACCTCAACGTTGCTGGCAACCTGACGCCGCAATGGCGCGTGATCGGCGGCTACGCCTACGTCGATGCCGAAGTGACCAAGGACAATGTCATCAAGTCCGGCACTCGTCTGATGAACATTCCGCAAAACAGCTTCAGCCTGCTCAACGTTTACGAGTTTCAGGATGGCGCACTCAGAGGATTGGGGCTTGGCACGGGGCTGAAATACGTCGATGAGCGTGCCGGGCAAACGGCGAACACTGCGTTCTCGATGGGCAGCTACACCGTTGTCGACCTGCTCAGCTACTACAAGGTCAACGACAAGGTCAGGCTCAACCTTGATGTGAAAAACGTTGGCAACGCGGACTATGAGGAGGGCGCTTTCGGCAACGTCTACGCCTATCCGGGGGCGCCGCGTACGGTGCAGGTCGGTATTTCCTACACCCTGTAAAGTTGCTTGGGGTTATGGCGCGGAACAGCCATGTTCTGCGCCATATCTCCTGACGCTGCCATTTGTTCAAGCAGCGATGGGTATTGTTACGCGCTACCGTTCTGCACCTTTCTGGCGCTCGCAATGAGCAATCAAGTAGCAATTGTCGCGTTGGCTGCCAGAGCATCCGATGCATCATCCCCAGCAATATTTCCCCGATCTCATTTCAAATCAGTCGCTTGAGCTATTCCGACGCAATCTGGCACGCATTCTGCTTTTTCGTATCCGTGGATAATTGGATACAAAAATTCAAAAGGCGATGTCAATGACGTTTGTCCCTGTCTATACCGAGCGTCAACCCATCACCGCGGAGGAGGAGGCTTACAACTTTCTCCTGGAAGCCATTTGCAAGGGCCGTTACCGAACCGGCGAAAGACTGATCGCCGAGGACATTGCGGGTGAAATCGGCATGAGCCGAATGCCGGTGCGCGAAGCTTTTCGGCGCCTGGATGCCGAGGGTTTGGTGATTCTGCGGCCCAATCGTGGCGCCATAGTCCGAGGTTTGAATATCGAGGAAATGCGTGAGGTCTTCGAAATGCGCAGCGCCCTCGAAGGCCTGGCGATCCGGGTGGCCGTACCCAAAATCACTGAGCGTCAGTTCAGCCATCTGGAGCGCCTGCTGGATGAAATGGACGACTACCGTGAAGACGGCGCCGAGTGGGTCAGTCGCCATCGCGCCTTCCATGAGTACCTGTGCAGCCTGAGTGAGCGCCCTCGATTACTCAAGCAGATCAGTGCGCTTTATTCGCTGATCGAGGCGCCGATGCGCCTTTGGTTGCAACACGTGGAAAAACCGCTGAGTGCGCGTCAGGAACACGCGGTGATCCTCGACGCCATTCGCGCGGGCGATGCAGCCAAAGCAGAAGTGGTGGTGCGTGAGCACATCGAAGGCACGGTTCCCGAGTTGATCAAGTTTCTGCAAACAGAAAAATAATTGTAGAGCGGGCCATGAGCCTGCCGGTGTTTTGACTTTGAGTACTGCCCCGTTACTAACCGAACTGGAGTGTCTGGTCATGCATAAGTCTCGCCTGTTAATGGCGGCAATCTCTCTCGGGCTCTGCACGCAGTGGGCGGTCGCCGCGCCGACCGTGCCGGAGCGCCTGCTCAAGGTCGACAAACTCACGTACTGCTCGGGCATGGATTCACCGCCGCTGGTGTCTTTCGATGAAGCGCAGAAACCCAAGGGCCTGACGGTCGACCTCGGCCTGGAAATCGCCCAGCGCCTGGGCGACAAGAAAGTCGAATGGCGGATTTCCCCGTTTGCCGGCCTGATCCCGGCGTTGCTGGCGCAGCAGTGCGACATGATCGTGGATCAGCTGTTCGACAAGCCCGAGCGCCGTGAGGTGATCGACATCGTCAACTTCATGTATTCCAGCCAATCGATCGTGGTGCCCAAGGGCAACCCGAAATCGGTGCAGACCCTGGAGGACTTGTCCGGGCTCAAGGTTGCGGTCAGCAACGGTTCGACGATCCGCGTCCTGCTCGGGGCTGAGAACGACAAGTTGGTGGCTGCCGGCAAGGCACCGATGAAGCTGGTGGTCTACAACGTCGATGCCGATGCCTTTCAGGCGTTGCGCATCAATCAGGTGGACGCTTTTGGTACCACTGTCGAATCCGCCGGGCACTACCAGCAACTCGCTCCGGACCTGTTCCAGTCCGCCGTACCCGCGTTCAGCCGGATTCTCACCGGTTTTGGTGTACGTAAAAACGACCCGCAGTTGAGCGCCGCCCTGGCCGAGGTCTTGCAAGACATGCGCGCCGACGGCAGCTATGCCGCGTTGCTCAGTAAATGGCATGTCGACGGTGACAAACTGGACTGAGGGCGCCCCTGATGAACTTCAATTGGAATGTGTTTTGGCAGTACCTGCTGCAGCCTAGTGATGTCTACCTGACGGGGCTCGGCCTGACGTGCCTGATCAGCGTCTCGGCGATGTTGCTGGGGTGTGCGCTGGGACTGGTGGCAGCGCTGATGAAGCTGTCACGCAACCCGCTGTTGCAGTACCCGGTGCGGTTTTATGTGTGGCTGATGCGCGGAACGCCGTTGTTGGTGCAGATCGTTTTTCTCTACACGGCGCTGGCAGCCGGGGGGATTTTCCGTTTTGAAGACCTGGACCTCGGCTGGTTCATCGTGCCGGGTAACATCCAGGCGGCGATCCTTGCCCTGGGCCTCAACGAAGGCGCGTACATGGCCGAGATCATTCGCGCCGGTATCGGTGCCGTGGACAAAGGTCAGTACGAAGCCGGGCGCTCCCTGGGGATGACCTTTGGCAAACTCATGCGGCGCATCGTCCTGCCCCAGGCTTTCCGCGTGATCGTGCCGCCGCTGGGCAACGAGTTCAACGTGATGCTGAAAAACACCACGTTGGTCAGTGTCATCGGCGTGCAGGAACTGCTGCTCAGCACCCAAATGGTCACCTCGTCGACCTTCCGGGTGTTCGAGCTGTACCTGGTGGTCGCCATTTATTTCCTGTTCCTGACCACGCTGTGGGGGTTTTTCCAGCGCTGGCTCGAGACGCGGTTCGGGCAGTCTGACCGGCCGGCACCGGCGGTTGGTCGAATGTTCGGTCGCCGCACCCTGAAACTGCTAAGAGGGCGTTGAACATGGCGCACATGAGTGAAGAACTGGTCATCGAAGCGCTGGATATTCACAAGTCCTTTGGCGACCTGGAGATTCTCAAGGGGATCTCCCTGCAGGTTCGCCGCGGTGAAGTGGTGGTGCTGATCGGCGCGTCCGGTTCCGGCAAGACCACCTTTATCCGCTGCATCAACTTGCTCGAAGACATTCAGTCGGGGCAGATCCGCGTCAGCGGCCAGCCCATGGGGTATCGCACCCTGGCCGACGGCAGTCTGGTGAAGGATTCGGAGCGCAACATCGCGCGTCAGCGCCGGGACATCGGCATGGTGTTCCAGCGTTTCAATCTGTTCCCGCACATGACCGCGCTGGAGAACATCATTGAAGCGCCGGTTCATGTCTTGGGCGTGACGCGCAAGGCTGCAGTGGCACAGGCGCAGGCGCTGCTCAAGCGAGTGGGGCTGGCCGAAAAGGCCGATCACTACCCGTCGATGTTGTCCGGCGGCCAGCAGCAGCGGGTGGCGATCGCCCGGGCGCTGGCGATGAAGCCCCAGGCCATGTTGTTCGACGAACCCACCAGTGCCCTGGACCCGGAAACCGTGGGCGAAGTGCTGCAGGTGATGAAGGAGTTGGCCGAGGAGGGTATGACCATGGTGGTGGTCACCCATGAGATGGGGTTTGCCCGCGAAGTGGCCGACCGGGTGGTGGTGCTTGATCAAGGGGAATTGATCGAACAGGGACCACCCGAACAGATCTTCAGCCAGCCCAGCCATGCCCGCACCCGTGCCTTTCTCAGTCGGGTTCTGTGACATTCACAAGGATATCGACGATGCGTTTATCGAGTTTGTTCGCGGCGTTGTGCTGCGCCGCCATTGTGCCCATGACCCAGGCTGCCGATGCGGTGGTGAAGGTATACAACTGGTCCGACTACATCGGCCCCGACACGCTGAAGAACTTTGAAAAAGACAGTGCCATCAAGGTTCAGTACGACATCTTCGACACCAATGAAATGCTCGAAGCCAAGTTGCTTTCCGGGCACTCGGGCTATGACGTGGTGGTGCCGTCGAGCCAGTTTCTGTCCAAGCAGATTCGCGCGGGCGCCTACCAGCCTTTGCAGCGTGAGTTGCTGGGTAACTGGAAACATCTCGACCCACGCCTGATGCAGCGCCTGGTAGCCGCCGACCCCGGCAATCGTTACGCCGTGCCTTACATGTGGGGCACCGTGGGCATCGGTTACAACGAGGAGAAAGTCCGCGCCGTGTTGGGCAAAGACGTGGCGCTGGATTCCTGGGCGATGGTCTTCGACCCGCAAAACCTGGCCAAACTGAAAAGCTGTGGCGTGGCTTTTCTCGATGCGCCGGTGAAGATCATTCCGCAGGCCATGCTTTATCTCGGCCTGGACCCGAACAGCGTCAAGCCCGATGACTACAAGCAAGCCTCGAAACTGCTGATGACCTTGCGGCCTTCGGTGACCTACTTCAACTCATCGAAATACACCTCCGACCTCGCCAACGGCGACATCTGCGTGGCCATCGGTTATTCCGGCGATGTCATGCAGGCCCAGAGCCGCGCGCGGGAAGCGGGGAAAAACATCGACATCCGCTACCTGATTCCCAAAGAAGGCGTGAACCTCTGGTTCGACATGCTGGCGATCCCCAAGGACGCCAGCAACGTTGGCAACGCCCACGCGCTGATCAACTATTTGCTGCGCCCTGAAGTGATAGCGCCGATCAGCGACTATGTCGGCTACGCCAATCCCAACAAAGACGCGACCGCGTTGATGGACCCCAAGGTCAGCAGCAATCCCGGAATTTACCCGAGCGACGAGGTGATCAGCCACGCCTTCGTCTCCGCCGATCTGCCGGAAAACATCCAGCGCCTGATGACCCGAGAGTGGAACCGGGTCAAGTCCGGCCAATGAATCCTTGTTTTGAAGAGCCTTTGCCATGCTGAAATTTTCTGCTCATGAGTACCCGTATCCGTCACAGCGTCAAAGCGTGTTCGCCCGGCGCGGCATGGTCGCCGCGTCACAGCCCTTGGCGGCTCAGGCCGGCATCGAAATCATGCAAAAGGGCGGCAATGCCATTGACGCCGCGATCGCCACGGCGGCGGCACTGACCGTGGTCGAGCCCACAGGCTGCGGTCTGGGCGGCGATGCGTTTGCCTTGGTGTGGTGCAAGGGCCAGTTGCACGGCCTCAACGCAAACGGCCATGCGCCGGCAAGCTTGAGCGTCGAGGCGGTGAAAGCCGCTGGTCATGAACAGATGCCGTTGCATGGCTGGACGCCGGTTACGGTGCCGGGTTGCCCTTCGGCGTGGGCTGAACTGTCCCGGCGGTTTGGGCGGCTGCCCTTTGCCGATTTGTTGAAACCGGCCATCAGCCTGGCCCAGGACGGCTTCCCGGTATCGCCCGTGGTTGCCCTGCAATGGCAAACCGCGCTGGAGGGCTTCACCCCAAACCGCAACGAAGTGCTTGATGCCTGGTTCAACACGTTCCTGATTGAGGGGCGGGCGCCGCGCGCCGGTGAAGTGTTCCGCAACCCGGCGCAAGCCCGGACCTTGACGGAATTGGCCGCCACCGAGTGTGAAAGCTTTTATCGCGGTGCATTGGCGCAGCGGCTGGATGCCCATTCCCGGGCCACGGGCGGCTACCTGCGTGCCAGTGATTTGCAGGATTACCGTGCACAATGGGTCGACCCGATCACGGTCAATTATCGTGGCGTCGATGTCTGGGAGATTCCGCCCAGCGGCCAAGGTCTGGTCGCGTTGATGGCGTTGAAGATTCTCGAAGGCTTCACGTTCGATCACCGCGACAGTCAGCAGACCTGGCACCTTCAACTCGAAGCCATGAAGTTGGCCTATAGTGATGGCCTGCATTACATCACCGACCCGGAGCAAATGCGGGTCGCGGTGGCGGACTTGTTGAGTGAGTCCTACGCCGCTCGCCGTCGGGAGCAGATTGGCGAGCGGGCCGTGGCGCCGCTGCCGGGCGAGCCTCACGCCAGCGGTACCGTCTACCTGGCCACTGCCGATGCCGATGGCAACATGGTTTCATTTATCCAGAGCAACTATCACGGTTTCGGCTCCGGCGTGGTGCTGCCCGACAGCGGCATCGCCCTGCAAAACCGTGGTGAAGAGTTCAGTCTCGACCCTGCGCATGCCAACTGCCTGGCCCCTGGCAAGAAGACGTTCCACACCATCATCCCGGGCTTTCTCAGCAAGGATGGTGTGGCGATGGGGCCATTCGGCGTGATGGGGGGCTACATGCAGCCCCAGGGGCATGTGCAAATGGTCATGAACCTGGTGGACTTCGGCCTCAACCCACAAGCGGCGCTGGATGCACCGCGCTGGCAGTGGCTGGGAGGGCTGGAGGTCGGCATCGAGCAGGGCGCTTCACGGGATATGGCAGCAGCATTGGCGCGGCGCGGGCATCAGGTGCAAGTAGTGTGCGACCTGACCAGTTACGGGCGTGGCCAGATCATCCTGCGCGATCCTGAAACCGGCGTGTTATGTGGCGGGACTGAGCCGCGAACGGACTCGCATATTGCTGTTTGGTAGTGCTGCGACCCTGGGCGGTGGGGTCATCTTGCCGAATGCTGAGAAGCACAAGTTCTACATCGACGCTGAATATAGCAAAGGCGCAAGTATCGAACAGCCTTATGCGGTCAACGTGGGTTACCGGTACATGTGGTAAATCTGTACCGCGATATGACTTGAGCTGAAACAACAAAGCCCGCATCCAGGAGTGCGGGCTTTGTTGTTTGTGCAGGGTGGCCACCGAGCATACGGAGCTCTCCAGCTTCGATCGCTGAAAAACTCGTTTCAGCGAGCTTCGTTGTCGCAGGATGAGTGACTGCTTTTGCCTGATTTCGGTTTTACACTACCGTCAGTTTTGTTTGGCAAATTCTCCAGCAGCTCCTTAAACGCAGCGCGATCTGTATAATTTTCGCGGTGCGTAGACCGGTGGAGGATCTGCTCAGCCGTCATCAGCGGCCAGAGTTTGTCGATCACATCGACCGCTTTGATGTTCTTGTCTCAGAACCAATCTCAACGACGGCTATTTTCTCCTGCTCTCGCGATTGCTTGAATCGTGGAGTGTTGAAGGAAGAGATCTGTAAAAAATACTCGTCACTTATATATGACTTCCAGCAGCAAAGGACGCTTGATGAGAACCCCGCTACTTGCCCTTACCCTCGCAGCTCTATTGAGCGCATGCGCCATCCCTTACGAAACCCCGCAAGCCCGCGCCAATATTGAACGCGATCTGAAACTCAGCCCAGACGAAATCGTCACTATCACCGAAACCAACTGGTGCTTGTTTCCCTACGGTGATTTGCAAGTATGCAGACCCAAACAAGGCCTGGGTGTGCTGACGAAGAGCAAGCTAGTGCTGGCCCTCTATAAGGGCGGCATCTACCAGCAGGCTGAAGTCATCAACGCCAGCGATGTGCAGTGTGCCCATCTGCAAAGTGGCAGAGCCGCAGCCGATACCTTCTACCTATTCAGTGAACACTGGGCCGCCATGCTGGCGCCAATTACTGTGGGAGGTGCTTTGGCCCTCGACAAGAAAGCCCAGTTCCTGAACGTGCTAGTGCCGCCAAACACTGAGAGCTTCACGGCTGCGCAAGGAAATTTTATTAAGGTCACCGATCGTAAGAATTACTCGGCTGTGGCGGTACCGGGTACTAAAACCTATGTAGGAACCAGCGAGAGTATTCACCAGATTTTTAATCCATGTACAAAGGGAAAGAATCGCTCAGATGCATCCTGAGTCCTGATCTTTCGAATGACACATTCGCAGCAGCAATTGAAACCCAAGTAGTTCAATGCAAGCCCGATGCGCCGGGCCTGTCGATAGTCGACAGGAAGCAAACAGTGGGTTTTTGGTGATGATGTTACCGGTCTACGTGAACCCCGTTACGAGCCTTCCCCAAAAAGCCTCTGAACCAGGCCCCTGATTGAGTAGTTTCCAATCTGTAATCTCCAGGTGAGCGCTCTAGGTAAAGGGGACACGCTCGCCAGGGCTTTTTACTGTGCGATAAACCCTCCGTCGACTACAAATTCAGCCCCTGTCGCAAACCGCGACTCTTCTGAAGCGAGAAACAGCGCCATATTAGCGATGTCGATCGCTTCGCCCAAAAAGCCGATGGGGTGCAACTTCGCAAGCCGTTCCAGTTCGGCCGTGTCATTCCCGACCATCGGCGTCACGATGTATCCAGGATGAATACTGTTGACCCGAATCCTGTAGCCACTTCGGCCCGCATGCAGAGCCGCTGATTTGGTGAGGTTGCGGATGGCTCCCTTGCCGGCGCAGTAAGCGGCATATTCCGGATGGCCGACGATGCCTTCTATCGAAGACAGATTGATGATCGAGCCTCCACTGTTTCTCAGGTACTTGAACCCGTGCTTTATGCCGAAGAAAGTGCCGTGCAGGTTTACCGAAAGTTCTTTGTTCCAGTCTTCAAAGCTCATGGTTTCGACGCTACCCGGCAATGCTATGCCGGCACTGTTCATCACAACATCGACGAATCCGAAACGCGCCACGGTCGCTTCGAACGCGCTGACCCAATTGTCTTCAACGCGTACATCCAGTGGAATGAACAGCGCTTCGCCACCCATTTCTTGTATGGCCTCAAGTACGCCGCCAGCCCTCGCACCATCGATATCGCACAAGGCAATCCTGGCGCCTTCTTCTGCAAAACGGATAGCGCTCGCGGCGCCTATACCCGATGCTGCGCCGGAAATCAGCGCGACTTTGCCCTGAAGCCTGTTCATCGTGTTTGACCTGCGGCTAGAAGGTGGCTGGCGTAGGTGGCGGCTATCCCGAGATGGCCGCGGCCCTCAGCCACGGCCATTTCCATACAGTGAAGGTTGGCGGTGAAGAGGCTGGCGCGCTGCCCGCAATCGAGCATGGTCTGGCGCCAGGACTTCACTGCCGCCACATAGATTGAAAGGGTCGCCTGGTCTGTTCGATAGTCATTAGACTTGTGGTGTTTAATGACCGCGGTCAGTTCAGTCTTGAGCAGTTCAAGAAAGTAATCCAGGCAGTCTTCGAGTGGTTCGATACCGACGCCAGCCTTCCCGGCGAAGTCCAAGGCCTCCAGAAAAGCGCCGATACCGGTGTTGTAAAATGCACCGGCCATGGCAGCGTCCAACACATTGGCCGCGCAGGCTAACTCGCCTATCCAGCGCGAAGCAGCGCCGGGCAATTGCAACAGAGGTTTATGCCGCGACCAGATATCCTTGGGTCCCGAATAGTGGATCAACGTGCTATCCCGGCCAATATCGTCAGGGTAGGCCTCTATCGCCGCCTCAAGATAATGCCCTCCCTGAGAATTGATGTAGGCCTGTAGCTCGTTGGCGTCTTTCGCCGAACCGGTCATGAAATTGATAAAGTCGCGGCCTGCGATCAAATGTTCATGTCCCTCCATGACGCTTCTGAAAACGCTGTAATCCAGCAATACGACCAGCACCAGAGAGTTGGTCTCCAGCGCCGACACCAGGCTGGGCGCTGCTTGTGCTCCGTTTTTGACTAAGGCAGCGCACCTCTCAGGGGAGCGGTTCCATACCGTCACCGCCACGCCGCGATTCAGATAGCAACTCGCTAAAGCAGAACCCATCAGGCCTGTACCGAGCAGCGTGAGTTGTTGAGCCATGATATTCCCCTGAGGTAATCGCATTGATGTCGCCTGCACCGAAATGTACGCTTCAGCGCTAATACGGCTTATCCGAAATTGGCAACTCGACGGGTGCGGCTTACGCGCACCTGTAGTGAGCAATTCGGATGGGCGTAAGATGCGGTAACGCGATAAAGGAGCAGCCAGGGCGTGCTATCAGAACGCGGTGGAATCAAAGATGGGGACGCCAGCCCCTACAGTCGTGCCGGCAAGCGGCTCAAGAAGATTGAAGACATCAACGATGCCGCCGCGATGGTCTTCGTCCGCGACGGCTATGCCCAGTTCTCCGCCCGCAAGGTCGCCAAGGAGTTAGGGATCAGCCTGAACAACCTTCAGCACTACTGTGGCAATACCGAGAATCTTTGTCGCCAGATGATTGCGGCAAAGCTGGGCCACTATGTCGCGTCGGTGAACCAGTTGGTCGAACAAGCCCGCGCCGAGACGCCAATCGAAAAGTTGGCGGTGGCTATCCGCGAAAACTCCGCAGCCACGCTGGACTCCGTCACCGGCAAATTCTTTTTCCAGATGGGTGCCCTGGCCAGTCACGACGCGTCTATCAAGGCATTGATGATTGAACAGTACGATCAGTTTCTTATGGGCTTTTGCCGGTTGATCACTGAGATCAGCCCCCAATTGCCAAACGATCAGGTGCGTACTTACGCCGCACTGATCGCGACGCAAATCGATGGGATCTTCTTTTATCAGGACCAGCTAAACCCGACATCCGGCGTTCGCGAGCAAATGGTCGAAACGGCAATCGCTTTATGGACGACCATTCTAATGCCCGCGAAGGCCGAGCCCCTTTAACCACCCGGCGACTCAGATTTTGAAGTGGCCGACTTTCTGTTCAAGGGTTTTGGCCAGTTGGTCCAAGTGGACGCTGACGGTTTCCAGTATTTCTGCATTCTCTGCCAGTGTCCGAGCAAAGTCCCTGATGTTGCTGACGTTGGTGCTGACTTCATCCGCCACATTGCTCTGCTCTTCAGTAGCCGTGGCAATCTGCAGCGTCAAATCGCTGATTTTCTCTACCCCGACGCTCATTTGCCCCAGTGCGTGGCCTACCTTGGCAAACTCTTCGACCGTGGTGCTGGTCAGTGCATGGCTCACACTCATCGCCGCAACGACATTGTCGGTATTGTGCTGGAGCGTTTCGATGACGAGTTGGCTCCGGGTGACAGATTCTTGTGTGCGTCGTGCCAGCGTGCGAACCTCGTCTGCAACGACCGCGAAACCACGGCCTGCCTGACCTGCTCGCGCAGCCTCGATGGCGGCATTCAAGGCGAGGAGGTTAGTTTGCTCGGCGATTCCCCGTATGACTTCCAGCACCGAACTGATTTCGGTGCTGCTGTCAGCGAGCGTTCTGACCTCCGACATGTTTTGCGCCATGCCAAGGGACAGCTTCTGGATGGTTTGGCTAGCGCTGACAATGATTTGGTCTGCGTGTGATCCAGCTCGGTGGCTGTCTTGTGCAGAATCGGCGGCGTAGCCTGTGTTTCGTGCCATTTCCTGGGCCGTTGCGGCCATTTCATTCGACGCTGTAGCGACCTGGTCAACCTCGTTGGCCTGTGCTCGCAACTGGCTGCGGGTGGCGTGCGCAATCGTTGCCGCATGCTGAGTGGCCTCACGCGTTTGCCCCGCAGCGGCATGGATCTCTTTGATCAAATGATGCAACTGGTCCAGAAAACGGTTGAAGCCGTTTGAAAGCTCACCCAGTTCGTTGGGCTGGTAATAGTTGATCCGCCGAGTCAGGTCGCCGTCGCCGCTGGCGATGTCCTTGATCATTTGCGTGATCAGCTGAAGCGGCCGCAGCGATTTATGAATGACCAGTGCGCACAGTGCCAGGCCTAAGGCCCCCAGCACGGAGGCCGAAACCAGCATGTGCCACGTACTCAGATGCTGTCTGGTATCGAGTTGGTCTGCCAGTTTCTCGGAGGGGGCCATCAGCGTATCCCAAGGCACATCGATCTTTACGGCCCAGGGGGCGGAATTTTCAATGGGCGAGAAGGGCAGTGACAGTTGGAAGTTGCCTTGTTCACGCGCCAGCACCACACCCGATTCGAAAGTTCCACGCTGAAATCGGGCACCATAATCAGGCCAGATTTCTGAAGCGGGCTTGCCCGTTGTTTTCGCTGAAGCGCTGTTGGCGGCGATGATCCCGGTATCGCTGACGATACTCACCGTCGAGTGTCCGTTGTAGATGCCCCGAGCCAGCGCCACACTTTGTTCCTGAAGGTCGTTCAGGCTCAAGTCCACCACCAGCACCCCAACGTATTTACCCTTTTCCACATAAGGCAAAGCCAGCGAAACCAGCCCTTCGGTGTGCCCATTCAACGTGTCGAAGTAAGGCGCGGTGATGCAAGGCTTGAGTGTGCTTTTCGAACAACTGTACCAATAGTTCATCGGTTGGCCGCTGGCGTTGATCTGGTCGCCATTAATGGCTTTTTCGTCCAGGGCAGTCAGCTCGAAGTCAATACTGCCGTAACGCGAATAGTAGGTTGAAAAGCGTCCGGTTTCGTTTGAACCGAACTCAGCCTTGCCCTTGAAGTCCAGATCCTCTCCGCCCGCCTGGCCGGGTTCGAACGCGACGTACAACCCCAGGAAGGCGGGGTTGGAGACGATCGTTTGATGGATACTTTTAACCATGTCGCGGCGCAGGTTTTCAGCATTGATCCTGCCCTCGGCATACTGGTCCCGCAGCGTGCTCATTTGCAGCGCCACAAGCTGCGCCAACTGGTTGGCATTACGGAACTTGTTTTCGATACGTAATTGCTGGGCTTTGCCGGTACCGATCAATTGGTCGCGCGCGGCGATTTCCAAAAGTTCGGCGCTTTGCTTTCTGATCTCTTTGGAGGAGATTTTGCCTTGATAGAGGTTTATGGCTATGACACTTGCCATCATGGTTAGCAGGCAAAGGCCCGTCAGGGTGAGCATCCTGAATTTTATTGAATAAATCGATGGCATGCGCAGCGCCTTTTTGGCTATAGGTAACTATGTGCACCGCAAAAAAAGGGCGCCAATAAGACGCCCCAAAAGGGAACCATATGCCGGGTCAGCGGAAGCTGGGCATCGGCTGGGTTGCAGCAGGGCGTTAGAGGCTGACCTTCATGGCGCCGGGCCCTGGAATAGGGTCAAGTGTGGGGCGGCTACTGAGCGCCGTTCCTTTTGTGTAGTGACCTTTGCCCAATGGCGCCACGATGAGCCTTACCGCCAGGTAATACGCGGCGCCCGAGAGGGCGATGACTGGAATGGACGCGCCGAGGTAGCGGAACCACCCGTTCATAGCCACCGTCACCGGATCGTACATCGCCAGGTAGCCCACCACGGCCACGATGCTGATGCCGACGGCGATCCAGTTGACCCCGCCCCAATAGGCGTAGTGACTGTTACGCGTGGCAAACAGGCTGGGCGCGTCCAGTTGTTCGCGTCGCAGAATGAAGTAGTCCACCAATGTGATGCCTGAGATGCCGACGAACATCACGCCGTTGTACGACAGCCAGCTCATTACCTTGGACAGTAGCCATTCGGTCTCGAAGGCAAAATACACGCCGGGCAGCAGGAGCAGCGCGAGCAGCAGTTCCCATTTCAATCGCGCGAAAAACTTCACCTGCTGAATGGAAACCCCGGCCAGGTACATCATCACCACCATGGTCGCAATGTTGGCCGTGAGAACCACGCTCATCACAATGGATCCGAACACCGGCCCGCCAACGGCAATCATCCAGATCGTCGGGTCATAGGTGCCTGCGCTGATCGCCGCAAGGGCCGCGACCGTTGAGACAACGGCTGCACCGAGGATGCCCACGCCAATGATCGAGGGGCCCATGACATGGTGTTTGCTTTTGACCAGTCGCGTCAGGCCACCCATGATCGGCCACCAGGTCATGGAGTTGGAGACGCCAAATTCGACCGCAAGTGCCAAGCCCTGTACGGGATCATGGGAGAGCATTTGGTCCTGCGGCACCTGGTTGTGCCACAGGCTGTCGAGGCCGAACTTGTGCACCAGGATGCCGAACATCACCAAGGTGATCAGCATGTGCAACGGGCCGATATAGCCATTGAGGCGCTCGAAGAATTTCGGTCCCTTGCAGGCGATAAACCAGACAACGAAGAGCGCCAGCAACGCCACGCCGATGACCAGATGCTCATGTGAGTCGCCGGTGACCTGGGTGCCTGTGACTGTCGCTGCAACGTTTGCTGCACCCCTGGCAGTCAGCGCCTCGACCACATAAGACCAGCCGATCAAGGTGGCCATAAGACCAAACAGCGGCACCACAATGCCGCGATAGCCAAAAGATGCCTTGGCGGTATCAATCGGGTCGGTGCCGTATTTGTAGCTGGGTACTCCAGACGCGAGCGACACCAGCGCCATGCCGATAATCAGGCCAATCACGTAGCCCATGACACCAAGCCGCCAATCCCCGACATAGGGCAGGTAGCTGCCAATCAGGAATGCCCAGGTGGCTGCACTGAATGCGCAGCAGGTCCACAGGAACGAACCATAGGATTTGTACACGCGGTTGCCCGACAGAACCGGCAACCGGCCCGCGAGGGCTTCTTGTTCGACGCTATTTGACGTGCTCATGCCGTTGCTCCTACAGCCAGCAAGGTGCCGATCCACAGAACGGCCCCCAAAAGGATCCAGAAGGAAGCCTCTCGAACGAGTGGGGCGGCACTGCTCCAGCATTCGGATTGCGTGTGTTCAGGCTGATTCATGGCCTCCAGTTGTTTCAACAGATCCGTGTTCAAGCTTTCGCTTGTAGTCATCATTCCTGTGCCGTGTCCAACGTCAGCTTTGCTCATGTCGTTGCTCTCTGGACGTGTGCTTGCGAGGCCGTCCGCTTTGGCTGTTTTAGAGAATTATTATGGCAGCGGTACTCAGTGTTGCCGGCCGCGGGGTGAGTGCGACCTGGATTCAGCCTACGCCGGGCGAGTGCGACCTCGTATCCGTTTTTGGCAATCCGTCCGCTTGCCGATATTGGCTACAGTCAGTGACCTGCTCGACGCTACGTTAGGCGCTCAGCCTCAAGAAAATGTGGAGCGTGCCCATGAACAATGAAGAGCATCTAGTAGTTATTTCCGGAGCGGGCTCCGGTATCGGCCAGGCAACGGCGATCCATTTTGCACAGCAGGGCTACAGCGTCATCGGTTGTGACCTGTCGGAGAGCGGGCTGCAGGAGACTGCCAAAAAAGTAGAGATGGGAAGGTTCCTTTCACGGGTGGTGGATGTTTCTCAAGAACACGAAGTACACGCACTGTTCGAACGGGTGAAATCCTTCAACCTTGCGCTGCATGCCGTAGTGCCCTGCGCAGGCGTCGCACGTACGGGGCTGGTTCACGCGCTGTCGGGCCAGGACTGGGCGTTCATGCTAGGAGTGAACCTCACCGGGACCTGGTTGATGGCAAAGCATTCGATGCCGATTTTCATGGCGCAGCGGCGTGGGGCGTTTGTAGCTGTCGGGTCCGACGCATCGGTACGTGGCGCATCGGGTTACGCCGCTTACTGCGCGTCCAAGCACGGAGTATTGGGGCTGGTGCGGTGCCTGGCCCTGGACTACGGGCCTTGGGGTATCCGTAGCAATATCGTATGCCCAGGCTTTGTGCAGACGCGGATGATGGACAGCCTGTTTGCCGAAGCCGATGACCCTGAGGCCGAAATGCAGGCCTATACCAAGGAGGTACCACTGGGGCGATTTGCCCGGCCTGATGAAGTCGCTAAGGTAATCTTTCACTTAGCTTCGGACGAGGCGAGCTATACCAACGGGATTGCCTACTCGTTAGACGGCGGTGCCACTTCCGGTCACTTTGGTTGATCCTTTGAAAGCCTCGACGTGAGTAGTTTCTTCCCGGTTAATCCGCAGCAGGTTGAGTAGATTTGCACCAATGTGGGTCGTCCGACCCAGTTTGTGGCGATTACACCGTTTGATGGGTAAGACGGCTCCATTCCCGGGACGCCAAACGGTTTTCTTTTTCGGCTCGAAAGGTGCGCTCCAGACGCTTGCGTGTTTCATTCGCAGCTATTGGACAGCAGGTCATCGAAGACCGGCACGAAGCTTGCGAACGGTTCCGCACCACCCGAGAAACGGCGAGATCGCATGATGGTCCCTCTTAATCCTCAAAACACTACCCAGTTTCGCTTTATGGAAAGCCATGATGCATTCGCGCACGCCGGGTGCCTGAGTGAATGGGAAGACAACCGTTACCATCAGTTGGAGAAAAAGGCGCCTTTTCACGGAGCCATCGCCAGCCACTCCATCGCCGGGAAGATGCTAATCACTCGTGAGACCATGAATAGCCCATGTGTGGAGCAGATCTGCCATGTCCCGTTGGATTCGATCGTCATCGTCAACGTACGCTCAGAAGAAGATGTTTTGCTTAACGGTAGATATGTCAACGCGAACACGTTTCATGTCTCGTCGGGACGCTCTTTCCATGCAGTCGCCAAAGCACCTATCGAAGCGTTGATGTTGACCGTCAGCAAGGCGGCCTTTTTTGAGCGCTTCAACACTGAAGCGTTCTTGAATAGCGACTCCAAGCCTTTCGAAAGATTTGTTCAACCCGCAAGGGGCACCCAAGTCGATTTCGAATTGAATCTCAAGTCTCACCTGAGTGATGTCCAGGCTGGAATCGAGCAAAACCCACTTAGCGTCAGCCTGGAAAAGGTGTTTGACTGTGTACAGGAAATCCTGGATTTCGAGCGGTCCAGCTGTCTGGTGATTCCACCCTCAACCCGGTCGTACATCGTGGAAAAGAGCTGTGAGTTCTTCGTCCAGCATGTCCAGGACGAGGGCATTGGCGTGCTGGACTTGTGTAATCATCTACGGATCAGCCGGCGGACGCTGCAATACAGTTTCGAGGACGTCTTGGGCATGACTCCCCTGAACTACTTGAGGTCGGTGCGCCTGAATATGGCCCGCAAGCTGCTGATGTCCTCACCCCGAGACACGATCCAAGGGGCTGCTTTGGATTCCGGCTTCAGCCATCTGGGGCGTTTTTCAAAGTACTATCAGGATTTTTACGGCGAGTTGCCTTCCGAGACGCTCAGCCGCCTAGGGGCGCATCGGCGTCATCATTGAACCCGCACCCATGAAAAAGCCGGCTCTGTTAAGCCGGCTTTTCTTTGTCTTCGCCGAGATCTAAGCGCCGGCGACCAGGTATTGCGAGTTGAAGCCCAAGGCGCCATGGCCAGCGTCCTGGGCAATTTTCAGGTCGTCGGCGAGCGCCGAAATATGGCTGGCGCGCAGGCCGCTGGCCTTGAGAGCATCGCGCCATTGCAGAACTGCATCAAGGTAAACGTCGACAGTTGCCTGAATGGTACTGAAATCGTCGGCCTCGATTTCCTTGATGCTTTTTGCACTTTATAGCGCAGCAGGTCGAGCATCTTGTCCGCAAACTCAGCCAGTTGGCCGGCACTCACGCCCTGGGTTTTGGCGTAAGCCGCAGCCTCCAGGAAGCCCGCAAGGCCGACCGCGTAGAAGCTGCCGGTCATGGCTGCATCGACAATCGGCGGGACCGAGAGGTCTTCACCCGTGTAAATAGTGCCCTGAGGCGCCATCGGAGTGACCGTTTGTGCAATCTCATCCCAAACTGACGGCGCACAGGCGTATTGGATCGCCGTGTAAGGCCCGCCAATCAAGTCAGGGTAGGAAGAAATGGCGGCATTGATAAATGTACCCCCGCGACGTTCAACCGCGGCGCGATAGCGCGGGCCATCTTCTGGCATCGAAGTGCTGAGGTTGGCCACAAAGCGACCCTTCAAGTCCAGCGCCTCGCTGTGGCTTTCAATCAATGACGCCCCACCCGCTGCACTGCTGATAATCATGATGATCAGCTCACTGGCATGCACGGCGTCGACGAAAGAGGGCACCAGGGTGGCACCCTTTGCCACCAGCGGTTGGGCAGCTTGCGCACGACCGTCCCACACGGTGACCTTGCGGCCTGCCGCAAGCAGTGTACTGGCCAATCCAGAGCCCATAAGGCCGGTGCCTATAACCGATATTGTTTTAGTCATCTTCTTGTTCCTCGAAGTGGCGAGGCGCACTCGCCGGGTTATCTACACCCTGAAAGCTAAGGGCTGAAACCCTAAGTCGATAGCCATTTTCGGCAACTCCATTGTTGTCGGTTTCAGGCCATCGCCCTGCGTGTGTATTGCCGATTCTGGATAGGGGCAATCGAGCCCTGCCTGTAGCGTGTGCCCACCGATAGCCACAAACCGTGAGGCCTGAAATGAACCTTATCCAGAAACCACAGGACGCTTATGTACAGGTCGACCAAGTCGAATGGCAGGCGTTTCCCGAGCAATTTCATACCGGTGGTGTGAAATGGAAACTGCTACACGTGTCGCCTGAGTTCGGTATTTGGACTGTCATGTTTTACTGCCCCAACGGCTCGATTCTGTTGCCGCACATTCACCATGGGCCCGCGGAAGGCTATGTGTTTGAGGGCATTCTCGAGCTGCGGGGCGGCCCGGAAAAGGGTGGTGCGCTGTGTGTCCAGCATGGCTTCTTGTATGAGGCGACCGGCGCTGAACACGAAGAAACCAAAATGCTCGCCGACACCACATTCATTTTGCAAATGGTCGGCCCCATCACCTGGAGAACCGCCGAGGGGCAGGACGTGAATCAAACCTGGTCAAGCGCTCAGGCCCTCTGGGAACAGCAAACCGCTGCCTGATGTCCTGTCTTCAATGCATACGTTGTGGAGTGCGCTTGATGAGTATTTTGTTTGTTTTGACTTCGCATGATTCCTTTGGCGACACCGGCCGCGACACCGGGTTGTGGCTCGAGGAGTTTGTTGTGCCTTACTACACCTTTGTCGATGCGGGGTACTCGGTCCGGCTGGCGTCACCCAAGGGAGGGCGTGCGCCAGTGGATCCGCTGTCGATTGATGCCTTCAAGGATCACCCTCTGTACAAACGCTATCGGGCGGATGGCGTGCTCAAGGAGCACCTGGGTTCGACCATCAAATTGTCGGCGATTGTCGATTCGCAGGTCAGCGCTGTGGTGTATCCCGGCGGGCACGGCCCGCTCTGGGATCTGCGAAACCAAGCCGACTCCATCACACTTATCGAGTCGCTACTTACCCAGGGTAAGCCTGTTGCAACCATCTGCCACGCAGGTTGCGCGTTGCTGGAAGCACGCAAGCGTGACGGCCGCCCCTTGGTCGAAGGCGTGCAGGTCACGGCATTCAGTGACAGTGAGGAGGCCGCAGTAGGTTTGGAAAAAGTCGTTCCGTACCTTGTCGAAACCGACTTGAAAGCGCTTGGCGCAGTGTATTCCAAAACCCTTGATTGGGAGCGCCACGTGGTGGTCAGCGGTGCGTTGATCACCGGCCAGAACCCGGCTTCTTCGCAAGGAGTGGCCGAAGCGGTTATCCAACAATTGAAAGCCTCAATCGATGGAGATTGATTGCCATGAGCTTTGTCAAAACCAAAGAAGAACTTCAAGAGATCCAACGCATTCTCTCCGACGGGCGCTGCACGATTGAGGCGCTGTCGATTGAGTTCGAAACCACATTCGAGTTCTTGCGCTCGGTGTTGCCACCCTGTTTCGAACTGCCGGAAACACCCACCGCGATTGCCAGTGTTTCCCGTTGGCAGAGCGAGCTGTGTGGCGAGTTTGACTGCGGCATCATTTCTCTCAAATGCCGATACAAGGAGCTTGAAGGCACGACCATGCTGGTGCTTATCGTGAGTGGCGACATGCCCGTCACGATCGGCCGGGAGATGTGGGGCGAGGCGAAGAAAACCGGGACTGCCCAGGTTTATCTCGATGGTCACGAAGCCTATGGCTTCTGTGAGCGTAATGGTGCACGGTTGATCGAAATCGAGGCCGAATTTGGCGAAAACATCGGACCTTCAAGCAGTGAAGGCTACGACTTTGAAATCAAGGCGGTACCTCACTCCTCGGGCTACGGCCTGCAGCACGACCCGATTTTGAATTGCATGAAGAACCAGGAAAACCTGCGAGTAAAACGTATCGGGGCAGGGGCCCTCAAACTCAGCGGTACGGCGCTGGACCCGCTTCACACTATTCCAGTGATTTCCGTGGGCACAGCCTATTACACCGAAGGTGAGTCGAGCTGGACGGTGCCACGGCTTGATGTACTCCCGGACGCGGAGGCTTACCTGCCGTTTATCTACGGGCAGAAATTCGACGATTTTCGACTGTTTCGCAAACCTGCGCGCTTCCAAAAAACAGTTGGGCCGGCGTACACGTAGGTTTTGCGCGCGAGCACGAAAGCATGAAGGTGCTTGGTACGTCATGAAATTGAGCGGTAGGCCTTTGGCGCCTGAGAAGGCGCCTTTTTTACATGTGTTTTTGAAAGGCCTGCTGAGGGCTTCTTCAAAGACTATCCGGGTCGCCAAAGAACATCTGAATCCGCGACCGCAACCAGCGCTCGCCCGGATCATTATCCTGCGACCCGCGCCACGCCATGTGCAGTTCAAACGTGCGCACTGGCAACGGTGGATCTTCAGCCCGCACACCGCCGGCTGCGGTCAATGCTTCTGCGGTGTAGTCAGGCACGGTGGCGATAATATCAGTGCCGCTGATGAGTGTACTCAGCCCGTTGAACTGCGGCACGGCGAGTACCACATGGCGTTTGCGCCCGAGCTTTTCGAGTTCTTCATCTATAAAGCCGCTCAGGTCACCGGCGAATGACACCAGCGCATGAGGTCGCGCGCAGAAGTCGTCCAGGCTCAGCGGCCCGGGCACGGTATCGGCGCGCAACAACTTCGGCATACTGCGACGCAGTACTTTGCGCTTGGCGTTGGCCGGCAGATCGGCGGTGTAGCTGACGCCGATTGAGATTTCGCCTGAGGCCAGCAGGGCCGGCATCAGGATGTAGTTGGCCCGACGCACCACCAGCACGATGCCCGGTGATTCGGCGCGCAGGCGTTTGAGCAACATGGGCAGCAAAGCGAATTCGACATCGTCCGATAGGCCAATACGAAACACCGCAGTGCTGGTGGCTGGATCGAATTCCGCCGCACGACTGACCGCTGTGGAAATCGAATCCAGCGCCGGGGAGAGCAGGGCGAAGATTTCCACCGCTCGGGCAGAAGGTTCCATGCTGCGGCCGGTGCGCACGAACAGAGGATCATCGAACAGCCCGCGCAGGCGCGAGAGCGCCGCACTGATGGCGGGCTGGCCGAGGAACAGCTTTTCCGCCGCGCGGGTCACGCTGCGTTCATGCATCAATGTTTCGAATACGATCAACAGGTTCAGGTCGACACGACGCAGGTCATTACGATTCATCTGGAGTCCTGGCAGAGTCAGCAAGCTTGACGTGAGCGGCCATATGAGAACAATGGCCGGCATGAATCTTACGGGCAAAGGCTGCTACTCTGCACCGTGTAATTCACTTTTTACTTAAATGGCTGCTTCGGTTTTTTACGGCATTTGGTGATGTCGCCGTCGCTGCGGAATCAATGACAGGCATGTCGACTATTAATAGCCACTGATGGTCTTGGGTAGAAAGCCCAGATAGAGTTCATGGCATTAGAGGTTACTTTGACGAGGTTTGCGATGTCCCGCACGATCCGTTTTCACAAGTTTGGTCCAGCCGAGGTGCTCAAATGCGAAGAGCATGCGGCCGCTCTCCCTGCACCAGGTGAAGTGCAGGTGCGCGTCGAAGCAATCGGCATCAGCTGGTACGACATTCTCTGGCGCCAGAACCTGGCCTCATCCCACGCTCGTCTGCCTTCAGGCCTTGGCCATGAAATGTCCGGCGTAGTGACGGCGGTTGGCGACGGTGTCGATGATTTGGCTGTGGGTGACAAGGTCGCCAGCTTCCCGGCCGAGAGCCCTAACGATTATCCAGTCTACGGCGAACAGATCGTTCTGCCGCGCTCGGCACTGACCCGTTACCCGGACGTGCTCAGCCCGATCGAAGCCAGCGTGCATTACACGCCGCTGCTGATTGCCTATTTTGCCTATGTCGATCTGGCGCGGGTCAAACCGGGGCAGTTCGCCTTGGTGACCGACGCCAGCCACTGCGCAGGACCGTCCTTTGTACAGCTGGGCAAAGCCCTGGGTGTGCGAGTGATCGCGGCGACCAAAACTGCAGAAGAACGCGAATACCTGCTGTCCCTCGGCGCCGAGAAAGTCATCGTCACCGAAGAGCAGGATCTGCTGATGCAGATCAACAAAATCACCGATAACCGTGGCGTCGACGTTGTGTTCGATGGTCTCGGCGGGCCGCAGATGTCGTTGCTCGGTGATGTGCTGGCGCCTCGCGGTAGCCTGGTGCTCTATGGTCTGCAAGGTGGCAATCAAACGCCATTCCCGGCCTGTGCAGCGTTCCAGAAAAACATTCAGTTCTTTGTGCACTGTATCGGTAACTTCACCGGCAAGCCGGAGCTGGGCATCATTCAGGATCAGGTGGCGTTGCAACGAGCGTTGCGCGACATCAACCAGTTGACCGCCGACCGCGTGCTGCTGCCACTCAAGACTCGGGTCTTCCCGTTTGCCGAGTTTGTCGAAGCGCACCGCTACATGGACGAATGCCCATGTCGCGAACGGGTCGCCCTTCAGGTCGAGTCGGCTTAATAGCTCAGATCAGAGTCCGTGGCCCCACGGACTCTTTGTTTTTCACTCCCCCAACGAGACACCCAGCGCGACAAGCGCGCAGGGCCGTTCAGCAACTGAACCGGTTTTTGCTTGCGATCTGTATCTTCTAATCATCATATAAGCCCTGATAATTGAATGATTGCTTTCATCTCAAGGAAAGAGTCATGTCTGTGCATTCAATTCGTCCTGTGCGATATCAAACGGCTACTTCTGCCCGTTATGTCAATTTCTGTTTAATTGTTGTAGGGCGTTTCCGAAATCGCGTCTTTTTTTCTTGTACTCAATTGTCGTGGGACCTTGTCGGAAGTTTCCTAGGCTATTTTTCAGGAAATAAAAAACCTGCAATAACAAGGTGTTGGCAGGCCAACGCAAAGAATCGCAGACCTTTAACGACTCAAGTGTTGCAAATAACTACGATTGCGTAAGTGTTAGCATTCGAGCGTCTATTACTTATTGATGAATTGTCATGCGGCCGCGTTTTCGGTCTGCGTGGCATGAAACTATTGATACCGGGTAAATACCGATGAGCACGATCCATGATCAGGCAATGAACTACGTCTATCAGCAAGTCTTGCAACGTTTGCTGAGCTTCTTTTCGCGTGCAGAGCGCACAGCCCTGCAATTGCTGATCCAGCGATTGGCAGTCGCGGCGGGCGGCATGGATAACATCGGTAATTTCAAGGTGATGGTGGTTCAGTCCGGCTCACGCGACAGCTGTTACACGCTGGCGTTATTGCGCGCGGCACAACTCACTATCGCCGGGCGAACGCCGGGCACCTTTCAGTTGCGTGTCGCCACGTTACGCTGGAACGGCACGGGGCAAACGGCCCTGCAAAACATGCATCGCAGCTTCAGTGCGCTGTTTCTCTACGATGATCCAAGGGTGGAACTGCTGATGGTGGATCATCGAGAGGTGCTGCCTTTCGATCACCAAGCGCTTATTAGCGAGGAGGGCCGCGACGCTCACCGCATCAATTTGCTGATGATCGGCCATCGCCGCACCTGGAATCAATCTCTCGATCTGTGGGACGACGCCTACCTGGCGACTGCCGAGTTCTACGGGCAGGTCGCCCGCTGGAATAACGGCGTGGACGCGCTGATTGGCAGTGAAACACCGCGCCGGCAAACATTGTTCCTTGACGGTCTCAATCGGGCCGCACAAAAAGCCGGAATAGGCAGCTTGCCGGAGAATCACGGCGGTTTTGAAGCGCTATTCCCGCTGCTTGACCATCTGGGTGGCGACTATTACCGGTGTTTCTATCCCGATGATGAAAGGATGCCATGGCGTCCAGAGGGACAATTCGAGGCCTGTCGTCGCACCAGTTTCATCAAAATCAACGACATGATTGTCGGCAAGCTGGAGGAACGCTGGCCTTTGCTCAGCGAGTTTCTCGGCGTTCAGGTTGACGATCTGTCGATGTTTCAGGGCGATAACGAGTACGCCGACCCGTTGCTGGCCGCGCACTTGCTGGGGTTACAGGCGAGCATTGCGGAGGGTCGAACGTACGAGGAGGGCGTGTGCGAATTCCTTCAGGACACGCTGCTGGACATGCGTCACAAGCAAGTGCCCGAGCCCGCGTGTGAACAATTGATCGCAGCGTTCGGCGATTTGTCCGATCTTGAGCAACTGCGTCAGCAGGCGGCAAAGCAACTTCAAGACGCTTTTGGCCTGAGTGACATCCAGGTGGCATGCCTGATGTTTGCGCCCTTTATAGACAACGGCGCAGGGCTCGAGCGGTTTCTGCGTCATTGCCATCCCGGCATGCTGGTGGCATTGCCTGATCTGCACCGAGCGATGCAAGGCTTGCACGCGTCCGAGCAGGTGATGAAGTGGATGGTCGATGTCAGCGGACTGCCGATCAATCTGATCGGTCGTCTATACGCCATGGGGCCAGTCAGCATGGCCGAGTCGTCTGAAGCCTCGGCGCCAAATGCACAGCTGGACGACTGCACCGGTTTGACGGCAGTGGATCGGACTGCGGAAGGTTAAGCGTGACGGGTAGATCAGGAACATCACGGCCCAAGGATCTGGGGCCATGAGGCCCTCAAGGGAGAAAGGTTTCGCTTATCAGTCGGTTTATCGTTATTTGAATTTGCTGATCAATGAGTCCGCCACTAATGGCAGCGTGCGCTTACCTTCTTTACGGCAACTGGCGGATCGCTTGAATGTATCGATCTCGACCATCCAGTATGCGTACTCGTTGCTGGAAAAGGAGGGGCGTGTCTACTCGGTGGCCAAATCTGGATATTACGCGCAATCAGCGCCAACCCTGATGTCGCCTGGCAGCGCCAGTGATCTGCTTGAAGCCGTTTATGTCAACGCCAGACGCATCGGCATGTGTGTACTGAGCGCCGACGACCCGACTTCGCTGCAACCGCTGGACAGTCCATTGCTGATGCTCGAGCGCGAGCTATTGCGCCAATATCCGCGCCAACCGCCGCTTCAGGTACAACCCAGTGGTGAACTTGAGCTGCGTACCGCCCTTGCGGCGCGCTACACCACCTCGGCATTGAATAGCTGGCAGGCAGAGGACGTGTACATCGGGGCGGATCTGCGCGGCGTGCTGGAGATACTGATCTTCGCTCTTCAGTTACGAGGTGCAACGGTGCTGATCGAATCGCCCTGTGACTGGATGATTCTGCGTCTGTTTCAGGCGGCAGAGGTTCAGGTGATCGAATTGCCGTTGCAAGCCGATGGCGGGCTGGACCCGCAGCGTCTGGCGTCCTTGCTGGCGACCGAGCGTGTCGGGTTGATCATGTTGTCGTCGGTGCTGAACATGCCCCGTGGCAGCTTCGTCCCACACGCCAATCGACAAGTCATTGCGCAATTGCTCCTCAGGTATGGCACTTGGGTGCTGGAGAATGACAGTTGCAGCGAGTTGGCGGACGCCCCGGATGCGCAACGCTTTCGCGAATGGCTTGATCCCGATCGGCTGCTGATCTTTTCTGCCTTCGACAAAATCATCGGCGCTGAAGCCCCTTACGGTTTTGTCTTGTCCCGGCAATGGCGCAGCGAGCTGCAGCGCCACTTTCTGTTGCGATCGTTTCGATTGTCTTGTGCTCGTCAGAAAGCCATAGCCCGATTAATCGCAAACGGGCGCGTCGATCAGCACTTGCAGATATTGCGACGCCTGCTCAAAGAGCGCCGGACACAGTTGATCCAACTGCTGCGCGAGCGTTTGGGGGATACCGTGCAGATTGTCGAGCCGCAGGGCGGTGCAACGGTCTGGTTGAATTCGGTCAGACCTGTGGACATGAATGAAGTGTTCTACTGCCTGCTCAGGCAACAGGTGGTGATTGCTCCCGGCGAGCTGTTCAGCCTCAATGGTGACTACGCACACCATTTGCGGTTGAGCCCGATCTGTCACAGCGAACACGACCTCGCCGGGGTGGTCGGTCAGGTGGGCGATGCGTTGCGCCTTGCGCCCGACGGCTGATGTTAAAAAACTTCCGGGATGTCTCGGATAGTTACCATCGCGTTGCGGTCAAACTGCCAGTAAACTGCGTCCCTATTCCTGAACCACTCTATTCCAGAGGTTTTGCATGACACTCAGTCCTTTTGCGGGCAAACCGGCACCGGCAGAATTGTTGGTCGACATCCCGCGACTGGTTACGGCCTATTACACCGGTCAGCCTGATGCCGCCATCTCTACCCAGCGCGTCGCTTTCGGCACGTCCGGCCACCGAGGCAGCTCGTTCGACTTGAGTTTCAACGAATGGCACGTTCTGGCTATTAGCCAGGCCATCTGCCTGTACCGTGAGGCCCAGGGTATTGATGGTCCGCTGTTCGTCGGCATCGACACCCATGCGCTGTCGACCCCAGCGGGTGCCAGCGCGCTTGAAGTGCTGGCGGCCAATGGCGTCACCGTGATGATCGCCGAAGGTGACGAGTACACACCGACCCCGGCCATTTCCCATGCGATTCTTTGCTACAACCGCGGCCGTACCTCGGGCCTGGCAGACGGCGTCGTCATTACGCCGTCCCACAACCCGCCACAAAGCGGCGGCTACAAATACAACCCTACCAACGGTGGCCCGGCCGACACCCACATCACCAAGTGGATCGAAGCCAAGGCCAACGAGCTGCTCGGCAACAAACTGGCCGGCGTCAAGCGCATCAGCTACGAGCAAGCGCTGAAGGCCAGCACCACCCATCGTCATGACTACCTCAACACCTATGTCGCCGACCTGATCAACGTGATCGATTTCGACGCCATTCGTGACGCCAAGCTGCATCTGGGTGTCGATCCATTGGGCGGAGCAGGGGTGCGCTACTGGTCGGCGATTGCCGAGCATTACCGTCTGGACCTGGAAGTGGTCAACACTCAGGTCGATCCGACGTTCCGCTTCATGACCGTCGATTGGGACGGGCAGATCCGCATGGACCCATCGTCTACTCACGCCATGCAAGGCCTGATCGGTCTGAAAGATCGCTTCGACGTGGCATTTGGCTGCGACCCGGATCACGACCGCCACGGCATCGTGACCCCGTCCGGTGGACTGCTCGCGCCGAATAACTATTTGGCCGTGTCCATCGACTACCTGTTCCAGAACCGTCCGCAATGGCGTGCCGATGCTGCCGTGGGTAAAACCGTGGTCAGCAGCGGTCTGATTGATCGCGTGGCCAAGCGTCTGGGTCGTCGCCTGTACGAAGTGCCAGTTGGTTTCAAATGGTTTGCTGATGGTCTGTTTGACGGCTCCCTGGGCTTCGGCGGCGAAGAAAGCGCCGGTGCTTCGTTCCTGCGCAAGGATGGCGGTGTCTGGAGCACCGACAAGGACGGCCTGATCCCGGCCCTGTTGGCGGCAGAAATGACCGCTCGCACCGGCCGCGACCCAAGCCAGGCTTATCGCGCCCTGACCGATGAACTGGGCGAACCGTTCTCGGTACGGGTCGATGCCAAGGCCAACCCTGAGCAGAAAGCGCTGCTGAGCAAGCTCTCGCCGGATCAAGTTACCTCGACCCAACTGGCCGGCGAAGCGATCCAGAGCATCCTCAGCCATGCGCCGGGTAACGATCAGGCCATTGGTGGCTTGAAAGTCATGACCGAGAACGGCTGGTTTGCAGCGCGTCCGTCGGGCACCGAAGACATCTACAAGATCTACGCGGAAAGCTTTGTCAGCGACGAACACCTCAAGCAGTTGGTGGCTGAGGCTCAGACCTTGGTGGATGGCGCTATTGCTGCGAAGTGATTGAGGGCCCTGTGGCGAGGGGGCTTGCCCCCGTTGGGTTGCGAAGCGACCCCTATCAGGTGGTTGCGGTGTTTCAGGCTGACCGCATTTAGCATTTTTGCGACTGGTGCGCAGCCGAACGGGGGCAAGCCCCCTTGCCACAATTGGACACACACATAGAAAAAGGGCGACCATCAGGTCGCCCATTTTTTTTGCCCGGTATTTAGCCAATCAAGCCAGATCCACCAACACGATTTCACTGTCCTCAATCGCCGTCACCCGCAATACCTGCTCATCGGCAACCGCTACACCGTCTCGAGCTTGTGCACGCAAGCCATTGACTTCAATCACGCCTGTCGCTGGAACCAGATAAGCACGACGTCCGCTATCCAGGCGATATTCCGCCGATTCCCCGGCCTTCAGATTCGCTGCCACCAGCCGTGCATCGGCACGAATCCGCAGGCTTTGATCGTCGCCAGCCTTGCCGCTGGCCAAGGTCACGAAACCTTCACGTTGACCTTTCGGGAACGGCTTGGCGCCCCACGACGGCGCTGAACCGGCCTCGTTGGGGATGATCCAGATCTGGAAGATCCGGGTTTCGGTGGATTCCAGGTTGTACTCGCTATGGGCGATCCCGGTACCGGCGCTCATGACTTGAACGTCACCCGCTTCGGTACGGCCCTTGTTGCCCAGGTTGTCCTGGTGGGTAATCGCACCTTCACGCACATAGGTGATGATTTCCATGTCGCGGTGCGGGTGCTGTGGAAAGCCTGTGCCCGCGGCGATCACGTCATCGTTCCAGACCCGCAGGTTGCCCCAGTTCATGCGTTTCGGGTCGTGGTACTCGGCGAACGAAAAGTGGTGATGGGCATCCAGCCAGCCATGGTGGGCGCCGCCCAAGGTGTTGAAAGGTCTGAGTTCAAGCATGATCGTCTCCTGAAACCTGTGGTTTATGGCAGCGATCATCTATCAGTAAAACATCGATAAAAAGCGTAAAAAGTGCGGCATCAGGATCGAATTTATCGATGAGAATCAACTCGAAACGCTCTCATCTCACCTTCAGTTCATCGCCTAAGCCAATGAGCTGTAAGCATTTCACTAGAACTCAACGGCAAATGCAGACACCATAGCCCTCAACAGCCTCACACCCTGGAGTCCGTCCGCGTGCCGCAACACACCCCTGATCTTCCCCCCGAACTTCGTCCCTTGGCCGAGATGCCCTTGCTCAAGCGCCTGGCTGCCCGGTTTTTCGGTCATGGCTTGACTCGATTGCGCGCGCAACACCGCGCGTCCTGGCTGCACGGGCAAGCTGATGGTTTTCGCAGCGGTCACAGCGCCGGGGTCGATTACGGGTTCAACGAAGGCAAGCTCGAAGGGCTGGAACAAGGCCGGCAGGTGTTGCTGATCCGCGATTCGCGCTCCACCGAACACCGGCCGCCGAATGTCGATGACAACTTGTTCGATGACTGGCGCCTGCCATTGAGCGCCGAGATCAAGAAGCGCATGAAGGCCGACGTCGCGCGACTGCTGCCGGCGCATGCCCAGCCCAGCGCGGCGCAGTGGAAAATGATCTTCAGCGATACACCCTCGACCTCGGTGATTGCCGGGGCGGGCGCGGGCAAGTCGACGACGCTGGTATTGCGCATTTTGTTGCTGACTCACTATCTTGGGTTTGAGCTCGGCTCGATGACCGTGGTGACCTTCACCCGTGAATCGCGCAAAGACTTCATTAATAAGCTGATTGAACTGTTTGCGCTATGGGGTCGGGCGCTCAGCCTTAAAGAAGCTCGAGACCTGGTGCGCACCTTCCACTCGCGGATTCTGCCGATGGTCCGCAGTTTGCCGGGGTTCGAACGCCTGCAAGCCTTCGAAAACCTCAGTAATCGCCCGCAAAATGGCGATGAGGAGGTCGACAGCAATCCGTTCGACCTGCGAATCAACGATGCTCAACGCCAGCAGCTCAATGCCTGCTATCACGGCCTGTTTACTTCTAATGAGCGTTTCCGTGAACTGATCCAGCCATTGTCCCGCCACGCCTTGCAACTTAAGGAGCTGGAGCGCGATCACCCGGATGTGCAGAAGCGCATGGCGGTGACCGAACTGGCGTCCAGGCGCGATGAAGAACTCTGTGATGCGATTGAAGACCTGTGGTTTCGCTCCGGTGCCTGGCCGATCAAGGGCATTGAGCCCAATCGTCAGGCCTTCGATATCAACGGCTCGACGTTCCATTGTCATGGCTATATTCCGACATTGGACGCCTGGGTGGTGCTCGGTTTTGATCCTCGGGAAAACCCTCAGGTCAGCCGCCCGAATGCCAAGCTGACGGTCCGCGCCGAGTGGGCAGTCAAGCGCACCCTGTTTCAAGCTTTCTGTCGTAAGCCATTGATATGGCTAGATAGCTATGACTCTTCAAAACGTGTTTTGGCTTCGATTGCCGGTGACGCGAGCGCCGGGCCGGGCTTCGACTACAAAGTTAAGGGTGAACTGGCTTCCGGGCCGCTACTGGACTGTTTTGTTGCCGCCGCCGGGTTTATCGAGAACCTGGGCCTGGACGTTCCGGACGCCGTGGGCCGGATGAGTTTCGGCAAGGACGACCCCGACCGGTTTTTCTTCGAGGCCCTGAGTCTGTTCTGGCGGGCACTGGAAGACCATTTGCTTGATCAAAAGCCGCCAGTGATGACCTACAACCGGATGTTTGCCTTGTTCAGCGAGCACTCACCGGAAAACCTCAAGTTGTTGAGCGATGAGCTGCTCAGGCCGCTCTCGCATTTGATGATCGACGAATTTCAAGACGTATCGCCGCAGATTGTTTCGTGGATTCGTGCGAGCCTGGCCGAGATCCGCAGCCGCGGCCCAGCCATGCACGTGGGGCGCGGCGCGCAGCGCTCGTCGCTACTTTGTGTGGGTGACGATTGGCAGTCCATCTATGGCTGGCGCGGCAGTTCGCCGACGTATTTCATGGAGTTCAACAAGGAATTCCCATCGCCGAGCACGACTCGGGTGATGCTCAGCGACAACTACCGCAGCCATCAGCACATCATTGATGCCGCCGAACACATCGTGCGCGCCGCACCGGCCATCCCTGGCAAGAAGGCCAAGGCCAGTGGCGAGCCCAAGGCCTTGCAGCCGGTCAACGTGCTGGATCGCGACGATCAGGGCATGGCGCAGCGGTTGATGGAGCACTACAAACGCGGCGATTCAATCTTGATGCTTTATCGAAAAAGCAGCGATAAGTCATTGATAGAAGAACATATTCAGTCTGTAGTTAATGTAGATTCTAGCTTGCCGTACGAATCCCGCCGCCTTAAGCAACTGACCTATCACAGCGCCAAAGGGCTACAGGCAGACGCGGTGTTTTTGCTGGGTGACTGCCAGCATCTAACCAGTTCACCTTACAAGAACCAGGTTTATCGCATGGCCGGGCTTGGCAAGGTTGGGGACAGCGAACCGTATGACAGTGCCCAGAAAGACGAAATCCTGCGACTGGCCTATGTCGGCATTACCCGGGCGGTGAGTCATTGCTACTGGTATGTCGATGGCCAGGAAGGCCAGGCAGTCAATATGCCCAGGGCGTCGGACAAGATCGGCAAGGGCAAGGCGTTCTTCGCGGATCACCGACAAACCACCAAGTCCGCCTAAACCCCGAACCCACATTGGATTTCAGTGTGTCGGGATAATGTACGCACCCACAAAAAAGCCCACATCATGTGGGCTTTTTGTCGGCTGTTAAATGCTCAGGCATAACTTCTGAGCGCCATCGGCGGAATAAAAGCCTCAAGCTCATCCTCCACCGCTTCGATTATTCGTTCTACATCCGCAGCATTCATCACAGTCGCGCAAGGAATGCCGGCAATGGCGATCATGGTCTCGCCACTGGCACGGTCAAAAAGACGGGCAATCATGCTGCCCGGTGCGTCCATGCTCGCCTCGAAACCCATGGGATGAAAATGCCAGCGCATCAGTTGGCAGGCGTTGGGAAAGGTGACTTTGCTGAATGACCCTTTGTTCATGTGTTGCCCGCCTTAGTCATCGAGCGCTTCCTTTAGCTCATGTTAGGGGGGGAAGAGCCGTCAATGGCTCAACCAGTGAATGCATTTAAAAGTAGCATCCAGATGTGAAAACCATGTGGATTTTTTCAGTCTGTTTGGCGATTGGTACCGTTTTTTTGATATGGGTCACGCGCCGGTCATTCATCGACAAAAGGCCATCATTGATTGGCCATTGAAGCCGAGGCCGAAGTTCGGCAAGCTCGATTTTTTTCGCCGAGCGCTTTATGCACGCCGATGATGATGGTCCGCTGCAAACCCAGGCCACGGGCGAAACGGTCATGCGCTACCACCTGTGCTGGAAATACCGGGACCTGAATGGCGTCATGGCCCTGTATCACCCGGATATTCAGTACAGCGACTTTTTCCAGAACCGCGTGATGAGGCTGGACGAGCTGCGCGAGTACGTGCGCGACAGCATGCCGCGCAATCCCGATGAAGCGCTCGAGCACTCGGATCGCATTCGGCTGGACGGGAATACGGCGTTCATTCAGTACCAGATGACCCTGCGCGGCAGCGACGGGCTGGTGTCGTTTCGTTCCAGCGAAGCCATCACCGTGCGCGACGGGCTGATCTGGCGCGTCAACGAGTACGCCTCTCTGGTGCGCGAACAACCTTCCAGTAAAACCAGCAGCAACCTACGCCCGGCGGCCAGTCGGCTCGGCTTGTCGCCGCGACAGCTGAGTTTCATGGCCGAAGACCTGCAGCAGTACTTCGAGCGCCAGCAACCTTATCTGGACCCCGAGCTCGATTTGCAGCGGGTGGCAAAGGAGTGCGGTTACAGCCGCAATCAGATTTCCTACCTGCTGAACCAGGTGCTCGGGCAAAGCTTCTATCGCTACGTCAATCAGGCGCGTTTGCAGCATCTTTTGGCTGCATTGGATAAGGCCACACCACCGTTGCGAGTCGATGAACTGGCATTCGCCGCCGGTTTCAACTCACTGTCGGCGTTTTACAGTTGTTTTCGCCAGCACACCGGCCAGTCGCCCAAGGCCTACGTCAAACAAATTTCTTTGCGTGCACGCGCGCAAGACAGTCGCTGAGGTCACGCTCTAGGATCGACGCCATCGAAGTTTGAGTGGTGGAGTCTTGTTATGCCGGCGTGGCGCACGATCAGTTTATGGATGGATCAACTCGACGAGCCGTTGCTGGCACGTCCGGCCCTGGAACGGGACCTGGACGTCGACGTGGCCATCATTGGCGCTGGCTACACCGGGCTCTGGACCGCTTATTACCTCAAGCGCCTGGCCCCAGGACTTGAGATCGCCATCGTCGAAGCGCAAACCGCCGGGTTTGGTGCGTCGGGCCGCAATGGCGGCTGGCTGATGGGCAACCTGCTGGGCGAGGACCGTTTGCTCGCCGATCTGCCGGCCGAACAGCGTCGTGCCTCGTTTGATCTGTTGCACGGCATTCCCGATGAAGTAGAGATCGTCCTCGAGCGTGAAGGCATCGACTGCGATTACCGCAAGGGCGGCGTGCTGTATTGCGCGGCCCGCTACCCCGAGCAGGAAGCCAGCTTGCGCAGTTATCTGGACAAACTCTACCGCCAGGGTCTGACCGAAAACGATTACCGCTGGCTCAACCCTGAGCAATTGGCGCAACAGATCAGGGTTGCCAAGCCTTATGGCGGTATCTATGCACCGCACGTAGCGACCATCAATCCGGCAAAGTTGGTCCGAGGCCTGGCGCGGACAGTGGAGCGCATGGGCGTCAAGATTTACGAGAGCAGCCCGGTCACCCACTGGCAGTACGGCAGCCTGCGTACGGCGAAAGCCCAGGTTCGCAGTCGTTGGATCGTGCCGGCAGTTGAAGGCTATTCGGTGACGCTGCCGCCCTTGGGCCGCTATCAGTTGCCCGTACAGAGCCTGCTGGTAGCCACCGAACCGCTGTCCGCCGCCACCTGGGATGAAATCGGTCTTAGCCAGGGCCAGGCCTTTAGCGAAGCCAGCCGTCAGGTCACCTATGGTCAGCGCACTGTCGACAATCGTCTGGTGTTCGGTGCGCGGGGTGGCTACCAATTTGCCGGCAAATTGCGCCATGACTTCGACCTGACCACCAGCGAAGTGGAGCTGCGGCGTTATCTGTTCGGCGAACTGTTCCCGCAGTTGAAGAACGTGCGCATCACCCACGCCTGGGGCGGCAACCTGGGCATGTCCCGTCACTTCAAACCGCACATGCTCTGCGATCGGGCCAATGGCATTGCCTTGTCCGGCGGTTATGGCGGGGAGGGTGTCGGTGCCAGCAATCTGGGCGGACGAACCCTGGCCGATCTGATTCTGGAGCGCGATACCGATCTGGTGCGCCAGCCTTGGGTCATCCCCCAAGGCGGCCTCAATGCGTTAAGAGCCTGGGAGCCGGAACCCTGCCGTTGGCTCGGCTACAACGCGATCATCCGCAGCTTCGTCCACGAAGACCAGACCCTCGCCAACCCGGCCACTGCCCCCTGGCGGCGCAAGCTCGCCAGCGGTGTGGCGGGGTTCATGGAAGGTTTCATGCACTAAAAAAGCGTTCTCTATATCGACAGGTACTCCCATGAGCATCACGCAATTCAAAAACACCGCCACCTTGAAACTGGACGAGTCCAACCCCGTCGCCGTACCGCTGGGAATCCCGGCGGCGGTGGCCTCGACCACCAGCGTCGAGCGGGACGACGGCGTTGAAACCGGCGTTTGGGAATGCACCCCCGGCCGCTGGCGGCGGCAGATCGTCGCCCAGGAGTTCTGCCACTTCATCCAGGGCCGCTGCACCTTCACCCCCGACGGCGGGGAAACCCTGCACATAGAAGCTGGCGATGCACTGATGTTGCCGGCCAATAGTCTCGGTATCTGGGATATCCAGGAAACCGTGCGCAAGACCTACGTTTTGATTTTTTGATTTTGATCTTTTGATTGCCTGCCAATAACAACAACCCATACAGGAATCGACTCATGATCCGAAAGACACTGACCCTGGCACCCCTCGCACTGGTCGCGACCCTCAGCCACGCGGCGGAAACGGTCAAGATCTACAATTGGTCGGACTACATCGCCCCAGACACCACCAAGAACTTCCAGAAAGAAACCGGCATCGGCTTCAGCTACGACGTCTACGACAGCAATGAAACCCTCGACGGCAAGCTGATGACCGGCAAATCCGGCTATGACGTGGTGTTCCCGTCCAATCACTTCATGGCCCGGCAGATTCAGGGCGGGGCGTTGAAGAAACTCGACAAGAGCCAATTGCCGAACTGGAAAAACCTCAACCCGGTGCTACTCACTGCGCTGCAAACCAACGATCCGGGCAACGAACATGGCTTCCCGTACCTATGGGGCAGCACCGGCATCGGCTACAACATCGCCAAGGTCAAAGCGGTGTTGGGCGACAACGCGCCCGTGGATTCCTGGGACCTGATCTTCAAACCCGAAAACATGAAAAAGCTGCAAAAGTGCGGCGTGGCCATTCTCGACAATGGCCCGGAATTGCTGCCCGCCGCCCTGAACTACCTGGGTCTGCCGCACCACAGTAAAAACCCCGAAGACTATAAAAAGGCCGAAGCGCTGCTAATGAAAGTCCGGCCATATGTCAGCTATTTCCACTCCTCCAAATACACCAGCGACCTGGCCAACGGCGACATCTGCGTGGCGGTCGGTTTCTCCGGCGACATCCTGCAAGCGGAAAACCGCGCAAAAGAAGCCAAGAACGGCGTCGACATCGGTTACTCCATTCCCAAGGAAGGCGCCGCCATCTGGTTCGACATGGTCGCCATGCCCGCCGACGCCCCGGACGACAAGGCCGGCTACGCCTTCATGAACTACCTGCTGCGCCCGGACGTGATGGCCGATATCAGCAACTACGTGCACTACGCCAATGGCAATCAACAGGCCGACAGCCTGATCGACCCGGCGATCAAGAACGACACCAAGGTCTATCCGAGCCCGGAGATGATGGGGAAATTGTTCGCGCTGGAGGCGATGCCACTGAATATCGACCGGATTCGGACGCGGGTGTGGAACAAGATTCGGACGGGGAGTTGAGCATTCCCGGTAAACCCTGTAGTTCCTGTAGAGATCCTGTAGGAACTGACGAGTAAAACGAGGCTGCGATCCTTTGATTTTTAAATTTCAAGATCAAAAGATCGCAGCCTCGTTTTACTCATCAACTCCTACAGTTTGATAGTGTTTTTGAAGGCTGTAAGCGTTGATATCAATACACTGGCACTGCACCGATAAAGTGCAGGAAAATGAGACGTAACCTGCAAAAAACAACTTACCGATATTTAATAATTAAATAGAAAATCGTCGGACAGTTAGACGCAAACCAGCAACTTCAAACAATATTCAGGGGCCGCACGCTTTGTTTACGGCAGTTTTACCAAACAGTTCAATTTGATCTCAAAAAAACGCTAGACGTCTGATTTCAAATTGTGTCAGGTTTCTTACGCCTTCATTGGGCGAGTGATTGGACGATCTCGCCAGAGATTGTCCCGTCGGACAAAAACTGTTCCATTGATTAACAAGGAAGTGTGTTTATGTCGAAAGTAAAAGCCAAAGCTATTGATACCGCCGAACTGGCCTTCCAGCTGTCCGCGGCGCCGCAACCTCTGGCCGCAGCCAGCTCGGCGTACAACCAGATCGATAGCTTCAGCCATCAGTACGATCGTGGCGGCAACCTCACGGTCAATGGCAAACCCTCCTTCTCGGTGGATCAAGCCGCGACTCAACTGCTGCGCGATGGTGCTTCCTGGCACGATCTCAACGGCAGCGGCAAGATCGAACTGACTTACACCTTTCTGACGTCCCAGACCTCGAACTTCAGCGGTCTGGGCGTCACCGGTTTCAGTCAGTTCAGCGCCCTGCAAAAATCCCAGGCCGTGCTCGCCATGCAATCCTGGGGCGATGTGGCCAACGTTACTTTTGCCGAAGCGTCCAAGGGTGGCGACGGCCACATGACTTTCGGTAACTACAGCGGCGGCCAGGAAGGTGCAGCGGCATTTGCGTTCCTGCCGGGCACCGAGCCGGGTTATGACGGTCAGTCCTGGTACCTGACTGGCAGTGGCTACAACGTCAACAAAACCCCGGGCTTGAGCAACTACGGGCGTCAAACCCTGACGCACGAAATTGGCCACACCCTGGGCTTGGCTCACCCTGGCGACTACAACGCCGGCGAAGGCAACCCGACCTACAACGACGCGTCCTACGGCCAGGACACCCGTGGCTACAGCCTCATGAGCTACTGGAGTGAAAGCAATACCAACCAAAACTTCAGCAAGGGCGGTGTCGAAGCGTATTCGTCCGGCCCGCTGATGGACGATATCGCGGCCATCCAGAAGCTCTACGGCGCCAACATGGAGACCCGTACCGGTGACACCACCTACGGCTTCAACTCCAACGCTGGTCGTGACTTCCTGAGCGCAACCTCGTCGTCCGACAAACTGGTGTTCTCGGTTTGGGATGCGGGCGGCAAGGACACCCTGGACTTCTCCGGTTTTACCCAAAACCAGAAGATCAACCTCAATGACGCCTCGTTCTCCGACGTTGGCGGCCTGGTGGGCAACGTGTCCATCGCCAAGGGTGCGATCATCGAGAACGCCATTGGTGGTTCGGGCAATGACTTGCTGATCGGTAACAGCGTGGCCAACGAGCTGAAGGGCGGTGCCGGCAACGACATCCTCTACGGCGCGGGCGGTGCGGACAAACTGTGGGGTGGTTCGGGTTCGGACACCTTCGTGTTTGCCGCCAGCACTGACTCCAAGCCAGGTGCGGCCGATCAGATCATGGATTTTGTCAGTGGCCTGGACAAGATCGACCTGACCGGTATCACCAAAGGCGCAGGTCTGCACTTCGTGAATTCGTTCACAGGTGCGGCAGGCGATGCGGTGCTGACCTCTTCCGGTGGCAACAGCCTGTTGTCGGTGGACTTCTCCGGGCACGGCGTGGCTGACTTCCTGGTCAGCACCGTTGGTCAGGCAGTTACCACAGACATCGTGGCCTGATGTAAAAAGAAAGCGGCGTGCGAGCGCCGCTTTCTTCCCTTGCATCGCGTTACCCTGTAAGCAAGGCTACGCGCCGGAGCGAATAATCCTATGACGTACAGCGCTTTTGCCCGCAAGACTGTCGCGTGGCTGATGCCCGCACTGGTAATGATTTTTGGAGAAGCAACCATGGCAAGCAGCCTTAGACTCGAAGAACCCTCGGTATTTGCCGGCCACTGGCAGGCGACACTGAATGCTCGCAACGAAGTGGCGGACGCTCAGGCGCACCAGGACAAACCGTCCAACATCTGCATCATCGATCTGCAAGTGAACAAGACCCTGGGCGAGGGCGCCGACTGCTTGGGCGCCTGGCTGGAAGAGACGCCGGTCGGTTGGTTTCCCGACCCCGACGGAATTTCCATCACTGGCAAGGAAGGCTCAAGAATCCAGTTCTTCAGCCGACAACGTGACGGGCTTTACCTGACAACTTTGAAGTCGGGCCTGGAGATTACGCTTGAGCGCGCGGCGACATCATCGCAATGATCAAGTACGCGACAAGCTTTTGATATAAAGCGGTATCGCCTGGTTATAAGAAGACTGTTGGTGGCCACTGCACCGTAGTGAATAGCGAAAGTTGTTATGAAAGTGTAAGCGATCAACCACACAGCAAGTTCCGGCGTTAAGCCGATCATTAATTGAAGCCTCGCCAACAGTCGGCGGGATAACTTTCAGGAAAACTCAATGAAGATGGCGAACGCCCCAGGCACCGCACCGTTATTCAAGGCACTGGGCGACTATAAAAGCATCCTGATCAGCGTCGGTTGTTTTACCGCGTTGATTAACGTGCTGATGCTGGTTCCGTCTATTTATATGCTTCAGGTCTATGACCGCGTGCTGTCTTCGCAAAACGAAACAACCCTGGCCATGTTGTCATTGATGGTGGTGGGTTTTTTTGCCTTCATCGGCGTGCTGGAGATCGTGCGCAGTTTCATCGTTATCCGCATCGGCAGCCAACTGGAGCGCCGCTTCAACCTGCGGGTCTATCAGGCGGCGTTCGAGCGCAACCTGTTTAAAGGCGAGGGCAACGCCGGGCAGTCGCTCGGGGATCTGACCCACATTCGCCAGTTCGTCACCGGCCCGGCGTTGTTCGCCTTCTTTGATGCGCCATGGTTCCCGGTGTACCTGTTTGTGATTTTCCTGTTTAACGTCTGGCTGGGCGTGCTGGCTACTGCCGGCGCGGTGCTGCTGATCGGCCTGGCATTCCTTAACGAAGCCATGACCAAAAAGCCGTTGGGAGAAGCCGCGGGTTTTTCCCAGCGGTCCAGCCAACTAGCCACCAGCCACTTGCATAACGCCGAAACCATTCAGGCCATGGGCATGCTCGGTGCCTTGCGCAAGCGCTGGTTCCAGGTGCATTCACGCTTCCTGGGTTTGCAAAATCAGGCCAGTGACACCGGCGCGGTCATCAGCTCCGCGAGCAAGACCTTGCGTCTGTGCCTGCAATCGCTGGTGCTGGGCCTGGGTGCCTTGCTGGTGATCAAGGGCGAAATGACTGCCGGGATGATGATTGCCGGCTCCATCCTCATGGGCCGGGTCTTGAGCCCCATCGATCAACTGATCGCCGTGTGGAAACAATGGAGCGGCGCCAAACTCGCTTACCGCCGCCTCGATGCGTTGCTGCAAGCCTATCCACCCAGTGACGAAGCCATGGAGCTGCCAGCCCCCAAAGGTCAGATCAGCTTTGAACAAGTCAGCGCCGGCCCTCCGGGCAAGCGTGCTGCCACGTTGCATATGGTCAATTTCAGTCTGGGTGCAGGGGAAGTATTGGGTGTGCTTGGCGCCTCCGGTTCCGGTAAGTCGACTTTGGCCCGCGTACTGGTCGGTGTTTGGCCGACCCTCGGCGGTACGGTGCGGCTCGACGGTGCGGACATCCATCGCTGGAACCGCGATGACCTCGGGCCGTACATCGGCTATCTGCCTCAGGACATCGAACTGTTCAGCGGCAGCATTGCGGAAAACATCGCACGGTTCCGTGAAGCGGACCCGCAAAAAGTTGTGGAGGCCGCGCAACACGCCGGTGTCCACGAAATGATCCTGCGCATGCCTCAAGGCTACGACACCGTGCTCGGTGAAGACGGCGGCGGTTTGTCCGGCGGCCAGAAGCAGCGTGTGGCCCTGGCCCGTGCTCTGTACGGTGAACCGAGCCTGGTGGTGCTGGATGAACCCAACTCCAACCTCGACACCGTCGGCGAAGCGGCACTGGCCGGCGCCATCGCGCACATGAAGGCCCAGGGTACCAGCGTGATTCTGGTGACCCACCGTTCCTCGGCGCTGGCCCAGGCCGACAAGTTGCTGGTGCTCAACGAAGGTCGCTTGCAGGCGTTCGGCCCAAGTCACGACGTGCTCAAGGCACTGTCCGGGAACGCGTCTGCCAACCAGGAGCAGCAAAGAGACAAACCAGTGCAGGCACCCGGCGGGCTCAGCATGAGCCGGCAGTATCAGCCCACGACAAGGAATTCGGGTGTATGAGCAGCGCACGCATGAACACTGAAAACGAAGCAACGATGGAACACGATTACATCGCTGAACGCCCTGAGCGTGACGCCAAATTCTTCGCCCGTATGGGCTGGGTGCTGGCGATCGTCGGTGCTGGCAGTTTCTTCACCTGGGCGGCATTGGCACCGCTCGATCAGGGCATTCCGGTGCAAGGCACCGTGGTGGTGTCCGGCAAGCGCAAGGCCGTGCAATCGATGAGTCCCGGCGTCGTCAGCCGGATTCTGGTGCGCGAAGGCCAGGTGGTGAAACTCGGTCAGCCGCTGTTCCAGCTCGACCAGACGCAAGTCGCTGCCGACGTCGATTCGCTTCAGGCGCAATACCGCATGGCCTGGGCCAGCGTGGCGCGTTGGGAGAGCGAGCGGGACAATCTCAAACAGGTGAATTTCCCTGCCGAGCTGAGCAAGGATGCTGACCCACGATTGATGCTGGTACTGGAAGGCCAGCGCCAATTGTTCAGCAGCCGCCGCGAAGCCTATTTCCGGGAGCAGGGCGGACTGCGCGCCAACATCGAAGGCGCCAGTGCGCAACTGGCCGGCATGCGCCGTGCGCGCACCGACCTGACAGCTCAGGCCAACTCCTTGCAACAGCAACTGAGCAACCTTCAGCCCTTGGCGGACAACGGCTACATTCCGCGCAACCGGTTGATGGAATATCAGCGTCAGCTGTCGCAAGTACAGCAACAACTGGCCGAGAACACCGGTGAAAGCGGGCGAGTGGAGCAGGGCATCCTCGAAGCGAAACTCAAGCTGCAGCAGCACATCGAGGAGTACCAGAAAGAAGTCCGCACCCAACTGGCCGACGCGCAGCTCAAAAGCGTAACGCTCAAGGAGCAACTGACGTCCGCCGGGTTTGACTTGCAACACCGCGAGATCATCGCCACCGCTGACGGCATCGCGGTCAACCTAGGGGTTCACACCGAAGGTGCGGTGGTGCGCCAGGGCGAAACCCTGCTGGAAATCGTGCCCCAAGGCACTCGGCTGGAAGTGGAAGGGCACTTGCCGGTCAACCTGATCGACAAGGTCGGTACGCACCTGCCGGTGGACATTCTGTTCACCGCGTTCAACCAGAGCCGCACGCCGCGAGTGCCAGGCGAAGTCAGCCTGATTTCCGCCGACCAGATGCTCGACGAAAAAACCGGTGCACCGTATTACGTGCTGCGCAGCAGCGTCAGTGACCAGGCGATGGAAAAGCTCCACGGTCTGGTGATCAAGCCTGGCATGCCCGCCGAAATGTTCGTGCGTACGGGTGAACGTTCACTCCTCAACTATCTGTTCAAACCGCTGCTCGACCGGGCAGGCTCCGCGTTGACCGAGGAATAAGGATGTTCGGTTGTATGAATAAGCTTTCCATGCTCGGGGCGGCCCTGGCGTTGCTGACTTGCAACAGTGCGATGGCCCTGGGGCCGTTTGAGATCTACGAACAAGCGTTGCGCAATGACCCGGTGTTCCTTGGTGCGATCAAGGAGCGGGATGCCGGCCTTGAAAACCGCATCATCGGCCGCGCCGGGCTGTTGCCCAAGATCGGTTACAACTACAACAAGGGACGTAACTCCTCCAAGGCCACCGCGCTGGATGAGCACGGGCAGAACCGGACCGATGACCGTAACTACAGCAGTTACGGCTCGACCCTGACCCTGCAACAACCATTGCTCGACTACGAGGCATACGCCTCGTATCGCAAAGGCGTGGCGCAAGCGTTGTTCGCCGACGAAGCCTTTCGAGGCAAGAGTCAGGAATTGCTGGTGCGGGTGCTGGAGAACTACACCAAGGCATTGTTCGCGCAGGATCAGATCGACATCGCGCAAGCGAAGAAGAAAGCCTTCGAACAGCAGTTCCAGCAAAACGAGCAGATGTTCCGCCAGGGCGAGGGCACGCGTACCGATATTCTGGAAGCCGAGTCCCGTTATGAACTGGCCACGGCCGAGGAAATCGAGGCCCGCGATGAGCAGGACGCGTCGTTGCGTGAACTCGGGGCGCTGATTGGCGTGCCGACGATCAATATCGGCGACCTGGCGCCGCTGGACCAGAACTTCCAGACGTTCACCTTGCAACCGGCCAATTACGACACCTGGCACGAGATGGCCGTGGCCAACAACCCGAACCTGGCTTCCCAACGCCAGGCCGTGGAAGTGGCGCGCTACGAGGTTGAGCGCAATCGTGCCGGGCACATGCCGAAACTTAGCGCCTATGCCACGGTGCGCCAGAACGAGTCGGAAAGCGGCAATACCTATAACCAGCGCTACGACACCAACACCATTGGCTTCGAAGTCAACGTGCCGCTGTATGCCGGCGGCGGGGTCTCGGCGATGACCCGCCAGGCCAGCAGTAACATGGAACAGGCCGAGTACGAGCTGGATGGCAAGACCCGGGAAACCTTGATCGAATTGCGTCGCCAGTTCAGTGCCTGCCTGTCCGGGGTGAACAAACTGCGGGCCTATCAAAAAGCCCTGACCTCTGCGGAAGCGTTGGTGGTCTCGACCAAGCAAAGCATTCTCGGCGGTGAACGAACCAACCTCGATGCGTTGAACGCTGAACAACAGCTCTACACCACCCGCCGCGACCTGGCCCAGACGCGTTACGACTACCTGATGGCGTGGACCAAGTTGCATTACTACGCCGGGACCTTGAACGAGCAGGATTTGGCCAGGGTTGACGAGGCGTTTGGCCACCGCGCCAATTGATGGTTTGACGCAGACCTGTGGCGAGGGGATTCATCCCCGTTGGGACGCGAAGCGCCCCCTAGCGGTCGTCCAGGAAAAACGCGTCGCATGGATTTGCGACTGCTTCGCAGCCGAACGGGGATGAATCCCCTCGCCACAGGGGGCAGTGTTCCTCTGGTAAAGCAACTCTAAAAACATAAGAAAAGTGAGTGGTGAACATGGACGTACGCATCAAGCCGATTTCGGTCGGTACCCTGCTGCTTGTGATTTCAACAACCCAGGCCCAGGCCCAATACCTTGAAACCGGCAAACCCGGTGACGCCGCCAGTTGGCGCTCGGCCGAGTTCCAGCGCGATTGGGGGCTTGCGCGCATGCAAGCCGATCAAGCCTATGCCGCCGGCATCACCGGCAAAGGCGTGAAAATCGGTGAACTGGATTCCGGCTTCGATTCCACTCATCCCGAATTCGCCACCGACCGTTACCACGCGGTCATGACCAGCGGCAGCTACGTCGACGGCTCACCGTTCAATGTCGTCGGCACGCTCAACTCCAACAACGACTCCCACGGCACCCACGTCACCGGCATCATGGGCGCTTCCCGCGATGGTAGCGGCATGCACGGCGTGGCGTACAACGCACAAATCTACGTGGCCAATACCAACAAGAACGACAGCTTCCTGTTCGGCCCCACCCCCGATCCGCAGTATTTCAAAGCGGCTTACAACGCCCTGGTAGATGCCGGCGTTCGGGCGATCAACAACAGTTGGGGCAGTCAGCCGCCGGATGTCAGCTATCGAACCCTCGACGATCTGCACGCGGCCTACGCCCAACACTTCAACAAAGGCACCTGGCTCGATGCCGCCGCCGACGTGTCCCTTCGTCGCGGTGTGATCAATGTGTTCAGCGCCGGCAACAGCGGTTATCCCAACGCCAGCGTGCGTTCGGCGCTGCCGTACTTCCTGCCGGATCTGGAAGGCCACTGGCTTGCCGTCTCGGGGCTGGATCAAGGCAATCAGCAAAAGTACAACCAGTGCGGGATCGCCAAGTACTGGTGCATCACCACCCCCGGCGCGAAGATCGACAGCACCATTCCCGGTGGCGGCTACGCGATCAAGTCCGGCACGTCCATGTCCGCGCCTCACGCCACGGGCGCCCTGGCGCTGGTGATGGAGCGCTATCCGTACATGAACAACCAGCAAGCGCTGCAAGTGCTGCTGACCACCGCGACCCAACTCGACGGTTCAATCACCAATGCGCCGAACACGACAGTCGGCTGGGGCGTGGCGAACCTTGATCGGGCGATGCGCGGTCCGGGGCAATTGCTCAGTTCTTTTGACGCTAATTTGGGGGCAGGGCAGAGCGATGTCTGGAGCAACGGTATCAGCGATAAGGCGTTGATCCAGCGTCAGGCTGAAGATGCCGCCGAGCACAGCGCCTGGCAACAAACCCTGAAGAACAGAGGCTGGCAAAACGGTGTGGCGGCCGGCGCCAGTCAACAGGATCAAACTGACTATGCAGTGGGCATGGCGCGGGATGCCGCGGCGGCCAGTCGGGTCTATGAAGGCAGCCTGATCAAGTCCGGCGTCGGGCGGTTGATGCTGACCGGCGACAGCACCTATCGCGGCCCGACCACGGTCAACGGCGGTTTGCTGGCGGTGAACGGTTCACTTGCCTCAACAGTGACCGTGAATGACAGCGGCACCCTGGGCGGCTCCGGACGCATCGGCGCACTGACGGCGAATGCCGGCGGCACGGTCGCCCCGGGCAATTCCATCGGGACTTTGCAGGTCAGTGGCAACGTGACCTTCGCGCCGGGCTCGACCTACGCCGTGGAACTGTCGCCGACCAGCAGCGACCGGATTGTCGCCGGTGGCATGGCCACCGTCAGCGGTGCCACGGTGAGTCTGTCGCTGGAAAACAGCCCGACCTTGCTCAGCGCCCGGCAAGTGCAAAGCCTGCTCGGTCATCAGTACGACATTCTGCAAGCAGCCGGCGGCATTCAGGGTCAGTTCGGCGCCGTGTTGCCCAACTACCTGTTCATCGGCGGCAGCCTTGATTACTCCGCCACCGGGGTTGTCCTGAGCGTTGAGCGCAACGCCACGAGTTTCGCCAGTGTCGGGCAAACCCCGAACCAGCGTGCCGTGGCCAGTGCAGTGGAAGGGCTGGGGGCGAGTCATCCAGTCTACGAAAGCCTGCTGCTGTCGCCGACTGCAAGTTCCGCGCAACAGGCGTTCCAGCAACTGTCGGGGGAAATCTACCCGGCGCTGGGCTCTGTGCTGATCAACGACAGCCGTTATCTGCGCGATGCAATCGGTGAGCGCCTCAACGACGCGAAAGGCACCCAAAGCAACGGCTGGATCAAGGCCCTTGGCGCCTGGGGCAAGACCGATGACCGAAACGACACGGCCGGCTACACCACTTCGATTGGCGGTCTGTTGGCTGGTGTTGATGGTGCGCTGGATGAGCAGACCCGAATCGGCCTGGTCACCGGTTACAGCGACAGTTCGGTGAACATGGGGGCCGGCACGCATTCCTCGGCGCAAGTCGACAGCTATCACCTGGGCGCTTATGCCGGCCACGAACTGGGCGCCTGGCGCCTGAGCGCGGGCGGTGCCTACAGCTGGCATCGGGCTGACGTTAAACGTGATCTGCAATACGGCGATGTCAGTGCCAAGCAGAAAGCCAAAGTCGATGCGGCCACCACTCAGGTCTTTGGTGAAGCGGCGTATCGCCTGAACCTGCAACCCGTGGCGCTGGAGCCGTTCGCCAACCTGGCCTACGTGCACCTCGACACCGATGGTTTCACCGAAAAAGGCGATGCCGCCGCGCTGAAAAGCCACGGCGACACCCGCGATGCAGTGCTCAGCACCCTGGGCCTGCGGGCGCTGAAAACCGTGAACCTGTCCGGCCAGCAACAACTGGAACTGAGCGGCAGCCTCGGCTGGCAGCACAACCTGAGCGACATTGACTCCGAACAGCACCTGCGTTTTGCCAGCGGCGGTACGCCATACAGCGTTGAGAGTTCGCCACTGGTGCGCGATGCCGCGTTGCTCGGTGTGCAGGCGAGCCTGGCGCTGAGCAAGGATGTACGGGTGAACCTCGATTACAACGGACAACTGGCCAATCGCGAGAAAAGCCATGGCGTCGGGCTGAGCCTGAACTGGCAGTTCTGAACCACGGATTCACGGCTGCTCACATACCTGTGGCGAGGGGGCTTGCCCCCGTTCGGCTGCGCAGCAGTCGTAAAACCAGGCGACTCGATTTGTCTGAAGATTACTGGGGCCGCTTCGCGACCCAACGGGGGCAAGCCCCCTCGCCACAGGTAAGCGTAACGGTTTGAGAGAGACGGATTTTTTCGCAACATCACTAAGGAAGGTCGCTGGATGAATAACAATAAAACCCCCGCGCAAACGGGTGGCCGTTTTGCCCTGAAAACCCTCACGCTCGCCGTGCTCTGTGCCATCGGCACAGTCCATGCCGCGCCTTACGTGGAAAACGGCAAACTCGGTGACCCGAACAGTTGGCGCAGCGCCGAGTTCAAGGCCGATTGGGGCGTGGGCGCGATCAACGCCCAGGACGCCTACGCCGCCGGCTACACCGGCAAAGGCGTGAAACTGGGGATCTTCGACCAGCCGGTCTACGCCGCGCACCCGGAGTTTTCCGGGGCCAACAAAGTAATCAACCTGGTCACCAGCGGCATTCGCGAATACACCGACCCGTACATTCCGGTCAAAGCCGGGGATGCGTTCCGTTATGACGGCACGCCTTCGGTTGGTTCCAACGGCAAGCTCGGCGCTCACGGCACCCACGTTGGCGGTATCGCAGCCGGCAGCCGCGACGGCGGGCCGATGCATGGCGTGGCTTTCGGTGCGCAAATCATCAGCGCCGACAACGGTGACCCAGGCCCGGAGGACGGGATCATTCGCGGCAACGACGGCGCGGTTTACAAGGCCGGTTGGGATGCCCTGATCGCCAGTGGCGCACGCGTCATCAACAATAGCTGGGGCATCGGCATCACCGATCGCTTCGACCTCGGCGGGAGCGACCCGGCGCATCCGCACTTCACCGTGCAAGACGCCCAGTTGCAGTTCAACGAGATCCGGCCGTTGCTCGGGACCAAACCGGGTGGTGCCTATGACGGCGCGATTGCCGCAGCCCGCAGCGGCATCGTGACGATCTTCGCCGCTGGCAACGACCACAACCTCAACAACCCCGATGCCATTGCCGGCCTGGGTTACTTTGTGCCGGACATCGCGCCGAACTGGGTCACCGTCGCCGCGCTGCAACAGAACCCGGACCTGACCAGCGCCAACCCCTATAACATCAGCACGTTCTCGTCGCGCTGCGGCTACACCGCCAGTTTTTGCGTATCGGCACCGGGCACCAAGATCTACAGCTCGATCATCAGCGGCACCAACGCCGAGAACCTGACCACCGGCTACGCCAACTACAACGGCACCTCGATGGCCGCGCCGCACGTGGCCGGTTCCATGGCGGTGTTGATGGAACGCTTCCCCTACATGACCGGCGCGCAGGTCGCCAGCGTGTTGCGCACCACCGCCACCGACCTCGGCGCCCCAGGCATCGACGCGTTGTACGGCTGGGGCATGATCAACCTGAGCAAGGGCGTCAATGGCCCGGCGATGTTCGTCACCGAGAAGGACATTCCCGAAGAGTTCCGCATCGCAGGTGCCTACGGCTCCAGCCAGTTTGTCGCGGACCTGCCAGGCATCGGCGCGATCGTCGACGCCGGCAAACCCACCGAGCGTGTCTGTAACGACGTGCACTGCGGGCTCGACACCTGGAGCAACGACATTTCCGGCCATGGCGGCCTGACCAAACAGGGCATCGGCACCCTGGTGATGACCGGCGCCAACACCTACGCCGGTCCGACGCTGGTCAACCAGGGCCGCTTGGCGATCAATGGTTCACTGATGTCCGCGGTCACCGTCAATGACAGCGGCATCCTCGGCGGCAACGGCAGCATCGGTGCATTGACCGCGAAAAGCGGCGGCACCGTGGCGCCGGGCAACTCCATCGGCACCTTGCACGTGACGGGCGACGTCGTCTTCGAACCAGGCTCGACCTACGCCGTGGAACTGTCACCGACCAGCAGCGACCAGATCGTCGCAAGCGGCAAAGCAGTGATCGATGGCGCTACGGTCAGCCTGTCCCTGGAAAACAGTCCGACATTACTGACCACCGCCCAGACCCAAAGCTTGCTCGGCCATCAGTACAACATCCTGCAAGCGGCCGGCGGCATACAAGGGCAATTCGGTGCGGTATTGCCCGACTATGCGTTCCTCGGCGGCACCCTGGCGTATTCAGCGAGTGGTGTGCAACTGGACGTCGGGCGTAATGGCGCCTCGTTTGCCAGCGTTGGCCTGACGCCGAATCAGCGTGCCGTCGGTGCAGCCGCAGAGCGTCTGGGCGCGGGCAATGCGCTGTACGAAACCCTGCTGTTGTCGCCGACTGCAGCGGTGGCCCAGCAAGCGTTCCAGCAACTGTCCGGCGAGATTCATCCGGCCATCGGCACGATGCTGATCAACGACAGCCGCTACCTGCGTGATGCCGTCAGCGAGCGTCTGCGTGAACGGGATCTGTTCAACGCCGGCGCGCCGACCGATGACAAAAGCAACCTCTGGGTCAAGGCCCTTGGCGCCTGGGGCAAGAGCGATGGCGGCAATGACAACGCCAGCTCCAACAGCTCCATCGGCGGCTTGCTGGTCGGTGGTGATGGTTTGATTGCTGAAGAAACCCGCCTCGGTTTCGTTACTGGTTATAGCGACAGCTCGTTGAGCATGGGCGATGGCACGCATTCGTCGGCATCGGTCGACAGCTACCACTTGGGTGCGTACCTGGGGCATGAAATCGATGCCCTGCGCTTGAGCGTCGGTGGTGCTTACAGCTGGCATCGGATTGATGTGAAACGTGAACTGCAATTGGGCGACGTCAGCGGCAAGCAGAAAACCAAACGCGATGCGACCACGGCTCAACTGTTCGCCGAGGCTGCTTACAAACTGGACCTGCAACCGCTGGCACTGGAACCGTTCGCCAACCTGGCCTACGTGCACTTGAACAGCGACGGCTTCACCGAGAACGGTGATGCCGCGGCGCTCAAGGGCGGTGAAGACAACCGCGACGCGGTGCTGTCGACCCTCGGTCTGCGGGCCGGCAAATCGATTGCGCTGTCTGACCAGAAAAAACTGGAACTGTCTGGCAGCCTCGGCTGGCAGCACAACCTGAGCAGCACCCGTTCCGAAGACCACTTGGCCTTCGCCAACGGCAACACCGCATTCAGCGTGCAGAGCGTATCCCTGGACCGCGACGCCGCGGTCGTCGGGCTGCGCGCCGGGTTGGCCTTGAACCAGGCAACCCGCGTGAACCTGGATTACAACGGACTGATCGGTTCCAACGAGAAGGACCACGGCGTGGGCCTGACCCTGGACTGGCAGTTCTGATTTGACGCTAAGGAAGCAAAAGAATGGGACTGTTTGATTACAAAAATGCCGGCAGTGCGGCCGGCAAAGAGTTGTACAGCGATGCCATCGCATTGACGCTGTATGCCTACACGCCAACCGGCCAGCCGTTGCCGGCCACCGGTTGGGCGCCGATTGGCGCGACGGCACTGGGATACAAAGGCAAGGCCAGTGCTCAAGGCACCTTCTATGGCGAGAAAGAGGGTTTCACCAGCGCCGAATCTGAAGTGCTCGGCAAGTACGACGCCGCCGGCAAGCTGATCGGCCTCGGTGTGGCCTTTCGCGGCACCGGTGGCCTGGGCTACAGCGACACCTTTGGCGACATGAAAAACAATCTGCTGGCGGCTGTCGGACCGGTGGATTACGCGAAGAACTACGCCAAAAGCGCCTTCGATACCTTGCTCAAGGACGTCGCCGCGTTCGCCATTGCCCACGGCCTGAGCGCCAAGGACGTGCTGTTCAGCGGCCACAGCCTCGGCGGTCTGGGCGTCAACAGCGTCGCGGAACTGAGTGGCAGCAATTGGGGTGGTTTCTTCAAGGACGCCAACTACGTGGCCTTCGCCTCGCCGACCCAAAGCGCCACCGGCAACAACGTGCTGAACATCGGCTACGAGAATGATCCGGTGTTTCGCGCGCTGGACGGCACCACGTTCAGCAGCGGCTCAATGGGCAAGCACGACGGCCATCAGGAGTCAGCGACCAACAACATCGTCAACTTCAACGATAACTACGCGTCGACCTCACAGAACCTGGTGCCGTTCAGCATCATCAATCCGCTGAACTGGTCGGCCCATGGCTCGTTGGGGTATGCCGACGGCTTGAACCGGGTGATCGACTCGCGCTTCTACGACCTCACGACCAAGGATTCGACGCTGATCGTGTCCAACCTGACGGAGTCGTCCCGCAGCAGCACCTGGGTCGAGGACCTGGGCCGCAGCGGCGAGCCACACACCGGTAGCACGTTCATCATCGGCACCGACAGCAATGACTTGCTCAAGGGCGGCGCCGGCAATGACTTCATCGAGGGCCGGGACGGTAACGACCGATTCCGCGATGACGGTGGCTACAACATCCTGCTGGGCGGCAAGGGCAGCAACACCTTCGAGCTGCAAAAGCCGCTGCAGAACTTCAGCTTTGCCAACGATGGTGACGGCACGTTGTACGTGCGCGATGCCTACGGCGGCATCAGCCTGACCCGCGACATCGGGGCGCTGGTGAGCAAGGAGTCGAGTGGCTGGTGGGGCATGACCAGCAAGGAGATCACCTACACCGTCAGCGCCAACGGCTTGCTCAACGGCAGCGAACTGACCCACTACAACCACTCGCTCAATGGCGATGCCTACGGCAATACGCTGGCCGCCACTGTCGACGGCGACTGGTTGTTCGGCAACGCCGGCGACGACCTGCTGCGCAGCGACAAGAGTCACGTCACCTTCGTCGGTGGCACGGGCAATGACGTGATGCATGCCGCGGGCGGCAACAACACGTTCCTGTTCAGCGGAGCCTTCGGTTTTGACGCGATCAATGGCTACCAGGGCAGCGACAAACTGGTGTTCATGGGCGTCCAGGGCGCAGGGCAGGGCTACGACTACAAGCAACATGCAACCCAGTCCGGCCATGACACGGTGCTCAAGGTTGGCGATTTTGCCGTGACCCTTGTCGGGGTCGGGCTGGATAACCTGTCGGCTTCAGGCATCACCTTCGCGTAAGAAAAGCTGCATGCACTAAATGCTCCGGGGCGCCTCGTCAGTGAGGCGTCCTGGTTGTGAGCTATCTCTGACGATTCCAGCAAAGAGAGAGGCAATATCTATGGGTGTGTATGACTACAAGAACTTCGGCACAGCCGATTCCAAGGTGTTGTTCAGCGACGCCATGGCCATCACGCTGTATTCCTATCACAACCTCGATAACGGCTTTGCCGCCGGTTATCAGCACAACGGCTTCGGCCTCGGTTTGCCGGCGACGCTGGTCACCGCGCTGATCGGTGGCACTGACTCCCAGGGCGTCATCCCGGGCGTTCCATGGAACCCCGATTCGGAAAAACTCGCTCTGGCTGCCGTGCAAAAGGCCGGTTGGACGCCGATCACCGCCTCGCAATTGGGCTATGACGGCAAGACCGATGCACTGGGAACCTTCTATGGCGAGAAGGCCGGGTTCACCAGCGCTCAGGTCGAGATCCTCGGCAAGTACGACGCCCAGGGTCATCTCACCGAAATGGGCATTGCCTTTCGCGGCACCAGCGGCCCGCGGGAAATCCAGATCAGCGACTCCATTGGCGACATCATCAACGACCTGCTGGCCGCGCTGGGTCCCAAGGATTACGCGAAGAATTACGTCGGTGAAGCCTTTGGCAAACTGCTCGGCAACGTCGCCGCGTTTGCCAGTGCCAATGGGCTGTCGGGCAAGGACGTGCTGTTCAGCGGCCACAGCCTGGGCGGGTTGGCGGTCAACAGCGCGGCGGACCTGAGCACTGACAAGTGGGGCGGTTTCTTCAAGGACTCGAACTACATCGCCTACGCGTCGCCGACCCAAAGCAGCACCGATAAAGTGCTTAACGTTGGCTACGAAAACGACCCGGTGTTCCGCGCGCTCGACGGCTCGACGTTCAACCTGGCGTCTGTCGGCGTGCACGATGCTCCCAAGGATTCGGCGACGGACAACATCGTCAGCTTCAACGATCACTACGCCTCGACGGCGTGGAACGTGCTGCCGTTTTCCATCCTCAACGTCCCGACCTGGATTTCGCACTTGCCGACCGCTTATGGCGATGGCATGAACCGGGTGATCGAGTCGAAGTTCTACGACCTGACCAGCAAAGACTCGACCATCATCGTCGCCAACCTGTCGGACCCGGCGCGGGCTAACACTTGGGTCCAGGATCTGAACCGCAACGCTGAAACCCACAAGGGCAGCACCTTCATCATCGGCAGCGACGGCGACGACCTGATCCAGGGTGGCAAGGGTAACGACTACCTTGAAGGCCGGGATGGCAACGACACCTTCCGCGATGGTGGCGGCTACAACATCCTGCTCGGCGGCAAGGGCAATAACGTGCTGGACTTGCAGCAGTCGGTGAAGAGCTTCGATTTCGCCAACGATGGCGCCGGCAACCTCTACGTGCGTGATGCCAATGGCGGCATCAGCATCACCCGCGACATCGGCAGCATCATCACCAAGGAACCGGGATTCCTGTGGGGCGTGTTCAAAGATGACGTGACCCACAGCGTCACGGCAGATGGCCTGAAGGTCGGCAACAACTTCACTCAGTACGCCTCGAGCGTGAAGGGTGGGGCGGGTGCCGATACGCTGACCGCACACGCCGGCGGTGATTGGCTGTTTGGCCTGGACGGCAACGACCATTTGATCGGTGGCAAGGGCAACGACGTGTTTGTCGGCGGCGCGGGCAATGACCTGATGGAGTCGGGCGGCGGGATCAATACCTTCCTGTTCAGTGGTGCGTTTGGCCAGGACAAGGTGGTTGGTTATCAGGCCAGCGACAAACTGGTGTTTATGGGTGTTGCGGGAGTGGCGCCGAACGATGACTTCCGGGCGCATGCCACGGCGGTCGGGCATGACACGGTGCTGACGTTTGGTGGTGATTCGGTGACGTTGGTGGGGGTTTCGCTCGGTAGCCTGAACGCCGACGGCATCGTCATCGCCTGATAACAAGGTCGTTACACACAACCTTGTGGCGAGGGCGCTTGCTCCCTCGCCACAATCAGTGTCAAAAGTGACTTAACAGCCACTCCCTGACTCAAAGCCCTGCAAAAACAGGAAATGCGGCCTAAAGCGAGCACGTGCCCACACGTTCTACCGCTAGCCACCATTGATTACAGGAGATTCAAACGTGAAAGGTTTCAAGGGGTATGTCGGGTTTATGGGTTTGGTGCTGTGTTCGGCCAATGCCTGGGCCGACCTGCCTCAAAGCTCGATTCTGAGCCGTTACGGTATTAGCACCGATCAGTTGCCGGCGCCGGCAAAAACCGACGTGAGCGAACCTGCCGAAGAGAAAAGCCGCTTTCAGATCCAGCCCGAACAGCCGTTCGTGACCCTGCGCCTGGGTGACGGCAAGCAGCCACAAACCACCGGCAATCTGAGCATCGACCGCATGGCCCAGCAGGATCTGGAGCGTTGCCAGCGTTTGCAGGGGGAAGTGGCCCGGCGCGGCGGAACCTACATGCCGTGCGACAACAGCCTGCCCGGCATGCCGAACTTCGAGTAATGATGCCAATGTAGGAGCTGCCGCAGGCTGCGATCTTTTGATCTGGTTTTTACAGATCAAAATATAAAGATCGCAGCCTGCGGCAGCTCCTACAGGGGGCTTGTCAGTCTTCTTTGCGTACGGTGGCGACTTCGTCGGCGCGGACCTTCACTTTCGCCCCGGAAATATCTTCGAATTCATAGAAGCCGTCCTTGGTCTTGGTTTTCGGCATGTCCTTGGTCAAATACTGGGTGCCGTTCTGCAGGGTCACCACTGTTGGCGTCGCGCAACCGGCCAGGGCCAGGAAAGCAGCGACTGCCAGGGGCAGGCCCAGGGTCTTGATGTTCATACATACCTCTGACTCCTCATGATTTGATACCGCACAATGTCGGTGTTCTAACGCGGTTGGTGCCATTGCGCCGGAAAAAGTTCGATGTGCCGGTTAAAAAATGCCATTGATCCTTTTCCGTTTGCCCGGACAGGGCGTAGCTGGTATCTGTACGCATAACCAGTATTCGCTTGCCATGGCCCTTATTTCCTGTGATTGCAAACCCGCTCGACGATCCGTTCTATTACTTGAATAACTTCATGCAAGTGCTTGATTGGCTTGAACATCGCTATGCCGATGTATTGAGTGTCGAGGAACAACGCTTCATTCGTGAATTTAACCGCTTGCCCCGTGAGTCTCGGGCATTGCTGGTGCGGATGGTAATGCGCAAGGGCCTGCATTTCCGGGCCGGTAAGCTGCATTACGTCGAGATCGGTGACATCGCCCAAGCCGCGCAACCGTTGTTGCAACACACCTGGCTCGATGAGCACGCGGCGCTGAGCATGGCAGAAGTGTTCGATGTGCTGCTCAAGGGCGAAATCCTCCAGGCTTTCGGTGCTTTCATCGAACAGCCCAAGGGCCGCAAGGATGGCTGGTTGCCGCTGTTGGCCGAGCAGTTCAACGAACCGCGCAGCCTGCGTGACTGGGCGCCGTTGCTTGCCGAGCGTCTGTTCAGCCTGACCATCATGGGGCTGTGTGATCGGTTGCGTTTGATGTTCTTCGGCAATCTTTACCAGGATTGGTCGGAGTTCGTGTTGGCGGACCTCGGTATCTTTACCTATGAAAAAGTCGAGTTTTGCGCCGAATCCCGCGGCTTGCGTTGCCGGGAAGACGTGGACGCCTGCGTGTTCCTGCACGACTGTCAGCTTCGGTTCGAGGTCGGTGAAGACGTCGCCGTCGTCGTCGAGCAGATCAACGCCTTGGCACTGAGTAATCCCTGGTTGCAACGTCGCCGGGGCAAGTTGTTGTTCCAGATTGGCCAGCATTGCGAACGCGTGGCCGATTTCGCCAATGCCCTGACCATCTACCGTGAATGCGCTTATCCCGGCTCGCGCCTTCGGCTGATTCGGGTGCTGGAGCGTTGCGGTGAGTATTCGTTGGCCCTGGACCTGGCAGCCTTAGCAGAGCAAGCACCGGAAAGCGCCGCCGAACAGCAGCAATTGCTGCGGGTGTTGCCAAGGCTGCGGCGCAAACTGGGCGGGCCGCCGATGAAACGCGCAGCCCCTCGGGCCATGCAGCGCCTGGATCTGCAACTGCTGCGAACTGATCTGGCGTTGTCGGTGGAGTACTACGTGCAGGCGCACTTGGCCGAAGAATCAGCGCCGGTGCATTACGTCGAGAACAGCCTGATCAATTCGTTGTTCGGCTTGCTGTGCTGGCCGGCGATTTTCGCGCCGTTGCCGGGGGCGTTTTTCCACCCGTTCCAGCGCGGGCCGGTGGATTTGCTCAATGAAGACTTTCACGGTCGCCGGGCCGAACTGTTCCAGGCCTGCCTCGCCGAACTGGACGACGGGCGTTACCGTCAGACGATTCGCGAGCGTTACGTGGCCAAGTGGGGCGTGCAGTCGCCGTTCGTGTTCTGGGGCGCGCTGACCGAGGAGTTACTCGATCAGGCGCTGGACTGCCTGCCGGCCGAACACCTCAAGCTCTGGTTCGACCGCTTGCTACTGGACATCAAGGCCAACCGCGCCGGCATGCCGGACCTGATCCAGTTCTGGCCGCAGGACAAGACCTACCGCATGATCGAAGTCAAAGGCCCCGGCGATCGCCTGCAAGACAATCAACTGCGCTGGATCGAGTTCTGCCACGAACACCAGATGCCGATTGCCGTCTGCTACGTGCAATGGACGGAGCAGAGCGCTTGAGCTACAGCATTGCGGTGCGGGCGCTGTGTGAGTTCACCGCCAAGGTCGGTGATCTCGACTTGCGCTTCACGCCATCACCGACCGCGCTGGAAGGCATCGTCGGCCATCGCACGGTCGCGTCCCGGCGCAACGACGCTTACCAGAGCGAAGTGGCGCTGGAAGGTTCGTATCAAACGTTGAAGGTAAAGGGCAGGGCGGACGGCTACGATCCGGGGAAAAACTGCCTGGAAGAAGTCAAAACCTATCGCGGCGATCTGAGCAAACAACCGGCCAATCATCGGCAGTTGCATTGGGCTCAGGCCAAGATCTACGGCTGGCTGATGTGCCAGAAGCTGCAACTGGCGCAGGTCAACCTGGCGCTGGTGTACTTTGACATCGTCAGCGAAAAGGAAATCTGCCTGGTCGAGGCCTTCAGTGCTGCCGAACTGGAGGCGTTCTTTGAGCATCATTGTCGGTTGTTCCTGTACTGGGCCGAGCAGGAAATGGCCCATCGCGAAGCCCGTAATCTAGCGGCGCAGGGTTTGGCTTTTCCCCATGCCGGGTTTCGTCCGGGGCAACGGCATCTGGCCGAGTCGGTGTTCAAAGCCGTCAGCACCGGCCGTTGCCTGATGGCACAGGCACCTACCGGAATCGGCAAGACCGTCGGCACATTGTTCCCGATGCTCAAGGCTCTGGCGCCGCAGCAACTGGACAAGGTGTTCTTCCTCACGGCGAAAACCCCGGGGCGCAAACTGGCGCTGGACGCGGCACAGGTGATCCTCGACAGCGCCGACGCGCCACCATTGCGCATTCTGGAGATGATCGCCCGGGACAAGGCTTGCGAACACCCGGACAAGGCCTGCCACGGCGAATCCTGTCCGTTGGCCCAGGGCTTCTACGACCGATTGCCCGCCGCGCGTCAGGCCGCCAGTCAGTTGAGCCTGTTGAACCAGAGCGCCTTGCGTGAAGTCGCACTGGAACACAACGTTTGTCCCTATTACCTCAGTCAGGAAATGGCCCGCTGGGCGGACGTGGTGGTCGCCGACTACAACTACTACTTCGACTTCAGCGCCTTGTTGTTTGGCTTGTCCCAGGCCAACAACTGGCGGGTCGCGGTGCTGGTGGACGAGGCCCACAACCTGGTGGAGCGTGGCCGGCAGATGTACAGCGCCAGCCTCGATCAATTCACGCTCGGCAATGTGCGTAAAACCGCGCCCGAAGCACTGAAAAAGTCTCTGCAACGGCTTAATCGGGAGTGGAACGCGCTGCATGCGCCACAACTGGCGGCGTATCAGGCATACGACAAGGCCCCGGAAAAACTGCTGCAAGCGATATCCCTGTGTTGTGCCGCCATCGGCGATTACCTCAACGACCACCCGCAGGGCCTTGATAGCGGGTTGCAGAACTTCTATTTCGACTTGTTGCAGTTTGGCCGAGTCGCCGAGTTGTTCGACGAGCATTACCTGTTCGACATCAGCAAGCGTGACCTCGACCGCAAACGTCCACTGTCGCAGTTGTGCCTGCGCAACGTGGTGCCGGCAGCGTTCATCGGGCCACGCCTGAAAGCGGCGCGCAGCAGCGTGCTGTTTTCCGCGACGTTGAGCCCGCGCAACTACTACGCCGATCTGCTCGGCACGCCGGCCGACACAGTCTGGGTCGACGTCGAATCGCCGTTCAGCGCCGCGCAGTTGCAGGTGCACATCGTCAGCCGCATCTCGACGCGCTTCAACCATCGTCAGGCGTCGCTGCTGCCCATCGTCGAGCTGATCGCCAAACAGTTCAGCGAGCGCCCGGGCAACTATCTGGCGTTCTTCAGCAGCTTCGATTACCTGCAACAAGTCGCGCAATTGCTTGCCGAGCAACATCCGCACATCACCCTGTGGCAGCAATCGCGGGGCATGGCCGAACAGCAGCGACAGGCGTTTCTTGACCAGTTCACCGCTGACAGTCAAGGCGTCGGTTTCGCCGTACTCGGTGGCGCATTCGGTGAAGGCATCGACCTGCCGGGTGCACGGTTGATCGGCGCGTTCATCGCCACCCTTGGCCTGGCGCAGCTCAACCCGGTCAACGAGCAGTTGAAGCGGCGCATGGCGGCGATTTTCGGCGCGGGTTACGACTACACCTACCTTTATCCAGGCATACAGAAAGTCGTGCAGGCGGCGGGGCGGGTGATCCGTACCCGCGAAGATCGCGGCATGGTGATGCTCATCGATGACCGGTTTGCCGAAAGCCGGATCAGGCAGCTATTGCCCAAGTGGTGGACCTTGGAGCATTCAGGCGTAGGTCTTTGAGGACTCTTTGAAGAGGGCGTTTCCGAGAGTCTTGTAGGAAATATTTCCTTTAAAAGCAGTGACATATCTCGTATCGATAGGCCGTTTGCGAGATCGGCCAAAGCCGACTTTATTGATAAGACCGCACCACGCGGACCTCATTATCGATAAGGACATCGACCGCATGACTATCCCTGCCACCTACAGCCATACCCCAGAGCAACTCACCGCTGCATTTACTGAAATCAGCGCCACGCTATTTGCAGCGGCGACCGCCGAGGCCCGTCCAAAATTGCTGATCACCGCCGGCGTGCAGAGTTCGGGCAAGACCTGGCTGCTCGAAAAGACCTTGTTACCCACCGGCAAATACAGCAACTACGTACGTCTCTACCTGCCGGAGTACCGCAAAAAGCACCCGCAGTATCAAGACATGCTCAAGCTAGGGGTACTTCACGCTTATGAGCACACCGAAACGTTTATTCGCGAGCTAGGCGGCAAAATCTTCGAAAAGGCTTTCATGCAGAAGCTCAACATCATCATGGAGTGCGCTTTCGACTCCATCGATTTTGCGACGCTGGCGGCAACGGCAGTCAACGCTGGGTACCAGTTCGAAGTACACATCGTTGCGTGCAGTCAGCCGTTTGCATTCATGTCCGGGTTCAAGCGCGCCTTCAAGAGTCTGGAAAAACAAGAGCCTGAGCGTTTTGTCCGGCCGTCCGTCATCAAATCAAGCCTGGCAACCGCTCACGCGGTGGTTTTTGCCCTTGAGGCAGCTGCCCGCCAATCTGACGGCTCACAGATCTTTTTGTACGAGCGCGGCATGGGGGCACTGAAGGAGCGAGCGCAGCGGGCGCACAGCCTTTATGCCAAGGATGAAACGGGGAAACTGACCATCACGTCCACTGCAGGGCTGCCCGCTTATAACTACGCCGCGTACGAACTCATCAGCGGCCGCTCGATCACAGGGCCGAGCGAGCACCACGAGCTCATCAAGGAATGCCATTTGATGCTGCTGCAATGCAGTCAGTATGCCGAGCAGCTCCCGGACTACGTCTACGACGCGCTCTATTCGCGTATCTTCAGATACGCGCAACGTTGAGCTTTCCAATTCATTGGTTTGCCGCATACTTCCATTAATACCCAATGTGCCGTGAGTCGTACCCGATGAGCAAAAACAACAAGAGCGCCGCCATAGAAGAGATGCGCTTCAGGCTGTTGATCGATGCGGTGGTGGACTATGCGATCTACATGATCGACCCCGATGGCATTATCACCAGTTGGAATTCCGGCGCCCGACGCTTCAAAGGGTATGAAGAAGCAGAAATACTCGGCCAGCATTTCTCGCGTTTCTATACCGAAGAGGATCGCCTTGCCGGCAAGCCCCAGCGAGCGCTGGATACGGCCATTGCCGAAGGTCGTTTCGAGGGTGAAGGCTGGCGGGTTCGCAAGGATGGCACGCGCTTCTGGTCCCACGTGGTGATTGACCCGATTCTCGACCCGTCAGGCACGTTGCTGGGTTTTGCCAAGATCACCCGGGACCTGACCGACCGCAAAATGGCCGAAGAAACCCTCAAGCAAAGCGAGCAGCAATTTCGCTTGCTGGTCCAAAGCGTCACCGACTACGCCATCTATATGCTCGACCCGCACGGGCGCTTGACCAACTGGAACCTCGGTGCCCAGCGCATCAAGGGTTACCGGCCCGAAGAAGTCATCGGCCAGCATTTTTCGATGTTCTACACCCCTGAGGACCGTGAGCTCGGCGAACCTCAGCGAGCATTGGAGACTGCCACTCGCGAGGGCCGGTTCGAAAACAAGAGCTGGCGCATGCGCAAGGACGGCACACGTTTTCTCGCCCATGTGGTGGTGGATGCCATTCGTGGGGAAACCGGGATATTGCTCGGTTTCGCCAAGATCACTCGTGATATCACCGAAGTGACAAAGGCCCAACAGGCCCTTGAGCAAACCCGCGAAGCGTTGTTCCAGGCGCAGAAGATGCAGGCCATCGGCCAACTCAGCGGCGGGATTGCCCACGACTTCAATAACCTGTTGACGGTGATTCTCGGAAACCTGGAAATCGTCCGTAAACGTATGGGGGACGATCCGAAAATCGTTCGTTTGCTGGACAACGCCACCCAAGGCGCCATGCGCGGCGTTTCCCTGACCCAGCGCATGCTGGCCTTTGCCCGGCGTCAGGAACTCAAGACCGAATCCGTCGAGATCCCGGCCCTGGTGCAAGGGATCACCGGGCTGTTGCGCAGCTCCCTGGGGCCCTCGGTGAAAATCGAAACCAACTTTGCGCCAGACCTCGAACCCGCCGAGGCCGACGTGAATCAACTTGAGTTGGCAGTGTTGAACCTGGCGACCAATGCCCGTGACGCCATGCCCAATGGCGGCCGTGTGGTCATCAGCGCGGAGCCGCAAGTCGTGTTCGAACAGGCCCACTCGGTACTGGCGGCAGGTCGTTACATTTGCCTGAGTGTGATCGATACCGGCGAAGGCATGGATGCCGCTACGCTGTCGTCGGCCAAAGATCCGTTTTTCACCACAAAAGGTGTCGGCAAGGGCACAGGCCTGGGGTTGTCGATGGTTCACGGCTTTATCGAGCAATTGGGTGGGCGATTCATCCTCAAGAGCCAGAAGGACCAGGGCACCTGCGCTGAACTCTGGTTACCTGTCGCCACGGCCGGCGCGGTGCCCAGGTTGACGCCTGTAGTGCAAGCCATGCTTCCGGTGCCCGGACTGAGCGTGCTAGTGGTGGATGACGATAGCCTGGTGCTGACCAGCACCAGCCTGCTGCTTGAAGACCTGGGCCACCGGGTGATCAGCGCGGCATCCGGCGCTCAGGCGCTGGAAGCATTCGACAGCGGTCAAGCGATTGATCTGGTCATCACCGACATGGCCATGCCGCGAATGAACGGTGCGCAACTGGCGCACGCAATTCGTCTGCTCAAGCCAGACTTGCCGATCATCCTCGCCACCGGTTATGCCGAGCGCCTGGAAGGCTTTTTGCTGGAACTTCCGCGTCTTTCCAAGCCGTTTACCCAACTCAATCTGGTGGAAATCATTGCCCAATCGATGAAATGACACTCAGTGAATCAGGCTGAACTTGTCTGGAAGGGACGACTTCTAAAGGTTTTCCCACTCCGGAGCGTGCGCCTCTTGTCTCGCATACTGACCCAGCCGAACGCTGAAGAAACCCTGACCGAACACAACGCCAAGATGTTCGGTTCGCCCAAGGAACGCCTGGATTTCTATCGCCGGGAAATCCAGTACGAAACCAGCATCGTGGCCAACCGCACCGATGCGTATCTGGCCGCGCAATCGTTCCTGGTGATTGCCTTCGCATCGAGCATGTCCAATCTCAACCCCGAGTGGGGCAAGCTGTTCACCCTGGTGGTGCCGCCGTTTCTGGCGCTGTTGGGGTTGCTCAGCTCACTCAATGCCTGGCCGGGCATTCGTGCGGCGTACGACATCATCGATCACTGGCACTTCAAGCAAAGCCAATTGCTGCGCAGCGAACCGCTGATTGGCTTGGCCTACGATGAATCGCCGCTGTTCTGTGAAACGGAATCCAGTCACAAGGGCTATCGCAAGTCGCTATTGTTTTCGGTGCGCACGCCGTGGATTTTTGCGACGTTCTGGGTTTTGTTGGGCAGCTATGCGTTTTACATTCAGGTCACCAATCCCGGGGCCTGATCCGCAAATAAATGTGGCGAAGGAGCAGGCTCCTTCGCCACATTTACAGTGCCATCCTGACCGGACAGCAAGGGTTGTTGCTCAGACCACTCATGCAACGGTTTCGAATTCTCGGCGTAACGCCTGCGAATTGTGCGAAGACATCGGGATCGGCGGAAAATCTTCGTTGAGCACGTACAGATGGTCGATGGCGTCCTCAAACATCGAGTCGGCTTTCTTGCGCAGCGCTCGATAACGCTCGAACTGTTCGATATCCAGATTCTGCGCGTCCAGCAACTCGTTGGCCGCTCGATTCAGGGTATGGGCGTTATCAAACAATTGGCGATTGCGCTCCAGAGCCAACGCTCTGCAAGCCTTGATTTGCGCAGGAGTCGAGCATTCTTTCATGACTGTAACCTTAATTTTCAGGGTTCCATTTCATAAGCTTCGCGCCGCAGGGGAACCGAACCTGCCGGGCCCCGCCTGACATGTTCGGCGAGGGGTTATGCTTGTGACCGGCAGTGATCAAGCGAGGATCCATTTTTTTACAGAAAATAATTCGATGATTTCTGCCGCGAAGACATCAATACGGATCAGTTTTTTTGGTTTTGCCGTTGTTCGTAGCGGGCCAGGATGGGTTGAGTGCTGATGCCATGCAGCAAAATGCTCAGCGCCACAACAGACAACGTCAGGTTGGTGCAGACCGCGGCCAACGACCCGGACAGGCCCTGGTTCAGGGCGTAGAACAAATAGAACAGGCTGCCGATCCCTCGAATGCCGAACCAGCCAATCAACAGGCGTTGGCGACCCTCCAGCAATCCACCCCACGGCATAAGGGCAACGCAGGCCGGGCGTATCAGGCAGAACAACACGCCGCCCACCCATAGCGCTCGCCAGTCCCAGTGCGGCACCAGTACCACCCCGAGCAAGGTCACCAGAAACACCTCCATGGCCCGTTCCACCAGACTGCCAAAGGCCAGCATGTCGCCCATCATGATGCCGGCGGCGACCTGAGAGTCTTCCAGGTTTTCTAGATCGCCATGCACGGCGGCCTCGGGCTCGACGTTCTGATGACCGACCACCGGTTGCACCAGTTGCTCGGCCGGGGTCTGGGTGTCGCCGGTAGACTTGACCTCGGCCTGGCGCAATCCCAAACCTGCGGCGAACACGGATAGAAAACCGTAGCCGTGAATCGACTCGGCCGCCACATAGGCCAGCGCGATCAGCGCCAGGGTCAAGTAATCATTGGGGGAAAAGGTGCTGTCGGCATTGCGGATGCGCATCGACAAGGTCGCCCGACCGATGCCGTGGCCCATCCAGTAACCGATCAGCAACCCGGCAGGCACCGCCCACAACAGGCTTTTCAGGGCCCAGTCAGTGAGCCAGGTGTTGGAGTCACCGGACTGTTGCAACACTAACAAGCCGAGGATGACGAAAGGAAACGCGACGCCGTCGTTCAGGCCGGCCTCACCCGAAAGCCCGAAACGCACCGAGTCGTAATCCTTGGCATCGTTAACCTGCACCAGCGACGCCAATACCGGGTCGGTCGGTGCCAGAATCGCGCCGATCAGCATCGACGGGCCCCACGCCAGGCCCAAGCCGTAATGCAGCAACAGGCAAACACCGGCGATGGTCAGCACCATCACCGGCCCCGCCAGCCCGAATGCGACGCGCCATTTGCGATCCCTGAGCGGCAGACGCAACTTGAGTCCGCAGACAAACAGCGAAAAGAGCACCGCGACTTCCGTCAGGTGCTCCATCCAGTTTGCGGCGTCCTTGATGTCGAGCTTGAGCAAATCCAGGCCCGCCGGGCCGATGGCGATCCCCAGCACCAGGCACACTGCCGAGGTGGTCACCGGCATCCAGCGCAGGTACGACGAGGTCAGCGCCAGCGTCAGCAGCACCGCGCCCAACACTGCCAACCACACAATGAAACTCATGATTTGCCGCCTCCTGGTATGACAACTGACGGCAATCGCCCTGTCCCTGATACCTGTGCAGGCGCTGCAGGCTGCGATCTTTTGATTTAGATCTTTTAAAAACAGATCAAAAGATCGCAGCCTGCGTCAGCTCCTGCATGACTGTATAAACGCGTGCGTTAGAGCATCGGTTTGCCGCCGGTGACGCCGTAGCGCTGACCGGTGATGTAGCTCGCTTCGTCGGAAGCGAGGAGGACGTAGATCGGCGCCACTTCGACAGGCTGACCGGGGCGGCCCAACGGCGTGCTGCCACCAAAGTTCTGCACTTCTTCGTCGGGCATGGTCGAGACGATCAGCGGCGTCCAGATGGGCCCCGGAGCCACGCAGTTCACACGAATCTCCCTGGGCCCGAGCATTTGCGCCAGGCCGCCGGTGAAGTTGGCAATCGCGCCTTTGGTGGTGGCATAGGCGAGCAGTGTGGGTTTGGGCATGTCCGAGTTGATCGAACTGGTATTGATGATCGACGAGCCCGCGCGCATGTGTTTGATCGCCGCCTGGCTCAACCGGAAGATCGCGGTGATGTTGACGTCGAAGGTCATCAGCCATTCGTCATCGGGGATCTCTTCAAACGTTTCGTGAGTCATCTGGAACGCCGCGTTATTCACCAGCACGTCGATCCGGCCGAAGCGTTCCACGGTCTTGTCCACCAGCGCCTGGCAGTGGTCCTTTTGCGCAATATCGCCCGGTAGCAGAAGGCACTGGCGGCCCGCCTGTTCGACCCAGCGCGCGGTCTCTTTGGCGTCGTCATGCTCATTGAGATAGGCCACGGCGACGTCTGCGCCTTCACGGGCGAAGGCAATCGCCACAGCGCGACCGATGCCGCTGTCGGCGCCGGTGATCATGGCGATTTTGCCGGCAAGGCGCCCGGAACCGACGTAGCTTTGCTCGCCGCAATCGGGGTAAGGCTGCATTTTGCTCTGCGAGCCGGGAACGGATTGCGCCTGTTTGGCGAAGGGCGGTTTAGGGTAATCGGTCATCGCGGGTCTCCGAGTCTCATGGCTGGTATGGGTGGTTGACCCGGTGCGTTTGCCGTGAGTTCGATCGGATTTGCGATGGTCTTTCAGACTAAATAGAAACCTGGGGAGCCAGCCTGCCAGCTCCCACAGGGATTCAGTGCTGATATCAGCTAATGCGGTTGGTCAGGGCGCGCTCCATGCGGGTGATGCCTTCCTCGAGTAACGCCCGCGGGCAGCCGAAGTTCAGGCGCACGAACTGTTTGCTCTGATCACCAAAATCCAGACCAGCACTCAAGCCGACCTTGGCTTGTTCAAGGAAGAACTGCTGCGGATCGGCCAGCCCCAACGCCGAGCAATCGAGCCATGCCAGGTAAGTGCCTTGTGGCACGTTGATGCTCACGCCTGGCAATCGCGTGCGAACGGCATCCACCAGATAATCACGGTTGCCTTGCACATAAGCCAGCATCTCGGTCAGCCACGGGCCGGCTTCGCTGTAGGCCACGCGGGTGGCTTCCAGGCCCAGCGGGTTGACGCTGTCGACCATGCCGCAACGCGCGTGGTTGACCCGAGCCAGCAGCGCCGGATCCTGGATGATCATGAACGAGGTCTTCAGACCGGCGATGTTGTACGCCTTGCTCGCCGACATCAGGGTGATGGTGCGCTTGGCGATCTCCGGGCTCAGCGATGCGGTCGGAATATGTACACGCCCGTCAAAGCACAACTCGGCGTGAATCTCGTCGGAGATGATCCAGGCGTCCTGCGCCAGGCAGATGTCGGCCACCGCTTGCAGTTCTTCCCGAGGGAAGACCTTGCCCAGCGGGTTGTGCGGGTTGCTCAGCAGCAGCGCGCCGCCGCCGTTCAGGGATTCGCGCAACGCATCGAGCGGTGTGGCGTAGGAACCATCCGCCTGGGCGACGAACTCAAGTTCAACCTTGTTCAGCCCCCAATTGCCCGGCGCATGACGCAGCGGCGGGTAGTTCGGCGTTTGTACTACAACGTTCTGTTGCGGCTGGACCAGCGCTTTCAGCGCCATGTTGAAGCCCGACTCCACACCCGGCAGAAACACCAGTTCTGAAGGCTTTACCCGCCAGGCGAGTTTGTTCCAGAGGTCGGCGACGATGGCGTCACGCAGGTTGTCCTGAGGCACGCTGTAGCCAAGCAACGGGTGTTCCAGGCGTTTTTGCAGGGCCTGGATGATCACCGGCGGCGCCGCAAAATCCATGTCGGCCACCCACATTGGCAACACGTCGGCCGGGTAACGGCTCCATTTGGTACTGCCGGTCGCGTGGCGGTCGAACACCTGGTCAAAGTCGAAGGTCATGCTCAGTCTCATAGAAGGCGGGATTGGTCCTGCCGGGCATTCTAAGCCCATGACCCTGTGGGAGCACACAAAACCTGTGGGAGCTGGCTTGCCAGCGATAGCAGTAGATCAATCACCATAATTGTTGGATGTGCCGACGCCATCGCTGGCAAGCCAGCTCCCACAGGGTTTTGTATCAAGCCATGAGATCGGATCGACAAACGGCCGACGGTCGGTTTTCACACAGATCGTATGGTCTTTGTCTACAGTGAAAAGGTCGGCAGAGGTTTGCCGCGACTGTGTTTGTCCAGAAAAACCCGGCAAAGCACCGGGTCTTCATCTGATCAGGAGTGCACGATGGACCTCAACCGTCGTCAGTTCTTCAAGGTCGCCGGTATCGGCCTTGCGGGCTCAAGTCTCGGCGCGCTGGGTATGCTCCCCGCGACTGCCTTTGCCGAGCAAGTGCGTCATTTCAAACTCGCCCACACCCATGAAACCCGCAACACCTGCCCGTACTGCTCGGTGGGTTGCGGCTTGATCATGTACAGCCAGGGCGACCAGGCCAAGAACGTCGCCCAAAGCATCATCCACATCGAAGGCGACGCCGACCACCCGGTCAACCGCGGCACCTTGTGCCCCAAAGGCGCGGGCCTGCTGGACTTCATTCACAGCCCCAGCCGCTTGCTGTACCCACAGGTGCGCAAGCCCGGCAGCACCGAGTGGACGCGCATCTCCTGGGATGAAGCGCTGGACCGCGTGGCCGACCTGATGAAGGCCGACCGCGACGCCAACTTCATCGAGAAGAACGCCCAGGGCCAAACGGTGAACCGCTGGCTGACCACCGGATTTCTCGCAGCGTCAGCGGCGTCCAATGAAGCGGGCTACCTGACTCAGAAGGTCATTCGCAGTCTCGGCATGCTGGGGTTCGATAACCAGGCGCGTGTCTGACACGGTCCGACGGTGGCAAGTCTTGCCCCGACGTATGGCCGTGGTGCCATGACCAATACCTGGACCGATATCGCCAACGCGAACCTGATCCTGGTGATGGGCGGCAACGCAGCAGAAGCGCACCCTTGCGGCTTTAAATGGGTGACCGAAGCCAAGGCGCACAACAAGGCACGGTTGATCGTGGTCGATCCGCGATTCACCCGGACCGCCTCCGTGGCCGACTATTACGCGCCAATCCGCACGGGGACCGACATCGCCTTTATGGGCGGGTTGATCAATTACCTGCTGACCGAAGACAAGATCCAGCACGAGTACGTCAACGCCTATACGGACGTGTCGTTTATCGTCAAAGCCGGATTCAGCTTCGAAGACGGGATCTTCAGCGGCTACGACGCCGCCAAGCGCAGCTACACCGACAAGTCCGGCTGGGGCTATGAAATCGGCGAGGACGGTTTCGCCAAAGTCGACCCGACGTTGCAACACCCACGCTGCGTCTATCAACTGATGAAAGTCCATTACAGCCGCTACAACATCGACCTGGCCAGCCAGATCTGCGGCATGCCGGTGGACGCCATCAAGAAAATCTGGGAAGAAATCGCCACCTGCTCGACACCGGGCAAGACCATGACGATTCTCTACGCCCTGGGCTGGACGCAACACTCGATTGGTTCGCAAATCATCCGCAGCGCGGCGATGGTCCAACTGCTGCTGGGCAACGTCGGCATGCCGGGCGGCGGCGTCAATGCCCTGCGCGGGCACTCGAATATTCAGGGCCTGACCGACCTTGGCTTGCTCTCCAACTCGCTGCCGGGTTACCTGACCCTGGCCAGCGACGGCGAGCAGGATTACGACGGCTACATCACCAAACGGACGCAAAAACCGTTGCGCCCGGGACAACTGTCGTATTGGCAGAACTACAGCAAGTTCCACGTCAGCCTGATGAAATCCTGGTACGGCAACAACGCCACCGCCGAGAACCATTGGGCCTACGATTACCTGCCGAAACTCGACATCCCCAACTACGACATCCTGAAAATGTTCGACCTGATGGGGCAGGGCAAGGTCAACGGTTACATGTGCCAAGGCTTCAATCCGATCGCCGCGTTGCCGGACAAAAACCGCGTAATGGCGGCGCTGGCCAAGCTCAAATGGCTGGTGGTGATGGACCCGCTGTCCACCGAGACCTCGGAGTTCTGGAAAAACGTCGGGCCGTACAACGACGTGACCAGCGCTGACATTCACACTGAAGTCATTCGCCTGCCGACGACCTGTTTTGCCGAAGAGGACGGCTCGCTGGTCAACAGCAGCCGCTGGCTGCAATGGCACTGGAAAGGCGCCGACGGGCCGGGCGAAGCGCAGACCGACGTGAAGATCATGAGCGAGTTGTTCCTGCGCCTGCGCAAGCGTTATCAGGCGAATGGCGGCGCGTTCCCCGACCCGATCCTTAAACTGTCGTGGCCTTACAAAATCACCGACGAACCGTCGCCGGAAGAACTGGCCAAGGAAATCAACGGCGCCGCCACCACGGACTTCACCGATGCCACGGGGGTGGCGATCAAGGGCAACGCGCAACTGACCGGTTTCGCCCAGCTCAAGGACGATGGCAGCACCGCGTCCGGCTGCTGGATCTTCTGCGGTAGCTGGACCGAAATGGGCAACCAGATGGCCCGGCGCGACAACAGCGATCCGTACGGCATGAAGCAACATTTGGGATGGGCCTGGGCCTGGCCGATGAACCGGCGGATTCTCTACAACCGCGCTTCGGCTGACCCGCAAGGCAAGCCGTGGGACGAGAAAAAACGCCTGGTGTGGTGGAACGGCAAGGCCTGGGGTGGCACCGATGTGCCGGACTTCAAGGTCGATTCGCCACCGGAAGCCGGGATGAACCCGTTCATCATGAACCCCGAAGGCGTGGCGCGGTTCTTCGCCGTCGACAAGATGAACGAAGGCCCATTCCCCGAGCACTACGAACCGTTCGAAACCCCGATCGGCATCAACCCGTTGCACCCGAACAATAAGAACGCCACCAGCAACCCGGCGGCGCGGATCTTCGATTCGGTGTGGGAAACCCTCGGCGTGGCCAAGGATTATCCGTACGCCGCGACGAGTTATCGGCTGACCGAGCATTTCCACTTCTGGAGCAAGCACTGCAAGCTCAACGCGATTGCCCAGCCGGAGCAATTTGTCGAGATTGGCGAGGTGCTGGCCAAGGAGAAAGGCATCGTTGCCGGCGACAAGGTCCGGGTCAGCAGCAAGCGCGGCTTTATCGAAGCGGTGGCGGTGGTGACCAAGCGGATTCGTCCGTTGCAGGTCAACGGCCAGGTTGTGCACCACATCGGTATCCCGCTGCACTGGGGCTTTACCGGGCTGACGCGTCACGGCTATCTCACCAACACCCTCGTGCCGTTCCTCGGCGATGGTAATTCCCAGACCCCGGAATCCAAGTCATTCCTGGTCAACGTGGAGAAAGTCTAAATGGCCAGCCAAGACATCATCGCCCGCTCGGCCACCACCACCGTCCCGCCGTCGGTGCGCAATCAGGAGGAAGTGGCCAAGCTGATCGACACCACCAAATGCATCGGTTGCAAGGCTTGCCAGGTCGCCTGCTCGGAATGGAACGAGCTGCGCGACGACGTCGGCCACAACCTCGGCACCTACGACAACCCGCAAGACCTGAGTGCCGAAACCTGGACGTTGATGCGCTTCACCGAGCATGAAACCGACGCCGGTAATCTGGAATGGCTGATCCGCAAGGACGGCTGCATGCACTGCGCCGAACCCGGTTGCCTGGCGGCGTGCCCAAGTCCTGGCGCAATCATCAAGCATGCGAATGGCATCGTCGATTTCGATCAGGATCATTGCATCGGTTGCGGTTATTGCATCACCGGTTGCCCGTTCAACATCCCGCGGATCTCGCAAAAAGATCACAAGGCCTACAAGTGCACGCTGTGCTCGGACCGGGTCGCGGTGGGCCTGGAACCGGCCTGTGTGAAAACCTGCCCGACCGGCGCCATCGTCTTCGGTACCAAGGAAGACATGAAGGAACACGCCGCCGAACGGATCGTCGATCTCAAGAGTCGCGGCTTTGAAAACGCCGGTCTGTACGACCCGGCCGGGGTCGGCGGCACCCACGTGATGTACGTGCTGCACCATGCCGACACGCCACAGATATACGCCGGGCTGGCGAAGGATCCGGCGATCAGTCCGCTGGTGGGTTTGTGGAAAGGCGTGAGCAAACCCTTGGGCTTGTTGGCCATGGGCCTGGCGGTGCTGGCCGGGTTCTTCCACTACGTGCGTATCGGCCCGCAAGTGGTGGAAGAGGACGAATTGCCACCGGTTAACGATCCGGCAGTGCACGAAGTCGATCCGTCGGTGCACACCTTTGATCCGCGCGGGGAGAACAGACCATGATCCGCAAGCAGATCCTGCGCTATACCGCCAACCAGCGGACCAATCACTGGCTGGTGGTGATCCTGTTTTTCATGGCCGCGCTGTCGGGGATGGCACTGTTTCACCCGGCGCTGTTCTGGCTCAGCAACCTGTTCGGCGGCGGACCGTGGACGCGGATTTTGCATCCGTTCATGGGCGTGCTGATGTTTGTGCTGTTCCTCGGGTTGGTGATCCGTTTCTGGCGGGCCAACTTCTTTATTCGCAACGATGGGCTGTGGCTCAAGCGGATAGGGCGGGTGATCAAAAACGAGGAAGAGGGCGTGCCGCCGATTGGCAAATACAACCCTGGGCAGAAGCTGCTGTTCTGGACGTTGTTGTTGTGCATGTTAGGGTTGCTGTTCACGGGGTTGGTGATCTGGCGCGCGTATTTCAGTGTGTATTTCGGCATCACCCTCATTCGTTGGGCCATGCTGCTGCATGCGCTGGCGGGGTTTGTGCTGGTGTTGAGCATCATCATTCACATCTACGCCGGCATCTGGATCAAGGGCTCGATCAGCGCCATGTTGCACGGCTGGGTCAGCCGCGCGTGGGCCCGGAAACACCATGAACTCTGGTACCGCGAAGTGACCCGCGACGAAAACCCCGAGCAGCCGATCAGCAAAAAAGGATAAGCACTTGGCAACGATTCTTGAGCCTGGCGAGATCGAAGCAGCGGCGAGTTCACCACCGTTTCTGTACTTGCCACCGCGTAATCTGTTCACCTTGCGAGCGTTGGGGCTTGAGCGTTTGGCTGAAGGGCATCCGATGGCCGACTATTTGCGCTTGATCGCCGGTTTATGCCAAGCGCAACAACAAGTGCTGGACGATCCGCCCTCGACAGAAACCGTCGATCAGCAACGGCTTGAGCTGTGCCAGCAGCACGGCATGCCGCCGTTCGCTGCCGATACCCTGGTCCGCGAAGATGATTGGCAAGTCTGGCTGGACGCCTTGCTGCAACGCTACACGCCGCCCGCGCAACCCGCCGTGATGGATGCGCTCACCACTCTGCGCAGCGCCAGTCACGGGCAACTGCGCGCTTGGGCTGTGGCGCTGGTCAGCGGCCAATATTCAATGGTGCCGGCGGCATTGGTGCCGTTCCTCGGCGCGGCTTTGCAAGCGGCATGGAGCCATTGGCTGCTCAGCGTGGCCAACCTGCAACTGACACCCGGCAACAGCCTCAGCCAATGCCCGGCCTGTGGTTCACCGGCCATGGCCGGGGTCATTCGCCATCGCGGCAAACACAACGGTTTGCGGTATCTGGTGTGCTCGCTGTGCGCCTGCGAATGGCACGTGGTGAGGGTCAAGTGCGTGTACTGCGAGTCGAGCAAAGGCCTCGATTATTTCAGCCTTGAGGACGACCGCCACGCCGCCAATCAGGCACCGTTGCGCGCGGAAGTCTGTCCGAGTTGCAACAGTTATCTGAAATTGCTTTACCTGGAGAACGATGCCGAAGCCGAGGCGTTGTCGGCGGATCTCGGCAGTTTGCTGCTGGACATGCGTCTGGCCCAGGACGGCTACCAGCGTCTGGCACCGAATCTGTTGCTCGCACCGGGAGACGAATGACCGCAGCGTCTACACTCGCCGGACAGTCTTTTGTTTTTGGGAGTGGCTGATGTCTGCGAGCGGTGCCCTGCGTTTACCTTCCATTGATGGTTTATTGCGTCATCCCGCCTGTTTGCCGTTGGCCGAGCGTTACGGACGTGAGGCGTTGTTGGCGTGCCTGCGGCAACTGCTTGATGAACTGCGCCCCGGAGTGTTGAGCGGGCAGTTGTGCGCAGTCGAAGTCAGCGCCGAAGTGCTCGCCGGCCGCGTCGGTGAGCGCCTTGCCCAGCAACAGCGCAGCCATGTGCGGCGGGTGTTCAACCTGACGGGCACGGTGCTGCACACCAACCTTGGTCGGGCCTTGCTGCCCGAAGAAGCCATCGAAGCGGTGCAGATGGCGGCGCGTTATCCGATCAATCTTGAATTCGATCTGCACAGCGGCAAGCGTGGCGACCGCGACGACCTGATCGAAGGCCTGATCCGCGAGTTGACCGGCGCCGAGGCCGTCACCGTGGTCAACAACAACGCCGCTGCCGTGCTGCTGACCCTCAACAGCCTGGGCGCGCGTAAGGAAGGCATCATTTCCCGAGGCGAGCTGATCGAAATCGGCGGCGCGTTTCGCATCCCCGACATCATGGCCCGTGCCGGCGTGAAGCTTCACGAGGTCGGCACAACCAATCGCACCCACGCCAAAGACTATGAAGCCGCCATCGGCCCGCGCAGCGGTTTGGTGATGCGCGTGCATGCGAGCAACTACGCTATTTCCGGGTTCACCACGAGTGTGCCGACCGCTGAGCTGGCAGCGTTGGCGCACAAGCACGGTTTGCCGTTGCTGGAAGATCTGGGCAGCGGCAGTCTGCTGGACCTGACTCGCTGGGGGTTACCTGCCGAACCGACGGTGCGTCAGGCGCTGCTCGATGGTGCGGACATCGTCACTTTCAGCGGCGACAAGTTGCTCGGCGGTCCGCAGGCCGGGCTGATTGTCGGGCGCAAGGAGCTGATTGCGAAGATCAAGAAGAACCCGCTCAAGCGTGCGTTGCGGGTCGACAAGCTGACCTTGGCGGCGCTTGAAGCAGTGTTGGGGTTGTACCGCGATCCTGATCGTTTGGCCGAACGTTTGCCGAGTCTGCGCCTTTTGACCCGGCCGCAGGCTGACATCCTCGCGCAAGCCGAACGCCTGCAACCGGCATTGGCCCAGCGTTTGGGTAATGGCTGGAACGTAAGCGCGGTGCCTGCGCTGGGCATGATCGGCAGTGGCAGCCAACCGGTGGCGCGCTTGCCAAGTGCTGCGTTGTGCCTGCGGCCGCTGGTGTCGAAGCGTCTTCGCGGTCGGCAATTATTGAATCTGGAAGCGGCGTTTCGCACCTTGCCGATTCCCGTGCTCGGCCGTCTTGATGACGATGCCTTGTGGCTGGACCTGCGGCAACTGGACGACGAAGCGGCGTGGCTGGCGCAACTCGATCAGTTACCGGGAGGGGAAGGGTGATCGTCGGCACCGCAGGGCACATCGACCACGGCAAGACGTCGTTGCTTCAGGCCCTGACCGGCCAGGCCGGGGACCGTCGCCGTGAGGAACGCGAGCGCGGCATGACCATCGACCTCGGCTACCTCTACGCGGCGCTGGAACCCGGCGCCGAACTGACGGGGTTTATCGACGTGCCCGGTCATGAGCGATTCACCCACAACATGCTCGCTGGCGCACAGGGCATTGACCTGGTGCTGTTGGTGGTCGCGGCAGACGACGGCGTGATGCCCCAGACCCGCGAGCATCTGGCGATTGTCGAGTTGCTGGGCATCCCTCGGGCGCTGGTGGCGATCACCAAGTGCGACCGGGTCGAGGCGGGCAGGGTGGCGGAAGTTCAGCGCCAGACCCTGGATTTGCTGGCGAGCGGGCCGTTTGCCGAAGCGCCGATTCTAACCGTGTCGAGCGTCACGGCGCAGGGCATCGATGAGCTGCGCAAGGCGTTGTTGCACGCGCAAAGCAACGTGCAGGCGCGCAGCCGCGAAGGCGGTTTTCGGCTGGCCATCGACCGCGCGTTCAGCGTTGCCGGCGCCGGGATCGTGGTCACGGGCACCGCGTTGTCGGGCACGGTGTCGCTGGGTGACAAACTGGCGCTTGGGCCTTTCGGCAAATCGGTCAGGGTGCGCGGCTTGCATGCGCAGAACCAACCTGCCGAACAGGCCTTCGCCGGACAGAGGGTTGCCCTGAACCTGAGCGGCGAACGCCTTGAGCTGACGCAAATCCATCGCGGCCAATGGCTGCTGGCGGAGTGGCTGCTGGCACCCACCCAGCGAATCGACATCGAGTTTCAGATGCTGCCGGGTGAACGCACTTTCGAGCACTTTCACCCAGTACACCTGCACCTCGGCACGCAAGACGTCATCGCTCGAGTTGCATTGCTTGAAGGATCGCGCCTGAGTCCCGGCGAGCGCATGTTCGCGCAACTACTGATCAACGCGCCGGTTCACGCGGTGAAGGGCGATCGGCTGATCCTGCGCGACTCCAGCGCTCAACGCACCCTCGGAGGCGGCCGTGTGCTCGACCCGTTTGCCCCGGCCCGACAGCGCCGCAGCCCCGAACGGCTGGCACAACTCAAGGCTTTGGCCCGCAGCGAAAGCTTCGAGCAGGTCTTGCCGGCAATGCTTTATCACAGCGCGGGCGGTCTTGATCCGCAACGGCTGGAACGGCAATTCAATCGCCTGCGCTCAACGTGGTCGCTGCCGGAAAACGTGCGCCTGATCGACACCCGCCAAGGTCCTGTGCTGTTCAACGTGCAGCGTTGGGGGCAGTTGAAATTCACACTGCTGGAACACCTCGCACGCTTCCATCAACTGGAACCGGATCAAATGGGCCCGGACCGTGATCGCCTGCGCCGGTTCACCGGCACTGCGCTGGACCGGCCGACGTTCATCAGCCTGCTCGACGAATTGCTTGCCAGTGGCGCTATCGTCACCAGCGGGCCGTGGCTGCATCTGCCCGATCATCAAGTGCGCCTGAGTGAAGACGACGAAGCCTTGTGGCAACAATTGCAGCCAACGTTCGAAGCGGCCGGTTTCAATCCACCGTGGGTGCGTGACCTTGAACATGACGAAGTCGCGGTGCGCCTGCTGCTGCGCAAAATGGCGCGACTGGGGCTGCTGCACCAAGTGGTGCGCGACCTGTTTTTGAGCGACGTGCAGTTGCGCCGAATGGCCGAGGTGCTGCTGAAACTCGCCAGGGAAAATCCGCAGATCGAGGTGACAACCTTCCGCGATGCGCTAGGCTTGGGACGCAAACGCTGTATTCAGTTCCTCGAATACTTTGATCGCCTGGGCCTCACCCGGCGCATGGGCGAGTCACGGCAAATCCGCTACGACAATGCGTTGGCCAGCGCCGACGCGCACTGAGTTAATGGAAGGCAATCGCGCCCGGTGGCGCGGCCGGGCTTCAAACCCGGTTGGGGACGGCATCCGTTCCCGGGCAGGTTCGACTCCGGCTGCCTTCCGCCACATTTCTGCAACAGGCTGCAATTTCAGGCTGACAGGCTGGCTCGGCTGTCTTGCGCAAAATCAAAAGATCGCAGCCTTCGGCAGCTCCTACATGGGGGTAACATCCGCCAATCCTGGGAACGGACTGACGGAGATTCGCTTGAAAAGCACTACCCGGAAGGCTTCACGCGGTCAGTCAGTATTGTTGGTGGCTGACCTACCGCTTTCGCGAGCAGGCTCGCTCCCACAGGGTTCTGGGTTTTTGCAGATGTTGAGGCGGAGCCGGAATTTGCGGGAGCTGGCCTTGGCGGTGTGTCAGGCAACATTTTTGTTGGCTGACACACCTTTCGACCGCGTTACGACAGTGGTGGGGTGCGGGGCGGGATTTGGCGTTTGTTGCCGGTTGACTCGAACGCCGCGGCCAGACGCAGCAGGCTCGAATCGTCATACGCACGACCCGCAAAGGTCAGCCCGACCGGCATGCCGATGTCCGCCATGACACCCATCGGCACAGTCACCGTAGGCACACCGAGGTGGCGGATTGCGAGGTTGCCGTTGGCGACCCAGATGCCGTTGCTCCAGGCGATGTCCGCAGACGTCGGATTGACATCGCAATCCGCCGGGCCGACGTCGGCGACGGTCGGAAAGAGCACCGCGTCGAGGCCGAGCCTATCCATCCAGTGTTCAAGGTCGAGTCGACGGGTCTGTTCAAGCCCGCGGAGTCCGTCCGGCACGCTGCTGATCTGGTTCCACGGGGTGATGCCGCGCTCGGCCATCCGCACGTATTCGTCCATGCCGGCGGCGAGGTCGCCTTCACGGTTGGGGAGGGTGCCTGGGTCGTGCGGGAAGATCAGCGGTCCGTCCACGTCGACCAGACGATTGAGTTTCGGATCGCCGTTGGCCTGCAGGAAATCATCAAACGCCCAGGCCGTCAGGTCCCACAGTTCATGGTGCAGGAATTCCTTGGAAACGATGCCGCGATTGAACACTGTCGGCGCGCCAGGACGATCGCCTTCGCAATTGGAGACCAGCGGGAAGTCGACTTCAATTACTTCGGCGCCCGCAGCTTCGAGAGCCTGGCGAGCCTGCTTCCAGAGCTCGATCACCGAAGCGCGGGTGTTGATCCGTTGTCCCGTCGGGCCACCGATGCCCGGCGCTTCAGACGTGCCCGCTTCGGGGTCCGCGTTGATGTACATGCGGGGAACGCCGAGGCGTTTTCCAGCGAGCGCATCGGACGTTACGGCAAGCTCAGCGTAGGAGGCCGGGCGCACCGAGGCGACGCTCGGAATCGGCACCCACGGTTGCATCCGCCACAAATCGCCCCGTGTGTCGGGATCCTCCGCGACCACTACGTCGAGCACTTCGAGCAGGTCAGCCATGGTTCTGGCAAACGGTACGACAACGTCCATGGTTGGCGTCAACGGCCAGTTGCCGCGCACCGAGATCACGCCGCGCGAAGGCGTGTAGGCACACAAGCCATTGTTCGAGGCCGGGCCGCGTCCGCTCGACCAAGTCTCTTCCGCCAAACCGAATGCCGCGAAACTCGCCGCGGTAGCGGTACCGGCGCCGTTCGATGAGCCGGAAGCGAAAGGCGCGGTCAGGTAGTGCGCGTTGTACGGGCTCTCGGCACGACCGTAGACACCGCGTTGCATCCCGCCATTCGCCATCGGCGGCATGTTGGTCTTGCCCAGGCAAATCGCCCCGGCCGCGCGCAGGCGTTCGATGGTAAACGCATCGCGATACGCAATCAGGTTGGCGAAGGCGGGGCTGCCGGAAGCGGCGGTGAGCCCCTTCACCAGATAACTGTCCTTGGCCGTGTAGGGAATGCCATCGAGCGGACCGAGCGTTTCGCCTTTGGCCCGACGAGCATCGGACGCCTGCGCTTCGTTCAGCGCCTCGGGATTACGCACCACCAGCGCGTTGAGGGCGGTGGGTGTGTCGGGGCCGTCGTAGGCATCGATCCGGGCAAGATAGGCCTGCACCAGTTCAACCGCCGTGGTCTGGCCGGATTCGAGCGAGGCACGCAATTGCGCAATGGAAACTTCGGTGACCTCGATCATGCTGTTACCGCCGTTGGACGTACGGTGTTTTTCCTGGAATGGGAGTTCATAGCGGTTCTCGTTGCACGGCTTCAAGCGACAAGGTTAAGACTGGCGCCTATTTAACACCAAGCCGGGCGCGGAGTAATCGACGGGATTGATCTTTGTCCGCCCTGACACCGCGTGCAGCCCTTTCGCGAGCAGGCTCGCTCCCACAGAGGAACGCATTTCAATTGTGGGAGCGAGCCTGCTCGCGAAGGCGTCCGATCGGACAAACCATCACTCCAGCTAGAGAACGCCGTACTCACGGGCCGTGCGATCCACCGCAATGCGCGTCTTGTCGATCAGCTCATCAACCTCTTCACGGCTGGCAATCAATGCCGGCGCCATGATCATCCGCCCCAGTGTCGAGCGAATAATCACGCCCTCTTCGAAGCCGATCGTGCGGCAGCGCCAGGCCATGTCGTTTTCATTGGCGAAACGCTTGCGGCTGGCCTTGTCCTCGGCCAATTGCAGCGCCGCGACCATGCCCACGCCCTGGATATCGCCCACCAGCGGATGGTTGCCGAACACCTCGCGCAAGCACTGTTGCAGATAAGGTCCGATGTCATCCTTGACCCTCGCGACCACGCCTTCATCGCGCAGCGCCTTGAGGTTGGCAATCGCCACCGCCGCCGCCACCGGGTGCCCGGAATAGGTCAGGCCGTGGGCAAACACCCCGCCCTGCTCCACCAGTACCGAGGCTATTTTCTTCGACAGGATCAACCCGCCCATCGGGATATAGCCAGAGGTCAGCCCCTTGGCAATAGACAAGGTGTCCGGCTCAAAACCAAAGTGCTCATGAGCGAACCATTCTCCGGTGCGGCCAAAGCCTCCGATCACTTCGTCGGCACACAACAGCACATCGTACTTGCGACAAATGCGCTGGATCTCCGGCCAGTAGCTTTCTGGCGGAAAGATCATGCCGCCGGCGCCCTGGAACGGTTCAGCAATGAACCCTGCGACCTTGTCCGCGCCCAGTTCGAGAATCTTCGTTTCCAGCTGCTGCGCCGCCCGCAGGCCAAATTCGCTCGGGGTCAGGTTGCCCTCGTGGGCGAAATAGTACGGCTCATCGATGTGTTCAATGTCCGGAATCATGCCACCCATTTCGTGCATGAATTTCATTCCGCCCAGCGCCGTCGCGGCCAGGGTCGAGCCGTGGTAACCGTTCCAGCGACCAATCATGATTTTCTTTTCGGGCTTGCCGAGCACCTGCCAGTAGCGGCGCACGGTACGGATCAGCACCTCGTTGGCTTCGGAGCCGGAGTTGGTGTAGATCGCGTGGCTGTAGTGCCCCGGCAGCAGGCTGAACAGCAGCTCCGACAGCTCGATCACCTGCGGGTGGGTGGTGTGGAAAAACATGTTGTAGTACGGCAACTGCTCCAGCTGCCGAGTCGCGGCAGCGGCCAGGTCCTTGCGGCCGTAACCGAGGTTGGTGCACCACAGCCCGGACATGCCGTCGAGGTAACGTCGACCGTCGTTGTCCCACAGGTGCAGGCGCTCGCCACGGACCATCACCCGGGGGCCTTCGTCATTGAGTGCCTTCTGATCGACGAATGCGTGGATGTGGTGCGCAGCGTCGGCGGCCTGGTAGTCGCGGGTGCTGCGGGTCTGATCGAATTCGGCGGACATGCTGATCTCCAGATAAACAGGACGAGTGAGTGCGTTCGTTGCAGCGGTGCACGGCTAATATTTTTCACTATAAAATATTTTTGTAAAGAAAATATTTGTCGATGGAAAAACAAATCCGTAGGCTAAGGCGCATTGGCAAGGCACGGCAGGCAAGGCATGAGCGGACTCAGAGAACGGCAGAAGGAACAGCGCAGGGAAGTGATCGCGCAGGCAGCCCTGGAGCTGTTTATCAGCAACGGGTTCGGCGCGACCACGCTTGAACAAATTGCCAATGCAGCGGCGGTTTCCGCGCCGACGGTGACCAACTACTTCGGCGGCAAGCAGGAGATTCTGCTGGCACTGCTCAAGCAACCGGACGAGCAGGCCATGCGCGAGGCGCGGGCCAATCTCGATGACGACAGCGATCCACTTGAGGCGTTGTGCGAGTTCGAAGGCCTGATGACCGATTACCAACTGCAAGCCATGCCGGCGTCACTGTGGCGCGAATTGGCGCCGTTTCTGCTTACCGGTGAGCTGGCCCAGGCGTTGAGCCCGTGGAATGCGGCGGTGATCGAAGAAACCAAAGCGTTGCTGGTGCATTTTCAGGCACTGGGCAAAGTCCGCGAGTCCGTCGATATCGATGTGGCTGCGACCTTGTTCAACCAGTACGCGAACATGGCCTTTATTCGACTGGCGACCGAAGCGGCGCCGGATCGAGAAGCGCATGCCGGGCATATGCGCAGTGTGCTGGGGCTGATCTGTCACGGCATTCTGAGCCTGGCGCCGGAGCCGAAGGACAGGTGATCAACCGTGGCGAGGGCGCTTGCTCCCTCGCCACGGGGGTCTTCAACATCGAGAGGTCAGGCTTTCGGCAACCACGGTTGCATCTGCTCCAGCAAACCCCGTCCGCCCCGGCGCAATCCTGCCGCCAGGCTCAGCCATGACAGGTCGGTCATGATCACCTCGCAGGCGCGCAGCAAGCGAACTTCCCCGGCCGTGCCGCCGGCAGTCCCGCCATCAGGCATGTACACCGTCATCCAGTCGCCGACGCTCTCCACCACCAGACACAGGCGCCAGCCTTGCTCTTCGGCGATCATGCCGACCTTCGTCCCCTCGGCGTGCTCCATGCCGGCAAACCGCGCCGTGGTGTCCTTGAGCAACTGATAACCCGGCAAATTGCTCAGCACTTTGTCTTCGGTGGCTTCAATCGCCCGGGCCGCCGCCGAGGTCTTGGCCAGAAGGCCGGCAAGAAAACACAGGACGATCAGGCCCACCAGCGTGGCTAGCGTCACCACTGTCACGCCCGCCACATCATGACCTTCGAACATCGGCAGCAACTTTTGCACCGGCCCGCGCAGCAGGTGAATGGCTTTCTCGATCAGGACGAAGATCAGCACCAACGGCAGAATAAACAGCAGTCCGCCGATCACGGTGGTTTTGATGAACTTGAACATGACAGCTCCTTGATGACGATCAGCAATCAAGGCTAGCTGATAAAAATCCCGGAGCAGGGGTGATATTGAACTTGCGTGGGACCACGGCGGCCGGATGTATGCGAAGACCGACAATGGCTGGCTTGACGCCTGTTTCTACTGTCCCCGGCCCCTGAATGGACGCGCAGGCTTGAAGAAACCGAATGACTGTGTGGCGAGGGAGCAAGCTCCCTCGCCACAAGGTGGTGGATTGATTACTCGTTGATGCGCGGGTGCTGCTGCACCAGGTTCTTGCGCTTGGCTTCCAGCGCGGCGATTTCAGCGTCGATGTCTTCGATCTTCTGTTCAATATTGTCTTCATGCTCCTGCAGCAGCTCTTTCGCTTCCTCAATATCAGAAGCTGCCGGAGCGGCACCACGCAGGGGCTGGTTGGCGGTTTCTTTCATGGTTATGCCGGTCACCAGGCCCACCACGGCGATCACCATCAGGTAGTACGCCGGCATGTACAGGTCATTGGTGCTTTCCACCAGCCAGGCCACTGCGGTCGGGGTCAGGCCTGCAATCAGCACTGAGACGTTGAAGGCACTGGCCAGAGCGCTGTAGCGGATGTGAGTGGGGAACATTGCCGGAAGGGTCGACGCCATTACGCCGATGAAGAAGTTGAGCACGACGGCAATGATCAGCAGCCCCGAAAAAATCAGCCCGAGCTTGCCGCTGTTGATCAGCATAAAGGCCGGAATGGCGAGGCAGAACAGCGCGATGCTGCCGAAGAGGATGAACGGCCGGCGGCCAATTTTGTCGCTGATAAAGCCGATCATGGGCTGTACGAACAACATGCCGACCATGATCGCGATGATGATCAACACCCCATGGTTTTCGCTGTAGTGCAGGTTGTGCGAGAGGTAGCTCGGCATGTAGGTGAGCAGCATGTAGTAGGTGACGTTGGTGACGGCCACCACGCCGATGCAGGTCATCAGGCTGCGCCAGTGCTTGGTGGCGACTTCCTTGAAGGACACTTTCGGTCCGCGCGCCAAACCTTCACGATCACCTTGCTCGAGCTTTTCTACATGCTGCTGAAAGGCCGGGGTCTCTTCGAGTGCGTTACGCAAGTAGAGACCGATCATGCCCAGGGGCAAGGCGAGGAAGAAGGGCAGGCGCCAGCCCCACGCCTGGAATTGCTCTTCGCCTATCACCGCGGAAATCAGCACCACCAGGCCTGCACCGAGTACAAAACCGGCGATAGAGCCGAAGTCCAGCCAGCTCCCGAGAAAGCCGCGCTTGCGGTCCGGGGCATACTCGGCGACGAAGATCGAGGCGCCGGTGTATTCGCCGCCCACCGAGAAGCCTTGGGCCATCTTGGCCAGCAACAGCAGGATAGGCGCCCAGATGCCGATCGAGGCATAGGACGGAATCAGCCCGATGGCGAAGGTGCTGAGGGACATGATCACGATGGTGGCCGCCAGGACTTTCTGCCGACCATATTTGTCGCCTAATGAACCGAAGAACAGACCGCCCAAAGGACGGATCAGGAACGGCACCGAGAAGGTGCCCAGCGCGGCAATCATCTGCACGCTGGGAGACGCGTCGGGAAAGAACACCTTGCCGAGCACGTAGGCGACAAAGCCATAGACGCCGAAGTCGAACCATTCCATGGCATTGCCCAGTGCGGCGGCAGTGATCGCCTTGCGCATCTTGGCGTCGTCGACAATGGTGATGTCTTTCAGGCCGATCGGTTTGACGCTGTTTTTACGTGATTTCATCCGGGTTTTCTCTTTACTGATCCATCTTGCCGCGTTGATGCCATCTAATTGATGGCGCGTGCTCTTTGGGTCAGATACATGAGGACACGAAATAATTCACCGCTAACTGCTTTTTTCCCTGTAGGCGCTGCCGAAGGCTGCGATCTTTTGATCTTGCCTCGCGAAAACGGCAAACCCCGCCATCCCGATCGAACAGGATGGCGGGGTTCTTCTGCCTGATGGAATTGCGTTGCTTACTCGGCAGTCTTCGCGGGCAAGCCCGCTCCCACAGTTGATCGCGTTCCAATGTGGGGGCAGGCTTGCTCGCGAAGGGGCCAGAGGATTACTGAATAACTCAGCAAGCGTTCACAGTCGCGGCCTCAACCCGGCACCTGCAGATTATCCAGCACCCGATTCACCGCCAGTTCCCCCAGCATGATCAGTTGCGCAATCCCCAGCAGCGTCCGGCGTTGTGAGGCGGGTATGAGATGAGCGAAATCATTGACGATGGTTCTGGCAGAAGCGAGGGTTTCGCAGGCATCGACCAGCAGCTCTTCGTTTTTGAAGTCTGCTGTTACGGCATACATCCTGCGGGTTTTACGGGGCGCTGGCACAGACCCGGGCGGGCAGAGGTAGTAATCGAGAGCGCGATCGGCGGCGTCGTTGAGTTTTTTGGAATCGGCGGTTTCGTACGGGGAAACGTCATCGGTTTCTGGCGGATTGGGGGGTGATCTTGAACATTTGGAGCTCCTTGATTAATGGAGCTACCACGTTTCGCTGCGAAACGAAGAGAGGTGGCAGCTATGCGCGGGTTCGCAGACCGGGAATCAAGGAACCCGGCAGACCCGAAGATCTCCCGCACACAGCCGCCATAACGCAATGCAGTAGACAAAAAAGCGTCGACTGAAAGGATACAGTGGCGCTATGCGCCTTGATTAACCCGGGCTGCGAAACCCGACCACTGATTAGCAGTGGCAGGCAAACGATAAGACTCGGGCTATAGACGCACAAGCCGGCGGATTCTGACGTAGCCGTAGGCAGCGGCGCAAGGATGTGTAGCCGCGGAGAATGTCTGGAGATGTCTTTTAAACATCGCTGTTTAGATCAAAAGATCGCAGCCTTCGGCAGCTCCTACATAGCCCGGTGTAGGAGCTGCCGAGGGCTGCGATCTTTTGATCTTACCTCGCGAAAACGGCAAACCCCGCCATCCCGATTGAGCAGGATTGCGGGGTTTTTCTGCCTGATGAAATTGCGTTGCTTACTCGGCAGTCTTCGCGAGCAGGCTCGCTCCCACAGTTGATCGCGTTCCAATGTGGGAGCGAGCCTGCTCGCGAAGGGGCAAGAGGGTTACTGAGTAACTCAGCAAGTGCTCACAGTCGCGGCCTCAACCCGGCACCTGCAGATTATCCAACACCCGATTCACCGCCAGTTCTCCGAGCATAATCAGTTGCGCAATCCCCAGCAGCGTCCGGCGTTGTGAAGCGGGGATGAGATTGGCGAAATCATTGACGATGGTTCTGGCTGAAGCCAGTGTTTCGCAGGCATCGACCAGCAGCTCTTCGTTTTTGAAGTCTGCTGTTACGGCATACATCCTGCGGATTTTACGGGGCGCCGGCACAGACCCGGGCGGGCAGAGGTAGTGATCGAGGGCGCGGTCGGCAGCGTCGTTGAGCATTTTCGACTCGATGGATTCGTAAGGGGAGGTGAGGTCTGTTTCGGGCGGATTCGGCGTTGGTTTTATCATGGCAAAAGCCTCTAGAGTCATGGAGCTGCCACGATTCGCTGCTAGACGAAAATAAGGTGACAGCTGTGCGCGGGCTAGCAGACCGGGACTCTAGAGACCGGTAGACCCGAAGGTCTTCCCACGCACAGCCGCCATAACGTGAACGGATCACGAACGGTGAACGCTATGCGTCTAAAGTACCCAGGCTGCTAGACCCGATCGCTGAATTGCAGCGACACGGGAACGATAGTGTCCGGATGCCAGGCACACAAGCCGGCGGATTCTGGCGTAGTTGTAGGCAATGGAGCAAGAACCTGTAGCCTTCGGCGCGTGTCTGGAAGTGTCTTTTAAACGTGTCCGTGTAGATCAAAAGATCGCAGCCTTCGGCAGCTCCTACATAGGCCGGTGTAGGCGCTGCCGAAGGCTGTGTTTTCTAACGCAACGCCTAATTCGTCAGCGAAACAACGATATCCAGCGCATTGATCGGCAGGTATATCAGGGTGACAGTCGTGTAGGCCTTGCGTGATTTCGCCGCGAAAGCACACAGCGGAAGAATGATCATCAACACATCCAGCACACCCCACAGCGCAATCGGCGAGGCTTGAAACAGGAACACGTTAACGATCAGCCCGAGAAACAGATACGTCGACAACGAGAGCAGGGCGTAGCGGCCGTCCTGTTCGAAATAGACCCGCAAGCCGTTCTGTTCATCTTCGCTTCGACTCGGCAGCAACAGCGCCGAAGAGACGAACAGCGACAGCGCCAACAGCACCAGCAACAAAAACTCCGCGAAGGAAAAGGTCGACTTGATCTGCGGCAGCGAATTGACCGCCCACCAAAAATCCAGCTGCGTGGCGAACAGCGTAACGGCCCAGACCAACGCCACCCAATCCGGCGCCGCCACCCGGCGGATGCGGAACACCGTCAACGCACCGAGCAGCAGCCGAGTGACCGACAGCCCCAGAATCATCGAGAGAATTGTCGCTACGATGGGGAAATTGCTCATCACTGGCCGTGTCCCGTGTGCTGCCAATACCTGCATTTCACGTTAGACGAGAAAACGGCCGCACTACCGACGAATCGCTCCATATGATTGCCCCAGATCACTGGCCCAGCCATCCAGCACCCCTTTGACGTCATCCGCCGTCAGCACCTGTTTGTCGTTTTCCAGCGCCACACCGGTGCCCTTGCGCACGACTTCGGCAACCACTTCGCCGGTCGAGCCATCCTCGAACGAGACTTCGGTGGCTATTTCACTGTCCTGATCGCGAATGCCGGCAGCGGTGCTGACCCCGGCAGCCACCAAAGTGACCGGCAACCATTCATAAAAGCGCAACCCCTGAGTGCTCGCGGCAACCCGGGTAATCGCGGGCCTGACGATCAGCGTATCCGGGCCGGGCATGGACACCAGTTGCAGGACTTTGCCCAGTTCGTTTCTCAGGGCCGCGTCGTAATACTCGGTGACGCCAGACAGCGTGCTCAACGGAATACGCCCGGTCGGTTCAACACCGGGGTAAAACTGGCTCGGCGCCAGATAAACTTTGGTGTAGCGGCCCCTGGCCAAGGCCGGGCTGACCCAACTCAGGACGTTGTGCCCCGACGGTGATTGGTGCTCTTTCAGAACGCTGTAATCATGCAGAAACCCCGTCTGTTCAGCGTTATTGCTGCTGCACCCGGACAGGCTCAGGGACGCGGTGCACAGCAACGACATCAGGCAATGGCCTCTCATCAACGCACTTCCTGTTGCTTGGGCGTGGAGTGGTCCGAGCACTCGATGTGCAACTGGCCGTGGCGCATGATCCAGTCGATAAGGTCGGCGGCGGCGATACTGTGGACGTACTCGACCCAGTGCGCACTGGTCGGGCTGAATTGCTCGAAGTAGCGACGCAGGACGATCCGGCTCTGATCGCTGGACACGCCCAGGCATGATTCCTGAAACACAATCGGCGTGTCGGGGCCGAGCGCGGCGGTACGCTGGCTGAGGATCAAGGGACGACTGCTGTGATGTCCCCCGGTGCTATGGCTGTTGTTCAATACCTTCATGCGAACCCCCTGGATTGGAATGGCTGCAGAGTGCCCGAGGGGTTTTGCCGGACGATGTCCGCTTGATGTCTGTCATGCAGGAATGTTGCTCGATTGAAATAAATGACCCGGGCGGCGAAATGGCTTTAGATAAGCTCTTTTTGGTCCATGGATCCTGTAACCGTGAGCAGACTGCTGATCGTCGACGACGACGTGGAAATCCTCTCGCTGCTGAAGAAGTTTTTCATCCAGCACGCCTATGAAGTCGACGTGGCGCCACACGGCGAAGCCATGTGGGCGGCGATTGCGCAGCAGCGCCCGGACACGATCATTCTTGACCTGATGATGCCCGGCGAAGGCGGCCTGAGCCTGTGCCAGAAGGTGCGGGCGCAGATGGCGATTCCGATCATCATGCTCACCGCCATGGCCGAGCTGAGTGACCGCATTGTCGGCCTGGAACTGGGCGCGGACGACTACCTGACCAAGCCGTTCGCGCCGCAGGAATTACTGGCCCGCGTGCGCCCCCTGCAACGCCGCGCCGGCGAACAGCGGAGCCCGGTTGAACCGTCGCGGCCGGTGATCGGCTTTGCCGGTTGGCATCTGGATATCACCTGCCGCGAGTTGCGCTCGCCGGACAACGTGATGATCCCGCTGTCGGCCGGCGAGTTCGACTTGCTGCTGGTGTTTGTCGAACACCCGCAACGCATCCTCACCCGCGAGCAGTTGCTGGACCTGGCGCGTGGGCACAGTCACGAGGCGTTTGATCGCAGCATCGACGTTCAGGTCAGCCGCCTGCGGCGCAAGCTCGAATCCGATACCAAGCGGCCGGCAATGATCCGCACCGTGCGCAATGGCGGTTACCTGTTCACCGCCAAGGTCAGCCGCTCATGATCCGCTCCATCCTGCGTCGCGACACCCTGAGCCGACGGATTGCCCTGACGATCGTGGCGGCGATGCTCACTTCGCTCGCGCTCAATGCACTGTTTGTGCAGGTCGCTGGCATTTGGGCCAAACCGCCAATTGAACGCACTGGCTTGCTCGAGCAGATAGCCGCGACCACCAAAGTAATCGAAGCGGCACCCGCCGGTTTGCGCCCACAACTCGCCGCAGCTGCGACCAGTCCCATGCTGGAGGTCACATGGAATGAGCAACGCGCCGGGGTGGGGTTGCCCATCGGCGGCGAGCCGGTCAAAGCGGGCAGGGTGCCGGTGCTGCATCAATTGCTGGGTGATGATCGAAACATTCAGGTATTCAATCCGGCCGACTGGCCCAGTGACAACCCGCGCGCACGCTATGCCGCGCTGGTGCAGTTGAAGGACGGCAGCTGGTTGTCGTTTTCGCCGCCGGAGCGTTCCTGGGGAGTGGACATCGGTACACGGATCGCGGTCATCATCGCCCTGGGTTTGATCGCCACCTTGCTGGTTGCCTGGATTGCCACCCGCCAACTGGCCAAGCCCCTGCAACGTTTCGCCAACGCCGCCAGACGCTTTGGCGGCGATCTGCGCGCGCCGCCCATCAAGATTGAGGGCCCGGACGAGATCCGTCAGGTCATCGTTGCCTTCAACACCATGCAGGCACAGATTCAGCATTTCATTGGCGAACGCACGCACATGCTCGCGTCGATTTCCCACGACTTGCGCGCGCCGCTGACCCGCATGCGCCTGCGCAGCGAATTCATGGAAGACCTCGATCACCAGGGCAAACTGATTCGCGACATCGAAGAGATGCAATCGATGATCAACGCCGCGCTGGCGTTCTTCCGCGAAGACACCCGGCCAGAGCAACGCACTGCGTTCGACCTGTCGGAGTTGCTGCACACCATCGTCGATGACTATCGCGATCAGCACATCGCCATCGACTACGACGGCCCGGCGCGCCTGGTGTACGAAGGCCGGCCACTCGGCATCAAACGGGTGATCGTCAACTTATTGGAAAACGCCGAGAAATACGCCCAGCACCCACGTATCGAGTTAAGCGCTGATGAGCGCTTGATTCGCATCGATGTCAGCGACGAGGGCCCGGGCATTCCCGAAGAGTCGTTGCAGCGCGTATTTGATCCGTTCTTTCGCCTCGAAGCCTCACGCAACCGTCATACCGGTGGCGTCGGCCTCGGGCTCTCGGCGGCGCGGGCCATCGTGCGCGAACAGGGCGGAGAGCTGACTTTGAGTAATCGCAGCGGTGGCGGGCTGTTGGCGCGGGTCGAGTTGCCGCAGTAAAGGGTGGGCGACGATTATGCGGATAACTCTGTAACACTTTGAAACATTCATGGGGCGCGGGCGGTCAACAGGTCACATTCACGATAAGAAGCGCCCATGAAAATCCCACGGCCATCCGCACGCCTTGAACCGCTGTCGCAACTGCGCAATCTGAAAATGGCCCGCTCGGCGCACGCTTATGTAAGGGGCAGCACCGTGCAGTTTTACGAATGGCTGCACAGTCAACCTGGGCGCAGCCTGCCCAAAGGCCCGGCGGTGTGGATCTGTGGCGACTGCCATGCCGGCAATCTGGGGCCGACCGGCGATTTGAAAGGCAAAATCGACATTCATATCCGCGACCTCGATCAGACCGTCATCGGCAACCCGGCGCATGATCTGGTGCGTTTGGCGCTGTCGCTGGCCACTGCCGCCCGAGGCTCGGATTTACCCGGTGTGGCCACCGCACGCATGCTCGAAGAAATGATGCGCGGCTACGAGCAAGCCTTTGAAGGTGATCTGGATGAAGAGCCGCCGCGCCCGGCTCAGGTCAAAGCCGGGATGCGCAGCGCGGTGCAGCGCACCTGGAAGCATCTGGCTCAAGAACGCATCGAGAACACCAAGCCGACGATTCCGCTAGGCAAGCAATTCTGGACGCTGTCCCGGCCTGAACGGGCGGCGCTGAAAGCGCTGTGTGCCACACCAGAAATCCACACACTGGTGACTTCGCTAAAGGGCCGGTCAAAGGACGACAGGGTAAAAATGCTCGACTCGGCGTATTGGGTCAAAGGCTGCAGTTCGCTGGGGTTGCAGCGCTATGCGGTGTTGCTGGGCGTGGGTGAGGAGGACGATCAGGAATATTGCCTGCTGGATGTCAAAGAGGCCGTTGGCGCCGCCGCACCACGTGCAGCACGCGCCTCGATGCCTCGCGACAACGGCAAACGTGTGGTCGAAGGGGCGCGTTTCCTGTCACCGGGGCTGGGCAATCGGATGATTGCGACACGTATGCTTGATCACGGATTCTTCATCCGCGAGTTGCTGCCGCAGGACATGAAACTTGAACTGGATCAGTTGAGCCAACGCGATGCGATGCTCGCGGCCGGTTATCTGGCGCGGGTCGTGGGGCTGGCCCATGCGCGTCAGATGGATCTGTCGACGAGAGCCTCATGGATAGGCGAGCTGCAAGCCTGCCGTTCGAAAACCCTCGATGCGCCGTCGTGGCTGTGGACGAGTGTGGTGCAACTGGTCGGTAATCATGAGCGCGGGTATCTGGAACATTGTCGTCGGTACGCGCTGCAGCACTGATTACTGGGCCAGCCTCTCTAAGGTGATACCTGGGGCAGACGCAGCGGTGGATTTGACCTGATTGCGGTAACTCTGCGCACTGATGCCGAAATGCTTTTGAAAGGCGCGGCGCATGCGTTCTTCGCGACCAAAGCCTACGGTTTCGGCAATCCTTTTGATCGGTTCATCGGTGGTTTTCAGCAGCCGACAGGCCGTTTCCATGCGCAAGTTCTCTACCGCTTGCGCAGGTGTTTCCCCGGTGGCGGCGACATAAGCGCGAGCAAAGTGGCGTGGGCTCATGCCAAATTGCTCGGCAAGCCGCTCGACCCGCAGATCACCGTTCAAATTCCCGGCAATCCAGCCGTGCAGCCGGGCCAGACGCACGTCCTGATCGGTGCGCAAGGCCTTCGATTGCGCATTGAGCGAGGCGCTGAGCTGCGGTTGCTCGGCACTGCGCCACAGGAACACGGTGAAATAGCGCGCCAGCGCCAATGCGGCGTGGGCGCCGAGATCCTGTTCGACCAGCCCGAGCGCCAGATCAATACCCGCCGTGGCACCGCCACACGTCCAGAGATTGCCGTCATGCAGGTACAGCGCTTCGGTCTGACAGTGCAGCGCCGGGTAGCGCGCCTGTAATTCATCGGCGAACTTCCAGTGCGTCACCACGTTGCGGCCATCGAGCAGGCCCGCTGCGGCGAGGGCGAAAGTGCCGGTGCCAATCGAGCAGAGGCGGCGGATTTGTGGGGCGCGGCTGCGCAGCCAATCGCAGGCGCTTTCGTCGGCTTCGAGGGCGGCCATTCCCGGTCCACCGGCGACGATCAGCGTATCGATCACGGGCGCCATTTGATCGATCTGCTCCAGCGAGCAGGTGCTGACGGTAATGCCGGAGACCGACATTACCTGACCACCCTGCGGCGAGGCCACGAGTAACCGATACGGCGGGTTCGTTGCAAAGTCACCGGTCAACACGCGCGGTATCGCGGCGAACACCTCTAGCGGCCCGGCCGCATTCAGCAGCAACAGATCATCGAACGCCAACACCACCACCGTGCGCGCAGGCGGCGGCGGGATGTCAGGCATGGCAGCAAAGGAGGGGTGTTTGGCATGGAGCGGCACGGCGGGCCTCGACATACTGAAATCAATGCATAAATGAGGGCATGACAATGCCGCTAAAACTTCCTGCTGCCAAGCACCCGCTGCTGACGCGGTTCAAAGCGCTGCTGTGCTGCGCCGCGTTGGTGCTGGCGCATCCGGTGTCTGCTGCCAGCGAGCCTTTGAAGATGGGCGACCAAAGCGGTCTGATTCAGGCGCTGCTACACGCGGCGGGAGAAGACAAGGATCTGCCGTATGCGCTGTCGTGGCATCCCTTTCTGGCCGGAACGACGATGCTTGAGGCGCTGAGTGCCGGAGCGATCGACGCCGGTGTGGTCGGCAATGCGCCGCCGGTGTTCGCTCAGGCGGGCGGTTTCGATGTGCGCATTATCGGCGTGGCCAGCGGCGCGCAAAATAACAATGCGCTGCTGGTTCCCGAGGATTCTCAAGTCCATAACGTGGCGGATCTCAAAGGCCAGCGCATCGCCGTGGCCAAAGGCAGCAGCGGTCATTATTTATTGCTGGCGGCGCTGCAACAGGCAGGCCTGACACCGCGTGATGTGAAGATCGCCTACGTCAGCCCGGTGGATGCACAGAATGCTTTTGCCAGCGGCAAACTCGACGCCTGGGCGGTGTGGTATCCCTTCGTCGGCCAGGCCACTTCCCGTGGCGCGCGGATTCTGCTCGATGGCAGTGGCTGGCCGGAAACCGGTCTGAACTTCACCGTCGCCAGCAAGCGCGCACTGGCAGATGCCGAGCGAGCAGGGCAGGTCGGTGATCTGTTGGCCAGACTAGCCCGCGCCCAAGCCTGGGCCACCGCGCATCCCCAGAACTGGGCCGAAGTGTTCGCCCAGACCACCCGACTGCCTGTCGAACTGGTGCAGGAAATGCTCGCGCATCAAGACCTTCGCTATGTGCCGATCCAGCCGCCAGTGATCACCTCGCAACAACGACTGGCAGATATGTTTGCTGCCGAGCGACTGATTCCCAAACCCCTGCAAGTCGAGCAGATCTTCGACGATCGCTTCAACGCCTTGCTGCCAACACCCCAATAACCCCACGACTTCACCTTGCCGCTTGACTGTCGGCCGGGTTCCACACGCCTGGAGAAAAGCCATGCCCAACCTCGAACGCACCACCCTCAAACGCCAGAAAACCGGACTGATCGCTGTCGATCATGCCCGCAGTGCCGGCGGCTATACGCTGTTCGCCCCGCAAACGGCCGACGGCAACGTGTTCTTGATCGACCTTGACGGCGAGATCGTCCATCGCTGGAAGCTGCCACAACGCCCCGGCCGCGACGCGGTGATCCTGCGCAACGGCAACCTCGGCTACAACGGCAACCATCCTGATTCGCCGGACCTGTTTCCGGGCTGGTCGGTATGGCATGGCGGGGCGTTCAGCGAAGTCACCCCGGAAGGCGAGGTGGTCTGGGAACACACCGATCTGCTCCATCACCACGACGCGCAATGGCTGGACAACGGCAATCTGTTGTACACCACCGCCGAGCCTCTGAGCCCAGACTTGGCTCGTCGTGTGGTCGGCGGCATTCCCGGCAGCGAGGCGCCGGGCGGTGTGATCTATGCCGACGTGGTCAAGGAAGTCGATCGTGAAGGCAACGTGGTCTGGGAATGGCGCAGTTGGGAGCATCTGCGTCCTGAAGAGTATCCGTTGCACGAGTGCTTCGAACGCCATCACTGGCCGATGACCAATGCGGTAACGCCGGGCCGTGACGGCAAGGTGATCCTCAGCCTGCGCAGCGTTTCGTCGGTGATCGCCGTGCAACGCGGCAGCGGCGAAGTGTTGTGGCGTCTGGGCCACGATCTGGTTGCCCAACAGCACTGCCCGAGTGAACTGGATAACGGCAACGTGCTGGTGTTCGACAACGGCATCTTCCGCCCACACATCAGCATGCCGCACTCGCGCATCATCGAAATCAACCCGGCAACGCAACGCATCGAATGGCAATACGCCGACACGCCGGGCTATGCCTTTTTCACCCCGTTCATGGGCGGCGCGCAGCGGTTGCACAACGGCAACACACTGGTCACCGAGGCCAACTTCGGCCGTTTGTTTGAAGTGACACAGGAAGGCGAGGTGGTCTGGGAGTACGTCAATCCACACTTCGCCAGCTATCCCGATGCGCCGTCGCGACGCTATTTGCCGGGCGACAACAACGCGATCTTCCGCGCGCATCGCTACCAGCGCGAAGACCTGCCATGGCTGCGTGACTGATCACGCTCCGACCTCCAACCGCAACGATCGCGCTCACGCAAGCCACGCGCAGCGAAGTATCGACTCCTCTCGAAGAGCGGCGTGAAGCCGCTCCAGGAACCACCGATGAATCTTCTTTATTCGCGCAACTTTTCCGCGGGCGCACTGGGTTTTTGTTCACTCATGCCGTTGCTGCCGGCAACGGCCAATGATCTGCCCGCCGCTACGGATGTTCTGCAAACAGTGACTGTCGAGGCTCGCCGTCGCAGCGAAGATGCCCAACAAGTACCCACTGCGATGAGCGTGCTGGGCGCGCAAACCCTTGAGGAACAGCGTTTGTATCGCCTGCAGGATTTGCAACAGGCGATGCCCAGTGTGAACGTCGCGTTCATGCACGCGAGGCAATCGAGCCTGTCGATTCGCGGTTTGGGCAACAACCCGGCCAGTGACGGTCTGGAGGGCAGCGCCGGGATCTATCTGGACAATGTCTACCTCGGGCGCCCCGGCATGGCCGTGTTCGACTTGCTCGACGTTGAGCAGATCGAGCTGTTACGCGGCCCGCAGGGCACCTTGTTCGGCAAGAACACCACGGCAGGCGTGTTGAACATCACCACGCGGCGACCTTCGTTTACGCCGCAGGGCAGTTTTTCGACTTCGGTCGGCGAAGATGGCTACACGCAAAATCAGGCGAGTTTTTCCGGCCCGCTCAACGACACGCTGGCGGGGCGCATCGCGGTTTATCGAACCCATGAAAATGGCTACGTGAAAAACGACTACGACGGCCACACGCTGGGCGGTGGTGTGCGTCAAGGCGCGCGCGGGCAACTGTTATTCCAGCCCAACGAGGATTTCAATCTGCGCTGGCTGGCCGATTATCACGAAGAAGACTCCAGCGCCGGTACCCGCTCATTGTTCAGTACCGGGCCGACCATCAATGGCGTCAACCGATATGAACAACGCGCAGCGGCGGTGGGCGCGACCTTGGTCAACGGGCGCCACGTCAATCTGGACGCCGATCAAAGCGTAAAGGTGTTCCAGGGCGGCACGTCGCTTGAGGCCAACTGGAATCTGGCCGGCGACTACACGCTGACGTCGATCAGCGCCTACCGTTGGTGGGATTTCACCCCGCGTAACGACGATGAACTGAACGTCGACGTAATGCACAACGTCGGCCAATCGGCGCGCGACAAACAGTACTCGCAAGAGCTGCGTCTGGCTTCGCCGGTCGGGGAACACTTCGACTACGTGCTGGGTGCGTATTACTTTCGCCAGGAAATGAGCAACAAGGTCTTCACCGATTACGGACCCTTGGCCGACACCTGGAATGGCACCCCGCAGGGCGCGCTGAACAACGTCACCAGTGTTGGCCAGGGCGATGTCGACACCGACAGCTTTGCCACGTTTGCCCAGGGCACCTGGCACCTGACCCCGCAGCTGGATTTCAGCCTCGGCGTGCGTGGCACTTATGAGCGAAAACTGGCCCAGGTTACGCGCAACGCACCCGTGGGAGGTGTCGGCGTCAGCGGTGCAGCCGCCGCAGCAAGGGCGGGGAGGGTTGGTGCTTACGACTCCGGTGACTTGAGCCTCTACAGTTTCAGCCCTTCGGCGCTGGCCAGCCTGGCCTGGCATGTGAACGATCAGGTGCTGGCGTATGCCTCGCTGTCCCACGGCGAAAAGTCGGGCGGGGTCAACCTCAGCGTGGCCAGTGCGCCGGTCGCGGGTGCCGATTCCTTGTTGATTGGCAGTGAACGGGCCAACGATGCGGAACTGGGGATCAAGACCACGCTGCTAGACCAGCGCCTGTTGCTCAATGCCAACCTGTTCTGGACCGAAGTGCATGGCTACCAGACCAACGCCTACGATGACGTCAACCTCTCCAGCTATTTGACCAACGCCGGTTCGGTACGCAGTCGTGGGCTCGAAGTTGATAGCAGTTGGCGTCCGCTGCGAGGGTTGACCCTCAACCTCAACGGTTCGTGGAATGACGTGCGTTACCTGTCTTACGAGGATGCACCTTGTCCTGCCGAGGTGGCGTTGCGTGCGGGCGCGCCGGCAGCCTGCGACCTCAGTGGGCATGCGGTGGTGGGTGCGTCGAAATGGATCTTCAACAGCAGCGCCAGTTATCAGTGGAATCTGGACGATGGCCTGCAACCGTACGTCAATGGCAACTACTCGTGGCGCTCCCACGCGGTCGGCACCGTCGATGATTCACGGGACGCGCAGTTGCCGGGTTATGGCTTGGTCAATCTTTCCACCGGTGTGCGCGGCGACTGGGGCAAGGGACAGTGGGATGTGTCGCTGTGGTTGAAAAACGCCTTCGACAAAACCTACTACACCACGCTGTGGAATTCGCCGAACGGCGCCTATACAGGGGTGTTGGGCACGCCGCGAACGTTGGGCATGACGGCGCGATATGATTTTTGATCGCCTGGCGCGCGGCGACCTGCAGGTTGCCGACGCAGCCGAGTGCTGGGGCGATTTGAATGTTTCGGGTTGCCGGCGTGAAATTATTGCTGTAGTTTTTCATGAAATTATAAAAACATAATTTCATGGAGCATCCTGTGTTTCAGCAATCCAAGCGACATGTCGCCAGCTATTACGCCCACAGTTGCGCCAATCTCCTGAGCTCTCGGCCTGCGCTGGTGGGGGAGCAAGACACCGAAGTTGTGATCATCGGTGCGGGTTTCAGTGGTCTGCATACCGCGTTGCGTCTGGCTTTGGCCGGCAAGCGCGTAACGCTGCTGGACGCCAGTCGCGTGGCGTGGGCTGCCTCCGGACGTAACGGCGGACAGGCCATTCTTGGCTGGTCGTGTGACATGCCACCACTGGAAGCTGCGCTAGGGTATGAACGGGCAAGGCGACTGTGGGACGGTATGCGCTGGGCCGCACAGGAGTTGCGCGAATTGTCTGGGCGCCATGGTTTCGATTGCGATTATCGCGCCGGCCATCTCTGGACCTCGGTCATGCCCCGTCGGGTCAGTCTGTTGACCGAATGGCAACACGAGGCCAGCCACAAATGGGGCCACGATGGATTGCAGTTCATCCCTCGTGAGCAATTGCCTGAATGGGTGGCCAGCGAGCGTTATCAGGCCGGTCTCTACGACCCTGAGGGTGCGCACCTCAATCCGCTAAAACTCGCACTGGGCCTGGCGGCTGCTGTCGAGCGTGCTGGCGGCTGTATTCATGAACAAAGCAAAGCGTTGAGCTACCGAGAGGAGGGCGGGCGATTTCTGGTGAACACCGAGCGTGGGTCAATTCGGGCGGATGTGCTGGTGCTTGCCTGTAATGCGTATCTGGATCGACTCGACCCGAAATTGGCCAGTTGTGTATTGCCGGTGGGGACTTATCAGGTCGCCACGGCGCCGCTGACGCCAGAGCAGGCCACGGCGCTGCTGCCGAGCAATGTCTGCGTCACCGACAACCAGTTCGTCCTCGATTATTTCCGGCGCACGCCAGATAACCGCCTGCTGTTCGGTGGTGGCTGCACCTATCTGGGCGGCATGCCCAAGGACATCGCCGGGGCGACGCGACCTTTTCTGGAACGGGTGTTCCCGCAGCTAAAAGGTGTCGAGTTGGAGTTTGCCTGGGGCGGGCATATCGACCTGACCCTCAACCGCACCCCTGACATTGGCCGACAGGGCGACCGCTACTGGCTGCAGGGCTATTCCGGGCATGGCGTCCTTCCAACGCTGGCGGCGGCCCGTGCCGTGGCCGATGCCATTCTCGGCCAGCCGGATGAATTGACGTTGTATCAGGGCCTGAGTAATGGCAGTTTTCCCGGCGGTAAATACCTGGCAGCGCCGCTGGAAGCTATCGGCAAGGCCTGGTATCGGCTGCGCGACAGCATCTGATGGACCATTTTCGGGAATCCCTGGCATGAACAAGCAAGAAGAAATTGCCGCACTCGCGATCCTTATTCACGACCTGCGCAAACACAAGAAATACACCTTGAAGGACCTGGCCGACAAAATTGGCCGTTCGGTGGGTTTTGTGTCGCAGGTCGAGCGTGGCTTGTCACGGCCCACGGTCGCCGACTTGACGGCGATCAGCGAAACCCTGGGCGTGCCAACGACCTATTTCTACAGCTTGCCCAAACCCAAGGAATTGCCATGGGTGACCCGGCCAGACGAACGCCGCACGCTGTACTACGCCAACGGCATTACCGACATTCTGGTTTCACCGAAGATGAGAGCCTCGTTTTCCATGCTTGAAAGTCATCTCGAAGCGGGTGCCAGCAGCGGTGAGCGGCACTTGAGTGACAGCTCGGAACAGGGCGGCTACGTGCTCGAAGGCGAACTGACGCTGTGGCTTGGCGATGATGACGAGCCAGCCACTTTGCAGGCTGGGGACAGCTTTCAATTCGACAGTCACACCCGTTGCCGCTACGGCAATCTCACCGAGCATCTCACGCGAGTGCTTTGGGTCTACACCTGATAACAATAAAAGGAACAACAACGATGGATGCTGCCTGCTCTGATCTGCTGGCCGAAGTGCGTGCCTTTCGCCAACGCTTCCCCGAGGTGCGTTACGTCGACCTCATTTCCCTGGACATTCCAGGGCATTTTTATGGCAAGCGCTACCCCGTGGAAATGCTGGAAAAGGTCGCCGCCGGCAGCGCGCTCAAGCTGCCGCAAAACTGCGTGCTGCTGGGTACGCAGGGAGGGCTGTTCAAGATTGGTGACTACTGCTTCAACGACGGCGACCCGGACGCGTTGCGTCGGCTGGTGCCGGGCACGCTCAAACCGGTGACCTGGGAGGCGCAGCCACTGGGCCAGATGCTGATCACCTCGGATGGCACCCAGAAGCCGATTGTTTTCGAGCCACGCGAAGTGCTCGCACAAGTCCTTGATCGGCTGGCGGGTAAAGGCATTCATCCGGTGGTGGCGTTCGAACTGGAGTTCTATCTGTTCGATAAAAAGCTGCGCGACGGCGTGCCTCAGTTCGCTCGCGATCAGCTGAGCGACGATGCCGATGACCAGCCGAATATGCACATCGAACGCCTGTCGCGCTTTGCGCCCGTACTCGATGAAATGGTCGAAGCCGCGCGGATTCAGGGCATCGATACCACGGTGATCACCGCCGAGCTGGGGCCGGGCCAGTTCGAAATCAACTTCGGCCACCTCGACGACGGGTTGCGCGCCGCAGACTGGGCGGCGCTGTTCTGCCGCAGCACCCGAGGCGTTGCGCTCAAGCATGGTTATCGCGCCAGTTTCATGGCCAAACCGTACTTGCAGCATCCGGGGAGCGGCATGCATGTGCACGTCAGTCTTTACGATTCGGCGGGCAACAATCTGTTGGCCGCGAACGCCCAGCAACCGCTGCGCCACGCCGTCGCCGGGTGCCTGGAATTGCTGCCGCACAGCATGCCGATCTTTGCACCGAACCAGAATGCGATGCGACGTTTGGGCGGCACGGTGAACACCGCGACTAAAGCCAGCTGGGGCTTTGAGGACCGTGATGCGTGCCTGCGCATTCCGGAATCGGACGCGAAAAACCTGCGCGTGGAATATCGCCTGGCGGGCGCGGATGCCAATCCGTATCTGGTGCTGGCGGCGATTCTGGTGGGCCTTGAGCATGGGCTGGCATCGGGCAAAGAACCGATTGCGCCGCTCAATGAAGATCGCAGCAGCGGTATTGAATTTCCCAGGGAGATGTTCGAGGCCGTGCGTGCGATGCAGCATCAACCGCAGTTGCGTGAGGGGTTGGGCGCCGAGTTTGTCGATGTGTATTGCGAGAACAAACGCCAGGATCATCTGGCGTTCATGCAGGAGATCAGTGCGCGGGAGTATCGCTGGTATTTATGATGCAGGCGTCGATGCGCGGGGAGCCTTGGAAGGCTGTTTTCAACCAACAGCCTTTTTCCTTTCGTTGCGTAGCGAGCCAATGCGGGAAGTGTTCCAATGACGCCATTCCCCGACATTGATTGAAGGTAATCCGCAATGAACGATACAACCGATGACGCTTTCTACGATCGTGCAGACGCGCATATAAGCCTGTCGAACGAGCAGCTCAAAGCGTTCGAAAACCTCGGCAAGGTCAGCGCATCGATGATGTTTGGTACCACTCGATTCAACGCCTGGGTAAGCGCGCGCAGCTTCAAGTCGGGCGAAGAAATGGCGCAGGCGCGCGAAGCGATGTTGAAATACTTTTGTGAACAGTACCGGATGATGCTCGAGGACAACCTTGACGACCATATCAACAATTTCAGCCAGTACATGACCGCCAAAGACGCCTGATCGCCAAGGGGCTTGAGCGTTTGAGTCAACTCAATGAAGAAATGTTGCGTGCGTAAGCAAACCGATCGGTCGAATCATCGATGCGTTTCGGGAGGCGGTCACCGTTCTCCGTGAGCACTCATTCAGGCTTCCACAATTCATTCCTTTGCATCAAATCACTCACCCAGTCAGTGACTGCCCTGACGCGAGCGGACAAGTGCCGGGTATATGGATAGACCAGTGAAAGGGTAATCGACTCTAGCCTCCAATCCGGGAGAACCTCGGTCAATAACCCCTGCTCAATAAGTGGCTGCGCTTCCGCCCTCGGTACAAAAGCGATTCCCAGTCCGGCAACCGTAGCGGCGGTATGGGCGCTACCGTTGTTGAAGTACATCGATACCGGCACATCCAGGCTGAATGATTTGTCACCACGAAACATAGTGGGCAGGTACCGTCGGTTGTTAGCCGAAAATCTGTAGCCCAAATTACGATGTTGGAATAAATCTTCCGGCGCCGAAAGGCTCGGGGCTTCTCGCAAATAGTCAGGAGAGGCACAGAGTGCCAGTTGAACTTGCCCAATGATCTTGCAGACCAGGTTTGGGTCCGTTACGACGCCGCCCCTGATCGCGCAATCAATGCCTTCTTGTACCAGGTCCACGACTCGATCGCTACAGCCTATATCCAGATGGATATTGGGGTACTGCACGGTAAATTCGCGCAGTGCCGGGACGACTAACAGCAAGCCAACCCCCGCTGGCATTTCAATGTGTACCCGGCCACGCGCAGCGCTGCGGCTCAAAGAAACGGAGGCTTCCAGATCGTCGACATCTTCTAGAACGGCTCTGGCACGCAGGTAGTACGCGGCCCCTTCAGTAGTGGGGGAAACCTTTCGGGTGGTGCGGTGCAACAGCTTGATCCCCAGTAGTAACTCCAAGGCCTGGATTTGTCCCGAAACGGTCGTTTTCGCAAGCCCCAATGACTCGGCGGCACCGCCGAAGCTTCCTATCTCGACGATCCTGCAAAAGGCCCGCATTGCTTCCAGTCGATCCAGTGCCATTGTCCGAGTTCTCGTAATATAAAACCGATTTTGGCTAGATTATCTCGCATTTCCGTTCACGTAAACTGCGCAGCCTTGATAGGTGGTCCTTACATGGCAGGCCTATACATCAACTAGCTATGTTCAATGTTGTCTGGAAAAAGTTTATGAACAGTGTTTTGAAAGTGTTTGCTATTGCGTCTTTGATCGTGGTCCCTGTCGCGAGTTTTGCTGCTGATGGTGCGGAGGCGCTTCAACGGCATCATGAGCGTAACAAACAACGGTTTAATGAGATTGAAATGCGGGTACAGAGTAAAAAAGCTATTGAAACAGATAAACCTGTTGTTTCTCAGGAGGAGAATAAATCTTCAGGCGAGGTGGAAGAAGCTAATGCACGCGCGGCTAAAGAGGCAGGCTGATATCGGCTTGGTTAGTCGGCAACTTCTGGCGAAATTACCAATATTGAATTGAATGTATTAGTACATAGGACACTTATGAGTAATCAGGTTCGAAAAGCACTTATCGTTGTCACTCACCCCGTTCCAGGTTCCCTCAGTCATGTTATTGCCGATCGTATCAGCGAAGACCTTGTCGGGCGGGACATCGAAGTAGAGATCGCGGACCTTCATGCGGAAGGCTTTTCGCCGGCAATGACTGCAGGGGATGTAATGCTCTACCGCGGGGTCGGTGAAGTTGCCTCTGAGATCGCACGTGAACAGGCGAGGGTAGATCAGGCTGACATGCTCGTGTTCGTTTTTCCTGTTTATTGGTGGTCTGTCCCCTCGATGCTCAAGGGATGGTTCGAGCGCGTATTTAACGGAGGATGGGCTTATAGCGTCGATGAGAAGGGGCGGGTTGTTGGCACCATGCGCGACATTCCCGTGCTGCTTGTCGCAACGGCAGCCGGCAATGAAAGTGGCTATGAACGCCATGGCTATGCACAGGCGATTCAGAATCAGATCGTGGACGGTATCTTCGGATATGTCGGCATGAAAAATACGCAGGTCGCCTATTTCTATGACGCGGACAACGCCACGAACGAGCGGATTGAACAGTTCGTTGAAGCCGCAACCCCGCAGTTGGAAAAAGCGCAGCTTCTGTCCACGGTGTGACGGTCAAAACCGTCACAAGGCATCGGCTCATCGTAAAGGAGATAGCATGGAAAAAGTATTGATCCTGGGCGCGACCGGCAATATCGGCGCCCTTGCAGCAGACCGGCTCGTTCGTGAAAACGTAAGTCTGCGCCTCGTGTCCAGCCGCGAAAGCGGCGTCAAGTCGCTCCGTGAACGTTTTCCCAGTGCTGAGGTTCTGCAGGCGGATTGGTATGACCCCGCGAGCCTGAAAGCGGCGATGCGAGGCGTGGATCGGCTGTTCATCGTCACGCCAGACTTCGTGACGGACGAAACGGTGGTGACACCTAACATCATTGATGCTGTCCGGGAGGCGGGCAGCGTTTCGCAGATCGTGCGCCTGACCGCGATACCACCCGGTTTGAAGGCGACGGATATTTCCAGGGAAGTGCTGGCAACCCGCTGCGGTGCAGCCCAGCATATGGTTGCCAAGCCGCTCCTGGACGCAAGCGGATTGCCGATCACCTATCTTAATGTCGCTTGCTGGATCATGTTCAACTTGTCCTGGTACCTGGCGGAACCGGTCAAGACCCAACAGCAGCTTCTTATGCCGGCTGTGACCGACGCACGCCGCCGTTGGGTGTCCGAGGAAGATATCGCTGATGTTATCGCCAGAATACTCACGGACACACCGGAGGACCATATTGGGCAAGACTACCTGATGACCGGTGCGGAGCAATTCGATTACAAGGATGTTGCGCAACTACTCAGCGATGTGACCGGCAAGACAATCACTTATGTCGACGATGATTCAATGTTAAAGACTTCGATGGGTGACTATTTCGACGCATTGATGACTTACTACACCCACGAGTCGCGTGATTATCTGTCGGTACCGGCCAGCGATGCGAAGTTGAAGATTTTGGGAGTACGTCAGACGACGCTGGCGGAATACCTGGCTCAGAATATTGCTATGTTTATCTGAAGTGTCTGCGGACGTATTTGATTGAAGCGGCATAACTTGATTCTGTATTAGTAGCTTTTGGCCGTAAATGGTCCCGAGGTGAATGTCAGCTAATGGCCGATAGCCGCCAGTCAACTATCCCACGACATCGGCTTGTCGCCCCCAGGAGGCAAGCCAAACACCCTCCGTATCCCATTAAGAGACGCCCGATAAGGTCACCCCAAAAACAACATCATCAAAGCCGCGCTCAGCGTGCCACGCACCAGCCCGATTCCGACGCACCGCTGAAGGCAATGATCGCTGCATAGATCGGCACCTGGAAACTGACGACCTGTCATGAGCGTGCAGAAACGTGGTTGTCCCGTGCTGACCTATTGATTCAACATACCCGTCGGTTGCAGCGCTGAACAAATGGCGGCGAATGTCGTTCATGTTTTATCGGAAACAACGCAATAGCGCGGATGACTTCAGGAGCGAACCATCAAGACCTTATCGATTGTGCGGCCCAGTGGAGGGCGAATCGCTTCGGGGGAGAAGACCCTCGAAATTCGCCGTTGGCATCCTGACCTGGATCCTGGCGAAGACCTTTTGATCGTTGAAAACGGGCGCTTTCTGCACACTGAGGGTGACGAAGACGCCGACGGCGTGGCTGTCGCCATCGTGCGGGTAAACGCTGTTCGCCCGTTTGTCCTCGCTGACATGCAAGCGGCCTGTGCGAATTACTTTGAAGAGGGTTGGCTCGCTTGGGAGTTGAGTCACGTCAGGCCGATCATTCACCCTGTGAACGTCCGCGCCGCACGCGGTATTTATGAGGTCGACTTCGTGCCTGCCGATAAAGCGTGATCATCAAACGCGACGAGTGGGGCTATCGGCCGATAGCCGCCCGGATAAAAACACACTTTTTCACAAAGCCCTCCCAGCCACCATTCAATGGCAGAATCCCCGCAACTTGAAAGTTTTGGAGATCACCATGCTTCGTGCGTTCGAACGAAGACTCGACCCTTTTCCCCCTGACGAGGTACCGCCACCGCCCAATGGTCTGGCGCGTTTTCTTTGGGCCTGTACGCGGGGCGCTCGCGGTTACATCCTCGTGCTTGCGCTGTTGAGTGCCGCTGTGTCGATCTATGAGGCCTGGCTGTTTTCCTTCCTCGGGCAGGTCGTGGATCTGCTCTCGACCTGGCAGGCCGGCGGTGAAGCCTCGGCGCAGGAGAGCCGGGTGTTGTGGGGCATGGGCATTGTCATGGTGACCAGTGTCGGGCTGGTGGCGTTGCGCACGATGGTGCAGCACCAGATATTGGCGATCAATTTGCCGCTGCGTCTGCGTTGGGACTTCCACCGGCTGATGTTGCGGCAAAGCCTTTCGTTTTTTCCGATGAGTTTTCCGGTCGAGTCACGACCAAGGTGATGCAGACGGCGCTCGCGGTGCGCGACGTGCTCTTCACCCTTATCGAGATCCTCCCCGGGATTGGCGTGTATTTCATAGCGATCATCGCGTTGGCCGGCGGCTTCGCCTTGAAACTGATGCTGCCGTTCATTGGCTGGGCGGTGTTGTTTGCGCTGGCCATGTGGTACTTCGTGCCGCGTTTGGGCAAAGTCGGGCAGGAGCAGGCGAATGCGCGGTCGATGATGACCGGGCGTATCTCCGACGCTTACACCAACATTACGACGGTGAAGCTGTTCTCCCATTCCAACCGTGAGGCGCACTTCGCGCGTGCGGCGATGGAAGATTTCAAACTCACCGGTTTTCGCCAGATGCGTCTGGTCAGCCTGTTCGAAATCGTCAATCAGGCATTGGTGGTGGGCTTGATCATGTCGGCGGGTGGCTATGCCCTGTGGCTGTGGCATCAGGGCGACGTTGGCGCCGGTGCCGTGGCGGCGATCACTGCCATGGCGTTGCGCATCAATGGCATGTCGAACTGGATCATGTGGCAGATGACTTCGCTGTTCGAAAGCATCGGCACCGTGCAGGACGGCATGGCGACGCTGACTCAGGGCGCCAAGGTGCAAGACGCACCGGATGCCGGCGTGCTGGTGACTTCCGGCGGCGCGGTGACGTTCGACAAGGTGCGTTTCAACTACAACGGCGAGCGTCAGGTACTCGATGGCCTCAGCCTGAACATTCGCCCGGGCGAAAAAATCGGTCTGGTCGGCCGCTCTGGCGCCGGCAAATCCACGCTGATCAACTTGCTGCTGCGCTTCTATGACATCGACAGCGGGGAGATTTGCATTGACGGCCAGAATATCGCGCACGTGACGCAAGACAGTCTGCGCAGTGCTATCGGCATGGTCACGCAGGACACTTCTCTGTTGCACCGTTCCATTCGCGACAACATCGCCTACGGCCGTCCCGACGCGACCGATGCACAGATCCGCAGCGCGGCGGCCAGTGCCCAGGCCGATGAGTTCATCAGCCAACTCAGCGACCGCCAAGGCCATAGCGGCTATGACACGCTAGTGGGCGAGCGCGGCATCAAACTGTCGGGCGGCCAGCGTCAACGCGTCGCGATCGCCCGGGTGATGCTCAAGAACGCGCCGATCCTGCTGCTTGACGAAGCCACCAGCGCGCTCGACTCGGAAGTCGAAGTGGCGATTCAGGAAAGCCTCGACGAAATGATGCAGGGCAAGACCGTGATCGCGATCGCCCATCGGTTGTCGACCATTGCGGCCATGGATCGGCTGATTGTCATGGACGACGGACGCATCGTCGAGCAGGGCACTCACACCGAATTGCTGGAGAAAAACGGCATCTATGCGCGGCTTTGGCAGCATCAGAGCGGTGGGTTTCTGGGTGAGGACAAGGGCGTGGTCGAGGCGATGGATCAGGTGTAAACGGACAGTTGCCATTCGTCCATTGGCAGGCACTTACGGTGACGGATCGTCCTCTCACGATGAAGCGCGGAATTTCCGTGCTTCAGCAGGAGAGCCAGCATGCAAATTGATGAAAAAGCGCCAGGCAACATCTCTCAGCAGGAAGTCACTCGCACAACGGACAATGAAACCGGTCACGACCCACGCCGCGACGAGCCTGAAGGCACACTGCCGGTGGATGACGAAGCGTCAGTTGAAGAAGACATGAGCGATGTCGATGCCAACAACTCGGTATCAAGCGAGCATCCGTAGTCGAGAAAATCGCGTGATTGAAAACCAGGCCTGGCGCTTATCCAGGATGACTCTGTCACTGTGGCGAGGGAGCGCGCTCGCTCGCCACAAATGACTTTTGGTTTTCACTGTTCCTGGCTCAACGGCCCAAGATCAGAGTGCCGCTTTCACCTGCAAACCAAACACCAGCGCATTGTCGATGTCTTGCCCGGAGAACGCGCCCGGCTCGATGATGTATTGCACATTCGGGCGCAACGTCAGCCAAGGCGTGGCTTGATAACCGTAGCCCAGTTCAATCAATTGCTCAGCGCTGTCCAGGTTCGGGAACGCGGCGTCATTGGCCATGGCGGCGTCCTGCTGAACATCGCGACTGCGCGGGTTCGGTACTGCACGACCGTAGCCCAACGCAACGGTGTCACGCGGGCGTCCTTCGAACGGTTTGTACAGAACCACGCCAGTGCCATACCACTTGCTGAACGGCGAGGCCGCTTCGCTGGCCGCCGAGTATTGGCCGAAGGCGTGCAGACTGCGGCCCTCGGAAGTAGGCGAACTCCACACAGCCTGATCAATCAACAGGTAATGACCGCCGCGACCGGACACTTGCTTATCGCTGCCGATGCGTTTCACGTCGGAGCTGTCGTAGTAGTAGCCGACCTTGTATTCGCCAGGCAGGTCACCCGCGTGCTTGTACACCAGCTCGATCGGCACCACGGTGCCTGTCGTGTGTTTCGGCCCCAGGTGCCAGGCGCGGCTGGAGTTGCCGTTGCTTTCCGGGTCGACGTTGAACGCCGCCACGCGCAGTTGCCAGGACGGCGACAGGTCGTATTTCACCCGCACGCCCAAATGAGCGTTGGGGTAGTTGGTCCAGCCGCTGCCACCGGACATGTTCAGCGGGTGGCCGCAGAAACCGGCGTTCATGAAGTTGCAGAGGATGCCGCTGTCGAGGCCGCCGAGGTCGTTGCCCATGGCCATGTAACCGAGCTTTACATTCAGCGACGGGGTAAACAGGCTGCGCTCGTAACTCAGTTCGGTCAGGCGCGTGTACAGCCCGCCGTAGTTTTCCTGGATCGGCAGACGGTTGCCGACGAGGTCTTCCGAGGCACTGTTGCCGCGTCGGTCATTGATAGTCAACTGGACCTTGCCGGCATTGTCGAAGCCGTACAATTTGCTCAGATCGAACTGCACCCCGAGCTTGATGTTCTGCGAATAACGCGCCGAGCGATGCAGGCCACCGTCAGCGTTGTAGGCGGTTTCGCCGCTGTAGTCGCCAGTGAACTTGACGCCTTCTTCGTCCATCTGGTGACGCAAGCCACCCCAGTCACCGGTGAGGGTGCTGCGGGTCAACAGATCAGTATCGTTGTCGGCCAGCGCGGGGAGGGTGGTGGTGCAAGCGAAGCCCATCAACAGGCCTTTGAACAGGTCAGAACGCGAAAAACGAACAGCCGATAGCATGTAAATCTTCCTGCAGAAAACTTGAGCAATAGGGGAAAAGCAGCGCGGCACCCGAAGGTGCCGCGCTCAAAGCAAGCGTCCGCGCTTAACGTGGACGCAGTGGCTTACGGCAGGGCATACGCCATCACGTAATCGCCGCGATCCGTCGACTGGCGAGCGCCGCCGGCGGTGATGACGATGTACTGTTTGCCGGTCTTCGGCGAAACGTAGGTCATCGGGCCGCCCTGGCTGCCGACTGGCAGACGCGCCTTCCAGATTTCTTCACCGTTGCCGCTGTTGAACGCGCGCAGGTAGAAGTCCTGGGTGCCAGCGATGAAGATCAAGCCGCCCTGGGTCGACAGGGTGCCGCCGAGGGTTGGCAGGCCGATTTTGATCGGCAAGTGCATACGAATGCCCAGCGGGCCGGTGTCCTCAACAGTCCCCACCGGAACCTGCCAAGCGACTTTCTGAGTCTTCATGTCGATGGCGGTCAGCGTGCCGAACGGTGGTGCCTGGCAAGGAATGCCGGCAACCGACAGGAAGCGGTTTTTGTTGACCGCATAAGGCGTGCCTTTGAGCGGTACAGCGCCCATGCCGGTATTCAGCGCTTCGCCACCAGAAGAGGCTTGAGCTTTGTTCTGCGACGGGATCATCTGAATCCACAGACCCAGGCGCATGTCGTTGACGAAGATGAAACCGTGCACCGGATCAGTCGAGATACTGCCCCAGTTCATGCCACCCAACGAACCCGGGAAACTCAGGGATTTGTCGGTGCCCGGCGCGGTGTACAAGCCGTCGTAGCGCATGCCCTTGAAGTCGATGCGGCAGAGCAATTGATCGTAAGGGGTTGCGCCCCACATGTCGGATTCGGTCAGGTGCTGAGCACCGATTTCGGGCATGCCCACCGATTTCGGCTGAGTAGGGGAGTACGGTTCGTTCGGGATGTTCGCCGCTTTGACCGGGACTTCTTTAACGTCGGTCAGCGGTTTGCCGGTGGCCCGGTCAAGCACGTAGATCTGCCCGGCCTTGGTGCCGATGACCAGCGCAGGGATGCTTTTGCCGTCCTTGGTGAAGTCGATCAGGCTCGGCTGCATCGGCAGGTCGAAGTCCCAGAGGTCGTTGTGCACGGTCTGGAACACCCAGCGCTCTTCACCGCTGGTAGCGTCGAGCGCGAGGATCGAGGCGCCGTAGGTGTGATCGAGCTTGCTGCGTTCGACACCATAGATGTCGGTGGACGAACTGCCCATCGGCAGGAAGACCGTGTTGGTCGCCGGGTCATAAGACATCGGTGCCCAGCTGTTCGGCGTGCTGCGCACATAGGTACTGCCGTCGGCCGGTGCCTTTTATCCTGCGGATTGCCCGGGTCGAACGCCCAGCGCATGGCGCCAGTCATCACGTCGAAACCACGGATCACACCACCTGGCATGTCGGTCTGCACGTTGTCGGCCACGCGACCGCCAACCACCACGGTGGTGCCGGCCATCAGCGGCGCGGAAGACAATTGATAGTAGCTGTCCGGGACATCACCCAGACCGGCCTTCAGATCAACCTGGCCGTTGTTGCCGAAACCCTGGCAGAACTCGCCGGTATCGGCATCGACCGCGATCAGGCGAGCGTCGATGGTGTTGGTCAGCAAACGACGCTGGCAATTGGCGGCCGGCGCTGGTTTGGCTTCGATGATGGTCGAGTTGGACGGCTGAGCGATCTCTTTCGTGGCGTCGAAATAGGCCATGCCACGGCAACGCTGCCAGACTTTCGACTGCGCGTTGATCGGGTTCTTCCACAGCTCTTTACCGCTGTCGGCATCGAGGGCGATCAGGTTGTTGTGCGGGGTGCAGATGAACACTTTGTTGCCGACCTGCAGCGGGGTGAGCTGGTCTTCGGCGCCGTTGCCATCGCTTTCTGCGACGTCACCGGTGTGATATGTCCACGCGACTTTCAGCTTGTCGACGTTGCTGCGATTGATCTGGTCCAGCGCGGCGAAGCGGCTGCCACCTTCGGTATTACCGTAGTGTGCCCAGTCTTTTTGCGCCGTAGCCGGCTCAACCGGGGTCAAGCCCGGGCCTGTGCCGGTCGCCGCCACGGTAGGGTGGGCGACGAACATATTGCCCGCCGCCACAACCACGCCGACCGCCAGCACCGCAGCCACGGCGTAGGCGCCGCGACCGGCAACGCTACCGTTGGCACGCTTGAGCAGCGGATAGACCAGCGCCACGACCAGGCCAATGACACTGAACATGAACAGACGCGAGAACACCGGCCAGAACACCAGCCCGGCATCGCTCACCGCCCAGATCGCCGTGCCTACCAGGAAAGCCGCGAACAACCAGGCACCGGCCAGTTTGAAGCGCGCGATCAGCAGACCGGAAGCGGCCATCACCAGACCACCGACCAGGAAGTACCAGGAACCTCCCAGGCTGACCAATTTCACGCCGCCAGCGGCCAGCGCAAGGCCGAGCAGGGCGATGACGACGCCCAGCCCGACCAGAATGAATTTTGATATGCCCGAGAGGCGTTGACTCTGCTTCACGTTGAGTGTCCCGTTGAAATGAGGCGCGCATTATATAGTTAGGTAACTACCTAGTTAAATCACAAATTTCAACGTGAAGCGTAGTTCGCGCTTTTGACTCGTGCCTGAGAGGGCTCAGATGGTGAAAAGTCTGTCGAAATGGGTTCAAAAATGGCTGTTCTGTAGGATTTATTATGATTTTTGACAGATTTAGGATGCCGCGCTCTCAGGCGTAAATCATTTGCGCCAGGTTGTAAATGCGACGAATAACCGCCCGGCATGCCGATCCAGAGCGGTCAGCGGACGCATCGAGCTATATGGATATGCTTATTTAATCTTTGAATTCGCCTTGGTTTACCGCTCAACTGGCGCTTTTTTGATAGGTGGCTATTCATGTCCGAGCGATACGAAGTGGTGGTTCTGGGCTTGGGCGCGATGGGCGCTGCCACGGTTTATCAGTTGGCGAAAGCAGGTGTGAAGGTTGTCGGTATTGATCGGCATCACCCGCCGCATAACCTTGGCTCAAGCCACGGCGACACGCGCATCACTCGGCTTTCAGTCGGCGAGGGCGCGCAATATGTGCCCATCGTGCGCAATTCTCATCGCATCTGGCGTGAACTTGAGGCGTTGAGTGGAGAATCGCTGTTCGAGCAGTCGGGGCTGCTGGTGCTGACATCGAGCGCCGATTTCGATCCTCAAGACCAGACCGACTTCACCTTGCGCACCATCAATCTGGCGCAGACCTACGGCATCGAGCACGAAATCTTGTCCGCCGAACAGATTCGCCAACGCTTCCCGCAATTTGCCAACGTGCACGACAGCGCAATCGGTTACTTCGAGCCCGGCGGAGGCTTTGTACGTCCCGAACGCTGCATCGACGTGCAACTCAAACTGGCCGAGCAACACGGCGCGACGCTTTATAAAGGCGAGACCGTCACCGCGATCACCTCGAGCGAGGAGGGTGTCACGGTCACCACCGACCGCCGCACGCTGTTTGCCAACAAACTGGTGATCAGCGCGGGCAACTGGAGTGGTGAATTGCTCGGTGAGCCCTATGAAAATCTGCTCAGTGTCTACCGGCAGAAGCTATTCTGGTTCGAACTGGAGGAGGGTGCCGGGCTGGTCGGCCACTCCCCGACATTCATCCTCACCCATGGCCGGGGCGACGATAAAGTCAATTACGGCTTTCCCGCGTTACCCGGCGAAGGCAGCCTGAAAATTGCCACCGCGCAGTACCACACCTCATCGTCGCCGCAAACAATCGAGCGAACGGTTTCGGCCGCCGAAGCGCAGGACATGTATGAACATCAGGTGCGCGGCAAGATTGCCGGCGTGACCTCGCGCGTAGCCACGTCTTCGGTATGCACCTACACCGTCACGCCGGACGGCGACTTCATCATCGACGAGCATCCACATCTGAAAAACACGCTGGTGGTGTCCGCTTGTTCCGGTCATGGCTTCAAGCATTCAGCCGCGTTGGGCGAAGCGCTGGCGCAATGGTGCACGCGCGGCTCGACCGACCTGGATCTCTCGTCTTTCTCCCTGAAACGCTTTGAAGGAAAACTATCGTGAAACGCGTTGCGCTCTCCGTAGCACTGCTGGTGGCCGCCATGGGTAATGCCTCTGCCGAAACCCTGAAAATCGCCGTGGTGCCGGTGCCCCACGCCGAGATCCTCGAATTCTTGAAACCCGAGCTGGCCAAGGAAGGAGTGACGCTGGATGTCAAAGTCTTCTCTGACTACATACAGCCGGACCGACAGACCGATGAAGGCTTGCTCGACGCCAACTATTTCCAGAGCAAACCCTACTACGAGGCCTACAAAAAGGATCGCCCAAGCAGCGATCAAGTGCCGATTGTTGCCGTGCACATCGAACCTTTCGGTGCCTATTCGAAGAAAATCAAATCGATCAGCGAACTGAAGGACGGCGCCACCATCGCCATTCCCAACGACCAGACCAACTCCGGTCGTGCGCTGTTGTTGATCGCCAGGCAAGGTCTGATCACCCTCAAGGATCCCGACAACATCATGGCCACGCGCCTCGACATCGTCAGCAACCCCAAGCATCTGAAGTTTCAGGAACTTGAAGCGGCCATGCTGCCGCGTGTGTTGAATCAGGTCGACATGGCGTTGATCAACGCCAACTACGCGCTGGAAGCGAAGCTTGAACCGCACAAGGATGCTCTGTTCATCGAAAGCTCCGAGTCGCCTTACGCCAATTACCTCTACGTGCGCCGCGACAAAGCCAACGCGCCGGCGGTGCAGAAACTTGGCGCATTGCTTAACTCACCACAAGTGAAGCAGTTCATTCTTGAGCGTTATCACGGTGATGTGGTGCCCGCGTTCTGATGCACTCGGGAGCCGGCAGAAACCCTGACGGCTGCTTAGGCAATATCTTCAATCCTGCGCACGTCCCCCAATGAATCACGCTGCATCGACTGCAGGTTTTTCTCGATGGTTTCGCAGAGGGTTTCCATCTGGATCTGGTGTTCGCTGTCGCGGAACGGGCTTTGCAGATCGGTGCCGATGCGTTCGATGGCCAGCAGCATGAAACCGACCACGGTCGAGGCCAGCGGGGTAAACCAGCCCAGCGACTCGACTAGCCCCACCGGCACAATCAGGCAGAACAGCGAAATAAACAGCCGTGGAAAATAGACGTAAGGGTAGGGCAGCGGCGTATTGGCAATCCGCTCCATTCCGCCCTGGCTGTTGGACAGATCAACCAGGGTCGACTCCAGCCGTGCCAGGCGAATACTATCCAGGCGCCCGGCCTTGTATTCCTGGGCCAGCAGCGCCGCGGAACCGTTGAGGATATCGTTGGCAAAGTTATTGGTGGTGCCGCTGCGGGCGAACTCCTCGGCGGGAATAAACGCACGTATCTCGTCCGGACAAGGCTGCCCCCGCAGGTGCGCGGCCACGCAGTTCACATATGCCACGTGGCGGCGCAGCAGGGTTGATTTCATCGGGTTGACTTCATTGTCCGGGTCATCCAGCAACGTCAGGACCTGCCGCGCAAAGCTACGGGAGTTATTGACCATCGCCCCCCACAACGTGCGCGCTTCCCACCAGCGATTGTAGGCACTGCTGTTGCGAAAACTGATCAGCACCACCAACGCCGAGCCCAGCAACGTCAAAGGCATCAGCGGCAGGTTGATTTTGCTGTTGAGAAACAGCATGAAGTCCACGGTGACGGCTATATCCCAGAGCAGCAACCAGAACAGGGCCCAGCCCACATAGCCCATGGTCTTGATGACCAGACGGTATTTTTTGATGATGGCGGCTTTCAAGCGCGGACCTCGCGGCGAGCGGTGGGCATTAATGCACTAACTCGGACGGTGGTTGCCGGGTAAAGGTTCGCTGAACGCTTTACACAATGTGTCCGGGACGCTGAGCGATCTGCGTGAAATCAGTCAACCATCACCTCATCCAGCGCCTTCTCAAGCGTACTGACCGTGCGTTCGATATTGTGCAGTTTTTCCAGCCCGAACAGCCCGATACGGAAGGTCTGGAAGTCGGCCGGCTCGTCGCATTGCAACGGCACGCCGGCGGCGATCTGCAGACCGTGATTGGCAAATTTCTTGCCGTTTTTGATATCGGCATCGTCGGTGTAGCTGACCACGACGCCCGGGGCCTGAAAGCCGGCAGCGGCCACGCTTTTAATACCTTTGCCAGTCAACAGGGCGCGCACCCGATCGCCGAGAGCCTGTTGTTCATCGCGAACTTTGTCGAAACCGTAGGCTTGCGTCTCTTTCATCACCTCGTTGAATCGAGCGAGGGAATCGCTGGGCATGGTCGCATGGTAGGCGTGTCCGCCCTGTTCGTAGGCTTGCATGATCTGCAGCCACTTTTTCAGGTCACAGGCGAAGCTGCTGCTTTGCGTTTGCTCGATACGTTCGAGGGCCAAATCACTGAACATCACCAATGCGCAGCAAGGGGAGGCGCTCCAGCCTTTCTGTGGCGCGCTGATCAGCAGGTCGACGGCGCATTTGTGCATATCAACCCAAAGCGTGCCCGAGGCGATGCAGTCCAGCACGAACAGACCGCCCACCGCATGCACGGCGTCGCCGACGGCCCGCAGATAGTCGTCGGGCAGGATGATCCCGGATGAAGTTTCAACGTGGGGCGCGAAGACAATCTTTGGCTTTTGCGCAGAGATTGCTGCCAGCACTTCGTCCAGCGGCGGCGGGGCGTACGCGGCCTGATGACCGCTTTCCACCGGCCGGGCTTTCAACACCGTGGTGGCCGCCGGGATGTTGCCCATCTCCAGGATCTGGCTCCAGCGATAACTGAACCAGCCGTTGCGTATCACCAGGCATTGCTGACCGCCGGCAAACTGTCGCGCCACCGCTTCCATGCCAAATGTGCCGCTGCCCGGAACCACCGCAACCGCCTCGGCGTTGTAGACCTGCTTCAGGGTCTTGGAGATATTCTTCATCACCGCTTGAAAGGACTGCGACATGTGGTTCAGAGAGCGATCGGTGTAGACCACGGAGTACTCGACCAACCCCTCGGGATCGATACTGGGATAGAGCTTCGACATGGCGTAATTCCTTTGGCAGAGATGTCAGTGGGTTCGACCCTGCCTCAAGCCATGGCAAATGACAAGTTGGCCGGATTGAATGGCGACTTCGGTCCAGCGGCATTCAAAAGATCGGGTGAATATCGTTAGGACGCAAGTGTAGGCAAAGGGCAGGGAGGTGCTGATGCAATTGCGCAAATGCGGTTAGAGTGCTCGCCAAAGTCCTGATCGTTGTGTGAAGAATGAATCCCTCGCTGTTTATTTCTCTGGATGGGCCCAAAGGCACCGGCAAAACCACACTGTTGGAAGCCGTGACGGCAGCCCTGAGAGCTGACAACCAGAAAGTCATCCGGCTCTGCGAGAGAAAAAGCGATCCCTTCAGGGCTGAAACCATGGCCCTCGTTAACCAGCTCGCCAGAAATCCTTCCCCGGAACTCGAATGGGCTGTGTGTCAGCGTTTTGCCGATAGCCGAAGCTGGATCTCCCAACACGTGCTGCCTAAACAACCGCCGAACAGCATTATTCTGATTGATCGATGGTATCCGTCGGATGCCGCATTTCGCCACACCGTGCCGTTTGCAGAGATTCTGCAATTGAACATGGAGCGCGACGTGCGAGTACCGGATCTGCATGTCGGGGTCATCACTGCACCGGATATTTCATGGGCGAGGGCGACGGCACGATCGCGAGGACTGGGCGGCACCGTGATCCAGAAGCACGCCGAGCATGTCGCGTGTACCGAGATGTTCGAACAGGCGGTTGCGGATCACGGCTGGGTGTTGTGCCGTAATGAAGGAACCATCGAAGAGGCGACGATGCAGGTGGTTTCAGAGATCTATAAAGTACTTCGGTGATTATCGACATCAGGGGCGAGGGCGCTATAAGGCCTCGTTGCTCAACTCAAGTTGCCGTTGAACCTGCCTTTGTCCTGCGCAGGTCGACTTGGCCGAAACATCCACTGACTACAGAGACCCGAAATGATCACACTTCATCACCTCAACGCTTCTCGCTCCCTGCGCATACTCTGGATGCTGGAAGAGATCGGTCAGCCCTACACACTGATTCGTTATCAGCGCGACGCTGCCACGCATCTTGCGCCACCCTCGCTCAAAGACATCCATCCACTCGGGAAGTCGCCAGTGATTGAGTTCGAGGGGCATGTGCTGGTTGAATCGGGCGCTATCGTCGAGTACCTGATCCGCCGGTTCGCACCGCAGCTGGAGCCGGCGTTCACTTCGCCGGATTACCTTCAATACCTGCAATGGATTCACTTTGCGGAGAGCTCGGCCATGGTGCCGGTACTGCTGAAGATATTCACCCAGATCGAGGCGAGTGCCGGGACTGAGCTGAAATTTCTCAACGGTTACACCCAGACCGAGTTTGACAAGGTCTTGGGCTTTCTCGACAACGTACTCGCGGACAAGTCCTTTATCGTCGGTGAGAAATTGTCCGGGGCAGATTTCATGCTGGCTTTCGTCGCTATCACCGTTGTCGAGCAGTTGGGGGCAGGGGCGCAGTATCCGCATCTGGCGGCCTACCTGCAGCGCCTCACCGCGCTGGACAGCTGGAAGCGCGCGCTGAAACTGGAACAAGAGGTCGGCTGAGCAATCAACTTCGGCGTGATGGCTGAATCTGCATTAGCGACGCCAGAGTTATTCGGGATCGCTTTTTGCTGTCGAGTTGGCCTCAGGATTCGACGCTGGATAAAGTTCGTCCAGCACCATCATTAGCGCACGTTTGCGCGGGGTTTCCAGGCCGAGCCAGGCCACGCCGATGCCAGCGCCGCTCATGGGCAACGTGAGTGGTCGAGTCACGACACCGACGGGCAGTGCCGACGCAGCGCCGCTGGGCAAGATGCCGATGCCTAAGCCCGCGGCCACCAGCGCCAGTTGGGTCGTGAATTCGCCCATTTCCCGGGCGATTGTCAGGGTCACTTTGCGTCGGTGAAAACCTGCCAGCATCTGGTCATACAAGCCGGGAGCGAACTTGCGCGCCAGCACCAGTACCGGACACCCGACCAAATCCTGAGGCTTTATACGACGCAAGATGCACAGCGGATGGTCTTGCGGCAGCGCAACCACCAGTGATTCTTCGAACAGCATGCGCGTGTGTACGCCAGGCACATTCAGTGGAAGACGTACCAGGCCAAAATCCAGGGCATTGTCCATCAAGGCCCGCGCCTGCGGTAACGAGGGCATGTCCTTGAGCTCCAGTTCGATACGCGGGTAGCGCTCTTCCAGCGTACGCACGAGCAATGGCAACAAGTGCGACAACGTTGACGACACAAATGCCAAGCGCAATATCCCTACCTCTCCGGCCGCCGCTTGCTGCAACACCTCCCGGGCGCGCCCGGCCTGACGCAGGGTCGCCAGGGCCTCGGGCAGAAACAGCATTCCCTCCTCGGTCAACTCGACTCGGTGCCGATCACGCTCGAATAACTGCGCGCCGACATCTTCTTCCAGAGCACGTATCTGCGCACTCAAGGCCGGCTGGACAATGTGCAGGCGCGCCGCCGCACGGCCAAAGTGCAGCTCTTCAGCCAAGGTCGCAAAAGCCCGCAGATGCTTGAGTTCCACTCTTTACTCCCGATAAGACGCAGGTTTGGTGATCACGATCAGTGATCACGACATCACCATAAACGATTGGCACGTCAGCGCGATAGCGGTCGAAAGTGGGGCCATTGCCAGCTTGTGAAGGGTAGGGAGATGCGCATGATCGACAGTTTTCGTCTGAACGGGCGCAGGGCGCTGATCACCGGCTCGGTGCGCGGTATTGGCCTGGCCCTGGCTCGAGGGTTGGCACAAGCGGGTGCTCAAGTGGTGATTAATGGCCGCGATGACAAACGCGCTCAAGGCGCCTGCGCGCTCTTGCGCGATGAAGGCCTGGAGGCGGAATACTCGGTGTTCGACGTGACCGACCATCAAGCCGTCGCATCGGCGGTTGATGCACTGGAAAACCACTTGGGCCCCATAGACATTCTGATCAACAACGCCGGGTTGCAGCATCGTCAGCCACTCGAAGATGTAAGTGCCGAAGATTGGCACAGGCTGATGGGCACCAACCTTGACGGTGTATTCAATGTGTCCAGGGCTGTGGCCCGTCACATGATCGCGCGCCGGCGCGGCAAGATTATCAACATCGGCTCGGTGCAAAGCGAATTGGCCCGACGCTCCATCGCACCTTACGCCGCCAGCAAGGGCGCCGTGCGCATGCTCACGCGTGGCATGTGTGCTGATTGGGCAGGCCATGGTCTTCAGATCAACGCCCTGGCCCCCGGCTATTTCCAAACCGAACTGAACCAGGCACTGGTCGACGATCCGGCGTTCTCCGAATGGCTGGTACAGCGCACCCCGCAGGGCGCTGGGGCAGGGTAGAGGAACTGTGCGGCGCGGCCGTTTTCCTCGCCTCATCAGCGTCCGACTTCGTTAACGGTCAGACCCTTTTCGTCGATGGTGGCTTGACCAGCGTCGTCTAACTTTCGCAAAGGACTCCACGATGCCTCAATCCCTGCCAACCCTCTGTGGCTCAATCATGGGCTCGCCGTTTTCACTCTCGGCAAAGATCCACAATGCCGCTTACGCAGCCTTGGGCCTTGACTACACCTTTGTCTGTTTTGGCGTCGAAGATCCGGTTGCCGCTGTGGCGGCCATCCGCGCTTTGGGCGTGCGCGGCATGAACGTTTCCATGCCCTACAAAACTGCAGTAATGCCTTGCCTGGACAAGATCGACGACTCGGCCCAAGTGATTGGTGCGGTCAACACCATCAACAATATTGACGGCGTATTGACCGGCTATAACACCGACTACCTGGGCGCGATACGGGCCTTGGAGGAGGTCACCGAACTACAAGGCAAACGCATTGCTGTGATCGGTGCCGGCGGCGCTGCTCGTGCGGTGGTTTACGGTTGTCTACAGGCGGCGGCCGAGGTCACGGTATTCAACCGCAGTGCCGAAAGTGGGGCCATCCTGGCCGAGGATCTGGGTGCCCGCTGGGGCGGCAGCGTCGAGGCGTTCACGGCCGAGGCTTTCGATATCGTCATCAATGCCACCTCCGTTGGCTTCAAACAACCAAACAGCAACCCGCTGGACGGCCGACTGGCCCGTCACCTGATCGTCATGGATGTGGCGTTCATGCCGGTGCAGACCGCGTTGCTGTTGCAGGCCAAAACGCTGGGGTGCCGCACCGTGCCCGGCACCCGCATGTTGGTGCACCAGGCCTGTCGGCAAATCGAGTTGTACACCGGCAAAGAAGCGCCCATCGACATCATGGAGCAGGCCATGCTCAAGGAAATACAGCGGTTGAAACTGTAAGCAATCCAACGACCTTTCAATAACAAGATGCCGTAAAGGCACCTGGAGAGACTCCATGACTGACGATCATTCAGTAGCCAACATTGCCTCGCCCGAAGCAGTACAAGTGCACAAGAAAGATCTTCACCGCGCGGCATGGGCCTGCTCTCTGGGCAGCGCACTTGAATACTACGACTTTGCGCTTTACACCCTGGCGTCGGCGCTGATTTTCGGGCCACTGTTCTTTCCTGAGCAGACCCGCGCCATGAGCCTGATTGCCAGTTTCGGTACCTACTTTTTGGGATTCGCGATACGGCCGCTGGGCGGGGTACTGTTCGGCATGATCGGTGATCGCGTCGGGCGCAAGTTCGTGTTGGCGTCGACGGTGCTGCTGATGGGTATTTCCAGCACGCTGATTGGTGCGTTGCCAACCTTTCATCAAGTCGGCTACCTGGCACCGGTGCTGCTGGTGATCCTGCGTCTGCTCCAAGGTTTGGGCGCGGGTGCCGAACAGGCCGGTGCCGCCGTGATGATGACCGAATATGCCCCCGAGGGCCGGCGTGGTTTCTATGCGGCGCTGCCATTTCTCGGCATCCAATTGGGCACCATCCTCGCAGCGCTGGTGTATTTCCTGGTGGTCAGCGGCAATGACAACGTGATCGAAAGCGGGCTGTGGCGTGTGCCGTTTTTCAGCAGCGTGGTGATCGTTGCATTGGGCTTGTACATGCGCCTGTCGCTCAAGGAATCACCGACCTTCATCCGCCTCAAGGCGCTCAAGCGCGTCTGCGAAAATCCGCTGAAAAGCGCAATGAAACACTCCAAACCCACCTTGCTGATCGGCATCGGGCTGCGCCTGGGAGAAAACGGCGGTTCATCAATTTACCAGGCACTGGCGGTGAGCTACATCGTTGGCGTGGTCGGTCTGCAAGGACCGGTGGGTGTGCTGACCCTGATCTGCGCGGCCAGCCTCGGCGCACTGACCGTACCGATTGCGGGCAAGCTCAGCGATCGTTTTGGTCGAGTCGTGGTGTATCGGGCGTTCGCGCTGGTGCAATTGGCGTTGGCGTTCCCGGTGTGGTGGATACTCAGCCTTGGCAATGTCGTGGCGAGCATTATTGCCATCTCGATTGCATTGGGCATCGGCACCTGGGGGATGTTCGGTACCCAGGCGGTGTTGTTGCCTGAGTTGTTCGGCTCACGCCATCGTTACATGGGTGTATCCATCGCTCGGGAAGCATCGGCAGTGATCGCCGGTGGCATTGCGCCAATGATCGGGGCCGGAATCATTGCTTTGGTGGTGGCGAGCCATGACGGCGACACCAACGCCGGTATCGGCGCCTGGCTGCCGATTGCCTGCTACTTGACGCTACTCACACTGATCACGCTTTACAGCACATTCAAGACTCCAGAAACACTTAATCGCGACCTGGATGAACCGCGTGATGCTTGGGAAATAGACCGTGCCGGAGCGGCGGTACCGGTCGAGCCTGGAAGCAGCATACGGGGCTATAGTCACGAAGCGCCGTGAAGGCGTTTCGATGCTGAGCACGTTCAAGCAACACGCACGCAAGGAGATAACAGCTGGAAGGGGCCAGATATTGCCTGGTTCGGCCAAGCGCTAAAGGTGATGAATCAGCCGCTGGTCCAGCTTCGAACTTGGCAGCAAAAATAAACCTATCTCAATTGAAATCAAAAGGTTGCTGAGAAGAGGGTTCCGGTCAAATTTCAACGCTAACGTTCGCAGATATCAAAGGGCAAGTGTGAGGTTGCCATTCCAGGATGGCTTCTGACATAGCACATGATTTAACATAATATACATTACACGTAACTATATGTTTCTGGATTAGCCCGTTTGCCTAGTGGATTTCAGCTCTCGGAAGTAATCTCTTTTCATTTCGTGAACTAAATCCCGTTCGTAGCCGTATAGCAGCCTGGAAAAGAATTTACCTCTACCTGCATATCTCACATTCTATCTGATGAGTTTACGGCCGGTATGGTCACCCGATCGCTTGCAGTCCTCGGAAGTGATTTTTGGGACGTTTGCGGAACTAACTCATAGACAGAACCGATTTCGCTCCGAATTCACAAATCACTTCTTGTCTTCGCTGCGTCCAATTTCTGCCATACGTGAGCCTGGACGATGCTGATCCGCAGCAGTCATATGGACAAGTCCGCAGCCTAGGCTTTGGCGTTTTGTGTGGAACGCTTTTCCGTTTACAGTCTTACTATGCGCCCCAGCCCGCAAACCCATCGCTGTGTGAAATCTGCAGCGTTCAGCGTGAAGTTGGTGCGCAGATTTCAAGGTTGCGACGAGTGGAAAACACAACCGCCCATTGATTTGCTTGAAGGCGCTGACGGTTTGGCGATGCACGCGTTCCATTTTAAGGAGATGGAGTTTTCCGGCCACCCAATACCTCCGGAAGCTCGCCGAGATCTGGCTGGATGAAAAGCTCAGTGAAAAGCTCATCCGGTACCGTTGTTAACCACAAATTTGACTTGTTAACCACTGTAGTTAACAGGTCAAAAACCAGGTTTACAGCGTAATACTGAACCTGCGTTTTAGCCTCGATTTGCCTAGCATGCCTGGGATTTCAAAGCATACGTTTGGAATGGTTACCCTTTTCCTTACTATCACTCGACTGCTCAGTCAGCCGTAGCTAACAATTTTTGGCATCCTGCTGGATTAGGTTAAAGCACATCAAAGCGCCCTGACGCGGCGTTTTTGACGAGAGATATGTACTCTTGAAGATGGTCTACCGTCATGGCAAGGTAACAAGCTTTAGGTGGAATCAGTAGCCAACTCAACTAAACATCTATTTAGTAGAGTTATAGAAAAGCACGTCTGTGCCGGCCTTTTCTGATGTTTCCGGTGCATATTCGATAATCGCTGATCGCCAGAGTAAACAGCAATATTGAAAGCTGTTACTCGACCATGGATTAAAGCGTTCTGGCCACATTATCAACGCTTTTCCGCCAATTCGGCCTTCAACACTGAGCGAGCCCTGAATAGCCTTCTGGTAGTGGCGACTTCAAGGGAAGTGTTGACTCTTGGCGACATCGAGATTGGCCTGACTACGTCCCCCAGCTGAAAATCGGCACGTTGGTTGAGGGGATGAAGCCCCCTGCCCCCTGCCCCTCTACGAATAACTGACCGAGGTCGCGCGGCAGACCATCGCTCAGTGGCATTACCGGTTTAGCCATTTTTCCCGCTCCCGAAGAAGCGATTTTCCACCCGTTGCAGCCCGAGATTTTCTCGCAGGCTGCGGCCTTCGTACTGCGTGCGAAATAGCCCGCGCCGTTGCAATTCAGGCACCACCAGATCAACAAAATCATCGATGGCGCCCGGCAGATGAGTGAACAGCACATTGAAGCCATCCGCTGCATATTCTTCATACCAGGTGGCCAGTTCGTCGACGATCTGCGCCGGCGTGCCGACCTGAACCTTATGTCCACTGGCCGACAGGCTGCGCAGCAGTTGCGCGACTGTCGGACGCTCGCGACGGATCAGTTCGACCACCAGTTGCTGCCGGCTCTGGTGCCGTTGCGTCGGTGCGAGATGTTCCGGCAACGGCACTACGGCGTGCATTGGCAATGCCGACAGATCAATGCCAAGGTCTAGCAGCCAGGACAAGCCCTTGAGCATCACTTCGGGGTCGAGTAGTTCTTGCAACTGTTGGTACTTTTCTTCGGCCTCGTTGAGGGTTCGGCCGACGGTCGGCGCAATGCCCGGAAAGATCTTCAGTTGCTCGATGCCTCGCCCGTAGCGCGGCAAACGCTCCTTGAGGCCGGCGTAAAATGCTTTGCCCTCCTCCAGGGTTTGCTGGGCGGTGAACACCAGTTCAGCGCTGCGCGCCGCCAGCTCTCGACCCGGGCCAGATGAACCGGCCTGAGCGATCAGCGGCCAACCTTGCAGGGGGCGCGGCGCGTTCAACGGACCGCGAACCTGGAAGTGTCGGCCGTGATGTTCAAGCACGTGCATCTTCTCGGTATCGAGCCAGGTGCCTGTGACCTTGTCACGCACAAACGCATCATCGGCCCAGCTGTCCCAGAGCCCGGTTACCACGTCGAAAAACTCTTCGGCCCGGGCATAACGATCAGCGTGCGCCAAGGGCTGGGCATGATTGAAATTTTCGCTGCCAATCAAACCGGTTACCAGGTTCCACCCCGCTCGACCACCGCTCAGGTGATCGAGTGAAGCGAACTTGCGCGCGACGTTGTAAGGCTCGTTGTACGACGTATTGACCGTGGCGATCAAACCGATGTGTTCGGTCAACACCGCTAGCGCCGGCAGTAGCGTCAACGGGTCCCAGCGCAGGCTGTAAGACGTGCGGCTGAGCACCCGCGGATCGAGGTTGCCCACCGCAACATTGTCATTGAGAAACAACGCATCGAAGCAGCCTCGTTCCAGCGTTTGCGCGTAGTGCCGATAGCGCTGAAAATTCAGCGAAGCATCGGCATCCGCCTGTGGGTGACGCCAACTGCCACCGTGCGCGCCGGAGCCGGACAGAAAAGCCCCAAGGCGTATTTGCCCCGGACGTTCAGCCATGCCCCGGCCCTTCTTCGGCGATTGCCTGCGCCGTTTTTGCGCTGCGCAGCAACCACGCCACCGAGGCCCAGACACTGAGACTGGCCACCGCTAGAAACACCATCACCGCACGATAGCCATTGAGGAATGCGCCCTGCACATCATCCAGCGGCAGTGCGGAAAAGTGATGATAGATCCCCACGCCGAGCGCCAACCCGAGACCGCCACCCACGTTGTGCAGCGTCATCAGCGACCCCATGGCTACCGAGCCAACCTGTTGCGGCACCGAAGAAATTCCCAACACCGTCGACGGCCCGAGAATGCTCGCCCAGCCCAGGCCCATGACCACGAACGCGGCCAGGACATAGGCCAGAGACGTCTGGCGATCAAAGCCAGCCTGCAACAACGCCGACACCACAAACAGCAGTAACCCGGTCTTGATCAGCAACGCCGGCCCCTTGCGATCCACCAACCGCCCCACAAGCGGTGACAATACCGCGACCCCAAGTGTGGTCGGCAACAGCAACAGACCGCTGGCCTGAACGTTTTCGCCGCGAATCAACGCCAGGTAAAGCGGCATGACAAAAAACGCCACGCAGTAAAACAGCGCCAAACCGAAACTGGCGGTCACCGCGGCCACGAAGCGCCGGTTGGCGAATAACCGCAAGTCGATGATCGGCGCCGCGACACGTTTTTCCACCTCGATGAACGCCCAGAGCGCCAGCACCGCCAGACTGATCAAGCCCAGCGTAAACGGCGAACGCCAACCCCACGCTGCGCCTTGCACGATCACCAGCACCAGGCTTGGCAGCCCGACCAGCAGCAAAATCGCTCCCAGCCAATCAAGCCGGGCGCCTGTCTGTTCAGCCCGGGACTCATCGACGCTGACGCTGCAAATCGCCAGGCTGAGCAGCACCAACGGCACGTTGATCAGGAAGATCCATTGCCAGCCGAACACACTGGTAATCACTCCGCCCAACACCGGCCCGATGGCCAGCCCGACGCCATTGACGCCGAACAGCACACCAAATGCCTTGCCTTGCTCGGCGCTGTCGAACGTGCTGGAAACAATGGCGCCGGACGCGGTATAGAGCACCGCGCACGCCAGGCCTTGCACGATGCGCGCGGCGATCAACTGGTCGATGTTGCCGACCAGGCCGGCCGCCAACGAAGCCAGGCCAAACACGCTCAGGCCGATGAACAGCACGCGTTTGCGCCCATGCACATCCGCCAGCCGCCCGACCAGCACCATAAAACTCGACAGCGCCAGAATGAAACCGTTGATAACCCACTGCAAACTGTCGACGTCCGCCCCCAGATCCTGCTGCAACGCCGGCAGTGCGGTGTTGACGATGGTGAAATCGACGCAGCCCAGAAAACTGGCAATGCTCACTCCGAGCAATGCCCACCATTTGCGTTGCTGTTGCGCAAAAACGCTCATGGAAACTCCTTGTTCAATTGAATAAAAACAGCGGTACGGTGATGCAATGCGGCAGGAGCGCACTCGCTCCGCCGTTGTCTTCAAATCGCGATCGCGCCACTCGACCAGTTCGGGTGAATTACCCCAGGCAGCGTGAAGGGAATCGGGATCCCGCGTTTCTTGAATTTCAACGGCAACCAGCGCACACGGTCCGGGCTGTGAGGCTCGATCAGCAGATCACGGCTGGTGGCCATCGCGGCGGTCATCTGCTGCGGATACAGCACGTAGTCGTAACCCTCGGCGGCCCATAGCGGCAAAATGATCGGGATTTCTTCGAGGATGTATTCGCGGCACTGGTTGGCGGCACGCGTGATGTCGGCGTGTTCGTCACGCAATCGCAAACGGTCGGTAAACACCGCGATGGTGCTTTCGATCGCGTCGCGCAACTCATGACGCTCGTGGTAGATCACATTGAGTTGCTGGCGCAGTTCGGCGTATTGGTCGCTTGCCAGTTCCTGGTTCCAGCGGGTGATGTGATAGGGCACGCGCAAACCGTCGAGAATCTGCTGATTGCGTGCCAGCCAGGCGTCGCCGTCGCGGATGGATGCCGACAACGCTTCGCCGGGGGATTTGCCGTGCTTGTTATGGCGCTGCAAGGTGTCGGCGACCACGACTTTGACGTGGCTGAAGCCCGACTGATTGATCAGGTGGATGGTCGAACGCAGCTTTTGGTCCTCGTGATACTCCTGGCCAACGCTGACCGCCAACACCACCCGCTTACCTTCAAATTCGTGCTCTTCGCCACCCTTGTTGAAATAGGCCTTGAGGTTGATTTCCTGTGCGTTGCTCATGAGTTAGCTCCAGTAGGCCAAAGGCTGGTGTTCGCCGTAAAAACCGATAAAGACGCCGAGTGTCACGCGAGTGCTGCTCGCTGAAGGGCGCACCGCATGGATCAGCCGCGGGTTGAGCAGGATCAGGTCGCCAGGCTCGGGCTTGATCACAAAGTCCGGTGGCGGTAGCAAATGCCGCTCGATGCCGTAGGCGCGGTCGCCACGCAGGCGCTGGTATTCCTCCTCGTCCGGCTCGATGCCCCAGATCTCGAGTTCGCCACCGTCCTCGGGGATTTCCAGATAGATGTTGGTCGATAACTGCGTGAGCAATTTCGGGTGGTGCCCTTGAGGGGCATTGCGTTCCAGGTTGTCAGTGTGTGGCGTCAGGTCGACGCCGCTGCCCTGGAAGCGCGCGATGCCGACGAAGCATTTTTGCCCATCCACTTGCAGCAGGTGCGCTCCGTGGGGCCAGACTTCATCGAGCAGCAAACGCAGTTCGTCGATCGGTGAAGCCAGTGGCCGGAACAAGTTGCGAATCCGGCGGATGTTGGCGTGGGCCTGAGCGTGATAGTCGGCACGGCTCTGCTCATCCTGGATTTCGATGTAGGCCTTGCCGATCCGGACAAATTCCTGCTGCTCGGTAAAAGCGCTGCGCAATTCTGGGCGGAATAAATGATCGCGTGCGACCTGCAAGGTGTCCGGTGGACAAAAGCCTTTTAGTTGCACGCCGTAAGAGCGTTTTTCCACGACATCAAGAATATGCCGTGCTTCAAGTTGGTCGGCAGTAATCACTGTAAACATTCAAGCTTCCTCATTCCCTGGAAGTAACGACGGGACAGACCGGGCAAATCTTTCAAATTATTTCAAGGCAACCTTAGGTAATTGCCTGAGGCTTGTGAAATATCGTTTATCTCTAACCACCCAACTAAAAAATGTATCAAAAATCAGGCAAATAGCGCCCGACACAGACCATTGACGGATAGTGTTTAAGATTATTAAAAATACTGATAATTAAACTAAGTAACGCACATTATTCGAATGCTCTAATTGATCACCAACCTTCAAGCAGTCATCAATTTGTCACGTCGTTAAATTGCTCATCAAAGTAAGCCGGCGCATTAAATGAGTTCTGGATAATGCCCTCCTCTCGATAAAGATCGGCGGTGTGTTGCACGTCTTCTACGACCGCTGGCGCAACCGGAATACGGTGCGGTACGGCGAAGCGATTGGAGCGTTCGTGGATTTCCACCGGCAAACCGCTGTAGCCCGCCTGGATTTTCGAGAACGCCTCCTGATGCTGATTAGCCCAGGCATAGGCGCGATCAAGCCGTTTGAGCAGGTCACGAATTTGCAGGGATTTGTCACGGATGGCGTTGTCATTGGCGACCAACAACATATGCCCGGCAAACAGCCCTTCGCCACTGACCAGCACCCGCGTGCCTCCTTCCATTTGCACCATGCTGGTGTAAGGATCCCAGGTCGACCAGGCGTCTGCCTGACCGTTGGCCAGCAAGCTGCGGGACTCGCCGGGTTGCAAAAAATGAACTGCGCATCACGGCCGTGCAGCCCCGCCGAACGCAGCGCCGCCAACGCCATGAAATGCCCGATGGAGCCACGGGTGGTGGTAATGCGCTGGCCCTTCAGGCTCGCGGCGTCCGTCAGCGGCGAGTTCTGATTGACCACAATCGCCACCGCGGTTTGCGTCACGTTGACCTTGATCACTCCGACGGTTTTGATCGGCGCTCCGGCGGCCGCCGCAAACACGAACGGCGCGTCCCCGAGGCTACCGAAGTCCACCGCGCCGGCCGCCAATGCTTCGGCGGTAGGCGCGGCGGCGGCGAACGAGGCGAACTCGATCGGGTAAGGCAGATTCTCCAGCTCACCGGCCGCTTGCAGCAAGATTTTCAGCGACTGCTTTTGGCTGGACACACGCAAGGTGTCGTCGGCCACGACCGGAGTGCTCAAGCCCGAAATAATGAGCAGCAGCGTCAACAGCCCGCCGAATTTTGCAACCGCGTTACGGGCCTTATCTCCTGCAAGCCGGCGCCCACGGATTGGGCTGGCGCCGCCAACATCGTCGGTGAAACGTTCGTTGCCAGCAGATGTGCGTTGGCTCATCGGTCAGAACGCCAGGCTGACGCGGCTGTAGTAATACCCGCCGCCTAGACCGTACGGCGAGAACATCCCGTATTCGTAGGTGCCGGCCCAGGCCTTGAGGCCGATCTTGTCCGGGTATTCATCGAACAGGTTGTTGGCGCCCAACGCCACGGTGAGGTTCTTGGTGACGTCGTAGGCCACGTCGATATCGGTGATCCACTTGGCGCTGTAAGTGCGATCGTTGGCCGGGATGTTCGAGCCTTCGGTGTACTCGCCGAACCGCGTCAGTTGCAGGTTGGTGGTCCAGTCGCCAACCTTGTAGTTGGTCGACAGAATCCACTTGTCTTTGGGCGTCGACTTGGTCAGGTCGATCTGTTGCTGGCGGTCGAACAACAGGTAGCTGGAACCCAGCCGCGACAGGGCTGCCGGGGTGTCGGCCAGGTCACGGATCGTGGTTTTGTTGTGGTTGTAGGCGATGCTCCATTTCGCCGTGCCGTACTCACCAAACGACTGGCTGTAATCGGCCACCAGGTCCACGCCTTTGGTGCGGGTGTCGGCGGCGTTGGTGTAATACTGCCCGGCGAGGTTCGGTGCCAGTCCGTTTTCGACGAGGATCTGCGAGACGGCGGTTCCTTGCAGCAAACCGGTCTGCAGAATGCGTTTGTCGATATCGATCAGGTAAAAGTCAGCGGTAAAACGCAGGCGTTCGGCAGGCTCCGCCGTAAAGCCCAGGCTGTAGTTACGCGAGGTTTCCGGTTCCAGGTCTTTGGCGCCCAGGGCAATCGCTTCGGCCGAATCCGGACGCATTTGCTTGGTGCGCACTGAACTGGTGGTGCCGTTGGCGCCGAACTGGGTCACGGTGCTGGTGGTGGAGAACACACTTTGCGCCAGCGACGGTGCGCGGAAGCCATTGCTGACCGCGGCCCGCACTGCGTAACCCGGCAGGAACTCGTAACGCGTGGTCAGCTTGCCGCTGGTGGTGTCGCCCACGCCCAAGTTGTACTTTTCATAGCGCCCGGCCGCACCCACGTACCAGTTGGGCGTGATGTTCAGACCGAAGTCCAGATAGGCCGCTTCGCTGTGACGCTGCAAGTCATAGGCGTCATCCGGTGTTGTGCCGTTTACCGAAAACAGGCCCGGGTCTGGACGCACGCCGGCGAATCGCCCGACTGCCGGCACATAACTGCCGTAGTTGTAGGAGTTCGGCTCGCCCTCCTCCAGCGCGTACTTCTCCCATCGATATTCGACGCCGAACGAGGTCTCTAGCGGGCTGCTCCAGCCGATATCCAGCGCTTGGGTGAAATCGAGGTTGTTGGTCCACTGATCGAAAATCAGATTGCCCAGGTGAAAGTCGTGCTGGCCGTAAGGGCCGTTGGAAATGTTCAGGTTGTTGTCGGTGTCGAGCACCGCGCGATCCTTGCCGTAGGTACTCGACAGATCCCAATCCCAGTTGCCCAGCGCGCCCTTGGCGCCACCGGCCACCTGAAAGTCCACCTCGTGGATCTCCCGTCGCGCCTGCCCGCCATTGGGGTACGGCGCATCCGGCACGCCGTTGAGGCTGGTGATGTCGGTGGGTTTGCGGTGGCCCAGGTCCTTGTTGCTGTTGCGGTAGCTCAGGGTCGAAAACGAATACAGCTTCAGATCATCCTGCAACGGCAACTCGGCGTTATAGGCGACGCTGGTGGTGCGATCGCGGCCAAGCCCGTACTCGGTACCCCAGCCTTGGCGATTGCTTTCACGCGGGTCGGGCGTGCCGTTCGGCTGATTGAAATACAACTGGCCGGTGGCAGCGCTGGAGCGCTCGTAAGGCTCTTGCAGTTTGCCGTCCCACGACAGGTTGAAAAAGCCGCCGTTTTCGCCCAGTGCAGAACCCCAGTTGAACGCTTCATGGCCGGTGGTGCCATCGCCGTCGTAGTACTGGCCGACGCTGGTGTCGGACGTCAGGCCTTCGGCATTGCGCTTGAGGATGATGTTGATCACCCCGGCGATCGCATCCGAACCGTATTGCGCCGCCGCACCGTCGCGCAGCACCTCGATATGGTCGATGGACGCCACCGGGATCAAATCCAGGTCCACCGGCACCGAGGCGTTGCCGACGCGGGCGCCGTTGTTGATCAGTGCCGAGTTGTGGCGACGCTTGCCGTTGATCAGGACCAGCACCTGATCACCGCTGAGGCCACGCATGCTCACCCCGCGCACCAGGAACGCAGTACCGCCGCCGTTGATGGTCGGGACGTTGAACGAGGGCAGCAGGCGCCCGAGCATTTCTTTCAGGCCGTTCTGGCCGATAGTGCGCAGTTGCTCACTGTCGATCACATCGATCGGCGCCGGGCTGTTGGTGACAGTGCGCGGCTGACTGCCGCGAACCCCGGTAACCACCACGGTGCCCAGGGTTTCATCGGCGGCGAACAGTTCGGGGGCACCACCATGCCGAACAGGCCGAAGCTCAAAGGCGCCGCACCGAACAGGGTTTTATGCAAAATTGAACGCATGACAAAGATCCTTTTCTGACGGCGCTCAGTGCGACCTGGCGGCAACGGTTTCGACTTCGATCAGGGCACCTGGCAATACCAGCCCGGCCACTTGCACGGTGGTTCGCGCGGGTTTCAAAGGTTGTTGTTCGGTACCGAAAAACTCGCGGAAGGCCACTTGCAGCCCGTCGAAATCCAGCTTGCCGCCCAACGCCGGGTCGCCCACCAGATAGATCCGCAGTTGCACCACGTCGGCCAGTTTCAAACCCTGGCTCGCCAGAATGCTCTCGACCTTGCGCAGCACCACGCGGGTCTGCGCTTCGGTATTGCCGACGGCACGCACCTGATCTTTCGGGGCTTTGGGATCGACCGGATCGGGCAGCAGGCCCGAGAGATACGTGACTTCGGTATTCGCAGCGAGAGTCACCGATTGCAGAATCGGCGAGTTAGGGTACGTCGACGGCACCCGCGAAATCGAAGCGGCCAAGGTGTTGCTGGCCGCAAAGAGGATCCCCATCCCCAACAAGGTTTTTTTCAAAGACATGCAAAGACACTCCAAGGTTATTTAATGCCAGCCTCGGAGGTCCGCTACCTGGCAAATCGTGTGTGGCTGTTTGAATGAAAGCGCGGCTTTTTCAGGCCGTTTGCTTGATAGGCGAGCTTTGCGCCCGCTCGAAAAGATTGCGCACCACACGCCGCGCCGCGCCGGCCGCCGCTTCCTGCCAGATCCCCACGCCGCTGTGCGCCAGGCCGTCACTGGTCAGGTACACCCGACCCTGTGGCTGGTTGAGCAAGCTGTAATCGGGTTCGGCCACCTCGTGATTGATCCACGGACCGAGGTTGTACGGAATTTTCGCCCAGGCAATGGCCAGGGGTTTGCGCAGTTCATGGCCGTGGCCGGGGTGCAGCAATTCAACGGCCTGACGGGAAATCGCGATCTGCTGATCAAGGCTTTTTTCGCCGAACTTTCGTGCCGTTTCGCCATTGTTGTAAGCCGCCACCAACACCCCTTGCGCTTGGTTGAAACCCCCGCTGGGGTACCACAGGCCCGACGCTTCCTGATTGATAAACGATAGACCGCCGTAAATCTGATAGTCGCTTTCCCAGAAGCGCCGCGACTGCCAGGCGACTTTGTTGGCGTAGCCGAATTGCACGGTGGCGATGGCTTGGCGGACCGGTGCAGCGAGGTTGCTGTCGATCTTCGCCAGCAGTGGCAGCGGCAATGCGCTGATCAGGTAATCAGCGCGGATTTTCTGTTCGTGGCCACTGCGTCGGTCCAGATAAGCGACCTCGACGAAATCCGCGTGATTAGTGATCGAGCGCACTTCGGCGTTCAGGCGCAGCGCTGCTTTCAGGTGCCGCGCGAATGCCTTGGGAATGCGGTCCATACCACCCACCGGCTGAAACATGGTCGGCGAAAATTCCGGGTACTCATCAATCATCAACGCGGTGGTCAACGCCGGGTTGAGCAACGTCTGCAATGGCAGCGGGTCTTTTTTCTGTGCGAGTTGGTCTCCGGCGCCCGGCCATACCTTGTACCCGGAGCGAGCAGAACCGACGTACTCGAGTTTGTCCGAGAGGTCGCCCCAGGTCTTGAGGAAACTCAGCAGGTTGCTGCGGTCTTCGAGGCTGAGTTCCTGATCCAGCGCGTGGCGATTGACCGCTTTTGCCAGCAGCTCGGAGAAGTGCCCACGGCTGTCGTTCACGGCCTGGCGAATCTGGATCGCCGGTTGATTCAGGTCGGGCCGCACCAGTGCGTTGCGGCTGGTGTTGACCAACACTTCCAGCTCCACCCCAAGCTCGCGGCAATAGCCGAGCATCAACTGATGATGGCTAGGCAGACGGCCGGGGCCGGCGTTGAGGTAGAAGCCGTTGTCGAAGTCCGCGACCTGCACGCTGCCGTCGGTGTACTCGACACGATCACCCCCGCGTACCGTCCAGTTGCGCCCGCCGACCCGATCTCGGGCCTCCAGCAGCGTGACGTTGAAACCGGCCTTTTGCAGTTCATAGGCGCTGACCAGACCACCGATGCCGGCACCGATCACCACCACGCTGACACCGTGCCCCACACGGGCGGTGGGCAACGCGGCATAGTTCTCCGCAGCGGCCTGCGCCGTGTCGGTCACACCGAGCATGCCCATCACCGCAGAGGCCGCCTGAAGGCCGCCGACGGCAGCCACGCGGGCGATCAATTGTCTTCTGGTCAACGGCATTCAAGCGCTCCCTGCCTGGCGGATAGATAGTGCATTCGGTTATAGCCCAGAGACTTGTTCAGTCACTTGGGTCTATGCGAAGCCATCCTAGGGGGCGCTCTTTAATAAGAGAAATACATTTTAAGCATATGCAAATATTAATTTGTATCATATTCACCAGAGGTGATTCTGCGGCGATTGCATAGTCACATCGTCAGTCGATCCAAGCCGATCAATGTGCGCGCTGCGCCTCGCTCAGCACCCGCAGCAAATTTCCGCCCCAGATCTTCGCCACATCACTTTCGGTGTAACCCGCCGCCAGCAAGCGCTCGGTAATCCGTGGCAACTGCGACACATCACTCAAGCCTTGCACCCCGCCGCCACCGTCCCAGTCGGCACCGATCCCGACGTGATCCGCGCCGACGACTTGCAGGATATGCAGCAGGTGCCTGATGAAATCATCCAGGTTCGCTTGCGGCTGCGGGTAGCGGTTTTCGACCTCGTGGATACGCGCTGCCAGGTCCGCCACCTCGGCCGGGCTGAGACTCGCCGCCAGGCGAAACTCGCGGTACAGCGGGCCCAGCGCCTTGTCGCGCTCGGGGTTGGGCTCGCGGTTGATCAAATCACTGGGAAAGCTGTTGACCTGCACCACGCCGCCCTTCGCCGCCAACCGGCGCAAGCGCTGGTCGTCGAGGTTGCGTGGGTGCGCCGTGATCGCCCGACTGCTGCTGTGCGAAGCAATGATCGGGGCACTGGACAGCTCCAGCACTTGATCGAACACCTGATCCGAGGCGTGCGAGACGTCGAGCAAAATCCCCCGCCGGTTGGCCTCCGCCACCAGCGCTCGACCGGCCGGGCTCAAGCCGTGCCATTGCGGCAACGCGGTGGCTGAATCGGCGAAATCGTTGTTGGCCGCATGCACCAGTCCGAGCATGCGCAACCCCAGTCGGTAATAAGTCTGCAATCGTTGCGGATCAGCCGCCAGCGGCTCGGCGTTTTCCATGCTGATAAACACCACCCGCTGCTGGCGCGCGACGATGGCCGGTACGTCTTCGGCGCGCAACGCCAAGGCAAAATCCTTGGGATGCGCCGCAACCATGTCGCGAATGCGCGTGATCACCGCCAGGCCATGTTCGCTGGCCAGTGTCCGGCCTTCGGCGGTAAGCGGGCCCTGCGGGGTGAATATCGCCCAGAAGCCACCGTCCAGCCCGCCCTCCTTCATGCGCGGCAAGTCCACTTGGGACAGGTCGGTGTCGAAGCTGTGCCGCTGGGTGATGTCCCAATCCGGACGCGCCAGTTGCATCGGAGTGTCGAGGTGGCTGTCGAGGACGGTGAGGCGCTGGTGAAGTTGCGTGACGGTTTCCCCGGCGTCGGTGAAAGCGCTGATCAGGCACAACAGCACTGCACAGCAGCGCGCAAAAGAAGTGAGCATGCATGCCCTCCCTGGCAAGTGTCGGATATGGAAATGCGGGGTCAGCTCCAGTGAAAACTGCGGTCCCACAAACCGGATACGTCGAGCTGCTGCGGCAACACCCCGGCCTCGAAAAACAGATCGGCGACATCCTGCTGGGATTTCACCGCCGCATCATCCACCGGTTGCAGCAGACGCGGGCCACTCTGGGCACGGTACTGGGCCAGGAACACTTCCCGTGGCATGCCAAGGATCTTCGCACTCTTGGTTGCCCACTCTTCGGGATGCGCCGCAATCCATTGCCAGGCACGGTACTCGCGCAGGATGTAATCGGTAATCGCCTGATGTTTGAGCGGGTCGGCAATGCTGTTCTGATTGGCGGCGATCACGTAATTGCCGGACAGATAGCCCTGACCGGTTTTCAAGACACGGGCGCCGGTGCGTTGCTCGGCGAGCTGAATGAAGTAGCCAAAACTGACCCAGGCATCCAGCGCGCCGTTCTGAAACGCGGCAAAACCGTCTTGCGGTGTCAGCGCCATGGGCACGATGTCATTGAACGTCAGGCCCTGCTCCTTCAGCGCTTTAAGCAAAAAATAGTGTGAACTGGTCGAGCGGATGTAGCCGATTCGCTTGCCCTTGAGTTGCGCGATCGACTGCACGTCAGAGCCTTTGGGCACGATGAACGCCTGGTTGTTGACGTCACCGGTCAACACCGCAATGAGCTTCACCGGCGCGTGATTCTTGATCCCGAATATCGGCGGTATCTCACTCATTGGCGAGATGTCCAGAGTGCCGCTGACCAAGGCCTCGAAACTCAGGTTGCCGCCCGTGAACTCGGCGTATTTGACGGTGTAAGGCGCAGGCTCGATTCCCGCTTCGGCGAAGAATGTCGGAGCCGCGCCTTTGTAGGTCGCCACGTTCAGCGTGACCCCACGCAAGTCGTTGGCGGCCAGGCCGAAGCGTGGCAGGCCGACGCTGAATGCGCCGAGGCCGGCCAGCGCCGAAAGTTCGAGAAAACGTCGACGGTGCATGGTGCAACTCCTTAAGTCAGAACATCCGGTTCTGCGCGCAAAATCCGTTCGCGAAACGGCTGGAAGCTGAACCAGCCGCCAAATTCAGTACCGACCTGCCTGGCCGTGTGTCGTGCAACGTCATGCGGGATAAGCCGTGGTGAACCCGCCGCTTCGGCGAGCAGTTGCGTGCGTGCGGCGTTGTCCATCGCGATAAAACGCCAGACGGCCGCTTCGACGGTTTGGCCAACGGTTAGCAGGCCATGATTTTGCAGGATCAACGCGTTGTGTTCGCCAAGGGTCTGGGCAATGCGCGCGCCCTCGCTGGTGTCCAGCACCACCCCGGAAAAATTGTCGAACAGTGCGTGCTTTTCATAAAAGGCACAGGCGTCCTGGGTCAGCGGGTCCAGCAAGCGTCCCAGACTCGACCAGGCCTTGCCGTACAACGAATGTGCATGCGCCGCGGCGATCACCTGCGGGCGGGCTTCATGCAGCGCGGCATGGATGGCGAACGCGGCCAGGTTCAACGCGCCCTCGCCTTCGAGGATTTCACCGTTAGGGTTGACCAGCAACAAATCCGACACCCGCAAATGACCGAAATACACGCCCACCGGGTTGACCCAAAAGTGATCCGGTCGCCCAGGGTCGCGCACCGTGATGTGCCCGGCGCCGCCCATATCAAACCCTTGCAGGGCAAACACCCGGAACGCGATTGCGAGGCTCTGTTTGCGCTGCAACCTTTCCTGCTCAACGCTCTCTCGCTGCGGCGGGTGCTCCCAGCGAAACACGGTGTGGCCGTCGCGCGGCAAGTCGTACACCCCCGGCCGATGAATTGCGTTGGCTGTGCTCATGGCTGACTCCTTTCAATATCCACGGCTGATCTCCACCGGGTTTTCCAATGGCAGCCCTTTGCGCTGGCGTTCAATGTTGCGCGCCAGCAAGCGGGCAATGTTGAGGTACACCTGCGGCGAATTGGCCGAGGTGTGCGGTGATAAATGGATGCGTCGATGACGGTAAAACGGGTGCCCCGCCGGCAGCGGTTCCGGGTCGCTGACATCCAGACTCGCCAGGCCAACTTGCCCGGCATCGAGGGCGCGCAACAACGCCTGCTGATCGATCAGCGCCCCGCGCGCAAGGTTGATCAGATGCAGCCCCGGCCGGGCTGACGCCAGCACCGCTTCGCTGACGATGTGCTGTGTCGCGGGCGTGACCGGTGCCGCCAGCAGCACATGATCGGCACGGCCAAACAACTCATGAATGTCCGCCACTGCGCGCACGCCGGGCACTTCAAAGGGTTGCGCGGAGTGACGCAGCGCGAGCACGTGCATCCCCAGTGCCTGCGCTTTCGGCGCCAAGGCCTGGGCAATACTGCCGAAACCGAACAGCCCCAGCGTGCTGCCGGACACTGAAGCCAGTGGCCGCTGCTGCCAGTGCGCCGCGTCGTTGATCCAGACGTCCGGCAGTTGCTTGGCGGCGGTGAAAATCGCGGCCAGGGCAAACTCGGCCATCGTCTCTGCAGTAGTGCCCCGCGCACTCGCCACCGGCAAACTGTCGAACAGCCAGCGAGGGAAATAATCGAGGCCGCTGGTCACCAGTTGAACCAGCCGCAAACCAAACGGCCAACCGGGCGGCGGCGCCGACGCATCCCGAAAGTCGGCATGTGGGGCGGCGAGCAATACCTGAACATCCGCCGGCAGATTCGCTGGCAAACCCCGCGCTAACTCAAGCACTTCAACATCGGGCAATTGCGCTCGCAGGTGTTGATTGAACGCCGCGTCCAACTGACTGGCGATGCGCGTCATGCCTGGGCGCCCCGGCTGGGCAAAGCGAATGCGGCGCGGCCGACGGCAGCGAGGATCGCGTCGTTCTGCGGCGTGTGAATCCGGCTGCACAACACGTCGCGGTAATGCCGCTCGATCGGATTGCCACGGGCCAGGCCCGGGTTGCCGATGGCTTCGATCCCCAATTCGACGGCGCTGATGGCGTTGCTGGTGACCAGGTATTTGACCTGTGTGGCTTCGCTCGGATCGACCCGTCCTTGCGCCGCGGCATCCAGCAGCACGCGGTTGGCAAACAGTAGCGCGTCGATGCGCCCGATCAGTTCATGAAACCGCGGCAGGCTCGACAGCGGCGCCCCCAGATTGGCCGGCGTGCGCTCGGCAAGCCAGCCCACTAACCAGTCGCGGGCGGCGCGGGCTACGCCGTCGTAGATCGACGAAAGCAGCACTGCCAGCCACAACACGCCGGTACTGTCCAGTTCCGAGGGACGCGGGACGTTGGCCGGCAGAATGTCCACGGCGTATTCGCTGGCGACGAACACGTCTTCGAAAATCACATCGTGGCTGCCGGTAGCGCGCATGCCCAAGTGATCCCAGGTTTCCTCGATGCGAATCCCCGGCGTATCCCGATGCACCAGCCAGGTGCCCACGTGCGGCTCGCTGTCGTCACTGCGCGCCCAGACTGCCAGCCAGGTCAGGCCGGGAATGCCGGTGGAATAAATCTTCCGGCCGCTAAGCAACCAGCCACCGTCCACGCGTCGCGCAATGGTGTTGGGCAGGCCGCCACGGGCCGGTGTGCCGAGATCCGGCTCGACCCGCAACGCGTTGATCAATGCGCCCTCTTCCACTGCTTCGCGTGCCAGTCGTTCGCGCAAGTGCAGCGGCCAGGCCTGATTGCCTTGCAAGCGCGTGTGCTGCAGGTATTGCATCACCAGCACCAACGCGGTGGACGGTTCGCCGCGAGCCACTGCGCTGACGACCCGGCGCGCCTGGGCCAGGGTCGCCTCGCTGCCACCCAGCCGGCGCGGCACCGTCAACGCCAGCAAACCGTGCTCATGCAAACGCCGCAGATTGGCGTGGGGGAACTCGCTGTGCTTGTCGTAATAAGCCGCCGTCGCGGCGAATTCGTCGCTGAGCGCTTCCAGCCGTTCGGCGAATGCCGGGGCGTCGAGATCAGGTTGCCGAGCCTGACGCTCGGCGCGTGGTTGCGCGGTGGATAAGCTCATCGGTTGCCGGTCCTGCTCAAGGGTTGGGAATCGTCAGCGGCACTGGCAACGTCGGGATCGCTGTCGACCCCGAGCAATTCCAGCAGGCGCGCACGCAAATCATGGAACGCCGGCGTCGCGATCTGACGCGGGCGCGGCAAGCGAATCTGGATCTGTTCGGCGATGCGCCCGTGGGCCAACACCACCACCCGATCTGCCAGCAGCACCGCTTCGTCAACGTCGTGCGTGACCAGCAACACCGCCGGGGTGTGCACTCGCCACAACGCAATAATCAGTTGATGCATGCGGATGCGCGTCAAGGCATCGAGGGCGGCGAACGGTTCGTCCAGCAGCAACAGTTTCGGCTCACGGACCAGTGCCCTGGCCAGCGCGACGCGCTGCGCTTCGCCTCCGGACAAAGTGCCGGGCCAGGCATTGAGCCGATGTTCCAGGCCGACCTCAGTCATCGCCGCCAATGCGCGCTCTTTCGCCCCTTCGCCACGCACCCCGAGAGAGACGTTGCGCCAAGCGCGTTTCCACGGCATCAAGCGCGGCTCCTGAAACACCGCCGCCAAGGCTTCGGGCACCTGCAACCGGCCTTCGTCGATCCGGTCGAGCCCGGCCAGCGCTCGCAACAAAGTGGTTTTACCCGAACCGCTACTGCCCAGCAGGGCAACAAATTCGCCAGGCGCAATCTCCAGGTCCAAGTGATCGAGCACCGCCTGGCTGGCAAACCGGCGCGTGACCTGTCGGCACTCGACGGCTGGCAATGAGGGTTTGGCAAACAGCACAGTCATGGTCAGCTCCTGATAAAGGTCGGGCGCCAGGCCAGCGCAAACCGTTCAAGCAAACGCACCAGGCCGTCGATACCCAGCCCCAGTACGCTGTAAATGATCAGGCAGATGACGATGACGTCTGTACGCATGAAGTCCCGCGCATCGTTGACCAGGTAACCAATGCCAGCGCTGGCGTTGATTTGCTCAACCACCACCAGCCCCAGCCAACTGATGCCGAAGGCGTAGCGCAAACCGACAAAGAATGCCGGCAAGGCACCGGGCAAGATCACGTGGACGATCAGCTCCCAGCGTTTGAGCCCGAGCATCGTTGCGGCTTCGACAAGCTTGGGATCGAGGCCGCGGATACCGGAAAACAGCGTGAGGTAAATCGGGAAGGTAGTGCCGAGGGCGATCAAGGCGATCTTCGGCGTTTCGCCTACGCCAAACCACAGAATGAACAGCGGCACGATGGCCAGGAACGGCAAGGTTCGGAGCATTTGCATCGGCGAGTCGATGGCGATCTCGCCGCGTCGCGACAACCCCGCCACCAACGCCAGGACGGTGCCGACGCTAACCCCGATCGCCAGGCCGCTGAGGGCGCGTTGCAGGGAAATCCACAAGTGGCCGGCCAACTCGCCGCTGCCGAGCATCTGCCACAGCGTGGCGCCAATCGCACTGGGCGCAGCGATGATGCGCGGTGGCAACAGTCCCGTGCGCGAGGCCAGCTCCCACAGCAGCAACAGCAACAACGGGCTGAGCAAACGCGCGAGCAGATCGCGCCCGGCGGGCCATTGGGCGATGGACTTGAGGCGATCCAGCGGTGTAACGAGGGGGGCGCAGACATTTCAACTTCCCTGATTAAGCGCGTCGAACCCCATGCTAACTACATAAAAACTGCCCGTGAAATTCGTTTTAGTTCTAACCTAATATACAAATAATGCATTTATTCAAATCAACGATATGCAAGGAACAACCAGCCCGATCAGTGCTTGCCCACCCGAGCCGCGACCATTTCGCCAAATACGCTGACCGGTTCTTGCAGGTTGCCGAGGAAACGCGGATGGATCAGCCACAAATCAATCACCGGTTTGAAGTCCGAGACCGGGACAATTTCAAGTTTGTCGCGATGGCTGCTGTTTTCCAGCAACGGCAACGGCACCAGACCATAGCCCAGGCCATTGGCGATCAACCCCAACTGCAATTCGGTGCCGAACGTTTCCAGGTTGATTTGCAACGACAACCCCTGCGCGCTCAAGGCCCTTTGCAGGCCGGCGCGGAAACCACAGCCGTCAGGGTTGAGCACCCAGCCGCGCTGGTAGCAATCGGCGAGTTTGCAGTTGCGTTTGCGTACCTCGCCTTTGGCGGCGACCACCACCAGGCTCATGCTGGCCAGCGAACGCCCGACCACCCCCTCCGGAAACACCTTACCGGCGGGAAACAGCGCCGCGACCACGTCCAGTTCGCCGTTCTCGACCTTGCCCAGCAAATGGCTTCCCCAGCCTGTGGCCACCGACGTCTGTAATTGCGGGTAGAGGGCTTTCAATTGGCTCAGGGCATCCAGCAACACCACATCGCCGATGGTCTGCGGGACGCCGATGCGTAACGCACCACTGGGCGGGCCGTCGCTGGCCACCAATTCGCTGAGGGCATCAATGGTGCGCAGCACTTCCAGGCACTGCCCGTAAACCCGAAGGCCCATGCTGGTCGGTTTCAGCGGTTTGGTGTTGCGGTCGAGCAACTCGACGCCCAAGGCTTCCTCGAAGTTCTGCACCCGCCGGGTGATCGCCGGCTGGGTCAACTGCAAGGAATCAGCAGCCTGGCTGATGGTTTGGCAGCGGATCACTGCCACGAACGCGTTCAGATCATCTATCTTCATTCTTTTTTCGCATAATAAATGACTGGAAAAATGTGCATAAAGAATAATACCTTTTAGCTCGCCCGTGTAGTTCGCGTTTATTTCAGTTTCCACGGAGGGAGCTCATGCCCCAGAACCTTGTGTCCAAACCATCTGCGCCACCGAACCTGACGCGCTTGCGACAGTTCATCGAACAACTGGCCACGCTGCTCGACGAACAGCCCGGTGAAGCAGCGATCCTTGAACAGGGCGGCCGTTTGCTGCAGCAACTGGTCAGCGTCGATGACTGGCTGCCGGAAGACTTCGCCCGCCCCGACCCGGAGCGCTATCAGCAATACCTGTTGCATGCTGATTCACGGCAGCGTTTCAGCGTCGTCAGTTTTGTCTGGGGGCCGGGGCAACGCACGCCGATCCATGATCATCGGGTCTGGGGCCTGATCGGCATGTTGCGTGGCGCGGAATATTCCCAGGGTTTCGCCCGGCAACCCGATGGCGCATTGGCAGCGGCCGGAGCAGCGCTGCGCTTGGATCCGGGCCAGTTCGAAGCGGTGTCGCCAACAGTGGGTGACATTCACCAGGTGGCCAATGCCTACATCGATCAGGTGTCGATCAGTGTGCACGTGTATGGCGCCAACATCGGCGCGGTGAGGCGCGCAGTGTATGGCCTGGACGGCACTGAAAAACCTTTCATCTCCGGCTATTCCAACAGCCTGTTACCAAACCTCTGGGATTTGTCGAAGGAGCTCCCGCAATGACCGATTTCGCTATCCGCCGTTACGTCGATATCCGTAAAGCTCTGCTGGCACGCGAGGAACTTGCATTGCTGGACGTGCGTGAAGAGGCGCCGTTTGCCGAAGCTCATCCGCTGTTTGCGGCCAACATCTCGCTGTCCAAACTCGAACTGGAAGTGCTGGCACGGGTGCCGCGCAAAGACACCCGGGTAACCGTGTATGACGATGGCGAAGGCTTGGCCGCCATCGCCGTTGAACGCTTGCAAACGCTGGGCTACACCGATGTGGCGCTGCTTGAGGGCGGCCTGCAAGGCTGGCGCGATGCCGGTGGCGAGCTGTTCAAGGACGTCAATGTGCCCAGTAAATCCTTCGGTGAACTGGTGGATGCCGAACGCCACACCCCGTCCCTGGCAGCGGAAGAAGTGCAGGCGCTGCTCGATGCCAAGGCTGACGTGGTGGTGCTGGATGCCCGACGTTTTGACGAATACCAGACCATGAGTATCCCCGGTGGCATCAGCGTACCTGGCGCCGAACTGGTGTTACGGGTGCGCGAGTTGGCTCCGGACCCGCAAACGCAGGTCATCGTCAATTGCGCCGGACGCACCCGCAGCATCATCGGCGCCCAGTCACTGGTCAACGCCGGGATTCCCAACCCCGTGTCCGCCCTGCGCAATGGCACCATCGGCTGGACCCTCGCCGGCCAGACCCTGGAGCATGGCCAGGACCGGCGCTTCAAACCCGTCAGCGCTCACAACAAAAACCTCGCCATCGAAGCCGCCCGCGCGGTCGCCAAACGCGCCAACGTGAGCCGCATCGGCCTGGCCGAGTGGCGACGCTGGCAAGCCGACCCGGCCCGCACTACGTATTTGTTCGATGTGCGCACGCCGGAAGAATTTGCTGCCGGCCACTTGCCGGGCTCGCGCTCCACACCCGGCGGACAACTGGTCCAGGAAACCGATCATTTCGCCAGCGTTCGTGGTGCGCGCCTGGTGCTGGTGGATGACGATAATGTGCGGGCGAACATGAGTGCGTCCTGGCTGGCACAGATGGGTTGGCAAGTGTCCGTACTGGATGACTTGAACCCGAGCGACTTCAGTGAACAAGGCCCATGGCAGCCCCCTGCCGACCGCCCCCGCAGCCGAAGAAATCAGCCCGCAGACGCTGGCGGACTGGCTGAAAGAGCCGGGCACGGAGGTGCTGGATTTCACCGCCAGTGCCCTTTACGTACAACGGCACATCCCCGGCGCGTGGTGGGTGTTGCGCAGTCAGTTGCAGGCAGCGCTGGCGAACATTCCGCCGGCCCAGCGTTATGTCTTGACCTGTGGCAGCAGCCTGCTCGCCCGTTGGGTTGTGCCGCAGTTGCAGGCACTGACCCAGCGCCCGGTGGTGGTGTTGCGCGGCGGTACGAGCGCCTGGATCGAAGCTGGACTCCCGGTGCAAGCAAGCCCGCAGCATTTGGCGTCACCGCGTATCGACCGCTATCGCCGACCGTATGAAGGCACCGACAATCCGCGCGAAGCCATGCAGGGCTATCTGGATTGGGAATATGGGCTGGTGGCACAGTTGGGCCGTGACGGAACGCACGGGTTTTTCGTGATCTGACCGTTCGGGACAGGGTCGACCCGCTCGGCCCTGTTTCAGCCCTTTACCGCACCCCCGACAATTGCAGGATTGGTCGTCATACCGTCAACGTCGTCGATTGGCCGTCACGCGCAAACTGGTTACGTCCCAACGCCTTGGCGCGATACAGCGCCTGATCTGCCGCCTCGATCAATCCCTGCAAATGATCCAGTTCCGACCCCGTGGCTGTAGCACACCCGATGCTTACACTGACACGTCCGAACGGGCTGGATTTGTGCGTAATGTTCTCTTGTTCCAAGCGGTCGAGGATAAGTTGCGCCACTACCGTTGCACCGTCACTGTCGGTGTCAGGCATGATCACGCCCATCTCTTCTCCGCCATAACGTGCCACCAGATCCGACGGTCGCCGTACACACTCCTCGAATATTCTGCCAACCGTCTGTAGGCATGCGTCTCCAGCCACATGCCCGAGTGAGTCGTTAAACAGCTTGAAGTAGTCGATATCAATCATCAGCAATGCCAACGACGTGCCGTCACGTTGTGCGCGCCGTGCTTCCATGGCGAGGCTCTCATCGAAGCAGCGCCGATTTGCCAAACCGGTCAGGGCATCCTTCATCGCGAGCAACTCAAGCTGCCGATTCGATGAGAGCAATTGCTGCTGAGTCCCTCGTAACTGGCCCTCTACCTCGGTTCGCCGGCGAATATCCAGGATCAAAAACCAACCGATGAGACCGGTAAGCCCCAGCAGCCCCGTCACCACCACCGCCGACAGCAGTGCCTCCATTCGCCACGCAGCGAGGGCCTCGCGCTTGCCAAGTGCAACGGTCGTAATCAGCGGCAGTCGGTCACTCTTTCGGAAGGCGTAGAGGCGCTCCACACCGTCCAGGCTGGAGGTAAACGACGCAGTGCCGACTGATCGATCTACAAGATACTTTGCATAGATCGGCGACTTCAAAAAGTTGCGCCCCATGTCCTGCTCGCGGAAGGGATAGCGAACCAGCAAAGTACCATCGGTATAGGACAATCCGATGGCTCCTTCCTGTCCTACGTCGATCTTTCCAAACAGCCGTAGGAAGTTTTCGATCCCCAAGGTGACCGCCACCACCCCGGCAAACTCGCCGTGAGGATCATTGAAGCGCCGGCTGACGGTGATCACCCACTCCTGATTAGAGCGGCTTTGGATTGGTGGACCGATAAAGGTCTCACGGGATGGATCGTCGCGATGATGAATGAAATAGGCACGATCAATGCTGTTCGCCCCGGCGGGAATCGGCCGATTGGAAGACATCAACCAGCGGCCCTGATTATCGTAGATGGTGATGCCACTGAGCTGTGGCATCAGCGGCTCCTGTCGGTTGACCAGCATACTCAGGCGCTGGATCTGCGCAGGGCCAATACCTTCGGCTTCCAAGCGTTCGACGAGTCCGAGCAGAAGCAGCGAGCTTTGGCGGACAATACCTTCAGAGTAAGTAGCAAGCGCCTGGGTAAGGTTCAAGCCATGGACATTCACTTCCTCCAGTGCTCGATCTCGAGAGCTCAACACTTTCCAGACAGTCAGTGACGCCAGGGAACAACCGATAACCAACAGCAAAAGCACCACCAGGTGGGTATCACGCTTCACGTTACTACCTTATAGAAAGTCCGGTTTTCCGTTACAGCGACTATTAAGCCAAGGCAATAGCTGCAGCCGTTTGTCCTCGTCTTGAACAAGGATACAAGCAGTGGTGGATCGCTGCAGCAACAGATTATGCAGCGCGAAAGAGTCCCTGACCTCGCCTCACATATCAGATCAACCAGGAGATGTTCAGCGGCCTTCACTTCTATGGGCGAACCAAGACTCGTGCGCAACGAATGACTTGTACGATGTCCTACCACGAGGTATTACTACGTCTCCAAAAAATAATAAAACCACGGAGATCGCTACATGGACTCATCCCTGTCCGCCAAGCCTGAAAGCCTTGACCGAGCGCAAGGCAATACCCGCCGCAGCTTCCTGAAAAAGTCCCTCGCTGTTTCTGCCACGCTCGCCACCGTCGGCAGCGCCGCACTGAGCCGCATCTCCGAGGCCGCCGAACCCTTGAGTCAGCGCTACCCTGATCCACTGATTCAGATCCTCGACGACAGCTTCCTCGAACTGCGTATTTTCAACGCCAGTGTTGAAAAACTTGCCACCGGCATGCGCTGGGCCGAAGGACCGGTTTGGGTCGGCGATGGCCGCTATTTGTTGGTCAGCGACATCCCCAATAATCGCATCATGCGCTGGGACGAAATCACCGACACCTTCAGCGTGTACCGCGAACACTCCAACTTTTCCAACGGCATGTGCCGGGATCGCCAAGGTCGCCTGATCGTCTGCGAAGGCTCGACCACCACCAGCGAAGGCCGGCGCATCACGCGCACCGAAGCCAATGGCACGATCACCGTGCTGGCCGACAGCTATGACGGCAAACCCTTCAACTCGCCCAATGACATCGTCTGCAAAAGTGACGGATCGATCTGGTTCACCGACCCGCCCTTCCAGACCGGCAACAATTATGAAGGCCACAAAATCACCCCGACCCAACCCCACGCCGTGTACCGCATCGACGGCGAGAGCAAAAAGTCACCCGGGTCATCGACGACCTCAACGGCCCCAATGGCCTGTGCTTTTCTCCCGATGAAAAAACCCTGTACGTGGTTGAAGGTCGCGCCAAACCCAATCGCCTGATCTGGGCGATTGCAGTGAAGGACGACGGCACGTTGGGTGAACGCCGCAAGCACATCGAAGGGCTGGAGTATGCCGCGATCGACGGCATCAAATGCGACGAAGCGGGCAACCTGTGGTGCGGCTGGGGCGGCAACGGTGATCCCAAGGCCGACCTGGAAAAACTCGACGGCGTGCGCGTTTTCAATCTTCAGGGCAAGGCCATCGGGCACATTTCGCTGCCAGAGCGTTGCCCGAACCTGTGCTTTGGGGGACGCGAAGGGAATCGGCTGTTCATGGCCAGCAGTCACTCGATCTATTCGCTGTTTGTGAATACTCGTGGGACTACATTTGCGTTGTAAAAGCGAGGTTCGTCTGGCGATGGATTCGTGAGAATCGGAACAGTAGCCTGCCGCGCATCCGAGGATGCGCGGCATTCAAGCATGTGTTGATCAGCAATGGCCTTGGCTGCGCGGGCCTTGATCAGAGGCTCTTGCAGCTACGCCAGCCTGGCTGTTTCAGCCTGAGTCCTGTTGTCAGGGAGGACAACGGAATTGATAGCTTGAAACTGTACACCGGGAGTTTGTTACACCACTGCCGCTTCAATCGTTCTGGTTCTGGAGCGCCAGGCAAACACCAGCACCATCAGCAATCCCAGGCCCGCCATTGCCGCACCGGCCAGGGAAATTGCCGGATAACCCAGCCCGCTATTGATCACCGCACCGCCCAGCGCCGCACCAATCGCATTGCCGAAATTGAAGGCGCCGATGTTCACTGCCGAGGCTAGATTGGGCGCGTCCTTGGCCGCTTCCATGACGCGCATTTGTAGCGGTGGCACCAGGGCAAAGCTGGCAATACCCCAGATCAGGATGGCGACGGCAGCCGGCAGCGGCCAACGCATCAGTAGGGTGAACGCCAGCAAGACGAGAATCAGCACGCTCAGCGAGATGATCAGGGTGCGATCTATCGAGTGGTCTGCGGCTTTGCCGCCCCACATGTTGCCCAGCGTCAACCCGACACCGTAGAGCACCAGCATCGCGGTGATGTAGGCGGTTGACGCATGGGTCTCGTTGCTGAGAATCGGCGCGATGTAAGTGAAGACGGTAAACATCGCACTCGAACCGACGACGGTGAGCGCCAACGCGCCCAGCACCGGGCCGCGCGCCAATACCCGAATCTCCGCCATCACCCCGACGCTTTGCGGCGCTCGCACATTGGGCAGGGCGAACCACAGCGCGGCCATGGTCATCACGCCCAGGCCGGTAATGCCCCAGAAAGCGGTGCGCCAGCCGTACAATTCGCCAAACCAGGCGGCCAACGGCACACCGCCGATGGTCGCCAACGTCAGGCCCATGAACATTGCAGCAACCGCCCCGGCACGTTTCTGCGGGGCGACCACGCTGGCGGCGACAATCGAGCCAACGCCAAAAAATGCGCCATGGTTCAGTGAGGTCACCACCCTGGCGACCATGAGGCTGTAGTAATCAGTGGCCAAGGCTGACATCAGATTACCCAGGGTGAAAATCGCCATAAGCCCGATCAGCAGATAGCGCCGGGGAATTCTCCCGGTGGTCAAGGTCATCAGCGGCGCGCCAAGCAATACGCCCAGCGCATAAGCACTGACCAGCAAACCGGCGGCGGGAATTGAAACGCCCAGATCGGCGGCGATATTCGGCAACATGCCCATGGGGGCAAATTCTGTTACGCCGATGCCAAAAGCACCGATGGCGAGTGCGACAAGTGGTGGATTGATACGCATGGAAGGCTCCTCATCTATGCCGCTGATGCTACGATCCAATCCTTCAGGGCGGTAGACAGCATTTTTGGCAATCACCTTTGCTTGGGAGGCACAAGTGGATTTCAACGGCAGGTCAGGTGAAATGAGCGTGTTCATCACCGTGGCGCAGGAAGGCAGCCTGTCGGCCGCCGCGCGGGCATTGAGCTTGACTCCCTCGGCAGTCAGTCGGATCATCGCGCGTACCGAACAACGTCTTGGCACCCGCCTGCTGTTGCGCACCACCCGTGCGATCACCTTCACGGCCGAGGGCGAAGCGTTCCTGCGCGGCGCCCGACGTATCCTCGCCGACATGGATGAAGTCGAAGAAGCCATCGCCGACCAAGGCGTACCCAAGGGGCGATTACGGATCAGTGCCGCCCTCGGTCATGGGCGGCTCGCCATCGTGCCCCTAGTCGCAGCGTTCAGCGCCCGTTACCCGAACATCGTCGTCGACCTCACCCTCGGCGACGAAGTGGTCGACATTCTCGGCGGGCAGGCCGACGTCGCGGTGCGTTTTGGCCATCTGCCCGACAGCCCGCTGACCGCGCGCCGGATCGGCTACACCGGCCAGGTCGTGGTGGCGTCGCCCGAGTATCTCCAGCGCCACGGCATCCCTCAGGAGCCGCAAGACCTGCTACAGCACAACTGCCTGCGCTTCAACTTTCGGCGTGCCGAGTCCAACTGGCCGTTTATCGGCGATGGAAAAGAGTTTTCCCTGAAGGTCAGCGGCAACATCGAATGCAGCAGTGGCGAGGCGCTGGCACAGCTCGCTCGAGTAGGCGCGGGCATTGCCCGTATCGGTGAATTCAGCGTGCGCGAGGATCTGCAGCGCGGCGAGTTGATTGCGCTGCTGGAGGCCTGGAATCCCGGGGATCAGGAACCGATTCATGCGGTGTTCGTTGGCGGCGCGGCAATGCCGGCGCGGGTGCGCCTGTTCGTGGACTTTTTGCTGGAACATCACCGGATGTAATCGTTGCCAGTCAGAGCAATGAATGGTGCCCGATAACACCAGCGTTCCGGCGGCCGCAACCCCGTTAAGGATGATCTTGCGCGTACGGCCCTTTTTGTGACGGGAGCGATACCTGCCACTCCCACTGATTTTTAGCGGCGCAACTGTCTAAACAAACGAAGCGTAAAAGTTGCGACTTGGCGCCAAAGTTCGCGAAATTCAGGGAACTAATAACTTCCGCCCATGGACAGAGCTGCGATCGCGACGATAATGCAAAAGTCGCAACTAAAAATTTCTACAATAAATGGAGCGGATAATGGGCCGTGCACGCAGTGAGTTTGAATTCTGGTGGGATACGTCCGGGGAGTGGGTCGAACCGCCGAATGTGCGCCGCAGCGGCACCAGTGGTGTCCAGCTGATTGTGAAAGATGACAGGACGTTCTTCGTGAAGCGTCAAACCGGCCATCTGTTTCGCAGTCTCCGTTACCCCACTGGCCGCCCCACCGCTCTGCGTGAAGGCATCGCACTGTCCAGGCTCGAGAAGCTGGGGGTGAAGGCTCCAAAGCCTGTGTTTTATGGCGCGAGAAAAGTCCAAGGCGTTTGGCAAGGTGTCCTGGTGACCGAAGATCTCGGCGGCTTTATTGATCTGGATACCTGGTATGGCCAGGGTGCCGCGAGCCTGTTGACGACAGAGCAGCACCAGCAACTTTTAGAGCGTCTGGCGCAAATGCTGGCGCGGATGCACTCGGGCAAATGGCAGCACGGTTGCATGCGTTCCAAACACATATTTATCAAGGCGTCGATGACTGGCGAGCAGTTCGATTTCGAACTGGCGCTGCTAGACCTGGAGAAGTCTCGCGGTCGCGTTACTGCAATAGGGGCGGCGCGTCACGACATCCCTCAACTCAGACGGCATTCTTACTGGGATCAATCGCAGTGGCAGCATTTCCTTGCTGCCTATGAGCAAGCCATTGGCCGGACCCTGTAAGCCGTTGCGCCTAAAGCGGTCAGCTTCCCTCACGACTTCCCGGTATTAGACTCCGGGGAGTGTGAGGGACGATAACGATACCGTGGGCCTGGTTGGGTACGCCCTACTTCCTGGCTCAGCGACGCAGCAGACGATTGACCAACAGCAGCAAACCCGCGCCAATCGCGAGTGCGGCGACGGGTTTCTCTTTAACGAATGTCGAGACGCTGTCGAGTGTATCGCCGTAGGTTTTGGTCAGTTGGCCAGCAGCCTGGCGTCCAGCGCCCTCTGCTTCCAGTGTCGAATCACCGATCAGTCTACCGACTGCGCTCTGCGCCTTGCCGGCCAGCTTCTCTGCTACACCTTCTACTTGTTCGCTCTTCATGATTCATCAAACCTGCGTGTGTGAGTGGGGAAATCCGACAGCCCTAACCGCGTGGCTGGCAGCACGACATTAGGGGCGCGCGTCGGATGATTAGTTCAAAGGGATGTGCCCCGACAGTTTTCCCCTTTGGCAGTAGAACCCCTCCCAGTGAGAGGGGTCTGCTCTTGAATCACTCTCGGGAATCGATCCAATGTCCGCGCAACGCAGCCTTGTCATACTCGCTCGGGGAGGCTATGCCGCTCGAGGGATGCTTTATCTGATCATCGGTATCTTCGCACTGCTGGCAGCGCATGACTCGACAAAACCCAAGGACAGCCACAGGAGCCTCGAAGCGTTGCTGGCGCAGCCATTCGGTTATTTTCTGGTGGGGCTTGTGGTGGCAGGTCTGCTGGCTTTTGCCGCGTGGCGTTTCCTGCAAGCGACCCACGATGTCGACCATCACGGCAAAAATCTCAAAGGCTTGGTGATTCGCGCAGGCCTGTTCGCAGGCGGTTTGGTCAACGGTGCTCTGGCATTCTTTGCATTGGGCCTGCTGATCAGCGGCATTAAAAGCTCGGGGAATTCCGGTGGCCAAACCAAGGACTGGCTGGCGCATCTTTTATCCTGGGAATACTCGAATTTACTGGTGTACCTGATCGCGCTGATTCCGCTGGGCGTGGGAATTGCGCACATCATCAAAGGCTGGAAAGCGTCATTCGAGCAATATTTCGAGGCCGACGAAGACGTCATGCAGTACGTCCGCCCAGTGTCTCGGTTCGGTCTGATCGCCCGTGGCGTGGTGTTTATCGAAATTGCCTTGCTGCTGGCCGTTAGCGGCTCCGCGTATAAAGCCATGGATCCGCCGGGCATGAAGGAAGCCCTCGACGCCCTGCAGAACCTGCCAGCGGGATGGCTGATGTTGATGGTGATGGCTGCGGGGCTGATTGCCTTCTCGGTTTACAGTTTCTCTGAAGCGTTCTGGCGCAAGATCAATATGGATGTGCCGGGCATATCGAGGCCGTAGGGAATCGCAAGAATGACCAGTCATTGGCAGCTCGCATTCAGTGGGACGGGTAATCCGACGCCTTGTCTTTTGCAGCGCCAACGATGAGTTGCTGTCTTATCCTGAACTCTGGCCTGCCTGCGTCCCGACGTCGCAGCAGACAGCTATTGGCAAATCCCCCACAAGCCTTAGAATTCCGCCCGCTCTTGCAGCGGTAGAAGCCTGAGGCTGAAGGCACCACTGACACAAAAGCGCGTACTTGAATGGCTGGCCACGCCTCCCCACGTGTGTCCGACACAGCCGCCCTGCCCGATCGGCAGGCACTTGCACAATACAAACAATTCGGCCTGGCAATCGCATGCGCAGAGGCGCACGTTCCGCTGTTCGATCTCTAGAGGTTTTTATGTCTCCGCGTTTGCTGGCCATGGCGCTGGCGCCCCTGCTCGGGCTGTTCATTGTTGCGCTGGGCAACGGTTTTCTTTCTTCGCTGACCACCCTTCGCCTCGACGCCGCCGGTGCATCAACCACGATGATCGGCATCGTGTCATCGGCCTATTTCATTGGTCTGACGCTGGGTGCGGTGTTCAACGACCGTTTGATTCTGCGCATCGGGCATATCCGCGCCTACGGCAGCTTTGCCTCGCTGATCGCGGTGACCATCCTGTTGCAGGGATTGTTCTATGACACCTGGGGCTGGTTTGCCCTGCGCCTGATCAACGGCTGGGCCACGGTGGGGGTCTTTCTGGTGATCGAAAGCTGGTTGCTGCTGGCAGGCGACGCGAAGATTCGCGGGCGCTTGCTCGCGCTGTACATGATCGTCCTGTACGGCGCCGGTGTATTGGGTCAGGCCACGCTGGGGAAAATCACCGGGTTGAGCGACAGCGCGCCGTTCATGGTTGCCGGCATGCTCGCTTCGTTGTCGGTGCTGCCGATTGTGATCCTGCCGCGCGTGTCGCCACTGCTTGATCAGGTTGAGCCGCTCAAGCCACGGCAACTGTTGGGCGTCACGCCGACCGGGCTGGTTGGCTGTTTCGGCTCGGGTGTCACCATCGCGGCGATTTACACTTTGCTGCCGCTGTACCTGCAGCGCAGCGGTCTGAATGTCGGTGAAGTCGGCAGCATGATGGCCTGGACGATCCTCGGCGCGATGCTCCTGCAATATCCGGTCGGGCGCTGGTCCGACCGCAAGGATCGCTTGCAGGTGCTGACCCTTCTGACGGTGGCGTGCACTGTTTTATCGCTGGTGATCGTCCTGCTGCCGTTGACGTCTACAATGCTCGCCGCGATGTTGTTTCTGCTCGGTGGCGGCGTCTTCGCGCTGTACCCGGTTGCCGTCAGCCATGCTGCCGACCGCGCCCCGGCGGAAGCGTTGGTGCCGATGATTCAGGGCTTGCTGCTGATCAACTCGCTGGGCTCGGCGATCAGCCCGATGATGATCTCGCCGGTCATGAATTCGTTCGGCGCCAACGGTCTGTTCTGGGTATTTGCGCTGGTCAATCTGTGCATGGTCACGTTCTTTCTGTGGCGACGCGGCAAGCGCCCTGTCCCGGCCAACCCCGCACCTTTTGCAGCGGCGGCAACCTTCTCGCCGACCGGCGCGGAGCTGCGGGTGACCGAAGACTTGCGTCAGGCGGTGCAGGATCACCCGCCCATGGTTGATGCGTTGAGCGGCGAGTCTGCGCCGCACTGTGAAACGCGCTGAGCGCTGCGTGTCCTTTGGCCGGCAGGGCAAAAGGCGCGCCGTGAACAAGTAAAAAAGCCAGTGCGGCGCTTGTCACACCCCACTGGCAACGTGTTAACGCGGTGGCCCGCCATCAGCTATTGATGCAGCGAGCTGCCAACGTTATCGATCTCAGCGTTTAACGCCAAAACAGTGCGAGAGTTCAGGGAAGCTGCCATCGCGAACCTCCGCTGAAAACTGGCCAACCGCATCGCGGATGACCGCATGGACGTCGGCATAACGTTTAGCGAAGCGCGGCACAAAATCACCGCCAAGCCCCAGAATGTCCTCGATCACCAGAACCTGGCCATCGCACGCCGGCGACGCGCCGATGCCAATCGTCGGCACACTCAGCGTTTCGGTCAGTTCGCGAGCGAGCGGCTCTGCCAGCCCTTCCAGCACAAAGCAAAAGGCCCCGGCTTGCTCCATCGCCGTGGCGGCTTCTCGGATAGCGTTCGCCGATGACTCGTCCATGCCCTGAGCGCGGAATCCGCCCATGGTGTTGACGAATTGAGGCATCAAGCCGATATGCGCCATCACCGGAATACCGCGCTCCACCAGAAACTGCACAGTGGGAGCCATGGCTGCGCTACCTTCCAGTTTGACGGCGGCGACATTGGCTTCCTGCATCAACCGTGCGGCACTGCGGAAGGCTTGGACCGGTGATTCCTGGTAGGAGGCGAACGGCAGATCGGCCACGACGCAGGCTCGGCGTGTCGCCTGAACGACAGCACGACTGTGTTGAATCGTCTGATCCAGGCTGAAGTGCAGTGTGTTGGGCTGCCCGTAGGCAACCATCGCAGTCGAATCCCCCATCAGGATAACGTCGACGAATTCGTCAACGATCTCAGCGAGCGAGCGATTGTGCGCGGTCAACGAAACGATCTTGCGTTTGCCCTTGCACGCTCTGATGTCCGGCACTGATAGCCGACGGGTTTCACTTGCTGCAGTACTCATGGCGTGAGCTCCTTGCCAATGGCGATGAAGGAAATACCTTTTAAAGCGACGCTGACGCGAGTTCGGCCCTGGGCGAGGTGCCCGTCATCTGGCCAACGAATTCGACGATCAGGTCAAGTGTGTGCTCCGTCTGATCGAGATGCGGAGAGTGTCCGCAATCCATCAGGCAATGCCGGGTGACCACTGCGGGTATCTTTTGCTCAATGGAATCGAGTTGTGCCAGCGTTCCGTATTCGTCCCGATCGCCCTGCAACACCAAGACAGGGCAATCGATATCGGCCAGGCAATGCTCAATATTCCACTCAAGAAAATCATCGGAAGCCCAGACACTGCTCCATCCCTCGAATACGGCTTTGGGGTCGGGATGAAACAGCGCCAGTTGTCGCTCCAGGCTCCCTTCCAGGAACGAATTTCGTGCGGCGGCAATGCCGCTCAATGTGATCGACTCGACGAACACATGCGGCGCAAACAGCACCAGCCCGGCAACAGGAAATCTGCTCGCGTGGAGTAACGCGATGGAGGCGCCATCGCTGTGCCCCACCAGCAGTGGGTTGCGTAACTGCAGTTTCGCCAACAGTTCCGGCAATACCTGCTGTGCCTCCACATGCATATAGTCTGATCGGCGTGGCAACGCTGCGCGAGACGAATGGCCATAGCCGAAACGGCTGTAAGCGAGCACTCGACGCCCGGTCATGGCTGCCAGTCGATACGGCACACGTCGCCACATCGCAATGCATCCGAGGCCCTCATGCAGCAGCACTAGCGGAGGACGATCGGCATCACCGCCGATCAGCAAATAATCAATGTCACCACCACTTAGCGAGATCGTCGCCATCATTCACGCTCTACTGCAATTGCCAAATCCGGCTCCGGCGCTGAACCCAGTGCCAGCACCGCACGGCTACTGAAAATGGCCATCAGCGTCACTAACCCGCCGAACAAGCCGATGGTTGAAGACATCTCCCATACGGACAACAGCAGGCCCACCCCGACCACAGGCACAATCAACCCCAGATAGGCCGCGACGAAAAACGCCGAACTGACTTCCGCCATGCGATCGGCAGGCGACAACATCGTCACCAGGCCCAACCCGCCACGCAGCACCATGCCCGCGCCCATCCCGCCCAGTACCGCGCCACCGAGAAATAACGTCAGGGAGGTAAATTCAAAGGCCAGCCAGACACTGGCCAACGCCACGGGCAGCAACAATACACCCACTGGGACAACCCGCCGGGGCGCCATGCGCAACACCAACAACTGGCCGATGGCAGCACTGCAAAACGCCAGGAATACAATGCTGCCGCTCAACAGAATGCCGCTCTGATGCAACCCGACCGCCAGGAAACGACCAGCCAGCGCGGCGAACAGACCGAGAAAGCTGAAGCCGCACAGCACCGACATCGCCACGGCCATAAAGGCCTGCCGCATCTCGCTCGGTATCCGCAGGCGCTGCCACCGCAGCGGCGGACGCGTACCGCCATGGATCACCGTTTCCGGCATCCAAGGCAACAGCACCGCGGGCAACAGCATCAACAGCAATACGGCATAACTGGCGTGGAGCGGTTGCGCCGCCTGCTCTGCCACCCAGCCAGACAATAATGCGCCCAAGCCGAGCCCGCCCATGTTGCTCAAGCTGGCGATCAGCGCCGCGAGTGACCGATTCCCCAGCAATTCGGCCAGATAGGCAGTGGTGGCGCCCACCATCAACCCGACGGCCATCCCCGATAACAGGCGACCAACGAACAAGCCGACTAACGTGGGCCAGAGCAAAAAGCTCAGCAGGCTCGCCAGCGTCAATCCGATCCCGATCCCGAGCACCACGCGTCGGCCAAGCAGATCGGACAGTCGGCCAAATATCAGCAGCTTGAACAGTATCGCCAGTGCGTAGGACGCAAAGACCAACGTCACCCAGAACGGCGACAAGTCCAATTGCCTGGCGTAGAGCGGATACAGAGGCGTCGGCAACGTGCCCACCATCATCACCACTAACAACAGATAAGTGCTGAGCCAGACGGCGCGGTTGAATCGGTGCGAAATCCCCATGAACCGTTACCAGTCAATCTGTCGTGTATCGAACAGATTGACCCCCAACTGGGCTTTGCCCAAGTACTCCAGACAATCCATCGGTTTGGCTGGCATGACGCTGCAAAAAACGATTCGCGCAGCAATCGTTCCAGTGGCCGACTGCGATTCAAGGTGCTCGCACCACAGATCTTCACCGCCGCCATGGCCATCTTCGGCGCCAGTTCACCAATGAAGTATTTGGCCGCATGCACAGCGGCATTCGCCTCGATCGTTCCACGCCGTTCCACAATCAGTGTGCCTGCATGATTGAGCAGCGCGCGTCCGGCGAGCAGCTCAGCTGACAGCCTGCCGACCTCCTGATGGATTGCGCTGGATTCGCGCTGGGAAGGCGTGGCGCGCACGCCTTCGGTGATGTGTTGCAGCAACGCAGTGGCGATCCCAAGATAGACGCCGGTATAGCCGGCAATCATCCAGTGGGGCTCACGTACCAGTTTGAATAAAGACATCCCTTCGACGGCCAGAAACAAACGCTGGCGGCTGAGCAGCACATTCTCGAACGTCATGCTGGCGGTCTGGGTGCCGTTCATGGCAAACCCGTCCCACACCTGACCGCACTGCACACCTTCGTCGTGGCGTCCGACCACGAAGTGGCTGATCTCGCTGTCGCTGTCGTTGCCTTCAGGTTTTGCCGTGACGACGATGTAGTCCGCAGCGCCCGCCAACGACACGAACGACTTGCTGCCGTTGAGCAGAAAGCCGCCGGCATGCGCCCGATAATGGGTCTGGATACCTCGCAAGCGCGCGCCACTGCCCAGCTCCGACGTCGCCGAGGCGAACATCTTGTTGTGCGCGATCACCTCGTCGAACACCCAGGCGCGGAAGGCATCCGCTGCCACTGACAGCGTTTTCCCCGCCGACTCGCACAACGAGCCAAGCGCCACGTTGTGCATGTTGAAGCCCAGCGCCGTCGCCGCGTCATACTGGGCAAGTCGCGCCAGAACCTGGCTGTATTGCAGATAATTCAGACCTGCGCCCCCAGCCTCGCGAGGGATCAGCAAGCCTAAAAGACCCGAGTCCTTGATCAGTTGATAGCTTTCGCGACTGTCCGATTGCTGGTTATCCACCAACGGCGCCAAGTCGACCAACTGCATACCGATGCAATCTACCAACGCGAAAATTTCATCGATTTGATCTGGCAAAGCCATAGACGTTGACCTTCTATTTTTTCAGAAGCGCAAAGCGCTCAGTTTTCGACGGGCAAACCAGCCTGGCGCGCAACGCTGATTCGGAGCAGATCGTTAACCCCCGCATAGGTCATTGAAGCCAGTGGGCTGATGAGATCGATCGCGCGACCGGAATCGCCAATGTAAGAGCGCACGCCACCCAACTGAGCAGCCAACTGCGACAGCCGCGTAAAGTCTTCGGAAACCGATATCTTGACCATCGCCGCCTCACCGCTCAGTTGGCGCACCGTCACCCCGGCGTCGAGGCGTCGCGCAATGCCGTAGAGCAGTTTTCGCGAGCGATAGAGGTACAGGCTCATGTCGGCCACGTGCCCCGCCACCAGGTGACTGGCGCTCATCGATCGACCGAAGTGCGTGCGCTCCCGGCTCCAGGCGACTGTCTGATCGAGCATCCGGCGCATCGGCCCCAGCGCATACCCCATCAACAACGCGCGTTCCCACGTGGTGGTCGCGGTCATCACAGAGAAACCCGCGCCCTCGCCGCCCAGCAGGCTGTGCTCCTCCAGCCGCACGCCGTCAAAGGTCAACACACCCATGGGCACGCCGGGCAACGCGGTCTTGTCCAGCGGAGCACTGCGCACCACGCCTGGCGCCGAGAGGTCAACCAGTGCAACCGACAAGTCGAAGGGAGATCGGCCCTTGCCGGTACGGACGAACACCAACGCGTGATCCGCCACCGGGGCGGCGGTGATGAAGCGCTTCTCGCCCGTCAATCGATAGCTACCATCCGCCTGACGTTGCGCCACGGTTTCCATCGACATCGGATCACTGCCGCCATGTGCCTCGGTCAGCGCGTGACACAACACGGTCTCGCCGTCTTCCAGGCCTGCCAGTTGCCTGCGCTGCTCGGCGTTCAGCCAGGCCTGCATCGGCAATTGCATACCGAACAACTGTGACGCCAGCGCATAGCAAAGGGCTGGACTGATGCCGCTCAAGCCCAATCCTTCCACCATCGCCAGCTTGTTGGTCACCGTGCCAACCGAGGCGCGTAGCAACCCGGTCCTGGCGGCCAGCAACCATTGCTCGCGGAAGGTTTTGCCTGCCAGTTCAGGCAGCAACGCCTGCCCTTGCAGGCAACTCTCCTGCACGGTTTGCTCAACTGTTTTGTCTTCGTTTACGAACAGCATGACTCGCCCTCTCTGTTATCTGCACAGACTCAAGCGAGTTCGACCCGGTTGGCTTCAATCACGGCCCACAACGTGGCCGGCGTGCGAAACGAAGCGGCGATGACTTTTTCTTCCGGAAACGCGATGCCGAACTTTCTCTCGACGTCGGTGACGATGGAGATGATTGTCAGAGAGTCCAGCCAGCCCTCCTCCAACAGAGCCGTGTCGGGCAACACGGTAAGGTTTTCACCTTGGTATTGGGTCAGCAGATTTGCCTGGATCAGCAAGCACAGCGCTTCAATGTTATTCATTGCCTATCTCTTCCATGTTTACGCTCAACATGCCCAAAGCACGTCGATCTATTTTGCCGTTGGCCGTCGCGGGCAGCTTTCGCGCCATACGAATGCCATCCGGTTGCATCCTTTTGGGTAATGCACTGTTCAAGCCGCGAAGAATGTCTGCGCGACTGGCACCGGCACTCACCGCATGTACCCAGATTTCGGCCTCCGGCGTTGTGCCTTGGCGAACCACGACCGCCGCCGTTTCAATGCCGGGCAACGCCAGTACCGCACTTTCGATGTCGAGCAGATCGATACGGTGACCGCGGCGCTTGACCTGATGATCACGGCGGCCCTGCAAATGAAAACGACCATCGGCCGCCTGATAGCCGATGTCGCCCGTGCCGTAGGCCAGCCTTTGCACGCCATCGCGGAAATACACACTCCTGCGGGCATCGCGGCAGATGCCGTCGACCAGATAACCGGCGAACACCGTTGGGCCGGCGACGAAAATCTCACCCTGCGCAGCCGCGCGACCGTCCTCGCCGATAATCTCGACGTCCACACCCTCGATTGCCCAGCCGATTGACGGTAAAAGCGTGTCGACCCCCGCCAGGCTCACCTGTTCTGCGGTACACACATTGGTCTCGGTGGGGCCATACAGGTTGTAAAACGGCAAGTCGGGGAATGCCGTCAGATAGCGTGCCAGCAGCTGTGGCGGGAACGGTTCACCGGCGTACAACGCAGCGCGCAGAGCCGAGGGCCGCGCCTGCTCGATTGCGCCCTGCTGCAACAGCATCTGATACAAGGTGGGGACGGCGTAGAACACCGAGATACGCTGTTCATCCAGCCAACGCGTCACATCGCGAGGAAACATCTTCAAGAAGTCTGGCATCAGGCAAAGACAGGCTCCCGCCAGTGCGGTCGAGAACAGGTCGAAGGTCGTCAGATCGAAGGTGAGTGCCGCTTGTGAGCCCACCCGATCCTCGCAACTCAGAACCACCGTACGGGCTGCCCAGGCAGAAAAATGCAAGACGTTGGCGTGGGTCAGGCACACGCCCTTGGGCCAACCCGTACTGCCCGAGGTAAACAAGACATAACCGCCCTCGTCCCCGGCATGTCGTTGCGGTTGCCCTGGCAAGGGAAACAGCAATAGCCCGTCCACTGTGCGAACATCGCCAGCCTGACCATGCATGGCAACCACCCTGGCCGCTGCGGCCTGGCTTGCCGCCGTTGCCAGCAAAAAATCCAGGTCGGCGTTGGCCAACATGCGTGCGCCCCGTTCCGCGGGGTCCTTGATATCCATCGGAGCAACTAATGCGCCCAGCCTCAATGCGGCATAAATGGCCACAACAGCGCTTGCACTTTTGGCGATATAAATGCCTATTCGATCGCCCGGCTGAACGCCTTGCGCCCGCAGCAACTCACATAACTTATTAACTGTTTCGTTAAGTTGTTCGTAGCTGAATGTGCCATCTTGCGCTTCCAGTGCCGAGCTCTGCGGATAACGCTGTGCAGCCGCAACCAGTGCCTGATCAAGCCGAATACAATCATTGAACACGGTTGGCCTCTACTTCCAAATTGATATGTCCTGTCGTGGCACCAGGGCAATTGGGGTGGCGATAGTAGAAGGATTCTTCCAACCAGAGTGAATGAACAATTTTTATAAACACTATGCGGAAATGGCATACAAGATGGATCTGAAAAACTTACGCTACTTCGTCGAAGTGACGGAGCATGGAAGCTTCTCGAAGGCCTCCCACAATATTCATGTCACGCAACCGGCGCTGAGCAAAGCGGTGCAACAGCTTGAAGAAGAACTGGGCTCGACGCTGCTGGTGCGCAGCCGTCCAGGCGTGCCATCCCGTTTGACGCCATCGGGTGAAGTGGTTTTCCACCACGCCAAACGCATACTCAGTCGCAGCAAGCAAATGCTCACCGACGTCAACCTGCTCAATAGTCTCGTCACCGGCGTGCTCAAGCTGGGCCTGCCGCCGTTAGGCAGTACCGATCACATTGCTTTGGTGTTGACCGAGTTCCGGCAGCGCTTCCCGCAAGTGGAACTGCAGTTGCGCGAACAAGGTGGGCAAGCGCTGGAAGACGCTGTGCGCAAGGGCGAAATAGAACTGGCAATCAGCCTGCGCCCGGATGACGAGGAGCTCGCGTGGCTGCCGATTTGCGAGGAGCCGCTGGTTGTCGTCCTGCCGCCGCGCCACCCACTTGCCAGCCGCCATCGGCTGAGTCTGCCCGATCTGGCGCATCACCCATGGGTCCAGTTACAAGGCGCGTCCATCCTCAATCACCGCATCAAACTCTGTTGCCCTGACCTGGACGTCAGCCGTCTGCAGGTAGCCAAGAGTGACAACCTGGCTTTTTGCCTGTCATTGGTGGCTGCGAATGCGGGCCTGATGGTACTGCCCAGACTATTGGCGCAACACCATATACCGCCCGGAGTGGAAATTGTCCCGCTTGAATGCGCCGAACTTCAGTGGCAACTGGTCGCCATCTGGCGCAAGAACTCGCAACTGTCGGTGGCGGCACAACAATGGCTTGAATTGCTGGCCAATCAAGGGAGCAATAACCTGGAATAAAGTCGTGATCCAACGATCTGCAGACATTCAGCAAAGTTCGGATTCGATACTTGAATCACCCATGTTTACTCGTTGTTTTCCAAGAATATAAAAGGACAATAACGATTTCCTGTTTGAAAGCCCGTCCCTGGGCTTTCGCTCAATTACAGCCACTCAGAAATCCACAGTCGCCGACAACAGATAAGTTCTCGGTGTCGACAGGGTCAACCCCGGTTCACTGTCATCCGAGGCCCCCGCCGAACTCCAATAACGTTTATCCAGTATGTTCTCGATATTGGCGCGCAAGGTGACGGTTTTCTGATCGACTTTGAACGCGTAACGCGTGCCCACATCGAAGCGCTCCCACGAGTCGATCTCCTTCTCGTTGGACTGATCCAGATACTGCGAGCTGGAATAAATCCCGCGCCCGGTCAGCGTCAGTCCCTGCACAGTCGGCACGTCATACTCGGCGCCCAGGTTGACGTTGTATTTCGGCGTGGCCGGTGCGCGGTTACCGTCGAAGGTGCCGTTGGTGGTGTTTTTCAACTCACTGTCGATGTACATGACCCCGCCGAGCAGGCGGAAACCGTCAAGCGGTTCGCCGAACACGCTCACTTCCACACCGGTGTTTTCGCGCTTGCCGTTCGGACCGAAGACCCGCGTCGTGGCGTTGGTCTCGTAGGCCGGCTGCTTGATCCGGAACACCGCCGCCGTGACCGCGAACGGACCCGCGTCATATTTGGCACCGACCTCGACCTGCCGGCTGATGAACGGCGGGAAGATCTCGTCTTCGTTCACCGAGGTCGACGGCGCGATCTTGCCCTGGCTCAGGCCTTCCATGTAGTTGGCGTACAGCGACAGCTTGTCGGTAGCCTTGAACAGGATGCCACCCGATGGAGAAACCTTTTCCTCGTCGTAGGCGGTGTCGCCTTTGACGTTATCGGTCCAGTCGTCCACCTTCACCCGCTGCCAGCGGGCACCGAGGGTCAGCAGCACGCGGTCATCGAAGAAGCCCAAGGTGTCGGACAACGCCACGCCGCTGAAGCGGTTTTCGGTGTAGACCTTCGAGTCCTGTCGGGTGGCGATATTAGGCGTTGGGGTTTCCACCGGATCGTAGAGGTTGCTGGGAGCCGAGGCATAACGGGCGCCGCCGTTTTCGAAGTCCATGTAGAAGTAGCTGGCCGCCAGGTTGACTTCATGGCTCACCGAGCCGGTATGGAACCAGTTGCGCACGCCCGCGTTGGCCGTCCGGACATTTTCGTCACGGGTGAAGTCACGGGGTTGAACGCTGAAATCGCCCGCATCGTTGGTAACCGTAACGGCATGACGGAGGAAGTCATGATTACTCTTGCGCGCGCCCACACCGCCATAAAGCATGACCGAATCGCTGACATCGAACTCGCCGTTCACCGTGCCGAAGGTGTCTTTGGTCCGCGCCTTGCTCCAGGGTTGCGCATAGTTGCTGCGCACTTCGCTGGCATGGGGAACCTGCGCGTTGGCGCCGACTATCACACGTTCCTGCGGGGCATCGGTATCGCGCTCGGTGTGCCCGATGTCCGTCGAGAGCCGCAGGCGGTCACCACGAAAATCCAGACCCAGCACGGCCATCTCTCGATCGACACTCTGGTGATCCCATTCGGTGTCACCGGACTGCTTCACGCCATTGAACCGAATACCGAACTTGTCATCTTCACCAAAACGACGGCCGACATCCACGGCACCACCGACCTGGTTGTTGGAGGCGTAGCTGGTGGTGAACGAAGTGATGGGCTTGTCGGTGGCGTGCTTGGGCACCACGTTGATCCCTCCCCCGACGCTGCCACGCGGCGAGATGCCGTTGATCAGCTGGCTCGGGCCTTTGAGGATGTCGACGCGGTCGGCCATCTCCATGTCGATCGTATACGTCGGCAAGACGCCATAGAGGCCGTTGTAGGAAACATCGCTGTTGAACAGGCTGAGCCCGCGAATGGTGAACTGCTCATAGCGGCCACCCGCCGGGTTGGTCGCGCGAACCGACGGATCACTGGCGACCAGGTCACCCAAGGTGCGGGCTTGCAGGTTTTTGACCGCCTCGCTGGTGTAGGTGGTCATGCTGAACGGCGTTTCCATGAAGTCTTTCGAACCCAGCAAGCCCTGCGAGCCCTTGCGTGCGACCTGGCCACCGGCAAACGCTTCGCCGTCTGCCGAACCGGTGGCACCGAGAATCGAGGTAGGGGCCAGTTGCAGGCTGCCGCCCTCTGGCGGCAGGAATCAGCGTGTAAGCATGATCGCCCAGCGCTTGCAGTTGTAGACCGGAGCCCAGCAACAAGCGGCTGAACCCCTCCTCCACGGCGAACTCACCGGACAATCCGTTGCTGTTGCGGCCACTCACCAGCGCCGGATCCACCGACAGATTGACCCCGGCCAACCCGGCAAAACGCGTCAGCGCGGCACTCAAACTGCCGGCGGGCACCTGATAACTGCGCCGGGCGGCGTCATCGGCCCAACTGGATTGAATCAACACAGGGCTGGCACTCAGGCTCAGCACGAAGCTCAACTGCAACAACGGACGCAAACGACCTGGAAATACTGCGGGCATTGGAAGAAGCTCTCGATTTTGTTCACTTGCCTGGAATGACCAGCGAGGCGAAAAAAGGGACAGGCTTCAGACGATATTTTTTCGCGGCGTCAGCGTGACCCAGAAACGCGTGCGCGAATGCACCTCCAGCGGCAGGCTCGCGGCGAGCAGCGCCAGCACTTTATCGGTGTTGTCGAGACGGAAACTGCCGGTGATACGCAGACTTTCCAGGGCCGGCTCCCAACGCAAAAGCCCTGAGCGATAACGGCTCAACTCGCGCAAGAAGTCGCCCAGTGGCTGGTTTTGCGCCATCAATACGCCTTCGCGCCAGCCGGGCATTTTTGCGTCGAACGCCGAGACCGGGCCGGCACCGGACGCTTGCAGATTGATCTGCTGCCCGGCCTGCAACAGCAACGCCGGCCCGTGCAACGGTTGCAACTGCACCGAACCACTGACCACCGCAACATTGCACTCACGCTCATTGAGGCGCACACAGACTTCGCTGCGACTGAGCATGATCCGGCCGTAAGGCGCATTGATCGTCAATGCTGCGCCGCCGAGCACATTGAGCGCCATTTCACCGCGCACCAGCGTCAATTGGCGGCTGGCCAGATCGACGTTCACCGCGCTCGCGGTATTGAGTTGCAGGATGCTGCCGTCTGCCAACAGTGTCTGTTTGTGTTCGCCGGTGTCGGTCTGCAAATCGGCGCGCCACACGTCGAGCGGCAACTGGCGACTGATCAACCACGCCGTCGGCACCAGCGCCGCCAGACCCAGTGCTCGCTTCAGTGCCGCACGCCGCGCCAGATCAGGGCGATCCAGCGTGGCCATGGCCAATTCTGCCGACAGGCTGGAAAAGCGCTGGCGCAGCGATTGGATCTTCTGCCAAGCGTTTTCATGGCGGCTATCGCTGTCTCGCCAATTCTTCAGCTGCACGTGATCGGCTTCACTGGCCTCGCCGGATTCGAGCAACGCTAACCACTGCGCGGCGGCACGCGCCACTTCCCGCGCCTCGGTGCCGGGCGCCACGCGCATCATAGATCCAACATCAAGCAATGCTCGTAAGCCATTGCCATATAACGTTTTACGGTGCGCTCCGAGACCTGTAGACGCTCGGCGATTTCACGGTAACCGAGGCCTTCGAGCTGACTCCAGAGAAAGGCGCGACGCACCGCTCGCGGCAAACCGTCGAGCAATTCGTCCAGCGCTTGCAGGGTTTCCAGCAGCACCCAACGTTGCTCGGGCGAAGGCACGCATTCTTCGGGCAATTGCGCGAGGGCTTCGAGATAGGCTTTTTCCAGGCTGCGGCGGGTATAGAAATTGCTCAGCAGACGTTTGCCGACGGTGAGCAAATACGCGCGCGGCTCGCGCATGTCGGCGATCGGTTGGGCACTGCACAATACGCGTAGAAAGGTGTCCTGACTGAGATCAGCTGCATCCCACGCATTGCCCATGCGCCGCCGCAGCCAGGTTTCCAGCCAGCCACGATGATCGCGATACAGTTCGTGCAGGTGCTGCGGCGATGGCGTCGCTGCGTCAGTCATCTAAAGAGGCCCTGGGCGAAGTCGGTTTCAAATGAGACTGATTCTAATTAACTTAAACCTCGACACAAAGGTCTTTTTACTCGTCGGACCCTGCCCGGTGAAAAATGCCCGTCTGCAGCAGACTTTTTCTGTCACGTTTTAACCTTGGCCTGGCTGTAATTTCCGCAGCGCTTCCTTCTCTAGCGGGTTTCATCACCTCAAAGAAAAGGTAAAACCATGAACACTTGCACGCTGTCCCGCTGGCTTTCGAATGATCTCGAGATCAGATTGATGCGCTGGACGCTGGTCCTGATTTTCGCGATTTTTGGCTACAGCAAATGGTTTGCGTACGAAGCCGAAGGCCTGATTCCGCTGCTCGCCAATAGCCCGCTGCTGAGCTGGATGCACAGCGCGTTTGGCACTCAGGGCGCCAGCTATGCCTTGGGTGTAGCGGAATGGACGATTGCGCTCGGTTTGATGGTGGGGGCGTGGTTTCCACGGATTTCGCTGTGGGCCTCAGCCGCATCAGTGATCACCTACCTGACCACCCTTACCCTGATTTTCACCACGCCGGATGCATGGGAAGCGTCTGCGGGCGGCTTCCCGGCAATGGGTGGCGCCACCAGTTTTCTGCTCAAGGATGCCGTTTTGCTGGTGGGGTCCATGATGTTGCTCAAACACAGCCTGCTGACGATGCGCCGGACTTCGGCAAACGCCTGACAGAGAAGCTGCGCGCCCGCAGAGCCGGGCGCTGCCAGTTCAACTCGCTCGCGGGCGCTTCAGAGTTTCACTCGGCAGTTCTTTGAATAAGGCGTGATAACTGCTGGAAAACCGCCCCAAATGCCAGAACGACCAATGCATCGCAACTTCGGCGACCGTCGTTTCCATCGCTGTGCGGCTGAGCAGTTCGCGGTGCGCGCTGTTGAGCCGGCGCAAGCGCAACCAATGAGTCGGTGTCATCCCGGTAAAGGCCTTGAATGCATGCTGCAACTGGCGCAGCGACACCCCTGCGACCTGAGAAAGCTCCAGCAGGTTGAGGGTTTCTTCCGGCGCATCGGCGGCCCATTCTCCGACGCGTTTCATAATCGTTCGCTCTTCGGAACGGCGCTGCAAACCGCCGCGGTCCAGACGCACACAAGCGTTGTCGAGGATGTACAGACAGTCTTCCAACAGTTGCAGGGTCAACGCCTCACGACTCGGCGGATCGAGTGTCTGCGCCAGTTGCGTCAACGTGGCGCTTAACCAGCGGCTGAACAGCGCGTTCTGCTGGCAATTGAGCGCCGACATGAACAGCCCTTCCAGCCGTGCCACATTCAAACCATGACGCTGAACGAACTCCGGACCGAACACCACGGCGATCTCCTGGTAGTTCTCGGGGGTGATCCAGATGTTGCGACTTTCACCATTCAACACGTACAGCGAGTTGTCGCTGCGATCAAAACAGAACGCCAACGAACCTTGCGGCGCGCTGAAATTCTGCTCGACCCGAGTGTTCATGTGCTCTTCGTAAATCTCCACGCCTTGCAAATCCAGATAGCGCACCAGCCCGGCGAAATGCCCCGGCGACATCTGCTGGTAATGCTGTACCCAACCCGGGGTGGCGCGGATTTGCTCGGCCACATCGGCGGTGTTGAACGCTTGGACTTGTAACGGATTGCACGCTGTCATGGGTGACCTTACGCACTCGTTTGGTGCGTTTTGGTGCTGCTTAAAGTGGATAGATGGAACCGCAAGGCTCGCCCAAGATAGTCGTCAACGCGTCTCAGGGGAAGTGTCCGTCGGATGAAACCACCCTCCCCGGCGTTACTAAAACCAATAACGAGGTCTTTATGAATGTCCCTTTCGATCAGCTGTTCACGTGGCTGAAAGATCACAAGATTACTGAGGTCGAGTGTGTGGTCAGCGACTTGACCGGCATCGCTCGCGGCAAGATTGCACCCACCAACAAGTTCCTGCATGAGCGAGGCATGCGCCTGCCGGAAAGTGTGCTTTTGCAAACAGTAACCGGGGACTTTGTCGACGACGACATCTACTACGACCTGCTCGACCCGGCCGATATCGACATGATCTGCCGGCCTGTTGCTGATGCGGTCTACGTGATTCCGTGGGCAATCGAACCGACCGCTATCGTGATCCACGACACCTTCGACAAGTTCGGCAACCCGATCGAACTGTCGCCACGCAACGTGCTGAAGAAAGTTCTGCAGCTCTACACCGACAAAGGCTGGAAGCCGATTGTTGCGCCGGAAATGGAGTTCTACTTGACCCAGCGCTGCGAAGACCCGGACTTGCCGCTCAAGGCGCCGCTGGGCCGTTCCGGTCGTGCGGAAAGTGGTCGTCAGTCGTTTTCCATCGACGCCGCCAACGAGTTCGACCCACTGTTCGAAGATGTCTACGATTGGTGTGAGCTCCAGGGTCTGGACCTCGACACGCTGATCCACGAAGACGGCCCGGCGCAGATGGAAATCAACTTCCGTCACGGCGATGCCCTCGACCTCGCGGACCAGATCACCGTATTCAAACGCACCCTGCGCGAAGCGGCCCTCAAGCACAACGTTACCGCGACGTTCATGGCCAAGCCGATTGGCGACGAGCCGGGTAGTGCCATGCACCTGCACCAGAGCGTGGTCGATATTGTCACCGGCCAACCGATCTTCGCCGATGCCGACGGCAAGATGAGCGAGTTGTTCCTGCACCACATCGGCGGCCTGCAAAAGTACATCCCTAAAGTGCTGCCGATGTTCGCGCCTAACGTCAATTCGTTCCGCCGCTTCCTGCCGGACACTTCGGCACCGGTGAACGTCGAATGGGGCGAAGAAAACCGCACCGTCGGCCTGCGCGTTCCGACCTCAACCCCGGACGCGATGCGCGTGGAAAACCGTTTGCCGGGCGCTGATGCCAACCCGTATCTGGCGATTGCTGCCAGCCTGTTGTGCGGTTACCTCGGCATGGTCGAAAAGATCGAGCCGAGCGCTGCAGTGCAGGGCCGCGCCTATGAACGTCGCAACTTGCGCCTGCCGATCACCATCGAAGACGCCCTGACCCAGATGGAAGAGTGCGAAACCGTCGGGCGTTACCTGGGCAGCAAATTCGTTCGCGGTTATGTCGCGGTGAAGCGCGCCGAACACGAAAACTTCAAGCGCGTGATCAGTTCCTGGGAGCGTGAGTTCCTGTTGCTTAGCGTCTAAGCAATCTCCCGCATGAAATTGCATTCTCCCTGTGGGAGGGGGCTTGCTCGCGAAGACGGCGGCACAGTCAACATTGATGTCGCCTGACACACCGCTTTCGCGAGCAAGCCCCCTCCCACAGGGAGAATGCCAACGCCTAAAATCCAACAACCCGAAGAGGTGTCGATATGCGTCTATTGAAATCCGTGGTTCCGGTCACGCTGGCATTGTTGTTCAGCGCCGTCGCGCAAGCCCAACCCACCGTCAGCGTCTACAACTGGACCGATTACATCGGCGAGACCACCCTCGCCGATTTCCAGGGCAAAACCGGGATCAAGGTAATTTACGACGTATTCGACTCCAACGAGACCCTGGAGGGCAAACTGCTCGCCGGCCGCACCGGGTATGACGTGGTGGTGCCGTCCAACCACTTCCTCGCTCGCCAGGTGAAGGCCGGCGCGTTCCTCAAACTGGATCGCTCGCAATTGCCTAACTTCAAAAACCTCGACCCGAAACTGCTCGCGTTGCTGGAGAAAAACGATCCGGAAAACGCCCACTCGGTGCCGTACCTGTGGGGCACCAACGGCATCGGCTACAACGTCGACAAGGTCAAGCAAGTGTTGGGCATCGATCACATCGATTCCTGGGCCGTGCTGTTCGAACCGGAGAACATCAAGAAACTCAGCCAGTGCGGCGTGTCGATGATGGACTCGGCGGATGAAGTATTCCCGGCAATCCTCAACTACATGGGCATGGACCCACGCAGCGAAAACCCTGAAGACTTCAAAAAAGCCGAAGCCAAGCTCTTGAGCATCCGGCCTTACATCACCTATTTCCACTCCTCCAAGTACGTGTCGGACCTGGCCAACGGCGACATCTGCGTGGCGTTCGGTTACTCCGGCGACGTGTTCCAGGCCGCCAACCGCGCCAAAGAAGCGAAGAACGGCGTGAACATCGCTTACGCCATTCCGAAGGAAGGCAGTAACTTGTGGTTTGACCTGTTGGCCGTTCCTGCCGACGCCGCCAACCCCAAAGAAGCCCACGCCTTCATCAATTACCTGCTGGACCCGCAAGTCATCGCCAAGGTCAGCGCCTCGGTGGGCTACGCCAACCCGAACCCGGCCGCCAAGCAGTACATGGACGTGGCGTTGGTGAACAACCCAGAGGTTTATCCACCTCAAGCAGTGCTCGACAAACTCTACATTTCCACCACCCCGCCCCAGGCGATCATGCGACTGATGACCCGTTCCTGGAGCAAAGTGAAGTCGAACAAATGAATCAGCACACCCAAGAACACGCCCGCTCCTACTACGCTGCTTCGGCGCGGGCGACCACTCCCTATCCAGTGCTGGACGGTGACCTCAGCGCCGATGTCTGCGTGATCGGCGGCGGGTTTACCGGAGTGAACACCGCCATCGAGCTTGCGCAGCGCGGACTCTCGGTGATCCTGCTGGAAGCCCGGCGCATTGGTTGGGGGGCTAGCGGGCGTAATGGCGGGCAGTTGATTCGCGGTATTGGCCATGACGTTAGCGGGTTCGCTCGTTATGTCGGCGCTGAAGGCGTGGATTACATGGAACGCGCCGGGGTCGAATCCGTGGCGCTGGTGGGCAATCGAATCCGCGAACACGGGATCGACTGCGACCTGCGCTGGGGCTTCTGTGAATTGGCCAATACGCCGGCGCAGTTCGCTGTGCTCAAGGCTGAGCAAGAGGAGCTGGTTCAATCCGGATACGCCCATGAAACCCGAATCGTCGGCCCAGAGCAGATCCGCCAGCAAGTGGTGAATTCCGGGGTGTATGCCGGCGGCTTGATCGACATGGGCTCCGGTCACCTGCACCCGCTCAATCTGGTCCTCGGCGAAGCGCGGCTGGCCGAATCCCTCGGCGTGCGGATCTTCGAGCAAAGCGATGTGCTGGAGATCATCCACGGCAGTACCGTGCAAGTTCGCTGTGCCGGCGGCACGATCCGCGCCGGCAGCGTGGTGCTCGGGTGCAACGCGCATCTGGAAGAGCTCGAGCCGAAGCTCAGCGGCAAGGTCCTTCCGGCGGGCAGTTACATCATCGCCACCGAACCGCTGTCAGCCGAGGTCGCCGCGCAATTGATCCCGCAGAACCTGGCGCTGTGTGACCAGAAAGTCGGCCTGGATTACTACCGGCTCTCGGCGGACCGACGCTTGCTGTTCGGCGGTGCCTGCCACTACTCCGGGCGCGATCCGGCGGACATCGCGGCGTATATGCGCCCGCAGATGCTCAAGGTGTTCCCGCAACTGGCGAACGTACGCATCGACTACCAATGGGGCGGCAAGATCGGCATCTCGGCCAATCGCTTTCCTCAGGTTGGGCGCTTGAGCCAGCACCCGAACGTCTACTACGCCCAGGGTTACTCGGGCCATGGCCTGAACGTGACTCACTGGTGTGCAAAATTGCTCGGAGAGGCAATCCATGCCGGGCACAGCCAAGGTTTCGATGTGTTCAGCGCGGTGCCGCACATGACCTTCCCCGGTGGCCGCGCCCTGCGTTCACCGCTGCTGGCGCTGGGTATGTTCTGGTATCGGCTGCGCGAAATGCTCGGCTAGCAGAACAAACCGCGCTGCCGCGATCTGATCGTTCCCACGCTCTGCGTGGGAACGATCAACAGGGTTTCGCTTATCGCTGATACACATTTGCTCTATCGCCAAGCACTTCTATATTGATGAAGTGCTTTTGCGTTCCTGACGCTCAGTGCCCCATCAATCGAGGAGGTCATGGATGAAGTCGCAAGCCACTGACGGGCCGCAAGCCCCAGGTCAGGCCAGTATCAAGACCCGTCGTTTCAGCGTATCGCTGGTATGGATCGTGCCGATTGTGGCCGTACTGGTGGGGATCTCCCTGGTGGTGCACAGCCTGATGCAGGAAGGCCCGACCATCATCGTGACCTTCAAGACCGGCAGCGGCCTGACCGCCAACAAGACCGAAGTCAAATACCGCAATGTGGTTATCGGCCAGGTCTCGGATGTCGAATTGAGCAACGACCAAAAGAGTGTCGATGCCACGATCAAGCTGTCCAAACAGGCCGAAACCTTCACCCGCGAAGACTCGCAATTCTGGGTCGTGCGCCCGCGTATCGGGGCTGGCGGCGTCTCGGGCATCGATACTCTGCTGTCCGGCGACTACATCGGCGCCGATATCGGGCACGCCGATGGTCGCGCGAAGAACTTCAAAGGCCTGGAAAACCCGCCGCCCATCACCTATGGCGAGCCTGGCAAGCGCTTCAGCCTGCATTCCCAGGACCTCGGTTCGCTGGATATTGGTTCGCCGATTTATTACCGCAAGATCCCGGTCGGCCAAGTGGTGGCTTATGCGCTGGATGCCGACGGCAAAGGCGTCAATCTCGAACTCTTTATCCACGCGCCCAATGACGCCTATGTCACCGAGAACACCCGGTTCTGGAACGCCAGCGGCATCGACCTGAACATCGGCGCCAACGGTTTCGCGGTGAAGACCGAATCGTTGTCTTCATTGCTGGTGGGTGGCATCGCCTTTCGTGCTCCGGACTACAGCCCCAACGATCAGCCAGCCGCAGAGGAGAAAACCTTCGAGCTGTTCGACGACCAGATAACTGCCCTCGCCCCGCCCAACGGCAAACCGCAATACCTGAGCCTGCGTTTCGACCAGGCCCTGCGCGGGCTCAAGGTCGATGCGCCGGTTGAATTCCTCGGCATGGAAATCGGCAAGGTGGTGGCGATCAATCTGGATTTTGACGAGAAGAAACGCAGCTTTCCGGTCAACGTCGGCATCGTGATCTACCCGCAACGCCTCGGCCAGGCGCATACCAAAATGATCAAGGCCTTGATGCATGACCCCAATGACGAGGCCGCAGGCATACGCCTGATGGGCACCTTTATTGAAAACGGCCTGCGCGCCCAGGCCCGCAACGGCAACCTGTTGACCGGTCAACTGTACATCGCGCTGGATTTCTACCCGAAAGCGGAAAAAGTCACGTTCGATCCAAATGCCCGGCCGGTCAGCATCCCGACCATCCCTGGCAGCCTCGAGCAATTGCAGGAAAAACTGGAGGCTATGGTCAACAAGATCAACCAACTGCCGGTGGAACGGATTGCCAGCAACCTCGACAGCAACCTCGTCGAGCTGCGCAAAAGCCTGGCGCAATTCAATACCAAGACTCTGCCCGGCGTGCAGACCACTCTGGCGGACGTCAGCAAGACCCTGAACTCGGCCAGCTCGACCCTCGCCGAAGACTCGCCGCAACGCGAACAGCTGACCCAGACCCTGGACGAACTCAAACGCATGTCGCGTTCCCTGCGTGAACTCTCGGACTACCTGGGACGGCACCCGGAATCGCTGATTCGCGGCCGCCCCGATAACGCGGCGCCGTCGGACCTGCAAGGGCCACCGCGTAACTGACCACAGGAGCAACACCCATGGCTTTTTCGCCAAAGTTTACGTTGGTTGCTGCGTTGTTACTCCTCACGGCGTGCCGCAGCGATCCGATTCACTTTCACACCCTGACCCCGGCACAACCTGCACGCGGCAGCGGCGACGAGATCAAGATCGAAGGCATCAGCGTGCCGCCTCAGGTGGATCGTCCGCAGATCGTCATTCGCCAAGGAAACACTGGCTTGGCGATCCTCGAAACCGACTGGTGGGGTGCAAGCCTTGCGGATGAATTGCGCAGCGCTCTGGTGGACCAACTGTCGAACGCCAACCCGCAGCACAAAGTGTCGCTGCGGGTGGATGTGCAGCGCTTCGACTCGATTCCAGGCCAGTACGGCTTGATCGACGTCAAATGGCGCCTGCGGCCACTCGGCGCCGGCGATAACACGCTGGTCACCTGCCGCAGCACGTTGCAGACGCCGTCAGGGCCGTCCATCGACGATCTGGTGACCGCCCAGCAGAACAACGTCAAACGCCTGGCCGCGGTGATCAGTCAGGGCGCAGGAAACCCGCGGGTTTGCCCACCCTCCTCCTGAGCCAGCATCACGGTAAAACGACAGCCATTGGGCTCGCGGGTGGTGAGTTGCACCTGCCAGTGTTGCTGGCTGCAGATCCGCTGCACCAGCGACAGCCCCAGCCCAAGCCCCTCGCCGCGCTGTTGATCGCCGCGCACGAAGGGCTGGAACATCGCATGACGTTGCTCCTCCGGGATGCCGATGCCGCTGTCTTCGACCACAAAACTGTTGTCGCCCAGCGTCAGGCGTACGTAGCCGTGGTCGGTGTAATGCCAGGCGTTGCGCAACAGGTTGCCCATCACCGATTGCAATAACGTCAGGTTGTACGGCGCCGCAGCGGCGTGTTGCGCGTCATAGACAAACGTCAGACCTTTCTCGCGGATCAGCTTCCCCCAGACTTCAACCTGGGCATCGGCGACTTCCTTGAGTGTGCACGCTGACTCAATGCCCATCTCTTCAGGCTTGCGCGCCAGCATCAGAAAGGTTTCCACCAATTGGCGCATTTCATCGCTGGCACGGGCGATGCGGTTGACCTGCGCGGTCGAACGAGCCTCCAGCGAGGGATTGGCCAGGAGCAACTCGCAGGAACTGGCCAGCACCATCAGCGGTGTGCGCAGTTCGTGGCTGACGTCGCTGGTGAAGAGTTTTTCGCGGCTCAGGGTTTGTCGCAGGCGTCCAAGTGTCTGATCGAACGACAACGCCAGTTCGCCCACTTCATCGGCGGCGTAGTCCGGGTGCAAGGGTGGCGCCAGGTCGATGAGCTGGTCGCGATGACGAACCTGTTGTGCCAGGCGAATCACTGGCGCCATCACCCGCCGCGCCAGCAGTCGGCCCAGCACCAGGGCGAGCATGATGCTCAGGATGAAACCGATGATCACCACAATGAACAGCAGGCGTTCACGCTGCTCAAGACTTTCCTGGTCACGCAACAGCACATACTTGCGCCCAGCGATTGATTCGACCATCGCGTAGAAATCATCGCCGTGAAATTTGATCTCCTGAAACCCTGTGGGCAGCGCAGCCAGTTGCGTGGTCATTGCCAACGGCCCCTGACCGCCCTCAACAAAGAACAGCTCGCTTTTTTCCGGCTTGTGGCTCCATTGGCTGACATCGTCCATCGCCAGCAATCGATGCAGGCCGCCACTGAGCGTGGTGGTGGTCAACTTGCGTTCCACAAGGTGCACGGTGGCGACAATGCCCAGTGCAAACACACCGGCGACAAAAGCGCTCATCAAGGCGAATACGATCACAATCCGTTTTGTCAGGCTGTGTTTGAGATCCATCCGGCTGGGCGACTCCACTGCTGTTGTCAGGCACACAGGCAACCATAGACCAGCGCGACGCTGGCGCAAAGGCTGCAGCTTCACCTCGACCACTGCGCGATGTTAAGTCCCGCTGGCAAACATAAACGCCATTTGCGTTTAATTATCAAATAGCCGTTTTAGTTCGAGCATTCAAACGCTCGCATTTTTTTCACATGTTCTTCACTGCGCCCCGACGAAGCGACACGTAGTGTTCAGGCTGCATTCAAGTAGACCGTCGTAAAGTTGCTCGCTGCCTGAGCGTTACGTTGCTTTGAATGACAAGTCGAAAGTTGAAAGGGGCAACATTTGTGGCGCAATTATTTCAATTAAAAAGTTTATCCAAGTCACAACGATCGCCTCGTTTGCGCCTGCTCATTGCGCTGGCTTGCGTCGCCCTGGTGGCCATACTGGTCAGTGGTTTTGTCTGGTGGCCACGCTCGCCGACGGACCTTGATCACGCTGACCGGCGCATCACTGCCGAGTGGATGGGCGCTTGGCAGGCAGGCGAAGTGGTCGCGCTGGTACGTCATACCGAACGTTGTGATCGCTCAAGCAACACGTGCCTGGGGCCGGCTGACGGCATCACTCGGGCCGGCAGCCAGGCTGCCGCCGACGTCGGTCAGGGTTTTGTTCGGCTCGGCATGCAACAGGCGCAAATCGTCAGCAGCCCAATGACGCGTACGGCGCAAACCGCGCATTACATGTTCGACTTTGAGGCCAGCACTCAAGACTGGCTCGCCACCTGTGGCCCGACCCTGCGCGACGAAATCATCGCGCACAAAACAGCGCAGCAGAATCTCGTGCTGGTCACTCACAGTGGTTGTATCAGCGACCTGGAAAAACAGAGCGGTTTTCCCCATGCAATTGCCGCCCAATACGGCAGCGTATTGCTGGTGCGTATTAACAGTCAGCAGCAACTTACAGTCCTGGGAATCATCAACCCCGCGTTTTGGCAAACTACACTGAATAAATAACGCTAAACAAACCCGAAGTTCGCACCAGACATTTCTTTCGCGCCAAGGTCCAGTCATGACGTCTGATAACAAACCGCTGCGCCACGCTGCCCGGCATTTATCGCCAGCCCCGTCGATAATCGAGCGCTGGGCCATCCCGGGGCTGATTTTCGCCTTCGTGCTGTTTTATCTGTTGCCACTGATGAGCCACGGTTTGTGGATCCCCGATGAAACCCGCTATGGCCAGATCAGCCAGGAAATGCTTCTGAGCGGCAACTGGGTTGCGCCGCACTTCATGGGCATCCGCTATTTCGAAAAACCCATCGCCGGCTACTGGATGATCGCCATCGGCCAGGCCGTGTTCGGCGATAACCTGTTTGGTGTACGAATCGCCTCGGCGTTGAGCACCGGGCTGAGCGTCTGGCTGACTTACCTGATTGCCCGTCGCCTGTGGAACGACCCGCGTAAAAGTGGCGCCTGTGCGTTGCTCTACATGAGTTTTGGGTTGATCGCCGGGCAAGCCGGTTATGCGAATCTCGATCCGCAGTTCACGCTCTGGGTCAATCTGAGCCTGGTTGCGTTGTGGTTTGCCATCGATAGCTCATCGTCCAAAGAACGAATTGGTGCGTGGGCCGTATTGGGCGCCGCGTGTGGCATGGGCTTCATGACCAAGGGATTCCTCGCCTGGCTGTTGCCGGTGTTGATCGCCCTGCCCTACATGCTGTGGCAGCGACGCTTGGGCGAATTGTTGCGCTACGGGCCGATAGCGGTCGTCGTGGCGGCCGTGGTCTGCTTGCCGTGGGTGCTTGCCATTCACTATCGGGAACCGGACTTCTGGCGGTTTTTCTTCTGGCACGAACACATTCGCCGGTTCGCCGCCGAAGATGCACAACACACCCGTCCGTGGTGGTTCTATCTGCCAATGCTGGTGGTATCGAGCCTGCCGTGGGCCGCGTTGCTGCCATCGACCTTTATCCAGGCCTGGAAGAACAAGCGCCAACCGGCGATTGGCTTTCTGCTGCTGTGGATGCTGTTGCCGCTGGCGTTTTTCAGCCTGAGCAAGGGCAAGTTGCCGACCTACATCATGCCGTGCCTGCTGCCGCTGGCGTTGCTGATGGGGCATACCGTGGTGGGTCTGATTGAACAGGCGAAAGGCCGGGCCCTGCGTATTAACGGTGTACTCAATGTGGTGCTGGCCAGCGCTGCGCTGATCGGCTTGGTTTACGTACAAGCGACCCGGGAAATTTTCGAAAACACGGAGATGTTCAGCCTGTCCCTTGGCTACATCGTGCTGGCCGGCTGGATCATCGCCAACGCAGTGCAAGTCTCGCGGCCATTGACGCTCTGGGCGGCGCCGGCGCTGGGGATCTTTCTGCTGGTGGCGCTGCTGCCGGCCGCGATGCCCGGCAAGATCGTCAACAGCAAGATGCCTGACCAGTTTATCGCCGAACACCTGGATGCCTTGGGTCAGACGAGCTCATTACTCAGTAACGACCTGGGCGCGGCGTCGGCGTTGTCCTGGCGGTTGAAGCGTCCGCAAGTCGATCTGTTCAACACTATCGGTGAGCTGAAATATGGTCTCGACGACCCAGCCATGGCTTCGCGCAAAGTCACCATGGATAACGTCGGCCAATGGATGACCGAAGCGCGCAAGAAAGGCTCGGTCGGGGTGGTGATGCGGGTCAACAGTGTTCAGGAAGTTCAGGAAGTCGCCTTGTTGCCCGTGGACGGCAAACGCTACCAGCGCGGCAACCTGGAAATTCTGATCTTCCCGCAAACCCAGCCCTGAGTTGTAACAACAAAAATTAAACCTGTGGGAGCGGCTGCCTGTGGCGAGGGAGCTTGCTCCCGCTCGAGTGCGCAGCGCTCGCAGGATTTTGGGGCCGCTTCGCAGCCCGGCGCGAGCAAGCTCGCTCGCCACAAATGCGGTGTTCGCCACCTCTACCAATGTATGCAACTACTTAAAGTTCTACAGGGAAACCCTCAATGAAGTTTTGGGCAAGTGACAGGGGCGCGCTGTGGCTCCTGCTGGGCGCGACTGCGCTGATGTTGTTGTTGGGTTTGGGCACTCGGGAGTTGTGGGGCGCGGAAACCCGCTGGGCCAACATCGCCCTGCAGATGCTCCAGAGTGGTGACTACTTCGACCCTTATCTCAAGGGCGGGCCGTATTACGATAAACCGCTGCCGTCCTATTGGCTGATCACCGCCACGGCGTGGCTGACCGGCGGCCTGGGTCACTGGTCGCTGCGTCTGTCGTCGGTGATATCGGCGTGGCTGAGCGTCTGGCTGGTGTACCTGATCGGCGAACAATTGTTTCGCAAAGGCACCGGCCTGATCGCTGGCTGGATGCTGGCGACGACTTTCTACTTCATATTCTGGGCGCGGGTTGCCACGGCCGACATCTTGACCGTGTGCGGCGTACTCGCGGCGGTCTGGTGGTACTGGCGCGGACCGGACGACACGCGCCTGGGTCGCTACCTGGTGTTTTTCCTGCTGTTGTCGCTGACCTCGCTGTTCAAGGGTTTGATCGGCTTCATCTTGCCGGGCCTGGTGCTGTTGCCTCATCTGTTGCAGGAAGGTCGCTGGAAGCGCCACCTCAACCTGCGGCTCTGTCTGGCCCTGGTGATTGCCGGCGTGTTCTACATGACGCCATTCATCCTGTCCCACTTCTACGGCGCGCCGACCTACGGCGAAAGTGGCCTGGGCCTGGTACTGCGGGAAAACGTCGTGCGGTTTTTCCAGCCGTTCGACAACATTGGCCCGATTTACACTTATCTGATTTACCTGCCGGTCTACACCCTGCCCTGGGCGCCGTGCTGGATCATCGGATTGTGGGTCGCCATACGTCACTGGCGCAATGTCGAACCCAATACCCGCTGGCTGATCTGGGGCCTGGGCCTGTTGATGCTGTTTTTCACCGCCAGCGGTAGTCGCCGCAGTTATTACGTGTTGCCACTGGTGCCATTTGCCCAATTGCTTGGCGCCTGGTGGATCACGCGACGCATGGCCCTGCGCAACGTCGAAGGGCGCGGACTGACAATCGGCTTCGCTATCGCCACCGCTGTATTGGTTGGCGTACTCGGCGTGCTGTATCCCTGGACGAACAGCGGTGGCGGCGTGATCCGCTTTGGCGAAACCGTGCGCGAACAAGCCAGCAGACAGGCACCGCTGGATCAGTGGCGCATGGTTATGATCGAAGTCGATAACAAAGTGCCGATGTACCTGCAAACCGGGGGCGCGCCGTTCTATTACGTGCAGGAAAACCAGGACTTCCCCCGCACCGGCGACAGCGCTGCGTTAATGGCTTGGCTTGAGACCACCAGCGGCCAGCATTGGGATCCTCAGCGCACCATCATTGTGGCGCAATACCGCAATGGCGGTGACCTACCCCTGAACTACCTGAGTGCCGACCATCAGGTCATCACCACCACGCCCACCAACGGTGAGCGAATGTTCCATGGTCGTGAAGACCAGAGCGTCGCCTACCTCCCCAATCCCTCCTGAAAGCATGACGCTGGATGACGCACGGCAATCGTGCGTCGCCGAGTCGCTGCTAATCTGAATGGCAATGACATGTATTAACGGTTTGTTTGACGTTTTTTTCTCATTTGCTTCTCTACATTGCCGGCGGCCCAACATATGCAAATCATTCGCATTGAGGTCCGCGCGCGAATGCCTGCACATAACGTCTGAAAAATCAGGAGCGTTCTCGACATGAATCCACTGTTTCCGTCCTTTCTGAAGCGCGCGTTGCTGGCCACTGCCCTGCTCGCTGCCGGTCAGGCCTTTGCGGCCGACAGCGTTGGCCTGGTGGTCTACAACGCCCAGCACGAAAGCCTGACCAAGGCCTGGGTGGCCGGGTTTACCGAAGAAACCGGCATCCCGGTGACGATCCGCAATGGCGATGACACCGAGATGGGCAACCAACTGGTGCAGGAAGGCGCGGCATCACCGGCGGACGTGTTTCTCACCGAAAACTCACCGGCCATGGTCTTGGTCGACAACGCCAAGCTGTTTGCCCCGATCGCCCCGGCGACTCTGGAACAAGTCGATTCGGCCTACCGCCCGGCCCACGGCCAATGGGTCGGCATCGCCGCCCGCTCCACCGTGTTCGTCTACAACCCGGCCAAACTGGCTGAAAAAGACCTGCCAAAATCCTTGCTCGACCTTGCCAGACCCGAATGGAAAGGTCGCTGGGCCGCCTCCCCGGCAGGTGCTGATTTTCAGGCCATCGTCGCTGCCGTGCTGGAGCAGAAAGGCGAAGCCGCCACCCTCGACTGGCTCAAAGCAATGAAGACCAACGCCACCGTGTATCGCGGCAACAGCGCGGTGCTCAAAGCGGTGAACGCCGGGCAGATCGACAGCGGCGTGATCTACCACTATTACAGCTTCGTCGATCAGTCCAAGACCGGCGAAAACAGCAACAACACCAAACTGCACTACTTCAAGCATCAGGACCCGGGCGCGTTTGTCAGCACCTCGGGCGCCGGCGTGCTGGCCTCCAGCAAACACCTGCAGGAAGCGCAGGCATTCGTCAAATACATCACCGGTAAAGAAGGCCAGGAAATACTCCACAGCGGCACATCCTTTGAGTACGCCGTTGGCAAGGACGCGCAGTCCAATCCGCAACTGGTGCCCCTCAAAGACCTCGATGCGCCGAAAGTCGATGCGTCAAAACTCGACAGCAAAAAAGCCGTCGAGCTGATGACCCAGGCCGGAATCCTGTAAGTGCTCCCGGAAAACTTGCCGGCGCAAGTTGCTGCGGCCTCATCCGCCCACCTGCCCCGCAGCGCCCGCTCCCTCACAGGGCGCGGGCGCTCGTGGGTGGTGGCGTTGGCGATCAGCGTTTCACTGTTGTCGCTGCTGCCGATCGCATTTGTGATCGGTGTGTCGTGGGCCACCGGCTGGCCGACCATCGAAGCCTTGGTATTTCGCCCGCGGGTCGCAGAGTTGCTGATCAACACCGTGCTGTTGGTGCTGTTCACCCTGCCCCTGTGCATCGTGCTCGGCACTACACTGGCCTGGTTAACCGAACGCACCAACCTGCCCGGCCGGCGCTGGTGGTCATTACTGGCCGTGGCGCCGCTGGCGGTGCCGGCGTTCGTCCACAGTTATGCATGGGTCAGTCTGATTCCCTCGATTCACGGTTTGCCGGCCGGTGTGCTGGTGTCGGTGATCGCCTATTTTCCGTTTCTCTATCTGCCGATTGCGGCGACCTTGCGGCGTCTCGATCCGGCCATCGAGGATGTCGCCGAATCCCTTGGCCTGAAGCCCTGGGCGGTGTTTTTCCGGGTGGTGTTGCCACAGTTGCGCCTGGCCATCTGTGGCGGTGCGCTGCTGGTGGGGTTACATCTGCTGGCCGAATACGGCCTCTACGCGATGATTCGCTTCGACACCTTCACCACGGCGATTTTCGATCAGTTCAAATCGACCTTCAACGGCCCGGCCGCGAACATGCTCGCCGGTGTATTAGCGTTGTGTTGTCTGGCGATGCTCACCGTCGAGTCCGCCGCCCGTGGCAAGGCACGGTATGCCCGCGTCGGCTCTGGCAGCGCTCGCGAACAACGCACCGTGCTGTTAGGCAAAGGCACCGTCGCCCTCGGCCTGAGCCTGCAAACCCTGACCTGTCTACTGGCCCTCGGCGTGCCGTTGCTGACGCTCGGCCGCTGGCTGATCGCTGGTGGCCTCGACGTCTGGGAAGGTGGCGAGCTCTTGCCTGCGTTGCTGCAAACCCTGTCGTTCGGCGTGGCTGGCGCGTTGTTGACCAGCCTGGCGGCGATCCCGATTGCCTGGTTGTCGATCCGCTCGCCGGGCCGTCTGCAACGAGTATTGGAAAGCTGCAACTACATCACCAGTTCGTTGCCCGGCATTGTGGTTGCCCTGGCCTTGGTGACGGTGACGATTCACTTTGCCCGGCCGATCTACCAGACCACCATCACCGTGCTGCTGGCTTATCTGCTGATGTTTCTGCCCCGGGCACTGGTGAGTTTGCGTGCCGGCATCGCTCAGGCACCGGTGGAACTGGAGAACATGGCCCGCAGCCTCGGTCGATCCCCCGGCCGGGCTCTTTGGCTGATCACCTTGCGCCTCGCGGCTCCGGGTGCTGCTGCCGGCGCCGCGCTGGTGTTCCTGGCGATCACCAACGAGTTGACCGCCACCCTGCTGTTGGCACCGAACGGCACACGCACCCTGGCCACCGGATTCTGGGCCATGACCAGTGAAATCGACTACGCGGCGGCAGCGCCCTACGCGTTGATCATGATCTTGCTGTCGTTGCCACTGACCGGCCTTCTTTATCACCAATCCAAACGCACGGCTGGCCGATGAACGCCCTCGAACTGAACTCGATCCACAAATCCTTTGGCACTCAGCGCGCCCTGGAAAACATCAACCTGTCGGTGCCAACTGGTAGTCGAACGGTGATCGTCGGGCCGTCCGGTTCAGGCAAAACCACCTTGCTGCGGATGATTGCCGGCTTCGAATTTCCGGACTCGGGCAGCCTCTCGCTCAACGGCCAGATACTGGTCGACGGCACGCATTCGGTACCGGCGCACCAGCGTTTGATCGGTTATGTTCCCCAGGACGGCGCCTTGTTCCCGCACATGACCGTCGCCGCCAACATCGGTTTCGGCCTGGCGGACAAGGGCCCGACCCGGCAGGATCGTATCGCCGAACTGATGGACAGCGTCGCCCTGGATTCGAACATGGCCAAGCGTTGGCCCCATGAACTGTCTGGCGGTCAGCAACAACGGGTTGCCCTGGCCAGGGCATTGGCCCAGCAGCCACGACTGATGCTGCTGGATGAACCATTCTCGGCGCTCGACACCGGGTTGCGCGCAGCCATGCGCAAAATGGTCGCCCGCCTACTCGCAGATGCCGGCGTGACCACCATTCTGGTGACCCACGATCAAAGCGAAGCGTTGTCGTTTGCTGATCAGTTGGCGGTGATGCGTCAGGGCCGGCTGGTGCAATCAGGCCATCCGATGGATTTGTACCGCTACCCGGACGACGAGCAAACCGCGCTGTTTCTCGGCGATGCGGTGGTCATGCCTGCGCGGATCGAGGCCGGCTGGGCCCATTGCGACCTTGGCCGTATTCCGGTCAATAGCCCGGACCGCAACGGCTCGGCGCAGATCATGCTTCGACCCGAGCAATTACAGATCAACAGCTCGCCAACAGATTCCCTTGGCTGTCCTGGCGTGGTCACCGATCGCGACTTCGGTGGCAACACCTGCACTTTGACGGTGGAGTTGCTGCCTGGTAAATCCGAGCCGGGCCGATCATTACTGGTTCGCAGCTCCGGCATGCACGCCCCGCCGGCTGGCAGTGCCGTTCATGTCACAACGCTCGGTAATGCCCATGTGCTGACTGGCTGACATCGCTCACAGGTCAAAGCGGTCCACCGCCCGGCGGCGCTCATTGTCATCGCGCACGTCATAGTTGGCGGTGGTCTGGATATTGCTGTGGTGGGCCAGTTTCTGGGCTATCGACAGATCGTGCTCTTCGATCACTCGGGTGATGAATGAGCGCCGGAAGTCGTGGGGCATGATCTTCACCCCGACCTGGGCGCCGCGCTGCCTGGCGATGTAATAGATCGCATGTTTGGTGATGCGCTCGCGGGTAATGTGGCTGCCGCGGCGGATGCGGTTGAACAGGAATGGATCGTCCTCCTGGCCTTCCCCTAATTGCGAACGGCGTAACTCCAGCCACGCCTCCAGTTTGGCGAACGCCCAGGCCGGCGCGTACTTGATCAACTGTTTGTTGCCCTTGGCGGTGACCCGCAAGCTGCGCTCGGTGAAATCCACTTGGTTCAGGTCCAGGTTCACCGACTCCGATTTGCGCATCCCCGAACCATACAGCACCGCAATGATCGCCGCGTCCCGCAGCCCTTGTGGCCGCGGATCGGCGGCACAGACCTCCATTAGTTCTTTGATCAGCGAGCGCTTGAGGTTGCGCCCTTGGGCGAGCCGCGTGCCGGCAATGCCTTTGACTGAGCGCATTTTCAGTAAGTGCTCCTGGCTGATCAGGCTCATGCGCCAGGCTTCGTTCATGACCCCGCGCACCGCGTTCACATACAGCGAAGACGTATTAGGCGCGTAACCATCAGTGCGCAAAGCAGCCACTAACGCCACGACGTCCTCAGGCTGGAGTTCGTGCCAGGGAATTTCCTCTATGTTCATGTCTTCAAAACCCAGTCGATCCGCCGCGTCTTGCAAAACATACCGCATGGTTAGTTGACTGGACTGCGCAAGGCGGGTCAGATATAGGGCCAGCGGGTTGGCTTTGGTAGCTATGGAGTCGGTAGCAGATAAGTCAATCAAACGAAAAAACCTTGAATGAAAACGGTTCAACACAACAACTAATGAGTTTTACTACTTGCTGTAAGGGGTTGCGCTCCGAACGCAAGCCACTGATAAGGCGCGATAAACGGTAGAAGTCTGAACTTTGGCTGTCTGAACTTCAGAAAAACGATTCACCGACCGGTTTTTCATGTCCCTTTCACATTTTCGCGCTTAATCTGAACGGATCGGATAGCCATCGATTCTCAATTCCAACCTGACGAGCAAGGAGCCGAAAGTCAACCACGTAATTTGTCACATTTCCGCGGTAACTAATTGATGCAGCTTTCGTTTTAGCGTCTACGCTTTGAGTGGATCCAAACTTTCACAGCTGAAATTCCGTTGACGCTTCAGACCCGAGGTCCCCATGAGTCAGGCTTTTCTCCCCTTCTCTCGCCCCAGTATCGGCGATGAAGAAATTGCGGCCGTCGAGCAAGTATTACGCTCCGGCTGGATCACAACCGGGCCAAAAAACCAGGCACTGGAAGAACACTTCGCCAACTACGTCGGTTGCAAGCATGCCGTGGCATTGTCGTCCGCTACCGGTGGCATGCACATCACCTTGCTGGCCCTGGGCATCGGTCCCGGGGATGAAGTCATTACCCCGTCCCAGACGTGGGTGTCCACCGCCAACATGATCTGCCTGTTGGGGGCAACACCGGTTTTTGTCGATGTCGATCGCGACACCCTGATGACCGACCTGCAAAGCATTGAAGCGGCGATCACGCCCCGTACCAAGGCGATCATTCCGGTGCATTACGCCGGCGCGGCGTTCGACCTCGATCCGCTCTATGCCCTGGCTGACAAGCACGGGATCGCCGTCATCGAAGACGCGGCCCACGCGGCCGGCACTTTCTACAAAGGTCGTCACGTCGGTTCCCAAGGCACGGCGATCTTCTCGTTCCACGCGATCAAGAACATGACCTGCGCCGAAGGCGCGATGTTCGTCACCGACGATGAAGCCCTCGCCACTCGTGTGCGTATGCTCAAGTTCCACGGTCTGGGCGTTGACGCCTACGATCGACTGACCGGCGGGCGCAAGCCGCAGGCCCAGGTTATCGAGCCAGGCTTCAAGTACAACCTGGCCGACATCAATGCCGCCATCGCCCTGGTGCAACTGGAGCGACTGGACGAAATCAACGCCAAACGCACGCAACTGGCCCAGACCTACTTGCAGCGCCTGGAAGGCCTGCCCGTGCAGCCGTTGACCATTCCGACGTATCCGCAACAACACGCCTGGCACCTGTTCATTCTGCGTATCGACGCCGAACGTTGCGGGCTGGATCGTGAAGCGTTCATGAAGGCTTTGCAGGAACAAAATATCGGAACAGGCATTCACTTTATTGCCACGCACCTGCACACCTATTATCGTCAACGTTTCCCGGACATCTATCTGCCCAATACCGAATGGAACTCGGCGCGGCTGTGTTCGATTCCCTTGTTCCCCGACATGACCACCGACGACGTTGATCGCGTTGTTGGTGCCATCGAAAACATTATGGACAGAAGCCTTTGAGACCTTATCCAATCAACTGCGTGTCGATCGTTATTCCGGTCTACAACGAAGAAGAAAGCCTGCCCGAATTGTTGCGTCGCACCGAAGCAGCCTGCGCGCAACTGACCCACGAGTACGAAATCGTGCTGGTGGACGACGGCAGTCGCGACAATTCGGCGCAACTGCTCGAAGATGCTGCCAATCGTCAAGGCAGCCACGTCGTGGCGGTCATTCTCAACCGCAACTACGGTCAGCACGCGGCGATCATGGCCGGTTTCGAACAGTGCAAGGGCGATGTGGTCATCACCCTCGACGCTGACCTGCAGAACCCGCCCGAAGAAATCCCGCGACTGGTGGCCCAGGCCGAACTCGGTTATGACGTGGTCGCCACCGTGCGCAACAACCGTCAGGACTCGGCCTTGCGCCGCTGGCCATCGAAGTTGATCAACCTGGCCGTGCAACGTTCCACCGGCGTGGCCATGAGCGACTACGGCTGCATGCTGCGTGCTTACCGCCGCACCATCGTCGACGCAATGCTCGCCTGCCGCGAACGCAGCACCTTCATTCCAATCCTTGCCAACAGTTTCGCCCGGCACACCACGGAAATCCTGGTGACCCACGCCGAACGTGAACACGGCGAATCCAAGTACAGCCCGATGCGTCTGGTCAACTTGATGTTCGACCTGATCACCTGCATGACCACCACCCCTCTACGTCTGCTCAGCATCGTCGGCTTCTGCATGGCGGGCCTTGGCGTACTGTTTGCCATTGCGCTGATCGTCTTGCGCCTGGCCTTCGGCTCTGGTTGGGCTGGCGGCGGTACCTTCGTGCTGTTCGCCGTGCTGTTCGTCTTCACCGGCGGCCAATTCATCGGCATGGGCCTTCTGGGTGAATACCTGGGCCGCATGTACAGCGATGTTCGGGCGCGTCCACGGTTCTTCATCGAGAAGGTCCTGCGTAACGAACCCGCTTCCCCTGCTCCCGTTGTTACCGTTGACGGTCTCACTTCCACTTCTTCAGATCAGGTTCACTCATGAGCGCAAAAGCTGTTGTCTTCGCCTACCACGATATCGGCTGTGCCGGCATTGAAGCCCTGTTAAACGCAGGTTTTGAAATCGGCGCGGTATTCACCCACGCCGATGATCCGAAGGAAAACGCCTTCTACGGCTCCGTTGCGCAACTGTGCGCTCGCAAAGGCATCCCGGTTCATGCGCCGGAAGATGTCAACCACCCGCTGTGGATCGAGCGCATCGCCAAGCTCAACCCTGAGTACATTTTCTCTTTCTACTACCGCAATCTGCTGAGCGAGCCACTGCTGGCCACCGCCAGCAAAGGCGCGTTCAACCTGCACGGCTCGCTGCTGCCAACCTACCGTGGTCGCGCACCGGCCAACTGGGTGCTGGTCAACGGCGAAACCGAAACCGGCGTGACCCTGCACCGCATGGTCAAACGTGCCGATGCTGGCGCAATCATCGCTCAGCACAAGGTCGCCATCGACCGTGCCGATACCGCCCTGAGCCTGCATGGCAAACTGCGCGAAGCCGCCGCTTCCCTGCTGCGTGACACCCTGCCAGCCCTGCTGCAAGGCAAAGTCACCGAGACCGCCCAGGACGAATCCAAAGCTACCGTGTTTGGTCGCCGCACTCCGGCCGACGGCAAACTGGTCTGGAAGAAACCGGCTGAAGAGCTGTTCAACCTGGTTCGCGCTGTTACTCAGCCATACCCGGGCGCGTTCTGCGCAGTGGGCGAGCACAAACTGATTGTCTGGAGCGCTGAAGTCGCCAAGGGCAACGAAGGTCAAGCACCTGGCCGTGTAATCAGTGTTGATCCGCTGCGCATCGCTTGCGGCGAAGACTCGCTGGTCATCACTTCCGGTCAGCGTAACGATAACGGCCTGTACCTCAGCGGCCCGCAACTGGCTGCTGAACTGGGCCTGGTAGACGGTTCAGTATTGCGCGGTGCCGAATCCGGCCGTGCTCCACGTCGTACTCGCGTACTGATCCTGGGCGTCAACGGCTTCATCGGTAACCACTTGTCCGAGCGCCTGCTGCGTGACGACAAGTACGACGTCTACGGCCTGGACATCGGTTCCGACGCCATCGAGCGCCTGCGCAGCCACCCGAACTTCCACTTCGTGGAAGGCGATATCAGCATTCACTCCGAGTGGATCGAATATCACATCAAGAAGTGCGACGTGGTCCTGCCGCTGGTAGCCATCGCAACGCCAATCGAATACACCCGCAACCCGCTGCGCGTATTCGAACTGGACTTCGAAGAGAACCTGAAACTGGTTCGCTACTGCGTCAAGTACAACAAGCGCGTGATTTTCCCGTCGACCTCCGAAGTCTATGGCATGTGCCAGGACAAGAACTTCGACGAAGACACCTCGAACCTGATCGTTGGTCCGATCAACAAGCAGCGCTGGATCTACTCGGTCTCCAAGCAACTGCTGGACCGCGTGATCTGGGCTTACGGCGCCAAGGGCCTGAACTTCACCCTGTTCCGTCCATTCAACTGGATGGGCCCGCGTCTGGACCGTCTGGATTCGGCCCGTATCGGCAGCTCCCGTGCCATCACCCAGTTGATCCTGAACCTGGTGGAAGGTACTCCGATCCGTCTGTTCGACGGTGGCGAGCAGAAGCGCTGCTTCACTGACATCGCTGACGGCATCGAAGCCCTGGCACGCATCGTCGACAACGAAAACGACGCGTGCAACGGTCAGATCATCAACATCGGCAACCCGGAAAACGAAGCCAGCATCCGTCAGTTGGGCGAAGAGCTGCTGCGTCAGTTCGAAGCGCACCCACTGCGTGCCAACTTCCCTCCGTTCGCCGGTTTCCGCGACGTGGAAAGCAAGGCGTTCTACGGTGCCGGTTACCAGGACGTGGAACACCGCAAGCCAAGCATTGCCAACGCCAAGCGCCTGCTGGACTGGGAGCCTACCGTTGAAATGAGCGAAACCATCGGCAACACGCTGGACTTCTTCCTGCGCGAAGCCATGCTCGAAATCGCGGACAAGCGCTAATGCAGGCAGGCCTTCGTATCGATGTCGACACCTACCGAGGCACCCGTGAAGGGGTGCCCCGGTTGCTGGAAATGCTCGATGAGGCTCAGGTCAAGGCGACGTTTTTCTTCAGCGTCGGGCCGGACAACATGGGGCGCCACTTGTGGCGCCTCATCCGCCCACAATTCCTCTGGAAGATGCTGCGTTCCAACGCCGCCGGCCTGTATGGCTGGGATATTTTGCTGGCCGGCACTGCCTGGCCAGGCAAACCCATTGGTCGCGACCTCGGGCACCTGATGCGTCAGGCCCGGGACGCCGGTCATGAAGTCGGCCTGCACGCCTGGGATCACCATGGCTGGCAAGCCAACGCCGGGCGCTGGAGCGATGCGCAATTGATCGAGCAGATTCGCCGGGGCGTTGATTGCCTCAGCGATATCCTCGGGCAAAAAGTCGACTGCTCGGCTTCTGCCGGTTGGCGGGCTGACGAGCGTGTGATCGAAGCCAAGCAAGGTTTCGGCTTTCGCTATAACAGCGATTGCCGGGGCCAGAGCCTGTTCCAGCCGACATTGGCCGATGGCCGCCTCGGTGCGCCACAAATCCCGGTGGACCTGCCTACCTTTGACGAGGTGGTCGGTCCGACCGTGGTTGCCAAAGATTTCAACGCTTTCATCCTGGACCGCTTTACCCCCGAAAAACTGAACGTCTACACGATCCATGCCGAGGTAGAAGGGATTCTGATGGCCAACGATTTTCGTCAGCTGCTGGCCGATGCACGCCAGCGCGACATTCATTTCCAACCCTTGGGCGACTTGTTGCCCGAGTCACTCGCTACCCTGCCGGCCGGCCGCGTAGTTCGCGGCGCCCTTGAAGGCCGTGAAGGCTGGCTGGGAGTGCAAGGCGCATGAGTAAACGCTGGGCATTACCGGTGTTGCTGGTCGTTATGCTGCTTGCCTATCTGTTGCCGTTGGGTACCCACGGTTTGTGGATTCCCGACGAAACCCGCTACGCCCAGATCAGCCAGGACATGCTCCTGAGCGGCAACTGGGTGTCGCCGCATTTCATGGGCTTGCGCTACTTTGAAAAACCGGTGGCTGGCTACTGGATGATTGCCATCGGCCAGTCGTTGTTTGGCCACAATCTGTTCGGCGTACGTTTCGCCTCAGCCCTGACCACCGGGCTGAGCGTGTTGCTGTGCTATTTGATCGCCCGACGCCTGTGGAACGACCCGCGCAAAAGTTTTGCCTGCGCTTTGCTGTACATGAGTTTCACCGTCATCGCCGGCCAGGCCGGTTATGCCAACCTCGATCCGCAATTCACCTTCTGGGTCAACGCAAGCCTGGTTGCCCTGTGGTTTGCACTGGACAGCAAGAGCCGTGGTCAGCGCCTGTTGGGCTGGGCCGCGTTGGGGCTGGCCTGCGGCATGGGGTTCATGACCAAGGGTTTTTTGGCCTGGCTGCTGCCGGTGCTGATCGCCTTGCCGTGGATGATCTGGCAAAAACGCTGGCGTGAACTGCTGGTCTACGGCCCGGTTGCTGTGGTCGTGGCCATCGTAATCAGCCTGCCGTGGGTCTTGGCCGTGCACTCTCAGGAGCCCGACTTCTGGCGGTTCTTCTTCTGGCACGAACACATTCAGCGCTTCGCTGGCGAAGACGCCCAGCATGACGCGCCTTGGTGGTATTACCTGCCGCTGCTGGTCGCGTTCAGCCTGCCTTGGGCGGTGTTGCTGCCAACGGCGTTGAAACAAGCCTGGCAGAGCCGTCGCCAGGCGAGCATCGGCTTTCTATTGTTGTGGATGGTTATGCCGCTGATTTTCTTCAGCCTGAGCAAGGGCAAATTGCCGGCCTACATCCTGCCCTGCCTGTTGCCCTTGGCGCTGTTGCTCGGCAACGCGCTGGCGGACCGTTTGAAGCTTGAACAAGGTCGGGCGCTGGGAATCAACGGTTTGCTGAACCTGGTGATGGGCGTCGTCGTATTGCTCGCGCTGGTCTACGTGCAACTGAAGAAGCCGGTGTACGAACTTGAGCTGCATCATCTGATTCTGGTGTTTATCGCGCTGATCGGCTGGATCATGGCCAATTTGCTGCAAGCCTTCCGGCCCCTGCAATGCTGGGCAGCACCGGCGTTTGGCAGTCTCATCCTGATCGGACTGATACCCGCAGGACTGCCCAACTCGGTGGTCTCCAACAAGATGCCTGACCAGTTCATCCTCGAACACGTTCAGGAACTGGGTCAGACCGGCCAACTGCTGAGCAATGATCTGGGCGCAGCGGCAGCACTGTCCTGGCGCCTGGGACGTCCACAAGTGGCGCTGTACAACACGGTCGGCGAGCTTAAATACGGCCTGGACTTTCCTGACACCGGCAATCGACGGATCACCACGGATCAGGTGCAACAGTGGATGCAAGAAGCTCGCAAGACCGGTTCGGTCGGCGTGGTCATGCGGGTCAAGGGTGACGACGAACTGCAAGAACTCGAATTGCTGCCTAAAGATGGCAAGCGCTATGAGCAAGGCAATCTGGTGATTCTGATCATCCCTCAGGATGCGTCATGAGCCTGATTCTGTTGCTGACCGCGTGCCTGCTGACCTGCCTGGGCCAGGTGGCCCAGAAGTACGCAGTGGAAAGCTGGCGCGGTAAAACGACCGGCTTGGGCGAGAAACTTCGCTCGCCGTGGCTGTGGCTGGCGTTGTTCTCGCTCGGTTTTGGCCTTCTGGTCTGGCTGCTGGTGTTGCAGCGCCTGGAAGTCGGTGTCGCCTATCCGATGCTCAGCCTCAATTTCGTACTCATTACCCTGGTCGCCCGCTTCGTCTTTCACGAAACCGTCGACCGTCGCCATTGGCTGGGCGTCGTACTGGTAATCGGTGGCGTGGTTTTGCTGGGGCAACAAACATGAACCTGCGCCGTGGAATTACCTTTGCCCTGGGCAGCGTCATGTTGGCCAGCGCCGCCCAGCTTGGCATGCGCTGGAGCATGAGCCGCCTGCCGCACCCCGATCAATGGCTGACAGCTCTGAGCAATGGCAGCGTCGACCTGACCGCCATCGGCGTGGTGCTGGCGGCGATCCTTGCCTACGCGCTGTCGATGCTCAGTTGGCTGCTCGCCCTGCGGGACGTGCCACTGGGACGGGCCTATTCACTGCTCAGCATCAGCTATGCGCTGGTGTACCTGCTGGCCGCTAGTCTGCCGGCATTTAACGAACATTTCAGTCTTGCAAAAAGCCTCGGGGTGGCCCTTGTCATCCTCGGGGTCATCACCATCAACTCTCGACCTGCTCGCGCACCTGTTCTTAGGAATGCCCCATGAAAATCAGTGTATTTGGTAGTGGTTACGTTGGCCTCGTTCAGGCTGCCGTTCTGGCCGAAGTCGGCCACGATGTGATCTGCATGGACATCGATGCCAAAAAGGTGGAATTGCTCAAGCAAGGCCATGTCAGCATTTTTGAACCGGGGCTGGCCAGTCTGGTCAAGGAAAGCCTGGAGGCCAAGCGCCTGCAGTTCACCACCGATGAAAAACTTGCCGTGCAACATGGCGAAGTGTTGTTCATCGCCGTTGGTACACCGTCCAGTGAAGACGGTTCGGCAGACCTGAGCTACGTGTTGTCGGTCGGTGATGCGGTAGCCCGCCACCGCGTGCAGCCAGTGATCCTGGTGGAAAAATCCACCGTTCCGGTTGGCACCGGCGACACCCTGCGCGCACATATCCTGGGCAAACTGGACGGCCGCGAACTGGAGTTCGATATCGTCTCCAACCCGGAATTCCTCAAGGAAGGCACCGCCGTTGCCGACTGCCGCCGTCCGGACCGCATCATCGTCGGCTGCGAGCGTGACGAAGTACGTGAAGTGATGCGCGAGCTCTACGCGCCGTTCAACCGCAACCATGACCGCATCATGTTCATGGACCTGCGCAGCGCCGAGCTGACCAAGTACGCCGCCAACTGCATGCTGGCGACGAAAATCAGCTTCATCAACCAGATCGCCGAGCTGGCCGAGCACCTGGGTTGCGACATCGAATCCGTGCGTCTGGGCATCGGTGCCGATCAGCGCATCGGCTATCACTTCATCTATCCGGGCTGCGGTTACGGCGGTTCGTGCTTCCCGAAAGACATGCGCGCACTGATTCACAGCGCCGAGGAAGCGAACTGCTCCAGCGACCTGCTGCAAGCGGTGGAAGCAATCAACGAGCGCCAGAAACACAAGCTGTTCGAGCGCGTCAATGCGTTCTACAAGGGTGATCTGGCTGGCAAGACCTTCGCCTTGTGGGGCCTGGCGTTCAAGCCGAACACCGATGACATGCGCGACGCACCTAGCCGCGTACTGATGGAGTCGCTGTGGGCGGCGGGCGCCAATGTACGCGCGTTCGACCCGGAAGCGATGCAGGAAACCCAGCATTTGTATCCGCACGAATCGAAGCTGGCGCTCATGGGCACACCGGAATCGGTACTGACCGGCGCCGATGCGCTGATCATCTGCACCGAGTGGCAACAATTCAAGGCGCCGGATTTCGACCTGATCCGTGAGCGCCTCGCAGCACCAGTGATTTTCGATGGCCGCAACCTGTATGACGCAGAGCGCCTGGCGCGCAGCGGCTTCCTGTACTTCCCGATGGGTCGCGGTGAATCTCGCAAACTGCCGATTACGCTGCAACAATGGCCGCACGCGTCCGACGTCGCTTGATCACGTTATCGCCTGACATTCGCCGGCAGTCCCTGATCGCAGGGCTGCTGGCGTTTTTATTGTTCATGGCCGGGGTCTACGGGCAGGCCCCTATCGGTTTCGATTCACGCTTTGTGCTGTTCGCGCAGGAAATGCTGCGCCACGGGCCAACGGTGTTTCCGAGCACTTATGGACAGCCGTATGCCGATTACTCGGCGTTGTCGACGTTGTTTATCTGGCTGCTGTCATTGCCGTTCGGGGCCGTCAATGCGTTCACCGCATGGGCACCGAGCGCCATCGCCGGCGCGCTGATCGTGACGTTGATGTATCGGCTGTTGGCACCGTATTCGCGGCGCTGGGCGCTGATCAGCATCGCGCTGTTGCTGCTCACCAGCACGTTCCTCACCGAAGTCCGCGCGGTGTCGCAGGACTTGATGCTCGCAGCGGTCGCATTCGCGGTGTTCTATCTGGGCTATGCCCACGATCACTTTGCGGGCGGACGCCGTGGGTGGTTGATCTTCGTGTTGCTGTTGCTCGGTTTCGGCATTCGCGGACCCATTGGTCTGGTGGTGCCGACCGGCATGCTGTGCAGTTATTACTTGCTCAATCGACAGTGGCCGCGATTGCTGGTGTTTGGCGTGCTGGCGTCGGTGTTACTCGCGGCATGCGTCGGGCTGTTGTTGTGGCTGGCGCAACTGAGCGGTGGTCCAGCCTTCATGCAGGATGTCATTCGCATGCAGTTCATGGGGCGCATGGATGGCAGTGAGGGCGCCAGCGATTCGCTGTATTACTTCACCAGTTCAATGGGCAACTATGCGCTGGCCTATCCATTGGGCTTGTTGGCGCTGGCCGCCATTTGCCTGACCACACCACGCGAAGCCGGGCCGCAACTGCGCCTGGTGCTGTACTGCGCGGCCGCCGGGTTGATCGTGATGGTCGGCCTGTCGATTCCCCTGGCGAAAAAAGCCCGTTACGTGCTGCCGATGCTGCCAATGGCAGCGATCATCGCGGCGTATCCGTTTCAGGTTCTCCACGGTTGGGTGTTCCGTTGGCTGCGCGGTTTGATGTTGGCGGTGTGGCTGCTGACACCGGGGTTACTGCTGGTGGCTCTGCTGGTCGCGCGGCGTCGGTTCCCCGAGCAATTGACCGACATCACGCTGATTTTGCTGGTGCTCGGCGTGCTGCAACTGGCGGCGCTCTCGCGGTTGTTGATCCCGCGTTGGCGTGCCGAAGTGCTGGCGCTGTGTTCGGTGCTGGCGTTATGGACGGTGTATGCGGCGGTGTTCGAACCTGTGGAACAGCGCCTCTATAACACGCAGACTTTCAGCCGCGCCGCCTTCGCGCAGGTTATCCAAAACCCTGCGCCGTTGGTGCTGCACGGTATGGGCAAGGACGCGAAAGCGATCAAATTCATGGTCAACATCGAGCAGGATCTGCAACCGCAGTTCACCGACTCGGTGCAGCAACTGGAAGCCCTCAAGGGCCCGACGTGGCTGATGATGGATCGTAACGACTTCCAGGCCTTGAAAGGTACGCCACTGGAAACCCTGCAACCGCTGGTGAGCGGCCGTTTCGATAAAAACGACTACGTATTGCTGTACGTGAAACCCTTGTAGCAGCTGTCGCAGGCTGCGATCCTTTGGCTTTTGATCGTTCCCACGCTCTGCATGGGAATGCAGCCGGGGACGCTCTACGTCCCGAAATCAAGAGATCGCAGCCTGCGGCACTCCTAAATGAAAATGCTCATTCGTCTTGCTCGTTCCGCTGACGCGGCCGCCCTTCCCGCTATCGAGCGCTCGGCCGCCGAGTTGTTTCGTATCGATCCCACCCTTGCCTGGCTTGCCGATACCGAGGTGGCGGACGCCGCGCAACATCGACACGCCATCGAGCATGCTCACGTATGGGTTGCCGAAAGCGCCACCGTGCAACTCGCCGGGTTTGTTCGCGCGCTGACCATCGGCAAGCAATTGCACATTGAAGAACTCTCCGTCAGCCGTTCGTTTCAGGGCCAGGGGGCGGGCCGTCAATTGATCTCGGCAACGATTGCCTATGCACGCCGGCAACGCTTGCAAGGAGTGACGCTGACCACGTTTCGCGATGTGCCGTGGAATGCACCTTTCTATGAGCGGATGGGCTTCGTGGTGGTCGAGCCGGATGCCAGCGAAGCGTATTTGATCGATGCCTTGCAAAAGGAAGTCGAGCACGGCTTTCCCGCCGAACGCCGCTGCGCAATGCGCCTGCCCCTGAGCCATCCCCTGTAGGAGCTGCCGAAGGCTGCGATCTTTTGATTTTGCTTTTAAAGACAAGATCAAAAGATCGCAGCCTGCGGCAGCTCCTACAGGATAGGGGGAGTTATTGAGTTTGACCGGCGGCGTGTGCGCGGCGAGGATGGCGTACGCCCGCACAGCATTTGAAATAAGGACATTTGCACCACCGTGGCCACTTACTCGCTCGTTATCCGCCGGTTGATGATTTGCTCGCTGACCATCGTCGTCAGCCGCGCCATCACCAGCCCGTTGCTCACACTATTTCTGAGCAACAAACTCGGTCTCAACCAACAGGACGTTGGTCTGCTGCTGGGCATCGCGGTGTTCATCGCCACCCTGCTCGCCCTTTACGGCGGTTACATTATCGACCGTCTGGAAAAGCGTCGGCTGTTGATCCTGGCCATGCTCTCCAGCGCCATCGGCTTCGTGCTGCTGACCTTCGCCCAGAACCTGTACCTGACCACCGCGACCCTGGTGATCACCGAAACCGCCTCCGCATTATTTCTGATCGGCTCAAAAGCGATCCTCAGCGAAAACCTGCCCATGGGCCAACGGGCCAAGGCGTTTTCCCTGCGCTACACCTTGACCAATATCGGCTACGCCACCGGGCCGATGCTCGGTGTGGTGATCGCCGGGGTGTATCCGATTGCACCGTTCCTGATTGCTGGCGGCATCGCCTTCTTCAGTATCTTCTTGATGAGCGGGATTCCGAAAGACCCGGCGCAGACAACCACCCTCGGCCAGCCCCAGAGCTTTCTCAAGACCCTGACCACCCTCAAAAACGACCGCACCTTGATCATGTTCACCTGCGGCTGCCTGTTCAGCACCGTGGTCCATGGCCGTTTCACCTTGTACCTGTCGCAATACCTGCTGGTGACCCATGACTCCAAGCGCGCCCTGGAAACCATGGCCGCCCTGCTCGCCTGCAACGCTATCAGCGTGATCCTGCTGCAATACCAGATCGGCCGCTTCCTCAAACGTGAGCAACTGCGCTACTGGATTGCTGGCGGCACCGGCTTGTTCATTTTGGGTTTGATCGGTTTCAGCCTGGCCGACGGTCTGGTGAGCTGGTGTGTGGCGATGTTCATTTTCACCCTCGGTGAAATGATCATTTACCCGGCGGAATTCCTCTTCGTCGACACCCTGGCCCCGGAAGAACTGCGCGGCAGTTACTACGGCGCGCAAAACCTCGCGGCGTTGGGCGGTGCCTTGAGCCCGGTGATTTGTGGCTACCTGTTAATGCACACCCCGGCGCCGACAATGTTCTACGCCCTCTGCGCATTGACCGCGATGGGCGGAACCCTGTGCTTCATGGCGGGCCGGCGGGTGGCAATACTGCAAAAATAATGCACTGAAGCTGCATTAATATGAATTTGTCAGCATCAGGAATGAACGGCACACTGTGCCCGTTCCTCCCCCAATAGTTGGAACAACTTCAAGGGCTTTCTGGGTTTCCCAGCTAAGCCTTTTTTTTGGCTCATGTTTTTGGGCCAAGGGTTCTGTCAACGGATCGATTGTCATCATGCTTGCTCGCTGGTTACCCGCCGCCATCAACACCCGCCCCTCGGAATGGAGCCGCGCAGCCATCGGCATGTCCCTGGGCACGCTGTTCAGCGTCTGGCTGTGCAGCCAGGTATTCGGCATTGAAGTGGCGCAGCACTTGGTCGGTCCGTTGGGTGCGTCGGCGGTGTTGTTGTTCGCCGTATCTTCCGGCGCCCTCGCCCAGCCCTGGTCGATTTTGGGTGGTTACTTGAGCGCCGGGGTGATTTCACTGCTGGTCGCTCATGTGCTCGGGCGAACTTTGGGCAGCGCGTGCCTGGCAGCGGGCATGGCGTTGATGTTGATGTGTTGGCTGCGTTGCCTGCATCCCCCGGCCGGAGCGTTGGCGCTGCTGTTGGTGTTGGCCGACCCGGCAACCATCGCCCTGGACTGGAAAGCCCTCGGCCCTGTGATGCTCGGCGCCTCGGCGATGCTGCTCAGCGCGCTGGCGTACAACAACTTGACGCTCATTCGCTATCCCAAACGACCCGCCGAGCCGGTACCGGTCATGCCGTCGGCCGACAGCCAGGCCATCACCGCCGAGGATTTACAACGGGCGTTGGCGGAGATGGCGGCCTTCATCGACGTCACGCCGCAAGACCTTGAACAGCTGATCCATGCCAGTGAGCTGCATGCCAAGCGGCGCAGCATTACCACAGCCTTCACCTAACCCCTTATGTAGGAGCTGCCGCAGGCTGCGATCTTTTGACTTTGATTTTTAAAGATCAAAAGAGCGCAGCCTGCGACAGCGCCTACATGAGCCCGCCTACATGTTCGACCAAGGTAAAAATGCAGACGGGACCTGCACGTATGCCGGTTGTACATCACAAATTTGCACTGATACGATCCAGCATCGCTCGCGCGCGAGCTTCTCTATAAAGAACAATAAAAGCAGGGAGTTATCGATGACTGCTCAGGTTCCATCTCCGCAGGCTCAAGCCAGGGATGCCACGACAAACGAAGTGCTGGCCGAGGTTCGCAACCACATCGGCCACCTGACCCTCAATCGCCCCGCCGGCCTCAACGCCCTCACCCTGGACATGGTCCGCCGCCTGCAGAACCAGCTCGACGCCTGGGCCGAGGATTCACAGGTCAACGCAGTGGTGCTGCGCGGCGCTGGTGAGAAAGCGTTCTGTGCCGGTGGCGACATCCGCTCGCTGTACGACAGCTTCAAAAACGGCGACAGCCTGCACGAAGACTTCTTCGTCGAGGAATACGCCCTCGACCTCGCTATCCACAATTACTGCAAACCGGTCCTGGCCTTGATGGACGGCTTTGTACTGGGCGGCGGCATGGGCCTGGTGCAAGGCGCGGATATGCGGGTGGTGACCGAGCGCAGTCGCCTGGCGATGCCGGAAGTGGCCATCGGTTACTTCCCGGACGTGGGCGGCAGCTACTTCCTGCCGCGGATTCCTGGTGAGCTGGGGATATACCTCGGTGTCAGCGGCGTGCAGATCCGCGCCGCCGATGCGCTGTATTGCGGCTTGGCCGACTGGTACCTGGAAAGCGATAAACTCGGCACCCTGGACGAACAACTCGATCACCTCCAATGGCACGAAACACCGCTCAAGGACCTGCAAGGTGTGCTGGCCAAGCTCGCCACGCAGCAACTGCCTGACGCGCCATTGATTGCGCTGCGCCCGGCCATCGACCACTTCTTCGCCCTGCCGGACGTGGCGAGTATTGTGGAACAACTACGCGAAGTGACCGTCGCCGACAGTCACGAATGGGCGAAAACCACCGCCGATCTGCTGGAAAGCCGTTCGCCGCTGGCCATGGGCGTGACCCTGGAAATGCTCCGTCGCGGCCGCCACTTGAGCCTTGAACAATGCTTCGCCCTTGAACTGCACCTGGACCGCCAGTGGTTCGAGCGCGGCGACCTGATCGAAGGCGTGCGCGCCTTGTTGATCGACAAAGACAAGAACCCGCGCTGGAACCCGCCGACCCTACAGGCGCTGCACGCCGAGCACGTCGAGAGTTTCTTCACAGGTTTTGAGCAGAGCGGGAGCTGAGCCATGCACGATATTGAATTGAGCGAAGAGCAAGTGATGATCCGCGATATGGCCCGGGACTTCGCCCGTGGCGAAATCGCGCCCCACGCACAAGCCTGGGAAAAGGCTGGCTGGATCGATGACGGTCTGGTGGCGAAGATGGGGGAGCTGGGTCTACTGGGCATGGTCGTGCCCGAGGAATGGGGCGGCACCTATGTCGATTACGTCGCCTACGCCTTGGCCGTGGAAGAGATTTCGGCTGGCGACGGCGCTACTGGCGCGTTGATGAGCATCCACAACTCGGTGGGTTGCGGGCCGGTGCTGAATTACGGCACTGAAGCACAGAAAAAAACCTGGCTGCCGGACCTGGCCAGCGGTCAAGCCATCGGCTGCTTCTGCCTGACCGAACCGCAAGCCGGTTCCGAAGCCCACAACCTGCGCACCCGCGCCGAACTGCGGGATGGCCAGTGGGTGATCAATGGCGCCAAGCAGTTCGTCAGCAACGGCAAGCGGGCGAAACTGGCGATTGTGTTTGCGGTGACTGATCCGGACCTGGGCAAGAAAGGCATCTCGGCATTCCTCGTGCCGACCGACACCGCTGGTTTTATCGTTGATCGCACCGAACACAAAATGGGCATTCGCGCTTCCGATACCTGCGCAGTAACCCTGAGCAACTGCACCATCCCAGAAGCCAACCTGCTGGGTGATCGCGGCAAAGGCCTGGCCATCGCCCTCTCCAACCTCGAAGGCGGCCGCATCGGCATCGCCGCGCAAGCGTTGGGCATCGCCCGTGCAGCATTTGAAGCGGCGCTGGCCTACTCCCGGGATCGGGTGCAGTTCGGCAAACCGATCAACGAGCACCAGAGCATCGCCAATATGCTGGCGGACATGCACACGCGGTTGAACGCCGCACGCTTGCTGATCCTGCACGCTGCGCGGTTGCGCAGTGCCGGCAAACCGTGTCTGTCGGAGGCCTCACAGGCCAAATTGTTTGCATCGGAAATGGCCGAGAAAGTCTGTTCTTCGGCGATGCAGATTCATGGCGGATATGGATATTTGGAGGATTACCCGGTGGAGCGTTACTACCGGGATGCGCGGATTACGCAGATTTATGAAGGGTCGAGCGAGATACAGCGGATGGTGATTGCCCGGGAGTTGAAAAACTATCAGCTCTAAAAGCAAAAGATCGCAGCCTGCGGCAGCTCCTACACCAGAGTCTCTGTAGGAGCTGCCGCAGGCTGCGATCTTTTGATCTGGCCTCAAAGCTTCGCGAGCAGGCTCGCTCCCACAGGGGATTTGCGTACAACGCAGAACCAATGTGGGAGCGAGCTTGCTCGCGATGGCGTCATTGGATACGCCGAACTACTTTCCGACGAACTCCGCCTCACGCTTGGCAATAAACGCCGCCATCCCTTCCTTCTGATCCTGCGTCGCAAATGCCGCATGGAACACCCGACGCTCAAAGCGCACACCTTCTGACAGGCTGACTTCAAACGCCCGGTTCACGCTTTCCTTGACCATCATCGCAATCGGCAGCGACTTCTTGGCAATCAGCGTCGCGACTTTCAGCGCTTCTTCCAGCAACTCATCCGCCGGCACGATCCGCGCGACAATCCCGCAACGCTCCGCTTCCACCGCATCGATCAAGCGGCCGCTAAGGCACATTTCCATGGCCTTGGCCTTGCCCACGGCGCGGGTCAGGCGCTGGGTGCCGCCCATGCCCGGCAGCACGCCGAGGTTGATTTCCGGTTGGCCAAATCTGGCGTTATCGCCGGCCAGGATGAAGTCGCACATCAGCGCCAGTTCACAGCCACCACCGAGGGCGAAGCCGTTGACGGCGGCGATGATCGGCTTGCGGCGGTTGGCCACGCGATCGCTGTCGCTGAACAGGTCGTCGAGGTAGATTTGCGGGTAGGTCAGCTCGGCCATTTCCTTGATGTCGGCACCGGCGGCGAAGGCTTTTTTCGAGCCGGTCAGCACGATGCAGCCGATGTTCGAATCAGCTTCCAGGCCATCGAGGGCGTGGTTCAGCTCGCTGACAATCTGCGCGTTCAACGCGTTCAAGGCTTGCGGACGGTTGAGGGTAATCAGGCCTACACGACCGTGGGTTTCCAGCAAAATCGTTTCGTAACTCATAAATAACTCCTGTTTTGCATAAGGCTCGATCCCCTGTAGGAGCTGCCGAGTGAAACGAGGCTGCGATCTTTTGATCTCGCTTTTTAAAATCAACGTCAAAAGATCGCAGCCTGCGGCAGCTCCTACGGGGGGTCTTCTCAAAGATTGCGCGAAATAACCATGCGCTGAATATCGCTGGTGCCTTCGTAGATCTGGCACACCCGTACGTCGCGGTAGATCCGCTCCAGCGGGAAGTCGTTCAGGTAACCGTAACCGCCGAGGGTTTGCAACGCGGCGGAGCAAACCTTCTCGGCCATTTCCGAGGCAAACAGCTTGGCCATCGAAGCTTCGACCAAGGCCGGTTTGCCGCTGTCACGCAGCGCGGCAGCGTAATGCACCATCTGCCGGGCGACGGCGATTTGGGTCGCCATGTCCGCCAGACGGAACGCGACAGCTTGGTGTTCGATGATCGGCTTGCCGAAACTCTCGCGCTCGCGGGCGTAGTCACGGGCCGCTTCAAACGCGGCGCGTGCCATGCCCACCGATTGCGAAGCGATGCCTACGCGTCCGCCTTCGAGGTTGGCCAGGGCGATTCGGTAACCTTCGCCCTCCTCGCCCAAGCGGTTGGCCACTGGGACCTTCACGTCTTCAAAGAGGATCTGGCAAGTGTCGGAGGCGTGCTGCCCGAGTTTGTCCTCGACCCGCGCGACTTTGTAGCCCGGCGAATCAGTGGGCACGATCAGCGCGGTGATCCCGCGTTTTCCGGCGCTGGGGTCAGTTACGGCGAAGACAATCACCACCCCGGCGTTCTGCCCGGAGGTGATGAACTGTTTGCAGCCGTTGAGTACGTAGTGATCGCCTTCCAGCCGGGCGCGGGTTTTCAGGCCGCTGGCGTCGGAACCTGCTTGCGGTTCGGTCAAGGCAAAGGCGCCGAGCATCGAACCGCTGGCCAGTGGTTTGAGGAAGCGTTCTTTCTGATCGTCGGTGCCGTACTTGAGGATCGGCACGCAACCCACCGAGTTGTGCACGCTCATGATCGTCGAGCACGCGCCGTCGCCCGCGGCGATTTCTTCCAGGGCCATGGCGTAGGCCAGGTAACCGGTGTCGCAACCGCCCCAGTCTTCCGGCACCAACATGCCGAAGAAGCCCAGCTCGGCCATTTCGCCGATGGCTTCTTTCGGGAAGCGATGCTCGCGGTCCCATTCGGCGGCGAACGGTTTCAGCCGTTCCTGGGCGAATTGCCGGGCCGCTTCGCTGATCTGCAGTTGTTCGTCATTGGGAATCATGGCAAATCCTTAAATATGAGCCTTTCGCACAAAATGCCTGGTTGAAACGCCGGACCTGTGGGAGCGGGCTTGCTCGCGAATGCGGTGTGCCATTCAGTATTTAAGTCGACTGACACGGCCTCTTCGCGAGCAAGCCCGCTCCCACCTGGGGATAGCGTCAGTCTCAATACAGGCATTCCACGGCCATGGCCGTCGCTTCACCGCCGCCAATGCAGATCGCTGCAACGCCGCGCTTCAGGCCTTTCTGGCGCAGGGCCGAGAGCAAGGTCACGAGAATTCGCGCGCCGGACGCACCAATCGGGTGGCCCAAGGCGCAAGCGCCGCCGTGGACGTTGACCTTCTCGTGGGGAATTTCCAGTTTGCTCATGGTCACTAGGCTGACCACGGCGAACGCTTCGTTCACCTCAAACAACTCGACTTCGTCCAGGGACCAGCCGGTTTTTTTCATCAGCTTCTTGATCGCCCCCACCGGAGCCACCGGGAACAGGCCCGGTGTATCGGCAAACGCCGCGTGGCCGTGAATCACCGCCAGCGCTTTCAAACCAAGTTTCTGCGCCTGCGACTGACGCATCAGCACCAATGCTGCCGCACCGTCGGAGATCGAACTGGAGTTGGCCGCCGTCACCGTGCCGCCCTCGCGGAACGCCGGTTTCAGCGAGGCGATCTTGTCGAGTTTGGCTTTCGGTGGCTGTTCGTCGTGGCTGATCAGCACTTGTTCTTTGCCGACGGTGACGGTCAGCGGCACGATTTCAGCCTTGAAGCTGCCGTCCTTGATCGCTTGTTGGGCGCGAGTCGTCGAAGCGATGGCAAACGCATCCTGGGCTTCACGGGTGAAACCGTTGGCCTCGGCGCAATCTTCGGCGAAGGTCCCCATCAGGCGGCCCTTGTCGTAGGCATCCTCCAGGCCATCAAGGAACATCGAATCGAGCACGCGGCCGTGGCCCATGCGGTAACCGCTACGGGCGCGGTCCAGCAGGTATGGCGCGTTGGACATACTTTCCATGCCGCCGGAGATCACCACGTCGGCACTGCCGGCGACGAGCATGTCATGGGCGAGGATGGTGGTTTCCATGCCGGAACCGCACATTTTGTTTACGGTGGTGCAACGGGTCGATTTACCCAGCCCGGCGCCCAGTGCTGCCTGGCGCGCAGGCGCCTGGCCGAGGCCGGCGGGCAACACGCAACCGAACAGGACTTCGTCGACGGCATCTGAGGCGACACCGGCGCGTTCAACCGCAGCCTTGATCGCGGCGGCGCCGAGCTGCGGCGCGGTCAGGCTTTTCAGTTCGCCCTGAAAGCCGCCCATCGGGGTGCGGACGGCGCTGACAATAACAATCGGATCGTTGGAAAGGCTCATGAAAAATCCTCCTTACTTGGCGGCCATACGCAAGGCACCGTCGAGACGGATCACCTCGCCGTTGAGCATGCTGTTTTCAATGATATGCCTGACCAGCGCGGCATACTCGCCCGGCTTGCCCAGACGCGGCGGGAACGGTACCCCAGCGGCCAGGGACGCGCGGACTTCCGGGGTCATGCCGGCCATCATCGGGGTTTCGAAGATGCCCGGCGCGATGGTCATCACACGGATGCCGAAGCGCGCCAGTTCACGGGCGGCGGGCAAGGTCAGGCTGACAATCGCGCCTTTGGACGCGGCATACGCCGCCTGGCCGATCTGGCCGTCGTAAGCTGCTGCCGAAGCAGTGTTGATGATCACGCCGCGTTCGCCATCAGCGTCCGCTTCGGTTTCGGCGATGGCTGCTGCGGCCAGGCGCAGCATGTTGAAGCTGCCGATCAAATTGACGTTGATCACCTGGGCGAAGCTGCTCAGCGCATGCGGGCCGGTTTTGCCGAGAATCTTCTCGCCACGCACGATACCGGCGCAATTGATCAGGCCGTTGAGGCTGCCAAACGCGGCGACCGTCGCTTGCACGGCGGCTTCGGCAGCGGCTTCGTTGCTGATGTCGGCCACGACGCTGTGTGCGCCGAGACGCTCAGCCTGGGCCGCAACGGCTTCGGCGTTCATGTCCACCAGCATCACCTTAGCGCCGGCAGCCACCAGCATTTCAGCGGTGGCGGCACCGAGGCCAGATGCGCCGCCGGTGACGAGAAAAACCTTGTTTTCGATCTGCATCATTGTTTCCTTCGATTCAAGCAGAAGCTTTGTGAGCCGCGGCCTCTTGAGCCTTGGCGATTTCCTGGTTGCGCAAGATAAAGCGCTGCAATTTTCCGCTTGGGGTTTTCGGCAACTCGCTGACAAATTCAATTTCACGGGGGTACGAGTGCGCGGCCAGGCGCTTGCGCACGTGTTGGCGCAGTTCTTCGGCCAGTTCCGGCGTGGCGCGGTATTGCTCGCCAATCACCACGAAGGCTTTGACCAGTTCGGTGCGTTCCGGATCGGGTTTGCCGACCACTGCGGCTTCGATCACGGCCGGGTGTTCGATCAACGCGCTTTCGACGTCGAACGGGCCGACGCGGTAGCCGGAGGTGGTGATCACGTCGTCGCTACGGCCGACGAAGCTGATGCTGCCGTCCGGGTTCCACTCGACGGTGTCGCCGCTCAGGTAATAGTTGCCGACGAAGGCCTTGGTCGGGGCGCCTTCGTAGCCGTTGAACCAGCACATCGGCGACTGGGTACGGTCGATGGCCAGAATGCCCGGCTGGCCGACGCTCAGTTCGTTGTAGTCGTCATCAAGCACCACAATCCGATGGCCAGGCGAAGCAAAACCGGCGGCGCCCATGTGGATCGGGTGCTTCAGGCCGTGGTGGTTGCACAGGACCATGCCGAGCTCGGTCTGGCCGTAGTGGTCGTGGATAACCACGTCGAGGTTGTCGGCGAACCAGCGGATCACTTCCGGGTTCAGCGGCTCGCCGGCGCTGCTGACGATGCGCAACTTGCCTTTGATCGAACGAGCGAATTCGTTGCCACCGGCAATCAGCAGACGGTAAGCGGTCGGCGAGCCGGTCAGGTTGGTGATGTTGTATTTGTTGATCACCCGGCAGGTGCTTTCGAGGGTGAACGGGCCATCGTAGAAGGTGATCGGGTGCCCCATCGACATCGGCCCGGTCACGCCGAAGTAAATGCCATAAGCCCAGCCCGGATCGGCAACGTTCCAGAACGCGTCTTCCGGGCGCAAGTCCACGGCGTCGCGGGTGTAACTCTGGAAAGCGACGATGGCTTTAAGCGGTACCGACAGCGCTTTCGACGGGCCGGTGGTGCCCGAGGTGAACATCAGCAGGAACGGGTCTTCGCCGGTCATCAGTACCGGTTCGCACTCGGGGGAATAATTGGCTTGTTCGGCCCAGAAACTGTAATCGCCACGGACAATCCCCTGCCCTTTAGCGCCGCCAACGGTAACGATGGTTGGGCAATCGGCGACTTCAGCGAGTTTCGGCCGATTGACCGCGTCAGTCACGACCACTTTGGCACCGGAGCTGTTCAAGCGATGTTCGATGGCTTTCGGGCCGAACGCGGTAAACAGCGGCTGATAGACCGCGCCGATGCGCCAGGTGGCGAATACAGTGATCAGCAATTCAATGTTGCGTGGCAGCAGGCCGGCGACCTTGTCACCCTTCTGCACGCCCTGTGTGAGAAGGAAATTGGCGAAACGCGCAGCCTTGTCCTGCAAATCGCTGAAGGTGTACGTCGCGCTTGCGCCGTCACGACCCTCCCAGAACAGCGCGATGCGACCTGGCAACGCGTGACGGTCGCAACACTCGACGCAGGCGTTAAGCGCAGTCAAATCGCCGGCAAGTGCGGCCTCCACAGTGTGCTGGTAATCGAACGGTGATGTAGCAGACAAGTAATCGCGCATTGCCAGAATCCCTCTGCATTTTTATTAGGTTGGGGGAACCGTAATTAACACAGGAATACTCGCGCTGCGCGGGGTGTGGGGCAATGGTCAAAGCTATCAAGTTGCGTGACTGGTTTGGCCAAAATTTGAGAGGTGTGTTGTCTGGTCAGGCGTCTTCGCGGGCAAGCCTCGCTCCTACAGGGTTTACGCGATCCCTGTAGGAGCGAGGCTTGCCCGCGAAGAGGCCGGCCCCATCAACGCAAGTGCTGGCTCAGCTCGCTTCGTTAAGAATCAAACTCCGGTAATGCCCCGGATTCGACCCTGACCACTTGCGAAACGCCTTATAAAACGAACTCGTATCGGCAAACCCTAACCGCGCCGCAATCTCGGCAAAGCTGATCGAAGGTTCTGCCAGCCAGACGATGGCCAATTCCTTGCGCACGCTGTCCTTCAGGCCCTGCCAAGTCTGCCCTTCTTCAGCCAGACGCCGCCTCAGGGTCGAGGCCGACATACACAGTTGCTGGGCCAAAGCCTCGGTTTCCGGCCATTGCTCGGCGGGCAGTTGTCGAAGATCGTGTTTGATCCGGCTGGCCAGGCTTTCCGGGTCGCGGTATTTGACCAGGATATTGGCCGGTGCGTGGGCCAGGAACCGTTTGAGTTCTTCCGGGCTGCGCTTGATCGGCAGGTCCAGGCAATCGGCGGCGAAAATCATCCGCGTGCGGGGACGGTCGAAGCGCAGGTTCTCGGAAAACATCACCTGATAGTCATCGCAGAAATCCGGCGCCGGGCAGCGCAGTTCGATGGCCAGAATCGGAATCCGCCGCCCCGCCAGCCAGCAGGCGACGCCGTGGACGATCATCCAATAGGTGAAGTAGGTGAAAGCGCGACGTGGCTCGGGGTCGTCCTCCAGCAAGACGATTTCGGCCAGGCTTTGCTGGTGCACCAGTTGCGCGGGCAGGCGCTCGAGCATCAGTGACAGAAAACTCAAGCCACTGCCCAAGCCGGCCGCGAGCGTCGGTTGCGCCATCGCGCTGCGGCAGAGGAACTCCAGACTGCCGGACTTGAGCTTGCGCAAGTCCATGCCGAAAAACTCGTCATCGCCGCGCCGGGCCAGCAAGCGCCAGAGTCTGGCGTACTGCGAGGCCGGTACACGACCGTTTTCGGTTTGCAACAGCGCCGGATCGATGCCGACCTTGCTCAAGACTTCTTCCGTGGCCACGCCCGGGGCACAACTTTGCAACAGTGCTTCACGCACCAGTTGAACGGCGATGGTGTCTTTTTCCGACATGGAACCCAGCAAATCCTGTTGTTTTTCGAATGACCCGCATCTTACCCCAACCCACACAAATCCCCATGTAGGCGCTGCCGCAAGCCGCGATCTTTTGATGTTGATTTTAAAAAAACCAGATCAAAAGATCGCAGCCTCGTTGCACTCGACAGCGCCTACATGGTTTTGAGCAACGCGGGGATGAGAATCATTGTTCTTCAAGTTGTTCAGCTACCGTTCAGCTTCATGTCAATGAATGTCATGTGAGAATGAGTGTCATTATGTTACAAATTAGCATCCTCTCTAACGACACCACGGTGCTGAATGCTTGTTCCCTTTCTGATCATGCTGCGCGAAGGCATTGAAGCCGCGCTGATCGTTGGCATCATCGCCAGCTACCTCAAGCAAACCGGCCGCGGCCAGTGGATGCCTGCCGTGTGGATCGGCGTGTTCCTCGCCGCTGCACTGGCCTTGCTGGTCGGTGGTGGCCTGGAACTCATGAGCGCCGAATTCCCGCAGAAACAACAGGAACTGTTCGAAGGCATCGTCGGTTTGGTGGCTGTCGGCATCCTCAGTTCCATGGTGTTCTGGATGCGCAAAGTTGCGCGTTCGATCAAGCATTCCCTGCATGTCTCCCTCGATCACGCCTTGGCCGGCTCCAAGCATCAGGTCACCGCGCTGATCGCTATGGTGTTTTTCGCCGTGGCCCGGGAAGGTCTGGAAACGGTGTTCTTCCTGCTCGCGGTGTTTCAGCAGAGTGAAGGCCCCGCCGCACCGATCGGCGCCCTGCTCGGCCTGATTCTGGCGATCATCGTTGGGTTCCTGATCTACACCGGTAGCATGCGCCTCAACCTCGGCGCGTTCTTCCGCTGGACCGGTTTGTTCATCCTGGTCGTCGCCGCCGGCATCCTCTCCAACTCGGTGCAAGCGCTGCATGAAGCGGGCGTCTGGAATCACCTGCAAACCGTGCTCTTCGACTTCAGCGCCACGCTGCCGATGGACGGCCCGCTGGGCTCGGTGCTGGCCGGCATGTTCGGTTACCAGGACGCGCCGACCGTCAGCACCCTCGGGGCGTATCTGATTTATCTGGTGGTGGCGCTGGTGATGTTCTTCCTCCCGGCTGCCGAGCCCACCAAGCAAGCAACTTCCGTTTCCAGCCAGTAAGGGCTTTCATGTCAACGCCTACTCCTCCCGTGGCTTTCCCTCCCCGCGCGTTGCGCTGGGCGGTGGCCGGTTCGGTGATCGTGATGATTGCCGCCGGTGGCCTGTTCTACTACGCCTCGAAAATGGCCGCTGCCAAGCGCCAGACCAACCACGACGAAGTGGTGGTGAACATTCACCCTAAAAGTTGCGAACCGAATGCGCTGACGGTCCCGGCCGGGCGCAGCAGTTTCCGCATCGTCAACCGCTCCGACCGTGCCGTGGAATGGGAAATCCTCGACGGCGTGCTGGTGCTCGAAGAACGGGAAAACATTGCGCCCGGCCTGAGCCAGGTGATCAACGCCAACCTGGCGCCCGGCGACTACGCGATCACCTGCGGTTTGCTGAGCAACCCGCGCGGCACCTTGCACGTGACCCCGACCGCCGCCTCAGATGCCGCCGCCAAGGCGCGTCCATCGATGGTCGCGTTTATCGGTCCGCTGTCGGAATTCCGTGTGTACCTGAGCAGCCAGAGCAGCGCGCTGATCAAAGCCGTGACCGCCCTTGAACAAGCCATCGAAGCCGGCGATCTGAGCCAGGCCCAGGCCCTTTACGTGCCGGCCCGCGCCGCTTATCAACGGATCGCCCCGGCCGCCCAGCGTCTGGCCGAGCTGGACAATGCAATCAACGCCCGCGCCGATTACTTCGAGAAACGCGAACAGGACCCGGCCTTCGTCGGTTTCCACCGCCTCGAATACGCACTGTTTCAGCAACGCAAACTCGACGCCCTGGCGCCGGTGGCTATGCAATTGATCATCGACATCACCACGTTGAAACAGCAACTGCTCGCGCAGTCGCTGCCGCCGGAGCAACTGGTGAGCATTGTGGTGCGCAATCTCAAGAGCATCGCCGAAGTGCGCGCCAGCAGCGGCGAAGAAGAACGCTACAGCCACACCGACCTGAACGGTTTCGCCGCCAACCTCGATGCCGCGCGCAAAGTCGTCGACCTGCTGCGGCCATTGCTGACCAAGTCCGCCGCCGACCTGTTGCCGAAAATCGACGCGGCCCTCACTGCTTTCGACGCCGAACTCAACGGACTCAAGGTCAAGGATGGCTACGCCAGCTACGACACGGTCAGTGCCGAGCAGCGCAAGCAAATTGCTGACAAGGCCAAGGCTTTGGCCGACGTACTCGATGGAATCGATCCAGCCCTCGGCCTTTCCGGCCTTTAAGCAGAAGACGCCTTTTACATGAAAGATTTAGAACAGTTTTCAGCCCAGCGTCGCCGCGTATTAATGGGCATGGGCGCCGCCGGTGTCGCATTGGCCGGCACTGCATTGAGCTGCCCGGCGATGGCCGCCGCCAGCCCTGCACAGGTTACCGAAGCACCGAGCAGCGACAAGACCGAAGACCGCCACGATTTCCATGGCAAGCACCAGACCGGTATCACCACCCCGCGCCCGGCGTCGGGCATGTTGGTGTCGTTCGATGTGTTGGCCAGCGATCGTGAAGACCTGGAGCGACTGTTCCGCACCCTCAACGAGCGCATCGCGTTCCTGATGAAGGGCGGCGAAGTCACGCAGGTTGATCCGAAACTGCCGCCGGTGGATTCGGGGATTCTCGGCCCGGTGGTCACCCCGGACAACCTGACTATTACGGTGTCGGTCGGCGAGTCGTTGTTCGACGAGCGCTTCGGCCTGGCCAGTGCAAAACCCAAGCGACTGATCCGCATGGTCGGTTTCCCCAACGATGCCCTGGAAGCCGATTGCTGCCACGGTGACTTGAGTTTGCAGTTCTGCTCTAACACCACCGACACCAACATCCACGCCCTGCGTGACATCGTGAAAAACCTGCCGGACCTGCTGCTGGTGCGTTGGAAGCAGGAAGGCAGCGTACCGCCGCAAGCCCCGGCAAAACCCGGTGTGCCGGCGCAGAGCGCGCGCAACTTCCTTGGTTTTCGCGATGGCTCGGCCAACCCCGATTCCAACGATGGCAAAGCCATGGACGCGATCGTCTGGGTCCAGCCTGACAGCGATGAACCGGCCTGGGCCGCGAATGGCAGCTACCAAGCCGTGCGGATCATCCGCAACTTCGTCGAACGCTGGGACCGCACGCCATTGCAGGAACAGCAAAGCATCCTCGGTCGGGTCAAGAGCACCGGCGCGCCCATGGGCTGCCAGCACGAAACCGAAGTCCCGGACTACGCCAAGGACCCTGAAGGCAAGCTAACCAAGCTCGACGCGCACATTCGCCTGGCCAACCCGCGCACCGCCGAAACCCAGGCCAACCTGATCCTGCGCCGGCCGTTCAACTACTCCAACGGCGTGAACAAGAACGGCCAGCTCGAAATGGGCCTGCTGTTCATCTGCTACCAGGCTGACCTGCAAAAAGGCTTCATCACCGTACAAACCCGACTCAACGGCGAGCCGTTGGAGGAATACCTCAAGCCAGTGGGCGGCGGGTACTTCTTCACGTTGCCGGGTGTGACGGGCGACAAGGACTTTATCGGTCGCTCGCTGCTGAACGCTACACAACCAACAACAAACGCATAACAACCCCCAACACGGTACCGTCCCATGAAAAAGTCGCCACTCGCTTTACTGCTGACCCTTGGCTTGCTCAACACCCCGTTTTCGGCTTTCGCGGCGACGGCGCCGCTGGATCTGGTGGGGCCAGTCTCGGACTACAAGATCTACGTCACCGAACAACTGGACCAACTGGGCAGCCACACCCAACAGTTCACTGATGCAGTGAAAAAAGGCGACCTGGCCACCGCGCAAAAGCTCTACGCACCGACCCGCGTTTACTACGAGTCGATCGAGCCGATTGCCGAGCTGTTCAGTGACCTGGATGCGTCCATCGACTCCCGTGTCGACGACCACGAAAAAGGCGTGAAAGCCGATGACTTCACCGGTTTCCACCGCATCGAATACACCCTGTTCTCGGAAAAGAGCACCAAGGACCTGGGCGCGCTGGCGGACAAGCTGAACAATGACGTCAAAGACCTGCAAACCCGCGTTGCCGGCCTGACCTTCCCGCCTGAAAAAGTCGTTGGCGGTGCTGCTGCACTGCTGGAAGAAGTCGCTGCCACCAAGATCTCCGGTGAAGAAGACCGTTACAGCCACACCGACCTGTATGACTTCCAGGGCAACATCGACGGCGCGAAGAAAATCGTCGACCTGTTCCGTCCGCAGATCGAGCAGCAAGACAAAGCCTTCGTCGCCAAAGTCGACAAGAACTTCGCTGCTGTGAACAAGATCCTGGCCAAGTACAAAACCAAGGATGGCGGTTTCGAAACGTATGACAAAGTGAAAGAGGCTGACCGTAAGGCGCTGGTTGGCCCGGTTAACACCTTGGCTGAAGACTTGTCGACGCTGCGTGGCAAGCTGGGTCTGAACTAAATATCGGTGTTGTTTGCGAAAAGATCGCAGCCTCCGGCAGCTCCTACAGGGTGTACACCCTCTAATGTAGGAGCTGCCGGAGGCTGCGATCTTTTGCTTTTTGGGCTTACAACATCCGGTAGAGCAATCGCTCGATCCGCACTCGGCTCACCCGCTTGAGAAACTTGGCCACCGCCCCCGGGTATTCCGGCAGGGTTTCCAGGTCCAGGTAACGCTCGATACGCCGGGTGTTCTCGAAGATCTCCGCCAGCTCTTTGCGGCGCGGCTCCATCAGCTCGCTTTTCGGGTCATCAATCAGCAAGGCGTTTTCCAGATCGAGACGGAACGCCCGCGGGTTGAGGTTGTTGCCGGTCAGCAAGGTGTAGCGCTGATCGACCCACATGCCCTTGAGGTGATAGGTGTTGTCGCCATCACGCCACAAATGCAGGTTCAACTGGCCGCTGTCGATGTTGTGCTGATGACGCTTGGCAAAGCGGCGCAAGCTGATCTCGTAGAGGTACGGCAGCGCGGCGATCACCTTGAACGGCTCACTCGGCGGGATGTAGAAGTCGTTGGCGGTCTTGTCGCCGACGATGATGTCGATCTTCACCCCACGTGCCAGGGCCCGGTTGACTTCCCGGGTCACCGCCAACGGCAGGTTGAAGTACGGCGTGCAGATGGTCAGCTGATGCTGGGCGCTGGCGATCAACTCGCAAATCACCCGGCTCAGCGGATTGTTCTTGCCGACGCCGAGCAACGGGCTGACCGACAGTTCACCTTTGGCGGTGCTGCCTTGGGTGGTGTCGTAGGTCGCGTGTTTGAGACGGCTGCGCAGGTCGCCGATGTCGTTGCGCAGGCTGCGGGTGGTCGGCAGGTTCGGCAGGTCGAGGCGATGCACCGCTTTGGAGGCGATCAGGCCGTGCTGGATCAGGTGCTGCATGGAATCGGCCAGCGCGCTGTTCTGCAGCAGGTGATAACGGTCGTAGCGGTACTTGTCGAATTTGTGCAGGTAAACGTTGTTCAGGCTCGCGCCGCTGTAGATCACGCAATCGTCGATCACGAACCCCTTCAAGTGCAGCACACCGAACAGCTCGCGGGTTTGCACCGGCACGCCGTACACCGGGACTTCGCTTGCGTGAGTGCGGGTCATTTCCTGATACCAGGCCGAGTTACCCGGCTGCTTGCCGGCGCCGATCAAGCCACGCTGGGCGCGCAGCCAGTCGACGACCACCACCACGTCCAGTTCCGGACGCGCCAGTTTGGCGGCGTGCAAGGCATCGAGGATTTCCTGGCCGGCTTCGTCCTGCTGCAAGTACAGCGCGACGATATAAATGCGCTGGGTCGCCTGGGCGATTTTCTCAAGCAGGCAACGACGGTACTCGGCGGCGCCGGACAGAATGGTCACGGCATCGGCGGTCAGCGGAAAACTGCGCAGTTTGGGCAGCAAAGAGCGTTTGAAAAGCGACGGCATAAGGCTCGCAAAAAGGTCGAATCCGAAGAACCCGAGAGCTTACACCATGTGTGGGTTTGGGTCTTCTCGGTGTCAGTAATACCGCCATCGCGAGCAAGCTCGCTCCCACAGGGGGAATGCATTTTAAATGTGGGAGCGAGCTTGCTCGCGATGGCGATTTCATGTGCGATGCAAATACCTGCTTGACCAAGGAGAACGATCGTTCTACTGTTTGTCGCATGAACGAAATAACCAGCAACGACACACGCGACATCATTCTGGACGTCACCGAAAAGCTGATCTACAAAAGTGGCATCGCAGCCACCGGCATGGATCTCCTGGTGAAAACTGCCGGCGTCTCCAGAAAGAGTATCTACCGCTACTTCGCCAACAAGGAGGAGCTCACCGTCGCGGCCCTGCAACGCCGCGATGTGCGCTGGATGCTCTGGTTCAGGACTGAAGTCGATAAAGCCGCGACCCCGGCCGACCGGCTCCTTAACCTGTTTACCGTGCTCAAGGCCTGGTTCGACTCGGAAGGCTTTCGCGGCTGCGCCTTCATTAACACCAGCGGCGAAACCGGCGACCCGCAAGACCCGGTTCGGCTGGTCGCCAAAGAGCATAAACAAAAGCTGCTCGACTACGTGCGCGAGCTCTGCACCGAACATGGCGCTACCGACCCGCAGGCACTGGCCCAACAGCTGCTGATCCTGATCGATGGTGCCATTACCGTTGCGCTTGTGATGGGTGATCACAGTGCCGCCGATAATGCGCAATGCATGGCGCGAAAGTTATTGGACCTGTAACCGCTTAATCAAGCCCGACAACTTGCTTGAACTTTACTTTGAGAAGGAGACATTTAAATGTCATCTAATGCCGAAGTTCGTCCGCCATTACCGCCATTCACCCGTGAATCGGCCATCGAAAAAGTTCGACTGGCTGAAGACGGCTGGAATTCCCGCGACCCGCAGCGCGTGTCCCTGGCATACACCCTGGACACTAAATGGCGGAACCGCGCCGAGTTCGCCAACAACCGCGAAGAAGCCAAGGGGTTCCTGACCCGTAAATGGGCCAAGGAGCTGGATTACCGACTGATCAAGGAACTCTGGGCCTTTACCGGCAACCGCATCGCCGTGCGCTACGCCTATGAATGGCACGACGACTCGGGCAACTGGTTCCGCTCCTACGGCAACGAAAACTGGGAGTTCGATGAGCAAGGCCTGATGTTCAACCGTTACGCCTGCATCAACGACCTGCCGATCAAGGAAAGCGACCGTAAATTCCATTGGCCGTTGGGGCGTCGTCCGGACGATCACCCGGGCCTGTCGGACCTCGGTCTGTAATTCCACACAGCTCCAATGTGGGAGCGGGCTTGCTCGCGAAGAGGCCGTGTCAGTAGACATTAATGTCGACTGACACACTGCTTTCGCGAGCAAGCCCGCTCCCGCAGGGGTTTTGTGGTGTTTAGGCGATCGCAGCTTGCTGCTTCACGCCGGCCTTGGCCTCTAGCTCACGCACCAACGGCAACACGCGTTTGCCGAAGTACTCCACTTCTTCCTGGAAGTGCAGGAACCCCGCCAACACCAAATCCACGCCCACCGCTTTCAACGCCACAATGCGCTCGGCAATCTGTTGCGGCGTGCCGATCAGGTTGGTCTTGAACCCGTCGTTGTACTGCACCAGATCCTCGAACGTCGACTTGGCCCAATTGCCCTCGCCTTCCGGTGACGCCCTGCCCGCCTGTTTCGCTGCGTCGCCAAAGGCATTCACCGCTTCCGGATCGGCCTGGTCGATGATCTGCGCCAACACCGCACGCGCTTCCTCTTCGGTGTCACGGGCAATGACAAAAGCGTTCACCCCGACCTTCACCGAATGATTGTTCACCGCAGCCTTGGTTCGAATGTCGTCGACCTGAGCCTTGATTCCTTCGGGGGTGTTGCCGTTGGTGAAATACCAGTCCGACACCCGCGCCGCCATGTCCCGTGCGGCGCGTGAACTGCCGCCCTGGAAGATTTCCGGTTGACCCAGTGGCTTGGGCTTGAGGCTGTAATTGTCGAAGCGGTAGAAGTCGCCGCGAAAGGTGAAGTTGTCCTGGCTCCAGATGCCCTTGAGCGAGCGGATGAATTCTTCCGAACGGCGATAACGCTCGTCGTGCTCCAGCCAATGCTCGCCGATTGCCTGGAATTCACCCTTGAACCAGCCGCTGACAATGTTCACCGCCACCCGGCCGTTAGTCAGTTGATCGATGGTCGCCAGTTGCTTGGCCGCCAGCGCTGGTTGCCACGGGCCGGGCAGGATCGCGGCGATCACCTTGAGTTTGGTCGTGGCCGCCAGCAGCGCGTGGCTGAAGGCAACCGATTCATGCTGGAACTCGGCGCCGTAACCGGCGGTGAAACGAATCTGGGTCAAGGCGTATTCAAACCCGGCCTCTTCGGCCAGTTGCGCCAGTTTGCGGTTGTAATCAATGCCCCAGTGGGTGCGTTGCTCGATCTTGCTGACTACCAGCCCGCCGCTGACGTTCGGCACCCAATAGGCAAATTTGACGGCTTGCTGACTCATAGGCTTGTCCTCGGGACTTTTGGGAGATGGGAGTGGTAGAGCAGCAAGCGTGCCAGCCTTGAAATGCCCGGTTTTGTTGGGTTTTTCGGTTGTGCAGATGTTTTGCAGAAAGAGATTTGTTGGCTGGGTGTCGGGTAGGCAACAGTGAATGCTCCTGTAGGAGCAAAGCTTGCTCGCGAAGGCGTCACCCGACTCGCTGCAACCGCTGGATGTCAGGTAACCGGGAGGGCTTCTTCGCGTGCAAGCCTTGCGCCTACAGGCGATGGCGTCCGATGGGTCGCCGCAACAGCAGGAAATGAGTAACATGACCGCCCTCCCCGCAGCGATCACCTGCGCCCCGCCGAATAAGCCGATTCCATGCCTTTCGAACTTAGCGTTGACCTCACCACTCTGGCCATTCTGGCCTTCGTCGCTTTCATTGCCGGTTTCATCGACGCCATTGCCGGCGGCGGCGGTCTGTTGACCACACCTGCCTTGCTGACCGCCGGCCTGCCGCCGCACCTGGTGCTGGGCACCAACAAACTGAGTTCGACCTTCGGCTCGGCCACCGCCAGTTTCACCTTCTACCGCCGCAAGCTGTTTCACCCCAAACAGTGGGTGCACGCCATTATTGGCACCCTGGTCGGCGCGCTGACCGGTGCGGTGGTCGCCCACTATCTGCCGGCGGAATGGCTGAACAAGATGCTGCCGGTGATTGTCTTCGCCTGTGGCATCTACCTGTTGTTTGGTGGCACGCCAAAAGCGCCGCTGGACAGCGACGCTCCGATCAAGAAAAAGTGGCAATCGACCCAAGGCTTCAGCCTCGGTTTCTATGACGGTGTGGCCGGCCCCGGCACGGGTGCGTTCTGGACCGTCAGCAGCATGCTGATGTACCCCATTGACCTGGTGAAAGCCAGCGGCGTAGCCCGCAGCATGAACTTCGTCAGCAACATTGCGGCGCTGTCGGTGTTCGTATTTTCGGGTCAAGTGGACTGGATCATCGGCCTGAGCATGGGCCTTTCGGTGATGGTCGGTGCATTCTTCGGCGCACGCTCCGCCATCAGCGGCGGAGCCAAGTTCATTCGCCCGGTGTTCATCACCGTGGTGCTGGGCCTGACCGTGCGCCTAGCCTGGCAGCACTGGTTCAGCGTGGCCTAAGCGCCGCGCCAGGTAGACATCGATCAGATAACGGGCAATCGAGCGTGATGCCGGCAATGGCGGCATCGCGTGAATGTTGAACCACTGGGCGTCTTCGATCTCGTCCTCCTGACAGACGATCTCGCCACCGGCGTATTCGGCGTGGAAGCCCAGCATCATCGAGTGCGGGAACGGCCAGCACTGGCTGCCCATGTACTGGATATTCTTGACCTCGATCTGCACTTCTTCGCGAACCTCGCGAATCAGGCATTCCTCGGCCGACTCCCCCGGTTCGGCAAACCCGGCCAGCGTGCTATAGACCCCGGTGACAAAGCGTGGCGAACGGGCCAGCAACACTTCATCGCCACGGGTGACCAGCACGATCATGCTCGGTGAAATCCGCGGGTAATAGCGGATATCGCAAGGCTCGCAGTACATCGCCCGCTCACGGGGAACCTGTTGGGTCGCCTGCCCGCAGTTACCGCAAAAACGGTGTTCGCGGTACCAGGTGCCGATCTGCGCGGCATAACCGAGAATCCGGTACACCGTGTGATCGCCTTCCAGCATGAACGCCCGCAGGCCTTTCCAGTTGCAGCCCGGCACTTCGCTGTGGCTACTCAACTCGATCAGATAGACCGGTTCGCCATCAAGGTGACCGATACCGTGTTCCGCCAGGATCGACAAGTCCTGGCGCTTGAGCCATTCCCGTGGGAACAGCGCGCCATTGTCATCGAACAGAAAGCCTTCGGGGCTGCGTGCCACGGCCCAGCCGCCGGGTTGATCGGTGTCCAGTACTGCGGTGGTCCAGCGTGAAGTCATTTTTCATCAGTCCAGAAATTCGGGTTTCTGTTTGCTCATATGGGCGGCCATGGCCACGCGCAAATCGGTGGATTGCAGCATGGCGGCGTTCCAGGTGGCGACGTATTCGAGGCCGTCGTCGATACGATGGTCGCGCATGTAGCTGATCATCTCTTTGGTGCCGGTAATCGCAATCGGCGACTTGCTGGCGATCTCGCGGGCAATGCCCATCACGCCGTCGAGCAGGCTGGAAGCATCGCTGTAGACGCGATTGACCAGGCCCATGCCGTGCGCTTCCTCGGCACCAAACTGGCGACCAGTGTAAGCCAGTTCACGCAGCATGCCGTCACCGATGATCCGCGGCAAGCGTTGCAAGGTGCCAACGTCGGCGGCCATGCCGATGTCGATTTCCTTGATCGAGAATTGCGCGTCTTCAGCGGCGTAACGCATGTCGCAAGCGGCGATCAGGTCGATGGCGCCGCCCAGGCAGTAACCCTGGATCGCCGCGAGCACTGGTTTGCGGCAATTGTCGACGGCGTTGAAGGAGGCTTGCAGGGCGAGGATCTTGCGGCGCAGCAGGCGCGCGTTGCGGCCGACGTCCTTGCCCAGCTCGTTGGCTACGCCGGCCAGCATCATCAGGTCGATGCCTGAGGAAAAGTGTTTGCCGGCGCCGCTGAGCACAACGACCCGCACTTCGTCGGTGTCGTCGATCCACTGGAAGATCTCGATGATCTCGCTCCAGAACGCCGCGTTCATCGCGTTGATCTTGTCCGGGCGGTTGATCTGCACATGGGCGATTTTGTCAGCGAGTTCGACGGTGAACGCGGTGTACTGAGACATGGCAGTGATCCTTTACCGGGCAGAAATGAAGCCCGAACTATAACAAGGCATCACGGGGGGGAGTAAGGCAGTGGTTCGGCCAAATGCGGGACTGACCTGGGATGTGTGGTGGCCGGTCGGGCCTCATCGCGAGCAAGCTCGCTCCCACAGGGGATTTATGAACGCCATTGATCTCCTATGGGAGCGAGCTTGCTCGCGATTGGCCGCAACGCTGATCTAACTGCCCTTCACCGTCACAAATGCTGCTGTCACATACGGCACGGTGATGACGTCCTTGCCGCGCAACTCCGGCTCGCCGTCAATCAACGCCCTAATCTGCGCATCCACCCTGTCCCGCTGCGCTTGCGGCAACGCAGCAATAAAACTGGTCGATCTCACCCGATTGAAAATCACATCCTCGGGCGAGCCCGTGTGCCCATGAGCGAAATGCTGAGCCTGCAACGGCCCAAACGCCTTGTGCGGAAACGCCAACCGCCACGCACCGGTGTAATAGCGCGGGGTATCACCTTCCAGCGCATTGACGATCGAATCCAGTTTTGGCACCCAACTCACCCGGGTATCGCGCAGGTTCCACACCAGGCCCAACCTGCCGCCCGGCTTGAGCACCCGGGCAATTTCGGTCAGCGCTGCCGGGCTCGCAAACCAGTGAAACGCCTGGGCGCAAACCACCACATCCACCGAGGCGTCCGGCAGCGGCAAATCGGTGGCCGTGCCACTGACGGCCAGCACTTGCGGATAAGCGGCGGACAACTTCTCCAGCATCTGCGGCACCGGTTCCACGGCAATTACCTGTGCGCCTGTGGCCACCAGCCGCCCGGTGAACTTGCCGGTGCCGGCGCCGAGGTCAATCACGGTTTTGTGACTGTCCAGCCCCAACGTAGCGGTCAGCCAGTCACTGACTTGCGGCGGATAGTCCGGTCGTCCTTTGACATAGGTGTCGGCGGCGGTCTTGTAGCCGGCAGCTGAATGGTGAAGCTGTTCGTTCATGGCAGTTTCCCCTTATGGCAAAGCATCGGATCGACGGCGGACGCTCACGAGCATAGCGCTTGAATTTACCGAGACGTTGAACAGTCACTGACAATGCAATGAATAAAATTTCACCCTCGGGTGTTAACCGTACATTGCCCAAGAGGATGACCCATGAGCGTTACGACCACTGATTTGCCCGTCCGTTACGACCGACTGACCATGGCCCTGCACTGGCTGACTGCCGCGCTGGTCATCGGCCTGTTCGCATGTGCCCAGATCTGGGAGCAATTGCCCAAGGGCACGCCACTGCGCAAGGAGCTGCAGGCATTGCACATCTCCTGCGGCATCCTGTTGGCCGTCATTGTTGTCACCCGGGTGCTCTGGCGTTTGTTAAAGGGGCGGCGGTTACCGCCGGCCAATCAGGGCGCATTGAACATTCTGGCGAAAACCGCACACCTGGCGCTGTACGCGCTGCTGTTGAGCCAGATCGTGCTGGGTTTTTTCCTGCGCTGGGCCCAGGCCGAACCTTTCAACTTCTTCGGGCTGTTTGAGGTCCCCACGTTGATTGCCTTCGATAAAAGCATGAAGTCGGTATTTGGCGGCCTGCATGAACAAGTGGCGTGGGCCATCATCATCCTTGCGTCTTTGCACGCCATCGTGGCGCTGGTGCATCACTACGGCCTGCGCGACAACACCTTGCGCCGCATGTTGCCGGGACGTGTTTCCAACTGACGCGACACTTTCTCACTGGAGCCTTGCCCATGACTATCCGTTCCGTTATGTTCGCCGCCCCGTTGCTGCTGGCGGCTGCCATGTCCAGTCATCTGGCCTTCGCCAATGGTGACGAAGACGAGCCGGTGCAGAAGCCTGAATGCCCCAAAGGCCAGGTGTTCGACAGCAAATCGAACAAGTGTGTGCTGCAAACCAGCAGCCTGGTGCCGGATAACGACCGGGTGGACTACGCCTATCGCCTGGCCAAGGACGGTCGCTACGAAGAAGCCCTGGCCCTGCTCGATACGCTTAAAAATCCCAACACCGCCAAGGCACTGAACTATCGCGGCTACGCCACGCGTAAACTAGGCCGCACCGACGAAGGCATCGGCTATTACCTGCAATCGGTCAAACTCGACCCGCAGTATGCGCAAGTACGCGAATACCTCGGCGAGGCTTATGTGATCAAAGGTCGTATCGACCTGGCCCAGGAGCAGTTGCAGCACATCAAGTCGATCTGCGGCAGCACCTGCGAGGAATACCAGGACCTGGCCGAAGCCATCAACGATTCATCGAAAACCTGACACCGAACGGACGGAGGTCGCCATCGCCAGCGATCAGGCATTTAGAGCAGAGTTGGGCCAGCATCTGGCGCGTTTATGGCGTTACGGCTTGCTGCTGTCCCGACAACGGCATGTGGCCGAAGACCTGGTGCAAGCCACCTGCGTACGGGCGCTCGAACGGGCCGGGCAGTTTGTGCCCGGTACGCGCATGGACCGCTGGCTGCTGAGTATCTTGCACTCGATCTGGCTCAATGAAGTGCGCGCCCGCCGTGTGCGCCTGGGCCAGGGCTTGGTGAATGCCGACGAGGCGCTGTCGTTCGACGGCGAGCACGCGGCGCAAACCCATGTGCTGGCCGCGCAGGTCATCCGGCGCGTCGATGCCTTGCCCGAAACCCAACGCGAAACGGTGTACCTGGCCTACGTCGAAGGCCTGTCCTACCGCGAAGTGGCCGAGGTGCTGCAAGTGCCGATCGGCACCGTCATGAGCCGACTGGCTACCGCCCGCCTGAAACTTGCGGAGTACCCACCCCTGCACGCTGTACCGAAAACCACCGAAGGAGACCGGTCATGAACACACCTTCGGATGAACAACTGGTCGCCTACCTGGACGATGAACTCGACCGCGAACAGCGTAGCCAACTGGACAGCGACATCGCCGACGATCCGCTGCTCAGCCTGCGCGTGCAGTGGTTGAGCCGCAGCAATCTGCCGTACAAAGCCGCCTACGATGAATTGGCGCAGCAGGCGCCGCTGGAACGCTTGCAGGCTCGCCTCGACGGTATTCCGGCGCCGGAGATTCCGGGGCTGAGCCGGCGCTGGTTTATCGGCGCGGCGGCCGCGACTCTGGTGGCTGGCGGCGTCTTGGCTGATCGGTTGTTCCTCGGCTGGCAAGCGCAGCAAGACCACAGCTGGCGCGAGCTGGTTAGCGATTACATGGCACTTTACGTCCCGCAGACGCTTGATCATCTGCCGGCTGACGAGGCGAACCAGCGCGCGCAGCTGCGTACGGTGGACGCGCGGCTGGGCCTGAGTTTGTCGCCGGCAACGCTGAAACTGCCCGGCGCCGAGCTCAAGCGCGCGCAAATGCTCGAATACGACGGCGTGCCGATCGCGCAAATAACCTATCTCGATGCCAAACATGGCCCCATGGCCCTGTGCGTCACCCGTTCCAACAGCGGCAGTCAGCCGTTGGCTCACGAACGGCGGCATGCCATGAATGTGGTGTATTGGACCGAGCGCGAGCACGCGTGGATGCTGATAGGGCACAACCCGGCGTCGGAGCTTGAGGGCCTGGCCAGGCATTTGATCGAACGATTTAGCGCATGACGGCCGCTGCCACTATCCTGTGCGGGTGATTATCCAAGGAGGAACACCGATGCAGATTTCACCACGCAGCGCTCTGCTGGTGATCGACGTACAGAACGACTTCATCCCCGGCGGCCAACTGGCGGTGCCCGAAGGCGACTTGATCGTGCCATTGATCAATCGCCTCGGTGGGCAGTTCAGTCAGGTGATCATTGCTCAGGACTGGCACCCGGCGGGGCATGCCTCGTTTGCCCCCAGCCATCCGGGTCGCAAGCCCTACGACGCCATTCAGTTGCCCTACGGTGAGCAGACGCTGTGGCCGGTTCATTGCGTTCGGGGTACACCCGGTGCCGATTTGCACGCCGATCTGGATTTGCCACATGCGCAACTGATCATTCGCAAAGGCTGCAATCCGGATATCGACAGTTACTCCGCGTTCCTCGAAGCCGATCGCACGACCACCACCGGGCTGGCCGGCTACTTGAAGGAACGTGGGATCGATACGGTTTATCTGGTTGGGCTGGCGCTGGATTTCTGCGTGATGTTTTCGGCGCTCGATGCACGAGCGGCCGGGTTCAATGCGTTTGTAGTGCTGGATGCATGCCGGGCGATTGATCTCGATGGGTCGCTGGCTGCGGCGATTGAGCGGATGCAGGTGGCCGGGGTCGGCCTGATCCAGTCAAACGACCTCGTCTAACCCCTGTAGGAGCTGCCGCAGGCTGCGATTTTTTGATGTTGCTTTTTTAACATCAAGATCAACAGATCGCAGCCTTCGGCATCTCCTACATTAATATCAGGTGGCGGTGGGTAGCCATAGCCGGAAGCGGGCGCCGCCCAATGGAGAGGACTCCACGGTGAGCGTCCCGCCCTGCGCTTCCAGCGCCCGGCGACTGATCGCCAGCCCGAGACCGAAGCCTCCAGTGGCGCGATCCCGGCTGCGATCCAACCGATAAAACGGTTCGAAAATCCGCTCCCGCTCATCTTCCGGAATGCCGATCCCGTCATCATCGACCCAGATCTCGCAGCCTTTGGGGCACACTTGCACGCCAATCTGAATGCGCTTTTCGCAGTAGCGCATCGCATTGCGCAGCAGGTTTTGCAGGGCGCGCGCGGTCAGGCGTGGGTCGAGGGTGAAGCGCTCGAGCTGACCATGCAGCAGCACGTCGATGACGATGTCCGGTGATTCCAACTCTTCATCGACACTGCCCAAAATGCTGTCGATAAACTCATCCAGCGACACTTCAACCTGCTCCGGCAAGCGCGCCGGATTCTGCAAGCGGCTATAGGACAGCAGCTCCAGCACCAATTCATCCAGTTCACGAATGTGCGCGACCAACCCTTGCAGGCGTTCGCGGCTTGGCGCCGGCATGTCATCGGACAACGCCAGGGCCAGGCCGAAGTCCAGCCGTGTCAGCGGCGTGCGCAGTTCGTGGGACACTGCGTTGAGCAAGTCCCGCTGCTGGTTGAGCAGGTTTTCAATGTCACCGGCCATGGTGTCGAATACGTTGGCCAGGCTGCCGATGTTTGAGTTTTTGGATATCTGGGTGCGCTCGCTCAAGTGGCCTTTACCAAAGCGTTCGGCGGTGCCTTTCAGACGTTCGAGGTCGCGCCAGTGCGGGCGCAGCCACAGCAGCAGGCACGCGAGCATCGTCGCGCCGATCAGCACGTTGATGCTCCAGTACAACAAATTGACGTCCATCGGATCCGGCGGCACCACCATTTGCACCACCGCCTGCTCGTTCAGCGGTGCGACCGCCAAGGTCCGCCAACCCCAATCGCCAATACGCACGATGTTCTCGCCGCGCTGCAAACGCTCCTGCTCATCAAGGGTGAAATCCGCATCGTCATTGCGGGCCAGCACGATTTGCAGCGGCTGGAATTCCTTGTCCATTTCGGCGGCCAAGGCTGGCCACTGTTCAACTGGCACGGCGTGGAACTGCTTGACGATCAACGTCTGCAAGCCACGGGAATAGTCGAGGTTGTAGGAGACAAAGCGCTCATGGAACAGCTTGATCACCACATCCGGCACCAGATAAATCGCCGCGCTGTACGAGACGATCGTTACCAGATACAGGCGAAACAGGATTCTGAACATCGATTCAGCATTCCCACTCGGAGCGACTGAACAGGTAACCCTTGCCCCACACAGTCTTGATCTTGCGGGCCTCGCCGGCGTGATCATCGAACTTGCGCCGCAGCTTGGAAATCGCCACGTCCACCGAGCGATCCGTACCGTTGAATTCGATACCGCGCAGGCGTTGCAGGATCTGGTCGCGGCTCAGCACTTCACCGGCATGCCGGGCCAGCACCACCAACAGGTTGTATTCACCGCTGGACAGCTCCACCAGTTGTTCACGCCAGGTCACGGTGCGCTCGGACAGGTCGATGCACAGGTTGCCCATCAGGATGCGATCGTTGGCGGTCTGCGGTTCGCCGAGGCTGCTGCGCCGCAGCAAGGTGCGCACCCGTGCCAGCAACACCCGCGGCTCGCAGGGTTTGGTGACGTAATCGTCGGCGCCCATTTCCAGGCCCAGCACTTGATCGTGGCTGTCGTCCCGGGCGGTGAGCATCAGGATCGGCAAGGTCGCCGAGTCGGCTCTCAGCAACCGGCAGACTTGCAGGCCATCAAGCCCGGGCAGCATCAAGTCGAGGATCACCAGGTCCGGCGGATTGACCCGGGCACGTTCGCGCACATGGTCACCGCGACTGATCACGCTCACGGAGTAACCGTTGCGTTCCAGGTAGCTGGCGATCAATTCGGAGAGCGCGGTGTCGTCTTCGACCAGGAGGATGTTGGGCATGGGGTGTTTCCAGAAAGTGCGGTGGCGACTGTTCGGGCCTCTTCGCGGGCAAGCCTCGCTCCTACAGAGGTATCACATTCTCCTGTAGGAGCGAGGCTTGCCCGCGAAGGCGGCCTGCCAGTCGCTGAAAAAAATCAAGGCGCCAAGGATATACGCCCTCACGCACCCGCGAGTAAAACCCTTACACAATTTCACACAGCGCCTACAAAGCTTCACCGCTACTCTCGTCGCCTCCCCGTAGGATGCTGGGGGTCATTATTGGGGTATTCACATGTCAAAGAATCTGCTTGCCACGCTCAGCCTGATTGCACTGGCGTTGACACTGAGCGCTTGTGACAAGTCCTCGACCGCTGAAGAAGCGGCACCACTGGCCACCGTGCGCATCGAAACCATCGAAGCACGGCCACTGGCGATCACCAGCGAACTGAGCGGGCGGATTGCTGCGCCGCGTATCGCCGAAGTCCGCGCCCGGGTGGCCGGCGTTGTGTTGCAGCGCACCTTCCGTGAAGGCAGCGATGTGAAACAGGGCGACGTACTGTTCCGCATCGACCCTGCACCCTTCAAGGCTGACCTCGACAGCGCCGAAGCCTCTTTGCGCAAGGCCGAAGCCAATGCGTTCCAGGCCAAACTGCAAGAGCAGCGCTATTCACAGTTGATCGAAGGCAATGCCATCAGTGGCCAGGACTATGACAACGCCCGGGCCAATGCCCGGCAAACCGCCGCTGACGTGGCCGCCAACAAGGCAGCCGTGGCGCGAGCCAAACTGAACCTCGGTTATGCCACCGTAACTGCGCCGATTTCCGGGCGCGTCGGGCGGGCACTGGTCACCGAAGGCGCGCTGGTCGGACAGAACGAAACCACCCCGCTGGCGTTGATCCAGCAACTGAACCCGATTCACGCCGACCTGACCCAATCGACCCGGGAACTCAACGACCTGCGTCGGGCCTTCCGTTCCGGTCAGTTGCAGCAGGTCGGCCAGGACCAGGTCAAGGCCACGCTGATTCAGGATGACGGCAGCCTCTACCCGCTACCGGGCAAACTGCTGTTTGCTGACATCACCGTCGATCCGGGTACCGGGCAGATCATCCTGCGCAGCGAGTTCCCTAACCCGGACCTCGACCTGCTGCCTGGCAGCTTTGTTCGCGTGCGACTGGAACAAGCCGTGAACCAGCAAGGCATCAGCGTGCCGCAACGGGCCATCCAGCGTGACAGCGCCGGGATTGCCCAGGTGCTGCTGCTCGACGCCAATCAGCGTGTCGGCCAGCAACCGGTGCAACTGGGCGCGGTGCAGAACGATCGCTGGATCGTCACCGGTGGCCTCAAGCCGGGCGACCGCATCGTTACCGAAGGCCTGCAACACGCCAAGCCCGGTGACAAAGTCCAGATCGACGACACCCCTCTTCCACTTGCCCAGGTGACTGGTCAGTAAGCAGGACGCTTTTTTATGCCGCAGTTCTTTATCGACCGCCCGGTGTTTGCCTGGGTGCTCGCGTTGTTCATCCTGCTGGCCGGTGCCCTGGCCATTCCGCAGTTGCCGGTGGCGCAGTACCCGGTGGTCGCGCCGCCGCAAATTGAAATCTACGCCGTGTACCCGGGCGCTTCGGCGCAAACCGTGGACGAGAGCGTGGTCAGCCTGATCGAAGAAGAACTCAACGGCGCTGATCACCTGCTGTATTTCGAGTCCCAGAGCAGCCTTGGCAGCGCCACCATCACCGCAACGTTCCAACCGGGCACCGATCCGGAAATGGCTCAGGTGGATGTGCAAAACCGTCTGAAAATCGTCGAATCGCGCCTGCCGCAAGCGGTCACGCAACAAGGGCTGCAAGTGGAGAAAGTCTCCGCCGGTTTCCTGCTGCTGATCACCCTGACCTCCAATGACGGCAAGCTCAACGACGTGGCGCTCAGCGATTATCTGGCGCGCAACGTGATGAACGAGATCAAGCGTCTGGACGGCGTCGGCAAGGCGCAATTGTATGGTGCCGAGCGTGCCATGCGGATCTGGATCGACCCGCAAAAGCTGATCGGTTTCAACCTCACGCCCGCCGATGTGAATGCCGCTGTCGTTGCGCAAAACGCCCAGGTGTCGGCCGGCAGCATCGGCGACCTACCGACCCGCACCACTCAGGAAATCACCGCGACCATCCTGGTCAAAGGCCAGTTGTCGACGCCTGAAGAGTTCGCCGACATCGTGCTCAAGGCCAACCCCGATGGTTCGACTGTGCGCATCGGTGACGTGGCACGGGTCGAAATCGGCAGTCAGGAATATCAGTTCTCCACTCGCCTGAATGGCAAACCGTCGACCGCCGTCAGCGTGCAGCTGGCACCGGGCGCCAACGCCCTGAGCACCGCGACGCTGGTGCGGGCGAAAATGGACGAACTGTCGCGCTACTTCCCGGCAGGCGTGGAATACAAGATCCCGTACGACACCTCGCCATTCGTCAAGGTCTCGATCACCAAAGTGGTCTACACCCTTGGCGAAGCAATGTTGCTGGTGTTTGCGGTGATGTTCCTGTTCTTACAAAACATCCGTTACACGCTGATCCCGACCCTGGTGGTGCCGGTGGCGTTGATGGGCACCTTTGCGACCATGCTCGCGCTGGGTTTTTCGATCAACGTGCTGACCATGTTTGGCATGGTACTGGCCATCGGCATTCTGGTGGACGACGCCATTGTGGTGGTGGAGAACGTCGAGCGGATCATGGTCACCGAGGGCCTGTCGCCCAAGGAGGCGACGCGCAAGGCCATGAAGCAGATCACCGGCGCCATCGTCGGCATCACCCTGGTGCTGGTGGCGGTATTCATCCCGATGGCGTTCATGCCGGGTTCGGTGGGTGTGATCTACCAGCAGTTCTCACTGTCGATGGCCACCTCGATCCTGTTCTCGGCGTTCCTCGCCCTGACTTTGACCCCGGCACTCTGTGCCACGCTACTCAAACCGATTGCCAAGGGTGAACACCATGCCAAGGGCGGTTTCTTCGGCTGGTTCAACCGCCGCTTCGAACAACTGACCGAGCGTTATCAAGGTTGGGTCGCCTATGCGTTGAAGCGCACGGGTCGTTATCTGTTGATCTACGGCGTGCTGCTGATTGGTCTGGGCGTTTGCTTCAGTCGCCTGCCCTCCTCGTTCCTGCCGGTGGAAGACCAGGGTTACACCATCACCGATATTCAACTGCCGCCAGGCGCCAGCAAGAATCGTACGGTTAAGGTGGTGGAGCAGATCGAAGCGCATAACGCCACGGAACCCGGTGTGGGCGACAGCACGGTGATTCTCGGTTTCAGCTTCTCCGGCAGCGGCCAGAACGCGGCGTTGGCGTTTACCACGTTGAAGGACTGGTCGCAGCGCAGCAGCAATGATTCGGCCAGTTCGATTGCCGACCGGGCCAACATCGCCCTGAGCCAGATCAAGGACGCCGTGGCCTTTGCCGTGCTGCCGCCACCCGTGAACGGCCTCGGCACCTCCAGTGGTTTCGAGTTCCGCCTGCAGGATCGCGGCGGCCTCGGCCATGCCACGTTGATGCAGGCTCGCAGTCAGTTACTGGCAGCGGCCGAAAAAAGTCCGATCCTGGCCAACGTGCGCGAAAGCGCCCTGGCCGAAGCGCCGCAGGTGCAACTGGAAGTCGACCGCAAGCAGGCGAACGCGCTTGGGGTTTCCTTTGCGGATATTGGCAGCGTGCTGTCCACGGCGGTCGGTTCGGCCTACATCAATGACTTCCCCAATCAGGGACGGATGCAGCGCGTTGTGGTTCAGGCCGAAGGTGATCAGCGCAGCCAGGTCGCGGACCTGCTGAAGATTCACGTGCGCAACAACGACGGCAAAATGGTGCCGCTGTCGGCTTTCGTCCAGGCCAAATGGACACAGGGCCCGGCGCAACTGACCCGTTACAACGGTTACCCGGCCATCAGTATTTCCGGTGAGCCGGCACCCGGCCACAGCACCGGTGAAGCCATGGCGGAAATCGAACGGCTGGTGGCGCAAGGCCCGGCGGGGTTGGGCCAGGAATGGACCGGCCTGTCGTTGCAGGAACGTCTGTCCGGCAGTCAGGCGCCGATTCTGCTCGGTTTGTCGCTGCTGATCGTGTTCCTGTGCCTGGCGGCGCTGTATGAGAGCTGGTCGATTCCGACGTCGGTGTTGCTGGTGGTGCCGCTCGGCGTGCTCGGTGCGGTACTGGCGGTGACGTTGCGCGGGATGCCGAACGATGTGTTCTTCAAGGTCGGGCTGATTACCATCATCGGCCTGTCGGCGAAGAACGCGATCCTGATCATCGAATTCGCCAAGAGCCTGTACGACGAAGGCCACGACCTGATCGACGCCACGCTGCAAGCCGCGCGGTTGCGGTTGCGGCCGATTGTGATGACCTCACTGGCGTTCATCCTCGGCGTGGTGCCGCTGGCAATTGCCACCGGGGCCAGTTCCGCGAGCCAGCAAGCGATTGGCACCGGAGTGATCGGCGGGATGATTACCGCTACATTGGCGGTGATCTTCGTGCCGGTCTTCTTCGTCGTCGTCATGAAGCTCGTACAACGATTGACTAAACGCCACTAGCCCCAATGCGGGAGCGAGCCTGCTCGCGAGGACGTCTTCAGATTCGACATCAATGTTGGCTGATCCGACGCATTCGCGAGCAGGCTCGCTCCCACAGGTTTATTGCAATCACCCAGCGTTGTGGTCATATCCGCCATCGCTAAGCTAAGGTGTCTGAACCACCTTCGCCCATCGAGTCCCCATGCGCTTTCTCGCCCGTACCCACCCTCGCCTGTCCGCCGCCGCGCTGTTCGGACTCGCCACCGGCCTGCTTGTCCCGGCCGATTCGATCATCAGCAAAATCCTCATCGGCTGGAACGCCGGGGTCTGGACTTACCTCGTATTGATGGTCTGGCTCGCCACGCGTGCCAAGGCACCGGACGTCAAACGCCTTGCGGAGATCGAAGACGAAAACGCCGGGCTGGTGCTGTTCATGGTGAGCATTGCGGCGATTGCCAGCCTGGCGACCATCACCTTCGAACTGGCCGGCAGCAAAGACCTGGAAACATCGCGCAAGCTGCTGCATTACGCCTTTACCGCGGCGACGGTCATTGGTTCATGGTTGCTGATCGGGGTGATTTTCAGCGTGCACTACGCCCGCCTGTTCTACACCTGGGACGGCAAGGAGCCGGCACTGCGTTTTGCCGAGGGCCTGACCACTCCCAACTACTGGGACTTTCTGTACTTCTCGTTCACCATCGGCGTCGCGGTGCAGACGGCGGATGTGGGCGTGGCCACCCGAACCATGCGCAAGATTGTGTTGGCGCAATCGCTGATCGGTTTTGTGTTCAACACGGCGATTCTCGGGTTTTCGATCAACATCGCGGCGGGACTGTTCGGGTGAGCGCACGAAAAAACGCCCCGGCAGCTTTGCACGGGGCGTTTGTTGTTTCAGCGCATCAGAAGAAGTAACTGACTCTCAAGCTGCCGCTCCAGTCCTGGCTGACGGTGTTGCCCTTGCTGCCGCCAACCTGACCGGAAACCTGCCAATTGCGTTGCGCCGGCATCCACTTCAGACCAGCGCCATACTCCAGGGAGCTGCTCGCACGGTCATCATCGAAGCTGTTGTCGTTGATTTTGACTTCGTTGGTCTTGACGAATTCATGATTGAAAGCCGTCGACACACTGGGCTCAAGCAGGCTGCCGTTATCAAGCGTGATCACCCGGCCACCACGAACCCCCACTTTGCCCTGGAACGAGCGCAGGGTATCGGCTTTGACCTGCAAGCCATTATCAAGACGGTACTCATCGCTTTGGACAACGCCGGTCGATAGCTGAACCTGCGGCTCGACGAAATAGGCATTGCCAAGCTCAATATGCTTGCCGACCGCCATCGAACCGCTTGCGCCCAGCGCCTTGTAATCGCCCTTGGCGCGAGAGCCATCGCTCATGGTCACCTTGGCTTTGTTATCGAACTGGTTGACCTTGGCCATGACATTGACGAATACACCGCTGGCAACATCAAAAGTGCTGCCGTAGACACCCGCATTCAGACTATCGACAGTGGCCTCGGAACCATACTTCAGATCAATGTTGGTACGACTCATCCCGAGGAACCCACCCACGACCCAAGGTCGCCCGCCAAGCTCGACGAGTGTGTCGGCCCCGCCTGTGATGCCCGTCTGGTTCTGTGTGTAACCATCGCCAAAAGCATTGGCGACGTTGTACTGGTTACCATAACTGCGCACCCAGACGCTGTGACTCAACTTGACCGAACTGTCATCCATCGCCCGCAGCGAAGCTTCAGGGCGAACGCTCATACTGCGATCGCCGATCTGGTCAGTGAGCATCGCAGCCTCGGCGTTGAGTACGCTGCGGGCGCTGCCGGCCAACGCCAGTGCGGTATTGCTGGAAGTACTGACGGTTTCCTTGTCCGGGTTCAGATACAAACCCTGACCTTCCCTGGTCAATCGATAGACGAACGCGCCGGCATCCACGGTTTCACGTCCTCCCAGCGAAAAACTCGCATCGCCAGCTGCGATATTGCCGACCTTCACGGCTTCGGCAGTGACGGGCGTCGTGCCGGTCGCGGCGATTTGCAGTTGATGTTGCCCGCTCGCGTTGCCGGTGACATTGAGGAAATCGGTATTTCCATCGCCCAAATCCGTGCCCATCAAAAACGTACCGCGACCGGAGAGGTCGCCCACATTCAGTTGCTGGAACTGCTCGGCCGTGCCCATGCGAACAACGCCGCTATCGAGGGCAAGACGTTGCACAGTGTTGTCGCCGGTCATCACCCACTGCGCTGAATTGTTGATCGTCAGGCTGGCCGAATTGTTGATCTGCCCGGTCAGCACAGAGGCATTATCAAGCAGCACACTGCCGCTGGCAGCCGTGATGATATCGCCCGTAAGACTGCTGCCGTTGTTCAATGCAAGGCTCGAGACGTTTTCGACATTGCCATTGATTGCCGAACGGGTGTCCAGCGCTACACCGCCATGGGTGTCCGTCAGCACATTGCCAGTCATCTGACTGCCATTGCTCAGCGACAGGTTGGCTACGTTTGCAACGTTGCCATTGAGAACGGCGCTGTTGTTCAGGTTGACCGTGGCCGCCGTGCCTGCAACTGAACGGACATTGCCATTCAGGGTGCTGCGCGAGTCCAGATCAACCTGTGTCACGTTTTGCAAATCACCTGCCAGCGCGGCGCCATTCTGCATCCGTAGCGAGATTGAGCTGCCGGTATCCGCAACGACATTGCCGCTCAACTGGCTTGCATCAACAGTGAGATTGGCAGTGGAACGGTTGGTGGCTTGCAGAAGATTGCCGTTGCCACCGATCAATCGGGAGTTGCCCAGAACATTGATGGTTGCAACCGTACCGGCAGTGCCAGAAGAGCCCAGCAAAATCGCCGCCCCTGTACCACCGGTCACTCCCGAATCGCTGAGCGTTACAGTGCTGGCGTTGATACCTGTGGTGTCGGTTACCACTTGCAGGCCATCCTTTACCCCGGAAAGGGTGCTGCCCTTAGCCGACAGCGTTGCACCACCGAGCTGCACACCGTAGCTGGTTGCACCGGTGCCTTGGATGGTCGAATTTTCGATGTTCAATACCGCAAAACCTACTGTGTTCGCGCCTCCCGCAGCGCCAGAAATCACACTGCCACCTTTCACTGTCGCAGTCGATGACGCCGGCGTGTTGATATTGCGCCCCAGTAGAAGGCCGAAACTGTTGGTGCTGGTGATGGTGGAGCGGTCAATGGTGGCTGAGCTATCGATCAACTGGATGGCCCCTCTACCGGTCACGCTATTGACGTCAGCTCCAGACATGGTCAGCACCGAAGTGTCCGCGCTGATACGTTGGCTCTGGCCACCGTTGAAGACGACATTGGCAGTCTGAGAATTGATGGTCAGCGCTATCGCGTTGTTGATCGTCAGCGTTCCACCTTGAGACACCACCCATGCCTCGGGTGCGGGAGGATTAGTGACTACTTCGCTTTCACCCGGCAGGAGTGTTCGGCTGTAGGCCTCTGGCACGGTCACAAGCGCGCTCGCAAGTGTGCTCGCGATCAGTGTTTTTTTTATAGCGTTCGGGTTTTTTAGACTCGAAAACAAACGCATGGGAAACTCCTCAGACCTACAAAATTACCGATACTGTTTTCTAGCCGAGTGAAGAACCCGACCCAGAAACGACCGGCAGACTAATCAGAAAAACAAAAATCTTATGTAGGAAAAGTCCTTTAAGCGTGGCGAATTATCTCCAACTTACGTAATCACCCTCATATAAAATCTTTTCTCATCGTTAACAAGATCGCGAAGGAGATCTTCAATCTCCCCGCGATAGTCAGGCCAATCAGTTCAATCAAGGAGCCGTGACAGGCGCGACTGCCAGATCACAGTAATTGAAACTATTACTAATAGTATCCAACGGTTTAATGACAGGTGCGGAGGTCTGCTGACCATTAATATCGGTTGTATACCAGTACTTCCCAAAGGCAATTGCACCTCGTGCCGGTTGCGCCGTTTTGAAAACCGCTGGACTGCCAACTGGCGCAACATCTGGCAAGTCGGCTGTCTTGATAACGTAATCCTGCGAGCTCTCTGTACCAGTAATTAACTGAGTGCCCGCCAAGTCGCGGTAGGCAGCAAAATGCGCTGTGATGGTTTTACCCGGCGGCAGGAGCCGGTCTTTGGGAATTTGCAACCCCAGAATATAACCACTGGTGGGGCTGATCATCCCGAAGCACTCGATGAAATCACGGTTGGCAGGGTTACGGATTCTAATTGTCGGCAAAGGCAGGGGAATGGGTACGCCACCCACCAGGACGATTTGCGGCAGGGACGACATAACGTTTTTGTTCGAGCCAGACTTTTGAATCGTCCAATGCGCGTTAGTTTGCGGGGTAGGCAGGGCGGCACTCACACTTGCCGGAAAATTGACTGTGAACTTATTCTCATTTGTAAATGGAACATACTCGGCAATCAAAATGTTGTTTATGTAGCATTTTGCTGTCTGCTCCGGCGTAATTTCCGGATCCGTTAGCCCAAACACCACCTCGAAGGTACCAGGTTGATTGCGATCCCCGGGCAATAAACTGTTCGGTGTTTTAGAAGCGCCAGTGACAACAGGGAGCTGCATTGCCCGGTTTACCAAATCTGGAAGATCTGGATTCGTTGGGCCGGCATAGTCTAGTGCCAATGTGAAAATAGCGTCTGGTGATTGAACTTCGGGGGTCAATCCCGCTCGGGTAATTGTAGATCTGATCGTGACATTTTTTGGCTCGGTGGCATCAGCGAATACTCTCGCAAGATCTGCGTACAAAAGAGGAAACGTCAGATCCGCATTAGCCCAAGGCTGTGGAGGGAGATCGACAAAGTTGGTCACGTCCCCCGAATCCTCGATAGTCACGTGGATTTGGTCGCCCACCTCCGCGTGTTCGATAAACGCATTTTGAACAATCGCGGAAATGCCTGCGGCAAAATCGTCCAGAAAAATTGCGGTGCTGTAGTTGGGATCGGTTTTTGGCACAAGAGGCGCTTTGTTGAGCAGCGGTCTCTGTGCGAGTGCCAGGGTTAAAAATGCGGTGGGTACGGACATCAGGCTTTGATTACCTGGCAAGTCTCTCCAGTCAAATTCAACATTGACGCGCCCGTTCGGTAGTTGACTGAATACTGTATTGGCGAACGAAATTGCACCGGTGGCAGGGACGGGAGCGTCCCAGACCTGAATTCTTTGGGTGCCAGACACTAGCCAGACACGCAGATGATCATCCAGACGGCGCAGGGCATAACCAACGTTCATCGTGATATTCACATTTGCGTTAGCGGGCAGTGCTCTCCAGGCTTCGTTGACCGTCACTTGCGCGTCTGCTGGTCTATTGACAAAAACAGGCGCTGGATTCGGCCTTACATCCCGTCGAGGGTTTTTTAGATTGAATGGTGCAGTCTGGTCGATTACAAACTCTACGATATTCGAAGCCTCCTCGTTACCGCCACCGCCTTTATAAAGTTTGATCTGCGCCGTATAAATCGTCGGAGCCAAAGGGGTAGGTTGTTCTGGAAACAGACTTGAGGGTACAGTGAATGCAATACGGGTCGGTGGTCTACCAGCAATTGGACCCAAGGCAAACGTTCTCCCATAGTCGACTAAAGCTTCACCTTTTACACCGGACGAGAAATCAAAATCATCACCATTAAGCTCATCAGGCGTTCGCTCAAAGAAGAACGTCAGCGACCCGCTATCCCAAACACTTTTTGCGATGAAGCCTTCAGCCAGTGTATCTATCGTGATCGCCGACAAAGGGCCAGCGTCACTAACGCCAATACCACTAACGCCAATGCCACTAACGCCAATAGATAGATCCCTTTGTTTCTTAGGTATCGTCTGCAGTGCCATTTTCATCTCTCCTTGTGTACTCAGGCCAAAAGGGCCGCTTTCGCCAGGTGTTACTCTGTCTACTTTCACCAAATTTTCTTTCGACTCGCCAAGTAATCTGGCGCCTCTAAACAACTGCCAACGGACGAGTGCCGAATCATTATCAACAAGCAACCTTACATATGGATCAAATGGAACAACCGCTCTATAGCCACGATCGACATCCTGCTGCTGCAATATTTTTTCCGACTCAAAATATGTACCAGCAACCGGAGGACCGCTTCCGTTGAAACTGGCATAGCCTTGCCAATAAACTTTGGCAACATCGCCGGCTTTTGCCATCTCTTTTGAAGCAGGAATTGCAACGGTCGCTCCGGATGTCAGCGGGGGAATTGTTTTGTTGTTTAAATATCCCCATAACGTGGCATGCGGAAATGTTGCATCCGTCAGGACTACAGGTCGCGTGTGATCGATTGTCAGTGTTTTTTGCGGTGAGGAATCATCGTTCCCTCCCGCCGCCTTCCAGATCTGGTAGTACAGAAAGGCAATTCCATCAGTTGCCAAGTGCTCAGGTGTCAAATTGAAATACAGCACAGGACGTTGTGGCGGACTAATAAACGCCTCGTATAGACGTGTTTCTTTGCCGTTTTGAAGAAGCGATATCCAAAGTTCATCATTCATGAACGGGCTTGGCCAGTACGGAATAGCAATGCGAGTGCCATCACGCAGAATATTCAGCGGTACGCGTCCCTCAATATCAGCGTCATCAATACCTTCAACTGTTAGCGGTAACGCATATAAGCCTATGCCTGAATTCGCCAACTTTTTTCGGCCATTGGATTTACGCTCGTGATTCAGAAACCGGGGCTAGGTTTCTCGCTGTTCCTAGACGGATTAGGCGCTTAGCCACTGCTCATGCCTACTGTCAGATCTGACAGGTACGACTACCGCTCGTCGGGATACAAAAAATTCTCCTGCTCGCGCGGACAAACGCGCCTTGACGAAAGTGAGGCGTTTGGTGTCTCCTGAAACCGGTTTCAGCGAAACCCGATGCGAATTCCAACAACAAGAAAACCAATGCCATGAACGATTTCTCCGCCGCCCAGCGCAGCCGCGTCACCATGCTCGATGTCGCCGAACACGCGGGCGTGTCCAAGGCCAGCGTGTCGCGCTTTATCGGCGACGACCGCGCGCTGCTCTCCGATGCCACTGCCTTGCGCATCGAGCAAGCCATCAGCGAGTTGGGCTATCGCCCCAACCAAATGGCCCGTGGCCTTAAACGCGGGCGAACTCGCCTGATTGGCATGCTGGTGGCCGATATCCGTAACCCTTATTCGATTGCCGTGATGCATGGCGTGGAAACCGCTTGCCGCCAGCACGGCTACAGCTTGGTGGTGTGCAACACCGATCGCGATGACGAGCAGGAGCGTCAGCACTTGGCGTTGCTGCGCTCGTACAACATCGAAGGCTTGATCGTGAACACCCTGGGCCATCACCGTGATGAGCTGCGCGAACTGCATCGGGAAATGCCGCTGGTGCTGGTGGATCGCAAGGTTGAGCAGCTCGAGAGTGATTTGGTCGGTCTGGATAACCCGGCCGCCGTTGAACTGGCCCTCGCCCACCTTGAAGAGCGCGGTTACCGCGATGTGTTGCTGGTGACTGAACCGTTTGACGGGACCAGTTCGCGGATCGAGCGGGTAAGCAGCTTCAAGGCACAGATTCAGCAACGCCCTGCGCTACAAGGGACTGTGGTTGAGACCGGCAGCGACCTGACTTCACGTTTGAAAACCTTCCTCGATGCACCCGGCCCGGGGCCGAAAGCGCTGTTCTGTGCCAACGGGATTGCGGCGTTGGCCAGCACTCATTCGTTGCGGGAACTGGGGTGCAATCTGTTTGAGGATGTCGGACTGATCGCCCTCGATGATCTGGATTGGTATCCGTTGGTAGGCAGCGGGATTACCGCCCTCGCCCAGCCGACGGCGGAGATTGGTGCGAGTGCGTTTGAGTGTTTGCTCAAACGGTTGCGCGGGGATATCGGGCCGGTGCGGACGGTGGATTTTGCGGCGCGGTTGGTGGTACGTGGGTCGACCCTTGGAGGCGGTGGTGGTTGAACTGACGCTATCGCTGGCAAGCCAGCTCCCACCGTTTGCGGGTCATACACAAAAGTGTTGTACACCCCTCAACCGGTGAGAGCTGGCAAGCCAGCGATGAGGCACGAAAAAACACCGCGGAAACATCCCATATTTTTTTGAACAAAAATGAAACCGGTTTCAGAGGTAGATAACAATGAATAAACCACCCGTTTCCATCAGCCTGTCGAGCTACGGCGCCGACCTGGTCCGTCAACTCGGTCAAGGCAGTTTTGTCGACGTATTGGCCGCCGCCGGCGCCACGCGCATCGAATGGCGCGAAGAGTTGTTGACGGTTGAAGACCCGACGCAACTGGCCGACGCCACCCAGGCCCAAGGCCTGGAAAGCGTCTACTCCTCGCCCATTGAGCTGTGGCTCGCCGGTCAATCGAAACCCAATCCCGAGCTGGCCATAACCCTGCAACGGGCCCAAACATTCGGCGCCAAATGGCTGAAAGTCTCCCTCGGCTACTTCACCGACAACAACGATCTCCAGGCGTTGGCGCGGCAGCTGAGCCAGAGCCCGGTGCAACTGCTGGTCGAAAACGACCAGACCTTGCACGGCGGCCGCATCGAACCGTTCCAGCGTTTCTTCAATGAAGTCGAGCAGCACAACCTGCCGATCAAAATGACCTTCGACATCGGCAACTGGCAATGGCAGGACCAGTCCGCCGCCAGCGCCGCGCGGTTGCTCGGTCGGCATGTCGGTTACGTGCATTGCAAAGCGGTGGTCCGCCGGGCCGACGGTAAATTGGTGGCGATACCGCCCGGCGCCGCCGACCTGCATTTATGGGAACAACTGCTGCGGCATATGGCCCAAGGCGTAATGCGGGCGGCGGAATATCCGCTGCAAGGCGATGACCTGGTGCAACTGACCACCGAGCATGTCGCCACCCTCGCCCGCCTCGGTCAATCACGGTTGGAGAGCACGCATGTCTGAGATCGATATTCTGTCGTTCGGCGAAACCATGGCGATGTTCGTCGCCGAGCAGAACGGCGACCTGGCCGAGGTTGGCCATTTTCATAAACGCATTGCCGGGGCCGACAGCAACGTCGCCATCGGCTTGTCGCGACTGGGGTTCAACGTTACCTGGCTGAGCCGGGTCGGCGCTGATTCCCTGGGTCGCTTTGTGATCGATACGCTGGAGAAAGAAGGCCTGGATTGCCGCCATGTCGCTATCGACCCGGCGCACCCCACCGGGTTTCAGCTCAAGTCGCGTACCGATGATGGCAGCGACCCGGTGGTCGAATATTTCCGCCGTGGTTCGGCAGCCAGCCATTTGTCGGTGCAGTCGATTACCACGCAACTGCTCAACGCCCGGCACTTGCACGCCACCGGCATTCCGCCGGCACTGTCGGCCAGCGCTCGGGAAATGTCCTTCGAATTAATGACCCGCATGCGCGCGGCCGGTCGCAGCGTGTCTTTCGACCCGAACCTGCGCCCGAGCCTGTGGGCCAGCGAGCAACAGATGATTACCGAGATCAACCGCCTCGCCGCCCTCGCCCATTGGGTGCTGCCGGGTTTGAGCGAGGGTCGTTTGCTGACCGGGTTTGAAGACCCGGCGGACATTGCGGCGTTTTACCTCGACCAAGGTGCCGAAGCCGTGGCGATCAAACTCGGGCCGCACGGCGCTTATTACCGCACACATCTGGATCAGGGTTTTGTGGCTGGCGTACCGGTGCAAACGGTTGTCGATACTGTCGGGGCTGGCGATGGCTTTGCCGTAGGGATGATCAGCGCTCTGCTGGAAAACCACAGTTTTGCCGACGCCGTGAAGCGCGCCAACTGGATTGGTAGTCGTGCAGTGCAGAGTCGGGGGGATATGGAGGGATTGCCGACCCGCCGTGAGTTACCCGTTGAATTCGAAACTGCTAATCGCGAGCAAGCTTTGCTCCTGCAAGGGTAAGCCGTGCGCTCGCCTTTGTAGGAGCAGAGCTTGCTCGCGAAGGCGTCCTTTGACTCGCAATACAGTTTAAACCGTTACCTGCTGCGACAAAAACAACAAGCTCAGGAGCACCATCATGAAAACTGCAACACTCGCCGCCCGCCGCTGGTGGTACATCATGCCCATCGTATTCATCACCTACAGCCTGGCGTACCTCGACCGCGCGAACTACGGGTTCGCCGCCGCCTCCGGGATGGCCGCCGACCTGATGATCACACCGGGTCTGTCATCGATGCTCGGTGCGCTGTTCTTCCTCGGCTATTTTTTCTTCCAGGTGCCCGGCGCGATCTATGCCCAGAAGCACAGCGTCAAGAAGCTGATTTTCGTCAGCCTGATCCTCTGGGGCGGCTTGGCCACCCTGACCGGGATCGTCTCCAACGCCTATTGGCTGATCGTCATTCGCTTCATGCTCGGCGTGGTCGAAGCGGCGGTAATGCCGGCGATGCTGGTGTACTTGTGCCACTGGTTCACCCGTGCCGAACGCTCCCGGGCCAACACCTTTCTGATCCTCGGCAACCCGGTGACCATGCTCTGGATGTCGGTGGTGTCGGGCTATCTGGTGCAGCATTTCAGTTGGCGCTGGATGTTCATCGTCGAGGGTCTGCCGGCGGTGATCTGGGCGTTTATCTGGTGGCGTCTGGCCGATGAGCGTCCAGCCCAGGCCAAGTGGCTCAGCGACCAGGAAAAACAAGACCTGGAAAGCGCCTTGGCCGCCGAACAGGTTGGCATCAAAGCCGTGAAGAACTACGCCGAAGCCTTCCGCTCGCCGAAAGTGATCGTGCTGGCCTTGCAGTTTTTCTGCTGGAGCATTGGCGTCTACGGTTTTGTGCTGTGGCTGCCGTCGATCCTCAAGGCTGGTTTGCAGATGGACATGGTCGAAGCCGGCTGGCTCTCGGCGCTGCCGTACCTGGCAGCGGTGATCGGCATGCTTGCGGTGTCCTGGGGCTCGGACAAATTGCAGAAGCGCAAACGCTTTGTGTGGCCGCCGCTGCTCATCGCCTCGATTGCGTTCTACGGTTCTTATGCGTTGGGCGCTGAACACTTCTGGTGGTCCTACACCTTGCTGGTGATCGCCGGCGCCTGCATGTACGCACCTTACGGGCCGTTTTTTGCGATCGTCCCGGAGATCCTGCCGGCCAACGTTGCCGGTGGCGCCATGGCGCTGATCAATAGCATGGGCGCACTTGGCTCGTTTGGCGGTTCTTATCTGGTCGGCTACTTGAACAGCACCACCGGTTCGCCCGGCGCGTCGTATCTGTTGATGAGCGGCGCGTTGATGCTCTCGGTGGTGCTGACGATTTTCCTCAAGCCCGGCGCCAGTGACCGGGTCGTGGCCAAAGCCGTGACTGCGCGCCGCGTACCGGCCCATTCCTGAAGAGACTTTTGCCATGAAAAAACACGTCGTGTTGTACAAGAAACTCTCGCCAGCGCTGATGGCGCGCCTGCAAGAACAGTGCGAGGTAACACTGATCGAAAGCCTCGACGCTGACGGCCTCATGCAACTGCGCGACGCCCTGCCCCGCGCCCACGGTCTGCTCGGTGCCAGTCTGAAACTCGATGCTGCGTTGCTGGATCTCGCGCCGCAACTGCAGGCGATTGCCAGCGTTTCGGTGGGCGTCGACAACTACGACATCGACTACCTGACTCGACGCAAAGTCGTCCTGACCAACACTCCCGACGTGCTGACCGAAACCACGGCCGACACCGGTTTCGCGCTGATCCTGGCCACCGCCCGACGCGTAGTAGAACTGGCCAACCTGGTTCGCGCCGGCCAGTGGAGCCGCAACATCGGCCCAGCGCAGTTTGGCACCGATGTGCACGGCAAGACGCTGGGCATCATCGGCATGGGCCGCATCGGTGAAGCGCTGGCCCAGCGTGGTCATTTCGGCTTTGGCATGCCGGTGCTCTATCACAGCCAGTCGCGTAAACCGGCAGTCGAGGAGCGATTCGATGCGCAGTACCGCAGCCTCGAAGATTTGCTCAAACAGGCCGATTTCATTTGCCTGACCTTGCCGCTGACGGCGCAGACCGAAGGTTTGATCGGTGCCGAGCAGTTTGCATTGATGCGCCCGGAAAGCATCTTCATCAATATCTCGCGGGGCAAGGTAATAGATGAGGCGGCGCTGATCGATGCCTTGCGCAATAAGCAAATTCGCGCGGCGGGGCTGGATGTGTTCGAGCGTGAACCGTTGAGTCATGACTCGCCGTTGTTGCAGCTCGACAATGTGGTGGCGACGCCGCACATGGGCTCGGCGACGCATGAAACGCGTGAGGCGATGGCGCGCTGTGCAGTGGAGAATCTGATGGCCGCGCTGAAGGGAGAGAAACCGGCGAATCTGGTGAATCCATCTGTCTGGCGGGGCTGAGATTTGTAGCGTTTTCGCCGCCGTCTTCGCGAGCAAGCTTTGCTCCTACAGGTGCGACGCATGCCTTTTGTGTAGGAGCAAAGCTTGCTCGCGATTGGGCCGGAACAGACAATGCAGATCCATCAGGCACTGCGCGCTTGTAAAAGCTGCGCCGCACACAGCGCAATCCGCCGACACGCATCCGCCAGTTTCACCTGATCCACCACCAACCCAAGTCGAATATGCCCTGCCGCACTCGGCCCGAACGCCTCGCCCGCCAGCACCGACACCCCATACCCTTCCAGCAACCGCTCGGCAAACCCTTGGGCACACAGCCCCGTCTGGCGTACATCGACCATCACGAACATCCCGCCATCGGGACGAATCGGATACAACCCCGGACAACCCTGCAAACGCTCGCACACCAGGTCCCGGCGCTGGCGATATTCTTCACGCATTTGCGCCACTTCCGGCAAGTCCCCGTCCAGTGCAACTTGCGCAGCGTTCTGCACAAAATCCGGAATCCCAAACAGCATGCACAACGACAGGTGCACCAAGTGTTCGGCCAAGGGTTTTGGACCGATCACCCAACCGACCCGCCAACCGCTCATGGCGTGGGATTTTGACAGGCTATTAATGGTCGCGGTGCGCTCGGCCATGCCGGGCAAACTGGCCGGGCTGATGTGCTCACCTTCGTACAGCAAGTCGCTATAGACCTCATCGCTGATCAGCCACAAGTCGTGACGAACGCAGAGCACCGCCAGTTCCTGCCAGATCAACAATGGAAGGCTGGCACCAGACGGATTGTTTGGGCTGTTGAGCAGAATCACCCGGGTTTTGGGGGTGATCAGCGCCGCGACATCGGCCGGATCCACCCGAAAACCATTCTCCGGACGCACCGCCACCGGAACCACTTTTGCCCCGCAGGCCCCGAAAACACCTTCGTAAGTGACATACATCGGTTCGGCGACGATCACTTCATCGCCCGGATCGAGCAGGCATTGCGCTACCGAATACACCGCGCATTGCGCACCCGGCAACACGATCACATGCCCGGCATCCACCGCCTGACCGCTGCGTCTCCGATGCCGGCTGGCGATGCTGTTACGCAGCGCCCGGGTGCCGCGTACGTCGGAGTAATGAGTGTCGCCGGCCAGCAGGCTGTCGATCGCAGCCTGCACAATAAGCTTGGGCGTATCGAAATCCGGATCGCCCACCGACAGCAGCAGCACATCAACGCCCTGCTCGCGCAACTCCAGCGCTCGATCATGAATCTGCCAGGCCGCCGCTCCGTCACCGGCGATGCGTTGGGTCAGGGCTGAATAGCGCATGTACTTCTCCTATCGCGCGTGTTCCAGTCACAACCCTATCTCAAATTACAAATCGCGCCACCATCGCATTCAAATCCACCGCCAAACGCGACAGTTCATGCGTCGCGGTGCTGGTCTGGTTGGCACCGGCGGCGGACTGGATAGCCAGGTCACGAATGTTGACCAGGTTGCGATCGACTTCGCGGGACACCTGGGCCTGTTCTTCCGAAGCACTGGCGATGACCAGGTTGCGCTCGTTGATCATATGGATCGATTGGGTGATCTGCTCCAACGCAACCCCGGCGGCGCGGGCCAATTCCAGGGTGCTGTGGGTGCGCTGATTGCTTTGCTGCATCGAGGAGACTGCTTCACCGGTGCCGTTCTGAATGCCGGCGACCATTTTTTCGATTTCCTGGGTCGATTGCGCGGTGCGGTGGGCCAGCGCCCGAACTTCGTCTGCCACCACCGCGAAACCACGTCCGGCTTCACCGGCACGAGCCGCTTCGATTGCGGCGTTGAGCGCCAGCAAGTTGGTTTGCTCGGCGATGGCGCGGATCACGTCCAGTACCTTGCCGATGTCGCGACCCTGAGCCGCCAGGCCTTCGATCATCACCGAGGTGTTTTGCACGTCGTGGGTCATAGTCTGGATCGCGTCAACGGTTTCCACCACGCGGTTGCGACCTTCACGGGCAGCCTGGGTCGACTGGTTCGAGGCTTCGGAGGTCGACACCGCGTTGCGTGCCACTTCTTCGACGGCGGCGGTCATTTCATTGACTGCAGTGGCGGCCTGTTCGATTTCGTTGTTCTGCTGTTGCAGGCCGCGCGAGGCTTCTTCGGTGACTGCACTGAGCTCTTCAGCGGCGGCACCCAACTGAGTGGCGGAACCGGCGATCTGCTCGATGGTTTTGCGCAGGTTGGCTTGCATGACCGACAAAGCGCCGAGCAGGCGGGACGGTTCATCCTTGCCATCGATTTCGATGGTTTTGGTCAAGTTGCCGCCAGCAATGGTTTGCGCGGCGGCGACTGCGCGGTTCAGCGGGGTGACAATGCTGCGCGTCAGCAGCAGGGCCAGCAAAACCGTGGCCAGCGCAGCCACCACCGAAACGATGATGATCCCGGTGATGGCGCTGTCGTAATGTTCACCCGCTTCCTGGGAGGCGCTCTTCGCATCGGCAGCATTGATTGCGATCAGTTTGTTGAGCTGCTCGCCCATCTGGTCAGTGCCGTCCTTGATCCGCGTATTGATCAGCGTACGCATCTCATCGACCTTGTCCTGTCGCGACAACTCCATCATCTGGTTTTGCGCTTGCAGATAACTGTCGAGCGTCGCGGCAAACGCCCGGTATTGCGCAAGTTCTTCGCCGCCAGCAGGCAGTGCGGCGTAGCTGGCTTGCGCGCTGCGCACCTTGTCGACCAACACACCGATGCGGGTCTGCGCTTCCTGCAAACCCGCCGGATCGCGGTTGACCAGAATCCGGAACGAGAGGATGCGCAAGCGCAGGACGTTTTCCGTAACGACGCCCAGGTAACCGACGCTAGGCAGTTGGTTGGTCTGCATGTCGACAGACGCCTGGCGAATGGTCGTCATGCGGTTGGCGGCAAATACGCCGAGCAAAATCACCAACAAGGCGATAAAAGCAAAACTGAGAAAGGCACGCGGGGCGATATTCAGGTTACGCAAAGACATAGGAGGACTCTCGAATGAGGTAACTGCGAGCGTCCTTGCCGTAATCACTGGCCCGTAAACGGGTTCAGCCCGGCGTCACTGTTCGAAGGAGTCTTTGTGCGCCTGTTAGCTATATCGGCCAGGCTTTAGGAAGGTTTGGGGTCAAGCGAAAATATTTTTCAATGTGTTACAGCGATGAAACGCCCCCGCCTCTCAAGTTTTGCTTTTACCTGTAGGAGCTGACGCAGGCTGCGATCTTTTGATCTTGCTTTACAAAAGCACAGTCAAAAGATCGCAGCCTGCGGCAGCTCCTACAGGGGAGGTCAGGATTTGGCGGCGAGTTGCCAGACGCGGGCGATATCGGTGGCGCGTTCACGCAACAACCGCGGCGCCTCGGTACACGCCTGCTCCAGTGTCATTGGCCCGCTCACCAATGCAAATGCAGCGTCGATGCCGTGTTCGTACAATGCCTGATAACCCTCACCCAGCGTTCCAGCAATGACAATCACCGGCACACCCTGCTGCCGTGCAATCCGCGCCACACCAAACGGTGTCTTGCCGCGCAAGGTCTGCGCATCGAATCGGCCTTCGCCGGTAATCACCAGGTCCGCACCGTTGACGGCGTCAGCCAGCCCCACCAGTTCGGCGACCACTTCTACACCAGCCTGAAACTGCGCACCGAGAAACGCCTTGGCCGCAAACCCCAGACCACCCGCCGCGCCGCTGCCCGGCTCGTCGCGTACGTCTTTATCGAGTGCCTGTGCGCACAGATCGGCAAAGTGCCCAAGGGCTTGGTCCAGTTGCTGGACCTGCTGCGGTGACGCACCTTTTTGCGGGCCGAAAATCGCCGAGGCGCCGTGGGGACCGCACAGCGGATTGTTGACGTCGGCGGCGATGTCGAAGCGCACTGTGTTCAGGCGTGGATCGATAACGCTCAAGTCGATGCGGGCCAGTTGTGCCAGTGCCAAGCCACCGGGGGCGAGGATTTGGCCCTGCGCGTCGAGCAACTTCACGCCCAAGGCTTGCATCGCCCCGGCGCCGCCGTCATTGGTGGCGCTGCCGCCAATCGCCAGGATCACCCGTTGCGCCCCGGCATCCAGCGCGGCGCGGATCAGTTCACCAGTGCCGAACGTGCTGCTAATGCAGGCATCGCGCTGCCCCGGTGGCACCAGTTGCAAGCCGCTCGCTTCAGCCATTTCGATGATCGCTGTGTGGTTGTGTGGCAACCAACCCCAAGCCGCTTCGACCGATGCGCCCAGCGGGCCGCGCACATTGGTGCGACGCAATTCACCGGCGCACGCCGCCAGAATCGACTCGACCGTCCCTTCCCCGCCGTCGGCCATCGGGCATTTGACCAATTGCGCATCCGGCCAGACCTCGGCCAACCCGAGCGCGATGGCATCGGCTACGCCCTGGGCACTCAGGCTGTCCTTGAACGAATCGGGGGCGATGACGATTTTCATGAGAATTCTCCAGTTCCAATGCCTCCATGCTGCCAGTTGCCCGGAACGATGACGCCGGTCCGCTGCACAAGCGGGTATGGCGTTTATTGTTCATTTATACAAAGTCATTATTGATGGCGTCCTACCAGTCGCCACATCTCTCAGTCGGTTTGCGGAAGCAGTTGCACACCCAGGTAAAGCGCCAACATCCCATCCAGCCGCAATGGATCAACCCCACTCAGCTCGGCAATCCGCTCCATTCGATAACGCAAACTGTTGCGATGGATGCCCAACGCATCGGCACAGGCCTGGCTCTGGCCGTCGTGGTCGCACCAGCAACGCAATGTCGCCAGCAGTTGGCCGTTGTTGTCCTTGGCGATGACTTTGCGCAACGGCTTGAGCAATTCGTCCAGCGCATCGTCGTTGCGGTGGCGCCAGAGCATCACGGGTAGTCGATAACGGTTCAGCGTCAACAACCGTGAACGCGGCAACACATCGCGCCCATAGGCCAACAAATCCCCGACCCGACGATAGCAACGGCGCAAACCCGGCAACCCATCGGCCTGCCCGCCCACGGCGATACGCAGAATGTTCCAGCCCAGGCCATCGAGTTTTTCCAGCAAGCGTTCATGCTCAATCACCTGATTCGCCGGCCGACACCACAGCAGCGACGACTTGGCCGAACTGACGCACCAACTGTCCGGGTAACGACTGATCAACCAGGCACTAAGGGCTTCGACGGTCTGCCCCGGCCCGTGCTCCATGCCCAACTCAAACAGATACGGCACCCGCGTCAGTTGTGGCTTGAGCCCCAATTGTTGCGCCTCGTCGACCAAGCGCGGCGAATCCCCGGCGTCGGTCAGCAGCAACGCGAGCAAATCATCGCAGCGCTGACGCCGCCATTGCTGCTCGGCCTGTTGGTTGCGCTGGCCCACCAGCATTTCAGCGGTCATGCGCACCAGTTCGGCGTAAGTGCGTAGTTGCTCCGGTTCGCCGGTAATGCCCAGCACGCCGATCAGCCGTTGATCGAGCAACAGCGGCAGGTTAATGCCCGGTTGTACGCCTTTGAGGTGAATCGCCGTTTGTGCGTCGATCTCCACCACCCGCCCGTTGGCCAGCACCAGTTGCGCACCTTCGTGGCGAGTGTTGATCCGCTCGGGCTCGCCGCTGCCGAGGATCAGCCCCTGACTGTCCATGACGTTGACGTTGTAAGGCAGGATGGCCATCGCCCGGTCTACGATGTCCTGGGCCAGGTCGTGATCGAGTTCAAACATTGGGCAAATCCTTGAAAACGTGGTGGGACGGGTTGTTCACCCGCACAGGCCTTGTTGGCAAACCCTGTGCTCAGGCACAAAGACAATCACCCGAAGGGTGGCCGAGACTCACAGGGCGATCAACGTTACCCTTTGCATCGCAAAAAATCATAATAAAGAGAGAGCCGCCATGTCACAGAGCGCCGCAGCTATCCAGGCCATCGCTGACGATAAAAACGCCGTCTACAAACGCATTACCCTGCGTTTGATCCCCTTCATCTTCATCTGCTACCTGTTCAACTACCTCGACCGGGTGAACGTTGGATTTGCCAAACTGCAGATGCTCGACGCACTGAAATTCAGCGAAACCGTGTACGGCCTCGGGGCCGGGATCTTCTTTATTGGCTACGTACTATGCGGCGTGCCGAGCAACCTGGCGCTGACCAGGTTCGGCCCACGGCGCTGGATTGCGCTGATGATGATCGTCTGGGGCTCGCTGTCGACCTGCCTGTTGTTCGTCACCACGCCGACCGAGTTCTACACCTTGCGCTTGTTCACCGGCGCGGCCGAAGCCGGGTTCTTCCCGGGCGTGGTGCTCTATCTTTCGCAGTGGTTCCCGACCTTCCGCCGTGGCCGCATCATGGCGCTGTTCATGTCGGCGATCCCGGTGTCCGGCCTGCTTGGCAGCCCGTTCTCTGGCTGGATTCTTAACCACTTCGGCGCCGGCCACGCAGGTTTGGCGGGCTGGCAGTGGATGTTTTTGCTGCAAGGCATTCCGACGGTAATCCTCGGCGTCCTCGCCTACTTCCTGCTCAGTGACAGTTACGCTAATGCCAAGTGGCTGACCCCGCACGAGCGTTCCGTGCTGGAAGCCGACCACGCTGAAGACTTGGCCAGCAAGCCGAAAACCACCACGGACTCGTTGGCGGCGGTGTTCAAGAACCCGGCGATCTGGGCGTTCGGTCTGATCTACTTCTGCATCCAGAGCGGCGTTTACGCGATCAACTTCTGGCTGCCGTCGATCATCAAGAACCTCGGTTTCAGCGATAACCTGGTAATCGGCTGGTTGAGCGCGATTCCGTACCTGCTGGCGGCAGTGTTTATGTTGCTGGTCGGTCGGTCGGCGGACCTGCGCAAAGAGCGTCGCTGGCACCTGGTGGTGCCGATGCTGATGGGCGCAGTGGGCTTGTTGATCGCGGTGAACTTCGCCACTACGCCGGCGATTGCGATTCTCGGCTTGACCATTGCGACCATGGGCGCCCTCACCGGCCTGCCAATGTTCTGGCCGGTGCCGACAGCGCTGCTGAGCGCGGGCGCGGCGGCGGGTGGTTTGGCGTTGATCAACTCGATGGGGCAGATGGCGGGCTTCCTGAGCCCGTACCTTGTTGGTTGGGTCAAGGACAGTACCGGGTCGACGGATGCGGCGTTGTATCTGTTGGCGGGTGTGATCGTGTGCGGGAGTGTGTTGGCGTTGCGGATGACGCGGACGTTGCGGGCTTAATAGCAAGAGCAGGATCAAAAGATCGCAGCCTTCGGCAGCGCCTACATAGGATCGTATTTCAATGTAGGCGCTGCCGGAGGCTGCGATCTTTTGCGTTTAAACGGCGCAACAATTCACTTTGCGCCCTGTTACGCATCTGTTATTTGTTGGGGTTTCCACCGACCAGAGGATTTCGTCATGAGTTACCGCACACTGGGTCATTCGGGGTTGCAGGTGTCCACCCTGACCCTGGGCACCATGATGTTCGGCGAACAGACCAGCACCGAAGATTCCCTGCGGATCATCGACAAGGCCTGGGACCAGGGCATCAATTTCATCGACACCGCCGACGTCTATACCGGCGGCCGCTCTGAAGAAATCGTCGGTGAAGCCATTGCCGGCAACCGTCACGAATGGGTACTCGCCACCAAGGTCGGTTTCGGCCCGGTGGACGGCGTGCCGAACCGCAGCGGCCTGAGCCGCAAGCACCTGTTCAACGGCATCGACGCCAGCCTGACGCGTCTGGGCACCGACTATGTCGACATCTATTACCTGCACCGCGAAGACCACAGCACGCCGCTGGAAGTGACGATCTCGGCCATCGGCGACCTGATTCGCCAAGGCAAGATCCGCTACTGGGGCCTGTCCAACTACCGTGGCTGGCGCATCGCCGAAGTGATCCGCGTGGCCGACAAACTCGGCGTCGATCGGCCGGTGATCAGCCAACCGCTGTACAACATCGTCAATCGCCAGGCTGAGACCGAGCAGATTACCGCGGCTCACGCCTATGGCTTGGGTGTTGTGCCTTACAGTCCACTGGCCCGCGGCGTGCTCAGCGGCAAATACGCACCGGACGTGAAGCCGGACGCCAACAGCCGCGCCGGGCGTCAGGACAAACGCATCCTCGAAACCGAATGGCGCGTTGAATCGCTGCGCATTGCCCAGCAAATCCAGCAATACACCCAGGGGCGTGACGTAGGCATCGTCGAATTCGCCATCGCCTGGGTGTTGAACAACAGCGCCGTGACCTCGGCCATCGTCGGGCCGCGCACTGAGGAACAATGGGACGCATACACCAAGGCCCAAGCGGTGAAGATCACGGCAGAAGATGAGGCGTTTATCGATTCGCTGGTAACGCCTGGGCACTCCTCGACACCGGGATTCAATGACGTGAGCCACTTCGTGTCCGGCCGTAAACCCCGCAATACCTGAAGACATACATCCTGTAGGAGCGAAGCTTGCTCGCGAAAGCGGTGGATCAGCCGGCATCAATATTGACTGACCCGCCGCCTTCGCGAGCAAGCCCGCTCCCACAGGGTTTTGTGTTGAATGCAGAATCCATGTTCGTTCTTGATCAATCGGACAATGTTCTACGCTAAAACCACGTATCCTCCGCACCCCGTTTCACGTTCAACCCCGCGAGGACAGTTTGTCTAAAGGTATCGCTTTATCGGTCACAGCCTCGGTGCTGTTTGCCGTCATGTATTACTACACCTCGTTGCTCACCCCGTTGAGCGGCGTAGAAATCTTCGGCTGGCGGATGTTGCTGACCGTGCCCTGCATGACAGTGTTCATGGTGGTGTCCGGCGAATGGCGGCGCTCGGTCGAGATCCTCAAGCGCCTGACCGGCAAACCGAAACTGCTCGCTGCCCTGATCGTGTCTGCGACGCTGCTGGGCCTGCAACTCTGGCTGTTTATGTGGGCGCCGCTCAACGGCTACAGCCTCGACGTCTCGTTGGGCTATTTCCTGCTGCCACTGTCGATGGTGCTGACCGGGCGGATTGCCTACGGCGAGCGTTTGTCCTACCTGCAAAAAGTCGCGGTGTTTTTTGCCTCCCTCGGCGTGCTCAACGAGCTGTACCAGGTTGGCGGTTTTTCTTGGGCGACGTTGCTGGTGGTGGTCGGTTATCCCACCTACTTCGTGCTGCGCAAGTGGCTGAAGACCGACAACCTCGGCGGTTTGTGGCTGGACATGACCTTGATGCTGCCGGTGGCGTTCTGGTTCGTCTGGGGCGGTGAACAAGGTTTCGGCGTATTCGATCAATACCCGTGGCTGTCGCTGCTGATCCCTGTACTGGGGTTGATCAGTGCTTCGGCGCTGGTGGTCTACATCATTGCCAGCCGACTGTTGCCGTTCAGCCTGTTCGGGTTGTTGAGCTATGTTGAACCGGTGCTGTTGCTCGGCGTGGCGTTGCTGCTGGGGGAAAGCATCAAGCCTGGCGAATGGCTGACCTACATTCCGATCTGGTTGGCAGTGGTGGTTCTGGTGTTTGAAGGGTTCAAACACATGATGCGCAACCGCAGACCTTAGGCGCCCAAAAAACAAAGTGGGAGCGAGCTTGCTCGCGATAGCGGTCTGTCAGCCAACATCCGTGTTGAATCTGAAGACGCTATCGCGAGCAAGCTCGCTCCCACATTTTTTACAACGCTAGCGGCTTACTCGGTAGCGAGCACACCGCGACGCACCTGGTCCCGCTCAATCGATTCGAACAACGCCTTGAAGTTGCCTTCGCCGAAGCCATCATCGCCTTTACGCTGGATGAATTCGAAGAACACTGGCCCCATCAGGGTTTCCGAGAAGATCTGCAGCAACAGACGCTTGTCGCCCGACTCGGACGAACCGTCCAGCAGGATCCCGCGCATTTGCAGTTGATCGACCGGCTCACCGTGGTTCGGCAAACGGCCTTCGAGCATTTCGTAGTAGGTTTCTGGCGGCGCGGTCATGAAGCGCATACCGATTTTCTTCAGGCGATCCCAGGTGTCGATCAAGTTGTCGCTGAGGAACGCAACGTGCTGGATGCCTTCGCCGTTGAACTGCATCAGGAACTCTTCGATCTGCCCGGCGCCCTTGGACGATTCTTCGTTCAACGGGATGCGGATCATGCCATCCGGCGCGGTCATCGCCTTGGAGGTCAGGCCGGTGTATTCGCCCTTGATGTCGAAGTAACGGATTTCGCGGAAGTTGAACAGCTTCTCGTAGAAGTTGGCCCAGTAGGCCATGCGACCGCGATACACGTTGTGAGTCAGGTGATCGATGATCTTCAGGCCCGCCCCTTCCGGGTTGCGGTCCACGCCTTCGATGAACACGAAGTCGATGTCGTAGATCGAGCTGCCTTCGCCGAAACGGTCGATCAGGTACAGCGGCGCGCCGCCGATGCCTTTGATCGCCGGCAGGTTCAGTTCCATCGGGCCGGTTTCGATATGAATCGGCTGGGCGCCGAGTTCCAGGGCACGGGCAAACGCCTGCTGGGCATTCTTGACGCGGAACGCCATGCCGCACACCGACGGACCGTGCTCGGCCGCGAAATACGAAGCAACGCTGTGAGGTTCGTTGTTGAGGATCAGGTTGATCTGGCCCTGGCGATACAGGTGCACGTCTTTGGAGCGGTGGGTCGCGACCTTGCTGAAGCCCATGATCTCGAAGATCGGCTCCAGGGTGTTCGGGGTCGGCGATGCAAACTCAATGAATTCAAAGCCCATCAGGCCCATTGGGTTTTCGTATAAATCTGCCATGGTTGGCGCCTCATCATCTGCTTTTAAAATTAACGGCTGAATTAACGGATCGTTAGTTGCTAGCAATGCTGAGACTGGCGGGTGGCGCGCAGGAGATGCCCCGAACGCTGCGGGCGAGGAAGTCACCGTAGATCAATTGAAACCCAAAACTCTTCATTGTCGACCCAAGGCTCTTGCGGGCGAGGCTTCTGCTGCCAGAAGACGTTTATTATTGTATGCGTAAACCGATTCTACACAGCGTAAAACGGTTTGTCCGCCTTCTGTATCAAATCCCCTTTTTCGTGGACGGCGCAAGCGGTTTGTTGCACAGGTAAATCCCCGTCAAAATCAGCCCGCCGCCCAGGCACATGGTCAATGTCAGTTGCTCGCCCAACAGCAACGCGCCGAGGATCACGGCGGTCAGCGGATTCAGGGCAATGAACACGCCCGAGCGGGTCGCGCCGATCTTGCGGATGCCGTCGTAGTAGCCAATATAGGCCAGCGCCGAGCCGAGCACGCCGAGGTACATCAGGCTCAGCCATTGTTGCGGGCCGAGGCTGACAAGCGTATCCACACTCAGTTCGCCCCGCAGCGCACTGGTCGCCCAGAGCATCGCCGTGCCCAACAAAATCGAGTAGGTCACCGTCTGCACCGGCCCCAATGTTTGATTCAGTTCCCTGGAAAACAGCGAGTAAACGCCCCAACTCAGGACGCAGCCGAAAATCAGCAGATCGCCGATCCACGCATCGGCATTGGTCGCCAGCAATTGCGGATTTCGGCTGACGATCACGATACTGGCCCCGGCGATACAGATCACAATTCCAGCCACTTTCGCCCGGCCCAAGCGTTCCTTGAACAGTAGCCACGACGCCAAGCCAATCACCGCCGGATTCAACGCCACGATCAACGACGCCCGTGACGCGTTGATGTAATGCAGCCCGTAAAAGAAGCACAGGTTGTAGAAGAAGATGCCGAAAAATCCCAGCAATGCCAATTGTAACCATTGCCTCAGGCTTGGTCGCAGCAGCTGCACCTGGGCCAGCCACACAAACAGCAACAACGCGATGCTGGCGAGCAAAAATCGCAGGCTGGCGGCAAACAACGGACTGAGACTGCCGCCCAGGAAGCGCCCGGCGACAAAGGTCCCGCCCCAGATCATGGTCACCGCTGCCAGCTTCAGGTAAACCGGCACATCCGACGGCTTTGTCGGGTTTTGCTCATAGCTACTCATAAGTCACCAGAAGAAAAGATGCCGTATCATCTGGCTAATGCTCGATCATCGTAAAATGAGTAAACACTCATGACCCTGACTCAACTGGAAATCTTCTCGCTGGTTGCTGAACTGCGCGGCTTCACGGCTGCGGCCAATCGCCTCGGGATCTCGCAATCGGCGGTTTCTCACGCCCTCAAGTCACTCGAACAAGAGTTGGGCGTCGAGTTGCTGCACCGGCATCAGTCGTTGGTCGAACTCAGCGACATCGGCCAGCAACTGTTGCTGCGCGCTCGGGCGATGCTCGGGCTGGCCAACACCTTGCGCCAGGAAGCCGCCGATGCTCGAGGGATGAAACGCGGCACACTGCGCATCGGCTCGTTCGGTCCGACATCATCGATAAAATTGCTGCCAACGATCCTGAAGCAGTACCGTGCGGCTCATCCCGGCATCGAAGTGCATATAGACGAAGGCCCGGATCGACAGGTGATTCAGTGGCTGGAAGAGCGGCGCATCGACATTGGTTTTGTAGTGCTGCCCGAGGAACGCTTCGACACCTTTGCGCTGCTGGAGGACCAAATGGTCGCGCTGCTGCCCGCCGATCATCCCTTGGCAAAGCGCGACAGCCTGAGTTTGAGCGATTTGTGCCATGACCCGTTCGTGCTGACCGAGGCCGGCTCTTCGGAGCTGGTTTGCCGCCTGTTCAATGCCGCCCGATTGACGCCGAACATCCGCTTTCGCTGCTCGCAATTGCTCAGCACCGTGGACACGGTCAGTCGCGGCGACGCGATCACGATCGTCGCTGAAGGCTCGTTGCCTGACGATGCTACGCCGCGTTACCTGAAGAAACCGTTAGCGCCTGCCGTGCAGCGCACGGTAGGCCTTGCCGTACTGGATAAGCGCCAGTGTTCACCCGCCGCGCTGGCGTTTATCGAATTGGCCACAAACATGAATCATCAATGAGCAGCACAAGTTTCATCGGCCATCTATCCTCCCTTCTGGCTCAACTGTTTTTTGGCCGCGCGCCGTTGCCCGTCCGGCATTTCAGAGCGCTATACCTTCGCGACAGGATGCGCCCATGCCGTTAACCGTCAGATCCCGCCGCAAGCGCAGCACTCGCATCATCGTGACACTGCTCAGCGGCCTGCTCCCGGTAGTGCTGGGTTGCGTAATTCTCTATATGCAGGCCGAACGCACCCTGCAGCAGAGTGCTCGGCAAACCGCCGAAGAAGCCTTGCGTCAATTCGAATTGATGCTCGACAACACGGCGCAAGCTGCTCACGAGTTGCTGCCATTGGCAGGAAAAACCTGCGAAGACGTGAAGTTGGCCCTGCGCGAACAAGTCACCCGGCGCCCCTTCGTGCGCTCCACCAATTTGGTATGGGACGACAACCTCTATTGCAGTTCGCTGTTCGGTGACTTCAAGGAAGCCGTGAACTCGGGCGATTACCACGAAGGCAAACTGTGGTTAATGAACGGCAACCCGGTGACGCCCAACACCGCGCTACTGGTGTATCGCCTCAGTGATGACAAAAAAGGCGCGCTAACCACGCTCGACGGTTATCACCTGAGCAACGTGCTGCGCCTGATCGGGCGCCGGACTTCGCTGTTGCTGCAAGTGGGCAATAACTGGTTATCCGCCGACGGAAAAGTCCATGAAGGCCCCCTGCCCGCCTTGCCGGTGGCGCAAAGCACGCGGGTTTCCGGGCCGTATGCCTTTACCGTAGCCGCCGGTTTTCCCGAGGGCGAAACCTGGCGCTATATGAGCAGTGAGTATCCGCCGCTGTTCAGCCTGCTGATTTTTTTCGGCGTGGTGTCGGGCTTGATTGGGCATGTCCTGCAAAAACGTGCCTCGTCGCCCAGCGTTGAGCTGCAGCGGGCGCTGGAGGCTGGGGAGTTCATTCCATATTTTCAGCCGGTGGTGCATGGCGATACCAAAAAGTGGAGTGGCACCGAGGTGCTGATGCGCTGGAATCATCCCAAGGAAGGCCTGGTGCGGCCGGATCTGTTTATCCCGTTTGCGGAACACTCGGGGCTGATCGTACCAATGACCCGCGCCTTGATGCAGCAAACCTGCGCCCTGCTGGCACCGGTGTCGGCATCGTTCGACAAGCCGTTTCACATCGGCATCAACATCACAGCCAGCCACTGTCAGGACCTGGCATTGGTGCAAGACTGCCGCGAATTCCTCGGGGCCTTCGTGCCGGGCAGCATCAGCCTGGTGCTGGAACTGACCGAGCGTGAACTCATCGAGCCGACAGACATCACTCACCAGTTGTTCGAGCAGCTTCACGGGTTGGGCGTGATGATCGCGATCGATGACTTTGGTACCGGCCATTCAAGCCTGGGTTATCTGCGACAGTTCAATGTGGATTTCCTGAAAATCGATCAGAGCTTCGTTGCGATGATCGGTGCCGATGCTCTTTCCGGGCACATTCTGGACAGCATTATCGAACTCTCGGCCAAGCTGGACTTGGGAATTGTTGCCGAAGGTGTAGAAACCGAGGCGCAAAGCGATTACCTGACGGCGCACCACGTGAACTTTCTGCAAGGCTACCTGTTTGGCCGGCCAATGCCCGGCGCCGACTTCATTAATGCATTAAGTCACCATTAACCGGCTTGGCAAATAACGAAATCTTGCACCAAATTGCATCAAAACACTGCTGTTGTTACATGAAGAAAAAGACAGGATTTACTCTTGGTCAATTAACTACTACAATTTTTCTTACCTGTGCAAAATTGGCAGGTGAGCCATTATCACCGAGTCGCTTCAAGGCTCTTGGCTTATAGCTTTGTTTGCGGTTGGTATCAGCCAAACACACTATTGGAGTAAAGATATTGTCCAGACTCGCTGAATTTCGTGCCGCTGAAAAGGCCCTTCAAGAACAGCTCAAGCAGCTGGAGTCCCTGAAGAACGATGCCGGGCTCAAGAAAGAAATCGAATTCGAAGAAAAGCTCCAGGGGCTGATGAAAACCTACGGCAAGAGCCTGCGCGACATCGTCGCCATCCTCGACCCAAACCCGTCAAAGTCGGGGCTTCAACAGGCCGCGCCTAAAACCCGTCGCGCCCGTGTGGTCAAGGTCTATCACAACCCGCACACAGGTGAACTGATTGAAACCAAGGGCGGCAACCACCGTGGCCTGAAAGCCTGGAAGGAACAGTACGGTGCAGCTACCGTTGATTCCTGGTTGCGCGGCTAACCCTTTGCAACAACAAAAAAAGCCCTGCTAATGCAGGGCTTTTTTTGTGGATGACATCTAACAAATGCAACGATAGTCGTCGATAAAGTTGGAAATTGCTTCTAACGGGGATGTCGCCGCTGCAAGAACTCAATACTTTCCGGCTAACTTTGTGCTTAATCCCTTTGGGTATCTAAAGAGGCCGGGGCTTGGCGCAATCGATCGCCGACTCAATTCTTCATCTACAGTTTCAAGCTGTTACGGGCAGCCTGTATTTCGTCCTGACTTGCCTTATAAACCTCAGCTTGCCCGGCATAGGAAAGAACATAGGCCTTGTCCGCCTCCACCGCAGCGACCAATGTTTGCGACAGCACGTGTCGACCGTTCTGGGTAACCGTACAAGTGGTTTCAAGTGCTGGCAGTTGACTCAACGTGGCCGGGTGAATCTTGTTGCAGACACTTTGATAGCCGCCCTGGAAGAAGTCCTTCTGCACCGACTTGCGCATCTCCAGCAACACGCCCTGTAAATTCACCTGATGGCCGCTTTCGACTTGGGTCATCGTCAGCTCCATCACCAATACCTGGTTGCCATCGGCATCGTTTTTCACCGCGCGTTGGCGGGATACCTGCGGCGTGGTGTCATTGGGCGCTACGGCCTCCACCTCCCAGCCACTTGGCCAGGCAATGCTCGGGGTGTCTGCTTGCGCCGCAGTGGCCAGTGCAAACAAACCCATGAAAACGAACAGCGATTTGAACGGTCGGATCATTACGAGGGGTACTCACAGATTGAACCACAAAGTCTGAGCCTCACTCGGCCGCCAGGCAATAGCTGGCCGTTTTGGTTTGGCGATGCCCGGACGCTTGCGTATCATTGCGACCATTCGCCAGCCCCACTTATTTTCCGGAGGGCCCATGAGCCTGCACGAATTGAACACCTTCCCGGGCGTGACTGCCCAACCTGACACCGCCACTCAGAAGTTCGTCTTCAACCACACCATGCTGCGGGTCAAGGACATCACCAAGTCGCTGGATTTCTACACGCGCATCCTCGGTTTCTCGCTGGTTGAAAAGCGCGACTTCCCGGAAGCCGAATTCAGTCTGTACTTCCTGGCGCTGGTCGACAAGGCACAGATTCCGGCCGATGCCGCTGCTCGTACCGAGTGGATGAAGTCGATCCCGGGCATTCTGGAGCTGACTCACAACCACGGCACCGAAAACGACGCGGACTTCGCCTACCACAACGGCAACACTGATCCGCGTGGCTTCGGTCATATCTGCATCTCAGTGCCGGACATTCGTGCAGCATGCGAGCGTTTTGAAGCACTGGGTTGTGATTTCCAGAAGCGTTTGAACGATGGCCGGATGAAGAGCCTGGCGTTTATCAAGGACCCGGATGCTTACTGGGTTGAGATCATTCAGCCAGCGCCGATGTAACTGACAGCACTAGGCATAAAAAACCCCATGATCACTCATGGGGTTTTGTGTTTTCAGCGCTGGCGTTTAAGCCGGGGCCGAGGTCCGGATCAGGTGATCGAATGCGCTCAGGGAAGCCTTGGCACCCTCGCCCACTGCAATCACGATCTGCTTGTACGGCACGGTGGTCACGTCACCGGCAGCGAACACGCCCGGCAATGAGGTTTCACCACGAGCATCGACGATGATCTCGCCACGCGGCGACAATTCGACGGTGCCTTTAAGCCAGTCGGTGTTAGGCAGCAAACCGATCTGCACAAAGATCCCTTCCAGCTCGACCGTGTTGAACTCACCCGAATCGCGATCCTTGTAGACCAGACCGGTCACTTTCTCCCCGTCACCTTTCACTTCGCTGGTCAGCGCGCTGGTGATGACGTTGACGTTCGGCAGGCTGTACAGTTTGCGTTGCAGCACAGCGTCGGCGCGCAGCTTGCTGTCGAATTCCAGCAGCGTGACGTGGCTGACGATGCCGGCCAGGTCGATGGCCGCTTCAACGCCGGAGTTACCGCCGCCAATCACCGCCACACGTTTGCCCTTGAACAGCGGGCCGTCGCAGTGTGGGCAGAAGCAAACGCCTTTGGCTTTGTATTGCTGCTCGCCCGGCACACCCATTTCGCGCCAGCGGGCGCCGGTGGCAAGGATCAGCGCCTTGGTCTTCAGGCTGGCACCGCTTTCGAAGCGAACTTCATGCAACTCGCCGACATTCTTCGCCGGGATCAGCGCAGTAGCGCGTTGCAGGTTCATGATGTCGACGTCGTATTGTTTGACGTGTTCTTCCAGGGCGCTGGCCAGTTTCGGCCCTTCGGTTTCCTGCACGGAGATGAAGTTCTCGATGGCCATGGTGTCCAGCACCTGCCCACCAAAACGCTCAGCGGCCACGCCGGTACGAATGCCTTTACGGGCAGCGTAGATCGCAGCCGAAGCACCGGCCGGGCCACCGCCGACGATCAACACGTCAAAGGCTTCTTTGGCGCTGATCTTCTCGGCCTGAAGCTCGGCACCGCTGGTGTCGATCTTGGCGAGGATTTCTTCCAGGCCCATGCGGCCCTGACCGAAGATTTCGCCGTTCAGGTAGATACTTGGCACCGCCATGATCTTGCGATCGTCGACTTCGGCCTGGAACAACGCACCGTCGATGGCGACGTGGTGGATATTCGGGTTGAGCACGGCCATCAGGTTCAGCGCCTGGACCACGTCCGGGCAGTTCTGGCAGGACAGCGAGAAGTAAGTCTCGAAGCTGAACTGGCCTTTGAGCGAGCGGATCTGTTCGATCACTTCAACGCTGGCTTTCGAAGGGTGGCCGCCGACTTGCAGCAAGGCCAACACCAACGAGGTGAATTCGTGGCCCATCGGGATGCCGGCAAAACGCAGGCTGATATCGGCACCCGGGCGGTTGATCGAGAACGATGGCTTACGTGCATCGTCACCGTTATCGAGCAAGGTAATTTGAGTAGAAAGACTGGCAACTTCTTTCAGCAGTTCGTGCATTTCCTGGGATTTCGCACCGTCGTCGAGGGAGGCAACGATCTCGATCGGTTGGGTGACCCGTTCCAGGTACGATTTCAACTGGGCTTTAAGATTGGCGTCCAACATACGGGCGATTTCCTTTATGCAGTTTCATGAAAAGCAGGCGAAAAAAAACGCCCGAGCGAATCTCGCCCGGGCGTTTTTATTGGGCGGTTGCAGCTTACTGAGGTGCGGAAACCCGCCCCGGTGATGCGTGTGTCACAGACTTAGATCTTGCCGACCAGGTCCAGGGACGGAGCCAGAGTGGCCTCGCCTTCTTTCCATTTGGCTGGGCACACTTCGCCTGGGTGAGCAGCAACGTACTGAGCAGCCTTGATTTTGCGCAGCAGCTCGGAAGCGTCGCGGCCAACACCGCCGTCGTTCAGTTCAACGATTTTGATCTGGCCTTCTGGGTTGATCACGAAGGTGCCGCGGTCAGCCAGACCAACTTCTTCGATCAGCACATCGAAGTTGCGGGAGATGGCGTGGGTCGGGTCGCCGATCATGGTGTACTGGATTTTGCCGATAGCTGGCGAAGTGTTGTGCCAGGCAGCGTGAGCAAAGTGGGTGTCAGTAGAAACGCTGTAGATCTCGACGCCCAGTTTCTGGAACGCGGAGTAGTTGTCAGCCAGGTCTTCCAGTTCGGTCGGGCAAACGAAGGTGAAGTCAGCTGGGTAGAAGAACACGACAGACCACTTGCCTTTCAGGTCAGCGTCCGACACTTGTACGAAGTCGCCATTTTTGTAGGCGGTAGCTTTGAACGGTTTAACTTGGCTGTTGATGATAGGCATCGGTGACTCTCCGTCAGGGTTGAAAAGTTTGGTTAAGAAGTTGATGGGGTGAATCCTACCCATCCGATGGCCGGATGGCTCATTGGCAAACCTCATGCTGCTCATTGGTTTTCGCTATTAGCGGAACGTATTAATAGAAGAAAACTTACTGAGCAGCGCCAATGGATTTTTCCGCGAGTGGCGTCATCCCGAGAAACGGGCTGGCCTCAACATAGCGCATGGCGGACTTCATATCCTTCCAGCCCACGTAACTCATCAACGACTTCAAATCCCAACCGCTCTGGTGAGCCCAGGTCGCAAAGCCGCGCCGCAAGGAGTGGCTGGTGTAGTGCTCGGCGGGGATGCCGGCACGCTCCAGCGCCTGGCGCAGTAATGGAATCACGCTGTTGGCGTGCAAGCCCTCCTCGCTCAAGTTGCCCCAACGGTCAATGCCACGGAACACCGGCCCACGGACCAACGCGGCTTCGGTGATCCAGTCGATGTAGGCCTGCACCGGGCACAAACGCTGCAACGCCGGGGTCTGGAAAGTCTTGCCGAGGTTTTCCCGATCGCTCTTGCTGCGCGGCAGATAGAGCGTGATACCCGACTGAGCGATGGCTTTCACGTGTTCGATCTGCAAGCGGCACAGCTCATCACTGCGAAAGCCACGCCAGAAGCCCAGCAGGATCAGCGCCATGTCGCGCCTCGCTCTTAGCAACCCGGGTTGATCACCGTCAGCACGGGCGGTTTGCGCTTCCTGCTCAAGCCAGGCCACCACTTGCTCCAAGTGTTGAAGCTGCAACGGCTCGGCCTGTTTCTCTTGCGCCGGGTGCAACGCGCGAATGCCCTTGAACACCTGACGCACCACCGGCGCCTTGGTCGGATCGGCAAAGCCCTGGCTGTTGTGCCATTGCGCCAATGCCGAGAGGCGCAGCTTCAGGGTATTGATCGACAACAGGCCTGCATGCGCGACGAGATAGCGCGCAACGCTGTCGCTGGTCGCCGGCAGGAACCCGCCCCAACTGACTTCGAAGTGCTCGATTGCCGCCCGGTAGCTACGACGAGTGTTGTCGCGGGTGGCGGCTTGCAGGTAGCGATCCAGATCGGTCATGGGCTGTTTTCTCGCAGGTGTACTGATTCAGTGATCAAAAAGCAATTTAATCATCTGGCATTGGGTAATACCAGTATATCCCGCTTGTTAATAATCAAGCATTTAACTTTATTTTCAGCGTGGTACACTGCGTACTTTAGTGGCATGTACCACAGTACGAAATCGTAGGAGAACTCATGGCTCGTGGCGGTGTAAATAAAGCAGTGGTGCAAGCGGCACGTTTGGCGATCCTCGCCCGTGGCGAAAACCCAAGCATCGACGCAGTACGGATCGAGATGGGCAATACAGGCTCGAAAACCACAATTCATCGCTATCTAAAGGAGCTGGATGCCGGCCCGGAGCGTGCTGAAGAGACGTCCGAACCCATCGATGATGAGCTGGCAGGATTGGTTTCGCGCCTAGCGCAACGCCTGAAAGAGCAAGCGCAAGAACCCATCGACCAAGCGCGCGAGCAGTTTGAAGAGCAGCGTGACGCGCTCGAAACGCAGCTGCAGCAGACTCGCCAGGCACTGGAAAAGCTGGAACAGGAGCATGAGATTCAAGGCGCGGCGCTGGAGCGCGAATCCGAAGCACTGGGCAATACCCGCTCGATGCTGCAGACCGAGCAGACCCGCAACGCCGGGCTGAATCAGGCGCTGTCCGATTTCGAGTTACGTTTGAAAGACAAGGACGAGCAGATCCGCTCCCTCGAAGAAAAACACCTGCACGCCCGCGATGCGCTTGAACACTATCGCAATGCCGTCAAGGAACAGCGCGAGCAGGAACAGCGCCGTCACGAAGGCCAGGTACAACAAATTCAGATGGAATTGCGTCAGGCCCAGCAAAGCGCCCTCGTCCGCCAGGATGAGATCACGCAGTTGCACCGCGACAACGAACGCTTGCTGACCGAAAACCGCGGAACGCTGCGAGAGCTGAGCCTGTTGCAGGAGCAACTCAAGCAAGCCAACAGTCGGCAGGATCAACTGCTGGAGCAAGCCAACCGCGTCGACAGTGAACGCACCCTCCTCCAGGAACGCTTGCGCATTGCCCTGCTGGAAAGTCAGGCGCTCAAGCAGAACGTCGACGAGCAGTCGCAGATCAATCAGTCATTGGAAATCGAATTGGCGAAGACCCAGGCCAGCCTGGATGAAAGCGTGCGTCTGGCGGCGGTCGTTGCGACCGCGCCAGACACAGCGAAGGACGATTAACTCGCGACCGGCGTACGCATGGTGACGAACTCTTCGGCGGCCGTTGGATGCACGCCGATGGTTTCGTCGAAGTCGCGCTTGGTGGCACCCGCCTTCAAGGCAATTGCCAGACCCTGCACGATCTCGCCGGCGTCGGGGCCGACCATGTGGCAGCCCAGAACCTTGTCGGTCTTGGCGTCCACCACCAGCTTCATCAGCGTGCGTTCCTGACATTCAGTCAGGGTCAGCTTCATCGGCCGGAAACGGCTTTCATAGATCACCACATCGAGCCCGGCTTCCCGGGCTTCTTCTTCGCTCAGACCGACGGTGCCGATGTTCGGCAAGCTGAACACGGCCGTCGGGATCATCTTGTAATCCACCGGGCGATACTGCTCTGGCTTGAACAAGCGTCGCGCAACAGCCATGCCTTCGGCCAGCGCCACCGGAGTCAGTTGCACGCGACCGATCACATCACCCAACGCCAGAATCGACGGCTCGGCGGTCTGATACTGCTCATTCACTTCGACGAAACCTTTCTTGTCGAGTTTGACGCCGGTGTTCTCCAGCCCGAGGTTGTCCAGCATCGGACGTCGACCCGTGGCGTAGAACACGCAATCAGCCTCCAGTTCACGACCATCCTTGAGCGTCGCTTTCAGGCTGCCGTCGGCCTGCTTCTCGATGCGCTCGATGTCCGCGTTGAACTGCAAGTCCATGCCGCGCTTGGTGAGTTCTTCCTGCAAGTGCTTGCGCACCGCGCCATCGAAGCCGCGCAGGAACAGATCGCCGCGATACAACAACGTGGTCTCAGCACCCAGGCCGTGGAAGATCCCGGCGAATTCCACCGCGATGTAACCGCCACCCACCACCAGAACGCGCTTTGGCAGTTCCTTGAGGAAGAACGCCTGATTGGAACTGATTGCGTGCTCGTGTCCCGGAATCTCCGGAATTTGCGGCCAGCCGCCGGTAGCAATCAGGATGTGTTCGGCGGTGTGGCGTTCGCCGTTGATCTCGACGGTATGCGGGTCGACGATCTTGGCGTGCCCCTCATGCAAGGTCACGCCGCTGTTGACCAGCAGGTTGCGATAGATGCCGTTCAGGCGATTGATCTCGCGGTCCTTGTTGGCGATCAACGTCGCCCAATCGAACTTCGCCTCGCCAGGCGTCCAGCCGAAACCGGAAGACTGCTCGAAGTCTTCGGCGAAGTGTGCGCCGTAGACCAGCAGTTTTTTCGGCACGCAGCCGACGTTCACACAGGTGCCACCCAAGTAGCGGCTTTCAGCCACGGCGACTTTTGCGCCAAAACCGGCTGAAAATCGCGCCGCACGCACGCCGCCTGAACCGGCACCAATCACATAAAGGTCAAAATCGTAGGCCATTTCTATCTCCTCGGCAGGCCATCAGCATACCCGCAGACGCCCGCTGGGCAAGCACTGCAAACAATATGGGGCCGGAAAATGAAAAAGCCACCCGAAGGTGGCTTTCTCAGTACAAGTCGGGTCAGGCGCTATTAGTAAGCCTTGCCAGTCTTGTAGAAGTTCTCGAAGCAGAAGTTGGTCGCTTCGATGTAGCCTTCAGCGCCACCGCAGTCAAAACGCTTGCCTTTGAACTTGTAGGCGATCACGCAACCGTTCTGCGCCTGCTTCATCAGGGCGTCGGTGATCTGGATCTCGCCGCCCTTGCCTGGCTCGGTTTGCTTGATCAGGTCGAAGATGTCCGGCGTCAGGATGTAACGACCGATGATTGCCAGGTTCGACGGTGCATCTTCAGGCGCTGGTTTTTCAACCATGTTGCGTACGCGGTACAGATCGTCACCGATCAGGTCGCCAGCGATGACGCCGTACTTGTTGGTTTCCTGCGGGTCGACTTCCTGGATCGCGATGATCGAGCAGCGGTACTGTTTGTACAGCTTGACCATCTGGGTCAGTACGCCGTCGCCTTCGAGGTTTACGCACAAGTCATCCGCCAGCACCACAGCGAACGGTTCGTCGCCGATCAGCGGACGACCGGTCAGGATCGCGTGACCCAGGCCCTTCATTTCAGTCTGGCGCGTGTAGGAGAACGAGCAGTTGTCGAGCAACTTGCGGATACCGACCAGGTACTTTTCCTTGTCAGTGCCTTTGATCTGGTTTTCCAGCTCGTAGCTGATATCGAAGTGGTCTTCCAGAGCGCGCTTGCCACGACCGGTCACGATGGAGATTTCGGTCAAGCCTGCGTCCAGTGCTTCTTCGACGCCGTACTGGATCAGTGGCTTGTTTACCACCGGCAGCATTTCTTTGGGCATGGCTTTAGTCGCTGGCAGGAAGCGAGTACCGTAACCGGCTGCTGGGAACAAGCATTTCTTGATCATATAAGTCCTTGAAAGGGCTGTGTTGTACGAGTTTCGGCGCAGTCTAATCAGGCGGCGTGCACCTTACAATGCCCCGCACTGGCTAACCGATGCCATCATAGAGAAATATTCTGGCGGATAGTTCCGTTGGTGCGTTCAGGCAGCGAAATCAGCTTAGCTCAAAGACGCCGAGAAACTACTTCACCATACGCCGATCATCCCCCAATGCGAGCATTTGCCGGTATCATGGCACCTTTGAACCAGCGAATGAGACAGACTAGATGGCCGTGGTAAAAATCATCAACAGGTATGAGATCCGCAAGAAAGACGGCAAGTGGACGGTGACCACTACCAATGGCGAACACATGGCCGGGCCTTTCGACAGCGAACAAATGGCGACTGATGTAGCGTCGGTGTTCACCGACACCCCGGCATCGCCGAAGCGCCGTGGCAAAGATCAGGACTGATCAGCTGCGAAACGCCTGGAGCCCTGCCCTTGTGCAGGGCTTTTTTGTACCCGCGTGCAAACAAGTGGCCTATCGCTATAACCTTTTCAACGCGGCGCTGTCAGAGCGTCTAGTCCCCCTCGCTGAAGACCTACATCATGAACCTGAACAAATTTCTGGCACTGATTGCGGTACTGGCGCTCACTGGCTGCGCCACATCAGAAAGCACTTACCTGAAAAACGGCGAGCAGGGCCTGAGCATCGACTGTTCCGGAGAAGCCAACTCCTGGGCCACCTGCTACGAAAAAGCCGATGACTCGTGTGCTGGCACCGGCTACCGAATCGTCAGCACCAACGGCAGCCCCGCCACCAAGGAAAGCGACAAGACCCTGGGTGTGGATGTCGGCAACTTCAAGAACCGCAGCGTAGTGGTGGTCTGCAAGTAGGGCGCCCTGCCCTACATGTGGATTTCGGCAAATTTGATCCCGAGGCCGCGCACGGTCTCGATCAAATCGTCCAGGCGGGCGAACGATTCAACTTCATCGTTTTCATCCACCAGAAAATAGCTGCGCCCGGCGCTCTTCTTGAAAAACACGATCCATTCCCCGGAATTGGCCGGGTTCTGAATAACGTGCGTGGCAGAGATATGGCCCTCTGCATGGCGTTCCCGTATTTGCTCGCGCTTCATGCGTGACTCCAGAAATGACAATGCCGCCAAAGCAACGCTTTGGCGGCATCAGGCTGACTGCCGATAGTCCATCAGCCGGAAATGCACGCGTTGGCGGCGCCCTGTACATCCTTAGGACGTACTGGCACGTTGGACATGCGCTCATGCAACTTGATGCTGCTGCCACTGGAGCGTTCTTCGATATCGAAAACGGCCGCCGGACCCGAGGAAAATTTGCCGGGTACGATCACTCGCACACCGTCCTTGTGCGGCTCAAGCTGCAAGGCGCCACGGCTGGACGCCAGCTTCTCGACCAGGCACTGCGCGTACTCATGGGGCTTTTTGCCTGAGATCACACTCATGGTCGGCAGCGACTCGTTGATTTCTGCGACATTTGCACAACCACTCACCGCTAGCGCCAAAGGCAGGACCAGAACACCCCACTTCATACAAAACCTCCGATAAAGACCCTCCGACAGCGTAAATGCTGTTTTTCTCCGAGGCTCGTTGCTTTTATCGCTCATAGAATTCCGAATAACTGTTTTTAATTGTCAAACACGACGTCGACAGCCAGATAATAACCTGTTCGGGCTGATAAACTGCGCCCATTGCCCTGCTATCGTTTTGATTTTGTAGAAAAAGCCCTTCTGGAGGCGCCTCATGAAATTTATCCACCAGCGCGAGCACCTCAATGAGGACGACATTGTCGTCATCCAGTGCTCCCAAACCTGCAACATCCGCTTGATGAACGACGCCAACTTCCGCAGCTTCAAGAATGGCGGCCGCCACACTTATCACGGCGGAGCGTTCGACACCTTCCCGGCACGAATTACTGCACCGAGCACCGGTTTCTGGAACATCACCATCGACATGGTCAACAGCCGCAAGGCCATCAGCGTGACGCGCAAGCCGACCCTGACTCACTCAATCAAAATCGTCCGCCGTTCCAGCACAAAACTGAGCTGAGTACGCCCATACACGTGAACAGGCAGTCATGACCGTGGCCCAAACGACCAAGTACGTCATCAAATACAAACTCAACGGCGAACGCCGCTTCGAGTTCGCGCAACTGGTAGACGGCACCGAGGCAGAAGCCAGGGCTGAGCTCGCCAAACTTCATGATGCACAAGACGTGATCAGCGATATTGCTGTCAGCAAAGCCCTGTAACACCCGCCAGGAATTCGACCGCAAGCGGCGGAGTGTTCTGCCGCTACGCACTGCTCAGAATGACCACCTCGACCTTGAGTCAAGGAGTCAGCATGTCGATGTCCCCTGCCCGGCTGGAAATGCTCGATTGGGCAAACCTGGAACAACAGTTGGATGAGCACGGCTGCGTTATCATTCGCTCGCTGCTGCTGGGCAAAAGCTGTGATCGCTTGAGTGCGTTGTATCCGCAGACCGAACCGTTTCGCTCGCAGGTCATCATGAGCCGTCACGGGTTCGGTCGTGGCGAATACAAATATTTCCGCTATCCATTGCCCGCTGCAGTTGAACGTCTGCGCACAGCCCTGTATCCACGCCTGGTGCCGTTGGCGAATCGCTGGTACGAGCACATGGACCTGCCGACCCGTTTCCCCGACAACCACGAAGCGTTTCTCGAACGCTGCCATGCCGCCGGTCAGGAGCGGCCGACACCGTTGTTGCTGCAATACGGCCCTCAGGACTACAACTGCTTGCATCAGGACCTGTACGGCGAACACGTTTTCCCACTGCAAGTGGCGATTCTGCTGTCAGAACCGGATGAAGACTTTACTGGCGGCGAGTTCGTGCTGACCGAGCAGCGCCCGCGCATGCAGTCGCGCCCTCAGGTAATCGGACTAAAGAAAGGTGACGGATTGATCTTTGCCGTCAACCAGCGCCCGGTCAAAGGCGTTCGCGGTTATTACCGCGTGACCCTGCGCCACGGCGTCAGTCGCCTGCACAGCGGAAAACGGCATACCCTTGGAATCATCTTTCACGACGCTTCATGACGACCATGCAACCGAGCCATTTCGATTTGTTCGCCGACCACGAACCCGAGCAACAACCGCGCGCCGAGCAAATTGGCGATCAGTCGTGGCTGCTGCGCGGCTTTGCCCTGCCGGTGATCGAGCAACTGTTACCCGCGCTGGAGGCGATTTTGCTCGCAGCCCCCTTGCGTCACATGATGACGCCGGGCGGCTTCAGCATGTCGGTCGGCACCAGCAGTTGTGGGGCGCTGGGCTGGATTACAGATCGCAGCGGCTATCGCTATTCAAGTGTCGATCCACTGAGCGGATTACCCTGGCCGGCGTTGCCGCCGGTGTTTGCCGAGCTGGCACATTCGGCGGCGGCACGGGCAGGCTTTGCCGGATTCAACGCCGACTCCTGCCTGATAAACCGATACGTCCCTGGCGCCAAGATGTCCTTGCATCAAGACAAAGACGAAAAAGCCTACACAGCACCGATCGTTTCGCTGTCGCTTGGGTTACCGGCGATGTTTCTGTTTGGCGGATTCAATCGTAGCGACAAAAGCCAGCGTATTGCGCTGCTGCATGGCGATATGGTGATCTGGGGCGGGGTTGACCGCTTGCGCTTCCATGGCGTGTTGCCGATCAAGCAAGGTAGGCACCCGCGCCTTGGCGAACAGCGGATCAACCTGACTTTCCGCGTCGCAGGATAGATCGCAAAAGGATCACTGGCAGAGTTTGACCGCAAGGCCCGGAGTGTTGCGCCCCGCGCTGCTGGTTAACCTGAATCAAACAGGCCAACGGACCACCCCTCATGAAAACGCTTTCGACCACCCTCAACATCGAAAACGACCCACGCTGGGCCGCCGTTGTAGCTCGCGACCCATCGGCTGACGGGCAGTTTGTCTACGCGGTGAAAACCACTGGTATCTATTGCCGCCCCAGCAGCCTGGCGCGCTTGCCGAAACCGCAGAACGTCGAATTTTTCGAGACGGCCGAGCAGGCCCAGGCCGCGGGTTACCGCCCCAGCAAACGCGCCGGCAAGGACCAAAGTGAGGTGGCGGCGCAGCACGCCGCAATCGTGGCGACGGCGTGCCGCCAGATCGAATCTGCCGAAACGTTGCCAGCGCTCAATCAACTGGCGGAAACCGCCAGACTGAGCCCGTTTCACTTCCACCGTATATTCAAAGCCGCCACCGGCCTGACACCCAAAGGCTATGCCGCAGCCCAGCGCTCGCGCAAAGTGCGCGAACGCCTGGCTGACGGTGGCTCCGTGACAGACGCGTTGTATGACGCTGGGTTCAACTCCAACAGCCGTTTCTACGAAGCTGCCGATCAATTGCTGGGCATGAAACCGGGTGACTATCGCGCTGCCGGGCAAAACAACGACATTCGTTTCGCCGTCGGGCAATGCTCGCTCGGGGCTATTCTGGTGGCGCAAAGCGAACGCGGGGTGTGTGCAATTCTGCTGGGTGATGATCCGCATCAACTGGTCTGCGATCTTCAGGATCAGTTCCGTAAAGCCAACCTGATCGGCGCCGATGATGGCTTCGAACAATTGATTGCCAAAGTCGTGGGGTTTGTCGAAGCACCGGCCATTGGCCTGGATTTGCCATTGGATGTCCGCGGCACGGCATTTCAGGAACGCGTGTGGCAGGCGCTGCGGGAAATCCCCGCCGGCAGCACCGCCAGTTACGCCGACATTGCCCAACGCATCGGCGCCCCAACGTCCATGCGTGCCGTAGCCCAGGCTTGCGGAGCCAATCGACTGGCAGTCGCGATCCCCTGCCATCGCGTCGTGCGCAGCGACGGTAATCTTAGTGGCTATCGCTGGGGGTTGAGCGCAAACGTCAGTTGCTTGAGCGCGAGCTGACTTAGCGGATGCCGATATGGATCGCGACTGACTCGGGACCTGTGTAGGTTTCGAAATCAGTCGCGTAGCGACGCTGAATCTGCGGGTTTTCCTCGAAGAACGTCCAGACTTTCCCCCAGGTGGCGATTACTGCGTCAGGCAGTGGCCCCTGCGCTTCGAACACCAGATAGTCGCCCGCTTCAATGGTGACTGACTGGAAATCCGCAGAGGCCTCGTCCACCGCGACACCCGCGATGACATCGAAATGCCCGGAGGCATCGGACTCGTAAGCCGAATACACGCCGTAAACCGGAGAATCGGCGCGCTTGCCTTGAATACTCTCGGTAAATCCCTTGCCGAAAAACTCCCCCACATCGAGCCGATCTTCGCCGTCTCAGGATTGTGTTCCGCCGCATTGGTCGTGCGCACGCTCAGACCGGACACCGTGAACGCATTGATCTGCTGCCGTTTCAAGTCCATCGAAAGTTTCGCTCCCTGCTGATTGAGGGCGCCTGCGTAGCGCCGCAATGGCGCTCACTTTGTCAGCGATTGACGTCGACCACAACCCGTCCGCGCAGCTGTCCGGCAAGCAATTTTGACGCTGCGCCGACGGCTTCGCTCAAGGCGATTTCGTGACTGATCAGTGACAACAGGGCGAAGTCCAGATCCTTGGCCAAATGATCCCAGGCTTGCAAACGACGCGCTTTAGGCTGAGTCACGCTATTAATGCCGGCCAACGTGACGCCGCGCAAAATGAATGGCGCCACGGAAGCAGGAAAATCCATGCCTTGGGCCAGACCACAGGCGGCGACGGTGCCTTCTGCACGGGTACTCGCGCAGGCATTCGCCAATGTGTGACTGCCGACAGAGTCAATCACCGCCGCCCAACGCTCCTTGGCCAAGGGCTTGCCCGGCTCGGACAACGTGGCGCGGTCAATGATTTCGGCGGCACCCAACTGCGTCAGATACTCATGCTCTGCCACTCGCCCCGTCGACGCCACCACGCGATAGCCGAGCTTGCCGAGCAACGCGATCGCAAAGCTGCCGACACCGCCATTGGCGCCGGTAACCAGCACTTCGCCCTGTTCTGGCGTCACGCCATTGCGCTCAAGCGCCAGAATACACAGCATTGCCGTGTAGCCCGCGGTGCCGATGGCCATGGCTTGGGCCGCGCTAAAGGCTTTGGGCAACGGGATAAGCCAGTCGCCATTGAGTCGAGCTTTTTGTGCGAGGCCGCCCCAATGCGACTCACCGACGCCCCAACCATTAAGCAGCACTTGATCGCCGACTTTATAGTCGGGATGCGAACTGACTTCGACAGTCCCCGCCAGATCGATCCCCGGTACCATCGGAAACTTGCGCACGACAGGACTGCTGCCGGTAATCGCCAGACCGTCCTTGAAATTCAGCGTGCTGTAAGCAACGCGCACCGTTACATCGCCCTCCGGCAAGTGATCTTCGTTGATCCGCTGCAGTTCGGTGCGATAACCGCTGTCGTCTTTGTTGATCACAATGGCGTTGAACATGATGGCCTCGCATGACGGTTTTTCAGAATATCGTGCCTTGAAATACCACATCGCAACACATTGCCACACTCGACTTTGCGCCAATCCGCGAATCGGCCGGGTATTTCCATGGCGGGCGACTATGCTTTTTCGACTGCCGTAAGTTCGCGATTACTCCTCATGAAAACGGCCTGTCGATGGAGCTGACGATGTCTTACCCCCGTGCGTTGTTTGTGATGTTGATGCTGTGTTTTTTGACAGTTGGCAACGCGTGGGCGGCGACCGCCCCGAAGGCGGCTGATGCTGCGCCGAGCGAACCGACATGGCCGCAAGTCATCACCAGCGGCAAGGCGAAATTAACGGTGTATCAACCGCAACTCGACAGTTGGGATGGCTACACCTTGAACGCCCGCGCCGCCGTCGAAGCGACCGGCGCCGATGGCAAGTCCACCTTCGGGATTGTTCAATTCAGTGCCCACACCCTGGTCGACAAGGCCACTCGCTGGGTCGCGCTTGACCAGTACCAAATCGTCAAAGCCGATTTCCCGGCGGACGCCAGTCAGTCCGAGACCTGGCTCGCAGCCCTGCAAAAGGATGCTCAAAGCCGCAAGAAAACCATTTCTCTGGATCAGCTCGAAGCCGCCGTCGGCGTACTCGCTGCCGAGCAGAAATCCAGCAGCGACCCCATTGAAAATACCCCGCCGACCATCATCACTTCCGACGTCCCGGCGCTGCTGGTGTACATCGATGGCGAGCCGGCTTACCGGCCGGTGGACGGCACTGCGTTGCAGCGGGTCATCAACACCCGTCCGTTGCTGCTCAAGGATGCCCAGGGCAAACATTATCTGCATGTGTTCGATGGCTGGATGGTGGCCGATGAACTGGGCGGCCAGTACACACCACTGCCCTCGCCTTCAGCCGATCTGGAAAAAGCCAAGAAAGCGGCGATCCAGAGTCGTCAGGTGGATCTGCTAACAGGTCAGAGCGACCCGAAGGACAAAATTCCGACACTGGCCAAGCCACCGATCCCACAGATTCATATCGCAACTGCGCCCACTGAATTGATCGTCACCGACGGCGCACCTCAATGGCAGCCGATCCAGGGCACCCAACTGCTCTATGTGACCAACACCACCGGGCATATCTTCAAGGAAGTCGGCGATCAGGACAGCTATGTGCTGATCTCCGGACGCTGGTTCAAAGCGGCTGACTTGAAAGGGCCCTGGACCTTCGCCCCGGCGGACAAATTACCGGCCGACTTCGCCAACATCCCCGATGACAGCGCCAAAGAGAACGTCAAAGCCTCGGTGGCCGGTACGCCTCAGGCCCGGGAAGCAGCGATTGCGGCAACCATCCCGCAGACCTCGGCAATAAAGAAAAGCCAGGTGAAAATGACCGCGCCGCAGTTCGATGGTCAACCGCAACTCAAGGCTATCAGCGGTACGCCGCTGCAATATGTGGTGAACACGCCAACGCCGATCATCATGGTCGATGCCAATAGCTGGTATGCAGTCGAGAACGGTATCTGGTTCAGCGCCACTTCGGTTCAGGGGCCATGGTCGGTGGCGACTTCGGTGCCGGCGGTGATTTACTCGATTCCGCCCAGCTCACCAATGCACTACATCACCTATGTCAAAGTCTATGAAGCCAACGGCGACACCGTGGTGGTGGGTTACACGCCGGGGTACCAAGGCTCTACGGTGGACCCGGCCAGCGGTGTGGTGGTCTATGGCACCGGTTACCCTTACACACCTTGGGTCGGCAACGTTTGGTACGGGCCGCCAGTGACCTACGGTTTTGGCGTCGCGATTCGCTACACGCCCTGGACTGGCTGGACCTTCGGTTTCGGTTTCGGCTGGAGTTGGGGAGGCAGCACCGTGGCCATGGGCTGGGGCTGGGGCGCCTACCCTTGGTGGGGCAATTACGGCTGGGGTTACGCTTGGGGACCACGCCTGTATCCAGCGCCAATGCCTTGGGGTGGAGCGGCCTATGGTTATCACGGCGGCGCGGTGGCCTGGGGTCCGGGTGGTTGGGCCGGCAGCACGGGCAACATCTACCGCCAATGGGGTGATCGCGCCTCGGTCAGCCGCTACGGTGCCGGCTACAACGCCTGGACCGGCAATCGCTGGGCCGGCCAGGTCGGTTCTTCCTACAACTCACGCACAGGTGTCGCCACGGCTGGCCAGCGCGGCGCAGTGCACAACGTCTACACCGGCAACTATGCGGCGGGACGCAGCGGGGTCGCGGCAGGTCCCAACGGCGGGGCCATTGCCGGTCAGAAAGTCACGGCAGGCAACGTGCGCAATGGCACTCAAGTCACTGCCAGCCGCGGTGCGGTCTACAACCCCAACACCGGCAACACCACCCAGTACAAAGGTGTCCAAGGGCGCAATAGCAGCGCCGCCAAGATCGGCGACAATGTCTACGCCGGGCATGACGGTAACGTCTACAAAAAGACCAACGACGGCTGGCAGTCGATGGTCAAGGGCGGTGCGACACGAACTGCCCCCATCAACAACAACGCGCAATTGCAGAACCTCAACCGGGAATCCGCTGCGCGCAATATGGGTAACCAGCGCACCAACAACTTTCACAACTCCTCGCAATTCATGAACCATTCGTTTGGAGGAGGTGGTGGTGGCGGATTTCACCGACGCTGAAAACCTGAACAAGCGGTTCTGAATTTCGAACTGGCTCTGGGTCCGGTTTTGCTGATACAAAACCGGCACTACCGTCCCTGCCCTGTTTTGACGTCGGAGAAGCTTTCAAATGAGCCAATGGCCAGACACCCGCATTCTTGACCTTCTCGGGATCGAACTGCCGATTATTCAGGCGCCCATGGCCGGCGCGACCGATTCATCGATGGTAATTGCGGCGAGCAACGCCGGTGGCCTGGGCTCAATGCCCGCCGCGATGTTGAGTATCGAGCAGTTGCGCGAAGAGCTGAAAACCATTCGCCAGCACAGCCAGCACCCATTCAACGTCAACTTCTTCTGCCATCAACCGCCAGCCGCCGATGAGCAAAAAGCCCGGGACTGGAAAAATCTGCTGGAGCCGTACTATCGCGAACTGGGTATCGATTTCGACGCACCGACGCCGGTATCCAATCGGGCGCCGTTCGATGACGCGGCGTGCGCAGTCATCGAGGAATTTCGTCCGACGGTCGTGAGTTTTCACTTCGGGCTACCAGAGAAGTCGCTACTGGATCGGGTAAAAGCCACCGGCGCAAAGATTCTGTCATCGGCGACGAATGTTGAAGAAGCGATCTGGCTGGAGCAACACGGTTGCGACGCGATCATCGCCATGGGTTACGAGGCTGGCGGTCATCGCGGGATGTTTCTCAGTAAAGACTTAAGCAGTCAGGTGGGCACTTTTGCACTGGTGCCGCAGATCGTCGACGCGGTGAAAGTCCCGGTGATTGCCGCGGGCGGGATTGGTGACGCTCGAGGGATTGCCGCAGCGTTTCACCTGGGCGCCTCGGCGGTGCTGGTGGGTACAGCGTATTTGTTCACCCCGGAAGCCAAGATCAGCGCGGCCCACCACAAGGCGTTGCGCACGGCCAAGGACAGCGAGACGGCAATCACTAACCTGTTCACCGGGCGCCCGGCGCGGGGGATTCTGAATCGGGTGATGCGTGAACTGGGGCCGATGAGCGATAAGGCACCAGCCTTTCCGCTGGCCGGTGGTGCACTGATGCCGTTGCGGGCCAAGGAACCGGCGCAATTCGCCAATCTGTGGGCTGGGCAGGCGTTCACTCTGGGCGTTGAACTGACGACGGCTGAGCTAACAAAGCATTTGGCTGAAGAAGCGCTGGCGAAACTAACTGGCCGCTAAATCTCCCAACGCGAATACAAAAATTGTGGCGAGGGAGCTTGCTCCCGTCGGACTGCACAGCAGTCCCCTTCTTTTCCGGGAACAAGCGGGGGCCCTTCGCGCTCCGGCGGGAGCAAGCTCCCTCGCCACAGGTGCAGCGTCAACATTCAGCCACGCCGGCAAAGTTCCGTTTACAGGCATTTCGCTATATATTCCGATATATAGCGTTTCACCCCTCGCATCGGCGCAGTTCACCCCCTATAAAAACTGCCCACTGCACTTGCCTACCACGGAGCCGTTTCATGACCATTCGTGCCTCACGTTTCGCCCCTACTTGCCTGGCGAGCCTGCTCGCTGTATTCGCTTTGGGCTCGGCCCAGGCGGATGAAGTCCAGGTGGCGGTTGCTGCCAACTTCACCGCGCCGATCCAGGCGATCGCCGCCGATTTCGAAAAAGACACCGGGCACAAACTGGTAGCGGCCTATGGCGCGACCGGTCAGTTCTACACCCAGATCAAAAATGGCGCGCCGTTCGAAGTGTTCCTCTCGGCAGACGACACCACCCCGCAAAAACTCGAAACCGAAGGCGACACCGTCAAAGGTTCGCGCTTCACCTACGCCATCGGCACCCTGGTGCTGTGGTCGGCCAAGGAAGGTTACGTCGATGCCAAGGGCGACGTGCTGAAGAAAAACGAATATCAGCACCTGTCCATCGCTAACCCGAAAGCCGCGCCTTATGGCCTGGCTGCGACTCAGGTGCTCGCCAAAGAAGGCCTGACCGACAAGGTCAAGGACAAGATCGTCGAAGGTCAGAACATCACTCAGGCTTACCAGTTTGTCTCCACCGGTAATGCCGAACTGGGCTTCGTGGCCTTGTCGCAGATCTACAAAGACGGCAAAGTCACCAGCGGTTCGGCCTGGATCGTTCCGGCGAGCATGCACGACCCGATCAAACAAGACGCGGTGATCCTCAACAAAGGCAAAGACAACCCGGCCGCCAAGGCACTGGTTGAATACCTCAAGGGTCCGAAAGCCGCTGCTGTCATCAAGTCCTACGGTTACCAACTCTAAATGACGCTATCGAGTGCCGATTTTTCCGCCATCTGGCTGACCCTGAAACTGGCGTCCCTGACGACCGTCATCCTCTTGGTTATCGGCACTCCAATTGCGTTATGGCTGTCGCGCACCCGTTCCTGGTTACGCGGCCCGGTCGGGGCGATCGTCGCCCTGCCCCTGGTCCTACCGCCCACGGTGATTGGCTTTTATCTGTTACTGGCGCTCGGGCCTCACGGCTTCGTCGGTCAGTTCACCCAGTCACTGGGGCTGGGCACCCTCACATTCAGTTTTGCAGGGTTGGTGATCGGCTCGGTGTTGTATTCGATGCCGTTTGTGGTGCAACCGCTGCAAAACGCTTTTTCCGCCATCGGTACTCGCCCACTGGAAGTGGCCGCAACCTTGCGCGCCAATCCTTGGGACACGTTTTTCAGCGTGATCCTGCCGCTGGCCCGCCCCGGTTTCATCACCGCCGCCATTCTCGGCTTCGCCCATACGGTCGGCGAGTTCGGCGTGGTGCTGATGATCGGCGGCAATATTCCGGACAAGACTCGTGTGGTGTCGGTGCAGATCTACGATCATGTCGAGGCCATGGAATACGCACAGGCCCATTGGCTGGCCGGGGCGATGCTGGTGTTCTCCTTCCTGGTATTGATGGCGCTCTACTCCAGCCGTAAAACCAAAGCTGGCTGGAGCTGATCGATGATTCAAACGCGCCTGAAACTGCACTATTCGGGGTTCGCCCTGGATGTGGATCTGCAACTGCCTGGCCGTGGCGTCACTGCGCTGTTTGGCCACTCCGGCTCGGGCAAAACCACCTGCCTGCGCTGCATTGCTGGTCTGGAGCAAGCCGAAGAAGGCTTCATCCAGGTCAACGATGAAGTCTGGCAAGACAGCAGCAAGAAGATTTTCGTCCCGCCGCACAAACGTGCAATCGGTTACGTCTTCCAGGAGGCGAGCCTGTTCCCGCACCTGTCGGTGCTGGCCAACCTGGAATTCGGCCTCAAACGCATCCCCAAACAGCAACGCCGGGTCGATATGGCGCACGCCACCGAACTGCTGGGCATCAGCCATCTGCTGGACCGTCATCCGCAGCACCTGTCCGGTGGCGAACGCCAGCGCATCGGCATCGCTCGCGCCCTGCTCACCAGCCCGAAACTGTTGCTGATGGATGAGCCGCTGGCGGCGCTGGATAGCCAACGCAAAAACGAAATCCTGCCGTATCTGCAACGGCTACACGATGAACTGGATATTCCGGTGCTCTACGTCAGCCATTCCCAGGATGAAGTCGCGCGATTGGCTGACCACATTGTCCTGCTCAGTGAAGGCAAGGCCCTGGCCAGCGGCCCGATCGGCGAAACCCTGGCCCGCCTCGACCTGCCGCTGGCAATGGGTGACGACGCCGGCGTAGTGATCGAGGGCCACGTCAGTGCCTACGATGCCGACTATCAACTGCTGACCTTGCAACTGCCAGCCACCGAGATGAACATCCGCGTGACGCACGCACCGATGACGGTGGGCCAGGCGCTGCGCTGCAAAGTGCAGGCGCGGGATGTCAGCTTGAGCCTGCACAGCGTCGAACACAGCAGTATCCTCAATCGCTTGCCGGTCACAGTGGTCAGTGAACTGGGCGCCGACAACGCGGCCCACGTGCTGATTCGCCTTGAGGCTGGCGGCACACCGCTGTTGGCGCGAATCACCCGCTACTCCCGCGATCAACTGGGCATCCATCCCGGCCAACAACTTTGGGCCCAGATCAAAGCGGTGGCCGTACTGGCCTGAATTCGTTGGCACCACGGCGACAGCGCGCGGTCAATGGCTGTACAAGCCCTCGAATTGCTGCCCAGGACCACCGCCATGCCCGATACCGCGCTGACCGATGTGCTGCCGCCCGACCTGCATTACGTCGATGACACTCAGCCCTGCATCACCCGCAAAAAACTGCGCGGCAAATTCTGTTACTTCGATCCGGCGGGTCAACGCATCAGCGACCCTGTCGAAATCAAACGCATCAACGCCCTGGCAGTGCCGCCGGCCTACACCGACGTGTGGATCAGCGCCGACCCGCGCGGCCATCTGCAAGCCACCGGCCGCGATGCCCGGGGTCGCAAGCAATACCGTTATCACGTGCGCTGGCGCGAGGTGCGTGATGCCGACAAGTACTCGCGCCTAAGGGATTTCGGCCTAGCCCTGCCGAAACTGCGCAAACAGCTGGAAGCCCTGCTGGCAGCGCCTGGCTTCAGCCGCGACAAGGTCATGGCCACGGTCATCACGCTGCTCGATGCGACGCTGATCCGCGTCGGCAACACCCAATATGCCAGGGACAACCGCTCCTATGGCCTGACCACCCTGCGCAGTCGGCATGTCGAGGTCAATGGCAGTGCAATCAAGTTCCAGTTCCGTGGCAAAAGCGGCGTCGAACATCAGATCACCGTGAAAGACCGACGCCTGGCGCGGATCGTCAGGCACTGCCTGGAAATCCCCGGGCAAAACCTGTTTCAGTACCTGGACGAAAACGGCGAGCGCCACACCGTGAGCTCCTCCGACGTCAACGCCTACCTGCAAACCCTCACCGGTGCCGACTTCACTGCCAAGGACTACCGCACCTGGGCCGGCAGCGCTCTGGCGTTGGCGCTATTGCGAGAACTGCAATGGGAGCCGGAATCCGACGCCAAGCGGCATGTGGTTGAGATGGTCAAAAATGTCGCCAAGCAGCTGGGCAACACTCCGGCGGTGTGCCGCAAATGCTACATCCACCCGGCGGTGGTGGATGGATTTCTGCTCGGCGCATTGGCCCAATTGCCTCGGCCGCGGGTACGAAAAGGGCTCCGGGCCGAAGAGGTGGCGCTGGCAATGTTTCTTGAACGAATGAGCGAGATGACAGACTCGCCTTGATCGACTGCGCATCGTCGTCTAGGCTAGCCACCTCTCCCTCCTCAGGACGACCGCAGAAGTGAACAACCCGGCCTTCTAAAAATGTAATCGCGACACGCCTTGAACGGCGCTTGTCAGTTTTCACGACATTTTTCTGGAGGTGCCGATGACTCACGTCTCGCGTACGCCCGCACTCGTTTCCCTGAATCAATTGGTTTTTCAATTCGATAATGGCGAGACGATTTTCGACGCACTGAATCTCAAATTCGATCACTTACCGACCGCCATCGTCGGGCGCAACGGTGTCGGCAAAAGCGTGCTCGCACGCCTGATTGCCGGACAACTGCTGCCCACCGCCGGCACTGTGGTAAATGCGGTGCCTGTGCTTTATGTCCCGCAAGTGTTCGTCGCCACATCCGGGCAGACGGTGGCCGAGGCAACCGGCACAGCGCCGGTACTCGCGGCACTCGAACGGCTGCATCGCGGTCAGGTCACTGGCGACGATTTCGACATCATTGGCGACCAATGGGATCTTGCGGAGCGCCTGCGTCAGCGCCTCGACGAAGCCGGGCTCAACGACATTATTGCGGCGGATTTGACGGAAAACCTCAGCGGCGGTCAGCAAGCCCGGATCGCCCTGATTGGCGCACTGTTGAGCCAGGCTCAATTGCTGATACTCGATGAACCGACCAATCATCTGGACAGCGCAGGCAGGCAATGGCTATTGAGCAGCCTCAAGCAATGGCGCGGTGGCCTGATTGTGGTCAGCCATGATCGGCAGTTGCTGGAACACATGCAAAAGATCGTGGAACTGACGCCGCTGGGCGCGACAGTGTTTAGCGGCAGCTATGCGGATTTCGTCGAGCAGCGCCGACGCCAGCAAGCGGCGGCTCAGGCGCAGCTCGATCAAGCCCGCACTGAGCGCCAGCGTGAACGCACACGACTGCAACGTGAGCACGATACGATCCAGCGCCACGCCGCCGGTAGTCGGCGCAACGCGCAAACGGCTAACGTAGCCAGCTTCGAGCGCACGGCCATGAAAGCCGCCGCCAGGGAAATCATGGGTCACGTAAAGGCCGGTCATCAGGCGCGCAAGTCCGATCTGGACGAGCGCGTTCGTGAGGCGTACGCGAAGGTCGTGCCTGATGATGGTGTGCTTATCAATCTCTCGGGAAGTGTCGTTCCGAATGGCCGCCAAGTGTGCACATTGATGGATGCCGTTTTGCCGTGGCTGCCAATCGATGCACCGCCGACCCACGTGAACCTGAACCTCCACGGGCCGATGCGCGTTGCCATCAGCGGCCCGAACGGCTGCGGAAAATCGACCTTGCTGAAAATGCTCGCCACAAAACGGTTACCGGTGAGCGGTGTGTGCAATACCTATGTGCCATTCGCCTTTCTCGATCAGCAATTGAAGATACTTGATGATCAAACCAGCATTGTCGAACAGCTGCAGGCCCAGCGGACACAGCTGGACGAGGGTACTTTGCGCAGTTACCTGGCACACCTGCAATTGAACGCACAGCGGGCTACCCAGCCCTGCGCCTCACTCAGCGGCGGTGAACGCTTGAAAGCTGCGCTGGCCTTGGCCCTATGGCGCCAGATACCGGCGCAACTGATGTTGCTTGACGAACCCACCAATCATCTTGATCTGCCGTCCATTCAAGCATTTGAACGAGCGTTACAGACCTTTCCCGGCGCGATTGTCGCGGTTTCTCACGACCATGCGTTTCTCCGGGCGTTAAATCCCACCCACTGCCTGACGTGGCACCCCGAGGGCTGGCAGTGGCAACCGACGAGCTGAACTGTGTATTTTTTGCACGATCGTCAGGGACTTCTATAGTTGATCTGACACGAATCAACTGCGGTGACGCCATGGAAGACATATTCGTCGTGAAGCGTTGCAACAAGATCATCATTCACGGTCGACGCGCCGGAGATAGCCAGCATGATCCTGCCGAAGCGAAAAGCTGGTTCCGCATCCGCGACACGCGCACCGACGGTTTCATCGGTGATGGCTATGACGCGCAAGACGACGCCGAGCGCGAATGCAAGCGCCTCAACGCAGCCAGTTCACCCTTACCAGCCCGCCAGTTCTCCGGCTGATGCCGATCATAAGCGGGTCTATACTGAAATCAGCTGAAGGACCAGCGACCCCATCAGCAGAGAGCTCGCACCCGCGGGCTTTTTGCTGCCACTTGTCAGATTCCTTCGAAGGAGGTGTTTGCCATGTCCGAAAAAGAGTCCATCACCACCCTGCTCACCCTGCTTGACTCTCGTCAGGCTCGCCTCGCGGCCGCTTGCAAGGAAATTGCCGACTGGGTCGATCATCAAGGCGGGCACCCTACGGCCCTGAAAATTCGTGACCGACTGAACGACATCGAGAAAGACGCACCGCTGATTCGCAGCACGCTGTCAGCGCTCAAGCCTGTCGATAGGCCGCTACCGCGCTTCAGGTAATTTAACGGCCTCTGGATCAAGATCAAAAGATCGCAGCCTGCGGCAGCTCCTACAGGGGATCCAGAGACCCGGCTGAATGAACAACCATTGTGGTGAGGGGATTTATCCCCGTTCGGCTGTGCAGCAGTCGTAAACCCGGTGCACAGGGTGTGTTTGATGTACCGGGTTCTAAGGTTTTGGGGCTGCTTCGCAACCCAGCGGGGATAAATTCCCTCGCCACAGGGTGAGGCTTGGGGTTTGGCGGAAGCTGGCGGCCAGGCGATTCCAGCTTAGGGAGCCATCATCTCGCAGCATTTGTCACGGGGCGAAGAGCGGCGACTGTAGCGTCACCGAGAGACGTCTTGAGCGGCTTTTGTATTCCTCGCGCGGCAACCTGGTTCTTTTCACATAACCATCACATCTGCGCGCCTACAGTGAACTAACTCCTTTTGATATCCCCTTAACACCCGCCCGCATGCGGGTGTTTTTTTGTTGGTCGTTTACGTTGCCGAACACTGTGGCCTGTCAGTTGTCATAACTGTTACACGTCACGAAGGAGACTGTTCATGGTTATCCATTTCAACGTCGACGGGCATTTGGCCTGTGGCCATAAAGGCCAAAACCTCAGCGCCAGTCGCGAACTCAATCGCGTGAAATGCCGCAGTTGCCGTAACACTGATGCCTACAAAGAGGCGAGAAAAGAACAACGTAACGCCGCTCGCCGCGTCACTCGACAGGCGAAAGCCACGCACCACGCCGTTAACTGGCGTGCTGAGTGGACCGATCGGTTGACCGCAATGGCAGGACTGCAACGCTTGCCACGGGGCTTTGCCCATCAATCTTTCGTTTAGAACTGCGTAAAAAATGGGCCGATCAACATCGGCCCATTACGCATCAGTTATTGCCCTGAACGTCTTTAACTGTTTTCAGAGCCCTGTTCGTCAAATCAATACACTTCTGCGTATCCCCTGCCTTTTGCGCGGCCTCGGCATCCTTGCGCGCTTGTTGAATTTCACCCAATGCAGGCTGCCCCATGACTGCCGTCTGTTTGAGCTCGTGTAGTTTCTGTAGATTGATCGCGCACAAATCGTTTGCGGCGAAAAGTGGCGTGGCGACAACGAAAGATGCGATTAACAGAACTAAGCGCTTCATAGTGAAACCCACCTGCTGGACTTGGGAATTTCACTATAGATGCAGATCGGAAAGTGCGACGGCCAGTCTGGATGCCCGCCATGTTGATGAGGTGAAGGTGGGCCGGATAACGCGTGATAAAGAGGAGCATGCATGACGCAGTGGCGAAACCAAAGCTTCTGGACCAAGGTAGCGGGCTATGCCTGGCTGGCGCTTTTAATCTTAATGATTCCCGACGGTTCAAATCTAAGCTTTCCGGGCGGAGGCTCATCCAATCGCAAGCGGGTCTTTAGCCCTGGCTTCGTTGTTCTCTGCGTTTTCGTGGCTATGTTTGAACTGATAGCGCTACACCACTTCTATGGGGAGAGCGGCTAGATGACAGATCTCATACAAGGACTCGACGGCCCCAGGACAGCACAGCAGGAACTGTTTTACGACCTTGAGGATGCGACCGCCGTTGTCGGCTGGGCAGTGGCCCAATTGACCAACATGGCCGGCCGCGGCAAGTCCCCAGATGAGGCCATTGAGCTTATGAAGATCTCCGCTCTACTGAAGGACCAGCAAGAAAAGATTCGCCGCTACGCTGACGAGGTAAAGGCGGGAACGATTGTGCGAACGTAATTTAATAAAATCACTTCGTGGCACGTGCTGGCCCCGACAAGGCTGAATCAAGCGGCGACATCATGCGGGGCAAGGATCAACTTGGGCATACCACCGTGGTGATGACCAGTTACATTCGCGATCGTAAGGGTAAAAACTCATGCCCACAAAGTGAATGGCGGGCCAAGTTCAAAATAGCGGACCAGAAACAAACAAGGGCTTGCATCAGCTTTCGCCCGCAAACCCTTGATTTAAGATGGTGCCCGAAGCCGGAATCGAACCGGCACGCCCTTACGAGCGGGGGATTTTAAGTCCTAGGAGAAAACCAAGCGGGCTGAGGCTTTCAGCCTGTTTTCCGGGTCGCAATTACTCTCTAAACACCCATGTTTCGCCCAATGTTTTCGGATATTGAAAATTCATTGCGACCCGAAATTCTCTATCAAATTGGCGGCATCCCGGAGGTGATCGCTGCTATTTCGTCTTCCAGCATCATGCCTGTTTTGCATAATCCAACTCGCGGCGTTCCGCCGACAGATCACCCCCTGCTACTCTGGTTTCGTTCAAAGAGGAAACCAAAAATGCCCAACTCCGACCTGCTCCCTTCCCGGCTCTTCAAGATCAACGAAAACCAGCTCGCCCTCGAAGGCGCCTCTACAATTGGCGTAACCGTGTAATCGCGTCGGTGATTGCTTTCGCATTTGTGTCCAAGGTTTCCATGGCCACGATTGCGTTCTCCGCAACAATTTCTACGCCACTCTCTGAAAGCCATTTCGTGACCTCCTCTATCGCAGCCCCTAGCGCATGCTGGTTATGCAGAAGCAATGTCAGTGCATCCGCTGTAGCAATGTTGGAGTCTGAGTTATTTGGCATGGAAGTCATCCTTGAGGTCAGGTGGCGCTAGCCTAGTCACTTTCCTACATTTCGTCGCCTCCTCCTCGTCTGCTCGCCGCACCTATATTACTGTACATAAATACAGCATTTGTACAGCGAACCTTGCTCCATGAATTTCGACCAAGCGAAAACCCTCCGGCTCAAGCAATGGCGCGCCACACTCGACGACCAGGGCTTCCGTATGCAAAACCCTGAAGGCCACCGGGAAACACTCCATGAGATGGCAGCAGCTCTCCATCGCGAAGGACTGATTGATCAGCTTGAGCGGTTCGACATGGGCGAAATGGCAGACGCCGCGTACTGGCATGCAGTTGAGGAGTTGCAGAACTCGCCGGGCCAGTACCGCGGAGCGTCGACCTATGACGTCGTGCGGATCGACAACGGAGAGTTGTTGGGCACGATCAGCCGCTCAATCTTCTACTTCGCAACTACCGAGCCGCGCTGCGCATCATCTTCCTATGACGGCAAGGTTTACTCGGGCCCAGAGGGGATACACCTGAATCTGGGGCTTTCCCGAAATGTCGGCAAGATCACAGGGCTGATTTTGGAGATGCACGGGCGGCGGTACCAATTGATCGAGACGCAGCGGATGATCCGCGGAATTTGCCACACCCCCATCGACGACCCGGAAGCTTACCGAGCACTGGTTGATGCGGCTCAGATTACCCAGGAGGACCGGGATCTGCGCGTCTTTGAAAAAGTGCGCCCTCACATCGAGTTGGCGGCCTTTTGCATCTGCCCCACCTGCCGTGATTGCTTTGGTGAGCGCGACGATTGTTCGACCTGCGCCGGACAAGGGTTTGTCAAAAAGCTGATCCCAACTGCCCTCACTTGAAAGCTCAACAATGGAAGCGGATGCCAATTGGCCCCCACCGTTAAATTTCAGCCAAAGAAAAGCCCGCGAAGGAGCACGCGGGCTAAAGGTGTTGCAGGACAAATTCAACTATAGCCAACCCTTTCAAGGTCGCACTAATTTTTCATTGAGTCATTCGAAACTGTTGGCGCAGTGTTTCCTGTTATGACGTAAAGAATATCCACACCAACCTTCGCAATTTCAGCAAGGTAGTCTGCTTTTGGAATCCGAAGACTACGCTCGTATTTGTATTGCGCATCCGTCTTCACCCCGCCGATTGAGCCGAAATCTTGCTGGCTCATATTGAGTCTCACACGCTCTTGGCGAAGCCGATCGCCGAGCGTAACGGCTGTATCAGGGCTTACTGAAAAGCGACCATCCGTCATCTTGGCATCCTTTTTTTCTGAGGCTTTTGGGATGCTATCAACTTCTCTCTGGGCAGAAAACAGGCTGCTGCCAGCGGCTCTACGCTGACAGAACCATGAGATGAACGGGCGCTTTGGTCAGGCGCCCCGGTTCATGAACTATGCGACAGCGTTTTCAGCCGCTCCACCAGCGCAGCTTCAAAAATGATGTACAGCCTTTCAGCATCACCGGAGCGCAAAGCCCCGCCGGTTTCCAGACCAAGCACGAAGCCATCAGCCCGTGCCCCCGCCTTCACAGCGATGATCATCGAATCCGCCCGGACAATCTGCGCCAGCAGCCGATCTGCTTCTCGCTGCATCTTTTCGCTCAGCACCACGCCTTCCACGTCAGCCCCCATTACATTCACTACGACATCCAATAAATGACTGCAAGAACCACTGAAACCCAGATAACCGTCATCACGATTGAGTAGCCAGCCAGTTGTTTGTCCATTCCACCAGTCATCCAGTTCGAAACTGAATAATGGTTCACGACTGGCAGCATCGCAAGAATGACTTGGAGCAATCAGTGCTGCAGGTTCCTCAAATAGTCCTGACAAGCCTGTAGCGCGATCAATCCCCGGTCACCTTCACCGGTGATGGCGACAATTCGTTGAGCATGCGCTGGGTCAAGTCGGGCGCGCGCTCCTCCATGAACCACGCCGCCGGCTTGGGTACCGGCTGGCACTGAACAGCCACCGGCTGAATCCGCGGCGTCGAGGAGGACTGACAGCCGCAAATCAGAAGTGGCAAGACGATCACGCAGGCGAGCCTGATTGGTTTGGGCATCGGTCAGTTCCTTGTAGTGGGTTTGGTCGCTGGCCGACAGGCGCTGCTCGAGCGCCAGGTGCTTGTCCTGATCGGCCTGCTGCGCGGTGGCCGCGGCTTGGGTCAGTTGATCGAGGGTTTCGGCGTGCAGCCGCCCCTGTTCCGCCAACTGCTTCCCATAGCGCCCGTCCTGAAACTGCCAAGCGCTGCCGGCGCCGATCAACACCAGCGCCAGCGCGCCGATCAAGCGCCACGGCACGACCATCACGGCACATCCTTAAAGAAAATGTGCCCGCCCAGGCTCAGCGTCTGCTTTGCCTTCGCTGCCCACGCCGGCGGCGTCTTCATGCTGAGCGCGTAATAGTGCGTGGCACCACCGGTAGGATCCTGCACCTTGCCGTCGATCACCTGGTCGGCTGCAATCCGCGCCTGCGCCAGTTCGCGAAACGGGATCTGCTTCGCGCCGATCAGGTAGGCGAAGTTCGGGTCGTTCTTGTTCCAGCAACTGAACTGATACGGTTTCTGGCAGACGCCGGCGTAGCCCTCGCCCCACCACGATTTATCCTTGCCGTCATTCACCCGGTTGCGGATGGTCCAGGCTACGGCGATCTGGCCGGCCAGGCTCTCGCCGCGGGCCTCCCCCACAGCGTGCGTGCGAGGGTGTCTCGGTCTTTATCGGTAACAGGCATCGCTTTTCTCCAGGCAAAAAAATACCCGCTCAATGGCGGGCCTTCGTAAGTCGTCGATTTATTCAGGGCGGTTTGGTCGATGGTCACAATCCGGAAAGCTCTCGGATCCTTCTTTCCAGTTGCGCACCTTTGTGCGGTACTGAAGCCATTGCAGGCGCGTTCCGGGCAGTACGCCGGTATCTTCACCGGTTGCCTCTGCCTCCTCGATAGCCATCAATTGATTGTTGATGGCGACTACTTCCTGGTCGCGCCAGGCATCTTCGGCTTGAACTTTTTCGGCGCGCACACTGGCAGCGGCAACGACCTCAAGCAGCGCCTGGGGAATGTCTTCGACATAAGTCTCCCCGTCCTGCAATGCCATCCCCTCTGTAATCGCTCGCCAGCCATTGATAGTTATTGCGTAGGGCATGCTGATCACCTGTCGAAGTAGTAGCCATGAACGAGGGTAAACACCGCTGCCGCTGCCAATCCGAAATATCGGAACTGCTGCTCGACACCCGTGCCGCGACTCAAATAAAGGTCATATTGGGTGGTCGGCCCAGTACTGTAGCCGACACCCCAAGAAGTGTTACTCAGCGCCGATGGGCTGTCGCTGCTACTGAAATACAGACCCGTTCCCGCATACACCGAAGCCAATGCCGTATGCCCTGTTCGGGGAACGACAGCAGCACAACTGGCCGGTGTTGGAGTTGTTGCGGCTGTTCCGGTAAGAACGAGGAAAGGCGCCGTGGTCAGGTTTTCGATGTACCGGACAAAGTTGCGCCGAGACTCATGGTGAAATTTCCAGATCGCCGCGTTGTTGGCCGTTAGGAAGCTGCCAATGTATCGGCGGGATGCATCCCCGGTTTTCTGATTGGCAGACCCGAAATATGCAGTCGGGAGAGCAGTGCTCGAAATCTCGATGTCCCCCGCTCCGGCGTTTTCGTATAGGTAGGCATGATGAAAAGCCGAAGCTGACAGAGCTGGGGAAATGGTCTTGTCAGCAGCGAGCGTCACTGTTCGGTTAAGCGCTGGGACAAATGCCGAGCCTGCTTTGATTTTTATGGATGTCAGCGAAACGAATTCCAGCACCAGCCCATCGATGTATCCTCGACCTACGCCCAAAAAGGCTGAGGTCGCAGCCGATGCGGCGGCGTTCGTCTCAGACGTCGCTGCTGCGTTTTTGGAGGCGAGAGCGGCAGCGGCCGAGACCCCTGCGTTGGTTTCCGACACGGCGGCGGCATTTTTTGAGGCCAATGCCGACCCAGCTGAAAGTGCAGCAGCATCTTTTGATGCCACTGCGGTGGCTGCCGAGCTGCCGGCGCTGGTTTCCGATAGCGCCGCGGCATTCTTAGATGCCAGGGCGGACGCAGCCGAAGTCGATGCCGAGAGAACGCTCTCTTCGAGACCATCCAGCGCGTCGCCAACCTCAAGCGATGCCTGACGTAACGCGTCGGCGGTGTTTTTCAAATAGCCCTGCATCGGCGCAAGGGCGTAGGTTCCGCCCACGACCGTCGGCCCCCTGTACGGAGGCGAGATCGATAGAGCTGTATCGCTTGCAATGTTGGTGACTTCATACAGCCCACTGTCCGGGCCGATCCAAGCATCACCGACCCGACTGTTCGCGATGAAAGCCGTGCCGACACCGATCACGGCATTGGAATTTTGAGCGACAGAGACCGTTCCTGATTTGTACCAGGTCATGGACTTTTCCTATAAGTGAGAAGTTAGGCGGCTTGTTTTGCGAATACAGCGGGAAGGAAAAAATTGAATGGATTGTTGGCGGCCACTGTTACTGCGTAGAGATTTCCCGCCGAAAAATCCCAAGTGCAGTAGAGCTGCCTAGGGATGTTTCCGCCGGAAACCATCGTCATGCCGAAATTGTTGATCAGCATGAATTCGTTTTGAGGGAAGCTGAACGGCACAGAATAATAATTTCTGTACAGGCCCTGATCATCCTGATCAGATTTAAGGTATGTCCAGCTCTGGAAAGACCGCGTAAATGTGGCGTTAGGCGTTCCGGAGTCGAACAGCATTTTTCCGGTTCCGTCCCAAAGTCGCATGCCGTACTGCGCGACAGCTTGCGCCGCGAACGCTCCCACAAAATAGCGTCCGTTCGGCTGAGCAGTTGCGCTGCTGTAAGTCCGAACGTAGAACCCAGTCCAGTTTCCGGCTGACCCTATCAACCGCATGTTGCTCAGTCCTGCAATCAGAGTGCTGTTGTCCGGCCGGACAAATACCAGCGGCGGCTCTTGAGATGTCACCGGCCTCGCGAAGTAAGTTGTTGAACCCATGCCGCCTTCTTCAGTCGGCGCATATCTCCCGCTGGCAATGACCATCAACCGGGCAAACTCCGAATCGATGGTCACCGCGTTGCTGTTGTTTGTGAATTGAAGGCCGTATCCCGCCATCAGTTGAACCTCATCACGATCAGTCTCATCGTCCCTGAAGCGACCATACTGGCGTACCCTCGCGTGTGGTTGTAGACCCGCGCCACGTTGTCGACGAGTTCAGTTTCGAACTGCTGTTGTTGGTTGGTATACGTACCGATTGGGACCACAATCGCACAGCCGTTCGCCGGCCCCACACCGGGAACCGAAAAGTCCTGGTTGGACTTGACGGCGGCGAACGTAACCAGCGTTGAAAGAACCACGCGAATGGTGAACGAATTCTCATCGACCTGAAGGGCGCCGTCGGCGCCCCAGATCCGCATTCCATGTGCCATTGATTACCCCAGCCATCCGAGACGGACACGCAACACATTGTTCGCGTCGTAGACCGAGACGTTCAGCGAGTTGATCACCAGCCTCCCCTGTCCGGGGACAATGCCGTTGATCTCGAGCGTTCCGTCTTTATTGAGAATCCAGCCTTGCTGGCCGGGGATGTAGTTGGTCGAGCTGATGTAGCTGCCGATCTTGGCGTTGGTAATCGTGCCGTCAGCGATGAAAGCCGAGTTCATGAACACCTGGCCGCCCTGAACCGCGAACGGCACCGAGATGGCGCCGCCGGCGATGGTGTTGACGATGGCGAACCGATCAGCAGCCACCAAGAACTGACTTTGGAAAACACCGTTCACGTTCTCGATGCCAAGGCCGATGCCCGCAGCCACGTACTGACCATTCGCAGTAACCGACATCTTCACCGACCACATCGTTTTCAGGTTGCCGTCGAGATCTGCAAAAGCCTCGGAGGTTTCCTGAATGGCGGATGTGTTCTCTCCGACCGTGGCGGTCAGCTGAGTGATTTTGGTGGCCGTGGCCTCCTCGTTCGTGGCGACCGTCTGTTCCAGCTCGGTCAGGTTTGCAGTGTTTTCGCCCACTTCGGCATCAAGCGTTGTGACCCGCTGCGTCAGCGCGCTGTTCTGCGTTGCCCGAACCTTGACCTCTTCGGCAAAGCTGGTCGTGGCATTCCAGCCGCGCAGCGCATCCTGCGCTTCACCCTCGCCATCTTCGTCGCGATAGGAAGCCCGGAGCGCCTGAAACGCTGTTGCCTGGGCAGTGACCACGCCGTCAAGCTCAGTGATATCCGACGTGTTCGTTGCGACCTGCTGAGCCAGGCCGTTTGCGGTTTGCACGGTTTGCCCGACGTCAAGCCAATAGGCCGGATTCGGCGGCGGTGTATCCACAGGCACCGCGCCCGTGGCTTGATAGATCCGCTTGCCAACCACCACTAGGTCATATTCCTCGTAGGTCGCTTCCGGGTCGTAACCCTTCAGCCCATCGAGTGCATCGATCTGCGCTTGGAGCCCCGGAATCTTGTCGATCTCGTCGAGGATGTCTTGCCCCAACTCGGTACGCCCGATCTCCCCTGCGATCATCTCCAGAATTGCTGCCGCGTCGGAACTCGATTGCCCCTGCACGCCAATGCCGATCGGATACCAAGGCCCGATGTTGCCGATCTTGTCCACGATCCGGCCCCAAAAATAGAAAGTCACGCCGGCGCGCAAGCCGAGCATGGAGAAGTCACTTTGCGGATAAGCCAGGTCGGTCAGTTTGGTAGCCATGTCGAGCTGAGTTGTCTGGCTGTACCAGATTTCAGTGCGCTGGCTATCCTCTGCACCTGGTGGGAAACCCCACTTCAGGTAGATGCCAAAGAGCAGCGGCGTAGCTGTCAGATAGCTGAGTGCCGGCGGCAGACCCTGCTTGCCGCTGAGGTTGGTCAGGATCGAGTTGCGCCAGATCGACGTGATGTCGAACGCACTCACTGCGCGCACCCGTGCCACATAAGCGCCGGCGTAAATACCAACCACGTCGACGTTGGTCATGCCGGTGCGCTGCATCTTGATCCAGTTGCCGCTGTCCTTACGCCACTCGATGTCATAGCCGACGGCGCCGGGCACGGCCGGCCAGCTGATGGTCATCGTGGCCACAGCCAGGCCCTGAACGATCGCCGACGTCGAAACGACGGTCACGCTCGCTGGCGCCGGCACAACGGTGATCGGGATCACGCTGATGGGCCGCTCCTCCAAGCGAGCGCCGGTGTCGATGTAGGCGAACTTACTCGGCTCGTATTGCAGAGCGCTGATCTCGAAATCGCCCTCGGTCGTGCGCCTGGTGCGCAGCACACGGTACAGCGGAATAGCGAGGTCATCGGCGTCGAGCGCCCATTGCAATTGCGTGATCGGCGGCTCGCTGTAGTTCGTCGTGACGGTCACGGCGCGGCCATTCACGCTTTGCACCGTGCGGCCTTCGGCGCGCCCGCCGGGCAAGTTGATGATCAGCCGATCACCGGCCTTGGCCTGCGTGTCACGATCAAGGGTTACTACGCGACCGGACGCTGACGAGATCCGCCCGCCAACCTCCCGCCCGGCCAGCAGGGAATCCGCCACCGGGATGATATGCCCCGGTAGCGGAATGACGCCTTCCATGCCGGTCTTGAACGACACGGTGCGGTCTTGGTTGTTGCTGAGGATCGCCCACTTGCCGCGCCGCTGAGCCTCGGATGCGCGAGTGCAGCCAATGGCGCTCAGCTCGGTCGGCCGGTCGCCGTAACGGCGTTGCAGTTCAAGGTCAGCGAACGGAATCACATCGGTGTCGTAGTTGTTTGCCGGGTTGTCATAACTGACCAGTGCCCGGTTGTAACGGGTCTTCGCCGAGGCGCTGCCGTAAGAAAACTTGCCATCGATGACGTTGGCGCGAGTGAACACGTAATCGAAGTCCTGCGCGCGCGGCATGTCGGCCTGCATCACCAACTGGCCTTGCGCCCAATAGGTCATGCCTCGGTAAATGCCGGCGATATCACGCAGCAGCGACCAGGCATCCGCCTTGCCTTGCAGGTTCATGTCACACAGGAATCGCGGCTCGACGCCGCCAAGGCCGTTCGGCACCAGCTGGTCGCAGTACTGCGCGATGCGGTAAAGCTCCCACTTGTCGACCATGAATGGCTTGATGCGTTTGCCCAGGCCGAAGCGGTCTTCGGTGCACACGCCGTAGGTGATCCACGCCGGGTTGTTCGTCCAGGCGGATTTCATAGAACCATCCCACGTGCCGGTGTAGGTGCGCAGGATCGGGTCGTAGTTGCTTGGCACCATCCAGCGCCGCGCCTTGCACTTCACGGTCACGGCCGGAATATTGGTGAACTGCTCGGCGTCGAACTCGATGTAGAGCAGCGCAGTGTTCGGGTAGCGCAGCTTGGCGTCGATCACTTCGGTGTAACCGGCGATCAGCATCGTGTCGGCGATCTTGTTGCTGTTCTGGTTCGGCATCAGGCGCCGCACGCGGATCTGCCAGCCCGTAGTTGCGTCAGGCAGGTCGATTCGGCGCGAGCGCTCGTAGCGCGTGGTGGTCTTGCCGTCGACGGCGTCCACCAGCACCTGCTGATAAGCGCCGCCGTCGGTGGCTACATCGATCGCGTACTCGATGCGGTAACCACCGATATTCCCTTCGTCATCAGCGCGCTGCAGGGCTGGCCACGCCAGGCGCATGCGTACCGCCGATAGTTGAATGTTAGTGATCGAGCGGACCCAAGCCGAATCGCTGCGCAGTTCGACGTTCAGCGAGGTCTCGTTCTCGACCGCCGGTATGCCCGGGATATACGTCTGGTCGACCGAGCCTGAACGCCAATCCCAACGGACGTTCGGGAAGTTGTAGTTGCCGCTGGCATCGCGGATCGGCGTGTTGTCCAGGTAGATGTCGTAATCGGTCGGGACGCTGTCGAACTCGCCCTCGCCCACGGCGATAAGCAGTTTTGCCAAGTTGGTCGAGCGCAGGCTGTCGCTGGCTTCGACCGGCGACTTCGGCTTGCTGCTGCCGCCCTTCTCGCCGTGGATATCGATCTGTTCTGCTGCGCCCATGCTTTCCTCCAGGCATAAAAACCGCCTCGCGGGCGGTTGGTGTGCTGCTTCCTGATTACACTTTGTCTTCAGCCAGGATCGAAGCCGAGATGATCATCCCACCCCACCGGCGTTCGCCGATGCAGATCGGTACCGGGTTACCGCTGGCTGTGGTGTTTTTGGCACTACCGAAGGCGTAGGACGGGGAGTTCTCGGGGGATGCGCTTTGCTTCAGGCCAGAGGCTTGCGGGCTGAGCATTTGGATGACGCCGCCGGCAATAAGTCCAATACCCGCCGGGGTCAGATATGGCGCGGTAAAAGGAAGCGCGTACGAGATGGCCAGCAATACCACGCCGACGACAGTCTGCAAAACCCCGGCACGCTTACTGCCTTCGACGACTGGCACGATCCTGATTTCCCGAGTGCCGCCGAGATCCAAATCCGGCTCGCCAACATTGACGCGGTTTCTGAATACCGCAAAACGCATACCCAAAGCGGCTAGCCGCCTGATTTCAGATTCAAATCCATCGATTGTGCAACTCAAAGACTTGAAAGCCTCACGGCTTGAGCCTGAATCGATTTGTTTGGAGTGAACTCTGCCAAACTTCTGCGCGAGAGAACCTGAAAGCTTTATGACCGTCATGCCGGTCTTGTGAGGGAATTCTGCCACTCTTGAGTCCACCCATAAAAAAACCGCCTCGCGGCGGCTTTAGATTATTTGCATTTCTGAAGCGACTCTCTCAAATCGCCCCTTCCGATTTGAGACCAAGCCACTCGCTGATAGAGCTTCGCAACGGAGCCCGTTTTGGCGGAAGTGATATCGAGCACATCGTCTGTTTGTTGAGCAAAACCGTTAACAAGCCTGTAACCACTGGCTGTTTCACTCATGCTTGCGTTCGAGTTGTGCTCCTGCCATGCAGGGAAAACACACAGCGCGATCGCTTTCGGGGTCTTCGCCGAAGAGACGGTTATCGACGGCGCCGACGCCATCAAGTCAGATGGTGAAGAGCACCCCGCCAACATCGCTACCGCCAGTGCTCCTACGATCAATTTCATAAAGGTCACTCCTGTGGATTTGCGGGCAATGTAGCACTGGGTGCTGGCGACAAAAAACCAACCTGTCAAGAAACGTCATTTAAAAATCGCAAGAATGGTGAGCACTTCGACAATCGCCACGTCCACTAGTCTGAAGTAAATCAGGCGGCCCGTTCCGTCCTCGATCATCCCAGCCATACTTCCCTGGCTTCGTCATACGGAAAAATCGTCCCTGCACAACCGGAAAGCAAAAACGCCAGCATGGCACCGGCGAACTGACAATACTGTAGATTGTTCCTCATCCTGAAATAGCTGACTGTAATATTGGCGGTGAACATACAAGAGCGCTAGCCGAATTGGTGCTCAATTATTCAAATCTAGTTCGAGAATCAAAACTTGGGACTACATCGTTTTTATCATGCAGATCGCGACTTGAGGCTGATTGAAGGTCAGTCGATAGAACTCGACAGTCGAGGCCTATCTCGGTTTGGATCTGCTTATTGGGATGCCATACAAACAGTTCCATTCGAGAAAATGAGCGACGCCGAACAGCGTGAGTACTTATTGGAAACAATCAAAAAAGAACCTGCTTTTTCAGCATATACCTCACGCATGCAGGCCTTCTTTGGGGCTAACTCGATTGATGACTCAAGGCGCTTTGTAGAGACAATCATTCCTAGACCGCACCATAGAATACCTGTCTTTGAGGTGTTTTCTTCGATGTTCTGGACATTGGACATGAATTGGCTTGACTACGTAACCGACCATGGAACCCGAGCGCACAACTCACGTGAGTACTGGTACGCCGCAATTTCAAATCACAATCCGGAAGTTGGAGAGCGGAGGCCGCCGCTCCTTGAAGTACTAATGCAACTTCCTGTTCAGGTGGGGAAAATCGTTGCGTGGATTGAACCTGGCGAGGCATCCAGCATGGATGAAAAGCCAGTAACCGCGACGCAGAACCCCGTAGTAGCGTTACGCCTCGAGCAAACCCATTCGAGGGATTGAAGATGGCAGAGGTCATTGCGAACACGGCTCACTACATCAGGAAGATTGCGCCGACGATTCTTGATAAGGTTGAGGAGTGGCAATACGTTTACGGCACTGGCGCAGTTGTTCCGGCTTCTGGCATTTATCGGTGCACAGGTTGCGGCGATGAAATCACCTCCAATAAGGGCGATAAATTCCCGCCACAAAATCGGCACCAGCACACCAACCTATCGGTTCCAGTGCAGTGGCAGCTGATCGTCAAGACTCAGACAACAGACTGAGGGATTCCCCAGTCCTTTGCCTGCAAGCCCAAGGACTGGGATTGCGCCAATTTCGGCGCGGATAGGACCTGGAGGTCAAATGTCATTCAACATTACACACGTAGGCATAGCCCGAGACGGTCGCCTTCTGGTTTCTCTTGAAAGCATCGAGACAGGAACCAAAACCCAGATTTGGGTAAGGCCAACATCTCCAATCGCAGACTTAACCATTTCCCAAATTGAGCAGTTGGCTAAAGAAGAAAGTGCTAAGGAGCACGCCTGCTGACGATCAATTCCGAAAGCTCATCAATCCGAGAAGAAAGATGATCTTCGGCTAGAGCTCGTTGGCCTGACTCTTGATCGAGTTGGGCCTTCAGGTCGCAAATTTCTCGCTTCAGATCTTCTAATTTTTCAGATAAACCATGATTAATCTCGCCCATATTTTTCTCCAGCACATATTCAATTTTAAGGGTTTGGCGGTGCACTCTTGTGGCGCAACACCAGGCGCGTCCGGTCGAGCCACGGCCCGCCGAAAACAATGACCTCCGACGGCCTGCCGTAAAGGTGGTGCAGCAGGAACGGCCCGGGGCCAAATGTGGCAGCATCTTCACCAGGCAGTGCCGGATCAGCGCCGAGGAAGATCCCAGCATGGTTCGGGTAAACCGTCCGCCCCACCTCCATCACGATCATGTCGCCGCGCTGCGGTTGATCGACCCGGTAGAAGCCGGCGGCCTCGTAGTTCGCTTCGTACAGACTGGTGTTGTCCTTGTTCTCCCACCAGCCGTCGGCGCGCTTGAAGGCTTCGAACTCCAGCCCCCAATCGCGCTTGTACCAATCTGCGCAGACTTGCCAGCAGTCCCACGCGCCGTGAACGAATGGACGTTTGAGCAGCGGCACATCACCGGTGGGCACGACCGTTCTGAGGTCACCTTCCGGCCAACTGAGAATGTGCCACGGCAGCGCGGTGGCCTCACACATGGCTAGGTCGCGCGGTGACGGCCTGCTGGTCGCATCCGGATGTGAATGAACCACTCCGATCACTTCGCCGACATCTTCGGCTTTGGCGTATTCCTCCGGGTCGATTCGAAACTCTTCGTTCGGCTCGGTTGAGACATTGCGGCAAGGGAAGTATTGCTGCTTGCGTCCGATTGCCAGCAGCAGCCCACAACACTCTTTCGGGTACTCGGCCGCCGCGTGAGCCTGGATCGCGCTCAGAATGTGTTTGCGCATGTCAGCTCCGTGCGATCAGCGAAACGGCAGGGAAGCCACCGAACGGCAGCGGGTTGCCCTCTCCGAAACGAGGAATGCAGCCCTTGCCCAGGGTGGCGTCGCACTCGTCCAGCTCCGGGTTGTCGGTGACGATGCCGTCCTTGGTCACGTACGGCCCGATGTAGCCGCAGCTCGGCCCACGGTAACCACCGGTGAGGCACCAGTGGCACAGCGTCGTGGCCTGGCGGCCGATGGACTCGTTGCCGACGTCGCCCGGGCTGGCCAGCTCCCAGCTGACCGTCTCCCCGTCCTCGTTTGTCTTCTGGTCGATGTACCAGACCTCAATCGTCTCTTGGGTTGGGTCAGCAGTTGGGTTGCCGGCGGGAAAGTTCGCCGCGTCGAGGTAGGTGCCGAGCGTGTGACGCATCGTCAGCTTGAACTCGAGCAGATCCTCGAAGGCCAGACACAGCGCGGTGATTCGTCCGTTGACGTTGCCGACTGAAAGATTCGGCCGCACCGCAGTGCCGTCGCCGTTCGCCTCGATGCCATCGATCTGCATTGGCCAGGCGCTGTACTCATTGCCCTGCCAGTAAATCGCTTTCGCCGGCAGTTGGTCAGCATTGGCACCGGCGGCGATCAGCTCGGCCGCAGTGTGCGGAATGGCGTGCCCGTGGAAGCGCAGAACGTCTGCGCCGTAGTCCGTGCCGTCCAATTCAAAGAGCAGCACTTCGCTGCCAGGCTCAAGCACCTGGATGTCACTGATCAGCGACATGATCGCTCCTAGGGTTGAAATGCACGCTCGAACGTGGCTGTGAGTTTGAACACGCCACCACCCATTGGCGTGGGAGCGGGATTTTTGCAGGTGAACAGACCGAGTTGGCCGAGGGGCGTTGTCCAGAGAAACGCCTTGGCCCCGGCGTGCCGATCGAGGAAGTCCATGATCTCCAGCACCTTGGCCTTCTGACCGGTGAAGGTGATCGGGTAGGAGTCCTCCTTGTTGTTTGGCCCGTCACCGACGTTCTGCGCATATCCGCCGCCGAATTGGGCGGTGCGCACCCGATAAGCAATCTCGGGTGTGCCGCCGCGCTCGGCTGGCCAAGTGAATTTTTCGATGGCCATCAGCCTCTCCCATTTGTCAGGCGCCAGATCGAACCGCCTGGCTGTAGAGCTCGGGCAATTGCAGTTTCCGCTTCAGTTTTTGCAGCCTGCTGGATGCCTTTGCCGAGCTGGGTCGATGCCTCTTGCGAGACCCCGCTGCCCTCGCCGGCCGACGTCTGTACCGAGACCGCCACAGGGAAGTTGTAGGTGTTGCCGCTACCGGTACCGGACATTGCGGCCAGCGCCGGCCCACCACCTGAAGTCAGTGGCGTTACGCTGCCGCCATTCGCGCCAGTCATGAGGTAAGACCTGCCGCCCTGATTGAAAAGCTCAGGCCCCTTTTCGTTAACCTCATAGAAAGTGTTCGGTTCGACAGCACCGCCAACAGCACGACCGCCACCGAAAGACACGGACGCAGAGCTGGCATCAAACTGACTGCCAAAACTCTGAGCCCCAGCCTCCGCCCCGCCTGCCGTTGCAGACGCCGTCGCCCCACCCCCGTGAAGTAACTGGTAGCGGCGCCCACCAGGCTGTTCAGCAACGCAGAGCTGGCCTGCCGGGTAGCAATGCGCGTCATGTCGGCCAGAATCGATTTGGTGAAGTCGGCGAACGACAGCTTCCCGGTCATGGCGAAATTGACGATCGCGTCTTCCATCGAACTGAAGGCGTTGGTGAAAAGGCTTTTGGTTTGACCGGCGACATCTCGGGCCGATTCCAGGTAGTTCTGCCACGCCGACGACGCGCCGGCGCTCCAGTCACCCTGGGCGGCAGTCATTTCGTCATAGTTGGCTTGAACCGTGTCGTGCAGATCCTTCTGCGTGGCTTTGAGCGCCGCCAGTTTTTGGGTGTACTCGTCGAGGCTCATGCCGCGCGAGCCATCGCCATACTGGTTGGCCAGATCGAGCTTCTGTGAATTGAAGCGGTCGTCGATGGCGTTCTGCTGATCCGTCAGGCCGCGCTGCCGGTCCCCTTGACCAAGTCCCGCAGCGGCACGCTGGCCTTGTTCGCGCAAGGTATCAACTTGCTGCTGCAATGCGTTGGTGTAGGTCTGAACTGCCTGCTCCTGCTTCCTGAGCCGGCCTTGTTCATTCTTCGCCAACACATCCAGTTCGCTGTCCGCAGCCTTCTGCGCCTTGACCATGTCAGTGCGCGCATCGGCGATCTTCTGGTCAAGCTGGATACGCTGCTCGGCCGTGGTGCTGGCCTTGGCCTTCGCCGCTTCAAGCGCTCCAATCTCGGCCTCATAAGCGCTCGCGACCTCGTCCTTCTCGTTGCCGATCAACGCTTCGCGCTTCAGCAGATATTCCTGCTGCGAGATCAGCCCGGCCTTCTGTGCGGCATCCAGTTGTTTCTGGGTGTTCGCGTATTCGGCCTGGATTTCCTTGAGGGCGTTCTGCGCAGCGTTGTAACCGGTAAGGTCAACGGCGCCAGCAGATGGGGCCTTGGGATCTTTGTACTTGTTCTTGATGTTCTGGATATCTTGCGCGACCAGCTTCTCATCGAGTAGCGGGCTCGCCGCATTATTCTTCCGCAACTCCTCGACGCGTTTTCGGTAATCCAGTATTTCCTTGTCGCGCTTCTGTTCGTTGCTCTGGAAGCTATCGCGAACTTTGCCAATGTGCTCTGCCGCCGAAAGCGCTTTCTGTTCCTGCTGCTGCGCAAACCCCTTCGCGGCAGCCCGGCGATCCTGCTCACCCTTTTCGAGAAGGAGCTGGGTCTTTTCGGCTTCAAGCTTCGCAACGCCATTCGCCGCAAGGGACGCACCATAGCTACCGCCGACGCTCTCGCCCTGCGCCTTGAAGTCGGCTATGCGCTTTTCAAGGTCTGACATTTTGTCAGCAAAGGACTTTTCTCGACCGACATTAAGCATCGCATCCCAAGCACCTTTGGCGCCGTCCGCGACATCCTTCCAAGCAGCCTCAATAACGCCGAGGTTCGCTTTCACGTTCGCAGAAACAGTGTTCAGCGAGTCCGCATAAGCCTTGCTCGCAACTGTCGCAGCTTCTTGGGTTCGCCCTTGGCGCTCAAGCGAAGTGATCTGCTCATACGTGCTGACCGTGAGGAAGTTCATCGACTCGTTGAGGGCAATGACTGCCTTCACGGGGTCTTTGGCGATCTTCTCAAAGTTGGCTACGGTTTCTGAGGCTGCTTTGTCAGTGGCGTCCTCAAAGTTCGCGGCGGCGGTGGCAATCATCTCGAACGAGGTGACCGGAATCCTCGTCGACGCTGCGAGCAGTGCCAGACTCGCAGCGGCTTCATTGATGGTTCCGTTCGATTCGGATACAGATTTGGCCATCACGCTGAGTTGAGCGGCCGTTGTGCCAGCAGTATTTCCCGTCATCGCCAGCGCAGTAGTGTAAGCGGTGGACTCAGCACTGCCCTGCTTGTACGCGAGACCCAAAGCCGCAATGGCTGCGGCTGCAACAACGGCACCGCCAAGAATCAACCCAAGCCCAACCCCTAGCGGAGGCGTTGCGGCTCTGAGAGCGTCAGTAGCTTCCTTGGCATTTTTAGTCGCGTCAGCTGCGGTGTTTGCGCCTTCGGCCAGATCAGACAGACTTTCGCCTGCTTTCCCGGTGCTCTCGGCCATATCCTTGGCATTGACGGCGATCCCGGCCAAAGACTCGCCAAGCACCGCCGCTCCTGCACCGCCAGTGAAGAGGGACTTAATTCTGGCCCCGAGGGCATCAAAGGTAGCGCCCACACCACCGAACGAATCCTTGATCTGCCCACCCTGCTGGATGAGCACCAAGAGCGGGTTTTGTCCGCCGGCCAGGCTGGTAAAAATATCCGTGAACTGCGCAGGCAATTGACGCAGCGCAGCCTCGGTTTGCTTCGAGCTGACACCGGTCTTTTTCAGCCCTTCATCAAAGTCGCCCAGCTTCTGCCGAGAGGCATCGATACGAGCGGAGTACTCCCGGAACGTATCGGCATCAATCAGCCCGGCAGCCTTGTACTTCTGCAGCTGCGCCTGCTGCTGATCCAGCTTGTCGAGCGCGGCGATCGCGGGATTGATCTTACCCAGCAGCGCTTGCAGACCTTCTGCCTGAACACCGGTGGCAGCCGCCGCCTTTTTCGCCGCGTCGGCTTGCTTGTCCGTTGACCCGACCAGTGCATCCGAATCAGCCTTCAGGCGACGAGCAAGCGCCGCCAAACTGCTGGCCGAAGATCCGGAAGCATCCATTGCCGCCGTATTGGTCTCCATGCTGGTGGTCAAGCGCTGGTAGTAGTCGCTCGACTCCAAAGACGCTTTGGCCATTGCCAAAAGACGACTTTTTGCATCCTCGGACGACTCTCCCAACTTTACTTCAGCAGTGCTGAGTTCAGTAGTTGCCGCCGTAGTGGATTTCAGTCCCTGCGTAACCTCCGCAAGCGAGCGTCCCACCGTCGCCATCAGTTGAGCGGTGGTGTCCTGCTTCGCGTTAAGAGCCTGCAACTCTTTCACGATCTGCTTGGTGTCACCTGCCATCCCGGCAAGGGCTTGCTCCCAGGCTGAGCCAGTTCGCTTTGCCGCTTCCTCCGCGTCCTTGCCCGCATCGACCAATTTATCCAGGTCAGTTGCAGCCTTGACCGCATCGCCCGAGTCAACCTCGATGCCTAACTGCGCGATAGTGCCCGACATGAGTGCTCCATTACTTTGATTCGCTCATGACGAGCAGGGCCTCGACCTCCATAGCCTGAAGGTCTGGGAAGATCTCTCTGAGTTGTTTTCTGGATGTGCCGACAAAGTCGGAGACGTCTCGAAGAGCCGTGTAATCAAGGCCGGTAGCCCCGCCCATGCCCGTGCGCCACTGCGTGGACATGGCGTTGAAGAGCACGAAGGTCGGCCAGTTTTCGGCCAGCACTTCGCACTCTTCCTCGGGGATGTCAGAGATGGATAAGCCGAACGCCGCCAGATCTGCCTCAGACGGACCAGGCTCGTACATCAGGCGGGCGACCTTCGTCAGTTTCCCAGGCGTACTGCTGAGAATGCCTTTTGATAGGCATCGACAATCGCATCGCCGGCCCCGGCCGAGGTTTCCACCAGGGCGCGAATCGATTCGGGGCTCAGCTTGTCTTCAAAGCCCCAGCCGGTGACCAGTTGAGTCACCTGCTCGACCTGCCGCTCGACGTGAGAGTCGGTGATCTCGATCAGAGTGAGGTCGTCACCCTTGGCCTTGAAACGCTCTCGGTCTTCCTTCGCGCTCTCCTGCCAGCCAGCGAAAAGCTTCGCGAGGTCCCTGCGATCGCGGTACTTGAATTCAAACGGCACCTTGATCGTGGTGCCGCCGACGCGAGGAATATCCACGTCAGCTTTGAACGTCGGGTTTTGGGCGATCTTGAATTTAGCCATGGGTTACACCGCCGCCGCGTAACGAGTCGGGCGCGCAGCCAGCGACAGCGTGATGGTGCGGGTCATGATGTTGTTGCGGGACAGCGTCGGAGTCGAGGTGATCGACACGTACGCGTTGTAATAGATGACAGACCCGTTAGGCAGGGTCAGACGCAGCACTCGGGGCGCGCGGTCTTCGTCGGCAGTCTCCACCACGGCCACGTACGGCAGATCCGGATCATCTGCAACGGTTATGGACATGCTGATCGGCGACTTCGTGGTAGGCAGCTGACGATCGTCGGATTCTTCCAAGAAACCGAAGGTCGTGAACTGCTGCTCGCCACCAGAACTCGAGCTATCGGTGATCTGGCTGATTTGCGCCCAGCCACTCGCGGCGCGCACCGATCCGGCGCCCGCGCCCGCAGTGTAAACAACGGTATTGGTGGTGTTGATGCCTTCGAGCTCGAACGTGCCCGAATCGGATTCGGCTATCCGCGCGATTTTGTCATTCAGACGGGTCCAGCCGGACTTAACGACGATCACATCGCCGTCCGCGAGGCCGTGCGCTGCCGCAGTGGCGACAGCCGGATTGGCGTTGCTGATAGCAGTTACTGGCTTCAACGCACTGAAAATCGCGGCGATCTCGAGAATGGAGCCGTTGGGGAGAATTGCGCTCATGGGTTTTCCTCTTTGCAGAAATGACAAAACCCGCTCAATGGCGGGTTCTGGGGGTTGCCCAATGGGCGGATTAAGTTGTGGTGTCAGCGCGGTACTGGAAAGACACCGGCACTACGAAATTTGTGTCGCCGGGAATGCCTGGCCCCTGGTCAACCGGCGTCAACGTCACAACGGTGAGTGCCCCTTTCGTGTTTCGCTCATACAGCGGGAAAAGCGCGGCGATCTGATCCGCCAGCGCTCCAGCTGCGCCGCGGTACTTGCCTGAGGGCGTCACGATGCTGACCTGAAATACTCCAGTGAAAAGCCTGTGGTCACCGCCGAGTGTGTTGCTCGCGGTGTCGGCCGGTAGCGTGAAAGCCCTCAGGTAAGTGGCGTCGTCGCCGGGAGTAAAGGCCTCGTTCTCGACCACGACCTTCAGCGGATTCGGCAACGCTTTTGCCCAGGCGATCAGCTTGGCTTCGTAGATCGAAGCAATGACGTTGTGGCTCATACCTGATTGTTCCTGATGGCCTCAAGCACGATCTGCTGGAAGCGAGCCACAGTGATGCGAACCATGCCGCCCGGCGCTTGGGTGGAATGCCCGAACTCCAGCGGAATCGCGTAACCAAGGCTGTTGGTGATGTAGCAGGTATCCCCTGCTTTGAACTCAATGGCACCGGCAACGATTCGCGCCGTTGATTTGGCACCGCTCGGATCGACTTCTTCCGTCGTGGTGCTGTCGGGCGCGCCGATGCTGAACATCCAGTTGCCGCGGAACCGGCCGCCGACGTAACCCTTGCCAGAGACCAGTCCGTTCACGTTGAAATTCTGTTCACGCTCAGCCTTGGTCAGCGGCTTGGCGTATTTCACACCGCTGCGGAGCTTGCCGGCCTTCGTGAAGTTCGACTCGTCAAGATTGATGATCGTATTGCGGACGTTGACCTTGAAGTCGTAATCGTCTGCCGCCCGGGTGTTCGCTTCGCGATGAACGATGTTCGCCGCCCAGATTTCGGGGTTGCCCACTGGTGACATACGAATGACGCTGTTACCGAGCTCGATGATGATCTCGCGAAGACTGGCGTCGATGGCTTCCGTGGCTTTGGCTGCGAATTCGGCAAGGCTCAGTGCAAAGCTACCGGACTGTCCGCCGTACTTGGATGCCATCTTCAAACCCTCAGTTGAATTGTCCAGGTGGCGCCAACTGGGTCCTGGCTGACGTTCAGAGCGCGCTTTCTGTCGATGATGTCGCCGATTTTCGGCTCGGCAATCATCGCTGTCGGCACTCCCTCAACAGTGAGGTACAACTCGTTCTGCAAGATCAGCAGCTTTTCGTCGGTTGTCTGGATCAATGACCCGTCGATTTCCTTGGCCAAGTAGCTGCCAAATACTCCACGACCGCCGTAGGTGGTGGTCACTTCGGGTGCACCGCCCAGATCAGGGTCATACTCGCCCGCAACCTTGCGCACACCTGTCACTGGCTTCACCGCATCGGCAAGGCCATCAGGATCATCGAACGCTTCAGCCATTTCAGCCTGGAGCTCTTCGCGCATGCCCATGATCAGATCCTCTTGAGCATCATTACGCCGGAGCGCTTGATCCACGGATCGAGCAGTGCCAAGGCGAAATTTACGCCCGCTGACTGATCGGTAGAGCCAGCCACGTAGGTCTTGCTCACTGACGTGCCGGACTGAGCCGATACGGTCTTGCTCTGCACTTCCTTCTGCGTGGACGTGTACAGCTTGCCCGCCGCCGCCTCTTTGGCGACCTGAGCGCCGGCTGTTTTGATCTCGGCCGGAACCGGATCTGGAACAGCCCGCTTAATCTTGGTCGTGAGCCAGGCATTGGCCATGGTCACGGCAAGGGCCGGATCACCGGTGCCAGCCCAGCCAGGACCAAGCTGGGCGTCAACATCGGCGACGGTGATGAAGTCGGTCATGTGCTCGTCCTTATTCCGCCGGCACCAACGCCTGCAGGTCTTCTTTCTTGGCGGTTGCGTCGAAGGTGATGCCCTTCTCGGTCAGCCATTCTTTCAGCTCGGGAACCTTCATTTTCAGAGGGTCGGTTTCCGGGGCTTCCTGCTCATTGCCGTCCGAGACCTTGATGCCAGCCGCTTGGTAGGCATCGACGATATCCGGTGCATCGCCATCGACGACCACCTCGGTGGCGGAGCCGATGACACCGAAGAATTCGCTCAACAGGCGATAGCACACGCCGCGCTCTTTGCCCGGCTTGTCCGTGTAGATCACTTTCATAAGTCACCTCAAAAGCATCCCGGCGCCAGACGGGCGCCAGGTTGTGCGGGCCGAGTTACGGCGTGGTGGTACCGCTGATCACGGCGGCGAATGGGACCTGCTTGCGGCTGAACACGCGCTGCCAGTTGGCGGCGGCGGCGTATTGGGTCGCGGTCGGGCTGGCGTTCTGAGCTTCAGAACCTTTCCAGCTGAAACCGGCAGGCTGGAGGATGTAGGTCTTCCGCTCCCAAAGCACTTCCGCGCCGCCACCGTTGCCGCCACCTGGCTTACGCTCGAGTTCTACCGGCACCTTCGGCGTACCGTCGCCATAACCGAATGCGCCTTGGCCGAAGAACACGGACAGGTATTTGCCCGCGCCATATACCAAGGCATCGTCCATGAACACCGGCTTGCCCAGGTAAGTGGCCAGAATGATCTTACCGTCGGAGTCGCGCAGGTACTCGATGAGATCCTGTTTGACCATCTGGTTCATCACCACCGAGTGCACGCCGATCGCGCCAAACTGGTCGGCCGCATCACCGGCGGTGAACGCAGCATCCTGGAAGGCGTTCGCGCTGATGGTCGCGCCCGCGTCGATGACCATGTCACCGCCGTTATTCGCAATGTTCGAGGCGATGATGCCGCGAGCAGCTCCCAGGGTGTAACGCTGCCACTGGCGAGTCCAGTAGGTGCCGAAGCGGTTGCGGATCTGCTGCTGTGGTTCGGTGTTGGCCAGCTCTGCGGTCAGGTCGGTAACGCCGTAGCCTTTGTTGAGGTAAAGAACGCGGGCACGCATGCTGTCCTGCTCGACTTTGCCAACTTCGCCTTGGTCGTTCGGGTCGTCGTTGCTGATGTTCGGGGCTTCATCAGCGTTGAGATCCTGCCAGTAGCTGATCTCCGCGGTGCCCTGACTGCCGGAGGCGATCGCGTCCAGCACAGGCGAGCGGGTCACAATGCCCGATTCGTAAACAGCGGTCTTTTCCGGGCTGTTAACCGGCGCCAAGGAGGCGTAGTAGTCGCCGACGAAGATGTCGGTCAATTGGGTAGTTGCCATGGATTAGGTTCCTTTGGTGGCCTGGAGTTTTTTGAATGCGTCGGGGTTGTCCCGGGCCAGCGCGGCGCGCTCCTGCTCGGTGTACTCGCCCCATTTCTTCGTGGCCTTGCCACCTTGATCGCCGGTCTGACCGGCACCCTGAGCCCTTGGCCAAAGGTGTGTTGCTGTTTCACGCAGCGATTCCGCCCATTCGAGCGGCGACAGCGGGGTTTTCCCGTCCTTCCCGTAAACGACCTCGCCGTCACGGTCGGTGGCGATTGCCTCGCCGTCTTCACTGAGTTTGAAAGTGCCCCGGGCGCGCAAGATGATGTCCTCGGCAGCCTCTGGAAGCGCGCCGGCCTTGATGGCGGCAGCGCGGATGGAGTCGGCCAGCACTTTGTCGCTGTACTTGGCAGCGAAGGCTTCGGCCTTGTCGGCACGCTCGTTGGCGGCTTTGATTTGCTTCTCGGAGTCGGTGCGCAGGCGCTCGGTGCGGCGGTTGATCACCTCGTCGAGCTTGCCCTCTGCAATCAGCTTCGTTTCTTCGTCCTGACCGACCTTGACGAGCAAGCCTTTAACCGCGTCGATATCCAGGCCTTCAAACTGACCTTTCAGCTTGTCCAGTTCGGTTTTGATGGTCCGGTTGGAGCCCAACAATTCCTGATTCTTGGACTTGAGCCCGTTTACTTCCTTGTCCAGATACTCCTGAACTTTTCCGCCAAGCGCCTCCTGGAGGGCTGCAGTCTGAGTTGCGTCGAGGGTGAGGCCAGCGGCGGCTGGGTCAAATTCAAATGGCATGGGTATCCCCTGGGGATTGGTTGGCCCGCCTGGCGGGCATAAAAAACCGCCCATTGGGCGGTTTGGTGTGAATTCTGTGCTTTACCGAACTATTGAAAGTCCGCGCATGACAAGGTAATCAGCGAACTGCGTCCTACTCGGCGCGTATGGCGGCGGGCGCATGCGAAAGCCCGGGGTAGCGCGATTGAGCCGCGTCCGCCGGCCGTTTGGTTCAGTGCAGTGAGTTGGCTCTTCGATCTGGAAGCCCTGTTCGGCGGCGTATAACTCAACTGCCAGCCGTACTTGGCCCCACTCAAGCTCAAAGGGCACGAACGTGTCGGACAGCGTCTGATATTCGATCTTGCAATCGCGCCGTGGCCAGGCCATGGCCTGATTCGTATTGGCCTTGCGTCCTTTCCATTGGCGAGCGTTGATATCGGCTGCAGCGCGCAGCAGAAGTTCGACCTGGTCAGCCTCTGCTTCAGGTATCCGGAACCCGTAGTAGTCACGGTAGAAGGTCAGCTTATCCAGCGGCACGAAGCTATTGGCGTCCGGCCTACCCTTCCCGTCCTCAACGATAATCTGCATGCGCTATCTCAACCTGGTTGAGCGCTGAGTGTAACGCCTGCTCGGATGAACATGTCAGGCTCTGCTTCCTTCAACTGCGCCAGCGTCAGCGGCTTGAACGACTTGTCGAGCTGCAGCTTGGCGAACTTCTCAGGAGTCAGCCCCCATCACGGAACAACTTGGCCCGCACCGGGCCGAGAGCATGATCCTGAAAGCTCGACGGCTGTGTTGCCAGCCACTCGTAATAGTTCAGGCTGGCGTCGACCTGCGTCCCGCCGCTCTCGCCCACCGAAGCGCGCGTGGCGTCCTTTGCGAACAGCTCCGAAAGCCTAGTTGTCGGCACCGTGGTTGACCGGCAATTGATGTGCGCCGGCGGCAGAGGCCCTTTGCCAAGGTCGAAGCGCATACCGTCCAATCCTTTGCATTGCTGCGAGGTCTTGCGGTCGAGTGTCGAAACCCACCGATAGCCCAGAACCACGTCGCTGTTGGCCTTTAGCGTTTCCATCCGCGCCGTGGTGGCCACATGCTGGATTGCCGTCTGCACCACAGAGGCGGCGTTGCGATTGCTCACCGCCAGGATGCCGTCCGTGAAGTTTTGCGTCGCGGTGCCGCGAATCGTCTGGATGATCTGGGCGTTGGTTTGACCCTGGCCGAAGCCGAGTCGAATGGTGTTCGTGACTCGCATCGTCTCGGTGCGCGTCCAGCCACTGACGAAGCTCTTCAACAGCTTGCCGCCGTCGATACCCTTCACCTGCAACGGATACGAAAAGATCGCTGCACGGATGACGGTATTGGTCGGAACGACCGCGTCAATTGACAGCGCATTACTCAAGCTCTTGGCTTCAAATGTCGATTCGTACAGCGCGATATCGACCAGATCGGTCTGCACCAGGTCGCCATAAGCCTTGTAGATCTCCAACAGTTTGCCGTCCACTCGCGCCAGAAACTGTTCGAGACGGTCGCGGCTGTAGGTGGTCAGCTCCTTGCGTGTCAGTTGCTCCCGCACCAGTTTGTCGATCTGGCGCAGGTACTTCTCGAATTTCTTTACCTCACCAGCCTTAAGCCGCTCCAGCATTACCGAGTGGCGGGTTGTCTGCTCCAGTAGTTGGCTGTCCGCCTGCACCTGACTTGTCGTTGGCATCTTCTTTGTCCAGGTTGATGCCGGCCGACTCGCGCTCATCGCTGATCAGGTCGGCTTCGTCTTCGTATGGGCGATCCGGCAGCTTGCCGGTAGTGAGATACTGCCAGTAGGTGTCAGCGCTGATCGTGCCAGCCATCACACCCTTGAGCAGTTCCGCGAGCACCTGGGCGTCGACCGTTGGGGTCACGAATTCAGGGGTCACCTTGAACTTGACCTGCTTGGGGTCGTAGCCCTTCCACTCGGCGGCGTACCGCAGGCCTTGCTCCACCGCCTCGGCCACCGTGATGACGATGCTGTGCAGCGTGGCATGCTGGTCGTTTTGGCGTGTTTTTCGCGCCTCTCCCGACTCAGTACCGCCCACGTCCATAACCTTGGCGCCAGCCTCAAGCGCGGCGTTCTTCTGGTCATCCATGGCTTTGCGGACTGCTTCAATGCCGGCACCTTGGAACTCCAGGTAACCGCACTCGCCATTCGGGCCCAGATCCCAAGCAGCAGATGGCCCGGTCACGCTGAGCTCTACAGACTCATCAAGTCCAGACACCCACGGCTGAGGGTGGCTGGTCTGGTGCAGGGCAGTGAAGTAATCAGCGCTCAGTTGGTAGGACTTCAACGCGGCGCGCGCCATCGTCAACAGCGGCACCTCATCGACGTCCGGCGAGTTGTCGGTCGATCCGCAGTAGATCACCGGCAAGTACGACAGGCCTTTGACCAGGCGGTTGTCCGTTCCTGTGGTGCCCAGCGGCTTTTCGTTCTCGACCAGCTCACCGCCTTCATTCCGCACGGCGGTGTAGCAGACCTCGTTGAGCATGAAGAACTCACGGAACACAGTGTCGCAGTCATGACTGTATCGATCGCCGCCCTTCTTGCGAAACTCGCGGAATACCGAGAGGACCAGATCCTGCCGGCCGCCTTGATCAGCGGAGTCCCAGTTGATCGCGTTGCGCGTGGCATACGTCGAGAAATACGGCTCGCCGCGATCATCGATGTTCACCACCAGCGGCACCCGACCGTGCGAGATAGCCTGGCGCACCATGCGGAAGAACAGTTGCTTCAGACCGAAGCCGTCCGCAGTTGCGTTTTCCTCCAGTCCTTTCAGGCCGCCGGGCAGTTCGATCTCCGGGATCAACCGAGATACCAAACCCATCATCGAACGCAATGAGTCACGCACCCAGTGTTCGTATTGAGCGCGGTCGGTGTAGTTTTGGTACAGATACTTGTTGCCGGCGCCATCCAGCTTTTCGGCTTCGACCATTCCGCTCGGCTTGGGCAGATTGCGCTCGTTGCGCTTCACGGCGCACTCACCCTCGAGCGCGTCGTCCATCATCTCCCACTCCGCGATGTGCGCGTCGTAGTCGGGGTTTGTCGATTGCACTGGCATCAGGCCAAGCCTCCAATACGGCGGACACCGCCTGTGCGTTTACGTCTGCCCATCGAAACAGCGAAGTAGCGAAATGCATCCGCGCCGTGTGATGACCAGTCGTGTAAGGGTTTGTCTTTCCAGCAGCCCCGCTTGTCGTCCCACTCCTTTCGGTAATTCTCCAGACAGGAGATACCCAGTTCGCACTTGGACTCATCGAAGGCGCAGGCCGGAAGGATTTCCCGAACCTGTTCGATGCCTTCGTCGATACCAAGCTTTGGAACAACGCTGAACTTGAGGCTGTATTTCTGCCCGTCGATCTCGTAGCCCTCGCGTGCCAGCTCGCGGCGAGTCTTGCCGTCGCTGCCGAACTCTCGGTTATCGATGTCGTGCGGACCCCAGTGATCGCCATACGTGTATTTGCGATCCTTGAGCGCTTTCATGTAATGCCGAAGGCCTTCACCGCTGTTCTCGTAGAAGTCGATGACGTGGTATTCCTCGCCGACGATCCGGACAAACCAGATCGCCGTAGAGTCGCCGACGCCGATATCCCAGATCGTGTGCACCGGCAGATGGCTGTTGTCGGGTAGTGCGCCGATGCGCTGAGCGGCGTGGAGCTTCGTAAATTGCTTGGCGTAGTAGGCGCCCTCAATCGACTGCTGAAAGGCCTCCGCCGACAGAGACGGATATTCCCGCTTCATGTCGTCGCCAAGTGTCTTCTCCTTGGCGGCGTACCAGGCGCGCTGGCCCGGGTTCGTCTCGATGCCGTGCTTGGCGAACAGCTCGTTGAAGTAGTCGGTCAGGCGCTGCGGGATGACCGCGTCGGTGGGGTCAAGCCAGTACGCCTTGTTTTTCCACCAACTGAAAAAGAAGAACTTCCAGTCCAGCTTGCCGAGCGGCGTGTCTGACAGCAGCTGCTTCTCGGCAGTCTGGGAATAATCGAAGAAGTAGCCGGCCCGGCCCTCAGCCGTGGATTCGATCGTGACAAAGCAGTCAGTCGCCACCGCCTCGAAGGCGCCGGTGACGATCTCGCGCGCCTTGTGCGGAAATTTGGCGCAAATCTTCCCGAACTCGGAGACGTGCAGGTAACGCAGCGTGCCGCCCCGAAACGAGGTACTGACGTAGAGCGAACCGCCCTTGCTGAACACCAGCTCACCGGCAGCGTCGTTGCTCGCAGGGTTTGCAGCGCGGATCTCTTTCGGCAGGTTGTCGTAGGCGTACTTCACCTTCTCCCTGAACAGGCGCTTGGCGTCGTTCAGGGTGTGGGCGATAAGCGCGCACTTGGCCGACTCGAACAAAGCCGCGTCCAGCTGGATGATGCAGCACTCAGTGGTGAAGCCGAGCTGGCGAGCCTTCAGGATGATGTTCCGGGTGTGCATCCCGTCGAAGTATTCGATCTGCTCGTCCGTCATCCTGAAGCGGACTTTCTTCCCGCCTTTGTCAGTTATGAAGTAGAGATTATTGAGCCTCCAACGCTTATCCCGGAGCAGCTTCATGTGCTCGGGCTTCATGTCAGGCGTCCTTCGATAGTTCGTCCATCATCGCGGCCAGGGTGTCGACTGTCTTGTCGCCCTCTTCCGTATCGAGATTGAATGCTTGGCGCTCGCCCTTGATCACTTTGAGCTGGGCGTCGACGCCCGCGTTGAGTGACCGAGCGAAGTCGCCGTGGTTTTCTTCAGTGACCGTGACGCTGGAGAGGAATGTGCTGAGCTTGCTCGCAATGCCGCGCCACTGCGCCAAGCCAGAACGGTGCGCAAGCACGACAGCCGCAGCCTGATCGGATGCTTCCTCGATAATTTCGGCATCAGTGACCAGTTTCTTCTGGTCACCATCCGTGGTCACCGCTCTGGTCACCTTGTCCTTTACGGCAGATCTGACCTTGCTCGTCAGGTCCCGCTGCCAGCCTTCCTTCTCGGCGCGCTTCATGATCGTGTTGTGCGCTACGCCATGCTCAGCGGCGATGGCGCGCAGGGAAAGCAGACCGGCACGGTAGGCTCGTTCGATCGCCTCCCAGTCGGGTTGCTTAGTTGTCATAAATTGTCCCGGGTAGACATAAGGTAGGGATTGAAATAGTGGCGAGTTGCCGGTATTTGTTCGCCTCGACATTTCCGTCGGAGAGTAGGGAGAAGCCAACCATGCAAGAAAACGATCAAAAAACTCCGGAACAGAAAATGGTCGCCTACGCGGCGAGCTATTTCGCCGCCCGCATCGTGTTGTCAGATCAGAATCGGGCAACGTCAAAGGAACTCGACACAGCCAGAAAAACATTTGACTCATTGACTAATTTTTTTGCGGGCGGAGGTTACCTACCCCACGAGGCATTCCTTAGGCCTATCCCAGAAAGTGAGGATGCCTATCTGACGGTAATTATTGGCCAGGATGGTTGCATGCCACTTGCCGACCGAACTGGTACATACACCGTTTCAGGGGAAGTTATTCAGCAAGTCCTCAATATCTATTACGAATCTTGGTTTCATAGCTTGCAAAGAGGCTGACAGGGTTAAGCAATGAAATAGGCTCCATGGAGGGCGCTAAACATCTGCGCTGCAAAGCAATGCATGCGACGGCGCCTCACCCTTCTCCGCCATCCAGCAGCACATCAATCAGCTTCTGCTCGCCCAGGCGCATTGCCCCTAGGCACTGCAAGTCGTCGCACTTGGGACCAAGCCCGAACACCGTCACTTCGCCTTTCGGCCCCATGAGGGTCAGCGCGCCTACAGTGCACTCCGGGTGCACACCGGCATCGAGGTCATCAGCAATCTTGCGCAGGGTCTTGGCGGCGCCGCGCCAGCCCTCCCGCTTGAACTCAACAAGCTTCGCGGTCATGCCGTCACCCCGTGGAGCCACTCTTCAATGATACGGCGCAGAACCGGTTCACTCAGGATGGCTGATGGTTTGTCGCCGGCGATCACGGAGCGCACCAGGTCACACGGCAGCACGTGGACACCGTCTTCAGCCGTTACCGTCAGGTGCGGACGCTGACCGGCGATGTCGTGGATGTCTGCGGTCATGCCTTCACCATATTGTGGGTCTGTGCGTGGGCATGCCCGTGCAGCTCGGCAACGATCAGGCCCTGAGGCAGGCCAGCAGCCTTGGCAGCATCGATGGCCTTGGCGATCGCGCTATCCAGCTCGGTCAGTGCCTTGTTGATGTCCTGGCTCAGCGGGAGCGCGTGGTGCAGGCGGGTGACGTTACTCATGCGCCTTCCACAGGAACTACAGTGATTTCACCCCATACGGGATGGAAGTCGATGTGTTCGCCATCCAAGCAAGTAGGCGGGTCATCACACACCACTGCTATTCCGGCCTTGGTGTCGGCGTACAGCACATAATTGACGCGTTCACCGTCAATGAAAACCAGCCGCAGCCCTCGCCCGTCGTTTACCCAGTGGGCGTTCTCGCCTGATTGATCGCTCATGTCTGATGTCCTTCCAGAGGCTGAGCAAAGGTGAACTTCAAGCCGTCTTCTGGCTGATACGATGAGAAATAGGCGTTCTGCAGAATCACTCCCTCCCCCAGCACGTCCACTGCTGCATCACCGTACTTGGCGATCAGCGCAGACTTAAGCTCGTTCGGAGACAAGGTTAGTGTGATGTTGTTGAAGTGGATTAACGTCTTCTTGATGCTCATACCAACCTCCAATGTCGCGACACAATTTGCTGACTCGCGAAACGTGTCGCAATTTACTCCGCCTTGCGAGTGGGAAGCTTGAAGTCAGTCACCCGATCCGCGATGTTGCGGATCTTCTCCACGCCCAGGAAGCCAACCCAGCCGCCGGCGAAGGTGGCCATGCTCTGGGGCAGGCCGAAAAAGTCCAGGCCGCTGATGATGGTCAACGTCAGGCCGCCGCAAATGGCGCCTTCCACCAACATCTGGCGACGCGTGCCGCCCCCGTAGGTGATCCGCAAAACGGCCATGGCGCAGGACAGCGCAGCGGCATAGAGGATTGGCGAATGCTGGCTCAACCACGCAAGCGCTATCGCCCATGTGTCTGGTTTGTCTGGCATGTTTGGCATCTCTGTTCCTCCCCTTCAGGGAGTCAGGAATAAAAAACCCGGCAAAATGCCGGGCTCTTGGTTTTGGGGTTGTCACATTCCGAAGGACGGACCGGATCTATTTTTCTTTCGCTGCCTCTCCGCCTCAGCCTCCTGATGGCGCTCATCCTCGACTTCCCTCTCGCGCTCGGCCTCAGCTTCCGCATCACGCTGCTCAAGAAGCTTGATATAGCCCTCGGCTTGTTCTCGGGATGGATACGGATTGCCAATGGTCTTCCCGCCAATGAACACCTGATAGAGTTTCTGACCGGTTCTGGAGCCATGACCTTCATTGATGTGGTACTTCGACATACGATTCCCTTCCGCGATGACAAAGTGCCACTCTATCAGAGGCAAGAACGAAAAGGCCCATGCGAATGCAGAGGCCCTTAATAGGTGCGCGCGTCTTTCCGCGCTGTCCGCCAAAGCCCGGATCCACGTCGACGCCCCTTTGCATCGATCTCGCTGATCCAGTCTCGCGCCACCCTGAAAGCAAATCGTGAGGTCAGGTGCGCGGGCTGCCGGTGTTGATTCTGTAGCACTGCACTTACCGGCTTATCAATGTCCAGGCCATCCCGAGGGCTGTCCTGGCTACAGGTAAATTCGGTGCATAAAAAAGCCCCGTTCAAGACGGGGCTTCTGCAAAAACAAATTACTGAGCCTGAATACTGCTCAATTTCGCGTTAGCGAACGGCACCGTAGCAGGCGCCGAGAACCTCCAGTTCTCACCTGGGCCGATATCTGCCCCGTGGGCAATGGTGTTCCCGACTACCGTTCCACCTTCATCATAAAGCTTAAATTTCACGAAGACATTCGCCAGCGTAGCGTTGGTGTTGTTGTGGGCGATCCCTTCTACTACGGAATAGCCCGCGCTAACTTGAGAAACTTGGAGGCCGGAAACGGAAACCCGATCCTCAGCTACTGCGAAAGCGGAAAAAGAATTGCAGCGGCAGCAAAAATCTTGCGCATTGGTCAGGCTCATTTGTGAATTGGATCCCACTTTTGCCTAAGATTTTCGATGATGTCAAGATACTGGCGACAACATATCGACGCGCCAACTCATTTCCCGAAAGCGAAAAAGCCCCGGCAAATGCCGAGGCTCAAAGGGGTCAGACGACCTAAGGTCTGTCGATTTGAATCATGTAATTTGTGCCCTGAATACTTACATGTACTCGAGATGCCTCGTAGTGCTCACACAAGCTGTTGCGCAGCTCTGCGGCCTTCAGCCTGACAATTTCAGGGTTTTCATCGTGAAAACTAACGGTCGTCTCGAATGGCGTGCTGTCAGAGCGATAGGCGGCGAAATACTGCGTCGCCATATCAGCCACCGTGCTCGCAATCCCCGTGACTTCGGTATGAGTTGCTCGATCCATATTGCACCCGTTTTTTGAAGAAGCGCGGATCATTTCACGATCCTGCGAAAGCACAAAGGGCGGCGCATGGTTGGGCCTGAGTAATGAATCGGAAGGGGCTAGATCAGTAGCGCCTGCTCCTCATCTTCCAAAGCCCTGAGAGACTCACCAACCTTTTCATTGAAGATGTTGTAGAGACTTCCTGCAGAAAGAACGGCGTCCTCAGACGCGTCAACCGAATCAGCGAACGAAACTTGAGAACACAGCTTTGAAACCTGCTCTGCCATCTCCCTCACATGCTCATCACGAACCCTAACTCTTGCGAGCGTAACCTGACGGAAAGCTGCTCTCGATTGGTCATTCACATCGACTGGAATGTCGCCACTTCCCCAGCTACCGGTGTCTCTCCACAATTTACATTCAGCCAGGTGAAGAACCGTCGTGCAGCGCATCAGATCAGAAATCGCGATCTGTATGTCACCGAGTGCCTTTCGCTGAAGATCAATCCTCTGCATAAGGATGACTTCTTTGCGCTTTTCAACTCTCGACTCCCTATCAAAGCCAGCGCGTCTTTTCTCCGTCCAAGAGTCAAAAACAGCCTTTAGTAAAGCGCCGATGACCAATGTCACTACAGGAAACCAAACTGACGGGCTGATTCCTTCCAATTCAATCTTCCTTTCAACCCAGGATGCGGAATACAAAAAACCCGGCTCGGTGGCCGGGTTTCGTTTATCAGTCCTACGCACGCAGGAATGACAGGATGGGATTAATTTCGCTCATCCGCTCACTGATGTCAACAGGCAATCACGCTGCCCGCTCAATCAGCAATCCTTCCCCCTCCAAAATGTCAGCGGCATGCGCCAGTGCCTCGTTGACCAAGTTGTCAGCAGCCTTGCCGATATCCTGGCGCCACCGACGCCGCGTCGACTCCGGTGTGCCGTCATTGTCCCAGGTGTTCATGTCGTAGAAGCTGTCTTTCAGGACGATCATGTCGGCAGATCGGGTTTCGTCCTTCTTCGCCTTGGCCTGCCCGGCTGCAACTGCCGCCTTCACCATCGTCTCCCGGCGCCACGCCGGCGCATCGAGTGGGATCTCCACCGATACGGAGGTGACCACCTTAGGGCGCGCCCCCTTCAACTGTGGGATTGCCCAGGCGGTGGTTGCCTTGTACAGAAACAGCTTCGGGGCCGGGGTATTTATGAGGGTCTGCAATGCGGAGATGGCCTTCACCTTGCGCCCCTTATGGGTGCTGTACTTCGCCAGCAGCGCATCCCAGTGCTTCGGTTCGAGCGCACTGTGGAGTCGAGCGGATACCCAGCAGTCCACTTCTCTGCGATCCATGCCGTCGGAACCACGCGAGCGAACCAGTGTCGCCAGATCGCCGCCCTCTTCTTCGTCGACAGCGTTGTACAGCTTCTGCCATGCCTGTGTGCTGGTGTTGTCGATGGCCTCGGCCGCGAGGGCGGAGACAACTGCGTTCAGAACGCTTGGATAGATCATGCTGCAGCCCTCTTCAGTTCTCGGGTCTTGGCTCGGTATTCGGCCTTGATGATTTTGATTTCTTCGACGGTGTGCTTGCTGGGCTGATGAGGCCCTTCAAGCCAAGCCACCTGGTCGGCGCCAATGCGCAGCACCAGCCGGATGCGGTACTCGATCGAATTACCGGACAGGTTGCGGTTGCACTTCACGCACTGGCGGTGAATGTTCAGCGGCTCGAAGCGCAGCTCCGGACAGGCGCCGACAGATCTATAGTGCCCGGCGTCCCAGCGGCTGCCCGTCATGAGGTCATTGTCGTTCGGCATAGAGTCGCAACTGATGCACGGCAGGTGTGCGTCACGCAGGCGAACGTATTCGTTCACCGCCGCCTGGGCTTCGCGCAGGTGATCCGCCCTGCTCTTCAGCTTCTCCTTGCGTACCTGGACCTCGCGGCGATCGCGCTGGGCGATGGCCTTGCGGGCTTTCTCGCTGTTCGCCGGCGCGTGAGCCAGCGCGCATTTCGGGCTGCACACCACCTGCGTGGTGTTGAACATCGGAGAGAACTTGTCGCCGCAGGCCTTGCACGTCTTCTGCTTCGCTTCCTTGAGGGCTACGCGCATGGCTCGGCCTCCTTCGGTACGATCACGGCATTCACCCAGCGAGGGCTGTGTTCGCCCATCACCATCATGACTGTGTAGTCCTTGAAACCGAGGCGGAAGGTTTCGCCAATTTCGGGCGGCGTCTCCTCCGCCGTTTTGATGATTGCCGTTTTATCGAGATACCAGGTGGTGACGTACTTGGTGAGCGCGTCGGCAATGGTGAAAGTCTTGGCCTCTCGCATCAGTAGCGCCCTCCCCACTTGTCCTGCTCAGTCCACTTCACGTCATGCTCGGCGCCGAAGGCATGCATCAGCTCGAACAGATCGCTGAACCACTTCTGCGACTGCTTGCGGGTCGATACGGCCATCACAACGAAGCCACCGTCGAGGCCAGGCTCCGCGCGCTGCTTCTCCAGCGAGGCACTGAAAAGGCACTTCCAGTCCTCGCTGGTCAGTTTCTTGCCGTGCCAGATCACTTGCCCGGATACGTCCTTGAGCATTGCCCACATCTTGCGGTTGCAGACGTCGGGGCGCTTTTCGTCGCGGATCACCACGACCTTCGGTTTGCTCAGGTCGATGGCGTGCAGAACACCTGCCACGCGGTTGGCGTCACGGCGATCTCGGATCGTGTATTCGGGCTTCATGGCCGCCCCTCCTTGCCGCTACCGCGAAAGCACAGATCCAGGCCGAACCCGAACATGCCGATGCCCACGAGAAGACCAAGCCAAGGGCTGAGTAGCGCAAACACGAATCCGGCAAGCAGCGCTGGCACAGCGGCAAAAAATAGTCCTGCGAAGAAATTGCTCATGACTGCACCGCCTTGCTCATAGCGGTATCTAAAAGCGCATCGAGATCTTCACCGATCATCCCGGTGGCGTGAGGGCCGATCCACTCTACGACTTCGATGTAACCGCTGTGGCCGTGCTGAAGCCACCGGTAGCGCTCGGCGTCTTTGCGCAGCGCCTCGCAATCCTGGCGCAGGGACTGAATCGCCCTGAAGTTGGCGCCGTCGCGCAGCGCCTCATTCTCGGCCAGCAACTCCAGCGCCACCTCCTCCACGGTCTTCTCGCCGAGGAATTCACCGAGTGCCTCAGCATTGGGCTTCCACTCCTCACAGTCAGCCTTCCATGAGGCGACTTCACTCCACAGCAGCTTCTGGAGTTTTTGTTTGTCGATGGTCATGGCATCAGCTCCTTTGGAACGCTCACTACCATGCCGAGCTTGTCCGCGACGATGGCGCGGCAGATGGCAACCAGCGGTTCGTCAGCGTTCAGCCATTCAGTTGGTGCGTTCGGGCGATGCGGGTGTGCTACCCAGCCACTGCGGACAGGGCCAAAGCCAATTTTGATTTTGGCGATCAGCGGGCCGCACCGGCTCCAGTCGGTGGTTGGCGAGTAGCGATTGAAAGATCCAGCAGTCCAAACGAGTTGGCTCTTCCACTCCATGCCTGGCATGACAGTGACTTGCTCATCAGCTGCTTTCGCCACCGCCCAATCCAGCGCCGAACCCGACAGTTCCTGCGTGTTCACTTCAACAAATTCCGTCATGTCAAAAGCCCTCCTTGCCGCGCTGTGATTCCCACTCAAACGGAACAACGATCAGTCCGCCCTCCCGCAACCGATCAACGCAGCGATCACCCATTGCCCGACCCAGTTCATCGGCTTGCAGGTTAGAAATAATCACAGTGGGCGCCTCGCGCTCGTACCGGCCGTTGATGATCGCGAACAGCGTCGCCAGCTCGAAATCACCCGGCTGCTCCTTGCTCACGCCGATCTCGTCCAGCACCAGCAGATCGGGATTGATCAGGCTGGCGAGGATGTCGGATTCGGATAACTCGCTCTTGCGGTCGAAGGTCGCCTTAATGGCCTGCAGGACTGCCCCGACGGTGCGGTACACGGCGGTGCGGGCCGTCTTGTGCAGCAGCTCGTTGGCCATCGCCACGCCGAGGTGCGTCTTGCCTGTGCCGGGCTTGCCGATCAACACCATGCAGCGTCCTGAATCGCGGATCTGGTCGAACGTGGCGACGTAGTGACGACAGAACTTCAGAGCCTTGCGCTGCTCGTCATGGTCGGTTTGGTAGTTGTCCAGGGTGCGAGTGGTGAACCGTTTCGGGATCAACGCATCACCCAGCTTGCGGGTCAGGGACAAGCGCAGCTCGTACGCAGCGTTGGCCTTGGCGCTGGCAGCGCGCTCGTCGGCGATAACTCGCAGGCACTCAGGGCAACCGCCCTTCAGCTCTCGGCCAAGCAGCACGGTGACCTTCTGATCGAAGTTGCCGTGTTTCTCGCACTCGGCCGGCTGAGTACGGATCGGTGGAGCGCCTTCAGGAAGTGATACGGCTTTTTCAGAGCGCATAGCTACCATCCTCCCGCTGCTTCAATCCGGAGGTGTAATCGCGCTCGGTGAAGCCGGTGTGACGGGATTGCGGGAACGGGTGCACGTTGCTGGCGAGCTCGGGAAGCTCGTCCTGCCAGCGCTTGCCGTTGAGCCACGTCGCCGGGTGCGGGATGAACTGGCCCCGCTCCTTGGTCCAGTCAGGCGTCAGCACCTGCTTGGCCAGAGCTGAGACCATCAGGTGGTACAGCGCCTGATTCACCTTGAGCTTCGCCCACGCTTTCTCGGCCTTGTCCTTCCCGACCTTGCGCGGGTAGAGCTTCCAGAACGACGCGAACAAGCCCTCGGGCACCACCAGAGCCTGCGACGGAGTGAGGGAATCAGGAATCAGGAATCCGGAATCAAGAGAGAGGGAATCAGCAGGGAAAGAACTGTGCTTGTCTGGTGCCTGCACCGGGCTTGCACCATGCTCACCCTCCGAACCATCTAAACCGGGCATTTCAGGGATGATGCTTTTGGCTTCTTTGACGTGAGGGTTCTGGTGCTTCGACCAGTTCACGATCTGGATCGCCTTGAATGATCCAACGGTGTACCGCGTGATGAACCCCAAATGATCCAGGTCCGCGAGCATCTTTTCGATGTCGACATTGTCGGCCGGGAACAGAGCCATTTTCAGGCGGCGCGGACGATCTTCCAGGCGCCCTTCCCGATCAGCCTCGGTCCACATGCCAATGAACAGCAGGCGCGTTGCGAAATCTACTTCGGCCAGGTGTTCGTTCGAGAAGAACCCCGGTTTGATATTTCTGGATCTGGCCATCATTGGGCCTCCGGTGCATTCGTTGAAGCGTTGGCCATGGCCGAATCCCAGTGCGCTTCGAACGCATCCATAAGGCATTCACTCAGGGCAGAAGCGCAGAGATGCTGGCCTTCGGAAACGCAGAGCTCAGCGTCTTCCACTTCGTCCAGCAGGTAGGAATCGACGTACTTCTTGGTCTGGTCGCGCAGTTCACGGAGAGCGACGAGTTCACGGTAAAGGCCGGCTGGGATCCTCGCTTTTTGCAGTCGCTCGTTATCGGCGATCAGCGCCTGATGCCTTTCCACCAGCTTCCAGATCACGCCAGGCGTTGCTGCCTCTGCGAAAGCCTGATCGAAACCCTCTTGATGCTGCGGGTGCTGGCATTCCAGCGAGCCAAGAGCCGCACCTTTTAATTGGCGGTACTCACCACGATCGAACTCCTCTCGCATTTCACTCATGTAGCTCATGCGGCACCCCGCATAGCCTTGTCATGGGTGAACTGCCCGTCCCAGGTCTTCTTCATAGGTAACTCGCCGGCCAGATACAGGTCGTACAAGCGCACGGCACCCTTCTTCAGCAGAACAGGCGTGAAGGCAATGAACGGCTCTTTGCCGTGGAGGGCGACTTCGGTCTGATGCTCGGTCATGTACTTGTCGCGCGCGTAGGACGCCACGCGGAAGCGGAGGCCGGACTTGCTCTCGTTGTAGAGCCAGTTGCGGCCCTCTAGGAATTTACCCACCTGCATGACGTTGACCCCATTGAGGCCCTTGCAGAATTGGGTATGGGTCATCCCTTCCTTGAACAAGTTCTCCATGGAGTGGATTTTCGAGGCCTGGGCTTCGACCTGGATGGTCAGTTGCAGGCGCTGCTGTTCTGCCTCGAAGGCGAGCTGGATGAGATCCATGCGGGATAGTTCGCGCGGCTGTGACAATGCATTGATCTTGGAGACAACCGAGCGTCTAACCGCTTTAGATTCGCGCATCGATATCAGGAGGCACTGATCCTTGGTCAGCATCAAAGCCTCAGAGGCCGGGCCGCGCTGATTCCTTACTACGAAAGTTTCGTAGTATTCGCCGTCCAGCTCGTCACGGCATCGCGCGGTGAAATCGTTGCGACGAACTTCGCTTTCGCCAAATTCCTTGCGCGCCGCGTTGACCAGGTCGAGCAAGTCGAAGCTGCTCATTTTTTCACGCGACACGTTTTCACCGTTGCCAAATTGTGTCGCGACACTGGCCGGGGTATTGATCGTTTGAATTGATTGGTGCATGATTTACTCCACAAAGCGTTTTAAGAGAGCCAGGCCACGAACCTGGCTTTTTTCGCCTGCGATTTATGCGCGGGCTTTGTGCAACTCGATTACTGCGCCGACAGCCTCAAGACTCGCCGACATGTATTTGGCGTGTAGGGCGCGAATCTTCTTGGCTTCGTTCGCATCGATCTCGCCGTCTTCCAAGGCGGAAGCCACCATCTGATCAAGCGCACCTCGCTGTGCAGATGCAGCCAGCGAGCGCTGGTACAGATCCACGTTATCCAGCTCCCCCGCTTCCGGAATCTTCACGAACACGCCGCCATACATGCCGCAGATGTAGTCGGGCAGATGCTCGGTCTTCGTCTCGCTTTCCAGCACGAAGATTTCGGCATCACTCAACGGCTTGCAGCCTGCTGTCTCGTAGATCTGGTTTTCCAGGCGCTTGTCCTTGATTCCAAGACGCGCAGCTGCGCAATCCAATCCGCCAGGGAAAGCGTTGGACACGGCCGCCATTACTTGGCGGCGGGTCTCTAGTACGGGCGATTTCATGTCCTAGTTTTTCCTTGGGTTGGATGCGGTCAAAATGTCTTCAATGGCTCGGCGGGCGGGCACGTCAGGCGGCTGTTTTCTGTACAGGCAACTGGCACGGAAACGGACGAACCTCCTCCGCTGTCAACTTCCCGTCCTCATGTTCAATGACCAGGATTTCCCTGGCCGCCTTCAAGGCTTTTGAAATGGCTGGAGCGCTGACGCCAAGGCCCTTGGCGACAGCGGACTGACCAATTCGCTCAACCAGTTCTGGCAGTGGCGTCTTTTTCATGTCGTTGCCTCAGCAAACTTTGTCAGACCCAATATTAACCGCCGGTTAGTTTTCAAGCAATACCGGCGGTTGCCGCAATATAATTAACCAACGGTTAAATTTCACGGATGAGCAGAAAGAAAGAACTGTCCCCAGAACTGAAAGCTGAGTGCGACGCCGCCAAGGCGCTTTTCGTATCGAAAAAGAATGCGCTCGGATTGACTCAGGCGAGCCTTGCGGCGGAGGCTGATATATCGGCCGCTGCGGTAGCGATGTACCTGAACGGAACGAACCCTTTGAACGCCAAGTTCGCGTCGGTTCTATCGCGTTTACTTGGCGTTCCAGTCGAGCGCTTCAGTAAGCGACTTGCGCGCGAGATCAGCGGGCTGACAAGTGTCGCCGAAGCGCCATCGGCTTCGACGCTTTCTGCCGCTGATATGGTCCGCCAGATGCTCGATAAGCAGGGCAAAGGGTTGACTGACACGGCCAGACAAAGATTGATGGCAGCCGCTGAAGCAGATGATGCCGGCGGCACCATCGAGCTTGACTACTACCGGCCAGGGGTTGTGGGTGATGAGGTATGGATCGCCCACTACGATGTCCGCGCAGCGATGGGCGGCGGTCAGATCCCACATGACTATCCCGAGATGCTGCAGGATGTCCGGGTGAGCCCCCAGCATCTTCGCGAGATGGGTGTCGAGTTCAAGGAGCATTTCCATCTAAAAATGGTGACCGGTTGGGGTCAGTCAATGGCGCCGACTATCAAGCATCGAGACCCGCTGCTGGTCGACATCAGTATCCGAGAATTCGTGGGGGACGGGATCTACATGTTCTCGTGGGAAGGTCATCTCTACATCAAGCGGCTTCAGTGGATTGGTGACGATCAGATCAAGATGATTTCTGACAATGATCGTCACCCTCCACAAACGATTCGAGCAGACGAGACGTTTATCCAGGCTCGCGTACTTCTAGCCTGGAATGCTCAACTGCTTTAACCACCAAAAATGTACACCATGGGAAATTGTCAGCGCGTTTGGCGTGCGGGCAAGAGCGCTGTATTCAGAGACTCAAGGGAATAGCATGAGTGACGATGTCAGTTATGATGATGCGATAAAGATCTCTTTTGATCAGGCAAATGACTACCTAAAACGTATGCGCTGCAACCGACCTTGCGAAGCGTGTGGGTATGAAGATTTCAAAATTGAAACCGATGGCGGTGATGTTGCATATATCCCCATCATTCTGGCAAAAGACGACAATCTTGGCTTGCTGTACATGCCTGTCTCCTGCTTAAGATGTGGCAATACTCGCTTTATTAACGCGATCTCAATGGCAAGAACGATTCTTGGCGAGCATACTGGTGACGAGCATGGCGAATGACAATATCGTAGGTTTTCGCTCAGCCAAGGGTAATGGTTCTGGAAACCCACCAGGAGGCATGACATTGGAATCGCGAGTTTCTGCAATAGAAAGTGCTATTCCTGAGATCAAGGAAAAGCTGAATCTAATTTTGGTCAAGGTCGAATCCATCGATAAACACACTGCGACCAAAGCCGATCTGGCCAACACTGAGCTAAGCATGCTGAAGTGGTGCATTGGCACAGCCATAGCGATGACCGGCCTTGCTTGCGCCATCACTTTTGGCCTGACCAAATTGTTTTCAGGCTCTTAAGTACGACTTCATGAATGCCAAGATTGTACGAAGCCCGCAAGTGAGCGGGCTTTTTTCTGCCTTTCAAAACGGAGCTGTCTGCTCCATCGCCACTTCAAAAAGATTTTCTACCTTAGCGACTCGCTCCTCCTCGCCCTGAGGATCCCACCTGAGGGTTACCGACTCGTCGTCATTGAACGTCATGTCTATGCACTCAGTCTCTGACAGCAATCCCATCACCTCCTCCCACTCCCTTTCTCCATCCGTGTCCAGTCGGTGGATCGCCACCCATCGCTGTATCTGTGCGATCGGGTGATTGATCATCGACGAGACGCGCAACTGAAGGCGCTCAAGGTCAGACATTGCACCGCTTTCGAGCCGGTTTTGTTTTTGCGCCATTGCCATCTACTTCACTCCTGATAGCTGTATATCCATCCAGTTAAAACAAAGCATAACCAATTCTTATGGAAAATAAATTAACCGCCGGTATTGACCACAAAGAAACCGCCGGTTAATTTACACCCATCGCAGCGACACACAGCCATTGCGAAGGGCCTCAACAGACCCGCCGCTCTTTAGTGATACACCTTGCCGGATCACTACCGGCCCAGATTCAAAGGCAGCGATGAACCGGCCTCAACGGTTCAGAGGGTTGGCAACTGACCCGGGCGTGCAGCGTAAAACGCCAAGAACAGTTACACAGCGGGAGAACAAGCCGAAAGGCCCGCGGCTGGAGGAACAACACGATTCAAGCCGATGACGGCCGCCAGTAGCGGGTCACGGCGCCACAGATTTACTGATGCCGCTTCGATGAGGCGGCATTGGAAATCAACGGAGGGCACCGCGATGCCGAAGAAGGCCTATGAGTGCGGAAGCTGTAACGACGTGCACAACACGCATTACGCGGCCGAGCAGTGCTGCCAGCCAGAAGTGAGCGACGTCTGGCTGTGCGATACCTGCGAAGAGGCGCACGACGAGAAAGATGATGCAGAGAAGTGCTGCGTCGGCAAGGTCAAGGCGCGCGGCATTGAGACTGTTCGATGCCCTTCCTGTTTCCGTGACCAAGAGCTGGTCCAGCACGCCATTGAGATTGAGGTGGCCGGGCATTGCTCTGAATGCAATCCGCACTACTCGATTGACGACACATTCAAGATTGCCGATCTGGTTGATCAGCAAATCGCTGAGAACCTGGATCGCATGCAATGACGGACCTTTTCCTGATGCACCTGGTGACGGGTGCATTGGGAAAACAACCGATCAAGCACGGAGCATCAAATGAGCGAACAAACCCTTCAAGCGCTGCTCGCCGAGCGCGTCACTGCTTTTGCAAACAGCGACAAGCCAGTCGAAATCATCGACGAGCACGTCAAGAAGATGTTCACGAACGTGGTCGACAACTGCTTCGGCCGTTATGGCGACATGGGCAAGCAGGTTGAGGAGGCAATCAAGGCCGCACTGCCGGCCAATTTGACCGAAATCTTTGAGCTGACTCGCTATAACGCAATGATCGCTGCTGCTTTGAAGGAGAAGTGGGAAAACAGCGGCGTAGAAGCCGACATGGTGCGCTTGGCGCAAAAGCAGATTGATGAAGTACTGAACAAAGACGCGCTGCCTGAAGTGATCAGTTTGCAGGATCTACTGGAAGCCTTTGTCGAAGACCACAAAGAGTCAGCGGCCGAAGAGCATTGGGAAGCCCCGGACATCCGTTTCCAGCCATCCGACTACGGTGGCCTGCACATCTACTTCGACAAGAAGCCAAAGGATCACGGAATTTCGACCTACTCCAGAAGCACTGAGCGCAGCGAGTACATGCTCGACAACGCGATCCACATCAGCTTTGACCGTTACGGGAAAGACCGAAACGAAAAAGGTCATGAGGTTGGCTCGGTGTACGCCGCCAAAATCGACAACGAGAAGATCAGCCAAACACTGAAATTCCGCTCTCCATTCGAAAAGATGGTCGCTGCACTCTACTTCGGTAAATCCAAAATCATCGTCGACTGCGATGAGGATGAGTTTAGCTACGGCATCTACGACTGACCAATCAGCGCCACGACAGCCTGTCGTTAACTGCCTGATCCTCTCTATGAGAGCGCATCGGGGTGTGATCTGAGGCTAAGTCTCGGGCAGCGGATGAGCCAACCGGTCGCCTATAGGGCCACCCCTTCCGCCAAATGCCGGTTGAGCCCCGGCCAGATCCCACCCTGATGCGGACGAAACTGCGGTCTATAACCGCTCACCTGCATCGCAACCAACTACCGAGGGATGCTCGGCAGTTGCCTTCAATCAGAGGAATGGCAGCCATGTAAAAGTGAGCGATTCACCTGCGCGGCGCGGCAAGCCTGAAGGCCGGCGCCCATCACTCATACAGGCAGCGGACAGTAGGACGTCGATGTCACCGCGCATCGGCCGGGATTCCCGGTAGTCCACCCTGCGCACGTCGACAATGTGATGCTCCAAGCCCAGACCGACGCCAGTAGCGGGTCTGGGTGCTTTGCATATCACACAGGTAGAAAAATTGAATTAGCCAGTTGCCCGCTCGGTCAAGAATTATGAACGCAGGAAATCTGACGAGGTGACAGCAATGACTATCCAAGCAGAGACACTCGTACAACTGACCGAAGCGCTCCAAGAGCGAGGCATGAATCTGGTTTCAGATGTGCACTTCACTCGCGCTCCTTACCGTTACAACCACCGCTGGATCTGCATCGTAGAGTAACCATGCTCATTGCCGGCGGCTCGGACTAAGACTCCACCGCCGGCCCCACTGCCCCGCTACTCCGTTTTCCCTTCCTTATCCTCCGACACCACCCGAATGCACTCACCTCCGCGCCCAACGGCAACCAGCGGAGCGGTTGAGTGCATCCGAGTTTTGTTGGATCAACACCCGCCACCACGGAGGCGACCATGGCAACCAGCTATGCAGACAGTGCGCAGGCCCGGGAATGGGACAGGCGCTACGACGACTGGGGGCGCCCGAAAGCGCCGAAGGTTGAAGACTTCCACGACTACGAAGCCGCTGAGCAGAAGCGCACCCAGCGCCAAGCGTTGATGGCCGCTCAGGAACTCGTAGACCGTAAAGCACGGGCAAAGCGCGTCTCGGCAGCAGTGGTCGCTTACGGTGAATTCTGGGGGTTGAAATGAGCGCTCATCAGGTCCCAGTGGCCGCAGGCCTTCCCGGTGCAGGGAATCACGATCTGGCCGTTGGGATGCTCGAAGGCTACATCAAAAGCATGTCCGACCCGGATTGCAGTGCAGTGGCCGTCCGGTCCTCAGCTAACACCGCTCTGATGATTTTCCGCGCACTAAGCATTATCAGCGCGACAGAGGACGCTGATTACACCGAACGACTGAACCATGCATACGAATTCCGAAAAGGGAGAGCCGCATGACAACTCCACCGGTAAAAACTCTGGTCGATGAACTACTCGACGACATTGAGCGCCGCATCGCCATCCTCGGCTTCGGTCTCCCCTTCAACGAGGTGATCGGCCGCAAACGCGAGGACCTGGTCGACAAACTCCCGCAGCGCCTGTCGGTCACCATGAAAGGCGGTCGCATCGCGGTGAGGGCTCGGCCATGAAGCTAGCCTACTGGATCCTCGCCTCCGTCCTCGTTGCCGGGATGGCCGCTTACACGACGGCACGCGATTCGTCTGGTGTGTGCGAAGTGCCGCACTCAACCACCTACCGGGTTTTCCGGTGACCAGTCTTCAGCGAGCGCGCCGGCTGCTAATTCGGCGCGGCTCGTTCTCCGCCATGGGCGTTTTTACTTTCCTGATGCTACTCAGCGCCCTCGCCGATCGCGTCACTCAATAAACAAAACCACCACACGCTGCGCTCGGCGCGGCAAGGAATCGTCATGTCCGCAAACGCCAAACAAGCCCCCGTATCGGCCGACCTCGATCTGAGTGAAACCGGAAGCACAAAGAACCCTGTTGCTCCTGCGGTTGCCGTCACCGACATCGCCGAGTATCGGCCGCATGAGGAACAGATCGTCCGTTTGGAAACCAGCTACGGGAAGCTTGTCGTTGACTGCTCAACCAGCGAGGGGCTGGCAAACGCCAAGGAAGTGCGGGTCGACATCCGCGATGTGCGTTACGCCTTGGCTAACACCACGAAGACTGCGCTCGTTCCTTATCAGCAGAAAGTCAAAGAAGCCCAGGCTCGTGTCAACCAGGTAAAGGAATTTGGCGAGGCGCTGAAAGATCGAGTTCTCGCGATTGAAGCGCCTGTCGATGAAGCCATCAAGGCCGAAGAAAAGCGCGTAGCGGACGCCAAGGCCGAACGCGAGCGCATCGAAGCTGAGCGTGTCGAAGCCATCCGAGCAAAAATTACCCGATTCAGTTCGGTCGCTGCTGCATACGCAAGCCGAAGCGCTGCCGATGTTGCAAATGTCCTGCTGAACGTCAAAGAGTCGGTAATCCTGCCAGAGGAGTACGCCGAGTTTGAAGCTGAAGGCACCATCGCTCGGGACAACGCAATTGAGCAGCTCGAAACCCTGCACAGATCTGCCGTCGAGCGCGAAGAGGCTGCCGCCAAGCTGGCAGCCCAGCAGAAAGAGCTCGACGAATTGCGCGAGAAGCAACGCATCGCCGATGAATACGCAGAGAAGGAACGCCAACGGGTCGCAGCAGAAGATCGCCAGCGCATTGCAGATCAGCAGGCAGAACTCAACCGGCAGCGCGAACAACTGCAGCGTGATCAAGACGCTCAGCGTTTGAAGGACGAGCAGAACCAGCGTGACCAAGAAGAACTGGCCCGCCTGCGCGCCCAAGCTGCCGCACCGGCACCGATCATTGCAGCGGTAGCGCCGCTGATCGAAGAGAAAGTCGAGGTCGCACCTATCAACACTCCGGCGATCGCAGCTGAATTCGACGACGTGACCACCACCGCGCCTGCGGTTGAAGACATCGTCGAGGTCGTCGCACTGGGCTTCGACGTAAGCGTCGACACCGCTCGCGCCTGGCTTCGTGCAATTCGCTTCTAAACCCTCCCTTCCCCTCTAAAGGTCGACGAACACATCGTCGGCCAAGGAGAGCGCAATGAATGACTCAGACACTCAAACAGCGACGGGCCTTGCCACTTACCAAGACCCGTCCCACAACGCGGCAGCACTCATTCTCGACCCGGGCACCATGAAGTCGATGAGCGACCTCGCCTTGATGATGTCGAAGGGCGTGACAACTGTGCCCAAGCATTTGAAGGGCAATCAAGCTGACTGCATGGCGGTCGTCCTGCAAGCAATGCAGTGGCAGATGAACCCGTTTGCGGTTGCTCAAAAGACCTTCATCGTGAACGGTGGTGCACTCAGCTATGAGGCGCAGCTCGTCAACGCAGTGATCACCGCCAAGGCACCTGTCAAAGGACGTTTGAACTTCGAGTGGTTCGGCAATTGGGAAAACGTCATCGGAAAGATGCGCGAAGTGACCAGCCGAACCAAGAAGGACGAGGACACCGGCGAGTTCAAGAAATACCGCGTTCCGGGGTGGAGCTTCGACGACGAGAAAGGACTCGGTATCAAGGTTTGGGCAACGTTCAAAGGCGAAGAGGAGCCGCGCACTTTGGAGCTTCTGCTCACTCAAGTTCGCACTCGCAACTCGACACTTTGGGCGGAGGATCCGAAGCAGCAAATCGCCTACCTGGTGACGAAAAAATGGGCGAGGCTCTTCTGCCCGGACGTCATCCTTGGCGTCTACACGCCTGACGAGTTCGAAGACTCCTACGGTGGCGAAATCGATATAACTCCTGCGAAGCACGCCTCAAACACCGCTGCCGCCGCCGAGGTGTCTTTCGGCCCGAAATCCCCATCACCGGAAATCGACGGAGTATTCGCTGACCTGCTGGTCGTCGCGAAGCGACAGGACATCGATGCTTATGCGGCGGCGTGGGCAGGTCTCAAGCCTAAGCAGCGCGCAGCGATCGGCTTGGAGTGTCACGAAGCACTCAAGAGCATGGCGGCAACCGTTGATGCTGACTTCACCGATATGACTGGCACGGACAAAGACCTGTCCCAGGTCGAGGAAGCGGCGTAGTGAGAACGGAACTGCAAGGTACTGAAAAGTGGCACTCAGACCGGTCAGGTCGAGTAACTGCCAGTCGCTTCAAAGATGTGATCGCTTGGGGGAAGCCTGACAAGAATGGGAAGCGCGAGCCGATGGGCGCGCGCACCTCCTACATGCGCGAGCTGTGCTTCGAACGACTGGCGAAGAAGTCCAAGCACAACGTCAGCAGCGCCTCCATGAAGTGGGGTCACACAGAAGAGCAAAAGGCTCAGGACGCCTACGAGATGCTGACCGGCAACATTGTCGTGCCGTCGGAATTCATCGTTCACCCGAAGTATGACTGGCTCGGCTGCTCGCCAGACGGCCTGATCAACGACGACGGCGGCACCGAATCAAAGTGCCCTTTCAACGAGGCTATCCACGTCAGGACTTGGCTGGAGGGCATGCCCGAGGAACACATGCCGCAGATTCAGGGCTGCATGTTCGTGACAGGCCGGCAATGGTGGGACTTTCTGTCCTTCGATTCCCGCCAAGACGAGGAGTGTCAGCTCTACATCGAAACGATTTACCGCGACGAAGACTACATCGCCAACCTGCACAGAGAGCTCGTCCAATTCAACTTGGAGCTGAACCGCATGGTTGATGAAGTCGCGGACAAAGCACGGGCACAAGCCCATAGATTAGGAGCTTGAGCATGATCAGCCTCAACCTCAATGCAGTTCGAACGAAACAAGCTGAGTCTGACCGAATTGCGGCGGCGACGACTGACTTCTGGAGTCGGCCCGGCAGCACCTTCAAGGAGCTGCCGCCGGCTCGAATGAAGCCAAGGCCTGCGCGGCGGGACTGGGTAGACCCTGAAACGGTCCTCAAGCGGCGGCCGAAGCCGATATCGGCCGCTGACCGCAAGGCTCTGCGCAAAATGGCGGACTCGGTATGAAGTCGAAACGCAAACCCAACAACGGTTTCGCCCGGGCTGAACGCAGTTGCCGGGCGCTGCTGCGTACCAACCACGTCGCGGTGGTGAACATCGACCCAAGCGGCTCCCAGATCATGGTGAACTGGAAGAACTGCCGTCAGATCCGCAGTTTGGCGATCGCTAATGCGATCTTCGACTTCTCATACCGCTGGACGATTTACATCGGCGCCATGTGTCGCGACGAGCGCGGCGCCGAGTACATCAAGTCGGTGGAGATCTCGCCCGAAGGCATCTACAAGGTTGAGCACCTCACCGATGCGATCGAGCATTACTACCTGGAGCTGCGCAACAGCGCGAACCCCACCCATCTGATCGCATCAGGCTGGATCGCTATTCCGGATGAAATTTCGATTGACGAAGCCCAAGCCGCGAAGCTGTTCTACGCCGCCGGCGCCTGGCATCAGGTGAAGGTCGCAGCGTGAGACGTTTTCGCACCCAACAACGCAAACGACAGACCTGGTTGGACTTGCCGGCCAGCGGAATTGAAGAGGTAGGCCATGGCCGAGGTAAAGGAACTGACGGAGGAAGCCAAGAAGCAGCGCAGGAAGCGCGAGAAAGCGGCAGCAAAGGACGCTGCATTGGGCGTGGAGAAGTTTACGGTTGAAGTTGCCGGCGTGTTCAAGCCAGACCTCAAGCGGGTTATGGCCGCCCACGGATTCAACAACCAGCAGGAGATCCATCAGAACCTGCTGCGCAACCTGATCGCCGCCGACTTCGAAACCCAGGCCCAGATGCTCAAATGTGTCACGACACCTTTTGTTGTTACTGAAAAGGTGTCGCGAGAGTTTTACGCGAAGAGCATGGTCGAACTGGCGCGCGAAGCTGGCGATGAAGTTATAAGCCCTTCCGATTTGCCTCGCTGCACCATTCGTACAGATCTTTGACCAGTTGAGATAATTCGATTTTGTCAGTTATCCCGAAACCCTCTGCCTTTACCTCTAGCCCCCCTTTGTCGGTCGGAACTGACAAGTGGCTATAGTCCATCAGACGCTTTAACTGGTCGACCCAGCCTGCCGCTTGGGCGTCGAGCTGAGTGATGTCAATACTACTCACCGCTTCACTGCACTCGACCAATGCCCGAAAGATGTCATACGCCTCGCTGTTGGGGTGAGGAGGCAACAAGATGTCAATTGCCGTTGAAAAACACTGAGCCGCTCTAAAAAAGACATAAAGCCTCCATTGCTAAATTCGAGGCGCTATCAAACCTTATCTATATACAAATTGCCACCACCGGTCGCGGAGGGCGGCGCCTGACTGGAGAAATCCATGAGCTACAACTGCGCATATGTCCGGCAGCACTACCAGGTGTCCGCCGAGATTGGCCGACGCGTCATCGCCTACGGAAAGCCCGGAGTCATCCTTGCGGATCGCGGCCACTATATCGGCGTGGTGCTGGACGAAGATCCGAAGAAGCGGATCAGCAACTACCACCCAACCCACGAAATGCAATACGGCGAAATGGCTGAGACGCTACCGCTAAAAGAGTGGCTGGTGCTGCCGTTCAAGCACGATTGGGACGATCTCGACTGGAACCGCGAGGCCCGCGAAGATCTGGTCAGGGTGTGGGCGGCCACTCGAAGTCAGGCCAAATACAAGGCCTACGAGCAGCTTCAGGATTATTGCCACAGCATCAAGGCGATGTTGCACTTCAAGGTCCGGCGCGCCTGATCAGCCCTCACCTGTGGCACTGATCACTCAGGCGAGATGGTTAGCACCGCATTGTGGTTTGAATCAACGACCATGGCTCGACCGCTATCTGTTTCCGTGATGTCACCAATGTATTTCGCGGAAGAACCCGCGGTGTATACCTCGTCACCATCGATCCGATACAAAAGCTCGCCAGTGCTACTTCGAACAAACTCGTCTTCATCGATACGACCAATCAAAGGCGCGGCCGGCCCTCGACCCGAATAGACGTTGTAGCGGCCCTTCGTAAAATCAGTAGCCATCTGCTTCTCCTTCCGGCTCGATGCCGGGCTGAACACAAATACCCCACTTCTACGAATCACGCCAGCCGGCGAGGATCCCCTATGCCCCATATCACCTCCAGCTCTGTGTGCAGCGGCATCGGGCTTGCCTTCGAGCGCGAGTCGATGCGCGTCTGTAATGGTGGAAATTCTTAATTCACCAAAAAAACCAACCTCTACGAATTCAATTCGGCTATGGCCACTTCACATAGCAGAATTTGGTGCTGTGTTGTGCTGATACATGCCCTAGCAAGGCCAAACCTGTAATGAAGGGCGAACACAGTAGTCCCCCTGTGTTCAATGAGTTTCTTATCCAGCAGTTCTATCGATCTGCGCACAGCGCAGACTGCGTTTACAACGACCGGATCAGGAATGGCTAACAGATCAATTCGGTCGAACATTGAAAGGATTTTTTCGATATCGGCCCGCAGATGGAGGGGATTAACACTCCCATTTTCAGTTAATGACTCTTGCTCGATGACGTTCAGCGCGTAGTTAAGAACTCCGACGATTGCGGCACATTTAGCTGAATCCTGACGCATCGCGGCTTTCTCCGCTCGTCTGCTCTGGCGGCTCGCTATAACCCAGGCGGCCCAGATCGAAACAATCGCCCCAACTGCCTGAACCCAGCTTGCCCATTCACTATTAGTTAACTCCACTTTCATCAAAGCCAGAGCTAGGACGAAAGCGGCAGATAAACATAAAACAATGTTCGGAACCGATAGTAACGGTTGAAACAAACTCTTCCCGTAATCATTAAGCATCGCGATCTCCCTTTCCCTATCCGCCAAATATACCCGGCGAGGATCCCCTATGTCCGCACAACAGATCGACGAAAAGAAACTCGAGCGCGCGATCCGCAAGATCAAGCACTGCCTTGCACTGGCCCAGAGCGCCAACGAGAACGAGGCGGCGACGGCGCTTCGGCAAGCGCAGGCACTGATGCGCGAGTACCGGCTGACCGAAATGGATGTGAAGTTGAGCGACGTCGGTGAAGTCGAGTCGCAGTTCTCCCGAGTCGAACGCCTCCCCGCGTGGGAGCGGAGCCTGAGCGGGGCTGTCGCTCATGTGTTCGGATGCACGTCGCTGTACGGTCGGAAGTACTGCAAGGAAAAGGATCGAATCATCGCCCGCGTGTCATTCGTAGGGGTGACGCCTGCCCAGCACATCGCGCTGTATGCGTTCGAGGCGCTGCTGACAAAGCTGAAATTTGCTCGCAAGCAATACGTCGCTTCGGTGCGTGCAGGCGTGCACCGCAGCTCGTACTCAGCCGAAACAGCAGGCGACCACTTCGCCTTGGCTTGGGTTAACGAGGTTTACGAAAAGCTGAGCGCCCTTGTCCCGAAAGGCGAAGACGATACCGCGCCAGCAAGTGAGGGTCGCGAGATCATCGCAGTTGAAGCGCAAGACAAGGCACTGATCACCGAGTACCTCGCAAACAAAGGCGTGGGGAAAGCTCGAAAATCGCGTGATGTCGATATCGACCTGAATGCGCAAATCGCCGGAATGCTCGCCGGGCGTAGGGTGGACCTGCACGCCGGCATCGCGCGCGGCGGCGAGGACACTCTCGCCCTATCCGCAACCGCCTGACCTCTCCTGCCTGAAACAACCGGCGCATGCCGGTAAGGATTCCGCATGCTCACAGCAATTGACTTGTTTTCTGGTTTCGGTGGTTGGACGCGCGGCGGCAAGGACGCCGGGCTAAATGTGCTCTGGGCTGCGAACCACTGGCCTGAGGCGGTCGAGTGGCACACCCGCAATAACCCAGGCACCATCCACGCCTGTCAGGATCTGCACCAGGCGAACTGGGCGGATGTGCCGAAGCACGATGTGATGCTCGCCTCGCCATGCTGCCAAGGGCACACGAAAGCTCGAGGCAAGGCTGCCGGCAACCCTCAGCACGATAACTCGCGCTCGACGGCTTGGGCGCCGGTGCAGAACGCTGAAGTCAACCGCCCGGATTTCGCAGTGATCGAGAACGTACCGGAGTTCATGGACTGGATTCTGTACCCGGCTTGGGCTGACGCGATGCAGCGTTTGGGCTACTCATTGGCGCCGCACATCGTGGACTGCGCAGATCTCGGCGTTCCACAGCACCGTGTACGCCTGTTCATGGTGTGCTCGCGCAGCAAGGCGCCGCTGCACCTGCAACTGCCCCGCTACCAGCACGTGCCCGCCAGCCAGATTATCGACTTCGACGCCGGCAAGTGGTCGCCGATCAACAAGCCTGGCCGTGCCGCGTCGACGCTGACTCGCGTGAAGAATGGCCGCGAGCGTTTCGGCGAACGGTTCGTCATGCCCTACTACGGGTCAGGCTCTGGACTCACCGGCCGCAGCCTCGACCGACCGATCGGCACCATCACCACTCTGGATCGTTGGGCCGTAGTCGACGGCGACATGATGAGGATGATCAGCGCTGACGAAGCCATGGCCGCACAGTCCTTCCCGAAGGACACGCTGCGCCCGAACAACCACAAACTGACCATGCACATGACTGGCAACGCGGTTCCGCCCCTCGCTGGCCAGCGAATCATCGAAGCACTTAACGCCGCAGCCTGACAATTACTGAATATTGGCCACGTAGGTCGTAATGAGCGGAACGATCCCTCTGGCTGCATCTTGCTGAACAAATATACGCATGAGATCTACATCGAGTTTGCGATTGAAACGCTGCAGTTGGTCAACAACTGTTCCGCTTATTCGGTAATGCCCGCAGCTGGCACACACCCTTTCTTGATAGTCCCCAGTCGAAGGGACAGCCGTTGCCGCACGACCACAGATAAAGCAGCTCATAAATTTCTCCATTGGCTGAACGCTGAACTGTAGCTGATCCCTCGCCACCCTCCACCGCCCGGGCATGCCCCGGCATAGGACGCCCCATGCCCACAGAAAACAAACCGGCTGCACCAGCCACAGCGGCTGAAGAACTCGACGCAGTGCTGCACTGGCGCGAAAAGCACGCGACTGCGATCAAAGAGCGTGACGCCCTGCAGCTGCGCCTGAATGCAGCGGATCAGACCATCGACGATCTGAAAGCACAGCTCGCAGCAGCCAACTTGACGGAAAGTCGCATGATCACCCTGTCGGGTTGCGAGTTCAGTGAACACGAACTTATCAGTACAGCCGTTCGAATGGTGACCGGCACCAGCCGGCGCGACACGCAGCGCTGGTTAGCGATGAAGGACGCTTTCTGCTGCGGATCGGGTGTTGCGCACGCGCTCTGCCGGCGGTTCGGATTCGACCCCGACGAAACGGTTAAGCCATGAAGCGCTTCACCCGCCGCAAGTTAGAAGCGTGGCTGATCCTGCTGGCAGCGAAGATCCTCGAAGGCCGGAACGTCCACCGCTCCCCGGTCGTCTCCCGCCGCGACAACAACAAAATGTACGGTATGGCCGAAAAGCTCGAAGACATCGCTGAACGCATCAGCAACAAATACCAGTAACCCCTCCCCCTCTAAGTCAGACGAAGATGAGGAGGAATTTAGCATTGAAGAAAAGGATGATAAGCGCCGTCAACAACCCAGGTGAGCGCATAACACCCAGTAGAACGTAGATGAAAGGGTTCAACGTCATGCCGAGTATAAAAAGAATCCAAGCGGGGAATCTTAAAAGCGCGGGGTCAAATAGCGCCCATATAGTGAGCCCGAGCCATACAGCCCAAAAAATACATCGTCACGCCATCTACCCGGAAAAACGCCCGCTTAAACGTGTGTCCGACTTTATCTGACTCGTTGAGCATCTGGGCCACCGCTGTAACCGATTCATATCGATAGTAGCCGTAGCTGCCAAAACCTCTACTCCCTCCCCTTCAAAATCAGCCGCTATAGCGGCAAGGACGAGTTCGCCCATGGAAACGATAAAACTGATTCAGCCGGTGCCGGTTGTGCGCGATGAAAACGGGATGTTCTGGCACCCGGAACTGCCGCCATTTGATGAAGGTGATGGCGATAAGTGCAAGAAGTGGATCGCCGAGCAGCGCCTGGTCGTGAAGATGACCAGCATTGAGGACGCGCCGGACGAGATCTCGGAGCGCTACTTCGACTCCCATGATCCGGATTGCAGCTACTGGGATCCGGATAAACCGGAAGGCGAAGGCTGGTTCTGCCTGTCGATTCACGACACCGACGATGGCCCGGCCTGCTGGTGGGCACGACGCGAGGTGACGCCATGATCCTCGCCCCGCTCTACATGGCCTACCTGATCTACAGGGGGCCGTGGCGATGAAGTCAGGATCGCTTTGTTTTTGCCCAGCCGGCGACCATCAGCACCAAGCCCGGAATCCAAAGACCCGGGGCGGTAATCGCAAAACCGCAAATAGTCAGCGGCAGCCCGGTTAAGAACAACGGGTTTTGAAATGCCTTTTTCATAGATCCCTCTCCCTAAGAATTCATCTCATTTAAGCACAAAGCTTGCCGATGTAAGGCGGGCGAGGAATTCGTATGTCTGATCAAAAACACCAACTGCGCGAAGTGGCTATCGAATCGATCTCGGATATCGCCCAACACCTGCCGCTCGATTGCCAGATGTTTGTCATCGTCTGCCGGCCAGGCAAAGCTGACTTTGACCTGGTGCTGCCTTCGCCCGAGGCGAACTTGAATAACGCGCTCGACGCGCTCCGCCGGCAGGGCCTGAGCATCGACGGCGATAACGCCTACAAGCGCGATCTGCTGGACGCTGTGGTCGGCGCACTGGCACTCGGCGCGCAGAACAGTAATCCGCCACCGACTGGACATTGGGGCCAGTGCTTCTGGGATATCGGTCGCGAGGAGCGCGGACTGCACGAAGAGCTGGCCGCCGCGCTGAAACTCAACCGCGAGAACCTGCGCGCCTGCCAAGCAACCATCCATCTCGCTGGCGGATTCGATCCCGCCTACGTGGACGACGCCCAAGCTGCAATGGCGGTCGCCGACGCAGTCCTGGCCAAGGCCGGCGCATAACCCATCACCACCTTCTGCCGCCACGCGCGGTATGGATAGCTCATGAACATTCAATTTTTATCGCACGAGGAGGTTTGCGAGCTGACCGGCGCGCGAACCAAGGCAGGACAGATCCTGAACCTGAAGAAAAACGGTATCCGACACTCAATCAAACGCAGCGGCTGGCCTGCAGTGACGGCCTTGGCAGTTACCGCCGTCGGATCGTACGAACCAGAAAAACCTGTGTGGACGCCAAGAAAGGCCAGTTGAGATGGGAAGAAGACCAACGAAGCCGGGTTCCATCGCCCGGCTGCGGGAACGCAAAAAGGCAAGTGGCCGGACCTACTATTACTACGAGCTGGGTGGAAAAGAACGCAAGGAAATAGCGCTGGGTAGCGATTACGGCCTGGCGATCATGGAATACGCGAAGCTGGAGCGCGATCGAACCGCGGTTGAACTGGTTGCCAAGGTCGTCACGTTTCGCTACGTGGCCGAGAAGTACATGATCGAGGTAGTGCCAACCAAGGCAGAAAGCACTCAGAAGGACAATGTGCGCGAGCTAAAGAACCTGATGGCGTTCTTCGATGATCCGCCGGCACCGCTCGAGACAATCGAACCGCTCCATGTCCGCCAGTATTTAACCTGGCGAAAATCTGCACCTGTTCGGGCAAATCGGGAAAAGGCTTTGCTGAGCGCGATCTGGAACTACGCACGAGACAAGGGCTACACGTCGCTGGCCAACCCTTGCTCCGGAATCAAGGGCAACAAAGAAACGGGCCGGGATACCTATGTCGAGGATGAACTGTTCAAACGGGTGCACGACAAGGCTGACGCCGGATTGCGCGACGCCATGGACCTGGCCTATTTGACCGGCCAACGAGTGACAGACACGCGACTTATGGATGAACGAGACGTGCGCGACGGCCAGATCTGGGTGCTCCAGGGAAAAACGAAGGCTAAACGGCGGATCGAGGTAACTGGTGAGCTGAAAGTTTTGATTGATCGAATCATGGCCCGGAAGTCCGGACACAAAGTCCGCTCGACGCGGCTGATCGTGGCCGAAGACGGCACTCCGATGACGGAGGCAATGTTGCGCAGGAGATTTGATGTGGCCAGGGAGGCCGCAGGCGTTGAAAAGGCCGAGTTTCAAATGCGTGATTTACGCGCCAAGGCTGGTACAGATAAGGCTGAATCGAGCGGTGACATCATGCAAGCGAAGGATCAACTCGGGCATACCACCGTGGTGATGACCGAGCAGTACATCCGTAATCGCAAGAGCAAAAAAGTGTCGCCAACCAAGTGAGTTGCGACCCATGTCTATTTTTGCGACCCAGAAACAAACAAGGGTTTGCATCAGCTTTCGCCCGCAAACCCTTGATTTAAGATGGTGCCCGAAGCCGGAATCGAACCGGCACGCCCTTACGAGCGGGGGATTTTAAGTCCCATGCGTCTACCAATTTCGCCATTCGGGCGGTAGCGCGATCAAGCGGTCTTACGGCTGCCCAAAAAACCTGGCAGTTCTGACGCTTGTGCAACAGAGGGGGAAATATATACACCCCGCCCCGGTGAAGCAAGTTCGCAAATGCCCTTTTCAAGACAAAATCTTGCAGGACTGCGAAAATAAAAAAGCTCCGTAGATCATTGATCTACGGAGCTTGTTTAGAGTGGAGGCCGAGGTCGGAATCGAACCGGCGTAGGTGGATTTGCAATCCACTGCATAACCATTTTGCTACTCGGCCTCAAACATCTGATATCAGTAGCACGACACCAAATGCGTTTTAACTTGGAGCGGGAAACGAGACTCGAACTCGCGACCCCGACCTTGGCAAGGTCGTGCTCTACCAACTGAGCTATTCCCGCGTCTTGGTGTGGCGCATTCTATAGAATCCAGAAGCCCCGTCAACCCTTTGATTCAAAAAAGTTTTATTTCTTTTCTACGTCGGTCTTCAGATGTGGCCAGGCAGCCCGCAGATATTGGACCATGGACCACAATGTCAGGCCTGCCGACACCAGCAACAAGGCGTAACCCACCAGGACCCAGAAGCTGAAGTCCGACGGATTGGCCAGCAGGATCACCAGCGCCAGCATTTGCGCGGCGGTTTTCCATTTGCCCAAGTTCGACACTGCGACGTGAGCACGGGCGCCGAGTTCGGCCATCCACTCTCGCAACGCCGAGACGACAATCTCGCGACCAATAATGACCGCTGCCGGCAGCGTGAGCCACAGGTTGCCGTGTTCTTGCACCAGCAATACCAGCGCGACAGCGACCATCAACTTGTCAGCCACCGGATCGAGGAAAGCCCCGAACGGTGTGCTTTGCTCCAAACGGCGAGCCAGGTATCCGTCCAGCCAATCAGTGGCAGCGGCGAATGCGAAGACTGAACTGGAAGCCAGATAGCTCCATTGGTACGGCAGATAGAACAGTAAAATGAAGATCGGAATGAGCAGGACGCGTAGAACGGTAATCAGATTAGGGATATTCATCGGCACAACTGGCTACGAGGTGAGTTGGCATTCTACTCGCTGTGCAGATTTGCATAAATCGACTCAGCGAGCTTTTTACTGATCCCGGGTGCTTTGGCGATCTCTTCGATGCTGGCACGAGACAGCTCCTGCAATCCACCAAAATGTTTCAACAAATCGCGCCGACGTGTCGGCCCGACACCCGCAACGCCTTCAAGCGTTGAGGTACGACGGGTTTTCCCCCGCCGCGCCCGGTGCCCGGTAATGGCGAAACGGTGGGCTTCGTCGCGAATCTGCTGGATCAAGTGCAGCGCGGGGGAATCACCGCGCAGCGTGAATTCATGTGCAGCGTCATTCAGGTACAAGGTTTCGAAACCGGCCTTGCGCGTCGCGCCCTTCGCCACGCCCAACAAAATCAGATCAGGCACTGCCAGTTCATTGAGTACGTCCCGGGCCATGGACAGCTGACCTTTGCCCCCGTCCACCAGCAGGATGTCCGGCAACTTGCCCTCGCCGTCCTTCAGTTTACTGAAGCGTCGGGTCAGAGCCTGATGCATTGCGGCGTAGTCGTCGCCGGGTGTCACACCCTCGATGTTATACCGACGGTAGTCAGACTTGATCGGGCCTTCCGGACCGAACACCACGCAGGATGCCACAGTGGCTTCACCGCTGGAGTGGCTGATGTCATAACATTCAAGGCGCTGTGGCGGCTCATCCAGGTTCAGTACTTGCGCCAGAGCATCGAAACGCGCGGCGACATGCTGACGATTGGCCAGTCGCGCGCTTAAGGCTTGCTCGGCATTAGTGACCGCCAGTTGCTGCCAGCGCGCTCGCGTACCGCGCACCCGGTGACTGATGGACAATTCGCGCCCGCGCAGCTCGTCGATGGCGGCGATCAGGACCGGGAAATCATCGTGGACCACGTTGACGATCAACTCGCTCGGCAAATCCCGTTCAGGACTGCTGATGAAGTACTGGCCCAAAAATGCAGCCATGACTTCGGAAACGTCTTCTTCAATACCCACTTGCGGGAAGAAATTCTTGCTGCCCAGTACCCGGCCGCCACGCACGCTGATCAAGTGAACACAGGCGCCGCCCGGATTGATGAACGCGGCGATCACATCGATATCGCCGGTTCCACCTTCCATGCTTTGCTGGTCCTGGACCCGGCGCAGCAATGAAATCTGGTCTCTCAATTCGGCCGCACGCTCAAACTCGAGGTTGATCGCAGCCTCCTCCATCCCTGCAGACAACTCGTCCGTCAGCGCGTTGCTGCGCCCCTCAAGGAACATCACCGAGTGTCGTACGTCCTCCGCATACACCTGCGGCTCCACCAGCCCGACACACGGTGCCTTGCAGCGCTTGATCTGGTATTGCAGGCAAGGCCGCGTGCGGTTCTTGTAATAGCTGTCTTCGCATTGGCGAACGAAAAAGGTCTTTTGCAGCAAACTCAGGCTTTCTCGAATGGCACCTGCACTTGGATAAGGGCCGAAATACTTGCCCTTGGCCTTTTTTGCACCCCGGTGGATGCTCAAGCGCGGAAACTGGCCATCCGATAGAAAGACGTAAGGATAGGATTTGTCGTCGCGCAGCAGAATGTTGTAGGGCGGACGCCATTCCTTGATCAGCGTCTGCTCAAGCAACAACGCTTCGGTTTCATTGGCCGTGATCGTGGTTTCGATCTGGGCGATACGGCCCACCAGCGCGGCGGTCTTGGGCGCAAGCCCGGTTTTTCGAAAATAACTCGCCAAGCGCTTCTTGAGATTCTTGGCCTTGCCGACGTAAAGCAGGCGCGCATCGCTGTCGAACATGCGATAAACGCCGGGGCGTCCGCTCACGGTCGACAGGAAGGCACTCGGATCGAAGACTTCAGTCATTTTCAGAGATTGGCATCAACCATGCCGTGACGAACCGCCAATAGCGTCAGTTCGACGTCGCTGCTGATCGAAAGCTTCTCGAAAATGCGGTAACGGTAGGTATTCACGGTTTTTGGCGAGAGGCAAAGTTTGTCGGAAATGATCTGAACCTTCTGACAGCCGACAATCATCAAGGCGATCTGGATCTCACGCTCTGACAATGCGTCGAACGGCGAATCGTTGGTCGGCTGGAACGATTTGATCGCCAACTGCTGGGCGATTTGCGGGCTGATGTAGCGTTGCCCGGCAAACACCAGCCGAATGGCCTGGACCATTTCCGGCAAACCTGCGCCCTTGGTCAGATAGCCCGCCGCACCGGCCTGCAACAACCGTGTAGGAAACGGATCTTCTTCACACACAGTGACCGCGACAACCTTGATGTCGGGATGACTGCGCAGCAATTTTCGCGTGGCTTCAAGACCGCCGATCCCGGGCATCTTGACGTCCATCAGAACCACATCGGGTTTCAACTCACGCGCCTTGAGCAGGGATTCCTCCCCTGACTCGGCCTGGCCGACTACTTGCAGGCCATCGATGTCAGCCAGCATTCGTGTAATGCCTGTACGAACGAGATCATGGTCATCGACTACTAGCACCCTAATCAAGCAGACACCTCGCGATATGGTCGTATTGGGTTGCCGAACACCTTAGCAAAAAGCAACTGGCAGACCTAGCGTCAAGCGACATATAAAAAGTTTCAATTCATCTTTGGGGGCTTGCCGTCTGTGCGTTTCAGAGCACAGGCGTTCTCAAATCAAGCTGCATGCGCAAGAAACACTCGTCCTTACCTTGAACCTGTAGTCCTTTTCTCTGATACAAATTTTTAGCCGGATTATTTTCGAACACAGTGAGTCGCAGCGCCGGACGACGCTCCTTGCGGGTTATTTCAATAACCTGATCAATTGTCCAGGAACCGGCCCCCTGCCCCCGAAAGGCTTCAGCCACTTGTAATTCTCGGATATACAAAGCTCGCGCATCGCGGCTAAGGCTGAAAAACCCTATCTTCACATCACCTTTATATACCAACCAGCTCTCACGCCCAGACCACGCCACATCGAACGCTTCGTCCTGCCACAACAAATCATGCTGAATGTAGTAACGCAGCATGTTTTGACAGGTGAGCGCCCTGGCGAATGCCAGATCCTCAGGCAAAGCGCGACGCATCTGGAAAGACATTACCCATGCACCACAGGCACTACATCACCCTGCCATGCTCCATCGATCCGCCGGGCGATCACCAAACAATCCCCCGTACCAGAGGCCGACGCGATCAGCGTTCCATTCGCGGACCAGATCACGCTGCGGCCTGCCGACTGCCACCCGCCGGTAACGCCTCCATGGTTGGCCATCAGCACGGCCATAGAGTGTTCGCGAGCGTAGCCTTGAAGCACCGCTGCATCTGCTGCGTAGCCAGCATCGCTGATCAATACCCCTGCGGCATATACGTCGGTACCCTGGGCCGCGGCGTTAGCAGCATGGCTGGCGTGAGAAAAGTCCGCACAGACGGCCAGTGCAACGGTGTCGCGGCCGAATTTCAACGTGGATCCGCCGCTTCCGGGGGTAAAAATCAGTTCTTCGCCAGGGTGCAAATGCTGCTTGCTGTAAACCCCAAGCGAGCCATCGGGTCTCAACACCAACGCACCAATCAACACCGCAGGATTTGCCCCCAGCCGTATTGGCATACCAACGACAGCGGTCACGCCGAGTTGGCGAGTCAAATCTCTCAGCGGTTGAAGAACATCATCGTCTGGGTCAATCGCCAGTGCGGCGGCTACTTCGCCTTCATAACCGGTCAGCGATAACTCCGGAAAAACCAGCAGTTGCACACCTTGTTCCGCAGCTATCTGCATAAAGCGCCGGTGCCAGGCAATATTGGCGGCAAGGTCACCGGCGATGGAGATCGATTGAGCCGCAGCGATGGTCAGGGTTGTCATGACGCGTCCTTGTGACAGTGTGCTTTTGCGAAACACGAAGTGTGTCACAACCCTACAGGCACTCAAGCGATAGAAAGCACCGTCAGTACTCGATAGCATTTTCTGATTGAATCCGCCTACCGCCCTCGAGTAAGCTCGGCGCATTCATCGGAGACAGACCATGTTCAACGCCCTCTCACAGCTTCGTACCGTCAGCGCCCTGCGCTCGGTGGCGGCTGCCCGGGTGAATGACGTTTGTGCTCCGGCAAGCTTTTATTTTGGGTATTGGTTTAGCCACTGGCGCGCCTGATACCCACACGGCGCCCACTTTAAACGGGTCGCCACCAGAGAATTCTCAACCCCCGGTCGGCTTCCCGACCGGGGGTTTTGTTTTTTCAGCCCCTGCACATTTTTAGCGACACACCAAACATCTGAGGATTTAGAAAATGAACTACGCCACTTATTACCGTTACGACAGTTTTACCGCCTGGCGATTTACCAGCCTCCGCTCGGGACAGCCTGCCGCCTCCGATCGGTCACCCACAGGTGGCAAGCACACACACGCAGCCAATCCGGCCAATTGTCGAACACCCCAGTAGGGCCGAGCACGCGGGAACGAACCCGCTGCCAGCCCAGGAAGCCTGAATATGAACTCGTCCGCCTCTGCTCTGCCACTGTCCACCCTGAGCCCTGCCAATGAAGCGCTGACTCTGCGTCTGCCCAGCTCATTGCAACTCAAACAGCAATTGCCACTCAGCAACGCCCTGACCCGGCAAGTCGCCGCCCACCGCGATGCGGTCCGCGCGATCCTCAACGGTGAAGATTCCCGTCTGCTGGTCATCGTCGGCCCCTGCTCTATTCACGACCCACAATCAGCCCTCGAATACGCCGCGAACCTTGCGCGCCTGGCCGCCGATGTCAGTGATGAAATGCTCCTGGTGATGCGTGCCTACGTCGAAAAGCCTCGCACCACGGTTGGCTGGAAAGGCCTGGCCTACGATCCGCGCCTTGATGGCAGCGACGACATGGCCGGTGGCCTGACCCTGTCTCGCGAGCTGATGCGAGAAATGCTTCGTCTCGGTTTGCCAATTGCCACCGAACTGTTGCAACCGATGGCCGCCGGCTACTTCGACGACTTGCTCAGTTGGGTCGCCATTGGTGCACGTACCACCGAATCGCAGATCCACCGGGAAATGGCCAGCGGCCTGAACATGCCAGTGGGCTTCAAGAACGGCACCGATGGCGGTGTCACGGTTGCCAGCGATGCGATGCGCTCGGCAGCTCACCCCCATCGACATTTCGGGGTCGATAGCCAGGGGCATCCTGCAATCATTCAAACCCCAGGCAATCCTGATACCCACCTGGTATTGCGCGGCGGGCATCGCGGACCTAACTACGACCGTGACAGCGTCGCCCGGATTAACCACGACCTGACCAAACTGAAGATCCCGGCACGGATCATGGTCGATTGCAGTCATGCCAACAGCGGCAAAGATCCATTGCGCCAGCCAGCAGTATTCAACGACGTGCTCGAACAGCGACTGCAAGGTGATCGCACACTGATCGGCATGATGATTGAAAGTCACCTGTTCGAAGGCTGCCAACCGTTGGGTTCATCCTTGCAGTACGGTGTATCTGTAACGGATGGCTGCCTCGGCTTCAGCGCGACAGAACGCTTGTTGCTGGACGCTGCGCAACGCCTGAAAGATCAGAATCGGGGCTGACTCAAGGTAAGTCTTCCGGCGCATTCAGCGCCGGAAGATCGGAGCTTTACTCGACACGTACGTGTGTCACCCCTGATGCCTGACTTACATCATCCGAGCGCTCTACCGAGTAGGCTATCCGCACGGTCGTCCCTTGATGCTCGCGCCAGAAACGATGAGGGACAATGAAAACCAGTGGCTGTCCCGCTGAATCGCGGGTGATTTCGCGGTCGTCGCGGTGATTGAACAACTCACCATCGCACTTGAGATACACCAGCTCACCCTCTTGCGTCTGGGCATTGCCAATCACCACGGTAACGCCGTCAGTGGAATCTTCCACGTCGAGCATACCCGCTTGAGCCTCCAGAACATCCGGGGCGTCCAGCGCTCCCCGAATCAGTGAAGCGATGACAATTTTTGCAGGCTCGGAATCGCGCGCTTCGCCGTTTTTCGGCTCAACCCGATAGCGGACGGTCGCTTCGCTACCAAGGTGTGCAGCGAAACAACCTGGTGGCACCCAAAACGACAGAGGCTCTCCGACTGCAAAGGCTTCAACAACCAACGCATCGTTGAACACTACGTCCGACGCGATCCCTTGCCAGCTCAGCAGCACTCGATCACCTTCGGCCATGCGCGCATAAGGCTGGAGAGTGACGCGCGCACCCTCGGGAAATCTTTCGGGATCCAGAACACCTGCGACCGTGTCGTCAATATAAAGAGCACGCAAATACGGTCGAACATCTCCCACATCCAGTTGCAGCCGCCCGGAACTAGCCGGCTCCATGTACATCGCACTGTGAAGCGTCCAATACACTTCGAGCGATCCGCCATCCAGTGCCGCGACGTGTACACCTTTGATGACGAATACGACTTCCTTGCCTACCAGCCCCTCACTGACGAAACGGGAAGCTTCGTGCTGATAGGCAAACCCTTCGATATCCAGCCCCTCCCAGTGCAGTAACAGCTTGTCGCCACAGGTCATGCCCGGATAAGGCGCGATCCGCACAATGACTCTCTTCACAGAAGGATCAAGTACAGCGTATGCCACAGACTCAAGGACGGGTAGCGGCAGCAGGACAGTTGCCGCACCGGTATCGACGGCCTCGCCTGCCTGATAACAAAACTGCAGAGAGGTTTCATCCGCCCTGAAACTCAGCCAACCCGGCCTATTGAGCTTAATACAGCCCTCCCGCGATGCGCCTGACGATCCATCGTTTTGATGCTGTGACGGTATTTGCGGGTGTGCCTCATACATTGTCATCGGTGCCTCCAGTCCTTGGAAAAAACGCGCGCTTCAAACACCGCGCCGACAACCCATATTGAACGCTAACGAGCAACGCACTGATGTCAGCCGATGCGCCGAATAGAAGGGGCAATGACTACGAGCAAGGTAGGCAAACAACAGGAAATCAGCTTTAGCCTTGCAGTAGACGGCGGGAGATTTGTAGGTGGATCTCAGCATTATCCGAAAATTCGTACACCTCTTAGTCCAGATTCAGTCAACACCTGAAGCCCCTTCGTACTTCGCCGCGTGAATGACTGTTTTAGAGTGGCAAACAGATTCCACCGAGAACTCCTGCAAGAAGGTAAATGACATGCAACGGAATGCCACAACGCACTACCCGATCTTGCTGGTACATGGTCTGTTCGGATTCGAGCGTATCGGCCAGTTCGAGCTCTTCCACAAGGTCCGAGAGGCACTCGTAACGACTGGCAACCGCGTGTTTGTGCCGCACCTTTCTGCGGCCCATGACAATGAAGTACGCGGTGAGCAGTTATTGTTGCAAATCGATAGAGTCCTCAAAGGCACAGGAGCTGGCAAAGTCAACCTTATCGGCCACAGCCAAGGTGCACTCGCCGCACGTTATGCTGCTGCGCTTGCACCACACAGGGTTGCGTCAGTGACATCGGTCAGCGGTCCGAACCAGGGTTCTGAACTGGCCGACACCCTGCGACTGGCACTTATCCCCGGACGACTGCGGGAACATGTCGCCAATAACGTGGCCACCGCTTTTTCAGATTTTCTGACCGTGATCAGCGGCAATCTGACCCTGCCGCAAAATGCGTTATCAGCACTCAATGCCCTGACCACCGAAGGCGTCGGCCGTTTCAACACCAAGTACCCGCAAGGTCTGCCCGCCACGTGGGGAGACCACGGGGCGGCACTGGTTGACGGTGTTCGCTACTATTCCTGGAGTGGCATCCTGGCGGATCACGCCTCGTACAGCCTTGATCCGGGCAATATCGTCTGTCGGGCGATGTCCAGGCATTTCAGCAAGGAAGCCGGGCAAAACGACGGATTTGTCGGTCGTTTCAGTTCCCACTTGGGTGAGGTGATCCGCTCGGACCTTCCGCTCGATCACTTGTCGAGTCTGCGCGGCACAGCGACTGTCGGCGCGGTCTCGCCCGATCCGATTGACCTCTATGTAGAACATGCCTATCGCCTGCAAGCGGCAAAACTCTAGGACGGCGCGACATCGGCAAGGGAACTTTGAGAAGAAATAGGCTACTGAATCCGGTAGGCTCAGCACTTTACTGAACATTGAATGGAGAATTTTCCCATGGCTAAAGCCACTGCCCGTCACATCCTTGTTGCCAGCGAAGCCAAGTGCAGCGAACTCAAGGCCCAAATCGAAGGCGGCGCTGATTTCGCCGAAGTTGCCAAGGCTAACTCTACTTGCCCGTCCAGCCGTCAGGGCGGAGACCTGGGTTCGTTCGGTCCAGGCCAGATGGTCAAGGAATTCGACACCGTGGTCTTCAGCGCACCGATCAACGTCGTTCAAGGCCCAGTCAAAACCCAGTTTGGTTATCACCTGCTGGAAGTGACCAGCCGTCAGGACTGATCTGAAACCTGAGTTTTCTGCATAACGGCCCGCCATTTGGTGGGCCGTTGTGTTTTGGTTACGTGATTCGGCTGGCGAGTGACGCGCCGCTAGCGTACAAATTGTGGTTATCGATTACCCGGCTCTAAGGCTGACAATGCGACTGGTTTTCCCCACTTTGATATTCACTGCCGTGGCACTGCTGTTGAATGCCGCTGGTGTGAATGCTGCACCGCAACACGCGTTGACCGTGTACGGCGAACCGGCGAAATATCCCACTGGTTTCAGTCATTTCGCCTACACCAACCCGCAAGCCCCCAAGGGTGGCACGATGCGGCGCTCGGCCATTGAAATCGGTCATTTCGACCATGTCCTGCCCTACATCGACAAGGGCATCGGCGTGACCCAGATCGATGGCCTGCTCTATTCTCCCCTGGCTCAGCGCTCGCTCGATGAACCCTATACCGTGTATGGCCTGGTAGCACAGAAAATGGAGCGCGCCGAGGACGGGTTGTCCCTGCGTTTCTACCTGAACCCCAAGGCCCGTTTCGCCGATGGCACGCCAATCACCGCAGAGGACGTGCGCTACACCTTCGACTTGCTGATGACCCAAGGCAGCCTGCGCTATCGCACCCAGTTCGCCGACGTCAAAGGCGTCGAAGTCGAGTCGCCATCAACCGTTCGGTTCGACTTCAAGAGCAACGAGAACCGTACCCTGCCCCTGGACATCGCGACGCTGCCGGTTTTTCCCGAGCACTGGTGGAAAACCCGCGACTTCGCCAGCGGCGGTGGTTACGAGCCACCACTTGGCAGCGGCCCGTATCGAGTGAGCAAAGTCGATGCCGGACGCAGCATCACGTTTGAGCGCAACGCCGACTGGTGGGGCAAGGACCTGCCGGTCAGCCGTGGCTTATATAACTTCGATCATTTTAGCCTCGAGTACTTTGGCGATACCGACGTCGCCCGCCAGGTGTTGCGCGGTGGTGCCTACGACTACAACCGCGAGTTCTCCGCCACCGGTTACTCCATCGGTTACGAAAGCCCGGCCCTGAGCGACGGTCGCCTGCAAAAGGCTCACTTGGCCACCGAAGCCCCGCAAACTGCCCAAGGCTTCGTCTTCAACCTGCAAAACCCGATGTTCCAGGATCGCCGTGTCCGCCAGGCCCTGGCCATGCTCTGGGATTTCGAATGGAGCAACCGGCAGATGATGCGCGACCTGTACATCCGCCAGCAGAGCTTCTTTTCCAATACCGACCTCGCCGCGCGCAAGCTTCCGGATGCAGCTGAACTGGCAATCCTCGAACCGTTGCGCGGGCAGATTCCCGACGAAGTCTTCACCCAGGTCTTCGAAGCACCGAAGACTGACGGCAGCGGCAATATCCGCGACAAACAATTGCAGGCCCTGGACTTGCTTGAACAGGCCGGCTGGAAACCCGACGGCGATCAACTAGTGAATGCCCAGGGCGAGCCGCTGAGCTTTACCTTCCTCACCAGCCAGAACGGCATCGACCGATTGCTGTTGCCGTACAAGCGCACGCTGAAACAGATCGGCATCGACCTCAACATTCGGCGCATCGACTCGTCCCAGTACGTCAACCGCCTGATGTCCAGAGACTACGACATGGTCATCACCGGTTACCCGGTGACCACCTCCCCCGGTAGCGAACTGGTCAACTACTTCGGTTCGTCCGCGGCCAACGATCCCGGCGCCAACAACTACATGGTGCTGAAGAACCCGGCGGTCGATACGCTGGTCAGCGGCCTGGTCCGCGCCACCACCCAGGCCGACATGCTGCGCTACGCCCATGCCCTGGACCGGGTACTGCAATGGAACTACTACTGGATTCCCAACTATTACCCACCCGGCAGTTCGACCGTGTGGTGGAATCGCTTCGGCATTCCCAGCGTGCAAGCGAGCAATGACGAAGCCATCGAGAGCTGGTGGGAAGTGAGTTCCACCCCGCTGACCAACGAACAGATGACCGCCGAACTGATCAAGCGCGGCAAATCCGGAGGGCCGCGCTGATGTGGGCTTACATACTGCGGCGCCTGCTGCTGATTATTCCGACGCTGGTCATCATTCTTCTGGTCAACTTCGTCATCGTCCAGGCCGCCCCCGGTGGCCCGGTGGAACAGGCGATCGCGCACTTGCAAGGCATCGGCGGCGCCGGTATCGGCGCAGGTTCCGGCGAGACCTTGCACGGCAGTTCCCGAGCCAGCCGAGGCCTCGATCCGCAACTGATCAAAGAGATCGAAAAACAGTACGGTTTCGACAAACCGGCACCGGAACGCTTGTGGTTGATGCTTAAAAGCTACGCGCGGCTGGACTTTGGCAAGAGCTTCTTCCGCGGCGCCACGGTTACCGACCTGATCCTGGAAAAAATGCCGGTGACCATTTCCCTCGGGCTCTGGGCCACGCTGATTACCTACCTGGTATCGATTCCACTGGGGATTCGCAAAGCTGTGCATCACGGCAGCCATTTCGATATCTGGAGCAGCACCGCGATCATCATCGGCTACGCCATGCCGGCGTTCCTGTTTGCCATGTTCCTGATCGTGGTGTTTGCTGGCGGCACATCGCTGAACTGGTTCCCGGTGCGCGGGCTGGTCTCGGACAACTTCGAGTCGCTGTCGACCGTGGGCAAAATCGCCGATTACTTCTGGCACCTGGTGTTGCCGGTTACGGCGCTGGTGATTGGCGGGTTCGCCACCCTGACCATCCTGACCAAAAACTCCTTTCTCAATGAAATTACCCGCCAGTACGTGGTCACCGCCCGAGCCAAAGGCTTGAGCGAACGCCGGGTGCTGTACGGCCATGTGTTTCGCAACGCGATGTTGCTGGTGGTGTCGGGGATTCCCCAGGCGTTTATCAGCGTGTTCTTTGCCGGCTCGTTGCTGATCGAGGTGATTTTCTCCCTCGATGGACTCGGCCGCATGAGCTATGAAGCAGCTGTGTCACGGGACTACCCGGTGGTGTTTGGTTCGTTGTTCATCTTCACGTTGTTCGGCCTGCTGATAAAACTGGTCGGCGACCTCTGCTACACCCTGGTCGATCCGCGCATCGACTTCGCCGCGAGGAATGCCTGATGTTCAAGCTCTCGCCGCTGGGCCGGCGCCGTTTTGAACGGTTCAAGAAAAACCGCCGTGGCTGGTGGTCGCTGTGGCTGTTTATCGGGTTGTTTCTGCTGACCCTCGGCGGCGAGATGATCGCCAACGACAAGCCGCTGATCGTCAGTTACCAGGGCTCGTTGTACTTCCCCGCATTCAAGCGCTACACCGAGCAGGAGTTCGGCGGGCAACTGCCGTTCCAGGCCGACTACCGCAGTGATTACGTACAGAAGCTGATCCAGAAGGACGGCGGCTGGCTGCTGTTCCCGCCGATCCCGTTCAGTGACGACACACCTAACTACGACCTGAATAAACCCGCGCCGAGCCCGCCGACGAAGGTCAACTGGCTGGGCACCGACGACCAGGCGCGGGATGTGCTGGCCCGAGTGATTTTCGGCGCGCGGGTGTCCATTCTGTTTGCCTTGATGCTGACATTTGTCAGTGCGTTGATCGGCATTGCCGCCGGTGCGCTGCAAGGCTATTACGGCGGCTGGATCGATCTGCTGGGCCAGCGCTTGCTGGAAGTCTGGTCCGGGCTGCCGGTGCTTTATCTTCTGATCATTCTGTCGGGGTTCGTCGAACCGAATTTCTGGTGGCTGCTGGGGATCATGGCGCTATTTTCCTGGCTGGCCCTGGTGGACGTGGTACGCGCCGAATTTCTGCGCGGACGCAACCTGGAATACGTCAAAGCTGCCCGGGCCCTGGGCCTGAGCGATCGCAAAGTGATCGTCCGGCACATATTGCCGAACGCCATGAACGCAACGCTGAGCTACTTGCCGTTCATCCTCACCGGTGCGATTTCGACCCTGACGGCCCTGGATTTTCTCGGCTTCGGCATGCCCGCAGGCAGCGCTTCATTGGGCGAACTGATCGGCCAGGGCAAGCAGAACCTGCAAGCGCCGTGGCTGGGCCTGACGGCGTTTTTCACCCTGGCGCTGATTCTTTCTTTGCTGGTGTTCATCGGCGAGGCATTGCGTGATGCCTTCGACCCAAGATCCTGATCCACGACTATGAGCCGGGCGATTGATATGAGTGACAACCTGATCGAAATCCGTGATCTCAGCGTGGCCTTCAGTGGCCAGACCGTGGTGCGCAAACTGTGCCTGGACATCCGCCCCGGCGAGTGTCTGGCGCTGGTGGGCGAGTCGGGTTCGGGCAAATCGGTGACGGCCCATTCGATCCTGCAACTGCTGCCGGAACTGGGCACCGAAACCACGGGCAGCATTCGTTATCGCGGCCAGGAACTGGTCGGTGCCGATGCCAAGGTCTTGCGTCAGTTACGCGGCAACCGGATCGCGATGATCTTTCAGGAACCGATGACCTCCCTGAACCCGCTGCACAGCATCGAAAAGCAGATCGGCGAAACCTTGCTGGTGCACAAAGGCTTGGCCGGCAAAGTGGCGCAAGCGCGAATTCTTGAACTGCTGGAACTGGTCGGCATCCAGAAACCCAAGGAGCGGCTCAAGGCCTACCCCCATCAACTGTCCGGCGGTCAGCGGCAACGGGTGATGATCGCGATGGCCCTGGCCTGTGAACCAGAACTGTTGATCGCCGACGAGCCGACCACGGCGCTGGACGTGACGGTGCAGCGCAAGATCCTGCTGCTGCTCAAATCCCTGCAACAGCGGCTCGGCATGTCGCTGCTGCTGATCAGTCATGACCTCAATCTGGTACGCAGCATCGCCCAGCGCGTGTGCGTGATGAAGGCCGGGGAAATCGTCGAACAGGCCTCTTGCGAAACGCTGTTCACCGAACCGAAGCACCCTTACAGCTGCGTGCTGCTCAATGCTGAACCGGAAGGCGAAGCCTTGCCCCGGGACGAGCGCGAGAAAGTGCTGGAAGTTGACAACCTGCAAGTACGATTCGCCATTGGCGGCGGGCTGTTCCAACGCAAGACCTATTTACACGCGGTGGATGGCATCAGCCTGAATGTCCAACGCGGCAAGACCTTGGGCATTGTTGGCGAGTCCGGCTCGGGCAAGTCCACCCTCGGCCAGGCGATCCTGCGCTTGCTCGACTCCGAAGGCAGTATTCGTTTTCAAGGCCAGGCACTGGACGGTCTCACGCAAAAGCAACTGCGGCCGTGGCGCAAGAAGATGCAGGTGGTGTTTCAGGACCCCTTCGGCAGCTTGAGCCCTCGGATGTCCGTGGCGCAGATCATCAGCGAAGGGCTGGAGGTGCATAGCCAACTGACCGCTGAAGAATGCAAAGCCGAAGTGATTCGGGCGCTGGAAGAAGTCGGCCTCGACCCGCAAAGCCGTCACCGCTATCCCCACGAGTTCTCCGGTGGCCAACGGCAACGCATCGCCATCGCCCGGGCGCTGGTGCTCAAGCCGGCGCTGATCCTGCTGGATGAACCGACCTCGGCCCTGGACCGTACCGTGCAAAAGCAAGTGGTCGCCCTGCTCCGCGACCTCCAGGAAAAGCATGGCCTGACGTACCTGTTTATCAGCCATGATCTGGCGGTGGTGCGAGCGCTGGCCCACGACATGATCGTGATCAAGGATGGCAAAGTGGTGGAAAGCGGGGCCAGCCACGACGTGTTCGATTCGCCGCAGCATCCGTATACCAAAGAGCTGTTGGCGGCGGCGCATCAGGGTTAGGCATCCTCTCGCGCCTGCCTTGGGATCGAGTCGCCTCTATCGCGGGCAGGCTCGCGCCTTCAGGGAATGCATTTCAAATGCAGGATTGAGCCTGCTCGCGATGAGGCCGGCATTGGCAACACACCATCAGGATCTGCCGTCATGAACACCACCGAAAGCCTCAAGGACTACCAGCGCGTTCGCATGCTGGCGATCCGTTCGTTGTTCGAAATCATCGAGCAATCGAGCGAAGGCACGGTGATTGTCGACCGCGACGCCAATATCGTCTGGATGAACGAACGCTACGCCCGGCGCTTCGGCCTGGCATCGGCAGAAGTCGCGATCGGCAAAGCCTGCGAAAGCGTGATCCCCGGCAGTCTGCTGCGCGAGGTGGTGCGCACTGGCCGGCCGATCCTGCTGGACATGCAGGACACCCCCAAAGAACCGCTGGTGGTGATGCGCCTACCGATTCATGACGATGCCGGCGCGGTGATCGGTGCCATCGGCTTCGCCTTGTTCGACGAATTGCGCAGCCTGTCGCCGATGCTTAAGCGCTACCTGAGCATGCAGGAAGAACTGGCGTCCACCCGTTCGCTGCTGCGCGCGCGGCAAGCCAAGTACAACTTTGCTCATTTCATCGGCACCAGCGCCGCCAGCCTGGAAGTTAAACGCCGGGCCCGGCGCAGTGCCAGCGCCGAGTCGCCGGTGTTGCTGCTCGGTGAAACCGGCACCGGCAAAGAGCTGCTGGCCCAGGCGATCCATGGCGCTTCGCCACGGGCGCACAAGGCGTTTGTCAGCATCAACAGCGCGGCGATTCCCGAATCATTGCTGGAGGCGGAGTTCTTCGGCACCGCCCCCGGCGCGTTTACCGGCGCGGACCGCAAAGGCCGGATCGGCAAATTGCAGATCGCCCAGGGCGGCACGTTGTTTCTTGATGAGATCGGCGACATGCCGCTGCCCCTGCAAAGCAAGTTGCTGCGGGTGTTGCAGGAAAAAGAATTCGAGCCGGTGGGCTCCAACGAAGTGATCCAGAGTGATGTGCGGGTGATTGCCGCGACCTCAACGGACCTGGAAGCGGCGATCAAACGCGGCGAATTTCGCGCCGATTTGTACTACCGCCTCAACGTGCTGCCGATCCACGTTCCGCCGCTACGCGACCGGCTCGACGATATTCCGGCCTTGAGCGAAGCGATCCTTGAAGAACTGCGCAGTCAGCATGAGCTGAACCGCGAAGCGCAGGAGTTGCTGGGTCAACATGCCTGGCCGGGGAACATTCGCGAGTTGCGCAACGTGCTGGAACGCGCAGCGCTGCTTAGTGATGACTTGATGCTGAATGCGGCGGATATCCGGGCGGCGATTGGTACGTTTACGCCGGTTGAGCGTGCGTCGACGCCGATGCTTGAGCCGCTGACTAACGAGACATTTGCGCAGGCGCGCGAGCGTTTTGACCGACAACTGATTCAGTCCACCCTCGTGCAATGCGCGGGCAAGGTACCGGAGGCTGCGGCTCGACTGGGACTGGGGCGCTCGACGCTGTACAAGAAAATGCTGACGTTGGGGATTGCAGAGTCTCAATAACGAGACTTTATCTCTTATTTGAGATTGGCCATTTCGAGATCAACAGATCGCAGCCTTCGGCAGCGCCTACAAGGGGTTCACATACTGCCGATGCAGGGGGTGCCGGAGGCTGCGATCTCTTGGTCTGCCAACAAAGTCTCCAAACGGAGACAAACCATTGAACAACTCTTCATAGAACCAATTTAAAAGCTTATAGATCAACAGCTTACGCATCTGGCACAGATCTGGCTTTACCCGCTCCCAGACCCGTTTCAACCACAAAAATAACAATTCCAGGAGACACACCCATGAGTGTGATCATTGCCTTGGCAGCCCTCGCGCTGCTGATGCTGGCTGCTTACCGTGGCTACAGCGTTATCCTCTTTGCCCCGATTGCCGCCCTCGGCGCCGTCCTGCTCACCGACCCTTCCGCCGTCGCCCCTGCGTTCACCGGGGTGTTCATGGAGAAAATGGTCGGCTTCATCAAACTGTATTTCCCGGTGTTCCTGCTCGGTGCGGTGTTCGGCAAGCTGATTGAGCTGTCGGGTTTCTCGCGCTCAATCGTCGCAGCGGCCATTCGCTTGCTCGGCACCCGCCAGGCCATGCTGGTGATCGTGTTGGTCTGCGCCCTGCTGACTTACGGTGGCGTGTCGCTGTTCGTGGTGGTGTTCGCGGTTTATCCGTTTGCGGCCGAGATGTTCCGCCAGAGCGATATCCCCAAGCGGCTGATCCCGGCGACCATCGCCCTCGGCGCGTTCTCCTTCACCATGGACGCCCTGCCCGGCACCCCGCAAATTCAGAACATCATCCCCAGCACCTTCTTCAACACCACCGCCTGGGCCGCGCCGTGGCTGGGGCTGATCGGGACGATTTTCGTGTTCTGCACCGGCATGCTGTTCCTCCAGCGCCAACGCAACAAAGCCCAACGGGCCGGCGAAGGCTACGGCACCGAGCTGCGCAACGAGCCGGAAACTGCTACAGATATCAAGCTGCCGAACCCTTGGATCGCCCTGTCGCCGCTGTTGATGGTCGGGGTCATGAACTTGCTGTTCACCCACTGGATTCCGCTGTGGTATGGCAAAACCCATACACTCGCGCTGCCGGGCATGGCTACGCCGGTGACCACCGAAATTGCCAAGCTCACAGCGATCTGGGCCGTTCAAGCAGCGTTATTGATCGGCATCATCATGGTGCTGGCGTTCGGCTTCCAGGCGATTCGCAGCAAGTTGGCCGAAGGCAGTAAAAGTGCGGTCAGCGGTGCATTGCTGGCGGCGATGAACACCGCTTCGGAATACGGCTTTGGCGCAGTGATCGCCTCTCTGCCAGGTTTCCTGGTACTGGCCGACTGGCTGAAAAGCATCCCCAATCCGCTGGTCAACGAAGCCATTACCGTGACCTTGCTGGCCGGCATCACCGGGTCCGCATCGGGCGGCATGAGCATCGCCTTGGCGGCGATGTCGGAGCAATTCATCAGCGCCGCCCACGCGGCCAATATTCCGCTGGAAGTGCTGCACCGGGTCGCCGCGATGGCGAGTGGCGGCATGGACACCCTGCCGCACAACGGCGCGGTGATTACCTTGCTGGCGGTGACCGGCCTGACGCACCGCGAAGCCTACAAAGACATTTTCTGTATTACGATCATCAAGACCCTGGCGGTTTTCGTGGTCATCGGTACTTTCTACGCCACTGGCATTGTGTGAGGCATTCATGACGAATCTTACTGGCAAGACCGCACTGGTCACCGGCTCCACTAGCGGCATCGGCCTGGGCATCGCCCTCAGCCTCGCCAAGGCTGGCGCCAACGTGGTCCTCAACGGTTTCGGCGACGCATCCAAGGTGATTGCCGAAGTGCAACAGTTTGGCGGCAAGGTCGGGCATCACCCGGCCGACGTCAGCAACCCGGAGCAAATCGCCGAGATGATTGCCTACGCAGAACGTACGTTCGGTGGCATCGACATTCTGGTGAACAACGCCGGCATCCAGCATGTGGCTGCGGTGGAAGACTTCCCCGTAGAGCGCTGGGATTCGATCATCGCGATCAACCTGTCGGCGGTGTTCCACAGCACGCGCCTTTGCCTGCCGCGTATGCGCGCCAAAAATTGGGGGCGAATCATCAACATTGCCTCGGTTCACGGTCAGGTCGGGTCGGTGGGCAAAGCGGCGTATGTCGCAGCCAAGCATGGGGTGATCGGGTTGACCAAGGTCGTTGGCCTTGAAACCGCGACGACCCAAGTGACCTGCAACGCTATCTGCCCAGGCTGGGTGCTGACGCCGCTGGTGCAGAAACAGATCGACGATCGCGCCGCCACCGGGATCGACCCGCAGCAAGCGCAGCACGATTTGCTGGCCGAGAAGCAGCCTTCGCTTGAGTTCGTGACGCCGCCGCAACTGGGCGAACTGGTGCTGTTTTTGTGCAGCGAGGCCGGCAGTCAGGTGCGCGGTGCGGCGTGGAATATTGATGGTGGGTGGTTGGCGCAGTAGTCCACCGGCAGTCCGCGTCATCGTTCATCGCGGGCAAGCCACGCGATTGGATCTGAAGATAAAACAAGAGGCAAACAATGTCCGACATCCTTTGGCAACCCGAGGCCAACCGTATCGCCCAGTCGCGCCTGGATACTTTCCGGCGCGCCATCAACGAGCGCCACGGGCTCGACCTGGCCAGTTACGACGAACTCCACACCTGGAGCGTCGAACAGCGTGAAGCCTTCTGGCAGGCGATCGTCGATCAATTCGACATCCGCTTTCACAGCCAACCCGACGCGGTGCTGCGCGAGGGCTTACAAATGCCCAGCGCCGAATGGTTTTCCGGCGCTACCCTGAATTTTGCCGAACACCTGCTGCGCCGCCGCGACGATGCCGTGGCGGTGGTCGCCGTCGCGGAAAACGGCCAGCGCGAGCAACTGACCTGGGCCGAACTGGCGCAACACGTCGCCGGCTTCCAGAACAGTTTGCAAGCAGCCGGCGTCGGCCTCGGCGATCGGGTGGCAGCGTGCATGCCCAACACTTGGCAAACGTTGGTGGCGATGCTCGCGACCACCAGCCTCGGCGCTATCTGGTCCTGTTCGTCGCCAGACTTTGGCACCCATGGCGTGATTGACCGTTTCGGCCAGATCGAGCCGAAGGTGTTGATCACCTGCGCCGGCTATCGCTATGCCGGCAAAGAGATTGACCAGACCGGCAAACTCAACGAAATCCTCCAACAACTGCCCTCTCTGCGGCAGTTGATCATCGTCCCCTACGCCCGTGCACAAGCGCGCAGCGAGGATTACCGAACCAGCGCCAACGTCACGCTATGGAACGACTTTTATCAGCCCGGCGACGAGCCGCGGTTCATCCCGGTACCGTTTGATCACCCGCTGTACATCCTCTATTCCAGCGGCACCACCGGCGTGCCGAAATGCATCATCCACAGCACCGGCGGCGTGCTGCTGCAACACGTCAAGGAACACGGCTTGCATTGCGATCTCGGCCCCGGCAGCCGTTTGTTCTACTACACCACCTGCGGCTGGATGATGTGGAACTGGCTGGTCTCGGCCCTGGCGGTCGGCAGCGCCATCGTGTTGTACGACGGCTCACCGTTTCATCCAGGCCCTGAACGTTTGATCGACCTGATCGACGACGAGCGCATCAACGTCTTCGGCACCAGCCCCAAGTTCCTTGCGACCCTGGAAAGCAGCGGCCTGAAACCTCGACTGAGCCACGACCTGAGCAGCCTGAAAACCCTGCTCTGCACCGGTTCGGCGTTGTCACCGCAGAGTTACGATTTCGTCTATCGCGACTTCAAATCTGACGTGTGCCTGGCCTCGATGTCCGGCGGCACCGATATCGTTTCGTGCTTCGTCAACGGCAACCCGATGTCCGCGGTGCGGCGTAGCGAGATGATGGGCAAGAGCCTGGGCATGGCGGTCGAGGTCTGGAACGACGCCGGTCAAGCGGTGATCGGCGAAAAAGGTGAGCTGGTGTGCACCCGGCACTTTCCGGCGATGCCGATTGGCTTATGGAACGACCCGACTGGGGAAAAACTTCGCGCCTCGTATTTCAGCCAGTTCCCCGGCGTCTGGGCTCAGGGCGACTACGCAGAACAACTGCCCCACGGCGCAATGATGATTCACGGGCGTTCCGACGCCGTACTCAACCCCGGTGGCGTGCGCATTGGCACGGCGGAAATTTACCGGCAGGTGGAGAAAGTACCGCAGGTGCTGGACAGCGTGGCCATCGGTCAGCAGTGGCAGGATGACGTGCGGGTGGTGCTGTTCGTGCGGTTGAAAGACGGCATCGTTCTTGATGAATCACTGCAGCAGCAGATTCGCCAAGTGATCCGCGCCAACACCACGCCTCGGCATGTGCCGGCCAAGATCCTGGCGGTGACGGACATTCCTCGCACCATCAGCGGCAAGGTGGTGGAGTTGGCGGTAAGGAATGTGGTGCATGGGCAACCGGTGAAAAACACCGATGCCCTGGCCAATCCCGAGGCGCTGGAACAATTTCGCAATCGCCCAGAGCTCACGGACTAGAACGCAAATCTATTGTGGGAGCGAGCTTGCTCGCGATAGCGGACTGTCAGTCGACATTTATGCTGAACGACATGACGCTATCGCGAGCAAGCTCGCTCCCTCATTATTTGACCGGTGTCAGTCCAGGAGTCCCCATTCACCGGGCGGTGGCTGTGGGCCCGGTACTGCATCGGCATGCAACTTCAACCGCAGCCGCAAGTTGTTCAGCGAATCCGCATGTTTCAACGCCTCGTCCTCACTGATCGCCCCCTCCACAACCAACGCATACAGCGCCCCGTCAAACGTCTGCATCCCCAGCTCCACCGACTTCTCCATGATCCCCTTGAGCTCATCAAATTCATTGCGCCGAATCAGGTCGGCAATGGTCGGCGTCCCCAGCATCACTTCCACCGCCGCCCGGCGTTGACCGTCGAGTGTGCGCACTAGCCGTTGAGAAACGAAGGCCTTGAGGTTGTTGGCCAGGTCATGCAGCAGTTGCTCCCGGCGCTCCTGCGGGAAGAAATTGATAATGCGGTCCAGCGCCTGGTTGGCGTTGTGGGCATGCAACGTGGAGATCACCAGATGGCCGGTGTCGGCAAACGTCAAGGCATGCTCCATGGTTTCGCGGTCGCGAATTTCACCGATCAGTACCACATCAGGTGCCTGGCGCAGGGTATTTTTCAATGCCGTATGAAAACTGCGGGTATCGACGCCGACTTCCCGCTGGTTGATGATCGATTTCTTGTGGCGATGGATATATTCCACCGGGTCTTCGATGGTGATGATATGGCCGCTGCTGTGACGATTGCGGTAATCGATCAAAGCCGCCAGGGACGTGGATTTTCCCGAATCGGTCGCGCCGACGAAGAGCATCAGCCCTTGTTTGAGCATCACGGTGTCGAGCAGTACGGGCGGCAGGTTGAGGTCTTCGAAGCGCGGAATGTCGAGTTTGATGTTGCGCGCCACGATCGATACGTCATTGCGCTGTTTGAAGATGTTGACCCGGAAGCGTCCGACCCCGGCCAGGGAGATAGCCAGGTTCATTTCCAGTTCTCGCTCGAACTCCAATCGCTGTTCGGCATCCATGATGGACGCGGCAATGGCAGCGACTTCCCCTGGTTTGAACCGTTGATCAGACAAGGATTTGAGCACACCGTCGAACCGTGCACTGGGTGGCGCGCCAGTGGAAAGGTAAAGATCGGAGCCCTCCTGGCTCGCCAGTTGCCGCAACAGCACATCGATTTCCATGGCAAAAAACACCCGCGAAGCATTCAATTGGCAAACATGGCTCACTGTCGTGACACAACGAGCTTTTAAGCGTCTATCGTCCTGCAAGCATAGTAGACGCCGCCCCACCGACTTACGCCCAGGATACAAGTGATGAACGCTGCACCCACCAACGACGATGCCACGGCACTGATTGCCCGCACAGACTGGAGCAACAGCCCGCTCGGTGAGGCCGGTACCTGGCCGCAGAGCCTGCGTACGGCGGTGGACATCGTGCTTCACTCGCCGATGCCAATGCTGCTGTTGTGGGGGCCGCACCTGACGCAGATCTATAACAATGGCTTTGCGATGCTCGCCGGCAGCAAGCATCCGCACGCTTTCGGACAGCCGGCGCACCTGATATGGCCAGAACTTCGCGACTTCACTGACCCGATTTACAGCGCCGTCCTACAAGGCCAAGTGCGCACCTACAGCGAACGGCGCTTTACCCTGCAACGTGATGGGAAAGAATCCGACTTCTGGCTGGACCTGACCTACAGCCCGATCCGCGACGAAACCGCGCAAGTGGCTGGCATTCTGGTCACGGCCATCGAAACCAACGAACGGCGACGCATCGCGCTGGAGCTGCAACAACGCTCCGATGAAAGCCTCAGGGTTCAGCGCGAAACCGAAGAGCGCCTGCAATTGGCACTGGCGGCCACCGACGCCGTCGGCACCTGGGATTGGGACATCGGCGAAGACCGTTTCATCGCTGACGCGCATTTTGCCCAGTTGCATGGCATCGATCCGGCGCAGGCTGGCCAGTTGCCGATCAGTGATTACCTGCATGGCGTCCACCCGGAAGACCGGGCGATGATTGCCCGCAGCATCAAGCATTGCATCACCCACGGCACCGAGTACGCCGAGGAATATCGCTTGCTGCAACCCGACGGCCAGTTGCGCTGGGTGTTTGCCCGGGGTCGTTGCTACAAGGACCACCATGGCCGGCCGATGCGCTTTCTCGGCGCAGCCCTCGACCTGACTGAACGCAAACACACTGAACAAGCCTTGCGCCAGAGCCAGACTGAGCTGCAGTTGATCATCAACGCCATGCCGATCCTGATCAGCTACGTCGACCGCGAGGAACGCTTCCGCCTGAACAACGCCGCGTACCTCGACTGGTACGGCCTGACGCCTCAGGAGCTGTTTGGCAAAACCATCCATGAAGTGCTCGGTGACGAGAACTATTCCACCCGCGCCCACTACGTTGCCGAGGCGCTGGCCGGCCGGCCCTGCTCGTTCAGTATCGACACCCCGCATCGGGACGGCAGTATCCGCAGTGCCCTGATGAATTACTTGCCACGACACGGCTCAGACGGCTCGGTCAACGGTTTCTACATCTTCGTGATCGACGAAACCGAGCGTAAAGAAACCGAAGAAGCCCTGCGCAACCTCAATGAAACCCTCGAAGAGCGCGTGATCGCTCGTACGCAACAATTAGCCGAGGCCAATCAACGCCTGCAAAACGAGATGTTCGAGCGCGAGCGTGCCGAAGACGCGTTACGGCATGCGCAGAAGATGGAAGCGGTGGGTCAACTCACCGGCGGTATCGCCCATGACTTCAACAACATGCTCACCGGGATTATCGGCAGTCTCGACCTGATGCAGCGCTACATCGCCGATGGGCGCACCGCCGAGATCGGCCGTTTCACCGAAGCGGCGGTGTCCTCCGCCAACCGGGCAGCGGCCCTGACTCACCGCCTGCTGGCGTTCTCCCGCCGTCAGTCGCTGGACCGCAAACCGCTGAACGCCAATGAGTTGATTCATTCGCTCGAAGACCTGCTCAGCCGCACCAAGGGCGACCATATCGAGCTCATGCTGCAACTGGCCGACGATGTGTGGTCGGTCAGTACTGACGTCAGCCAACTGGAAAACGCCCTGCTCAACCTGGTGATCAACGCCCGGGACGCGATGCCCGATGGCGGCCGGTTGCTGATCGAAACGGCCAACGTCTACCTCGACGGCAGCGACAGCACGTCGCTCGAAGCAGTCAAGGCCGGGGACTATCTGATGATTGCCGTCAGCGACAACGGCACTGGCATGACACCGTCGGTGTTGGCCAAGGCGTTCGAGCCGTTCTTCACCACCAAACCCATCGGCCAGGGCACGGGCCTGGGGTTGTCGATGATCTACGGCTTTGCCCAGCAGTCAGGCGGACATGTCAGCCTCGACAGCCTGCCGGGCCAAGGCACCTGCGTACGCCTGTATTTGCCACGGTTGCACCTCGGTGCGCCGCAAGACACGTTGCTGCCGGTGACTGGCGACGCGCCCTCGGCGATTGCCGGCGAAACGGTGGTGCTGGTGGAAGACGATCCGGCGGTGCGCATGCTGGTGCTCGATTTGCTCAATGAGCTGGGCTATCACGCCCATGAAGCCGAAGACGCCAGGGCGGCCCTGCCTTTGCTCGAGTCCGACTTGCGCGTGGACCTGTTGGTGACCGACGTCGGGCTGCCGGGGATGAATGGCCGGCAACTGGCGGAAATCGCCCGTCAGCATCGCCCGGACCTCAAAGTGTTGTTTATGACGGGTTACGCGGAGAAAGCCGCCGAACGCCAGGGTTTCCTGGAGGAAGGCATGGACATGGTGGCCAAACCGTTTTCCATCGACCTGCTGGCCAACAAGATTCGCACGATGATCGGCCAACCAGAGTGAGTTGAGGCATAATCCCGCGCCCCGTTGTCACCACCGTTGCAAGGTACCTGCCCCATGAAAGCTCAAGCCCGCCATATTCTGGTGAAAACCTCGGAAGAAGCCGAGCAGCTCAAACAACGCATCGCCAAGGGCGAAGCCTTCGATGTGCTGGCCAAAAAATACTCCACCTGCCCGTCCGGCAAGCGCGGCGGCGATTTGGGTGAAGTGCGGCCGGGGCAGATGGTTGGAGTGATTGACTCGGTGATCTTCAAGAAACCGCTGCGGGTGGTGCATGGGCCGATCAAGAGCAAGTTCGGGTATCACTTGGTGCAGGTGTTTTATCGGGATTGAGCGGTTGGCTTGAGGGCCTCTGTGGCGAGCAGGCTCACTCTGACAGAGGAACGCATTCCAAATGCAGAGTGAGCCTGCTGGCGATTGATTGCGCAGCACTCAGACTATTTCGGGATCAACGCCCCAGGCACCTGAATCACTTGGCTCGCCAACCGATGCCCCGCCTCGGCCGCCTCAACCGGGCTCCCGCCCTTGAGCCGACTCGCCAGATACGCCGCACTGAACGAATCCCCCGCCGCCGTGGTGTCCACCACGCGCTCGACCTTCTGCGCCGGCACTTCGAACGACTCACCGCCACAGCGAATCAAGCACGCCTCGGCGCCACGCTTGAGCACCACTTCCGGTGTGCCGATCTGCTCGTAGGCGTCAAACACTGCCTCGCTATCGGAAAAATGAAACAGTGCCTGTTCGTCATCGACGGTCAGCAGCGCCAGGTCCACGTACGGCAAGACACTGCGATACGCGGCCCGCGCCTCCTCCAACGATGCCCACAGCCGCGGCCGGTAGTTGTTGTCGAAGACGATTCGCGCGTCCCACTGCCGAGCCTCGATCAGGGTTTCCAGTAACTTCTCCCGACCTTGCTCGCCCAGCACCGCCAGAGTGATGCCACTGAAATACAGCACGTCGTAATCCGGCAATGCCGCCAGTATCGGTGCGGCTGTCGGGGTGGTGAAGCAACTGCGCACGGCGGCTTCGTTGCGCCAGTAAAGGAAGCGTCGCTCGCCAGCGGCATCGGTCTGGATGCAATACAAGCCTGGCAAGCGACCGGGTAACCGCTGGACCATCTCCAGGCCGATGTTCTCGGCCGCCCAGCTCTGGCACATGGCATCGCTGAAGCTGTCATCGCCCAGGGCGGTGACGTAATCCACCGTGCCACCTTCGCCCAGTTCCCGGGACAGGTAGACCGCCGTGTTCAGGGTGTCGCCGCCGAAGCTTTGTTGCAGGCTGCCATCGGCCCGCTGCTGCAACTCGATCATGCACTCGCCGATCAGGGCGATGCGCGGGGTGTTGGGGCCGAGGGTGTTGATGGTGTTCATGGGTGTGGGGTCTCAGGTGATGCGATGTTGTCTGGAAGGATGCCTTCGCGGGCAAGCCTCGCTCCTACAGGTTTGCGATCACTCGCGAACAACACGATCCCGTAGGAGCAAAGCTTGCCCGCGAAGGCCGCACCTCGGTTTCAGGCCTTAGAAACAGGTTTCCATGGTTTCAATCACCTGCAACTGCTCATCCACCAGACACCCGGTGCGCCACTTGTCGAACGTCAGGCACGGATGTGAAGTACCGAAAGAAATGATGTCCCCCACCCGCAATTCAACCCCCGGCGCCACGGTCATGAACGCATGCTGGTCCATCACCGCCGTCACCTTGCAGGCGCTCACATCGTCGCCCACCGCCGGCAGCACGCCGGCCTTGTAACGCAACAACGGCACCGGCAGGCCGGCGTCATACGCCACATCGCGCTTACCGAGGGCGATCACTGCGAAGCCTGGTTCCGGCATCGACTGAACATGCGCCCAGATTTCCAGCGCCGGACGCAAACCTTCATGCAAATCGCTGCGACGGTCGAGCACGCAGCACTGCGCTTCTTTATAGATGCCATGGTCGTGGGCGACGTAACTGCCGGGGCGCAGCACGCTGAGAAAGCGACCGCCGGCGTTCTGGGCTTCGAAGGATTCGGCAATCAGGTCGTACCAGGCAGAGCCCGAAGCGGTGATGATCGGCTTGGGAATTGCGAACGCCCCGCTGTCCTGCAACTGCACCGCCAGACGCACCAGGGAAGAAGCAAATTCACGGATGCCGCTGACCGCGTGATCGCCATGAATCACCCCTTCGTAGCCCTCGATACCGGTCAACGCCAGCGCCGGCTGCGCTGTGATGGCTTTGGCCAGCTCGATCACTTCCAGCTCGCTGCGGCAGCCGCAACGACCGCCGACCACACCGTATTCGATCATCACGTTCAACCGCACGCCGCGGGAGGCGAAGTACGCGCCGAGGTCAGCAACGTTGTCCGGGTGATCGACCATGCAATGGAATTCGAAAGTCGGGTCCGCCAGCAAGTCAGCGATCAACGCCATGTTCGGCGTGCCTACCAGTTGGTTGGCCATCAACACCCGACGCACGCCATGGGCGTAAGCGGCACGGGTCTGGGTCGCGCTGGCCAGGGTGATGCCCCAGGCGCCGGCGTCCAGTTGGCGGCGAAACAGCGCCGGGGTCATGCTGGTTTTACCGTGGGGCGCCAGTTCCGCGCCGCTGTTGCTGACAAACGCCTGCATCCAGCGAATGTTGTGTTCCAGCGCTTCACGGTGCAACACCAGCGCCGGCAGGCTGACGTCGCGCACCAGATGCGCGCCGGTGTGCGCAAAGCCCTTTTCTACGGCAGCAGTCGATTCGGCAGAAGACATGGTCAAACTCCTTACATTCGCGGCCGCAAGCAGCCGCTGTTACTCGTTGATACGCCGGGCCAGGTTGTTGGCGCTGTCGATCAGCACCCGGCGATAGTCGTTGTAATTGTTCTTGGCGTCGGCCCGAGGGGCAACGATGCACAGGGTTGCAATGGCGATGCCGCTGGGGTCTTTGACCGGGGCGGCGAAGCAATGGGTAAAAGTATCGGCGACGCTATCGAAAGAGAAAAAACCATCGAGGCCAGCCTGGCGGATTTCCTGGAGAAACTGTTCCAGCGGCAGGCGTTCGCCGTTGGGCAGGATAAAGTCGTCGTAGTCGATCAGGTCGATGATTGCCTGGTCGCTCAAGTGCGAGAGCAGCAGGCGTCCGGACGCGGTCCAGGGAATTGGCGCGTTTTCGCCGATGTCCGAGGAAATGCGGAAATGCCGCTCGCCCTCTTTCATCAGCGCAACGGTGTACTTGCGACCATTGAGCAGGCACATCTGCGCGGTTTCGCGGGTCTGGCTGACGATTTCCTGCAAGGCGTAATCGGCCTCACGGGTCAGGTCGAAATGGCGCAGGTGCGCCTGCCCGAGGAAGTACAGCTGGCGGCCGAGGTAAACGTGACCGTCCTTGCCCACGGTCTCGAGGATGCGCCGTTCCAACAGCGAGGCCACCAGTTCGTAGACCGTGGATTTCGGGCTGCCGATGCCGCTGGCGATTTCGTTCGGGCGCAGGGGCTGGCCGATCTCCTTGAGGAAATCGAGGATATCGAACGCCCGGTCCAGACCGCGTGCCCGGCGTTTGATGGTGTCTTCGGTCATGTCATCAGGTTCCCATTCAAAGTGCCGGGAGTTTACCTAGAGTGCAGCGGCGACCGTTAGGCCGTCTTCGCGGGTAAACCACGCTCCCACATAGGAATGCGTTCTCCTGTGGGAGCGTGGCTTGCCCGCGATGGGTGCGACTCGGTTCAGGCCTTTTTCTTGTACGCGATGCAGTCAATCTCAACCTTGCAATCAACCATCATGTTCGCCTGCACGCAGGCCCGGGCCGGGGCGTGTTCGCTTTTGAAGTACTCGGAGAACACCTTGTTGAAACTCCAGAAATCCCGCGGATCTTCCAGCCACACACCAGCGCGCACTACGTCTTCGAGGCCATAACCGGCTTCTTCGAGGATGGCGATCAGGTTTTTCATGGTCTGGTGAGTCTGCTCGACGATACCGCCCACAATAATTTCGCCATCCAGCGCCGGCACCTGGCCGGACACATGCAGCCAGCCATCGGCTTCAACGGCTCGGGCGAAAGGACGAGGCTGGCCGCCACCGGCGCTGCTACCGGTGCCGTAACGAGTAATGCTCATGAGTGTTTCTCCTGATTAATAGGGTTAAAAACGAGTGTTCTTGAGAAATTCCGCCAAACGCGGCGATTTCGGGCGCTCGAACAAGTCCTTGGGTGGCCCCTGCTCTTCGATTCGCCCTTGGTTCATGAAGACGATTTTGTCCGAGACTTCGAAGGCAAAACGCATTTCGTGGGTCACCAGCAGCATGGTCATGCCTTCATCGGCCAGGCCCTTGATCACGTTCAGCACTTCGCCGACCAGTTCCGGGTCGAGGGCCGAGGTGACTTCGTCGAACAGCATCAGGCTCGGGTTCATCGCAATCGCCCGGGCAATCGCCACCCGCTGTTGCTGACCGCCGGACAACTGGCCGGGATAGTGATCACGGCGTTCGTACAAGCCAACCCGCTCCAGCCATTTCTCGGCCAGCGCCACGGCTTCGTCCTTGTGCAGCTTTTTGACCTTGAGCAAACCGAGGGTGACGTTCTGCAACGCGGTCAGGTGCGGGAACAGGTTGAACTGCTGGAACGCCATGCCGGTCATCGCGCGATGGCGGGCAATGACTTTTTCCGCGTGGCGTACACGTTTGCCGTTGACCTCGTCATAACCGATGGATTCGCCATCGAGCAGGATCTGCCCGCCCTGGAATTCTTCGAGCATGTTCACGCAACGCAGCAGCGTGGTCTTGCCCGAGCCGCTGGAACCGATCAGCGTGACCACGTTGCCGCGCTGCATGCTAAGGTCGACGCCCTTGAGCACTTCAAGCTTGCCGTATTGTTTGTGCAAGCCGCGAATGTCCAGCAGGGCCTGGCCGTTTTGTGCAGTAGAAGTCTGAGTCATGGCAAAGCCACCCGCTTTTCAATGTGCCGGCCGAGTAATTCGATGGCGTAGTTGATGACGAAAAAAAGGAAACCGGCGAACAGGTAGAACTCGAGGGTCATGAAGGTCCGGGCGATGATCTGTTGCGTGCTGAGCAGCAACTCGGCCACGCCGATCACCGACAGCAAGGTCGAAGCCTTGACGATCTCGGTGGACGAATTGACCCAGGTCGGCAGGATCTGCCGCAACGCCTGAGGCAACAGCACATAACCCAGCGATTGATAAAACGTCAGGCCAATCGCCTTGCTCGCTTCCATCTGCCCGCGAGGTAACGCTTGCAGCGCACCGCGCACGATCTCGGCGACGTGGGAGCCGCAAAACAACGTCAGCCCCAAGGCACCGGCCTGAAACGCACTGATCTGCCAGCCGAGCGCCGGCGCCATATAGAAGCAGGCCAGCACCAGCACAAACACCGGCGTGCCGCGAATCAGATCGACGTAGAAACGGAACGGCGCGCGCATCCAGACATTGCCGTACGTCAGCACCAGACCGGCAACAATGCCGATCATCGTGCCCAGCAAAATCGCCAGGGCCGAGCACTGCACCGTGACCAGAAAGCCCTGCCAAAGCACTTCCCGCGCCACCCACAACTCATGCAACCAACTAGGGGATTCGTACATGGGAGGCTCCTATCGGCGGATCGCCAGACGCTGCTCGAGGTAACGCAGGATCATGGCAATGAGGTAACAGGCCGCAACATAGAGCGCTGTGGTCACCATCCAGGTTTCAATCACCCGGTAGCTCTCGACATTGATCTTGCGCGCGTAATAGGTCAGCTCAGGCACCGCAATTGCGGCCGCCAGCGAGGTGTCCTTGAACAGCGAAATGAAGTTGTTCGACAGCGCCGGCAGCACGTTGCGCAGCATCACCGGCACAGTGACGTAGGCCTTGACCTGCCACTCGCCGAGCCCGATGGCCAACCCGGCTTCACGCTGGCCCTTGGGAATGCTCAACAGCCCGCCACGGAACACTTCGGTCAGGTAAGCCCCGGCATACAGCGACAGGGTGATGATGAACGAAGGGATCTTGTCCAGCCGAATGCCCAGGCTCGGCAACGCGAAGTAGATCAACAGAATCAACACCAGAATCGGCGTGTTACGGATCACCGTCACGTACACCGACGCCAGCACCCGCAACGCGCGATGCTTGGATAACAAAGCAAACGCCATCAGCAGGCCGATCACGCAGCCGATGGCGATCGACACCAGCGCCAGCTCAAGGCCCAGACCGAGCCCCGCTAGCAAACTGGGGAAATCGCGCCACACGGCGGCAAAGTTCAACTGATAGTTCATGGTCAGCAGTACCTTGAACGGGGCGCCTTCATAGCCGCCCCGCTCATCATTTTAGAAATGGAAACGTCGCGAGCGAAGGAAAGACAAGGCGAAAACAGGCGAGAAAGCGGAGTTGGCTTTAGCCAATGAGCATTTCGAGGCTGTTTTCAACGCAGTATTTTCGAGCGCAGCAGTTTTCATTTGAATTCGACGGGGAAACCGATGGCTGGGGTAGGCAGATCGACACCGAACCATTGTTTGAACGACGCCGCGTAAGTCGGAAACTCGACGCCGGTCATCGCTTCATGCAGCACCGTGTTGACGAAGTTCAGCCAATCCTGATCGCCACGTTTAACGGCGCAGGCGTAGGTTTGCGGGCTCCAGGCGTAGGTCGGGCTGCGATAGCGGCCAGGGTTCTGCACCATCAGGTATTTGACCGACGACTGATCGGTGGCGGCGGCATCGGCACGACCAGAGTTCACGGCTTGATACATCAAGTCGACGCTGTCGTACTGGTCGACCTTGGCTTTGGGCAGCGCCTGATGCACCAGCTCTTCGGCGTACACGTTTTGCAGCACCGCCACGGTCACGCTGTCGCCAGCCGCTTGCAGGTCTTCGATTTCTTTGTACTTGCTGTTGTTGGGTAACAGCAGGCCGACGCCTTCGCGGTAGTACGGCAGGGTGAATGCAACCTGCTGCGCACGGCTGGCGGTAACGGTAATGAACTGGCAACTGATGTCGACTTTGTCCGTCAGCAGGTTCGGAATCCGCGCATCGGACGACTGCACCACGTACTCAACCTTGCTCGGATCGTTGAACAAACCCTTGGCAATCATGTGCCCGATATCGATATCAAAACCCTGCAACTTGCCGTCCGCCCCCTGGAAGTGCCACGGCGCGTTGGTACTCCCCGTACCCACAATCAATTTCCCACGGGTCAGCACGCTATCGAGCTTGCTGTCCGCTGCCTGGGCAACACCCACGGCAGCGGCCGAAGCCGCGAGAATCAAAACACACGCTTTGAACAAGGAAGGTCGGCGATGCATGGCAAGCACTCCAGATGATATGTATTCCGCTATACCGGAAGTAGGTATGTAACAACGGAATAGACAGCAGAAAGTGTGCCACAGGATCCGCAAGGGATCTGCAAGGAATTGAAATGTTTTTTGAATCAAGGGGATGCGTGTGGTGGGGAAGAAGGTGTTGATCAGGGCGCTGAACGGATGCGCTACCGATGGCCACACTCTGCGGGTATTGGGGCCACATTTCAGTGCGGCCGCATCAGCAAAGCGCGTTTTTCTTAACACGCACCTGTCAACTCTGACAGTAGAAGGACAGCTGCTGCTGGTTTACCGTCGACGGCACACAAAAGCTATGACCGGAGGTTGCCATGAGTTCGACAACTCAACGTTCAGATCTACCCTCCCTCTACCGCAAAGCCCTGAAAACCTGGCGCCCGGTAATCCTGTATTTCGGCAATCAGCACTGCCCTGCGTGCGAAGAGGCCGGGCCGATTTTTCGCGGGATCGCCGAGCCGTATCGGCAGCGGGCGGACATCTACATGTTGAACACCAGCGAATCGCCGCGGCACCCGAATGTCACCGGGACGCCGACTGTGTTGTTTTACAAGGATGGGAGACTGCTGAAAAAGCTTAAAGGGATTGGTACTGAAGAAACCCTGGCGGTGGATTTTGTCCGACACATCGGCAGAACCAAGGCCCCCAGCACTCATTTGAAACCACGGCATGATCTGCCGTGGTTGCGCCGAACGTTGAGCGGGCTCTGCACAATCACGCGCGCGCATCGTCGGCTGATTTGAGGCAATACATTTCCCGTCATCGTTGCGGCGTCTGAAAAATCGCTTTCGCGGGCAAGCCCGCTCCCACAGGGGTCAGCGTCGTTGACAAATTTCGTGTACGACGCGGACAGTGTGGGAGCGGGCTTGCCCGCGAAGGGGCTGGCACTGTCAGCGCCAGCCCTGGATTTACGCGGCCTCACGCACCAGCAACACCCGCGTCACTCGCCGTTCTTCAACAGCTTTGACGGTCATTTGCCAGCCTGCATATTCCAGACGATCACCCACCATCGGCAGCCGATCCAGCAAGCTCATCACCAGGCCGGCCAGCGTTTGATAGTCCTCGGTCGGCTCTGCACCAAACCCGGTGCGCTGGCGCACGCGCATCAGGTTCAATGCTCCGCTGACCATGAACCCACCCTGCTCCTCGACCACGTCCGGGCCTTCGACTTCACTGGCGTCGGGCAGCTCGCCGGCAATCGACTCCAGAATGTCGGTCATGGTCAATACGCCGACAAAATCGCCAAACTCATTGACCACAAACGCGATGTGCGTCGATGCCGCACGCATCTGTTCCAAAGCATTAAGGATCGAATAACTGTCCAGCAAGTTGATTGTTTTGCGCGCTAGGTCTTCGAGGTCGGGCTCGTTGCCGCCCAGGTATTCCTTCAACAGTTCCTTTTTGTGCACGAAGCCCAGCGGCTCATCCACCGCGCCGTCGCGAATCAGCGGCAGGCGCGAGTAGGACGAATGCATCAGCTGTGTACGAATGGTCTCGGCATCGTCAGATAAATCGATGTGGTCGACATCGGCCCGCACGGTCATCAAGGTGCGAATTGGCCGCTCGGCCAATTGCAGCACGCCACTGATCATCACCCGCTCGCGCCGGTCGAACAGCACTTCACTCGGCGCTGCACCGTTATCCAGCAAGTCGGCAATTTCCTCGCCAACCTCTTCCGCCGCCAAGGTGCGACCACCCAGCAAACGCATCACCGCATGGGCGGTACGTTCGCGCACCGGTCGCAGGCCCTGCAGGGAGCGTTTGCGCCGGGCCCGGGCGATCTGGTTGAACACTTCGATCAGGATCGAGAAGCCGATGGCCGCATACAGGTAGCCCTTGGGAATGTGGAACCCCAGGCCCTCGGCGGTCAGGGCGAAGCCGATCATCATCAAGAAGCCCAGACAGAGCATGATCACCGTCGGGTGTTCGTTGACGAATCGGGTCAGCGGCTTGCTGGCGACGATCATCAGGCCGATGGAAATAATCACCGCGATCATCATCACCGCCAGTTCATCGACCATGCCCACGGCGGTAATCACCGCATCGAGGGAGAACACCGCATCGAGCACCACGATCTGCGCCACGATCGGCCAGAACATCGCATAAGCGCTGTTGCTGGCGCGCTGGCCGATATGACCTTCGAGCCGTTCATGCAATTCCATGGTGGCCTTGAACAACAGGAACACACCGCCGAACAGCATGATCAGGTCTCGGCCCGAGAAGCTCTTGTCGAACACCTCGAACAGCGGCTGAGTCAGGGTCACCAGCCAGGAAATACTCGCCAGCAAGCCAAGGCGCATCAGCAGCGCGAGGGACAAACCGATGATCCGCGCACGGTCACGCTGCTCCGGCGGCAACTTGTCCGCCAGGATCGCAATAAACACCAGGTTGTCGATGCCCAGCACCAGTTCCAGCACGATCAAGGTCAACAGGCCCAGCCACGCGGTGGGGTCAGCTATCCATTCCATAAAATTATCTCGATCTCTTCAGCGAATTCAGAATGCCGGGCACGGCAAAGTGCGGCGCGAGGGCCGTTGGGCTGCGATGAAAAAGATAGACTGGAATCGGAAAACCGGGTGTTTGGCGTGCGTCAGGGTTGCGCGCAGGCGCGAGATGAAGGGCTGACTGGGAGGCTCCGAGAGGGTGTTCATGCAGGTCCTGAAAGGAAAAAGGACTTGGAGCGTACAGGCTGTAGCGAAAAGCCCTGCACGCGCAATTATTTCAAAGTTTGTAGGACAAATCCGAGGTCTGATCCGCTGTCGTCGCAGCGACGGCAGCAGATCCCGGGCTCGCAATACTCAAAGACCCGCCAGACTTCTCAACTGCGCCAGTGTTTCCACGTCCAGCAGAATGCCGTGCTGCAACGATTTTTCCCGCTGCAAATGCCGGCGATCACCCGGCAGGCGCTTAAGGCCAACACCGTGCATTTGCCGCACCAGTTCATGACTGCGCTCAGCGAAACTCTGCCCGGCGGCCTTGTCCGGATCGATCACGATCAATAGCTGACCGGTCCAGGGCGTCTTCGCCCCCGGGTGGTTCTTCCAGTCAAACTCGAAGGAAAAATTACCGCCGGTCAACGCCGCTGCGAGCAATTCCACCATCATCGACAGGGCCGAACCCTTGTGGCCGCCAAACGGCAGCAGCGCGCCACCTTCAAGAATGGCTTTCGGATCCTGAGTCGGCTGCCCGAGACTGTCGACCCCCATCCCAGGTGGCAAACGCTCCCCTTGCGCGCCGCGATCTGCACGTCACCGTGGGCGATGGCGCTGGTGGCCAGATCGAAAACGATCGGCGCTGCACCTGCACGTGGCGCCGCGAAGGCGATGGGGTTAGTGCCGAACAGCGGCCGGTCGGCGCCATGCGGCACGACGCACGTCATGCTGTTGACCACACTCAGAGCCACCAGACCTTCTTCGGCGAAAGGCTCGACGTCCGGCCACAACGCCGCGAAATGATGCGAATTGCGAATCGCCAGAACAGCGATTCCGGCACTGCGGGCCTTCTCCACCAACAACCTGCGTGCCGCCTCCAGCGCTGGCTGAGCGAAACCGTTGCCGGCATCAACCCGCACAAACCCCGAGGCGACGTCCTCGACCTGCGGCACGGCTTGGCCGTCGACCCAGCCACTGTTGAGGGTCGACACATAACCGGGAATGCGAAACACGCCATGGCTGTGGGCACCGTCTCGCTCGGCATTGGCGCAGTTGGCTGCGAGGGATCGTGCAACGGCGGCGGATGTGCCGTGGCGCAGGAAAATCGTTTCAAGCAATTGCGTCAACGCCTCAAGCGACAGCGTTGACGAGGCAGCAGCAGACAGGTGATCGGATGGCGCAGACATCTGAAGCTCCAGATTAATTATTGGAGGGAACAACAGCGTACGAACTCGCGAACCGATTAATCACGTCGTCAAGGCAACGTGTCAACCCTTGAACGGGGTGATCGGGCAACGGCGTCGCAGATAGGCACATTGCGCCACGCAGCGTGCGGTAACTATGTACCACCCGACGCTCGCTGCAGACTCATACCCTTGGGCCTCAATCTATCGGCGCTGCAAATGCGCCCCGTCGAGACTCGATCATGCCCGCAGTTATTTCCCCATTGTTGTTTCCCGAAACGTTGAAGTCGCCTGGGCTCTGGGACGAGTTGGGGTCAATGCATGGGTTGTCCCGCGAGGACTTCGACTGGCTGGCCCATACCGAATTGGCCTCGCAATCCATGCGCAGCCAGCAAGTCCCGTCGATGCTCGCCCAGCGCATCCTGCTCAGCACAACGGGGCTGCCCGCTGTGCCGTTGGCCGGCAGTTTCACGCTCGGTTCCACAGCGGATAAAAATCGGGAGATTCTTTACACACCCTATCAAGGCATCCAGAAACACCCCAGCCGCGCTGACCTCAAGAAGGAATTGGAAAGACGCCTCAAGACGCCCGACGTTGCTCGACGTTTACTGGCCTTCCTACCGATAGCTCAACGCAAGCATCTGCTGGAAGCCGATGCTATCCAGATCACCTTTGAAACCATTGCCGAAGATCTATTCGATGATCAGCGTTCCGTCATCACTCAGGCTCAGCGCATAAACGCCGAAGCGCTGCTGGTTGAACTGAAGCAACTGCCCTCCCTCGCCTCGCTGATCGAAGATGTGCTGCAACAGTTGCTTCAGCCCACATTTCCCGATCTGCAACAACGCCACACTCGCGTCAGTTTCTACAGCAGCCCCGACAACGGCATCACTCGACACTGGCTGGAGTCCATGAGTCTGAGCGATGCCGTGCTGATGTATTTCCGACACCAGCACTGGCCGCACGGCCAGTTACACGAGTACTCCAATTCGGCGAGGTCGCCGCAGACGACGGATCAAGCCCATTGGGAGAACGCGGTGATCAGCGCTTCAAGCAAATTGACCGCGTTGCTGTTTGAACGTCTTGAAACCTATTGGCAAGCGCCCTGCGCCGACGGCTCCTCTCGTCGTGCGTTTTTTGCTCTGGCACTGGAAGACCAGGCCCGCGCCGAACTGCTGCTCAAACGCGAAACCAATGTCATCGATGCTGCGCAGTTCACCACCTTGCATGGAATGATCGAGCCGCTGCCGTCCGCCTCTCGCCGCCCCACGCTGGAGACCGTGCGCATGTGGGAGTACCAGCCCAACTACGTGGAGCTGGCAGGTTCGGTGATGATCAGCCACACCAATGCCTACCTGTATACGCCGACCCAGGGCCTGCAAGTGCTCAAGGACTACCAGGATCTCAAGCAAACCCTGTTGAGCAAGTTCAAGACTGCCGGCCACGAAGACGAACTTTACGGGCTGTTGAGTCTGGAGGAGCGCAGCCGCTTTATCGGTTTCGACCAACCGCAGGTGACAGGCGACGTCATATCCGGCGAAATCTTTGAAGTGCTGTTTGAATTCATCATCACCAAACAACGGGGGAACACCGAATACGCCTTACAAGTATGTCGCCACAGTGATGGCGCCGTAGACGCACATGCCTTGTACGACAAAGCGCTGGATATCCGCACGATGCTCCATGAGCAGTTGCTCACGCTCGATGCCGGCGAGCGCTGGAGCACCCGCCCGATATTGCTCGGCCGGGAGCAACCCTCGCAGGTGTTGGCCGACAAAGCGACGATTGCAATCAAGTCGTTCCGAGACGTGACAGCGGCGCTGCTCCTTGAGTTCGCCGCCCAGCCACTCACCACCGCAGCCACTCAGCGCGATTATCTGGAGAACATGAAACCAAGGTTGGCTCATTCCCTGTATGTCGGCGTGCACGGCGAAGCGGAGCTGAGGGTCACTCACGGCACATTGCAAAACACCCAGCGGGCCATTGTCGATACCGTGTTCAACGCTGACCGCCCCACCCGAAAGGATCGGCACTCACTCAACGGCTTTCGCCCCGATGCCTGGTCGCTGACGGTGAGCGTCTCCGGGGAGGAAAAACCATTGCCGCTCGATCATTGCGTATTGCTGACAGAGCGCGGTGGCCTCGACGCCGACTATTCCGGATGGGTGATCTTGTGGACACCGGCCCTGGGACTTGAGGCGTTCGAAAACATTCTCAGTGCCCGCCAGGCGCTGAACCGGCGGCTAAAAGACAGCGTTCAGCGGCTCACCCTTCTGGAAAACCTGCGTCCCCGACCGGAACTGCTCCATCGCCAATATTCGTTGGGCCCGCTGCAGTTGATCGAAGGAAATGTACTCGAGGCCTGCATGCAGTCGGCGATCGAGCTTTATCTGGCTCGCTGCGAACAACTGCGTACACAGCTGAAAGATCCCGCGCACCTGGCAAAGGCACTCACTTCACTTGGCAAAAACCTGCTGGAAACCAACCTGCAACGAGCGACCGACATCGCTCAGGCCATCAAGCAGCAGCAATCACTGGCGGCCTGGCTGGGTATGGCGCCGATTGCCGAACAACAACTGCAGCTCGAATTGTTGGAGCGATGGCGCAACAGCGTCATCGATGACAAGGACTACCTGCACGGTATTCCGTCCCTGGTGCACTACGTGCGCGAGACGCTGGCGTCGTTGCTCAAGGCTCGATTTTCGGCGGGTCAGGTTGATCCGCAACAGATTGAGATCATCCCGAACCTGGCCCTTGCCGGGCCGCCGCGCAACCTCGTCGAGTTCGCCTTGAACCACGTCAACATCGCTCAGGGCACCGGTTTCAAAGTGGCGTCGAAAACCACCCAGGCCCTACCCGCTGGCCTTGATCAGCAGGTTGTTCGACAGTTGCTGCTGTCACTGGCGATTCCGACTGTCTACACAAAACAAATCACCGATGCGCTCTCGGAAAAAACCCCTCAGGCTGACTCGCGCAAACAACGCTTTGTACAGCAAATACCCTGGCAACTGCTGCAATACGCGCACGCATTAAAACTGCAACAGCGCCTGTCCGGGCAGTCCTTCGATCTGCTCAGCCAAGTGCTGGACATGCCAGATGGCAAGGCACGCGCCAGCGTTGAGGGCGCCGATGCAATCGTGTCCCCCCTGGCGTTGATCAAGACTGCTGGCGCTGCGCCTGTCGAGATTCAGGCAATGTATGTGATCGGTACTTCGCTGCCGGGTCCACGGGTGCTTTACACGCCTTACGCCGATGAAGTTTTTCGTCAATTTGCAAGCGAGGCTGACCTCGTGGCCGCTCTGAATGTGCCGGGTTTGCTGCAGGATCTGCTGATTCGACGCTCGCCCGAGAGTCAGCAAGCTTCATTGCGCGGGTTATTGGCGTCGAGCGTTGGCGAAGTCAGCGAAATGACGCTGTCGGTCAAGGCTATCGAAGAAAATTTTCTTTCGCGTTTATACCGCGACAACCTTGCCCTGCTGCCGCACCTGCTCGCCAGTCAGTTGCAAAGTACTGCGCAGGCCGATTGGGAGGCGGCAAAAAACCTCTTCAGCGAAGGCGTCAATCTGGTCTCCGGCCTGTTGCCGGGCAAACTCGCCTATGTGCCATTCCTCTGGAATAGCTACAAAGCGTTCAAGGACTCCGCCGAGGCCTTACAGGATCACCATTGGAAACGCGCACTGAAGGCGTTCATGACGGGCGCCGTGCAAATGGTCAGCATGGGGCGTCTGTCGATGGAGTCATCCTCGGAAACGGTGACGGATGCCGAGTCAGCACTACAGGAAACGCCGCTGGCAGCCCCCGCCGCGACCAGATAAACCCGACCGCGCCCTCACGCACTGAACTGCAACCGTTCGAATCCACGACGGTCGCACTGACCCATCTCGCCCATGATCCCGTCAGCGGTACCTACACCAACCCCATCGACAAGCGCACGTATGCAGCCATTGCCGGCAAGGTCTATCGCGTCGACAAGCCAGGCGTCGTTTGGCGAATGGCCAATGAGCATTCGTACGGCCCGACCTTGCGTAAAAATGCTACGCAACTGGTGCTGGATCCGGATCGACATACCATCCATTACGGCAAGGCCCTGTCGAAAATGTACAACCGTTATGCGGCCGACCGTGAACGCCGGCTGGTGCTGAACATCGAAGCACAGGGCATGGAAGACATTCGTGCCAAACACCCCGACAAGGCTCGAATGCTGCTGCAGGCTGTCGAGATGGCCCGCCATTACGCGTTCAACAGTTTGTACAATCTGGCCCTGTTCAAAGGCGAACGCTCCGGTAGCCGGCTGGATAACTTCCTCAAGCTTTTTTTGATCTGGACGAGATCGACAACGCAGTCATCGGCAAAGTGAAAAACGCGATAGTCCCGCTGTGCACCGCGCTGGTGGATCCGATGGAAGACTTGATGAATACCGACCGTTTCATCATAGGTTCGAACAAATACCCTGAGGCCAATCTGATTGCTTTTGTTCTGGATGACGACGAACAGCGCAAGGTGCACTTCACCGAGAAGTTTTTCAATCAGCAACTGGACTGGTACAAATCCTCCCTGACTGAACCCTTCAATGTCGACGGACACGCCCAGGCATCCACCTTGATTCACGAGTTCGCGCATCAAATCTGCAAGGCCGTTGACATTGCCACGCTGGAAGCTCGGCGACCGTTTACCGATCTGATCGAGACCATCACCGGGCATGGCGCCGCAATGAAAAGCTCGCAGCAGGCGTTTCAACGCGACGCACTATCGCTGGCAACACCCAGGCAGGAGTTGTTTTCGCGCTGGAGTGACAAACATCAATCGTGGATCGACTACGACCAAATTCCTGAACTGTCGAACGTCAGCAAAGCGATTCTCGACGCTACGCGCAGCCCTACCCTGGCGGCAGCACGCGATGCTTTCCTCGATCAGCAGACGCCGCATGCGCGCATTGACACCATCCTGCGCAATGCCGATTCAATTGCTTTCCTGATTTGTCAGCTGGGCAGACAACTCGATCCGGTGAGCAATTCTTCGCCGTAAGCAGGCAAAAAAATGCGCAGGCGAACCTGCGCATATTCAGGGCTGTCGACAGCGCTGCGGATCAGTCTTTCTGATCCCTCAGTACATTGCCCGATGCGCCGTCGATGCGAAATTCGTAAACAACGCCATCGGCTTTGCGCCCCTCGCCTTTCCAATAACCGTTGTTGTCGGCTTCGATTTCATAGACTTCGACATAACCGGCCTTGGTTTTGACGATTTCGATGGCTTTTTCAATGGTGACCCAGCCGGCACCTGGTTTATCCGCCAAAGCGGCACCCGCAGTGAGCAAGCTTGCCGTGGCTATTAAGGCTGCAAAGGTTCTTTTGATCATTTTTTCACTCCATTTGTGGATAGTAGGCGTGCATGTCCTGTTTTTTTGGCCGTCACCGGGGAAAATAAATTCCACTTTGATGGGCAATTGCCATGACGGATGTTCTCGCCGCCTTACCCGCAAGGTTAGAATGCAGCAAATCAGGATGAGTCAATGACCGAACACTCTCTCTCGGAAGCCGAATACGACGCCGTCACCGATGCCGCTGCGCACTGGTGCATGCGTCTGCACGCCAACGACTGCACTGCCGAGGAGCGTCAGGCGTTCGAACAATGGCACGACGCTCATCCGCTGCATGCGTTCGAGTACGAAGCCATGCTGGAGATCTGGGACGTAGCCGGCGACTTGCCGCGCCCGGAACCTGCCGTTGTGGTGCCGATCCGCCAACCTTCACGCGCATGGCGTCAATACGCGGTAGCAGCGGGTGTCTGTGCACTGGCCTTGCCGCTGGCGGCTTATGCCGGCTGGAATCTCGGCTGGTTGCCTGACAGCTATGAGCATTTCGCCGCGACCGACAATGTGCGCCAGGTCACCTTGAGTGACGGCAGCCAGCTCCAACTGAACCTCAACACTGACCTGACCTTCAGCAATTACAAGGATGAACGACGCGTTACCTTGAAAAAGGGGAAGCGTTTTTCACTGTCAGCCACGACCTCAGCCATCCGTTTATCGTTCGCGCAGGCGAAGGCAGAGTTCGCGTGACAGGCACGCGCTTCAATGTCTGGATGTACGAAGATCAAGTGCGGGTGAATCTGGTCGAAGGTTCAGTGCTGGTCACCAGCAATTCCGCACTGCCGGGTGATGGCTTGCGTCTCGGGCCAGCGATGCAGGCGCGTTATCGGCAAGGCGATTACATGCCACAAATCAGCCAGACGTACCCCGGCGACACGTCGCTGGCCTGGCTAAGCGGAAAACTGGTGCTGGACAATCTGGCACTCAGCGATGCGCTGCCGCTGATCAACCGTTACCTGAAAACCCCCTTGATGCTCGCCGACAGCAATACCGGTTCGCTTCGGGTCGGCGGCATTTACAACATCAAAGAACTGAACAACCTGGTGAGCTCTCTGCCCAAAGTGTTGCCGGTCTACGTGACGCGCAACAAGGAAGGCAACACCGTTATCAATACCCTGCCGCAACAACCGCCAAAAAGCTGAAGGCCACATCCTTTAACGGAATGTGGCCTTCGGGTCTTGCGTAGAAAGCAATCTAATTATTGCGCTGCCACTTTCCCGCTCTTGTCTAGCGAATCACCGACTGTTTGCACTTGATACTGCGGGTCGGCCTGGATCTGCTGTTCAGTAAACGGCAGCACACTCCACTGCTTCTTCGAAAATGCCTCGGTCTGGTCCCGTGAGTATTTCGACGCCGGATCACTGGACAGCGAGAATGCCAGCAGTCCCTGCGCGTGTGGCCCCTTTTCATCGAACGTCACGACTTGCAGATAGCTGGTGCCACCCACCACCTCAAGCTTGCCATCCTCGCGCGGCACGCTTTGAATGGCGTTATAAACGCCCAGCGTGCCGGGCCCACCGTGGATCGGTGTCTGCTGCCCGCCGCTGCTGACCACTTGAATATCGCCCCAGCGGCTGTCGGGCTTGAGCCCCATCTTGTTGGTCAGTTCCAACGATGCGTGCATCGCTTCGCGTATGGCTTTGGCCACTTCTGCCCGCTCGAACGCCAACCCGCGAGGGGTGTGCTGCGCGTCTTTCGGGTCGAAGGCGACGCGCCAGATGTCGGGCGTTTGCTGCAACGCCTCCATGACATTCTGGAAATGCACCAGGCCCACGCCGCTGTCCAGATTTGCCCGGCCATCCCACGCCTTCAAACTGGCACATAACGGTGCGAGGATCGCCGCATCGGCGCCCAGGTCGGCACTGCAGAACTGCAACAGGTCCGGCATGACTTGCGCCGCCTGATACACCTGATCATCCATGACCATTCGCTGCAAATCCGCAGCGGCCACCGGCCCGGCCTTGGCCAGTGAACCCAGGCGATCCAGCGCGAAGCGCGAGCGCAGCCCCAACGGCTGACTGTCCTGGCTGATCAATGGCGAGAAGCCGGTCAATGGCTGCGCCGGGTTGGCCAGCCAGGCGGAATCGTTGGAATGCTGCACAAAGTCTTTGCGCAACAGTTGCGGCAATTTGTCTGCCGCATAAATACCCTTTTGCGCGGCGTTCGGATCGATGTCCCAGGCGCAGGTGCTGTTGGAGCCGTCGAGCACGATCATCTTCAACCCGGCGCGCGGATCGCTGCACTTGGCCAGTTTGTCGGCATTGACGTTCGGCACCACCGACAGGTTCATGTAAAGCGTCTGTCCCTGATCGTCCGCCGCCAGAGTGTTGACCCACGGAATGCCCTGAATCTTGTGCACCGACGCCTGCAAATCCTTGAGGCTGGTAGCGCGGTTCATCGCATACCACTGCTGCAAGACGCGGTCATTATCCAGGTTGGCATCGCGCAGGCTGTAGGCGAACTGGTTATCCCAATCGAGCTTGCCGGGCCATTGCACGACTGGGCCAAATACCGAACTGTAGATCACGTGGGACATCGGCTTGATCTGGCCATCCGGCTGTTTCACGTTCACCGTCAGGGTCTGTTGATCCAGTGGCAGGGACTTGCCGTCCAGCAGGTAACGGGTCGAATCCTTGGGGTCCAGTTGCAGGCGATACAAGGTGAAATGCTTGGACGCATCGACGGTGTGCGTCCAGGCCAGGTGCTGGTTGAAACCAATGTTGATCATCGGCAGACCGGGCAGCGCAGCGCCCATCACATCCAGCTTGCCGGGAATGGTCAGGTGCATCTGGTAAAAGCGCATTCCGCCCACCCAGGGGAAATGCGGGTTGGCCAACAACATGCCGCGACCGTTGAACGAGCGCTCACTGCCGATCGCCACCGCGTTACTGCCGCGATCCAGTGCAAATCGCTGCTGATGCGTGTCGGCCAGTTGAAATGCCTGCGCAGCGTTCGCCACGTGAGCGACGGCCGCTGGTGGTGTGGCGCCGGCCAGGGCTTCGGCAAACTGCCCGACGCCGCCTTCGACCAACAAGCGACGCGTGAGCTTCACCAGATCCTGGGCCGCAATCGGGCGCACCCAGTCACCTTGGCATTGCGCTGGCAAACCCTGGGCCTGACGCTCGGCCAGCGAGCGGTTGTAGCCCGCCACATAACCATCGATGAGATCGCGTACTTCAGGGGTTTGCGCCTGCCAGAAACCAGCTACGGCCTGCGGTGTGTTCAGCCAGTTGAAAAACAGGTCGCTGGCCAGGTTGGCGCGCTCTTCAAGCGTGAATTGATCCGGGCCGAAATACCGTGATCGTTCGCCGTTGACGGTGACGATCTCGTTGGCCATCAGGCACAGGTTGTCCTGAGCGTAGGCGTAGCCGATACCGTAGCCGAGCCCGCGCTCGTTTTCGGCGCGAATGTGCGGCACACCGAAACTGGTGCGGCGAATATCGGCACGGGCTTCAGTGGCTGGACTGAATGCATGGGCCGACAGACTCAGTCCGAGAAACATACCGGCAAGGGTCAGTCCGGTTAACTGCCTGGAAATAATCACGTTCGCTCCTGATCGAAATACCGAAGAGCGGACCAGACGTTGCCACGCGAATAGGACGGCAGCGGATCCGCTCTGGAAACGCCCACGCGTCCACGCGCAATGAGCCTGTCCTGAAAACGAAGCCGGAAGAAAAAATTTAACCCGTTGAATGGCAATCCGGAGCCCTGAAAACGCAGAAAAGACGAAACAGCGACGAATTTTCTACATTTTTTCTTTCATGATTTGCCGAGCTGATACGTCTTGTTTAGAGAACGCAAAAAAACCTTTCCTGATCAGGCTCTGATAAGGAGTTTTTTGCATGTACAACTCGCATCTGCCAACGGACGGTAGCCGTGCGTCAAAGGGTATTGCCATGAATCCTGGCCCCGGAATGTTCGAACACAGGACTGATCGCCACGCAAACGAACGAATCAGAGTGCTGCTCAAGAGCTTTGGCCTGAGAACCAGCCTGATTCGCCTGAAAGTCATCGACGCCTTGCTGAGCGCCGCAGAAAGCGAGCGCAGCCTGGGCGTGCGCGGCGTACACACACATTTGCTGGACCTGGATATTCCCCTGTCCTTCCTGAGTGTGCGGGAGGTATTGAAGCGCTTGTGCATTGAGGGCGTGATCACGCTCAATCCGGACAAAAGCTACAGCCTGCATCCGCAGGCCATTGCCATTCTCTGCGGTGAACCCGCCTCGGGTGCGTCGCTTAAGGCTTGACCTTGCGGCGCATCACGCCATTTACCACCACCACGATCACTGCCACGCCAATGGCGATGTACTGAAACAGCTTCTCGCTGATGACCCCTGTATTTTGCAGATACGAAAGGCCGAACATGATCCCCAGGACCACCAGGGAGATCAGAATCGAGTATTTCAAACGTTGCGATTGGGTCATTGCGGGTTCCTGAACCTTGAAATGTATCCGGTTTGTATCCGCTTGCATGCCAAGCGCCTACCTTTGTACGGGGATGAACGGCAGCAAACGAAGTCTCATGTTACAGACGATGAAGTGTTTTGGCTTCATCGCGGCGATAACCATGAGGATTTTGAAATGCTCCGTCGAATCACACTGCTGATTCCCCTGATCGCTCTACTTTCCCTGAGCGGCTGTATCATTTTCCCCCACGGAGGCTGGCACGACGATCACCATCGTTATTACCAGGGCGGTCCTGGTTATTATCAACATCGTTAGAACAGGATTGTTCGCCCTGCCCGCCTACCGATAATGCGCGCAGGGAAATTGACAGCCGAACCACTTCAAAGATGCCCGCTCCTAGCGGGCATTGTTTTTTCCGACGTCCACCGACAACGAACGTCGGATCCAATCAACATGGCGTAGCCGTTCAGCTGGAAAAACACGCTAATCGTTATGACATGCTGCTGAAAGACTGCGGGCTGGCACCCATGGAAGGTAAAGGGGGGATGGCTGGCGCTGTTTCACCGCGGTTACCGGTTGCGCGAGCTGGCGTTAGCCTGCCCGCACATGCAGCAATTGCACGATCAGGCCCAACAGGAACTTGCCAATCACTTGATCGAGACACCGCCATCGCGCGATTGAACGCAGTGCCGTCATTCGACAACGGCCCGCTCAATGTCGAGCGGGCCACATTGAAGTCTCAAGCCTTGGCTTTGACGCCTTGGTCGACCGGTTTCGCCGCGTTGCCTTCACCGTACGTCTTGAGGTTCTGCAGGACGTAGATGGCTTTTTTGTACTCAGGGATCAGGGCTTTCCCGTAAGCGTTGCCATTGAGGCCATTGTTCTGGATCGCATCGAGCTGAGTCGCGAAATACTCCAGTGCGTTGAATTTAACATCAACGTCTTTGGTTACGCCGAAACGGTCGAATTTGTCGCCGGCATTCATCAGCGTGAAAGACGTGATCTCGGAGATCAGCCCTCGGCTGCGCAACATGGCGCTGAGGTTGCCCATCTGTTTTACCGAGACGTTCGTAGGATCAAAGCCCTTGATGTTCTTGCGCAGGCCTTGCTTGTCCATTTCGGCGGTATTGATGGCGTTGGGATCGGTGCCGACCTTGGTGAGCATCTGCTGCACCTTGACACTTTGCGCAACCTGCTTTTTCGCGCCAGTGTCGCGCACCAGAACCCCTGCCTTGCTTTGCCATTGGCCGACAATGCCGATAGTCATGCGCGGACTCCCTGTGAAATGTGCATTGAATGTCCTTGTTGAACAACGTGAATAGCGCGGAGTATCTACCGGCCAACTGATAGCACCAACCCTTTTGGTGCACTTTTTTACAATTCTTGTACATTCTCGATACAAACAGACAAACGCCCATAAATGCTGGTCTGTACGCCCTTGATCGAAAATCTTTCAATAGACCGTTTGCTCTAACGGACGAGCCCGAGAGGCTACCTGTATCAGACCCGATACTGACCAATCGTCGGTACGCGTATTTTTAGTACGCCAGTACCTAAAGCTTCTTTCAACGGCGACGATACGTTAGGGATACCCGCACTGTTTTATCCCCCGCCCCTAATAAAAACGCAGCACAAGGACCGGTCCCATGCCCGCATTCCGTACCATTCAGGCTCGCTACACGCTGTTTCTGGTCCTGTTCATCCTGCTGCTTTCGGTACTCACGGTGGTGGGTATCAGCCAGTTGGTCGCGCCGAAACTGCGCCATACCGAAGAACAGGTCGCCCTCAACCGCATTGCAGAAGTTGCCGAGCAAATCCAGGGCGAACTGAACAAGGTGCAAGCCCAGCAACGCAGCATCACCCAGACCATACCCCTGCTCGACAGCGCCGCCATTGATACGGTGCTGCCCGGTTTGGTGGACCAGTACGGCGAGCTGAAAGTGTTTGGTGGCGGGATCTGGCCTTTGCCCGGCCAACGTGAAGCGGGACGCAACAAGTTCAGCACCTTCTGGCACCGTGACAGCTCCGGCAAACTGGCCGTCAACACCTTCTGGAACAGCGACGCCGCGCCCAACTACTACGACCAGAGCTGGTACAAGGGCGGCATGCAAACCCCGCGCGGTCAGTGCGCGTGGGCTGCCGCCTATAAGGATGACGCCAGTGCCGAGCCGCGCACCAACTGCGCGATGGCCATTCAGAAAAATGGCGTGGCCTACGGTGTGTCGACCATCGACGTGACCCTGGGCTTCTTCAACGATCTGATCGCACGCAAGGAAAAAGACCTCGGTGCCGAAATGCTGATCGTCGAAGCCGACGGCAAAATCATCAGCAACAGCTCACGCATCAGCGGGCCGGTCGTGCTGAAGAACATCAGCGAACTGGCCGGCAACTCGCCGTTCGCCAGCCAGGTCAAGGCGGGCCTGCAAAACCGTGACCAGGCGCAGCGGGTCGAATTCGACAACAACGGCGAAGCCAGCACCTTCTTCATGCGCCCGATCGAAGGCACGCCGTGGTTCCTCGCGACTGCCCTGCCGACCAAGCTGATCACCGCTCAACGTGACGATGTATTGAACACCTTGAGCCTGTTGCAGATTCCGATGGTGATTCTGTTGGTTCTGCTGCAGATCTACGCGATTCGCCAACTGATTCATCGCATGAAAATCCTCAAGGCCAACATCGATGCACTGTCTGCCGGCGATGCCGACCTGACAAAGCGCATCACCATCCGTGCCGAGGATGAACTGGGCGCCATCGGCCACTCGGTCAACGCCTTCATCATCTACTTGCAGAACATGATTGGCGAAGTCACCCAAGCCACCGGCGCCATGGCTTCGGGTCTGGACAACCTGCAACGCACTTCCGCGCACACCAGTCAGATTCTGGTGCGTCACGCCTCGGAAACCGATCAGACCGTTACTGCCATCACCGAAATGAGCTCCACCGCCGACAGTGTTGCGCAGAACGCTGCTGAAACTGCTGCTTTCACCCAGCGCGCCAGCGAACACGCGGATCGCTCGCGGGTTGTGGTCGGCGAAGCTTCCAGCAGTGTCGTGGCGCTGATTGATGAAGTGGCCAGCGCCACCCACAAAGTTGAAAACATGCAGCAGGACGCACAACGGATTACCGAGATTCTCGGGGTGATCGGCGCGATTGCCGGGCAAACCAACCTGTTGGCGCTCAACGCGGCAATTGAAGCGGCACGCGCCGGTGAACAGGGCCGGGGCTTTGCGGTGGTGGCCGATGAAGTCCGCGCCCTCGCCGCCCGGACCCAGGCCAGCACCTCGGAAATCAACGAAATGCTCAAACGCCTGACCCAAGGCGTGAGCTCTTCGGTGGCGGCCATGGAAAACACCCAGGCCAGCTGCCAATCCGCTGCGGATGCCACAGCGCGGGTCAACTCCGGCCTGGATGAAATGGCCGGCTCCGTCAGCCATATCAACAGCCTGAGCACCCAGATTGCGACCGCCGCCGAGCAGCAAAGCGCCGTGACCGAAGAGATCAACCGCAGCATGGTACAGATCCGCCATATGGTTGATGAGTTGGTTAAAAGCGGTCATGCCAGTGAACTCAACACTCAGCAGTTGCTGGAAGCGAATAGCCGGGTGAGCGCGATCATGGGGCGGTTCAAGGTTCGTTAACCCTTTAGCTGACTGACGAAGCTCCCTGTGGCGAGGGAGCTTGCTCCCGCTGGGCTGCGAAGCGGCCCCTCTTCAGACAGATCCTGCACTCAGATCTTGCGACGGCTGCGCCGCCGAACGGGAGCAAGCTCCCTCGCCACAGAAAGCCTCGTACATCACACCATCCTGCATTACTTCGAAACACTCTCGCCCCTCTTTGTTGGTTAAAGTAGTCAAAATGCCTCTTTTTTTGACCGCCCTCCGAGTCGAGATCCTCCCATGCGAACCCATCTGCGTTTGATCGCCCTGAGCGCCCTGTTTATCTCCTCCCTGGCCCAGGCCGCCGATCTGATCCCCATCGAAGTGCACCGTGATGCCAATTGTAGTTGCTGCAAAAAATGGATCAGCCACCTCGAAGCCAACGGCTTCAAGGTCGAGGATCACGTCGAAGCCAACATGAGCGAGTTCAAGCAGCAGCACGGCGTGCCGCCACGCCTAGCGTCCTGCCACACGGCGCTGATCAACGGCAAGTTCGTCGAGGGTCATGTGCCGGCCGAGCATGTGCTGGCCCTGAGCAAGCGTGACGATCTGCTGGGTGTGGCGGCTCCCGGCATGCCGATGGGCTCGCCCGGTATGGAAATGGATGGCATGAGCGACGCCTATCAAGTCATCGGCCTGACCAAGACCGGCACCGACGTGGTGGTGGCGGACTACCCCGCCCATTGATGTTCGGCGCGTACATCGGGCTTTTTTTTGCGGCGTTCGGTGCGGCGACGCTGCTGCCGTTGCAGTCCGAAGCGGTGCTGGTGGGGTTGTTAATCAGCGATCGTTACTGGATCTGGGCACTGTTGGCGGTCGCGACCCTGGGCAATGTCCTCGGCTCATTGCTGAACTGGTGGCTGGGACGTGGCATCGAGCGCTTTCGCGAGCGGCGCTGGTTTCCGGTCAGCCCCCGGCATCTTGAAACGGCCCGAAAGCATTATCAGCGCTACGGTCATTGGTCGTTGCTGCTCAGTTGGGTGCCTGTGATCGGTGATCCGCTAACCCTGGTGGCTGGCGTCATGCGTGAGCCCCTGGGGCGATTCCTGCTGATCGTGAGCCTCGCCAAAGGCGCCCGTTATGCGGTGCTGGCCCTGATAACACTCGGCTGGATGGGTTGAACGATCAACCTGCAACATTGCCTGTGTTTAACGTCGCCCTAATCCAGCCGTTCCAGCATCGGCCGATTTCCATGGAGTTTGCCCTTATGACCGTCACGCTTTCCCGCTGGCTGCCCGGCCTGTTCCTCAGCGCTGCCCTGCCGCTGTTCGCTCATGCCGCCACCGAGGCGGCGCCCGCAGAGGGCCCGGCGTACGGCCCGGAACTCCAGGGCTTCGAGTATCCCTACACGGTCAAGCATTTTGCCTTCCAGTCCCAGGGTAAATCCCTGCAAATGGGTTACATGGACGTCGCCGCCCATGGCAAGGCCAACGGGCGCAGTGTGGTGCTGATGCATGGCAAGAATTTCTGCGGCGCGACCTGGGACAGTTCGATCAAGGCCCTGAGCGAGGCCGGCTACCGAGTGATCGCCCCGGACCAGATAGGCTTCTGCACCTCCAGCAAACCAGACAATTACCAATACACATTCCAGCAACTGGCGACCAACACCCAGAAGCTACTCAAGGCCCTGGGCATCCAGAAGGCCACCTTGGTCGGGCACTCCACCGGCGGCATGCTCGCCACCCGTTATGCGCTGCAATACCCGGAACAAGTCGAGCAATTGGCGCTGGTCAATCCCATCGGCCTGGAAGACTGGAAAGCCCTCGGCGTACCGTATCGCACCGTCGATCAATGGTATGAACGGGAGCTGAAAGTCACCGCCGACGGGATCCGCACCTATGAACGCAACACCTATTACGCCGGGCGCTGGAAGCCGGAGTTCGATCGCTGGGTCGACATGCTCGCCGGCCTGAACAAAGGCCCGGGGCATAAACAAGTGGCGTGGAACTCGGCGCTGATCTACGACATGATCTTCACCCAGCCAGTGTTCTACGAGTTCAAGGACCTGAAAATGCCGACCTTGCTGCTGATCGGCACCTCCGACACCACGGCCATCGGCAGCGACATCGCCACCCCCGAGGTCAAGGCGAAGCTCGGTCACTACGACGTGCTCGGCAAGCAAGTGGCAAAACTGATTCCACACTCGACCCTGGTGGAATTCCCGGGCATGGGCCACGCACCGCAGATGGAAGAGCCGACGCAATTTCATCAGGCCCTGCTCGACTGGCTGAACAAAACCAACCCTGTTCGTTGATGAGGTAAGGCTGATGGCTGTGCAGATTGCGGTGATCGATGACTGGCAGGACGTGGCCAGCGGCGTGGTGGACTGGTCGGTGCTGGACAGCATCGGCGAGGTGAGCTTTATCCATGACTACCCGGCCGACAACGACGCACTGGTCGAACGCCTGGGCGCGTTCGAGGTGATTTGCGTGATGCGTGAGCGCACGCGCTTCGACGAAGACCTGCTCAAGCGATTGCCCAACCTCAAGCTGCTGGTCACGGGCGGTATGCGTAACGCGGCGCTGGATCTGAAAGCCGCTGCTGCGCTGGGCATTCAGGTCAGCGGCACCGACAGTTACAAGCACGCCGCCCCGGAACTGACTTGGGCGCTGATCATGGCCGCGACCCGCAACCTGATGGTCGAAGCCAATGCCCTGCGTGCCGGTCTTTGGCAGCAAGGCTTGGGCGGCGACCTGCACGGCAAGACCTTGGCGATTCTCGGTCTGGGCAGCATCGGCAAACGCGTGGCGCAGTTCGGTCAGGTCTTCGGCATGCGGGTAATCGCCTGGAGCGAAAACCTCACCGCCGAACGCGCCGCCGAATCCGGCGTGAGCTACGTCAGCAAGCAGGAACTGTTCGAACAAGCCGATGTGCTGTCGGTACACCTGGTGCTCAGCGAGCGCAGCCGCGGGATCGTTGATGCCCAGGCGCTGGACTGGATGAAACCCACGGCGCTGCTGGTCAACACCGCACGCGGGCCGATTGTCGATGAAACGGCACTGATCAAGGCACTGCAGAAGAAGCGCCTGGCGGGCGCGGCGCTGGATGTGTTCGAGCAGGAGCCGTTGCCCGAAATGCATCCGTTCCGCACGCTGGACAACGTGCTGGCCACACCGCATGTCGGGTATGTCAGCCGGCAGAATTACCAGCAGTTCTTTTCGCAGATGATCGAGGATGTTCAGGCCTGGGCGGCGGGTAGCCCTGTTCGTTTGTTGAATTGAGTCCTGGCTGATTGCGAGGGTGAATCGACCACCGTCATCGCGAGCAAGCTTTGCTCCTACAGAAACACGTTCCCTGTACCCACTGCCGAAGGCTGCGATCCTTTGATCATGATTTAAAAACAGGATCTAAGGATCGCAGCCTGCGGCAGCTCCTACATTGGCAAGGGTCACCCCTTTAACAAAGTGTTCGCACCACAACAGTGCAAGCGCTCTTCCTGCTAGCACGAAAACGTGACCGCCCGGTCACCGTTTTGATCCACTCCCCCAAAAAACCTGCACTTCGTCGGTGCGTTTGCCCCAGCAAACCAAGGTTTCCGTTAACGGCAAACCGATTGTCGAACAATTTTGCCATCTGGCCTGTGACGCTCTAAGTTCTGGCCTAGACTGATTTCGCGGGTCGAAACCGGTCGGTCACAAAGCGGAAAAAAAGTCGAAACTTTTACCTGTAGCGAAGAGTCCTCTTAGAGACAGGTGCGTTCCGACTGGTGCAATCCTTGCAACAGCCCCTCCAGCCTTTGTGCTTTAGCGTATTGGCAGCGTTTGCTCACCGATGCGTAGCGCGTTTGCGCTTGCCATATGCAGGTGGGAGCTGCCGAAGGCTGCGATCTTTTGATCTTTCAAACGTAAAGATCGCAGTCTGCGCCAGCCCCTGCAGGGAATGAGACAAGAATTAGATCAACAACACGGGAGATTCATATGATCAGTGCGGCTTTAGATATTCAGGGAGAACGTGCTCATCAGCAGGTCGGCGAATCGAGCGCCGTGAATGCCCCGAGCAGCAAGGCAATCAGCATCCCCAAGGCACTTGTACCGGTCGCCAGTCAGAATCCCAACAAGAAGAAAGTCTTGTTCGTGACCTCGGAAATCGCCGACCTGGTGAAAACCGGTGGCTTGGGTGACGTCTCCGCTGCGCTGCCGCGAGCCATGGCTCATTTGCACGACGTTCGTGTGCTGATCCCCGGTTATCCGCAAGTGCTGCACAGCGAAAATCCGATCCACATCATTGGTGAACTCGGCGGTCATGCCGCATTGCCGCCCTGCAAGATCGGGCGCATGGACATGCCTGATGGCCTGGTCATCTACGTGTTGATCTGCCCCGAACTCTACGAGCGCGAAGGCTCGCCTTATGGCGCCAACAACGGCCGCGACTGGCCGGACAACCACATCCGTTTCGCCCGTCTGGGGCTGGCCGCTGCCGATATCGCCGCCAACCTCGCGCAAATCCACTGGTGCCCGGACCTGGTGCACGCCCATGACTGGCCAGCCGGCCTGGCCCCTGCGTATATGCACTGGCGCGGGCAGCGCACACCAACCCTATTCACCATCCATAACCTGGCCTATCAGGGCGTCACCAGCCTCGGCTCTTGCCCGGAACTGGGCATCCCGATGCACGCACTGCAACAGGAAGGCATGGAGTTCTACGGCAAGATGTCGTTCCTCAAGGCCGGCATGGCTTATTCGAGCCACATCACCACGGTCAGCGCCACCTACGCCCAGGAAATCACTACGCCTGCCTTCGGCTGCGGCCTCGACGGTTTTCTTGCCGCCAAGACCCAGCAAGGCCTGCTCAGCGGGATTCCCAACGGCATCGACGAGAGCTGGGACGCCGCCACCGACCCGCACCTGTTCTGCCCGTTCACCATCGGCGACTGGGACGGTAAAGCCGTCAACGCCGCTCACGTGCGCGAGCTGTTCGGCCTGGAAGCATCCGAAGGTCCGCTGTTCGCCGTGGTATCGCGCCTTGTCTACCAGAAAGGTCTGGACCTTACCGAAGCCGTGGCCGAATTCATTGTCGAAAACGGCGGCCAGATCGCAATCATCGGCCGTGGCGAACCGGAAGAAGAACAAGCCATGCGGGTGCTGGCCCTGCGCTTCCCTGGCCAGGTTGGCGTGCGCATCGGCTTCAATGAAACCGACGCCCGCCGCATGTTCGCCGGCAGCGATTTCCTGTTGATGCCTTCGCGTTACGAACCTTGCGGTTTGAGCCAGATGTACGCCCAGCGCTTCGGCTCGTTGCCGGTGGCACGGAATACCGGCGGCCTGGCCGACACCATCGAAAACGGCGTGACCGGTTTCCTGTTCGACGAATCCACCGTTGAGAGTTACCGCGAAGCTGTGGGCCGCGCATTCAAGGTCTTCGCCTTCCCCGACCTGCTGCACGCCATGCGTTGCCGCGCCATGGCTGCGCCGTTCAACTGGTGCAAAGCGGTCGAACCCTACGCCGAACTCTACGAACAATTGGTGGCTAAAGCCCTGGGTAAATCGGGTCACAAATAACACGAGGTTTTCAACGATGCCGTTACGGACCCTTGAGACCTGGCCCCACGGCGCAATCATGCTGGACGCAGAACACACGCGTTTTGCCTTGTGGGCGCCAGATGCGTTTTACGTCAGTGTCGAACTGGAAAACGGGCAATCCTTGCCGCTGCTGCCCCAGGCCGACGGCTGGTTCGTGATCAAGACCCGCTGCCCGGCCGGCACGCGTTACCGCTACAACATCGATGGCGAACTGGAGGTGCCCGACCCGGCCTCCCGCGCCCAGGCCGGGGACCTCGACCGCCACAGCGTGGTGGTCGATCCCCTCGCCTACCACTGGCAACACGCCGCCTGGCAAGGTCGGCCGTGGAATGAAGCGGTGATCTATGAACTGCACGTCGGAGCCCTCGGCGGTTTCAGTGAAGTCGAGCAACACCTGACGCGCCTTGTCGAACTGGGCATCACCGCGATCGAACTGATGCCACTGGCGCAATTCCCCGGTGAGCGCAATTGGGGCTACGACGGGGTTCTGCCCTACGCGCCCCAAGCCTCCTACGGCTCCCCCGAACAACTCAAACACCTGATCGACACGGCCCACGGCCATGGCCTGGCAGTGATTCTCGACGTGGTCTACAACCACTTCGGCCCCGACGGCAATTACCTGCATCGCTACGCCAAGGGCTTTTTCCGCGAGGACAAACACACCCCATGGGGCGCGGCCATCGACTTCCGCCGCCGCGAGGTGCGGGACTTCTTCATTGATAACGCGCTGATGTGGTTGTTGGAGTACCGCTTCGACGGATTGCGCCTGGACGCGGTGCACGCCATCGAAGACCCGGACTTTCTGCAAGAACTGGCGCAACGGGTACGCCATCAGACCGACCCGCGCCGGCATGTGTGGCTGACCGTGGAAAACGAACACAACCAGGCCAGCCTGCTGGAGCAAGGTTTCGATGCGCAGTGGAACGACGACGGCCACAACGCCCTGCACGTTCTGCTGACCGGCGAAACCGACGCCTATTACGCCGACTATGCTCAAAACCCTACCGAGCAACTGGCGCGTTGCCTGAGCCAGGGTTTCGTGTTCCAGGGCCACATCACCCGCCACGGAACGCCGCGCGGTGAGCCCAGCGGCCACTTGCCGCCGAGCGCGTTTGTGCTGTTTCTGCAAAACCACGACCAGATCGGCAATCGCGCCTTTGGCGAACGGTTGCATCAACTGGCGCATCCCGAGGCGTTGAAAGCCGCCACCGCGTTGCTGCTGTTGTCGCCGATGATTCCGCTGATGTTCATGGGGGACGAGTTCGCCGCCGAGCAGCCCTTCCTGTTTTTCACCAGCCACCACGGCGAACTGGCCGAATTGGTGCGCGAAGGTCGACGCAACGAGTTCGCCGCATTCAGCGCCTTCAAAGATCCTGTCAAACGCGCACAGATCCCCGACCCGAATGCGCCACAGACCTTCGAAGCGTCGCAGCCCAGGCACGCTGGCGACCCGGCGCAGCAGGCGATGCACGACCTTTACCGGCAATTGCTGCAACTGCGTCATCGGCACATCTCGCCGCACTTGCCCGGCGCTCAAGCCCTGGGCGCCGAGGTGCTGGCCGAAGGTGCGGTGACGGCGCGCTGGCGACTGGGCAACGGCAGTCTGCTGCGCATCGACCTGAACCTCAGCGCAGCGCCTGTGGTCCACCTATCACAGGCCGATGCTTTGCTGCTGTTCGAACACCCACCCGCGTCCGACCTGTTGCACCAGAGCAATCTCGCACCGTATAGCGCCCTAGTCAGCCTCACGGCCGCAACCCCTTTGCTACCCCCGGATGGAGAGCGCCTATGAGCGATGCGCAATTGGAAATACTGGCCAGCCGTGCTGGCCTGGCAGTCGACTGGATCGACGCCAACGGCCGTCCGCAAAAAGTCGCCCCTGCGGTGCTGCGCTCGGTACTGACCGGGCTCGGTCATCCGGCCGGCAGCGCCCAGGAAATCGACGCCAGCCTGCTGCAATTGCAGCAGGTGCAACAGACCCGTTTCCTGCCGCCGCTGATCACCGCCGACATCGGCGCTGGCCTCGACCTGAGCCGCTATTTCGAACCTGAAACGCCGTGCGAAATCCATCTCGAAGACGGTTCGCGCCTGCACCTGAAACTCGATGCCGAAGCGATCCTGCCGGGCTTGATCCCGGTTGGCTATCAACACGTCAGCATCGACGGACAATCCTTCACCCTGGCCGTGGCCCCCGAGCGCTGCTACAGCGTCGGCGATGCAGTCGACAGCCCGATCCCGCGCACCTGGGGCCTGAGCGTGCAGTTGTATTCGTTGCGCCGCACCGGCGATGGCGGCTTCGGCGATACCCAAGCCCTTGAAGACCTGGCCCGTGTCGCCGGTGAACGCGGTGCCGAGGCATTGGCCATCAGCCCGATGCACGCGATGTTCAGCAGCGACACCCATCGTTACAGCCCGTATTCACCGTCCAGCCGTTTATTCCTCAACAGCCTCTACGCCGCACCGGGAGCGATCCTCGGTGAACGCGCCTTGCGCGATGCGATTGACGCCACCGGGTTGGCCGAACAACTGCAACACCTGGAAGCCCTGCCCCTGATCGACTGGCCGGTCGCTGCCGAAGTCAAACATCAGCTGTTGCAAGCGCTCTACGAAGGGTTCGTCCAGGGCGAACATCCGCTGCACGAAGACTTCAGCAGCTTCCGCCATGCCGGCGGCGAAGCCCTGGAAAACCATTGCCGTTTCGAAGCCATTCAAGAGGCCCGCGCCGCCCGCGGTGAAGACCTGGACTGGCGCCACTGGCCCGAACAATGGCAAGACCCGCGCAGCGCCGCCCTCGCCGACTTCGCCGAGGAAAACTCCGGACGCATCGGCTTCTTCGCCTTCTGCCAATGGCTGATCGACCGCTGCCTGGCGCGGGCCCAAACCGCAGCTGTCAGCGCGGGCATGGGCATCGGGCTGGTGGCTGACTTGGCGGTTGGCGCCGACGGCGGTGGTAGCCAGGCCTGGAGCCGTCAGGACGAACTGCTCGCGTCGCTGACCGTGGGTGCACCGCCGGACATCCTCAACCGTTCCGGCCAGGGCTGGGGGATTTCCGCGTTTTCCCCGGAAGGCTTGGTACGCAACGGCTTTCGCGCATTCATCGAAATGCTGCGCGCCAATTTCGCCCACGCCGGAGGTCTGCGGATCGACCACGTGATGGGCCTGCAACGATTGTGGGTGATCCCAAACGATGCGCCGCCCGCCGACGGCGCTTATCTGTATTACCCGGTGGACGACTTGCTGCGTTTGCTGACCCTCGAATCCCATCGGCATCAGGCGATTGTCCTCGGCGAAGACCTCGGCACGGTGGCCGACGGCCTGCGGGAAAAACTCATCGCCCGCGCGATCCTCGGCATGCGCGTGTTGCTGTTTGAACAAGACAACACCCATTTCAAACCGATCCTCGACTGGCCGGACAACGCCCTCGCGACCACCAGCACTCACGATTTGCCAACGATCAACGGCTGGTGGCACGGCCGTGACATCGACTGGAATGCGCGGCTGGGGTTTGTCGACGCCAATGGCGAAATCGAATGGCGTCACCACCGGCAACGCGAGCGTGAAGGCCTGCGCAGCGCCTTGAGTCAGGATCCGCAGAATTTTCGCGAGGAGTCCCACGAAGCCGATCAAGTGGTCGATGCCAGCGTGCGGTTCCTCGGTCATACCCGCGCGCCTCTGGTATTGCTGCCGCTGGAGGATGCGCTGGGCATCAATGAACAGGCCAATCTGCCGGGCACCATCGACACCCACCCGAACTGGTCGCGGCGATTGCCCGGCACCAGCGAAGCACTGCTCGACGGCGTCGATGCGGCGCGACGCCTAGAGTTGCTGGCCTGTGCACGTCTCCAGGCTGCCGAGCGTGACCAATGAATCAAACGCTTATTCAGCCCCTGCGCGCGACTTTGCGCCTGCAATTTCATAAAGACTTTACCCTCGAAGACGCGGTGCCGCTGGTGCCGTACTTCGCCAGTCTCGGCATCAGCCACATTTATGCCTCGCCGCTGCTGGCGGCCCGAGCCGGCTCAATGCACGGTTATGACGTGGTCGACCCGACACAAGTGAACCCGGAACTTGGCGGCGAAGCGGCGCTACGGCACTTGGTCAGCACCCTGCGCGAACACAACATGGGGCTGATCCTCGACATCGTTTCCAACCACATGGCTGTTGGTGGCAGTGACAATCCATGGTGGCTGGACCTGCTGGAATGGGGACGGTTGAGTCCCTACGGTGAGTTCTTCGACATTCAGTGGCACTCGCCGGACCCGTTGATGGAGGGCCAATTGCTGCTGCCGTTTCTCGGCAGCGATTACGGCGTGGCGTTACAGGAAGGCACGCTGAAACTGCATTTCGATGCGCAAAAAGGCAGCTTCCACGTCGAGCATTACGACCACCACTTCCCGATCTGCCCGAGCGATTACGCTGAGTTGCTCACGTCCGACGAAGCGCTGAAACCCTTGGCCGATCGCTTCGGCGCGCTCAGCTACCAGACCGATGCCCATTCGCTGGCGATTCCTTTGAAGGAAGAGCTGCGGCAAGTGGCGAGTGATCCGCACATCCTCGAAGCGATTCAAACCAGCCTCACTCACTACGACTCCACAACCGAAGAAGGCTTCCACAAGCTGCACCAATTGCTCGAACGGCAAAGCTATCGTCTGGCCAGTTGGCGCACGGCGGCGGATGACATCAACTGGCGGCGCTTTTTCGATGTCAACGAACTCGGCGGTTTGCGCGTCGAGCGCCCGGCAGTGTTCGAAGCCACCCACGCGAAAATCTTCGAGCTGATTGCCGAAGGCCTGGTGGACGGTTTGCGCATCGACCACATCGACGGCCTCGCCGACCCACGGGGTTATTGCCGCAAACTGCGTCGTCGGGTCGACAGTCTGTCACCGCAACGGCACTTGCCGATCTACGTCGAGAAGATCCTCGGCGAAGGCGAAACCCTGCACCGCGACTGGTCGGTGGATGGCACCACCGGTTATGAATTCATGAACCAGTTGTCGCTGCTGCAACATGATCCGGCAGGTGCCGAAACCTTGGGTGAACTGTGGAGCCGCCACAGCGAACGGCCCGCCGAGTTCATCCAGGAAGCGCGATTGGCGCGGCAGCAGATCCTCAACGGTTCGCTGGCCGGGGATTTCGAAAGCGTCGCCCAGGCCTTGCTGCAAGTGGCCCGGGATGACCTGATGACCCGCGACCTGACCCTCGGCGCGATCCGGCGGGCGTTGCAGGAATTGATCGTGCACTTCCCGGTGTACCGAACCTATATCAGTCCTCGTGGACGCTGCGCTGAAGACGATGTGTTTTTTCAACAGGCCATGGACGGTGCGCGCCAGACCCTGGGTGAGGCCGACTGGCCGGTTCTCGATTGCCTGGCCGGCTGGCTCGGCGGCGAGCCCTGGCGCAAACGCCCGGTGGGTCGTCAACGCAAGATCCTCAAACACGCTTGCGTGCGCTTTCAGCAACTGACGTCGCCGGCCGCAGCAAAGGCTGTGGAAGACACCGCGCTGTATCGTTCGGCGGTGCTGCTGTCGCGCAATGACGTCGGCTACAACACTGAACAATTCAGTGCGCCGGTCAGCGACTTCCATGCCGTCAATCAGCAGCGTCTGGCCGAGTTCCCCGACAACCTGTTGACCACCGCTACCCACGATCACAAACGCGGCGAAGACACCCGCGCACGCCTCGCCATACTCAGCGAGCGCAGTCACTGGTACGCCGAGCAGATCGAATTGTGGCGCGCCCTCGCCCGCCCGGTGCGCAGTGACGATCAAGTGCCGTCGTCGGGCGATGAATTGATTTTGTATCAGGCATTGCTTGGCAGCTGGCCGCTGGAGTTGCACGAAGGCGATCAGGCCGGGTTTGCCGACTACGCCAAACGCATCTGGCAATGGCAACAGAAAGCGCTGCGCGAAGCCAAGCTGCAAAGCAGTTGGAGCGCGCCGAACGATGCCTACGAAGACGCCGCCAAAGCTTTCACCGAAAGACTGCTCACCGGTGATGAAGGCGAACTGCTGCGCGCGGCGCTGGGCAAGACGGTCAACAGCATCGCCGCGCCGGGCGCGTTGAATGGTTTGGCGCAAACCTTGCTGCGCATGACAGTGCCAGGGGTGCCGGACCTCTATCAGGGCGACGACTTTTGGGACTTTACCCTGGTCGATCCGGACAACCGCCGGCCGGTGGATTACGTCAGTCGTCAGCAGTCTCTGCAAGTGCCACTGGACTTGCCCGAGCTGTTGGCGAACTGGCGCGACGGGCGCATCAAGCAACGCTTGATCGCCGGTACGTTGAACCTGCGCGCCGAGCATGCCGAGCTGTTTCGGCGTGGCTCGTACCAGGCCCTGGAGGTGCTGGGCAGTCAAGCGCACAACGTGCTCGCGTTTGCCCGCGAGTACGAGGGGAAACAGGCCATCGTGATCGTGCCGATCCGTTGCGCGACGTTGCTGGAAAATAGTGCTGTATCTCAGGTGGATGCGCTGCGCTGGGGCGATACGCGGGTCAAATTACCGTTCGCCGCCCCGGGCGAAAACCTGAAGGGACTTTTTCGAGCGGCGCAGTCACAAAAAACAGGGAGCTGAACATCAGCGCCGCGCTGGGGGATTTCCCGGTCAATCTCTTTATCCAAACTATCCACACTTGAGTTCAGTTCAGGAGCATTGCGATGAGTACCGACGATAAACGCATCCGCGAGTTCGCCTATCAAATCTGGGAATCGGAAGGCAAGCCCGTTGGCGAGGAAAGCCGCCATTGGGAGATGGCACGCAAACTGGCCGAAGCTGAAGCCCTGGCGCCCAAGAAAGCCCCGAAAGCGGCGGGCAGCAAAACCGCTGGCAAGACTGCTGAGGTCAAGGCACCTGCTGCCAAACCGAAAGCGCCGGCCAAGGCCAAGCCTTCCAGCGCCGCCAAGGTGATTCCACCCGGCGAAAAACCCGCCGAGAAAAAGCCACGAGCGCCGCGCAAGCCTTCGGCGATCTGACGCTTAACCCGACGATTGAATTGAACTGAATGACCGTGTGGCGGGCTTGCTCGCCACCGAGGGCCAACTCGCCCTCAAGAAACACACAAATCCCTTGTGGGAGCGGGCTTTTGCGGTAAGGGGATTTATCCACTCACCGCAAAAGCCCGCTCCCACAGGGATCAGTGTCAACGAACTATCCCCGTTTTTTGCAGGAGCATCTATGACCAGTCCAAAGAAAGCCGCGCCAGAGCCTCACGCCGAGGCCTCGCGAATCCGTGAAGGCTTGCCCTTCCCGCTGGGCGCGACCTGGGATGGCCTGGGAGTCAACTTCGCACTGTTTTCCGCCAACGCCACCAAGGTCGAACTGTGCATCTTCGACGATGCCGGTGAAGTGGAACTGGAGCGCATCGAGCTGCCGGAATACACCGACGAGATCTACCACGGCTACCTGCCGGACGCGCATCCGGGGCTGATCTACGGCTACCGGGTCTACGGCGCGTATGACCCGGCCAACGGCCATCGCTTCAACCACAACAAATTGCTCATCGATCCCTACGCCAAACAATTGGTCGGCCAGTTGAAATGGTCCGAAGCGCTGTTCGGCTACACCATCGGCCACCCCGACGCCGACCTCAGTTTCGATGAACGGGACAGCGCACCGTTTGTGCCGAAATGCAAAGTCATCGACCCGGCCCACACCTGGGGCCACGATCATCGGGTCAGCGTGCCGTGGGACAAAACAATCATTTATGAGACTCACGTGCGCGGCATCAGCATGCGTCATCCCTCCGTCCCCGAGAACGTGCGTGGCACCTTCGCCGGGTTGATGGTCGATGACCTGCTCGAACACATCCGCAAGCTCGGCGTGTCGACCGTGGAATTGCTACCGATCCACGCGTTCGTCAACGACCAGCACCTATTGCACAAAGGCATGACCAATTACTGGGGCTACAACAGCATCGCCTTCTTCGCCCCCGACCCGCGCTACCTGGCCAGCGGCAAGATCGCCGAGTTCAAGGAGATGGTCGCGCACCTGCACGAAGCGAATCTGGAAGTGATCCTCGACGTGGTCTACAACCACACCGCCGAGGGCAACGAACAAGGCCCGACCCTGTCGATGCGCGGCATCGACAACGCCTCTTACTACCGCTTGCAGCCCGACGACAAGCGCTTCTACATCAACGATTCCGGCACCGGCAACACCCTGGATTTGAGTCACCCGTGCGTGCTGCAAATGGTCACCGACTCGCTGCGCTACTGGGCCACGGAAATGCACGTGGACGGCTTCCGCTTCGACTTGGCGACCATTCTCGGGCGTTACCACGACGGTTTCGACGAACGCCACAGCTTCCTCGTTGCCTGTCGCCAGGACCCGGTCTTGCGTCAGGTGAAAATGATTGCCGAGCCCTGGGACTGCGGCCCCGGTGGTTATCAGGTCGGTGGATTTCCGCCGGGCTGGGTCGAGTGGAACGACAAGTTCCGCGACACCGTGCGCGCGTTCTGGAAAGGCGATGACGGCCAATTGGCGGACTTCGCCAGTCGCATGACCGCCTCCGGCGAGATGTTCAACCAGCGCGGACGGCGTCCATATTCGTCGTTGAATTTCATCACCGCCCACGACGGTTTTACTCTCAACGACCTGGTGTCGTACAACGACAAACACAACGAAGCCAACGACGAAAACAACCAGGACGGCAGCAACAACAACCTGTCCTGGAACCACGGTGTCGAAGGCCCGACTGATGATCCTGAGATCAACGCACTGCGCCAACGGCAGATGCGCAACTTCTTCGCCACGCTGTTGCTGTCCCAAGGCACACCGATGTTGGTGGCCGGCGACGAATTCGCCCGCACCCAGGAAGGCAACAACAACGCCTATTGCCAGGACAGCGAGATCGGTTGGGTCAACTGGGACCTGAGCGATGACGGCAAGGCGTTGCTCAAGTTCGTCAAGCGCCTGATCAAGTTGCGCCTGGCCTACCCGATCCTGCGTCGTGGGCGGTTCCTGGTGGGCAATTACAACGAGGACATCGGTGTAAAAGATGTCACTTGGCTGGCCCCGGATGGCAGCGAGATGTCCATCGAACAATGGCAGGAAGGCCACGGTCGCTGCCTTGGCATGCTGCTCGATGGTCGCGCTCAGGAAACCGGCATCCGCCGCAAGGGTGGCGATGCGACCTTGCTGCTAGTGGTCAATGCGCACCACGACATCGTCAATTTCACCTTGCCGGAAGTGCCGGACGGCGGTTTCTGGACCTGCATGATCGACACCAATCAACCGTCGATTCGCGGTCAGGAGCGCTTCGAGTTCGGCCATGAATATTCGGTTACCGGCCGCTCGCTGCTGCTGTTCGAATTGCAGCATGAGGAAGAAGACTGAAATGGACTTGGTACATTATCTCGCCCGTCGGCCGCCGGATTATCCCGACGCCGCGGCCCTCGGCCATTGCCTGCGGGCGCTGGTCGAGGCCGGGCTGGATCGCTTGCCGTTACCCGGCAGCGGTCTGACGCTCGCGCGGTTGCAACGGCTGGCCGATGTCGGCGGGCATGATCTGGGGTTGTGCAAACTCTACGAGGGGCATACCGACGCACTGGCGATCATCGAGCAACTCGGCGGTACGCCGACGCCCGGCAGCACTTGGGGCATGTGGGCAGCAGAACCGCCGCAAGCGCGGGTCAAAGTCAGCTCAAACGGGCACATGGTCGAACTCAACGGGCGCAAGGCGTGGTGTTCGGGCGCTGCCGTCCTCAGCCATGCGCTACTCACCGCATGGGACGCCGACGGCCAACAGCAACTGGTCGCCGTCGCGCTTGACCAGCCCGGCGTGACCGTCACCGAGCAAGGCTGGGCGGCGGTCGGTATGGCGGCCACCGGCAGTGTTGAAGTGCTCTTCGACGGCGCCGAAGGTCAGGCCATCGGCAGCCCCGGCGACTATCTGCAACGGCCGGGCTTCTGGCAGGGTGGCGTCGGCATTGCGGCATGCTGGTATGGCGCCACACGGCAAATTGCCGAATCCTTGCGCCAGCACTGCGCGCAACGTGAAGAACCGCATGCCCTCGCTCACCTCGGTGCGGTCGACAGTGCCTTGCAGGCCGCCGCCGACGTGCTGCGCTTCAGCGCCTTGCACATCGATGCCCACCCCGAAGACAACGCGCAACTGCTGGCCCGTCGCGCCCGCGCTGTGGTCGAACAGACTGCCGAACAGGTGATTCGCGAAGTCGGCCGTGCGCTGGGCGCCGGGCCTTATTGCAAGGATCGGCACTTCGCGCGACTGATCGCCGACCTGCCGGTGTTCCTGCGCCAAAGCCACGCCGAACGCGATCTCGCTGCCCTTGGCAGCCTGGTTGCCGGCCAATCCAGCGAGGTCTGGTCACTATGAGAGCCAATCCAATCGTCGGCCAGGGCACCTCGCTGCAACAGTGGCAAGCCTCGCGGCATCTGGCAGAACTGCCCAGCATCGACATTCTCAGTCTGGTGCCCCCAGGCGCGCGGGCGGTGATTGTCGCCCCGCACCCGGACGATGAAGTGCTCGGCTGCGGCGGCCTGTTGCAAGTGCTCGCAGCCGCTGGCCGGCCCCTGCAATTGATTTCGGTCACCGACGGCAGCGCCAGTCATCCAGGCTCGGCACGCTGGCCGGTACAGCGCCTGAGCGTGGTGCGCCCGCAGGAGTCCGCCGAAGCCCTGCGTCGTCTCGGCCTGCCAATGCATCGTTTGAAGTGGCTGCGCGGTGGTTTCACCGACAGCCAGGTGGCGGCACAAGAGGCGCAATTGTGCGAGTTCATCGAACGCCATCTGCGTCCCCAAGATGTGCTTTTTGCCACTTGGAGTGAGGACGGCCATTGCGACCACGAGGCCGTCGGCCGTGCCAGCGCTGAAGCTGCGCGGCGCGTGGGCGCGAGCTTCCATGAGTTGCCGGTGTGGACGTGGCACTGGGCAACGCCCGAAGACGCGCTGGTGCCTTGGCAACGGGCGCGCAAAATTCTCCTGTCACCCGAGCAAATTGCGCGCAAACGCCATGCAGTGCATGCCTTCGCCAGCCAATTGGAGGGTGATCCCGACGCCGGTCTGACGCCAGTGCTGGCGCCCTATGTGCTGGATCGCCTGCTGCAGCCCTTCGAGGTGGTGTTTCTATGAGTGTCGAAGATCGCTATTTCGAAGGCCTGTTCGCCGGCAACGACGACCCTTGGGCCTTCCGCGAGCGCTGGTACGAGCAACGCAAACGCGCGATCACCCTCGCCGCCCTGCCCCGACCGCGTTATCGCGCAATTTTTGAACCGGGCTGCGCCAATGGCGAACTGAGCGCTGAACTGGCGAGCCGTTGCGACCGTTTGCTGTGTTGCGATACGGCCGCTGCCGCCGTGCGGCTGGCGAAAACCCGTTTGAGCCATTTTGACCACGCCGAAGTGCGGCAAAATCGCTTGCCGAGCGACTGGCCGGAGGAAAAATTCGACCTGATTGTATTTAGCGAAATCGGCTACTACCTGGATAGCAAAGATCTGACAGCCGTTATCCGTCACATCAGCAATTCCCTGACGGCTGACGGCCAACTGCTTGCCTGCCACTGGCGCCCGCCCATCGACGGCTGCCCGCTGAACGCCCGCCAGGTCCATGACCTGCTCCACGAACACTTGCACTTGCCGCGCCTGGTCCTGCACCAGGAAGCGGATTTCCTGCTCGAACTGTGGAGCCGCGAACCGCGCTCCGTGGCGGCTCTGGAGGGCTTGCGATGATTGGTATTCTGATCCCGGCGCACAACGAAGAAGACTTGATCGAGGAATGCATCCGCGCCGCCCTGCGCGCCGCGTGTCATGAGCGATTGGCGGGTGAGACGGTACTGGTGCTGGTGGTGCTCGACAGTTGCACCGACCGCTCCTCGGCGATTGTCGACCGTTACCCGGTGCACAGCCTGGCGATCGAGGCGCGCAATGTTGGTCAGGCCCGGGCCGCCGGTGCGCGGTTTCTGCTGGAACGCGGTGTGCGCTGGATTTCCTGCTCCGACGCCGACAGCCGGGTCGCCAAGGACTGGCTGGTGGCGCAACTGGACCTAGGTGCCGACGCGGTGTGCGGCACAGTGACGGTGGATCAGTGGAACGCCGCGTTCGATGAAGCGGCACAGATTCGCTATCACCAGGGTTATCAGGCCCGCGATGGCCATCGACATATCCATGGCGCCAATCTGGGCATCAGCGCCGAGGCGTATCAGCGCGCTGGCGGGTTCGAACCATTGGCCTGCGATGAAGACGTGCAACTGGTCCGGCAACTGGAACGGTGTGGCGCGAACATCGCCTGGAGCCATGGGCCGCAAGTGCTGACCAGCGCCCGCCTGGACAGTCGGGCACGGGGTGGTTTCGGTGATTTTTTGCGGAACATGGTACAGATTGACTAAAAAAACCGGATCAGATGAAACAGCGAGGCGACGAATAGCGCTGTATGAGCAATACTCTGCTCGCAGCAATCCAGGGTTCGGAGCGCCGCAGTTTGCCATCAACCAGCCTTCACGGGTCTGCCAGGCTTGATCAACAAGCGTTGTGCACGACTGAGGGCGAGACAGAACAAGGACGTGACCCCATGAAATCGGTCTTCATCAGCGAAAGCAGCGCCCCTGCACAGATCTGGAATAACGCGGCGCAACTGGACAATATCCCGGTCATCAACACCCAGTCCCTGGTTCCCGAAGGCGCGCGCGCCGTGGTGGTCGCCCCGCATCCCGGCGACGAAGTGGTCATGTGCGGTGGCTTGCTGCAATTGTTGTCCTCCCTCGGCCATCCCTTGCAATTGATCTCGATTACCGACGGCAGCGCCAGCCATCCGGGCTCGCAGCAGTGGTCGGAGAAACGCTTGAGCGTGTTCCGCCCTCAGGAAAGTGTCGAAGCTTTGCGCCGCCTCGGGCTGCCGATGCACAGCCTGAAATGGATTCGCGGCGGCTTCGCTGATAACGCCCTGGCCGAACGCGAACAACAATTGGCCCACTACATTGCGCGTTACCTGCGACCTGGCGACGTGGTGTTCAGCACTTGGCGCGAAGACGGCATCGATGACCATGACGCCGTCGGCCGGGCCAGCGCCAAAGCCGCTGAAATGACAGGGGCGACATTCCACGACGTAGCGATCTGGGCCTGGCACTGGCCGGAACGCGAACACACGCTGATTCCCTGGGAGCGCGCACGCAAGCTGCGCCTTGACAGCTGGACCGTCGCGCGCAAGAGCCACGCCACCCATGCCTACGCCAGCCAGCTCAACGGCGAGCCTGCGCTGGGCATCGCACCGATGATGCCCCCGGTGACCCTCGAGCGCCTGCGTTTACCCTACGAGATCGTGTTCGTCTGACCGCCACAAAATCGTTACCCCCGGTAGGAGCTGCCGAAGGCTGCGATCTTTTGATCTTCGCTGTTAAAAGCAACGTCAAAAGATCGCAGCCTTCGGCAGCCCCTACACGGGAATCGGGAAGGAACTGCGTAGCCCTCGGATCTGTCGCATGAATAGGCAGACAGATTCAGAGGAGTGAACGTGTCCAGCGATCCCGAGCGTCACCACGTCGACGCACCCGTCATCCATCGCCTGCGGGTACTCACGGTCAACACCCATAAAGGCTTCACCGCGTTCAACCGGCGTTTCATACTTCCGGAACTGCGCGAAGCGGTACGCAGCACCTCGGCAGACCTGGTGTTTCTCCAGGAAGTAGTCGGCGAACACGAGCGGCACTCTGCCCGTTACAACGCCTGGCCGCAGGTCTCGCAATACGAGTTCCTCGCCGACAGCATGTGGAGTGATTTCGCCTATGGCCGCAACGCGGTCTACCCCGACGGTCACCACGGCAACGCGTTGCTGTCGAAATACCCGATCCGCGAATTTCGCAACCTCGATGTCTCGATCACCGGCCCCGAGCGCCGTGGCTTGTTGCACTGCGTGCTGGACGTGCCGGGCCATGCTGAAGTCCACGCGATTTGCGTGCACCTGAGCCTGCTCGAAAGTCATCGCCAGTTGCAGCTGCAGTTGCTCTGCCAACTGCTCGAATCCTTTCCCGACGACGCACCGGTGATCATCGCCGGTGATTTCAATGACTGGCAACTGCAAGGCAATGCCGCCCTCGCCCGGCGCGAATACCTGCACGAAGCCTTCGAACGCCACCAAGGGCAGCCCGCGAAGACTTACCCGGCACGCTTTCCGCTGTTGCGTCTGGACCGTATCTACCTGCGCAATGCCAGCAGCCATCACCCGCGAATACTCGGTAACAAACCGTGGACTCACCTCTCTGACCATTTGCCGTTGGCGGTGGAAGTGCATCTGTAATCGCGGCTCAGACAAGACCGCTGGTCAGACCTGCTTGAACCAAGGCAATAATCATCTACACCTAAGTCAGCTCAAGGAGTAGCGCTTTCAAATTGTTACAGCATGGATCTCACGTAGTGCATCAGTTGCACAGGAAGTGCCGATCCCATGCTTATCAAGGATGAATTCCCCGAATTTTGCCTTAGGGAATTGCCATGACGCGCTACATCCGCCAGTTTCGGGCCCTTCCGCACGCATTGCTTCTGCCTGCCTCGCTATTGCTGCTCACCAGCAATCCTGCCTCGGCGGCGTGCACGCTGGTTCCGGGCCCAGGCAACGACAACTTTACCTGCGACAGCGGCACCAGCGGTTCGCTGACTGATCTTGCCGGCAACAACAGCCTGACCTTGCCGGTCAATGGCACGGGCCGAATCAATGGCAGCGTGACCTTTGGCGCCGGCACCGACCGCGTCGAAATAAACTCCGGGGTGATTACCGGCGCGGTCAGCCAGGGCAACGGCATCGATGACTTCGTCATGACTGGCGGCTCGATTGGCTCCCTCGCCCAAGGCGACAGCCGTGACACCTTTCTCATGACCGGCGGCACCATCGTCGGCGCCTTTGAAGACGGCGATGTCGCACGCATGACGGGTGGCACGATCGGCCGCGTCGACATGAAACTCGACAACAATATTTTCGACCTGTCCGGGGGCAGATTCTCGGCAATCTGGTCACGGGGTTCGGCACCGACACGATCATCGTCTCCGGTGGCCGCATCGGCGGCAATATCAGTGTCAGCGGCGGCAACGACAGCATCACCGTGACCGGGGGCGAAATCCTCGGTGAGATCCGCGCCAGTGTCGGTGACGACCGATTGCTTTGGGACGGCGGTGGGATCATTCGTTCGGCGATCCTGATGGACGTCGGCAACGACAGCGCCACCCTGCGCAATCTCGACGACAGCATTCTTGCCATCACGCCGAGCGTCGACGGCGGTGTCGGCAGCGACACCCTGACCTTCGATAATACCCGCACGGCACTCCCCGCACGCTTCATCAATTGGGAAACAGTCAACCTGAGCAATGCTTCACAACTGGATCTGGGCTCAGGCAGCCTGGTACTCGGCGATGCCGGCACGGGCAGCGGTGCATTGAACATCGATGCCAGCAGTACGCTGTTTTCAACTCAGGGCACAGTATCGGCCGCGGTGGCCGGGCAAGCCGCGACGCTGACTAACTCGGGGGTCATCGACCTGACCCGTGATAACAGCCGCATCGACGACACTCTGACCGTACAAGGCAACTACGTCGGCAACAACGGCCAGTTATTGCTGCAAAGCGTCCTCGGTGGCGACAACTCACCGAGCGACAAACTCGTGGTCAATAACGGCAACCTGAGCGGCGCCACGGTCATCAGCGTGACTAACCTCGGCGGATCAGGTGGGTTGACGCAGGTAAACGGCATTCAGTTGGTGCAGGCGCAAGGCAGCACGGTCAGTACTGATAACGCGTTTACCCTGAGCAGCCGGTTGTCCGCCGGGGCCTACGATTACTACCTGTTCAAGGGTGGCGTCACTGCCGGCACGGAAAACAGCTGGTACTTGCGCTCCGCCGTGGTCGCGCCGCAAGTGGTCAGCGTGCCCAACCCCGATCCGAGCCTGCCACCGATTCTGGTGCCAGTGGTGGCTACGCCGATAGCAGCGGCCATCAGCCCCCTTGCCGTGGCCGCCGGCCAACCCGTACCGAGCCCAGCCTTGCCTGTCCTCCCGGCAGCCGTGCCGGGCGCCGAACCGATTCCGTTGTACCGCCCGGAAGTACCGACGTGGTCGGTGTTGCCACCCGCTGCCGCGCAACTGACGCTCAACGCTCTGGGCACGTTCCATGATCGTCAGGGCGATCAGCGCCTGCTCAGTGAAACCGGTGCATTCGGTGCCGGCTGGGGCCGGGTTTACGGAAAAAACATCGACCAGACCTGGGCCGGCACCGTTACACCGCGTCTGGATGGATCGCTCAACGGCTTTCAGGTCGGCAATGATCTGTACAGCTCACAGACGGCTGGCGGCCAGACTCAGCGTGTCGGTTTCTTCGTTGGCCACAGCCGTTTGCAAGGCGACGTCGACGGTTTCAACGAGGGCTTTGAGGACAACAGCGCCGGCAAGATCAAACTCGAAGGTGACAGCTACGGCCTGTACTGGACGCTGACCGACCCGTACGGCTGGTACATCGACACGGTGGTGATGGGCACCCGCTTCGATGGCGACAACCATTCTGATCGCGGGCTCAAACTCGACAATCGCGGACATGCCCTGACGCTGTCTGCCGAAGCCGGTTATCCATTGCCGATCAACGACACTTGGGTGGTCGAACCGCAAGCCCAGGTCATCCACCAGAAAATCTCCCTCGACAGTCAGGATGACGGCATCTCGCGGGTATCGTTCGACTCCGACGGCGCATGGACCGGACGCCTCGGCGCACGCCTCAAAGGCCGTTATCAGGTCAGCGGCCTGCCGGTTGAGCCGTATTTGCGGGCCAATCTGTGGCACACATTTTCCGGTACTGATTCGGTAACCTTCGGCGACAGCGACGTGATTACCACGGAGCAAAAATCCTCGACGGCGGACATCGGCCTCGGTCTGGTCGTGACCCTGGATCGTGCCGTGAGCGTGTACGCCAGTACCGATTACAGCCGCAATATTGACAGTAATGACCTGCGCGGGGTGTCGGGCAACGTGGGCATCCGCATCAGTTGGTAAACATTCCGTCGGTAATGGAAAGCCTTTGAGCCGGGGTTTCAAAGGCGATTTCCCATGCAAACAATCACTTAGTTATGTAAAGAAAAACAAACGCTTGCACCGCACGATTTACCCCTACCGCTCATCGTCCAGGTTCTTGACGCGCGCAAGCACGTCTTCTTAGCTAAACCGTACTACCCCCGGAAATACCATCAGGGGCAAGCCTCCAGAATCCCGCAAAAACGGGCGGCCAGAGGCTTGCCCCAATCCATTCGGTCGCCCCTCATTCGGGGTAGGAGAGACGCCAAAGCAAGATATGGCATGCGTTTGCAAGGTAGACCTCCATGAAAACTTCATTCACCCAACAAGAGATCAAAATTACTTTTTGCACAGTCTCGAGCTCACTCCTGCTGTGCTCGTCCATGGAGGTGCAGGCCGGGCCTGCCGAGGATGAGACCGATCCGTGGTACCGAGAGAATGTGCCGGTCATGACCTTGCCCGCGACGGTGATCACCCCCTACCCGCAACGCTTCAGCCCTCGGCCGGATCTGCAGGGCACACGCTTGATCACCGAAGACCTCGCACCTTCGGCGTGGGATGAGTTATATGGGCGCAGTGCCCGTCAGGCGCAAACCGATGTGCTGTCGCCGGGGTTCGCCACACCGGGCAGCGACGCTTTCAAAGGTCCGGCGGTGCTGACGCTGCAAAGCGCCAGCCATACCCAGAAGATCGGTTTGATCGGCGGCCTCAATCAGATTCAGGCAAACGGCAATGGCTTGATCACTAGCCGTGCCCTCTCCGACCCGACCACCGACACGTTGAACTTGCAGGGCCAAAACCTCGGCGCTTATTACAGCCTGATCGGTGCCCAGGGCTGGCACGTCGATCTGTCGGCCAGCGGTGGCCGGGTCAGCGGTTTCAGTCGCAACGAACAAGGCGCTCGGCAAGCCACCGAAGGGAGCGCGATGACCTTCTCCGTGGAGGGTGGTTATCCGATTGGCTTGAGTGAGAACTGGGTGGTCGAACCGCAGGCGCAATTGATCAATCAGCGGATTACCCTTGATACGCCGTATGCCGGGTCGGGCAATGCCTCATCGACCGATCTGAGCGCGTGGAGTGGCCGCGTCGGAGCACGGCTGAAAGGCAGTTACGATTTGAACGGTTTGCCGGTCGAACCCTACGTTCGCACCAACCTCTGGCACACGGTGTATACCGGCAACACGGTGACACTGGATCAGGTCGACAAGATCAGCAGCAGCCGCAAGTCATCGACCGTCGAGTTGGGATTGGGCTTGGTGGCGCGGGTAACGCCGGCTGTGAGCCTGTATGTGAGTGCCGATTACAGCAGCGATGTCGATGACAATGACCTCAACGGACTGATCGGCAGCCTCGGCGTGCGGATGCGCTGGTGAAACTGGATTTTCAGAGTGCCCGGGCTGACGCCTTCGCGAGCAGGCTCGCTCCCACATTAGATTGCATTTCTCCAGTAATAACAGCCTGGAACGCGATTTCCTGTGGGAGCGAGCCTGCTCGCGAAGACGGTGGATCAGCCAACAAAAATGTTGAATGTCACGCCCTCATCGCGAGCAGGCTCGCTCCCACAGTGGATTGCATTTCTCCAGTGAGAACAGCCTGGAATGCAATTCCCTGTGGGAGCGAGCCTGCTCGCGAAGACAGTGGATCAGCCAATAGAGATGTTGAATTTCATACCCTCATCGCGGGCAGGCCCACTCCCACAGTGGATTGCATTTCTCCAGTGAGAACAGCCTGGAATGCAATTCCCTGTGGGAGCGAGCCTGCTCGCGAAGACGGTGGATCAGCCAATTGGAAATGTTGAATGTCATGCCCTCATCGCGAGCAGGCTCGCTCCCACAGTGGATTGCATTTCTCCAGTGAGAACAGCCTGGAATGCGATTCCCTGTGGGAGCGAGCCTGCTCGCGAAGACGGTGGATCAGCCAATAAAAATGTTGAATGTCACGCCCTCATCGCGAGCAGGCTCGCTCCCACAGTGGATTGCATTTCTCCAGTGAGAACAGCCTGGAATGCGATTCCCTGTGGGAGCGAGCCTGCTCGCGAAGACGGTGGATCAGCCAATGGAAATGTTGAATGTCATGCCCTCATCGCGGGCAAGCCCGCTCCCACAGTGGATTGCATTTCTCCAGTAATAACAGCCTGAAACGCGATTCCCTGTGGGAGCGAGCCTGCTCGCGAAGACGTTGGATCAGCCAATGGAAATGTTGAATGTCACGCCCTCATCGCGGGCAAGCCCACTCCCACAGTGGATTGCATTTCTCCAGTAATAACAGCCTGGAATGCAATTCCCTGTGGGAGCGAGCCTGCTCGCGAAGACGTTGGATCAGCCAATAAAAATGTTGAATGTCACGCCCTCATCGCGAGCAGGCTCGCTCCCACAGTGGATTGCATTTCTCCAGTGAAAACAGCCTGCAATGCGATTCCCTGTGGGAGCGAGCCTGCTCGCGAAGACGGTGGATCAGCCGATAGAAATGTTGAATGTCATGCCCTCATCGCGAGCAGGCTCGCTCCCACAGTGGATTGCATTTCTCCAGTGAGAACAACCTGGAATGCAATTCCCTGTGGGGGCGAGCCTGCTCGCGAAGACGGTAGATCAGCCAATGGAAATGTTGAATGTCATGCCCTCATCGCGAGCAGGCTCGCTCCCACAGTGGATTGCATTTCTCCAGTGAGAACAGCCTGGAACGCGATTCCCTGTGGCAGCGAGCCTGCTCGCGAAGACATTGGATCAGCCAACAGAAATGTTGAATGTCATGCCCTCATCGCGGGCAAGCCCACTCCCACAGTGGATTGAATTTCTCCAGTGAGAACAACCTGGAATGCAATTCCCTGTGGGAGCGAGCCTGCTCGCGAAGACGGTAGATCAGCCAATGGAAATGTTGAATGTCACGCCCTCATCGCGGGCAAGCCCGCTCCCACAGCGGATTGCATTTCTCCAGTGAAAACAGCCTGGAATGCAATTCCCTGTGGGAGCGAGCCTGCTCGCGAAGACGGTGGCTCAGCGAATGGAAATGTTGAATGTCATGCCCTCATCGCGGGCAAGCCCACTCCCACAGTGAATTGCATTTCTCCAGTGAGAACAGCCTGGAATGCAATTCCCTATGGGAGCGAGCCTGCTCGCGAAGACGGTAGATCAGCCAATGGAAATGTTGAATGTCATGCCCTCATCGCGAGCAGGCTCGCTCCCACAGTGGATTGCATTTCTCCAGTAATAACAGCCTGGAATGCCATGCCCTGTGGCAGCGAGCCTGCTCGCGAAGACGGTGGATCAGCCCATAGAAATGTTGAATGTCATGCCCTCATCGCGAGCAGGCTCGCTCCCACAGTGGATTGCATTTCTCCAGTGAGAACAACCTGGAACGCGATTCCCTGTGGGAGCGAGCCTGCTCGCGAAGACGGTGGATCAGCCAATGGAAATGTTGAATGTCATGCCCTCATCGCGAGCAGGCTTGCTCCCACAGTGGAGTGCATTTCTCCAGTGAGAACAGCCTGGAACGCGATTCCCTGTAGGAGCGAGGCTTGCCCGCGAAGGGAGCGACGCGGTTTTAAATCAACCCTCTGGACGCAGAATCAACACTGCCAGCGGCGGCAAGTTCAGCACCAGCGACAGCGCCTGGCCATGGCTCGGTTCTTCCTCGGTAAACGCCCCGCCGCCGTTGCCATAGTTGGAACCGGCGTAGGTGTCGGCATCGCTGTTGATCATCTCGGTCCAGCGCCCGGCAAATGGCACGCCGATCCGGTAGGCCTGACGCGGCACCGGGGTGAAGTTGGCGACCACCAGCACCGGCCGCCCCTCTTTGCTCCAGCGCATGAAGGCATAGACGCTGTTGATCGCATCATCACCGATCAACCACTGGAAGCCCTGCGGTGCGTCGTCCTGGTCGTGCAGCGCCGGTTCTTCGCGGTACAGCCGGTTGAGATCACCCACCAGTTTCTGCACGCCTTTGTGTTCCGAGTACTGCAAAAGGTACCAGTCCAGTTGCTGATCGTGATTCCACTCGCGCCACTGACCGAACTCGCAGCCCATGAACAACAGTTTCTTGCCCGGATGCGCCCACATGAAACTCAGGTACGCCCGCAGGTTGGCGAATTTCTGCCAACGGTCGCCGGGCATTTTGTCGATCAGCGAATGCTTGCCGTGCACCACTTCATCGTGGGAAATCGGCAGGATAAAACGCTCGGACCACGCATACACCAGGCCGAAACTCAGCTCGTTGTGATGATGGGCGCGGTATACCGGGTCCTGCTGGATGTAATGCAGCGAATCGTGCATCCAGCCCATGTTCCATTTGTAATCGAAACCGAGGCCACCCTGCTGGGTGTTCTGGCTGACACCCGGCCAGGCTGTCGATTCTTCGGCGATCACCAGCGCGCCGGGCGCTTCGATATCGACGACGTCATTGAGATGGCGCAGGAAGTCGATGGCTTCCAGGTTCTCGCGGCCGCCATGGCGGTTCGGCACCCACTCGCCGGCCTTGCGCGAGTAATCGCGATAGAGCATCGACGCCACGGCATCGACCCGCAGGCCATCGACGTGGAAATGCTTGAGCCAGTGCAGCGCCGAAGCCAGCATGTAGCCGTGCACTTCGGTGCGGCCGAGGTTGTAGATCAGCGTGTCCCAATCCTGGTGAAAGCCTTCCATCGGGTTGGCGTATTCATACAACGCCGTGCCGTCGAACTGCGCCAGACCGTGGGTATCGGTAGGGAAATGCGCCGGCACCCAGTCGAGGATCACGCCGATGTCAGCCTGGTGACAGGCGTTGACGAACGCGGCGAAGTCATCCGGCGTGCCGTAACGGGCGCTCGGGGCAAATTGCGAGAGCAACTGATAACCCCAGGAACCGCCAAAAGGGTGTTCCATGATCGGCATCAGCTCAATGTGGGTGAAACCCAGCTCCTTCACATACGGAATCAGCCGCTCGGCCAATTCGTGCCAGGTGTACTGGCGGGCGACTTCGCCCAGATCATCCAGTTCGCACTGCCAGGAACCGGCGTGCAGCTCGTAGATCGACAGCGGCGCACTCGGTTTTTGGCGGTCGCCACGGGACTGCATCCACTCGTGGTCCTGCCAGTCGATGCTCAGCGGCGAAGCGACTTTCGAAGCAGTGTCCGGCGGCATCTGCGTGGCCAAAGCCATTGGGTCAGCCTTGAGCGGCAAAATGCCTTGAGTGCCGAGGATTTCGTACTTGTACGCCTCCCCTGCTTGCAGGCGCGGAATGAACAACTCCCAGACCCCGGTCGGATGACGTAGACGCATCGGGTGACGACGACCGTCCCAGACATTGAAATCGCCGACCACCGACACCCGTTTGGCATTCGGCGCCCACACAGCGAACCGCACGCCATCAACGCCATCGACGTTCTTCAACTGCGCGCCGAGGCAGGCGCTGAGATCGCGGTGATTGCCTTCGGCAAACAGGTACAAGTCCATCTCACCGAGCAGCGGCCCGAAGCTGTAAGGGTCTTCGGCCACTTGCTCGCCGCCGGCCCAACGGGTGCGCAGCAGGTACGGCTGGGCGCGGTCAAAGTGGCCGACGAACAGCCCCGGTGTCTGAGTGGCTTCAAGACTGCCGAGCTCTTCGCCGGAGTCTTTGGCCAACACCTGGACACTTAAAGCGTCTGGCAGATAGGCCCGGATGAATTGCCCGCCATTGTCATCGCCGTGGGGGCCGAGTATGGCAAAGGGGTCGTGGTGTTCAGCGCGTACCAACGCATCAATGTCCGACGCCCTGGGCAGCAGTGTTTCTTTGTGGTGCCCCTGTTCCGTGTTCGAGAAACTCATGACTACTCTCCACCAAGATCGGAAAAGGGTTTGAGCCCACTCAATAACCCATACAAACCGTGCAACGGCACCGGCAGCCAGGTGGGGCGATTTTCCGCCTCATAAGCCACTTCATAGGCCGCCTTCTCCAGACCGAACAACGCCAGTGCAGCGTCTTCGCCCTCAGGATCTTGCCACGCATGAGCAAGACTAGCTGCCGCTCGGCGATATGCCTGAACAAATGCCTCACGCGCCTCGCGCAGATAACGTTCGGCGACACGTTGACGTGCGCCTTCGGACTCGGCGCCGTGATCAACGTTGTGTACGTTGATGGTCATCGCCGCTGCGTAATCGAAGGAACGCAGCACGCCACTGACGTCCTTGTACGGACTGTGTTTGCCGCGACGCTCGCTCAATGGCCGCGCCGGTTCACCCTCGAAGTCGATCAGGTAGGCGTCGCCCTTGATCACCAACACTTGGCCCAGATGCAAGTCGCCGTGGACGCGGATACGCAGACCGCCGACGGCCTTCTTCGCCAGATCCTGCACGTGGGCGAGGATGGTTTTTTCTCATCGACCAAGCGTTTGACCAGCTTCTGATCTGCAGCATTGAGCTCGCCCTGATGCTGCTTGAGCAACTTCAACGCATGCTCGACCTGTGCGGCGACATCCTTGCCGGTGGCCTGCATATCCTTCGCCGTACTGGCTTGCGGAGCGAAGTCGGCATTGTCGGTCGGGGCTGCGAGCACTTGATGCATTTCCCCCAGCCGCTGGCCCAGCATACCGGCGAAATCTTTCAGTTCGCCGAGGGCGTTGTAGTGCTGCTCCTGCTCGGACATGGCATCGGCCAGTTCGTCCCGCAGCGCCCGTTCAAGGTTGTTCTGCGTCCATTCCCACGCGTCGCCCTGATTGCTCAAATAGCCTTGGGCAATCATCAACAGGGTGTCTTCGCCCTTCGAATCACGGCGAATCACCGAACCGAGCAACGGCGAAATATTGCCGAAACCGGCGGCGGTCAGGTACGCGCTCATTTCCAGTTCCGGGTGCACGCCCGAGGCAAGTTTGCGGATCAGTTTCAGCACCAGGCTGTTGCCGATCACCACCGAACTGTTGGACTGCTCGGCGGACAGATAACGCACTTCGGACTCACCGCCGAGGTTGAGTGTGTCCAGCAGCGGCGTCGGCTCGAAGCGAATTTCGCCGTCGGCAGATTCCAGCACGGTGTTGTTCTGCATGCCTTGCAGTACGGCGCGGATAAACGCTTCGAGGCTGAACGCATCAGTGATCAAACCGACCTGGCGCACTCGCCGAACCCGCGCCAACGCCAGTTGTTGCGGCAACGCCGCGCCAACCTGATCTTCGGCGATAAAGCCGAACGGCAGTTGATAGCGACTGGTCTGGCCGCCGCTGGTGACGTCGATTTCACTCAACAACACTGGGTGCAGCGGGTCACCGAAACGTACGCCATAAGCGATGTTGACGCTGTCGATGGCCGTGTCCTTGCCGGCAAACCAGCGACGGTTCTGCAACCAGTTCGGCAGGATGCCTTGCTCCAGCGTGCCGCGAGATGGCGCTTCAAGCAGTTCTTCCATGCGTTTTTTCAGCACCAGCGTGGTGAAGTCCGGCAGGCTTTGCGCCGGTTCCACGTGCCAGCTCGGCATCTGGTTTTCCGCCGCGAGTACAAACCAGTAGAAACCATATGGCGCCAGGGTCAGGAGGAAACTTAACTGGCCAATCGGCGGGAAGGCGTTACCGCCGAGCATCTCCACCGGGACCATGCCGACGTAGGCTGACAAGTCGAGTTCTGCCGCTTGCGCGCTGCGGGACACGTTGGCCACACACAGAATGATTTCGTGTTTGCCGTCGGCGCCGGTGAATTCACGGGTGTAGGCCAGAATCCTGCGGTTGCTCGGCGAAAGCATTTTCAGCGTGCCGCGACCGAAGGCCTTGGACTGCTTGCGCACTGCAAGCATGCGCCGGGTCCAGTTCAGCAGTGAATGCGGGTCGCCGGCCTGGGTTTCGACGTTGACCGACAGGTAGCCGTATTGGGGGTCCATGATCGGCGGCAGCACCAGGCTGGCCGGGTCGGCGCGGGAGAAGCCGCCGTTGCGGTCAATCGACCATTGCATCGGCGTACGCACGCCATCGCGGTCGCCGAGGTAGATGTTGTCGCCCATGCCGATTTCATCGCCGTAATACATCGTCGGCGTGCCGGGCATCGACAGCAGCAAACTGTTGAGCAGCTCGACACGACGGCGGTCGCGCTCCATCAGCGGCGCGAGACGGCGGCGAATCCCCAGGTTGATCCGCGCTCGACGGTCGGCCGCGTAGTAATTCCACAGATAATCACGCTCCTTGTCGGTGACCATTTCCAGGGTCAGCTCATCGTGGTTGCGCAGGAAAATCGCCCACTGGCAGTTGGCCGGGATTTCCGGGGTCTGACGCAGGATATCGGTGATCGGAAAACGGTCTTCCTGGGCCAGCGCCATGTACATGCGCGGCATCAGCGGGAAGTGGAACGCCATGTGGCATTCGTCGCCGTTCAGGCCCTTGGCGTCGGTGTCACCGAAGTACAGCTGAGTGTCTTCCGGCCATTGGTTGGCCTCGGCCAGCAGCATGCGGTCGGGGTAATTGGCGTCGATTTCGGCACGGATCTGCTTGAGGACGTCGTGGGTCTCGGGGAGGTTCTCGTTGTTGGTGCCGTCGCGTTCGATCAGATACGGGATCGCATCAAGTCGCAGCCCGTCGATGCCCATGTCGAGCCAGTAGCGCATCACCGAGAGCACGGCTTTCATGACTTGCGGGTTGTCGAAGTTCAGGTCCGGTTGGTGGGAGTAGAAACGGTGCCAGAAGTACTGGCCGGCGACCGGGTCCCACGTCCAGTTGGACTTCTCGGTGTCGAGGAAAATGATGCGGGTGCCGTCGTACTTTTGATCGTCATCGGACCAGACGTAGAAGTCCCGGGCGGCTGAGCCTTTCTTGGCCTTGCGTGCGCGCTGGAACCAGGCGTGCTGGTCGGAGGTGTGGTTGATGACCAGTTCGGTGATCACCCGCAGGCCGCGCTTGTGGGCCTCGGCGATGAAGCGCTTGGCATCGGCCATGGTGCCGTAGTCGGAATGGACGCCGCGGTATTCGGCAATGTCATAACCGTCATCCCGACGTGGCGAGGGATAGAACGGCAACAGCCAGATGGTGTTGACGCCTAGATCGGCAATGTAATCGAGTTTGGCGATCAGACCGGGAAAGTCGCCGATCCCGTCGTTGTTGGAGTCGAAAAAAGACTTAACGTGAACCTGATAAATCACCGCATCCTTGTACCAGAGCGGGTCTTTGATAAAGGTGGCTGACTTGGGTTTCTTCGCCATTTGAAACTCCTGTTGAATTCAAATTAACCGCTGAGCCGAGCACCTATCGATGGTGAGAGGGCTTTTGTGGCGAGGGGGCTTGCCCCCGTTCGGCTGCGAAGCAGTCGTAATCTGGTCAAGTCGGTACATCTGGAAAGAAAAGCGGGGCCGCTTCGCAGCCCAACGGGGGCAAGCCCCCTCGCCACAGGCAATCCCTCTCGCCACAGTCAAGAGGTGGTGATTCGCCAAATGCCGAACGGCTGATGCACCGGGTCGATCCGCATGAATTGGTATTTGCCGTACCAGGTCCAGCGATGGCCGTTCATCAAGTCTTCGCCCTGGGTGCTGGCGTCGTCGGGCAGGCCCATTTCCCACAGCGGCAACTCGAAATCAGCCTCCTGGACGTTATGCGGATCAAGGCTGACGGCCACCAGAATGAAGTTGCTACCGTCGGCGCTACGTTTACCGAAATACAGAATGTTGTCGTTCCAGGCGTTGTAGAGCTTCAGCCCCAGATGCGTCTGTAGCGCCGGGTTCTGCCGGCGAATGCGGTTGAGCTGAGCGATCTCGGCAATGATGTTGCCCGGCGCATTGAAGTCCCGTGGACGGATCTCGTACTTCTCGGAATCGAGGTATTCCTCCTTGCCTGGCACAGCGGCGGCTTCGCACAGTTCGAAGCCTGAATACATGCCCCACAGGCCCGAGCCCATGGTCGCCAGCGCCGCGCGGATGAGAAACCCCGGACGCCCGGATTCGTGGAGAAACCCCGGATTGATGTCCGGCGTGTTGACGAAGAAATTCGGGCGGAAGCATTCACGCCACGGCGACTCGTTCAGTTCACTGAAATAGGTCGACAGTTCGTACTTGGTGTTGCGCCAGGTGAAGTAGGTGTAGCTCTGGGAGTAACCGACCTTGCCCAGCCGCGCCATCATCGCCGGGGTGGTAAAGGCTTCGGCGAGGAAGATCACTTCCGGGTGCAACGCCCGCACATCGGCGATCAGCCATTGCCAGAACGGCAGCGGTTTGGTGTGTGGGTTATCGACGCGAAAGATCTTCACGCCCTCCTCGACCCAACCGACCACGATGTCGCGCAATTCGACCCAGAGGCTGGGAATTGCGTCGGCGGCGTAGAAATCGACGTTGACGATGTCCTGGTATTTTTTCGGCGGGTTCTCGGCGTATTTGATCGTGCCGTCGGAGCGCCAGTTGAACCAGCCCGGATGCTGTTCCAGCCACGGGTGGTCCTGGGAACACTGGATGGCGAAGTCGAGAGCGATTTCCAGCCCATGATCCGCCGCCGCAACGACCAACCGGCGGAAGTCTTCGCGGCTGCCCAGCTCGGAGTGAATTGCCTCGTGCCCGCCCTCGGCGCTGCCAATGGCATACGGACTGCCCGGATCGTCGGGGCCGGCGGTCAGGGAATTGTTCGGGCCTTTACGGTAACTGCGGCCGATCGGGTGGATCGGTGGGAAGTACAGCACATCGAAGCCCATGTCCTGAATCATCGGCAGTCGCGCGTGCACATCGTTAAAGGTGCCATGACGGGCGGGATCGTCGGTGATCGAGCGTGGAAACAGCTCGTACCAACTGGCAAATTGGGCGATTTCCCTTTCCACGTCCAGCGGGTATTCCGGGCTCAGGCTCAGGAAGGCGCGGTGATCCGCCTGGGCCATGAGTTCGGCGCTACGCTGGTGCAGAAATAGCGCGACCTGCTCGGTTTCGAGCAGCCCGGACAGTTCATGGTGCAGCCCCGCCAATTGCTCGCTCAGCTGACCGTCGCTGCGCTCGACGGCTTGATGGACCAACGTGCGGCCTTCCTGCAACTCCAGGCTCACCGGCACGCGGGCGGTGTGTTTTTTTTCCAGCTCATAACAGAAGCTGGCGAACTGATCGATCCAGGCTTCGATGCAGTAAATGTGACGGCCCTGGCGCTCGACCCGGAACCGGCCCTGCCAGCCATTGTTGCCCAGCTCCTGCATGGTTTCGCTGTGCCAGGACTCTTCGCCCTCGTTGCGCCAACGAATGCGCACGGCCAGTTTGTCGTGACCGTCGGCAAAGACTTTGCTGGTGACCAACACGTCCTGACCGACCACAGCTTTGACGGCAAACTGCCCGCCGTCGAGGATCGGCATGGTGTCTTCGATGACGATGCGCGGCAGCAACAACGCCTGCGACAGCGGCATGTGCGGGTTGTAACTGAGTTCTGTCGGTTTTTCAGCGATCATCGAGCATCTCTCCTTTACGCCCCAAGGACGCTCTTGTGCCGGATCAGTGTTCACAACAAGACACCGGCCCCGTCATGAACTCGCTTAGGTTCCGAGCAACCCGCGCCGGGAAAAGTTCAGATGAAATTACTGCGCCGCACCAGCGGATCGAATTCAGCGCGAGGCGGTCAATCCACTTAAGCACTTCTCACGCCATGTGCCACACGGAGGTCTACAGATGAACAACCCATTTCCGGCCGAAACGCCCGATCCGAACATCGACAACCCGACGATTCCCGAGACCGAACCGCAACCAGTCCCTGAGCAGGAACCGCCAGGCACGACCCCACCGCCGAAAGAGGAGCCGCCGACGACCATGCCGCCCGTGATCGTCTGAATAACCCCGTAACGACCATGCCGCCGGTGGTTGTTCCCCGGTAGAGCTGCCGAAGGCTGCGATCTTTTGATTTTGTTTTTAAGATCAACATCAACAGATCGCAGCCTTCGGCAGCTCCTACACGTTGTCCGGTTACAGATGCGGTTTTTTCTGTTCGTCCTTCTCGAACAGCCTGACGATGCGCGGCATCACGCTGAAGATCGCCAGTGCCAGAAAGGTACTGAACAGCGCGGTCGCCTCCTTGCCCAAACCCGCCGCGACGCCGATGGCGGCCGTCATCCACAGACCGGCAGCCGTGGTCAGGCCTTTGACGTGGCCTTCATCGCCCTCGCGGTTCTTCAGAATGGTGCCGGCACCAAGAAAGCCGATCCCCGCAATCACACCCTGCAACACTCGGCTCATCGCGTCGGACTCCGCACCCGAAGTTTGCGGCACCAGCACAAACAGCGCCGCGCCCAGCGCCACCAGCATGTGCGTGCGCACCCCGGCAGCCTTGCCCTTGTGTTCGCGCTCGAACCCGAGAATCCCGCCGAGTACCGCCGCCATCAGCAGGCGCACGGTGATCCGCGTCAGTTGCGACGCATCGCCAATGTCGGCGAATTCCTTTTGCAGCGTTTCCCACACTTCATGCCACCACGCGTTCATCGGGTTGTCCTTGTTATTGGCTCGATAAACGATGGACAGCGCCGACCATTAATCAGTTGCGCAGAACCATCGGCAAACGCTGCCCCCTAACCCTTTAGACACCCCCTGTAAAAAAGGACTGCCACCATGTCTCTGCGAGTTGATAAATCCAATCCCGAGCAAGAAGTCTGTTTTTTCACCGTCGAAAATGGCGAAGAAATACGTATCTGCGACACCCTCGAAGTCAAAACCGATAGCGACAAAGCCATGTCCTTCGTGGAAATCGAAGCGCGGCGCATCTACATCACCGAAGCAGAAGCCGACGCATTGACCGTAGCAGGCGCTGTCGACGGTCGTAAGCATTTGAGGGCCACCGACAGTGATTCGGTGATTTGACTGACCCGGATCAACAACCGCCCCGGACGCCTGAGATAGGCGCCCGCAGCCAGCGGCGGCAGGTGCATCAACTTGTCGCAGGCACTCGCTTGAATGCCATGTGATCCGCTTTTTATTGCAATATCTGAGTCTGTTATGCAAACAGATCGACGCTCATAGTGCACCGGCCTGATGGAGGCTGATGAGCGAAAGACCATGAGCGATAGAATCCCCGTCCGAACCGTAGAAAGCGCCCCAGTCGTACAGCGCTATGAGCCTTCGCGTCCAAAGATGAAGGCCAAATCCAGCGACAACCTGATCCACACCCGCAGCTTCACCGGGCTGTTCCGCACCTTGCGCATGAGCGGCGCGGGCTTTCTGTTCCTCGCGTTTTTCGGCACGGTGTGGCTGAACTGGGGTGGCCGCCAAGCGGTGCTCTGGGACCTGTCTGAAAGCAAATTCCACATCTTTGGCGCGACCTTCTGGCCGCAGGATTTCATCCTGCTCTCGGCGCTGTTGATCATTGCCGCGTTCGGCCTGTTTGCGATCACCGTGTTCGCCGGCCGCGTCTGGTGCGGCTACACCTGCCCGCAGAGCTCCTGGACCTGGATCTTCATGTGGTGCGAGAAAATCACCGAAGGCGAGCGCAACCAGCGAATCAAACTGCAAGCCGCGCCCTGGGGCCTGAACAAACTGCCCGCCGCGCGGCCAAGCACACGTTGTGGCTGGGCATCAGCCTGCTGACCGGCCTGACCTTTGTCGGTTACTTCACGCCAATCCGGCCACTGGCCGAAGAACTGCTGACCCTGCAAATGGCCGGCGTCAGTCTGTTCTGGGTGATCTTCTTCACCGGCGCCACGTACATCAACGCCGGCTGGCTGCGTGAAGCGGTGTGCATGCACATGTGCCCTTATGCGCGGTTCCAGAGCGTGATGTTCGACAAGGACACCCTGACCATTTCCTACGACGTGGCCCGTGGCGAAAACCGTGGCCCGCGCAAACGCGAGGTCAAACCGGCCGAGGTGGGTCTCGGTGATTGCATCGACTGCCAGCTCTGCGTGCAGGTCTGCCCGACCGGCATCGACATCCGCGACGGCTTGCAGATGGAGTGCATTGGCTGCGCGGCGTGCATCGATGCCTGCGATTCGATCATGGACAAAATGAACTACCCTCGCGGCCTGATCAGCTACACCTCCGAGCATGAGTTGCAAGGTGGCAAGACCCACCTGCTGCGACCGCGGTTGATCGGCTACACGGCGGTGCTGCTGGTGATGATCGGCGCATTGGCCATGGCGCTGGTGGAACGACCGATGGTGTCGCTGGACGTCACCAAAGACCGTGGCATGTACCGTGAAAACAGCGAAGGCCAGATCGAAAACATCTACAGCCTCAAAGTCATCAACAAGACCCAGCAGCGTCAGGATTATCGCCTGAGCCTGGTGGACGGCGATGGCTTCCAGCTGCAAGGCAAGACCGAGTTGAGCCTTGCGCCGGGTGAGATTGTCGATGTGCCGGTGTCGGTGGCAATGACCACGGAACGGCCAAGCAGCAGCTCGCAGACCATTGCCTTCAAGATTGTCGACAGTGACGAGCCGGACATTTACAGCGTGGCAAAGAGTCGGTTTGTTGCGCCGATGAATCGTTGAGCCGTTAAGATGCCGACCTTTGTCAGGCGCGGTCTCTGTGGCGAGGGGGCTTGCCCCCGTTCGGCTGCGAAGCAGTCGTAGACCGGGCAGCGCGATATGTCTGAAGAATTGGAGGGGGCCGCTTCGCGGCCCAACGGGGGCAAGCCCCCTCACCACAGGCAAGCTCCCTCGCCACAAAAGCGCACCACATGAATCAATTCAACCCGGGCACTCGATGAAACGCTACGAAAAATTCGCCGATGACATCGCTGAACTGATCCGCTCCGGCGTCCTCGGCCCTGGCCAGCGCGTGCCATCGGTGCGCTACGCCAGCCAGACTTACGGGGTCAGCCCATCCACGGTGTTCCAGGCCTATTACCTGCTAGAACGTCGCGGCCTGATCCGCGCCCGTCCGCGCTCCGGCTACTTCGTCAACACCCACGCCCCGAGCCCGTTCTCGGAGCCAGTGATCAGCAGCCAGGTCAACGAGTCCACCGAAGTCGACGTCAGTGAACTGGTGTTTTCGGTGCTCGACTCGATCAAGGACCCGACCACCGTCCCGTTCGGCTCAGCGTTCCCCAGCCCAACGTTGTTTCCGCTGCAACGCCTGTCCCGCTCCCTAGCCAGTGCCGCCCGGGAAATGGACCCGCGCATGGTCGTCACCGACATGTCGCCGGGCAACCCGCAGTTGCGCCGGCAGATCGCCCTGCGCTACATGGTCGGCGGCCTGATGTTGCCGATGGAAGAACTGCTGATCACCAACGGCGCCCTCGAAGCGTTGAACCTGTGCCTGCAAGCCGTCACCGAACCCGGCGACCTGGTGGCCATCGAAGCCCCGGCGTTCTATGCCAGCCTGCAAGTGCTGGAACGCCTGAAGCTCAAAGCGGTGGAAATCCCGGTGCACCCGCGTGACGGCATCGACCTCGGCGTGCTCGCGCAAACCCTGGAGCGCCACCCGATCAAGGCCTGCTGGTGCATGACCAGTTTCCAGAACCCAATGGGCGCGACCATGCCCGAGGCGAAGAAGCAGGAACTGGTGGAACTGCTGCGCAGCCATCAGGTGCCGCTGATCGAGGACGACGTCTACGCCGAGCTCTATTACGGTCAGCAGGCGCCAAAACCGGCCAAGGCGTTCGACACTGAAGGGTTGGTGATGCACTGCGGTTCGTTCGCCAAGAGCCTGGCCCCTGGCTACCGCATCGGTTGGGTCGCTGCCGGGCGCTACGCGCAGAAAATCGAACGCCTGAAACTCATGACCTCGCTCTGCGCCTCGATGCCGGCCCAGGCGGCCATCGCCGACTACTTGCAACACGGCGGCTACGACCGGCACCTGCGCAAATTGCGCTACGCCCTGGAAGAACAGCAAAGCGCCATGCTCGCCGCCATCGCCCGCTACTTCCCGGCACAGACCCGCGTCAGCCAACCGGCCGGCGGCTACTTCCTGTGGCTGGAACTGCCACCGCAGATGGACTCGTTGAAGTTGTTTCAGATGGCGCTGGCCCAAGGCATCAGCATCGCGCCGGGGCCGATCTTTTCACCGACCCGGCGCTTCAGGAATTGTATTCGGTTGAACTATGGCAGCCCGTGGAATGAAGCTGCGGAGAAGGCGATGGAAACGTTGGGGCGGATAGTGCGGTCGTTCTGACAGTTTGATGTTGCCTGGTCCATTGCCTTCGCGAGCAAGCCCGCTCCCACAGGGGTTCGGTGGTGTGCACAAATAATGTGTTCACATCAATCCATTGTGGGAGCGGGCTTGCTCGCGAAGAGGCCCGTTCGAGCAACGCAAACCTTAAGGCTTAACGCCCACCACCAAGATCAACAAAAGTCCCCGTCGCATAAGAAGCCTTATCCGACAACAACCAGACAATCGCCTCTGCCACTTCATCAGGCCGGCCGCCACGGGCCATCGGGATCGCCGACTCCAGTTTGCTGACCCGATCCGGGTCGCCGCTCAACGCGTGAAAGTCGGTGTAGATGTAACCGGGCCGCACTGCGTTGACGCGAATCCCCTCGCCCGCCACTTCCTTCGAAAGGCCAATGGTGAAGGTATCCAGCGCACCCTTCGACGCGGCGTAATCCACGTATTCGCTCGGCGCCCCCAACCGTGCAGCCACCGACGACACATTGACGATGCTGCCACCCTGCCCGCCATGCTTGGGCGACATGCGCAGGATCGCGTGCTTGGCGCAGAGGATCGGCGCCAGGACGTTGGTCTTGAGGATTTTGAGAATGCGGAATTCGGACATTTCGTCGACCCGGGACTTGTGCCCGACGGTGCCGGCGTTGTTCACCAATGCGGTGACCCGGCCCAGTTCAGTGTCGACCCGTTGGAACATGGCGATCACTTCGTCTTCGATGCTGACATCAGCGCGCACTGCAATCGCTTGTGCGCCCAAGGCACGGACTTGTTCCAGCACGCTTTGCGCGGCTTTTTCGTCAGCTTGATAGTTGATACAGATCCGATAACCCTGCTCGGCGGCCAACAACGCCGTGGCGGCGCCGATACCTCGGCTGCCGCCGGTGATGACGATGACTTTTTCCATGCTGACGTTCCCCCGTTTCAAACTTAAGCAGTCGGAGGCAAGAATAACCGCCATTGACGGGTTTTGCATGGGTTGTATCAAAGGCTGAACCTGCGACAAAACCATTTTGAGATTTGCAGCAGCTCTTGTCGCGGGGGAGCCTGCTTCGCTTGGGTGCGTAGCACTCACCAGGATGTGGCGGCTGCTGCGCAACCCAGCGGGACGGTGCGACGATTCGACAAGCTCGCTCGCCACAGGATTTGTCCCAGCCTCGGCTCCGCGTGAAGTCAGACTGTCGCCAGTTTCTCTCCCCGCGCGATGTCCTGCATGAAGCGCTCCGCCGGCAGCGGATGCCCCAGCAAGTAACCCTGCAGCGAATCGCAACCCAGTTTGGTCAGGAAGTCCTGCTGCACGCCGGTCTCGACCCCTTCCGCGACAATCCGTAAACCCAGCGCCTGACCGAGCGCAACGATCGCCGAAACGATGGCAGCGTCATCGCTGTCGTGCTCCAGATCGCGAACAAACCCACGGTCGATTTTCAGTTCGTTGGCCGGCAGGCGCTTGAGGTACATCAAGCTCGAATAGCCGGTGCCGAAGTCGTCAATGGACAGGTCGACGCCCATTTCCGACAACTCCCGAAGCACGGTCATGCTCGCGTCGGCGTCACTCATGGCGGTGGTTTCAGTGATTTCCAGAGTCAGGCTATTGGCTGGCAAATGGTGCATGGCCAAGGCTTTGGCCACGCTCTGGACCAAGCCTGCGTGGCAGAACTGCAACGCCGACAGATTCACCGCTATGCGCCAGTCGGTGTAGCCGAGCACGTACCATTCGCGCATCTGCCGGCAGGCTTCGTTCAGCACCCACTCGCCGATGGGAATGATCAACCCGGTCTTTTCCGCCAGCTCTATGAACTTGTCCGGCAACAGCATGCCCTGGGTCGGATGCTCCCAGCGCAGCAAGGCTTCGGCGCCCACCGGGCGACCATTGCTGGCGTCGAATTTGGGTTGGTAATAAAGGCTGAACTGTTGCTGTTCCAGGGCCGCGCGCAGGTCTTGCAGCAGTTGCAGTTGTTTGCGGGCGTTGCTGTTCATCGAGGCGTCGAAGAAGCTGTAGCCGTTTTTGCCCGCGCCCTTGGCGTGGTACATCGCGGCGTCGGCATTCATCAGCAGTTCTTGTGCGGTCTGGCCGTTGCCCGGGTAGAGCGCGATGCCGACGCTGGCGGAAATCTGCAGGTCATGTTCGGCCACCCGGAACGAGCGCGCGATCAAGCCGACCTGACGAGCCGCCAGGCTCAGTGCATCGTTTGGCTCGCTCAGACGCACCAGCAAGACGAACTCGTCACCGCCAATCCGCGCCAGGGTGTCCTGGCTGCGCAAGTCTTCGCGCAGTCGCAAACCGACCTCACGCAACAACTGGTCGCCCATGTGGTGGCCGAAGGCATCGTTGACCGGTTTGAAGCCGTCCAGATCGATGAACATCAGCGCAAAACAACCGCCCTGCTCCTGTACCTTCGACATGGCCAACTCAATGCGGTCTGCCAACAACGTGCGGTTCGGCAGGCCGGTCAGGGTGTCGTGCAAGGCCAGTTGGGTGAGTTCGCGGTTGGCTTCGGTCAGCGAGTGAGCGAGGTCAGCGGTGCGCGTTTCCAGGCGGGCATCGAGAATCGAGGTCAGCAAGGCAATGCTCAACACCGCGAGAGTGGTGATCAACACCAGGTTGTCGAGGCCCTTGCCGCTCAACCCACTGAGGGCTGCTCCGCAGAAGCTGCCGTCCGGGAACCGCGCTGCCGCCATGCCGGTGTAGTGCATGCCGACAATGGCAAAACCCATGATCACCGCAGCGCCGCCACGGATCAGGCCCACGTATGGCGTGTGCTGGCGCAGGCGGAAGGCAATCCACAACGCCGCCGCCGAGGCCCCGATGGCAATCAGCAGCGAGGCGCTGAACAAGGTCGGGTCGTAATCGATGCCTGGCTGCATGAGCATGGCCGCCATGCCGGTGTAATGCATGGCGCTGATCCCGCTGCCCATGACCAGCGCGCCAAAGGCCAGTTGCCAGGCCGGCAGCTTCGGCTGACTGACCAGCCACAAGGCAAAGCCGCAGGACAGGATGGCGATGACCAGCGAGAGCACGGTGATGCCGAGGTCGTAGCCCAGATCAATCGGCAATTTGAACGCGAGCATGCCGATGAAATGCATCGACCAGACGCCAATGCCCATGGCGACCGCCCCGCCTGCGGTCCACAGGTGGACGGCCAGGCCTTTGGTGGTGGCAATCCGACCGGTGAGGTCCAGGGCGGTATACGAGGCGAGAATCGCCACGCACAGCGAGATGAAGACCAGCGTGGGGGAATAAGTGCCGATGAGCATGATAATTCTCGTGACCGCCCCTCCGTACTGCGTCCGTTCTCGGGGGCAAAGTCGGCGATTGTACTGATTGCGCGGAAGAACGCACTGACAAAATAATCAAATGGCCATCAAGCCGATGGGGCGCTTGTTCGATCGTCCTACAAGGCTCTGGCCCGCGTGTCATAGCAATTATTGAACACTTGTGGCGAGGGGATTTAGCGAAACGTCGCACCACAGGTTTCCGGCACTCACTTTTTGTTGTCGCTTACTTCCAGATCGCCATCCCAACCGCCACCCAACGCCGCAATCAACTGCACGCTGGCAATCAATCGGCTCTGCAACACGGTCAATACGCTTTGTTCATTGCTCAACGCGGTGGCTTGAACCACGACCACGTCCAAGTAGGCAATCAACCCGGCCTTGTACTGGTTCTGGGTCAGGCGCAAGGAGTCTCGCGCCGCGTCCAGGGCTTCCTGGCGCACGGTCGCTTCGTTTTCATAAACCTTGAGCTGCACCAGATAGTTTTCCACTTCGCGGAAACCGTCGAGCACGGTTTGCCGGTACTTGGCCACGGTCTGGTCATACACCGCTTCGTTGCGATCAACTTCTGCCGAGCGCGCGCCACCGTCAAACAGTGGCAACGTCACTTTCGGCCCCACCGACCAGAAGCGGTTCGGCAAGCTGAACAGGTTGCTGGACGTACTGCTGCTGTAGCCGCCACTGAGGCTCAGGCTCAAATCCGGGTAGTAAGCGGCTTTCGCCACACCGATGTTGGCGTTGGCGGCAATCACCGAGCGCTCGGCGGAAGCGATGTCCGGGCGGCGTTCAAGTAGCTGCGACGGCAGGCTCAGGGGAATCTGCGGCAGTTTCGGGATGTCCTCGGTTTCCGCCAGATTGAACTCGGCCGGCGCCTGGCCGATCAGTACGGCGATGGCGTTTTCGAACTGGGCACGTTGCCAGATCAGGTCCACCAGGTTGGCCTGGGTGGTTTTGAGCTGAGTCTGGGCCTGGGCCACCGCATCACGCCCGGACACGCCGGCGCGGTACTGGTTCTGGGTCATTTGCAGCGAACGCTCGTACGCCGTGACTGTTGATTCCAGAAGGCGCTTTTGCTGATCGATCACCCGTAACTGCAAATAGTTCTGCACCAGCTCCGACTGCTGGCTCAGGCGCATGGCCGCGAGGTCGGCGAAGCTTGCTTCGGCCGTGGCCTCGTTGGCCTCCAGCCCGCGACGCAGTTTGCCCCAGACGTCCGCTTCCCAACTGACGCCCAACTGAGCGTTGTAGGTGTCGCGAATACCGCTGGCGGAACTGCTCAGGCTGGAACTGCTGCTGCCGGCGCCCTGACTGGAGCGGGTTTTGCCCGCGCTCAAGTCAACCGTTGGGTAAAACGCGGCACGGGCAGTGCTGACCAAGGCCTGGGACTGCCGATACCGGGCTTCGGCCTGGGCGACGGTCTGGTTGGAGTTGTTGAGTTTCTCGATCAGGCCGTTGAGCTGCTGATCGCCGTACAACTCCCACCAGGCGCCACGGGCCAGGGAATCGCTGGGATTGGCCTGACGCCAGCCCTCGGCTTGCTTGTACTGCGCCGGTTCCGCGGTTGGTGGGCGCTGGTAGTCCGGGCCGACGGCGCAAGCGCTGAGCATAGCCACACACAGTGCCAGGCTCAACAAACGCGAGCCACGGGCCATGGCGATTGGTGCAGCCAGAGTGATAAGCGAACGGTCAGTCATAGCGGAGTTTCCAGAGCTGCATCGGTACGTACCCCACGCCATTTGTTGAAACCATGGCGCAGTTTGTCGAGATAGAGGTAAACCACCGGGGTGGTGTAAAGCGTCAGCACCTGGCTGAAAATCAGCCCGCCGATGATAGTCAGGCCCAGCGGCTGACGCATTTCCGCGCCTTCGGCACGGCTGAGCAGCAACGGCAGTGCACCGAGGATCGCCGCCAGGGTGGTCATCAGAATGGGCCGCAGACGTTGCAGGCAGGCGCTGCGAATCGAATCCAGCGGACTCATGCCCTGATGCCGCTCCAGTTGCAACGCGAGGTCGATCATCAGAATGGCGTTTTTCTTCACCACCCCGATCAACAGGAACAGCCCCAACAACGAGATCAGGCTGAACTCCCCGCCCAACGCATAGATCGACAGCAACGCACCGACCCCAGCCGACGGCAGCGTCGACAGAATCGTCAGCGGGTGAATGTAACTTTCATACAGCACGCCCAACACCAGATACACCGCCACCAGCGCGCCGAGAATCATGAATGGCTGGGTCTTCTGGGTGGCGGCGAAAGCGTCGGCGGTCCCGGCCATTTTCACGATCACGTCTTCCGGCATGCCGAGCTTGGCAATCGCCCGCTCGATAGCCGCGGTGCCCTGCTCCACTGTCACGCCTTCGGCCATGTCGAAGGAGATGCTTTCGGAAGCGAACTGGCCTTCGTGGCTGACCCGGTCGTCTTCCAGGCTATTTTCGTAGTGAGCGATGGTCGACAGGGGAATGCGCGCGCCGGTGGAAGTGATCACTTGGACTTGCTTGAGGGTGATCGGATCCTGGGCGTATATCGGATTGACCTCCATCACTACCTGATACTGGTTGAGGCTGTCGTAGATTGTCGAAATCTGTCGCTGGGCATAGGCGTTGTTCAATACCGCCGTGACCATGTCCATGTCGACTCCCAGGCGTTTGGCCTGGTCGCGGTCGACAATCAGCGTCACCTGTTGCGCGCCACGACCTTCGCGGGCGTCAATCGCCGTCAACTCCGGCAAGGCCCGCAGCGCGGTGACGACTTTCGGGTACCACTCGCGCAACGAGCCGAGGTCGGCACTTTGAATGATGTAGGAATACTGCGAGGTGGTCTGTTCACGACCGCCACCAAATTGCAGGTCCTGGTCAGCCATCAGCATCAGCTGAGCGCCGGCGACCTTGGGCATTTCCTTGCGCAGACGTTCGATCACCTTTTGCGCGGAAATATTGCGCTCCTTGATCGGCTTCAAGCGCACCAGCATGAAGGCGTTATTCGTGCCGTTGGTGCCGCCGATGAAACCGGCCACGCTTTGCACCGCATCGTCCTTGAGCACGGCGCGTCGGAAGGTCTCCATCTTCGGCTGCATCACGCTGAACGACAGCCCGTCGTCGCCACGGACGAATCCGATCAGTTGACCGGTGTCCTGTTGCGGCATGAAGGTTTTCGGCACCACTACGTACAACGCGACGTTGACACCCACGGTGATGAGCAGGCTGAGCAATGTCAGGCGCCGGTGACGCAGCACCCAGTCGAGGCTGGTGGCGTATTTGGCGACCAGCCATTCATTGACGCGCTGGCTCCAGCGTTGCAGACGGTTTTCCTGACCCGGTGTGTGCGGCTTGAGCCAACGCGCGCAGAGCATTGGCGTCAGGGTCAACGACACGATCAGCGACACCACGATGGACGCCGCCAGGGTAATGGAAAATTCGCGAAACAGGCTTTCGATGATCCCGCCCATAAACAGGATCGACAGGAACACCGCCACCAGCGAGACGTTCATCGACAACAAGGTGAAGCCGACTTCCTGGGCGCCGAGGTACGCGGCCTGCATCGGTTTGACGCCTTCGTCGATGTGCCGGGAAATGTTCTCCAGCACCACGATGGCATCATCCACCACCAGCCCGGTAGCCAGGATCAGCGCCATCAGCGACAGGTTGTTCAGGGAAAATCCGTACAGGTACATCACCGCAAAAGTGCCGACCAGCGACACCGGCACCGCCAGCGTCGGAATCAGCGAGGCACGGAAGTTACCGAGAAACAGGTACACCACCAGAATCACCAGCGCCACGGCGATCAGCAGGGTCATTTCCGCTTCGTGCAACGTTGCCTTGATCACCGGCGACCGGTCCATCGCCAGGTTCAGTTTGACGCTGGCCGGCAACACCGCCTGTAACGCCGGCAACTGCGCCTTGATCTCGTTGACCGTCTCGATGATGTTGGCGCCGGCCTGGCGGTTGATCACCAGCAGCACCGCCGCATCATTGTTGAAGAAGCCGCTGTTGTAGCGGTCCTCGACGCCATCGCTGACCTTGGCCACATCCTTCAGGCGCAGGGCCGCGCCGTTGTTGTAGTGGATGATCAGCGATTCGTAATCCTTGGCCTTTTCCAGTTGATCGTTGGCCTGGACCTGCCACAAACGCTGGTCATCTTCGACCGAGCCTTTCGGGCGGCGCACGTTGGCGTTGGCGATGGTATTGCGCACATCGTCCAGCGCCACGCCGTACTGGTTCAGCGCCTGGGGTTCGAGCTCAATGCGCACCGCTGGCAAGGAGCTGCCGCCGATCTGCACTTCACCTACGCCCTGCACCTGGGACAAGCTCTGGGACAGAATGGTCGAGGCCAGGTCGTAGAGCTGACCTTTCTCCAACACGTCCGAGGTCAGCGACAACACCATGATCGGTGCTTGCGAGGGGTTGACCTTCTTGTAGGTCGGCATGCTGCGCATCCCGCTCGGCAGCAGGTTGCGCGAGGCGTTGATCGCCGCTTGCACTTCCCGCGCCGCGCCGTTGATGTCGCGGTCCATGTCGAACTGCAAAATCACCCGGGTCGAGCCCTGGCTGGAACGGCTGCTCATGGTGTTTACCCCGGCGATGGAGCCGAAGGAACGCTCAAGCGGCGTGGCCACGGTCGACGCCATCACTTCCGGGCTCGCACCCGCCAGACTGGCCTGAACCACGATCACCGGGAAGTCCATCTGCGGCAACGGCGCCACCGGCAACAGGCCGAAACTGACACCGCCCAGCAGCATGATCGCCAGGCTCAGCAACATGGTCGCGACCGGGCGCTTGATGAAAGGTCCGGACAGGTTCATGGCTGTTCTACCGCGTCCACGGCTGCAGACTTATGGCCCCAGCGCCGACCGAGACGGTCGAAATACAGGTAGATCACCGGGGTGGTGAACAGCGTCAGCACTTGGCTCACCAGCAAACCACCGACCATCACCAGACCCAACGGCTGACGCAGCTCTGCACCGGAACCGGTGGCCAGCATCAACGGCACCGCGCCGAACAATGCGGCCAGGGTAGTCATCAGAATCGGCCGGAAACGCAGCAGTGCCGCCTGGTAAATCGCCTGCTCCGGCGCCATGCCCTGATTGCGCTCAGCGTCGAGGGCAAAGTCGATCATCATGATCGCGTTCTTCTTCACGATACCGATCAGCAGGATGATGCCGATGATCGCGATCATCCCCAGGTCATTGCCGGTCAGCAGCAACGCCAGCAAGGCGCCGACCGCCGCCGAGGGCAAGGTCGAGAGGATGGTAATCGGGTGAATGTAACTTTCGTACAGCACGCCGAGCACGATGTACATGGTCACCACCGCCGCCAGGATCAGCAGCAAGGTGCTCGACAGCGACGCCTGGAATGCTTCGGCCGCGCCCTGGAACTGGGTCTGCACGCCGATCGGCATGCCGATGTCCTTCTGCACCTGATCGATGATCTCCACCGCATGCCCCAGCGCCACGCCGGGGGCCAGGTTGAACGACATCATCACCGCCGGGAACTGGCCGATGTGAGTGATCGCCAATTGCGTCTGACGTTGCTCGACATGCGCCAGGCTGGACAGGCGCACCTGGCCACCCGAAGTGGTCTTGACGTGAATCTGGTTCAGCGCGTCCGGGCCGATTTTCTCGCCAGACTGCGATTGCAGCACCACGCGGTACTGGCTGGCCTGGGTGTAGATGGTCGAAATCTGCCGCTGGCCGAAAGCGTCGTACAGCGCATCGGTGATGTTTTGCACCGACACCCCGACCCGGGACGCCGCATCGCGGTCGATCACCAGGTACACCTGCAAGCCCTTGTCCTGCAAATCGCTGGCGACGTCGGTCAGCTCCGGCCGATGGGCCAGGGCTTCCACCAGGCGTCCGCTCCACAGGCTGAGCAATTCGGCGTCCGGGGACGACATGCTGAACTGGTACTGCGTACGGCTGACCCGGTCTTCAATGGTCAGGTCCTGCACCGGCTGCATGAACAGGCGAATGCCGATCAGCTTGTCCACTTCCGGTTGCAGGCGAGCAATGATTTTCGTGGCGCTAAGGTCCCGCGCACTGTGGGGTTTGAGGTTGATCAACATGCGACCGCTGTTGAGCGTCGAGTTGTCCCCGTCCACACCAATGTAGGACGACAGGCTTTCCACTGCCGGGTCGGCGAGGATCACTTTGGCCAGCTCTTGCTGACGTTCGCTCATCGCGGCAAAGGAAATCGACTGCGGCGCCTCGGAAATGCCCTGGATCACCCCGGTGTCCTGGACCGGGAAGAAGCCTTTGGGCACGATCATGTAAAGGAATACGGTCAGGCCCAGGGTGGCGATGGCCACCATCAAGGTCAGCGGCTGGTGCTTGAGCACCCACTGCAACTTGCGCCCGTAAGCAGCGATCATCCAGTCGATGGTTGCGCCGCTGGCCCGGTAGAAACGGCCCTGCTCTTCTTCCTTGGGCTCACGTTTGAGCAGCCGCGCGCACATCATCGGCGTCAGGGTCAGCGACACGACAAGCGAAATCAGGATCGCCACCGCCAGGGTGATGGCGAATTCCCGGAACAGACGCCCCACCACGTCAGCCATAAACAGCAGCGGGATCAGTACCGCAATCAGCGACAGGGTCAGGGAAACCAGGGTGAAGCCGATCTGCTTGGCGCCCTTGAGCGCCGCATTCAGCGGGCTGTCGCCCTCTTCGATAAATCGGGAAATGTTCTCCAGCATGACGATCGCATCGTCCACCACGAAACCGGTGGCGATGGTCAGGGCCATCAAGGTCAGGTTGTTGACCGAGAAACCCGCGAGGTACATCACGCCAAACGTACCGATCAACGACAGCGGCACGGCGACCGAAGGAATGATCGTCGCGCTGGCCCGGCGCAGGAACAGGAACGTCACCATGACGACCAATGCGATGGCGATCAGCAGTTCGTGTTGTACGTCGGTAACGGAGGCGCGGATGGTCTGGGTACGGTCGGTCAGAACGGTGACTTGCAAGCCGGCCGGCAGGTTGTCGGTAATGCTCGGCAGCAAGGCCTTGATCCGGTCGACCACCTCAATAACGTTGGCACCGGGCTGGCGCTGGATGTTCAGCAACACGGCCTGGTTTTCGTTGGCCCATGCCGCCAGTCGTTCGTTTTCAGCGCCGTCGACGATTTCCGCCACGTCCTTGAGCCGCAACGGCGCGCCATTGGCGTAAGCAAGGATCAGGTTGGCGTAATCCTTGGGCGACGTCAGTTGATCGTTTGCGTCGAGCATCGACACCCGGGTCGGGCCGTCGAAGTTGCCTTTGGGCTGGTTGACGTTGGACGCGCCGACCAAGGTGCGCACGTCCGACAGGTTCAAGCCATTGGCCGCCAGGGCCTCGGGGTTGACCTTGATCCGCACCGCCTGACGCTGGCCGCCGGCGATGCTGACCATGCCGACGCCGCTGATCTGGGCGATTTTCTGCGCCATGCGCGTATCGACCAAATCATTGAGTTTGGGCAACAGCATGGTCTTGGAGGTGATGGCCAGGGTCAGCACCGGGGTGTCCGCCGGGTTGACCTTGTTGTAGACCGGCGGTGCCGGCAGGTCCTTGGGCAGCAAGTTGGTCGCGGCATTGATCGCGGCCTGCACCTGTTGCTCGGCGACGTCCATGTTGATGTCGAGGCTGAAACGCAGGGTCAGCACCGAAGCGCCGCCCGAACTGGTGGACGCCATTTGGGTCAGGCCGGGCATTTGCCCGAACTGACGCTCAAGCGGCGCGGTCACCGCACTGGTCATCACATCCGGGCTGGCGCCGGGGTAGAGCGTCATGACGCGGATGGTCGGGTAGTCGACCTGGGGCAATGCCGACACTGGCAACAAACGATAAGCGATGATGCCGGCCAGAATAATGGCCAGCATGCTCAGGGTCGTGGCGACCGGGCGAAGGATGAACAGCCGCGAGATGTTCATGCGCCCTTCTTCGCCTTGTCGTTGGCGGTCGCGTCAGGGGTCTTGGCCGCCGATTTGCCTTGCAGGTGTTCGGTCGGGGTGGTCGGTACATCCTGGGTGTCATTGACCACTTCCACTTCGCTGCCTTCCTTCAGGCGGTCGGTGCCTTCCAGGACCACGCGATCACCGACGGCCAGACCCTCGGTGATGACGGTGTTGTTGCCGTCACTCGGGCCGACTTTCAACTGACGGATCGTGACCTTCTTGTCCCCATCCATGGCATAGACGAAGGTGCCGTTGGTACCGAACTGAATCGCCGCCGACGGTGCGAGCGTCACGTCTTTGAGGGTGTCGGCCAACAGGTGGACGTTGACGAACTGGTTGGGGAACAACGCTTGATCGCGGTTCTCGTAGCGCGCCTTGAATTTCAGGGTGCCAGTGGTGACGTCGATTTGGTTGTCGAGGCTCTGCAACACGCCGCTGGCCTGCAATTTCATATCGCCACGGTCCCAGGCTTCCACCGGCAGTTTGGCACCGGTGTGGTAGCGGGCCAGTACGGTGTCGAGGCTGTTTTCCGGCAGGGTGAAAACCACGCTGATCGGTTGGGTCTGGGTGATGATGGCCAGTGCGGTGGTGTCATTGGCGGCGACAAGGTTGCCAACGTCCAGTTGACGCAAGCCGACACGCCCGGTGATCGGTGCGCGGATTTTGGTGAATTCGAGATTGAGCTTGGCGTCGTTAACCGCTGCCTGGTTGGTCTTGACCGTGCCCAGGTATTGGCCGACCAGCGCTTCGGCGGTGTCCAGGGTCTGCTTGGCGATACTGTCTTCTTTAAACAGACCGCGATAACGCTCGACATCGACCTGGGCGTTTTTCAGTTGCGCCTGATTCTGTAGCAAAGTGCCTTCAGCCTGGAGCAAAGCATTCTGGTAAGGACGCGGGTCGATCTCGGCCAACAAGTCGCCGGCCTTGACCATCTGCCCTTCCTCGAACGCAACCTTCATCAACTCTCCGGCCACCCGGCTGCGCACATTGATGGTGTTGAGCGCCGTGACCGTGCCCAGCGCCTTGTAGTACAGCGGGAAATCACCCTTGACCGCCGGCGCCACGCGCACCGGAATCGGGCCGCTCGCCCCGCCAAACCCCGGACGCATCCCTCCAGCCTTGCCTGTATGCCCTGCGGCGGCTCTCGGCTTTTCGCCCGCTTTGTGATCAGTGCCGGCAGGCCAGAATTTCCAGCACACACCCGCGACGATCAACAGGACAAGCAGGCCGAACAGCCAGCGACGGGGACTACGGGAGGAGGATTGCATTGAATGATCAACCATGGGCGCGGGGGCTTCTTCTACGGGAGGCTGAACGATAAGCACTGGCGAGCATTAAGCAAAGCGGCTTTACCGGCTATTTACCTTTGGCTTACGTAACAGGATGTTTGTCCAAGGGACTGAAACACAAATGAAAACGGCCTGGCGAGTGCCAGGCCGTTAACAATTGTAAAGCCGGTTACTTCAGAACAGCGAGTGCCGCTTCGTAGTTAGGCTCTTCTGCAATTTCTTTAACGAGTTCGCTGTGCAGCACGTTGTCGTTTTCGTCCAGTACCACGACGGCACGGGCGGTCAGGCCTTTGAGTGGGCCGTCAGCAATGGCCACGCCGTAGTTTTCGATGAACTCGGCGCCACGCAGGGTCGACAGGTTCTGAACGTTTTCCAGGCCTTCAGCGCCGCAGAAGCGTGCCTGGGCGAACGGCAGGTCAGCAGAGATGCACAGCACGACGGTGTTGGCGACATCATTTGCCTGGGCGTTGAACTTGCGAACCGAAGTCGCGCAGGTCGGGGTGTCGACGCTTGGGAAGATGTTCAGCACTTTGCGCTTGCCGGCGAAGCTCGCCAGGGTCACGTCGGACAGATTGCCGGCAACCAGGGAAAAGGCTGGTGCCTTGGAACCGGCTTGTGGCAGTTGGCCGTTGACTTGAACCGGGTTGCCTTTAAGAGTGACTTGAGCCATGAACGGAGTCCTTCTGGAAGTGTTGTTGAAAATCTGAAGAGGCCGAAGTTAACCACGAAATTGTCCGACGACCTATGCCTGAACCGAAATTGTCATGCTCTTGCCGTGAAATTGCATACAACCCGATCACCTGTGGGAGCGGGCTTGCTCGCGAAAGCGGTCTGTCAGTCACATCACTGTTGGATGTGCTGCCGTCTTCGCGAGCAAGCCCGCTCCCACAGGGATCTTCGGAGATACCGGATCCGCGTCGTTTATTTTAGAGGCTGTCGATTCCTGACCTGCTCATTCGACTAAGCAATGAATCCCTCACACTCTCTGGAGTAACCGCCATGCGATTCATGATCTTTGTCAAAGCAAGCGCCGATTCCGAAGCCGGCATCATGCCTAGCGAACAATTGATTACCGAAATGGGCAATTTCAACGAAGAACTGGCCAAGGCCGGCATTCTGGTCGATTGCGATGGCCTCCATCCAAGCAGCAAAGGCGCCCGTGTTCGCTTCTCCGGCGAAAAGCGCACAGTCATCGACGGCCCCTTTATAGAGACCAAGGAGTTGGTCGCCGGCTATTGGATCTGGGAAGTGAAATCGAAAGAAGAAGCCATCGAATGGGTCAAACGCTGCCCCAACCCAATGCCTGGCACTGAGTCCGAAATTGAAATCCGCCAGATATTCTCCGCCGAAGATTTTGGCGCCGAATTCACCCCGCAAGCGCGTGAGCAGGAAGCGCGCATACGTGAACAAGCCAAGAAAAAGCCGTGAAGCCGCAGCCCTCCCTCTAATTTCCTCAGGCTGGTTGCTCGCCTTTAAGCGGTGCGTGACAGCCCGAGGTCGCTTTGCCACCTGCCTGCGCTGCCTTAAACTGGCACATCGCTCATCGATCGGGCGAATCGCTGCTTAAGGATAAGGTGGTTGTAAAACATGCTTAGAAAATCCGTAGTAATGTTCATGAGCAAAAAAGGTGATGCCTACGATCCCATTGGTTCCGGGACGTTTTTCTTTCATAACGGCAAATTGCTCATTGTCAGCGCAGCTCACGTTTTCGAAGACCTGGAAGGTGAGGATCCGGTTTTTTTGTACGCCGCCCACAAGCTGTTCAAGCTGCCGTACATCAAATCCATGGTCTCCAATACCAGTGCCACGCAGGGTAGCCGGAGCAAGGACCCTTTTGACATCGGCGCGATGGTCGTACCTGATGAGGTTGTGGATGAATGCAATGGCGACATCAACTTCATTCAACCCGATCTGATTGAAACCTCTGAGAACGCCGAGCGGATCAAGTTTTATCAACTCATCGGATTTCCAAGTGCGAAAAACACGCAACTGGCAAAGAAAGCCGCCCGGCAAAATCGCATGTTTATCCCGGAGGGCTTTGTTTACAGCTCCAATGACGCCGGCACCAAGGTGTTCCCTCACCCTCGGTTCGACCCGAAATATCATTTGACATTGGACTTCTCGAAAACCAGAAATTTTGACGATAACGCGCAACCTCTTCAGGCGCCTGATCCTGCCGGCATGAGCGGTGGTCTGATCCAGGGATGCTTTGACTACATTCCCCACAGCAACGGTTTCTACCCAACCTGCGCGGCAGCGATCCTCATCGAATTGGAGCGTAAAGCTAACGCATTCGTCGGCGTGCGCATCAATGCCGTCTATGAATGGCTGGATCTGCACGCTGGACGACTTTAATTGCACCCCCGCGCGTGGCGAGTTGCCCCGACTCGTCACGCGCGTAACGCTGCGAAGACCCTTACACACGATCAACCTGTGAACTCGCACACAAAACCAAAGAATTAATCCATTCGACTGGCTAACTCCGAATTTGCTGCTAGCGTCATTCAGACGTGTCCTACAGGGTTGATAAGAAAGGGATTACGCCGTCAACGGCCGCCAAGTGCCGAGTTATCCAATCAGCCACCAGGGAATCGGGGAATGGTTTTGAATCAATGGGGATGCTGCGCCTTGCTGTTGGCGAGTTCGCTGACGCCCGTAGGTTGTGCCTGGGCGGATAACGCAGAGGAAGCCAACAAGAGTAACAACCCGCTGAGCCTGGCGCCCGGCGCCAACCTGCAGGATTACTACACGCCCAGGCTCTACGACACCAATGTTCATACCAATGACGCATTGCTGCGTGGCACCCTGCCGGTAGCGCCCAACGATTTCATCGGCGTGCCGCAATTGCTGCGCGCGACTCTGCCGATCAGCACCCGCCCCGACCCGCATAACGGTTACAGCACCGGTATCGGCGACCTGAACCTGTTCGATATTTTCCTGCTCAAGACCGACGGCATCCAGTTGGGCATCGGCCCGCAGATCACCGCGCCCACCGCCGAGCAAGATGAGTTGGGCACCGGCAAGTGGCAGGCCGGCCTGGCCGCCGTCGCCATCGATTCGTCACCCCGCGGCCTATTGGGTGCGCTGGTTCAGTACCAGAGTTCGTTCGCCGGTGACCGTGACCGCGCCCACGTCGAAACCGCGACGATGCAGCCCTTCATCATGCATAACCTGGAAAAAGGCTGGTACCTGCGGTCCACCGGCACCTGGACGTTCGATCTGAAAAACGACACCCACTACATCCCGATCGGCCTCGGCGCAGGCAAGGTGTGGAAATCCGGCAGCAACATTCTCAACGCCTTTGTCGAGCCGCAATGGACGGTCGAACGCAAAGGCGAGGGACTGCCGCAATTCACCCTGTTCGCCGGTATCAACGTCACCTTCGGTAAATAAGGATATTTCATGCATATCGCTCTTCGCGCGGCCGCTTTCAGCCTGATGACCCTGTTCGCCAGTTGCGGCGTCGGCGCTCAGGATCTCGATGCGCGCATCGGCACGATCGCCATGCAAGGCGAGCCGCCTGCGCAGACGTCGCTCACCAGACTCGGTGGGCGCAGCGGCGAGTGGAAGATGCCGTTGCTCAACCCGGTCAATACCCAACAATAAGCGGAGTCTGTGATGGTCAAGCCTAACGTTGTGCGCCCGATACTGGCGCTGTGCATGCTCGGCAGTCCGCTGCTGTACGCCACCGAAGGCGGAGTGGGTAGGCCCATTACCGGGCAACAGGTGTATTCCAATGCGGGGGTGATACCACCGGAACCGGGCTGGGTGGTTTCAGTCACCAGCATCTGGTACGACGGTTCGCTGAAGGGCAGTCGTGGCGCGCCGATTTCCGGTGAAGTCAGTGCCGGCATCGACATGAAAGTCTCCTACACCATGACCAACCTGACGCACATCTGGGACACCGGCAAAGGCCCGTGGAACTTCGCTTCAGCCATTGGTATTCCGGTGCAATACACCGACATCGACGCCGCTGTCACCGGCCCGCGTGGACGCACCCTTGGCACCAGCGATTCCGGTACCCAGTTCGCCGATCCGCTGATCACGCCGATTGCCGCCGGTTATCACTTCGATGCGCTGAACCACATCGCGTTCTCCCTGCCGATCTACGTACCGGCCGGGGCCTACAACGAAAATCGCCTGGCTAACTCCGGGCAGAACAATTACACGTTCATGCCAACCGTGGCCTTCACTCATCTGGATGGCAAGGGTGGCGAGTTCACCCTGTCGAGCGGGCTTGAGTTCTACACCGAGAACGACGCCACGGACTATCGCAACGGCAATATTTTCACGCTTGATGCGCTGTGGACCCACGGTTTCGGTAATGGCTGGAGCGCCGGGCTGGCCGCCGGTTACATTCAGCAGATCAGCGATGACAAAGGCGATACTGCCGATGCCTTGAATGGCTTCCGCGGGCGCTCAGTCGGTGCCGGACCGATGATCGGTTGGGCCGGGAAGTTCGCCGACGCCCAGGCCAACATCAGCGCGCGCTGGGTGCCGGAGTTCGACACCAAGAACCGCCCCGAAGGCAATGGCATCAGCGTCAACATGACCCTGGCGTTTTTCTAGAAGGAGCCAGGGATGGCCATTTCTCGTTGTTTGACCTTATGCAGTGCGTTGTTCAGTGGCCTCGCCTGCGCGGCGGGCGACTTGCCGACCCTTGGCACCCCACCGACGCCGGGCACTGCCAAGGGCGACCCCGAAACCTGCCACCGCCTGCAACAAGACTTCGACATCGACCTGAAAAAAGTAGTGGCTGCCGGTTGCGACCCATCCACCGAACAGATCGCCAAGTTGATGGACAACCCGGTCGGCAACCTCGTGCTGCTGTTCAACCAATACGACTACACCGCGCTCAAAGGCCCGAACAGCAACGGCACACGGATGCTCGGCAAGTACAGTTTCATGCCGACCTTCCCGATCTCCCTCGGGGAAGACTGGAACCTGATCAACCGCTTGCCGATCAGCTACGTCAGCGCCCCGGTCAACCGCAAGGCCGGCAATCTGATCGGCATGGGCCCGAACGAGTTGCTGCACGATCGCGGCGACTTCGCCTCGGTTATTCAGGATCCGTTCGACCGCACCAGCGGTTTCGGCGATCTGGCCTATGTCGGCGTGTTCTCGCCCAAGGAGCCGATCCGCTTCGACGGCGGCGGCAAACTGGTCTGGGGCGTCGGCCCGACGGCGATGTTTCCCACCGCTGAAGAAGACGTGCTCGGCACCGGCAAATATTCGCTGGGCCCGGCGTTCGTCGCCGCTTACCTCGGCCCGGACTGGACGCTCGGCGTGTTTCCGCAGCACTGGTGGTCCGTCGGCGGCGACAGCAAACGCAAGGACGTCAGCCTGACCAACGTGCAGTACTTCATTCAACGGGCGATTCCAGGGCCGGAACAATGGCGGATCGGTATGACGCCCAACGTCACCGTCAACTGGAAAGCCGACGGCGGCAACAAGGTCACCTTCCCGATCGGCATTGGTGCCGGGCGGATTTTCAACTTCGGCAAATTACCGGTGCGCATCTCCGGCGAAATCCAGTACTCGGCGATCCACCCTGACGACCTGATCAGTAGCCGCTGGAATTTCCGGCTGTCGTTCATTCCGGTCATTCCGACGTTCATGTTTTGAGAAGGAAGCACACGCCATGACAGCACTCAGCGACCTTAATGCCCTGCAAGCAAGCATTGCCGAATCGGTGCTCGGCCAGGATCAGGTGATCCGGCAGATCCTCCTCGGCCTGCTGGCCAACGGGCATTTGCTGCTGGAGAGCCTGCCGGGGTTGGCCAAGACTCGCACGGTCAAGGCATTGGCCAAACACCTCGACGCGAAGATGAGTCGCATCCAGTTCACGCCGGATCTTTTGCCCTCGGACATAACCGGTGCCGAGGTCCTGCATCAGGTTGCGGGCCAGAACGAAATCCGCTTCCAGCAGGGCCCGCTGTTCGGCAACCTGATCCTCGCCGACGAGATCAACCGAGCGCCCGCAAAAGTGCAGGCAGCGCTGCTCGAAGCCATGGAAGAGCGGCAGATCACCGTGGCTGGCAACAGTCATCCGCTGCCGGAACTGTTCATCGTCGTCGCCACGCAAAACCCGATCGAGCAGGAAGGTACTTATCCGTTGCCGGAAGCGCAGATGGACCGCTTCCTGATGAAAGTCCTGCTCGATTATCCGAGCGCCGACAACGAAGGCCAGGTCCTGCGATTGTTGCGCGCCGAGGAGTTCGCCCAAGGCGCCAACACCGCGCCAACCAAGGGTTTCAGCCTGTCGCAGGAGGTGATTTTCGCTGCGCGCAAGGAAGTCAGTGCGGTGCATGTATCGCCGGCCATCGACACCTATCTGATCGACCTGATCAACGCCACCCGCCACCCCGCCGATTACGACGAAGACCTTGGCCGCTGGATCAGCATTGGCGCGAGTCCGCGGGGCGGCATCGGTCTGGATCGCTGCGCGCGCGCCGATGCGTGGTTGCAGGGTCAGGATTTTGTTTCGCCGGACAACGTCCGCGCCGTGGTGCATCCGGTACTGCGGCATCGCCTGCAATTGAGCTATGACGCGGTGGCTGATGGCGTGACGGCCGACCAGGTGCTCGACCGGATTCTCGACAAAGTGGCGATTCCGGCCTGAGGTTGCATATGAACAGCACGGATGGCCTGGTTTACGTCTCTCTCGCGCAATTGATGGCGCTGGAGTTCAAGGCCCGTGACCTGAGCTTTCTCGCCCGCCAACCGCAGGGCAGCATCCTCGCCGGCAACCATGCCTCGCGCCTGCGTGGCCGTGGTCTGAACTTCGATGAGCTACGCCGTTATCAGCCGGGCGACGATCTGCGTCACCTCGACTGGCGCGCCTCGCTGCGCACCGGCAAACCGGTGGTGCGCACCTTCACCGAAGAGCGCGATCGCCCGGCGCTGATTGTGGTTGATCAACGCATGTCGATGTTTTTGGCTCGCAACGCAGCTTCAAGTCCGCACTTGCCGCCGAGTTGGGCGCACTGGCGGCGTGGATGGTGTTCAACGCCGGTGACCGGGTGGGGGGCCTGGTGTTCAATGATCAACGCATCGACAGCGTCGCGCCATTGCGCAGCCGCAAGCGGGTTGAGGCGTTGCTCAGCCGCATCGCCGAACAGAATCAAGCGCTGAACGCCGCCAACCCCGATGCCGAAGACGAAGATCAGCTGGATAAGGCCTTGCAGCGCTGCCTGGCATTGGCCGGCCATGATCATCTGATCTGCATCGTCAGCGACTTTGCCGGCGCCGCAGAGCGCACCTTGCAATTGATGCGGCAACTGCGCGCGCACAACGATGTGATCGCTCTGCAAGTCTATGATCCGCTGGCGTTGAAACTGCCGAGCAATGGCCGGTTACTGGTGACTCAAGGGCAATTGCAGGTAGAACTGGCGGTTGAAAAACGCAGCGTGCATCAGCCGTTGGGCGATTACCTTGGCGGCCGACTCAAGGACGTCGCCACCCTGCTGCGGCGTAGTCAGGTGCCGTTGCTGATGTTCAGCACTGCCGAAGAGGCGCATGCACAATTGCGTGCCGAACTTGGCAAAACCGCCGGCCCGCGGCGATGAATACCAATATCCCGAGCATCGATCAGCTCAAGGAGCTGGGCTTGCCAGCGCCTGTGAGCTATGCGCCACAGACGTGGGGCTGGTGGGTGTTGCTCGCGGTTTTGATCTTGTTGGCGCTGGTTGTCTGCGTACGCCGCCATTTGCAATGGCGCCGCGATCAGTATCGCCGCGAAGGCCTGGCCCGGTTGGCGCAACTGCGTGATCGCAGTGATGACCTCAGCGCATTGCGCGAGCTGCCAGAGCTACTGAAACGCGTGGCCCTCTCGATGCCCACACAATCCCCGAGCTGGAACCCGATCAATGTGGGAGCGAGCCTGCTCGCGAAGAGGCCGGCACATTCAACATCGATGTTGACTGACACACCGCCTTCGCGAGCAAGCCCGCTCCCACAGGGGGCGGCGGCGTTGGGGGGACTGGATTGGCAAGACTTTTTACAGCGGTATAGCAAGAAGCCGCTCCCGGCGGACTTCAGCGAGCAACTCGCCCAGTTGGCCTACGCCGCCGACGACTCCTTGCGCGCCCTCCCCGCCGAGCAACGCCTGGCGCTGTTCGACACCTGCCAATACTGGGTGGAGCATCATCATGTGGCAGCTTGATTACCCATGGCTGTTGCTCCTGCTGCCATTGCCCTGGCTGGCTTACCACTACCTGCCCGCTTACAACGAAGCTCGCAGTGCCGTGCGCGTGCCGTTTTTCGGCGCCATGAGTCGCGCGGTCGGTGAAGCACCGGCCAACGCCGGCACTCGCCGCAATGCCTGGCAAGTGCTGCTTAATCTTTTGGTCTGGGCACTGATTCTGCTGGCTGCGGCGCGCCCGGTGTTCGTCGAAAAACCCATCGAACGCCAGCAACCGGTGCGCGACCTGATGCTCGCCATCGATATCTCGCAATCGATGGAAACCGAAGATTTCACCAACGCCAGCGGCCAGAAAATCAATCGTCTGGCAGCGGTAAAAGAGGTCGTGCAAGGCTTCATCGATAAGCGCAAGGATGATCGTCTCGGCCTGATCGTGTTCGGCAGTGGCGCTTATCCGCAGGCACCGCTGACCCTCGATCACGCGAGCCTCTCGCTGTTGTTGGCTGACACCGGCATCGGTATGGCCGGCCCCAATACCGCCATCGGCGACGCCATCGGCCTGAGTCTGAAGCTGCTCGATCAGGCCCACGAACAGGAAAAAGTGCTGATCCTGCTCACCGACGGCAACGACACCAGCAGCGCGATCACCCCGGATCACGCCGCGCAAATGGCGGCCAACAAAAGCGTGGTGATTCACACCATCGGCATTGGCGATCCGAGCGCTTCCGGCGAAGCCAAGGTCAATCTGCCGGGCCTTGAGCAAATCGCCAAAACTACGGGGGCCAGTTCTTCCGCGCCGAAGACCGCACCGCGCTGGATCAGGTCTACAGCACCCTCGACCGCCTCACTCCGCATCAGGTGAAAACCCTCAGTCATCAACCGCAACGGGAGTTGTTCTACTGGCCACTGGGCGCGGCGATCGTGTTGTTGGCGCTGTATCACCTCGGCGCGATGTTGCACCTGCGGTTGTCTTTCGCCCACCAGCGGCAGGAGGCCTGAGATGGAGATCAATCTCGGCGACTTGCATTTCCTGCGCCCGCTATGGTTGCTGGTAGCGCTGCTCGGCGCACTGCTGCCGCTGATCTGGCGTCACAGCCGTAACCTGCGACAGCGACTGCGCGGCAACATTGCCGAACACCTGCTGCCACACTTGTTGGTCACGCCACAGGATCACCACCGCCTGCGTCCGGTGCATCTGTTGTGCGCGGTGTTGATACTCGGCGCCATTGCGGCGGCCGGGCCGACCTGGGAACAGGATCGTCCGGACTTCCTCGAAAATCGTGCGCCGCTGATCGTCGCCGTCGATCTGTCGCCGTCGATGGATGCCAATGATGTGCAACCGACACGCCTGGAAGCGGCCAAACACAAGCTGCACGACCTGATCCAGCGCCGTGCTGGCGCCCGCACGGCGCTGATCGCTTACGCTGGCAGTGCGCATCTGGTGTTGCCGCCCACCGATGACCCGGCGCTGCTCGACACCTTTATCCAGGCCTTGGGCACCGGGCTGATCGACAAACCGGGCAAGGACGTCGGCGCCGTGATCGATCAGGCCAAACGCCTGCTCAGTGCTGAAAAGACTCCTGGCAGCCTGTTGCTGATCACCGACGGCGCCGACACCGCGCAACTCGCAGGCCTCGACAAACAGCTGAGCGGCAGCCAGTTGCAAGTCCTGGTACTGGCGGTTGGCAGTGCGGACGGCGGGATCCTTCACGATACCAATGGCCAGCCACGCACTGATGCCAATGGACGCCCGGCGCTGGGCAGTTTTGATCAGGCCGCCCTCAAGCAACTGGCTTCGGCGCTGGACGCGCCGCTCGGCAGCCTGACGCTTAATGACGATGATCTGGACTGGGTCGAACTGCACGCGCAACAGCACTTCCAGAGCGCCAGCGCCGAACAGCGCGAACTGCACTGGAAAGACGCCGGATATTGGCTGTGTTGGCCGTTGTTGCTGTTGGCGCTTTTCAGCGTTCGCAAAGGCTGGAGTGTGAATTGGATGCCGGCGCTGGCGCTTGCCGTGGGACTCGGCTGGCCGGCCGCACCGGCGCAGGCTAACGCGTTGACCGATGCGTTTTTCACTCGCGATCAGCAAGGGCGCTGGGCTGTCGAGCATGAGCATTGGCCGCAAGCTGCTGCGCTGTTTGTCGACCCTTACTGGAAAGGCGTCGCGGCCTATCACGCTGCCGATTACGACTTGGCATTGGCGACGTTTGCCCGACTGGACACACCGCAGGCGTACTTCTATCTAGGCAATATTTACGTGCGCCGCTTCAAGTTTGATGAAGCGATTGCTGCCTATGAGCAGGCGTTGAAACTGCAACCGCAGTTCCCCGAAGCGACGGCCAATCTGGCCTTGGCGCAGGCATTGCTCAAAGACACCGACAGCGCCGAGAAAAATGCGCCTGAGACCAAGCCGGACGAGGTGAAATTCGACAAGGCCCCGGGCAAGGGGCAGAGCAAAGCGGTCGAAACCGAGCAGGCGACGTCGGATGCGTTGTGGTTGCAGAACCTCACGACCTCCCCGGCGAAATTCCTCAAGCAGAAGTTCAGCTTGCAGGATCAATCGGGGGCCAAGCCATGAACCGGATTGAAGCATTCGCGAGCAGGCTCGCTCCCACACTGGTTGTATGTACCCCGCAAATCTACTGTGGGAGCGAGCCTGCTCGCGAAGGGGCCAGATCAATCAACACAAGAATCAGCACTGTATTCTTGGTCAGCCTGCTCAGCCTCAATGCCTTTGCAGCCGAACCCCAACTCAAAGTCCAGGCCCACCTGCAACCCGCTGACGGCGCCATGGTTGGTGGTCTGGTCGAGTTGCAAGTCGACGTTCTTACCGACACCTGGTTCACCCGTGCCGCCACCCTGCCTGACCTCAAGCTCGACGGCGCACTGGTCATGCCGCCGGACAGTCAGGCGCAGCACCTCAACCAGACCATCGATGGTCAAGCCTTCAACGGCATGCGCTATAGCTACCTGATCACCCCGAACGTTGCCCGTACCTTCGACATTCCGGCCCTGACCGTGCGAGCCACTCCCGCTCAGGCCAGCGCTGAAATCAGCACGCAGACCGAGCCATTGCAATTTCGCACCACCCAACCTCCCGGTTTCAAACCCGGCGAAGTGCCGTTGGTGGCCACCGCAGTGCGCTTCAACCAAACCGTGACCCACTCGGCCACGCCGTTGAAAGTCGGCGACAGCATTACCCGTCAACTGACCCTGCAAGCCGACGGCGCGCTGGCCATGGCCCTGCCGACCCCGACGCTGAGCGATGTCGCCGGCCTCAGTCGTTATGCGAAAAACCCGCAAGTCACCAGCCTCGATGATGGTCGCGGCGACATCCTCGGCGGTCAGCGTATCGACAGCGTGACCTACCGCATCGACAGCGCCGGCTCGCACACGCTGCCCGCCATTGAAGTGCAATGGTGGGACTCAAGCACCCGGCAATCCCGTACTGCACAAGTCCCCGCAGTGACCTTCGACGCCGCCACCAACAGCGCTTACAAACCGGTGTTCTCGATCGCTGAAGACCTGAAGCAACTGGGCCGCAATCGCCTGCATCTCTCTACGCAATGGTTGCTGTGGGTGTTCGTTCTCGTAGCACTGCTAGCGCTCGGTTACCTGAGCCGAGCGCCGCTCACCCGTGCCCGCCTTGCGATGCAAGCACACAAACAGGCAAGGCACGCCGCGTGGCTGCAATCACCCGACTACGCCTGGCAACAAATCAATCCGCAACTTGCCGCCCGACCCGCACAGTTGAGCGCGCTGTATCTATGGCTGCGCCGCAGTCGCCTCGGCTTGAAACTGGTCGATGCCGGCCCGCGTCTGCAAGGGCTGATGCGCGGGCTCTACGGTCGCGAACCGAGTACTGAAAAAACCTTGGCCCAACTGCGCCAATCGTTGACTACGCTTCACAGTCAGGCCGAACAACAGCAGCAAAAATCCACACCGGCCCTGCGCCCGCTCAACCCCGTTCACGAGAAGGATTTCCCATGATCAACCCGATGCTGCACCGCCAACGTTTCGGCCTGGCCCTGTTGTTCGGCCTGGCTTTACCGCTGTTGGCTCAGGCCAGCGAACCGTTGCCGTCGTGGAACGACGGGCCGGCGAAAAAGAGCATCATCGAGTTCGTTCAAGCGGTCACTGACCAATCGAGCAAGGACTTCGTCAAACCCGCTGAACGCATCGCCGTGTTCGATAACGACGGCACTCTGTGGAGCGAGCAACCGGCGTACTTCGAGCTGCTGTTCGCCTTTGACGAGATCAAGCGCAACGCGCCGCAGCACCCGGAATGGAAAACCACGCAGCCGTTCAAGGCGGTGATCGAAAACGATCACAAAGCCCTTGGCGAAGCCGGCATGGACGGCATCCTGAAGATCTTCGGCGCCACCCACACTGGCATGACCACCGAGGCGTTCGATGATTACGCCAAGACCTGGCTGAGTCAGGCCCGCCACCCGAAAACCGGCAAGCCGTACACCGAGATGATCTTCCAGCCGATGCTGGAAATGCTCGACTACCTGCGCAGCCAGAACTTCAAGACCTACATCGTTTCCGGCGGCGACACCGCGTTCATGCGCGCCTTCGCCGAAAAGGTCTACGGCATCCCGCCGGAACAGGTGATCGGCACCACGTTTGTCACCGCATTCCAATACAAGGACGGCAAGGCCACGATCCTGCGCACGCCAAAACTGGCGCACAACGACGACGGCCCCGGCAAACCGGAAAGCATCGACGCGGTGATCGGCAAACGACCGATCCTCGCCTTCGGCAACTCCGACGGTGACCTGCAAATGTTGCAGTGGACTGCCGCAGGGCCGGGCAAGCGTTTCATGGGCCTGGTGCATCACACCGATGCCAAACGTGAATGGGCATACGACCGCAAATCTCAGGTCGGCAAACTCGACAAAGCCCTCGACGAAGCAAATTCCCGGGGTTGGACGGTGGTGGACATGGCGGCCGAATGGCGCCGCATCTATCCGTTCGATCCACCGGCAACCGAGCAAGTGCAATAACAAAAAACGTCATGCAGGACCGCAGTAAACGTAAGTCGCAGCAAGCGACACCCCCGCGCAAAAGGAGCAAGTCAGATGACTCGCATACGCAAGTGGCTACCGAAATTCGCCCTGGTGGCAACCTCGGTGATGGCGCTGTCGGCAACCGCCACAGCGGCTGAAAAACCCAACATTCTGGTGATCTTCGGCGACGACATCGGCCAGACCAACATCAGTGCCTATTCGATGGGTGTGGTCGGTTATAAAACGCCGAACATCGACCGCATCGCCAAAGAAGGCATGATGTTCACCGACTACTATGCGGAGAACAGCTGCACCGCCGGTCGTTCCTCGTTTATCACCGGGCAGACGCCGCTGCGTACCGGTCTGTCGAAAGTCGGTATCCCCGGCGCACCGGTAGGTCTGCAAAAACGCGACATCACCATCGCCCAGGCACTTAAGGGCCTGGGCTACGCGACCGGACAATTCGGCAAGAACCACTTGGGCGACAAGGATGAATACCTGCCGACCAACCACGGTTTCGACGAGTTTTTCGGCAACCTCTATCACCTCAACGCTGAAGAGGAACCGGAGCGTCCGTACTGGCCAAAAGACGATGCCGAATTCGTCAAGGCCAACACTCCGCGTGGCGTGATCCACAGCTTCGCCGACGGCAAGATCGAAGACACCGGTGCGCTGACCACCAAGCGCATGGAAACCATCGACGACGAAACCACCGCTGCCGCGCAAGCGTTCATCGAGAAACAGGCCAAGGCCGACAAGCCGTTCTTCGTCTGGATGAACACCACGCGCATGCACGTGTTCACCCACGTGCGTGATTCGATGAAGGGCCAGAGCGGCATGCCCGGCAACGAATACGCCGACGGCATGCTTGAGCACGACGCCGATGTCGGCAAACTGCTGAAGACCCTCGATGACCTGAAAATCACCGACAACACCATCGTCGTCTACACCACCGACAACGGCCCGAACCAGTTCTCCTGGCCGGACGCGGCAACCACGCCGTTCCGCAACGAGAAGAACTCCAACTGGGAAGGCGCGTACCGGGTGCCGGCGATGATCCGTTGGCCGGGCAAGATCAAACCGGCCGAGGTGTCTAACGAGCTGTTCTCGGGCATGGACTGGTTCCCGACCCTCCTCGCAGCGGCGGGTGATGCCGACGTCAAAGGCAAGCTGCTCAAGGGCTGGGCGCCGACTGCCGGCGGTACCAATTTCAAGGTGCACCTGGACGGTTTCAACCAACTGCCGTACCTGACCGGTCAGCAGCCTAAAGGCGAGCGCAAGGAGTTCTACTACTTCAACGACGACGGCGTGCTGGTGTCGATGCGCTTCGATAACTGGAAAGTGGTGTTCTGCGAGCAGCGCGAACCGGGCGGTTTCCGCGTCTGGAGCGAACCGTTCGTGTGCCTGCGCGTACCGAAAATCCTTAACCTGAGGATGGACCCGTACGAGCGTGCCGACGTGGTATCCGATCAGTATTACGATTGGCAGACCAAAAACGTTTACCTCGCGGCGCAAGCGGTACAGAAGTCAGCAGCGTTCCTGCAGACCTTCATCGAGTACCCGCCTAGCCAGAAACCGGCGAGCTTCAGCATTGATCAGATCCGTGCTGCGGTTGACGCCAAAATCGCTGAAAAAATGAAAGCTGCACCGGCTGCACAGTAAGACGCTCGACCGCCGCCCGCCTTCACCGGCGGGCGGCCCTGTTTTCGATCTGGGACCGAGTTGGCCCCAATCGCTGGCAAGCCAGCTCCCACAGGTATTGTGGTTGTTCACGAAAGATGTGTTCGCCAAAGCTGCCTGTGGGAGCTAACTCAGGGATCTTGGTGAGCAGAGTTTTTGTGAACTACCAAAGTACCTGTGGGAGCTGGCTTGCCAGCGATTGGGCCGAACAGTCGCAGTTATTTCTGAACTGGAACAAGGCAACCGCAATGTCCTCACGTATCGCCAGCAAGCCGTCGGCCATACCCCTCTCGCAAGCCGCTTCACCAGCGCTGTTGATCCCCGCCCTGCTGCTGTGCATTTCCGGCGCCGCAGCGCTGGTGTATCAGGTGTTGTGGATCAAGCAACTGTCATTGGTGGTCGGCGTCGAGGTGTATGCGATCACCACCGGCATCAGCGCTTTTTTGCCGGCCTGGCCATCGGCGGCTGGCTGTTCGGGCGCTGGGCCGATCGTTTGCAGCAACCGGTTCTGCTGTATGCAGGGCTGGAAGTGCTGGTGGCGATATTGGGCGTCGGCGCGACGGTTGCGATGAGTCTGGCGGCGAGTCCGTTTGCCTGGCTGCAAGGTCACGTCAGTCTGTTCGCGTGGGTTTTGCCGTTCGCACTGGTGGGCCTTCCCGCGATACTGATGGGCGGCACCCTCCCGGTGCTGGTGCGCGCGCTGGCGACAGATCCGGGCAAGGCCGGCGGCCAGTTGTATGCGGCGAACACCCTGGGTGCGATTATCGGCACTCTGCTCGCAGCGTTTGTGCTGATCGCCGCCCTCGGCGTGCGCGGCAGTGCACTGTTCGCCGCGATGCTCAATCTGCTCGCTGCCGTCGGTGCGCTGTGGTTCGCACGTCAGCAGCCAACCTCGGTGACAGCGCCAGTCAAACATCACAGCGCGAAACCTGCGGATCGCACCGCGTTGTGGCTGTACTCCATCGCCGGTGGTGTAGCGCTGGGTTATGAAGTGGTCTGGTCACAATCAATCGTGCAGTTCATGAGCACCCGCACCTACGCGTTCGCCGTGGTGCTGGCGACTTATCTGACGGGTCTGTTTATCGGCAGCGCCCTGCTCGCCCGTCGCGTCGATCGCATCCGTGACCCGTGGGGAGTATTCGGATTGCTGATTGCCGGCGCCGGATTGATCGCGCTGCTGGAAATTGCGCTGCTCGGGCGTTGGTTGGTGTTTGCACAAAGTCAGGCCGAGAGTTGGCTGCTGGCGATGGGCGCCAGTGAATTAGCCGGTATGAGCGCACGGTTTGCCGTGGCGGCGTTAAGCATTGTGTTTGTGCCAACGTTGTTGCTGGGCGCGGCGTTTCCGCTGGCCCTGCGTTTGAGCGTTGGTCAGGAACGCGTCGGGCGTGATGTCGGCGCGGTGGTCGCGTTCAATACGCTCGGCGGAATCATTGGCGTCATGCTGTGTGGTTTCCTGCTGATCCCGTGGCTGGGGCTGGTGCGTACCTTGGGGCTGTTGGCGATCATCGCTGCCGGCATCGGTTATTTCGCTGTGCGCAAGGGCCACCACGTCAAGAAAGGCCGACGTCAGGCGGTAGTCGCACTGGGCCTGGCCGCTGTTTTATTAGCCGTGCTGACGCCGGCCGACAAGCTTGCCAGCCTGCTGCCCGGTGCGCGCAATGGCACGCTGGCGTTCTACGAAGAAGGTCGCGGCGGCACCGTTGCGGTGGTCGCTCAGGGCCGAGGCGAAAACACGTTCCACCGTTTGTATATTCAAGGTGTGTCGAACACCGGCGATGCCATGCCCTCGCTGCGCTACATGCGCATTCAGGCTCTGCTGCCGCTGCTGATCCATAACGGCGAACCGCGTTCGACGCTGGTGATCGGTTTCGGCACCGGCATCACGGCCGGGGCGATGCTGCGCTATCCGGGGCTGGAACACCGGGTGGTTGCCGAGTTGCTGCCCTCGGTGGTCAAGGCTGCGCCGTTGTTCAAGGGCAACTTCAATGCCGGCAGTGATCCCGGCGTCGACGTGCGTTTGCGCGATGGTCGCCAGGAACTGCTGCGCAGTCCGCAGACCTATGACTTGATCACGCTGGAACCACCGCCGCCGTCCGCCGCTGGCGTGGTCAATCTGTACTCACGAGACTTCTACCAATTGGCCGCCAGTCGCCTGGAGAAAAAGGGCATCGTCGCGCAATGGCTACCGCTGCCGACGCAGAACATCGATGACTCGCGCTCGCTGGTGCGCAGCTTCCTCGACGTGTTCCCGTATGCCTCGCTGTGGACCAGCGAGTTCCACGAGATGTTGCTGGTGGGTTCATTGGCGCCCATGGAGCTGGACGCGGCAAAAATCACCGAACGCTTCCAGCAGGACAGCGTTCGCAGCACGTTGCAGGACGTCGGGATTGGTTCGGCGGCGGCGTTGCTGGCGACCTGGGTTACCGACCGCGCCGGCCTGGAACGTTTCGCCGCTGATGCACCGGCGGTGACTGACGACCAGCCGCGTATCGAATACGCACCGTGGGTGCGCAGCAAGGAAATCACTCGGGTGCTGCCGGCGTTGCTGGATCTGTACCAGGCGCCGACGCTGGTGAATGCCGATGCTGGATTCACTGAACGCATGAACGCCCATCGGCAACGGCTGATGCAGTTCTACCGGGCGAGCCTGCATGCGTACGACGGCGATCGGGATGCGTGGGGGCGGGATATGCAGGAGGTGATGCGTTGGGATGGAGGGAATCCGTATTTCCGCTGGTTTACCGGACAATGATGTTGCGTCTGGCACACCGCTGTCGCTAGCAGGGCTAGCTCCCACACTGGATCCGTGAATGCCACGAATCCCCTGAGGGAGCCAGCCATGCTGGCGATGAGGCTATCAGCCTCAGTGTCTTACCTGGCCTCTGCCTTGAGTTTGAGATACGACTGATGCAGGTCCGAAGCCCAGCCATCGATAACGCCTTTGACGTCATCGGTCTTCAGCACCTGAGTGTCGTTTTCCAGCGGTTTGCCGGTGCCTTTGCGCACCACTTGTGCCACCACTTTATTGTTACCGCCGTCGATGAACACGGCCTCGGTGGCCAGTGTAGTTTCCTGATCACGAATGCCGCTGGCGGTGCTGACAGCCGCCGCCACCAGTGCAATCGGGATCACTTCATAGGGTTTCAGGCCTTCGGTTTTGCTGCTGACGGCCGTGATCGCGGCACGCACGACGATGACGCCCGGGCCAGGACCGGTGGCCAATGGCAGATCCTTGCCGATCTCACGCTTAAGCGCCTGATCGTAATAGGCGGTGAGGCCATTGAGGGTCTGTTGCGGAATCTTCGCGGTCGGTTGTGGTTTTGGATAGAGTTGGGTCGGTTCGATGTACACGCTGGTGAACGTGTTGACGTTGATCTTCGGATCGATCCAGCGCATCACTTCGGCACCGGAGGGGATTGGGTCTCCTTGAGTTGACTGTAGTCCTTGAGAAACCCGGAATATTCATCGGGAGCCACGGTTTTGCTTGAACAACCGGTCATGCCGAGGGTGGCGATGCACAGTGTGCCCATGATGACTGCTAGCTTCATGCTGTAACTCCTGTCAGAAAGCCTGAATGTGTGACTTGGGGGTGCTACAGGTATAGCTAAAACATTGGTAATTGCGATTGAAAATCGCAAAATTCACACAAGACTGCGCGGCACCTCACAACCGTCATTTGACAGACGCCGGGCATCCGGCAAAGCTGCACCAAGCTTGAACGCACGCCAGACGGCAAATGCACCTGGACTACGGAAGTCGCAATGCCCAAGCATAAAAATAAAGCAGTACAACCTGACCCTGAATCGTCTCCTTCTGCAATTTCCCGCTATCTGTTCCCCGTCACCATCGGTGTGCTGTTGGCCGCCGTGGCCGGGATCGGCTGGTTTCTCTTCAGCCCTGCTCCGGCGCCAGTCAAACCCGCGCCGATCATTACGCCCGTTGCCCCGCCTGCGACACCGCAACCCGTCATCGCGAGCAAACCGGCGACGATGGTTGATGAGCAACAATGCCAGGGCTGCCACACCGAGCAGGTCAAGGATTGGCAAGGCTCCCATCACCAATTGGCGATGCAACCCGCCACCGCCGACACGATGCTGGGGGACTTTAAAAACGTCACCTTCAAGGCGGAAAAAGAGACCACTGTGTTCTCGCACAAAGGTGACGAGTTCTGGGTCAACACACCTGGGATCGACGGCAAGAATGCCGATTTCAAAGTCGCCTACACCTTCGGCATCGCGCCGCTTCAGCAATACCTGATCGAAGTCGGCGAAGGCCGGTTGCAAGCCCTCGGCGTGGCCTGGGATACCGAGAAGCAGCGCTGGTTTCATCTCTATCCGGGGCAAGGGGTGAACTTCAAGAACCCGCTGCACTGGAGCAAGCCGAGCCAGAACGCCAACTTCATGTGTGTCGAGTGCCACACCACTGGCTACAACCGAAATTTCGATGCCGTAAAAAACACCTTTGAGAGTCACTGGAACAGCCTTGGCGTTGGCTGCCAGGCGTGCCACGGCCCAGCGTCCAATCACCTGGAATGGACGGCGAAAAAAACCGACTTGATCCACGCCGGTTTTGCCGTCGACCTCAAGGACAAAAACGCCACTGTCGAGATCGAAACCTGCGCCCGCTGCCACTCGCGTCGCGCACCGCTGGGCGATGGCTACACCGTCGGCAAACGGCTGATGGACGACTACTTGCCGAGCACCCTGACCCGCGAGCTGTATGCGTTGGACGGAAAGATCAAGGACGAAGTGTTCGAGCACGGCTCCTTCGCCCAAAGCAAAATGTTCGACAAAGGTGTGCGTTGCAGCAACTGCCACAACCCCCACAGCACCGAACTCAAGGCGCCGGGCAACGGCGTATGCCTGCAATGCCACAACACCGCCGGCAAAACTGCGGTGGAAGGCGTCGACGGCAAGGGCCTGCAAGCGAAGAACTACGACTCCATCGAACACACCCGCCACACCATGGGCCAGCCGGGTTCGCAGTGTGTGGATTGCCATATGCCGGGCAAGTTCTACATGGGCAACGACTTCCGGCATGACCACAGCTTCAGCATTCCCAACCCCGAGCGCGCTAAAAAACTTGGCACGCCGGACGCCTGCCTGACCTGTCACCAGGGCAAGGCCGGGGACAAGGTCACCGAGCAATTCAAGCTGTGGAACACCGCTTCGGCGTCTGCTGTTCAGGCACCGCGTTATGACGAAAGTTTGTGGCTGATCCGCAACGGCCAACCCGGCGCCGCGCAAGCCTTGTACGAGCAATTGCAGCGCAGCAACCTGCCGGCGATTCAACGGGCGACGTTGCTGGCCGAGTTGCCGCTGTACCCGAGCGAGCAAGCGCTGAAACTGGCGACCCAGGACTTGAGCAACCTGGCGCCACAGGTGCGTGAAAGCGCGGTGCGGGCGATCAGTGCGTTCCTCCAGCCACCGGAGCGTGCGCCGCTACTGACGCCATTGCTTGTTGACCCGGTGAAGGCTGTGCGGATTGTCGCGGCCCGGGACCTGCTCAGCGTGGCCCGCAACGGTTTGGGCAGCGCCCAGGCCAACTGGGAAGCGGCGATCGCCGAATACGAAGACGTGCAAAAAAGCCTGGCGGAACGCGCCGAGGCCAACCTCAACCTGGCCATGCTCTATCAGGGCAGTGGACGTACGGCGGACGTCGAGCCGCTGCTGCGTATGGCCCTGAAACGTGACCCGGACTTCTACCCGGCGCTGGTAACCCTGGTGCAGTGGCTGGAAGCCAACGGGCGCGGCCCGGAGGCGCAAGCGCTGCTGGAGCAGAGCGTCAAGGAGCACCCGGACGCCGCGCTGTTGCTGCACACCCAGGGCTTGTCGCTGATTCGTGCCGGTAAAACCGCGCAAGCGATGCCGCTGTTACGCAAAGCCGCCGCGCTGGAGCCCCAGAGCGCGCAGTACGGTTATGTATTGGCGGTGGCGCTGCATGACAGCGGCAAGGTTGATGAAGCGTGCGAAGAGCTGGAGCGGTTGTTGAAAGTTCAGCCGGCCAACCGTAATGCGCGGTTGTCGTTGATCCAGTATTACTTGGAGAACGGCAAGGAACCGAAGGCCCAAGTGCTGCTGCAGGGCTGGAAGAAGATGAACATGGGCAATCCGGCGTTGAAATGATTGGGGGCTGATCTTGAGGCCTCTGTGGCGAGGGGGCTTGCCCCCGTTCGGCGGCGAAGCCGTCGTAAAACCGGCGAATGCGGTAAGTCTGTAGAATCGCGTCGACAGGTTTTAGGGCTGCTGCGCAGCCCAACGGGGGCAAGCCCCCTCGCCACAGGTTATGTGTTGACCTGATAGAGCATCACCACGTTGAACCACTCTTAGCCGCCAATACCCGCCGACTATTGGCCCGCATCGCCTTGATCAGCGACACCGTCCCCACCAGCAGAATCGCCGCGCCAAACAGAAAGTCGATGTTGTACAGCTGGAAATCCTGCAACGGCCCCACCAGCAGCATCCTTACCGCACCAACCCCCACCAGCGTGGCCAGAAAGTCGATACCCGGCTCGTCGCGATAAAACACGTGCATCAGCGGCAAGCAAAGCACCAGCAACATCAGCAAAACAATCACCTTGAACGAACCCTTACGCTCAACGCTGAACGCGCATTCGTTGGGCGCGTAAGCCTTGTAATCCTCATCACGCACCATCGAGTTTTTCTCGTTGATGTACTCGACGCGGTTGTACTTCTGGATTGGCGTGAAGGTGTTCGACATCTCCATCAGCGTGGTGATGTGACGGAAGCGCAGGTCGATGCGCTCGTTGCCCTTGAGGTAATAGAGCACCGGTTTGTAACCGTAGCGGTAGGTGTCGAAAGGAAACTCGGTAGCCCGCCCCTGCACGCCAATCGGTCGTGATTCGAGTTCGACGTAGGCACTTTTGTTGTCCGAGGCGAGGTTGCGGCTCAGGGGTTTAATCCGGACCTGTTCGAGGAAGATCGGCGTGGCGCCGTAGGACCATTGCAACGGTTCCAGGCGCAAACGCAGTTCGTTGCGGCCCAGGTCGTAGCGGTTGAAAGTGCGCTCGGACACGATGATCGAGCCGCCGAGCATAAACTCACCGCGCAGGTTGTTGGTGATGCGCAGGGTCAGTTGATCCTTGCCCAGCGACAACGCATCGGCAGACGGTGGTGTGCCGCACCAGGCGGTGCTGTCGTAGGCGCCGCCCAACTGCCCGCCACGGTTTTCCTGGAACACGTAGAAGTAACCGCCCCAGAGGGTCAACATCAAAAGCAACGCTGTGAGACCGAGGATTTTTTTGCCCGGACTCACTGATCAGACTCCCTTCTTCGGTTCCATCGTCCAGCCGAAAACCCGCTGGCGACGGCGACTCTACCAAAAGGCCACCATCGACCCAAGGGAAAATGCCTGATTCATGTGGGTTGTAGGGGTTTCCCCTGCATGCAAAACACCAAACCTGTGGCGAGGGGATTTAGCGAAACGTCGCACCGCCCCGATCGACTGCGCAGCAGTCGCAACCCCAGCAAACGCGGTTGACCTGTGAGAGCCGGTTGCCAGTTTTCAGGGCCGCTGCGCAGCCCATCGGGGCGGTGCGACGTTTCGCTAAATCCCCTCGCCACAACGTATACACACCACAGGCAGTCAATCCCGCAATCAGCGTCTTCGGAACAGGGGCCGTGGTTCGATGACTGAGCGGCCGTACAGCACGCTCATCCCCGCCAACCCTTTCAGCGCATCTTCAGCGGACTTGTCCTCGCGCACTGCAAAGCTGTCGAACCCGCACTGGCGCATGTGGCTCAGTTGATCGCGCAGCACGTCGCCAATTGCGCGCAATTCACCGGTCCAGCCCAGTCGAGTACGCAACAGGTACGCCTGGCTGTAGCCGCGACCATCACGAAAACTCGGGAAATCCACGGCGATCATTGGCAGTGACGCCAGCCACGGGACAAGGCTTTCAACCTCATCGTCCGGTCCCAGCCATACGGCATGGGTCGAAGGTGATTCCAGCCAATGAGCCAACGGAAGAATCAGCAATCCCGAAGGCCTGGTCAAAGCAGGCTCACGCACCAGCGTCCACGGATCGTCCGTCACGATCCGCGCCACGCCCTCCTCCAGCCGCAACAGATTGTTCATGCCGACACCTCCAGGACTTTCGGGTAGATCCGCTCCTTGAACGGCTCCAGACCAATGCGCTGTACCGTATCGACGAACAGTTCCTCGCTTTCGCGGTAACGGACGAAGGTAGCGATGATCCGCTCAATTACGTCGGGTACTTCGGCCGCACTGAACGATGGGCCGATGACTTTGCCCAGCGCGCTGTTCCTGCCTTGGGCACCGCCGAGGGTGATCTGGTACCACTCGCTGCCGTTCTTATCGACGCCCAGAATGCCGATGTTGCCGATGTGGTGGTGGCCGCAGGCGTTCATGCAGCCGGAGATGTTGAGGCTGATGTCGCCCAGGTCGTGAAGATAATCGAGGTCTTCGAATCGACCCTGAATCGCTTGGGCAATCGGGATCGATTTGGCGTTGGCCAGCGCGCAAAAATCGCCACCGGGGCAGGCGATGATGTCGGTCAGCAAACCGATATTTGCGCAGCCCAGCCCCTGATCGCAGGCCAGGCACCACAACGCATACAGGTCAGCCTTGGTCACGTCCGGCAGCACGATGTTCTGCTCGTGGGCGATGCGAATCTCGCCGAAACCAAACTGCTCGGACCAGTCGGCCACAGCGTCCATCTGCTCGGCAGTCACGTCTCCTGGCGGTGAAGCGATGCCCGGTTTGGTCGAGAGCACGACGCTGACGTAACCCGGCACTTTGTGCGGCTGCACGTTGCGCGCGACCCAACGGGCGAAGGCCGGGTTCTGCGTCAGGCGCGTACCGAAATCCAGGTTGGTGCCCGCCAGCGCTTGATAAACCGGCGGGACGAAGGCACTGGCAACGCGTTCATACTCGACGTCGGTCAACTGCGCGGGGCCGTCCTTGAGGTGTTGCCACTCTTCTTCCACTTCCTTGGCGAAGGCTTCGATGCCCAGTGCTTTCACCAGAATCTTGATCCGCGCCTTGTACTTGTTGTCCCGCCGGCCGTAGCGGTTGTAGACCCGCAGCACCGCTTCAACGTAGGACAGCAAGTGCTGCCACGGCAGGCCTTCGCGAATCTGCAAACCAAGGATCGGCGTGCGCCCCAGACCGCCGCCAACGATCACTCGCAGCAGCATTTGCCCATCGCTGCCGGGGTAAAGGTAGAGGCCGATGTCATGCATCATGATCGCCGCGCGATCCTGCTTGGCCGAGCAGATGGCGATCTTGAATTTGCGTGGCAGGAAGAGGAACTCCGGGTTGATGGTCGACCACTGCCGCAGGATTTCCGCCAGGGGGCGCGGGTCGATCAGTTCGTCCGCCGCGACCCCGGCGAACGCTTCGGTGGTGATGTTGCGCACGCAGTTGCCGGAAGTCTGGATCGCGTGCATTTCCACTTGGGCCAGGCGTTCGAGGATATCCGGCACCTGGGCCAGTTCGATCCAGTTGAACTGCATGTTCTGCCGGGTGGTGAAATGGCCGTAGCCACGATCGTAGTCCCGGGCGATGCTCGCCAGCGTGCGCATTTGTCCGGCGCCGAGGGTGCCGTAGGGTATTGCCACCCGCAGCATGTAGGCGTGCTTTTGCATGTAGAGGCCGTTTTGCAAGCGCAGCGGCAGGAACTCCTCTTCGCTCAGTTCACCCACCATGAAGCGCTCGACCTGATCGCGAAACTGCGCGACCCGTTCAAACACCAGCGCCCGGTCATAGTCGTCGTACTGATACATGTGGCTACCTCATCAGGGTTGATCGGGCTCGGTGGCTAATGCCAGTCACCACAATCTCTGTGGGAGCGAGCTTGCTCGCGATAGCTGACTGACAGACAACACATGTGCTGAATGAACAGCCGCCATCGCGAGCAAGCTCGCTCCCACAAGGTTTGCGTCAACACTGAATGGCATCAGGCTCTGCGGCTCGTTTTCTAGGTGGCGACTATGGACCTACGGCGCAGCGCGTTACAGACCCACCTGAAACCTAAAAAACCGTATCAGAGCACGGCAGATGGCCGCAGGCATGCCTTGCATCTGATCCGCATAAATCGAGTTTTCCTGAGTCTGTTTTGTTTCCGACAGGGTTTCTACAGTGCATCCCATGCCAGACCGGGTGGCCTGGCAAGACTTTGCATGGATGAACTGACCATGAGCACAGCGACAATCGGACAGGCCTATAACTACAAGGTCGTCCGCCAATTCATCGTGGCAACCATTGTTTGGGGCGTCGTGGGGATGGCGATGGGGGTGTTTATCGCCTCGCAACTGGTGTGGCCCGAAATGAACCTCGACCTGCCGTGGACCACCTTCGGCCGCTTGCGTCCGCTGCACACCAGCCTGGTGATTTTCGGCTTTGCCGGCAGCGCACAATTCGCCGCCAGTTACTACGCGGTACAGCGTACCTGCCAGGTGCGGCTGTACTCGGACAAGCTCGCTGCCTTCACCTTCTGGGGCTGGCAATCAGTGATTGTGGTGATGCTGATCACCTTGCCGCTGGGCTACACCACCACCAAGGAATATGCCGAGATCGAGTTCTCCGGCGCGGTGTGGATGACCGTGGTCTGGGTCGCCTACGCTGTCGTGTTCTTCACCACCGTGGTGCAGCGCAAGACCAAGCACATCTACGTCGGCAACTGGTTTTTCGGCGCGTTCATCGTGGTGATTGCCATGCTGCACGTGGTCAATCACCTATCGATTCCGGTGGGCTGGTTCAAGTCGTATCCGGTGTATTCCGGGGCCACCGACGCCATGGTCCAGTGGTGGTACGGGCACAACGCAGTGGGTTTCTTCCTGACCACCGGGTTCCTGGGAATGATGTACTACTTCGTGCCGAAACAGGTCGGACGGCCGGTGTACTCGTATCGGTTGTCGATCGTGCATTTCTGGGCGCTGATCACCCTGTATATCTGGGCTGGCCCGCACCACTTGCACTACACCGCGCTGCCGGACTGGGCGCAGTCTCTCGGTATGGCCATGTCGCTGATCCTGCTGGCGCCGAGCTGGGGCGGGATGATCAACGGGATGATGACCCTGTCGGGCGCCTGGCATAAGTTGCGCACCGACCCGATCCTGCGTTTCCTGGTGCTGTCACTGGCCTTCTACGGCATGTCGACGTTCGAGGGCCCGATGATGGCGATCAAGACCGTGAACGCCCTCTCCCACTACACCGACTGGACCATCGGCCACGTTCACGCGGGTGCTTTGGGTTGGGTCGCGATGATCACCTTCGGCGCGATTTACCACATGGTGCCGAAAGTCTTCGGCCGCGAGCAGATGTTCAGCACGCCGCTGATCAACCTGCACTTCTGGCTGGCGACCATCGGCACCGTGTTGTACATCGCGTCGATGTGGGTCAACGGCATCACCCAAGGCCTGATGTGGCGCGCGATCAACGACGACGGCACGCTGACTTATTCCTTCGTCGAGGCCTTGCAGGCCAGCCATCCGGGGTTTGTGGTGCGGTTTGCCGGCGGGGTGTTCTTCCTCAGCGGCATGCTGCTGATGGCTTACAACTGCTGGCGCACGGTGCGGGTGGCGGACGTGGTGATGGCCGAGCGTGAAGCGCAGATTGCTTGAGGCAAGGAGCTTGAGATGATCGAGACGATGTTGAATCTGTTTGGGGTTGTCGGGTTCTGGCTGGCGATTGAGTATTGCCTGAAACACCAGACGCCCGAGAGCCTGGAGGATGCGAGTCTGATGCCGTTTGCCGATGACCCGGAGGTGGCGCGAAGGGTGGAGTTGGCGACGGGCAAGACTGTGAAGGCGGTGGCGCCGGAGGAAGCTAAACCTGGTTGGGGCAACCTCGAAATTTGATGCAACGCCGATCAATGTGGGAGCGGGCTTGCTCGCGATAGCGGTCTAGCAGTCAACGAAGATGTTGAAGCTGATGACCTCTTCGCGAGCAAGCCCGCTCCCACAGGGTTATGTGCCAGCCAGGATTCAGCCGCGTTCGCGGGGTATCAGGCTCTGCAACTGCAACGCCAGGAAGTTCGCATCAAAGCTGAACGTATCCGGGTCTTTCAGGCCATTGGTCTTGCGCCACTGCCAGCTCGCGGATGGCGGCAGGCACACCAGCGAAATGCTGCCGTAACGCGCGGCCGTCAGGCCCATCACCGCCAGTGAAATCTGACCACCCACGCCCATCACATCTGGCACAAACTCCACCGGTTTGCCGGCAATCACAACCGTCAGCTTCTCGGTCTTGAAGGTCGAAGTCTCGACCGGCACGCTCGGCCCCGAGGCGACGTACACCTCACGGGTCACTTCCAGCAGATTCGGTGCCTGGACCGGTTCCAGCCAGTGCTGGATCTGATCGAACAGCTCACCAATGCGCGTCGCCCACACGGCCGATTGCGACTCAAACAATTGCTTCTTGTGCGCTTCGCTTTCTGCGTAGTGGCGAAGCATCTCGCCCAGTTGCTGTACGTCGTCCATCGGTACGTTCCTCGGTGAGCCTGCGTTCCCCGATAGTGACAGATCGAAGCGCCGACGTACGTTAAACCTCAGAAACCGACACCGGGACACTTTGCAAAAGGATCAACGGTACAGTTTGCCTGGCACTGGCATGCGCTCGTGAACAAATGGACACTCTGCCGAAGACCAACCTTAATAACCAAGGGAAATCCAATGCGCACCATCGGCCTGATCGGCGGCATGAGCTGGGAGTCCAGCGCCGAATACTATCGCCTTATCAACCAGCAGGTCCGTGACCAACTCGGACCGTTGCGTTCGGCACAATTGCTAATGTACAGCGTCGACTTCGGGCCTGTTGAACAAGCCCAGCATGCCGGGCGCTGGGACGATGCGGCGGCGATTCTGGTGGATGCCGCGCGCAGATTGGAGGCTGGCGGTGCCGAATGCGTGGTGCTGTGTACCAACACCATGCACAAGGTGGCCGGGCAGATTCAGGACGCGATCGGCATTCCGTTCCTGCACATCGCCGACCCGACCGGCCAAGCGGCAGTCGAGGCCGGAGCGCTCAAGGTTGGCTTGCTGGGCACCGCGTTCACCATGGAGCAGGATTTCCTCAAGGATCGTCTGGCAGCCATGGGGCTGACGGTGCTGGTACCTGAGGTGGAAGAGCGCCAAGCCGTGCACCGGATCATTTACGACGAGTTGTGCGTCGGGGTGATCAGCGAGGCGTCGCGCAAGGTTTACCAGCAAGTCATTGAGTCGCTGACGGCGCGCGGCGCCCAGGCAATCATCCTTGGCTGCACGGAAATCACCTTGCTGATCAAACCCGAGCACAGCGCCCTGCCCCTGTTCGACACCACCGAACTGCATGCGCAGGCGGCGGTGGCGTTCGCGCTGAACGACTGAGTCAGGTGTTTGGGCGGTTGCGCAGACGGGCCATACTCAGGGCGTCGACCCATTGCCCGTCGCGCACGGCGTAATCGCGGAACAGGCCCTCGGTCTCGAAACCGAACTTGCGGTAGAGACCGATGGCCGCCTCGTTATCGGCGTACACCGACAGCTCGACACGGTGCAGATTCATCCAGTTGTCGGCGACGTCCAGCGCCGCTGCCAGCAATGCCGAACCCACACCCTTGCCCTGCCACGCCACCGCAACGGCCATGCCGATGCTGCCGGCGTGGCTGCGGCGAATCCGCGAAAAGTTTTCCAGGCCCAGATTGCCGATCACCCCACCCTGATGCAGCGCCACCAGCTGCAACACGCGCTCGTTGTCTGGCATCAGTCGCTTGCGCCAGATCTCGGTGGATTGAAACGGCATTTGTAGCACTTGCCGGGTTACAGCCGGATCGTTGTAGAGCGCAGTGATGCCCTCGACGTGAGATTCGTTGAAACGCTCGATATGAATGGCGGGGTTGTGCTCGGGCATGGCGGATCTGTCCGTGATCGATGTGTGGCCGACCACTCTAAACCGCTGAGCCTCTGCCTGGCGAGTATCAACATGTGGGAGCGAGCCTGCTCGCGAAAGCGGTGCATCAGGCAAAAGAGATGTTGAATGTCAGACCGTTTTCGCGAGCAGGCTCGCTCCCACAGGGGATTTGGGGTTTCAGGAGGATTGCATCAATGCTGAAACCATTCCTGGCGTTCGTTGAAGGTGTGGTGGATCAGTTCCACCAGCGCCTGCACTTCGGCCAGCGTTTGCGACTCGGCATTCACCGCCAGCCACGCCTGCAACTGCATCGACTCCTCGAACAATCCCGGCAATGCCACCAACCCACGGTCATAGCGGCTCATGTACATGGGCAGCAGGCCGATGCAGGCGCTGCAACGGATCATGTCGAGCATCAATTCATAGGACTGCAACGTCACCACCCCCGCCAGGCGTTGTTCCACCAAATTGTTCCAGGGCCGAAAACTCTCGATCTGACGTTCATGCTGCCATTGCACCAACATGAAATCCGCCAGGTCATCGACGCTATCCGGCCGGGACGTGACCCGGGAATATCGCTTGGCGATGTGCGGCAAGTAGTTCAGTTGAGCGAGGTGCTGCGGTTCACTGGTGGCGAATGTCGGGCCGGGCAGCGGCGAATCCCCGGCCGCCAGCCACAGCACCACGTCGGCGCTGATGGTTTGCAGGGCGAGTTCACTGTCCAGCGAGATGATCTCCAGGCGAATGCTGGCGTTGCGGCGCAGCAGCGCCACCAGGTCCCGGCCGAGGATGTCATGCAGCAACGACTCCGCCACGGCCAGGCGAATCGAACGCTGTTCGACCACCGGCAACTTGCGTTCATGCGCCAGAGTAGTCAATTGCTCGTGCAACTGCTGACCGTCGCGGCTGAGGGTCAGGGCGCTGCCCTGGAAGCTGAACAGTGAACGTTGCAAACGCTCCTCCAGTTGCGCCAGCTGCTTGCGCAGCAGCGTCGCCCGGACATTGAGACTACGCGCAGCCTGCATGAAACAGCCGCACCGGGCACTGACCATGAAGTACTGTGCGACCTCGTCCTCGATCCCGGCAGCGAGCGCCAGCCAGGGACCAGGCGTATGCGGCGGTGAACGGTAATCGGTAGTGCCCTGGCGTCCCGTGGACTCTATGAATGACATCGATGACTCCCTGTCGATCTTTGTTTGGTTTAAAGCATGTGCTCCCCCCTATAGGAGGGAGGCTTGCCCGCAAAAGCGGTGGTTCAGCCAACATCATCGCGGAATGTGATGACATCTTCGCGAACAAGCTCGCACACATTGTGTCGGAGTCCTTCACCCTGCCTGGTTACAGTGCCGGAACCTCGTCTGCCGCCGCCTCGACGGTATCCGCCTGCGCCTGTAATTGCGCGGCGTTCTGGCTGTATTCACGCAGGTAAACGATGAACTCCTGCAGCAAGCGATCCCACAATTCCAGATTGCCCTTCAGGTGTTCGGCACTCACCCCCGCAGCCACCACCACGTCCATTTCCATCACCAGGAATTCCCCTTGCACCGATAACCGGGCAAACCGTCGCGAGGCGTTCCACAGTTCCGCCAGCCCGGCTGGCAACTCGCCCTGCACGCGCAACGCACAGCTGAAGGTGAAGTCGACGTAGCTGCCCTGCTCTGTTGCCGGGTTGCCGAAACGCACGGCGTAGCCGATGCCCTGGCTGGCACTGAGCAGTTGCACGATGCCGTTCTGTTCGGTCTGGTTGACCCGGTAACCGGCGGCTTGCAGCACGTCGGTCAGGGATTGCGGCGATACGTGGCTGATCAATTGGGTCATGTGGTTCATCCTTGGATTGAGTGAGCGAGCGCCGCCTGTGGCGCGTCGAATTGGGTCTTGTAGAGGTCGTCGCCAAAACCCTGGGCCAGTTCATCGAACTTGACCCGAGCGCTGCCCGCGAAGGGCTGGCGGATCTTCATCACCTCGGCCACATCGATGTTTTCGTAGGCGGTGAGGATCTGCTTGGCGACGCCGTACATCTGCTGATTCTTGACTGAACATTGCTGCACTTGTGTGTCACGTTCAGTCAATTGCGCTTGAAGCTTAGACCGTTCTGCCTCTTTGGCACGGGCCATGACCAATAGCTCGTCGTAGGCCTTTTTGAACTTGCCGGTCTGCTCGGTGCTGGCCGCGACTTGCGCCTGGGCCTGGCTGTGCAGGCTTTGCTGCTGCCCGGCCAGTTGCTCGGCAACGCCCTTTGCTTTGGCCAGTTCGGCGGTCAATTGCTTGATTTGCGCCTGCGCAGCCTTGGCCTCGTTCTGCGCCGCCAACTGCGCCGCGCTGGCCTGCGCCTGCTGACTTTGCAAGGCCTGCAACTGTTGAGTAGTGCTGCGCAACTGGGTGCGCAAGCGCTCTTCCATGCCTTCGGCACTTGCCCCGGTGGCGATCAGCAAGCCAAGTCCCAGCCATAACACACGCGTTTTCATAACCCTCTCCCGGCGCTTTAGAAGCGCGTGTTGATCTCAAGCTGCAAGACGTCGATGTCGAACGGCGCGCCGTACACCGCTTCGGTGCTCAACCAGCGACCCGTCGCATAAACGTTCTTTGCCAGACCGTAGTTGCCGCCGATGAAATAGCCTTTGGCGTTGGTGCCGCCGAGGTGGAATGAGGAATCGTTGAAGCCGTCCGGCAAGGCATCCGGCTGGATGTATTTGTAGCCGGCGAACATGTTCCAGTCGCCCTGTTTCTTCAGCTCCAGCGCGCTGCCGAGGGTGAACTGCACCATCCACGCATTGGCGCCGCTTTCGATCTGGCCATTGCTGTCGAGGTTGTTGACGATCTGCCCGGCGGAACGCTTGCGCATGTCGCCTTCGTCGTAGCTGAGGTTGTGGATGTAGTTACCCTGGCTGCGCAGCTTGAAGTCTTGCGGCAGGTCGGCATCCCAAACCACGTTGAGGTCGAGCAAGTTGAACTCGGACGCGAGGCCGACAAACTGCGGTTGTGGCGTTGTGCTCGGGTTAAGCGGGTTCGGCGTGATGTCACGCAACAGGAACACGCTGTTGCCCTTCTGCATGAACGCCGCACGCGTGCCATCGCTGTCGCAGCCCGGCGCGCCGGCCCACGGTTCGCAAGGGCTGGAGCGTTCGCCCTGGATGTCGTCGAAACGGTAGTAAGCCAACGCGCCTTTCAAGCGGTTGTTGCTGTTGATCGCCCACTTGGCGCCGACCTGCGCGCCGTACAGCCATTTGTTGTCGCTCTCTTCCTTGTCGAAACCGTTGCTGCTGGTGGTGTCGTTGGTGTAGTCCACCGGGAACGCGCCGACGGTGCCGAACACACCCCAATCGCGGTTGAGTTTGTGGTCGAAAATCGCCGCCACGCCGTCGAAATTCAAGTCGTTGGAATACAGCATGTCGGTGGACATGAACGGGTTGGCGAAACGGCCACCGGTCAGCGTCAGTTCATCCGTCGGCTTCCAGTTCAGGTAACCCTGATCGAGCCAGATGTCCTTCTTGGCGAAACCACCGCCTAGGCTTTGCGTGGTCGACACCGGGTTGTTGTCGGAACCGGTGCCGATGCGGATGCCAGCGGTCCATTCCGGCGAGATCACTGCTTTCATGCCCAGCCGTGCGCGAATGCGGAACTGGTTGGTGCGGTCTTCGCGGGTATTGAGCAGCGGCGGCAGGCTGGTGCTGCTGTTCGGATTGACGTCGTAGGGGCCATTGTTGTTGAGCTTGGCGAAGTCGACGATTTCGTTGCTGTTGTTATCCGAGTAGTAGCGCGATTCGTCACGCAGGCGAATGTCGCCGTCGAAGCTGATGCGCGAGGCCCAGTCCGGGAAAGTGTTCGGCGCTGCCCAGTTTTCCTGTTTGGCAGTGGCCATGACTTCAGCTTTGACCTGATCGCGGATCTGGTCACGCACAGCGGCCGGCACGTATTGCACACGCACATCGCCCGGTGCCGCAACAGGTCCGGCGGCCACTACGGCGCTGGACGCGGCAGCCTGCTTGGCCTGCGCCGCTTCGTTCTGCGCCTGAGCGATCAGGGCGTCGGCCTTGTCCTGTTTCAAAATGCCCTGCTCGACCAGCAAGCGGATCAGATTGATCGTGGCGTTCTCCGAGGGCGCAGGCGCTGCCACGGCCTGACCGACCAGGGTCGCAATGACCATGCCGACCGCCAGGGACAATCGATTCACGTTGGAAATCATCTGCACACAACTCCTTTTCATACAGCTCTATGAATTCGGTTAACCCGGACGCCGCCCTTGCAGGGACAGGCGCACAGGCAAAGTGATGGAGGCCGGAGGCCGTTCGCTCAGGGCCGGCGCACCGCGCAGCGCGGCCAGCACTTGCGTATCAATTTCGGGATTGCCGCTGGACTTGATCAGCTCGACCCGAGTGATCTCGCCGACGCCGCTCAGCCAGACATCGGCCTGCAGCGAAAACGCCAGGTTGCGCAGGTCGGGGTTTTCACGCAGCAGACGCTGAAAGGTGAACGCGAGGAACTGGCTGTAAGTGCCGGTACCCAGTCGCCCGCCCCCGGCGCCGGCCATGCCGCCGCCCTTGCCCGCGCCGATGTTGAAAGCGTCGTTGCCGGATTGCGCATCACCGTCCATTTGCATCGGGTTGGCCAGATCGTCCGCCGGTGATGGCGGCGCTTCTTCCTCGGGCTTGACCTCTTGCGGCTCCGGCGTTGGCTCGGGCTCGACGATTTTTTCTTCCACCGGGGTTTCCGGCTCCGGCGGTTTCTCCGGCGGCGGAGGTGGCGGTGGCGGCAACGGAATGATTGTCGGCACCTTCGGCGCTTCGCGGCGGATGCCACTCATGTCGTTGGCCCACTGCCACAGGAACCACGCGGCGAGCGCGCCGATGATCAGCCCGGCGCCCCACTTCGCGTACCGCAGCACAGGCTTCTGCACGGGCAGCGGCTCAATCGGGAGTTGTGCGGTCATGACTCAGCCCTGCGTCGGTTTGCCGGTCACCAGACCGACCTGAGACAGTTCGAGCCGGCGCAACAGATCCAGCACTTCAATGACTTTCTGGTATTGCACCGTCGCGTCGCCGCGCACGATCACCGGGAAATCCGGGCTCTGCGCCTTCTCGATGCGCAGGCGTTCTTCCAGCTCGGCCAGCGTCACCGGGTAGGCATCGAGGAACACCTGACCGCCGTCGTTGACCGAGATCGCCTTGGTCTTGGCCTCGGACAGCGACACCGAAGCGCTCGCCTTGGGCAAATTGATCTGAATCCCCGAGACCTGGGCGGTGGCAGTGAGGATGAACATCACCAGCACCACCATCAGCACGTCGACCAACGGAGTGATGTTGATGCTGTCTACCGCGGCATCTTCGTCATCGTCGTGGGAGGCATTTACGGACGCCATGTCAGTGCTCCTCAGGCCGGTACGGAATGGTTGGCGTGATGGCCGCGCGGGTGCGACGCCTCACTGAACTGGCTCTCGCCGTGCATCTCCGCCAGACGCGTGATGAACTCATCGACGAACACGCGCATGTCAGCGCTGACTTCCTTGTTGCGGGTGATCAGGCGGTTGTAGCCAAACAGCGCCGGGATCGCGACGAACAAGCCCATGGCGGTGGCGAGCAAGGCGGCGGCCATGCCCGGGGCAATCGCATTGATGTTGACGTCGCCGGCCATCGCCGTGCCGAGGAACACCACCATGATCCCCATCACCGTGCCCAGCAGGCCGATGTACGGGCCACCGGCGATGGCGTTGGACAGGGTCGAGAGTTTTGAGCTGAGTGCCTGATTTTCGCGAGTGCGCACGCCGTCCATCGAGCAGCGGATCGCTTCGATGGTGGCCGCTGAAACCGACGAGGTATCGGCGCCCTGTTCACGGCGAGTGCGGATCTCTTTCACCGCCACCAGATAGAGGCGCCACAGCGGCGAATGCTGCAAACGCTGGGCGAGTTGCGCGTCGTCGGCGAACATCTCCAGACGCGTGCCGACCTTGGCGAACTGCACGCGGAAGTCTTCGTTGGCCTTGCTGACGCGGCCTAGGGTGCGGTTCTTGCGCAGCATGATGATCCACGACTGGAACATCATCAGCACCAGCACGGCAATGATCACCCAAGCGTCGATGGGTACGGCGTTGAGCAGGAAGCCGAGGCTGCCGAAACCGAAACCGGATTGTTCTTCATCGACGCCGTAAGCAACCAGTTTCGATTCGGCGCCTTGCGAAGTGGCATCGGCCAGCAACAGCGGCGCCGGACGGGCGACTTTCGACAGGCGCAGCTCGTCGATGGCACCTACGAACGGTTGATAAGGGCTTTCGTGCAGGTCAGCACCGATGGCCATGACCGAATTGAACGCCGGCATGGCTTGCGCCAGTGTCGCGCCTTCGCGACCGTTGATGTACAGGGTGACTTTTGAGCCTTCGGCGGTCAGCGCGACGTGCTGCCATTGGCCGGGATTCAGCGGTTGCGTGGCGATGGCGCGCTGGCCGTCAATTTCCACGAATGGCACGCCCTGATTGACACCGATCAGCAAGCTGTTGGCACCTTCACGGCGCGCCAGAATCAGTTGCTCGCCATTGGCCTGATCCAGCCGCAGCCAGGCGCTGAAGGTGAACGCACTGCCAGCGTTGTGCTGAAGCGATGGACTGGCCGGCAGCAGCAACGGCTGGTTGCTGAACTGCAAGGCTCGCCCGACAACGCCGTCAATCGCCGCACCGGTCGCACTTTGCGCGGTGTTGCCGTAGGCAGTGGTGTCTTTGGCGGGAGTGCCGGTGGCGCCGTCGAAATGATAGAGCGCGGTGTAATTCGGGTCGAAGGTCAACTGACCGTTGCCGGTCGCCGGGGCCTTTTGGTTGCCGTAGTACATCCAGATGTCCTGGCGCTGACCGCCCTCGACATTCGGCACATCGACCCAGATCAGCGCCATGCCCATCAGCGCGTCGAAGCTTTCGATCTGGTGGTTGAGCACGGTCTTGTCATCGGCGGCGACGAAGCGCAGATCCGAGCCGTCCTCTTTCACGCCATCGAAGGTGAAATTGCCGGTGTGCAGGCGCACCAGCAGCGCGGTGCGGCCCAATGGCTGATTGATCGCCGCGCCCTGCGGCGTGGTGTCGACGGCGATCTGTTTGCGGTAATGCCAGTCGTCCTGCCACCAGGCCTGAGCCGTGGCCGGGAGCACGAAGCCCAGGCAGATCAACAACGAAAGGAAGAGGCGCTGCATGAACGTGCTCCTTGTCAGAAAGTGGCTTGAAGGTTGAAGTGCAGGCGCGATTCCTGTTTCGAGGTGTTCGGCCCTTCGAGTAGCGGGTAGCCCCAGTCGAGGCTGCCGGACAGCCATTTGCTCAGGCTGGCGCGGGTGCCGAGGCCGACACTGGCCAAGGCGTAATCGGCGTCCTGATCCGGCAGCTCATCGCGTAGATAAAGCTGTGCGCCTTCGGCAAAGGCATAGAAACGCCAGTCCTGCATCCAGGTGCCGGCGTACTTGGCCAGCGATGGCGTGCGAATTTCCTGACTGAGCAGCACACCGTCGTCAGCGGTGCGCTCGGCAGCCAGATAGCCGCGCACCGAAGTGGCGCCGCCGGCAGAGAACTGTTCGTTGGAAACCAGTGGCCCGGACGCTAACTGGAACGCAGCTTTGCTCGCGCTCTGCCAGTCGCTGTCGAATGTCCAGGTGTAATTGCCGTCGCCCTTGAGCACGGCGAAGCTCGGTTTGGCGCGGTAGCGTTTGTAGTCGAAGTCTTCGTCGGAACTGCCGTAACCAAAGAGGCTGCGGGTAGCCGCGACCAGGCTCAGGCCGAGGCCGAGCTGGCTCTTTTCGGTATAGCGATAGCCGTTGTAGGCGAAGGTGAAGGGCGCGTACTTGAGCGGCACCTGATCGCTTTCGCCGGACAGGGTCAGGCGTTCGTCGAAGTCTTTGAAGTCGACGCCGGCCGACAGCGAGTTCGACCAGTTGCCGCTGGAGGGCAACGTGTAGATCGCTGATACGCCGTAAGAATGACCTTTGCCGAGCACGTTGCTGCCACCGATGGTGGCGACGTTGCTGTCGGACTGGTAACCGGAGACCTGCACGCTCCAGCGCTCGCTCAGCGGCGCGGTGTAGGAACCCGACCAGACCTTGGCGTTGTCGGTGTCCTGCGGCGCGGTGAAGAACGTCAGGTTGACGCTGTGGCCGAGTTGCCAGAGGTTGTTGTAACCGAGGCTGGTGACTGCGCGCAGCTTTTCGGTGTCGGCGCTGTAGTCGTTGTTGAGGCCGACGCTGGCCGTCCATGGGTTCTGATCTTCAACCTGCAAATCGACGTCCATGGTGCCTGGGCGCTGACCTTCACGCACCAACGGCATGACCTGACGGCCCGGGGTTTTGTTGAGCTGCGCCAGTTCGCCCTGAACCTTGGCGAAGTCTGGTACCTCGCCTTCCTTCAGCGCCGGGACGTTGTCGCGGATGTCCAGCGGTGAGTAATGCTTGGCGCCGACCACACGCACCCGGCCAACCTTGGTTTCGCTGACTTGCATGTAGACGATGCCGTCGGCCACCGCTTGCTCCGGCAGCTCGACAAACACCGACTGATAGCCGCGTTCCTGATAGGCCTTCTGCAACGCATCACGTGCGCCTTCGATGTCGTTCATGCCTTTTTGCGGGCCGAGAAACGGGTACACCGCCTCTTCAATCGCCCGTGCATCAAGCACGGTATTGCCGCGCACGAAGTATTCGTTGACGTCGACCAAACGTTGCGACGCCGCTGTTTGCGCAGCCTCTTCGGCCAATGCCGGCTGCGCGCCTGCCGTCACCAGCAGCCAGCCGCACAGCGCCAGCCGTGACTTGAAAATCGGTTCCACACTACCCCCTGAATTCGCGATGACCTGTTGGCGTTTCAACGCCCGGCGTGTTGCCGCTGTTAATTGCTGACGTGCGGGGCGCAGGCGTGCTTGCCCAGCCAGGTGTGCAACAGCGCGAAGTTCAAGGAGAACTCGGGCATTTGCAGCAAGGCACCGCAGAACACTTCGCCGATGATTTTCTGGATGAGCAGCACCGCACGCGGGTTATTGAGCAGCGTGGCGATGTCGCGACTGAGGATGTTGAAGCTCCAGACTTTCTGATTCAGACCGAGGCCGACGAACCAGCGGAACAGCAGGTTGTAATTGAGCTGTTCATAAAGCTGCTGTTCGCTGGGCACCGAATAGAGCAGTTGCAGGAGCAGGATGTGCATGACCGTTTGCGCGGGGATGAGCATGCCGGGCTCGGCATTGAGGTCGTGCAACAGGTCGCGATGGGCGTCGAGCAAATCGTCGATCTGCGGGCGCAGCAGCACCAGCGAATGACCGGGCGGAATGTAGCTGGAGACCTCTTTCAAGGCGCCCTGCCAGTCATCCTGCGAGACAATCCAGACCCACGGCGCGCCGTAGCGATACACCGAAACCGGCTTCTTGCGCGCGGCTTCGACGATCTTCGACAAGCGTTGATCGAGTTCCTGCATGCCCACTTTCGAGTAGCGTTCCATAGTCCCCATTGCCTCACTCCCGGCGTCCCGCCTCGGCTTGTGAAAAGCGCCCCGTTGGGCCCCTCAAGCGCGTTACATAGGCATGACCGGACTGGCGATGTGCTACCGAACTTTTGTCATAAAAGCTTCATTACAGAATTGATCGGGATTTAACAGACAACACAAAACCCTGTGGGAGCGGGCTTGCTCGAAAGCGGTGGATCAGTTGATAGAGATGTTAACTGACAGGACGCTTTCGCGAGCAAGCCCGCTCCCACAGGGGGATTCGTGGGGACTTTGGATCAGGCGTAGACCGGCCAGGTATCGACGATTTTGCCGCCGCGTACAGCGAGCAAATCACCAAACTGCAACAACACCGACTCAGTCTGGGTCGGACGCAGGAACACTTGATCTTCCACCACCAATCCCACTGCGCTGGAGCCGTTGACCATTTCCTGGTTGGAGCTGCGGCCATACACGCCGTTGCTCTGCAATCCCTGGGGTGATTCGAACTCGGCCATCCAGTTGCCGCCATAAATGAAGAATGTCTCGCGCTGATTGGCGTCCCACCACGAGAACAGTTTCGACTTGTCGTCCAGCGCCGGAATGTTCACCGCGCCGGTGCTTTTCAACACCGGCGTGGCGATGTACGCCGCCGGCACATGGTCCACCAACGATGGCAAATCATAGTGCGTCGGTTTGAGCATCGCCGTGCCCACCGAGACTTCGCTGCTCAGGCTTTCCTGTTCGTGCATGCGATAACTCGGACTGCCGGCGGTATTGAGCGTCAGACCTTCACGCCACAAGCCCGGATACTGCTGACGAGTGAAATCGACACAGCGGTTGTAGATCACCATAACTTTGGCGAACAGTTCCTCGGGCGAACCAAGAATCCCCGGCACGCCCATGCCCACGAACGGGTCGTAGCCCATGAACCCGCCGAACTCCAGGTGTTGCGGGTGAGCGCTGATCAGCGCCAGCATCTGCCCGAGCACGCCCAGGTCGCTGACACCGCCGCGATGCAAGCCGACGTCCAGCTCGATGTTTACGCGCAGTCGCGTGCCCAGACCTTGCGCAAGCGCCAGGTATTGCCGGAGTCGCTCGGGGGTATCGAGCAACCACTGCAACTGCTTCGCCGGGTCGAATGGCCCTTTGTGGGTTTCGTAAAACAACTGCGCCGAACGCACCGGCAGCGGTTTGCCGAGCAGGATGTCGGCGTCGGGAAATTGCACGGCGTCGTGGTTGAGAAATGGCTGGTGAAATGACATCAAACGCTTCGTGCCGGCACGCTGGGCGATGTACGTCAGCAACCCTGGCGCCGGCAGGGATTTCTCCACCAGCCGCAAGTGTTTGCCGGCGCGCTGGACCGATTGCATCACCACGTCGATGTTGTGATCGAGGCGGTCCAGATCGATCAACATCACCGGACGCATCGGGCCGTGGTCCTTGAGTTCTCGATTCAACGCACGGAAATATTCGCTGTACGGTCCGCCCCTGTCCCCCGGTCGCAGCCATGCGCCAACGCCAATCAGCAAGGCGCCCACGCCTACACTGCCGAGCAGAAAATTGCGTCGATTCACGGCCATCAGCTCACCCCCAGAATCGACATCAGATGCGCGTTGAGAAACTTGCCGCTGGGGTCCAGCGCCTGGCGGACCTCGATGAATTCTCGCCAGCGTGGGTAGAGCGGCTGCAGGTTCTTCGCGTTGAGCGTGTGCAATTTCCCCCAATGCGGCCTGCCGTTGTACTTCCAGAAGATCGGTTCGACGGCGGCGAAGAAGTTGTGATGGTCCATCTGGTAATGCTGGTGAACCGAGATCGAGCAGCTGTCGCGGCCTTCGAACATGCTCAGGGGAATGTCGTCGGCTTTGACGTAGCGGTATTCGATGGGAAACCAGGTACGCAGGTCTTTGTCCTGAATCAGCTTGAGGATTTCCCGCAGGCAGGCCGGGCCGTATTCGGCCGACACCGAATATTCCATCTCGTTGAAACGCACGGTGCGCACGTTGGCGTAGATGTCGAACGAGTCGCCCACACGGTCATCGAAACTGGCGAGGTGGCGCAGGTTATTGAGCATGGTGCGGCGCAGGTCGGGGAAGTCGCTGCCGTACTTGTCGATCTTCTCGATCAGGGTCACGAACTCGTTGCCGCCCTCCTCATCTGCCGGGATCGGCGGCGTGGCCGGGTCGGTGGTTTCATTCAGGGCGATCGACAAGGCGTAGTCGGAATGGGTCACCACGAGCATTTCCCAGTGTTGGTTTTCCTGAGTGTTTTTGTCGATGTCTTCCAGCAGTTCTTCGGTTTTGGCGATCCACTGGCGTTCTCTCAGACGATAGGCCGGGCGATTTTGCAGGCGTATTTTGCTCGCCACGCCCAAAGCCCCGAGGGAAACCCGGGCAGCGCTGAACACTTCGGGGTGATGGGTGCTGTCACAGTCGAGCACTTCGCCGCTGGCGGTGACCAGTTGCAGGCCAGAGACGTGGGCCGAGTAGGATTGAAACGTCTTGCCGGTACCGTGGGTCGACGTAGAAATCGCACCGGCGAGGGTCTGGTAGTCGATGTCGGCCATGTTCTGCAGCGCCTGACCGATGTCCTTGAGCGGCGTGCCCATGCGTGACATCGGCGTACCGCCGGCGAACTCGGCCTGCAACGTGCTGGGATCGTGGTCGAGCAGGCCGGTAAAGTAGCTCATGGACAACAGCGTGCCGTCGGTCGGCACCAGCGCGCTGAAGGAATGCGCCGAGCCGACCGGGCGGATCTTGCCGGGGGCCTGGCGAATCACTTGGGTCAGTTCATCGAGGTTTTTCGGCGCCAACCGCGCCGCCGGCAGGCAACTCTGGCCGCCGGACCAGTTGCGCCAGGGAATCAATCGTGGCGCGCGCAGCAGTTCGGCCAGCGCCGGGCTGGAACCGAGCGCAGTGAAGGCACCGATGATGCTCGCCCGTTGCAATAACTGACGTCGTGTCAGGTCCATTGTCATGCCGGGCACCTTATTGTGGGAGGGGCTGGTCGGCCATGAAGCCGATCAGTTGCAGGAATTGTTCTTCGCTGCATTCAACGCACTGGCCCATCGGCGGCATGCCGTTGTAGCCGTTGATCGCGTGATCGAGCAGCGTGTCGGCGCCTTGCAGCACCCGCGGCTCCCAGGCTTTTTTGTCGCCGGTCATCGGCGCCCCGGCGGCGGGATTGGCGTGGCAGAGCTTGCAACTGTTGGCGTAGACCTGCGCCAGGGCCGGGTCTTTGGGCACGGCGTTGTTGGCGATGCTGGAACTGGTCGTCGGTTTGGCGTCATCGCCACAGCCGGCCAGTGCGATGGCCAGAGTCAGCAATGCGATGCATCGGATTGAACGCATGACGTTCCTCGCGTGGGATGCCGCTTATTGTTGTAATCACACCTTAAGACAGCGGCAGACAACGGTTGAGGGCATTGCGGGACAACGAGGGGGGCAAACGGGGCCAGCCAATGTTTCGGGCGAGCCCCCTGTAGGGATTTCGGTTCGGCCAGCCGCCCTCTGCTCTGCGCCTTTGCGTGACATTCGAGTGACATTTGCGGGTTTAAATTTCGGCGCATTCAGGCGTATAACCTGTACAGACTTTTCAATTGCACGCCGACTTCAAATACGGGGTAGCGACATGACCACAGCACACATCCTTGGCAATCTGTTTCCCGACAGCAGCGACATCCCGGAAAAATACCGCCTCGACGGCCAGACCGAGCAACGTGAATACCTGGTCGATGGCGAGTTACGAACCTGGAGCGGCCCCCTCGCCCAAGTCCGCAGCCCGGTGTATCTGACCGGCGAGAATGGCGACGAGCAAGTGATCCTTGGCAGCACGCCGCTGCTGGATGCTGAAACCGCATTGACCGCTCTCGACGCCGCCGTCCGCGCCTACGACCGTGGCCAGGGCCTGTGGCCGACCATGCGCGTGGCCGAGCGCATTCAACACGTCGAATCCTTCCTGGGGCGTATGCGCCAGCAGCGTGACGCGGTGGTGAAGTTGCTGATGTGGGAAATCGGCAAGAACCTCAAGGACTCGGAAAAAGAATTCGACCGCACCTGCGATTACATCGTCGACACCATCAACGCCCTCAAGGAACTCGACCGCCGCTCCAGCCGTTTCGAGCTGGAACAGGACACACTTGGCCAGATCCGCCGCGTACCACTGGGCGTGGCGCTGTGCATGGGACCTTACAACTACCCGCTGAACGAAACCTTCACCACGCTGATTCCGGCGCTGATCATGGGCAACACCGTGGTGTTCAAACCGGCCAAGCTCGGCGTGTTGTTGATTCGCCCGCTGCTGGAAGCCTTCCGCGACAGCTTCCCGACCGGCGTGATCAATGTGATCTACGGCAGCGGCCGCGAAACCGTCAGCGCGCTGATGGCCAGCGGCAAGATCGATATCTTCGCGTTTATCGGCACCAACAAAGCTGCCAGCGACCTGAAAAAGCTTCACCCGAAACCACACCGCTTGCGCGCCGCGCTGGGCCTGGACGCGAAAAACCCCGGCATCGTGCTGCCCGAGGTGGACCTGGACAACGCCGTCAGCGAAGCGCTCACCGGTTCGCTGTCGTTCAATGGCCAGCGCTGCACCGCGTTGAAAATCCTCTTCGTCCATGAAGATGTGGTCGAGTCGTTCATCGAGAAATTCAACGCCAAACTCGCCACCCTCAAACCCGGCATGCCGTGGGACACCGGCGTGGCGCTGACGCCGCTGCCGGAAGCGAGCAAGGTCGAATACCTGCATTCGCTGGTGGCAGACGCGGTCAGTAAAGGCGCCACTGTGGTCAATCCCAACGGTGGAGAGGCCCGCGCGTCGTTCTTCTACCCGGCGGTGCTGTACCCGGTGAACCCGCAGATGCGCGTCTATCAGGAAGAGCAGTTCGGCCCTGTGGTGCCGATCGTGCCGTACCGGCATCTGGATACGGTGATCGATTACGTCCTTGAATCGGATTTCGGCCAGCAGCTGAGTATCTTCGGCACCAACCCGGTGGCGGTTGGCCGATTGGTCGACACCTTCGCCAATCAGGTCGGGCGCATCAACATTAACGCCCAGTGCCAGCGCGGCCCGGACACCTTCCCGTTCAACGGCCGCAAGAACTCCGCCGAAGGCACACTGTCGGTACATGATGCGTTGCGGGTGTTTTCGATCCGGACACTGGTGGCGACCAAGTTCCAGGACAGCAACAAAGCGCTCATTAGCGAGATCATTCGCGGGCGCGATTCGAGCTTCCTGACGACTGATTACATTTTCTGAGGAAACCTGACCTGAAAGCCTATCGCCTGCCACCCCTGATGCGCCGATTGCTGCGTCCGTTACTCGACCCTTATCGGCGCTATCGAAACGCCCGAGTCATCCACGCGGTACGGGTTTCTCTGGGGTTGCTGGCGACGATCCTGCTGACCACCGGCATCCACCTGCCCCACGGCGAGTGGGCGTCGGTGACTATGCTGGTGGTGATCGGCGGCTTGCAGCACCACGGCAACATTGGCAAAAAAGCCGCCGAGCGGGCAATAGGCACCTTGATCGGTGCAGGGGTCGGCTTGCTGCTGGTGGCACAACAGGCCTGGCTCGGGATGCCATGGCTGACTTATTTCGCGATGTCGGTGGTGTGCGGGTTCTTCTCGTATCACGCCATCGGCAAGGGTGGTTACACGGCGCTGCTGTCGGCGATCACCGTGTTTATCGTCGCCGGGCATGGCGACAACCCGGTCACTGACGGGTTGTGGCGCGGGGTCGATATCCTCATCGGCATCGCCCTGGCCCTGGCGTTTTCCTTTGCCCTGCCGCTGTACGCGGTGTTCTCCTGGCGCTACAACCTGGCCGATGCCTTGCGCGACTGCGCAACCATTTACGGGCGCATCATCAACGGCCAACCGGTTAGCGCTGACGAACACCTCAAAATCATGGGTCGCCTCAGCGCGGTGATGGTGCAACTGCGCTCGCTGATGCCATCGGTGTCCAAGGAGGTGCGGATATCCATGACGGAGTTGGACGCCATCCAACGCAATCTGCGTATGTGCATCAGCACGCTGGAGATCCTCGGTAACACCCGACCGGATGCCAGTGACCCGGTCGCCATGGCTCACCTGCAAACGGCGTTGAAGGCCGAGCACCGGCAGATCCGGGTGCAACTGATCGGAATGGCCCGGGCCTTGAAGTCCGGGGCGTCCCAGCGGCTCAATCGGCCGGTGGAGCTACCGGACGCCAGCCTCGATGCGCCGGTTTACAGTCCGCTGGATGGCTACCGCTTGTTGACCCGGCAACTGGCCGCCAACATCGGCGAAATGCGCCAGCGCCTGTCCAAGACTGCCCCGCGCTGGAACATCTGACTGTTACTGCATGGCCACTCGACGCAGCTTCAAACCCCAGCCCTGCTGCATACCGGCGGCGGCCAGCAGGATAGCGGCGACGCCGAGCCATTGCAGCGGTTCCAGACGATGGCCGAAGGCAAACCAGTCGACGAAAATCGCCGCAATCGGGTAGATAAACGACAACGCACCGGTCAACGCCGTCGGCAGTTTTTGAATCGCGCCGTAAAGCAGCACGTACATCACGCCGGTGTGCACGATGCCCAGGGTCACCAGGCTGGCCCATGCACTTGGCGCTTGAGGCAACGCCGAAAAGTGCGCAAAGGGTGCGAGCAACAGTACGCCGGTGCAGACCTGGATCAACGCGATCAGGTGCGGCGGTGTGCCCGTCAGGCGCTTGATAATCAATGCAGCAATCGCGTATAGGAACGCCGCGCCTAGCGCCAAGCCGATCCCCACCAAGTAATCACTGCCACCCGCGCCCTGCTCACCGTGGGCGCTGACAATCGCCAGCATCCCCAGGAACGATATGCCCAGCCAGAACAGCTTCTGCAGGGTGATTTTCTCCCCAAGAAACAGCGCAGCCAAACCCACCAGCATGAACGGTTGAACGTTATAAACCGCCGTGCCAATGGCAATCGATGCGCGGGAGTAAGACGCAAACAGCAACAGCCAGTTACCGACAATCGCCACACCGCTGAGCACCGTCAGCAGGAATGTGCTGCGGGTCAGAATGCCCGACCGCAGGAAGCCAAACGCCGCGCAGATCAGCAATAAGGTGCCGGCACCGAACACACAGCGCCAGAACACCACATCCAGTACCGGTTGCCCGGACACCAGCACGAACCAGCCGATCGTCCCGGATATGAGCATGGCGGCGGTCATTTCAACTGTGCCGCTACGGAGTGTTTTGTCCATTATTGATCTCCTGTGGTCGTGGCAAAAGTATGCCGATCCCGCCGTTCAACTCTCCAGCACTAAAAGCAGGCTAAACTCGATATTTGCCTTTTTTATCGCGGGTAATTTTGCTTGATTGCCTAATACTGGAGTTTGTTCATGACCGACGATATTGATCAGATCCTCATCAACGCATTGATGGAGGATTCGCGGCGCTCGCTGAAAGCACTGGCGCAGCTCAGTGGATTGTCTTCGCCGAGCGTGGCCGAACGTCTACGGCGACTGGAGGAGCGTGGCGTGCTCAAGGGCTACACGGTCGAAATTGATCCAAAATGCTTTGGTTATCAGTTGCAGGCCATCGTGCGAGTGCGGCCACTGCCGGGACAACTGCAAGAAGTGGAACGGCAGATTCAGTCCATTCCCGAGTTCACCGAGTGCGACAAAGTCACCGGCGAGGACTGCTTCATCGCCCGTTTGCATGTACGTTCGATGGAGCAACTGGACACCCTGCTCGACCGCCTTAATACAATGGCTGAAACCAATACAGCGATCGTCAAGAAGACCCCGGTCAAGCGTCGCTTGCCGCCGATGGCGTGAGTGCTTTTTCCGCACGTTCGGCGTAGATTGAGGTTTTTCCGGCGAAGGATTGGCGGTAATGAAAATACAGGCAATGCTGCTCGCATCGTTGATGCTGGCCGGCTGCGGCACGGTGCAGACCGTTGCGCTGAGTGATAAAGACTCTGCGCAAAACCTCAAGGAGAAGAAGACCTATTGCGGAGCCGTACCGCGGATCTACAGCGGCGTGACGTATGACTTCTGCATGATGCACGCCGAACTGCGGGACGGTGTCGATGCCTTTGACTATAACAATGCGAATTTCGGCATGCTGATCGATGTTGGCGCGTCTGGAGTGCTCGATACCTTGCTGTTGCCCTACACGATCTACAAACAACAGGCCGACGGCAGCATCGAGATCAATTGAGCTGAGCGCCTCCGCACGCCCATGCGTACGGAGGCGGCAGCGGTTTACTCCAGCAGTTGCTGCAGGCTCGGGTCACGTATGACTTTTTGATGAGCCTCTGGCGCGGCGTTGCTTTCCTGCGACATCTTCAGCTTCATGCTGGCCGCTTTGGTGCAGGCGTTCTTGCCGTCCTCGTAGATACCGCCCATGTCGCACTTCCATTCATAGAAATTCACCAGACCACCCGACAACTGCAGGCTGTAGTCGGTGCTTTGTGCACTCGGTGTGAAGGCATGGCCTGCTGGAATGTTCTGGAACCAGCGCATCCATTCAGGTGATCCCGGCTTCGGCGCGTTGCTCTGAAAAGTCGGGTTCATGATCGCCAGTTGCGGCGACTCGGCGGTGGCGTGGCAGCTCAGACAGGAGCTGTTGGGATTGTCCACCGGGCCGTTGAGGCGACCGTTCCAGCCCAGATGAGTGGGTGGCAGTTCCTTGTCGGCGTTGATGGCGGTCTGTTGCAGCGCACTATTAATCTTGGTAACGGTTGGCTCCGGGTTGGTGAAGTCATTGCCGATTTCTTGCGGATCATTGCCCCACATGATCCCCACCGGTACCAGATTGTCCCAGCCGGCCTTGCCGGTTTTCTCACCGTTGTACTGGAAGGTACCGAAAATCCAGCCTGTATCGCTCATGCGCGTGTCACGCACGGCGATGTCCATCTGGATCAGCGCGACATCTTTGATCTTGCGATTGACGGAAGTAAACGTGTCGGTGATGTAGCCCTGCCACAGAACGGGGTTAACCAGAAAAGGCACGGTGTTGCGGTCGATGTCGGCGAACAGGGCTTTACACACGACAGTGCCGTTGGCAAAGCTGTTCGGTTTCGAGGTGTACTTGGGATCGGGGTTTTGCGGGTCTTTCCAGACCTCGCCGATGGTGTAGGCACCGATATCGTTGTAAATGCCCACCGCATAGGTCTGGCCGGTGGCGACCTGGGTCGGCGCCAATTGCTTGGCCTTGATCTGCGCTTCCTTGGTCAACCCATGAATACCTTCGCGGCCCAGTGGGCCATAGTGTTGCCAGGGCATGTGATACCACTGACGCACCTTGTTTTTCTGTACATCCCAGTTGTTATCGACGTTGCCTTCCAGGCAGTAATTTTTCACTTCCTCCATGTAGCCGCGCCAGGTCTCGAAATTGTTATCCGGCTTGGCCGGCAGTTTCTTGAAGAACTCCGGTAGTGGGCCTTTTGGCGCCGTCGCCGGGTAACTCTGGCTGAGTACGAATTTTTCGCCGGTGTAGCTGGCGGGCGGTGCATACCCATAATCGGGATAGACACCGGCACTGGACGCTGCACTGAACAGCGCTGCTGATACTGCGACTACTGCAAGCTTTGATTGGGGCTGGTTCATCGATCGTCTCCTTGACTGGGACAACGCCTGCCATGGCTCGAGATTCACTCCTGCCTTGCAGAGCCTCCATTATTTTTATGGCATCAGGGTCCCGGTTCGATAGCCGGGATACGGTCAGGGTTTAAGCCGATTCTTACCTCTTGCACCTCCTGGGTTTTGCTGGGCGAACGAGCACACTCAACCCGGCCAGTAGCCGGTTTACGTTAGTGCTGGAAGTGAACGAGAGAGACGCGAGGGCCGAGGGGAGATGCTGCATACCGACTCCTGTCGATCAATTACCGTCCTTCCTTGCTTACAGGTGTAGGTCATTTCAATCAAAGCGCCAGACTTTTCCCTCTATTTTGTAAGTAAAAGGCCATCACTCGTTTTACAGACAATAAAAAACCCGCCTAAGCGGGTTTTTTACTCAAGACTTGCGATTAATCATCGCGGCTCATGATGCCGAAGATCTGCAACAAACTGATGAACAGGTTGTAGATCGATACATACAGGCTGATGGTCGCCATGATGTAGTTACGCTCGCCGCCCTGAATGATGGCGCTGGTCTGGAACAGAATGCAGACCGAGGAGAACAGCACGAAACCTGCGCTGATCGCCAGTTGCAGACCGCTGATCTTGAAGAACATGCCCGCCAGCGTCGCACCCAGCAACACGAAGAACCCGGCGGTGATGAAACCACCCAGGAAGCTCATGTCCTTGCGGGTGATCAGCACGTAGGCCGACAGACCACCGAACACCAGTGCAGTCATCGCGAACGCGGAACTCACGACTTCAGCCCCGCCCTGCATACCCAGGTAACGGTTGAGAATCGGGCCGAGCAAGAAACCCATGAAACCGGTCAAGGCAAAAGCCGACACCAGGCCCCAGGCCGAGTCACGGAGTTTGTTGGTAAGGAAGAAAAGGCCATAGAAGCCGATCAGCACCACGAAAACGTTCGGGTAACCGACACGCATCTGCTGAGCAACGAACGCCATCACACCGCTGAATGCGAGGGTGAGAGCGAGCAAGCCGTATGTGTTGCGCAGGACGCGGCTAACCTCTAGCTGCTCAGCCTGCACGCTGTTATTAACTGCGTAATCCTGTTCGCGCATAGCGACACTCCTGTTGGTTTGAAACGTTCAGTCGCAAAGATCATAACAGACGCTCTGTAACAAGCCATGCAGAGAGTTTGACAGTGTGTTTCATTCAGGTATTATGGCGCCCGCAACACAAACGGAGGTGTGGCCGAGTGGTTTAAGGCAACGGTCTTGAAAACCGTCGACTGTAACAGGTCCATGAGTTCGAATCCCATCGCCTCCGCCATCTTGAATACGTTAGAGCCCTGATTAGTCAGGGCTTTTTCGTTTCTGGGGTTTACGAAAATTTCCGTCTTTCAGAATGTGTTCCATAACTCGACCTGCTTTCTGCCTTCTCTGCCGCCCTGCCAAACGTAAAACACTCTTCATGTAACCCGGTCCTACGCTGGGTCTTTCACGGAGGAGCGTTGAGTGCCAATTTCAGATCTGCTCCCTTCCCTGCCCTTCAAAATAACGAAAACAAATTCGCACTAGAAGCCGCCATCATGGAGCTCACGAACTAGGTCGCGCGGATTGGCCGACGTCGCAGAAAACGTCCGGCTGACGACTTTGGGCCAAAATTGTCATTGTGGAGAGACCCAGGAAAACCGACAAAAAGACACGAGAACCCAATGGACCCCATCTTCGATTTGATAGCTCACCGTGTTGGTGTTCCCTTGATGTAGAGCGACCAAGAATGGTATTCATCGGGGTTACTGAGAGGCCTGAATGGACTCTCTCCCCTGAGGACACACGGAAATGAGTGCGGGAAAAATTTTGGTCACCGGTGCTGCGGGCAGAATCGGCAGTGCTTTTTGGGCAGCGTATGGCGATGAACTGGATTTGCGTTTAGCCGATGTCGACGTCAATAGTTTTCCGGATTCAGTCGAACACCTCGCCCTCGACATCCGAGATCTGCACAACTGTCTTGCGGCCTGCGAAGGAATAGAAACCGTGATTCATCTAGCGGCTGATCCTAATGCAGATGCTGACTTCATGACCTCTGTCCTGCCGGTGAATATTGTGGGTACCTACAATATGCTGGTCGCCGCGAAGGCGCAGGGTTGCAAGCGTTTCATATTTGCCAGCAGCGCCCAAGCCATCGAAGGTTATCCAAAAGATGTGCAAGTACATGAATGCATGGCGCCCAGACCTGGCAATCTTTACGGCGTCGGCAAAGCGTTCGGGGAGGCACTGGCGTCGATGTATGCAAATGATGGTCTGATGACGACCGTCGCGGTGCGCATCGCCAACGTAGCCGAATTTCATCCCGGAGAGACTCACAGTCCCAGGGATGTCGCTGCGTTTATCAGTTACAGGGATGTCGTCGCGCTACTCAAAAATTGCGTTGAGGCCGAGCTGAGCGGTTTCCACGTCGTCCATGGTGTTTCGAACAATAGATACAAGCGCCTTTCTATTGATAAAACGAAGGATGTTGTTGGGTACGCACCCCGTGATGATGCATTTGCAATTCTGGAGGGGCACCCTGTTTCGTAACTGATGGGGGCGGGTTCTGACAGCACTTGGAAATTTCAACATCCAGACGTCATCATTCGCCGCTACCGCATGCCGAGTATTTTTCGGCTACAGCCCCATTGGAATGACGGTTGAATGAAGGCTTCGATCCTCGCACTCGCCGCACTTTCTTGCATGGGCACAAATGCAGCATTTGCGGCTAGCTCGCAGGCGACAAGTGACACGCTCACCGGCCGGCATCGCCGTAGCTCGGCCGATGAGTGTCCCGACGCCTCCACAACCCAGTAAGAGTGATGCCGCGACGCCTCTCGTTGCGGTGTTCTGATCTTGTTTGTTGCGACTGTTTGGGCGGCATGCGCGAGAGCCGAGAAAAATTTTGCCTGGCGGTGCATCCGCTTGCGCTCCTGCTCCGTACATTCAATACCCTCATACGAAGGGTCGAAGAATCCAGGAGACTCAACATGCACTCGCTCATCAAACGCCTCGCTATCACTTGCCTGACACTGCTATGCCTCGGTGCTGGATCCAGTTTTGCTGCCGATACCGTGATGGTCGGCGGCGCTGCCATGTATCCGACCAAAACCATTGTCGAAAACGCGGTCAACTCCAAAGATCACACGACACTCGTCGCCGCGGTCAAGGCCGCTGGATTGGTCGACACGCTCAACAGCAAAGGGCCGTTCACCGTCTTCGCCCCCACCAACGAGGCCTTCGCAAAACTACCTGCCGGTACGGTCGACACCTTGGTCAAACCCGAACACAAGGCTGACCTGACGAAAATCCTCACTTACCACGTGGTGGCCGGCACTCACACCTCCAAACAGCTGATGGATGACGCCAAAATGCACGGCGGCAAAGTGATGCTGAAAACCGTACAGGGCGAATCTCTGACCGTCATGCTGCACGACGGCAAGTTATGGGTGCAGGACGCTAAAGGAGGCAAAGCCGCCATCACCATCGCTGACGTCACACAGTCCAACGGCGTCATACACGTGATCGATACGGTACTGATGCCGAATTGATTTTCATGGCCGCGGCGGACGCGAAAATGCTCGCGTCCGCCTCAAACAGGGTTCGGCGATCTCTAGCTTGAAAGATTCAAGTATGCGCCTGACAGGCCGATAGACAACGCACCTCAGCGGGACTCGATTCCCGTCCCGCGCGTCTATCAAGGAAGACTCGTCATGAAAAGACTGCTACTTGTCCTGGCCTCCGCCGCCATCCTCACCGCGTGCTCCGATGACGCCGGCAAACAGGAGATAAAAAGCATCCTTGAATGCTCGATGGCAGCCAAGCTCGTCGGTCAGACGGACAAGATCGACATCATCTCCAATCACGCCAATTGGGCATCGGCAAAAAGCGGTTACCAGCCATCGATTGCCGACGCAAAACAGATGCACGATGAGATCAAAGCCAAGTGGAATCTGAGGTCTCTGCCCAGAGCGGATCAGGACGCATTGCTCGTCGGTATCTATAATTCTGATCACTGCGCAAAACTCCACGAGGGTGCAGCAATCACGGTGAACGACGTACCACCCGATGCGTGATCGCACCGCTGGCAGATAACACAAAGCCCCGATTATTCGGGGCTTTTTCGTTTCTGGCGGGCCAATTTTTTGGCGACTGAAATCTGCTTCAACACAGCGTTACGCAAACCAATAAAATATTGGCACCTTTGCACAACAAGTTGACCTGCAAAAGCATGCCACGGCCCATCGATATCATTAGAGTATGCGCCCTTCGAAAGGAAAGGATTCTCGATGACTCGATCACTCTCACGGCGCGTTGTGGCGATTACTGGCGCCCTGGGGAATCTCGGCGAGACCCTCGCTGAAATGGCAGCCGCCCAAGGTGCAGACCTGGTGCTGATCGATCAGGCGCCTATCGCGATTCCTTGCTCGGCCAAACGATTGATATTGTCGGGAGTCGATCTCACCTCCTTTGCCGATTGCCAGGAAGTCGCTCAGCAGATCAACGACCATTACGGCCGACTCGATGCGTTGGTCAACGTCGCGGGCGGCTATGCATGGGAACCCTTGCTCGGTGGCGCGATAGAAGCCTGGGACCGCCTCTATACGTTGAACTTGCGCACCGCGCTGAACGCCAGCAAAGCCATGTTGCCGCTGCTGCTGAAATCTTCCGCCGGGCGCATCGTCAATATCGGCGCGAGCATGGCGGCCAAGGCCGGGTTGGGGATGGGCGCCTATGCTGCCTCGAAATCCAGCGTACTGCGCCTGACGGAAAGCCTTGCCGAGGAACTCAAAGACATGGACATCACGGTCAACGCGGTGCTGCCGAGCATTCTCGACACGCCGCAAAATCGCGGGGCCATGCCGGACGCCGACCATCAGCGCTGGGTGACGCCGGCGCAACTGGCCGCCGTCATCCTGTTCCTGATCTCGGAACAAGCCTCAGCGGTCACCGGCACGGGTATTCCGGTGATGGGTCGCATGTAGCGTCGATTGACGCCGCGCGCTCTCGCGACGTCGCCTCCTTCAAATTTCGGAAAAGCAAGATCACCGGATTACCGGACTTCCCCGCCTCCCATGCGACCCGCCACCTCCAGCGCTGCATTCGTCAACCACGTCCTTGATGTCGCCGAGCGACACGGTTGCGATGGCGATTGGCTGTTGAACCAGATCGGCCTCGCCCGCGAACAACTGGCCGACTCCATGCTGCGCGTGCCCATGCGCCATGTGCGCGCGCTTCTGGACCTGACGGCGCGCGTCAGTAACCTTGCGCATTTCGGCCTGCTGGTCGGCGCGGCGGTGCGCCCCGGCACCTACGGCGCGCTCGGTTATGTGTTGATGACCAGCCCGACGCTGGGTGAATCGATGAACATGATTCTGCGTTTCGGCAAAATCGTTTACGACTGCCCCTCCAGCCAAACGCGGATCGTCATCAGCGACGGACGCGTGACACTTGAACATCAACGCATCAGTGAACTGGAACCTTATTGCGCGCTGCATCAGGAAGCGTTGCTGGTCGGCTGGGCGGCGTTCGGACGCTGGTTGATCGCCAGCAACGCGCCCATGCTCGAAGTGCGCATGATGCATTCGCCTATCGGTGATACGGCCCTGTATGAACACTTTTTTGGCTGCCCGGTGCAGTTCGATGCTGGCAGCAATGCGCTGGTGTTTGCCGAGTCACTGCTGTCGAGCAGGATCCACGGCGCCGATCCGCGCGCCCATCGCAACATGCTGCTGGAGGCTGACTGGCAAATGTGCCTGGCCTATCCAGCGCTCACCGCCACCGATCGGTTGCGCGCCCTGCTCACCGAACAACTGCCGAGCGGCGATTTCAGTTTGAAAAGTCTGGCGAGCCAGTTGGCCATTTCACCGCGCACCCTGCAGCGCAAACTGGCGGTCGAGGGTGAAAACTTCAATCAGGTTCTGGAAAACCTGCGCATGGAACTGGCCGATCATTACTTGCGACGCACCGACTCCAGCATCATGGACATCGCCCTGCTGCTGGGCTTTTCTCAAGCCAGTTCTTTCAGCCATGCATTTCGCCAGGCGCATGGCATCTCTCCGGCGGAATATCGCAAAACCCTTCGCGCCAAACCGAATACCACCGCGGCAAGAGTCGACATGGATCGCCAATCGAGGGCTTGATCTGGGTCAATGGCGCCGCGCGGCAAACGCTCAAAATAGTCGCAGAAACTGAATCAGTCGCTACGCAGCGAACTGAATGGCCAACAAGGCCAAGGCGGCAACATGCATCGCGCGCGGATTATCGGGGTAAGCGTCTTTCTGGCAATTCTCAGTGTGGTGGTTTCACTGGGGTTGGCGTGTTACCTGGCGTGGATGCTGGCGATCAATAGCACTCATCAACGTCTCGAAGCCCTCGCCCAAATCGCTTCGCATCAGGCAGACGTCACACTGCGCGAAGCCTCCACGGCGCTCAAAACCTTAGCGGCGTTGCCCCTTGCACCGTGTACCGCCGAGGGCATCGATCAGATGCGTCTGATCGCACTCAACGTTCATTCGGTGAAGTCGGTGGGCTATGTCGAAGAAGAAGTCTTCGTTTGCAGTTCCTGGGGCACCGTAGGTAAACACGTGGCGCCATGGCCGGAAGACTTCACCACTGCGGATGGCGTGCGTGTCTCGGTCAATGTCGAGCCCAGAATCGCCCCGTCAAAACCGATGATGGCGCTGCAATATGCAGCCTTCAACGTGCTGGTCGACCCGAAGCAGTTTCTCGAAGTCGCACTCGATGACAACGTGAAACTGGCGATCGCCGCCAGCAGCGGGCACTTGGTCGGCGCGTCTAGCGCAGGTCTGGATAAAATCCTTGCCCTGTTCCACGGCGGCTCGCATGCCGGGTTGGCGGACGGCTATCTGTACGCCCTGGTCGGGCGCGGCGACTGGATTGCCGTCGCCGCCGTCTCGCGGGACGAGATCTGGAGCGACCTGCGCCGTGCCGAATGGTTACTCCTGCCGTTCGGCGCGATCACGGCAATGCTGTTGTTGATCATGATCTGGCGGGGGCCAAGCGCCAATTGTCGCCGCTGGCGGAGCTGAAACGCGCCGTGCAGCAACACGAATTCGTGGCGCATTACCAGCCGATCATGGACCTGTACAACGAACATTGCGTCGGCGCAGAGGTGCTGGTGCGCTGGCAGCAACCGGACGGCAATCTGGTCTCGCCTTTACAGTTCATCCCTTTGGCTGAACACAGTGGTTTGATCCTGCCGATTACCGATCAGGTCATCGACGAAGTCATGCGCGACCTGGGCCCGGCACTGGCGGCTGACCCGCGCCTGCACGTGTCGATCAACCTGTCAGCCGCCGATGTCGACAGCGGACGCTTTATGCCGGTATTGCACGCCGCCATGGGCAAATCCCGGGTGCGCCCCGCGCAGGTCTGGCTGGAGGTAACTGAAGGTGGCCTGGTCGACATCGAACGTGCTCGCCACGTTCTCGAAAACGCAAGAGCCAGCGGTCACTGTGTGGCCATCGATGACTTCGGCACGGGTTATTCGAGCCTTAAACATTTGCAGGAATTGCCGCTGGATGTCTTGAAGCTCGATAAGGCTTTCATCGACCGCATCAATAGCGACGGCCAGCCCTGCCCGGTCACCGAGCAGATCATGCAAATGGCTAACAGACTGGGTTTGGAGATGGTGGCCGAAGGCGTCGAGCAAGCGCACCAGATCGACAGTCTCAAGGCGCACCATGTCCGTTTCGCCCAAGGCTGGTATTTCGCCAAAGCCATGCGCGCCAGTGAGTTCCTGCGTTTTTATCGCGAGCACTTGCCGAGCCCTGAGCCGCTTGCGCTCGCTACAAGCGCCTGATGCAGGATTGTGCACAGATGACCCGCTGACGAAAACGGTCGCCTCAAACGCCGTCACGAACCTGCATCAGTGCAAATCCCAACAGATTCAGGCCTTCCCACAGGTTGGGATCTTTCGCCTTCGCGTCATCCTGAGTCAGACCAATGCCCCAAATGTTATCCACCGGACTTGCCTCGACGATAACCCTCGATCCCGTCTCCTTGAGAAACGCGTTCATCTCGGGGTTTTGCGCAAACTTGGCCTGGTTGGCCCGCACGACAATCGCATAGCGCTGTTGCAGCCAATCCTGATCGTTGAATCCGCGCACCTTGCGGCCCACTGCCTTGGCTTCGTTGGGCGTGGAGGCCTGGAGCACTTGCGCACGAATGTCGTCATCACCAAACAGCGCGGCTTTCTCAGCCATCATGAAATGTTCGGCGGTCAGGTAACGTTGCCCATCGACCGTGAATTCGGCGTTGTACCATTGGCTGAAGCACGAAGCGGTCACGCCACTTTTGCTGCGTTGATGGCCCCAGAAAAAGTAAACTCGAGTTTCTCTCCCGAATTGAAGCGAGCGCGAAGCTCTTCAAGATATTTAGAGTCGTGCAATGATGCCTCCTCGGCGACGGCTTGTTTATGTGCGCGATTTAACACCACTGGCGCGGATAAATCTCGATTCACGGGTTAACTCGAGTGAGTAAAGGATTGATCAATGGCGAACAAACAAACAGTCAGTAACGACTCGGCGACGGCCACTGAAATCGAGCGTTCTATTCTGGCCCTGAACAAAATGGCCGAACGCCTGTGGGGCGAGGGACGCGAGGCAGAAGCCAAGGCCCTGCTCGATGCACTTGATGCATTGAACCGGGCACTCGACAGGATCCGCATTGGCGAAAGTCGCAGAGTGGTTACCCTTCATTGAGTCTGCCGCTCAGCTCAGAGATTGCAGCTGTACTGATACTCGAACGGGTAGAACGCTGCATAGACGCCGGCCACACCAGATAGTCACCCGATCAAAACGGTTCATCCCTACATTCAGGACGCTTCATCATGCATAGGATTGCTGTGTGTCTCGCGGTACTTTCAAGTCTTGCCGGTTGCACTGACTACAAATGGGGGCATAACTGGAAACCCGACGCCCACGCAGGCTGGGTCGATGAAACCTCCCCTCGCGGCAACACCATTGTGAAAACCGTTTGCGCCGCCGAACCACTGCGAGTGACGTTGCATCAGGTGGGTGAAACGTCCGTAGTCGCGCTGTTTATGATTCCGTTGTTTTACTCAACACCCGATGACAAATACCGACCTTTCGCGATCGTCACCAGCCACCCGACGCTGGACAACTGCGCTGTACGCAATCCGCTGGTGGTAAAAATGGATAACCAGGTGATCAAGAACCTCGAGTGGTCGTCTCGAAGCAGCAAAGGCATATGCATCATCCAGATCCCCGCGAGCGAGATGGAGGGCGAATCACTTTCGATCGAAGTCGATCAGAACGTTCTGCCCTGCACGGCAGCGCCCATAACCTTCAAGAAAAAAGCTATTTCTGTCTGCGTGATACCAAGTTCGGAGGGTCGCCCGCCTGCGATGACTAGTCGGGTTGGCTGCAATCGAGCAACCACTGCCTCAAGGCCTGAATTTTTCTCGAATCGGCCGTTTCATGTGGCGTCACCAGATAAAAACCCAAGGGATCTTGCAGGCGCAGACTGAAGGGCGCGACCAGACGCCCCGCACGCAAGTCATCATCGACATAGGTCGAACGGCCGATGCACACGCCCTGCCCGTCCACGGCCGCCTGCACCGCCATCAGTGCCAGGTCAAAAGTCAGCCGTGGCCCGGCAGCCAAATGCGATGGTTGGCCAGCCGCGCCCAGCCAGGTGCTCCAGTCATCGGCCGTCACGCCACTGACCTGCAACAGAGTGTGGTGAGCGAGATCCGCAGGTACGTTCAAGGCTTTCGGGCCGCTGAGCAATGCCGGGCTGCACACCGGGAAGATTTCATCGGACATCAGAAAATCAGCGCGCAGGCCTTTCCAGTCGCCACGGCCGTAGCGAATCGCCGCATCGATTGCGCCCTTGCGAAAATCCACCAGATCGGTGGATGCACTGACTCGCACATCGATCTCGGGAAATGCCTGCTGAAATGACGGCAGCCGCGGCAGCAACCACTTTGACGCTACCGACACCAGCGTACTGAGGGTCAACACGCTGTTGTTGCGCGACGCCAGCAGTTGCTCCGTTGAATAGCGCAACTCATGAAACGCCGCCCGAAGGCCAGGAAAGTACGCCTGCCCGTCGTCGCTGAGCGCCAAGCCATCCTTGAGCCGCAGAAACAGCTGCACGCCGAGCTCGTTTTCAAGTCGACGAATCTGATGACTGATCGCCGTTTGCGTGACATTCAGTTCTTCGGCCGCTTTGGTAAAGCTCATATGCCGAGCGGCGGACTCAAAGGCTCTCAAGCCGTTCAGGGAAGGAAGTCTGGCGATCATTGGCAATCCTGCGCTCATGAGATTTTGTCATACGCTAACAGCACAAATGACCTTTGCGAATCCCCACGCCGCAATGGATTCTGGCGCCTCCTCCTTACCAGGCATTGCCATGAAACTGTATTTCGCACCCATGACCTGCTCGCTGTCGCCTCACATCGTTCTGCGCGAGCTGGAGTTACCCTTCGAACTGATTCGCGTGAATAACCAGAGCAAGTGCACCGCCGATGGCCGTGACTTTCGCACCATCAATCCCAAGGGCTACGTCGCAGCGCTGGAACTGGACAATGGCGAGGTGCTGACGGAAGGGCCGGCGATCCTGCAGTTTCTCGTTGATCAAGTTCCCGGCAACACGCTGGCACCGGCACAGGGCACTTGGGAGCGCGTACGGTTACAGGAACATCTGAGTTTCATCAGTTCGGAAATTCATGGTGGCAGCGCACCGTTGTTCAATGCGGACTTGCCGGACACGGTCAAAACGATGTTCAAGCAGAAGCTCTGCAAACGCCTCGATTTCCTCTGTCACCAGCTCGCAGATCAGCAATACCTGATGGTGACGTTCGGTGTGGCCGACGCCTATCTGTTCACCGTGCTCGGGTGGCTGCCGACGTTCGATATCGATATCCGCGATTGGCCGGTGCTGGCGGCCTACCTGCGCCGTATCGCCGCGCGCCGCAGTGTCGTTTCGGCCATGGCGGCTGAAGCGGCGACTGCGCCGGTCTGATCGGGATTTACAGCGGATTTGCTCTGAACGGGCCATGCCGGCGGGGAATCTGTAAACTGGCGCGATCCTTATCCGCTCAAACAAGAGATCCTCATGGCAAACCACGACATCACCTTCACCCCCGACCCTGACGCGGATTCCATTTCCTCGGACGTCGCCGGTTTCGGCGGCCTGTTGGTCTCCACCCAGATCCCGACCCGCGCCGACGGCAGTCTGGAGCTGGGCGGCATCATCGAGCAGAGCGAATGCACCTTGCAGGCGCTGAAGGTCGCGTTGGAACGTGCCGGCAGTTCCATGGACCGCGTCATGCACCTGACGATCTACCTCACCGACATGGCTGACCGCGCCGCGTTCAACGAGGTTTACAAACGTTTTTTTGCCAAGCCGTGGCCGGTCCGCGCCGCTGTTGGCGTGGCATCACTGGCCGTTGAAGGTATGCGTGTTGAAGTCACCGCGATGGCGGCCAAGGGCTGACACCCGCGAAATCCCCCGTAGGAGCTGTCGAGTAAACGAGGCTGCGATCCTTTGATCTTGAAAATCAAAGCCAGAATCAACAGATCGCAGCGTGCCGCAGCTCCTACAATGTTTGGCGGTGTCCCCGGAACCCGCGACAACGCAAAATCCTGTAGGAGCCAAGCTTGCTCGCGATGGCGCCGGCACAGCTTGCCAGGCTGCTGCCTGACATACCGCTTTCGCGAGCAGGCTCGGCTCCTGCAGGTGCGCAGTGGAGAGTGACGCCATCGGGCAGCACGGGCGTGCCGGGCGCGCGTTTCGGGGGTAGAATGCGCGCCTAACCGTGACAGCCTGACTAAAAAAACTATGTCCTTGCCCAAGCATCATCTGGAATTGCTCAGCCCTGCCCGCGATGTGGCCATCGCCCGTGAGGCGATCCTGCACGGCGCCGACGCCGTCTACATTGGTGGCCCGAGCTTCGGCGCCCGCCATAACGCCTGCAACGAAGTGAGCGAAATCGCCGATCTGGTGGAGTTCGCCCGCAAGTATCACGCGCGGATCTTCACCACCATCAACACCATCCTCCACGACAACGAACTGGAGCCGGCGCGCAAGCTGATCCATCAGTTGTACGACGCTGGTGTCGACGCGCTGATCGTTCAGGATCTGGGCGTGATGGAACTGGACATCCCGCCGATCGAGCTGCACGCCTCGACCCAGACCGACATTCGCACCCTGGAGCGAGCAAAATTCCTCGACCAGGCCGGTTTCTCGCAGCTTGTTTTGGCCCGTGAGCTGAACCTGCAAGAGATCCGCGCCATCGCCGACGAAACCGACGCCGCCATCGAATTCTTCATCCATGGCGCGTTGTGCGTGGCGTTCTCCGGCCAGTGCAACATTTCCCACGCGCAGACCGGGCGCAGCGCCAACCGTGGCGACTGCTCGCAGGCCTGCCGTTTGCCGTACACCCTTAAAGATGAAAAGGGTGGCGTGATCGCCTACGAAAAACACCTGCTATCAATGAAAGACAATAACCAGAGCGCCAACATCCGCGCCCTGGTCGAAGCCGGCGTGCGCTCGTTCAAGATCGAAGGTCGCTATAAGGACATGGGCTACGTGAAAAACATCACGGCCTATTACCGTCAGCGCCTCGACGACGTCCTCGAAGATCGTCCGGACCTCGCCCGCGCTTCCAGCGGCCGCACCGCGCACTTCTTCCTGCCGGACCCGGAAAAGACTTTCCACCGGGGCAGCACCGACTACTTCGTGACTGATCGCAAGATCGACATCGGCGCGTTCGACTCGCCGACCTTCACCGGTCTGCCGGTCGGCACCGTCGAAAAAGTCGGCAAGCGTGACATGCAGGTCGTGACCCACGAGCCACTGTCCAACGGCGATGGCCTTAACGTGCTGGTCAAACGTGACGTGGTCGGTTTCCGCGCTAACATCGCCGAAGCCAAGGGCGAGTTCGAAGAAGACGGCGAGAAGCGCTACCGCTACCGCGTCGAGCCGAACGAAATGCCGGAAGGCTTGTTCAAGCTGCGCCCGAACCACCCGCTCAATCGCAACCTCGACCATAACTGGCAACAGGCACTGCAAAAGACCTCCTCCGAGCGTCGTGTGGCGTTGAGCTGGTTCGCCCGTCTGCGCGAAGAGCAGTTGGAAATCACCGCCACCAGCGAAGAAGGCATCAGCGCCAGTGTCACCCTGGACGGCCCGTTCGGCGTGGCCAACAAGCCTGAGCAAGCGCTGGAACAGTTGCGCGATCTGCTCGGTCAGCTCGGCACCACGCAGTACCACGCCACCGACATCAAACTCGATGCGCCACAGGCATTCTTCATCCCGAACTCGCAGCTCAAATCCCTGCGTCGCGAAGTGATCGAAGCCCTGACCGCCGCCCGCGTCGCCGCGCACCCGCGTGGCGGCCGCAAAGCCGAAACCAGCCCGCCGCCGGTGTACCCGGATTCGCACCTGACGTTCCTCGCCAACGTGTACAACCAGAAGGCTCGCGACTTCTATCACCGTCATGGCGTGAAGCTGATCGACGCCGCGTATGAAGCGCACGAAGAGCCAGGCGAAGTGCCGGTGATGATCACCAAGCACTGCCTGCGTTTCTCCTTCAACCTGTGCCCGAAACAGGCCAAAGGCGTGACCGGTGTGCGCACCAAAGTCGCGCCGATGCAGTTGATCCACGGCGATGAAGTGCTGACGCTGAAGTTCGATTGCAAGCCGTGCGAGATGCACATCATCGGCAAGATGAAAGGCCACATCCTCAACCTGCCGCAACCGGGCAGCGTGGTCGGCCACATCAGCCCCGAAGACCTGATGAAAACCATCCCGCGCGCACCGCACTGAGTGCAGAGCCTGCGCGGTGCCTCGGCGCCGCGCAGGCCATCCCTGCTCTGCCAGGCCAAATCGCAGGCATAAAAAAACGCCAACTTCTTGCGAAGTTGGCGTTTTTTCGAATATGGCAGGGGCGGCTGGATTTGAACCAACGCATGGCAGGATCAAAACCTGCTGCCTTACCGCTTGGCGACGCCCCTACAGCTCTTGTCAGCGGCTCCGTGAGGATCGCTGCGAGAACGGGGCGTAATTTACCAACATTAGTTTGGTTTGTGAAGCACGAATTGAAATATTTTTTGTTTTAAAACAGCCACTTATTATTTTTGGCCGATTCAGGTCAAGGATCAGGCCGTTTCGCGCCGTGCATCACACTGTGTACCAACCCCGCCGCGATACAGCGACACTCAACAACGCCCCACTTCGACACAGGCCAGACAAGTCCCGGCGCTTAAATGCGCCCACGGTTTGAGGGATACATTGGGAGCGCTGGCCAGCGACGTCGTTGATTTCATGGACGCGCTGAAGATCAAGCAAACGAAGCTCGGTGGTTCTGCAGATTCTTTGCCTGAACTGGCGTCATCGCGAGCAGGCTCACTCCTACAGGAGAACGCATTCCAAATGTAGGAGTGAGCCTGCTCGCGATGCCGCCTCACCAGACACCCACAAGCCCGACTAACGTGCGTGATTACTCGGTTGGCACAACGATATCCAGCGCCTTGTTCACCGCCAACTCCCCCAACATGACCACCTGCGCAATACCCAGCAGGGTATGGCGGTTTGATCCCTCCAGCATCCCGGCAAAATTGCCGAGCATGACCGAAGCGGACGCCAAGGACCCGCAAGCGTTGGTCAGCAACGACTCAGTGTCTGCGTGCGGGTTGGCCATGAAAAGAGCGTTGGGCGTGTAGGGTGTGGCCACGATCGCGGCAGGCAACAGGTAATGATCAAGCGCACGCTCGGCCGCTTCGTGGAGCTTTCGTGAATTGGGCGACGCATACGGCGACGCCGGATCGGTGATCGGTGGCTCGGGTGGCTTGGACATCAGCTGAAGCTCCAACAAGAACCGGTTCAGGTTCCTGGATAGAAAACGTGAAGCACCGCGTTCGCGGATGCTTCCGTGCAATGAGGGGGCACGCCCCCTCACCCATCTACACCGCGACTAGTGCGGTAAGCGCTGGTTGTCCAGGACTCGACCCACCACCAGCTCGCTGAGCATGATCACCTGTTGCAGGATCAGCATCTTCCGACGCTGCGAAATGTCTATCGAATCGGCGATCTCACTCGCCATGTCGCTGGCTGAAGCCAACGATTCGCAAGTTTGGACGAGCAGCGTTTCGTCATCTACCGCTGGGTCGATGAGGAAGATGATGCCGGGCTTGCGGGGCGGTATCGGCTCTTTCAGCGCCCCGGGGTTGAGGTAGAAGTTGAGTGCGCGGTCGGTTGCCTCTTTGAGCTTTTTGGGGTCGAGGGAGGCATCGTGGGGTACTGGATCGGTGTCGGGGGGATTGGATGTGACTTTGAACATAGATCTGATTCCAGAGTTGGGGCCACTACCGCTCTCTACTAAAAGAGGGTGGCGGCTGTACGCAGGTTAGTAGACCGGTGGAATTAGCAAACCCGGCGCGCCCAAGAGCGCCCTGCGCACAACCACCATCAAGTGCAGGAAAAGAATGACCTGACTGAATGGCGCTTATGCCCTTACTAATAACAACCGAGCTACTAAACCCGACCACTGATGGGCAGTGGCAGGCAAACGATAGAGCCCGAGGGCCAAGCGCACAAGCCGGCGGATTCTGGCGTACGCGTAGGTAAAGGCGCAAGGTTTTGTAGCCTTTAGGGCGTAACAGTTCGTGAAAGTTAAACATATGTTGGGAATGATGTTTAAGAACCCTCACCCTAACCCTCTTCCGGAGGGAGAGGGGACTGACCGGGGTGTTTGGGGGAGGTACGCCGACGTGTGAAACCGTGTTGAACTCGGGTTAATAGACGGCTTGTTATTTGACCAGCCGCTTTTCCTTGGAAGGCCGGTAGCCAAAGTACGAGCTATAGCATTTGCTGAAATGACTCGGCGACACAAAGCCGCAGGCAACCAGCACATCGACCTGGGATAACTCGGTGTGTTGAAGCAGCCGACGCGCCTCGGTTATCCGCAGTTCCAGGTAATAGCGTTGCGGCGTTGTGCCCAATTGCTCCTTGAACAATCGTTCGAGTTGCCGCCGGGAACGGCCTGCGTAAACAGCCAGTTGATCCAGTTCCAGAGGCTCTTCGAGGTTGGCGCCCATCAGATTGACCACTTCACGTAACGGTGCGCTCACACTGATATTTTCAGTCGGTTTGATGCGCCGGTAGCGCGACTCCTCGAACGCCAGGATGTCTTCAATGCCCTCGACGAGGGCTTTGTCGTGCAAGCCTTTGATCCAGTCCAGCGCCATGTGGAAGGCCCCGGAAGGGCTGGACGCCGTGAGCCGGTCTCGATCAATGATGTAGGGCTCGCTGCTGACCTGCGTGACCTTGCAGAACTCTGCGAGGGCGGGGCGGTGTTCGGGGTGAATGGCGCAACGGTATCCGTCAAGCAACCCTGCCCGGCCTAGAAACCACGCGCCATTCCACAATCCGGCCAGGCTGACGCCATGCTCTGACGCGTTTCTCAGCAGGCTGATCAACTCGTCGCTGGCCTTCAGTTCTGTCCGGTAGCCACCACAAATGACCAGCAGATCCAGATCACGAATCCCGGAACAATCGATCCGCGCATCTGGCCGTATGACCAGGCCCAGATCGCTGACCACCTCCCCATCGTTCAAGCTGAACGTTCGGGAAGAGAACAAGCCGGGACGTAGCAGATTCGCGGTGATAATCGTGTCCAGCGCTTGAGTAAACGCGGGCAGCGAGAAATGCTCCAGCAGCAGAAAGCCTGTGCGGGCCATTTGCACCGGCTCATCTGGCTGCTCATTCAAATAGCGGAGGTTTTTTCCCTTCATGCCACCGCTGAATTGGCGTCGTTCGATCAAGGTCTGGGCCACTCGGTCATGTTGTTATCCGCCGATAGTTGGCCCGATCCGCCGCAGAGTCAATCACGCCTGTGGTTGATGACTGGTCACGCAGTGAATTCCGCCGCCACCCGCGGCAATCGCGTCGATGTTGAGCTGGACGATTTCGCGATCCGGATACAGCTTGGCCAGCAGATCAAAGGCCTTTTGGTCCGCCGCTTTGTCGCCGAACTCCGGGGCGATGATCGCGCCGTTGATCACGAAATAATTGATGTAACCGGCGGCGAAGTCCGGGTTGTTCTTGTTGAATTTGGTGGTGCGCGGCTTGAGCGGCGGCGAAATCGTATGAATCTGCAGCCTGCGGCCATCAGCGTCAGTGGCGTTTTTGAGAATCTCCAGGTGCGCCAGCGTGACCTTGTGATCGTAGGACTCCGGGTCGGTGTCGAGGTTGGCAATCACCACGCCCGGTTTGATGAAGCGCGCGTAGAAATCGACGTGAGCGTCAGTGATGTCTTTGTTCTTGATCCCCGGCAGCCAGATGATTTTGCGCAGGCCCAAGCGCTCCTTCAATTCTGCCTCGACATCAGCCTTGCTCCAGTCGGGGTTGCGGTTGCTATTGATCCAGCTGCTTTCGGTCATGATTCCGGTGCCATGGCCATCGACTTCGATACCGCCGCCCTCGCCCACCAGTTCGCTGCGCTGATAGGTCGCTTGCGCATCGGCAGACACCAGTGCGGCGATTTTCGCGTCTTTGCTGTGCTGCTGTTTGTTGCCCCAACCGCTGAAGTTGAAATCCACGGCACCCAGCCCGCCCTTGTCGTCGATGACGAAATTGGCGCTGATGTCACGCATCCAGATGTCGTCGAGTGCGGCAGTCACGTAGGTGATGTTGCGGGTGCCGCAAAATTCTTCGGCGAGGCTGCGCTCGTTCTTGCGGCAGAACACCGTGACCGGTTCATAACGGGCGATGGCGCGGGCGATGCGGCCGAGGGCTTCCTGGACGTCTTCGGTGAAGTCTTCCCAGATCGCATCCTGCGCGCCGAAGGCGATATAGGCTCGCTCGTGTTTGTCACCCTCGTCGGGCATGAACCAGCGTTCCTGTGCAGCCGCGAGCACTGTGCGCGGCGACAGGCCAAGGCTCATGACCGCGGCACTGACACCGGCAACCACCGAGGCCTGTTTAATGAAATCGCGACGAGTCGTCATGGGTGCTTTTCCTGAATATCGGTGAAGGCCGGCGATGGCTCGCCGGCCGTGGATCATTGGCCAGTGGCGGTTTTGAATTTGGTCCAGGTGCGCATGCGGGCACGCATGTCGGCCTGGGAAATGTCCTTGCCCGCAATCAATCGAGAATAGGTCGCTTCATCAAGATAGATGTCCGGGTTGTCGCGCATCACCGCATCGACGCCCGCCCGCGCCTTGGCGCTGGACGTCGGGTAACCGGTGGCATTACTGATCGCGGCCATGTTCTCCGGGCGCATGACGAAATTGATGAACGCGTAGGCGTATTCCGGGTGTTTGGCGTCTACCGGAATGGCCATGGTGTCCATCCATATCGTCGTGCCTTCGCGGGGCACTCGATACTGAAATTTCGTGTGCTTGCCGGCGCTGTCGGAGGTGCGCTGCGCCTGGGTCATGTCGCCGCTGTAACCGAGGGACAGGCACAGGTTACCGTTGACCAGATCGGTCACCGGTTGCGACTGGAACTTGCGAATATGCGGCCGCAGTTTCATCAGCAAATCATTTGCCGCCGCAAGATCCGCCGGTTTGGCGCTGCGCGGATCGCGGCCGAGGTAATTGAGCACGACGGCCAGCACTTCATCCGGCGAGTCGATCACGGAGATACCGCAGTTGGCGAACTTCGCAGCCAGTTCCGGTTTGAACAGCATGTCGAGGCTGTTGACCGGCGCATCGGCCATGCGCTGTTTGATCTGCTCTTCGTTGTAGGTCAGGCCGATGGTGCCCCAGGTATAGGGCACTGTGGCTTTTTGAGAATGCTCGTAGTGGCTGCGCAGTTTCTGCAAACCGGGTTCGATGTCGTCCATTGCCGTCAACTTCGATTGATCCAGCGGCATCAGGCTGCCGGCGCGCATCAAGCGCTCGGCCACCGTGTCGCCGGGAAAAATCAGGTCATAGCCGCTGCCGCCGGAGAGCATTTTCGCCTCTAACGTTTCGCTGCCATCCAGAACGTCGTAGATCACTTTGATCCCGGTTTCGGCGGTGAAACGGCTCAGGGTGTCTTCAGCGAAATAATCGGCCCAGTTGTACAGCCGCAGGGTTCTGTCTTCGGCATGCGACGACGGCATGAAGCAGGTCAGTGCCAGGCCTATCGCGCCGAGCAAGCGTTTGTGGTGGGTAACCATAATCAAACCCCTTGAGTGTTCCAGCGTGCATGAAGGTGGCGACCGTCCTGACTCAGCAGCGGCCCATACATTTCCGGACGTCGATCGCGGTAGATGCCCCAGCTCAAACGCTCTTCGCGCATGGCTGCCAGATCGAGGCTGTGCAGCAGCACGCCGGTGCTGTCGCGGTCAGCTTCGGCGAGCAATTTGCCTTTGTGATCGCAGATGAACGACGAGCCGTAGAAGCTCATGTGCAGATCTGGATCGGTGGTCGCGACTTCTCGGCCCACTCGATTCGACGCCACCACCGGCAGCAGATTGGCGGCGGCGTGGCCGCGCATGGTCATCTGCCAATGGTCGCGTGAATCCAGCGCCGCGCAGCCAGGTTCCGAGCCGATCGCGGTGGGATAGAGCAACACTTCAGCGCCCATCAAAGCCAGGCAGCGCGCCGTTTCGGGGAACCACTGATCCCAGCAGATGCCGACGCCGAGACGCCCGAACGTGGTGTCCCAGACTTTGAAACCGCTGTCGCCGGGGCTGAAGTATTCCTTCTCCTGATAACCGATGGCGTTGGGGATGTGGGTCTTGCGATACACACCCGACAGGCGCCCATCGGCATCGGCCACGGCCAGCGAATTGAAGTAGGCGTTGCCGGCCTTTTCGAACCAGCTCAGCGGCAGCGCCACACCCAACTCCCGGGCCAGCGCGGCGAAGCGAGCGAGTACGCGGCTGTCGCGATACTCCTCGGCCAGCCCCAGGTGCTTATGGCTTTGTTCGATGCAGAAGTACGGCGTGGCGAACAATTCCTGCAACAGGATGACTTGCGCGCCTTTCGCCGCCGCCTCACGCACCAACTGCTCGGCCTGATCAAGGTTGTGTTGTAAATCCCAGGTGCAGGGCATCTGGGTGGTGGCAATCGTCAACAAGGTCATGGCTTAACCCTCCACCGGCCAGGCCGGCTGCTGTTGGGTGATGCAGTGCACCCCGCCGCCGCCATGGGCCAGGTGATTGATCCGTACCGGCACCACCTCGCGGCCCGGGAAGGCCTGAGCCAGCACTTCGGCCGCCGCGTTGTCGGCATCAATGCCATAGGCCGGCATGATGATCGCGTCGTTGGCGATGTAGAAATTGGTGTACGAAGCGCAGAACACTTCAGCCTCGGTGTCCACGGCGTCGGTGGCTTCATACAGCTCGATCAGCTCGAATTTTCGGCCTAGGGCATCGGTGGCCAGCTCCAGTGCACGACGGTTCTCACGGGCGACTTCGGCATACACCGAATGCTTGTCGTGGGTGGCGTCCACCAGCAACACGCCAGGGCGGGCGAAGGCACAGACGCCATCGACGTGGCCGTCGGTCATATCACCGGTCACGTAATCCGGATCGCCCGGCAGCCAGATGGTTTTCTTCACGCCCAACAGACGGGTGAAGATCTCTTCCATTTCCGCTTTGCTGGTGTCCGGGTTGCGATTGGCGTTGAGCAAGACCGATTCAGTGGTGATCAGCGTGCCCTCGCCATCGACATGAATGGCCCCGCCTTCGTTACTCAACGGTGTGCCAAAGCACGACACGCCCAAGTGATTGAGTGCACGGCGGGCCAAACCTTCGTCGAGGTCGTGCGCCGACTTGCCGCCCCACGCATTGAAGCGCCAGCTCACCCCGGCCAGACCTTGCTGCGGATGGCAGACGAAGCTTGGGCCGGAATCGCGGCACCAACTGTCGTTCACCGCTAAAACGATGAACTCAATGTTGGCGCCGCACAGTGTTTTGGCACTGGCAACCGCCGACGGGTCGACGACCATTTTCACCGGTTCGAAACGCGCAATGGCGTTGGCCACCCGGGCGAAATCCTCTTGCACCAGCGGCAAGGTAACGCCCCAACTCGATTCCCAAAGGGTTTTGTTATGAGGCCACACCATCCAGGTCGCGGCGTGCTTGACCCACTCGGCCGGCATCACCCAAACACTGTTTTGAATTTGATTCTGCTGCATGACACTCCCCATGATAAAAAGCCCTTTGAGTTAAGCCATTGTGTTCAATGAAAACGACCTTGATCGGCTTGCCATGCATGCTACGGTGGGTAAAACAGGCGAACAAACGATGGATTTAGCAGAAAAGTGATTAGAGGAACTTATCAGCATGCTCAAGCACTGGCCCCCGCTCAGCACCCTTCGCGGCTTTGAAGCCGCCGCCCGACTGGGCAGTTTTCACAAGGCGGCCACCGAGCTGAACCTGACCCAATCGGCGATCAGCCAGCAGATCCGCAGCCTTGAGGCGTACCTTGAGCAACCGTTGTTTTTCCGCAGCGGACGCAGCGTCAGCCTGACCGATGCCGGTCACGATTTGCTCAGCACCACCCAGGCGTTGTTGCAGCAACTGGCCGTTGGTATTCGCCGTCTCGGGCAGTACCAGAAACCCAATCAACTGGTGCTCAACACCACGCCAGCGTTCGCCCGTCATTGGCTGCTACCGCGCCTGGGGGATTTTCCCCGTCAGCACCCGGAGGTTGATCTGTGGATTTACAGCACCGATGAAGTCCCGGACATGACCACCCAGACCATCGACCTCGCAGTGCGCGATGACATCAGCTCCCAAGCAGAGTGCAGCTTCAAGGTGCTGCACGCCGACCGCCTCTACCCGGTGTGTCACCCGAGCGTGTTGGCGCTGCCACGGGAACAGCGCGCAACCCTGCACGGCGAGCGGGAGATGGATTGGAGTCATTGGGCGGTGGAAGCCGGAATCGATGTCGGCCAACAGGATCAGGGCTTGAATTTCTCCGATCCCGGGTTGCTGCTAGACGCCGCCAGCGCCGGGCTTGGCATCGCCCTGGTCAGTCGACTGCTCAGCCGTCAGGCGCGGGCTGAGGGCCTGTTGCAGCCGCTGGTCGAGGACACTATCCGCGGGCCGAACTGGGCGCTGCTGACCCATCGCGACAGTGAGCATGATCCAATGGCACGCCGTTTCAGCGAGTGGTTGCTCAGTAACCTGAGCGATCAATAACCGGAGCGTGCTGCGCCATGACCTCGACAATCCAGTCAATGAACACGCGCAGTTTGAGGCTGACATGGCGGTTCGGCGGGTACGCCACGTAAAGTGGCATCGGATCGAGTTGCCAGTCTTCGAACAGCGGGACCAGTTCGCCCTGAGCCTGGTGAACGGCTGACATGTACTTGGGCAGCCACAGCACGCCCATACCGGCCAGCCCTGCCGCGAGGTAAGCATTACCATCGTCGACCGCCAACACATGGCGACCTTTGATGTGCAGGTTTTCGCCGGCGCGGTGCAAGGCGTACGGCACGGGTTTGCCGGTGCGAGCCCAGAGGAAACCGACGACGCGGTGATGGGAGTCTTCCAGTTCTCGGGGATGCGCCGGCGTGCCCTCGCGAGCCAGGTAAGCCGGTGCAGCAAACACACCCAACTGAAGGTCGGCGACCTTGCGTGCCATCAACGACTGATCCAGCAACTCGCCGCCACGCACCACGCAATCGACGTTCTCATCGATGATATCGACGATGCGATCGCTGACGCCCATGTCGATCTGAATGTGCGGATAACGCACGTGAAATTCGGGCAATGCGGGGATCAGGATCAACCGCGCCAGCGGGCTCGGTACGTCAACGCGCAGTCGACCGCTGGGCAACGCCGCCGCGCCGGGCAGGCTGGTTTCGGCATCGTCGAGGTCGGCCAGTAATCGGATCACCCGTTGGTAATAGGCCGCGCCATCGGCGGTGACATTGACCTTGCGCGTGGTGCGGTTGAGCAATTTGACTCGCAGCCGCGCTTCCAACTGCTGAACCAACTGGGTCACGGTGGTCTTGCTCATGTGCAAGGTTTCGGCGGCTTTGGTGAAACTCCCCGCCTCGACCACCCGCGCAAAAGCCTGCATTGCATCGAAACGATCCACACTCGCCCCTTGATTGTTTGGTTTTTACAAACAGTGAACGCCAAGCTTGCGCGTTTATCGCCCGATTGCAAATACCTAAAGTGGCCTCATCAACTCAAATGATGGAGGCACCCCCATGACTCAGCGCGATGTTGTTTTCCCACCGGCCCGGCGAGCGCTTTACGAGCGTCATCGCTACTCGCCCGCGGTACGTTCGAATGGCTTTCTTTTCGTTTCGGGGCAAGTCGGCAGCACCGAGGACGGCTCACCCGAGCCCGATCTGCCAACCCAGGTCCGGCGAGCCTTCAGCAACCTGAATGCGATCCTCGACGAAGCTGGCTGCAGCTTCGACGACGTGGTCGATGTGACCGTGTTCATTGTCGATCCGCAATCGAAGTTCGAAACCATCTGGAATATCGTGCTGACGGAGTTCTGGGGCGATGCGCCGCATCCGACCGCGACCGCTGTGGGCGTGACCTGGCTGTATGGCTTTGATGTCGAGATCAAGGTGATCGCCAAGCTTCCTGAAGCTGCCTGATCGTCAGGTCGATTTGCAGCGCGGGCCGGCAGTCTTCAAAGTGTTGGCCCTTCAATCTCTCTCGACATCCCTCATGGCTGATCCATTGCTCAAACCCGCTCTACCCGGCATAGCCCTGCGTCGTTGGCGCTTGTTGCATCGAGTGAAGCAAAGCCACGCTGGCGAGATGTTCAACGTCACCCAATCGACCATTTCCCGTTGGGAAGCCGGTGTTCAGGCGATTGACCCGGTAGCGTATCGACAGCTGGAGCAACTGCTCGCCGCCCGTCTCGATACAGCCGCCGATCAAGCCCTCGCCCGGCTGGTGAGCGAAAGCACACGACCGGTGCATTTGGTCTGCGACCTGACCCACCGTTTGCTGGCCTGCTCTGCGGCCCGTGCCGCGCAATTCGCCAGTCCGTTGAGCCAATTGCTCGGGCGATCACTGTGGCGCTTCGCGACCGCGGAAATTGCCCGCAATGAACGGGCGCTCGACACACTGGGCTGGCGTGAACTCCAGGTAGCGCCGGCGCTGGAATTTGTCACCGGCAGCAACGACTCCGACCTCGTACCGATCCGCCAGAGCCTGTGCCGCTGGACACGTATTCCACTGTCCGACGGTACATTTGCGCGGCTGGTCGAGACGCTCTGAACGCATACTTTATGCGTGGACGCTCAAGGGAATCGGCTCTAGGCTTGTGACTCTGTTCCACCACCGGGTAAGTGTATGGACCTCGAAAAAATCAGCCGACGCCTTGAATTCCTCCGTGAAGCAGAAAAGCTCAAGGACGTCCTGAGGAGTGCGCACACCTCTGGCGGCCGCACCGAAAGCACTGCCGAACACAGCTGGCGCCTATGCCTGATGGCAATTGTCTTTGCCGATGAGCTGGCCGGGCTCGACCTGCTGAAAGTTCTCAAGATGTGCGTGATTCACGACTTGGGCGAAGCTATCAATGGCGACATCCCGGCAGTCGTTCAGGACGCATTTCCCGACAAAAGCGAACAAGAGCGCATCGACCTTCTGCTGCTGACCGGCTCGCTCGATGATGCCCTGAGAAGCGAAATTCTCGCATTGTGGGACGACTACGAAAACGCCCGTTCTGCCGAGGCCAAAGCGGTCAAGGCACTGGACAAGCTGGAGACCCTGCTGCAACACACTCAGGGCTTGAACCCGGTGGATTTCGACTACCACTTCAATCTGACTTACGGTAAAAAACACACCAGTGCCGAACCGATCTTCGCAGCGCTGCGAGCGCTTATCGACCTTGATACCCAGGAAAGAATCGACTTGAGCATGACTGACCGTTCGTAAATATTCGGATACACCCACTCGTTTGCCATTTCTGCGGTCGTTTGTTTGCATGCTCGCCCATCAGCAATCTGATCAGGGAGACGATCAATGAAGATTTTGGTGGTGGGTGCCAGCAAAGGCTTGGGCAGAGCTTTTATCAAAGGCTTGGGCAACGCTGGAGACACATTGACGGGCGTTTCTCGCACACGCCCGAACGATTTCCCTCCCAGCCATACTCGACGAGCGCTTTTAACCGCGCACACCTGATGGCGCTGGCCTTTGCACGCATGAGTACGTATAAACTCGCCGATTCGTCTACCCTCACGTAGCGCCCTTTTTCAGCTCTTCACCTATTTTCACGCCGATGAAATGGAGATTTCTATGCTCAAGCGAACCCTGGCACTGACCGCCGGCCTGGCCCTGTCCTTTTCTGCGCTGGCGGCACAGGCCGCCGATGTATTGCGGGTCAGCGCGATTCCCGATGAAGCGCCGACCGAACTGCTGCGCAAGTTCGAACCGCTGGGTGCCTATCTGGAACAGCAATTGGGCATGAAGGTGCAGTTTGTGCCGGTGGCCGATTACCCGGCAGTGGTTGAAGCGCTGGCGACCGATCGCCTGGACATGGCCTGGCTCGGCGGCTTCACGTTTGTGCAGGCACGCTTGAAGACCGATGCCACGACGCCGGTGATCCCGCTGGTGCAGCGTGAACAGGATGCGCAGTTCACCAGCAAATTCATCACCGCCGACCCGAATGTGCATAGCCTCGCCGATCTGAAAGGCAAGACCTTCGCCTTCGGCTCCGTGTCGTCGACTTCGGGCAGCCTGATGCCGCGCTATTTCATGCTGAAAAACGACGGCATCAAGCCTGAAGCCTATTTCAGCCGCGTCGCCTACTCCGGCGCCCATGACGCCACCGTGGCCTGGGTGCAGGCCGGCAAGGTCGATGCCGGTGTACTCAACGCCAGTGTCTGGCAGAAACTGGTCGATGCCGGCAAAGTCGACACTACCAAGGTCAAAGTCTTCGCCACCACCCCGACCTACTTCGATTACAACTGGACAGTGCGCGGCACGCTCGATCCGGCGCTGGCGGCGAAGATCAAGAAAGCCTTCCTCGATCTCGACCCGGCCAACCCTGAGCAGAAGAAGATCCTCGACCTGCAAGCGGCCAGCCGCTTCATCGACACCAAGCCTGAGAACTACAAGGGCATCGAGGAAGCCGCCCGCGCCGCCGACCTGCTGAAATGACCCTACGCCTCAACCAGGGCAGCCTGCGCCACGCCAATGGAGTCGACGCCCTGCGCGGCGTCGACTTACAGATTGGCGCTGGCGAACAGGTCGCCATCATCGGCCCGTCCGGGGCCGGCAAATCGAGTCTGCTCAACCTGCTGGCCACGGCCCTGCGGCCCAGCAGCGGTGAGATCGAAGTGCTGGGTGAGCGCGCCTGGCACTTGTCCGCGCGTCAACGGCAACGTCTGCGTGCCCGAATCGGTCTGGTGCATCAGGCACCACCGCTGCCGCCGCGCCAGCGCGTGGTCACCGCTGTGCTGGCCGGGAAACTGGGCCAGTGGAGTCTGGGCAAAAGCCTGCTGAATCTGTTGCATCCGCTCGACGTATCGGGCGCACGCGCGGCATTGGCGCGGCTGGATCTGGGCGACAAACTGTTCGCCCATTGCCAGCAATTGTCCGGCGGCCAGTTGCAGCGTGTGGGCATCGCCCGCGTGTTGTATCAGGCACCGGAAATTCTGTTGGCCGACGAACCGGTGTCGGCGATGGACCCGGTCATGGCCGCGCACACACTGTCGATCCTGTCGCGCCATGCGCGCGAGCACAACGTCACGCTGGTGGCGAGCCTGCACGCGGTGGATCTGGCGCTGTCGCACTTCCCGCGCATCATCGGTTTGCGTGATGGGCAGATTCTGTTCGACAGCCCGTCCGATCACGTCAGCCCCGAGATGCTCGATGCGCTGTACGCCAACGAAAAACTGCAATCGCCGACCGCTGCGGTGGCCCCTTTGACTGTGCAGATTCCACGATGCTGAAGGCTGATTCACGGGATCCGGCCGCATGGCCAAGATTACTGCTGACGTTGTTGGCGATTGCTTTGCTGGTGCCGGGCATCCAGCTCAGCGAACTGAACCTGGGCGTGCTGCTGCCCGACAGCCAGAACGAAATGGGCCGTTTTGTCGCGCAATTCTGGCCACCGGCGCACGACGAAGCCTTTCTCCAGTTACTGCTCAAAGCCACCCTGCAGACCCTGGCCATCGCCACGGCCGGCATGGCGTTGGCGCTGTTGTTGGCGATACCGGCCAGCCTGATTGCCAGTCGAGCGCTTTCGCTGTCCGCGGCGTCCAGGGGCGGCGTGCCCAGTCGATTGGGCCGTCTGCTGCGCTGGCCGGTGCGCGGTTTGCTGATCTTTCTGCGCAGCGTGCCGGAAATCGTCTGGGCGCTGTTGTTTGTGCGTGCCGTTGGCCTTGGCCCGGCTGCGGGTGTGCTGGCCATCGCGATCACCTACAGCGGCATGCTCGGTAAGGTCTACGCGGAGACTTTCGAGTCGACTAATCAGCGCCCGGCGCACGCATTGCTGCAGGCCGGCAGTGGTCGGCTGGCGGCGTTTGCTTACGGCACGCTGCCCAATGTCGCGGCAGAACTGCTGTCGTACACGGTCTATCGCTGGGAATGCGCGATTCGTGCTTCGGTGGTGATGGGTTTTGTCGGTGCCGGTGGGCTCGGCCAGCAGATTGACCTGTCGATCCGTATGTTCGCTGGCGGTGAAGTCGCCAGTATTCTGTTGGCCTTTCTGATTCTGGTCTTGGGCGCCGATCAACTCAGCCGTTTGCTGCGCTGGAGGCTGACATGAATCGCCTGATCAACCTGCTGCTGATCGCCGCCATTGGCGTGGCCGTCATCGCGTCCTTCAGCTATCTGGGGCTGGACCTCGGTGAGCTGGGCAGCGCCACCAGCCTGAAACAGATGAGCGCGTATGTGCAGCGTTTTCTCAGCCCGGACTTGAGCGCCGATTACCTGAAAGCGATCTTCCATGGTTCGATGGAAACGCTGGCCATGTCGGCCCTCGGCACACTGCTCGCGGCGGGATTCGGCATCGTCATTGCCCTGCCTGCCGCCGGGCGTTTCGGCTGGCCACTGCAAAGCCTCGCGCGGCTGCTGCTCAATGGTCTGCGGGCGATTCCGGAACTGGTCTGGGCGGCGCTGATGGTGCTCGCCGCCGGGCTCGGCCCGAATGCCGGCACCCTCGCCCTCGCCCTGCACACCACAGGCGTACTTGGGCGTTTGTTCGCCGAAGCACTGGAAAACACCCCGCCACAACCGGCCGAAGCCATTCGCTTGCAGGGTGGCAATCCGGTTCTCGCCTTCTGCTACGGCACCCTGCCGAACCTTGCGCCGCAATTGCTCGCTTACATTCTGTATCGCTGGGAAAACAACATCCGCATGGCCAGCGTGCTCGGTTTTGTCGGCGCTGGCGGCTTGGGGCAAATGTTGTATGTGAGCCTGAGCCTGTTTCAGGAAGCCCAGGCCAGCACAGTGATCCTGGCGATGCTGGTGCTGGTGTTCGTGGTTGACTGGTTGAGTGCGTGGAGCCGCCAGCGCTGGGTTAAAGCGTAGGCGGCCCGGTCAGTTCAGTTCAGTTCAGTTCAGTTCAGTTCAGTTCAGCGAGAGGTTGTGCTGGGTGGCCGTGTCGACGTTGATATGACTGAAGCGCCCATGGTGATCGAAGAGCAAGTAATCGGCACCTACACAGCGCACCTGCGCACCGTGCAAAGGCCATTGCAACGTGGCGCAGAGTTGGTCGCTGCCGCGATGAATGAAATGCCAGCGCATCTCCTGATCGTTGATCAAGTAACGGATCAGCATCCATTGGCCATGCAAATACACATCAAGCGAATCGAATTCTTCGCCATCCAGCCCCGGCAATCGATAGCCCTTGCGTCCGCCGATCCACTCCACCACCAACACAGGGTCTTCATTGTCGGCCAGTTTCAGTTGTGCGCCGAGTAGACGACCATCAGTGTCGAGCACCTGGAAGCTGCCCACTGGCACGGCCGGCATCAAATCCCGAGTGATCAATCGACGCTCGGGCAAGCGGTAATGCCACAGATACAAGCCTTGGTCCGGGTGAGTCAGCCACACCAGTTCGTTTTGCGCATCATCTCTCATGCCGCAGACCTGACCCGGCAAATCGCTGACATGCCACAGCGTTTCGAATCCATGATCGACATCGACTACCCGCACCTGCCGACCGCGGCCGATGGTCCAGGTCAGGCCATCGAATGACCGGGCGAATACATCGAACATCTGCACACCCAGATCCGTCGCGCTGCGCGTGACCAGATCGAGCTTGCTGATGCGCCAGACATCATCGCGCCGGGCCAACACCAGCACGACTTGTCGGTCATGGGCCAAGACGATGTTGTGTGCCGGCACCGGGAAATGGCACTGGGTCTGGCCGTGCGCATCGATGACCACCGCCCCCGCCTCGCCCAACGCGAGTAAATAACGCCCATCCTCCAGCGGCACCGCGTCGAGAATCTTGCGGTTGCCCATGAACGGGGCTGTCCATTCCAATGGCTCAGCCACCTTCGACAGCGGCACCTTCGCGGCGAGTGTCGGCAAAGCTCCCGGCAGATCGGCCTGCAACAGTTTGTCCTTGCTCATGCTGACCAATGCCTGCAATTGCAGATGCGACAAGCGACCATGGCCGTCGTTTTGGTCCGCCAGCACCGCGTGCACCATGGCTGCGGCCAGCCATGCCAGGGCATTCACGTGCGTCTTGTGCTGCAACAAAATCTCCGCCAATGCCGCGCGCTCGGCGTGACGCGCCGGATCATCGCGCAGTTGCTCGACCCACTCGGCATACGCCTGCAAGGTATCGGGCAACAACGCCGCCCGTTTGACCAATGCGCCCAACGCCAGCGTGCCGCCCGCCGCTTCGGCATCCAGCAGCCACTGGGCGGCGCGCTCGCGCTCCGCACGCAGCGGCCAGATCACTTCGACGGCTTGCAACCAGAGGCCTTTGCGGGTCAGCGATTCGGCCCATTCCAGACGCAAACGGTCGGCGCTCTCCGGCCACTTGCCTTGCAGCAATGTCACGGCGGCCGCAAACGCGTCGTCACGTCGGGCGACCAGCAAGGCACGCTGCCAGTTATCGGCCAGACACAACAGACGCACGATCATCGCGGACGGCATATCCCAGGCCAGCGCGAGGTCGGCGGCTTGTTGCAGGCGTCCGTGCTTTTCCAGATAGTCGAGCGACTCCTGACGCACCTTTAGCAGCTCGGCGAGCACGAAGACCGCTTCCTCGATGCGCCCCTCGCGATCCAGGCGCTCAAAGGTCTGCCGGTAGATCAGTCGCAGATGCGCTTCCATGTCGTGTTCGAACCTGATCGAACGCGTGGGCCCACGGCTGTGGTCGATCATCAGATCCTGACGTCGCTGCGGCGTACCGAATGATTGCTCGCCGCTGCTCTGCTCGCTGCCCAATGGAATCGCGTGACGCAGCGCCTCTTCGAAGTTGCCGTCCTCGAACATTTCGAGCATGCGCCGCATGTAGGCGGCCTGACGCTTGCCATACAGTGCCGACAGACGCGAGTTTTCAGTCAGGCGCGTCACCCAGCGTCGCCAGCGCGACGGCTTGGTTTTGGCCGGTGTGGCGCGGGCCTCGATGCCGGGCTCGGCGGCACGGGGAGCCGAAGGCTGCACCGGCACCGGCCGGCGCAACACATGGCGCAACCCTGCCAGCAACAGGGTCAGAGCGATCCCGCCGATCAATATGCTCACCACCACGCCGCCGATTTGCACCGACATTGATGGAGTGTCGGGCATGGTCATGCGCTGCATGCCGGTTTTCTCGCCTTGCGACCCCATCCAGAACAGCGCCACCAGAATCACCAGCGTTACGCTGAGTTTCAGCCACGGCAAGGAAGTGCCTGGCGTCTGCGTCCAGGTGCTGTTCTGCGTCGTGTTGACCTGAGGGGGCGGCACCTTCGACGCATTTTGCTGACGTTCCAGCAACGCTTTCATGACCTGTGCCTGCTCTGGGCTGACCGGACGCAACGCGTCGCCGAGAATTTCCCGGACGTCGGTGAACACGGCCACGGACTCAAGCACTGGCTCCGGCAGCACGTTGCGACAGTCATAGGTGTCGAGCAAGGTCAGGCCATTGATGTCAAGCCAGTCACCCGGTGCCAGGGCTACGGCATCGCGCAAATGCCGGGCACTGACGTGGCTGCCGCGCACCAGCCAGAGGTCGGCGGTGGGCAAGTTGCGCACCTCCTGTGGGTCGAGCACAGCGGAACACAGCACATTGCCTTGGCGAATCAACGGCCAGCCGAGCATGTCCTCGCACTGCACCGCCACCGGCTGGCGTAAGCGCAACAGATCGCCGTCGGCAAAACGGTAGGCGCTGGCGCCGGTTTGCCATTGTTCAAGAATCAGCTTTGCGCGCTCGTCAGGCGTGAAGCGCTCGGCGGCAAACCACAGCCCTTCAATGTGCTGGTGGCCGGTCAACAGCGGGCGGCGGATCAGTGCAGCGTCCAGTTCAAGCATCGCTGCTGTCCTTGTTTTCCGGTTGTTCATTACATAACACCTGCAAGCGCATCAGCCGTTTGGGCACCGAGTACACCAACAATTCACGCGCACTGGTCAGTACCGCAACCAGACCGCTCAACGGGCAGAAGCTGACCTTGGCAATCACCGCGCTGGTGGTGAACAGGGTTTCATGGTCGTCACCGTAGTGCAGAGCGATAGCTTGCTGACCAGGGCTGATCAACAGCAACGAGTAGTCCTCGTCATCCTCTTGCAGCAAACCGATGCCCTTCCAGCCTCGAGCCAGATCGATCCGCTGATTTTCGAACGGCGCCCCCTTGACCGACACTACCCGCCAACTTTCACATTCATTTTTTACGGTGAGCAACGCGCAGCCGCCAAAGCCGTTGCGCCACCGGTAACTGGCGGCAAACAGCACCTGGGTGACGCCCTCGGCAATCCCCACCACATGCGCAGCGTTGCTGTCACCGGAGTTCGAGTTGATCGAGTAGGCATACAGCCGATCACCTTCGCGGCGCACATAGGCCATGGCGTCGCCAGACACTTTGGCCATCGCCATCACCCCTGCCGCCAAGCGCTGGGTGCCCCGGGGTGCGGGCGTCGCGGTGTGTTTCTCTTTTTCCACCACCCAAAAGGCCAGGTGCCCTTGAGTATCGAGCAGGTACAAGCGGTTGGCGAAGTGACCGTGCAAACCTACGGCGGGAAGGAAATTAGCCGTACCCGGCGGCAGCTTCAATTCTTCCAAACTCGGTTTATCGACCGGATTCAGACCAGTGATATTCCAGAACGACAGTTGTAACTGGTCACTCAGGACCGCGCCGATTGCACGCCCGACGAACAGCACCGTCAGCGGTGTGCGGCAGGCGCTCCAGAGGTTGCGGCGCACTTCCAGGGACTTTTTCTGGTTCTGCGCCGGCAACTTGATGACCACCATGCCGGGCTCATCGAGCATCTTCAGGGCGACGTGCGTACCGGCACTCGAAATCACCGGCTGCAACGTCAGCGAGACACGCGGCACGAGCCCTTTGGCGGACGGCGCGGCCTGCACGACTTCGCCTTCAAAATGGCCTTTGAGCAGTTGCACCGCCAAGCGCTCGTCCGGAATCGGCAGGCTCACACGCCGGGTTTCACCGGCCTGCATCTGCACCGACAAACTTTGCCCTTCAAGGCTGCGCGACACCTGCACCCGATGTGTACAGGTGTGCCGGTCAGTCACGGGCAAACGTTGCCCCACCAGCCAACACTCGCCGACGGGCATAGGCTCGTTTTGCAGCGATTGCCGCCACGTCTGCCAATGCGCGTCGTTGACGGTGGTAAAGGTTCGCGCACTGAGCAGGCGCTTGAGTTGCGCCACCGAGTCGAGCTCGTGCAGCAGCGGTTCGTGCTGCAAAATCCCCCAACGCAGTTCGGCGCCAGCCTCTTTGGCACGACGGGCCAAAAGGATCAGCAGCGCCATGTGTACCAGGCGTGCGCTGCCCAATTGCAGGGGCCCGGCATCGAACAGTACGACAATCAGGCGGCTGGCCTGTTGGGCGCGATACTGCGGCGCGAGGAACATATGTTCGCCCACTACCGCCCGACGCAGAAACTCGTCGGGCACTTCATCGGCCAGCAGCCATTCACTGGAGAGCAAGCGCTCATAAGGCCCGCGCCGCTGCAAGTCACCCAGGCCATCCGGCTCAGGCACACCGCCCTGTTGCAGACCGCGCAAAGGGCCCAGCATCGGGTTCAGCCGACCGAGCAGATCGGCAAACAGCGGCAGTTGTTCCGGGGCAAACCATTCCAGCCATTCACGCCAGGGTTGCAGGGAGTCCGGTAATTGCATCAGCGCCCCGTCCAGTAAGCATTGATCCGCTGCAAATGCTGCGCGGTCACCGGCAATTGCCGGTCGAGGGGCACCACGGCCGGTGGATCACGCCACAGCAGCAGCGGCGTGCGAGAGAATTTTTGGCTAACGCCTGACCCAACAGGTCGCTCGGCACATCGGGTTCCCAACTGGTGGGCAACCACAAGCCCGGCGCACGATCGTCCATCGCTGCATACTCCACGCCGTCGACCCACGGCAGATCCGCCGCCGCACCGGCCACCAGCAACACATCACGATTGGCCGTGGCGTGCAGGCGCGATGCCTGTTCTTCGGGAATCAGCAGCAGTCGTGCATGCAGACGTCGCGCGACGTCGCCCCACGCCACAGCCGCCTGCGGCGAGGCAGGCGCCTGCCGAGGTCGCCAGGCCCAGCCCATCGCGTTACCACTCATGCGGCCGACGTCAACAGACGGGCGACCTGACCACGCACATCCTGCAACGACGCCGGAATCGTCATGTCATTGAAGTTGGCGTCAATCTCCCGCAGCAAGCCTTCCAGCAGAGCACTGGCCGGTGGCTCACTGCGCGCCAGATACTCCTCGGCGGTTTCCACCAGGCGGCTGACACGCGACATCGGTTGCAGGGTCGCCTCCTCCACTGCACTGAACAAATGGCGGTTGCTCGACTGCGAGAAGATCTCGCGCAGCACTTCGCGGCCATGCTGTTGGGTTTCCTTGGTCGGCAGCACATACAGCAGCGGCCACAGGTCCGCGTCGCTGGCCTCCAAACGTCCGCCGAGCAATGCCGCTGCGGCGATCAGCCGTTGCGATTTGACGATGCGTCGATCCGACAACTGAATGCCGGCCTCGCGCAGGCGGCGAATGGCCTGAGCCAGTGCCGGGCGAACGGCCGTCAGGTCGACATTTTTCAAGGCTTGGCCGAGGGTGTCCAACTGACTCAAACCGAGCAACTGCTGAACCGGTCGCTGCTCGGATTGCCAGCCGCCGGCCAGCATCGCTTCGAGCTGATTGTCCGGCACCGATTCGACAAACAGGTGCAGCAGGAAACGGTCGCCGAATGCCGCCAGGGCTTCATCATCCGGCAGACCATTGGAGGCGCCGACGCAAACCCGCAGCGGGCACTGGATCTGCGTGTGGCCACGGCGGAAGCGGCGTTCGTTGAGCACGCCGAGCAAGGTATTGAGGATGGCCGTCGAACCGAGGAAAACCTCGTCGAGAAAGACGATGTCGGCTTCCGGCAGCATGCCGCTGACGTCGGTTTCAACCGTGCCTTCGCGAAGCTTTTTCAGGTCGACCGCGCCAAACAGCTCCGAAGGCTCGGTGAAGCGCCCCAGCAAGTACTCGAAATAACGCCCACCCATCGACTGCGCCACGCGCCGCACCACAGCACTTTTAGCCGTGCCTGGCGGGCCGATGACCAGAATATGCTCCTGCGCCACAGCGGCCAGCACGATCAGTTCGGCCAACTGTTCACGCCCCACCAGACCTTCAGTGGCGACCCGGACGGCCTGACGGATTTGCGCGGCAGCGCTCTGCAATGAAGCATTCATGGGCATCTTCCCTGAAAAGTGGATTCTGAATTGGGCTGGTCGGCAGCTATCGGCCGTCGGCGAGCGATCTTTAATCGACCGTGCCCGCAGGACGCCGAGTGGATATCCCGCAGAAGCTGATTATGCTTTAGAGAACCTTGCAGCAATGCGAGGCCGTCAGACGGTGAAAGTTTCACGCGAGAGCAATGGCGGCATTTGCCCAAGGCCAGAGTGCGATAAGCAGTAACGGGGGACTCCGGCCCACAACAATAAGCACGACGGAGAACACCCATGGCCACAATTTCCACAGCATCCTCAGGCAGTCCACCCCGCAGCGGCGGCATCACCAAGGAGGAGCGCAAGGTCATCTTCGCCTCGTCCCTGGGCACGGTGTTCGAGTGGTACGACTTTTACCTCTACGGCTCACTGGCGGCGATCATCGCCAAGCATTTCTTTGCCGGCGTCAACGAAACCACAGCGTTTATCTTCGCCCTGCTCGCCTTCGCCGCGGGATTCGCGGTGCGGCCGTTCGGCGCGATCGTGTTCGGCCGCCTCGGCGATATGATCGGGCGCAAACACACGTTCCTGATCACCATCGTGATCATGGGGATATCGACCGCCGTGGTGGGTTTGCTGCCCGGTTACGCGACCATCGGCGTCGCAGCACCGGTCATCCTGATCACCCTGCGCTTGCTGCAAGGCCTGGCGCTGGGCGGCGAGTACGGTGGCGCGGCCACTTACGTCGCCGAACACGCACCACCCGGCAAACGTGGCTTTTTCACCTCATGGATTCAGACCACCGCGACCCTCGGCCTGTTTCTCTCGCTACTGGTGATCCTCGCCTGCCGCACCGCGCTGGGCACCGAAGCGTTCGAAGCCTGGGGCTGGCGGATTCCGTTTCTGTTGTCGATTCTGCTGCTGATCGTCTCGGTGTACATCCGCCTGCAACTGAGCGAGTCGCCGGCATTCCAGAAGATGAAGGCCGAAGGCAAGACATCCAAGGCGCCGCTGACCGAATCCTTCGCTCGCTGGGACAACCTTAAAGTGGTGATCATGTCGTTGCTCGGCGGCACTGCCGGGCAAGCTGTGGTCTGGTACACCGGGCAGTTCTATGCGCTGTTCTTTCTGTTGCAGACGCTGAAGATCGACCCGCAAACCGCCAATTTGCTGATCGCCGGATCGCTGCTGATCGGTACGCCGTTCTTCGTGATTTTCGGCAGTCTTTCGGATCGTATCGGCCGCAAGCCGATCATCATGGCGGGCTGCATTCTGGCGGCGCTGACTTACTTTCCGATCTTTCATGCGCTGACCCAGTACGGCAATCCTGACGTGTTCATCGCTCAGGAGAAAAACCCGGTGAAGGTGATCGCCAACCCCGATCAGTGCTCGTTCCAGTTCGACCCGGTGGGCAAGGCCAAATTCACCAGTTCCTGTGACCTGGCCAAGACCTTGCTGGCGAAGCGGGCGATCCCTTATGAAAATGTCGTCGCCGAACCGGGCACCGTGGCGCAAGTGCGGATTGGCGACAAAGTGATTGAAAGTTTCGACGGCAGCGCATTGCCCGCCGCCGACTTCAAGACCCGCAACGACGCCTTCACCGCCACCCTCGGCACGGCACTCAAGGACGCCGGTTATCCGGAAAAAGCCGATCCGGCGAAAATCAATTACCCGATGGTGCTGCTCATGCTGACCATCCTGGTGATCTACGTGACCATGGTCTATGGCCCGATTGCCGCCTGGCTGGTTGAACTGTTCCCGACCCGCATCCGCTACACCTCGATGTCGCTGCCGTATCACATCGGCAATGGCTGGTTTGGCGGATTCCTGCCGACGGTGGCGTTCGCCATGGTCGCGGCGACCGGCGATATTTACTACGGGCTGTGGTATCCGATCGTGATCGCAGTGATGACCGCGGTACTCGGCATATTCTTCCTGCCGGAAACCAAGGATCGCGACATCCTCAAAGACTGAAGCCACGCAAACGACAGCTCCTACAGGCATAGGCTTGCAGGAGCAAAACTTGCTCGCGATGGCGCAGGTTCAGTCAGCTTGTTTGGTGACTGAAACAACGTCTTCGCGAGCAAGCTTTGCTCCTACAGAAGCGAGAGCCGCATGGTGTGATGCATCGTTCTGTAGAAAAATCGAACGCTCGCCGCAGCGGCACCTCCAATGTTTACACCACTGGAGGTCAACGATATGAACAGCAATGATGACAAAACCCCGAACGCCCCAGCCACCGACACTTCCGGGAAACCGGTGAACGTCGTCGAGCGCGATCTTGAGGACAGGGACAATGACACCCGGGCCGTGGACGAGGTGATCACCCCCACTTCAACCCGCGTCAAAGAGCAGGATGCCGAAACGTTGCAGCGCAAGGTCGACGAGATCGAACGCAAAGTGGCAGACGGTAACTGAGATTTGTGGTGTTTGTTGGATTCACCCCCTCACCCCAGCCCTCTCCCTCAGGGAGAGGGGGAAAGGGAGCCGATCGAGTACAGTTCAAAACCTGAGTTCGCTTCGAAATCTAGTATCCGCACACCGCGAAAGAACACCACGGTCAGTCCCTCTCCCTCTGGGGCAGTGAGCTGAAACGTTGCAGAGCAAGGTCGACGAGATCGAACGCAAAGTGGCAGACGGCAACTGAGATTTGTGGTGTTTGTTGGATTCACCCCCTCACCCCAGCCCTCTCCCTCAGGGAGAGGGGAAAGGGGGCCGACCGAGTACAGTTCAAAACCTGAGTTCGCTTCGAAATCTCGTGTCCGCACACCGCGAGAGAACACCACGGTCAGTCCCTCTCCCTCTGGGGCCATGAGCTGAGCGGGTCTAGTTCTAAACCTTGGTTTCCCTCGAAATCTCAGGTCGGCGTACCCCGAAAGAACACCACGGTCAGTCCCCTCTCCCTCTGGGAGAGGGTTAGGGTGAGGGCTTCGACGTATTCAGCTTCACCGCTTCACGAATCAATGCCACCAGGGCATTTTCATCAATCACTTCGTCTTTATGCACATCAATCGCCCGCCGCGTATTGCCCTCAAGGCTTGCATTGAACAATCCCGTCGGATCCGCCAGCGATGCGCCCTTGGCAAAGGTCATTTTCACCACTGACTTGTAAGTCTCACCCGTGCAGATAATCGCGCTGTGCGACCACGTCGGCACACGCCATTTCCACTCTTCCACCACGTCCGGATCAGCCTTGCGCATGATCAAACGGATCTTCGCGAGCGTGTCGCCGCGCCAGTCAGCCAGCGCCTCGATGCGCTGATCGATCAGCGCCGACGCTGACTCCGTGCCTTCTTCCTGCTTGTCCTTGTTCATAACGAGTCCTCTGCGGATACGCGTGGAAGAACTCTAGACTCGACACTTTCCTCACGCCAGTTTCCGACCTCAGCGCGCGTTGCGGTACAACATCAATCGCGCACTTTCGTGCAGGCCTCGGGTCAGCTCCACCAGACGTTGAAATTCCTGCGGATTTTGTTCGGCGACGTTGTCCAGCGGCGTTGAGGAGCGCAAATCGTGCAAGGTCGGCGCGCTGCCGTCGTGTTGCATTTGCAGCAGATAATCCTCGGTCACGCCGCCGATCAGCGGGAACGTTCCTTCGCGCAACACCAGCGGCACCACACGCTCACCTTCCGGCGCCGGCTGCTGAACGTCACGGCCCATTGCCCCGTTGGTAAACGCTATGCCGGCCATCCCCGCGACAGTCGGCAGCAGATCCGCCAGGCCCACGGCTTCATCAATCACCCGAGGTTTGAGCAACCCCGGCGCGTGAATCAACATCGGCACATGGTTGCTTTCAAGGCCCAGCAGTTCGAAGGCCGGCGGCATGTGCGGGATCTGGCTGATGCGCGTGTTGTGATCGCCGAAGAACACGAAAATCGTGTTGTCGTAATAACCGCCGGCCTTGGCCATCTCCATCAGCTTGCCAATGTTGAAGTCCAGCAGGCGCACGGCGTTGTACTGCTCGACACTGCGCGATCCGGCAGCCTGCACCTGTTCCAGCGTGAGACTGCTGATCTGGAAACCATCATTGTCTTTGGGGATGGTGAACGGCCGGTGGTTGCCCGAGGTTTGCACGTAGGCAAAGAATGGCCGGTCCTTGGGCAAGTCCCGCAAGATATGGTCGCTTTCCTTGAGCAGGTCCAGATCGGAAATCCCCCACACGTCCACCAGCGGCGAACGCCAATCGCTTTCCTGATACAGGCGCACGCCATCGATGCTTTGCTGGATCAGCGCATTGATGTTTGCCCACCCGGCGTTGCCGCCGATCATGTAGAGCTTCTGATAATCGCTGAACGCGTTGATCAGCGTGTGCTGACGGGTGATCAGCGGATGGCGGGTTGCGGTTTCCTGACGCGTGACGTCGGGGACGCCAGTGATGCTCGCCCAGACGGTTTTTGCCGTGCCGGTCACCGGAACGTAAAAGTGTTTGAAGAACCAGCTCTCGCTGGCCAGTCGATCAAGGTTCGGCGTCGGATTCAACGGATTGCCGTAAGCACCCACCGCACTGGTGCCGAGCGATTCGAGCATGACGAACATCACGTTCGGCGTGCCGGCAACCCGGTACGGCTGCACGGCCTGTTGACGGCCGAAGGTCAGGGTCTGCGCATCTGGCAGATCGACGCCCAGATAGCGCGCCACCGCCGGGTAATGTTCGCGCACCTTGGCTTCATCGAACTGCGCTTGCCCGGTCTTCAGCGTGTCATAAAGGAACAGCACGGGGTTGAGGCCCAGGGCGGCGATCTGGTTGTTACCGGAAAAAACGCGTCGCTCCAGCGCAGCGGCACCGGGTTTTCCAGGTTGAGGTTGTCCACTCGACCGAGCAGTGCGAGCAACACCGCCACCATCCCGAAACCGCTTCCGAGCGCAAGCGAAGTGCGCCCGATCACCTTGGCTTCACGCGCCAGGGTCAAGCGCTCCAGGCGCACAAATGCGTAAAACCACAAGCCGAGTACTGCCAGCCAACCGAGGGCAATCGACAGCACCGGATAGGTTTCCCAGACCATCTGCTGCGAGATCTGCGCGTCCTGCAGATAACGCAGCACCGTGGCGTTGATCCGCACCCCAAGGTAGGCGTAATGGCCAAAGTCGATGATGTAAATCAAACCGACCACGCCCAACGTCAGCAGCCAATACAACCGTGCGACACCGCGCAGCCATGGCAACCGCGTCAGGTTCCAGCGCGGCAGCCATGCGAGCACCGCCAACGGCAACATCAGCAACACCGCCAGACGCAGGTCGAAACGCAAACCGATGCCGAGGGTCTGCAGCCATTGCGGGTTGTCGGCAAATTCATTGAGATCAACGCCGGAAAAACCGAGGACGAACACCAGCCGGAGCGTGGCAAACAACAAAAACGCCAAACCTGCTGCGCCCACGCCATAGCGCAGACGTCGCGATTGCAACCAAGCCATCGTTGACCTCTGTGTCATTCGTTCAAATAGAAGCTGTCGCGGCAACCGGGGTACGCCGTAGGCGGCGCCCGATGGCCTGGATCAACAGCGAGCAGCCGGCCACCAGGCAGTAGCCCACCAGCAGCGGATCGATCAGATAGTCCCAGTAGTTTTCCGACGCCTTGAGGCGTAGCGCGAAGGCCAGTGTGCCAAGTACCAGGAGGGTGACGGCCAACGTATTGCCCAGCCACAACAGTGCCAAAGCCAGCACACCGACGCCGACAATCATCGGCCGCGGATTGAACCCCCAACGGTAAGGATCGGCATAGGTCAGGCCCATCGTCGCCGGGTACAGAATGGCCGCCAGGACGACAAACAACACCAGCACCTGAACCCGCGTCAGCGTTGCCAACGGCTGAACCACGCCCAAACGCAGCAGGCTCACCCAGCCGAGCAAGACCAGCGTGGTGATCGCCAGATCATCGGTAAAGCTGCGCACATACGCCGCCAGCGGCAGGTCACTGATCGGGATGAAACTGACCAGCGCCAACACTGGCAACAACCATGGGCGCCAGCGCTGGGTGAAGCGAAATGCGCTCAGTAAAACGAAACCGAGCAGGATGAAACTCAAGTGGGCTTGCCAGAGAATCAGCATCACAGGCGCTCCTCCAGCCAGGCTTCATTGAAGCTGACATGTTTGATAAAGGTGTTATTCCACGAATACACCAAGTGATAGAGGCCGTCCGTGCCCCGGCTGAAGTACGGGTATTCGTACTCGAAATCACAGCCCTGCGGCTTGCACACGCGGTAATCCAGGTTGCTCAGAAAACGCTGTTCCAACGGTAACCGCCGGGCACCGCTGGAGGCGCGAAAGCCTTCACCGATGATTGCCTTGTAGGCCTCAGGCGCGAACGGCTGGCCGAGCGGGTCTGGCGACTGATCGAGTTCGATCACGCTGCGCCAGTCGTTGAGGTTGGCATCGGTGCCGTACAGGCTGAGCTTGAAACGACCGTCCTGCAGGTCATTCAACGCCACCAGCAGACCGTTATCGTGAGTGCCGACAGCCGCCAGCGATGAGTTCGGGTTGGCCGGCTCCAGCGGGTACGGTTCGCTCCAGGTTTGCCCGGCATCGTCGGTGCGGCTGGCCAGCACGCGATGGTGAGTGTCACCGGCATAACGCAACATCGCTACCGCGCGACGCCCGTCGAGGGGCACGATGGTCGGTTGCAACGAGTGCTTGCCCCGGCTGATACGGAATTTGTCGACCACCGCGCCGTCGGCGCTCAGGTACAGGTATTCGGCGAACTTGCCCATGAACTCGTGGTAGACCGGCAAACCGATCGAGCCGTCGGCATGGAACACCGGCGCGGCGCGTACCAGCGTGCTGATGTTGAAGAACGGCGAGGTGATCAGTTGCCGAGGCGCCGTCCAGTTGCGGCCGAGGTCATCGGAGACCATCACGTTGATCGCACTGGTGGCCCAGCCACCCACGGACACCGAGACGTAGAACATCCACAAGCGCTGATCCGGCGCGAGGGCGATCACCGGGTTGCCGAGTTTGCGGATGTACCGCCGGGTGCCGTCACGCGTCGATTCACGGGTCGCGAGAACTTGCTCGGCGCCCCACTCCGCAGTTTTCGCATCGTAGCGCGCGGTGCGAATCTGTACGTCGGCGGCGCCCTCACGCGAGCCGGCAAACCACACCGCCATCAAGTCACCGCCGGGCAGCGAGGTGACCGATGAAGAGTGGACGAAATCGTTCAGTTCCGAGGACACGAAACGGCTGCTGTACATCGGCTCGGGGGCTTGCAGCGCAGCGTCGACCGCTGGTGTCGACAGCGCAAACGGTGACAGTACGTGGGTGGGATGACTGCGCCACGCAGCCAGAAAAACAAGGATCACTGCCAGGCTGCCGAGAATCATTTTCAAGCGAAAGGACAACGCACGCATAGTGGGCTCGTGACAGAAACAGGATGGAAGACGTACGGCAAGACATCCTTGTCAGCGCGTCGGATCGTCCGGTAATCGGCGACGGCGTCCTGTGAGCATCGACAACGGCAAGTTGTCGCGAACCTGAAAACTTTCAAACAGCGCAGCGGCGATATGGATGCAAACCAGCACCAACAGGCCATCGGCAGCGGTTTCATGCACCTGTAACGGCCAATCGGCTCCCCACAGGGCATCGACCTCCTCCATGGCCCAACCGCTCAGCCCCACAGTCAGCAACGCCAGCAACATCACAATCATCACCAGCGCGCCAATCGGTGAGTGGCCGAGGCGGTGCTCTGGCCGTCCGGCGAGCAGTGACCGTGCATGTGCCAGCAATCGGCTCGGCGTCGGCCAGAAGTCCGACCAACGCGCGCTGCGCGGCCCTGTGAAACCCCACATCGTGCGCACCAGTAGCCAGCCCATGGCGTAGTAACCGAGCCAGACATGCCAGTCGTCACCGGCTTCGTTGAAAAAATAATTGGCAACGAAAACCCCCGCGATGGACAGATGAAACAGTCGCACCACGGGGTCCCACAGGCGCACGGACGCGCTCGGCATCAGCCCTTGATCTCGGTTTTCACCGCTTTACCGCTGACCGGATCGTGGTAGATCTCGACCTTGCGCTTGTCCTTGTCGAAACCGTAGATCTCATAGCAGTTGCCGTCAGTGACCTTGAACTTGCTGATCTCGTAACCCTGGGCTTTCAGTTGTTCCTGAAAGGCTTTCTGGTCTTGCCATTGTGAGCGCTCGGCGGTGGTGCATTGCGGACCGGCGACGGCCAGCGGGCTGGCAACGATGAGGGACAACAGCAGCAGTTTGCGCATGGAAACACTCTCGCTAGTTGAGGAAGGCCCCACTGTGCAAAAGCAACCTTAGCGAAAGCTTAGTTGGCAACGAGTGGTTACATCTTTCCCGTCGGGCGGGCTGCCACGGCGGCCTGCGCAGCGGCATCATGCCGCCGATCAAACCCCTTATTTCCTCTAGAGAACTTCCATGCGCCTGCTTCTGGTCGAAGATGATCGTGCCCTCGGACAAGGCATCCGCGTTGCGCTGAGCAGCGAAGGTTATGCCCTCGACTGGTTGCAGGACGGGGTCAGTGCCTTGCATGCGTTGCGCACGGAAAGCTTTGATCTGCTGCTGCTCGATCTTGGCCTGCCACGCCTCGACGGTCTGGCGCTGTTGCAGCAATTGCGCGGCGAGCAACATGACTTGCCGGTGCTGATTCTCACCGCCCGCGACGGCACTGCCGAGCGCATCGCGGGGCTTGATGCCGGCGCCGACGATTACCTGATCAAGCCCTTCGATGTCGATGAGCTGAAGGCACGCATCCGCGCCTTGCTGCGACGCAGTCAGGGTCGCGCGCAACCGGTGCTGGAGCATGCGGGGGTGAGCCTCGATCCGGTCAGCCAGCAAGTGACCTGGCAAGGCAGTGATGTGGTGGTGACGCCGATGGAGTATCAGTTGCTCCATCAGTTGATGGCGCGCCCCGGCAAAGTGGTGACCCGCGAACGCTTGTCCCGGGCGTTGTATGGCTGGCAGGAGCGGGTCGAAAGCAACACCCTTGAAGTGCTGATTCACAACTTGCGCAAAAAACTCTCGGGCGAGTTGATCCGCACCGTGCGCGGCGTCGGCTACGTGCTGGAGCTCAAGCCATGAACTCGATACGGACACGGATTCTGCTGCCGGTGCTGATGCTGGTGTTGCTGGGCGATGTGCTGATCAGTTGGCTGGTGCTGCGCGACAGCCACCATGAAATCGAAGAGGTTTACGACGCGCAATTGGCGCAAAGCGCGCGCCTGCTGCAGGGCGTGCTGGCGCAACGTGCGCCCGGCGACGACGACTGGCAGCGGCTTCATCAGGCCTTCGACCAGGCGATGAGCCGGGTGGGCGATGGCGAGGCAGCGCATCCCTATGAGACCCGTCTGACGTTTCAGGTCTGGCGCAGCGACGGCCAACTGCTGATGCGCTCCGCCGAAGCGCCGGAGCTTGCGGCGCCGCCGACCACCGTGGGCTCTCACGATATTCTCGAGAACGGTCGCGACTGGTGTGCCTTTCTGCTCAAGGATCCGCAACAGGGACTACTGATCTGGGTCGGTGAGCGTGACGACATTCGTCAGGATCTGATTCAACGCATCGTTGGCCATACGTTGTGGCCGAGTCTGATCGGGGTGCCGGCGCTCGCTGTACTGATCTGGCTGACCATCGGATGGGGCCTGCAACCGCTGCGCGCGATGGCGCAATCGATCCGTGGACGCACTACCGAAACGCTCAAGCCACTCAACCTCAGCCCCCTGCCCCACGACCTCGAACCGATGCAGACGGCGCTCAATCGACTTTTGCAGCAGATCGACAATTTGCTCGCGCGGGAACGGCGCTTCATCGCCGACGCGGCCCATGAATTGCGCACGCCGCTGGCGATTCTGCGCATCCATGCGCAAAACGCGCAGCTGGCCAGTACCGCGCAACAGCGCGACGAAGCCCTGGAGTTTCTGCTCAGCGCGGTAGATCGCGCCACACGCATTGCCAGCCAGTTGCTGACCATGGCGCGTATTGAACCGCGCCTGGCCAACCCACAGCGAAGCCCGGTGGAACTGACCGCACTGGTGCGTGAAGAACTCGCTGAGCTGGCGCCGCTGGCCATGGCAAAAGACATCGAACTGATCCTCGACAGCGATCACCACTGCCCGGTCGAAACCGACCCGGTGGCACTGGCCATCGCCCTGCAGAACCTGGTGACCAACGCACTGAACTTCGCCCCGCCCGGCAGCGAAGTGCGCGTTCAGGTGCAGCCGCAAAGTGATGGCTCGGTGTACATCAGCGTCGAGGATGCCGGCCCGGGCATCAACGAGACTGATTACGCGCGACTGTTCGAACGTTTCTACAGCCAGGGCCACGCCAATGGCGCCGGATTGGGCCTGGCGATTGTGCAAATGATCGTCAGCAAGATCGGCAGCACCCTGCAGCTGTACAACCGGCCGCAGGGCGGCTTGTGCGCTGAGCTGCGGATCAATCAGGCGCAACGCTGACCAGCACTGGACATGTTTTTTGTGCCGAAAGGACGTGGCTTGTGGAAAGGCCTCTGGATCTCTTGGTTGAGGGGAGCGTGTTCAAAGCACCACAAAAGCAATTCCCCACTGAAAAAGCAGCATCAGAACGCCGACATTTCTCTGCGCTTTTGACAAAATTTTCATGTTTGCCCGCATAAGATCCGCACCCTCGTTGGGGAGTAGCCTGTTTCCGAGCCTTTCGGAAGCGTTCGTATCAACATTCTCGGCAACATGCCGTGGTGCGAACACCTTTTGGTTGGTGAGACCGACGACACATCCATGCCTAAAGTCGGGCGTGTGGTTGTGTCGTTGACTCATAGCCCGACTGGAAGTACACCACCGTGAATCCCGTTTCCCTCATCTTCCTCGCGCTGGCCATGTCCACGGATGCGTTTGCAGCCGCCATCGGCAAAGGTTCCAGCCTGCACAAACCGCGCCTGACCGAAGCCCTGCGCACCGGTCTGATCTTCGGTGTGATCGAAGCCATCACCCCGATCATCGGCTGGTTGATCGGCCAGGCTGCTACTCGCTGGGTGTCCGAATGGGACCACTGGATCGCCTTCACCCTGCTGCTGATTCTCGGCTTGCACATGATTTACAACGGCCTCAAACACGAAGACGAAGCAGAGGAAAAACCCGGGCAACATTCCTTCCTGATCCTCGCGGTGACCGCGTTCGCCACGAGCATCGATGCGCTGGCGGTCGGTGTTGGCCTGGCGTTTGTCGACGTGAACATCTGGGTGGCAGCGGCCGCGATCGGTCTGGCAACCATGACCATGGTGACCATTGGCGTGATGCTCGGTCGGGTGCTGGGTGCGGTGGTCGGCAAACGCGCCGAAATCGTCGGTGGCGTGGTGCTGATGATTGTTGGTGCGACGATTTTGTATGAGCACCTGTCGGTTTGATCCGACGCTATTGATGAGCTCTCCTCATGGGTCTATGCAGCGCCAACTCTATTGTTGAGCGGATAGCCGCCCTATAAGGTGCTGCATTCACTAGAGGAGAGACGCCATGCCTACCCCGTCCGACGTTATTGTCGTCATCGGCGCCGGTTCGATCGGTCAGGCCATCGCTCGCAGAGTCAGCGTTGGCAAACACGTCGTAGTGGCGGACTTGAAGCAAGAAAATGCCGACGCCGCTGCCCGCGTCCTGCTCGATGCCGGGTTTGCCGTCACGACCGCTGTGGTCGACGTGGCTTCGCGCGAATCGATCGAGGCGCTGGTGCGCACCGCCACTGCACTGGGCCCAGTCACCGGGGTCATTCACGCCGCCGGTGTTTCACCTTCGCAAGCGCCCGTGGCAACCATTCTGCGCGTTGATCTGTATGGCACCGCCGTAGTCCTTGAGGCGTTTGGCAACGTGATTGCCCCGGGCGGCAGCGCGATCGTCATCGCCTCGCAATCCGGGCACCGTTTGCCGGCCTTGAGTGCCGAGCAAAACAAGGCGCTGGCGACGACTCCTGCGGACGATCTGTTGGCTCTGCCGATGCTTCAGGCCGATCAGATCACTGATCCCCTGCACGCCTATCAAATCTCCAAACGCGGCAATTCATTGCGCGTGATGGCCGAAGCGGTGCGCTGGGGCAAACGCGGTGCACGGGTCAACACGATCAGTCCGGGGATCATCTTCACGCCACTGGCGCGCGACGAATTGAATGGCCCCCGCGGTGCGGGTTACCGCCGCATGATCGAACTGAGCCCGGCCGGACGCGGTGGTACACCTGATGAAGTCGGTGCCGTTGGCGCGCTGCTCATGGGACCTGATGGTACGTTCATTACCGGCAGCGACTTCTTGATGGATGGCGGCGTTACCGCGGCCTATTGGTACGGTGATCTGGCGCCGCAATGATGCTCTCGTGAACCAGCGTCAAGGCGTTTCCGAGCGCTGCGCCGCTGGCGGTGTTGTCAAAAATGCACCAGGTGGTTGCGCCCGCCGCCACCGCGGTTTGCAAGGCTTGCGCCAGTGTTTGCAGAAAGGGCAAATCGTAGGCGCTGTGGTAAATGCGCGATGAGCCGTGCAGTCGCCAATAGCGCAAACCAGCCCAGCCACCCGCAGTTGCATCATTGCTGATGCGTGACGGATCGACGACTGCCTGGGCGATCTGGAAAGTGACGAGTAATGGCCCGGCATTCACCCACGATTCATGCCGGGGCTCCAGCACAACGGCGCCGTTGAAACGTTGACGCAACGCCTTGAAAAAGCCTTGGGCAATTGACGCGTCGAACGCCAGTGAAGGTGGCAGTTGCACCAGCAGGCACCCCAGGCGCTGACCCAATCCGCCGCATTGCGCGAAAAACGCCTCCAGCGCGGCTTCACAATCTACCAACCGCCGTTCATGGGTGATGTGCCTGGGCACCTTTACCGAAAACCGAAACGTCTCCGGAACCGAATCGGCCCAACGCTCGTAGGTCTGTCGACGGTGCGGGCGATAGAACGAACTGTTGATTTCCACGCCGTCTAAGCGTGCTGCGTAGCGTTGCAAGTGCGTGCCTTCAAGCGGAAACACTGGCCAATATTCTCGCCCGAGACTCCATCCGGCACAGCCAATAAAAATCAAAATCCACCTCCAAAAGCCACCTGCAAGCGTTGCCCAAGGCCAGGGCCGCGATCGGCGGATCTTTTGATTCCGGTTTTAAAAAACAAGTCAAAAGATCGCAGCCTGCGGCAACTCCTGGAGGGGTGTCCGTTTAGTGCGGAATCGGGTTATTTTTTGCCTGGCAGGACTGAGCTCAGCACCTGCTTGGCGGCTTGCACGATGATGCCCGCTTCGTCCGGATCGCCCTTGAGCAGCGTCGTGGCGAATTTCTTCGCCTGCTCAAGCTTGATGTGCGGCGGCAGCGGCGGCACGTTCGGGTCGGTTTTGAACTCGATCACCACCGGCACATCCGACGCCAGAGCCTGCTCCCAGGCGCCGGCAACGTCTTCTTCGCGATCGACGAAAATACCTTTCAGGCCGATGGAAATCGCAAACAGGTGGTAAGGCACGTCCGGAATGCTCTGCGAAGCCTCGAATTTCGGATCGCCCTCCATCACACGTTGCTCCCACGTGACCTGATTGAGGTCTTCGTTGTTGAACACCGCACAGATCCATTTCGGGCTCGCCCACTGCCGCCAATATTTGGCCACGGTGATCAGCTCGGCCATGTTGTTCATCTGCATCGCGCCGTCGCCCACCAAAGCGATGACCGAGCGCTCGGGATAGGCGAATTTTGCAGCAATCGCATAAGGCACCGCCGCGCCCATCGAGGCCAGTCCACCGGACAGTGAGCACTGCATGCCTCGGCGGATCTTCAGGTCGCGGGCGTACCAGTTGGCACAGGAACCCGAGTCGCTGGTGATGATCGCCTGCTCCGGCAGGCGTGGCGACAGCTCGTACACCACCCTTTGCGGATTGATCGGGTCGGCTTTGGCCATGGCGCGTTTTTCCAGGGTTTTCTCCCAGGTGCCGCGCCAGCCTTCGACCTTCTTGCGCCATTTGCCTGAGGTCTTCTGCTCCAGCAGCGGCAACAACGCCGCCAGGGTTTCCGCCGAATCCCCGACCAGATTGACCTCCATCGGATAGCGCAAGCTGAGCATGTCGGGCTGCAAATCGATCTGCACACCACGGGCGTGGCCTTCCTTGGGTAGAAATTCGGCGTACGGGAACCCCGAACCGATCATCAGCAAGGTGTCGCATTCGTTCATCAATTTGTAGCTGGGCTCGGTGCCGAGCAGGCCGATGCTGCCAGTGACCCACGGTAGATCGTCGGGTAACGCAGCTTTCCCCAGCAGTGCTTTGGCGACCCCGGCACCGAGCTTCTCCGCCACCGCAATCACTTGATCGGTCGCCTGCAAGGCGCCGGCACCGACCAGAATGGCGACCTTTTCACCGGCGTTCAAAACGTCGGCGGCACGTTGCAGATCCGCTTCGTAGGGCAGCACTTTCGGTTTCGTGTAACCGACCCCGGAGTGCGCCGTGCCATGGGCGCGGGCCGGCGCTTCGTAAGGCAGATCCTGCAAATCGTTGGGCAGAATGATCGCCGTCACGCGGCGCTCGCCAACGGCCGTACGAACCGCACGGTCGAGAAGATGGCGCACTTGCGACGGCACCGAGGCCTGCTGCACAAAGGCGCCAGCGACGTCCTTGAACATCGAGACCAGATCAAGCTCTTGCTGGTAATGACTGCCCAACGCAGTGCGCGCCTGCTGACCGACAATGGCCAGCACCGGCATGTGATCCATTCGCGCGTCGTAGAGCCCGGTGATCAAGTGCGACGCACCAGGGCCTGAGGTAGCGATGCAGACGCCCAACTCCCCCGTGAACTTGGCATGGGCCGAGGCCATGAATGCGGCCATTTCCTCATGGCGCGCCTGGACGAATTCGATCTTGCCCTTGGCCCGACTGAGCGCGCCGAACACGCCGTTGATGCCATCGCCCGGATAGCCAAAAATCCGCGTAACGCCCCATTCGCTGAGCCGCTCAACCAGAAAATCTCCCACTGTCATCGTCATTTCGATCCTCATCCTTCACCAATGCATGGAGCGTTCCCGGCAGAACATTGGCCGGGAGGTGTAAGGGTCTGGACAGCCGCGCTGACGGCGAAGTTTCGATTGATTTGCGCGGTGCTGGCATAAGATGCGGCCGCTTTGCGCCCCAGCGGGAGCAAGCTCCCTCGCCACACTCGCCGCCAACAACCGCTACCGAGGAGCAAACAAGCGCCGGATCGCCTTTTATCAGTTGCTCGACGAGTTTTCTGAGGCGCACGCCCTCCTTCGCTGTCCACCGATCAATGCAGATTGGAGGGGTGACGATGACAGAAGCACGTGCGGTGTTGGTGCAAGCATTGCGGCTTGAGTGCAACGACTGGGTGCCCAATAACCAGCGTTTGCCGGTATTGATTTATCCCAAGTCGATTGCCATCGAAGGGGACGAACCGGCGGCTCTGTTCGAGCACACCTTCGACGCCAACGGCTGGCCCAGCCAATGGCGCTATGGAATTTACGATTTCCATCACTATCACACCGAAGGCCACGAAGTACTGGGGGTCGCCGTGGGCCATGCGCGGCTGATGCTCGGTGGCCCGCAGGGGCATGTGCTGGACGTCAGCGCCGGCGATGTGTTGCTGCTGCCCGCCGGCACCGGCCACTGCAATCTCGGCTCCAGCGCTGACTTTCTGGTGGTTGGCGCCTACCCGCCGGGGCAGCACGGCGATATTTGCCGCGAAGCGCCGAGCAAGGAGCAATTGGAGAGTATCGATAAGCTGCCGTTTCCCGAGCGGGATCCGGTGCAAGGCGCACACGGTGCAGTGAAACAGTATTGGCTCAAATAGGCTTTCAGCGATGCGGATGTACGGTCCATGCGACCAGTTTGATCACGATGGGCCGCACGACGAGAATGCACAGAAAGGCAATCGGCATGGCCAGTTTGTAAGCGTTCAGCACATTGCGCAGGTATTCGTTATCAATCCCTGAGTTGGCCGCCGTGATCACCAGCGACATCAAAAATGCCATGATCGTCGCCATGTACAGGGCAAATACATACGGTGTGGCGCGCGGCGACAGTTTGCGACGGCTGACATAAGTGGCGGCGGGATTTGTTCTTTGATTCATGGCTTTTCCATCCATTGACAGGGAGCCGGCACCTTAACAAAGCCTAATAGGGCCAACTAGACGGCCAAACGCAGGTGCTTTATAAAGCACAACTTACGAATCAGTCCTTCTCGCAGGCCACGGATGAATCTGTTAGCGGCGATTGCCAGTTTTATAAAAGTGGTCGAATCCGGCTCGATTGTCGGTGCGGCCAAGACGCTGGGCGTCAGCGCCGCCGCTGTCAGCCAGACCCTCAGTCGCCTGGAAACGCATCTTGGCGTGCGTCTGTTGCAACGCACCACGCGCAGCATGGCGCTCACCGAAAATGGCAGGGTGTATTACGAGAAGGTCAAACGCATTGCAGCAGATCTGGAGTCGGCTCAAAGCTTGATCAGCGACGACGACAGCGAATTGCAAGGTCGCCTGTGCATCGCCTCTACCTCCGCTTTCGGCCGACATGTATTGGCGCCGCTGATCGCCGGATTTTCGGCGCAGCACCCGCGCCTGTTGCTTGAACTCTCCACCACCGACGGCAAGATCAGTCACATCCAGGACGGCATCGACCTGAGCCTGCGAATCAAACCGCAACTGGAAGACGGCATCGTTGCGCGCCGGATCGTTTCGCTGCCCTTCGTCCTTTGCGCCTCGCCCGCCTATCTGCAACGCGCGGGCCGGCCGCAGTCGCCTGACGACCTGCAAAACCATGCCTGCCTGGCGTTTCGATACCCTCTGGATGGACGCTTTCTGCGCTGGAGTTTTATCCGCGACGGGCAGCGCTACGACGCACCGGTCAATGCAACGGCCATCAGCGATGACATTGACGCGCTGGCGCAAATGGCAATCAACGGCGCTGGCATCACCCGTCTGGCAGAGTTCGTCGCCGCGCCTTTTCTCGCCAGCGGCCAATTGCTGCCGCTGTTTGAACAGCACGCAGGCACGGCGCAAGCGGTCGTCGAACCGATGGAGATCTACGCTTGCGTGCAGGAACGCGCGGCACTGACGCCGAAGGTCAAAGCCTTTCTGGATTATCTGACGCAGCACCTGGCCACGCGCTGGCCAATGACAGACGCCTGAAACCGCGAACCTCACATGAAGAGACAAGCCGTGACTGAATTACGCTATGTAAAGGGCTCAGGCCGCCCCCGCTGCATCTGGCCTCGATTGACTCGTCTGGCGCTGTTGCCGGCGATCTGGTGTTCACTTTGGCGAATGCCGCCGTGCTGCGCATTGCCTTCGCTTGCCACACTGAACGGGTCGGCATGCTCCAGCGCTTGATCGCTGAGCGGGTGCCCTTCGCGGTCGGCGGCATGTGTCCGGGGCCGGCAGACGAGGTCGGTGTGCTGATCGACAATGGAGCACTGACTGGCCCGCATCTCGAACTGTCCTGGTCGGGGCCGCAACAGTGGGTGGTGCGCGAGATCGCAAAGAATGCACACGAATGGCTGCCGGAATCTGACATCAGCCAGATCACCAATCCCACCTTCGATCCACATTCGCTCAGCGTCGATTGATGCCAGTCAGGACACACGCTTCATCCGTAAAATCCACGCACTCGGCCCAGACATATCAAATTGCACATAAGCAACATGTTCTCCGCGACATGGGCGCGACGGGCTCGCGTCCCTAGCATGGGTCACGCACTCGTTGTCCGTCCGGCTGACCAAGCAGCCATCGGATCGCTCGCGGACGCACTGCACTTCAGTGCCGATCCCACCCTAAGGAGAACTGAACATGACCCTGGCCGCCATCGCCTGCAAGGACATCACCTGGAACCCGATCACCAAGTCCAGCACCTTCACTGAACACGATCGTGAAATCCTCAAACACCATTGGCATCCCGTCGCTTTCTCGGCAGACGTTGCCGATAAACCGTTTGCCGTCACGCTGCTCGACGAGCCCATCGTGCTTTATCGCACCGGCGAAAAACTCAATGCTGCCCGTGATATTTGCAGCCATCGCGGGGCGCCGCTGAGCAAGGGGTGGGTACAGGGCGAAAACATCATTTGCCCTTACCACGGCCTGCATTTCGGCACCGATGGCCGCTGCACGCGCATTCCCTCGGAGCCGAACGCCAACCTCACCGAGCGCCATCGCATCCAGATGTATTCGACCCGCGAAGACTACGGCTTGATCTGGGTCTTGATGGCGGGCAGCAGTGCTCCCTTCGCTGAAATGCCGTCGTGGCATGACGAAGAATCCCAACGTATTCTGCCGCCGTCGCTCGACATCGCTGCCTCGGCCGGGCGTCAGGTGGAGGGCTTTATCGATGTGGCGCACTTCGCCTGGATTCACCACGAAGCGTTTGCCGAGCGCGACAATCCGGTGGTGCCAACGTACAAGGCCGAGGTCACGCCGTACGGCGTCCACGCCGAGTACGTGAGCAATGTCAGCAACTTCCCCAAGAGCATGCAGCACCGCGCCCCGGAAGATTTTTGTGGAAGCGCACGTTCGATGTGTTTGCACCGTTTACCGCGCGCTTGACCGTGAACTTTCCCGATCCGCAGCACCGTTTGGTGATCCTCAACGCCGCCAGCCCGATCTCGGCACGCAAGACGCGGATGTTCTGCGCGATCACGCGCAATTTCGACCAGGAGATGCCGTTGGAGGATGTCTACGCGTTCAACCAGCAGGTGTTTGAAGAGGATCGCGACATTGTCGAACTGTGTCGCCCGGAAGATCTGCCGTTGGATCTGTCGCTGGAAATCCATATTCCCGCCGACCGCTCTTCCACTGCCTATCGCCGCGCCTTGAGCGCCCTTGGCCTGGGACGCGCGTTCACCAGCTGAGGCTCGCGTTGTTTCCCCCATCGATAGGAGTGAGCAAAATGTTCAAGTGGGAATGTCTGGTGTGCGGTTTTATTTACGATGAAGCGGCGGGCCTGCCGGAAGACGGGATTGTGGCGGGCACACGTTGGGAGGACGTGCCTGAGGATTGGTACTGTCCGGAATGCGGCGTCGGCAAGTCCGACTTCGACATGATCCGGATACAGGCCTCGGCCGAGCCCAATCGCCCGGCCGCGCAACCGGATCCGGTCGTCATTGTCGGCTCAGGGCTGGCGGGCTACACCGTGGCACGCGAGCTGCGCAAGCTGAACGCCGAGACACCGATCCTGATCGTCACCCGCGATGGCGGCGAGTTCTATTCAAAACCGGCGCTCTCCAACGCCTACCAGACCGGGCGCTTGCCCGATCAACTGGTCACCGCCAGTGCTGAGCAGATGGCCGCGCAGTTGCAGGCGCAGATCAAAACGCGCACCTCGATTGAGCGTATCGACACCCACGCGCAGTTGATTTATCTCGACGGCCAGCCGCTGCGCTATGGCTCGCTGGTACTGGCGCTGGGCGCTGACGCTCGCCGCCCGGAGCTGCAAGGCGATGGCGTGGCAGCGATCATTACGGTCAACGATCTGGAAGACTACCGGCGTTTCCGTCAGCAGATCGGCGTCGAAAGCCGCATCGCCATTTTGGGCGGTGGTTTGATCGGCTGCGAGTTCGCCAATGATCTGCGTCATGCGGGGCATGAGGTTTCGGTTATCGACCGCGCGACCTGGCCGCTGAGCCGGCTATTGCCGGTGGAGGCTGGTGATGCCATGGCCAGCGCGCTGCAATCGATCGGTGTCCACCTGGAACTGGGCAATGCGCCGATGGCTGTGCGCCGCGCCGACAGCGGGTTCGAGTTACAGCTAGCCGATGGTCGTGTGCTTGCGGTGGATCATGTGCTCAGCGCAATCGGTCTGGAGCCGCGCGTCGATCTGGCGCGAGCTGCCGGCATTGCCGTGGCCAACGGCGTCATTACCGATGCCTGCCTGCGCACCAGCACGCCGAATGTGTATGCCTTGGGCGACTGCGCGCGTGTTCACGATCTGGTCTTGCCGTACGTGATGCCGATCATGTTGCAGGCCCGCGCTCTGGCCCAGACCCTCGCGGGGCGGGCAACAGCGGTCGCCTATCCGGCAATGCCGGTGACGATCAAGACCAGCGTCCTGCCGACAATCGTAGCGTCGCCGCTGGACGGCGCCGGGCTGTGGTCGACCGAGTGGGCTGAGCGCTGCGACAAAGGCATCGCCAACGTCAAATCGCTCTACCACGATCCGCAGAGCCGCATGCTCGGCTTCGTGCTGATGGGCGCGGCGACGCAAGAAAAAGCCGAATTGCTGAAATCGCTGCCCGACTGGCGCTGACTCATTCTATTCACGGCCGAGCCTTTGCATAGACGCTTCCAGGCGTATCGCTATATAGTTATTTATATAGCGATACGCTTTTCACCCTCAGCCACTCAGGGACATGGACCGATCTGCAGTTGGCCGCCCAAGAAGAGAGCCTGCCGTGTCTAACGCCGTCCCCAACTGCGATGCACAACTGATTCGCACGCTATACACCTTGCTGACTGAATGCAGCGTTTCGCGTACGGCAGAGTTGCTCGGCCAATCGCAACCGGCGATCAGCGTTGCCCTGCGCCGGCTGCGAGAGCTGACCGGTGATCAACTGTTGGTGCGCAGTGGCAGCCGCATGGTGCTGACCACCCACGGGCTGACCCTGATCGATCCCGTTGCACAGGCGCTGAATGGCATCGAACAGATTCTGCACCCGGTCGACCGGTTCGACCCAGCCACTACCCGGCAAACTTTTCGCATCAGCACGCCGGATTATCTGAGTGTGTTTTTCGTTCCGGCGATCATCGAACGTTTCAACGCGCAGGCGCCGCTGGCCACGTTGGAGCTCAAGCACTTACAAGCCGAGGGCGGCTATTCGCGCGGACTTGAGGACGGATTTCTCGATCTGGTGATCGGCAATTGGCGAGCACCGGCAGAGCACCTGCACCTGCAAATGCTCTGCGACGATGATCTGGTGTGTCTGTTGCGCGAGGAACACCCGATCCCGCCCGGTGGCTTGACGCGCGAGGCTTACATGGACGCCGACCACTTGGCCGTCATGACCCACAACTCATCCGGCCAAGGCACCATCGGCGCCGAACTGGCCAGGAACGGCCTGGTCCGGCGAGTGACCACCACGCTGCCGTACTTCTGCATCGCGCCGTATGTGCTGGTGAAATCGAATCTGCTCTTCACCACCACACGTTCTTTTGCCAAGCACTACAACGATTTGTTGCCGCTGCGCATCGAGCCCTTCCCCGTGCCTGCGCAACCGCTGCGCTATTACCAGTTGTGGCATGCGCGCAAACATCGCTCGCAGGCCTCGAAGTGGTTGCGCAGCGTGGTGCTCTCTGCGGCCAGGGCGATTGCACCTGAGCCAACGGCAGTGAATCAGCGCGAAGCCTCCGGGCAATCTGCTTAACTGACTCATTGCTGTTCTTCAACCCGGAGGCCTGCAATGAAATCCAGATATCCACTCACGGCGTTATTGATCGCAGCAGGCCTGTTCGGCTGCGCCACATCGTCCAACCCTGGCGTGAACGTCACGCTCACCGCCACCCGGCAGAATGTCGGACAGATTGGCAACGTCAGCCTCGCTGACTGGGGCAAGGACACCAGCTTCAGCTTCTTCATCAGCGGTGCGCCCAGTGGCGCCTCCCTGCCCTTGCGCCTGTATGCCTTCGTCAATCGAGGGAGTTGCGCGCAACCCGGGCCGGTGGCCTATGCGATGAACGATAAAGTCACCACCGAACGTCAGCCTGTACGCGGCTGGGCATTTTCGCGAAGTGCGCCGGTGGCCTTGTCGACATTGCTCGCCGCCGAGCATTCCGTGGTCGTGCGGACGGCCGCGACCGATGGCAGCGTAGACATTTTCTGTGGGGACATTCGCCAGGCCAACGTGAAATAACGTCGATCGCGCTGGCACGCGAGGAGAATTTTTCATACGGTGTCGGTCTCTTATCCGTCAGCATTCGACGAGGCCCACTACATGAGCAAAGCGCCCTACGTACCGCCCAAGGTCTGGAAAAACGATGCGCCGTCCGGCGGCCAGTTCGCCAGCATCAATCGCCCGATTGCCGGGCCGACGCATGAGAAAACGCTGCCAGTGGGCAAACACCCGCTGCAGCTGTATTCACTGGCCACGCCCAACGGCGTGAAAGTCACGATTCTGCTCGAAGAACTGCTGGCGCTGGGACACACCGGCGCCGAGTACGACGCGTGGCTGATCCGCATTGGTGAAGGCGATCAGTTCTCCAGCGGGTTTGTCGAAATCAATCCGAATTCGAAGATTCCGGCGCTGCTGGATCGCAGTGTCGAGCCGCCTGTTCGGGTATTCGAGTCGGGTTCGATTCTGCTGTATCTGGCAGAGAAATTCGGCGCCTTGCTGCCCAAGGACCTGGCGGGACGCACCGAAACGCTGAACTGGCTGTTCTGGCAAATGGGCGCGGCGCCTTATCTGGGCGGGGGCTTCGGGCATTTTTATGCTTATGCGCCGGAGAAGCTCGAGTACCCGATCAACCGCTTCACCATGGAAACCAAGCGTCAGCTCGATGTGCTCGATCGCCGTTTGGCTGAAAGCCCTTACCTGGCAGGCGACAGCTACACCATCGCCGACATCGCCGTGTGGTCGTGGTACGGGCAACTGGTGCGCAACACCGTGTACTCGGCCGCCGAGTTTTTATCGGCGCAGGAATACACGCATGTGCAACGCTGGGCGGAAGACATCGCCAATCGGCCCGCAGTGATACGCGGAATGCGCGTCAACCGCACCTGGGGCGACGAAGCAACGCAAGTGCCTGAAAGGCACCAGGCGCAAGATCTGGCCTGACCTCCCCTGCGGTAAATCACTGTTGGAGCTGCCGAAGGCTGCGATCTTTTGATCCTGTTCTTCGGCGGCTCTGAAAAGATCAAAAGATCGCAGCCTTCGGCAGCTCCTACAGGTGACTTGGGGGGTGGAAAGCTATTTTCTGTCTGCAGGCGGAGCGTGCGGTGATTTCGCAAATGTGAAAATTTCGTTAACTAACTGACTCGTGAAGCTTTCTTCAGGCAATTCAATCTGACATTCTAATGCGAATACTTCTTGTATGCGCTTGCATCAGATTCGTTTTGGTATTACCTGGGGAAGCAGATTGATGTCGTTTCACACCATTCACCGCCGTTCGAACCTTTCACCCAACCTGTTGGCACTGGCGATCTGCATCGCCGCTGTCGCACCGGTTGCGGCAGACGAATCTACGCAAGACCAGCCTGACAACGTCGCTCCGCCGACCACGCTGGAGTTGGGCGCCACCGAAATCGGCGCCACGCAGATGGGCAGTACCACCGAAGGTACGGACTCCTACACCACCGGTCCCATGCAGACCGCTACCAAACTGTCGCTGACCATGCGCGAAACACCGCAAGCGGTGACCGTTGTCACCCGCCAGCGCATGGACGATCAGGCCATGACCAGCATCAACGACGTGGTGAAGGCCACGCCGGGCTTGTTTCTCAACCAGTCAGGCGGCCCGGGGCGGCAGACTTACAGTTCGCGCGGTTTCGACATCGACACCATCATGTACGACGGCTTGCCCAGCTCGTATCAGGCCTACTCGATGGCGGTGCAGCCGAACCTGGCCATGTTCGACCGAGTCGAAATCGTCCGCGGGGCAACCGGCCTCGTCACCGGTGCCGGCAACCCTTCGGCGGCGATCAACATGGTGCGCAAGCGCCCGACGGCAGACCAGCAAGTGACCCTCACTGGCGCGGCCGGCAGTTGGGACGATTACCGTGGCGAGATCGACGCCTCCAGCCCGCTCAATGAAAGCGGCACGTTGCGTGGCCGGGTGGTCAGTTCCTATCAAGGCGCCGACAGTTTTCGCGACAAAGAACAAAACGACCACGGCCTGTTCTACGCCATCGGTGAAGCCGACCTCAGCGACAGCACCACGGCCACGCTTGGCTTCTCTCGCCAAAATGAACAGACCAACTATTTCTGGGGCGGTTTGCCACTCGGCACCGATGGCCACCACCTCGATCTGCCGCGCTCCACCTACCCCGGCACCAACTGGGAAAACAAGAAGCTGCAGATCGACACCGTGTTCGGTGAAGTGGAGCATCGCTTCGACAACGACTGGAAACTGCACGTTGCCGGGACTTCCTCGACGCTGAATGGCGAGTTTTCCGGCACTTACCTGTCGCGCTACAACGGCCCGCTGGAAACCACCGCCTATCAATCGCATAACACCGACAAGCAGACCGCACTGGACGCCTTTGCCAGCGGCCCGTTCGAAGCCTTCGGCCGCACTCATGAACTGGTCGTCGGTGCGAGCAACCGTGTCTACGATGCGACCTCCAAGGAATACGACCCGTACACCACCGCGTGGCCGATCGGTGCGCCAAAACCTGACTTTGTGCGTGACAGCAAAACCCGCACGGTGACCACGCAGGATGCCGTCTACCTGACCTCCCGACTGAGCCTCGCCGACCCACTGACCCTGATCCTCGGCGGCCGCCTCGACTGGTACGACTACGACGACCGCACCGGCGACGGTGATTACAAAGTCACCCGCAACCTGACGCGCTACTCGGGTCTGATCTACAAGCTCGACGATCACCATTCGCTGTACGCCAGTTACACCGACATCTTCACCCCACAGACCTCCAAAGACCTTTCGGGCAAGGTGCTGGACCCGATCGTCGGCGAAAATTACGAAGTCGGGATCAAAGGCGAATACTTCAACAGCGCTCTCAATGCCAGTCTGGCCGTGTTCCAGATGGATCAGACCAATCGCGCTGCCCTTGCAGCAACGCAGTTGGGGTGCCCGGTCATGACCTGCTATCAGGCTTCCGGCAAGGTTCGCAGCCAGGGCGTCGACATGGAGCTGCAAGGTGCGCTGACCGAAAACTGGCAGGTCGGCGGCGGTTACACTTACACCCGCGCCCATTACATCAAGGACGAGAACCCGGACAACGATAATCAGCGCTTCAAAACCGACATCCCCGAGCACCTGTTCAAACTCTCGACGATGTATCGCCTGCAAGGTCCGCTGGAGAAGTTTCGCATCGGCGGCAACGTCTACTGGCAGAGCCGCTTGTACAACGATGTTCCGGTCGCCAACAGTACCTATCGCGTCGAACAGGGCAGTTACGCCGTCACTGACCTGATGGCCGGTTACGAAGTGAACAAACACCTGGACCTGCAAGTCAACGCGAACAACATCTTTGACCGCGTCTACTACTCCTCCATCGGCTACAACACCACCTGGGGTGCTACCGACAACTACGGCAATCCGCGCAGCTACATGCTGACGGCCAAATACAGGTTCTGAGTCCGACGCATTAGTCATGGCTGGCAATAAGGGATAGTCTTTGCCTCGATACCCTCTCGAAGCGCCAGCCCATGACCAACCCAGCATTCTTATCCGACATTGAAGCCATCCGCAGCATCGACGCGGTGCCGGTCATCCTGAGCATGGTCAAACACCTTACCGGCATGCGCTTCGCGGCGGTCGCGCGCGTCACGGACAGCAACTGGGTGGCGTGCGCCGTCGACGACTCGATCGAATTCGGGCTCAAGCCCGGCGGCGAGCTTGTACTCGAATCGACCATCTGCCACGAGATCCGCCAACACAAACAGCCGGTCATCTTCGGTCATGCCAGCACGCACGCGATCTTTTCTGCGCATCACACGCCGAAAACCTATGGGCTGGAAAGCTACATCTCCATTCCGATCGTCAAAGCCAACGGCGATTTTTTCGGCACGCTGTGCGCCATTGATTCGGTCCCGGCGAATCTCGACGAGCCGGCCATCGCGAAAACGCTGACTCTCTTCGCCCAACTGATAGCCATGAGCCTAGACACGCAAAGTCGTCTGCAGGCAACGGAAGTCGAACTGAGCAACGCCAATGAGCTAGGCCGCCTGCGCGAACAGTTCATTGCTGTACTCGGCCATGACCTGCGCACGCCATTAAGCGCCGTGCGCATGAGCACCGACCTGCTGGAAAGCAAAACCGAGGACAAACGCTCGCTCTCACTGATTTCGGCGATCCGCAACAGCTCGGTGCGTATGGGCGTACTGATCGAAAACATCCTCGACTTTGCTCGCGGTCGTTTGGGGGGCGGGATTCCGCTTCAGCGAAAACTCGTGGATGACCTGCAACAAACCCTGCAACTGACCCTTGACGAGGTCAAGGCGTCCCACCCGAATGTAACGTTCGTGCACGCGCTGGACGTTCCGGGCGGCGTCTATTGCGACGCGTTGCGCATCAGCCAGTTGCTGTCGAACCTGTTGGGCAACGCAGCCACTCATGGCTCGACCAGTGCGCCGATCACCCTCAAAGCCTATTCGGAGAATGATGAGATTGTCATCTCGCTGACTAATCAGGGCACACCTATTTCAGCGCAGTTGCTGCCGCTGTTGTTTGAGCCTTTTACCCGATCCGAAGCCGGTCAGCGTTGCGAAGGACTGGGTCTGGGTCTTTACATCGCGTCGCAGATCGCGACTGCGCACAATGGCACCTTGAGCGTCACGTCGAACATCGAGTCGGGAACCTGCTTTGTGGCGCGCTTCCCGGCTCAGTTCAAATGGCTTTAAGCAGAGGTTCCGCGCTTACACAGTCTGCCGGCGCATCGTCAGAATCGCTGCGCCAAAACCGATGAATGTCGACCCGACGATCCGGCTTACCCAACGCGACAGCGCCGGACGGGTCAGCACGCCCTTGGCGCGAGACGCCAATGCGGCATAGATAGTCAGCGAAGACACCGACAACGCCATGAAGATCGAGGTCAGAATCAGGAATTGCGGCAGCAGCGCTGCGCCCTGATCGATGAACTGTGGAAACAATGCAGTGAAGAACATCGTTGCCTTGGGGTTGGTCACCGCCGTCAGGAAGGCCGACTTGTACAGTTTGCCGCGCGTTGGGCGGACCTTGCTCGCCTCACCTTCAAGCCCCTCTGGCAGCATCGGGCCCTTTTTGAACAGCTGTTTCACGCCCAGGTAAAACAGATAACCGGCACCGAGAATCTTCACTGCGTTGAAGAGGATTTCCGAGCTGGCCAACAACGCTCCCAACCCAAGCATCGCCGCCGCCGACAGACAGAACAAACCACTGGCATTGCCAAGCGACGACCATACAGTGCTGCGTTGCCCGTACGTCAGGCTGTTGTTGATCGCCATCAACGTCGCCGGTCCCGGGCTGGCAATGGCAATCGCGCCAACCAGGGTGAACGTCAGTATCGAGTGAGAATCCATTTCCGCTGCTCGTGGTCAATGTGGTGCTGCATGTTACCGCAGCCAGGCGATCTGTCGCCTGCTCAGCTATACCTTCTTCGCTGGCACTGAAACCGGGAAGGACGCCATGACAGATTGCCAACGCCTGCACCGCCAAGGCTACGCCCTGCTCCGTGGGGCCATTCCCGCGCAATGGCTGGGCGAGCTCCGCGCCGCGTTCGATGCGGGTGTGAAGCCTTCGTCGCAATGGCCAACACCGCGCGGGATGGACTGGCGTCATGCGCAATTGGATCTGGATCCGCAGATTCAGGCGACCTGTCGTCTACCGCAAGTGTTGGCGATCGTGGGCGAACTGATTGGCGAGCGTTTCTTTCTTGCGCAGGTAGAAGGCCGCGAACCCCTTGGCGGTGGTGGTCATCAACCGTTGCATCGCGACATGTCGGCGCAACGGCCAGGGGACATGGTCAATGCTCTGGTCTTTCTCGACGACTATGGCCCCGACAATGGCGCAACACGCATCGTCCCCGGCAGCCATCGGCCTGAGCCGGGAGCGCCACCCCTGGATATCAATGAGCTGCCCGGCTGTGTGCAGCTAGCAGGCCGCGCGGGCGACGTACTGCTATTCGATGTCGATCTGGTGCACGCGGGCAGTTTGAATCACACCGGTGCGCGCCGCCGCACGCTGCTGATCAGCTATTGCGCTGTGGCGCTGTACGACTCACAGCTGCAAACGGCGCATCTGCGAGGCGTGCGAATGGACATCGGCGACCGCTTCGAACCATCGGACTTTGCCTACAACCTGTGTCCCGTTTCGGGGGTCGACAAACCTGCCTTGCGCTCCCAACATAGCGCTTTCTCTGAACATGACAGCGAGGCGTTGTAATGAGCCACCCGACTATCCGTGCGTTGATCCTGGATGACTACGCCCACAACGCCTTCCGTGAAGCGCACATCGAGCGCCCCCAGCCTCAAGCTCACGAAGTGCTGGTGCGGGTGGTGGCCAGCGGCGTCAACCCGATCGACTACAAGATCCGCTCCGGCAACGCGCCCTACGCGATGCCGGAGCTGCCAGCGATTCTCGGCACCGACATGGCCGGGGTGATCGAAGCTGTCGGTGCCGACATCAAGCACTTGGCTGTCGGCGATGAAGTGTACGGAATGGTCGGCGGCGTCCGTGGTTTGCCGGGATCGCTGGCGGAATACCTCGCGGTGGATGCCGATCTGGTGGCGCGTAAACCGAAAAATCTCGGGTTTCGCGAGGCGGCGGCAATTCCGCTGGTGTTCCTCACCGCTTGGGAAGGTCTGGTCGATCGTGCTCACGTCCAGGCCGGGCAAAAAGTCCTGGTGCATGGCGGCGCCGGCGGCGTGGGCCACATGGCCGTGCAAATTGCCAGGGCGCTGGGCGCCGAAGTGTTCGCCACGGTTTCGCCGGGCAAACGCTCGATTGTCGAAGGCTACGGCGCCACGGCGATCGACTACCGCGACGAGCCGGTTGCGCAATACGTGAACCAGCATACCGGCGGCAAAGGTTTCGACGTGATTTACGACACCGTCGGCGGCCAGAGCCTCGACGATTCGTTCGCCGCCATTCGTCTCTATGGCCACGTCACCAGTTGCGCGGCGTTCGGCACCCACAACCTTGCCACCGGCTCGCTGCGCAGTGCGACGCTGTCGGGGATTTTCGTGTTATTGCCTATGCTCACTGGCGTTGGTCGCAAGCACCACGCCGAGATCCTCGGTTACGCAACGCGACTGATCGAAGAAGGCAAGGTCAAGCCGTTGATGCATCCGCAGCGCTTCAGCCTCGGCGAAGCACGCCAGGCCCATGATGCGGTTGAACAAGGCACTGGCATCGGCAAAGTGGTGATCGACATCGCTTGATCCCACAGCAGATTGAGAAGCAAAAAAGCCCCGCGACCCAATGAGTCGCGGGGCAAAAAAATTGGTTGGTTGCGGCCAACCAAAGGAGCTCTGTTACATACGTGTACCGGGCAGGATCAGATGCAGTCTTGCGCAGCTCGTTCAAAACTCGATGGCAGGTAGTTCGAGGCCAGCAGGTGGCGCTCGTAGAGGAACACCTTGCCGCCGGTACCCGCCTTGTAGGCTTCGAGTATGTTGTCCGCGGAAATCTTGCTCGGTACCACGATCCGGTAACTGCGTTGGGTCTGCGAGACCGTTGGGGTCAGCGCGCTGCCCTGCAGCTTCGGCACCACACAATCGGCGTACTGCGCAGGGGTTTTGCTGGTCTGCAAAACCAGGGTCGGATTGTTCGGTGTCGAGGCACAACCGGCGAGCAGCAAGGCAGCGACAGCCATGGCAGGCACAAATAAAGGACGCATAGGGGTAATCCTGAAAATAAAGGTTCTGTTCAACCGGCAACGGTTCAGCCTCACGGAGCTGCCGTCGCCATTTATGTTTTAAGTGTTCAGCTCGACGCCACCAGCGCCTTGAGCGACACATCGAATTGCTTCAAAGCGTTAAGCTGCAAGTCGCGTTGCTTGTCGATCTGCGCAGCAATTGCCGCTGCCGCCTGGTTGTGGACCCACACGGAAGGCAGCTGTTTTTCCACCGCCCCTTCAGCTTTGCCGATGTATTGCAGGTCGGCGTCGTAGAAACGTGCGGTGAAGCGCGCTTCGACCAGACTGTTGCGTTGCGTCAGCAAGCGGTTGAACGTGTCGAGTTTCACCACGATGTCTGGATGTGCCTGGACCAACGCATCGAGGCTGTCGTAAACGGTGACGGACAAAAACTGTTGCTGCAGCGAACTGATCAACCAATCGATGGCCAGTTCAGGATCGGAGCTGCCGACGAAGGCCTCGCGAATCCTTGAGTCCAGCGCATCTTTGGCACCGTTGGCGGCCATGTCGTGGTAACGCTCAAGGTATTGCAGGTTTTCCAGTGTGTTCTCGCTGTACAGCACGCCGACGCTTTGCGAGTGTCGCAACGTCGCGCTGCTGCCGGCGATGGGCTGGAGATGACACGACCGGGCGTCGTCTGCGTAGGTCGGTGCAGCGGCAACCGCTCCGCCCATCAACAGGGCGACCAGAGCCAGTCGGGTCAAAGTGTTCATCGCGCAAATTCCTTGAGCTGCGTGTTCGATGGAAGCGATTTTCCGCCCATTGGCGACAAAGCAAAACTTGCGTTTCGTGATGGTCACTATTACTTCTAGCAATAGTTGCGCGACGTGCAGACTGATACACACTTCAATACAACTAGAAAAAGATGAAAGAGGATCTCTCTTTGAGAACATTCGACCTGATCCGTGACGCCGTTTTGCCCGACTTTCGCGAGCGAGTGGCGGAATACCTGGTCCAGTACGAGACTGTATTGCTAGCCGACGCCCCCGGCGACACCCAGCTGATTCGGGACACAGCCCATCAGCTGCGCGGTTACCTGCGCGGCCTGAACACCACGCGAGTGCTGGGCATGGCGGACTGGGAAGAGCTCGATCGGCGGGTGGTAAACACCTGGCTAGCGCCGCAGCAATGACCGACTAGACTTGCCGGGCTGTTTCCGACTGTCGAACCGGAGGTGCCCCATGAGCAACACCGAACCCACTACTTTCAACGGCTGGGCGGCCACCGCTGCCGGCGCACCGCTAGAGCGTTACAGCTACGATCCCGGCGCATTGGGCGAAGAAGACGTCGAAGTCGCCGTGGAATACTGCGGTGTCTGCCACTCGGATCAATCGCTGATCGACAACGACTGGGGCATCAGCCGCTATCCGTTCGTGCCGGGCCACGAAGCGGTCGGCAAGATCGTTCGTATGGGCTCGCAGGTACGTGGCTTGAAAATGGGCCAGCGTGTCGGCATCGGTTGGTACAAGGGCAGTTGCATGCACTGCTCATCCTGCATCTCGGGCTCGCAGCAACTGTGCGGCACCGCGCAGCCGACCATCATCGGCAGTAACGGTGGCTTCGCCGATCGCTTGCGCTCGCACTGGGCCTGGGCGATTCCGGTACCTGACAACCTTGATCCAGCGATGGTTGGGCCATTGTTCTGCGCAGGTTCAACGGTATTCAACCCGTTGCTGCAATTCGGCGTGAAACCCACCGACCGCGTCGGCGTGGTCGGCATCGGCGGCCTTGGCCACTTGGCGCTGCGCTTTCTGAATGCCTGGGGCTGTGAAGTCACCGCGTTTACCTCATCGCTGAACAAGCAGGATGAAGCTAAACGCCTCGGCGCGCACAATGTCGTCGCCTCAACCGACAGCAATGCGTTGAAAGCCATTGCCGGTACGCTGGATTTTCTGCTGATCAGTGCCAACGCCGACCTCGACTGGAAGGCCATGCTCGCCACTCTGCGGGCCAATGGGCGGCTGCATTTCGTCGGCATCGTGCCCAGTGCGATTCCGGTTCACGTGTTCGATCTGATCCCTCAGCAAAATCCCTGTCCGCCTCACCCGTTGGTTCGCCGGCCACCATGGCGACCATGCTCGAGTTCTGTGCGCGGCATCAGATTCTGCCGCAGGTCGAGATGTTTCCCATGAGTAAGGTCAACGAGGCCGTCGAGCATTTGCGCAGCGGCAAGGCGCGTTATCGCGTGGTGCTGGACGCCAGTCAGTGAGCAATCGGCGCGGCGGTTGATGCCGCTCGCGCCCTCCCCCAACGCCAATGGTCTGCGCGGCAACAAGGCCCCTGCGAAAATCCTTGGCGAACGCTTACAATCGCCCGTCTAACCGCCCACCAGACAGGCCCGCCCAGAAATGCCGCTCGACCCTCCGACGATGCTGACCCTCTCCATCGCCCTCGCAGCCGCTGCCGCGCTGTATCTGGCGATCGAGTGGCGGAGCATCCGTGAACCTTCGCTGCTGTTCTGGAGCGCCGGTTTCGCCACCATCACCGTGGGCTCCACCCTCGCATTGCTGCGCAGTAGCGGCTTTTTGCTGATCGGCATCTGGTTCGCCAACGGCCTGCTGGTGACCGCACACTTCCTCTTCCTGCTGGGCGTTGCGCGCTTCACGCAGATACGCCTGTCCCGCGGCTGGTACCTTATCTTCCTCACCTGGCTGGTGATGTTGTTATTGCCCGACGGGCCACTGTGGTCAAAAGTCATGCTCGCGGCCAACTCGCTGCTGGTGGCGCTGGTGACGCTCAAGGCGAGCACGCTGCTGCGCCCGCATGGCAAATCGCTGAGTGTGGGCGCGGTGCAACTGCGCTACGTTCTGCTGATTCACGGAAGCTTCTATATCGCCAAGGCCCTGACGGTGGTCATCCCCGGCACGCTGATCGATCTGGCCGCATTTCGCGGCGAGATCATCCAGATTTCGCTGGTCGAAGGCGCCATGGCAATCATGTTGATCGCGCTGTCGATGACCGGCACCGAGCGTTACCGCCGGGAAAAAGAGATCGCGCGCCTCGCCGAACGTGACCCGCTGACCGCCCTCTACAATCGCCGCGCCCTGGAAAAACGCGCTACGCGTCTGCTCGCCGACGTCTGCGCAGAACGCCCCGGCGCCCTGCTGCTGATCGACATCGACAACTTCAAACTGGTCAACGACCAATACGGCCACACCGCGGGCGATCGTCTGTTGATTGCATTGAGCGAAATGATCCGCTCGCTGCTGCCGCGCAATGCATTGACCGCACGCTTGGGCGGCGACGAGTTCGTCATACTGCTGGGCGGCGCCTCAAGCGAGCGCATCGTCGAGCTGGGCAACAGCCTGCGCGAACAGTTTCTGAGCACCACCTCACAGACATTCCCCACGCCCGAGGCCGTCACGTTGAGCATCGGCGCCAGTCTGTTCGAGCAACCGCCCGCCAGCCTCACGGCGTTGATCGAACAAGGCGATGTCGCTCTCTACGAGTCCAAACGCGGCGGTCGCAACCGCCTGCGCCTGACCGGGCTCCCCACACAAGGATGACCACAATCATGTCCAGCCTCGACAGTTCTCTGCAAGACAGCGCCGCGCCAGAAGGCGTTTGCTATGGCTGCGGCAGCAGCAACCCCCATGGATTGCACATTAAAAGCCACTGGCATGAAGATGGCGTGCACGTCCTCGCCGAGCACGTGCCAGACGCCAAATACTGCGGCTGGCCCGACCTGGTTTACGGTGGACTGATCGCGATGCTGGTCGATTGCCACTCCAACTGGACGGCGATGGCCTACCACTATCGCGCCGAACAGCGTGCCCCCGGCAGCCTGCCGCGCATCGACTGCGTGACCGGTAACCTGGGCATCAAATTCATCAAACCGACACCGATGGGCGTACCGTTGACCTTGCGGGCCAGAGTTGATGGCGACGTCGGGCGCAAGACTCGGGTGATCTGCGAGGTATATGCAGGGGATGTGCTGACGGCGGTGGGCGATTCAATTTTTGTGCGCGTGGACACCGGGCAACTGGCAGCGGTTGCGCACGGGCGCTGAAACCGGCGCGCTGGTATCTGGCACTCGGTAGCCAAACAAAAACGCTCGCGATCAGCGAGCGTCTTTGAATACGGATAATCAGGTGAGCCTTTCTTACAGACCGACGCGCTTCAAGCCCTGACGCATGCCTTCGTCCGCCTGTTCGCACCATTGCTTGAGACTCAGCGACGCCGGCAGGCCGGTTTCGAGCTTCTGGTATTCACCCTCGACCAACACTTCGCCCTTACGGCCTTGCGCTTCGTTCTTGTCGCCGTCCTTCTTGTTCACTGGACCCGGCATACCCTCAACGAAGGCAGCCATCTTGTCGGCATTCGCAGTGCTGTCGGCTTTGAGGAAACCCTTGTCGACGCAATGTTTGATCAGCCCGGTGGTGTTACGACCCGAGTCATAAACGCTTTTCAGCGTGGCAGCATCGATTTCTTCGGCATGGGCGAGACTGGACGCGCCGAAAGCGGCGGTCATTGCGAGGATCAAAGCGGTGTAATTCATATTTATTCCTTTAAATGTGCAGCCACGGTTTCATTGATGAATTCGTGCGAGCGAATATCCAATCGCTCAAGCAAAAAACAAGCGGTATTGCGCAACGATAACGCCGGAGTTTTTGATCTGGCCGCCTTACGCTTCAATCGCTAAAAAGAGCGCCTGGTACGCCTCCACCAGGTCCCCTTGGGTGAACGCTAAGTTGCGTCCACTTGGATTAGGCAAAACCCACACCGGGCAACCACCGAATAATTCGACCTGACGCCCCCACGGCACTTGTTTTTGTCCCGACAATGCGGCGTACGCGGCTTTGCCCAGAAACGCCACAAAACGCGGCGCACAGCGTTCGATCTTCGCCTCGAAACTGGCGGCGACTGCATTGAATTCATGTAGCGCCAATTGATCCGTCCGTGCCGTCGGCCGCCCGACCACCGCCGTCAAACCACAGCGATGGTGCAGAATCGAGCGGTCGTCCTCCGCGCGGATCTCCTGCGGAGTAAACCCGGCCAGATGCAACGTGCGCCAGAAACGATTGCTGCGGCCGGCAAAGTGATGCCCTTGCGCAGCGGCCTTGAGCCCCGGATTGATGCCACAGAAAATCACCGAAAGATCATCAGCCAGAATGTCCTCAAGTCCTTCGCCTGCCATATCGACTCTCGATTAATCATCCCCCCTCACCCTAACCCTCTCCCAGAGGTAGAGGGGACTGATTGCGGGATATTCAGGATAAACACCGACCTGAACCTGCTCTAGTGAATCCATTATCGACTCGATCTTTCCGGTCGGTGGATGACGCAGACACTGGCGTCGGCCCCTCTTCCTCCAGGAGAGAGCTGGGGTGAGGGCTTTGCTGCGCGCTACTTGAAATTGGCCCGTGCCGAGTGCAGTTTCTTGTAGCTATCGATCAACCGCAGGTGCCGGTCGAGCCCCTCCAGTTTCATGCTGGTCGGCGTCAAGCCATAGAAGCGTACGCTGCCGTCCACCGATCCGATCGCTGCATCCGTGCGCTCGGTGCCAAACATCCGGCGGAAATTGGCCTCGTAGTCTTCCAGTTCCAGGTCTTCGTCCAGCTTCATCTCCAGCACCACATTGACCGCCTGGTAGAACAAACCACGCTCAACCGTGTTGTCGTTGTACTGCAGGAACATTTCTACCGCCTCTTTCGCCTCTTCAACTTGCTGCAACGCGAGATAAATCAGCAGCTTCAACTCCAGGATTGTCAGCTGACCCCAAGCCGTATTGTCGTCAAATTCGATGCCGATCAAGCTGGTGATGTCGGTGTAGTCGTCCAGCTCACTTTCCACCAGACGTTCAACCAGCGCTTGCAGTTCGCTTTCCTCCAGGCGATGCAGGTTCAGGATATCGGCGCGGAAGAACAGCGCTTTGTTGGTGTTATCCCAGATCAGGTCATCAGCGGGATAGATTTCCGAATAGTCCGGCACGAGGATGCGGCACGCCTTGGCGCCGATATGCTCGTAGACGGCCATGTACACTTCCTTGCCCATACCTTTGAGAATGCCGAACAAGGTTGCGGCTTCCTCGGCATTCGAGTTTTCACCCTGGCCGGAGAAGTCCCACTCCACGAATTCGTAATCCGATTTGGCACTGAAGAAGCGCCACGACACCACGCCGCTGGAGTCGATAAAGTGCTCGACGAAGTTATTTGGCTCGGTCACCGCATGACCTTCAAAAGTCGGCTGAGGCAGGTCGTTGAGGCCTTCGAAACTGCGGCCCTGCAACAATTCGGTCAGGCTGCGTTCCAGCGCCACTTCCAGGCTCGGGTGCGCGCCGAACGAGGCGAACACACCGCCGGTACGCGGGTTCATCAGCGTGACGCACATCACCGGGAATTCACCGCCCAAGGACGCATCTTTCACCAACACCGGGAACCCTTGCTCTTCCAGCGCCTGAATACCGGCCAGTATCCCGGGATACTTCGCCAGCACATCGGCCGGCACATCCGGCAGTGCAAATTCGCCTTCGATGATTTCGCGTTTTACCGCGCGCTCGAAGATCTCCGACAGGCACTGCACTTGGGCTTCGGCCAGCGTGTTACCGGCACTCATGCCGTTGCTCAGGAACAGGTTCTCGATCAGGTTGGACGGGAAATACACCACCGCGCCGTCCGACTGGCGCACGTACGGCAGCGAGCAGATGCCGCGTTCCTCATTGCCTGAGTTGGTATCGATCAGGTGGGAGCCACGCAGCTCGCCGTCGCGGTTGTAAATCTTCAGGCAGTACTCGTCGAGAATTTCGGCGGGCAGTGCATCTTTACGGCCAGGCTTGAACCAACGTTCGTCCGGATAGTGCACAAACGCCGCATTGGCGATGTCTTCGCCCCAGAACTGGTCGTTGTAGAAGAAGTTGCAGTTCAGACGCTCGATAAACTCGCCCAGCGCCGACGCCAACGCGCCTTCTTTGGTCGCGCCCTTGCCATTGGTGAAACACATCGGCGAGTGCGCGTCGCGGATGTGCAGCGACCATACATTGGGAACGATATTGCGCCACGAAGCGATTTCAATCTTCATGCCCAGGTCAGCCAGAATGGCTGACATATTGGCAATGGTCTGCTCCAGCGGCAGGTCTTTGCCCGCGATATAGGTGCCCGCCGCTGAATTGGAAGCAGGCATCAACAATGCCTGGGCGTCGGCGTCGAGGTTTTCCACTTCTTCGATCACAAACTCAGGCCCGGCTTGCACCACTTTTTTCACGGTGCAGCGGTCGATGGAACGCAGGATGCCCTGGCGGTCCTTGTCGGAGATGTCCGCAGGCAGCTCGACCTGAATCTTGAAAATCTGGTTGTAGCGGTTTTCCGGATCAACAATGTTGTTCTGCGACAGGCGGATGTTTTCGGTAGGAATACTGCGAGTGTCGCAGTACAACTTCACGAAATAAGCCGCACACAAAGCCGATGAAGCGAGAAAGTAATCGAACGGACCAGGTGCCGAGCCATCGCCCTTGTAGCGGATAGGCTGATCGGCCACGACTGTGAAGTCATCGAACTTTGCTTCAAGCCGAAGGTTGTCGAGAAAGTTGACCTTGATTTCCATGGGGGATTACCAGAATAACGGGCTAGACGAATTGGCTGCCATTATCCGGCTTTTGCGCGGGAAGTCTTGCCCTTTCGGGATTGGCCGCTGATCGGCGCGCGGCACCCGGGGAGGCAAATCACGCGGGTTTCACTACGCTTTCAGTGCAGTTGCCCAGAAGAATCTGAACATTGCGCCCGCGCCGTGGTTCTAGATTCAGAAGACAGCGGATCAAGGACGAGCACATGGATCTTTCCAGCTATGCAGCCCCGCTTCCACCGCGCCAGAACGCCGTCACCCGCCGCCTCGCCTTCGCGGTCGGTGCGCTATTTGTCAGCGGTGTGATTGCCGCAACGGTGGCCTTGCTCGGTATTGCCGAACGCCTCGACAACGACGAAATCAACAAAACCCGCTTTTACTCCGCTCGCGCGCTGGAAAACCGCATCACTGCCTCGAAAAACTACATCACCAGCTACGCCTACTGGACCACCGCCTACGAGCATTTGAGCGGTCAGGTCGATACTGACTGGGCCTACACCGAGCAGAACGTCGGCAAGACCCTGTTCACCACCGACGGTTATGACGGCGTCTTCGTGCTGAACCGCGAAGGCACCCGCTATGGTGTGGTGCGCGGGCAAATGGTCGATGCCGAGCTGTCCGCGTTTGTTCAGGTGAGCGCCAGCGCGTTGCTCGATCAAGTGCTGGGGCAAGCTGACCTGACCAAACCGGTCAGCCGTTATTCACTGTTCGAGGGTTGGCCGGCGCGGGTGTCGGCGGCGGCGATCATTCCCAACGATGAGCGGCCCCTCGGCGATCCGCAAAAACCTCGGTGCTGGTATTTGTCGACAAACTCACGCCGACCAAGCTGCGCCTGATCGGCAGCGGTTACGGCTTGAACAACCTGAGCCTGGCACTGGACGAGACGCTCGACCCGCAACGACCTCGTGTGCCGCTGGACAACACCGGTTACAGCCTGATCGCTGATCTGGAGCGGCCCGGGCAACATTTATTGTGGTCATTGCTGCCGCCACTGGGCGCAACGATAGTGGTACTGATGCTGCTGACCGCGTACTTCTTCCGCCACGCTTTGCGTTCATCGCAGTACGTCGACCAGAGTTTTGCCGTCATGCAAACCGCCAATCAAGCATTGGAACACGCCAACCGTGACATCGAGGCGAGCGAAGAGCGCTTTCGTGCAGTGGCGGAAGCGGCGTCGGACTGGATCTGGGAAATTGATCAACGCCAGTCCATCACCTACCTGTCCGGGCGATTCAGTGAAGTGACTGGGTTCTCCAATCAGCAATGGGTGGGCCAAAACATCGAGCAACTGCTGTATTGCGACACCACGCCCCTGGCACTCTGGTTGAACAAACTGACCGAGCAAGCCGATGTCAGCGACCTGCGTTGTACCTACCGCGATCACACCGGACAACAACGCTACTGCCGCGTATCTGCCCGGCCGATTTTCGACCACCACGCCGTCATTGGCTATCGGGGCACCGCCAGCGACATCACCGATGAAGTCGCCGCCCACGCGCAAATCCAGCATCTGTCGATGCACGATGCGCTGACCGGTTTGCCCAACCGCAACAAGCTTGCGCGCTACCTTGACGAGGCGTTGCTGCTCAAAGAGTACTCGGCGCCGCTGACGTTATTGATGCTGGATCTGGACAACTTCAAGCCCATCAATGACTCCCTCGGCCACCCTGCCGGCGATGCGGTGTTGCAGGAGGTCGGCGCCCGTTTGCGTGAATGCACCCGCGACCATGACATCGTGGCCAGGCTGGGCGGTGATGAATTTGTCGTGGTGCTGCACGGCATGGACAGCCACAGCGAAATCGACAAATTCTGTACCCGACTTATCGCCAGCCTGCACCGGCCCATCCCTTATGAAAACCATGCGCTGCATATCGGCGCCAGCATCGGCATAGCCCTCAGCCGCCGCCAGGGTTACCTGCCCGGCGAATTGATCCGCTGCGCCGACATCGCGCTGTACAAGGCCAAGTCCGACGGTAAAAACACCTGGTGCTATTTCGAAGCGCACATGAACGACCAGATTCAACAGCGTCGCCAACTGGAAGACGATCTGCGCCTGGCGGTGCAGAACCAGCAGTTTGTACTGCATTACCAGCCGCGCTACAAAGTCGACGGCAAGGAAATTGTCTCGGTTGAAGCGCTGGTTCGCTGGCAGCATCCGACCCAAGGCCTGCTCGGGCCGGACGTGTTCATTCCCTTGGCCGAGCAAACCGACCTGATCGTGCCGCTGGGCCGCTGGGTTTTACGCGAAGCCTGCGAAACCGCCCTGACCTGGCCGGCCCACTTACTGTTATCGGTCAACCTTTCCCCGGCACAATTCGCCCGCAGTGACGTGGTCGAGGATGTCCGCGAGGTGCTGGTCGAAACGCGCTTCCCGGCCAGTCGCCTGGAACTGGAGATTACCGAAAACGTGATGCTCAACGACATCGACGGCGCCCTCACCACCATGAACGCGCTCAAGGAACTGGGCGTGCGCCTGAACATGGACGACTTCGGGACCGGTTATTCCTCACTCGGCTACCTGCGTGCCTACCCGTTCGACGGGATCAAGATCGACAAACGCTTCATCGCCTCGATGAGCAGCGGCGGCAACGACCGCGCGGTGGTTCAGGCGATCATCGGACTGGGCAAGGCCATGGGTCTGACCGTGACCGCCGAAGGGGTCGAAACCGAAGAGCAACTCAACATTCTGGGCGCAGATCAATGTCACGAGGTGCAAGGCTTCTTTATGAGCCGCCCGATCGACAAGGCCGCCTTTACCGATCTGCTGAATAGTTCCAGAGACCCGCGTTCGGCAGGCTCCGCCACCAGCCGCAAAGGTCGCGTAACCTGATCAGCCACCAGCGCTATTGCGTACCGGTGAAGATACTGCCCGCATCGCGCACCAGCTGGCGCCACTCAGCGCTGGTGATTAGCCCCTGCTCTTCCATTTCGTCAGCGGCTTTGAGCAACTCGTCATATTGCTCTTCCGGATCCAGGCGCATCTGCGGTTGGGTTGCCAGTTTGCGCCATGCCGCCAGTGATTGTTTTTTTGCTGATCAAACATAGGGACTCTCTCGCGAAGGCTTATTCGGTAGAGAGAGGTACGTTCGCGGCGTTCAGCGCAATCGACGGATGGCGCCGCGGTGCCTTGCCGTCATGGGTATTTTCATACGTGCTCTTCCATGCGCTCCAGTCGCTGGGACTGCCCTTGCCACTGCATCGAGTCGGCACAGCGAAAGGCGTGGCGGCCGTTGATTTCCAGCGCCGAGGTGAAGAAGAACTGCCCGACCGTGAGTTCGCCCACCGCATAGATCTGCCGTGTGCCTGCAGCCCGGCCTTGAAGGCGATAGCTGTCGGGGTCGACGCAAATGCCGCCCATTGCATGCGCCGTGGCCGTGCCGTTCTTGATCAGCGCAGCGAGCAATGCCGAGTCGAGCAGTTGCGCATCGCGCGGGAAACCTGTGGCGTGGATCAGTCGATCGTAAACGTGCGCCCAACCTGCGCCCTGCAACGTCAGGCCCTGCGAATCTGCCTGCGGTGAAGCAAACGCGCCGGCGACGAATTCGAGCTGGCCGTTGCGCAGATAACTGAGGATCTTGCGCGCATTTTCGCTGGGGATTGATACGCGATAGGCCATGAAGAAGCTGAAATACTCACTCATGAACCGCGCCTGCGCGCTGGCGTCCAGCGCCTGCCACACGTGCTCGATAAAGCCGTTGGTGGCGTAGAGAATGGCCTGCCAGATGCGCGGCGCCCGGGAGACGTTGAGTTCGTCCTCGATAAAGCGGATAACGTCCGGCGGCGGCGCCGGCATCGGGATCACCGCCGTGGTCGACGCCGGGTCATGTGCGGCCAGTTCCTTGCGAAACAACGCGACCAGATCACTGATCTGCAGCGGCCCGTTTTGCGCAACGAGCGCACGCACGCCCTCGCGTGTCAGGTGCTTGAGTTCGACGCGCTCCTGGGTCCCGCGCACCACTGGAAAATAGCCGCTGCGCGAGTGCATGCGAATCGGCCCACGGTGCCCGCCCTCGATCAAGGCAATCACCGTGTCGATGGCGCTCAAACGCGCACCAATCACCGCTACGCGCTCGTCCGGGTCGATGACGCTAAGCAGGCGCGACACTGGATAAGGCGTCGACAGGACGCGTGCATCGTGCCGGGCCGGGTCGATCTTCTTGCCCAACGGGCCACAGAACAGCAAGACCTTTTGCGTGGCAATACTTAGCCCGCAACGCGTGCGCACGGTCTCGGTGCCGTCGATCGGGTCAATGGCGCTGACTTCCGCGTGCATCAGCACGATCTGGCAACCGAGTGACGCGCCACGCAGGACGATTTTCCTGATCTGATGTTGCAGGTAAACGCCAAACAACGCTCGCGGCGCAAAGCTTTCCGCCGCCGGTTGAAACGTGGGGAAAGCGCTGCGCCAGGCGCTCGGGTGTTCTTCCAGCCAGCGTTGAAAATGCCCCGGCTGGTCGGGGAAAGGCGTGATGAAAGCGGTTTTGGTGTTGAGAATATTGCTCTGCAGATCGGCTTCATAAGCGGCGCCAGGACCAAAGTCCTGGCGTTTTTCGAACAGGTAAATCACCCCGGCCGGTGCGCTGCCGGCAGCGACGCGATCGAGATGACGTTGCAGGAATGCGACAGCCGTCGCGCCGCAGCCGACGATTGCAAAGGCACTTTTCATCAAGGTATTTCCTTATAGTGAACCGCTTCCTACGTTGGCTTCAGCGCCCTGCCCGCACGTTGTCACTCCAGGGCGCTGAGGAACGCTTTCAAGCGCACGGCGCCGGCCTGGACTTGCTCGGGGTCGCCCGAATAGGACAATCGCGCATGACCCGGCGCGCCGAAAAAACTCCCCGGAATCAGCGCCACGCCGTACGCCTCAAGCAGCATCGAGCAGAACGCCTCGTCGTCGGCGATCAATTGACCGCGCAACGATTTGCCGAGCGCCTGGCGGATGTCCATGAACAGATAGAACGCCCCCGCAGGCGAGCAAAAACGCAGATGGGGCGCGTCTTCCAGCGCGTTGATCAATGCCAGGCGTTGCGCGGCCAAACGGTCTCGGGCCGCGAAGGAAAATCCCTGATCGCCGTTGAACGCCGCAGCGGCGGCGGCAGCGGGAATCGGCGGGATGTTCGAGATCGAATTGGAATTGAGCGTGGTCACCGCCGTGGCAATGCGCTCGTCCGCCGCCAGCAGGCCGACCCGCCAGCCCGGCATGCCATAGAGCTTGGAAACGCTGTCGATCTTGATGATGCGCGCGCCGAGGTCCGGCGCGACAGACAGCAGGTTCGGACAACTGTCCATTTCGTAGACAAAGCGCTGATAGACATCATCGGAGATGATCCACACGTCTTTCTTGCGCAAGACCTCGGCCAGTTCCGCCAGCTCCTGCGCCGAATACACCGCACCGGTAGGGTTGCCCGGCGAGTTGAGCATGACCACGCGCACGCTGTTCGTCAGCGCCTGTTCCAGCGCCTGCGCAGTCATCTTGTAGCCGGTATCGGCGGTGCAGACGACATTGACCACGCCCGCCCCGACCAGGTCAGCGATGTCGAAATAGGTCGGCCAGCACGGTGTTGAAACGAGGATCTCGTCACCCGGGCAAATGATCGCCCGCAAGACGCTGAACAACAGGTGCTTGGCGCCAAGACCGGCCACCAGATTCTGCTTGGCATAATGGGTAAAACCCTGCCCGTGCAAGTAACCCAGATACGCCGAAAGCAGCGCTTCATCACCTTGGCTTGAGCCGTAGCCGCCGGAGTGCTCGCAGGCGGCATTGACCGCCGCTTCGATGATGTGCGGCGCCGGCAGAAAGCCCGGCACGCCAACACCGAGATCGATCACAGGGTGCTCGGCTTCCCTGACTTTCTGCACAACACCGAGGATGGGACAGAACCGCGCAAATTCAAGATCGGGCGAAAGAGCAGGCATACAAGTCTCTCCGTGAGCCGAGGTCAGGCAGCGCGTTCGGCGACGCGACTGCGCGCCATGAGGGCGGCCATGTGCGTGGCCGTGGCGGTGATGATGTCGAGGTTGCCGGCGCTCGGATCGAGGAAATCTCCCGCCCCTTCCACCCGAACCATGGTGAACAGCCGACCTTCGCTGTAATGCAGGTCGACGATCACTTCATAACCCGGCACCGCAGACTGCACTTGGCTCACGGCGCGTTCGACTTCGCGGCGTGTCGCGGTCAGATCGATGTCTTCGATCAGCGCCGACACTGCGGTCTGCATGTACACGTTCGGCTTGGCCGGATTGATGTTGAGGATCGCCTTGACGTCGCCACAACCAGTGAAATGCTTCAGCGCATTCTCGGTGGTGGTGATGTAGTTGCTGAGGTTGCGGCGCGTCGCAGGACCTGCGCTTTCAGCACTGATCGACGACACCACTTCGATGTAGTGCAAACCCGGATTGGCCCGCGCGATGGCGGCGGCGAGCGGGATCGACGCTTGGCCGCCGCAAGTAATCATGTTGACGTTGGTCGCCTCGGTCAGCGCCAGACCGTTGAGCGATGGCACACACAGGCTACCCAGTGAGGCCGGGGTCAGGTTGATGATCGCCTTGCCGGCGTCGATCAGGCGCGGTGCATGGGTTTCATGGTCCGTCGCCGACGTGGCATCGAACACCACGTCGAAATCGTTGATGCGCGCAAACAGCCCTTCGATACCGTCGGCGGTCGTGCCGACGCCGCGCTCACGGGCGAACGCGAGACCGGCCGATTGCGGCGAGCGCCCGGCCACCAGTGTGCAATCGAGATCCGGGTGGGCAAGTACTTTACAGAGGATGTCGCAGCCAATATTGCCGCTGCCGATAATCGCGGTTTTCAACGTCATGTGGGGCTCCAGAGTCAGGCGACGGCAGGTTGAGAGAGGCGGCTGGCGACCGAAATAATCAGGTCTTCCTGACCGGCCACGGCGTTGCAGCGGGCCAACTCTTCATAGATTTTCCGCGGTTCGACGCGAAACTCGGCGGCGGCCCGGGCGACGTGCTTTTCAAAGCCGCTGCACACACCGTAGAGGCCGCTGATCAGGTTGGCGGTCTTGACCACTGTCGGCGTCCTGACCGGGGTGAATTCTTCCAGGCTATCGACGGCTCGGCACAGCCCGAAGACGTCCACGCCGGTGTCGAACTGATAGCGCTCGAGGACGGCGCACAGCACTTCCAGCTGAGTGTTGCCGGCACCGGCACCGAAGCCGCGCATGCAACCGTCAATGATGGTCGCCCCGGCCTGGGCCGCCGCCAGCGAATTGGCCACCGCCAGGCCGAGGTTGTTGTGGCCATGAAAGCCCACCGGAATCGACAGTTCGCGCGCCAGCAGGCCGATCTTTTCGCGGGTGCTGTCCGGGTCGAAATGACCGGCCGAATCCATCAGCACCAACGCGTTGGCGCCGTAGCCTTGTTGCTTCAAGGCTTCTTCGAGCAGGCGCTCGGCACTGGCCATGTGGGTCATCATCAGCACACCGTGGACGAACGCGCCTTTGGCTCGCGCATGTTCGATGTAGCTTTCGGTCACGCTGGCCTCGGTGCAATGCGAGGCGATGCGCAGCACCTCAACGCCGATGCTCAGGGCCGTGTCGATGTCGCTCAAGCGCGCAAAGCCGGGGATCATGTGAATGCCCAGTTTCGAATGTGTCAGGTTGGCCCGCGCGGTTTCGAGCATTTCCGTGTCTTTGTAGCGTGCCAGCCCCAGTTGCAGCGATGACGCACCCAAACCGTTACCGTGGCCGACTTCCACCACATTCAGCCCGCAGCCATCGACGGCGCGGCAATACGTGGCGATGTCTTCAAGGCTCAGCGAATGGGACACCGCGTGATTTCCGTCGCGCAGCGTAGGGTCATGAATTGCAATAGCAGTCATCGAGATCAAATCCTTGTCATTCGAAGGTAGGCAGCCGTTATTGCTCGGGCTGAGGTTGTTCCTGCAACAGGCGCTTGGGCAAAAACACCGGGGAAATGTGGATGATCGACATCCGCACCACGTGGTTGAGCATCACGAAGGCCGGGTCGAGCTTGAGCAGCAGCGCGGCGGCGGTCATCACTTCGACGCCACCGGGCACCCACGACATGAACAGCGTGAGGAACGGTTTGCCGGTCAGCTTGCTGAAGACGAACGCCACCAGCAGCGTCGTGCAGAACGTCAGGGCGGTGACCACCAGGCCAGCGCGGATGTAACGCACGACATCCTTGAAGGAGATGTCCTTGAGACGAATGCCGATCAAGCCACCGAGCAGGATCAGCGCGACGATGGCGAAAGGATCCGGCACGTGCAGATTGGCCTGCGGAAACGCGACATTGACCCCGGCCGTGCAAATCAACCCGGTCAGCATGTATGGCGCCGGCACGTCGAAACGCTCCAGCAGATAACCCAGCGCCACGGCGGCAATCGCTGGCGGGATCACGCCCAGGTAGTTGTCCAGAGTGCCCAGCACCGGCGTGACGCTGTCGGCGTGGCCGCCGGCGATAATCGTCACCACGGCGAGCAGCGCGAGCAGTCGCACGATGTGCACGAACGCGATGCGCCCGGACGCCGGCCCCTGCTCGCCCGACACGGTCATCACCGCCGCCATCGCTCCGGGAATCGAGCCCAGCAGGCTTTCGATGTGGCCCCATTTCTCCATGCGTCGCAGCCAGTTGTAGCCGACGAAAATCTGCGTGGTCATGCAGATGACCAGGCCGACCAGAATGCTGAAGTCACTCAACTCCTTGATCATCGAGCCGGTGACGATGGAGCCGACGCTGATACCCAGCAGCAGTTGCACCGTGGCCACGAACGGATACGGCATGCGCATCGGCACGCCGAACTTGCTCAGCGCGGTGACCGCGCAAATCGCACCGATCAAGTCGCCGAGGGGAAATCCGGTGAGGTAGCCGAGCCATGCGCCGAGCGCCGCCACAGGAATCGGGATAAGGCTTTCGATCACTTTGTTCATGGGATATCCACTTTTCTGAGGGCGTGACCGTACCGTCCAGCACGGAAAGGTCAGCTCAATTGATGTCGGAGGAATCGGCGCCGCGGTCTAGACCAGGGCGGCAACGGCGCTGGTGGACCAGTCGCAACTCTCGTGGAACCAGCGTTCGACCTGCCGCAGGTTGTCGCGCAGCTCAGCCTCGTTGCGCCCCGCCACAATGGCGTTGAGGATCTCCGAGTTGGTGAATTCCATGCTCGAATAAGACGTCATTTTCTTCGCCGAAATGCGGTATTCGAGGACGCTTGGCAGCGTGCAGGTGTGCGGCACGTCACGCAGCAGGCCGACACGCGGCGGGATGCTGATATGCCCGACCATCTGCAACGGCTCGACCATCGGCTCGGGGCGATAGGTCGGATCCTGCAACGCACGCAGGAAGCTCATGCGCGGATCAATGCCCCAGGCATGGGTCAGTTCCTGATTGAAGAACACCCCGCCCAACCGCGAAGCGATTTCGCAGAGGACGATTTCACCGTTCTCGGTAACGAACAACTCCAGGTGAAACAGCATCGTCGGATCCGAAGGCAGCACGTCTTCGACCAGCGAACGGGCGTAGTGAACCAGCCGTTCGCGCATCGGATTGCTCGCATCGAGCATGTGCAGGTCGTGGGACTTGCCGCCCAAAAAATCCAGCGCCGAGGTCATCACGCGCACCGGTGACACGAGGATCGGCTGACCCTCGATGTACAAACCATTAACGATGTAATGGCTGCCGCGCACGAAGCTTTCGATCATCAGGTTGTGGAAGGTGGTGGACGGACGCGCGGCCAGCCACTGTGTCAGTTGTCCGAGGTCCTTGAGCACTTCGACACCGTTGGAACCACGGCCATCGCGCGGTTTGACCACCACCGGAAAACCGTGGCGTTCGCTGAAGCGCACCGCTTCAGTGGCATTGTGGATTTGGGCCATTTCGGCAATCGCAAAGCCACACTGACGGGTCCGCTGTTTCATCAGGAATTTGTCCCGGTAAAACATCGCGCGTTCTTCGGCGCCCTGGGTGATGCCGAGGCGATCATTGATGCGCGCTACCCGCAACACGTCGATCTCGGCCAATGCGACGCACAGCGGCGCATGCAGTTCGCGCGCGATTTCGTAGACATCGATCTCGACCAGCGCACTGTCATTGAAATTGTCGAAGAGCTGGAAGTGCACGCTCTCGCCCAAATGCGCGGCGATTTCCGCCATTCGCGATGCACAGCTCAACAGGACGCCCTCACGACCCAGCGCGGCAGACCAGCTTTCGGCGCTGTGCTGGAGAACAATTTTCGGCGGGCAAAAAACAATGAGCTGCATACGGCCTTCCTTGCAATCTTGCGGGATTTGTCGAGCTTCGGGCCGGCCGTGCGAGGCCGGTCCAAAGCCACAACATCTTGATAAAAACTTGCTGCGCAGGCCAATACCGATTCCGTCGTTATTGATACTTTGCACGACGTTTCAACGATTTTCGGTTACTTAAGCCAGATGTTCCGCACAATCTCGCATCACTGCGGCCTTGCGTTGCAGGTACTCGCTGAAGATTTCCTGCGCCGCCGCCTGAACCACGGCGATGCCCATGACATCGACAAATTCCTCGACCGCTGCCACCGCGTGGGCGAAGTGATTGCTCTCGGTGCCCCCGGTGTGCACGGTCACCCAGGCGACCGTCGAACGCACCTTCGCGGCCGGCACGCCCATGTCGCGTTCGAACCATTGCTTGAACAGCGGATGGATGAATTCCACTTCGCCGTGGGTGTAGACCTCATGCACCAGCGTGGTCAGCAGGCCTTCCAGCAGATCGCGATCGCGCAGTCGTCGGCTGTCCGCCCAGTCTTTGAAGGCCTGCGCCGACGGCAGGCAGTTTTCCTTGAGCAACCATTGATCGTCGCCGCAGATCGGCGTGGCCATGTTGTAGAACAGCTCGGAGTGCAGAATATTGCCCAACGCACCAAGGTCTTCGTCGGTAATCCTTTGCAGGCTGCTGCACACCTGATGCAGACGTTGTGCCGACTCCCCGCCCTGCTCCGATCGCGCCAGCAAGGTGATCCGGTTGGCCAGCCCCGAAACGCTGGCGGCCGAGTTGTTGGTTTTCGACCAACTGCCGAAGAAGGTGCGCAACGGCACGGCGTCATGGCGGCGTGCAGTGAGCAACTGGAACGACGCTTCGATGTCCAGCAGGGCCGCCTCTTCGCTGCGGAATGTCGCCACCAGCGCCTGCTTCAAAACACCGTCAGGCATGTCCTCGAGCACCGGCTCGATCACGTTCAACAACTGGCTTTGCAGCGTCTGCAGGTTACTCACGGTCATCTCACTTTTTCCTTGTTGGATGTTGAATCGAGCGCGTTCAGCGCGTGTGGGCCGGCGATCACCGGCAATGCAGAGACTTTCCAGCCGCTGCGGATCACCAGCAGGGGCAGCACCTGGAACATCACGATCAGCGCAATACAGGCGGGCCAGCCACCCAGTTCCCACAGCGTGCCCGGCACGAAGGCGCCGAAGCTGCCGCCCAGGTAATAACTGGTGAGGTACAAGCCGACGGCGCCGGCTTTGTCTTGCCGGGCGTGGGCGGTGATAAAGGCATTGGCGGCGGCTTGTGCGAGGAACACCCCGGTCGAGCTGAGCGCCAGCCCCAGGACGATCAGCCACAAGGACGACGTCAGCGTCAGCAGCGAGCCGGTCACCCCAAGGCACGCCGCCACTTTGATCAAATCGCTGCGCGGCCGCGCCTTGCCGAGGCGTCCGGCAACCGGCACCACCACCAGCGCCAGCAGAAAGACTGAATAAATCGCCCCAAGCTCACCCGTGCTCAACGAAAACGGCGCATGGCTGAGGTGCAAGCCGACGTAGGTAAACATCGCGATTTGCGCAAACAGCACGCAAAAGCCCACGGCATAAGCGGCCAGCAACGGCTTGCTGAATCGCTCGCCCGTTATGGCCTTACGGTCAGCGGGGGTTGGCACAGGCGCGGGTGGGTTACGCGGCAACAACCAGGCAATCGCCAGTCCGAGGACCAGGCTCAGCCCGGCGAGCAATGCCAGCGCCATACGCCAATCGGCAAGCTCGGTGGTCCAGCCGGTGAGAAAGCGTCCGCAAAAGCCGCCCAGCACGGTGCCGGCGACGTACACGCTGGTCACTTCCGTGACCGCGCCGTCCTTCCAGCGCACGCCGATGTAGGCAATGCTGGTGGCGAACACCACGGGAATGAGCATGCCCTGCACGGATCGCCAGAGAAGAAACTCACTGAAACTACTTGCCCATGCGGCCAATAACGCCGGCAGCGCCAGGAGAATAGCGGCCAGGGCGATGACCCGGTGCTGCTCGGCGCGTGCACTCAATCGACCGACAAACAACGCTGTCAGGGCGACGGCCAGGGTGGTGACGGTAATGCTCCAGCTGGCTTGCCGGGCTGACACGTCAAAATCAGCGGCCAGCTCGTTAAGCAGGCCTTGTGTGGCATAAAGGTTGATGAAAGCCGCGCATCCCGACAGAAACAAGGCGACCCGAGGACACAACACGCGAAGATTCATGAGAAAAGTTCGTAATGATTTCAAACACTTTTATAAGATGGGCTGTCGTAACGATCCAATACCTATTTCCGACCGATTGATACCCAAGGATGAACATGATCGATCTGCGCCGTTTGCGTTACTTCCTGGTCGTCAGCGACGAACTGCACTTTGGCCGTGCCGCCGCGCGCTTGCACATCGCCCAGCCGCCGCTGACACGGCAGATCTCGGCACTGGAAACCGAATTGGGTTTTCGCTTGTTCGATCGCAGCACGCGCAACGTCACGCTGACGTCCGAGGGCCGGCATTTTCTGCCCTATGCCCGGGCGGTGCTGGAGCAGGTCGACCTGACCGCGACCATTACCAGCAAACTGGCGGCCGGTTCAGCCGGCCATCTGGCGGTGGGCTATGCGAGCTCGATTGCGCTGTCGGACATCTTCAGCCAGACCATCCAGACCTTCTGTTCGTCGTACCCGGACGTGCAACTGACCGTTGAAGAAGGCGCGTCCAGCACGCAATGGGCGCAGATCATCGAGGGCCGCCTCGACATCGGCATGAGCCGCATGCAACCGCCCGGCGATGATTCCGAGGTGCAGGCGATTTGTCTGGACAACGAACCGCTGGTGGCCGCCATTGCCAGCGACAGCCCGCTGGCCCAACAGGATCAGGTGACCCTGGCCGAGTTGAGCGCGTACCCGTTGATCGCCTTCCCCAGCGATTACGGCTCGGGCCTGAACGACATCATCGCGGCGCTGTACCACCGCAACGGCCTGACACCGCTGCCGGCGCCGACCGGTAAACAGATCACCTCGATCATTGCGCTGGTCGCTGCCGGCCGCGGCGTGGCGGTGGTGCCGCAATGCACGCAGACCCTGGTCAAACGCGGCGTGACTTATCGCCCACTGGCCGAACCGGGTGCGACGGCGCCTTTGCTGGTGCTGACGCGCAAGCGCGAGCGCAGTCCGCTGGTGAAGGCGTTTGTCGAGGTGATCGAACAGACGTTGCAGGCAAAGTGATGAGGCCTTATGGCACACTTCGCCGATGATTTTGATCTTGCAAGGAACGCCCGTGGAATTCTTTAAAAAGCTGTTTGCCTCGAAGAAAAAACCCGAGTTGCCGTCTGCGCAACCCCTCGACGAGTCACTCTCGGAGATCGACCTCAGCGAGGCGGAGAAAGCCAACCTGGCGGCGCGTGAAGCCAGCCAGGCTTGCCTTGATCGACACTGGAATGCGGTCGGCGTGAGTGAGCGCGATGTACTTGGCTACATGATCAGCCCGAGCTTCATGGGGGCCCGGACTGGCCTTCGACCCGTCAGGCGTATCGCATCGTGCGCCGTGGCGATTCGATCATTCTCGCCAGCGAAGGCCTGTCGGATCCGTTCGATGACGCTGAAGGCCTGGGCAATGGTTTCGAGATGGAGCTGTTCATCGAAACCGCCGACATTCCCGAGCACGCGCGCGGCGCGCTGGGCGATGTTGCTCCGCTCCAGCAAAGCTGGGCCTTTGAATTGCTCAAGCACATCGCCGCGACGGTGGCGAACGCCGGCGGAATCACCGGCCAGTTGCAAAAGTACGGTGCACTGTCCCTGGAGCTTCCGGGGTTCAGTCAATCGCATTACATGAGCGATCAAATGCCTCCCCATTTCGTCACCGAGGATGACATGGTCGGCGTCCTGCTCGGCGCGCCCGAAGCGGACTTCCCTTCGGTGCTGAATGACATGCCGCTGTCGCCGGTGAAGCTGGTGTCGGTGGTACTGATGACCGCCGCCGAACTGGAGTACGTCCGCGCAGGCGGGCAAAAGGCGCGCGAAGATCTCATCGTTCGCTTGCAGGCAGCAGGCGTCGGACACATCAACACCTTCAACCGCACCAGCGTCGTATAACCGAAAACACTCCAGCCTGTAGGAGCAAAGCTTGCTCGCGAAAGCATAGGCCCAGCCAATACTGATGCTGGATCTGCCGCCCCCTTCGCGAGCTAGCTTTGCGCCTACACAGCCACCGTTGCGGGCAAAAGCAAAATTGCCATGTGTTTCCTTCGTTCTTTGTTACGTCGCACTGTTCATTGCCCGCCCCTTGTTTGCTGGAGTTTCCCCATGCCGTCGCCCAAATCCCTGCCTACCGCCCTGCTGGGCCTGGCCCTCGCCTGCCCGGCGATGGCCGAGACTCAAGGTCTGGAGCTTGGGCAAGTATTGATTTCGGCCGATGACCGCAGTGGTTCCGATGCAAGCATTGAAGAAGCCAAGGCCCGGCTCGAACAGGTGCCCGGCGGCACCAACCTGGTCGACATGCGCAAACCCTTGCAGGGCCGTGTCGCCAGTAACCAGGACGTATTGGCCTATCAGGCGGGCGTCTATGCGCAGTCGGCGGGCAACGAAGGCGTGAAGATTTCCATCCGTGGCTCGGGCATCAACCGCGCGCCCGGCGCCCACGCGTCGGGGCTGTACGCGATGCTCGACGGCTTGCCCCTGACCGGCCCCGGCGGCACGCCGTACGAATTGCTCGAACCGTTGTGGGTCGATCACGTTGAAGTGCTGCGTGGTGCCAACGGCTTCGACCGTGGTTCGCTGGCGCTGGGCGGCGCCATCGATTACGTCAGCCACACCGGCTACAACGCGCCGAAACTGCAAGTACGCTACGCCACCGGCAGCCACGGTTATCAGCAACGTCAGGTCAGTTCCGGGCAAGTGCTCGGTGACTTCGACTACTACGTATCGCTGACCGATTCCAACGCCGACGGTTATCAGGATCACACTGCCAGCGAGAGCAAAGGCCTGATCGCCAACTTCGGTTATCGCTTCAACCCGAACCTGGAAACCCGCTTTTATATCCGCTACCGCGAGACCGACAACGACCTCGCCGGCCGCGTGACCAAGCACTCCATCGAACACGACCCACGGGCAGCCAATCCGTCCTACGTTTCGCGCGACGACAGCCGCAAGCAACCGGGCAGCACCTTCATCGGCAACAAAACCACCTTCTACATCGACGACGATTCGAGCATCCAGACTGGCCTCGTTTACCACGACTACCCGATGGATTTGCGTGAAGGCCCGAACCGTTTGAAGGTCGCTTACACCGACGTCAGCGGCACCTTCGACTACAAACGCCGCGACACTGTTTTCGGCATGGAAAGCCGCAGCAACGTCGGTCTGCGCGTGACCAAACACCTGCCCAACGATGGCGCCAGCGAATTGGTGCGCATCCCCACCGGCAACACCGCGGGTTACGCGCCCGGCACGCACATGCGCAACTTCACCTATCAAGGTTCGGACACCGTTCTGCACTTTGGCAACGACCTGGAAATCGCCAATGATCTGTGGCTGACCACCGGCCTCGCCGCTATCTACACCCGCCGCGAGAGCGACGTCACCTACCCGCAAAGCGGCGGCAAAACCAGCATGAACGACTGGGACTACGCGCCGCGACTCGGTCTGCGCTACCAGATCAACCCGGATCTACAGGTTTTCGGCAACCTCAGCCGATCGGTCGAAGCACCGCATCCGTGGTCGCTGATCTACAGCTCCAACGTGCGCTTCCCGGCCGCCAGTGGCCCGGCGAGCGGCACCCAGAAAGACCCGATCAAACTGCAAAACCAGACCGCGACCACCCTCGAACTCGGTGGCCGTGGCGACAGCGCCATCGGCGAATGGAGCCTGGCCTGGTACTACGCGCAAGTGCGCCATGAACTGCTCTCGGTACTGCCGGACGCCAACGCCACCACGCCCTACGAGCTGAACGCCAGCCCGACCGTGCACCAAGGCGTCGAGGCCAGCCTCAACAGCAAACTCTGGTCCGCCGCCGACGGCCGCCAACTGAGCCTGCGCCAAGCCTACACCTTCAGCGATTTCCACTACCGCGACGACGAGCGCTTCGGCGACAACCGCCTCCCCGGCCTGCCGATGCATTACTACCAGGGCGAATTGCGCTACGACTGGCCGCAGGGATTCTTTGCGGCAGTCAATACGCAACTGGTGTCCAAAGTTGCCGTGGACTACGCCGACAGCTACTACGCCGATCCCTACGCACTGTTCGGCGCAACGCTGGGCTATAACGCGCCAAAGGGCGACTGGCAAACGTGGTTGGACATGCGCAACCTGACCAACAAACACTATGCGGCGACGGTCACGCCGGGGTATGACGACAAGGGCCTCGACGCGGCGCGGTCAACGCCGGGTGAAGGCATGGGCGTGTATGTCGGGGTATCGTGGAGTTTGTTGTGAGCCCGGTGCTAAACCGATCCTTACTAAGCAACTGACCGAGGTTGAGATGGACAGCCATTCGAGCCTGGAAATCGACAGCGCCGCTTATGAGCACTTTCTCAGCCTATGGGAACTGGGCAAGTTTGAGGGGCAGCGTTTGGGACAGGCCTTCTATAACCATTTCCGCTTGCATCGGCTGTCCGATCAAACACCGTTGCAGGGACTGTATGAAGCGGACGGCAAGAAAGCGCTGAAGGTGATTGGCGAAGTGATTCAGATAAAGTAAGCGTCTGTTTTCAACAGGGGCACCATTGATAAAGCCGACGCTGCACACGGCAGCCAACGGGCACTTGGTGCTCGAATTCAATGGGTTATCAGATTCTGGCTGGCTAGTGCGGGAGAGCCTCTCGCAAGTTACAGCCCCCCGACCGACAGCAATCGTCCCGCCCCTGAAATGTCTGAGAACAATATGAATCTAGCGTCCTTGGGCGGGAGGCCCATAGAGTTCGATTTCCCAGTCTTCAAACGGCGGCGTGACTTTGAAAGTCGGATCGCAATATGACCTCAGGTAGTCAGTCGCTCTCTTCTGAGCGTGGGTGAAATTAAGCACATTGCCTTCACCGTCCATTTCTATGACGTTGGCGAATATCGCAAAGACCATTTCGATAGCGCTGGGCTCCGAGCCATAGATTTTCAGATAGTCCACGTTTTTAAGCATGTAGTGGCTTCCACTTGCCATGAAATAGGCAAAGGTTCGGAGCGCACCACTGAAGTCATTACTCAGCTTCTTCATGTGCATTTCTTTTAGTAAAAATTAAGGTTTTCAACGATACGGAACTAAACATCTGCCTTCCGGCCGACGCATCATTGGCCGCCTGTGCTCAGCACGCGGGGGCTATTGATTCGGCACTCAGGATTACACGACGCCGGGCGCCAATCTTGTGGGTCTAGCAGCCATGATTGCTCCGTTTTTTCCGGGTATATAGGCCGACTACGTGACGCATGGTGACTGTACCTGACTACTGACATGCTTATGAGGGATGTCAGCTCCCCTCTTGTGAGGACTTAGCGTAACAGCTGCGTGCGATGTATTTGCCAGTGGCTATGGCCTTAAACAGTTCGTTGCCTGGATCGCTGTCGGCCATAAGCAGTCATTCAAGGTGATTCGAACCCAATCACACCATCCTGCGATTGATCGACCAGCAATCTATCTGATAGGCGCACTTTCAACTCATGGGTACCGCGAACACCGCGCTCGCGCGTGCAACTGTTCGCTCACCGACATGCAGGCTGACGGCGGCAAACGCTAGTTGACGACCCTTTTTCGAGTGTTCAAGGCGCACTTCCAGCCATTCATTGATTTGAACTGCGCCGAGGTAATCCAGGGTCATGCTCGCCGTGATCAACGGCTGCGGAGGGTCGCTGGCAAACGCCATGGCATAGCCCATTCCAACATCGGCCAACGTCGCCAACACCCCTCCATGCAAAGTGCCACGTCCATTGGCATGGCGTGAGTCCGTCAACAACCCCAACTCCAGTTGCAGCCCACTGCCTCTGGCGTAAATCGGGCCGAGCAAATCAAGCAACGGGCTACTGCGGGTAACCGGAGTGAAACCCTCGGGAATCGCGGTGGTGTCCACAGTCTCTCCTTGTGCCGGCTACTGACCGGCGTCATTGACTTGTACTTCGACTCACTCGGGGTTTATGGGGAATCACACAATGGGGCAAGCACTATACGATTGCGGAATTTGCATTGATAAAACGGCAAACAATCCGCGGTGATGACCGCTACAGCCTCCCGACCGCTAGTTTTACAGAGCAGGCTCTATTGTTGAAATCCGTGCTACCCGTAAAGCATCGACCGTGGGTCAAATGGCCAAAGGTTGTCAGATGAACACACAAAATGGCTGAACCCGTTTGTTGCTCTAGCGACTACAGGAGATGTGATGTGCCTCTATTCCCGCACCCCATGCATCGGACTGCGTTTGTGGCAGACACCACTGCGCTGATCCTGTTTTTCACCACCACCGGCATCATCAATGAACGTTTCATCGCCGGCATGACTTGGGATCAGGTTCTTCACGCGCGCCTGCTGGGCGCCGCCCTGATGATTCCGGTCGCGAGACCTTACGGTTTATGGCGGGACTGGGTGATGAGGCGAGCCAGTCAGCGTCTGGCTTCGAGGCTACTCTGGGACAGTATCGCCCTGGTCAGTTTCCAGGTGCCTATCTATGCAGCAATCATCGCTTTCAGTGGTGCCTCGGGAGACGGCCTGGTGCGCGGCACTCTCGGCGCGTCGTTGATGATGCTGGTTCTGGGACGACCTTATGGGGCGTTTCTTAACGGGGTACGGAAGCTATTTGGCTTGCCTCCGGGGGGCGATAAGCCGATGTCGTTGAACAGTTGAGTGAGTGCTTTCGGCCAGAAGCGGACGTTCTGACGCTCCTAGGAAAACCGACAACGAGGAAGGGTTAATGGACTTCATTATTGATTTGTTAGCGCATCGCATTGGCGTGTTTGTTCTGGGCTTGCTGAGTGGCGGCCGTTTCAAGGGTGAGAGTGGTTTTGCCTGGGGCTGGGCAGTCGTCGTCGGCGGGCTGATTCTGCTATCTCCATTCGCAGCGTTTATAACCTTGCTCATCTATACCAGTGGCCTGTGAATTCATGTCTGTCATGGGTCGATAACTGCTCATCTCGACAGGCACCAATCGGCCAGTAGCGGGGCGTTGACTTAGGACTATCCACCATCCACCGCACCACCTGCCTCTCTAGCGATGCGGGGCGTGAACCCTTCTAACTGCCTTGCTGTAACTCGCAAAGCCCGGTTTTACTAAACGTCCTGCTCGATGGCTATGCTTTTTCCGCTATTCCTTGTGTGATTTCGACACCCACTCACGCTCGCCTTGCATGGCCGCAGCGCTTTTGTGTATAACTGCCCAGTTTTAATGAATGCGTAAATGTCGAAGTCAAGCGAATACGCTGACTCTTGAAGTCAGCTGTATAAATATTGATTTTTATGCGCTTGCTAAAAAATGTGGCTACCTAAAGTACAGCGTTATACCGCCAGCATCCACTGACGCATCAACCAAGAAGACCATCTAAACACTGTTAGGCGCATACCCATGAATCTTGACTTTTTGTTCTCCCCACCCATTTTGCTTGCTCTTACAGCATGCCTGGCAATGTTTTTATTCTGCCTGTTCAACTTTCTGATTAGCTTTAGCCTGACGCGCCCTACAGTATTTGCGCTTGGGCTTTGTTTCATTGGTGTCGGCGTCTTTGGACACATTACTTTCCTTGATATGTTGGAGCGGTGTAGGGAACTGGAAGCGTCAGGCAATGTGTCACAGGATGTACTTTCTCGGTTTGAGCGTTACCACCTAGTATTCGCCTACATGCTTCCATTCATATCAGGAGCAATTGGCACCAACGTTATTTCCGATGCGCTACTGAAACATCATACTTATGAGCGACCCTTTTCTATATTTCAGTTTATCCAAGATCTTGCGCAAGTTATTTTGATACCTATCGGTCTCATCATAGCTATTATTATCAGCATCTTCTGGCTCATACTTTTGCCGATCGCCCCCGCTCGCCGCCTGCTCCGCTCCATGCTCCCAAGAACTTTGCGCTGGGTATATCTGAGAGTTTTCAAACTCAGCATCATTACCCGAAATAATATTCACTCGGTGCGCGGTAGTCTAAAAGAGCCAGCTCCCGATGACACTCCCTGACAACTGGTTGAAATAGTTCGTTTCGTTCAATCGGGGCCGGCTAAAGCCGGCCCCTTAGCTTAATCATTAGTGACCGTTTTTGGCCGGAAGGTGCCGCGTTCAAACGTCCGCTTTTGGCCGTTTCTGCTCTCTACGAATGGCACTGATCGGCCAAAAGTGGGCGTTCAAAAATCACCCTTTTCGATTGATCGCACCGCCTAATGAACGCCACGACATATCAGAGCCTACGTGTCCTGACAATAAAAAAATGTTTATGAGCTCCCGCTTTGGGTGCTGGGCAACGTGGTAATGTGTACATGTATCTAAGAGCATTTTGTAAAAATTTCTAAATTGATAGAGATAGCCTTAGATGAAGCTCCCACGGCATTCTAAGGTACAGCCCATTACGCTAGCGGATCTCAATAACACATTAAACGGAATTTTAAGTAATGGCTCTTCACCTAATAAAATCAGATGAAATTCATTTGTCTTGCCGGCAACGGATAGAAGCATGCGAACTTTGGTTGCGTCGAATTATTCATGACAAATTTTTGGCTGAGTTTGGAGGGGACTACATCAATCTAGGCGAAATCAATGGCCAACTGATATTTTCAAATAATACAAGACAGCGAGTGCAGAACTATCTTAGTGCAAACCCCGGCCAATATTCACGCCCAATTGACACTTTACTTTTTGATGACTTGGGATCGACGCTAGGAAAAAATGATGTTTATAAAAAATTTTTCAAAGAGGTGATGGAAGAAGACTTCCAGATGGGCGCGCAGCAAATTAGAGATGTGGTGAAAACTCTGGTTCAAATTCGTAATGCATTGTCACATGCGAATGGCGGAACGCTCTCCCTGCATGATGCAGAGCGAGCCCTTTGCTACTGTAGTGATATCATTGCCCCTATCAAGAGCTTTTATTCTAAGATGAGTATTCAAGATAAGTTTCCAGCCCCCGTATTCACCCGATTTTCAGACTCACTTGGTACAGTCTGGCATCCAAACCCACCCAGCGATCATCGTTTTATAACTCACACACTGTATCTCGGTGATGAGATAAGATTCGAAGTAGAGGTTGATTCAACATTCCCCCCTGACGAATACAAAGTCACTTGGATGGTTTGTAATATTTCGCACAGCCTCGCTGAAAAGGGCGAGGGAACAAGCTTTAATTTGAAAATGGCATCACACCACGTGGGAACTCATTTTGCTCTGCAAGTGATGCTTAAATCGAACAAAGATTGGCATCGGATGCAAAATATGGATGCTTATCTAACGATGAATTATGAGGTGCTACCTGTGCCGCGCTGATTAGCATAGCCAACTTTGATCAACGGAAAGCGATACCTGACAATGACATGACATCTGAATCGCCCCGCGCTTCGTCGACGCCTCGAACTGCTTAAATGGGTCGGTGGCTGCCTTCGCGACGGATGGCAACCGGCCGGATGCGGACGTTCGCAGGCGGACGCTAACGGCCAAAAGCAGTCATTCGTCAGTGCCCACATTTGCCGGACAGCCTAGTAGCAAAATAGCTCTATTAAGTTGCGGACCGATTACGGTCAGCTAGCCGTGTGTTTCTTGCAAACGCCAGCGGCCGGGCACAACGCACAGTCGTTAGCGGACGAGCATTAATTGAGGATAAACCCAAGATTTTTGCCGCTGCTGCATGAATTCCACAGTGTCACCAGCTTGCCTCCTCTATGCGGGCGACACTTTATGCATTCTTAAATTATTATTGTATTAGAAGCCTTCTTTTCTTAGATTGGCCTCAACGTCTTCGCGTTTTCCATGGCGCTCGTAGCCTTGAGCAAGTTGATCCAGCATGGCTGCAACATTTGGATGGGAGTGCTGCACCCGCTCTGCCTGGTTTCTGTAATGTGCTGCCAGATCACGCTCTTGGTCGCCGCCATCCCAAGGAGACCGGCTAGTGACCCCACGCTTATTAATGGTTCCAGTGATGAAGCCGGTACGCATATGTTCTAATTCAGGAGACTCTAAAATCTCCCTGGCCGGCGTGAATGGCCATGTACCATCCTCATCTGCTGGGGAATGGGAGAGAATTTGTCCTAAAGTCTGATCACACATTGTTGGCCGATCTGCATCACTACATAACTCACGTGTTTCCTGAATAAAGTGAATAAATTTATCTGCATCAATACCCCCATCTGATTGAGTGCCAGGTAGTCGCTTGCAGTGATGTAAGACATCCCAAGCCCTCCCGGCAGTTGCCCGACTGGCCTCAGTCACCTCCTGTCTTTCCCCATGTTCCGGCTTGTAGATCGCACAAATTAACTCCTTGAAGAGTTCTGGCTCTGATGTGATAGCTTCATACAGCGCACTAGCATTGTCTCCTCGCCCATGCTGAAGAAATGGAAATAGCCCAAATTCAAGTTGAGCCAGAGCTAACCGCTCAAATTCACCAGAACTCTCTAGCCGCTCCAGCATTTTCTCTAGATGCCAAGACTGAATTTTAGGCCCATCTATCTCTCTACAGCTGAGTAACTGTTGAAGAGCTAAATAAATCTTACCAGGAGCAGTTTCTTGAAGTTTGAATTGGCAGCAATAAAGAGCACTCATTGGGCGCTTAGCCTTCAAGAGCTGCTCTAACACAAAGTCTAAATCCTCATCATTTGTTTGATGGTATGGTTGAACCATGTGCCAATACTCGGTATTGACCTCATGATCACAGGACTCAACCAACTGCCAGGTCTCTCGGTTTGGGATAGCCAGAGTTAAGAAACTGGCGAGCCTCACCGATGGCCATCCACGTTGTTTGCCTAACTCAACTACTTTTTTAAGTAGCGCATCAGGTGCTGGTGACGCAGCCGTACGTAGAAATCCTGCTATACACGCACTCATGTGCGTGCCGTTATCAAAGCTCTCAAGCTTTTCCTGAATCCATTCCATCCAGTAGCCCTCACCCCAGGGAACCCCTGCCAATGTGGCTCCGACGATGCTGGGTTCGGTGCATACTTCAATAAGGCATTCTATTCCTGTGATTCTTTCAGCCTGATATATCGCCGATAACGAGGAGGCTCTGAGCTCGGAAACAATTTTGGCTTTGTCATGGAGATCTTTTTTCATCCTCCGTAGGAAGCTCCAGCCAATGGCTATCGAACAACCAATGGTCTCGCATGACCAAGTTGAGGGGGCCAATCGTTCATAGCATGTCTCCACCGACTGGAGCCACTCGTTAAGCTCCGTGGCGGATGCCTCATCGTAATTACGGTGCCAATTAATAATTGCCCTCAGAGCTGAACGTATAATTTCCCGATCCACATCCCTATCTGTCGCTTGGATGAAGGGTTCAATCAGTTCCAATAATCTGGGCAAATCCTCTCGATCCCTGAAGCCGGTCTTTTGCAGTAACGAGACAATTCTAGGTGCATTCCCATCGCTGAGTTGAAGTAGCTTTTCATGGACGAAATCAAGCATTTCATACATTTCAGCATGGGTAACACCACGGCCTGCACCTGCATCGTCTTCACGCCATTTGGGCCTGTGAATATGGTCGGCAGTTTGGTGACCACGCCCCGCGATCCCCACCAAAAGACGAAAGGAAGCCTCGGGATCCCTTTCGATTAACAGACTGAGTACTTTGATTCGCTCCGGTAAGCTGGCAGCAGTCTGCGGAAACCACGAGCGGAAAAAGTTTAGAAGGCTCCGACTCGGTTTGTTGCCCCAATTTCCCTTCATAGGTACATGGCTTAACTGGGCAAGAATTAGCGCCACTGGGGCCAAGCGACGCGGAGCCCAGCCAAGAGTTTCCAATGCCCAAAGCAAACCTGCGTGCCAGCAGCGGCCTCCAAGTATAGAGTCACTAGTTTCGGTAAAAAGCCTCGTTATTGGAGCATCCGCCATGCGTAAGCTGTTCTGAATAGCACGAAGAAATCTATCCGGCGCTGCTTCTGCCAAGTTTGGTAGATAGGAGGATAAAGACAGCCAGCGTCCTCCATCGGCCCCGTCAAGCAGCTCGCCCACTAACCCCGCCACCCTCTCTTCGATGTCCAGTGCCTGTAGGCCAACTTGATCTGGGGCACGCACTGTCAGCTTTATGAGCGAATCGCAAATCGATTCAAATAGTAAGTCTGAATACGGATGAACTTTTCCATGAAGCTGGGCCATCCAGCGCTCGTTATCCGGCAGTTCCAACTGGGGGTCAGGTGCCGATAACATTTTCTGAGCAAGGGCAAAGAAACGGTCCAGTTGGTTACTAGTAATTCGGTCTGCACATTGACTGAGCAGATCCAAAGGCGATTTGGCTTTCCAGACTGCGCCTATCTTCAGCAGTGGAGCATCGTCAAGTCGTACAAGTTGCCGCAAATCTTGCTCAACCGTTTCATAGGAACGGCCCGACAGTTCTTCAACTGCTTGTCGATCCGCTGCTTTGTCTGAATGCCAAGCTCCAAGTAGGCAAAGCAGCGGGAGACTTGCTGCTTGCGGTGCTTCTAGCCAGACAGGGCATTGAATTGCCGGGTTAGTCGCTCTTTGTCGGCGAAATACAGTCCATGAGCGGCCAGTGGATAATGCATAGCGCTTGGCATCAGATTCTTCCATTCCTGTAGCAATCAGAGCTTTCTCGAACTCGTATATATTCGGCCGCTCCAAGATCAGCTCATTACCATTTGGCCTTCCGGCCAAATCGCCTGTGGCGTGAGGGATGATCACTCGCAAGTCTTCACGTAAAACTAGATTGCTTGCGGTTTCAGTGCGAGCCGCGATTGCAACCCGCAATTGAGGGTTTGCTTCCACATACCGCCAACCATGAGGTTCTGTCACAACAAGGGCATGATGTTGCAGGTCGCCCGATGCCATTACCACCGCAACTGTGAATGCTACGGCTTCTTCCACACTGTCGGCACGTATCACAAGAGGCTGTGTAGGTGTAATGCTCGCCTGAAGCTTTTCACCCAAAGCGTCGAACATCGATGCCCGATCCTGGAATAGTGCTTCGGGAGTGATGGCCGGGCTACATTGTCGCGCCCACGTATCCCAGTAGCGGGAAAGGCTGACTACACCCCCGCCACTCAAACCCAACGCTTCGGCGAACTGCAAAGCGACTGCCGGACTTTGCTCCAACCATTGCTCCAGATCGTCCGCATCGTAGACCCGCACATCAGCCCATTCCCCCTGGCGGGTCTGCTCCTCGATCCATTCAGACTTTTTTGTCCAGCGGCGAGGGGTAACAAATACATACGTGCAGTTCGATCGCTCTTCCTTGCTTGTCGTTTCTGTGCGCTTCCGATAATCGCGGTTAGCTTTGCCGGGCACATCTTGATCACAGCCAACTTCCCAGCATGACGCACCAGCTGGAACCCAGGCATTACCAAGGTCACTGAACAGAACGCCGTCCCAGCCTGGTACATAGGTTGAATCACCCGCTGGAAATGAAAGCTGGCGCGTTGCTCCGGGTTCAAAGCAAAGGCGCCTGACCCAGCGCGGCAAATCGGTTTGCGCTTCCTTGGCATGCGTATTGGCCCAATTGACGATGTGGGAGGCTGTGATTCGCATAATCCATTCCAGATAAAAGGGGCGTCAGTGCGACCCCAAGCTTACCCCTCCGCCAGCTCATCTTGGAACACCATTGGTGTTCTGGCGGTTCAGTGTTCCTGTGTTTTTTCGTTGGTGCTCCATGGCTGAAAGCCTTAGTCTCCTTAGCTTTCAGCGACCCTGACCGCTTTGAATCGAGGTGTCTACGGTGAACGGCTGCTATTGGCCGATAGCGGTCGGTCTGTAAGCATCGGCCGAAGGGCCATGCTTTACCCTAGGGTGTCTTCGCGTTGCGGTTTCACCTTTGTTGAACCCGCAACGCGGAAGGAGCCCAGAGAGTGCTGTTGGTCGATGGCTGCCTTTGGCAAAGGGCTGCTATCGACCCAGGTTGTGTGAAAACGAGCTGGAAGCAGTTAACTAAACGTGATGCAGACTGGTTCCATCTCTACCAACGAATTTTCACAGGCCCTTACGAGATCTCGCACACAGTAAAGCCTCCATCCCTTGCCTGATCCCCACTTTGCCGCGACAGATTCAAGCGAAGACTCTTCCTCCTGCGTTGCGCGAGCCCAATCATTGTGCCCGATCTCAGCGATCAATTGAGCCTGGTAGACCTGTAAGAATGGAAGCAAGCTTTTCGCTTGTTCAATCTCTATGAGGACAAATTCTGCTGTATCGAGTTGCTGTTTAACATTTTCGACCAGTTCGTGAGCCTGCAACGGGAGTGCTTCTAACACAGCTTCCAAGGCTGATCCGGATTTGTCGGCACTTTGGAAGGTGCCGCAGATGATGTTCCCTCCTGCCATATCTTTCCCCTATCCTAGCTTCGAAGCTTGGATTAAGCAGCTCGCGATTACGTGTCTAACGTCGATTTTTTGCTGATCTACGCCCGTTGCGAGTGGCCAATTAATCCAAGGCTTGATGAAAAATCCTGCGATTCTCTGACCTTCTGGTGGTCGAGATCGTGACGGGATCTTTCAATCATTTCTTACCTGTTTGAGCCAGTTCCAGAAAGGATCACTGGATTCATGCGCGTCCATGCTTGTTGTGCTTGAGATGAGATCTGATGCGCGCGCCGGGACGCTGAGGCCAAGCGTGCGTTCCACGTACGCGCGCAATGCCCTAGGTGGTGCTGGGTAGTCATCATCTACGTATTGCTGCTCCCGCAGTTCGGCCGGTGTTCTCGTAAACTCCTCTGGCCAGCAGTGCTCGTTGTAACCGATGGCCAGTAAGCGAATCAGGTCTTGCGTACTATTAGTCAAGACGCAGAGCATGTCTGATCCCGAGCCCGAGCCAAGATGAACGATTCGCTGCTGATCGTGGTCGTCCAGCCATAACCCTGCCCACGATCCATCGCCACCAGTCCTGAGGAATATTGATAGCCGCTCGTTTACTCTGGGATCTTCGCAGGCCGTCCATCGAGCAGTATCGGCGGAGTCCGGAACGTGAAAGGCGGTGATAGCGCTGTTGTTGTATTCCGGTTCGGGATGCAAAGTCATGTAGCGGCCCCCGCTCCGATAGTGACGGACGCAGCCTAGTGCTTCCAGGAATTCCATGGTCTGTCGTAATACTGGAGGTACCGGATTGCTTGCCGAGAAAGCGGCTACTAATTCGTCGGTGAAGTTCATGTCTTTTCTGACCATTGTCTTTAGCGAGTATCGTGAATGAAGATAGATTGCTATGCCCGGAATATATCGCCATGTGCCACCCAATGCCCGCTTCTGGCCGAAAGCAGCCGCTCAAAGCGCACATCCAACCCAACAGTCTTAGAACGAGGCCAAATAAGATATCTTGTTGATCCACCAACCCGCTCGCCATCTTAGGGAAGCCATGCTGAGTTCACTTGTATTGAATGGCCAGTCTCCAGCATCTGACCGCTCAGACCTGATGGTGCCGTGGTGGAGTTTTACGAAAACGGTTCTGGCGGCGACTGCCCTGACGTTGGTGCGTGACGGCCTGATCAGATTGGACGACCCGATCCCTGATCAACCTTTCACATTGCGCCAACTATTGCGCCATGAAGCAGGTCTCGCCGACTACAGCGAACTGGTCGACTATCACGCCGCAGTCGCTAACAATCAGGCCGCCTGGCCCGCCGACGAAATGATGCAACGCCTCGACGGCGAGCGGCTTCGATACAGCCCCGGAGGCGGATGGCGTTACTCGAATGTCGGCTACCTGCTCATCGGCAGACTGATTGAACGAGTGACGGATCTGTCGCTTGAAGACGCCGTGAGTCAACGTGTATTCAACGCTTTAGGCCTGTCGAACGTTCGCTTCGCTAAAACGCGAAAAGATTTGCAAGAGACCCATTCAGGAAGCAGCTCGAATTACGACCCTGGCTGGGTCTACCACGGTCTATTGATTGGCCCGCTTTCGCAGGCTGCTTTATTACTTGATCGACTACTCGCCGGCCACCTCCTCCCGCCGGATTTACTCGAAGAAATGCAGACAGCAAAAACATTGGGCGGACCGATTCCGGGACGTCCATGGGTTACGCCGGGGTATGGTCTGGGTTTGATGCAGGGATTGATCGAAGGTGGTTACACCCTCAGCGGGCACACGGGTTGCGGGCCTGGCAGTGTGATTGCCGTTTACCGCATCAGCGACGGCGACGCATCGGTTTGTTGCGCAAGTTTTGATGCGGGCGCCAGTGAAGGTGTGGTCGAAGCATATGTCGTTGGAAGATTGATGCAGGCCTTACGCAGAGCGAGCGCTTGAAGTAAAACGACCTTCCCGTGAGCACTTCAGAAAATCGAAATACACTATCGCCACGACTTTATAAAAGCAGGAACGCCGATACATGACCGAACCTCAGACCGTTGAGCAAAGCAGTGCATGGTCGGTGTTTCTGATCTTTCTGCGCCTCGGACTGACCTCTTTCGGTGGTCCGGTGGCGCACCTGGGGTACTTCCATAATGAATTCGTTCTCAGGCGCCATTGGTTAAGTGAACGCAGTTATGCGGATCTGGTAGCGCTCTGCCAATTCCTGCCCGGCCCGGCGAGCAGCCAGGTCGGCATCGCCTTGGGCATGTTGCGGGCGGGATACCGTGGTGCGTTGGCGGCGTGGGTGGGGTTTACCCTGCCCTCGGCGACTGCGTTGATTGTGTTTGCCCTGGGCATCGCCCACTACGGCACCGCTCTTTCGCCTGGTGCCCTGCATGGGCTCAAAGTGGTCGCGGTCGCGGTGGTTGCTCAAGCCGTGTGGGGCATGGCGCGCAATCTTTGCACGGACGTGCCGCGCATTGCCCTGATGGCGATTGCCGCGTGTGTTGCATTGCTTGCGCCGTCGGCGTGGGCACAGGTGGCTGTGATTTTCGCCGCAGGTCTGGCGGGCCTGCTGCTGTTCAAACCAGTGGAGCGTGCCGAGCACGACGCTCTGCCGATCACCATCAGCCGGCGAACCGGTGCGATCTGTTTATCACTGTTCCTGGTATTGCTAGTGGGCCTGCCGTTGCTGGCCGAACTGCATCCCGATCAACGCGTGGCAATGGTGGATGCGTTTTACCGCGCCGGCGCTTTGGTATTCGGAGGTGGCCACGTCGTTCTGCCTCTGCTGCAAGCGGAAGTTGTGCCCACTGGCTGGGTTAGCAATGAAGCGTTTCTGGCCGGCTATGGCGCCACGCAGGCGATGCCCGGCCCTTTGTTTACGTTCGCCGCGTTTCTCGGTGCTTCGATGAACGTCGCGCCTTCAGGCTGGGCAGGTGGCGCGATCTGCTTGATGGCGATTTTTGCCCCCTCGTTTCTGTTGATCATCGGTTCCTTGCCTTTCTGGGAGCGGTTACGACGCAGCCTGCTTGCGCAAGCCGCTCTGGCTGGGGTGAACGCCGCGGTGGTTGGCCTGCTGTTGGCCGCGCTTTACCAACCTGTCTGGACCAGCGCCATTATCAAACCACAAGATTTTTGTCTCGCGCTGGTTGCCCTGATCGCGTTGATGTTCGCAAAGCTGCCAGTGTGGTTGGTTGTGGTCGGAACAGGCATTGCGGGGTGGGGTTTGAATGGTCTGTATTGAGCTCAATCATCGGTGGTTCAGCGAATGATGCCCTGAACGCCTTCTTGTGATCAGCCGCCAATCCACAACATGCTCTGAACCGTAATATGCGGATGACTCTCCAACGGCTCCCACTCATCCACAAAAGCAAAACCTTGCTTCAGATAGAAATTCGCGGCCCTGGCATTGTCCGGCGAGACGTCGAGATAAACCCGATCGAAGCCCTTTTCCAACGCGCGAGCCTTCACCGCTTCGACCAGTTTCGTAGCCACGCCGGAACCGCGTGCAGCGGGTTCAATCCACATTCCGATCAAGTTGAAGCGGTTGGCGCTATTGACCGCCGCGCCGATCATGCCCACAGGGCGGTCTTGCTCAAACGCCAGCCAGAACGCGCTGGTGGCTGACGAAGCGCGGGCTTGCCACTGTTGATCCGTGTAGCCGGCGGCGGTTTGATAGCTCACACCGAAGGCCGTGGGCGCGTCCCGCAGCGCGGCCAGCCGGACGTGTTTGAGCAGCGTCCAATCCTGGGTTTGCGTGAGTCGAATGGTCATGTTCGTCCCTGAAAAATAAACAGCGCCCTCAACGTCTCACACGGACGTCGAGGGGGCAATTTGATTTTTAGGCGCGTTTGGGCAGTTTCCAGCCTGGCCGGATGAAGTGACAGGTGTAGCCGTTGGGCAAGCGTTCGAGGTAGTCCTGGTGTTCCGGTTCGGCTTCCCAGAACGGGCCGGCCGGGGTGATTTCGGTGACCACCTCGCCGGGCCAAAGTCCAGAAGCGTCGACATCGGCCACGGTGTCTTCGGCGATCTGTTTCTGCGCCTCGCTGAGGTAGAAGAGGGCAGAGCGGTAGCTGGCGCCCATATCGTTGCCCTGGCGATTCTTGGTCGTTGGGTCGTGGATCTGGAAGAAAAACTCAAGGATCTGGCGGTAGCTGATCTGCTGCGGGTCGAACACGATCTCGATCGCTTCCGCGTGGTTACCGTGGTTGCGATAGGTCGCATTCGGCACATCGCCGCCTGAATAACCCACCCGCGTGGAGAGCACGCCGGGGAAACGTCGCAGCAGATCCTGCATGCCCCAGAAGCAGCCACCGGCCAAAATGGCGGTTTCGGTTTGCGTCGTCATGGTGTGTCCTTCCTCTCGGGGACGTGGGTATAGCTGATGTTATGAGGGCGTATTGGCAAATTCCAAGGTTGCGTGTAAACAAGCTGACCGGCGCCGAAAATGACGCATGGGCAGAACTTCACGGAAGAATGAATGAGCCGACGGATTAGCAGACTCCTCTTGACCGGTGCGTGCCTGTTTGCCGGCTGCGCCATGGCTGAACCGCGATGCACAGACTTCCTCGCGAAACTCAGCGACAAAACTCAATTCGTCGAGTTTGTGGCGTGCACCCAAGACATCGACGCACAGGGAAAACCTTTCATCGCGCGCTACCGCGTCAAAGGCACCGATGCCCTTGAGGCCGAGCGCTACCTGAACCGCCGCTTCGGATTGCCAATGCTGCGGTACATCTGCTGCGGCTGGGATTCGACGTTCTATTCCTATCGGGATAAAAAAACCCAGCACTGGTATCTGCTGGGCATGGGTTCCGAGGAAACCTCCGTCAACACGCGGGAGACGTGGCCGCAGATAAAGTACTTCTACCTCCAGGTGTCGCTCGCGACAGAAGATCCTTAAGCGTGATTGCACAGCCATTCATGTGATTTCAATCTCAGCTATGCCGAAGACTCAGGGCTCATGGAATGCGAGTCATCGGCAAGGTCCAGGCGCTGAAATCCCACCTCAACCAAGGAAGATAACCCCATTGAAAATTGCTCTCGGTGCCCTGCTGTTAACCTGCCTGGCGAGCCACGCTCTTGCTGACGTCAACGCGGTCGGCATTCAATCCCTGAAACTCGCGGACACGCAAAATCAGCGGCCGCTGGACTTGATCGTCTGGTACCCCACGGCCGCCAAAACCCCGGCTCAGATGATCGCCGATGACGTGGTGTTTGTCGGTGCAGCGGCCGTGCGCGACGCGCCGCCGGTGGCGGGTGAGCATCCCTTGGTGGTGCTCTCCCACGGTTACCGAGGCAATTGGGGTAATCAGATCTGGCTGGCAAATGCATTGGCCGAAAAGGGTTACATCGTTGCCGCGGTCAACCACCCAGGCACCACAACCCATGACCGCAGCCCGCAAGCAGCCGCGCAGCTATGGCAGCGCCCTGTTGATGTGGGCCGGGCCATTGAGGCCGTCACCTCGCAACCTGCAAAATTTGGTGCGGTCGCGCAGCGCCAGATCGCCGTGGTGGGCCACTCACTCGGCGGCTGGACTGCCCTGGAGATCGCCGGCGCGCGCTTCGACCCGGATCTTTTTGACCGTGACTGCGAAACTCACCCGCAACTGAGCAGTTGCACCAACTATCGAAAGATCAACCCTGCGAGCACACCGGCATTGAAGGCGCATCTGGCCAGCGACTTGCGCGATAAGCGCGTCACCGCAGTGGTGTCATTGGACTTGGGACTGTCACGCGGGATGACCGACGAGAGCCTGGCAACACTGCCGGTGCCAGTACTGGTGATCGCTGCCGGCGCACCGTCGATGGATCTGCCTGCGCAATTGGAGTCCGCCAACCTGGCCCAACGCTTGCCCTCGGCGTCGAGCCGTTATGTCGAGATCATCGACGCCAGCCACTTCAGCTTTTTGCAGAGATGCAAAACGGGTGCAGTAGACCTGCTCGAAGAAGACGTTCCCGGCGACGGCATCATTTGCGCAGATGGCGTCGCGGCGCGTCCACGGGAGGTGATCCAGCAGCAAGCGACATCGCTGATCAGCGAGTTTCTGCAGCAGTCGTGGCGACAGCAAGACGGTTTGGTAAACCGTTGAGAGAACGGCAGAAGAAGCCGTTTATCAAGCGCTTATGTGGGTGAGTGTGTGGGGATGGGCGAAGCAATGCCATTGAAGTGCCATCACCGAAATAGTATGTTACTCAAAATCCATCCCCCCGCTTTACCCCCCACAAGGAAGACTTCATGTCGCTCAAAGGGAAGATAATCTCTGGTTATCTCGTCATCGGCCTGATCTACGCGCTCTATTCCTGGCTGTTCAGCACCTACTACTCCCACGCAGGCTTTTTCTACAACCTCGGCCGGGGCCTGATGTGGCCAGCGGCGATGTTTCCAGCCTTCGGCGCATTTATCGGCGGCATCTTGCTGGTCATCATCGCGTGCGCATTTGCTCTGAATCGCCGCTAAGCCTTGTGCACATCCAAATCATTCAAGGACAAATGCTCATGAGCATGAAAAAGCTAACGCTCGCTGTATTGTTGGCAGCGGCACTGGCAGGTTGCGGCGGCAGCAAGGACAAAGCGCAAGAGTTGGTTGAGGCCAGTGGTTTGACCAAGCAATACGGCAACATTGTCGAGATCGCAGCCAGGGGCTACGCGACCCGCTACCCAATGCTGGAACACGAGCAGATTCGCAACGTCGTGCGCGAAAACCTCGATGCTGATGACTTGAAAGACATGGTCGTCGAGATCTACGCCGACCACTTCGACAACGATGAACTCGACCTGATGATTCGCGCCAATCAGCATCCTGATCAGGCCATGGCGATGATCATCACCTCCAAGAGCGGTCGCGATCTGGCGCAAAAGATCATGACGATCCAGACGACCATTGCCAAAGACATGCAAGAAGCGTTGACCGACAGCGATGAAGCGATCATCGATGCACTGGATGATTTGAAGGACGAAGCGCAGGGCTGAAACCCAGTAGCTCGCGCGGGCGGACTCCGTCTGTTATGACAGACGGAATCCGCCCCACTAACACCTGATCTCAGGATGCCGTTTGCGGATAGCTGCAGCCTACATACAGATCGACATCTTTGTCTTCGGTAGAAAGCACACGCAGCGTTGCGCCATTGTCGAGGCTGCGCTGATAGTCGAAGTAGCCGCCGCTATCCAGGACTTTTTTCAGTTTCAGCGTACTGGCGAGCTTCTCTGCGTCTGCCGCCGGGCTGCTGCTTTTGGTCTGGAGGAAGAAGCCGAAGCGGTCAATCATCACCGCCGTGGACGACGACACACCGTTGACCGACAGCGCGGGCGTGACCTGCCAGGCACCGCCGCCCCACGGGGTGTGCGCGGCATCTTTGGCCAACGTCAGCTGCTTGGCATCCACCAGCGCATTGAACTCGCCGACCTGCTGCGCATTGCCTTTGCACTCGGCCAACGCCTGGAACATTTCGCCGTGACTCGGCGCGGCCGCAGCGGAAAAACTGAACAGACACCCAGCGAGAGTGAAAAGACCCAAAGCGACTTTCATGACGACTTCCTTGTTGAGTTGAACCCGATGTAAAGATCACCGGAGTTCCATGGCTAATATCCCGTATTGCGCGACTTGCCCAATAGCACACGACCGTGCAACGGGCAAAAGTTTGCCATGTTACAAACCACTAAGCGATCAGGGAATCCCTTAAACCGCGCCCATTAAAAAGCGCACGCAAGTCCTGAGACTGCACGTGCGCTTTTTTAAAGCTTTGTGTTTAGTGCAAAGTAATCAACGCAAAACCACACCCATTCCATTAGGCAGCCCAGCGAAAGCGTGGCAAAAAGATGCGCTTCATCTGACCACCCTTTGCGCACGCTACTGCGTCACCACAATCTTCCCGATCATCTGCGGGTGCAGCACACAGAAATACTCAAACTCCCCCGGCGTGTTGAACACGTAGGAAAAGCTGTCATTGGTGTCCAGCGCTCCCGAGCGGAACACTTTGTGGGTTTCTGCCACGGTATGCGGGATCTGGTCGTCGTTAACCCACGTCACTTTGGTGCCCACCGCCACGATCAAATCCTTGGGGCCGAACATGAATTCCTTGATATCGACCTTCACTTCCGCCGCCCACACCGGCATCGACAGCATCAGGCAAACCACAGCCAACAGTCGCGTTTTCATCTCAAAACCCTCCCCTAAACCAGTGTCGAATCGATCAGCGCCAGCGGGTGCTCGCCCTGTGTCGCTCGCACATCGGTGATCCCCAGATAGTTGCGCAATTGATCAGCCGCCACCGTCATCGGCCCAGGTGCCGGCGCCGTGCCTGGTGCGGGCTGCGGATAAGCCGTGCCGCGGGCGGTGTGGAAGGTGATGTTGCCCTCGACCTTCTGGATAACCTGATGAATATGCCCGTTCAATACCGTCACCGAACCGTACTTGCGCAGCATGGCAATCGCCTGATCGCCGTCCTCGGTGCCCCAGCCCCAGGGCTGATAAATCGTCCACAACGGAATATGGGTAAACACCACCACGGGCGTGCTGGTGGACACGGCGCGCAAATCATCGGCCAGCCACGCCAGTTGATCGGCGCCGAGGGTCGCTTCGTGGCCGGCCTGGAAGTTGAAGACATTCACCAGCGCGATGAAATGCACGCCGTGGTCATCGAAGCTGTACCAGCCATTGCCCTTGGTGCCCTTGCCGTAGCGCTCGAGGTAGAGCTTGCCGCCGCCCTCGTCGAGGGTGTCGTGCTCGCCCGGCACGTAGTGAATCGTGGACGGCAAGCCCTTGAGCAGTTGCGCGGCGGTGTCGAACTCTTCCGGTTTCGACAGGTGGGTGATGTCGCCGGTGTGCAGGATCAGCGACGGCCGTTTCGGCAGCGCAATGACCTTGTCTATGGCCACCTGCAGGGTTTTCAGCGGTTCCGGGTTCGCCTCTTTGTTGAAGCCGATGTGCGAGTCGCTGATCTGCACAAAGTGGAACGTGCTCGCGGCCAGCGCTTTGGGGTCGGAGGCGTTGCCGGCCTCGTCCAGCGCAAAGGCCCGCGGAATGCCGCCGCTCAAGGCCCAGATCACGCCGGCGCCGGCCCACGCGGAGCACTTGAGCAGCGTCCTGCGGTCGGGGTTGAGCGGACCGTCGGTGCGCCGTTCGTATTTTGAGTGAATGTCCATCGGTATGCCCTCGCTGGCGGACTACAGTGATGTAGCTGACAGGAGATACAACCGAGCAAGGCGAGTCTTTATTCCGTGTCGGAAAATAAGTTTTTTTCCGGGAATAAATCGCCACGCAATACAGTTAAGGGGGGAGGACGGTTCGGAAACCACTATGAAGCGATTTGAGGAACTGTTTGCGCCCCACATGGACGCCGCCTACAACCTCGCGCGCTGGCTCACCGGCAACGACAGCGCCGCGCGCGATGTCGTGCAGGAAAGTGCCCTGCGCGCTTTCAGGTTCTTGCATCGCTTCGCCGACGGCAATTCCAAGGCCTGGTTCCTGACCATCGTGCGTAACGAAAGCTACACCTGGCTCAAAGCCTCCGCCGGCCACCGTTGGGTCGCCATCGGCGATGAGCTCCCCGAAGACGACGCGGCGTTGAGCCACAGCCAGACCCCGGAGCTGCTGGCCATTCATATGGAGAACGCGGCACTGGTCCAGCAAGCCCTGTGCGCTTTGCCAGCGATTTTTCGCGAGGTCATTGTTCTGAAGGAGCTCGAAGACATGCCCTACAAGGACATCGCCCTGGTGGTCGACATCCCCATCGGCACTGTCATGTCGAGACTGGCTCGCGCCCGCGCCATGCTCAAACTTGAACTATTGAAGTTGCATAGCCATGACTGACCTCAACTGCACGGCTTGCCAGGTGCTGATCCATGGCTACCTGGACAAGGAACTGGATCCGACAACGACTGCGAAAGTAGCCGGGCATTTGGCCGAGTGTGCCGAGTGCACGCGGTTGCATGATCAGGCGAGGTTGTTGACGGTCAGTGTGAAACGGCATGCACCGTATTACTCGGCACCGGCGTCATTGACCGCCAGCGTGTTTGCTCCTGTAGTGCCACGGACCAGCACCGTCGAACGCTGGCGAAATTGGTTCGCGCCAGCCTTTTCAGCAGCGGCGCTGGCCTTGGCGCTGGTGCTTTATGTGGCAACGCCTGGCAGCGAACAACCGTTGATGGACGAAGCCGTCTCCAGCCATGTGCGGTCATTGATGGGTGAGCATTTGAACGATGTGGTGTCTTCCGACCGCCACACCGTGAAGCCCTGGTTCACCGGCAAACTCGATTTCTCGCCACCGGTGCTCGACTACTCGGCGCAGGGGTTTCCATTGCTGGGTGGGCGGCTGGACTATCTGCAACACCAGACCACGGCAGCGCTGAGTTATGGCCGGGCGAAGCACATCATCAATGTCTTCATACTGCCCACCCCCGACGCCGACAAACCGCAGCAAGCACAGTCAATCCGAGGCTTCAACGTCGTCTCATGGCAAACCAACCACATGCGCTACGTCCTCGTCTCCGACGTAGAAAAAGGCGAACTGCAAACCCTTAGCCACCTCCTGCAAAACGCCCCTTAACCACCATCCCCCTGTAGGAGTTGCGGCACGCTGCGATCTTTTGATGTTGTTTTTACAATCAAAGTCAAAAGATCGCAGCGTGCCGCAGCTCCTACAGGGGCAGCCTGGGATACTGGTGGTGCGAAACGTCAGACGCCGCCAGTAGCGATCCTCAACATCCGGGAAAAGCATGAAATCGCCAAATGAATTTCATCCTGAGTATCGCCATCCCAATCCTCAACCGTCGCCAACTCTGCCCGCAGCGCGTCAATTCGATCGCGTATTTCAGCCACCTCTTCGTCCCCACACTGGTGCGCAATCGCCGCCCATTTCTCATCCGAAATACGCTGCTGCACGGAAAGCCCCGCACTCGCTTGCGCGATCAGTGCTGACAATTGGCTCATCAAATATCCCTCCTCTATTCCTTGCAAACCGTCGGCCCGATGCTGCCGCCTGCAACAGAAATGATGTAACTGGCCGTGCTCACGCACACCGCTTCATTCTCTGAACGGACGACCAATACCAGCGGGTTGATCGAAACAGGATCAACGTCGACACGCAGTCCGGGTGTGGTGCGAAGTGTCAGGGTCAGCTCCGTCCAGTGGCGATCATCAGGGGTTTGCTGTCACCGTCAGAATCGATATTGCAACCCGGGCCCCATAGGTGCTCGGCAACGAGGTAGTAAGCCGGTAGCGGCCCTTCGGGGCTGATTTCAATGAAGTAGTCCGTCGACATCGTTGGGCTCGCGAAAATTCTGAATTTGAAGAACCATCATCACATCAAGGCTACAACTGAACGCGCTTCTGCCTACAAATCCTGCGGAAGTGGCTGGCGTGCAGGCTTCTGCTTCAGCCTTATCTTCCTATTGCGCGTTTTGCTGTCTGAAATCCGGTAAGCCACTAATCAACAACCTCAACGTAACTCGACTGCCCGCCCCCACTCGCGCCCGACAACCAGCCCCACACAAAGCTCAAAGTAGTCCGCCCCGCCTCATCCACACCGACAATGCCACGCGACCAGCCAGACAAAATCTCATCCTCAGTCGTCAGGCAATGAAACAGCAGCTCAATCGTGTCAGGCCCCGTCACACGTCCCACCTGGTGGCCCAAACGAATCCGGCCACCCTGATAAGTGCTCGAAATACCCACGCCATCAACACGGTAGTGAAACACCGTCCCACTACCCGACAGCCCCTGCGTGTTATCCGCTACCGCGAATCGACGGTCGTGCAAGCGCTCGTCAACTTGAGAAAAGAGGGTTTCCATAAATATCGCGTCCTTGGTCGAGAGGGCCTATTTCAGTGTGCGAGCATCCTACCCCATCGTTTCGCGGCAGCGACCATTTCGCCTGCGTCAGTGCCCCGCCACCGCAGGTCGCCCGGACCCGCGCGGCCCGGACTTGAAGCCATGCCCGCGCGCGCGCCAGGCAATCGCAAACCCTACGGCGACCAGCACCACCATGGCCCATGGAAACGAGGCGACACCCCAGCGGTCAAGCAACACGCCGCCGACCACGCCGCTGCCGGCGATCGCGCTGTTCCACGCCACCACATTCAACGACAACGCCACGTCTGCGCCGTCACCTGCCGCATCCGCCAACGCCGTTTGCAGCAACGTCGCCGCGCCGCCAAAGCTCAATCCCCATACCGCCACACCGAGGTAGATCACCTCTGGCAGACGGCCAAGAAAACCCAGCGCCACACACACCAGCGCAAACGTCGCCAGGCTCGCCAACGTGGTTTTGCGCAACAGCGGCTCCACCAGTTTGGCCGTCAGCCAGATCCCCACCAGCGCCGCGATACCAAACACCAACAGCACCAGATCCACGCGATCCGCCAGCCCCGCCGGCGCCACAAACGGTGCAATGTAGGTATAGAGAATGTTGTGCGCCAGCATCCAGCTGATCACCACCGCCAGCACCGGACGCACACCCGGCGTGGCCAGAACGCTGCGCAGCGACAGGCGCTGATGCGCGGGTTGCGGTGGGTAGTCAGGCACTTTCACCAGCACCCAGACAATCAGAATCAAGGTCAGTGCAGACATGATCCCGAACGCGGTGCGCCAGCCCACAAGGCCACCCAGCCATGTGCCGAGGGGTACACCGAGCGACAGCGCAATCGGCGTACCGACCATGGCCAGCGCCAACGCCTTGCCCTGTTGATCGGGCTCGACCATGCGGCGGGCATAGCCGGCCAACAGGCTCCACGCGAGCCCTGCCGAGACACCGGCGAAGAAGCGCGCCACCAGCGTCACACCGTAGTGCGACGACAACGCCGTAATGGAATTGAACAGCAGGAAACCGACGATGGTCAGCAACAACACATTGCGCCGGCGCCAGCCGCGAGTGGCGATAGTCAGAGGGATAACCGCCACCACTGAACCCAGCGCGTACGCGGTCACCATCTGCCCGGCCATCGACGGAGAAATCGCCAGACCTTCACTGATCAATGGCAACAAGCCGGCAGGCAGGGTTTCGGTGACGATGCAAATGAAGCCCGTCATGGCCAGCGCGAGCAACGCGCCGATGGGCAAGCTTTTCGGCGCTGCCGATAAAGTGAGTGAGGGTGTCACGGGGTACTCCTTGAGAAGAGAATTTCAGACTTAAATACCGATCGATATAAAATACTGGCGGCAGTCGCCGGTCGTTGTCAACGACTTATGTATCGACTAGTATCCAAATCACTTTCCGAGGAGTGTTTGATATGGCGAGAACCGGTCGCCCCCGCGCATTCGATCGCGACGACGCCGTCGATCAGGCCATGCAATTGTTCTGGCAACATGGCTACGACTCGACCTCCCTCGCCCTGTTGAAGGCAGAACTGGGCGGCGGCATTTCCGCGCCGAGCTTCTACGCCGCGTTCGGTTCCAAAGAAGCCCTGTTCGATGAGTGCGTGCAGCGTTACCTGGCCACCTACGCCCAAGTCACCGAGTGCCTGTGGGAAGCAACCCTGCCGCCACGCCAAGCCATCGAAACCGCCCTGCGCCAATCGGCGCGCATGCAGTGTGACGACGGCCACCCCAAAGGCTGCATGGTCACCCTCGGCGTGATGAGCGCGCCCAGCCCGGAAAACGCCGGCGTCGTCGAAGCCCTCACCCAGTCCCGCGCCCGCACGCGCGCGGGGATGCTGGTGTGCGTCGAGCGCGGTATCGCTGCCGGTCAGTTACCCGACCAACCTGAATCCCGCGCCCTTGCGACGGCGTTCGACAGCTTCCTCCAAGGCATTTCTATCCTCGCCCGGGACGATACGCCGCTTGAGCGCGTTGATGCGGCGATCACCCAAGTCATGCGGGCGTGGGATTTCGCCGCGACCAGTGAGCAGTCATCTGGATTGCGGTGAGTGAATGGCCTGCCTCTATCGCCCCACCTGATCTGCCCCCATCCCACCCAAGGCAGTACGCCGTCCTAACCATCCAGGACGCGCCAAACCCTTGGGTGTTTTGTAATCAGGAAGAAGACATGCCCACAACGGTATTGGTCGATGGCGCCTTTTTCATCAAGCGCTTTAGAACGTCAATGTCACGCCGTTTCAAGCCAACCCGCTCGCCCAAAGCCTCTGCGACCATTACCCTGCTCTACGTGCTCATCAACATCCTGGACATGCTTATTTCGTTTGCCAATTGACCATGCCGCCAATCAAAAACAATCCCGGCTCCAAAGGCTTAACCCGTTTGCGCTTCATTCGACTGCCGTTTTTCCTGTTTTCACAAGCGCGTGAAAAACTGCTCACGGTACTGCCACTGCAAGGAAGAATTATGAAAGTCAGTCACGACAACCGGCCTGAAGCATTCCAGCGACTGGAACACCTCCTCTACGGCTACAACTACGAGGTATGGGTAAATGTTTATGGCCCGCTCGATGCGAGTCAGCCATTAGTCGATGCCCTCGAACATGCCGTCTCGCGGCGCAGCGTGGTTGCCAACATCACCGCCATGTCAGTTGCAGAAGTGCAAACGGAAGTGCTCGAAATGCTGCTGTATGCCGGCGATGAAGGCAGCGGCCCCGAAGACCTTGACGTCAAGCGCGATGAAATCAACCAACTTGCCAGCGAAATAATGCAACTCGCCCACGTCAATGAGGCTGACCACATCAGTGCCTTCCGATACGTAAAGGGGCATCCGGCTTATCCGGTTTTCTGGGAGTTTGCCTACGACGTACACGCGCAAGGCAAACGCTGGATTCTGCTAGGGTGCAGCAGCGACTGACCTGCTCTGCCATTCACTTACTGTCTGTTTTTATGGAACGAACGATGGACATCACCCATACCCAGAAAGAAAACGCCCTCGAACAATCACTGCGCCTGGCGGCGGATGAGCCTGCGCACCGACCCGATTTTCTCAAAGCCCTGTTGGGCTCGACGATCTACGTACTCGGCACCACCGGCACCGGCGAAGGCCCGGCCCACCTTGAGGCGGGCAGCAATATCAGCATCGCGCATTGGCAAAAACCCGACGGCTCCGCGGTCATCCCGTTTTTCTCTTCATTGCAAACCCTGCAAAAGTCCATCGACAGCGAACAGTCCTACATAGAAATCCCGGCCAGAGCCCTGTTCGAAATCACCTTGGGCGCGCAACTTTTTCTCAATCCAAAGTCGCCCTATGGCAAAGAGTTCTACCCGGAAGAAGTGCGCAACCTGCTCTCCGATGAAATCGGCCAAATACCAACACAGCGCACCGTCGAAAAAGACACCCAAGTGCTGCTCGGCCAACCGTCGCAGTATCCGACGAAGATGATCAATTCGCTCACGCAACTGTTCGCCAAACATAGCAACGTAAAACGTGCGTTTCTGGCATTGATGCATGACGCCTCGACGGATCAAAAGCCTCACCTGATCGTCGGCATCGAAGCGGACGGCGACATTGAACGGGTGATGCTCGAAGCCGGTAACGTCGCCGGGGACACCGCCCCGGATGGCGAGCCCGTCGACCTGTACCGCGTTAGCGAGGGCGAAACTGGCCTGAGCGACTATTTCCTCAAGCAAACCGCGCCTTTCTATGAGCGAAAGTCGACAGGCTGGCTGCGTTCATTGTTTGGTTTTGGCAAAGCATGAGCGAGCGCAACACCAAACTGACCGCAGACCAGGCGTGCGCAATCGTACTCGCGCTGTTTGACGGTGCCATGAGAGATGGCAAACCCGAGCGCTTTGTCATTCAGAACTGTGAGCTGTCCGCCAACGGGGATTACTGGGTCATTCGCTGCAACAGCGAGGATTACGTCGTCCACGGCATGACGGAGTTCTGCTATGTCGGTGTTAATGCGCACTTGATCAACGTCTTCACGGGCGAGCGTGAGATGGTCGTCAGTTGCATCACTGTCGAGGAGTATCTGCAGGACAAATACGACCTGGAGGCGGCGGCGGGCAAACAATATGTACTGACCCCGGCACTGGACCGGGCTGATAAACCGGCGCTGATCAATCTGCGCCAAAAACTGCAGTGCACCTACCCGCAAACCCTTGCGTTGCTGACGGGCCAACAACGGTTATGGCTCACGGGTACACGCATGCTTCTGAAAAACACACAGCGACTGCTTGGCGAACAAAGCATCACCACGCAAATCGAGTTGTTGCCAGATGCCGGTGAAGCCGTCGTCATCGGCGTCGAAACCTGGCATATCGAAGCGGTGCTGAAGGCGGTACGCAAGCGGTTGTGCTGAGGGACTGCGCACGGGCGCCGTCCCTCGTTGCGTGGTGAAAGGACACTTCGCGCCCGAGCGGGAGCCAGCTCCCTCGCCACAAATTGTTAGTCGCTCAGCCTATTTCAGGCCGGTACCAGGCTCTGTAACCGACTGCTTCAGTTCGACGTTGTCCAGCGCCTTATTGACCGCCAATTCCCCCAACATCACGACTTGAGCGATGCCTTGCAAGGTGTGACGGTTAGGCCCCTCCAGCATCCCGGCGAAGTCACCGAGCATCACCGTCGCCGAAGCCAGGGATTCGCAAGCGTTCGCCAGCAATGACTCAGTATCGGTTTGCGGGTTGACCATGAACATGCTGCTGGGACTGTAGGGCGCGGCCGTACTCGTGGCTGCCGGCAAAAGGTAATGATCGAGGGCACGTTCGGCAGCTTCGTGGAGCTTTCTTGAACCGAAGGATTCGTACGGCGATATCGGATCTGTAACCGCCGAAGGGGTTGTGGTTTCAGACATCAGGAACTCCAAACAAGTACCCATCGGGCACTTCGCGAAAATGACCACCGCGGAATTATCGACCTGCCGGAGGCTCGGGCCGCGTTCGGACGATCTTTTGAAAAAGCAGATCAAAAGATCGCAGCCTCCGGCAGCTCCTACACGGAATTCAGGGCGATGGCATTTGTGTATTGAGGGGCAAGCCCCCTCATCCATTAGCCTGCCGACTAGTTTGGCAAGCGGCGACCATCCAGAACTCGATTCACCATCAACTCACTCAGCATGATCACCTGATGCAGCATCAGCATGGTTCGACGTTGTGAGTTGTCGACGACATCGCTCATGTCACGTGCCATGTCACTGGCGGCGGCCAACGACTCGCAGGCTTCGAGGAGTAGTGTTTCTTCGTCCACGGCGGGATCGATGAGGAAGATCTTGCTGGTTTTGCGGGATGGGATTGAGAGCTTCAGTGAGCCGGGGTTGAGGTAGAAATTGATGGCGCGGTCGGTCGCCTCTCTTATCTTTTGAGGTTCGAGCGTTGGGTCGTACGGGATCGGATCGGCGTCCGGTGGGTTGGGCGTGACTTTGAACATAGACGGTACTCCACTCAGCAAAAATGAAGAGCCATCACTCTCGCTACCAAACGAGGGTGGCGGCCAGGCGCGGGTTGGTAGACCGGTCTAAGCGGAGTAAAACCCCGGCGCTCCCGAAGGAGCCCCACGCATGGCCGCCATAAAAACCGCCCCCAAAAAGGGACTGCATAAGGCGTCAACACACGCTTAGAAACGGGCTACCAAACCCGATCACTATTTTTCAGTGACAGGCAAACGATATAGCCCGATCCATAGTCGTGTATGCCGGCGGATTCTGTAGTAGGCGTAGGCAACGGCGCAAGGCGTTGTAGCCTTTGTGGAGTAACGGTTTGTGTAATTTAAACGCGCTTGTAGGGTTATGTTTAAGCGACGAAAACGCCTGCCCCCTTCTGCGATCAAAAAATGAATCCCCCCTTGTACATGGGAAATTGCCCCTACGATTACAACCGCAATCGCGCGAATGAACATGGCAGAACAGTCAATATTATGAACGCCCATCCGCCACCGCCAACCGGCAATGAGGCTTTAGCGTGCCGCTACAAGGTCGTGGTGCGCTCAGTTGGGAATCGCCCAGAAGTCGACCACACGTGGTAGTTGAGTCACCTCTGGCTTGGCTAAACCCTACGAACAAGCTTTCAACCGCTCTCCATCAGTGCCACTGCCTTCACTGGTGTCAATCTTGCCGTTACGGTCGATATGGATTTCAGTTGTCGGCCATCGGGGCGTAATGCTCACGCAGCGATTAAGGCCCTTCGTATTCCACCAGTCGAGGCGCATGAAGAACTCATCGTCAGGAAAGATATGTCCTACATCACCGGTTGTCTTTCCTGGCAGCAGTTCACCGCGAACAATCGTGTGCTGCGTGTTCAGGACGTAATTAATATTCTTGGTGCCGTCTTTTGAGTAGTAAACGACAACACGCGGTATAGCTACGTACCAGCACGCCACAGCGGCAGCGTTATCCACCGCCCAATATGTCGTGGTCGCTTTTCACTGGCAGACATATTTTTGAACCCCTATACCCCAGTCAGCAATTGGCACTGCCAACACTTTATCCATGATAATTTGTGCTGTGAGACCGCCGTTCGGATACTCCTTGTAGAATTCCATCCCAAGAATAATCGACACCCTATCTGGAGCATCGTCCCATGCTCGCATTCCCTCGACGCCTTCCGTCCTTCGTGGGCCATTAAACCTCTTCGGTCTTCCCGTGCCCTTCTGCTGTCCCGGGACTGGTAGTTTGCAGCACACGTGTGCCAAGAGTTGAATCAGTCCTCTTTGAACCCCGATAGGCCGTTAGCCGCGCGCCATTCTTTCACCGTCTCAGTGACACCTTCAGCAGAGTTGTCGGCACCCGGTTCCGGGTGAAAAATGAGGTCGAAACCCTCTGCATGACCCTCAAGTTTGCTGAATTGCTCAAGCAGTTCACCCAGCTCATCATCCGTGCCGCCCTTGTTAACGACGCGTATTTTTTTGATGAAGGCGATGAATTCGACTTCGGTGAAATCAGAAATGTCTTCCATGTTATGTCTACTTTCTCTTGTGAAAGCGAAGTCTCTTATCAAACAAATCATGGCTCAATGGAATCACACCATAACTTTATCCTACACTGCGCCCTTCTCACGCTTTAAGCCGGCAGGGGCCGGTACGTGAATAAGGAGATTCTGGTGTTTTTCAACGCTCGCCGCTGTTTCGCTCTGAGTACAATCACTCTCGCTTCCCTCAGTCTTACCGGATGCTTCACTGAGGAAATAGATTCACGCCAAACCCAAGAAATTCGTGGTTTGATTTACAAAGTCCACGCAGACGACCCATTCACTGGACGTATCCTCAATTACCCTATGTCGGTACTGGGGCTGTTCAGCGTTGGAACTTGCTCAATCGACGTAAAAAAGGTCTGCCTGACGGAGAAATGCGCTGCTCGGATAACGCGGACAAGCTGCTGGCTGTAGGTGAATTCAAAGCGGGGAAGCGAGACGGTAAAGAAGAAAAATTCGACGCAAAAACCGGCAACAAGATTGCTGAGGGTAATTGGAAACGAGGACTACAGGACGGACTGCTAGAACAGTTCAATCCTCAAAACGGCGAGCGCACGATTGAGGTGCATTACACCGCCGGCAAAAAAGACGGCCAAGAGCGTGCCTGGGATGAACAGGGAAAAGTGCTCATTGCTGATCTCGACTGGAAAAATGGCAAGCAGACCGGATTCGACAACCGCGGAACCCAGCACCGCACGTATCTACAGGGTGAGTATCACGGGCCGCAAAAAGATTATGGCATTGACGGTAATCGCTTCTACGTATCGCAGGAAGAGAACTATGAAAATGGCCAACTTCATGGAACTCAGAAACGTATCAATGCGCGAGGTAACGTGACTGAACTCAGCGAGTTCGAGCACGGAAAACTGAAGGCGCGAACCGTTGATGAGTATGGGAACTTTGACGGCAAGCACCTTCACCATGTCAGTCGACTGGCCATCAAGGAAGACGTCAATCAATACATTGCCAGTGATCTCAGCAATGACGGTCTGGAGCAGTATTGGGACAATGAAGGCCATCTGATTAGAGAGCTGCAATGGAACAAAGGAAGGCTCGTCAGTGCGACCGCAACTATATGGGTCGGTGACAAGCAGATAAGCCAATACCAAGGCGTTGCACGACCGGGCTACGATAGCCATCAAGATGACGTGGTCAAGCATGGTCAAGAACGCCTCTATGACCGCAATGGGGAATTGGACGCTGTAGTGGTATGGAGCGCAGGCAAAGTCACTAACACGATCGTAAATCTACCTTCTGATCGTCGCAGCCAATATCCAGGCAAGATGGCCATGCTTAATCCCAACATGAGTTGGGGGAATCCAGTGGAAGAAATTCCGGATTTCGAAACCCCTAGTCGTTACGGTGGCGGCGGCTTCGCTATCGACTACGTAACAATCGTTGATACTCCCGCCCCAGGACAACCGATCCAAAGCCAACCCGTACAAAAAACGGTCCTGGCAGCCTCTACTAGCAATAATGTAGATGCATGCGTGCAACAGAAAGTAGACGCCGTGCATGCTGAAGATCCTGATGCACTGGTGCGTGCCGACATGCTCGATGAGTTTGAGCAAGACTGCCAGTGAGCCTCCACGGCAAATATCTGTGTTGCGCGTGATATCCAGCCGAAAGGGGCATCGAAGATGCCCCCTGTTAAAATGGGGACGGGTTTATTTCAGAAAATAAACCCGTCACTTTTGCGTGGAAGCCGTTGGCGACATTGGTGGGCGCGCGTTGACTTTGCAACAAGGGAACACGCTCCCTAGCCGTTTATCCGGAATCAGCCAAGCACAAACCCTAGGCCGGCTGCTTCAACTCGACGTTATCCAACGCCTTGTTCACCGCCAACTCCCCCAACATCACCACCTGCGCAATCCCCAACAACGTATTGCGGTTCGGCCCTTCCAGCATCCCGGCAAAATCACCCAGCATCACCGTCGCCGAAGCCAAAGACTCACAGGCATTGACCAGCAAGGTTTCGGTGTCGGATTGCGGGTTAACCATGAACAGAGTGCTGGGGGTGTACGGCGTCGCCATGATCTTCTCAGGCGCAAGATAATGATCAAGCGCCCGCTCTGCCGCCTCATGAAGCTTCTTCGAATCGAATGATTCATACGGCGACGCCGGATCTGTCACCGGCTGACTGTTAGTGGTTTCGGACATCAACTGAAACTCCACAAGCACCCATCAAGGCACTCCAAAAGAAATATGAATCCCCACCATGTAGGAGCTGCCGCAGGCTGCGATCCCTTCATCTGCTCTTCAACAATCGAAAACAAAATCAACAGATCGCAGCCTACGGCAACTCCTACACAGAGTTCGCGGCCTAGCCGTCAATGACGCAGCGCTTAGTTCGGCAAGCGGCGACCATCCAGGACTCGATTCACCATCAACTCACTCAGCATGATCACCTGATGCAGCATCAGCATGGTTCGGCGTTGTGAGTTGTCGACGACATCGCTCATGTCACGTGCCATGTCACTGGCGGCGGCCAACGACTCGCAGGCTTCGAGGAGGAGAGTTTCTTCGTCCACGGCGGGACCGATGAGGAAGATCTTGCTGGTTTTGCGGGATGGGATTGAGAGCTTCAGTGAGCCGGGGTTGAGGTAGAAATTGATGGCGCGGTCGGTCGCCTCTCGTATCTTTTGAGGCTCGAGCGTTGGGTCGTACGGGATCGGATCGGAGTCCGGTGGGTTTGGTGTTGGTTTGAACATAGAGGACTCGCTACCTTATAAGAAATAAGGAGCCATCACCTTCGCTACCAAACGAATAGGTGGCGGCCATGCATGGGTTGGTAGACCGGTCGCGATAGAAAACCCGGCGCTCACAAAGGAGCCCCACGCATGACCACCATATAGAGCATGTCCCAACAACAGGGCTGCATAAGGTGTTGCCATACGACTATCACGACGGGCTACCAAACCCGATCACTGTTTTGCAGTGACCAGCAAACGATATAGCCCACCCCACAGCCGCACAAGCCGGCGGATTCTGGCGTACGCGTGGGCAACGGCGCAAGGCGTTGTAGCCGTTTATGACGTAACGGTTTGTGTAATTTAAACGTGCCTGCGGCGTTGCGTTTAATCAGAGCGAAACACTCATCTCCCATAGAGCTTCGAACATGCTAAGGCTGTAATTGCTACACGGTTCAGTTCACGTTTAGCCGGGTGTGCCTCCTACCCAAACAACGAACGACTGCATTCGGTCAGAAGCTGTCCCTCAGTAAAGTGCCTCCGAACGCAGGTTGCTTACAATGTTTCCGTTCTAGTTGCTACTGATCAACGTCAGGATATGGCCAGATCTGAATCGCAGACTTCGCCAGCGCCGCTCCCCTGGCGAGTATTTCCTGCTCCGACCATTCTTCATGGTCATGCAGGTCACGGCTGAGATTCAGCTTGCTCCATTTCAAGAGTTCCGGTTTCTTGGCTGCCCAAGCGGAGTTGGACAATGCAGGGTTCAGGCTGCTGGTCACCAGTGTCAGATTGCCTAGCGTATGCTTGATTCGATCACGACGCTGGCTGAATTCCACCTTAATCTGGGGATCATTCTGCACCTCCGCGGGCAGCGGCCAGTACTCCTGCCACTTCACAGGCAGAATATGCTCGATAGTCAACCCCGTCGGTAGGCTGACAGCCTCGCTTTTGGCATGCGCCAGCGCCCGCTCAAGGGCCTCGAGCACCGCCCGCACACGGTACTGCGGCCACCACTGGTACAGCGGGTAGTCGAGTAGCGCATTGCTCAGCTCGCCGTCTTTCGGGAAGCGCACACTTTCCCCTTCGCTGGAGAGCAGGAATGCACCGACCACCTGGGCCGTAATCTGCTTTTCCCGCTCGAGATGACGAATCAGATCGAGGAATAGTCGGTTGTAGTTCTTGGTGGTCAGGCCACAGATCATCCGACGGAACAGATAGGACTCAAGCACCGTCAGGATCGCCTCGAACTCGGTTTTCTGCTGCGGACGCAGTCGCTGGCTACATAGCAGCAGCAACGGATAAACCGTCGAAGTATCGATCACCACGAGGCGCGCCAGAAAACGCGACAGACGAGATCCTGCCGTGGGCGAAGAGAACTGGCGAAAATGCTCGGCGTAGGTCTTGAGCAGCGCCATATGCTCACTGGCAGAGTTGGCCGGTTCGACGAAACAAGAGCCCCAGTCGGCGGTGTGCTGCACGTAGTTCTTGTATTCGTTAAAGATGTGGCCGACACGAATATCGCGGCGCATCGCCAGGGTCAGGAAATGGCGGATGAAGATGTCAATGCGTGGACGGTTTTCCCGCCCCTGCTTCACCTCTTCACGCCAGAACTCGCCATCGAACTCCGCCCAATGCTCTTCGTACAGCGTATCGATATCACCGCCTTCGCTTTGAGCGCGCCGGAACAGAAAGTTCTTGATCAAGTCCGCCGGCAGCAACTGCGTACCACGTGCATTGAGCGTCTCAAAGATCACTTGCGATTCGTCGTCTTCGCCGAGATCAATCACCACCAACTGCAAGCCATTGCGAACCACGCCCCAAAGCGCATCCAGCTGTTTCTCCGGCGACTCTTCGGCTTCTACAGCCTCCGGCCGTAACCACTCCTCGAACTGCCCATAAAAGTACAGGTAGGCGCCGACGATGCCCTGATCGTAGCTGAAGTCCACGCCCTTTTTGCTCGCCTGCTTCAACAACGCATCCGGGCTGCCCGCGCCATGTACCGAGGCAAACGCAAGGCGATCGGCATTGGTTGGCAACAATTTGGGCACCTCTGACGGGTCATCGACCATCGTGTCACTGTTGGAGACCATCGACTCGAAGCGCCCGGCGAAGCGCTCGCTACCCCGGCTGCGGCAAAGGTCGCGGGCGGCGATCAGCAGCAACTGCAAGGTGGTGAAGCGCTGCTGCCCATCAATGACCTGACGGCCCTGCACCGACCCCGTGTCATTACGCAGTTGCTCAAGCACCACGGCACCGAGGAAATGCGGGCGCAGCTTCTCACCAGCCAGCATCACATCGAGCAGGCGCTCGAAGTCCTCCCAGAGCGGCTGCCAATTATCCTCACGCTTCCATACATAGGGCCGCTGGAACAGCGGAATCTGGTAGCACACCGTGGGTTCGAAGATTCGCAGCAGAGGACGGCTGTTGGCTTCCATCGTTCATTCAATCCTTAGTTATTTACTAGCGCAGCCGACTCATCAGCAACTGCTGTCTCGCTCGCGTACAACCTACATACAACCGGTTGCGGAATACCGGCTGACCAAGGTCGTAAAGGTCGATCATTGGCAACAGCACGACATCGAACTCCAGCCCCTTCACATGCAGCACCGACGTGAAGTGCACAAGGTACTTTTTCGACAGATCGATCTGTTCCGATACGCTCATCTTGCGGAAGCTGCCCTCCAGCTCCTGCGCACATAAAGCATGCAGAGACCGGGCGGTTTCCTGGTCGGGCAATACCACAGCAACCGACTGATTTTCAGGGATAGCGGCGATCGTCTCGCATAGATACCTGAACTCTTCTTCACGCCGAGCAAAGCCATGCAGCGTGTAAGCGCCTTGCTCGCTGACCTGATCATGCAGAAGGGCAGCGTCCAACTGCTGTACATCCGTATCGGCTCCGCGCTCGAACAACTGCCGCAGTACCGCACTTAGCGCAGCGAGATCCGGCTGCCCTTTCTGCCGCAGATTCTCATCCAGCGCCACAAACTCTGGACGCTTGCCAATAGGGAAGCAATCCGCGATGTGAATTTCCTCGTTGCGCAGCAACTGCTGCGAACGGTCTCCGACCACAGTGATTGCGCTGTAACGCGGATCAGCCTGGGAGGTCATCAAGTAGATCTGCTGCTCGCTGAAGTCCTGCACTTCATCGACAAACACGCTCTGATAGAAAGGGGCCTCGCGCAGGCTAGCGGGGAGCTTGGCTGTTACTCCGGCACTGAGGTCGTGAGCCAGGCACAGCAGCAAGTCGATATCCGAATCGCACAGGCGTTGCTCTTCAAGACGCTCCAGTACCTGCCATGCAATGGCCGCATCAGGGAAGCTGTCGGCGTATTCATACAGCGCCTTTGCATACAGCTCCGCGAAGTTCTTCAGCGGCTTGGCCAGATGGTCCAACGCCGCCTGCCGGAATATCTTAAGCACCGAAGTACGGGCCTGTTCATCCTCACCAGGCAACACCTGACTACCGATACCACTGCTGACCCTCAACCACTTCAGCACCTCACCGTCCAGGTAGAGCAGGGACTTGGGCGTACCAAGCACAATGAACAGCTCATTGACAGGCATGAATTTGGTCTCATACCCGTCACCACTCACTAACGATGGCAGCAGAGCGCGGACGCTCGTGCCCGAGAGTGAGGCCTGTACAGCATCATTGAAGGACAAGGGCTGGTTATCCGCCGAGAGGAACTGGTAACAACTGCTCGATACACAGGGCAATGCCTCGGCCCCCTCAACAACACTTGCCCTGTACAGCACCAAAACCTGATTGGGTTGCTGGAACAAATCGACAGGTAACTCTGCCAGCCTTTGCGCCAGCTCCGGAATGCCCTCGCCATAGGCCATGTACTCCCCTACATGAATACTCAGGGTTGCCGGGCCCAGGATTCGCTGAGCCAGCGCCTGAATCCTCTCCAACAATTTGGCCCCCAACCGATACAAGGTTCGCTCCGCAGCCAAAGGCGAGAGCAGCTCTTGCACCAGTTCATTAACGCTGGCTGCAAGCGCTTGGTGGGCAGCGGCAAACTGACTGCGCTGCTGGGCAGTAAACCGTTGCAGCTGCTCACTTTCGACCTCAACCAGCAGTTTCTGCAAGTCGGCGGCAATCACCCGGGCCAGCGCAAGCCGGGCGGCATTGAGCCAAGCCAGCGTGGTGGTCAGAGAATGCCCCTCGTCGCTGCTGTGTTTGAAGCGTTTGCCAGTACCGCCCGAAGACTCCAGATGGCGATAGCTGCGCAGCTTGGAGCGCAACTCGTGATACTCAAGCACCGGTAAACCGGGCATACCTAGACGGCTGCAGGTTTGCTTGAGGTACTGGATCAGCTCGGCAGTGCGCACAAAGCCGACGCTGCCGTCCTGGGAGAACTTGCCGGCAAACTCCCCTTCCCAGTAGTCGAAGTCGTCGCCGAGAATGGACCGGAACGTCTCACGATCCGTAACTTCATTCGAGTTGAAGTCACAGAGCATCTTGGTCCGCCCGAGCGCCGCCGAGGTCTTGCCTGAGCCCGCAACGCCCTCGACCCACATCGGCCCAACCGGCTCCCGGGAAATGATCTTGTCCTGATTCGGGGTTCGATTCAGAAAAAGTGCTCATCCAGGCTCATCCGCTCAATTAGCTCGCCGCCAACTTCATCGTCCACATCATCGAGATCGGCAATCGCCAGTGCCGAATCTTCTTCCTCGTCATCGAGAATCTGCAGCCGCAGTGCGGCAGGCACGGACGGTGTCAGCTCTACTGGCACGTCTGCCGGCTGCCCATCTTCTGGTGGGTGTGTAACAACAAGAACCTCTGTCACCGGTGTGTTTAGCAGCCCGGCTTCGTTGGTTGTTCGCTTCGCAGGTTCGAGCAGCTCCTTGCCAGTGGGGAGCAAAACGGCGACAGGCTTCTCCACACTCTCGGTCTTTGCAGGCTTTTTACTCGGCACGGTGGTTTGCTTGCCTGCTAAATTAGCCGTTGTCAAAAAGGCTCGCAGATCCATGACCTTTCCCTGGCCGTTAGCATTCTCCACGCCCACCGCCAGAAAGTTGCGTGCATGACGCTCCAGTTCTTCCAAATCATGGCGACGAAACTGGCGGGCCTCAGTGACCCGGTAATCACCCCAGGCTTTGGAAAAGCTCTCAAAACCGACTCCTGCCACGGCGCAAAGACGGCCCACCGGTGAGTGCGGAGTGGCATAGCCCGAGCTGGCTTTGGGGTACACCAGCGAGTCAATACCCAGCCGGAATGTAGCAACCCCCTCTTTCTCACGCTCGATCACCAGTGCCTTGCCGTAGGCGTTGCGCTTAAGATTCCGGTAAGCCAAATCGCCTTCACGGATCATATGCTCGGCGTAATCAATAATCCCTTCAAGGACCTCCAGCTCTTCACGGGCAACCTTGCGCAGGGATGCTTCACTAAGCTGCTTTGCCATACCTGTCACTCCTTATCCTTGGCAGAAAACGACCACGCCCGACGTAACCCGATAGTCAGGGTAAATCATTTATCTTAGCATTGGCATTAGGCCAGTACGGCTGCGTCGAAAATGTCTTGAGCCTATAGCGGTAACCCACGCACGGCATCTAACGTCCAGTAGCGGCCAATTGCTGGTCTACAAAAGTTGGAGCTATTTACTCCTCATATTTCATGTGACATTGGTTCATCTGCTTCAAAGATTTGGTTCAGGCTGAACGCTACTTCATACTCAAAAAGCGAGACATTAGGAACTGCCACGATAGCGTGACGTAGGTTTGAGCTGATGGATTTCGCAACGATGACGCCCTTCACCATCTTCCCGTGCGCAAGGTTCTTCTTGATCCAGCCCATGTAGCGGCTGATCTGACCAATGGCACGATCTGCCACACGTCCACGTTTCAGTTCAAAAATCACGAACGCGTCATCTGAATCAAGTGCGAGTATGTCGATTGGCCCAACATCGGTAGGGTATTCAACTCCATCACGACCTAGAGGATCGACATAGAGGCGAAGGGATTTATCTTCCAGTTTCAGTGATTCGATGTTGTGAGATATGAAGTCGCGTAGCTGCCATTCCAGTTCAAAAACTGTCTCTCGATCTGAATCTGGCGTGTCTTCGTCTCCAAGAGTCAGGTCTTCGTCTTCGATGGCTTGAATAGCTGTTTTAGGTGTGCCGGGATGCAGGACCAGAACCTGTGTTTCAGTTTCTTCAGTGACCCATCCCATTCGAGTGAATGCACGACGAAGCTGCTGAGAATTCGTGTTTGGATCGATAGGTGGTGCTTCATTAGGATTCTGACGGCACCATTCCTTCATCGGATAGAGCGTGTGCCCCCCATCTAAATCGACCAAAACAACAGAGTATTTCTTGGGTGGCTGCATCTCGGGGCGTCCATGACTGATTTCCTTAGATTTGCAGGTTAGCTGGTGGGTGGTAGGAATACTACTTTGGCAACATTGCTCGCCTATCGCCACCGGTGGCAACGCGCAGCTGTCAGCTGATTATGGTTACTACTCATGCTGTTCTAGGGAAAGAAGTCGGTCGGCTAAGTGTACGCTTTTGGCCGATTTCTGCCTGTCGCAACAGACCGAAATCGCCCCATACCGGCCGGTCATAGCCGGCGGACTTTCATCCAGCGAACAGCTAAGGGATTTATGTCCCAATTATTCGATCTCGCAGCCGGCGCTATCTAGCTGCGAAGCCGAGTCAAGGTAGGCGAACGAGACTGCGCATAACGACATTTTCGTTAATATGCGCACAAAAAGCCTACTGGAAAGAGCTTTTGTTGTAGTCGAGAGTTCTTGGAGCTATCAAAAGGTCGAGCGGGGCTTTAACAAAGCATCCAAGAATGAGCCGTCCTCTAATGACGCGGTAGTCAGAGGTTGAAATACCTTAGTGCTTATTTCTATTTTGTTCTTTGTTCCATTCCTAGGCGAATACACAACAAAGACACTAATGGTGTCGGTGTGCATAGGGTGCTTAACCATGCCCGAAAAAAATGTGAGCCTATGGCTGGTTTCTTCTTCGTATTTTGCAGAAAGCATAGTGAACGCTTTCCTGATGGCAGCTTTGTTGATGTGGTAAAGCTCTTGGCTCTCCTGGGTTTTGACGCTTCTGGAAATCACGTTGAGAATGTGATTTGCCGCTTTAGTATCGAACCAGCCTTTTACTAGAAAAAAACTAAGAGCGATGCGCCATATGTAGGGATAGCAAGAACGATCGCCGCGAATAACGACATAAGAAAATACATAGAAATCCTTTCCTTTCTTTAATGAGCAGTCAAAATCAATGCCAGATTTTTAGCCGTGAGTGTGCGCAAAGCAATGCCAAAAAGTTGCTGCGTCTACGAATAATAGACGCTTGGTTAAAACGGCTCATCCGTTTCCAAGAGATTGCTGTAAAAATCCAACCCCTTACCCTGAGCAACCGTTGCAGCACCGCGCATCATGAGGTTAAACCGAGGATCGTTGGTAAACTTGGCTTGATCAACGTCATAAACGCAAAAACCTGCTGCCGAGAGCAGTACAGCCGCATATTTCTTGTCTGTGTGCACCAACTCTACCGCCCAAAATACCAAGGCGTTAGCAGCCAAAGCCTTTTCATCGTGCTCCATGATCCAGTCGGGGAATGAAGGAAAAAACTGCTCGGCATGGGCCCACATTGCGTCGATTTCGCCAATGATATTGGGGGAATTGGCGCCTGCATGGCTGCAAAAGCACTGATCAGACCACCGTGCATTTTTCCTTTGGCTAGCTTGATTGTGGCTTTGAAAGGCCATGAACTTAAAACCTTGAATAAAGCCCCGAGCATGTCGCGCGTCCTTACTATCGTGAAAACCTGAGTATGCCAGCCGCATGGCCATAAGCCATCGAAGAACGAACGAAGAAGTCACTTGGGAGCTCGCGAGGGGTGCATGGCTGCGAATAACGACATATGGTGAATCCGGTCACGACTGAGCCCCGGCCCTAGCTCGAACGCATTCGTAGCTTCGCCTAAAATCGCTGCGGAGCCTTCTTCAGATCAGTCAAAATTTAGTCTGTCCCGACTGACCGAAAATGGCCGAAAGGAGGCCTAGCGGGAGCTACTCCCCCGCATAAACAAATATGGCCGCGTCCTTGAACTAGCGGCCACTCACCCCTTCTTCCTAAACAGTTTTTCCACGTAGTACGTCACGCTCCACCGATCCTTCGGCCGCGGCTTATAGTGCGTTTTATTCCTCTGCCCCGGCTCCCCACCCACCCCACTCGCCGTGTAGTAATAAAGCGCAATCGACCGCCGCGTAATGCCTTCCGGCGTAGTCAACGGCTCCGGATGCCCGTGGTTGCTGTCCTTGTCCGTATTAAAAATCACACAGCGGTTATAAACCGGCAGCACCTTCTTCAGGCATTTCTTCATCCCTACATCCCAAAGCTCCAGGTTGCCGCCGTACGCCTCCTGCCAATCCTCGGTCAGGTAAACAATCACGTTCAAGCGCCTTTCAACATTGAGCTTTTTGTTCAGGCGGAAATCCGAGTGCACGCCCAGGAAGCCGCCGGTTTTGGTTTCGTGTAATCCGCCGCCTGCGAAATAAGGGTCAGGAATCAGCCCTTGAATGCTGGTGAGTTTTTCGAGGAACTCCAGCATCGGTGCGGAGTTGAAGGTGTTGAAGACGTTCTTCAGGTACGGGCTGCAGGCGTTGGGGCTGATCTGGCGTTTGAGTTGGCCTTTGTAACCGCGCTCGTAGGTCTGTTCGTTGTGGGTCGGTTCGACCGGGAAGTGTTCGCGGATGCTGGCGATGACGTCGGTTTGCAGGAAGTTGTCGATGACGATGTGCGGAAATGGCGTGGCTTGGGTGTATTCGCGGGTCAGCGATTCGCCGAAAGCGCTGGCGGCGTTTTGGTCGAAGTCGAGTTCCGGGGTCAGGGTGATGGGGAGTGTTTGCGTGTTGGCTTGCATTGCCGCTCCAATGATTTTTTGGGCTTTCAGGGCGGGTCAAACAGGGCCTGGGGCTTGGCGCGGGGCCTGTGTTTGCTCGCTGAGTACAGTGGCGAGCAGGTTGCCATGTCGGCAATGGCCTGCCGAGTGTCCTTTGCTTAAACGTGGCGCGGCGGTGTTACGGCATGTTTCAGGCTGTCACAAACGCGTCATATTTCCTCTGCTAGTCTTCTCGGCGCCCTGCCCCACACCCCTGTCCTAGAGCCCCCAACCGAAGGTGCCGCCAAGGTGTTTCCGTCTCCCGTTCGCCAGCAAATCATCCTGCGCTCCGACAACCTCCGTTCGGACGACTTCGGTGCACTTTTTTCGAAGTTGTTTGGTAATCGCTATGCGGACAATCCGCCGCTGCCGGCGAACATCATCATTGGTGGGGTTTATGGGCGGCATGAGGGTGTGAGTTTTCGGCGAATGCATTATCGCGGGGATTTCACCGTTGCTTTTCCCGACCCACAGGATGAGATCACGTTCGTCATCCCCACGGCCGGCAAGATTGTGTTCAACCACGCGACCGAGTCCATCGGGGTTTGCCAGGTTGGTTTGGCAATCGATAAGGCTGACATCCGCTCGATGCGCTTTTTTGATGGCCACGCGCATCACGGGATGTCGATCAATCGGCATCAGCTTACTGAGCGGTTGGCGGCGCTGTTGGGTAAACCGATTCTGGAAAGGATTGTGTTTGAACCGAGTGTGAATCTGGATTCGGCGGCGTTTCAGGGGATCAAGGCGTTGATTGATCTGGCAACGGGGACGGAGTTTGATTTGTTGATCAACAGCGGGACGTTGATGCCGTCGCGGTTGCGGGAGATGTTGATTGATGCGGTGCTGGAGGCGTGGCCGCATAACTTTTCCGAAGCGTTGCGACGGCCTACGGCGATGGTTGCGCCGCGACATGTGAAGTTGGCGGTGGAGTTTATTCAGGCGCATCCGGAGCAATTGGTGAGCGGTGTGGATCTGGCGCGGTTGAGCAATGTGAGTCAGCGGGCGTTGCAGGAGGGGTTTCGGCGGTTTGTCGGGATGTCGATTGTGGGGTATCAGCGGCAGGTGCGGCTGGAGCGGGCTTATGAGGTGTTGAAGCACCGGGATTCGGGGTCGGTGACGGAGGTGGCGTTGCGGTTTGGGTTTAGTAATGTGGGGCGGTTTTGTCAGTATTTTCAGGGGGCGTATGGGGTGAGTCCGGCGGAGTTTCGGGCTCGGGGTTAGAGCGGTATCAGCTTGACAAGGTAACTTGTGGCGAGGGGATTCATCCCCGTTGGACTGCGTAGCAGTTCCTTTTTTGGGGCCGCTTCGCAGCCCAACGGGGGCAAGCCCCCTCGCCACAGGGGTTAGGGTCATTCTCCAGATTGTTAGTTGAACCTCAAGGCTGCAGGTTCAGGCTGATGGTTTTGGGGGGATCAATTAGTAGCTTGGAACACCATTGTGGCGAGGGGATTCATCCCCGTTGGACTGCGCAGCAGGCCTGATTTTTGGGGCACAGGGGTTAGGGTCATTCTCCAGATTGTTGGTTGAACCGCAAGGCTGCAGAGTCAGGCTGATGGTTTTGAGAGGATCAATTAGTAGCTTGGAACACCATTGTGGCGAGGGGATTTATCCCCGTTGGGCTGCGTAGCAGGCCTGAATTTTGGGGCCGCTGCGCGGCCCAACGGGGATGAATCCCCTCGCCACAGGGGTTTGCGGTGTTTTTGGATTTGGGTCGTGTTATCCCTTCTTTTAAAACGCGTAGCTTGCCTTCAGCCCGCCGTTGAAGCCGTGGCTGTCGCCGCCGCCATTGGCGCCCACTTCTGCGCCCAGGCTCAGCGCGCCGAGGCTGGCCATGACGTTTACCCCGCCGCTGAATTGGTCGCGATTATCAAACGCGGCGCGTTGTTCGATGTCGAGCCCCAGCAAGTGGCTTTGGCTGTCGACTTGGTTGTCGCCCAGTGTGCGTTCGTAGCCCACTTGCACGCCCGGCACCAATTGCCAACTGCCCATCGCCACGGGCGCGAAGGCGACGTTGAGGTTGGCGACGGCGCTGCGGCGGGTGGCGGTGTTGTCGTCGACGTCGAGAGCCAGCTCGCTGCCCTTCTCTTTAAAGCCGTTGAGGTCGAGGTGGCTGACTCGAAAGCCCAGGCTCGGCTCGAAGGTCATGCCGTTGACCGGGGCGCGATAGCCGAGGGCTAACGTGGCGCCGGTAAGGTTGCCGTGGGTGTTGCCCTTCGCGGTGCCGAGGCCGCCGCCGAGGTCGCGTTTGCTGTCGTAGTCGATGTAGCCGGCGCTGGCGTTGGCGTCGAGGAAAAGACCTTGTTCCAGGCTGGTGAAGCCGTAGCGGGCGCCGACGTTGAGGAAGGTGAAGTCGGTGTCGGCTTCGCCACCTGCGCCGCCGACCGTGCCTTTGCTGTAGCCGAAACCGCCGCGTGCGCTGAGTTGTTCGCTGAAGCGTTGGGTGATGCCGACCATCAGGCCTTGGCTGTGCTCGTTGCTGCTGTCGGCGTGGGACGAGCCGTCGGTGCCGAGGTAGCCGGCCAGCGCAGTCGTCCACAAGCGGTATTGGCCGACTTTGAGGTCGCTGCCGCTGGCGAACTGTGCGGCGGCTTGTTCGATCATCGCGTTTTGGCGCAGCAGGTAGCTGGCGGCGTCCGCGTGTACCTGGCCGCCGACTTGGGATTCGACACCGCCGAGGGTGCCGGCGTCGATCGCCGATTGCAGATAGTAGTTGTAGGCGCTGTAGGTGCCGGACAGCTCGGTGTTCTGCAATTCGCGGAGCAATTCGGCGCCAGCGGCGGCGTTGCCGATCAGCGCGGCCTGACCCGGCAGGCTGTTGTATTCGACGAGTTTGCCGCGCAGCACGTAAATGGTTTCCTGGGAGAGGCCGAGGCCTTGTTTGAGGTAATTGTCCATCGTGCCGTATTGCGCGGTGACTTCGTCGAGGCCGGCTTGCAGGTAGCTGGCCTGGACGCCGAGCAGTGGGCCGTAGACGGCGGCCATGCTCGGTGGCATCGCCTTCAACGTGGCGGCGACTCGGGCAGCGGTGTAGTCGTTGGTCGCGAGGTAGTTGGCCATGATTGTCGCGTTGTCGACACCGGCGATACTTTGCAACACGGCGGCGGTCCAGCCGGTGCGGTCTTTGCCAGCGGTGCAGTGGAACAGTTGCGCGGCGTCGACGCTGGCGAGTGCGTTGAACAGGTTGCCGAACTGGCTGCGCATGCCGGCGTCGCTGACGAAGGCACGGTTGGTCTGCTCCATCATGGCGATGGCGTCGGCGGCGCTTTTGAAGGAAATGTTGGTGATGTTTGAGCCGGAGGTGGTGGCGCCGATGATGTCGATGTTCTGGTAGGTCGCACCGGTCAGCATGGTGTCCGGTGTGCCAGCGATTTCACTCGGGGTGCGCAGGTCGTACACCGCTTTGATGCCGAGGCTGTTCAGCGTGGCCAGATCCGCTGCTGATGGCGTGATCGCATTGGAGCGATAGAACACGCCGCCGCGCATCGTGCCGTCGTGGGCCGTGGAGTACGCGGTGGTGATACCGGCGATATCGCGGAAGTTGTCGATGCTTTTCAGGCGCGGCGTGTCCAGGGGCGCGGACTCGGCAGCGTGGGCGGCGGCGACGGACAGGCTCAGTACGGACAGCGAACACAGAAGACGTTGAAACACAGTGCAGCCTCATTGGATTAGCGTTGGGCTGGTCACTATGGGTAAGCAAGTGATACTGAATATGACAGTTTTGCTTTGAAAGGAAATGGCTGCGCGATTGGGCCGTGGGGTGCGTGATCTGTCCATGTGGAGGGTGATCGTGGTGCGTCCGGGATAGCCGGGTTGGCCAATCGGACGCCTTCGCGGGCAAGCCCGGCTCCTACGAAGAGCTGGGGGCGCATGCTATCTGTAGGAGCAAGGCTTGCCCGCGAAGGCGATGAATCAGGCAATGGCGATGCTGGCTGACAAAATGTCATCGCGGGCAGCCCGGCTCCTACGAAGAGCTGGGGGCGCAGGCTATCTGTAGGAGCAAAGCTTGCCCGCGAAGGCGATGAATCAGGCAATGGCGATGCTGGCTGACAAAATGTCATCGCGGGCAGCCCGGCTCCTACGAAGAGCTGGGGGCGCATGCTATCTGTAGGAGCAAGGCTTGCCCGCGAAGGCGATGAGTCAGGCAATGGCGATGCTGGCTGACTCAATGTCATCGCGGGCAAGCCTTGCTCCTACAGAGTGAGGTGTTTGGGATTGTTCTCGTTCATAATCGCGCCTCAAATTTGACGACACAGGGAGTGCGAGATGGACACGACTCAATGGCTGGGCTTATTCGAACGAGCCTTTCGCGATATGGAAAAGAGTCTTGAGCAAGTGCTGCAACTCAGCAGTTGCCGTGAACACTGGATTCAAGCCCAGATCAGCCTTCATGCCTGGTTCAACGATGAACTGGAAATCTGGACGGATCTGCCAATCGGCGATCGACGCAAAGCGGATCTGTATGCGCTGGGTGAAGACGGTAAGCCAACGATGGTCGCTGAAGTCAAATGTCTGGGCGATGTTTCCTACGCCAAGTGCCTGGACGGCGATTGGTCGGTGCGGGCCGATGTCGAACGATTGAATGCGTTTGAGTGCCCTACCCGGCTGTTTATTCTGGTGATCGCCAAAGGTGTTACCGAGACGAGTACCGGCCAACGCCTTCGTAACGATGAATGGGTCGCTGGCCGCCAGAGCATCAACGTAGATCTGGACTTTGCGCTGGTGCGAATGTGGGCGCTGTGAGCGCTGTGAGCGCCTGAAGGGCTGAAGCGAAAAACCGCGTCTACTGGGTAGGCGCGGTTTTTTTATACCGCGACTGGCCGCCTTGGCCATTGCAGCTCGCCTGACGGTTTACTTGCGTGGGCGCTTTATGATTTCATCTGGCGAAGGCACAAGTAGCCTCCCTGCTGCGATGGGAAATACGAAAAATCCAAGTGAACTTACCCACTTGTTTAGCCACTGCAAGCAGCATGCTGGTCGAGGCACGTCTTCGATTTGGCTAAAGGAGTGATGCTATGAACCGTTCGAATGCCGCGCAGTGCCTGGATGATCTGAAGTTGCTCGCCAAAGTGTCTGTTATCGGCGAGTACACGTATTGCCAGCGACTGACCCATCTCAGCAAAGAATTCGGCTTTAACAATCTCCATCATTTTCAGAAGGTGGTTAATCATCTTTCTGAAGACATGATCGCCAATATTTCCACGACGCTGATGCGCCGCTATTGCGAAATCGCCCAGCCCAAGCCGGGCATTGCCTACTACGAATTTCTCTCGGTCAACAACGACACTCGTTTGCGCTTTTACAGCCAGTGGGCCGGGTGGGACGTGTTCGGGCAGGAAGTTCGTGTGCCAAGGTCGCTCAAAGGCGATTCGGCCCCTCGCCTGCGCAAGTCGCTGAGCAAAACGGTGTACATCGTTGAAAATGATCGGCAGTTGCTGGCCTGGCGTCATCGTTGGCATGGCCTGTGTTATGTGCCTAAAGACCTTTGCCAAAAGCACATGAGCGAAGCCTTCGAGCGCAAAAACGCCGTCGTAGAGGGTGTTCGCAACGAAGAATTCCCCTTGCTGAACGCCTTCAATGACAACTACGCAACGTGGTATCCCGTCATTGAATAAACGCCCTCGCGGCGATACCGGGGCACGTTGATCCTGAACATAAAGGGCGCGTGCCGAACCCAAAACCCTGTAGGAGCTGTCGAGTGCAGCGAGGCTGCGATCTTTTGATCCAATACATGAAGATCAAAAGATCGCAGCGTCCCGCAGCTCCTACAGGTCGGGTTTTGGTTAATCCACGATGAATAATTTTGCGCCGGTGGCGGTGGACGAACGATGGCCTTCGGCATCATTGCCCACTTGGTAACTCATGCCCGCCGTCAGGGTGAACTGTCGGCCGTCTTCCAGTTCTGTCAGCAACTGCCCTTCAAGGCACAACAGAATGTGCCCTCGCCAACACCAGTGATCGGCCAAATATCCAAGGCTGTACTCGACCATCCGCACACGCGCTGAACCAAACTGGCAGGTACGCCAATAGGCTGTGCCTGTCTGACCGGCATTCGCCACCGACTCTATCGATTGACCAATCGGTGGTTCCGAATGGGATTTCAGTAAGATCCATGGTTGCCTCATCGAAATTCAGGGAATGCGACCGTAGCAACCTGGAAAAAGCACAGATAGACACAGATCACGAGCATTTACGGCATACAGGGCAGAACCTTGCGCATGAACACCCGGGCAAGACCATCTTCCGGGGCGCGATGGGTTTCCTGATACCCGAGCTTTTTGTAGAGAGCGATGTTCTTGAGCATCAACTCATGCGCATACAAACCATCGCCTCGTGCCTGGCGCGGCAAGCCAACGAGGGCTTGCGGCCAGCCCTCACGCCGTTTGCTTGACCACGCGAATCTGCGTGATTCCGACGATCTCCGCCTGTTGCAGAATCTGCTCCGGCGTGGCGTCTGCCGGGGGCATGATCAGGCCGTTTTCGGCGTCGCCGACGTGCAGTTCCAGCAAGTGCATTGCGGCCTCATGTTCGGCGAGTTGTGCCTCTTGGACTTCGAGCACGTGGCGGCGCGGCTCGCCGTTGAACAGGTATTCGAGCAGAAAGTTGTGCATGGGGTCACCCGTGTGTGATGGCGTTATTATCCTGACGAGCCAGTCAGTTTTTAGTTCAACTGCAACGCTGTGTGCAAAACAGTCATCGCTCAAGGCAAACTTTTTGCCCCACGGGGCGTCATCTGTTTAACGGCCGACATGGCTTGGCTTCCCCAACAGCTGACCTCAGCTAAGGACTGGCGATGACCTTTTTCATTTTCCTTCTGGCTTGCGCCGCTGCGGCTACCACCGGCGTCATGTTCAAACCGGGCGCCTGGTACGAGTCCCTCGTCAAACCCGGATTCACTCCGCCGAATTGGGCATTTCCGGTGGCCTGGACGGTGATTTACCTGCTGCTGGCGTGGGCCGGCTATCGCTTGACCCTGATACCGGGAAGCCAGATGGTGTTGGCGTTATGGGCCGCGCAGATCGCGCTGAACACCTTGTGGACGCCGGTGTTTTTGGCGCCCACCAAGTCTTGGCCGCGATGGTCATTCTGGCGTTGTTGTGGCTGGTGGTGGCGGCCATGGTGGTCATGGCGTTGCAACTTGACGTGATTACTGGCTTGATCCTGTTTCCCTATCTGGCGTGGCTGTGTGTCGCCGCCGCGTTGAATTTTTCCATTCTGCTCAAGAACCGCTGATGACCGACTTTACAGGGAGTAATCCGGCACCTTGGCCACAGGGCGAGCGCGAGTTGGCGCAGGTGCGCGAGTTCAACAAGAAGCTCGCCTGGTTGCCGCGTTTTCGCATCCGTAATCGCATCACGCCACGGTTGATCCAGGCGTTGTTGCGGGCCAGTCAGTTCGTCAGCCCCAGCCTGCTGCACAAGCATGGCCTGAGCGCTGAACGGAAGATGATTGAGGGCGGCGCCGTTCCGGTCGCTGTGCGGATCATCCGGCCCAAGGGCAAAGCCAAAGGCGTTGTGCTGGATTTTCATGGCGGCGGATGGGTGATCGGCAACGCGCAGATGAACGACAACTTCAACATTGCCATCGCCGATACCTGCGAGGTCGTGGTGGTGTCCGTCGATTACCGGCTCGCGGTGTCGACACCGATTGAAGGCCTGTTGGAAGATTGCCTGCACGCCACGCGCTGGTTGCTGAGCGATCCAGCGTTCGCGGATCTGCCCGTGGTGGTGGTCGGTGAATCGGCCGGGGCGCATCTGGCGGCAGCGACGTTATTGGCGCTGCAAACATCGCCCGATCTCCTGCAACGCATCAGCGGCGCGCTGCTCTATTACGGCGTCTACGACTTGACCGGAACACCGAGCGTGCGCTCGGCACCCGCTGATACTTTGCTACTCGATGGCCCAGGCATGGTCGCAGCGTTGCGCCTGCTGACGCCGGGGCTGAGTGACGAAGAGCGTTGTCAGCCACCATTGTCCCCGCTGTATGGCGACTTCAGCGGTTTCCCGCCGGCATTGCTATTTGCTGGTGAGCTCGACCCGCTGAGGGACGACACCCTCGACATCGCCAAACGCTGGGCAGTCTCGGCACCCGTCGAGATGCACCTGCTGCCGTCCTGCCCCCACGGTTTTATCCACTTCCCGACGGCCATTGCGCAGAGCGTGTTGGCCTACAGTCGTCAATGGATCTCCGCGCGCTGCTTGCCCTGAGGCAAGCAGCTTTTTCACGGTGGCTTACGTGCCGCTTTTGACTTTGCTCCAGACCCGCGTACGAATGCGCTCGATCTTCAGCGGCAATGGTTGGGCAGGAAACAGCGTCGCCAGGGTTGCGGCCGGTGGATAGACGTCCGGATTATTTCTCAAACCCTCATCGACGTAGGCCAGCGAGCTCTTGTTGCCGTTGGGATAGCCCAAGTAATTCGAGCTTTTGGCGATGACCTCGGGCCGCATCATGTAGTTGATGAAGTTCAGGCCCTGCTGCGGGTGCGGCGCGTCCTTGAGCAGCACCAGGGTTTCCATCCACACCGAGGAGCCTTCGCGCGGGATGCGATAGGCCAGGTGCCGACCGTTTTTGGCGCGCTCGGCGTTGGTCTTGGCGTCGAACACGCCACCGGACCAGGCCACCACCGCGCAGATATTGCCGTTGGCCAGATCGGTGATGAACCGCGACGAGTCGAAATAGGTGATGTAGGGGCGGATCTTCAGCAGCAGCGCTTCGGCTTTGGCGTAGTCATCCGGGTTGCTGCTGTCGGGCGGCAAGCCGAGATAATGCAAGGCGATCGGGATGATTTCGCCGGGCGAGTCGAGCAGGGCGACGCCGCACTGCTTGAGCTTGCTGATGTTTTCTTCCTTGAAGATCAGGTCCCAGGAATCCACCGGGGTCTCGTCGCCAAAGATTTTTTTCACCTGATCGACGTCATAACCGATCCCCGTGGTGCCCCACAGGTAAGGGATCGAGTAGCGATTGCCGGGGTCGTTCTGCGCCACTTTGGCGAGAATGTCGGGGTCAAGATTGGAGCGGTTGCTCAACTGGCTGTTATCGAGTTCTTCGAGCACGCCAGCCTTGATCAGGTTGGGCAGCGCGCTGTTGGTAACGACGACCACATCGTAGCCGCTGCGGCCGACCATCAATTTGCTTTGCATGACTTCCGCGCTGTCGAAAGTGTCGAGCAGCACCGGTGTGTTGGTCTCCTTCTCGTAGTCTTTGGGAGCTTCGGGGGCGATGAAGTCGTACCAGTTGTAGAAGTTGACCGTAGGGCCTTCGGCCCAACTGACTGCTGCGCCCAACCCGCAAACAGTGAACAAGCCAAGGTGCAGCAAACGCTTGAGTTTCATGGGTAGCTCCTGGCGAATCGGCCATCGGTTGGCAGTACGCCGCACTATTTTTTTATTGGAAAGCGAGACCGGTTTCAGCGCTCAGGGGATCAACAGTTCGCGGCGACCGTCCGGGTGTTCAGTGACCGCAGCGGCCAGTTTCAGGCGCTTTTCTGCGCGGTAGTCATAGAGCGTGCGGGACGGTGCGATCTGCGTGAGGTCCAGGTCCAGCACGTGCCGGCATTCTTGCGCGCCGGCTTCAAACAGGCGTCTGCCGAACGGGTCGACGACGGTGCTACCGCCCGCGAACACTTCGCCAACGCCTTCGCCCACGCGATTGACCATGGCTGCAAACACCTGGTTTTCCTGGGCACGGGCGGCGACGGCGGTGTGGTGCAGATGGCCGTAGGGTTCCATGTTGCCGTCGGTGATCAGGATCAACTGCGCGCCGAGCGCCGCCAGTGCGCAGGCGCTTTCCGGGAACTCGATGTCGTAGCAGATCAACAGACCGATGCGCACTCCGCGCCATTGCACAGTGGTAAAACGGTCGCCGGGCAACACCAGGCCAGGCTCGCCAACCCACAAGTGAGTCTTGCGATAACTGAGCGCAACGCCCTCGGGCGTGATCAACAATGTGGTGTTGTAGAAGCGCTCTCCGTCACGTTCGATCAACCCGACGACCACCGCGACATCGCGCTCGCGCGCCGCTGCGCAAATCGTCTGGACACTCGCGCCGTCCACCGCTTCGGCGCGTTGGGCAATGTTGTCGTGGTCGAGAAAACCGGTGATGAACGACTCGGGGAACATCACGATATCGCTGCCCGGTGCGCTGTCGGCGATCGCCCGCAGAATGCGCTCCAGGTTGTAAGCGGTATCGCCATCGCGCGCCGCCATTTGTACGAGTTCTAATCTCATCGTCAGACCTTCAGGTGAATAACGCCGTGTCCGACCAGTATGCGGATCGTGGCAAAACTTCCTATCACTCAGAGTGAGTACCCCCAAAGGGGTAGTCCCCCGATCTCCCTCCCCCTGTAGGAGCTGACGAGTGCAACGAGGCTGCGATCTTTTGCCACCCAACATCAAAAGATCGCAGCGTTCCGCAGCTCCTGCATAGGTGCGTGTGTGGGAGCTTATGATCTGTTCCCCCTTTGCCTGTCGACCCGGAAGCTGCACAATTGGCGACTTTTCGCGACAGGATGTCTTTTGATGCAACGGATTGTCAGTGCCCGCCATCTCGGTCGAGGCAAATCCATCCTCGCGGCGTTGCTGTTCTGCGTCACCTCGTGGGGTGCGTTATGGATGGCGTCGCAATGGTGGGAAAAAGCCTTGGCCGAGCCGTCCCATGAACCGCAGTTCAGCCCCAACGGTTGCTATTGGCTCCAGCAATTCAGGCCGTACTGGGTATTGCCCGGCTTTTTTCATTCCAACACTCACCCCGACGATACGGTGTCTGAGACTTGGCCTGGCTCTTGGGAATCTCCGGCTTTCTTCCGTTTGTACGATCGCCGCACTTACAAAGTATTGGGCGAAAGCAACATCTACGATCTGGTGAATGTGGGTGGTCCGGTGAGTTGGGATTACGACGGAGGCCCTTCCGCTTATGTGGGCATGATCCGAATTGAATCCGATTCGCCAGGCTGCGTCGCAAAAAAACCGACTCACACTGAGCGCACCTTCAACATTGCCACGCCAACACCACAAAGGACTGTATCGAATGAGCGAAAACCAAACCCTCGACTACACCCAAATCCCCGAAGGCCTGCTGCCGTTCCCCAACGTCGATGACGTGTTTGTCGCTGATCAACCGGAGCTGGCGCACCATCTGCACGCCCTGTTCAGCATTGACCTGAGCAAGGTCAATGCGCAGTGGTCGGGCGTGGCGCACATGCTCAGCCCGCTGGAACCCTACGAGTCTTTTGTCGGCGAACTGACCGAGTGGGATGGTTATCACGGCGACCTGCTGAAAACCAACTGGATCGGCTTTCAGATCGAGCAAGGGCGCTATCGCCTCTGCGGTGATCCGCGCTACTTCTTCCTGCACGAAGGCAACGCCGATCTGGCCGATCCGCATCCCGGTGCCAGAGCGGATCTGCAGCAACATTACGCCGAACAGCGCAGCGCGTTCGCCGCCGCATCCGAGGGTTTCAAACGCAGCGGCAGACTGGCGCGCATGGATTGGGATAGCAGCAATCCCATCGAGTTTGTGCAGCAGTTGGGGGGTGAAGTGGATGGCCGGGCGAACTGGGTGGAATCGGTCGAGTTCCCGATGGACATCGTCGAAATCGACGCTGACGAGGGCGACACGAATGTCTATCCGCTAAGCCCGGCCGGCAACCGTTTTTACCACGTCGCCAGCGTGCCCGGCTGGCACTACCGCTCCGCAGGTGCCGACCTGATCGTGATGTTTTACGAGCCTGTCGAAGGGTTGGTGTTGTTCACCTTCGACTACAGTTGAAGACGGTCGGTTATGATCGCGAATAACCCGCCTCACCTGGACCCACACTAATGCCCGCCTCGCAGAGCCGACCTACCGCCGCACCATTGCTTAAACCCGGCGAGACCGTCGTGCTGTTCGATGGCGTGTGCAAACTGTGCAATGGCTGGGCGCGGTTTCTGATCCGGCATGACCGCCAGCGACGCGTGCGCCTGGCGGCCGTTCAGTCGCCCGAGGGCCAGGCGCTGCTGGCGTGGGCCGGTTTGCCGGTAGATCAGTTCGACACCATGGCGGTGATCCGCGACCGGCATTACTGGGAACGTTCGGATGCGTTTTTCGAAGTCATCGGCCAGTTGCGTGGCCGCTGGCAACCCATCCGGTGGCTGCGTATCGTGCCGCGCACGCTGCGTGATTGGGCTTACGACCGGGTGGCGCGCAATCGCTATCGATTGTTCGGTAAATACGACACCTGCCTCTTGCCGCATCCTGATCATGAGCAGCGTTTCTTGAAAATGGCCGCCCCTTCCAGCGTTACCCCAGCAGGCTGAGCCATTGCGCTGGCGTCAGCTTCGTCACCATCATCAGCACAATCACAAACATCCCGACAAAACCGACAACACCCATCCAGAACCATTTCCGGTACACGGAGTGGAAGTCTTCATCAAGCTCGCCCCCTGCCACCTGCGCATTCGACGCCATCACGTACAGGCGCTTTTGCAGCACCAATACCGGCAACCAAAGTGAGCCAACGCTGAAAAAATGATCAGCGAAATCAGCACCCATTCGGTGCTCATGGGCAGTCCCGAGACTCTCAGCAACAGGTAACCGGTGATGATCTGCGCAAAGCCTGCCGGCGTGGTAATCCACGTATCGAAGCGCACAACCATGCGCGCCACATGCGTGATCACTTGCGGGTTGGCCGTGCGGCTGGCGGCGATCAGGTAGAGGAAAGAGCCCATGCCAAAGCCGAACAGAAAAATCGCCGCGATGACGTGCAAGTACTTCAGGCACAGATAGAGCATGTTCAGCGTTGCCCGTCAGAAAATTGCACGGACAGGCTGAGGTTGTCCGGGTCGTTGATGGCCGCCATGTATTCATCGACGGTGATTTCGCCCACGCAGGGTCGCGCGCCAGCCTGTGGCACATACCCTTTAGCCATTTTCGCGGCCAGGGCGACGGCAGCGCAGCTGGGAATTTCCGGGCCCTTGTCATTCAGGGCCGTGAGTTGCACGGTCATCGACAACGGTTTCGCATCAACGCCAATGCCTCGCACGTCGATGTACATCGCGCTTTTGCCATCGCCGAAACGTTCGAAGCGCGTGCCCAGGCGGTGCAGTCGTGCGGCCCACAGAACATGGTCGCTCACCAGGCCAAACCGCCGAGCCTGAGCCAGCAGATAGTTGGCAACACCGCCCAGTTTCAGACCCGCGCCAGCCTTAAAGCTCAGGGTGTGCGCACCGTAGCGGCCGGCGAATATATCCATGTCCGGCACATCGACGTTAGCCAGCAAGCGCGTGCCCATCTGCGGCATCTTGCGCAGGGTCAGATCCTGCCAACCCAGCACCTCATGCACCTTGCCGTTCTTCAGTTGCCTGATCGGTTTGCCCGCGTAGGCAAGCACGCCTTCGATCGTCGACAGGCCGGGCATTTTTGCCGATGAAGAAATGCCATGCTCGATCGAATCAATGCGCGAGAAGCGATGACGCTGCTGATCGATGATCGCGGACGACAGCGTCGGCACTGAACTGCACCCGCTGAGGATCGCCACGCCCGCCTGTTTCGCCTGAGCATCGAGCACGCCAATGCCATTGACGAACGTGCGGCAGTCAGCCAGATCGCAGTAGTTCACGCCGGCTGCAATGCAGTTCTCGGCCACCGCAAAGGATTGCCCCTGAAACGGGCCGCCGGTATGGACGACCAACTGGATCTTCAGCGAGATCAACGCGGATTTGAACTCGGCACCCATGGCGTCGCCACACCAGCCTTCGGCGACCGTACCTGCGTGGCTGTTCAGCTCATCGACCTTGCGCTGCAACTTGAACCGATCGCGCCCCGAGAGCAACAGCTCCACACCCGGCATGACCGCCAGATGCCTGCACACGATGCTGCCAAAATTTCCGTAGCCACCGACGACCATCACCCTGAACGGCATGCAATTCTTCCCTAACAATTCGATCACACGGGCGTGAAGGATATAGGGCTAAACGTCGGCGAGCTATCACAGGCAAAAACCGCTCTGGATTGCGGTGACTAACACCAAGCCCTCCACTGGCAGCACTGACGGCTACAAAACGCACCGACAACCAGCGCCCACACCGTGTTACGCCCACCCCAATCTGTAGGAGCAAGGCTTGCCCGCGAAAACGGCAGCACATCCAACATCACCTCAACAGGCACAACGCCTTCGCGAGCAAACTCAGCTCCTACATTGTTTGGCAGCGTTCCCCAATCGGTAGGAGCAAGGCTTGCCCGCGAAAACGGCAGCACATCCAACATCACCTCAACAGGCACAACGCCTTCGCGAGCAAGCTCAGCTCCTACATTGTTTGGCGGCGTTCCCCAATCGGTAGGAGCAAGGCTTGCCCGCGAACATGGCAGCACATCCAACATCACCTCAACAGGCACAACGCCTTCGCGAGCAAGCTCAGCTCCTACACTGTTTTTCCGCGTTCCCCAATCGGTAGGAGCAAGGCTTGCCCGCGAAAACGGCGGCACATCCAACATCACCTCAACAGGCACAACGCCTTCGCGAGCAAGCTCAGCTCCTACATTGTTCGGCGGCGTTCCCCAATCTGTAGGAGCAAGGCTTGCCCGCGAAGACGGCGGCACATCCAACATCACCTCAACAGGCACAACGCCTTCGCGTGCAAGCTCAGCTCCTACACTGTTTGGCAGCGTTCCCCAATCGGTAGGAGCAAGGCTTGCCCGCGAAAACGGCGGCACATCCAACATCACCTCGGCAGGCACAACGCCTTCGCGAGCAAGCTCAGCTCCTACACTGTTGGCGGCGTTCCCCAATCGGTAGGAGCAAGGCTTGCCCGCGAAGAAGGCAGCACATCCGAAATCACCTCGGCAGGCACAACGCCTTCGCGAGCAAGCTCAGCTCCTACACTGTTGGCGGCGTTCCCCAATCTGTAGGAGCAAGGCTTGCCCGCGAAGAAGGCAGCACATCCAAAATTACCTCAACAGGCACAACGCCTTCGCGAGCAAGCTCAGCTCCTACATTGTTTGGCGGCGCATCCCGGATCACCCTGACAGGTTGCACGGAGGACTGAATCAGTTGGAGACTTGCTCAAGGAATATCAGTTGCAGCGGCGTTTCCAGCAGGTCATCCGCCGTGGCCGCAAAGTGCTGGAAGTACGGCATGGCGAAATGCGCATCGAGTGCCGCTTGGTCTTTGAAAGCCTCGCGCATGTAGAACGTGCCACGCTGGTCGCGCAGCTCAAACAACACATAGTCGAGATTGCCCGGCTCTGTGCGCGTCGGCTCAACCAGCGCCAGCAGTCCCTCTTGCAATGCCTGTTCCTGGCCTGGTTTGGCCTTTAGTACCGCAATCGACACCAATGTTTCTGTGGACTTGCTCATGCTCAATACTCCCGGAATCGCGAATCTGAAGTGAAACGCCAAGGTTCAATGCTGCTGATCAATCAGCGGGTCGGCGCCGGCGCCGCGTCGATTTTCAGACGCAGCAGGCTGTAAGGTTTTTGCCGCTGATCCTGCCCCGAGCGGAACGCCGCCTGCCGATGAAATTGGTTGGCAATGAAATACAGATAGCCATCCGGGCCGATGGACAAGGTGTCGGGCCACAGCAGGCGCGGGTCATGCACCAGCGTTTGCCACTGGCCATCCGGCAATCGCTTGCGGATCGCGTTGTGCTCGTAATCACCGGCGTAGATCGCGCCGTCAGCGTCGGCCTCCAGACCATCGGATGCACCTTTTTCGCCCAGATCCTGCACGGCCGCTGCCAGTTGTTGCTCGCTGAAGTTGGCATCGCGTAAAAGCGCGGTGGAAACCGAGTACAGATGTCGACTCGACAAAGGCGTGAAGTACAGCGTCTTGCCGTCCGCCGACAGGGCGATACCGTCCGAGGCCACACCCAGCGGTTTTCGCTGGCCGTTCGCAGCCTCGACCGTGACCGGCAAACCTTCGACCACCGGTACAAATGTCGGGTCAACCGAGGTCGCCGGCACTCCGCTCAAACGGCGCATCGCATGGCCGCTGGCGATGTCCATGACGATGATCGCGCCGGGGCCGCGCAATGAAGAATCGGTGAGATAGACCGTGCCTTGCGCGCCAGTACGAAAGTCGAAACGCATGTCGTTAACGTAGGTGCTGGGCAACATGACGTGGTCCGGGAACACCAGGCGTTTGACGACTTTGTTGGTAGCCAGATCCACCGCCATCAGTTTCGCGCCTTTGGGTTTCGGATCTGCAAAGCCCGGCGCTGCCGTGTCGAGCAACCAGACACGGCCCCGACCATCGGCCACCACGCTTTGCACGCTGATCAGGCCATCGCTCGGGTCGCTTGGATTCTCCTGGTTGATCGCCGCGTTCGGATAGGCCACGACCTTGCCAGCGCGGATCTCGCCCACGGTGAACGGCACGTTGTCGCCCCAACGCGGGAAGTTGACGAAGATCCGCCCCGTCTCGGTGACCGTCACGCCGGTGGGCATTGCATCGTAGAACGCATGCACCTGTTCAAGCTTGCCGAAAGAGCGGTCGGCCGGTGCATCAGCCGGCAAGGCAACAGCGTTGATTGCATGAGCGAACGGCACCGTGAATGTGGCGGCCAAGACCATCGCCATGACTGCGGGAAGGGTTTTCATACGCATGAGCAGCTCCTGACAGGCCCGCCAGCAGGCCCGTCTGAATGAATGAGTTAGGTCAGAAACCTTCGAGAACGATCTTGCCTCGGGCCTTGCCGCTTTCGACCAACGCATGGGCACGGCGCATGTTCGCCGCGTTGATCGCGCCGAAATGTTCGCCCACGGTGGTGTGCAAAATGCCTTGGTCAATCAGAGCGCTGACGCGATCGAGCAGGTGATGCTGATTGATCATGTCCTCGGTTTCGTACAGTGAACGGGTGAACATCAATTCCCAATGCAGCGACAGCGATTTGCGCTTGAGCGGCATCACATCGAGGCTGTCGGGATCGTCGATCACACCCAGACGCCCCTGTGGTCGAAGCACATCGATCAGTTGCGAAAAGTGCTGCGAGGTGTGCGTCAGGCTGGCGACATAATCAACCTCGGTCACGCCCAGTGCTTGCAACTGAGCGAGCATGGGCTGGCTGTGATCGATGACGTGATGCGCACCCAACTGCCGAACCCAGTCAGCAGTTTCCTTGCGCGAGGCGGTACCGATCACGGTAAGCCGGGTCAACTGGCGGGCCAGTTGCACCAGCATCGAACCGACGCCGCCCGCCGCGCCGGTGATCAACAGGCACTTGCCCTGCCCCGAGCCTTCGGCGATACCGAGGCGCTCGAAGAGCAATTCCCAAGCGGTAATCGAGGTCAACGGCAACGCCGCCGCATCGGCTGCACTCAACGAGCGTGGTTTGTGCCCGACGATTCGCTCATCCACCAAATGGAATTCGCTGTAACTGCCGGAACGCGCAATCGAGCCCGAATAGAACACTTCATCGCCCGGCTGAAACAGTGTCACTTCACTACCGACCTCGCGAACAATGCCGGCCGCATCCCAGCCGAGGATTTTTGGTTCTTTGGTGAAAGTGCCAGCGCGGACTTTGGTGTCGACCGGATTGACCGAAACTGCGCGCACTTCCACCAGCAGATCCCTCGGGCCAGGCGTGGGCACTGGCAGATCGATGTCGATCAATGCTTGCGGATCATCAATGGGCAAAGCGTGTTGCGTAAAGGTGATGGCTTTCATGGAAACTCGCTGTCTGAAGAGTTGACGTGCTCACTTGCCGCCATCTTCGACTTCCCATGCACAAAGAAAAACCAGCAGAATGCGCCAACACTTTCACTGCAGGAGTGAAAATGATCCGCATCGATGATCTAGGTTTGTTCACCCGCAGCGCCGCGCTCGGTAGCTTCACCGCAGCCGCCCTTGAGGCCGACTTGTTGCCCGGCCAGGTCGCCGCCGCTATCAAGCGTCTGGAGCGCGAACTGGACGTGCGCCTGTTCGCGCGCACCACGCGCAGCCTGCGTTTGACCGCCGAGGGCGAGCAATACTTGCCCACCGCCCACTCGGTGCTGGAGGCGCTGAAGCAAGGCAGGGACAACCTGCGCGGTGAAAACGCCACGTTGCGCGGCGTGTTGCAAGTGACGGCACCGTCAGATCTGGGGCGCAATATTCTGCTGCCGTGGCTGACCCAGTTTCGTCGCCAGCATCCGCTACTGACCTTGCGTTTCGTTCTGTCGGACCAGATGGTCGACCTGTTTCGCGACCCGGTGGACGTGGCCATTCGATACGGCGCGAACGAGGATGCCAACTACGTTGCGTTGCCGCTAGCGCCGTGGAATCGCCGCGTGCTGGTCGCCTCGCCGGACTATGTACAGCGTCACGGCCAGCCGCAAACACCGGACGATTTGCGCAATCACCCTTGCCTGCTCTATCTGCAGAGCGGCCGGGTTTACGATAAGTGGAGCCTTGGCGGCGCGACGTTCCAGGTCTCGGGGCCGCTGTTCAGCGACGACGCCGATGTTGTGCGGCGCTGGGCCCTGGACGGCGAAGGCATCGCCAACAAATCATGGCTGGATGTCAGTGCGGACGTGAATGCGGGACGACTGATCGTGCTGCTCAAGGATTATCCCGGCGAGGCCTCGCCGTTGAGTCTGGTGTGCCCGCATCGCAAGCAGATTACCCCAGCGGTGTCTCAGCTCTATGCGTGGTTGAGTGCTCAGTTTGCCGCGCTGGAGCGAATCTGAAATCGCAAGATCAAGCTCCCCTCAAAACGTTATCTGTTGCCCCGTGATCTGCGGCTGTCACAACTGCGCGCCGTGCGCGAAAACCGCATATTCGGCATCCCTTCAGACAACTGCCGTCGGCGCTCGCCAGCCGTCAAGTGGCGCAGGATCAGGCCAGACCATTCAAGGCCCTGCACAAAAAGAAATGAACCCACCGCACTACACGCCACCTAACGCATAGACCATCAGGAGGTAGCCAATGCATATCGAAACCGTGTGGATCGTACTGGCGGCAGTTCTTCTGCTTATCGAGCTCTGGGCCATCAATCGGGTGCGCAAGAGCGAGGGGAAATCCAGCAACAAAGGCGTGTGGATCGTGCTGATCGTGTTTGTACCGTTGTTCGGCCTTATTGCGTGGGCATTGGCGGGACCCAAGCACGTCAGTCATGGGCCTGCCTGATATTGCCGAGCACCACTACTTCCGGTTGTAGTACCGTCATCGGTCGACAACACGGAGGTAGCGGGTATGGGCAAGGGAGCAAACAAACACGTCGTGGTCATTGGCGCCGGCATTGTCGGCGCCTCGCTGGCGTATCACCTGGCGGCGAAAGGTGCGCAGGTTACGGTGATCGAGGCTGGAGAGGTGGCGAGCGGCGTGACCGGGCGTTCGTTTGCATGGATCAACGCCACCCACCCCGGGCCCGATCCGATCGCGCAGTTGCGCGGTACGGCCATAGAGGCCTACCACCGCCTCGAGACAGAACTGCCGGCGCTGCAAATCCGCTGGACGGGCGCGCTGTCCTATTCCGAAGAAGTTATGCAGGCCTGCGCTCAGTCGCTTCCGGCTTCGCTATTGTCGCGCGCCGAGATTCAACGCCTTGAGCCGAACCTCAAACACCCTCCCCAGCAAGCTTTTTACAAAGCCGAAGAAGGTGCGTTGGACGCGGTACAGACAACCCATGTGCTGATCAGCACCGCTCAGGCACTTGGCGCGAAACTACTGACGCAGACAACGGTGTCGGGTTTCACAACGCACAATTCCACTGTGACCGGTGTCGAGACCGCTGCAGGCTGCATCGCCGCCGATACGGTGATTCTCGCGGCGGGCACCGGCACCCGCCCTCTGGCGGCAATGCTCAACATCAGCCTGCCGCTTGCAGAGTCCCCGGCGATATTCATCCGCTACAAGGCTCGGGCTAACCTGGTGAACGGCATCATCTCCAGCCCTGCCATAGAAGTACGCCAAGGCGCCGATGGAACATTGCTGGCCGCAGAAGACTACTTGAGCGATGCGCCCGAGCATCAGCCGATGGCCATCGCCCGGCAAACCGCCAAAGCCATTCAGAGCGAACTTCGCGCAGTCTCCACCATGGAACCGGAGACCGCGTGCATCGGGCTCAGGCCCATGCCTGAAGACGGCGTGCCCATCGTCGGTTATCTGCCCGGCATCGGTGGCGTCTACGTGTGCGTCATGCATCCCGGCGTCACGCTGGCGGCGACGGTGGGACATCTGGTTAGCGAAGAGATTGTCGGCGGGACGCTCGCTGCGGCGCTGGTGCCGTGCAGTCCGCAACGATTCCTGGAAAAATCGAAAAGTGTTTGATTTACACTTGCGCACGTTTTCAGCAAGGGACTTGCACATGCAGCGCATCGTGATTCTGGGCAACTCGGGCAGTGGAAAATCCACCCTCGCCCGAGCCATTGGCCAACGCCTGGATTTGAAGGTGGTCCACCTCGATCCCCTGTTCTGGGAGCCCGATTGGGTTGAGCCGGATAACGAAGCCTTTCGTGCGCGGGTCCAACACGCCATCGCGTCGGATGCATGGGTCTGCGAAGGCAATTATTCGCGGCGAACCTTCGACCTGCGCCTGCCCCGTGCCGAGCTTGTGATCTGGCTGGATACGCCCCGCGTCATCTGCATGAAACGGGTCATGCTGCGCAGCGCGCTGAACCGGCCGCGAGCAGATCTTCCGGCAGGCTGCGCCGAGCGACTGGACAAAGCATTTCTGCAGTTTCTGAAATACGTGTGGCATTTCGATCGCGTCAACCGCCCCGGCATTGAGGCCATGCGCCAGACCATCAGCCCGCAGATCCCGGTAATTCACCTGCGCACGGCGCGGCAGATTTCAGCATTTCTGGAAGGCCTTTCAATGGGGCCGCAAGCCGCTGTCAGGCCGCCGCTGGCCAGCTGAAAAACCTGTCCATCCACAACTAAAAGAGAATGCACATGGACGTCTTCAAGCAATTACAGCCCGCCGACTGCGCGGACATGCAGGACATTCGCCGCGAAATCGATCGCCTTGATCAGGCCGTAATCGAGTTGCTGGGCCAGCGTTTTCAGTACGTGCTGGCGGCCTCGAAATTCAAGACCTCGGCGACGTCGGTGCGGGCGCCTGATCGCTTCAAGGCCATGCTGGCGACCCGTCGCGAATGGGCCGAAGCCGAGGGCCTGAACCCGGATGCCATCGAGAAAATGTACAGTGATCTGGTCAACCATTTCATTGCTGAAGAAATGAAACATTGGACGGCGCTTCAATCGGCCTCCCCTGAGTAGACCGAGCACTCAACGATGAAAATCTACTGCCCGATGTTCTGGTCCCTCGATCAAGGCATTGACTACAGTGCTCCAACTATCCACCTCGCGGACATTGTGCCGCGCGCAGGTCAAACGACCTGTGCGTACTTTGATCGCAGCGACACGCTGCACATCGGTGAAACCCTGCAGCTCATCTGGTGCCCGCCCGTCTCGGACTTGAATGGCTGGAGTGAACAACCGCGTACCTCGCGACGGCCGATTAAATTCGAAATGGAAGTCTTCTCATGCTCGAACGCAACAAACTGGTTCCGGAACTGATGGTCAGCGACCTGCATGGTAGCCTGGCGTGGCTCTACCCCAACCCAAGGAGACTTATCCAGCATGGATGAAGCTATTAAGTACCGAATCGCCACGGCGCAAGATGCCCTGACCATGTGTGAGTTGGGCCAACTGCTCAACTCGGTACACCACGACGCCCGCCCCGACATCTACGCGGCCGCCACCGAAGACTATTCACGTGACTTGCCGCACTGGTCCGGTATTTTCGAGAAGCCGGGTCAGGTGGCGTTTATCGCCACCGTTGACGGTCAGGCCGCTGCGTTCATTACCGCCAACCTGTCGGCCAGCTCCGGGCCGCTGATGCAGCCGCAGAATGTCGTGCGGATTGGTTCGGTGTGCGTCGCCGAGCCGTATTGGGGCAAAGGCCTTGGTCGCGGGCTGATACAACGCGTCAAGGACTGGGCCATCGAGCATGACGCTCAGGATTTGCGACTGACCGTCTGGCCGTTCAACGAACGCGCCATACGGATTTACGCGGAGTTCGGCTTCGAGCACCGCGCCATCGAGATGGGCCTGCGCTTGTCATGACCCGCAGGCTTTGGAGATGGGTCTTCCGGCGCAGGCCTCCCGAGCAGCCCTAACCAAGCCATTAACCTGGCGCACAAGGCCGCGATGAAGGAGGAGAACGCACGGCCGATAAAGACGTGTGAATCTGATCGCGCTGTCGGACTTTGCGGATACGTCTACGCTCACTCCACCGCCCCCGCCTGGAGCCATCGACATGACGCGCCCGCTGCTGACCGCTCTTACCTTGCTCGCCCTAAGTCTGCCGGCACAGGCCGAGGTGACGCCCTTCCCCGCCGCCTTCAAAACTCAGGACATCTCCGTAGAAGGCGTCACGATGCATGTGCGCGTCGGAGGCAAAAGCCCAGCCGTGGTGCTGTTGCATGGCTTCGGTGACACCGGTGACATGTGGGCGCCACTGGCCGCCGACCTCGCCAAGGACCACACCGTCGTGGTGCCGGACTTGCGCGGCATGGGCTTGTCGTCGATCCCGGACAGCGGCTACGACAAGAAGACCCAGGGCGGCGATATCCGTGGGGTGTTGGCCGCATTGGGTATTGAGCATTCGGTGGTGATCGGCCACGACATTGGCACCATGGTCGCCTTCGCCTACGCCGCGCGTTACCCGCAGCGAACCGATCGTCTGGTGGTGATGGATGCGCCGGTGCCGGGCATCCCTCCCTGGAACGAGATTGTCCGCTCACCGATGCTTTGGCATTTCGACTTTGGCGGGCCGGATGCCGAACGTCTGGTCGCCGGTCGTGAGCGTATTTACCTGGATCGTTTCTGGAATGAGTTCGCAGGTGATCCCGGCAAAGTGGATGAAGCCACCCGCCAGCATTACGCCAAGCTCTACGCCCGGCCCGGCGCCATGCGTGCGGCGTTCGCGCAGTTCCGCAGCATTCGTCAGGATGCCGTGGACAATGAGGCGTCGATGAAGACGCGACTGACGATGCCGGTATTGGCCGTCGGCGGTGAAAAGTCCTTCGGCAACAACGAAGCTATCGTGATGCGCAATGCCGCAGACACGGTCACGGAAGTCGTGGTGCCGGGGGCCGGCCATTGGCTGATGGAAGAAGCGCCGGTGCCGACGATCAAAGCCGTTCGAGACTTTATCTCGATGTGAGGATTTGCCGTTGCCTCGTCCCGCGCCATGCGTCAGGATTCCGCTCTTTTGATCGGAAGGAGCGAACGTGGAGCGTCTATTCGTTTATGGAACCCTGGGCCCAGGGCGCCCGAATGAGCATCTCATGCTGAACATTGGCGGTACGTGGCAACCGGCCTCGCTCAAGGGTCGCCTGACTCAGGCGGGCTGGGGCGCAGAAATGGGTTTTCCGGGGCTGGTCATTGCGGATGATGGCGACGTTATCGAGGGCTTCGTATTTTCATCGGAAAACTTCCCCGCCCACTGGGTCGACCTCGACGCGTTTGAAGGGGCTGAGTACCAGCGGGTTCTGACCCCAGTGACATTGGCGGACGGTGCGGTCATTGACGCTTATGTGTATGCGCTTCGCTAGGCAATAATCGGTCTCGCCGCCTAGCCACTGCCCCGATTCACGCTTACCATACGCCCAACTCGTATTACCGCGGCTGCTGAACCCGGTACTCACGAGGACATGACCATGGAAAGAACCCGCGCCTGGAGATGCTCACAGGCCAATAAACACGGCAGTGACAGAGCGGTTCGTCCGCTGAAAATCAAGCCAGAAAAGAACTGGAAGCTGATGTACATCCGTGCCGCCAAGCTACTCAGGGCACGCCAACTCGGCATGAGCTATCCCATCCGCACCACCCGCCAACTGTTGGATCAAGAGTGACTAACCTCCTGTTCGTCTGCAGCCGTAACCAATGGCGTAGCCCCACTGCGGAAGCGATCTGGCGCCGCCGCCCCGGCTTCGATGCTCGCTCGGCGGGCACTAGCCCAAGCGCACGTAAACCCATCGGCCCGGCGGATATCCGCTGGGCCGATGTAATCTTCGTCATGGAGCGCAAACACCTGCATCGTCTTCAGGCAGGATACGCCCGGTTGCTGGAATACAAGCGGATTTACTGTCTGGATATTCCTGATGATTACCAATTCATGGATTCGGAATTGGTGGACATACTGGAAGATGCCGTGAAGCCCTACCTCAACGCGTAAGCTTCAGGCGCAAATCGCTGCCTTCATTCAAGATTTTCAAACCGAGCAGAACACATGAATCGTCAAAAAAGCTAAAGCAGTTGTTCAAGGAAAAGGCCAAAAAGGCCAGCGCCAAACTGGCACCGAAAAAACTAAATACATCAGCAAGGCTGACCGGGCGAAACTGGCTGCTGAAGAAACGCCTGAGTCGCAGGATTCTGTGCAGAGCTGATCACCCCCTGCCGTCATAGAGTGCTCCAGCGCTTTACCATTCACGGCGCCCTCTAAAGCCTCTGCCAATCCCGCATAATTTTTATGCCTGCAAAGCATTGCACGCGCAGGCGTTGCCCCACCGCTCATATTCCGCAATCGAATAAACCACATATTTTTAAGTATTTTATTTCCCTGACCACACGTCGCTATATCTGCGCCTTCGATCCGGCACCTCGCTGGAATTTGCAGGAGCATCCGCGTGATTCGAACGACGTCGTTAAGCAGAATCTCCCTCTCCACAGCCGCGCTTTCCCTCGCTGCCCTGTTGGTCAGCAGTGCCGTCATGGCCGATCCGGTCAAGGAAATCCGTATCGCCGTGCCGGACATCAGCGCTGGCCCGACGCCCAGCGGCGCCGGAATTGTCGATGTGCTGCGCGATCGCCAGGCACTGGAAAAAGAGTTTGAGAAAGACGGCATCAAGATCCGCTGGGACTTCTTCAAAGGCGCGGGCCCGGCGATCAACGAAGCACTGGCCAACAATCAGGAAGACTTCGCTTACCTCGGCGATTTGCCGGCGATCATCGGCAAGGCCGGTGGCCTCGACACCCGTTTGCTCAGCGCGACCGCGCGTGACGTCAAACTCTATCTCGCGGTGCAACCGGGCTCAGGCATCACCACACTCGAAGCACTGAAAGGCAAACGCGTGGCGATCTTCCGCGGGACTGCCACGCAGCTTTCGTTTGCCTCAGCGCTGGCGCATCAGGGCTTGAAAGAGAGCGACTACAAAGTGGTCAACCTCGATTACAACGCCGCCAACGCGGCACTGGCCGCCAAGCAGATTGACGCCACGTGGTCCGGCGCCGGGGTGATTGCACTGAAGGCGCGCGGCCTCGCGGAGCTGCCGCTGACCACCGTCGACCTTGATGGCGCCGGCAGTATGCAAGCGGTGCTGTTGGGACGTGGCGCTTTCGTCGATGCGCACCCGGAACTCGTCGCGCGGCTGATCAAGGCGCAGCAACCGGCAATCACCTGGTTGCGCAACGACGACCACAAACAGGACTACATCAACCTCGTTTCCAAACTCGCCAGCTTTCCAGCAGACATCCTCACCACCGATGCCAAAGACCAATCGCTGGTGAAGATTTTCGCCCCGCAACTCGACGCGCCGTTCCTCGACAACTTGCAGCGCAGCGTCGATCTGGCGCTCAGCGCGAAGCTGATTCGCAAGGGGTTCGACGTGAAGAGCTGGGCCGAACCGCGCTTCATCGAGGCTGCGCTGCAGCAGACCAACAGCGCTTCGCAAACCCCACAAGCCAGCCGCTAAACAAGGACTCTCCATGACCACCCTGTTCATTTTTCCCGGTGCCTGCTCGTTCGCGGCCCATGTCGTGATTCACGAATTGCAACTGCCGATCAACGTCGAGCGCGTGACCCTCGGCGACCCGAACTCGCCGTATCGCCAGATCAACCCGACCGGTCGCGTGCCGGCGCTGTTGCTGGATAATCAGACGCTGCTCACCGAGAACACCGCGATCCTGCCGTACCTCGCAGATCTCAAACCCGGCACAGAATTGTTCGCACCGGCAGGCTCGGTCGAGCGCGCGCAGATTCAAGGCTGGCTCGGTTACGTCGCGACCGAAGTACACGTCGGCGCGTTTCGCCCGATCAATCGGCCCGAGCGTTACAGCGCTGACGAAGCGGCATTCCCGGGCATTCGCCAGCGAGCGCTGGAACAACTGACCAACGCACTGAAGCCGATCGAAGCACGACTGGCGCAGACCGAGTATCTGGTCGGCGATCGTTTCACCGTGGCGGACGCCTACCTCGGCGTGTTCCTTGGCTGGAGCGCACGCGTCGGTGTACTCGACGATTTCCCTGCGCTGCAAGCTGCGCTCGGTCGCTTCCGCGCCCGTGAATCGGTGGTGCAGACATTGGCCGCCGAAGGCCTCGCCTGAGTCACCCCGAGGACGGATAACCGCGCACGCCGGAGAATCACCATGCCAAGCACCGATACCATCGCCACCTGGGCCCAGGTCATCGCCCGCACGCTGGAAGCACAGGGCATCGACGCCGCCCCGCTGCTGCACGAGGCCGGTATCAGTCGTTGTCATCTGCATGATCCCGACCAGCGCATCGCACTCACGGCCATGAGTGCGTTCTGGCGCGCGGCGCGGCGCATCAGTGATGACGAATGCTTTGGCCTGCAAGTGGCGCAGTACAGTTATCCGACGGACTTTCATGGGTTGTTCTTTGCCGCGCAAAGTAGCGCGACGGTGATCGAAGCGTTGCAGCGCGGCGTCCGGTACGCCGCAGTGATCACCACGTCGGCGGCGATGAGTCTGGTACGTGGCCCGCACACCACGCGCATGGTTTACGGCGTGGCTGTCGGCGCCGAGGTGGAGCAGATCGCCACCGAAGCGTCGATTGCCTGCGCGGTGCGCTTCACCCGGCAAACCTGGGTGGATCTGCCCATCGTGCAGGGCGTGCAATTGGCGCGCCCTGCTCCGCAAGATCCACAGCGCTGGACGCGTTTGCTCGGTTGCCCGATCCGCTTCGACGCCGGCGAAAACGCCATCGAATACAGCAACCGCTGGCTGGATGCGCCGCTGACCACGGCCAATCACGCCGTGGCCCAGGGACTGGACGGCGTGCTCAACGATTACCTGCAACGGCAACGACGCTTGAACCTGCCGGAGCGGGTTCGCGGGTCGATTATCCGTGACCTGCCACTGGGCGAAGTTCAGCAAAGTCGTGTCGCCGATGACCTCGGCATGAGCGTGCGCAACCTGCATCGGCACTTGCTCAAACACGACACCAGCTTCAAGGCCTTGCTCGACGATTGCCGCCGGCAACTCGCGTTCAGTTACCTGCGTCAGACCGAATGTTCGATCAACGAAATCTGCTATCGACTGGGTTTCAATGAGCCGAGCAGTTTCAATCGCGCGTTCCGTCGCTGGACCGGCGAAAGTCCCGGCAAATGGCGCCGTGACGATGTGCCGTTGCAGCCTGAACGCTACGTGCCTCGGCCCGCTGTTTTAGCGGCCGAGCGAGCGCTGTCAATCGCGGTTTGAATCACTTGTCTGCGACGGACTACAGGTTGTCCGCGCAGGCCCCTTTCCCTTCATCACACGCTCTAGCATGGCACTCCTACCGAGCCCGACGGATAGCGTCGCGCGGCAATAAAAGGAGCTCTGCGTCCATGCTTTTACGTTACTCGGCCACCACGGCCCATCGCCTCAAGCCCTTGAGCTTTTCCTTATGGCTGGCGCTGCCCGGTGTCCTCTGTTCGACCCAGAGCTTCGCCGCTGATGAAAGTGAATCGTCTGCAACGACGTCAGCTCAGGCCGACAACTCGGCGCCCCGGCTCGAACAGGTCACCGTGACCGCGCGCCGTCGCGAGGAACAGTCGCAGGACGTGCCGACGCCGATCACCACCCTCAGCGGCGCCAACCTGGAAAGCCAGCGCATCTACAAGATTCAGGATCTGCAACAGGCCTTGCCCAGCGTCAACGTCGCCTATGTACACGCCCGCGTTTCCAGTTTTGCGGTACGCGGGATCGGCAACAACCCGGCCAGTGATGGCTTGGAAGGCAGTGCCGGGATTTATCTGGATAACGTCTATCTCGGCCGCCCCGGCATGGCCGCTTTCGACATGCTTGATGTCGAGCAACTGGAGCTGTTGCGCGGGCCGCAAGGCACCTTGTTCGGCAAGAACACCACGGCCGGCGTGCTCAACATCACCACCCGTGGCCCGACGTTCACGCCCGAGCGCAGCCTCGAAGTGTCGGGCGGTCAGGATGGCTACTTTCAGGGCAAAGGCACGGTGTCCGGGCCGTTGACCGATACCCTCGCCGCTCGCCTGTCGTTCTATCGCACCCGCGATGACGGCTACCTGAACAATCGCCATGACGACCGCACGCTGCTCGGCGGCGAGCGCGAAGGCCTGCGCGGACAATTGCTGTTCAAACCCAACGATGATTTCAGCCTGCGCTGGATCAACGAATACAACACGGAAAATTCCAGCAGCGGCAGCAGCGTGATTTATGGCGCCGGGCCGTTGTTCTGGCGCCGCGCGGCACTGGTCGGGGCCAATCCACAGGTGGGCGAAAGCAACATCGACGGCCGGCAAAACGTCAGCGTGCACCAGAACGCCAGTTCCGTCGAAGCCAACTGGAACCTAGCCGGCGGCTATACGCTGACCTCGATCAGCGCTTACCGCAGCTGGCACTTCAACCCGGCCAACGACGCCGACCAACTGGAAGTCCCGGTGATCAACGACTTCGGCTACGAAGTCCACGACCGTCAGTTCTCCCAAGAGGTGCGTCTGGCCTCACCCAAAGGCGAATTCTTCGACTACGTGGTCGGCGCCTATGCGTTCAAGCAAGACCTCGGTAATCGCATCTTCACCAATCTCGGGCCGCTGGCGGACCTCAACCTGATTGGCGCCAATCTCAATGCACTCAACAACGTCAACAGCAAGGTCAACGGCAAGATCGACACCGAGAGCTTCGCGCTGTTTGCCCAAGGCACCTGGCATCTGACGCAGCGCCTGGATTTCGGCGCCGGCATACGTGGCACCTATGAAGAGAAAGAAGCCAACGTGAAGCGCTTTGCTCCTGTGGGTGGTGGCGCGCCGGTGGTGATACCGGGCGTGGTCGACGGCAACGCCATACGTGCAGGCCAGGTCGGCGCTTATGACACTGGTGATTTGCACCTGTATAACGCGGCGCCGTCGTTTCTGGCCAGTTTGAGTTATCACTTCAGCGATGACGTGCTGGGTTACACGTCGCTGTCGCACGGCGAAAAATCCGGCGGCGTCAACCTTGCGGTCGGCTCGGCGCCAAGCGCTGGCGCCGAGTCGTTGTTGGTCGGCCCGGAGCGGGCGAACGATGCAGAGCTGGGCATAAAAAGTCAGCTGTTCGACCAGCGCTTGCAACTCAATGCCAACGTGTTCTGGACCGGCGTGAACGGCTATCAAGCCACCACTTACTACCAGCCGCCCGGCTCATTGACCGGTTACCAGTTGCTGACCAACGCCGGCACCGTGCGCTCGCGCGGCGTCGAGTTCGAAGCGACCACCGTACCGGTCCGCGGCCTGACGTTGAACGTCAACGGCTCGTTCAACGACGTGACCTACCTGTCATTCAAAGACGCGCCCTGCCCCGCAGAAAATCCGGGACAAACCAATTGTGACCTGAGCGGCCAGCGCGTGGCCGGCGCCTCGCGCTGGATCGGTAACGTCAACGGCGAATACAAATGGCCACGCATCGACCGCATCGAACCCTACGCCACCGGCAGTTACGCCTATCGCTCGGCCAGCGAAGGCACGCTCGACAACTCTGACCTGGCGAAGATCGACGGTTACGGCCTCGCCAACTTCTCGCTGGGTGCACGCGTGGACTACGGCGACGGTTTGCTGGACGCCTCGTTGTGGGTCAAAAACGCTTTCGATCGAGAGTATTACCTGGCTGTTGGCAGTGGCTCCAACGGCCTTTACACCGCCTCGCCGGGCCAGCCGCGCACCGCCGGCGTGACCCTGCGTTATGACTTCTGAGGACACTATGAAAACAGCACAAATGAGCCTGGGCGCGTTTCTCATGAGCAGCGGCCATCACCTCGCCGCCTGGCGCCACCCGCGCGCATGGGCCGGCGGTGGACTGGATTTTCAACACTTCAAAAAGCTCGCCACGACCGCCGAGCGCGGTAAGTTCGATGCAATCTTTTTTGCCGACAATCTGGCCTTGATGGGCTCGCCGGAACTGGGCCAGTTCACCACCGCCGGTGATGTCTTCGATCCACTGGTGTTGCTTTCAGGGCTGGCGGCGGTGACCGAGCGCATCGGCCTCGTTTCGACCGTATCCACCAGCTACAACGAACCTTATTTGCTGGCGCGCAAGTTCGCCTCCCTCGACCATTTGAGTGGCGGGCGCAGTGGCTGGAATCTGGTGACCTCGGCAACCGACCTGGAAGCGCTGAACTTCGGTCGGGACAAACATTTCGAGCACGGCGACCGTTATCAGCGCGCCGAAGAGTTCATCGATGTCGTGACCGGTCTGTGGGACAGTTTTGAAGACGATGCCTTCGTGCGCGACAAAACCAGCGGCGTGTTCTTCCAGCCGGACAAACTGCATGTGCTCAATCACCACGGCGAAAACTACCGAGTACGCGGGCCACTGAACATTCCGCGTACGCCGCAGGGTTACCCGGTGCTGATTCAGGCGGGCTCCTCGGAACCCGGCAAGACACTCGCCGCGCGCACCGCCGAAGTGGTGTTCACCGCGCAACAAACACTCAGCAATGCCCAGGCCTTTTATGCCGACGTCAAAGGTCGCCTCGCCGGTTACGGGCGCCGCCCTGATCAGTTGAAAGTCATGCCGGGGATTTCGCCGGTAATCGGCCGCACGCAGAGTGAAGCGGAGGACAAGTACCAACAGTTGCAGGACTTGGTCGAGCCACGGGTCGGCCTGGCGATGCTCGCGGGCATGGCCGGAGGTTTCGACCTGTCCGAATATGATCTGGACGGCCCGTTGCCGGAGCTGCCACCGAGCAATTCGATGCAGAGCCGTCAGGCCCTGTTCATTGATCTGGCACGACGGGAGAACCTGAGCATTCGCCAGCTGTACCTGAAAGTCGCCGGCGCCCGCGGCCACCACACGGTGATCGGCACCGCGAAAACCGTTGCCGACACCCTCGAACAATGGTTCGTCGAACACGCCGCCGACGGCTTCAACATCATGCCGCCGTTTCTGCCTGAAGGGCTGGATGACTTCGTCGACGATGTGGTGCCGTTACTGCAGCAGCGCGGGCTGTTCCGTCACGAATACAGCGGCAGCACATTGCGCGATCATTTGGGCCTGGAACGACCGGGTAATCGCTACCGGCGCTGACCCGAAACGCGGCGCATCACAACGGCAACGGACGATCACCAGCGTCGAGAGGCTGTCGCCGCGGCAGATCCTCAGTGCTGACGTGCAGCGATCGAGCTACCGGCTTTCAAAACAGCACATCTGCAGCTTCTCTCATGAAAATCTCGACAGTCTTGGGGCCAATCCCGTCGAACTCGGACAAGCGCTTTTCGAACGCCTGACGATCGGCGCTGGCCGCCACGATGTTCGTTACCTTGGCGGCGTATTCATCGTTGAGCTTGTTGGCCAGCGCCAGCAAGCGCGATGCCGTTGACTCGTCGTAACGCACGTAGTGAGCCTGACCGAGCATGGCGACCAGTTGCCGATGCGTGCAGCGCGCGAGTTTTTGCGGGGTATCTTGCTGATGCTGTTCGACGATCACCTGATACGCCCTGGCGGCGATCTCACCCTGAATTCTTTTGCCCATCAGAAAGCTGGCGACCAGCCATTTGAACAGGCCCGCTTCGTTCGCACCGTCGAGGTCGATCTGCAAGTCCTGGGCGCTGATGATTTGTGCCATTGAGCCGTCCACGAAAAATGTAAAAAGAATTTCAGAGACTCAGTGTGGTCTATTCAATACCCACATCAAGAGTCAGCAACCATGAATTTTGCACGTTTCTGCCAAGCGCTTTCCAACTGGGCCGGCAGCTCGAAAACTTTTCTCCTGGCCATCGCCTTGATCGGGATTTGGGGTTCTACCGGTCCCTACTTCCACTACAACGATACCTGGCAACTCATCATCAATACCTCGACGACCATCATTACCTTCCTGATGGTGTTCCTCATCCAGAACACGCAAAACCGCGACAACGACATCCTGCACCTAAAGATCGACGAGTTGATACGCGCCACCACCGATGCGCAGAATGCGACGTTGTGCCTGGATAAAATGGGCTCCCGAGACCTTCGAAAGCTTCGCGACCGATACAGCTCGCTGGGTGAGAATGATCAGGTGAATCTGCAACCGGAACCGGCCTCGACCGGCGAATGACAGTGGAACCCCACACTTCTGCGATTTGGCTCTGTCGATTACACGCGCATTGGACCTTTTCTTGAACATCTGCGGCCCTAGACTGGATTCAGTCTCTCCGCTCATTTGCAAAGGAAGCTCCACATCGTGCGTGACTTTGATTGCCAACCCGTTTTGTGCGGCCCCACGTTAAGACTCAGGCCGCTGACCGCGAGTGATGTCGAGGGCATGTTTTCAGCGGCCGGCGATCCAGAGATATGGATCGGCCATCCTGCCCGGGATCGCTATCAACGACAGGTATTCGAAACTTATTTCGCCGCGCGATTGGCCACGCGCCAGGCGCTCGCAGTCATCGATATTGAGTCGGGAGAGATTGTCGGCACGTCAAGCTACTACGCGCCGCCGGATCTGCCCGACAGCATCGCCATCGGTTTTACCTTTTTGGTGCGTGCGAAATGGGGGGGCAATTCTAATCGCGAGCTGAAGCGACTGATGGTGGAGCATGCATTCAAGGCCCACGAAATCGTATATTTCCACATCGCGCCTTCGAACACTCGTTCGCAAAAAGCCACGATGAAGTTGGGTGCAGTGCACTTGTATGACGCCGAGTTGAACCTGTCCGGGGTGGCTGCTGTGTGCAGGTGTTATGGCGTTACGCAGGCGCAGTGGGCGGCGCCAGAACACGGGAATCGGTCGTCTGAGTGGATATCTACCCGACCTGAGTAGCGGAAAAAGAGCAAAGCAGCCCCTCACCGATGCCGTGCTTTCAGTTTCTGATTTCGCTCAAAAACGCTTTGATTTTTTCATGCTCTTCAAAGGTCAAAACATAAGTAAGCTTTATTTTCTGAGCGGGCAACGGTTTAGCCGCAAGAAGTTTATGTAAAAACTGCCATGCTGCCACCATCAGAATCAAAGCCGCCAGATAGGCAAGGAGATAAAAACTGAAGACAAATATAAGTTGCGGGGCATCCTTAAAATCCAGCAGCGTCGAAAGGTATATCAAGGTGTCAGTGACAACGATGAACAGAAGGATAAAAACCCATAACAAAAAACTCCTGACTCCAGTTGCAAGCTTCATACTCTTTACTCTCTATTTTCAGAACAACTAACGCGGCGACTCAACAGCCTTTATAGCTCATCACCCTCTTTGCCGTGCAACGATCAAATACCTGCATCTACATAGTACCAACCCCCACTCATATCCGTGACACTGGCTTTTTCCGCCTTATCGGGCTGGTATGCAGCCAGCGGCGAATAGATATACGAGGCATAACAGTAGAAGCACGAAAGATGGATTTGCGCGAACGAAACAGTGCCTTTCTCAGATAGGACACTGATTCTGATTGGGGTTATTCCAGCCTTTTTGCAGCCGCTCTGACCTTGGCAAAAATCTCGTTTCCGCGACCATCGAAGGGTTTGGCATTGTCGCCATCACCGCAGGTCGAGGCAGGCGAGCTGGCATAGTTACCCGTATCGACAAGCAACGCTTCACACCAGTCCTGATCCTGGAAATAAACAACCTTATAATCATTGGCAGTGGCAACCAACGCATTTAGCCGAGGCACCATATCGGAGCTTGTCGAATCAGCAGTTGCGTAGAGAACAACCAAGAGGACAGTCACAATCGCCGCGACACCCAGCACGAGTTTAATCAAAACTCCAACCAGGTAGGTAAAAGTTCCCCACAGCACACGACCCAACGATCTCATGGAGCGCGTCATGACGACTTTGATGCGCCTGCCGGCAGAGCCGTCGCGGCCGCAATTATCCGGGGTGCGTTTGGGTATCTCAGGGTTGGGGGCGCTTGCCTTTTCGCTCATGAATCATCCTTGCTCTTCCTTGAAAATCCCGTCCTGAAACTTTGCCGAACTGCAGGACAAAAAAACTCCGCGCCGACGAGTCGGATCCTTGTCACGCGCAGCGGCGGAAGGATAACACCAACAGCTTCCATTCAAACCGTTCTACAGGTTAGCCACGGCCTGCAAATGTTGCGGCAAGGCTTGCAGCATTGGCTCTCGATGAGCAACTTCGCTGAAGCATTCGCCCGATGTTTAACCGTTTCTGGACTGGTGTTTAAACATCACGTCGTCCCATGCCATATAAGCCACAACACCTTGCGACTTTGCCTACAACTCCGCCAGAATCCGCTGGCTTGTGCACTTGGTGGTCCGTCGATAACGTGGCTGGTGTCGCTGATCGACACATTTCAGCAGGATCGGTGTTTCACATTCAGAGCGTTTTTAACCAAGGAATGACCCAGGAAATCAAGGATTCAGATTAATGTCATTTTCCGTCGCGAGTTTCTTCCACCCTTATTCAAAATTCCTCCATGGCGCCGCCTACAATCTGCACCAAAATCTGGAAGGCTTGGGCGCTGTGTCATCGAGCTTCACCGAGCGTGATGAAGCGGGAAAGGTCATAGCAAGCTACTGGTCGCCCGATCAAGCCATGGTGATCACGCTGGGCTTTCTGGTGATGCTGGCACTGCTGCTGATTCCCTTACTGTCGGCAGCGGCCTATACGGTGGGCAAGAAACGTGGCCTGTTCTGCTTCTTCGCACTCCTGATCCTGCCGGGTGTATTGAACTGCCTTGGCCTATTCCCAATCATCAATTACCTGCCCACTCGTTACGCAATCAATGGAGTGGGTAAGCTGGGCAGCGAGGTCGGGCTAATTCCCCTTTTGATGCTGTGCGCTATCACTGGATGGGGCGTCATGGTTCTCCTGTACGACAACCTCAACCTCACTGAACGCTTCCGCCAGATCTACGATCACTTCTGGTTTCCTCTGGCTTTGGTTGCAGCGGTATTTTTCGTGGCGGACAACGGCGCCAACGAAGACACCGCATTGCTGAAGGGGGCAACGGTGAACGTCCAAGACGCCAGCGGTTACTTGTTGAGCCAAATCAGGCGCTACGACGATTACTGTAAGACCAATGGCCTGGATGACCTGAGGTCGTGCCAGTGGAGCCGCGATTCGCAGTGGACTTTCACTCACATCAAGGAAGGCGAAGCCGGCTACTTCATTGAATTCGCGCCAGATGACTCCAGAGGTTTTTACGCCGCGAATCGCCGAACCGTGAGCGATGATGATGTTTACGCCATTCGCAAAGAGATCGCCGAATACAATCAACGATTGTGTCCTGTGAAGTACTTTTCCAGTGATATCTCACGGTCATCGCCGCTGTCTAGCACGTGTGAGTACGTGCCTTACCACTATTGCTCGGCCAGACCTGATGGTCCGCCGGGTATTGTGGACGAGGGTATCGGCAGCCACACAGTCGCCTTGGCCAGCGAGTGCATCATCCCCGGCTTGCCGCCGCCAAACCATACTTGAAGCAGTTGTCGGCGTTGGTAAGCCAACATGAAAAAGCCAAGAATCATCGTTGGCTGTATTTCCTGGCTGTTGCTTTAGCGATCGGCGCAAAAGTGGCCCTATCCACCACCAAGCTATGCCTGATTGAAGCGCGCCCCGCAGTTGACAGACGTCTTATCCTACGGGCTGTGCGCTACCGCGCTGGCCAGTGCGTCCGTTTTATGAAGCGTCTGCTGGTTGATTGCGGCCAATGGGCAGGGTTCGTTGCAATTCGCGTATTCAAGCGTTTCAAACGTGGCTAGCCCGAGCCTACTGACATTTTTTGCCAGTAGGCGTAAGACCGCCTCGCCCTACATCCGTCACGGCTCCAGTTATCGTGTTATCTGCGCCAACGCATGAATGACATCCGCAGCAATCTTTTCAGCAGCGCCCTCCCCGTCAATCCGCAATACCGCAGCCCGTTGCTGCGCAATCCACGCCTCATGCCACGCTCGGTTGCGGCCTGAAAAGTCTGGATCGTCATACTGCGAAGCCCATTCGCGGAAGGCCACATGGATCTCATGCATGTCACCGCCGGGTGCAATCCGATCACCGAAGCGCGCCTTTTCGCGGGCAGCCAGGCGTTCAAGGCGTACGGGCGTGGGTGTCACCACGAACACAATCAGATCAACCGCAGTGATTAGCGCCTCTCCCCAGCCCATACAAGAACCGGTCAGCAGCCAATCGTTGTCACCGAGGTTTTCCTGGATCATCGACACACGCTCACCGACAGGCCGTTTGGTGGTGAACGGAGGATTGGTGGGCATCCAGAAGAAATCGTCGACGTCGACGTGTCGTACGTCGAGCAGACGGGCGAGGTTTTGACCCAACGTGGTCACCCCCGCACACGAAGCACCTGTGATGAAAATTCGCACCGTTTCCTCCATGAATACACATCTGTTTCGAGGTCGGCAGGATATCCGATATTCCCCCTGACAAATCGATCCGCCGATGATGATCAGGCGATTCGCGCTCGACGACGGGCCAACATGCCTTGCAAATACCCTGAACCCAATACGATCGCCACCAGCACCAACAGGATCAATCCCCAATCCGCAGGGCTCGGATGTTGGCCAAGGATAACCATCGAACTGAAGATGCCAAACACCGGTATCAGCAGCGACAGCGGTGCCACGCGCGAGATCGGGTATTCGCGCAGCAGCAGGTTCCAGCCCCAGTAACTGAAGTGCGTGGCGGCATACACCTGGAACGCGAGTGAAAACAGGGTCATCGCATTGAGTTGCGCAGGCAGCGCAATGAAGGGCGCCGAGCCGTGCAGTGACCATGTCAGCAGCATCAGTGGGATGGGCGGAAACAGGCTGGCCCACACCACGAACGCGAAGATCTCGCGCACCTTCGACACTTTGATGATGACGTTGCCGACGCTCCAGGCCATTGCGCTGCCAATCACCAACGCCAGCCCTGCCCTCGACGCATCACCCGGGCTGCACAATACGATGCCCAGCAACCCGGCGGCAGCCAACAGCGCGCCGATCAATTGTGGCCGCCCGAGGCGCTCGCCGAAAAAATCACGCCCCAGCCCAAGGTAAAAAATGCGCTGCACTGGATCAGCAGTGACGCCGTGCCAGGCGGCACTCCCCACGCGATGCCCTGATTGATCAACGCCCACATTGCAACGCCAAATATTATCCCGTAAGCAGCCAGCCATCGAAACGCTACCCGTGGGCGCTCCACGAAAAACACCCAGGGCAAAGCAGCCAGCGCGAAGCGCAACGCGGTGAGCAACAACGGATCGATGTCCGCCAGGCCCAGCTTGGTCACGGGGAAATTCAATCCCCACACCGCGGTGACCAGGATCGCGAGTAGAAGGTGTTTCTTTTGCATGATCAATCGTTCCCGACGCCGAGCGAAAGTGCTCGTATCGAGACAAATATGCAAGTAATCGTGATGGCCCGCTTTCAGTCACAGGCCATTTTTCATTAGAATCGGGCCATGCGAACAATGACCGGTCATCCTTACCAGAACACAGCACGCGATGCGGTCGTGACCGCCGTTGATTACGCGGACGGCACGTTGTTCCCGCTGCACGATCATCAGCGGGGTCAGTTCGCCTATGCCGCCAGTGGCGTCATCACGGTATTCACCGATGACGGCAACTGGGTCGTTCCGCCCCAGCGCGGTATTTGGGTGCCCGCGCAACTTCCTCACTCCATGCAGATGCGTGGGCCGGTCACCCTGCACAACACCTACATCCGTAAACAAGCGGCGAAAAAACTTGGGCTGTCGGCGCAATGTCAGGTCTTGGAAGTGTCACCGTTGCTGCAGCATCTGCTGATGAAAGCCATCGACGTTCCCGCGCGGTATTCCACTCAAGGGCGCGACGGTCATTTGATGAGTTTGCTGCTGCACGAAATCGCCGCGATGCCCGCGCTGTCGCTCAATGCGCCGCTGCCGACGGAGCCGCGTCTGGCGTTGGTGTGTCGCGAGTTTCTGAATCAGCCTTCGCTGGAGGTGGGTATCGATGACATGGCCGAACGTGCGGGAATGAGTCGACGTACCTTTACCCGGCATTTTCGACTGCACACTGGGATCAGCTTTATCGAATGGCGACAACAGGCATGTCTGCTCGCAGCGGTGGTGATGCTGGGCAAAGGTCATTCGGTCACTCAAGTTGCGATGGCGTTGGGGTATAGCAGTTCTAGCGCGTTTGCTACGGTGTTCAAGCAAACACTGGGGGAAGTACCGAGTCGGTATGTCGTCGAACAGCGTGTTTAAATTTTAAAAGATCGCAGCCTTCGGCAGCTCCTAAATTTGGAGTGCGAATACCTGTAGGAGCTGCCGAAGGCTGCGATCTTTTGATCTTGTAATCCCACGCCCCTCAAACGCGCAAATGCCTGTTGTCCGCCGCCCTCCTGCGCAGCAGATTGATCACTAACAGAACGCAGGCCACCATCCCCTGCGAACCGCACAAAAACCCGAACAGACCCGTACGAAATATCACCCAGGCCATCATCCCCATCAACAGCGTCAGCATCAGTCCGAACACTGTCCATGGCAGATGACGCACCGCAGGAATGTCTTCCAGCCCGTCAGCAAAAATGCTCCAGCACGCCCATTGTGAATACAGCGACGCAACCAGCAGCAGCAAGCCCCACTCGGCACCCGCCAGCGTTTGCGAAGTCAGCAGCCCCGTCAGCAAGCCGAGTACATAGCAGAGGATAAAGCCGATCGTCGCGCTGGCGGGCACAGTGTAGGCAGGCAACGCGAGGCCGATCTGGATCAGCTTGAGAACTTGCAATCGAGTGATCACGTCGTGCACTCCTGGCGAGTCGCAATGGCCGAATCCGCTGGCCGACCGAGTGACTATAGATCAGCCGTAGAACCTCGTAGGGCCGCGCTCAGACCGCCTTACACGTCAGCCAGGCGCCCCAGAAAAGACTACTGAAAAACCGTGTCGCCTGACCAAACCCGGTGTCATCCAGCAACTGCTGAACCGCCGCCTCGGAGTGCGGAGGATCGGCGCCCTGCAGAATCTTCCCCAGCTTGGCTTGCACCTCCTGCGCACTCGCGCCCTGCTGCCGCCAGCGCTGCGCCCAGGCCTCTAGCAACAATGGTTGGCTGGCGTAGGCGTAATGATTGCCCGCCACAATCAATGGCGCGCCCGGCTTAAGCCGAGCCTGAACCGCACGCAGGATTTGTTGCTTGGCAGCATCGCCCGGCAGGTGATGGAGCACACCGATCAAAGTCGCTGCATCAAAGGATTCATCCTCTGGCAGATCCTCGACCTGTCCCAGATGCACCTGAGTTCTGTGTAACAGATCGTTAGCCTGTAATTGCTGCGTCGCGGCCTCCAACATGGGCGCGGAAGGATCGACTGCGGTGAACGTCCAACCCGGCTCCAGCGCGCCCATCGCAATGATCTCCTGCGCCGTACCGCCCGCGCCAACCACCAGCACCTTGGCCGATCGAGACTGGCCGAGGCTGGCGGCCAACATGCACGCGGCCAGATCGTGACAAGCGTCATAACCGGCCAGGGCGATGCGACTTTGCTGGGCGTATTCGTTGGCGCGGGCGGTGTCGAATTTTTTTGCAGAGGTCGATTGCATGGCGTTGCTCCTCGTTATGCGAGCAACTTACGCCGTGGATAGCGTTAAGAAAAATTCATTAATTTTATGCGCTGCATTCCTCTGAGGAATGCGCTGTTCGGTTAAACTCCGCAGCCTGCTGACACCGCATCCAGAGGTAATGCTAAGTGATGAACCGCTATATCGTCTTTCACGAGAGGATGGCCGTGGATTTAGGCCATGCGCGTTTACTGGTCGGCCAGACACTTCGCGCGCTGATGCACGACCAGTATTACTTCAACGGTGAACCGAACTCGCAAGATGTTGGTTCACTGCTGTGGCAGTTTGGCGAAGATCAAACCCTTGCGATGTACCTGCTCAGTGATGGCGAAAGCGTCGGTGCCGATCAAGCGGAGCTGCAATTGCCGGCATCTTTTCGCATTGAAGAAGATGGCGAGTGTTCGTGGCGGCGGGAAAATTTGCTGGCCGAATTATCCAGCCTCGCAGTGGCAGGCAAGCTCATCACACAGGTTCAAGGCGTTATCGACAAGTGGCCGGATCAGCACAGCCGGCTGGTCGCTTTCAAAATCACGTTCGAGACCGGCGACTACTTGATCTATCTGAACCGTGGGGATGATGCCGTTGTGCTGATCAACGAAATGCCCCCGGAGGTGGTGGGTGTCGACACACGACTTGAAGTAATTGTTTAAGGATTTTCGGTTGGTGTTTGAAGTACACAGCGCGTAACGCCATGAAGGCTAAAACGTCCTGCGCCAATGCAGACATCGGTACTGAATCGTTGCGGTCAACGCGTGTAGAAGATCAACTCCGGCCAGATTTCATGCCATCTCTTGGATTGAACCCGGTCAAGGAACAGCGCGTATTTTTCAGTGCTGAATCGCTCGGTTGGCCGTACCACCAACGAGAACAGATCCTCCAGACCCAGCGGTGCCGACACTTCTATTTCGTCGTTACGACCCAGCCTGACGCCCACCGCCGTGGCGGTTTCCGGCCAATAGATCATCGCATCGGTAGCCGATTGATAGGCCGCATCGGCGTTGCGCTGATGCATGCGTGCCTGATTCTTCACCGACCAGTTCACTCCGCTACAAAGTCGCGACAACTCGCCTTCCAATGCTGAATCCGCTTCCTTGCCAACACGCGCCGCGTCGAACCAGATGACATCGATATCCTCGGGCAACGTTGAAACCTTGCGCTGATGAAGGTGATCCCAGACCAGACTTCGCACAAAACCTGCCGAGACCCAGCAGTCTGGCAAATCAAGGCCACGTACCATCTGCAGAACCTGCATCCGCACCCGATCTTGAGCGAGCAGAGCCTTTAGCTGCGCTTCGTGGTTCATACGGCGCCTTTCATTATCCATGGCTGTGCAGCGTCAATGGCTGAGGTCACACGCTGTCATTCTCAGCTTTGCCAAACAAGCTTTGCTACTCTGCCGCATCCACTTCATCAGGACAAACGGCAGATGGAAATTGCCCCGCAGTTTATTGTTCATGAAACCGACCACTGGGTTATCAACCACCATCAAGCGAGCGCCCTCCCCGGGTATCTGATGCTTGGTTCCAAGCTCGAAACATCTTCATTGGCTGACTTATCGACTGAAGCCTTGGCTGAAATGGGTGGCCTGCTCGCCAGGACCCAGCAGCTCATGGAGCAGCTATTGAGCCCCAGGCATCTCTACATTGGCCGCTTTGGTCATCAACCGGGCTGGCCCATTCACTTCCATTTCATGCCGGTCTATCACTGGGTCGAAGACTTGTTCTGGAAGGACGAGCGCTATCGGCAACTGGCAAATTTTGCATACGCTGAAAACGCCCTCGCGGCGACTGACGGTGCCGAGCTGACGCTGTTTATCTGGAGAGAGTTTGGGGAAAACCCGACACCTCCAGAGACGCCGGGGCTGTCGGTCGAAGAAGTGATCACCCAACTACGTAATGCGTTCCGGTGATCAAAAATCGCGGTTCGATGCGCTGTCCTTACTTAGATGAAATGGCATCTCTCCCTAATTTCAAAGTGTTCGAGAGCGCCGCACGCTTGGGCAGTCTGGCGGCGGCTGCGCTTGAGTTGCACGTCAGCGTCGGTGCGGTCGCATCGCTGACGACCGTCATTGTTTAACATTTTTTGCGTTGTGTTTAAGGACACCTGACGTTACGTCCGAAAGGCTACATCGTCTTGCGCCTTTGCCTACAACTACGCCAGAATCCGCCGGCTTGTGCGTCTGGGGGCTGCTCGGTAACTTTGTCCGCATCACTGATGGTCAGTGATCGGGTTTAGTAGCCCGCGGTATTAGAAGATGCACAAGTGACTGTCAAACAGGTATTTCCATGCCTGTACTTGATGGTGGCTGTGCGCAGGGCGTCCTTGGGCGCGCCGGCTTTCTTCTTTTCCCCGGTCTACTAACCTGCGTACAGCCGCCACCCCCTTGTTAGTAGCAAGGAGTGGCGGCATCACTCAGGAAAAAGAAGATCATGTTCAAGGCAACACCTAATCCTCCGGACACAGATCCGGCCTCTCCGTACGAATCACTCGATTCCAGAAAAATGCACGACGCGGCTGAACGCGCACTCGATCACTATCTCAATCCCGCTGACACGATCATGGCTGCGCCGTATCAAGCGAGCACGATGTTTCTGGTTAATCCGGAAACAGATACCGAGTCATTGCTGGTCAACGCCTGCGAATCGCTGGCCTCGGCCTCCATTATGCTGGGGGATGTCGCGGGGTTGGTGGATGGACCGATTCGCAAGACATTGCTGGGTATTGCGCAGGTTGTGATGCTTGGGGAGTTGGCGGTGAATCGGGCTTTGGACAGGGTTGAAATTACAGAGTAGGTCCATACCGTCCAGTGGCGATTTGGCCGTCGCCACTGAACGATTAGATTTTGAATGCTTGTTAATGGCTGTTTTCGGCCAGAAGCAGACATTCAGCATGGTTACGTTTTCTCCCGATAGTGAATGCCAACTGCAAGCGACCGCATTTCCAAATGCCATTCGAAATTTCCATTTATGCCTAAACAGTCCTTTCTCCTCTGCTTGTGCACTATCACCGATTTCCTTCGCTTCGCCCCAGTTTTCAGGGACTTTAAATATTACAAATACGTCCTGATTTTTTGAAAGCCTTCCCCCGCTTTCTATAGTGAGTACGCAGGTCACAACGCGAAACGTTGTTTTCTCCCGGCGAACGCCAGGGAAATCACTATGAAAAAGGAGCTTCACAATGTCTCAATCCGATATCTGGTCCGGCACAGTCGATGCAAAGCTGGAGAGCGGCACAAAGACAGGTTTCAAGGTCAAGAAGGGAGACGTGATTACGATTATCGGCTCGGGATGGGTAGAACGTGGCTCAGGAAGGGCCTACGGTCCTCAAGGGGATGAGAGTCTCGTTGGTTCGTACAAGCCTGCCGGGTTGGTCTATCCGGATGGACTTGTCGGTGCGCTCCTGATGAAAATCGGTGATGACTATCTCACCCCGATCAATAACGGAGTGTTCCGCTGGACAGTACCGACCGACGGAGAGCTCACCTTTCTCATCAATGATCTGGCGGGCGATTACGGGAACAACAGCGGCTCATTCAACGTCAGCGTCGAGAAGAAAACGATCAACACCGAGCCGACAGCCGATGTGCTCAAATATGGCGACAAAGTCCGCTTTCTCAACGGTTATGCCAATTGGAACGGCGGCTATCTCTCTGTGTATGACAGTTCCAAAGAGGTGGGTGCCAAGTACAATGTTGTGTCCGTTCTATCACCTGAAAAAGAAGGCCCCATCGACACCTGGTTGATCGGATCCGCAACGGGTAAGCCAGACGGTGACAGGGTGCGCTCCGGGGATACCATCAGGCTATTGAATCTGTACGGAGACGGCCCGGGATACAGCGACAAAAACGGTGGCGGCTACCTCGACACGAACAATCACGCCGCTGCACCTGAGCTTTACAATGTCTCTACTGCGGAAAAAGCGAACCGCGGCGTTGAAAAAACCGGCCAAAAAACTCTCGATTGGGTCGTCATATACGGTGCTGTCGGCTCACAGATCCATATCGGGGACCCGGTCAGCCTCCGGAACGAATACAACAATTCTCAAGGTGGATACCTAGATACCTGTAATCACTTCGCAGGAAGAAAGACCCTTGGTTATCACGTCTACACAAACCGCTCGCCGAACAGGGCCGGTGTCGGCACCGGAAGCTGGAAAGTCCTGAGGGCTATCACCTCGGGTCCCAACGCTCGATAGACAATGCTCTTGTTTCCGAGAGTCGGGATTGCAACGCCCTGTCAGAAGGGCTGACTCAAACGGCCCCTTGGTTACAAGGGGTCAACTCACCTAGCGATGCTACCTATGGTCAAATCTATCAAAAATAGAGCGTATCGCACGCCCGCTTCTGGCCGATAGCGGCCATTCACAAACGCCTTTTCCCCTCCAAGACAGCTCTCTTATAGAAACTTTTCCGCTTCACTGCATCCATCCCCGCACCTGCTCCGTAAATTCATCACCCTCACTCGAGGGTCGAAGAGTTCAGGAGGTGCATCATAGACACGTTCATCAAACGCATTGCCCTTACCTGCCTCACAGTGCCGAGCCTTGGCGCTGGACTCGTTTCGCCGCCGATACAGTGATGGTCGGTAGTGCCGCCATCTATCCGACGTAAACCATCGTCGAAAACGCCGTCAACTCTAAGGATCACAAGACGCTCGTTGCCGCAATCAAGGTTGCCGGACTGGTTGATATGCTCAACAGTAAAGGCCCATTTACCCTTCGCCCCTACCAATAAGGCCTTCGCCAAACTGCCCGCCGGGACTGTCGATACGCTGGTAAAACCGGAACACAAGGCAGACCTGACGAAGATCCTGACCTACCACGTTGTCGCCGGCACCCACACCGCCCAAGCAGTTGATGGATGACGCGAAAGTGCACAGCGGCGAAGTGATGCTGAAAACCGTTCAGGGCGAATCGGTGACCGTCATGTTGCACGATGCCAAGTTGTGGCTGGAGGACGCCAACGGAGGCAGGCTGCAATCACTATCGCTGACGTCATGCAGTCCAACGGCGTGATTCATGTCATCGATACGGTGCTGATGCCGAATTGACTTCTAACGGCCTCGGCGGACGCTCTTCAGAGCGCTCGCCATGGGTTGGAAGTGGCCCAGCAAACGCGATATATCGTTTGAATGACATCCGCGCTCAAACCACAACCTGAAGTAGCCAGGGCGCAAAGCCCTGGCAGGCAGCAGAGACTACTTTTTCTTCTTCGCCGGCTTTTCGGCCTTCTCTGATTTCTCGGATTTCTTGGCCTTTTCGGGCTTGCTATCAGCTTTCTTAGCAGACTTCTTCGGTTCGGCGTCTTTCTTCTTGTCTTTCTTATCCTTGTCGGAGGATTTCGAAAGAGCCGAAGCCGCCGCAGCCTTCTTCGTCGGTGATGACTTCTTGTCTTTCAGTTCCTTACTGGCTTTGGAAGCTTCACCTTTGCTTTTCTTGTCGTCTTTAGCCACGTTGACCACCTCTCGGAGCATGCCGGTATTGGCAGATCGCCTGTGGAATTATCCATGGGCTAATCATTAGGTGAGCGTGCCCGGGAGCGGTTCAAATTCTTTTGCTGCGTTTTGACGTGAGTGCGTCGTTCGGAGATGAATGACTGACTTCGACGCTTTCGCCGCCGAATGCCAGCACCTAGCCCTACGCCAGCCGCTTCTGCCAATCGCCACTATGGCTGCTCCGGCACTCTTGCTCCGAGTCGAAGCGGACATTGCGATCGTTAAGCTCCAACTCGATACCAGCCTCGTTCAACGCGATAGCCGTCAGCTCAAAGATCCGCACTTTCGCCTCAATTTGGGCGAGCTGTCTGTCGGCCAGCGTTTCAAACACCCAGATTACTTTCAGGGTTTGAGCCACTGCATTCAGGTCACCCATGTGGGTAAGCCAGGTAAAGCCTTTGATTTCACCTTTTGCTGTTTCACACGCTTCGGTCAGCGTGGTGATCAGCAGGCGCTCCAACCGCGCCAGTTCACGTTTGCCTGCAGGCATTGCAAGTTCCTTCCAAAGATCAACAAGGGAAGCGGCATCCCGGGTTTTCTGATCGAGGAGTATACCGACGATATCCCTCATCAACGTTGATGCCCGCGAGCTGAACACTGCCCTCCCGGCCAACCTGCTAATCTCTCCCCGATGAAAACCGCCATCATCTCCGACACCCACGGACTCCTCCGCCCCGAGGCGCTCACCGCGATCCAGGGCGTTGAGCTCATCCTCCACGCCGGCGACATCGGCAGTCCCGAGATCCTCAGCCAATTGGCGCAAATCGCCCCGGTCCACGCCGTTCGCGGCAATAACGACCTGGATCTGCCGTGGGCCGCCGATATCCCCGACCACCTCACTCTGAACCTGAATGGCTGGCCAACCCTTCTAATTCACGACATCGCAGACGTCCCCGCCCTCCTCGACAGCCACACACGACTGATCATCACCGGCCATTCCCACAAGCCCTTGATCGAATGGCGTGGTGATCGGCTTTACCTGAACCCGGGCAGCGCTGGGCGCCGTCGTTTCAAACTCCCGGTCACCCTCGCTTTGCTCGACGTGGGCGCTGATGTTCTGCAACCGCAACTGATCCATCTTCTGCCCTGAAACTTTCCGCCCCCATCACTTCACGAACTCACAGGATGGATCTGCTCTCGCCCCAGCGCCTTCGCCATGATGATCGTGCGCTCCGCCTGATGGTATTCATCCCGGACTTTCTTGAAGCCCAGCGCTGCGTAGAAGCCTTCGGCGGTAATCGACGAGGGCACGCGTAGCAGGTCGATACCTGCGCTCAGGGCGACTGTTTGAAGCTGCTCCATGAGATGTCTGCCGACAGCCAGCCCTTGATGACGGGGATCGACAAACACGCTGCGAACAACGTCGTGATCAAGGCTCGCTGTTGCGACGATATGACCGTCGAGCGTAGTCACGAAGACCTGACGCCGGGCCAACAAGTCCAGAACCGCTCGCGGTGAGAAACTTTGCTCCACCTGATCAATGATGTCGGATGAGTAGTCCAGCGCGTTGGACTCGCGAAGGGTATGGATGATGGTCCGGCTGATCGCCGAAGCATCTGCCGGTGTCGCGGTGCGAATCAGGTAATCCATGCTGATAGGTCCTCCCAATCATTGGCCAGACGAGTGCCGCACAGACAAACGACAGCCATTACGCCGGTTTAGTCTACAAACGCGACACCACCGTTGAGCCCAGGCTCTGGCTGATATAGAACACTTTGGCAGCTTTTGCCGCCATTGCTCATTCCGTACCTGCCGTGAAACTTTTCCGCCCCATCGGGCCTGATCACCTAACCTCTTAGATTGTGTGTTAATCGAGAGTCGGCCTGCCCCATGCGCAACACCTTGAAGTCGTTGTTTCTTATCGTATTCATGCTGCTCGCCAGCGGCAGTCCATCGCTATGGGCCGCTGATCTGCCGGCGCCTGCCGCGACCGCTGCCGCCCCGCTCCCGGTGATCTCGCAAAGTGACTTGCAGGCCCTGCAACAACGCCTCGACGGGCTCAAACAGCAAATCTCCTCCGCGAACAATTACAACCAGCTCGAAGGCCCGCAGGATCGGGTGCAGGCATTTATTCTGGACGTCGATAAGTTGTCGGCAGCGTTGTTACCGCAGCAGGCGCAATTGACTGTGCAATTGAGCGTGTTGGGCGCGGCGCCAGATACGGACATAGCGGCCGAGCAGGCGGATATCGTCGCGCAGCGAGCGGCGCTGACGGAGCAGAAAAACAAGGTCGATGGCACACTGAAGAGTCTCGCGGCGTTGAAGCAGAGCGCGGCGGATCTGATCACGCAGATCGCCGGTATTCGCCGCACATTATTGGAGAGCGAACTGACCTTGGGCACCGACAGTGTGCTCAGCCCGGACTTCTGGTCGCCATTGGTCAGCCCTTCGCCGGATGATCGCAAGCGCTTGCAGTTTTTCATCGAGCAGATCGGTGAAACCTGGGCCACGGTGTGGGCGCCGGGGCAGCATTTTTACACGGTAGTGCTGGTGCTGCTGGCGCTGGTTATCTGGACGGTCGGGCGGCGGTTGGCCGAGCGTGGGCTGACGTGGATTTGCATTCATCGTATGCCTGAAGGCCGTTTGCGCCGCAGTGCGCTGGCGTTTGCCTCGGCTCTGGCGACAATCGCGACCACCGCCCTCGCCCTGCATGTGCTGTTCTACGCCCTTACCCGTCACGCGCCGTTGACGCCAGTGTTGTCGACGTTTTCCGAGGAGTTCGAGAAGGTCGTCTATGCGTGCGTGCTGATCACCGGACTGAGTCGTGCGTTGCTGTCGACTCAACATCCGTCGTGGCGGTTGCCGGCCATTGCCGATCCGGTGGCGCAAGCGTTGAAGCCGTTTCCACGCATTCTGTCCTGCACCTTGCTGTTGTTGGTGACGCTGGTACAGGTCAGCAATGCCACGGGCATGAGCAGTCAGATTGTGCTGGCCGGACGCGGCGTCATTGCCATTGTGGTGCTGGCGATTGTGCTGACGATGCTGTTGCGCGTCGGTAAGGTGCGCAAGGCGATGATCGCCGCCAATGACGCGGCGGCAGCGGGCAGTACCTTCGCCGGGGTGGTTTACACCGTCGCCAGTTTGTCGATGTTGGTGGCGGCGTTGGCACTGCTCACGGGTTACGTGTCGCTGGCGCGGTTCATCACCTATGAAATGGTGTGGGCGTACATCGTGCTGTCGGGATTCTATCTGCTGATCCAGGTGGTGAAGGACGGCTGCGAGCATGCGTTTTCGCCCAAACATGCGAGCGGCAAAGCACTCAAGCAGTTGTTGGGAGTTGAAGATCGACGGCTCGATCAGTTCTCGATTCTGCTGTCCGGTTTCAGTCGCGCCGCCCTGTTGTTGCTCGCGGTGATCGCGTTGTTCGTCGGTGGCATCGGCACCACGCTCGGGCAACTGGCGACCAACATCATGGCAATCCTCGGTGGTGCCGGGTTGCGCAAATTCAACATCGTCCCGGCGCATTTGCTCAACGCGGTGCTGGCGCTGTTGATCGGGATCTGGCTGATCCGCGCTCTGAGCCGCTGGCTCGACAATGAGTTCCTGCCGAAAACCGACATGGACCCGGGCATGTGCGCGTCGCTGAGCACGCTGTTTTCCAACCTCGGCTACGCGGTTGTGATTCTGCTGACGCTGTCGTCGCTGGGCGTGCAGTGGACCAACCTGGCGTGGATCGTCAGTGCGCTGTCGGTGGGGATCGGTTTTGGTTTGCAGGAGATCGTCAAGAACTTCGTCTCGGGCCTGATTCTGCTGACTGAGCGACCAGTGAAGGTCGGCGACTTGATCAGCATCAGCGGCGTCGAGGGTGACATCCGCCGGATCAACGTGCGCGCCACGGAAATCCAGCTCAGCGACCGCTCGATCGTGATCGTGCCGAACTCGCAACTGATCTCGCAGAACCTGCGCAACGTCACCCTCGGCGGCAGCGCTCAAGGGGTGGCGTCGCTCGAGTTGATGTTCCCGCTGGATATTGATCCTGAGGAGGTCAAGGAACTGTTGCTGGGCACCTACCGCGAGAACGAGACCGTCCTCGACAAACCGGCGCCGTTTGTGCGCTTCAGCAAGCTGTCGCCGGACGGGATTACCTTGACGGTGACGGGCTACGTTAGCAGCCCACGGATTGTCGGGGGGACCAAAAGTGATCTGTTGTTCGAGATCCTCAAACGCCTGGGCGCGGCGGGGATTGCGTTAGCCAATCCAACGGCGACAACTTAGCCCCTCATCGAGTGCCAAATAGCGTAGGAGCAAGGCTTGCCCGCGAAGGCGCCGATTCAGTCAACCATGTGTTTGACTGGACTGACGCCTTCGCGGGCAAGCCTTGCTCCTACGGTGAATGGTTGTTTATTTTTTATGTGTTTCTTATTCCATAATTCAACTAATGCACCATTTTTTAATCTTTTATTGCTATTAGCCTCTACCTCTACAATCGGCTGCATCTGCAATCACTTTGTATAAGGACGTTACATGCAAAAAAGTCTGTTAACGGTAACCCTGTTCCTCGCCCTCGCCGGTTGTGCCAGCCCTCCTCCTGCGTCCGTTCACACTCATGATCCCGTCAGTTCAACATTGCAAGGCGATGCCTCGCGCCCGGCGCAGGCGCAATGGCTGCGCACCGAGCTGTACTTCTCGGTGGGATCGATTGATGGCAAGGAAGGCGCGGTCAGCCCGGCACGCTGGCGCGAGTTTCTCGACAAGGAAGTCACGTCGCGGTTTCCCGATGGTTTCACGGTGCTCGATGCTTACGGGCAGTGGAGCGATCATGGCGCGAAGGAGCCTGAGCGCTTGAGCACCAAAGTCATTGTGATCCTGCATGAGAACAGCCCCAAGAATGCGGGCAACATCGAGGCGATTCGACTCGCGTACAAACGTATTACCGGCGACCTCTCCGTCCTGCGTCTGTCGCAACCGGCGGAGGTGTCGTTTTAAGAGCCCTCACCCTAACCCTCTCCCAGAGGGAGAAGGAACTGATTGGGGGATATTGCGGAATTGCGCCGACTTGAACGTGCTTTGCCGAATCCATAATCGGCTCGTTCGCTCAGGTCGATGGATTACGCAGCACACTTCGGTCAGCCCCCTCTCCCTCAGAGAGGGTGAGATAACTGATTGGGGGATATTGGGGAATAGCGTCGACAGAACGTGCTTTGCCGAATCCATAATCGGCTCGTTCGTTCAGGTCGATGGATTACGCAGCACACTTCGGTCAGCCCCCTCTCCCTCAGATAGGGTGAGGTAACTGATTGGGGACTATTGCGGAGTTACGCCGATTTGAACGTGCTTTGCCGAGCCCATAATCGACTCGTTCGTTCAGGTCGATGGATTACGCAGCACACTTCGGTCAGCCCCCTCTCCCTCAGAGAGGGTGAGATAACTGATTGGGGGATATTGGGGAATAGCGTCGACAGAACGTGCTTTGCCGAATCCATAATCGGCTCGTTCGTTCAGGTCTATGTTTTACGCTGCACACTTCGGTGAGCCCCTTCTCCCTCAAAGAGGGTGAGGTAACTGATTGGGGATTATTGCGGAGTTACGCCGACTTGAACGTGCTTTGCCGAATCCATAATCGGCTCGTTTGTTCAGGTCTATGTTTTACGCAGCACACTTCGGTCAGCCCCTTCTCCCTCAAAGAGGGTGAGGTAACTGATTGGGGAATATTGCGGAATTACGCCGACTTGAACGTGCTTTGCTGAATCCATAATCGACTCGTTCGTTCAGGTCGATGGACTACGCAGCACACTTCGGTCGGCGCCCTCTCCCTCAGTGAGAGTGAGGCTGATTGGGGATTATTGCGGAGTTACGCCGATTTGAACGTGCTTTGCCGAGCCCATAATCGACTCGTTCGTTCAGGTCGATGGATTACGCAGCACACTTCGGTCAGCCCCCTCTCCCTCAGAGAGGGTGAGATAACTGATTGGGGAATATTGCGGAATTGCGCCGACTTGAACGTGCTTTGCCGAGCCCATAATCGACTCGTTCGTTCAGGTCGATGGACTACGCAGCACACTTCGGTCGGCCCCCTCTCCCCCTGGGAGAGGGTTGGGGTGAGGGTTTGCCGTTAAACGACTCAATCCAGCCAGGACCAGAGCGCCAACCAGCAAGACCCCGATCCCCAAAAACGCGCCATAGCCCACCACTGTCACGCTGGAATACAGCATGTACAGGCACAACCCGAAAAACAGCAACGGTAACAGCGGATACAACGGCACCTTGACCGGTCTCGGCACGTCGGGAAATCGTCGGCGCAGGATGATCAATGCCACGCTGCTCAGGCTCAGAAACAGCCAATACACCGGGGTCAGGTACTCGACCATGGTGTTGAAGCCGCTTTGGGTGAAGCTACCGAACAGCACCAGCAGTAACGCCACCGCGCCCTCGGCGAGCAATGCTTTGCGGGGCACCCCGTGACGATCATCCCAATCACCAAAGCTGCGCAATTGCGGCACATCGCGGGCCGCGGCGTAGGTCGTACGGGCACCGACCAATAGCGTCGAATTGATGGTGGCGATGGCGGCAATGCCGACCATCAGCAAAATCAGTACCACGCCGGGAGCACCGAATGCGCGGTTCAACAACTCCACCGCCGGTGCGTTGCTCGCTGCCAGCCCGGCAAAACCCAGGCCTTGAACGAACGCCCAGTTAAGCGCCAGGTAGATGATCATCAACACGGTCAGGGCACCGAGCATGGCGATGAAAATGCCCCGTCGTCCGTCGCGCACTTCCGCCGATAACGTCGCGGCATCGCTCCAGCCGCCGAACGCCAGAAACACGAAAATCATCGCCGCCGAGAACCCGGCCATGCCGGTGTGTTCTGCTACAACCGGGCTGCTCGGCGCGGGCGGCTCGATGCCTTGCCACGCCAAAAAACACCGGCGCTGGCAATGCTCAAAAAGCCCAGTGCGAGCAGCCCGACCAGCAACGTCTGAGTGATTAAGCCGATGTGTTTGCCGGTGAGATTAAGCAGCACCAGCGCCGCAATCACCGCACCGGCAAACAGCCCCGAGCCGTACGGCCCCAATGGCACCACGGCATTGAAGTAATCGGCAAACATGAACGCCGACAACGCAATCCACCCCGTGTGCATCACCGAAAAACGCGACCAGGCAAACAGGAACCCCATGCGCTCGCCATACGCCGTGCGCAGAAAGTGATAGTCGCCGCCAGGATGCGGAAACGCCGTGGCCATTTCGGCAAAACACAGCGCGCCGATCATCGACGCCACACCACCGAGCACCCACACCAGGTAGAAATGCTCGGGGCCGACGTTAAGCGCCACGGTCGGCGCGGTTTTCAGGATGTCGGTGGTGATCACCATGCCAAGCGTGATCAGCAGCGCCTGAAAAACCGCCAGATGCCGCCCCGGCCCCGCGCTAGAAGCCGTAGGTGGCGCGAGCGTAGTAGTAGGCGCCGTTGGTACCGATCGGCGACAGCACGTCATACGGCAGGTTGCCGCCGTAGTTGATTTCCGACTTGGAGCGCTCCGGGTAGTTGTCGGTCAGGTTGTTGCCGCCCACGGCAATGTCGAATTTTGGCGTGAATTTGTATTGCACCTCGGCATCCAGCTGCCAGACCGCGCCATAGGTTTGCTCCGGCTGGGAGTCGCCGAAATCAAAGACCCGCGTGGTCTCGCCCTGCCGCGTCAGACGCCCGAGCAGGCCCCAATGCTGACTGGCCCAATTCGCGGAAATCATGAAGCGATCCTTGGGTGCTGCGTCGGTCAGGGTGTTGCGCTCCTCCACCCCCACCAGCGCGTCGCTGCCAATGCCCAGCGCGGTGAGCTGCGAAGGTGTGCCCTTGGTGTTAGTGACTTTGGTGTGGTTGTAGGTGTAGGCCGTGGTCAACCCCAGCAGCCCTTCGTACAACGGCTGATGGTAGTTGAGCACCAGTTCGGCGCCGTCGGTGCGGGTGTCGGCGGCGTTGGTGAAGAAGTTCACGTCGTGCACACCGGCCACACCAAAGTTGTCGTTGATGTACTGCTCCAGGGCATCACTGCCGATGCGCTGGGACAGGGTCACCCGATCCTTGACGTCGATGCGGAATACGTCGAGGGACGCATCAAAGCGTTCACTCAGTTGCGCAGTCAGGCCGAGGCTGAAGTTCTTCGAGGTTTCCGGGTCGAGCTTCTGGGCTCCGAGGGCGCGGGCAATCGGGTCGTTGACGGAAAGCACGCGAATGTCCGTGAGTGTGCCGCCCGTTCCGAAGTTACTGGTAGTGCTCTGAAAGCCGACCTGTGCCAGGGACGGCGCGCGGAAGTTGTTCGAGACTGCACCACGCAGCGCCCATTGATCGGTGAGGCGATAACGGCCACTGAGCTTGCCGGTAAGTTTGCTGCCGGCGTCGTCGTAATGCTCCCAGCGCGTGGCGGCGTCGACGAAAAAGCGGTCAGTCAGATCGCCGGACAACTCGGCATACGTGCCGAATACATTGCGATCCAGATTCACCTCTTCGCTCGGGCGCAAACCGTTGGCGCCGTCGGCCCCGGTGCCGATGTACGAGGCTTCGTCGCCAGCGTAGGTCAGGTAGTTTTCGTAGCGATATTCACTGCCCACGGCCAGCACGAACGAACGCTCGGCCAGGCGCAGCTCGCGGGTGAAATCGAGGTTGGCGGTGGTCTGGCGCAGTTCGTATTCACCCGTGTCAAAACGCGTTGGCGACTCAGCGCCCAAGCTCACGTTGAGGGTGCGTCGAGTGGCCGAATCAAAGTGGTTGCGGCCGTGGGTGACGCTGCTGTCGAAGTCCCAGTTATCGCCAATCAGGCCCTTGAAACCGGCCGTGGCGGACAGGTCCTGATTGTCGCCGAGGGACTGCGGCAGAAATCCGTTGGGGTAGAACTGCGGCTGCTCGGATGGGTAGCGGTAGAACTCGGCGCCGGTGGTGTGGCGCTGGTTGTAGGTGCCGAACGAGTACGCCTTGCCACCGGCCAGGGGCAATTCGGAGTTGAACCAGGCATTGACGTCCCGCGCGATGCCGTCGCCCATGACGTAGTTGCGCTGGCCCGGCGTATCGGCGAAGCCATCGAAACCGGCACGGTTGGTCGGGTCGCGATCCTTGTACTCAGTGCCGCCGCGAATGAACCCGCCCTCCTCGCCAAGGCGCGTGCCGACCTTGGCGGTGGTCATGCTGTTCTGGCCGTCGGTGGTGGTCCTGCCGATGGCATCCTGATGGGTGTGGTAGGCGCCGTAAGTGGTGGAGATTTCGCCACCCTCCGGGGCGTCGTCGAGAATGATATTGATCACCCCGGCAATCGCATCGGAACCGTATTGTGCACCGGCACCGTCACGCAGCACCTCGATGCGTTTGATCGCGCTGATGGGAATCGAGTTGAAGTCCACCGGCGCCGTGCCGCGGCCGATCTTCGACGAGTCATTGACCAGCGCCGAGGTGTGCTGGCGCTTGCCGTTGACCAGCACCAGCACCTGATCGGGGCTCATGCCACGTAACTGCGCCGCCCGCACATGGTCAGCGCCGCCGGAGTTGGATTGACGCGGAAAACTGAATGACGGCAGCAACGTCTGCAACGCCTGACCGAGTTCGCCGCCGCTGGCACCGGCCGACTTGAGGTCCTCGGCGGTCAGCACGTCCACCGGCACCGGCGAATCCAGCACCGTGCGGGCAGTTCCGCGGGTGCCGGTGACCAGCACGGTACCCAACCGTGTGTCGTCGTCGACACGGGCGGAAGTTTCTTCGGCCTGCGCGGGAAGTTGTGTGATTGCTGTGACTACAGCAGCGGCGAGTAATGAACGAGAACGGTGATACATGGAACAGCTCCTTTTATCGCAGCTAATACCCGGCCCTGCCGACCATAAAAAAGTCGGCAACAAGTGCACGGCAATGTCTGCTGTAGTTTTAATAATCCGGAAGGCAGAAAAGTGCTTAGTTGCCAGACAGGCAAGCACTCAAGTGGATGAACTCCAAAGTCAATAAACGCCCCATGAGCCCATGCTAGAGGAGCGGCGGGTTCGCTCAAAAGAACCAATAACGCTTAGGTTATATCGCCCTTATCGACTGTATACAGAGCAACACAAGTGTTGCTGGAGAAACACTGAAAGCAACTAACCGGCAAACTCCAAAAACCAGCAATTTGATCATCAACGGCATCAATCATCCGGTCACTAACAGTGATTGGACGCCCTGTAAAGTTACCTATAACCTGCGCTGATCCGCCGTTTTAATTGCAGCTTTCACTGCGTCGAGACTGTCATGTCAAAGCGCGTCATCAGCGATGGTTACGACCGCAGCGTCGACTGTCCGGACAGGTCGGTGACCGACCGCTGCGACTTCCGCCATTTCGCTGCTTAACCGGGATCGCACAGCATGATCGTCAGACCCAAGGTCAATCAGTTCGCCATTCTCTTCACCCTCAAGGGTTCGATTGCCAAACGCATCGCCCTGCGCACGCTGATGGTCACGCTGCTGGCTTCGGCCATCGTGCTGATCGAAATCCTCCACCCGAGCAATTTCACCAAGGTCAACGCCACGCCGTTTACGCTGCTGGGGTTGTCGCTGTCGATCTTCATGAGTTTTCGCAACAACGCCTGCTATGACCGTTGGTACGAAGCGCGCAAAGCCTGGGGCGAAGTGATCGTGCACATTCGCTCGGTGATTCGCGAAACCCACGTCATTCGCGAGTCCGTTCAGCGCAAACCGTTATTGCTCAACCTGTGTGGATTCGCCCACGCGCTCAACGCACGCTTGCGCAGAGAAAGCGAAGCCGAGGCCAGCAGCGCCTGGGTCATGCCGATACCGGATGCGCAAACACCGGATTACAGCGCACGGATCCTGCAGCAGGTTGGCCAGCAATGTTCCGATTTGCATGAACGCGGCGATCTGAGCGAATGGCGCTACATGCTGTTGGCCAACCACCTGACCAGCCTCACCCAGGCACAAGCAGTGTGCGAGCGGATCAAGACCACGCCGCTGCCCTTCCCCTACACCCTGTTGCTGCACCGCACGATTTATCTGTTTTGCATCCTGCTGCCGTTCGCCATGGCCGAGCCGCTGGGCTGGTTGACGCCGCTGTTCACCGCCATTGTCAGCTACACATTTTTTGGCCTGGATGCGATTGCCGATGAGCTGGAAGATCCGTTTGGCCGCGATGAAAACGATTTGCCGACCGATGCACTGGTACGCACCATCGAGCGCGATATTCTCGCGGAACTCGGTGAAGAGCTGCCGCCGGCGTTGAAACCGGTCGACTACATCTTGAGTTGAGCGCGTTGCACAGCGCCATCGACGCTCAACCCGCTGAGAATTACACCATTGGCCTGCACTTCAGGCAGTTCCGCCAACGCGCTCAGCGCCTCATGTTTGAGTCGCGCCAGAATCAGCAGCTTGCCTTCCTGATGCACCCGCAGGAAAAACCCTTCCAGCACTTCGATACTGGTGCCATCCAGGTCCGGCGATTCTTCCAGACTGAGAATAATCGTATGCACCGGCGGCGACGCATGCCGCGCCAGCCGCAGCGCACCGCCCAAAATACGCTCCACGTTGGCGAAAAACAGTGCCTCGCTGGGCCGCACGATCAGCACGCCGGGTATCTCCTGAGCGTCAGGATGGCGTTGCACATCGACGTAATCGTGACCACTGCCCATTTGCCCCAGCACTTGAATATCCGCCGACGACATCTGTTTGAGCATCAGCACCACACTGATCGCCACCGCCACCAGCAAGCCGTCCAGCACGCCCAGCACCAACACCGCCGCTACCGCGCAGATCACCAGCACCCGATCGCGGCGCCAGATGAAATAGCGGCCCAATGGCTGCAGGCTCAAGCCGCGCGCCAAGGCATGAATGACAATGGCAGCCAAAATCGGCTCGGGGGTCAGGGCAATGTAGGGCAGCACCGTCAAGACGATCAGCAACACCACCACCGCTGCGACCACGCCGGACAGACGTGAACTGGCACCTGCCGCCTCATTGGCCGACGTCGCCGAGTAACCAGCGCCCGCCGGCATGCCATGGAACAGGCCGGACAACAGATTCGCCGCACCGAGGGCCAGCAGGTCGCGGTTCGACGACACCCGGTCGCCATGCTTGAGCGCAAACGAGCTGATCGAGCCATAGGATTCGGCGTACAGAATCATCACCATCGCAAACGCCAATTCCCCCAGGCGCAGCCAATCGGCAAACGGCAACACCGGCAGACGCGGCACTTCCAGGCTCAGGTCGATCACGCCGATCAGCTTCACCCCGTAGGCCGGCAGGTTCAGCCATTGGCTAGCCGCAATTCCCAGCGCCACCACCAGCAAACCGCCCGGCACTCGCCGGAACCGCGCGCACACCCACAACACCAGCAGTGCCACGGCTGCGACCAATAAGCCGACCCGATTCCACTGCGGCCACTGTTCCAGCAGCTGTGGGACGAATCGGATCAAGTTGCTGTTGCTCAAGTGCACGTCAACGATGCTCGCGACCTGCTTGAGGATGATGGTCACCGCCAGGCCAAACGCAAAGCCGCGCAGCACCGGTTTGGCGATAAACGAGGTCACGCTGCCCAGCTTCAGCAGCCCGGCCAGCAGGAAGAGCCCGCCCGTTATCAGCACCAGGCCGATCGCCAGGGTCATGCGCAAGGCCGGATCAGCGCTGGCCAGGGTCGCAGTGGCGGCGGCCAGTACCGCCGCCGAAGACGAGGTCGCCGAGACAATCGCAAACCGGCTGGTGCCCAGCAGCGCGTAGCACAGCAAACCGGCAAACAACGCAATCACCCCGGCTTGGGGCGGCACGGCGGCGATGCTCGAATAGGCCACCGCCTCCGGCAACAGCAAACCGGCAATCGACAGCCCGGCCAACAGATCCTGCCAACGGTTAGGGGTGTCGGTACGGGGTTGCACCGATGCGCCTTGAGCACGAGCCATGCAGCGTCTCCAGAGAAAGATCCACACGCTCTACGACGCGTAAATTCAGGCTCTAGCGTAGCCGTTTATCCGGTTGGATGTGTGCTCTGAGTCAGGTGCTGAGCGCAGGCCATAAAAAACGCCGCTCCCTTTGCAAGGAGCGGCGTTTTTTATGCCTTCAGAATCAAAAGATCGCAGCCTGCGATCTTTTGATCTTAAGCCGTCAACGAATAGATCAACGCCGAAATCGCCACCAGGCCCACCGCCGTCACGAAGACATTGGACGCCTGACCGCGATAACGCGCCATCGCCGGCACTTTGCGGATCGCATACATCGGCATCAGGAACAGTATCGACGCGATGATCGGGCCACCGAGTGTTTCGATCATGCCGAGGATGCTTGGGTTCAGGGTCGCGACGATCCAGCACACCACCAGCATGAACGCGGCGGTCATGCGGTCCAGGGCTTTAGGCGAAGGACGCTTGCCGCTTTTGACGATCAAGCCTTTAAGACCTTCGCTGGCGCCGATGTAGTGCCCCAGGAACGACTTGGAAATCGCCACGAAAGCAATCAACGGCGCCGCGAAGGCGATGGTCGGGTTGCTGAAGTGGTTGGCCAGGTACGACAGGATCGACAGGTTCTGCGCCTTGGCTTCGGCCAGTTGCGCCGGGGACAAGGTCAGCACGCAACTGAAGACGAAGAACAGCACCATCACCACCATCAAGGCGTGGGCGCGGGACAGGATCTGCGAGCTGCGCTCTTCTGCGTGTTCACCGTAACGACGCTTCTGGTCCACGGCGAACGCCGAGATGATCGGCGAGTGGTTGAACGAGAACACCATCACCGGAATCGCCAGCCACAAAGTGTGCAGCAGCGCAGACGGTGCAGGCAGCGTGGACGCGGTGCTGAGGATGCCGCCGTTCCAGTGCGGAATCAGGAACACCGCCAAAAACAGCAGCGCGACGATAAACGGATACACCATCAGGCTCATGGCCTTGACGATCACCTGCTCGCCACAACGCACCACCGCCAGCAGGCCGAGGATCAGCACAAACGACAGAATCGCCCGTGGCGGCGGCATGATGTGCAGTTGATGCTCGAGGAAGCTGCCCACGGTGTTGGTCAGCGCCACACTGTAGATCAACAGGATCGGGAAGATCGCGAAGAAGTACAGCAAAGTGATCAGCGCACCAGCCTTGATGCCGAAGTGTTCTTCCACCACTTCAGTGATGTCCGCGCCTTCGCGGCCGGACAACACAAAGCGGGTCAGGCCACGGTGTGCGTAAAACGTCATGGGGAACGCCAGCACCGCCAAGACCATCAACGGCCAGAAACCGCCCAGGCCCGCGTTGATCGGCAAAAACAACGTACCGGCCCCGATCGCCGTGCCAAACAGGCCCAGCATCCAGGTGGTGTCATGGCGATTCCAGCTCTCAAGGGTCGCTGGTGCCGCCGCTACATAGCGTTCGTCGACGCTATTGGCCTGATCATTCATCCGGTGGGATCTCCACATTCCGGTCAGTTGCTACCCGGTCAGGACGAGTCGGAAAAACCCGACAGGCAGCGCCCTGGCCGAAACAGGGGCGCGATTCTCCGGGATAAATGAGCAGAAGCAAAGACTTAGCTGAGGAATGGTTATGCGGATCAGATTAGCGGGATGTCGTTTTTGGGAAAATGTCTGTCGCCACAAGGTATGCGTGGTGTCGTTTTCTGGCAAGCGCCAATGCCGAATGAGAGAAGAAGATTTTGATCAGATCAATCGAGCCAGGATGAATCCAAGTGACATGCAAAAGATTCCGAAAGCCAGCATGCCCCAGACTGGATACATGTCGGCCTTATTCTTGAGACGCACTCTTTCAGCCCATTCATCGTGCTCTCGGTCTGATCGCTCCATCATGGCCTTACGGTCAAATGTGTTCATGCTGATTCCTGTTTGAGTCATGGATCTGATTGTTGTGAGGCGCCTGCTCAAAACTTGAAAAAAACACCCGCTACTGCCGTGACTGCAGTCACCACGCCACCTAATACTGCAAGCGGATACAGACTTGTTTCCCTCGTTAGTTTTTTGGCCTCCGCCAGCAGCTTTTGCCTTTCCGCCACAAGTTTGCGTATTTCATTCATTAGCCTTCGAGTTCCAGGTGTTCTCGGTCGTTCTGAAGCATGCGCCTTCCTTGGCTGTTGGCAGTGACTGCCAGGCCTACTTTGTACCCCTCCATAGTTTCGTATTCAGCACCTGCCAGATAGCGGATGAATCCGGCAGTTTTGTAGGCAATATCCGGGAGTCAGGTAGGCCGACTCATACAACGTCGCTGTAGAGACTGCTGCGGTGCCAATCGCCCCGCCGCAAGCCAGGCCTACTCCGTTGGCAGCCATTGATCGAGCACTTGGTTGCAAGACCTGATACCCATTCAAGCCGTTAAACTTGACGCTTCAAATCATTGCCCAATGCAAACGGTTCTGGATTTAGTTCGGGTGCTGCTTTGACCTTCCATCGAAGGGTCTCCCTGAACATCAACACTTTCAGTGGTATTACATTCTTGCATGGCCGGTTTTGCGGTTTGTTGCTGCCAATTTCGATCCTGCTGAGCCTGCCAGTCAGCCGCCGCTTTCTTGCGCTGCTGATCGGAGATCATCATGCAGTTTGCAAAGGCAGTAGAGCCTTGGGCGTAGCCATAATTCGAACAGGTTTGCCGATCTTCCGCCGCTTGTTGCTCAGCGCTGATGCACCCGCTTAGCGTGGCAAAAGCACAAACGATAATGAAACCTGAAGTAATCGATAACACCGCAGACCGATAAGACTCATTCATATCAATTTACCCGAGATACGATCAGTAAAAGCCTCAGGGGCTGCACGTCCTGTTCCGCTTTCCTGATGCCTGTCCAAGGGCCGCATACCTATTTACAAGCAAAAATCCACAGCGTCGGCGCTGCTGGGCAGGTCACAAAATTCGGTATAGTACAGCCAACATGCAAACATCTACCGCCGGGCGATTATTAACGGCGAGCAGGAGCAAATCTGACGAGTGGCAATTATCGCGCCTGCTCGCAAAAGCCTCCGGCCCAACACTGAATACTTTCAATTTAGCCAACATCATCTAGCGTGAATGAGTCCCCTATCCACGGAGCCGTCTCATGCCTCTCGTTCGCGTCGAAATCAGAAAAAACCCCGATCCCACCTTCGCAAAACGCATCGGCGAGCAGATTTACGCCGCCATGCGCAGCGCGATCGGCGTGCCGGAACACGATAATTTCCAGATCCTGGCAGAGCACGATGAGCAGCATTTCATCTTCGACACCCAATACCTGGGCATCCAGCGCACCGACAACCTGGTGGTGATCCAGATCACGATGAATGAAGGCCGGACCCTGGAGCAGAAAAAACTGCTCTACAAGACCATTGCCGAGAGCCTGAACAGTGAACTGGCGGTGCGCCTGGAAGATGTTTTCATTAATCTGGTGGAAGTGAAGAAAGAGAACTGGTCGTTTGGAAACGGGATTGCCCAGTACGCCAGTTGACAGCCCGTGGACGCCGCCAGCATGATCGGCCTCATGAACCTTTCTGCGCTGAACCTCACCCGTACCACCACGACCGCTTCCGGCGGGTCGTGGGGTGGCTGGCTGAGATAATCCCAGCGCAGTAAACCCAAGGCCCCGCCAGCAATGGACGGGGCCTTGTTGTTTCTCCCGTCCGTTCGGCACTTCACGGAGAAACACCTATGTCATCGGCACTTTTGATCATTGATATGCAGGTCGGGCTGTTCAACGGCCCGGACAAGCCCCACGACGGCGAGCGCTTACTGGCCAACATCCAGCAGCTCATTCGCCAGGCCAGGGCGCGCAAGGTGCCGATCTATGCCGTGCGCCACACCGGCCCTCAAGGTTCACCGATCGAGGCTGGCAGTCCTTTTTGGCAGTTGCTGCCCGATCTGGAGCTGAATGCCAGCACTGATATCTTGTTCGACAAGGGCAAACCCAATGCCTTTTTCGCCACATCGCTTGCGCAGCAGTTGCGGGCTGGCGGAATCGACGAGCTGTTCATCGTCGGCATGAAAACCCAGTACTGCATCGACAGCACCTGCCGAGCGGCAGCTGATCTGGGGTTCAATCCGGTGCTGGTGGCCGATGCCCATACTTGCATGGACACGCCTGCGCTGCCGGCCCGGGCAATCATCGAGCACCATAACGCGACCCTCGGCGGCGCGTTCGCCCGATTGATCAACAGCGCCGACGTGACCTTCTGACGAAGCGCCCGCGCGCTCCCCGTTTCAGCTCCTACACTGGCTGAAACGGGGCAACGCTCGGCCATTGCCAAACCGCTCTGGAATCAGCAATCTGCACCCATATTCGAGCCCCCGACATTCCGATGCCCACAGGAGCCCAGCATGACCGCAACCGTTCTGGTATTGGTTGAAACCATCAATGACTACCTGCCGATTCTCGAGCATCAGGGCTTTCACCTGATCCTGGCGCCGACGCCTGCCGAGCGCGCCCAAGCCATCGCCACTCACGGCGCCCGTATCGATGCCGTGCTGACGCGTGGCCCGTTGGGTCTGTACGCCGAAGAAATCGCCGCCCTGCCCGCCCTGAAAATCATCTGCGTGATCGGCGCCGGTTACGAACACGTCGACCTGCAAGCCGCCAGCGACCGTGGCCTCACCGTCACCAACGGTGCCGGGGTCAACGCCTCTTCGGTGGCTGACCACGCCATGGCGTTGCTGTTGTCGCTGGTGCGCGATATTCCCCGAGCCGATGCCGCCGTGCGCCGTGGCGAATGGCCGAAAATCATGCGCCCGTCCCTTGCCGATAAACGCCTGGGCATTCTCGGGCTCGGCGCGGTCGGCATGGCCATCGCCAAGCGTGCCGCCAATGGTTTCGACATGAGCGTGAGTTACCACAACCGCCAGCACCGCAGCGACGTGCCCTACAGCTACTGCTCGACGCCGACAGAACTGGCGCGGGCGTCGGACTTCCTGGTCGTCGCCACCCCCGGCGGGCTCGGCACCCAACACCTGATCAATCGACAGGTGCTGGACGCGCTGGGGCCGAAAGGTTTCCTGGTCAACATTGCCCGGGCCAGCGTCGTGGTCACGGCAGACCTGATCAATGCACTGGAACAACGCAGGATCGGCGGCGCGGCACTCGACGTTTACGACCACGAGCCTAAGGTACCCGATGCCCTCAAGGCCTTGACTAACGTGGTCCTGACGCCGCATGTCGCCGGGCTATCGCCGGAAGCAACCCAAGGCACCGTGGAATTGGTGGGTAAAAACCTGGTGGCGTTTTTCTCCGGGCGACCGGTCCTCACCCCGATCGCCCTCCCGCCAAGACTCAGCAGCCAGAGGGTGCACTGACGCGTAGGAGCTGCCGCAGGCTGCGATCTTTTGATCTTATAAAAGCAGAATCAAAAGATCGCAGGCTGCGGCAGCTCCTGCATGAACGGTGTCTTGTGCCTATTCGAAACGCTGATTATCCAGCAACACGCTAACCTATAAGACCGAGCCGTGCTTGTGGCACGCCCGTCTCACCATTAGATTAGCCAATGATGTCTGGCCTCCAAAATAAGCAGAAGGGATAAGCATGGCGCTTACTGACCAGTCCACCCGTATCCGCTCCGGCGAAGAACTCGATGCCAGCCTGATCGATCCGTACCTCAAGGCCCATATTCCGGGTTTAAGCGGCATACCTGCGATCAGCCAGTTTCCGGGCGGTGCGTCGAACCTGACCTACTTGCTGGAATACCCCGAGCAGGAATTCGTCCTGCGTCGTCCGCCGTTTGGCCACAAGGCCAAGTCCGCTCACGACATGGGCCGCGAATTTCGCATCCTTAATCAACTCAAGGACGGCTTCCCGTACTGCCCCAAGGCCTACGTGCACTGCACCGACGAATCGGTGATCGGCGCCGAGTTTTATGTGATGGAGCGGGTCAACGGCATCATCCTGCGCTCGGATCTGCCGCCTGAACTCGGTCTGGATGCCACCAAGACCGAGGCCTTGTGCAAAAGCTTCATCGACAAGTTCGTCGAACTGCACCAAGTCGACTACAAGGCCTGTGGCCTCGCCGACCTCGGTAAACCCGAAGGCTACGTGGCGCGGCAGATCAAAGGCTGGAGCGAACGCTACGAGAAAGCCCTGACCCCCGACGCGCCGCAGTGGGACGTGGTCAAGGCCTGGCTCAACGACAAAATGCCGGCCGACCACCCGACGTCGAGCATCGTCCATAACGACTACCGCTTCGACAACGTAATCCTGGACCCGGACAACCCGATGCAGATCATCGGCGTGCTCGACTGGGAACTGACCACCCTCGGCGATCCGCTGATGGATTTGGGTAACACCCTCGCCTACTGGATCGAGGCCGGCGACCCGGCGCCGGTGCAACTGATGCGCCGCCAGCCGAGCCACGCGCCGGGCATGCTGACCCGCCGCGAATTCGTCGACTACTACGCCGAGCGCTCCGGCATTCAGATCGACAATTTCGACTTCTACTACACCTACGGTCTGTTCCGCCTGGCCGGCATCGTGCAGCAGATTTATTACCGTTTCTTCCATGGTCAGACCCAGGACAAACGCTTCGCGCAGTTCATTCACATGAACAAACTGCTGGAGCAGATGAGCTTGCAGGTCATCCAGAAATCCAGCCTTTGATCCAGGCCCCCTAATAAGACTTTTTATAAGAGAATCCCATGTCCAAGACTCAGTTGTTCGACCTCGACGGCAAGATCGCTTTTGTCTCCGGTGCCAGCCGCGGCATCGGTGAAGCCATCGCCAAACTGCTGGCCCAGCAAGGCGCCCACGTGATTGTTTCGAGCCGCAAACTCGACGGCTGCCAACACGTGGCCGACGCGATCATCGCCGCTGGCGGCAAAGCCACCGCCATCGCCTGCCACATCGGCGAAATGGAACAGATCACCCAAGTCTTCGCCAGCATCCGCGAACAATTCGGGCGCCTGGACATCCTGGTCAACAACGCCGCAACCAACCCGCAGTTCTGCAACGTGCTGGACACCGACCTCAGCGCCTTCCAGAAAACCGTCGACGTGAACATCCGCGGTTACTTCTTCATGTCGGTCGAAGCCGGCAAGCTGATGCGCGAGAACGGTGGCGGCAGCATCATCAACGTCGCGTCGATCAACGGCATTTCGCCGGGGATCTTCCAGGGCATCTACTCGGTGACCAAAGCGGCGGTGATCAACATGACCAAAGTCTTCGCCAAGGAATGCGCGCAATTCGGCATCCGCTGCAACGCCCTGCTGCCGGGCCTGACCGACACCAAATTTGCCTCGGCACTGGTGAAAAACGATGCGATCCTCAAGCAGGCGTTGACCCAGATTCCGCTCAAACGCGTGGCCGATCCGAGCGAAATGGCTGGCGCGGTGTTGTATCTGGCCAGCGATGCATCGAGCTACACCACGGGCGTCTCGCTGAATGTCGACGGTGGTTTCCTGTCCTGACCCCCACTGAAACACGAACCTGTAGGAGCTGCCGCAGGCTGCGATCTTTTGATCTGTCTTTTAAAAACAAGATCAAAAGATCGCAGCCTGCGGCAGCTCCTACAGGTTATGGGGTCAGACTTGCACTTTGGGCAGTTGCCAGCCGAAGTGCACCGAGAGCAAGCGCAAGGCTAAACACACCGCCCCCGCCAACAACGCCGCCGCTACCGGCGAAACACCCAGCCTGCGGCCGATGATCAACACCGCCGCCCCTACAAACGCCGAACTGGCATACAAATCCGCCTGCAGCACCACCGGTATCCGCGCCAGCACGATGTCGCGCAACACCCCGCCACCGACGCCCGTGACCGTGCCCATCAGCATCGCCACAAACGGCGTGATCCCGAAGTTCAGGGCCTTCTGCGCCCCGGCCACAGCAAACAGCGCCAGCCCCGCCGCATCCAGCACAATCAGCGTCGAACCGGACCAACCCAGCACCTGTTGATGACAGACAAACGCCAGGCCACCCATGAAAAACGCCAACGCCGGATAGCGCCAATCCGCCACCGCATTGGGTGGCGTGGCGCCGATCAACAGATCACGGGTGACCCCGCCGCCGAGGGCAACGATGAACGCAATCACCATCACCCCAAGCAAATCGAGCTGACTGCGCATCGCCGCAATCGCGCCTTCCACGGCAAACACCGCCGTACCGGCCAGATCGGCCACCAGCACAATCCGCTCAACCCGGGACTTACGCCCAGCCGGTGCTATTGCGTGACGCAACGGGTAGTGGTGATGTGACGAGTGACTTGCCCGTCGACGTACATATCGCCGACGACCTCAGTGTTTTCCAGCACCTGACACGTGCGTTCCGGCGGTGGTGGAGGCGCTACGGGTGGAGGCGGTGGCGGACTGGCACAACCCGCCAACAACACAGCAAAAAAGCCAACGGCAACACGCGTTTCCCAAGATTGTTCATAGGACGACCCGCGAGAAATGAGAGACAAACTCCCGCAATCAAACCGACCACGGAAGACCTGACCACTCATTCTTTATAGCCGAGGTGGCTGCAAGCGCCAGAAAACCGGGTGGATTGGGGGAAGTGGCTGTCGATTTCGGGGTGGGGAGCGGGAATTTGTTTGACCGTTGCGCCGCCATCGCCAGCAGGCTGGCTCCTACAGTTGGATTGAGTGCATTCAGTTAGAAATCGGCCCGACGGACGCCATCGCTGGCGAGCCAGCTCCCACAGAACAGCGGAAGCAACAGATCGCAGCCTCCGGCAGCTCCTACACAGGATGAGCGTTAGCTCGGCTGCAGCTCTTGATCTACCCGCCCCTTCGGGAGGCTGAGCGGAGGTGTTCATCCGGGGATTGGCGCGCAGCGCTGTTCGACGCAGTCGAACACATTGCATGTAGGTCGTAGCGAAGCAGACCGGAGGGCAATGCCCCCGGATGAATACCGTAACGAAGGAACGCCGAGCCTAAGCGAGGGGCCGGACGCTCGGGGCGAGCCTTTTTTTGCTTACTTTTTTTGGCGTTTGAAAAAAAGTGAGTCGCCGTAAGGGCGAACCCCTAAGTAGCCGTTACCGCAGAAACGGATATACACCCAAAAGCAACAGATCGCAGCCTTCGGCAGCTTCTACATGATGGGTTCAAGCCAGGTCGGGGTCTCGGGAGGAGCGCAGGGAATTGCTTTCGAGCTCATAACGCAGCTCTTCAATTAAAGCTTCGACAGACTCAGGCGTACGCAAGCCATTGAGTTTCAACCCGCTGATCACCAGATCCACCTGCCCTGACACCGGATGATAAAGCTTCACCGTCAGCGAATGATCACCATCCACCAGACACTCACACGCCAGCGGCGAAAAACTCTGCTCGAGCTGAGCGCGCAACTGCGCAAGGTTCATCATTGAGGTTGTTCCTTTAGCTGCTTCGAAGGGACACGATCACGCAAAAAAGACACGCACCGTACCCCACCAGACTAAGAACCACCCGCCCCCATCAGAACCTCAATTTGCACCGTTGCGACTAGTGCATTTGCACCTTATCGCTGGCCCTTCGGCCGCCATTCACTGGAGAACAAACCGCGCTCCCGCGCCCAGACAATCGCCTCGCTGCGACTGTGCACATCGAGTTTGGAATACACCGTGGCGACATGATTGCGCACCGTGTTCGGCGCCAGTTTCAGGCGCGCGGCGATTTCCTTGTCGGCCAGGCCTTCGCAGATAAGCCCAAGCACATCGCGTTCCCGGGCGGTCAGGTCGGTGAAGGAGACGCTGGGCATCTTCGGCGAGTTGACGTTCTTCACGTTGGCGAGTTTTTCGATCAGGGTGCGGCTGAACCAGGACGCGTCCTTCATCACCTCTTCGATCGCTGACACTAACTCCAGCTCTGTGCGTTTGCGCTCGGTGATGTCCATAAACACCAACAGATAGCAAGGGTTGTCCTGAATGTTCACGGTGTCGGCCGAGACGGTGCACTCAATCAGCTCGGCGCCCTTCTTGCGCACCCGAACATCGACGCGATCCAGCCTGCTAGCCTTCTCCAGCGCAGCAAACAGCCGCGTGCGAGCACCCTTGTCATCGATAAAGTCGATCTCTGCCACGGTCTTGCCGAGCACTTCTTCACTGGGGTAAGCGAGGGTTTCGAGGAAGGCTTCGTTGACGTCGATCACCAACTGATGCTCGGCGCTGCACACAAGTGTCGGCACCGGGGTCAGGCGAAAGGCCTTGGCGAAACGCTCTTCACTTTGACGCAGGGCAAGCTCGACCTTGTGCCGTGGTTCCATGTCGACGAAGGAAAACAGCATGCAGTCTTCTTCGTTAAGCTCCAGGGGTTGCCCGGCCACGATCACCTGTTTGCTGCCGCCGTCGGCCAATTTAAGCTCGGCCTGCATTTGCGGAATCGTCGCGTGCTCGCGCAGACGATCAATCGCCAGGTCTTTCTTTTCCGCGCCTTCGAGGATGTCCAACTCGTAGGTCGACACGCCGATCACCTGATCTCGCGTGTAGCCAGTCATTTCCAGGAAGCCTGAATTGACCTTGATGTAACGCAAATCGCTGAGACGACAGATCACCGCCGGGGCCGGGTTGGCGTTGAAGGTCTTTTCGAAACGCTGTTCGGCGCTGGCCCACTCGGTGACGTCGTTCATGATCAACACCAGGGATTCCGGTGCACCAGCGCTGTCGGCCAGTTGCATACTGCGCACGCTGTGAACCCACATCCGCGTCTCGTCATCGGCCGGCGTCACTTCCACCAGTACGTCGCTGAAGATTTCACCTCGAGCGATGCGGCTGATCGGGTAGTTGTCCGTCGGCACCGGGTGATTGTTGCGATAGCGCAAGGCGAAACGCTGGGCGTACTCCTCGGCATTGGCGCCCAACTCGTCGATCTCGCTGACACCATGCATTGCCAGCGCGGCGGCATTGGCCCAGAGGATAGTCTGGTTGAGCTCCAGCAAAATCACCCCGTCCGACAAACCAGCGATGATCTGCTGCAACTGGCGACGATTGGTTTCGGTGGTCAGGACGTCCTGGCTCATTGGCTCTCCACAAGTGTTGCGCCCATGTGAAGAGTACGACCGCAGCCAATCGTGATCGTGCACCTCTATTCGCACACAACACATCCCCATGTGGGGTGGGGTTCGATCAGTTCTCGGAGGGTGTCGAGGAATAGCTTGAGCACTGGCGAGGCGTCGTCGGCGCGGTAGGTGACGTACAGCGGCACTTCCGGCAACGCCGGAGTCAGGCGCCGGAACACCAGGCCGACCGGGGCCATTTGCTCGATGGAGGCCGGCAGCAACGCGACGCCGAACCCGGCTCGCACCAGGCTGAGCAAGGTTTGCACTTCGATCACTTGCTGACGGATTTGCGGCGTGAACCCGGCCTTGATGCAGCACTGATAGAGAAAATCAGCAAACCGCGACTGCTTCAGCTCCAGCGCCACAAACGGCTCCTGCGCCAGGTCCGCCGGCGCCAGGCTTTCGCGTTGGGCCAGCGGATGGTCGGCCGGCATGACCACCCGGATCGGCTCGTAGATCAGCAGTTCGTTGCGTAACTGCGGATCATCGGAACCGACCCGAAAAACGCAGGCATCGATGCGTTTGGCCTTCAACGCCTTGACCTGAGCCGCCGGAGTCATCTCATGCAGACGCCAGTTGACCTGTGGATAGCGCTCGCGAAACAGGTGCAGCGCCCGGGGCAACACACCGACCATCACCGAACTGATCATGCCGATTTCCAGTTCCCCCAACTGCCCGCGACCAGTCTGCCGGGTCAGGTCCAGTGCGCGGTTCAGTTGCTCGAACACCAGCGGCGCCTGTTCCTTGAGCATCTGCCCGGCCGCCGTTAGCTCAACGCGGTGATGGCTGCGCTCGAACAGCGGTGTGCCGAGTTCTTCTTCCAGCAAACGAATCTGCTGGCTCAGCGGCGGCTGGCAAATGTGCAAGCGCTCAGCGGCGCGACCGAAGTGCAGCTCTTCGGCCAGGGCCATGAAGTAACGCAGCAAGCGCAGGTCCATGGTGGTTTATCCCAGAGTCAGTGGTGTCGAGCGTTGGCGCACACCGGTCAGGCTGAACAACGCATTGGCGATGGCCGGGGCCACTGACGGGCTACCGAGTTCACCGACGCCGCCGGGTTTGCTCGGCTCTCCGTCCAGCACCAGGATGTCCGTGGCGGGCATGTCCGACATCCGCGTGACGCGGTAGTCGTGAAAATTGCTCTGCACCACCCGGCCTTGTTTGATGTCCATGCGATCGAACAACGCGTGGCCGAAACCCCACATCAGGCCGCCGTAGATTTGCTCCTCGACCCCGCCGGGCGACACTGCCAAACCACAATCGACCACGCAGGTCAGCTTGTCGACCTTGGTCACGCCGTCCTGTTTCGACACTCTGGCCACTATCGCGATGAAACTGGTGTAACCCTGATTGGTGGCGATCCCCAGCGCAGTGCCTTCCGGCAACGACTGGCCCCACCCTGCGCGTTCGGCGGCGCTTTTGAGCACCGCGACATGCCGGGGCCGGTCTTTCATGTTGGCCAGGCGAAACGCCAACGGATCTTGCCCGGCACCATGGGCGAGTTCGTCCATGAAGCTTTCCACGGCGAACACGTTGGGAATGAAACTGACCGAGCGATACCAGCCGCTGGGCACGTTGCTTTCGTGTTTGACCCAGGCCAGATCCAGGTGCGGCGCACGGTAGGCAAAATCCCACGCGGTGATGGCTTCGGTGGTGCTGTAGTCCATTTTGTCCGGGCGCTCGAAATAGCCCGGCTCCCATTGTTCCGGCGAGGCTGGCGACACGGCATTGAGTTGCAACGCGGTCAATCGGCCCTCGGCGTCCAGCGCGCCTTTGGCCCGATGCAAGGTTGCCGGGTGCATGAACAACGCGCGCATTTCATCTTCACGGCTGTTCATCAACTTGACCGGGACTTTGGCCTGTTGCGCCAGGTACGCCACTTCGAACAGCCAGTACTTGGACTCTCGGGCACCGAAGCTGCCGCCGGACACCAACTCGTTGATCGTCACCTTGTCCTTGGCGATCTTGCACACGGTTTCTGCGGCCTCAAGCGCCGACGACGGCACCTGAACCCCGCCCCAGTAAGTGATCCCGTTGCCCTTGATGTGTGCGGTGATGCAGATCGGTTCCAGCGGATTCTGCACCTTGTACGGCATGCGGTAATCGGCTTCGAGCAGCTTCGCGGCGTTGGGCCATTGGGCGCTTACATCGCCTGCGGTCATCGCGGTGACACGCTGCGCGGTTTTGTCGTCGAGCGCTGCAATCTGGGCCTTCGCCAGCTCATCACTGTCGAACCCGGCCAACGGTGACTCGCTCCATTGCACGTTAAGCACGGCTCGGCCCTGATGAGCAGCCCAATAATTGTCGGCGAGCACCGCGACGCCTTCCAGATTGCCGCCGAGCACATCTGGTCGGCCGGGAATCGCAATCACTTTGCGCACGCCCGGTACTTGCAACGCGGCTATGGAATCGACCGAAAGCACTTTCGCCCCAATCACTGGCGCACGTTGAATCACCGCCACCAGCATCTCTGGCAACAGCACATCGATGCTGTACTTGAAACGCCCACAGACCTTGGCCGCCGCATCCCGTTTATGCCGCAGTTTGCCGATGTATTTGAACTGCGCCGGGTCTTTCAATGTGACCTTGGTGGGTGCCGGCAAGTGGGCGGCGACAGTGACCAGTTCACCGTAGCCGAGGCTGCGCTTGCTGGCGCCATGCAACACATGACCGTCCTCAGTGGTGCAACTGTCGGGGCTGACTTTCCATTGCTTGGCCGCCGCTGCAATCAACAGCACCCGTGCAGTGGCACCGGCCATGCGCAAGCGATCGTATTCCAGGGAAACACTGGTGCTGCCCCCCGTGGAAAAGACCTTCCAGACCGGATGAATGTAAGCCTCGAAAAATGGATTTTCCGGGGTGATCACTTGCACGGTCATCGGGTTGACGTCCAGTTCCTCAGCCACGCACGCAGCCAGCGCAGTCTGAGTCCCGGTGCCGGAATCATGCTTGTGCACCACCAGTTTCACCGTGCCATCGGGCAGCACGCGGACCCAGGCGTTAGGTTCGAAGTCACCTGGCGTTGCCGCAATTCCCGACGGCAAATGGAACGAGATCGCCAGCCCCGCCGTCACGGTGGCCGATTGCTTAAGAAAAAGTCGGCGCGAGAGATTGGTCATCACGCCTCCTTCGGCGCAGAGGCTGCGCGTTTGATGGCTTTGTTGATCCGTCCGTAAGTGCCGCAACGGCACACGTTGCCGGACATGGCGTTGCGGATAGAGTCGTCGTTCACCGCCGCCCCGGTATTGAGCAATGCGGCGGCGGACATGATCTGCCCGGATTGACAGTAACCGCATTGCGGCACATCTTCGGCAACCCAGGCCAATTGCAGCGGATGCTGTTCGGTGGGCGACAAGCCTTCGATGGTGGTGATGTGGTGCCCCGCCACAGCGGCGACCGGCAGTTGGCAGGAACGCACCGCGACGCCGTCCAGGTGCACGGTGCACGCGCCACACAGGCCCATGCCGCAACCGAACTTGGTGCCGGTGAGTTTCAAGTGGTCACGCAACACCCATAACAAGGGCATGGAGGGCGACGCCTCTACCAGCTCGCGTCGTTCGCCGTTTACCGTGAATTCGATCATTGTCAGGCTCCAAGAGAGCGGCCCGTCTTTGTGCGGGCCTGGTCATCGATTATTGGAAGCCTGCGCAACAGCGGGCCAGCGACGATTTCTGCCATCGTGTGTAAGTAGGACTAACAGCATGTACAAGCGATACCCGTCGGTGCAGTCCATGAGCGCGTTTATCCAGGCAGCCCGCAGCGGCAGCTTCTCCAGCGCCGCGCGCAAACTCGACCTGACCCACAGCGCCATCAGCCAGCAGATCCGTTCGTTGGAAGATTTCATCGGTCAACCGTTGTTCGTGCGTGAAGGCGGCGGCAGCAACCTGACCGATGCCGGGCAGTTGTTTGCCAGCGTGTTGTCCGACGGGTTGGCGCAGATTGATCGGGCACTGTCCTCGGTGAAAAACCGGTGCGTGGCGCAACGGCTGACCATCGATGTGGACAGTGAACTGGCCCAGAGCTGGCTCAATCCACGCTTGCCGGAGCTGCTGGATTTGTTGCCTAAGCATGAGGTGGTGCTGCTGTCGATGCCGCGTTCGGATCGCAGCTCTTTCGAGCGAGTGGATCTGGCGTTGCGCTACGGTTATGGCGATTGGGATGATTGCGAAATGACGCAGATTTGTGCGGACAGCGTCAGGGCCGTGGCGTCGCCGGCGTTGCTGGAACGGTATGGATTGCAGGTGCCGATCAGCCCGGATCAAGTGCTGGAATTGCCTTTGCTGGGGTATACGCGCCGGTCGTGGATTCCGTGGCTGGACGCGGCGGGAATGGCTCCGGTGGAACCTGCGGCGCGGGTGGTGTTTGATAATGCGGCGAATCTGATTGCAGCGGCTGAAGCGGGTGTTGGCGCGGGGCTGGTGCGCGGCTTGCTGGCGGCGGATGCGTTGCGTTCGGGGCGGTTGATTGAGCTGAATGACGCGCAGATTCCAGCGCATTACAACCTGTATGCCGTGTGGCCTCCGGGGCAGGCTGAGCGGGTGGCGCCGGTGGTTGAGGTGATCAAGCAGTTAGCCTTGCGTACACAGGGCTGACGCTTTCGCGAGCAAGCCCGCTCCCACAGTGGATCTTCAGTGGGTGCAGGATTGGTGTCTGACACCGATCAAACTGTGGGAGCGGGCTTGCTCGCGAAGAGGCCCGCAAATCCACCACAAAAACCGACCCGATATCGAACGCATATCAACACCCCGCCCAATTAATATTGTACGAACCCAATCCCCCCTTCCAATACTTCCCCCCAAGCAACCAGCGTCCCAAGCCGGATGCGACCAGGCGAGGGAATGCGCATTCGTGCGCATAGAAATGGCCGATGACCCGGGACGTGGTTGCTGTGAGCCCAGAGGCTCCCTTCCCCGCTATCAGGAGATCGACTTCAATGATCATCGATATCAGTTGCTATCCCACCGACCTGGTGGACCTCGCCTGGAGGCATGACGGTGACCCGTTCACCGGCGAGCGTCTGCTGGAGATGATGGATGGCCCCTACATGGTCAACGGCAAACCTCGCCGCATCGACAAAGCCTTCATCCAGCCGCCCCAGGGCAACACGATTTACACCTGGACCGACGGCGACCTGACCGGTCGCGAATCCATCGACGCCTACATGGCCTACACCCTGAAAATGGTCCAGACCTACCCGGACCGTTTCATCGGCTGCTTCGTCTACAACCCGCGCTGCGGTGTGGAAAATGGCGTCGAAGCCATCGAGCGTTACGTCACCGAGCACGGCTTCAAAATGGTCCAGATGCAGGCCAACATGCACGCCTATCGCCCTGGCCGGGCACTGGATTGGGTGCGCCCGTGCTTCGAGAAATGCGCCGAGCTGGGCATCCCGGTCAAGCTGCACACCGGCGACGGGCCGTACAGCATCCCGTCGGAATGGGTGCCGATGATCAAGGAGTTCCCCAACGTCAATTTCATCATGGCCCACTTCGGGGTGCAGACCGGCGGCGTCTACGTGTTTGAACCGATGCAATGGGCGATGGAGTTGCCCAACGTCTACTGCGAATCGGGCTGGTGCCTGCAATCGCGGATCGTCGAGTTCGCCAAGGTCCTGCCGACCCACAAAATCCTCTTTGGTACCGACACCCCGCCAAACGAACCGGGCATGTGGCTGCGCCTGCTCGAAGTGCTCTGCCATGAGCCGCCGCAGGGGTTGAACCTCGACGAGGACACCCTCGAAGAGTACCTGGGCAACAACACCGCGCGGATGATCGGCCTCCAACCATCGCCACCACCGCGCACCGTCAGCGAAGCAGAGGCGCAACTCAAGCGCCCCGTCACCACTCAACTGGCCAGGAGCTGAATCGATGATTATCGACACCCATCTGCACCCCACCAACCTGGTCGACGAGGCCTGGCGCCATACCGGCGAACCGTTCACTGGCGAGCGCATGCTCAAGCTGATGGACGGCCCGTACATGATCAACGGCAAGCCTCGGCGTATCGACATGGGCTTCATCCAGCCACCACCGGGCAACACCGGTTACCGCGACGGCAACCGCCGGGGCCGTGAAGGCGTGCGCGACTACATGTCCTACATCGCCGAGCTGTGCATGAAGTACCCGGACCGCTTCATCGGCAACTTCAACTTCAACCCGCGCTGGGGCCCGGAAAACGGTGCGGCGGAGCTGGAATTCCACATCAAGGAGTACGGCTTCAAGATGCTCAAGCTGCACGCCAACATGCACGGCTATCGCCCGGACCGCGCACTCGACTGGTTGCGCCCGGCGATGAAGGTCTGCGCCAAGTACAACATCGTGGTGTTGATCCATACCGGCGACGGCCCGTACACCATTCCGACGATGTTCTACCCGATCATCCGCGAGTTCCCGATGGTCAATTTCGTCATCGGTCACTTCGGCATCCAGACCGGCGGCAACTACTCGTTCGAAGCGTTCTGGATGGCCATGGATACGCCGAACGTCTACTGCGAATCCGGCTGGTGCTTCCAGTCGCGGATCGTCGAATTCGCCAAGGATTTACCGCGCAACAAGATCGTGTTCGGCACGGATTCTCCGCCGAACGAACCGGGGATGTGGTTGCGCGAACTTGAGGTGCTGTGTTCTCCGGCGCCACAGGGCTTGGGGATTGATGAAGATCACCTTGAGGACTACCTGGGCAACAACATCGCCCGGTTGTGCGGCATCGAACCGACACCACCACCCAAGGACCTTATCGAGGCGGACATTCGCCTGACCACCACGTACCTCTAGATAACGCAGACCCTTGGGGTAACAAGGAAACCCTGTGGTGAGGGGATTTAGCGAAACGTCGCACCGCCCCGTTGGGTCGCGAAGCGGCCCTATAACCGGCGACCCATTTCTCCTGGCACATCGCGCGAACCGGGTTTACGACTGCTTCGCAGCCGAACGGGAGCAAGCTCCCTCGCCACAAGGGATCTGTGCACAGAGCACACAGCGACTTTACAGGCACGAAGATGACCCGGCGTTCGTTCGACCGGCAGGCCAACGGCTGGCCGCGCGAACGCCCTCTCACCCCTGCGTGCCTGCTTTTTACGAGGTGAAACCATGACCCTCTCGACGCTCGGCGATACCCAGGATTTCCACGATTTCATCGATGCCTATCGCCGGCAGTACCCGGACGATGTGCTGACCGTTCAGCAACAACTCTCTGCCGATCAGGACGTCACCGCCCTGGTCGATGCCCTAGCCAGCCAAGGTCGCGACCCGCTGCTGATCTGCGAAAAGGTTGGCCATCTCGGCGTGCCAGTGGCCACCAACCTGTTCGCCTCCCGAACCCGCATCGCCCGGATCTTCGGCGTAACCCCGGCGCAACTGCACGAGACCTTCCAGGCCCGCGCCAACAATCCGATTCCGCCGCGCTACGTCGACACCGGCCCGGTGCTGGACGAAATCTTCGAAGGCGAAGCCGTGGACCTCGCGTTGCTGCCAATGCTCAAGCATTTCGACAGTGATCGCGGGCCCTACATCACCAACGCCATCATCATTGCCGAAGACCCGATTACCGGCATCGCCAACATGAGCTATCACCGCTCGATGCGCCACGCTCGCCAGACCCTCGCCACCAGCCTGCATTCGCGCGGTCACCTGTGGCGGATGCTGCAAACCGCTCGCGAGCGTGGTGAAGAATTGCGCGTGGCCATGGTGGTCGGCGCGCATCCGTTATTCATGCTCGCCGCCGCAGCACGCTTGCCCTACGGCAGTGACGAACGTGCCGTGGCCGGTGGCCTGTTCGGCGCACCACTGGAACTGGTCAAGACCCCGCGCTACGGCATCGGTGTGCCGGCTTATGCCGAGTTTGTACTGGAAGGCGCCATCGACCCGGCGGCGTATGCCGAAGAAGGTCCGTTCGGCGAGTTCAGTGGTTATTCCTCGGACCGCTCGACCAACAACGTGCTGCGGGTCGATACCCTGATGCGGCGCAAGGATGCCTGGTTGGTCGACGTGGTCGGCGGGCGTTACGCCGAACACCTGACCCTGGCGCGGCTGCCACGGGAAGCGGAGATGAGCGAGAAACTCAAGGCACGTTTCCCGGCCGTCACCGCAGTGCATTACCCGAATTCCGGCACGCACTTTCATTGCTACGTGGCACTGGATCAAAGCCGCGACGGTGAAGCGCGGCAGATCATGCTCGCCCTGCTCGGCTGGGACCCGTACCTGAAAACCGTGATCGCGGTGGACAGCGACATCGACATCACCGATGACAGCCAAGTGCTCTGGGCATTGGCCACGCATTTTCAGCCACATCAGGACATCTTCGTCATCGACGGCTTGCCCGGCAGTCCGCTCGATCCGTCGTCCTCGGTCAACGGCACTACTTCGCGCATGGGGCTCGATGCAACGCGCGGTTCGGGGTTTGACGGAATCAAGGCGCAACTGGATCAGGACGTGGTCGAGCGCGCGCGCAATCTGCTCAAAGGCTATCAATCATGAGCCGCCAGCGGATGGTGGTCGGGATCAGCGGCGCATCGGGGTTTATCTACGGCGTGCGTTTGCTGGAGCTGCTCGCCGAGCTGAACATCGAAACCCACCTGATCATCAGCCGTGCCGCGCTACTGACCATGGCCCATGAAACCGACTACAAACTGGCGGACGTGACCGCGCTGGCCAGCCACTACCACCGCGCCGACGATGTGGCGGCCGGGATCGCCAGCGGTTCGTTCCGTTGCCTGGGCATGGTGGTCGCGCCGTGCTCGATGAGGACGCTGGCGGAGATTGCCACGGGCACTTCGTCAGGGCTGATCGGACGCGCCGCTGACGTCACTCTCAAAGAACGCCGCACGCTGGTGTTGATGGCCAGGGAAACCCCGCTGACCCTCGCCCACCTGCGCAACATGACCGCCGTCACCGAAATGGGCGGGATCATCGCCCCGCCGGTGCCAGCCTTCTACGCCCGCCCGCACAACCTTTCGCAAATGGTCGATCACAGCCTCGGCCGTGTCCTCGACCTGTTCGATCTCGACGCCGGCGTCTTACAACGCTGGCGAGAACCTCAATCAAATACATCACCTGAGACAAACACCTGTGGCGAGGCGGCTTGCCCCCGTTCGGCTGCGAAGCAGTCGTAAACCGGTCAACGCGTTTTGCCTGTTTCACCGCGTTGTCGGGTTTTGGGGGCGCTGCGCACCCCAACGGGGCGGTGCGACGTTTCGCTAAATCCCCTCGCCACAAGGGTTACACACCAAAAATTTCATTACCCGAATTCAATGTGCACCGGTCAATTCGTCATCAAGGAGCATTACATGAACAGTCCATTCAACGCCCCAACCCCGAACCGAAAAATCCCGGTGACCATCCTCACGGGTTTCCTCGGCGCGGGTAAAACCACCCTGCTCAACTACATCCTCAAGGAAAACCACGGCCGAAAAATTGCCGTGATCGAAAACGAATTCGGCGAAGTCGGCATCGATGGCGACCTGGTGCTCAGCTCCGAAACCGAAGAAATCTACGAGATGGTTAACGGTTGCGTGTGCTGCACTGCCGAGGTTCGCGAGGACCTGGTGCGCATCGTCCGCGAACTGGTGGCGCGTCCGGTGCGGCTCGATCACATCCTGATCGAAACCAGCGGCTTGGCCGATCCGTACCCGGTGGCGCAGAGCTTTTTCATCAACGACCCGATTGCCGAGGATGTGGAACTCGACGCCATCGTGACCATGGTCGACGCCAAGCACATCGCCCAGCACCTGGAGGATTTGCAACTCGACGGCGTCGACAACCAGGCGGTGGATCAGATTGTTTGCGCCGACCGGATCGTGATCAACAAGGTCGATCTGGTCAGCGCCGAAGACGTGGAAGCGTTGCGGGGCAAGATTCGCGGATTGAACGCCACGGCGGAACTGGTGACGTCCAGTTATGCCGAGATCGACCTGACGAAAATCCTTGGCATCGGCGCGTTCGAATCGACTCAGAAACTGATGGAGATCGGATCGGAGCATGACCATCACGCTGAAGAACATCATCACGATGAACCGGACCATGAGCACGATCCGAGCGTGTCCTCGGTTGGGATCGCCGTGGACGGCGCGGTGAATCTGGGCGCGTTCCATCGCTGGATCACCAAGCTGCGCAGCGAGCAGGCCGACAACCTTTACCGCATGAAAGGCGTGCTGTCGGTGGCGGACCAGGACCAACGCTACGTGCTGCAGGGCGTGCACAGCCTGGTCGAGTTTCGCGCCTCGACCTCGTGGGGCACGGAGCCGCGCTCCAGCAAGATTGTGTTCATCGGCCGCGACCTGGACCGCGCGGCGCTGAACCAGGGCTTTGCCGCCTGCCTGGCAGGCTGAACACAGCATCGGAGCCGGTGGATGGCGGCTTCGCAGCACGAATGACTGATGCCCAATGGGCTTTGCAAATCTGTGAAGTGAACTCTGTATGAGGTTCTGAGCTGAGGCAATTTACTCTTGCTGAGGCAATTTCCCTGTGGGGAGGCAGTTAATTTGTGGCGAGGGGATTTAGCGAAACGTCGCACCGCCCCGTTGGGGTGCGAAGCGCCCCAAAACCTGAACTCGCGGTTTATCAGAAAAACCGCATGCACTGGATTTGCGACTGCTGCGCAGCCGATCGGGACGGTGCGACGTTTCGCTAAATCCCCTCGCCACAGGTTCTCCTCTGAACAGTCAGGCTCATTTCAGCAAGGGTTCTTCAGTGCTCCCGGATCCAAAGGCATCAGAACGAATACCCCTCTCTACCGAATAAAAACAGCAAGAGGTGTTTCCCCATGTCGTCAGCCACTACCGTCTCCACCGTGCACCCGGTCGACCAGATTTTGCCAGTCCGGCAAATGCTCACCCTCGGCCTGCAACACATGGCCGTCTCGTACATCGGCGCTATCGCCGTGCCGTTGATTGTCGCCAGCGCCTTGAAAATGTCCCAGGCCGATACGGTGGTGCTGATCAGCACCACGCTGTTCTGTTCCGGCATCGCCACGCTGTTGCAAACCGTCGGTTTCTGGAAATTCGGCGTGCGTTTGCCGATTCTCCAAGGCGTGGCGTTCAGCAGCGTCGGCCCGGTGATCGCCATCGGCACCAACCCCCAAGTGGGGTTCGCCGGGGTCTGCGGGGCGGTGATCGGCGCGGGGATTTTTACCATGCTCGCCGCGCCATTCGTGGGTCGATTACGCCGGTTTTTCCCACCGGTGGTGACCGGTTGCATCGTCACCGTGATCGGTTTGCAGCTATTCCCGATTGCTTATGAGTGGGTCGGCGGCGGCCGCAACGCCAGCAACTTCGGCGCCCCGGCCTACCTCGCCGTCGCCGCCGTGGTGTTGGCGACCATCCTGTTGGTCAACCGTTATGGCAGCCCGATGATGCGCAACATGGCGGTGCTCTTTGGCATGTTGGTTGGCGCGGGGCTGGCTTACGCGCTGGGCATGGGCAGTTTTCAAAGTGTGCAGGAATCGCCCTGGTTCACTGTGCCCTACCCGTTCTACTTCGGTTTACCGACGTTTAGCGTGATCCCGATCGCCACCATGATCGTGGTGATGATCGTGCAGATGGTCGAGTCCATGGGGTTGTTCGTGGCCATCGGCGACATCGTCGACAAACCGGTGGAAGAGAAACAAGTGATCAACGGCCTGCGCGCCAATGGTCTGGCCAGCACCATTGCGGGGATGTTCGCGGCGTTTCCGTTCATTGCCTTCATGGAAAACGTCGGGCTGGTGATTTTGACCGGCGTGCGCAGTCGCTGGGTGGTGGCGATCAGCGGTTTGCTGATGTGCACGGTGGCACTGGTGCCGAAGGCCGGGGCAATCATTGCCTCGATGCCCATGGCTGCGCTGGGTGGTGCCGGGATTGCGATGTTCGGTGTGGTCGCGGCGGCTGGGATTCAGACCCTGGCCAAGGTCGATTACGAGCGCAATCGCTACAACGTGTTGATCGTCGGTTTCACCATCGCCGCCGCCCTGGTGCCGGTGCTCGCGCCGACCCTGTTCAAGCAAATGCCCGAGTGGTGCCAGCCGTTCCTGCACAGCAGCGTGGTGATCGCCTGCCTGGTGTCGGTGTTGCTCAACGCCACGCTCAACGGCGTCAGCGTTCCTGATGCACCCGCTAAATCTGCCTCCCACATCCTCTGACCGGAGCCGACCATGACTCAACTGCAAAATATCCTGATCAAGAATCCCGTGGCGGTGATGACTGGCCTGCGCGGCCCGCGTGCCCGGGCCGGCAATGTCGACATCCGCATCGTCAATGGCCGCATCGCCGAAATGGCGGCTGGATTGGTGGCGCAACCCGGTGAACGAGTGATCGATGCGCGCAACGCTGTGGTCTATCCGGGCTGGATCAACACCCACCATCACCTGTTCCAGAACCTGCTCAAAGCCGTGCCCGAAGGGTTGAATCAAGACCTGCAAGGCTGGCTCGCCAGCGTGCCCTACCCGCGCCTCAACCGGTTTACCCCGCAACTGACAAGGATCGCTGCACGACTGGGAATGGCGGAACTGCTGCTGTCCGGCGTGACCACTTGCGCCGATCACCACTACCTCTATCACGCCCATGGCAGCACCGAGAGCGGCGATACGCTGTTCGACACCGCTGATGAATTCGGCCTGCGTTTCGTGCTGTGCCGGGGCGGCGCGCTGGGGTCGGCCAGCGCCCATCCGGGGTTCTCGAAAACCGCACTGCAACCGGAGACGCTGGACCAGATGGTCGGGGACATCGAGCGGCTCAAATCCCGCTATCACCAAGACACGCCAGACGCGATGCGCCGGGTCGTGGTCGCCCCGACCACCCCAACCTTCTCCCTGCCTCCGACCTTGCTCCGCGAACTGGCGCACACCGCCCGTGGGCTCAACTTGCGCTTGCACACGCACCTGTCGGAGACGCAGAACTACGTCAACTTCTGCCGCGAGAAATACAACTGCCTGCCGGTGGAGTTCGTCGCCGAACACGAATGGCTCGGCCCCGACGTCTGGTTCGCCCACGCCGTGCACCTACAACCCGGCGAAATCCGCATGCTCGCGCAAACCGGCACCGGCATTTCCCATTGCCCTGTGAGCAATGCACGCCTGGGCAGCGGCGTCGCGCCAGTGCCGCAAATGGTCGAGGCCGGGGTGCCGATTTCACTGGGGGTCGACGGTGTAGCGTCCAATGAATCCGGGAGCATGGTCGGCGAAGCGCACACGGCATGGTTGATTCACCGAGCAGAGCAAGGAGCGTCGGCGACCACCGCTGAAGAGGTGATCCACTGGGGCACGTCGGGTGGCGCGCAAGTGTTGGGGCTAGGCGCGGTCGGGACGTTGGAAGTCGGGCAAGCGGCGGATCTGGTGATCTATGGCCTGGACCATCCACGGTTCTTTGGCTTCCACGATATTGCCGTGGCGCCCGTGGTCGCGGGCGAACCGATTGCCGTGAAATACAGCCTCGTCGGTGGTCGCGTGGTGGTGGATGACGGCGTGATACCGGGGTTGGACTTGCAGCAAATGCGTGCTGACGCGTGGGAAGGTGTCCAACAACTGATGAACGTCGACGACTGAAAACCCCTGTAGGAGCTGCCGCAGGCTGCGATCTTGTCTTTTTAAAAACAAAGTCAAAAGATCGCGGCCTGCGGCAGCTCCTGCACCGGTGGCCCAGTTCGCGCTCCATCGCTTTGTCGACTAAGGTTATCCCCTCATCGGATTGAGCCCCTGCCAGCCACACCGGGCTCTTCATCAAGGAGAGACTGATGACGTCGCGTCGCAACATCGAACAGACCTATCGCACCTGGTCCAGCCCCATTCTGCTGGAGCTGAAAAAACGCGAACACCAGATGGCGCCAGTCGAGCGCCAAGCGCTGGAGAACGTCCTGGTGGAAAGACGGTTGCTGGACGTAGGCAACCCAAAGGGCCATGACCGCCGCACAAAAACCACCACCCCGGATTAATCCAATACCCCTTGTAGGAGCAAAGCTTGCTCGCGAACGCGGGGTGTCAGGTAGCAGCCTTGCAAGCTGTGCTGGCGCCTTCGCGAGCAAGCTCGGCTCCTACAGGGTTTTGTGTTGTCGCAGATTTCGGGAACACCGCGAAACATTGTGGGATCTGGGCTTGATTGCGAAAGCGGGGTGTCAGGTAGCAGCCTTGCAAGCTGTGCCGGCGCCTTCGCGAGCAAGCTCGGCTCCTACAGGGTTTTGTGTTGTTGCAGATTCCGGGAACACCGCAAAACATTGTGGGATCTGGGCTTGATTGCGAAAGCGGGGTGTCAGGTAGCAGCCTTGCAAGCTGTGCTGGCGCCTTCGCGAGCAAGCTTGGCTCCTACGGGGTTGTGTGTAGGCCCAGTTTGAGTAGTTGCTTGCGCAGTATTGACGGGGTGAGGACGGCCAGTCCTGCGTGCCAGTCGAGCGTCTGCAGTTGACTCAGCTTGTGTTGGCTGGGTAGTGGCTCTGCCAGCAAACAGCTTTTCCGGTCGCGAATGCTGATGAGGTTCAGCAGCCAGTCTTCGCCCTGCTTCGCCATCCAGTGGCTCATCGTCGTCCGGTGTTTTTGCAACAACGCATCGGCATCCCACACGGTCATTTGCGCAAAGATCTGCGGCAGATTGCTTTCGGGTTTCATCCGTTTCAAATCAACTGCCAATGCACCGACAAGGTCTGATTCGATACTGGCCTGGCATTCGAGGAAATACTGCTCGGGCCAGTCTTTCGTCAGTTTCGCCCGTGGCGCGAGGTCGGCGTAGGCGTCGATGTCCGCTGGCGTGGTCATCTGGCTGGTGAAATTCAGGGTGTTGTCGAGAATCGCGGTGGCCAGGAGCGCGGCGCTTGGCTGACTGATTCGATGCAGCAAGTCGGCCGCCAGCCAGCGCTGAAATACCTGAGTCGCCGCTGCGCCGATCGGGCGGATGTCGGCGGCTAAACCAAGTTTCTTTGCCCAATAATCTTCGTTACCCGGATGATGGTCGATGACTTCCACGACCTGATCGAGCACGACCATTGGATCAAAGTGGTGATAGTCGGAAACGTCGACCAAGACAAATTCGTCGCCGGGCATCGGTGCCGCGTCGTGCAAGAAATTGCCCCAACCGCGCACGGTGCTGGAAACACTGGCGTTGGGTTTTGCGCTACTCACGGCGCGGGCGGGAATGCCTTGCAGATTGAGCAATTCTGCGTAGGCAATGCAGCAGGCGTAGGCGTCGATGTCCAGATAGGACGCGCCAGAAGTGATGATTTTCATGGGCTGGCAACATCACACATTTCCATGACATTTGGGTGACAGGCAAAGATCGCAGCCTGTGGCAGCGCCTACACAGGTCTGCGATCTATTGATGTTTATGCGGCGGCTTTACCGGCCGCGACCATCGCCGACGCCGCCAACATCGCCCGCAACAACACCGCACACCCCGCCGCCAGATCATCCGGTGCGGCGTTTTCGATTTCGTTGTGGCTGATGCCACCTTCGCATGGCACGAAGATCATCCCGGCTGGACCGAGTTCGGCGAGGAAAATTGCGTCGTGCCCTGCTCCGCTGACGATTTCCATGTGCGACAAGCCCAGCCCTTGGGCGGCGCCGCGGACGGCTTCGACGCAGCCCTTGTCGAAGTACAGCGGCGGGAAGTCGGCGGTGGGGGTCAGTTCGAAGGTCAGGCCGTGTTCCTCGCAGGTGGTTTCGATGACTTGGCGAACTTCGGCGATCATCGAATCCAGGCGCGCCGGCTCCAGGTGCCGGAAGTCGAGGGTCATGCGCACTTCGCCGGGGATGACGTTGCGTGAGCCGGGGTAGGCTTGCAGGCAACCGACGGTGCCGCAGGCGTGGGGTTGATGGCCGAGGGCGGCGCGATTGACCGCGCCGACGATGACGGCGGCACCGACCAGGGCGTCCTTGCGCAGGTGCATTGGGGTCGGGCCGGCGTGGGCTTCGACGCCGCGCAGTTTCAGGTCGAACCACTTCTGGCCGAGAGCGCCCATGACGATGCCAATGGTTTTGTGTTCGTCTTCGAGGATCGGGCCTTGCTCGATGTGCGCTTCGAAATAGGCGCCGACCGCGTGGCCGCTGACTTTGCGTGGTCCGGCGTAGCCGATGGCGTTGAGTGCTTCGCCAACGGTGACGCCGTCGGCATCGACCTTGGCCAGGGTTTCTTCGAGGGTGAATTTTTCCGCGAACACGCCTGAGCCCATCATGCACGGGGCGAAACGCGAGCCTTCTTCGTTGGTCCAGACCACCACTTCCAGCGGCGCTTCGGTTTCCACGCCGAGGTCATTGAGGGTGCGCAACACTTCAACCCCGGCGAGCACGCCGAAGCAGCCGTCGAACTTGCCGCCGGTGGGTTGGGTGTCGATATGGCTGCCGGTCATCACGGGTGGCAGGTTTGGATTGCGGCCGGGACGGCGGGCGAAGATATTGCCGACGGCGTCTATGGTGACGGTGCAGCCCGCCTCTTCGCACCAGTTGACGAAAATGTCCCGGGCCTGGCGGTCGAGGTCGGTCAGGGCCAGGCGACAGACCCCGCCCTTGACCGTGGCACCGAGCTTGGCCAGTTCCATGAGCGACTGCCACAGGCGGTCGCGATTGATGTGCTGATGGGTGGATTGCAGAACGTCTACGGCAGCGTTCATGGGGATCTCCTCAGGCTGCGTTTCTTATGGATATTTCTCTGGTTTCTGGTAGATCGCCTTCGCGAGCAAGCCCGCTCCCACAGGGGAACGCATTTCAAATGTGGGAGCGGGCTTGCTCGCGAAGGGGCCATCCGCTACACCGAAGATTTCACAACAGACGGACTGGTCCGCATCGAACACAACCCGTAGTAAATCAACCCTCCCAGCGCCGAGCCGGTAAACCAGCCATAGCTGTAAAACCAGCTGAATGCGCTGCTACCGAGCGAGAGCAACGTCAGCACCACCGGCACGCCAAACGCGATAAACCCAAACCAGTTCCACGCCGGATAGACGTCATCACGATAGAGCCCGGCCAGGTCCAGTTGCTGTTTCTTGATCAGGAAATAGTCCACCACCATGATCCCGGCAATCGGTCCGAGCAGGCTGGAATAGCCCAGCAACCAGTTGGAATAGACGGTTTCCAGGCTCACGTTCGAAACGATCAGCCCAAGCTTTTTCAGCAGTTCATGCCCCATCAGCAGCAACCCGACCAGACCGGTGAGCATCACTGCTTTAGTGCGGTTGATCACCTTCGGCGCGATGTTCTGGAAGTCGTTGGTCGGCGACACGATGTTGGCCGCCGTGTTGGTCGAGAGCGTGGCGATGATGATCAGCGCCATGGCTAACGCAACCCACACCGGGCTCTGGATATGCCCGATCAGGCTGACCGGGTCAGAGACGGTGACGCCCACCAGTTTCACCGACGCGGCAGTCATGATCACGCCGAGGGAGGCGAACAGGAACATGGTCAGCGGCAGACCGAAAATCTGCCCGAGGATCTGATCCTTCTGGCTTTTGGCGTAGCGGCTGAAGTCCGGGATGTTCAGCGACAGAGTGGCCCAGAACCCGACCATCGCCGTCAGCCCGGCGGCGAAGTAACTGATCACGCTCGCGCCTTCAGGGCGTTTCGGTGGAATCGCCAGCAATTCGGTCATCGACACGTTGGGCATCGCCCACACCAGCAACCCAATGCCGACCGCCACCAACAATGGTGCGGACAGGGTTTCCAGCCATTTGATCGATTCGGCACCGCGCAGCACCACCCACAGGTTCAGCGTCCAGAAGATCATGAAACCGATGACTTCGCCGGTGCCGCCGAGGGATTTCCAGCCGTCGAAAATCGAGCCCAGGAACAGGTGAATCGCCAACCCGCCGAACATCGTCTGGATGCCGAACCAGCCGCACGCCACCAGCGCCCGAATCAGGCACGGTACGTTGGAGCCGAGGATGCCGAAGGACGAGCGCAGCAACACCGGAAACGGGATGCCGTACTTGGTGCCGGCGAACGCATTGAGGGTCAGCGGGATCAGCACAATCAAGTTGGCCAGCAGAATCGCCAGCAGCGCTTCGCCAACGCTCAAGCCAAAGTACGCGGTGAGCACGCCGCCGAGGGTGTAGGTCGGCACGCAGACCGACATGCCGATCCACAGCGCGGTGATGTGCCATTTGTTCCAGGTTCGTTCGTGCACCTTGGTCGGTGCCATGTCGTGGTTGTAACGGGGACTGTCGAGGACGTCGGTGCCGGCTTCGAGCTCAAACAAGCCGTCGCGCTCGGTCACTTGCGATCTGATCTGTTGCATGGCCGCTCCACTGTTCTTTGAATTATTTTTGCTCATCAGGGGCTGGTAGGCGGACGCGCCGCACACCGGGCGATGGCCGGAGTACTTGCATGTGAACACGCACTTCACTAACCGGCCTGGCTTGTCAGCGCCAGCACTCAATAAACGTGCCGACTGTTGCGCCGAGCTTCCCGACCTGTCCGTATAGCGCTTTCAACTGTTTGATGTTTAAACGCTTTTATTCAAATTATTGAGCCATATTGCTTACTTGTTTCATCTCTCAGGCAAAAGACCAAGACAAGTTACTCGAACAGCCAGGTTCAAAGTGGTGCACGGTTATTTTCAGCAAAGCGTCTGGGCCGCGACTCTTTAGCGTTCAAGCAGCTGATTTACCATGACAAATCTCGCTCAAATCTGGTTCCTGTCAAGTGCGTCAAAATGGTGAAAGCCCTCACCATTTTGGTGATTTATATTTTTAATCCTTATATTTCAATACTTTATGTACGTTATAAGCTTATAAAAAATATTCTTGCTCATTCCAATAACACCAGCTAGTTTCTATTCCTGACAGCCCTGACAGGAATACACCTGTTTGCGGCCGCTTCATATAAAACATTTAGAACCGGCATAAGTCGGTCATGCCTGCGAGGAACTCGGAATGTCTCTGTTGATCCGTGGCGCCACCGTTATTACCCATGATGAAAGTTATCGCGCCGACGTCTATTGCGCCGACGGCGTGATTAAAGCCATCGGCAACAATCTGGATGTTCCGGCGGGTGCCGAAGAACTCGACGGCAGCGGCCAATACCTGATGCCCGGCGGCATCGACCCCCACACGCATATGCAGCTCCCGTTCATGGGCACCGTGGCCAGTGAAGATTTCTTCAGTGGCACGGCGGCGGGTCTGGCCGGTGGCACGACGTCGATCATCGACTTCGTGATTCCCAATCCGCAGCAGTCGTTGATGGAAGCGTTTCATCAGTGGCGCGGCTGGGCCGAGAAGTCGGCGTCGGACTACGGCTTCCACGTGGCGATTACCTGGTGGAGCGAGCAGGTCCGCGAGGAAATGGCCGAACTGGTCAGCCATCACGGCATCAACAGCTTCAAACATTTCATGGCGTACAAGAACGCGATCATGGCCGCCGACGACACCTTGGTGGCGAGTTTCGAGCGTTGTCTGGAACTCGGTGCGGTGCCGACCGTGCATGCGGAAAACGGCGAACTGGTCTATCACCTGCAACGCAAGTTGATGGCCCAGGGCATCACCGGCCCGGAAGCGCATCCGCTGTCGCGACCATCGCAAGTGGAAGGCGAAGCCGCCAGCCGGGCCATCCGCATTGCCGAAACGATTGGCACGCCGTTGTACTTGGTGCATGTCTCGACCAAGGAAGCCCTCGACGAAATCACTTACGCCCGCAGCAAGGGTCAACCGGTGTACGGCGAAGTATTGGCCGGGCATCTGCTGCTGGACGACAGCGTCTACCAACACCCGGACTGGCAGACCGCCGCCGGTTACGTGATGAGCCCGCCCTTCCGCCCCCGCGGTCATCAAGAAGCGCTTTGGCACGGCCTGCAATCGGGCAACCTGCACACCACGGCCACTGACCATTGCTGCTTCTGCGCCGAGCAAAAAGCCGCCGGGCGTGACGACTTCAGCAAGATCCCGAATGGCACCGCCGGTATCGAAGACCGCATGGCGGTGCTCTGGGATGAAGGGGTGAACACCGGTCGCTTGTCGATGCAGGATTTCGTCGCCCTGACCTCCACCAACACCGCGAAGATTTTCAACCTCTACCCACGCAAAGGCGCGATCCGCGTTGGCGCCGATGCCGACCTGGTGCTGTGGGACCCGGAAGGTACGCGAACCATCTCCGCCAAAACCCACCATCAGCAGGTGGACTTCAACATCTTCGAAGGCAAGACCGTGCGTGGTGTGCCCAGCCATACCGTCAGCCAGGGCCGCGTGGTCTGGGCCGATGGCGACTTGCGCGCCGAGCGCGGCGCCGGGCGGTACATCGAACGGCCGGCGTACCCGGCGGTGTTTGATTTGCTGAGTAAGCGGGCTGAGTTGCACAAACCTACCGCCGTCAAGCGCTGACCCCTGTGGCGAGGGAGCTTGCTCCCGCTGGCCTGCGCAGCAGGACCAACACCAGTCGACCCTGGGTGTCAGGTGTATCCAATCGACTGGATATGGGGCGGCTTCGCCGCCCAACGGGAGCAAGCTCCCTCGCCACAGGTTATGCATGAACACCCAATGCCCACCAGAGGCAGCACCTCAAAAAAACATGAGGCCTTAAACCGTGATCAAGACCCTGAACCACCTCCCGCATCCCTACGAGAATGCGGCCACCCTCGCCGGCCATTTCACCGATCTGGCGCCGCCGCTCAACGACCGTCAGGCGCATCTGGAAGCCTCGCGCTGCCTGTATTGCTACGACGCACCGTGCGTGAACGCCTGCCCGAGCGAGATCGATATTCCGTCGTTCATCCGCAATATCCATCAGGAAAACGTCCAGGGCGCCGCGCAGAAAATCCTCTCGGCAAACATCCTCGGCGGCAGTTGCGCCCGGGTTTGCCCGACCGAAATCCTCTGCCAGCAAGCCTGCGTGCGCAACAACGACCATGAGTGCGCGCCGGTGTTGATCGGCCTGTTGCAACGCTATGCCGTCGATAACGCAAATTTCAGCGAGCACCCGTTCCAGCGCGCTGCCGCTACCGGCAAGCGCATCGCGGTGGTCGGCGCCGGCCCGGCCGGTTTGTCCTGCGCTCACCGCAGTGCCATGCACGGCCATGACGTGGTGATTTTCGAAGCGAAGGAAAAGGCTGGCGGCCTCAATGAATACGGGATCGCCAAGTACAAACTGGTGGACGATTACGCGCAAAAGGAACTGGATTTCTTGCTGCAAATTGGCGGCATCGAAATCCGTCATGGTCAGAAACTCGGCGAGAACCTGACCCTGAGCGAACTGCACCAGCAATTCGACGCGGTGTTCCTCGGCCTCGGCCTGGCCGCCAGCAAACAACTCGGGCTCGATCACGAGGACGCGCCGGGGCTGGTCGCCGCCACCGACTACATCCGCGAACTGCGCCAGGCTGATGACCTGACACAACTGCCCTTGGCCGATCATTGCATCGTCCTCGGCGCCGGCAACACCGCCATCGACATGGCCGTGCAAATGGCTCGTCTCGGGGCTCATGACGTCAATTTGGTGTACCGCCGTGGCGTCGAGGACATGGGCGCCACCGGTCATGAACAAGACATCGCCAAAGCCAATCAGGTGCGCTTGCTGACCTGGGCACAACCGGAAGAAGTGTTGCTCGACGATCAGGGCAACGTGCGCGGCATGCGTTTCGCCCGTACCCACATGGTCGAAGGTCGCTTGCAAACCACCGGACAAACCTTCGAACTGGCCGCCGATGCGATCTTCAAAGCCATCGGCCAGGCCTTCGATGGCAGCGCCCTCGCCGACCCGCTGGCCCGGGAGCTCAAGCGTCAGGGCGAACGCATTCAGGTGGATGAAAACCTGCGTACCAGCATCCCCGGCGTGTATGCCGGTGGCGACTGCACCAGCCTCGATCAGGACCTCACGGTGCAAGCGGTGCAACACGGAAAACTGGCCGCAGAAGCCATCAACGCTCAACTCATGCTCAACGTGGAGGCTGCGTAAATGGCCGATCTCTCGATTGTCTTCGCTGGCATCAAAGCCCCCAATCCGTTCTGGCTGGCCTCCGCGCCGCCCACCGATAAAGCCTACAACGTGGTCCGCGCTTTCGAGGCCGGCTGGGGCGGTGTGGTCTGGAAAACCCTGGGTGAAGACCCGGCGGCGGTCAACGTGTCATCGCGGTACTCGGCACACTTCGGGGCTAACCGCGAGGTCATGGGCATCAATAACATCGAGCTGATCACCGACCGCTCGCTTGAGATCAATCTGCGGGAAATCACCCAGGTCAAAAAGGACTGGCCGGACCGCGCGCTGATCGTCTCGTTGATGGTGCCGTGCGTCGAAGAGTCGTGGAAGTTCATCCTGCCGCTGGTGGAAGCCACCGGCGCCGATGGTATCGAACTGAACTTCGGCTGCCCTCACGGCATGCCGGAACGGGGCATGGGTGCGGCGGTCGGCCAGGTGCCGGAGTACGTCGAACAGGTCACCCGCTGGTGCAAGACCTATTGCTCGCTGCCGGTGATCGTCAAACTCACGCCAAACATCACCGACATCCGTGTTGCCGCCCGCGCGGCCCACCGTGGCGGCGCCGATGCGGTGTCGCTGATCAACACGATCAACTCGATCACCAGCGTCAACCTGGAACAAATGGTCGCGATTCCCACGGTTGGCCATCAAAGCACCCACGGCGGTTATTGCGGTTCGGCGGTGAAGCCGATTGCGCTGAACATGGTCGCTGAAATCGCCCGCGACCCGCAGACCCAAGGCCTGCCGATTTGCGGCATCGGCGGCATCGGCAGTTGGCGCGATGCGGCTGAATTCATCGCCCTGGGCAGCGGCGCGGTGCAGGTGTGCACGGCGGCGATGCTGCATGGCTTCCGGATTGTCGATGAGATGAAGGACGGCTTATCACGCTGGATGGACAGTCAGGGTTACACCAGCATTTCGCAGTTTTCCGGGCGCGCGGTGGGCAACACCACGGACTGGAAGTACCTGGACATCAACTATCAGGTGATTGCGAAGATTGATCAGGAGGCCTGTATCGGTTGCGGGCGTTGCCATATTGCTTGCGAGGATACGTCGCACCAGGCGATTGCCAGCCTCAAGCAGGCGGATGGGACGCATAAATATGAAGTGATTGATGATGAGTGCGTGGGGTGCAATTTGTGCCAGATCACTTGTCCGGTGGCGGATTGTATTGAGATGGTGCCGATGGACAGTGGGAAGCCGTTTCTGGATTGGAATCATGATCCGAGGAATCCTTACCATGTTGCCCTTTAGGATCTGCTGCGCCTGATCTGACGCCTTCGCGAGCAAGCCCGCTCCCACATTTGGAATGCATTTCAAATGTGGGAGCGGGCTTGCTCGCGAAGGGGCCATTGGCTGCGCTGAAAATCTCAGGGTTCCAACCCAATCCCGCGCAATATCACACTCGTCACCGTCTGCACCGCCCGCTCGAACTGCATGTCCGACAACGCCTGATGATCATTCAGGATATTCACCTGATGATCAAAGTCCGCGTAATGCTGGGTCGACGCCCAGATCATGTACAGCAACGCTGAAGGCTCCACCGGCAAGATCCGTTTGTCCTCGACCCACTGGCGAATTTTCGCTTCTTTCATCTTGGCCCAGTCGTACAGGCTGACGTCCAGCGCCTCACCCAACGTTGGCGCGCCGTGAATAATCTCGTTGGCCCAGACTTTCGAACCGTACGGCCGGCTGCGGGAATGGTTCATCTTGGCGCGGATGTAGCTGCTGAGCACCACGCGCGGGTCGTCGAACATCTCAAAGCACAAGGCGTCCTGCTTCCAGACTTCCAGCAGGTCGAACAACACCGCGCTGTACAACTCGCTTTTGGTGCTGAAGTAGTAATGCAGATTGGAGCGCGGCAGTTGCACTTCGGCGGCGATGTCCGCCATGGCGGTGCTGCCGAAGCCTTTTTCGGCGAAAACCTTCTCCGCCCCCAGCAGAATTTTCTCGACGTTACTGCGACGAATCTCGATCTTGTGATTGCCCATGAGGGCTCCCTGACAACAACGTTGTTGAAGACTAGCATCCGCTCTGCCACCGGGGCGACCGCTGCAAACAAAACTTCGTACTGGCGTGGCCGGATGGCTAAACTGGCAGCTTCTTCGATCCTGCCTCAGAGGTATCCGCGATGCTGTTCAAGAACGTCCTGACCACTACTGCCCTGCTCGCCTCGCTGTTCGCCGCTTCGTCGGTATTCGCCCACGCCCATCTTAAAAGCCAGACCCCGGCCGCCGACAGCACCGTCGCTGCCCCCGCCGATTTGCGCCTGGTGTTTTCCGAAGGTGTTGAAGCGACCTTCACCAAAGTCAGCCTCAGCAAGGACGGCGCCGACGTTGCGGTGAAAAGCCTGGCCACCGAAGGCGCCGATAAGAAAACCCTGATCGTCACCCCGGCAGCGCCGTTGGCGGCGGGTGCTTATAAGGTCGAGTGGCACGCGGTGTCGGTCGACACCCACAAAAGCGAAGGCGCCTACAGCTTCAAGGTTGGCCAGTAATTCATGACCGACGCGCTGGTGCTGTGCCGCTTCCTGCATTTTGTGGTGGTGCTGATGCTGTTCGGGGCCTGGCTGTTCAGGCCGCTGTTGCTGAAAGCTGACGCCCACAACCTGGATCGGCAACTGGCGCAAGTCACCCGAGGGCTGACCGCCGTGGCGTTGGTCAGCGGCGTGAGCTGGTTGCTGCTGATCACCGCCAGCATGGCCGGGGCCTGGGACGCGGCGTTCGATCCCTCGACCCTGCGCCTGGTGCTGCGCAATACCTTTTTTGGCCAGGTCTGGACCTGGCACCTGCTGCTCAACGCCGTGCTGATGGGGTTGCTGCTGACACCACTGCGCACGAACGTGCCGTTGCGGTTGATCGTCAGCGGCCTGTTGCTCGCGACCCTGGCACCGGTGGGTCATGGCGCAATGCTCGACGGTCTCAGCGGCCAGTTGCTGATCCTCAATCAAATCATTCACCTGACCTGCGTCGGTGCCTGGCTCGGCGGGCTGATGCTGTTGGTGATGATTCTGCTGCACCCGAACAGCGACTCATTGAGCGCGGTTTTGCGCCGTTTCAGTGGGATCGGCTACGGCTTGGTCGCAGCGTTGGTGATCACCGGTTTGATTAACGTGCGAGTGCTGACCGGGGCGTTTTGGCCGACGCCGCTGCTGTCCGGGTTTGCCTTGATTCTGTTGATCAAGGTGGTGCTGGTCGCGGTGATGCTGGGGCTGGCGTTGTTCAATCGGTTGCGGATCAAGGACTGCGAGCAACGGGTTGGCGTGCTCAAGACCAGTGTAATTCTGGAGTGGTTGCTGGGGATGGGCGCGGTGGCGGCGGTTTCGCTGCTGGGCACCATGCCGCCGATGATCACAACCTGAAAATCAAAGATCGCAGCCTTCGGCAGCGCCCACAGGCGCGTAGGAGCTGCCGAAGGCTGCGATCTTTTGATCTCAATGCGGTTGGGTGTCGCCCGCGGCGGTGTCGATGCTGACCACCACCGACATCCCCGGCCGTAACCGTTCAATCTGTTCCTGATCCGCATCCACCGTCACCCGCACCGGCACTCGCTGGGCGATTTTGACGAAGTTGCCGGTGGCGTTGTCCGCCTGCAACAGGCTGAACTCGGAACCGGTGGCCGGTGAAATCCGCTGCACCCGCCCCTTGAATTTACGATGGTCGAGCGCGTCGACGGTGAAGCTCACCGGTTGGCCGACTCGCACGTCGTCCATCTGGGTTTCCTTCATGTTAGCAATCACCCACAACTGGTTCGGCACCAGCGCCATCAACTGCGCACCGGAGTTGACGTAGGCACCCAAGCGCACACCGATCTGTCCGAGCTGACCGTCACGCGGGGCCAGCACCCGAGTGTTGGACAGGTCGATCCGCGCCAGTTGCACCGCCGCTTCCGCGCTGGCCACCGCCGCTTCCAGCGAACCGCGATTGACGATCACGGTTTGCAGGTCCTGCCGGGCGATTTCCAGGTTGGCCTGGGCTTGGGCCACCGAAGCAATGGTCTGGGCGTTGGCGGCGAGGGCCACGTCCAGCTCACGTTTGGACACCGAGCCGTCATTCACCAGTTCTTGGTTACGCCGCAGATCGGCCTCGCTCTTGCGCGACTGTGCCTCGCTGTCGGCAATGGCGGCCTGACGCAACTTGATGGTTGCTTCGGCGCTGTTGCGCTGCTGCACGACATTGGCCAGTGCTGCTTTCTGCACCGCCAGTTGTGCCAGGGATTGATCGAGGTGTTGCTTGTAGATCCGGTCATCGAGGCGCACCAGCAGGTCGCCGGCCTTCACAAACTGGAAATCCGTCACCGGCACTTCGTACACATAGCCGCTGAGCTGCGGGCCGATGATTGTCACCTGGCCGCGGACCAAAGCGTTTTCGGTGGTTTCCACCGCGCTGCCGAAGGGCGGCAGTTGCCAGGCGTACAACACGATCAGCACACCGACGATGGCAATCGCCGCGAAGCCCATGGACGAGACGATCCGCACCCGCAACGAGCGCGGCTCAGTGGCCGGCGAGGACGGTGGCGCAACACCTTCGGGCGTGGCGGCGATGGCGTTGGTGGTCGTAGTGGTCGGTTCGGTCATGAAGAAGTGGCACCGCTGGATGGGACGGAAGGAGTGGCAGGCGCTGGGGCGACGGCTTGAGTAGTGCTCATCAGCCACAGGGCGCGAATGGAAATCCAGATCATGGTCAGCACGGCAATCACCGCGATCAGCATGAATACATCGTTATAGGCCAGCACATTGGCCTCGCGAGTTGCCGCCGTGGCCAGGCTGCGAATGCCCTGAAGATTGCGCAGGCTCGGGTCGGCGATCACCGAACCCACCGCGTTGCCGCCGCTCTGCACTCGAGCCGCGACACGCGGATCAAGCAAGGTCAGGTTTTCAACGATATTGCTGGAATGGAATTTCTCGCGAACGATCTGGAACGTGCCCAGTAGCGCCGCGCCGATCAGGCCGCCGAGGTTCTGGCAGATCCCGAACAGCACCGAAAAACTCACCAGGTTGCGCGGGTTGGTCAGCACGTTGCGCGTGCCGAGAACCATGGTCGGGCCGAGGAAAAACGTGCCGCCGAAGGCCAGTAGAAACTGGCTGAAGTACATGTTTTCCGGGCGAGTCAGGTTGTTCGAATAACTGTCCATCACCGAGCCGACCGCCATCAGCGCCAGGGATACGATCAGCGGCATGAACAGGTGTTTGGGGTCGATGGTCAGGGCACTGGTCGCCAGACCGGCGATGCTGCCGAGCAACATCACCACGTAGAGGCTGTGCAACTGCTGACTGCTCATGTTCAGCGCCTGCATAAACCCGACCGCGCCGGTGGACTGCTCCGACAGCACCATGCGAATCAGGATCACCGCCAGGGCCAGCCGAATCATCACGCCACTACCGAGCCAACGGGTCATCAGCATCGGGTTGCTGCGGTTATGTTCGATGGCAAGGCCGGCGAGGATCAGCACGATAGACGCCGCCGAGGCCACGCCGATCCATGGCGCTTCCAGCCACCAGTCGATGCGTCCCAGCGACAACACCGCACAGAGCAACGCCACACCTGTGGCGAGGATGGCGAAGGTCAGGAAATCAAGTTTTTCGAAGGTTTTGAAGCGATCGCCCGGTGGCAATTTAAGCAAGAAAACACAGCCCAACGTCAGCAGCGCCATGCCCAGTTCGAACAGGTATAAGCCGCGCCATTCGGCGATTTGCATCAAGTCTTCAGAGAATAATCGCGCCAGCGGTAATGCCAGTTGCGAAGTGCCGAGGCCCAGCACCAACGCCTTCATCCGCCATTTCGCCGGGAAGGCCTGGATCATGTAATACAGGCCGAGCGAACTCAGCGCCGCACCGACCATGCCGTGGGCCGCCCGCACGGCAATCGCCGAACTCAGGTCGTTGACGAACAAATGGCCGAAGGTCACCAGGGCGTAGAGCACCAGGAAGACTTCGGTGAACGCCCGCAAGCCGAACTGCTGGCGGAACTTCACCAGCAACAGGTTCATCGAGACGTTGGTCATCACGTAGGCCGCCGGCAGCCACGCCATCTCGGCGGTGGTCGCGCCGAGTGCGCCTTGCAGGTAAGGCAGGTTGGCAATCACCAGCGAATTGCCGAGGCCACCGGTCAACGCCACCAGCAAACCCACCAGCGCATACGCCAGCCGCTTGGGATTGGAGTGCTCGGGCGTCGAAGGGGAACCGGGCAAACTGGGCCGCTCGTGGGGCTGCCAATTGCGCGGGGCGTAGTGATCCATTCAATGGCCTTGTGCGAAAGGTGATTGAAGTTTGCCGCAAAATCACCGGCAACACACATCCCATGGACAACACAAATCCCTGTAGGCGCTGTCGAGTGAAACGAGGCTGCGATCTTTTGATTTTAAAAAAGCCAGATCAGAAGATCGCAGCGTGCCGTAGCTCCTGCAGGTTATCGTACAACCGAGGGTTGACTTTCCCGGGAAACGTAGGAAATATCCGCACCAGCGTTGTACGACGACGTATAACAAAAAATAAAAACAACAAAGCAACAAGGGAGCGTCACTGTGAGCAAGCTCGTCCGTCATTCCTCCGTCTGCACCCCTCGCCCGACCTTCGTACGCCGCCACACCTTGAGCCTGATCGGTTGCGGCAGCCTGGCCCTGGCCTTGCCCATGACCAGCCATGCTGAAGGTTTCGTCGATGACGCCACGGCCTCGCTGAACCTGCGCAACGCCTACTTCAATCGTAACTTCACCAACCCGGCCTACCCCCAGGGCAAGGCTGAAGAGTGGACGCAAAGCTTTATCCTCGACGCCAAATCCGGCTTCACCCAAGGCACCGTCGGCTTCGGCCTGGATGTACTGGGTCTGTTCTCGGAAAAACTCGACGGTGGTAAAGGCACCGGCGGTACGCAATTGCTGCCGCTGGATCACGATGGCCGCCCGGCGGACAATTTCGGGCGCTTGGGCGTGGCGCTCAAAGCCAAGGTGTCGAAGACTGAAATGAAGGTCGGCGAATGGATGCCGGTGCTGCCGATCCTGCGCTCGGACGATGGCCGTTCCCTGCCGCAAACCTTCCGCGGTGGCCAGGTCACTTCCAGCGAGATCGAAGGCCTGAAGCTCTACGGCGGCCAGTTCCGCGCCAACAGCCCACGCAACGATTCGAGCATGAGCGACATGTCGATGAACGGCAAAGCGGCGTTCACTTCGGATCGCTTCAACTTCGGTGGCGGTGAATACACCTTCAACGACAAACGCACGATGGTCGGCGTCTGGTACTCGCAACTCAGCGACATTTATCAGCAGGAATTTTTCAACCTGAGTCACAGCCAGCCAATCGGCGACTGGACGCTGGGCGCCAACCTCGGGTACTTCACCGGTAAGGAAGACGGCAGTGCGCTGGCCGGCGAACTGGATAACAAAACCACCTTCGCCCTGCTCTCGGCCGGGTACGGCGGCAGCACGTTCTATGTCGGCCTACAAAAACTCACCGGCGACAGCGTCTGGATGCGCGTCAACGGCACCAGCGGCGGAACCCTGGCCAACGACAGTTACAACAACAGCTACGACAACGCTCAGGAACGCTCCTGGCAAGTGCGCCACGACTACAATTTCGTCGCCCTCGGCATTCCCGGCCTGACCATGATGAACCGCTACATCAGCGGCGATAACGTGCACACCGGAGCAATCACCGACGGTAAGGAATGGGGCCGCGAATCGGAACTGGCCTATACCGTGCAGAGCGGCACACTGAAAAACCTCAACGTCAAATGGCGCAACTCGAGCATTCGCAAGGACTTCAGCACCAACGAATTTGATGAGAACCGGATCTTCATCAGCTATCCGATTTCGTTGTTGTAAAGCCAGCCGCCACACCGGGTTTCACCCTGTGGGAGCGAGCCTGCTCGCGAAGGCGGCGTGTCAGTCGATATAAATTCCAAATGACACAGCGCGTTCGCGAGCAGGCTCGCTTCCACAAGGGATTGCATTGCAAATACGGAACTGTGGTGATCGAAAAAGGAATAGCCCTTCCGTCATTTACACCGAAAGTCGCGTTGACAAGTTCCGGAAACCCTACCGATACTTCAGCGCAGTCATACGACAACCTACAACAAACCTAATAACAACGTGTAAGGGATTGCCATGACGTCTACCTCTACTCCCCGCGCCCCTTTCAATCGTCTGCTGCTGACCGGTGCCGCCGGTGGCCTCGGTAAAGTTCTACGCGAGAGCCTGCGGCCCTATGCCAACGTGATTCGCCTGTCGGACATTGCCGACATCACCCCGGCCATCGATGACCGCGAAGAAGTCGTGCCTTGCGACCTCGCCGACAAACACGCCGTGCATCAACTGGTCGAAGGCGTGGACGCGATCCTGCACTTTGGCGGTGTATCGACAGAGCACGCGTTCGAGGAGATTCTCGGCGCCAACATCTGCGGCGTCTTCCACATCTACGAAGCGGCGCGCCGCCATGGCGTGAAGCGAGTCATTTTCGCCAGCTCCAACCACGTCATCGGTTTCTACAAGCAAGATGAGGTGATCGACGCCCACTCCCCTCGCCGCCCGGACAGCTACTATGGTTTGTCCAAGTCCTATGGCGAAGACATGGCCAGTTTCTACTTCGATCGCTATGGCATCGAGACCGTCAGCATCCGTATCGGCTCCTCGTTCGCGGAACCGCAAAACCGCCGGATGATGAGCACATGGCTGAGCTTCGGTGACCTGACTCAACTGATCGAACGTGCTCTGTACGCCCCGAACGTCGGCCACACCATCGTGTACGGCGTGTCCGATAACAAGAACGTCTGGTGGGACAACCGCTTTGCCACCGGCCTGGGATATGCGCCGCAGGACAGCTCCGAAGGGTTCCGCGAAAAAGTCGAAGCCCAACCGATGCCGGCCGCTGATGACCCGGCGATGGTTTACCAGGGTGGCGCGTTTGTCGCCTCCGGCCCGTTCGGCGACTGAGCCAACGTCCAAAGGAATGATTCGCCATGCAAGCCGAATTGATTGTCGATGCCCGTAACGCCGTTGGTGAAAGCCCGGTATGGGTCGCCGAAGAAAACGCCCTGTACTGGGTCGATATTCCCACCGGCGGCTTGCAGCGCTGGAGTGCCGACACCGGCCACGTCCATGCCTGGACCGCCCCCGAGATGCTCGCCTGCATTGCGCGGCACAGCGACGGCGGCTGGGTTGCCGGGATGGAAAGCGGGTTCTTTCATCTGCTCCCGCACAGCGATGGCAGCCTCGACAGCGAACTGCTGGCCCACGTCGATCACGCCCGTCCGGACATGCGCCTGAACGATGGTCGCTGCGATCGTCAGGGCCGTTTCTGGGCTGGCAGCATGGTGCTGAACATGGGCTTGAATGCGCCCGAAGGCCGGCTCTATCGCTATGGCGCCGGACAATCCGCAGTAATCGCCGCGCAACTCGACGGTTTCATCGTCCCCAACGGCCTGGGTTTCAGCCCGGACGGCCGGACGATGTACCTGTCGGACTCCCACCCTTTGGCCCAGCAAATCTGGGCCTTTGACTACGACATCGACAGCGGCACGCCGAGCAATCGTCGGCTGTTTGTCGACATGAATCAGTACGCTGGTCGTCCCGACGGCGCGGCGGTCGATGCCGAAGGCTGCTACTGGATCTGCGCCAACGACGCCGGGTTGATTCACCGCTTTACGCCCGATGGTCGACTGGATCGTTCCCTCGCCGTGCCGGTGAAAAAACCGACGATGTGTGCCTTTGGTGGCAATCGACTGGACACACTGTTCGTGACTTCAATCCGCCCCGGTGACGACCATGATCCGCAGTCGCTGGCCGGCGGCGTATTCGCCTTGAACCCCGGCGTCAAAGGCCTGCCGGAACCCCAATTCAACGATTTGCTGTAACGCCCGCCTGTGCTGCACCGCTGCGCCTTGAACACAACAATAACAAGACTGGAGAACCCCATGGACTTCAAACGCACCTTGCTCGCCGTCGCTCTACCGTTGGCCTTCACCTTCACCAGTGCCGCCCAGGCGCTGGAGATCAAATTCGCCGATGTGCATCCCGCCGGTTATCCCACCGTGGTCGCTGAAGAGAGTATGGGCAAGACCCTGAACAAGGAAACCAATGGCGAACTCACCTTCAAGTATTTCCCGGGCGGCGTGCTCGGTTCGGAGAAAGAAGTCATCGAGCAGGCGCAGGTCGGCGCGATCCAGATGACCCGCGTCAGCCTGGGTATCGTCGGCCCGGTGGTGCCGGATGTGAACGTGTTCAACATGCCGTTCATCTTCCGCGATCAGGCGCACATGCGTGCGGTGATCGATGGCGAAGTCGGCGATGCGATTCTCGACAAGATCAGCAACTCCGAATTCGGCCTGGTGGCCCTGGCCTGGATGGACGGCGGTACGCGCAATATCTACACCAAAAAACCGGTGCGCAAACTTGAAGACCTCAAGGGCATGAAGATCCGCGTGCAAGGCAACCCGATGTTCATCGAGACCATCAACGCCATGGGCGGCAACGGCATTGCCATGGACACCGGCGAGATCTTCAGCGCCTTGCAGACCGGGGTGATCGACGGCGCGGAAAACAACCCGCCAACCCTGCTTGAACACAACCATTTTCAGAACGCCAAGTTCTACAGCCTGACCGGGCACCTGATCCTGCCCGAGCCCATTGTGATGTCGAAAATCACTTGGGAAAAACTCACCCCCGATCAGCAGACGCTGGTGAAGAAAGCCGCCAAGGCCGCGCAGGCAGAGGAGCGCGTGCTGTGGGATGCCAAATCCGCCAGCAGCGAGGAAAAACTCAAAGCCGCAGGCGTCGAGTTCATCACCGTCGACAAGAAACCCTTCTACGAGGCCACCGCCTCGATTCGCGAGAAATACGGCGCGCCTTACGCCGACCTGATCAAACGCATCGAAGCCGTTCAGTAACCCTCCCGACCCTCAACGAAAGGCCCGGCGGCGCTGGCGTGCATTGACGCCCGCGTCCGCCCGGTTACGGTGGAACCCGATGAAGAATTCGCTGCTGCGCCTCAACGACATCTTGTACATGACCTGCATCTGGGTCGCCGGCCTGTCCGTGCTGACCATCGCCCTGATCATTCCCTGGGGCGTGTTTGCCCGTTACGCCCTCGGCACCGGTTCGAGTTGGCCGGAGCCCACCGCTATCTTGCTGATGATGGTCTTCACCTTCATCGGCGCCGCCGCCAGTTACCGCGCAGGTGCCCACATGGCGGTGGCGATGGTCACCGACCGTTTGCCACCGAATCTGCGCAAAACCATGAGCATCGTTTCGCAATTATTAATGGCCACCATCTGCCTGTTCATGACGATCTGGGGCGCCAAGCTGTGCGCCTCGACGTGGAACCAGTTCATGAGCGCCCTGCCGACGTTGCGCGTGGGCATCACTTACATGCCGATCCCGCTGGGCGGCGCGCTGACGCTGATTTTTGTCGTGGAAAAACTGCTGTTCGGCGACCAGAGCAACCGTCGGGTTGTGCGGTTCGACATGGTTGAAGAAAACGAAGGGGCTGCCTGATGGACGCATTGATTCTGCTGGGCAGTTTTATCGCTTTGATCCTGATGGGCATGCCTGTCGCCTACGCCCTCGGGCTGTCGGCGCTGATCGGTGCGTGGTGGATCGACATCCCGTTCCAGGCCCTGATGATTCAGGTCGCGGGCGGGGTGAACAAATTCTCGCTGCTGGCGATTCCGTTCTTTGTGCTGGCCGGGGCGATCATGGCCGAGGGCGGCATGTCGCGCCGGCTGGTGGCATTTGCCGGCGTGCTGGTCGGGTTCGTGCGTGGCGGTCTGTCGTTGGTCAACATCATGGCCTCGACGTTTTTCGGCGCAATCTCCGGTTCGTCGGTAGCCGACACCGCATCGGTAGGCTCGGTGCTGATTCCGGAAATGGAGCGCAAGGGTTATCCACGCGACTTCTCCACGGCGGTGACCGTGAGCGGTTCGGTGCAAGCGTTGCTGACACCGCCGAGCCACAACTCGGTGCTCTATTCGCTGGCAGCCGGTGGCACCGTTTCGATTGCTTCGCTGTTCATGGCCGGCGTCGTGCCGGGCCTGTTGATGAGCGCGTGCCTGATGGTGCTGTGCCTGATCTTCGCGCGCAAACGCGACTATCCGAAAGGCGAAGTCATCCCGCTGCGCGAGGCGCTGAAAATCTGCGGCGAAGCGCTGTGGGGGCTGATGGCGATGGTGATCATCCTCGGCGGGATTCTCTCGGGGATTTTCACTGCCACAGAATCGGCAGCGATTGCGGTGCTCTGGGCGTTCTTCGTGACCATGTTCATCTACCGTGACTACAAATGGCGTGAACTGCCGAAACTGATGCACCGCACCGTGCGCACCATTTCGATCGTGATGATCCTGATCGGCTTCGCCGCGAGCTTCGGCTACATCATGACCCTGATGCAGATCCCGGCGAAAATCACCACGCTGTTCCTGACCCTGTCGGACAACCGCTATGTGATCCTGATGTGCATCAACGTCATGCTGCTATTGCTCGGCACGGTGATGGACATGGCGCCGCTGATCCTGATCCTCACGCCGATTCTGATGCCGGTGATTCTCGGCATCGGCGTTGATCCGGTGCAGTTCGGCATGATCATGCTGGTTAACCTGGGGATCGGGCTGATAACGCCGCCGGTGGGCGCGGTGTTGTTTGTCGGTTCAGCGGTGGGAAAAGTGAGTATCGAGAGCACAGTGAAAGCGCTGATGCCGTTTTACGCGGTGTTGTTCCTGGTGTTGATGCTGGTGACTTACATTCCCGCCATTTCCCTGTGGTTACCGCACTTGGTGTTGTAAAGCCCTAAAGATCGCAGCCTCGTTTCACTCGACAGCTCCTACAGGAATCGTATTCCCATGCAGGAGCTGCCGAAGGCTGCGCTCTTTTGATCTTGCCCACACTCACGCCCGTAACAACATATACCCCGCCACCACCAGACAGACACTGGCAAACCCCACCTGCAAGGCCCGCGCCGGCACTCGCGCGCACAGCTTGCGCCCGATGATCATGCCGACAACGCTGGCAACGATAAACGCCACCCCCTGACTGTCGATGCGTACGCCTGCGTGGAACGAGCCGATAACGCCAATCACGGAAATCAGGCTGATCACCATCAACGACGTGGCGATGATCCCGCGCATCTGCACGTCGGTCAGTTGCTTGAACGCCGGGACGATCAGAAAGCCGCCACCCACGCCCAACAATCCTGACACCACGCCGGTCACCGCGCCGAGGGCTGCCAGGGTCGCGGTGCATTTGGCGGTCCAGGAAAAACGCCCGGTCTGTTGATCGAGCATGCAGTTCTTCTGGCCCCAGTTGGCGTGGCCGTGGTCGTTCGGGCCCTCCTCCTGACGTTCGCGGCGCAGCATCCGCCAGGCCACCATGACCATCAGCAGACTGAACAGGATCATCAGGATTTTTTCCGGCATCTGATGGGCAAAGTAGATGCCCACTGGCGAAAACACCGCGCCGAGCAAGGCGATCAACAGCGCCGCACGATAGCGCACCAGACCGTGGCGCAAGCCATCGATGGCACCGACCGCCGCCGCGCTACCCACCGCAAATAATGCGACCGGCGCCGCTTGGGTCATGGTCCAGCCGAGCCCCAGTACCAACGCCGGCACCGCCAGAATCCCGCCCCCGGCCCCGGTCAAACCGAGGACCAGGCCCATCAGCACACCAAAAAAACTTGCCAGCAGCATAGGGTTCTCTCAATCGACCTTGGACAGGGCAGTCAGCCATTCGCGGCCCTTGAGCATGCCGTTCCAGTAGAACCACGGCAGCAGGCTCGCCTTCAGCCACCACGCAGAACGACGGGCTACGGTCGGGTCCAAGGGAAAGGTCGGCAGCAACTTACCGGCATAGCCAAACTCGGCGAGGATCACCTTGCCCTTTTCCACCGTCAGCGGGCACGAGCCATAGCCGTCGTACTTGAGCGGCAGCGGCTGTTGCTTGCGCAGGGCCAGCAGGTTTTCGGCCACCACCACAATCTGCTTGCGCACGGCGGCAGCGGTTTTCGCGTTGCTGGTGGAGCAGATATCGCCCAGGCCGAAGACCTCGGGATAACGCGGGTGCTGCAGGCTGTGCGGATTGACTTCACACCAGCCGGCCGCATCGGCCAAAGGGCTGTGTGCGATGAAGTCTGGCGAAACCTGCGGCGGTACCACGTGCAACAGATCGAAGGTTTTCGCCTCGCGGGTGACGTTGCCGTCGGCGTCCCTGATCTCGAACCATGCGGTTTTTGCCGGGCCGTCGACCTTGATCAGGTTGGAGGTGAAGGCCAGCCGTGCGTTGTATTTTTCGATGTACTTCATCAGCGGCGGCACGAACGTTGGCACACCGAACAACGCGGCACCGGCCAGGTTGAACTCGACGTCGATCTTGTTCAGCACACCACTTTTCAACCAGTGATCGCAGGACAGGTACAAGGCCTTTTGCGGCGCTCCGGCGCATTTGATCGGGATCGGTGGCTGGGTGAAGATCGCCTTGCCGCCGCGCAAACCCTTGACCAGTTCCCAGGTGTAGGCCGCGTGCTGGTAGCTGTAATTGGACGTCACGCCGTGCTGGCCGAGGGCGTCCTGCAAGCCTTCGATCTTCTCCCAGGCCAGGCGCAGGCCGGGGCAGACGATGAGGTTTTGATAGCCGACCGTACGGCCGTCGTCGAGGGTCAGGTGTTTTTTGTCAGCCGCGATTTCAGTGACGGCGGCTTGCAGCCAGGTCGCTTGACGCGGCATGACGCTGGACATCGGGCGTACGGTGTCTTCCACCGAGTAGGCACCACCGCCGACCAAGGTCCAGGCCGGTTGGTAGTAATGCTGGGCGCTAGGTTCGATAACGGTGATGTTCAACGACGGATCGCGCTTAAGCAGGCTGGCGACAAAACCAATCCCTGCCGTGCCGCCGCCTATCACCACGATGTCTGCACTGATGGTTGGGCCCCAGTGTTGATCGTTCATAGGTTGTTCCCTTTTTTACTGCTACACGCATTTAGCCGGGTTCGGGCCCGATACCCATCAGTTAAATTGAGTATCAAAGTCTGGCAAACACCCTGTGGCGAGGGGGCTTGCCCCCGTTGGGTCGCGAAGCGGCCCCTTCATTTATTCAGGTCAACCGAGTCGCCTGGATTTACGACTGCTGCGCAGCCGAACGGGGGCAAGCCCCCTCGCCACAAGTAGGGTGCTCACCGTGCCTCCTTTAACTGACAGGTACAGGGTCGGCCCAACTTTTTAGAACCGCCCCGCAATACAGGCCGGACAGCGTTTTCATTACCTGAATCACTTCATGACTGGCCAGGCCATAGAAAATGTATTTGCCTTCACGGCGAGTCGCGACCAGGCCTTCATCGCGCAAAATGCCCAGCTGTTGGGACAGTGTGGGCTGGCGTACGCCGGTCATGGTTTCCAGTTCGCCAACGTTGCGTTCGCCCTGGGTCAACTGGCAGAGAATCAGCAAGCGATCCTCATTGGCCAAAGCCTTGAGCAGCGCGCAAGCTTTGGAGGCCGACGCCCGCAATTGGGCGACTTCACATTCGGTCAGACTGGATTGCATTTGCAGGATGCCTTCGACGTCACTTAAGCTGCAGACATTATGTGTAAACATAAAGTGTTGCAACCGGTTACTGTCTTTCCACCTTTTTCACAGGTTTGCCTCCCATGCCCGCGCTGATTGAAGCCTTCCTCGACCCCGCCTCGTCGACCTACAGCTACGTTGTCTACGAGCAGGCTGGCGGGTACTGCGCGATTGTCGACACGGTGCTCGATTACGACCCGGCCGCCGGGCGAACCGCGACTGTCCAGGCCGACCGAATCATCGCTTTCGTGCGCGAACAGCAGTTGCAGGTGCAATGGCTGCTGGAAACCCACGCTCACGCCGATCACCTCTCCGCCGCGCCGTATCTGCGTCGGGAACTGGGCGGGAAGATTGCGATTGGGCAGTCGATCAGCAAGGTCCAGGGCGTGTTCAAGACCCTGTTCAATCTGGAGCCGGAATTTTGTGTGGATGGCTCGCAGTTCGATCACCTGTTCGCCCCGAACGAATCGTTCATGATTGGCAACCTCAAGGCCACGGCCCTGCACGTGCCCGGCCACACCCCGGCAGACATGGCGTATTTGATCGACGGCGATGTGATTCTGGTGGGCGATACACTGTTCATGCCGGATGTCGGCACCGCGCGTTGCGACTTTCCGGGCGGCAATGCCAACCAGTTGTTCGCCTCGATCCACAAGCTGCTGGCCTTCCCGGCTGGCGTGCGGCTCTACGTTTGCCATGACTACCCGCCTGAGGGGCGCGAGCCTGAATGTCAGACCACGGTGGGTGAGCAGCGTAAAAGCAACATTCATGTGCACGACGGCGTTGAAGAGGCGGCGTTCGTCGCCATGCGGACGCAGCGCGATGCCGGGTTGGGGATGCCGAATCTGTTGCTGCCGGCAATTCAGGTGAATGTGCGGGCGGGGAATATGCCGCCGGCCGAGGATAACGGCGTGACGTACCTAAAGATCCCCGTTAATAAACTGTGAACGCTCCCACAGAGTTTCGCTTAGCCCCCGAGGGTCAACCCATTCGCCGGCAATGGCAGCGCGGTCTTATAGCGCACTTGCTTGAGCGCAAAGCTTGAGCGGATGTTGGCGACGCCAGGCACCTTGGTCAGGAAGTCCATCATGAAGCGCTCCAGCGACTGAATGGTCGGCACCAACACCCGGATCAGATAATCCGGGTCGCCAGCCATCAAATAGCACTCCATCACTTCCGGGCGATCCGAAATCGCTTCTTCGAAATGCGCCAGCGCCTCTTCCACCTGCTTCTCCAGGCTGACGTGAATGAACACATTCACATGCAGCCCCAGCAGGTCGGCGTCCAGCAGCGTGACTTGCTCACGAATCAGCCCTAATTCTTCCATTGCCTTGACCCGGTTGAAGCACGGTGTCGGCGACAGGTTGACCGAGCGTGCGAGGTCGGCGTTGGTGATGCGGGCGTTCTCCTGAAGGCTGTTGAGAATGCCGATGTCGGTACGGTCCAGTTTGCGCATGAGACAAAACCACCTGTTATTTTTGTTTATGCAGAATTTCTATCCTCAAATGACCGCCAACGCAACGAAACAGAGAGAAATATTCTCCTGCACCGGGCCTATGATGTTTGTAGGACAAGATTTCCATCACCCGTGGAAGGACTGCCAGCTCACTACAAGAAATTCACAAGATCGAGCGTAGAAGCCATGAACCAAGCGTATGAACCGCTGCAGTTGCACGTTCCCGAACCATCGGGCCGCCCAGGCTGCAAAACCGACTTCTCCTACCTGCGTCTGACCGATGCCGGTACGGTGCGCAAACCCCCAATCGACGTTGAACCGGCCGACACGGCTGATCTGGCCAAAGGCCTGATTCGCGTGCTCGACGACCAGGGCAATGCCCTCGGTCCGTGGGCTGAAGGCGTCCCGGTCGAGATCCTGCGCAAAGGCATGCGCGCCATGCTCAAGACGCGGATCTTCGATAACCGCATGGTGGTCGCCCAGCGTCAGAAAAAAATGTCGTTCTACATGCAAAGCCTCGGCGAAGAAGCCATCGGCAGCGCCCAGGCCCTGGCCTTGAACATCGACGACATGTGCTTTCCCACCTACCGTCAGCAAAGCATCCTGATGGCCCGCGAAGTGCCGCTGGTGGACCTGATCTGCCAACTGCTGTCCAACGAGCGCGATCCGCTCAAGGGCCGTCAGTTGCCGATCATGTACTCGGTGCGCGATCACGGTTTCTTCACCATTTCCGGCAACCTTGCCACCCAATTCGTACAGGGTGTGGGCTGGGGCATGGCATCGGCGATCAAGGGCGACACTAAAATCGCTTCGGCCTGGATCGGCGACGGCGCTACCGCCGAATCGGACTTCCACACCGCCCTCACCTTCGCCCACGTTTACCGGGCGCCAGTGATCCTGAACGTGGTCAACAACCAATGGGCGATTTCGACCTTCCAGGCAATTGCCGGTGGTGAAGCCACCACGTTCGCCGGTCGTGGCGTCGGCTGCGGCATTGCCTCGCTGCGGGTTGATGGCAACGATTTCGTCGCGGTCTATGCCGCCTCTGCCTGGGCCGCCGAACGCGCGCGCCGCAACCTTGGCCCGACCATGATCGAATGGGTCACCTACCGCGCCGGCCCGCACTCCACCTCCGATGATCCTTCGAAATACCGTCCTGCCGACGACTGGAGCCACTTCCCGTTGGGCGACCCGATTGCGCGCCTCAAGCAGCACCTGGTGAAAATCGGCCATTGGTCTGAAGAGGAACACACCGCCGTCAGCGCCGAGCTGGAAGCCGAAGTGATCGCCGCGCAGAAAGAAGCCGAGCAGTACGGCACCCTCGCCGGTGGCCAGACGCCAAGCGCCGCGACCATGTTCGAAGACGTCTACAAAGAGATGCCGGAGCACTTGAAGCGCCAGCGTCAAGAGTTGGGGATCTGACATGAACGACCACAACAACAATATCGAGCTGGAAACCGCCATGACCACAACCACCATGACCATGATCCAGGCCCTGCGCTCGGCCATGGACGTGATGCTTGAGCGCGACGACAACGTCGTGGTATTCGGCCAGGACGTGGGTTACTTCGGCGGCGTGTTCCGTTGCACCGAAGGTTTACAAAGCAAGTACGGCACCTCCCGGGTGTTCGATGCACCGATCTCCGAAAGCGGGATCGTTGGCGTCGCCGTCGGCATGGGCGCCTACGGTCTGCGGCCGGTGGCCGAGATTCAGTTCGCCGATTACGTTTATCCGGCATCCGACCAGATCATTTCCGAAGCAGCGCGCCTGCGCTATCGCTCGGCCGGCGAGTTCACCGCGCCGATGACCCTGCGCATGCCTTGCGGCGGCGGCATCTACGGCGGCCAGACCCACAGCCAAAGTATCGAGGCGATGTTCACCCAGGTCTGCGGCCTGCGCACGGTCATGCCGTCCAACCCTTACGACGCCAAAGGCCTGCTGATCGCCTCCATCGAAAACGATGATCCGGTGATCTTCCTTGAGCCGAAACGCCTGTACAACGGCCCGTTCGACGGTCACCACGACCGCCCGGTAACCCCGTGGTCGAAACACCCGGCCGCACAAGTGCCGGACGGTTACTACACCGTGCCACTGGACGTTGCCGCCATCGCCCGCCCAGGCAAGGACGTGACCATCCTGACCTACGGCACCACGGTTTACGTGTCGCAAGTGGCCGCTGAAGAAAGCGGTGTCGACGCTGAAGTCATCGACCTGCGCAGCCTGTGGCCGCTGGACCTGGACACCATCGTCAAGTCGGTGAAGAAAACCGGCCGTTGCGTGATCGTTCACGAAGCCACCCGCACCTGCGGTTTCGGCGCGGAGCTGGTCGCGTTGGTGCAAGAGCATTGCTTCCACTACCTGGAAGCGCCGATCGAACGCGTCACCGGTTGGGACACCCCCTACCCGCACGCGCAAGAGTGGGCGTATTTCCCAGGTCCGTCCCGAGTGGGCGCGGCGTTGAAACGGGTTATGGAGGTCTGAATGGGCACGCACGTTATTAAAATGCCGGACATTGGTGAAGGCATTGCAGAAGTTGAATTGTCGGTGTGGCACGTCAAGGTCGGCGACCTGGTTGTCGAAGATCAGGTGCTGGCCGATGTAATGACCGACAAGGCGATGGTCGACATCCCTTCGCCGGTGCACGGCAAAGTCATTTCTCTGGGCGGTGTGCCGGGGGAAGTGATGGCGGTTGGCAGCATCCTGATCAGCATTGAAGTCGAAGGCGCGGGCAACTTTAAAGAGTCCTCGCAGCCTGCTCCGGTTGCTGCTAAAGAAGCACCGGTTGCAGCGCCTCCTAAAGTCGAAGCCGTAGCTGCAAGCAAGCCCGTAGCAGCGCCTCGTCCTGCGGTTTGTCAGGGCCCGATGGTTGCCCGTGACGCCGATGAACGTCCGCTTGCCTCCCCGGCCGTACGTAAACATGCGCTGGACCTCGGCATCCAGTTGCGTCTGGTGCGTGGCACCGGCCCTGCCGGTCGCGTACTGCACGAAGACCTCGACGCCTATCTGGCCGAGGGTCAGTCGAATGTCTCGACCGCTACCGCCGCTTACGCCCAGCGTACCGACGAAGAGCAAATCCCGGTGATCGGCATGCGCCGCAAGATCGCCCAGCGCATGCAGGACGCCACCCAGCGCGCCGCGCACTTCAGTTATGTCGAGGAAATCGACGTCACCGCCGTGGAAGAACTGCGCACACACCTGAACGAAAAACACGGCGCGAGCCGCGGCAAGCTGACGTTGCTGCCGTTCCTGGTCCGTGCACTGGTCGTTGCCCTGCGCGACTTCCCGCAGATCAATGCCCGTTACGACGACGAAGCCCAAGTCATCACCCGCCTCGGCGCGGTGCATGTCGGCGTCGCCACCCAGAGCGACATTGGTTTGATGGTGCCGGTGGTGCGTCACGCTGAAGCCCGCAGCCTGTGGGACAGCGCTCAGGAAATTTCTCGTCTGGCCACCGCCGCGCGTAATGGCAAGGCCAGCCGCGATGAGCTGTCCGGCTCGACCATCACCCTGACCAGCCTTGGCGCGTTGGGCGGGATCGTCAGCACTCCGGTGCTGAACCTGCCGGAAGTGGCGATCGTCGGCGTGAACAAAATCGTCGAACGCCCGATGGTGGTCAAAGGCCAGATCGTGGTTCGCAAGATGATGAACCTCTCCAGCTCCTTCGATCACCGCGTGGTCGATGGCATGGACGCGGCGCAATTCATCCAGGCCATTCGTGGCTTGCTCGAACAACCCGCAACCTTGTTTGTGGAGTAAGTGATGCAAACTCTGAACACCACGCTGCTGATTATCGGTGGCGGCCCTGGCGGCTATGTGACGGCGATCCGTGCCGGTCAGCTGGGCATTTCGACCATTCTGGTGGAAGGCGAATCGTTGGGCGGCACCTGCCTGAACATCGGCTGCATTCCGTCGAAGGCGCTGATTCATGTCGCCGAGCAGTTTCACCAGACGCAGCACCACAGCCAACATTCGGCCCTGGGCATCAGCGTTTCGACGCCGACCCTCGACATCACTAAGAGCGTCGAGTGGAAGGACGGCATCGTTGATCGCCTGACCACTGGCGTTTCCGCGTTGCTGAAGAAGCACAAGGTCCAGGTCGTTCAAGGCTGGGCGAAAGTAATCGACGGTAAAACCGTTGAAGTCGGCGACACGCGGATTCAGTGCGAGCACCTGGTGCTGGCCACCGGTTCGAAAAGCGTGAACCTGCCGATGCTGCCGATTGGCGGGCCGATCATCTCTTCTACCGAAGCCCTGGCGCCGAAGTCCGTGCCTAAACGACTGATCGTGGTCGGTGGCGGTTACATCGGTCTGGAGCTCGGGATTGCCTATCGCAAGCTCGGCGCCGAAGTCAGTGTGGTCGAGGCTCAGGATCGCATCCTGCCGGCCTACGACGCCGAATTGACTCAACCGGTGCACGAAGCACTCAAGCAACTTGGCGTGAAGCTTTACTTGAAGCACAGCGTTCAAGGATTTGATTCTACAAACAATACTTTGCAAGTTCTGGATCCGGATAGCGACGTTCTGAACCTTGAAACCGATCAGGTCCTGGTAGCGGTCGGTCGCAAGCCGAACACCCAGGGCTGGAACCTTGAAGGGCTGAACCTGGCCATGAACGGTTCGGCGATCAAGATCGACAATCGCTGCCAGACCAGCATGCGCAATGTCTACGCCATCGGCGATTTGAGTGGCGAACCGATGCTCGCGCACAGGGCCATGGCTCAGGGCGAGATGGTCGCCGAGTTGATCAGCGGCAAATCCCGCGAGTTCAACCCGACCGCCATCGCCGCCGTGTGCTTTACCGACCCGGAACTGGTGGTGGTCGGCAAGACCCCGGACGAGGCCAAGGCTGCCGGATTGGACTGCATCGTTTCGAGCTTCCCGTTCGCGGCCAATGGCCGGGCGATGACCCTGGAATCGAAAACCGGCTTCGTGCGGGTGGTCGCTCGTCGGGACAATCATCTGATTGTGGGTTGGCAAGCGGTCGGCGTGGGAGTTTCGGAGTTGTCGACCGCGTTCGGCCAGAGCCTGGAAATGGGCGCCCGGCTGGAAGACATCGCCGGCACCATCCACGCGCACCCGACGCTGGGCGAGGCGGTGCAGGAAGCGGCGTTGCGTGCGCTTGGGCATGCGCTGCACCTGTAAACGCTATCAAACTGTGGCGAGGGAGCTTGTGCTCCCGTTGGGTCGCAAAGCGGCCCCTTGCTGACTTCCCGGGATACCGAGTTGTCAGGATTTACGACTGCTTCGCAGCCGAGCGGGAGCAAGCTCCCTCGCCACAGGTATTTTGAACAATGAAGAATCGGCGGCAAATTTCATGAGCTACCTAAGAAATCTGCCAATCAGCCGATAGTCCGGGCTGCGAAACAGGCCCGGAATGAAGTATTGTTGTCCCCATCCAGAAAAACGTCAGAAGCCTTGAACCGTTTCGGCGGTTGTTAAGTGATAGAGGGTGTCATGGGTAACGAAAGCATCAATTGGGACAAGCTGGGTTTTGACTACATCAAGACAGACAAGCGTTTCTTGTCGTACTGGCGCAATGGCGAGTGGGACGCAGGCACCCTGACCGAAGATAACGTGCTGCACATCAGCGAAGGCTCGACTGCCCTTCACTATGGCCAGCAGTGCTTCGAAGGCATGAAGGCCTATCGTTGCAAGGACGGCTCGATCAACCTGTTCCGCCCGGACCAGAACGCCCTGCGCATGCAGCGCAGCTGTGCTCGCCTGCTGATGCCGTTCGTGGAAACCGAGCAGTTCATCGAAGCCTGCAAGGCTGTGGTCCGCGCCAACGAGCGTTTCATCCCGCCTTATGGCACTGGCGGCGCGCTGTACCTGCGTCCGTTCGTGATCGGCGTGGGTGACAACATCGGCGTGCGCACCGCTCCCGAGTTCATCTTCTCGATCTTCGCGATCCCGGTCGGTGCCTACTTCAAGGGCGGCCTGACCCCGCATAACTTCCTGATCTCCAGCTTCGACCGCGCAGCCCCACAAGGCACCGGCGCGGCCAAGGTCGGTGGCAACTACGCCGCCAGCCTGATGCCAGGCTCCCAAGCCAAGAAGGCGCACTTTGCCGACTGCATCTACCTGGACCCGATGACCCACACCAAAATCGAAGAAGTCGGCTCGGCCAACTTCTTCGGGATCACCCACGACAACAAGTTCGTCACCCCGAACTCGCCATCGGTACTGCCGGGCATCACCCGTCTGTCGTTGATCGAGCTGGCGAAATCGCGTCTGGGCCTGGAAGTGATCGAAGGCGACGTGTTGATCGACAAACTGTCGGACTTCAAGGAAGCAGGCGCTTGCGGCACCGCTGCCGTGATTACGCCAATCGGCGGCATCAGCTACAACGATCACCTGCACGTGTTCCACAGCGAAACCGAGGTCGGCCCGGTCACCCAAAAGCTCTACAAAGAGCTGACTGGTGTACAGACCGGCGACATCGAAGCGCCAGCGGGCTGGATCGTTAAGGTCTGACCTGACGGCTGCTGATGCACGAAAGCCCTCCATCGAGTGATCGATGGGGGGCTTTTTGTTGTGAAGATGAAGATCAAAGATCGCAGCCTGCGGCAGCTCCTACAGGAGATCGATGTAGGAGCTGCCGCAGGCTGCGATCTTTTGATCTTTTATTTCAACGCAATACGTTTACCCGAACGACTGGCAATCCCACTCGCCTGGCCATCCTGCTGTTTGCCCATTCGTGCCTGGGTGATCAATCCGGGAATCAACTCACCCTCCGGCAGATTTTTCCAGAACCGCACCGGTAGATGCCCCTGCATGACCTTCTCGTTCAAACGCGCCGGGTTGAAGATGTGGCTGTAATAGGTCAGCCACAATTCGCCATGCGGATCGTCGACGTTCTGTGCCAGTTGTTGCCATTCCCGCGGACATTGACGCTGATGGATCAGTTGCTCGCCATCGTAATAAACCCCGTCACGCGGCGTGGCGATCAGCCAGCGGTGCTGGCCCATGCGCCCGACAAAATGCTCGCTGGCGCTGTGCAGAATGTCGTGGGCCGGTTCGTGCCACGCCACATATTGCGGGCCGACACTGGATTTGGGACGCTCGATGAATCGGACAAAGGCATGCAGGTGATGAGCTTCTCGGCGCACTTGCTTGATTCGCCGCTGCAACTCGCTACCGAGTTTGTCACCGGCCATCATTGCCGTGCGATCACCGTGGCTGACGCGCCACAGCACTTCGTACAACAGACTCCAGCGTTGATCACCCCGATATTGCGCGGCTTGTTCCAGGGTATCGAGCAGCACGCGCGGGATCTTCGCCATAAACGGCCCCTGCCCTTCAGGCACCGGATCATCATTATTGGCAAACAGATCTCCCACGCCTTCCGACGCCCAACTCACCAGACTCGGGTCGACTTCATGGCTGAGCAGCCAACGCGCCTGCTGTCGCCAGGTGTCGAACAAATCGTCGCAATCGAGATTGATCATCCCCACAACCCCATCTGTTGCGGCATCGGCCGGTCGCGCAGTTGCTGATAAAGCATATGGCTGGTGACCTCAGCCTGCTGCGGGTGGTAGTCGCTGGTGATGATGAAGGGTTTGGCCTTGGCCAATACGCAGCGCATGCGCGCGACATCTTCGTAGCGGATCCGTCGTTGCCGACGCAGCTCGACCAGACGTTCAGTGGTACGTAGCCCGATGCCGGGGATGCGCGCGATCAACGAGGCTTCGGCGCGGTTGAGATCCAGCGGAAACACTTCGCGATTCTGCAGCGCCCACGCCAGCTTCGGGTCGATATCCAACGCCAGATTGCCCGGCCCCTTGAGCAACTCGTCGGCGCTGTAACCGTAACTGCGCAAGAGGAAATCGGCTTGGTACAAACGGTGCTCGCGCATCAGCGGCGGCGCGGCCAGAGGCACGCTTTTCGGGCTGTCGGGGATCGGGCTGAACGCCGAATAGTAAACGCGCCGCAAGCGATAGTTGCCGTACAGCGACTGGGCACTGTGCAAAATCGTGCTGTCGTCGGTGTCATCGGCGCCGACGATCATTTGCGTACTCTGGCCGGCGGGCGCGAACTTCGCCGAACGGGGTTCGTTGAGTACTGTTTGTACGCCGGTGTAGATGGTGCTCATTGCTTGCTTGATCGAACCGATGTCCTTCTCCGGCGCCAGGGTTTGCAGGCTAGCATCGGTGGGCAGTTCGATGTTCACGCTCAGGCGATCGGCGTAACGCCCGGCCTCTTCGATCAGCGCCGGGTCGGCCTCGGGAATGGTCTTGAGATGGATGTAGCCGCGAAACTCGTGCTCTTCGCGCAGTAACCTGGCCACCCGCACCAGTTGTTCCATGGTGTAGTCCGCCGAACGGATGATGCCGGAACTGAGGAACAGCCCGCTGACGCAGTTGCGCCGGTAGAAATCCAGGGTCAGCGTGACGACCTCTTCGGGCGTGAAGCGTGCCCGCGGCACATCGCTGGAGCGGCGATTGACGCAGTATTGGCAATCGTAGAGGCAGAAGTTGGTCAGCAGGATTTTCAATAGCGAGACACAACGCCCGTCGGGCGTATAGCTGTGGCAAATGCCCATGCCATCGGTCGAGCCCAGACCGCTCTTGCCCTCGGAGCTGCGCTTGGGCGCACCGCTGCTCGCGCAGGAGGCGTCGTACTTGGCGGCGTCGGCGAGGATGCTGAGCTTGTCGATGATTTGCATGGTGCGGGCTCTTTACTGTTTAGATATACAGTATAGAGTCCTGAGCGTGGGCACAAGGTGAGGTATGACCCCTCGTCGGCTCGGGGCGAAGATCAAAAGATCGCAGCCTGCGGCAGCTCCTACATGGATTCTTTATCGGGTGTGCACACTTCCTGAGGGAGCCGTCGCAGGCTGCGATCTTTCGATCTGGCGGTTTTCAATTGGCAACGCCAAGCCAAACCGCACGTTGAGTTCCTTTCTGCCAAGCGCCGTCAACGCCAACGCCCGACTGTCCAGATCCTGGGTCACCCATTTGCGCTTGATCGCCGTTTGCAACAACGCCGCCCCCAGTGAACCGCCCAAATGCGGCCGGCGCATACTCCAGTCCAGGCACGGGCAGGCAAACCGCCGGCGCAACGCGCTCAAATCCTTGACCTCAACCCCCAAGCCCTCGAACAACGCCTCGCCGCTCTCGCTCAGTTGATAAACCTGCTCATCGGTTTCCAGCAACCACCCCGCCTCGATCATCCGGTCATGCAGCAACACCGCCAGGGTGCCGGCCATGTGGTCGTAGCAAGTGCGGGCGAATTGCAGGCGATCCGGGGTGCGCGAATTGAACGTCGGCGCGGCGTTCTGGCCGAGCACCATCAAGGCTTCCAGTGCTTGGGCCACACGCTTGTCCGCGAGGCTGTAATAACGATGGCGGCCCTGAACGTGCAGCCGCACCAGCGCCGATTCCTTGAGTTTGGCCAAGTGCGCGCTGGCGGTGGAGGCACTGACCTCGGCAATCGCCGCCAGCTCGGTGCTGGTGCGGGCGTGGCCGTCCATCAACGAGCAGAGGATTTTCGTCCGGGCCGGCTCCGCAATCGCGGCCGCCACTTGAGAAACGCCGATGTCGTGTTGTTCAACGTTCATATTTCGCTCCCGGACGAATCAAGGCCTGGTTGGACTGGAGATAGTAGCAACACTTTTCCCACCACGAACAAGGCTGCGACCCATGGACCCGATCATCGCTGCGACTCATGCCGACCCTTACCCGTATTACGCGCAACTGCGCGCCGAGGGTGGGCTGGTTTTTCATCAAGGACTGAAACTGTGGGTGGCCAGCAGTGCTGACGCCGTGGCGGCGGTGTTCGCGCATCCGGACTGCCAGGTGCGCCCGCTGAGTGAGCCGGTGCCCAAGACGATTGTTGAAGGATTGGCCGGCGAAGTATTCGGTCGGTTGATGCGGATGAATGAAGGTGAACCGCAGCGCTGCCCGAGGTCGGCGATTGAGCCGGGACTGGCGTTGATCGACCGGAATGAAGTGCAAGCGTTGGTCAATGCGCGGTTGATCACCCCGGACGCCGAGGGTCTGTCCAAAGCGATGTTCCGCGGTCCGGTGTGCGTGGTGGCGGCGTTGTTGGGGTTCTCCCCTGCTCAGGGTCGGATGATCAGTGAGTTGACGGCGGACTTCGTGGCCTGCCTATCGCCGCTGAGTAGCCAGGCTCAACTGGATGCTGCGCATGGGGCGACTGAACAGTTGCGGGGTTATTTCATTGAGTTGCTGGCGAAGACGGATAGCGCTTTGCTGGCGGCGATCAAGCAGCGATTTGAAGGCGATGCAGACACGATGATCGCTAACCTGATTGGCCTGTGTTCGCAGACCCACGAAGCTACCGCTGGTTTGATTGGCAACGCGTTGGTGGCGTTGCGGCGTCATCCTGAGTTGCTCGGTGCGTCGATGGATACGCTGATGGCCGAAGTGCAGCGCTTTGATCCGTCGGTGCAAAACACGCGGCGGTTTGTGGCTGCCGCTTGCGAGATCGACGGTGTGCGGGTCGAGGCCGGCGATGTGATTCTGGTACTGCTGGCCTCGGCCAATCGCGATCCGGCGCTTGATGAACAGCCAGACAGTTTTTTACTGGATCGGCCGAATCGGCGCAGTTTCAGTTTTGGCAGCGGGCGACATCAGTGTCCAGGTCAGGTGCTGGCGATGGAAATTGCCTGCGCGACTGTCAGGGAAATCCTCGATCACGGTGTGAATCTGGAGCGACTGGCCTGGCATTACCGGCCTTCGCTGAATGGGCGAATTCCACTGTTCAATATCGTCGGTGACTGATCGTCCGCCTTCGCGGGCAAGCCCGGCTCCTACAAAGGTTTCTTGCACACCCCGAGACACTGTAGGAGCAAAGCTGCTGTGGTCGAACTTTTTTAGACCATGATGTAGGAGCGTCGATTTAAGGAAGCATCATGGGATATCGGGTTGTTACACCAGAAGAAAAAGCAGAGGCGATTCGCTTGGTGGTGGACATGCAATACTCCGTCCCCAAAGCCTGTGAGGCCACCGGTGTAGGGCCTACAGCCCTGCGTCGATGGGTAATACGGTGGCGCCGGGATCAGGAAGGCGTTGCTCAATTGCCACGACTGCAGGATCAGGAACTGATCGAGTCGCTTCAAGCGAAACTGGCGCTACTTGAGACCGAGAATCAAGTGTTAAAAAAGCAATTGCCCTCTCATCTGAAGGTTCTGTTCGGTCGAACCAAATGATTGATGGCGTTAGAGGTGCGTTGTCAATTCGGCGCACGTGCTCCGTGCTTGGCATTGCTCGAAGCAGCTATTACGCAAAGCGTAAAACCAAACGACTAAAGCCTCGTCTGCGTTGGCTAAGGCGCAAGCTTCGTGCATTGCACAAACAGCATCGGGAAGCCTTAGGTACTCGTGGCCTTTGCAAAGCGTTGAGAAAAGAAGGGGTCTTTATCGGACGCTATCGAATGCGCACGTTGATTAAAACCTTCGGTCTGCACCGGCGCAGACCGCGTTATGCACACTATCGCCGCGCCACAAAGCCGGCAATCGTTGCTCCCAACATACTTGATCGTCGATTTAATCCGACTCAGCCAGATACTCTTTGGGCAGGCGATATCACCTACATCAGGGTCGGTAACAGTTGGCTTTATCTTGCCGTAGTGATGGATCTTTTTTCACGCAGGATTGTGGGCTGGGCGTGCTCAAGAACTGCCGACGCCGAACTCGCTGCGAAGGCTCTGAGGTTGGCAGTGGCATTTCGCCGACCGATGCCTGAGTTGTTATTTCACTCAGACCAGGGCTGTCAGTACACAGCTGATCGATTTGTTGCCTGCTTGGCAGAAAACCGGATTTTGCAGAGTATGAGCCGTCGAGGAAACTGTTGGGATAACGCCGTGGTAGAGCGCTATTTCAGAACATTGAAGCACGACTGGATGCCGGAGAACGGCTACCAAAATCATTTGGAAGCGGAGAAGGATGTGATGGATTTCATTTCGCACTACAACCATCGCCGCTGCCACTCTGCTTCAAACCACTTGCCACCTGCGCTATTTGAGCGGCAGGCGGCCTAATGCTCCTACGGAATGGTTTAAAAAAACTGAACCACTACAAGCTTGCTCGCGAAAAGGCCCGGAAAAACAACGCATCATTTCGACATCATCCACCGGGCTACAACGCCTTGCGCCTTTGCCTACAACTACGCCAGAATCCGCCGGCTTGTGCGTCTTGGGGGTCGCCGGTAACTTTGTTCGCATCACTGATGGTCAGTGATCGGGTTTAGTCGCTCGGTGTTTTTCCAAGTTCGCAAGCTGTCATTCAGTCAGGTATTTATACGCCTGCGCTAAATGGTAGCTGTGCGCAGGGCGCCTTCGGGTGCGCCGGTAATGCTTGGATACTGGTCGACTAACCTGCGTACAGCTGCCACCTATTGTTTAGTCGCAAGACCGTGTCAGCCTCATTGAGGTTATCCAAGTCATGTTCAAAGTAACGCCAAATCCGCCAGAAGCGGATGCCATACCCGAATCCGATCCAACATCCCCTTACTCCACGCTAGACCCGACAAAACTGAACGACGCCGCCGAACGCGCCCTCGATCACTACCTCAAACCCCACGCCCCACCGCAGCGAACACCCAGCACCATGTTCCTGGTCGCCCCGAACATGGACACCGAATCCCTCCTCGCTCACGCCTGCGAATCCATGGCCTCGGCCAGCATCATGCTCAGCGACTTCGCCGGCCTGCTCGAAACGCCCTACCGCAACACCCTGCTTGGCATTCAGCAAGTGGTGATGCTCGGCGAACTCGCCGTCAACCGCGCGCTCGACAACCTGGAGCCGCCGACCAGAAATTGAAGTGAGTTGATGAGGTGAGGGAGTGCGCTCAAAGATCTGCGTGCATTCCCGCTTGATGCCCGAAGGGCTGCGGGTTTTCAGTTGGATCTTTTGCAACAGGGTGAAGAACCTTTTGATTGGCATCCCATGAAAACCAGAGGCCGTGGCGTCAACGAAATCAGGATCACTGAGGATTCAGGAGCGTTTTGGGTGTTTTATGTGGTCAATCGGCCTGAAGCCATTTATGTGCTGCACGCCATGCACAAGACCACACGAAAAACTGAAACGCGAGATATCGAACTGGCTCGCGCCAGATACCAGGAAATAGGTTAGGCCATGAAGGATCATCAAGACCCATCCCTGCGTTTTACAAGCGTCTGGGATGCACTGGAAGACACGCCGCAGGACGCAGCCAATATGCGTCTGCGGGCCAAACTGATGCGTACGCTTTGCGAGACCATTCGCGCTTGGGAGCTTCCACAAAAGGAGGCAGCCAAGCGTCTGGGCATTACTCAGCCACGCCTCAATGATGTACTCAACGGGAAAATCGACAAGTTCTCGCTCGATGCCTTGGTCAATATTTCGGCAGCAGCAAAGTTGGAAGTAGACATCTGCTTTCCGTCCGGGCCACCGTTGCAGTGGGCCTGAGGACCACTCAGCCCGCCAAGGATTACTTCAACGCGTGCGTTGACGAAACTCCGAAAGGATAAAAGGTTTACCGGCTCTGGGTTAACCTTCGACATCCTCCAGCGCCACCAAAGGCTCGCTGGAGGACTCGACAGCGCCTGCACTCAATCATCCCGCGTCAGCACTTCCAGCAATTCAATCTCGAAAATCAAATTCGAATTCGGCGTTATCGCGCCCATCGTCCGTTCGCCATACGCCAGATGCGCCGGCACCAGCAGCTTGCGTTTGCCGCCGACCTGCATACCCATGATCCCCTGGTCCCAACCCTTGATCACCCGCCCAGTCCCGATCACGCACTGAAAAGGTTTGCCACGGCTGTAGGAGGAATCGAATTCGGTGCCGTCTTCCAGCCATCCGCGATATTGAGTGGTGATCAGCGCGCCTTTGACCGCTGCTTTGCCGTCGCCCAACTCAAGGTCGATTACCTGAAGCTCATCATTCATTACATGCACTCGTCTGTTCACACCCTCGAAAGGGCTTCATGGGCAGCGTTTTCCCAGAATTGCAGGCAATTGGCAACCGTTCGGAGCGGTTTAGATCTATTTCCGGCAGTAAGCGTGAACTAATATATGCGCCATCCCCCCACGGTTAAACTCGCCATGACGGCCATCCCTGAATGAGTGTCCTCTGGATCAGCGCTGCCATTGGCTCAGTGATGCTTGCCGTGCTTGTTGCGCTGGTCTGTCGCCAGTATTCCCTGCAACAGCAACTGGTCGAATGCCGTGCGCTGATCGCCAGTCTTTCCACGGGACAAAACATCCATCTGGACGGTGACGCCGAGCGCTTTAAACGCAGCCAGTACTTCGCCCGCATCGGCACTTGGGACTGGGAAGTGGACACCGACAAGCTCTATTGGTCGGAGGCGATCTACGGCATGTTCGGGTTCAAGATCGGTGAAGTCACGCCCTCCTACGCCCTGTTCTGTTCCTGCGTGCACCCGGACGACCGGGCCAAGGTCCGCGCCGGAGAGCTGCGTTGCCTGGAAACCGGCGAGAACCATGACGAGGAATACCGCGTGGTCTGGCCCGACGGCACCATCCGCTGGTTGCGCGAGACCGGCAATGTGGTGAAGAACGATCACGACGCCACGATCAAGATGCTGGGCGTGGTCCGCGACATCACCGAAGAAAAGGCGTCCGCCAGTTACCTGCAACACCTGGCCCATTACGACCCGCTGACCGGCCTGCCCAATCGCCTGGTGCTCGAAGAGCGCCTGTCCGAGGCACTGGAACAGGCACGCATCAGCGCCACACGGGTGGCGCTGGTGTTTGTCGACCTCAATGGTTTCAAGGCAATCAACGACCATTACGGCCACGCGGCTGGCGACCGGGTGCTGGTCACCACCGCCACGCGACTCAAGAGAATCCTGCGCTCAACCGACACCGTCGCGCGGATTGGCGGCGACGAATTCGTGGTGATCCTCCAAGGCCTGCCGCAAGGCATCAACCTGCAAGATGAAGCCCGCAGCATCTGCCAGAAAATCTTCGTCGAACTCTCACCGCCAGTGACGATTGGCAATGATCAACGACACATCGGCACCAGCCTTGGGGTCGCGGTGTTCCCGGATCATGCGCCGAGCATGGATCGGCTGATTCATATTGCGGATCTGGCGATGTATGAGGCGAAACGCAGTGGGAATAATCAGTATCGGTTGGGCGGTGGGCAGGTTCTGAGTCACAGCCGAATGGAGTGAGGTCAGCCAGCTGTCTTGCCAAACACAACGCCGTTGAAGGTGTGAGTGCAGCACTGACAACTCGGCGTCATGTCAGCGGCTTTCAATTCGGGATTGACGATTTGCAGAAGGTTTTGCTCATCGACGTACAGGCCATTGAAGTAGCTCGACTCACCCAACCGGACGATGTCACTGCGCTCATCTTCCTGAATGGCAACCATCCAGAACAGCGGATCGGGACAATCGAGGCGCGACAACGCTTCACTGAATATCTGATTCCAATGACCACCCACCCTGGACAATAAGAAACGGAACAATGGCGTGTAATCCAGTCCGTATCGTTTGCCGGAATGCATCGAACCTCGCGATGCTTCGCGGCGGCTCTCGCTCTTGGTATTTCGTTGATCGCGGTAATGCGCGACCGACTCATTACGTCGCACACCCCAGGTGCGCGTGTTGACTTTGCGGTAAAGCGGCTTCTTGTCCAACCCATTGCTCCTGACATCCGGTCACTCGAGACGCCCACGGGTTTTACCCGAATGGCGCTCGATCGCAATCAACCGTCCATGGCTAATTATTGCCGGGGTTTAACGCGGGACTGGTTTCATCTCGACAATGGTGCCGTTGGTGATCATCACCATGACGTATTGGTCATTGATCTGCACCCACTGCGCCTGATCGACCGGTTTTTTCAGGCCTTTGGCTTTCCAGTCGAGGGCTTTTTCGCTGCGTTGATAAATATCCGGGGCGCGGTCGTTGACCTTCAATTCGCGGTCGCTGACCGGGGATTGTACGGTAGGATCGCTTGAGGTTTGCGCCGCTTGAACAAGTGGGCTGATCCCGGCAATGCCGGCAACGAGGGCCAGGCTGGCGATTAGGGTTTTGCTGTTCATCGGTGAACCTCCATTGATGTGTGATACCTGAACTCCGACTGCGCGGCTCGGGAATCATTCCTTGTTTTTTGTGCCGGTTGGCTGGGGGATTGTAGTCGTCTGCCGGGCCGCCATCGCTGGCAAGCCAGCGCCCACAAGATTTTCATGTGAGCGCAAATTTCACCCACACCACAAAACCTGTAGGAGCCGAGCTTGCTCGCGAAGGCGTCGACACATCCAACATATTGATCGTCTGAGACAACGCTTTCGCGAGCAAGCTCGGCGCCTGCAAAAAGCAAGCGTCGGGCGCATTGATCCGCTTCACGCATCAATGCATGCCAACTATGCAATTAACATATCGATCCCCCTGTTCCACTATCCGCGCCAATAAGAACCGTGCGCTGCCCCCACGCGGCGCACGTCATAAAAGCGGTGGAGTACACGTCAATGACAGCATCAATCCCTTCCGGGCGTTCTCACGCCGGTTCGATTTTCCGGGTGACCTCCGGCAACTTCCTCGAACAGTTCGACTTCTTCCTTTTCGGCTTCTACGCCACCCAGATCGCCGCCGTGTTCTTCCCGGCCAGCAGTGAATTTGCCTCGCTGATGATGACTTTCGCGGTGTTCGGCGCCGGGTTCCTGATGCGCCCGCTCGGCGCTGTGGTGCTGGGCGCTTACATCGATGATGTGGGCCGGCGCAAAGGCTTGATCGTCACGCTGTCGATCATGGCCAGCGGCACGATTCTGATTGTGCTGGTGCCCGGATACGAAACCATCGGACTGTTTGCACCGGCCCTCGTGTTGATTGGCCGCTTACTGCAAGGTTTCTCGGCCGGTGCGGAAATGGGTGGCGTCTCGGTGTACCTCTCGGAGATTGCCACGCCGGGCAACAAGGGCTTTTTCACCAGTTGGCAGTCGGCCAGCCAGCAAGTGGCGATCATTGTCGCGGCAGCGCTGGGCTATGGGCTGAACCAATGGATGGCGCCGACGATGATTGCCGATTGGGGCTGGCGGATTCCGTTTTTCGTTGGCTGCATGATCGTGCCGTTCATCTTTTTCCTGCGCCGCAACTTGGAAGAAACCGCCGAGTTCGCTGCGCGCAAACACCGCCCGAGCATGGGCGAAGTGTTCCGCACCCTGGCGCAGAACTGGGGCATCGTGCTCGGCGGGATGATGATGGTCGCCCTGACCACCACCGCGTTTTACCTGATCACCGTGTACGCGCCGACCTTCGGCAAAACCGTGCTGCACTTGAGCACCTCCGATGCGTTGCTGGTGACGTTACTGGTGGGTGTTTCGAACTTCTTCTGGCTGCCGATTGGCGGCGCCTTGTCCGACCGTATCGGCCGGCGCCCGGTGCTGATTGCCATGTCGCTGCTGACCCTGTCCACGGCCTATCCGGCGCTGACTTATCTGGTGAACGCACCGAGTTTCACCAACATGCTGCTGGTGTTGCTGTGGCTGTCGTTCATCTATGGCTTGTACAACGGCGCGATGGTCGCCGCCCTCACCGAAATCATGCCGGTGGAAGTGCGGGTCGCCGGGTTCTCGTTGGCGTATAGCCTGGCCACGGCGGTGTTCGGTGGTTTCACTCCGGCGATGTCGACGTTGCTGATCCAGTACACCGGCGACAAGGCTGCACCGGGTTACTGGATGAGTTTTGCCGCGCTCTGCGCGTTGTGCGCGACGCTGTTTCTCTATCGCCGCTCCACCGGTCGCCTGCAACCCGCCGTGTCGTGATTGACCTTTGACTGCGAGAAATAATCGATGAAAAAGCTTTTCAGCTATGCAGCGCTGGTCCTGATCGCCAGTTTGAGCACCGTCGCCCAAGCCGAAGAAATCCGTGTGATGACGTCCGGCGGCTTCACCGCTGCCTACAAAATCCTCGGCCCGGAATTCGCCGCATCCACCGGCAACACCCTGCACACCGACCTCGGCCCATCGATGGGTAAGGCGCCCGAAGCGATCCCCAATCGCCTGGCTCGCGGTGAAAAAGCCGATGTGGTGATCATGGTCGGCTACGCGCTGGACGACCTGATCAAACAAGGCAAAGTCGACCCGGCTTCACGGGTGGAACTGGCGGATTCGCGGATTGGCCTGGTGGTGCGCGAAGGCGCAGCGAAACCGGACATCAGTTCGGTCGAGGCTTTGAAAAAGACCCTGCTCGACGCCAAGTCGGTGGCCTATTCCGATAGCGCCAGCGGTGTGTACATCGAGGAGCAGTTGTTCAAGAATTTGGGCATCGAAGAGCAGCTCAAGCCGAAGTCGAAGATGATCCCGAAAATCCCCGTGGGCTCGGTGGTTGCGACCGGCGACTATCAACTGGGCTTCCAGCAGGTCAGCGAATTGTTGCCGGTGCCGGGGGTGAGTTTTGTGGCGAAGATTCCGGAGTCGGTGCAATCGGTGACCCGTTTCGCCGCCGGCATTCCGGTGGGCGCGCAACACCCGGCCGAGGCGAAAGCCTTGCTGGACTACCTGGCCTCCCCGGCCGTTCAACCGCAGGTGCAAGCCACCGGGCTGGACTCGGTCAGCCGCTGACCGCTGGCGGCTGGACTTTCATTGCCACCACCAGCCTTTCCAGTTCCAAGGCTGCCGGAGTCAACGTGCGACCCCGGCGCTTCAGTAGCCCGACACTGCGCATCACCAATGGATCGGTCAGCGGTACCCGGGTCAGAATCGGGTGATCTTCCGCTGGCATCGCCATCATCGGCACTGCCGCCACGCCCAGCCCAGCTTCCACCAGCCCGATCATCGTCGTGACGTGACGGGTTTCGCAGATGCTCGGCCGCTGCGGCACTACGCCGGCGAGCGCTTGATCGAGCAAAAAACGGTTGCCCGAAGTCTTGTCGAGCGAGATGTAGTCCTGCTGGTAAAACTCATCCCATGTCACGCTGCTGCGCCCGGCCAACGGGTGATCGCGCCGACAGGCCACCACGTAGCCCTCTTGCACCAGCGGTTCGAAGTCGACTTTGGCATCCTGCGTACCGAGGAAACTCAAACCGAAATCCGCCTCGCCGTTGACCACCGCGCTGAGCACGTCATGGGCGCTGGAATCGAGGACCTTGACCTTGATCCGGGGAAATTGCCGGTGGTAATGAGCGATCACCCGCGGCATAAAGTAGTACGCCGCCGACGGCACGCAGGCGACGGTGACATGCCCGAGCCGGGTTGAGGCGACTTCGCTGATGCCCAGCAGCGCCACGTCCAGATCGTCCAGCAATCGCTCGACGCTGGGGATGAAACCACGCCCGGCCTGGGTCAGGCTGACCTTGCGGGTGGTGCGCTCGAACAGCTTCACGCCGAGGGCGTCTTCAAGCTTTTCAATACGTCGGCTCAAGGCCGGTTGGGAGATGCGCACCGTATCGGCAGCCTTGCGAAAACTGCCCTGCTCAACCACGGCGCGGAAGGCTTGCAGATCGTTCAGGTCGAAGTTGATGGCCATGGTCGGTCTCGAAATGATTGATTCGCTGTCGCTATCAATGTAACCAATTGATGCGATATTTTACAGAAACGATGAAAATCCCCTGTAGGAGCTGCCGCAGGCTGCGATCTTCTGATCTTGATTCTGTGAAATCGAACACACGATCAAAAGATCGCAGCCTCGTTGCACTCGTCAGCTCCTACTGGGATCTTCGGTGGATCTGGAAACGATGCAGCCTTTATCCTTGCTTCCCCCGCCGTACCGAGTCTATGGAGTTTCGCCATGCCCCATGAAGGCAACCTGTTGCAAGCCGCTGTCGTGTTTTTGTTCGCGGCGGTGCTCACCGTGCCGTTGGCCAAACGTCTGCAATTAGGCGCTGTGCTGGGTTATCTGTTTGCCGGGGTGATCATCGGGCCGTCGGTGCTGGGCTTGATCGGCAACCCGCAAAGCGTCAGCCATATCTCCGAACTTGGGGTGGTGTTGCTGCTGTTTATCATTGGCCTGGAGCTGTCGCCGCGACGTTTGTGGGTGATGCGTAAATCGGTGTTTGGCGTCGGTCTGGCGCAGGTGCTGCTGACCGGTTCGGTGATTGGTGTGCTGGCGTTGTTCGTGTTCGGCCAGTCGCTGAACAGCGCGATGGTGTTGGGCCTGGGTCTGGCGTTGTCGTCCACCGCGTTCGGCCTGCAAAGCCTGGCCGAGCGCAAGGAACTGACCAGCCCCCACGGGCGGCTGGCGTTTGCAATTCTGCTGTTCCAGGACATCGCCGCGATCCCGTTGATCGCCATGGTGCCGTTGCTGGCCGGCGGTGATCACACCACCAGTGCCGCTGAAGATCTGAATCACGGTTTGCGGGTGCTGGGCAGTATCGCGGTGGTGGTGATCGGCGGGCGTTACCTGCTGCGGCCGGTGTTCCGGGTGGTGGCCAAGACAGGTCTGCCGGAAGTGTCCACCGCCACCGCGTTGCTGGTAGTGATCGGCACAGCGTGGTTGATGGACTTGGTCGGCGTCTCGATGGCGCTGGGCGCGTTCCTTGCCGGTTTGCTGCTGGCGGACTCCGAATACCGTCATGAGCTGGAAGCGCAGATCGAACCGTTCAAGGGCCTGTTGCTGGGGTTGTTCTTCATTAGCGTCGGTATGGGCGCCAACCTGAGTCTGCTGTTGAGCGCGCCGATCACGGTGCTGGGGCTGACTTTGTTGCTGATCGCGATCAAGCTGCCGCTGCTGTTTGTCGTTGGTCGCCTCGCCGGTGGATTGGGCAGGGTCAGTGCGATTCGTCTCGGCATCGTGCTCGCGGCCGGTGGTGAATTTGCGTTTGTGGTGTTCAAGATCGGTCGCGACCAAGGCTTGTTCGAGCCGCGCCTGTACGACTTGCTGGTGCTGACAATCACCCTGTCCATGGCAGTGACGCCGCTGCTGTTGCTGCTCTGCGCGCGGCTGTATTCGCCCAAGGTGCAACCGGTGGTGGTGCCAGAGAAATTCCGCGAAATCGACACCGATGCGCCACGTGTGGTGATCGCCGGCATGGGCCGGATGGGCCAGATCGTTGCACGGATTTTGCGCGCGCAGAACATCAAGTTCGTGGCGCTGGATACATCGGTGGAAACCATCGAACTGTCCCGCAGTTTCGGCGGCGTGCCGGTGTTCTACGGCGACCCGATGCGCCCGGAAATTCTCAGCGCGGCCAAGGTTGAGCAGGCGGAATATTTCATCATCGCCACCGATGATCCGGACACCAACATCAAGACTGCGGAGGTGGTGCACCGTTTGTATCCGCACATCAAAATCATCGCCCGGGCGCGTAACCGTCAGCACGTTCACCGCTTGGTCGACCTGGGTGCCGAGGCGATTCGGGAAACCTACTATTCCAGCCTGGAAATGAGCCGGCGGACGCTGGTTGGCCTCGGGCTGACCCAGGCACAGGCCGATGCGCGGATCAAACGCTTCAAGCATCACGATGAACAGGTGCTCGAGGCGCAGCATGCGGTTTATGACGATGCGGCGAAGGTCTTGCAGACGGCGCAGGAAGCCCGGGCGGAGCTGGCGCGGTTGTTCGAGTCCGATCAGCTCGAAGAAGAATCCCGCAGAACCTGAGCCACACACAAAACTCCATGTGGGAGCGAGCCTGCTCGCGAAAGCGGTGTGTCAGTCAACACATTCAGGACTGACAAATTGCCATCGCGAGCAGGCTCGCTCCCACAGGGGATCTGAGTCAAGCAGGCTCTAGCGTGCGCTCTGGTTTGACCGGGGCCACTTCGAAGCGGTCCGCCAGGAACGGAGTGATGTCCAGCGGCAACGGCTCGTCGTTCACCAGTTTATCCAGCAGCACCCCGGTAATCGCCGACGTCAGGATGCCGGTGCGGAAATGCCCACAAGCATTGAGATACCCTTGCACCCCTTTCATCGGCCCAAGAATCGGCAGTTCATCCGGTGACCCCGGTCGCAACCCGGCCCAGGTACGCTTGAGATTCACGTCCGCCAACTCCGGAATGCAGCGCACGGCGCCTTGCACCAATCCAGCAATCTCCGGGTAGGTGGTGGTGACGTCGAAGCCTTTGTCCTCGGTGGTGCTGCCGATCAGGATCTCGCCGTTGTCCTTCTGCGCCACGTAGCAATCGCTGGTGGTCAGGCAGCCACGCAGGATCTTCGGCATGCGCTCGGTCAGCAGGATCTGGCCCTTCACCGGGCTCACCGGAATGCGAATGCCGGTAGCCTGTTCACTCAAGTCTGCAGCCCAGGCGCCCGCCGCGTTGATCAGGGTGTTGCAATGAAACACCCCGGCCTCGGCGGTTTGCACGCCGGTGACTCGCGAGCCGTGGTGCAACACGCCGGTGACGTTGGTGTTGAAGTACATGTCCACGCCGTTCTGCCGCGCGCCTTCGGTATAGGCGTCGGCCAGGCGGAACGGGCTGACCTGATGGTCGCAGAGAAACTCCAGCGCCCCCCTCGCCTCATGGCTGACGGCGGGTTCGGCTTCGCGCAGTGCGGCTTGATCGAGCCAGCGCACCTGATCCGCCAGGTGCGGAATGCAGGCGACGATGTGCTCGGCGTAGAGCCGGTCTTCATCGTCGTAGATCACGAACTTCAGCCCGGTCTTCTCGAACTTGAAGTCCATGCCGTGGTTGTCCTGCAATTCTTTGTGCAGCGCCGGGTACATGGCGTTGGACTGCAAGGCGAAATCGAAGAACGACTGCGGCAGGATGTGCGGCGTGCTGGAGTCGACCACCACGGCTGAACCGTGGGCTTCACGCTTGCGGTTGGCTGACATCATCCGAAAGAAGATCACCCCGCAGCCCAGCCCGACTGATTCACCGATGGCCCACAAACCGCCGGCCGATGCCCGGGTCGCGTTGCCCGGTCGCTTGAAGTCGATCAACGCGACCTTAAGGTCTTTGCGCTTGGACAGTTGATAGGCGCAGGACGCCCCGATCACGCCGCCGCCGGCAATGACCACGTCATAGAACTTACTCATGGCTGGCGGCCTCCGTGGCGGCGTTGTGAAAGGCTGAAAACGGAATCGGGTCGATCGGAAAGCGCGGTCGCAGCCAGCCCACGTCCTGGCGCCCGGTGGCTTCGCGCAGCCTGTCGCTGCAATAGCCGACGCACATCCGCCCCTGACAGTCGCCCATGCTGACGCGGGTGCGCATTTTCAGGCTGGCCATGTCTTGCACGCCCTGGTCCAGTGCCCGGTCAATGTCGGCGCGGGTGGCGTGCTCGCAGCGGCAGATCACGGTGTCCGCGGCCGGCAATGCGGTCTGCCCGGCGCCGCGCCCGGTGTAGCGGTCAACCGCCGCACGGAAACGCACAATCGCCTTGAGCTTCGACAGGAAGCGGTCACGCCTGACCAGCGCCAGCTCCGTGTCCAGAACATCCCGTTGCAGCAACATCGATAGCGCCGCGATCCGCCCTGCCAGCATCGCCGCTTCACCGCCGCGAATCCCGCCCATGTCGCCGGCCAGGTGCACGTGCGGTTCATTGCTTTGCTGCCAGATATTGGCGTTGGCACGCAGGTAGCCGTCGTCGCTGAAGCCGTGGTTCAGGCCCATTTGCTGACTGAGCTGAGTACGAGGAATGAAGCCGTAACCGACCGCCAGGGTCTTCGCTTCGAAGCGCTCGACGCGAGACAGGTCCGGCACCCAAGTACGCGAATACGGCGCTACGGTGACAGATTGCAACTCGCCATCGCCCTGGGCCTCGACCACGCCCCAGCCGTAATGCATGGGGATGCCGTGCATTTTCATGAACGCCAACATGCTCAGGCCATCGAGAAACAGCTGTGGCTTGTTCAGCAGCGCCAGGCTTTCCCGGGCGATTTTGCCGAACGCGCACGCTTCATACACCCCGGCGACCGTCACCCCGGACGCGTGCAACTGACACGCCACCAATGGCAGCAACGGCCCGGTGCCGGTGATGACCACCGGCCCTTGAGGCTTGACCACGCCGCTCTTGATTTGCAGCTGCAACCCGCCGAGCAGGATCACACCGGGCAAGGTCCAGCCAGGAAACGGCACGCTGCGCTCGTGGCAACCGGCAGCCAGCAGCAATTGCGGGTAGGCGATTTCGTGCAGGTGCTCATCGGCGTCCAGTACCACCAATGCGCGAGTGCCCTCGGCACCGACCACGCGATGGTTCAAGCGCACGTCGATCAACCCCGACTGTTCCTCAAACTCGCCGTGCAATCGGCTGAGGATTTCGGAATAACGCGGCCCCAGATAGTCGAGCTGAACGCCATCGCGCAGCGGCCCGCGATAGACCACACCGCCGAGTCGCGAGGCTTCTTCCAGCAAGATGCTGCGCACGCCATGCCGGGCCAGTTCAATGGCCGCGGCCATGCCCGCCGGGCCGCCGCCGACGATCACCGGATGCAGGCTCATAACGCCTCCTGCTCGGCGATGCGATTGACCTGGGTTTCGACGGTCATGCCGTCACGCGCGACGGTCTGGCAGGCGCGGCGCTTGTGCCGGCCATTGATTTTCACCAGGCAGCATTGGCACACGCCCATGCCGCAATAGGCGCCGCTGATTTGATCGTGATCGTTGCGAGCCACCTGGCGCAGACCAAGGGATTGAATGACCGTGAGGACGGTTTCGCCGATGGCGGCGCTAACCGCTTGGCCGTTGATGTGCAAAGTCATATCCGCCCTTACCAGCGGCTGGATATCGAAGGTTCTGTCTAAGCAGTGCATTGCAATTTCATCCGTGAAGGTTCGGTTGAGGTTGTGTCAGCTCCTTGCTGCACTACACCGTAGTCGACGCTTTTATTACTGTGTTTGGGACGTCGACGCGGGTACTCCGTCAGCGCAAACAAGGTGCGCGGGAAGCACTGTAGCTCATACCTCAGCAAAGGCCTGGTTCATTTACGTTAGGCGATATCGCCAATCGAAACATTGATCCAGGCCAGTGAAAACAGTCGGATTGTTCAACGATCAGTTGGAGAAGACGAACTGCCCTTTGAGCTTCTTCGCACCGATGAATCCCAGATCGGGGAACAACAACGATTTGACCCAGGCAGCGTAAAACACCACAGCGAAGGTGATGCCAACGGCGATCACGGTGGACAGCGGATCCTCTTCATAGCCCTTGAACATGCGCGAAACCTGACTGATGTTCAGGAGAATGAAGACGGTATAAGCCGCCGCGACGTTCTTGTAGAAATACCAGGCAAACAACAGCGGTACACCGCCAGCGATCAGCATCATGGTCAGTGCCAGGCCGGCGCTGACCTCGAAAAACAGAAAGAACCCGGACACTGCGCCGATAAATGCCTGAATACAGATCAGCACGATCAACAGCGTGACCTTGAGTGAATGCTTTTGTCTGAGCGCCGGATCGGGGCGACCTGCTATCCACGCCGCCAACACGCGATCCTTGACCTTGCCGCCCGACAGCGCTTTGAACGTCTCGGTTTTCGAACGCCCGGCCTCGAGCATTTCCACCAATTGTCGTTTGATTTCCTTCTTGTCCAACGCGTTCATCCTTAAAGAGAGGTAAAGCGGCCAATCCACTTCCGACGGCAATTCTCGCCGCTGTCCCCGCAGAAAGCAAAACGCCGCTTCTACCAGAGGCAGAAGCGGCAGAGGCACGTGCCTCAGAGGGATCAGTGCATGAACAGGGCAATCAGGATGATGATCGGGATTGGCACGCCGAGAAAGAACAGAAGTAGTGAGCGCATGATGATTCTCCTGGGTTAGCGAACAGGTGGCAGCGAGGTGGTGGTGACGTAGGCATCGGACTCCAGATACACCACGGCATCCCGACGACGACCGCCGAAGGTAGCGGCAAGGCTGGCGAAAAACGCACCGGCCAGCAGCGCGACGAACATCCACAACGCGGTCCAGGCAGCGACTTTGGCGGCGGTGTCGGCAGCCTGTTTAGCGGCGAGTTTTTCGTCATCCACGGCTTTGTGAGCCTTGGCGAAGACTTCGTCTACACGGCGTTCGGCGTCGGCCTGGGTCAGGTTGGTGCGCTGGGCGACCAGTTGCGCGAGGTAGGTCCGGTCTTCGGCAGCCAGTTGGCCGTCGTTGCCCAAGGTGCGCACGAAGATCCGGGTAACGGTGCCACGGGCAGCGTCATCACCGACGGCGGCCGGGCGATCATCGCGGAACAGGCTGTCGACAAAGTAACCGTACGGGTCACTGTTGGTGTTGCTGGCAGCGGTGCCCGCTGCTTGCGTCATCGCACTGGCGGCGCCGCCGGCGAAACTCGCCCCGGCCTGCATACCACCGCTGACGATACTGCTGACCGAGCCGACCACCAGGGTCGCCGTCACCAGCGTCGCCACGCACCAGGCCAGGAAGCCATGGGCGGTGTCGCGGAAATAGACTTCATCGCCATGCATATTGGCCCACTTCACCCGTAGGCGACCGGCAATGTAACCGCCGAGCCCGGAGGCAACGATTTGTGTGAAGGCCAGCCAAACGATCGTTGAAATGCCCAGGCCCTTGGCGCTGACGCCCTCGTTGGCCCATGGTGAGACAGCCGAAAAGCCCAGGCCGAAGCCGAGCAACACCAGAATCAACGACAACGCCGCTGCCGCAGCAGCCCCGGCGAAGATCGCGCCCCAGGACACGCCCGAGAGCGTGCTTGATTCATCTGCGGCAGGATAAAAACCCTCAGAAGATCTATTCATTATTGTTCTGCTCCAGGCATGAAAGTCGGTGTTACAACTCGTCAAAAAATGAATTGCAGGCACCGTGCCAGTCGCCAGAATTTAATAAACCTATGTTTATCAATAACTTAGAAAAGATGAACTTCCTAAGACCATGCAAATTGCAACAAAGGGTCGATTTCAGCGGGTTTTCTGCACTGGAAAATAAATCCGCCGATTTGCGTTTTTGACAGCTACAACATGAAAGTTAATTTAAAGCGTCACGGAAATTTCTTGGCAAAATGCTGCCATTCCGTTTGAACCGATCAAGGCCTGCCCTATGACTCGAATCTTGACCATCGAAGACGACGCCGTGACCGCCCGGGAAATTGTGGCGGAATTGAGCAACCACGGTCTGGAGGTGGACTGGGTCGACAATGGTCGTGAAGGCCTGGCACGAGCGGTCAGCGGTGACTACGACCTGATCACCCTCGACCGCATGCTGCCGGAGCTCGATGGCCTGGCAATTGTCACCACGCTGCGGACCATGGGCGTGGCTACGCCGATTCTGATGATCAGCGCCCTCTCCGACGTCGACGAACGCGTGCGAGGCCTGCGTGCCGGCGGCGACGATTACCTGACCAAACCCTTCGCCACCGATGAAATGGCGGCGCGAGTGGAAGTGTTGCTGCGCCGGCAAAACACGGTCAGCTCCCACGCGACTACGCTGCGGGTGTCGGATCTGGAACTGAACCTGATCAGCCACGAAGCCAGCCGCAATGGCGAATTGCTGACGCTGCTGCCTACCGAATACAAGCTGTTGGAGTTCCTGATGCGCAACACCGGGCAGATTCTGTCGCGAATGATGATTTTCGAAGAAGTCTGGGGTTACCACTTCGACCCCGGCACCAACCTGATCGACGTGCACATCGGCCGTTTGCGCAAGAAGATCGACCCGCCCGGCAACGTCCCACTGATCCGGACTGTGCGAGGCTCGGGGTATGTCATTGCTGAACCCCTCTAAAGGCTGGCGCTCTTCCAGCAGCCGTTTGCTGGCGCTGTACAGTTCGCTGTTCGTGGCCTGGAGCGGGATCCTCATGGGGGTTATGTACTACGAAGTCTCCGGCTATCTGGACAACCTCGCCAAGCATTCGCTGATGCAGCGCCAACACCTGTTTTCGCGCTTCCAGGGCGAACAACTGGTGGACGCCCTCGCCGCCAGCATGACCTTCGACATCCGCGGCATCGATGCCTATGGCCTGTTCGATGCCGAGCATCGCTACCTCAGCGGCGCCTTGCGCGAGATACCGTCGGATCTGCCGCTGGACGCCCGGATCCACATGCTCGCGGACTGCGCCGAGTCCGACGACCCGACCTTGCCCGAAGACAGCTGCGACGCCGTGGCGACCCCGACGCTGGACGGTCGCTGGCTAGTGCTGGTGCGCGACAACGGTTCGTTGTTTGCCGTGACCCGGATCATCCTCCGCGCGCTGTTCTGGGGGGTGTCCCTCACGATCCTGCCCGGCATCGCCGGCTGGCATTTGTTACGCCGTCGGCCGCTGCGGCGCATCCGCGCGATCCAGGCCAGTGCCGAAGCCATCGTCGCCGGCGACTTGACCCGCCGTTTGCCACTGTCCAACCGGCGCGACGAACTGGACATGCTCGCCGCCATCGTCAATGCCATGCTCGAGCGCATCGAGCGCCTGATGAACGAGGTCAAAGGCGTATGTGACAACATCGCCCATGACCTGCGTACCCCGCTGACCCGCCTGCGAGCGCAGTTGTACCGGATTCAGCAACAGGCCGACCAGAGCTCGCCCCTGGCGCAGCAACTGGATTCGGTAATGGCCGAGGCCGACACCTTGATGGCACGGTTTCGCGGCTTGCTGCGAATTTCCGAACTGGAGGATCGTCAGCGACGTTCAGGCTTTGTGCAGCTTGATCCAGTGCCTCTACTACAAGAGCTGCATGACTTTTATCTGCCGCTGGCGGAAGAAGGTGAACTGGTTTTTCAGCTGCAATTGCCAGCGTCCCTGCCTTCACTCAATGGCGATCGAGCGCTGTTGTTCGAGGCCATTGCGAACCTGTTGAGCAACTCGATCAAATTCACACCGCCGGGTGGCGAAGTGATTTTGCGTGGGGTTAATCAGGGTGGGCATACACGAATCGAAGTGCTCGATTCCGGGCCGGGCATTCCTCCGTCTGAACGTGAGGCGGTGTTCCAGCGGTTCTATCGGGCTGAGGGCGGCAATCAGCAGAGTGGATTTGGCTTGGGGCTATCGATCGTTGCGGCGATTGTCAGCCTGCACGGTTTCACCCTCGACGTCGGCACCAGCGATTTGGGTGGGGCGAAACTGGTGCTCGATTGCCGACAGAGCCTGATCGAAAACTCCTGATTACAGAAAGCACAACCCCTGTAGGCGCCGAGCTTGCTCGCGAACACGCCGTGTCAGCCTGCATCGTTACTGACTGCCCCAACGCCTTCACTGTAGGAGCTGAGCTTGCTCGCGAAGGCATTGGGTCAGCCTGCATCTTTGCTGACTGACACGCCGCTTTCGCGAGCAAGCTCGGCTCCTACAAAAAGCAGTGGTGGCGGTTTGTCTGATACACCGCTTTCAACGTAGGAGCTGAGCTTGCTCGCGAAGGCATTGGGTCAGCCTGCATCTTTGCTGACTGGTACACCGCTTTCGCGAGCAAGCTCGGCTCCTACAAAAGCTGTGGTGGCGGTCAGGTTGGGTAGTTGGCGCGCAGCGCTTCGAGGCCGCCCTGGTAGATGCCGTTGAACAGCGCTTCGACTTCTTCATCGCTGACGCCTTTGGCGTTGAAACGGCCTGACCACGTCACCCGTGCGCCCTGCCCTTGGGCTTCAACCTTGATCGTCGCCAGATAATCGGTGGCCGGGAACGGCGCCTGTTCGATCGAATAGCTGTAGGTCTTCGCCGTGTTGTCGAACGCTTGCAGGCGCTCGATCACCACGCCGCCATCGGCGGTTTGCAGGGTGCGCACGCGCCCGCCTTCGCTCAACTCACTCTTGGGAATGAACGGCAGCCAGTCCGGCAGCGTGTTGAAACCGCCGATCAATTGCCAGACCTGATCGGCCGAAGCCGGGATGTCGATGGTTGCAGATGCTGTTGGCATAAATATACGTCTCTCTTGAAGAATTCGAATTCAGATCGTCAGGCTGTCGACCACACCACCATCGACGCGCAACGCCGCGCCAGTGGTCGCCGAAGACAGCGGTGACGCAATGTAAGTCACCAGGTGCGCAACCTCTTCAACGTCGGCCACGCGCTGGATGATGGAAGTAGGACGGGCCTTGCGCACAAAGGCGTCGGCCTCATCGCGCAGCGTGCGGCCCGATTCGGCGGCGGCATCCTTGAGCATCTCTTCCAGGCCATCGGTAAACGTCGGCCCCGGCAGGATCGCATTGACTGTCACACCGGTGCCAGCCAGACGCTTGGCCAGACCGTGAGACACCGCCAGATTGGCGCTTTTGGTTACGCCATAATTGATCATGTCTGCCGGTGTGGCCACCCCGGATTCCGAAGACAGGAAGATCACCCGTCCCCAGCCCTGCTCGACCATCGCCGGCACATAGTGCCGCGCAAGGCGCACGCCGGAAATCACATTGACCTCATAGAAGCGCGTCCACTCACTGTCCGGCGCCTCAAAGAAATCGACGTCATTGAAGATGCCCAGGTTGTTCACCAGAATGTCGGCACGCGGCTCGGCGGCGAACAACTTGGCCGCACCTTCGGCGGTGCCCAGATCCGCAGTCAAACCACGCAACTGCGCTCCCGGCACCTTCTGCCGAATGCTCGCCAGTGCTTGTTCGACCTTACCGGTGTCGCGGCCGATGACCACCACCGTGGCCCCGGCCTCGGCCAGCGACTGGCTGATGCCCAAACCAATACCCGCCGTGCTGCCACTGACTATCGCCAGCTTGCCACCCAAATCAATCTTCATCACACACCTCCCATGTAGGAGCTGCCGTAGGCTGCGATCTTTTGATCCGGCAACGGCGCCCGTTCGGAAACCAGTTTCGCTTCACGCAATGCCTGCCAGAACCCGGCTGGAATCACTGCCGACAAAGCCGCCACATCCTCAGCAATCCGCCCCGGCTTGCTCGCGCCAGGAATCACTGCCGCGACCGCCGGATGGGCCAGCGAAAATTGCAGCGCAGCGGCTTTCACATCAACGCCAAAAGCAGCAGCGATGCGTTTGATCTGTTCAACCCTGGCAACGACTTCAGGGCTGGCCTGCTGGTATTCAAAGTGCGCGCCACCGGCAAGAATCCCCGAGCTGTAGGGTCCACCGACAACAATTTCAACGTTCTGCGCCAATGCCGCATCCATCAGGCGCTGCAACGGCCGTTCGTGATCGAGCAGCGTGTAGCGCCCGGCCAAGAGGAAACCGTCAGGCTGCGCTTCCGTCAGATCCAGCGTCAGTTCACACGGCTCGACTTTGTTCACACCCAGGCCCCAGCCCTTGATCACGCCTTCTTCGCGCAAACGCGTCAGCACCTTGAACGCACCGGTGCGCGCCTGATTGAAGTACTCCAGCCATTGATCGCCGTAAAAGTCCTGGGCGATGTCGTGCACCCAAACGATGTCGAGGCGATCGGTCTGCAGGCGCTTGAGGCTGTCTTCGATGGAGCGCAGGGTCGCGTCGGCGCTGTAGTCGTTAACGATCTTGTTCGGGCGACCGTGCTCGAACACGCCACTTTTTCGCCGAGATCGCGGGCAGCGGCGTCTTCGACTTCATCGAGAATCACTCGGCCGACTTTGCTACTGAGTACATAGTCATCGCGGTTGTATTGCTTCAAAGCTTCGCCGAGGCGGATTTCCGACAAGCCCGAGCCATAAAACGGCGCGGTGTCGAAGTAACGCACGCCGGCAGCCCACGCGGCATGCACGGTGGCTTGCGCTTCTTCCTCGGGAATGGCGCGGAACATGTTGCCCAGTGGGGCAGTACCGAAACCGAGTTGGCCGGGCAGTTTGTCTTTCAAGCTCATTGGATGTTCCTCATAGGTTCAGGGTCTGCGTGACCGTTGAGCAGATCCTAGATTGCGACACCGAGACCGTCCAAGACATAATGTGCAGCACTTGAGTCCCTACAGGTCTGACATGATCGACATTCGCCAATTGCGCTACTTCGTTGTAGTCGCCGAGGAAGAGCACGTCGGCCGCGCCGCCGAACGGCTGCATATTTCCCAAAGCCCACTCAGCCGGCAGATCGCCCAGCTAGAGGAGCGCTTGGGCCTGACGCTGTTCGAGCGCAGCCAACAGCGCATTCGGCTGACCCGTGATGGTCAGACATTTCTCGCCGAAACCCGTGCCCTGCTGACCCACGCCAATCGCCTCGAATCCCTCGGCAAACGCTTGGGCCGGGGTGAGGAAGGCGGTTTGTGCATCGGCTATATCGAAAACGCCATGCACGCCGGCGTGCTGCCCAATGCCTTGCGGGTACTGCGCATCGATCGACCGAATGTGCATGTCGCGCTGTACAACCTGAGTTCGGCCGAGCAACTGGAGGGCCTGCGTCAGCGTAGTCTCGATATCGCCCTGGTGAGCGAGCCGCCGACCGATGACGACCCGGACTTGCTGGGTTTTCAGGTGCTCGATGACCCGATGCTGCTGGCCCTGCCGGAGCACCATCCGCTGGCGCACCAGGCAACGTTGAGCCCGCAGGATCTGGCCGGGCAGGAATGGATCGGCGTGCAACCACGTCAGGATGCGAGTGATGAGTTTGTCAGCGCGTGCATCCGCGCCGGTTTCACCCCGGATGTGCGCATGCAGGCAACCGAGCCGTTTACGGCGCTGGGGCTGGTGGCGTCGGGGCTTGGGATTGCGATGATTCAGAAAGGCTTGAGCCATAACGCGCCGCCGGGTGTGGTATTGCGCGAAGTGCCTTGGCTGACGCTCACCACACCGTTGTGGGCGGCGTGGCACCGGATCAACTTGCGGCCGTTGGTAGAAACCTTCCGCAAAGTCCTCACCGCCGCCCCCTTGTAGGAGCCGAGCTTGCTCGCGAGGGCGGCGAGTCGATTAACGCAGATATCGACTGATGCACCGCTTTCGCGAGCAAGCTCGGCCCCTACAGGTTTGTGGCGGATCTACACTCATCGCATCAGCATTTCGTTGCGAGATTGCCATGAGAATGTCAGCGCAAATGACCGTTGCCGCGGTACTCGCCAGCCTCGCCTACCTGGGTCTGGCGATGTGGGGGATCGGTGGTGTGGGGATATTTTTCTCCCACGGTTCGCTGGTGGTAGTGGCGCTGGCGACGGTGGCAATGGTGATCGCATCGCTGTTCACCGAGGTCAACCTGAGTGCCGGCGAACGCGAGGACCGGGCCAATCGCTGGGTGCTTCCGGCGTTTGGCGTGATTGGGCTGGTGAGCGGGTTTGTGCCGGCCTACACCGACCGCATCGACTTCTGGACCTTTGGTGGCGAGGGCGTGCGCTGGCTCGGTGCGCTGCTGTTCATCCTTGGCGGCGCGCTGCGGCTGTGGCCGGTGTTTGTGCTGGGCAAGCGTTTCAGCGGATTGGTGGCGATTCAGCCGGGACACACCCTGGTGACCGACGGCATCTACCGAAATTTGCGCAACCCCAGTTATCTGGGGCTGATGGTCATTGCCATTGGTTGGGCACTGGCGTTTCGCTCGGGGGTTGGCCTGTTGCTGGCGGCGTTGACGCTGATCCCGCTGATCGCACGGATTAACGCCGAAGAGGCGCTGCTGCGGGCGCAGTTTGGTTGGGAATATGAGGTTTATTGCGGCAGGAGTTGGAGGCTGATTCCCGGAGTTTACTGACCAGCATTAATCACTGTGGGAGCGGGCTTGCTCGCGAAAGCGGTGGGTCAGCCAATATTGATATCGACTGACATTACGCCTTCGCGAGCAAGCCCGCTCCCACAGGGGATTGGGGTGGATCAGGAAGAATGCAGTTGGATCCGGCCATCGGCGTTCGTACGGACCTCGACTGAGGTGTAGTCAGCCAATGTTGCATGCGGGGTCTCGATCGGGTGGTCGTGGGTCGACGTGATGATGACCAGGTCAGAACCGGCAGCTTCGGCCGCTTGTATCCCGACCGTGGCATCTTCAAAAATCAGGCATTCAGTCACCTCAACACCCAATCGCTGAGCCGCCAGTCGATAGCCAGCCGGATCAGGCTTTCCGGCCTTCACGTCTTCAGCCGTGACCATCACACCCGGCTCAGGAATCCCCGCCGCCGCCATCCTCCGCAACGCCAACGCCCTCGGCGCCGAGGTGACAATCGCCCAGCGGTCAGCCGGCAGCGACTTCAGAAAATCCGCCGCACCCGCTACCTCGACAATCCCTTCCACATCCTCGATTTCCGCCTCGGTAATCCAGGCGGCTTCAGCCTCGGCATCCAGCCCCGGCAGGGCCTGACGATTAACGGTATCGATAGCGCGAGCGCCGTGGATGGTCGGCAGGAAGGTCTGGACATCAAGACCATGGCGCACGGCCCAGGTTGTCCAGATCCGCTCGGCGGCGGCGATGGAGTTGAGAACGGTGCCGTCCATGTCGAACAGAAAGGCGCGGTATGGCGTATCGAAAACGGATGTTTTAGCAGGCAAAAGACAGCTTCCTATCGCAAGGGCCGGGCGGGCAATGTAACACCACTGGTCGCCCACGAGCGCCTACAGGTGACGGTGTGACTTTAAGGCCCCTTCCACACAATCGAGCAACTGCCCCAGCGCCCAGGGCTTCTTGATGAACGCCACCTCATGCCGTACTCCGGCGCTTTGCGGGGTTTCGAAGCCGGACATAATCATGATCGGCTTGTCCGGCCAGCGATCACCGAACTCATTGGCCAGGTCCGCGCCGTTGCGCTTGCCGGGCATGGTGATGTCCGTCAGCAACAATTTGACCTCGCCCGCGTGCTGTTCCAGGAACTGCGCTGCCGCATCCGCGCTGGTGTGCGGCTGCACGACGAAGCCTTCTTCCTGAAGAATTTCGCACAGAAACTCCAGAATCAGCGGGTCATCCTCCACCACCAGAATCAAGCTGCCGGGAAGGTGCGTGCTCGCCGTTGGTGTTGGGCACATGAACTGGCACTCCCGGAACTGCATTAACGATTTAGCGGTTTGAATCCGCTGCTTATCTGGTATGAGCGGCGCGTTCTGCAGAAATTCATTTTTGATACAGCTCTTTTCTGAAAGGTGAAACTGGCCGGCCCGCGACAAGCGTTCGCGACGGTGCAATTGTGGTTAAAATGCTGGCCCTTTTGCTTGCCGGCCCTGACCGATGAACCCTGAAGCCCTCGCCACCCTCCACGCCCATCTGCTGCCTGCACTCGCGGCGGCGCCGAGCGAAACCCGCCGTTTGTTTCACGGGCGCGGACGTTGCTGGCCGGGTCTGGAGCAATTGACCGTCGATTGGTTGCAAGGCGTGGTACTGGTGTCGCTGTTCAAAGAGCCGGAACCGCTGCAACTGGAAGACTTGAAGCGGTTGCTGCTGGAGATCACCCAGTCAGCCGAGTGGCAGCAATCCGGTGCGCACACGCTGTTGCTGCAACACCGCTACCTGCTGCAAAGCACCACCGAATGGCTGCTCGGCGACGCGCTCGAGGAAATGACCATCACCGAGGGCGGCCTGCATTATCGGGTGGACCTGGGCCGCAAGCAGAATGCCGGGCTGTTCCTCGACATGCGCTACGGCCGTGATTGGGTGCGGGCCAATGCCGAGGGCAAGCGGGTACTGAACCTGTTCGCCTACACCTGCGGGTTTTCGGTCACGGCCATCGAAGGTGGCGCGGCGCACGTGGTCAATCTGGACATGTCCAGCTCGGCCCTGAGCCGTGGCCGCGACAATCACCGGCTCAACGGCCACGACTTGAGCAAGGTGACGTTCCTTGGCCACGACCTGTTCAAGTCCTGGGGCAAAGTGATCGGCAAAGGGCCGTACGATCTGGTGATCATCGACCCGCCGTCGTTTCAGAAAGGCAGTTTTCTGCTGACCAAGGACTATCAGCGAGTATTGCGCCGCTTGCCGGAACTGCTCACGTCCGAGGGCACGGTGCTGGCCTGCATGAACGATCCAGCGTTCGGCCCGGACTTCCTGATCGACGGCGTCACCCGCGAGGCGCCGAGCCTGCGTTTCGAACAACGACTGGAAAACCCGCCGGAGTTTCCCGACATCGACCCGCAAAGCGGCCTGAAAGCCCTGGTCTTCCAACGCATCAGCTAACCCCGTGCAGGAGCTGCCGCAGGCTGCGATCTTTTGATGTCGTTGAAAAATTCAAAAGATCGCAGCCGCGTTTCACTCGACAGCGCCTACCAGTGATCATCCATCGCGGTTTTGGCGCAACACCAGCGCAAATAACTCGCCATGACCGCTGACGTTGAGCTTGTGGTAAAGGTTGCGCCGATGCACTTTCACCGTTTCCGGGGAGATGTTCAGTTGCTGGGCGATGGCTTTGCTGGAGAAGCCTTGAAGAATCAGCCGGGCGGTCTCGACTTCCCGCGCGGTCAAACGCGCGCCGAAGCGATCCAGCAAGGTCGCCAGATCCCCGGCCACCGCCGTCGGCCCCTCCGGCGGCACGAGTTGCAGGTGTCGGCTCATCGCCGCCAGCACCCAGTCGCGGACACACAGCAGGCGCCCCTGTTCCTCGAGGGTGAAACGCGTCGAGCGGCCCAGCGATAAACCGAGTACAGCACCGTCCACATTGATCATGAACTGCAGCTCATCACCCCCCACCACTGAGCAGAAGTAGCTCAGGTAATACTCGCTCTGTTGAAACTGGTCCGGGGCCACGGAATCGAGGCTGTGCAAACCGTCAGTTATTCCGGCACAAGCTGCCTGATAGAAGGGATCGAGCAGGTACATGCCGGCGCTGTAATCGGCCAACTCTTCCTCCTCGTGCGCGCTGGCGCGGGAGTCGAAATCGATCAGCAACTGCGGCACCCGACCCGCCCGCATCACCGCGACCAAGGCGTTATCCAGGGGCACCAGCAACCGCAAGGTATCCACCAGCGCCCGCCAGAAACCGTCGTGGCCCAGCGCGCCAAACACCCGGGCCAGCCCTTGGTGCACCGGCAACTCCTTCAGCAACGCCTCCACGCTCTACCCCTTTTGTGTAACCCATGATGGGAATGGGTCAGGCGTGGTCGGCCCGGTAGGCTGACCACAGTTGTTCATCACCGGCCACACGCCAGCAGAGCCGCATCATGCGCAAGCGTTGTGGGGATATCAACAGGGGGATGGCACACCAAAACAACCCGGTACATCCCCTGTAGGAGCAAGGCTTGCCCGCGATGGCGGTATTCAGCCGGCAGATGCATCGATTGGGCGGACGTCTTCGCGGGCAAGCCTTGCTCCTACAGATTTGGTGACAACACTGACATTAATCCAAGAGACAGATATCGATGAAACCTCGTGCACGTGACCTCAATATTCTCATCGGCCAGATGCAGCCCGGTCCGCTCAACGCCATCACCGATGTACCCGGCATCCGCGTCGGCCACAGCAATGTGCGCGGCCGCAGCAGCGCGGGTCGCGACATCTGCACCGGCGTCACCCTGATCGAGCCGCGGCAGGGCTCGACCAGCCAGCAACCGTGCTTCGCCGGGGTGCATGTGCTCAATGGCAACGGTGATGCCACGGGGCTTGAGTGGATTCGCGAAGCCGGATTGCTGACCAGCCCCATCGCGTTTACCAACACCCATAGCCTCGGCGTGGTGCGTGACGCGCTGATTGTGCTGGATCGCGAACAGCAACCGGATGATGGTCGCCTCTACTGGAACATGCCGGTGGTGCTGGAGACTTACGACGGGCTGATCAATGACATCAACGGCTTTCACGTCAAGCCCGAGCACGTCGCCGAAGCCATGCAAAACGCGGCCTCCGGTCCGGTACAGGAAGGCGCCGTGGGCGGAGGCAGCGGCATGATCTGCCATGAATTCAAGGGTGGCATTGGCACGGCATCACGCCGTTTGAGCGATGTTCAGGGCGGTTGGACGGTGGGTGCGATTGTGCAAGCCAACCACGGCATTCGCAGTGAATTGCGGGTCGACGGTTACCCGGTCGGCCGCTACATGGAACAGGTGGATTCGCCCTTCTTGCGCGCATCGTTGCCGCATCCCGGCATGGGTTCCATCGTGGTCTGTCTGGCCACCGATGCACCGCTGCTGCCCCATCAATGCACGCGTCTGGCGCAGCGCGCCAGCCTCGGCCTCGCGCGTACCGGCGGTGGTAACGAGGATCACAGCGGCGACATTTTCATCGCGTTCGCCACCGGCAACGATCACGTTCCGCCCGCGGCGTATGAAGGCAAAGGGGCGTCGACCTGCGATGGCTTGCGCATGGTCAACAACGACCATATCAGCGAACTGTTCCTCGCCGCCACCGAAGCGGTTGAAGAGGCGATCATCAACGCCCTGCTCGCCAGCGAAAGCACTCAAGGCAATGGCCATGCTGTACCGGGACTGGACGAAAAAACCCTGCTCGCCGCCCTCGAAAAGGCCGGGTGGCCCGGCGCCCGCTAACCCCAAAATCCCCCGCAGGAGCTGACGAGTGAAACGAGGCCGCGATCTTCTGATCCTCAAAAAACTCAAAAGATCGCAGCCTGCGGCAGCTCCTGCAGGGGTTATTTGAACATCTGAGCGCCGAGTTGACGCGCCGCTTTCAGTGGCAACTGCGGACCTCGTACTTGCGATTCCGGCAGCAGCGTCAAACTGACGTCAAAGAGACTTGAGGCAGATTTTTTTGTCGGCGTTTTTTGCTTGCTCCCTTCAATGCAGGGTCAGGCGCTGGCGGACAAATTCCTCGGTGTGACGGGTGGTCTGATCGAGATGGCGGTCGCGCTGCTTCTCGGCGTCGAGCATCGCCCGTTTGCCGTTCTTCTGTAACAGATACGTGTGAATCTGCTGCACTTCCAGCGATCGGTAAATCGGCGTGGTGTCGATAAAGCCGCGCAGGCCATTGCTGCGGTAATGCCGGGTACTCATGAGTACTTGCGTCTCGCGCGCAGCGATCACCTCAAAGCCCAGCGCTTCGAAATAAGGGACTTTGCCGACGGTGCAGGCCAGTTCGGCGTGCGGATAACGCCCGACCATTTCGCCAATCAACGCCCGCGCCACACCCTGACGTCGATGCCCTTCACGCACGGCCATGTAAGCCACGCTGCACGCCTCCCAATCGCCCTGCACCGGCAGGTACAAGAGGAAACCGATCACTTGCTCCGGATCCTCGTCATCGCTCGCGACCAGCAATTCCACCTCGGTGCCCTTATCGCCATTCAACGCTTCCAGATACAGATGCACCTCGTAGCCGACCGCGTACTGATAGACGTTGTACAGCAGGTTGCTCGGGCCGAGGCCGATCGCGCTGATGTCGGTCAGGTAGTCGACCACCATTTGCAGAATCTGGCTGTTGACGCCTTCGGGGCATGGGGTTTTGTAGTGGGTGATGCGTGGCATGACAAACGAACTCCGACAGAAAACCGCAACATCATACCCTCTCCCGACACCAACCCCCTGTAGGACCTGCCTCAGGCGACGATCTTTTGAGCTTGATCGAGCAAACCAGGCGCCAAAAACCGCAGCCTGCGACAGCGCCTACCTTGAAGAAAATTTCATCTGCGGCCAATGGGATGTTTGCCTTTTGAAGCGTCCAATTCTTCAGCTGCGTTAACTTTTCAACGCAGGCCTTGAGGAGTTGTCATGAGCGTTTTGCGTTCCCTGTCCAAATGGCGAAAAACATTGCTGCTGGTGCCTTTGACCCTGGCGGCGCTGGCCAGCACGCCGGTGTTTGCGCAGCAGGTGGTGATTGTCCAGCAAGCACCTCCGCCGATGCGCATGGAAGTGATGCCCGGCCCGCGCCCCGGTTATGTCTGGGATCAGGGCCATTGGCGCTGGCAAGGCCGAGGTTATGTGTGGATGCCCGGCCACTGGCAGCCGGTGCGATACAACGCGCACTGGAAGCCGGGGCATTGGCAGGCGCGCGGGCCGAACTGGTTCTGGGTTGAGGGGCATTGGGTGCGTTGATTGCCCGGCCTGCCATCGTCATCTATCGAGAACATCACCATGTCGAAAACCGTTAAAACGTTGCTCGCCGCTACGCTAGTGGCCATCACCCTGTCCGGCTGCGTCGTCGCCCCCGCCCGCCCGCACCGGCCACCGCCGCCCGTGGAAGTCGTGCCGGTGATGCCGGCGCCGGGTTATCACTGGGTCGCCGGTCACTACCGCTGGGGCGGCAATGAATGGCGCTGGGTGCCGGGCCACTGGCGCGCCTATTGAGAATGGCGGGCGGATGTCATCTAGCTAACACCAGGACAACGCCCGCCCCCACTCACTTGATCCGGTAATGAAAGGTGTTGCGCACGGCCGGTACCGACACCGCGACACCTTCAATCACTCGCGGCTGATAACGAAAGGTTTGCGCCGCGGCCAATGACGGACGGATGAACAACGGATGACAGCCGTCCAGCACTGTCGGGTTTTCCACCCGGCCTTGCGGGTTGACCGTGTACTCCACGGAGCAATCGCCCTCGATGTTCTTATCCAGCGCCCGCTCCGGATATTCCGGTGCCTCTTTGCTCAACGGCAGGTATTGGCGGCTGTCGGCCAGTGCTTGCTGACGCGCGCGCTCGGCGCTTTGTGCCTGTGCTTGCGCCTGACTGGCTTGTTGTTGTTGCGCAGCCTGCTGTTGTGCCACACGTTGCTGCGCAGCGTCCTCTGCATGCTTGCGCTGCTCGGTTTGCTGACGCTGTTGCTCAGCCAGTTGCTCGCGTTTGCGTTCCTCGACCCGCTTGCGGGCCAGAGCTGCCTGCTCGACTTTTTGCGCCTGCGGTTTCGGCTCGGCCTGCGGTTTTACCGGCTCGACCGGTGCTGCAATCACCGGCTCGGCGATCGCTACCGGAGCCGGAGCCGGAGCCAAAGCCGGTTCAGACTGTGGAGGCTGAGCCGCCGGGGCGACCATCACCAGTTGCGTGGTCAACACCCGTGGCGGCTTGAGCGGCGGAGCCGACGGCGCCCAAGCATTGATCAACAACAGCAGCACCCCGGCGTGCAACGCCACTGCCAGTGTCGCCGCAAAACTGTGCTGCCAGAAGTCGTTGCGCGGCAGCGGCGCTGAAAGCGTTGCTGGACTGTGCATGATCATCGCCGTCATTGCGGGGCCTCGGTCACCAACCCCAGATTGCTCACCCCGCCCTGCTGCAACGCCGACATCGCGGCGACCACGCTGCCATAACCGGCGTCCTTGTCGGCGCGGATATACACCTGCGTATCCGGGTGCTGCGCAACAATCTGCTCGACCTTGGCACGCATCTCGTCAAGTGCCACGGCACTGTCGGTCTGGTGTTGGGTATCGAGTTCGCCGCCCAGATTCCAGAAGTAACCGCCCTCAGCCTTCACCGACAGCGTCAGAATCTGTTGGCGCGTGTCAGTGGCCAGGGCTTCGCTGGCGATCTTCGGCAGTTCGACTTTCACCCCCTGCGTGAGCATTGGCGCGGTCACCATGAAAATCACCAACAGCACCAACATCACGTCGATGTAAGGCACCACGTTCATTTCAGCCTTGGGTCCGTGCTTGCGTTGCGGCCTGACTAGCATGGTCGTTCTCCTTCTCAGGCCGCAGCGGCTAGGTTCATCGGCGTGCCGTGCAACTGGCGGTGCAGACGCACTTGCAGTTCGTTGCCGAAGGCGTAATAACGCGTCAACAAGGTCTGGCTACGCGCGGCAAAACGGTTGTAGGCGATGACCGCCGGGATCGCCGCGAACAGGCCGATGGCGGTGGCAATCAGCGCTTCGGCGATACCTGGGGCGACGGTCGACAGCGTCGCCTGCTGCACCTGAGACAAACCGAGGAACGAATTCATGATCCCCCACACGGTGCCAAACAAACCGATGTAAGGACTGACCGAACCGACCGTGGCGAGAAACTGCAAACCCTTTTCCAGTTGCAGTTCCTGTTCGCTGATAGCGACATGCAACGCTCGCTCGACACCTTCCTGCACCGCATCGGCGTTGCTGCCCGCGTGCTGATTGAGATGACGAAATTCGGCGAAACCGGCGTTGAAGATCGGCTCGACACCAGCCTCGGCGTCTTGTACTTGCGCGGTTTCGCGGTACAGCGGCAGTAACTCGGGCGCCTGGCGAAAACGCTGGATGAAACCGTGCAACTGCCGGTCGCGGCGTTGCAGCACGCGACTGCGCTGGAGGATCAGGTACCAACTGACGATCGATGCCAGCAACAGTGTCAGCATCACCGCTTTGACCAACAGACTGGCGTCGCTGATCAGCCCCCAGATAGTCATGTGTTCGAGCGTGGCCTGCATGGTGAAACTCCTTGTGGGCAATGGCCGGTACTGCCGAAGCAAGCACCGCGCCGCTATTCGATGAAAAAGTCATGACCGATTGATGACGACTCAGGGCAATTTCAGTGCTTGGGTCACCTCGGCCCATGGTACGAACTTGAAGTTCTGGCTTTGCTCGGGCATGCGTTTGCGGCCGTCCTGCACCACCAACAGGCCTTGGCTCCAAGGCCCGCCGAGGTTGACCGAGGTCACTTCCAGGCCGTCGGTTTCCGAGGCACCGTCAATACCGGCAGCGGCGTTGAGCCCGACCCGAAAAGCGCCGTGAACGGCAAACGGCGGTTCGGCGTCCAGCACCAGATAACTGTCATTACCCTGGCTGGACACCACCAGATAGTCGCGCGCCGGGCTCTGATACAGCGCCAGCCCTTCGACATCCGCGTGCAGCGGCCCACCGACCTTGATCACATGGGTGAGGGTCGCTGGCTGATCGGCGCGGGCATCCACCGCCCAGACGCCAACGTCCTCCTCGCCAATAAACAGCCGCTGCCGCTGGTCGTCGGCGACGCAGCCTTCCGGCTGGCTGTCGACCTTGAAGCGGCGGACCAACTCGCCGGTCACCTTGCCGCTCGCAGCGCCGAGGCGGTATTGCAGAAAGGTGCCGTCCTTGTCGTTGGCAATCGCGTAGATCTCACCGCTGGCCGGTTGAAACAGGCACAGGCCGTAGATGTCTTTCAGCGGTGTCGGCACTTCGCCGATGTCGCGCAACTCGCCGCTGCTACGGTCGATGGCGAACAGGCTGAGGCTGTTGTGATCGCGATGACTGGCCACCGCCAGATCCACCGTCTGTGCGCCAAATTGGAAGTTGGGCCGCACATCGACGTTGTTCAGGCGTCCGACCGGCAATTCCTGCACTTGCTTGCCTTGCAGGTCATACACCAGCAGACCCTGCTTTTTATTGGTACCCAGCACGCGGCTTAGGGAGGGCTGCTGCGGATGCACCCAGATCGCCGGGTCGTCGGCTGCATCGCCTTGGCGCGCGACCGGATCGCTCTGCACGTGGGCGGCGACATTCGGCAGCTTCGGCGGCAACGCCAGCGGCGTCGCTTGCCAGTCGAGACGGCCCTGATAGGCGCGGCCATCGTCATCGTCGCGGATCAGCACTTGCAGGCCTTGCGCGGTTTTGCGCACGGCGAGGTTTTCCGGCTCTTTCAAGCCGGCCAGCGGCAACGTCGCTTGCGCCGTCCAGCCCTCGTCCCGTTGTTGGTAGAGGTGCAACTGCGCCGCTTTCGGGTCGAGCCCGATCAGGCCGCCCGGCACCAATGCGATGGCACCGGCCTCGCCTTTGATCTGGCCGAACGGCTCGCGCAGGGCCACCGGCGAGCGCTGCACATCGGCTTCGGCGTGCGCGGGATAAGTCCACCAGCCGACGTTCTCTTCGTTGACCAGCAATTGCTCGGCGGCATCATCGACCTGGCAAAACTGCGCCGACGGCGGCAATGGCAGACCACGCACCCGTTGCGCTTGAGCATTGAGCGTGGCGCCGTTGCCTACCAGCCATTGTTCGCCCTTGCCCTCCTCGCCGACCAGAAACACGAACAGGTTGTCGGCACTGTCGCGGTACAGGCACACGCCGTTTACCGCGAAATCCCGCGTCGGCAGATACAGCGGCGCACCCCATTGGCGCTGGGCCAGATCCAGCCCGACCACCAGCGCGCGCTGACTGGCATTGTCGACGCTGGCGACCCATGCGTGCCGTTCGTCAGCGCGGTTGTCGAGGCCGCTGAAAGAACCGGGCAGGCGCGCCAGTTCCGTGCCCTGGCCGTCAAGCAACAGCAAACCGTTGGCAGCACTGACGCCAAGACGTCCATCCCCGGGCAAGAAACCCAGCGCTTCGAATTTCAGCTTCGGCGCCCACGGCGTCAATACCAGGCTCGGCGTGGCGGCCAGCGTCTGGCTGGCGCCAAGGGCGATCAGGGCGCCCAGCAGCCAGCGTTTGTGTCGCAAAGAAATACTCATGAACCGGCAGAATCCTTGTCGTGTGTGGATCGACGGCGGCACCCGGCCGCCCTCCGAGGCTTAGAAATGGGTGAAGGTCAGGCCGAGCTTGTAGGTCGGGCCGTATTCTTCGTATTGGCCGTTGTAAGAGCGATGGCCGGTGTAGACGAAGTACGGCTCGTCGGTGAGGTTTTGCGCCTCGAAGCTCAGTTGCAGGCTTTTCGTCAGCGAATAACGCGCGCTGAAGTCGACGAAGGTTTGCGCATCGACGTGCAGGTCGTGGGCCTTGTCGTTGATTGAGGCCAACTCGTAGAGATAGTCGGATTTGTAGTTGGCCGAGACGCGCAGGCTGAGCTTGTCGTTCTCCCAACCGAGCATCAGGTTGCCGACCGTGTCGGACTGGCTCGGTAGATCGATGCTGCGTTTGCGATTGCGCCCGCTGGCGGCATCGAAACCTTCGATGTCGGCGTCGGAGCGGCTGAACGTGGTGTTGGCGCCCAGCAACAAACCGTTCCACGGCGCCGGCAACCAGTCGAATTTCTGCGAGTACGCCAACTCCAGGCCATAGAGTTTGGCGCTGTCGCCGTTGGCAAAGGTGTGGGCTTCGGAGAAATTCGTCCAGGCACCCGTGCCAGCGAGGTCGGTGTTGTAGACGAAGTTTTTGATGTCCTTGTAGAACACGAATGCCGACACCGTGCCCGCCCGGCCCATGTAGTGCTCGATACCGAGGTCGAGGTTGCTCGATTCCAGCGGTTTCAGCTCAGGGTTGCCGAACGTTGCCTCATCGCCGTCGATGACAAAACCCGGCGCCAGTTGGCCGAAGGTCGGGCGCACCACGGACTTGGTCCACGCCGCACGAACCTGAGTGTTTTTGTCCAGTTGGTAGCGTGCATGCAGACCCGGCAGCCAGTGGTGATATTTGCGTTGGGTCTCAGTGGCCTCGAAGTCGCCGTCGGTGGCGCCGGTGCCTTTGGCTTCGAACTCGGTGCCCTCGTAACGCAGGCCGGCGATGAAGCGCCAATCATCAATATCGACGGTGTTCATCAGGTAACCGGCGTTGATGTCCTCGCGCATCGTGAAATCGTTGGCGGCTGACTCGGTCGGGTCATAGAAGTCATCGCGGTTCAGCCCGCCGATCAGGTTCTTGATCGCACTGCCGCTGATCCCTGGTCCGAACTGGCCGAGACGATAATCCACCGAACCCTTGGCGAAGCGGTTGAGGTTGAGTTGCTCGTCGCTGAAGCCGAGGTCATCGAAGTCCTCGTAGACCCAGGCGTCGAGGTTGTTGTCCTTGTTGCGGCGGCTGACCTTGCCGCCGAATTTGACCTGCGACGCGTAGCCACTCAAGTCATAGTCACGGGCCAGATCCAGACGCAGGTTTTTCTCGGTGTCGGTGGTGTTCTGCTTTTCCCAGTCGACCTTGTCGAGGGTGAAATTGTTGGCGTTGTAGAAGCCCTGGCCGATGATCGGGCGCGGCTTGTCGTTGCTGTAAAAACCACTGTCGGCGAAATCGTCATTACCATCGAACGCGGCGTTGGCAATGTGGCCTGGGCTGTCTTCGCTGGAGCGGCTGTAGCCGGCCTGACCGCTGAGTGTCCACAGGCCGAACATGCGCTCGCCACCGAACACGTAGGACTGGATTTCCTGGGTCTCTTCGCGCTGTTTGAGTTTGCGTTTGCCTTCAGCGTCGCCCAGCACGCTGGCGGCTTGCGGGTCGGCGAACTCGAAGCTGGTGGAGTTGCGCGTTTCGCTGTCCTTGTAGCGGCTGTACAGCGTGCGCAGGTAATAGCTGCTGAGGTCGTCGGGCTTGTAATCGAAGTTCAGACCGCCGCCGGTGCGTTCGCGGCTGATGTCGTAGTCACGCTGTTCGAACTCTTCCAGTTGTGCACCGCGGGCGAAATCCCAGGCGCCGCCGGTTTCGACATTGTCCGAACCGAAATCACGTTTCTGCCAGCTCAAGGCAGCGGCAACACCAAAATTGTCGATGCCATCGCCGAGGCTGAAACGGTCGCTGACCGCGCCGGAAAATTTCGGGCTGGTCTGATGGCTGTTCTTGTCGTAGCTGGCTTCAGTGCCGCCGGTGTAGAACAAACCTTTGTGATCGAACGCCGACAGGCTTTTCACATCGACGGTGCCACCCAGCGAGTTGGCGTCCATGTCCGGGGTCAGGGTCTTGATCACCGACAACGATTGCACCAGTTCCGACGGCAATACGTCGAGGGCGACGGCGCGGCGTTCGCTTTCCGGCGACGGCACCAGCGTGCCATTGATGGTCACGCTGTTCAGATCCGGTCCCAGACCGCGCACGCTGACAAAGCGCCCTTCGCCCTGATCACGTTCGACGCTGACGCCCGGCAAACGCTGGGCCGCTTCGGCGACGTTTTCGTCCGGCAACTGCGCCATGCCATCGGCGTGCACCACGCTTTCGATATTGTCGGAACGACGCTGCTGCTTGAGCGCCGAATCGATGCTTGCCGCTTGGCCGACCACCTCAACGTGCTCGACATGGGCGGCGCCATCGGCCGCTTGCAGCCGCTCGCTGGCCATCGCCATGGCCAAAGCGGTCAGGGTGAAACTGAAGAGCCCGACGGTGCCGCTGCGCGGATAACTGCTGCGCTGGTACATGTGTGTCCTCCCCCAAAGAGTCCGGTCAGGCCAGGCAAGTGGCCCGGCAACTGGAGGGGCAAGTTAGGGGTGACGCATGACGCTTCTGTGACAAGGTTGGCGGTCGAGCCCTGTAGACCGGGCATTTGCCGAGAGGCGCAGCGATAAATGAGCTGAAATGACCCCTTGCACCCACTACGGCCCCCTGTAGGAGTGAGCCTGCTCGCGCTAACGGTTTGCCTGTCACCCTTAATATTGGCTGATCCAGGCCTATTGCGAGCAGGCTCGCGCCTGCAAGGGACGGGGTTTTCTTGAGGAAATAGAGCGCTGGGCGATGAGCTGATTCGACCTCCCCCTCCGTCACCTGCCTGTCACAAACATCTGCTGTGCTGGCGCGCATTGCTTCTTCGCCAAAGGATCGCGGCCATGTTCTCAGTGCTCAAACCCCACCGTTGGAAACTCGCCGCATTGTTGCTGGCGGCGAACCTTGGCTTGTTGCTGTGCCTGGCGTGCGGGGATCTGAAATCGGTCAGCGAATGGGTCTGGCTGGACATCATCGGCGAAGGTGGCTCGGCGTTGCTGGCGTTGGTCTGGCTGGGGCTGGTGCTGAAAAGCCGTCCTGCCGGGCGGGTTACCAATTATCTGGCGCTGGGGCTCAGTTGCATTTTCTTTTCCTGGTGGATCGACAGCCTCGACGAGTTTATTCGCCTGCCCGACAGCATCACCTGGGATCACTGGCTGGAATCCGGGCCGATGCCGGTGGGCATGGTGCTGCTGACCATTGGCATCTATCACTGGCATCGTGAGCAACTGGCAATCAGTGCGCAGATGGAGAAACGCGAACGGCTGTTCCGCGAGCATCGGCTGTTCGACAAACTCACCCCGCTGGGCGGCGCCGATTATCTGAAACGGCAACTGGCCGACAGCCTCGCCGAAAGCCTTGCGCAGCAACAGCCGCTGTCGTTGCTGGTGCTCGATCTGGACAACTTCGCCGCCATCAATCAGGCCTACGGGCATGCCGAGGGCGACGCGGTGTTGCAGGCCCTCAGCCATGTGCTGCTGCTCAACCTGCGCCGTCAGGATCTGCTCTGTCGACTGGCCGGCGACCGCTTTGTGGTGCTGCTGCCCAACACCGGCGAACGGCAGGCGCAACTGCTGGCGCAAGAACTGCGGATCGCCGTGCAAGCGCTCGCACACAAGACCCGCCAGCATGGCGAACGCTTGCAACTGGCGGCCAGCACGGCGGCCGTCATGGCCCTCGATGAGACGCCCGAAGCGCTGCTCAAACGCCTGAACCTGGCACTGGCGCGCGCCAAGTCGCCGTTGGCCAAAAGCGCCTGAGGCCGACCATGACCGTCAAAACCACTTGGTACGAAAACGACAGCCGTTTCATTCCCGGGCATTACCAACCAGCGACGCTGATCGACCTGGCGCTGTCGCGTGACATTGACAGCCATCGCCTGCTGCGCGGCACCGGGCTGTTTCATGAAGATATTCTGGCGGGCCAGACGCGGCTCAGTCCGCAGCAGTTTCTCGGGCTGATCGGCAACAGCCGCCGCTTGCTCGACGCTGACGACAGCAGTTTCCTCTTCGGCCAACGCTTGCTGCCTGGGCACTATGGCGCCGCGAGTCATGCGTTGCGGCATGCACAAAATCTGCATCAGGCACTCGATACGTTGGTGCAACAACAAGCCTTGCTCAGCCCGCTGATGACCCCGCGTCTGTTGCTCGATGACAGCTTTGCCTACGTTTACTGGCTGGACAGCTGTGGCGCCGGCGAGCAATGGCGGTTTCTGCTGGAAGCCGGGATGACCTCGCTGGTGGCCATGAGTCAGTGGCTCAGCGGCCAGCGCCTGCCGTGGGAATGCAGTTTCAGCCATGCGGAACCGCGTTATGTCGAACAGTACTGGGTGCATCTCGGCGAGCACACGCAGTTCAAGCGACCGCTGGACCTGATGCGCATCCCGCGCGAGTGCCTCGCCCGGCCGTGGCCTGGTGCATCGGCCACGGCGGGTCAGGTCGCGCGTCAGGAAGCCTTGCTACAAATTGAACAACTGGGGTTTACCGCCAGTTTCACCGATTGCCTTTACCGTTACTTGCAGGATCATGTGCGCCAGCCACCGAGCCTGGAACAGGCGGCGCAGGCATTCGCCATGAGCCCGGCGACCCTCAAGCGCAAGCTGCAGAAGCACGACAGCGGGTTTCAGCAACAGGTGGATCTGGTGCGTAAACACGTGGCGCTGTACCTGTATCAGGTCAAGGGCATGAGCAATGAGGCCGTGGCCGAGTATTTGAGTTTCACCGATGCGGCAAACTTCCGGCGCTCGTTCAAACGCTGGACCGGCAGCACACCGAACCTGATCCGCCAGTTGTTCGGCAGTCACTGAGGCACCGGGTTGGCGTCACTGCTGTGGCGCCACCACTTTGAATTTGATGGCGATGTCTTTGGAAACCACGCTGTCCGCCCACTCCCCCGCGCCGAGGCCGAACTCATCGCGTTTGAGCACCAGTTCACCGTCGAAAATGCCGATGTCACTGTCGGGTTTCAGTTCCACTGGCACTTGCACCTCGCGGGTGATGCCTTTGAGGGTCAGTTGGCCAGCGATCAGATAGCGATGCTCGGCGACCTGAGTGAACCGACTCGATTCGAACACCGCCACGGGGAATTTTTCGGTATCGAACCAGGCCGGTTTGACCAGTTCGGTGTTGGCGTCTTCGCTGCCGGCATCGATGCTGTTGAGGTCGATGTGCAAAGTCGTGTGGGCGCTGGCGAGGTTGTCGGTATCGAAGTCCAGCGTCGCCTCGAACTTGCCGAAGGTGCCGTACATCCGCGAGCCCATCTGGTTGTAGGTGAAGCTGATCTGACTGGCGGTGGTGTTGACTCGGCTGTACTCGACAGCGTGCGCGCCAGGAATGACGCACAGCGAACACGCGGTAGCCAGCAGCAATCGGATCGACATGGGATTCTCCGGGCGAGGCTAGCCGTCGAGGGTCTCGATTGACTTAAGCAAACATCCACCGGTTACGCCAGCACCGACATCCATCCCCCTTGTAGGCGCTGCCGCAGGCTGCGATCTTTTGCTTCTGTTTTTCAGAAGCAAGATCAACAGATCGCAGCCTGCGGCAGCTCCTACAGGGATCAGACGAGGCGTTCGATTTTCTGGTGTTGCCAGACCAGTTTGTAGTAAATCGTCTGCAACGCCAGCATCCCCAAATACGCCACCGGAAACGCCATCCACACACCCTGCAACCCAAACCGCGCATCCAGCAGATACGCCACCGGCAACTGCACACCCACCACGCACACAATCGAAATCAGCATCGGCACCAACACCGTGCCGCTGGCGCGCATGATCCCGCCGATAATCGCCTGGAAGCCAAACACCAACAGACTCCACAACATGATGTGCAACAAATGCTCAGCCATCGCCCGAGTGGAGTCCTCCGTCAGGAACAACCCCAACAACCAGTGCGACAACAAATACCCGAGCAACACCAACCCACCGGTCAAACACACGTTAATCAAAATCCCCGTGCGCAAAATCGGCGTAATCCGCTCCAACCGCCCCGCCCCAATCGCCTGCGCCCCAAGAATCGATGCAGTAATCGCAATCGACAACGCCGGAAACTGCACATAATTCACAATCTGCGTCACCGCCCCATACGCCGCCGTCGCCTGCGAACCGTGCTGATTCACCAACGCCAGAATCACCAACTCCGACGCCGACAACACCACCATCTGCAACCCCGTCGGCAACCCGATACGCAACACCTTGCCCAGAATCTCCGAGTCCAACCGCATCGCCGCAAACATCTCCCGATCCGGCGCCAACGGATGCCCCTTACGAATCAACCGCCACGCCAACCAGCCCATCGCCGACAAGTTGCCCGCCAACCCCGCGAACGCAGCGCTCTGGATTCCCATTGGAGGAAAGCCCAACCAGCCCTTTATTAACGCGGGCGTCAGCGCCAGACCGATACACGTCGACACCACCAACGCGATCAATGGCGAAACGGTATCGCTCACCCCGCGCAGGAGCTGGGTGAACAGCACGTAGACCAGCAGCGACGGCATGATCCACATCATCACGTGGGCGTAGGACACCGCGTCGTCCAGTACGTCGGCCGGAGTGCCCAGGCCTTGTAAGGCAGGCCTTGCGAACACACTGCCCACCACCGCTGCGACCAGACCGATCATTGCGCCTAACAGCAAGGTTGTGGCGGCAATGGCTTTCACCATGTGCGGCTCGCGAGCGCCCCAGGCTTGGCCAATGAGCACCCCCGCGCCCGCGCCGAGGCCGATGACCAGGGCGATGAAGAAGAAGACGATTGGGAACATGCCTGAGACGGCCGCCAGGGCTTGGGTGCCGAGCATTTGGCCGATGTAGATGCTGTTGATGGTGCCCGACATTGACTGCAAAAAGTTGGACAGCACCATGGGCGCCAGGAACAGCAGGTAGGTTTGCCAGAGGGGTTTGGTGGGGCTGGGGGTTTGCATTGACTGGAGGTCCATCTCGACGGCGGGAGGGCTGATAGAGGATAGCTTCGATGAGTTGCGAGCGGGGTGCAATTAACATTTTGGGATCAGCTCGGAAGCACCTATTGTAGGAGCCGCCGTAGGCTGCGATCTTTTGATCCGCAACCCTGAACGCCCAACCTCGAATACGCAGGGGGCGTGCATTCAATTTCGGCTCAGGCAATCGCAATGGATGGGTAGGTACAAGTTCGCCGCTGTGGTAAACAACAGCCCTGCCCATTTTCATCGAACGAGGCTCGGTTCATGCCCCACCTTCCAAACCTGCTGACCTGCACCCTCCTCACTCTGGCTGCCACCCTCGCGAACGCTGGCACACCCGCTGCGCCGCCCGAGGCCTTGAAGCCCCTGCTGGAAACCCTGAACGAACGCCTGAACATCGGCGATCTCGTCGCCCTGACCAAATGGGACAGCGGCAAGCCGATTCAGGACAGCCCTCGGGAAGCGCAAGTCATTGCCAATGCCCGCACGTTGGCTGTCGAGCGCAAGCTCGACGCGGAGGATGTGGCGCAATTGATCGCCGCGCAGATGGAGGCTAACAAGTTGGTGCAATACGGTTTGCTTGCGCAGTGGCAAGCGGCCGGTGCAGCGCCGGACACGCCACGGCCGGATCTGGGCAAGCAGATCCGGCCGCGACTGGACGAATTGCAAAGCCGTCTGTTGCAGCAATACGCTGAGTTCGCACCGTACCGGCATGCTCCCGATTGCTCGGTGTGGCTAGCCAAAGCGCGCAGTGGCTTAGCCCTTGATGCGCTGCATGAGTTGGCGTTGACTCGAGCTACCGGGGAGTTGTGTGTTCGGTCGGGGAAGGCGGTTCAGGATCAGGTTTAGAGGATCGCAGCCTTCGGCAGCCCTTACAGAGGGCAATGATTGGCGGCGTGACGGGCGTCAGTGAGCCAAACGCAGTTCCATAAAAAACCCGGCCTTGTCAGCCGGGCTTTTTTGTATTCGACCGTCGCTTACTGAACGTTTTTCAACTTGACCACATCACCGGAAACCTTGGTGGTGTAACCGGTCAGGACCCAGGCCCAGAACCAGTTTTCCTGCACCTGGGTGTTGATCATCGCGTCGCCGCCCTTGGCCTGGATCGCCGCGTCTTGAGCGCGAACAAAACGGCTGTTCTGCTTGATCGGGATGACGCCAAACAGCAGCAGGCCGGTGGCGCTTGCTTCACTGTGGCCCAGAACGGTGTACTGGCTGCTGTCGTAGTGCTGGGTTTTCATCGGGGCGCCGGTGCAACCCGCCAGAACCAGACCGAACAGGGCGACGGCAACCACTTTGCTGAGGTAATTCACGGTGTAACTCCATTAGAAAACGCCCGGGATCCAGCTCTCGGGCGGCGCACACCTTACCGAAACACGTGGCGGGTTGGTATCAATCCCGACAAGTTTCATCTAGCGCTTTGCTGGCAACCCATCGACGATGTCGCCTACCATGGCGCCAAGCCAATAAGGACAGCCATCGCCCATGCTCAAAGCCAGTCTGCGTAGCCATCTCACTCTGTGGTTTACCGGTTTGTCATTGCTGACGCTGCTCAGCGTGGGTTTCTATGTCGGCCATATCGCCACCGAACAGATGAAGCAGGCCAGCGGCAATGCCCTTTTGAACACTGCGCGCTCGGCGGCAACCTTGCTGGGTGAGCAGTTGCGCGAGCGCCAATTGGAGGTGTATCTGCTCAGCCGCGCACCGCATCTGGAGCGCGGCGATCTGGACAACCCGGCAATTCTGAAGTCGATGCAACTGCGCACTGAAGCCCGAGCCGAGTACGCGTGGATGGGCGTGACCGATGCGCAAGGCAACGTGCACCAGGCGGTGAACAGATTGTTGGTCGGTCAATCGGTGCAACAGCGGCCGTGGTTTCAAGCCGGGCTGCGTGGGCAGTACACCGGCGACCCGCATGAGGCCGTGCTGCTGGCCAAATTGCTGCCGGGCACACCAAACGGCGAACCGCTGCGCTTCATCGATTTCGCCGCACCGATCCACAATGCCGAAGGTCAGGTGATTGGCGTGCTCGGCGCCCATGCTCACTGGAACTGGGTGACGCGCATTGTCGAATCGGCGACGTTTTCCCATAAAAATGCTGCGCCGGATGTCGAAGCGCTGATCGTCGATCACGACGGCAAAGTGTTGTACCCCGAGGCCCTGATGGGCCAGCAACTGGCGATGGACGAAGCAAAAGCGCCGGGCTGGTCGGTGGGTAACGGTTACCTGACCAGCATGGTCACCGTGCCGACGCCACCCAGCACGGCGCTGTCGTGGTCGATTGCCGTCCGCCAGCCACTGGAGACGGCGCTGCAACCGGCGCGCTTGTTGCTTTACAAGCTGTTGATGCTGGGCGTGTTCGCGGCAATGGTGTTCGGCTTGGTGGCGTATTACCTGGCGCTGTACCTGAGCCGTCCGATCGAGCAGCTTGCGAATTCGGCCAAGCAAGTCCAGAACAACCAGCCCGGCGCTCACTTCCCGCTGCAACATCCGGTGCGCGAAATTGCTCAGCTCGGCCAATCGATTGATGCGATGACGCAATCGTTGCTCGCCAAAGAGCGCGAACTGCAAGAAGCCAATGCCTCACTGGAGGCCACTGTGGCGCAACGCACCGCCGACCTCATGCAGGCCAACGCAGAGCTGCTGAACCTGGCCACGCACGATGCGCTGACCGGCGTGTTCAATCGCCGTCGTTTCGACGAAAAACTCACCGAATACAGCTTGCTGTCGCGGCGCACGGGGCGCCCGTTTGCACTGTTGTTGATCGACGCCGATCACTTCAAACGCATCAATGACACGCACGGCCACGCGGTGGGTGACGAAGTGCTCAAGCAGTTGGCCCAACTGATTCAGAGCAGCCTGCGCACTACCGACTTCGTGGCGCGTTACGGCGGTGAAGAGTTCGCCGTACTGCTGCCGGAAATCGCCCAACCCGACACCCCGGAAGTGGTCGCGGAGAAGATCCGCGCAGCCATTGCCGATGCCCACTTCCCAGCCGTCGGTCAGGTGACGGTGAGCCTCGGCATCGGTCTGGCAGACCCGGCGGACAACAACCCTACAGCGCTGATCAAACGGGCCGACCAGCAGTTGTATCAGGCGAAAGCAGCAGGCCGTAATCAGGTGGCCTGATCAGGCCTTTTTCACTTCACAGATGCCGTGGGCCTTGTTCTTGCCGGTATACGACAGCGCTGGCGAACCATCGGGATTGATGCTCAGGGAAATGGTCACGCCTGCGCCTTTGGCTTCGAAGTAGTTTTCGTTGAATTTCTTCAGTTTGCCTTCCTTGCCATTGATGTAGATCGGCCCGCCTTCATCGGCATGTACTTCGATCTTTCCCGGGCAGGTGGCGTTGAGCATCGGAATGGCGGCGTGGGCCAGTCCTGTGACAAGTAACAGCGGTGCGGCCAACAGCAAAACTTTCATGATGTACTCCCTGGTTTCGACGGTGTGCCGAGCACTTCGCCGGCCACCCCATTGTAGGAGCTGCCGAAGGCCGCGATCTTTTGATCTTTGGCGTCTTTAAGGGCGCCGGAAATCAAGATCAAAAGATCGCAGCCTCGTTTCTCTCGGCAGCTCCTACATGCTTTTGGGGGATGGTCAGGTGTTGGTTTTAAGCTTGGTCCACAAGCGTGTGGACAGACGCGCAATGGCTGCTGGCAACTCTTCCACGGTGAACAGTTTTTCCATCACGCTTTTCGGTGGGTAGATCGCCGAGTCCTCTTTCACGTCGGTGTTGAGAAACTCGTCAGCCGCTGCGTTGGGGTTGGCGTAGTGAATGCTGTTGCTGATGTTGGCGATGACCTTGGGCTCAAGCAGGTAGTTCATGTAGGTGTAGCCATTCTTCTCGTGCGGCGCAGCCTTGGGCATGACCACCATGTCCATCCACAGGGTCGAGCCTTCGTCCGGGATCGAATAGGCGATGTTGATACCGTTCTTGGCTTCCTTGGCACTGGCGGCGGCTTGCACGACGTCGCCGTTGAAGCCGATCACTGCGCAGATGTTGCCGTTCGCCAGGTCGCTGACGTACTTGGAGGTGTGGAAATACTGAATGTAAGGCCGGATTTTCAGCAACGCCTGCTCGGCTTTGGCGTAATCCGCCGGCTCGTGACTGTGGTGCGGCAGCCCCAGGTAGTTGAGGGTGATCGGCAGGATCTGCGTCGGGTTATCGATAATCGCCACGCCGCACTGGCTTAGCTTCTTGATGTTGTTCTCATCAAAAAACAGGCTCCAGGAATGGGTAACGTCGGTGTTGCCGAAGATCGCTTTGATCTTCTCGACGTTGTAGCCGATACCCGCAGTGCCCCACATGTAGGGATAACCGTACTGGTTGCCCGGGTCGTTGACCTCGAGCTTTTTCATCAGCGCCGGGTCGAGGTTTTTCCAGTTGGACAACTGGCTTTTATCGAGCTTCTGGATCGCCCCGGCCTTGATCAAGCGGGACAGGAAATGGTTCGACGGACTGACCACGTCATAACCGGTATTGCCGGTCATCAACTTCGATTCCAGGACTTCGTTGCTGTCGTGGATGTCGTAAGTCGCCTTGATCCCCGTTTCCTTGGTGAACGTGGGCAACGTGTCGTCGGCGATGTAGCCGCTCCAGTTGGAAATATTGACTTGTTCATCGGCGTACGTGACGGCCGAAAACGTTGTGAGCAGTACCGCCAGGGAAACAGGATGGACGCGCATGTTCGATCACCTTTTGAAGAACTTTTATTGTGTGTGATAGCCGGCTTTCTAGATTTCTGTTCTGGCCCTGACCGCCTCCACGCGCATGCGAAGCATGGCACCGATATCGAGAAAGGGTTTGGGCGGCAGCCAGCCGGGCTGGGCCCTTTGCATGACCGACGTCAACATCGGCGAACGGGTACCCGACGCCAGTTCAGCGAGCAGCCTTCCCCAAAGCGTGCCGCGCGCCACGCCTGAACCATTGCAGCCGGCCACAGCAAATACGCCCTCTTCAACCTGGGCGAAATACGCTTGCCCGGAACGCGAGGCGCTCAGATGACCGGTCCAGGTGTAATCAATGTCTTGCTCGGCCAACCACGGAAATCGGCGCTGCAAACCCAGCACATGGTGTTTTCTGCGCACCTGCAGATCACTGTTGGATAAGTCCCGCGAGCGGTATTCGGCGGTATTGCGGATCATCACGCGCCGATCCGGCGTCAGCCGCACTGTGGCGCCCAGCGGCCGGGTGGACAACACGCCCCAGGGCTCGACATTGCCCATTGCTTGAAATTCTTGCTCAGTCAGCGGCCGTGTGAGGCTGGCGCTGAGTTCCATCGGGAACGTCCCGCTGTTCTCGATGCCCGAACGCGGAATGAAGGCGTTCAGGCAAACCAGCACCTGGTTGGCCTCAATAACGCCCTCGACGGCCCGAGCTCGAACCCGCGCGGTACCCAGCCGCTCTAGGCCGGTGATATCGGTGTTTTCGTAGAGGGTCACATTCGGCGGCAGCGCATCGAGCAAGCCTTTCACGTACTTGGCCGGTTGCAGCAACGCGTTACCGTTGCCGCACCAGATCGCCGCCTGGTAATGGCCGGTGCCGAGCTTTTGCTTGAGTTGTTCACCTTCCAGAAACTGTGCAGAAGCACCGACAGCGTTAAGCGTTTGCAGCTTGGCCTCGACATGGGTCAGCTTGGCCGGATCATTCACGGCGAAGAAATAGCCGGCATCCCGAAAATCGCACTCGATGCCGTGACGGGCAATACGCTGGCGGACTTCCTCGCTGGCGGCGCGTGAAATCGCGGTATCGACTTCATAACCGGCGAACCCTTGATTGCCCAAAAGCTCCTCGGTAGTCGGATGCTCGTGGGCCACGACGAAGCCGGAATTGCGCGCCGACGCGCCCTGCGCCGCGCGCTGCCGGTCGACAATCACGATGCGCGCCTTGGGGTGCATTTCGGCCAGTGAATGAGCGGCGCACAACCCGGTAATCCCGGCTCCGATGATCAGCCAATCGGCTTTTTGCACACCGCTCAGGCGATCACGAACGGGAGAACTCCCCGCCTGCGCAATCCAGCCACATACATTTTCCATGCGTCACCTCATTTGACCGTCGATCGGCGTGCAGCCTCTCTCCTCATATGCGGTAGGCGCATGAGTTGTTTGAGATGGCTGTAGCCAGAGCTAGAATCTATAAGGTCCGCAGTGTTACAACCAACGTTATAAAATCATCGGGGCATTCTGAAAACGCATGGATAAAATCCGCCACGTCCCTTCCCTGCAAGGCCTTCAGGCATTGGTGGAGGTCGCTGACTCCGGCAGCTTCACTCAAGCGGCGCAAAAGCTCTGCCTGACCCAAAGTGCCGTGAGCCGAAAAATCCAGCAGTTGGAGGCTCACTTCGGCGTGCCACTTTTTGTGAGGAGCAGCCGTAGCCTTCAACTGACCACGGAAGGCGAACTGGTGCTGGCAAGTGCGCGCAACATCCTGGGGCAACTGATAACCCTCGAAGATCGACTGTCCCCGCAAAAGCGACCCTTTCGCATACGCATGCACGTGTCGCTGGCGGTTCGCTGGTTGCTGCCGAAACTGAGCGACTTCTACCTGCGCCACCCGGACGTTTCCCTGTCGATCGAAACCGTGGCCACGGAAATCGTCGAACCGGCCAGCGACAGCGACGCCTACATCCTCTACCTGCCCGAGCCGTCGAACGACCCGGCCAGCCTGACCCTGTTCGAGGAAGCGCTGGTGCCGGTGTGTTCACCCACCCTCGCGCACGCACCGCGCTCGATCGACGAGTTGCAGCGTTTTGCCTTGCTGCACCGCTCGGCCGATCGCCAGGCGTGGATAGAATGGCTGGCGGCAAACGATGGAAAACCGCTGGAAGATTACCGGCACATCCCGTTCAACCTTGATGAGCTGGCTCTGGATGCGGCGGCACGAGGATTGGGCGTGGCGGTAACGGACATGACACTGGCGGCGGAGTCGATCGAGCGAGGGGTGTTGGTGGTGCCGTTCGGCGAACCATTGCGCACGGGAGGGATTTATTCACTGAGCCTGCAACCGGCGGCAGCATCGCACCCCGCCTGCGCCGTGGTCATGGCATGGTTTGCCGACCAGACAACAAACCCGAGGCACCTGCACCAAAACACGCCATGAACACTCCCATGTAGGAGCTGCTGCGGATTACTTGAAGGTCTGCAAATACGCCAGCAGGTTGTCGAGTTTTTCTTCGTCACTCAGCCCCCAGAAAATCATCCGCGTGCCCGGTACGACGCCTTTGGGATCTTTGAGATACGCCGTCAGTGTGTCGCGATCCCAGGTCACGCCGGAGTTTTTCATCGCATCGGAATACACGTAGTTGGCCGAGGTCCCGGCGGGTCGGCCGAAGATGCCGTTGAGTTGCGGACCGAACCCCGGGCGAGCTGATTCGCCGACCTGATGGCAGCCGCCACACAAGCGCGGGAAGATTTTCGCGCCAGCCTCCGGGTCGCCTGCTGCGTGGACGCCTGCGCTGAAAAAAGCTGCGGTGAAGATCAGGGCAAAAGACAGTGACGCGGTGTTTTTCATCGGACGATCCAGGACGGTGTAATGCAATTGAGGCAAGGCTAACATTTTGTGGCGAGGGAGCTCGCTCCCGCTGGATTGCGAGGCGATCCCGAATGTTGGGCCAGTTGCGCAGTCCAGCGGGAGCGAGCTGCCTCGCCACAGGGTTTTTACCGAGATGGTTTTACAGATAGGCAGCGATGATCTTCCTGACGGTGATCAATGCCTGGCGCAACAGCGCCATATCCACCGAGCCCAGCGCCAGACGAATCGCGTGGGGCACGTGCGTCGACACCGAAAACGGCTCAGCCGTGGTGACCGAAATCTGTTCGTGCATCAACTCGACGACAATCTGATCGGCGCGCACGTCTTCCGGCAGCGGCAGCCACACAAAGTACGAGGACGGATGACCGATGCAGGTCAGCCCCTGGAGCAACTCGACCGCCAATGCCTGACGCGCCTTGGCATCGTTGCGCTTTTGCTCTTCAAGCTCGATGACCGTGCCGTCATCGAGCCACGCGCACACCATCGCGGTCATCACACCGGGCGTGTTCCAGGTAGTGGCGCGAATGATCCGCTCCAGCGCCGGCACCGTTGGCAGCGGCGCGGCAATGAAGCCCACGCGCAGGCCGGTGGCAATATTCTTGGAAAGTCCCGAGACGTAAACAGTACGCTCCGGCGCCAGTTCGACCAGCGCAGGCGGCGGGTTTTCTACCAGAAACGCGTAGGCCGCGTCTTCGATGATCGTCAGTTCATGCCGCCGGGCAATCGCCACCAATTGCTCGCGCTGCTCGATCGGCATGACCCAGCCCAGCGGATTGTGCAGCGTCGGCATGCTGTACACGGCGCGTACCGAGCGATGCCGACACAGTTTGTCCAACGCCAGCAGATCCGGCCCCTGAGCGCTGACCGGAATCGGCACGATCTCCAGATGCAGCGCCTCCGCCAGCACCTTGAACCCGGAATAGGTCAGCGCGTCCGCCGCAATCACATCACCGGGCCTGAGTATTGCCATCAGCGCCACCGCCAACCCTTGCTGGGCGCCATTGACGATCAGCACTTGCTCGGCATCGACATTCACCCCACGGCTCAGCAGGTGCCGCGCGACCGAGGCGCGTTCGTGCGCGCGGCCTGCATGCGGTTGATAGCGCAGCAACGCTTCGAGGTCGCCGGACAGCGCCAATTGCCTTAGCGCCGTGCGCAGCAACTCGGCCTGACCGGGCAACGACGGATAATTGAAATTGAGGTCGATCATGCCGACCGCGACGTCTTTCTGATCAATGCCCTGCCCCGGCGACAACGAGGTTTCGCGCACAAAGGTGCCGCGCCCGGTTTCGCCGCTGACCAGCCCCATCGCCTCCAATTCGGCGTAAACCCGCGAGGCGGTGACCAGCGCCAGCCCATGCGCTGACGCCAGTTGCCGGTGGGTGGGCAGCCGCATACCCGGTGGCAATCGACCGGCGCGAATGTCCGCCGCGTAGGTGTCGACAAGCGTCTTGTAGCGAGCGCGCGGCATAGGGCGATGTATCCATGACAATTCTTTGATTGTCCTGATTCTCGTCCCTAGGATGGCCGCAACGCAACCCACCTCTGAGCGCGAACTCGTATGGAACGAACCTCAAACCTGGCCCAACCGGCCCTGGAAAAAACCAGCGGCTGGATCAACGGTTTTATCGGCGTATTGATCTTCAGCGGCTCATTGCCAGCCACGCGAGTGGCGGTGCTGGAATTCGATCCGGTGTTTCTGACGGTGGTGCGTGCAGCTATTGCCGGGGTGGTGGCGTTAGCCTTGTTGGGGTTGTTTCGCGAGCGCCGCCCGGCGCGACATCAATGGCTGTCGCTGTTCATTGTGGCGATGGGCGTGGTGCTCGGTTTTCCGTTGTTGACCGCCCTGGCATTGCAGCACGTGACGTCGGCGCATTCGATTGTGTTTGTCGGATTGCTACCGCTGGCGACGGCGATTTTCGGCGTGCTGCGCGGTGGTGAGCGACCAAAGCGGGCCTTCTGGCTGTTCTCGATCCTCGGCAGTTTGCTGGTGGTCGGTTATGCGGTTTCTAAAGGACTGACCGCCTCGCCCAAAGGCGACCTGCTGATGCTGCTGGCGGTGGTGGTTTGCGGGCTCGGGTATGCCGAAGGGGCAAAACTATCCAGAACCCTCGGCGGTTGGCAGGTGATTTGTTGGGCGTTGCTGGTGTCGTTGCCGGTGATGGCGGCGCTGACCTGGTTTTTGCTGCCCGCGTCGTTTTCGACGGTCAGCACACCGGCCTGGCTGAGCCTGGCGTATGTCTCGCTGTTCAGCATGCTGATCGGTTTCGTTTTCTGGTATCGCGGGCTGGCCCAAGGCGGAATTGCCGCCGTGGGCCAGCTTCAGTTGCTGCAACCGTTTTTTGGCTTGGCGCTGGCCGCCACGCTACTGCACGAGCAGGTCAGCCTGGGCATGCTGGGGGTCACCGTTGCGGTGATCCTTTGTGTGGCCGGGGCGAGGAAGTTCGCCAAATAACCTTCAGGCGTCAGCCTTCCACGCGTGAAACCCGAGGCCGATATTGCGGTAAAACAGAGGAGCAACCGTGGCACCGGTAACGTTGGCGGTCTTCGCCACAAATCGTTTTGTCTGCGCCATCGTGTCATGATGCCCAAAGGCCCGAAAATCTGCTTCGCAACGAAGCATCTGGCGTGCTGGAAAAAACAGCAGCGGCAAGGGTCTTTCATTACAAGCTGACGTCAGGAAAGACACTCCCGCATGACAGACTGGTTGCAAAACGAAGGCAAGATGGCCGATCTGATTCGGCGGCACGACTGGGCGAAAACGCCCCTCGGCCCATTGGAAAACTGGCCCGACGTGCTCAAGACAACAGTCTCTCTGAGTCTCGGCTCGCATTTTCCGCAGGCCATCGTCTGGGGCGCGGAACTGGTGACGTTGTTCAACGACGCCTTCGTGCCCATTCTTGGCAACAAACCGCAAGCGCTGGGACGCCCCTTCAGTGAAATCTGGGAGGAAGCCTGGACCGAAATCAGCACGATTGCCGATGCCGCCTTCGCAGGCAAGGCCACTTACATCGAAAACTTTCCGTTGCAAGTCGAACGTGGAAGCGGCCGGGAACAGGCGTACTTCACCTTCTGCTACAGCCCGATCCGCGACCCGCTGGGCAATGTCGTAGGCCTGCTCGACACTGTCACTGAAACAACCCAGACCGTATTTCTCAACCAGCGACTGGCGGTGCTGGAGGCGATTGGCAACACCGTGGCCAACGCCACCGATGCGCAAGCCATTCTGGCGGCCAGCACGCGACTGATGGTCGAGCACTTGCAACTGTCCAACTGCGCCTATGCCGACATGGACGCCGATGAGGATGGTTTTACCATTCGCGGCGATTGGGCGGCGCCGGGCTCGCCGAGCATTGTCGGCCATTACCACTTGCGCGATTTCGGCGACAAAGCCGTGATGCTGTTGCGCGCCGGTGAACCGCTGATCATCCACGACAACCGCACCGAACTGCCACCTGAAGCGTCCGCCACGTTCCAGGCCATTGGTATCAGCGCAACCATCTGTATGCCGCTGATCAAACAGGGGCGACTGACCGCGCTGATGGCTATCCACGACAACGCACCGCGCGCCTGGTCGCCCTTCGAACAGACACTCTTGAGTGAAGTCACCGAGCGTTGCTGGGCGCACATCGAGCGCGTGCGCGCCGATGCCGACGTGCGTGCAGGCCTGACGGCACTGGCGGAGTTGAATGCGACGCTGGAACAACGCGTCGAAGAACGCAGCGTGCGTCTGGCCGCGGCTGAATCCGCGCTGCGGCAATCACAAAAACTCGAAGCCATCGGCCAATTGACCGGCGGTGTCGCGCACGATTTCAACAACCTGCTGACGATCATTCGCTCGTCGGTGGATTTTCTGCGCCAGCCCGACCTCGCACCAGAACGCCGCCAACGCTACATGCGTGCGGTGTCCGACACCGTCGAACGCGCGGCCAAGCTGACCAGCCAATTGCTCGCCTTCGCAAGGCGCCAGCCGCTGAATCCGCAAGTGGTCAATGCCGGTGAACGCCTGGCAAATATTGGTGAAATGCTCGAATCCGTCACCGGCGCGCAGATTCATATCAGCGTCGAACAGCCTGAACAGCCCTGCTACATCCATGTTGACCTGAGCCAGTTCGAAACGGCACTGATCAATATCGCTCTGAATGCCAGAGATGCGATGGAGGGCCAGGGCTCGCTGAAGTTGTGCCTGGAGGGCGGCAAGCCGCTGCCAGCGATTCGTGGGCATGCCGGTTCGCACAGCCTTTTTGTGGCGATCACGCTAACGGACAACGGCTCGGGCATCGACACAAGAACCCTTGAGCACATTTTCGAACCGTTCTTCACCACCAAGGAAGTCGGCAAAGGCACGGGGCTCGGGCTGTCGCAGGTGTTCGGTTTCGCCAAGCAGTCCGGCGGCACCGTCGATGTCGCCAGCGTGATCGGCGAAGGCACGGTGTTCACCCTATACCTGCCACAAGTCACGGCCGCTGCCAGTACCGCCGCACCCCCGTGGACGCAGGCGACCCGGCACCCGCGGAGCGCAACAGGCATCGGATACTGGTGGTTGAAGACAATCTGGAGGTCGGCCGCTTCGCCAATCAGATCCTGCAGGACCTTGGTTTTGAAACCGCCTGGGCCAGCAACGCTGAACAAGCTCTGCAACTGGCCGGCGCCGACGCAATGGCGTTCGACGCGGTGTTTTCCGACGTGGTCATGCCGGGTATCAGTGGCGTCGCACTGGCCAAAGAGTTACGGCGGCGGCGCCCCGACCTGCCGATAATTCTGACCTCCGGTTACAGCGAGGAACTGGCGCGCAGCGGTTATGAAGGTTTCGAGTTTCTTGCCAAACCCTACTCCGCCGATCAGGTCTCGCGCATTCTCGGCAAGACCTGGCGCAAGGACTGAGCGCAGCTCAGTCGTGACGCTCGCCCGCGCGTTTGAGCATCTGCTTGCAGCGCTCCGACAGGTGAAACACCCGCAGATGCTTGCCGGCCTTGGCGTAGCGTTCACGCAAAGTCTTCAGCGCGGCGATGGCTGAGTAGTCGACGAAGCTCAAGTGACGGCAATCGAGGGTCACTTGAGCGGGATCGTTGGCCGGATCGAACTGGTTGAGAAACGGCGCCGTTGAGGCGAAAAACAACGTGCCGTGCAAACGATAGAGTTTGCTGCCGTCGGTTTCCAGATGCGTGTCGGCGTACAGCTCACGGGCCTGCTGCCAGGCGAAGTTGAGCGCGGCAATGATGATCCCGCAGAGCACGGCGGTGGCCAGATCGGTGAACACAGTGATGGTGGTCACGGCGATGATCACCAACACATCGTTGAGCGGCACTTTGTTGATCACCCGCAGCGAGGCCCAGGCGAAAGTTTGCTGCGACACCACGAACATCACGCCGACCAATGCCGCCAGCGGAATGCGCTCGATCAGCGGTGACAGGAACAGCACGAACAGCAGAATCATCACCCCGGCGACCACGCCGGAAAGTCGACCACGACCGCCAGAACTGAGGTTGATCACGGTCTGGCCGATCATCGCGCAGCCGCCCATGCCGCCGAACACACCCGACACCATATTCGCCGCGCCCAGCGCCACGCACTCGCGATCCGGGTAGCCGCGACTCTCGGTGATTTCGTCGGTGAGATTCAGCGTCAGCAGGGTTTCCAGCAGGCCGACCAGCGCCATCAAAATCGCGTAAGGCGCGATGATGCGCAGGGTTTCAAGGTTCCAGGGAATGTCCGGCAGCGCGAAGCCCGGCAAGCCGCCGGCAATGTGCGCCATGTCCCCCAATGTGCGCGTCGGCAAGCCAAGCAAGTAGACCGCCAACCCGACGCCGAGAATCGCCACCAGTGCCGGCGGCACCGCGCGGGTCAGGCGCGGCAGCAGGTAAACGATGGCCATCGTCAGCGTCACCAAACCGCTCATCACGTAAAGCGGTGTGCCGCTGAGCCAGGTGTCGCCACTCTTGAAGTGCTCCAGTTGTGCCAACGCAATAATGATCGCCAGGCCATTCACAAAACCGAGCATCACCGGGTGCGGCACCATGCGCACCAGTTTGCCCAGCCGCAGCAACCCGAACGCCATCATGATCAACCCGCCCAGCAACACCGTGGCCAGCAAATACTGCACGCCGTGCTGCACCACCAGCGCAACGATCACCACCGCCATCGACCCGGCCGCACCGGACACCATTCCCGGCCGACCGCCGAACAAAGCAGTCAATGTGCAAATGATGAATGCGCCGTACAGCCCCATCAGCGGATTGAGGTGGGCGACCAGCGCGAAGGCGATGCATTCGGGCAGCAAGGCGAAGGATGTAGTGAGCCCGGCCAGGGCATCGGCGCGTAGACGTTGAGGTTTCATGGCTTACCTGATTGAGCGGCCAACGAGCATGGCCGCCGGTGTTCGGAAGAAAAGAGGGTTGCGGATGTTACGGAATTGTCCCGGATCGGGCCAGTGTCGCTGACACCTGGCGACGCGGGCTTTATGCTGGCGCGTTTCTGTATTCGCCGAGTTCAACATGTCTGAATTTCTGACTGCCCGCGAAGTTTGCCAGCGCTTGCGCGACGCTGCGTTGGGCGTACTTGCCTGCAAAGTGTGCGAAGCGCCGACCGAGGCCGGACTGGTCACGGTCGATATCGAGGGTTGGCGCCTGCTGCTGGATTTTACCGATGGGCGTTTGCATCACTGTGAATACGCCCGCCACTGCGACGGGCAGGAAGGCGCGCTGGATACATGGCAGCGTTATGGCACTGATCCGGTGAATTTGCTCAGTACCTGGGAATTGGCGCAAATCGAGAACTTGCTGATGGCTCAGATAAACAAGGTTGCTCGATGATGGCACTCTGCCCATAATTCGCCTCCCTACCTATCCACGCAAGGAACTGCCGTGAAGAAGTCGCTGTTGTTGATCCCGATGTTGGCGCTGTTGCTGCAAGGGTGTGGCATGACCATGCTGCGCTACGAGCCGAATTACGAGAACGTCCAGAAGCTCAAGCAAACCCCGCCGCTGCATGCGATCAGCAATCCGCAGGTCACCGCTCAATCCGGTGAAGGTTCGCTGACAGTGCGCGCCAATCCGATTCGCTCGCCATCCGGCAGCATTCCGGCACACATTCAGGATGCGATCAGTGAAGAACTGCGCAAGGCCGGTCTGCTTGACCCGCAAGCTCAGCGTCAGTTGAAAGTGCTGGTGGTGAAGAACGAAATGACCGCAGGCATGGGCACTGGCAACGGTGAACTTGCCGCACGTTTCACGTTGCTCAACGGCAATGATGTCGTGTACGACGCAACCAAGGATGTCAGCAGTCAATGGAGCAGCAGCTTCTTCGGGTTTATCGCGATCCCGAATGCGGTCAACGCTTACAACCCGATGTTGCGTGATCTGCTCAAAGAACTGTACAGCGATCCGCAGTTCATTCAGGCGTTGAAGTAACCGACAAAAAAGAGCCGCAATCGCGGCTCTTTTTTGCTTCACGCCCGTGGGGTGCGGGTTTCGAGTGCCGAGTATTTCAGGCTGTTGCTCTCGACCACTTGCTTGAGCAGCGCGTTGACCTGACGGGTGAACGTATCACTCATAGCCTCTTTAGGCGTGTTGGCCATCAGCGGGATGAACCAGATACCGAACCAGGTGCCAATCGCATCGTGATTGCTCGCGGTCGTCAGGGCCTGGCCTTGTCCGTCCACGGCTTCTAGGCTCATGGTGTACTGATCGGTGCCGTAAGCCGGAATCACCATCATGCTGAAACCACTGATAAACGCCAGCGCCATCGAGCCGGCGTTCGGCGGATGGTTGTACACCTTCAAGCGCAGGTTGTAATCGCCAGGCTGCTTCTGGAATTCGTCGAGCGTGACACGGCCGAACAGACCGGAGTCAGTGAGAATTTTCTGCAGTTGTGGCTTGAGTTGGTCGCGCCCTTGCGGCACTTCTACCGCAGAAGCACTTTTAGGCTCACCGACGTAGAAGTCGAAATCGACGTAAACATTTGGCTTGTTGGCGTAGTTGGCCATCGACGGCAGAGTCACCGGCGCGACTTCGTCTTTGGTGAAACTGGCGCAACCGCCCAGCGTCAGTACCAGGCCCAACGCCAGGATTTTCCCGAACTGCATGATGTCCGTCCCTATATGAACACAGCCAAATGATGGCAATGAGCCTCTACCTCAGAAGCCGGGCGGATTCTAGAGAGAGCGAACGTCTTGGGAAAGACCGAATGGGTGAAATCGGCAAAAATATTTGCTCAGCCCTGACGCAAATCGAGCAGGTAGGTGTAATAACCCGTGTCGCGCACATACCCCAGCGACTCGTATAGACCCTGTGCGGTGACGTTGTCGGTGGCGGTTTCCAGCATCAGGCCTTTGGCGCCGGTCTCCAGGGCAAATTCGCGAGCGGTATTCATCAACACCCGACCAACGCCGCGACCACGGGCAGTCGGCGCGGTGAACAGGTCGCTGAGCAGCCAGGTGCGGTGGGCGTCGATGGAGGAAAACGTCGGGTACAACTGCACAAAACCCAGCGCCTCTCCCTGCTCGTCCAGCGCGAGAAAAATCGCCGACTCGTTGCCCGCCATGCGCTCGGCGATGAAAGTGCGCGATTGTTCGATGTTTGAGGGTTGCAGGTAAAAACCTCGATAGGCATCGAACAGTTGGGCGACTGCGTCCAGGTGTGTCGCATCCGCTCGCAGTGCCTGAATGTTCATATTCCCGCTCCGTTTCTTATAAATGATCGAAACATCATAGCGCTGTCCGTCGAGTACGCTGGCCTCACCGCTATATAGTTTTGTATATTGCGAAACCGAAATCGCCAGAACCTTTCCATGCCGTCCATCCATTCCGTGTTTCCATGAGCGCTATACGAGTCCGCAACGAGCAGTTGATCCTGGCCGCCGCCAGCGAAGAGTTTGCCGCCAAAGGCTTCGACGCCACCCAGACCCTGGACATCGCGCTGCGCGCGGGGCTGCCGAAGGCGAATCTTTATTACTACTTCCAGAGCAAGGAGAACCTCTACGCCAAGGTGCTGCTCGGGTTTGTCGAGCCGTTGCTGGAGGCCTCGGCGGTATTGCGCGAGAGCGATGATCCGATGGTGGGGTTGCAGGCTTACATCGCGGCGCGGATACGAATCGCGCGGGAGCATCCGCACATTGCCAAGGTGTTCAGCGGTGAGTTGTTGCTCGGCGGTCGGCAGTTGCCTGAGGAGTGTCGGGATTTGTTGTATGCCGAGGCTCAGCGCAATGTCGAGTGCCTGCGCAGCTGGATCGAGCGCGGGCTGCTGGCGCCGGTGGATCCGGAGCATTTGATGTTGTTTATCTGGTCGGCGACGCGCACGTATACCAATCTGGGTTGGCAGATGGGCTGCATCACCGGGCGTGCCGAGCCGCAGGATGAGGACTATCAGACGGCTGCGGAGACGATTACGCGCATGGTGCTGGAGGGCGTGGTGGTAGCGCCCCGGGTTGGGGAGATTCGTGGGGTTTTGTTTGCGACTTGAGAGTTGGAGTTGCTTGAGGGGATTTGCGGGCTGCTGTGCAGCCCATCGGGGATGAATCCCCTCGCCACAGGGATTGTGTCGTAGCAAGGGGTGGGGTCAGTGCATGAATTCGATGGGCCGATCGAGATTGGGTTTCATGCGTTCGCTCCAGACTTGCAAGGCTTGAGGCAGGCGGTTTTTCCACTTCGGTTCATTGGTGTAATAGCGCAGGCGTGATTTGCCGCCATCGTATGTCACCAGCAGTACCCAGAAGCGCGCGCCGCCGGCACGCATGACCACGCCGGTTCCGCCCAGACCGCGCATCCACATCTCGGTGACCTGACTGTCCGGGACGTCGGATGACGGTTCAGCGGTCATCAACGAACCCGACATTTCCACCGCCCTTTGGTAGTCGTTTTCAAGCAGCGCGTGCAAGGCCTGGTTGTCGGCGGGCGTTCGCACCAGGCCCAGGCTGAGCATGTCGTAATCCAGGCTCAGCCGCTGCTCCGAGGCGATAAAGCGGCCGGTGTAATACACGCCCATGCCGGCGCTGCAATAACCGCCAGCGTCCGTTTGCGAGATATCCAATACACCATTGATCGGCGTGAGCAACAGGGTGCATTCGTCCTCTGAGTAGATCGCTTTGCCGTCCTTGAGCGTGGCGACGCCCTCAAGATCGCCGGAGTTGCCGCCCTCAGCCGCCTCTATGCTGACGATGATGTGAGTGGCGTCGCGGCGCTGGGTAGTCGCGGTCGCCGACGTTGAGGTGCCGGGCGGAATCAGTTGCCAGGTCGCGTCCCAGTTGAAGGGTTGAGTGGCGTGCTCAAGTTCGGCCAGACGCATCAAATATTGACGGCGCAAGCAGGCCGTCAGATCGACACAGCCGTTGCGATTTTTCAGCCATTGGCGTTGATCGGTCTTGAGCGCCTTGGGATCGGGGACGCTGGCCAGCGTCGCGCGCCAACGCTCTGCGAGCTGCTCGTCGAGCCGCGAAAGATCCGCATCGGCACAAATGGCTTTTTCAGTTTTGCTGCCAGCGCTGGCGCAATCGAAACTGCTGGCGTGGACGACGGAGGTAAACGCGAGGGCCGTCAGCGCCAGGGCATGACGGAGGGTCAAGGCGAACATCGATAGATTCCATTCTTCAAACGGCGCGCATTATGCCAGTGATCCTCGTTGCCCGAACCGGCGCTTTCGCGAGCAAGCTCAGCTCCTACGGGTTTGGGGGGATGTTTGGAGGGTTGTGGTCACGCCGGGCATCGGTAGGAGCAAAGCTTGCTCGCGAAGACTTCGGCACAGGCAACATCTGCATCGTCTGAACCGGCGCTTTCGCGAGCAAGCTCAGCTCCTACAGGTTTTGGGGATGTTTGGAGGGTTGTGGTCACGCCGAGCAACGGTAGGAGCAAAGCTTGCTCGCGAAGACTTCGGCACAGGCAACATCTGCATCGTCTGAACCGGCGCTTTCGCGAGCAAGCTCAGCTCCTACCGGGTTTGGGGGTGTTTGGGGAGTTGTGGTCATGCCGAGCAACGGTAGGAGCAAAGCTTGCTCGCGAAGACTTCGCCACAGGCAACATCTGCATCGCCTGAACCGGCGCTTTCGCGAGCAAGCTCAGCTCCTACAGGTTTTGGGGATGTTTGGAGGGTTGTGGTCACGCTGAGCATCGGTAGGAGCAAAGCTTGCTCGCGAAGAGTTCGGCACAGGCAACATCTGCATCGTCTGAACCGGCGCTTTCGCGAGCAAGCTCAGCTCCTACCGGGTTTGGGGGTGTTGGGGAGTTGTGGTCATGCCGAGCAACGGTAGGAGCAAAGCTTGCTCGCGAAGACTTCGGCACAGGCAACATCTGCATCGTCTGAACCGGCGCTTTCGCGAGCAAGCTCAGCTCCTACCGGGTTTGGGGGTGTTGGGGAGTTGTGGTCACGCCGGGCAACGGTAGGAGCAAAGCTTGCTCGCGAAAGCGCCGGCACTGCCGGCATCGTCAGTAATGCGGTGTTGAGCCATCAAAGAAAGGGGCGGACGCGAGCCCGCCCCGTTTTAACTCCCTCAATAGCCCAGTGACAACCCGGTATTCCTGCGTGGATCATTCGCCCCATAGAAGCGATTCTTGCCCACCGGCTTGCCTCCCAGCGAAGGTGCCCCGACCAGAATCGCCGCCACATGATTGGCATCCTGTGGCTTGGCAAATTTATGCCCCCAACTTTCGAGGATCTTCACCGTATCCGGACTGGTGGTGAAGGTCTCCAGGTTGGTCTCTTCCGGCAACCACTGCTGGTGGAAACGCGGCGCATCCACGGCTTCCTGAATGTTCATGCCGTAGTCGATCACGTTGAGGATGGTCAGCAAGGTCGCGGTGATGATGCGGCTACCTCCAGGGGTGCCGACGACCATGACCACTTTGCCGTCCTTGGTGACGATGGTCGGGCTCATCGACGACAACGGCGCCTTGCCGGGCGCGATGGCATTGGCCTCGCCTTGCACCAGGCCGTACATGTTTGGCACGCCGATTTTCGAAGTGAAGTCGTCCATTTCATCGTTGAGGATCACCCCGGTTTTGCTGGCCATGACGCCGGCGCCGAACCAGTCGTTGAGGGTGTAGGTCATCGACACCGCGTTGCCCCACTTGTCGACGATGGAGAAGTGCGTGGTGTTGCTGCCCTCATGCGGCGCTACGCCAGGTTTGATCTCGCGGGACACGCCAGCCTTTTGCGGTTCGATGGCGGCGCGCAGTTTGGTCGCGTAGTTTTTGTCGAGCAGGTGGGCGATCGGATTTTTCACGAAGTCCGGGTCGCCGAGGTAGCTGTTGCGGTCCACATAGGCGTGGCGCATCGCTTCAATCTGATAATGCATGCCTTGGGCCGAGTGGTAGCCCAAGTCTTTCATCGGGTAGCCGTCGAGGATGTTCATGATCTCGCAAATCACCACGCCGCCGGAGCTTGGCGGTGGCGCCGAGACCACGTGGTAGCCGCGATAATCGCACTCCACCGGGGCCAGTTCACGGGTCTTGTATTTATCGAGGTCGGCCTGGGTGATGATGCCTTTGTTGGCCTGGCTGGACGTGACGATCGCGTCGGCCACCCAACCTTTATAGAAACCGTCGGCGCCCTTCTCGGAGATCTCCCGCAGGGTTTTGCCCAGGTCTTTTTGCACCAGCTTCTGCCCGACTTGCATCGGCTCGCCGTTACTCAGGAAGATCGAACCCGAATCGCGCATGTCCTTCTTGAACACGTCAGTCGCGGTTTCCAGCAGATCGACATCTCCCTGCTCCAGCACGAAGCCTTCTTCGGCGAACTTGATCGCCGGGGCGATCACTTCCTTGCGAGGTTTGGTGCCGTATTTGCTCAGGGCCAGCTCCATGCCGGACACAGTGCCCGGCACGCCCACGGCCAAGTGGCCACGGGTGCTCAGGTCCGGGACGACATTGCCGTCCTTGTCCAGATACATGTTGGCGGTGGCCGCCAGCGGGGCTTTTTCGCGGAAATCGAGGAAGGTCTTGCGCCCGTCCGCCAGTTGAATGGTCATGAAACCACCGCCGCCCAGGTTGCCCGCCGCGGGATAAACCACCGCCAGCGCATAGGCGACCGCGACGGCGGCATCTACGGCGTTGCCGCCGTTCTTGAGTTCATCCACGCCCACGTGAGTGGCCAGATGCTGGGCGGTGACCACCATGCCGTTTTCGGCTGCAACCGGGGCCACGGAGGCGGCGTAAGCACTGAGGCAACTGAGCGCCAATGAGGTCGCTATCAGCGATTTGGCAAAAGGTTCGAACGTCATGATTCGGTCTCTTTTTTTGTTTTTAGGCTCTGTATCAAACAGAGGGAACGCTTCAAGAGCACTAGCCAGTATGGCTGGGATTGCGTATTGCGCCTCTCTGATCAGGCAGTATGCTGAGCGCCTGTTCAGCCTTTTTCGGAGTCCGCCGGCATGACCTACACCTGCACCACCATGCCCTCCCCGGTCGGCGAGTTGAAGCTGGTCGCGAACGGCTCAAGACTGGCGGCCATCCTCTGGGAAAACGACAAACCAAACCGAGTACGGCTCGGGCCGATGACTGAAGCAGCGGACAATCCGATCCTGATGCGCGCGGTTAAACAGTTGCAGGAATACTTTGCCGGCACGCGCAATCAGTTCGATCTGGAGCTGGATTTTGTCGGGACCGAGTTCCAGAAGAAGGTCTGGCAAGCGCTGCTGACCATTCCCTTTGGCGAGACCCGTAGCTATAGCCAGATTGCCGAACAGATTGGCAATCCGAGTGCAGTTCGGGCCGTGGGTGCGGCGAATGGGCGAAATCCGATTTCCATCATTGCACCGTGCCACCGGGTTATTGGGGCGTCGGGGAAGTTGACGGGGTTTGCCGGGGGGCTTGAGGCGAAGGAGCGATTGTTGACGCTGGAGGGTGGTGACTGGGCACAGGTCGGTAAAACCGGGGATTTGTTTTAGTCAGTTAAAACAGATCAAGGGATCGCAGCCTTCGGCAGTTCCTGCCCTGGAATGCGTTTTCCTGTAGGAACTGCCGAAGGCTGCGATCTTTTGATTGATCAGGTAAACAGGTTTTTCATCGCCGCATACTGCAACAGCATGATGGTCTTCGCATCGCAGATCTCGCCGCGATAAAACGCCTCAAGCGCCTCGTCGAACTTCCACTCCAGCACTTCAAGCTCTTCAGTCTCGTCTTCCAGCCCACCGCCATCGCTGACTTTCGATGCTGCGTCATATTCGGCGATGAAGAAGTGCAGTTTTTCGGTGACTGAGCCGGGGCTCATGTAGGACTCGAAGACCTTTTGCACGTGGTGAACGCGATAGCCGGTTTCCTCTTCGGCTTCAGCGCGGATGCGCTCTTCAGGTGCCGCGCCTTCGAGCAACCCCGCCGCCACTTCAATCAGCAAACCATCGTGGCCGTTGACGAAAACCGGCAGCCGAAACTGACGTGTCAGCACGACAGTTCTTTTCTCGCGGTTAAACAGCAGAATCGCCGCACCATTGCCACGGTCATAGACCTCACGGGTCTGGCGCTGCCACTCGCCGTTATTGCGCTGGTAGTCGAAGGTGATTTTCTTCAGCAGGTACCAGTCGTGGGACAACACCTGTGATTCGATGATGTTGACCCTATCGGCTGTATTTGCCATGACACCGCATCCTTTTTTTGTCAGAAGAGCCCCCATGGTAGGCGAAAACCAAAAAGCCCGGCATCTCTGCCGGGCTTCTTTTTACGGTTGGCTGGCGACTTCAGGCGCCGCGTGCTCTTCCTCGTGGGTAGAAAGCCGCTTGCCGTTGATCAACGGCCCGTAGCGACGGCTGAACTCCCAGTTGTACGGCACGTGGTCTTTGTTGACCCCGTTATCCCAGTTCACCGACCAGGTCATCAGGCCTTTGATCGAAAGCCCTTTGGCGTCGAGACGCTTGAAGGCATTCACCACTGCCGCCGGGTCGATCACGTAACCCGTGGCCGCGGCATCGACGTTGGTCGGCAAGCCGATCACGAACTTGTCCGCCGGGATTTTGGTGAACCCGCGAGTACCGCTCACCAGACTTTCGGTCAGGTAAAACAGGAAGTCCTCTTTCATCGCGTCGTTGTTTTGGGCAATCCACGCGCCAGCGCCGTTATTGGCTTCCTGCACCCAAACCCCGTCACCGCCCTGGTTGTAATACTGCGGGGCGATGAAGTCGTAATAACCTTCCAGGGCCTGGATATAGCCGACATATTTGCCGGCGGTGGTCAGGTACGGGAATTCCGGCGCCATGCTGATGATGAAGTGTTTGCCTTCACCGGCGTAATGGTCTTTGACCAGTTTCAGCGCGGCGGGCAGGACGGTCTTGTTGTCGGCGAAATCAATCGCGCTTTGCTCAAGATCGATGTCCAGCCCATCGAAGCCGTAGGTTTCCACCAGACGGATGATTTCGTTGGCCAGTGGCTGTTCGTTACCTTTGTGCAGCTCGATGTGCGCATCGGCACCGCCGAGGGAAATCAGCACCACCCTACCCTGGCTGTTCAGCACGCCGACCTGGCGCCGGAACTCGGCGTCGGACAGGTTGTACGGTTTGAAGGTCGGAATGCCATTACCCTTCATGAAGGCCACGGCCACCACGTTGTAATCCTTGGGCACGTCCTGCAGCGCGATGTTGGCAAATTGGCCACGCTGGTAACCGTCACTCGGCCCGGCGGGCCAGTTATGCCAGAAGCCCATCAGGATTTTTTTGCCGGCAATGCTCGGCATCAACGAAGCAGCGTCGCTCAGTTGAGATTTCATTAACGTAAAGTCGATCTTTGACATGTTCTATTCCTTCAGAACGTGTGGGGGTTAACGCTGTCGGCTTACTTGAAGTCCACGTCGAACGCTTGATAGAAGGCGTTGCCGGTGTTGGCCACGATCCACACCAGCACGATCACGTGATGGCCGCTTTTATTGCCCGGCAATTTCACTTCGTGGTTGACCTTGGCCTTCATTTCTTCGGAATGGCTGTAGTACGGAACCTGGGTGTAGAAGTCGTCGAAAAACGATTTCGGCTCCAGTTGCGCACGGCTGATGCGCTGTTTCGGGTCCCAGCCATCCTTGGTGATAAACCAGCTGTAGCCACGAGTGACGTGGGGAGCGGTGTATTCCCAGGTGACTTCGAGGACCTGCCCCGGGGTGACATTCAGCAGTGGCCAGGCGAACGGACGGTTGAGCTTTTTGCTCAGTTCCTCGTTGGTGAAGTTCACACAATCGCGGGCATCGGTCTTGCCACCGCTGAGAATGTAGCCATCAGCCGGCGGCGCGACACTGGCCGAGTCGGTCTGGTATGGCGCAGGAAACGGACCGGCCACCAATGCCGGGAAGTTCTTGCCTCCCTCCATTTCGTTAACCTGCCAGGCGCCGAGCAATCCTTGCTCGATAGCGACCGCACCGCGGCTCGCCGGGGAGGTAACGCGACCGTGTCGCAGTTGGGTTTGTGCTTGTGGTTGATTCATGTTTTTCACTCCGTTGATTTAAGAACTCTCCCTTCCGAGGAGAGGCCTTCAAGCTAACGGAGGTGGTTTTTTGTCCATCGGCGCTTTTGTCGCACTCAGACAAGGCACACCCCGCAAAATCACGAAAAGACTGGATGGATGAACAGTGTATTGCGAGCCGTCGCACTCGGCGTGTAGGCAAAGGCGTACGCGCCGAGGCTACGAAAACCTGCATTCAGCGATTTACGGCAGTTGCGCCTGGAACTCTTTTTCGTATTGCCCGGCGAGTTGCACTTTCTGTTTTTCATCAAGCAGTTTGCCGGCCATCTGGAAGAACTTCTGCTCTTCTTCCTTGAGGTGGTGATGGACCTTTTCGGACAACTTTTTCGCCGTCACCAGCCACGTCGGATCAGACATCTGTGTCTCATCCAGCGTCTCCATCATTTCGTCCATTTCATGGTGTTCGGAAATGGCATGACGGCTCAGATCGACTCCGTTGTCGAACTCCATCAGCGGAATGTAGAAATACCGTTCTTCCGCGGTTTCGTGGGCCTGGAGCTCGGATTTAAGCCGTTTGTAGGCCTCGGTCCGTTCCGGGGTGTCACCGCTGGTCTGGATCAGCGCGTCGGCATAGCTGCGCTGGCGGTCGTGGCTTTCGCGCAAGGCTTCGAAAATGTTCATTGGCTATCCTCATCAACCGCGTTCTGGAATGACGCTGTAAAGGCTAGACCTCGGCATTTGCGCAGCGGTTCCACCGGTTTTGCGCAGAGGCTTGGAACGCGACCGTCGAGCAGGATAGTCTGGCGTCCCAGACCACAAGGAAGTCATGCATGAACTTGCGTATCGAGCTGTCGCAGAACCCCAACGAAGAACAACGCAACGCGATTCTGGCACCATTGCGAGCCCATAACGTTGCCAAGGCCGGGCCGTCGAAGCTCGAGCCGTTGGCGCTGTTGGTGCGCGATGAGCACGACGCGATACTGGGCGGCCTGTATGGCCACACGTTTTATCGCTGGTTATTCATTGAACTGCTGGCGGTGCCGGAACAAGGTCGCGGGCAGGGCATCGGATCGCAACTGATGCAGATGGCTGAAGACTTTGCACGCAAGAACGATTGCGTCGGGATCTGGCTCGATACTTTCTCGTTTCAGGCGCCGGAGTTTTACCGGAAGGTGGGATACGTCGAGTGTGGCGAGATTGTCGATTATCCGCTGGGGCATAAGCGGCATTTCTTCCAGAAGCGGCTTGTAGGCTGACCGGAGCGACCCCATCGCGAGCAGGCTCATTCCTGCATTGTTCGTGTCGTTCACAACTCCAATGCAGAAGTAAGCCTGCTCGCGATGGCGGCGTTTGTCTCACAGCATTCTCAGAGGCAGGTCGCCAACGCCGCCAATCGGCGCTTGGCCACGAAATCATCGTGCTGCGCGTAGTAACTCAGCACCGTGCCGGACGCATTGCTGGACAAGTCCACAAACGATTCCGCCGAACGGGTGTAGACCGTAGAACCGCCCTTGCGGCCCGGTTGCAGGTAAGCCCCGGCATCAATCCCGAACACCGCCTCGTCCTGCCAGGCGAATTGCACGCATTGGGCAACGACTTTTTCCGGTTTGTCCGAGTTCAGGACCTTGGTCGGGGATTTGGTGCGGGAGTCATCCATCACCGAGCCCGCGCATCCCGCCAGCAGGGTTGCGGCCAGCGCCACCATCAGAATTCGCATTGTGTTCGCTCATCAAGAAAAAGCGGACTGTATCACCGTGGCGCGGCGTATCGTTCTGCTTTACTTCATTTATACCGCGACACGCACGCACCGCTGCGGCAACCTAAGGTCATCAGCCTCACAAGGAAAACCCATGGCGCCTACCGATCAGCGACATGAACACGCCCTGAAAATGTTTCTCGACGCGCGACCTGACTTGCGCGAAACCCTCGACCATCTCAATCCATTGCTGGCCCAGGCCAAAGGCGAAACCCAGGCACAGTATCGTGAAGAGCGTCTGCACGAAGCCTTTGAGGCGGAAGCAGAACATCTTGGATTGTTCGCCTGGGAACTGACGCTGCAACTGACCGCTGATTCGCCTGAGGAGTATCAGGCGCAGCGTCTGGAAGTGCACCGTGAAGTGGCGGAAATGGCCGGGATGGACTGGCTGGAATACTGCGAACTGTATGGCATAGAACCGTAACCGCCACTCAAGGACTCTTGTATCGATGCTGCCCTCGACCTCAACCCGGCATGCCAGTCCCGGTCATCTGCACACGCAGAAATGGCGCGGTCGCGTGGGACTGGCGCTGGTCGCGAGCCTGTCGGTACTGGCTGGCATGACCGACGCCATCGGTTTCATGGCCAGCGGCGATTTCGTCTCGTTCATGAGCGGTAACACCACTCGATTGGCGGTGGCGATCAGTGATGGCGACTGGGGGCTGGCGTTGCGCCTGGTCATCCTCGTGGCCACGTTTATAGTCGGCAATGCCTTGGGCGTGTTGATCGCACGGCTGGGCGGCCGGCGCACGTTGCCGTTGCTGCTGTGCATCGCCACCCTGCTCTGCGCAGCGGCAGCCTGGCCTGCCGACGCGCAGTTGCCAGCGCTGCTGGCGGCGATTGTCGCGATGGGCATGCTTAACGCAGCCGTCGAAGAAGTGAACGGTCTGCCGGTCGGGTTGACCTACGTGACCGGGGCACTGTCGCGATTCGGCCGAGGACTGGGGCGCTGGATGCTCGGCGAGCGCCGCAGCGGCTGGCGGGTGCAACTGGTGCCGTGGAGCGGCATGTTTGTCGGGGCGATTCTGGGTGCAGTGCTGGAACATCATCTGGGGCTCAAGGCCTTGTTCGTCAGCGGCTTGCTGGCGGCGATCCTGGGATTGTTGTCCCTGACCATCCCCCGTCGCTGGCAGCTCGGCTACATGCCCCGCTGAAAACGCACTTAATACTGTAGGAGCTGCGGCACGCTGCGATCTTTTGATCTTGATTTTAAAAAGCGAGATCAAAAGATCGCAGCCTCGTTTCACTCGGCAGCTCCTACAAGCTCATTCACTCAGGCAACTTGGGTTTCGCCGCCCCGCCGATAAAGCTTTATCATGGCCGCAGTTTTGCTGATCGAGTCCGTCATGAAGTTCGCCATCGCGCTGTTTTCCGCCGCCCATGCGCCCTCCTCGCGCCGTGCCTTGCTGTTCGCCCAGGCCGCGCTGGCCGGCGGGCATGAGATTGTCCGGCTGTTTTTCTATCAGGACGGCGTCTACAACGCGTCCGGCAGCGTCGTCACGCCCCAGGACGAGCAGGACTTGCCCAAGCAATGGCGCGCCTTTGTTGCCGAGCATCAACTGGACGGCGTCGTCTGCATCGCCGCTGCCCTGCGGCGTGGGGTGTTGAACGAAGAGGAAGCCAAGCGCTATCAGCGCGAAGCAGTGGCAGTCGGTGCGCCGTGGGAATTGTCCGGCCTCGGCCAACTGCATGACGCAGTACAAGACGCCGACCGACTGATCTGTTTTGGAGGCGCGTGACATGCCTAAATCCTTGCTGATGATCAGCCGCCAGGCGCCGTGGTCCGGGCCGAACGCGCGGGAAGCGCTGGACATCGTGCTGGCCGGCGGCGCGTTCGACTTGCCGATCGGCCTGCTGTTTCTCGATGACGGGGTTTTCCAACTCGCGTCGAAACAGGACGCCAAGGTCCTGCAGCAAAAAGACCTGAGCGCCAACCTGCAAGCGTTGCCGATGTTTGGTGTCGAAGAGCTGTTTGTTTGCGCCGACAGTGCCGCCGAGCGCGGCCTCGACCCGACAGCATTGTCGCTGGAAGAAGTCCAGGCACTGACCGCCAAAGAAATCACCGCCCTTATTGACCGTTACGACCAGGTGATCACCCTCTGATGTCGACTCTGCATGTGTTGTCTCATTCCCCGTTTGGCGACGATCGCCTGACCAGTTGCCTGCGTGTAATCGGCGCTGACGACGCGCTGCTGCTGTCTGGCGACGCGGCTTATGCCTTGCAGCCAGGCACCGCGCCGTTCAACGCATTGAGCATTCGTGGCCTGAAACTGTTCGTACTGGTTGAAGACGCCCAGGCTCGCGCGCTCCCAGTGCCCGATTGGGCCCAAGCCATCGACTACCCGTCCTTCGTCGAACTGTCGATTCACTACGACAAGGTCAACAGTTGGCTATGAACTCCCTGACCGTCGGCGCCCGCGCCATCGAGCTGGACAAGGATGGTTTCCTGGTCGATCTGAGCGACTGGAGCCTGGATGTAGCCAGCGCCCTAGCGGCCGCCGAAGACCTCGAGCTGAGCCCCGAGCATGTGGAAATCCTCGAATTGCTGCGCAGTTTCTACGCTGAATTCCAGCTGTCCCCGGCCACACGCCCGCTGATCAAATACACCGCGTTGAAACTCGGCCCGGAAAAAGGCAACAGCCTGCACCTGAACCGACTGTTCAAAGGCACCCCTGCCAAACTCGCCGCAAAACTGGCGGGCCTGCCCAAACCGACGAATTGCTTATGACCGACTACCCAGCACTGACCCTCGAAACGCCCGCCGAGCATCCGTTCGCTCAGTTCGTGCGGATCCTCGGCAAAGGCAAACGCGGCGCCCGCGACCTGACTCGTGAGGAAGCCCGGCAAGCCATGGGCTTCGTTCTGGACGACAAAGTCGAAGACACCCAGCTCGGCGCGTTTTTGATGCTGTTGCGACACAAAGAAGAAAGCGCCGAGGAGATGGCGGGGTTTACCGAAGCCCTTCGTGAACGCTTGAAGGCTCCGGCTTTAAATGTCGATCTGGACTGGCCGACCTACGCCGGCAAGAAGCGTCATCTGCCGTGGTATCTGCTGGCGGCCAAGTGCCTGGCGCAGAACGGCGTGCGGATTTTTATGCACGGCGGCGGCGCGCACACGGCAGGTCGGCTGTACAGCGAGCAACTGCTGGAAGAACTGAAAATCCCCTTGTGCCGCAACTGGCAGCAGGTCGGCGAAGCGCTGGATAACGGCGGCCTGGCATTCATGCCGTTGGTGGATTGGGCGCCACAACTTCAGCGCATGATCGACCTGCGCAACACCCTGGGCCTGCGCTCACCCATCCACTCCCTCACGCGGATTCTCAATCCGTTGAGTGCGCGCTGTGGCCTGCAAAGCATTTTCCACCCCGGCTACCAAGCCGTGCATCGCGATGCCAGCGGCTTGCTCGGTGATACGGCAATTGTGGTCAAGGGCGACGGCGGCGAAATAGAGATCAACCCGGACGCCGACAGTCACTTGTACGGCACCACCGGCGGCGAAAGCTGGGATGAGGAGTGGCCGCAACTGTCGGCACAGCGCCACGTCAAACCGGCGACGCTCGATCCTGAACACATGAAGGCCGTGTGGCGTGGCGATGTGGTCGACAGCTATCCGCAAATGGCGCTGATTTCGACCATGGCCCTGGCCTTGCGCGGCCTCGGCCAGACCCGCGAGCAAGCCTTCGAAACCGCCCAGCAATACTGGGACGCCCGGGACAAATCGATTTAACCGATCATAACTGCCCAACCTTTGCGCTTTTTGTTCGAACTCATGGGCATAGACTCCTCTCCAACGCTTATTGGTTAAGGAGTCTTGAACATGGGTTTGTTAGTTGAAGGCCGCTGGCAAGACCAGTGGTATGAAAGCAGCAAGGACGGCGCGTTCCAACGTGAACAAGCGCAGCGCCGCAACTGGCTGACCGCCGACGGCAAGCCAGGCCCGTCCGGTGTCGGTGGCTTTGCGGCCGAAGCCGGTCGCTATCACCTTTATGTGTCCCTGGCTTGCCCGTGGGCCCATCGCACGCTGATCCTGCGCAAACTCAAAGGCCTCGACAACCTGATCGATGTGTCGGTGGTCAGTTGGCTGATGCTGGAAAACGGCTGGACCTTCGACCAGAACCTCGGCTCCACCGGCGACAAACTCGATCACTTCAATTTCATGCACCAACGCTACACCGCCGATACCGCCAACTACACCGGCCGCGTCACCGTGCCGGTGCTCTGGGACAAACAGCAGAAACGCATCGTCAACAATGAATCGGCGGAAATCATCCGCATGTTCAACAGCGCCTTCGATGACCTGACCGGCAATGACCTGGATTTCTATCCGGCGCCGCTGCGGGGCGAGATCGATGCGTTAAATGAACGGATTTATCCGGCGGTGAACAACGGCGTGTACCGCGCCGGGTTTGCCACATCGCAGACCGCTTATGAAGAAGCGTTCGATGATGTGTTTGCCGAGCTGGATCGGCTGGAGCTGCTGTTAGACAAGAACCGCTACCTGGTCGGTGAATACCTGACGGAAGCGGACATTCGGTTGTTCACCACGCTGATCCGCTTCGATGCGGTGTATTACGGGCACTTCAAGTGCAACCTGCGGCGAATAGCCGATTATCCGAACCTGTCGAACTGGTTGCGGGAAATGTATCAGTGGCCAGGGATTGCCGAGACGGTGGATTTTGAGCACATCAAGCATCACTACTACGGCAGCCACAAGACCATTAACCCGACGGGGATTGTGCCGAAAGGGCCGGCGCAGGACTTTACCGCGGCGCATGATCGGGCGCGGTTGAGTGGGAAAGGGGTTTGGCGCAGGGCCTGAGGTTTGTGCCGGTTTTGAGGGCCCCTTCGCGGGCAAGCCTCGCTCCTACAGGTACAGCGTCGCTCTCACGACGTGCGAAAAACCTGTAGGAGCGAGGCTTGCCCGCGAAGAAGGCGACTCGGTCTCTAGACTTGCGCCTGAGCCCCCTCGAACCACGCCAGTTTCTCGCGCAATTGCACCACTTCCCCAACAATCACCAATGTCGGCGCATGCACTTCATGCTCCGCCACCAGTCGTGGCAAATCAGCCAACGTACCGGTAAACACCCGCTGATTGACCGTGGTGCCCTGCTGAATCAACGCCGCCGGGGTATCCGCCCCGCGACCATGCTTGATCAACTGCTCGCAGATGATCGGCAAGCCCACCAGCCCCATGTAAAACACCAGGGTTTGCGCCGGGGCGACCAGGTCGGCCCACGGCAAATCGGTGGAACCATCCTTCAGGTGGCCGGTGACGAACCGCACCGACTGCGCGTAATCACGGTGAGTCAGCGGAATCCCGGCATACGCCGCGCAACCGCTAGCCGCCGTAATGCCCGGCACGACCTGGAACGGAATGCCATGGGCCGCCAGTTCTTCGATCTCTTCACCGCCACGACCGAAGATGAACGGATCACCCCCCTTGAGCCGCACCACGCGCTTGCCAGCCTTGGCCAGATCCACCAATTGTTGGTTGATCTGATCCTGCGGCACAGCGTGATCGGCGCGACGCTTGCCGACGTAAACCCGCTCAGCATCGCGACGACACAAATCCAGAATTGCCGGCGCGACCAGCCGGTCGTAGAGCACCACATCGGCTTGCTGCATCAGCCGCAACGCACGGAAGGTCAGTAGGTCCGGATCGCCCGGCCCGGCGCCGACCAAATACACTTCACCGGTTTTTTTCGGCGGCTCGCCAGCGATTTTCGCCAGCAGCAAGCGCTCGGCTTCAGCGCCCTGCCCGGCCAGTTGCCGATCGGCAATCGGGCCCTGGAAAACATCCTCCCAGAACGACCGACGCTGCTGCACATCCGGAAGCAGGTTTTTGACCTGAGTACGAAAGCGCGCCGCCAGGCCGGCCAGTTGACCGTAGGTGGAAGGAATCCAGGTTTCGATTTTGGCCCGGATCAGCCGCGCCAGCACCGGCGCATCGCCGCCGCTGGAGATGGCAACGATCAGCGGGGAACGGTCGACAATCGCCGGGAAAATCACGCTGCACAGGGCGGGCGCATCCACTACGTTGACCGGCACGCAACGCCGATGGGCATCGGCGGAGACTTGCGCATTCAGCGGCTCGTCGTCGGTGGCGGCAATGATCAGCCCGCAACCGTCCAGGTCCGCCTCGACGTAGCCGCGCAACAGGCACTCGCCACCGCTGCCGGTCACCAGTGCGCGCAGTTGCGGTTCGATTTCAGGTGCGACCACCCGCAGCAGCGCACCGGCTTCGGCCAGCAGGCGGGACTTGCGCAAGGCAATTTCCCCGCCGCCGACGACCAACACACGACTGCCGCGCAGATTATGAAACAGCGGCAGATAGTCCATTTAGCCGATGACCTCAAGGCCACCCATGTACGGCTTCAGTACGGCTGGCACACGGATCGAACCGTCGGCCTGCTGGTAGTTTTCCAGCACGGCGACCAAAGTACGACCGACCGCCAGGCCGGAACCGTTCAGGGTGTGAACCAGTTCAGGCTTGCCGGTTTCCGGGTTACGGAAGCGCGCTTGCATACGACGGGCCTGGAAATCGCCGCAGTTGGAGCACGACGAAATTTCACGGTACTTGTCCTGGCTCGGAATCCACACTTCCAGGTCGTAAGTCTTGACCGCGCTGAAGCCCATGTCGCCAGTGCACAGCGCCAGAGTGCGATACGGCAGTTCCAGCAATTGCAGGACTTTCTCCGCGTTGGCGGTCAGGCCTTCCAGCGCCTCCATCGAGGTCGATGGCTCAACGATCTGGACCATTTCGACCTTGTCGAACTGGTGCTGGCGGATCATGCCGCGAGTGTCACGACCCGACGCGCCGGCTTCGCTGCGAAAGCACGGCGTGTGGGCAACGAACTTGATCGGCAGCAGTTTCGAATCGAGGATTTCGCCAGCGACGATGTTGGTCAGCGACACTTCAGCCGTCGGGATCAGGTACAGATCGGCTTCGCCTTCGCGAGTGATCTTGAACAGGTCTTCTTCGAACTTCGGCAACTGGCCGGTGCCTTGCAAGGCCGGCGCTTGAACCAGGTAAGGCGTGTAGGCCTCTTCGTAACCGTGTTCGGTGGTGTGCAGGTTGATCATGAACTGCGCGAGTGCGCGGTGCAGACGGGCGATCGGGCCGCGCAACAGGGCGAAACGCGCGCCGGACAGCTTGGCGGCAGTTTCGAAGTCCAGCCAGCCGAACTTCTCGCCCAGGGCCACGTGGTCCTGAACCGGGAAATCGAACGCGGTCGGGGTGCCCCAGCGGCGCACTTCGACGTTGCCGTCTTCGTCAGCGCCGATCGGCACGGATTCGTGCGGCAGGTTCGGGATGCCGAGCAGGATCGAATCCAGGTCGGTCTGGATCTGGTCCAGTTCAACCTTGCCGGCGCTCAACTCGCTGGCCATGCGCTCGACGTCAGCCATCAACGGCGCGATGTCTTCACCGCGTTGTTTGGCCTGACCGATGGATTTGGAGCGCGCATTACGTTCAGCCTGCAGTGCTTCAGTGCGGGTCTGGACGGTCTTGCGCTGTTCTTCCAGCGCTTCGATGCGCGCAACATCCAGCACAAAGCCACGGGATGCCAGGCGGTCCGCTACGTCCTGAAGGTTGCTACGTAACAGTTTGGAATCGAGCATGTCGGTCTCTCGTTATCAAAGTTTGGTCAGGGACAGGCCGGCCCAGGTGGCGAGCAGCCCGCCGAATACGCTGATGGCCAGATAACCGAAGGCTATCGGTGCCTGCCCGCTTTCCAGCAAGCGCAACGTATCCAGAGAAAAGGATGAAAAAGTCGTCAGACCGCCCACAAAACCGACGATCAGGCCGGCGCGGATTTCGATTGGTACTTCCGGGCGCGTCAGAAACAGCCCATACAGCAAACCGATAATCAGGCAGCCCACCAGATTGACGGCCAGGGTCGCCGCATAAAAATGCCGCGGCCAATTGGCGCTGACCCAAGTGCTGGTTGCGAAACGCAGTAATGTACCAGCGATACCGGCCACGGACACCGCAAGAATCGTTCGAATCACTATTTTCTCCGCTGCCGGGGGCTGAGTCGGTCAAGTTGGGCGAGGTGGTTAAGCTTTTCGCCGATTTTCAGTTCCAGGCCTCGCGGCACCGGTTGATAGAACGGTTGCGGGTCGAGCTCTTCCGGGAAGTAGTCTTCACCAGCGGCGTAGGCGTCCGGCTCATCATGGGCATAACGGTATTCATCGCCGTAACCCAATTGCTTCATCAGCTTGGTCGGTGCGTTGCGCAGGTGCAGCGGCACTTCAAGGGAACCGTGTTCGGCGGCGCTGCGCAGCGCGGCTTTGAACCCCATGTACACCGCGTTGCTTTTCGGCGCGCAAGCCAGATAGGTGATGGCCTGGGCCACCGCCAACTCGCCTTCCGGGCTGCCGAGCCGTTCCTGCACTTCCCACGCCGCCAGACACAGGCTCAGGGCGCGAGGGTCGGCGTTGCCGATGTCTTCGCTGGCCATGCGCACCACGCGCCGGGCCAGGTACAACGGATCGCAACCGCCGTCGATCATGCGGGCAAACCAGTACAGCGCGCCGTCGGGGTTGGAGCCACGTACGGATTTATGCAGCGCGGAAATCTGGTCGTAGAAGGCTTCGCCACCCTTGTCGAAACGCCGACGGGTATCGCCGAGCAGACTTTGCAGCAGATCGACGCCGATCTCGCTGTTGTCTTCGGCCAGGTCCGAGGCGTTTTCCAGCAGGTTGAGCAGGCGTCGGCCATCGCCATCAGCAGCGGACAGCAACATCTGAAAGCCTTCATCGCTGAGGGTCAGTTGCCGCTTGCCCAGGCCACGTTCTTCAGTGAGTGCACGGTGCACCAGTTTGCGCAGCGCGGCCTCGTCGAGGCTTTTGAGCACGTAAACACGAGCCCGGGAGAGCAAGGCGTTGTTGAGTTCGAAGGACGGGTTTTCGGTGGTCGCACCGATGAAAATCAGCGTGCCGTCTTCCACATACGGCAGAAAGGCGTCCTGCTGGGATTTGTTGAAGCGGTGTACTTCATCGACAAACAGGATCGTGCGCTTGCCGTACTGCCCGGCCTGCTGCTTGGCGATTTCCACCGCCTGACGGATTTCCTTCACACCGGCAAGCACCGCCGAAACCGTTTCGAAGTGCGCATCCGAGACTTCCGCCAGCAACCGCGCCAGGGTGGTTTTACCTACCCCCGGCGGGCCCCAAAAGATCATCGAATGCAGGGCCCCCTGCTCCAGGGCTTCGCGCAAAGGCTTGCCGCGAGCGAGCAGGTGTTCCTGACCGACGTACTCATCCAGATTGGCCGCACGCAAACGGGCGGCCAAGGGCTGAGCAATCGGGGCACTGCGAAACAGGTCCATCACGTAAGGTTCAAACCTCGCTTTATGACATTGCTCTCAAGTCTGGCGAAAATCCTGTGACAAGAGCGACTTACCTGTGGCGAGGGGGCTTGCCCCCGCTCGACTGCGAAGCAGTCGTAAAACCATCGCATGCGGTGTTTTTTGAAAAACCGCGGATGCAGGTTTTAGGGCCGCTTCGCAACCCAACGGGGGCAAGCCCCCTCGCCACACAAGCCCGCTCCCACAGGTCCTGTTGTTTATTCCTGGATCACGTCCGCCCCTTTAGGGATGTCGAACTTGAACTTGGACGCCGGGATCGGCTCGTTGGCCTTCACGCCGGTGAACAGGATATTGGTTCGCTGGCCGACGCTGTCGATCAGTTGCATGTCATTGACCAGGCCATTGCGGAACGACAGGCGCAGGCTGTCGAACAGGGTGTCCTTGGTTTTCGGCTTCAGGGTGAAGTCGATCACGCCGCCGGCTTCCTTGGCACTGATATCGAAGCTCTGGCTGATCTTGGACACGTCACCGGACAACAGCAGCGCCGGGGTCTGGGTCAGGCGCAGGTCGAGGTTCTTGATGGTGACCTGTTCCAGGTCCGGGTCCCACAGGGTGACCTTCTTGCCGTCGGAAACCATGGTTTGTTCAGCCGGCGCATTGGTGTGCCAGTAGAACAGGCCCGGACGCTGCAGCGACATGTCACCGGCGGTTTCCTGCAACTGGGTGCCGCTGCCATCGAGGGTCAACTGGGAGAAGTGTGCGGTCAGGGTCTTGGATGTTTCGAGCAATTGGGTCAGACGCGCCACGTCCTTGTCATCGGCGTGGGCCGAGAGTGTGGTCAAAGCCAGAACCGGCAGCAACAGCATGCGGATAAGACGCATGGGAGTCCTCTTGATATTCGTGGGAGTTGCGGAGGCGCGTCATTGCGCCACCCTTTTCAATTCAAATCAGTCGCGCACCGGGCCAGGGGCCAGGACTTCGCGCGAACCGTTGGTGTTCATGGACGTCACGACCCCGGCCATTTCCATGGCCTCGATCATGCGCGCGGCGCGGTTGTAGCCGATTTTCAGCTTGCGCTGAACCGCCGAAATCGACGCCCGACGACTTTCCAGCACGAACTGCACGGCTTCGTCGTAGAGCGCATCGGATTCACTGTCATCATCGCCACCGCTGCCGCCTTCAAAACCACTACCGGGCTCTTCGACACCGGCCAGGATCTCGTCGTTGTATTCCGGTGCCCCGCGCAGTTTCCAGGCCTCGACCACCCGGTGAACCTCCTCATCGGAGACGAACGCGCCATGGACACGGATAGGCAGGCTGGTGCCTGGCGGCATGTAGAGCATGTCACCGTGGCCCAGCAGTTGCTCGGCACCGCCCTGGTCGATGATGGTCCGGGAATCGATCTTGCTCGATACCTGGAACGCCATACGGGTCGGAATGTTGGCCTTGATCAGACCGGTGATCACGTCAACCGACGGACGCTGGGTCGCAAGGATCAAGTGGATCCCGGCCGCACGGGCCTTCTGGGCGATACGGGCGATCAGTTCTTCAACCTTTTTGCCGACGATCATCATCATGTCGGCGAATTCGTCCACCACCACGACGATGGTCGGCAACTTGTGCAGCAGCGGCGCTTCGTCGTGGATGCTTTCACGCTTGTACAGCGGGTCGGCCAGCGGCGTGCCAGCTTCCTCGGCATCCTTGACCTTCTGGTTGAAGCCCGACAGGTTACGCACACCCATCTTCGCCATCAGTTTGTAGCGACGCTCCATCTCCGCCACGCTCCAGCGCAGGGCGTTGGCCGCGTCCTTCATGTCGGTGACCACGGGGCAGAGCAAGTGCGGAATGCCTTCGTAGATCGACAGCTCAAGCATTTTCGGGTCAATCATGATCAGCTTGGCGTCTTCCGGGCCGGACTTGAACAGGATCGACAGGATCATCGCGTTCACACCCACCGACTTACCGGAACCGGTGGTACCGGCCACCAGCAAGTGAGGCATTTTCGCCAGGTCAGTGATGACCGGCTTGCCGCCAATGTCGTGGCCGAGGGCCAGGGTCACCGGGGATTTGAAGTTGTCGTATTCGGGCGACGACAGCACTTCGGAGAAGCGCACGATCTGCCGGTCTTCGTTAGGAATCTCGATACCGACCGTGGTCTTGCCCGGAATCACTTCAACCACCCGCACACTGGTTACAGCCAGCGAACGCGCCAGGTCTTTGGCCAGGTTGGAAATGCGGCTGACCTTGACGCCGGCTGCCGGCTGGATTTCGTAACGGGTAATCACCGGGCCTGGGTGAATCGAATCCACGGTGACTTCGACGCCGAACTCCTTGAGCTTGATTTCCAGCAAGTGGCCAACCGCAGCCAGGGATTCAGGCGAGTAATTGAGTTGTTTCTTTTCCGCCGGATCGAGAATCGAGATCGGCGGCAAGGTGCCTTCCACGGCGCTGTCGACGAACAACGGCGCCTGTTTCTCTTTCTGTACGCGCTTGCTTGGCTCGGGCGCCTTGATCGGAGCCGGGGCGATGACCGGCGGCACCTGTTTCTCGCGTTCGGACATGTGCTTGCTCAGCGCCTGCTCGCGTTCGATCAGGCGTTCCTTGACCTTGGCCTGCTCGCGCTTGTCGGTGACGGTCGGCGCCACCACGTCGTGGACGCGGTCATCGACTTCACGCAACTGGGCGACCAGTTGCTTGCGTTCGGTACGCGCAGACCACCAGCGATTAGCCGCGCCTTGGAACAGTTCAAACAAGTCGAGTGTAATTTTGCCCGTGACGTCCATCACCTTGAACCACGACAGGTCGGTGAACACCGTCAGGCCGAACAGGAACAGCGCGATGAACAGCAGCGTGCTGCCCTGGATGTTCAGGGCATTTTTGGCCAGGTCGCCAAGGCTTTCGCCCAACGCGCCGCCAGCGCCAGCCGGCAAGCCGGTCGCTGCATGGAAATGGATGTGGGCCAGGGCCGCGCCCGACAGCACCAGGAAGACCAAACCGATCAGGCGCCAGGAGAACAGCCAACCGCTCCACTGCCACGGTTCGTGACGTTGACGGAAGATCTGGTAGATCTTGACCGCCAGTAACAGCGGGAAGATGTAGGCGAAGTAACCGAGCACCATGAACAGGATATCGGCACTGTAGGAGCCAACCGGCCCGCCGAAGTTCTGCACATCGTCGATCTTGCTGTTGTGGCTCCAGCCCGGATCGTCCTTGCCATAGGTCAACAAGGCCATCATCAGGAACAGGCACAAGGCACCGATGGCGATCAGCGCACCTTCCTTGAGTCGGTAGTGCAAATGCTGGCGCCAGAGCGGAACGACGGCTGGTTTAGGTGCTGCGGTGGATTTCTTCAAAACGCTTCTATTCCTGCGCCAATGGCGCGTCCATCTGTTGAATGACTATAAAAACTGCCCAATCCAGGCAGGTAAAAAAGTTAACAGGCGCAACTGGGACTACTTTTAACACTGCACCCCGGTGTTTCAAAACAGGGCATGCACAGCTTTTTTGATACAAGCGCTGTTACAAGCCGGCATTGTACGGGTTTGTTCGCCCGATGCCATGCTTCAGACCCTTGGGTGTAGCATAGCCAAAAGCACATGACACACGGTTCAATTTGAGCATGCATTCTCTTTTGTGACAAAGGCTTATGAGGTGTTTTTATGAGCGAAGCCAAGCATTCACGCCTGATCATTCTGGGTTCTGGCCCTGCCGGTTACAGCGCCGCCGTTTATGCCGCCCGCGCCAACCTCAAACCCGTCGTCATTACCGGCATACAGGCCGGTGGCCAACTCACCACCACCGTCGAAGTCGACAACTGGCCTGGCGACGTCGAAGGCCTCACTGGCCCGGTGCTGATGGAACGCATGCAAAAACACGCCGAGCGCTTTGACACAGAGATCGTTTACGACCACATCCACACCGCCAAGTTGCAACAGCACCCTTTTGAACTCATCGGCGACAGCGGCACCTACACCTGCGACGCGTTGATTATCGCCACCGGCGCCTCGGCCCAGTACCTGGGGCTGCCGTCGGAAGAAGCCTTTGCCGGCAAGGGCGTTTCCGCCTGTGCGACGTGCGACGGTTTCTTCTACCGCAATCAGGTAGTCGCCGTGGTCGGCGGCGGCAACACGGCGGTTGAGGAGGCGTTATACCTGTCGAACATCGCCAAGGAAGTCCACCTGGTGCACCGTCGTGACAAGCTGCGCTCGGAGAAGATCCTTCAGGACAAGCTGTTCGAAAAAGCCGCCAACGGCAATATCCGCCTGCACTGGAATCAGAATCTTGATGAAGTGTTGGGCGATGCCAGCGGCGTAACTGGCGCCCGCCTGCGTGACAGCAACACTGGCGAAACCCGCGAACTGCCGTTGACCGGCGTGTTCATTGCCATCGGCCACAAGCCCAACACCGACCTGTTCCAGGGCCAACTGAAAATGCGTGACGGCTACCTGCTGATCAAGGGTGGCAACGAAGGCGATGCCACCGCCACCGACATCGAAGGTGTGTTCGCCGCCGGCGATGTGGCCGATCATGTTTACCGCCAGGCTGTGACGTCTGCCGGGGCTGGCTGCATGGCCGCGCTGGACGCCGAGAAATACCTCGACGATATTCCTACCGTTTGATGCACGACTTCACGGCGGACCGAAACGTCCGCCCCTGCCCTCCCCTTCTGCAAGCCCGGATGCCATGCTGACTTGGTTACAACGCAACACCCTGACTTTTCCGCCCCTGGAAAAAGCCATGCGCGATCCCAATGGGCTGCTGGCGGCGGGCGGTGATCTGTCCGCTGATCGGCTGATCCAGGCCTATCGCCACGGCTGCTTCCCTTGGTTTTCCGAAGGCCAACCGATTCTCTGGTGGTCGCCCGATCCACGCACCGTGCTGTTTCCCGACGAACTGCACGTTTCCCGCAGCCTGAACAAGTTGCTGCGCCAACAATGCTATCAAGTGACCTTCGATCAGGATTTTGCCGCGGTCATCCGCGCCTGCGCCGCGCCGCGCGATTACGCCGACGGCACCTGGATCACGAAAGCCATGCAGAACGCCTACCTGGAGTTGCACAAGCGCGGCTACGCCCATTCGGTGGAAGTCTGGGACCAGGGTGAACTGGTCGGCGGCTTGTACGGCCTGGCCATGGGTCAGCTGTTTTTTGGCGAGTCGATGTTCAGTCGCGCCGACAACGCCTCCAAATATGGCTTTGCCACACTGGTGCAACATCTGAAAGACTCAGGTTTTGTGCTGATCGATTGCCAGATGCCTACCGACCATTTGCACAGCCTCGGTGCCCGAGCGATACCCCGCAGCGAGTTTGCCGGCTATCTGGCTCGACATCTGGATCAACCTAATCACGCCACCTGGGTTTGCTGAGCGACTTTTGCGCGCGTGGCTTACACTTATTCAAAAGCTTATCCCCGAGGTTGATCATGACCGAGTTGGCGCGTTTGAAGTTCTATGCCACTCAGCCCCACTCTTGCAGTTATCTGCCCGAGGAGCAGGCCACAACCCTGTTTCTCGATCCTAGCCAGCCCATGGATGTGCATGTCTACGCAGACCTGTCGGAAATGGGTTTTCGTCGCAGTGGCGATCATCTCTATCGGCCTCATTGCCAAAATTGCAATGCGTGCGTGCCTGCACGCATCCCTGTGGCTCAATTTGCGCCCAACCGTCAGCAAAAACGCATTTTCAAGCGCAACGCAGACTTGCAGGTGCGCCCGGCCAGGCCCGGGTTCAGCGAAGAGTATTTCGACCTCTATCAACGCTATATCGAACAGCGTCACGCCGACGGCGACATGTACCCGCCGAGCCGCGATCAGTTTTCGACCTTCCTGGTGCGTGACCTGCCGTTTTCGCGGTTCTACGAATTTCGTCTCGACGGCCGGTTGGTGGCCGTGGCGGTTACCGACTTGCTGCCCAATGGCCTGTCGGCGGTCTACACCTTCTACGAGCCCGCCGAGGACCATCGCAGCCTCGGACGTTACGCAATCCTCTGGCAGATCGCAGAAGCCCAGCGTCTGGGACTGGAAGCGGTCTACCTCGGCTACTGGATCAAGAACTGCAAAAAGATGAACTACAAGACCCAGTATCGCCCCATCGAATTGCTGATAAATCAGCGCTGGGTCATCCTGAACTAAGGCAATCTGTAAACCGCTTGGCGTAAACCCCATTTTTCGGGCACAATGCACGCCGCTTTTGCCTGGCGCAGTTGCACCGGGCCATTCATTGGATACCGAGGGCTTTACTGCATGTCGAAAGAAGACAGCTTCGAAATGGAAGGCACTGTCGTCGACACCCTGCCCAACACCATGTTTCGTGTGGAGTTGGAAAATGGGCACGTCGTAACCGCGCATATTTCCGGCAAGATGCGCAAGAACTACATTCGTATTCTTACCGGTGACAAAGTGCGCGTCGAGCTGACGCCCTATGACTTGAGCAAAGGGCGCATTACTTACCGCGCTCGCTAATCAAGTCAATACAAAACGCCCGGTTTATGCCGGGCGTTTTTGTGTGTGCGCTGTTTTAGTGGGCTCTCTAGGGTTGGGTGTATATCCGTTGCTGCGGTAACGGCTGCTTAGGGTTTCGCTCTTACAGCGACTCACTTTTCCAAACGCCGAAAAGTAAGCAAAAGGCTTCGCCCCGGCGTACGGCATCTCGCTACGCTCGATGTACCCTCGCTACGGTGTCCATCAGGGGGCATCGCCTACGGTCTGCTTCGCGACGACCTCCTCTCGATGTGTTCGGCTCCGCCGAACGGCGCTACGCGCCTAACCCCCTGATGAACACCTACGCTCGGCCTGCCGAAGGGGCGAGAGATCAAAAGCCAAAGCAAGATCAAAAGCCAGCGCCAGATCAAAAATCGCGGGCTTTGGCAGCTGAGGGGCTTGGCGGGTAAGCCGTGATAACCAATGTAGGAGCTGCCGAAGGCTGCGATCTTTTGATTTGTTTGTCTTTGGGGTTGGTGGGTTGGGGGCATATCCGTTTTTTCGGGTGCTGCCGCTGGCGGTTTCGCTTTTACAGCGAGTCACCTTTTCCAAACGCCGAAAAGGTAACCCAAAAGGCTTGGCCCCGGCGTACGGCACTTCGCTGAGGCTCAGTGTTCCCTCGCTACGGCGCCCATCCGGGGGCATCGCCTCCGGTCGGCTTCGCTTCAACCTCCTCTCGATGTGTGCGGCTTCGCCGCACGGCGCTACGCGCCTAACCCCCAGATGAACACCTCCACTCAGCCTCCCGAAGGGGCTGAAGATCAAGAGTCCCTCACCCTAGCCCTCTCCCGGCGGGAGAGGGGACTGATCGAGGTGTTTGGGGGAGTTACGCCGACGTGCGATATCGCGTTGAACTCAGACTTGAAAAGCACACCAATCCTCCCCTCTCCCTCGGGAGACGGCTAGGCGGGCGGCGTTCCGATGAGAGGCAAATCCACCGCAAATCCAAAGCCGAATACCCGTGCTCTTCACCACTCAATAGGCCGAGTGTCAGCTCGCCTGCTCTTGATCCTGATCCACGGGCGACGTCGGAAGGCTGAGTGGAGGGATTGATCCGGGCGTGGGAGCGCAGCGACCGTTTGGCGCAGCCAAACACAGCGAGAGGAGGTGCAGCGCAGCAAACCGTAGGCGCTGCGCCCGGATCGATCCCGGAGCGAAGGAACCCCGAGCCCCAGCGAGCGGGCCGAACGTAGGAGCAAGCGTTTTTTGCTTACTTTTTTTGGCGTTTGAAAAAAGTGCCTCGCCGTAAGGGCGAAACCCTAATAAGCCACCACCGCAGCAACGGATATACACCCAAAAACACCCAACCCACAAAACACAAAAAAGGCGCCCGAAGGCGCCTTTAGCTTTGCTTTACAACCAACCAACCATCAAGCCATTTCAGCCGTGGTCTCGAACTCGAAGGTCAACTCGCCGTCCTTAAGGTCGATGTGAACCACACCACCATGGTCAGCCAATTCACCAAAGAGAATCTCCTCAGCCAGCGGACGCTTGATCTTGTCCTGGATCAAACGCGCCATTGGTCGAGCGCCCATTGCCGAGTCGTAGCCACCCGCTGCCAGCCAACTGCGTGCAGCGTCGGTCACTTCCAACTGCACGCGCTTGTCTTCCAACTGCGCTTGAAGCTCGGTAAGGAACTTGTCCACCACGCTTTTGATGACCTCATGACTGAGGCGACCAAACTGGATAATGGTGTCCAGACGGTTGCGGAACTCTGGCGTAAAGCTCTTCTTGATCACTTCCATCGCATCGGACGAGTGGTCCTGATGGGTGAAACCGATCGAAGCGCGGGCTGCGGTTTCGGCGCCCGCGTTGGTCGTCATGATGACAATCACGTTACGGAAATCCGCTTTGCGCCCGTTGTTATCAGTCAGCGTACCGTGATCCATGACCTGCAACAGCAGGTTGAAGACTTCCGGATGCGCCTTCTCGATTTCATCGAGCAGCAATACGCAGTGCGGTTGCTTGGTGATGGCTTCGGTCAGCAGGCCGCCCTGATCGAACCCGACATAGCCCGGAGGTGCACCGATCAGACGCGATACGGTGTGGCGCTCCATGTACTCGGACATGTCGAAGCGAACCAGCTCGATGCCCAGCGCCTTGGCCAACTGACGCGCCGCTTCGGTTTTACCGACACCGGTAGGCCCGGCGAACAGGAACGAACCAACTGGCTTGTCAGGCGACTTGAGGCCGGCACGGGACAGTTTGATCGCAGTCGACAACGAGTCGATCGCGGCATCCTGACCAAACACCGTCAGCTTCAGGTCACGCTCAAGGTTACGCAGCAGCTCTCTGTCGGAACTGTTGACGTGCTTAGGCGGAATCCGCGCGATTTTCGCGACAATGTCCTCGACCTGAGGCACTTCGATGCGTTTCACGCGTTTCTCGATTGGCTGCAGGCGCTGGTAGGCACCCGCCTCGTCGATAACGTCGATAGCCTTGTCCGGCATGTGCCGGTCATTGATGTAGCGTGACGCCAGTTCAGCCGCTGCACGCAGGGCTTCATCGCTGTACTCGATGCCGTGGTGCGTTTCGAAACGCCCTTTCAGGCCGCGCAGGATGCTGATGGTGTCTTCTACCGAAGGCTCCGACACATCGACCTTCTGGAAGCGTCGTGCCAAGGCACGGTCCTTCTCGAAGATCCCGCGGAATTCCTGGAACGTGGTCGAACCGATGCAGCGGATATCGCCGGACGACAGCAACGGCTTGAGCAGGTTCGAGGCATCCATGACGCCACCGGACGCGGCACCCGCACCAATGATGGTATGGATTTCGTCGATGAACAGGATCGCCTGCGGACGTTTTTTCAGCTCATTGAGCAACGCCTTGAAGCGTTTCTCGAAATCACCGCGGTATTTGGTCCCGGCCAGCAAGGCCCCCAAGTCAAGGGAGTAAACCACGCTGTTGGCCAGCAGGTCCGGCACCTGATTGTCGACAATGCGCTTGGCCAGGCCTTCGGCAATCGCGGTTTTACCCACGCCAGCCTCGCCCACCAGCAGCGGATTGTTTTTGCGACGACGCGCCAGGATCTGCGCGACACGCTCGACTTCGAGCTCACGGCCTACCAGCGGATCGATTCGACCCTGGCGCGCGAGTTCGTTGAGGTTGCTGGCATAAGCATCCAGGGGATTGCCTGAAGAAGAAGACTCGCCGCCCTCGTCGTCCTGCATATCTTGCTCACCTTCAGAGTGATCGCCGTGCCCCGGCACTTTGGAAATGCCATGGGCGATGTAGTTGACGACATCAATGCGGGCAACGCTCTGCTGTTTCAGCAGGAACACCGCCTGACTTTCTTGCTCACTGAAGATTGCGACCAGCACGTTGGCGCCAGTCACTTCGCGTTTGCCCGAGCTCTGTACGTGAAAGACAGCACGCTGCAGAACACGCTGGAAGCCCAGGGTTGGTTGGGTCTCGCGATCCTCGTCATGAACGGGGATCAACGGCGTGGTGGAGTCGATGAACTCCTGCAGGTCATGCTTGAGTTTGTCGAGGTTTGCGCCGCATGCACGCAAAACGGTGGCGGCAGCCTCATTGTCCAATAGGGCCAGCAAGAGGTGTTCGACGGTCATGAATTCATGACGCTTCGAACGAGCCTCCTTGAAGGCTAGATTGAGGGTGACTTCGAGCTCGCGGTTTAACATAGCTTCACCTCATACCCAAGTGGTCGGCGATTAACCGTCCTTCTCGATTTCACAGAGTAGCGGATGCTGGCTTTCCCTGGCGTACTGGTTGACCTGCATGGCCTTCGTCTCGGCGATGTCGCGGGTAAACACTCCACATACTGCCCGCCCTTCTGTGTGGACGGCCAGCATGACCTTGGTCGCCAGCTCGCGATTCAGGTTAAAAAACACCTCGAGCACTTCGACGACGAAATCCATCGGTGTGTAGTCATCATTAAACAAAACCACCTTGTACATCGGCGGCGCCTGTAAAGCAGGCTTGGCCTCCTGAACAGCAATGCCTGCGGAATCGTCGTCGTGCTCCTCCGGGAGATCTTTCTGGAGAGTCGGGCGATCCTGATTGAATGTTAGTCGAATCTGGCTGATTGCATGCATGGAAAGAAAGGTTCGTCAGTTGTGCAAATACAGTGGTGGGGGCGGCTATCAACGATTTCAACTCCGACTGCCCAGTCACCTTGACTATCGGGAAAACGGTGTTACAACCAATAGAGCCCACAGTGGGTAAAAAAGGTCCGCGGAGTCAATCTTATTTATGAGATTCGACTGCGGATGTACTGGATGATACTCCAGTGATGGAGTCTGTTGCAGAGGGATATGAGCATGGCAGTCGGTAAGGTGAAGTGGTTCAACAATGCCAAGGGGTTCGGTTTCATTAATACCGACGCCAGAGAAGGACGCGATGAGGACGGCAAAGAGATCGACTTCTTTGCCCACTATTCGGCCATCGACATGGAGGGCTACAAAACCCTCAAGGCCGGACAATCCGTAAACTTCGAGATCATCCAGGGACCCAAAGGCCTGCACGCGGTGAAGATCACGGCTGCCACTACTGCGAACGAACACACCGCACCTTCCATCCACAAAGAATCGGTGTCGAGCTGACGCAACCCGTCATCCAGTCATGAAAAAACCGCCCGAAGGCGGTTTTTTTTGGTGCAAATTTCTTACATGTGCGAAATCAGCGCATCGCCGAAGCCGGAAGAAGACACCAGTTTGGCGCCTTCCATCAGACGCTCGAAATCATAGGTCACGGTCTTGGCGGAAATCGCGCCGTTGGTGCCTTTGATGATCAGATCAGCCGCTTCGGTCCAGCCCATATGACGCAGCATCATCTCGGCGGACAGGATCAGCGAGCCCGGGTTGACCTGGTCTTTGCCGGCATATTTCGGCGCAGTACCGTGGGTCGCTTCGAACATGGCGATAGTGTCGGACAGGTTGGCACCCGGCGCGATACCGATACCGCCTACTTCAGCCGCCAGGGCGTCGGAGAGGTAGTCGCCGTTCAGGTTCAGGGTCGCGATCACATCGTACTCAGCCGGGCGCAGCAGGATCTGCTGGAGCATGGCGTCGGCGATGGCATCCTTGACGATGACGTTCTTGCCGGTTTTCGGGTTCTTGAACTGCATCCACGGACCGCCGTCGAGCAGGGTCGCGCCGAACTCTTCAGCCGCCACTTCGTAGGCCCACTCCTTGAAGGCACCTTCGGTGAACTTCATGATGTTGCCTTTGTGCACGATGGTCAGCGAATCGCGGTCGTTGTCGACCACATATTGCAGAGCCTTGCGCGCCAGACGCTTGGTGCCTTGCAGCGAAACCGGCTTGATACCGATACCGCAGTTTTCGTCGAAGCGGATCTTGGTGACGCCCATTTCATCTTTCAGGAACTTGATGACTTTGGTCGCTTCCGGCGAACCGGCCTTCCACTCGATGCCGGCGTAGATGTCTTCCGAGTTCTCACGGAAGATCGTCATGTCGACGTCGCCTGGCTTCTTGACCGGGCTCGGCACGCCTTCGAACCAGCGTACCGGACGCAGGCAGACGTAAAGGTCGAGTTGTTGGCGCAGGGCCACGTTCAGCGAACGGATGCCGCCACCGACCGGGGTGGTCAGAGGGCCCTTGATGGAAACCACGTAATCCTTGACTGCGTCCAGGGTTTCCTGAGGCAGCCAGGTGTCCTGATCGTAAACCTGAGTCGCTTTTTCCCCGGCGTAGACTTCCATCCAGGAAATTTTGCGCTCGCCGCCGTAAGCCTTCTTAACAGCAGCATCGACAACCTTGATCATGACCGGGCTGATATCAACGCCGATGCCATCACCTTCAATGAAGGGGATGATCGGGTTGTTAGGAACATTGAGAGAATGGTCTGCATTGACGGTGATTTTGTCGCCGACTGCTGGAACCTGAATCTTCTTGTATCCCATGCTGAACTCCATTGTTTGGATTGAACATCTGGCTTCGTTCGAGCGTACCCCAGTTAAATCAGCGCGCAAACCCTATGTTCCACCCATCTGCCGCAAAGCTGTGCAGTTCGTGATCTACAAGCCTGAAAGCAAAGGGAAAAGCGCCAAACTCAAGCACGGTGCAAGACTCTACGCCGCCCGCCGCCCTGCGACCTTTAGACCAATGGACGAGAATCGTTGCATATGAACCATCGGCAGATTGCCAGCTACCTATGTATAATGCCGCCGCTGACCGAAGGGTCACAAAGGCCAAGCTCTCTATTACGAGACTTTCAGCCAGATTGAAGCCGGGTTGTTACCGCAGCCCACCCGCTTGACGCTCGACTGATGCACCCAACATCACCGCGAAGAAACCTCGACATTCGGCTCATGGATGACTTTGAACGAACGCGCTTACACGGCGCCCCTCGAGTTTCGGCGCACGCTTTAGCAAAGAAGAGAGAGTTAATCCGAATATGCCCACCCGCTCGAAGATCATCTATACCTTCACCGACGAAGCCCCAGCCCTCGCCACCTATTCACTGTTGCCTATCGTAGAGGCCTTCACCGCCTCCGCTGATATTGCCGTGGAAACCCGCGACATCTCTCTTGCAGGGCGCATCCTGGCCAGCTTCCCCGAGCAATTGGGTGACAAAGCCGTAGCCGACCACCTCGCCGAACTGGGCGACCTGGCCGTTACGCCTGAAGCCAACATCATCAAGCTGCCGAACATCAGCGCCTCGGTTCCGCAACTGCAAGCCGCGATCAAAGAGCTGCAAGCCCAGGGCTTCGCACTGCCGGACTATCCGGAAACCGTGAGCAGCGACGCAGACAAAGAAGCCAAGTCGCGTTACGACAAGATCAAGGGCAGCGCCGTAAACCCGGTTCTGCGCGAAGGCAACTCTGATCGTCGTGCCCCGCTGTCGGTCAAGAACTACGCTCGCAAGCACCCGCACAAAATGGGCGCCTGGGCTGCGGACTCCAAGTCCCACGTCGCGCACATGAGCACCGGCGATTTCTACGGCAGCGAAAAAGCTGCCCTGATCGACGCCGCTGACGCCGTTAAAATCGAACTGATCGCTCAAGACGGCACCACCACCGTCCTGAAAGAAAAGACCACCGTGCAAGCCGGTGAGATCCTCGATTGCGCGGTACTGAGCAAAAACGCCCTGCGCAGCTTCATTGCAGCCGAGATCGAAGACGCCAAGCAAAAAGGCGTGCTGCTGTCGGTTCACTTGAAAGCCACCATGATGAAGGTCTCCGACCCGATCATGTTCGGCCAGATCGTTGCCGAGTTCTATAAAGACGCACTGGCCAAACACGCTGACGTGCTGGCGCAGATCGGCTTTAACCTGAACAACGGCATCGGCGACCTGTACGCTCGCATCAAGGCCCTGCCGGCCGAGCAGCAAGCGCAGATCGAAGCGGACATCCAGGCGGTCTACGCCGTTCGTCCGTCGTTGGCCATGGTCAACTCCGACAAAGGCATCACCAACCTGCACGTGCCGAGCGACGTTATCGTCGACGCCTCGATGCCGGCAATGATCCGTGACTCCGGCAAAATGTGGGGCACTGACGGTCAACTGCACGACACCAAGGCCGTGATCCCGGATCGCTGCTACGCCACCATCTACCAGGCGGTCATCGAAGACTGCAAGGTAAACGGCGCCTTCGATCCAACCACCATGGGCAGCGTGCCAAACGTTGGCCTGATGGCGAAAAAAGCTGAAGAGTACGGCTCGCACGACAAGACTTTCCAGATCAAGAGCAACGGCGTGGTTCGGGTTTCCGACAGCGCTGGTCGCACCCTGCTGGAACAGTCGGTTGAAGCCGGGGACATCTTCCGCATGTGCCAGACCAAAGACGCGCCGATCCAGGATTGGGTCAAACTGGCCGTCAACCGTGCTCGCGCAAGCGCCACTCCAGCGATTTTCTGGCTGGACCCAATGCGCGCCCACGACGGCGTTGTGATCGAAAAAGTTCAGGCTTACCTGAAGGATCACGACACTTCGGGCCTGGACATCCGCATCATGTCGCCAGTCGACGCGATGGCGTTCACCCTGGGCCGCACTCGCGAAGGCAAGGACACCATCTCGGTGACCGGCAACGTATTGCGCGACTACCTGACCGACCTGTTCCCGATCATGGAACTGGGCACCAGCGCCAAGATGCTGTCGATCGTCCCGCTGATGAATGGCGGCGGCCTGTTTGAAACCGGCGCTGGCGGTTCGGCACCGAAGCACGTTCAGCAGCTGCTGGAAGAAAACTTCCTGCGCTGGGATTCCCTGGGCGAGTTCCTGGCCCTGGCCGCTTCCCTTGAGCATTTGGGTGTGACGTACAACAACCCTAAAGCTTTGGTTTTGGCCAAGACCCTGGACCAGGCCACTGGCCAGTTCCTGGACAACAACAAGTCGCCATCGCGCAAAGTCGGCAACATCGACAACCGCGGCAGCCACTTCTACCTGGCGCTGTACTGGGCACAAGCCCTGGCCGCCCAGTCCGAAGACACTGCATTGCAAGCGCAGTTTGGCCAACTGGCCAAGACCCTGGCCGAGAACGAAGCGACCATCGTCGCCGAGCTCAATGCCGTTCAGGGCAAGCCAGTGGACATCGGCGGTTACTACCACGCCAATGCCGAGCTGATCAGCAAGGCCATGCGCCCAAGCAACACCTTCAACGCCGCGATCGCTGCGTTGGTTTAAGGTTGTAAGGATGCAAAGAAGCCCCGGCCCCGTGCCGGGGTTTCTGCTTGTGGCACACATTCAAATGTGAACGCTGGACAATGTGGGAGCGGGCTTGCTCGCGAATACGGCTTATCATTCAACATCTTTATTGACTGACCCACCGCATTCGCGAGCAAGCCCGCTCCCACATTTGATCGTGTTCAAACAGTAAGAATCGAGGAAGTCCTATGGCCTGGCTACCCCACATCACCGTCGCCACTATCGTCGAAGACAACGGCCGGTTCCTGATGGTCGAAGAACTCAAGGGCGGACAAGCGGTACTCAACCAACCCGCCGGCCATCTGGACCCGGACGAAACCCTGATCGAAGCCGCCGTGCGCGAAACCCTCGAAGAAACCGGCTGGGACGTCGAGCCGACGGGCGTGGTGGGCATTTACCTCTACACCGCACCGAGCAACGGCGTGACCTATCAGCGGGTCTGCTTCACCGCCAAAGCGCTGAAACACCACCCCGACTATCAGCTGGATGACGGCATCGTCGGCGCCAAATGGCTGACCCGTGACGAATTGGTAGAACAGCGCGCAAACTGGCGCAGTGAGCTGATCATCCGCTGCATCGATGATTATCTGGACGGTAAACACTTCGGTCTCGAACTGATCCGCCCTTCTCTTTAGCCTTGCGGGCTTCGGCCTGTTAGAATCGCGTCCTTTTTCAAGACACTCATTGAATCCCTATGCGTGATCCAGCCCCTTCTGACACACAAAAGAAGCGCGTCATTGTCGGCATGTCCGGCGGCGTGGACTCTTCCGTTTCCGCTCTCCTGCTGATCGAGCAGGGTTACGAGGTGGAAGGCCTGTTCATGAAGAACTGGGAAGAAGACGATGGAACGGAATACTGCACCGCCATGGACGACCTGGCGGATGCGCAGGCTGTGTGCGACAAGATTGGCATCAAGCTGCACACCGCCAACTTCGCCGCCGAGTACTGGGACAACGTGTTCGAACACTTCCTGGCCGAATACAAGGCCGGGCGCACGCCGAATCCGGACATCCTGTGCAACCGCGAGATCAAGTTCAAGGCGTTCCTCGACTACGCCATGATGCTCGGCGCCGACCTGATCGCCACCGGCCACTACGTGCGCCGCCGCGACATCGATGGCCGCACCGAGTTGCTCAAGGGCCTGGACCCGAACAAGGACCAGAGCTACTTCCTGCACGCCGTGGGCGGTGAACAGATCGCCAAGACCCTGTTCCCGGTCGGCGAGCTGGAAAAACCCGAAGTCCGCGCGATTGCCGAGAAGCACGAACTGGCCACCGCGAAGAAAAAGGACTCCACCGGGATCTGCTTTATCGGCGAACGCCGCTTCAGCGACTTCCTCAAGCAGTACCTGCCGGCGCAGCCAGGCGAGATCAAGACCACCGAAGGTGAAGTCATTGGCCGTCACCACGGCTTGATGTACCACACCATCGGTCAGCGCCAGGGCCTGGGCATCGGCGGCTTGAAAGACGCCAGTGACGAGCCGTGGTATGTGCTGATCAAGGATCTGGTCAACAACGAGCTGATCGTTGGCCAGGGCAATGATCACCCGTACCTGTTCTCCCGCGCCCTACTCGCCTCGGACATCTATTGGGTCAACCCGATTGATCTGAGCGAATCCCGCCGTTTGACCGCCAAGGTCCGTTATCGCCAAAGCGACCAGCCTTGCACGCTGGAAAAGACCGCCACCGGCTACCGCGCGATCTTCGATGACCCGCAACGCGCGGTCACCCCAGGCCAATCCGTGGTGTTCTATGACGGGGAAATCTGCCTCGGCGGCGGCGTGATCGAAATTGCCGAGCCGTGGACCAGCAAAGGCACTCCTCAAGGCGCACAGCAATGAGCCCGACTCAGGAGCAATTGACGGCACTGGGCGGCGTGTTTCTCGCCGCCGTGCTGGTGGACAAGATCGCCAAGAGCGGCCAGACCAGCGAAGCCGGCCTGACGTGCATGCTCGGCAGCTTGCTGATTCGCGACCCCAAGGACACCCTGGAAGTCTACGGCGGCGACGACATCAATCTGCGTGAAGGCTATCGCGCGTTGATCGGTGCCCTGGAACGCGACCCGAGCACCCTGCAGCGCGAACCACTGCGTTATGCCCTGGCGATGCTGGGTCTTGAGCGTCAATTGGCCAAGCGTGGCGACATGCTCGAGGTGATCGGCAAGCGCCTGCCACAGATTCAATCCCAGGTTGAGCACTTCGGTCCGGCCCACGAAAACGTGATCGCGGCCTGCGGTGCGCTGTATCAGGACACCCTGAGCACCTTGCGCCAACGGATCCAGGTCCACGGCGACATGCGTAACTTGCAGCAACCGAGCAACGCCTCGAAGATCCGCGCGCTGTTGCTCGCCGGGATTCGTTCGGCGCGGTTGTGGCGGCAGTTGGGTGGCCATCGCTGGCAGCTGGTGATTAGCCGTCGCAAGTTGCTCAAAGAGCTTTACCCGCTGATGCGCAGCAGCTGAACCGCGCCCGCAACACCGCTTTGTAGTCAGTAACGCGTAGTACGCCGGTCAGTTGGCAACGGACCGGCGGAATTTTTCATGTATGATACGCGCCCCATTTCGTTGCCCGACTGTCCGAGAACACCCCATGCAGCTCTCTTCGCTCACTGCGGTTTCCCCTGTTGACGGCCGCTACGCCGGCAGAACCCAGGCCCTGCGCCCAATTTTCAGCGAATACGGTCTGATCCGTGCTCGCGTTCTGGTTGAAGTGCGCTGGCTCCAGCGCCTGGCCGCCCACCCAGGCATCAGCGAAGTGCCGGCGTTCTCCGCCGAAGCCAACGCGGTGCTGAACACCTTGGCGGACAACTTCGCTCTGGAGCACGCCGAGCGTGTCAAAGAGATCGAGCGCACCACCAACCACGACGTTAAAGCCATCGAATACTTGCTCAAAGAGCAAGCGGCCAAGCTGCCGGAACTGGCCAAGGTCAGCGAGTTCATCCACTTTGCCTGCACCAGCGAGGACATCAACAACCTGTCCCACGCCCTGATGCTGCGCGAAGGCCGTGATGACGTGATGCTGCCGCTGATGCGCCAGACCGCTGAAGCCATCCGCGAACTGGCGATCCGTTTCGCTGACGTGCCAATGCTGTCGCGCACCCACGGTCAACCGGCTTCGCCGACCACCCTGGGCAAAGAGCTGGCGAACGTGGTTTACCGTCTGGAGCGTCAAATCGCTCAAGTCGCTGCCGCTCCGCTGCTGGGCAAGATCAACGGCGCTGTCGGCAACTACAACGCACACATCTCCGCCTACCCGGAAATCGACTGGGAAGAAAACGCCCGCGCCTTCATCGAAGACGAGCTGGGCCTGGGCTTCAACCCATACACCACGCAGATCGAACCGCACGACTATATTGCCGAGCTGTTCGACGCGATCGCCCGCTTCAACACCATCCTGATCGACTTCGACCGCGACATCTGGGGCTACATCTCCCTGGGTTATTTCAAGCAGCGCACCATCGCTGGCGAAATCGGCTCGTCGACCATGCCGCACAAGGTCAACCCGATCGACTTCGAAAACTCCGAAGGCAACCTGGGTATCGCCAACGCACTGTTCCAGCACCTGGCGAGCAAACTGCCAATCTCCCGCTGGCAGCGCGACCTGACCGACTCCACCGTACTGCGTAACCTCGGTGTCGGCTTCGCCCATAGCGTGATCGCGTACGAAGCCAGCCTCAAAGGCATCAGTAAACTTGAGCTCAACGCTCAGAAAATTGCTGCCGACCTGGACGCGTGCTGGGAAGTATTGGCCGAGCCAATCCAGACCGTGATGCGCCGCTACAACATCGAAAACCCGTACGAGAAGCTGAAAGAGTTGACTCGCGGCAAGGGCATCAGCCCTGAAGCGCTGCAAACTTTCATCGACGGCCTGGACATGCCAGCCGCAGCCAAAGCCGAGCTGAAATTGCTCACCCCGGCGAACTACATCGGTAACGCTGTAGAGCAAGCCAAACGCATCTGATCGACCGCTTGACCCTTTTGAGACGCCCGGCAGCGCCGGGCGTTTTTATTCCCGTCTGAAAAGTGCATTTTTTCAATAGGTTACACATGAATCCTGATATTCCTCTTCAACTTCTGGGTGGCATCACGGCACGCGAATTCCTGCGTGACTACTGGCAGAAAAAACCGCTGCTGATCCGCCAGGCGATCCCCGATTTCGAAAGCCCGATCGATCCCGACGAACTGGCCGGCCTGGCGCTTGAAGAAGAAGTTGAATCGCGCCTGCTGATCGAGCACGGTGAGCGTCCTTGGGAATTGCGCCGCGGCCCGTTCGCCGAAGACGAATTCAGCAAGCTGCCGGAAACCGAGTGGACCCTGCTGGTTCAAGCGGTTGACCAATTCGTGCCAGAAGTGGGCGAGTTGCTGGAGCAGTTCCGCTTCCTGCCGAGCTGGCGCGTCGACGACGTGATGATCAGCTTCGCCGCCCCCGGTGGCAGCGTCGGCCCGCACTTCGATAACTACGACGTGTTCCTGCTGCAAGGCCACGGCAAGCGCAACTGGAAAATCGGCCAGATGTGCGATTCCGAGAGCAAGCTGCTGCCACACGCAGACCTGCGCATCCTCGCCGACTTCGAAGCCACCGATGAGTGGGTTCTGGAACCGGGCGACATGCTCTACCTGCCGCCGCGCCTGGCTCACTGCGGCGTCGCGATTGATGACTGCATGACCTACTCGGTCGGCTTCCGCGCCCCAAGCGCCTCTGAAGTGCTGACTCATTTCACCGACTTCCTCAGCCAGTTCCTGACAGATGAAGAGCGTTACACCGATGCCGACGCCCTGCCGGCAGTCGATCCGCACCAGATCCAGCACGACGCCCTTGATCGCCTGAAAGCTTTGCTGGCCGAGCACATGAGCGATGAGCGCCTGCTGCTGACCTGGTTCGGCCAGTACATGACCGAGCCGCGCTACCCGGAACTGGTGGTCGGCCCGGAAGAAATCGAAGAAGAAGACTTCCTCGCCAGCCTGGAACAAGGTGCTGTGCTGATTCGCAACCCAAGCGCGCGCATGGCCTGGTCCGAAGTCGATGACGACCTGCTGCTGTTCGCCAGCGGCCAGAGCCGTTACCTGCCGGGCAAACTGCGCGAGTTGCTGAAGCTGATCTGCGCTGCTGACGCCCTGCACACCGATAACCTTGGTGACTGGCTGAACGACGAAGACGGCCGCGGCCTGCTGTGCGAGCTGGTCAAGCAAGGCAGCCTGGGGTTTGCTGATGAATAAAATCCACGTTCGTGTCGCAGACTGGCAGAAGGATATCGCCGAGATACGGCGCATTCGTGAGACGGTGTTCATCGCCGAGCAATCCGTTCCGCCTGAGCTGGAATGGGATGCCGATGACGCCACAGCGGTGCATTTCCTCGCTTTCGAAGGCGACTTTCCGATTGGCACCGCCCGCCTGCTGCCCGATGGTCACATTGGCCGGGTTTCGGTACTCAAGGACTGGCGCGGCTTGAAAGTCGGCGATGCGCTGATGCAAGCGGTGATCGGCGAGGCCGAGAAGCGCGGGCTGAAGCAGCAGATGCTGAGTGCACAGGTACAGGCCACAGCGTTCTATGAGCGCTTGGGGTTTAGCCTGGTCAGTGAGGAATTCCTGGAAGCCGGGATACCGCATGTGGACATGGTTCGGCATTCGGCCTAGCCCTTGTGGCGAGGGAGCTTGCTCCCGCTGGGCTGCGCAGCAGACCCAAGATTTTGGGGCCGCTTCGCGCCCCAGCGGAAGCCAGCTCCCTCGCCACAAAAACAGCCTGTGAACACCATCAAATCGCCCCGCCATCCTTGGATGCCGGGGCGTTTTGCTGTCTACGATTCAACTTGCCCCACCCTGGGCCGACAAACTGGCAATATCAAGCCTTTAGAAAGCGGAGATAACGGACATGTCCCTACGCACCCTGCTCACCACGCTGTTGTTGACCTGCAGTTTTTCGGTCATAGCCGCCACCGAGATCGTGCCCCTGAGCTACCGCACCAGCGCCGACATGCTGCCGGTGGCGCAGAATTTTATTGGCAAGGACGGCCAGGTCAGCGCCTATGGCAACCAACTGATCGTCAACGCAGAACCTGACAAGATCGACGAACTTAAGACCTTCATCGCCCAACTCGACACCGCACCCAAACGCCTGCTGATCACTGTCGACACCAACGAAAACAACTTCCAGGGCGATCAGGGTTACTCCGTGAACGGCGCCGCGCCGAGCCAGACCCGGATCATCAATCGCAGCACCGACAGCCGTGACGGCGGCATCCAGCAGGTTCAGGCCAGCGAAGGTTCGCCGGCACTGATCCAGGTTGGCCAGAGCGTGCCGCTGACCAGCACGCAAACCGATACTTACGGTCGCGTGCAAAGCCAGACTCAGTATCGCAACGTCACCCAGGGGTTCTACGTCACCGCCAGCGTCACCGGCAACATCGTTCACCTGGCGATCAGTACCAACCGTGACCGCATGAGCCAGGAACGTCCCGATGTAGTGAATGTGCAAAGTACCGACACAACTGTCACGGGGCGCCTGGGCGAGTGGATCACCCTGGCCGGCGTGAATCGCCAGACTCAGGCCGACAAACAGGGCATAACCCGCAGCTACTCTACTCAGGGCCGGGATGACATGACCTTGCGGGTGAAAGTCGACACGCTGGACTAAAGCACCAAAAACTGACTGATTAGTCGTATTAGACTAAAGATGTAGTGCCTGAAAAAAAGCACTACAAAACGTTTGACGAGCCAAAAAAGCAAAGGCATGATGGCCTCGCTCCCGCTAATCAGGGGCCCTGGCAAGGGCCTTCGAGGCGCTGCTCGCATCTACCCCGCGAGCCGCTTCGTGTCTGTACCGCCCACAAGGTGTGTTTGACGAGGTTGCCGACTGGAACGAAGTTGTCCCGAGGGACGGAAGCGTAATTAGGTAACCCGGCACCACACTGAAGTTCGTATAGAGGCCCACGACGCCCGAATGCGCTCGCCAGTTCGCCCTTACCTGCTCACTCCCCCTCGAGCCCATCGTTCATCCCGTCGCCATCCCCGCCGAATCCGACTTGACCGCCTAAGCTTCTGGTCAGCGAGCAGCCTTTTACGCCTCTCTAAATATGCGTACTCGGCAGGAGCAGGAATTTTCCACCCCAGACCTATGCGACGAGGTTTATCTCCATGGCACTGACACGCGAACAGCAAATTGCAGCCCTTGAAAAAGATTGGGCTGAAAACCCACGCTGGAAAGGCGTGACACGCGCTTACACCGCTGCTGACGTCGTCCGTCTGCGTGGCTCGGTTCAACCTGAGCACACCTTTGCAAAACTGGGCGCCGAGAAGCTCTGGAACCTGGTGACCCAGGGTGCCAAGCCGTCCTTCCGTCCTGAGAAAGATTTCGTCAACTGCATGGGCGCCCTGACTGGCGGCCAGGCTGTACAACAAGTTAAAGCCGGTATCCAGGCGATCTACCTGTCGGGCTGGCAAGTAGCTGCGGACAACAACTCCGCCGAATCGATGTACCCGGACCAGTCGCTGTACCCGGTGGACTCGGTTCCAACCGTGGTCAAGCGCATCAACAACTCGTTCCGTCGTGCTGACCAGATCCAGTGGAAAGCCGGCAAAGGCCCGGGCGACGAAGGTTACATCGACTACTTCGCGCCAATCGTGGCTGACGCTGAAGCCGGTTTCGGCGGCGTACTGAACGCTTACGAGCTGATGAAGAGCATGATCGAAGCAGGCGCCGCCGGCGTTCACTTCGAAGACCAACTGGCTTCCGTGAAGAAATGCGGCCACATGGGCGGCAAGGTACTGGTTCCTACCCAGGAAGCTGTGCAAAAGCTGACCGCTGCTCGTCTGGCAGCTGACGTTGCCGGCACGCCGACCATCATCCTGGCGCGTACCGATGCTAACGCCGCTGACCTGCTGACTTCGGACTGCGACCCGTACGACCAGCCATTCGTGACTGGCGAACGTACCCAGGAAGGCTTCTACAAAGTACGCGCCGGTCTCGACCAGGCTATCGCTCGCGGCCTGGCTTACGCGCCGTACGCCGACCTGATCTGGTGCGAAACCGCCAAGCCGGACCTGGACGAAGCTCGTCGCTTCGCCGAAGCGATCAAAAAGGAATACCCGGACCAACTGCTGTCGTACAACTGCTCGCCTTCCTTCAACTGGAAGAAAAACCTGGACGACGCGACCATCGCCAAGTTCCAGCGCGAACTGTCCGCCATGGGTTACAAGCACCAGTTCATCACCCTGGCCGGCATTCACAACATGTGGCACAGCATGTTCAACCTGGCGCACGACTACGCCCGCAACGACATGACTGCCTACGTGAAGCTGCAAGAGCAAGAGTTCGCTGACGCTGCCAAGGGTTACACCTTCGTGGCTCACCAGCAGGAAGTGGGCACCGGCTACTTCGACGACATGACCACCGTAATTCAAGGTGGCTCGTCTTCGGTGACCGCGCTGACCGGTTCGACTGAAGAAGAACAGTTCCACTGACTGGCTGTAACTGAGCAAACGGCCGTTGCGGATCGGATAGAAAACTAACCGCAGCGTCGCACCTCTAGACGCCCCGACTGGTTCGGGGCGTTTTTTTGCCTGGAATTTCACCCAATCCTGGAGGAGCGAAGAATGCGCCGCGGTTTTTCAGGGATACCGCGTCATCGTTTTTCGCGGGCAAGTCGGATCGCCGCACCGCTCGCTCCTACAAGGGCAAAAAATATTGATCCAGAGCAGCATGGCGATCAGAAAACTGCGGTAAAACGACCTAGGCTGCTACTTGCAGTAACAGCTATATAAGACAACTTCCCGGCCACCCACCCGTTAAACAGTTTAAAAACCAGCACAAACGATATTGATTATCATTTATCAACAACTTTGTTCGTTACATTCCCTACAAAACATAATTGATGAAATGCCCCCTAATGCCCGAACCGCATGGGCTGCAGGCCCTTGGAGGTGCGCTATGTCCTTATTCCTATAAATAATTTCGCTATAGGAATTTTACTTGCTCGGTGTTTAGCCATAAAATCACCGCGATTGATTGCTGCGACATATCGTCACTGCTTTGTTTCTTTTCAAGCTCAGAGACCTTTGCTCTCTGTTAAGGATTACCAGCATGCCCGAAGCGACAGGACTCATGGCCCACAACTGGGGCTTTGCCATTTTCCTTCTGGGCGTCGTCGGCCTCTGCGCCTTCATGCTCGGCGTCTCCAGCCTCCTAGGGTCAAAAGCCTGGGGCCGCAGCAAAAACGAACCGTTCGAGTCCGGCATGCTACCTACAGGTGGCGCCCGCTTGCGGCTCTCAGCCAAATTCTATCTGGTCGCGATGCTCTTCGTGATCTTCGATATCGAAGCCCTCTTTCTCTTTGCCTGGTCTGTGTCCGTCCGCGAAAGCGGCTGGACCGGATTCGTCGAAGCTCTCGTTTTCATAGCAATTCTGTTGGCAGGTCTTGTCTACCTGTTCCGAGTGGGCGCCCTTGACTGGGCTCCGGAAGCTCGTCGCAAGCGGCAGGCGAAGCTGAAACAATGAGGCTTTGGCAATGCAATACAATCTCACCAGGATCGACCCCGATGCTCCTAACGAGCAGTATCCGATTGGCGAGCGGGAAACCGTTTCCGATCCGTTAGAAGATCAAGTCCACAAAAACATCTTCATGGGCAAGCTCGAAGACGTGCTTAACGGCACGATCAACTGGGGGCGCAAGAACTCCCTGTGGCCGTATAACTTCGGTCTTTCGTGCTGCTACGTGGAAATGACCACCGCCTTCACGGCGCCCCACGACATCGCGCGCTTTGGCGCCGAGGTTATCCGGGCATCGCCGCGTCAGGCGGATTTCATGGTTATCGCCGGTACCTGCTTCATCAAGATGGCGCCGATCATTCAGCGTCTCTACGAGCAAATGCTCGAACCTAAATGGGTTATCTCCATGGGTTCGTGCGCCAACTCCGGTGGCATGTACGACATCTACTCCGTCGTTCAAGGGGTGGACAAGTTCCTGCCCGTGGACGTCTACGTGCCTGGCTGCCCGCCCCGCCCTGAAGCTTTTCTGCAAGGCTTGATGCTCTTGCAAGAGTCGATTGGACAGGAGCGTCGTCCGCTTTCCTGGGTCGTCGGCGATCAAGGCGTGTACCGCGCCGAGATGCCTTCGCAAAAGGAACAGCGCCGCGAACAGCGAATCGCAGTCACCAACCTGCGCAGCCCCGACGAAGTCTGATCCAGATCTGCTTCTTTTATAGAACGAGACACTGGCTTCATTCTTTACGTTGACCGAAAGCGATAAATAACCATGACTACAGGCAGCGCTCTGTACATCCCGCCTTATAAGGCAGACGACCAGGATGTGGTCGTCGAACTGAACAATCGTTTTGGCCCTGAGGCGTTCACCGCCCAGCCTACCCGCACCGGCATGCCGGTGCTTTGGGTTGCCCGCGCCAAACTCGTCGAAGTCCTGACCTTCCTGCGCAACCTGCCCAAGCCGTACGTCATGCTCTATGACCTGCACGGCGTGGACGAGCGTCTGCGCACCAAGCGTCAAGGGCTGCCAAGCGGCGCCGACTTCACTGTGTTCTATCACTTGATGTCGATCGAACGTAATAGTGACGTAATGATCAAGGTCGCCTTGTCCGAGAGCGACCTCAGCCTGCCGACCGTCACCAGCATCTGGCCGAACGCCAACTGGTACGAGCGTGAAGTGTGGGACATGTACGGGATCGACTTCAAAGGTCACCCGCACCTGACCCGCATCATGATGCCGCCGACCTGGGAAGGTCACCCGCTGCGCAAGGACTTCCCGGCCCGTGCCACCGAGTTCGACCCGTTCACCCTGAACCTGGCCAAGCAACAGCTTGAGGAAGAGGCCGCGCGCTTCAAGCCTGAAGACTGGGGCATGAAGCGTTCCGGTGCGAACGAGGACTACATGTTCCTCAACCTCGGCCCAAACCACCCTTCCGCGCACGGTGCGTTCCGCATCATCCTGCAGCTGGACGGTGAAGAGATCGTCGATTGCGTACCGGACGTTGGCTACCACCACCGTGGTGCCGAGAAGATGGCCGAGCGTCAGTCCTGGCACAGCTTCATCCCGTACACCGACCGTATCGACTACCTCGGCGGCGTGATGAACAACCTGCCGTACGTGCTCTCGGTCGAGAAGCTGGCCGGCATCAAGGTGCCCGAGAAGGTCGACGTCATCCGCATCATGATGGCCGAGTTCTTCCGGATCACCAGCCACCTGCTGTTCCTGGGCACCTACATCCAGGACGTCGGCGCAATGACTCCGGTGTTCTTCACCTTCACCGACCGCCAGAAGGCGTACACGGTGATCGAAGCCATCACCGGTTTCCGTCTGCACCCGGCCTGGTATCGCATCGGTGGCGTTGCTCACGACCTGCCACGCGGCTGGGAAAAACTGGTTAAAGACTTCGTCGAGTGGATGCCAAAGCGTCTGGACGAATACCAGAAAGCCGCGCTGGACAACAGCATCCTCAAAGGCCGGACCATCGGCGTCGCGGCCTACAACACCAAAGAAGCCCTGGAATGGGGCGTCACCGGTGCAGGCTTGCGTTCGACCGGTTGCGACTTCGACTTGCGTAAAGCTCGCCCGTACTCCGGCTACGAGAACTTCGAATTCGAAGTCCCGCTGGCGGCCAATGGCGATGCCTACGACCGTTGCATCGTGCGCGTCGAAGAAATGCGCCAGAGCCTGAAAATCATCGAGCAGTGCATGCGCAACATGCCGGAAGGCCCGTACAAGGCGGATCACCCGCTGACGACGCCGCCGCCGAAAGAACGCACGCTGCAGCACATCGAGACCCTGATCACACACTTCCTGCAAGTTTCGTGGGGCCCGGTCATGCCGGCCAACGAGTCCTTCCAGATGATTGAAGCGACCAAGGGCATCAACAGTTATTACCTGACGAGCGATGGCGGCACCATGAGCTACCGCACCCGGATTCGCACCCCAAGCTTCCCGCACTTGCAGCAGATCCCTTCGGTGATCAAAGGCAGCATGGTCGCGGACTTGATCGCGTACCTGGGTAGTATCGATTTCGTTATGGCCGACGTGGACCGCTAAGCATGAACAGCACGCTTATCCAGACAGACCGTTTCGCCCTGAGCGAAACCGAGCGCTCGGCCATCGAGCACGAGCTGCATCACTACGAAGACCCGCGCGCGGCGTCGATCGAAGCCCTGAAGATCGTCCAGAAGGAACGTGGCTGGGTGCCTGACGGCGCGCTCTACGCCATCGGCGAGATGCTCGGCATCCCGGCCAGCGACGTTGAAGGGGTGGCGACGTTCTATAGCCAGATCTTCCGTCAGCCAGTGGGCCGTCACATCATTCGCGTCTGCGACAGCATGGTCTGCTACATCGGCGGCCATGAATCCGTGGTCAGCGAAATCCAGAGCAAGCTTGGCATCGGCCTGGGTCAGACCACCGCCGACGGTCGTTTCACCCTGCTGCCGGTTTGCTGCCTCGGCAACTGCGACAAGGCGCCGGCGTTGATGATCGACGACGACACATTCGGTGATGTGCAGCCTGCTGGCGTCGCCAAATTGCTCGAGGGCTACGTATGACCCTGACTTCCTTCGGTCCTGCCAACCGCTTCAAGCGTTCGGCCGAGACTCATCCGCTGACCTGGCGTCTGCGTGACGACGGCGAGGCTGTGTGGCTCGACGAGTACCAGGCCAAGAACGGTTACGCAGCTGCGCGCAAAGCCTTCGCCGACATGGCCCAGGACGACATCGTCCAGACCGTGAAAGACGCCGGCCTGAAAGGTCGCGGCGGTGCAGGCTTCCCCACTGGAGTCAAGTGGGGCCTGATGCCCAAGGACGAATCCATCAACATCCGCTACCTGCTGTGCAACGCGGATGAAATGGAGCCGAACACCTGGAAAGACCGCATGCTGATGGAGCAACTGCCCCATCTGCTGATCGAAGGCATGCTGATCAGTGCTCGCGCGCTGAAAACCTACCGTGGCTACATCTTCCTGCGTGGCGAATACACCACCGCCGCCAAGCACTTGAACCGTGCCGTGGAAGAAGCCAAGGCAGCAGGTCTGCTGGGCAAGAATATCCTGGGCAGCGGCTTCGATTTCGAGCTGTTCGTCCACACCGGCGCCGGGCGTTACATCTGCGGTGAAGAAACCGCACTGATCAACTCCCTCGAAGGCCGCCGCGCCAACCCGCGCTCCAAGCCGCCCTTCCCTGCCGCCGTTGGCGTTTGGGGCAAGCCGACTTGCGTGAACAACGTTGAAACCCTGTGCAACGTGCCGGCAATCATTGCCGACGGCGTGGACTGGTACAAATCGTTGGCGCGTGAAGGCAGCGAAGACATGGGCACCAAGCTCATGGGCTTCTCTGGCAAGGTCAAGAACCCGGGCCTGTGGGAACTGCCATTCGGCGTGACCGCTCGCGAGTTGTTCGAAGACTACGCCGGCGGCATGCGCGACGGCTTCAAGCTCAAGTGCTGGCAGCCCGGCGGCGCCGGTACCGGTTTCCTGTTGCCGGAACACCTGGACGCACAAATGTACGCCGGCGGCATCGCCAAGGTTGGCACCCGGATGGGTACCGGCCTGGCCATGGCTGTGGACGACAGCGTCAACATGGTTTCCCTTCTGCGCAACATGGAAGAGTTCTTCTCCCGCGAGTCGTGCGGCTTCTGCACCCCGTGCCGTGACGGTTTGCCGTGGAGCGTCAAGCTTCTGCGTGCGATCGAGAACGGTGAAGGGCAAGCCGGCGATATCGAGACCCTGCTGGGTCTGGTCGGTTTCCTCGGCCCTGGCAAGACCTTCTGTGCTCACGCACCGGGCGCCGTGGAGCCATTGGGCAGCGCAATCAAATACTTCCGCCCAGAGTTCGAAGCCGGCATCGCGCCTACCAGCGCCGCCGTCCCGCCTCTGGCAAGGCCGATCGTAGTCGGCGCGTAAACACTTAAAAAAGGCGAAGGGTCCGTGCCCTTCGCCTTCTCGTGTGATGACGCCTTAAACGGCTGTGTTGATTCACGCGAATAACAAGATTCCATTAGCCACGCCCGCTGACACCGGGCCAACGAAGAACTTTGAACCATGGCCACTATCCACGTAGACGGCAAAGAGCTCGAAGTCGATGGGGCAGACAACCTGTTACAGGCATGTCTGTCGCTAGGCCTCGATATCCCTTATTTCTGCTGGCACCCAGCCCTGGGCAGTGTTGGCGCTTGCCGCCAGTGCGCGGTCAAGCAGTACACCGACGCCAACGACACCCGTGGTCGGATCGTCATGTCCTGCATGACCCCCGCCACCGACGGCAGCTGGATCTCCATCGAAGACGAAGAAGCGAAAGTGTTTCGCGCCAGCGTCGTCGAATGGCTGATGACCAACCACCCTCACGACTGCCCGGTCTGTGAAGAAGGCGGTCACTGCCACCTGCAAGACATGACGGTGATGACCGGCCACAACGAGCGCCGTTATCGCTTCACCAAGCGTACTCACCAGAACCAGCAACTGGGCCCGTTCATTTCCCACGAAATGAACCGCTGCATCGCTTGCTACCGCTGCGTGCGCTTCTATAAGGATTACGCTGGCGGCACCGACCTCGGTGTATTCGGCGCCCACGACAACGTGTACTTCGGTCGCGTTGAAGACGGCGTGCTGGAAAGCGAGTTCTCCGGCAACCTCACCGAGGTCTGCCCGACCGGTGTGTTCACCGACAAGACTCACTCCGAGCGCTACAACCGCAAGTGGGACATGCAGTTCTCGCCGAGCATCTGCCATGGCTGCTCCAGCGGTTGCAACATCTCCCCGGGCGAGCGCTACGGTGAACTGCGTCGTATCGAAAACCGCTTCAACGGTTCGGTAAACCAGTACTTCCTGTGCGACCGTGGCCGTTTCGGCTATGGCTACGTCAACCGCGAAGACCGCCCGCGTCAGCCACTGCTGGCCAACGGCGCCAAGCTGAGCCTCGACGAAGCACTGGATAAAGCCTCTGACCTGCTGCGCGGTCGCAACATCGTCGGTATCGGTTCGCCGCGTGCCAGCCTCGAAAGCAACTTCGCGTTGCGTGAACTGGTCGGCGCCGAGCACTTCTACTCCGGTATCGAAGCCGCCGAGCTGGATCGCATCCGCCTGGTCATGCAAGTTCTGAAAGACAGCCCGCTGCCGATCCCGAACATGCGCGACATCGAAGACCACGACGCGATCTTCGTCCTCGGTGAAGACCTGACCCAGACCGCCGCCCGTATGGCCCTGTCCCTGCGTCAATCGGTCAAGGGCAAAGCCGAAGACATGGCCGACGCGATGCGCGTTCAGCCGTGGCTCGACGCTGCGGTGAAGAACATCGGTCAGCACGAGCTGAACCCGCTGTTTATCGCCAGCCTGGCTGAAACCAAGCTCGACGACATCGCTGAAGAATGCGTACACGCGGCCCCGGACGACCTGGCCCGCATCGGTTTCGCTGTGGCTCACGCCCTCGACGCCAGCGCACCCGCCGTTGAAGGCCTGGACGCGGAAGCCGTTGAACTGGCTCAACGTATCGCCAATGCCCTGCTGGCCGCCAAGCGTCCGCTGATCATTGCCGGTACTTCGTTGGGTTCCAAAGCGCTGATCGAAGCGGCGGCGAACATTGCCAAAGCCCTGAAGCTGCGCGAGAAGAACGGTTCCATCAGCCTGATCGTGCCAGAGGCCAACAGCCTCGGCCTGGCCATGCTCGGTGGCAACTCGGTCGACGATGCGCTGCAAGCGGTGATCGACGGTAAGGCCGACGCCATCGTCGTGCTGGAAAACGATCTGTACACCCGCACCGACAAAGCGAAGGTCGATGCTGCCCTGAACGCCGCGAAAGTGGTGATCGTTGCAGACCATCAGAAGACTGCCACCAGCGATCGCGCGGACCTGGTTCTGCCAGCCGCCAGCTTCGCTGAAGGCGACGGTACGCTGGTCAGCCAGGAAGGCCGCGCCCAGCGCTTCTTCCAAGTGTTCGACCCGAAATACATGGACGCAAGCATCCTGGTTCACGAAGGCTGGCGCTGGCTGCATGCCCTGCGCGCAACCCTGCTGAATCAGCCGATCGACTGGACCCAACTGGACCACGTCACCGCTGCCGTTGCTTCGAGCACGCCGCAACTGGCGCGTATCGTTGACGCCGCACCGTCCGCCGCGTTCCGCATCAAGGGCATGAAACTGGCCCGCGAACCGCTGCGTTACTCCGGTCGTACCGCCATGCGCGCTGACATCAGCGTGCACGAACCGCGTACCCCGCAAGACAACGACACCGCGTTCAACTTCTCGATGGAAGGTTACTCGGGCTCGGTCGAACCGCGTCAGCAAGTGCCATTCGCCTGGTCGCCGGGCTGGAACTCGCCGCAAGCCTGGAACAAGTTCCAGGACGAAGTCGGTGGTCACATCCGCGCTGGCGACCCGGGCACCCGCCTGATCGAAAGTGCTGGTGATTCGCTGAACTGGTTCGCCAGTGTTCCGCGCGCGTTCAACCCGGCGCCAGGTACCTGGCAGGTCGTGCCGTTCTTCCACCTGCTCGGCAGCGAAGAGACCTCTTCCAAAGCCGCACCGGTTCAGGAACGCATCCCGGCCGCCTACGTCGCTTTGGCCAAATCCGAAGCCGACCGTCTGGGTGTCAACGATGGCGCAATGCTCAGCTTGACCGTAGCCGGCCAGACCTTGCGTCTACCACTGCGCATCAACGAAGAGCTGGGTGCTGGCCTGGTGGCATTGCCTGCGGGTATCGCCGGCATTCCAGCGGCAATCTTTGGCAAAACCGTTGACGGTCTGCAGGAGGCAGCTCAATGACCTGGTTCACGCCTGAAGTGATCGACGTAATCATCGCCGTCCTCAAGGCCATCGTGATTCTGCTCGCCGTGGTGGTTTGCGGCGCGCTGCTGAGCTGGGTCGAGCGTCGTTTGCTCGCCCTCTGGCAGGACCGTTACGGTCCGAACCGCGTGGGCCCGTTCGGCGCGTTCCAGATCGCGGCCGACATGATCAAGATGTTCTTCAAGGAAGACTGGACGCCTCCATTCGCCGACAAGATGATCTTCACCCTGGCACCGGTTGTGGCCATGAGCGCCCTGCTGATTGCCTTCGCGATCATCCCGATCACCCCGACCTGGGGCGTCGCGGATCTGAACATCGGCATCCTGTTCTTCTTCGCCATGGCCGGTCTGTCGGTCTACGCGGTGTTGTTCGCCGGTTGGTCGAGTAACAACAAGTTCGCCCTGTTGGGCAGCTTGCGGGCCTCGGCACAAACCGTGTCGTACGAAGTGTTCATGGGCCTGTCGTTGATGGGCATCGTGATCCAGGTCGGCTCGTTCAACATGCGCGACATCGTCGATTATCAAGCCCAGCACCTGTGGTTCATCATTCCGCAGATCTTCGGCTTCCTGACCTTCTTCATCGCTGGCGTCGCCGTGACTCACCGTCACCCGTTCGACCAACCGGAAGCGGAACAGGAACTGGCTGACGGTTACCACATTGAATATGCCGGCATGAAATGGGGCATGTTCTTCGTCGGTGAGTACATCGGCATCGTGTTGATTTCGGCGCTGCTGGTGACCTTGTTCTTCGGTGGCTGGCACGGTCCGTTCGGCATTCTGCCGCAGATCCCGTTCATCTGGTTCGCGCTTAAAACCGCGTTCTTCATCATGATCTTCATCCTGCTGCGCGCCTCGATTCCGCGCCCACGGTATGACCAAGTGATGGATTTCAGCTGGAAGTTCTGCCTGCCGCTGACCCTCGTCAACATGCTGGTGACCGCTGCGATCGTGTTGCTCAACACGCCCGCCGTCGCGGCTCAGTGAGGATAGAGAATCATGAAGTACATTTTTGACATCGTGCATGGCTTCTTCACCCAGCTTCGCAGCCTGGTGATGATCTTCGGCCATGCCTTCCGCAAGCGCGACACGCTGCAGTACCCGGAAGAAGCCGTGTACCTGCCGCCGCGCTACCGTGGCCGTATCGTCCTGACCCGCGACCCTGATGGCGAAGAGCGTTGTGTAGCCTGCAACCTGTGCGCCGTAGCGTGCCCGGTCGGTTGCATCTCGCTGCAGAAAGCCGAAACCGAAGACGGTCGCTGGTACCCGGACTTCTTCCGCATCAACTTCTCGCGCTGCATCTTTTGCGGCCTCTGCGAGGAAGCCTGCCCGACCACCGCGATCCAGCTGACACCGGATTTCGAGATGGCCGAGTTCAAACGTCAGGACCTGGTTTACGAGAAAGAAGATCTGCTGATCTCCGGCCCCGGCAAAAACCCTGATTACAACTTCTATCGTGTTGCAGGTATGGCGATTGCCGGTAAGCCCAAAGGCGCCGCGCAGAATGAAGCCGAACCGATCAACGTGAAGAGCTTGCTGCCTTAAGGAAGAAAGATGGAATTCGCTTTCTATTTCGCATCGGGTATCGCTGTGGTGTCCACGCTTCGCGTGATCACCAACACCAACCCTGTGCACGCCCTGCTCTACCTGATCATTTCGCTGATTGCCGTGGCGATGACGTTTTTCGCCCTCGGCGCACCGTTTGCCGGTGTGCTGGAAGTGATCGCCTACGCTGGCGCCATCATGGTGCTGTTCGTGTTCGTGGTGATGATGCTGAACCTCGGTCCCGCCTCGGTTCAGCAAGAGCGCGTCTGGCTCAAGCCCGGCATCTGGCTCGGCCCGGTCATTCTCGGCGCCCTGCTGCTGGCTGAACTGCTGTACGTGCTGTTCAGCCACTCCAGCGGTCAGGCCGTCGGCCACACCACCGTCGATGCGAAGGCCGTGGGCATCAGCCTGTTCGGTCCGTATCTGCTGGTGGTTGAACTCGCCTCGATGTTGCTGCTCGCCGCAGCCGTCACGGCGTTCCATCTCGGCCGTAACGAGGCGAAGGAGTAAGTCATGCCTGCTATCCCAATGGAACATGGCCTGGCGGTTGCCGGCATCCTGTTCTGCCTCGGTCTGGTCGGCCTGATGGTCCGCCGCAACATTTTGTTCGTGCTGATGAGCCTGGAGGTCATGATGAATGCCTCCGCTTTGGCATTCATCGTTGCCGGTAGCCGCTGGGGTCAGCCGGATGGACAGATCATGTTCATCCTGGTGATCAGCCTGGCAGCCGCCGAGGCCAGTATTGGCCTGGCGATTCTGTTGCAGCTGTATCGCCGCTTCCACACTCTCGATATCGACGCTGCCAGCGAGATGCGCGGATGAATCTTCTCTATCTGACTTTCGTATTCCCTCTTATAGGTTTCCTGCTGCTGTCGTTCTCACGCGGCCGCTTCTCGGAAAACCTGTCGGCGCTGATTGGCGTCGGTTCCATTGGCCTGTCTGCCATCGTCGCGGCTTACGTGATCTGGCAATTCAACGTCGCCCCGCCGGAAGGCGGTCACTACACCCAGGTGTTGTGGCAGTGGATGGCCGTTGAAGGCTTCACGCCGAACTTCGCGCTGTACCTGGATGGCCTGTCCGTGACCATGCTCGGTGTGGTTGTCGGCGTCGGCTTCCTGATCCACCTGTTCGCATCGTGGTACATGCGCGGTGAAGATGGTTACTCGCGCTTCTTCGCCTACACCAACCTGTTTATCGCCAGCATGCTGTTCCTGATCCTGGGCGATAACCTGTTGTTCCTGTACTTCGGCTGGGAAGGCGTGGGCCTGTGCTCGTACCTGTTGATCGGTTTCTACTACAGCAACCGCAACAACGGTAACGCGGCACTCAAAGCCTTTATCGTCACCCGTATCGGCGACGTGTTCATGGCCATCGGGCTGTTCATCCTGTTCCAACAGTTGGGCACGCTGAATATCCAGGAACTGCTGGTCAAGGCACCTGAGCACTTCAAGGTCGGCGACTTCTGGATCGTTCTGGCGACCCTGATGCTGCTGGGCGGCGCTGTCGGTAAATCCGCGCAACTGCCGCTGCAAACCTGGCTGGCGGATGCGATGGCCGGTCCTACCCCGGTTTCGGCACTGATCCACGCGGCAACCATGGTGACCGCAGGCGTTTACCTGATCGCCCGTACTCACGGCTTGTTCGCCCTGGCGCCGGATATCCTGCACCTGGTCGGCATTGTCGGCGGCGTGACCCTGGTACTCGCCGGTTTTGCTGCACTGGTCCAGACCGACATCAAACGTATCCTCGCCTACTCGACCATGAGCCAGATCGGCTACATGTTCCTGGCGCTGGGCGTTGGTGCATGGGAAGGCGCGATCTTCCACCTGATGACCCACGCCTTCTTCAAGGCGCTGCTGTTCCTGGCATCCGGTGCGGTGATCGTTGCCTGCCACCACGAGCAGAACATCTTCAAGATGGGCGGCCTGTGGAAGAAACTGCCGCTGGCCTACACCAGCTTCATCGTCGGCGGCGCGGCACTGTCTGCCCTGCCACTGGTGACCGCGGGCTTCTACTCCAAGGACGAAATCCTCTGGGAAGCGTTCGCCAGCGGCAACCACGGTCTGCTGTATGCAGGTCTGGTCGGCGCGTTCATGACTTCGCTGTACACCTTCCGCCTGATCTTCATCGCGTTCCACGGTGAAGCGAAGACCGAAGCCCACGCCGGTCACGGCATCGCTCACTGGCTGCCACTGTCGGTGCTGATCGTTCTGTCGACCTTCGTTGGCGCGATGATCGTTCCGCCGCTGCACGGCGTACTGCCAGAGAGCGTCGGCCATGCCGGCGGCGAAGCCAAGCACAGTCTGGAAATCGCTTCGGGCGCCATCGCCCTGGCCGGTATCCTGCTGGCCGCACTGCTGTTTCTCGGCAAGCGTCGTTTCGTCACTGCAATCGCCAACAGCGGCATCGGCCGCTTCCTTTCGGCCTGGTGGTTCGCTGCCTGGGGCTTCGACTGGATCTACGACAAACTGTTCGTCAAGCCATACCTCGCGATCAGCCACGCACTGCGCAAAGACCCGCTCGATCAAACCATCGGTTTGATCCCGCGTATGGCCAAGGGTGGTCATACCGCCCTGAGCCGTACCGAAACCGGTCAACTGCGTTGGTACGCGGCATCGATGGCAGCCGGCTCCGTGCTGGTCATCGGCGCCATCGTGCTGGTAGCGGTCTGAATATGAACCTTGCGAACTTGCGAAAGGAATTGAGCCCGTCATGATTCTGCCTTGGCTAATCCTGATCCCCTTCATCGGCGGCCTGCTGTGCTGGATGGGTGAGCGCTTCGGCGCCACCCTCCCCCGCTGGATTGCGCTGTTGACCATGACCCTGGAACTCGCTCTCGGCCTCTGGCTGTGGGCCCACGGTAATTATTCATTTGCTCCGGCGCCTGGCGCCGATCCGGTCTGGGCGCTTGAGTTCAAGCACATCTGGATCCAGCGCTTCGGCATCAGCGTGCACCTGGCCCTCGACGGCCTGTCGCTGTTGATGATCCTGCTGACCGGTCTGCTGGGTATCCTCTCGGTACTCTGCTCGTGGAAAGAGATCCAGCGTCACGTTGGCTTCTTCCACTTGAACCTGATGTGGATCCTGGGCGGTGTCGTCGGCGTGTTCCTCGCCCTCGACCTGTTCATGTTCTTCTTCTTCTGGGAAATGATGCTGGTGCCGATGTACTTCCTCATCGCGCTCTGGGGTCACAGTTCTTCGGACGGCAAGAAAACCCGGATCTACGCAGCGACCAAGTTCTTCATCTTCACTCAGGCTTCCGGCCTGATCATGTTGGTGGCGATCCTGGGTCTAGTACTGGTCAACTTCAACAGCACCGGCGTAATCACGTTCAACTACTCCGACCTGTTGAAAACCAAGATGTCGCTCACTACCGAGTACATCCTGATGCTCGGCTTCTTCATCGCCTTCGCGGTGAAGCTGCCGGTCGTACCGTTCCACTCCTGGTTGCCTGACGCTCACGCCCAGGCGCCAACCGCAGGTTCGGTCGACCTGGCCGGTATCTTGTTGAAGACGGCTGCTTACGGTCTGCTGCGTTTCGCCCTGCCGCTGTTCCCGAATGCCTCGGCCGAGTTTGCGCCGATCGCCATGACCCTCGGTCTGATCGGGATCTTCTACGGTGCGTTCCTGGCCTTCGCCCAAACCGACATCAAGCGTCTGATCGCCTACTCCTCCGTTTCCCACATGGGCTTCGTGTTGATCGGCATCTACTCCGGCAGCCAACTGGCGCTGCAGGGCGCAGTGATGCAGATGCTGGCGCACGGTATTTCGGCCGCGGCACTCTTTATCCTGAGTGGTCAGTTGTACGAACGCACCCACACCCGCGACATGCGTGAAATGGGTGGCTTGTGGTCGAAGATCGCTTACCTGCCGGCCATCAGCCTGTTCTTCGCCGCTGCATCGCTGGGCTTGCCGGGTACCGGTAACTTCGTCGGTGAGTTCCTGATCCTGATCGGCACGTTCGCTGCTGCACCGTGGATCACCGCGATTGCAACCTCTGGCCTGGTGTTCGGTTCGGTCTACTCGCTGATCATGATCCACCGCGCCTACTTCGGCCCGTCCAAATCGGACGCGGTACTGCATGGCATGGATGGTCGCGAACTGATCATGGTGGTTGGGCTTGCGGCGCTGCTGATTTACATCGGCGTGTACCCGCAACCGTTCCTCGACACCTCTGCCGCGACGATGCATGGCGTGCAGCAGTGGTTCGGTACCGCCTTCACTCAACTCGCTTCGGCCCGGTAAGAGCGCTATGGAATTCACGACTCAACACTTTATCGCGCTCGCGCCGTTGTTGATCACCACCGCCACGATCATCGTGGTGATGTTGGCAATTGCCTGGCGCCGCAACCACTCGCAGACCTTCCTGATTTCCGTGGCGGGCCTGAACCTGGCGTTGCTGTCGATCCTGCCAGCCTTGAAGGTCGCGCCTCTGGCCGTGACCCCACTGCTGCAAATCGATAGCTTCGCTTGCTTGTACATGGCGCTGATCCTGGTCGCCACCCTCGCTTGTGTGACCCTCGCCCACGCCTACCTCGGCGATGGCGGCACGGGTTACCCGGGCAACCGCGAAGAACTGTACCTGCTGATCCTGATGGCCGCCGCCGGTGGCCTGGTTCTGGTTAGCGCGCAACACCTGGCCGGGTTGTTCATCGGTCTGGAACTGTTGTCGGTGCCGGTCTACGGCCTGGTGGCCTACGCCTTCTTCAACAAGCGGTCACTGGAAGCCGGCATCAAGTACATGGTGCTGTCGGCTGCCGGTTCCGCGTTCCTGTTGTTCGGTATGGCCCTGCTCTACGCCGACTCCGGCAGCCTGAGCTTCGTCGGTATCGGTCAGGCGCTGGCGGCTACCGGCCTGCCAAGCTCGCTGGCTCAGATGGGCCTGGGCATGATGCTCATCGGCCTGGCGTTCAAGCTGTCGCTGGTACCGTTCCACCTCTGGACCCCGGACGTTTACGAAGGTGCTCCGGCACCGGTGGCCGCGTTCCTGGCGACCGCTTCCAAAGTCGCCGTGTTTGCGGTGATGGTGCGTCTGTTCCAGATCTCCCCAGCGGCGAGCAGCGGTGTGCTGAGCGACGTGCTGACCATCATCGCCATCGCGTCGATCCTGTTCGGTAACCTGCTGGCACTGACCCAAAGCAACCTCAAGCGTCTGCTGGGTTACTCGTCCATCGCTCACTTCGGTTACCTGCTGATCGCCCTGGTGGCGAGCAAAGGTCTGGCCGTGGAAGCCATCGGCGTGTACCTGGTCACCTACGTGATCACCAGCCTCGGCGCCTTCGGCGTGATTACCCTGATGTCCTCGCCGTACAAAGGCCGTGACGCCGACGCACTGTACGAATACCGCGGCCTGTTCTGGCGTCGTCCGTACCTGACCGCCGTACTGACCGTGATGATGCTGTCCCTGGCCGGTATCCCGCTGACCGCGGGCTTCATTGGCAAGTTCTACATCATTGCTACCGGCGTCGAGTCGCACCAATGGTGGCTGGTCGGTTCCCTGGTACTGGGCAGCGCCATCGGCGTCTTCTACTACCTGCGCGTGATGGTCACCCTGTACCTGATCGAGCCGAACCTGCGTCGCCACGATGCGCAACTGCACTGGGAACAACGTGCAGGCGGCGTGATGCTGCTGGCCATCGCCGCACTGGCGTTCTTCCTCGGCCTGTATCCACAGCCGTTGCTGACTCTGGTTCAGCAGGCAGTGCTGGCGGGTTGATCGTTTAGCGATACTCGGTAGAAAACAGAAACGGCACCTTCGGGTGCCGTTTTTGCGTTTGGGGTTTCAAGATCAAAAGATCGCAGCCTTCGGCAGCTCCTACAGGGTGTACGCCGTCCCAATGTAGGTGCTGCGATCTTTTGATCTTTACCCCAACGTCTTCACCATTGGCACGCACGCCAGTTGCAGCCCTGAAGGTGATTGGTATACCGCACTCCCCTCCCCCACATAACCGCAGCGCCGATAGAAATCGGCCGCGTTCAACGTTGCGTCCAGACACACCTCGGCCAGCCCCAGATCCCGAGCCAGATCTTCAAGAAAATACAGAACGCGCGTGCCCAACCCCCGCTGCATGAAATCAGGAAGAATAAAGATCGCGCCGATTTCACGATGCTGCAGATCAAGCATCCCGGTCGCTACCGCCTCACCGTCCACACACCCCAGATAGAAATGCTTTGCCATGAGTGTGTCGTAACCGTCCTCGGCCGAACCTCTCGTCCAATCGAGCATCTGCTGCTCGCTGTAGGCACCGATGCATTGATGCCGAATCGCTTGTCGGCGAATGTCGAACGCTATTCGCGCATCGTCCAGTGTGGCTCTTCTGATTTCGAACATTTCTCTCTCCATGAGCCATGTACGGGTGGGGCATGAAAAAGCCCCGTCCATCGCTGGCGGGGCTTCGGGTAACACGTCAAATGGCAAACACGTATGACCTTATGGCCCGCCGGAAGCGGTCACAGAGGAACACATCATGGTCATTCGGTGTGGGGTATTCATGGTCGGATAGTGCTGTGGATTGTTCCTACACGTCAATCGCGAAGTTTCCCCTAAACCCATGTGGGAGCGTGGCTTGCCCGCGATGGCACCGGCACATTCAGCATCATCATTGCCTGACCCAACGCTTTCGCGGGCAAGCCCGCTCCCACAGGTTTCAGTGGTGTTCATAAATCCAGGTACACCCGCATGGCTTGGCGTTACAGCCACATGACGAAATTGTAATTGCCCCATCACCTTGGCGTTATCCGCAGCTTGCAACGATGTGACCCGGCGACCAATGCCGGCGGGCGCCTGCCCGTAGAAAAATAAAACCAAGCCGAAGAACGTTCCAGTTCTGCCGAACCCAAGGAGTGATTGATGGTTAACCCTACAAAGTATTCGATGGCCGCTTTAGCGATGGTTGTCAGTTCCGGGCCGTCCCTGGTAGCGGCTGAGGAAAAGGCCGGGGGATTTGTTGAAGACAGCAGCCTGACCGTGCTCAACCGTAACTACTACTTCAATCGTGATCACCGCAATGGTCAGTCGAGTCCCACGGGCAATGGCTATTCCGAGGCCTGGGCCCATGCGATTATCAGCAAGTTCGAATCCGGTTTTACCCAAGGCACTGTCGGTGTCGGCGTTGATGCATTTGCGATGATCGGGCTGAAGCTTGATACCGGTGATGGTCGCAACGGCGGCCGTAGTTCGTTCGACGTATTGCCCGTCAACAGCGACGGCGAGGCGCGAGATGAATACACCAAGGTCGGTGGTGCAGCCAAAGTTCGGGCCTTTGATACCGTGCTGAAAGTCGGTGATGTGTTCCCTTCCACCCCAGTGGTGGCGGCTGGTGATTCCAGGCTTCTGCCGGAAAGTTTCCGGGGCGTTACCGCGACCAATACCAGCCTTGAAGGCCTGACACTTCAGGGCGGTCGACTTCACGCCATGAGCCAACCGGTCTCCAGCAACATGCGCGAGAACTTCGCGACGTTCTACGCCGGCCCGGTCAACTCACCATGGGTTGGCTACTTCGGCGGTGACTACGCACTGAACAAAGATGTCAGCTTCAGTCTTTATTCCAGCCGCCTCAAAGATGCTTGGAATCAATACTACGCAGGCACCGCGTTGAATCACTCGTTGTCGGATGAACTCTCGGTATTTGGTGGCTTGAACTATTACAAAGCCGTCGACGAGGGCAAGCAGTTGCTCGGCAAGTTCGACAACAACATCTGGAGCGGCCGGATCGGCGTGAAGTACGGCGCCCACTCGCTGGCACTGTCCCACCAACGAAATAACGGCAACGACGACTTCGATTATCTGCGCCAGTCGGACTCGATCTTTCTCGACAACTCGATCCAGTACAGTGACTTCAACTCGCCCAAAGAACGTTCCTGGATGGTCCGCTACGACCTCGACATGAGCCCGTATGGCGTGCCTGGCCTGTCATTCATGACCCGTTACGGCCGTGGCTCCGGCGCCGACTATTCCAACGCGAACGCCGTGTACATGCGCCGCGATGCCGAGGGTAACCCGCTAACCGACCAGAAACGCTGGGAGCGCGATATCGAGGTGAAATACGTGGTGCAAACCGGCACGTTGAAAGACATGTCCTTGCGTCTGCGCCAAGCCAATACCCGGGCAACGGCGTTCGAGTCGGACCTGGATGAAGTGCGCGTGATTGTCGAATACCCGCTGGCGATTCTGTAAGACCCTGCTGCTCAGTTAAATCTGCACATTCACCTTTAGAAGCTCCTTGCTCCTTTGGAAGAGGTGAATTTTTTGGCGTCCTTTGGGACGCCTTTTTTATGCCCGGCATTCACCTGCACATGTGGCGTTTAATGAATTCGGCATCGCGTTCTTGACCAACCCGCAGGCCACCTGCCATCGTCGCGGGCGCTGAATAACAAGAATAATGAGGAACCGATGGGTAGCCGTAAAAATCTGGAAATTGAGTACTTGCGAGGGATCGCTGTCGGCATGACCTTTTTTTGTCATGTCACGATGATGCTGCCGTTTCATACCGACACGCTGCTGAGAATTTTCTCGATTTACATGCCTTGGAGCGGAGTCGACCTGTTCTTTTGTATTTCCGGTTTCGTTGTCAGCAAGGCTTATCTGGACTACTTCGACAAGCACCGCACACAAGGTCAGTTCGGGCTGGCAGCCGTCAGTTTCTGGTTGCGCCGCGCCTATCGTCTGCTGCCGACTGCCTGGGTGTGGATACTGATTCCGTTGTTCTTTTCCATCGCCTTCAACCAGTCCAACGCCTTCGGTTCGTGGTTCGACAATCTGCGCAATGCCACCGCTGTGGCGACATTCAGCGCCAACCTGGCGAAGCACTACAATTTGATCGGGCCCAGCCCCCAATACTGGAGCCTGGCACTTGAAGAGCAGTTCTATTTCCTGTTCCCGTTTTTCCTGCTGTTTATCACGGCTGCGCGCTGGCGCGTGATTGCCCTGATCGCGCTTATTGCCTTGCAATTCGGCCTGGATCGCAATCCTTATGGGGCGCCCCTCGGCGCGATGCTCGGTGACTTCCGCCTGGATGCGTTGTTATGGGGGATTCTCCTCTGCCTGTTCACCCGCACCCGTCTCTATCAACAGATAGAACCTCGCGGACTCGGTCAGGGCGTACTCAAACCCCTGCTTTGCACCTTATTTCTGCTGTACATGCTGGGCGCAGTTGCGATCCAACTGATAGCCCTGCCGATTGCCGTCGGCATGGTCGCCATCGTCTCGGTGATCATTGTCTGGCTGGCGAGTTATCAGAACGGCTACATCTACTGCCCAGCGGTTTTGCGCGGTCTCATGCAATGGCTCGGCTCAAGATCCTACGCGCTGTACGTCATCCACGTTTTCACCAACCATCTGAGCACCGAAATCTGGACCCGTGTCGCCGCCAGCCAAGGCGTACCGCTGGATAGCAGCTTTACCGTTGAATTGCTGGCGACGTCGATCGGGATATTGCTGGTGTTGAGCGAACTGAACTACCGCTTTATCGAAACACCACTGCGCAAACGCGGCGCAGAGATTGCCCAGCGCAAGTTAAGGAACGAAGCGCAGCCCGTTTCGGCCGTTGCAGGCACAGCGCCATTGCCTTTCAAGTAGAGCCGCAGTAGCGGCTCTTCCCTTTAGGAACCGCTTAATCGCAGAGGCCACTCGCCAGAGTTCCCCGTTTGCAAAACTGGACACGGACGCTGCCGAAGGCTGCGATCTTTTGACTTTGGCTTGTTAAAAAACCAGATCAAAAGATCGCAGCCTTCGGCAGCTCCTACAGTGGGTTGCGGGGCCTTAGCCACCGCTGTTGCGGCAGACACCCGCCACGCTGTATTTGAGGGTGTTGAGCTGCCCGTTCGAATCTTCGTAGGTCATGGCCGTAGGGACGACCGCGCAGGCTGGCTGGGGCTTCACGACGCTGACTATTTTCACCACGTCCAGCTTCATCCCGTACTCGTAATCCCTCACAACCGGCGGCGCTTTACCCTGGTTGGCGGCGTATTGCTCCATCGCTTTGGCGTTGGCGCTAAAAGCGCGGTCGAACGTGCGGTCACCACCGCCCTCCGCCAATACATTCGTAGACATCGCCATGACGCCGGCGAGGGTCATCAACTTGATCATCTTCATGTTTGCTCCTCCATAAAAAAGCCCGGCATCGATGCGCGATGACAGGCTTGTTCCAGCACGACGCGTTTACAGGTCTTGAGTCTTGTCGTCTTTCTTTTCATTGACGACGACCGGATTGCCAGCAGCGTTTTCCTTAGCGACAAACAGCTCTACAGAGCGGTCGTTGGCGCTCATCATTTTCTCGAAGGTGCGGTCACCGCCGCCTTCGGCCATGGCCAGGGACGACATCGCCAGAGCGGCTGTAAAAGCACTGATTTGGGCAAATTTCATCTTTGATTCCTCGTTTAAGTAACTGACGGGATCAAGGTAACAAGCCGAACCTTGCGTGACGGTGGCGTGGAAATTACATATCCGTTATGTGGCTAAACTGAAAAGCGCTCAAGAGGTTTTCAGGCTGAAGGAATAACCTGTGGCGAGGGAGCTTGCTCCCGCTGGGCTGCGAAGCGGCCCCTCTCTTTGAAAAGAAGGGGACTGCTGCGCAGTCCAACGGGAGCAAGCTCCCTCGCCACAAAAGCCTCACCAGTGATAAGTGGGGAGCCTGAAAGCCTCAAAGGCTCCTCACCACTGATAAGTGGGGAGCCTGAAAGTTGATTACTGGGTGGGCGTTGGATCCTCATCGCGGCGATGGGCGAGTTGGTAGAGGGCCGGCAAGATCAGCAGTGTGAGGATGGTTGACGACAGGAATAACCTGTGGCGAGGGAGCTTGCTCCCGCTGGGCTGCGAAGCGGCCCCTCTCTATTAAAAAGAAGGGGACTGCTGCGCAGTCCAACGGGGATAAATCCCCTCGCCACAAAGGCTCCACACCACTGATAAGTGGGGAGGCTGAAAGCCACAAAGGCTCCTCACCACTGATAAGTGGGGAGCCTGAAAGTTGATTACTGGGTGGGCGTTGGGTCCTCATCGCGGCGATGGGCGAGTTGGTAGAGGGCCGGCAAGATCAGCAACGTCAGTGCCGTCGAGGACAGGATCCCGCCGATTACCACGGTCGCCAGCGGCCGTTGCACCTCCGCCCCGGTGCCGGTGGCCAACGCCATCGGAATAAAGCCGAGCGAGGCCACCAGCGCCGTCATCAACACCGGACGCAACCGCGTCAGCGCACCTTCATTGATCGCGCTGCTTAGCGAGCGCCCTTCTTCCCGAAGATTGCGGATGAACGCGATCATCACTAGACCGTTGAGCACCGCGACCCCGGACAAGGCAATAAAACCGACCCCCGCCGAGATCGACAATGGAATGTCCCGCAGCCACAACGCCATGACCCCACCGGTCAGTGCGAAAGGGATCCCGGTGAACACCAACAGCCCATCCTTGAGGTTGTTGAACATCATGAACAACAAGGCAAACACCAGCAGCAGAGCGACCGGAACTACGATCTGCAAGCGTTTGGCCGCCGATTGCAGTTGCTCGAACTGCCCGCCCCAACTGGTCCAGTAACCGGCCGGGATCTGCACCTGCTGTTCAATCACGCGGCTGGCTTCCTGCACAAACGAACCAATATCGCGCCCGCGCACGTTGGCACTGACGATCACCAGACGCTTGCCGTTTTCGCGGCTGACCTGATTCGGCCCGAGCACCAGATCAAGGCTGGCCACTTCCGACAGCGCGATGAAGCCAATCTGATCGGAACTGCCATTGAGCAGCGCCGGCACCGGAATCAATAGCGTCGACAGGCCTTCGACGTCCTTGCGCATGGCGTCGGACAGGCGCACCACCATGTCGAATCGACGATCACCTTCATACAGAGTCCCCGCCTGGCGCCCACCGACCGCCACCGCGATGGTGTCTTGCACGTCACCAACGTTCAGGCCATAACGCGCGGCTTTGTCGCGGTCGATGTTGATGGTCAGCACCGGCAGCCCGGTGGTCTGTTCAACCTTGACCTCGGAAGCGCCGCTGACCTTCTGCATCGACGCGGCAATTTTCGCCGCCGTGCTGTTGAGCACCGCCATGTCATCGCCGAACACCTTGACCGCCACGTCACTGCGCACGCCGGAAATCAGTTCGTTGAAACGCAACTGAATCGGCTGGGACAACTCGTAGTTGCTGCCCGGCATCAGCGCCGTGGCGTTCTGGATATCGGCAATCAGCGCCTCTCGGGACTTGTTCGGATCAGGCCATTGGTCCTTGGGTTTGAGCATCACGTAGCTGTCGGAGATATTCGGTGGCATCGGGTCGGAAGCAATTTCCGCGGTCCCGGTGCGCGCGAACATGCGCTGCACTTCGGGCACTTTTTCCAGTACCAGTTTTTCCAGGCGCTGCTGCATTTCTACCGATTGCGTCAGGCTGGTGCCCGGCACGCGCAAGGCTTGCAGGGCAAAATCGCCTTCGCTGAGACTCGGTACAAACTCGCTGCCCATTCGACTGGCCACCACTCCCGATATCGCGATCACGGCCAATGCCGCGCCGAATGCGATCGAGCGATGGCCCATAACCCACTCCAACGCCGGGGCGTAGACCCGACGGGCGCCACGCATGATGACGTTCTCTTCTTCCTTGACCTTGCCAGTCACGAACAGCGCAATCGCCGCCGGAACAAAAGTCACCGACAACAACATCGCCCCGAGCAAGGCGATCACCACGGTAAACGCCATCGGGTGGAACATTTTCCCTTCGACGCCGGTCAGGGCAAAAATCGGCAGGTACACGACCATGATGATCAACTGGCCGAAAATCAGTGGCCGGCGCGCTTCCTTGGCCGCCGCGAACACTTCATGAAAGCGTTCGGAGCGCGTCAGGATGCGCCCGTGATGCTGCTGCGCATGGGCCAGCCGCCGGATGGCGTTTTCGACAATCACCACCGCGCCGTCGACGATGATGCCGAAGTCCAGCGCGCCGAGGCTCATCAGGTTGGCGCTGACTTTGTTGGTGAACATGCCGGTGAAGGTGAAGAGCATGGCCAGCGGAATCACCATCGCCGTGATCAGCGCCGCACGAATGTTGCCCAGGAACAGGAACAGAATCGCGATCACCAGGATCGCCCCTTCCACCAGGTTCTTCTTGACCGTGGCAATTGCCTTGTCCACCAGATGCGTGCGGTCGTAGACGGTGATCGCGACCACGCCTTTGGGCAGCGAGCGGTTGATTTGTTCAAGCTTGGCGGCAACGGCCTGGGACACCGTGCGGCTGTTCTCGCCGATCAACATGAACACCGTGCCGAGCACCACTTCACGGCCGTTTTCGGTCGCGGCCCCGGTGCGCAATTCGCGGCCGATGTCCACGGTCGCGACGTTCTTGATCCGGATCGGCGTGCCGTCGACATTGGCCATGACGATGTTGGCGATGTCCTCGGTGGTCGCCACTTGGCCTGGGGCGCGAATCAACAGCTGCTCGCCGCTGCGCTCGATGTAACCGGCGCCGACGTTGGCGTTGTTGCGCTCCAGCGCCGTCACCAGGTCGGTCAGGGTCAACTTGTAGGCCGCCAGGCGTTTTGGATCGGGCGCAATCTGGTATTCCTTGGCAAAGCCGCCAATGGTGTTGATTTCCGCCACGCCCGGCACGTTGCGCAGTTGCGGCTTAATGATCCAGTCCTGGATCACCCGCAAATCGGTCGGCGTATACGGGCTGCCGTCCTCTTTGAGCGCGCCCTCCTCGGCCTCGACTGTCCACAGAAAAATCTCCCCCAACCCGGTCGAAATCGGCCCCATCACCGCCTCCACTCCGTCGGGCAATTGTTCCTTGGCGACCTGCAATCGCTCATTGACCAATTGCCGGGCGAAGAACAGGTCGGTGCCTTCCTTGAAGATCACCGTGACTTGCGACAACCCCGAACGCGACAGCGAACGGGTCTGCTCCAGCGCCGGCAAACCGGCCATGGCGGTTTCGATGGGAAAGGTGATGCGCTGCTCGGTTTCCAGTGGCGAGAAACCCGCCGCGCCGGTATTGATTTGCACCTGCACGTTGGTGATGTCGGGCACCGCGTCGATCGGCAGCTTTTGATAGCTGGCGATGCCGAGGCCGGCCATGAGCAGCACCGCGAGCAACACGATGATGCGCTGCTCGATGGAGAATTGAATCAGGCGTTCAAACATGAGGACCTTCTCGTGGCAATGGCGGATCGGTGGGCGTCTTTAGTGAGCGTGCTCGGCCGAGGCCTTACCCAGTTCCGATTTGAGAATGAAGCTGCCGGCGGTCGCGACTTGCACGCCAGGCGCCAGGCCTTCGGTGATCTCGACCAGGCCTGCCGCGCGGCTGCCGATCACCACCGGCTGCGCCTTGAAGCCGTCATCGGTTCGAACGAACACGGTGGGTTTGTCCTCCACCGTTTGCAGCGCGGCTTCCGGCACGGCGACCTTCGTCTGGCGGGTTTCGGTGTCCACCCGCGCGGTGACGAACAACCCTGGACGCCAGGCGCCTTGCGGGTTGGCCAAGGTGACGCGGACCGTGGCAGTGCGGGTCTGCTCGCCCAGCAAGCTGCCGACGTAGGCCACGGTTCCGCTGACTTCGGCGTTCAGCTCCGGGGCGCTGACCGTCACCGATTTGCCCACCAGCACCTTGTTCAAGTCCTTCGGCGAGACACCGAAGGTCACCCACACCCGCGACAAATCCGAGAGTGTGAAAGCATTGGTGGTTTCGCTGACGACCTCCCCCAACCCCAAGTGTTTTTCCACCACCACACCGTCGAACGGCGCCCGCAGTTCATAGCGATTACCGCCGCTGGCCACCGAACTGCCGCTGAGCACGCTGATTTTTTGCCGAGCGTTGTTCACGGCGATTTCGGCTTCTTCCAGGGCCTGACGAGCCTGGAGGAAATCCTGCTCGGCAGAGATTTTGTCTTGCCAGAGTTTCTTCTCACGTTCGTAGGTGGTACGCGCCAACTCCAGACGCCGTTGTGCGGCGGCTTGTTCGCTGCGTTGATCGGAGATCTGCTGGCTGGCGATGACCGCCAGCAACTGGCCTTTCTTCACCGACTGACCGAGGTTGACGTGCACCGACTCGACCACACCCGGCGCACGCGGCACCACGTGGGCGGTGCGGTCTTCGTCGAAACGGATTTCGCCGGGAAACGGCAACGAGAGACTGATGTCCCGCGCCTCGGCTTCGGCCAACTGGATACCGGCCGAGGCGATCTGCACGGCACTCAATTCGATGTGCCCTTCCTCGGCATGCTCGCCTTCGGCAGCGGCGCCCTCCTCGGCGTGATCCGCGTGATCGGCATGTTCCGAGGCCTCATCGGCGTGCGCGTCGATGGCGCCATTGCCCGGCCACATCGAGCCGATGCCGATGCCCAATGCCAGCGTCGCCGCAGCGACCACGATCAGTTTTTTATCCATGGAAACTCCTCTGCGCCGAACCTGCGCGCAGTGATTTGAAAAGTGAAATTCAAGGGCTGACGGCGAGGTCGCCGAAAATCCGCTCGATGCGCACCCAGGCGTCAGTGGCCTCGGCAATCGCCTGGATGTATTGGGCGCGGGCGCTGATCAAGGTGCGCTGGGCATCGAGCACGTCGAGGAAGTTGAACTTGCCCATCTCAAAACCACGGGTCGCGGTGTCGACGGCGCTTTGCGCCGCCGGCAGGATCGATTGGTCGAACGACTGGATTTCCGTGTTGGCGGTCAGCCATTGATCCAGGGTGGTCTGGATTTCCGTGCGCAAGCGCAGCTCACTGGCGTTGCGCAGGTCGCGGGCCTGATCGGCGCGGCGTGCGGCGGCGAGGATGTTGCCCTGATTGCGGTTGAACAGCGGGATCGGCATCGACAGCCCGACGACGTTGACCCGCTCGCGCTCCAGCTCGCTGTATTGGCTGCCGACACTCACCGTGAGGTCTGGAATCCGCTGGGCTTTTTCCAGGCCCAGGGACGCTTCGCGCTGATCGATCTGCAGCTTGGCCAGTCGCAGTTCGGCGGTCTGGTTCAGACGCTCAAGCAGCCGGTTTGGCGGCGGCACGTTGATGAGGTTTTGTGTGGCGGTTTGCACCGTGGTCGAGGTCGGTAACGGCGCGCCCATGACCTGCGCCAATTGCTGATAGGCGTTGGCCTGATCGCGTTCGGCGCGGCTCAACTCCAGGCGCACCTCGGAGAGTTGCACTTGCGCCCGCGTGCCCTCGACCGGGGAAGACTTGCCGGCCTCGATCCGCCCTTGCGCCACGCGCAAACCGTGTTCGGCCAGTTGCATGGATTGGCGCGACAACTGCAAGCGTTGCTGCGCGGTCTGGGCGCTGTTGAACGCCTGAATCACATCGGCGCGCAAGGCGTTGCGTTTGCGCTCAAGCTCGATGCCGGCGGCGTCCTGCGCACGGCTGGCGACGTCAATGCGCGCACCGCGTTTGCCGCCCAGTTCGATCGGCTGGCTGAGCATCACCGTGGTGGTGCGCGAGTTGCGGCGGGTGTCTTCAGCCTCCCACGAGACTTCGGGATTGGGGATCAGGCCAGCCTGTTGGCGGTCGCCCTCGGCGATGCCGATTTCCCATTGTGCAGCGGCCAGATCCGGGTTGCCGGCGAAGGCCGTTTGCAGGGCCTGATCGAGGGTCAGGGTGGAGGCGCTCGCGAGGCTGGTACTGGCCAGCAACAGAATGCCGCTGGCTGCTTTTTTCAGGCGTGATCGCGCCGTCAGTTGTCTTGAACCGGGCAATGGAAGACTTCCTTCATTGAGGATTTTTCGATGCCGCCACGGTAGGGTTTTGAACTTATCGACAAGGTGACTGGAACATTACAAATCCGTTATCCACGGTTCCGCCAAGTTGTTTTGTTCTAGGATGCGAAGTACGAATACAGTCACTGCAATACATGGAAACAAATGCGCATTAGTTATCTGCTGAACAGCACTTGCTTGAATCGAACTAATGAGAACTCTGCGATTTTCACTGCGACCGACTGTCGCAGAGTACTGTTTTACACCGCTAGCTCGTTGACCCTGTAGTCGCTTCAACCTTTATTGTGCCGTCCCCCTCACCCCAGCCCTCTCCCGGGGGAGAGGGAGCCGACCGAGGTGTCTGATACTTTCCATCGACCTGTTAAATCAAGTCGATTATGGATTCAGTAAAGATGCTCCACGTCGGTGTAGTTCTGAAGCATCTCACGTTCAGTCCCCTCTCCCGCTGGGAGAGGGTTAGGGTGAGGGGCTTCTTATCGTTATTGAAAACGTCCGGAAGACCTTACAAAAACAACAACTTTCCCGGTCACCTTAATTACTTTTCCATTCAATGAAAGTGGTGATTGATCATGCGAATCCTTGTAGTTGAGGACGAGCTTAAAACTGCCGAGTACTTGCATCAGGGCCTGACGGAAAGTGGCTATGTAGTTGACCGGGCCGCGAATGGTGCAGATGGACTTCATCTGGCCCGCCAACAGGCCTACGACCTGGTAATACTTGATGCCAATCTTCCGCAACTTGATGGCTGGAGTGTGCTTGAGCAACTGCGCCAAAGCAGCAACACCCGGGTGATGATGCTGACCGCACGCGGGCGTCTGGCGGATAAAATTCGAGGCCTCGATCTGGGCGCCGATGACTATCTGGTCAAGCCGTTCGAGTTTCCCGAACTGCTGGCCCGAGTCCGAACCTTGATGCGTCGCAGCGAGCACATTCCCGTGCCGCCAGTGCTCAAAGTTGCCGACCTCGAACTCGATCAGGGCCGCCACCGGGCCTTTCGTGGCGAGCAGCGCATCGACCTGACGACCAAGGAGTTCGCGTTGCTGCACCTGCTGATGCGCCAGTCAGGCGAGGTGCTCTCTCGTACACAGATTATTTCGCTGGTCTGGGACATGAATTTCGACTGCGACACCAACGTGGTCGAGGTGTCGATCCGGCGCCTGCGAGCGAAGATCGATGACCCGTTCGACAACAAGTTGATCCATACCCTGCGCGGCGTTGGCTATGTGCTGGAGGCCCGGGAATGAAGCCGGCGAGCCTGTCGATGCGACTGGGTTTGACCGTGAGTATTCTGGGGGCGTTGCTGGTGGTGTTGCTAGCGGTGCTCGCGTTTATCGCACTGTCCCATGAGCTGAATGCGCTTTCCAGAGACAGTCTGGAAAAGAAGATGGAGCAGGTCGAACACAGCCTCGCGTTGTACGTTGACGCCAACGAAGTCACGGGCAAACCGCACATCTTGCTTGATCAGGTGATGGGCCACGACAACCTCACGCTGACGATTTACGACCGCGTCAATCAGCGCTCGCCGCTGCTCAAGTCAGGCAGCGGATTGAGCGACCCGCGGGTCGAATTGAAAGCCGTGCGGGCAACCACCGATCAATTGGCTTATTCAGAGAGCACCGACGCCGAGGGGGCGAAATTCCTCACCGTGTCGAAGCTGATTCGCCTCAAGGATGGCAGCAGCGTGCCGGTGCTGTTATCGATCGATAACGCCCACGATCAAGCCTTGCTCAGTGCGTACCTGCGCTCGACGATCATTGCCTTGCCGTTGCTGCTGATCCTCATCGGCATCAGCGCCTGGGCCGTGGTCCAGCGTGGCCTTGCGCCGTTGCGTGAGTTTCGTAAGGTCGCGGCGATGATCTCGGCGCAGGACCTCAGCCATCGACTGTCGGTGGTCAAGATGCCCCAGGAACTCAGTGAGCTGGCCCACGGCATCAACTTCATGCTGCACCGCCTCGACGGCGATGTTCAGCAGTTGTCGCAGTTCTCCGATGACCTGGCCCACGAACTGCGTTCGCCGATCACCAACCTGATGGGCAAGGCTCAGGTGACCCTGTCCCGGGAGCGACCGGCCGAGGAGTACAAAGCGGTGCTGGAGTCCTGCACCGAAGAGTTGGGCCGCGTGACGCGGATTGTCTCGGACATGCTGTTTCTGGCGCAGGTCAGTCACCCCGCCGCGCTGGTCCCGTTCGAGACCATTGCGCTGGAGGATGAAGCGTTGAAAGTCGTCGATCTGTTTTCACTGTCGGCGCAGGACAAGCAGATTCGTTTGAATGTGGTGGGGAGTGCCTCAGTGCTCGGGGATCGATTGATGATTCAGCGGGCGATTTCGAATTTGCTGTCCAACGCTTTGCGGCATTGCCCTGGCGGGAAAACCGTGACGTTGCTGATTGAACAAGGCGCGACGCAGACCTCACTGTTGGTGGGCAACCCTGGCGCCGGGATTGAACCGCAGCATCTGACGCATTTGTTCGACCGCTTCTATCGGGTCGACACCAGCCGGTCCCGCGCTGAAGGCGGGACCGGGCTTGGTCTGGCGATTGTGCGTTCGATCATGAGCCTGCATCAGGGTGTAGCGGACGTTAAAAGTTTGCCGGGGGCGATGACCGTGTTCAGGCTTGGGTTTCCTGCGGCGACACCCATGGCCCCATCGCTGGCAAGCCAGCTCCCACAGTGATTTCGGGTGTTCCCAGGTTTGGTCAGCACCGCTGAAACCTGTAGGAGTGAGCCTGCTCGCGAATGCGGTGGGTCAGTCGATATCTTTGTTGTCTGACACACCGCTATCGCGAGCAGGCTCGCTCCTACAGTGATTTGCGGTGCATGCGGAATTTGTGATCACCACAGAAACCTGTGGGAGCTGGCTTGCCAGCGATGGCGGTGGGTCAGTCGATATCAATGTTGAATATCAGAAAGCAATCGCTGGCAAGCCAGCTCCCACAGTGATCTCGACTGTTCCCAGGTTTTATCAGCACCGCTGAAACCTATAGGAGTGATTGGTGGTGCATGCGGAATTTGAGGGCTACCACAGGAACCTGTGGGAGCTGGCTTGCCAGCGATGGCGGTGGGTCAGTCGATATCAATGTTGAATGTCAGAAAGCAATCGCTGGCAAGCCAGCTCCCACAGGATCTGCGATATACCCGGGATGTGTGGGCACCACGGGAACCTGTGGGAGCTTGCCTGCAAGCGATGGCGGTAGGTTGGGCCCCATAAAAAACGGCACCTTGCGGTGCCGTTTGCCTTTCACATTTCCAATATCACTTGCGCGCATCCGCCCACGACTTGAGCAGTTCGTTGTAGCTCACGGTCTCGCCCTGCGGCTTCTCGTTGGCCAGTTTCGGTTTCGGTGCGCCCGGTTGATCGAACCAGTATTGCGCATCGCGTTCCGGGTTCATTTTCGGCGCGCACACTGCCTGGGCTTTGGAGCGTTCGAGGCGCGTCATGATCGCGTCCTGATCCTTGGCCAAGCCATCCAACGCCTGTTGCGGAGTCTTCTCGCCGCTCGCCGCTTCGGCGATATGGCTCCACCACAACTGCGCCAGACGCGGATAATCCGGCACATTGGTCCCGGTCGGGGTCCATTGCACGCGGGCCGGGCTGCGGTAGAACTCGACCAGACCACCGAGTTTCGGCGCCAGATCGGTCATCGCCTGCGAGTTGATATCCGACTCGCGAATCGGCGTCAGGCCAACGATGGTTTTCTTCAGCGACACGGTTTTCGAGGTGACGAACTGCGCGTACAACCACGCCGCGAGTTTCTGTTTCTCAGGTGTGGACTTCATGAACGTCCACGATCCCACGTCCTGATAGCCGAGCTTCATGCCCTGCTCCCAATACGGCCCGCGTGGCGACGGTGCCATGCGCCATTTCGGCGTACCGTCGGCGTTCATCACCGGCAGGCCTGGCTTGGTCATGTCGGCGGTGAACGCGGTGTACCAGAAAATCTGCTGAGCAATGTTGCCCTGCGACGGCACCGGGCCGGACTCGGAGAAGGTCATGCCCGCCGCTTCCGGTGGCGCGTAAGCCTTGAGCCAATCGACGTATTTCTGCGTGGCAAACACTGCCGCCGGACCGTTGGTGTCGCCGCCACGGGTCACGCTGGAGCCGACCGGGTGGCAATCCTCGACACGAATGCCCCACTCGTCCACCGGCAAACCGTTGGGCAGACCCTTGTCGCCGCCACCGGCCATGGAGAACCAGGCATCGGTGAAACGCCAACCCAGCGACGGGTCTTTCTTGCCGTAGTCCATGTGCCCGTAAATGCGTTTGCCGTCGATTTCCTTGACGTCCTCGCTGAAGAATTTGGCGATGTCTTCATAGGCTGACCAGTTCACCGGCACGCCCAATTCGTAGCCGTACTTTTCCTTGAACTTGGCTTTCAGATCGGCGCGCTCGAACCAGTCGGCGCGGAACCAGTAGAGGTTGGCGAACTGTTGATCAGGCAATTGATAGATCTTGCCGTCCGGCGCGGTGGTGAACGAGATGCCGATGAAGTCCTTGATGTCGAGGGTCGGCGAGGTGAAGTTTTTGCCTTCGTTGGCCATCAGGTCGGTGATCGATTCAGTCTTGCCGTAACGGAAGTGCGTGCCGATCAAATCCGAGTCGTTGACCCAGCCGTCATAGATGTTCTTGTCGGACTGCATCACCGTCTGCATTTTCTCGACCACGTCGCCTTCTTGCAGCAGGTCGTGGGTGAGCTTGATCCCGGTGATTTCGGTGAAGGCCTTGGCCAGCACTTTCGACTCGTATTCGTGAGTGGTCAGGGTCTCGGAAACGACCTTGATTTCCATCCCGCGAAACGGCTCCGCTGCCTTGATGAACCACTTCAACTCTTCGAGTTGCTGATCGGCCGTCAGGGTCGACGGTTTGAACTCACTGCCAATCCACTTTTTCGCCGCGTCTTCGTACGCATCGGCCCAGGCGGCTGCGCTCAAACCGCTGAGTGCGAGCATGGCTGCCAATGAAATGCTATGTCGCAGCTTATTGTTTTTGTCGAACATAGAGACCTCCTGTTTAAGTTGTGGAGCCAAGTTGTCGAGCGATTCGACTAGCCCCAACGCATCACAGCCAACAGCCACACCAGGGACAACGCGGACGCGACCCAGATGCTCCAGTCGGTGACGCCGATTACCAGCAGATGCAGGTAGGCGCTGCCGAGAAGACCGATAAACAAGCGATCACCACGGGTGGTGGCAATCGGTAGAAGACCTCGCCGCAAAATGCTCGGCGAGCGCAATTCCCACGTGGTCATGCCCACCAGCAGCAGACCAATGGCGATGAAGAACCCCGCTGTCGGGGTCGTCCAGCTCATCCATTCCATCATCAGCTCCTCAGACCCGGCCGAGGGCAAAGCCCTTGGCCACGTGGTTGCGAACAAACCAGATCACCAGCATGCCCGGCAGAATGGTCAACACCCCCGCCGCTGCCAGCACGCCCCAATCGATGCCCGATGCTGAAACCGTGCGCGTCATGACGGCGGCAATCGGCTTGGCGTTTACCGAGGTCAACGTGCGCGCCAGCAGCAGCTCCACCCAGGAAAACATGAAGCAGAAAAACGCCGTGACGCCGATGCCGGAACCAATCAGCGGGATGAAAATCTTCACGAAAAACTTGGGAAAACTGTAGCCGTCGATGTAAGCGGTTTCGTCGATTTCCTTCGGTACCCCGGACATGAAGCCTTCGAGAATCCACACCGCCAGCGGCACGTTGAACAGGCAGTGCGCCAGTGCCACGGCAATGTGTGTATCAAACAGGCCAATCGATGAGTACAACTGGAAGAACGGCAGCAGAAACACCGCGGGCGGCGCCATGCGGTTGGTCAGCAACCAGAAGAACAAGTGCTTGTCGCCCAGAAAGCGGTAACGCGAAAACGCATAGGCCGCTGGCAACGCCACGCTCAGTGAAATCACAGTGTTCAGGCTGACGTAATACAACGAGTTGAGATAACCGTTGTACCAACTCGGATCGGTGAAAATCACCTTGTAGTTGTGCCAGGTGAAATCCTGCGGAAACAGCGTCAACCCGCCGAGGATTTCCGTGTTGCTCTTGAACGACATGTTCAGCAGCCAGTAGATCGGCACCAGCAGGAACAGGATGTAGATCAGCAACGGGATAAGCTTTCTTTTGCTCATGGCCGGGCCTCAGCGGTTGGCGTCGGAGTGCGTCATGGCGGTGTAGAACAGCCAGGACACCAACAGGATGATCAGGAAGTACACCAGCGAAAACGCCGCTGCCGGACCGAGGTCGAATTGGCCTACCGCCATTTGCGTCAACGTCTGACTCAAGAACGTCGTGGCGTTGCCCGGCCCGCCGCCGGTGAGCACGAATGGCTCGGTGTAGATCATGAAACTGTCCATGAAGCGCAGCATGACCGCGATCAACAGCACGCTTTTCAGCTTGGGCAATTGAATATGGCGGAACACCGCCCAGGCCGAGGCCCTGTCTATGCGCGCGGCCTGGTAATAGACGTCGGGGATCGCCCGCAACCCGGAGAAACACAACAGCGCCACCAGTGAAGTCCAGTGCCAGACGTCCATCACCAGCACCGTCACCCACGCGTCCATGGTGTTCGCCGCGTAGTTGTAGCTGATGCCCATCGCGTTGAGGCTCGACCCCAACAGACCAATGTCGGCGCGACCGAAAATCTGCCAAATGGTGCCGACCACGTTCCACGGGATCAGCAGCGGAATCGCCAGGATGATCAGCACCAGCGATGACCAGCGACCCTTGGTCGGCATGGTCAGCGCGACGGCAATGCCCAGCGGGATTTCGATCAGCAACACGCAGCCGGAATAGATGAACTGGCGCAGCAATGAGTCGTGCAAGCGTGGATCGAGCAGCACTTGCCGGTACCAGTCAGCACCGACGAAGTAGCGGCTGGACTGGTCGAAGATGTCCTGCACCGAATAGTTGACCACGGTCATCATCGGGATCACCGCACTGAACGCCACCAGCAGAAACACCGGCAACACCAGCCACCAGGCCTTGTTGTTCTGCACCTTGTTCATGGCCGCACCTCGCTGCTGTCGGCTTCAAGGAGGAATTCATCGGCATAAACCATCAGCCACTGCGCCGGGAAACTGATATACGCCGTGCCTTGCGGCACCGGTTTGTCTTCCGCCAAGCGTACTTTCAGCGGCGCGCCGTCGAGGTCGAGGGTCATGATCTTGTAGGTGCCGAGGTCTTCGACGTGTACGACCTGTGCCTGCATCGCGTCGTCAAACGGCTCGTCCCAGACATGAATAAATTCGGGACGGATGCCGACCTTGAGGTTTTTCCACTGACCGTGTTCGATATGCCGCTGCATGGCGTCGGACAACGGCAGGTGCGTCGAGGCGAAACCGACGCCGCCGGGCTGCGGCTGCACTTCGATCAGGTTCATGCCGGGGCTGCCAATGAAGTAGCCGACAAAGGTGTGGCTTGGCCGCTCGAACAATTCCCGGGGCGTGCCGAACTGGACGATCTGCCCGCCGTACATCACCGCGATCTTGTCGGCGAAGGTCGAGGCCTCAAGTTGATCGTGGGTGACGTAGACCATGGTGATGTTGAACTGCTCGTGGATCTGCTTGAGCTTGCGTCGCAGTTTCCACTTCAGGTGCGGGTCGATCACCGTCAACGGCTCGTCAAAAAGGATCGCCGAGACGTCGTCGCGCACCAGGCCACGACCCATGGAGACTTTCTGTTTTTCGTCGGCGGTGAGGTTGCGCGCCTTTTTGCTCAGCAGGTTTTGCAGGTCGAGGACTTCGGCAATTTCCTGCACCTTGCTGTGCACTTTCGCCTCGGCCATGCCCTGATTGCGCAGGGGAAAAGCGAGGTTATCGAACACGGTCATGGTGTCGTAAACCACCGGAAACTGGAAAACCTGAGCGATGTTGCGCTTCTCCGGCGTCAGGTCATTGACCGCTTTGCCGTCAAACAAGACATGACCTTGCGAGGGGCTGAGCAATCCGGAAATGATGTTGAGCAAGGTCGACTTGCCGCAACCCGACGGCCCGAGCAAGGCGTAGGCACCGCCCTGTTCCCAGACATGATTCATTTCGCGGATCGCGTAATCCTCCGCGCCGCCTGGGGTTTTGCTGTAGCTGTGGGCTAGGTGCTGCAAACGGATTTCGGCCATCAGGCAACCCTCGCGACACGTCGGCCCGGGGCTTGCACCAAGCGGCCCTGCGCATCGAAAACGAACAGTTTGTGGGTCGGGATGTAAATGCGGATCGGCGCATCGACGTCGTATTCGTGAACACCGGACAGGTGCAGTACCAACAGGAAATGTTCGTTGCGCACATGCAGGAAGGTTTCCGAACCGCTGATCTCGGCGACTTCAACGGTGACTGCCAACTCCAGATCGTCATCGTTGCTCGGCACCAGCGAGATATGACTGGGGCGTACGCCAAATCGAAACTCACCCTCGCCCACCGGACGCAAATCGACGTTCAACGGAAAGTGGACGAAGTTGGCGAAGCTGACTTCGTTGCCGGCGATGCGACCGGGCATCAGATTGATCGGCGGTTCGGAGAACAGCTCGGCGGCCAGCACGGTTTGCGGCTGGTGATAGACCGAGGTCGACGCGCCGCTCTGGATCACCCGACCTTCGTGAAGAATGGTCGTGGTGCCGCCCAGCGCCAACGCTTCGTTGGGCTCGGTGGTGGCGTAGATCGCGATGGTATGGCGCGCCTTGAACAGTTCGCGCATTTCCTGCCGCAGCTCTTCGCGCAGTTTGTAATCGAGGTTGACCAGCGGCTCGTCGAACAGGATCAACTCGGCATCCTTGACCAATGCGCGAGCCATCGCCGTGCGCTGCTGCTGGCCGCCCGAAAGCTCCAGCGGATAGCGTTGCAGAAACTTCTCGATGCGCAGCATCTTCGCGGTTTCCTGCACTTTGCTATGGATGATCTCTTTGCCGATCCCGGCCTGACGCAGTGGCGAGGCGATGTTCTCGAATACGGTCATGGTCGGGTAATTGATGAACTGCTGATAGACCATCGACACGTTGCGCAGACGCACCGGGCGCTGAGTGACGTCGACGCCGTTCATCAGGATGCGGCCGCTGTCGGGCTTGTCCAGACCGGCCATCAAACGCATGAGACTGGTCTTGCCGGACAGCGTACGACCGAGCAAAACATTGAAAGAACCGGGTTCGAATTTCAGGCAGGCATCGTCGATCCAGGTCTGGCCCTCGACGGTGCGGCTGACGTGCTCCAGAGTGAGTGACATGGCTCGGCCTTTTTATTATTGGAGTCAAGCGACCTGTACACGGGAGCGAGTTTCGTGCCAGAAATGGCAAGTGGTTGATTTGTCGTGAAAATCGTTGAAAGCGCGGTGATTGAGCATTCATTGCTGAACACATTTGAACAGTCGGGCGATTGACAATGAACAATAGTGAACAACACTCTATGAACGCCTTTTGCCCGATCCTGAATGCGAAATAGATCCCCTGTGGGAGCGAGCTTGCTCGCGATGACGGAATAACACTCAACGCAAATGTTGACTGATAGACCGCTTTCGCGAGCAAGCCCGCTCCCACAGTTGATCTGTGTTGTGTTCAGGATTTGGGTTCATAACAACAATAAAAATCGCTGCATCAGAGGCCCACTGCCATGGCCGCACCTGCCCCGCCGTTGTCCCACGACGCGATCGTCCAGACTTCCTGGCAACGCTGCCGCGCGTTCGGTCTTGAGCACCAAAGCACCCCGGCTTTCGATCAGTTGCCCAGCGCCGGCATTGCCCATCTGCTCGACCGCCATCACTCTCTGGTGCAGACCACTCACCAGGAAGTGCTGCCCTACTACGAAAACATCCTCAGCAACTCCAATTGCCTGATCATGCTCGCCGACAACCAGGGCCAGGTGCTGACGTCGTGGGGCACGCAACGCTTTATCGAACCGAATCTGGCTCGCGGCTTTCAGGCCGGGGCGAGCTGGATGGAGCGCTCCAGCGGCACCAATGCCATCGGCACCGCGCTGGCTTGCGAGCAGGCAGTGCATATCGAACACGATGAACACTTTCTCAAGGCCAACCGCTTCATGACCGGTTCCGCCGCGCCGATTTTCGATGCCGAGCGCAAGGTCATTGCGGTGCTCGATGTCTCCAGCGACAGCTACTTGCCGCCCTCGCACACGTTGGGCATGGTCAAGATGATGAGCCAGACCGTGGAGAACCGGCTGATCCTCAATCTGTTTCACGGTCAGCACTTTCAACTGACGTTCAATACCGGGTTGAACAACCTCGACAGCCAGTGGGCGGGTTTGCTGATTTTTGATGAGAGCGGCCAGGTGCTGTCAGCCAATCGCCGCGCGGACAATCTGCTCGGTGTGCGTTTGTCGCGGGTCAGTGTCGAGAGCCTGTTCAACGTGTCGCTTCTGGAATTGATCAATCAGCCGGATGACTTGCCATTTGCCTTGCAGACGTCCGGGCGCAACCGTTTTCAATGTTTGCTGAAGCGGCCGAAACAGGCGCCGATTCAGCCGCGGCTGTTTGTCACTGAGCCGAAACCCGCCGCACCCAGCGCGATCAGCCTCAACAGCTTGCACTTCGGCGACAGTCGCGTAGAAAAAGCCGTGCGCCAGGCCGAGCGCTTGTTGGAGAAAGACATCCCGCTGCTGATCCACGGTGAAACCGGCGTCGGCAAGGAAGTCTTCGTCAAAGCCTTGCACCAAGCGAGTTCGCGCAGCAAACAGGCATTCATCGCCGTCAACTGCGCAGCGATTCCCGCCGAACTGGTGGAGTCCGAGCTGTTTGGTTACGAGAAAGGCGCGTTCACCGGCGCCAACCAGAAAGGCAGCATCGGGCTGATTCGCAAGGCTGACAAAGGAACATTGTTCCTCGATGAAATCGGCGACATGCCGCTGCCAACCCAGGCGCGCTTGTTGCGCGTGTTGCAGGAGCGCTGCGTGCAACCGGTGGGCAGCAGTGAGTTGTTTGCGGTGGATTTGCGGATTATCTCGGCGACCAACCGCTCTCTGCGTGAACAAGTGCAGTTGGGGCGGTTTCGTGAGGATTTGTATTACCGCATCGGCGGGCTGACATTGGAGTTGCCGCCGCTCAGAGAACGCAGTGATAAACAGGCTTTGTTTAAACGACTCTGGGAACAACACCGTGAGCCGACGCAATGGGCGGGGCTGAGCCACGAAGTGTTGGCGTTATTTGAAAGACATCCGTGGCCGGGGAATTTGCGTCAGGTCAGCAGTGTGATGCAGGTGGCATTGGCCATGGCCGAGGAGCAACCGGTGCGGCCGGAGCATTTGCCCGATGATTTTTTTGTTGATCTGGAAATGGAGCCGGTTGAGAGCGCACCGCCGCTGGGATTGGATTTGAATGATGTTGAAGCGTTGAACCGGGAGTTGAAGGCGGCCGGGGGGAATATCTCGCATTTGGCCAGAAGGCTGGGCGTTAGTCGCAATACACTTTATAAGCGGCTGCGGCAGATTGAAGGTTGAGTGAACCCCTTCCCCTCATCGGAACGCCGCCCGCCCAGCCCTTTCCTCCTGGAGAGGGAGCCGACCGAGGTGTCTGGCGCCGCACATCGACCTGAAACAACCAGTCGATTATGGATTCAACGCATCACGTTCAAGTCGGCGTATCTCATGAGCATCCCCCATTCAGTCCCCTCTCCTGGGGGAGAGGGCTAGGGTGGGTAAAGACCGGGTACATCCTTTACGTTTGAGACCGGGGACATGGTTTACAGGTATCAATCATGGTCAGGAGGTGCTGACCATGCCCTGGAATCAAGAATCCCCAATGGATCAACGAGTGAAGTTAGTCAGCGACTGGCTTGGCGGCAGTTACACCAAAAGCCAATTAAGTCGGCGCTATGGCGTCAGCCGTCCAACCATCGACAAGTGGCTGGAACGGTATGCAGCGCTGGGCGTGGATGGCTTGAAAGAGCAATCGCGTAAGCCATTGAATTGCCCTCATCAGACTCCCGACGAAATCATAGCCACGCTGCTGACCAAGAAAAACGAGCATCCCGATCGGGGGCCGAAGCAGATCATTGATCGTCTACGCGTCTCCGATCCGGATATCCACTGGCCGGCCGCGAGTACCGCCGGGATATGGTTGAAGAAGGCTGGTCTGGTCACCGCGCGGCGCCCCTATCCCGTGCGCCCACGCGCTCCGACGCATTTGCGTCCGGTCGATCAACCCAATCAGACCTGGTGTGCCGATTACAAAGGGCAATTCAAAATGCAGGATGGCAATTGGTGCTATCCGCTGACCATTACCGACCAGATGAGTCGCTATCTGCTGCTTTGCCGGGCATTGCCCAGCACGCATGGGGAGCCGACGCGGCAGGGCTTCGAGTGGGCCTTCCGGGAGTTTGGGTTGCCGGATGTGATTCGCACGGACAATGGCGCTCCCTTCGCATCAACGGGTTTGGCGCGTTTGTCGAAGTTGTCGGTGTGGTTCATCAGGCACGGAATCCACGTCGAGACAATTACGCCTGGCCGTCCCGACCAAAATGGCCGGCACGAACGGATGCACCGAACGCTGAAAGCAGCGGTATTACGAACACCTGCGGAAAATCTTGTGCGCCAGCAATTGGCCTTTGAGGATTTCATCCAGGACTTCAATCAGGTTCGACCGCACACCGCGTTGGACATGAAGCCACCTGCTTCGGTGTATAGCCCGTCGTTACGACCCTACCCCGGTTACCTGCCAGCGGTTGAATACGGCACTGACGTTGAAGTGCGTAAGGTTCGTTCGAACGGAGAGTTCAAATGGAAAGGACAGCTGATTTTTCTGGGAGAGGCACTGATCGGCGAAGAGATCGCGCTGAAGGAGGTGGCTGATGATGTGTGGGAGTTGTACCTTTGCACCTTCTGTTTAGGCAGGCTTGAACGCGGCGCTAAACGCGTAGCAAGCCTGGAAAAGGTGTAAACGATGTCCCCGGTCTAATGTGTAAAGGATGTACCGGTCTCTACAGTGAGGGCGAAAAGACCGACTCAACACGCGCACTTGAAACAGCCGCCAATGTGCGCAGCCCAATCAGCACAACCCCAATCATCATCACCCCCGCGCCAATCGCCACGCCGAACCCTGCTCGTGCACCAAAAGCATCAATAACCACCCCCGCCAGCATGCCCCCGAGCGCAACGCCAATGCTGATGCCAGTGGTCATCCACGTCAGCCCTTCGGTGATCCGCGACGGCGGGATGATGATCGTCCCCAGCTTCATGACCACGACCATCGTTGGCGCAAACGAAATGCCGGCGATAAACAGCGTCGCTGACAGGACATAAACGTCCGCTGCAAAAATCGGCAAAACGCCGGTGAACGCCGTGACCAATATCCCGATCAGGAACTGTTTTTCGATCGCCAGCGAAACCCTCAACGCACCGAACGTCAGGCCGGCCACCAGTGAACCGAACGCATAGGCGGCGAGGATGAAGGTGGCAGACGCTGGCCAGCCTTGAGCATTGGCGAAGGCCACGACCGCCACATCGATCGCTCCACCGATGACACCCATCGCCAACAGCGCGAGGACAATCGTGCGAACGCCGGGAATCAGCAGGGTTGAGCCGGTATTGCGGGTATGGCCCACGACAACTTTAGGTTCAGTCTGGCGCTGCAGGAGAAACGCTGTCACCCCGACAGCCAGCAGCGCCACCGCCACCAACGGCCCGGCCTCGGCGAAAAAGCTCACGCTCAAGCCGATCGCCAGTGGCGGGCCGATGATGTAGGCGAGTTCGGTCAGAACCGTATCCAGCGAGAACGCCGTGTGCAGTTGCGGCTTGCCACGAAACAATTGCGTCCAGCGTGCGCGGATCATCGACGGCATGCTCGGCATCGTCCCCGCCAGTGCCGCAAGAACAAAAACAACGCGGCGGGCGCTCTCAAGTGAACGGCGAAGATCAACGCCAGCAACATGACGATGCTGAATGCCGTCACCACGGGTAGCACTCGACTCTGACCACGCTGATCAACAAGTTTCGAAATGCGCGGGCCAAGCAATGCATTGGCCAGGGTAAACATACCGGCGACTGCGCCTGCCAGCCAGTAGACACCGGTTTGCTCCACCAGCATGGTGATGATGCCAATGCCGATCATTGCTTGCGGCAATCGGGCAATGGAACTCGCGAGCACTAACCCCGTGGCGCCGGGTGTTGTTAGAAGCTCGCGGTAGTGATTAGCCATGATTCCTCCCTTGATTCGTCGCTGAGCAGCATCCCGCTGCCGCGTCAGACATCAAGACCTACGCGGACACCAAAAGCAACCCCGAAAAGATCCCCTCACCCCAGCCCTCTCCCAGAGGGAGAAGGAGCCGACCGAGGTGTCTGGCGTTGTACATCGACCTGAGAGATTGCGTCGATTATGGATTCGGAAACAATCTTTCAGGTCGGCGTATTCTTGAATATCCCCCATTCAATCCCCTCTAGGCCGACCGAGGTGTCTGGCGTTGTACATCGACCTGAGAGATTGCGTCGATTGTGGATTCGGAAAAAATCTTTCAGGTCGGCGTATTTCTTGAAGATCCCCCATTCAGTCCCCTCTCCCAGAGGGAGAAGAGGCCGACCGAGGTGTCTGGCGTTGTACATCGGCCGGAGAGATTGCGTCGATTATGGATTCGGAAACAATCTTTCAGGTCGGCGTATTTCTTGAATATCCCCCATTCAGTCCCCTCTCCCGGAGGGAGAAGAGGCCGACCGAGGTGTCTGGCGTTGTACATCGACCGGAGAGATTGCGTCGATTATGGATTCGGAAACAATCTTTCAGGTCGGCGTATTTCTTGAATATCCCCCATTCAATCCCCTCTCCCAGAGGGAGAAGAGGCCGACCGAGGGGTCTGGCGTTGTACATCGACCGGAGAGATTGCGTCGATTATGGATTCGGAAACAATCTTTCAGGTCGGCGAATTTCTTGAATATCCCCCATTCAATCCCCTCTCCCGGAGGGAGAAGAGGCCGACCGAGGTGTCTGGCGTTGTACATCGATCGGAGAGATTGCGTCGATTATGGATTCGGAAACAATCTTTCAGGTCGGCGAATTTCTTGAATATCCCCCATTCAGTCCCCTCTCCCACTGGGAGAGGGTTAGGGTGAGGGGCTCTTCTCGCAGCCAAACAAAAACCCGCACAAGGCGGGTTTTTGTTTGTAACGAATAAAGCAATCAGTCAGCCAGACGCCAGGTCGTGCCGCCCTTGCCGTCTTCCAGCACCACGCCCATGGCGGTGAGCTGGTCGCGGATGCGGTCGGATTCGGCCCAGTCTTTGCCAGCACGAGCGGCCAGACGCGCAGCAATCAGCACATCCACTTGCGCCGCATCAACCCGGCCTTCAGCGCCGGCCTGCAAGAAGTCATCGGCTTCGAGCTGCAATACACCCAGCACGCTGGCCAGTTCTTTCAAGCGTGCCGCCAGGCCCGCCGCTGCATTGAGATCACTCTCGCGCAGACGGTTGATCTCGCGAACCATCTCGAACAACACCGCGCAGGCTTCCGGCGTGCCGAAGTCGTCGTTCATCACCTGAGTGAAGCGCTCGACAAAGGCTTCGCCGCCAACCGGCTCCACGCTCGGCAGGCCTTTCAACGCGTGGTAGAAACGCTCGAGTGCGCCTTTGGCGTCCTTGAGGTTGTCTTCCGAGTAGTTGATCGCGCTGCGGTAGTGGCTCGACACCAGCAGGTAACGCACGACTTCCGGGTGGTACTTTTCCAGCACATCGCGAATGGTGAAGAAGTTGTTCAAGGACTTGGACATCTTCTCGCCATTGATGCGAATCATGCCGCAATGCATCCACGCGTTGGCGTAGGTCTTGCCGGTCGCCGCTTCGCTCTGGGCGATTTCGTTTTCATGGTGCGGGAACTCGAGGTCGCTGCCGCCGCCATGAATGTCGAAAGTCTCGCCGAGGCAGCAGGTCGACATCACCGAGCACTCGATGTGCCAGCCCGGACGACCGTCGCCCCACGGCGATGGCCAGCTCGGTTCGCCCGGCTTGGCGCCTTTCCACAGCACGAAGTCCAGCGGATCCTGCTTGGACTCGTCGACTTCGATCCGCGCACCGATGCGCAGGTCTTCAATCTTTTTGCGCGACAGCTTGCCGTAGCCCATGAACTTGGCGACGCGGTAGTACACGTCGCCATTGCCCGGTGCGTAGGCGTAACCCTTGTCGATCAGGGTCTGGATCATGGTCTGCATGCCAGCGATGTGGTCGGTGGCCCGCGGTTCCATGTCCGGTTTGAGGATGTTGAGGCGCGCCTCGTCCTCGTGCATCGCAGTGATCATGCGCTCGGTCAGCACGTCGAACGGCTCGCCGTTCTCCTTGGCCCGATTGATGATCTTGTCTTCGATGTCGGTGATGTTGCGCACGTAGGTCAGGTTATAGCCGCTGAACCGCAACCAGCGGGTCACCAGGTCAAACGCGACCATGCTGCGGCCATGGCCAATGTGGCAGTAGTCGTACACGGTCATCCCGCAGACGTACATGCGCACATTGTTGCCATCCAGCGGTTTGAAGACTTCTTTGCTCTTGGTGAGCGTGTTGTAGATCGTAAGCACTTTATGTTCCTTGAATCACTGGCCCCACGAATCACGCAAGGTCACGGTACGGTTGAAGACCGGATGACCTGGTTTCGAGTCCTTGATATCCGCGCAGAAGTAGCCTTCGCGCTCGAACTGGAAACGGTCTTCCGGCTGTGCATTGCCCAGCGAAGGCTCAGCACGACAACCAGTGAGAACTTGCAGCGAGTCAGGGTTGATGTTGTCCAGGAAACTGGCGCTGTCTTCGGCCTTCTCAGGGTTGGCCGAGCGGAACAGACGATCGTACAGACGCACTTCGCACTCGACGCTGGCAGCCGCCGGCACCCAGTGCACCACGCCTTTGACCTTGCGACCTTCAGGGTTCTTGCCCAGTGTTTCCGGGTCGTAGGAGCAACGCAGTTCGACGATGTTGCCATCGGCGTCCTTGATCGCTTCGTCGGCACGGATCACGTAGCTGCCGCGCAGACGCACTTCGCCGTTCGGTTCCAGGCGCTTGTAGCCTTTTGGCGGCTCTTCCATGAAGTCTTCACGGTCGATGTAGATCTCACGGGCGAACGGCAGCTTGCGCACGCCCAGTTCTTCTTTCTGCGGATGACGCGGCAGTTCGAGGTTCTCGACCTGGTCTTCCGGGTAGTTGGTAATCACCACCTTCAACGGACGCAGCACGCACATGGCGCGCGGAGCGTTCTGGTCCAGATCCTGACGGATGCTGAACTCGAGCATGCCGAAATCGACGACGCCGTCAGAACGGTTGGTACCGACCATGTCGCAGAAGTTGCGGATCGATTTCGGCGTGTAGCCACGGCGGCGGAAACCCGACAGCGTGGACATGCGCGGATCGTCCCAGCCGAACACGTGCTTTTCATCGACCAGTTGCTTGAGCTTGCGCTTGCTGGTGATCGTGTAGTTCAGGTTCAGGCGGCTGAACTCGTACTGACGCGGGTGCGCCGGCACTGGCAGAGCGTCCAGGAACCACTCGTACAGCGGACGATGGCTTTCGAACTCCAGGGTGCAGATCGAGTGAGTGATGCCTTCGATGGCGTCCGACTGACCGTGTGTGAAGTCGTAGTTCGGGTAGATGCACCACTTGTCACCGGTCTGGTGATGGTGAGCGTGACGGATGCGATACATGATCGGATCGCGCAGGTTCATGTTCGGCGAGGCCATGTCGATCTTGGCCCGCAGTACACGTGCGCCGTCCTGGAATTCGCCGGCCTTCATGCGGGCGAACCAGTCGAGGTTTTCTTCCACGGAACGGTCACGGAACGGGCTGTTTTTGCCCGGCTCGGTCAGGCTGCCACGGTATTCCTTGGCTTGCTCCGGGCTCAGGTCATCAACGTAGGCCTTGCCGGCCTTGATCAGCTCGACGGCCCAGTCGTGCAACTGGTCGAAATACTGCGAGGCGTAGCGCACTTCGCCGGACCATTCAAAGCCCAGCCATTTGATGTCGCTTTCGATCGCGTCGATGTATTCCTGGTCTTCCTTGGCCGGGTTGGTGTCGTCGAAACGCAGGTGCGTGACGCCGCCAAATTCCTGGGCCAGGCCGAAGTTCACGCAAATCGACTTGGCGTGACCAATGTGCAGGTAGCCGTTGGGCTCAGGCGGGAAACGGGTGACGATCTGCGTGTGCTTACCCGAGTCCAGGTCCGCCTGGATGATCGGGCGCAGGAAATTGACCGGCACAGCAGGGCCAGTCTTGGAATTCGAGGTAGGGTCGACAGTGGGCTTGCTCATAGGATCCTTGAACGTACGAGTGCGCGGCCGGAACTAAAGGCCTGACAAAACAAAGCCGCTATCATAGCCGATGCTGTCAAGCTGCTGACAGAGCAGGCCCTAAATCAGGTGTGTTTAATCCACCTGTTTTGAAAAACAGCCTCGAAATTCGCGCCTGTCGCGCTAAACTGCGCACCTTGGCTGTTGCTGGCCAAACCGGTTGAGGGCTCAAACGCCCCGAAACCCACGAATTCATTAAAATGCTTCTTTTATAAAGAGTCCCCGATCATGACCCAAGTCAAACTGACCACCAACCATGGCGACATCGTCCTGGAATTGAACGCTGAAAAGGCACCGCTGACCGTTGCCAACTTCATCGAATACGTCAAGGCCGGCCACTACGAAAACACCGTTTTCCACCGTGTGATCGGTAACTTCATGATCCAGGGCGGCGGTTTCGAGCCAGGCATGAAAGAAAAGAAAGACAAGCGCCCAAGCATCCAGAACGAAGCTGACAACGGCCTGCCGAACGAGAAGTACACCGTGGCCATGGCGCGCACCATGGAGCCGCATTCGGCTTCCGCCCAGTTCTTCATCAACGTGGCTGACAACAGCTTCCTGAACCACAGCGCCAAGACCACTCAGGGCTGGGGCTACGCGGTATTCGCCAAAGTTGTTGCCGGCACCGACGTCGTCGACAAGATCAAAGGCGTGAGCACCACTTCCAAGTCCGGCCATCAGGACGTACCAGCAGACGACGTGATCATCGAGAAAGCCGAGATCATTGAGTGATATTGCTGATTTCAGACTTGCATCTGGAAGAGGAGCGCCCGGACATAACCCGGGCGTTTCTGGATTTGCTCGCCGGACGCGCCCGGACAGCGAGTGCGCTGTACATCCTCGGCGACTTTTTCGAGGCGTGGATTGGCGACGATGCCATGACGCCGTTCCAGCGCTCCATCTGCCAGGCCCTGCGCAATCTTAGCGACAGCGGCACGGCCATTTTTCTGATGCACGGCAATCGTGACTTCCTGCTCGGCAAGGCGTTCTGCAAAGAAGCCGGCTGTACGCTGCTGAAGGACCCGAGTGTCGTGCAGTTTTACGGCGAGCCGGTGCTATTGATGCACGGCGACAGCCTCTGCACCCGCGACGTTGGCTACATGAAGCTGCGGCGCTACCTGCGCAACCCCATCACCCTGTTCATCCTCCGGCATCTGCCGTTGAGCACCCGGCATAAACTGGCGCGCAAGCTGCGCAGCGAAAGCCGTGCGCAGACGCGGATGAAGGCTAACGACATTGTCGATGTGACGCCGGACGAAGTGCCGCGCATCATGCAGGCATTTGCCGTGAAAACCCTGATTCATGGGCACACCCATCGCCCGGCGATTCACAAGTTGCAGATTGGCGAGCAAGCGGCCAAACGCATCGTGCTGGGGGATTGGGATCGTCAGGGCTGGGCGTTGCAGGTGGATGAGAACGGGTTTGCGTTAGCGCCGTTTGATTTTGCGCCGCCACTGGGTTTGTCGCACGGCTAAATGCTTTACCCCCTCACCCCAGCCCTCTCCCCCAAGGGGGCGAGGGGGAAAGGCAGCCGATCTTCATGCCTTTCAAGACCTGAGTTCGACTGAAGTCTGTCAGGTCGATGTATCTCGAACATCCACCGCGGTCAGTCCAGCCCTCTCCCCCAGGGGGCGAGGGGAAAGGGAGCCGATCTTCATGCCTTTCAAGACCTGAGTTCGACTGAAGTCTGTCAGGTCGATGTATCCCGAACATCCACCGCGGTCAGTCCAGCCCTCTCCCCCAGGGGGCGAGGGAAAAGGGAGCCGATCTTTATGCCTTTCAAGACCTGAGTTCGACTGAAGTCTGTCAGGTCGATGTATCTCGAACATCCACCGCGGTCAGTCCCCTCTCCCCCAGGGTGGCGAGGGGAAAGGGAGCCGATCTTTATGCCTTTCAAGACCTGATTTCGACTGAAGTCTGTCAGGTCGATGTATCCCGAACATCCACCGCGGTCCAGCCCTCTCCCCCAGGGGGGCGAGGGGAAAGGGAGCCGATCTTCATGCCTTTCAAGACCTGAGTTCGACTGAAGTCTGTCAGGTCGATGTATCTCGAACATCCACCGCGGTCAGTCCCCTCTCCCTCTGGGAGAGGGTTAGGGTGAGGGTTTTTTGACCTTAGTGCCCGGAAGCCGCCGGACCTGCCTTCGCGGCAAACGGCGGTTTCGCCAGCCACACGATCAGAATCAACCCCATAAAGCCCCAGCCCAGCAACGTGAAGTAATCCACGGTGGAGAGCATGTACGCCTGACTGGTCAGCACTTGATCGAGTTGCGCATACGCCGGGGTACCCGCCCCGCCCAGTGTGTTCAAGGCATCCCGGGTCGGTTGGTCATAGGAGGTGATGCTTTCACTCAAGTACGCGTGATGCTGGTCCGCCCGGCGAATCCAGATCCAGGTGGTCAACGACGCCGCGAAGCTACCGCCCAATGTCCGCAAGAACGTCGCCAGGCCCGCGCCATCGGCGATCTGGCTCGGCGGCAAGTCCGACATCAAAATGCTCAAGGTCGGCATAAAGAACAGCGCCACGCCAATGCCCATGAACAGTTGCACCAACGCGATGTGCTGGAAGTCGACCTCGTTGGTAAACCCGGCGCGCATAAAGCAGCTCAGGCCAATCGCCAGGAACGCCAGGCCGGCCAACAGTCGCAGGTCGAACTTGTTCGCGTACTTGCCGACAAACGGCGACATCAGCACCGGTAGAATCCCGATGGGCGCTACCGCCAGACCGGCCCAAGTGGCGGTGTAGCCCATCTGGGTTTGCAGCCATTGCGGCAGGATCAGGTTGATACCGAAGAACCCGGCGTAACCCAACACCAACACAATGGTGCCGATACGGAAATTGCGGTAAGCAAACAGCCGCAGATTCACCACAGGATGTTGGTCGGTCATTTCCCAGATGATAAACACCGCCAGGGCAATCACCGAAATCGCCGCTCCAATGATGATGAAGTTCGATTCGAACCAGTCCAGGTCGTTGCCTTTATCGAGGATCACCTGCAACGCGCCGACCCCTATGATCAACGTGATCAAACCAACGTAGTCCATCGGCTGACGGCTGGTTTCCACCGGACGCGCCTTGAGCTGCGAGCGCACCACCATCACCGCGAAGATCCCGATCGGCACGTTGATAAAGAAGATCCACGGCCAGCTATAGCTGTCGGTAATCCAACCGCCAAGGATCGGGCCGGCAATCGGCGCCACCACCGTGACCATCGCCAGCAACGCCAGGGCCATGCCGCGCCTCGCTGGGGGATACACCGCAATCAACAGCGTCTGCGTCATCGGGTACAACGGCCCGGCCACCAAGCCTTGAAGTACGCGGAAACCGATCAATTCCGGCATCGACGTCGAGATACCGCAAAGAAACGAGGCCAGTACAAACAGAATCGTGGCCCAGAGAAACAGCTTCACCTCACCGAAACGCCGGCTCAGCCAGCCAGTCAGTGGCAACGCAATGGCGTTACTGACCGCAAACGATGTGATGACCCAAGTGCCCTGCTCCGAACTCACGCCCAGGTTGCCGGAAATCGTCGGCAAGGCCACGTTGGCAATGGTGGTGTCGAGCACTTGCATGAAGGTCGCCAGCGACAGGCCAATGGTGCTGAGCAGCAGGCTGGGCGGCGTGAAAGACGCGTTATTGCTCATCGCGAATCCTATGTAACTTGGCGTGCGCGGCGCCGTTTAACCGGCGCCGCTGAGGGATTGGCGAATCAGCGTTGCGCGGTCTTGCTGACCGCAGCGCTGTTGTCATGGATCAACTGGGTGATCATCGCGTCGGCTTCGGTCAACTGACGGTCATACACGTTGGTGCTGAACGAAGCCTTTTGTGGCGGCTGTTGCGCCAGTACCGGACCGCTCTGGTCGTGCAGGTTCACATCGACCTGAGTCGACAGACCAACGCGCAACGGGTGTTTAGCCAGCTCTTCGGCGTTGACGTGAATCCGCACCGGTACGCGTTGGACGATCTTGATCCAGTTACCGGTGGCGTTCTGCGCTGGCAACAAGGCGAACGCGCTGCCGGTCCCGGCGCCGAGGCTGTCGATGGTGCCGCTGAACTTCACATCGCTGCCGTACAGGTCAGCTTCGATGTCCACCGGTTGGCCGATGCGCATGTCACGCAGTTGGGTTTCCTTGAAGTTGGCGTCGATCCACAGTTGATCCAGTGGAATTACCGCCATCAGCGCCGTACCCGGCTGAACCCGTTGACCCAGTTGCACCGAGCGTTTGGCCACATAACCGGTGACCGGCGCGATCAAGGTACTGCGGGAATTATTCAGGTAAGCCTGACGCACTTGCGCGGCGGCGGACATCACATCCGGGTGCGACGACACGACGGTGTCATCGACCAGCGCGCTGGTGGTCTTGAGCTGCTGCTGGGCATTGGCCAGGGCGTTTTGCGCCGAGGTCAGGTCGTCGCGAGCGTGGGACAGTTCTTCCTGGGAAATCGCGCCGCCAGCGGCGAGGTTTTTCCGGCGATTGAAGTTGTCCTGGGCTTTTTGCACGTTAGCCTGCTGGGCGTTGACCTGGGCTTTCATGCCGTCGACATTGCTGTACAAGCCGCGAACCTGACGCACGGTGCGAGCCAGGTTGGCCTGGGCACTTTGCAGACCGACTTCAGCATCGTTCGGGTCAAAGTTGACCAGCACCTGGCCTTCGTGGACCAGATCGCCATCATCGGCACCGATGCTCACCACGGTACCGGTGACCAGCGGGGTGATTTCCACCACGTTGCCGTTCACGTAGGCGTCGTCGGTGCTTTCGTTCCAGCGACCGTAGAGCTCGTGATAGGCCCAGACGCCGACACCGGCGAGGATCACCAGAATCGCCAGCACCGTCAGCATGATTTTGCGTTTGCGCGGGTTGCTGGTGTCCGGGGCGTTTTCAGGCGCTTTGTTAGTTGGAGCAGAAGTCGTTTCGGCAGTGGCCATGACAGATACCTTGAATTAGTTGTTCAGCTTGGCTGGAGCTGGATTGGCCGAGGCGATGGTTTCACTCTGGAAACCGCCACCCAGCGCCTGCATCAGTTGGATCGACAGGTCGATCTGCTCGGCATTCAGGTTCGCCAGTTGACGCTGGGCCTGGAGCAATTGCTGTTCGATGCTGAGCACATCCAGGTAATTGCCGATGCCGGAACCGTAGCGCTGGACCACGGTGTTGTAAGAGTCCTGGGCGATCTCGGTGGCGTGCTGCTGGGCACCAATCTGCCGGCCGATATCGCGCAACTGGTTGATGGTGTCGCTGACATCCCCCAGCGCCTTGACCAGACTCTTGTTGTACTGCGCCACCGCCAGGTCATAGTCGGCGTCGCGGGAATCGAGGTTGGCGCGCAGGCGGCCACCGTCGAAAATCGGCACCGAAATCGTCGGCGCGATATTGAAGAAACGACTGGCCGAACCGAACATTGCGTCACCCAATAAGGATTCGGCACCGGCAGCGGCCGTAAGGTTCAGGTTGGGATAGAACTGGGTTTTGCTTGCGGCAATGTTCTTGCTCGCCGCCTCAACCCGCCAGCGTGCCGCGACCAGATCCGGGCGACGACCGAGCAACTCGGCCGGCAGCACCGACGGCAAGGCCACGGCGCTGGCCTGAAGGATTTTCGGCCGGGTGATTTCGTTGCCGCGGTCCGGACCTTTGCCGAGCAGTACGGCCAATGCAATTTTGGCGCTGTTCAGCTGTTTTTCGGCGTCGATCAGGCTCGCTTCGGAGCTGGCTTCCAGGCTTTCGGTCTGCTGGAACTGGTACTGACTGTCGATCCCGGAATTCAAACGACGCTGACTCAGATCAAGCATTTGTTTGGTGCGCTTGAGGTCGTCATTGGACAAGTCATAAACGATGTGCGCCTGCCCCAGATCGCTGTAGGCGCGAGCGACGTCGGCGGACAAGGTCAACTGCGCGGCTTGCTGATCGACTTCGGCGGCGCGGGCCTGGCCCAGTGCGGCTTCCCAAGCGTCACGCTGACCGCCCCAGAGGTCGAAGTTGTAATTGAAACTGGCGCTGATGTTACGCACGGTGGCGTAGGTGTCGCCCTTACCCGACGGGTCTTGATCTTTGGCCAGCCGCGAACGACTGACGCCGGCGCTGGCATCGAGGGTCGGCATCCGCGCAGCGTCGGCGGCATATGCGGCGGCACTGGCTTGGTGGGCGCGGGCTTCGGCGATTTGCATGTCCGGACTGTCGTGCAGGGCTTCGCGGATCAGACCGTCGAGTTGTGGGTCGCCGAGGCTTTTCCACCAGTCGCTTTTCGGCCAGGCCGCCGGCGACAAGGTCACGCCAGTGAGGGATTGCCCGGCCTTCAGGGTTTTCGCATCGAGGCTTTTGCCTTCGGTGTCCAAGCCGCTGTAACTGGCGCAACCGGCGAGGATCATCGCCGAGAGCACCAGGGTCAGGCTGCTGCGCAAGGTTTTACCGCTCATTGTGTTCACCTAGCCGCTGGATAGTGATCGAGTCACCGGCTGCTACCAAGATTTTCTTCAGGATCAATTCCAGGGTTTTCAACTCGTCCGGGCTGATGGCGCCAGCCAGTTCATTCATGGCGTCGGCGCCGATGTGCGGCAGGCGGTCGGCGAGCTTCTGGCCTTCCTCAGTCAACATCAGTTGCACCTGGCGTCGATCAGCCTCGGAGCGTTGACGGGCAAGAAATCCTTTCTGCTCCAGACGATCGAGCATGCGCGTCATCGAACCGCTGTCCAGCGACAGGTGACGGCACAGCTCGGCCGGGGTATCGACACCGAACTGGGCCATGATGATCAGCACTTTGAACTGCGCGGCGGTGATGCCGTGGGGTTCCATGTGCGTGTCGATGATCCGGTCCTTGAGCAGCGCAGCGCGCCCGAGCAAGAGGCCGAGGTGGCAATTACGGAATTCGTCTGGGGTGAAATGTTTCATCTGACCACCAATTAGCTGCCTAGGCAGAGAATGTATGTCGAGATGTTACTGCCTAGGCAGCGAATGTCAACGTAATAGTTAGGATGCTTTGTATTTAGCTGATCAGTGGACTGGGGTTTTGTGGCGCGCACGCGGATGCTTTCGCGAGCAGGCTCGCTCCCACAGGAGATCTCCAGCGGACACAAATTCTGTGCCGCTCAGAGATCCAATGTGGGAGCGAGCCTGCTCGCGAAGGCCGCGATGCGGTGTAAGTTCGGTCAGGACTTGTCGGAAGGATGCACAGGCGGCGGTTGCACAGGATGCACCTCGCGCCCACGCAAGGCAGTGGCCACATACCCGCAGGCACGTTTGGCCCCCGCGTACAGGCCATGCCAGCCCGGCGGTGCCGGTTCGATGGCCGCGTGCAACGCCCGCGCGTAGTCGAGCACCAGCCCTGGCGTCCAGGCCATCACCTCGGCGCGCTTGCGCACCTGCGCCGCCACCCAGAACTCGGGGCTGAAGATCACTCGAGCGAAATCGCGCATGCTCGAATGGCCTCGATTCATCGCCCCTTCAAGCGCCGCTTCGAGGCTATGGGCGACGGCACTGGAACAATTGCGGCTGGTCAGGTTGTAAGTGCTGTTCTGCCGATATTGCGCCCAGAACGCATTGAGTCGTCGGGCGTCGTAGTGGGCAAAACTGACCTGCACCGAAGACGGACACCAGTCAGCCACCTCCTCCGCATAGTCAGGCAGAAACCGGCCGGCAACATCGTTGTTCGGCGTCGCCCGCAGCAAGCGCACGAAATCCCCCGCCGAACGATCAATGTCATCTAGCGGGTAATGGCTGATGTAGATGTCCGGGCCACATTCCAGTGCCGCGTGCCCGGCGGAGATCACGCCGTTGATGTCGACCGCTGCGATATAGCGGTTGAGCAACCGGTTGCGCACCAGTGTGTCGTCAACCGTGCCACTCGGTGTCCAGACGTGAATCACCAGCGCAGCGCTGGGAGCCGGTGCACTGACGGAAAAGGGGCTGACCGGCGACTGCCAGTTTTTGAAACGCACGGACTGCCGCAACAAGGCGCAACCCGAGAGAAAAATGCTCATGCCAATGCAAAACGGCACCGTGCCTTTATAAAGCGTCGGGTACGGCTCAAGGATGAACACGCCAAAGCCGATTTCGAACAACCCCGTCAGCAGCGACACTTGCCAACCGACAAAACGCACGACCACCGCCGCTGCCAGGCGAAAGACGCCATCGAGCATGAAAGCCCCGCCAAACAGCACCGCCAGAATCAGGCTGGCAGCATGTTGCCTGTCGATGATCAGCAGCCCCAGCAACAGGAAAACCAAACCGCGCGATTTGCGCAAAGCCGCGGCGGTTCCGGTTTGTGGTGCCGGTACAAACAGAATGATCAGGGCTTCGAGCAACAACAGATAGCCGAAGACATGCAGCGGAAAATACAAAACGCCGTCCAGTGCGTCGATGAAGATAGCCACGCCGGCCGCGCCCCAGACGATGCCGGTCAGCGCCAGCGCTGACCAACGCTTGCGGACAAAGTCATTACCCAGCAAGACCATACTCAAGCGAACCATAGGCGTCCCTGTTCTCTTCGGACAGCCGCAAACCGCGCAGCTTTCGAGCTGCGGTGAGTCTAATACATTCTGCAAAAGCCGGATCGCAGCGTTGCGCTCCGGCTCTTCGCGACGCCTTTAGAAATCGCGCTTGTAGAAGATATCCAGCGAGCTGGCGACGCCACTGGCCGCTTCGAGATAAACCTTCTTGCTCAGCTTGTAGCGCAGCGCAATGGTGTTGGCCGGCTCGAACACGCCGACCCCATAACGCAAGCTGAGCTTCTCGGAGATATTGCCGCTGGCCACCACGCTGGTGGTGTTGCCGCTGCCTTGGGTGTCGAGCTGGAAGTCTTGAATGCCCAAGTCCTTGGCCAAGCCACTGGTCACCCCGGAGCTGCCCATCAACCCCAACCCGAGGGCCGCTTGGGCGAGCATGTTGTTGTCTTCGCCGGTGGTGCTCAATGGACGTCCCAACACCAGATAGGACAATGCCTGTTCCTGGCTCATGGCTGGCTCTGAGAAGATTTGCGTGGTTGGCTGTTCGGCGCTGCCGCTCAGGCGTATACCGGCGATCACATCGTCGGTCTGGCGAATGGCTTCGATGTCCAGGTACGGTTGATCGATGGGACCTGCGAACAGCAGGCGTGCCCGACGCACCGTCAGGCGCTGGCCGTAGGCGCGATAACGACCGTCGTTGAGCCAGAGCTCGCCGCGAGTGTCCATGTTGTCGCCGATGTGCACATGACCTTGCACATTCGCGGTCAGGCCAAAACCGGCGAAGGCAAGTTTGTCGTCACCGACCACCACATCGATGTCCATTTTCATGGCAATCGGTGGCTTGCCATCCTCGGTTTGCGCACCGACGATGATCGTGTCATCAGAGACCTTGACCGTCGACGGCGGCAACTCGCGCACGGTGATTTCACCCTTGGGCACCAGCACTTTGCCGGCGATAGACAGCTCATCGCCCTTCATCGAAATTTTCAGGTCCGGCGCCACTTCGAGCTTGGCGTAGGGCTCAACGCTGACCGGCAATTGCGTGCCTTTGAGCGACAGGTCGACGACCAGCGCCTGACCCCAAGCGATGTTGCCGTTCAAGCTGCCCTGCCCGGTCTTGCCGCTTTTCCAGCCGCCATTCAATTGCACGGTTTCGCCGGCGATCACCGCTTGAAGCTGCAAGGCCTCGAGGCTGATGGGCAATTCAGCCCCGGATACTTCGCCATCGCTGAGCACGAGGTTGCCGTTGACCAGCGGCGCCAGCAACCCGCCGGAGAGCGTGCCGCTGCCATTCAAGCGGCCGGTGAGTTTCTCGACCATCGGCACAAACGGCCGGGCCACCGACAGGTCCAGGCCATTGAGGCGGAACGAGCCAGTCAGCGGTTTGTTCTTCGGCAACGGGTTGATTTGCGCCTGCACCATCAATTCGCCCAACTTGCCGCCGACGAAGTTGAGGTCGGTGTCGATGCGCTTGGGCGTGAGTTTGCTGGTGAGTTTCAGGGTCTGGTAGGGGAAGTCCAGCCACTGATCTTTCTCTTTCATGCGCAAGGTGCCGCCGCTGGCGTCAATGCTGATCTGACCGTTCGGGCCGCTGGCCGGCAGGTCGAGTTGCAGGTCGGCGTTAAGCTTGCCCTGCCAGGCGAAATCCTTCGGCAACCATTGGGCGAGGCTGTCGATCGGGAATTGCTTGAGGTGATAACGCAGCTTCGGTTCAGGCATCAGGCGCTGGTCTTCGCCGCACAAACTGGCGTCACCCGACATCCAGCAATGGGCGCCGAAATTGATTTTGCCGTCCGCCAGTCGTTCAAGCTTCGCCGGGCCTTGCAGCTTCCAGTCCTGACCGCCGGCCTGGATATCGCCGCTGGCCAGGCGCCCGCGCCAATTGCCCTTGTCCAGTGCGCCGTCCAGCCCGAGCGCCAGTTTCAGCTTCGGCCCTTGCAGGTCGAGGCTGAGTTTCTGGTTCTTGATATCGCCCTGGCCACTAGCCGTCAGGGTGCCCAGCGAGGTGTCGCCGGCCTGGATGCCGCTGCCCTTGAGGTCGATCTTCGCCCGTTGGGCGCCGTCGAGGGTGGCATCGAGATTGAGGCTTTGCAGGCGATTATCCTGGAAGGCCAGTTGCGAACCTTGCAACCCGAGCTTGCCTTGCGGCGCCTTGAGCGTGCCGGCGACATCGACCCGACCATTGAGCTGGCCGCGCAGTTGCGGCCAGAGTTGGGCCAGTCGCGGCAACTTGATATCGATCTGCCCGGCGAGTTTCTGTTGCAGGCTGCCCTTGCCGTTGATGCTGTTGTCGCCAAGGCGAATCTGCAAGGCACTGAGGTTCCATTGCTCGCCGCCGCCATCAGCCTTGGCCTGGATCACCGCTGGTTGGCCGCGCAGTTTGCCTTTCAAATCGAGATCGGCAGTCAGGCTGAGCTTTTCATTCTTCATCTCGCCTTTACTGCGCAACGGCCCGGCCAGTGTGCCCGGCAGTTCCGCCATCCAGTACGCCGGGTTGATCGCCGACAGGTCCAGCGCGGTGTCCCAGGCGATGCCATCGGCGAATTGCAGGTTCAGGTGGCCTTCGGCCTTGCCCTGCCCGGCTTCGAGTTGGAATTGTTGCAGGTAGATTTTCGTCAGATCGCCGCTGAACGGGCTGCTCAGGCTGAAGGCCCCCGCCGGGCCATCCAGCGCGGCTTTGAAGTTACCGAGGTATTTGCCGTCGGTGTAGGAGACTTCGCCGTTGAAGCTGCGCAACGCGACTTGCGGTTCGTCGATTAGCGGATAAAGCCGATGCCACGGAAAGTCCAGCCAGTCGATTTTTGCCTCGGCGCTGAAACCTTTGCTCCAGTCTAGGTTGCCGGTGAGTTTCAGGCTTTGCTTGTCGTTGGCGGTCAGGTCGAGGCCGGCAATCTGCGCGCCCTTGGCGTCGACCTTGCCTTGCAGCAATAGCGCGACCGGGCCTTTCTCGGCGGGCAGCGTCGCTTTGCCGAACAATTGGTAACCGTTTTTCAGGTCGCCGTCGCCAGTGAGTTCCAGTTGATTGAGTTGCAGGGTGTCCGGCAGATCGTCGCCGGGCTTGAAGCCGTCGGCGGTGATTCGCACCTTGGCCGGCAGGTTGTCCACCAGCGGTTGCAGCTCGCCGGTCAATTGCCCGTTCAGGTAGCCGCTGCTGTCGGCCTTAAGGTTCAGGATTTTCAGCAGGTCGCCGTCAACTTTCAAGGCCAGTACCCAAGGCGCGGGCGTCGACATCGTCAGCGTGCCTTCAGCGGTCAGCGGCCAGTTGCCGCCGGGTTGCAGCAGGCCGGAGAGGTTCAGGCTCAGGTCGTCACGTTGCAATTGCACCGAGTCGATCTGCAACCCTTTGGCCGTCCAGTGCGCCGCCAGTTGCAGGCCCCTGAGCTCTTCGCTGCCGTTGAACAGCAGGCTGCCGACTTTGACGTCACCGAGTTCAATCGCCACCGGCAGTTTCAAATCAGGGAGTTTGATCGGGCCGCTGCTCGCTTCTTCAGTACTCGGCGGGAATTGCAGGCTGACCTGATCGGCCTGCAATTGCTCGATGCACAGGGTCATGCGCGTCAGGCAAAGCGGCGACCAGGCGAAGATCACTTTATTCAGTTCAACCCGGCTGCTGCCCTGCTGCCACAGCAGATGATCGGCGCTCCACTGGCCGCCCAAACGGCCCTGGAAATTCTCCACGGTCAACCCCGGCACAAACCCCAGTGCCCAGCGACTGCCCGTCGCCGTACCCAGCACCGTGGCCACCGCCAGGATGACCAGCATCAGCAGCGCCAGAATCGCCAGCAGCGTTATTTTCAAACCACGATTCACAGCTCAGGCCCCATGGAAAAGTGCAGTCGAATGCCGCCGTCATCGTCCAGCGCATGGGCCAGGTCGAGGCGCAGCGGCCCCACAGGCGAGACCCAACGGATGCCGATACCGACGCCGGTCTTGAGGTTCGGCAGTTCGAGGGTGTTGAAGGAGTTGCCTTGGTCGACGAAAGTCGCGATCCGCCATTTCTCGGCGATGGAGTATTGATACTCGACGCTGCCAGCGACCATGTAACGGCCACCGATGCGGTCGCCCTCGGAGTTTTCCGGGGACAGGCTCTGATAGTCGTAACCGCGCACGCTCTGATCGCCACCGGCAAAGAAACGCAGGGACGGCGGCACGGACTTATAGCCGTTGGTAGCACTGCCACCCACCTGCAGCCGAGCGAGGAAACGGTGGTTATCGAAAACCGTGGTCAAGCCTTTGATCAGCGCGGTGCCGTAAACCAGGTTGGTGTCCGAGCCCAGCCCTTCCTTGGCAACTTTGGTTTCGAACGTCAGGCGATAGCCGTTGTGCGGGTCGATGCGGTTATCGCTTTTGAGGTACGAATAGCTGACGCCGGGCATCAGCAATGTGCTCAAGCCCGAGTCATCGCCGAGGGTATATTCCTCGCGCTGCCATTTGAGCGAGACCACCCGCTGCCAGCCGCTGGGCAGCTTGCTGTGCCATTCCGGGCCGAGGGTCAGCAGCTTGCTCTGGGTGTCAGAGCCGTCGATGTCTTCATATTGATAGCCGGCGGCCCAGCGCAACTTGTCGGTCAGCGGTGGGTCGAGCGGGATGTCGTAGAACACCCCGACGTTCTGCCGTGGCGCCGACAGTTCAGCTTCCCAGCCATAGCTGTCGCCCTGCGGGTTGACCCAGTGTCGGGTCCAGTTAGCCTTGATCCGCGGGCCGACGTCGGTGGAGTAGCCCAAGCCCAGGCCCATGGTTCGCGGCTTGCGGGTGTCGAGCTTGACCGCCACCGGGATCACATCGTCCTTGGAGGCGGTGGGTGCCGCGTCCACCCGCACGCCCTCGAAATAGCCGCTCGATTGCAGGGCCTGGTTGAGTTCGGCGATCAGTTCGGAGTCATACGGCGCACCGGCCTTGAACGGCACCATGCGTTGCAGCAAGTCTTCGTCGAACGGCGTGTCGCCTTCAAAAGTGACCTTGCCGAGGGCGTAGCGCGGGCCGCTGTCGTAGATCAGTTCGACGTCCGCCACACCGGCACGCGGGTCCACCAACAGCTTTTGGCTGGTGAAACGGCCACTGAAAAAGCCGAAACGCGAGGCCTGGTTCTGGATCAGGCGCTTGGCGTCTTCGTAATGGCCATGATTGAGCACGGCGCCGGGTTTGAGCGTGTCGCTGTTGGGCACTCGAAAGGATTTGAGGGACGCGGCCGGGCCGTCGATGCGCACGGTGACGTTGCGCAAATGGATCGGTTCGCCGGGGTCGATCTTCAGCGTCAGGCGCGGCTTCTCGCCGCCCTTCACTTCGCTGTCGATTTGCGGCTGGTAATAACCCAAGGCCTGGGCGGCCTTGCGCGCCTGTTCTTCGGCGCCACGACTGAAGCGCAGCAACGCTTCTTCGTCACGATCGCCGAGGCTGCCGATATAGCCCTCTATATTGGCTTTCAGTTCATCGTTGGACGGTTTGATCCGCACATCCAATTCACTTTGCGCCAGCGCCGCGCAGCTGGATAACAGCATGAGCACGCCACTGGTAAATCTTCCTGGAAACTTCATAGGCGCGGATGCTATCACGAGCTTGGGAGCCTGATAGAGCCTGGGGTGCCGTGAAAGTTCTACCTTTATGCCGTTGCGGTTTGTAACACCTGAGGATTGGCGTGAAAAAACACGTGTTCACGGATCGGTCCTACCGCCACTTCGCCGATTTCCTCATAGCCCTGACGTTTATAGAAGTCGAGATAACGAGGATTCCCGGTATCGAGGATCACACCCTCAGAGTGCTCATCCACCGCGCACCAGTTGTGCACCGCTTGCAGCAGTTGTTCGCCGAAGTGTTTGCCCTGGAATTGCGGGTGAATCCCCAACAATGGCAGCACGTGCACCGCATCGGACGGTACGCACGCCGTGACGGCATCGTGATATTCGAGGTAGCGTCGAGTGCAGCGAAAACCGGTGCTGAGCACCATGCGCAGGCGCCAGGCCCAGCTTTCGGTGATGCCGAGGCGACGTTGCGGCGGCGCGATCAGGGCGATGCCGATCAAGCGGTCGTTGACCAGCAGGCCGATGGCCGGCAGGTCCTGGAGGAAGTGTTGTTTGACCAGTTCACGCACCGTCGCCCGCACCCGCTGTTCGTATCCGGGGCGCTCGGCTTCGAATAAGTAGCTGAACGTCGGCTCGTGACGGTAAGCCTGGTACAGCAGGGAGCGTGCTTCGCGGGAGTAGCCGCTGTCGAGCATGTGGATATCGGCGATGGCGGTCGAGGTTTCAGGCATAACGGTATTTCTCCCCGGGGCACCGTTCAAATGACGGCACTCTTCTGGTTACGAGCCTATAGCGCTGGCACAGTTCCCTGCTGATCCGAATCAGTGTTGCTGCTTAAGCCGTCTTCGCGGGCAAGTCGAATCGTCGCACCGCCGCTCCCACAAGGTATAGACCAGACTGAAGACATTAGGCGCCTGCACCACGATCTACTGTGGGAGCGGGCTTGCTCGCGAAGACGCCGGTTCTGCCGCCACATCCCTACCGCCAAACAAGAATCCCCTCACCCCACACTGGCCCCATTCCTACATGTCAGCTAGCATCGCCTTTTTGCCAGGACTGCCGACCATGAAGATCGTCTCCTTCAACATCAACGGGCTGCGCGCTCGCCCGCATCAGCTGGCGGCGCTGATCGAGAAGCACCAGCCGGACGTCATTGGCCTGCAGGAAACCAAGGTCCACGACGACCAGTTCCCGCTGGCCGAGGTTCAGGCCCTGGGCTACCACGTGTATTTCCACGGGCAAAAAGGCCATTACGGCGTCGCCCTGCTCTCGCGCCAAGAGCCGATTGCTCTGCACAAAGGCTTCGCCACCGATGAAGAAGACGCTCAGCGGCGTTTCATCTGGGGCACGTTCGCCGATGCCAATGGCGTACCGGTGACGATCATGAACGGCTATTTCCCGCAGGGCGAAAGCCGCGACCACCCGACCAAATTCCCGGCCAAACAACGCTTCTACAACGATTTGCAGCACCTGCTGGAAAGCCAGTTCACCAACGACCAGCCTGTCGTGGTGATGGGTGATGTGAATATTTCCCCGGAAGACTGCGACATCGGCATCGGCCCGGACAATATGAAACGCTGGCTGAAAACCGGAAAGTGCAGCTTCCTGCCGGAAGAACGCGAGTGGATGGCGCGCCTGAAGAACTGGGGTCTGGTGGACAGCTTCCGCCACCTGAACCCGGACGTGGCCGACCGTTTCAGCTGGTTTGACTACCGCAGCCGCGGCTTTGAAGACGAACCCAAGCGCGGCCTGCGGATTGACGTGATCATGGCGTCCCACGGCTTGATGCCGCGGGTGAAGGATGCCGGGGTGGATTACGACCTGCGCGGGATGGAAAAACCATCGGACCATGCGCCGATCTGGCTTGAACTGGCCTGACCTTGAAGCCACCACAGAATCACATTCTGACAATGGGGTTCTTTGGTCGGCTGACCTGTGGCGAGGGGATTTATCCCCGTTGGGTGGCGAAGCCGGCCCCTGCATACTTCCAGACAAATCAGATTTACAGACTCCACGACTGCTTCGCAGCCGAGCGGGGATGAATCCCCTCGCCACAAAGGCTCCTCTACATTGAATCACTGTCATGTTTTGGTCATGCGCCTGACTTAATCTCCCCGGCAATCCCCTTTGCTTGATTCGGTGCCGGCATGACCCTGCGTGTTCTGTGCGTTTTTCTATTGAGTGGATGGCTGACGGTCTCTGCCGCTGCCATGCCGACGCCCGAACGCGGCCCGGTGCTGCGCATCCAGGGTTCCAACACGATTGGCGCCGCATTGGGGCCGGCGCTGGTCGAAGGGTTGATGCAGGAGCAAGGCCTGCTCAAGGTTCACAGCGAAACGCCGGACAAGGCCAACGAACAACGCATCGTCGGGCAAACGGCCCAGGGTCGCCGAGTAGTGGTCGAGGTCGCGGCCCACGGTTCGAGCACCGGTTTCACGGCACTGAAAAATGCCTCCGCCGATCTGGCCGCCTCCTCGCGCCCGATCAAGGACAGCGAATTGGCGGACCTGCAAGCACTGGGTGACTTGAAAAGTCCGGCTGCCGAGCAAGTCATCGCCATCGATGGACTGGCGATCATCCTGCACCCACAAAATCCGATGAATCAACTCAACACCGAACAACTGGCCCGGATCTTCAGTGGCGAGGCCGCGACGTGGGAAGACGTCGGTGGCAGCGGTGGGCCGATTCACCTCTACGCGCGGGATGATCAATCGGGCACCTACGATACGTTCAAGGAATTGGTCCTCAGCCGTCGTGGGAAAACGCTGAACAGCTCGGCGAAACGTTTCGAATCCAGCGAGCAATTGTCCGATGCTGTCAGCCTGGACCCGCAAGGCATCGGCTTCATCGGTCTGCCCTACGTGCGCCAGGCCAAAGCCGTGGCGATTGTCGACGGACAATCCCAGGCGATGTTGCCGCTAAATAGTTTGATTGCGACCGAGGACTATCCGCTGTCCCGCCGTTTGTTCTTTTACCTACCGCCGACGGGGAAAAATCCTTGGGCCGAGGCGCTGGTGGCGTTCGCCCAAAGCAGCAAGGGCCAGGCGATTGTCGCGGCCAACGGGTTTATCGCCCAGACCGTGCAAGCGATGAGCGTCACGCCGAATGCGTTGATGCCCGAGGGTTATCAGGCCTTGAGCCGTCATGCCCAGCGCTTGACGGTAAATTTTCGCTTCGAAGAAGGCAGCGCGACGTTGGATAACAAGGCCCGGCAGGACCTGTCTCGGGTGCTCGACTATATAAAGCAGCACGACAAGGCCAACCGTGAAGTGACGCTGGTGGGGTTTGGCGATGCCAAGAACGATCCGGCGCGGGCCGACCTGCTATCGAAGTTACGGGCGATGGCGGTGCGGCGGGAACTGGTGAAAAGCGGCGTGGTGTTTCGCGAGATTCGCGGTTTTGGTGCCGAGATGCCGGTGGCGGCCAATAGCGCGGATGAGGGGCGGATCAAGAATCGGCGGGTTGAGGTTTGGGTTTATTGAGCCTGATGTTGATGTGTTGAGCCTTTAGGCCTCTTCGCGAGCAGGCTCGCTCCCACAGGTTCTGTGGCGTTCACAAATCCAATGTGGGAGCGAGCCTGCTCGCGAAGGGGGCGACGCGGTCTTAGTGACTGCTACGCATCATCTCTTTCGGCACGTACTTGCCGATCTCGAACTTGCCGATCGCCGCGCGGTGCACTTCGTCCGGACCGTCGGCCAGGCGCAGGGTGCGTTGCATGGCATACATGTAGGCCAGCGGGAAGTCATTGGACACCCCTGCCCCGCCATGGATCTGGATCGCCCGATCGATCACTCGCAACGCTACGTTCGGTGCAACGACCTTGATCTGGGCGATTTCGCTCTTGGCAATCTTGTTGCCCACCGTGTCCATCATGTAGGCGGCCTTCAACGTCAGCAGCCGCGCCATGTCGATTTCCATCCGCGAGTCGGCGATCTTGTCGATGTTGCCGCCCAGTCGCGCCAACGGTTTACCGAATGCGGTACGGCTCACCGCACGTTTGCACATCAATTCCAGCGCACGCTCGGCCATCCCGATTGAGCGCATGCAGTGGTGAATCCGGCCTGGGCCAAGGCGACCCTGAGCAATTTCGAAGCCGCGTCCTTCGCCCAACAGGACGTTTTCGTACGGCACCCGTACATTTTCAAACAGCACTTCGGCATGACCGTGTGGCGCATCGTCGTAACCGAACACCGGCAGCGGACGGACAATCTTCACGCCCGGTGCATCCACCGGCACCAGGATCATCGAGTGCTGGGCATGACGCGGTGCGTCGGGGTTGCTCAGGCCCATGAAAATCAGGATCTTGCAGCGCGGGTCGCAAGCGCCTGAGGTCCACCATTTTTTGCCATTGATCACCCACTCGTCGCCATCACGCACGGCGCGGGCGGCCATGTTGGTGGCGTCGGACGAGGCTACGTCCGGCTCGGTCATGGCGAATGCCGAACGGATCTCGCCGCGCAACAGCGGTTCGAGATAACGCTGTTTCTGTTCTTCGTTGGCATAACGCACCAGCACTTCCATGTTGCCGGTGTCTGGCGCAGAGCAGTTGAACGGCTCAGGCCCCAGAAGCGAGCGGCCCATGATTTCCGCCAGGGGCGCGTATTCGAGGTTGGTCAGGCCGGCGCCGAGTTCGGACTCAGGCAGAAACAAATTCCACAACCCTTCGGCCTTGGCCTTGAGTTTGAGTTCTTCCATGATTGCGGTCGGCTGCCAGCGATCACCCTCGGCGACCTGACGCTCGAACACGGCTTCAGCGGGATAAACGTAGGTGTCCATGAACGCGGTCACGCGCTCACGCAGTTCCTGAACCTTGGGCGAATAAGCGAAATCCATGAGCAGCTACCTTCTTGGGAGAGGTTGTTTAGGTCATGTAATCGATGCTAGAACAGCTACGAAAATTTACCTAGCCTATTCTCGGCGTGTATTAACATTCATCACCGATATATGATCGGCTGATCATCAAGGCCAAAAACGCCCCTACAACAAGAGAGCCGCGTAATGAATCTGAGCAAGGTCGACCTCAACCTTTTCATCGTCTTCGACGCGATCTATACCGAAGCCAACCTGACCCGCGCCGGGCAGATTGTCGGCATTACTCAGCCTGCGGTCTCGAACGCTCTGGCTCGCCTGCGCGAGACCTTTAACGACCCGTTGTTCGTGCGCACCGCCCAAGGCATGGTGCCGACACCGATGGCGCAAAACATCATCGGCCCGGTGCGCCATGCCCTTTCTTTGCTACGGGTGTCGGTACAGGAAAGCCGCATTTTCAACCCGTTGCAGGCAGTCAAGACCTACCGCATCAGCATGACCGACCTCACCGAAGCGGTGATCCTGCCAGCACTGTTCCAGCGCCTGCGTCGTCTGGCGCCAGCGGTGATCATCGAAAGCTTCCTGTCCAAGCGCCGCGAGACCACCAAGGAACTGGCGGCCGGTCGCCTCGACTTCGCGGTGGATGCGCCGCTCAACACCGACCCACAAGTGCGTCACGTCAAGTTGATGGAGGACCGTTACGTGTGCGCCATGCGCAAGGGACATCCGCTGGCGGCCAAAGAGAAATTCACCCTTGATGACTATCTGTCACTGACCCACATTCACATTTCCAGCCGCCGCAGTGGCCTGGGGCATGTCGACCTGGCGCTGGGAAAAATGGGAATTCAGCGCAAGATCGCCCTGCGCTCGCAGCATTATTTGATGGCGTCGCAAGTGTTGCAGCAGACCGACATGGTCATGACCGTGCCGGAGCGCTTCGCCCGTCGTCATGAACTGCACGCGTTTAATCTGCCGGTCAACGACGTGCCACCGGTGGAAACGCACCTGTATTGGCACGAAAGCACCGACCAGGACCCGGCCAACCGCTGGATGCGCGAGCAGATGATCGAGTTGTGCCAGCAGGTGACGGCGCATGAGAAGAAGCTCGATAAGGCGTAGGGCTTTGAACCGCGTTATCGTTCTTCGCGAGCAAGCCCGCTCCCACATTGGATCTTCAGTGACCACAATGTCTATGTATTACAGAGATCCCCTGTGGGAGCGGGCTTGATCGCGAAGAGGCCAGCGGCAACACCATAGATGCATGCCCCTTGACGTAAACGTAAACCTGACATTAGCTTAGCGCCATGACCTTCTTCGAGCGCTTCCATGAGCAGCCAGACCTACAGCATTTCCGACCTCGCCCGCGAGCTCGACATCACCACCCGGGCCATTCGCTTTTATGAAGAGCAAGGTTTGCTCAGCCCCGAGCGCCGTGGCCAGGAACGCATCTATTCGCCCCGGGACAAGGTCAGCCTGAAGCTGATCCTGCGGGGCAAGCGCATCGGTTTTTCACTGGCCGAATGCCGCGAGCTGATCGAACTCTACGACCCCACCGGCGGCAATCAGAAACAGCTGCAAACCATGCTGACCAAGATCGCCGAACGGCGTGATCAGTTAGAACAGCAAATGCTCGACATTGAGCAAATGAAGCTGGAACTGGACACCGCGCAGGAACGCTGCACCCAGGCGCTGGAGCAGACGATCAAAAGCCAGCAGCCCGTCCAGTAGCCCTACGAAAATCCCCTGTGGGAGCGGGCTTGCTCGCGAAAGCGGTACGTCATTCAACATCGATGTCGACTGACCTGACGTTTTCGCGAGCAAGCCCGCTCCCACAGAGTTCTCCACGAATTCAAAGAACAGGTCAACCGCCATGCCCCTTCCCACCCACGTACGCCTGATCGAAGTCGGCCCCCGCGACGGTCTGCAAAACGAAGCCCAGCCCATCAGCGTCGCGGACAAGGTGCGACTGGTCGACGCCTTGAGCGCTGCGGGCCTTGGCTATATAGAAGTCGGCAGTTTCGTTTCGCCCAAGTGGGTGCCGCAAATGGCTGGTTCCGCCGAGGTTTTTGCGCAAATCCAGCGCAAGACCGGCGTGACGTATGGCGCACTGGCGCCGAACCTGCGCGGGTTTGAAGACGCCATCGCGGCCGGGGTCAAGGAAGTCGCGGTGTTCGCCGCCGCCTCCGAAGCGTTTTCCCAGCGCAACATCAACTGCTCGATCAGCGAAAGCCTGGCGCGGTTTGTACCGATCATGGACGCCGCCAAACAGCACGGCGTCAGCGTGCGCGGTTATGTGTCGTGTGTGCTGGGTTGTCCTTACGAAGGTAACGTCGCGCCGGAACAAGTCGCGATGGTGGCTCGTGAGCTCTATGCCATGGGCTGTTACGAGGTTTCGCTCGGTGACACGATCGGCACCGGCACCGCTGGCGCTACCCGCCGGATGTTCGAGGTGGTCTCGGCCGATGTGCCGCGGGACAAACTGGCCGGGCATTTCCACGACACCTACGGCCAGGCCATGGCCAATATCTACGCCAGTCTGCTGGAAGGCATCGCGGTATTCGACAGCTCTATCGCCGGCCTCGGCGGCTGCCCATATGCCAAGGGCGCCAGCGGTAACGTCGCCACCGAAGACGTGGTGTACCTGCTCAACGGCCTCGGAATCGAGACCGGAATCGACCTGGACGCCTTGATTCTCGCGGGCCAACAGATTTGCACGGTGCTGGGGCGCCCGACCGGTTCGCGCGTGGCCAAGGCTCGCAGCGCCCAGTGAGTGGGCGGATGTGTCCGGGTGTTACCGCATTGTCTGGAGTGCGGGTACAAACGAGTAACACGGAAACAAATTGCTGAGTTTTGATTGAGAGAAAAACCCTACAAAAAACTCAAACCATTGAATTTAAAGGTTTTTAAAAACTTGGCACGGCTTCTGCTATCTCTATGGCATAACAAGAATAAAAAGCAGCAAACCTAATAAAAATAAGACGTAACGACTCTGACATAACAAGAACAACACGGCAGAGACGCAGCTAACAGATTTTTTTGGAGAAGGTGTGCTTTTCAGGGTGCTTTTCGGAGTAACCCGCAACCGGGCAGAGAACAATAAAACTACCTTCAGGTAGCTCCCGAACTGGTTGGATCGCTTGGCGAAAAAGCAGATCAGCGCTCAAAAAAATACGTTTGCTCTTGACCCCGGATGGGGGTCGACAAAAACAGCAGTAAAGGGCCACGGTTGCCAAAAACAACAATAGACCGCCCCTCAATAATAAAAAAAGAGCACGCGCAACGACAAATTAAAGGGGAGCTTCGGCTCCCCTTTGTGCTTTCTGCGATTCAGTAAAACCGACTCCTGTAGGAACGAGGCTTGCCCGCGAAGGCGATTTATCATTCAACCTCGCTGTCGACTGACCCGACACAAATCCCCTGTAGGAACTGGCGCAGCCTGCGATCTTTTGATCTGAGCCTTCTGCGCCCCCCCAAAAGATCGCAGCCTTCGGCAGCTCCTACGGTATCGCTTTGAACTCCTCGATACTGATCTCGCGCATCCGGAATTTCTGGATCTTGCCGGTCACGGTCATCGGAAACTCTTCCACGAATTTGAAGTAACGCGGCGTCTTGAAGTGCGCGATGCGCGCCTTGCACCAGGTTTTCAGCTCTTCTTCGGTCGCGCTGTGGCCGGGGTGAAACTTGATCCAGGCAACAATCTCCTCGCCGTAGCGCGAGCAGGGAATGCCAATCACCTGCACATCCGCTATTGCCGGGTGGGTGAAGAAGAACTCTTCCAGCTCCCGTGGGTAAACATTCTCACCGCCACGGATGATCATGTCCTTGTTGCGTCCGGCGATGCACACGTAACCCTCGTCGTTCATGCTCGCCAGGTCACCGGTGTGCATCCAGCCAGCCTGATCAATAGCTTCGGCGGTACCCTGCGGATTTTTCCAGTAACCGAGCATCACGCTGTAACCCCGAGTGCACAGCTCGCCAATCGTGCCACGCGGCACCAGGTTACCTGCCTCGTCGATGATCTTGCTTTCCAGTTGCGGCTGGGTGCGGCCGACGGTGGTGACGCGCAATTCCAACTCGTCCGACGGACCGGTCTGCAATGACACCGGACTTGTTTCCGTCATGCCGTAGGCAATCTGCACTTCGCTCATGTGCATCTCGTTGATGACCCGGCGCATCACTTCGATCGGGCAGGTCGCTCCAGCCATGATCCCGGTGCGCAGGGTGGAGAGATCGAATTCGCCGCGTTGGGGTTGATCGAGCATGGCAATGAACATGGTCGGTACGCCGTAGAGCGCGGTGGCTTTTTCTTCGGCGACGGTGGTCAGGGTCAACAGTGGATCGAATGCGTCGTTGGGGTAGATCATCGTGCTGCCGTGGGTCACGCAGCCGAGGTTGCCCATGACCATGCCGAAACAGTGATAGAGCGGCACCGGGATCACCAGCCGATCATCGGCCGTCAAACCCAGGCTTTCGCCAACCATGTAACCGTTGTTGAGAATGTTGTAGTGACTGAGGGTCGCGCCTTTGGGGAAACCGGTAGTGCCGGAGGTGTACTGGATATTCACCGGCTGATCGAAATGCAGGCTGTGCTGACGTTCATTCAACTGCTCGACCGAGACACTGGCGGCAAGATCTGCAAGTTGCGACCACGGCAGGAAACCCGAGGGCGGCAAGGCGTCCAGACTGATGACGCCACGCAGGTCCGGCAGGCGTTCGCTCTGCAATTGGCCGATGGATTGCTCCGCCAACTCTGGCACCAATCCTTGCAGCATCCCGTGATAGTCGGACGTCTTGAAGGCCCCGGCGCAGACCAGCCATTGGCAGCCGGACTGTTTCAACACGTACTCCAATTCAGAACTGCGATACGCCGGGTTGATGTTGACCAGGATCACGCCGATTTTCGCGCTGGCGAATTGGCTGATGCACCACTGCGCGCAGTTCGGCGCCCAGATACCGAGGCGATCGCCGGTCTGCAAACCCAGCGCCAGCAGTGCTCTGGCGTGCAGGTCCACGGTGTCGGCCAATTGCTGCCAGGTGTAGCGCAACTGTTGATGACGCACGACCAGCGCTTCCCCGATCGGGTACTGCGCGACGGTGTGATCGAACGCCTCGCCGATGGTCATTGCCAACAAGGCTTTGTCCTGGGAACCACGGGTATAGCTGCGCTGCGGGTTTGCACTGGGTTGATCCATGACGACCCCTATTGTCTTTATTTATGGGTTGGCGACGGTCACCTGTGGGAGCGGCCTGTGGCGAGGGGGCTTGCCCCCGTTGGGTTTGCGAAGCAGCCCCAAAACTTTCGATGCACCAAAAAATTTTGTGAGTGCTACGCACTCAAACGGGGGCAAGCCCCCTCACCACAGGGCGCTCCCACAGGATTGCTCCGCTTTTCTATCTTGAACTGGCCCTACTCTCGCTCAAGTTGACGTTAACGTAAAGGGTGATTGACAGCCATTCGTCACAAGCTTACGTTAACGTAAAGGTGAGAGCCGAACCACGCCCTCCCAACCCTACAAAAAAGCCAAAAGGTGACCCATGAGCTATCCATCCCTGAACTTTGCCCTCGGTGAAACCATCGACATGCTGCGCGATCAGGTTCAGTCCTTCGTCGCCAAAGAGATCGCCCCGCGCGCGGCTCAGATCGACATCGACAACCTGTTCCCCGCAGACCTGTGGCGCAAATTCGGTGACATGGGCCTGCTGGGCGTCACCGTGCCGGAAGAGTACGGCGGCGCAGGCCTGGGTTACCTGGCCCACGTGGTCATCATGGAAGAAATCAGCCGCGGCTCGGCCTCGGTGGCGCTGTCCTACGGCGCGCATTCCAACCTCTGCGTCAACCAGATCAACCGCAACGGCACTCACGAACAGAAGACCAAATACCTGCCAAAACTGATCAGCGGCGAGCACATCGGCGCACTGGCCATGAGCGAACCGAATGCCGGTTCCGACGTGGTCTCGATGAAACTGCGCGCCGACAAACGCGGCGACAAGTACGTGCTCAACGGCAGCAAGACCTGGATCACCAACGGCCCCGACGCCAACACCTACGTGATCTACGCCAAGACCGACCTGGAAAAAGGCCCCCATGGCATCACCGCATTCATCGTTGAGCGTGACTCGAAAGGCTTCAGCCGCAGCAACAAGTTCGACAAGCTCGGCATGCGCGGCTCGAACACCTGCGAGCTGTTCTTCGATGACGTCGAAGTGCCGGAAGAAAACATCCTCGGCGTACTCAACGGCGGCGTGAAAGTGCTGATGAGCGGCCTCGATTACGAGCGCGTCGTCCTCTCGGGCGGCCCGACCGGGATCATGCAGTCGTGCATGGACCTGATCGTTCCGTACATCCACGACCGCAAGCAGTTCGGCCAGAGCATCGGCGAATTCCAGCTGATCCAGGGCAAAGTCGCCGACATGTACACCCAACTCAACGCCAGCCGCGCCTACCTCTACGCGGTCGCCCAGGCCTGCGAGCGCAGCGAAACCACCCGCAAGGACGCTGCCGGGGTAATCCTCTATAGCGCCGAACGCGCCACACAAATGGCGCTCGACGCGATCCAGATTCTCGGCGGCAACGGCTACATCAACGAATTTCCGGCCGGTCGTCTGCTGCGCGACGCCAAGCTGTATGAAATCGGCGCGGGCACCAGCGAGATCCGACGCATGCTGATCGGTCGCGAACTCTTCAACGAAACGAAATGAGTTTCGTCAGCGGCAAGCTGCAAGTTCCAAGCTGCAAGAGGACCGCGCTCTTGCTTCAACTTGTAGCTTGTAGCTTGCAACTCGAAGCTGCTACGGAGTAGCCCCATGATTCTGCATACCCAGCTCAACCCCCGTTCGGCAGAGTTCGCCGCCAACAGCGCGGCGATGCTCAAACAGGTCGACGACCTGCACACCCTGCTCGCCCAAGTGCAGCAAGGTGGCGGCCCGAAGGCGCAAGAGCGCCACACGTCGCGGGGCAAATTGCTGCCTCGCGAGCGGATCAATCGTTTGCTCGATCCGGGTTCACCGTTTCTGGAAATCAGCCAACTGGCGGCCTACGCGGTGTATGGCGAAGACGTTCCGGCGGCCGGCGTGATTGCCGGGATCGGCCGCGTGGAGGGCGTCGAGTGCATGATCGTCGCCAACGACGCCACGGTGAAAGGTGGCTCGTACTACCCGCTGACCGTGAAAAAACATCTGCGCGCCCAGACCATCGCCCAGCAAAACCGCTTGCCGTGCATCTACCTGGTGGACTCCGGCGGTGCCAACCTGCCACGTCAGGATGAAGTGTTTCCTGACCGCGAGCATTTCGGGCGGATTTTCTTCAACCAGGCCAACATGAGCGCCATGGGCATTCCGCAGATTGCGGTGGTTATGGGTTCCTGCACGGCTGGTGGCGCCTACGTACCGGCGATGGCTGACGAAGCGATCATGGTGCGTAATCAGGCAACGATTTTCCTCGCTGGCCCGCCGCTGGTGAAAGCGGCCACCGGCGAAGTGGTCAGTGCTGAAGATTTGGGCGGAGCCGACGTGCACTGCAAGATTTCCGGGGTCGCCGACCATTACGCCGAGAGCGATGAACACGCCCTCGCCCTCGCCCGACGCAGCGTTGCCAATCTCAATTGGCGCAAGCTCGGCGAACTGCAACAACGCACGCCGATTGCTCCGCTCTACAGTAGCGATGAGTTGTATGGCGTGGTCTCGGCCGACGCCAAGCAGCCGTTCGACGTGCGCGAAGTGATTGCACGACTGGTCGACGGTTCGGTATTCGATGAGTTCAAGGCGTTGTTCGGGACTACATTGGTTTGCGGCTTTTCCCACCTGCACGGTTACCCGATCGCGATCCTCGCCAACAATGGCATCTTGTTCGCCGAAGCCGCGCAGAAAGGCGCGCACTTTATCGAACTGGCCTGCCAGCGCGGCATCCCATTGCTGTTCCTGCAGAACATCACCGGCTTCATGGTTGGCCAGAAATACGAGGCCGGCGGTATCGCCAAACACGGCGCCAAACTGGTGACCGCCGTGGCGTGTGCCAAGGTGCCGAAATTCACCGTGATCATCGGCGGCAGCTTCGGCGCCGGTAACTATGGCATGTGCGGGCGGGCTTACGATCCGCGCTTCCTGTGGATGTGGCCGAATGCACGCATCGGCGTGATGGGCGCCGAGCAGGCTGCCGGCGTGCTGGTTCAGGTCAAACGCGAGCAGGCCGAACGCAGTGGTCAGGGTTTCAGCGCCGAACAGGAAGCGCAAATCAAGCAACCGATCCTCGATCAGTACGAAGAACAAGGCCACCCTTACTACTCCAGCGCACGGCTGTGGGACGACGGCGTCATTGACCCGGCCCAAACCCGCGACGTACTGGCCCTGGCCTTATCCGCGTCGTTGAACGCGCCAATCGAACCGAGCCGCTTCGGCGTGTTCCGGATGTGATTTTTTTGTGGGAGCGGGCTTGTGTGGTGAGGGGGCTTGCCCCCGTTCGATTGCGAAGCAATCGCCATCCCTTGCAATCCCCCCACAAGTCTCGTGGAGACGGACAAATATGAGCGACTTCAACACCCTCGAACTGCTGACCGACCCACGGGGTTTCGCGACCCTGTGGCTCAGCCGTGAAGAAAAGAACAACGCATTCAACGCCGAAATGATCCGCGAGCTGATCCTCGCACTGGACAAGGTCTCGGGTGATGCCAGCCTGCGCTTCCTGCTGATTCGTGGTCGCGGTAAGCATTTCAGCGCAGGCGCCGACCTGGCCTGGATGCAGCAATCGGCCGAACTCGATTACCACACCAACCTCGACGACGCCCGGGAACTGGCGGAGCTGATGTACAACCTCGCCAAGCTGAAAGTCCCGACTCTGGCGGTTGTGCAAGGCGCGGCTTACGGCGGCGCACTGGGTCTGATCAGTTGCTGCGACATGGCCATCGGTGCCGATGACGCGCAGTTCTGTTTGTCGGAAGTGCGCATCGGCCTCGCACCGGCGGTGATCAGCCCGTTCGTGGTGCAAGCCATCGGCGAACGTGCGGCGCGGCGTTATGCCTTGACCGCCGAGCGTTTCGGCGGGCAGCGGGCGCGGGAAATCGGTTTGTTGTCGGAGAGTTTTCCGGTCGCCGAACTGGAGCAAAGCGTCGAACACTGGATCGACAACCTGCTGCTCAACAGCCCGGCCGCCATGCGTGCCAGCAAGGACTTGTTGCGTGAAGTCGGCAATGGCGCCCTGACTCCGGCGCTTCGTCGTTACACCGAAAATGCCATCGCGCGCATTCGTGTCAGCCCTGAAGGTCAGGAAGGCCTGCGGGCCTTTCTGCAAAAACGTCCGCCGAACTGGCAAGCCGTCACCACCCCCAAGGAGCCGCGTTGATGAGCGCACCTGTTCTCACTACTCTGCTAGTGGCTAACCGTGGCGAAATTGCTTGCCGGGTGATGCGCACCGCCAAAGCCTTGGGCCTGACCACCGTCGCCGTGCACAGCGCCACCGACCGTGACGCCCGGCACAGCCGCGAAGCGGATATCCGCGTCGACCTGGGCGGCAGTAAAGCTGCCGACAGCTACCTGCAAATCGACAAACTGATTGCCGCCGCCCAGGCCAGTGGCGCTCAGGCGATTCACCCTGGCTACGGTTTTCTTTCCGAAAACGCCGGGTTCGCTCGCGCCATTGAAGCCGCCGGCCTGATTTTCCTCGGCCCACCCGCCGCGGCCATCGACGCCATGGGCAGCAAATCCGCCGCCAAAGCCTTGATGGAGACCGCCGGCGTGCCATTGGTACCCGGCTATCACGGCGAAGCCCAGGACCTCGATACCTTCCGCGACGCCTGTGAACGCATCGGTTATCCGGTGCTGCTCAAGGCCACGGCTGGTGGTGGCGGTAAAGGCATGAAAGTGGTCGAGGACGTCAGCCAGTTGGCCGAAGCCCTAGCCTCGGCCCAGCGTGAAGCGAAATCCTCGTTCGGCGATTCGCGGATGCTGGTGGAAAAGTACCTGCTCAAGCCACGTCATGTGGAAATCCAGGTCTTTGCCGATCAACACGGCAACTGCCTGTACCTGAATGAACGGGATTGCTCGATCCAGCGCCGGCACCAGAAAGTCGTCGAAGAAGCACCCGCACCAGGCCTGAGCCCAGAACTGCGTCGCGCCATGGGCGAAGCGGCTGTGCGCTCGGCGCAAGCCATTGGTTATGTCGGCGCCGGCACGGTGGAGTTTCTGCTGGATTCGCGCGGCGAGTTCTTCTTTATGGAGATGAACACGCGCCTGCAAGTCGAACACCCGGTCACCGAAGCCATCACAGGCCTGGACCTGGTGGCCTGGCAGATTCGCGTGGCGCGCGGTGAAGCATTGCCGATGACTCAGGCTGAGGTGCCGCTGATTGGACATGCCATCGAGGTGCGGCTGTACGCCGAAGATCCGGGCAATGATTTTCTGCCGGCCACCGGGCGGCTGGAGTTGTATCGGGAGTCAGCCGAAGGTCCGGGGCGGCGGGTGGACAGCGGTGTTGAAGAAGGCGATGAGATTTCGCCGTTCTATGACCCGATGCTCGGCAAACTGATTGCCTGGGGCGAAGACCGTGAACAGGCTCGGCTGCGGTTGTTGAGCATGCTGGATGAGTTCGCCATTGGTGGGCTCAAGACCAACATCAACTTCCTGCGCCGGATCGTCGGCCATCCAGCATTCGCTGCGGCGGAACTGGATACCGGGTTCATTCCACGTTATCAGGAGCAACTGCTGCCAGCGCCTGCCAACCTCAGCGATGAGTTCTGGCAAGCCGCGGCACAGGCGTTTGCGCAGAGCCAAGCGTCGGTGTTGCGTGCCGATGACCCGAGTTCGCCATGGGCCTTCAACAACGGTTTCCGCGCCGGGCTGCCCAAGGAAATCACCCTGCATTTGAGTTGCGAAGATCAGGATCACGCGCTGACGTTGGGCGATGTGAGTACTGCGCAACTCAAGGGCGAACAACTGCTGATCGAACACAACGGCGTGCGCCGCCAGCATCGGGCCATCCGCCGTGGCGACGTGCTGTATCTGCAATGGGAAGGTGAACTGCGCCGTATCGAGACTTACGATCCAATCGCTGCCGTCGAGTCCAGCCACAGCCATCAGGGCGGCCTGACCGCACCAATGAACGGCAGCATCGTGCGAGTGTTGGTGGAGGCCGGGCAAACGGTCGAAGCCGGGGCGCAATTGGTGGTGCTGGAAGCGATGAAAATGGAGCACAGCATTCGTGCGCCCCATGCCGGGGTGATCAAGGCGTTGTATTGCCAGGAAGGTGAAATGGTCAGCGAAGGCAGTGCGTTGGTGGAGTTGGAAGAAGCGTGAAATGAAGATCGGTCCTACGCATTGCGAGGACCGATCTGATTAGAATTTGGCTGTTGCCTGAACCACTACGCCGATAATTCGGCATTCCTCGGTGAAAAGGGCTTTCGGATACGTCGGATTGAGCGGGACCAGGTAACGCTGCCCGCCCTCTTCGATCAGCTTGCGAAACGTCGCCTCGGCGCTGTCCGGCCACTGGGCGATCACCAGTTTTCCAGGCTCCGGCACAATGGCCGGGTCCACCAGGATCATCATGCCCTCGGCAATGCTGATGCCACTGGGCGCCGTCATCGCATCACCCACCACCACGAGCCAGAACGCCGGGCCCTGAGCGTGGTAGTCGGTCAGCTCGAAACGCTCCTTGCCATACACAGTCAGCTCACCGTCGCGAACTTCGGCCGGCTCTCGCCAATCGCTGACCGGGTAGCGGAAGTACGGGTTGTACTTGAGCGCCAGCGGCATCTCTTCATCTTCCGAGACCAGGGGTTCGCGAATCACCATCGCCACTTCGAGAAAATCCATTCCAAGGGCTTTCAAGACGCGGTTCATGTTGACGATCCCGGGATCGCGACGTTTATTCAGCCAGTGGCCGACCCCGCCCTGGGACATCCCGAGGCGGTCAGCGAGTAGCTCTTGAGTGAGGTTGAGTTCACTCATCTTGGCCTTGACCAATTCAATCCATTTATCCATGTGCGGCACGATACGTGGGGGACTCCGACCCACAAAACACAAATTGTAGTATTTAAATTCTCGTCACAAATACAGTACGTACTAGGATGGGTTCACGGATCTGAATCTATCACGGAGTTCACTATCACCATGACAAACCCCAGCAACGACATGCAGGACATGCAGTTCGACACCACTTTCACCTCGCCAAAGGGCTGCGCCGCCGCACAGCGGGCGCTGGATTATTACTTGAAACCAGCTGTTTCAGAGGTGGAAGTCGAGTCGCGCTTTTTCGATGTCAACCGCAACATCAGCAGTGAAGAGGCGTTGGTTCATGCGTCCGATCTATTGCGCTGTGCCGCCGCCACCGCACAGGAATCAGCCGGAAACCAGCAAGGCACGGGGCGTGCGCTGGCGTTTTCGGTGGTGCACATGATCGATATGGCGCAGGCAATGGTCGACCGATCCCTGGATGGTGATCAGAACGACTGAGACGGAAGTGTTTTCGAGGAGGACAGGAAAGAGTTTTCCAATCGCACAGATAAAATCATTTGACTTGCAAACGAGAATGATTATTATTGCATGCAGCTGATCGCGAGATCAGTCGATGGACCAGAGGACCTTAGGTCGGTCTCCTGGACTATCTCCTCATCAGGCTAATCACGGTTTTTGACCCGGCTTTTTGCCGGGTTTTTTTTGCCAGTTATTCTGGCTTTGGCTTCAGGCTAATGAAGACTGTAGGTGCTGCTAATTCGATGGCGGGCATGATATCAAAAGAACATCTATTGGCAAGCGAACCCCGGCAGCATAGGGGTCAAACTAATGAAAAATAGCACTTGAGAATCAATTCTACAGCCTCTAAGCTGCTTCGGCGTCAAGGAGGACGCCCCCCTCATTTCACCCCGCAATTTCCCCCCGATTTATCCCCCTCTTGCGTGTAAAGTAGCTGCCATAAATCATAATCAGGAATCGACTATGACCGTGGCTAAATCCTCTTTCGACATCAGCGCCAATTTCGACAGCGGCAACATTGAAGTGCTGGACATCAGCAATCCGCTTCAAGCCCTTTTGGCGATCAAGCCAGACACCCGCAGCCAGCATTTCCAGTGGTTTCACTTCAAGGCCAGTGGTTTGCATGTCGGTCAAGAGCACTGGTTTCGCCTGAGTAACGCCAGCAAATCCTCGTACAACAAAGCCTGGGACGGTTATCAAGCGGTAGCGTCCTACGACCACGTCAACTGGTTCCGCGTACCGACGATCTTCGAAGGCGACTGCCTGCGTTTCAGCCTGGAAGCTACGGCCACCCACGCCTGGTTTGCCTATTTCGAACCCTACAGCCGCGGTCGCCATGACTGGCTGATCGAGCAGGCGCTGACCAAGGCCGGCACCGAACTGCTGGCCACCGGCAAAAGCGTTGAGGGCCGCGATATCCAGTTGCTGCGCAAAGGCAGTGGCGCCGAAGGTCAACGCAAGGTCTGGATCATCGCGCAACAGCACCCAGGCGAGCACATGGCCGAGTGGTTCATGGAAGGCGTGATCGAACGCCTGGAAAAACATGACGACCCTGTACTGAAAAAACTGCTGGCCAGCGCCGACCTGTACCTGGTGCCGAACATGAACCCGGACGGTGCCTTTCACGGTCACCTGCGCACCAACGCCAATGGCCAGGACCTTAACCGCGCCTGGCAGAGCGCCAGTCAGGAAGTCAGCCCGGAAGTCCTTTTCGTACAGCAGCAAATGGAAAAGTACGGCGTCGATCTGTTCCTCGACATCCATGGCGATGAAGAAATCCCCTACGTGTTCACCGCCGGTTGCGAAGGCAACCCCGGCTATACACCGCGGATCGAAAAGCTGGAAACCCACTTCCGTGATCACCTGAAGCACCTGACCAAGGACTTCCAGACCAAGCACGGCTACACCCGCGACGAGCCAGGCCTGGCCAATATGACCCTGGCCTGCAACAGCGTTGGCCAGAAGTTCGACTGCCTGTCGCTAACGCTGGAGATGCCGTTCAAGGACAACAACGATGCGCCGAATGCGCTGACGGGTTGGTCTGGTAAGCGCTCGAAGCAATTGGGCAAGGATGTGCTGACGACCGTCGCGGATATGGTTGATACGTTGCGCTGATTCCCCTCCTCGTCTGAGAAAAAGATCGCAGCCTTGCTGCGATCTTTTGCTTTGTGCAGTCCACTGCCTTGCGCAATCAGGTTGCAAAATAAAACCACATTGCGATAAGGTTTTATTTTGAAACCTAAAAGGACTGAGGCCATGAAATCTCTAAGCAGCGGTGCCGTTTTGCTGTTCTCTGTGGCATGCGGTCTCGCCGTCGGCAACGTTTACTACGCTCAGCCGTTGCTCGATGCGATGGCCCAGGCGTTTGGCCTGTCTGCGGCGTCCATTGGCATCGTCATCACCTTGACTCAGGTGGGATACGGCGTCGGGCTGGTGTTGTTGGTGCCGCTCGGCGATTTGCTCAATCGTCGCCGTTTGATCGTCACCCAGACTCTGCTGTCGGCGGTAGCCTTGCTGATGATTGCGCTGGCACCCAACAGCCTGTGGCTGTTGCTCGGTATGACGTTGACCGGTTTGCTCGCGGTCGTGACGCAAGTGTTGGTGGCTTACGCCGCGACGCTGGCGATTGCCGCCCAACGCGGTCGAGTGGTCGGCGTGGTCACCAGTGGCATCGTTGTCGGGATTCTGCTGGCGCGCACAGTCGCTGGTGGGATGGCTGATCTGGCCGGGTGGCGGGCCATCTATTTCCTCTCGGCGGGCCTGACGTTGTTGATGGCATTGTTGCTGCTGCGCGTGCTGCCCAGGCATGAAGCTGCGCAACCAGTGACAACCTATGGCGCACTGATCGGCTCGGTCTTCACTTTGTTCAAGGAAGAACCGGTGCTGCGGCAACGGGCGATCCTCGCCCTGCAGACCTTCACCAGCGCCATGGTGTTGTGGACGCCCATGGTGTTACCCCTGAGCGCCCCGCCGCTGTCGTTGTCCCACACGCAAATCGGATTATTCGGACTGGCCGGTGCCGCCGGAGCACTGGCGGCGGCCCGCGCCGGACATCTGGCCGATCGCGGTCTGGGGCAATGGACCAGCGGCCTGTCGCTGTTGTTGATGCTGGCTTCGTGGTTGCCTATCGCGTTCACCCAATCGTCGCTGTGGGCGTTGCTGCTTGGGGTGATCACGCTGGATCTGGGCTTGCAGGCAGTGCACGTCACCAGCCAGAGCATGATCTACAACGTGCGGCCCGAAGCGCAAAGTCGCCTCACTGCCGGGTACATGCTGTTTTACTCGATTGGCAGTGCGCTGGGGTCGATTGGTTCGACGGCCATGTACGCGTGGGCTGGGTGGATTGGCGTGTGCTGGCTCGGCGCCGGAATCAACGCCGTTGCCCTGGCGTACTGGTGGCTGACCCTGAAAAGCGGCGCACCGGCCCAGTGCGCCACGCCAGCCGGTTAACGGCGATCCTTGCCCCGCAACATGCTGTCCAGCACATCATCCCGGCGTACCCAGCCATGAAACAACGCCGCAGCCAAATGCAGCAGCACCGTCAGGAGTAATAGATACGCCAGATACCTATGAGCCTTGCGCAAAAACGCAAATACCTGTGCATTTGCCGGCAGTATCGATGGCAACTGCAACGAACTACTGAGCATCACCGGGTCCCCGGCCGCAGAAATCATCGCCCAACCCAGCAGCGGTAATATCAGCATCAACGCATACAGCAAGACATGGGACGCCTTGGCCGCCAGCGCCTGCCAACCCGGCAGATCCGCTGGCAACGGTGGCTGTTGAGTCGAGAAACGCACCGCCAGGCGCACGATCACCAACAGCAAAATCGCAATGCCCAAGGGTTTGTGCAAGTGAATCAGCCACTCATGGCGCTCGGACACCGAGGCCACCATGCCCGCGCCGATAAACAGCATCGCGATGATCATCAGCGCCATCAGCCAGTGCAACAGCCGCGCCAGCGGGGCGAAATGCTTCGGTTGGGCGCTCATTGTTGAGCCTCCTGTTTGGCGGCGGGCAACTGGCTGACTTCGCTGGTGCGACGCAGGTAGGAACTCGCGTAACCGGCTGAACGCGCGGCGAGCAATGGGTCGTCGGAACCTTCGATCCCGGCCGGCAGCACCAGCGGGTCGTAGTTGATGTCACGGCACTCGCCGTTGAGTTGCGGCTGGGTCGCTTCGAGCACCAACGTCCCGGCGTTCAGGACTTTGCGGCCATCGGGCCAGGCCTTGCTGGCGTCATTCACCGGGTCGCCTGGGTTGGCCAGGATGATGTTCAACTGCCAACGCAGCGGTCCTGCGGAAATCCGCTGCACCAAATCTTTCTCAAGGAAATCGCCACCCTCAGGGGCCGTGGCACCCGCTGCGTCTTTAACCACCGGGACCATGCTCCAACGCACCGCCTGCTTCTGCCCGGCCGCGTTCACCAGGTAAAACGCGTTGACGCTGTTGTAGGTTTCCGTCACATAACTGGCCGACGGTTTGGCAGTCTTGACCCACGCCAGGAATGGCGCGGTTTCCGGATGCGAACCAAAGAATGCCGGCACGGCAGCCGGATTCGGTTTACCTGTGGCCGGATCGGGCGACTGGGCCTGTTGCAGTTGATAGAACGCTTCGGGCGTACCCACCGGGAACACCGGCATGCTGTTCATCCCGGTGCGCCACTGTTGGCCGTTGGCCTGGGTGAAACGCAACGCCATGCTGCGGATCGGCACGGCGGTGTCCGGCGCGTAAGGATTGCCGGAAGGCAACGCGAAACGCCCGACCACCGGAGTCTGTGCTTCATTGAAGACTTGGGCCGTGGAATAGCTGCGCGCCTCGCCACTGCTTTCAAAGTGCCCGATTACGCACACGCCTTTGGAGTGGTTACGTCGGAACCCCGGATGCACGCCGTTGTTGGTTTCCAGCACATTGATCAGCTTGTTCGGCGTCAGGCGCTGTGGGTCAAAGGTGCCGTTGACGTAGGCAAAAGCCCCAGCCGCGGCCGCGACAATGACGCCGATGCCGGCCACGCGCAAGATCAGGCTGGCGGTACTCAGCGGCGGCCGGGTGGGCGGTGATGAGCGATCTACCATGAAAGACTCCAGGGCCATCGGCCACAAGTGAGAAGAACCAAGCAGACGCGCCCCAAACCGGTTTATTCCATCGCACCGTATTTATTTTTACAGGCGTGGAATAACCTCGAGTGCCGGGCGTCTTCCTAGTCCACAGCGTAGTGACTAGTCAGAACTTCATGAACGATATCGACGAACAACTGAGAGAAATCATTCCCAGATTGCGCCGGTTTGCCGTGTCGTTGACGCGCAACCCTAGCAGCGCCGACGATCTGGTCCAGGCCAGCCTTGAGCGGGCGCTGTCGAGTTGGAGCGACAAACGCCCCGACGGCGACCTGCGCGCCTGGCTGTTTTCGATTCTGTATCGACAGTTTCTCGACGCTCACCGACGCTCCCGACGCTATGCACGGATGCTCGAGTTTTTTACCGGTCGAGACGATTCCCAGCCGTCAGCCGAGCGCACGGTGATAGCCCAATCGACCCTGCAAGCCTTCGATCAGCTCAGCACTGAGCAGCGCGCCCTGCTGCTTTGGGTGTCGGTGGAAGGTCTGACTTATAAAGAGGTCGCCGAGATCCTCGGTGTCCCGACTGGCACCGTGATGTCCCGTCTGTCCCGCGCCCGCCAGGCCTTGCGCGAACTCAGCGACGGCGAAATCACCCGTCCTTCTCTGCGGAGACTCAAATGATCAGCATGCCCCCAAGCGAGCGTGACCTGCACGCCTACGTCGATCACCAACTCAGCGATGATGACCGACGCCTGGTGGAGACTTTTCTGGCCAGCAACCCGGAAATTTCCGCCCAGGTCCGCGCCTGGCAGCAGGATGCCCAACAACTGCGTGCAGCCCTCGGTGGCGCCTTGCAGCGACCGGCCAACCCGGAACTGGACCCGGCGCTGATTCGCCAGCGCCTCAAGCGTCAGTCGCGACGACATCTGGCCAGCGCTGCCATGCTGCTGATCGCCGTCAGCATTGGCGGACTCAGTGGCTGGCAGGCTCGGGAAATGACCCTCGTCAGTACCCAGGCGCCGATGACCGATGCGATCCAGGCTTACCGCTTGATTGCGCAGCAAGGCATGCTGCCGGCCGATTATAAAGTCAGCGACGACGGCGACATGCAAGGCTGGCTCGACCGTTACTTCACCAAGGCCAATCGCCTGCCTGACCTTTCGGGCGCAGGCTTCAAACCGGTGAGCGGGCGCTTGCTCAGCACCGAACAAGGGCCGGCGGCGATGGTGGTCTACGAAGACCCGACAGGGCACAAAATCAGCTTCTACGTGCGACCACCGGGACCGAGAAATTACTTGCTGCCGCGGGGCAGTCGCAGTGACGGGGACTTGCAGGCCGAGTATTGGTCGGGGGCCGGGTACAACTACGCGATGGTCAGCCCGAGCGATTCCCCGGCGGCGCCATCCCTGCCATTCTGAAACCACTGCGGTTCCCTGTAGGCGTGAGCCTGCTCGCGCTTGCAAAGGATCGCGTGACGTCAGAAACCGACGTCGAGCACTACGCTGTCGAGGTACGTCCCCGCTGGCGGTGTGGTCTGGTCGGTGTAGATTTTGGCGTTGTAATTGAAGACCTGACTCCCGGCGCCCAAACCGTTGCCAGGGTTGACCTCGGCATCGGAACTGGCCCGGCGCGCAGTGCCGACACTGCCCCAACGGGTGGTGCCGGCGCTTTTGAAGATGTCGTAGGCCAGGTAATTACTGCCGGATATCATCCGCCGTCGCCCACCGACACTGATCGCTTGCTGACCATCACTCAGGCCCACGGTATAAGCGCTGCCCTTGGTGCAAGCGAGGTTGATGGTCTGGCCGGTGACCGCAGTAAACGCACTGATCACCGGGGCGCTGCCGAAGCTGATGTTCGGCGCGGTGATAGTGCAGTCGTTGGCCACGGTCAGGTTAACCGTCAGGGTGGTGTTGCCACTGCCGATGTCACGCCCCAGGCACACGCTGCCAATGCCGATGCCGGAACAGTAATTCCAGCTCCAGGCAATGCTCAGGGTTTCGCTATAGATGCCCGCCGCGACGTTGCTGCCAATGGTCGTCCCCAGATAAATCGGCACGGTTTTCGGCACCACGCTGCCGAGCAAACCCAGCGAATCGATAATGCCGTTACGGGCGAAGTCGAACGCCACACCGCGGGTCAGTGGGTAACTGGTGGAGTTGTTGCCGTACAGCGTGTAGCCAATGATGTCGCCGGTCGGACCGAGCAACCCGGTTTGCGTGGAGGTGACCGTGGCATAGAAATGGTCGGTGCTGGTTAACAATGAAAGCAACGACCCGGTGCAACTCAACCCCGCATTGGTGGTGGAGCTGGACTGCGACGTGGTGCGCACCGCAATCGAACTCAACGAGCCGAACGCCACGGGCGAGGTGCTGACCACCGAACACAACGCCCACGCCGAACCCGGCAGCCAGAGCGCCAGCAGTGCCAACCCCTTCATTTGCACACCAACGGCCCGATCAACGGAATCTGATCCTGTTTCATGTCCACGGCAAACTGCACCTGACAGGTCTTCCCGTCGGCCAGGGTCACCCGCAGACTGTTTTGCGCCTGAAGATTTTCCAGGTACACCAGCCCGTCCCAACCGACCACGGTTTGCGTGCCGCTTTGCTCATGCACGACGCCACTGCCCAGGGGTAATTCTTGCTGCCGTGCATCCACCAGCACGATGCTCGCGGCGACTATCCGGCTCAACGGAAACTCCAGCAGATAACCGCTGCCGCGCCGCACTGCAATCCGCTGTTCGACGTTAGGGCTGCGCACGTTGGCTGGCAGGTTCAGCGGGTCGATTTCGTATTTACCGCGGTAATACGCGCTGCTCCACGGCACCAGCAGGTGGCCGTTGCGGTCGGTCTGGCCGACCAACTGATTCTCGTAACGCACGGGAATGTCGGCATAGCCGTCGGTGCTGACCACTACAAATGCATCGTCGATCCGGTTGGCAGCGAACAACTGACGGTCCATCCAGACCAACGAGCCGCTGGCATCGGCCCAACGGGTTTCAGCCTCGCTGGTGCCGTAGACCCCGGCTTGCAGTTGCACTGATTGCAGGCGCCAGGTCAGGTCGGCCTGACGATAAGTCGGCGCGTCGCCCTGAGCGTAACCGAGGTTGAAACCCACCCCGCCTTCGGTCGGCACGGCTCGGCTGTAATTGACCCGCTGCTGGGTTTGCCCGGTCTTACTGCGTTCGCTGCTGATCGCCAGACTGCCGTGCAGGTCGAACGGGATCACCAGTTGCGCCTGCACCGCCCAGTTGCTGTCACCGATTTCGCGGTTGCCCGACAGATAGAAACTGGTATCGCGCCACAGCGGTTTGCTCCAGGTCAGGTTGAGCAAACGGGTACGCGATTCGTCCGCTGCACGCACGTCGAAATAACCGACACCGAGGCTGCCCCAGGAATCAAGGTTAAGGCTCAGGGTTGCCTGTTCGCTGCGTTTGCTCAGGGTCGTGTAAGGGGTGTCGATCACCGTCAGGTCGGCGTATTGATCACGTCGTTGCATACGTTGATACGAGAAGCTGTAGCGCTGGCTGCTGTACTGATAGCCGAGGCTCAATTGCTGGCCGCTTTCGCCGTCGAACTGGCTCTGGCTAAGCGCGGTATTGAGGACGCCGAAATTGCCCAGCCTCAGGTTGCCGCCCAAGCCGCCAAGGGTCAGGGAGTCCGAGGCTTCGGCGTGGCTTTCGAGGGTGAAGTTGTCGCTCAGGCCGTAACGCAAACTGCCGGACGTGACGCCTGGTCCGTAGCCGAAATCTCGAAGGCCGTAGTCCCGACGCAAGGTCCCGGCGGCCACGGAAAAATCGCTCAAGCCCTTTTGCAGCAAACTGCTGGTGACGTAGAACGGCACCGTGGTCGAGACCTGCCGGCCCAAGGCATCGGTGGTGACGACGACCGCTTCGCCGGCGCCATTGATGAACGGAATATTGGTCAGGGTGTACGGCCCCGGTTGCAGGTCGGCGCTGCTGGATTTGTAGCCATTGATGAACAAATCCACCGAGGACGGCACCGCCGCTTCACCGGCAAACTGCGGCAACGGGTAGGTCACCAGGTCCGGGCGCACACCGAAGTCACGGGACAACTGCACCCCGCCAAGGCGCACCGAACTGCTCCAGGGCAAGGCGCCGCTGACCAGGTCCCCGGCCTCATACGTCAGCAGCCGCTCGTCATCGGAGTATCGCCAAGTGGTGTCGTAGCGCAGATAGCCATTGTTCGACGTGCTGACCGCCTCCCCCGACAAGGTGCGGCGGTACTGCCCGGTGTTGGACAGCGTACCCCAACTGTCGAACAGCCGCACTTCGTTCCATGCCGCGAGGTAGGTGCCGGCATCATCGGTGTCGTTGAGGTACAGGTCGTAGTTGAGCAAGGCCCCGAAACTGCTGAGTGCCGGGGTGCGCGGGTAGGCTTGGCGGTTGCCGACGAATTGCTCCGGCAACCAGTCCGGCGGCACGTTGAGCAGTAGCCTTTGACCGACACTGTCGTACTCGCTGTGCAGGCCCGGCAAGCTGTCGAGGTCAACTTCGGCGCTGATGTTTTCCGGCAGTTTCATGCCACTGTCGCGCAGCGCCGAGGCTGGCAGAAAAAATCGCCCGCCCCGCTGATCCACCGCCACGACTCGCCCGGTATTCATCTGATTGACCACCAACTCCAGAAACAACTGTGCATCGGCCACGGCCTCCATGCCGCTGGGCGGAGGCGGCAAGTCGCCGGCCTCGGCTAGAGGGATGATCACCAGCCAACACGCGCAGGTCGCCGCCCACAACGGACACTGGAAACTGCGAGCCCAACGCTGGCTCATTCGCGCTTTATGTCCGTCAATGGACTCAATCCTCCTGATACATCCACCCTCGATGGCAGGCTGGCCACGCCCCTGTGGCCGCTGACCACGAATTCATCCGGCACAAAACCAGGTCGAGCCTTTACTTCGCCGGGGTGATGCTCTGCACCTGGCTCGCCCCATTCACCCGCACCTGCAACGCCGGGTCCCCGGCCATCGACCCCGGCGCGGGCCAGCGCATGATTGCGCCGGGCAACACATAACCGAGCAAACCTTCCACCAGCGGTTTGGTCTGGCCGCCCTGCTTGAGCGCGACATCGGTCAATCGCGCATGTACCGCGCCTTGGTTGCGCACCTCCACATACGAACGACCGTCCACCGCCACGGTGCGCCAGCTCAGGTCCGGCAGGCCGATGCCCTTGGGATCACGTTGGCGGGTGGTGTCCTCCTTGCTCCACAACCCGGCACCGTAGGCAAACAACGGCACCGAATAACGCATCTGGAAACGGATCGCCGCAGCGGTCTTGCCATCTTCAGCAGCAGGCGGTTTGGCCGAGGGGATTTCGTCGATGATGATGCGGTAAGCCAGCTCCTGCCCCGGCGGTATCTCCCGGGTGCGGGTCAGTCGTACCAATTGTTTCTGGCCCGGTTCGATCTTCGCCACTGGCGGGCTGCCGATCACGTCGCGCTGGTTCTGGTACTGGTCGTTGAAGCCGCTCTGGCTCCAGGCGAACACCCGGATTTGCAGGTTGGCGGTCTCGCTGCCACGGTTTTCCAGCCACAAGGCACTGGCCTGTTGATCGGCCTCCAACACCGGATCGATCGGCCAGATCAGCACCGAACTGGCGGCCTGTGCCTTGACCGTCCCGAGTAACACCATCGCCAGCCCCGTACAGCGCAAGACCTGTGACCACATGTGCTGCTCCTTTTCAAAACGCCGCATTACCACGACAGCTGCACCTGCAGCACATCGCTGTACGTCCCCCCAGGCTGATTGCCCGGCAACTGCACCTGACCGTAAATCGGCAGGCTGATGTTGTTCGCATCGGTGTAAGCCACCGCCACGCTTTGGCCGATCCCCAGGCTCTGGCTGAATGCCGCATCGCTAAACAGCGAGTACGCCACCCGGTTGCTGCCGGTCGTGAGCTGCATGTGCCGCCCGCTGCTGTTGTACTGACCGCCATCGACCGTCATGTTCAGGGTCACCCCTGGCGTGCATTGCAACTGCACGCCACCGGTCAATGACACCTGCACCGTGCTGGTGGCCAAGGCCAACTGGCTGCCAAAGTTGAGGCTGCCGTAGTTCGAGACCCCGCCCACCACTAGGCAACCGGCGGTCACCGTGGCACTGACCTGGAAACTCTGGCTCGTCACCGCCGCCAGCGGCAACGGCACACTGCCCGCACACAGCAGGAGCAGCGCCGCACAGCCATGGCGGGCCATCGCACTAGAAGGTCAGTTGGACTGAAACGGTATCGGTGTAGGTGCCGGCCGGCAGTCCCGCCTTGCCCACGGCTTTGCCATAGATGTTCACCGCCTGCGTCTGGCCGGTACTGGCGGTCAGGTTGATCACACCGTTGATGGCCAGCAGTTGAGAGTGAGCGGCGTCGGTATAGAAGTCGTAAGGCACGTAATTGGCGACGCCGTCGTATAACGCTCGGGTGCCACCCGTGGACTGCGCGTCATGGCTGCCAGCGCCGACGGTGATGGTTGGCGAGGTGCCACTGGAGCACTGAACCGACAGCGCCCCGCCACCACCGCCCAGCACCTGGCCGTCGGCTTCGGTGAACAAACTGGTGGTGGTGCCGAAGTTCACGGTACCGAAATTAAGTCCAGTGGTACCGGCCGTGCCGTTGACCAGACAACTGCTGGTCAGGATCAGCGTGGAACTGATCTGCCCGGTAACGGTGGTTGCGGCCTGAGCGCTGGACACCAGCGCCAGGCCGAGCAATGACAAACCGATCCTTGATACAAGCATGTGCATGGTGTCCGTCCTCTACGGGTTTACCAATCGAGCGTCACCGTCAGGGTGTCGGTGTAGACACCGGCCGGAACCGCGCGGGTATTCGCCACCACCGAGCCAAATACCGGGATAGGTATCCGCGCAGCGCTGTTCACAGCGAAATTGTGTTGTTGGCCGATGCTGTAGCTCTGACTGCCCGAGGCATCGAGGAACAATTGATAAGGGAGGGTCTGGCTGCCGTTGCTCAGGCGTCGGGTCGTACCGTCACCATGGGCGCCGCCGTCGATGCTGACGGTGAACCCGGTGACCGAAGGGTTGCAGGCGACATTCAGCTTGCCGCTGCCATCGTCGCTGAGGCTGGCCTTGATCGGCTTGGTCCAGGTCGGGCCTTGCTGGCCGAAATCCAGGCTGCCGAAATCGCTGACCGGGCTGCCGGGGCTGGCGCCATTGGTCACTTCGCAACCGGCGATGATAACCAGCCGCGCGTGGATCTGCCCGCTGACCGCCGCTTGGGCGCCCTCGGCGAGCAAAAACAGTACGCCCACGGCGATAACCATCCAGTGCTTGCTTGTCATTGCGCCTGTCCCTACTCCTTCAGGTTCATCCGACCATTGCGTTCTTTGAACGCCCCTTCCGTGCACAACCCAATCCTGCGGGTTGCTGACTAAAACCTGCGGTCACCACGTGACCGTCACCTTGATCAGATCGGAATAACGGCTGACCCGCGGCACTTCAGCCAGTTGTTCGATCCGCGCATACAGCGGCAACTCCACCGTGCCGCTGTCCGGCACCCGTCCACTGATCGGTACATCCACCACCAGTGGCACCCGCCGTGCGGCGTCCTGAAATAGACGATAGGGAATCGGCTTGCTGCCAGCCGCTCCGGCCATATAGCGCACCTCTCCCACACCGCCATGCAAACCGCCATCGACCCGCATCTGATAAGGCGTGTCCGGATTGCACTCCAGGCGCGGCAAGCGTTGATGGGTCAACGCCGCTCCCAGTGGCCCCGCCGGGTCATCGAGCCGCGCCGTGCTGCCGAAATCAAGCACGCCGAGTTGCTCGATACCGGCCCCGCGCTGCTGGCCGATCAACTGGCAGCCGCGCAGCACGTCAACGCGCACTTCGACCTGCAGATCCGCCGCATCAACTGGCGCTATCAGCACGCCCAGCAGACCCATGACCCCACGTACATTCACTGCCTCACTCCTTGTGAGGGACCGTCCGGATGTCGTTACTGTGTTTCAGGTTAGCAACGGTCGACGAATCCGCCAGTCGTATTGGATCCATCTATCGGCCGGGATATGTTTCGAAAGGTTGGCAACCCAGCAAACGATGTCGCGCAAAATAGCCAGACGTCTTATGCAATCCTGTTCAGTGATCGCCCAGTCTCGCCTGCCGGTGCTGGAAGGACGATTCCACGTCTGGTTACACTGTGCCGCCGCGCTCGGTAAGCCGGCTTGACCCACTCGGAGTAACCGGACAGTGCCCGTTCGACTGCCAAAACGTTCGCGACTGACCCAGCGCTGGCCGGCGTTGCGCCGCTTGTTCGGCAAAGGTTTGCCCGCCAATGTGGGCCATGACGCCAGCGCCCAGTCGATCCGCGATTATTTCCGCAACAAGGCTCACAGCCAGGGTTACACGCTCAGTCACAGCCAGCAGCGGGTCATCGACTGTATGGCGCAGCAAGCCAGCCTGCTGTTCGCGGCCACCGCACAAAGACCGCCAAGCCTTTACCTGTACGGCGCTGTCGGTCGCGGTAAAAGCTGGTTGCTGGACGGGTTTTTCCAGGCCATCCCCCTCGCGCAAAAACAGCGCCTGCACTTTCATGAGTTTTTCGCGCAGCTGCATCAGGGCATGTTCAGCCATCGTGACCAACCTGATCCCTTGGCGAACACCCTTGATGAGTTGTTGCTGGATTGTCGGGTGTTGTGTTTCGACGAGTTTCACGTCCACGACATCGGCGATGCGATGCTCATCACCCGGCTGTTCAAGGCGTTGTTCCGCCGTGGCATCCTGCTGCTGGTGACCTCCAACTACCCACCCGAAGGTTTGCTGCCGAACCCGCTCTACCATGCGCGTTTCAAACCGGTGATCGACCTGATCAACACGCGCATGCAGGTCCTGGAAGTGGGTGGCGAGCACGATTACCGAAGTCAGGCGCGCAACCGGGTGCATCAAGTCTTTACCCATGGCCATTACGTGTGGCCGGGCACAGCGGCGCAGCGCGCGACCCTGAACCTGCCGCCGCAGGATGCAGCGCCACGCTCGATAATGGTCGGCACACGGCATTTTCAAGCGCGGTTTTGCGAGGGCCGGCGTATCGGTTTCAGCTTCGATGATCTGTGCGAGCAGCCGACAGCGGTGATGGATTATCTGGAATTGTGTCAGCGTTTCGATCACTGGATCATCGACGACTTGCCCGAACTGGCTGATTGCTCGATCGCCGCGCAACAACGCTTCATCAATCTGATCGACGTGCTCTACGATCAGGACAAACACCTGACGCTGCTTGGTCGGTTGTCGCTATGCGAAAGCCTCGGCGGCGATGCCATCGACATGGGCCGCACGCGCAGCCGGTTAGGGCAGTTGCAGGTGGTCCCCCCAATAGCCTGACGCCAGCATCTGTGGGCGCTGTCGAGTGCAACGAGGCTGCGATCTTTTGATCCTCGGGGCCGCCAAATCAAAAGATCGCAGACTGCGGCAGCGCCTACACCTGCATTGGCATCTGCCGTTATCATGTTGGCCATTTCGGCGCCTTGCGCTTGTCCTTTTCAAAAGTGAACACCTACATGCACACCCTTGCACAACTGCGAGCCGGTGAGCTGGCAGGCATCACCCGTCTGGACCTGGTCTGCGGCCTGACCGAGTTCCCCCGGGAAATCTTCGACCTGGCGGATTCGCTGGAGATACTCAACCTTAGCGGCAACGCCTTGAGCAGCCTGCCGGACGACCTGCACCGCCTGACTCGTCTGCGAATTCTGTTCTGCTCGGACAACCAGTTCACCGAGCTGCCGGCCTGCCTGGGTCAATGCGCCGCGCTGAGCATGATCGGCTTCAGGGCCAACCGCATCGAACAGGTGCCGGCCGCCGCCCTGCCGCCGCTGCTGCGCTGGCTGATCCTGACCGACAACCGCATCAGCGAACTGCCGACCGAGTTGGGTGAACGTCCGCTCATGCAAAAACTGATGCTCGCCGGCAACCACTTGCAGCAATTGCCCGAAAGCCTGGTTCAATGCCATCGACTGGAACTGTTGCGCATCTCGGCCAACCGCTTCACCGAACTGCCTGAGTGGCTGCTGAGCCTGCCGGCCCTGACCTGGCTGGCCTACGCCGGTAACCCGCTGGAAACCGAAGCCGATGCGGCCGCCCTTGAGGCCACGCCGAGCATCCCGTGGTCAGAGCTGCACCTTGAGCAAAAACTCGGTGAAGGCGCTTCGGGGGTGATTCATCGCGCTACCTGGCAACGACCGGGGCAAGCGGATACTCAGGTCGCGGTAAAACTGTACAAAGGCGAAATGACCAGCGATGGCTCGCCGCTACACGAAATGAACGCCTGCATCACCGCAGGCCTGCACCCCAACCTGATCCGCATCGAAGGGCGAATTGTCGACCATCCGCAAGCCCAGGCCGGGCTGGTGATGCATTTGATTGACCCGAGTTATCGCAACCTCGCGGCGTTGCCAAGCCTGGCGTCCTGCAGCCGTGACGTTTACACCGATGACACTCGGTTCAGCGCGGACGTGGCATTGCGCATCGCCCGTGGCATCGCTAGCGCGGCAGAGCACTTGCACGAACAAGGCATCACCCACGGCGATCTCTACGGCCACAACATTATGTGGAACGAGCACGGTGACTGTCTGCTGGGCGACTTTGGCGGTGCGTCTTTCCACGCCACCACGGACAACCTTGAAACTCGCGCGCTGCAACGGATCGAAGTGCGGGCGTTCGGGGTGCTGTTAGGGGAACTGCTGGCGCGCATCGACTCAGGCTTGAGCGACGAAGCTCGGGTGACGCTGGAGGACCTTGAGCAGCGTTGCTGTCAGCCAGATGTACTGGCGCGGCCGGGCTTTAGCGAGATTGTGCGGGAATTGAATGGCCGGTGACCGCTTCGCAGTCATTCGTCGGATCGCCGCCCGGAGCAGGCCCGCTCCCACAGTGGTTTTGTGTCGTGCACATAATGTGTGACCAACACAGATCAACTGTGGGAGCGGGCTTGCTCGCGAAGACGGCCTGTCAAACAACAAAGCTGTCAATGCTGTAAACGCTTAACCCGCCAACCCGACAAACATGTCCTGCACGTCATCATGGTTATCGAGGCCTTCGAGGAAGGCTTCAACTTCAGCCATGTGCTCGTCGCTCAAACCGCTGACCGGGTTCTTCGGCTGGTAGCCCAATTTGGCCGACAACACGGTGAAACCTTGCTCAGGCAGGGCTTTCTGCACCGCGTCCAGGTCTGCAGGCTCGGTCAGGAACAGGGTCGTGCCCTCTTCTTCACCCGGTTCGAAATCCTGGGCGCCGGCTTCGATGGCGGCCATTTCCGGATCGGCGTCAGGGCTGTCCGGGGACGCCTCGATCATGCCGACATGGTTGAAGTCCCAGGACACCGAACCGGACGCGCCCAATTGGCCCTTGCGGAATGCCACGCGGATTTCAGCGACGGTACGGTTGATGTTGTCGGTCACGCATTCAACGATCAGCGGCACCTGATGCGGGGCGAAGCCTTCGTAGGTCACGCGATGGTATTGCACGGTTTCGCCCAACAGGCCCGCGCCTTTCTTGATCGCGCGATCGAGGGTTTCCTTGGGCATCGAGGCTTTCTTGGCCTGTTCAACCACCAGACGCAAGTGTGCGTTAGTGGTGATATCAGCGCCGTTACGCGCAGCAATGGTGATTTCTTTCACCAGTTTGCCGAAGATCTTGCCCTTGGCGTTGGATGCCGCTTCTTTGTGTTTAACCTTCCACTGTGCGCCCATTACTCACTCTCTTGATCTGTGGCGCCGAGACATCTATTGGCCGACGCATGGCGGCAAGTTTATACGGCCTAAAGTCGGCAATCGACCAAAAATTCCATCCTGTACACCGACAGGACGCGTCGACATCTTCAACAGTGCTTGTAGGAGGATTCTGAAAAGTCGATTTGCGATGACTATTCAGGGCTGTGGTTTCGTACCCTCTGCGCCCCGTATGACATGGCAGAAGCACACGCGATGCACAACGACAAGGAAAGTCCCTTCACCTTGACCCTGACCGATAGCGGGTTATGCCTGCCGGTGCTGCGCTTTCGTGGCGAGGAAGCGCTGAATCAGCCGTTCCGGTTCGAAGTGGAAGTGATGGGCCTGGCGCCTGCCGTCACGCCAGATACGCTGCTGAATCAGCCGGCGTTTCTGCGCATGGGCGAACATCACGGCGTGCATGGCCTGATCCACAACGTCTCGTGCGAACATCGCGGCACCCACCGCGTCGGCTATCGATTGGTGCTGGTGCCCTATCTGCAAGGCCTGGCGCAGGCGCTGCGACGTCGCCTATTTGTGCAGTCGAGCGTGCCATCGATCCTCGCGCAGTTACTCGCCGAACATGGCCTGCCGGCAGGCAGTTGGCGCATCGAGATGAGCGTCGGTACCTATCCGTGTCGTGAGTTCTGTATCCAGTACGAGGAAAACGACCTGGCGCTGTTGCAACGGTTGTGCGAGGAAGAAGGCATTCACTATCACTTTGAACATGGGCCCGGCGGGCATGTCGTGGTGTTTGCCGACGACAGCCTGAGCCTGCCTCAAGCCCCCACAATGATCCCCTTCAATAGCGATGACCAAGAGCAATCGCCGGGTGTCAGCAGCCTGTTTCAACGCCATGACAGTACCCAGCTCACGGTCCTGCATCCGGTGCGCAACCGCGGGCAACAGGCCGTCAGCGAAGATGCCGCCAATCAAACCGTGGCCCAGCCAGGTGTGACGTCGGTGTCTGCGCAACAACGCCATGCGGAACAACGCAGTCGTCGCCATCTCGAACGCCAGCGCTGCCAATATCGTTCGATCCATGGCCGCAGCGACGCTACCGATTTGCGCAGTGGTCACTTGCTGCAAGTCACCGACCACCCTGTCAGCGGGTTCAACGAACAGTGGTTGATCACCGAACTGCGCCACAAAGGGCAACAGCCGTCGATTCTTGACCCGACGCCCATCGCGTATCGCTATCACAACGACTTCACCGCCCTGCCCTGGTCAACGGATTTTCGCCCGGCGCTTAAACAGCCGCGACCGAGCATTCCCGGTTATCACCTGGCCCGCGTCCTCGGTGCCCTTGGGCAGCCGACCACGCTTGATGAACAAGGACGAATCCATGTCAGTCTGTGGCCAGCACCAACGGCCCGGTGTGAGCAAGGGATCTGGCTGCCAATCGCCTTGACCACCGCCCATGGCCGGATTGCTGCACACGAACTGCCCCGCGCAGGCAGCGAAGTCTGGGTGAGCTTTCTCGACAGTGACCCGGATCGACCAATTCTGTGCATGGGAGCGCTACGCGACGATCCACCGAGGGAAGCGCCGCCAGCCAGCGACAGCAGCTTGTTACTCGAGTGGCTGATCAACCGCTCCTGAATCCACGCAGGAGCAGGGTTGTGTTTATCGGTGCAACGCGGAGCATTTTTTGAGTGTTTACAGCGCTCAGCCTTTGTCGGCTTTGCCGGCAGCTGCCGCAAATTTTGCCAGGCGCACGTCCAGATGACGGGGGCGCCGGCCGTGGTCTTCCGCATGTTCCTTGCGGCGGATCGCGTTGCGCACCATCAGCGAACCGAGGTAGCGGATCGGCTCCGGCGGGAAATAGCCCAGCGGGCCGTTGATAAGCGGTGAGCGGGTCCACGGGTTGTCCAGGCCCTGCACCAGCGAGGCGAGAATCTGCCCGCCCATGTGGCACGGACCGACGCCACTGCCGGAATAACCAAACCCGTAAAACACGTTGCCGCTGGCGCTCATCTGGCCGAAGAACGGCAAACCGGTGACCGAACGATCCGAGGGACCGTTCCAGGTGGCCTCGACCTTGACCTCGGCAAATGCCGGAAAGAAGTCCGTCAGGCTGCTGCGCAACAGACCGGCATAGGGCGACGGTTGATCGAACACCGGCAACATCCGCCCGCCGTAGGCGAAGGTGTTGCCACCCTTGCCGAGCATGATCCGGCCGTCCGGGGTGTTGTGGTAGTAGTGCACGAAAATCCGCGAATCAAGCACCGTGACGCCACTGGTCAAGCCGATTTCACTGAGCAACTCCGGGCGCGGTTCGGTGATCAGCATGTCGCTGGAGACAATCGCCACGCTGCGTTCGAACTGCGGGAAGGCCCGGGCCATCCAGGCGTTCATCGCCAACACCACTCGATCTGCACGGACGGCGCCGCTCGGAGTGTGAATCGCCGCCGGCGTGCCCTCCTCCAGCCCGGTCATCGCGGTGTTTTCATGAATCCGCACACCGAGTTGCAACGCCACCCGGCGCAAGCCGCGCACCAGTTTGCCCGGTTGTACGCTAGCCGCTGCCGGGGAAAACCAGCCTTCCAGGTGTTTGCCGGACCCGGCCATGCGCTGCACATCCGCCACCGGTCGCTGAGTAAAGGAGTTGATGCCGTTGCGTTCCAGCGCGGCGATCACCGCGTCGGTCGAGCCGCACTGGGCGCGATTGGTCGCGGTGTAAAGAGTGCCGTCGAGGCGGTAATCGGCATCGATTCCGTACTGTTCGCAGAACGCACCGATGGCGTGGATGCTGCGCTCCGACTCCTTGACCAGCCGCACCGCTTCTTCGACGCCGAACAACCGTTCAAGAGTGAAGTACTTGGCCGACCACGACAGTGCGCATCCGCCGTTGCGCCCACTGGCGCCGGCGCCGCAGATGTCGGCTTCGATCAGCAGCACGTCGAGTTCGGGGTTTTGCTCCTTGAGTATGATCGCGGTCCACAGCCCGGTGTAGCCGCCGCCGACGATGCAGACGTCGGCGCGGGTGTCGCCGTCCAGCGCCGGGCAAGTTGCGGATGCATCGGCCTTCAAGGCTTGCTCCAGCCAAAAGGGTCTCATCGGGATTCTCCAGTCAGATGTCCACACGCCAACCTGCCGCCAGTGCAGCAGGCCGCGAGGAAAAGGGTTTCAGGTACGCAGGGGTTTGATGCTGATCGGCTGGTTGGGCACGAAGGTGGAGTCGGTTTGCAAGCCCGCCGGGCGGCTGTTCCAGTGCGGGATCAGCACGAACGCCGAGAACATCGCGCAACCGGCGAAGACGATGAACACCGTGACCGAATCGAAATAGCCCGGCAGTAAACCACCGAGAATCGCCCCGACCGAACCGCAGCCGTTCACAAAACCCGCCGCCGTGGCGCCGGCCTTGGCCGTGCCGAAATCAATCGCCGCCGCGCCGCTGATCATCGAGTCCGGCCCGTAAAGGGTCAGGCCCATGACAAACAACAGCGCCACCACCATCAACACGCTGCCGGTGTGCAAGGCACCCATGAACAGCGCCAGGGAAACCGTCAGCGCCAACAGACTGATCACACACGCCGGCATCCGCCGGGCGCCGAACAGCTTGTCGGAGGCCAAACCGATCATGATCGGCCCGAGTAGCCCGGCCAGTTCAAAAGACGTGGGAATGATCGCCGCGCCGACCTTGCCCACCGAGGGCATTTGTTCGAAAACAATCACCGGCCCCCAGAGCAAAATCGCGTAACGCGCCGGTTTCAGCAGGAAGTACGAGAGCCCGAGTACCAGCACGGTGCGGTTGCGCAGGATTTCCTTTAACGGCTCCCAAACGCTGATCTGGCTTTGTGCGTAGGCCGCTTCGACGCTCAACTCCGGTTCTGGCTCCACGGCGGGCAAGCCGACGTCTTCAGGCTTGTTGCGCTGAAGAAAGAAGAACAGCACCGCCACCACGCCGACCACCGCCGCACTGGAAAAGAACGCCGCGTGCCAGGTGCCGATCAGTGTGTAGGCCCACCAACCGGCGAATGGTGAAGCCACCAATCCACCAAAGGCGTAGCAGGAACTCCACAACCCGAGCACCCGCCCGCGCTGTTCGGCGGGGAAGAAACTGCCGAGGTTCTTGCACAGTCCCGACCATCCGGTGGACTGGGCCAACCCTTGAATCAGCATGCAAGTAGCGAAGATCGGCAACGTGGCAAAACTGCCCATCACCACCGCGGCCGCGGCGGAAATCAGCAACCCGCCGAGCACCACGACCCGTGGGCCAAAGCGATCGGCGAGGATGCCCCAGGTGAATTGGCCAATGGCGTAGGCCGCCAGATAGATCGCGTCGAGGTTGGCCATGGCCATTTTGTCGAGCAGGAAGGTAGGGTCTTCGCCGATCCCCAGTTTGGCCACGGAAAACGCTTTGCGGGTGAAGTAGAAAGCGGCGTAAGCGAGCCAGGTGATCGCGAAGATCTGCACGCGCCAACGCTTGATGGTGCCGATGGGATTGTTCATTGTGGTTCTGACCTCAGGGTGTGAGTGTGCCGGCAGAAATTAAGAAATAACGCCTGTTTTTTTATTGTTGAGCACTTCGATATCGCTGCTTCCCTGAGGCGATATCGGTCAGATGAGTCCTGCTGTTGCACGCACAGACTCATGGCGCCCGATGCTGTTCGACTGACCAGTCACCGGGGCTGAGGCCGATAAAAACAATTACTGATTAATAAGTGAAATCGATTTATCGTATTTCCAATATAAGTTCAGCTTGTTACTGGAGGTTCGATGTCGGTCTCCCACGCCCAGCTCAAAGCCTTCCACGCCGTGGCCGTGCACGGCGGCTTCACCAAAGCCGCCGAGCGCCTTTTCCTCACGCAACCGGCGATTTCCGACCAGGTGCGCAAACTCGAAGAGCGTTTTGGCGTCTTGCTGTTTCACCGCAATAAGCGTTCCGTGCGCCTGACGGACCTCGGCGAGCGTTTGCTGGCGATCACCCAGCGCCTGTTTGTGATTGAGGCAGAGGCCCAGGAGCTGTTGCAGGAGTCCCAGGCCTTGCAGACTGGCAGCCTGATTCTGGCAGTGGATGCGCCGGTGCACGTGTTGCCGCAGATCGCGCGGTTCTGCGAACGCTATCCGGGCATCAGCGTGAAAATCGAAACCGGCAACACCGATGAGTCGCTGTTTCGCCTGTTCAACTATCAGGCGGATCTGGCGTTGCTGGGGCGCGATGTCAGCGATGAACGCTTGCTGTGCGTGCCACTGCGTAACGATCCGATGGTGGCGTTCGTGTCGCGCAATCATCCGTGGGCCGAGCGTGAATCAATCTGCCTGGCGGATCTCGATGACACACCGCTGGTGTTGCGTGAGCACGGTTCGGTGACGCGGCAGACACTGGAAGAGGAAATGGCCCGGGCGGGGTTTCGCATTCGTCCGGCGATTCAGGTCGAAGGCCGAGAAGCGGCGCGCGAGGCGGTTGTCGTCGGCATTGGCGTCGGGGTGGTGTCGGCGGCGGAATTTGGTGCGGATTCGCGGGTGTGTGCGTTGCCCATCATCGACTGCACCCGACGGCTGACGGAGACACTGGTGTGTTTGCGTGAGCAGAGTTCGCGGCGTGTTGTGGCGACGTTTCTCGACATGGTTCGCGAGAGCCTGGCGTAATCAGGGCCGGCCCCTTCGCGAGCAGGCTCGCTCCCACGTTGGAACCGGTTCCTCCAGAAAAAACGCGGTCGAATGTGGGAGATTCTATGTTGGCCAGCAACCCTAAAATCTCAGGCTAATCGGTATTCGCCCTGATTTTTCATCAGGGCGAATGCCACTCGACAGAGCTTGCGAGCAAGGGCCACTAACGCCTGTGTTTTCGAGAAGCCTCTGGCCAGGTAAGACTCGTAAAATGGTTTCCACTTCGTTGAGCGACTCGCCGCCATCGCGGCGTTGTACGTCAACCGACGGATCTCCGGGTCTCCTTTTTTGGTCAGGAATCTCGGGCCATTCTTTTTACCCGAATCGTCCACTGTCAGATCCATACCCAAAAACGCGATGAAGGCATCGCTATTGGCAAAGTCACCGCGCATATAGGTCGTTGCCAACCCAGTCGCCGTCAGTTCTCCCACGCCTTCGATCGCTTTGCAGCGGTCAATATTGTCTTCAATACCCGCCTCTTTGCTGACCTTGCGCAGCAGTTTCTGAATGACCTGATCGGATCGTTCGAATGCTTTTTGCTGAGCGGCACGCTCTTTTTTCAGCAAGGGTTCATCGGCCCAGCTCAACATAAGCCCCGTATGGTTCTGAATTAACGTCGCGCGTCTGTGCAGCAAGCTTTTCAGTACGGTATAGGCCTTGGGTGGCGGGTTCCAAAGCCGCAATTTACATTGCTCATTCGTCAAATAACGCGCGAGCACGCGGGCATCGCAGGGATCATTTTTGGCCCGTTGACCGACCCCGCGACGATAATGGCTAACTCGATAGGCATCTACGACATAGACCTGATGCCCCATCGCATGAGCCAGATCAACAGTCTCCAAGTGGTAGATGTTGGTGGCTTCAACAGCGATAGCGCTTTGCGCAGGCAAAGTTTTGAGCCAACGTTTGAGGGCGGCTCGATCATTTTTGACCGACTCAATTGTTTCCAGGTCAGCACGATAGACAACGACTTCGGCCTTGGCGATATCGATACCAACAACCGTCTGCGAAGTAAGGATTGTCATGACGAATCCTCGGAGCTAGGGTTTAAGAGCTTGTTGGGGTCTACCGTTGCGCTGGCTTGTCTCTATCGTCGGTTTACCGATGAATTCCTTATCGGCGCTTTGGGTAGAAAGGGCGGGACGAGAAGTCTCCCACGGTCTGTACTGGTCAGAGTCAGAATCGAGTCTGTAGTCCAGCCCACCCCTTCAAGTCTAAACATACAAGCGAGCCTGCTCGCGAAAGGAGCGCCACGGTGTTTCAGGCTGGGGCCAAGCCGAAGAAGGCCTGAATCAAGCGCAAATCCCGCCGCCGTTCCATGCACCCGATCATGTGCCGATTGACCAACCCTTCCCCCAAAATCGGCACCGCCGCCACCCGCGGGTCATGGCTGACTTCCACCGACGACACCACCCCTACGCCTAATTCAGCGGCGACAGCCTCGGTCACCGCCTCACGGCTATCCAGTTCCAGCAACACCCGCGGGCTGACCTTCGCCTGACTGCACGCCTCATCAAATGTACGCCGAGTAATCGAACTCGGCTCGCGCAACACCATGATCACCTGATCCAACTCTTTGAGTTTCACGTCTGAAGATCGCGTCGCCCACGGGTGCGCCGCCGGCACCAGCGCGCAAATGCGCGATTCACTCAACGCTTGCAGATGCAGGCCCTTGCGCGGTTCGACCTCGGTCAGCACCGCCACGTCGGCATGCTCGGACAACAACGCCGCCAAGGTTTCCTGAGCGTTACCCAAGCGCAAATTCACGGTAATTCCCGGATACCGCGCCCGCAAACTGGCGAGCATCGGCATGACCATGTGCGGCCCGTCCGCCGCCACTTCCAGACGCCCGGTGAGCAATTGCCGGTTGGCTTCCAGCATCACCTGCGCCTCTTCGGCGAGACCAAACATCGCCCGGGTGATCGCCGCCAGTTTGGTGCCCTCCTCCGTTAACTCCACCCGCCGGGCGGTACGGCGCAACAGGGTGATCTGGTAGTGCTCCTCCAGCGCCTTGATGTGCCCGGTGACCGCCGGCTGGCTGATGAACAGTCGCGCGGCGGCCCGGGTAAAGCTGCCCTCGCGGGCCACCGCGTCGAATGCGCGAAGCTGAAACAGATTCATGAATAAATCTCGCTGATGGCTGGCATAACAACAAACAATTTGATTGATGCGACGGCAAATTGCAATTTAAGCCCCGTAGGTTCATCCCATCGATTGCGAGGACACGAGAATGAGTACTGCCGAACCCATCCTGCTCACCCCCGGCCCATTGACCACGTCGCGCCGCACCCGTCAGTCGATGATGGTCGACTGGGGTTCATGGGATGACCGCTTCAACCAACTGACCGCCAGCCTCTGCGAGCAACTGTTGGCGATCATCAACGGTGCCGACAGTCACCACTGCGTACCCCTGCAAGGCAGCGGCACCTTCGCCGTCGAAGCAGCGATCGGCACGCTGGTGCCTCGCGACGGTAAAGTCCTGGTGCTGATCAACGGCGCCTACGGCAAACGCCTGGCGAAGATCTGCGAAGTGCTCGGCCGCCCGTTCAGCACCTTCGAAACCGCCGAAGACGAACCGACCACCGCTTCTGACGTTGATCGCCTGCTGCGGGCTGATCCGAGCATCACTCACGTCGCGCTGATCCATTGCGAAACCAGCACCGGCATCCTCAACCCGCTGCCGGAAATCGCTCAGGTTATTGCGCAACAGGGCAAGCGCCTGATCATCGACGCGATGAGTTCCTTTGGCGCCCTGCCAATCGATGCGCAGCAGGTGCCGTTCGACGCGCTGATCGCCGCCTCGGGCAAATGCCTGGAAGGTGTGCCGGGGATGGGTTTCGTCTTCGCTCGCAAAGAATCCCTGGCGAATGCCGCCGGCAACTCGCATTCGTTGGCGATGGACTTGTTCGACCAGCACACCTACATGGCCAAGACCGGCCAATGGCGCTTCACCCCGCCGACCCACGTAGTCGCGGCGCTGCACGAAGCCCTGCTGCAATACAACGAAGAAGGCGGTTTGCCGGCGCGGCATCAGCGCTACGCCAACAACTGCCAGGTGCTGCTCGATGACATGGCCAAACTTGGTTTGCGCAGCTTCCTGCCGGCCGCGATCCAGGCGCCGATCATCGTCACCTTCCATGCGCCGAAAGACCCGCGCTACCAGTTCAAGGAATTCTACGAACGGGTCAAGGCCAAGGGTTTCATTCTGTATCCGGGCAAATTGACCCAGGTCGAGACCTTCCGTGTCGGCTGCATCGGCCACGTCAATCCGCCAGAGATGCACGCGGCCGTGGCGGCGATTGCCGAGGTGCTGCAGGAAATGGAAGTCCTCGAAATCTAAATCACACCGCCATCCCTTGTGGGAGCGGGCTTGCTCGCGAAAGAGGTCTGACATTCAACATTGATGTCGACTGACACACAGCTTTCGCGAGCAAGCCCGCTCCCACCAAAAGCAGCCCTTCATTAGCCAGTTGCCACAGGATTCTGATCACCATGAACTACACCAACCCAACCAAACTCCAAGCCGCCATCCTCGACTGGGCCGGCACCGTGGTCGATTTCGGTTCGTTCGCGCCGACCCAGATTTTTGTCGAAGCCTTCGCCGAGTTCGACGTTCAGGTTTCCATTGAAGAAGCTCGCGGGCCGATGGGCATGGGCAAGTGGGACCACATCCGCACCCTGTGCGATCAGCCGCAAGTCGCCGAGCGTTATCGCAAGGCGTTCGGCCGCACACCGACCGACGATGACGTCACCGCCATCTATAAGCGCTTCATGCCGCTGCAAATCGAAAAAATCGCCGAGCACTCGGCGCTGATCCCCGGCGCTCTGGCAACTATCGCCAATCTGCGCCAGCAAGGCATCAAGATCGGCTCCTGCTCCGGCTACCCGAAACAGGTCATGGACAAAGTCGTGGAACTGGCCGCCACCAACGGCTACATCGCCGATCACGTGGTCGCCACCGACGAGGTGCCGAACGGCCGTCCATGGCCGGCTCAGGCCCTGGCCAACGTGATTGCCCTGGGGATCGATGATGTTGCGGCCTGCGTGAAGATCGACGATACCGTGCCGGGCATTCTTGAAGGTCGCCGCGCCGGCATGTGGACCGTGGCGCTGATCTGCTCCGGTAACGCGCTGGGCCTGGACTACGCGGGTTATCAGGCCCTCGGCAGCGAGGAACTGGCCAGCGAGCGCAAGCGTATCCACGCCATGTTCGAAGGCTCACGCCCGCATTACATGATCGACACCATCGGCGATTTGCCGCAAGTGATAGCCGATATCAACAAGCGTCTGGCCAACGGCGAAATGCCGCAAACCAACTGATTGCCCTGCCCACTGCAAACAAAAACGCCAGCGTCCACACGACGCTGGCGTTTTTTTGATGAAACCCGTGATTCAGAGCATTGAAAGTCCGATCAGCTTCAGGCAAATCCGCCAAAGCGGATTACAGTTAAAGCATGCCGTCGCACAAGAACGGCCGGTATCGACCCTGATCTGTGAGGAAACACCGTATGCCGTGGACAAGCTCCGAATCGCGTTACAGCACCGTGTCGGTCCTGTTGCACTGGCTGATGCTGGTGTTGTTGGTGCTGGTCTACGCCAGCATGGAATTTCGCGGCATCTTTCCCAAGGGCAGTGGCGGGCGCACGCTGATCCGCGAAGTGCATTACATGCTCGGCCTGACCGTGTTCGTGCTGGTATGGTTTCGCCTGCTCGCGCGCAGCCTCGGCCCGGCGCCGAAGATCTTCCCGGCTTCGCCGCAATGGCAGACCGTGCTCGCGCGGCTGATGCACTGGGCGTTGTACCTGTTCATGATCAGCATGCCGATTCTCGGCTGGCTGATCACCAGCGCCGAGGGGCATCAGGTGATGTTCTACGGTTTCGACCTGCCGCTGCTGGTGAGTGAGGACAAGGCCTACGCCAAGCAAGTGGAGCACTGGCATGTGCTGATCGCCACCATCGGGTACTGGCTGATCGGCCTGCATGCGCTGGCGGGGATTTATCACCATTACGTGGTGGGCGATAACACGCTGCTGCGGATGATGCCCAAACGCGGCTAAAACGCTTTTGGAACAGCTGGATTCATTGTGAAGAGGGGATTTATCCCCTCTTCACAATAAATCCACTCATGACAGAAATACGCTGCAATCAGGGGACGCGGTTGAATCCCCGGCGCCCTTGCAATCCGCCGGTATGGACGAAAATCAGCCGAGTGCCGCAGGCAAATCCGCCCGCCTCGACGTGACTCTTGAGCGCCAATAACGCCTTGGCGGTGTAAAGCGGTTCCAGCGGCACACCGCTCGCCTGCTCGCTACGGTCGATAAATTCAAGCAGTCCGGCATCGACCTTGGCAAAACCGCCACGACAGGCATCGATCAATTCATACCCTGCATTGGCCATCCCTGCTTCCTGGAGGATTGCCTCAACCTGCGGCGCCACACCGTGAGCCTCCGGCACCGCCAACGCGCCATACACCGGGTGCTCACCGCCCTCGGCCAGCACCAGCCCCGCCAATGTCGTCCCCGTGCCGCAAGCCAGCCACCAACCGTGGTAATCGCTCCAGCCCAGATTGCGCAATTGCGCATCGACCTGAACCTTAAGCGCTGCGCAGCCCAATGCCCCGGGTATTCCGCCGCCTCCCTCAGGCACCGCTTGCAATGTCGGGTACTGCACCTGCCACGGCTGCCAGAAACCCGGCTCGTGCCGCGCGCGGTAACCGGCGTAACCCAACCAGTGCAGCTGCATGCCGAAGTCTTGCAGATCCTTTACGGTCGGAGTGTCTTGCGGATGACCGCGCAGCAGGCCAACGGTTTTGAAGCCGAAGCGTTTGCCTGCTGCAGCCAATGCGTGCAGGTGATTGGAGTGAGCGCCGCCGAGGCTGATGATGCCGTCGGCACCGGTACGGTCGGCGGCGTTGAGGTGTTCGATGAGCTTGAACCACTTGTTGCCGCTGATCAGCGGGTCGATTTGGTCCAGGCGCAGGATCGCCACTTCAACATTGGCGGCGGCCAGCCAGTCGAGCGAGAGTAATTCGAGAGGGGCTTGGGGTAGCCAATCGGAGGGAGGCAAAAACATGAGCGTCGATTCGATCTGGACAGAGCCAGCATTCTAGTCGCTCATAAGCAGCCATCGCGAGCAGGCTCACTCCTACATTTGAAATGCGTCCACCTGTAGGAGTGAGCCTGCTCGCGATAGCCATTGGCACGCTAGGCCTGCGAAATCAAAGTTCGGCTGCCAGACGCGAACCCTGATTGATCGCCCGCTTGGCATCCAGCTCCGCCGCCACGTCCGCGCCACCAATCAAATGCACGTTCTGCCCGGCCGCCACCAGACCGTCCTGCAACTCACGCAACGGGTCCTGCCCGGCGCAGATCACGATGTTGTCCACCGGCAGCACTTGCGGCTCGCCGGTTTCGCCGATGCGGATGTGCAGGCCTTCGTCGTCGATTTTCAGGTATTCAACGCTGTTAAGCATCTGTACCTGCTTGTTCTTCAAACCGGTCCGGTGAATCCAGCCAGTGGTCTTGCCCAGGCCGTCGCCGACTTTGGAGTTCTTGCGTTGCAGCAGGAACACCTCGCGGGCCGGCGCATGAGGCTGGGCCTTGATGCCGGCCACGCCGCCGCGTGCTTCCAGATGCGTATCGATACCCCACTCTTTCCAGAACGCTTCACGGTCCAGGCTGGTGGCAACCCCTTCGTGAACCAAATACTCCGAGACGTCGAAACCAATACCTCCGGCGCCAATCACTGCGACGCGTTTGCCCACCGGTTTACGCTCGAGGATCACGTCCAGGTAGCTCAACACCTTGGCGTTGTCGACGCCGGGAATTGCCGGGGTACGCGGCGCGATGCCAGTGGCAAGGATGATCTCGTCGTAACCGCCGGCGACCAATTGCGCCACGTCCACGCGGGTGTTCAGGCACACCTCAACATTGGTGGTCTGCAACTTGCGGTTGAAGTAGCGAAGGGTTTCGAAGAACTCTTCCTTGCCCGGCACGCGCTTGGCGATGTTGAACTGACCACCGATTTCGCTGGCCGAATCAAACAACGTCACCTGATGGCCACGCTCCGCAGCCACGGTTGCAGCGGACAGACCCGCAGGGCCGGCACCGACCACGGCGATTTTCTTGATCTGCTGCACCGGCAGGTAATTGAGCTCGGTTTCATGGCAGGCCCGCGGGTTAACCAGGCAACTGGTCAACTTGCCGCCGAAGGTGTGGTCCAGGCAGGCCTGGTTGCAGCCGATGCAGGTATTGATTTCATCGGCGCGGCCAGCGGCAGCCTTGTTGACGAAGTCCGGGTCCGCGAGGAACGGCCGCGCCATGGACACCATGTCGGCATCGCCTTCGGCCAGAATCTGCTCGGCGATTTCCGGGGTGTTGATACGGTTGGTGGTGATCAGCGGAATGCTCACCGAGCCACGAAGCTTGGCCGTGACCTTGCTGAACGCCGCTCGCGGCACTTTGGTGGCGATGGTCGGAATCCGCGCTTCGTGCCAGCCAATGCCAGTGTTGATGATGGTCGCGCCGGCCTGCTCGATGGCTTTGGCTAGCGTGACGATTTCTTCCCAACTGCTGCCACCTTCCACCAGGTCGAGCATCGACAGGCGGTAGATGATGATGAAGTTCGGACCGACTGCTTCGCGTACGCGGCGGACGATTTCTACCGGCAGGCGCATGCGGTTTTCGTAGCTGCCACCCCAACGGTCGGTGCGGTGGTTGGTGTGGGCCGCGAGGAACTGGTTAATGAAATAACCTTCGGAACCCATGATCTCGACGCCGTCGTACTCGGCGGTTTGTGCCAGCACCGAGCAGGTGACGAAATCGCTGATCTGCTTCTCGATGCCTTCCTCGTCCAGCTCTTTGGGCTTGAACGGGTTGATCGGCGCCTGGATCGCACTTGGTGCGACTTGCTTTGGGCTGTAGGCATAACGACCGGCGTGGAGGATCTGCATGCAGATCTTGCCACCCGCCTCATGCACCGCGCGGGTGACGATCTGGTGCTTGAGGGCTTCTTCCTCGGTGGTCAGTTTGGCCGCGCCGGAGTAAACGCCGCCCTCATCGTTCGGGCCAATACCGCCCGTGACCATCAGGCCAACGCCGCCTCGGGCACGCTCGGCAAAATACGCCGCCATGCGCTCGAAGCCACCGGGCTTTTCCTCAAGCCCGGTGTGCATCGAGCCCATCAGGGTGCGGTTGCGCAGCGTGGTAAAACCCAGGTCCAGCGGGGCCAACAGGTGCGGGTAATGAGCGGCGGCCATCGGTAACTCCACATCGAGCGATCACGGAAAAAGTGCAGGAGCTCTTCGGCCCCCGTCAGTCATGTTGGACAGACTAAGAGTCGCGCCGCCGTCTCTCAATGACCGTAACTGACAACTTATTGATCCAAATGTGCAGCGCCCCTTGGCAAGCGTCGGCGTGGGCCCTACCCTAGTCGACGAATCCCGCACACGGCCGTTGACTGCTTTCCCATGCGTAAACTTCTGTACCTGACATTTTCCATGGCGTTGATCGCCGCCCTCACGACCTACGCCATGTGGGCCGCGGACCGTCCGGCGGGTCATTACCTGTCGGACCTGCGAATCAATCTGGCGGTCGATCAAGGCACACCGGCCGATCGCGGCAACCTGCTGGGTATCCAGCCCGAGCTGTTCCCCACCGACTACCAAAGCCCCGAGCGCCTGCACCGCAAGCTCGCGGCCTATCTGCAAAAAGCCCAGGACCAGGGCCTGCTGAATGAAAAAACCATCGTCGTGCTGCCGGAACATGTCGGCACCTGGCTGATGGTCAGCGGCGAGAAAGATGAGCTGTACCAGGCCAGCACGCTCCAGGAAGCGATGAACTGGCTGGCGGCGAGCAATCCATTGCAGTTCGTCCGCGCCCTGATTAGCGCCAAGGGCGCCAGCCGTCTCGATGATGCCCACCTGCGCATGAAAGCCAAAAGCATGGCCAAGGATTACCAGGCTCTGTTTGGTGGTTTGGCGAAAGAATTCCACGTGACGTTGGTAGCCGGCTCCATCGTGCTGCCAGAGCCCAGCGTTATCGATGGCACGTTGAAAATCGGCCACGGCGCACTGTTCAACAGCAGTGTGGTGTTCGGTCGCGACGGTTTGCCGATCGGCCAGCCGCAGCGGCAGATGCACCCGATCTTCGATCAGCGCGATGTACTGGAAGCCGAAGATAAACACGCGATCAACGTTGTTGATACCCCGGCCGGACGCCTGGGCATCTTGATCGGCAGCGACAGTTGGTACCCGGACAACTACCGCAAACTCGACGAACAAGGCGCGCAACTGGTGGCGGTCCCGGCGTACATCGTCGGCCACGGAACCTGGGACAAGCCGTGGCGCGGTTACAAGGGCCTGTCGACGCCAAGCTCCGTCAGCCTCAAGGCCGGCGAACTCAGCGAAGGCCAGGCCTGGCATCGCCTGACCCTGATCGCCCAACCACCCAGCAGCCAGGCCATCGCCGGCATCAGCGTGTTCCTGCGCGGGCAGTTCTGGGACAAGGGCAGCGCCGGTCAGAGCTTTCTCAGCGCCAACGGCCAGCACTCCGCCGACAGCAATGTCCGGGGTGCGCGCCTGTTGAACCTCTGGTTATAAACGATGAAACCGCTGCCGATGCGCCTCGGGGATCTGTCGGTGGGCTTTGTTCATAGCCTGGCCGACGCTGTGCGCAGCCATGGCGCTGACCCTCAGCCATTACTCGACCAGTACGGCCTCGACGCCGCTCGCTTGAGCGAAGCAGGCGCCCGGCTCTCTATCCCGCGCTATATGCGCCTGGGCCACGGGGCGATTCAACTGACCGGTGACCCGGCGCTGGGCTTGCGCATGGGTCAACTCAGTCGCTTGAGTCAGGCGGGCCTGGCCGGTGTCACCGCCGCCCAGGCCCCGACGGTGCGGGAAGCGGCGCGTTGCCTGATTCGCTTCGAAGCCTTGTACGGGTCCAACTATCGCGGCCAGTCGAGTTTCCACGAAGACGCCCGGGGCGCATGGCTGCGGTTCTATTCCATCAGCCCTTACAACGCCTACAACCGCTTCGTGGTGGACTCGATCATCGCAGGCTGGTTGCAGCAATTGTCCAGCGTAAGCCCTGCCCCGCTGCGGGCCGAACGCATCGAGATCGAATTCGAAGAAACGCAGTATAGAGAAGCCTACAACGTGTTTGATTGCCCGATCCAGTTCGGCGCCGAACACAATCAATTGCGTCTGAGCCTGGCCAGCCTCGCCCAGCGCAACCCGCAACATTGCCCGAGCACCTGGCGGCACCTGCTGCAATTATGTGAACGGGAACTGGAGCAACTGACACGCACCCGTAGCCTGCGTGAACGCATCACTCAGTTACTGGGGCCGTTGCTCAACGGTGGCCGGGAACCCGACCTGGAAGAAGTGGCGGCACGCCTGAAGCTGCCCACCTGGACCTTGCGTCGCAAACTCGCCGAGGAAGGCACGCAGTTTCGTGCAATTCTCAACGACACGCGCCGCGACCTGGCCATGACCTACATCCGCGATACCGAACTGGCGTTCGGGGAAATCGCTTATCTGCTCGGCTTTGCCTCAGCCGAAGCCTTTCAACGGGCCTTCAAACGCTGGAACGGCCAGACACCCGGCGAATTTCGCCGCAGTCATCGCAAAACGGCATAAGAGCAACTGCAAGCCCACAGCCACAAGCGGCAAGCAAACCCTTACAGCTCGGTAGCGTCTTCCGCAGGCTCTGGCGGATCCAGTTCAAAGGCCTGGTACTCGAGCAGTTCTTCTTGGTAATCGTCCATCGTGTAATCCCCCGTACTGCTCGCTGAAAAATGGCCTGATCAATCGACCCGTGCCCCGAGCATAAAGTGCCCGTATGAAGGAAAAATGAAACACGGCCTTCATCAATAAAACGTAGCAGACGGTCAGGAATTTATCGCGGGACTTTTGTCCGGAGAATGTAACGAAATACTCGCGTAGGAGCTGCGGCACGCTGCGATCCGTTGATCTTGTTTTTAGGACAAGATCAACAGATCGCAGCGTGCCGCAGCTCCTACACGGGATCGGATCACTGGCCGGACGCAGGCATCGCCGGGATCGGCTCGGACGGCGGTGGGATGTCCGGGTTGGCCGGCGGAGTGATGGTCTCCGCGGCAGGAGCTGGTTCAGCGACTGGCGCCGGGGTGATCGGCGCCGTCTCTGCCGGCGGAACCACCGGCTCCGAACTCACCGGCGCCACTTCGGCCGGGGCCGGAGCTGGTTCAGCAGCCGGAGCAGGCGTTGCTGCAGGCTCGGCGGCTGGCGTCGGCACCAATGCCGCCGGCGCTGGCGCAGGAGCAGCTTTGGGTTCAGGTACGCCCAGGTCAGTTTTAGGCTTCTCGACGATGTGCGCCGCTTTCTTCGCTTCCGGCGGCAGGAACAACTCCACCAGAGTAAAGAAACGCTCGTAGAACTTGGCCGAGGACACGGTTTCGCTGGCGACCTTGACCATCGAATCATCGGAGGAGCCGATCGGCATCGACACCGAGCCCAACACGCCTACACCGAGGCTGGCAGAGTTGTTGGTCTTCTTCAGCGCGTAGCGGTCCTGCAAGGCGTTGGCGAACATGGTCGCGTGGTGCCCCTCGGTGCCGTCATCGGCACAGACCACACTGAAGCTGATCTCCATGTGGGTCTCGCCAGTCTGCTGGAAGCTCTTGTGCCCGCTGACCAGTTTCGGATCGCTGCTGGTGATGATATAGCCCTGGCTGAGCAAGGCGCGACGAGCGGCTTCGCAGGTCTGTGCATCGCTCACCGGGTAGTTGCGTGAAAACGTTCCGGAGTCGTCGAAGTTCTCATGCTCATAGATGGCGGCTTTTTTCGACGAACAACCGGCAGCAGCGGCTAGCACCAGCGCCAGCCCGACGACACGCATGGGAATTGACTTAAACATTGAACATCCTGAGGGGAAACGGTCCGGGGCGTATTGTGCTACAGAACGATGCTTAGGTGCGCATCGATTAGTGTCTTAAAACGGTTACAGGTGTGTTGACCGTTATATGCAGGAAAAGTCGCGCGGGGTTGTGGATTCCCGATGGACAGGGGCAAAAATCAAAAGATCGCAGCCTTCGGCAGCTCCTACGCGTCTGTGGGTGCCGCCGAAGGCTGCGATCTTTTGCTTCACCCACAAAAAACCCCAGCCTTTCGGCCGGGGTCCTTGTGTCGCGCAAAACTCAGTCAGCCATCAGTAACGCTTGATGTCAGCTTCGCTTTCCAACTGCTTGCGGTAGGCCGCAAAGTCTTGCTGGCCAACACGCGAAGCGAGGAAGCGACGGTATTGAGCCTTCTCTTCATCGGTCGGCGCTGTGGCTTCGTTCACGCCGTTAAGACGCACGATCACCAGGCTACCATCGGCCAGGGTCACGCTGCTGAACGTCGGCTTGTCCTTGGCGGCTGGCTTAGGCATGCGGAACAGCGCTTGCAGCACGGTTGGGTCAACCCCTTCCTGCGCACGAGTGGCTGCTGCGGTGACTTTCCAGTTCTGGCCGTCGATCGCCTTGTCCAGCGGTGTCTTGCCATCGCGCAGGCTGGCGATCAGCTCATCAGCCTTGGTCTTGGCGGCAGCACTGGCGTGCTCCTTGGCCAATTGCGTGCGGATGCTGGCAGCCACGCTTTCCAACGGCAACTGCGAAGGCTTCAAATGCTCTTTGGCATGCAGCACGATCACGGTTTCCGGGTCCAGTTCGATGGCGGTGCTGTTGGCACCTTCATCCAGTACTTCTTGACTGAACGCTGCAGTGACTACGGCACGGTTGGCCGCAACACCTTCGCCACCTTCACGACCGAACGGTGCGGAAGTGTGAACGGTCAGTTTCAGGTCCTGCGCTGGCTGGGCCAGGTCAGAAGCTTCGAACGCGGAGTCTTCCAGTTGCTTGCTCGCCTCAACGAAACGCTGCTCGACCTGCTGGGTTTTCAGCTCGCGGGTCAGCTTGCCTTTGAGGCTGGCAAACGTTGGAACTTCCGGCGCTTCAACACCCAACAGCTTGATCAGGTGGAAACCGAAGTCGGTACGAATTGGCTGGGATACTTGATCCTTGGTCAACGAGTACAGGGCTTTTTCGAACGCTGGATCGTAGACACCAGGACCGGCGTAACCGAGGTCACCACCGTTGTTCGCCGAACCCGGATCCTGGGAGAATTCCTTGGCCAGAGCCTCGAATTTCTCGCCTTTGGCCAGACGCGCCTGAACTTCTTCGATCTTGGCCTTGGCTTGCGCCTCGGTGACCTTGTCGTTCACTTCGATCAGAATGTGCGCAGCCCGGCGTTGTTCGGCCAGGTTGGCGGTTTCTTTCTGATAGGCCGCTTGCAGGTCTTCGTCTTTAACGCTGATTTCGTCGAAGAAGGAAGCCTTCTTCAACTCCAGGTAATCGATGACCACCTGATCCGGCGTCATGAATTCCTTGGCGTGCTCGTCGTAGTAAGCCTTGACCTCATCGTCGGTCAGCTTCACAGCTGCCGGGTCAACCTTGATGTTCAAGGAAGCGAAATCGCGAGTCTGTTTTTCCAGACGGGCGAAGGCCAGAACCTGTGCGTCGGTGACAAAACCACTACCCGCCAGGCCAGCGCGCAGCTGACCGATCAGCATTTCCTGAGCCAGCATCTGGCGGAATTGCATGCGGCTGTAGCCCAACTGACGAATCACCTGGTCAAAACGCTCAGAACTGAACTTGCCGTCAGCCTGGAATTCAGGCGTCTGCAGGATCACTTGGTCCAAAGCAGCTTCGGAGAAAGCGAATTTCGATTTCTCTGCGCCTTGCAGCAGCAGTTTGCGATCGATCAGGCCTTTGAGGGCCGATTCGCGCAGCATTTTTTCGTCGAGCAAGGAAGCGTCGAAATCCTTACCAAGCTGTTGCATCAGCTGACGGCGTTGCATGTCGACAGCCTGGCTCAGCTCGTTCTGGCTGATCTCTTCGCCGTTGACCTTGGCCGCATCATTGCTGTGCGTCGTGGCCTTGAAAATGGCATCGAAACCGGTCAAAGCCATCAGTGCAACGATGACCCCGATAATGGTCTTGGCAATCCAGCCTTGTGAATTGTCCCTGATATTCTGCAGCATGCGTCCCCCAGAAACGGTTGAACTTCAAAGTTAGGCAACCGTGGAGCGTGGGTAGAATCCGGATAGAAGAAAGGCGCATCCGAGGATGCGCCTTCTCGTAACTGACGGAGCGGACCGAGGGCTCGAACATGCGACCCTCGGTGTCTCAGATCAGCGATATGCTGACTGGACTACCGCTCCGCTGCCAGGTCAGGCATGACCCCGACCCGGATAGGCAAAAACCTGAATCGAACTTAGTTGACAGCTTCTTTCAGTGCTTTACCGGCTTTGAAACCTGGTTTTTTAGCAGCTGCGATTTCCAGCGTCTTACCGGTCTGTGGGTTACGACCAATGCGAGCTGGACGATCAGTTACGGAGAAAGTACCGAAACCAACCAGAACAACAGAGTCGCCAGCCTTGAGAGCGCCAGTGACGGATTCGATTACAGCGTCCAGCGCACGGCCAGCAGCAGCTTTCGGGATATCAGCGGATGCAGCGATAGCATCAATCAGTTCCGACTTGTTCACTCTAAGTCCCCTTATATCTATTTTGAGTATGATTCTAAGTTTTTTGGTGAAAGCAAAAACGAGTGCTGAATGGCCTACAGACACTTAAGAGCCGCTTTATAACAAGGGCTCTAAAAAGCTGTCAAGGAAGCCCCCCAGGCAAATGCGTACTAATGCGTGCTAATTCTTTCCTTAGAGTCAGACTCGCGTTTTTCATCCTTTGCAACTATCTCAGGAGCCACATCCGGTAAGGGCTCCGGCGCGTATTGCAGCGCAATTTGCAGGACCTCGTCAATCCATTTAACCGGTTTAATCTGTAGATCTTGCTTGATATTGTCAGGAATTTCCTTCAGATCGCGTACGTTCTCTTCAGGAATGATCACCGTCTTGATCCCGCCACGGTGTGCAGCGAGCAGTTTTTCTTTCAAACCGCCGATCGCCAATACCTGGCCACGCAAGGTGATTTCGCCGGTCATGGCGACGTCTGCGCGTACAGGAATCCCGGTCAATGCTGACACCAGGGCCGTGCACATGCCTACACCAGCGCTAGGGCCGTCCTTCGGGGTCGCCCCTTCCGGCATATGGATGTGCGTGTCGCGCTTCTCGTGGAAGTCCAGGGGGATCCCCAGGCTCTTGGCACGGCTGCGGACAACGGTCAGGGCTGCGGTGATCGATTCGACCATCACATCACCCAGCGAACCGGTCTTGATCAACTGGCCTTTACCCGGTACGACGGCAGCCTCGATGGTCAGCAACTCACCGCCCACCTGAGTCCACGCCAGGCCGGTCACTTGACCGATCTGATCCTGGGATTCAGCCAGGCCGTAGCGGAATTTACGCACACCCAGGAAGTGTTCCAGCATCTCGGCGGTGACTTTCACCGAGAAGCGTTTCTCCATTGCATGCTCTTTGACCGTCTTGCGGCAAACCTTGGCAATCTGGCGCTCAAGCCCCCGTACACCGGCTTCGCGAGTGTAATAGCGGATGATGTCGCGGATCGCTTCGGCTTCGAATTCCAGCTCGCCTTTCTTCAAGCCGTTGGCAGCAATCTGCTTGGGCGAGAGGTATTTGACGGCGATGTTGATCTTCTCGTCTTCGGTGTAACCCGGCAGACGAATCACTTCCATCCGGTCCAGCAGCGCCGGTGGAATGTTCATGGAGTTGGAGGTGCAAAGGAACATCACATCGGATAGGTCGTAGTCGACTTCCAGATAGTGATCGTTGAAATTGTGGTTCTGCTCAGGGTCGAGCACTTCCAGCAACGCCGACGCCGGGTCACCGCGCATGTCGCTGCCCATTTTGTCGATTTCATCGAGCAGGAACAGCGGGTTGCGAACCCCCACCTTTGTCATCTTTTGAATCAATCTTCCTGGCATCGAACCGATGTAAGTACGGCGATGACCACGAATTTCCGCTTCATCACGCACACCACCGAGGGCCATACGGACGAATTTGCGGTTAGTGGCGTGAGCAATCGACTCCGCCAAGGAGGTTTTACCAACCCCTGGAGGACCGACCAGGCACAACACCGGACCACGAATTTTCTTCACGCGCTTTTGCACGGCGAGGTATTCGAGGATGCGTTCTTTGACTTCGTCCAGACCGTAGTGGTCGGCGTCGAGAATGTCTTCTGCACGGGCAAGGTCCAGACGCACCTTGCTCTGAGCCTTCCACGGCACCTGAACCAGCCAGTCGATGTACGAACGCACCACTGTCGCTTCCGCAGACATTGGCGACATTTGTTTCAGCTTGTTCAGTTCGCCCTGGGCCTTGGCCAAGGCATCTTTGGGCAGGCCAGCGGCATCGATGCGCTTTTTCAGCTCTTCGATTTCGTTGTGGCCTTCCTCGCTGTCGCCGAGCTCTTTCTGAATGGCCTTCATCTGCTCATTCAGGTAGTACTCGCGCTGACTGCGCTCCATCTGTTTTTTGACGCGACCGCGAATACGTTTTTCGACTTGCAGCAGATCGATCTCGGCATCCAGCAACGCCAGAACGTGCTCGACCCGGGCCGACAAATCGATAATTTCGAGGATTTCCTGCTTCTGCTCGATCTTCAGGGCCATGTGCGCGGCCATGGTGTCGACCAGGCGGCCTGGCTCGTCGATGCTATTGAGCGAGGACAGGACTTCAGCCGGGACTTTCTTGCCCAACTGCACATATTGTTCGAACTGAGCCAGCAGGCTGCGAACGAACACTTCCGATTCACGTTCCGGCGCGTCGACTTCGTCAATCAGCGAGACTTCGGCACGGCAGTGACCGTCCACTTCGCTGAAGCGCTCCACGGCGCCCCGCTGCTCACCTTCGACCAGAACCTTGACGGTGCCGTCAGGCAGCTTGAGCAGTTGCAGAACGGTCGCGATGGTACCTACGCGATAAAGTGCTTCTTCACCGGGATCGTCGTCAGCAGGGTTTCTCTGAGCCAGCAGAAGGATCTGCTTGTCGCCCGTCATCGCAGCCTCGAGGGCTTCGATGGATTTCTCGCGCCCCACGAACAGCGGGATAACCATGTGCGGATAAACCACAACATCACGCAATGGCAGGAGAGGCAATTCGATGGTTGTCTTCATGATTTCGCCTCTACGGCGGCCATAAGGCCGTAAACAGATGGAAGTAAGCTTGAAACCAAGATGGGGGCTGCTTTCAAAAAAAACAAGCGCAAAGAGGGTGTTAAAACGCTTTAAAAGAAAAGGGGCCCGAAGGCCCCTCCTTTATTCCAGCAGCGCGACGCTTAAGCGTCTGGCGCAGCCTTGGCAGTCGGCTCACTGTTTTCGTAGATATACAGTGGCTTGGACTTGCCTTCGATAACGCTTTCATCGATCACTACTTTACTCACCTCGGACTGCGAGGGGATTTCATACATAGTGTCGAGCAATACACCTTCGAGAATCGAACGCAGTCCACGGGCACCGGTCTTGCGTTCCAGGGCACGTTTGGCGACCGATTTCAGTGCGTCGGCCCGGAATTCCAGGTCCACGCCTTCCATCTCGAACAACTTGGCGTACTGCTTGGTCAGAGCATTTTTCGGCTCGGTGAGGATCTGCATCAAAGCAGCCTCATCAAGCTCGTCCAGCGTGGCAAGTACCGGCAGACGGCCGACGAATTCCGGAATCAGACCAAACTTGACCAAATCGTCAGGCTCGACTTCACGCAGGGATTCACCGACTTTCTTGCCTTCTTCCTTGCTGCGCACTTCTGCGTTGAAACCGATGCCACCCTTGGTGGAACGGTTTTGAATGACTTTCTCCAAACCGGAGAACGCACCACCGCAGATGAACAGGATGTTACGGGTGTCGACCTGCAGGAATTCCTGCTGCGGATGCTTGCGACCACCTTGTGGCGGAACGGAAGCGACCGTGCCTTCGATCAACTTGAGCAAGGCTTGCTGCACGCCTTCACCGGAAACATCCCGGGTGATCGACGGGTTGTCAGACTTACGCGAGATCTTGTCGATCTCATCGATGTAGACAATGCCCATCTGGGCTTTTTCTACGTCGTAATCGCACTTCTGCAGCAGCTTCTGAATGATGTTCTCGACATCTTCACCTACATAACCCGCCTCGGTGAGGGTGGTTGCGTCGGCGATGGTGAACGGAACGTTCAGCAAACGAGCCAGTGTTTCGGCAAGCAGGGTTTTACCCGAGCCTGTCGGGCCGATCAGCAAGATGTTGCTTTTGCCAAGTTCGACGTCGTCATTCTTTTTGTCACGCTGGTTCAGGCGCTTGTAGTGGTTGTACACCGCTACGGCCAGAACCTTCTTCGCACGTTCCTGACCAATTACATACTGATCAAGGATGCCGCTGATTTCTTTAGGCGAAGGCAATTTATGCGCGCTGCTCTCGGCCTGGGCTTCCTGCACCTCCTCACGGATGATGTCGTTGCACAGGTCGACGCACTCGTCGCAAATAAAGACCGAGGGGCCGGCAATCAACTTACGCACTTCATGCTGGCTTTTGCCACAGAAGGAGCAATAGAGCAGCTTGCCGTTGTCCTCGCCGTTGCGGGTGTCAGTCATTCGTTCGATCCAAATCCGATAGGCTTGCAACACAAGATGAAGGCTATTGCGGGCTTTTTCAAGCCCGCTGGTGATCGGAGCAGCCGACCTAGCCTATTTTGAGCTGCTTATTTTAAGCGGGGCGCTGGCTGATCACTTCATCGATCAACCCATACTCACGCGCAGCTTCTGCACTCATGAAGTTATCGCGGTTGGTGTCACGCTCGATTTCTTCAAGAGTGTGCCCGCTATGCTTGGCCATCAGCGTGTTGAGACGCTCACGAATGAAGAGGATTTCCTTGGCATGGATTTCGATATCCGACGCCTGGCCCTGGAAACCGCCCAATGGCTGGTGAATCATCACACGCGAGTTCGGCAGGCAGAAACGCTTGCCAGGGGCACCGGCCGTCAGCAGGAACGCGCCCATGCTGCACGCTTGACCGATACAGGTGGTCGACACGTTTGGCTTGATGAACTGCATGGTGTCGTAGATCGACATGCCCGCCGTCACCGAACCGCCCGGGGAGTTGATATAGAGATGGATGTCCTTGTCCGGGTTTTCCGCTTCAAGGAACAGCAGTTGCGCACAGATCAGGTTGGCCATGTAGTCCTCTACCGGGCCAACCAGAAAGATCACTCGCTCCTTGAGAAGGCGCGAGTAAATGTCGTAAGCGCGCTCGCCACGAGCAGACTGCTCGACAACCATCGGGACCAGGCCGCCTGCGGCCTGGATATCAGAGTTCTGCTGAATATACGAATTACGGAACATGCTCTGCAGTCACTCCCAAATAGTTATGTCTTGAATACGCATAAGCCAGCACGAAGGCTGGCTTATGGTGATTACTTCTTACCGCAAAAAGCGATCAGTCGGCTTGTGGAGCTTCTGCCGGCTTGACTGCTTCTTCGTAAGAGACCGATTTGTCGGTCACGTTAGCCTTCTGCAGAACAGTATCCACAACTTGTTCTTCCAGCACAACCGAACGGACTTCGTTCAGTTGCTGGTCGTTCTTGTAGTACCAGGACACAACCTGCTCAGGCTCTTGGTAGGCCGAAGCCATTTCCTGAATCATTTCGCGAACGCGGGCTTCGTCTGGCTTGAGGTCGAATTGCTTGACCACTTCAGCCACGATCAGACCCAGAACAACGCGGCGCTTGGCTTGTTCTTCGAACAGCTCGGCCGGCAGTTGGTCAGGCTTGATGTTGCCGCCGAACTGCTGAACAGCCTGCACGCGCAGACGGTCAACTTCGTTGGACAGCAGAGCCTTAGGCACTTCGATCGGGTTGGTGGCCAGCAGACCGTCCATTACCTGATTCTTGACCTTGGATTTGATCGCCTGACGCAGTTCGCGCTCCATGTTCTTGCGAACTTCGGTGCGGAAGCCTTCCAGACCAGTTTCCTTGATGCCGAATTGAGCGAAGAATTCTTCGTTCAGCTCTGGCAGTTTTGGCTCGGAAACAGTGTTCACGGTAACGGTGAACTCAGCGGCTTTGCCAGCCAGGTCGAGGTTCTGATAGTCCTCTGGGAAGCTCAGGTTCAGAACGCGCTCTTCGCCGGCTTTAGCGCCAACCAGACCGTCTTCGAAACCAGGGATCATGCGGCCGGAACCGATAACCAGCTGAGTGCCTTTGGCGGAACCGCCAGCGAACACTTCGCCGTCAACCTTGCCAACGAAATCGATGTTCAGTTGGTCGTCGTTCTGAGCAGCGCGATCGGCCACTTCGAAACGGGTGTTCTGCTTGCGCAGCACGTCCAGCATTTTGTCCAGATCAGCGTCAGCCACGTCAGCGCTCAGGCGCTCAACGGCGATACCGTCGAAACCGGCTACAGTGAACTCCGGGAACACTTCGAAAATTGCGACGTATTCCAGATCTTTGCCAGCTTCGATCGACTTAGGCTCGATCGAAGGAGCGCCAGCCGGGTTCAGCTTCTGCTCAACAACAGCTTCGTAGAAGGAGGACTGGATCACATCGCCTACGGCTTCCTGACGTGCATCAGCGCCAAAGCGACGCTTGATTTCACTCATTGGCACTTTGCCTGGACGGAAGCCAGCAATCTTGGCCTTTTGCGCGGTCTGCTGCAGACGCTTGTTGACCTGAGTCTCGATGCGCTCAGCCGGCACGGTGATGCTCATGCGGCGCTCAAGAGCAGAAGTATTTTCAACAGAAACTTGCATGGATATTCCTCGTTGCACAGACGTTAGCCGGCCGTTTCCGACCCCAGAATCAAGGGCATGCATTCTAGTGGGTCAAACTCAAGAAGTCACCCTACTGAAAACGGGTAAAAAAGCAGCAGGCAATTTATAGGCGAGGGACAAACGGTTGCGCCTCGCCCTGTTAGCAAATACAGCCAATGAAACCAGGGCTCTGCACCAACCCTTCTATATAGAAGAAGTTGCCAATTATCTCCCTGACAGCCGATCTTGCGAGCAAGGCCGGCGGGTGGCGCGGCATCATCGAGAAACATAAATACGACGAAACACCCCGCCCCTGCGACCCAGAACCTGCAGCCGCTGATCACTCGAACCGCTAAAACAAAAAAGGCGCCAGACTGTTAAATCTGGCGCCTCTCGAAATATGGGGTGGACGAAGGGGATCGAACCCTCGACAACGGGAGTCACAATCCCGTGCTCTACCAACTGAGCTACGCCCACCATAGTGCCTCACAAAGAAGCCAAAAAACTTCCTTGCTGCGCCCCCTTCAAGCCAACGGCCTGAGTGAAGCTGTATTTGGTGCGGATGAAGAGACTCGAACTCTTACACCTTGCGGCGCTGGAACCTAAATCCAGTGTGTCTACCAATTCCACCACATCCGCGCTTGAAGCTTTTAAAGCAAAGGCGCCAGACTATTAATCTGGCGCCTTTTAAAATATGGGGTGGACGAAGGGGATCGAACCCTCGACAACGGGAGTCACAATCCCGTGCTCTACCAACTGAGCTACGCCCACCATATTGCGCTACTTGTGCCAAAGCTGCCTAATGGCGCACCCGGCAGGACTCGAACCTGCGACCATCCGCTTAGAAGGCGGATGCTCTATCCAGCTGAGCTACGGGCGCCTTATTAATCTGTACTCTTGGAGGACTACAAACTAAGTGCTTCCAGTCTTGCAGAACCGTAATCCCGCTCGACCTTCTCATCCAGTGCTAGGCTGTGCCCGACAAGTGCGACGAATAGTATAGAGCGCCCCAAAGGCAGTCAAATCCTTTTTAAAAAAAATTCATTTAATTAAAGGGCTTAGAGGAATTTGCAGACCAAGCGCCTTTGCCCTCACCTCTTGGCATGCGAGAATGCGCTCTCTTTTTTTCCCCTCTCGATGGTTAACCACGCGCAATGACTGCACAACTAATCGACGGCAAATCGATCGCCGCCAGCCTGCGCCAGCAGATCGCCAAACGAGTTGCCGAACGTCGCCAGCAAGGCCTGCGCACCCCCGGCCTCGCGGTGATCCTGGTCGGCAGCGATCCTGCCTCTCAGGTTTATGTCTCGCACAAGCGTAAAGACTGTGAAGAGGTCGGCTTCCTTTCCCAGGCTTACGACCTGCCTTCTGAAACCACTCAAGAAGCACTGACCGATCTGATCGATCGCCTGAACGACGACCCGGCAATTGACGGCGTTCTGCTTCAACTTCCTTTACCTGCCCACCTGGACGCGTCCAAATTGCTGGAACGCATTCGTCCGGATAAAGACGTCGACGGTTTTCACCCTTATAACGTCGGTCGCCTGGCTCAACGCATTCCGCTGCTGCGCCCCTGCACCCCTAAAGGCATCATGGCCCTGCTGGAAAGCACCGGTGTGGATCTTTACGGGATGGACGCAGTGATTGTCGGTGCCTCCAACATTGTTGGTCGTCCAATGGCGATGGAACTGCTGCTGGCGGGCTGCACCGTCACCGTCACCCACCGCTTCACCAAGGATCTGGCAGGCCACGTCGGCCGCGCCGATCTGGTCGTGGTTGCTGCCGGCAAGCCGGGCCTGGTCAAGGGTGAGTGGATCAAGGAAGGCGCGATCGTGATCGACGTCGGCATCAACCGTCAGGAAGACGGCAAACTGGTCGGTGACGTAATCTACGAAACCGCCCTGCCCCGCGCCGGCTGGATCACCCCGGTACCGGGTGGCGTCGGCCCGATGACACGTGCCTGCCTGTTGGAAAACACTCTGTACGCAGCCGAAACCCTGCACGTCTGAAGCGTATTTTCGGCAATACAAAAACCCCGCCCTGTGCGGGGTTTTTCATATCTGAGAAAAAACTATAACCGTTCGCCGGAAACCCCTCTTTTTACAGGCCTTTTCACGAGATTTTCAGGTCAATCAAACAACCATCGACAGTTCTTCAGCCATACTCCTAAAATGCGTCGCTTTTTAAGAAATAGCCCGTTACAAAAACGGCATATCCACCCTTATGAGTTCGCCCGCGTGAAAATCCGTCTTTCCATCCTGAGCCTATTTTTTGCATTTACAGGGACTGTTATCACGCCAATGTCCGATGCTGCGGAGACCACCGCAGCACCCCGAGACGCCTCACAATTGAAGATTGCTTCCGGCAGCGCTTTGCTGATGGATTTGCAGACCAATAAAATCATTTATTCCAACAACCCGGACGTGGTTGTACCGATCGCCTCGGTCAGCAAGCTGATGACCGGCCTGGTGGTGGTTGAAGCCCATCAGAACATGGAGGAATACATCAACGTCGATATCAGCCACACACCGGAAATGAAAGGTGTGTTCTCCCGGGTCAAGCTCAACAGCGAGCTGCCACGCAAGAAGATGCTGCTGATCGCCCTGATGTCCTCAGAAAACCGCGCCGCCGCTACCCTCGCCCACCACTACCCGGGCGGTTACGTCGCGTTTATTGCGGCAATGAACGCCAAGGCCAAGGCATTGGGCATGAGCAGCACTCACTTCGTCGAACCGACCGGGCTTTCCCCGCGTAACGTCTCGACGGCCCGCGACCTGAGCAAATTGCTGATCGCCGCCCGTAAGTATCCGTTGCTGACCGAACTGACTACCACCAAGGAAACGACTGTCTCGTTCCGTAAACCCAACTACACCTTGGGCTTCCACAACACCGATCATTTGGTGAACAAGGCCAACTGGGATATCAAAATCACAAAGACCGGCTTCACCAACGACGCTGGCCACTGCCTGGTATTGGTCACCACCATGGCCAATCGCCCGGTTGCCCTGGTGATTCTCGATGCGTTCGGCAAGTACACGCACTTTGCCGATGCCACGCGGATCCGTAGCTGGGTCGAAACCGGCAAGAGCGCCAGCGTTCCAGCGGTAGCTCAGCAATACAAAGCGGAGAAAAACCTCAAGTCGCGCCAGAGCGGCGTGGTTGAAGCCTCGAAGTAGTCCAGCACACCATCGGATATCCCCTCACCTGTGGCGAGGGGATTTATCCCCGCTCCACAGCTAAGTGAATAGTGCCTCTTAACAAGGGGACATCCACTGTCCCAGTGAGAAGTCTCACGACCTGAAAGACTCAATCATTCGGCAATGGCATCTGATCATCATCAGGAATGCCATCCCCCTTGCTCGGATCGCGCACAGAATCCGGCGTCAGTACATTCGGCCGCGCCAGCGGATCACGCAGCGGACTGTCAGGATCCAGCACCGGATCAACCTCTGTCTCGGGCGTTGTCGGCACACTGTCGGGTTTTTGATCATCAAAGCTTGAATCGGTACTCATACGCACCTCACATCAAGGTTTCAGATTGGCTAACGGGTCATAGGGCTTGGCCGGCTTCTTGTCGTCCTCACCCGGCTTCACGTCTTTGGGTGCTTTGGCCGGGCCGACGGGATCGACCTGCGGATCATCGAGATCCGGCGAATCCGGATCGAAACCTAAATCGTCGCCCGTAGAGTGTTCGGACGAATGAGGGCCTTTTGGGGATGGGGAATCTGCCATGCTCGCCTCCTGATGCACCCGCGAAATCGGGTTATAGAGGTAAGAGGCCTGCCAGGCACAGACGTGCCCGGCAGATGACGAACGGAAACTCAGTGCGCAGCCAACGCCTTCCTGGCCTGAGCAGCTTCGTTTTCCTGACCGGCCTGCGCCAGCTCATCGGCGGCTTTGAGCCAACGCTGACGGTCGACGGCCGCGGGAATCTGCGACGGTTTCTGTATCAGAATGGCCCAGCCGCCAGCGTCCTTGAAGGACGACTCAAATGAACTGAAGCTCATCAGCAACCGATGGTTCATCCCCGAACGCAACAACACCGTCTGCTTATGACGGTTGTACCCGGCAAGGATGGCGTACCGCGGCTCGGCCCAGAACGCCGAGCCTTCGGTGAAACGCACCATCACCGGATAACCGGCCGCGACCTGGGTCAATAGCGCAGGCAGATTGCTGTCGACGGGATAGACCACCATGCCGTACTCGCGGGCCAGATTCTGCATGTTCTGCTGCAACTGCGCCTCGGCGCCCGGCAAATGCAGGGGCTTTTCGAGCAACCCTGGCGTAATCACGACACCTTGCTGGGACAGCAGGCTGGCCAGGACTTGTGGCCCGCTTTCATTGGCCTTGCCCCGGTAGAACGTACCGCTGAGCTCCACACGTTCCGGCAGACGCTTGACCTCAGGCGCCACGCTACCGGCGCAACCCGCCAGCCCGGCCACGCAGCCCATTACCAGTACCGCAGCTCGAATTCGAGAAAATACCCGCACCATCATCACTCTCTTGTTCAGACGCCAGGCAACCGTACTCCCGGCTTGGCTGTTGATCATAGGATGCCGCGCCGCAGCGGTATAGCCTTAAGCGGTAGTCGTTTGCTTTCGATAGAGCGAACGGGTTGGTGACAGGAGACCTTTGGTCAATAGCCTGAAACATGGCAGCGACTAGACTGTCATTTGAATAGCGTGTACGCCCGCAGCAGGGCAAAGAGGAGGCACCGATGAGCCTGACATTGACAATCGTAATGCTGATATCCGGCTGGCTGACCGTCGCCGCCGCCATGTTGTGGGGAGTACTGCGCATTACCCGACGTCACTATCATCACCCGGTGCAATCGGCGCCCGCGGCGAAAGCCGACCAACCAGCGACACGTCCCGCCACCGCGCACTAAGGACAGCCGAACAAAAACGGCCGCCTGGGCTCTTTCGAGCACAGGCGGCCGTTTCTTTTTCAGCGCCGGTTAAGCTTCAGCAGTCAGTCGCTTCTGCTTTGCCCGCCGGGACATCATGTTCAGCCCCTCAATCGTTGCCGAGAATGCCATGGCAGCGTAGACGTAGCCTTTCGGTACGTGGGCGCCGAAGCCTTCGGCGATCAGCGTCATGCCGATCATGATCAGGAAGCCCAGAGCCAGCATTACCACGGTCGGGTTGTCGTTGATGAACTTGGCCAGCGGGTCAGCAGCCAACAACATCACCAGCACCGACACCACCACCGCGATGATCATGATCGGCAAATGCTCAGTCATGCCGACGGCAGTGATGATGCTGTCGATGGAAAACACCATGTCCAGCATCAGGATCTGACCAATCGCCGCCGCAAAGCCCAGGCTCACGCCAGAGGTGGCCGACTTCGGATCTTCCGGCGCCGGGTCCATGCTGTGATGGATCTCGGTGGTTGCCTTCCACAACAGGAACAGGCCACCGGCGATCAGGATGATGTCCTTCCAGGAGAACACCTGGCCGAGGATATCGATAACCGGCTCAGTCAACTGCACGATGAAAGCGATGGTGCTCAACAGCGCCAGTCGCAGGATCAGTGCCATGCCGATACCGATACGCCGCGCCTTCTGGCGGTGCTGCATCGGCAACTTGTTGGTCAGGATCGAGATGAAAATCAGGTTATCGATGCCGAGCACGATCTCCATGACGATCAACGTGGCCAGGGCGACCCAGGCGGTGAGGCTTGCAGCAAGTTCTAAAAGGTATTCCATGGGTCAGTCCTGACTCGTTTTAAGACGGTTTAGATTTCCTGGGACGAAGATTCGGTTTTTTCCGACTCTTTCTCCGGTTGTTCTTTCTTGCCAATCAGCCCGCCGGAGGCATCGCTGATCGCTTGCTCTGCGGCTTTATGCGTATCGTCGATGGCCTGCTTGGCGGTTTCGGCGGCTTTGCCCATCAGTTGCTGGGCACTCTTTTCTGCCTGGTCGCAACCGGCCAATACCAGTAAAGACGTGATCAACAGCGCCGTAGCGGTAAGTTTCATGGGGCTTTCCTCGATAGAACGGACAAGCGCGAAAAGGCGCGCTGTCGATAGCGAGGCATTCTAGGGAGACAAACACTTCAGGAAAATTCGTATTTTTAGCGGTTATACTTCGGTTTATACGAACTCATAACTTCTGGAACTGAACACTTGATGTGTAGGAGCTGCCGAAGGCTGCGATCTTTTGATCTTTTAAAAGCAAAGATCGCAGCCTTCGGCAGCTCCTACGGGGGGATGTTGGCACATGCTGAATTATCGACAGCTGCATTACTTCTGGGTGGTGGCCAAGACTGGCAGCATCGTGCGCGCCTGTGAGCAGCTAAACCTGACGCCGCAGACCATCAGCGGGCAGATTTCCTTGCTCGAACAAACCTACGGCATCGAATTGTTTCGGCGGGTCGGGCGCAATCTGGAACTCACCGAGGCCGGGCGCCAGACCTTGCCGTATGCCGAGCAGATGTTCCAGCTCGGTGGAGAGTTGGAGTTGATGCTCCGCGCCCAGCCCAATGAACAACAGATTCTGTTTCGGGTCGGCGTGGCGGACGTGGTGCCCAAATCCATCGTCTATCGGCTGATCGCGCCAACCATGGAGTTGAGCGAGCCGCTGCGCATCACTTGCCGCGAGGACAAACTGGAACGTTTGCTCGCCGACCTGGCGATCCAGCGCCTGGACCTGGTGATCTCCGACAGCCCGATGCCTTCGCACCTGGACATCAAGGGCTACAGCCAGAAGCTCGGGGAATGCGGGATCAGCTTCTTCGGGACTCCAGAACTGGCGGCGCAGTACGGTCAGGACTTCCCCCGTAGCCTGCACGGCGCACCCTTGCTGATTCCCGGGGCGGAAACAGTGGTGCGCAGTCGTTTGCAACGTTGGTTTGCCGAGCAGCAGATTCAACCGCGTATCGTTGGGGAGTTCGACGACAGCGCGCTGATGCAGGCCTTCGGCCAATCCGGCAGCGGGATTTTTATCGGCCCGAGCGTGATTGCCGACGAGGTGAAACGCCAATACGGCGTGGAGTTGATCGGCCAGACCGACGCGGTCACCGAGTCGTTCTACGCCATTTCGGTGGAGCGCAAGGTCAAGCACCCCGGCATTGTGGCGATTACCGAAGGTGCCCGACGCGAGCTGTTTACCGCGTTATGAGGCCTCTGCGCACACTTCGCGCGGCTTGAGTGTCATCAACACCATGGCGAGGAATACCGAGAGCAAAATGAATCCGGCGGCAGCAAAGCCGAGGAAGCCCAGACCAACAGCGTTGATCACCCGGCCGCCAACCATGGCGCCCAAACCGATCCCCAGGTTGGCCCCGGCAATGTTCAGCGACGCAGCAAAGGCCGGCGCCTCAGGCGCAGCCTTCATCAAACGCACATGGCTGACCAGGAACAGCGCAGCCTGAGTGATCCCCCAAATGCCCATCGCCGCCGCCAGACCGAGCGGCGACTGAATGTTCGGCACCAAGGCAATCAGGCCGGCAATCAAGAACGCGCAGAACATCATCGACGCGATCAGCGGATGACGATCCACCGCGCGGCCGCCCCACCAGTTGCCGATCAACCCCACCGCACCGAAGCCCATCAGGCACCAACCCACCAGCGTGCCGTTGAAACCGGCCAGGCGTTCAAGAATGTCCGCCAGGTAGGTATAAGCAGTGAACATGCCGGTAAACACCAGGATCGACAGCAGCACATGACCGATCATCAACGGGCTGCGCAGGATTTTGAACTGTGAACGAAAGCTCACCTGATTCTGATGCAGGATGGTTCTCGGCAAGTAGATATACAGCAGCAAGGCTTTGGCAAACGCGATCACTGCCAAAATGCCGAAGGCGCTGCGCCAGCCGAATGCATCGGAAATCAGCGTGCCCACCGGAATACCGAACACCATCGCGCAGACAATCCCGAAACCGATCTTGGAAATGGCCCGCCCGGCATGATCCGGTCCGGAGATGTCCACCGCTGTCTCACTGGCCAAAGCCCAGAACACCGGCAACCCCAACGCCGGGATTAACCGGGCGAAAGCCATCACCCAGATATTCGGCGCTAATGCCGCAACGGTGTTGGCCACGCCGAACATGATCAGAATCGAGATAAACAGCTTGCGCCGCTCGAACCTTGCGAAGTACGCAGTCAGGAACGGGCCAAACGCGGCCACGGTGAAGGCGAACAAGGTCACCAGCAATCCCGCCTGGGGAATCGTGACGTCCAGGTCCCGAGCGAGCGCCGGCAACAGGCCGACGATGATGAACTCTGTGGTCAGCACCGTGAAACCGGCGGCAGACAACAGAAGAATGGGCAGAAGCATGTGGAACTCCAGAAAAACGACGACGCCAGCGACAGCCTGAAGGCCCACTGGCGGATTTGAAAATGAGGATGGTGAATCTTATCAGAGTGTTTCCGACAGCGGTGGCTCAGCTCGGACATATCCGCTTAAACAACCGGGCGGCAGATCGTCACAGGTCTGAAGGATCAAGACTACCCTGTGATAAAGTCCGCGCCCTGCGATTCGTACACCCTGTTCATCGGCCAGTTTTTTGGCATTGATGTCGCGTTACCCCCTCGGTTCTTTTCATGTGGCCTGCCCGGCTTGTTGCTGCATGACCCACGGAACCCTGCACCCAAAAAAATCAGAGATACCGTTATGAGCGCTTCATCCCCTTCCCTATTGCACCGTTTGAAACGCACCAGCCTGGTCACGCAGATCATCATCGGTTTGATCGCAGGCATTGCCCTGGCCCTGTTCGCCCCTGAAGTGGCGAAGTCCACCGCGTTCATTGGCAAAGTCTTTGTGTCGGCCCTGAAAGCCGTTGCGCCGATTCTGGTGTTCGTGCTGGTCATGGCCTCGATCGCCAACCATAAGCACGGTCAGGAAACCCACATCCGGCCGATTCTGTTTCTGTACTTGCTGGGCACCTTCGCCGCTGCCGTGGTCGCGGTCGTCGCCAGCACGTTGTTCCCGTCGACGTTGGTCCTGGCGACGCACGATGTTGCGGTGACCGCACCAGGCGGCATCAGTGAAGTCCTGCAAAGTCTGCTGCTGAGCGTGGTCGACAACCCGGTCAGCGCGCTGATGAATGCCAACTTCATCGGCATTCTGGCGTGGGCGATCGGCATGGGTGTTGCCATTCGCCATGCCGGTGACACGACCCGCGAGGTACTCGGCGACTTATCCAACGGCGTGACCTTGATCGTGCGCCTGGTAATCCGTTTCGCGCCGCTGGGGATATTCGGGCTGGTGGCTTCGACCCTGGCCACCTCGGGCTTCGGCGCCTTGATCGGCTACGTGCACCTGCTGGCGGTATTGCTGGGCTGCATGGTGTTTGTGGCGTTGGTGATGAACCCGATCATCGTGTTCTGGAAACTGCGCCGCAACCCGTATCCGCTGGTGCTGATGTGCCTGCGGGAAAGCGGCATCACCGCGTTTTTCACCCGCAGTTCGGCGGCGAACATTCCGGTCAATCTGGAATTGAGCAAACGCCTGGGCCTGCACGAAGACACCTACTCGGTGTCGATCCCGCTCGGCGCGACCATCAACATGGCGGGCGCGGCGATCACCATTACTGTGCTGACCCTGGCCGCCGTGCATACGCTGGGGATTGCCGTGGACATTCCGACCGCTATTTTGCTCAGCGTCGTCGCGGCAATCTGCGCATGTGGCGCCTCGGGTGTGGCGGGCGGTTCGTTGTTGCTGATTCCGCTGGCGTGCAGCCTGTTTGGGATTCCGAGTGAAATCGCCATGCAGGTGGTGGCCGTGGGTTTCATCATCGGCGTGCTGCAGGACTCGGCGGAGACGGCGTTGAATTCGTCCACCGATGTGTTGTTCACCGCCGCGGCGTGTTTGGGTGAAGACGAAAAAGCGCAGCGCACGGCGTGACCCTGTAGGAGTGAGCCTGCTCGCGATTGCGGAATGTCAGACAAGTACCCGCTGGCTGACACACCGCGATCGCGAGCAGTCTCGCTCCTGCACAAAAGCAATAAAAGCCCGCCAAGGCGTAAACCTTGGCGGGCTTTTTTGTAGCCGGGTGGTTTAGAACGCGCCCATGTAATCACGCTTGCCCACTTCAACACCGTTGTGACGCAGCAGTGCGTAGGTGGTGGTGACGTGGAAGAAGAACTGCGGCAGGCCGTAGGTCAGCAGGTAAGCCTGGCCAGTGAAGCGCTTCTCTTTCGGCGTGCCTTGACGGGTGATGATCTCGATCCCTTCCTTGCCATCGATCTGCTCAGGCTTGAACTCGCCGATGAAGGCCAGAACCTTGGCGATCAGCGCTTGCAGTTCGGCGAAGGTTGTTTCGGTGTCGTCGTACTTCGGAAGCTCGACTTCAGCCAGACGCGCGGAAACGCCCTTGGCGAAATCTACGGCGATCTGCACCTGACGCACCAGCGGGAACATGTCCGGGTACAGACGGGCTTGCAGGAAAGCGTTCGGGTCGATGTTCTTGGCGGTAGCGTGGGCTTCGGCCTTGTTCAGAACGTCGCTCAGGGCGTTGAGCATTTGTTTGAAAACCGGGACGGAAGCGGCGTACAGGGAAATGGTCATGGCAGTCTCGTGTTGTGGCGGGGTTGAAACATGCGCCGATTATAGCCATGCCCGAGCGCCCTGCGGCTTGTCTTTTATCCAGCAAGGATTACGCTAGGCGGCTTCGACTGCACGCTTTGACAGCAAAGGGAAAAGCGCGATGAGCACTGAGCAAGAAACGACCTTCGACGAACCGCGCCTCAACAGCACGGAAATCCGCATCCTGGGCTCGTTGATCGAGAAGCAGGCCACCAGCCCGGAAACCTATCCGCTGACCCTCAATGCCCTGGTCATCGCCTGCAACCAGAAAACCAGCCGCGAACCGGTGATGAACCTCACCCAAGGCCAGGTCGGCCAGAGCCTGCGCGCCCTGGAAGGCCGCGGCTTCACCAAATTGGTAATGGGCAGCCGTGCCGACCGTTGGGAACACAAGGTGGACAAGGCGCTGGAACTGGTGCCAGCCCAGGTGATTCTGACCGGGCTGTTGTTTCTGCGCGGCCCGCAAACGGTCAATGAACTGCTGACCCGCAGCGGTCGCATGCATGAATTCGAAGATGCGGAACAGGTGGTGCATCAGCTCGAGCGTTTGATTGCCCGGGGTCTGGCGTTGCTGATTCCGCGTCAGGCCGGTCAGCGTGAAGACCGTTATATGCATGCACTGGGCGACCCGGCGGATATTGAGGTGATTCTCGCGGCAAGGCAGAACCCAGTGGAACGTGGTGCCGGTGGCGGCGTGTCGGTTGAGCGGATCGAAGAGCTTGAAGCGCGGATAGCGGCGCTGGAAGAGCGCTTGGCGCGCCTCGAATAACCGGCACACATCGTCAAAAAATGTGGGAGCGAGCTTGCTCGCGATAGCGGTCTTTCAGCGACACATCCTCTTAATGTGCCAATGTCATCGCCAGCAGGCTAGCTCCCACAGGGACCCGCACGTTATTCGCCGTCCCAGTAATCGACACCATCCGCCTGCCGCGCGACGGCGACAAAGCCTGATACATGGCCCTCAGCATCAACTTTGAAGTTATCCATCACCGCGTACTTGTTCGAATCCGGGTATTCGCAAATGTCCGGTTGCTGCTGAGTGCTGACCGCCAGATAACGCAGCTCGCCCGCGCTGGTATTGATGATCTGATGCGCCATTTCCGGGCCGCCCGCCGGGCAGGCAATCACATCACCGGCGCGGATCGGAAAACGCTCCGCACCCAGACGCACTTCACCCTCGCCAGCCACCACGTAGAACATTTCTTCATTGACCCGATGACTGTGGAACGGGCTGCCACGCATGCCGGGCGGCAGCGCATATAAACGGTAACCCAGTTTTTGCGCACCGAGCTGCTGGCCGATCCGAGCCGAACGTTGCTGATAACGTGCGGCGGTTTCGCCTTCGGGAGACAGGGCTTCGGGCAGTGGCTGGAGTTCGACCTGATGCAGATTGAGGATGGGCGGATGCATGCTGAACCTCGGACACGGTTTTTGTGGAGGGCAAGTCTGTGCTTGCTGGTGAGGCAGTATAGGCAGCAGGTGAAACCGAGGTGAATTCATCGCTGGCAAGCCAGCTCCCACAGAGTTTCGGGCGGCCCCAAAGACTCCTGCTCCCACTTGGTACCTGTGGGAGCAGGCTTGCCAGCGATGAGGCCAGTCAACTCAACACATCATCAGCTACGGGCAAACGCCACCGCCGCCGCAAACTGCTGCTCATTCGGACGCACGCCGGTGTACAGCACAAACTGCTCCAGCGCCTGGATCGCGATGACCTCAAGCCCGGTAATGACCTTTTTCCCCTCGGCACGCCCGCGCACGATCAACGGCGTCTCCGACGGAATTGCCACCACATCAAACACCGTCTCGGCGGCTTTGATCACTTCAGGCTCAAACGCCAGCTGCCCCGCCTCCGGCCCACCGTCCATGCCAACCGGTGTGACGTTGATCAACATCTGTGGCCGCTCATCGCCCAGCTCTGCCTGCCAGCGATAGCCCAGAGAGTCCGCCAACGCCCGGCCAGCGCGCTCGTTGCGCGCAATGATCACGCCGTTTCTATAGCCGCCATCACGCAAGGCACTGGCCACAGCCTTCGCCATGCCGCCACTGCCGCGCAGGGCAAAGGTCGACTCTTTGGGCACTTGATGGGTTTCCAGCAACTGGGCGATGGCGATGTAATCGGTGTTGTAGGCCTTGAGGTGGCCGTCGGTATTGACGATGGTGTTGATCGATTGAATGGCCGCGGCCGAGGCGTCCAGCTCATCGACCAGCGCGATGCAGGCTTCCTTGAACGGCATCGACACGCCGCAACCGCGAATGCCCAAGGCACGAATGCCACCCACAGCGCCGCTAAGGTCCTGGCTGCTGAAGGCCTTGTAGTAAAAATTCAGCCCCAGTTGTTCGTACAGATGATTGTGGAATCGCAGGCCAAAGTTCCCGGGGCGTGCTGACAGAGACATGCACAGCTGGGTGTCTTTGTTGGGGTTCATCTGCATGAAACTTCTCCTTTTAATGCACTTTCAGATAGACGGGATTAGCCATTGCACCCGTTCTGTTCGATCATAGCGAGGTGTCTACACCCCGGTATTGCGGGGCTGTAAAGACGTCGGTACAGAGCCTTACACAAACTTTACCTAGTGGCTGTGCTGATTTTCAAAAAGTCGCTGTCTTAGAAGTATCCCCGCGATAATCCTTGGGTCTATTTGCAGATTCAAGCGCCGGGTCGAACAACGAGGAATTATCATGATCCGTAAACTTCCTGTCTTAGCTTTGCTGATCGGTGCATTAGCTGTCGCAGGGCAAGCAGAAGCCCATGGCGGCAACTATTGGCAAGGCCCTGCGGTGTTTGGCGCGATCGTCGGCTCGGCCATTATCGGTTCGGCGCTTATCAACCAGGACCGCCCTGTCTATGTGCAACAGGCGCCCGTGTATGCCGCACCACCACCGGTTTATGTGCAACAACCGCCGCCACCGGTCTACTACCAGCCAGCGCCGGTGTATGTGCAACAACCGGTGTACGTCCAACCGGCCCCGGTGTATTACGGCCCGCCGCGTGGCTACTATGGTCGACCACACTATTACGGCGGCCCACGCTGGTAATCTGAACAACAAGCCCCGCTTTTATAGCGGGGCTTTTTTATGACCGTTGGTCGGCCCAGGTCTGAAAAAATCTCGCCAAGGTCGTTGTCGGGACAGTTTGTGCAGCTAAAGTCGGCATGATGGCCTTGACCGTTGGCGGCAAAACATTAAACGGTCATCTATTTGTCATGACGGAACCGCAATCTGAATCCGTCCGTAAACAACAGGTTGATAAAAACAAGGACGACCTCATGCCAACGCAAAACCCGCACCGCAATGTCGGCTTGTGTACCTCCAGCAAGGTGTACAACGCACTGACCGAACTCAAGCACCTGGAAGGCCATCGCAGCGCCAAGTTTCTCTCGCTGCTGGCCGAAAACCTGGTGCGCAAAGGCCTGCTCAACGAGCAGGAAGTGGTTCATATGCTCGATCTGGTAGTCGATTGACCGCCACACTCGCTGGCATCAATGACCACTATCAAGAACGTTGATTGTCCGTTGAACCGCGCGGTCCGTAAGGTGGCTCCATAGATCGATGGAGGTACTTATGTCCCAGGTTCAGATCATGTCCGTTATCGGCAGCGCCGTTCCCGCATCGCTCAGAGAGCTAGGACTGCTCGCCTGTTGGTATGTGATGCGCGACGGCGAACCGATCAGCGGTCCGCTCACCTCGCTTCCCGCCGCCCAGGCCCTGTCGCAACGCATCGGCATCGTCCGGCTCATCGCCTAAGGCAGCTGAACCTGCGGCTTGCTTTCGACATAGATCGCCCAGCTCGACATAAACAGCGCGGCGATCAACGGCCCGATTACAAAACCGTTCAGACCGAACACGGCCATACCGCCCAAGGTCGAGATCAGGATCATGTAGTCGGGCATCCGGGTGTCTTTGCCCACCAGGATCGGCCGCAGCAGATTGTCCACCAGGCCAATCACAAATACCCCGAACAACCCCAGCACCACGCCCTGCCAGATCGCCCCGCTGAGCAGGAAGTACACCGCCACCGGCGCCCAGACAATCCCCGCCCCCACCGCTGGCAACAGCGACAGAAACGCCATCAACACCGCCCAGAGCAGCACACTGGGGATATCCAAAAACCAGAAAATCAAGCCGCCCAACGCACCCTGCGTGATCGCGACCAACAAATTGCCTTTGACGGTGGCCCGCACCACGCGATTGAATTTAAGCTGCAAACGGCGTTTCTGGTGTTCCTGTAACGGCACGGCGGTGCGGACTTTGCGCGCCAGCTCGGCGCCGTCCCGCAGAAAGAAGAACAACAGGTACAGCATGATGAAAAAGCTGACGATGAACTCGAACGTCCCCTGACCAACACTGAAAACCTGCGTGGCAAAGAATTGACTGCCTTGCATCGCGCCCTTGACGATTTTGTCCTGCACCCCCTTCAACTCACCTACGCCGGACCGATCAAGCAAATGCTGGAAATACGGCGGCAAGCCATGCTTGAACTGCGACACATACCCGGCGATGTCCAGCTCGCCGCTTTCGATGCGGTTGTACAGCGACGCGCCTTCCTGAACCAGCAGGACACTGAGGATGATCACCGGCAAAATCGCGATCACCAGACAAATACTCAGGGTGCACAGCGACGTCAGGTTGCGCTGCCAGCCGAACTTCAATTGCAGCCGCCGCTGCATCGGCGCGAAGACGATGCCGAGGATGACCGCCCAGAACACCGCACCGTAAAACGGCAACAGAATCCAGATAAAGGCCAGGGTCACGACGACCAGCAACACAAGCAGCGCCCTGTTTTGTAGCGTGGTTTCTTTCATGTCCGATCCATGTCAATCCGCAACGGAGCAGGCGCTCCTTGATGCTTAGTCCGCCACGGTTCGCATGAGTGCCATCCGTTTGTTCATCAAGCATAGATCCAGATCAATGATCCCTGAGGGCAAGCCCTCTATCCTCGGCTGCTTTGCGATCGATACCGCCATGCCCCTTGCCACACCACTCTCAATCCCAGAGCTACTCGCCCCCGCCGGCACTCTGAAAAACATGCGTTATGCCTTCGCCTACGGCGCCGATGCGGTGTACGCCGGGCAGACGCGCTACAGCTTGCGGGTGCGCAATAACGAATTCGACCACGCCAACCTGGCCCTCGGCATCAAAGAGGCGCAAGCCCAGAACAAGCGTTTCTACGTGGTGGTCAACATCGCGCCGCACAACGCCAAGCTCAAAACGTTCTTGAAAGACCTGACTCCGGTGATTGCCATGGCGCCGGACGCGCTGATCATGTCCGACCCGGGCCTGATCATGCTGGTACGCCGGCACTTCCCGCAGATGCCAATCCATTTGTCGGTGCAGGCCAACACGGTGAATTGGGCGAGCGTCGAGTTCTGGCAGCAACAGGGCTTGAGCCGGATCATCCTGTCGCGGGAACTGTCCCTGGAGGAAATCGCCGAAATTCGCCAGCAAGTACCGGCCATGGAACTGGAAGTGTTCGTTCACGGCGCGTTGTGCATGGCCTATTCCGGACGCTGCCTGCTCTCGGGCTACATGAACAAGCGCGACGCCAACCAGGGCAGTTGCACCAACGCTTGCCGCTGGAAGTACTCGGCACAGGCGGCCACGGAGAATCAGCTCGGCGAGATTGTTCAACAGTTCCAGCCTGAGCCGACTTTAGGCATCGGCGCACCGACCGATCAGGTGTTCCTGTTGCAAGAAGCCAATCGTCCAGACGAGTTGATGCCAGCCTTCGAGGACGAACACGGCACCTACATCATGAACGCCAAAGACCTGCGCGCCGTGCAGCATGTCGAGCGTTTGACGCAAATGGGCGTGCATTCACTGAAGATCGAAGGCCGGACCAAATCCCACTTCTATTGCGCCCGCACCACTCAGGTGTATCGCCAGGCCATTGATGATGCGGTGGCCGGTCGCGCCTTCAATCGCAATCTGATGACTGATCTGGAGTCCCTGGCCCAGCGCGGCTACACCGAAGGGTTCCTGCGTCGGCATGTGCATGATGAGTATCAGAACTACCAGAACGGCAGCTCGGTGTCGGAGCGACAGCAGTTTGTCGGGGAATTGACCGGCGAACGGCACGATCGCCTGGCCGAAGTGAAGGTGAAGAACCGCTTTGGCCTGGGCGATCATATGGAACTGATGACGCCCAAGGGCAACTTCCACTTTGATTTGCATCAGTTGCAGAACATCAAAGGCGAGCCGATTGAAGTGGCGCCGGGGGATGGGCACACGGTGTATGTGCCGATTCCGGATGCGGTGGATTTGCGGTTTGGGTTGTTGATGCGCGATGTGGGCACTCAATAACGACGCTGCCCCATCCGACACCTGCTCCGGCGTCGGCGTCGGCCGTCGACCGCGGCACCTGTGCCAGCCGAAGGAGCTGGGGTGTGTCGGGGTCAGGTGAACTCTTCGCGCAGCATCGCCACGAACGCCTCGCGTGCCGGGTGTACCCCGGCATTTTCGTGCCAGTAAAACAGGTTGTCGATGGCCGTCAGCTCGGGGAACTCATAGCCCACGCAGCCGGCGCCTTTGGCATATTGATCAAACACACCCTTGGGTACCAACGCCACGCCGGCACCGGCACTGACGCAACCGACAATCGCCCCGTAACTGGCAAGACTGACAATTGGCAGTGCCTGGCCCTGACGCAATAACCACTGCTCCAGCGCCGCCCGATAGGGACAACCCTGCGGCCACATGAATACGGTTTTGTCTTGCAGATCATCGATGCCGCGCACCGGCCCGAACGACGTTGAGGCGATCAGCAGCAGCTCTTCGCGATACATCGGCGTGCGTTTGAGCTGAGAGCGCTCGACGTCCACTGCCACAATCGCGCCGTCGAGTCGATGGCTGAGCGTGTCGTCGAGTAACTGGCCCCAGGTGCCGGTGGTGAGTTCCAGCGCCACCTGCGGAAAGCGCTTGTGAAACTTCGCCAACAATCGCGGTAATCGCCCGGTCGCCGAGGACTCGATGGCGCCTATGCGCAGCGGACCGGACGGCTCCGCCGATGGATCGACGGCGCGTTTGGCTTCAGCGGTCAGCGCGAGAATTTTTTCCGCATAGGCCAGAAACGTCTGCCCCGCAGGACTGATGCGCAACCCGCGCCCCTCGCGCAGAAACAGCGCAACGCCAAGCTCAGCCTCCAACGCCTTGATGCGCGCGGTGATGTTCGACGGCACGCAGAACAATTTTTCTGCCGCTCGGGCAATGCTGCCAAGTTCGGCCACGGTCTTGAACATACGGATTTGCGCCAGCTCCATATCCATCACTCTGAGTGAACATTCAGCGCAGTATAAGTCAGTTGTGGCGAATGATTGGCCGATCGGATACTCGACCCACCAAACCTTCCGGTGCCCGATCATGTCGCCCCCTACTCCTCTGAAAATCCTTTTGGCCATGGCATTTGTCGTCGGCTGCTGGGCGTATTCGCCGACCGGTATTCATCTCGGCCTGCAAGCCTACGAGCCCGGGCATCTGGCGTTGTTGCGGTTTCTGCTGGCGTCGTTGCTGATGGCGGTGATCGCGGCGTTCAAAGGTGTTCGCTTGCCACAGTGGCGCGATGTGCCACTGCTGTTTGCGTTGGGATTCTTCGCTGTCAGCCTGCATCACGTTGCGTTGAACATCGGCCAGCAAGGCGTCAGTGCCGGCGCTTCGAGTGTGCTGGCGCAATCGAGTCCATTGTTCAGCACGCTGCTGGCGCGCTTCGTGTTCAAGGATCACGTCAGTGTCTGGCGCTGGGGCTGTGTGTTGCTGGGGTTGATCGGCGTGGTGATTGTGATGGCCGGCGATAAAGGCCTCGGCGGCATTGATGCCCACGGCTTGCTGATCCTGCTGGCGGCGGTGTCGTGGAGTTTTTACTTTGCGCTGCAGAAGCATCACACCGGGCGTTATGACGGTTTGACCCTGACTTGCTACACGGTCTGGTGCGGGACCGCGTTGTTGTTGGTTTATCTGCCAGGGCTGGCGGATCAGGTAGTGCGAGCGCCGGTTAAAGTGCAGATAGCGGTGATTGGGTTGGGCGTGTTTCCGAGTGCCTTGGCGTACCTGGCTTGGGCGTTTGTGCTGGCCCATGTGGATTTGAGTCGTGCGGCGATGACGTTGTACCTGGTGCCGCCGACAGCGATGGCGATTGCCTCGGTTGCGCTGGGTGAGCGGCCGGCGATGATAGTTATCGTCGGCGCGCTGGTGGTGTTGACCAGTGTGTTGGCGTTGAATCTGGAGCGGCGGGTTGGCGGGGTTCGGGCAGTTGGGGTGTGATCTGAGAAGGTGTTGAACCTGAAGCAGCTATCGCGAGCAGGTTCACGCCGGCAATGGCTGGGTGTACCCATATTTGGTGTACACCCCAGCACATTGCAGGTGTGAGCCTGCTCGCGATGAGGCCCTGAACGACAGCAGATCAATCAGACCAGACTTCGATCAGCGCCGATCATCCGACAATGGCGTCGGCTCATCCGCTGGCGGTACGTCATCGGCCGCTGGCGGTTCCTTCCAGTCTTCCGGCCGGTCGGCATCGCTCAACGGATCGCGCCCCGGTGCCATACCCGGCGGCGCATCGTGATCCGCCAGTGTCGGCTCGTCGGTGCCGGGCATTGGCCGGGTCGGATCGGTCGGCAGAACACCACCCTGAAACAGCAAATCGTTAGCCATGACGCACCTCACCAAGGAGGTCCGGAATACCCGGGCCGTAAACCTTGGAAGCTGCCCTGTGTGCGGCGTGCTATCGAACAGACCAACGGCGATCAGCTCTGCGCGGAAAACCGGTCGCGGCTGTTGGTCAGGTGCAGCCACATCGCCGCCCGCGCTGCGTCCGGGTCCTGGCGTTTGATGGCGTTGAGGATTGCTTCGTGTTCTTGATTGGCCAGTTGCCCGAGCTTGCTCAAATCCGTCGAACCGCGCTCGGTCGCGTTGACCCGCGTCCGGGGAATCATCGCGCTGCCCAGTTGCTGCATGATTTCGGTGAAGCACACATTGCCGGTCGCTTCGGCGATCAGCAGGTGAAAGCGCTTGTCCGCTTCAACGCAACTGTCGTTGTTGGCGAGCAGGCTTTGATAGTCATCCAACGCTTCACGCATCTGCGCCAATTGCTGATCGGTACGGCGAATCGCAGCTAGCGCGGCAGCCTGGGTTTCCAGGCCCATGCGCAATTCCAGAATGCTGCGCACCCCCAGCGCGGTGTCGACGTTCAGTCGCAGCCCCTGCTCCGCTGCGCGCTCGATCACGAAGGTGCCGATGCCGTGACGGGTCTCCACCAACCCCGATGCCTGCAGCTTCGAAATCGCCTCACGCACCACCGTGCGGCTGACCCCGTGCTCCTGAACAATCGTGTTCTCCGACGGCAGCTTGTCTCCCGGCAGCATCTGGCCGAGCAGGATGCTTTGGGTCAGCTTGGCCACCAGGTCATGAGCCAGGTTGTGGCTGCGCTTGCGGGCAGGTGCGTCGAGGTCTTCTTGCATGGCGATCATCCGAAAAGCGGGGCTATCCGGATCGTAGCACCGGGCTCGCCCGGAATCTCATGAAAACAACACTCAACTTGTATGACAACACTCAACAATCAGCGCTTCAACCCCTCGAAACAGCCAGAACAAACATCTAAAAGAATAACAAATTGCCTATAAAGCGCCATTTCGTTGGATATCAGCGCTTGCGGGATCAAAAAACCTAGTTGTATGATGTCTATCAACACAAAACGCCCAGCAATACCCCGCATAAAAATAATCAGTGGGAGAAAAGCAAGTGAGTACATCCGCATCCGCGATAAACGACGGCGCCGATTCAGTCCTGAAATCCGCCATCTCGAAAGTCAAACGCCACGTCCTGCCGCTGTTCGTGATCATGTTTATCGTCAACTACATTGACCGCGTAAACATTGGCTTCGTCCGCGCCCACATGGAGCAGGATCTGGGCATCGGCGCTGCCGCCTACGGCCTCGGTGCCGGCCTGTTCTTCATTGGTTACGCGCTGTTCGAAGTCCCCTCCAACATGCTTCTGCAAAAAGTCGGCGCGCGCATCTGGCTGACCCGGATCATGCTGACCTGGGGCCTGGTTGCCGCCGGCATGGCGTTCATCCAGAACGAAACCCACTTCTACATCCTGCGTTTTCTGCTCGGTGTTGCCGAAGCCGGGTTCTTTCCCGGGGTGATTTATTACTTCACCCGCTGGTTGCCTGGGCTTGAACGCGGTAAGGCGATTGCGATCTTCCTTAGCGGCTCGGCGGTTGCGTCGCTGATCTCCGGCCCGCTGTCCGGGATGTTGCTGCAACTCAATGGTTTCGGCCTGCACGGTTGGCAGTGGATGTACTTCATTGAAGGCATGTTCTCGGTTGGACTGTGCGTGTTCGTCTGGTTCTGGCTTGACTCCAAACCCCACGACGCCAAATGGCTGAGCCGCGACGAACAGGACGCGCTGGTCAAGGCAATCGACGACGAACAACTCGCTCGCGAAGCCGCGACGCCGATCAAACCGTCCCTGGGCAAACTGCTCAAGGACCGTCAGATCATCCTCTTCTGCCTGATCTACTTCTTCATTCAGTTGACCATTTATGCCGCGACCTTCTGGCTGCCGAGCATCATCAAGAAGATGGGCGACCTCAGCGACATCCAGGTCGGGTTGTTCAATTCGATCCCGTGGTTGCTGTCGATTGTCGGCATGTACGCCTTCGCCGCGTTTTCGGCCAAATGGAAACACCAGCAAGCCTGGGTCGCCGCTGCGCTGCTGATTGCTGCGGCCGGGATGTTCATGTCCACCACCGGCGGACCGATCTTTGCCTTTGTGGCGATCTGCTTCGCGGCGCTGGGTTTCAAATCGGCGTCGTCGCTGTTCTGGCCGATTCCCCAGGCGTACCTGGATGCGCGGATCGCTGCCGGCGTGATCGCGCTGATCAACTCGGTGGGCAACCTTGGCGGCTTCGTCGCGCCGACCACGTTCGGTCTGTTGGAAGAACACACCGGTTCGATTCAGGGCGGGCTCTACGGTTTGGCGGCGACTTCGATCATCGCCGCAATCATTGTCTTCGCCGCCCGCAACACACCGAAACCCGCCGCTGAAATCGCCGTGGCCGACGCCGCGCCGAAACACGCCTGACTGGCGTTTTCGCAGACGACTCACAAGGACATAACAATGAACGCACAAGACACTGCAAAAGCGCCGATCATCACCAGCATGCAAGTGGTTCCGGTGGCGGGCCACGACGGCATGCTGCTCAACCTGAGCGGTGCTCACGGTCCGTTTTTCACCCGCAACATCGTGATCCTCACCGACAACGCCGGGCACACCGGCGTCGGTGAAGTGCCGGGCGGCGAACGCATTCGCCAGACCCTGGAAGATGCGCGCTCGCTGGTGGTCGGCAGCCCCATCGGCACCTACCAGAAGATCCTCAATCAGGTGCGCCAGACCTTCGCCGATCGCGATGCCGGCGGCCGCGGCCTGCAAACCTTCGACCTGCGCATCACCATTCACGCCGTCACTGGCCTGGAGGCCGCCCTGCTCGACTTGCTCGGCCAGCATCTGGACGTGCCGGTCGCGGCGCTGCTCGGCGAAGGCCAGCAGCGTGATGAAGTGAAAATGCTCGGCTATCTGTTTTACGTCGGTGATCAGCGCGAAACCGACCTCGCCTACCGCAGCGAGCCGGACGCCGACAATGAATGGTTCCGCCTGCGTCACGAAAAAGCCATGACTGCCGAAGCCGTGGTGCGTCTGGCTGAAGCGGCGCAGGCGAAATACGGTTTCAAGGACTTCAAACTCAAGGGCGGCGTGCTCAGCGGCGATGAAGAAATCGAAGCGGTCACCGCCTTGGCCGAACGCTTCCCTGATGCGCGCATCACCCTTGACCCGAATGGCGCGTGGTCACTGAAAGAAGCGATCCGCTTGTGCCGCGATCAGCATCACGTCTTGGCGTACGCCGAAGATCCGTGCGGGGCGGAGAACGGTTACTCGGGCCGTGAAGTCATGGCTGAATTTCGCCGCGCCACGGGGCTGAAAACCGCGACCAATATGATCGCCACTGACTGGCGGGAGATGGGTCACGCGATTCAATTGCAATCGGTGGATATTCCGCTGGCTGACCCGCACTTCTGGACCATGCAGGGCTCGGTTCGGGTGGCGCAGATGTGCCATGAATGGGGCCTGACCTGGGGCTCGCATTCCAACAACCATTTCGACATTTCCCTGGCCATGTTCACCCACGTTGCGGCGGCTGCGCCGGGTGAAATCACCGCCATCGATACACACTGGATCTGGCAGGACGGCCAGCGTCTGACCAAAGCGCCGCTGCAAATTGTCGGTGGCTGTGTGCAAGTGCCGAAGAAGCCGGGGCTCGGTGTGGAACTGGATTTGGATCAACTGGCCAAGGCGCATGAGTTGTATAAAGGCATGGGCCTGGGCGCGCGGGATGACAGCGTGGCGATGCAGTTTCTGATTCCGGGCTGGAAGTTTGATAACAAACGGCCGTGTTTGGTGCGCTGAACCTGATCTCCAATCCACCACTTTCCCCTGTGGGAGCGAGCCTGCTCGCGAATGCGGTATGACGGCCAACATTTTTGTCGACTGACACACCGTTTTCGCGAGCAGGCTCGCTCCCACAGGGGTTTTGCATTAACCAGAGATTTGCAGCAGCCAGTTTTTGAACGCAAGCATCGCCGCTGTTTCCGGGCGCGACTGCAACCGTGTCAGCCAATAACTGCCAGTGGTGATCTCGACGGCAAACGGCTGGCAAATCGCCCCCGCCGCCAATTGCCGAGCGAACATCAACGGCGGCGCCAACGCCACACCCGCACCTTGCAGCGCCGCCTCCATCATCGCCAGCGATGAGTCGAAGATAATGCTTTGTGGCGGCGCAGCGTGGGTCGAGAGGCCCGACGCCTGAAACCAGTCCGGCCATTCATCCGTGCGATACGAACGCAACAACGTCTGCTGCAACAAGTCGACGGGTGATGCCAGTTGCCGGGCGATCTCGGGAACGCACAACACCGACAGCGGCGCCTCGATCAGCCGCACCGCTTCAATTCCATGCCACGCCCCGGCGCCAAAACGAATCGCGTAATCCAGCCCTTCAGCGGCCACATCCACCCGGTTATTGTTGGTCGACAGGCGTAAATCTATGAACGGATGTTTCGCCTGGAAGTCGGTCAGACGCGGCAACAGCCAACCCACTGCGAACGTCCCCACGGCACCCACCGTCAGCACTTCCCGGTAATGTCCGCCCTCAAGTCGCTCCAGTGTTTCGGCAATTCGGTCGAAGGATTCGCGCAGCACCGGCAGCAGGGTTTCGCCCTCGCTGGTCAGCATAAGGCCACGGGGCAAGCGTTTGAACAGGGTTACGTTAAGCTGGGCCTCAAGGCTTTTGACCTGATGACTCACCGCCGCTTGCGTGACGCACAACTCCACCGCCGCCCGGGTGAAGCTCAAATGCCGCGCCGAGGCCTCGAAGGCGCGCAGAGAGTTCAATGGTAATTGCGGACGAATCATGGCCACTCCCAAATTTTTCTAATGGCTCGTGCGAAATATCATCGGTTGTCGATCAGCGGCGCACTGCATAAATTTGCCTCGCCGTTCACCGGCCGGTGGCGGGCAGTCTACCGCTTAGCCGAACCAATTCGCATGGAATAGAACCAATGACGGACACAATCACCATGACCAGACTGACTATTTTCGGGGCTTGCGCAGCATTACTCAGCGCTGGCCCGTGCTTGGCGCAAGGTCAGACAGACCAGCAGATTCAAAGCGCGGTCGACGCCGCCATTCGCCCCATCATGCAAGCCCAAGGCGTTCCCGGCATGGCCGTGGCAGTGACCATCGATGGCAAGCCGCATTACTTTAACTACGGCGTCGCCAACAAAGAAAACGCCCAAGCGGTCACCGAAAACACCCTGTTCGAAATCGGCTCGGTAAGCAAAACCTTCACCGCCACTCTCGGCGGCTACGCCCAGGCCACCGGCAAACTGTCCGTTACCGATAAGGCCAGCCAGGTCTTGCCGGCGTTGCGCGGCAGTGCGTTCGATAACGTCAGCGTGTTGCAACTGGGTACTTACACCGCCGGTGGATTGCCGTTGCAGTTCCCTGATGCGTTCGATCACGCAGATAAAATGCTCGGCTACTTCAAACAGTGGAAACCGGTGTATGCCGCCGGCACCCATCGTCAATATTCGAACCCCAGCATCGGGCTGTTCGGGTATCTGGCCGCGCAAAGCCTGGGCCAGCCTTTTGATGAGGTGATGGAGAAGACGCTGTTGCCGAAACTCGGGTTGAAGCACACCTACCTCAAAGTGCCGCAAGATCAGATGGAGATTTACGCTCAGGGCTATGACAAGAACGACAAGCCTGTGCGCGTCAGCCCGGGGGCGCTGGACTCTGAAGCATACGGTGTGAAAACCAGTGCGGCGGACATGATTCGGTTTGTTGAGGCGAACCTGAAACCTTCGGGACTTGAAGCGCCAATGCAGAAAGCCATTGCAGCGACTCATACCGGTTACTACACGGTTGGTGACATGACTCAGGGCTTGGGTTGGGAACGCTACACCTACCCGATCACCCTCGATAAATTGCTGGCCGGTAACTCGACGCCGATGGCCATGGAAGCGCATAAAGTCCAATGGCTGAACCCGCCGCAGCCTGAGCCAGGCAGTGTATTGATCAACAAAACCGGCTCTACCGGTGGCTTCGGTACTTATGTTGCGTTCGTGCCCGCCAAAGACATTGGTATCGTGATCCTGGCCAACAAAAACTTCCCGAATGCGCAACGGGTGAAAATTGCCCACGAAATATTCAGCGCCCTCACTGAATGACATAAACCTGTGGCGAGGGGATTTATCCCCGCTGGGCGGCGAAGCGGCCCCAAAGCCATTCGATGCGGCGGGTCAGGCAAACCCGGTCGCTCGGATTCGGGGCCGCTTCGCAGCCCAACGGGGATAAATCCCCTCACCACAAGGTTCTCTACTCACAATAAAAAATGGGCGACCTGTTGAGGTCGCCCATTTCGTTTCAGCGTTTAAAGCTGCGCGTGCAACCGCCAGCCGATGACATCGAAATATTCAGCGCCCTCACTGAATGACCTAAAACCTGTGGCGAGGGGATTTATCCCCTCACCACAGGATTCTCTACTCACAATAAAAAGTGGGCGATCTCTTGAGGTCGCCCATTTCGTTTCAGCGTTTAAAGCTGCGCGTGCAACCGCCAGCCGATGACATCGAAATCTTCAGCGCCCTCACTGAATGACCTAAAACCTGTGGCGAGGGATTTATCCCCGCTGGGCGGCGAAGCGGCCCCAAAGCCATTCGATGCGGCGGGTCAGGCAAACCCGGTCGCTCGGATTCGGGGCCGCTTCGCAGCCCAACGGGGATAAATCCCCTCACCACAGGATTCTCTACTCACAATAAAAAATGGGCGATCTCTTGAGGTCGCCCATTTCGTTTCAGCGTTTAAAGCTGCGCGTGCAACCGCCAGCCGATGACATCGAAATATTCAACGCCCTCACTGAATGACCTAAACCTGTGGCGAGGGGATTTATCCCCGCTGGGCTGCGAAGCGGCCCCAAAGCCATTCGATGCGGTGGGTCAGGCAAAACCGGTCGCTCGGATTTGAGGCCGCTGCGCAGCCCAACGGGGATAAATCCCCTCGCCACAAGGTTCTCTACTCACAATAAAAAATGGGCGATCTCTTGAGGTCGCCCATTTCGTTTCAGCGTTTAAAGCTGCGCGTGCAACCGCCAGCCGATGACATCGAAACCTTCAGCGCCCTGACTGAATGACATAAAACCTGTGGCGAGGGGATTTATCCCCGCTGGGCGGCGAAGCGGCCCCAAAGCCATTCGATGCGGTGGGTCAGGCAAACCCGGTCGCTCGGATTTGGGGCCGCTGCGCAGCCCGACGGGGATAAATCCCCTCACCACAGGGTTCTCTACTCACAATAAAAAATGGGCGACCTCTTGAGGTCGCCCATTTCGTTACAGCGTTTAAAGCTGCGCGTGCAACCGCCAGCCGATGACATCGAAATATTCAACGCCCTCACTGAATGACATAAAACCTGTGGCCAGGGGATTTATCCCCGCTGGGCGGCGAAGCGGCCCCAAAGCCATTCGATGCGGTGGGTCAGGCAAACCCGGGCGCTCGGATTTGGGGCCGCTTCGCAGCCCAACGGGGATAAATCCCCTCACCACAAGGTTCTCTACTCACAATAAAAAATGGGCGACCTGTTGAGGTCGCCCATTTCGTTTCAGCGTTTAAAGCTGCGCGTGCAACCGCCAGCCGATGACATCGAAATATTCAGCGCCCTCACTGAATGACCTAAAACCTGTGGCGAGGGGATTTATCCCCGCTGGGCGGCGAAGCGGCCCCAAAGCCATTCGATACGGTGGGTCAGGCAAACCCGGGCGCTCGGATTTGGGGCCGCTGCGCCGCCCAACGGGGATAAATCCCCTCACCACAAGGTTCTCTACTCACAATAAAAAATGGGCGACCTGTTGAGGTCGCCCATTTTTTGATTCAGGCCATGCGCTCAATCGTCCGGCATTTCCGGCGGCTTGCTTGGTTTGGCGGGTTTGGTTGGCTTGGCACCTTTGGTACCTTTTGCCGGTTCTGGCGCAGCAGCGACCGGTGCCTGGGCAGCGGCGGCGGCTTCCTTCTCGGCCATTGGCATGGCGTCGATGGTGTCGAAGATTTTCTTCAGGTCGAGCGCTTTCGCCTCATCACCCGATGCCGAGAGTTTGGTCTCGCCGTCCTTGCCCACCAGGAATACTTTCGGATAAGCCCCGGCGCCGAGTTTCAGCGAGCGCAGCAGCGCCATGGTGTCTTGCTGGCCCATGTCCTTGCCGTCGAGTTGGCCGGACATGTTGAGGATGGTGTAGACCTTGATATTGCGCTGGGCGATCCCCTGTTTGTTGGCCGGATCCTCCAACGACTTTTTCAGGCTCACCCAGACCGGGTCGACGGTACTGGGTGCGATTACGATTAGCGGTCGGGCCCTGCCCACATCCGCAGCCAGGGGTGAGTCGCTGTCGGCGGCGAACAGGGGGCCGGCGAATGCCAGCAGAGTAGCCAGGGTCAATGACCTGATGAGCATGCGCATCTCCTTTTGATATCCACGCTCTAATGATTGCGCATCGCGGCGATCGTTCCGGGTGACGATCCACGAATATGTTTCGCGTTGACCAAAGCTTAGGTCAGGGCCGGCATTGCGCAACATATCCAGCGCGATAACAACGCGGATTTGATTACCTTTTATGACCGCATTAGGGTGGCAGTTCTGACGACGGAATGGAGTTCCCCCCATGCAGATTGAATACCTGTGCGATCACCCCGAATTGATTGAAGAACTGGCCGAACTCAACTTCAAGGAATGGGGTGAGTTTCGTCCGGGCGACACCCTTGAGGCGCGTACCGAACGCATGCGCGCGGCCTGTGGCAAGGGCGCGATTCCAAGCGTGGTGGTGGCGATTGAAAAAGGTACGTTGCTCGGTGGCGCCCTGCTGATCGACAGCGACATGAAAACCCGTCCCGAGCTGACGCCGTGGCTGGCCGGGGTGTATGTGAAGACTGAACAGCGCGGGCGCGGGGTCGCGTCGCAACTGGTCAAGCGCATAGTCGAAGAGGCTGCAGCGCTGGGTGTGCCGCAGTTGTATCTGTACACCGACGCGGCGCAGTCGTTGTATGCGCGGCTGGGCTGGGAGGTCATTGAGGATGTGGTGTACGAAGATTTGCCGGTAACGGTGATGAAGTACACCACACGGTCGCCGGCATAAGGAGGTCCCCTCACCACAGGGGCGCCGGCTCAGTTCAGGGTTGAATCGAGGGCTGAGAGCAGCTGCGAAGGTTCGATTCGCTGCTCGCCCAGCTTGAGTTCGCCGCTGTCGAGATCAACACTCAGCATCACCGACGGCCGATCACCCGGATATTTGCGCAGCAGCAGTTCGAGGCTATTGGCCGTCTCGTCGGCAGTACCGATCAGATCCCAAAGACTCTCACTCAAGTCCAGCAACACCTGCTGACGCTGCTGATCAACCACAAGCGGCGCATACAGCCAATGGCTCATGCGCATTTCGCGTGGTTCAACGGTAATGGCGATGCGGCCGTCGCAATGCAAAGTGGTTTCACTCATGGCTTGATCAAAACGCCAATTTATAGCCGATCAACACCAGCATCGTCGCCAGGCACGGGCGCAGCAGTTCGTCGGAAATGCGGCCGGTCAGGTGGCTGCCCAGCCAGATCCCGGGAAGCGAACCGACCAGCAGGAAACCCAGCACATGCCAATCCATATTGCCCATGCTCGCATGGCCAAGGCCAGCGACCAGCGTCAGGGGCACGGCGTGGGCGATTTCCGTGCCGACCAGGCGGCGGGTCGGCAGCAGCGGATAAAGGATGAACAGCGCCACGGTGCCCAAGGCGCCGGCACCGATGGAGGTCAGGGCAACCATCGTTCCGAGGATCAGGCCAGTGATGACCGTCAGCACGTTCAGGCGCGTGCCGCTGGGGTTGTAGTTGCCACCGGCGCGTTTGTGAGCGAAGTCGAGCAGGCGTTTTTTGAAGAAAATCGCCAGGGCTGTGGCAAACAGCACGAAGCCCAGGGCTTGCTTGATGATGGCGTTCATCGCCTCGGGCGCGGTGTGCAGGCTGCTCAGAAACCACAGGGTCATGGCCACCGCTGGCACGCTGCCGAGGGTCAGCCAACCGGTGATTGCCCAATCGATGTTCTTGTTCTTGCGGTGCACCAGCACGCCGCTGGATTTGGTGATGGCCGCGTACAGCAAGTCCGTGCCTACCGCGGTGGCCGGGTTGACGCCGAACCACAACAGGATCGGCGTCATCAGCGAACCGCCGCCCACGCCGGTCATCCCGACGATAAAGCCAACCACCAAGCCTGCAACGACTAATCCGAAATTACCGAAATCCATTAACACGCCCACAAAAAACGCATGAAAAAACTGGTCCGCAGCATAGCGATTTTTCTTATAACTACTTATATCGATGCGGTCTATCGTTATGTCTAAAACCCAGAAAACACATCAATCCTGTAGGAGCGAAGCTTGCTCGCGAAGGCCGTGTCAGTCGATACAGAGGTTGAATGATGGTCCGCCTTCGCGAGCAAGCTTCGCTCCTACATGGATTGGGTTGTCAGTGCACCCGCCGTCCTGGCTTGAAGCTGTGGTGGCGATTGATCCACACCGTGGCGAAGGCAATCAGCGACAGGACCAGCAGTGCCCATGGAAATGAAATGACCCCGACGCGGTCCAGCAGCAGGCCACCAAACAGGCCGCCCCCGGCGATGGCGACGTTCCAGGAGGTGGTGAGCATGGCTTGCACCACGTCGACGTGTTCACCCGCCGAGTCTGCCGCCGCTGTCAGCAACTGCGTGGCCGAGCCGCCAAACGACAGCCCCCACACCGCCACGCAGGCACAGACCACCCACGGCGACGACATGGCCACGGCCAACACCAGCGCCGTCAACGCAAACACCGCCAGGCTGATCAACGTCAGTTTGCGCAACCAGCGGTCTACCAGTACGCCAGTGATCCAGATCCCCGCCAGCGAACTGATGCCGAACACCAGCAGCACCAGGTCCACCCGCTCGCCCAGCCCGGACTGCACCAGGAACGGCGCGATATAGGTGTAAAGAATGTTGTGCCCGAGCATCCACGTCAGCACGACGAATAGCACCGGCCGTACTCCCGGCATGCGGAACACCTCGGCCAGGGGCAAGCGCTGGGTGTCGGTCTGGCCGGGTTTGTCCGGCACAACCAGCACAATCCACGCCGCCAGCCCCAGCGCCAGCGCCGACATGATGCCGAACGAGGCACGCCAACCGATCAGGTTGCCGAGCCAGGTGCCCGCCGGGGTGCCCAAGGACAGCGCAATCGGTGTACCGAGCATCGCGATCGCCAGGGCCCTGCCCTGCAAATGCGTGGGTACCAGCCGCCGCGCATACCCGGCCATGATTCCCCAGGACAACCCCGCCGCCATCCCGGCCAGAAACCGCGAGACCAACGTCACACCGTAATGGGTCGACAGCGTGGTGATGGTGTTGAACACCAGAAACCCGCCAACGGTCATCAGCAGCACCGGCCGACGGCGCCAGCCACGGGTGGCTACCGTCAACGGAATAGCGGCCACCAGCGAGCCGAGGGCATAGAGCGTCACGAGTTGGCCGGCCAGCACCTCGCTGACATTGAGGCCCGCGCCGATTTGTGGCAGCAGGCCGGCCGGCAGGGTTTCGGTGAGGATGGCGATAAAACCGGTCATGGCGAACGCCAGCAACGCGGCGTAGGGCAGTTTGTCCGCACGGGCGGTGCGGTCGACGCAGTTGAAATCGGCGCTTGCGGGGTCGGTCATGACGGGGGCTGCTCCATTTTGATCAATAGCGGTGACGGATTGTATACAAAAACCGCATTGGCTATTTGATCAATGTGGGAGCGAGCCTGCTCGCGAATGCGCTGGATCAGTCAATACTTCAGCGCCTGAAATACCGCTTTCGCGAGCAGGCTCGCTCCCACACTGGATCTCTGCGCACCACAAACTCTTGTGGTGCGTTGACCGTCATCACCCCCGCGAACTCACTGCACCGGCAAGAAATTCAAAAACAACAGACTCTGCGCATAATTCAAACCGATGCGCCGATAACGCTCGTCCAGCAGCTGGGTCAGCAGGTCCAGGCGCGCGACGATCTTGCCGAATTCCACGGCGAAACTCAGGTTGCTGCCCTCCTCCGAGATTTCGTTGGAGAACAGCAACGGTTCGCCATGCTTGTTTTGCCGTTGGCTCAGGATCCACGTGGCTTTCTCGATGTTGCGCGCGGCGTTGCTGACGAAGACCGGGTTGATCGCGTCGGTCATGTAGAACTCCAGCCGATTGCCGTGGGCGGTGACCAGCATGCTGCCGATGGCATAGATGAAAGCGCCGACCCGGTCACCCAGAAACTCCGGGCTCATCGCGTAGCTCAACGCCGCCAGGTCTTTTTTGCCGCCCAGGGTCGGCAATGGCTCTTGCTGTTCGATGGCCATGCGCACCTGTTTTTCAGCCGTGCGGGCATCGAGGAAGCCGGATTTCTTCAGCTCTTCGGGGTTACGCAGATAGAGTTTGCTCATCAGCAGATAGAGGCTTTGCAGGTTGTCGTGCATCGACAACGTGGCCATGCGATCAACGCTGGTCTGGAGAAATTCCTGTGGTTTGCCTTCACGGAACTGGTTGATGACATCACTGCCCTGCTGCTGGCTGCAACCGCTGGCGAGGAGCATCGACAGACACGCCAACAGGCGAATTCGGGTTTTCAGGTGGGGTAAGACTCGAACCATGGGTGATTGGGCTGACACATTCCTGCGCGGCGGAAGTCGCCGCAGCCTGGCCATGGATAGAGCCGGTTAATTCAGAAAAGTGCAGTGTCGACGGCATCCGGGCGATCTATGGTCATGAGCACCAACAGTTTAGTCAGACTTTACAATTGAAATAGTTGCCTTATCAGCTATAAATCCAGATCAACACATCCTTTAGTATGACTAGTGAGCCATTCCTCACAACTGACTGTCAGATTTGAATACCCACTGAAAACAACAAAAAGGAAGCTCAGCCATGCTTCAACCCCGCTTTCTGCTTTCCGCCCTTGGACTGTCCCTAATGATCGCCACTCTACCCACCTACGCCACCGGCCTGTCCAGCGAGCACAAAGCTTTCGGCAAGACCAATGACGGCACCCCCGTCGAGCAATACATCTTGCGCAACAGCCATGGTCTGCAAGCCACGGTCATTACCTACGGCGCCACGTTGCAATCGCTGAAAGTGCCGGACAGAAACGGCAAGGCCGAAGACATCGTCCTGGGTTTCGATAACGTCCAGGGTTATCAGGCTGGCACCGCGTATTTCGGCGCGACCATTGGCCGCTATGGCAATCGCCTGGCCAATGGTGCTTTTGAACTGGACGGCCAACACTATCAAGTGCCGAAAAATGACGGCCCGAACTCCTTGCACGGAGGCACTCAAGGTTTCGACAAACACGTCTGGAAGGCTGAACCGAGCAAAACCGATGATTCGGTGGGCGTCACCCTGACGTATCTGTCGAAGGACGGTGAAATGGGCTTTCCCGGCAACATGAAAACCGAGGTGACTTACAGCCTCACCGAGAAGAACGAACTGCGCATTGAGTACAAGGCCAGCACCGACAAACCCACCGTGCTGAACCTGACCAACCACAGTTATTTCAACCTGGCCGGCGCGGGCAATGGCGATGTGCTCAAACAACTCGTCACGTTGCACGCCGACCATTACACCCCGGTCAACGACAAACTGATCCCCACCGGCGAACTGCTGGCGGTCAGCGGCACGCCCATGGACTTCACTCAACCGACGGCCATCGGCAAAAATATCAAGGCTGATCATCCGCAGTTGAAGTTTGCCGAGCCAAAACAAGGTGGTTTTGATTTCAACTGGGCTCTGGATGCCGAGGGTGACGTAGGTCAACTCGCTGCCGATGTCCTCGACCCGGCCTCCGGCCGCCGCTTGCAGCTCTACACCACCGAGCCGGGCGTGCAGTTCTACACCAGCAACTTCCTCGACGGCACGGTCAAGGGCAAGGCTGGCAAGGTTTATCCGCATTGGGGCGCGTTCACCCTGGAGACCCAGCATTATCCAGACTCGCCGAATCAGTCGAATTTCCCGAGTACGCGGTTGGATCCGGGCAAGACGTATACCCAGAGCACACTGTTCAAATTCTCCACCAAATAACCCCCGGTTGACGCAATCCCTGTAGGAGCTGATCTTGCTCGCGAAGAGGCCGTGTCAGTCGGCATCACTGTTGAATGATCGACCGCATTCGCGAGCAAGCCCGCTCCCACATTTGCTCTGTGGTGAACCGAGCATTCATGAACAACCACTATCCCCTGCTCGAGATAGCGGAGTGTCTGGCGACATAGATCCATCAAAGAACTGCGTCCTGCCTGCTGGAGCACGACGGAACCCATGGGCTAATCTGCTGCCCACTGAAGTATCCATCGCGTTTCCAAAAAGGAGGTTTTTCATGCGGACCCTTGAACTGGCTGGCGTCAACGTACCGGTCATCGGCCAGGGCACTTGGCGCATGGGCGAGGATCGCTCGGCGCACCGTAATGAAGTCGCGGCCCTGCGCCAGGGCATCGAACTGGGCATGACCCTGATCGACAGCGCCGAAATGTACGCCGAGGGCGGTGCTGAAGAAGTGGTCGGTGAAGCCATCGCAGGTCTTCGTGACAAGGTCTTTCTGGTCAGCAAGGTCTACCCGCACAACGCCAGCCGCAAAGGCATTCCCCAGGCCTGTGAGCGCAGCCTGCGGCGCTTGAACACCGATTACATCGATTTGTACCTGCTGCACTGGCGCGGCCAATACCCACTGGAGGAAACCGTCGAAGCCTTCGAACGCCTGCGCGAAGACGGCAGGATCGGTCGCTGGGGCGTGTCCAATTTCGACCTCGACGACTTGCACGAACTGGCCTCACCGGCCTGCGCCACCAATCAGGTGCTGTACAACTTGGAAGAGCGCGGCATCGAATTCGACCTGTTGCCCTGGAGCCAGGCACACAATCTGCCGACAATGGCCTACTGTCCGATCGGCCAGGGTGGGCATATGCTGGTGAACTCGACGCTCAAACAGGTGGCCGCCCGTCACGGGGTAACACCGGCCCAGGTAGCGCTGGCATGGATACTGCGTCAGGACAGTGTCATTGCGATTCCTAAAGCGGTCCGACCCGAGCACGTGACGCTCAATGCGCAAGCGGCGCAGTTGAAGCTGGAAGCTGCGGATCTGGAGGCGCTGGACCAAGCGTTTCGCGCGCCACAACGTAAGCAGCGGTTGGCCATGGTCTGAGCCATCGCGACCTGTAGAGGGCTTCGGAATGAGAAGCACCGATCAGCTCGACTCGTTCAATCTGCCACGCTTTGTCCAGGCACAGGACCCGGTGTTCGAGTGGGTTCAGGAGGAGCTACGCGCCGGCCAGAAACGCCGGCACTGGATGTGGTTCATCTTTCCGCAGATTGCCGGGCTCGGCGGCAGCGAAATGTCCCGCCATTTCGCCATTGGTTCCGCCGAAGAAGCGGCGGCCTACCTCAAGCATCCACTGTTGGGCGCACGGTTGCGCACCTGCACCCAGTTAGTGCTGAACCTGAAAAAACGCTCGATTGCCGAGATTTTCGGCCACCCCGATGATCTCAAGTTTCACTCCTCCATGACCCTGTTCGCCCAAGTTGCCCCCGACGGCAGCCTGTTCCATCGGGCGCTGGATCAATTTTTCCATGGCATACAGGATGACTGGACGCTGTCGCTGCTGGACCTAAAACAGGCCCAACTGCCCACCAATCAGCGTTGAGAAGTCGTCATCGACGAACGGCAGGATCGCGTCGGCCACCGGTTGCAGTTGCCGGGTGACGTAGTGGTCGTAGTCAATTGGCGCACTGCGGATCTCCAGCGGCTCCGGCCCGGCGACGCTGATCACGTAGCTGATCCAGCCGCCATTCTGGTATTGCTTCGGGCGGCCCTGCTGTTCGTTATAGGCGTCGGCCATCCGCGCCGCCCGCACATGGGGCGGCACGTTGCGCTCATATTCGTCGAGGGTGCGGCGCAGTCGCTTGCGATAGACCAGGCGGTCGTCGAACTCACCGGCGAGGGTCTTGCGCACGTAGTCGCGCACATAGTCCTGATACGGCTGGCGATGGAAGATCCGCGAGTACAGCTCCTGCTGAAATTGCCGGGCCAGCAGCGACCAGTCGGTGCGTACGGTTTCCAGGCCCTTGTAGATCATTTCGTCAGTGCCGTCAGCGCGGGTGACCAACCCGGCGTAACGCTTCTTGCTGCCCTCCTCGGCCCCGCGAATGGTCGGCATCAGGAAGCGTTTGTAGTGGGTTTCAAACTGCAATTCCAGCGCACTTTCCAGACCATATTGCTGCTGCACATGCTCACGCCACCACTGATTGACGTGATCCACCAAAGCGCGGCCAATCTGCGCCGCTTCTTCCTGACCGTGGGCGCGGCGTAGCCAGACGAAGGTCGAGTCGGTGTCGCCATAAATCACCGCGTGGCCCTGGGCTTCGATCAACTGCCGGGTGCGCAGCATGATTTCATGGCCACGCAGGGTGATGGATGAGGCCAGCCGCGTGTCGAAGAACCGGCAACCGCTGGAACCGAGCACGCCGTAAAAAGCGTTCATGATGATTTTCAGGGCCTGGGACAGCGGCGCGTTGTGTTCACGCTTGGCGGTTTCGCGACCTTCGGCGACCCGCGCGACGATGGCCGGCAGGCAATGCCGGGTTCGGGAAAAACGCGCACCGCGAAAGCCGGGCACCGACTCACTGTCGTCAGGGTGCTTGAGGCCCTCGATCAGCCCTACCGGGTCGATCAGGAAGGTACGGATGATCGACGGATAAAGGCTTTTGTAGTCGAGCACCAGCACTGACTCGTACAACCCCGGTTGCGAGTCCATCACAAAACCGCCGGGGCTGGCCTGGGGTGGTTTGCCGCCGAGGTTCGGCGCGACGAAGCCCTGACGGTGCATCAGCGGCATATACAGGTGCGTGAACGCCGCCACCGAACCGCCGCTGCGATCCGCCGGCAAACCGGTGACGCTGGCCCGTTCCAGCAGGAAGGTCAGCAACTCGGTTTTGGCGAAGATCCGCGTGACCAGTTCGCAATCCTTGAGGTTGTAGGTGGCCAGCGCCGGTTTGTCTTCGGCGAACATGCGGTTGATTTCGTCCATGCGCTGGTACGGCGTGCTGATCGCCTTGCCTTCGCCGAGCAGGGTTTGTGCGACGTTTTCCAGGCTGAACGAGGGGAAGCTCCAGGTCGCCGAACGCAGGGATTCGATGCCGTCGATGATCAAGCGCCCGGCCGCCGAGGCGAAGTAATGATTGCGGCTGCCGTGCTCGCGCCACTGCATTTCTTCGCCGCCACGCCCCAGTTTCAGCGGCACCGCAAGGCGCCGGGCGTGCTCGTGGAGGACACGCAGGTCGAACTGCACGACGTTCCAGCCGATGATCGCGTCGGGATCGTGTCGGGCGAACCATTCGTTGAGTTTTTTCAGTAGCAGGGTTCGGGAGTCGCAGTATTCGAGCTGGAAATCCACCGCGCGGGCGTCACCGTTGGGTGGGCCGAGCATGTACACCTGACGCTCGCCGCAGCCTTCCAGCGCGATGGAATAGAGTTCGCCCTGGGCGGTGGTTTCGATGTCGAGGGACACCAGTTGCAGATTCGGCCGGTAACCGGGGGCCGGTTTCATTTGCGCGTCGAGCAGCAGGCCTTCGGCGTTGGGTGTGCCACCGAACTGCACGGGCGCGGTGATGAAACGCTCCATCATGTAGCGTTCCGGCGGGCGCACGTCGGCTTCGAACATCTCGACCCCGACCTTGCGCAGCGCGGTTTCCAGCCGCATCAACTGGCCGTGCTGCTGGCAATACAGGCCGAGCACCGGACGATGCTCGAAATCCAGCAGGGCCAAGGGCCGCAGTTCGACGTTCTTTTCCCCGCGCAACACGGTTTCGGCCTGCTCGCGCTGCTCCGCCGGGATGAAGGCCACCGACGGTTGATGAGGCAGGCGGATGCGCCGGGGACCGGCATCGGTCGCCAGCCAGAACTCGACTTCGGTGCCGGCCGGGGTATCGCGCCAATGCCGGGTCAGGACGAAGCCCTGCTGTAAATCCACCACTGCAACCTCGGGAAACTGAATCTGGTGCGCATTCTACGCTGCCCCTTCATCGCCCGCGTTTTCAGTTTGGAATACTTTGTGATGAGAGGGTTTATCTGGGATGAGAGGGTTTATCTGTGATGAGGGGATTTATCTGGATGAGAGGATTTCTCTGGGATGAGGGGATTTATCTGGATGAGAGGATTTCTCTGGGATGAGAGGATTTCTCTGGGATGAGGGGATTTATCTGGATGAGAGGATTTCTTTGGGATGAGGGGATTTATCTGTGGCGAGGGATTTATCCCCGTTGGGTTGCGAAGCAGCCCCAAAACCATCCGACACGGTGTACCAGGAAAACCCGGTTGTCTGTTTTTGGGCCCGCTGCGCAGGCCAACGGGGATAAATCCCCTCGCCACAGATAAATCCCCTCACCACAGATAAATCCTCTCATCAGAGATAAATCCCCTTGCCACAGGTTCATTTTTCACCGAGTGATGGGCATTTGGTTTGGAAATGACGTTTTTCGCGTGTTATCTGCCGCTTTGCGCCTTGCCCTGCGCGCTTGGGTCTACGATTCTTCAAGAACAACGACAACACCTGAGAAGCCGCCATGAAAACCGTCGCCCAACTGCTCAAGTTGAAAGATCAGAAGAATCAGGAAGTGCACCAGATCAAACCCGACCACATGGTGCTCGAAGCACTGATGAAGATGGCCGAGAAAAACGTCGGTGCCTTGCTGGTGGTGGAGAACGACGAAGTGCTGGGCATCATCAGTGAGCGCGACTACGCGCGCAAACTGGTGCTGCACGGCCGCTCTTCGGTGGGCACCCCGGTACGCGACATCATGGCGTCCCCGGTGATCACCGTCGACACCCACCAAACCGTCGATACCTGCCTGGGTATCATGTCCGACAGACGCCTGCGCCACCTGCCTGTGGTGGAGAACGGCAAGTTGCTGGGCTTGCTGTCCATCGGTGACCTGGTCAAGGAAGCGATTGCCGAACAGGCGGAATTGATTCGTCAGTTGGAGCAGTACATTCGCGGGGAATAAATCGCAAAAACACTGTGGTGAGGGGATTTAGCGAAGCGTCGCACCGCCCCGATGGACTGCGCAGCAGGCCCTGTTTCTTTGGGGTGCTTCGCGCCCCATCGGGGCGGTGCGACGCTTCGCTAAATCCCCTCGCCACAGGGCTCACTCCTGCATTTGGTTGTGTGGTGGGTTCAGGCTGGCCAATGCCGGGCAAACACCGGAGCCAACACCGGATGCCGGTCAATCCTCTGCAACCACGCATAAAACCCCGGCCGCGTCTGGCGCAAGTGCTCGCGGCTGCCGGCCCAGCGCGTCACCACCGCCGCCAGCACGTCCAGCGCCCCCGGCGTTTCGTCGTCCAGGTACAACTCGGCGGAAAATTGGTCGGCAAACACCTCCCAGCTCCAGTGCAAGCGCTCTCGGGCGCCGGCCATCAGGTTCTGCCGTGACGCTTCGTCAGGCATCAGCAACCAGCGCTCGGGGTAGTCGATAACGCCAATCGCCGCGTAGCAATTGCTGACGATGTAGACCAGACCGCGAATGGCCTGGTCGCGGTCCAGTGGATTGTCTGGCAGTAGGCCGGACTTGGGAAACGCCAGACCCAGGTGAATCAGAATGGCCGCGCTCTCGGTCAGCGCACTGCCATCGGGCAGTTGCAGGGTCGGGATCTGCTTCAGCGGATTGAGTTGCGCCAATGCGTCAGCAGCTTCGGCACTGGCTTCGGTATCGATGAAGCGGTAGGCGATCTGGCACAACTCCAGCGCCGCTTCGATGGCGGCTGCGCCTGAATTGCGATGTCCGTAGAGCTGATACATGACTCCCCCTTCTCTATTGATGACCTGCGACGTTTCGCTGAATCCCCTCACCACAAAAGTCACACGCCACAGAATAGATGGCGGCTGTCCGGATGTAGAAATTTCTTGGCTGTGTATCCGTTTTGGCACGAATTTCCCATGCGCTCGCCACTTGCGAATTCAACCCTCGCGAAACAGCGCTTACGGTGCCGATCCCGCACCAAGAGCAATCATCGAACGCTATCCGCGTTCTTGTAAGGTGCGATACCGAACCAAAAGTTCGCGTATCCGAGCTGGCAACAAGGAGTTCACCGCGTGAATCTTCAATCGTTCTGCCGCATCACTGCCTTTGCATCTCTTTACGCCAACAGCCGAGTTCATCTGAACAGCACCGGCCACCTGCGCGTTTACTGTATTACCTAACCCAATACCCCCACTGTGCTCGGCGATGAGTTATTCACCGAGCGCACAGTCTTATTTATTTTTTAAATACAACGCTGAATATCATTGCGCGAGCCATGCACTAATCAGTCTTCAGCTGGATTGTCAGACAATAACTTCAGCTATTTTATATTTGCACCAAAACTGCACCAACGACTGCAACTAAGCAAAGACTCAGGCATTGATTTCATTTAAACAAGAACAAGGAATAGCCCCTGTGACCCGCTAAAACATTGACCCGCACCAAATCAGTCCGCCGCGCACCAGCAAGTGCCCCGACTGACACGAGAATTGCCGCTCTGCCTCGCCAATCCGCGAGATAGAGCACACGGCCAGACTCGCCCTGAAAAAAGCCGCTGCGTACGCGGCGACGGGATTGTATGCGCCGAAGATAAACAGGCCAGCCATCGAAACTTATATAAATGCGACATGGGTAACATCAATGAAATAACCCACCTACATTCCAGCAACATTTGGCACAGCGGTTGCAAAACACAATTCGAGAAGTCTGCGATCTGTTGACCTTGATCTGATCTTGATCATTTAAAACAAGATCAACAGATCGCAGCCTGCGGCAGCTCCTACCTATAGAACAACACCAGGGAATGGGTAATGAACCGACGAAGTCGATGGCGCTGAGCCAGTAAGTTGCACAAGCCTTGTTAACCGGATAGTTCAACTATCGGCTTCTGCACACCCAAAAGAAAGTTACACCCATCCACTCGAACATGACCCACATGTTCGGACGGCACCTTATTGCCCTTCATCAACCCGAGGGAGCTTTAATGAACGATGCGGTAAAGCACAGAACCCTGCCGGGTTTGTTACGGGACGCGCCGATCCCGCCAACTTCGGGCAGGCCGGCCTTTAAAGCCAATACCTCGCAACCGGGCGGTTTGAATAAACAGCAGATGGTTTTGCTGGTTGCCGTGTCGGCGCTGATACACGGCGGCGCCTGGTGGTTTCTCCAGCAGGGTAAAACCGAGCCGTTGCCGACGCCGCCGCAGATTCCGGAAATGACCGTAGAGCTGACAAGTCCGACGCCACCGGCACCGCCGACGCCGGAACCACCGCCGCCGCCCCCGCCTCCACCGCCGCCCGAACCCGAACAACCGGTGGAAGACGAGGATGCGGTCACGCCGCCGCCAAAACCGGTGGAAAAGCCCAAGCCAATCGAAAAACCCAAACCGGTCGAGAAACCCAAACCGGTGAAAAAGTCGAGCCGCCGAAAGCCCCGCCCGCCCCGGCACAACCGGCAGCCCCAGCGGCACCGGCGACACCGAGCGCGCCACTGGCTCCCGCAGCGGCCCCGGGCCCGGTCAAGGAATCGGCGGCGATTTCCGGCCTCGCCAGCCTCGGCAACCCGCCGCCGGAATACCCGTCGCTGGCGTTGCGGCGCAACTGGGAAGGCAGCGTGGTGCTGCGCATTCAAGTGCTGGCCAACGGTCGTGCAGGTTCAGTGACCGTGACCAAATCCAGCGGCAAGCCGCAACTGGATGACGCCGCCGTTGCCGCCGTGAAGAACTGGAAGTTTATTCCGGCCAAACGCGGTGACACACCGATTGACGGCTTCGCCACCCAGACCATCGATTTCAAATTGCCGCAATAACCGAACGCTCAATCAACGCACAACCGAATAACGCAAGCGAGGTATCACCATGAACGATTTGTCTTCGATGATTGTCCCCGGCGTGCTCTGGGGTCTGGTGCTGTTTTCCGTGGTCAGCTGGGCGATCCTGCTGGTCAAATCGGCGCAATACCTGCGCCAGAAAGCGCAGAACAAACAGTTCAGCAAAGCCTTCTGGGGCGCGCCCGATCTGCTCACTGCCGCCGAACACGCCAGCCAGTATCCGGGCTCGCTCGCGCGCATTGCCAGCAGCGGTTTCGAAGCCCTGCTGGTGGAAGATTCGCCGCGCACCACGCAGCAACTGGCGCACACCATCAACCGCTCGGATCGACTGGAGCGTAACTTGCGCCAGCAGATCCAGAAGGAACGCCGCTCGCTGGAAAACGGCCAGGCGATCCTCGCCAGTATTGGCAGCACCGCGCCGTTCATTGGTCTGTTCGGCACCGTGTGGGGAATCATGGAAGCGCTGAAAAGCATCGGCGAAACCGGCTCGGCCAGCCTTGAAGCGGTCGCCGGGCCCATCGGCCACGCGCTGATCGCTACTGGCGTGGGCATCGCCGTCGCGGTGCCGGCGGTGCTGATTTACAACTTCTTCCTGCGTCGTCTGAAACTCGCATCGGCGGACATGGACGATTTCGCCCACGACTTTGACGCCCTCGCCTCGCGCAGTGCGTTTTCCATCAGCCGCCAGGCCATCGCCAGCAAAACCACAGCCGCCGTGCGGGAGGCCAGCTGATGTCGTTCTCCACTCAAGACAGCGAAGAAGTGCTCAGCGAAATGAATGTCACGCCACTGGTCGACGTGATGCTCGTGCTGCTGGTGGTGTTCATCGTCACCGCGCCGCTGATGACCAACGCGATCAAAGTCAACCTGCCGAAAACCGACGCCGTCGCCCCCGCCGAGAAAAAGGACCCGGTGGTGGTCAGCGTCGATCAGGACGGCAAGTTCTATCTGGCCAAGACCGAACTGGCCCCGGAATCTTTGGAGGCCAGCCTCAAGGAGGTCAAGGCCAAGGACGCCGAAGTACGCGTTCAGCTACAGGCCGATTCCTCGGTGAATTATGGCCAGGTCGCCAAGGCCATGGCGTCCATCGAACGCTCGGGCATCAGCAAGATTTCGGTGATGACCACCCACTGAGTGCGGTGCCGGGCGCGCGTTGAAAATACGCGCCCGGCACCGCTGAAGAAATCCCGTCGCACTCGGCCGACCGAAAAAACGCTACGCGTCTTCGGAGGGGATCGGCTTGCTTGAAGAAAGTGGTTTTTCGCGGCGCGGCACCACCGTGACCTGCGCAATCAGGGCTCACAAGGCCATTTCGATAACGTCTAACAAAGTCGGAAACAACCATGCTGATGAACACTCCACGCTTTACGCTGAAACCTTTGGTGGCGACGATTTCTCGTCACCGTTTTGTTCCGTTGTATCTGGTGGCCATGGGGATGGGCGCCGGGACTGTGCAGGCCGCGGAGGACGACAATGCGGCCGTCCCCGCAGCGGCGGCGGTGGTTGCGCCGACCACGCAACTGCAACGGGTGGAAGTGACCGGTTCGGCGATTCGCCGTGTCGATGCGGAAACGGCGGTGCCGATCACCATTCTCAAGGCTGACGAGCTGCGCAAACAGGGCGTGACCACCACCGCCGAACTGGTGCAGCGGATCACCGGCAGCCAGTCGATCAACAACAGCGCCGGCTCGGTCGGTGCGGCCACCGGTGGCGCCTCGTTCGCCGACATGCGCGGCATCGGCGCGAACAAGACGCTGGTGCTGCTCAACGGTCGACGCCTGGCCAACAACGCTTTGTCGGGGACCAACTCGGCCGGCGGTGCGGTGGATCTGAACATGATCCCGTTTGCCGCCATCGAGCGTGTGGAAGTGCTGCGCGACGGCGCTTCGGCCCTGTACGGCACCGATGCCATCGGCGGCGTGATCAACTTCATCACCAAGAAATCCATGACCGATGGCCAACTCACCCTTGGCGGCGAAACCCCGACCCACAGCGGCGGCGGTGCAACCAAAGACATGAGCGCCAGCTGGGGCTACGGCGATCTGGAGCAGGACCGCTTCAACGTCCTTGGCGTGTTCAACTACAACAAGCAGCAGAACCTCGACGCCAACGACCGCTCCTTCGCCCGCGACTACGATCCCGGGCGTGGCCTCGATCAGACCTCCGGCACCGCGTTCCCCGGCAACTATAGCCAGAACGGCAACGCCACCAATCCACTGGCCAACAGCAATTGCAACGGGCCGAACCTGGTGGCGCGCGACGGTTTGTGCCGCTTCAGCACCCGCGAATACATCGACCTGGTGCCGCAAACCGAGAAGACGTCGTTCTTCGGCAAGACCACCGGCAAACTCGCCGACGATCACAACGTCAACCTCGAATACTTCTGGTCGCGCAACAACAACGCCACCGCTGTCGGCCCAGCGCCACTGACCGGTTTGAGCCTCGATTCGTCGTCGCCCTACTACCCCGGCAACGGCATTACACCCGGCCCGAGCGGATTCGCCCTCGACCCGACGCAACCGGTTGATGTGAACTGGCGCGAAACCGCTGCCGGGCCCCGTGAGTCGAAAGACCAGAACACCAGTCAGCGCTTCTTGCTGAGCTTCGATGGTCTGGTCGGCGGTTGGGATTACAACGTCGGCGCCTCGTACAACCAGAACAAAATCGTCTCCAGCGTCACCAGCGGTTACGTCAGCGATCAAGCGATGATCAATGGTCTGGCCAGCGGTCTGCTCAACCCGTTCGGCCCGCAGTCTACGGCCGGTCAGCAATACATCGATGAAGCGATGTACCACGGCGCCTACTCCACTGCGGTCGGCCGCGTGGCCGGATTCGACGGGCGTATCAGCCGTGAGATTGGCGACTGGTTCGGCGCGGGCCCGTCCGGTCTGGCGCTGGGTGGCGAGTACCGCAAAGAGAAATTCCATCAGGACTTCGAGTCGTTCGCCGGCGACATCCAGAGCCTCGGCATCGACCCGAACGGCAGTGTCGAGGGCGACCGCAGCGTGAAAGCTGCTTACGCAGAAATCAACGTGCCGGTGCTCGACAGCCTCGAACTGTCCGCCGCCGTGCGTCACGACAAATACAGCGACTTCGGCAGCACCACCAATCCGAAATATTCGTTCCGTTATCAGCCGCTCAAAGAGCTGGTGGTGCGCGGCGCGTACAGCGAAGGTTTCCGCGCACCGTCGCTGTATGAGTTGTATTCGCCGCGCAGCATCACCTTCACTCAGGGCTACTACAACGATCCGGTGCTGTGTACCGGCGGCGTGGTGCAACCGGGTGGTAATGGCGGCCGCGATTGCGGTCAGCAGTTCCTCAACCAGATTGGCGGCAACGAAGACCTGGCCCCGGAGAAGGCGCGCAACGTGACGCTGGGTTTCGTCTACCAGCCGATCAACAACCTGTCGGTGGGCCTGGATTTCTGGTGGATTCACATCTCCAACCAGATTCAGCCGTTCCCGGAATCCACCGTGTTTGATCAGGCCGGTTCCTACCCGGATCGCTTCGTGCGCAACGCCGACGGCACGCTCAATTACATCGTCACCGGCAACGCCAACCTCGGCATCGTCGAAACCAACGGGGTCGATGTGTCGCTGGACTATCGCTTCCCGAACACGCCGTACGGTCAATTCGGCCTGGGCCTGCAAGGCACCTATGTCGACGAGTACGACTTCCAGAGCACCATCAAGGGCCCGTTCACCGACAAGGTCGGCGACTTCGAGGGTGACGGCGTGATCGCGCGCTGGAAGCACAACCTCACCGGCAGCTGGACCTTCGGCGCGGCGCGAGCGTCGCTGACCAACCGCTTCACCACCGGTTACAACGACTACGACCGCGATACCCATGCGCGCGTGGCGTCGTATTCGGTGTGGGATCTGTCGGCCGGTTACACCTTCAATAAAGTGCTGGATGTCGATGCCGGGATGAAGAACATGTTTGACCGCAACCCGCCGTTCTCCAACCAGGCCTACAACTTCCAGAGCGGCTATGACCCACGCTACACCGACCCGCTGGGCCGCACCCTGTTTGCGCGCATGACGTACCACTTCTAACCCGCAACACCGTAATCCCTGTAGGAATGAGTCTTGTGGCGAGGGGATTTATCCCCGTCCGGCTGCGCAGCAGTCGTAACCATTGATCGCGGTCTGTCTGGTCATTCGCGGTTGCAGGTTTTGGCGGTGCTTCGCGCCCCAACGGGGATAAATCCCCTCGCCACACAGGCTCACTCCGACAGGTTGAACCGTGATCTTTCAGGGGCTCAGGAGTGACTTCATGACTTTCATGCGCAACATGGCAGGCCTGCTGCTTGGCGGCGCGCTGCTGTGCAATGTGGCACCGGCGCTGGCCGGCGGCAGCTACGCGATGACGGTATACGGCGAGGCGCCGAAGTACCCGGCGGGTTTCGAGCATTTCGACTTCGTTAATCCCGACGCGCCCAAGGGTGGTTCGCTCAGCCGCGCGTCGATGGAAATCGGCCAGTACAACTACATCGCGCCGTATGCCGATCAAGGCATCAGCGTGGTGCAGGTCAACGACTGGGTGTACTCGCCGCTGGCGTTTCGTTCACTGGACGAACCGTACACCGTCTACGGCCTGGTCGCGCAACAGATGGAGCGCGACCCCGAAGGCTTGTGGGTGCGTTTCACCCTCAATCCAAAAGCACGTTTCGCCGACGGCACGCCGATCACCGCCGAAGACGTGCGCTACACCTTCAACTTGCTGATGACCAAAGGCAGCCTGAGTTATCGGCAGCAATACGCCGACGTGCAGGACGTGCTCATCGAAGGCCCACGGCAAGTGCGCTTCACCTTCAAGAACAACCTCAACCGCACACTGGCGCTGGATCTGGCGACGATGCGCGTCGTGCCGGAGCACTGGTGGCAAACCCGCGATTTCGCTAACGGCGGCGGTTTCGAGCCACCGCTGGGCAGCGGCCCGTACCGCGTGAGCAAAGTCGACGCCGGGCGCAGTATCAGCTTCCAGCGTGATGCGGATTGGTGGGGCAAGGACCTGCCAGTCAGTCGCGGCCTGTACAACTTCGACACGCTTACGGTGAATTTCTACGGCGACACCGACGTCGCCCGCCAACTCTTGCAGGCCGGTGCGTTCGACTACAACCGCGAGTTTTCCTCGTCCGGTTACGTGGTCGGCTATGACTGCCCGGCCTTGCGCGATGGTCGCTTGCAACAGTCGATCCTCGCCCCGGAAAAACCGACGGCGGCGCAAGGCTTCGTATTCAACCTGCAAAACCCGATCTTTCAGGATCGCCGCGTCCGCCAGGCAATCAGTCTGCTGTGGGATTTCGAATGGACCAACAAGCAGATGATGCGCGGCTTCTACGTGCGCCAGAACAGCTTCTGGCCGAAGAGTGAAATGGCTGCCACAGCACTGCCTGATGCCGAAGAAATGAAGATCCTCGAACCGTTGCGCGGGCAGGTCCCCGACGAGGTCTTCACCACGGTGTATGAGGCACCGAAAACCGACGGCAGCGGCTACATCCGCGACAAGCAACTGCAAGCCTTGAAGCTGCTCGCCGAGGCGGGCTGGACAGCGAAAAACAATCGTTTGGTCAACGCTGACGGCGAGCCGCTGGAATTCACCTTCCTCGACGGTCAGGGCGGTTTCGATCGCATGCTGCTGCCGTTCAAACGCACCCTCGCGCAGATCGGCATCACGCTGAATTTACGCCGCATCGATTCGGCGCAATACGTCAATCGGCTGAACGCCCGCGACTACGACATGATCGTCACCAGTTTCCCGCGCAGCGGCGATCCGATCGTCTCCCCGGCCGCGAGCTGTACAGCCTGTACGCCTCGCAAAGTGCCACGCAGGTCGGCAGTTCGAATTCGATGGTGCTGGCCAATCCGGCGGTCGATCAACTGATCGACGGGCTGGTGCAGGCCAACACCCGCGAAGCCATGGTGCATTACGCCCGCGCCCTCGACCGGGTGCTGCAATGGGGTTACTACATGATTCCCAACTACTACTCCAAGGGCACGCCGACGGTGTATCAGAACCGTTTTGGCATGCCGGCGCAGCAACCGCTTTACAACGAAGGGCTGGAAACCTGGTGGGAAGTCGCGGCCAAAACGTTGACGAGCCAACAGATGAACGCCCGACTCGCGGGAGGCCAGTGACATGCTGCGTTATCTGAGTCGACGTTTGCTGCTGATCATCCCCACACTGTTGTGCATCCTGGTGGTCAATTTCCTCATTGTGCAGGCCGCGCCGGGCGGCCCCGTGGAGCAAGCCATCGCCCGCCTGCAAGGCTTCGGCGGCCACAGCATGGGCGGCGGTGGCGAGGTTGCCGCGATTGGCGGTGCCGGGCGCAGCAGTCGGGGTCTCGACCCGGCACTGATCGAGGAAATCAAACACCACTACGGCTTCGACAAACCGATGCACGAACGCCTGTGGCTGATGTTGAAAAATTACGCGCAACTGGATCTGGGCAGCAGTTTCTTCCGTGGCGCCAAGGTCACCGACCTGATCGTGCAGAAGCTGCCGGTGTCGCTGTCATTGGGCTTGTGGGCGACGCTGATCACTTACCTGATTTCGATTCCGCTGGGCATTCGCAAAGCGATCAAAAACGGCAGCGCTTTCGATGTCTGGAGCAGTACAGCGATCATCGTCGGCTACGCGATGCCGGCGTTTCTCTTTGCGATTCTGTTGATCGTGGTATTTGCCGGTGGCAGCTACGTCAACTGGTTTCCGGTGCAAGGACTGGTCTCGGATAACTTCGACAGCCTGAGCACGCTGGGCAAGGTCGGTGACTACCTCTGGCACTTGGTGTTGCCGGTGACGGCACTGGTGATCGGCGGCTTCGCGACGCTGACGATCCTCACCAAAAACAGCTTCCTCAACGAGATCAGCCGCCAGTACGTGATCACCGCCCGGGCCAAGGGCCTGACCGAGCGCCGCGTGCTCTACGGCCATGTGTTTCGCAACGCCATGCTGTTGGTGGTCGCGGGGGTGCCGTCGGCGCTGATCGAGGTGTTCTTCGCCGGTTCGCTGTTGATTGAAACCATCTTCAACCTCGATGGCCTCGGCCGCATGAGTTACGAAGCGGCGGTCTCGCGCGACTACCCGGTGGTGTTCGGCGCGCTGTTTCTGTTCACCCTCTTCGGCCTGCTGATCAAGCTGATCGGCGACCTCTGCTACACCCTGCTCGACCCGCGCATCGACTTCTCGGCGAGGACTGCCTGATGTTCACACTTTCCCCTCTGGGCCGGCGCCGTGTCGCGCAATTCAAAGCCAATCGGCGAGGTCGCTGGTCACTGTGGCTGTTTATCGGTCTGTGCCTGATTTGCCTCGGCGGCGAGTTGATCGCCAACGACAAACCACTGGTGATTCGTTATCACGATGCTTTTTACTTTCCGATCCTCAGCGATTACCTGGAAACCGATTTCGGCGGCGAGCTGCCATTCCAGCCGGACTACGCCAGCAGCTACGTGCATAAGTTGATCGAGGATCAGGGCGGCTGGATGCTGTTTCCGCCGATCCCGTTCAGCTACGACACGGTCAATTACGACCTCAGTGAACCGGCGCCGAGCCCGCCCTCTTCCAGCAACTGGCTGGGCACCGACGATCAGGCGCGCGACGTGTTGGCGCGGGTGATCTTCGGCACGCGTATTTCGATTCTGTTTGCGCTGATCCTCACCGGCATCAGTGCGTTGATCGGCATCGTTGCCGGGGCGCTGCAGGGTTATTACGGCGGTTGGGTCGACTTGCTCGGGCAGCGGGTGCTGGAAATCTGGTCGGGGCTGCCGGTGCTGTATCTGCTGATCATTTTGTCCGGCTTCGTCTCGCCGAGTTTCTGGTGGCTGCTGGGGATCATGGCGCTGTTTTCGTGGCTGGCACTGGTCGATGTGGTGCGCGCCGAGTTCCTCCGAGGGCGCAATCTGGAATACGTCAAAGCCGCACGGGCGCTGGGCCTGACCGACAGCGAACTGATGCGTCGGCACATCCTGCCCAACGCGATGACCTCCACCCTCACCTACCTGCCGTTCATTCTGACGGGCGCCATCGCCACGCTGACTGCACTGGACTTTCTTGGTTTCGGCATGCCAGCGGGCACGGCGTCGCTGGGTGAACTGATTGGCCAGGCCAAGCGCAATCTGCAAGCGCCGTGGCTGGGGCTGACGGCGTTTTTTGCCTTGGCGTTGATTCTGTCGTTGCTGGTTTTCATCGGTGAGGCTTGCCGAGATGCGTTTGATCCGAGGAGCTGAGATGAAAGACCATTTGATCGAGATACGTGACCTGCGCGTTGCCTTTGCCGGGCAGGAAGTGGTGCACGGTTTGAACCTGGATATTCGTCGGGGTGAGTGTTTGGCGCTGGTTGGTGAATCGGGTTCAGGCAAGTCGGTGACGGCGCATTCGATCCTGCGTTTGCTGCCAGGCAAAAACGTTAGCAGCAGCGGTTCGATCAGCTACAACGGCGTGGACTTGTTGCACGCCAGCGAGCAGCAGATGCGCGGTTTGCGTGGCAACCGGATTGCAATGATTTTCCAGGAGCCGATGACTTCGCTGAATCCGCTGCACACGGTGGAAAAGCAAGTCAGTGAAGTGCTGGAGATTCATAAAGGCCTGAAGGGCCGCGCTGCCCGCGAACGGACTTTGCAGTTACTTGAGCTGGTCGGCATTCGCCAGCCTTTGCAGCGCTTGAAAGCCTATCCACATCAGCTCTCCGGTGGGCAGCGACAAAGGGTGATGATCGCCATGGCGTTGGCCAATGAGCCAGAACTGTTGATCGCCGATGAGCCGACTACCGCGCTGGACGTGACCGTGCAGCAAAAGATTCTCGAACTGTTGATCGAGCTGCAGCAAAGGCTCGGCATGTCACTGCTGTTGATCAGCCATGACCTCAATCTGGTGCGGCGCATCGCGCAGCGGGTCTGCGTGATGCGTCACGGTGAAGTCGTCGAAGCGGCTGATTGCGAAACGCTGTTCCGCGCACCGCAGCATCCCTACAGCCGTTTGCTGATCGAGGCCGAACCGAGCGGTGCGCCGGTGCCGAGCCAGTTCGATCACAACCTGTTGGAGGTGGATGATCTGAAGGTCTGGTTTCCATTGCCCAAAGCGTTGTTCAGCCGTCAGCAGGACTACATCAAAGCGGTGGACGGCGTGAGCTTCACCCTGCAACGGGGCAAGACGCTGGGCATTGTTGGCGAGTCCGGCTCGGGCAAATCGACGCTGGGCCAGGCGATCCTGCGATTGGTGGAATCGGAGGGCAATATTCGTTTCGGCAACAAGCAACTGAGCCTGCTCAATCAACGTTTGATGCGGCCATTGCGGCGGCAGATTCAGGTGGTGTTTCAGGATCCGTTCGGCAGCCTAAGCCCAAGGATGTCGGTGCAACAGATCATTGCCGAGGGCTTGTTGACCCATGGCATCGGCACCGAGGCTGAGCGCGAGGCGGCAGTGATTCGCGTACTGGAAGAAGTCGGGCTCGATCCGAAAAGCCGTCATCGTTACCCCCATGAATTTTCCGGCGGTCAGCGCCAGCGTATCTCCATCGCCCGCGCCCTGGTGTTGGAACCGGCGCTGATTCTACTGGATGAGCCGACCTCGGCGCTGGATCGCACGGTGCAAAAACAGGTGGTGGAGCTGTTGCGGCAGTTGCAGATCAAGCATGGGCTGACATACCTGTTCATCAGCCATGACCTGGCGGTGGTGCATGCCTTGGCACATGACTTGATGGTGATCAAGGATGGCAAAGTCGTTGAGCAGGGTTCGTCACGGGAGATTTTCGCTGCGCCCAAACACCCCTACACCCAGGAACTTCTGAAAGCCTCCGGCCTGAAGACTGACAAAAATCCCTGTGGGAGCGGGCTTGCTCGCGAATACGGTGTGTCAGGCAACATTTATGTCGACTGATCCTCCGCATTCGCGAGCAAGCCCGCTCCCACAGGGAAGGTCAGTGGGGTTTGAAATTTATTTTCCGGGCACTGCATCCAAACGCCTCCGCCATGGGTAGTCCCTGTAACAGCCCTCTTCGGCTGTCAGCGGTTTACCCTTTTCGGAGAAACACACTGATGAACATTACCCAGCTGATTGGCCTCACCGGTTTGCTCGCTGTCACCTCGACGACCTTCGCTCAAAGCAGTTATCCCGACGCGATCAAAGTCCCGGATGGCCACAAGATCGCGATGGAAACCACCGGCGTTGGCGAGATCACCTACGAGTGCCGCGACAAGCCCAACGTCGCCGGGCAGACCGAGTGGACCTTCGTCGGCCCGAAAGCGGTGCTCAACGATCGCAGCGGCAAACAGGTCGGCACCTACTTTGGTCCACCCGCCACCTGGCAGGCCAAGGACGGTTCAAAAGTCACCGGCACGCAATTGGCCGTGGCGCCATCGAGCCCGGGCAACCTGCCCTATCAGTTGGTCAAGGCCAACCCGGCCGAAGGCAAAGGTGCCATGACGGGCGTGAGTTACATCCAGCGCGTCGCCCTCAAGGGCGGCGTAGCGCCGGGCAGCGAATGCACAGCGGCGAACAAGGGCAAACAGGAAGTGGTGAAGTACCAGGCCGATTACATCTTCTGGGCCGTGAACTGATGCGTTGATTCACTCAATTCCTTGTAGGAGCCGAGCTTGCTCGCGAAAGCGTTGTGTCAGTCATATATTTTTTACTGAAAATACGCTTTCGCGAGCAAGCTCGGCGCCTACGGGGTGCGGTGGTGTTTGCTGGAATGTGAGCTAGATTGCACGACATGTCTTTGCCCGAATCCGTGTTTGATTACGAAGCCCGTCTTGCTGCCTGCGCGCGCGGCGAGCGTGCGGCCCTGCGCGATTTGTATGTGCAGGAAGGCCCGCGCCTGCTCGGCGTGGCCAAGCGGCTGGTGCGCGATACGGCGCTGGCCGAGGACATTGTTCATGAGGCGTTCATCAAGATCTGGAACGGCGCGGCGGGGTTTGATCCGGCACGCGGTTCGGCGCGAGGCTGGATGTTCAGCGTGACCCGGCACCTGGCGTTGAATCTGCTGCGCGACCATGGCCGGGAAACGCCGTTCAGCGAAGAACATGCAGCGCTGTCAGAGGATGATGGCTTCGACGCCCACGCACATTCGGCGCGTATTCACCGCTGCCTTGAACAACTCGATCCGCAGCGTCGGCGCTGCATCCTGCACGCCTATGTCGACGGTTATTCGCACGCGCAGATTGCCACACGCCTCGACACGCCGCTGGGCACGGTCAAAGCCTGGATCAAGCGCAGCCTCAACGCCTTGCGGGAGTGCATGGGATGACCACTGAATCGGCGCAAGAACGCGATGAACTGGCCAGCGAATATGTGCTCGGCACGCTCTCGGCCGAGGATCGCGCCGACGTTCAACGGCGCCTGCCGACTGATCCTGAGCTGCGTGCAGCGGTGGGTGCCTGGGAGCGGCGGTTGCTGGACCTGACCGACCTTGTCGAACCCCTCCAGCCGTCGCCACATTTGTGGCCACGCATTGAGCGAACGCTCCAGCGACAAATACCAAGCCTGCCGATTGCAGCGAAAGCCTCATGGTGGAATCTGCTGCCGTTGTGGCGTGGCCTGAGCGCTGCCGGATTGGCCGCGACGTTGATCCTGGGCGCGATCCTGCTGACCCAGACCACGCCGAAGCCGAATTATCTGGTGGTGTTGGTGGCGCCGCAGGACAAGGCGCCGGGCTGGGTGATCCAGGCCAGCAATTCGCGGGAGATTCAGTTGATTCCACTGGGCGTGGTCGAGGTGCCGGCGGACAAGGCGCTGGAGTTCTGGACCAAGGCTGACGGTTGGCAAGGGCCGGTGTCGCTGGGGTTGGTCAAACCGGGACAGGCGTTGTCGGTGCCGCTGGACAAGCTGCCGCCGCTGCAACCGAATCAGCTATTCGAGTTGACGCTTGAAGGTGCCAATGGCTCGCCAATCGGCAAACCGACCGGGCCGATTCAGGCGATCGGCAGGGCCGTAAAAGTGCTTTGAGGCTGACGCAGGTCTGAACTGTTTTCCCTGTAGGAGTTGCCGCAGGCTGCGATCTTTTGATCTTGCCCTTAAAAACAACGTCAAAAGATCGCAGCCTTCGGCAGCTCCTACATGAACCATCATTGCCGTCGATGGTCACCATCACGTCAATGAAGTTCTCATAAAAAATCCTCGGCGTAACATCCGCTCCATACCCAACTAACAACACCCGGAGCACACGATCATGAAACGCCAAACCCTTCTCAGCATCGCTTTCTCGGTTTTTGCAGTTAACGCTTTTGCCGCTACCCCGACCCACACGATGATCGCCGCTGACGGCTCGGATCGTCTGTACCAGAACGCCGTAGCGGCTGATGGCTCCGATCGTCTGCAAGGCAACACCGTCGCGGCTGACGGCTCCGATCGTCTGCAAGGCAACACCGTCGCGGCTGATGGCTCGGATCGTCTGCAAGGCAACACCGTCGCGGCTGATGGCTCGGATCGTCTGCAAGGCAACACCGTAGCGGCTGATGGCTCGGATCGTCTGCAAGGCAACACCGTCGCGGCTGATGGCTCGGATCGTCTGCAGGGCAACACCGTTGCAGCTGATGGCTCGGATCGTTTGCAGGGCAATACCGTAGCGGCTGGTGGCTCGGATCGTCTGCAGGGCAACACCGTTGCTGAAGGTGGTTCGGATCGTCTGCTTGAACGCCGCGCCGTTTGAATGGATGGCTTCAATGCAACAACCCAGAGAAACCCGGCTCCCGCAGCCGGGTTTTTTACGTCTGCGGGAATCAGCCGGCCTTGGCCATGCAGCGTTTGTAACGCTCATCAACCCGCTTGGCAAACCATGCCGTGGTGAGTTTGCGGGTGATCTTCGGGCTGTGCAGTTCGATCCCCGGCAACATCGCACGCGGCAACGCCCGGCCTTCGGCCTTCTCGGCCAGGGCGAAGACTTTCCGGTAGAGCGCCGTGTCTTCAAATTCCAGGGTTTGGCCCTTATTTAACTGATCGCGAATCGTCGGATTGCGCATGCCCAGTTGCTTGCCGAGGGTGCGCACCGCCAGTTCCGTGGTGCCGGGCATGATCGAATCGTAGCGGATCACGTCACCGTCCAGCGCCAGCGGGATGCCGGACGCGCGACTGAGCGCATTTTGGAATGCCGCATTACGGCTGGCGTACCAACCGGCATTGAAATCGGCAAAGCGATACAGCGGCTGCTTGTAGCTCACCGGGTAGCCGAGCAAATGGGCAATACCGAAGTACATGCCGCCGCGACGGCTGAACACCTCATGGCGAATCGAGCCCGTCACCGGATAGGGATAATGGCGTGTCTCCTGCTCGGCGAATTCGACGCTGACCTGCATCGGCCCGGCGGTGTGCACCGGGTTGAACCCACTGAACAAGGTCCGGCCCATGGGCACCATGCTGATGAAGTCATCGAAGATTGCGCTGAGTTCTTTTTCGCTGCGGGCGGCGTTGAGTCGGTCGCTGTAGCTTTTGCCGTTCGGTGAACGGACTTGCAACGCAGCGCTGACCAGCAAACTGGGGATGTGCACCTTGGCGGCGCGGCGATCGATCTCGTCCCGGGCGATCTTGCCCAGGCCCGGCACGGTTGGGTCTACCTGGAAGGTCGATTCCTGCTCGGTGACGGCCAGGACCGCGCAAAGGTTTTGCGTGGTCGGTGAAATGTCCTGGGCGACAAACGCTGCGTAGATGTCCGTCGCCCACCCTTCGCGGTCGGCGGTCTTGGCCGGCAACAGGCGCACGATTTCGGCCTTCACTTCATTCGGCGCACGCGGTGCGGGTTCATCGCTGCGCTGACTGGCGCAACCGCCGAGTACCAGCAGTGCGGCGAGCGTGATCGGTAATCGAAAGTTGTGCATGAAGCTTCATCCAGTCCGTTGTGCCCGGTTCACCATACGTTCAATGCCGTGGCGCAAGCTAGGACTGCAAGGTTCCAGCCCTGTTCCCTGGATGTTCACGCTCCTTCTTTGTCGAGGAGATTCAACTGTGGAGAAGGGATTCAACTGTGGAAAGGAGATTTATCTGTGAAGGGGGGATTCAACTGTGGAAAGGAGATTTATCTGTGGAGAGGGGATTTATCTGTGGCGAGGGGATTTATCCCCGTTGGACTGCGCAGCAGTCCCCTTGTAAGTCAAAAGAGGGGCCGCTTCGCACCCCAACGGGGATAAATCCCCTCGCCACAGATGAATCCTCATAAAACAGATAAATCCCTATACAACAGATAAATACCCATACAACAGATAAATCCCCACACCACAGATAACGCCCCCACCACAGGTTTGCCCGCTCACTTAGAGGTTTCAGCGACTGATGACAAACTGATTGCAAAACGTTACTGAGAAAACCTATCATTTGCGCCTGGAGTCGCATTTGCGCAAGGAGTTCCCGCGCCGCCCTTATTTTTTCCCATTGGCCGTGCGCCTCCAGGTATAAAAATGCCCGCTCCTGCTCGACTCGCCGTCCCTTTTCGCCCAACGCTTCTCGCCCTGCTGTGCTCCCTGACTGTCACCGCTTACGCCGCCGAAGGCGATAGCAACGAGCTGGTGCTCGACAACGTCAACATCAACGCCCAGGCGCCGACGCCAAATGCCTTGCCACCGGTTTACGCCGGTGGTCAGGTCGCGCGTGGCGGTCAGCTCGGCGTGTTGGGCAATCAAGACATGATGGACGTGCCGTTCAGCGCCGCGTCCTATACCGAGCAACTGATTCAGGATCAACAGGCCGAAGACGTCGCCGATGTGCTGCTCAACGACTCGTCGGTACGCCAGGCTTCGGGGTTCTCCAACCAATCGCAGGTCTTCATGATTCGCGGTTTGCCGCTGAACGGCGACGACATTTCCTATAACGGCCTGTACGGCGTACTGCCACGGCAGATCATTTCCACTGACGCGCTGGAGCGTGTGGAAGTGTTCAAAGGCCCGAATGCCTTCGTCAACGGCGTGACCCCGACCGGCTCCGGCATCGGTGGCGGCGTCAATTTGCAGCCAAAACGCGCCGGCGACGTGCCACTGCGCCGCTACACCACCGACATCAACAGCGAAGGCCGCATCGGTCAGCACCTCGACCTCGGTCAGCGCTTCGGTGAAGACAACCGCTTCGGCGCGCGGGTCAACCTGTCCCAGCGCGAAGGCGACACCGCCATCGACCACGAAAACCAACGCTCGAAACTGTTCGCCATCGGCCTCGATTATCGCGGCGACGCCCTGCGCATTTCCGGTGACTTCGCCTACCAGAAAGAACGCGTCAACGGTGGTCGCAACTCGGTCAACCTCGGCACCGCCACGCACATTCCGGACGCACCGTCGGCCGACACCAACTACGCGCCGAAGTGGGGCTACACCGACATCGAAGACACCTTCGGCATGCTCCGCGCCGAGTACGATCTGAACGACAACTGGACCGCCTACGCCGCGGGTGGCGCCAAGCACACCCGCGAAGTCGGGCGCTACAACTCGACCACGCTGGTCGGCAACACGGGTGCATCGACCACCACTGGCTCGTTTATCCCCCATGACGAAGACAACACCAGCGTCATGGCCGGCCTTAACGGCAAGTTCAACACCGGCGCCGTCAGCCACAAGCTGAATTTCGGCCTGACCGGCATCTGGGCTGAACAGCGCAGCGCCTATGACTTCGACCTGACCAAATACGCCAACAACATCTACCACCCGGTGGAAACCCCGTCGCCGGTCGGCAACTTCGCCGGTGGCGACAACAGCGATCCGGGCATCGTCGGCAAGACCTTCAACCGTAGCCTCGCGATCTCCGACACCCTCGGTTTCTTCGATGATCGCCTGCTGATCACCGCCGGTCTGCGTCGCCAGCAATTGGTCGTGCAAGGTTACAGCTACGCCAGCTACGGCAGCGGCCCGCGTTCTTCCAGCTACGACGAATCGATCACCACGCCGGTGTACGGCATCGTGTTCAAGCCGTGGGAGCATGTTTCGTTCTACGCCAACCACATCGAAGGCCTGGCGCAAGGGCCGACGTCGCCGACCACGTCCGGCTCGCGCGTCGTGATCAACGGCAACGAAGCCTACGCACCGGCACGCTCGAAGCAGACCGAAGCCGGGGTGAAAGTCGACATGGGCACCTACGGTGCAAGCTTGGGTGTTTATCGCATCGAACAGCCGAGCGACGGTTACTCGGAAATCATCGACGCCAACACGTCGCGTTATGTGCGTGAAGGCGAGCAAGTCAACAAAGGCGTGGAAATGAACGTGTTCGGCGAGCCGATCAGCGGCCTGCGCCTGATCAGCGGCCTGACCCTGATGGACACCGAACTGAAAAATACCCAGAACGGCGCCAACGACGGCAACCGTGCGATTGGTGTGCCGACCTTCCAGTTCAACGCCGGCGCCGACTGGGACGTGCCCGGCCTGCAAGGCGTAGCGCTGAATGCGCGGATGCTGCGCACCGGCGGCCAATATGCTGACGCGGCGAACAACTTGAGCCTGCCGACCTGGAATCGCTTCGATGCGGGTGCGCGTTATGCGTTCAAGGTTTCGGAGAAGGACGTGACCGTGCGTCTGGGCGTGGAAAACCTGGCGAACAAGAAGTACTGGGAATCGGCTCAGGGCGGTTACCTGACCCAGGGCGAACCGCGCGTGGCGAAGTTGTCGGGGACGATCGACTTCTAAGCGTCACCGTCAGGAAAAAGGCTCCGCGGCTTTGATGGCTGCGGGGCCTTTTTTGTTTTGCGGGGGATTTTCCGGCCTCATCGCGAGCAGAACTGGCCAGCCCGACCTTCTGATCCATACTTGCTGCACCCCGTGAGGAGAACAAACTCATGAACCGAAGCGACGTGTTGATCATCGGCGCCGGCCCGACTGGCCTGGTGCTGGCGCTGTGGCTGAGCAAGCTCGGCATCCGCGTGCGCATCATCGACAAGACCCTCGCCCCCGGCACCACCTCGCGCGCCCTGGCCGTCCAGGCCCGGACCCTTGAGTTGTATCGTCAACTCGACCTCAGCGACACCATCGTGCAAAACGGCCATCGGGTGGCGGCGGCGAATTTCTGGGTCAAGGGCGAAGCCGTGGCGCGCCTGCCGTTGACCCGCATCGGCGAGGGCCTGACGCCCTACGCGTTCATGGAAATTTTTCCCCAGGACGAACACGAGCAACTGCTGATCGAACGCCTCGCCGACTATGGCGTCAGCGTCGAACGCGAAACCACGCTGGACAGCTTCGACGAAACCGGCGACGGCCTCACCGCCCATTTACGTCGCCCCGATGGCGCGCAGGAAGTCTGCCAGGCCTGCTATCTCGCGGGTTGCGACGGCGCCCGGTCGATTGTGCGCAAGACTCTGGACAGCGGATTCCCCGGCGGCACCTACCAGCAGATTTTCTACGTCGCCGACGTGCAGGCCAGCGGCCCGGCGTTCAACGGTGAACTGCACGTGGACCTCGATGAAGCGGACTTTCTCGCAGTGTTCCCGTTGGCCAGCGAAGGTCATGCCCGGCTGATCGGCACTGTGCGCGATGAGCGCGCCGAGCATGCCGAAACCCTGAAATTCGAAGACGTCAGCAGCCACGCCATCGAGCATCTGAAAGTGCAGGTCGAACAGGTGAATTGGTTCTCGACCTACCGGGTGCATCATCGGGTGGCGGAATTCTTTCGCAGCGGCCGGGCGTTTCTACTCGGCGACGCCGCCCACGTCCACAGCCCCGCCGGTGGCCAGGGCATGAACACCGGGATTGGCGACGCGATCAACCTGGCCTGGAAAATCGCCGCAGTCCTGAGCGGCGGCGCCACCTCCAAATTACTCGATAGCTACGAAACCGAACGCATCGCCTTCGCCCGGCGCCTGGTGTCCACCACCGACCGGGTGTTCAGCTTCGTCACCGCCGAGGGCAAAGTCGCCGACCTGCTGCGCACGCGCCTGGCGCCATTTCTGATCCCGAAAATGGCTTCGTTCGCGGCAACGCGCGAATTCCTGTTTCGCACGGTGTCGCAGATCACCCTCAACTATCGCGGCATGCCGCTGAGCGAAGGCGTGACCGGGCAGGTCCACGGCGGTGACCGCTTGCCCTGGGCGCACGATGGCGAAGGCGATAACTACGAACCGCTGAAAAACCCGACCTGGCAGGTGCATGTGTACGGCGATACCAGCGACGAAATGATCGCCTGGTGTATCGAGCATCATTTGCCGCTGCACGTGTTCGACTGGCGGCCAGCGTTTGAAACAGCGGGGTTGGCGCGCAACGGTTTTTATCTGTTGCGGCCGGATACGTACGTGGCGATTGCCGATAACAGCGCGGACCCGAAAGTGATCGAGCGGTATTTCCGGGATCATGGGATACGGTTGTTTTTTGGGTCCCACTGACCCAACACATCTCAAATGTGGGAGTGAGCCTGCTCGCGATAACGACAGCATATCCAACATCAATGTGACTGATCCGCCGCAATCCCGAGCAGGCTCGCTCCCACAGGTGGCTGCGTCGTTCACAGGAGTTGCGTCCAACATCAAACAACTGTGGGAGTTTGCGGTGGTCGTTAGATCCCGGCCAAGGCCAGATCCATCGCGAAGTAGGTGAAGATCAAATCCGCCCCCGCCCGCTTGATCGCCCCAAGGCTTTCGCGCACCACGCGGTCTTCATCAATCGCTCCGGCCTGGGCGGCGAACTTGATCATCGCGTACTCACCACTTACCTGGTACGCCGACAGCGGCAGACGCGAGACTTCGCGGATGTCGCGGATGATGTCCAGGTACGCGCCGGCCGGTTTGACCATCAGCGCATCGGCGCCTTCCTGTTCGTCCAGCAGCGATTCGCGCACGGCTTCACGGCGGTTCATCGGGTTCATCTGGTAGCTTTTGCGGTCGCCTTTCAAAGCGCTGCCGCCGGCCTCACGGAACGGGCCGTAGAGTGCCGAAGCGAACTTGGTCGAATACGCCATGATCGCGGTCTGGGTGAAACCGGCCTCGTCCAGCGCCCGGCGAATGGCCCGGACCTGGCCGTCCATGGCCGCCGACGGAGCGATCACGTCCGCGCCGGCCCGGGCCGCCGCCACGGCTTGTTTGCCGAGATTGATCAGGGTCTTGTCGTTGTCGACTTCATGGTTGTGCACCACGCCGCAGTGGCCGTGGTCGGTGTATTCACAGAAGCAGGTGTCGGACATCACGATCATTTCCGGCACGGCGTCCTTGGCGATACGCGACATCCGCGACACCAGGCCGTTGTCGTTCCAGGTGTCGCTGCCACTGCTGTCCAGGTGATGGGACACGCCGAAGGTCATCACCGATTTGATCCCGGCACGGGCATAGCGCTCGATCTCCCCGGCCAGTTTCGACTCCGGAATGCGCATCACACCGGGCATGCTTTTGATCGGGACGAAATCGTCGATTTCTTCTTCAACAAAAATCGGCAGCACCAGATCGTTCAGGCTGAACTCGGTTTCCTGGAACAGACTGCGCAGGCTCGCATTGCGGCGCAGACGGCGTGGACGAGCTTCGGGGAACTGGCTGGACATGGGTTTTCCTGAAAGACAGTGACAAGACGAAAGTCGTAAGGGGGTGAAGCTTATGCCTTGCGGGGGTTGGCGTACAAACCTGGATCAATCAAGAGTGCATTACTGCTCATGCAACAATCCTCCAGAACACCAAAATCACAGTGGGAGCGAGCCTGCTCGCGAAAGCGTCGTGTCAGTTAACACTAATGTCAGCTGATAAATCGCTTTCGCGAGCAGGCTCGCTCCCACGGGGATCATCAGTGCTGCGAATTACGAAGGAATCGTCAAACCACGAACCACCGCCGGCCGCGCGAGGAAGCGCTCCAGCACGCGGGTGACATTCGGGAAATTCTGAATGCCGACCAGGTCGCCCGCCTCATAAAAACCGATCAGGTTGCGCACCCACGGGAACGTCGCGATGTCGGCAATGGTGTAGCGCTCGCCCATGATCCAGTCGCGCCCTTCCAGACGCTCGTCGAGGACCTTGAGCAGGCGTTTGCTTTCCTCGACGTAGCGATCACGGGGCCGTTTGTCCTCGTAATCCTTGCCGCCGAATTTGTTGAAAAAACCAACCTGGCCGAACATCGGCCCGATACCGCCCATCTGAAACATCAACCACTGAATCGTCTCGTAGCGCGCCGCCGATTCCTGGGCCAGCAATTGGCCGCTCTTGTCGGCGAGGTAGATCAGAATCGCCCCGGACTCGAACAGCGGCAGTGGCTGGTCCCCTGGACCGTGAGGGTCGATGATCGCCGGGATCTTGTTGTTGGGGTTCAACGACATGAACTCGGGTGACAACTGATCGTTGGTCTCGAAGCCCACGCGGTGCGGCTCGTACGGCAAGCCGATCTCTTCGAGCATGATCGAGACCTTGACGCCGTTGGGGGTCGGCAGGGAGTAGAGCTGAATCCACTCAGGGTACTGGGCCGGCCATTTACCGGTAATCGGGAACGCAGAGAGATCGGTCATGGGAGCATCCACGCAAACATTGAAGCTGCTGATCATAATGTAGGAGCTGCCGAAGGCTGCGATCTTTTGATCTTGATCTGTTCGACATTGTTGAAGGTCAAGATCAAAAGATCGCAGCCTTCGGCAGCTCCTACAGGGACCATTCAGTGCATAGATCTGCCAACGTCCATAAATCCGCAACATCCTGTCGATAACCTTCCGCCACCCCGTCAAAGGTTGTCGCTAAAGTGCGGCGAACCCGCCGGGATCGAACCAAAGGGCTTCAGGGGACTCTGAGCACTGCCCATTACGGAGACGGACCGGCGCAACGACATGGAAAACACCCGACGCTGGGAGCTCACGGTGTAAAGGTTTGTCAGCCTTAATCGAATGCGCTGAAGATCACTTTACTGAATGAAGACCCTTTTGAAATTCGCCCAACGCTTCAAGCATCGCGCGTTTATCGTTCTGCCCTCGTTGTTGGCAGCGAGCGCGCTGTTCCTGTCGCTGGAGTCCAGCGAAAGCCGCGCCCAGCCGGCCGACGGTACCCAGACGCTGGTGTTCCTGCGCCACGCGGAAAAACCCGCAGGCGGCCTGGGTCAGCTAAATTGCCAGGGATTGAACCGTGCGATCAAGCTGTCCACCCTACTGCCAGAGAAATTCGGCAAGGCCAACTACGTGTTTGCTGCTAACCCGACGCGCAATGTCGAGGAAGGCGAACTCGATAACTCCTACAGTTACATCCGACCACTGATGACCATCAGCCCCAGCGCGATCAAGCTCGGGTTGCCGGTGAACATCAACTTCTCGGCCAACGACACCAGCGATCTGGCGGATGAGTTGGTCCACGACAAGTACCACAACGCGATCATCTACACCGCCTGGTCCCACGGCTACCTGCCCGAACTGATCAACAAGGTCGCCAGCGAAGCCGTTGGCAAGAAACAGAACATCACCGAAGACTGGGCGTCCAGCGACTACGACTCGCTGTACGTGCTGATCCTGACCTGGCACAACGGCAAGGCCAGCCTGGAAAGCCACGTCTACAAACAAGGGCTGGATCATGGTAAGGAAACCTGCCCGACCTGAGTGTTGGGTCGCCTTCCCCGGCCCCTTCGCGAGCAAGCTCTGCTCCTACAGAACAGGCGTAAACCTGTAGGAGCAGAGCTTGCTCGCGAAGAGGCCAGCCACTACAACCTCAATCTTTCTGGCTCACCCGCTCGCGCAAATAATCGATCACCGCCGCACTCTCCCCGGCAAACTCGATCCGCCCGCCCTTCTTCTCCCGCTGAAACGCGTACATCGGATCGTAATACTCACGCAGCAATCCCTCGATCCAGCCGCGATGCAGATCCACCGCCCCGCTGCGCCCCTGCTCGATCAAAGCCTCTTCCATCAACAGCAGCATCCGCCGATGGCGCTCGCCACCGAGGCGCTTCTGCACGTTGTTCAAGCTTTCCAGCAAGCGCTCGGAGAACAGCGCAAAGCCTTCCTCCCCGTGTACTGCCGCAAACTCGGCTGACAGATCCACCACGTAATCGCGCAGGATCCGCTCCACACGGTCTTCAAAACTGTCTTCCAGCCAGACCATCGGGTACTGCTGCATGCCTTGATACAAGGGCAGCGGCAAGGCGCAACTGCCGACCACCCGGCTCTCATCTTCCAGCACAAACTGCTCGATACCGGCGTCGCGTTTTTTCAGGACGTCGATGGCCAGGCGGTTTTCGAAATCGATGTTCGACGGCTGACCCGTGGCGCGCTTGCCGAAGCTCGAACCGCGATGATTGGCGTGCCCTTCCAGGTCCAGGCCGTTGCGCAGTTGCACCAGCACTTCAGTCTTGCCGGTGCCGGTCATGCCGCCCAGCAAAACGAAATCACACTGGGCGATGGCCTGTTCGAGGGTAACAATGAGGAAGTTGCGCAACGCTTTGTAGCCGCCGCCAACGCGGGGATAGTCGATACCGGCTTCGTCACGCAGCCACTGCTGAGTGATCTGCGAACGCAAGCCGCCACGAAAACAATAGAGATAGCCATCAGGATGGGCCCGGGCGAAATCGGCCCAGGCCTGGATGCGTTCAGCTTTGACGTCGCCAGAGACCAATTGGTGGCCCAGCTCGATGGCAGCCTGCTGGCCGTGTTGCTTGTAGCAGGTGCCGATTTTCTGCCGCTCGATGTCGTTCATCAGCGGCAGATTGACCACGCCAGGGAACGCGCCCTTGTGAAACTCGACCGGCGCGCGGGCATCCATCAGCGGCCGGTCGTTGAGGAAAATATCACGGAAGTCAGTGCAGTCGCGGAGCATCAAATCACCTCGACTGCGTTCGTCTGTCGCTCAACCAGTTCGCCGATTGGCGCAAGAATCAGCCCCACCTCGGCGGCGACAGCGAGGAACTCGTCATTGCCTTCAGGCGTCACGGCAACCAACAGACCACCGCTGGTTTGCGGGTCGCAGAGCACCCGTTTGTGCAGTTCCTGCACGCGGCCGACCTTGCTCGCATAGCTGTCGAAATTGCGCAGCGTGCCGCCGGGTACACAGCCCTGATCGAGGTAATACTCGACGCTGTCCAGACGCGGCACACGGTCATAGGCGATGCGTGCGGTGAGCTTACTGCCATCAGCCATTTCCACCAGATGCCCGAGCAGGCCGAAACCAGTGACGTCGGTCATCGCCGTGACACCGGCGAGTTTGCCAAAACGGCTGCCGGGCTTGTTCAACGTGCACATCCAGTCGCGGGCCACGCCAACGTCGGCGGCGCGCAATTTGCCCTTCTTCTCGGCCGTGGTGAGGATGCCGATGCCCAACGGTTTTGTGAGGTACAACAGGCACCCGGCGGTGGCGGTGTCGTTGCGTTTCATGTGGCGCTTTTGCACCAGCCCGGTGACGGCCAGACCGAAGATCGGCTCCGGGGCGTCGATGGAATGCCCGCCGGCCAGTGGAATGCCTGCCTCGTCGCAAATCGAACGCCCGCCGCGAATCACTTCACGGGCGATTTCCGGGGCCAGCACGTTGACCGGCCAACCGAGGATCGCAATCGCCATCAACGGATCGCCGCCCATGGCGTAGATGTCGCTGATGGCATTGGTGGCGGCGATGCGGCCGAAGTCGAACGGATCATCGACGATCGGCATAAAGAAGTCAGTGGTCGAGACCACACCACGCTCGTCGTCGATGGCATACACCGCCGCGTCATCGCGCGAGGCGTTGCCGACCCAGAGCTTGGGATCGAGGTTCTGCGCGCCGCTGCCGGCCAGAATCACCTCCAGAACCTGCGGGGAGATTTTGCAACCGCATCCTGCGCCGTGGCTGTATTGGGTCAGACGAATCGGCTCGCTCATGGGGGAGTCTCAGGCTGTTAATGAGGCGGATTCTAGCAGAGCACGAGGCAGCGGTTTTTTGCGCTGATTGACCGGCCCCTTCGCGAGCAGGCTCGCTGCCACATTTGCCGGCATTCCCCTGTGGGAGCGAGCATGCTCGCGAAGGCAATCGAACAGTCACCACAGACATCAGGTTGCCAAAGAATTTGCAGGCAAAAAACCGCCCTTTCGGGCGGCTAAAGTGCTTCGACCCTATTTAGAAGGTGAGGCTGTAGCTGATGGTCATTGCGTTGTCGCTGTTGTCGCTCGACAGTTGCCCCGAGTAACCAATCCCCAGCTTGCCGGTCGGCGTGATCTGGAAGTCGACGCCCGCTTCAAGCAGTGCGCTGTCCTTGGCAATCGGCACGCCTTGGGTTTTGAACGAGGCGCCGCCGTCGATGAAGGTCAGGTCGGCGTCCGGCTTGGTGTCGCCGTAGGCATGGCGCCAGCCGAGGGCGGCACGCGGGGTCAATTGCGAGCCGTTGGCCAAGGTCAGCAGTTTGCCGACGCGCACACCGAGGGTGGAGAACGTGATGTCCTGGCTGGAATTAGCCTGCAACCGTCCTACCCCGCCTTTTTCCTTGCCGGTGTCACTGTCGTAATTGACGTAGGACAAACCGGCGAACGGCTCGACCGCGAGACCGCCCGCATCAATGGCGTAACCCACTTCGCCGAAGACCTGGGCGCTGCGAGCGTTGTAATGCGCCTTCAACCGATCGTTGTAGGTGCCGACGTTGACGTTGCGTTCGGTTTCGATGTCGTGCCAGCTGTAAGCGGCGCCCAGGCGCACGGCCAAGGCGTCGAATTGCGAGTTGAGGTACGCCGCCAGGTGGTAGCTGTCGACCGTGGCATCGGAGTTGCGGTCATTGGCATCCAGGCTGCTGCGGGTGTAACCGGCGGCCATCCCGGCGCGCCATTGATCGTCGATTTGCTTGTCGGTGCCGAGCATGAAGCCGCTGAGTTTACGATCCAGCTTGGCGCTGTTGCTGTCGCCATCCATTTCACCCCAGGTACCGAGTGCACGCATCCAGCCGACCATTTCACCGTGGCAGCCGCCGCTGGTCAGGCGATTGTCGCTGGGCGCCAGGGCGCGGCGAGGATCGTCAAGCCCACTGCAGGACGGTTGGCGCATACGGTCGTTGACCGCGTCCCGGATGTAGCGCGAGTCCTCGAGAATCGCGCTGGCGGTACTGGCGTGAATTTCCCCGGACAAGCTGTCGAAGGCTGCACGAGCACCGGCCGCAGAGAGGTTGACGATCTGGTTCTGCAACGCTGCGCCGGCCGGGCCATTATTGGACAAGGCAGAGGCCGTGCCACGCTGGTTGCCGGTGGCCGCGACATCGGCGAAGGACGTCTGGTTGCGGCTCACGGCCAGGGTCACCGAATCGGCACCGTAAACCAGTGAGCTGTCGAGGAAGGCGTACTGCGGCAGATCGGTGGAGCTGAAGGTGCCGGTCACGCCACCGCCCGCGGTGATCAGCGAGTAAACGGTGTTGCCGGTGAACGGTGCGAGCGAGTTCACTTGCAAGCCGCCGCCGAGGGCTGCCGTACCGCCGACCGCCAATGGCGTGGCGGTTGGCGAGCTGATGGTCAACGCCAATACACCGCTTGAGTTATTGGTCAGGTTACCCGCAACGCTCAGGGTTCCAGCGTCGCCACCGGAAGCCACGACACCATTGTTGACCACCGAACCGACGCTGCCGTTACCGCTCAGACCCGCACCGTTGGCCACCGTCACTTGCCCGCCCAACGAAGCGCGCGCCGAACGGCTGCCGACTTGCAGCACGCCTTGATCGACCGCTACGGTGCCGCTGAACGGGTTATCACCGGTCAACAGCAAGGTTCCGGCACCACGTTTGGCCATCGCCCCGAGACCGCTGAGGCGACCGTTGAACTGACCATTGGCGTTCTGCTGGAACACCAGCGAGGCGTTGTTGAGGATGTTGCCTTGCAGGCTGGTGGTGTTACCGACCAGCGTACCGCCACTGACGGTGGTGCCACCGCTGTAGGTGTTGGCCCCGCTCAGCACCAAGGTCCCGGAATCGAGTTTCTCGATACCGCCCGTGCCCACCAGCGGCACGGAGATTTCTGCGCTCGCCCCGGCATTCACGCGAACCGGTGCGAGGCTGCCATCCGCGCCGTTGACCGGAGTCAGCGTGCCACCGGCGCCCGGCGTCAGGCTGTAGCCGCTGGTGAGGAATTGCAGGCCGGTAAAGTTCTGATTGCCCAGCACGGTGACCGTGCCGCTTTGCCCACCGAACACCGCAAACTGACCGTTCGAGGCCAACGCCTGCGTGCCGCTCGGGTCGGTCCAGTTGGTGCCTGGCCCCCACACACCACTGCCGCCGCCGATGCTGCCGTCAGGATTAGTGGTGCCGCCGTTCCAGAACTGCACCTCACCCGGCGTGCCTTGCACCAGCAAGTTGACTTGATTGGCGATGGCGGTTTGCAGGGTCAGATTGGCCGCCGACACCGGCAGGCTGCCATAAACCAGACCGTTGTCAGTCAGGCTGCCGCCGTAGCGGAACAGTTGATAGACGCCTGTACCGAAGACGCCGGCATTGCTGACGTTCAGCGTGCCGTCGAGGGTCAGGTTGCCCGCAACGTTGACCACGTTGGTCGAACTGGTGGCCGAGCCGAGGCTGAAGTCCAGGTTGCTGCCCGAAGACAACGCCAGGGAACCGACCGACAACGGCGTGGTAGTACCGCCGCCGACCAGGGTCGCACCGCTGGCCAGTTGCACTGCGCCGCCGATTTGGCCGCTGCCACCGATTTTCGCCCCGCTGGCCACGTTCACGTTGGCACTGTTGAGGGTGCCGTTGACCAGCAACGAGCCGGCCTGAACGTTGGTGTTGCCGGTGAGGCCGTTGGTGCCGGTGAGCAGCAAATCGCCGGTGCCGTTTTTGGTCAATGTACCGGTGCCGGTAAGGTTGCCGGTGTAGCTGCCGTTGCTGGTTTGCTCGAAGGTCAGCGCGGCGTTGTTGAGGATCGCGCCTTGCAGGCTGCTGGTGTTACCGCTGGTGCTGCCACCGTTGAGAGTGGTGCCGCCGCTGTAGGTATTGGCGCCACTGAGCAGCAGCGCACCATTGCCGTTTTTCACCAGACTGCCGGTGCCCGCGATCACGCCGCTGAGGGTGGTGTTCTGGGTGCCGGCCAGGGTCAACTGCCCGGTCAGATTGATCGCGTTCGCCAATTGCAGAGCAGCTGCGCTGTCCAGTTGCGCGCTACCACCGACGCCGAGCGCGCCGGTGCCTACAGCGCTGTTGTTGCCAAGAACCAACGAACCGGCGTTCAACTGCGTGCCACCTGCGTAGGTGTTGCTGCCGTTAAGGGTCAGGCTTGAGGCACCGTTTTTGATCAGGCTGCCGGTGCCGCTGACGACGCCGCCGAGGGTCAGCGCGTTGCTGCCCGCGACACTCAGCCCGCCATTCAGCACCACTGCGTTAGCGAGGCTGACGCTGGTGTTGCTGTCCAGCGCGGTGCCATTGGCCGCGGTCAATACACCGCTGCCCAACGCGCCATTGTTGCCCACGACCAGTTTGCCGCCGTTCAGCGCCGTGCCGCCGGTATAGCCATTGGCCGCGTTGAGCACCAGGGTGCCGGTGTCGTATTTGCCGAGAGTGCCGGCGCCATTGAGGGCTACGCCAAGGGTCGCGGTGGCGTTCGGATCGACCCGAACGGTCGCATTGCCCAAGCTGCCATTGACCAGTGTCAGTACGCCCGCCGTGCCATTGGCCAGGGTGTAGCCGTCGGTGACGAATTGCATGCCGGTGATGGCTTGCGTGCCGTTGACGGTGACGGTACCTGCCGTCCCCTGGAACACCGCGAAGCTGTTGGCCCAGGCCTGATTGAAGGTGCCGTTGACATTGGTCCAGTTGGTGGTGCCACTGCCCCAGGTGCCACTGCCGCCATTGACCGCGCCGTTGCCGACCAGTTGCGCACCGTCCCAGAACTGCACGGTGACGTTCGGTGCGCTGACCAGCAGGTTGACCTGGTTGCCCACGGCAGTCTGCACTTGCAGATCACCCGGCGTTACGCTGCCCGGCACGCTACCGACCAACAGACCGTTGTCGGTCAGGCTGCCGGTGTAGTTGATGATGCGATACACACCGCTGCCAAAACCGCCGATGTCGCTGACGTTCAAGTTGCCGTCGAGGGTCAGGTTGCCGCCGACATTGATCAGCGCATTGCCGCCACCAGACACCGGCACACCGAGCCCGACTTCGAGGTTGGAGTTACCACTCAAGGCCAGCGAACCCACCGACAAGGTGCTGCCGGTGGCCAGTGCAACGTGACCGCCATCGGCGACATTCACGGCGCCCGTGAGGCTGCCACTGCCGGCGAGGGTCCCGCCGTTATTGACCGCGACGTTGGCACTGGCCAGCGAGCCGCTGACATTCAAGGTGCCACCGTTGATGCTGGTGTCACCGGTCAGGGTGTTGCTGCCGGTGAGGTTGAAGGTGCCGCTGCCGAGTTTGTCCAGCAGACCGCTGCCGCTGAGGACACCGTCAAAGGTGCTGCTGGCATTGTTGCCGCCGATGCTCAGTGTGTTGCCGGCACCGACCAGCGCCGTGCCGCTGCCCGTCAGGCTCGCGAGGCTGCCGGATGCACCGAGATTGAGCTGGGTCGCTGCTCCCAGATTGACCCCGGCGTTGTTGCCCAAGGCCCCGGCACTGAGGGTGCTCAGGCTGCCGCCCAGCACATTGAAGGTGCCGCTGAAGGTGTTGTTGCCGCTGAGGGACAGGTCCGCCGCGCCATTTTTGTTCAGGGTTCCAGCCCCGGCAACGACGCCGGCCAGGGTCAGGTTATTGCTGCCAGCCACGTTCAACGCCGCATTGACGTTGACGTTGTTGGCCAGGCTGAGCGGCGAGCTGCTGTCCAGTGTCGAAGCACCGGCGACGGTCAACGCGCCAGTGCCCAGCGCCGCGGCGTTGCCGAGGGTCAGGGTGCCGGCATTCAGGGTGGTGTCACCCTGCAAGGTGTTGACACCGTTGAGGGTCAGGTTGGCCGCGCCATTTTTGCTCAGGCCACCGGCGCCGCTGATCACACCGCCGAGGGCTACGTCGCTGGTGCCGGTGTTGGTCAGGTTGGCGTTGAGCACCACGTTGTTGCCCAGCGACACCGAAGTGTTGCTGTCCAGGGATGAAGCCCCGGCCACGGTGAGGTTGCCCAGACCGAGGGCGCCGTTGCTGCCAGCGGTCAGGGTGCCGGCATTCAGGGTGGTGTCACCCTGCAAGGTGTTGACACCGTTGAGGGTCAGGTTGGCCGCGCCATTTTTGCTCAGGCCACCGGCGCCGCTGATGGCACCGCCGAGGGTCAGGTCATTGCTGCCGACGATGCCGAGGTTGCCCGCCAGGTTGATCGCGTTACCCGCCGTGAAGGTGCCGCTGGCATCCAGGGTGGTGCCGTTCGCCGCGTTCAGGGTGGCCGAGCCCAACGCGCTGTTCGACGCCAGAATCAGCCCGCCCGCGTTCAGTGCCACCGGGCCGAGGAAGGCGTTATTGCCGCCGAGGGTCAGGTTGGCTGAACCGTTCTTGATCAAGCCGCCGGTGCCGGAAATGACACCATTCAGGGTCAAGGCATTGCTGCCGAGCACGGTCAGGTTGCCATTCAGCGTGGCAGCGTTGGCCAGTGTCACGGCGGTGTTGCTGTCCAGTTGCGTGCCGGCATTGGCGATCAACGCGCCAGTGCCCAGTGCGGTATTGCTGCCGACCACCAGCGTGCCGCCATCCAGTTGCGTGCCGCCGGTATAGGTGTTGGCACCGTTGAGCACCAAGGTGCCCGCATCGAGTTTGTTGAGAATGCCGCTGCCGTTGATGTTCACGCCGACCGTGGCGGTCACGCCCGGATCAACGCGCATCGCCGTGGTGCCACCGCTGCCATTGACGGCGGTGAGCAGCCCCGACGTGCCATTGACCACGTTGTAGCCATCGGTAAGGAACTGCATGCCGGTGAACAGTTGCGTGCCGTTGACCGACACGGTGCCGGCCGTGCCCTGGAACACTGCGAAATCGCCGGCCCAGGTCTGGTTCAGCGTGCCGTTGGAATTGGTCCAGTTGGTGCCACCGGCATTCCACGTACCGCTGCCACCATCCACTGTGCCGTTGGGGATTGTCTGGCTGCCGTCCCAGAAACGCAGGTTGGTGTTCGGCGCCGACACCACCAGATTGACCTGGTTACCTAAGGTCTGCACGAGGATGTCGCCGAGGCCGTAGCCCACCGGCACACCGGCCACGGTCAGGCCGTTGTCGGTCAACGCGCCGATGTAGTTGAACAAACGGTAAACCCCGACACCGAAACCGCCGGCATCGGTGACGTTGAGATTGCCGTCGAGGGTCAGGTTGCCGCCGATGTTCATCAGCGAGCTGGTCGATGGCGTGGCGAGGCTCGTGTCGACATTGCTGTTAGCTGTAAGGATCAGCGACGAGGCTGACAGGGTATTGCCCGAGGACAGCGCCAGATGACCACCGCTGTTGATGGTGATGAAGCCCAGTGCCGAACCGGTACCTGTGAGGGTGGCGCCATTGTTGACGTTGAGCTGGGAACTGGCCAGCGAACCGGTGAGATTCAGCGTACCGCCATTGACGTTGGTGTTGCCGGTGATGCCGCTGCTGCCGGTGAGGTTCAGCGTACCGGTACCGACTTTGGTCAACGCACCGCTGCCACCGAGGTCGCCGTCGAAGGTGCTGGTATTGCTCACACCGCCCACGGTCAGAGTATTACCGCCGGCGATTTGCACACTGCCGCTACCGCTCAACCCGTCGAGGCTGGCGCTGCTGTTGAGATAGAGACTGGCACCGGCGCTGATATTCGCGCCGGAAGTGTTGCCGAGCGCCCCGCTGCTCACGGTGGTAAGGCTGCCGGAGGCGATGTTCAGCGCGCCGGTGAACGTGTTGTTGCCGCTGAGCGTCAGATCGCCAAAGCCATCCTTGGTCAGGCTGCCGGCGCCATCGATCACGCCGCTGAGGTTCAGGGTGTTGCTGCCGGCCAGGGTCAGGCCGGCGTTGAGGGTGATGTTGTTGCCGACGCTCATCCCGGTGCTGGTATCCAGCGTCGAAGCGCCGCCGACGGTCAAGCCGCCACTGCCCAATGCACCGGCCGAGCCCAGAGTCAGGGTGCCGGCGTTGAGGGTGGTGCCGCCCTGGAAGGTATTGACGCCATTAAGGGTCAGGTCGGCCGCGCCGTTCTTGATCAATTGGTTGGTGCCGCTGACCACGCCGTCGAGGGTCAGGTCTTGAGTACCGCCGACGGTCAGTGCCGCATTGAGCACCACCGCGTTGGCCAGACTGGCCAGCGGCGAACTGCTGTCCAGCGTCGCCGCGCCGCCGACGGTCAGGGCACCGGTGCCCAGCGCCGAACTGTTGCCGACAGTCACCGTACCGGCGTTGAGCGTGGTGCCGCCGACGTAGGTATTGGTGCCATTCAGATTGAGATTGGCCGCACCGTTTTTCACCAGGCTGCCGGCACCGGCGACGGTACCGGTAAGGGTCAGATCCGCACTGCCACCGACGTTGAGCGCGCCGGCGAGGTTGACCTGATTGCCCAGGGTGACGGCAGTGTTGGTGTCCAGCGTGGTGCCCGCTGCTGCGTTCAATGCGCCGCTGCCGATCGCGGTATTGCTGCCGACGATCAGTTTGCCGACATTGAGTGCGGTGTTTCCGAAGTAGGTGTTGGCGCCGTTGAGGATCAGGTCGGCGGGACCGCTCTTGGTCAGTCCACCGACACCGGAGACCACGCCGGCGAGGGTCAGCGCGTTGCTGCCGCCGATGGTCACGTTGCCACCGAGGTTGACGTTGTTGGCCAGGCTTGCTGCAGTGGAGGCGTCCAACGTAGTCCCGGCCGAGGCATTGACACTACCGGTGCCGAGGGCAGTGTTGGAGCCGACGATCAGTGTTCCCGCGTTCAGCGACGTGGCGCCGGTGTAGGTGTTGTTGCCGGTCAGCGTCAACGTCGAGGCGCCGTTCTTGATCAGGTTGCTCGCGCCACTGATGACCCCACCGAGGGTCAGCGGATTGGCGCCGCCCGCCGTGAGGTTGGCGTTAAGGGCAATCGCATTGTTAAGCGTGACGTTAGCGCTGCTATTGAGCGTGCCACCCGCGCCGCCGACGGTCAGCGTGCCAGTGCCGAGTGCTGCGCCGTTGCCGACGGTCAGGCTGCCGGCGTTGAGCGCGGTGCCACCGGTGAAAGTATTGGCGCCGTTGAGGGTCAGGTTGGCGGTGCCGTTTTTCACCAGTTGGCTGGTGCCACTGATTACACCTCCGAGGGTCAGCGCGTTGCTGCCGCCGATTGCCAGGTTGTTGTTGAGCAGGACGTTGTTGTTCAGCGTCACCGCCGCATTGCTGTCGAGGGTCGCCGCGCCGCCGACGGTGATATTGCCACTGCCGAGCGCAGCATTGACGCCCGCCGTGATGGTGCCGGCGTTCAGTGCGATGGCACCGAGGAAGGTGTTGGCGCCATTGAGAATCAGGTTGGCCGCGCCGTTTTTGGTCAGGCCGCCGCTGCCGCCCACCACGCCGCCGAGGGTCAGGTCGGCAGTGCCGCCGATATTCAGGTTGCCGCCGAGGCTGACAGCGTTGGTCAGCGTCACGCCGGTGCTGGCATCCAGTGTGGTGCCCGTCGCCGTGTTCAATGCGCCAGTGCCCAGCGCGGTGTTGGAACCGACAATCAGCGTCCCGGCGTTGAGCGCGGTGATGCCTGGATAGGTGTTGTTGCCGTTGATGGTCAGGTTCGCAGAGCCGTTCTTGGCCAAGTTGCCCGCGCCGCTGACGACGCCACTCAGACCTAACGCCTGAGTGCCGCCGATGGTCAGCCCTCCCGCCAGCGCGACGGCGTTGGTCAGCGTCACCGCTGTGGTCGCATCGAGTGTGGTGCCCGCCGCCGCATTCAACGCGCCCGTGCCGAGTGCGGTGTTGCTGCCGACAAACAGGCTGCCGGCGTTGAGCGCAGTATTGCCGGAGTTAGTGTTGTTGCCGGTCAACGTCAGGCTGGCGGTGCCGGATTTGGTGATACCGCCAGTGCCGCTCAACACGCCGCCCAGCGTCAGGGCGTTGCTGCCGAGGACGTTGAGGGCGCCGGTCATGCCGATGTTATTGGCCAGAGTGACGTTGGCGGTGCTGTCGAGACTGGTGCCAGCGGCGGTGTTCAGCGCGCCGCTGCCCAGCGAGTTGTTATTGGTCACCAGCAGGCTGCCGGCGCTCAGGGTGGTGGTGCCCGTGAAACCGGTGTTAGCGCCGCTGACGGTGAGGCTGCCAGTGCCGGTTTTGGTCAGGCCGCTGCTGCCGCTGATCAAGCCACCGAGGGTCAGTGCGCCGGTGCCGCCAGCCGTCAATGTGCCGCCGAGGCTGATGGCGTTGGCCAGGCTGATGGTGCCCGGTGCGCTCAGCGTCGTCGCGCCAGTGACATTGAGGGTGCCGGTGCTGAACGCCTGATTGTTGCTCACCAGCACCGTGCCGCCATTGAGCGTGGTGTTGCCAAGATAGGTGTTGGCCGCGCTGAGGTTAAGCTGGCCGGTACCGGCCTTGGTAAAACCGCCGCTGCCGGAAATCACTCCGCTCAAAGTGGTGGCATTGGTGCCTTGCACCGTAACGCCACCCGCACCGAGTGAGATCAGATTGCTGAGGTTCAACCCGGCGTTGCTGGCCTGCAAAATCCCGCCGTTGGAGGTGATCACACCGCTGCCGAAGGTGGCGTTGTTGTTGAACTGCGCAACACCGCCATTGAGGGTGGTCGCGCCGCTGACCAATGGCCCCTGCAAGGTCCAGGTGCCGCTGTTGAGGGTCAGGTTGTTGAAGTTGACGTAGGTCGCACTCGAAGCGGTGCCAGTGCCGGTGGTGCCGCCGCCGAGGCCTATCGGATTTTGCAGGATCAGGCTGTTGGTACCGCCCGCGCCGCCATCGACGGTGCCGGTCGGGGCAAACGTCAGGTTGATACCGATCAGGCCGCCAAGCCCCACCGAGACCTGAACACCATCACCGACTTGCACGGAAGAACCGGTAACGGCGGTGAAGGTGTTGGTGCTCGCCGCGCCCATCGACACGCCGCCGGTAATTGCACCGGCGTTGGTGAAAGTGTTGCCCGCCGCCGACGTCTCGAACGCGATCCGGCCATTGATCGTACCGGTGGCGCTGTTGGTCATGTTGACTCGCGAACCGCCATACACCCCGACCACCGGAGTGTCGGCCAGGGTAATCCCGCCGACCGACAAGCCGGTGGAAGTGATGGTGCCGTCGTTGGTGATGGTCGTGGTGCCGGCCGCCGCGTTGTTTACCGCAATCCCCAGGCCATCGACGCTGGTCAGGTTGAGGCCGAGCAACATACCGGTACCGCGAATGATCCCGCTGGCATTGTTGACCACGCTCACCGCACTGGTGGCGCCGGAGCCAATGAACGCACCGCCGCTGAGCACCGACACCAGCCCCAACAGCGCCGGGTCGAGAGTGCCGGAGTTGTTCAGGTTGATGTTGGCCCCGGTCAGGTTGAGCACCTTGCCGCCGAGGGTGGCGTTCATCTGCGCACCGTTGGCGACATTGACCGTCAGGCCGCTGGTGGCACTGCTGTAGTCATTGAGAAACAGCGGCAGCGTCGGCACGCCCGAACAGGTAATCGTCGAACCTGCCGCCGAGCAGGTCGCAAACGCCTGCTCGCTGACCCCGCCGAACAGAAGCCCGGCGACGCTCAGGTGCACAGCAAGGGAAAGAGGAGAAAAACGCGATACGAGGGCGACACCAAACCTTGCTTCCACGGGCTACTCCTTGTCGTGGCCAATTTCTTCCTTGAAGGCGCGCAGAGCCGTGCTTATTCCACACGCGAATCAAGACTGCGACGGTCATCACAAAACCGTTGATTGGGGACAAAGCTAGTAGACGCCCAGCAATGGGGCACTGATTAAATGGTGTTAATACTTTAAGACTAGAGGCGTCTGGAATAAGCGTTTCAGCCCGTACCGACGGGCCTTTGACATGGCTTTTGTGGCGAGGGGATTTATCCCCGATGGACTGCGCAGCAGGCCCTGCTTTCAAGGGCCGCTACGCGCCCCATCGGGGATAAATCCCCTCGCCACAGGAGTCATACCCGCCGGCATTTTTGCGCTTTGAAAAATGTGATCGTTCTGTCAGAAAAACCGTTGAAATCGACGAAATATCAGAGATATTGAAAACATTGGTACGGCTTGTGCAAACGTTTGCGAACCGTCAATCCCGGCATTTTCCCGACAAACCCCTACAGGTCCGCAGAATCCGGGCCTCGATCCGCAAAAAGGACTTTGAATGCACGCCGCAACCCTCTTTCGCGCACCTTTTGCGCGCACGTTTGCTGTTTCCTTGCTACTGACCGGCGTTACCGGACTTCTCAGCCACAGCGCTTTCGCCCAGCCCGCGTTGCCGGAAGAATCCGCTCAGGGAGAAACCCTCAGCACCGAGGCCAGCCCGCCAAAAAAAGGCGCGTACCTGTCGGACTGGTTCAACCAGGACTTGACCGTCATCGGCAGCAAGGACATCAGCTTCGGCCCGCAACCGTCTGACGATGTGTATCTGGAATACGAGTATTTCGGGCGCAAGGGGCCGTTCGAATTGTACGGCTACGTCGACATCCCGAAAATCTTCGACATCGGCAACAGCCATGACAAAGGCGCGTGGGACCACGGCTCGCCGCTGTTCATGGAGCACGAACCGCGAATCTCCATCGACTACCTGGCCGGCCGCAGCCTGGCCGTCGGGCCGTTCAAGGAATGGTATGTGGCGTTCGACTGGATCTACGACCACGGCAGCAGCACCGCCAACCGCGCCAACACCTTGTACAGCGGCCTGGGCACCGACATCGACACCCACTCGCGGGTCAACCTGTCGGCCAACTTCTACGGTCGCTATCAATGGGAAAACTACGGCGCCAGCAACGAGTATTCCTGGGATGGTTACCGCGCCCAGCTGAAATACATCGTGCCCATCGATAGCTACAGCAATGGCGCGTCGCTGACCTACATTGGTTTCACCAACTTCGACTTCGGCTCCGACTTGCACAAAGACAACCCGGCCCGCACCGCCAACGCCACCGTGGCCACCAACGTCTTGCTCTACTCGTTTACCCACCTGCGCTTCACCCTGGTCGGCCGTTACTTCCACAACGGTGGCAACTGGGAGGATGGCAGCGTGTTGAATTTCGGTGATGGCGACTTCCGTGCCCGTTCCAACGGCTGGGGTTACTACGCTGGCATCGGTTATCAGTTTTAAGAATCTGGAGGTTGTATGAAAGCAATGACGCGTCTTTCCCTGTCCGTGGCGCTGGCCTGCGGCACCCTGCTCGCTTCCACCGCGTGGGCAAATGAAGCACCGATCCAGCCAAAAGTGATGCTAATCACCATGTTCGCCCCCGAGGCACAGAACTGGATCGAGCGCCTGGAACTCAAGCAGGAAGTTCGCGTACCGGGCCTGTCCGCCGAGTACCCGAGTATTCGCTGCAACACCCAGCAGGTGTGCCTGATGGTCACCGGCATGGGGCAAACCAACGCCGCCGCGTCGACCCTGGCCCTGGCGCTGTCGCCGAAGTTCGACCTGCGTAAAAGCTACTTCCTGATCGCCGGGATTGCCGGCATCAGCCCGAAACACGGGACCATCGGCACCGCTGCCTGGGCGCATTACCTGGTGGAATTCGGAACCCAGTGGGAAATCGATTCTAGGGATGTACCGAAAGACTGGCCGACCGGTTACATCGGCATCAACACCAAAGGCCCGAACGAAAAACCGCCGCTGGACTACAAGACCGAAGTCTTCGAGCTCAACCCGAAGTTGCAGGCCAAGGCGTTTGCCCTGTCGCATAAAGTCGAGCTGAGCGAGAGCAAGGAATCGGCTGCGTGGCGTTTGAAATACCCGTCGGCCCCGGCCAATCAGCCGCCCGTGGTGACCAAGTGCGATACGGCGGCGGGCAATACCTGGTTTTCCGGGACGCGTTTGAGCGAGCGGGCCGAAGTCTGGACCAAGTTGCTCACGGATAATAAAGGCGAGTACTGCACGACCCAACAGGAAGACAACTCCACCTACGAAGCGCTGCTGCGGGCCAGCCGTGAAGGTTTGGTGGATGTGCAGCGTCTGGCAGTGGTGCGCGCCGGTTCCGACTTCGACCGGCCGGCGCCGGGGCAGAGCGAGGTGGATAACCTGCTCAAATATGCAGATCAGGGCGGGTTTGTGCCGGCGCTTGAGAATCTGTACCGCACCGGAAATCCGCTGGTGCAGGAGATTTTGAAGAACTGGTCGGCTTGGGAGAAAGGTGTTCCCGCCCCGTGAAAATCAAAATCGCACGCCCCAAACATTTGTAGGAGCAAGGCTTGCCCGCGAAGACGTCAATCCAGTCAAAACACTCATCGACTGACCTGGCGCTTTCGCGAGCAAGCTCGGCTCCTACAGGGTTTGCGTTGTCAGAGGAAGCGTCAGGGGATGAGGATGACTTTGTCACCACTGCCTTGATTCACCTCGGCATAGCGCTCCAGCCCTTGCGCCAACGGCGACTCAACCAACCCTTCCGGCAACGGCAACAACCCCTGATCGAAGAACGTGCCGAACTGATCCAGCATCGCCGCACACGCCTGCACGCCGTAGAGCAGCGAATTGATCCCGACCACCGAACCACCCTTGCGATACAACGCCAGCGCCGGCAATTGCACGTGACCGTCGACCGGCGCGGCAATGATCGCGATGCGACCGAACGCCGCCAGCGCCGGGACTGAAGCCGGTAGCCAGAAACCCGTGGTGTCGAAGATCACGTCCGCGCCACCGGCGTACACCGCATTCACCTGAGCGCCGAGGTCTTCGGGCTTGTCCAGTTGCAGGGTCTGATAACCCTGAGCCTGCAATTCCTTGACCTGCTCTACCCGCCGCGCCGCCGCCAACACCTTGGCACCACGGACTTTGGCCAACGCCAGCGCCGCACTGCCGACCGCCCCGCCACCAATCACCAACAAACGCGTACCCGCGGTTACCAGACTGCGCTCCAGCGCATCCCACGCCGTGGTGTACGGCACACCGAGGCTGGCGGCTTGGGAGAAGCTCAAGTGAGTCGGTTTCAGCGCCACGCCATTGGCCGGCAATTTGACGAATTGCGCGTGGGAACCGTCGGCGAAAAAGCCCAGTTCACGACCGGTGCCCCAGACTTCCTGACCGATCAGCGCCTGCGGGCCTTCCACCACGACGCCTGCGAAATCCCGACCGGGAATCCGTGGCAACGTGGTGTAGGGAAAACGCCCCAGCACGTTCTTCACGTCGCTGGGGTTGAGGCCGGCGGCCTTGATCTGCACCAGCACTTCATCGGCGCCGGCCACCGGGGTTGGGACTTCAACATAGCGCAGGGCCGAGAGGTCGCCGGTCTTGTCGAATTGCAAAGCTTTCATGGGGAGCTTCCGTTAAAGGGATGAAGGGCGTTGAAGGGATAAAGGCGTTCAGGAGATCCAGCCGGCAATCAGTTGCCGACCCATGGGCCACAACTTCTCGCCGGCGAGCATGCCCAACAGCCCCACCAGCGCGATGGCTGGCGGTGCCGGGGAGCGAAAATCCAGCGCGCCGTAAAGCAGACCAACGCCCAGGCCGATGCCCAGCGAGATGAAGTAGTTCATGACAGACTCCGTGGCATAAGGGGGATGCGCAGAGTCTAGAGAACGGCGACGAAACCCGTCGGCCAAGTGCTTCTGAATATCGGCCAAAGACCAGCCAAACACCGCAACTCCCCTGTGGGAGCGAGCCTGCTCGCGAAGAGGCCGTGTCAGTCGAAAGCCCTGTTGGCTGACACACCGCTTTCGCGAGCAGGCTCGCTCCCACAGGGACGGAGTCCGGCTTCAGCGACTCGCCATGAATTGCGATGGCGCAACACCGAGTTCGCGGCGAAACATGTCGCTGAAGCTGCTCGGCGAATACCCCAACTCCCGGGCGATGACACTGACCGGCACACCCTGGATCAACTCCGCCACCGCCGTCGCCAGTTGCACCTGTCGCCGCCATTCGGCGAACCCCATGCCCAAGCCGTCCTTGAACAGCCGCGCCAGGGTGCGCACGCTGGCCCCGGCGTTTTCGGCGTGCTGCTCGAACGCAATGTCCAGGGACGGCGCGGCCATGACGGCCTGACACAGGTTCAGTAAACGCCGGTCGGAATCATCCGGCAGCGGGATTTTCAGCATCGAGCGTTTGGCCCGTTTGAGCTCCAGCAACGCCAGACCGACCAGCGCCTCGTAATACTCCGGCGCACCGTCGTCGCCCTGCTCCACCAGCCCGACGATCAATTCCCGCAGCAGCCCCCCAACCTCGATGACCTGAACACTGTCATCCAGGGTCGCCGCCAACGCCGGTCGCAGGTAGATATTGCGCATCTGCAAGTCCGACACCACGCGAATCCCGTGGGGCACGCCCGGCGGCAACCACACCGCCCGTTGCGGCGGAACGACTAGAGCCTCGTGCGGTGTTTCAACCCACATCACGCCGCTCATGGCATACAACAACTGACCCCAGACATGCTCGTGCGGCTCGATAAACAAGCCGCGCGGGTAAGTGCGCGCCAGCGGTTGCACCGGCACGTCGGTATCAGTCAGGTCGGGCGGTGCGGCGAGGGCCATGGGCTAGGATCATAGGGATTCGAGGAATCGTCATGGTAACGAGGCGCCCGGTTTGTCGCCAGTGAGCGACACCGTCTGCCAATTCGACTGAATTTTTATCGGCGCCAACGATCCTTGTATTACCACAGGGAGGAATACGGGCTTTATGAACAGCGCAAAACTTTTCGTCATTGAATACACCCTTCATGGCGCCCCCAAGTCTTTCATTATCCGCCTGGACAAAATGGACAACGCGGAGGCGTGGCACTGGGCGAGTTGCGACGCCGGCGTCGGTCGCATCCCTCGCTTTGGTCGGGAAAAGGTGCAAAAGACCAGCAAGCCGATGGCGGAAAAATTCGGCGTGGAAAACGTCGTGTGGCGACCGACCAGCTAAGCTCAGCCTGGCGATTGCGATCATTCGGGGGAACGCACCATGAGCACCATCAACAGTCCGGCGCATCTGGAATATGGCCTCGATACGCTGTTCGGGCGTATTACCAAAAGCGTGGAGTGTCGGGTTGGGCTGGAGGCGGTCGACGCTGATCCCTTTTGCTTCGCCCTGAGGGTGCCGGCGCCGTTACCCGAAAATCTGGACCAGGCGAAAACCGTGGTGGTCCGGGTTGAAGGTCGACGACTGCAAGGCACGGTGCGCCATACCGAGCGAATGGATGATGAAAGTCTGAAACTGGAAGTGGAGCCTGATTAGGCTCCACTTTTTTGGGCTGTGTTTATTTGGGATGCGCGCAATGGCAGCCCTTGCTTGAGCACTCTTCGCCACTCTTGTGGTGGTGAGCGCAGGCTTCGCAGCAGTAGTGTTTGCCGTGCACAGCGTAGGAATGATCGCCTTCCTTGATGGTGCATTTACAGCCGGGGCAATCGCATTTTTTATCAGACATGGGACAGACTCCTTTTTGGGTGGTTGTCTGGGGCTTGGCGGGCAAGCCGTGATAACCAGTGTAGGAGCTGCCGAAGGCTGCGATCTTTTGATTTGTTTGTATTTGGGGTTGGTGGGTTGGGGGCATATCCGTTTTTTCGGGCGCTGCCGCTGGCGGTTTCGCTCTTACAGCGAGTCACCTTTTCCAAACGCCGAAAAGGTAACCCAAAGGCTTGGCCCCGGCGTACGGCACTTCGCTGAGGCTCAGTGTTCCCTCGCTACGGTGCCCATCCGCTCGGCCTGCCGAAGGGGCAAAAAATCAGAAGCAACGTCAAGAGCCAGCGCCAGATCAAAAATCGCGGGCTTTGGCAGCTGAGGGACTTGGCGGGTAAGCCGTGAGAACCAATGTAGGGGCTGCCGAAGGCTGCGATCTTTTGATTTTTTTGTCTTTGGGGTTGGTGGGTTGGGGGCATATCCTTTTTTCGGGAGCTGCCGCTGGCGGTTTCGCTCTTACAGCGAGTCACCTTTTCCAAACGCCGAAAAGGTAACCCAAAAGGCTTGGCCCCGGCGTACGGCACTTCGCTGAGGCTCAGTGTTCCCTCGCTACGGTGCCCATCCGGGGGCATCGCCTACGGTTTGCTGCGCTGCACCTCCTCTCGATGTGTGCGGCTACGCCGCACGGCGCTGCGCGCCTAATCCCCGGATGAACACCTTCGCTCGGCCTGCCGAAGGGGCTGAAGATCAAGAGCCCCTCACCCTAGCCCTCTCCCGGTGGGAGAGGGCTGGGCGGGCGGCGTTCCGATGAGAGACAAATCCACAGCAAATCCAAAGCCGAATACCCGTGCTCTTCACCACTCAATAGGCCGAGTGTCAGCTCGCCTGCTTTTGATCTTGATCCACGGGCGACGTCGGCAGGCTGAGTGGAGGGATTGATCCGGGCGTGGGAGCGCAGCGACCGTTTGGCGCAGCCAAACACAGCGAGAGGAGGTGCAGCGCAGCAAACCGTAGGCGCTGCGCCCGGATCGATCCCGCAGCGAAGGAACCCCGAGCCCCAGCGAGCGGGCCGCACGTAGGAGCAAGCGTTTTTTGCTTACTTTTTTAGGCGCTTGTAAAAAAGTGAGTCGCCGTAAGGGCGAAACCGTAATAAGCCATCACCGCAGCAACGGATATTCACCCCAAAAAATCACTCAACCCGACGCACACTACTGCGATACATAAACACCAGCGCCAGCGCCAGGCACACCATCGCCAGCATCCGGCTCCCGGACAACTCGATCGCCGGGTTGCCGAGCCAGCCGAAGTTATCGATCAACATGCCCATGCCCAGTTGCCCGACGATCACCGCCACCGTCGCCACCGCCGTGCCAACCCGCGGCACTGCGCCCACCATGACCATCATGTACACCACGCCAAACAGCGCCCCGCTGAGCTGCCATTTCGGCACGTCCAGCAAGCTAACGGCATGCGCAGGTTCGAAAAACAGGATGAGCAACCCGGTAACCACCGCGCCGACCGCAAAGGTCAGCAAACTGCTGCGCAACACACCGACCGTTTCCCCCAGGCGCCCGTTGATCGCTGCCTGAACACTCAGCACCGCACCAGCCGCCACCACCACCGCCAACAAAATAACCAGATTCATCATCAACCCCGAGCGATCAAAACAAGTGCCGCGACAATCAGCAGCAACGCCAGCCAACGTTCGCCGTTGACCTTTTTACGCGTGGCGCCGAACCAGCCGAAGTGGTCGATCAACACGCTCTTGCCGACCTGCCCGGAGAGGATCGCAATCATCGTCATGGCAATGCCGATGTGCGGTGTGGCCAGGGTCAGCACCACCACATAGATCGGGCCGAGAAAACCGCCGATCAACTGCCACTGCGGCAACGTGTTCAGCGCCGGCCCCTGTTGCGGGCCGCTGAACAGCAGCAACAGGAACAGAATCGCCGAGCCGACGCCGAAGATGCTCAACGTCGCCCACAAGTGCCCGACCTGAACGCCGAGCGGCCCGAGTAACCCGGCCTCCACGGACAGGCCCATGCCGGCCAGGATGACCAGCGGCAATAGCAATAGGCGTAGTCCGGGTTTGGTAGTTGGTGTTGCGACAACAGCAGCGTTGTCGATTGAAGGAGATTGCATAGAGAGAACCTACCAATTAGTTAGGGCGCGCATCCTGCGAGAGTGGATTCGACCTGAACCTGTGGCGAGGGAGCTTGCTCCCGCTGGGCTGCGCAGCGGCCCCACATTTCTGTGAGCGCTGCGCACTCAAGCGGGAGCAAGCTCCCTCGCCACAAAAGCCCACTCTCAGGATTTTCAGTGGCGCGCATTATCGGCTGGCGATCCTTTGCGATAAATGGGAGCATCCTGACAACACTTTTGCGCAACTCGCACAGCAGGACTCACCATGCACGGCCTCAACGAGCTGGGATTCAAGGCACTTCGGCTATTCGTCGCGGTGCTCGACCACGGCAGCTTTTCCGAAGTCGCCCGCCGTGAGGGCTTGGCGCCCTCTTCGATTTCTCGGCAAATCCAGTTGATGGAACACGCCCTGAACCAGCAATTGCTTTACCGCCACACCCGCGCCGTCACGCCGACCGAAGCCGGGCGCATGCTCGGGCATCACGCGCGGCTGGTGCTTGTGCAACTGGAAGAAGCCGAACAAGCCCTGCAAGAACAGCAAAGCGAACCCAGCGGCCTGGTGCGGATCAACGCCCCGGTGGTGTTTGGCCAGCGGCACCTGACGCCGTGGCTGGGGCAACTCTGCGAGCGCTACCCGAAGCTGCAACTGGATATCCAGCAGACTGACAGCTACGTCGACCCGTTGCAGGAAGGCGCCGACCTGTTGTTCCGTATCGGCCCGCTGCACGATTCAAGCATGCAAGCGCGGATTCTGGCGCCGCATCGGTTTCAAGTCGCAGCGAGCCCGGCGTACTTAAAACGCCACGGCGTCCCGCAACACCCGGAAGACCTCGCCGCCCATCATTGCCTGGCCTACAAAGGCGTGGCCGGCTTGCAACGCTGGTTTTTCCGGCGGGATCAGCAGGACTGGACGCCCTACTCGGTCAAAGGACCGATCACCGGCAACCACGCCGACACCCTGACCCAAGCCGCCGAACAGGGGCTGGGGCTGGTGATGTTTCCGTCATGGCTGATCGGCGAAGCCGTGCGCGAGGGGACGCTGGTGCCGGTGCTTGAGGAGTATCAAGTATCCAACAGCCTTGAACCGCAACAGATTGCGGTGTTGTGGCCAGGTAGCCGAAGGCTATCGGTGAAGGTCAGGACGGTGATTGATTTCTTCATCGAATGCTTCGGCGAAATTCCCTACTGGGACAGACCGTAAATCGCCCACCCCTTCAAGTCTAAACATACAAGCGAGCCTGCTCGCGAATGCGCTATGCCTGATATCACATTGGCGGCAGACACACAGCTTTCGCGAGCAGGCTCGCTCCCACAGGGTTGTGTTGCGGGCTCCAGATCGCGTCAGATCCGGAACTGACCAACCAATTTACCGAGACGCTGCCCCAGATCCGCCAGGCTCCGAGAAGTCTGCGCACCCAGCTGAGTTTCATCCGCCACGCTGTCCACCGCCACGGCAATCTGATGCACGCTGCGGTTGATCTCTTCCGCCACCGCCGTCTGTTCTTCAGCGGCGCTGGCGATCTGGGCGTTCATCGAGTTGATGGTGCCGATCAACTGCGCCATGGTGTCCAGCGAAGCACCGGCCTCGTTGGCCTGGGCCGAAGTGCCGTCGCCGGCCTCGCTGGAACGGCGCATCGCTTCCACCGCCGACTGGGTGCCGGCCTGCAAGCGGTCGATCATGCCCTGGATTTCCTGGGTGCTGATTTGCGTACGACTGGCCAGCGCCCGCACTTCGTCCGCCACCACCGCAAAGCCACGACCGGCCTCACCGGCGCGGGCGGCTTCGATGGCGGCGTTGAGGGCCAGCAGGTTGGTCTGTTCGGCAATCGAGCGGATTACTCCGAGCACGCTGACAATCGACGACACGTCTTTTTGCAGGCTGTCGAGGGACACGCCACTGCTGCGGATGTCATCCACCAATGCATGAATTTTCACGATGCTGCCGGCCACGACCCGCTTGGCGGCCTGGCCTTCGGCGTCGGTCTGCTGGGCGGCGACCGCCGCGTTTTGTGCACTTTTCGCCACTTCTTGCGCGGCAGCGGACATTTCGTTGATTGCCGTCGCGACTTGGTCAGTCTCGTGACGCTGACGCTCCATAGCCTGATCCGAGCGCTGGGCCTGATCGGAGACCTGATTCACCAGCCCGGTCAGTTGCGAGGTCATTTCGGTGATCTGACGCACCAGGCTGTGGATTTTGTCGACGAAACGGTTGAACGAGCCGGCCAGTTGACCGAGTTCGTCGTCGCTGGTGATGGTCAGGCGGCGAGTCAGGTCGCCCTCACCCGCCGCGATGTCATCGAGGTTGGCTTTCATCAGGTTCAGTGGGCGCAGAATCGCGTTGGCCAACAACATCCCGGCAGCAGCGATGACCAACAGCACGATGACCGCAATCCCGACGATGCTCAGCACCACGCCTTCCATTCGTTCGGTAACTTTAGCCTGGACCAGTGCAACCTGGGCTTCGATGCCGTCCAGGTTAACCGAGGTGCCGACCGCCATGTCCCACTTGGGCAGGTATTCGGTGTAGCCCAGTTTCGGCACCAGCACCTGCGCGTTGCCTGGCAGCGGCGAGCTGTATTGCAGATAGTGGGTGCCGTCCTTCGCGACCTTCACCAGGTCGCGGTTGACGTAGACGCCGTTCGGGTCGCGGTTGTCCTTGAAGCTCTGGCCCACGCCTTCAGAGCTGTTGGCCTTGAACAGGCGCACGGTGTTGGAGTCGTAGCCAAAGAAGTAGCCTTCCTTGCCGTAGCTGATGCTCGACAGCAATTTGACCACCTGGGCTCGCGCCGCGTCATCGCCGGGGGCCGCAGCGTCGTAAAGCGGTTTGATCGCGGTCATGGCCACGGCCACGTAACTTTGCAGGGTGGCTTTGGCGTCGTTGAGCAGGCTTTGGCGAGTCTCCTCGACTTCCTTGCGCGCCTGTTCCTGAAGAATGAACAGCGTGGTCAGGCTGATGACCAATGCAAAGAGCAATACCGGGAGAACGGCAAGGGACAGGACTTTAGCCTTCAGGCTCATGCGCATGACGGTTCGCTCTTTTGATTTTATTGGCGTGGTTAAAGGCTTTAACGGCACGCAAAACCAAAACTGTAGGAGCACGGCTTGCCGGCGAAGGCGGTCGCACTGACGTCTTCGCTGGCAAGCCATGCTCCTACAAGGGCAGGCTCAACGCCATCGCCCCGACAAACCTGCAAACCAGCAGCCAACGAACTGTAGGAGCACGGCTTGCCGGCGAAGGCGATCGCACTGACGCCTTCGCTGGCAAGCCATGCTCCTACAAGGGCAGGCTCAACGCCATCGCCCCGACAAACCTGCAAACCAGCAGCCAACGAACTGTAGGAGCGCGGCTTGCCAGCGAAGGCGGTCGCACTGACGTCTTCGCTGGCAAGCCATGCTCCTACAAGGGCAGGCTCAACGCCATCGCCCCGACAAACCTGCAAACCAGCAGCCAACGAACTGTAGGAGCGCGGCTTGCCGGCGAAGGCGATCTCGTTGACGCCTTCGCTGGCAAGCCATGCGCCTACAAGGGATCGGTGGTGTTACAGAACCATCGCCGCCACCCAGCCAAACGCCAGCAACGGCAGGTTGTAATGCAGGAACGTCGGGACCACGGTGTCCCAGATGTGGTGATGCTGGCCGTCGATGTTCAAACCGGAGGTCGGGCCCAACGTCGAGTCCGAGGCCGGCGAACCGGTGTCGCCCAAGGCGCCGGCAGTGCCGACGATGCAAACGATCGCCATCGGGCTGAAGCCCAATTGCACGCACAGCGGCACGAAGATCGCCGCCAGGATCGGCACGGTGGAGAACGACGAACCGATGCCGATGGTGACCATCAACCCCACCAACAGCATCAGCAACGCACCGATGGCCTTGCTGTGGTCGATCCACGCCGCCGCGCTTTCCACTAGCGTGCGCACTTGCCCCGTGGCCTTGAGCACTTCGGCAAACCCTGAGGCGGCGATCATGATGAAGCCGATCATCGCCATCATCTTCATGCCTTCGGTGAACAGGTCGTCGGTTTCACGCCACTTTACAATCCCCGACGCCGAGAAAATCAGAAACCCTGCCAGTGCGCCGATGATCATCGAATCCAGCAGCAACTGAATGATGAACGCTGCGGCAATCGCCAGCCCCGCGATGCCCAGGGTCATCGGGTTGTACGCGACGGTTACCTGCTCGACCTGCTCGATCTTCGCCAGGTCGTAGACGCGTTTTTTGCGGTAGCTGAAAAACACCGCCACCAACAGGCCGAAGACCATGCCCATCGCCGGGATCGCCATGGCGTGCATGACGTTGATCTGGCTGATGTCGACGCCACTTTTGCTGACGTTGGCCAGCAGAATCTGGTTCAGGAAGATATTGCCGAAACCCACCGGAAACACCATGTATGGCGTGATCAGGCCGAAGGTCATGACGCAGGCGATCAAGCGGCGGTCCAGTTGCAGTTTGGTCAGCACATATAAAAGCGGCGGCACCAGCAACGGAATAAAGGCGATATGTATCGGCAGAATGTTTTGGGAAGCAATGGCCACCACCCACAGCAAGCCGATCAGCAGCCACTTGACCTGCCGGCCACCGCTGGCGTGCTGGCGGTCGACCATCAGCAAGGCCTTGTCCGCCAGCGCATGAGCCAGGCCGGACTTGGCAATCGCCACCGCGAACGCGCCGAGCAAGGCGTAAGACAAGGCCACCGTCGCCCCATTGCCCAGGCCACTGTTGAACGCTTTAAGTGTCGCGTCGATGCCCAGACCACCGGTCAAACCACCCACCAGTGCGCCGACGATCAGCGCGATCACTACGTGCACGCGGGACAGGCTGAGCACCAGCATGACGCCAACCGCGGCAATTACAGCATTCATTTCACTACCTCAAAAACACTGCGGTGGAAAAATCACCGCCAGACAGGATGAGTCCGCCAACGGAGTACCGGCGGATTTGCAAAGAGGGTCTTATTAGAAGGGCGCGCACTGTGCCGCAGAGTGGCGCCGGTGTCAAAACAACTGCCCACCATCCAGGGCCAGGCACAATCTCTGTGGCGAGGGGATTTATCCCCGTTGGGTGGCGAAGCCGCCCCATGCGATCTTCCAGATGAAATGCATTAACAGGATTTGCGACTGCTGCGCAGCCGAACGGGGATAAATCCCCTCGCCACAGGTCTGCAGCCACAACATGCGGCAATTCGCCATATTGTGTTTCCAGCATAAAGAAAGCCAATCCGCGGCCGTTACAGTGCAAAGTCTCAGATAAATATCGAATAAAAGGACGTTCCCATGTCGCTCAGACAACTCTCCATCCAATGGAAAATCACCCTGCTGGCCGGGTTGTGCCTGGCCGGCGTCGTGACCCTGTTGGTGGGTCTTTCGCTGTATCGCATGGAGCACAGCTCTGCGCTGGTGAAAGCGTCGAGCATGGAGATGCTCACCGAATCCGCCCAGGCGCGGATCGAGTCCCAGGGTGAAAACCAGGCGCTGAACATTCGTCAGCAGTTCATGGACGCCTATCAATACGGCCACGGTTTTTCGCGCCAAGTGCTGTTCCTGCGCGAGCAGGCCGAGAAGCGCTTTCTCGATGCCTTCGACCTGCGCGAAGACCTGACCCGCCAGGTCAAATCGGCACTGCAAGCCAACCCGGAACTGCTCGGCCTATCCCTGGTATTCGAAGCCAATGCGCTGGACGGTAAGGACGAACTGTTCGCCGGCCAAGCTGAGTTGGGCAGTAACGACAAGGGCCGTTTTGCCCTGTACTGGTCGCAACCGACGCCAGGCAAGCTGACGTCGATGTCGCTGCCCGAAAGCGACATGGCCGACACCAGCACCGGCCCCAGCGGCGAGGCGGCCAACGCTTGGTTCACCTGCCCGCGCACCACGCTCAAGCCGTGCGTGATCGAACCCTACTTCTATGTGATCGACGGCCAGAACGTGCTGATGACCAGCATCGTTTTCCCGCTGATGGTCAACGGCAAAGTCATCGCCTCGTTGTCGGTGGACATCAACCTTAATAGCCTGCAAGCGATCAGCCTGGGCGCGAGTAAAAAGCTCTATGACGGCCAGACCAGCGTCAGCATCCTCAGCCCTGTCGGTTTGCTCGCCGGCTACAGCCCTGACGCCAGCAAACTCAGCCAACGCCTGGACGCCGTCGACAAGACCAACGGCGCCGAGCTGATTCGCCTGCTGGGCACCAGCAACAAAACCACCAGCCTGCACAGCAATGAGCAACTGAAAGTGCTGTCGCCGTTCCTGCCGATTCCCGGCGGTAAACCGTGGGGCGTGTTGCTCGACGTGCCGGAGAAAGTCTTGGTGGGCCCGGCCGAGGCGCTGAAAAAACAACTCGATGAAAGCAACACGCGCGGCACGCTGGTCGAACTCAGCCTCGGCGTACTGGCCGCGCTGATCGGTCTGTTGCTGGTGTGGTTGATGGCCCGCAGCGTAACCAAGCCGATCCTCGGCGTGGCTCATATGCTCGAAGACATCGCTAGCGGCGAAGGTGATTTGACCCGGCGCCTGGCCTACGACAAGAAGGATGAACTGGGGCAGTTGGCTGGTTGGTTCAACCGCTTCCTCGACAAGCTGCAACCCATCATCGCCGAAGTGAAACGCTCGGTGCAGGACGCGCGCAGCACGGCGGATCAATCGTCTGCCATCGCTACCCAGACCAGCGCCGGCATGGAGCAGCAATACCGCCAGGTCGATCAGGTGGCGACCGCCTCTCACGAAATGAGCGCCACCGCCCAGGACGTTGCCCGCAGCGCCGCCCAGGCCGCTCACGCAGCACGCGATGCCGATCAGGCAACCCGTCAGGGCTTGACCGTGATCGACCGCACCACCACCAGCATCGATAACCTTGCCGCTGACATGAGCACGGCGATGGTGCAAGTCGAAGGCCTGGCGGCGAACAGCGAGAAAATCGGTTCGGTGCTGGAAGTGATTCGTGCCATCGCCGAGCAAACCAACCTGCTGGCCCTCAACGCCGCGATCGAAGCGGCCCGTGCCGGTGAAGCCGGACGCGGCTTTGCCGTGGTGGCCGATGAAGTGCGCAACCTGGCGCGGCGCACTCAGGAATCGGTCGAGGAAACCCGTCAGGTGATCGAGCAATTGCAGAGCGGCACCCAGGACGTGGTGGGCTCGATGAACAACAGTCATCGCCAGGCTCAGAGCAGCGTCGAGCAAGTCAGCCAGGCGGTGACCGCGCTGCGCCAGATTGGCGACGCGGTGACGGTGATTACCGACATGAACCTGCAAATCGCCAGCGCGGCGGAAGAACAGAGCGCGGTGGCCGAGGAGATCAACAACAACGTGGCGACCATTCGTGACGTGACCGAGTCGTTGTCGGGGCAGGCGAATGAATCGGCGCGGGTGAGTCAGTCACTCAATAGCCTGGCGAACCAGCAGCAGAGCTTGATGGATCAGTTTCGCGTCTGACGCGAATTCTGCATCCACCGGAAATCAAAATGTGGGAGCGGGCTTACTCGCGAAGGCGGTCTATCAGTTAACAGAGATGTCGGCTGATACACCGCCTTCGCGAGCAAGCCTGCTCCCACGAGAGATTCAGCAGGCTTTAGAGCGGTGTCAGCGTTTAGGGAGTTCGATGGCGACCTTCAACCCGCCCCACTCACTCTCCTGCAACAGCAACTTCCCGCCCCAGGTGTCGACGATGTCGCGCACAATCCCCAACCCCAAGCCATGCCCGTCAGTCTGTTCATCCAGCCGCATCCCGCGACTGAACACCTGAGCGCGCTGGTCTTCGGGAATCCCCGGCCCATCGTCTTCCACGCTCAGGGCAAAACCGTCCGTACGCTCAATCACGCTCAAGCGAACCTCGGCATCCGCCCATTTGCAGGCGTTATCCAATAGATTGCCAAGCAGTTCCAGCAAGTCTTCACGATCCCACGGCAACTGCAAACCGGCCGGTGCCCGGTAGCTCAGGTCGAGGTGTTCGCCGTGAATCATGTTCAACGTGGCCAATAACCCCGGCAACTCGGCATCGCAATCAAACAACGCCCCCGGTAGCGCATCGCCGGACAATCGAGCGCGGTTGAGTTCGCGATTCAAGCGTTGCTGGACCTGCTCAAGCTGTTGCTGGAAGACCTTGCGCAGTTCCGGATGGTCGTCGAGTTTTTCGCTGGAGGCCAGGCTGAGCAACACCGCCAACGGGGTTTTCAAGGCGTGGCCGAGGTTGCCCAGAGCATTACGCGAGCGCTTGAGGCTGTCTTCGGTATGGGCCAGTAGATGGTTGATCTGCGCCACCAGCGGCTCCAGCTCTACCGGCACCTGATCATCGAGTTGCGAGCGCTGGCCCTGTTGCAACTGGGCGATTTGTTCGCGGGCCTTTTCCAGTGGACGCAAGGCGCGGCGCACAGTGATCCGTTGCAGCAGCAAAATCAGCAGCAACCCCGCCAACCCGAGCCCGAGCCCGACCTGTTGCATGCGCAAAAAGCTCTCGCGCACCGGCGTGTAATCCTGCGCGACGCTGATGGAAATCGACAGACCCAACCGCCGATAGTCCGAGCGCAGCACCAGCAACTGCTGCCCCTCCGGGCCCAATTGCAGGTTACTTTCCAGCCCGGGACTCTCCAGGCGAGGCAGTTCCTGATCCCACAATGAGCGGGAGCGCCAATGGCTGTCGGCGAAATCGATACGGAAGTAATGCCCGGAAAAAGGCCGCTGGTAGGCCGGCGCCAGGTGTCGCTCATCCAGTTGCAGCCCCTGAGGGCCGCGCACCAACGCGGCCAACAGGTTTTCACTGTCGTTGCGCAGCCCGGCTTCGAGGTAGCTCTGCAAGCCCAGTTCGAAACACCACAAACTGGTTTGCGCCAGCACCAGGCCGACGATCACCATTACGCTGATCAGCCCCAGGCTCAAGCGGCGCTGGATCGACCTCACTGGGCTTGCCCGCCGAACAGATAACCCTGGCCGCGACGGGTTTCGATCACGCTGCGCCCAAGCTTGCGCCGCAGGTGGTTGACGTGGACTTCGAGCACATTGGAGTCGCGCTCGGTTTCACCGTCGTAGAGGTGTTCGGCGAGGTGGCTTTTGGAAAGGATCTGCTCCGGGTGCAGCATGAAATAGCGCAGCAGTCGGAATTCAGCGGCGGTGAGCTGAATGTCGGCGCCGTCGCGGGTTACGCACTGGCGACCTTCATCCAGGTGCAGCCCGGCAGCCTTGAGTGTCGGCTGGTTGGCCTGGCCGTGGGAACGCCGCAGCAAGGCCTGGACTCGCAGGTGCAGCTCTTCCGGGTGAAAGGGTTTGCTCAGGTAATCGTCGGCACCAGCCTTGAGGCCTTCAATCCGCTCGGCCCAGGAGTCGCGTGCAGTGAGGATCAGCACTGGCGTCGACAAGCCGCCGGCCCGCCATTGGCTCAGCACTTCAAGCCCGGGCATCCCCGGCAGGCCGAGGTCAAGAATGATCAGGTCATAGGGTTCGCTGCTGCCCTGGTAGACCGCGTCGCGTCCGTCGGCCAGCCAGTCGACGGCGTAACCCTGGCGGTTGAGGCCGGCCATCAATTCGTCGGCCAGGGGCACGTGATCTTCCACCAGGAGCAAACGCATCGATCAATCTTCCTTGTCTTTCAGTAAACGGCCTGTGGCGGCCTCGATGTCCAGCTCGCGAACCACGCCGTCGGCGGTCAGCAACTCGACTTCATAAATGTAGACGTCGTGTTTTTCTTCCAGCTCGGCTTCCAGCAGTCTGGAACCGGGATAGCGGTCCAGCGCCTGCTGCAGCAGTTGCTCCAGCGGCAGGATCACGCCCTGCTGACGCAAGCGCAGGGCTTCGTCCTGATCCAGGTCGCGGGCCATGACGACCGAGCAAAACGCCAGAAGCAGCAGCGCCATGCATGAAAATGAAAGCACCTTCATTACGTATCCTGATGATCCTTGAGAACCTGCCCGCTGACAGCGTCTAATTCCAGGTCCCACTCAATGCCCTGCGGGTCGCGCAGCTCCACTTGGTAGACGTACTTGCCGTACTCTTCTTCCAGCTCGGTTTGGGTGATGGTGGAACCCGGGTGTTTGGTCAGTGCGGTGGCGTTGAGCTTCTCGAAAGACACAATGGTACCAGCGTCGCGCAGCCTCAGGGCTTCGTCGGGACCGAGGTCACGGGCGTGAGCGAGGCTGGCGGTCATGCCGATGATGGATGCGATGGACAGGGCAGTCAGGGTTTTCATGGGTGTCTCCGTATTTTTTTATGTGTTGCCTACGGGGCGCACCTTAGCGGGGTGAACTTAACTGAAACTGAATTGCCATCATTGGTCATGACAACGCGACACCAGTGCCTTGCACAAAACCTGTGGGAGCGGGCTTGCTCGCGAATGCGGTGTGTCAGCCACATAAACACCGACTGATACACCGCATTCGCGAGCAAGCCCGCTCCCACAATGACTGTGCATGTCTATAATTCTTGGCTTGCCCGATATCGAGACCGGTATGACCGCTATCCACATCAAGTTCCCCTCCCTGACCCTCAAGGCCGGCCCGCGGGCCTTTGCACGCATTCGTGAAAACGGGTTGAGCGCCGCCGACGTGGGCACGTTGCCGGGGGCGGCCGGTGGTCCCAAGGCATTGGGGATTCAAGGTCTGGACCTGGCGTTGTTCGGCGAATGGCTACCGGCGGCACCGCGAGAGCGTTCGCTGATCGGTGCCTCGGTGGGTTCCTGGCGGTTCGCCAGCGCCTGTCTGCCAGACGCCGCCGAAGGCATTCGGCGTCTCGGTCAACTGTACACCGAGCAGAATTTCGACAAGGGCGTGACCATGGCGCAGATCAGCCAGAGCTCGCGGCGCATGCTCGATGACCTGTTGGATGGTCGCGATGCCGCGATTCTGGACAACACCCATTACCGACTGAACATCATGGTGGTCAAAAGCCACGGCCTGCTCGCCCACGATCATCGTGGCCGCCTGGGGCTGGGGCTGTCGTCGGTGATCGCCGACAACTTACGGGGTCGCGCGCGGTTGTCGCGGCATTTCGAACGGCTGATCATCCACGACCCGCGCCTCGCACCGCCGGTCAATGCGCTGACTGATTTCCCGTCGCGCTTCGTCGCGCTGAATGCCGGCAACCTGCGCCAGGCTTTGCTCGCGTCGGGCTCGATACCGATGGTCATGGAAGGCGTGCGCGACTTGCCGGGTGCCGGCGCCGGAACCTTCCGCGACGGCGGTCTGCTGGACTATCACCTCGACCTGCCCTACAGCGGCAACGACATCGTGCTTTATCCGCACTTCACTGATCGGGTCATTCCCGGTTGGTTCGACAAGACCCTGCCGTGGCGCCGTGGCTGCTCGTTGCGCTTGCAAGATGTTCTGCTGCTGGCGCCATCGAAGGATTACCTGGCGCGCTTGCCTTACGGCAAACTGCCGGACCGCAATGACTTCAAGCGCTTCATGGGCGATGCCCCGAGCCGGCAGAAATACTGGCGTGCAGCAATGGATGAAAGCCGCCGGATGGGCGATGAGTTCCTGGAGTTGGCCGCCAGCGGTCGCCTTGGCGAGCGCTTGCTGACCCTTTAGTCAGTTAGTCAGTGTTTTGCCCAGAGCTCTGGTAAACTCGCCGCCTGCCCACATCGCCGCGGCGATCGCCACCTGACAGAGCTGAAAATCACTGTGGAAATCTTCAAAGAGTTTACTTTCGAATCCGCCCACCGCCTGCCCCACGTGCCGGACGGCCACAAGTGCGGTCGCCTGCACGGTCACTCATTCAAAGTGGCGATCCACTTGAGCGGCGACCTCGATCCGCACACTGGCTGGATCCGCGACTTCTCGGAAATCAAGGCGATCTTCAAGCCGCTCTACGAGCGCCTGGATCACAACTACCTGAACGATATTCCCGGTCTGGAAAACCCGACCAGTGAAGTGCTGGCCAAGTGGATCTGGACTGAGTTGAAGCCACTGCTGCCGGAACTCAGCGCGATTCGCATCCACGAGACGTGCACCAGCGGTTGCATCTATCACGGCGAGTAACCCAAGACACCGCCAATTCCCTGTGGGAGCGAGCCTGCTCGCGAAAGCGGTTTATCAGCCGACATTGATATCGACTGAGACGCCCTCTTCGCGAGCAGGCTCGCTCCCACAAGGAAACAGTGATTTGCCAGAGAACAGCCTTCACGGCTGTTTTTTTATGCCTATGCTTTTTGGCTTGTTACCGCCAAGAGGACACTGGCATGGCTGACTGGTCGCTGGCTCAGACCTATCGCTTCAACAGGCACTCCGTTCGATACGCCGTACGGGGTGACGGCCCGCCGTTGGTGTTCGTGCATGGCACGCCCTTCTCCTCTTACGTGTGGCACAGGATCGCGCCGCACTTCATCGCCACGCATCGGGTGTATTACTTTGATCTGTTGGGCTACGGGCAATCCGAACAGCCTGACAGCGACGTGTCTCTCGGCGTGCAAAACGAGCTATTGGCGCAATTGCTCGCGCATTGGGGCCTGGATAGCCCGGACGTGGTGGCCCACGATTTCGGTGGCGCCACGGCCCTGCGCGCCCATCTGCTCAACGGCAAAAACTACCGCAGCCTGACCCTGATCGACCCGGTGGCGCTGACGCCATGGGGTTCGCCGTTTGTGCAGCATGTGCGTCAGCATGAGGCGGCATTCAGCGGGCTGCCTGATTACATCCAGCGAGCCATCGTGTCGACTTACATTCGTGGGGCGATCAAGCGCGAGATTCCCGACCATGAACTGGCGCCGTATGTGCAGCCATGGCTTGGGGAACCGGGGCAAGCGGCGTTCTACCGGCAGATTGCGCAGATGGACGAGCATTACACCCGTGAGGCTGAAGGGCTGTACCCGACGATTCGGTGCCCGGTACAGATTTTGTGGGGTGAGGATGATCAGTGGATTCCCATTGAGCGCGGGCGGGCGTTGCACCGGATGATTCCGGGGGCACGGTTTCAGGCGATTCCAAATGCAGGGCATTTGGTGCAAGAAGATGCGCCGGAAGCGATCGTCGCGGCGCTGCTGCGGTTTTTGCCTCTACACGATTCCCCCTGAGTAAACCGAATCCCCTGTGGGAGCGGGCTTGCTCGCGAAGAGGCTCGCACATTCAACATCAATGTTGACTGACACGCCGCTTTCGCGAGCAAGCCCGCTCCCACATGGGTCTTGTGTTCCGTCAGGCGCACCGCTTTCTCGCCCGCAACGGGCCAATTGCGCAACCTCGTCTATACATAACAACGCCATCCCCCGCTTGGCACGACCACTGCGACCCGCTGCGCGTCTCTCTCATTCAGCAAGGAACGCCACATGACGCAGAACGATCCGGGTAACGATTACCCCCTCAGCGAAGTCCCGATGCACGCCCGCAAAGGCTTCGCCTCCACGGCGATGGTGTTGCTGGGTTTCACCTTTTTCACCGCGACCATGTTTGCCGGCGGCAAGCTCGGCGTGGCGTTCAGTTTCGGCGAGATGATGGCGGTGATTGTCGTCGGCAATCTGTTGCTGGGGATCTACGCCGCCGGCCTCGGCTACATCGCCTTCAAGAGCGGCCTCAACTCGGCACTGATGGGGCGTTTCTGCTTCGGCGAAGTCGGCAGCAAGCTCAGCGACCTGATTCTCGGGTTCACCCAGATCGGCTGGTACGCCTGGGGTACGGCCACTGCCGCGGTGGTGCTGGGCAAATATTTCGAACTGGACCAAGGCACGGTGCTCGGGCTGATGGTGCTGTTCGGCTTGCTGTTCTGCGCCACGGCCTATGTCGGTTATCGCGGGCTGGAGATTCTGTCGTATATCGCGGTGCCGGCGATGATGTTGCTGCTGATGCTTTCAATGTGGGTCGCCACGCTGAAGGTCGGTGGGCTAGACGGTTTACTCGCCGTGGTGCCGACCGAAACGCTGGACTGGTCGACGGCCATTACGCTGGTGTTCGGCACCTTTGTCAGTGGCGCCACCCAAGCGACGAACTGGACGCGGTTCTCGCGCTCAGCCCGGGTCGCGGTGCTGGCAAGCCTGATCGGTTTCTTCGTTGGCAACGGCTTGATGGTGCTGATCGGCGCCTACGGGGCGATCGTCTATCAGCAACCGGACGTGGTCGAAGTGCTGTTGCTGCAAGGTTTCGCCATGGCGGCGATGGCGATGTTGCTGCTCAATATCTGGAGCACCCAGGACAACACCATCTACAACTTCGCCGTCGCCGGGTGCAATTTGCTGCGCACCGGTCGGCGCAAAACCGTAACCCTGGCCGGCGCGGTGATCGGCACGCTGCTCGCGCTGCTGGGCATGTACGACATGCTGGTGCCTTACCTGATTCTGCTGGGCACCGTGATTCCACCGATTGGCGGGGTGATCATGGCGGACTTTTTCTTCCGTTATCGCGGCCAGTATCCACGGCTGGCCGACGCCCGGCTGCCGGCGTTCAACTGGCCCGGACTGAGCGCTTATGCGGTCGGGACGGTGGCCGCGTTCAGCTCGCCGTGGGTCGCACCGCTGGTAGGCATTGCCGCTGGCGCGCTAACGTATGTGATATTGACCGGCGTGCTGGGCGCTCGCAGCGCAGCCGCGCCACTACAAGACCTATAAAAAAGGATTTGCCTGATGCACATCATCAACGCTCGCTTGCGCAACCAGGAAGGTTTGCACGAATTGCACCTGGAGAACGGGCTGATTCACAACATCGCCCGCCAGACCGAAGCCCCGACCCTGGGGCCCGGCGACCTCGACGCCGGTGGCAACCTGGTGGTGCCGCCCTTCGTCGAGCCACACATTCACCTCGACGCGACCCTAACCGCCGGCGAGCCGCGCTGGAACATGAGCGGCACGCTGTTCGAAGGCATCGAGTGCTGGGGCGAGCGCAAAGCCACCATCACCCTGGAAGACACCAAGACCCGCGCCAAGAAAACCATCCAGACCCTGGCCGCCCACGGCATCCAGCATGTGCGCACCCACGTCGATGTCACCGACCCGACCTTGACCGCGCTCAAGGCGATGCTCGAAGTGCGTGAGGAAAGCCGTCACCTGATCGACCTGCAAATCGTTGCGTTCCCCCAGGAAGGCATCGAGTCGTACCGCAACGGCCGGGAGCTGATGGAAGAAGCCATCCGCATGGGCGCCGATGTGGTCGGCGGCATTCCGCATTTCGAGTACACCCGGGACCAGGGCGTCAGTTCGGTGAAGTTTCTGATGGACCTGGCCGAGCGCACCGGTTGCCTGGTGGACGTGCATTGCGATGAAACCGACGACCCGCACTCACGCTTCCTCGAAGTGCTGGCCGAAGAAGCCCGCAGTCGCGACATGGGTTCGCGGGTTACCGCCAGCCACACCACGGCGATGGGCTCTTACGACAACGCTTACTGCGCCAAGCTGTTCCGCTTGCTCGGCCACTCGGGGATCAGTTTCGTGTCGTGCCCCACTGAAAGCATTCACCTGCAAGGACGCTTCGACAACTTCCCGAAACGCCGTGGTGTGACCCGAGTGAATGAGTTGCTCGAAGCGGGGATGAACGTGTGTTTCGGTCAGGATTCGATCGTTGACCCGTGGTATCCGCTGGGCAATGGCAACATCCTGCGGGTGCTCGAAGCGGGACTGCACATTTGCCATATGCTCGGTTATCGCAATCTGCAAAGTGCGCTGGACCTGGTGACTGATAACAGTGCCAAGGCCATGGCCCTGGGCGATCGTTATGGACTGGAGGCTGGGCGGCCGGCGAATTTGTTGATTCTGTCGGCGGACAGTGATTACGAGGTTATTCGTAGCCAGGGCTTGCCGCTGTATTCGATTCGCGGGGGTGAGGTGTTGATGAAGCGGCAGATGCCGGTGGTGCAGTTCGTTTGAAGCAAGCAAGTCGCCGTCGCGTAACGTCGACTGAATCAACAGCATTCAAGCGTATTACGGGTATGGTTGGCGCGAATCTTATCGCCAAATAGTCGAGCAACCCTGTCAGATCTGACAGGCGACATGCTGCGCGTACAGATACACAGTGTCCTCTTGGGATCGATAGATCCGGAGAGGACGACCATGAACGTGATTTCATTGCTCAAGCAGCTTTTCCTTTGCCTGACCTTCACCGTGACGTTTTGCGCAAACGCTGCCGTGCGCAATGGCAGCGGCGAAGAGATCATGTTGCAAGGGTTCCACTGGAACTCCAGTCGCAATCCAATACTGTGGGATTCGGTACTTCTGCAAAAGGCTGAAACGATCGGCAGCGACGGGTTCACGCTCATCTGGTTGCCACCGGCCTGGACCGACACCTCCAGTTGGAGCAGCGCGCAGAGCAGCGGCGGTGGTGAAGGCTACTTCTGGAGCAGCTTCGACAAAAACAACCGTTATGGCAGCGATCAGCAACTGAAACAGGCGGCAACAGCACTCAACGCCGCCGGGGTCAAAGTCGTGTACGACGTGGTCCCTAACCACATGAATGATGGCAAGGCGAGCGCTTCGCTTTTCCCGAGAGGGAGCGAGGAATGGCGCCATGACTGCCTTCAATGTGATGAGGGCGATGCGTTCATGGACGGTGCGGCAGATCTGAATACCGCGAATCCCACTGTATTCAATGCGTTCAAACAGGAATTTATCAATCTGCGCGATAACTATGGCGCCCATGGGCTGCGCTTTGACTTCGTTCGGGGTTACGCGCCAGAGACGGTAGACCGTTGGATGAACGCGTTTGGCAACCAGCAATTTTGCGTCGGGGAAAACTGGAAAGGCCCCGCCGAATATCCTCAGGGTGATTGGCGACACAGCGCCAGTTGGCAGGACGTTCTCAAGGACTGGTCTGATCGCTCGCATTGCGCAGTGTTCGATTTTGCCCTGAAGGAACGCATGCAAAATGGATCACTCGCCGAATGGCGCGAAGGCTTGAACGGCAATCCGAATCCTGCCTGGCGCGAGATCGCGGTAACGTTCGTCGACAATCATGACACCGGCTATTCGCCCGGCATCAACGGTGGCCAACATCATTGGGCTCTACCCGATGCGCAAGTCAATCTGGCTTACGCGTTTATCCTCAGCAGTCCAGGAACACCGACGGTGTACTGGCCGCACATGTACGATTGGCAGCGCGATCAGCTCATCCGCCAATTGATCAAACTGCGCAAGAGTGCCGGCATCAGGGCGGACTCCCCGATCCTCTTCAATCGTCAATATTCGGGGCTGGTGGCTACGACCTCAGGCACGCGTGGATCATTGGTGATCGCGCTCAAATCCGACCTGCAAAAATTGCCCGAGGGCATGGGCGCCCCGGTGCTGAACTGGGACAACGGAGACATCCGGATCTGGAGCACGCCTGCGCAGTCGGCGGCGGCGGCGGCGGTCAAGGTCAGCATCCGTTGCGACAACGCCAAACCGCAAGCGGGCGAAGGGGTCTATGCCGTCGGCTCGTCATTGGAGTTTGGCGCGTGGGACCCGCAGCACGGGATTGCGCTGAACTCCGTCGGCAACGGCTGGAGCACGAGCATCGAAGTCCCCGCACGGCAGCAGCTCGAATGGAAGTGCATAGTACGCGGACAGAACGCTTCGCCGATCTACTGGCAATCGGGACCGAACAACACATTCACCAGCGGAGTGGCGAGTGACACAGTCGGGCGGTTTTGATCGAGATTTATCAGCGGTTCGTTATCCGTCGCGCCGTACCGAACAGTTGCACGCCATTCAACTCGCCCGCTTGCGCCAATAGAAGGACAGGCGCAGTGCCGCCGGGCATCACCACGTGAACTTTTCCGCCAGTGATCCAGCCAACACGCCAGGCCGCGCACGCCACGGCACTGGCACTGGTGCCGGAAGATGCCGTCGGCCCTTCGCCGCGCTCGAACACTCGGGCGTGAATGCGATCGACAGACTCCAGCGCCGCCCACTGCAGATTGACCCCGGCCGGGCACGGCTGACCGGCCCCGCTCGGAGTGGCATAAGCGATACGGGTCAGGTTTTGCGCCAATGGCGATTCGCGCATTTGCTGATTGCTCGGGAGCGCGGCGACGTCCGTCAGCAGGGTCACGCAGTGTGGGTTACCGATGCGTACGAATTGGCTGTGCGTCCAGTGACGATCGAGTTGCGCCAAGGGCTGGACATGGCTCACGTCCCGACCGTTGAACTGAAGGCTTTCAACAGCCCGCGCGCCCACCGAATCCGGTCCGAATAGCGGTTGACCCAGGTCAAGCCAGAAACCTTGAATACCGTCGACTTCAGCCGGTTTCACCGAAGTTTCCACCATTGCGCCCTTGTCGTGATGCACGCGCAGCAATGCGCCCGCCTCCGGCATCAATTCCTGCTCGGTCAGCGCCTGAGAAAATATCGTCAGACCGTTGCCACTGCGTTCCGCGAGCGTACCGTCGGTGTTGACGATCAGCACATCGAACGGCGGCGAGGTCTGGAACGGGCCGATCAGCAGGCCGTCGCTGCGGTGGGATTTGCTGTTGGGTGGCCGCTCGCCTGCGGGCCAGTCACAGCACAGTTTGATTGCCGCGTGGCTCCACGTCGGGCGCGACGATGCGCATGCGCACGCGCTGGCAGGTAAATCAACGCCCGCTTCGCGCAGTGCCTCCGGCGAAACCACACCATAAATATTGCCCCGCGCATCATAAAACTGCGTCATCACTTTTAATCCCTGCTAACGAAGAATTCCACTGTAAACCGCAATCCCCTCTAGGAGCTGCGGCACGCTGCGATCTTTTGATTCGGATCTTGATAAAAAACACAGATCAAAAGATCGCAGCGTGCCGCAGCGCCTACAGGGATACGGGGAAGAAGGTAGGATGTCGGCTGCACGTTCTCGAATAAACGGTCATCGAACCTCGACGCCGTATCACTGTCCCTTGGGTACGCGACGTTTTTTGCCAAGGATCGATATGACCAACCTCAACGCCCAATTCTCATTTGTTCCCGGACGCCTGGAACAGATGTCCACCCGTGTCGCTTTTTTCATCGCCGGTCTCGGCATCGCTGCGTGGGCGCCGCTGGTGCCTTACGCCAAGGCTCGTGCCGGGATGGATGAAGGGACGCTCGGTTTGCTGCTGTTGTGCCTGGGGGTAGGGTCGATCCTGGCGATGCCGATAGCGGGGATGCTGGCCACGCGTTTCGGCTGCCGCCGCGTGGTAAGCGCCGGGGTGTTGCTGATCTGCGCGGCGCTGCCGCTGTTGGCGACGGTGTCGTCGATTCCGGCGTTGATTGCCACGCTGTTCATGTTTGGCGCGGGGTTGGGCACGGTGGACTCGACGGTGAACCTGCAAGCGGTGATCGTCGAGCGGGCCAGCGGCAAGAACATGATGTCGGGTTTCCATGGCCTGTTCAGCCTGGGTGGGATTGTCGGGGCGGCGGGCGTCAGCGCCCTGCTTGGCCTCGGGATTTCGCCATTGGGCGCGACGCTGGTGGTGATCGCGGTGCTGATCGCGGCGTTGCTTAAAGCCGCGCCGCATCTGCTGCCTTACGGCAGTGAAAGCTCCGGCCCGGCGTTTGCAGTGCCTCATGGCATCGTGCTGTTTATCGGCATGATGTGCTTCATCGTGTTCCTCACCGAAGGCGCGGTGCTCGACTGGAGCGCGGTCTTCCTGACCTCCGAGCGCGCAATCGACACGGCGTACGCCGGGCTGGGTTATGCGGCGTTTGCACTGACCATGACCGCCGGGCGGTTGACAGGGGATGCGATTGTCCGGCGTTTGGGCGCGACAAAAGTGATTGTGTTTGGTGGGCTGACGGCTGCGGTGGGCCTGTCGCTGGCGACATTCGCACCGACCTGGGAGGCGGCGCTGGTGGGTTATGCGCTGGTCGGCGCGGGTTGTTCGAACATTGTGCCGGTGCTGTACACCGCAGTGGGCAAACAGACCGTCATGCCGCAAAGCATTGCTGTGCCAGCCATCACCACCCTCGGTTATGCAGGGATACTCGCCGGCCCGGCAGTGATCGGGTTCGTCGCCCATGGCAGCAGTTTGAGCTTTGCCTTTGGGTTGATGGCTGTATTGCTGGTGGCGGTGGCCATTGGCGGAAAAGTGCTGAAGGTCTGAAAAGCATCGCGAGCAGGCTCGCTCCCACAGGATCTCAGTGATCCATGTGGGAGCGAGCCTGCTCCCGAAGAAGCTGATGCGGTCTATCAGAAACCGACGCTGGCCTGCACAAAGAACGTGCGCGGCGCACCCACGTACATCCCCGAATTGTTATCGCTGGAACGCGTGAAGTACTGCTTGTCGAAGACATTCTTCACCCCCGCGCCCAGCTTCAGGTTCGACACCTGTGGCCCGAAGTCATAACCGCCACGTACGTTCCAGGTCACGTAACCCGGAATGTCGCCGTACTGCCCATCCGCCGTGCCTTCGGTGATGTAGTTGCCGTTGAAACTGCCATCGGCGTTTACCCCGGTGCCCGGCGAGCGCTGCTTGGACTGGGCGAAACCGTCGATGTTGTAGGTCCAGCGATTCACGTCGTAACGCAAGCCAACCGTGGCCACCTGACGTGAATAGAATGGCAAATCACGGCCCTTGAAGCCCGGAATCTCGCCTTCGTAAGTGGCACGGGTGTAGGTGAAACCGGCGTTGGCAGTCAGGCCGTCGAGCCGTGGGTCGAGCGCGGACAGGTCGTAATGCACCGACGCTTCAAGGCCTTGGTGCTTGGTCGCGCCAAGGTTGGTCCAGCCCACGTCGTTGCTGATGTATTGCAGTTCGTCATCGAAGTCGATGTAGAACAGCGTCACTTCCCCGCCCCACACGTCATCGTTGTAGCGCGTGCCGAGCTCGTAAGTCTTGGCCTTCTCCGGGTTCAGGCCGTTGGCCGTGCTGTCACCCGAACCGCCCTGGCCGAGCTGGAAATATTGCAGGCTGCCGAACGACGTCTCGTAGTTGGCAAACAGCTTCCAGGCGTCGGACAGGTGATACATCACGCTCAGCGCTGGCAGCGGTTCGTTGCTTTCGATGCTGCGGTTTTTCTCCGGAACGCGTTTGCCAGCGGTGTCGAGGACGGCGCGGTCGTGCCAGTCAGTGCTGATGTGTTCGAAGCGAACGCCCGGGGTCACGGTCCAGTTGCCGACGTCGATTTTGTTATCGATGTACACCGAGTTGGCTTCAGTGCCGCCGGTACGGTCCTGGAACACATGGCCGTCGGACGTCGGGGTGATCACCGGTTGGTTGTTCACCAGCGCCACGCGGCTCGACTGCTCGTGCATCGCTTCCTTGAGGTAGCGATAACCGACGCTGACTTCCTGAGTGGTCGGGCCTACATCAAACACATGCGACACCCGCGGCTCGATGCCCAAGGTGTAGTAGGACCGCGGATAAGAGCTGAGGGTTTGCTGATCACGAGCGGCGATGTTGCTGCCACGAAAGCTGTCGGTGTAGTAGGTCAGCACTTCAGCCTGAGTACGGTCGTCGATCTGCCGCGCCCACTTGAACGAGACATCCTTGCGCCGCCCGGTGAAGTTGTCGTAGTCGCGCACGGACTGGAACGGGCTGGCGTCGTACTGCTTCTGCGTCAGGCCGCCGGGCATGTCGGCGCTGGCGTCGTAGTAGTGGAAATTCAGGCTGAAATCGTCAACATCGGTCGGCGCCCAGTGGGTCTTGAGGATCACGTCGTCGATGTCGTTGCCGTTGTTGCTTTCGCGGTAACCGTTGCCGTTCACCCCGGTGTACAACAGCGCGACGCCCATGCCGTTGTCCGCTGTACCACCGACAAACGCGGTGTCAACGTGCTTCCAGCCACCGTGCTCGGAGGTTTCGAGGGTGGTGCCGATTTCACCGGTGGCTTTCTCCGGGATCGCGCGGGTGACAAAGTTGATTACGCCGCCGACGTTCTGCGGCCCGTAACGTACGGAACCAGCGCCGCGCACTACGTCGATGCTGTCGAGGTTGCCGGCGGAAATCGGTGCCATCGACAGTTGCGGCTGGCCATACGGGGCGAACGCGGCCGGTACGCCATCGATCAACACCGTGGAGCGCGGCGACAAGCGCGAGGTCAGGCCACGCACGCCGACGTTCAGGGCGATATCGCTGCCGCCGGTGCCGTTGGCATCTTGCACTTGCACACCCGGCACGCGACGCAGCACGTCGCCGACATTCATGGCACCCTGCTCGACCATCGCTTCGCGGCGGATCACGGTCCGGGCGCCAGGGTGGTTCTGCACCACGGCGGCATCGGCGTCACCGAGCCAGTCGCCAACCACTTTGATGTCGGTCACGCCCAGTTCCAGCGGTCCGTTGGTGGCGGCAGTTGGCGCTGGTGTCAGGCTCACCGAGCCTTCATCAATCTGATATTCCAGACCGCTGCCTTGCAGCAATTGGCGCAGGGCCTGTTCCGGGGACAGGTTGCCGTCCACCGCCGGGGCCTGTTTGCCGGCGACCAGTGCCGGGCTGAAAAAAACCTGCAACGACGTTTGCTGGCCCAACTGGCTCAAGGCCTGACCCAGCGACTGCGCCTGAATATGGATGGCGTCGGCGGCGAACGCCTGAGGCAGCGCGGCACTGACGGCCAACGCGAGGGCGAGTCGCAGCCAAGTGGATTTTTTGTTGTTAGCGGTGGTTTTCTTCACGTCGAACAATGTCCTGTGGATCGCAAGAGTATGCGTCTGTTAATGCAAACCAGTTGCAGTTGGACAAGAAGACGAAGAACTCGAAAAAAACCTGAATCTATCGCGAAATTATTTCCTGACTGCCGTCAGACAACGTGCGCACCGCCACCGGCAAGATGCTCGGCAAGGCCTTGAGCAACGCGTCGGTGTTGTCGGATTTGAACACGCTGGTCAGGCGCAGATTGCCCACTTTGTCGTTGCCAACCGTCAGCGGCTTCTCGCGATAGCGGGACACTTCGGCAGCGACTTCAGCCAGGCTGGCGTTGTTGAACACCAGTTTGCCGCTGCGCCAGGCCGTCAGTTCGTGCGGGTTGACCGCGTAGGCTGCCGCGACTTGGCCATGAGCATCGATATGGGTGCCGAGGCCGGCAGTCAGACTGATGAATTCATTGTCCGGCGCATCATGCCCCTGCACCTTGACCGTGCCCTGCTCCACCGCGACCCTGGTTTGCGTCAGGTCCCGGCGCACATCGAACCGGGTGCCGGTGACCGTGACCTGGCCATTGCCGGTCTCGACCACAAACGGTCGACGGGTGTCGTGCTCAACGCTGAACATCGCCTCGCCTTCCTTCAGCTCGATGCCGCGACGATCCTTTTCAAACCGCACCTGCACCCGGCAGCGGCTGTTCAGGTCGATGATCGAACCGTCCGGCAACGCTACATGCTGACGCTCGCCCAGGGCCGTGGAAAATTCAGCGGTATAGGTCGCCGGGTGATTCAAGCCACTGAACAAGCCCAAGCCGAGCGCCACCGTCAACACGCTGGCGGCCACCGCGTAACGCACAAAGGGTCGACGCTGACGACTCGGCGGGGTTTCGCACAAGGCTTGCAGGCGTTTGGCGGGCAACAGATCGGCCGCCGTCCACAGGCCCTGAAGCAATTGAAACTCATCGACATGCTGAGGGTGTTCAGCCAGCCAGGCCTCAAAGCGTCGATGTTCCAAGGCGTCCACGGCAGGCTCCTGCAAACGCACAAACCACCGTGCCGCCTCGTCGCGAACCGCTGTTTGCCCGCACGCACAATCACGAGTATCCATCATGGAAATTCCTGTTTGGCCGGGGTTGGAAATAGGACGTCACGACACGTCTCCCTGTAGGAGCTGCCGAAGGCTGCGATCTTTCCCGGGGCACCGCGAATCATGACTGCGCCCCATCCAGGCGATCGCGCAGATGCCGCAGGGTGCGGATCATATACTTTTCCACCATGTTCTTGGACAGCCCCAACCGCTCGGCGATTTCCGCCTGGGTCAGGCCTTCGATCTTCTGCCAGACAAACACCTTGCGGCAGTTGATCGGCAACTCCGTCAGGGCCTGTTCGATGGAATCCGCCAACTGGATCGCATGCATGAAATGCTCCGGGTCGCCGGACGACGACACACTGTGATCAACCGCCTCGGATTCCATGGCGCCCCGCCGATCCTCACGCCGATAGCCATCCACCGCAATGTTGCGCGCGGTCTGGTGCAAATACGCCCGAGGCTGCTCCACCGCCGCCGAATCGGACTCAAGCACCCGCACGAAGGTGTCATGGGCCAGATCCTCGGCCTGCTGACGATTTCTCAGGCGACGGGTCCAGGTGCCGATCAACTCTTCGTAATGCTCGAAAAAGCCGTGGGTACGAGGCAGCTTGGGGGTCATTGCAGTGTGCTGTGGGGAGGAGGCGCGAATAGTAATGCTTCCTATTAACTCGAAGCAATGTATTCCTCGTCCGAACATTCCGATAGCCACTCAAGCTCATCGATTTTTTGAAATCACACCACTCATGTATTGATTTAAATCGCGCAGATCATTAATCCTCCAAGCGTACGGCGATAGCTTTACACCATTCTCTTGCAAAGTTCTTGGAATCAAGTCTCCATTTGGACGAAGTATTATTGACGAAACAATAACGCCCGGATAATCATTTAATCGTTTTTTGAAAGCGGATGTTGTAAGATCAGGTGTTGGAGGATTGCTTTTATTAGCCAATGGTCCTGTTCCTTTGAGATCTACTCCGTGGCACATGGTGCATCGCTGCAAATAGAGATTTTTCCCATTAACATTATCCGCGAAGGACACGGATGGTTGGGCGATCAACAAAGTCGCGAGTACCGCGACGAATGCCGTTTTCATTGTTTGCCTCCCTGGCGTCTTTAAGGTCGCGCATGATGCGCGAGATTTATCGCCTGGCGCAAAACAATGTGGGAGCGAGCCTGCTCGCGAAGGCGGTACATCAGTCACTTAATGCATTGACTGACAGGACGCTTTCGCGAGCAGGCTCGCTCCCACAGGTTTTTTGGTGGAGGCGGGTTCAAGTGCATCCATCACTGGCCATTGGATCAGCCTTTCTCGTCGATCCCGGCTTGCAGGGTCTGGGTGTCCAGATGCCCGCTCAGGGTGACCGGGCCGACTTTCAGGTTGCCGTTTTCCAGGGAAACCTTCGGTGCGTTTTCCTCGGTTTTGTGTGGCAGATCGAGACCTGCGTTGATGCCGTAGTCGCGGTTGCTCAGGTCCGTGGTGCTGACTTTCGAGCCGCCCAGATCCACCCGGGCTTCGGTCGAGGCAATCCGTGCGCCGGTCAGTTGCGTGGCGCCGCCAACCTTCAGATCCACACCTTGTGTGCCGCTGATACCCGAGGCCTGGCCGACGCTGTCCTTGTGCGCATAACCGCCGTCGGCTTTCAGGGTCGGTTTGTAGTCAGTGCCGCCGAGTTTGGCATTGTCGGCGACTTTATCCTTCTCGGCTGGTTTTGCTTTTGTCGCGGTCAGGCCCAAGTCAACGTCGACCTTAGCGCTGGTCTGGCTGTCCTGACGGCTTTCCACGGTCAGATCACCGCCCACCTTGCCGCTGACGGTCCCGGCATCGATCCGCGCACCGGCCAGATGCACATCCCCGGAAGAATTGACGATGACGCTGTCAGCCTTGATCTGACTGTTCTGCTGCGTCGTGCCTTTCAGGTGATCAACCCCAACCTTGGCCCCGGCATTGAAGCCGTGGTCACTGCTGGCAACGTTCTTTTCATCCACAACAACCGGTGTGCTGTTGCTCAGGTTGCCGCCCGCATTCAGCGCGACATTCCAGTTAGTGCGGTTCTGCGTGGACTGGGCCGATTCCTGATTGATCCCACCCTGCTGCGCATCAAGGCTGACGCTCGGGGCGCTGACCTGGGTGCCTTGCAGGTGGATAGCCTCACCGCTGAGAGCGATGTTGCCCTGACTGTTGAGCTGGCCACCGGTCAAGGTTTGGGTGTTTTCGTTGACCCGACCGATGTTGAAATTGCCGCTCAAATTGCCGCCCTGATCAGCGCTTTTCTCAGTACTGGTTTTACTACCACCCACCTTCAGACCACCGCCAAGGTTGCTGCCCGAGGCGCTGTGCGTGTCGGTCGCCGCTTGCAGATCGAGTTTGCCGTCAGCCTTCAAGTCGATGCCGCCTGCCGTATCAACCTTCGTCCCTTGGAGGATTTGATCGCCACCACTGCTCAACACCACTGGGCCTTTGCCCTGAATACTCGCGACCTGAGCCTGGCTGTCTTGCGTCTGTTTGCCGGTGTGATCGAGCTGGAAGCCGGCGCCCAGATCAACATTGGTGCCGTTAGTGCCTGGCGCCGTGCCGACGTTCAGCGAGCCATTGCCGCGCAGACTGGAGGTGTCACTGCTCTGACGGTCGTTGGCCTGATTCAGCGCCAGCTCACCGCCGGTCTTGATCGAAACCCCGCCCTGCCCGCCATCGAAATGGCTGCCTTCAAACTGACCCTTTTCGCGCAGGTTGATGTTCACCCCGTCGCTGCCGGCATAGTTGCCAGCCACCGCGGTGGAGCTGTCTTTGCGCGTCTGGCTGCTGCCGCCCGCACCGCTGCCGGCAACGTTCACGTCTTCACCGGTTTTGGTGTAGACCCGCACGTCAGCCTTGGCGTCCAGCGCCTGATCGGTGCGGCTGTGGGTGTTGCTCGCGGCGCTCGCCACCAACGCGTCGGCGCTGATGTTCACCTTGCCCGAACTCGCCTGGTATTGGGTACCCTGGTCCTGCAAGGTACCGGCGACCTTGACGTCCACGGTGCCGCCCTTGAACTGGCTGACCACGGCGTTGCCGGTTTGCTCGGTATGGCTGGCATCCTGGTGACCGATAGCCACGTCGATGCCGACATTCGGCTGACCGAGATTGGCCAACGCGTCCTTGTCCGGCACCTTGCCGTTCAACACGTCCTTGACTGCCCCGGCGATGGGTCGGGCGATGTCTTTGTATTCGACGTTGGCGCCAATATCCGCCGACCAGTTGCTCTCGTGATGAGTGCTGCTGTCGGTGTTGCTTGCAGCGCGATTGTCGACCTCGTCCGCCGCGACATCCAGACCTTTGCCGGCATCAAGATGCGCGCCTTCGGTGGTGAGCTTTCCGGTATTGATGTTCAGGTTGCCGCTGCTTTGGACGCTGGTGGTTTGCGCCGTGGTTTTGCTGGCGGTGTCTTGCGAGGTGTTGTGGGCGAAATCGACACCACTTCCGGCGCGGTCGAGGCCGCCGGTGTAGTAGAAACCGCCGCTGGTGCTGGTTTTATCGGTCGAAGTGCTGTGGCTATCCTGCTCGGCCAGCAGCGAGACGTTTTTGCCGGTCAGGGTCGCGTCACCGTTGGTGGCTTTGACCTCGGCGCCCTTGAGCATCAGGTCGCCGCCCGCCGCCAGTTGCACGTTGCCGCCGCTGAGGCTGGAGCCCTGCTGCTTGACGTCGTTGCTGGTCACGGTTTGTTGCTTGTCTTCGTAATGCACACCGGCGCGGTACTGGCCGGCGTCCGGGGCGTTTTCCTTGGCGTAGGCGTCGAAGCCACGGGTCTCGGTGGTTTTGCTGCTGTCGCTGGTGTTTTGCGCAGAATGTACTTTCACATCCCCCGCCGCATCAACGCTCAGGGTGCCATCGGCCTTGACCGTCGCGCCGGCCACTTCAATGTCCTTGGCGCTCTTGAGCTTGAGGTTGCTGTCGGAGGTCAGCTCGCTGCGCACCGTGGTGCTGTCCTTGGCGTTCTGCCGGGTTTCGTCCTTGGTGATGCCGAAGAACTTGCTGTCCTTGTCGTGGCTGTTGGCGTGGGAGGTGTCCTGCACGCCATCGATGATCAGCGAACCCTTGTCGCTGACAACACTGGCCTCAGTGCCGCCGCGCACCTGGCTACCGCTGATGCGCACGTCGTCAGCCTTGACGATCAGTTTGCCGGTAGCGTTGACCTTGCTGCCCTGGTTTTGGGTTTTGCCTTGATCGGCGTCGCCGGTCTTGCCGAAGAAACCGCCACCGACCAAATCGCCCGAGTAGCTGTTGTCGCTCTTGCGCTGGGTGCGGCTGGCGCTGGTGATTTCGACCTGTTTGCCGGCGAGGTTGATGTCGCCCTTGCTAGACAATTGCGCACCTTCGGAACGCAGCAATGCCGCCGTGGCCAGGGCGATATTTCCGCCCTTCAACTGACTGGTGATGCTGCGTTGTTCTTCGCTGCTGGTGTCCCAGTTGGCTTTCCACAGGTGTTTGCGGTGGTTGCCCTGGTCGGTTTGGGTGTGGCTTTCGGTGGCGGCGGTCAGGCGCAGGTCGCCGCCGCTTTGGAGGTTCAAATTGTTTGCCGCATCGACTTTGGCCGCCTTGAGTTCGGTGTCGCCACCGGAGGAAAGCTGCGCGTCACGGCTGGCAAGAATCTGGCTGCCGTGCTGGCGCGAGTCGCTGTCGGTCTGGGTCCGGTCGTAGGTTTCCCAGGTGATGCCGATGGTGCTGTTGTTCCAGTTTTCGCGAGTCTGCTGGAGCTTGCGGCTTTCGACGGTGGTCAGGGTCAGGTTGCGTTTGGCGTCGAGTTTGACGTCGCGGCCACTCACGTCGGCAGCGGCCAGGGTCAAGTCTTTGCCGCTGTGCAGGCCGACATCACCCTGGTTGCTGCGCACGCCGGCACGGGTGACGTCGAGGCTGTCGGCAACGGCTTGACCGCTGATGCTCAGGTCGCCAGCGGAACGAATCTGCACGCTATCGCGGCCCGCCACTTGCACCGGGCCAACCCGCACGCCTGCACCTTCAGCGGTACTGACGATGTTGATGCGCCCGGCCTGCATCGCGCCGAACAGGCTGGCGTCGATGCGTTGGTCCTGGGTGTTGCCGGTCGGGTCCACCGCTTTCACCTGGCCACTAGCGTAATCCACCTGATTGCGGCCGACCGTGAGGTTCAGTTGATCCCGCGCACTGAGGCTGCCCTGGCTATCGATACGCGGTGCGATCAGGTTGATCGAGCCTTCGCGGTTTTGCAGGCCCGCGCCTTGAATCTGCAAGCTGCCCTTGGCGTCACGGGTGCTCAGGGCTTGCAGCTTGCCGTCGTTCAATTCGGGGCGACCGACCACTAGGTTGGCGTTCGGCGTGTTGATGAAACTGCCGCCGTTCACCGAGATACCGTTGGGGTTGGCCAACACGTAATCGGCGGATTTTCCGAAGATTTCCTGGGCGCCGTTGAGGGCCGAGGCGTTGCGGCTGATCACTTCGTTGAGGATCACGCTCGCGGCGTGGCCCTGGAACTGCGGGTTGGCCGCCAGTTGCCCGGCGAGCTGGGATTGCCCGGCCTGCAAGGCGTTGTTCAGCACCAAGCCCTGGCGGTCGACGTTGTAGTCCAGAAACTGGTTATGCGACAGGCCGGAACCATTGGGCGCAACGATGTTGACGATGGGCACGCCGCCCTGGGTTTGCAGTTGCGCGGTGCCACCGGGGCCCGGCGCGACCACCACACCACCCGCGAAGGCGCTGGGAAAATGGGCAATCAGGAACAGGCTGGCAATCGCCCAGCGCAGTTTGCCCCGTGGGGAAAGATGGAACGCAAATGTCTGTGCAGGCATAAAAACCTCTCAATTAAAGTGCGGCATCACGTTGCGCGCCGAGTTGTTGGCCGTGGCTGTGGCGCTCAGGTCCGACGGCTGTTGTTGGGTGTTCATAGCGTTAGCCCCACGCGCATCAGCCAGGTTTCTGGCTCCTGATGAAAACCGCTGGGGGTGTTGAGGCTGCGTTGGTAATCGATGTCCACTTGCAGGTTTTTCCAGCTCAGGTTGACCCCGGCGCTGGCCCCGCTCAGACGTTGGCCCTGGGCGCCGTGGTCGGCCTTGATCCAGCCGTTGTCCAGACCCAGGCGCGGGGTGACTTGCATTGGCAAATTGCTTTTTAAAGGCAGGCGCAGGGTGTTGCGCCAGATCGCTCCGCTGGCGCCGGAGGCACTGTTGACCCGGTAACCGCGCACGGCGGAATCGTCGGTGCCCAGCAGCTGTTCGACGGCCGGCAGCGGATCGGGGCTGTATTGCACGTTGAACTGGCTCTGCCATTGCCAGGCCTGCTGGCCAAATTGACCGTTGCGCCACTGGCTGAGGCCGGCGCGGTATTTGCGGAACTGCGCTTTCGGCTGGTTGCTGACCTGGCGATTGGCATCGTCATCGGCGCCGAGCCAGCGCAGGCCCTGGGCATAATTGATGTCCAGGTTCCAGACCGCGCTGTTGAGCCAGAACAGGTTCAGCCCGGCTTCGGCCACGGTCAGCGTCGGGCTCTGGATACCGAGGCGAACGTTCTCCAGGTAGCTGTCGACGTCCTTGTGCGCCAGTTGCAGATTGGCGCTGAGCTGATGACTTTGATCGCGCCACAGCACGCGGTCGGCACGCAAGCTGAGCTGGTCGGTGATACCGGTACTGTGAAACGTCACGCTGGGGAGTTTGAACGGCGCACGGTATTCGGCATGACTGGCGAAGACGCTGTAGGTCCAGTAGCCGTAAGGAATCGCGTAATAAAGGCTGGCGTTGCGGCTGTAGCGATCGCCGTGATTGAGGGTGTCGCTGGCGCTGAGATTGAGTGAGTCGTTGAGCTCCAGCGGGCTGTCGAGACTCAGGCTCAGGGTGTCGCGATCCCGTCCGGTGCTAGCGCTGCCGAGGTTGTCCGCGCCCAGGCCCAACGCCCAACGCGACTGACCGCTGGTGCGCGAACGCAGAATGATCCGCGAGGCGCCGGGCTCGGTGCCGGGGGAGATGTCAGCGGTCAAGTCCACCGAACGCAGACGGTTCAACTGGTCCAGGCCTTGTTCGAGATCGCGCAGGTTCAGCGGCTTGCCAAGCATCCCGGGAAACGCACCGCCGAGGGACACCGGCAGGCTCTGGTCGGCCAGTTCGATGGACTCGACATAACCTTCATCGACCACGATATCCAGCGACTGCCCCGCCGCTGGTGCGCTGCTGAGGTACGGCCGACTGGCGATGTAACCGGCGTCCACGTACAGCGCGGTGATGGTCGCCAGCAGATGGTTGATCTGGCCGACGCCCATGCACGCCGACAGCTGCGGCTTGATTCGCTCGTTGAGTTTTTGGCTGTTGATCAGAGTAACGCCGCCGATGCGCGTACCGCTCAGCGGCCAGCAGCGTTCATCCGGGGTGACTTGGGCGGGCAACGCGGGCGTGACCGGCGGCGCACCGAAACTGCCGCGTTCCAGTTGCCGACGACGTTCTTCCAGTTGCAGTTGTTGCAGGTCGCGCTGTTGCTGTTGCTGCTGGCGCAGTAGTTCCTGGCCTGGAGCGGAAGGGTCAGCGGCCTGAAGGGATGAAACACTCAGGCTCAACAACAAAACCAACAACAGCGTGCGAGGTGTGGGACTGCGACGAGGAACAGCGCGAAGCGAATACGGCACTCAACATCCTTGCGATCATCAAATGGCTCAATGCCATCCCATCAATTTTCGTGATAGTCAGATCGTTCCAACTCAAATGCAAGACGCGTCCTACAACGCTTACATTTCTTAAACAATTGGTCAGCTTTCATTTTCTCAATCACCCATCTGACGACCGGCAGTAAAAATCAATTGTCAGAATATATTACCTGCGTCATATTACATCCGTAATAAACAGCCGTTTCCCACAGGTATTTCCCATGACCAGCATGCCCAACGTTGAACCCGACCTGGCTGTCCCGGTAGCCGCCCGCAAGCCGCCCGTGCTCAAACGTCTGCTTCTGCTGGCTGTGGCCATCGCGGCGTTAGTGGGAATTGGTCTGTACGGCGCCCATTGGTGGACCGCCGGGCGTTTCCTCGAAGAAACCGACGATGCCTACATTGGCGGCGACGTCACGGTGATCGGGCCGAAAGTCGCGGGTTATATCGAAGAAGTGCTGGTGACCGACAACCAGAAGGTCAAGGCCGGCGATGTGCTGGTTCGGCTTGATTCGCGCGACTACCGCGCCAACCTGGCCAAGGCTGAAGGCGCGGTCGCCGCAGAAGAAGCCTTGCTCGCCAACCTCGACGCCACCGAACAACTGCAACACGCGGTGATCGGCCAGGCCCGCGCCGGGATCGATGCCGCTGGTGCCGAAACCTCCCGCTCACGGGATGACGATGCGCGCTACAAAAAACTGGTCGGCAGCAACGCTGTCTCGGTGGAAAGCGCCCAACGCGCCAACGCCACCTTCAAGACTGCGCAGGCAATCAGTGCCCGGGCTCAGGCCGAACTGCTGGCCACCCAACGTCAACTCGATGTGATCGAAACCCAGAAACAACAAGCCCGCGCGGCGTTGATGCAAGCCAAAGCCGAGCGTGACCTGGCGCAATTGAACGTCGGCTACACCGAACTGAAAGCCCCAGTGGACGGTGTGGTCGGCAATCGTCGGGCGCGGGTTGGCGCTTATGCGCAGGCCGGTTCGCAACTGCTGTCGGTGGTGCCATCCAGCGGGTTGTGGGTCGATGCCAATTTCAAGGAAGACCAACTGGCGCGGATGACGTCGGGCCAGCGTGTCGTCATCCGCGCTGATGTGCTTTCGGGTCAGGTGTTCCATGGTCATCTGGACAGCCTTGCCCCGGCCAGCGGCGCGCAGTTCAGCGTGTTGCCGCCGGAGAACGCCACCGGCAACTTCACCAAAATCGTCCAGCGGGTGCCGGTGCGGATCGTCCTCGACCCGGCCGACGGCGTGCTCGATCATTTGCGCCCCGGCCTGTCGGTGACCGCTGAAGTCGACACCCGCGCCGAGGAGAAAACCCCAGCCGTGGCCAGCGCGCCATGAGCCGCGCCCTCGCCGCTCCGGCGCAACCATTCAATGCCGCGGACATGGCGACGGCGACCAAGGTCTTCGCCTTCGCCAGCATGTGCATCGGCATGTTCATTGCGCTGCTGGATATCCAGATCGTCTCCGCCTCCTTGCGCGACATCGGCGGCGGACTCTCGGCCGGCACCGACGAAACCGCGTGGGTGCAAACCAGTTACCTGATTGCTGAAATCATCGTGATCCCGTTGTCCGGCTGGTTGTCCCGGGTGTTCTCGACCCGTTGGTTGTTTTGCGCCTCGGCGGTTGGTTTCACCCTGGCCAGCCTGCTCTGCGGCGCGGCCTGGAATATCCAGAGCATGATCGCCTTTCGTGCCCTGCAAGGTTTTCTCGGCGGTTCGATGATTCCGCTGGTGTTCACCACGGCGTTCTTTTTCTTCACCGGCAAACAACGGGTGATCGCTGCCGCGACCATTGGCGCGGTAGCCTCGCTTGCACCGACGCTGGGCCCGGTTATCGGTGGCTGGATCACCGACATTTCATCCTGGCACTGGCTGTTCTACATCAACCTGGTGCCGGGGATTTTCGTCGCCGTGGCGGTGCCGATGCTGGTGAAGATCGATCAGCCAGAGTTATCGCTGCTCAAGGGTGCCGACTACCTCAGCATGGTGTTTATGGCGCTGTTTCTCGGCTGCCTGGAATACACCCTCGAAGAAGGCCCGCGCTGGAATTGGTTCAGCGACAGCACGATTCTGATCACTGCATGGATCAGCGGACTGTCAGGTCTGGCGTTTATTGGCCGGACATTGTCCGTGGCCAATCCGATCGTTGATTTGCGCGCCTTGAAGGACCGCAACTTTGCCCTCGGCTGCTTCTTTTCCTTCGTCACCGGGATTGGCCTGTTCGCCACCATTTACCTGACGCCGCTGTTTCTCGGCCGGGTCCGTGGCTACAGCGCGCTGGACATTGGCCTGGCGATTTTTTCCACCGGGGTGTTCCAGATCATGGCGATTCCGCTGTACGCCTTTCTGGCCAACCGCGTCGACCTGCGCTGGATCATGATGACCGGCCTTGGGCTGTTCGCGTTGTCGATGTGGGATTTCAGCCCGATCACCCATGACTGGGGCGCGAGAGAATTGATGCTGCCGCAAGCCTTGCGCGGGATTGCCCAGCAACTGGCAGTGCCACCGGCAGTGACCCTGACCTTGGGTGGCCTGGCCCCGTCGCGACTCAAACATGCTTCCGGGTTGTTCAACCTGATGCGCAACCTGGGCGGCGCCATCGGTATCGCCGCTTGCGCGACCATCCTCAACGACCGTACCAACCTGCATTTCACACGTTTGGCTGAACACTTGAACAGCACCAACGAAGCACTCAACCAGTGGCTGTCCCAGGTAGGCAACAACTTCGCCGCCCTCGGCCAAAGCGGTGACGCGGGTGTCACCGCCAGCCTGCACCAACTGTGGCTGCTGACTTACCGCGAAGCGCAGACGCAAACCTATGGCGACGCGTTTTTGATGATCATGGTCTGCTTCATTATCGCCACGGCGATGGTGCCCTTGATGCGCAAGGTAAAACCACCGGCCGCGCCGTCAGCAGACGCTCATTGATCAGGCTTGAGGCATTTTGCGGAAACCAATCGCCAGGCGATTCCAGGCGTTGATGGTGGTGATCGCCACAGTCAGATCGACCATTTCCTTGGGGCTGAACTCGGAGACCGCCAGTTCATAGTCTTCGTCCGAGGCGTGGGTCTGGCTCACCAGGGTCAGGGACTCGGTCCAGGCCAGCGCCGCACGTTCACGCGGGGTGAAGAACGGCGTTTCGCGCCAGGCCGACAAAGTGTACAGACGACGCTCGTCTTCACCGCCCTTGCGGGCATCGGCGCTGTGCATATCGAGGCAGAAGGCGCAGCCGTTGATTTGCGAGGTTCGCAGCTTGACCAGTTCGATCAGGTTCTTTTCCAGCGGCAGTTTCGAGACGGCGGTTTCCAGGGCGATCATAGCCTTGAGGGCGTCTGGGGAAGCAGTGTAGAAATCGATGCGAGGTTTCATGGTGGGTTTCCGGGGCGAGTGAATGTGTGACTACGTTAGTCCTCACCTCGGGTTCATCAAATAGCCAATATTGCCGAAGATCAGGAGGCCACTCGCGAACACCCGCGACCGCTCGTCAGCCGACCGGCACCAAGGGTTCTGCGCGTCAGACCAATATCAGGTGTATCCCCTTTCTGGAGACGTACCATGATGACGCGCAAACTCACCTCGATATTGCTCGCCGGCCTGCTGGCTACGGCATCGGCCGCCAGCTTCGCCGCCAATGACGGCGCTGATGCGACCGGCACCAAATCCGGCGCAACCAGCGGCTCGACCATGCCGCCGGACAACACCCCCGGTGCACCATCGGGTGGTAACAGTTCCGACGGCGCCGGTTCCGGCACTGGCACCAATGGCGGCGCCAGCGGCTCAGGTTCGGGGGCGGGTGGCGGCACCGGTTCGGCCGGCGGTGGCACTGGCGGTGCAGGCGGTGGCACGGGTGGCTGAACGAACAAGAGTCATCCGTGGTAATGCCTTCCTGTAGGAGTGAGTTTGCTCGCGATTGCGCAGTGTCAGTCACTGATGTGTTGAATGGGCTGACGCCATCGCGAGTAGGCTCGCCCCTACAGGGGTTTTGTTGAGTTTTGATCAGCGATCGGAGCGCAGCAGCTCGGCGATGCCACCGTCCATCGACAACACCGCGGCGCGGTTACGCCCGGCATTTTTCGCTTGATACAACGCCGCATCGGCCCGCTGGATAAACACTTCCAGACTGTCATTGCCGCTCGGAATAAACGAATAGCAACCCAGGCTGACCGTCACGTAACCGGTGGGTGAGCCGCTGTGGGTGATGTTCTTGTCCATGACGCTGCGGCGGATCTGCTCGGCAATCGCCATCGCACCGTGAATGTCGGTGTCGGGCAGCAACGCCGCGAACTCTTCGCCACCGTAGCGCACCGCCAGATCAGCCTTGCGATGGCAGCAACTCTTGAGCGCTCGCGCCACTTCGGCCAGGCAGTGATCTCCGGCCACGTGGCCGTAGGTATCGTTGTAACGCTTGAAGAAATCGATATCGAGCATCACCAGGCTCAGCGGGCTTCCCTGTCGGGCGCCACGGCCGAATTCGATCTCCAGCGCCCGTTCGAACAGACGCCGGTTTGCCAGGCCGGTCAGGCTGTCATGGGTCGCGATCAGTTCCAGCGCTTCCTGGGCCTTGCGCAGGTCAGCTTCGATCCGCCCCCCGTCGCGCACTTGATGAATGAACACCCAGCCGAACAGCCCCACGCCCAATACCACCAAGGCCACAATGACGCTGGATTGAAACGCGGTGGCGTACCACTCCTTGAGAATCGCGTCCCTGGAGGATGCCGCCGACACCACCAGCGGATAACTCTCCAACTGTCGGTAGCCATACAAGCGAACCGTGTCGTCGACCACCGAACTGATCATCGCGTTGCCAGAGGTGGCGACGGGCAGATGCTTCTGGAAAATCGCCCCTTGGGCCAACGAGGTGCCGATTTGCGCTTCAACAAACGGTCGGCGCGCCAGTAACGTGCCGTCCGTGAGCGCCAAAAACATTGCCCCGTGGTCATCAATGCTGAAGCTTTTGAAGAACTGATCGAAGTACGACATCTTGATGCCGGCCAGCAACACGCCCTCGAAGTTGCCGTCCTTGTCGTTGATGCGCTTGGTCACCGGAATGATCCACTCGCCGTTCTCGCGACTGCGAATCGCCGGCCCGATGTGCGCCAGGGACGAGACGTTTTGCTGGTGGTATTTGAAGTATTCGCGATCCATTACACCGGAGCCCCGGGGCAAATCCTGAAACGAGGTCACGACCCACTGACCTTGTTTGTCGAACAGGAAAATCCCGTGCAACTGGTGCAGCGCCTGCACCCGTCGGGCGAAGGTTTTCTGCAAGCGCGGCTTTTGTTCACCATCGAAACCATCTGCCTGAATCCAGTCCACAAGACTGGTCAGCACCAGATCGGCCTTGGTAAACGTGTCTTCAGCCTGCTGCGCCATCGCCCGGGTGAGGTTAGATGATGCGATTTGCGCCAGGGCCAGGTCATGACGGCGTGACTGCTCCAGTTGCAAGTACAGCAAGCCGCACAGGCATAGGCACACCGCCGCAATAAACAGCGCCGCAGCCTTGAGCAGAGGCAGGCGTTTCAGGGAGCCTCCGGGAGCCTGGTGCGGATCGTGAATGGGGATTGGCAAAAGCGTGTCCTGAGCAGGTACGACAAGGGCAAAGGCCCGAAACCCTTAGTTTTTGTGAGCGTAGTTCACCGAGATGCGCCGGGCAAACGCCAGCGGCCCGCCAAGTTGTATCGGCGCGCGGCGAATTTGGATGATTGTTTGAAGAAAATATTTTCGAACGCCGTATAAACAGTCATAAACCGCACGAGCGCAGACGCGAAGTCTGCCGAACTCGAGACTTAGCAAGATCTGCAAAGATGCAAGCAACGCTAGCGTAATCAGGTCAGGCCGCCGAAAACCCTGTGGCGAGGGAGCAAGCGCCCCTGCCACAGGTTCAGTCTTCAGTCTTCAGTCTTTTCAGCCTTTAGTGCTCAGCCGATTGGCTGTGGGCCATGTCAGCGCGAAGGCGGCACACGGATGTCGCCCGCCCGGCACTGGGTTTTCACGCCTTTGCCGCACGCGCCGAACTGCAGATCCTTGCCCATGCACACGCGCACTTCCGACAGTTCCGGGCCGCTGCATATCACTGCAATGCCGTTGGCCGGAATTCCCGGATTGGCCTTACGGAACAGGTCTGCAATCTCCTGCGCCTCGAAGTAGTACGAGGTGCTGAACGGTTGCAGTTCATCAGGGATTTTCACCGCCGCGACGGCTTTATCCGCTTCGTCCAGATAGCCCATCGCGCCGAGGCCGCTGCACGTGCCGTGCTTGGACCATTCGTGATCGAGCAGTTTTTTGGTCGGGAACAACGTCAGGCCTTTTGCGGTTTCCGCTGCCGACAGCGTAGTCAGCGGCGGGCAGGATTCCGGCCAGCCACCACCGGCGTATTGCGGCCACAGGCCATGCAGGACAAAGCCATAGCCCTTGCTGGAACACTGCACATCGTCCTTGTGGGTCAGACAAAATGTCGGCGACCACGACAGCGTCAGCAAGTAGTAATCGAATACCCCCGCCACCGCTTCCGCTTGCACTTTGCTCGACTGCGATTGCCGCGCCGAACTCAAACCGATGCTACCGACCGTCAGCGCAATCACTGCCAAAATTGTAAACAGCTTTTTCATCTACCCGCTCCTTGGGACGCCTGCGTCCGTGGTTTTCGATCCTGACCAGTCTTGGTCAGAGGTGATTTGGACATGCTTGTGTTGCAAGTGCATGACGCAAGGCAAGGCCCTACGCCGTTGAAAGGTCTACGATTAATAAGCAGACATCAAATACAGGGATCCGAAATGAGTAAAGCAGACGAACTCGCCGCGAAGCTCAAGCAAACCCAACCTGCCCATGCGGACGCGGCGCTGGAGATCGATTGCTGGCCGGCGCAAGTGTATGCCCTTTACCACCGCATCGAAGGGTGGCTGCTACCGGTCACCGAAGTTGGCCTGAAAATCCGGCGTAATCCGACCCACGTTTGCGAAACATCGCCGGATGGCGAAGCGCATGATTACGCCATCGACCAATTGGTCATCGAGGCGAATAACCAAAGCCTGACATTTGATCCCATCGCACGGTTTACCGAGGATGGCGCCGGACGGGTGCAAATCACCCTGCCGGACCGCAACACTTACCTGTTGCGAACTGTCGATGAACACCAAGAAAGCCACTGGTGGCTGCAGACCGTTGAAACCGGGCAACAACTGGATGCCATCGCGTTGACCGAAAATAACTTGCTGCAGGCGGTGCAGGAAGGTCTCGGTTTGTAGGTGCGATTACTGGCGCCGTGCCGAGCAAAAATCGACGATTGCCCGTGATACCGCGTCGATCATCTGCGGGTCGGCGTGGCCCGCGCAAAATAGACGAAACTGTGCATCCGGCAACACCGGCAAGCCATGCTCTTCACCCAGCGCAACCAAACCCTGACCCAGTTGACTTGCCGCCATCGGTGCCAAGGCAAACCCCGACAAGGCTGCCGCGCGCAACCCGGCCGTGCTGGAACAGAGCATGGCGGTACGCTGCGTGAGGCCGGCCTGAGCCAAACGGGTCAACGCTGCTTCACGGTAAGGACACGGCTCGGGGAACAATGCCAGCGGTATGGGGTTGGGCAGTTGCGTGACCGGTTGTGCCGCCCACGCCCACACCAGCGGTTCCTGCCAGAGCAGCAGCCCCGACTCACCGGTGTCACACAGCGAGCCCAGCACCATCTCCAGATCACCCTGTTTCATCAGGTTCAATAACGTTGCGGGGATGTTTACCTGCACATCGATTTCCATGCCCGGATGTTGCGCTGCGCACTCCTGCAACACCCGCAACAGCCGTGCCTCGACAAAATCCTCGGAAATGCCAATCCGCACCCGCCCCTGAAACGGCGTACGTGTGAGCTGCGCCCAGGCGTCGCGGTTCAGCGCGAGAATCGTCCGCGCATACGCCATCAGGCGCTCACCATCCGGCGTCAGTCGTTGTGATCGCGTCGTGCGTTTGAGCAGCGGCTTGCCGACCTGCTCTTCCAGACGCCGCAAATGCCCGCTGACCGCCGATTGCGTCAGATGGAGTTTCTCGGCGGCACGACTGAAACCGTCCTCGTCGACGACGGTGACAAAAGTCTTGAGTAATTGCGCGTCAAACATAGTGAGATACGTGATCAATGGCGGGTTTATTTACGATTTATAGTTAGTAGCGCGCTATGTTGCAATGCCTCGCACTTTCTCCCCGTCTGCCGAGGCTCAACGTGACCACCCTTCTGCACATCGAATGCTCACCGCGCAAACAACGCTCTGCCTCGCGGGAGGTCGCTCGGAGTTTTATCGAGCGCCATCAACAACACCACCCGCAGACACGCGTCGAAACCCTGGATCTATGGAGCCTGCACCTGCCGGAATTCGGTGAAGAGGCGATGAACGCCAAGTATGCCGGCCTCAGCGGCGTTGCCCGGACAGCGACCCAACAATCGGCCTGGGAGGAACTCGAAGCGCTCGCCGCTCACCTGCACCGCGCCGATATGCTGGTGTTGTCGGTGCCGCTGTGGAATTACAGCATTCCGTACAAACTCAAGCACTTCATCGATCTGGTGTCGCAGAAAGACATCCTCTTCAGCTTCGACCCCGAGCGTGGCCCGCAAGGTTTGCTGCAAGGCAAGACTGCCGTGGTCACCTACGCCCGTGGCCTGGATTTTTCCGCGCAATCGACCACACCCGCCGAGCGTTTCGACTTTCAGAAACCCTATGTGGAGGCGTGGCTGGAATTTATCGGGATCCGTGATGTGCACGCGGTGATTGTCGAGAAGACCATTCTTGGCGCAGAGATGGACCGCGACGCGCGGCTTGGCGCCGTACAACAGGCGCGGGAACTGGCCGATCGCCTCGCTGGATAAAGCGGCTGCGCAACCCGCCAGCGACGAGACACCGTGTGCAGCGCGACTCGTCCCTGGCGTTCGGTGACGGCCCTGATGACACCTGCGCAAACCATTCACTACACTGGGCCACCTTCCTTTTCAGAAGCCCGAGCGCAATGACAATTCTAAAAAGCACGACGATTCTTTGCACCGCGCTGGCATTCGCCACCGCCGTTCATGCCGAGGAAAACACTTCGCATCTGGACAGCGTCATGCAGCAAGGTCTGCTGACGGTCTGCACCACCGGCGACTACAAGCCCTACACCTACAAAAATGAAAACGGCGAGTACGAAGGCATCGACATCGCGATGGCTCGCTCCCTGGCCGACAGCCTCGGGGCCAAGGTTAATTGGGTACAGACCACCTGGAAAACCCTGATGCCCGACCTGCTCGCGGGCAAATGCGACATCGCGATGGGCGGGATTTCGGTGACGCTGGAACGGCAGAAAAAGGCCTATTTCAGTAGCACTCTGGATGTCGATGGCAAGGTTCCATTGGTGCGCTGTGAAGATCAGGCGCGTTACCAGACCATCGAGCAAATCAACCAGCCGTCGGTGCGGTTGATCGAGCCGGCGGGCGGCACCAATGAGGCGTTCGTGCATGCCTTCCTGCCCAAGGCGCAGCTGATGCTTCACGACAATGTGACGCTGTTCCAGGCGCTGCTGGACAAGAAGGCTGACGTGATGATCACTGATGCTTCAGAGGCGCTCTATCAGCAGAAACTCAAACCCGGGCTATGCGCGGTCAACCCAGGCCACTACTTCCAGTACGGCGAAAAAGCCTATTTGCTGCCACGCGATGACATTACCTGGAAGCAATACGTCGATCAGTGGCTGCACCTGACCAAGGTTACCGGAAACTATCAGAAAGTTGTCGGTGAATGGCTGGCAGTGCCGCAGTAAGGGTTTTCAGCGCTGCATCGGCCTCGCTGTCGGGTGCGGCGGTCATGACGATGAGTCTGCGGGTCGACGTTGGTGCGCCTCTGCTCCAGAGGCGTGTAGTGGTCGAGAAAATGGTCGGGGTCTTCAACCTGATATTAACCTTAGGCCCGCCACTAAAACTGTGGCGAGGGAGCTTGCTCCCGCTGGGCTGCGCAGCGGCCCCGCTCTTTAAAAAGAAGGGGACTGCTGCGCAGTCCAACGGGAGCAAGCTCCCTCGCCACGGGTTATTCGTCACTGGTCAATCGTCATGCAACATCCCGGAGCTGTACTGGTTGAGGCTATTGCCAATACTGTTCCCGCCAAACTTCAGCGTCGTCGCATTACTGCGCCCGTCCGGCGACTGACAATTAGCCGAAAAACAACTCGTCGTGGTCAATCCACCGGCGCCCGAACAAGCGCTCAACACCGATACAGCTGCAGCAATCAACAGCACTTTGACGACATTGGCGCTCATGGGCACGGCTCCCCTCGGGTCCCCTCGGGATGAAAAAGCAAGACAACACGACCTTATGCCACCATCCTAGTACCACGCCCAAAACGGCAACATGAAACTTCACCGACCGACAGCGCGGGTTCAGCTTGAGAAAAACCGCGAGACCAGGACAGCCCATGCAATTCCTTCCCCTGACCGACGCCAGCCCCGACATCCAGGCTCATGTGCGCACCCTGCGCAATCAGCCGGACGTGCGCAAATACATGTACACCTCTCACGAAATCAGTGAACAGGAACATGCCGATTGGCTGACGTCCCTGCACGGCAATCCGCGCCAGCAAGTGTTCGTGGTGATCAAGGATGAGCAAGCGGTTGGGGTTGTTTCGCTGAATGCGATCAACGTTTTGCAGAAAACCGCTGATTGGGCGTTTTATCTGGACGTTGGCTTACAGGGCAAAGGCCTGGGCAGTGCGGTCGAGTTCTGGATGCTCGATTACGCGTTTGATGTCGCCGGGTTGGAGAAGCTCAATTGCGAAGTGCTGTCGATGAATTCGGCAGTGGTGAAAATGCATCAGAAGTTCGGGTTTGAGGTCGAGGGTTTCCGGCGGCAGAACGTGGTGAAGGATGGCGTGCGGATTGATGTGGTTTTGTTGGGCATCGCCAAGCCTGAATGGCAGAGCAGACGCCCGGCGCTAGCCGCTGTTATCGAACGAATCACAGCGGGCTGAAGGAGATCAGCCCTTCAGCCACGCCCCCGAAGGAATCTGAGCCAATGCCTTGAACGCAGGCTTGGCAAACCAGAAACCCTGCATCAGATAAATCCCGCAATCGGCGAGAAAGTCTCTTTCCTCCGCCTCTTCGATGCCCTCGGCGATCACCTCCACGCCCAGTTCTCGGCACATGGTCACAACGTTTCGCACGATCACCTGGCGAACACGATCACGGTGAATATCGCGAATCAGTGCCAAATCCAGTTTGATCAGATCCGGCTGAAAATCCGCCAACAGATTCAGGCCGGAATAGCCCGCGCCAAAATCGTCGATCGCGGTCTTGAAACCAAACTCCCGGTACTCACGCAATATCGTCATCAAATGCTTATTGCTTTCAACGTGCTCGCCCTCAACCGCCTCGAAAATCAGCCGATCCAGCGGAAAACCGTGAACGCGCGCCGCTTCCAGCGTGCTGCGAATGCACAGCTGCGGACGGTAAACGGCGTTCGGCAAAAAGTTGATCGACAGATACTCGGCCATCCCTAACTCGGCAGCCGAGGAAATAGCCCGCACCCGACACAGTTGATCGAATCGATAACGGTTTTGATCGTCTATGCGCTCAAGGACAGACAACGCCCCTTCACCATTCACACCACGAACCAGGGCTTCATGGGCAAAGATCGATTGGTCGCGCAGGTCGACAATGGGCTGAAAAGCGAAAGCGAATTCCATATCCGGTTCGCCGGTATCTTTACAGCCCTGGCAGCCTCGGGGAGCGCCAGATGGTTTTGCAAAGTCGGTCATGACACCCCCTGAAAACGAGTTACAACCTTCCCTGGTCGTAAATTATTGAACCGAGTTACCGGCAAACGCCACTTGAATGGTAATCCTCGGCGCTTGGAACTTTGAATTCAGCGCAGGCTCATCGTTCACTTGATCAGGTGCGAAAATGCGCGGTCATTCGTTGCAGGTCCTGCCCCAGCGACGCCAGTTCGATCGTCGCTGTCGCACTTTCTTCGCTGGCGACAGCCGACTGGTCGGCCACATCACGCACACTGACGATGCTGCGATTGATTTCGTCAGCCACGGCACTTTGCTGTTCGGCGGCGGCGGAGATCTGCAGGCTCATTTCCTGGATCGTCCCGATGGACTGATTGATCTCGGTAATTGCCAGCTCGGCCTTCTGCGCCAGCACCACCGTATCGAGCGTTCGCTCGCGGCTGGAGACCATCAGCGTAGCGGCCGCTTGCGTGCGTTGTTGCAGAGTGATGATTAGCGCTTCGATTTCCTTGGTCGAGTCCTGTGTGCGCTGAGCCAGCGAACGCACTTCATCTGCGACCACGGCGAACCCGCGCCCCTGCTCGCCCGCCCGCGCCGCTTCGATAGCGGCGTTCAACGCGAGCAAATTGGTCTGCTCGGCGACGGCTTTGATCACGTCGATCACTTTGCCGATCTGTTCACTGTCCTGAGACAGCACGTTCATCGCAGTGCCCAACTCTTCAATGGCCACAGACAATTCACTGATCTGCACAGTCGCCTGCTTCACCACTGCACTGCCGTGACGAGCCTGTTGATCGGCCAAGGTCGCGGCAGCAGACGCATCGGTGGTGTTGCGGGCCACTTCCTGCACGGTCGAGGCCATTTCGTGCATCGCCGTGGCAACTTGATCCACTTCACTTTTTTGCTGACGCACACCCGCGCTGGTCTGCTCGCTCATGGCCGAGAGTTTTTCCGCAGAAGTGGAAATATGCGTCACGCCATTGCCGATACCCTGCACCAGCATGTTCAGGTTTTGCGCCATGTCCTGCATCGCATTTTGCATATCGCCCAACTCATCTTTACGGTTTGATTTGGCCTTTACCGTCAGATCGCCTTTGGCAATACGCCGGGCCAGATCAACCGTCAGCGCCAGCGGCGCAGTGATCTGGCGCGAAATGACCACCGAAGCAAACAGCCCGACCACCAGCGCCAACACGGTCAACAGCGCAATCTGGATAAAGGCTGAGTGCTGATCTTCACGCGCCAGGCGCTGCTGGGTGTCCATCAGGCCGTTCACGATGCTGTCCATCGCCTTGCTTTCCTGATCGACCTGCTGGCGCATGCTTTGCTTCTGCTCAAACAGCCCGGTCACTTCTACCAATACTTCGCGATAACGACGCATACCGGCGTGCGCTTCTTCCAACTGACTCGACAGGGTCGCCGGCAGGCTGGCACGCGCTTGGGTGATATCGCTCAGGAACGTATCGATGGTCTCCAGCAGCACTTTTTTGTTCACCTCGTCGGGCACCGCAATGTAACGACGCAACATCAGGCGAAACGTGGTCATGCCGTAGCGCAAGTCGGCCACGCTGCGCAGTTCCCGAACGCGTTCGCTATCGGCAGACACCAAGGCACTGCTCGTGGTGCCTTCAAGCATGCCGGCAAAAGTCTGCGCGTACTTGTCCGACAGCGCACCCAGCGGTTTCAGGGCATCCGTCGTCGACTTATCGGCATCGATCAGCCGCTTTACCTTCTGATCATAGGCAACAATCGTGGATTGCAACGCCTTCAAGGCTTGCTGGTTTTCAGTGCGCGTCAATGTTTCGAGTGCCTTGCTCACAAGGCCCTGCAAGACATTCAGCTGAACGCGATAAGCGTCGGCGAAAGCTGCATCGGCGGCCGCTTCGTACTGTTTCTCGGACAGACGCATATTTTGCGTAGCGTCATTCAGCGTGCCGATCAGGCGCGTCGTGCTCAAGCGATCCACCAGCACGTTGTTGCTGTTATAGCCAATGAAGGCAACCGCCAGAACAGCCAGCAAAAGAATGCCGAAACCGGTTCCCAGCTTGCGGGAAACTTTCATGTCACCCAGGAAATTCGATGCAACTGCCATATTCAGCCTCAAACGCCCTGACGCTAAACGCCAGGCACAAAAAATAGATCTCCGGCAACCACAGTCACCGTCCAGACATTCAGGGGTCGTCATCCAAGGCGTGCTACGGGACGCTCCAGCTGTCCCGGAAATGCAAAATGCGCCTGCTGGTTGTCACGTCCGTAAGAGCCCGGCGCGAACATCGACAGACAACGCCAACACATCGCAGAAAGAAGGTCTGGATGCAGGGTTTATCGATTCAGCAGAGGTGTCTGGGAGGGATGCTATTAACTTTGCGAAAACTTGTACAACTTTTTATTTTTGTACAATCGTTGAACTTTTGGAGCTGCGTGATGACGCATTGCCATCACGATTTGTGGCACATCGCTACTGGCGCAAAAAGACGCTGAAAATGCCGATTCAAAACCCCGCCCCTCTGCGACAACGGTGTGCCGCACGCCGCAGAGGGACACGGATTTACGGCTTGATTTCGACGTTATCCAACGCCCGATTCACCGCCAACTCGGCCAACATCACCACCTGCGCAATGCCTAGCGCGGTTTTCCGGCGCGTGTTGTCCAGCGTCGCGGCAAAATTGTTGAGCATCTCCGAGGCAGAACCCAGGGTTTCGCTGGCATTGGCCAACAGGGATTCCGAGTCGTACTTCGGATTAGCGAAGTACATGCGTTCAGGCTCGTCGGTGTCGGCAATGTTCTGGCTGGCGGGAAGGAGATAGTGATCGAGCGCGCGGTCGGCGGCTTCCTTGAGCTTTTGGGGTCGAGGGCCGGGTCGTGGGGGATTGAATCGGTTGCTGGTGGGTTGGGTGTAATTTTGAACATAGATGAAACTCCAGGTAAGACATAAGGAGCTATCAGCCTCGCTACCAAACGAAGGGTGGGGGCCATACGCAGGTTGGTAGACCGGTTACCTGGAGCAAAAGCCCGGCGCATCCGAGGACGCCCTACGCATGACCACCATAAAAACAGCCCCCAAGAAAGGCGCTGTGCTGGGATGACGCAATGCATCAATGCTGCGGGTCTACCAAACCCGATCACTGTTTTTCAGTGACCCAGGAACAATAGAACCCGCGAGCTAGAGGCACAAGCCGGCGGATTCTGTCTTAGGTGTAGGGCGTGGCGCAAGGTGTTGTAGGCCTAAGCGCCCTCAACATAGACCACATTAAACGCCAGCGATTTGGTCGTTTAAATGAAAAGGATACCCGACGTTGAAAAATATATTATAGATACAAGCGCCAAAAGATTTACACAAGACCAATAAAAAGGTAGATGTGCCTACAACAACGGAAGAATTGTTGCTAGTTAGTGTGGATTGCTAGTTTTGTAGCGATGCTTTTGGGAAAGCGCAAATTCGTGTTGGTACTTTTCATGTTTTTCATAAAGTGAAAATAAATCATCAGCCAGAGCCCTCTCTACCTTTCTACCTCCAGTTGCGTGCTCTAGCGCACGCCAACAAAGAAAAAGCAGAGTAGTTTGCTGAACGGCAAGCCGAGCGAAGTGAGCTCGTTCCATCAAACACCTTTCTTCTGGCTCCCGGGTGACTCTATCGTACATGAAATCCATAGCGGTTTGATCCGCATGAATTAGATGGCTACTAATACCATAACTGTGTAACAACGAATCATAACGGGTCAGATCAAGTGTTGGTTCCTTTACCTTTTCGAGAACTCTAACCATCTGTGAAAATGACCATTTCTGATTCAGTATTTGTCGCTTTGTTTTTGGCCATCTAGAGCGAAGTTCTGCCTCCCTATCTGCATCCAATGCCGCTCCATTGAATAACATCGCCGAATTAGCATTAATAGAATTTCTACCAGCAGCCCTAGCTTTTTCGGCGCGCTGGATATCCTCAATTTCCTTTAAAAACACCGTACACTCAATAATTCTTTCACCTCGCTCTGGCTGTGAAGCAATACTAACAAACAAGAAGCGTGTGGCACACTCGAGAGCCGATCGCATCACAATATCGCTATCCCAAAGCTTATTTTGTTGAAGCAATATATTTACGGCTTGGCATCTAGATGCGTATTAGTGCATTTGAGCTCCAGTAAATCTCGCGTATTCTGCGTCGATCTCCCGGCAGTTTTCAATAGAATGTGCGAATACATCTCTAACTTTTGAGTAGACCAAAATGGAGTCGTGAAGAAGACGCTGGATATGCAGATACCTTTTATTGTGGAGAATAGAGAATCACGAAAAATGGAGATACACAGAACAATAGGAGAATTTATCTTTTCAAGCTCTAGTTCAAAAAATAAAAAAGGCCCGCATATTGGGCCTTTCGAACAAACAAACGCTAGAAACGCTTGGCTATTGTTGCAACTTGCATTGCATCCTCCGCCTTTTTAGTTTCGTCACCATCCCGCCAATAAACCTCCCCACCAAAATAAGAAATATCCTGCTGAGGTTTTATGGTAATTACAATTACGCCAAGCCCAAAGTACGAATTATAGTCCATACTCGATAAAACAGACATTTTTAGGGAATCAGAAAGCTTTGAATCAGCAATTGAACGTTTCCAACGCGAATAATATTCCTCAACGCTGATTTCGAGCTGTTTGGCTTCTCGGGCGATCCCTACCACGAAACGATGCCCTACTTTAGCAGGAACAATGCTATCCAAACGCGCGACCTTGTCCGCATCAGCCTTCTTGTCAGTGACACCAAGAATTAGTTTCCCCATTTGCTTTGGGCCGTTATTTGCGATAGCACAGATTGTTTTTAAAACTTTGGCAATAAGATTCTTGTCAACCTTCCGTTCTGTACCGAGCGAGAGCATCCCTTGTTTCAATTCATAATTTGGAAGCTCAATTTCCGAGCGTTTGATGAGAGCGTCAATATCAGCAGTAGCATGATCTCCATAAATCGGCTCAAACTCGCCAGCATCCACAAAGAAATTATCAATTAACATTTTAATAGTATTAACGTTAATTCTTCGCTCTTGAGGCGACGTAGATTTTTTACTAGTTTCAACTCGCTCGTTCAAATTGGTGATGATCTTCCTTATTCCGGCGTAGTCAGAAATCCTCTTTTTCTCTTTAAAAACCAACTCATGAAAAGCAATCATAATTACGGCAAAAAACGAAGGAAACGCGTTAGTCGTCTTCGTTTTAAATACAATATTTCTCAATTTGTTAGCCGGGGCGACGTGACACACTTTCAATATTTCGTCTGTGCAATGCTTGAATTCTTTCGCAAAACGCTCTGCCCCATAAACCTCCATCGCATTCATTATTTGATTGCTTTCAGCAGTCTCAAAATTATATATTTTATCTAGAGCATCTTTGGATCTCTCGATCAAATCCGGCCCTACTATGCAAGCAGCAATGTCGGCGATACATTGTTCATCCATGCTATCTCGAAGATCTGTCGACTTCAAAATCCCTTGATTCACCCAAAATACTTCATCAGCCTGAATTTCGTAACCATGCTTGGTTTTCGGCAAGTCAATACTAATAGCCGGCATTGCACGTAACACTAACGTATCAGAAGACTCATCTCCTCTTAAGGTACATGCAATCAAACGCACCATGTTCGAAAAATCGTTTTGCACCCCTGCTTGTCGCCGCTCTTGATCACTTAGTCGGTGTCCATAAGTGTTGATGCGATCAAAAACATCATTAATTTCTGCATCTGTAGCTTGACGCATCACCGATAAGGCCAAGGGGTAATCGAGTAGGGTGCTGACCTGTTTCTGCGTAATATATTCATCAGCGGTTTCGGCAACAAAATCACCATCTACTGAATATGCAAGAGCGGTAGGAAAGAAATTCAGATCAAAAAGCTCTCCCTCAAGCGTGGGGAATGAGGTCTCAATAAACGAAACGATGGCGTGCAGGCGCTGCAATCCGTCAATAATCTCGTAAGTTCCTGCTTCCTCTTCCCGCTCTGCTATCAAAATTGCTGGGATTGGATATTTTTTCAGGATGGATTCTACAAGCTTCTGTTTTTCCTCTAGCGTCCATACTAACTTTCGTTGATAGCGTCTATTCACGTACAACTTATCTTCTCGATACCATGTATAAACAGATTGGATCGGAGTCTGTTGCGAAGCTAATTCTGCCATTGCCATCCCATGCCTTTTTTTATCTGAACAAAGGTAATATCAATATCGATGCCGAGCATAGTGAAAAAAACAATCTTCGCCAAGCAAAAACGATATTCGTCAAGCCCGTGAATGCTGAACCGCTTGCACACTAAATTTTGCAAAACCTATAGCATTATTGCTCTCACTTCGGACCGTACTTTTTCGCAATGACGGCGCAATAGAACAGGAAGCTAATTTACATCCCCCCATTCATCCATTCGTGGTCATCAGAAGTCCTCCTATCTCGACTCACTCAAGCCTCTCCCCACCGATCCTGATAAACTCCCCCACCTTCGCCCCTCTGATCCAGATTCCCCCAATGCCTCTACAACCCGCCCCACTCTCCCGCCGCTTCAGCGTCGCACCGATGATGGATTGGACCGATAGACATTGCCGCTTCTTCCTACGCCTACTATCCAAACAAGCTCTTCTCTACACCGAGATGGTCACCACCGGCGCGCTGCTCAACGGCGATCACGACCGTTTCCTACGCCACAACGAAGCCGAACACCCGTTAGCCCTGCAACTCGGCGGCAGCGTCCCCCTCGACCTGGCCGCTTGCGCACGCATGGCTCAGGACCACGGCTACGACGAGGTAAACCTGAATGTCGGCTGCCCGAGTGATCGGGTGCAGAACAACATGATTGGCGCGGTGTTGATGGGGCATCCGCAGTTGGTGGCCGATTGTGTGAAGGCGATGCGCGATGCCGTGTCGATTCCGGTGACGGTGAAGCATCGGATCGGGATTAATGGGCGGGACAGTTACGAGCAGTTGTGTGATTTCGTCGGCACGGTTCGGGATGCCGGGTGCACGAGTTTTACGGTGCATGCGCGGATTGCGATTCTGGAGGGGTTATCGCCGAAGGAGAATCGGGACATTCCGCCGCTGCGCTATGACGTGGCGGCGCAGTTGAAGAAGGATTTCCCGGAGTTGGAGATTATTCTCAACGGCGGGATCAAGACGCTGGAGGCCTGTCACGAGCATTTGCAGACGTTTGACGGCGTGATGCTGGGCCGTGAGGCGTATCACAATCCTTATGTGATGGCTGAGGTGGATCAGCAGTTGTTCGGCAGTACGGCGCCAGTGATCACCCGGGCCGAGGCACTGGCGCAGCTGCGACCTTATATAGCCGCGCACATCGATGCAGGCGGTTCGATGCACCATATCACTCGGCATGTGCTCGGGCTGGGCACCGGTTTTCCGGGGGCGCGCAAGTTTCGGCAGTTGTTGTCGGTGGATATTCACAAGGCTAAAGAGCCTTTGGCATTGCTGGATCAGGCGGCGGAGTTGCTTGAGGGGCGTTGATTGAAGGTTTGAATAGGCGGGCAATGCATGAGCGTTGCCCGTAGTTTTGTTTTGCTGACAGGATGTCTTTTGGGTATGCCCGCGTTTAACTTCTCCGGTTTCAAGCGTTACGCCTTTCTCGCCTTGTTTAGCCTTACCTCCAATGCTTATGCGCATTGCGATGGCTTTTGCATGGGCCAAACCGAGACGCCGTGGCAAGTTACGCAGTTTTCCGGCTTTTCGATCATGGTGCTGTTGCTGACGCCCTTCTCGGCGACCAATAACACCACCGAAAGCTTTAAACGCGTTTACTCCGCTGAAGAGCTGGAGGACGCGCGTCTCTACCTTGCCAGTGACGGCATGCTGCAGGCCGCGTACTTCACGTCAGCGTTACAGCGTTTTCGCCAGGAGTCGCCCGACAGCGAGTTAAACGACCTCGCCGTCGCCGCGTTGATCAGCAGTCAGTAATCAGCTTGCCGCTGCTGCCGTCCAGTTGACCCAACCGAACGCCCACGTTGCCAGAATCAGCAAGCCGAACGCGATCCGATACCAGGCGAACGCGGCGTAGCTGTGGTTGGCAATAAACTTCAGCAACCCGCGCACGGCGATCATGGCGAAGATGAATGCGGTGACGAAGCCGAGGGCGAAGACCGGCAGGTCGCTGTGCTGGAACAGGTCACGGTATTTGTAGCCGGAATACACGGCGGCGCCGACCATGGTCGGCATGGCGAGGAAGAACGAGAACTCAGTGGCGGCTTTGCGCGACAGGCCGAAGAGCAGGCCGCCGATGATGGTCGAACCGGAGCGCGAGGTACCGGGAATCATCGCCAGGCATTGTACGAAACCGACCTTCAGTGCGTGGGACCAGCGCATGTCGTCGACGTGTTCGACGCTGATCACATGATTGCGCTGTTCGGCCCACAGCATGATGATGCCGCCGACCACCAAGGCCACGGCGACGGTGATCGGGTTAAACAGGTATTCGTGGATGGCGTCCGCGAATAACACGCCCAACACCACGGCGGGCAGAAAGGCGATCAGCAAGTTCAGGGTGAAGCGTTGCGCATTACGCTCGGTGGGCAGGCCTTTGACGATGTCGATGATCTTTGGTCGAAACTCCCAGACGACGGCAAGGATGGCACCCAGTTGAATAATGATGTTGAAGGCCATGGCGCGTTCACCGCCAAAGTCGAGCAAGTCGGCGACGATGATCTGGTGACCGGTACTTGAGATGGGCAGGAACTCGGTCAGGCCTTCTACTGCACCTAATATCAACACCTGAAAAAGAGTCCAGAAATCCATTAATCCTCCGTCAGAGCGCTCTTGGCGAGCGACCGGGCTATAACACTCAGGGGTTGAGTATCAGAAGTTAAACAATTGGTTTATTTGAAGATCAAAAGATCGCAGGCTGCGCCAGCTCCTGCACGAGAACGCATTCCCCTGTAGGAGCTGCCGAAGGCTGCGATCTTTTGACTTTGAAAGAATAGGGCTTATGAATTGCCACACTCAAGCCATGTTAGTAATCGTCGGCTGACGATCTAAACGAAGAATATTTAGGCCTTGCGCAGAAAAAACTTGCCCCGCCAACAAACTGTGATCAATATCACACTATTCAGAGATGGCCAGACAGTGGCAAAAGGACATAAACAAAGCCATCGCAATAGACTCAAAATAGTGGCACCATTGCATATAGCCACCATCTAGTGACTAGTTCACCACCCCGAGAAAATCAACTAAAAGCTTGAAAAGCTTATTTATTGTTAGAAAACTCGGGAGACACGTCTAAAATCCGCGTAAATGTTACCAATTGTCAGTCACAGATGAGAACCGGTGCTTTAACATCCCGACGTCAGCACTAATTCGAGTCAATGCATGATGCTCTCAGGGAACTTAGCGACTAGAAGCCCGCGCCCGACAAACGACGAACCCGGTGTTCTCACTTTGGGTCGTACCCGTGGCGTGGCTGAACATTTTAGAGCGCTGGTCGCCAAGCACGTGCGAACTGATATGGCACTTGAGGCCGATGCGTACGCTAGTTCATATCAGCACAATGAACACTCTGGTTCGTATCGCGCCATCTTCCTCGTCATCGACAGCCCACAGGCCCTCGAAGACAATCTCGCGCTGGTGGAGAACCTGCGCAGCGATAACTTGAAACCGATCATTTGCGCGGTCATTACCGGGCGAGGCGCCTTCAACAAGATCAAATACTATCTTGCCGGGGCGGATGTCTGTATCAAGCTCAATACCCTTTCCGATGATGGCGCCGACTTGCTGGGCGAGTTCTTCAACAGTGAAGAATGGCAACGCGAGATCAACCTGACGCTTGATCCGACACGCATCTGCTTGATGGATGCCAGCCGGAAACTCGACATCTCATTTGCCGAGATGAAGATCCTGGAAGCGTTTGCGCAAACCGGTAATCACATTCTCAGCCATGATGAAATCGCAGGCATCATGGGGCTCAATACCAATTTCTACGACCCTCGAGCGCTGGAAAAATCGATCAGTCGCTTGCGTGGAAAAATCAAGGACATGTATGGTACAAACGCGATTCAGAGTATCCGCGGTTATGGCTATCGCCTGCTGCGGGGTCTGATATCGACTGCCTGACTCAAGGGCAGCCACCTTTTGCATACGTACGAAGGATCGTCTGATGCAACCATATAGCCCTAGTTGTACTTCAAGCCTACCTATAAAAAAGCAATTGAATGAGCGCGACACCATAACAATAAACTTAACAACATAGCAGCAGATCGAGTGGAACTTATCGAGGGCCATTTCGGGCCCAGACCCTGCCTGTCGATTACTTCCAAGGAAGCAATTGCTCGCCTGCCGATTTACCTTTTAGCCAATTTTTGGTACGCAGTTAAGGAGAGAGACATGGAAACTAGTACAACCCTCCCCAGAAAATATTTTGTCGTCGTGACTCACAGTACAACGTCCCAGCGCGAACTTGAGAACCTCTTGTCCAGCGAGCGCTTCAATTCATTTGGCACGTCTCAGGCGCAAATGTTTGTTGAAGGTGTTGCTTCGCCCTCCTCCACTCCGATGGTGATGGAGTTCACATATCCCAGCGTCAGTCGAAAGAACGTCGCCCGCAGTATTGAACATGATACCCAGCGAATATTGGCCACTCTTGAGTCCGAATGGCTGGCCGCACAATCGACCAATCCTTTCCAGAGCATTCCGGTCATAACCGGCGAAAGCCAGACACCAGTGGCCATCGAAGCTGATATGCCTGCCAGCGAAACCTGGCATCTCGATGATGATCAGGGCGCACTGGTAAAAGACGATGTCGAGATCAGCCTTACGGGCCTGGAAACAGCGCTGGTCAGAAAAATGCTCAACCATGAAGAGCGTGTTGTCAGCCGCGACGATTTGATTCTGAGCATCGGTCGAGAGCCGGAACAATACCGTGGCCTGGAAATGTGCCTGAGTCGCCTGCAGGACAAATTCAAAAGCGCGAGTAACGGTGAGCGATTGTTTCGCGCCGTCAGAAATCGCGGTTACTGCTTGATCCAGGAAATCGTCGCGTAATCTCACCCGACACCTGCGAACACAACAAACAGAAAAAAGTGCGATTATAAAAACAACAAGAGCACTCTGTTTGGCTACACCTCCCTCATCAAGATTCCAACTCCCTGCTTCGACCCCTCCAACAGTAACAAATACAACATCATTTATTCACCCTTTGCTCTGCGACCATTTCTAACACTCTAATATTTAATTATTAAAAAGTTGGCACTTTGCCATCTTGTTAGAACTCGTCAGACACCATCCCCGCCAATAAATTAGTCTATTGACTGACGACAGTTCGACCTCTCGACGTTGTTACCTCAGGACACTTTCTACAACAAAAACAATAAGTCTTCCTAACAACTCGGCTTTCAACTGTTGAAACCTGAATGGACGTCTTTTGGGGATATCGTATGGATCTTTCTCTTAGTATCAATCGAAACACGGGCCTCAAGGGACTGACCTTTTGGGGCCAATGGGCGCTGGCACAGGGCTTTGTTGTAACTCTGTTGTTCATACTCGCTGAACAGCACACCGGAACCGTCGCGTTCTACTACAGAATGTGCGCAACACTGGCGGTACTGGCCTCGGTGCCGGCTTACACCTTTAGCGGTGTTTATCGAAAACGTGACAATTATCTGACTGGCCTGGGTCGCCTGTTCATGGGTTGGGCGATGACCATGGCGGCACTGGCGTTCATTGCCTTTGTCTGCAAGGCCGATGAGTTGTTTTCGCGGCAAGTGATCCTGAGCTGGGCGGTGTACGGTTTCCTCGGTCAGGCACTGTTGTATGCGCCGCTGCATGCGTTTTCGAAGTTCTATCAGCGCTCGCGTAAAAGCGAGCACAAGACCCTGATTGTCGGGACAGGCGAACTGGCGCTGGGCTTGGCGAAGAAGCTCAGCCAACTGGAAAACCTGCCGTTGGTAGGGTTGGTCAGTAACGGCGATGTGCCTTCGCTGAACGCGGATGCACCACGCATTGTTGGCGATCAGGAAGCGTTGCTGGAGCTGATCGAGGCGCATGACATCCGCCGCTTGTACATCACCCTGCCGCTGTGCGAAGCGGCGAAGATCGAAGCGATGTACATCGATCTGCTGGGCGCCAATGTCGACGTGGTCTGGGTGCCGGATCTGAACGCGCTGACGCTGCTCAATCACTCGGTGAAAGTCGTGGATGGCCTGCCGGCGATCTACTTGAACGAAAGCCCACTGACCAGCCGCCCGACGGCTGCGCTGAGCAAAAGTCTGGTGGAAAAAACCGTGGCCCTGCTGGCGATCATTGCGTTGAGTCCGGTGCTGGCGATCATTGCGCTAGCGGTGAAAATCTCCTCTCCCGGCCCGGTCATCTTCAAACAGGAGCGCCACGGCTGGAATGGCAAGATCATCAAGGTCTGGAAGTTTCGCTCCATGCGCCTGCACGATGATCACGAGGTCCAACAGGCCAGCCGTCAGGACACTCGCATTACACCGATCGGGCGCTTTATACGGCGCACCTCCATCGATGAATTGCCGCAGTTCTTCAATGTTCTGCAAGGGCATATGGCGTTGGTCGGACCTCGTCCGCATGCCGTCGCCCATAACGACTACTACACCGGCAAAATTCGCGCATACATGGCGCGCCATCGGATCAAACCGGGCATCACCGGGCTTGCGCAGATCAGTGGCTGCCGCGGCGAAACCGAGACCATCGACAAGATGCAAAAACGCGTGGAAATCGACCTCAACTACATCAACAACTGGTCGTTGTGGCTTGATATCAAGATTCTGATCAAGACGCCCTTCACGCTGTTTTCCAAGGATATTTACTGAGATCGAAGTTGCACTGCGCAGGGGGACGAAAGTCCCCTTTTTGTGCCTGGGATTTGGGCTCGACGCACAAGCCTGTGGGAGCTGGCTTGCCAGCGATGGCGGTGGGTCAGGCGACATCAATGTTGAATGTGCCGGCCTCATCGCTGGCAAGCCAGCTCCCACAGGGATTTGGGCGTGGTGTGGATTCTGGTTCCTCCTCATAACGACTGCGGTGGGTCAGGCACCAGGGATGTCGACTGCTCGGACGCCTTCGCGAGCAGGCTCACTCCTACAGGGGATTTGGGGTTGGTTCGGGATTTGTGGCGTGACAAATAACCAATGTGGGAGCTGGCTTGCTTGCGATGGCGGAGTGTCAGCCGACATTGATGTGGGATGTGAAACCGCTTTCGCGAGCAAGCCCGCTCCCACAGGGATTTGGGCGTGGTGTGGATTCTGGTTCCTCCGCATAACGACTGCGGTGGGTCAGGCAACAGGGATGTCGACTGCTCGGACGCTATCGCGAGCAGGCTCACTCCTACAGGGGATTTGTGGTTGGCTGAGGATCTGTGACGTGACAGATGGCCAATGTGGGAGCGAGCCTGCTCGCGAAAGCGCTGGGTCAGGCAACGATGATGCTGACTGTGTCGACGCCTTCGCGAGCAGGCTCGCTCCCACAGGTTACGGGTGTGCCTGAAGGATCGAGCGTTACTCGGTGATCTTCTCGAAGTTGCGGTAGAACATGTCGCCTTCGCGGCTGTCGGTCATGGAGTGCAGCTGGAAGCTGCGGTTGAGGCGTGCGCCACCGTCACGGGTCAGCGGTGCCCACACCAGGTTGGCGCGGCGCATGGTCGACATGCTCATCATTTCGTCGAACGGAATCGACAGATACAGGCCCTTGTCGAAACTACCCTCGCCATACTCGGCACTGCCTGCGGTGGTGATCGTCGCCCAGGCGCCAAAGCGCACGCCATTGAAAAACTCGCGCGAAATGTCGACCGTCCCGCCCCAATCCCCGGCCAGATAACGTCCCACGCTGACGGCCGCCAACGTATCGAACGGCAAATCCGTATACCCGGTGATATGCCCGGTCACCACCGAGTAATCGCGCAGCGCAAACCCTTGATCAAAATCACGCTGGCGCACCCAGTTGATATCCGCGCCCACCGACCAGCGTTCACCGGTCGGCCGGAACAACACCTCGCCGCCCACACCGGCAAACATCGACTCCAGATAACCGCCATACACCATGCCATACAGGTCTTTATCCAACTGCTCGGCGTGGCTGACCTGGAACAGCGGCATGGTCGTATTGGACGTGGTCAGGTACTGACGCAAATCCGTGCGCACACGCGGCAAACCGCTCGGCGCGTCGTAGGTGAATTTGTCGAAGTTGTTGACCAGGTTGGCACTGAGCAACCCGTTCCACCAGGTGTTGCGATTGAAACGGTACTCGGCGTCGGCGTCGGCAGTGAATTGATAGAGCAAACCATCCGGGCCACCGACGTTCTGCTTGAAACCCAGCCCCACGCCATAACTGAAGTGTTGCGGCGCTTCGGTGTAGAGGGTTTTCTCGTTGTGCGGCATCGCCGGGTTGATCTCGGTGGTGCGGTGCAGCGACTCCAGCGGTTCCTCGTTGTTGATCACTTCGCGGAAGGTCTGGCGCGGCACGCTGGTCTCTTCCAGCGGCAGGTCGTAGCGCTTGTTGACCACGGTGAACCAGTCGATATCGTCGTTGACGCTGTTGTCGAGGATCCGGCTCGCCCGGCCAACAGCCTTCGGCGCGTGGAAGTAACGCTGCTGCTCGCCATAGACGATCAGCTCGGAATCACGCTGAGCAATGCGCTCGACTTTGTAGCCGGCATTCTGCTGCAAGCGCTGCGATACGTTGGCCCAATCGACCTGCTCCATCGAGGTGGTCGGCATCTTTGCCGGCAGCGGCTCGGGTGTCGGATCGTAGGTCTTGGCCGGCGCCTTGCGGCTGACGAAATTGGTGTGGAACGTCACGCCGAACATCGCCGTGTTGCCCCGCTCCCACGCCGCACTGAGGTCGATCGAATCAGTCACCTTGAACATCGCACCGAAGTTGATCGGCGAGTCCTGATTGATGATGTTGTCTTTGGGCTCGTGCTTGTAGTCGTTGCCTTCGTATTCGAGTTTCAGGCTGAGGCGATCCCAGGGCGTCTGGTAACTCACGCCGCCGAAGAATGATGGCTTGCCGCGAAAGTACGAACCCGAGTTGACGTCACCGGTGCCTTCAAGGGCTGGCCGGGTATCGAAGCGATCACTGACGTAGCCCAGCGGGTTGTCGATGTCGCCGCGATTACCGAGGTAACCCCAGGCAATCCCGGCACTGAAATCGAAGTTGTCGAAGCGCTTGTTGGCGACGAAAAATTCGCTGGAGAACAAACCCGTACCGCCGACGTCTCGCATGCCCAGGGCGAAGTCGGGCAACCAGTGGCTTTCCTCCCACAGCCGGACTTTGACGTCGACCGCCTTATCCTTATAGCTTTGGCTGCCGCTCAACGCCTCGGTGCCGTACTTGCGGTTGGTGATCGCGGTGTAACGGAACGAGCCTTCCAGCCAATCGAACGGTTGCAGGGATAAGCTGTAACGCGAATAGGGGTCGGTACGACTGGCAGTGACGCTCAACTCGCCCGCCGGGGCCATCCGCGCTGTAGGGGTCTGCAATAAACCGACACCACCAAAATCACTCTGGGTGTAACGCGGTTCGCCATGAACCAATCCACAGGGAAGGAGCAAAACAGCAGCAAAACGTATCTTCAAGGGGCCACCTCAGCCAGCGGTTGCGTGGCGAGAAACTCGGCCAATTGTTGATTGAGCTCAGGGATAGGCGGATCAAGATCATCATTTTTTACCGGCACCAGAATCTTGCTGCCGGCCACGGCAAAGTGCCCGCTCTCGCGATTCCAGTGGGCAATGCCGACGCGCTGCGCAGCACCGTTGGGCTGGATCAGCCACAGGTAATCGGCTTCGGCATCGGCCAGAATCGAACAGCCTTGCAGATACTCACGGGCCTCTTGCAGCGGTTGATACGGCAAGTGGCATGGCTCGGCGACCGCGCCAAGAACCTGCACTTCATCCACCCGCGCTGGGTAGATCAGTCGATCGCCATCGTCGAGGCGGATGTTGCGCGCGAAACCCACCTCCAGCGCCACCGGATCGAGATCCGCGACCTGGCGCCCGGTGACCGGCATCTGCCGGACTTCTTCGGCGATCCGCTGCGCCAACGCTGCACGACTCGGTCTGTCGAACAACATTGCCATGCGCTGCAACACGTCGAGATCAAACAGCACGCCGACCTTGAGCCGCGTCTGCTGCTCCACCAGCGACTGACGCAACAAGGCGCCCGCCAGCCAGTAGCCTTCGGCGTTCGGTACGGCCTCGTTGATCACATCGAGCAAGCGCCCACCCACCGGCAACTCGACCGGCCCGGGATTAGCAACATCGCCCGACACGATGACGGCCGCCTGGCTGACACTCGCGACCAGCATCAGGCCCGCCGCCAATATGCTCAGGCGCATCACGGCAAGTGCCTGCGATCAGGGGTCAGTTGCACGACCTTGACGCGCAACTGCGACGTCAGTTGCTGCTCGCTCTGCAAAATGAAACCGTCACGCGGGTCGACCCAGTAACGATTGGTCGCGCTCAGGCCAATGGCCGGGGCATCAATCTGCTCATCGACACGCAGCACCGTGTACTCCTTGTCGAGAATCTGCAGGGTCTGTTCCGAACGGCGGGAAAAGCGGCTGTTAACGATCACCCCGACTTCCTGACCCTTGTAGAGATCAATCCAGCGCCGCGTGGTGAAACCGTCCACGACGTGCTGCAGACCTTGTTTGAACGGCGAGTCATCGGACAGCCGCGTACCATCGAGATCGCCTTCCAGGCCCAGGCCGATGCTGCGCACGGCGAGGCCATTACGCAGCAGCAGGACTTGTTTGCCGGAGGCGACCCAGAACTGCAGGTCTTCACGCTCACGCACCAGCGCCAGTACCCCGGAGCCGGACGGTGTGGTCAATTTGAGTTGCGGATAGTTGACCCCGGCGACTTCGGCCGGCGTTACCTCCACTTCATCCGGGCCAACGACCGCTGCCTTGAGGTTGTTCAACGAAGCACTCATCAGCGGGTTACAGCCACTCAACATCAGGGCCGCCATCAGGCAGACGCCAACTTTCAACGTGTTCACAGTCGGCGACCTTATTTGCTGTTGTTACTGTATTCGCTCCAGTTCTTCGCAGCGGAAGCGCCCGTGCCGACAATCGATGCCGAAGGCACCAATTGACTGATCAGACGGTTCCAGCGAGTCACGTTGGCAGGCCCGACATACACCACGTCCTGCGGGCGGACTTCGAAGTGCGAGGCCAGCGCCATGGCGGTCGGCGATTCGGCTTCCAGCTGATAGATCTTGGCCGGTTCGACATCGAGGTTTTCCACGCCACGAATGACGTACACCGCGTTGCCGTTGGAGGTGGTCTGGCTCAAGCCTCCGACCGAACCGAGGACATCGGTGAGGTTCATGGTCGCTGTCTTGAAACTCAGCGCGCGCGGTTGGTTGACCTCGCCCATCACGTAGATGCGCTTGTTGTCGTTGTACGGCAGATAGAGCTGGTCGCCCCCTTGAGGTAGACGTTTTGCAACTCGGAATCCTGCTGATTGAGCGAATCGAGATTCAACGGATAGGTGCGTCCGCTACGCGTCAGCAACAGCCCGGACAAATCGGCGTTGTTGGTATCGATACCGGCCGAACCGAGCGCCTCGACCACACTCAGCGGGTTGGTGGAAATTGCTTGCGGGCCGGCCTTGGCCACGGCGCCGGTGACCACCACCTTCTGGCTGGCGAAACGCAGCACAGCGACATCCACTTGTGGCTCGGCGATGAACGCCGACAGTCGCTGCTCGATGTCCGAACGCAGTTGCTGGATCGTCCGGCCGGCGGCCTGGACTTCCTTGATGAACGGGTAGTACAGCGTGCCGTCGGAACGCACCAGACGGCCGTTGGCATCGATCTGTTGTTGCGCGCCCGAGGGTGCGGTCAGCTCAGGGTGATCCCACACCGTGATGTACAGGACATCATTGTTGCCAATACGGTATTCGGCAGGTGTCACCAACAGCTCCGCCGGCAACGACTCACGCTTTTGCGTGGCGCGGTTCATGGCGATCAGCTTGGGCGTAATCGGGATCAGCTCGACCCGGCTGCTCTCACTGGCGCCCTGGCGGGTGATGCTGCCGGTGCTGAGGTATTGACCGGGGAAAACATGCAACCTTGCAAAGCGAGACTTGCCAACATTAAAAGATAAACACTACGAGTCATAATGGCACTACGCTATTCAAGGGCGAATCCAAAAACAAAGTCACCCGACTTGCGTCGGGCGACCTTGTACTGCACTAACAAATGTTCCTGTTAGTTGTGCGTGCCGGTGGTGCCGGTGGTACCCGTCGTACCGGTGGTACCGCCGTTGGCACTGCCACCACTGTTAGACGCCGCTACAGCACTGGCAACCATTGCAGTACTGGCTGCAGGCGCTTGAGAAGCCGCTACATTGCCACCTACATTGGTTACCGCTGTCAGCGGTGCTTCAGCAGCGGCAGCCCAGTTGCTCAACATCGACAACAGGGCAATTGCCATCACTTTTTTCATATCAACTCCTTTCTAACATTCGATCTGTTAAAAACTGATCTGTGCTAGAGGTGGTAGCGTTCAAGTCCGCAAAAAGCGCGAACAAGATCCGTTGTTCTTTCACAGTCTTACGCAACTGATAAAAGTCGAACGGCAGGTTTATATCTACGGACTTGCAAAAGGCATTGCCAGTGTAATTTCCCGACGTTATCTAACAACCTGACTGAAAATAACATTGGACTAAATGGCCATCATCGCAAGTAACCATTGGGATGATTTGATTGCCAGCGCCACGTGTCGGTGACCATGTCCTGCAAACTGCGCGTGGCTTTCCAGCCGAGCTCTTTGGCAGCCTTGGAGGCATCGGCCCAGCTCTCGGCGATATCACCGGAGCGGCGCGGCATCATCCGATACGGCACCGGTTGCCCACACGCCTGCTCGAACGCGTGCAGCACTTGCAACACGCTGTAGCCATCGCCGGTGCCAAGGTTCCAGGTGTGAATGCCGGTGCGTCCGGCGATCGACTGCAAGGCCTTCAAATGCCCGTCGGCGAGATCGACGACGTGGATGTAATCGCGCACACCCGTGCCGTCGACTGTGGGGTAATCGTTGCCGAAGATCGACAGCTCTTGCAGGCTGCCGACCGCTACCTGGCTGATATAAGGCACCAGATTGTTGGGAATGCCGTTGGGGTCTTCGCCCATGTGACCGCTGTCGTGAGCACCGATCGGGTTGAAGTAGCGCAGCAAAGCGATGCTCCAGCGCGGCTCAGCCTGGCTCAAGTCACGCAACACGTTCTCGACGATCAGTTTCGACTGACCGTAAGGATTGGTCGGGATACCCGTGGGGAAATCCTCGCGAATCGGCATCTGCTCAGGCTCGCCATACACGGTCGCCGAGGAACTGAACACCAGGCGAAACACCCCCGCTGCCGCCATTGCCTGACACAGCGTGATGCTGCCGCTGACGTTGGTCTCGTAGTACTCAAGCGGCTTGCGCACGCTCTCGCCGACCGCCTTCAGACCGGCAAAATGCAGCACTGCTTCAATGCTGTGCTCACGGAAAATCCGGTCAAGCAGTGCCCGGTCGCAGACATCGCCACGGATCATCCAGGCACTCTTGCCGCAGATTGTTTCAACGGCGTGCAATGCGGCTTCGCTGCTGTTGCAAAGATTATCCAGCACGACAACTTCATAACCTGCTTGCAGCAGCGCGAGTGTGGTGTGCGAGCCGATATAACCGGCGCCACCCGTAACCAGAATCTTCATAGCGAGGTCCGTCTTTGGATGAGTGACAAGTAGCGTGTCAAGCCTGACTTGCTGAAGATGTGTTGCACTCCACACAAATAAGGCGACAACAATCGAAAACAAAACTAGTTCAATGACTGGCAATAAATATTTTTGCAGGTCACACTGTATTGCCCGCTACTTATTAGCACTCCCTGTGCACTCATCACTATCAACAGATACCGACTAAAAATAACTAATAACGCACTGACCGACATCTCATAACATTGTCGGGTTAAACCGCGATGGTTGATTGCCATTAACAACCTGACTCAGGTATTAAAGCAATCGTTCAATATGCATTGAAACTTGCACGCACTTAATTAGTGCACGCAATCGTTGCCTGTGTTCCATGACTGTCCAGGATACTTTCATGATTCGTAAATGTCTGTTCCCCGCTGCCGGCTATGGAACCCGTTTTTTACCCGCGACCAAGGCCATGCCCAAGGAAATGCTGCCGATCGTCAACAAGCCGCTGATCCAGTACGCCGTCGAGGAAGCGCGCGATGCCGGCCTGCAACATATGGCCATCGTCACCGGTCGCGGCAAGCGAGCGCTGGAAGACCATTTCGATGTCAGCTTCGAGCTGGAACATCAAATTCGCGGCACCGATAAGGAGATGTTTCTGGCCGGTACTCGGGAGCTGATCGACACCTGCAGTTTTTCCTATACCCGTCAGGTAGAGATGAAGGGCCTGGGGCACGCCATTCTCAGCGGTCGCCCGCTGATCGGTGATGAACCCTTCGCGGTGGTCCTGGCGGACGACCTGTGCCTGAACCTGGGTGGTGATGGCGTACTGGCGCAAATGCTCAAGCTCTACGAGCAGTACCGCTGTTCAATCGTGGCGATCCAGGAAGTCCCCCTCGAGCAGACTCAAAAGTACGGTGTGATTGCCGGCCAGTTGCTGAGTGAGGGCATTTATCGGGTCAGCAGCATGGTTGAGAAACCTCGTCCGGAGGACGCACCTTCCAATCTGGCAATCATCGGCCGATACATTCTGACTCCCGACATCTTTGACCTGATCGCCGACACCGAACCTGGCAAGGGCGGTGAAATCCAGATTACCGATGCGCTGATGAAACAGGCCAAGGACGGTTGTGTGCTGGCTTACAAATTCAAGGGCCGACGCTTCGATTGCGGAGGTGCCGAAGGGTATATCGAAGCGACCAATTTCTGCTTCGAAAACGTCTACCTCAAGGGCCGCTGAAACGGCTCCAGAACCCGACGCCCACTTTTCACTTCAGGCAGGCAACCATGAACATTGCACAACATTCCGTAGAGATTGAACGCGAGGTGGGTAACCTTGGGGTGATGAGTTGGCTGTCACGCCATCAACCGTTGCCCAGCGCCAACGAATCCTGGCTGGGCACGATTCTGCTGGTGGAGCGCATCGGCGTGTTTCCCGCGTCCGGCGATATTCGCCGCACGCTGCGCAACCCCTATCCCCTGCTCGCTCATTTGAAAAGTCTGTACGCCGAGCAGGCACTGGAAATGGACGACTGTGATGGTCTGAAAGTGATCTTCAGCGACTGGCGCTTTCGCGTGCGCATCTGCTGCAGCGACCCGGCGGTGATCATCAACGTGGAAACCCGTTGCGATACACGCTTGATGCCACAGAAGCTCAAGGAACTGCTCGATCAGATCGACACGTTCACCGACGCCTGAACTGTCCCCTGTAGGAGCTGCCGAAGGCTGCGATCTTTTGATCTTGTTTTGACAGACAAGATCAAAAGATCGCAGCCTTCGGCAGCTCCTGCAGTGGCTAATTATTGCAGCGCACGTTGGCGCCAGTGATCCAGGCGTAGAAGTAATCGGCAATCACCTTGCCGCCCGTGGCCGGCACGGGATGAATCTTGTCCGGGCCGATCATTGCCGCCGCGTAACGTTTGACGTTGGGGCCAAACGCGCATTGCAGGTTCGCGTACCCCAGACGCTGCTCACGCGCCCACGGCTCAAGCACCTGCGCATACGCCGACATCGGATAAGCGCTGGAGCGCGTGGTGTCCTGGCGCATGATCAGGTTGATGCTCGCCTGCGGTTGAATCTCGCGCAGCATGCCCACCAGCCCCTGAACGTTCTGTAGATACTGCGCTGGCTTGACGCCGAAGCCTTGGTCATTGCCACCGAGCATGATCAGGTAAACGTCCGCAGGGATCTTCGATACAGCGGCTTTCCACTGAATCTGCCACTGCGGATCCTTGTGATAAAAGTCTGCGGAGGCGGCACCGGATGCCGCCAGTTTCGAAACGCGCACGCCCTTCTGATCATTGCTCATCCACAGGCCGAACAACGTCGGTGCGCCCTTGACCACTTCCAGTCTGAAGGACCAGTCCTGCGCCGATGACAGTCCGGCCAGCGGCACTTCCTGAACGCCCGAACCGTCAAGCTTCAAGGGTTGCCAGTCTTGCGAGGTTGACCAGCGATAGCGGATCTCGCTGGATTCGCCGTTACCCAGGTAAAGCAGTTTTGCCTGGCTGACCGTCGTGTCGATCGCGGGCGTAGGACTGGCATCGACCTGCAACCATGCGCCCGACTTGCCCGTCACGGTGCGGCTGTCCGGGCTCGCCTGCCCCAGGCCTGAAACCTTCCAGCCGCCGCCAAAATACTTTTCACTGCTGCGGGTGTATTTGAAGTGGGTACCGCCCAGTGCCGCGCCATGGTTGAAACCGACGTAACCCGGCCCGGCAAAACCGACCTCCCCGGCCACGCGTTGCACCAGTTTGTTCAGATAGAAATCCTGTCCGGCGCTGTAGCTGTCGCCGATCACCGAGACGGACAAAACCTTACCGGCCTTGCCTTCACGCCACTGCGCAAAACGCTCACGGGCGTCGCCCACCTGAACCACCGACGCAGCAACGGGTTGCGCGTCATCTACTGCCAACATGCAAAATTCCTTAAATCTGAAATGGCCCCTTCGCGAGCAGGCTCGCTCCCACAGTGGATCTGTGCAGGGCACACCATCCCCGTGGGAGCGAGCCTGCTCTCGAAGCTTTTAGCTGTTTTGCGTCTGCACCACCGGAACGATAGGCGTCGCCGGTTTTCTGCTTGCCGCGCGCTCGCCGAGGAACAGCACCGAGGTGAAGTTGAAGCGACTGAAGATCATCGACAGCACCACCGGCCCCAGCAGGCCGAAGGTCAAGCCGCCCAACACCAGCAGGCTTTCATCCTTTATGCCTAAACGCCCCAGCACAAACCGCGAAGTCGCGGCGAACAGCACGTGGAACAGGAAAATCGCATAGGAATACCCACCGAGCCAGGTCAGCGCCTTCGAGCGCATATCACTCGACAGCAAAGCGATGCACGACACGCACCCCACGGTCAGGCCGATCAGGCTGCGACGATCAACAATCAATTCACGATCAATCGCCGCCACATACAACAGCGTCAGTGAAATCAACACAAACACCAGCGGCCCGATCACTTTGAACCGCTGTTTCAAAACGTCGACGTTCTCCTGCCCAATCATCCCCGCGACAAAAAATGGCAGCAGATAGACGGCGCCATTAATCCCGAACGCGTCGAACTTGAAGGGCGGCAGCAGAAACAGTACCGCTGAAAAAACGAACAGCCCATACAAGCGTGTTGCCGAACGCAGCATCCCGCGCCATTCCAGCAGCCCGACGAACATGAAAATGATGAACACCGCCTGCAAGAACCAGAAGTGGTTGATCGGCACCCAAAACGACAACAATGCGTCGATCACGCCGACATCCTTGTTCACCCCGGGCCCCACCGCCTGCAACACCGAGAACGGCACACCGACGCAAAACAACGGCACAATCAAACGCCGCACCTTGCCGCTGAAAAACGCGGAAAAGTCATTGCCGCGAATTTTGTAGATGGAATAGATGTACCCGGAAATAAAGGTGAACAGCGGCATGCGCACGTACACCATCGAATCGGCGATCACCCGGAACGGCGAGCCGATATCGATCTTCAAACCACCGCCCAACGGCCCGATGACGTGATAGAGCACCAGCAGCAGGCACGCCAGGCCGCGCAGGGTTTCAATCTCCAGGGACTTTTTCTTGCTCGACATAAAGCACCTGCCTCAATTCAGAATTCTTGATTCAACCTGCACCGGTTTGTTCGCCCGCAGCATCAATCCCAAACCGACGAACAGCACCGGCACCACCATCGAGAAGTGTCGGGCGAACGAGCCGAAATCCGGCTCGAACAAGCCTTGCACCAGCAGAAACGCCAGCGGAATCGCGATCAATTCCTTGGGTTTGGTCTGGATCGGCGCGCCCTTGTAATCGGTCGAGGTGATGACTTTGAACAGCAGCAGCGCGGTCATGATCATCAACGCAACGAAGATCACCTGGCCCGGCCCGGACAACAGAATCAGCTCCACCGGAAACGACAGGCGGAAGAAGATGATCATCGAGTCCAGCGCCTGCGAAACGAAGTCGCTGCCGCTGAGCCACGAGACAATCAACGATTTCGAGCCCTCTTCACCCGCCGTGCGCAGCTCGTTGTTGCTGGCGCGAATCGACGACACCGGAAAGCCCAGCGCGATCTGGATCGACATCGCCACGGCCAGGTAGAACAGGAACAGCATCAGGAAGAAGGTCGTGCGTGATACGTACTTCTTCATCACGCAGACGCCGACCCACGACAGTGAGAACAGAATCCAGTAGGGCCTGATCAATACGCCGTAGATCACCGCCGAAAAGAAAAATCCGCCGCGATATTTGCGCGTCAACGAGCTGAGCAAAATGCTCAACACCGCGACCGACACAATGATTTCCTTGGTCAGGTTTTCCAGGAAGAACGAGCGAACGATGCCCCACAGACACAAGGTGCCGAAGATCGCCAACGGCATGCGCCGAAACACCACCACCGGAATCGCCGTGAGGAAAAAATTGCAGAACATGCCGTAGGCCCAGGCATTGGTCAGGTTGATCCCGGTGGGCCGCAGCAGGAACGCCGAACACTCGTAGGAGGAGCGATCCGGCGAGAACGGGTTCCAGAAGTTGCAGTTGTCGGCACGCGCGTAGGACGACCACAAGGTCATCGCATCCGGCCCCGGATCACGGGGGATCAGCAGCGGCATGGCCACCGACAGAAACAGCCCGGTGAAGAGGATCAGGAACGAAATTGACGAGTCGAGTTTCTTGCCGCGAAACTCGATGCACGGCAGCTTCAGGCCCATGACAGAGCGGCCTTTTTCGCAGTGGTTACACGGGTCAACACGGCAATCACGCCGAGCTGCACGATGATCGCAAAGACGTTGCCCCACGCGGCGCCATAGATCGAATAGTGCTTGATCAACACATAGCTGACGGGCACCGAGACCAGCAAGCAAATCGCCGCACTGGCCAGCGATACACGACTGTTTTTCGAGGCAATCAAACCACCCCAGACGATGTCGCCAATCGCGCGCAAGGCAAAGGAGAAAATCAGTACGCCAAGGATCGCGTTGTCCGGGCGCGGAACGCTGGTGGCGACGTAATCGAGCACCACGTTGAAGAACAGATAAATCGCCACTGCCACCGCAGCCGACACCACCAGCGAGCGCATCACCCACTTGTTGATGAACAGTTGCTTGACCGTGAACGCTTGTTGATCGGCCTGAAAACGCTTGGCCAGTACCGGAATGCCCACCACCGCCACCACCGCATACGACAAAGCTTGCAAGGTGTTGGCCGCCGACCACGCATACACGTATTTACCGAGGCTGGCGTAGGGTTCCAGGTCGATGATCAGGAAACGCTCGGCGTACTGACTCAGCGCAATCAGCCCGGTACCGAGATAGAACGGCAACCCGGCCTTCCACACGGTGGCCGTGGCCAAGGTGCCGGCGACGCGCCCCTTGTGCACATTCACCACGATCAAATAACCGGCGATGATCACCATCACGTTCGCGGCGACCCACAACCACAAGACACTGGCGATACCCGACACCCAGCCGAGCATCATCCCGCCCACCGCCAACACCGCCCACAGGCCGGTCTTGATGAAAAACAGCAACGCACCGGCCGTGGCTTTCTGCGCGGAAAATACGAACGAGTTGATCTCGAACGACAGGTGTTCGGTGAGCAGCACCAGCGTTACACAGAGGATCAATGCAGCGGTCGCTTCAACTGTCTGGAACAGCGAATAAATCAGCACCGTCACCACCGACAGCACCAGCCCCACGGCCAGGTACAGCAGCAGGACTTTGTCGACGACCCGGCGCGAACTGCCGCCCACGCTGATCAAACGATTGATCTCGGAACTGAAGCCGACGCTGTAGAACTTCGAGGCGATCAGCGAAGCCGCGACCACTACGCCATAAAAGCCCAAGGCCTCATAACCGAGGTAATGAGTGATCGCCAACACCAGCAAAAACTTCGCGCCCAAGGCACCGCCGCGAAGCAACAGCCGAAATATCATCGAACGACACCTTTGATGATGTCGTCCATGGCCACGGTTTTCGCTTCGATCTCACGGCAGGTATCGGTCAGGCGCTGGCCGAAATTCGACAGCGCATTCGGCGCGTAAACCGTGTTGATGATGGTGTCGACATTAATGTCTCCGCCGTTGATCACCCAGTCTTCTACGCCCATGTCCTGATAGGCGCCGAAGCCTTTGCGCTCATAGCTGATGTGGTACGCCGGCACGCCCGACAGCAGCGATTCGATAGCGCCGTGCAGCCGCACGGAGATCACCAGGTCGGGCTGATATTTGGCAATCGTCGCCTTCAACGACAGCAAATCTTCAGTAATGCCCAGCTCGCGATAGAACGCGCCGTCATCGTTGCCGCGCACCGCGCTTTGTACGGCGCAGACCACTTTGCTTTTGTCCTTCAGGCGCTGCAGCAGCACCTTCAGGTTGGCGACGTAGGCGAGCTTCTTTTCCTTGCTCCACTCCGGCGGCTTGCGCAGCACCACGCACACCGTTGCTGGTGACGAGGCGCAGCGGGTGAACTTGGGTTGCTGAAGAATTTTGCTCGCCAGCGACTGCACCGCCAGATCCGGCGCGCGGTAGACGTTTTCACAGGCGTCGAAGATCGCCGAGGAGCGATTGTCGCGCACGAACACCGCATCAGCGTTGGCGTAGTGCTCGACGATCTTGCTGCTCTCGCCATGGAACGGGCCGATGCTTTGCGGCAGATACACCGACGGCACTTTGCTGAGGATCGCGGTTTCCAATTGCTTGGCGTGGCCGAGTTTCAATTTGATGTGCTCGAAGGCGCTTTTCGAGCGCATGTAGCCGCCGCCGACGCCGACGATCAAATCGGTTTTCTTCAACAGATCGGCAAGGCCAGCGTAGGACTGGTTGAGAAACACCGCCTGCTTGACCCGGCCCAAACCCTTGGCCGCCATCACTGGCGCGTCAAAACGTGGATGCGGCAAGTAACTGAAAGAATCTGGATCGGAGGCCACAACACTGATCGCGGTGTCCTCACCAAAATTGCGCTGCACCAAGGCAATCGCCAGATCGACGAGCAGGCCGTCACCGGAGTTGGACGCACTGTAGCCATGCAAAATCGTTACGTTCATAAGCTTGAGTTCTACTTAATAAGTGGGGGCGCAATACAGGTCGTAGGTCTGGCGAATCATCAACGCGGCACTGAAACGTTCGCGGACGATGCTGCGACCCTCGTTGCCGAGGTCGAGCAAGCGCGGCTTCTGGATTTTCGCCAGCACATCGGCCAGCGCCTGGTGATCGCCGGAGGGAAAGACATAGCCGGACACTTCGTTGGTGACCAACTCGGGCAGCGACGTGCAATTGCTCGCGATCACCGGCAAGCCCATGGCCATGCCTTCCAGCGGCACCATGGCAAACCCTTCCCAGCGACTCGGCACGATCAACGCATCGGCTTTTTGGTACAGCGCCTGCACTTCGCTCGGCGTGACCCACGGCAAATATTCAACCGCGGCCATCGGTGGACACTCGACCGAATCTTCATTGACCGCGCTGCCCACCACCGTCAGTTTCAGGTCGTTGCGCTGCACCTTGGCGAAAGCCTTGAGCAACACGTCGAAGCCTTTCTGATAATCGAGACGGCCGACGAACAGCAGATGAATCGGCTCGGGGCTGCTGGCTTTCGGCGCGTCATCCTTGCGATGGATGCCGTTGTAAATCAGCTTCATGCGCTTGCGCTCGATGCCGAAACGCGCGGCTTTATCGAGCTCGTACTGGCTGACGCAAATGATCACGTCGGTGACTTTCTGCAGCACTCGCTCGATCCACGCATAGACTTTCTGCTTGATCGGCGAGCTTTCCATCAGGAATGAAAATGCATGCGGGCAGTAGACGATTTTCGGCTTGCGCCACGGGCGCAACAGCACGCACACGCAACGCCCGATCACCCCGGAAAAGGTGCTGTGCAGATGCACCACATCGGGTTTTTCCTTGAGCATCACCTGGGTCAGACGCCAGGCGAAGCGCAGCAGCGACGGCACATTGCGCCCGGTGCGGGCGAAGGTGCGGATCTGCTGCGCTTCGATGCCGTGCAGCTCTTTTTCCTGATCCTGCGGGACCAGATACACCAGCTCGTAGTTCGCCGCGTCGCCCTCGGGGGACGCCGAAATCGTGCGAATAACGGTCGCTACGCCACCTTTGATCGTCTCGGCCACGTGCAGTATTTTTTTCACAAATCACCCACTTCAAACAGGAAAAAACAGTCGCTGACAGTCAGGATTTGTCGGACGCGTATTCGTAGTTGTAATAGCCGTAGCCGCCATTGCCGTAATAGCTCGCGGCACGCTTCTCGACGCCGTTGAACACTGCGCCTTTCAACTCGATGCCGTTCTGCGCGAAGCGGCGGATGGTCAATTCGATCTCCTTGGCCGGGTTCACCCCGAAGCGCGTGACGATCAGGCTGATGCCGGCTTCACGGCCAACAATCGCTGCGTCGGTCACGGCCAGCAGCGGCGGCGTATCGATGATCACCAGGTCGTACATTTCGCTGAGTTGCGCCAGCAGCTCGCGGAAGTTGGCGTGCATCAGCAACTCGGACGGGTTGGGCGGCACCTGACCACGGCTGATGAAGTGCAAATTGTCGACTTCGACGCGGTTGATTGCCTGTTCGATGCTGCAACGCTTGACCAGCAGATCGGACAAACCGTTGGTGATCGGCGTGTTGAGGGTTTTGTGCAGATGACCTTTGCGCATGTCGGCATCGATCAGCACCACGCGCTGACCACTTTGCGCCATCACCGCAGCGAGGTTGGAAGACACGAAGGTCTTGCCGACCTGCGGGCTCGGCCCGGAAATCATGATGCGGTTGTTGGTCGAATCAAGCCCGGCGAAATGCAGGCACGTGCGCAGGCTGCGAATCGACTCGATGGACAAATCCGTCGGGTTGCGCAGCGCCAACAGATACGCCGGTTTATCGACGCCGTCGCGGGCGCGACCTTTTTGCTGTCCTCTTCCTGCTGCAACGCGCTGTAGGGGATCGACGCGTACACCGGCAAGCCCAGTTGCTCGATGGCTTCGGGGCCTTCGAGGCCGCGACTCAAGGATTTACGCAGCAGCACCAGCGCCACGCCGACGAAAGCGCCGAGCAGCGTTGCGATCAGCACGATCAAGGCTTTTTCGGTTTGACCGGGCTGGTCAGGTCGACGTCCGCAGTATCGATCAGGCGCACGTTGCCCACCGCACCGGCGCGGATGATGTCGAGTTCCTGGGACTTGTTCAGCAATTGCGTGTAGATCTGCGAGGCGACTTCAACGTCGCGGGTCAGGTTGAGCAATTCCTGTTGCGTGGCGGGCAGATCACCGACCTTGCCTTCCAGCGACTTCTGCTGCTGGACCAGTTCACCGAGCTGGCTCATCAGTGCGCGGTAGGCCGGGTGCTGTTTGGTGAACTTGCGATCCATCTCCGCCTGCTGCATTTTCAGCTCGGAAATCCGCGTTTCCAGCGCTACGGACTGGCCGAGCACCGATTGCGTTTCCAACGAGATGTTCACGGTCTTGCCGTGGGTCTGATAGGCGTTGAGCGCATCGCTGGCCTTGGCCAGATCACGCTTGACCTGCGGCAATTGGCTTTGCAGGAAGGCCAGGCTCTGTGCGGCTTCGGCTGAAGTGCGTCGTACGTTCTGATCAACGTACAGCGACGCGATCTTGTTGAGAATCTTCACCGCTTCCGCAGCATCACTGCTGGCCAGGGCCAGACGAATGATCCCCGACTCCTTGCCCTGTTCGGAAATATCCAGCGCGTCCTGATACCCCTGAATGGTCACGATCCGTGGATTGCGCACCACTTCGAAACGGGTGCCGGGGTTAGCCAGTAACTGGGTGATTTGCCCTTCTACGCTGTCCTGCGCGAACGCTTCACCGACGACGCCGTCGACCAGCAGGTTGTCGTTGTCATCGAGCAACTGGAAGCGCTTCTGTTCACCCGCAATCAGGGTGAGTTTCTTGCCCAGCAGTTCTTTGGGCAGATTGAGCCGGGAAAATTCCAGACGCTCACCGCCCCAGGCGTAACTGCTCAGGCCGAAGCGCGGCGCGGCGACGCTGGTATCGGTTTCGCCGCGGTAACGCCGGGCGAGAAAGCCACCGATGACCGGGAACGTGTTGGGCGTGACATCGATATCCAGGCGCAGGTCGTCAACGGTTTTACCGATGACGGCGCGGGACTTGATGATGCCGATTTCGGTCACCGATGGCGATTGGCCGCCGAGCATGCTGTTGAGGTCGGAGAACCCGAGCATGTCGTTCTTTTTCGGTTCGACCTGCACCAGCGCGTTCGCCAGGTACACCGGCGTCGCCAGAACGGCATAGGCAACACCGGTGACCATAAAGGCCCCGGTCAATGCGCCGATCAACCACTTCTGATCGATCAGACTGCCAAATATACCGAGCAGATCAATACTGTCTTGATCGTTGTCACGGGTGCCGATTACGGACGGTAACTGCATAAGTCTGTTCTTACCATTCATTGATCTGAAGAATATTCATCAACGCGCCAAGCGTTGCGCCCATGAGCTGACAGCATCTTCAATCAATGCATGGGCATGAATAAAAGCGGCCTTGCCTTGACGATACGGATCTTGTATTTCGCGCTCGCTTTGCCACTTGCCGAGTAGAAACACTTTGCCCCTCGCGTGAGAGGCAATCTTCAATACTTGATTTACATGCTGTTTTTCCATGACCAGAATCAAGTCCGAGTCATTGATGATGTCCGAGGTCAGTTGCCGCGCCTGGAACGCTTCGGCGCAGTGTCCGTGGTTTTCGAGAACTTCGCGGGCCGAAGCCTCGACGCCCTCGCCGACTCTGGCCGACAGGCCCGCAGAGGACACCGTGATTGCCGAGGCACCCAGCGCATTACGCAACAACAGTTCTGCCGTCGGACTTCGGCATATATTGCCCACGCAAACAACAAGGATCTTTCTGAACAAGGTTTTACTTTCCTCTGTCATGTCAAACGGCCAACATCCCGAGGGCATTTGAATGAACCCTCAAGATCTTCCTGCACTCAGAAATAGATTCGCCCTGTTAGTACCGGAGCATTAAGTACCACAGCGTTTAAAAGCCCCCAACCACAATTAGCGGACTAAAAATAACTGTGATTTTCAGCTGTTTGATTTCCGACAAAAAATAACATTCGTGCACTAAGTGCCATCATCCCTATCGAAACTTGGGTAACGAGATATTTGTTCGTAGTTGTCACTTCTCTTCGGGAGAGCAGACATGAAATCAGTCCATCTCAAAAAACTCGGCGCGCTGGCGCTGATGGTGCTGGGTACAACGACTCAGGTGCACGCCAGCGAAACGTTTCCCAACCTTCCGGCCAAGAACATCGGCGTTCAGGTGAAGATTCAGAACTTCTCTGCCGCTGACGCCGCGCAAATCAAATCGGCAGGCTTCGGTTTTGTACGCTTCGGCGTGTGGAGTGACAGCCTGAGTGCCAAGGCTTATCAGAAACAGGTCAGCGATGCGTTTGCAGCGGCCCAGTCTGCGGGCCTGCCGGTCTTGCTGACGGTCCGTGCGATCAAACCGTTGCCCGCAACCTCAAGCGCCGAGCTGGCCACCGCCGGGGAAGGCTTCGCTAAAGCCGTGACAGGGCTGCAGCAGTCGTACAGCGAGCAACTGGTAGCGATCGAGCTATGGAATGAGCCCGACCTGGAAACGTACTGGCCGACGCGTAATTTCGACACGACGTTTGTGCCGTTCATGAGCGGCGTATGCAAGACGCTGCAGGAGCAACCGCAATCGACCCCGGTGATCGGTTACGGCTTCGCCCGTCCACCCAGCGCTGGTTCAGCGTCCACCGTGGCGCTGAGCCGCATCGTCAGCGAATACCCCAAATGCCTGAACGCCGTTTCCTATCACCCGTATGGCATGACGGCCACGCAGATCAGTAATGCGCAGAACTTCATTCAGCAAAACTTTCATCTGCCGGGGGTGATCAGTGAATGGGGTATCTCGGCGCTCGCGTCCAACGGCGGCGCTGAAGGGCAAGCGAGCAAGATCGACGCGTTTATCGGCGATGTTAAAAAACTCAAGATCCCGCTGACCTCCATCTATGAATGGAAAAACAGTGATACGGGCAGTAATGATCGCGAGAAGAACTTCGGCCTGCTGACCTCTGACGGCCAGCCGAAACCGGCACGCCTGTCGGTCGAAGCCCTGTTGAACGCCGAATAGTCCCCGCGCAACCGGTCTGTACGCAGGTCGGTTGCGTTGAACCTGTGGTCTGATTTGGCATCGTATTTACCGATACCGCGCCCCGCCATTCAAACACCCGTTTCGCGGATGTTGCCGCTGGGGCCATTGATACGCACACACGCCCTTGAGTGGCTGTCAGCGCTCGGGTAATGTCATCAGACCCATAGGACAGAGCACGCCCATGACTTCCAAGCTGGAACAACTCAAACAAATCACTACCGTCGTTGCCGACACCGGCGACTTCGAAGCAATCGCTCGCGTAAAACCCGTGGACGCTACCACCAACCCTTCCCTGCTGCTCAAAGCGGCCGCCATTCCCGGTTATGCCGAGTTGCTGAACGCTTGCGTTCACGACTGCAAGGGCGATGTGGGCCTGGCGAGCGACCGTTTTGGCGTTGCGGTAGGTCAAGAAATTCTGAAAGTGGTCCCTGGCCGCATTTCCACTGAAGTGGACGCGCGCCTTTCGTTCGACACTGACGCCGTATTGAAGCGCGCGCACCGTCTGATCGAGCTGTACGACAAAGCCGGCATCGGCCGCGACCGCGTACTGATCAAGATCGCTTCCACCTGGGAAGGCATCCGTGCCGCCGAGATTCTGGAAAAGGAAGGCATTCAGACCAACCTGACCCTGCTGTTCTCCTTCGCTCAGGCTGCGGCGTGTGCTGATGCGGGTGTGTTCCTGATTTCGCCGTTCGTGGGTCGCATCTACGACTGGTACAAGAAGGCCAACGGCAACGACTACACCGGCGCGGATGATCCGGGTGTGCAGTCGGTGACGCGCATCTACAACTACTACAAGGCCAATGACTACAAAACCGTAGTGATGGGCGCGAGCTTCCGTAATCTGAATCAGATCGAGCAGTTGGCCGGTTGCGATCGCCTGACCATCAGCCCGGACCTGCTGGAGAAACTGGCAGCGGATAACGGCAAGCTGGAGCGCAAATTGGCGCCAGGGCATGCCGGGGAAGCGCGTTTGAACTTGAATGAAGCGCAGTTCCGTTGGTTGTCCAACGAAGACGCTATGGCGACCGAGAAACTGGCTGAGGGGATTCGTCAGTTTGCTCGGGATCAAGAGAAGCTTGAGGCGCTGCTGCAAGCCAAGCTGTGATCTAGTTCGAGGCAATGCAAAAAGGGCGAACCCTCACAGGTTCGCCCTTTTTTATGCGCTGGTGTTTGTGCGGCGTTGAGGCAGATGAGGACCTGTGGCGAGGGAGCTTGCTCCTGCTCGACTGCGCAGCATTCGTAATCCGGCTAACTGGGATTTGACTGACGTAACGAGGTGAATGGTTTTAAGGCCGCTTCGCAGCCCAGCGGGAGCAAGCTCCCTCGCCACAGGCCAGCGGATGGCCGGGGATCAATGACGCTCTAAAGCATTCACCAGATCATGGAACGCTTCACGATTGGAGTCGTTGAGGCCCATGAGGATCTTGTGTGCTTCAAGCACTTTGATCCGTACGATTTCTTCGGACTGATCCTGGTCTGGCAGGTCGGTCAAGCACTCAGGGCACGGGATAGGGCGGTCAACGATGTTGAACACCTGCTCGAAGCCCATGGACTGCAGCAGACGGGTGATGTCTTCGTGGGTGGTGACGACGGTCGGCAGCAGGCCGACCTTCTGCCGCGACAGGATCGACAGTTTGGCCAACAGGCCCAACGTGGTGCTGTCGATGCTGCGGGTTTCGGTCAGGTCGATCACGATCGCGTTGAAGTTCAACGCCGTGAAGATCCGCTCAATAGTCGCATCCAACGCCGAACACAGGGTCAGGCGAACTTCACCGACGAACTTAAGGACGAAGGTGCCATCCTGCTCGGCGAACTGGATTCTACCGGTACTCATTAAAGATTCCTGCTCAACACCAACAGGGCGATATCATCCGGCATCTCCCCTAGCGTGGCCAATCCAAAAACCTGCCGCAGCCCATCCAGGGTGCCGCCCGCAGCCTTGACCCGTTGGGGCAACGCCGCTTCTTTCTCTTTGAGTGTAGGTTCTGGCAAAAGGTCCAGGATGCCATCAGACATCAGCGTCAAGCTGAACGTCGGTGGCAACTCCATCACGTGATCTTCGTAGGTGGCTTCGTTAAAGAGGCCCACCGGCAGACCACGCCCTTCCAGATAACGAACACTGTCTGGCGTGTACAACACAGGCAAGGGCAAATGACCGCCGATGCTATAGGTCAACAAACCTGTCTCCTCGTCGATGACACCACCGACCATTGTGACGTGTTTACCCAGCTTACAACTGATCAGGCCTCGGTTGATATGACCAAGGACCTCTGAAGGTTGGAATTCCGGCAATGTGCCATTTCGCTTGGATTCGAACAGCAAGCGCGTGGTCATGAATTTCAGCAGCACAGTAACGAAGGCTGAAGAGGCGCCATGACCGGAAACGTCCGCCAGGTAGAAGGCTACCCGACGTTCGTCGACCCGAAAGTAGTCAACGAAATCACCCGATAGGTACAGCGACGGGATGATCTGGTGAGCAAACTGAAACTCATCGATGGTCCAGGGACTGACTGGCAGCATGTTCATCTGCACCTGGCGACCGGCGTTCTGGTCTTCCTGGAGCAGGTTCAGGCTGGCTTCGAGCTCGCGGTTGGCCTTTTCGAGCTTGTCGCGGTAGCGCTGGTTTTCCAGCAGCAGGCGCGCACGATCCAGGGCCCGGCGCACAGAGTGCTCGAGCACAGCCAGATCTTCGAGAGGCTTGATCAGGTAGTCCGCCGCGCCCAGGCGCAGGGCCTCGACCGCATCGTTCATCACGCCGGCACCCGATACCACGATAACCGGGGTTTGAGGCGACAGCTCGGTGACCTGGCGAATGAGTTCGAGTCCGCCCATCTGCGGCATGCGCAGATCGCAGATGACCAAGTCGGGCTTGTCTTGCTCGAATACCTGAAGACCCTGCTGGCCATTGCTGGCTTGCAGGACACTGAAACCACTGTCTTCCAAATAGGCGGCGAGGCTCGCGCGCACTACTTCGTCATCATCGATTATCAGCAGCGTGGCACTGGTTTTTGGCATGTGGGCAAACGGCGCCAGAATTAGGTTGGCGTAGCAGGCAAGGGTTTTATCCCGGCTCGTACTACTGGATTCGCTTTCTAGCCTCTCTGTTGCACTGTTTTCGAGCGTTTGCCCTACACACAGGTCCACCAAAGGTGCCCTTCTAAGGCGCAGACGGTACTCCCATCCGCGGGGCGTTTCAAGCTCACGCCGATGGTCGCTTGACGTCTTTACTTGTCAAATCACCGGGAGTTATAAGAACAGGCAAAACCGTAACCCAATGGAAGGATGAAGCCCATGAGTCAAACCGATCGGGACTACAGCGAAAAGCGCGATTTCATTCGCATGCGGGTCGATGCCGATGTGTCGCTGATTCACGAAGGCGATGAGGTGCCAGCCGTCTGCATCGACCTTTCCAGCAGTGGCATGCAGGTTGAGGCACCACGCTTGTTCAAGGTCGGGGACCGGCTGAACGTACGGATCGATTCCGATCACACCGCCCTCAAGGGCCTTGAAGCCGACACCGAAGTGGTGTGGGTGAAGGAACAGGACGGCGAAAGTCAGAAACTCGGGCTTACAATCTTGAAAATGAAATAACCACCAATCCACAACGAAAGAAGGCGGCCAATGGCCGCCTTCTTCGTTTTACCGCTTTAAATCAAAAATCGTCTACGACGTGGCCGTCTTTGACTTTGAATTCGCGGTTCTGCAGGTAAGCGTTGCGGATGAAGATGTACTTGTCGCCGTTGATCAGCTTCTCGGCCGACAGCAAGCTGGCACGGGTGTCGACGATGTTCAGGCCGAATACCGAATTACGCACCGGAATATCGTTGATGTACGGGTACGGGCCGGTGTAGCCATCGACAATCTTGGACGGTGCGTCTCGCAGGGTGCTTGGGCCGAGCAATGGCAGCATCACGTACGGACCACTGCCAACGCCCCAATGACCGAGGGTCTGACCGAAGTCTTCGTCGCTGCGGTTCAGGCCCATTTTGGTGCCTACATCGAAGAAGCCTGCCAGACCAAAAGTGGTATTGAGCAGGATACGTGCGGTATCGACGCCAGCAGCATGTGGCTTGGCTTGCAACACGTTGTTGAACAGATTGGTCACGTCACCGACGTTGCGGAACATGTTGTGGATACCATCTTCCAGGAATTGCGGCGTCACGTAGTCGTAGCCCTGAGCAATCGGCTTCAGCGCGTAGGTGTCGACAAAGTCGTTGAACTGGTAAATCGGGCGGTTGACACTTTCCCAAGGATCGTCTTCCGAAGCTGCCTGAGCGGCAAACGGAACCAGCAACACGCTGGCACACACACAAAGCTGAGCGAGTTGATTGCTCCAGCGCATAGAAAAACTCCTTGGATTGTACTGGCGCGGGCGCGCGGCCCAAGCGTTAAGACGGCTAGTATAAGACGGAAAAGCGAGTTTAGTCAGCGTCGCATGAGTCGGCTTGCGGATGTTGCAAAATGACTGAGAGCAATTCACATCAATGTCACTCAACTGTCACCGTCCTCCCATAGTCTTGTCGCTATTTCAGGGACGTTGATATGTCGCATGCCGAAGCCTTGCCTGACGCCGCACTCAGCCTGACTGCCGTACTGTTCGGACTCAGTGGTTGCCTGGTGGATTTTGGCGCCCGTACGCGCCAGCCGGGCGCGCCCTGCGCCGAACACGCCGAGGTCACCCCCGGTGCCCTGGATAGCCTGCACAGCTTGCAGCGTCAGAAAATCCCCTGCGCCTGGCTGGATGAACTCTCCCCTGCCCTCAGCCAAGCCCTTGCTGCCGCCCTGCCAGCGTGGATCAAACCTTCGCAACATCCAGCAACAATCAATCCATGGCCGGCTCCAAACGCCTGCTGGCAAGCGTTAATGGCGTTGAATGTCGAGCGACTGGACGGCTGCGTGCTGGTCAGCGGCGAACCGCGATTGCTGCAGGCCGGGCTCAATGCCGGGTTGTGGACCATTGGCTTGGCGTCCTGCGGTTCGCTGTGCGGGCTGGCGCCGAACGAATGGCAAGCCTTGAGCCAAAAGGACCGCGAACACCTGCGGGGCAAGGCGACGATGCAGCTGTTTGGTTTAGGGGTACATTCGGTGATTGATCACCTCGGTGAACTCGATACCTGCCTGGCGGACATCAGCCTGCGCCGACTCAAGGGCGAAAAGCCCTGACAGAGATCATGCAGGTTGCCCGGGAGTGGATTAATCTAAAGACCAGCCATAGACCTTTGGCGTGCTGCTGCGGTCTATGCCAGTGCCTATCGATAAAAGGAAGAACGCCATGCCTGCCCGCGAACTGCAAGAACAGCTCAATACCCTGCGCGAGCAATTGGAACAGAATCCGCCGCTGTCCGAAGCCGAGCGCGATGACCTGCACGCGCTGATGCAACAGATCGAACTTGAGATTGAACTGGAAACCAAGACCAAAGACTCCAACCTCGCCGATGGCGTGAACCTGGCTGTCGAACGCTTCGAACTGGAACACCCGGCCATTGCCGGCACCTTACGCAACATTGTGCAGACCCTGGGCAACATCGGGATCTGAACCCGCCAGATACAAAAAAGCCCTGCCAGTGATAGCGGGGCTTTTTCGTTTTCAGCGATCTTTTGATCTTGATCTTACTGGCGGACCAGACGGTGGTTCGGCAGTTGGACCGTTTCAGTACTGCGATACGGGTTGATATCCAACCCACCACGCCGCACATACCGCGCATACACCGTCAATTTCTCCGGTTTCAGCAACCGCTGCAGGTCGAGGAAGATCCGCTCCACGCATTGCTCATGGAAGTCCGAGTGCTGACGGAAGCTCACGATGTACTCCAGCAAACTCGCGTGATCCAGTGCCGCGCCACGGTACTCGACCGCCACACTGCCCCAATCCGGCTGGCTGGTGACCGGGCAATTGGACTTGAGCAAATGGCTGTGCACGCTCTCTTCGACAATGCGCGAATCATCGCAACGCAGCAGTTCCGGACGCGGGTGTTCGTAGTTGCTGACGCTGATGTCCAGGTCATCAACGCAAACGCCCGGCAACGCCACGACGCCTTCCGCCTCAACGTCCTTGAGGCTGCGAATCCGCACGCCGACCGGTTTACCGGCAGCCGCCGACAGGTCTTTCACCAACACGGCTTCAAGGCTCGCAGTGTCGGCAAACGGCGTCTGGTTCAGGGAATTGAGGTACAGCTTGAACGACTTGGATTCGATGATGTTCGGCGAATCCGCCGGGATGCTGAATTCACCGATCGCCACCACGGGCTTGCCCGACGGCAACAGCCACGACAGCTCGAAGCAGTTCCAGAAGTCCACGCCTTTATACGGCAGCGTGTCCGCTGTCAGCCCCAACTCGGCCCATTTCGCGGTGCGCGGGATCGGGAACAGTAAGGACGGCGTGTAGGTGGCGATGTATTCGCTGGATTTGCCCAGCGGCGAATGTTCGGCTGCGGGATGCATGGCGGAAACCTGACTGAAGAATCAGCGGATTCTATCAGCCTTTGCGTCCGCCTTTGAGTGCTTACTGACTGACTGTCAGTTTGCCGACCATGCCAGCCTGATAGTGGCCAGGGATATTGCAGGCAAATTCCAGGTTGGTCGCCTTGGTGAAGGTCCAGGTCAGCTCGGCGGTTTTGCCCGGCGGCACCAAAATACTGTTGGGGTCGTCGTGCTTCATGCCGTGATCCGCCGAGCCGTGATCCATACCGGACATCGAACCGTGGTCCATTTCCTTCATCGCTGTAGGAGTCAGCATTCCGTTCTGCTGCATCTTCAACATTTCCTGCTGGTGTGCGGCATGCATCGCCGCATCGCCGAGGTTGAATTCGTGCAGCAACTGGCCTTTATTCACCAACACAAAACGAATGGTCTCACCAGCCTTGACCTCGATGGTCTTCGGATCGAATGACATATCGCCCATCACCACTTCCACGCTGCGGCTGGCTTTGGCCGCCGCGGCCGGTTGACCGAAGTCGTAAGTCTGCGCGGGCGAGGCCCATACCGGCGAACCCAGTACCAGCAAACACGCGGCCAACACCAGACGATTGCGCAAAAACATAGTCGTACTCCAACAAGATAAGGTTCAGCCTGTGGAAAACTCTAAACTGACACGCCTGCCCGCAACCTGACAGCCAGATTACAACTTTGTCAGGTTGGCCTGCCTTGCGGCCGCCCACGGTATAAAGCTTTCGTTCCATTTACCCAGAGTTACCCATGAAACTGCTGATCGTCGAAGACCAGGCCAAAACCGGCCATTATTTACGCCAGGGCCTTACCGAGGCTGGCTTCAATACCGAACTGGTGGCCGACGGCAGTACCGGCCAGCAATTGGCGCTGACCGGCGATTACGCCTTGTTGATCCTCGATGTGATGCTGCCCGGCCGTGATGGCTGGCAAATCTTGCAAGCGGTGCGCGGTGCGGGTCTCGACACGCCGGTACTGTTTCTGACGGCGCGAGACGCGGTGGAGGACAGGGTTCACGGCCTGGAGCTCGGCGCCGACGACTACTTGGTCAAACCTTTCGCCTTCTCCGAACTGCTGGCCCGAGTCCGCAGCCTGTTGCGCCGTGGCAGCACCACGCCTCAGGAGACCTGCCTGCAACTGGCCGACCTGCGTCTGGACCTGATCCGCCGCCGGGTCGAACGCAGCGGCCAGCGCATCGACCTGACCGCCAAGGAATTCGCCCTGCTTGAAATGCTCCTGCGCCGGCAAGGTGAAGTGCTGCCCAAATCGTTGATCGCTTCCCAGGTGTGGGACATGAATTTCGACAGTGACACCAATGTCATTGAAGTGGCGATCCGACGGCTGCGCCTGAAGATCGACGACGAATTCCCCAACAAGCTGATCCACACCATGCGCGGCATGGGTTACGTCCTTGAAGAGCGCGACGCCTGATGCGCCGACTGTCCTTGAGTAATCGCCTTGCGCTGCTGTTTGCGGCCTGCACGGCGGTGGTTTCGTTATTCGCCGGGGTGTTGTTCAGCCGCGCCAGCGAAGCCCACTTCATCGAACTCGATCAGCAGTTGCTGGACGGCAAGTTGATCGGTTTGCGCCGGGCGCTACACGACATTCAGTCCAGTGAAAGCAAGGCAAAGCTTGCGGATGAACTGAGCCGACAGGCCGATCTGTCGCTGCGTATTACTGGCAGTGATGGCCAGCGCTGGTACGACAGCGCCTCGAATTTGCCCAAGGAACTCCCGCAAAAACCGGGCTTGTCGACCGTGAACGACGACGGCACTGACTATCGCGTCCTGAATGCGCCGTTGTACCTGGACAAACCCGACTCACCGCAACTGACCCTGCTGCTGGACATCACCCATCACCAGCACTTTCTGCAACGCATGCAGCATCTGATCTGGCTGACCGTTGGCCTCTCGGCCCTGGCCACCGCGCTGCTCGGGGCCTGGGCGGCACGCAGTGGATTGCGGCCGTTGCGGCGCATGAGTGCAGTGGCCAGCGGCGTTTCTGCGCAATCGCTGAATGCGCGGTTGCCGGAAGAGAACATGCCGCCAGAACTTGCGGAAATGGCCCACAACTTCAACGCAATGCTCGGACGTCTCGACGACTCTTTTCAACGGCTCTCGGCCTTCTCCGCCGACATTGCCCATGAACTGCGCACGCCACTGTCGAACCTGCTGACCCATACCCAGGTCACCCTCACCCGCCCGCGCGAGCTTGAGGATTACCGCGAAGCGCTGCACAGCAACCTCGAAGAACTGCAATGGATGGCGCAACTGGTCAATGACATGTTGTACCTGGCCAAGGCTGACCACGGTTTGCTGATGCCCAAGTGCGAACCGCTGGAATTGGCGGAGGAAGCAGATCTGTTGTTGGAGTTCTTCGCGCCGCTGGCCGAGGACGCGCAAGTAACGCTGACCCGCGATGGCAGCGGGCACATCGAGGGCGACCGCAACATGTTGCGCCGGGCGCTTTCCAACCTGCTGGATAACGCATTGCGGTTTACGCCTGCCAACGGCGAGGTTCGGCTGCGGATTGTCGATCAGCCCAAGGGTTTGAGCCTGACGGTTGAGAACAGCGGGGACGGGATTTCGGAAGATCTGCTGCCGCGCTTGTTCGACCGTTTCTACCGGGCCGACCCGGCGCGCCAGGAAGGCAGCAGTGAACATGCAGGATTGGGATTGGCGATCACCCAGTCGATCATCCGTGCCCATGGCGGGCAGATTCGTTGCAAATCGGAGAGTGGGTGGACCAGGTTTGTGATTGAGTTACCGAAGGGGGATTGAGGCCGGCAGCGCCGGCCTCTTCGCGAGCAAGCCCGCTCCCACATTTGATCGAGCTGACTCAGATCTAATGTGGGAGCGGGCTTGCTCGCGAAGGCGGTATCAGGAGTTACGAATACCGCAACGCGTGAGCCGGCTCGATCTTCGCCGCACGCCACGCCGGGTAAACCGTCGCCAAAAAGCTCAAGATGAACCCGGCGGAGCAGATCAACAACACATCCCCGCCCTGCAACTCGGACGGCAAGTTGCTGACGAAATACACATCCGAACTGAAGATATGCTGCCCGCTGACGCGTTCCAGCCAACCCACCATTTCACTGACGTTCAACGCCGCAATCACACCCAGAATGCCGCCGATCAACGTGCCGACAACCCCGATCACCGTGCCCTGCACCATGAAAATCGCCATGATCTGACGTGGCGTGGCGCCGATGGTCCGCAGGATCGCGATGTCCGCGCCTTTGTCGTTCACCACCATGATCAAGGTTGCGATGATGTTGAACGCCGCCACCGCGACGATCATCAGCAACAGCAGGCCGATCATGGTTTTTTCCATTTTCATTGCGCTGAACAGGCTGCCCTGGGTGTGGGTCCAGTCGTCAGCCTTGTAACCCGCGCCGAGGGCGGTGGCGATGTCGTTCGACACTTTAGGCGCCGCGTACAAATCCTTCACCGCCAGGCGCACGCTCTGCACCTGATTCGGTTGCCAGTGCTGCATTTGCGCGGCATCCGCCATGTGGATCAGCGCCATCGAGCCGTCCAGCTCGGCGCCGACCTTGAACACACCGACCACGTTCAGCCGCTGCATGCGCGGAGTGATGCCGCCCGGTGCGGTGCTGACTTCCGGCACGATCAGGGTGATCTTGTCGCCGACGTTCAAGCGGAAGCGCCGCGCGGTGATTTCACCGACTACCACGCCGAACTCGCCGGGTTTCAAGTCATCGAGGCGACCTTGCACGATGTGCTGCGCAACGATCGAGACCTTGCCTTCCTGCGCCGGATCGATGCCGCTAACCTGGATCGGCTGCATCGAGCCTTTATAAGACAGCATGCCTTCCATCTCGGTGAACGGCACGGCGGCGGTCACTTCCGGATTTTTCATCGCTGCGGCGGCCACTGGCTGCCAATCGTCGATCGGGTTCACGCCGACGATGGTCGCGTGGGGCACCATGCCGAGAATGCGCGAGCTCATTTCGCGCTGGAAGCCGTTCATCACCGACAACACGACGATCATCGCCAATACGCCCAGGGCGAGGCCGATCATCGAGGTCATCGAGATAAAGGATACAAAGCGATTGCGGCGCTTGGCGCGGGTATAGCGCGCGCCGATAAAGATCGATAACGGTCTGAACATTCGCTGGGGCACCGTATAAAAATAAAAGACCCGACGTCTTTTCAGACGTCGGGTTTGGGCCGATCAGATGGCTGTCAGGCGACCTTCCTGCAAATGCAGGACGCGGTCCATCTGGCGGGCCAGGTTCATGTCGTGAGTCACCACCAGGAACGCCGTGCGCATCGAGGTGCTGAGTTCCAGCATCAAATCCTGAATACCTTGGGCGGTGTGGGAGTCGAGGTTGCCGGTCGGCTCGTCGAGCATCACCAGGCCCGGGTTGTTCACCAGAGCACGGGCGATGGCGACACGCTGGCGTTCGCCACCGGACAGCTCCGACGGTTTGTGCTCCAGGCGATGGCCCAGCCCTACTCGCTCCAGTAACGCGGTGGCACGCTGACGCGCTTCCGGGATCGCAGTCTTGCCGATCAGCAGCGGCATGCAGACGTTTTCCAGCGCGGTGAACTCCGGCAGCAAGTGGTGGAACTGGTACACGAACCCTAGGGAACGGTTACGCAGCAGGCCACGCTTCTTCTCGCTCAGTGCCGACAGCTCTTCGCCATCGAGCCAGACGCTGCCCTTGGTTGGCGTGTCGAGGCCGCCCAACAGGTTGAGCAAAGTACTTTTGCCCGAACCCGAAGTGCCGACGATGGCCACGCGCTCACCCGGATGCAGTTCCAGTTGCAGACCGGCCAATACTTCTACCGACTCCGGGCCTTCCTCGTAGGATTTGCCCAGGTTGCGGCAGCTCAAGATTGCTTTATCACTCATGCCCGACTCACTCATAACGTAGCGCCTCCGCAGGCTGGGTGCGCGCGGCACGCCAGGCTGGATACAGGGTGGCGAGGAAACTCAGTACCAACGCGGCGGCGCAGACCATCAATACGTCCTGGCTCTGCACTTGCGACGGCAGGTAATCAATGAAATACACGTCGGCGTTCAGGAATTTATGCCCGATCAACCCTTCGAGGGCCGAGATCGCGGCGCTGACGTTCAGCGCGGCGAAGATCCCGACCACAGCGCCGATCAGCGTACCGATCACACCAATGACCGTGCCCTGGACCATGAAGATCGCCATGATCTGCCCCGGCGTGGAACCCAGGGTACGCAGAATCGCGATGTCGCCCTTCTTGTCGTTCACCACCATTACCAGCGTGGAGATGATGTTGAAGGCCGCAACGGCAACGATCAGCAGCAACAGCAGACCGATCATGGCTTTTTCCATGCGGATCGCCTGATACAGGTTGCCGTGGGTACGGGTCCAGTCGCGGGCATAGTAATGGTCTTCGCCGAGTTGCTGGGCGATGGTCCATGCCGTGCGCGGCGCCTGGAACAGGTCGTCGAACTTCAGGCGCAGGCCCTGGACCTGATCGGGTTTCCAGCGGTGCAACCTGGCCAGATCCTGCAGGTTGGTCACACCCAGGTAGCCGTCCAGCTCACCGGCGCCGACATGGAAGATGCCGACCACGGTAAAGCGTTTCATACGCGGGAACATCCCGGCCGGGGTCACTGTGACTTCCGGCGCGACGAACGTCAGCTTATCGCCGATGGACGCACCGAGCTTGGCCGCAGCCTTATCGCCAATGACGATGCCGAAGCTGCCGGGGGTCAGGTCGTCGAGCTTGCCCTGCTGCATGAAGTTATCAATGATCGAGACCTGCCGCTCCAGCGCAGGGTCGATGGCATTGAGCAGCACCTTGGACACCTTGCCGTTGTTGGTCAGCAGGCCCTGCATCTGGGTGAACGGCGCAACGGCCGTCACCTGCGGGTTCTGCTTGACCTTCGCGGCCAGGCTTTGCCAGTCACTGATGGGTTCACCGGACTCGATGGTCGCGTGGGGCACCATGCCCAGCACGCGGGTGCGCATCTCATGATCGAAGCCGTTCATCACTGAAAGCACGACGATCATCACGACCACGCCAAGGGCGAGCCCGATCATCGAAGTCAGGGAAATGAACGACACAAAATGATTGCGACGCTTTGCACGGGTATAACGCGTGCCAATAAATACGAAGAGAGGTCTGAACATGTCGGGGCTTGTTCGGAGGGAAAAGGAACGTCCTTGTGGCGGGGGTCGATAACCAGCTTTACACTCAGACCACCGCCGCTACCATGGGTTCGCCATGTCGACATTAGATGAAGAAGATCGCCGCGAATACTACCGTATCGAGGACGCGATCGCACTGGAAATTCGGCCCCTGTCCGCTCCCGAAGCCGCAGGCCAGGAAGTGTTGCAGGATGCTTCCCCGCTGTTCAACCTGCTCAGCGAACTGCACCTGAGCGAATTCGAGTCGCAGCACCTGTTGCGCCAGATCAGTGAGCGCGACCGCAGCATCGCCGCCTTCCTGAAATCCCAGAACAAACGCATCGACCTGCTCAGTCAGGTGATCGCCCTGACTGTGCTCGGGCACATTGGCGAACCGCAACCGGTGATCATCTCTGAAGGCGGCATCGACTTTCAGCACCCGACGCCCATTGCGGCCGGGGCGCACCTGTCAGTCAAAATGGTGCTGATGCCGCAAGCGCTGGGCCTGCTGCTGCGGGCCAAGGTCACCCACTGCGACCGCAAGGGCGACGGCTACGACGTCGGCACCGAGTTCGAGTACCCAACCGATGCCCAACGCCAGTTACTCGCCCGCTACATATTGCAAAAGCAGGCCCAGGAACGACGCCTGGCCCGCGAACAAAACGAATCAGGCATTTAATTAAGGAAGAACCGTGACCCTCATCTACGGCCATCGCGGCGCCAAAGGCGAAGCACCGGAAAACACCCTCACCAGTTTCCAGGAATGCCTCAAGCACGGCGTTCGCCGTTGCGAACTGGACCTGCACCTGTCCATGGACGGCGAATTGATGGTCATCCACGATCCGACGCTCAAGCGCACCACCGACCGTCGCGGCAAAGTGGTCGAGCATTCGGCAAAAGATCTGGTGACCTACGACGCCCGCAAGGGCGGCCCGGGCTGGATCAAGCCGTGCCCGATTCCAACGCTGGAAGAACTGTTCGAGAAGTGTGATTTCGAGCACTGGCAACTGGAAGTCAAAAGCGCTTCGCGCACTCGCGCCGCGACCACTGTGTTGGCGATTCGTGAAATGGCCCAGCGTTTCGGCCTGCTCGACAAGGTAACCATCACCTCAAGTTCGCGCGAAGTGTTGAAAGCCGCGCTGGACCTGGTGCCGGACGTGTCCCGCGGATTGGTGGCCGAGTATGCCTGGCTCGACCCGTTGAAGGTCGCGCAAAGCTATGGCTGTGAGATTCTGGCGCTGAACTGGACCCTGTGTACGCCGGAACGCCTGCAGAAGGCGCAGCGCCAGGGGCTGCATGTGTCGGTATGGACAGTCAACGAGCCCGCGCTGATGCGCAGACTCGCCGACTTCGGCGTTGACAGCCTGATTACAGACTTTCCCGGTTTGGCCACTGCCACGCTCGAGAATTGCTGAAATCGGTCTCCCCGGCCGGCTCAGGCCACCGGCCGGAGCCGCTCAAAAAAGCCGGTTGAGGCCATCGTACGCCGCTACCCGATAGGCTTCGGCCATGGTCGGGTAGTTGAACGTCGTGTTGACGAAGTACTTAAGGGTGTTCAGTTCGCCCGGCTGGCTCATGATCGCCTGGCCGATGTGAACAATCTCCGACGCCTGATAGCCGAAGCAGTGAACGCCCAGCACTTCCAGGGTTTCGCGGTGGAACAGGATCTTCAGCATGCCCTGAGGCTCGCCGGCGATCTGTGCACGCGCCATGCTCTTGAAGAACGCCTTGCCCACTTCGTACGGCACCTTGGCCTGAGTCAGCTCTTGCTCGTTCTTGCCGATCGAGCTGATCTCCGGAATGGTGTAGATGCCGGTCGGCACGTCATTCACGAAGCGCCAGCTGTTGTTATCAACAATGCTGCCAGCCGCCGAACGGCCCTGGTCGTGCGCGGCACTGGCCAGGCTTGGCCAGCCGATCACGTCACCGGCACCGTAAATGTTCGGCACGCAGGTGCGGTAGGCTTCATCAACTTCGATCTGGCCACGGCTGTTGACCTTCACGCCGATGTTTTCCAGACCCAGCGCGTCGGTGTTGCCGGTACGGCCATTGCACCAGAGCAAGGCGTCGGCCTTGATCTTCTTGCCGGACTTGAGGTGCAGGATCACACCGTTGTCCACGCCTTCGACGCGGTCGTAGTCTTCGTTATGGCGAACCGTGATGTTGTTGTTGCTGAAGTGATAGCTCAGGGCCTGGGATATTTCCGAGTCCAGGAAGCTCAGCAACTGACCGCGGTTATCCACCAGCTCAACCAGTACACCCAGTCCACTGAAGATCGACGCATATTCACAACCGATCACGCCAGCGCCGTAAACGATGAGTTTGCGCGGGGTGTGGCCGAGGCTGAGGATGGTGTCGCTATCGTAGATACGCGGGTGATGGAAATCGATGTCCGCCGGGCGATAAGGACGCGAACCGGTGGCGATGATGATGTGCTTGGCGACCAGCTTCTCGACCACACCGTTGGCGCAAACCACTTCGATGGTTTGCTCGTCGGCGAAGCTGCCGGTGCCGAAGAATACGTCGACGCGGTTACGGGCGTAGTAGCCGGTGCGCGAAGCGACTTGTTTGGAGATGACTTTTTCGGCGCTTTTCAGTACGTCCGGGAACGAGAACCAACGCGGCTCACCAATGGCCCGGAACATCGGGTTGGTGTTGAACTGCATGATCTGCCGGACGGAGTGACGCAGTGCCTTGGACGGGATGGTACCCAGGTGGGTGCAGTTGCCGCCGACCTGGCGACGGCTGTCGACCATTGCCACTTTGCGTCCTGCTTTGGCGGCGTTCATTGCCGCGCCTTCTCCCGCCGGGCCGGAACCCAATACCACCACGTCGTAGTTGTAGACAGCCATGCATACTCCTCAGAACAGGCCGCGGCGCCCTCGGCACCGGCGGCTAAATCACGCCGATCTGCGGCGTGAAGGAACAATTTGGGGTCAATTCAGAACCCGGACACAGTCTATAGAAGCGTCAACGCCGCGCACATTAACCCTTGGTCGCGTCGTAGGCTACTTTTGCCTGCACGACAACGCCAGCCTTCAATGCGCGAATCGCCGTAATCATTCGGTTTTGCCGCCACTGAGGCGTTCAAAAGCCTGATTAGTCCGTGTGACGAAACCTGTATCGGCACGAATCACAAAGAATGCACCAATGTTGTGTTTTTCCGCGTAGTCCCAACCCCGCTCGGGGCCGAGAATCAGCAACAGCGTCGATAAGCCATCGGCCATCAGGGTTGAAGGAATAATCACCGTGACCGAGGCGAGGTTGTGGGTGATCGGCGCACCGGTGCGGGCATCGAAGGTGTGGGAGTAACGCTGGCCGCCCTGTTCGAAATAATTACGGTAGTCGCCAGAGGTGGACACACCGTAGCCGTCGACATTAATGATGCGTTCAGCCACTTGTTGATCGTCCCGTGGTTCCTCCAGGGCGATCTTCCACGGCGAACCGTCGAGCTTTTTACCGACAGCCTTGAGTTCGCCGGTGGCTTCGGCGAGGTAGCTGTGGATGCCCAGCGCTTCGAGTCTGGCGGCAATGGTGTCCACCGTGTAACCGGCGGCAATGCTGTTGAAGTCAACCTCGATGGCGGCGTCCTTGCAGAGCTGATCGCCGTTAATGCGCAGGTGCCCGTGACCGACGCGCTTCATTACCTCGGCCAACGCTTCGGCGCTCGGGACTTTTTCTTCTCGACCCTGCGGACCGAAACCCCAGAGGTTCATCAGCGGTTCAACAGTCAAGTCGTAGGAGCCTTCGCTTTGCAGCGACAGCTGCTCGCCGACGCGGACCAATTCGAGGATCGGCGCGGGCATTGTCTGACAGCTATTGGCAGGCAGATCGTTGAAACGCTCGATGTCCGAGTCGCTGCGGTAGGTGGACATTTGCCGGTCGACGTCGGCGAGGATGCCTTCTACTTCCCTGCGAACTTGCGATGAATCGGGACCACCTGCATGACGCACGTACTTAATCGAATACGTGCTGCCCATGGTAGGGCCACCGAAACTCTCGATCGAATCGCCATTGCCACAACCCGCCAATACGCCAGCCAGCATCACAAACCCGCCCCATCGTCCAATGAACAATTCTTCATCTCCCCGCAAAACCGCGCCAGCCATTATGAATCAAAGGGCCCGCTCGCTCCCAACGGATGCAACGCGCTTCTAAAATCCAATAAAGAGTATCTAAAAATGTCCACTTCCACGGGCAAAGGCAAGGCGATCTTTCGCGTTGTCAGCGGTAACTTTCTCGAGATGTTCGACTTCATGGTCTACGGCTTTTATGCCACGGCCATTGCCAAGACCTTCTTCCCGGCCGACAGCGCCTTCGCATCCCTGATGCTGTCCCTGGCGACCTTCGGCGCCGGGTTCCTGATGCGTCCGCTGGGTGCGATTTTTCTCGGCGCCTATATTGACCGTCATGGTCGTCGCAAAGGGCTGATCATTACCCTCGCGTTGATGGCTGCCGGTACGGTGCTGATTGCCTGCGTGCCGGGTTACGCCACCTTGGGTGTCGCCGCGCCGCTGATCGTGCTGTTCGGTCGTCTGTTGCAAGGCTTCTCGGCGGGCGTGGAACTGGGCGGTGTGTCGGTCTACCTGGCCGAGATTGCTACTCCAGGCCGCAAGGGCTTTTTCGTCAGTTGGCAGTCCGCCAGCCAACAAGCCGCCGTGGTTTTCGCCGGTTTGCTGGGTGTGGGCCTGAACCACTGGCTCAGCCCGGAACAAATGGGTGATTGGGGCTGGCGCGTGCCGTTCCTGATCGGCTGCATGATCGTACCGGTGATCTTCGTGATCCGTCGCTCGCTGGAAGAAACCCCTGAATTCCAGGCGCGTAAACACCGCCCTACCCTCCAGGAAATCGTCCGTTCGATCGGTCAGAACTTCGGTATCGTTTTCGCCGGCATGGCGCTGGTGGTCATGACCACCGTATCGTTCTACCTGATCACCGCCTACACCCCGACCTTCGGTAAAGCCGAACTGCACCTGTCAGATTTTGATGCGCTGCTGGTCACCGTGTGCATCGGCGTGTCGAACTTCTTCTGGCTACCAGTGATGGGCGCGCTTTCCGACAGGATCGGACGTAAACCCCTACTGTTGGCGGCGACGATTCTGGCGATCCTCACGGCCTACCCTGCCCTGTCGTGGCTGGTGGCCAACCCGAGCTTCAGCCATTTGCTGATCGTCGAGTTGTGGCTGTCATTCCTGTATGGCTCGTACAACGGCGCCATGGTGGTCGCCCTTACCGAGATCATGCCGGTAGAAGTTCGTACAACCGGTTTCTCCCTGGCCTACAGCCTGGCGACCGCAACCTTCGGCGGCTTTACGCCGGCGGCGTGCACCTACCTGATCCACATACTGGACAACAAGGCTGCGCCGGGTATCTGGCTCAGCGGTGCAGCAGTGATGGGGTTGATCGCGACGCTGGTGCTGTTCCGTGGCAACCGGCATGAACTGCGGACTGCGCAGGCCGCAGTGGTCGGCGGCACCCGATAGGACGCCATCACGAGCAAGCTTTGCTCCTACAACGGGATTTGTGAACGCCACCTATCCAATGTAGGAGCAGAGCTTGCTCGCGAAGAGGCCAGCAGCGACAACACACCTCTAAAAGGCACACAAAAAAAAAGCCCCGACCAAAGTCGGGGCTCTTTATGTGCAGCTAACGCTTAGCGCGGGAACGCTGGCGGGTTTACACCGGCCATGTCTTCCATCACGCGAACCACCTGGCAGCTATAACCGAATTCGTTGTCGTACCAAACGTACAGAACAACGCGGTTGTCTTGGGTGATGGTTGCTTCAGCGTCCACAACGCCAGCGTGGCGCGAGCCAACGAAGTCGGTGGAAACCACTTCCTGCGAATTGACGTAGTCGATTTGCTTATGCAGATCGGAGTGCAACGCCATGTAGCGCAGGTACTCGTTCATCTCTTCGCGGGTAGCGGCTTTCTCAAGGTTCAGGTTGAGAATGGCCATCGACACGTTAGGCGTCGGAACGCGGATCGCGTTACCGGTCAGCTTGCCGGCCAGCTCAGGCAGAGCCTTGGCAGCAGCGGTGGCAGCACCGGTCTCGGTGATTACCATGTTCAGCGCGGCGCTACGGCCACGGCGATCGCCCTTGTGGAAGTTGTCGATCAGGTTCTGGTCGTTGGTGTACGAGTGAACCGTTTCAACGTGACCGTTGATGATGCCGAACTTGTCGTTGACAGCCTTCAGCACCGGCACGATGGCGTTGGTGGTGCAGGACGCCGCGGATACGATCTTGTCGTCAGCGGTGATTTCGCCGTGGTTGATGCCGTGAACGATGTTCTTCAGCTTGCCTTTACCAGGCGCGGTCAACACAACGCGGTCGATACCCGGGCAAGCCAAATGCTGGCCCAGGCCCTCGGCGTCACGCCATACGCCGGTGTTGTCCACCAGCAGCGCGTCTTTGATGCCGTACTGGGTGTAATCCACTTCAGTCGGGTTTTTCGCGTAGATAACCTGGATCAGGTTGCCGTTGGCGGTGATGGTGTTGTTGGCTTCATCAATGGTGATGGTGCCATCGAACGGACCATGAACCGAGTCGCGACGCAGCAGGCTGGCACGTTTGACCAGGTCGTTCTCGGCGCCCTTGCGCACGACGATGGCGCGCAGACGCAGGCCGTCGCCACCACCGGTTTTCTCGATCAGGATGCGCGCCAGCAGACGGCCGATACGACCGAAGCCGTAGAGGACAACGTCGGTGCCTTTGCGAGCGGCAACGTTCTGCTGGCCAACCACGTCAGCCAGTTCTTCACGGACGAACTGCTCAGCAGTACGGCCATTGCCTTCAGCCTTGAATTTGACTGCCAGCTTGCCCAGGTCGACCGATGCGGCGCCGAGTTTGAGCTCGCTCATGGCTTTGAGCAGCGGGAATGTTTCGTGGACGGACAGTTCGCTGTCGTCGGACTGGCGATGGCGAGCAAAGCGGTGAGCTTTGAGAATCGCAATGACTGAACGATTGATCAGGCTGCGGCCATAGATCGAGCTCACCACGTTGTTATTGCGGTAGAGCTGACCGATAAGCGGAATCATCGCTTCTGCGAGTGCTTCACGGTCGATCCATTCACCAAGACACTGGTCGGGCTTCTGAGTCACGGGAACCTTCCACATATGTAGGGGCAGAAAAAAGGGGCTACATTATGCCGCCGAGTGCCTCCCGTAGCAATGCGCGCCTGTCGTGCGAGCCATAACAAAATTCCATTCAAAAAAATTACGCCGCGCTGAAGCCCAATAAAACCGGGGCCTCCAGCATCGTCAATTTTTTGGGGACAGCGCTGCCTTGTCCGTAACCATCCGAAACACCAACTCGTTTTGCCACTACATAATCGGCAATTTTCACTAAAAAACCGCTCGATTTTGTCTTTACCACTACATTTCGCTCAAGCCGCGTAATAGACACATCTGCAACTGACAGCCAGCACCAGAGGCCGCTACAATTACCGACTTTGTCGCAACGCTTGGAGCTCAACCTTCCGTGCCCGTTCTGCGTCTACCGCTTCTCCCTGCCGCGGCAGGTAAACAGCACTGGGGCAACCTGCCCGGTGCCGCCCTGAGCCTGGCCATTGCCGAGGCCGCCAGCGCTGCCAAGCGCTTTACCCTGCTACTGACCGCCGACAGCCAGAGTGCCGAACGGCTGGAACAGGAGCTGAGTTTCTTCGCCCCGGATTTACCGGTGCTGCATTTTCCCGACTGGGAAACCCTGCCCTACGACCTGTTTTCGCCGCACCAGGACATCATCTCCCAGCGCATCGCTGCCTTATATAGGTTGCCGGAGCTGACCCATGGCGTGCTGGTCGTGCCGATCACCACCGCCCTGCATCGCCTGGCGCCGACCAAGTTCCTGCTCGGCAGCAGCCTGGTGCTGGACGTCGGCCAGAAGCTCGACGTCGAACAAATGCGCACCCGGCTTGAGGCCAGCGGCTATCGCTATGTCGACACGGTGTACGAACACGGCGAATTCACTGTCCGCGGTTCGCTGATCGATCTGTTCCCGATGGGCAGCAAACTGCCGTTCCGGATCGATCTGTTCGACGACGAAATCGAAACCCTGCGCACCTTCGATCCGGACAACCAGCGTTCAATCGACAAGGTCGACACCGTACGCCTGCTGCCAGCACGTGAGTTTCCGTTGCAGAAGGACGCGGTCACCCGCTTCAAGGCACGGTTCCGCGAGCGGTTCGACGTCGACTTCCGCCGCTGCCCGATCTTCCAGGATTTGAGCAGCGGAATTACCCCGGCCGGTATCGAGTACTACCTGCCGCTGTTCTTCGATGAAACCTCGACGCTATTCGATTACCTGCCGCAAGACACCCAGGTGTTTTCCCTGCCGGGCATCGAACAAGCGGCGGAGAACTTCTGGAACGACGTGCGCAATCGCTATGAAGAGCGCCGCGTCGATCCTTCCCGTCCTTTATTGCCACCGGCCGAGTTGTTCCTGCCGGTGGAGGACTGCTTCGCGCGCCTGAAGAACTGGCCGCGCGTGGTGGCCAGTCAACAGGATGTGGAAACCGGCGTCGGCCGCGAACGTTTCCCGGCGCAGTTGTTGCCGAACCTGGCCATCGAAGCCAAAGCCACCCAGCCATTGGCCGCACTGGCGGGTTTCCTCGACGAATTCCCCGGCCGCGTGCTGTTTACCGCTGAGTCCGCGGGCCGTCGTGAAGTGCTGCTGGAATTGCTCGAACGCCTGAAGCTGCGACCGAAAACCGTCGACAGCTGGCCGGACTTTGTCGCGAGCAAGGATCGCCTGGCGATCACCATTGCGCCGCTGGACGAAGGCCTGATGCTGGATGACCCGGCGCTGGCGTTGATCGCCGAAAGCCCGCTGTTCGGTCAACGGGTGATGCAGCGTCGTCGCCGGGAAAAGCGTGCCGACGGCAACAACGATGCAGTGATCAAGAACCTCACCGAGCTGCGCGAAGGCGCGCCGGTGGTGCACATAGACCACGGTGTCGGCCGTTATCTGGGTCTGGCGACTCTGGAAATCGACGACCAAGTTGCCGAATTCCTGACTCTGCAATACGCCGAAGGCGCCAAGTTGTACGTGCCGGTTGCCAACCTGCACCTGATCGCCCGATACACCGGCAGCGACGATGCGCTGGCCCCGTTGCACCGCCTCGGCTCCGAGACCTGGCAGAAGGCCAAGCGCAAAGCTGCCGAACAGGTGCGTGACGTGGCCGCCGAGTTGCTCGACATCTACGCCCGCCGCGCCGCCCGTGAAGGTCATGCCTTCGCTGACCCGAAAGCCGATTACGCGACCTTCAGCGCCGGTTTCCCGTTCGAAGAAACCCCGGATCAGCAAACCACCATCGAAGCTGTGCGTGCCGACATGCTCGCGCCGAAACCGATGGACCGACTGGTCTGCGGCGACGTCGGTTTCGGCAAGACCGAAGTGGCGATGCGTGCTGCGTTCATCGCCGTGCACGGCGGTCGCCAGGTGGCGATTCTGGTGCCGACCACCCTGCTCGCCCAGCAACACTACAACAGCTTCCGCGACCGCTTCGCCGACTGGCCGGTGAGCGTGGAAGTGATGAGCCGTTTCAAGTCGACCAAGGAAGTGAATGCCGCCATCGCTGATCTGGCCGAAGGCAAGATCGACATTGTTATCGGCACCCACAAACTGCTGTCCGACGATGTGAAGATCAAAAACCTCGGGCTGGTGATCATCGACGAAGAGCACCGCTTCGGTGTCCGTCAGAAAGAACAGCTCAAGGCCCTGCGCAGTGAAGTCGACATCCTCACGCTGACTGCCACGCCGATTCCGCGCACGCTGAACATGGCGGTGTCGGGCATGCGCGACCTGTCGATCATCGCTACGCCGCCGGCCCGTCGCCTGTCGGTGCGGACCTTCGTCATGGAGCAGAACAAAAGCACGGTCAAGGAAGCCCTGCTCCGTGAACTGCTGCGTGGCGGCCAGGTTTACTACCTGCACAACGACGTGAAAACCATCGAGAAATGCGCCGCCGACCTCGCCGAACTGGTACCGGAAGCTCGGATCGGCATCGGCCACGGGCAGATGCGCGAACGCGAACTCGAACAGGTGATGAGCGACTTCTACCACAAGCGCTTCAACGTGCTGATCGCCTCGACCATCATCGAGACCGGCATCGACGTGCCAAGCGCCAACACCATCATCATCGAGCGTGCCGACAAGTTTGGCCTGGCGCAACTGCACCAGTTGCGCGGCCGGGTCGGTCGCAGTCACCACCAGGCATACGCGTACCTGCTGACGCCGCCGCGCCAGCAAATTACTTCGGACGCGGAAAAGCGTCTGGAAGCGATCGCCAACACCCAGGACCTCGGCGCGGGCTTCGTGCTCGCGACCAACGACCTGGAAATCCGTGGCGCCGGCGAACTGCTGGGCGACGGCCAGAGCGGGCAGATCCAGGCCGTCGGCTTCACGCTGTACATGGAAATGCTCGAGCGCGCGGTGAAGTCGATCCGCAAGGGCGAACAACCGAACCTCGATCAGCCGCTGGGCGGTGGTCCGGAAGTCAATTTGCGGGTACCTGCGTTGATTCCCGAGGACTACTTGCCGGACGTTCATGCGCGATTGATTCTCTACAAACGCATCGCCTCGGCCACGGACGAGGAAGGCCTCAAAGACCTGCAAGTGGAGATGATCGACCGTTTCGGCCTGCTGCCAGAGCCCACCAAGAACCTGGTGCGGATCACGCTGCTGAAATTGCAGGCCGAACAACTGGGCATCAAGAAAGTCGACGGTGGCCCGCAAGGCGGTCGAATCGAGTTCGCGGCGCAGACTCCGGTCGACCCGTTGACGCTGATCAAACTGATCCAGAGCCAACCCAAACGCTACAAATTCGAAGGCGCCACGATGTTCAAGTTCATGGTGCCCATGGAGCGTCCGGAAGAACGCTTTAATACTGTAGAGGCGCTGTTTGAGCGCCTCCTCCCGAAAACTGCTTGAAGGACGCCGCATGCGCCTGTTTCTCTCACTGACATTGTTGATGACGCTGGCTGCCCCCTCGGCGTTTGCCGATGATAAGTATCAGGTTGAAATGATCCTGGTCCGGCAAAACGCCGTGCCGGCGATTGTCAGTCGTGCCGCGCCGGAAGGTTGGGCGGCCGGTGCACAACGCATCAACCCGGACAGCCTGCGCACGCCGAGCCTCAATGGCGAAGTGGAAAAACTCACCGCCAGTGCCGACTACACGGTGCTGCTACACAAGGCCTGGCAACAGGAACTGGGTGAAGAAGCCAGCAAAATCGCGATCAGCGACGGCAAGGAACAGTACGGCCAATTCCCGATCGAGGGCACGCTGGACCTGAAACTGGGGCGTTTCACCGACGTCGACGCCGACTTCTGGGTCAACCAGATCGACGCCAACGGCATGGTCACCGCCAGCGAACGCCTGAAGCAGGAAAGCCACACCAAGAACGGCCAATTGAATTTTCTCGATAACGGCCACTTGGGCCTGTTGATCAAGATCACTTCGTTGACCGCACCTGCGCCTCGGCCAGCCCCCGAACAAATTCCGGACTGATTGAAGTCCCTATGCCCCCGACCCTGAGCAAACCCCTCGCACCTTCCTGGGTCAGCCGATTCAAGGAACAGAGCCTGGAGCGCGGCCGTCGCTACGCCCTGGAAAACCGGGTACGCATCGCCCAGGTCGGCGACGCGACGATCATCGCCGCTTGCGAAGGCTCTGGCGGTAACGTTTACCGTCAGACCATTCGCCTGCGCGAGTCGGCCAAAGGCACGTTGCTGATGATCGACGCGACCTGCACCTGCCCGGTCCACAGCAACTGCAAACATTGCGCAGCGGTGCTACTGAAAGTCCAGGAAACCCTGGCCTACCCCGCCGCCGCGCAAGACGCCGAACTGCTGGAAAAACTCCAGGCCGTACTGGAAAACCGCAGCCCGAAGGCGTTGCCGCAAGTGCTGGTGGATAACGTGCAACCGGTGCCGCGCCTGTGGCTGGCGAGTATCGAGTTCAGCGCCTTCGAACCGCGCAACGGCAAGATGCAGCGCTACATCCAGCATCGTGCGGCGCTGTCCTTCAGCTATCTGGATGAATACGTTTCCGGGCAGAAAAATGCCGACATCCTGATTCGCCAAGAGACACAGACTTTACGGATAAAACGTCACCCGGAAGTCGAACAGGCCTACAGGGAACAGCTACGAATCCTCGGTTTCAAGATCGCCACCCGCCAAAGCAAAGCCTTGCCGGAAAGCGCTGGCGAACTGTTCGAGATGGTCAACGACAGCGCCTGGCTGACTTTCACCCTCAACGAACTCCCGAAGCTGCGCACCCAAGGCTGGGAATTGCAGATCGACGAGGATTTCGGCTTCGACCTGACCGCAGTGGACGACTGGTACGCCACCGTCGAGCAGGTACCGGAACGCGACTGGTTTGATCTGGAACTGGGGATTATCGTGAATGGCGAGCGGCTGAGCCTGCTGCCGATCCTGTTAAACCTGATGCGCTCGCACACCGAAATTCTCAACCCGGAACGACTGGCCCGACGTCGCGACGACGAATTGATCCTGGTGAACATCCCGAATCGCCCGAACTCCGAGTACGGTCCGCTGCAAGTCGCCCTACCCTTCGGCCGCTTGAAACCGGTGCTGGCGACCCTTGGCGAGTTCTACCTGCAAGGGCCTGGCGAAACTACGCTGCGCCTGAGTAAGGCCGACGCTATCCGGCTGAATCCGCTGGAAGACATGCCACTATTGTGGGAAGGCGGCGAGCAGATTCGCACCTTTGCCCAGCGTCTGCGGGACATCAAGGACTTTACATCGACCGCGCCGGAAGGTTTGAACGCCACGTTGCGGCCGTATCAGCTCGAAGGTCTGAGCTGGATGCAGTCGTTGCGACAACTGGAAGTCGGCGGGATTCTCGCGGACGACATGGGTTTGGGTAAAACCCTACAGACCCTGGCGCACATTCTCAGCGAGAAAATCGCCGGCCGCCTGGATCGGCCATGCATGGTGGTGATGCCCACCAGCCTGATCCCCAACTGGCTCGACGAAGCGGCGCACTTCACACCACAGCTAAAAGTGCTGGCCCTGTATGGCGCCAGCCGCAAAAAACACTTCGAGAGTCTGACCGATTACGACCTGATCCTGACCACCTACGCGCTGCTGCCCAAGGATGTCGAAACCCTCGCGGCAGTGCCATTGCACGTGCTGGTCCTGGATGAAGCGCAGTACATCAAGAACCCCAACAGCAAGGCCGCCCAGGCTGCTCGTGAACTGAATGCGCGCCAGCGCCTGTGCCTGAGTGGCACGCCACTGGAAAATCACTTGGGCGAGCTGTGGTCGCTGTTTCACTTCTTGCTGCCCGGCTGGCTTGGCGATGTGAAAAGCTTCAACCGCGATTACCGCGTGCCGATTGAAAAGCGCGGCAGTGAAGTACGACTTCAGCACCTCAACGGTCGGATCAAACCGTTTCTGCTGCGCAGGACCAAAGAACAGGTCGCGACAGAACTGCCACCGAAAACCGAGATTATCCATTGGGTCGAACTCAACGAAGCGCAGCGCGACGTGTACGAAACCATGCGCCTGGCCATGGACAAAAAAGTACGCGACGAGATCACCCGCAAAGGTGTGGCCCGCAGCCAGATCATCATTCTTGAGGCGCTGCTGAAGCTGCGGCAGGTGTGTTGCGATCTTCGCCTGGTCAACGATGCCGTCCTGCCCACTCGCGGCAGCACGTCTGGCAAGCTCGACAGCTTGATGGAGATGCTGGAAGAGCTGTTTGAGGAAGGTCGGCGGATTTTGCTGTTCTCGCAGTTCACGTCAATGCTGGCGTTGATCGAGGATGAACTGAAGAAGCGTGGCGTTGAATACGCAATATTGACCGGACAAACCCGCGACCGGCGCGCGCCGGTGAAGGACTTCCAGAGCGGCAAGCGTCAGATTTTTCTGATCAGCCTGAAGGCTGGCGGCGTGGGCTTGAACCTGACCGAAGCCGATACGGTGATTCACTACGACCCGTGGTGGAACCCGGCGACGGAAAACCAGGCGACTGACCGGGCTTATCGCATCGGCCAGGAAAAACCGGTGTTCGTCTATAAGTTGATTGCTCGGGGCACGGTGGAAGAGAAGATTCAACATCTGCAAAAGGAAAAGTCCGACCTGGCGGCTGGCGTACTGGATGGACGCTCAGCCGGGGACTGGAAGTTGCAGAGTGATGATATCGAGGCGTTGTTTGCGCCGTTGCCGGACAAACTGGAAAAGCGCTGAGATGTTTGTCGCCTGTTAAATAGCTATCGCGAGCAAGCTTTGCTCCTACAGGTGGACGCCGCTGATCCCTGTAGGAGCAAAGCTTGCTCGCGAATGGCTCACCTCGGTCTAACGGTTAAAACCCAGGCTCAACCCTTGGAAACAGGCAGCGGGGCGAACAGCGCCTCAATATCACTCTGCTCAAGCTTCAACCCACCCGTCGCTCCACCTTCGAGCACCGCTTCGGCCAGGATGGCTTTTTCCTGTTGCAGTGCCTGTATTTTTTCTTCAACCGTGCCCCGGGCAATCAGCTTGTAGACAAACACAGGCTTGTTTTGCCCAATCCGGTAGGCACGGTCGGTGGCCTGATTTTCGACCGCTGGGTTCCACCAAGGATCGAAATGAATAACCGTATCCGCCGCCGTCAGGTTCAGACCTGTGCCGCCGGCCTTCAAACTGATCAGAAACAGCGGCACTTTACCGCCCTGGAAGTCCTTGACCGGCGTGCGCCGATCCGTCGTTTCACCGGTCAACAATGAGTAGGCGAGGCCACGCTGCTGCAATTCCTCTTCAATCAAGGCCAGCATTGACGTGAACTGCGAAAACAGCAAAATCTTGCGACCTTCGCTGAGCAGTTCTTCCAGCATTTCCATCAAACTGACCAGCTTTCCACTGCCTGCACGAAGTGCCTTTGCCGTGAGCGGCGTTTTGATCAAGCGCAGATCGCAGCAGACCTGACGGAGCTTGAGTAGCGCATCAAGGATAATGATTTGACTGCGCCCCACGCCACTTCGGGCAATTTCGTCGCGCACCTTTTTGTCCATCGCCACGCGTACGGTTTCATACACATCCCGCTGCCCATCGCTGAGATCAACCCAATGCACGATCTCGGTTTTCGGCGGCAATTCGGTAGCCACCTGATCTTTCTTGCGACGTAGCAGGAAGGGCTTAATTCGGGCCGTCAGATGCTGCATCCGCTCACTGTTGCCGTGCTTCTCGATCGGCGTGCGGTAGTCGCGATTGAAGGTTTTGCTGTCGCCAAGCCAACCGGGCAACAAAAAGTGAAACTGGGACCACAGCTCGCCGAGGTGGTTTTCCAATGGTGTGCCGGACAGACACAGTCGCTGGCCAGCCTGTAGATCACGGGCAGCCTGCGCAGCTTTGCTTATCGGGTTCTTGATGTTCTGCGCCTCATCGAGAATCAGCACACTCCAGTCCTGTGGCTGCAATACTTCCAGATCCCGCGGCAGCAACGCGTAGGTGGTCAACACCAAATCGTATTCGGCAAGACCGGCAAAGTCTTTTTGCCGCGCCGAGCCATGCAGTGCCAAAACCTTCAGTTGCGGGGTAAAGCGTGCAGCCTCGTCGATCCAATTGGGGATCAGGCTGGTGGGCATCACGACCAGTGCTGGACGATCAAGCCGTCCAGCCTGTTTTTCCGTCAACAAATGCGCCAGGGTTTGCAGGGTTTTCCCCAGTCCCATGTCGTCGCCGAGGATGCCGCCGACTCCTAGCTCGCGAAGGGTTTGCATCCAGTTCAGCCCTTCCAGCTGATACGGTCGCAGTGTCGCCTTGAGACCCTCGGGAGCCGGAACATGAACATGCGTCGACTCACGCAATCGCTGCGCAAAACTGCGCAGTCGCTCGCCGCCCTGCCAAACCAGCGGCACGCCTTCCAACACACTCAACCGCGCGGCGTCTGGAGCACTCAAACGCAGTGAATCGCCCAGGTGCACACCCAGATACAACTCGCCAAGGGTGGCCATCAGCGGCTTGATCCGACCATAGGGTAGCGCGACTTTGCCACTGATTTTATTGCTATAACGACCAGCGCCCAACTCCACCAACAGCAGTTCATCATCGCCGCGCTGAGCGAGTTTCGCTGGATCGAGAAGCAGCGGCTGAGTGCGTAATAGATGCAGCAAGATCGGCAACAGGCTGTGACGTTCACCGTTAACGACGATGCCCAGTTGCAGATCAAACCACTGATGCCCCGACTCTTCCTCAACGTCTGCATACCACTGCTCTACAGGCTGCACGTTGAAGTGAAAGCCAGGCCTGACGTCAACCTGCCACCCTGCCTCGCGCAGCACGGGAATCCCGTTCTGCGCAAATGCGAGCCAAGCTGAATCATCGGACAAATTAAACCGCTCACCCGGATGATTAACGCCACTTTTACGCGCTGACTTCTTCAAACCGTGTTTCTGCAGTTGCTGACGCAATGCTTTTTCGGCGGCAGGCTGACGTTGAATACGCAGGGTTTCAACGCCCGAAAGGATCAACACTTCCGGGTTGCGGTCTTCGGCAGGATGCCCGTCATAGGTGAACAGTAATGCCGCACGGTGTTCCGCTGGGTAACGCCAGGGCTTGGTGCTTTCGATACTGACAAGTGTCAGATGAGCCTTGGGCAACACATCGTCGATGATTCGTTCCGACAGCTTGTGTGGTGGGGCCACTTGAGTTGCCGCACTCATCCGATGACTGAACTGCATTGCCTGACGGGCGGGAATTTCCGGTGCCAACGCCAGATGACAGGCAAGTTTCTCATCGAGTTCATTAAACAGTGGGCCGATTTGTTGCCGCTCGCGATCCAGATAATGAAGCGGCTCGAGCGCAAGCACGGTTTCTGCCGACGCCTCATCGCTGCTCCACTGCGGGCGAAAACTGCCATTGGCTTGCTCGGCCCAGGCGAACTGCGCGCTTCTTCTTGGGCCCGCATTCAGCGGCTGCAACGCTTCAAAATCCAGAAACAGTCGCGACGTTCGCAACAGCATTTCGAGCAACTCGGCGCCACTGCTGCCGTCTAGCGGATAGCCGCTGTAATACGCATGATGGGAGTGCATGGCCACCAGCAACCGCGCAATCCGCAAATCGAGCTCGGTCAGATAACCGGGCTGACGCATTAACAGGTCTGATAGCGAAAACAACGGTTTAACGTCGCGCAGTTCGCCACTCTTGAGTTGGTAGACCTTGAAAATTTCTACCAGCCATTTGCCTGTAACCGGCGTTGCCTTGAGCTTGTAAAAAAGCCGGGTACTGGCCGCTTGCGGGGTTTCTTCAGCAGGCTGGGTCGCCACAGGAATACTGGAGAGCCAGTGCTCCAGTGATCGACTGAGTTGAACCGGGGCATCACTTTCAGGCGTTTTGTCGGCGCGAGCCTGCAAGTGAAAGAGTACCGCCGCACTGTGCTTGCAGTTGATCTCGACCGGGCAGGAGCAAAAGCAACGCAGACCGAATTGCTCGCGATGATCTTTAACCAGATAGATGACCTGTTGATAAACGTAATTTTCAGATCCGGCGCAGGCCGCCTCTATCATTTCGTCATCGACTGACTGAATTTCTATCCGATCCTCAACGGCGTAATCGCGAGCCTTGGCCAGAGCATTTCGGCTGAATGCCTCAGTCCACGGCAGCGAGTGAAGCTGTTCGATGATGATCGTCATGAGGTTTATCTGTCCTTCAACCCGCCAGCACCCGCGCCAACGTCGACTTCACCTTGCCCATCCCGTCATGCAGCGCCTGCTCGATCTCGGCCATGGTGATCACTTCCGTGGTCTTGCCCGCTGCCGGGTTCACTACCAGCGACAAACAGGCGTAGTCCAGTTCCAGTTCGCGAGCCAGCACCGCTTCCGGCATACCGGTCATGCCGACGATGTCGCAACCATCACGCTCCAGACGCACGATCTCCGCCACAGTCTCCAGGCGCGGGCCTTGCGTGCAGGCGTAAACGCCCTGATCGCTGAACTCACAACCTTCAGCGGCCAGCGCTGCAATCAATTGCTGACGCAGCGGTTCGCTGTAGGGGAAGCTGAAATCGATGTGCGTGACGTGTTCAAGGTCATCGGCGAAATAAGTGTGTTCGCGACCGCTGGTGTAATCGATCAGTTGATGGGGCACGCAAAAATGTCCGGTGCCCATCGCGGCATGAATCCCACCCACGGCGTTGACCGCGAGAATCGCTTCGGCACCGGCCTGCTTCAGCGCCCAAAGGTTGGCGCGGTAGTTCACCTGATGCGGAGGGAAACGATGCGGGTGACCGTGGCGCGCAAGGAACAGCACTTCCTTGCCGGCGTACTCACCGATCTGCACCTCGGCCGAAGGTGGGCCGTAGGGCGTGTCTACTGCAAGTGACTGACGAATGCTCAGACCTTCGAGTTGAGTCAGGCCGGTACCGCCGATAATCGCGTAAATCGTCATAACGAAACGTCCTTAATCAATCAGTTGAGCTTCTTTGAGCGCGCCGACAGCGGTCAGCCAGCGCGGATCTTGGCGGTATTCAGTGCCAGCGAAGGACTGCCCGCGCATCCGCGCGATACGCGCCGACGGCTTGACCTTCATCCGCTGGACGGCGCTCAGGGCCAATTCCGCAGCTGCGCGGTCGTTGCACACCAAGCCCATGTCACAACCAGCGGTCAGCGCGGCTTCGATACGGCTGGCAGCATCGCCGACTACATGGGCACCGGCCATGGAAAGATCGTCACTAAAGATGACACCATCGAACTGCAACTCGCCACGCAGGATGTCCTGCAACCAGCGCCGGGAGAAACCGGCGGGCTGGGAATCGACTTGTGGATAAATAACGTGTGCCGGCATGACAGCGGCCAGTTGTTTGCTCAGTCGAGCGAACGGCACCAAGTCTTTAGCGCGGATCTCGTCGAGGCTGCGCTCGTCGTTGGGAATGGCGACGTGAGAATCCGCCTCAGCCCAACCGTGACCCGGAAAATGCTTACCAGTGGCCGCCATACCAGCACTGTTCATGCCGCGGATGAAGGCGCCGGCGAGCAGCGCTGCACGCTCGGGATCGCCTTCGAACGAGCGGGTGCCGACTACAGCGCTGCGCTGGTAATCAAGGTCCAGCACCGGGGCGAAGCTCAGGTCGAGGCCGACGGCGAGGACTTCGGTCGCCATGATCCAGCCACACTGTTCGGCCAGGTATTCAGCATTTGGATTGTCGGCAATGGCGCGCATGGCCGGCAGCCGCACAAAGCCCTGGCGCAGACGCTGGACCCGACCGCCCTCCTGGTCCACTGCCAGCAGTAGATCAGGACGAATAGCGCGGATTGCGGCGCTCAGCTCGCGCACCTGTCGCGGGTGCTCGATGTTGCGGGCGAAAATGATCAGGCCGCCCACTTCAGGCTGACGCAACAATTGGCGATCTTCGGCCGTCAGCCAGGTACCGGCGACGTCCACCATCAACGAGCCTTGCAGGCCAGCAGTCATAGAGATTCCTTGAAAACGAAAAACCCGCCTCGCACGGACTCGCCGCCATGGGCTGTGCCCGGCAGGTCGGCGATATCAATGGGAAGCGGGTTCAAAACGAGAGTCGGCATGGGCGGCTAGCTTAGCGGATGTCAGCTGCCGCGCCCACCCGTGTACGGTTAAACCTTGGCGGCAGCCGGGACCGATTTACTGCGCGGACGCAACTGCGCGGTGGCCATGGCCGTATCGGTGACGCCGGTTTCGGCACGCATGCCGGCGGCCAGGAACGGCACCATCAGGCGCATCACCTGCTCGATGGAGGTGTTGACGCCGAAATCGGTCTCGGCAATGGCGCGCAAGGCCTTGATCCCCGACATGCTGAACGCTGCAGCGCCGAGCATGAAGTGCACGCGCCAGAACAGTTCGATCGGCGGGATACGCGGCGCAGCTTCGTTGACCAGCATCATGTAACGACGGAACACTTTGCCGTACATATCTTCCAGATAACGACGCAAGTGGCCTTGGCTCTGACTGAAAGCCAGACCCAGCAAACGCATGAAGATAGAGAGGTCATTGCCGCTGCGCGGCTGCACCACCAGGGCTTGCTCGACGAGGATTTCCAGCAGCTCTTCAAGCGTCGGCTTGTTTTCCGGCTTGGCCTGACGCCGCTCCAGCTCCTTATCGAGGCTGATGCAGAACGGCCCGAGAAAGCGCGAGAAAACCGCTTGAATCAGCGCCTTTTTGGAGCCGAAATGATAGTTCACCGCCGCCAGATTGACCCCGGCCTTGCTGGTGATCAAACGCAACGAGGTTTCGGCGAAACCTTTTTCCGCGAACAACTGCTCGGCAGCATCGAGAATGCGTTCAACGGTTTCCGACTGGGCCATGACTACTCCGCCTGACAAACACTTGTTTGAAACATACGTTTCAGCCTAGGCGTTGTCAAGCCTGGCGGTTCGTTTTGGGAATGGTCGGTCAGCTATTTAACCATACAACAGCAACGCGTTAATCAGTCGAGGAACAGACCGTCCAGCGGCAGGCAAAAAAAGGGGCATTGCCAAGCGCAGTTCACTGTATATAATCCCAGTCACTGTATAAAAAGACAGAGCGATCACTATGATAAAACTGACGCCACGCCAAGCAGAGATTCTGGCCTTCATCAAACGTTGCCTCGACGACAACGGCTACCCACCAACCCGCGCGGAAATCGCGCAGGAACTCGGGTTCAAATCGCCAAACGCGGCTGAAGAGCACCTCAAGGCGCTAGCCCGCAAGGGCGCGATCGAGATGACCCCGGGCGCCTCCCGTGGCATCCGCATCCCCGGCTTCGAAGCCAAGGCCGACGAATCCACTCTGCCGATCATTGGCCGTGTGGCTGCCGGTGCGCCCATTCTGGCCCAGCAACACATCGAAGAGTCCTGCAACATCAACCCGACCTTCTTCCATCCGCGTGCCGACTATCTGCTGCGGGTTCATGGCATGAGCATGAAGGATGTGGGCATCTTCGACGGCGACCTGCTGGCCGTTCACACCACCCGTGAAGCCCGCAATGGCCAGATCGTGGTAGCGCGGATCGGCGATGAAGTGACCGTCAAGCGCTTCAAGCGCGATGGCAGCAAGGTTTGGCTGATAGCCGAAAATCCCGAGTTCGCCCCCATCGAAGTCAACCTGAAAGATCAGGAACTGGTGATCGAAGGCTTGAGTGTCGGCGTGATTCGCCGCTAAAGGAGGCTTTATGCAGTTCCCACACACACCACAGCAAGCCCAACTGCCGTTGTTCGAGGCGTTCATGGCGCAACCGCTGGCGCCGATCCTGAAGAACGTGGTCGAGTCGCCCTGGAGCGCAGAACCCGAGGTCTTCAGCGAACTGTCACTGCGTGGTGCAGCAGGGAGCTGCCTGAACCTTCTGGCGCCGATTCTCCGGGAGTTGAGTCAAGACCAGGATGCACGCTGGCTAACCCTGATCGCCCCACCGGCCAGCCTGACCCAGGCTTGGCTGCGGGACGCCGGCCTGAATCGCGAACGCATCCTGCTACTGCAACCGCGCGGCACCCAGAGCGCTCAACAGTTGACCTGCGAAGCCTTGCGATTGGGCCGCAGCCACACGGTCGTTAGCTGGCTCAACCCGCTGAACGCCAGTGCACGGCAACAGCTGATCAGCGCCGCCCGCACCGGGGACGCTCAAAGTCTGAATATTCGATTAGGCTAACTGACAAATAATGCGCGCCTTGAACAGCGCCGGGCTTCTCCAAGGATAGAGAAGCCGATCTGTAGCGGTATCAGCAGAAACCGACGGGCGGGATCAATGCAGGATCCGCGGCTCTTCATCTTTATTGAATTCGCCTTCAACCAGGCGCCCCGCCATCTGCACACCGACGCTTAACATCGCTTTGGCGACTTCCACGTGATTGCCTTGCAGGAACGCTTTGGCGTCCTCGGAGAAATCCAAAGTAACCAGAGAACCCTCGTCCTCAGCCCTGCGCAGCTCGATTCGGCCGTCTGGTAACTCGACAATTTCTAGAAAGGACGTTGGCATAAAGGTCTGTTCTCCACGAAAGGCGGGGATTATATAGGCATCGGCCAAGCTTCGCTCGGGATCTTGACCAGAAGTCATCGCGAAGAAATATCTGTTAGCACTCATTCCAAAACGGACAGCCCAACAGGTCATCCGTCTCATCGATCAATCCGTTAGCACTCGTTCAACCCTTCACGAAAGCGAATCGCCAACCCCTTCAGGTTCTGACGCCAGCTCTCCAACTCCTCTCGACTCAGCTCTTGAGGCGCCTCTTCTTCGTCCAGGTTAACCGCCATGATCAGTGGCTGTGTCACGTCACCCTTCGGCTTGTGCGGCACCCGCGGTGGCTGAAACAGTGCGGCATGGGCTGCCAGCAGCTTGGCCAGCCAGGTTTCCGAATTGTTGGCCAGTTCGACCAGCTCAGCCATTTCCGGAATGGCGATGGCTTCCAGCACTTCGCGAGTCAGCAACATCTCCGCTCGCGGCGCATTCGCCTGAGGCAAGCGATAGAAACCGGCGATTTCATGGCACAGCCCCAGCAACGCACCATAAAGGTGAAACAGCGCCGATTCGCGCCCGGCCTGAATCAGCGCCAGGGAGTTCATCGCCCGCCCCTCTTCGACTCTGGCGAGCGCTTCGAGCGACAGGCCGGCGAAATAAATTTTCTGGTTGGTACGGGTATAGAGTTCGTGGGCCATGACGGCAGCCTCCACAGCGAAATAATTGCTTCACACAGGTCGGACAGTGTCGTGGATCACCCGATCTGACCGCAAGCCCAAAACAAAAGGCCGCATGAAAATCCGAGGATTGTCATGCGGCCTTTTATGTACAGCTTCTTTTTAAGCTTTAGCGGCTGGCCGCTTGTCTTCAACCTTCCACTTACCGCCGTCGTAGTACGCCTTCCAACCGGTCGGCTTGCCGTCGACTTCAGTCTGAACGTACTGCTCTTTGGTTTTGCGGCTGTAACGGATCACGGAAGGCAGGCCATCCGGATCCTTCTTCGGCGCTTCACAGAGGAAGTGGTACTTCGGATCGATTTCATCCTTGTGCGGCACGATCTCGATCACCAGCGGAGCACGAGTCTCGCGGTTTTTCGGGAACTGGCTCGCCGCCAGGAACAGGCCGGATGCGCCGTCGCGCAGGATGTAGGTGTCGTTGACCTTTTCGCATTTCAGCTCAGGCATCTTCACCGGATCCATCTTCGGCGGTGCCGCATCACCGCTTTTCAGCAGTTTGCGGGTGTTTTTGCACGTCGCATTGGTGCAACCGAAGAACTTGCCGAAACGACCGGTCTTGAGTTGCATCTCGCTGCCGCACTTGTCGCATTCCAGGCTCGGACCTTCGTAGCCCTTGATGCGGTAAGTGCCTTCTTCGATTTCGTAGCCAGAGCAATCCGGGTTGTTACCGCAGATATGCAGCTTGCGCTTCTCATCCAGCAGGTAAGCGTCCATCGCCGTGCTGCAGATCGGGCAGCGGTGCTTGCCGCGCAGGACCAGGGATTCCGACTCACCTTCGTCGTCCGCAGCGATTTCATCGCCCGGCACCAGGTTGACGGTGGCCTTGCAGCGCTCCTTCGGCGGCAGGCTGTAGCCCGAGCAGCCGAGGAACACACCAGTCGACGCAGTACGAATCTGCATCGGACGGCCGCATACCACGCATGGAATGTCAGTCATCACTGGCTGGTTGGCGCGCATGCCGCCTTCAGCGCTTTCGGCTACTTCGAGCTTCTTCTTGAAGTCGCCGTAGAACTCGTCGAGCACGTTTTTCCAGTCGCGTTCGCCCTGGGCCACGTCATCGAGGTTCTCCTCCATGCCGGCGGTGAAGCCGTAGTCCATGAGGTTGGAGAAGCTCTCGGCCAGACGCTCGGTGACGATATCGCCCATCTTTTCTGAGTAGAAACGACGGTTGTGCAGTGCCACGTAGCCGCGGTCCTGGATGGTCGAAATGATCGCTGCGTAGGTCGAAGGACGACCGATGCCGCGTTTTTCCATTTCTTTTACCAGGCTCGCTTCCGAATAACGGGCCGGCGGCTTGGTGAAATGCTGGGTCGGATCAAGCTTGATCAGCTTCATCGCGTCGCCCTGAACCATGTCCGGCAGCACGTCGTCATCACCTGGCTTGGCGATTTGCGGCATGACGCGGGTGTAACCGTCGAACTTCAGGATGCGGCCCTTGGCACGCAACTCGAAATCACCGGCACCCACAGTCACCGTGGTCGACAGGTATTGCGCAGGCAGCATCTGGCAAGCGAGGAACTGGCGCCAGATCAGCTCGTAGAGCCGCTCAGCGTCACGCTCCATGCCCGACAGCTTGCTTGGCTCGGTATTGGCGTCGGAGGGACGAATCGCTTCGTGAGCCTCTTGTGCGCCTTCCTTGCTGCTGTAGACGTTCGGATTTTCCGGCAGGTACTTCTTGCCGAATTCGCCTTCAATATAAGTACGCGCCATCGCCACCGCATCAACCGAGAGGTTGGTGGAGTCGGTACGCATATACGTGATGTAGCCAGCTTCGTACAAACGCTGGGCCATCATCATGGTTTTCTTCACACCGAAGCCCAGGCGGTTGCTCGCGGCCTGCTGCAGGGTGGAGGTGATGAACGGTGCCGACGGCTTGCTGCTGGTCGGTTTGTCTTCACGCTTGACGATGCTGTAGCTGGAAGACTTGAGCTTCTCCAGCGCGGCCATGGCTTGGGTTTCGTTGAGCGGCTTGAAGGCTTCGCCTTTCTCGCGAGCCACGTCAAAGCGCACGGTGGCGCCCTTGGCGGTGCCGAGGTCAGCGTGAACTTCCCAGTACTCTTCCGGGTTGAACGCGCGGATTTCTCGCTCACGCTCAACGACCAGTTTTACCGCAACCGACTGCACGCGACCGGCGGACAGGCCGCGAGCGACCTTGGCCCACAGCAGCGGCGAAACCATGTAACCGACCACGCGATCAAGGAACCGCCGCGCCTGCTGGGCGTTGACACGGTCAATGTCCAGCTCGCCTGGTTTGGAGAAAGCTTCCTGAATCGCCTTCTTGGTGATTTCGTTGAACACCACGCGCTTGTAGCGGCTGTCGTCACCACCGATGGCTTCGCGCAGGTGCCAGGCAATGGCTTCCCCCTCGCGATCCAAGTCGGTTGCGAGATAGATGGTGTCAGCATCTTTGGCGAGCCGGCGCAGCTCTTCGATGACCTTCTCTTTGCCCGGGAGGATCTCGTACTTGGCTTTCCAGCCATGATCGGGATCGACACCCATGCGCGAGACAAGCTGCTTGCGCGCTTTCTCTTTCGGCGTGAGCACCGGACCTTCACCCGCGGCAGCCTTGCCGCGCTTGGCGGCTGGCTCTTTGCTGGCGCTAGCCGAACCGCTGGTGGGCAGGTCTCGGATATGGCCGATACTCGACTTCACCACGTATTGGTTACCCAGATACTTGTTGATGGTCTTGGCCTTAGCCGGGGATTCCACAATGACCAGCGATTTGCCCATGGATCAGAAAATTCCTGAATTCTAGAAGTGAAAGGCGGTTGGCGCCTGACGCGGCACCGCTATATATAGTGGCTACAAGGTGAGGTCAAGCGCAGGGTTTTGCGCGCACTCAGCTTATGGCTTGGAAAAAAGGCTCGGTTCGGCTTGCACCAAAGCAAAGCGTGGGACCTGTTCGCCGTCAACCTCGACCGACTCCAGGAACATGCTCAAGGGACGCACCCAAAAGCCGTAATCGCCATACAGGGCTTGGTAGAAGACCACTTCTTCTTCGGTCTCGGAATGCCGCGCAATGCTGAATACGCGGTACTGCGGACCTTTGTAATGCTGGTAGAGCCCAGGTTGTATCGGCATGGTTTGGCCCTCACTCAAATCTTTTCAAAATAAAAACAAAAATAAATTCAGAAAAACAAAAACCGGGGCACTTGGCCCCGGCTTCCATCAACGAGACGCTTAAACGCGTTCGAAGACGGTGGAGATGCCTTGGCCGAGACCAATGCACATGGTGGCTACCCCAAAGGTGCCGCCATTTTGCTTCATCACGTTCAGCAAAGTGCCGGAGATACGTGCACCGGAACAACCGAACGGGTGACCCAAGGCGATCGCGCCGCCGTGCAGGTTAACCTTCTCGTTCATCTTGTCGAGCACTTTCAAATCTTTCAGCACTGGCAGGGCCTGTGCGGCGAAAGCTTCGTTGAGCTCAAAGAAGTCGATATCGTTAATACCCAGGCCCGCACGCTTCAGTGCTTTTTGGGTGGCCGGTACTGGACCATAGCCCATGATCGCCGGGTCCACACCTGCCACTGCCATCGAACGAATCACAGCCATAGGCTGGATGCCCAGGTCCTGCGCACGCTGCGCCGACATCACGATCATGCACGAAGCACCATCAGTGATTTGCGACGAAGTCCCGGCTGTCACGGTGCCGCCCTTCGGGTTAAACGCTGGCTTCAAAGCCGCCAGGCTTTCCAGGGTGGTTTCCGGACGAATGGTTTCGTCGTAGTCGAACAGTTTCAGGAAACCGTTCTCGTCGTAGCCTTGCATCGGGATGATTTCGTCTTTGAACTTGCCTTCCAGGGTCGCTTTGTAGGCGAGCTGGTGAGAGCGCACCCCGAAAGCATCCTGTTGTTCGCGAGTGATGCCGTGCATTTTGCCCAGCATTTCAGCGGTCAGGCCCATCATGCCCGAGGCTTTCGCCGCGTACAGGGACATGTGCGGGTTCGGATCGACACCGTGCATCATGCTCACGTGACCCATATGCTCGACGCCGCCAACCACGAACACGTCACCGTTACCGGTCATGATCGCTTGCGCAGCTGTGTGCAGCGCACTCATCGACGAGCCACACAGGCGGCTGACGGTCTGGCCGGCAGCAGTGTGCGGAATCTGAGTCATCAGGGACGCCATGCGCGCGATGTTCCAGCCCTGCTCCAGGGTCTGGTTTACGCAGCCCCAGATCACGTCTTCGACTTCGTTCGGATCAACCTTGACGTTGCGTTCCAGCAATTTGCTGATCAGGTGCGCCGACATGTCTTCGGCGCGGGTGTTACGGTGCATGCCACCCTTGGAGCGGCCCATCGGAGTACGACCGAAGTCGACAATCACGACGTCTCTTGGATTCAAGCTCATAAAATTTCACTCTCGCTCAAGTGTTTGGACGCTTAACCGAAGAACCGTTGGCCGGTTTTGGCCATTTCACGCAGTTTTGCGGTCGGGTGGTACAGCGCGCCCAAATCAGCGTACTGGTCAGCCAGGGCAACGAACTCTGCAACACCGATAGAATCGATGTAGCGCAACGCGCCGCCACGGAATGGAGGGAAACCAATACCGTAGACCAGACCCATGTCGGCTTCGGCGGCGGTTTCGACAATGCCATCTTCCAGGCAACGCACGGTTTCCAGGCACAGCGGGATCATCATCCAGTTGATGATGTCTTCGTCAGTGACTTCGCGCTGCTCGTAAACGATCGGCTTGAGCACTTCCAGTACCGACGGGTCGGCGACTTTCTTCTGCTTGCCTTTCTTGTCGGTCTCGTAAGCGTAGAAACCCTTGCCATTCTTCTGGCCCAGGCGTTTGGCTTCGTAGAGCACATCGATGGCCGAACGGCGATCATCCTTCATGCGGTCCGGGAAACCTTCAGCCATCACGTCACGACCGTGGTGACCGGTGTCGATGCCGACCACGTCCATCAGGTATGCCGGGCCCATTGGCCAGCCGAATTTTTCCATGATCTTGTCGATACGGACGAAGTCCACACCGGCGCTGACCAGCTTGGCGAAACCGCCGAAGTACGGGAACAGCACGCGGTTGACCAAGAAGCCCGGGCAGTCGTTGACCACGATCGGGTTCTTGCCCATTTTCTTGGCGTAGGCAACGGTGGTGGCAACGGCCAGCTCGCTGGACTTCTCGCCGCGAATCACTTCAACCAGCGGCATCATGTGCACCGGGTTGAAGAAGTGCATGCCGACGAAGTTTTCCGGACGCTTGAGGGCTTTGGCCAGCAAGGTGATGGAAATGGTCGAGGTATTGGACGCGAGGATGGTGTCCTCTTTGACGTTGTCTTCGACTTCGGCCAGTACGGCTTGCTTGACCTTAGGGTTCTCGACGACTGCTTCAACGACCAGGTCAACGTGACCGAAATCACCGTAGGACAGGGTCGGACGAATGGCGTTAAGCACTTCAGCCATTTTCGCTGGAGTCATACGACCTTTATCAACGCGACCGACCAGCAGTTTGGCGGCCTCAGCCAAACCTTGCTCGATGCCGTGCTCATTGATGTCCTTCATCAGGATCGGCGTACCTTTGGAGGCCGACTGATAAGCGATACCACCACCCATGATGCCAGCGCCCAATACAGCAGCCTGTTTCACGTCCTTGGCGATTTCGTCGTAGGCCTTGGCCTTTTTCTTCAGTTCCTGATCGTTCAGGAACAGACCGATCAAGCTCTGCGCGGCAGATGTCTTGGCCAGTTTGACGAAACCGGCGGCTTCGACTTCCAGCGCTTTGTCGCGACCGAAGTTCGCGGCTTTCTGGATGGTCTTGATCGCTTCGACCGGCGCCGGGTAGTTCGGGCCAGCTTGACCGGCAACAAAACCTTTGGCGGTTTCGAAAGCCATCATTTGTTCAATTGCATTCAGCTTGAGTTTCTCAAGCTTCGGCTGACGCTTGGCCTTGAAGTCGAACTCGCCGGAGATGGCGCGCTTGATCAGTTCCAGGGCAGCTTCCTGCAGCTTCTCAGGGGCAACCACCGCATCGACGGCGCTGACTTTCAGTGCGTCTTCAGGACGGTTTTCCTTGCCAGAGGCAATCCACTCGATGGCGTTGTCGGCACCGATGATGCGCGGCAGGCGCACGGTGCCGCCGAAGCCTGGGTAGATGCCCAGTTTGACTTCTGGCAGACCGATCTTGGCCTTGGTGGACATGACGCGGTAGTCCGCCGCCAGGCACATTTCCAGACCGCCACCCAGGGCGATACCGTTGATCGCGGCGACAGTCGGGACGTTGAGGTCTTCGAAATCGCTGAAAATCTTGTTGGCTTCGAGGTTGCCAGCGACAAGCTCTGCATCAGGCAGCTTGAAGTTTTCGACAAATTCGGTGATGTCGGCGCCGACGATGAACACGTCCTTGCCACTGCTGACGATCACACCCTTGATCGAAGCATCTGCCTTGATGGTGTCTACAGCCTGACGCAATTCGTTCAGGGTTAGACGGTTGAACTTGTTGACGGACTCACCCTTGAGATCGAACTTCAGTTCGACGATGCCACTTTCAAGAGCCTTAACCGTGATGGCTTTACCTTCGTAAATCATCAACTGATCTCCACGATATGGAAGCTGAACAGTACACGTCGGACGCAGGCGAATGGCTCGGCAGGACGCTTTTCGTCGATGCTAACGCCAATCCACCCGGCACACCCGCCAACGCGATAGTCGGGATTCTGTAGGAGCGGTCTGAAATACAAACGCTCAATTCATACGCCCGTTTGATTTGGGTACGTCACCTTCACGGAATTTCCGACAATTGTCAATCGCCCAAAATGCTGGTTTAAACGCGACTTTCCGGTCACTTCCGTAACACGAAGTCCTGCAACACGCGGATGCATGTGAGGCCATTCATAGGATCAATAGTTAGAAAAGTCGCCCTAATTCGCGGCAACCTGCGTTTGAGCAGCTACGCTAGCGGGACATTGAGGAAAAAATTTGAACGCTTTTGGCGAATGCCCAGCGTAAGATCAGCGCCACAAAGAATTTCCGGCCTGCCTGGCCAACTCCAGCCCGATGATGATGTCGGGCTTTTTATTGCCTGTCTGTCAGGCGCAGGAGTTTGCCTGTGTAGGAGTTGCCGCAGGCTGCGATCTTTTGATCTTGCCCTTAAAAACAACGTCAAAAGATCGCAGCCTTCGGCAGCTCTCCTGCGAGGATTGTGTTTCAGGCCAACGCCTTCAGCGTGGCATCGATCTGCTGCAAAACCTCGGCCTCGCCCTTCTCGCCCCAGTACAACGTGATCATCTGCTTGTCCGCCTCGATCTTGTAAACGTTGTCCGGCAATTTCTCGAAATGAATCAGCAACGCCGGATCCTCACAGACCTCCTGCCACTGATTGACCCACACTCCTGGCGACTTCTGCCAATAACTCCAGCACTTGGGTTGGTTACCTCGACGCGGGCGGTGGTACTGAGCACACGGGCTCGGCGGCTCGTGGCTCAGCCAGTGCGGCCACTCCTGAGGCGCCAGTTGCATGGCCAACCCGATGCGCCGCGCTTCCATGCGCAAGGCCATGCGGCCGCTCTGGTGGCGGGACGGTCGCAACCATGCCAGTGGACTCAGTACCACCAGCAGGATTGACACCACTATCCAGACCGTCATATCTGTACTCCCGATTCTTGATGGGCGCATTCAGTCACTTTGGAACCAATGCGCTTGAAACCAGCCATACTTACCAATATTGCAATCCTCAGGAGGAGCACTTCATGCCCTACCACCACATTCTGGTCGCTGTAGATCTAACCGAAGAGTGCGACCCTGTTATCCACCGCGCTCGCGAACTGTCGGTGAGCAACGGCGCGAAGCTGTCCCTGGTGCATATTGTCGAGCCGATGGCCATGGCCTTTGGCGGCGACGTACCAATGGACCTGTCCCAGTTGCAACAGCAACAGTTCGATCAAGCCAAGGAACGCCTTGACCGGCTGATCCTGAAGTATCCGGAACTCTCCAAGGAGTACAGCCACCTGACTTACGGCCAGCCGCGCCAGGAGATTCACCACTTGGCCAAGGAACAGACCTGCGACCTGATCGTGGTCGGCAGCCATGGCCGGCATGGCTTGGCGCTGTTGCTGGGCTCCACCGCCAACGACGTTCTGCACGGTGCGCCCTGCGATGTGCTTGCGGTACGCCTGACAAAACGCTGAAACACACTGATCATTGTGGGAGCGAGCCTGCTCGCGAAGGCGTCGACACAGTCAGCATTAATGCTGCCTGAGACACTGCATTCGCGAGCAGGCTTGCTCCCACATTAATCTGCACCCGCTTGTAGATCGCATTCCATAAAAAAAGCCCGGCATTCATCACTGAACGCCGGGCTTTTTTTATTGCAGGATCAATCAGGCATCCAGCTCGGCCCAACGCTCCATCAAGGCATCCAGCTCAGCCGTCAACTGTTCCAGAGAAGCAATCACCTTGGCCGTTTCTGCCGCAGGCCGCTGATAGAAAGCGGAATCCGCCATCTGCGCTTCAACCGCAGCGATCTGCTTTTCCATGGCTTCGATCTGAGCCGGCAACATTTCCAACTCGCGCTGCAACTTGTAGCTGAGCTTTTTCTTCGCCACCGGCGCTTCTACCGCAGCAACTGGCGCCGCTTCGGCTGTCACTACAGCGGAGGTCAGGTCGGCTTTGCCGGACTTGCTCTCAGTCACGCCCAGCAGGCGCGGCGAGCCGCCCTGACGCAGCCAGTCCTGATAACCACCGACGTATTCGCGAACCTTGCCTTCACCTTCGAAGACCAGGGTGCTGGTCACGACGTTGTCGAGGAATGCCCGGTCGTGACTGACCATCAGCACGGTGCCGTTGAAGGTCAGCAAGACCTCTTCCAGCAGCTCGAGGGTTTCGACATCGAGATCGTTGGTCGGCTCATCGAGTACCAGCAGGTTCGCCGGCTTGCTGAACAACTTGGCCAGCAACAGGCGAGCGCGCTCACCACCGGACAGCGCCTTGACCGGCGTGCGGGCACGCTGCGGGCTGAACAGGAAGTCGCCGAGGTAGCTCAACACGTGACGGCTCTGACCATCGATATCGATGAAGTCGCGACCTTCGGCCACGTTGTCGATCACGGTCTTTTCCAGGTCCAGTTGATGGCGCAACTGGTCGAAGTAAGCCACGTCGATACGCGTCCCCTCTTCCACTGTGCCGCTGGTTGGCTGCAAACCGTTGAGCATCAGTTTCAGCAAGGTTGTCTTGCCGGTACCGTTGGCGCCCAGCAGACCGATACGGTCGCCGCGCTGCAGGACCATCGAGAAGTCCTTGATCAGGAACGGGCCACCCGGGTGAGCAAAGCTCACGTTCTCGAGGACCATCACCTGCTTGCCGGACTTGTCAGCGGTATCCAGCTGAATGTTGGCTTTGCCGGTGCGCTCACGACGCTCGCTACGCTCGTTGCGCAGGGCTTTGAGGGCGCGGACGCGGCCTTCGTTACGGGTGCGACGAGCCTTGATACCCTGGCGGATCCAGACTTCTTCCTGGGCCAGTTTTTTGTCAAACAGCGCGTTCGCCGTATCTTCAGCCGCCAGAGACGCTTCTTTGTGCACCAGGAAGCTGGCGTAGTCGCCGTTCCAGTCAATCAGGCCGCCGCGATCCAGTTCGAGGATGCGCGTGGCGAGGTTCTGCAGGAAGGAACGGTCGTGCGTGATGAACAGCACGGCGCCCTGGAAATCCTTCAACGCTTCTTCGAGCCAGGCGATTGCACCGATGTCCAGGTGGTTGGTCGGTTCGTCGAGCAGCAGCAGGTCCGGTTCGGAAACCAGGGCCTGGGCCAACAGGACGCGGCGACGCCAGCCGCCGGACAATTCGGCGAGGGTCTTGTCGGCCGGCAACTGCAGACGGCTCAAGGTGCTGTCTACCAATTGCTGCAAACGCCAGCCATCGCGGGCTTCGAGGTCATGCTGGACGTGCATCAGCTTGTCCAGGTCGGCGTCGGTGACGATGTTCTGGCTCAGGTGGTGATACTGCGCAAGCAGCTCGCCCACACCGTCCAGGCCTTCAGCCACTACGTCGAACACGGTCCGCCCGTCGGCTACCGGCAATTCTTGCGGCAATTCGCCAATCTTGAGGCCGGGTGCGCGCCAAACGGAGCCGTCGTCGGGCTTCTGGTCGCCCTTGACGAGCTTCATCATGCTGGACTTGCCAGTGCCATTGCGGCCGATGATGCACACCCGCTCACCACGGGCGATCTGCCAGGACACCTTGTCCAACAACGGCGTAGAGCCGAAAGCAAGGGACACATCGCTGAATTTGAGCAGGGTCATGAGCTTCTCCAAAAACCGGGCGCGCATTCTACCTGACTTGAGGCTTCAGAAGGCCGGCAATTTCAATGTCGAAGCACTCTGCATAACAAATGTTGCGATCTTGCACCGACAGGCCGGCAAAGCTTTCGCCCGTTGCTGGCAAAAGGCTAAGCTACAAGCAATCAGTGCTGATGCTGTCAGCACTTGTCATGATTTTTCTGCCCGGATGTCTCATGCGCAGTCGCCTGTTCAGTCTTCTATCTTGTTTGCTCCTCTCTGCCACTGCCGCTCAATCAGTCCAGGCGGTAGACCTGTCCACCCAACGCCAGTATTACGATGAGGCCAAGCGCGCCTTGGCCAACGGCGACTCCGGCCCCTATTTTCGCTACAGCCAGGCCCTCAGTGATTATCCGCTGGAACCGTACCTGGCCTATGACGAGCTGACCGCGCGCCTGAAAACCGCGAGCAACCCGGAAATCGAGAAATTCCTCGCTGAACATGGGGACCTGCCCCAGGCCAACTGGATGAAATTGCGCTGGTTGCGCTGGCTGGCCGATCGCGGCGACTGGGCCACCTTCGTCAAGTACTACGATCCCAAGCTCAACTTCACCGAACTGGACTGCCTGAACGCGCAGTATGAGATTGGCCATAACCTCAAAGCCCAGGGTTACGCCAATGCCGACAAGCTCTGGCTGACCGGTAAATCCCAACCCGAGGCCTGCGATGGTCTGTTCGGAGCCTGGGCCGCCGAAGGTCAACTGACCGAACAGAAACGCTGGGAGCGCGCCAAACTCGCCGCCCAGGCGCGCAATTATCCGCTGGCCAACAGCCTGGTGAACAGCCTGACCACCCTCGCCCCTCGTGGTCGCTTGTTGGTGGATGTGGCGCAGAAACCCGAGCTGCTCAATCAGCCGTCGCGGTTTATCCCGGCCGATGAGCCGATGTCCGACATCGTCAGCCTTGGCCTGCGCCGCCTGGCCAAGCAGGACCCAGACAAGGCCATGGACCTGCTCGACGGTTATGCGAGCAGCATGCACTTCTCCCGCGATGAAAAAGTAGCGATCGCCCGGGAAATCGGCCTGACCCTGGCACGGCGTTATGACCCTCGCGCACTCGATGTCATGACCAAGTACGACCCGGAACTGCGGGACAACACCGTGTCCGAATGGCGTCTGCGCCTATTGCTTCGACTGGCTCGCTGGGACGACGCCTATCAGTTGACCCGTCGTTTGCCACAAGACCTGGCCACCACCAACCGCTGGCGCTACTGGCAGGCCCGCAGCCTTGAGTTGGCGCAACCGCAGAATCCGGAAGCGCAGACGCTTTACAAGGGCCTCGCCCGCGAACGTGATTTCTATGGTTTCCTGGCCGCCGACCGTTCGCAGTTGCCCTACTCGCTGGTCAACAAACCGCTGGTACTCAGCCAGGCCACCATCAACAAAGTGCGCAACACGCCGGGTATTCGTCGGGCTCTTGAGTTCCACGCCCGCGGACAAGTCGTCGATGGTCGTCGCGAGTGGTATTACGTCAGCCGCCACTTCAACCGTGACGAGATGGTCGCCCAGGCGAAACTGGCCTATGACCTGAAATGGTATTTCCCGGCGATCCGCACCATCAGCGAGGCGAAGTACTGGGATGACCTGGACATCCGCTTCCCGATGGCCCACCGCGATACCCTGGTGCGTGAAGCCAAGGTGCGTGGCTTGCATTCGAGCTGGGTGTTCGCCATTACCCGCCAGGAAAGCGCCTTCATGGACGACGCCCGTTCCGGGGTCGGCGCCAGCGGCCTGATGCAACTGATGCCCGGCACCGCCAAGGAAACCTCGCGCAAGTTCAGTATTCCCCTGGCCTCGCCGCAGCAAGTGCTCGACCCGGACAAGAATATCCAGCTTGGCGCCGCGTACCTGAGCCAGGTCCACAGCCAGTTCAACGGCAACCGCGTCCTCGCCACCGCTGCCTACAACGCCGGCCCCGGCCGCGTGCGCCAATGGTTACGCGGTGCCGATCACCTGAGCTTCGACGTGTGGGTGGAAAGCATCCCGTTCGACGAAACCCGCCAGTACGTGCAGAACGTGCTGTCGTACTCGGTGATCTACGGCCAGAAACTCAACTCGCCACAGCCGCTGGTGGATTGGCATGAGCGGTATTTTGACGATCAGTAACCGGTAATGCCGGTTACGCAGGAGCTGCCGAAGACTGCGATCTTTTGATTCAGCTTAAAAAATGCCCGCATTCTCATGCGGGCATTTTTTTAGATCAAAAGATCGCAGCCTTCGGCAGCGCCTACAGGTGCCTGGAGCTGACGGTCCGTTAGCGGCTCATGCCCGATGCGAGCACTGTCCATCAGAGTTGATCAGCGGTTACTTTTCCATCACTGAACTGCAACGCCGCCAGCCGCGCATACAACGCATTGCTCGCCACCAGCTCCTGGTGCGTGCCCACCGCCACCAGTTTGCCCTGATCCATGACCGCGATCCGGTCAGCGTTTTTCACCGTGGCCAAGCGGTGGGCGATGACCAAGGTGGTGCGGTTTTTCATCAGGCTTGGCAGGGCTTGCTGGATCAGGTGTTCGCTCTGGGCGTCGAGGGCGCTGGTGGCTTCGTCCAGCAGCAGGATCGGTGCGTCCACCAGCAGCGCCCGGGCGATGGCCAGGCGTTGGCGTTGGCCGCCGGACAAGCCGAGGCCACCGTCACCGAGGTGGGTCTGGTAGCCGTTGGGCATTTGTTCGATGAAGTCGTGGGCGTAGGCGATTTTTGCCGCTTCCTGAACCTGGGCCAGGGTCGCGCCCGGATTGCCGTAGCGGATGTTCTCTTCGATGCTGCCGAAGAACAGCGCCGGGTTTTGCGAGACCAGCGCGAAGCAGCGGCGCAGGTCCAGTGGATCAAGCTGAGTCAGCGGTACGCCTTCCAGCAAGATGCGCCCTTCGGCAGGATCGTAAAAACGCAACAGCAAGTCATACACCGTGGACTTGCCCGCGCCGGACGGCCCAACCAGCGCCAGGGTTTCGCCCGCGTTGATCGTCAGATTCAAGCCGTCGACAGCGAAGCTTTCAGGGCGCGAGGGGTAGGAAAAACGTACATCCTCAAGGACCAGATTGCCCTTGACCCGTTCCGGCAAGGTCACCAGTCCGGTGCTCGGTGGCTGGATGATATTTTCCGAGCGCAGCAATTCGGCAATCCGTTCCGCGGCACCGGCCGCCCGCTGCAACTCGCCGATCACCTCGCTCAACGTGCCGAAGGCGCTGCCGACGATCAGACTGTAGAAAACAAACGCCGCCAGTTCGCCACCTGAAATCCGCCCGGCGATCACATCCATGCCGCCGACCCAGAGCATGACGCCGACTGCACCCAGCACCAGCACGATCACCAGCGTGATCAACCACGAACGCTGGACGATACGTTTGCGAGCCGTTTCGAATGCTTCTTCCACGGTGACGGCAAAGCGTTGCTCGTCCTGGACCTGGTGGTTGTAGGCTTGTACGGTTTTGATCTGGCCGAGGGTTTCGGAGACGTAGCTGCCGACATCGGCAATCCGGTCCTGGCTCTCGCGCGACAGGCTGCGCACCCGACGGCCGAAGATCAAAATCGGCGCGACCACCAGCGGCAACGCAATCACCACGATGCTGGTGAGCTTGGGGTTGGTGATAAACAGCAGCACGATCCCGCCGATCACCATCAGCAAGTTGCGCAGGAACAGCGATAACGACGAGCCGATCACCGATTGCAGCAGCGTGGTGTCTGCGGTCAGCCGCGACTGGATCTCGGAGCTGCGGTTGTCTTCGTAGAAACCGGGATGCAGGTAAACCAGATGATTGAAAACCTGACGGCGGATGTCCGCGACAACCCGCTCGCCGATCCACGACACCAGATAGAAGCGTGCAAAGGTACCGACGGCGAGCCCAACCACCAATACCATAAACAGTCCGATGGACTGATTGAGCAAATGCGGTGACTGGGTCATGAAACCCTGATCCACCAACAGGCGAATCCCCTGCCCCATGGACAAGGTGATGCCCGCAGTGACAATCAGCGCCAGCAAGGCACCGAACGCATGCCAGCGATAAGGCGCAACAAAATGACTGGCCAAGCGAATGGCACGACGGTGACGGGAAGAGAGCATCGGGTTCATCCAGGTTCACAACACAAGCGTTGATGGGGCCAGCCTACACACTCAATGGGGTGGAACGCTGTAAATCACAATGAGTCAGGTTAATTATGACCGCCAAGACTAGCGCCTAGACGCTATTGGTCTAAAGTCCGGGTGGCAACGCCGAAGTATTTCTGGTGGACTGGTATTGCCGACCTGGAAGATCGCAGGGAGTTGTCACAGCCCGGTCACCTGGCGGTTTTAGAGTAAGCACACAACCTGATGAGGAGACAGGCCATGTCCTTGCAAAACAGCAGCGATGACAAAATTGAAGTGATCCGCACGCAGCCGCATCAGTCTCTGGGTTGCTCGATTATTGATGAGCATGGACGTGAAGTACCGATCACTGAAGACATGATCCAGGACGCTTGCCGCGAACTGGAGAAGCGATTGGTCAAGCCTGCCGAACAAAAGTGATATAGCCACCGTCTTCTTGACCCGGCCCTCGTTGGCCGGGTTTTTTATGGGTGATTATCCAAAATTGTGGTGCAGCCATTCGCGAGCAAGCCGCTCCCACAGGTGTCTTGTGGTGAACACAGATCTCGTGTTCAGCCGAGATCAAATGTGGGAGCGGGCTTGCTCGCGAATGGGCCAACTCGGTCCTTAGACAGCCACTGCACCCAACGCCGCCACAATCTGGCGCAACACCGGCGAATCCCCCTCAATGCGCACCTGCAACCCGTCAATCTCACGCCGCAGCGGATAATGCTTGCGCAGTGCATCGAACGCCGCGCGCTGCTCGTTCACGTTACCTACAAGGCTGCGACGAAAATCTGCATCGTCACGGCGCGGGTCGTACACGCCGCGGCACAACATCGCCAGCGCCCAGGCCGGGTCGCTGTCAGCGTTCAACGTCACGTGTGACAACCACGGCGCCGGCAGCAAATCGCTCAGGCTGACCTGGGCCGGCTGACCGAGAAAGTCGCAATACGCCTGATAGATCTGCGCCGTGCCGCGCTGCTTGCCGTCGAGGCTGTAACCGGCGATATGCGGGGTCGCCAGCACGCAGAGCTCGGCCAATGCCACATCGACCTCAGGCTCACCCTCCCAGACGTCCAGCACCGCTTGCAGGTCTTCACGGTGCAGCAACACCTGACGCAGGGCGGCGTTGTCCACCACCGGACCACGACTGGCATTGATCAGCCAGGTGCCAGGCTTGAGTCGATTCAAACGAGGCTTGTCGAACAGATGCCAAGTCGTTTTAGCGCCATGCTTCTTTAAAGGCGTGTGCAGGCTGATGACGTCGCACTGCTCGATGATCTGCTCAAGACTGACGTAATCGCCGCCTTCAGCCGCTTGTCGTGGCGGATCGCAGACCAGTACGTTCCAGCCCAGGCCTCGCAGGACCTTGACCAGCCGCCCGCCCACTTCCCCGGCACCGACCACGCCATAGGTGCGCTGCGTCAGGTCGGCGCCTTCGATTTCGGCCAGGGTCAGCAGGCTGCCGAGCACGTAGTCGACCACGCCCCGGGCATTGCAGCCGGGTGCACTGGACCAGGTGATGCCGGCCTGTTGAAAGTAATCCAGGTCCAGGTGATCGGTGCCGATGGTGCAGGTGCCGACGAACTTCACTTTGCTGCCTTCGAGCAATCCGCGGTTGACGTTGGTCACCGAGCGCACAAGCAGCACATCGGCCTGTTCGACGGCGGCGCGGTCGATGGAACGCCCCGGCACCCGGCGGATTTCGCCGAAACCTTCGAAGAAGGCATCAAGCAGCGGGATATTTTCATCGGCAACAATCAGCATGGCGAGGCTCCTTTGGCGGATCGGCAGTTTAGGCGCAGAAGGATGTGATGGGCCAGCGCGTATTCAGGATCGCAGCGCGCCTCTGTGGCGAGGGAGCTTGCTCCCGTTCGGCTGCGCAGCAGTCGTAAAATCTGCGCACGCGGTGGGCCTGACAAAACCGGGTTGTTGATTTTGGGGCCGCTTCGCAGCCCAGCGGGAGCAAGCTCCCTCGCCACAGGGAATGTCGAAACAGCCAAGAGTGGATTACAAATCCCTAACACAGCTCTTTTCCTGACCACTGCGTCAACGGGTAGAATGCGCCGCCTAGCGCATCAAATATCCCTGGACGTTTCGCCCTTGAATTCCGTAACTGACCGCCCCGCTGCAACCACCCTCACCCGCCCGGCCCGGGTTCGCCTGGAGCTGAGAAACCTGTTCGCCCTGGCGCTGCCGATCATGATCGCGCAACTGGCGACCACCGCCATGGGCTTCGTCGATGCGGTGATGGCCGGCCGTGTCGGGCCACGAGATCTCGCCGCTGTGGCGCTGGGTAACTCGATCTGGGTGCCGGTGTTCCTGCTGATGACCGGCACGTTGCTCGCCACGACGCCGAAAGTTGCCCAGCGCTTCGGCGCCGGCACTCACAGCGAGATCGGCCCGATCGTGCGTCAGGCGCTATGGCTGGCGTTGGTGGTGGGGTTGATGGCGACTGGCATGCTGATCGCTGCCGAACCGATCCTGCACATCATGAAAGTCGATCCCGAGCTGATCGGCCCCTGCATGCAATACCTGCATGGCATCGCCGCAGGTTTGCCAGCGGTCGCGTTCTATCACGTGTTGCGCTGCTTCAGTGACGGCATGGGCCGCACTCGCCCGGCGATGATCCTCGGTCTGTGCGCCCTGGCGCTGAACATCCCGTTGAACTACGTATTCATTTACGGCCACTTGGGCGTACCCGCCATGGGCGGTGCCGGCTGTGGCTGGGCAACGGGGATTGTGATGTGGTTCATGGCCCTCGGCATGGCGGCCTATACACGCGGGGCGCCCGCCTACCGAAAAAGCGAGCTGTTCAGCCGCTTCGACTGGCCACAATGGTCGGTGATCAAACGCCTGCTGGGCATCGGCCTGCCGATCGGCATTGCGGTGTTTGCCGAATCGAGCATCTTCGCGGTGATTGCCCTGCTGATCGGCAGCCTCGGCGCGACCGTCGTGGCCGGCCACCAGATTGCGCTGAACGTCAGCTCGCTGGTCTTTATGATCCCTTACTCGCTGGGGATGGCCGTCACCGTGCGCGTCGGTCAGGCACTGGGCCGAAATGAACCGCGTGAAGCCCGATTCGCAGCGGGCGTCGGCATGGGCAGTGCGTTGGCTTACGCCTGCCTGTCGGCCAGCATGATGTTGCTGCTGCGCGAGCCGATTGCGGCGATCTACACCGCTGACCCGACCGTGATTCACATCGCGGCGATGCTGATCGTGTATTCGGCGCTGTTCCAGTTTTCCGACGCGATCCAGGTCACCGCTGCCGGCGCGCTGCGCGGTTATCAGGACACACGGGTGACGATGATCCTGACGCTGTTTGCGTACTGGGGGATTGGTTTGCCGGTGGGTTACGCCTTGGGGCTGACCGATTGGTTCGGCACGCCAAGTGGCCCGAGCGGGCTGTGGCAGGGTTTGATCGTGGGCTTGAGTTGCGCGGCGCTGATGCTGTCAATCCGCCTGACGCGCAGTGCACGCAAGCGGATCCGCATCAGTCGCTCGATGGGCTAAAACCCTTACGCGGGACGAAAAAGTGGGAGCGAGCCTGCTCGCGAATACGGTGTGTCAGTCACCCTTATCAGTGACTGATGTAGCGTATTCGCGAGCAGGCTCGCTCCCACATTTGGTTTTACGTTTGCCTTGGGCTCAAGCCTGCTTTTTGCGGATCCAGTAGAGGTAGGTGCCTGCCTCTTCATGCTGCGCGACCAGTTCGTGGTCGAGGAACACGCAAAACTTGGGGATATCGCGACGGGTCGACGGGTCGGTGGCGATCACCTTGAGCAAGCCGCCGGGCGCCAGGTCACGAATGTGCTGGTGCAACATCATCACCGGCTCCGGGCAATTGAGGCCGGTGGCATCGAGGGTGCCGTCTACCGGCGTATCAAGCATTTCACTCATGATTCACTCCTGAAACTGGCCGGCATTGTCGCGCATTGCCGGGTATTCGGTCATCTGTGGCTTTACATCATCTCCCCTGTGGGAGCGAGCCTGCTCGCGAAGGCGTCGTATCAGCCGACATCATTGCTGTAGCGGACAGCGCTTTCGCGAGCAGGCTCGCTCCCACAGGGTTTTGCAGTGTTTCAGCGGGATTTGGTTTTCTTGATGTCGTGTCGGCGCAGGTGGCAGGTCACTTCTTCGCGGTCGTGATACAGCTGTTTGCAGCCAATTTCGACCTTGATGCCGCGTTCCTTGAAGCCATCAGCGATGCGTTCGAGTAAGCGCTTCACTTCAGCGTAACGCTGTTTCATCGGCAGTTTGAGGTTGACCACCGCTTCGCGGCAATGCCCTTCGCCAATCCATTCTTCGAGCATCGCGGCGTTGCGCGCCGGTTTCTCGACGATGTCGCAGACCATCCAGTCCACTGGCTGACGAGGCTTGAAGGTAAAACCGTCAGCCATCAAATGTTGCACTAGACCAGTGTCCATCAGGCTTTCGGCCATCGGGCCGTTGTCGATGGCGGTCACCAGCATGCCACGGTTGACCAGTTGCCAGGTCCAACCGCCCGGCGCGGCGCCCAGGTCAACGCCGGTCATGTCGCTGTGCAAACGCTCGTCCCACTGGTCGCGCGGGATGAAATGGTGCCAGGCCTCTTCCAGCTTCAGGGTCGAACGGCTTGGTGCGTCACGCGGGAACTTCAGCCGTGGGATGCCCATCGGCCACATCGCAGAGTTATTCGACTCAGCCAAACCGACGAACACTTCACGGCCGCTTTTGAACGTCAGCAGCAGGCGCGGTTTACTGGCGTCTTCCACCAGTTTGCCGGCCGCCATCAGTGCCTTGCGCAGGTGACCTTCGAACTTCTTGCAGAAGTTCGACAGTTCCTTGCCATCGTTGGTGTCGACCATTTCCAGCCACAGGCTGCCGCACACCGGGAAGTCGACAATGTGCGCCAGGATCACGCTGATACGGTCGGTTTCCGGCAGATCGATGAAGATCCCCCGAGCCCACTGACGCGGGAAGATCAATTCGGCGAACCGCTGGCCGCGCATCAGGCGCTCGGCGCCATCTTCTTCGGTACAAATAAATTCGGCACAGGCGCTGGCGGTTTTAGCCTTGGCATAACCGGCCACGTTCAGCCGTGCCGCGTGTTCGGAAATCTCGGAACAGACTTCGCCTTCGAAGCCCGGCCGGCAATGCATAAAGAGGGTGTTCATTCTTACTCCTGGGCAGATGGCGAGAAATTCAACCACTGCGCGATGCCCAGGCTTGCGTTGAAGCAAAGCCTGTCACGAAAACCGCCGCATGATAGCCGAGTTCGGAACCTTGGACTTGTCGATAGAGTCCAGTTATTAGCCAGCTACTTAAAACAGGGCTAGGTTTAATGCTCTGTCCTTCCCCCAGTCCGTAGCCGTGCGGACTTAAAGGAGTCATTTCAAATGCCGTCCCTCGATAGCCTGAAAACCCTTAAGACCTTACAAATCGACGACAAGACCTACCACTATTTCAGTCTGCCCGACGCTGCCAAGAGCCTCGGTGATCTCGACAAGTTGCCGATGTCGTTGAAAGTCCTGCTGGAAAACCTGCTGCGCTGGGAAGACGAAAAAACCGTCACTGGCGCCGACCTCAAGGCGATTGCCGCGTGGCTCAAGGAGCGCCGCTCCGATCGCGAAATCCAGTACCGCCCTGCCCGCGTGTTAATGCAAGACTTCACCGGCGTGCCCGCCGTGGTCGACCTGGCAGCCATGCGCGCCGCCATGGCCAAGGCCGGCGGCGACCCGCAACGCATCAACCCGCTGTCGCCGGTGGACCTGGTGATCGACCACTCGGTGATGGTCGACAAGTTCGCCAGTTCCAGCGCCTTCGAACAGAACGTCGACATCGAAATGCAGCGCAACGGTGAGCGTTACGCGTTCCTGCGCTGGGGCCAGAACGCCTTCGACAACTTCAGCGTCGTGCCGCCAGGCACCGGGATCTGCCATCAGGTGAACCTGGAATACCTCGGCCGCACGGTCTGGACCAAGGACGAGGACGGCCGCACGTACGCCTTCCCCGACACGTTGGTCGGCACCGACTCCCACACCACCATGATCAATGGCCTCGGCGTCCTCGGCTGGGGCGTCGGCGGGATCGAAGCGGAAGCGGCGATGCTCGGCCAACCGGTGTCGATGCTGATTCCGGAAGTGATTGGCTTCAAACTCACCGGCAAGCTCAAGGAAGGCATCACGGCCACCGACCTGGTGCTGACGGTCACCCAGATGCTGCGCAAAAAAGGCGTGGTCGGTAAGTTCGTCGAGTTCTACGGCGACGGTTTGGCTGACCTGCCGTTGGCCGACCGCGCGACCATCGCCAACATGGCCCCGGAATACGGCGCCACCTGTGGTTTCTTTCCGGTGGATGACGTGACGCTGGAATACCTGCGCCTGTCCGGCCGGCCGCCCGAAGTGGTCAAACTGGTCGAGGCCTACACCAAGGCCCAGGGCCTGTGGCGTCTGCCGGGCAAGGAACCGATATTCACCGACAGCCTGGAGCTGGACATGGGCAGTGTCGAAGCCAGTCTCGCCGGGCCTAAACGCCCGCAGGACCGCGTCTCGCTGCCGAATGTCGCCCAAGCCTTCAGCGACTTCATCGGCCTGCAACTCAAACCTACCAGCAAAGAAGAAGGTCGCCTGGAAAGTGAAGGTGGCGGCGGTGTCGCGGTGGGCAACGCTGATTTGATTGGCGAAGCGGACTACGAGTCTGAAGGCCATACCTATCGGCTGAAAAACGGCGCGGTGGTGATCGCCGCCATCACTTCCTGCACCAACACCTCCAACCCGAGCGTGATGATGGCGGCCGGGTTGGTGGCGAAAAAAGCCGTGGAGAAAGGCCTCAGGCGCAAACCGTGGGTCAAGAGTTCCCTCGCGCCCGGTTCGAAAGTGGTCACCGACTACTACAAAGCAGCCGGCCTGACCCAATACCTCGATGAACTGGGTTTTGCCTTGGTCGGCTACGGCTGCACCACCTGCATCGGTAACTCCGGGCCGTTGCCGGAGCCCATCGAGAAGGCGATTCAGAAAGCCGATCTGGCCGTGGCTTCGGTGCTGTCCGGTAACCGCAACTTCGAAGGCCGGGTGCATCCGCTGGTCAAAACCAACTGGCTGGCCTCGCCGCCGCTAGTTGTCGCTTATGCATTGGCCGGCACGGTGCGGATCGACATCAGCAGCGAATCCCTTGGCGATGACAAGAACGGCAATCCGGTTTATCTGCGGGACATCTGGCCGAGCTCCAAGGAAATCGCCGACGCGGTGAGTCAGGTCAACACCGCGATGTTCCACAAGGAATACGCCGAAGTGTTTGCCGGTGACGAGCAATGGCAGGCGATCGAAGTGCCGCAAGCCGCGACTTATGTCTGGCAGGAGGATTCGACGTACATCCAGCATCCGCCGTTCTTCGATGACATCGGCGGCCCGCTGCCGGTGATCCAGGATGTGAAGAAAGCCAATGTACTGGCGCTACTCGGCGATTCGGTGACCACCGACCACATCTCCCCCGCTGGTAACATCAAGGCCGACAGCCCGGCCGGGCATTACCTGCGCGAGAAAGGCGTGGAGCCACGGGACTTCAACTCCTACGGCTCCCGTCGTGGCAACCATGAAGTGATGATGCGCGGTACCTTCGCCAACATCCGCATTCGCAATGAAATGCTCGGTGGTGAAGAAGGTGGCAACACGATCTACATTCCGACCGGCGAGAAACTGCCGATCTACGACGCGGCCATGCGCTATCAAGCCTCGGGCACGCCGCTGGTGGTGATCGCCGGGCAAGAATACGGCACCGGGTCGAGCCGTGACTGGGCGGCCAAGGGCACCAATCTGCTGGGGGTGAAAGCGGTCATCGCTGAAAGCTTCGAGCGGATTCACCGCTCCAACCTGGTGGGCATGGGTGTGCTGCCGCTGCAGTTCAAGCTGGATCAGAACCGCAAAAGCCTGAACCTCACGGGCAAGGAAACAGTGGATATTCTCGGTTTGACCGGGGTTGAAGTGACGCCGCGCATGAACCTGACGCTGGTGATCACCCGTGAAGACGGCAGCAGCGAGAAGATCGAGGTGTTGTGCCGGATCGACACGTTGAACGAAGTGGAGTACTTCAAGGCGGGGGGGATTTTGCATTATGTGTTGCGGCAGTTGATTGCCTCTTAACGCCTGGATCCCCTGTGGTGAGGGGATTTATCCCCGATGGCTGCGCAGCGACCCTGTTTTCCCCTCAAAGAACGGGCCTGCTGCGCAGGCCAACGGGGATAAATCCCCTCGCCACAAGTTCTTCCGTGGTTTTCCGGGGACGAAAAAAACCCGCCGAAGCGGGTTTTTCCCAAGACCATTGCGACTCCCTGTCGGCAGCGAATCCTTGCTTATGGTCGATCATCCATGATCCTGAGCACTCCCTGTGCTTCAGTTGATGAGGCTAGATTACGCTTCGGATCCAATGTGCAATAGACGACATAGCTACCATCGCGTGTAAGACATTCGCTATAGCTGCCCTTCCGAAAACCCTTAGACCTGTCAGGTATCAAGCATGGGCGCGACGATTTTCGCGACTTTCAACTGCCCTGAGGCGTGCTCCAGCGCGTCATCCTCCAGGAACCACGCAGCGGACAGGCCGGCAAACGCCAACACCATTGGAGCATCATCCGGCGATCGAACCCGAACGCACCGGCAACAAACGGCTGCAGGGGTAGTGATTGGCGCGCCGTCCGGGATGAGCGCCCAGCGTTTCAGCCACGGTTGGAAAATATCAGCCACCGTCACGCTCGCGAGCCTTGGCGCTTTCGGCAAGAAACTGTTCGAGCCGGCTCAACTGTTCCTCCCAACCACGACTGTCCATGTAATACGCCGCTTTCTGGCGAATGTCGGGGATATGCGCGAAGCCCGATTCAGAGACTTTGAGCAACGTGCCGCTGTCGTAATCCGTCAGTTCAAACCTGACCAGCGTCGTCGGCTCCTGGGAATAGTCGATCTTCGGATCGACCGCATACGGATGCCACCGGAACGAGAACAACTGCTGCGGCTCCACCCGCTCGATCAGCACATTCCACAACACATGTTCATAACCCGGATACGTGACTTGCCCCTGCGTCCATTCACCGGCAATAAAGCGCCGCCCCTCCAGCGCCACACCAAACCACTGGCCAAACGCCTCGGCATCGACCAATGCGCGCCAGACATGTGAGCGCGGTGCCTTGAGCATGATTTTGCGTTCGAAACTATTGGGTACTGGTTTCATACGTCACCTCCTGTTTTGAACACTAGGCCTGTATGACCACATATCCAATGTGAAGTTGTATCAAACCGGTGCAGCCATTCATCTGAAAGGAAACATCCAGCGGCATTTACCGAGCGCTGCCCCGGCAGTTTCAAGCGTCACCCAGGCAATGAAACTGTTACCTTGGCCCGCGAAATAGAATCAGACAAGGACGAATCATGCAGCCATCCCTTCCCGAACGTTATCGCGGTGCCCTGCTCGGCCTGGCTTGCGGCGACGCAGTGGGTACTACGGTTGAGTTCAAGCCACGCGGTTCATTCCAACCGTTGACCGATATGGTCGGTGGTGGCCCTTTCCACCTGAAACCGGGGCAATGGACGGATGACACTTCCATGGCGCTGTGCCTGGCGGAAAGCCTGCTGACAAAAAACGCCTTCAACGCCGTTGATCAGATGGGGCGTTACCTGAACTGGTGGCAATGGGGTTATCTGAGCTCGACCGGCGAGTGTTTCGATATCGGCACGACGGTCAGTCAGGCATTGGCGAAGTACCAGCAGACCGCTGAACCCTTTGCCGGATCAACCGACCCGTATACCGCTGGCAACGGTTCGCTGATGCGCCTGGTGCCGGTGGTGTTGTTTTACTTTCCGGATGCCCGGCAGATCCGAAAGTTCGCCGCCGACAGCTCGCGAACAACCCACGCCGCCCCTGCCGCCATCGAGTGCTGCCAACTGTTCGCCGAGCTGATCGGCAAGGCTCTGCTGGGCGCTGCCAAAAGCGAACTGCGCACGCTGCCACCCACCTCCTTCAGGCAACCGGAAGTCGCGGCGATTGCACGTGGTGATTACCTCGGAAAATCGATCCGCGAAATCCGTGGCAGCGGTTACAGCGTTGAATCCCTGGAAGCCGCGCTATGGTGTTTCCATCACACTGACAGCTTCGCCGCAGCGATTCTGCAGGCCGCCAACCTCGGAGATGATGCCGATACCACGGCCGCCATCGTCGGCCAGTTGGCCGGTGCCTATTACGGCGTACGGGCGATTCCCGCCAACTGGCTGGAAATGCTCCATGAAGGCGAAGAAATTGCAGCGACCGCAGATCGTCTGCTGACAGCCTCCAGACTGCGAGTACCTGAATAGAGGCGACACAAGCGCTACACTGCTTGGCACCTACATTCGACACAGAGAGATGCCCATGTCCCCGCGCCTGCTGCTGGCCCTGACACCCTTTCTATTCGCCTCCTTCGCCCACGCCGCCGTGGACTGCGCCAACGCCAACGACCAGAGCACCATGAATCAGTGCTCCGCCGAGCAGTACAAGGCTGCGGATAAAGAGCTGAATGTGCTGTATCAGCAGATCACCAAAAGATTGAAGGACAGTCCCGATGCCAAGAAGCTGCTGGTCAGCGCCCAGCGTAGCTGGGTGGCGTTTCGGGATGCCGAGTGCGAGTTTTCGGCCTCCGGGGTCACGGGCGGGAGTGTTTATCCGTTGATTTACGCCAATTGCCTGACGGGGGTGACCAAAGTGCGGGTCGAGGCGCTGAAAGAGTATTTGAAGTGTGAGGAAGGTGACATGAGTTGTCCGGTACCCGGAGCCTGATTTTTCGGCGGATTTGAGGGCCTCTTCGCGAGTAAGCTCGGCTCCTTCTTTGTAGGAGCCGAGCTTGCTCGCGAAGGCGTCAGAACAGCCGCCGCAAATTACCGGACAAAGATCTGCGCCGTGGTAATCGCCATATCCCCACCCGGCATTTTGATGCTGCCGATCTGTTTCAGGCTCTCGGCATCGAAGATCGCCACATCATTGAACGTCCCGGCCAGGTAGATCTTGCTGCCGTCCTTGTTGAAGGAAATGCAGTAGTAGGAGTGATCCAGCGTCGCCGACTGCAGCAGTTTTTTCTGCTTGATGTCGTACTTGGCCAACCGGTTGAGCACACCGAACATCAGGTTCGGGTCCTTCGGTGAGCGCATGCCGCTGAAGTAGATTTCCGTCAAAGGACCAAAATCGGTGGTTTCGGTCTTGCCGGTTTTCAGGTCGATACTGAACAGCCCGTAGAGGTATTCGGCGGTCAGCGGGTCCTGCTTCTTGTCCTTGAATTTCGCCGCGGTGTAGAGCAGCGAGAAGTCATGGCGATAGGTCTGCTGGTTCCACACGTAGAGCACATCCGGCGCGCTGTAGTTCTCACGTTTCCAGTGCCGGCTGGGGATCAGCACATCGAACTTGCCGGTTTTGATATCGACCTTGTAGACGTCCGCCCCCGCCACATACAGCGTGCCATCGTCGCCACTTTGCATGATGGTCAACTGCCGTGGCGCCGGGAAACTGCGCACGGGTTTGGCGTCCATGCCAGCGTCGGTGGCGTAGACATCGAGCCGCGGTTGCTGCACTTCATAGCGGTCGTTGAGCATCAGCGTCGGGTTGGCGACGGCGAACAGTTCCTTGCCGTCATGGCTGAGGGTGAAGGCGAACATCGAGCGCGCTTTCTCACCGGGTTTCTGGGTGATGCTGGCGTGGAACACCTGTTTGCAGTTATCCAGCTCAACGCCGTAGATGTCCGCATAGTGGTTGTTCAGCACGTACGCGGTCTTGTGATCCGGCGACAGTTGCACGGTGCCAGGACCGAAGGCGTCCGGCATTTTGCAGGTCTTGAACAAGGTGTCGGTGGCCAGGTCGATCACATTCAGGTTGTTCGGGTAATTGGTGGTCAACATGTACTCGTGACCGTCTTGCAGTGCAGTGTTTTCATCGGCCAGAACGTTAAGCGAACAGACGCTCAGGACGGCGAACGCGGCCAGGCCGCAGGCTTTGACAATAAGCATGCTGAAATCCTTCTGAGGTCCGATCACTTATCTTTTGGGAAAACAGTCCCGAGGTTGCGCCAACTCTCGTTCGAGGCCTGCGCGTCCTTGTTCCAGTCCGGGTAAGTGCTCATCATGTCGGGCACCTGGGCCGGCCACCAGCACGGGTCGGAACAGCCATAAAGATCCGCTTCCATCGGCTGGCACAGCGACGACACACCGCCAAAGGCGTCGATTTCCCAACCCGGGTCGGTGGTCGAGGCGCAGCCGGCGACCGAGCTCATCGCCACCACTTCTTCAATGCGGTTTTCGGCTGCGGCCTGATCGAGCTTCAGCGCTTTGTTATTGATTGCCTTGAGATGTTTCATATCAGTGAGCCTTGCGCGGAGTGATGTAGCTGCTGATAAACGCAGGGTTGTGGGCCATGATCCGGGTGTAGACCTCGATGCCGAAGTCGACCCAGTCACGCATCAGTTCGCAGTAGTGATAGGTCGGGTGGGTCGGGTCGCCGTAACGGGCATAGCTTTCGTGATAGCAGCCGCCGGAGCAGAGGTTGCGGATCTGACAGTCCTCGCAACCGGTGTTGGTGCGGTCCAGGCGCTGGGACAGGAAGTCGTTCAATTCGACCTGTTTTACACCGCTGTGGACGTTGCCAAACGTCGGCAGTGACGAGCCGGTAAAGCGGTGGCACAGGTTCAGCTCACCCTTGTGATCCACTGCCAGCATCTTCAAACCCGCGCCACATGGCAGGGCTTTTTTATGGCCTTCGTGGATGTCGGTGATCAACTGGTGCAGGTTGGAAAAACCGATATTGCGGTGCTCCAACGCGGCTTCCAGGTAACGCCGGCCGAGTTTCTTCATGTTGGCAAAGACTTCGATCAGCTCCTCGCTGGACAGGTTGAAGGTGCTGATGTCGCCAGACGTCACCGGGGCGAAACCGACTTCGGCAAACCCCAGTTCGTTGAACAGATGATCCCAGATGGTTTCGACATCGGTGACGCCGGTGGTCAGGGTTACCCGCGCGCCGACCGGGCGGCTGTTGTAGCGCGACAGCAGCATCTCGGCCTTGCGCCGCACCACGTCATAGGTGCCCTGCCCGCCCACGGTGATGCGATTGCGGTCGTGCACGGTTTTCGGCCCGTCGATACTCACAGAGAGCCCGAAACGGTGGGCGTTGAGGTAGTCCACGGTGTCTTCGGTGAGCAGCGTGGCGTTGGTGGTCATGACGAACTCGACGAACTTGCCCGCCTCGGCAAACCGCTTTTCACAATAATCGACCATGTACTCGATCAGCTTGCGGTTGCTCAACGGCTCCCCACCGAAAAACACCACGGTGAAACGCTCTTCATCCGGGGATTCGCGCAGCAGCATTTCTACCGACGCGACCGCCGTTTCAACGTCCATTTTCTTGCCGGCCGACGGCTTGTCGAGGTCTTCCTTGTAGCAGTAGGTGCAGCTCAAGTTGCAGCCGGTGTTCACGTTGAGCACCACGGTATTGATCGCCGTGCGCTCGACTCGTTTGGTGCCGATGTCCGGGGTCAGTGGCGAGCCGTCGCTGACCAGTTCCAGGGCCATCAGCTCGCGCAGGGTTTCGGTGATTTCGTCACCGTTAAAGCGTGCGGCCAAACGCTGGATCAGGTCCTCCGACGAACAGCCGGGACCGCGCAAGGTATCGATGATGGTGCCGGTCAGCTCATCGCTGGCGAACAGCGAACTGCTGGGGATGTGGAACAGCATGCGGTCGGCGTCGACGTGCACTTCGTGCAGATTGCGTTCAACCAGATTCAAAATAGCGCCCATTGCAACCTCCTGTGCAAACCCCGGTTTCGAGGCCTGCGGTCATTCCGAAAAAGTGTCTGAAGCCGTTGCGGTCAGCTAGCTCACGTTTTCAACATCATGGAATGGGTGGATTGTTCCAGCGTTGCACGGTGACGATCATGTGGCCTTCGCCGGTCAGGGATTTTCCTGCGTCGTCGACGGCGGCGATCACCTTGAGGTTGCCGGCATTGTTGGTGGACATTTTGCGCTGCGGGTTCGGCCCGGCATCGCCCGGTGTAAACACGCCGCTGTCGGCCTGCATGGTGCCGGCGAACTTGACGTCCTGGTCTTCCTTGGCGCGGTCATCGAAAGCTTCGACCTTCCACTGCGCCGGGAACACGCCGATGCGATACGACTTGCCGTCGGCGCCCTTGCCCCAGGCTTCAGCATCGAAACGGCCCTGGACTTTCGGCGTCGAACCTCCGCCCTCGCCGATCCGCGCCACCGAGAATTCCGGCACGACTTTGACGGCATCGATGCTGCTGTAGACCGACAGGGTCGGGCCTTTCAGCATGCCGACAGTGACGTTGCGCAGGCCCGGTTGAGCATTCGCAGCAGCCTTGAGTTTGACCTTGATCCGGTCAGGGCTTTGCTCGACGACGGCGACCACTTCCACGCCTTTGCCGAAGTTCGGTTTGCCGGTGAGGCCGCTGCCAATCAACGTCACTTCGGTTTCAGCACCAGCCTTCAGATAACCCGGTTGAACGGCCAGCAAACGGCTGCTGCCCTGCTTGGCGGCAACGAAGTCCAGACCACGCTCATCGTGCTCAGCCTCGAACATCCGGCCCTGCATCGCGGTGCCTTGGGCGGCGAACACCTGGCGCATGGTCACGCCGTCGATGGTCACGTTACCGCGCCATTCATAACCGCTGTAGAGAATCGCGCTACCGTCGCCGTTGAACGGGCTGCCATCGGCGTATTGGCCTTTGACGCTGACCTTGAAGGTGTCGCTGCCATCGGCCGTGACGCTCATCACGCCGGCCAGTTCGCCTTTACCCGGCAAGTGGCCGCTGAAGCTCCAGTCGCCCACCAGCGCATCGGCTTTCGGCGCGACTTTCAGCCAGGCTTTCCAGGCCGGGTTGTCCAGCGGATAACGCTTGGCCAACAGGGGCACCATGTCCTTACGGGCGATATCAAACCAGTCGCGATCCCGAGCCAGGGCCTGGTACTCCAGCGACGGCCATTGACCGAGGTGGAAGTTCACCAGACGCTCCCACTCCTGGGCCGGACGGCGTTGCAGCGCAACCCGCGCACCGGAGTGGCAGCGGCCGCACATCTGGCTGGTCTGGTCGTCGAAATGCTCGACGGTATTGAGCCGGCGCTCCAGCGCATAGCGCACGCCATCGGTCTCGCTCGGCGCCAGGCCCTGGGTGTCGGCCAGGTATTTGACCAGGGTGCGGCGGTCGTCATCGCTGATCTGCAAACCGTGCATGGTCTGCATCCGGGCGATGCTCATCAGCCAGCCTTCCGGGGTCTTGCGCTGGTGGCTGATGCGGCTCAGGGCGTTATCGGCTTCGGGGGTGTGACAGCCCTGACAGGTTTCCTTGAGGATGGTCTGGGCGTCGCGGGCTGCCAGGCTGTAAGGCGAATGCAGCGCCACACAAGCGGCCACGGCCAGCAGGCCGGCGCTCATGCCTGATCGGAGTCTTCTCTTCATCAACGTCGAACCTCGCACGGTGCTTTCTTATTGTTGTGGCTTATCGTTTTTATGGTTTCTGCCACCGGCGGCGAGCCGCTGGCGGAGGCAAGAGAAACGTCTGCGATGAGCAATACACGGAGCGTGCCAGCTTGCGGATAAGCTTTTCAATCAAGCATTTACGTGAAGATCACTGAGTTGCAGAGACGGCGCAGAGGTCGACCGGCGTCCAATTTCGCGACAACTGTTGCAGTGTGAGACAAGCATAGTTGTTGCGCAGTGGGGATGGTGAGTCAGCGAACGGAGTTGTCCGGGTGAACCTGGTACCGCCCGCAAGATTCGCAGCACATCGGGCACGTCCCTCGAGGGCGCTCTTTGGCTGCTGACTCCCTGGACTTACGCTTGATGGCTTCGACCCGGTTCCCCCACCAAAGCGCAAACGCGGCAAGCAAAATCATGCTGAGCGACCATAGGGTGATGATCAGTATGATCATGATTTATCCTCCAGAAAAACGGCTGTGATAAATCCATCAGCCATCGGCGCCAAATACCGCGCATCAACACTCGATACGCCGGTCAATAAAGAACTTAGCTCGAACCTCTTTAACACACCAGACACCCAAAACCGGCAGACCAGCGACTCTTCCTACAGCAGTTCGGCCACTGTTTGTCCGGAGCCTTCCGGGCCTGGTCCGATCCGTATCTTGCATCTCACGGCCTGTCGCTTTTTGAGACAAATTCACCACTTCGCTCGCTCTGTCACTCACCGCACATGCCCAACTTCAAAGGCTCATGTGCCGCGTTCGCGCATTTGGCACAGCCATTGCGAAAGCCCTCTTTACGACAACGAACAACAAGAGGCTTCGCCATGTCGCTTCCTTATTTGCTTCCCGCCACTTCGGCCTTCATCCAGCGCGCGCCGCGCATGCTGATCGGCGGCGACTGGGTCGAGGCCGCCGACGGCCAGACCATGCCGCTGCACAACCCGGCCACTGGCGAAATGCTGTGCGTGGTGCCACGGGCGACGCCCGAGGATGTCGACCGTGCAGTACTCGCCGCCCGCCAGGCCTTCGATGATTCAGCCTGGACCCGCACCCGCCCGCGTGAGCGGCAAAACCTGTTGTGGAAACTCGCCGACCTGATGGAGCGCGACGCCGAGCTGCTGGCGCAACTGGAATGCCTGAACAACGGCAAAAGTGCGGCGGTGGCTCAGGTGATGGACGTGCAATTGTCCATCGATTTCCTGCGCTACATGGCCGGTTGGGCGACCAAAATCGAAGGCTCCAGCGTTGAAGTCTCGTTACCGCTGATGCCCAACGATCAGTTCCACAGTTTCATCCGGCGCGAAGCAGTGGGCGTGGTCGGTGCCATCGTCGCCTGGAATTTTCCGTTGCTGCTGGCCTGCTGGAAACTCGGCCCGGCCCTGGCCACCGGCTGCACCATGGTGCTCAAACCCGCCGACGAAACCCCGCTGACCGCACTGAAACTCGCCGAACTGGTGCTGGAAGCCGGCTACCCCGAAGGCGTGTTCAACGTGGTCACCGGCACCGGCATCACGGCTGGCTCGGCCCTGACGCACAACCCGTTGGTGGACAAGCTGACCTTCACCGGCTCGACCGCCGTGGGTAAGCAGATCGGCAAGATCGCCATGGACTCCATGACCCGGGTGACCCTGGAACTGGGCGGTAAATCGCCAACCATCGTCATGGCCGACGCCGACCTGAAGACTGCCGCCGCCGGTGCTGCAAGTGCGATTTTCTTCAACCAGGGCCAGGTCTGCTGCGCCGGTTCCAGGCTGTATGTGCAGCGCAAGCATTTCGAGAATGTGGTGGCGGACATCGCCGACATCGCCAACGCCATGAAACTCGGCAACGGCATGGACCCGAGCGTCGAGATGGGGCCGTTGATTTCGAAGCGTCAGCAGGAGCGGGTTTACGGATATATCGAAAAGGGTCGGGAAAGCGGCGCGACCATCGCGTGCGGCGGCGAGCAGTTCGGGCCGGGGTTCTTCGTCAAACCGACAGTGATTGTCGATGTCGATCAGAAGCACTCGCTGGTGCAGGAAGAAATCTTCGGCCCGGTGCTGGTGGCAATTCCGTTTGATGACGAAGCCGATGCGCTGCGCATGGCCAATGACAGTCCGTATGGATTGGGGGCGAGTATCTGGTCCAATGATCTGGCGGCGGTGCACCGGATGATTCCGCGGATCAAGTCAGGATCGGTGTGGGTCAACTGCCACAGTGCGCTGGATCCGGCGCTGCCATTTGGCGGGTACAAGATGTCCGGGGTCGGGCGCGAGATGGGCTATGCAGCGATCGAGCATTACACCGAATTGAAGTCGGTGTTGATCAAGTTGTGATTGCCTCACCCTCAAGTCCGCTTTCGTAAGCAAGCTCGGCGCCTACAGATCCCCGTTTTTGTAGGCGCTGAGCTTGCTCGCGAAGAGGCCAGCCGAGTCAAGGCCGATATCCCTGACTCAATAACCATGCCCTGATCACCCTGCCCTGCGCTTCATTCAACCCGGCCAACGCCTGCTCCGCTGGCTCGCTGCGCAACCGCCGCACCAACGGCGCCAACTCAACCCCCTGAACATGCCAGATCCCCAGCGGCTGATCCGCTGTCACCACCACTTCAACCTCATCTACAAACCCATCCCGCAGCACCGGCGCCCGCTCAATCCGCAACGCCGCAAAATCCGCCTCGACATGCGCCACCTCGGCATCCGGCCACTGTCGCCGAGCCTGCCAGAACGGTTGATCCCGCCAGCGCTGCTCATCGGCATAAAAATCTCGTCCGATCCGGGCAAAGCGCAAAAACAACTGCTCCACCCGCCGCTGATGAAAGCGCTGGGCCAACGCCGTTCGCTGCGGCTTACGCAGCAAGGTGTTGATCACCGTGGGCGCCTGCAATGCCGAGGACAACGACTGAAAAATCCCGTTGCCCGATAACGGGTCTACCGCCATCGCCGCGTCACCCACCCGAATCCAGTTATCGCCGCAGACCTGTGGGCACAAAATCGCTGTGCTGCTGCGGGCGTGCAGTTGCAGATCGTATTCAGGTTGATGATCGAAAAACGCCCGAGCCACTTCCGAACCGTGGCGCCGCTGACGACAGTAATCAAGCAACTGAGCCTTACCCGGTAACGAAGCACTGGCCACGTCCACCGTCCATTGCCAATAACATTGACCGTCGGCCCGCCGCGCCATCCAGGCCCAGCCGTCCTCAAGACTTTCCACAGCGCTGGCGGTACTGCCCGGCGTGCCTTGCCAGCGATTGAGCAGGCTGACCGTCTCCGGCCCGCGCAAGCCTTTACCGAGCGCTGGAGCGGAACGTCCACGAGCCTCCACCAGAAAATCCGCGACCAACACGTCGTGTCCTTCAATTTCGACCCGATGCCCGGTAGCCGAGGACCGCACCGTCAGCACCCGCCCTTCGATCATCTCAACACCAGCCAGACGCAAATCCTCGCGCAATCCACGATCAAAACTCGGACGGTCCAACAAATATTCGATGTTCTGCGCATGCTGCTGACCATTCCACGACACCTGTCGCTGGGAAGGTAGCGCCGCGTCCGCCAATGCGTGATTCAGTCCCGCGCCGCGCAACGCCTCCAGCACTCGAATGGAAACCCCTTCGAGCGCGGCAAACCGTCGCCATTCGCTGACCAGCGTCACCGGGTAACCGAGTCGACGCAAACCCAAGGCAACCGCCGCTCCTGCGGGCCCTGCGCCAAGAATCAAAATCATGGCCCGCTGCGCCGTTCTGGACCACGATAACGAGCGTTCTCTCGCAGCCATTCAATGACCTGCTCATTGCTCACATCAGGATGAGCAACCAGGAAACCGGCAATGTGTCCGCTCAACGCCGCACACCCCAGACTGGCCCCGGACTGCCCCGGATACGTCCCATGCACACACGCCGCGAAATCCGCCTGGGCGCTGTTGAGCCACGACCATTCGTTCTCGGCACAACGGGCATCACCAGTGACGCGCAACACCTGTGGATAATTCGCCGGAAACACGCCCTCACCCTGAGCCGGACTCGATGCACACAACAACACGCCGCTCGCCACGGCTGCCGCGCAGGCTTCGCGCAATAAGCTGCGATCCTGCCGCAACCCCAGGCTCAAATTGATCAGCCGCACATCCTGCGCCACCAGCCAGTCAATCGCCGTGGCGATCTGCAAGGCACTGGTGACGCCACGCTGGTCAAACACCTGCGCCACACAAAACACCGCCGCCGGCGTGCGCCGCCCGATGGCCTCGATCACCGCGCTGCCGTGGCCAAGCGGATCGTCGCGTAAATCACTTTCCGCCAACCCATCCTCCAGCAACGAAAACCGGCGCCCCGCAACAACCTGCACTCGCTGCACCGCCGAATGACCGCTGTCCACCACGCCAATTCGCAGTTCAGGCTTCATGCATCACCGTTTTCGAGGTGAGCACACCGTCGAGCAATTCAAAGCGCAGATCGGCGTCCGCCAGAGTCGATGGACGATGGCTGATAAGGATGCGCGTACGCCCGGCAAACAGTCGGTCGATGGCTTCGATCACTTCACGCTCGGTGGCTTCATCCACTGCCGACGTGGCCTCATCGAGCACCAGAATCAATGGGTCCTGCAACAGTGCCCGGGCAATGGCGATCCGCTGTTTCTGCCCGCCGGAGAGCTGCTGACCGCGCTCACCCAACGGACTGTCGAGGCCTTCGGGCAAGGATGCGATCAGGCTGTCGAGTTGCGCCAACTGCGCAACACCGGCAATCGCCTCGCGACTGGCATCCGGCACCGCATACGCCAGGTTATCGGCGAGGCTGCCGCGAAACAGCACGATGTCCTGACTGACGATCGCAATCCGTCGACGCAGCTCGAACAGGTCCAGTTCCCGTAGATCGATTTCCCCCAACAACACCCGGCCAGATTGCGGATCGTGATGCCGCTGCAGCAGGTCGATCAGGGTCGATTTGCCGACACCCGAGCCGCCACTCAGGGCGACTTTCAAACCGTAGGGAATGCGTGCATCAATCCCGCGCAAGGTGCTCGGACGCCCCGGATGGCTGAAATGCACGTTGTCAAAACGCAGCTCGCCGCAGCGCGGTATCGGCTGCGGCGTGACCGGTGTGAGCACGGTCGGCTCTTCGCCGCGCAACTCCATGACGCGCCCGAGGCTGACGGTCATCCGCTGAATGGCGACATAGAGCCCGAGCAGACTTTGCACCGGCCCCACCGCCATCCCGAGATAAGTTGAAAACGCGATCAGCGCGCCGAGTTGCCACGTCCCCTGCACCACCCAATAACCGCCGATCAAAAACGCACAGGCCCGCGACAACGACGTCAGTGTGCCGGGCACAGCCTGGGTGAAAAACTCGGTGACTTGCAGGCGCAGCAACTGGCTCATATAACCCTGGCCCAAGCTCTCCAGCCGTCGCGCTTCGCGTTGTTGCTGGCCGGCGGACTGGATGAATTTCATCACCGGCAGGGTCTCGACCATGAATGACGACATGTCCGCCGAACGCTCGCGCAATTGCCGCACATCGCGCTCGACCTTGCGCCGCATCCAGCGCAGCCAGAGCACGTCGAGCGGAATCAGCACCAGCGCCAGCAGCGAGAGTTTCCAGGACAAGGTCAGCAGCATCGCCACCGAGAAGAACAAACCAATCACGCTCGATACCGCCGAAAACAGCGAGTCCACGGCAAAGCGCTGAATCTCTGCGACGTCGCCATCGAGGCGCGACATCAGGTCGCCGATCCGCCGCTGGCCGTAGAAGCTCGGCGACAAGGTCTGCAAGTGCCGATACAGGTCATCGCGCAGGGCGAACAGGATCCGTCCGGACAGCCGCGTGTGCAGGTAACGGTTGATCCCCGACAGCGCCGTACCGAGCAAACCGGCGACGATCATCAACCCCGCGATCAGCACCAACACCGGGAAATTGCGCCCCAGCAGGCCGTCGTCAATCAGCAGTTTGGTCAACCACGGTTGCACCAGCACCAACAACGAAGCGCAGACCGACAACCCGAGCAACCCGGCAATCGCCAGTCGATGCGGTCGCACGAAGCTGTAGAGCCAGCGCAACGAAGATTGCAGGGCTTGCGGATTCTGGCTGTCGATCAGCCGAACGATCAGGCGCTGCATCACGGGCGCAACTGCTTGAGTTTGCGATACAGGGTCGCGCGGCTGATGCCCAACGCGTCGGCGGCGGCCGAGACATTGCCCTGATGCGCGTCGAGGGATTGGCGAATCAGCTCCAGTTCGTTTTCGCGAATGCTCCCGGCCTGCGGGCGTTCGGTGGCGGTCAAGTCATCGAGCATGCTGTCGGGCAAGTGGTCGAGGGTGAGCACGGTGTCCCCCACCTCGCGCATCGCCAACGCCGTGCGCAAGACCATCTCCAATTGGCGGATGTTGCCCGGCCAGTGATAGCCGCCGAGCAATTTGCTCAGGTCGTCGTGCAAGGTGACGGTCGGGGCGTCGAGTTTGGCCAGCAGTCGACCGACCAGGCCACTGAAATCTTCGCGTTCGCGCAGCGGCGGGAGCATCACGCTGATGCCGTTGACCCGGTAGAACAAGTCTTCGCGAAAGTGTTTGTCCTCGACCAGACGCTTGAGGTCGCGGTGGGTGGCGCAGATCAGTGCGACGTCGATGTCCTGCTCTTCGCCAGCGCCCAATGGCGCGACTTTGCGGTCCTGCAACACCCGCAGCAGTCGCGCTTGCAAGGCCAACGGCATGTCGCCGATTTCATCGAGGAACAAGGTGCCGCCGTGAGCCTGTTGCAGGCGCCCGACCATGCCGCCACGGCGTGAACCGGTGAAGGCGCCTTCGCGGTAACCGAACAATTCTGACTCGATCAGGCCTTCGGGGATCGCCGCGCAGTTCACCGCGACGAAGGGTTTGTCGCAGCGCGTGCCGGCCATGTGCAGGGCACGGGCGATGACCTCTTTACCGGTGCCGGTTTCGCCGAGCAGCAACACCGGCAGTTCATTCGCCAGGCCTTGTCGGGCCATGCGCAAGGCGCGGGCATAACGGACATTGCTGCCGGCCAGGGATTCGAGGTCCGGTTGTGGTTTGGCGGGTTTGGCAACCGGGCGCGGCGTGGTGCCGACGTTGATCGAACGCTGCGGTGCACGCAGGGTTTTGTAGAAGAATTCGCCCTTGGCGGTTTGCAGGCTGCCGATGCCGCCCTGTTGCAGCCGGGCCAGCAGTTGCAGGCCATCGACCCCGAGAAACTCCTCGCAGCGGTGCCCCACCAGTGCCGAACGCTCGGCGCGCAGCAATTGGCAGGCCTGGGCGCTGACCGCGAGGATCTGCCCGCCGAGGCTCACCGCCAGCAGGCCTTGCCACGGCGATTCGAGGTACTGCCGACGGCTGTGGAATGCGAGGACGATTTGATCCGGATAACTGGCGTTGAACACCCGGCTTTCAATCTGGCTGACGGCCATGGCCAACAACGCAGTGCTGTCGTGAACCCGGCCGAGTGGGCCTTCGCGAGTGAGGTCGAGGACGCCGAGGATGTCGCCTTGCGGGCAGTGGATCGGCACTGAGGTGCAGGAGAAATCGCTCAGCCGATCCAGGTAATGTTCGCCGCAATCGATCAGGGTCGGTCGGGCTTCGACCAATGCGGTGCCGAGGGCGTTGGTGCCGCGAGCGGCTTCACTCCAGCAGGCACCGAGGGTGATGTCTTGCAGGCCAGAGCCCTTGAGGCGGTCGGCGCGGCCTTCGACGGCGAGGATGGTCGCGTCGGAGTTGGCGAGGATAATCAGCCCTTCCTTGCCCTGGCGCTCGGCCAGGTAATCGATGGCCGGCATCGCGGCGTCGATCAGCAGGCGATTGCTCGCCAGCAACACTTCAAGGCTGGCGCTCGATTCGAGGCTCAGTTCGTGTTTGCCGTTGAAATGCACGCCGTGGCTGAGGCTGCGCCGCCACGAGGCATCGATTTCCGCACGCAATACGCCATCGGGGACTTCGCCTTCGAGGTGAAGCTTTTCCCGGGCCAGCCGTGCTTCCTGTTGCGGTTTGGGATGTGTTGTTTTTATGAGTGTCATCAAGCGCTCCGCAGCGGTCCGCTCGGCGCTTTTTGAAATCAGCGCCCTGATGCCAATCTTTACGTTAACGTCAGGGCGATGGCAAGCACTGCGGGGCACTTGTGTTCCGCCAGGTGGATGAGCCCGGATCCTATCCATCTCCTGTGAACGCCCGAAAAGCTGCTGTGCAGGGCATTGCAGACGCCTTTAAGCACAATTAATTATTGCAAATCGATAATTTAGCATCGAAAATCAATCACTCTTACGACACAACCAGGAATTTTCATGAGTACTCGCATCAACGGCGTGGCGCTGCAGCGCATGCATTGGGTCGGACTGCTGGCAGCGATCCTTGTCTGGATCCTGGGCGCCACGGAGGTTGGCGGTAGCGCTACGCTCTGGATCTCTAAAACGGACGAAATGCTGGCAGCCTTGCTCTATGCGTTTGCTGAAAACTCGCCGCAATTACTTGACCCGTTTGTCGAAGGCGCGCTGCTCAATCCCGACACCTGGCTATCGCCGCTGGTCACTGCGCTAATCGTCTTTCTGGACTTCCTGCCCGTTGCGTTATCGGCCTACGCGTTATGGCTGACAGGGCTGTTTTTCCTGCGCTTGTCGCGCGGTGAAACCTGGACCGAACGCAATATCAGGCTCTTGTGGCGAGTCGGAGTACTGTGCATCATTTCTCCGGCAGCCTACCCGCTGGTAGAGACCTTGCAGGGTTTGGCGTTGTCGATAGATCTGCCACCTGGGGAGCGGATTTTTCAATTCTCGATCGGCCTGTCTTCCTCTTCCGCCTACGAGATTGTCAAAGGCGTATTGCTCTGTTTGTTTTCAATTATCATGCGAGATGCAAAAGTACTCAGCGATGAGCAAAGTCAATACATATAGAACAATAGAATGACCATTATCGTCCGCCTTGACGTTGTCATGGCCACACAAAAAATTCGCTCGAAAGAGCTGGCCGCCCTGCTCGGGATCACCGAGGCCAATCTGTCATTACTGAAAAATGGCAAGGTCAAAGGCGTGAAGATAGCAACGCTCGACAAGCTTTGTGCCGCGCTCGATTGCCAGCCAGGCGATCTGCTGGAATTCCAGAAAGACTGAGCCTGCTCATGGCGGCGAGTTGTTTTTGGCAAGTCCCAACCGTTTAACTGTTATTCAATTCTTGGTTGTAAGGTTTCTATTTCATGTCCCGTTACTATTCCTGCGCGCTGTTATGGCTGACGGCGTTACTCAGCGGCTGCGCCACACAATTAGAAGTGGCACTCAATGCAACACCTGATCCGGACTATCAATTTGACCGCAAGGCCACTGTTCTTGTGACGTCTGCCAATGGCAGCGATGAAAGCGCACTGAATGCCCGCTACTATCTTCGAGACATGGTGAATGCGTTAAAAGAAAAGGGCTTTCAGGAGGTCTATACCGACACTGATCTACCCCAAAAGCACGCTCCGATCAAAATGACCGTCACCCTCGATGTCAGCAGCCGACAGGTGTCTTATCGCTATACCGCTACCGATTATGGGCAGGTGGCAACCAGCACCTCGACTGTGTGCAAGAACAGTAAGAAAAAAGATGACCGGCTGACCTGCACAAGCACGCCAAACACCACTTATGGCCCGGTAGGTACCTCGGAGCGAACCGGCTACACCACCCTCAGTACGTTCATTGCGACTGCCAAGGATGAAGTGAGCAAACGTGCGGTCTACCTGTTGCGGGCTTCGTCCTATAACGAAGACTGCCAGCCAGCCAAGGTCGAAACCTTCCTGGTAGAGCAAGGGCTGCAGAACCTGAATTTCGAGGACCGCGTACAACGCAACTACAGCGTCACAATGCCCGAGGGCTATCGCTGCAAATAGTACGTTGCCCGACGAATCGTAACTCGACGGCTTCCAGCACCTGCTCAACTTGCATGAGCCAGTGCCAGGAAGCCGTTGCCGGTTTCAGTTAGACGTGAGGATCGCCCGGCGGTTTGGCGGGCGTGGCGTACTGCGGCTTGAGATGGCCGTCCTGATCGAGCAGCCAGGCGTCCATGATCTGCCGCACCACAGGACCGGCCACACGACCACCGGCCTCGCCGTTTTCGATCATCACCGAGATCACAATCTTCGGATGTTCGGCCGGCGCGAAACCGACGAACAAGGCGTTATCGCGGTTACGTTCCAGGGTTTTCGCCCGGTTGTAACGCTCACCTTGCTTGATCGCCACCACTTGCGCGGTACCACTCTTGCCGGCGATTCGGTACTGAGCCCCCACCGCGGCCGCTCGGGCAATGCCGCGAGGGTCGTGCATCACCATTTGCATACCGTGGTTGACCTGTTCCCAGTCACGCGGATCCTTGAGCAGGATATTCGGCATCGGGTTCGCATCCACTGGGGCTACGCCGTCGACAGTCTTGGCCAGGTGCGGTCGGTTCCAAACGCCTTTGTTGGCGATCAACGCGGTGGCTTGGGCTAACTGCAACGGTGTGACCTGCATGTAGCCCTGGCCGATGCCGAGAATCACGGTTTCGCCGGGAAACCATGGCTGACGGCGTGTGGCGCGCTTCCAGGCTTGAGATGGCATCAGACCGGCAGACTCTTCGAACATGTCCAGGGACACCTTCTCACCCAGCCCGAACATGGCCATGTAGTCGTGTAGTCGATCGATGCCCAGCTTATGCGCCAGATCGTAGAAGTAGGTGTCGTTGGAACGCATGATCGCTGCGTCCATGTCTACCCAACCGTCGCCGCTATGGTTCCAGTTGCGGTACTTGTGATCGAAATCTGGCAGTTGGTAGTAACCAGGATCGAAAACGCGGGTTTGTGGGGTGACCACGCCGGCGTCAAGACCGGCAATCGCCACTTCTGGCTTGATGGTTGAGCCGGGGGCATAGAGGCCACGCAGGACGCGGTTGAACAGTGGCCGGTCGATGGAATCGTGCAGCGCCGCGTACTCCTTGAAGCTGATGCCGGTCACGAACATGTTCGGATCGAAGCTTGGCTTGCTGACCATGGCCAGCACTTCGCCAGTCGACGGATCGAGCGCGACCACTGAGCCACGACGGTCACCCAAGGCATCCTCGGCGGCTTCTTGAAGCTTGACGTCCAGACTTAGAACGATGTTCTTGCCTGGCGTCGGGTCGGTGTGCTTGAGCACTCGCAGCACGCGGCCTTGAGCGTTGGTTTCGACTTCTTCATAACCGACGTGGCCGTGCAGCTCGGACTCGTAGAATTTTTCGATACCGGTCTTGCCGATGGATTGGGTGCCACGGTATTCCACCCCGTCCAGAGCCTTGGACTCTTTCTCGTTGATGCGACCGACGTAACCGATCGAGTGGGCGAAGTGCACGCCCAACGGATAATGACGGACGAACTGTGGTTCGACATCAAGCCCCGGTAGGCGGAACTCGTTAACCGCGAGAACGGCGATCTGCTCTTCGGTGAGCTCGTAGAACAAGGTTACCGGCACGAACGGATGCCGTGCCTGCTTCATAGCCTTGTCGAACAACGTGCGGTCTTCGGCTGGCAAATGCAGGAGGTTGACCACCTCATCCAACTCGCCTTTGACGTCGGAGGCGCGTTCGCGGGTGATGGTCAGGTTAAAGCTGGGCCGATTGTCCGCCAGGATCACGCCATTGCGGTCATAGATCAGCCCTCTCGTCGGGGTGATCGGCAAAACGTGGACGCGGTTGTTTTCGGAGATGGTCGAGTGGTAGTCGAACTCAACCACTTGCAGAACGTACATGCGCACCACCAGTGCGCAGGTGATGGCGACCACAAACAAGGCGCAGGCCATCAGTCTTTTATTGACCAGGCGCGTCTCTTTTTCGTGATCCTTGATGGGTATCGGTTCAGGCATTTCTGCAGCAGCTCTTGACGATGAAGGGGGTGCCGATCCTCAGCGTTGTAATCAGTCCGTTAAAAAACGAGCTGCACCATACCAAAAACTGCACGGTCACTTCAGAACGATTTGCTCCAATGGCAGCGCGTGCGACGGTTGGGGCCGTCATAAGGTGAAGAAGACTTTCCTGCAGGCAAAACAAAACCCCTACCTGCATACGCAGATAGGGGTTTCGGAATTTAATCTTGACGATGACCTACTCTCACATGGGGAAACCCCACACTACCATCGGCGATGCATCGTTTCACTGCTGAGTTCGGGATGGGATCAGGTGGTTCCAACGCTCTATGGTCGTCAAGAAATTCGGGTACCGAATCGTGGCCAGATGGCCTCGCTTCAGCAAATTGGGTATGGGATAGTTTTCGGTGTTTTGTGCTGCCTTTAAGGGCGGTCAAACTTTCGGTTCGTTTCGTCTTCACACACCGCAATCTGATGCTCTTTCGAGTACTCAAATTGCTTGGGTGTTATATGGTCAAGCCTCACGGGCAATTAGTATTGGTTAGCTCAACGCCTCACAGCGCTTACACACCCAACCTATCAACGTCGTAGTCTTCGACGGCCCTTCAGGGAACTCAAGGTTCCAGTGAGATCTCATCTTGAGGCAAGTTTCCCGCTTAGATGCTTTCAGCGGTTATCTTTTCCGAACATAGCTACCCGGCAATGCCACTGGCGTGACAACCGGAACACCAGAGGTTCGTCCACTCCGGTCCTCTCGTACTAGGAGCAGCCCCTCTCAAATCTCAAACGTCCACGGCAGATAGGGACCGAACTGTCTCACGACGTTCTAAACCCAGCTCGCGTACCACTTTAAATGGCGAACAGCCATACCCTTGGGACCGGCTTCAGCCCCAGGATGTGATGAGCCGACATCGAGGTGCCAAACACCGCCGTCGATATGAACTCTTGGGCGGTATCAGCCTGTTATCCCCGGAGTACCTTTTATCCGTTGAGCGATGGCCCTTCCATACAGAACCACCGGATCACTAAGACCTACTTTCGTACCTGCTCGACGTGTCTGTCTCGCAGTCAAGCGCGCTTTTGCCTTTATACTCTACGACCGATTTCCGACCGGTCTGAGCGCACCTTCGTACTCCTCCGTTACTCTTTAGGAGGAGACCGCCCCAGTCAAACTACCCACCATACACTGTCCTCGATCCGGATAACGGACCTGAGTTAGAACCTCAAAGTTGCCAGGGTGGTATTTCAAGGTTGGCTCCACGCAGACTGGCGTCCACGCTTCAAAGCCTCCCACCTATCCTACACAAGCAAATTCAAAGTCCAGTGCAAAGCTATAGTAAAGGTTCACGGGGTCTTTCCGTCTAGCCGCGGATACACTGCATCTTCACAGCGATTTCAATTTCACTGAGTCTCGGGTGGAGACAGCGCCGCCATCGTTACGCCATTCGTGCAGGTCGGAACTTACCCGACAAGGAATTTCGCTACCTTAGGACCGTTATAGTTACGGCCGCCGTTTACCGGGGCTTCGATCAAGAGCTTCGCGTTAGCTAACCCCATCAATTAACCTTCCGGCACCGGGCAGGCGTCACACCCTATACGTCCACTTTCGTGTTTGCAGAGTGCTGTGTTTTTAATAAACAGTCGCAGCGGCCTGGTATCTTCGACCGGCATGAGCTTACGGAGCAAGTCCTTCACCCTCACCGGCGCACCTTCTCCCGAAGTTACGGTGCCATTTTGCCTAGTTCCTTCACCCGAGTTCTCTCAAGCGCCTTGGTATTCTCTACCCAACCACCTGTGTCGGTTTGGGGTACGGTTCCTGGTTACCTGAAGCTTAGAAGCTTTTCTTGGAAGCATGGCATCAACCACTTCGTCATCTAAAAGATAACTCGTCATCAGCTCTCGGCCTTAAGATCCCGGATTTACCTAAGATCTCAGCCTACCACCTTAAACTTGGACAACCAACGCCAAGCTGGCCTAGCCTTCTCCGTCCCTCCATCGCAATAACCAGAAGTACAGGAATATTAACCTGTTTTCCATCGACTACGCTTTTCAGCCTCGCCTTAGGGACCGACTAACCCTGCGTCGATTAACGTTGCGCAGGAAACCTTGGTCTTTCGGCGTGGGTGTTTTTCACACCCATTGTCGTTACTCATGTCAGCATTCGCACTTCTGATACCTCCAGCAAGCTTCTCAACTCACCTTCACAGGCTTACAGAACGCTCCTCTACCGCATCACCCGAGGGTGATACCCGTAGCTTCGGTGTATGGTTTGAGCCCCGTTACATCTTCCGCGCAGGCCGACTCGACTAGTGAGCTATTACGCTTTCTTTAAAGGGTGGCTGCTTCTAAGCCAACCTCCTAGCTGTCTAAGCCTTCCCACATCGTTTCCCACTTAACCATAACTTTGGGACCTTAGCTGACGGTCTGGGTTGTTTCCCTTTTCACGACGGACGTTAGCACCCGCCGTGTGTCTCCCATGCTCGGCACTTGTAGGTATTCGGAGTTTGCATCGGTTTGGTAAGTCGGGATGACCCCCTAGCCGAAACAGTGCTCTACCCCCTACAGTGATACATGAGGCGCTACCTAAATAGCTTTCGAGGAGAACCAGCTATCTCCGAGCTTGATTAGCCTTTCACTCCGATCCACAGGTCATCCGCTAACTTTTCAACGGTAGTCGGTTCGGTCCTCCAGTTAGTGTTACCCAACCTTCAACCTGCCCATGGATAGATCGCCCGGTTTCGGGTCTATTCCCAGCGACTAGACGCCCTATTAAGACTCGCTTTCGCTACGCCTCCCCTATTCGGTTAAGCTCGCCACTGAAAATAAGTCGCTGACCCATTATACAAAAGGTACGCAGTCACAGAACAAGTCTGCTCCCACTGCTTGTACGCATACGGTTTCAGGATCTATTTCACTCCCCTCTCCGGGGTTCTTTTCGCCTTTCCCTCACGGTACTAGTTCACTATCGGTCAGTCAGTAGTATTTAGCCTTGGAGGATGGTCCCCCCATATTCAGACAAAGTTTCTCGTGCTCCGTCCTACTCGATTTCATGACTAAGAGATTTTCGCGTACAGGGCTATCACCCACTATGGCCGCACTTTCCAGAGCGTTCCGCTAATCTCAAAGCCACTTAAGGGCTAGTCCCCGTTCGCTCGCCACTACTAAGGGAATCTCGGTTGATTTCTTTTCCTCAGGGTACTTAGATGTTTCAGTTCCCCTGGTTCGCTTCTTAAGCCTATGTATTCAGCTTAAGATACCTAACTTATGTTAGGTGGGTTCCCCCATTCAGACATCTCCGGATCAAAGTCTGTTTGCCGACTCCCCGAAGCTTTTCGCAGGCTACCACGTCTTTCATCGCCTCTGACTGCCAAGGCATCCACCGTATGCGCTTCTTCACTTGACCATATAACCCCAAGCAATCTGGTTATACTGTGAAGACGACATTCGCCGAAAATTCGCAATTACTCACAAATTTTACCTTAGCCTGATCCGTTACCAGTGAAAGTAACGTCCAGTCTATCTTTCTATCACATACCCAAATTTTTAAAGAACGATCTAATCAAAGACTAGAAATCAACATTCACCATCACCAGGATGGAATGCTCATTTCTAAGCTTTCAACAAACAGAAGCAGTAGTGGTGGAGCCAAACGGGATCGAACCGTTGACCTCCTGCGTGCAAGGCAGGCGCTCTCCCAGCTGAGCTATGGCCCCATATTTCTACAGGTGTCCCACACAAGCAAAATTGGTGGGTCTGGGCAGATTCGAACTGCCGACCTCACCCTTATCAGGGGTGCGCTCTAACCAACTGAGCTACAGACCCAATTTCGGGCTGCTTCTTTATCGTCTTCTTCAATGAATCAAGCAATTCGTGTGGGAACTTATGGAGCAGCTGATGTCGTCGATTAAGGAGGTGATCCAGCCGCAGGTTCCCCTACGGCTACCTTGTTACGACTTCACCCCAGTCATGAATCACACCGTGGTAACCGTCCTCCCGAAGGTTAGACTAGCTACTTCTGGTGCAACCCACTCCCATGGTGTGACGGGCGGTGTGTACAAGGCCCGGGAACGTATTCACCGTGACATTCTGATTCACGATTACTAGCGATTCCGACTTCACGCAGTCGAGTTGCAGACTGCGATCCGGACTACGATCGGTTTTATGGGATTAGCTCCACCTCGCGGCTTGGCAACCCTTTGTACCGACCATTGTAGCACGTGTGTAGCCCAGGCCGTAAGGGCCATGATGACTTGACGTCATCCCCACCTTCCTCCGGTTTGTCACCGGCAGTCTCCTTAGAGTGCCCACCATTACGTGCTGGTAACTAAGGACAAGGGTTGCGCTCGTTACGGGACTTAACCCAACATCTCACGACACGAGCTGACGACAGCCATGCAGCACCTGTCTCAATGTTCCCGAAGGCACCAATCCATCTCTGGAAAGTTCATTGGATGTCAAGGCCTGGTAAGGTTCTTCGCGTTGCTTCGAATTAAACCACATGCTCCACCGCTTGTGCGGGCCCCCGTCAATTCATTTGAGTTTTAACCTTGCGGCCGTACTCCCCAGGCGGTCAACTTAATGCGTTAGCTGCGCCACTAAGAGCTCAAGGCTCCCAACGGCTAGTTGACATCGTTTACGGCGTGGACTACCAGGGTATCTAATCCTGTTTGCTCCCCACGCTTTCGCACCTCAGTGTCAGTATCAGTCCAGGTGGTCGCCTTCGCCACTGGTGTTCCTTCCTATATCTACGCATTTCACCGCTACACAGGAAATTCCACCACCCTCTACCATACTCTAGCTTGTCAGTTTTGAATGCAGTTCCCAGGTTGAGCCCGGGGATTTCACATCCAACTTAACAAACCACCTACGCGCGCTTTACGCCCAGTAATTCCGATTAACGCTTGCACCCTCTGTATTACCGCGGCTGCTGGCACAGAGTTAGCCGGTGCTTATTCTGTCGGTAACGTCAAAACAGCAACGTATTAAGTTACTGCCCTTCCTCCCAACTTAAAGTGCTTTACAATCCGAAGACCTTCTTCACACACGCGGCATGGCTGGATCAGGCTTTCGCCCATTGTCCAATATTCCCCACTGCTGCCTCCCGTAGGAGTCTGGACCGTGTCTCAGTTCCAGTGTGACTGATCATCCTCTCAGACCAGTTACGGATCGTCGCCTTGGTGAGCCATTACCTCACCAACTAGCTAATCCGACCTAGGCTCATCTGATAGCGCAAGGCCCGAAGGTCCCCTGCTTTCTCCCGTAGGACGTATGCGGTATTAGCGTTCCTTTCGAAACGTTGTCCCCCACTACCAGGCAGATTCCTAGGCATTACTCACCCGTCCGCCGCTGAATCCAGGAGCAAGCTCCTCTCATCCGCTCGACTTGCATGTGTTAGGCCTGCCGCCAGCGTTCAATCTGAGCCATGATCAAACTCTTCAGTTCAAACATCTTTGGGTTTTTAAGAAACCCTAAACTTGGCTCAGCAATCGTTGGTTACATCTTTGATTTCTCGCGGAGTAACTTGTGATGCTGATAATCTTGTTGACTATCAGTCTGACTCCACAAGCACCCACACGAATTGCTTGATTCAGTTGTTAAAGAGCGGTTGGTTAAGATCTTTCGTCTCAACCGAGGCGCGCATTCTACAGCAGCCTCATTTGCTGTCAAGTGATTATTTTCAGAAGTTTTCGAAGAATTCTTCAACAACTTCAACCACTTGCGCTTCCGATCTCTCGTCAGCGGGAGGCGAATTCTACAGCGTTACACGCTGCTGTCAACACCTCTTTTTCAACTTCCTTTTGGCTTCGATGAACTGAAGCAACCTACCGCCGAAACCTACATAACTCATTGAATCTCAAGGAGTTTTCCGTTTCGACTGCGCCGGAAGTGGGGCGAATTATAGA
>NZ_JAEKEL010000002.1:0-387500 GCF_016651105.1 Pseudomonas sp. TH15
TGTCTTTCTATCAACTCTTCTAAAAAGCCTGCTTATATATAGACGCGACCACAACGAATGCGCAGTATATTGCCCAAACCATATAGCAATACTTTCGCTACCCACTTCGGACGATGCCTTGCAATGAATGACCAACCCCGCAGCCTTGCCTCGACCCTCTTTTCGGTTGGCCTGCTATTAATAGCCATGGCATCGATCCAGTCCGGCGCGTCCCTGGCTAAAAGCATGTTTCCTGTAGTCGGTGCTCAAGGGACCACCACCCTACGACTGGTATTTGCCAGCGTGATCATGCTGCTGCTATTGCGTCCATGGCGAGCGAAGCTCACCGCAAAATCCTTGCGCACCGTCATCATCTACGGGATGGCGCTGGGCGGCATGAACTTCCTCTTCTATATGTCCCTGCGTACTGTCCCGCTCGGCATTGCCGTAGCCCTGGAGTTCACCGGGCCGCTGGCCGTCGCGATCTATGCCTCACGTCGCGCCATCGACTTTCTGTGGATCGCACTTGCCGCTGTGGGTTTACTGCTATTGATACCGACGGGCGCCACAACGGCCGGAATTGATCTGGTGGGGGCTGGCTATGCATTGGGAGCCGGTGCCTGCTGGGCGCTGTACATTCTGTTCGGCCAGAAGGCAGGGGCTGACAATGGCGTAACCACCGCCGCGCTGGGCGTCATGATTGCCGCACTGTTCGTCGCGCCTATCGGGATTGTTCACGCAGGTGCTGCTTTGCTGACGCCGTCACTGATCCCCGTGGCAATCGGCGTTGCCATTCTTTCCACCGCCCTGCCCTACACACTGGAAATGGTCGCTCTGACCCGAATGCCAGCACGCACCTTCGGCACATTGATGAGCATTGAGCCGGCATTCGGCGCGCTGTCGGGCCTGCTTTTCCTCCACGAGTACCTTTCGTTATCACAGTGGATGGCCATCATGTGCATCATTCTTGCCTCAGTCGGCGCGACCATGACCATGGGCAGTGCCGCCAAGCCGGCGGTCGCTGCAGATTGATACAGGATTTGACGAAGCTCTGGCATTTGCCGCTCAATTAGGCCATGTTTAGGCCCGCAACCCAGTGCCACACATGGACTTTTTTCAGATAGGGACATTAGAGCGCGTCAAACGAAAGCGAATGCAGCCAGACTTGGGCGAAAGATCCGGGCCGCTATAAGGACAGCAATGAAACGAATTTTGATACTGATCGCCGTTCTCGCAGTTGCGGGCTGCGCGGCGACCACTAAAACCCAGGTCAAACACGGCAAAAAAGGGCTGCATATCAACTGTTCGGGGCTCTCATCGTCTTGGGACAAGTGCTACACCAGCGCCGCCGACTCGTGTGCGCCAAAGGGCTACAAGGTTATCGCCAAGTCGGGGGACGCGGTGGAAGAGCCTGGCGACTATCCGTTCGGCCTTAATCCTGCCGGCTACACCAGTCGCAGCATGATCGTCATTTGCAAATAGCCTGAGGCCGCCCGGCGATCTGGCGGCCAATCTCATCGTGACAGGACTGCAGCACGGTGCGCTGGATGTCCGCAGTGGCCAACATTCGCGCCACGACCAACGCACCGATGCATTGCGACAGAATCGCCCACGCCAGGCTGTCGCTATCCAGAATCCGCGCCCAACTCTCCTGAAGCCGACAAATCCAGATCTCTGCCTGCTGGCGTACCACGATGTCTGAGCGGGCAATCTCCGCACCTAACACAGGCAATGCACACCCGGACTCAGGCTGCTCGACATGGGCCATGCTCAGGTAGTGCTTGAGGCAACGCTCCAGCCTTGCGCGATCCTGCTCACCATGACCGCCTAACCGGGCCAGGCTTTGGCACAACTCTCGCTCGACGATCGCCGCAAACAGTTCATCCTTTGACGAAAAGTGACTGTAGAACGCCCCGCCACTCAAGCCGATCGCCTTCATCAAACCATCGACACCGACCGTTGCAAAACCAGACTTCTTGGCCGACACCGCACTGCTTTCCAGCAATTTCTCTTTGGTTTCCAGCTTGTGATTGGGCGAGTAACGCATTGCCTTGTCCTCAGGATTGATCACCTTGACGTTAGCCGGATCGTAGCATAACGTTCGTTTAGTTAACGATCGTTTACCAAAGGGATCTACCCATGAATAACAAGAAGGTCGTACTGATTGTCGGCGCTGGGGATGCTACCGGTGGCGCTATTGCCAAACGCTTTGCGCAAGAAGGTTTTATCGCCTGCGTCACCCGACGCAGCGCCGACAAACTCCAGCCGTTGGTGGATGCCATCAAGGCCAGTGGTGGCGAAGCTCACGGTTTCGCCTGTGACGCGCGCAAGGAAGAGGACGTGATTGCGCTGGTCGAGCAAATCGAAACCCAGATCGGCCCCATCGAAGCATTCGTGTTCAATATCGGCGCCAATGTGCCGTGCAGCATTCTCGAAGAAACCGCCCGCAAGTATTTCAAGATCTGGGAAATGGCCTGTTTCTCGGGGTTCCTCAACGCTCGCGAAGTGGCCAAGCGCATGGCCACACGCCAACGGGGAACGATCCTGTTTACCGGCGCCACCGCTGGCATGCGTGGAGCGGCAGGGTTTGCAGCGTTCGCCGGCGCCAAACACGGCATTCGCGCCCTGGCCCAAAGCATGGCCCGAGAATTGGGACCGATGAACATCCACGTCGCCCACATCGTGGTCGACGGTGCCATAGACACCGACTTTATCCGTGACAACTTCCCGGAAAAGTACGCGACCAAAGATCAGGACGGCATTCTCAACCCCGAGCACATTGCCGAAAACTACTGGTACCTGCACAGTCAGCCTCGGGACGCCTGGACCTTCGAGCTCGACCTGCGCCCCTGGAGCGAACGCTGGTAAGCCCTCCCCCAACAACAATAAGCAGAGCGCATTGACCATGAGCAAAACCGTGGAGTTTTACTTCGATCTGGGCAGCCCCGCCACCTATCTGGCGTACACCCAACTGCCGAAGATCTGCGCGCAGACCGGCAGCCAACTGATCTACATTCCCATGCTGCTGGGCGGCGTCTTCAAAGCCACCGGCAACGCTTCACCGGCGACCATCCCAGCCAAGGGTCGCTACATGTTTCAGGACCTGGACCGCTACGCCAAACGCTACGGCGTTCCGCTGAAGTTCAACCCGCATTTCCCGATCAATACACTGATGCTCATGCGCGCCGTCACCGGCATGCAATTGCGCCATCCCGAGCGTTTCCAGGCGTTCATCGATTGCCTGTTCATCGCCCTCTGGGTCGAAGGTCGCAGTCTCAATGATCCGGCGACCGTCGCGGCCGTATTGACGCAGAACGGTTTCGACCCGAACGAGGTACTGGCCCTGACCGCCGACGAGGAAGTCAAAGCCGCCCTCAAGGACAACACCGAGAAAGCCGTGCGACGCGGCGTATTCGGCGCACCGAGCATGTTTATCGACAATCAACTGTTCTTCGGCCAGGACCGCTTGGACTTCGTCGAAGAGGCATTGCGCCACAACTCGATCTAAGCCACCGCTCGAGCGCTGACGTCAGCGCCCGAGCGTCGACTGCTTAAATAGCTGCGGTCCGGGTTTTCAACCATTCAAGGGCAGCACCGTCGAGCAACGGGCTCAAGCGCTCACACACTTCGGCGTGATAGGCGTTGAACCACTGTTTTTCGTCCAGCGTCAGCAACGACGGCTCAAGGCATCGAGTGTCGATCGGGCACAGGGTCAGGGTTTCGAATTTCAGGAACTCACCGAACTCGCTCTTGCCTGCTTCACGGTTCAACACCAGGTTTTCGATCCGCACGCCCCAACGACCCGGACGATAAGTCCCCGGCTCAATGGAGGTAATCATCCCCGGCTGCATCGCAGTTTGCGGTGCGGCTGCGGCTTGATAGGCAATCACTTGAGGGCCCTCATGAACGTTCAGGAAGTAACCGACGCCATGACCGGTGCCGTGACCGTAATCCACGCTCTCCGCCCAGATCGGCGCGCGAGCGATGGAGTCCAGCAGCGGCGACAGAATGCCCCGAGGGAATTGCGCACGGGACAACGCGATCACGCCCTTGAGCACCCGCGTGCAATCGCGTTTCTGCTCATCGGTCGGCGTACCGACCGGAACCATCCGCGTAATGTCGGTGGTGCCGCCCAGGTACTGGCCGCCGGAGTCGATCAACAACAGGCCGTCACCCTCGATAACTGCGTGTTCTTCTTCAGTGGCGTGGTAGTGCGGCATCGCGCCATTGGCGTTGAATGCGGCAATGGTGTTGAAACTCAGCGACACATAATCCGGACGCCGGGTACGGGCGGCGGTCAGGTGTTCGTCGATGGTCAGTTCGGTGATGCGCTCGCGGCCCCATGCCGACTCCAGCCAGGCGAAAAATTCGCACAGCGCCGCGCCGTCCTGCTCCATGGCCTGACGAATGTGTTCAGCGTCGGCCAGGCTTTTTTGTGATTTGGCCAAAGTAGTCGGGTTCAGGCCTTCCAGCAGTTTCACGCCACTGCTCAGGTTATCCAGTAGACCGGCAGTAACGCGGGCCGGATCGACCTGCAGGCTCGCGCCGCTCGGCACGGCGCGCAGGGCATCGGCCACTTCGCTGTAGTCGCGCAGTGTCACGCCGTCCTGTTCGAGGATCGCACGCAGTTCGGCGCTGACTTTGCTCAGGGCCACGAATAAGGTGGCCTGCTTCTGGCTGATCAAGGCGAAGGACACGAACACCGGATTAAACGACACATCGCCGCCGCGCAGGTTGAACAGCCAGGCGATATCGTCAAGGGTGGCGATGAAATGCCAGTCAGCTCCGCGCGCCTGCAAGGTTTCGCGCAGTTTGGCGAGTTTCTCGCCACGACTGACGGTCGCTTGCGGCGGCAAATGTTGATAGATCGGCTCGTTCGGCAGCGTCGGACGGTCGCTCCAGACTTCGCTCAACAAATCGATGTCAGTGCGCAGTCGGGCACCGCGTTCTTCGAGTTTGCCGCCCAGCGTCCGCGCCGACGCCACAGCCATCACTGCACCATCGACGGCAACGACGCCACCTTCAGGGGTTTGTTCCGCCAGCCAGTCCAGCGGCCCGGGTTGACCCGGTTGCAGCTTGACCAGTTCGATGCCGCTGCCCTTGAGCTCCTTGCTCGCTTGCTCCCAATAACGACTGTCGGCCCAGACACCGGCAAAATCCGGCGTGACGATCAGGGTGCCGACCGAGCCGTGGAAGCCCGACAGCCATTGCCGACCTTGCCAGTAACCCGGCAGGTATTCCGACAAATGCGGGTCGGCCGACGGCACCAGCAGGGCATGAATACCCTCCCGGCTCATCAGCTCGCGGGTTTGCGCCAGGCGCTGGGGTACCAATCCATTGATCAAAGGCTGCGTACTCATCATGTCTCCTGCTAACCACTTCATCATTATTGTTGAGTGCCGATCTGAGTCGGCGCTTTCATAGCCTTATTGCCAGAATGCCGGCGCACTGGCGCAAGCCGCTTTAATCAGTTCGACCGCTTGATCGATGTCTTGCTCGGTGGTGAAACGCCCCAGGCTCAAGCGAATGGTACGGCCGGCCGAGCGAGCGTCGTGCCCCAGCGCCAGCAACACATGGGACGGAGCATTGCTGGCGGAGTTGCAGGCCGAGGTCGCGGAAAATGCGATCGAATGGCCCAGCGCGGTGCTGTTGAACTCACCCTCGCTGAACGTCAGGCTCAAGGTGTGCGGGATACGTTGGCCAACGCTGCCGTTGAGGCGCACGCCGGGCAGACTCAGCAGTTGTTCGAGCAAACGCTCGCGCAAAGCGACGATGGTTTTTTCTCTTCATCAAACGCCGATGCGGCCAAGGCAAACGCCGCGCCCATGCCGGCAATCTGGTGGGTTGCCAAAGTCCCGGAACGCAAGCCACCTTCGTGACCGCCACCGTGAATCTGGGCGTGCAAACGTTGCTGCGCTCGCGGGCCGACATACAACGCACCAATGCCTTTGGGCCCATAGAGTTTGTGCGCCGAAAACGACATCAGGTCGACCGGCCACTGCGCCAGATCGATCGCGACTTTGCCGGCGCCCTGCGCCGCATCGACGTGGAACAGCGCCCCGCGACTGCGCACCACTTCACCAATGGCCTGCACATCGTTGACGGTGCCCAGCTCATTGTTGACCAGCATCAGCGACACCAGAAAGGTGTCGTCACGCATGGCTTCACTGACCGCTTGCGGCGTAATCAGGCCTTCGGCGTCCGGCACCAGATAGGTCACGGCGACGCCGCCGTCCTGCAACTGGCGGGCGGTATCAAGGATGGCTTTGTGTTCGATCTGACTGGTGATGATGTGGCCGCCAGGCACACCGCGCGCCTGGGCCACGCCTTTGAGGGCGAGGTTGTTGGACTCGGTCGCACCGGAAGTCCAGACGATCTGTTCGGCCTGGGCACCGACCAGTTCGGCGACCTGCCGGCGGGCCTGCTCGACCGTGTGCCAGGCTTGCTGGCCGAAGGCGTGGGAGCTTGAGGCCGGGTTGCCGAAATTACCGTGAAACCCCAGACACTCGATCATCACCTGGATGACCCGCTCGTCCACCGGGGTGGTGGCGGCGTAATCGAAATACAACGGACGTGTGTTCATAAAAGACTCGCAGAGCGTGTTCCGGGATCAGGAGGCTCGTGTCTGCAAACGGCACAACGCAGCCTTGTGAGCTGCGCGTTGGTTCGAGAGCGTCATCAATACCTGATCGGAGGCCGTTAAAGAAGAACAACTTCATTTAAAAGTGCGTAGGAACGCTCCTGAAGTCGAGCTTAACAGGCATCGGCCAACCGGTTGAAGCAATGCGTCAGCGAAAGCTTTCGATCAACAACGGATACAACGAAGCCACCAGCAGCAGGGCCATGCCCCAGTTGAAGATCCGCAACCAACGGCGATCCTTCAACACATTGCGCAACAAAGTACCGCAACCCGCCCAGACACCAACGCTAGGCAGGTTGATCAAGGCGAACACTGCCGCAATCACGATCACATTGGTGAAGTAGCCCTGCATCGGCGTGTAGGTACTGATGGCACCGATGGCCATGATCCAGGCCTTGGGATTGACCCACTGAAACGCCGCAGCGCTGAGGTAACTGATCGGTTTACTTTCGCCCTTTTCGCTCTCGGAGACGGGACCGGAATGGGCGATCTTCCACGCCAGGTAGAGCAAGTACGCCGCGCCGACGTAACGCAAAACCGTGTAGAGCAACGGATAGGTTTGAAACACCGCGCCCAGGCCGAAACCCACCGCGACCACCAGGACAAAGAAGCCGCAAGTGATGCCGAGCATATGGGGGATGGTGCGATTAAAGCCGAAGTTCACGCCCGATGCCAGCAACATGGTGTTGTTCGGGCCGGGAGTAATTGAGGTGACGAGGGCAAACAGGGCGAAGCCCAGCAGCAGATCGAGCGAGAGCGTCATCGGTGGCAGTCCGTCAGGGTCAGTCAGGTATTGACCCTATCGCACGCCTTGCGCAAAACCCACGGACAGTTACGTGAAAGTTCGAGCAGTACAGTCGCGAATCAGCTTGGGCGACCGTGAAGGTGTACGGCACGCTCGGCGTTCATTTCGCCTTGGCTATCAAAACCGTATGACTTCTGTGGCTGGCCGAGCAATGCAGCTTTTTTCATTTGGTATTCATCGAAGGACAAACCCCGGCGGTTCAAGGCTTCCAGCGCCAGTTCCTTGGTTTCTTCGGCGGTGTAGGGACGCAATTCCGGGGAAACATGGCTTGCACATCCAGTGAGTACGGAGACGGCGAGCAGCAAGGAAACAGCGAGTAACCGATTCATGGGGAGCGTCCTGGCGAGCAATGGGGGTTGATGGAGCAAGGCTACGCCCGGCAAAGCTCGCGCAAAAATCAACGCTCTCAATAGTGGCTATCAGAAATTCGACACGCTTGTTCTTATATCTCCAAAAGATCTATAAATATCGATTAAGGTTCTTTTACGGAATAACCATCAGCCTTTATAAATCCCCTCATGCGCTCGGCACTGTTGCTCCAGCAACTGTTGCCCAGCCAACAGCAATTCAACAAACCGCGCTGAAACTCACACACGCAGGCTTTGGCATAGCGCTGTAAGCCCCGTAAACCGGGACTCACAGGAATTGGTACAGCACTTGCTCAAGTCCAGTGACTCATTCACTGCTCACTGAGCAACTGTTGAAAAAGGAATTGATCATGTCGCGTCCCCTGAAAGTCGTCGCCTTGTCCGGTGGCACCTGGCGTCCTTCTCGCACATTGGTGCTGACCCAAGCGCTGTTGTCCGAACTGTCCGGGCATTTGCCGATCGAGAGCCATTTGATCGAACTCGGCGATATCGCCCGCCCGCTCGGCAGTGCCCTCTCGCGTCAAGAGCTGAGCGCTGAAGTCGAGGCCGAGTTGCAAGCCATCGAACAGGCCGATCTGCTGATCGTTGCCGCGCCGGTGTATCGCGGCTCATATCCGGGCCTGCTCAAGCATCTGTTCGACCTGATCGACCTCAATGCACTGATCGACACCCCGGTGCTGCTCGCAGCCACCGGTGGCAGCGAACGGCACGCGCTGGTCCTCGATCATCAGTTGCGCCCACTGCTGAGCTTCTTCCAGGCCGTCACCCTGCCGATTGGCGTGTACGCCACCGAAGCCGATTTCGCCGATTACCAGATCACCAGCGAAGCGCTGAAAGCACGCATTCGCCTGGCCGCCGAACGCGCTGCGCCGCTGTTCGCTACGCAAATCAAACCGTTGCTGAAGATCGCCTGAGGAGTCGTGCATGGATGTTTTCTGGTTTCTGCCGACCCACGGCGACGGCCACTATCTGGGCACCACCCAAGGTGCGCGCCCGGTCACGCTGAACTATCTGAAACAGGTTGCGCAGGCCGCCGACAGCCTCGGCTATCACGGTGTGCTGATCCCCACCGGGCGTTCTTGCGAGGACTCCTGGGTAATCGCCTCGGCGCTGGTGCCTTTGACCGAGCGCCTGCGCTATCTGGTGGCGATTCGGCCGGGGATCATTTCGCCCACCGTTTCGGCGCGGATGGCGGCGACGCTGGATCGCCTGTCCAACGGCCGCTTGCTGATCAACGTGGTGACCGGTGGTGATCCGGACGAAAACCGTGGCGACGGCAGTTTCCTCAGCCACAGTGAACGCTACGAAGTCACCGATGAATTCCTGAAAATCTGGCGCCGGGTGCTGCAAGGCGAGGCGGTGGATTTCGACGGCAAGCACTTGAAAGTGCAGAACGCCAAAGCACTGTATCCACCGGTGCAAAAGCCCTACCCGCCGCTGTACTTCGGTGGTTCTTCTGAAGCGGCCCATGAACTCGCTGCCGAACAGGTCGATGTTTACCTTACCTGGGGCGAGCCACCGGCCGCCGTGGCAGAAAAACTCGCCGATGTGCGTGAGCGTGCTGCACGCAACGGGCGCACGGTGAAGTTCGGAATTCGCCTGCACGTGATCGTTCGCGAGACGGCCGAAGAGGCCTGGAAAGCTGCCGACAAACTGATTGAGCACATCAGCGACGAGACCATCGCCGCCGCACAGAAGTCGTTCTCGCGTTTTGATTCCGAAGGCCAGCGGCGCATGGCCGCGTTGCATGATGGACGTCGCGACAACCTGGAAATCGCGCCCAACCTGTGGGCCGGTGTCGGCCTGGTGCGCGGCGGTGCCGGGACTGCACTGGTGGGCGATCCGCAACAAGTGGCGGCGAGGATCAAGGAGTACGCGGACCTGGGGATCGAGAGCTTTATCTTCTCCGGTTATCCGCACCTGGAAGAGGCGTATCGCTTTGCCGAGCTGGTGTTCCCGCTGCTGCCAGAACCGTATGCGAGCCTGGCTGGCCGGGGCGTCACCAACCTCACCGGGCCGTTTGGCGAAATGATTGCCAACGACGTACTCCCGGCCAAAGTCTGACCCAAATCCCTTAAGAAGTTGCCGCAGGCTGCAATCTTTGCCTTTGATTTTTTAACAACAGATCAAAGGATCGCAGCCTGCGGCAGCTCCTACAGGGGCTGTTTGAATTTAGGAGTGTGGGTGTGACGGCCAAACCACAAAGCGCCCTGCTATCCCCTTTGCACACCGCTCGCCAGTTGGCGGCCGAGTTTGCCCTGACCGCCGTCGAGCGCGACGAACGCGGCGGTACGCCCAAGGCTGAACGTGATGCCTTGCGCCACAGCGGTCTGCTCGCCTTAAGCATTCCCACCCAGTACGGCGGCCTCGGCGCCAGCTGGAGTGACACCCTGAGCATCGTGCGCGAGTTCGCCAAGGTCGACAGCTCGATTGCCCATGTCTTCGGTTTCCATCACCTGATGCTCGCCACCGTGCGCCTGTTCGCCAAACCCGAACAGTGGCAACCGTGGTTCGAACAAACCGCGCGCAAGAACTGGTTCTGGGGCAACGCCCTCAATCCGCTGGACACCCGCACCGTGGTGAAGAACCTCGGCGGCTGGCGCGAGTTTTCCGGCAAGAAGAGTTTCTGCTCCGGCGCCAGCGATTCACAAATGCTGATCGCCTCGGCGGTCGATGAAAGTGCTGGCGGCAAGCTGTTGATCGCCGCGATCCCCAGCGGTCGCAGCGGTATCACCCTGCACAACGACTGGAACAACATGGGCCAGCGCCAGACCGACAGTGGCAGCGCGACGTTCGAACGGGTGCGGGTCGAGGAATCGGAACTGCTGCTGGATCCGGGTCCGTTGAGCACACCGTTCGCGTGCCTGCGGCCATTGATTGCTCAACTGACGTTCACCCACATGTTCCTTGGCATTGCCGAAGGGGCGTTCGAAGAAGCGCGGCAATACACCCTCACCGAAACCCGACCCTGGCATAAATCCAGCGCCCAGGATGTGCGTGAAGATCCCTACGTACTCGGCCATTACGGCGAATTCTGGGTCGCTCTCGAAGGGGTTCGATTGCTGGTGGAACGCGCCGCCGAACTGCTCGACAAGGCCTGGGCCAAAGGCCCGAATCTCAGCGCCGAAGAACGCGGGCATCTGGCGACAGCGATTGCCACGGCCAAGGTCGCTGCCACCCGCAATGGCCTGGAACTCTGTAGCCGCTTGTTCGAAGTGACCGGCGCGCGCTCGACCCACGCCTCGCTGCGACTGGACCGCCACTGGCGCAACCTGCGCACGCAAACCCTGCACGACCCGGTGGATTACAAACTCCATGAACTGGGTGATTGGGCGTTGAACCAGTCCCTGCCGATTCCGACTTTCTATTCATAGCCTTCTCTTCATGGAGCCTGCTGCCATGCAACTGCTGACCCTACCGCCCTCACCCGCCCTCGCTACGTCGATCCGCGCCACCGCGCAGGTGTTCGAAGATCCGAAATCCCAGGCGTTGCTCGCGCATTTACAACAGGTCGCCCCGAGTGAAGCCAGCGTGCTGATCATCGGTGAAACCGGCACCGGCAAGGAGTTGGTGGCGCGGCACATCCACAACCTCAGCGCCCGGCGTAACCGGCCGTTCGTGGCGGTGAACTGCGGCGCGTTCTCCGAATCCCTGGTCGAAGCCGAGCTGTTCGGCCATGAAAAAGGCGCCTTCACTGGCGCCCTCAGCGCCAAGGCCGGGTGGTTTGAAGAGGCGGATGGCGGCACCTTGTTCCTCGATGAAATCGGCGATTTGCCGATGGCGATTCAGGTCAAGTTGTTGCGGGTGTTGCAGGAGCGTGAAGTGGTGCGACTCGGTTCGCGCAAGAGCATTCCCATCGACGTACGGGTGCTGGCGGCGACCAATGTGCAACTGGAGAAAGCCATCAACGCCGGGCACTTTCGCGAGGATCTGTATTACCGCCTCGACGTGGTCAGCCTGGAGCTGAGCCCGTTGCGCGACCGTCCCGGCGACATCCTGCCGCTGACCCGGCACTTCGTCGAAGCCTACAGCCAGCGCCTCGGCTACGGCACGATCACCATCAGCAAAGAAGCCGAACTGAAACTGCGCAGCTACAGTTGGCCGGGCAACATCCGCGAACTGGAAAACGTGATTCACCACACCCTGCTGATCTGCCGTAACGGCGTGATCGAACGCGATGACTTGCGCCTGTCGAACATGCGCATCGAGCGTCAGGACGATCACCACGGCAACGTCGACGACTCACCGGAAGCCTTGCTCGACCGAGCCTTTCAAAAGCTCTTCGAGGAACAGGCCGGGGCGCTGCACGAAAAAGTCGAAGACGCGTTGTTGCGCGCGGCTTACCGCTTCAGCCATTACAACCAGGTGCACACCGCCGCATTGCTGGGCTTGAGCCGCAACGTGACCCGCACGCGGTTGATCAAGATCGGCGAACTGGCAGTGAACAAACGCCGCCCGACGGAAAACGTGCAAGGCGAGCGCTTGATGCAGTTGTCGATCTAGGCGCTTACCGGGAATGCACCAAATTGCAGTGCAGCGCGTTGTCGTGACTACGCTCCAGGCTGTGCAGCACCTGGAATGAGCCGAACGTCACGGCTTTCGCCTTGTGGGCGCGGATCAGTTGCCAGAAATCCTGCTCGCCGCTTTCAAAGTGCTGGAATGCGGCTTCCCCCGCCTCGCGGGATTGCCATTGCAGGTAATTGAGCACCCGCCGACCATCGTCGCTGGCCTGGATGCTCGCACTCAGAAACCCGCTGAAATCCTGGGCCAGACGCTCGGTCTGGACAGACAGCGCCGACACTAGAGCCGGTTGCTGATGCGGTTCAATCTCGAATTCGATCAATTGGGTGAAACTGCGGTTTTTCTCTGACATCGGCATAAAGACTCCCCACTCACCGGTTAACCGGACCTTGCGATCCGAAGGCTTGCAGGGTAAAACCTCGAGTTAACTAGAGGTCAAGGAGTTTTTCCAATGATCACCGCGCAGAACCTGCACAAAGAACTCACCGTCGGCGAGGTTGCCACCCGCAGCGGCGTGGCCGTGACGGCCCTGCACTTCTATGAAACCAAGGGCTTGATCAAGAGCCATCGCAATCAGGGCAACCAGCGCCGTTATCCGCGGGAAGTGTTGCGCCGGGTGGCGCTGATCAAAGTGGCGCAACGTCTGGGCATACCGTTGGCGGAGATTGGCGAGGCACTGAAAATTCTGCCTGATGATCGCGCACCGACGGCGGCGGACTGGCGGGTGTTGTCCGAGCAGTGGCGGCGGGAACTGGATGAGCGGATCGAGCAGTTGACGCTGCTGCGTGACCGGCTCAACGGCTGCATCGGCTGTGGGTGTTTGTCGATGGAAGCCTGCCCGTTGCGCAATCAGGGCGATGTGCTTGGGGAACAGGGGCCGGGGCCGCACTTCCCTAAAGATTGACTGAGAACGCCCGTGGCAAGGGGATTTACCCATAGCCACAGAGTATGCGCACGCGTCCTGCTGCTCGTCGGGCGGAAATCCGTGCGGCGAGGACGGTTCTATAGTGAATCTTTACCTCGCAAAACAAAAAACAGGGAGAACCGTCATGAGCGTCAAACCCATTCCAGAGGGTTATCACAGCATCACCCCGTACCTGGGCATTCAGAAAGCCGCTGAAGCCATCGAGTTCTACAAAAAAGCCTTTGGCGCCATTGAAGTCATGCGCCTGTCCATGCCCGACGGCGGTATCGGCCACGCTGAACTGCGCATCGGCGACTGCCCGATCATGCTCGGCACGCCGTGCGATCAAGGACCGTTGAGCAACCCAGACAAGTCACCGTCCGTGGGGTTGCACCTGTATGTGACCGATGTCGACAAGTCCTATGCCAAGGCAATTGCTGCCGGTGGCACGGTGGTGTCCGAGGTCAAGGATCAGTTTTATGGCGACCGCTCGGGGACCTTGAAGGATCCCTACGGGCATTTGTGGTTCCTGGCGACACGCAAGGAAGACCTGACGCAGGAGCAGATTGAGCAGAGGGCGAAGGAGATGTTTAGTCAGGGTTGAGTCTTCAGTGCCTGACCGGGCCTCTTCGCGAGCAAGCCCGCTCCCACAGGGGATCGGTGTGGATCACATATTTTGTGTACACAGCCGATCTACTGTGGGAGCGGGCTTGCTCGCGAAGGCGGCATTCCAGACAGCGCATATTCCTCGAACACACTTCATGAACAAACGCCCCACGCTTTGCGCCTTGCCCTAACGCGCCAACAATTTCAGGATGCAGGCAACTACAACAAGGAGTCACTCCCCATGTTCGCCGGATTCCTGAAAGACCAGCGCCACGTCAACGGCGTGGACATCGCCTACCGCATCGGCGGCATCGGGCCGGGCCTGCTGTTGTTGCACGGTCACCCGCAGACTCACGTCATCTGGCACAAAATCGCCGAACAACTGGCCGAGCATTTCACCGTGGTCGCCGCCGACCTGCGCGGTTACGGCGACAGCGCGAAACCGCTGGCCAACGATCAGCACACCCACTACTCCAAACGCGAAATGGCCAAGGACGGTGTGGCGCTGATGCAGTCCTTGGGCTTCGAGCGGTTCTCGGTGCTGGCCCATGACCGTGGCGCCCGGGTCGCCCATCGTCTGGCGCTGGATCATCCCGATGCCGTGCAACGCATGGTCCTGCTCGATATCGCCCCGACCCTGTCGATGTACGCGCAAACCAACGAAGCGTTCGCCCGCGCCTACTGGCACTGGTTCTTCCTGATCCGCCCGGCACCGTTGCCGGAAACCCTGATCGAGGCCGATCCCGAAGCGTACCTGCGCAGTGTGATGGGCAGCCGCAGCGCCGGGCTCAAGCCGTTCACCGCCGAGGCGTTTGGCGAATACCTGCGTTGCCTGAAACTGCCCGGCACCGCGCGCGGGATCTGCGAGGACTACCGCGCCAGCGCCAGCATTGATCTGGACCACGACCGCGCCGACATCGACGCCGGCCATCAGTTGAATCTTCCCCTGCTGGTGTTGTGGGGCGCCGAAGGCACGGTCGGCCGCTGCTTCGAGCCGCTCAAGGAATGGCAACGCGTGGCCACGGACGTGCGCGGCAAAGCACTGCCCGCCGGCCATTACATCGCCGAAGAAGCCCCCGAACTGCTGCTCGCCGAAGTCCTGGATTTCCTGCGCTGAACCCAGCCTCAGAGTCCCCCTCTCACGCTGGCGGCTGATGCCGCCAGCGCCGGTTGTGGCATATCCCGCCACAGCAGAATCCGCCTTCATAACGACACTGGCGCACGTACGAGCAAGGCTTGCCCGCGAAAGCGGTCTGTCAGGCACAGACGAATTACCTCACACGCCTTATTCGCCGGCAGCCTGCTCCCACAAGGGGAACTGCGAAACATTTTCTTTCATCTCCGCCTTCGGGATTTCCCCTGCTCATCCGTCCTATATAGATGCAGTCCGGCCGCGTAGGCAAAAGCCACGGCCGGGCTTTCAGGGGTCACCGCGCTACGAAGCCCGCAGCACGGCCCTCTCATCGATACAAGACCTTTAATCATGTCGAAGAAATCCCGCTCAAAACTCTGGTTTCTGGTCCATAGCTGGCTGGCGTTGCCGATCTGGTTTTTCGTCTTGATCGTCTGCGTGACCGGCACCCTGGCCGTCGTCAGCCAGGAGATCGTCTGGCTCGCCAACCCACAAATGCGCGCCAGCCCGCCTTCTGACGATGCCCGGCGGCTCAGCTATGACCAGATCCTCGCGGCCATGAAAAAAGCCGAACCCCAGACCCTCGTCTCAGCCATCAACCGCCCCGACGAATCGCACTTCGCCCTCGACGTGGACGTCAACTACCCCGACGGGCGCTCGGTGACGGTCTACGTCAATCCTTACACCGGGGTGATTCAAGGCACCGCACCGGACTTCGACTTCAAGGCGTTCACCCGCGCCTTGCATGGCTGGTGGCTGGTGCCATTTACCAACGGTTTCAGTTGGGGCTGGTACCTGGTGTCGTTCCTTGGCTTGCCGCTGCTGGTTTCACTGATTACCGGGCTGGTGGTCTACAAAAAATTCTGGAAAGGCTTCTTCAAGCCGACCCTGCGTTTTCGTCACGGTGCGCGGATTTTCTGGGGCGACTTTCACCGACTCAGCGGCATCTGGTCGATCTGGTTCATCGCGGTCATTTCCGTCACCGGTACCTGGTTTTTGATTGAAGCCCTGCTGTTCGACAACCAGATTTCCATCTCCAGCGAACCGATCATTCCGGCCATGGCCCGTGAAGCCGTGCCGTTGTCGCCGGATGGTTCGCCGGCACCGCAGATCCCGCTGGATCGGGCGATTGAAATCGCCATGCAAAAAATCCCGGGGCTGGAAGCCAGTTTTATCAGCCTGCCGGGCAACGCCTACAGCCACCTGGATATTGGTGGCCGTGGTTGGTATCCGCTGATGTACCAGACGGCGACCATCAACCCGTACAACGGCGAAATCGCTGCTTCGCGACTGCTCTCGAACCGCACCACGCTGGAGTTCGTCACCGAATCCATGCGGCCATTGCACACCGGGGATTTCGGTGGTTTGTGGATCAAGTTGATCTGGTTCTTCTTCGGCCTGGTGCTGAGCATGATGGTCCTCAGCGGCTTGCTGATCTGGACCAAGCGCACCGCCCTGGCCACCGCCAATGCGCTTAAGCGCAGCAGCAAGAAACAGCGCACTGCCACGGCGCAACCGAGCATGAGCCGCGAGACGTCGGAGGCTAGCCTGTGAGCAAAACCACTGCCGCCCCCCAGCCCTCGCGCCTGAACGTGCTTTGGCACAAATGGCGTTTTCACCTGAACATTCTGTTGCTGCTGATCCCGTTGGGGTTCATGCCCAAATACTTCACCAACGCCGCGTTGATTCGCGGCGACACGGGGCTGGGCGAGCACGAAATCGGCGAGATCCAGGTCGGTCCCTGGAGCCTGCGCCTGGCCGAGTTGCGCGATGAAGCGCCGCGTCGGGATGGCGCGACCGGCCACGTAAAAGCCTTCAACGCTGCGCTGTGCGACGCCTGTATCGAACAGGTCAAAGCCACTTACCTGCGCATCGGCAAACCCCGCAGCCTGCGCGCCGCCGGGGTAATTTTCTTCGGTACACCGTACCGCATGGGTGCTTCGTTACCGGTGCCGGAAAAAACCCAGGCCGACGCCGAGCTGTGGATAACCATGGAAGGCTGGGACGGCGCCATGCATCAAGCCGCTATCCCGCTGAGCCAGGCATCGCCGGCCACCATCGCTTGGCTGAACAAACAAGGAGGCAAACCATGAGCAACGCTTTTCGCCCTCTGCGCGCCGCGTTACTGGTGCTCTGCACCGGTTTCAGCGCCAGCGCCATGGCCCACAACCCGATGTGCGAATGCAAAGCCATCGACGCCGAGCAGATCAAATGCACTGGCGGTTTTTCCGATGGCAGCAGCGCGCCGGGGGTGACGCTGGATGTGATCGGCTACGACGAAACCATTCTGTTGCCGGGCAAGCTTGGGGCCGACTCGACCCTGATCTTCAAGAAACCCGCCGCTGAGTTTTATGTGCTGTTCGACGCCGGTCCCGGCCACGTGGTCGAGATCGACCAAGCCGACATCGAGGCGCCCTGAGCATGAGTACGCCCACCACACACGTCGTCCGCCCGGCCGGTGCCGGCCATGAAACCCTCAATGTGCTGCTGTTGTGCCTGCTGATTCTGGCGATTGCCGGCTCCGTGGTCGCCTGGCGCGGGGTTTCCCATGAGCCGGAACCGGTCGCCGGCAACCAACTCGATGCGCGCCGCGACCTCAGCGCCGCCGAACAAGGCATCTATGCCGACCTGCGCGTGACCCTCGACGAAATCCGCCTGTTGCGCGAAGAGCAACACACCCTGCCGACGCCTCAGAACCTCGCGGACGAAGGTTTTGCCCCGTTTGCCCAGGACGCGAGTTCGGTCAGCCGTGGTGGTCATGCCTGGCAATTGCTGGCCGACAGCGCCTATTTCGGCCTTAGCCAGACAACCACCGTTGCCGGCTCGTTCGTGATGCTGCTGAGTGCCGATGACCAGGCTGCGCCGAACATCTGGCTCAACCGCGATGCCAGTCTCCAGGCGCCGACCGAACTGACCGATGCCGCCCTGTCCGCCGCCGGCTGGCAGCAGATCGTCGCGCAATTCGATGCCGGCGTAACCCGCCAGCACCGGGACTAACCCCTCGCCTTCACCCGAGAGAAGACCGCTTGCCCATGCCTAGTTCATCTCAATGTTCATTACTGCGCTGGTTGCTTGTCGGGCTGTTTGCCCTGCTGCTGACACCACTGGCCAGCGCCGATCAGGCCAAGCGCCTGCGCATCGGCATCACCCTGCACCCTTATTACAGCTACGTGGCCAATATCGTTGGTGACAAGGCCGACGTGGTGCCGCTGATCCCGGCCGGTTTCAATCCCCACGCCTACGAGCCACGTGCCGAAGACATCAAGCGCATTGGCGGGCTCGACGTGATCGTGCTCAACGGCGTCGGCCACGATGACTTCGCCGACCGCATGATCGCCGCCAGCGAAAAACCGAACATTCCGGTGATCGAGGCCAACGAAAACGTGCCGCTGCTGGCCGCCACCGGAACCGCCGCGCGCGGCGCCGGCAAGGTCGTCAACCCGCACACCTTCCTGTCGATCAGCGCCTCGATTGCCCAGGTCAATAACATCGCCCGGGAACTGGGCAAACTCGACCCGGACAATGCCAAGACCTACACCACAAACGCCCGTGCCTATGGCAAACGCCTGCGGCAGATGCGCGCCGACGCCCTGGCCAAACTGACCCAGGCACCGAACGCCGAACTGCGGGTGGCCACGGTTCACGCCGCCTACGACTACTTGCTGCGCGAATTCGGCCTGGAAGTGACCGCCGTGGTCGAGCCGGCCCACGGCATCGAACCGAGCCCGAGCCAGTTGAAAAAGACCATCGATCAACTGCGCGAGCTGGACGTGAAAGTGATCTTCTCGGAGATGGATTTCCCGTCCACCTACGTCGAGACCATTCAGCGTGAATCCGGGGTCAAGCTGTACCCGCTGTCGCACATTTCCTACGGCGAATACACCGCCGACAAGTACGAAAAAGAAATGACCGGCAACCTCAACACGGTAGTGCGGGCGATTCAGGAGTCCGGTTCATGACGGCTAAAGAAACCATCAGTTCGACCAACCCCGAATCCCCTGTGGGAGCGGGCTTGCTCGCGAAGGCGGTGGGTCAGTCCACATCAATGTTGAATGATGAACCGCTTTCGCGAGCAAGCCCGCTCCCACAGGTTTCGGGGCCGACTCTGGATTTCGCGGAGGTCAGTCTGACGCTGGGGCGCACCACGATCCTCGATCAAGTCACCTTCACCGTTCAGCCCGGCAGCGTGCATGCACTGGTCGGCCCGAACGGCGGTGGCAAAAGTTCGCTGATCAAAACCCTGCTCGGGCAGATGCCGCATCAGGGTCGCTTGAGTCTGCAATGGCCCGGCGATCCCGGCACCATCGGTTACGTCCCGCAAGCGCTGGAGTTCGACCGGGGCTTGCCGATGACCGTCGACGATTTCATGGCCGCGATGTGTCAGCGGCGTCCGGCGTTTCTCGGTTTGAGCAAGCACTACGCAGCGGAGATTGGCGAAGCGCTGGAACGGGTCGGCATGCAGGACAAACGCAAGCGCCGCATGGGCGCGCTGTCCGGTGGTGAACGTCAGCGAGTGTTGCTCGCCCAAGGCCTGATCCCGGCGCCGAACTTGTTGGTGCTCGACGAACCGATGTCAGCGCTGGATGAAGCCGGGATTCAGGTGTTCGAACGACTGCTGGGTGACTGGCGCCAAAGCGGCATCACCGTGCTGTGGATCGAGCATGACCTGGAAGCGGTTGCACGCTTGGCCGATCGGGTTACCGGGCTGAATCGCCGGGTGCTGTTTGACGCGACGCCGAAACAGGCACTGACACCGGAGCGTCTGCTGACCCTGTTCTCGACCCATCCACGGAGCGCTGCCTGATGAGTTATGAAGCCTTTCGTTTGATGGTCCAGGGCTGGGCCTCTTCGGGTTATCTGCCGGAAGCGCTGGCTTATGGATTTGTGGTTAACGCGCTGATCGCCGGCCTGTTGATCGGCCCGGTACTGGGCGGGTTAGGCACGCTGGTAGTGGTTAAGCGCTTTGCGTTTTTCTCCGAAGCGGTGGGCCACGCGGCGCTGACCGGCGTGGCCATCGGGATTCTGCTTGGCGAACCCTACACCGGGCCGTATGGCAGCTTGTTTGGTTACTGTTTGCTGTTCGGCATCCTGCTTAATTACCTGCGAAACCGCACTGGTCTGGCCCCGGATACGCTGATCGGGGTGTTCCTCTCGGTGTCGTTGGCGCTGGGCGCCAGCCTGCTGTTGATTCTGGCGGGCAAGATCAATGTGCATATCCTCGAAAACGTGCTGTTCGGTTCGGTGCTGACGGTCAACGGTAACGACCTGTTGGTGTTGGCGATTGTCGGTTCGCTGGTCATGGCCCTCGCCCTGCCGCTGTACAACCGCATCATGCTCGCCAGCTTCAACCCGCAACTGGCGGCGGTGCGCGGCGTGGCGGTGAAGACCCTGGATTATCTGTTCGTGATTCTGGTGACGCTGATCACCGTCGCCGCGGTGAAAGTCATCGGCGCGATTCTGGTCGGTGCTTTGCTGGTGATTCCGGCGGCGGCCGCGCGGTTGCTCAGTCAGTCGCTGAAGGGGTTCTTCTGGTGCTCGGTGCTGATCGCCACGGTCAGCACGCTGTGCGGCATCCTGGCGCCGATAGTCTTCGACCTGCCGATCCCGTCCGGCGCCGCGATCATTCTGGTCGCCGGTATTGCTTTCGCCCTGTCCGCCATTGCGCGCGGCGTCGTCCCAAGTCTGAAAGGGAATCTCGGATAAATGTCATTTTCTCTGCGTCAATTAACCCTGGCCATAGCCCTATGCGGCGTGGTCAGCACACCCTTGATTGCCGCCGACAGCAGCAAACCGCTGCGGGTGCTGGCCTCGTTGCCAATTACCTACGGCCTGGGCGAGGTGCTGCTCAAAGGCACCGACATCAAGCTCGAACGTGCAGCGCCGGCGAACTTGCCGGGCAGTCGCCAGACCGCGTATTTCACCGGCCGTGGCGCGCCAGAACTGAGCAAGCTAGCGACCGATGCCGACGCAGTCATTGGCGTGCGCTCACTGTGGCCGGACGATCCGCTGTACCCGAATTCCCGCCGCAGCAATATCCGCATCATTGAAATCGACGCCGCCCGCCCAGTAGACGGCGCCCTGCCCGGTATCGCCGTGCAGCCGGGCAACAAGGTCGACGGCTTGAACAGTCAGCCATGGCTGGCGAGCAACAACATGGGGCGCATGGCGGACGTGATGGCCGCGGACCTGGTGCGCCTGGCGCCTGAGGCCAAGCCGAAGATCGAAGCGAACCTGGCGGCACTCAAGCAACGTCTGCTCAAGCTCAGCGCCGATAGCGAAGCGCGGCTGGCCAGCGCTGACAACCTCACGGTGATGAGCCTGAGCGATCACTTTGGCTACCTGATCGGCGGGCTCAACCTGGAACTGGTCGGCCTTGATACGCGGCCGGATGCCGAGTGGACGCCTGAAGCGCTGAAGCAATTGGGCGCGACACTCAAGGCCTATGATGTGGCGGTGGTGTTGCATCATCGTCAGCCTTCGCAGGCGTTGAAAGCGGTGATTAGCGAGGCAGGGAGTCGGTTGGTGGTGTTGAGTACCGATGCGCAAGATCCGGTGGTCGAATTGGAGGGGAATGTGGATTTGGTGATCAAGGGGTTGAGCGGGGCGTAACGTCAGTTGGACCGCGTTATCGTTCTTCGCGGGCAGCCTCGCTCCCACATTGGATCTACGGCACGACGAAATTCCAATGTGGGAGCGGGCTTGCTCGCGAAGACGTCCTGACAGGCAACACAAATTCCAGGCCAATAAAAAGCCCGTTGACCTTATCGGTTCAACGGGCTTTTTATTACACCGTGACTTACTGAGCCACAGCCGCCTGTTCTTCCATCTTCTGCCGCAAGCTCAGTGGACGCATGTCGGTCCAGGTTTCTTCGATGTAGGCCAGGCATTCCTTTTTCAGGCCGCTCTTGCCCACGGTGCGCCAGCCTTGGGGTACGGCTTTGTAGTCGGGCCAGATCGAGTATTGCTCTTCGTGGTTGACCACGACCTGAAAGAGGATGTCCTCGCGGTCGAATACTGACGTCATGCTATGTCTCCATCGCTATAGGGGTGGGCTGCACTGCGTGTACAGCCGGTATGTAGAAGGAACGTTCGAGTCGCTGAAAAATTTAGAGGCTGGCAATTGCTGCCGTCAACGCCCGGCCAAAAATCTCCGCGACCTGGTCGATTTCCGCAGCAGTGATCACCAGTGGCGGCAGGAAGCGCACCACCGCGCCATGCCGGCCGCCCAGTTCGAGGATCAAGCCGCGTTTGAGGCATTCACGCTGAACCAGCGGTGCCAGGCGACCGAACGCCGGTGGATGACCTTGCACGTCCGGTGTGCCCGTCGGGTCGACCAGCTCGACGCCAAGCATCAAGCCGCGACCGCGAATATCGCCCAGTTGCGGGAAGTCCCGCTGCAGGATGCGCAGGTGTTCGCTCAAGCGTTCGCCAATGGCCGCAGCGTGCGCGCACACGTTGTTTTCAACCAGATAACGCATCACCGCCGAACCCGCGGCCATGGCCATCTGATTACCACGGAAGGTCCCGGCGTGAGCGCCCGGCAACCAAGTGTCGAGCCAGTCGCGATAAACCACCACCGCCAACGGCAGACTGCCGCCGATGGCCTTGGACAGCACCACCACGTCCGGAATGATCCCGGCATGTTCAAAGGCAAACATCTTGCCGGTGCGGGCAAAACCGCTCTGGATTTCATCGACGATCAGCGCCACGCCCGCCTGCTCGGTGATGCGCCGCAAGCCGCGCAGCCAGTCGAGATCCGCCGGGATCACCCCGCCCTCACCCTGCACCACTTCAACGATCACCGCCGCTGGCAATTGCACGCCGGCCTCGGGGTCGTTGAGCAGGTTTTCCAGGTAGTTGAGGTTGACCTGAACCCCTTGCGCACCGCCGAGCCCGAACGGGCAGCGGTAGTCGTAAGGGTACGGCATGAATTGCACGCCATTGCTGAGCAACGCGCCCAAGGGCTTTTTCGGCCCCAGGCTGCCCATCAGGCTCAGCGCGCCCTGACTCATGCCGTGGTAACCGCCCTGAAACGACAACACGGTGCTACGCCCGGTGGCGGTGCGCACCAGTTTCAGCGCCGCTTCCACGGCGTCGGTGCCGGTCGGGCCGCAGAACTGGATTTTTGCTTCAGCGGCCAGGGCCGGCGGTAGCAGGCCGAACAGGTCCTGGACGAATTGATCCTTGACCGGCGTGGTCAGGTCGAGGGTGTGCAGCGGCAACTCATCGGTCAGCACTTGCTGGATCGCTTCGATCACCACCGGATGGTTATGCCCCAGCGCCAGCGTCCCGGCGCCTGCCAGGCAATCGATAAAGCGACGGCCCTCGACGTCATCGACATAAATGCCCTTGGCGCGTTTGAGCGCCAGGGGAATCCGTCGCGGGTAGCTGCGGGCATTCGATTCCTGCTGGCTCTGACGGGCCAGTAATGGCGATTCGTTGAACTGGTAAAGCGTCTCGGCAGGCGTCGGGGCAACCCGGGCCGGCTGATCTTCGATAAGGCTGGTAGCGACTGACATCTCTCGACCCCTCAATACGCTGTAGATAGTGACCAAAACTGCACACCGGGCAGGTGCGCGTTCCGGTCACGGGGCGCACTTGCAGGTTTTCCTGTTCTGGAAACGCATCGGGGGCTTGAGGATTTAGACCCTTGATCGAGTTGTCAGGCCGATGAGTCGAATGACTTGCGCATCGCCAGGGTCTGCAAGCCTTTGTGAGTGATGGGTTGCGCCGATTCGCGATAGCCCAGACGGCGATAAAAAGCCTCGCCGGTGCGGGTACTGATGAGGTTGATGTGAAGCACGCCACGAATGCGCAGCCAGCCCTGAAGATCTTCCATCAGCGCGCGCCCCGCGCCTCGGCGAAACCATTCCGGTTGCACGTAGCAGAAAGCGATATCCCCGGTGGTGGTGGCCATGCCGACGCCGACCGGTTTGTCCCGCAGCAGTGCGACATTCACATAAAAATGCGGGTCGGCCAGCCAGCCACTGATGTTCTCGGCAGACAGTTGCGCGAGCCAGTCGTCAACCCGTTGGGGATCGTTGCGGTGATCGAATGCGCAACCGACGCGAATAGAGCGCTCGGTGATGCGGCTGATGATGCCGGCGTCGGCCAGGACGGCCGGACGAATGCAGATGGGTGCTTCCATGGCGCTGTTCCCTCAATCCATTGAGTCAAGGCTGGGGCTGACCTTACCCCCGCCTCGCCCGGATAGCGAACGCCAAGAAGTTACATTTGATGAGAATCCGATCTGTAGGAGCAACGCTTGCCCGCGAGGACAATCTGGCGCGCAATTCGATGTTGAATGTGCCGACGCCTTCGCGGGCAAGCCTTATTCCTACAGGGGTTGTACGGGTCAGGCCGGTTGCAACGGCATGGTCAGCTCGACCCGCAACCCGTCCGGGCGACTGTCGAAACGCAAGGTGCAGGCGCAACGCTGAACAATCGCCTGAACAATCGCCAGTCCGAGGCCGCAACCGGTGCTCTGGCCATTGCGCCAGAAGCGCTGGGTCAGGTGCTGAAGATCAGCCTCAGCAATTCCCGGCCCATGGTCGCGCACCACGAACCGCACACGGTTATCGGTGGTTTCAAGGCTCAACTCCACGGCACCGTCGCTCGGCGTATGACGCAAAGCGTTGTCCAGCAAGTTGCGCAACGCAGCAATCGACAGCACCGCGGGCATTTGCACCGGGGCGGCCGAGACTTTCGTCGGCACCTGAAACTTGATGCGTTGGCGATCACCACTGGCGGCATCCTGAATCGCCAGTTTTGCCACTTGCTCGGCGCTGCACTGAACGCCGTCATCGAACGACAGACTGCCCTCGACCCGCGCCAGCAACAGCAATTGTTCAAGGGTGCGGTGCAGACGGTCGGCGCCCTCCTCGGCCCGAGCCAGGGATTGATCCCGGGCTGCGCCGTCGGTCATGCGCGCCACTTGCAGGTGGGTCTTGATCGCGGTGAGCGGGCTGCGCAACTCGTGGGCCGCATCCCCGGTCAGGCGTCGTTCACGCTCGATGGTCCTGCCGATACGCTGGAACAGCTGGTTCTGGGTATCCAGCAACGGTTGCAGCTCACTGGGCAGCGGCTGGATCAGCAACGGTTCAAGGGAATCGGCACTGCGGCGCATCAAAGCATCGCGCATGCGATTGAGCGGCGCCAACCCCTGGCCGATGCCCAGCCAGAGCAGGCACAGACAACCGAGCAACGCTACGCCGACTGGCACCGACGCGGCCAGCAGGATCGACATGTTCAGCGCCTCGCGCTCGATCTGCCGATCCGCCGTGGTGATCCGCAGATCACCGCGCGCCAGGGTAAAACTGCGCCACGGCGCGCCATCAATCATCTGATCGTGGAAGCCCATTTTCTCGGCTTCCAGTGCCTGTTCGGGATGGTTGTGACTGCGCGCGAGTATTTCGCCGCGCAATGAACTGACCTGACAGGCCATGCCACCGGGGACATTCAATTGCTCAGCACTGAAATGAGTGCCTTCGCCCTTGGTCGGCAGCGCCGGCAGTTGCTCCATCAACCCGGCGACCATCCGCGCCGACGCCACCAGCCGCTGGTCGAGGGAAAACATCATCTGGTTTCGCAGGTCGCTGAGCATCCAGGCCGCCGCCAGCGCCCAGATCAGCGCAAACGCGGCGCCGAGGGTCAGGCTCAGGCGCAAACGCAGGCTCATCACTTCGATTGATCTCCGCCATCCGCCGGCCCCAGGCGATAGCCCAGGCCGCGCACCGTCTCGACGATGCCATTGCCGAGTTTACGCCGCAGGTGATGGATATGGACATTGAGGGCATTACTTTCCAGTTCATCGTTGAAGCCGTAGACGCTGTCCTTCAATTGCTCGGTGGACAGCACTCGGCCACGGTTGTGCAACAGGGCTTGCAACAGCGATTGCTCGCGGCGCGACAGGTCAACCGGCTGGCCGCCGAGCATGGTTTCGCGGCTGCTTGGATCGTATGTCAGCGCGCCGTGTTCGATCAGGTTGACGCTGCGCCCGGCCACCCGCCGCAACAGCGTGTGCAGGCGCGCGGCGAGTTCACGCAGGTCGAAGGGTTTGAGCAGGTAATCGTCAGCGCCGGCTTGCAGGCCGTCGACGCGGTCAGTGACCGAATCCCGGGCAGTGAGGATCAGCACCGGAATCTCCAGACCGCTATTGCGCAGCTGTTGAAGTAGCTTGAGCCCGTCTTCGTCCGGCAGGCCGAGGTCAAGCACCATGACGTCGAATTCAGCGACCTTGAGCATCGCCCGTGCAGCAGACGCAGTGGCGACGTGCTCCACGGTCAGGCCTTGGGCGGTGAGGCCGGCGACAATGCCGCTGGCGATCAGCTCATCGTCTTCGCATACCAGTACGTGCATGAGTGCTCCATGAGCAAAAAGGCGATTCGAACAGAGAAAGATTAAGTGGCAATTATGGCAAGCGCTATCGCTGGCGAGAAGCGCAGCAGCAAATAGGGTTCCGCACCCCCTGTTCAATTGCACTTTTTCATCAGCCAACTCTTTAAACACGCGCTTGATAATCCGAGATAGAAACAAGCCGTATAACAGGCCACGGTCCTTTTAACGATTATTAGATTATTGTCAACAACAGCAACCCCCCTACTAACAACTTCCAATCAGGACATAATCATGCCCCAACTAAAAAACTTCGTCGCTGTCGACTGGCGCGCAGGAAAAGACAAAATCTACTTTTTCTTTAAAGACACCAATACTTATTCCCGCTTCGACATTGCGGACAACCGCGTTATTGATGGACATCCCACTACCGCCAATGCCAGCAACTGGCATGGCTTTCATCCCTATGTAAAGGATTTGCGCTTCGGATTTACCACCACTGGCTTTAAAAGCGTAGAGTACCTGGGGATTGACTCCGATATCTCGTGGTTTTTCTATCATGACGGCGAGCAACCCATGGTCTGCAAATACGATCAGGACGCCGACAGAGCTAACAGTTTCATGCCCCTGTTGAAATCGCCATGGTGGATGCTTGAGCCCTACTTTGAGCGCATCGTCGCTGGCACTTGGCGACAAACCGCATTACAACATTATGGCTTCGAATTTTTACTTAACGATGGTTCGTATCTCTCTCTGGATTTAACTTCCGCCAAACATAAACTGTTCCATAACGAAATCACTGACGACACTTGGCCCGGACTGGAACCGTATAAACACAGGATCATTACTGCCGTTCAGAACGACCGGTCACTGGCCGACAGTTACTACTACATTTTTCTGACGGGCAACCAGTACCTAAGATACAACCTGATGACATTCAGGCTCCTCGCAGGACCGATCGACGTCGATGACGTCAGTTGGCCAGGCCTGTTGCGCGACTGAGCTACGCGACGGCGCCGGACAAATGAAGCGCCTGGCGGGACAGTGGGTTTCCGGACGAGGTTAATCATCGGTTAATCTCTAGCCCCCATTGTTCGCCACACTTGCACAGGGACAAGGCTCCTCCATGCGTCGTTTTTTTCTATTATTTGCTTTGCTGATTTCGAGTCTGGCCCAGGCCGGGAACAACCCGTTTGAGACGAAACCGGAATTTCTCCCGGTCGACAAGGCGTTCGTGCTCACCTCCGAGCGCCTGGAATCCGGTGAAACCCAGTTGTTCTGGCAGATCACCGACGGCTACTACCTGTATCAGAAACGCCTGAAATTCGATGGACTGACGGCAGAACAACAGCCGGCATTGCCCCAAGGCGAATCGCACAGCGATGAGTTTTTCGGCGAACAACCGGTGTATCGCCAAGGCCTGGAAGTGAAAATCCCGGCTTCGGCCAGCGGGCAGATCAAGGTCAGCTATCAGGGCTGTGCCGATGCCGGTCTGTGCTATCCGCCGCAAACAAGGGTGATTGATCTGGGTGGCAAAGCCGCCGTCGCCGCCAGCACCGAAGCACCGGATCAAGCCCTTGCCAGCAACCTGCAACAGCGGGCGCTGGGCTGGAGTTTGCTGGTGTTCTTCGGCCTGGGTCTGCTGCTGGCCTTCACCCCCTGCACCTTGCCGATGCTACCGATTCTGGGCGGTTTGATCGTTGGCAGCGGCGCAACGCCCAAACGCGGTTTCGCGCTGGCCGGCAGTTATGTGGTCTGCATGGCGCTGGTGTATGCGGCGATGGGCGTTTTGGCGTCTCTGCTGGGGGCCAACCTTCAGGCACTGCTGCAAAATCCCTGGTTGCTGGGCAGTTTCGCTGCGGTATTTGTGTTGTTGGCACTGCCGATGTTCGGCTTCTTTGAGCTGCAACTGCCGGTGGCCGTGCGCGATCGGCTGGAAAACGTCTCGCGCAATCAACGCGGCGGCAGCCTGATCGGGGCCGGTGTGCTGGGGGCCTTGTCCGGTCTGTTGGTCGGTCCGTGCATGACCGCGCCACTGGCCGGTGCCCTGCTCTACATCGCCCAGAGCGGCAACGCATTGCACGGCGGGCTGATTCTGTTCGCCATGGGCATCGGCATCGGTGTGCCGCTGTTGTTGCTGGTGACCGTCGGCAACCGCTTCCTGCCCAAGCCCGGCGCCTGGATGAACCTGCTCAAAGGCGTGTTCGGTTTCCTCTTCCTCGCCACCGCGCTGCTGATGCTGCGCCCGGTGCTGGACGAGTCGCTGTGGGTCGGACTGTGCGGCGCCTTGCTGTTGATCGCCGCCTACAGCGCCTGGAAACAGGCGGAAGGCTTTAGTCGCGTCGCCCATGTGTTCGGCGCCAGTTCGCTGCTGCTGGGTATATGGGGCAGCCTGTTGATGATCGGTGCAGCGGGCGGCAGCGATGATCTGTTCAAGCCGTTGCAGGTTTATGCCGGTTCCAGTTCCAGCAATACCGCCAGCCCGGTCGGCCATGATGCGTTCACCACGATCAAGGACCCTGCGTCACTGCAACGGGAGTTGGATGCCGCGCAGGCGCAGGGCCAATGGGTGTTGCTGGATTATTACGCCGACTGGTGCGTGTCGTGCAAAGTCATGGAAAAACAGGTCTTCGCCAAACCTCAGGTGCTTGAAGCCCTGAGCGATGTACGCTTGCTACGGCTGGACGTCACCGCCGACAATGCCGCCAGCCGCGAACTGCTCGGCCGTTATAAAGTGCCGGGGCCGCCTAGCCTGCTGTGGATTGGTGCCGACGGCGTCGAGCGCCGCAGCCAGCGCATCACCGGCGAGGTCGATGCCGACACCTTCCTGCAACGCTGGACCACCACCCGAGATGCCCGTTAATGCTGACCTTTACCCTCGGCACCTTTGCCATCGCGCTTAATCACCTGCTGCTGATCAGTGCCCTGGCGCTGGCCACCTTTGTCGGCTGGCGAGTGGCCAAGCGCGGCGGCGATAACCCCGAGTCGGTGCTGTTCGGCCTGTTTTTGCTGGGCATGCTGGGGGCGCGGATCAGTTTCGTGGTCGCCTACTGGGCGCAGTACCGCAACGATCCGTGGCAGATCATCGACCTGCGCGATGGCGGCTTTCTCGCTTGGCCGGGCGTGATCGTGCTGGTGCTCGCCGCGTTGTATCGCGGTTGGCGCCGACCGGGTTTGCGCCGGCCACTGGGTTTCGGTGTCGGCAGCGGCCTGCTGTTCTGGTTGCTGGCGACCTTCTCCTTGAGTCTTTACGAACAAGGCACGCGCCTGCCGGAAATCACCTTGCGCAATGCCGCCGGCGAAACCGTGCAACTGGCCGACTATCAGGGTGGCCCGCTGGTCATCAACCTCTGGGCCACTTGGTGTCCGCCGTGCCGCCGGGAAATGCCGGTGCTGGAAAACGCCCAGCAACAGCGCCCGGACCTGACCTTCCTGTTCGTCAACCAGGCCGAAAGCATGCAAAGCGTCAGCACTTTCCTGGAAACCCAGGGCCTGAGCCTGTCCAATGTGCTGTTCGATGGCAGCGGCCGACTGGGTCAGGCCGTCGGCTCCATGGCCTTGCCGACTACGCTGTTTTATAGCCACGACGGTCGCCTGCTGGGCAGCCATCTGGGCGAATTGTCGCAAGCAAGCCTGGCCCGAGCCCTGGAAAACTTCGACACCCCTAATCCTGCCGCACCGGCTACCTCTGCAAGGAAATTACCATGCCTCGCCTCCGCCACCTGCTGACGCTGACCCTGGGCGCTGCCCTGCTACACCTGCCGTCGGTACAGGCTGCTGAAGAACTGCCCGATGCGATCAAAAAGATCGAAGCCAAAGGCGCGAAAATTGTCGGCCAGTTCGATGCACCGGACGGTTTGCGTGGTTACGCGGCGCAATACCAGAACCGCGGCATGGCGCTGTACCTGACCCCGGATGGCAAGCACGTGCTGCTCGGTAACCTGTACGACGCTGACGGCAATGACCTGAGCAGCGCGCCGCTGCAGAAGCTGGTCTACGCGCCGATGGCCAAGGAAGTCTGGGGCAAGATGGAAGCGAGCAACTGGATCGGCGACGGCAACAAGGACGCACCGCGCGTCGTGTACCTGTTCAGCGATCCGAACTGCCCTTACTGCAATATGTTCTGGGAACAGGCGCGGCCGTGGGTCAAGGCTGGCAAGGTGCAATTGCGGCACATCATGGTCGGGATTATCCGCGAAGACAGCCCGGGCAAATCCGCCGCGCTGTTGGCCGCCAAGGACCCAAGCAAAGCCCTGGAGGAACACGAGAAATCCGGCAAGGCCAGTTCGCTCAAGGCCTTGAAAGAGGTGCCACCGGCGATTCAGGCGAAACTCGCGGCGAACATGAAATTGATGGAGGACCTGGAGTTGTCAGCGACCCCGGCGATTTTCTACATGGATGACAAGGGCGAGTTGCAGCAACAACAAGGCGCGCCGTCGCCGGACAAGTTGTTGTCGATTCTCGGACCTAAATAACGCACAAAGCTTTATTGCCTGATCTGGCCTCTTCGCGGGCAAGCCTTGCTCCTACGGAATGGTTTAAAAAACTGAACCACTACAGGCTTGCTCCTACGGTGACCGAAGCGGTCACAAAATCCTGTAGGAGCAAGGCTTGCCCGCGAAGAACGATAACGCGGCCTAACGGTTGCGCTCACTGAGGAAGCTAAACAACACCTCCGTCACAAACCCCGGATTCTCCAGATTGGAGATATGCCCCGCCTCCGGCACCAACGCACACGGGCAACCAATCAGCTCAGCCATCTCTCGGGCCTCGGATGGCGGCCGTGGCTTGTCCTGATCACCACACATCACCAACGTGGTTTCAGCATTCAACTCAGCCAGTCGCGGCAACAGATCATCCCGACCAAACGTAATCCGCCCCATCGGCACGATGCCCTCGCGCAGACGTTCAGCGGGCAACGCCGCCAGCGATGCGCGGAATTGCTGATACAGCGCCGACTGCGGATCAATGCCCGGACGGAAGAAGATCGGCACCACGATGTCCAGTAGTTGCGGCGAGATCACGCCGGTGTCTTCAATCTGTTTGAACAGCGAAAAATAGTATTGGCGAGTCGGCTCGGGTTCGACGCCGACGTAAGTGTCCATCAGCACCAGGCCATTGAGCCGCTGCGGTGCCGACAGCGCCAAACGCACGCCCCACATGCCACCGACCGACAACCCGACCAGGGTGACGCGATCGATGTCCAGATGATCGAGCAGCGCCAATGCCTGACGTGCAATGTCATCCAGTGACGTTGTGCCTTCGGGCAGCCGTCCGGACTCACCGTGGCCCCAGAGGTCCAGGGCAATCACCCGATACTGCTGCGACAGCGCGGCAATCTGCGGCGCCCACATGGCCTGGTCCCACAGGTAGCTGCCAGCCAGCAGGACTGCCGGGCCAGAGCCTTGATCTGTGTAGTGAAGGGGTTGTCCGTCTATTGTTGCGAAGGGCATCGAATGTCTCCTCTCCAAAAAATGGCATGGGCAGACTGTGCCGCTGGCGATCTACAGTCAACCTTATGGTGCTTTTGCCGGCCCTTTCGCGAGCAAGCCCGCTCCCACATTGGAATGCGTTCCCCTGTGGGAGCGGGCTTGCTCGCGAAGAGGCCGGTACAGGCGCCAGAGAACTACAGCCCCTCCAACTCCGCCATCAGATCATTCAGTCGATCAACTTTCTCTTCGGTGATATCACTCGCCGCCAACCCCTCGATGTATTCGGCCAACGCTTCCACCGTGCTGCACTCGAACATTGCCCGCAGCGGCACGTTACGTTGCAGGGCTTTTTGCACCCGCGAGGCGATTTGTGTCGCCAGCAGCGAATGGCCGCCCAGCTCGAAAAAATTGTCGCGAATGCCGACTTTCTCCACCTTCAACACTTCAGCCCAAATGTCAGCCAGGGTCTGCTCCAGTTCATTGCGAGGGGCCAGATAATCCTGGCTCTGCAACTGGCCAATCTCCAGCGCCGGCAGCGCCTTGCGATCAAGTTTGCCGTTGGCGTTCAGCGGCATTTTTTCGAGCCACAACCAGTGCAGCGGCACCATGTATTCCGGCAATTCGGCGCGCAGACGTTGCTTGATACGCTCCAGTCGTTCACTCGGGTTGAGCGCTGAATTCGCCGCGACCAGATAGCCGACCAAGTGCTTGCCGTTTACACCTTCTTGCACGCCAACCGCCGCATCGCGGACTTCCGGTTGTTCGTGCAGGCGCGCTTCGATTTCCCCCAACTCGATGCGGTAACCGCGAATCTTCACCTGATGATCGATGCGGCCAACGTATTCCAACACGCCGTCACTGCGCCGACGGGCCAGGTCGCCGGTGCGATACAACCGGTCACCGGGCTCGCCAAACGGGTTCGGCACAAACACTTGGGCGGTGCGCAGCGGATCACTGACATAACCGCGACCGACGCCGGTCCCCGCGACGCACAACTCACCCACCGCACCCAACGGCACCAGTTCCAGCGCGCCATCGAGCAGGTACAAACGGTTGTTGTCGGTTGGCGTACCAATCGGCAAATAACTGCCGCGGGTCGAGGCCATATCGACGCGGAAGAACGCCACATCGTCCGAGCATTCCGCCGGGCCATAGGCGTTGACCAGCCCGATACCCGGGTAGCGCAACAACCATTGGTGTGCCAGTTCCGGCGGCATCGCTTCACCGGTCGGCAGTATCCAGCGCAGGCCGTCGAGGCTCATGCGGTCCTGGGCGAGCATGCCCTGGATCAGCGACGGCACGCTTTCGAGCACGGTGATGCCCTGGCTCTGGACGTGAGCCAACAAGCCCTGCGGATCATGGGCGATGGTGTTCGGCACGATATCCACTCGCGCGCCGAACAGCGGCGCGGCGAGGAACTGCCAGACCGAAATATCGAAACTTTGCGAGGCGGTTTGCGCGATCACATCCGCAGCGCTCAGGCTCAGGTACGGCACCTTGCTCAACTGGTTATTGAGCATGCCGCGCTGCTCGACCATCACACCTTTCGGCAAACCGGTGGAGCCCGAGGTATAGATCACGTAGGCCAGGTTATCCGGCCCGCTGTAGATGCCCGGGTTTTGCACCGAGGCATCACTCGCCTGCACCTCCTCCCAGACCAGCAATCGAGGTCGATGGGCGCAACCAAACTCTTCCAGCAACGCCACCGCTTGTTCACGGCAAGCCTTAGTGCAGACCAGCAACGGTGTATGACTCAGGTCGATGATCCGGCTCAAACGCTGGCTCGGCAGCGCTGGGTCCAGCGGCAGGTAACCGGCACCGGCCTTGAAGCTGCCGATGATCATGCCGAGCAGATCGAGGTTACGTTCCGCCAGCAACGCCACCGGTTGATCCAGCCCGGCGCCGGCCGCGATCAACGCATGACCGAGGCGGTTACTGCGCTGGTTCAGCTCGACGTAACTGTGCAGACGGTCGAGGCAACTGGCGGCGATGCGCTGCGGATGCTGGGCAACCTGGGCTTCGAACAACTCGACGTAGCTTTGCTCCAGCGGGTAGTCGTGTTCGCTCTGGTTACAGCCGTGGATCAAGAAGTCCTGCTCCTCCGCGCCCAGCAACGGCAAGTCAGCCATGTCGCCATGGAAGCCCGCTACCAACGCCAGCAGCAAACGCTTGAACTCACCGAGCATGCGCTCGACCGTGGATTCGTCGAAATAGCGCTGATCGTAGGACAGGTGCAAACCGAGGTCATCGCCCGGATAGCAAACCGCCGTCAGCGGGAAGTTGGTGTGGGTCCGGCCCGAATCCGAGGTGGCGTTGAGGCTTTGCGCACGGTCCAGCACCGAGACTTCCACCGGAGCGTTTTCGAACACGAACAGGCTGTCGAACAGCGGCTGGCCCTTGGGCAGTTCGCTGTTGTCCTGAATCGTTACCAGCGGCAGGTATTCGTACTCACGTAGTTGCATGTTGCTGTCGAGCAAACCGCTGAGCCACTGACGCACGCTGCAACGCTGATCGTCTTCCGGCATCTTCACCCGCAGCGCGATGCTGTTGATGAACAGCCCGACGGTGCGCTGCATCTGCGGCATGTCCACCGGGCGCCCGGCCACCGTGACACCGAACAGCACGTCGCGATCACCGCTCAAGCGTCGCAGCACCAAGGCCCACGCCGCTTGGGCGAAGGTGTTGATGGTCAACTGATGAGCCTGGGCCAGTTCACGCAGTTGCGCACCGTCCCGGGCATCGAGTCGGGTGTAGCGGTCGCCCACTACCATGCCGCCGCTGTCGCCAGCGTGTTCACGCAGGAACGGCCGGTCACTTGGTATCGGCGTGGTCCGCTCAAAGCCTTGCAGGTTGGTTTTCCACCACTGCCGCGCTTCGGCAAGGCTTTGGCGTTGCAGCCAGCCGATGTAGTCGCGATAACGCGGCGGCACGGCCAACTGTGCTTCGCGCCCTTCGCCTAGCGCCGTGTAGATTTCGAAGAAATCGTTCATCAGCAGCGAGCGACACCACGCATCGATCAAGATGTGGTGGTTGCTCATAATGAACCAGTAACGCGCCTCGCCAACCTTGATCAAACGCAGGTGGAACGGTGCCTGGTTGAGCAGATCGAACCCGGCTTCACGCTCACTTTTGAGCAGCACTTGCAGCTTCGGTTCTTGCTCGGCATCGGCAATTGCAGTCCAGTCGAGGTACTCGATGGGCGTGCTGCCTGGCTTGTGGATCACTTGCAGCATGTCTTCGCCGACGTTCCAGCAGAACGAGGCGCGCAAGGCTTCGTGACGGGCGATCACCGCTTGCCAGGCCTGGGCGAAACGCTCGGGGTCGAGTTCGCTGTTGATGCGGTAGCGGTCCTGCATGTAGTAGAGGCCGGTGCCCGGTTCCAGCAAAGTGTGCAGTAGCATGCCTTCCTGCATCGGGGTCAGCGGGTAGACGTCTTCGATGACGGCCGCCGGGATCGGCAGTGCATCGAGTTGCGGCTGGGTCAGTCTGGCCAGCGGGAAGTCCGACGGCGTCAGGCCTCCGGCCTCGTCTTGCAGGCAATGCTCGATCAGGCTTTGCAACTCACCGACGTAAGCCTGCGCCAGGTCGCTGATGGTTTGCGAGTCGTGGCGTTCGGCGCTGAAGGTCCAGCGCAATACCAGTTCGCCGCCGTAGACCTGACTGTCGACGCTCAGCTCGTTCGGCAGTGGCGCGTGTGGATCGTGGGCCGCGCCGACCGGCTCATCGAGCGGACGGAACAAGGCGTCCGCACCGAAACTCTGGTCGAACTGGCCGAGGTAGTTGAAGGTGATCGGCGCCACCGGCAACGCGGCCAGGGTCTGGCGGCACAGCTCATCGGCGAGGTAACGCAGCGCGCCATAGCCCAGACCTTTGTGCGGCACGGCGCGCAGTTGTTCCTTGATCGCTTTGATCGAGGCGCCCTGCTCGTCCATTGGCACCAAGCGCAGTGGGTAAGCACTGGTGAACCAACCGACGGTGCGAGTCAGGTCGATCTCGTCGAACAGAGTTTCGCGGCCGTGCCCCTCGAGTTGAATCAACGCCGATTCATGGCCGCTCCAGCGGCACAGCACGCGGGCCAGCGCGGTCAGCAACAGGTCGTTGACCTGCGTGCGATACGCGGCCGGTGCCAGTTGCAGCAATTGCCGGGTGCGCTCGGCATCCAGCCGCACACTGACGGTTTGTGCACGACGATTTTGCTGGCCGCCCTGGGGGCGATCACACGGCAGACCGGCGCTTGACCCGGCCAGTTGCGCCTGCCACCAGCCCAGTTCTTCGCGCAGTGATTCGCTGCCGGCATAGGCCTGCAAGCGTGCGGCCCAGTCCTTGAAGGCACTGGTTTTGGCCGGCAATTTGACCGACTGCTGAGCATCGAGTTGACGGTAGACCGTTTGCAGATCGTCCAGCAGCACTCGCCACGAAACGCCGTCCACCACCAAGTGGTGAATGGCGATGAACAACCGTTGTTGGCCTTCAGGTCCATCGACCAGCAAGGCACGCATCAGTGGCCCTTGCTCCAGATCCAGACTGCGCTGGGCATCAGCGAACAGCGCCGTGCACTTGCCCATCGATGCGACGCGAATCTGCCACAGCACTGGGATGTCATTGACCGCTTGGTGTTCGGCGTGCCATTGCGCGCCGGATTGGGTGAAGCGCAGGCGCAAGGCGTCGTGTTGTTCGATCACCGCCAGCAGCGATTGCTCCAGGCGTTGGGGCTCCAGCGCCACGGTGGGTTCCAGCAGCAATGCCTGGTTCCAGTGCTGACGCTCGGGGATGTCGGTGTCGAAGAACCAGTGCTGGATCGGCGTCAAACGCGATTCACCGGTGAGCAAACCTTGCTCGGCGGTCACTTGCTCGGTGCGGCTGGCCACAGCAGCAAGTGTCTGCACAGTCTGGTGCTGGAACAGGTCACGCGGGCTGAAGTGAATGCCCTGCTGCCGCGCCCGGCTGACCACCTGGATCGACAGAATCGAGTCGCCGCCCAGTTCGAAGAAGTTGTCGTTGAGGCCGACCTGCGCGACGTTCAGCACTTCACACCAGATGCCGGCCAATGTCAGCTCCAGCTCATTGCTCGGCGCCACGTAGTGCTGACGGTTCAACTCCGGGTCCGGTGCCGGCAGTGCGCGGCGGTCAAGTTTACCGTTGGCTGTGAGCGGCATGCTCGCCAGCAGGATCAGGTGCGTCGGCACCATGTAGTCCGGCAGCTGGGATTTGAGGTGAGCCTTCAATGCTTCGCGCAATGCGGATTGTTGCGCTTCCTCCTGTTCGGCGACGTCGGTGACTAGGTAGCCAACCAATTGTTTGCCGCTTGGGGCATCCAACGCCAGAACCACGGCTTCACGGATCGACGCATGTTCCAGCAGACGGGTTTCAATCTCGCCCAGTTCAATGCGGAAACCGCGAATTTTCACCTGATGGTCGATACGACCGAGGTACTCCACCAAACCATCGGCACGCTGGCGCACCAGGTCGCCGGTGCGGTACATGCGCCCGCCATCGGTGGCGAACGGGTCAGCGACAAAACGTTCGGCAGTGATGCCCGGACGGTCGTGATACGCCTGCGCCAAACCCGCGCCGCCGACGAACAATTCGCCGGTCGCGCCTTGCGGCACCAAGGCCAGGTCGGCGTCGAGAATGTAAGCCACCCGCGCGCCAATCACGCTGCCAATCGGCACGCTGCCCAACCCTTCTTCCAATTCCTCAGGCGCAAGACTGGCCAGTGGCATGACCACAGTTTCAGTCGGGCCGTAAGCGTTAAAGAACACACTCGGTTTGAACGCCGCGCGAATCCGCGACAAGTGTTCGCCGGTCAGGGCTTCGCCGCCGGTGATGCACATGCGCACCGGCAAGGTTTCGCCCTGGGTCGCCAGCCACTGCGCCAACTGACTGCCGTAACTGGGGGTGAAGCCGAGGATGTTGATCTGATGCCTACGAATCAGGCCGCAGATTTCTTCAGCGTCCCATTGCCCTTGAGCGCGCAACACCACTTGGGCACCGCTCAACAGCGGCACCAACAGACGCTCGGTGGCGGCGTCGAAGTTGATTGAATAGAAGTGCAGTTCGCAGTCGTCGGGGCGCATGCCGAAACGCTCGATCACCGCTTGGCAGTGCATGGCGATTTCGCCGTGGGACACCACCACGCCTTTCGGTTTGCCGGTGGAGCCGGAGGTGTAAATCAGGTACGCCTGATGCTGCGGCAGGCTGATAAACGGCAGCTCGCTGGCCGGGTAGTTGGCCAGTTCGGCGGTGTCTTCTTCGAGGCACCAGAGGGCTACGGTCGATGGCAATTCACCGAGGGCCTTGAACATCGCCGCGTCGCTGAGCAGCAGACCAATGCCGCTGTCTTCGATCATGTAATGCAGGCGATCGAGCGGGTATTCCGGGTCCAGCGGCACGTAAGCGCCGCCAGCCTTGAGGATCGCCAACAGGCCGATGACCATTTCCAGCGAACGTTCCAGCGCCAGGCCCACCCGCACTTGCGGGCCGACACCGCGCTCGCGCAGCATCCAGGCCAGGCGATTGGCGCGGCTGTCGAGTTCGGCGTAACTCAGGGTTTGCCCGGCGAAAGTCAGGGCCGGCGCGTCTTTGCGGGCCAACGCTTGTTCGCTGAACAGGTGATGAATGCACTGGTCCAGACGCTGCTCGCCCGGCTCGATGCCGAGGCTGTCCAGCAGGTTTTTCTGTTCCGTGGTTTCAAGCAACGGCAGTTCACTGAGGCGTTGTTGCGGATCGGCCAGCAAGGCCTCCAGCAGGTTGCGCCAGTGCCCTGCCATCCGTGCAATGCGCGGTTCATCGAACAAATCGGTGCTGTAAGTCAGGCAGCAACCGAGTCGATGATCGAGGTCGGTGACTTCCAGGTTGAGGTCGAACTTGGTCGCCCGGGCATCGTTGGCCAGGTACTCGACGGTCATGCCGGCCAGCGTGCGGCTCTGCTGGAATTCCCAGCGCTGGACGTTGCACATCACCTGGAACAACGGGTTGTAAGCGGCGCTGCGCGGTGGCTGCAAGGCTTCCACCAGATGATCGAACGGCAGGTCCTGATGGGACTGACCTTCGATCACGGTGTGGCGAACCTGCTCGAACAACTCACCGACGGACATCTGTCCGTCGAGCTGGCAACGCAGCACTTGGGTGTTGAGGAACGCGCCGATCAGCCCTTCGCTTTCCGGGCGAATGCGGTTAGCTACCGGCGCGCCGATGCGCAGATCAGTCTGGCCGCTGTAGCGGTAAAGCAGCACGGCCAGGGCGGCGGTCATGGTCATGAACAGGGTCAGACCGTTTTGCGCATTGAAGGCACGAACCCGTGCAGCTAGCTCATCGCTCAGGTCGAAACGGAACAGTTCGCCCTGATGGCTTTGCACCGGTGGACGCGGACGGTCAGCAGGCAATTCCAGCAACGGATGTTCGCGACCGAGTTGCCCGGTCCAGTAGTCGAGTTGGCGTTGACGCTCGCCGGATTCCAGCCACTGCCGCTGCCAGACGCTGTAATCCAGATATTGCACTGGCAGCGGTTCCAGCGGCGACTCGCGGTCATCGACGAAGGCTTCGTAAAGCGCGCTCAGTTCACGGGCGAAGATGTCCATCGCCCAGCCTTCGGTGACGATGTGGTGCAAGGTCAACACCAAGTAGTGTTCTTCTTCGCCGGTCTTGACCAGACAGGCGCGCAGCAGCGCGCCGGTTTCCAGATCGAATGGCTTGTGCGCCTCATCGTCCGCCAGTTGCTGGACCTGCCACTCGCGGCCGTCGGCATCCAGAGAGGTAAAGTCCTTCCAGTCCATGCGTATGCCGGTGTCGACGTGCACCTGTTGCCGGGCCACGCCATCGACGCTCGGGAACGTGGTGCGCAGGGTTTCGTGACGGATGATCAGCGCTTGCAGCGCCGCTTCGAAACGCCCGACATCCAGCACCCCGCGCAACCGCGCCATGCCGCCGACGTTATAGGCCGGGCTGTCCGGCTCCATTTGCCAAAGGAACCACATGCGCTGCTGGGAATAGGACAGCGGCACCGGTTGGCTGCGATCGACTTTCTCGATCGGCGGCTGCTGGTTGGTTTTACCGCTGGCCTGGATCAACCGGACCTGTTCGGCGAACGCCCCCAGCTCACTGTTTTCGAACAGCGCCCGCAGCGGCAATTCGACGTCGCAGGTTTGACGGGTGCGGGAAATGATTTGTGTGGCCAACAGCGAATGACCGCCGAGGGCGAAGAAATCGTCGCGCAGACCGATCTGGTTTTGGCCCAATACTTGGCGCCAGATGCAGGCGATTTGTTGCTCAAGTGCGCTGACCGGTTCGACGTGTTCACGAACCTGCCACTGCGGTTCCGGCAAGGCGCGGCGATCGAGTTTACCGCTCGGGCTCAACGGCATTTCATCCAGACGCATCAGTTGCGCCGGGACCATGTATTCCGGCAGCTCGGCAACCAGCGCAGTGTTCAGGCGCTGATTTTGCACATCGATGTCTTCCGAGGAATCGGTGGTGGTGTAGTAACCGATCAACTGCCCGCCAGCGGCTGTTTCGCGCACCAGCACCACAGCTTGAGCGACGCCGTCCTGAGCCAGCAGGCGTGCTTCGATTTCTTCCGGCTCAACCCGGAAGCCACGCAGTTTGACCTGCTGATCGAGGCGCCCGAGGTATTCGATCACGCCATCAGTTGTCCAGCGTGCCCGGTCGCCGGTGCGGTACAGCCGCGCGCCCTGCTCGCCCAATGGATCGACGACAAAACGTTCGGCAGTCAGGGACGGACGACCGAGGTAGCCTCGGGCCAGGCCGATACCGCTGATGCACAGCTCTCCCGGCACGCCAGCCGGTACAGGATTGAGGTCGTTATCGAGCACGCGGCAGACCACGTTGCCCAACGGCCGGCCAATCGGCGAGCGCTCCCCATCGGCGCTGGTGCAATGCCAATGGGTGACGTTGATCGCGGTTTCGGTCGGGCCGTAACGGTTATGCAATTGCACCGCTGGCAGTTGCTCAAGTACGCGGTTGCGCAGTTCGGCGGGCAAGGCTTCGCCGCCGGAGAACACCCGGCGCAGGCTGGTGCATTCGGCGGTCAGTGGCTCTTCGATAAACAGCGCCAACAGTGGTGGGACGAAGTGCAGCGTGGTCACGCCATACTGCTGAACCAGTTGCGCAATGCGATGTGGGTCGCGGTGTTCGCCGGGCCCGGCAATCAGCAAACGCGCGCCTGTGATCAACGGCCAGAAGCACTCCCACACCGACACGTCGAAACTGATTGGCGCTTTTTGCATCAGCACATCGGTTTCATTCAGACGATAAGTGGTCTGCATCCATTGCAGGCGTTCAGCGAGGGCCGCGTGGGTGTTGCCGACCCCTTTCGGCTGACCGGTGGAGCCCGAGGTGTAAATCACGTAGGCCAGGTTGTCGCCGTGCAGGTGCAGGCCCGGTGCCTGGCTCGGCCAGTTCTCCAGGTGCAGAGCGTCCATGGCGATCACGCTGACGCCGTCGGTCGCTGGCAAGCGGTCGAGCAATTCGGTCTGGGTCAGCAGTAATTCGACGCCGCTGTCGCTGAGCATGTAGGCCAGGCGATCAGCCGGGTAATCCGGGTCCAGCGGCACGTAGGCGCCGCCGGCCTTGATGATCGCCAGCAGGCCGATCAACAGCTGCGGCGAACGCTCGGCGGCGATGGCCACGCACACATCCGGGCCGACACCTTTGTCGCGCAGGTAATGGGCCAGACGGTTGGCCTGGGCGTGCAATTCGGCGAAGTCCAGTTGACCGCCATCCCAGATCAGCGCGTTGCGTTCCGGGGTCTGGCGCAGTTGTTCATTGAGCAGCTCTGGCAGCCATTGCTCAGCCTTGGCGCACGGGGCGACGCTCCAGTCTGTGTGCTGATCGTGCTCAATGGCATTGAGCATTTGCAGATCACCGACAGCACGCTGCGGTTGCTCGCAGACTTCACGCAGCAGGTTAGTGAAGTGCTCGGCCAGACGCTCGATGGTCGCGGCATCGAACAGTTCGCTGGCGTAATCGAAGGACAGGCTCAGCCGACCATTTCGGTCTTCTTCGCTGTGCAATTGCAGGTCGAACTTGGCTTCGCGGCTGTGCCACGGCAATTCTTCGGCCAGCAGTCCCGGCAAACGGCGCAGTGCGCCCAAGTCCCGTTGCTGGTGGTTGAACATGACCTGGAACAAACCGGATTCCCGAGCTTGCGCGAAGGCTTCGAGCAGTTGCTCGAACGGCAGGTCCTGATGGGCTTGCGCGCCCAACGCGGCTTGGCGGGTTTGCGCCAGCAGCTTAACGAATGGCAGCCGTGAATCAACCTCGGCGCGCAGAACCTGGGTGTTGATGAAGAAGCCGATCAGCCCTTGGGTTTCCAGGCGCGGACGGTTGGCGTTCGGCACGCCAATGCGAATGTCACGCTGGCCGCTGTAGCGGTGCAGCAGACTTTGGAACGCACTGAGCAACAGCATGAATGGCGTGGCTTCGTGGGCCTGGGCAGTCTGGCGGATCGCCTCGCTCAAGCTCACGCCCAAACGCACGGTATGCCGCGCGGCGCTGTGTGTCTGTTGCGCGGAACGTGGATGATCGGTGGCCAGGTTCAGCACCGGATATTCATCGCCCAACTGGTTTTTCCAGTAGGCCAGTTGCCGCTCGCCCTCGCCTTGCGCCAGCCATTGGCGCTGCCAACTGCCGTAGTCGGCGTATTGAGTCGGCAATGCCGGGAGGGTCGCTTTTTGCCCTTGGGATGCCGCTGCGTACAGGCGCGAGAACTCGTCGATCAATACGTTCAGCGACCAGCCGTCGGCGATGATGTGGTGCATCGTCACCAGCAACTGATGGTCCTCGTCGTCGAGGCGCACCAGGGTTACCCACAGCAGCGGGCCTTTTTCCAGGTCGAACTGGGTGTGCGCTTCGTCCTCACGAATTTGTTGCGCACGAGCCTCTCGTTCGGCAGCGGGCAGGTCGCTGATGTCGATCAATTGCAGGTTGAATTCACCGGCCGCATCGACCTTTTGCAGCGCCACGCCGGCACGCTCGAAGAAGCGCGTGCGCAGGGATTCGTGGCGTTCGATCAACTGTTGGAAACTGGCACGCAGCGCGTCTTCGTCCAGCTCGCCACGCAGACGCAAGGCGCCGGGAATGTTGTAGGCGCTGCTCTGCGAATCAAGTTGCCAGGTGATCCACAGACGGTTTTGCGCCAGGGATTGCGGCATCGCTTCGGTGCGCGACAACGCGGTGATCGTGCCTTGGGCGAGGCCGCCGTCCTGTTGCAGTCGAGCGACAGCATCAGCGAAGGCGCCGAGGGTCGGGGCCTCGAACAGCAGGCGCAGGTTCAGCTCCAGGCCGAGTTCTTCACGCAAACGCGCAACCACTTGGGTGGCGGCGATGGAGTTACCGCCGAGCAGGAAGAAGTGGTCGTCGGCGTTGACCTGTTTGACGCAGAGTTGCTCGCACCAGATCTTCGAGATCAGGCTTTGCATCTCGGAAGCGGATTGCGCTGAGGACTCGCTTTCAATGTTTGCCGACGGGAACAACGCATAGCTGTCGAGGCTGCCGTCCGCCAGACGATTGCGGCACGCCGAGCGTTGCAGTTTGCCGCTGGAGGTCTTCGGCAACGCACCCGGATTGAGCAGCACCACCACGCTCGGCGCTTCCTGATACGCCTCGGCCACCGCTTGGCGGATGGCTTTGATCAGCGCCTCGGGCGGGAGGATTTTCTGCACGCTGCGGCTGATTTCCGCAGCAATGCCGATGCCTTCCTGGCCGTCGATATTGACGGCGAATGCAGCGACGCGACCTTTGCGCACCACTTCCACTTCGCGCTCGATGGTTCGCTCGATGTCTTGCGGATACAGGTTGTGGCCGCGAACGATCAGCATGTCTTTCAGGCGCCCGGTGATAAACAGTTCATCGTCACGCATAAAGCCCAGGTCACCGGTGCGCAGCCAGGTGCGGCCGGCATACTGAACGAAGGTTTTGGCGCTGGCCTCGGGGTTGCGCCAGTAGCCGTGGGCGATGCTCGGCCCGGTGGCCCAGACTTCGCCAACGGCGTTATCCGCCAGTTCGGTGAGCACAAGCGGATCGATGATTAGCACCGCGTGATCCGGCTGGCTGACGCCGCAACTCATGATCGCTGCGCCCTCGCCCGGTTCGGCACGGTTTTGTGCCAAGGCCTGATCGTCCACCTTCAGGTTACCGATGCCTTGACCGCGAGGCGTGCCGGCCACGAACAGCGTGGCTTCCGCCAAACCGTAAGACGCCATGAAGCTGTCCGGGGTGAAGCCGCACGTCGCGAACTTCTCGGCGAAGCGTTCCAGCGTATCAAGACGAATCGGCTCGGACCCGGAATACGCCACGCGCCAGCCGCTCAGGTCGAGGCGTTCCAGCGCCGATTCGCTGACCCGCTCGCTGCACAGCCGATAGGCAAAGTCCGGCCCGCCGCTGATGGTGCCGCCGTATTCGCTGATCGCTTCGAGCCAGCGCAACGGCCGGCCGAGGAAGTAGGCCGGCGACATCAACACGCATGGCACGCCACTGAAAACCGGCTGCAACAGGCCGCCAATCAGGCCCATGTCGTGGTACAGCGGCAACCAGCTGACGATCACATCGTCCGGATTCAGATCAATGCCGAAGCCATGGCGGATCAGCAGTTCATTGGCCACCAGATTGCCGTGGCTGACTTGCACACCTTTAGGCAACGCGGTGGAACCGGAGGTGTATTGCAGGAAGGCGATGTGGTCGTCTTCAAGGTCCGGCGCAATCCAACCATCAGCCAGCGCAGCGTCGAGGGTATCGACGCAGAGCAACGGTGGCGCCCCGTCGATTTGCAGCAAGGCATCGCGCAGGCCGACGCTGGTCAGCAGCAAGCGCGGCTCGGCATCGCTGATGATCGACAGCAGACGTTCCTGGTGATGACGCTTGGTCGACTCCGGCGGATAGGCCGGCACCGCAATCACTCCGGCATACAGGCAACCAAAAAACGCCGCGACGTAATCCGGGCCGCTGGGAAACAGCAGCACCGCGCGATCACCCAATGCAGCCTCAGCCTGCAACGCGCCGGCAATCGTCCGCGCCCGCTGATCCAGCTCGCGATAACTGAGCACTACGGCCTGATCCGGGGTTTCAGCGAGAAACCGCAAAGCCACGCGGTCCGGCGTCAGGGCCGCGCGGCACTGAAGGGCTTGGACCAGTGTGCTGGGGAGTTCGAACGCGTCGGTCATGAGGTTTCCTGCCTGAATTCGGCTTGCAAGTTGAAATCGGTTTTCGTACGTCACGCTCATTTAGAGGGCGTGCAGGACGCGGTCTTCGCCGACCGCGCAAGGCTTGAGAATGCTGTTGTGGCCGGAACGTATCCGGACCCATTCACCAATGAGAACGATTGATGTCTTTAAATAATTAGTCCGCAGGCTTGAACCCAACCGGGCCGGGCTTGCCTGCGTGTCGCAGTTCGCACTCTGCACTTTTGTGGAGCATTAATTCTCTTTCTCAATTGACAATCATTATCATTCAACATAATTTGGCGCTCGATGTGTAGGACGGCTCCGAAACGCTTGTCGTCCCACAACCCTATTTGCAGCAAGGTGATTTCCATGACGGAACAAGTATCCACAGGCAGGTGCGATTCACCGCTACTTCAGGCCTTTGTCGACAACCGACTGATTCTGGTCAAAATTGCAGCCCGCATTACCGGCTGCCGGTCGCGGGCTGAAGACGTGGTGCAAGACGCGTTCTTCCGGCTGCAATCGGCGCCGCAGATCACCTCTTCGTTCAAGGCCCAGCTGAGCTACCTGTTCCAGATCGTGCGTAACCTGGCGATCGACCACTACCGCAAACAGGCGCTGGAGCTGAAGTACTCGGGCCCAGAAGAAGAAGGTCTGAACGTGGTGATTCAGGGCGCTTCGCCGGAAACCTCGCACATCAACTTCTCGACCCTGGAACACATCGCCGACGCGCTGACCGAACTGCCGAGCCGCACGCGCTACGCCTTCGAGATGTACCGCCTGCACGGCGTGCCGCAAAAGGACATCGCCAAGGAACTCGGCGTCTCGCCGACCCTGGTGAATTTCATGATTCGGGATGCGTTGGTGCACTGCCGCAAAGTGTCGGGCAGTCGTGCGGATACGTTTGCCCGTCGGTAAGATCCGAAATTTCATCGCCCCCAATCGCGAGCAAGCTCGCTCCCACAGGTTCAGCGCAATCCCTGTGGGAGCGAGCCTGCTCGCGATGGCGGACTCAAGATCGCAACGGATCTTGAGTCCTACACCTCACGCCAATTTGCACCGATCAAAAAACCGCTCACGCCCCAACACCATCAACGCCGCGCGCTTGTGCGGGAAGTCGAACTCTTTTTCGCAGTGGAAACACTGGTTGTGCATATACCCGATCATCTTCGCGTTGTCGGCGCGAGGCTCGGCAACCACGCGCTGGGTGCGTGGATCGTCGAGAAACAGGTAATGCACCAGCGCCGATAACCAACTCGCGACTTTATGCGGGCCGCGATGCGCGTCTTCCCCCACCAGCATGTGAATGCCGCGGTCGTAATCGCCGGCGTCGTAGAACGGCGCGATGCGATCTTCCTTGGCCCAGTAGGCTTCAAAGTAAGCGAATGGCTGATCATCAAAACAACCGATCAGCGTCAAGGTGTGCGGGTCGGCATCGAGTTTGCTCAGGTACTCGCGATGCTTCTCGAGGCTGCCCTCTTCTTCCCAGAAACTCGCCACCCGCGGGCTGTTCTGCCAGCGATTAAACCGCGTCAGGTCATTTTCGATTTCCACTGTACGCAAGGAAACCCACGCACCGAGTCGCGCATCGAAACGTCGATAGACCTCGCCACGTGGTTTGGCCGGGCGTAATGGATGACGCTTGCCACCGCTGATGACCATCTGCTGCGGATAGCTGCCGGTCAGTGATTGCCCCAACCACGGCTGCGGCAACTGCCAGAACAAGGTGCGCTCACAGCGATACTCGCCAACCACGTCCGTCGGGATCAGCAAACCGCTGAGCAAGGCTTCGGTCGGTGCTTCATCCAGACGCCAGGTCAACTGCTGGCAGCCCGGGTCACGGGCAAACAACCAATAGCAAGCGGCCCAGAACGCCTGACTGGCAGGCAAACCAAAGCGCTCATCGACTTCGATGTGCAACTTGGGCTCGCGGCTCAGACGCAAGCGGATCAGCGGCTGCCCTTCCAGGCTGAGGCTCAGGCGGCTTTCGGTTTCATCGGCTACAAGACTGCGCCCTGACGGCAAGGCCAGGGTAGTCAGGTCATTCAGATTGGACATGGGTCGGGCTCACAGTAATCGTCGACAGTTCAACGATGGGACGTGAGCCGAGAGGAGAAATTTAGGCTTCGAGGAGAAATCAGTGCCTCAATGACGAGGCACCGGCACTACCGCTATCTTGTACGGCTCGAAAATCTTCAGCATCTGGCCGTTATCGCGCAAGCCTTGCAACAACTTGCTAAACGCCGGGCCACTGATCGGTGCAGCCGGACTGAGCAGTGCGTAATGGTGATAGACCTGATCGATGCGCTGGGACACCAGCAACTGATCGGCGACCTTCTCGTTGCGCAGCAGGTAATCGAACAGGTAAGAGCGCGTCACCAAGGCAATGTCCGCGCGCCCGCGCAGCACCATCAGCAGGTTGCTGTCGTGGGAATAGGTCAGCGTGGCGTTGTAGTTCTGCGCGAGGAATTTCGGGTCGGCATTGAAGTTGGCGAATTCGTAGTGATAACCGCTGAACAGGGCCAGGCGCTTGCCGGCGAGGTCGGCAAAGTAACTTTCACGACGATCAGGTTCGCGTTGCGCAACGAAAATCTCGGCGTCTTCCAGACCCATGTCGACGGTAGTGTGAGGAATGTCCTTCCAGCCCCAATCCGGGTTCTCGAAGATCGCCATGTCGACGCGACCTTGCTTGAAATCACCGAAACGCCGGGGAATGGAAGTGGGCACCAGTACAAACTGGTAATCGGTTTGCAACTGGTTCAAGGCTTCGACCAGTTGCGGCAGCAGACCGGTGTCGGCCCCGGACTCCGGGCGCACGGTGTAAGGCGGGAAATGCGCCGCACCGACCCGCACCTGTTGCGCAGCCTGGGAAGGCATTACCCAGACCACCGCAAGTGCCGTCAGCAATAACCGCGAGACCGTCCAAATTGGCGAAGACATCAAAAAAACCCACTCCCCGAAAAAAAATACCCATCAATTCATTCAAGCTAGGCGGTTTCGCCTGTTTATCCAGTTTATTGTTGAGATAGACGTCTCATGGCTTCTCCTCAAGCACCAGAATCAACGCTTCATCAGCCAATTGATCAAGGCTCATGCTGCCACCGGCGCGAAACCAGGTGGTGGTCCAGGACAAGGCGCCCGTCAGGAACCGTCGAGTGATGAACACATCACCGCGAATAAAACCGGCGTCCTTGGCCTCACCCAGCACATGCAACCAGATGTCTTCATAAATGTCCCGCAGCGCCAGTACCTGGGCCTGCCCTTCTTCGGATAACGACCGCCATTCGTAGACCAGCACCGCCATGGCTTCGCCGCTACCGCCCATGATCGACTGCAACTCGCAACGAATCAGCGCCAGCACCCGTTCACGCACGTTGGCCGCGTCGGCCAGGGCGGCGCGCATCAGCGCGGTGTTGTAGCGAATGGTTTCCTCCATCACGGCGCGCAGGATCTCGTCCTTGCTTTTGAAGTGATGAAAAATACTGCCCGACTGAATGCCCACCGCGCCGGCCAGGTCGCGCACGGTGGTGCGTTCAAAGCCTTTGTTGCGGAACAGGTGAGCCGCCACTTGCAGCAGTTTGCCACGGGCGCTGTCCGGGTCGGTCAATTGGCCGTTATCGACCAATTCGCGCATCACCCTCAGGGCTTTTTGCTCGTCCACCCGTTCTCTCCTACAGTCGTTCAGTCAAATACGCTACTCGCCGTTAAAACAGCGGGGTTGCGCGGGCAATTTAAGCTGGGCGGGGCGACCAAGCAAGCGCTTGGGAAGAAGATATTTCAGGCGTTTACAAACCAAGCGCTTGCTTGGTAGTCTCAAGCCACTTCTGTCGGACATGACCATGGAGTTGACCGTGCCAAAAACTATCCGCATCGGTTGTGCCAGTGCCTTCTGGGGCGACACCTCAACCGCCGCCGCGCAACTGGTGCAAGGCGGGCGCCTGGACTACCTGGTGTTCGATTATTTGGCCGAGATCACCCTGTCGATCATGGCCGGCGCACGGATGAAAGATCCCCAGGCCGGTTACGCCAGTGACTTCATTGAAGTGCTCAGCCCCCTCCTCACTCAACTCGCCGAACATAAAATTCGCGTCATCAGCAATGCCGGCGGGGTTAATCCGCAAGCCTGCGCGGCAGCCCTGCAAGCGGCGTGCGACAAGGCCGGTGTGGCGCTGAAAATCGCCGTGCTGTTGGGTGATGACCTGCAACCGCAATTCAAACAGCTGAGCAGTCAAGGCATTCACGAAATGTTCAGCGACGCGCCATTGCCGCCGATGTGTGTGTCGACCAACGCTTACCTCGGCGCGCCGGGCATCGTCGAAGCCCTGCGCCTGGGCGCCGATATCGTCATCACCGGGCGGGTGGTCGACAGCGCCGTGGTCAGCGCTGCGCTGGTACATGAATTCGGCTGGTCCTGGCACGACTACGACAAACTGGCCCAGGCCGCACTGGCCGGGCACATCATCGAATGCGGCGCCCAGTGCACCGGCGGCAACTTCACCGATTGGCGCGAGGTGCCGGACTACGAGCACATCGGTTTCCCCATCGTCGAAGTCAGCGCCGACAGCCAGTTCATCGTCAGTAAACCCGAAGGCTCCGGTGGGCTGGTCACGCCACTGACCGTCGGCGAACAGATGCTCTATGAAATCGGCGACCCGCGGGCCTATCTGCTACCGGACGTGGTCTGCGACTTCAGTCAGGTCAAACTTCAGCAACAGGGTAAAAATGCGGTTCAGGTGCACGGCGCCAAAGGCTTGCCGCCCACCGATCAGTACAAGGTCAGCGCCACTTACCCGGACGGTTTCCGCTGCACCGCCAGTTGCCTGATCGCCGGGATCGATGCGGTGGACAAGGCCCGGCGTGTCAGCGAAGCGATCATCAACAAGACTTCAGAGATCTTCAGCCAGCGCGGCTGGGCACCCTACAGCGAAGTGAACATCGAACTGCTCGGCACCGAGGCCACCTACGGGCCCCACGGCCAGCGCCAGGACAGCCGCGAAGTGGTGATCAAACTCGCCGTGCGCCATCCAAGCAAACAAGCGTTGATTGTGTTTTCCCGGGAAATCGCCCAGGCCGCCACTGGCATGGCACCGGGGCTTACCGGGATCGTCGGCGGGCGTCCGACGGTGTATCCGCTGATCCGGCTGTTTTCGTTCCTGATCGACAAAAGTACCTGCACCTTGCAGATCGATATGGCCGGTGAGCGCCATCCTTGTGCCCTGCCCGCTTTGGCTGTTCTGGACAGCGCAGATTTGCCGATTGCTCAGGCGCCACCAAAACCGCAAGGACGTGCCGACGCCAGTGTGCCGTTGGTGAAACTGGCTGTGGCGCGCTCCGGTGACAAGGGCAACCACAGCAACATCGGCGTGCTGCCGCGCAAGCCCGAATACCTGCCATGGATCGCCGAGGCACTGACGCCGGCGGTGATCGTCGACTGGATGAGCCACGTGCTCGACCCGGTCCACGGACGTGTCGGGCGCTGGTACCTGCCCGGCACCCACAGTTTGAATTTTCTGCTGGAAAACGCCCTCGGCGGTGGTGGCGTGGCCAGTCTGCGGATCGACCCGCAAGGCAAGGCCTTCGCCCAGCAACTGCTGGAGATCCAGATTCCGGTGCCCCAGAGCATCGCCGACCAGGTCAATTAGAGGACCGCTGCCATGGCTTACGACTCGATTTTCAAACCCGACCTGTTCGCTGGCCAGACCATCATTGTCACCGGCGGCGGCAGCGGCATTGGCCGTTGCACCGCCCACGAACTGGCAGCGCTCGGCGCCCATGTGCTGCTGGTGGGACGCAAGGCCGAGAAACTCAAAAGCGTTGCCATCGAGATTATCGAAGACGGTGGCAAGGCTGACTGGAAGGTCTGCGACATTCGTGAGGAAGACGCGGTCAAGCATCTGGTCAGTGAGTTGATCCGCCAATACGGACCGATTCACGGCCTGGTCAACAATGCCGGCGGGCAGTTCCCGTCGGCCTTGGCCTCGATCAACCAGAAGGGTTTCGAAACCGTGATGCGCACCAATCTGGTGGGCGGTTTCCTGATGGCCCGAGAAGTCTTCAACCAGTCCATGAGCAAGCACGGCGGCAGCATCGTCAACATGCTCGCCGACATGTGGGGCGGCATGCCCGGCATGGGCCACTCGGGCGCGGCGCGCTCGGGCATGGACAATCTGACCAAGACTGCTGCGTTCGAATGGGGTTATGCCGGGGTGCGGGTCAACGCCGTGGCGCCGGGCTGGATCGCGTCCAGCGGCATGGACACTTACGAAGGCGCGTTCAAGGCCGTGATTCCGACCCTGCGCGAACATGTGCCACTCAAGCGCATCGGCACCGAATCGGAAGTCAGTGCAGCGATTGTTTTTCTACTCAGCCCCGCAGCGGCGTTTGTCAGCGGCAGCACCTTGCGCATCGACGGTGCCGCGAGCCTTGGCGGTCGGGCGTGGCCGATCCACAAGGCACAAAACAGCGAATCGTATAACGGCTTTCACCGGGCGTATTTGCCGGACGTGCTCAAGGACAAGGAATAAGCCATGCCGGTTATCCAGTCGCAAATCGACCCTTTCAGTGAACAGTTCGCCCGCAATCGAGCGGCGATGCTGGTCGGCATCGAGCACGTCCGCCAGCTCGAACAAAACCTGCTGAACAAGGCCGCCGAAGCCAAGGCAAAATTCGACAAACGCGGGCAGTTGCTGCCCCGTGAGCGCCTCAATCTGCTGCTCGACCCCGGTGCACCGTTCCTCGAACTGGCGAGCCTGGCCGGCTACAAATTGCACGACGACAAGGACGGCAGTTCCGCCGGCGGCGGCTTGATTGCCGGGATCGGCTACGTCTCCGGCGTGCGGGTGCTGGTGGTGGCGAACAACAGTGCGATCAAGGGCGGGACCATTTCCCCCAGCGGTTTGAAAAAGTCCCTGCGCCTGCAACAGATCGCCATGGAAAACAAACTGCCGGTGATCACCCTCGCCGAGAGCGGTGGCGCCAACCTCAATTATGCCGCCGAGATTTTCGTCGAAGGCGCCCGCAGCTTTGCCAATCAGGCGCGGATGTCGGCCATGGGTTTACCGCAGATCACCGTGGTCCACGGCTCGGCCACGGCGGGCGGTGCCTATCAGCCGGGGTTGTCGGATTACGTGGTGGTGGTGCGCGGCAAAGCCAAGCTGTTTCTCGCCGGCCCGCCGCTGCTCAAGGCCGCCACCGGTGAAGTCGCCAGCGATGAGGAACTGGGTGGCGCCGAGATGCACGCGCAAACCGCCGGCACCGCCGAATACCTGGCCGAGAACGATGCCGACGGCGTGCGCCAGGTGCGCGAAATTCTCAGTCTGTTGCCGTGGAACGATCAACTGCAATGGTTACCCGAACGTCAGTGGAAAGAACCGCTCTACCCCATCAACGAACTGCTGGGGCTGATCCCGGATGATCCGAAAAAACCCTACGACGTGCGTGAAATCATCGCCCGGATTGCTGACGGCTCGAACTTCCTCGAATTCAAGGGAGAGTTCGATCAGCAGACTGTTTGCGGCCACCTGCACATTCAGGGCCGCGCCTGCGGCTTTATCGGTAACAACGGTCCGATCACGCCCAAGGGTGCGAGCAAAGCGGCGCAGTTTATTCAGCTCTGCGACCAGAGCCAGACGCCGCTGCTGTTTTTCCACAACACCACGGGGTTTATGGTCGGCACCGAATCGGAACAGCAAGGGGTGATCAAGCACGGCGCGAAGATGATTCAAGCGGTGGCCAACGCCCGAGTGCCGAAACTGACCATCGTCGTCGGTGGCTCCTACGGTGCCGGCAACTACGCGATGTGCGGCCGTGGCCTCGATCCGCGGTTCATCTTCGCCTGGCCCAACAGCCGCACTGCAGTCATGGGTGGCGCTCAGGCCGGCAAGGTGCTGCGGATCGTCACCGAGGCCAAGCAGCTCAAGGATGGCCTGGTGCCGGACCCGAAAATGCTCGACATGCTGGAGCAAGTCACCGCGCAAAAACTCGACAGCCAATCCACCGCGCTCTACGGCAGCGCCAGTTTGTGGGACGACGGGCTGATCGATCCGCGGGATACCCGCACCTTGCTCGGGTATTTGCTGGATATCTGCCAAGAAGCGGACATGCGCAACCTGCAACCCAACAGCTTCGGCGTCAGCCGGTTCTGACCGCCTCGGACCTCTCGGAGAACAATAACAATGATCTTCACCCCGGAACACGAAGCCCTGCGCCGTACCGTTCGCCAATTCGTCGATCACGAGATCAACCCGCACGTCAAGGAATGGGAAAAATCCGGGCGCTTTCCGATCCACGAGATCTTCCGCAAGGCTGGCGATCTTGGCCTGCTGGGCATCTCCAAACCGGAAAAATTCGGTGGCATGGGCCTCGACTACAGCTATTCGATCGTCGCCGCCGAAGAGTTCGGCACCATCCATTGCGGCGGGGTCCCGATGTCCATCGGCGTGCAGACCGACATGTGCACCCCGGCCCTCGCCCGCTTCGGCTCCGATGAACTGCGTGAAGAGTTCCTGCGCCCGGCGATCACCGGCGAACAAGTCGGCTGCATCGGCGTCTCGGAAGTCGGCGCCGGTTCCGATGTCGCCGGGTTGAAAACCACCGCCCGAAAGGATGGCGACGACTACGTAATCAACGGCAGCAAGATGTGGATCACCAACTCACCGAGTGCTGATTTCATCTGCCTGCTGGCCAACACCTCGGACGATAAACCACACATCAACAAGTCGCTGATCATGGTGCCGATGAATGCACCCGGGATCAGCCTCAGTTCGCACCTGGACAAGCTCGGCATGCGCAGTTCGGAAACCGCCCAGGTGTTTTTCGACAACGTACGCGTGCCGCAACGCAATCGCATCGGCCATGAAGGCGCGGGTTTCATGATGCAGATGTTGCAGTTCCAGGAGGAACGCTTGTTCGGCGCGGCGAACATGATCAAAGGCCTGGAGTACTGCGTCGATAGCACCATCGAGTACTGCAAGGAGCGCAAAACCTTTGGCAATGCGCTGATCGACAACCAGGTCATTCACTTTCGCCTGGCTGAGCTGCAAACCGAAATCGAATGCCTGCGGGCGCTGGTTTATCAGGCGACCGAGCAGTACATCAAAGGTCAGGACGTCACGCGCCTGGCTTCGATGGCCAAACTCAAGGCTGGCCGGCTCGGCCGGGAAGTCAGCGACAGCTGCCTGCAATATTGGGGCGGCATGGGTTTCATGTGGGACAACCCGGTAGCCCGGGCCTACCGCGACGTGCGGCTGGTGTCGATCGGCGGCGGCTCTGACGAAATCATGCTCGGGATCATCTGCAAACTCATGGGCACCCTGCCCGGGAAAAAGAAATGAACAGCCTGCCGGTTTGCCAGACACTGCTGCTCGAGTCCCACAATGGCGTGCTGCACATCACTCTCAATCGCCCGGAAAGCCGCAACGCCATGAGCTTGCAGATGGTCGCCGAACTGCGCGCGGTGCTGGCGGCGGTGAGCGAGGACCGAACCGTTCGCGCCTTGGTGATCGGCGGTGCCGGCGGACACTTCTGCGCGGGCGGCGACATCAAGGACATGGCCAACGCCCGGGCTCAAGGCCCGAGCGCTTATCGCGACCTGAATCGAGCGTTCGGTGCGCTGCTGCAAGAAGTGCAACATGCTCCGCAAGTGGTGATCACGGTGCTGCAAGGCGCAGTGTTGGGCGGTGGCTTGGGGCTGGCCTGTGTCAGCGACGTTGCGCTGGCCGACCATCAAGCGCAGTTCGGCTTGCCGGAAACCAGCCTCGGCCTGCTACCGGCGCAGATCGCACCGTTCGTGGTCCAACGCATCGGTCTGACCCAGACCCGAAGACTGGCCCTGACCGCAGCGCGATTCGACGGCACCCACGCCCGGCGAATGGGCCTGGTGCATTTTGTCGAGCATGACGCGCAAGCCCTGGCCGAGCGTCTTGATGAAGTGCTGGCCCATGTGTTGTGCTGCGCGCCGGGGGCGAATGCGCTGACCAAAAAGCTCTTGCTGGCAAGTGCCGGACCGACTTGCGATGCGCTGCTGGATCAGGCGGCCGAGTGGTTTAGCGAGGCGGTGACCGGGGACGAGGGTATCGAAGGGACCATGGCATTCGTGCAAAAACGTAAACCGGGGTGGGCCTCTTAAAAGCTTCGCGGGCAAGCCTCGCTCCCACAGGGGTTATGTGTCGTTCACAAACCTTGTAGGAGCGAGGCTTGTCCGCGAAGAGGCCATCACATTCACCGCACAACAAAAGGGAACGCCCCATGCCCGGATTCAGCAAAATCCTGATCGCCAACCGCGGTGAAATCGCCTGCCGCATCCAGCGCACCGCCCAGACCCTGGGCTACCGCACGGTCGCCGTCTTCAGCGACGCCGACGCTGATGCCCTGCACGTGCAAATCGCCGACGAAGCCGTGAACATCGGCCCGGCGCCTGTACAGCAGTCGTACCTGAACATCCCGGCAATCATCGATGCCGCCCGCCGCACTGGCGCCGATGCGATACACCCCGGCTACGGCTTCCTTTCGGAAAACGCCGGCTTCGCCCTCGCCTGCCAGCAAGCCAGCATCACCTTCATCGGCCCGAGCCCCGAAGCCATCGAGCTGATGGGCAGCAAGCGCCTGTCAAAACTCGCCATGATCGACGCGGGCGTTCCCTGCATCAAAGGCTATCAGGGTGCCAAACAGGACGACGCGACCCTGATCCGTGAAGCCGAACGCATCGGCTATCCGCTGATGATCAAGGCCAGCGCCGGTGGTGGCGGACGCGGCATGCGCCTGGTACACGACGCGGGTGATCTGCTGGAGCAACTGCGCACCGCACGTTCCGAGGCCCTGCACGGGTTTGGCAGCGATGAGCTGATCCTCGAACAGGCGCTGATCGATCCGCGTCACGTTGAGGTTCAGGTGTTCGGTGATCAGCACGGCAACCTGATCTACCTTGGCGAGCGCGACTGTTCAATCCAGCGCCGGCATCAGAAAGTCATCGAGGAAGCGCCCTGCCCGGTCATGACCGTCGAACTGCGCCAAGCCATGGGCGAAGCGGCGCTCAAGGCCGGGCGAGCGGTGAATTATGTGGGCGCTGGCACGGTGGAGTTCCTGCTCGATGCTCGCGGGCAGTTTTACTTTCTGGAGATGAATACCCGACTGCAGGTGGAACACCCAGTGACCGAACTGATCACCGGCCTGGACCTGGTTGCCTGGCAACTGCACGTCGCTGAAGGCCTGCCGCTGCCGCTGCGTCAGGATCAGGTGCAGCTCAATGGGCATGCCATTGAAGTGCGCCTGTACGCCGAAGACCCTGCCCAAGGATTCCTGCCGCAGACCGGGCATATCGACGCCTGGGAGCCGGCGCTGCAACACGGCGTACGAATCGACCATGGCCTGATCGAAGGCCAGAACGTCAGCGTCTTTTATGATCCGATGCTGGGCAAACTCATCGCCCACGGCGCCACTCGCGAAGAAGCCCGGCGTAAGTTATTGCGGGCGGTGCAGGACAGCGTGCTGCTGGGCATTCAGAGCAATCAACGCCTGCTCGCCAGCCTGCTGGAGCATCCGCAATTCATCCGTGGCGAATTCAGCACCGGTTTTATCCCGACGCACTTCGCCGACCACCCCTGCCTGCATGCCCACGTCCCGAGCGCCGAAGAACTGGCCATCGCGGCGGCGCTGTTCTATCAGGCATCAGCGCAACATCACGCGGCCCCTTTGGCCGGTTGGCGCAACAACGCCAGCGTGCCATTGCACTATCGCATCGGTGTAGAGGACCAGGACTGGACCGTAGAACTGAACGCGGTGCCTGACGCGCCCTTCCGGCTTCGGATCGGCGACCGGACGCTCGAATTGAAGCTCATCCACTGCGACAGCCGTTGGACCACCCTGGAAATCGACGGCATCCGCCAGCGTCACGCCTATCGCCTCGACGCCGGGCAACTCTGGCTGTTCACCCGCCCCGGCAGCCTGCGGCTGGTGGATCGCACTCAGTTGCCGGTCAGCAGCCAGGCTAGCGTCGGCTCCGGCACGCTCAAGGCACCGATGGACGGGGCGATCATCGACGTATTGGTCAGCGAGGGCAGCACGGTCAGCAAGGGGCAATTGCTGGTGGTGCTGGAGGCCATGAAAATGGAGCATCCGCTCAAATCCGGGATCGACGGCGTGCTCAAACGCTTGCAAGTCAGGGTTGGCGATCAGGTTAAAAATCGTCAGATTTTGTTGGAGGTCGAATAAGGTGCCAGGGGGCGTTCTCAATTAGTTTCCACGCGCGGAAACTAATTGAGAACGCCCCCTAGGCGGATCCGCCGGGTTTGGCTACGCTCAAGCCCTATCGGGACGCGGATACCAGGAACCCTGCGATGCCTCACTGGTTGGTCATTGATCTGGAAGCCACCACCGATGAGGGCGGCTGGCCAGTCACAGAAATGGAAATCATCGAAATCGGTGCCACCCTGGTGGACCGAAAAGGTCGAGAACTGGATCAGTTCCAGCGTTTCGTACGCCCGACGCGCCGGCCTTTGCTGACGCCGTTTTGCCGGGAACTGACCCACATCACCCAGGCCAACATCGATGCGGCGCAGCCGTTGGTCGAGGTCTGGGACGCGTTCGAGCACTGGCTCACCCAGCATCACTCGCGCTTGGAAGGCTGGGCCAGCTGGGGCGATTACGACCGCCAACAATTGGTTCAGGAATGGCAACGCCTGCAACTCGACAGCTTTTTGAGCCAAGTGCCGCACATGAACCTCAAGCAGCGATTCGCCAAGGCGCGTCGACTGGATCGACCGCTGGGGCTCAACGGCGCGCTGCAACTGGCGGGCATGCAATTCAATGGTCAGCAGCATCGGGCACTGGAAGACGCACGCAATACGGCGCGGTTATTACCGCTGATTCTTCCCATATAGGAAGGTGACGGCGCAAGGGGCGTTGTGCATACTGGCCGGCCCTTTTAAGCCCTTTTCGAGGAATCGCCCATGTTTAAAGTCAACGAGTACTTCGACGGCACCGTCAAGTCGATCGCCTTTGGCACCGCACAAGGTCCAGCGACTATCGGCGTCATGGCACCGGGCGAATACGAATTCGGTACCAGCCAGCGTGAAATCATGCACGTGGTGACCGGCGCCCTGACCGTCAAACTGCCAGACAGCACCGACTGGGAAACCTTCGCTGCCGGCAGCCAATTCAATGTGCCTGCCAACAGCAAGTTCCAGCTGAAAGTGGCCGTCGACACCGCTTACCTGTGCGAATACCGCGGCTAAAACCCTGGGTTTCACAGCAAAAAAAATGCCCGTGTCTAACGACACGGGCATTTTTCGTTTGCAGCCTTTTTACTCGAGAATGGTCACCGGCATACCGACTTCAAGTCGACCATTGCTGTCGTTGACCAGGTTCTGGCCAAACATCGCGCCGTCCGCCTCTGCGCGATACTTCTGCAAACTGGCCAGCGGCTCGCGATCATCGCTGCGCTCACCGGTCTTCGGATCAATCGTCGTCAGAATGCAGCGCGAGCACGACTTGACCACCCGGAACTCGACGTCGCCGATGCGAATGCGCTTCCAGCCGTCTTCAGCAAATGCTTCGCTGCCCTCGATCACCAGATTGGGCCGAAAGCGCAGCATCTCCAGCGGACGACCCACCTTGCTCGACAAGTCTTCCAGTGACGCCTGGCCGATCAGCAATAGCGGGAAACCATCGGCGAACGCTACCTGATCATCATCCTTGCCGTAGCCGGCCTCGGTGGTGCGCGCGCGATCCAGCGGCACTTGTACCAGTCGTGTTGGTTTTCCAATGAATCGGCTGACCCAGGCACCGGCCGCGTCGCCAGCATCGGGCACCCGCAGGGTGTCACGCCAAATGGTTACGCCACGCAGTTCGGCGTCGCTGCCGGGCAAGGCAATATCGATCGGTGAGTGGCCAGGAGCATTGAGGGTCAAGCCACCGTCGGCATTCCACAGCGCCGACAGCTGACTCATCTGCGCCACTGCGCGCTGGGTCAGGAAGCGTCCGCTGGCCTCGTCCACCAACATCCAGCGTCGATCCCCGTCCAGGCCCAGTTTGTCGAGGCTGACCTGTTGCAGGGTCTCGCCCTTGGCGGATTTCAACGGATAACGATAAAGCGCGCTCAGATGCAGCATGGCCAGCTCCCTGGTGGGCAAAAACGCCACCCTATACGAGCTTGATCGCCGAATCAAAAGATCAATTCGTACACTGGATTCCAGCTGCTACTCGACCTTGTGGCGAGGGGATTTATCCCCGTTCGGCTGCGCAGCAGTCGCAAATTCAGCAAATGCGGTTTAAATGGTGTACGAGTCAACTGCATTTGGGGCCGCTTCGCTGCCCAACGGGGATAAATCCCCTCGCCACAGGGCTCACTCCTACAAAGGGGGTGTGATCAGGCCGGCACTTCGTCGAGCATCAGGCGTTGGCGCACCACATCGACGAGTTTGTCGGGCTGAAACTTGGAGAGGAAGTTGTCGCAACCGACTTTCTTGACCATCGAATCGTTGAAACTGCCGGACAACGAGGTGTGCAGGACCACATAAAGGCCACGCAGGCGCGGATCGTTACGGATTTCGGTGGTCAGGCGATAGCCGTCCATTTCCGGCATTTCCGCATCGGTGAAGATCATCAGCAGTTTGTCGGTCATGACAACGCCGGTATCGGCCCAGGCTTTAAGCATGTTCAGGGCTTTCAGGCCGTCGCTGGCGATATGCATCTTCACGCCCAACTGGCCGAGGGTGTCGCGCAATTGCGACAGCGCCACGTTGGAGTCGTCCACCAGCAGCACTTCACGGCCACGAGCACGTTCCAGAACCGGGTCATCCAGTTTGTCCTTGGACACCTTGGCGTTGTACGGAACGATTTCGGCGAGGACTTTTTCCACGTCGATGATCTCCACCAACTGGTCATCGACCTTGCTGATGGCGGTCAGGTAATGCTGGCGACCGGCGCTGGTCGGCGGCGGCAGAATGGCTTCCCAGTTCATGTTGACGATGCGGTCCACGCCACCGACCAGGAACGCCTGCACCGAACGGTTGTACTCGGTGACGATGATGGTACTGGTAGGGCTTGGCACCAGTGGACGCATGCCGATGGCCTGGGACAAGTCGATGACCGGCAGGGTCTGGCCACGCAGGTTGACCACACCGCAGACAAACGGATGGCGCTGGGGCATCAGGGTCAGTTTCGGCAGTTGCAGCACTTCCTGAACCTTGAACACGTTGATCGCGAACAATTGCCGCCCGGCCAACCGGAACATGAGAATTTCCAGGCGATTCTCACCCACCAGTTGCGTGCGTTGGTCTACCGTGTCGAGAATGCCGGCCATTAATGACTCCTGGGCTTGTTCTGATGAATTCACTAAAGAGGGTTATCGGCTGTTATTGCCGGACCTTGACCCTCAGACAAAATGCCATGCCCAGCCATTGATGTCACATTAACATCATGCTTTACTGACCCGGTGATTTTCATCACACCTGATTCCCTGACGCGAGACCTCGGTTTGCACGTTAGGTTCCCCTGCGTAAGGGATTCCCCTAGTAACAATCAGGCCCAACCTGATATTCGCAATATCCAATAGCCATTAATGTGACGCCATTCTCATTGCATGAACGGAGTCAGGCTTTTGTGTGCGATCGCAGGTCAGTGGCCCTCCACCCTCTCGAGTTCTCCAGCGTGCGCAATAGCCTGCCGGGGTGCGTTCGCGCAAAAACTCGTGATTATCGACACGCACGACATTCCCTCATCTGACATGACGTTGTGGAGATAAGCATGCCGTACGACCATAAAGAGGGCGCTCAACGGCTTCCCGAGTTTCTCGTCGAGGCTGAAACACTCCTGGCTAAATCCGAGGAATGTCTCTGTCATCTGCAACTGATCAGCAATGACACCGACGCCATTGACTGCATGCTCAGCACCCTCCTGAAGCTGGCGAACAAGGCCGATGCCCTGGCCCTGGAAGCGGTTTCAGAGTTTTCGCTGCATATTCATGGCTTGTTGAATCACGCCCAACACCACATGGCCCTGAACGATCAAGCTCTCGATGCGCTGAAAGACTGCTTTACGCTGATGGCCTGGCAACTTGAACTCATCGATCAGAAAACCGGACAGTTGACCCTCGATGACAGCGAGCAAGCGTCTTTGATTGAGGCGTTTGCCTTTCAACTCGGGCAAAACCGTTTTCAGCCACCCGCCCACGCCAAGCCGCTCACCCTCGTGGCCTTCTCGGAACGGCAAGCTTAGATTTGCCGGCCAACTAGGCGTTGCCTGGTTTTCTTAATACCCAGACCCGACTCAATAACTTGAGCGCACCTGTCGCAATTGAAACTTTCTTACCTGTCAGCGACAGCACTAAACAAATAATTGTTTCTGTCGCGCAAGGACTATTGCTCTAGCACTCAGGTAATACCTGACCATAAAAATAAATGGCCAATTACCTTCGGCATCCTCGCGTGACAATAACCACACTTTTTCCATTATGGAACTAACGTCCAGAACAGCTGAATTCCTGACTGTCTGGACATATATACCAAACGCGACCAACGGTATCTTAAGTGGTATTATGCCGCCCATTAGTTGGCTTCAATTAATGGCGTCGTGATTCCAGACGAGAGCGGCTCGATAAACTTCAAGGCCGATTTCAACCACTGGTTTCACCCCTTGAAGTCGCTGTTTCACCCAATAGTTTTTTTCAGACAGAGATCCGTCAGGCCCCCCTGACCGATTTTCCCGCAGCGAACATCCATTGGCTCCATCCGCTATGTACGCCAGCCTCAAGTCAATCACCACGTGGCCACCTTCCAGAGAAAACGCGCGTCGGTTCACTCTGGTGCTATGTACCTGCTCAGCACTTGGCAGCCTGTTGGTCTATGGCCTGTCCACTCAACTGCCGGCGGGTCTGCTGGTGCTCAATCTGGCAGCACTTGCCTGCGTCTGGGTCGGGCATCGCCTCTCGCGCAAATCAATAAAGTTTCAGCCACAAGAGCTGGCCGATCGGCTTCTGGAAGTACAGGAAAACGAACGCCATCGGCTCAGCCGGGAGTTGCACGACGACATCGGCCAGTTACTGACGGCAGCGAAACTTCAAAGCGAATGGCTCAAACGTCGGCTACCCGAAGACCTGCAGGACCAGTGCTCGACGCTCTGCGATACCCTGGAAGAAACGTTGACCAAGGTGCGTGACGTGTCGGCTATCCTCAACCCCCGGCAACTGACCAGTCTTGGGCTGGAAGCCAGTTTGCGGGCACACTTGCTCAAGACCCTGGCCAATACGTCGGTGCACTGGAGCCTGGAGTGTCATCAGCGCTTGACCGGGCTCTCTGAAGAAATGGCCCTGGCAGCCTTCCGGATTACTCAGGAAGCGGTGACCAATATCCTGCGCCACGCCGAGGCCAGAAATTTATTGGTACGCCTGCAACGCCTGCCTCAGGGCCTGACATTGCTGATCAGCGACGACGGCCAGGGCTTTGAGCCCGCGGTAAACCCCGCGCGTGAAGGGCAGCGCGGAATGGCCGGGATGTCGGAACGGATCGATCAATTGGGCGGGACCTTGACCGTGACCAGCGAGCCGGGCAAAGGCACTCAAATCGAAGCACTTTTCCCCTGGGCGCCCCGCGCACTCGAGCGGGCCAGCACGAATAAGGTTCTGCGTTGACTTGTAACTTACTTCTGGTGGATGACCACTCGCTTATCCGGGCAGGCGTGCGCGCTCTGGTGCTGGATATTCCCGGCTACGCGGTCGTTGGCGAGGCCAATGACGGCTCGCAACTACTGGAGATGGTCGAGCAACTGTCCCCGGACATCGTCCTGCTGGATATTTCCATGAAGGAAACCGGCGGCCTCGAAGCCTTGCAGCGACTCAAAAGAGTTCGCCCACAAAGCAAAGTACTGATCCTGTCGATGCACACCGACCCGACACTGATCATGCAAGCGTTGGAGTCCGGCGCCCACGGTTATTTGCTCAAGGACACCACGGCCACCGAGCTCGAACACGCACTGGACGCCTTGCGCAACAACGAGCGCTATCTGAGCCCGGCCATTGCCCACACGGTGATCAACCAGGCACTGACGCGCACTCAGAAAAACCAGCCGACTATTGCGGACTCTCACAACCTGACGGCCCGTCAGCTGGAAATCCTGCGCCTGATCGTTCGCGGCAAATCCACCCGGGAAATCGCCAACGGTCTGGGCCTGAGTATCAAGACTGTCGAAACCCACCGCTCGCAGATCATGAAACGCTTGCAGATCTACGACGTGGCGGGCCTAGTGCTGTTTGCCGTGCGCGAACAGATCATCAGCCTGGATGATTGACAGCCGGCGATGAACCCAGCAGCGGTGAGTTAGGCGGCAAATGCACACGCAATGCCGCCTCACGCGCCTCGAAACGCAAGCTGTCCCCCTCCAGAGGCTCACCATCAAGGTTGATGTGCAGGCCTTCCGAGACTTTGATCTCGACCCACGGCAAACGGGCTCGCACGAACATGTTGTCGATGCCGAAGCCATCGGCCAGCAGGTTTTTCAAGGTGCCTACCACCTCCTGCGGCGCTGGCAGAATGCTGATATCCAGCAATCCATCGTCAACCAGCGCTTGCGGGCACAGCACACGACCACCACCGGCCTGTCGGCCATTTCCGATACCCAGTGCCAACAGCTCGCCACGCCAGTAAAAGTCCGGTCCCTGCAATTCGCCATAGGCCGCATGCAATTCACTGAAGCGCGATAAACCGGTGAACAGGTACGCCGCCCCGCCCAGAACCTTTTTCAGGTCCTCCGACGTATTGGCCGTGACATTACTGCCAAAACCGCCAGTGGCCATATTCAGAAACACTTGTCCGTCTACCTCGCCCAGGTCGATGGAGACCGGGGCGCTGTCCAGAAGCTCCAGTGCCCGGGCAGGCTCCAGAGAGATGCCGGCAGCGCGCGCAAAATCATTAGCGGTACCCAATGGCATCAGCACCAGGCTGGACTCGTTCGAATGCGCTGCCATGGCCTCGGCGATATCGCGCAAGGTGCCATCGCCGCCGCCGGCAATGATCTGCGTATAACCCGCTGCCAGCGCTTCACCCACCAGACGCTGGGCGTCGCCCGCCTCCCAAGTCAGCCGAACGGCCAGATTCCAGCCCTCCTTGCGCTTGCCTTCGACGGCCGCGCGCACGTCTTCGTTGAGTGCCTGCTTGCCATGCAGAATCAACAGCGCCTTGCGCTCATCCATTGCGATAACTCCCCATGATTGGAATCCGTATGGGAGATGTTGACCTCACAGGCACCGAAAAAAGTCAGCGGATCTTGAATTAATTCAGGCCTCGGCGCCTCGCGTCCTACAGAGCGGGATATTTTCTTACAAAACGTGAGGAATCGGCTCAATTGACCCGGCGCCATCATTGGCACATCGTGCCCTGGCGGTAGCAATCTTCAATTTGAAACACACAAGGATGTGCAGTAATGAGTCGATATACGCTTAACGCTTTCGATATTTCAAATGACGGCATTAACGAGCAGCCTTCAGGCGGACACGTCAATGCATAGTCAAGAAGTCAGGATGCCTGGAAGCCCGGTTGTTCCACTCGCGGAGAGTCGTGCCAGTCACACCAGCAGCACCAAATCCGGAGAAGTGAATATGGAACCTCGTGTCACAGAGCTGGAAACCCACCTCAAATACATTCGCCGGGACATGGATGAAGTCCGCAGCGATGTCAGAACCATCAAACATCGATTGGCCTATTCGGCGGGCGCCACAGCCGTGATCCTGTGCTTGCTTGGATGGGTGGCGAACAGCCGCTTCGAACAACTCGTTTCGATCATGACTCGCTGAATGTTCGATTGAATGCAGGCTTCGGAGGCACCTCCGAGCCTGCACATGCAGCGGTCGAACTAGCTGAGGAGCTCACTCAGCGGAATGAACAGCACTTCGTCGCCCTCGACAAGCGTTCGCCCTTCCAGCACCTCCACCAGCCCATCGGCCCACGCCGCGCTGCGCAGGACACCCGAGCTTTGATTACGATAGATAACGGCACGCCCCTGATCCAGGCGCCCACGCAAATACTCGCGCCGGTTACCTGCCACAGACCAGACGAACCCTGCAGGCACCACAAACTTCAGCGGCTCAACGTCCTGAACGCCCTGACGGCGCAACAGATAGGGGCGCGTCAGCAAGGCGAAGGTCACCAGAGTCGACGCAGGATTGCCGGGCAGCCCAATGACCGGGACACCCCGAAAATGACCAAACGTCAGCGGCTTCCCGGGCTTGATGGCGAGTTTCCACAGCGCCAGTTCGCCCTCCTCTCTCAACGCAATGCCAAGAAAGTCAGCCTCACCCACCGACACACCACCGGTCGAAAGAATCAGATCAACGTCCTGCAATGCACCGAGGCGCTCGCGGGTGGTGGCCAGATCATCCACCAGGATGCCGGCGTCAATGACCTCGCAACCCAAACGCTGCAACCAGCTACAGAGCAACACGCGATTACTGTTGTAGATCTGCCCCGGGCCCAGGGCCCGACCGGGTTCGACCAGTTCATCGCCGGTGGACAGCACCGCGACGCGAACCTTGCGCACCACATCAAGCTCGGCACAGCCCAGTGATGCCGCCAAGCCCTGCTCGATCGGTCCAAGACGCGTGCCCGCCGACAAGACCAACTCGCCGACGGTGGTTTCCTGGCCTTGCGGACGAATGTTTTGACCCGCCGTCATGGCCTCGGAGAACACTACGCGTTCGTCTGCCCGAACCTCAGCGTTCTCCTGCATTTCCACGCAGTCCGCACCCTCGGGCACCGGCGCGCCGGTGAAGATTCGTGCGCAAGTCCCAGGCTGCAAGGGTTGCGGTGCCTGGCCAGCAAAAATCCTCTGGCTAACCACCAACGGTTCGCCGGTCCAATCGGCTAGGCGCAGGGCATAACCGTCCATGGCACTGTTGGGCCAGGGCGGTAAATCCAGCGTCGAGATCAGATCATCCGCCAACACTCGACCCTGAACCTGCGCCAGCGGCAGGCGTTCACGTTCACGAATCGGCGCCGCTTCGGCCATTTCCAGCAAACGCGCGAGCGCCACTTCGACTGGCATCAAACTGCCGGTCTTGCCAGGCTTACCCGCGGGATTCACAGGGTGCCGCCTGTTTCAGATGAGGGACGAAATTGCACGGACGGTGCCGCGAATCCAGTTGTTCGGCGAGGATGCCATCCCAACCAGTGCGCACGGCATTGGTCGAGCCCGGCAAGCAGCACACCAGCGTGCCGTTGGCCAGACCGGCCAGGGCTCGGGACTGCACGGTCGAGGTACCGATGTCTGCCACCGAAATCTGCCGGAACAGCTCGCCAAAACCATCGACCTGTTTATCCAGCAGGCAACTCACCGCTTCCGGCGTGCTGTCGCGGCCGGTGAACCCGGTGCCGCCAGTGATCAGCACCACCTGCACGACATCGTCGGCAATCCAGGTGGCGACTTGCGCACGAATTTTGTAGAGATCATCTTTAAGCAGCACCCGCGCCGCGAGGTTATGACCGGCAGCGTTCAGGCGGTCGACGAACACCTGGCCTGAAGTGTCGGTTTCCAGGGTACGGGTATCACTGACAGTCAGCACCGCGATGTTGAGCGGTGCGAAAGGTACATCAGCCTTGGCTTTCATAGGCTCGTCCAGTTGTAGGGGAAACAGCCCGGTGTTATATCACAGCACCTCATTTTTTTGCCGCCCCCAGGGAGAGTTGCCATGACGTCAAATACACCGCTGTCGCTGTGTTCCATTCTGCTCCTGGCGGGAGGGCGCGGCCAACGCATGGGCGGCCAGGACAAGGGGTTGATCGAATGGCATGGCGAACCGCTGATTGCCCACCTGCACCGTAAGACCCGTGCACTCAGCGATGACCTGATCATCTCCTGCAACAGAAACCAGGAAAAATATGCGCCGTACGCCGACCGATTGGTCGTTGATGATCACACCGATTTCCCTGGGCCTCTGGCCGGTATTCGTGCTGGCCTGAAGGCCGCCCGCCATCCGCACCTGCTGGTGTTGCCCTGTGATGTGCCGCGTATTGATGATGCGCTGCTGCAAAGCATGCGCGAAACGGCCGGGCTTCATCCGGACAAGCCGCTAATGCTGCGCCACGGCGAACATTGGGAGCCGTTGCTGTGCGTTATCCCCGTCGCCCTTTTAGATGCGTTCGAAAACGCCTGGAACGAGGGTGAACGCAGCCCGGGCCGGATCATGCGCCAGCTCGGCGCCATTGCCCTGCAATGCCCTGACAATGACCCTCGCCTGGCCAACCTGAACACCCCCGAACTGTTAAGTGCACATAACACTGTGTCAGACTGACACGAGAAGGAACTTGCGCGCGTTGCATACGTCTACAAGCTCAGTAACCAAAAGAATTCATATTCGGAGACACGCTCATGACTCAACGGACCCTCGCCACATTCATGCTCGCACTGGGCCTTGCCACCCTCGCCGGTTGCGCATCGCCAACAGTGATCACCTTGAATGACGGTCGTGAAATCCAGGCCGTCGACCAGCCTAAATTCGATTCCGAGTCGGGTTTCTACGAGTTCGAACAGCTGGATGGCAAGCACACTCGCATCAACAAGGATCAGGTTCGTACTGTTAAAGAGTTGTAAGGTTCAAAGCGATACCTGAAACGGTCAGATTGCCTGGCCAAAAAAATGCCCCGACCTGTCGGGGCATTTTTTATTGCTCTGCGAACGTTATTCAGCGGAAATCCGATAAACCCGCTCTTCCAGCCGCGTCACTCCCGCCTGGACAAATTTCCAGCTATCGTCCAACACGTCCTGCGCCTCTAACAGCTTTACCTGCCATGTTGAACCCAACAAACGCTGCACCTGCGCACCGTCAACCGAGAAGGGTGGCCCAGCCATTTGCGTCTGATCGTAATCCAGCGTGATCAATAATCCCTGTAACCCAACAGGCAAGATGCTTTGGAGATGCGCCGCATACTGCTCACGCATCGTCGGCGGCAAGGCGATCAACGCCGCGCGATCGTACAGCGCGCTGCAATCGGCGACATCGCCAGCGGTCAGCGCGAAGAAATCACCGCACCAAATCTCGATCGAACCCGCCCGATACACGGTGAAGGGGCCTTGGTCGCTGACGTCAGGGTCAAATTGATGCTCGTGGAAAAAGTCTTCCACCGCTTTTTCCGACAATTCGACGCCCAACACTTCATGACCACATTTAGCCAGCCACAGCAGGTCCAGGCTTTTCCCACATAAGGGCACCAGTACGCGCGCGCCCTCCTCCAGGCCCAGTTGCGGCCAGTACCGTTGCAGATATGGATTCACTTCCGGCAGGTGAAAGCCGATCTGATTCGACGTCCACCGCTTGTGCCAAAACTCCGGCTGCATAATTAATCCCGAAAATTCGATCAAAAGACGCTAAAACTTATATTAGATTTAGATCAATGATCTGACTGAAGATGGTGCCATCTTACCCCTCAGGAGCTCATTCATGTTCCCCAGCCTCTACATATCCCATGGTTCGCCGATGCTGGCACTGGAACCGGGGGCCAGCGGCCCGGCCCTGGCGCGCTTGGCTGCAGAAATGCCGAAGCCCAAGGCCATCGTGATTGTGTCAGCGCACTGGGAAAGCAACGAGCTGCTGGTCAGCGGTAACCCGCAGCCTGAAACCTGGCATGACTTCGGCGGCTTCCCAAAGGCCTTGTTCGAAGTGCAATACCCGGCGCCAGGCAATCCACAACTGGCGGCAGAGGTGGTCGAGTTGCTGAAAGCCGATGACTTGCCTGTGCGCATCAACGCCAAGCGACCGTTCGATCACGGGGTCTGGGTGCCGTTGTCATTGATGTACCCGCAGGCCGACATTCCGGTGGTGCAAGTCTCACTGCCAACCCGTGGCGGCCCAGCCCTGCAAACCCGCGTGGGTCATGCGCTGGCCAGTCTGCGCGAACAAGGCGTGTTGCTGATCGGCTCCGGCAGCATCACCCACAACCTGCGTGAACTGGACTGGCATGCCGGCCCGGAAAGCGTCGAGCCGTGGGCCAAGGCGTTCCGTGACTGGATGATTGAAAAACTGGCCGCCAACGATGAAACGGCGTTGCACGATTATCGCCAGCAGGCGCCGAACGCTGTGCGCAACCATCCGAGTGATGAGCATTTGCTGCCGTTGTACTTTGCTCGCGGGGCTGGGGGTGAGTTCGGGATTGCGCACCAGGGATTCACCATGGGGGCGCTAGGCATGGACATTTATCGTTTCGGGTAACGTTAAGATCAAAAGATCGCAGCCTTCGGCAGCTACGCGCCTGTGGGCGCTGCCGAAGGCTGCGATTTTTTTCAGGCAAAAAAAATCCCCGAACCAGTCGGGGATTTTTTATGTTCGATCAATCAGCCCGAGAGCGGATTAATCTTCGCGGTAGCGACGCAGCTTCAACTGCTTTCCAGCAACGCGAGTGTCCTTCAGTTTGGTCAGGAGTTTTTCCAGACCATCTTCCGGCAGTTCGACGAGGCTGAAGCTGTCACGTACCTGGATGCGACCGATTGCTTCGCGAGCCAGGCCACCCTCGTTGAGGATAGCGCCCAGCAGGTTCTTGGCAGCGATACCATCACGCGCGCCCAGCGCGGTACGGCAACGAGCACGACCTTCAGCCAATGCAACCGGAGCACGACGCTCACGATCACCACGGTCCGGACGATCACCGGTACGCTCTGGACGATCGCCGCGCGGTGCGTTGTTCGGCACCAGTGGACGTTCTTTCTCGATCGCAGCCAGGGTCAACGCCTGAGCGTTGGTGGCCTTGCGCAGCAGAGCAGCAGCCAGTGCACGCGGAGTGCAACCGATGTCAGCGGTCAGGCGATCCAGCAGATCACCGTGAGTCGATTCGGCATCAGCAACCAGCGGCGACAGGCTGTTGGTCAGTTTCTTGATGCGAGCATCGAGAACAGCTTGGGCGTCCGGCAGGCGAACTTCAGCAACCTTCTGACCGGTTACACGCTCGATCACTTGCAGCATGCGGCGCTCACGCGGAGTCACCAGCAGCAGTGCACGACCTTCGCGACCGGCACGGCCAGTACGGCCGATACGGTGAACGTAGGATTCCGGGTCGTACGGCATGTCAACGTTGAACACGTGAGTGATACGCGGAACGTCCAGACCACGAGCAGCTACGTCGGTCGCAACAACGATGTCCAGACGGCCATCCTTGAGGGATTCGATCACGCGCTCACGTTGGTTCTGAGCAATGTCACCGTTCAGCGCAGCGGCTTTGTAGCCTTTGGCTTCCAGGGCACTGGCCAGATCCAGGGTCGCTTGCTTGGTGCGCACGAACATGATCAGGGCGTCGAAGTCTTCAACTTCCAGCAGGCTCAATACAGCCGAGGTCTTCTGGTCAGCGTGAACCAACAGGTGAGCCTGTTCGATCGCGGTAACGGTCTGAGTCTTGGTCTGGATCTTCACGTGCTGCGGATCACGCAGGTGACGCTCGGCAATGGCACGGATCGACTGCGGCAGGGTCGCCGAGAACAATACGGTCTGACGGGTTGGAGGCAGAGCCTTGAAGATAACTTCGAGGTCGTCCATGAAACCCAGTTTGAGCATTTCGTCCGCCTCGTCGAGAACCAGGTGGTTCACGGTAGACAGGACTTTTTCGTCACGACGCAGGTGGTCGCACAGACGACCCGGAGTGGCGACAACAATCTGTGCGCCATTGCGGATTGCTTTCAGTTGTGGACCCATAGGGGCGCCGCCGTAAACGGCCACAACGGTAACGCCCGGCATTTGCTTGGCGTAGGTTTCGAAAGCGGTTGCTACTTGCAGCGCCAACTCACGGGTTGGCGCCAGGATCAGGGCTTGCGGCTCGCGCTTAGCAGGATCGATGCGATGCAGGATTGGCAGAGCGAACGCGGCGGTTTTACCGGTACCGGTTTGCGCCTGGCCAATCATGTCGTGGCCGGCCATGATGATCGGGATCGATTGCTGCTGAATAGCCGAAGGCTCTTCGTAGCCAGTCGCGATGACGGCTGCAAGAATATTCGGATTAAGATTAAAAGCGGCGAAGCCGCCGGTTTCCTGGGTCATGGGTCTGCCTCTAAGTGCATCCGCAAAGACCCATGCTCCAAAGCTGCGCATGCCGTGTAAGACTCAAGAGTCGCCCTGGCTGCTTTGTCGGCGGGGATTTGCGAAAACGAATGAATGAAAAAGATTCGTCAAGGAAGAGTCCGCTGTGCGGACGTGCAGCCGAAGCTGACTTCGGGGAATTGCGCTACCTAAACGCGGCCCGGTTAAAGGCCGGCGCGCACTATACCGGAATTCGCCCAAAAAGGGAGCATTATTTGTCGGAAAAATGACGCATACACCGTTATGTCACAGGCTTTGCGGATAATCGCGCAACGGTCTATTTTTCAAAGGCCCGGCCCTGCTGGCGATGGCGCTAAAACGGTTCACCCTTGTGACACAGACCTTCGGTCTGACACCCCCCATCCAGCCCCTTCCCGCCCGAGGAAATGCCTCATGAATCAGCCCGTTTCCAGCCGTGTCAGCCGCGAACGACGCGGCCATGTCCTGTTGATCGGCCTGGACCGGGTCGCCAAGCGCAACGCCTTCGACCTTGATCTGCTCAATGAACTGAGCCTGGCCTACGGCGAGTTCGAGGCCGACAGCGAAGCGCGGGTGGCGATCGTGTTCGGCCATGGCGAGCATTTCACTGCCGGGCTCGACCTGATCAATGCCAGCGCCGCCCTCGCCAACGGTTGGCAGGCACCACCTGGCGGCTGTGATCCATGGGGGGTGTTCGCCGGGCCCAGGGTCAGCAAACCGGTGATTGTCGCCGCCCAGGGTTATTGCCTGACCATTGGCATCGAGCTGATGCTGGCCGCCGATATCAACCTCTGTGCCAGCAATACCCGTTTCGCCCAGATGGAAGTGCAGCGCGGGATCTTCCCGTTCGGCGGCGCCACCCTGCGTCTGCATCAAGTGGCCGGTTGGGGCAACGCCATGCGCTGGCTACTGACCGGCGATGAATTCGACGCCCATGACGCCTTGCGTCTGGGGCTGGTGCAGGAAGTGATGGCCAGCGAGGATTTGCTGCCGAGGGCGATTGAACTGGCCGAGCGCATTGCCCGACAGGCGCCGCTGGGGGTTCAGGCGACGCTGATGTCGGCCAGGCAGGCACGTTACGAAGGGGAAACGGCGGCGGCGCAGGCGTTGCCGCCGATGGTGAAGAAGTTGCTGGCGAGTGAGGATGCAAAGGAAGGCGTGCGGTCTTTGGTGGAACGGCGCCCCGGAATATTCAAAGGTATTTGAAACAGGTGGCGGTCATGCCGACCCCATCGCGGGCAAGCCCGCTCCCACAGGTTCCGCGCCGTACACAAAATCTGTGAACGACACGGTCACTGTGGGAGCGGGCTTGCCCGCGATGGGGCCGGCACATTCAGCGAATCATGTGGCCGGGCGAATCGCCTTGATCAAGGACGTCAACGAATACCCCAATCGCGGCGCCAGCCCTTCGGCCCGGGCGATCAAGCCGTCCATGTCCAGTTCCTGATCCAGCTCCGACGGCACGATCAGGATCACATTGCCCTCCTTCACCGGCAGCTCCCAGTAATGGCGGTGGTAGAGCCCGCGCAACAACGCCGCACCCAGCGGTTTACCATCGTCGGTCGCCCACTGATTGATCACCAGCCAGCCACCCGGATTCAAGCGTTTCTGGCAATCGGTCAGAAACCCCCAGGCCAGATGCCCGACGCCGGGCCCGACATCGGTGTAAAGATCGACGAAAATCAGGTCCGCCGGCTCGGCCGTGTCGAGCAGTTCCAGCGCATCGCCAACCCGGATGTACAACCGAGGATCGTCATCCAGCCCCAGGTATTCGATGGCCAGGCGTGGCACGTCGGGGCGCAACTCGATGGCTTCGACGTCTTCCAGCGGCAGGAACTTGAGACAGGCCTGGGTCAGCGTGCCGGCGCCAAGGCCCAGGAACAGCGCGCTTTCCGGCTGTTCATGGCACAACGCGCCGATCAGCATGGCGCGGGTGTAGTCGTACTCCAGCCAGCTCGGATCGGCAGTGAACACGCAGCTTTGCTCGATGGCATCGCCGAATTCGAGAAAACGGTAATCGGCCACTTCCAGCACGCGAATCACGCCGAACTCATCCTGTACCTCGGCGAGCAGATGCTCGACGCGCTCCTCAGTCATTTCGTCTCCTGATCGTCACCGGGTCTGCCACTTGGCAAACGGTGACGCAATACACCGCAACATGAAGCGGCAAAGGCGCGATTGTCCGCGAAGCGACGGGAATAGGTCACGCACTAATTGCTGATAACATGAGCGCCCGTGCGTAAACACTAGAGAACGTGATGAGCCAACCCTGGAGCCCTGACAGCTGGCGCGCCTTGCCGATCCAGCAACAACCCCAATACCCCGACGCAGCGCATTTGCTGCAGGTCGAGCAAACCCTGGCCAGCTATCCGCCGCTGGTGTTTGCCGGTGAAGCCCGGGAGTTGCGCCGTCAGTTTGCCGAAGTGACCCAGGGCCGCGCGTTTCTGTTGCAGGGCGGCGACTGCGCCGAAAGCTTCGCCGAGTTCTCCGCCGCGAAAATCCGCGACACCTTCAAAGTGTTGCTGCAAATGGCGATCGTCATGACCTTCGCCGCCGGTTGCCCGGTGGTCAAGGTCGGGCGCATGGCCGGTCAGTTCGCCAAGCCGCGTTCGGCCAACGACGAAACCATCAACGGCGTGACCCTGCCCGCCTACCGTGGCGACATCGTCAACGGCATCGGTTTCGACGAAAAAAGCCGCGTCCCGGACCCGGAACGCCTGCTGCAGTCCTATCACCAGTCCACCGCGACCCTGAACCTGCTGCGCGCCTTCGCCCAGGGCGGGTTTGCCGACCTGCATCAGGTGCACAAGTGGAACCTGGATTTCATCGCCAATTCGGCCCTGGCCGAGAAATACAGCCATCTGGCCGATCGCATCGATGAAACCCTGGCCTTCATGCGCGCCTGCGGCATGGACACCTCGCCACAACTGCGCGAAACCAGTTTCTTCACCGCCCACGAAGCGCTGCTGCTGAACTTCGAACAAGCCTTTGTCCGTCGCGACAGCCTGACCAACGATTACTACGACTGCTCGGCCCACATGCTCTGGATCGGCGACCGTACCCGTCAGCTCGACGGCGCACACGTCGAGTTCCTGCGCGGCGTGAACAACCCGATCGGCGTGAAAGTCGGCCCGAGCATGAACCCAGAGGACCTGATTCGCCTGATCGACGTGCTTAATCCGGACAACGATCCAGGTCGCCTGAACCTGATTGCACGGATGGGCGCGAACAAGGTCGGCGATCATCTGCCGCAGTTGATTCGCGCTGTTGAGCGTGAAGGCAAGAAAGTGCTGTGGAGCTGCGACCCGATGCACGGCAACACCATCAAGGCCAGCAGCGGCTACAAGACCCGCGATTTCGCGCAAATCCTCGGCGAGGTTAAGCAGTTCTTCCAGGTCCACGAAGCGGAAGGCACCTATGCCGGCGGTATCCACATCGAAATGACCGGGCAGAACGTGACCGAGTGCATTGGTGGCGCGCGGCCGATTACCGAGGATGGGTTGTCGGACCGTTACCACACCCATTGCGATCCGCGGATGAATGCTGATCAGTCGCTGGAGTTGGCGTTTTTGATTGCCGAGACGTTGAAGCAAGTCCGCCGGTGAGTCAGCCAGTCTCTGGTTGATTGACCTACCGCTATCGCGAGCAAGCTCGCTCCCACAGTGGATCACCTAACCCCTGTGGGAGCGAGCTTGCTCGCGATGACGTCAGCTCAATCACCACAAATTTGAGCCAATGCCACCCTTAACCGCCCCGCACTCACCCGCTGACAATTCAACTGCACCCGCTCCAAGCCCAACCAATCCGCCATCTGCCGCAAATTGACCGCCAACGCCATCATCCCCGCCTCATCCAGCCCCGGCTCTTCTTCATGCACGGCGTGCACCGCCAAACGGCCCAACGCCCGTTCAGCTCGCAAATCCACCCGCGCAGCAATCCGTTCGTTGTGCAAAAACGGCAACACGTAATAGCCGTAGACCCGTTTGTCCTGAGGCGTGTAGATCTCCAACCGATACCGGAAATCAAACAACCGCTCGGTGCGGCTACGCTCCCAGATCAGCGAATCAAACGGTGACAGCAAGGCGCTGGCCTCGACCTTGCGCGGCACCTTGGGCTCGGGCAGGCAATAAGCCGGATGCCGCCAGCCCTCGACTTCGCAGGTCAGCAGCTCACCGGCCTCGACCAACTCAGCCACACGCCGTCGGCTGTCGGCCGGGTTCAGGCGAAAATAGTCCCGCAGGTCCTTTTCCGTCGCCACACCCAAGGCATTCGCGGCATGCAACAACAGACCGCATTGGGCTTCGGCTTCTGTGAGCAAAGGCTGCTGGAGAACGGCCGAGGGAATGACTCGCTCTGGCAAATCGTAAAGCCGTTCGAACCCGCGCCGGCCAGCGACAGTCACCTCCCCAGCGGCAAACAGCCATTCCAGCGCATGCTTTTCGGCGCTCCAGTCCCACCACGGCCCGGCCCGTTCCTGACGGGTCGACAAACTGCCAGCGCCCAGCGCGCCCAATTCCTCAACCGAACCCAGCACCCGGCGAATCGTGTCCTGTTCCTCACGCCCAAACCGCGCCAGTTGCTGGTAGATGTCTTCGCCACGGGTAGCGCGCTGCATGCGCCAGCGCATCAGCGGGTACATGGACAACGGCAACAACGAAGCTTCGTGGCCCCAATATTCGAACAACGTGCGTCGACGGCCCTGACTCCAGGCAGCCTGGTCGAGCAAGTCGGATGAATAGTTGCCGAGGCGGGAAAACAAGGGAAGGTAGTGCGAGCGCACTAACGCATTGACCGAATCGATCTGCAAAATGCCCAGGCGTTCGATCAGTCGGTTGAGTTGTACCGGCTTGATCGCCGCTGGCGGCTGGCGCCCGTTGAACCCTTGGGCAGCCAGTGCCAGACGTCGAGCCTGTTTGTTGGAAAAGGACAGCGTTGCGGGCATGAGCATCTCCTTGTCTGCTCGCAACCTACCTCACCAGGAAGGGGTTTGTGTAGCAATGGAATCATCATTTATGCATCGGATCGTCCCAGAACGGCCGGATCGATTCGTGCTCGACATCCGCACGACTCACACCGATGTCCTTCAGCGCTTCATCGCTCAGGCTCGCCAATAGCTCACGTTCGCGGTGAAGTTCGTACCAGCGACTAAACTTGTGCAGCAAATCGGAAACCGCGTGGATTGAGAATTTTTCTGCCGTTACATGCTCGTGTTGACCTTTCATCATGTCGCCCTCCTTTAGGGATGGCTCAAGTCTCGCGCCGAAGCTAAGATCAATCCAACGAATGTTTCTGATGGTATGCATCTCGGAGATTGATGAATGTCGGCGTACCCAAGTATCGATACTGATGTACTGCGCACCTTTGTTGCCATCGCCGACCAGGGCGGCTTCACCCGTGCCGGCGAAATGGTCAACCGCACTCAGTCTGCGGTGAGCATGCAGATGAAACGCCTGGAAGAGGACGTGTTGCAGCGCCAGCTGTTCGAACGCGACGGGCGCCAGGTCAAGCTGACCGCCGAAGGCCAGGTGCTGCTCGGCTATGCGCGACGCATCCTCAAACTCCACAGCGAAGTCTTCAATACCCTGCGCGAGCCGCACATGGTCGGCACGGTGCGCATCGGCACGCCGGATGATTACGTGATGCGCTTTCTGCCGGGGATCCTGTCGCGATTCGCGCAGTTCTACCCGCTGATCCAGATCGAAGTTCATTGCGAATCGACCAAGCAACTGTTGCAGCGCACCGATCTCGATCTATCGATCGTCACTCGCGAGCCGGGCACCGAGATTGGCCAGTTGCTGCGCAAGGAACGTTTTGTCTGGGCCGAAGCGCAATGTTTCAGCGCCCACGAGCAAACGCCCCTGCCCCTGGCGATGTTCAACAGTGATTGTTTCTGCCGGTTGTGGGCGTGCAACGCCCTCGACGCGATGGGCCGCGATTACCGCATTGCCTACAACAGCTCGAGCCTGTCGGCGCTGATGGCGGTGGTCAGCGCCGGGCTGGCGGTGACCGCGCAACTGGAAAGCCTGATCACCCCGGACATGCGAATCCTCGGCGCCGCCGAAGACCTGCCGCTGCTGCCCGAGGCCTGCATTATGCTGGTGCGCAACCTCCACAACCCGTCGCCAATCACCGAATGCCTGGCCGAGCACATCGTCGAAGGCTTCAAACTTTAAACGCGAGCATCACCGCACAGAACACCAGGAAACCACAGAACAGCCCGCGCAGCAGCCGTTCCGGCATGGCGTGAGCGACTTTCACACCCCAACTGATGCTCAGCAATCCACCGACTGCCAAGGGCAGGCCAATCATCCAGTTCACTTGATGATGCGCCGCGTAAGTTACCAAGGTAACGCCGGTGCTCGGCAACGCCAGCGCCAGCGACAAACCTTGGGCCACCACCTGAGTGGTGCCGAACAGGCTGGTCAGCACCGGCGTCGCCACCACCGCCCCGCCCACACCAAACAACCCGCCCATGGTCCCGGATGCCGCGCCCAGCACGCCCAGCCATGGCCACGAATAACGCATTTCGGAAGTGGTAGCGGGTTGACGACCGAACATTTTCAGCAGGTTGTAGGTCGACAGGGCGACCAGGAACGCGACAAATCCCACGCGCATGGTTTGCGCATCAATGCCCACTGCCCAGATCGAACCGATCCAGGCAAAGCAGAACCCCATCGAAGCCAGTGGCAATGCATGGCGCAATTCAATGCGATTGCGTTGGTGATAACGCCACAGCGCGAGCATCACGTTCGGCACCACCATCACCAGCGCCGTGCCTTGGGCCAGTTGCTGGTCGAGCCCGCACAACACGCCGAGCAGCGGAATGGCGATCAGACCACCGCCAATGCCGAACAAACCACCCAAAGTGCCCAGGGCCGCGCCAAAGATCAGGTACATCAAAAACTCAATCACAGGCCAATTCCCTCTCGTCAGGTCTTTCATCCTACGCAGTCGGCGCTAGCGGGGAAACGCACAGCAACGCACAATGGCTGTGCCGATTTCGCACAGGCACTGGTAGAACCATGAACCCCAATCAATTGACCGACCAACTCGGGCTGTTCCTCGATGTGCTGGAAACCGGGAGCTTTTCCGCCGCGTCCCGGCGCCATCCGCTGACGCCTTCGGCGGTGGCCCGACGCATCGACAGTCTGGAAAACGCGGTCGGCAGCCAGTTGTTTCTGCGTAGCACCCACGCCGTGCGCGCGACCCCGGCCGGGTTGGCGTTTGCCGAACGTGCGCGGCGGATCGTTGCCGAGCTGCGCCTGGCCCGGGCCGAAGCGGTGTCCCTGAGCAGCGCGCCCGAAGGCTTGATTCGGGTCGACGCGCCAGCGGCATTCGGACGCCGGCATCTGGCCCCGGTCATTGCCGATTTTCTGATGCTGTATCCCGGCCTCGACGTGCAATTGCACCTGATCGACAGCTTTGTCGACATGCAGGGCTTGAACCTGGGCAAGGTCGATCTGGTGCTGCGCGCCGGGCAGATCGCCGATACCCGGCTGGTGGCCACACCGCTGGCGAACATGGTGCGCATTGCCTGCGCCAGTCCCGACTATTTGAAGCGCCGAGGCGTGCCGACCGATCCGTCGCAACTGAGCGAACACGATGGTCTGGACTGGGACGGCCTGGCCCCGCCCTTCGCCTGGCGCTTTGAACGGGACGGGCACATGCAGTTGCACCGACCCGCGCGCATCCGCATGAGCGCCAACAATGCCGAAGCGCTGGTCTGCGGCGCACTGGCCGGGCTGGGCATCGCGCACCTGCCGACATGGCTGGCCAGCGAATACCTGCTGCGCGGCGAACTGCTGCCGCTGTTCTGCGAAAAGGGCTTGCCAAAACCCGAGACCGCAGGGATTTACGCTCTGCGCCTGGAGCAACAGGCCAGTTCTCGCAGTCGTTTGCTGCTGGAATACCTGAAAACCCGCTTCAGCCCGATTGCCCCATGGGATCTGGCGCTGCAAAGCGATCTGGGCCGGCACTAGCCATAATTATCTGGCGCATTAAAGATTCGCCCGCTAGATTCATGACGATCACTGATCAAGGCTTTGACATGACCACCGAACGCAACACCCCGGACAACTGCGACAACCTGCTGCTGGACAATCAGGTCTGCTTCGCCTTGCACTCCACTTCGCTACTGATGACCAAGGTCTACAAACCTTTGCTGCAAGCACTGGGGCTAACCTATCCGCAGTACCTGGCGATGATGGTGTTGTGGGAACGGGATGGATTGACCGTAGGCGAAATCAGCACGCGACTGCTGACCGATCCGGGGTCGTTGACGCCGCTGCTTAAACGCCTGGAAGTCGAAGGTTTGCTCAGCCGGACCCGCAGCCGTGAAGATGAACGGGTGGTGATTGTCGAACTGACCGAACAGGGTCGCGCCCTGCGGGACAAGGCTCGGGACATTCCGCAGTGCATCCTTGGCGCCAGCGGCTTCAGCCTGGAGCGTCTGCAAAACCTGCAGTCCGAATTGCAGGCCCTGCGCAGCTACCTGCAAAACAGCCTCGCCTGATTCTTGTAGGAGCAAGGCTTGCCCGCGAAGACTTGCTCCCTGCCGGAATCGCTTTGACTGATACACCGCCATCGCGGGCAAGCCTTGCTCCTACAAAGACTTTTCGCCTTCCGAAAACGCCCTCCGACCGCTCTAGACCGCGCTTATAAACGTCATTGAACGAAGCATCGGAATTATCAGCGCTGCATTTTCAAAAATTTATATTGCGCACAAACTATTAGCGAACTACATTTACCTCGCAGTTACTTAGCGCGCAAACATTTAGCGCAAAACACCAAAAACCCGAATGAGACTCACACCATGCAAACTCTCTACACCGCAATCGCAACCTCCACCGGTGGCCGTGACGGTCGTGCGGTTTCCAGCGACGACATCCTCGACGTCAAACTCGCCACTCCGAAAGAACTCGGTGGTGCTGGCGGCTCGGCGACCAACCCGGAACAACTGTTCGCCGCCGGCTACTCCGCCTGTTTCATCGGCGCACTGAAGTTCGTCGCCAGCCAGACCAAACGCACCATCCCGAACGACGCTTCGATCACCGCCCATGTCGGCATCGGCCAGATCCCGGGCGGTTTCGGACTGGACATTGACCTGCACATCAGCCTGCCGGGTCTTGAGCAAGCCGATGCACAAACCCTGGTTGATGCCGCTCACCAGGTCTGCCCGTACTCGAACGCCACCCGTGGCAACGTCGATGTGCGCCTGCACGTCACTGTCTGAATAAAGCAAAAAGATCGCAGCCTGCGACAGCGCCTACACCGAATCCTGTAGGAAATGCCGCAGGCTGCGATCTTTCGATCTTTCTGGCAGGCACAAAAAAGCCCGACTCAATGGTCGGGCTTTTTCATTACTCAAGCTGTGCTTATTTAGCACGGCCTTTGTAGGAACCGCCTTCGCGGGTGTCGATTTCGATGCGATCACCGATTTCGATGAAGTCGGCAACTTGCAGCTCAGTACCGTTGCTCAACTTGGCAGGCTTCATGACTTTGCCGGAAGTGTCACCGCGAGCGGAACCTTCGGTGTAGTCAACTACGCGCACGATAGTGGTCGGCAGTTCTACGGAAACCAGGCGCTCTTCGAAGAAGATCGCTTCGCAAACATCGGTCATGCCTTCTTCAACGAAAGGCAGAACGGCTTCGATGTCCTCAGCGTTCAGCTCGTACATGGTGTAGTCAGTGGTGTCCATGAACGTGTAGGTGTCGCCGCTGATGAAGGACAGGGTCGCTTCTTTACGGTCGAGGATTACGTCGTCCAGTTTGTCGTCAGCGCTGTAAACGATCTCGGTCTTGTAACCGGTCAGCAGGTTCTTCAGCTTGGTCTTCATGATCGCGCTGTTACGACCGGACTTGGTGAATTCAGCTTTCTGAACCAGCCAAGGATCGTTTTCGAGACGGATCACGGTACCGGGTTTCAGTTCTTTACCAGTTTTCATTGCGAATATCCGAATTTGGATGGGATTTACAAAAATCTAGGCCGCGTATCATATCCAATTTACATAAAACTGTACCAGCGCTGCGGCAAGATCAGCCTGCAAGGCTTGTTCCAGACACCACGCCTCGGCATGTTTTTCCAGCTCCGGCCAGTGTTTACGGGTCGCCAGCCACTGGTCGGCCATGTCTTCGCCAGCATTCCACGCCCGCCAAAGACCGCTGATCGCCTCGCTGGCCGGCGTCGACAAGCCTTTTGTATAGAGCGCGATGAAGGCTTCGAGCTTCTCCAGGTGCACATCTTCTTCCTGCTGATAGATGTGCCAGAGCATCGGCCGCCCTGCCCATTGGGCGCGGACAAACGAGTCTTCGCCGCGTACAGCATTGAAATCGCAGCACCAGAGCAGGTGATCGTATTGATCCTGCCGGACGAACGGCAGCACCTGAACAGTCAGTGCATCGCGCACATGCAGCGCACCGGCCACCAGGCCGCTGACCCCGAGCCAGCGTTCGACATCACCGAGAATCCGCCCTTCGGGCACCAGCAGATGCGTGGGTGTCGGGTCGGTCGACAGCCTGTCAAGCCAGCTCGCCAGCCCAGTGTTTTCGTAGGCAAACAGCGAGATCAACCGGGCTGCGGGTGCACGATCAACGCCCAAACCTTGCAGGAATTCTCGCTGGGCTTCGGGGCTTTGCTGAAACTGCCGACGCCGCTCCAGCAATCCGCTTTCACGCAGCAAGCCACCGGTGTCCTTCTGGAACCCCGGGAAGAAGAAGTACTTCTGCACGCTCTTGTACTTCACCGACGGCAGACCGTGGCAACCGATGACCCAGTCCTCGGCGCTCAAGTAATCCAGATTCAGCCACAACGGCGGTTTTTCCTGCTCGACCATGGCGTCCATGTACACGCCGGGCAGTTGGCAAGCGAACGCGGCGATCACCACATCAGCGGCATCAACCGGTTGCCATTCGGCTGGCCAGTGACACACCTCGACTCCCTGCTGCCATTGCTGGGGCGCATTGATGTCGATTTCCGGGCACAGGCGTTCGAAGGCGCGCAGGTCGTCAACCCATAGGCGCACGACCACAGAATGTTCGGCCACCAGTTGCCGGGCCAGGCGCCAGGTCACGCCGATGTCGCCAAAGTTGTCGACCACCGTGCAAAAAATATCCCAGCGGGTTTTCAGTTCAGGCATTGCGGGCTCCCGTTGGCAAAGGCGCCGATTGTCCGCATAAATTACCCCGTGCAGAAGAGCCGACGGCGATTAATCTTCGTGCGACAATCGCCATCCGCCCGCGACTACCCGCCAGGAGGCAGCCATGCCCTACCGTCCCAACCCGCGCCGCCCGTTGCCGATTCGCCTCAATGCCATGCAATTGACCGCCAGTATTGCCGTGGGTCTTTGGCTGGGGTTCATCGCCATCGCGCTGACCTGTTGGCTCGCTTCGCGTTTTTTGCCCTCCGAGCAATTGGCGCCCGTGGCTCAGGTCGTCCAGCGGCTGACCCAACCGACGGCAGTGGTGCAACCGGTGCCGGACATCCCGCCTCAGAGCCCGCTGTTCGAACAATACAAAGAAAACCTGCGCAAGAACGAACAGCAACAAACCCTGGATCAGGCCCGCACGAATAACCGCAACCTGTCGAATCCGAAATGCCAGTTCTGGCTGCAACAGGACCAGACCGCGCCGAGCGAAAAAAGCCGCGCCAACGTCCTGCAATTCTGCGATTGATCATGAAGCTCTCTATGCACAAGCCGACCGTCCACCAACTGATTCTCGACAAGCTGCGCATCGATCTCGACATCGCCGAACGCGCTGCGCAAACCGCCTACGAAACCGCGACCCACGAAGAAAATATCGCCGAAAACAAGTACGACACGTTGGGGCTGGAGGCGTCTTACCTCGCGGCCGGGCAGGCGAAACGGGTCGAGGAAATCCGTCATTCACTGACGCTGTGCCAAAACCTGACATTGCGCCCGTATGACGATCAGCGCGGTATCGAGGTCGGCGCCCTGCTCGGCCTGGAGGACGAGAAGGGTCGTGAACAATGGCTGTTCCTGGCCCCCGATGCGGCGGGTTTGAAGGTTGACTTGGTGGGGCAGATGATCACCGTCATCACCCCCCGCTCGCCGCTGGGCAAAAGCCTGCTGGGCAAGTTCGAAGGGGACGATGTGGAGATTCTGGTGGCGGGCGCTCGGCAACAGTTTGCTGTCACCGAGGTTGTGTAAGGCAGATTAATGGACTGGTAATTCGACGCCGTCGAACAGCTCTTCCAGTTCCTGCTTGTTGTGGCACTGAATGGCTTTGGCCATGACTTCGCGGGTCAGGTGCGGGGCAAACTTCTCGATGAAGTCGCACATGAAACCACGCAGGAACGTGCCGCGACGGAAACCGATTTTGGTAATACTGGACTCGAACAGATCGCTGGCATCAAGCATCACCAGGTCGCTATCGAGTTTGGCGTCGACCGCCATTTTGGCGACGATGCCCACGCCCAGACCCAGGCGAACGTAAGTCTTGATCACGTCGGCGTCGGCGGCGGTGAACACCACTTTCGGCGTCAGGCCACGATGGCTGAAGGCTTCGTCGAGTTTCGAGCGGCCGGTGAAACCGAACACGTAGGTCACGATCGGGTATTCGGCCAGGGCTTCGAGGGTCAGCTTCGGCAGCTTGGTCAGGGGGTGCCCCTGAGGCACAACCACGCAGCGGTTCCAGCGGTAGCACGGCATCATCACCAGGTCGCCGAACAGCTCGAGGGCTTCGGTGGCAATGGCAAAATCAACGGTGCCGTCAGCGGCCATTTCGGCGATCTGCATCGGCGAACCCTGGTGCATGTGCAGGGCTACGTCCGGGTATTGCTTGATGAAATTGCTGATCACCGGCGGCAGCGCATAACGCGCTTGGGTGTGGGTGGTGGCGATCGACAGGGTGCCTTTCTTCTCGTTGGAGAATTCCTGGGCGATCTGCTTGATGCTTTCAACCTTGCGCAGGATCTCGCCGGCGGTGGTGATGATACGCTCGCCGGCCGGGGTGACGCGGGTCAGGTGCTTGCCGCTGCGAGCGAACACCTCAACGCCCAATTCGTCTTCCAATAGGCGGATCTGCTTACTGATGCCCGGCTGCGAGGTGTAGAGACTTTGGGCTGTAGCGGAAACGTTGAGGTCGTGGTGCGCCACTTCCCAGATGTAGCGCAATTGTTGAAGCTTCATATGAATCCCTCAAAGCAGGTAGACGCCACGGGCATCAGCGACGGTATATAACTATATTAATGGTTTGAAGAATAAATCTAGAACTTTTTTATCAAAACGCCATTATTCGTGTTCTGGCGTCCTGCTTCGTGAATACGCTCCTCTTTTGACGAGGGACTGTTGCTGCCAGGCAACGCACCATGGCAGTAACAGGCCCCGTCAAAAAGGAACAGTATTTGCGAAGCAGGACACTAACGATCACCTTGGCGCCGACGTTCCACCAACGGCACCAGATAGACCGGCACCCGCGCCAGTTGCAGCACACGCGCCGCCGTACGCCCCAAAGGTGTTTCCGCACCAGCACGATGGCTATGACTACCTAGGATCAGCAAATCCACCGAGAGTTTCTGCGCCTGCTCAAGAATCACCTGCGACGGATCGCCCTGAAGCACCCGCACCGCTTTGATCCGCTCCAGATCCTGCTCGCCCTCCTCCCCCAGCTCTTCACGAAAGCTTTCGAGCACCCGTTGCTCAATATTGGCGATTACCGTGCTCAGGCCCTGACTGTGAAACTCGTTCAGCGCCTGTTCATCGAGATAACTTTGCAGCACCGATTCGGCGAACAGCCCCATGGGTTCCACCGCGTGCACCACATACAAGTCGGCATTGAATGTTCGCGCCAATGCCAAGGCGTGCTGCATCACCAAAGGTGCGTACAGGCCGAGGTCGGTGGCATACAGCATGGAACCAATCATATGACCTCCTTGCGTGCCAACTTGGCGGAGATTTGATTCAGCTTAGCAGTGCCTTGGCGTGTACGACGGGCCGCGTAACGCCTTGAAGCAAGGGCTTAAACTTTCTGCTCGTTGCTGATGCCGTGAGGCACATGACCGGTGGCGACCACTTCGCGAGCCAGTTCGCAATGGCCGGCCTGATCATCGAAAAACACGTCGGCGGCAAAGGCTTCCAAAAACGCCGCTTTGGTCAGGCCGCCGAGAAACAGCGATTCGTCCAGGCGAATGTCCCACTCGCGCAGCGTGCGGATCACACGCTCGTGGGCCGGTGCCGAACGTGCAGTCACCAGCGCCGTGCGGATCGGGCAAGCGTCGTCGGGGAATTCGCGCTGCAACAGATTGAGCGCCGCCAGGAAGCCTTTGAACGGCCCACCGCGCAAGGGCTCGCGGGCAGCTTCACGTTCACTGGCCTGAAATGCCGCAAGGCCACCCGATTGATACACGCGCTCCGACTCGTCGGAAAACAGCACCGCGTCACCGTCGAAGGCAATGCGCAATTCGTCACTGGCCGCACGGCTCGCGCCGCCCGACAGAATGGTCGCGGCGGCAAAGCCGGCATCGAGTGCGCTGCGCACATCTTCGGCATGAGTCGACAGAAACAGGTCGCAACCAAAAGCCTTGAGGTACGGATAAGGACTGCGCCCGCCGACAAACGCCGCACGGGAAATCGCCAGGCCGTAGTGGTGAATCGAGTTGAACACCCGCAGGCCGGTGTCGGCACTATTGCGCGATACCAGCACGACTTCGACCCGGGCGCGGCCAAGGCTGGTATTGAGTTTCAGGAGTTTTTCCACCAGCGCAAAGGCATCGCCGGGCTCGAGGATCTCGTCTTCGTGCTCGATCTGGTATTGCCGATAGGCTTCGACGCCGCTCGACTCATACACCTTGTGGCTCTCGCTCAAGTCGAACAACGCTCGCGATGAAATCGCCAGCACCAACTTGTCATCTATGTCCTTGGCCATGCCCGTCCCCTCTGGTTGATCGACTTAAACGTTTCGTCGATCGATAAAACCAAGCGCCCGATACAAGGCCTCGATGCGCGGCAATTCACATCCCGCCGCTTTCGCCGCCGCCAGGGGCCGAGCGTAGATCGCTTCCAGCTCCAGCGGTCGTTTGTGCTGGAAATCGTGGTACATGCTCGGCCAATAGTCGGGCATTTTTTCGGTCACCATAAACAGGTGATCGGCATACCCGGCCGGGATGTCGTGACCGCAGGCGATTGCGCCCCGAACCACTTCGGCCATCAACGCCTTGATCAGTTCCCGACTGTCGGCGTCGGCCATCAGCGGTGTAGTGCTCGCCCCAAGCAGCACCGACAGACCGTTGTAAGGGATATTCCAGACCAGTTTTTGCCAGCGCGCCTGATGCAGGTTCGGCATGCCCTGAGAGTCGATGCCAGCCGAGCGGAACAATCCTGCGCCCTCTTCGACGATTGCCTGGCGGGCCTGCTCATCACCGGCCGGGCCGCTGTGATAACCGACATTCACCGCGCCGAGGGCCTGATGGGTAATCTGCCCCGGCCCGTCCCGATGCACGCAGATCAGGCATAAACCGCCCAATACATGCAGGGAGTCGGGGAGCAGTTCACGCAGGCTGTCCTCGACGTCCAGACCGTTTTGCAACACCAGCACTTTCGCGTCGGGTTTGCCTGCCTGGACAATCGCCGGGGCGAGGCCGGCGGTGCTGGTGGTCTTGGCGCCGACAAGAAGCCAGTCGCACGGCGGCATGTCTTCGGCCGCGGAATAGGCCTGCACCGGATCGAGAGTCAGCTTGCCGTGCACCGCGCTGTCCACCTGCAAACCACGCTCGGCAACGGCAGAGAATTCGCTGCGCAACAGAAAGTGCACATCGAATCCGGCCCGCGCCAGCATCAAACCGTAGAACCCGCCGATGGCCCCAGTACCGATAATCCCCACCACCGGTTTGTTGATTGTCCCCATTTATGGCAACTCCTCTGCAATTCGATCCAGTGCCTGGGCCAGTGCCGCATTCAGCGCATCAGCAGCCAGGCGCGTGTGCAATGCCCCAAAGAACTCACCGTCGCGCACCACAAACAGCGCCGGCAAATGAAAGACCTCATAACGTTCCACCAACCCGCCATTGTTGCCGGCGTCGATCCAGCACAACTGATCGACCACCAGATCAAGCCTTGGCAATTGCTCGCGGGCAAAACGGCAACTGGCGCAGCCGACGCTGGTGAAAATCACCAGTGAAGTACCGCTCATCGCCAGCAGCCGTTGGTCGGCGTCGAAATCGGTCAGTTCCGATTCGAACACTATACTGGGGGAAACAATGTCAAATGGGCGACACAGGGAGTCCGTGTTCATGGGACGTTTTCTTCCTCATCCTGACGATGTGCCCGTGGAGCTGACGCTACTCAAACATGAGTGCATTTCACGGCAACGGCTGCACACTATCAGCCTCGGCGGCATGGCTTGCAATTACCACCGCGCCTGGCGCCACGGCACGGCGCTGGAAGTTCGCATGCCGACCTTGAACCCCGACTTGCGTTACCTAGGCTATGTAGCCTGGTGCCTGCGACGAAAGCGCGGCTATCTGGTGGGCATTGCCTTTGTTGACGAGCAGATGCTGTTCAGTGCCCGGATGGGCGAACAGGCATGCCAGATCGAACGCTATTGCCGCCTGCACGAGGTGCAGGAGGACTTGCAGGATATTCAAGCGCTGGCCCTCGAATGGGTCCAGCAGCATGCCGACGAGTTCTCCCACGACACGGTTCGCAAGGCTTTTGCACAGCCTGTGCTGGATTAGGTCCACGCGCAAACTAACTGAGAATGCCCCCTAAACCAGTGTTTGCCCATTGTCGAGCCACGGTGTAACGCGCTAAGGTTCCGCTCCCGACGCGCTTAATTTGCTGTGCTCCGCCGCGCGGGTTCGCTGGCGGCCGGCACCCGTGACCTGACGAGTAAACGATGGCTGATTTACCGATCAACGACCTAAACGTCGCTTCCAACGAGACGCTGATCACCCCTGATCAGCTCAAGCGTGATATCCCTCTGAGCGACGCTGCCCTGCGCACCGTGACCAAAGGCCGCGAAGTCATTCGCAACATTCTTGATGGCACCGACCACCGCTTGTTCGTTGTGATCGGGCCTTGCTCGATCCACGACATCAAGGCTGCCCACGAATACGCCGAGCGCCTGAAAACACTGGCCGCCGAAGTGTCCGATACCTTGTATCTGGTCATGCGCGTGTATTTCGAGAAGCCACGGACCACCGTTGGCTGGAAAGGTCTGATCAACGATCCGTACCTGGACGACTCGTTCAAGATTCAGGACGGTTTGCACATCGGTCGCAAATTGCTGCTGGACCTGGCCGAGATGGGTCTGCCGACCGCGACCGAAGCCCTCGACCCGATCTCCCCGCAATATTTGCAGGACCTGATCAGTTGGTCGGCCATTGGCGCGCGCACCACCGAATCCCAGACTCACCGTGAAATGGCCTCCGGCCTGTCCTCGGCAGTCGGCTTCAAGAACGGCACCGACGGCGGCCTGACCGTGGCGATCAACGCCCTGCAGTCGGTTTCCAGCCCGCACCGTTTCCTGGGCATCAACCAGGAAGGTGGCGTTTCGATCGTCACCACCAAGGGCAACGCCTACGGTCACGTGGTATTGCGCGGTGGCAACGGCAAGCCGAACTACGATTCGGTCAGCGTCGCACTGTGCGAGCAAGCGCTGAACAAAGCCAAGATCAAGCCAAACATCATGGTTGATTGCAGCCACGCCAACTCCAACAAGGACCCGGCCCTGCAACCACTGGTGATGGAGAACGTCGCCAACCAGATCCTCGAAGGCAACCAGTCGATCATCGGCCTGATGGTCGAGAGTCACCTGAACTGGGGCTGCCAGGCGATCCCGAAAGACCTCGCCGATCTGCAATATGGCGTATCGATCACCGATGCCTGCATCGACTGGTCTGCCACCGAAAACACCTTGCGCAGCATGCATGCCAAGCTCAAGGACGTGCTGCCGAAACGCGATCGCAGCTGATCGCCGTTTTCTGCGCACACAAAAACGCCGGGCTAAACCCGGCGTTTTTTTATGCGTTGTGTTTACTGGCTCAGCTTGGCAGCGTGCCGCTGGTGACGCTCCATGTAGCGCTCCACGTAGGAGCACGATGGAATGACTGTGTAACCCATTTCCTCGGCGTACTGCAGCGCCTGCTCGGTCAATGCCGCCGCAATGCCGCGGCCACGCAAGGCGTTGGGCACGAAAGTGCGATAGATATCCAGGGTCTGTTTCCCCAGATCCATATAGGTCAGGTAGGCACGATGACCGTCCACATTGGTCTCGAACTGATGACCAGCCTGGTCATGGTGGATGGACAACGCCTCGCTCATCACTACTCCTCGCGGGTCTTGGATTCTGACCCCTACCTTACCGATGTTTTTCCGGCGAAGGAACATCTACGCCACCCTGTGCCTGAATGGACACCGAGAAGAGCTGCACCTATCTCGCGCAACCGGGCACGTATCAAATAGTAGGCACCATTGGCAGAAATGCTCAAGGTGCGCTCGTCATCACGTTGGGGGCGGCAGGTACGGCTCCGGGTTACGCAGGGACGGCTCGACCGAGGATCTTCCCCGGGTCGAAAGCCTGAACATTGCCGGATGTTGAGACTTAAGACGAGCGCCCTTTGTTAAAGTCACCTCAACATGCAGAAAGATATGAGAGGCGCTGCGCAAAATCCGAACAAAAGTGTAGACGACAGCATGTAGACAGACTTTAACAAAGACTGAAAATACCGCCTTTTTGATCGGGAACTTTTTGCGCACGGCTCGCTCAGCTCGGGCTTTCTAGCTGGATATTTTTTATCCAGTGCAGTTAAAAGTTGCTCGAAAAAGAATCAACGCCTACAATTTTTTTTGCTTCTTGCTTTACGTCAGTTTACTTACGACAAGTAATGGGTAGTATGTACGCCGGCTATTTCCTCACTCTGAGGAGACAGCTACTTAATAGAAAGTCCTTGAAGGGGAACACGATGAACAACGTTCTGAAATTCTCTGCTCTGGCTCTGGCCGCAGTTCTGGCTACCGGTTGCAGCAGCGTATCGAAAGAAACCGAAGCACGTCTGACCGCTACTGAAGACGCAGCTGCTCGCTCCCAGGCTCGTGCAGACGAAGCTTACCGTAAAGCTGATGAAGCTCTGGCTGCTGCTCAAAAAGCACAACAGACTGCTGACGAAGCTAACGAGCGTGCTCTGCGCATGCTGGACAAAGCTAGCCGCAAGTAATAATCCTTCGGGGTTGTTATCAAGCCGATCCATTTATGGGTCGGCTTTTTTTATGCCTGGCGTTTAGTCCCAGGCATAAAAAAACCCGCCGACACAGCCTGCGTCGGCGGGTTCTTTTCAGCGTTTACTGCTGCAGGTCGATCGGCGCACTCGACGCCATCGGTGCAGAAGTATTCGGCACGGCAATCTCTACCGGCATGCCATCTTCGGCAGCAACCACGTCACGCACCACATCCCAGTTCATGCGCAGGTTGTTGGTGATGTCTTCACGCTTGAGCATCGCGTTGATCACGGCGGTGTGCTTGTCGACCACCGACGGGTTGCCGTTGTCGTCCAGCGGCGTATGCGCCTCCAGATAAACCTTGCCGCCACTCATGCCGAACTTGTACGGGTCGTTGATGATCCGCACCGACGTACCGACCGGCACCATGCCCGCCATTTCCAGCACGTTGTTGTTGAACATGCGGAAGCAGCCGTGGCTGGTGCGCATGCCGATACCGAATTTTTTGTTCGAGCCATGAATCAGGTAGCCCGGCGTGCCGAGGCTGAACTTGAACGGCCCCAGCGGGTTATCAGGGCCGGCCGGCACCACATTCGGCAACGGGTCACCATCAGCGGCGTGCTCGGCCTTGATCGACGCTGGGGGGGTCCAGGTCGGGTTAGGCGTTTTGGCGGTGATGGTGGTGTGAGCGATTGGCGAACCCCAGCCTTCACGACCGATACCCAGCGGGAAGGTGTACACCACGTTCCGGCCTTTCGGGTAGTAGTAGAGACGGTATTCAGCCAGGTTGATCACAATGCCTTCACGCGGACCCGGCGGCAGGATGAAGCGGGTCGGCAGAATGATTTCGGTGCCGGCGCCCGGCAGCCAGGCATCGACGCCCGGGTTGGCCGCGACCATTTCCGAATAGCCCAGATCGTAAGTGGTACCAAGGTCGGCGAAGGTATCTTCGTACTTGGCCTTGATCACTTGCACCTGACCGATGATGTCTTCACCAGGGGGTGGTAGAGGCAGCTCCAATGCTGAAACAGGACCGGCCACACAGAGGGCAGCAAGGGTCAAGCAGCGGGTGACGGCGGGAAAGCGCGGCAACATCCGGAAAATCCTTCGCATGAACGACTAGAGGTATAAGACGGCGATTGTACACCGCACTTTGAAATTTCGGGGAGACCACCCTGCAGCAGGCGATGCAAGGTGCTTTGGGTGGGAGCGAGCCTGCTCGCGAATGCGGTGTGTCAGTCGCCAGACGTATTGACTGACACGACCCCTTCGCGAGCAAGCTCGGCTCCTACAAGATCAAAGCTCGAAACGCAGTTCCGGCCAGATCGGCGAGGTGCCGCGTTTTTGCGACTCGAGGATGGCCCGGCACAACGAGCACAAACGCTGATCCTGAAAGACCCTGCGATCCACGCTCGACCAGCGTGGTTGCGCCGGCAGCAAGCTGCCGCAGAGGGTCCGGTCTGCCGAGCCGCCGAGTTCCAGCTGACGGGTCACCAGATGCACCCGCACTTCCTGGCAGGCGAACAGATCCAGCTGCTCGTCAGGCTCGATCAGTTGGTAGGCAAAAAGGGACCAGGCGGGACGCGACATCGGGGGCTCCAAATCGGGGCGCCACCTTAGCCGAAACACCGCCACTAGAAAAGCGTCAAAGCAGCGGTTTCAGTGTCGGCCAGACATTTTCCAGCAACTGGCCCTGAGCCCCTGCCGCCGGGTGCAGGCCATCGGCTTGCATCAGCTCCGGATGACCGCCGATTCCTTCGAGAAAAAACGGCACCAGCGGGATCTTTTTGACCAACGTTTGAGCTTAGAAAATCAGGGAGCCCGATACGTTTGTCGGATTTCGACGGAAGAACCATAAGGTCACGCTAATTCCATATTGACATCACCTTGTATGCACATAGACTCTCCTCGAGTAACCCCAACTCTGATAAGGAAATCCCATTATGAAAAACCGTTCCTTTTTGGTTCCTATGGCTACCTTGGCCGCGGCTGTTGCCACTGAACAGGCTTCAGCGTCGGCACCTCACGAGATCGTAGAAACCACCATCGACCAAACAATCTCAATTCAAACGCCTCCTCCGAATGAAAACCTTTCGGTACGCAGCGGCAATGATCTATTCGAGTTCGTGTTAAAACGCGGTGACCAAGGTCAATTCATGGCCTATCACAGCTCCCATAGCTCCCACTCATCTCACAGCTCCCACAGCTCCCATCATTCGGGCTCCTGACATGGGACGTGAGGTGACGCTCGTATATGACGAGCAGCTTTACGAAGCACAAGTGCTGCAAAAAGCTGCTTATCGGGCAATGAACTCGCTGACGGTTGATATTACGTGCGCTGACGGAAAATTCAGCTGCGTTTTGTCCTCAAATATCGGCGTCGAAGAGCCTTCATTTCTACTCGCTGTTCAAGAATTCAAGAAGGACGTGATCGACTACCAACTGCGCCACCAGTTGAATGCTGAAACGTTGCCCATCAAAAATCTGATCCTTGGACTGGCCTTCTCGAAAACCGGACTGATCAGTGAGTAAATTTCAGAAGCTGGATTTCTATGCTCAGCAACGCCCTTACGAGCTGCTGCCGTTCAAATTCGATCGATTGAATGACTGCCAATACGTCATTACCAATATGGCGGGCGAGTACCAAGTCCTGCCAGTGCCGGTACTCGAACAGCTGATCAACAGAACGCTATCGTTTACATCAGAGCTGATCCCAACACTACGTTCGAAGCAGTTCATCCGATTTCCTGAAGAGCAAGCACCGCTCCAGCTTCTGGCACTCAAGATTCGCACGCGGCTATCCAGGCTGGCCCAGTTCACCAATCTGCATATCTTTGTGGTGACCCTTCGCTGCGACCATAGCTGCCCATATTGTCAGGTGTCGAGGCAGTCGGAGAGCAAAGGCGAATTCGACATGACTACGGAAATGGCAGACAAGTCGTTGGATTTCGTTTTCAGGTCTCCGAATCCAGCCATCAAAATTGAGTTTCAGGGTGGCGAGCCGCTGCTGAACTTCGAATTGGTGAAGTACGTCGTTCTTGAGGCAAAAAAACGTAACCTCAAGGAAGGGCGTGACCTGCGGTTCGTCATTGCGACCACGCTATCGCTACTGACCAATGACATGCTCGATTTCTGTAAGCAGCACCATATCGTGCTTTCATCTTCTCTCGATGGGCCAATGGATCTGCATAATGCAAATCGCCCACGGCCTGGCCGAGATAGTCACCAGCGTTTCGAGGAAGGCTTGAAGAAAGCCCGTGCAGCCCTCGGCTATGATCAAGTGTCAGCCCTGATGACAACCACAGATAAGAGCCTGCCACGAGCACGTGACATCATTGATGAATACTTACGCCTGGGCTTTGATGGCATTTTCCTGCGCACGCTTTCCCCTTATGGCTTTGCGATCAAGACCAAGAAATTCATGTCCTATGACACGGAGCGCTGGCTGGAATTTTACAAGGAAGGTCTGGAGTACATCATTGAGCTAAACAAGTCGGGCATACGATTTGTAGAGCAGTATTCCGCGATCGTGCTGACAAAAATGCTGACATCGGGGGACCCAGGGTTTGTTGATTTAATGAACCCTGCCGGTGCTGGTATTGCAGCCATCGTGTTCAACTATGACGGATCGGTCTACGCCTCAGATGAAAGCCGTATGCTTGCCGAAATGGGTGATCATACGTTCCGGTTGGGGAGCATTCTTGAGAATTCATATGAGGAGATCATCCTCTCTGATCAACTTCTGGATGCACTGGAAAACTCCTTCACTTTAAGTGCCCCCATGTGTTCTGACTGTGCGTTCGAACCCTACTGTGGTGCTGAACCTGTCTACCATCACGCAATACACAAGGATGTGGTGGCAAGAAAGCCTGAGTCGGCTTTCTGCAAGCGGAATATGTCGATCTTCAGGCACCTCATTGAACTGATGGGAAGCGATGAGCAAACGAAACGGATTTTTATGGGGTGGGCCAACCGATGCTGAAGCTCGGCGGAAAGATTATCCGAATACATGCGGTTGATGTCTCCAAGGATCTCACGCTAATCAAGGTCTCCACTAACCGAAACCTTCCCGAAATCCTACGAAGAGAAATGGCCTACCTGGTGACTGGATACCCGATCCCCAGCGGATTTGCGCACTATCTTCTGACTGAGCAGCATCAGGATTTGGCTCAAGAACTCCCAATGGGTTCCGACCACTCGATCCTGCCGAATGACTATGACTACATTGATAACAATGACATTGTCCGGCTTTCCGCTGATCGTCAAAGCATACGGGTTCTGTTTCGGGCCTCTTCGCCGAACAACAGCATTCTGCTGACTGAGCAGTGCAACAACTATTGCCTTATGTGTTCACAACCTCCTAAAGCAGCCGATGACTCATGGATACTCGATGAAATCGAAAGCCTGATCCCATTGATTCCTAAGGAAACCCGTGAGCTAGGATTCACTGGTGGGGAGCCTACGACCAATAAGGAGCGGTTTCTTAAAATCATTAGCCTGACAAAAAGCTATTTGCCAAGAACCGCCATCCACATTCTTTCGAACGGAAGAAGCTTTAAAGACTCGGACTTTGCTGAGAAATACGCGGCGATAGGAATACCCGATGCGATGGTCGGCATTCCCGTCTACTCAGACGATCCAATGCTGCATGACTACATCGTGCAAGCTCGAGGCGCATTCGACGAAACCATCCGAGGCATTCTGAACCTGAAACGCTTGGGGCAGAAGGTTGAGATTCGGGTCGTCTTGCACAAGCTGTCAATTCAGCGGCTTCCTCAATTATGTGAGTTCATTGCGCGCAATCTCTTGTTCGTTGATCAGGTTGCTTTGATGGGGCTTGAAATGATGGGGTTTACTCGCGCTAACCTTGACGAGCTATGGATTGATCCCATCGAGTACAAAGACACTCTCAGCAATTCAGTGCAGATTCTTGCCAAATATGGAATGAGCGTTTCGGTCTACAACCATCAGCTGTGTCTGGTTAACGCAGACATTCTTCCGTACTACCGAAAGTCAATTAGTGACTGGAAAAATGAGTTTGCGCCGGAATGCCTGACCTGCAGAAAGCAAAGCGAATGCGGAGGCTTTTTCTCGTCAGGGATCAAATTTGGATACAGCAAACAACTTTCCCCTTTCTGACGCCTCCGCAGAGCTATATCAAAGCAGCGGTTTTAGTGTCGGCCAGACATTTTCCAGCAACTGGCCCTGAGCCCCTGCCGCCGGGTGCAGGCCATCGGCTTGCATCAGCTCCGGATGACCGCCGATTCCTTCGAGAAAAAACGGCACCAGCGGGATCTTTTTCTCGGTGGCCAGGTTGCCGTAGACCTCGGCAAAGGCTTCGGTGTAGCGCTTGCCGTAGTTGGGTGGCAATTGCATGCCCAGCAACAGGACCTTGGCGCCACTGGCCCGGGAGCTGTCGATCATCGCCGCAAGGTTTTGTTGCAATTGTGTTGGCAGCATTCCGCGCAAGCCGTCGTTGCCTCCCAATTCGAGGATCACCAACTCGGGTTTATGCTCTGCAAGCAGCGCCGGCAGGCGTGCCTGGCCTCCGGCACTGGTGTCGCCGCTGATGGAGGCGTTGATCACTTTATCGTCGAAACCTTCGCGCTTGAGCCGTTGCTCAAGCAGCGACACCCACCCCAAACGGGTATCCAGTCCGAAACCGGCGCTGATACTATCGCCAACGATCAGGACTGTACCCGCCGCTGCGTTCTGGGCCATGCACATCAAGGCCAGGCCAGCACTCAAAAACCACACACGCATCGGATTCTCCATGGGCGCAAGCATTCTCACCGCGAAGAACCTCAGCAAAGTGGTTCCCAGCGCGGAAGGTGAACTGACTATCCTGCACGAACTCAGCCTGGAACTGAACAAGGGCGACAGCCTGGCCATCGTTGGTGCCTCCGGTTCCGGTAAATCGACCCTCCTGGGCCTGCTCGCCGGCCTCGATCTGCCGAGCAGTGGCGAAGTCACCCTCGCCGGCCAGGCCCTGAGCAATCTCGACGAAGATCAACGCGCGCGCATCCGCGCCGAGCACGTGGGTTTTGTCTTTCAATCGTTCCAGTTGCTCGACAGTCTTAATGCGCTGGAAAACGTCATGCTGCCGCTGGAACTCGACGGCCGCAAAGACGCCCGGGAGCGCGCCACCGAATTGCTGCAACGAGTTGGCCTGGGCCAGCGCCTCACCCACTCGCCACGCCAGCTCTCCGGCGGTGAACAGCAGCGCGTGGCCATTGCCCGTGCGTTTGCCGCCGAACCTGACGTGTTGTTTGCCGATGAACCCACCGGCAACCTCGACAGCCACACCGGCGAGCGCATCAGCGACTTGCTGTTCGAACTGAACCAGGAACGCGGTACGACCCTGGTGTTGGTAACCCACGACGAACGCCTGGCACATCGCTGCCGGCGCCTGATCCGCCTTGAAGCCGGCCTGCTGGTCGCCCCTCTGGAGCCTTGATGGCACGCTTGCCGCTATTGCGCCTGTTCAGCCTCGCCATCCGCCAACTGCTGCGCGACGCCCGCGCCGGAGAGCTGCGGGTGTTGTTCTTCGCCTTGCTGGTGGCCGTGGCGGCGAGTACTGCCATCGGTTATTTCGGCGCCCGCCTCAATGGCGCCATGATGCTGCGTGCCACCGAGTTTCTCGGTGCCGACCTTTTGCTCGAAGGCAGTTCACCTGCGCGCCCCGAGCAGATCAAAAGCGGTACGGAGTTGGGCCTGGAACATGCGCAGGTGGTGGAATTCTCCAGCGTCATCGCCACGGACAAGGGCATTCAGCTGTCCAGCATCAAGGCGGCCGACGATGTCTATCCACTGCGCGGCGAACTGAAAAGCGCCCCCGCGCCGTTTGCCCCGGAAGTTTCCGGCGGCGGGCCAAAACCCGGCGAAGCCTGGGTCGAAGCACGCCTGCTGACGGCTCTGGATCTGAAGATCGGCGACAGCATCGACGTCGGCATGAAAACCCTGAAGCTATCGCGGGTGTTGACGTATGAACCGGACCGCGCCGGCAATTTCTACAGCCTGACGCCGCGCGTGTTAATCAACCTCAGCGACCTTACGGCGACTGGCGTGGTGCAGCCCGGCAGCCGGGTCAGTTATCGCGAACTCTGGCGCGGCAATGCCCAGTCGCTGGAAACCTATCGGCAACTGGTCAAGCCGGGCCTCGCCGCCAACCAGCGCCTGCAAGATGCCCGGGATGGCAACCGACAGATCGGTGGTGCACTGGGCAAGGCCGAGCGCTACTTGAACATGGCCAGTCTGGTGGCGGTTTTGCTGTCCGGTGTGGCCGTGGCGCTGTCAGCGACACGCTTCGCCATGCGTCGATTCGATGCCAGCGCCTTGCTGCGCTGTCTGGGTCTGTCCCGTCGGGAAACCATGCTGCTGTTCAGTTTGCAGCTGACAGTGCTTGGCTTGCTCGCCAGCCTCAGCGGCGCCCTTCTCGGCTGGTTGGCGCAACTCGGGCTGTTTGCGCTGCTGCATGACTTGCTGCCCACTGACGTTCCACCGGGCGGCTTGCTGCCAGCCATTGCCGGGATCGGCACCGGGCTGGTGGCACTGGCCGGTTTCGCCCTCCCACCGCTGGCCGCCCTTGGCCGGGTACCGCCATTGCGCGTATTGCGTCGAGACATGCTGCCAATCCCGTCCAGCACCTGGATGGTCTATGGCGCGGCGCTGGGCGCACTCGGGTTGATCATGTGGCGTTTGAGTCTGGACCTGGTGCTGACCTTCGCCCTGCTGGGCGGTGGCGTGATCGCTGCGGTGGTGCTCGGCGGCTTGCTGCTGTTGCTGCTCAATAGCCTGCGTCGAATGTTGGCCCGTGCGTCGTTGCCGTGGCGCCTGGGTCTGGGCCAACTGCTGCGTCATCCATTGGCGGCCGCTGGCCAATCCCTGGCCTTCGGTTTGATTCTGCTGTCCATGGCGCTGATTGCATTGCTGCGCGGCGAGCTGCTGGACACCTGGCAGAACCAGTTGCCGAAAAACGCACCGAATTATTTCGCGCTGAATATTCTCCCGGCGGACAAACAGGCGTTCACCGATCGGCTGATCGAACTGTCGGCACAATCGGCGCCGCTGTACCCGGTGGTACCAGGCAGGCTGATCAGTATCAATGGCGAAGCGGTGCAGGACATCGTCAGCAAGGATTCGGCCGGTGACCGGGCGATCCAGCGTGACCTGAGCCTGACTTGGGCGGCGGACCTGCCAGCGGGCAACAAGCTCACTTCGGGAACCTGGTGGACCGAACAAACGCCGGAGGATGTTCCCGGTGTGTCGGTGGAAGGCAAGGTTGCCGAGAGCCTGAAGCTCAAGCTGGGCGATCATCTGGTGTTCACCGTCGGCGGGGTCAATCGCGAAGCGAAAGTCACCAGCCTGCGGGAGATCAACTGGGACAACTTCCAGCCGAACTTCTTCATGATCTTTCAGCCCGGCACTTTGAAAGATCTGCCCGCGACCTACCTCACCAGTTTTTATCTGGCAGCCGGTCACGATCAGCAGATTGTCGATCTGTCCCGGGCGTTCCCGGCGGTCACCATTCTGCAAGTTGAAGCCTTGCTGGAACAGCTGCGCAGTATCCTTGCCCAAGTCACCCTGGCGGTGGAATACGTGTTGTTGTTCGTGCTGGCGGCGGGCATGGCCGTGCTGTTCTCCGGCCTGCAAGCAACACTGGATGAACGAATTCGCCAAGGGGCGCTGTTACGCGCCCTAGGGGCCGAGCGCCAATTGCTGGTCAAGGCCCGGCGCATCGAGTTCGGCTTGCTCGGCGCCGTCAGCGGCCTGCTGGCGGCCCTGGGTTCGGAGCTGGTCAGCCTGGTGCTTTACCGTTACGCCTTCGACCTGCCCTGGCACCCGCATCCGTGGCTGCTGGTGCTGCCATTGATCGGCGCGGCACTGATCGGCGGTGCCGGTGTGTTCGGCACGCGTCGCGCCCTGAACGCCAGCCCCCTGACAGTCCTGCGCGAGGGTTGATAGACTCCAGCACTCTCTACCACAAGAAGTCGCCATGAGCCGTTATCGCCCTCCCCGCACCGCTGGCACCGCGCTGATCACCCCCGAAGGTGAAGCGCGGATGCGTGCCGAGTTTCACGAACTCTGGCACGTGCGCCGACCGCAGGTAACGCAATCGGTCAGCGAGGCAGCGGCCCAGGGTGATCGCTCGGAAAATGCCGAATACACCTACGGCAAGAAAATGCTGCGCGAGATCGACAGTCGTGTGCGTTTTCTCACCAAACGACTGGAAGCCCTGAAAGTCGTCAGCGAAAAACCCAGCGATCCGAACAAGGTGTATTTCGGCGCCTGGGTGACGATTGAAGATGAGGACGGCAAAGAGTCGCGCTATCGCATTGTCGGCCCGGACGAACTGGACCTCAAACTGGGACTGATCAGCATTGATTCGCCACTGGCCCGCGCTCTGATCGGTAAGGCACTGGACGCAGAAGTCCGGGTCCAGACACCCACCGGTGAGCAGTGCGTGTATATCGTGGCGATCGAGTATCTGTAGCGTCCTGAAACCTCAGCGCCGGGTAATCAACCCTTGTCGAGCGACACGGGTTAATTGTTTGATCACTTCGGGCGCATCTTCAAGGCTCGGCGACTGAATCACCGCCAGATCAAAACTGTCGTTGGCAAACCGAGCCAGTGACTCACCATCTTCGACAAACTGGATCAGGAAAGCTGCGGGGCCGCCAGTACGACGTGGCCAGCCGTCGAGATAACGCAGAAGCGTCGGCTGATGTTTGCCGCCAAGCAGGATTTTTGGATTGCGCTGGGTGAGGTGTGCCGTGATCGGCGCGGGGCGTACAACGGGGCTTAGTGCATTCATTGGGTCGTGTCTCTGCCTCAAAAGTCTGCATGGCAGGTGAGAGGCAACACCGAACCAGCGCTTTAGCGGTATTTCGAAGCCTGTTTCAAGCTTCTATCGGCAACTGGATGAGTCACCTGGCGCCCCGCAAGTAGCTGTTTAAATCGGCGCATGAGCAACATCCTAGAGAACGTGACCGGACAGTGTCAAGAATCAGAAGCTATAAGCGTTATCACCACTGCAAGGTGATGGTGCTTTCGAAGGCCCGCTCCTGACCGGTGACCGGGTCCACAAAGCGCAGTCCCTGGGCCAGCAATTTCAGGGGGTTGGCGTAATCATCCTCGACGTCCTTGAGCACCTGTGGGTAGAACGGATCATTGCAGATACTCGCGCCCAAAGCCGTCATGTGCACGCGCAACTGGTGCTTCTTGCCGGTGACCGGATAGAGCCCGTAACGCCAGAGTTCGCCGTTTTTCTCCCTGACCTCGACCGCCGTCTCGGTGTTGCTGACGCCCGGACCTTCCTGCATGCGAAAGAACGGTTCGCCATCGACAAGCCGGCTTTTATGGACCAACGGAAAGGCCAGCTCAGGCAACGCCGGGGCAATGGCCTCGTAGCGTTTTTCGATTTGCCGCGCTGGGAACAACGACTGATACGCCGAACGCGTCTGAGGATTGGCTGAAAACAGCACGAGCCCCGCGGTATGCCGGTCGATGCGGTGCAAAGGCACCAAGTGGGGATTATCCAAGCGGTGGATCAGCCGCCGTAGCAGAGTCTGCTCCACGTATTCGCCAGCCGGCGTTACGGGCAGAAAGTGCGGTTTGTCCGCGACTACCAGATGTTCGTCGGCGTACAGGATCGACTCGATCACCGGAATAGGTTTTTCGTCCGGCACCTCACGAAAATAGTGAATCCGCAGACCTTCCTTGTAGGCCAGGTCAAGGGCGATTGGCAGGCCTTGTCCGTCGAGGACACGACCGCGAGCGATCCGGTCCAGCCACTGTTCACGACCAATTGCGCGAAAGTGCTCGCACAGGCAATCGAGGACGGTCTGCCACGGGCCGGGTGGCAAGTAGAGGGTGCTGGCCTGGCTGTGTGCAGCAGAAAAAGACGAAGTGGACATACGAAAGCTCTAACCCTCAATGCAGGGCGGCATTATCCAACAGTGACCGGAGCGAACCTAGCGAAGAATCCTCAAGCCGGGATCGACTGGGTCCGCGCGGCAGCCTCAGTGAACTCCTTGAGCCAGCGCAATACATCCACCGCTTCCCAGCGGCCGGGATCGTAAAGCGCATACATCAAGCCTTGATAACCCACGACATCCAGTTGCCGGTGATAGCCCGCGCGCTGGAACAAGGCTTCGATTTCGGCGAAACAGGTGTTGAAATGCAGCTTGTTGAACGGGGTTTTACCTTCGGTGACCAGGCCATCCAGACGCAATTCGAGGACCGCCTCGCGCACCACGTCGGCCGACATCCGGTTCACGCTGTTCTTCAATTGTTCGACATTGACCACGGTTCATCCCTCTGACTCACGGGATCACCTGGCCAACTCCGAAAGAGAAGGATGCAGGGCAGGCAATCCGAATAACTGTACAGACATACAGTAACCGAATAACCTGTTTTGCGCCAATGGATGAACGCAACACCGCGACGGGTGGGAACGTTCAGCGCAAGAACGCCACGACCTGCTCGGCATCGAAGGGCCAATCGAGTTCAGCGCCGCTATCAAGACGCCGCAACACCGGGATACGCAGGCCATAGTCCTCGACCCAATCTTCGTTTTCCGCGATATCGACCAACTCCACCAACAAACCGTGCTCGACCAAGGGCATCAGTTCTTCTTCGGCAAGTTCACACAGATGGCAACCCAGGGTGCCGAATAGCTGACATTCAGGAGGCATGACAAACAGACCAGGCAAAGTGAGGTTTCATTCTAGGCCCACCAAAGCTGTCGAGCCAATGACCGTAAGGCCTGGAGACATCCCCGGCAGTCGATTTCAAAAGGTTTCGGCAATTTCCTGATGCATATCATTTGCGCCGAATCCCGTTTGCGCGATGCTCTCGACTTTTTTGCCTCTACGCTTGGGTAGCCCGAAGTCGTCACCGGAGTTTTTTGTGTTTGCCAATCTGTTGATCATCCTTGCCTCCTCCCTGGTGGTCATTGCCTTGTTCCGGCGCCTGCGCTTGCCGCCGGTGCTGGGCTACCTTTGTGTGGGACTGATGATCGGGCCTACAGCACTCGACTGGGTGAACGAAAGCGACGAGCTACCTGACCTCGCTGAGCTGGGCGTGGTGTTCCTGCTGTTCTCCCTCGGGCTGGAGTTTTCCCTGTCGAAAATGCTCGCGCTGCGCCACGTCGTGTTCGGCCTTGGCAGCTTGCAAGTGCTGGGCTCCGGGATGCTGCTGGGGGCTTTGCTGATGCTGTTTGGTATGTCTGTCACACCAGCATTATTGCTCGGTGCCGGCCTGGCGTTGTCTTCCACGGCCATTGTCAGCAAGGAGCTTGGCAGCCTGGGTGAGATTTTCAGCAGTCACGGCCAGAATGCCATCGGCGTGTTGCTGTTCCAGGACGTAGTGGCGGTGTTGCTGCTGACCTTGGTGCCGGTGTTTGCCGGTAGCAGCGATCAAGCCTGGTATTGGGCGCTCCCCCTGACACTGGCCAAGACCGTGCTGCTGTTTGTTGGCCTGCTGCTGGCCAGCCGCTGGTTGCTGCCCCGATTGTTCCATGAGGTGGCCGCGTCGCGTTCCGCGGAACTGTTCGTGCTACTGGCCCTGGTGATTGTGCTGCTGACGGCCTGGCTGACGCACTTGCTCGGCCTCTCCCCCGCCCTCGGCGCTTTCCTGGCCGGCATGTTGCTGGGGGAAAGCCATTACCGACATCAGATCGAGGCCGATATCCGGCCGTTTCGCGACATTTTGCTCGGGTTGTTTTTTGTCAGTATCGGCATGTTGATCGACTTGCAGCTGTTTGCCAGCCACGGTCTGCTCATCCTCGGTTTGACCCTCTGCCTACTCTTGATCAAGGGCAGCGTGGTAGCCCTGCTGGTCAAATGGCGTGGCAGCGATGACGAGACAGCCTGGCGCAGCGGTCTGGCATTGGCCCAGGGTGGCGAGTTCTGCTTTGCCTTGATGGCGCAGATGCAGCAACACAAACTGATGCCCGCCGACCTCGGCGGCCTGCTGCTGGCCGCGACGTTCTGTTCGATGCTGGTCACGCCGCTGTTGCTGCGCGCCGCGCCACGCATCGCCGCACGCCTGCACCGTAAACCCAACGAAGAAGCAAAGCTTGAGGAAATCAGCGCGCTCAATGCCGGCCTGCAAGGCCATGTGGTGATTTGTGGCTACGGTCGTGTGGGGCAATCCATTGGCCGGTTTCTGCACAACGCGCAACAAACCTACATTGCCCTGGATAACGACCCCGTGCGGGTTCAGGAGGCTGCCGTCGGTGAACGCAGCGTGCACTACGGCGACTCACGCCGTGGCGAACTTCTGGCTGCCGTGGGGCTGGAACGGGCCAGGTTGCTGGTGATCGCGGTGGACAATAGCGACATTGCGTTACTGATCTTGAAGGAAGCACGCCGATATAACCCGAGCGTGCCAATCCTGGTACGCACTCGGGACGACAGTCAGTGGGCCGAATTGAAAGCGGCCGGCGCCAATGAAGTGGTGCCGGAGCTGCTGGAGTCGAGCCTGATGCTCGCCTCCCATGCGCTGATCATGCTGGGTTTGCCCGCGCATCAGGTTCAGGAGCGTGTCGATCAGGTGCGCCACGATCGCTATCGCCTGCTGCACCGGTTTTATCCCGGTGCAGAAGATGAAGAAAACTAGTCCTGGCTCACGGCGCCGATCTTGTGCACCGACAGGTCCGCGCCGTAATACTCCTCTTCCTGACTCAGGCGCAGCCCGTGGAACGCCTTGATCGTGCCATACACCGCAAAGCCACCGGCCAGTGCCACGACCACGCCCAACGAGGTCCCAAGCAACTGGCTGATCAGGCTCACCCCGCCCAAACCGCCCAAGGCAGTCTGACCGAAGATGCCGCAAGCGATCCCGCCCCACACGCCACACAGACCATGCAATGGCCAGACACCCAGCACATCATCGATGCGCCATTTGCCTTGGGCAGCGGTGAAGCACCAGACGAACAACGCCCCGGCAATCGCCCCGGTCACCAGTGCACCCACCGGGTGCATCAGGTCGGAACCGGCGCAAATCGCCACCAGCCCGGCCAGCGGGCCGTTATGCAAAAAGCCCGGGTCATTGCGCCCGACGATCAACGCCGCCACGGTGCCGCCGACCATGGCCATCAGCGAATTCACCGCCACCAACCCGCTGATACCTTGCAACGTCTGTGCACTCATGACGTTAAAGCCGAACCAGCCAACGATCAGAATCCACGAGCCCAAAGCCAGAAACGGAATGCTCGACGGTGCGAACGCCACCAGTCGACCGTCGCGATAACGCCCCTGCCGTGGCCCGAGCAACAATACCGCCGCCAGCGCCAACCAACCGCCCATGGCGTGGACCACCACGGAACCGGCGAAATCATGGAAACTGGCGCCAAAATGCTCCAGCAACCAGGCTTGAAAACCGAAGTTACCGTTCCAGATCATGCCCTCGAAAAACGGGTAGATGAACGCCACTATCAGCGCGGTCGCGCACAACTGCGGAACGAAGCGTGCACGCTCGGCAATGCCGCCAGAAATGATCGCCGGGATCGCCGCGGCAAACGTCAGCAGAAAAAAGAACTTCACCAGCGCGTAACCATGATCGGCATTGATCACCGCCGCCGGTTGCATGAAAGTGACGCCGTAGGAAATCCAGTAGCCTATAAAGAAGTAGGCCAGCGTCGAAATGGCGAAGTCGCTGAGGATCTTCGACAACGCGTTGACCTGGTTCTTTTGTCGAACCGTGCCGACTTCCAGAAAAGCGAAACCGGCGTGCATCGCCAGTACCATCACCGCACCAATCAGAATGAACAACGTGTTGGAGCTGTGGACCAGCGTGTCCACAGCGCTTTGCAGATTTTCCATGGGGTTGGCAGACCTGAAGGCTAAAAAAGCACCAAAGCAGTTCGCGCAGGCAATCCATGCACCAAGTTGCGACCACAGAGTCACACAAGCGAATGCCGGGTGAACTGCTTTGGCGCACGAGGTCGATGTGCTGACACGAACCGGGTTTAATTGGGTTAAGGTTTTTCAACACTTACGCCCGGCAACAGCGCACGACCGCCGGGCAACGCACCACGACATAGCAAAAGTTGTACCAGTCATTTGTACTGAACCTTCGCCCAAGGCTCATACTCGAACGCATCAGAAGCCACTTACGGAGATCTACCCATGGCCAGCATCAAGGCAAAGACTGCTCAAGAAATCCTGATGAACGATTTTCAAACCCTGGTCAACGACACCGAACGGTTGCTGGAACACACCGCGTCCCTGGCCGGCGACCAGGCCGATGAATTGCGCGACCAGATCCACGACAGCCTGCTGCGCGCCCGCGAAACCCTGAAGCTGACCGAAGACTCCTTGCGTGATCGCGGCCAGGCTGCGGTCACCGCCACCGAGGATTATGTTCAGGCCAACCCATGGCAATCGGTCGGCATCGCCGCCGGCGTGGGTTTCCTCATCGGCCTGCTAGCCACGCGTCGCTGATATGTCTATCGGCGAATCCGGCTCGTCCGCGACGGGCACCAGCGCTACAACGCGGCGCCTGGGTGCCGCATTTCTAGGGTTGCTGCACAGCCATGTCGAACTGTTCGGCATCGAATTGCAGGAACAGAAAGCACGCACCGTCAGCCTGTTGCTGTTTGCAGGCCTGGCGCTGGTCTTTGCCTTGCTGTTGCTGGTGGGGTTATCGACGCTGGTGATGATCCTGTTTTGGGACACCTACCGCCTGGCCGCGATCATTGGGCTTTGCGTGTTCTACACCCTGGCTGCGATATTTTGCGGGATGCGGCTCAAGGCTGCGGTCTTCGATGAGTCCTCACCCTTCCATGGCACCTTGGAAGAATTGGCCAACGACCGGGAGCGCCTGCTGCCATGAGCCTGCCTCAGCTACCTCAAAACAGTTCCCGCGCCGAAATGCGCAAGGCGCTGATCCGCTTGCGCATGGAAATGCACCGCCAGGAAATCCGCCAGGAATCCCGGCAACTGCTGCAACCCTTGCAGCGAGTGCGCGGGATGACACAAAACCTGCAGGACGGTTTCGGCATCAAGCACGCCCCGCTCTGGGGCGTGGCCGCCGTGACCCTGCTCGGTTTTCTCACCGGCAAGAGCGCCAAAAACGGTGGCGTCAGCAGCCTGACTCGCCTGGTTCAACTCGGCGCCAGCCTGGGGCCGCTGATCAAACTGGTCATGCAGGGCTCCTCACGTAAACCCTGATCAGCCGCTATCTGGCTGCATTCTTGCAATACCACCGGGATGAACCTCTCTATCGAGGGGTTCGATCCTGCCTACCTACCCGGTGACCAGGTTTATCCAAAAACAAGACCTTACCAAGGAGGCCTCGTGATCGACGGGCAACCGCTCGCCTGCTTTCAGCCGTTCATCGATACCGCCACTGGCCGTATCGCCGGCGTCGAGGCACTGGGTCGACTGCGTCAGGCCGATGGTCAATTGACCTCTGTGGGACCGTTGTTCGCCGACCCGCGAACCCCGGCCATCGCCCTGCGCCGTCTCGACCGACAGATCCGCGATAACGCCCTGAGTCGTTTGCACGAGGCCCCTGCGGACTGGTTTCTGAGCCTGAACATGTCACCACGCTGGATCAGCCGCCTGCGCCCGGACCAAGCTTTGCCAAGTCTCAAGCAATTGGCCAGGCATAGCGTCGATCCGCAACGCATTGTCTTCGAGATCACTGAACTGGGGGGCGACAGCCAACGTCTGGCCGAAGTGGTCGCGCGCTACCGACAGGCCGGCGCACGGATTGCGATCGATGACTTCGGTGCCGGTTACTCCCAACTCGATCGTGTGCTGGCCCTGCAACCGGACATTCTCAAGCTCGACATGCGCCTGTTTCAGGCCGCCGCCTTGGGCGGGCCGAGCAGCGAAGTGGTCAAGGCCCTGGCGCAAATGGCCGAGAAAACCGGGTGCTGGATCATCGCCGAAGGGGTGGAAACCGAGGCCCAGCTTAATTTCGCCCTGGAGTGCGGTTCACGCTATGTGCAGGGGTTTCTGTTCGCCCGGGCGCAAACCGGTTTCTTTGCCACCGATGCCTTTGTCGAACAGTTCGCGCAACTGCGCCAACGTTATGTTCAGCGCAAGCTGACGGAACGTGGCCGGCTGATGATCATGCGCCGGCAACTCACCGAGCTGATGGCCATCCTGCAAGACTGGGCTCAGGCCCGCGCGCCCCTCAGCGCTTTACCGCAACTGGATGCTTTTCCCTGGCTGTTGCGCTTCTACCAATGCGACCGTCACGGCACGCAACTGACGCCCAACCTTGAATGGCGCAACAACTGTTGGGAGGCCGACAACCGCTACCTGGGCCACAACTGGTCATGGCGCCCGTACTTCTATCACCTGCTGGCCGAAGGTTGGGATGAGCGTCGGCTAACCCTTTCCAATACCTACCGCGACGCCACCAGCAATCAGTATTGCCTGACGGCGGGACAGTTTTTCGACAATGGCGAGCGACTGCTGCTCATCGATATCGACGCCGCCGGGTTGTAGTTCTGCTTGCAGGCACTGATGCGAGTAAGGACACTGGGCCATCAGTCACTTGACGGAGAGACCCAGCCTTGGATTGGCAAACCCTGCTCACCCGAGAACGCCTCGGAAAGCCGCTGCACAGCCCGGAAGAACTCGGCCGCAGCCCTTTTCACAAAGACCACGACCGCATCATTTTCTCCGGCGCATTCCGCCGCCTGGGGCGCAAGACTCAGGTCCATCCGGTCTCCAGCAACGATCACATCCACACGCGTCTGACCCACTCACTGGAAGTCAGTTGCGTCGGCCGCTCCCTTGGGATGCGCGTCGGCGAAACCATCCGCAACGCCCTGCCCGACTGGTGCGAACCGAGCGACCTGGGCATGGTCGTGCAATCGGCTTGCCTGGCCCATGACATCGGCAATCCACCCTTCGGTCACTCCGGCGAAGATGCGATCCGTCACTGGTTCCAGCAAGCCGCCGGGCGTGGCTGGCTGGATGCAATGAGCGAGGTCGAACGCAACGACTTCCTCAACTTCGAAGGCAATGCCCAAGGCTTCCGCGTGCTCACGCAACTGGAGTATCACCAGTTCGACGGCGGTACCCGGCTGACCTACGCCACCCTCGGCACTTATCTGAAATACCCGTGGACAGCCAAGCACGCCGATTCTCTGGGCTACAAGAAGCACAAGTTCGGCTGCTATCAGAGCGAACTGCCGCTGCTGGAACAGATCGCGCACAAACTTGGCCTGCCGCAACTGGAAGACCAGCGCTGGGCCCGTCATCCGCTGGTGTACCTGATGGAAGCGGCCGATGACATTTGCTACGCGCTGATCGATCTTGAAGATGGCCTGGAGATGGACCTGCTGGAATACGCCGAAGTCGAATCCCTGCTGCTGGACCTGGTAGGCGACGATATACCGGAAACCTATCGCCTGCTCGGCCCACAGGATTCGCGCCGACGCAAACTGGCGATCCTGCGGGGCAAGGCCATCGAACACCTGACCAACGCGGCCGCGCGGGCCTTCGTCGAGCAACAGGACGCGTTGCTGGCCGGCACATTGCCGGGCGACCTGGTGGAGCACATGCACGGCCCGGCCAAGCGCTGCGTGCTGAATGCCAAGGACATGGCGCGTAAAAAGATCTTCCAGGACAAGCGCAAGACGCTGCATGAAATCGGCGCCTACACCACCCTGGAAATCCTGCTCAACGCCTTCTGCGGCGCTGCACTGGAACAGCACAACGGTCGCACACCGTCCTTCAAGAGCCGCCGCGTACTCGACCTGTTGGGTATCAACGCGCCCGATCCCCATGGCCCGCTGCATACATCGTTCCTGCGCATGATTGATTTCATCGCCGGCATGACCGACAGCTATGCCAGCGAAATGGCCCAGGAAATGACCGGCCGCTCCAGTCACTGATCGTTTGTACCCGACCGGCGTCATGGCCGGTCGGGTGTACAAGTAAACACCACCCGAACAAGCCATATCAGACACGTACAAACATCCTTCACGAACAAATCTCACGTGACACTTCACGCCGATCAATACAACTAATAATCCCTCCTCCTTACATCAAACCTACTCGACCGTAGTCCTCGTCCTCATTACTTGTAGGAATAATCCGATAACACACCTTGAGCCATACCCGTTCATGTGAGCGCTCATACATCTGAGCTAAGGTGCGCGCTTTATTCGCGCTCGTATGGGACTTGATTATGAACTCCGTTTTTATTGTCGACGATCACCCCGTCATCCGGCTTGCTGTCCGGATGCTGCTGGAGCATGAGGGTTATAAAGTCGTGGGCGAAACCGATAATGGGGTCGATGCCATGCAGATGGTTCGCGAATGCATGCCTGATTTGATCATTCTCGATATCAGTATTCCCAAACTCGACGGACTGGAAGTACTCGCTCGTTTCAATGCCATGAGCACACCGTTGAAAACACTGGTACTGACAGCACAATGCCCAACACTTTTCGGCATTCGCTGCATGCAATCCGGGGCCTCGGGGTATGTGTGCAAACAAGAAGATCTCAGTGAACTGGTAAGCGCCATCAAGGCTGTACTTTCCGGTTACAACTACTTCCCCAGCCAGGCCTTGAACCCCGTGCGCCCGGATGACGCAAGGTATGCAGAACTTGAGCTGTTCAAGTCAGTCAACGACCGTGAATTGATGGTATTGCAACTGTTCGCCCAAGGGCGCACCAACAAGGAAATCGCCAAAGGCATGTTCCTGAGCAACAAGACTGTCAGCACTTACAAGAAACGACTCATGCAAAAACTCAAGGCCAAATCCCTGGTAGAACTCATCGAGATGGCAAAACGTAACGCGTTAGTGTGAGAGACAGGATGCCCAGTCGCATAAAGGACTATTTAATTGCCTTGAGTGCCAGTCTGTTGCTGAGCACCAACGCCTTCGCCGTGCTCTCGACCACCCCGCACTATTCGCTGCTCAGCCGCTCGGCAAGCGAATCAGTGCCGGTGACGCTGCAACCGTCTCAGCAGCAATGGCTACAGACTCGTAGCGAACTGATACTGGGCACATCTGCTCCCGATTATCCGCCCTTCGACATGACAGTCAGCGGTCGTGATTACGAGGGTCTGACCGCTGACTATGCAGGTTTCCTGAGCATCGCCACAGGTTTGCCTGTGCGCATTGAGCGTTTCCCTTCCCGCGATGCTGCCATTCGCGCGCTGGTCGACGGGCAAGTCGACATGCTCGGTACGGCCAACGGCTACGAGGCCCGCAACGCTAACCTCGCGCTTTCCGTTCCCTACGCCACCGATCAACCCGTCCTTGTCACCCGCGAGGGGGAAACCCGATCGCTGACCGACGGCCTCGCCGGGCTGCGACTGAGCATGGTGTATCACTATTTACCGCGCGAGGAAGTGAAGGCGCTGTACCCGAAAGCGATCATCACCGACTACCCCTCCTACCAGAATGCAATCAATGCAGTGGCCTTCGACCAGGCTGATGTCTTTCTCGGCGACACCATTTCAACCCACTACATGATCAACAAGGGTTACCTGAACAACGTCCGCATGGCCAACTTCGGTAAACACGAAGCCCACGGCTTCAGCTTCGCGGTGCACAAGGACAACCCGGATCTGTTACAGATCATCAACGCGACGCTCAAGGCCGTCCCCACCAGCGAGCGGGAAAGCATCGCCAAGCGCTGGAGTGCCGGCAGCGACATTCTCCTCACCGATCACAAGCTGCAACTGACTGAACGCGAACAACGCTGGCTGGCAAAACACCCGGTGGTGCGTGTGGTGGTCAACGAGGCGTTTGCGCCGCTGACGTTTTTTGACAGCAACGGAAACTTTCGCGGCGTCACCGCCGACCTTCTCGAACTGATCCGCTTGCGTACCGGTTTGCGCTTTGACATCCAGCGCAGCCGCGGCGACAACCAAATGATCGCCCTGGTCAAAGACAATCAGGCCGACTTGATCGCCGCGCTGCTCCCCAGCGCGCAACGCGAGACCCAACTGAACTTCAGCCGCCCCTACCTGGAAAACTCTTTTGTCCTGCTGACGCGTAAATCCGCCGACAGCGCGACAAACCTCGGTCAGCTCAAAGGCAAGCAAGTGGCGATCGCGCAAGGCAATCCGATGGTCGAGTACCTGCGCCGGGACTTTCCGAGGATTAATCTGATCGAAACGGCGGACACCTTCAGCGCGGTCTCGTTGCTGGCTGAAGGTCATGTCGATGGCGCCGTGAACTCGCTGGTAATCGCCAATTACTTCATCTCGTCACGCATCTTCGACCGTGCGCTGCAGATCACCACCACCATCGGCACTGGTCAGGCGGCCTTTTCACTGGCCACTGCGCGCGACAATACCGAACTGAGTTCAATCATCAACAAGGCCTTGCTGAGCATCGCGCCTGAAGAACTCGGTGTCATCAATGGCCGCTGGCGCGGTTATTCAACCGCCGCCCAGAACACCTGGCGCAATTACCAGCGCCTGTTCTATCAAGTGATTATTGGCGCCTGCCTGGTTCTATTGCTGTTGCTCGCCTGGAATGCCTACATGCGCCGACAGATCAAACAACGTCGGGCCGCCGAGCGGGCGCTGAACGATCAGTTCGAGTTCATGCGTTCACTGGTCAACGGCACGCCACATCCGATCTACGTTCGCGACCGCCAGGGCCTGCTACAGAGCTGTAATGACAGCTATCTTGAGGTCTTCAACACCAGACGCGAAGACGTCATTGGCAAAAGCGTAATGGACGGCACCCTGAGCAACGCCTTCGAAGCCCAGGCGTTTCAAGCGGATTACCAGCGCGTAGTGGCCGAAGGGATTCCGCTGTTACTCGACCGCCCGCTGCACATTGGCGGCCGCCGGCTGACGATCTATCACTGGATCCTGCCCTATCGCGATTCGAGTGGTGAAGTGCAAGGCATTATCGGCGGCTGGATCGACATTAGTGAACGGCGACAACTGTTCGATAAGTTGCGCGCGGCAAAAGAACAGGCCGATGAGGCAAACAGGGCCAAGAGCACCTTTCTGGCCACCATGAGCCACGAAATCCGCACGCCGATGAACGCAGTGATTGGCATGCTTGAATTGACCCTCAAACGCATGGATCAGGGTCATCTGGATCGTTCGTCCATCGAAACCGCGTACTACTCGGCGAAGGACTTGCTGGAGTTGATCGGCGACATTCTCGATATAGCGCGGATCGAATCAGGGCGCCTGAGCCTGAGCCCGGAGCGCGTCAACCCGGGTGAAATCGTGGCCTCGGTGGTGAGGATTTTCGACGGCCTGGCCCGGCAAAAAAATCTTCGCCTGCTGCTGGAGTTCAATCCGCCGCAGCCGCCCGTGGATGTGATGCTGGACCCACTGCGCTTCAAGCAGGTGCTGTCCAACCTGGTCAGCAATGCCATCAAGTTTACCGAGCAGGGTCAGGTCAAAATTAGCGTCGACTTGCTTCCTGACGATGAGCCTGGACGTACGCAGATGCAGGTGCAGGTACACGACAGTGGTGTCGGCATCAGCGAACAGGATCAGCAGCGGCTGTTTGAACCCTTCGCCCAGATTGACAACAACGGGCAGTTGGCCCGGGGCGGCGCAGGGCTCGGTCTGGTCATCAGTCGCAGTTTGTGCGAAATGATGGGGGGCAGCCTGCAACTGAGCAGCCAGCCGGGGGTTGGTACTCAGGTCAACGTTTCACTGCACTTGGCGACGCTGCCGCGCGAGCTGGCACCAGACCGGGTCGAACCACACATCCCCACCAGCGACGCGCCCTTGAACGTGCTGGTGGTCGACGATCATCCCGCCAACCGCTTGCTCATGTGCCAACAACTGGAATACCTCGGGCATCGTTTTACCGGTGCCTGCGATGGCCAGGCGGGACTGGAAGCCTGGACGCACGAAGCCTTCGATCTGGTGGTGGTTGATTGCAACATGCCCATCATGAATGGCTACGACCTGGCCTGCGCCATTCGCCTGCTGGAACAGCAACAGCACCGCCCTCCCTGTACCGTGCTGGGTTTTACCGCCAACGCACAGCCGGAAGAAATACACCGCTGCAAGCAAGCCGGAATGAACGATTGCCTGTTCAAACCCTTGAGCCTGGCTGCGTTGAGCCAATGGGTCGAAAGCGTGACACCGGCATCGACACCTGCCGCATTCAATCTGCAAAGCCTGAACATGCTCACCGGCGGCAACCCCGAGCAGAGCCGACGGCTGTTGGTTGAATTATTGAAAAGCAGCCGCCTCGATCGCGAGGAACTGCTCGCGCTGTCGCCACAAAATGATTGCCAGGCATTGGTCGTGGTTGCCCACAAGATCAAGGGGGCCGCACGCATCGCCCAGGCCTCGCGGGTGATCGAGTGCTGCGAAGCCCTTGAGCAAGCCTGTACGCAAACGCTGGCAAAAGAAGAGATCGCCCGTCGTTGCGCCGCCAGTAATCAGGTGATGCTCGAACTGGAGCACGCCCTGCAGCAACAATTGGATTTAACCGACCAAGGCAGAATGACTGTGCCTTAACTATGCTTGGACGCTGAGCAGTGCGTTAACCACTATGGAGAGACCAGCGATGCCCAGCCCACTGCGCCCGGATCAACGCCGGTTTCCCCTGCACGTCCATATCAGCGTCATGTTCACGTTCCTGTTGTTACTGACCGGCGTGGTGCTGGGGATTTTCAATTACCGACAAACCACGCAGATCATTCTTTCCAGCAGTGAAAAGCTCTTCAATCGCATCGAGCAGGATGTACGCCTGGACCTGCAAACCACCTATGAACCCATTCGCCACCTACTAAGCCTGTTGGCCGATCTGCCGGCCACCCAGGCCCCGGCTCTTGAACCACGGCGGGCATTGCTCAAGCCGTTCAGCCAATCGCTCAAGGACAACCCCGACCTGGCTTCGCTGTACCTGGGCTACGGCAATGGCGATTTCTTCATGGTTCGGCCGCTGCGCACCGATGCCCTCAAGACGCTCCTCAAGGCCCCGGATACCGCGGCCTATCAGGTCTGGAGCATCGAACACGACGCCGAGGGTCAAGCACACTCGCAAACACTGTTTTTCGATCAATCACTGACCCCCATCAGCCGCCTGGACAACCCTGAAGATACCTACGATCCACGCAGCCGTGCCTGGTTTATCAGCGCTCGGCAGCAATCCGAACAGATCACCACCGAACCGTACGTATTTTTCTCGACCCACAATGTCGGCACCACCCTTGCCCGACGCAGCGGCGACAACGCCGTCATCGGCGCCGACCTGACGCTGCAAGCGCTGTCCGCGACCCTGAGCAAACACGTGGTGACGCCGGCCACCGAAATTGCCCTGTTCAACGCTGACGGCAATGCCGTGGCCTACCCCGACAGCAGTCGACTGATTGTCGATGACCGCACCGCGCGGCTGGCCAAAGTCACCGACCTGAGCCCGAGCCTGCACGCATTGCTGTCCGGCGAGCAGAGGGGCAATCGCCTGGAGGTTGACGGCCGGCAGTGGATCTTTGCCCGCAGCAGCATGCAGGAAGGTGGCCCCCAGGGCTTGCAATTGGCACTGCTGGTGCCTGAAGACGAGTTACTCGTCGATGCCTATCGCATGCGCTGGCAAGGCGCTCTGATCACCCTGGCCACTTTGCTGCTGTGCCTGCCGCTGGGCTGGCTGACGTCGCGAATTCTGGTCAATCCCCTGCATGCCTTGGTGAAGGAAGCCGATGCAATTCGCAGTTTCGATTTCAACTTTCCGGTGAGCCGCCGCTCGCCAGTGCTGGAAGTCGATCAGTTGAGCGTGTCGATGGCGCGGATGAAGGACACCCTGGGGAGTTTTTTCCAGATCACCGACAGCCTGTGTGCCGAAACCCGCTTCGCGCCGTTGCTGCAGCGAGTGCTGTTTGAAACGGTAAAAATCGCCCAGGCCCAGGCCGGTCTGATCTACCTGCGCGAAGGCGACGGTGATCGAATTGAACCCCATGGCCTGGTCATCAATGGCCTGTCCCAGGCCTTGCCGTCGTTTGATATTCAAGGGCATGAACTGCAAAACCCACAGAACCCAGCGTGGTTACAACGGCTGGCGAATACCGAGAACGTGGTTGCCAGCCTGGGTTTCGAACAGGCCGGGGATTTGCAGAAGGTGCTGCTCGCGATGGAGAGCCCGCGGGTGCACCTGATCGGTATTCGATTGCGCAACCGGCATAACGAAACCGTGGGCTTGCTGGTTCTGCTGCTGGCCGACAGCGGCAGCCAAAGCGACCTGGAAAAACTTCGACCGGATCGCATTGCGTTTCTTCAAGCGGTGTCCGGCGCCGCAGCGGTGAGTATCGACAGCCAACGTCTGCAGGCGAAACAAAAACAACTGCTCGATTCCTTCATTCAACTGCTGGCCGGCGCGATCGACGCCAAGAGCCCCTACACCGGCGGCCATTGCCAGCGGGTGCCGGCGCTGACCCTGATGCTCGCCCAGGCGGCTGCGGCCAGTCAGGCCCCGGCCTTCAGCGGCTACCATCCCACCGAAGATGAGTGGGAAGCCTTGCACATTGCGGCCTGGCTTCACGATTGCGGCAAGGTCACAACGCCCGAGTATGTGGTCGACAAGGCCACCAAACTGGAAACCCTGAACGATCGCATCCACGAAATTCGAACCCGCTTCGAAGTGCTCAAGCGCGATGCCTGGATCAACTATTGGCAGGCCATCGCCCTGGGTGGCGACGAGCAGCACCTGGCCGAACTACGCAATGCCGTGCTGGCGGGGCTGGACGATGACTTCACCTTTGTCGCCCGCTGCAATCTGGGCAGCGAAGCCATGGCCGAAGCCGACCTCAAGCGCCTGAACACCATCGCTCAACAGACCTGGACCCGAACCCTGGATGATCGACTGGGGGTTTCCTGGGAAGAGAACCGTCGTCAGGCGCGCACCCCGGCGTCGACACTGCCGGTCAGTGAACCGCTGCTGGCGGACAAACCCGAGCAACTGTTCGAACGCGCCGAAGGCGAACTGATCCCGGCCGACAATCCCTGGGGCTTCAAACTTGATGTGCCGCGCTACAAATACAATCGCGGCGAGCTCTACAACCTGAGCATTCCCCGGGGCACCCTGACACGCGAAGAGCGCTACATCATCAATCACCACATGGTGCAGACGATCCTGATGCTCAGCCACCTGCCCTTTCCAGGCCATCTCAACAACGTTGCCGAGATCGCGGGCGGCCACCATGAAAAAATGGACGGCACCGGTTATCCCAAACAGTTGAAGCGCGACGACATGAGCCTGCCGGCTCGGATGATGGCAATTGCCGATATTTTCGAGGCGCTGACGGCGGCAGATCGCCCCTACAAAAAGGCCAAGTCCTTGAGCGAAGCGTTGGGCATCATGGCCACGATGTGCCGTGACGCCCATATCGATCCGCAATTGTTCGAGCTGTTTATCAACGAAGGCGTGTACATGCAATACGCCCTGCGCTTTCTCGATCCACAGCAGATTGATTCGGTGGATTCGGCCAGCCTGTTGCACAAGGCTGGCCTCACGGCCTGATCAGCAATCAGTCAGTCGCAGGAAAATAGCTGCCAGTTGTTCGATGCCAGCCTGATCATCGGTGGTAAAACGCGCCAGTTTCGGGCTGTCCAGATCCAATACGCCGATCAGTCGACCGTCCTTGATCAAGGGCACCACCAACTCACTGTTCGACGCGCTGTCGCAGGCGATGTGCCCTGGAAACGCGTGAACGTCTTCGACGAGTTGAGTCTGCAAGGTCGCCGCAGCAGCCCCGCACACGCCCCGGCCAAACGGAATTCGCACACAGGCGATCTGACCCTGGAATGGGCCAAGCACCAGTTCTTCGTTGCGATTGAGGTAAAAACCGGCCCAGTTCAGGTCATCGAGCTGGTTAAACAGAAACGCCGAAAACTGCGCCGCGTTGGCGATGAAATCCCGCTCGTCCGCCAACAGCGACTCCAACTGCGCCCAGAGCATGCCGTAGCCTTCGAGGCCCTGGCCGCTCTTTTGTAAATCGATCATGCCTTGTGCTCCAACAGCTTGAGCCCGACCCAATAGCGAGCAAATTGATAGGCGCAACGTCCATTGCGATTACCCCGGCCAGTGGCCCAACGGACCGCGAGGATGTCCAGCTCTTCAGTGCGCTGCCAGGCCAGGCCGGCCTTGTCGGCCAATTGCCCGATCCAGTGCTCGACGACGTTGAGGAAGTGTTCCTGGGTAAACGGATAGAACGACAGCCACAGACCGAAACGATCCGACAGTGCAATCTTGTCCTCGACGGCCTCACTTGGGTGAAGCTCACCATCAACGCGTTTCCAGTTCTCGTTGTCGCTTTCCTTTTCCGGCACCAGGTGGCGACGGTTGGAAGTGGCGTACAGCAGAACATTGTCCGGCGCCTGTTCAAGGGAGCCGTCGAGCACGCTCTTGAGCACGCGGTAGTCGCCCTCGCCCGACTCGAACGACAGGTCATCGCAGAACAGCACGAAACGCTGAGGGAATTTGGCGATCTGCTCGACGATACGCGGCAAGTCCGCCAGGTGATCGCGTTCGATCTCGATCAAGCGCAAACCGGCCTCGGCGTGTTCGGCGAGCAACGCGCGAACCAGCGACGATTTACCGGTGCCACGCGAACCCCAGAGCAACGCGTGGTTGGCCGGCATGCCGTCGAGGAACTGTTGGGTGTTGCGCCCCAGTTGTTCAACCTGGCGGTCGACACCGATCAAGTCGGTCAAACGGGTGTCGAGGCTGACTTGCAGCGGCAGCAGAAAACCGCTGCGGCCCTCACGCTGCCAGCGCGCGGCCAGGCAGTGCGCCCAGTCGATAGTTTGTCTCGGTGCCGGCAACAGCGGCTCGATTCGGGCCAGAACGGCATCGGCGCGTTCAAGAAAAGCATTCAATCGGGAATCCACGTCTTCTCCTCGGGCACGTTTCACAGTAATGATGGCGACAAGAGCAACCCAACACAGTGTTCAATAACCGGCCCATCGTTGAATCTTGGGGCCGGGGAACATCGGTATCCCTGCATGATCGACTATGCTGGAGCAGCGAAGGGAAACGGAAGTGGTTCAACACCCAATGGATATCAAGTTCACCCACCGGCTTTCTTACAAGCAAGCCCGGCTTACTGTGCTGGTCGGTTTCATATTGGGCACATTGCTCAGTCTGGTGCAAATAGGCATCGATTATGCCAGCGAAGACGCCTCCATCAACCGCGAAATACTGTCTTTGCTGGAAATCAGCCATAACCCGGCGTCACGTATCGCCTACAACATCGACGCCGAACTCGCCCAGGAATTGACCATGGGCTTGCTGCGCTCACCAGCGATCATCAGCGCGCAATTGACCGACAACAACAATACCGTGCTGGCCAGCGTCAAACGCCAGGGCATGGAAAGCGGTTATCGGGTGATCAGCGACTTCCTGTTCGGCGCCAACCGCCAGTTCGAAGATCGCCTCTTCCTCGACCACTTGCCCGACGAATCCCTCGGCACCCTGCAGCTGGAGGTCGACACCTATTCCTTCGGTAGCCGCTTCCTGCGCCGGGCCGAAGTGACATTGCTCAACGGTTTCGCCCGCAGCCTGATCCTGACCGGCATCCTGCTGGCGCTGTTTTACGTGATGCTGACCAAGCCACTGGTACGGGTCATCCGCGAACTCAGCGGCCGCGATCCACGTAGCGCGGAGCCGACATGGCTGGAGTACCCGGCGGGGCATGAAAACGATGAAATCGGTGTGCTGGTCAAAGTGGCCAATCAACAGTTCGAAAACATCGCCACGGAAATCCAGCAACGGCGCAATGCTGAAAACCGCCTGACCGACTACCTCGAGCAACTGGAAAATATAGTCTCGGCCCGCACCGCCGAACTCAAGGCCATCAACACCCGGCTCAGTCAGTCCAACGAAGAACTGGAAGTCGCCCGCCAAACGGCCCTGGACATGGCCGAAGCGCGCTCGGCGTTCCTGGCCAATATGAGCCATGAAATCCGCACGCCGCTCAACGGCCTGCTGGGAATGATCGCCCTCTCGCTCGACGGCCCGCTCAATGCCGAGCAACAGCAACAACTGTCCATCGCCCATGACTCGGGCAAAGTACTGGTGGAACTGCTCAACGATATTCTCGACCTGTCGAAATTCGATGCCGGCCAGCTGGAGCTCGAACACATTCCGTTCGACCTTGGCTCGCTGATCGAGGACACCGCCAACCTGCTGTCCCAGAATGCCGCGCCCAGCGTCGAACTGGCCTGCCTGATCGATCCGCAGTTTCCGGCGCTGGTACTGGGCGACCCGACCCGCGTCCGGCAGATTGTCAGCAACTTGCTGTCCAACGCCCTCAAATTCACCCGTTTCGGGCGGGTCGATGTGCGTCTTTCAACGTTCGAGGATGGTGTGCGCATTGAAGTGTGCGACACCGGCATCGGGATCGCCCAGGACGCGCAGGTCAAAATCTTCCAGCCCTTCACCCAGGCCGGCGCCGGCATTACCCGGCAATTCGGCGGCACCGGGCTGGGCCTGGCGCTGACCTACAACCTCTGCGAAGCGATGCAGGGGCGTCTGACGATCAGTTCCGAGGCAGGTTTCGGCAGTCAGTTTTGCGCCGAACTACCGCTGCCCTGCCATACCCGCGCTGTCGCCCCGGCGGCGCTGCGCGGAAAAGTTCTGGCGATTACCGCTGGCAGCAGCGGTTTGGCGGAGTTGCTGAAGAGCCTATTGCCCGGCTGGGGACTCGAGTATGAGCAACGTACCATCGACGACTCATTGCTTGGCCTGACTCCCGACGTGCTGATTACCGACTGTCCCGAATGCCTGTTCGGGCTGCGACCGACGCTTGGCGCGCCCATTCTGCTGGTAACCGCCTACGGCAGTTTTCTGCCCAGCGAAGAGGCGGCAGCCCTTGCGCCGCTGCAACAACAGGCACGACCGCTGGCACGAAACGCGCTCTATCAGAACTTGCGGCGCACCTTGCAACCGGACCTTGCCACCATCAATGCTACACAACTTGAAAGCCCACCCTCGACAAGACGCGGTCGGGTGCTGCTGGTGGAGGACAACCCGGTCAATCAGTTGGTGGCCAAAGGCATGCTCGGCAAGCTCGGTTGCGAGGTGATTGTCGCCGCCCACGGCGCCGAAGCCCTGGATCAACTTGAGCTGGGGGAATTCGACCTGGTGCTGATGGACTGCAACATGCCGGTGATGGACGGCTATGAAGCCAGTCGGCACATCCGCCGCAGCGGGCGCTGGCCACAATTGCCGATCGTCGCCCTGACCGCCAACGCCATGTCCGAAGAACGCGAGCGCTGTCGGGTGGCGGGCATGAGCGACTACCTGGCCAAACCCTTTCGACGAGAGGAACTGGCCGCTTTGCTCGACCAGTGGATACCGGCTAGGACAGCGCTTTGATCTGCCCCAACAACTGATCAAGGCCATCGCGCAGTTCATTCAGGCGATTCAGGTCCACACCGCTGTCGCACAGGAGGCGCGCCTTCAGCGGCCCGACCTGCTCGCGCAAGGCCAGGCCGGCTGGCGACAGGCTCAAGTGCACTTCCCGCTCATCTCGCGCCGAACGCTGACGCTGGACCAGTTGCAACTGCTCAAGCCGCTTGAGCAACGGCGTGAGCGTGCCGGAGTCCAGCGCCAGGCGTTCGCCCAAGGCCTTGACGGTCGGTTGCTCCGGGGCCGCTTCCTGCCATTCCCACAACACCAGCATCGCCAGGTATTGCGGGTAGGTCAGGCCGAGCTTATCGAGCATCGGCTTGTAGCCACGAATCACCGCCCGGGACGCGGCATACAGCTTGAAGCAGAGCTGGCTGTCGAGCTTCAGGGAGTCGGCGGACACGGTGTTCATTTGAGCAAGGCTTCGATCTCGGCGCTCAAATCCTGCGGCTTGGTCGCCGGGGCAAAGCGCTTGACCATTTGGCCGTCCTTGCCGATCAGGAACTTGGTGAAGTTCCACTTGATGCCCTGGGAACCCAGCAGGCCTGGTGCACGTTTTTTCAGTTGAACGAACAGCGGATGGGCGTCAGAGCCGTTGACGTCGATTTTTTTGAACAGCGGAAAGCTGACGCCGAAGTTCAACTCGCAGAATTCGGAAATCGCCCCTTCGTTACCGGGTTCTTGCTTGCCGAACTGGTTGCAGGGAAAGCCGAGCACTACCAGGCCTTGATCCTTGTAGGTCTGCCACAGCTCTTCCAGACCTTTGTATTGCGGGGTAAAGCCGCACTTGCTCGCGGTATTGACCACCAGCACCGCTTTGCCGGCGAAGTCGGACAGGGTCTTTTGTTCACCCTTGATGGTGGTGACCGGGATGCTCAGCAGGTTGTCGCTCATGATTCGGGCTCCAGATGTAGGAAGAAGCACTGAACATAGCGAGCAATTGAATTGTGTGCAATTTAATAAATCAATAGTCGATTACCTGTAGGAGCGAAGCTTGCTCGCGAAGAGGGACTGACATTCAACATTGATGTTGACTGAAAATCCGCCTTCGCGAGCAAGCTTCGCTCCTACAGGGCTCGCATTACGAGCGCGGAACGAGGTCCAGGCACACCGAGTTGATGCAGTAACGCAGGCCGGTCGGTGGCGGGCCGTCCGGGAATACATGCCCCAGGTGCGCATCGCAGGTGGCGCAGACTACTTCGGTGCGAATCATGCCGTGGCTGACATCGCGGATCTCGACCATCGCACTGTCGCCAATCGGCGCGTAGAAGCTCGGCCAGCCACAGCCGGAATCAAACTTGGTTTTCGAATCGAACAACGGCTCGTTGCAGCAGATGCAGTGGTAAACGCCGTCAGTCTTGGTGCCGTTGTACTTGCCGGAGAACGGTCGTTCGGTGCCTTTGAGGCGACAAACGTTGTATTGCTCCGGATCGAGCATGGCCTTCCATTCTTCCAGGGTTTTTTCCAACTTTTCCATCGTCACACCTCAGCAGCTGAAAAAGCCCGATCTGTACCTTTTCCACGGATCGGGCGGCACGTATGATTGCGCCTCGTCAAACGCCAGTCTGGCAGCCAGACCACGCGCATTCAAACGGATTTATGGGTGCTGCCTCTCAAGGCGTCAGGCCTGTGTGATTACGCAGGATTCCCAGTACGGTAGTTCATACGCCGCCTGGATCGTTCATTTTCGGGAACACATCGCCATGCAGGTCAGCAAATCGAACAAGCTCGCCAACGTCTGCTACGACATTCGCGGCCCAGTGCTCAAGCACGCCAAACGCCTGGAAGAGGAAGGCCATCGCATCCTCAAGCTGAACATCGGCAACCCGGCGCCCTTTGGTTTCGAAGCGCCGGATGAAATTCTCCAGGACGTGATCCGTAACCTGCCGACGGCCCAAGGCTACAGCGACTCCAAGGGTCTGTTCAGTGCGCGCAAGGCCGTCATGCAGTATTACCAGCAGAAGCAGGTCGAAGGCGTCGGCATTGAAGACATCTACCTGGGCAACGGCGTTTCCGAACTGATCGTGATGTCGATGCAAGCGTTGCTCAACAATGGCGACGAAGTACTGGTGCCGGCTCCCGACTACCCTCTGTGGACCGCCGCAGTCAGCCTGGCGGGCGGCAACCCGGTGCACTACTTGTGCGATGAGGGCGCCGACTGGTTCCCGGACCTGGCCGACATCAAGGCCAAGATCACCCCGAACACCAAGGCCCTGGTGATCATCAACCCGAACAACCCGACCGGCGCGGTGTACTCCAAAGAAGTCTTGCTGGGCATGCTCGAATTGGCCCGCTCGCACAACCTGGTGGTGTTCTCCGACGAGATCTACGACAAGATCCTCTACGACGACGCCGTGCACATCTGCACCGCCTCCCTGGCGCCGGACTTGCTGTGCCTGACCTTCAACGGTCTGTCCAAGTCCTACCGCGTCGCCGGCTTCCGCTCCGGCTGGATCGCCATTTCGGGCCCGAAACACCACGCCCAGAGCTACATCGAAGGCATCGACATGCTGGCGAACATGCGCCTGTGTGCCAACGTGCCGAGCCAGCACGCGATCCAGACCGCACTGGGTGGCTACCAGAGCATCAATGACCTGGTGCTGCCTCAGGGTCGCCTGCTGGAACAGCGCAACCGTACCTGGGAATTGCTCAACGACATTCCGGGCGTGAGCTGCGTCAAGCCGATGGGCGCGCTGTATGCCTTCCCGCGAATTGACCCGAAAGTCTGCCCGATTCACAACGACGAGAAATTCGTCCTCGACCTGCTGCTCTCCGAGAAGCTGCTGGTGGTTCAAGGCACGGCTTTCAACTGGCCATGGCCGGATCACTTCCGCGTCGTCACCCTGCCCCGGGTCGATGAACTGGATCAGGCCATCGGCCGGATCGGCAACTTCCTCAAGACCTACCGTCAGTAAGCTGACGTTCACCGTGCGACCCGGGTCGCACGGTGATTAATTCAGCAACACATCTCTGCACCCTGCCGCACATCTTTGTTGCCATCGCTGCCTGGTGACCGGTTTCGTGCGCGCGTCCAACAAAGACAGGGGCCACACAGTCAATCGACTGACAAACCCTTCCTGCGTCCACGCCGGAAATGCCCTGCATACAGCTAAACTATTGCTGTAGGACACAGTTTGAAATAGTCACTCGGTTGAATAGCACCGTGCAGCACCTTATATACCCCGCAGTACGCTACATCTTTAGCATGAGGAGATTTCTACAACCATGATGCGCATCCTGCTGTTTTTGGCCACTAACCTGGCGGTCGTGCTGATTGCCAGCATCACCCTGAGCCTTTTCGGCTTCAACGGGTTCATGGCGGCCAACGGGGTTGATCTCAACCTCAATCAGCTGCTGATTTTCTGTGCGGTCTTTGGTTTCGCCGGTTCCCTGTTCTCGCTGTTCATCTCCAAGTGGATGGCGAAGATGAGCACCAGCACCCAAATCATCAGCCAGCCGCGCACCCGTCACGAACAATGGCTGCTGCAAACCGTTGAGCAACTGTCTCGCGAAGCCGGGATCAAGATGCCCGAAGTCGGGATTTTCCCGGCCTACGAGGCTAACGCCTTCGCTACTGGCTGGAACAAGAACGACGCGTTGGTTGCGGTCAGCCAAGGCCTGCTCGAGCGGTTCTCGCCGGATGAAGTCAAAGCCGTCCTGGCCCACGAAATCGGGCACGTGGCCAATGGCGACATGGTCACCCTGGCGTTGATCCAGGGCGTGGTGAACACCTTTGTGATGTTCTTCGCGCGGATCATCGGCAACTTTGTCGACAAGGTGATCTTCAAGAACGAAGAAGGCCAGGGAATCGCCTACTACGTGGCGACCATCGTCGCCGAACTGGTGCTGGGTATCCTCGCCAGCTCGATCGTCATGTGGTTCTCGCGTAAACGCGAGTTCCGTGCCGACGAAGCCGGTGCACGCCTGGCCGGCACCAGCGCGATGATCGGCGCCCTGCAACGCCTGCGAGCCGAACAAGGACTGCCGGTGCACATGCCGGACACCTTGAACGCCTTCGGCATCAACGGTGGCGTCAAACAAGGGTTCGCCCGGATGTTCATGAGCCACCCACCGCTGGAAGAGCGTATTGACGCGCTGCGTCGCCGCGGTTGATTGCATGGTTTAAAGGTTCAGCCGTAGAAAACAAAAATGCCCGTATCTCGCGATACGGGCATTTTTTTGTCCGAAGCTCGGGATCAGCCGGCGATGGCGCGGTCTGCTGAAAGCTTGCCGGCGCCTTCGATCAGCACCGCGATGCTGCCACCGAGCAAAGCCAGGGCAAACTCGTAGCCATTGTTGGCCAAGAACAGACCGTTATGGATGTGCACCGAGAAGATCGCCACCAGTGAGAGGAAGGTCAGCCCCAGTGCCGCCGGACGAACCAGCAAACCGATGATCAAGGCCAGACCAGCGAAGAATTCCGTACCACCCGCCAGGATCGCCATCAGGTGACCCGGTGCAAGGCCAAGGCTTTCCATGTACTGCGCGGTGCCGGCAATCCCGTAACCACCGAACATTCCGAAGAGCTTCTGCGAACCGTGAGCCGCGAAGATAATGCCGACGAAAATACGCAGAACAGTCAGGCCGTAGCCAGCGCGGGTAAACAGTACCTTGTTGATCAGAGTGCTCATGCTGTGTCATCCATTGTGAGTATGTGTGTTGGTTGGCCGCCATATTAATCTGAAAATCGAATGATAAAAGCGGAAATATCCCACCATAACAATCAGCTTAGTCGATCATTTCCGAGAGACCACTTTTTGCCCTTTAGGCTCCAACGACTCCCGCTCCCGATCAAACGCCAAGTAATACTTGTTCACGCTATTAACATAGCTGACGGCGCTCATCCCCACTTGCTCCATGGCAATGCGCTCGACCTGAAAGAACCACTGATTAGGGTTCAAACCCCGTCGCCGGGCCTCAGCACGCATGCCCTGAACCCGTTCCGGCCCCATGTTGTACGCCGCCAGCACGAACGCCATCCGTTCGCGCTCGTTGAGTTTGGGGCTGGAGAAGAATTTTCGGCGGATCATCGCCAGGTACTTGGCCCCTGCCTGCACATTGGCGTCGAGGTTCTGCACATTGTTGACCCCGACCCGCTGTGCCGCCGACGGGGTGATCTGCATCAAGCCAGTGGGGCCACCGCCACTGCGGGCCTCGGGTTGCAGCGCCGACTCCTTAAACGCCAACGCCGCCAGGTTCAACCAGTCCATGCCTTGGGCATCAGCGTGTTTTTGCAACACCGGCCGGAGTTTTTCCAGCCGCTCCCGATCGGCCTTCGCCAACGGATAGTGCACTTGATACAGGCGCCGGTAGATCCGCAGAAACGCCACGTCCTCATCCGACGGTTTCTTGTAGGTGGTCAGGAAGCGATCAATGCTCGCCCGCAACATCGAGGCATCGCGGCGCACGAACCAGTATTCCTCGCCGGGCGCACCGATCAGCACCTGCCGATCAAACCGCAGCTTGGGCAGAATCTTGCCCCAGCGCTCGGCGATCGGCTGCTCGACGATGGTCAGGTGGAAGATGCCACCCTGGACCATCTCCAGCACGTCCTCAACCGCCAGGCTCGGGTCGACCCACTCAACCTTTACCGGTGCCAGTTTGTGCAAGGCGAGCTTTTGATTGATCTGACTGACCGCGTCCCCGGCCGCACTGCCCGTGGGCAATGCCAGGGTTTTGCCAGAGAGTTGTTCGAGATGGGTGTAACGTCGTTCACCCTTGATGCCGACCAGGATCAGCGGCACGTTGCTGGCAATCGGTTCGCTGGTACTCACGGCGTGGCCGGATTGCGGATCGAGCAATTCCCCGGGAGCCACCAGATCGCCCTCGCCGCGCTGCAACGCGCCGAGCAGTTGATCCTTGGCTTTGGGGATGATCTTGAGGGTGATTTCCTGGCCGTCACGTGCGTGGCCATTGAGGTATTGCTCGAAGGCCCGCAGGCGATGGTACTCGACACCGATGGCCTGGCCCTCAACTTCACCGGAGCTGTTACGGCTCTGATTGACCAGGACCTTCAGCACGCGGCTGCTGCGGATTGCCGCCAGATCGCGGACCTGGGTGGACGGCACGGCTTGCAGCGGCCCGGCGAGGCGCGCAACCGCCGGCATCGGCAGCAGCAACGAACAACACAGCAGTAGCAAAACCGAGGGACGTGTCATCCACTCTCCGGAAAGAATACTGGTCCGGCTTCAGGGTAAATTCCGTGAAGCAAAACGACAGAAACAGAGCGCCTGGAGCGCTGGCAAAGTGCGAAAGACTGGCACAGTGATGGCAGTTTCACCAACCCGACCTGTCTCGCGGCATCAAAAGACAGCTTTAACTCGTTGTAGTTCTTGGCTTTTCTTATAAATCTACAGCTCTGATATGCTTTCCGGCCTTTGGTCCGAGGTAGCACCATGCAACTCATCGATATCGGCGTCAACCTGACCAACCCCAGTTTCGACGATAAACACCAGGCCGTACTCGACCGCGCCTACGCTGCCGGGGTCTGCCAATTGGTGCTCACCGGGACCAGTGTCGACGGCAGCGAACAGGCTCTGGAACTGTGCCGGCAACTGGACGAAAGCGCGCAACGGCTGTTCGCCACCGCCGGCATTCACCCGCACTCCGCCAGCGACTGGAATGCCGATAGCGAGCGGCGCCTGCGCAGTTTGCTCAAAGAGCCGAACATGGTGGCCGTGGGCGAATGCGGGCTGGATTTCAATCGCGACTTCTCGCCGCGTCCGCAACAGGAAAAGGTCCTCGAAGAACACCTGGCCATGGCGGTCGAACTGCAATTGCCGGTGTTCCTCCATGAACGCGATGCCAGTCAGCGCTTGCTCGAAATCCTGCGCGACTACCGTGATCAGTTGCCAGCCGCCGTGGTGCATTGCTTCACCGGCGAAAAGAAAGCGCTGTTCAGTTACCTCGACCTGGATTTGCACATCGGCATCACTGGCTGGATCTGTGATGAACGACGGGGCACGCACCTGCATCCGCTGGTGAAAGAGATCAAGCGCGGACGCTTGATGCTGGAGAGTGATGCACCGTACTTGCTGCCGCGCAGTCTAAGGCCCAAGCCAAAGAACGGGCGCAACGAGCCGGCTTATCTGACCGAGGTGTTGCGCGAAGTGGCGTTGCATCGCGAGGAAAGTGAAGAAGACCTGGCGGCTCATACCACTGCTTGCGCCCGGGCATTCTTCGGCCTGCCTACGTTCCCCCAGTAACACCTAAATCCCCTGTGGGAGCGTGGTGGTTGTTGACCTGCATCAACGTCCGAATCCCTGCATAGCGGCACAATGATGGCACCTTGCCAATGCTGTTTCCGCTATCAGAGAAGACCTCCTATGGGTGCCTGGCTTAGCAACATCTCGCTGAAATACAAATTCTGGGCGGTCAATGCGGTCGCCTTCGTCACCACCCTGCTGTTGGTGTTGTACGCCGTACAACTTGAACAGCAAGCCCGCAGCCATGCATCCCAGGCATCGGCTCAGGCTCAGGCACGTTTGCTCAACGCCTGGCCTGCCGGGCAGCCGCTGCCCCAGGCTGACAACGTACTGACCTTCAGTCACGGCCAGGCACCACGGATCAACGATCAACCAGTGCTGGAACTGACCGACACCAATGGCTGGGTCGATATCAACCGCATGCCGCTGTTCGGCGACAACCCGTTGATGGGCGCCGAGGTGTTCAGCCGCGCCGACGGCCAGCAAATCGCAGTGATCGCTTACGGCCCGAGCCTGACCCAAGTGTTCGGCGAACGTTTCTTCAACTATGCGATGGCGGTGGCGATCCTGATGCTGGCGATGCTCGGTGCTTCGCAGTTGTTGATCCGTTTCTTGCTCAGCCAGCTCAATACCTTGAAAGACGTGATGCTGCACGTCGAGAAAACCGGCGACCTGTCGGCCCGCGTGCCACTGGCCTGCAAGGATGAAGTCGGGCAGATGGCCAACGCCTTCAACGCCATGCAGGCCGGTTATCAGCGGGTGGTCAACACCGTCGCCAACACCGCCCGGCAACTGGATGTCGGCGCGGCACGGCTGGCGTCGAGCATGAATGAAGTGCGCCACGGCATGCTCGGCCAGCAAAGCGAAACCGATCAAGCCGCCACCGCCATCAACGAAATGACCGCCACGGTTTATCACATCGCCCAGCATGCCGGCGCCACCCGCGACCTCTCGCAAAGCGCCGACACCCTGGCCGGCAGCGGCCAGGAAGTGGTCAGCCGAGTGCAGAAGTCGATTGCCGGATTGTCCAGCGGCGTGCAGCAGACCGCCGAGATGATCCAGCGCCTGGCCGAGGACAGTCAGAAGATCAATGGCGTGGTCAGCGTGATTCACAGCATTGCCGAGCAAACCAACCTGCTGGCGCTCAACGCGGCCATCGAAGCGGCGCGGGCCGGAGAAATGGGCCGCGGCTTTGCGGTGGTCGCCGATGAAGTACGCAACCTGGCCAAGCGCGTGCAAACCTCGACGGATGAAATCACGCTGATGGTTGCTGCCTTGCAGGCCGGGACCCGAGACGCCGTGGACTTCATGCAGGAGAGCTCGTTCAAGGCCGACGATTGCGTCCAGCAGGCTCAGGAAGCCGGGGCAGCCTTGGCGCAAATCACCAGCGCGGTGGCGCAGATGCGTGAAAGCAATACGCAGATCGCAGTGGCCGCCGAGCAGCAGAGCCATGTGGCCGAAGAGATGAATCGGGCGGTGGTGAGCATTCGTGACGTGACCGAGAACACGGTGCAACAGACGGTGGATTCAGCGACCACCAGTAATGAGTTGGCGACGTTGGCTGGGGAGTTGAGCAAGGCTATCGGGCAGCTAAAGCTTTAAAGTCAAAAGATCGCAGCCTTCGGCAGCTCCTACATTGGATCGGCGTACACCTGTAGGAGCTGCCGAAGGCTGCGATCTTTTTTGCCCATTACACCTATCGAGTCAATAGCCAACCTTGATTCGCCGCCCACCCCTGCCCCGCCTATTCTTCAAGCATGTGTTCAACATGTATCGAGGAGTTTCAACATGGGCAAACGTCATCCTAACCTTCCAGCCTGGCAATGGAAGTCGCACCCGCAAAATGACCAACACGCAACCCATCATGCTTTGAATCTGATCGCCGTTGCGCTGGTCATCATCGGGTTTCTGCTGCTCGTTTCAGGCGTTTTCAGCCTGAGCCCGATCAATGTCGTGATTGGCGCCATCGGTGTGTTCGCCGCGCTGGGTATTCAGCGCCGCGGTCACAGCCTGAAGGCGTGAGTCTGAGTGATGTCGTGCTTGCTGGCCGATCAATTCCTGACGTTCTCAGCGGTGGCGGGTGGCGCGCTTGGTGTAAGAAGCGCCACCCTTGCTGAGTCAGGCAAAAATCGTCACGGTCTGCCGGCTCATGGCAATCAACTGACCGTCTGTGCTCCACAGTTTCGCCGCCGCATGCCCATAGCCATCTGCAGCATATTCGATGTCCACCAGGTACTTGCACCAGTCCAGCGTACTCAACGCCAGCAACGGCTGGACGAATTCGATGGTCCAGGTCAGCGTACTGCCCGCCGCCGGTTTGTTCAGGTGCGGCAGCAAGGCCGGTGGCCAGGCGTCGACCAGCGCGAGGATATACGCCTCGCTGAGCGGCTCGTCCTTCACATCCCCGCGCAAGCGCACCCAACCGCCCATGTCCCGGGATTTGTTCCCGGTGAACGGCAACCCACCGACGCTCCAGCGCATCGCCAGATGTTTCATGAACTCCGGGGTCACGCCTTTGATGTAGGGCAGTTCCTGGCATTCGTCCCAGTGTTTCATCTCGGGCGCAGATTGCGCCGTCACCGCCACTTCGGACGGTCGCGAGGCACCGAAACTGCCCTGGACCAGTGTCACCACCTGACCTTTCTGCATCACCCGGCCCAGCACTTGGCTGACGGCCTTGCCTTCGCGCAACACGTCGACTTCAAAACTGACCGGCACATCGGGTTCTACCGGGCCGACAAAAGTGATCGCCAGCGAACGCACTGGCCGATCCGCCGGGACTTTTGCGCGCATGGCTTCGTACTGCAACGCGGCGACCAGGCCACCAAAACTGGCACGGCCCTGGCCCCATTCGGCGGGAATCGACAGCGCCTGCGGCTGGCTGCGGACAGCGTCGAGCAGATCGGAAAATCGCATGAAAACCTCAGAACGCGGAAAAGGATGAAGGGATCTTAACCAGCCTCTGAGGGCGGCACAGCGCTTATTCCGGCCAAAAGCACTGACAGATCAGACACCACCGTGCCTTTGTCGAAGCAGAGCATGCTCGCGAAGACGGACCATCAGACAAGATCTTCATCGACTGATACGCCGCTTTCGCGAGCAAGCTCTGCTCCTACAAGGGAGGTGTGGTGCTCAGGATTTGAAACAGCTTGAACTGAGCTTTTCGAGGACGCGATCGGCTTTGATTTCAGCCTTGATCATGGTCGCTTTCCAAGTGGCGACGCACGGCAGCAGGTCAGTTTCCAGTTGGGCCCTGGCCAGCCATTGCCAGCAGTCGTGCCAATCGCCCAACGCACCTTGCGCGGACTTCAAACGTGGCAACGCTGCTTCCGGCAGCCGATCCAGTTCGGGATAGGCTTCGATGCCATAGCGCACACGCTTGATCAGCAAGCGCAGGCGATGACGGTCGTGGGCGGGATCGTGCAACGCCTGGTCGAGTTTCTTCCATTGTTTGCCGAGACGTTTTTCGATGCGTTTACCCAAGCCATTGAGCAATCCTTGGCGCTGCGAGGCGCGCAGAAAACGTGGAAAAGCGTCGAGAATCATCAGCAGCGAAGCCACTTCGGCACTCGCTGCCAGCGCCGGATAGGCCTCGGCCATCTGCGCCATACGCCGTTGCGCGGCTTGCGGCTGTTGGTGTTCAAGCAAATACGCCGCGAGCACTTCGCGATCGCGCCACGGCGTGGTCAACTGACCGACCGCCGACGCCGCCTCTTCCAGTTGCTCGACACCGGGCAAGCCGCGCAACGGCCGCAGCAGACTGCGCAAGCGCCGCACCGTGGTACGCAAATCGTGCAGCGCCTCAGGGTCGGTGCGCGCCGTCAACCGCGCCTGACAGGCCAGCAGGCGCACTTCAATGCTCAGAACATGAGCCACCAAGCGGTCAACCAACGCAGACATCACTTGCTCCTGATTCAAATGACTTGGGGGATGAGTCTGGCGCTGCGAACATCCAGCATCCTTGCTTCAGATCAGCAGCTTAGCGCCCGGCCCGGGATTCGCGAATATAGAAACGCGCTTTCTCGGCTTTACTGCTGCAGCCTTCAAAGCCCTCGAATTGCTGCTGGGTCTTGGCCGCCGTCAACAACGACAGGGCTTTGGAGTAACTGACGGTGCCGGCAAAGCCTTCGGCCTTGGCCAGATCCAGCTCATGCCAGGCCGCATCAATCTGGCTGCCACAACTGTCACGGTACGCAGTTTTCCCAGCACAACCGGCCAGCGCCAGGGCAATCAAAGGCACACAGATCCAGGCTTTCATCGATAACACCTCAAAGATAAATAAACAGTCGTGCAGGTAAGACGTTTGGGCGCGTAAAAAGTGCCTCGTTCGCGCATGAAACTGCGCGGGCGAAAAGAACCGTGCTGATGGCGCAAGCGGTAGCGAAAAAACGACGTCACCGGCGTACTCAACGACGTTGGCGATTGAGCCTGTCCGTCGATGGGTGCATTGTTGAACCTTGTCAGATGAGGGCGGTTCATGAAAAAGCGTGTCGCACTGGTGCTGGGCTCAGGTGGAGCCCGGGGCTACGCCCATATCGGTGTCATTGAAGAGATCGAACGGCGTGGCTACGACATCGCCTGCATCGCCGGTTGCTCGATGGGCGCGGTGGTCGGCGGGATTTATGCCGCCGGCAAACTCAACGAGTATCGTGACTGGATCGAAAGCCTGGATTACCTCGATGTGTTGCGCCTGGTGGACGTCAGTTTTCGCCTGGGGGCGATTCGCGGGGAGAAAGTCTTTGGCCAGATCCGCAAGATCGTCGGCGAGATCAATATCGAAGACCTGCGCATCCCTTACACGGCGGTGGCCACCGACCTGACCAACCAGCAGGAAATCTGGTTCCAGGCAGGCTGCCTGCACCAGGCCATTCGCGCCTCGGCGGCGATTCCCAGTTTGTTCACGCCGGTGATGCAGGGCAATCGCATGCTGGTCGATGGCGGCCTGCTGAACCCGCTGCCGATTGTGCCGGTAGTGTCGAGCCATTGTGATTTGATCATCGCGGTCAACCTCAACTCGACCAACCAGCGTCATTATCAACTGCCGGTGATCCAGCGTCCGGCGGCGTTCAAGTCGCGCTTCGATAACCTGATCAATTCCCTCGGCTCGAAGATGCCGTTCCGGCGCAAACAGGCTGAACAATTGCTGCTGCTGGAACAGGAGGCGTTGAAAGCCGAGGCGGCGGAAATCAATCCCTGGATCGAATCTGCCGAACCCGAAGCCCAGCAGCCCGCCGCTGCGCCGCAAGGCGAAGGTGCGCCGAAATCCGCTACGGGCTCGTTCATCATCGACAACGTTGGGCCGGCGTCTTTGCTGGACCTGATCAACCAGAGTTTCGAAGTGATGCAGACCTCGTTGGCGCAGTACAAGATTGCCGGGTATCCGCCGGATGTCTTGATCAACGTGCCGAAGCGCGTGTGCCGGTTTTTCGAGTTTTACAAAGCACCGGAGTTGATCGCGTTGGGACGGGAGATTGCGCGGGATACGATGGACCGGTATGAGAATGAGCAGAACTGAGAATCTGAAAATTCTCGGGTGACTGTCAGGACCTCATCGCGAGCAAGCTCGCTCCCACAGTGGTGGGTGTGATGCACATATTCCAGCTACACCCGAGAAACCTGTGGGAGCTGGCTTGCCAGCGATGAGGCCCGAAAAGACAACACAACATTCAAAGGTTGTTCTCGCTGATCAGTCGATACCCCACCCCCGCCTCGGTCACGATAAACCGCGGCTGAGTCGGATCATCTGCGAGTTTCTGGCGCAAATGCCCAACCACAATCCGCAGGTAATGACTGTCCTCGGTATGGGTCGGCCCCCAGATGTCCTTGAGCAATTGCTGCTGGGTGATGACCCGCCCCGGATGCCGCGCCAGTTGCGCCAGCACCGCGTACTCCTTGCGGGTCAGCGCGACTTCAACACCGTCGAGCAACACTCGGCGATACGCCAGGTCTACGGTCAGCGGGCCGAACGTCAGGGCCGCTTGCTGAGCCTCACCGGCCGGCGCCTGTCGCAACAACGCCCGAACGCGCGCGAGGAATTCCTGAATGCCAAACGGCTTGGTCACGTAATCGTTGGCGCCGCCATCCAGCGCTTCAACCTTCTGCCCTTCGCTGGCGCGCACCGACAGCACCAGCACCGGCACCGTCGACCATTCGCGAAACTCGCGCAGCACTTGCTGGCCGTCCATGTCCGGCAGCCCCAGGTCGAGCACCAGCAGATCGGGTTTGTTCAGCGCCGCTTGCGCCAAACCTTCGTTGCCAGTGCCGGCCTCCAGCACTTTGTAGCCCTGGGAGGCGAGGCTGATGCGCAGGAACTTGCGGATCTGCGGTTCGTCGTCGATGACCAAAATGGTCGCGGTCTGGCTCATGAGTTCACATCAACAAATAGAAGTGGCAAGAGAGTAGCGCAAGCGCGATCAGGCTTCACTTTCGTAGCCCGGTTGCGCCTGCAACGGCAGGTGCAAGGTGATGCAGGTGCCACGCCCTTCAATGCCATCGGCAACGCTGATCCGCCCACCATGGGCGCCGACCATGCCCTGACAAATCGCCAGCCCCAACCCCGTGCCCTGCCCGCCACGATCACCACGCGCGGCGGTGTAGAACATGTCGAAAATCTTCGCTCGCTCGTCCTCCGGAATCCCCGGGCCTTCATCGCTGACGGAAAAAAACAGCTCGCTGTCATCGGCCCCGGCGCGCACTTGCAGGCGTCCGTGAACCGGTGAAAACCGCGCGGCGTTTTCGATCACGTTGACCAGCGCCTGTTCGATCAATGCCGCATGCACGTACAGCAGCGGCAGCTCGGCCGGCACTTCGGTGCTGACCTGCAACGGCGCCAACACCGCGCGCAGGCGATTGAGCGAACTGCCGACGATATCGGCGGGCGACACCCAGTCCCGGGCCAGTTTCAGCGCGCCGTGACCGAGGCGGGTCATGTCCAGCAGGTTTTGGATGTAGCGGTCGAGACGCTCCGCTTCATCGCGGGTGCCTTCGAGCAGCTCGCGGCGATCCTCCAGCGGGATCGCTTCGCCGAGGGCCAGCAGGCTGTCGATGCTGCCACGCATGGAAGTCAGCGGCGTGCGCAAATCGTGGGACACCGAGGCCAGCAAGGCACTGCGCAGTTGCTCGGTTTCACCGTGCAGCCGCGCTGCTTCGAGGTCTTCGGCCAATTGTGCACGGGCCAGGGCCTGGGCCAATGGCTGGCTCAGCGCAGTCAGCAAACGCCGGCGCTGGCCGCTCAAGGTCTGGCCTTCTTTGGCGCAGACACCGAGCAACGCCAGCGGCCCATCTTCGACCGACAACGGCCACCACCACCAACGCCCGAACGGCAGCGTGCCGGTGCCGGCGCCCGCCGGCTGATCGTGTTGCCAGGCCCAATCGGCAGCGGCACGTTCGGCCTCGGAGAACTCCAGCGGACCGCCGGTTTCGACTTTCCAGCCACCCTGCCCGTCGCGGTTGAGCAGGCACAGTTGCAGATCGCTCCAACCATTCAAATGCTGGGCGGCGGCACTGACCACGGCCTGGCGGTCGGTGGCGGCGGTGAGTTTGCGCGACAGGTCGAGCAGTTCGGTGGTTTCTTCCTGTGTGTCGCGCAAAGCCTCCAGTTGTCGACGTTGCCGCGCGGCGAGGTTGCCGGTGAGCGCCGCCATCAGCAGGAAAAACAGCAACGTCAGGACGTCTTCTTCGCGCTGGATGGCGAACGAGAAGTTTGGCGGTATGAACAGAAAGTCGTAGGTCAGAAACGACAACGCCGCACAGGCCAGCGCCGGGCCAAGGCTGCTGCGCACCGCCACCAGCAACACGGCGGCAAGGAACACCAGGGAGATATTCGGCAGCGGCAAAACACTTGCCACTGCCCAGGCCAAAGCACTGGCCAAAACGGTTGCCACCAAGGCCAGCGCGTAGTCGAACCAGACCAGTGAATGCGCCGAACGCTGACGGGTTGCGGGCACTTCATGGTCGCTGTCGAGGACGTTGATTTCCAGCCCACGGGCATCGCGCAACAAGCGTGACGCCAGACCGCCGCCGAACACCCTTCGACGCAAACGCTGGCGCGACTGACCGACCAACACCAGGCTCGCGCGACGTTCGGCGGCGTGCTGGATCAGGGTTTTCGCCACCTCGCCGGCCCGCAGCAACACCACTTCGCCGCCGAGGCGCTCGGCCAGTTGCTGGGCGCTTTGCAGGCGCAGGCGCGATTGCTCGTCGCGCACGCTGCCGTTGTCCACATGCACCAGGCTCCACGGCAAATGCCGACGCTGGGCGACGCGGCTGGCGTGACGCACCAGACGTTCGGCCTGAGCATCGCCATCGACCCCGACCAACAAGCGACCGCGCACCGCAGGTGCCGCCTGGCCGAGTTGGCGATAACCCTGGGCCAGATCATCATCGACCTGAGCCGCAGCGGTTTGCATGGCCATTTCACGCAGGGCGGTGAGGTTGGTTTGCGTGAAGAACGCATCGATGGCCGCCCGCGCCTGCTCCGGCACGTAGACCTTGCCATCGCGCAGTCGCTCCAGCAATTCCCGGGGCGGCAGGTCGATCAGCAGCAGTTCGTAGGCTTCTTGCAGGACCCAGTCCGGCAGGGTTTCGCGGACCTGAACGCCAGTGATGCCGCGCACCTGGTCGTTAAGACTTTCCAGGTGCTGGACGTTAACCGTGGTGTACACGTCGATGCCGGCGGCCAGCAGTTCCTGGATATCTTGCCAACGCTTGGCGTGGCGACTGCCGGGGGCGTTGCTGTGGGCCAGCTCATCGACCAGCACCAGTTTCGGCTTGGCTTTGAGCAGGCCGTCGAGGTCCATCTCTTCAAGCATCACGCCACGGTATTCCGAGCGCACCAGCGGTTGTTGCGGCAAGCCACCGAGCAGCGCTTCGGTTTCGGCGCGGCCATGGGTTTCGACCACGCCAGCGATGATTTTCACACCCTGACGCAGTTGGGTGTGGGCCGCTTGCAGCATGGCGTAGGTCTTGCCGACACCCGGCGCGGCACCGAGGAACACCTTGAGCCGGCCACGGCCATCCCGAGGCAGATCTGCTAACAACGCATCGGCGCGGCCGGAGTCACTCATGCTTGATACTCTTTTTTCAGATGTTGATTAAGTGCCTGTGAGACCGTCTTCGCGAGCAAGCCCGCTCCCACATTTTGAAATGCATTCCAATGTGGGAGCGGGCTTGCTCGCGAATGGCCGCGCCACCGATTTACAGTTTTTCCAGCGCGATGTTCAACGCCAACACATTAACCACCGGTGGCCCCACCAATGGTCGCTCGATGTTTGCATTCATCAGTTGTTCAACCGTCGCCACCGGCAGGTTACGCGCAGCTGCAACACGCGCCAGTTGATAGGCAATCGCTGCCGGTGGCAAGTGTGGATCGAGGCCGCTGCCGGAGGTGGTCAGCATCGCCAACGGCACCGGGCCCTGGCCTGGCACGATCAGTTTGTTGGCATCGTCGATCACTCGAGTGGCCAGCGCCGGGTTGCTCGGCGAGAGGTTGCTGGCGCTGCTCGACACGGTGGCAAACGCACCTGCCGATGGTCGTGGATGGAACCAGGCGTCGCCGACGAAATCCTGGGCAATCAGCGACGAGCCACGGACCTTGCCGTCGGCGTCACGCACCAGGCTGCCATTGGCCTGGTCCGGGAAGGCGACCTGAGCCACGCCGGTGACCACCAAGGGGTAAGCGACGCCAGTGATCAGCGTCATCAGGACCAGCAGGCTCAGGGCCGGACGTATCATTGTGGACATTTCAAAATCCTCGAATTCGTTGGGCAAACGTTGGTGGGGTGTCAGGGGGATCTCTTCCCCCTCACCCCAGCCCTCTCCCCAAGGGGGCGAGGGGGAAAGGGAGCAGATCGTTGTGCTTCTCAGGACCGGAGTTCAGCTCGGTATCTCAGGTCGATGCACCTCTGAAAAACCACTCGGTCAGTCCCCTCTCCCTCCGGGAGAGGGTTAGGGTGAGGGGCTCTTCCAGCCTCAAACCAAATGCAACGCCGTCAACACCATGTCGATCGCCTTGATGCCCACGAACGGCACCAGAAGCCCGCCCAAGCCGTAGATCAGCAGGTTGCGACGCAGCAACGCCGCCGCACTCGCCGCCTGCACCCGCACGCCGCGCAGGGCCAGGGGAATCAGCACGACGATGATCAAGGCGTTGAACACAATCGCCGAGAGGATCGCGCTCTGCGGGCTGGTCAAATGCATGACGTTCAGCACACCGAGTTGCGGGTAGATCGAAGCGAACAGCGCCGGCAGGATGGCGAAGTACTTGGCCACGTCGTTGGCGATGGAGAAGGTCGTCAGCGCGCCGCGAGTCACCAGCAATTCCTTGCCGATCTGCACCACGTCCAGCAACTTCGTTGGGTCGCTGTCGAGGTCGACCATGTTCGCCGCCTCGCGTGCCGCTTGCGTCCCGTCGTTCATTGCCATGCCGACGTCTGCCTGGGCCAGGGCCGGGGCATCGTTGGCGCCGTCGCCGCACATGGCGACCAGACGACCGTCGTTTTGCTCGTGACGAATACGCGCCAGTTTTTTCTCCGGGGTGGCTTCGGCCAGCACGTCATCGACGCCCGCTTCAGCCGCAATCGCTGCAGCGGTCAGCGGGTTGTCGCCGGTCACCATGACGGTGCGAATCCCCAGTTTGCGCAGCTCGGCAAAACGCTCACGAATGCCAGGTTTGACCACGTCTTTCAGATGGATCGCACCGAGCAGTTTGCCTTCGGCGCAGACCAGCAACGGAGTGCCACCGCTCTGGGCGATCTTGTCGATTTCCCGGGACAGCGACGGCGCCAAATCAGCACGTTTCAGACCGACGAAGGCCAGCAATGAATCCACCGCGCCTTTGCGATACACGCGGCCTTGATGGTCGACACCGGACAGGCGAGTTTCGGCGCTGAACGGCACCGCCGTCAGCAGCTCAGGGCTTGGCTCTGGCTGCGGATGCAGGCCACGCAGGTACTCGACGATGGATTTGCCTTCAGCCGTGTCGTCGGCCAGCGAGGCAAACAACGCACCTTCGGCCAGTTCCTTGGCGGTAACACCCGGTGCCGCGTAAACGGCGGTGCAACGACGGTTACCGAAGGTGATGGTGCCGGTCTTGTCGAGCAGCAGGACGTGCACGTCCCCCGCTGCTTCCACCGCGCGACCGGACTTGGCGATCACGTTCAGGCGCACCAGACGATCCATCCCGGCGATACCGATGGCGGAAAGCAGGCCGCCGATGGTGGTCGGAATCAGCGTGACCAACAACGCCACCAGGAACACCAGCGGCAGGCTGCCGTTGGCGAAGTGGGCGAACGGTTGCAGGGTGACGACCACCAGCAGGAAGATCAGCGTCAGGCCGATCAGCAGGATGTCGAGCGCCACTTCGTTCGGGGTTTTCTGACGTTTGGCGCCTTCGACCAGAGCGATCATGCGATCGAGGGTCGACTCGCCAGGGTTGGCAGTAATGCGTATCAGCAGCCAGTCGGAGACCAGGCGGGTGTTGCCGGTGACGGCCGAACGGTCACCGCCGGACTCACGAATCACCGGCGCGGACTCACCGGTAATTGCCGCTTCGTTGACCGCCGCGATGCCTTCAATCACCTCGCCGTCACCGGGGATCATTTCCCCGGCTTCGACGCGCACCACATCATCCTTGCGCAGGCTGGTGGCCGGCACCACTTGAAAGGTGCCGTTGGAGGTTTTGCGGCGGGCACTCAAGCCTTCGCTGCCGGCCTTGAGGCTGTCGGCGCGGGCCTTGCCCCGACCTTCGGCCAAGGCTTCGGCGAAGTTCGCGAACAGCACGGTAAACCACAGCCACAGCGCGATTTGCGCCGCGACGAAGGTCGGCACGCTGCCGTCGGGAATGAAGCACAGCACGGTGGTCAGGATGGCGGTCAGTTCGACCACCAGCATCACCGGCGCACGCTGCAATTGCCGAGGGTCGAGCTTGACGAAGGCTTGCACCAGCGCCGGGCGCCACAGGGCCGACATCGCAGTTTTCGGTTGTTCCGGCGCCTTGACGATCACCGGTTTATTTACGGGCATATTCATTCATTGATTCCTTAGAAGCCCATGCTCAAGTGTTCGGCAATCGGACCCAGCGCCAACGTCGGCAAGAAGGTCAGGCCACCCACGAGCAAAATGGTCACAGTCAACAAGGTCACGAACAACGGGCCATGCGTCGGGAAGCTGTTCTGGCCAATCGGTGCGGTTTTCTTCATCGCCAGGCTGCCGGCCAATGCCAGAACCGGGAGGATGTAACCGAAGCGACCGATCAACATGCCAAGACCGAGCATCAGGTTGTGGAACGGGGTGTTGGCACTCAGACCGCCGAATGCCGAACCGTTGTTGGCACTGGCCGAGGTGTAGGCGTACAGCAACTGACTGAAACCATGCGGGCCAGGGTTACTGATGGCACCGGCAGGTCCCGGCAGGCTGGCGGCGATTGCACCCAGCACCAGCACGCCGACCGGCATCACCAGCAAGGTCACGACCAACAATTGCACTTCCTTGGCTTGAAGTTTCTTGCCGAGGTATTCCGGTGTGCGGCCGATCATCAGGCCGGCGAGGAACACCGCGATCAACACGTTCAGCAACATGCCGTAGAGCCCGGCACCGACGCCGCCGAAGATCACTTCGCCGACCATCATGTTGACCAGTGCGACCATGCCGCTCAGCGGGTTAAGGCTGTCATGCATGCCGTTGACCGAACCGTTGGACGCCGCGGTGGTAGTCACCGACCAGAGCACGGTGGCGGTGGTACCGAAGCGCGCTTCCTTGCCTTCCAGCGGTGCGGTCTGTTCGACGGCAGCGTTGGCCAGCGCAGGGTTGGGTTGGTATTCAGCCCACATCGACGTCGCGCCGCCGATCAGGAACAGCGCCAGCATGCAGGCGATGATCGCGCGGCTCTGACGCAGGTCTTTCACGTAATGACCGAAGGTGAACACCAGGGCGACCGGGATCAGGATGATCGAACCCATTTCAAACAGGTTGCTCCAGGCAGTCGGGTTCTCGAACGGATGCGCCGAGTTCACGCCGAAGAAGCCACCACCGTTGGTGCCCAGTTGCTTGATCGCAATCTGGCTGGCGGCCGGGCCAAGCGGGATCACTTGATCGACGCCTTGCATGGTCACGGCATTCACGTAGTGCGCGAAGGTTTGTGGCACGCCCTGCCAGACCAGATACAGCGCCAGCAGCAAGCAGATTGGCAGCAGGCCGTAGAGGGTGGCACGGGTCATGTCGACCCAGAAGTTACCCAAGGTCTTGGTGGACTTGCGACCGATACCGCGGCACAGGGCAACCAGCACGGCGAGGCCGGTGGCGGCGCTGACGAAGTTCTGCACGGTGAGGCCGGCCATCTGACTCAGGTAGCTCAAGGACGCTTCACCGCTGTAGGACTGCCAGTTGGTGTTGGTCATGAAGCTGATGGCGGTGTTGAACGCCAGCGTCCACTCTTGACCCGGCAGGTTTTGCGGGTTGAGCGGCAAGTGGTCCTGGAACAACAGGATCGCGAACAACAGCAAGAAGCCCGCAAGGTTGAAGGCGAGCAAGGCCAGGGTGTATTTCTGCCAGCTCTGTTCTGCCTGCGGGTCTACCCCGGCTACGCGATAACAGCCGCGCTCCACCGGGCCAAGGATCGGTGACAGCCAAGTGCGCTGCCCCTCCATCACCTTGTAGTAAAAACGCCCCAGAAACGGTGCCGGAATCAGCACCAGGGCGAAGAAGGCCAGGATCAGCCAATAGTCATAACTGTGCATAGCCGCTCCTAGTTCCGATCCGCGCGCAACAGCGCAACCAACAGATAAATGAACAGCCCCACTGCCAGTAGCAGTGACACCCCGTCCAGAACGCTCATGGAAGTTCTCCGTGTTACGGCGTATTGCCGCGTGTGGAGTCATTGTCCGCAGGGTGGCTGTAAAGGAACGAGACCGAGGGGTGTGACGGGGCATAAAGAAAGCGTAAAGAGTGGCTTTATGCCGGCGTTACAGCGGGGTTGGGGCGGACGCCATCGCGAGCAAGCTCGCTCCCACAGGGATCGGTGTTGTTTGGGCGAACGCATTCCAACTGTGGGAGCGAGCTTGCTCGCGATGGCGGCATAAATGACGACACCGCCCCCAACTGGCGCACAAAAACAGGCCATCGCGCGGCGATCATCCCCGATACGACAGCTTTCACCCCTTTACGACGCACAAATACAAAATGGCACGCCCACTGCAAAGCCCTCCCCCGAGCTTTCCAAACCGTTCAGGGAGCAACGCATGAACACACAACTCAAACCCACGCTGGGCACGCTGCACTTGTGGGGCATCGCCGTCGGGCTGGTGATTTCCGGTGAGTACTTTGGCTGGAGTTACGGCTGGGGCGTGGCCGGGACATTGGGCTTTCTGGTGACTTCCTTTATGGTCGCCACCATGTACACCTGCTTCATCTTCAGCTTCACCGAACTGACCACGGCGATTCCCCATGCCGGCGGTCCCTTTGCCTACAGCCGCCGCGCCTTTGGCGAGAAAGGCGGATTGATCGCCGGGATGGCGACACTGATCGAATTTGTCTTCGCCCCGCCCGCGATCGCCTTGGCGATTGGCGCGTACCTGAATGTGCAGTTTCCAGCGCTTGATCCGAAACACGCAGCCGTCGGCGCCTACATCGTGTTTATGGGCCTGAACATCCTCGGAGTGAAACTGGCGGCGACGTTCGAACTGGTGGTCTGCGTATTGGCCGTGGCCGAACTGCTGGTGTTTATGGGCGTGGTCGCCCCGGCGTTCAGCTTCAGCAACTTTGCCCTTAACGGCTGGGCCGGTTCCGATGTGTTCAGCATGCCGGCGATTGCCGGGATGTTTGCGGCGATCCCGTTTGCGATCTGGTTTTTCCTGGCCATCGAAGGCGCGGCAATGGCGGCCGAAGAAGCCAAGGACCCGAAACGCACGATTCCGAAAGCCTACATCAGCGGTATCCTGACCCTGGTGCTGCTGGCCATGGGCGTGATGTTCTTTGCCGGTGGCGTCGGTGACTGGCGCACCCTGTCGAACATCAACGACCCGCTACCGCAAGCGATGAAAGCGGTGGTTGGCGAAAGCTCCGGCTGGTTGCACATGCTGGTGTGGATTGGTCTGTTCGGTTTGGTGGCGAGTTTCCACGGGATCATTCTTGGCTACTCGCGGCAGTTCTTTGCCCTTGCTCGGGCCGGTTACTTGCCGAAATCCCTGGCCAAGCTGTCACGCTTCCAAACCCCGCACCGGGCGATTATTGCCGGCGGCCTGATCGGCATCGCAGCGATTTACAGCGACGGCTTGATCAACCTCGGCGGCATGACGCTGACGGCGGCGATGATCACCATCGCGGTGTTCGGCGCGATTGTGATGTACATCATGAGCATGCTCAGCCTGTTCAAACTGCGTAAAACCGAGCCGAACCTGGAACGGACTTTCCGCGCGCCGTGCTATCCGCTGGTGCCGATGATTGCGCTGGTGCTGGCGGTGGTGTGCCTGGTGGCGATGGCCTGGTTCAACGCATTGATCGGGGTGATCTTCCTCGGCTTCATGGCGGTGGGATTCGTGTACTTCATGCTCACCGGTCAACTTCGCGCCAACGCCCCGGCCGACGCCATGCTCACGGGCCAGTAACCGCTCATGTAGGAGCTGCCGAAGGCTGCGATCTGTTGACTTTGTTTTTTAGAAACAAGATCAAAAGATCGCAGCCTGCGGCAGCTCCTACAGGGAATTAGGGTGCAGCAGGGATATCGGGCCTAGAATGGAACCACTGCGAAGTCACTTCGCTCAAAAGTGGTAAGCAGCATCGCACGACGAAAATCTCGTCTGTCGATCTGCCATTTAAGGAGAGCCCTATGCCCTGGTATGCCTGGTTGATTCTGGTCGTTGCAATCGGCTCGATCGTTGGTGGTTTGATGATGTTGCGCGACACCGCCACCAAGGTCGATATGACCGAAGAGCAACGTAAACGCGTCGCCGAACGCAATGCGGAAATGGATGCCAAGGAAGCGCAGGACCGCTAAACGAAAAACCCCGCCTAATCGGCGGGGTTTGTGTTTTATCGCGACATTGGACTTATCTGCATGCTTTTTAGAAGTAGAAGTACAGTCACCATTCAACATTCATTGGTTAATATGGCGCATTGTTGTGGAGAATAAAGATGCGTTACTCGCAGGACCATAAAGCCCAGACCCACCAACGCATCATCAAGGAAGCATCAGCACGCTTTCGCCGCGACGGTATCGGTGCGACTGGCTTGCAACCGCTGATGAAAGCGCTGGGCCTTACCCATGGCGGCTTTTACTCACACTTCAAATCCAAGGACGAGTTGGTAGAGAAAGCTCTGCAAGAGGCGGGATCGCAACTCGATGCCCACTGTGCAATGTTGTTCTCTGAAGCGCTTCCGCTGGCGGCGTTCATCGACAGCTATCTGTCCGAATGGCACTACACCTCGCCACACGAAGGTTGTCCGCTGCCCACCATGTGTTCAGAGCTCGGCTTGCGCGGCCAGCCAAGTCCGACCACCGACGCAGTGCTCAACGCTCGTATGGAACAAGTGCAAAACACTTTGGGTGGTGAGTCTGCCGCCGACCGCAGCATCGTCATCATGGCAACCCTGGTCGGCGCGCTGGTGCTCGCACGCAGTGTCGAAAATCCGCAATTGGCCCAGCGAATTCTCGACGTTACACGCACTTATCTCAAACAGGATGAGGACTAGTCCTGCCAGCGCTTGAACAACACGCTGGCATTCACCCCGCCAAAACCGAAGCCGTTGGATAACGCATATTCGATCGGTATCTGGCGCGCCTTGCCATGGACAATGTCCACTCCTTTGCTCGCTGGATCCGGATTGTCGAAGTTAAGTGTCGCAGGCACGATCTGATCACGAATCGCCAACAGCGTGAAAATCGCTTCCAGGCCTCCGGCAGCACCGAGCAAATGCCCGGTGGCCGATTTGGTCGAGGTCACCGCAATCTGGTTCTCCTCACCGAACACACTTTTGATCGCCGCCAGTTCCCCCAGATCACCGACCGGGGTAGAAGTGGCGTGAGCATTGAGATGTTGCACCTGATCCGGCGTGATACCGGCCTGAGCCAGAGCCAGCTCCATCGCGCGCCTTGCTCCACTACCATCTTCGGGCCCGGCAGTCAGGTGATAGGCGTCGGCACTGGTGCCATAGCCGACCAGTTCGGCCAGTGGCTGCGCGCCACGAGCCAGTGCATGTTCGAGGGATTCGATCACTAGCAGACCGGCGCCCTCGCCCATCACAAAGCCGTCGCGTCCACTGTCGAACGGACGTGAAGCGCGCTCGGGAGTCTCGTTGTAGCCACTGGACAATGCCCGGGCAGCCGCAAATCCGGCGAGACTGACTCGATCAATCGCCGCTTCCGCCCCGCCGCACACGGCAATGTCGGCCTCACCGGCGCGAATCAATCGCGCCGCATCGCCAATCGCTTGAACACCAGCAGCGCACGCCGTCACTGGTGCGCCCAAAGGTCCCTTGAGACCGTGCTGAATAGACACGTGTCCTGCCGCGAGATTGACCAGAAAGGACGGAATGGTGAACGGTGACAGACGCCGAGGGCCGCGACTGTCGGTAGTCCGCACGGCGTCGGCAATCGCGCCGAAACCGCCGACACCGGAGCCGATGATCGTCGCTGTACGTTCCTGGTGTTTGCTCTCTGACGGATGCCAGCCTGCCTGCTCCAGTGCCTGCCGGGCAGCCTCCATGGCAAACAGAATGAAGCGGTCCATCTTCTTCTGCTCTTTAGGCGGCGTGGCACGATCCGGATCGAAACCCGCCTCGGCATCATCTTCCAACGTCGGCACCGCACCGCCAACCTTCGTCGGCAAATCAGCAATCACCGCTTCCGGCAAGTTACGTATTCCCGAACGCCCGGCCAACAAACGCTGCCAGACGACTTCGACATCACTGCCCAAGGGTGAAACCAGACCCATGCCCGTGACAACTATTCGACGCTGATCCATACCCCGGTTACCTCTGCTCAATTGGCTTGTATTACTTGTAGCGTTGGGCTGCTGAACGGTGTGAAAGGTTCGGCGCCAGGACGTGGCGCGCGGCCATGAATGCCTGCCAGTCAGCCGCATCAGGCAGAGAAGGGATGGTGATCAACTCACCCTGGTCCAGACCAGCCAAAGCAGCGTCGACCATTTCCCCTGCTTCCATGACCATTTCCGCCGGTATGCCACTGGCGTCGATACCGGAACGCTCCCAGATTTCGGTGCGTGTTACCCCAGGCAACACCGCTTGAACCTGGACCCCGGTGCCATTGAGTTCAGTGTTCAATGACTGAGTCAGACTCAGAACATACGCCTTGCTGGCGCTGTAAGTCGCGTTGAACCGCTCAGGGAACAAGGCGACTACCGACGCGATATTGATGATCGTCCCTCGCCCAGCCTTGGTAAAACTGGCGGCTGCGGCCGAGGCCAATCGTGTAACCGTGGTGACGTTGAGCTGAATCAGGCGCTCCAGTTGCTCCATATCGGCGTTGGCCAACAAACCATCGGCCGCGACGCCGGCGTTGTTGAGCAACAGGCTGATGCTGGAATCACTGCGCAGGCGTTGCTCGAGTTTGAGCACTTCTTCCTTTTGCGTCAGGTCTGCCTTGAGCACTTCGACCTGCACCCCATGAGCATCGCGCAGCTTGGCCGCAGCGCTCTCCAGACGGGCCTTATCACGAGCGACCAACAGTAGATTAAAACCACGCGCAGCAAGCCGCTCGGCGTATATCGCACCAATGCCGGATGATGCGCCGGTGACCACAGCCGTACCTTGGGATTTTGCCGAATTCATGCCAGTACTCCTGAAAATGCTTGAGATGAACAGGCCACTGAGGAAAAAGAGGAATCAGCGGCGACAATTTATTATAGGCATAATCCAAAGCTAATATGATAGTCGTAATTTTTTACTCTCCGATGAACGCGTATAAAACCAATCGGACTCGATATGCACTGCCGAAACAAAAAAGGCCGGTCAATGACCGGCCTAATGGCTTAACGAAACAGCTTAGTTCACTTCGAGCTTTTCACGATTACGATCCAGGATCGCCTTGCCGATCCCCTTCACTTCCAGCAATTCGTCCACTGATGCGAACGGCCCGTTTGTTTCACGATATGCAACAATCGCTTTTGCCTTGGCCTCCCCAACGCCGGACAACTCTTTCTGCAAGGTCGTCGCGTCAGCGTCGTTGAGATCGATTTTTTCCTTCGAGGAAGTGGCTGCCACCTCCATCACCAGCGGCGCCTTAGGCATTTCCGTCGGTGCAGCCGGCGCGGCAACCGCCGAAATAGAGGCGCTGGTGAACAGGGCAAAAATCAGCGAGTAGAAGTAACCGGTACGCATAAAGTGACGCTCCATCATCATTTGAGAAAGCAGCTTTTCCGAAGCTACCTCTCAAAAGTAGGTCATGGCTGGCGCAAGTCAAAAATGCGTGCGTTACAGGATGTGAAACAATCAGGGCTCGAGGCGGCGCTGCTGATAAATCCAGTCCACGATCTCCCCATCTGGCGCATAGCCACTAACTGTATCGCGCAGGAGCTGACGAACGCGGGAATAGTCATCATCCTCCACAGCAGCCAACAAGTCCGTTAGTCGAATCTTGAGAGTGTCCCATGGCACATGGTCTTCATTTGCGCTCATGATCATCGGATGAGGGGTGGCAGACACGTTATCGCCGATCAGCAACTCCTCGAAAAGCTTTTCGCCAGGACGCAAGCCGGTGAACTCGATAGCAATATCACCGTGAACGTTTTTCTCAGAGCGAACACTCAACCCCGACAGATGAATCATTTTCTCCGCCAGCTCGACGATCTTAACCGGCTCCCCCATATCCAGCACAAATACGTCGCCGCCCCGCCCCATCGAGCCAGCCTGGATAACCAGCTGCGCAGCCTCGGGGATAGTCATGAAGTACCGGGTGATTTTAGGGTGAGTAACGGTCAGCGGCCCGCCCGACTTGATCTGACTGTGAAACAGCGGTATCACAGACCCCGAAGACCCCAGAACATTGCCAAATCGAACCATCGTGAAGCGTGTCTTGTTGACCCGGGAGACATTCCTCTTTTCACCGAACAACACCGGAGCCAATTCCCGGCTCAGCGCCTGCAACGTCAGCTCGGCGAGTCGCTTGGTGCTGCCCATCACATTGGTCGGGCGCACGGCCTTGTCAGTCGAGATGAGCACGAAGTTCGAGACTCCGGCCTGCAGCGCAGCCTGTGCCGTATTGAGGGTACCGATGACATTATTGAGCACGCCTTCGGCAATATTGTGCTCGACCATCGGCACATGCTTGTAAGCGGCAGCGTGATAAACAGTATCTACGTTCCAGGTTTTCATCACGTCCAGCAACTTGTGTGGATCGCGAATTGACCCAAGGATCGGGAGCAATCGGACCGGGACGGATTCGCGGCACCCACGCTGCTCCAGTTCCGACAGGATGCTGTACAGATTGAATTCGCTGTGTTCGAACAGCAAAAGCGTGGTCGGCTGCAAAGAAAATATCTGTCGGCAGAGTTCCGAACCGATGGATCCCCCTGCCCCAGTGACCATCACCGTCTTACCCTTGATGCAGCGTTCCAGCAGATCCGGCTGAGCCGGCACCGCGTCACGCCCCAACAAGTCGGCGATATCGACTTCCTGAATGTCTTCGACCTTTACCTGGCCGCTGGCCAGGTCGGTAAAGTTGGGAACACTGCGCACATGCAGCGGAAAACCTTCCAGAAAATTGAGTATCTCCCTGCGTCGGGCACGGGTGGAAGAAGGCAAGGCCAGCAAAATCTCCTGTGCCCCCGTAAGGTCGATCATCTGCTGAATATGCTTTGGCTTATAGACCTGAAGTCCGGAAATAGACCGATCGGCAATACTCGAATCGTCATCAATAAAGGCCACTGGACGCATGACACGCCCCATGCGCAAGGCTGCGACCAACTGATTGCCCGCCACTCCCGCTCCGTAGATCGCCACTTTGGTCAGGCCATCATCGCGATTGGTGAAAGGCACATGCTGGGTTGCCGAAAACCAGTCGCCCATGAAGTACTGGCGCATACACAGTCGTAGCCCACCGATGATCACAAGGCTGAGCCACCAGTAATTGAAAATGATCGAGCGCGGCACAACCGCTTCGTGATTGCTGTACCAGTAGACGACCAATGCCAGAATGAGAGATGACAGACTGACTGCCTTAATGATGACCACAAGCGCGTCGTTGCCGAAATAGCGCATGACCGCCCTGTACATCCCAAAGCGGATAAAAAGCGGAACGGCGATAACCGGGGCACAGACAAACAACCAGAGATGGACCCGGAGGGGATTGACCATTTCGTCAATGCCCAAGCGCACGATGAAAGCGAGCCAGAGCGCGACCCAAACGAGAACGACGTCAGTCAATACCTGTATCAACCGTTTCTGGCGCCGTGGAAGAGCCAGCAATTTGCTCCGCAATCTATCCATACGTTCCTGTACCAATCTGGCCTCCTCCTTCATTAGGTCTGATGAATCGCATTGTACGTAGGTAGCGATCACGGTTACACAAAATAGTAGAGCTCATCCCCGCCTGACGAAATCTATCTCTGCACCCCACGCCCTCGCCAGACAGCTGCACGTTAAAGGGCCAGGCAGGTGCTCCGCCTCGATCACCAAGGTATACTCCGCAGCCAAAATGCATATCACGCATCCGTCGAGACCAATGGAACGGCCTTTCAGAATCCATCGCATTGATGCCACACAAATTTCCTCGAAACTCTAAAACTGTACATTTAAAAAGCTTTCAGGATTGACTCATTCGGCATCGCCATAGAAAAACTTCTCCAGTGGCACAGCAACATTCAAAAAAGCGATTATCGACCAACAACCGAAAACAACTACCGCATTGAAAAGTGAGCAAAAGCGATGCAGATAGCGTCCAGAATAAAACTGAAGATCATCGCAAAGATAATACTCTTTGCTTGCATTCTTACACCTGCCATTGCTTGGCTTTTACTCAAGACTTCACTTTCTACGCCAACGCTGTCAATACACACTGGAGTGTACCCAGCTGACCAATCCCAGTTATTTTATCAGCATGGCGAAGCATTCAGCGAAAGCAATTCTTCCGTCGTGAAGTTCAACAAATCAACACAGTCATTTGACTTTCCGCTGCCTTCTTACGATTACAGCAATCTTCGCTGGGACCCACTGGAAAAATCCGGTACTTTTGACATCAAGTCAATTCGCCTCAGCTTTATGGGCTACCGAACCAACGTTAGTTTTGAAAACGTTATTCCGTTCGCAGAAGTCGAGGAAACTGTCAGAGAAAAAAGTCGGATTCACTATATCGTTCCAAAGGGTGCAACGGACCCGCAGATACATATCCATATCAACAGTTTAGTCATAGAGAAACTGCGAACGATTACGACGTTTTTTGTGTCGGCGATTCTAGCCCTGCTGATTGCCATCTGGACAACTTCGCACAAATCCATTATGGAGTTTGCACAGCGTGATCATCTATTTATCAGAAAGATAAGAACGCATCTTGCGAACGAGCAATTCTCTCTGCAGGAATTCACCAAACTACTCGGCATAGGAATATTTCTAAACATTGTTCCCATCGTTAACTTCTTTCTGTCTATTGATGACGAAGCAGGTGCGTTCCGGACGGATCCCTCTATCTGGATTGCAGATGGACGCTGGACAGCATTTATCGTAGAAAAATTTATCTTCACCCAACCGGTGATGCCTTTTGTTCCCAACCTGTTCTTCTACGTCTGCCTCGCCGCATCATACATGTTCATCCTTCGCGCCTACCAGTTGCGCTTTTCCTGGACTACTGCGCTTGCGTACGGTGTTTTGATTGCCCATCCGATCTGGTGGTTCATTGCAGAGTTCTATTCCAATACGCCTTCCACAGGCTTAGGAATTCTTAGCCTTTCGATTGCAACGTACATCACCATGAAGATAGGAGCCCACGATCGCGTTGGCGCCAAAAAAATCATCCCACTGCTGGGGGCAAGCGGCTTTATCGCTATTGCTATTGGCGCATATCAATCGTTGGTGATGTTTTATCTCGTCGCCGCAATTGGCGCCGTAATTTTTGAATTTCAGAACAAACAATCCACTGCCTTGGTTCGTAGAAGCATTCCACTGAAAAGAATAATGTACTTGATAGTGGCACTGATTATGGGCCTCATCATCTATGTGATCATCAACAAATTTGCGCAATCTTTTCTCCCTTCAAACGGGGCATACATAAACAGTTTCCTGCGAATCGATGACCTCCTTGCTGACCCCGCTGGAATCAGTAAAGCTGTACTGAATGAAATGTGGAAAATTTACACGGGATCAGGTGAAAGCTATGGCGTTACTTATCTCGGGTCAGCTGCTGCCCTGGGACTTGCCATCTTCTTCCTGATACATCAGAAAACAGTTAAATCAACGATCTGGATTGCAGCTTGCATATCCGCACTGTTGGTTGCTCCATTTCTGCTTCACTTTGTAACAGGTGCCGTGTATCTGCCTTTGCGATCAATGCTGGGCGTTTCTCTGGTCATCTGGATTGCGGTCGTAGTTATCCTGCAAAAGAAAGGTATTCTGCGAGGTATCGGAGTAGCGGTCACACTGATCCTGCTTTTCCAAATGGTATCGGTCAACGGACAATATTCCGCAAGCACGATTATGGCGACAACCCATGACCGGCTGACAGCAGAGGCGATCTATTCAAGAATCGCTCAATTGAACCCCGATTTCGACAGAGACACCGTAGCGACACTTGATATCTACGGCCGCCTCCCCTTCAAAAGCCATTATCCAGCACCGCTCACTTCAACCATGAGCGCTTCATTCTTTGATTGGGATGACGGAAACCTGAATAGAATGGTTACCTATATGCAGTTAATCGGTTTCAATAATGTTGAAGAACTGGACATGGAGTCCAGAATCTCGTTGACGCCGCAATTTGAAGACATGCCAATTTGGCCAGCGAAAGACTCGGTCCAATTCAAGAACGGGATATATTATATAAAGCTCAGCAAGACTCCCGACCCTATCCATGCCAAATACTATAAAAGCAGTTGAACAACATGGCAGTCATAGCTTTTTTGAATAAATAAAAAGCCTGCACCCTGAAGGGCGCAGGCTAGGCCGCCCGTAGACTTTACGTAGAGAGCGGGCTATCTACCTGGCAAAGTACTTAGCCGCTCAATGGGAAAATACTTGCGCTTTAACTTTAGGGCCCGACGCCCAAGTTCGAGTCCAAACTTCTCCACCGTCTCGAACAAACCGTAACAAACGAGCAGCAAGATTATAGCAGTGATTAATTTTGCCGAACCCCCATCAAATCCTAGCTTTTCAACAGGAAGCAATATATAAGCCCACAACCAGTTATGAAAAAGATATACGGAGTATGTCAAATTGGACAACAAGCGTAGCAAAGAGCTATCGACCAGGCGATCACGAAATAATAATGCAAATACAAATATCAGAATTGATATAAAAGCATAGTTATTTTCTTTCCAGTTCGGATGAAGCTGAGTAATCAAATCAACAAACATAAAAAACAGAGCGCCACAAACCAGCAAACATGCCAATACACCAATTTTCCTGCTTTGCGCCAGATAAATGCTCGAACCCATGAAGAGAAACGATGTATACAGACTTAAATAACCATCACTCCAACCGTAGCCTGTAGGAAACGCGGGCAAATAATAAAGCATCACTCCGAGGGCAAGATAAATAACAGGAAGAATTTTCTGCCCGCGAAATGCACCTGCCATTTTTAAAAAGCACATCAAAACATAAAATAGGACTTCAATACGTAAAGTCCACTCAACACCTGCCAGGCTGTAAGGAGTGCCAAAAAAATCACCAAGCAATAGTATTCGTGGCAGCATGACATGAAGTTCAGGTAACGGCGTACCATAGACTGCCAAGCCGAAAAACTGCTCTGCAATTACTGCAAATACGTACAGTGGATAGATTCGAAAAAATCGCTTTATCAAAAAGTCCGCAGGCACCTCGGACTGAAGCACATGAGTGATGATATACCCCGACGTCATAAAGAATACAACAACGCCCGCGGCTCCACCCTCGCACAGCGGAATCAACAATTCTCCAAGACGCCTGAGTGCAATATGATTTTCCGGATTAGATGCAAGAGCAATCACGCCTTCAAAAAACTTATGCCCAATCAAGACGCTCACAAAAGCGAAAACTCTCATGTAGTCTAAAAAAACGATTCTTCCCTTCATTGACTCGGGCATCGGTATATCCTGCATTTATAGCTCCAGCACCATATTATTAGTTGCTTTTACAATACCCATCGGACACTTTATTATCGCCCAACAAATACCCAATGACTAAGAGCATAAGTAAGCGGAAGAGACAACACCACGACTACCAATGGCGCAAACTCTGGATAAAACGCAAACTTAGCAACGAGAACCCAAAGCACAACCATCCCAAACAAATACTGCGCTACATAAACGAGCGGGAGATAAAGAACAGACTTAAGCCCCCTATCACTCTTAAACACGAGAAACCTACCCAAAAAAAATGCGAAAATTATTCCGCACAAATAGCTGATGGTATAGCTCCATGAATAGGGAACCACCAGCAGCAATACGAGGTATAATCCGTATGTCACCCCTGTATTCAAACCGCCACTTAGCAGAAATCTGAAAGCGCTGTACTTCATCAGCTTTTCGAATAACATGTTAATCATCAACATCTTGTTTTTTTCTAAAAGAAACTGATCGTAGTTCCGGATATAATCCTCTGAATCATAATAATGAGATGCAAAAACCAACAAAACCGCATCTGCTGAATACTTGTATTGAACCCCCACGTCATCGCTGGCAGGTAAAGTCCAAGCGAATGCGAGTCGAGCAAGAATTCCTGCCGCTGAACCCCATTGTCAGCCACGACATGAACACTTCCCTTCACGGCAATCAAGAACTGCTCGCATTTACGATGGGCGTGCTCCCCTCTGGTTTCCGCTGTAGGTACGTTTGTCACCAGAAAGTATCGCTTCACCGCAAATGGGACATCGCGTTCGAATTCACCCACCGACAGCCCACCGCGGATATCAACGGCTTCCAGCATGCGATGTAGCGTTACACCACATGGATATACCTCAGATGTACCAACAAGAGCAGGGCCTTCGACATGCTGACCATCATTTGGCTTGGCATCCACATAGCCGATAATCTTGGCCGGGTTACCTACCACGATCGCATTGGGAGGCACAGAACGAGTGACCACGGCTCCGGCACCAACCATTGCTGACTTCCCGATGGTAATACCTGGCAAGATGGTTGAGTTCGCTCCCAGCGAGGCACCGCTCTTGATCAATGTTCTTGCAAACTCCTGAGGATATACTTTGCTGCGAGGGAATATATCGTTTGTAAACGTCACATTAGGACCGACAAAAACATCATCTTCGATCGTAATGCCATCCCAGACCTGAACCCCACATTTCAGAGTGACGCGAGACCCGATGTGTACATCATTTTCGATGAAAACATTATCGCAAACATTGCAGTCGTTACCGATGGACGCTCCCGGTAAAACATGGGCGAATGCCCATATCCTTGTACCATGACCTACTTTAGAGCTCTCACAGATTGCTCGCTCATGAACAAAAAACTCAACAGAACTACTCATCTCGAACTCCAAACTCCGAAATCTTCATAGGAATCGCCAATGGCCGACCTTTCGTATTCTCGTAGGTTCGCCAAGCGTACGAGCCAATGATCCCCAATCCGAGCAAATTTAAACTGCCAAGCAAAGTTATTGTAAACAGGGTCATGGCGTAACCCGGAACATCAATAAGGCCGCCCATACGCGCAATCAATACACTGACACCGTATAGTGCAGATAGTACTGAGCCCGTAGCGCCTATTCGAATAAGCAGTCGTATTGGCAAATCTGTAAATGAAAATACACTATCCATCAGATAGTTAACTTTCTTCCTGAAGGTCCATGCTGATGTTCCATGCTGCCTGGCAACTCGACTGTAATAGACAACTTTTCGCCGAAAACCCAGCCAGAATATCTGAGCCACCAAAGAACTATGTCGTTCATCGAGCTTCAGCAGATTATTTCTGAAATCGAGATTGCAGCCAAACATATCAACACCACCCGCCGGCATTTCGGGGATGACATAACGCTTGTAAAGTCCCCAAAAAACCTTTGAAGCCAACTTCGAAAAAAAGGATCCTGACGGCTCTCACGAACCCCTACAACAACGTCTACAGACTCCTCTTTTAGCATCTGATTCATACTTAAGACAAGGCTTGGCGGCTCCTGCAAATCTGCAGCCATTACGGCGAATCGACATCCCTTGGCATGTTGCAGCCCGGTCCTGATGGCCATAAAAGAGCCGAAATTCTTAGATAGCAGTATCAGTTGCGAACGAAAATCGTGACTGGCTAGAAGACTTTGTAGCAACTCATATGATTTGTCAGGGCTGCCATCAACAACAAAGACAACCTCAAGTGAGTCCAGTAATTTTGAGCGAATATCTTCGATTGCATCCAGCAGAAAAGGAATCGATTCCTCGTTTCGATAGACAGGAATAATCAGCGATAGCACATTAATTTTCCTGCTCGAAGAATTTCTTAACAGTATTGATTACTCTCTCGACTTCTTCAGAAGTCAAGCCTGGAGTAGCAAGGCAAGGAAACAACTTCAGTACAAGTCTTCTCAGTGACGGGCAAGTCACATTCTGCCTCATACTTATAAGCGTGCTGCCGATGATCAGGGACAGGATAATGAACATCCGTGGCGACACCATGTTGTTTGAGATAAGCGATGAACGAATCACGCTTGGCTACTCGCAAAACGAACAGGTGACTAACGAAATCAACCCCGGTACTACAAGGTAGCTTTACAGGCAGACCTAAAAATGAATTGCAATACCGCTGGGCAATCGAACGCCGTTCAGCATTCCAACCATCGAGCTTAGGGAGTTTCAAACGAAGTATCGCGGCCTGCATCTCATCTAATCGACTGTTGCGACCGCCAGGAGTCGTTACATGATACTTGGTCGACCATCCATACTGTCGCAGCGTGGATAATTTTTGCGCCAGATCGTAAGACGAGGTAACAATCGCACCACCATCACCCAACGCGCCAAGATTTTTTGTCGGATAAAAGCTAAAGCATGCTGCGTCCCCAAAAGCACCCGCCATCCCGTCAGCAGATCTCGCGCCATGGGCTTGAGCACAGTCCTCAAGCACAAGGGCATTCCTCGAGCGCGCGATGGAAGCCAGAGTCTGAACATCGCTCAACTGCCCATAGAGATGGGTGACGATTACCACCTTAGCATCAACGTTCAGGGCTTTTTCGAGCGAAACCGGGCACATCGTTAGGGTAACGTCGTCGACATCCACATAAACAGGTATCGCACCGACAGCATGAATGGCGGTACTGCTGTAGAAACCTGCGTTGGCAACAGTGACAACACGATCACCTGGCTCGACTCCCAGCGCCAGCAACGCTATCTCAAGAGCTTCCGATCCATTCGCTACCGAAACACAGTGATCGGTCCCAACGTAATCGGCAAACTCACGCTCAAAGGCCTTCACTTCCTCTCCGAGAATGTACCAATGCCGATTAATGACCCGCATAATCGGCTCGGCAAAATCAAGCCCGGCATTGGCCGCAACTGCTGAGAACAACGAGATTTGGTGATTTGCGTCCATGATTCATCCAGTTTTTTGGCTACCGAGAATAGGTATGCGGCGCACGAAAGCGATGTCGCGAAGGGAATGTCTCAAGGGCATCGCGGCACGACTGTTAACGTAAGGGCATAAGGCTTGCATAATGCCACAAAATGTCCTCTGCAAACAGTGTTGGGGCGCCTTCACTTCTTCAAGAATCATCGTGAGAAAGCTCCGGATCACATCTCATGACGGGCGGACGGCCCGGAATACTTGGTAAATGATAAAAATAAGGTACAATAAACGACATTAGTTAATACAAACCTCATCAAAAACTATCAATTCTCCGGATATAAAGTGATTACAGCAGACAAAAAAATCGCTGTTTTAATTCCCAGCTATAAAGTCAAAGAACATATTCTCGGGGTCATTTCGGCTATTGGCCCTGAAGTTGATACTATCTATGTAATTGACGACTGCTGCCCCGTTGAGTCTGGTAAGTTTGTCGAAGCAAACTGTTCCGACCCTCGCGTTCGAGTGCTTAGAAATCCTGAAAATCAGGGTGTTGGCGGTGCAATGATGACTGGCTATCGAGCCGCCATCGCCGATGGTATGGACGTAATGGTTAAAATCGATGGCGACGGACAGATGGATCCATCCTTAATAACCCATTTCACCGACCCTATCCTGTCTGGTGAGGCTGATTATACCAAGGGCAATAGATTCTTCGATCTGGAAGAAATACGTGCAATGCCTAAAATGCGTCTATTTGGCAATGCTGTACTATCTTTCATGACCAAGTTTTCCTCCGGTTACTGGGAACTGTTTGATCCCACTAATGGCTACACTGCAATTCACCGGGACGCAGCCCGACACTTACCATTTGACAAAATCAGTAAACGCTATTTTTTTGAAACTGACATACTGTTTCGTCTGAACATACTCCGCGCAGTAGTGATAGATATCCCTATGGACGCCAAGTACGGCGACGAAGTCAGTAACTTAAAAATATCGAAAATTGTCGGTGAGTTTCTACTCAAGCATATCAGAAATTTTGGAAAGCGAATTTTCTACAGCTACTACCTACGAAACATGTCGGTGGCATCTCTGGAGCTTCCCATGGGGGTCATTATGTTGGCCGGGGGAGGAATATTCGGCTTGAGTCATTGGATTGACTCGATAAACTCAGGTATTCCCACGCCAGCCGGCACAGTCATGTTATCTGCGCTGCCAATTATTGTCGGCATCCAATTTATCCTGGCTTTTCTCGGGCACGATATCGCTTCCACCCCGAGACGTGCATTTCACCTGAACAAGAAAGGCGCCAATGCCGCTACACTTGCAAAAAGCGAAAATAATTGATGATTTATTTTATAGCAATTCTCTGTGTAGTCGGCATCGCAACGGGCCAGATACTCTTCAAACTGAGTGCAGCCTCACTGCAGAGGACGGGTAGTTTCTTTGACCCCAGTACAATATTCATTATTTTCTGGGCTTTGGCGCTCTATGGAATCACCACCATTGCGTGGATCTGGGTTCTGCAAAAAATCGAGCTTGGGAAAGCGTATCCTCTAATGGCGCTTGCCTTTGTGCTTGTTCCTATTGGCAGCCATTTCTTCTTGGGAGAAAGATTCCAGCTTCAATACTTCATCGGAGTTGCTTTGATCGTTTCCGGCATCGCAGTTGCTCTTAAAACGTGAAGCGCTTACTCACAGCACGCTTTACAAAAAATTATTGAGAATCACTGCCTTGAGAGCATCCGAAGGATTTTATTATGTCTGTTGCCCCTAAAGAATTGAAGCCCGAGACAGGACACTCCTGGAGGCGTTGGTTCACGATCGATGCGACGGTTTTTATATACTGCGTGATTGCCCTTTCTATTTTTTCCTCGCTCGGCGCTATAGCAATACATGTTCCAGGGCAAATATCGATGGACACCAGTGTCCAGCTATACGAAGCGGCAACAGGAGAACTTGCCAGCTTCAATCCGCCTTTTATGTCAGCGCTTTTACGCTGGTTCGGCGGAGGAGCTGAGTCAACATCCATTATTGTGATCATCAACGCCGTATTGCTATACGGTTCAATGGCAACAGTCATCATTGTCCTGACGAACCTTAAACGCACTGATGGAACATTGCGAATTCAAGCGTGGCAAGTAATAGCTTCTGTATGCTTGATTATCAACCCAATCCTTTTCATTTATACCGGTATCATCTGGAAGGATGTCCTTTTCGGATCATTTCTAGCCGGGGCGTGCGCGGCAGGTTTGGCCGCCACAGGTGGGACACTGCGATTCAGACTGCCATGCACTATTCTCTGCCTTTTCTTTCTTTCAATGGCCTACCTCACGCGGCAACAAGGGATTTTCATGGTTCCCGTGCTGCTCATTATTCCTGCCATTGCACTCTGCAATTACTTTCAAAAAAATAGAGCTATAACCGTACTGTCGCTGGTAATCACTTTTGGTTTAATTACTGTAGGTTTGCAAAGCCTGGTCAAACTGAGCATTCATAGCCCGAACCAAAACTTTGAATCTGTCGGCTACAACAGCATTATGAAGTTTGACCTTGCCGGCATCGTTAATTACTCGGGGAAAACCAGTTCAGAATTTGCTTTTCCAATTAGTGATGATCAACGCAACGCGATCCGCTCGGTATACAGCCCTAGCAGAGTGGACTTTCTCGATCGCAATCCGGTATCAAGCGCATGGCTGACGTTAACGCCCGACACGCTCAAAACCGCGTGGAAAGCCATGCTTCTACAAAACCCGGAAGCTTATATCCATCATCGCCTGCAGTCCTACGCCACGCTGCTTGGCCTGAAAGGTATTGAGGGAACACTCCCTGTACATATTGGAGTCGATGGTAATCCGCAATACCTGAAAGCAGTATCACTGGAAATAGGTGTGAATCAGCGAAGCCATCTGCTTTACAGAATCGCCTCCACCTTTTTCGACTGGCCGATTTACAGACACGCCTTCTGGCTGGGACTAATGGTGCTGGTTTCCTTGGCGGGTTGCAAAGCAAGGTACGTCGGACACGCCAAGTTCATAGGAGCCCTGATATTTATCGCAGCAGGCCTGATGTATGCTTCATTCCTACCTACAACGATAGCATCAGATTTCAGGTATCTTTTCGGCGCTATTCCTTTAGTGTCGATTATGTGTCTGATCGTTGTATTCGGACGAGTAAAGTCGACTGAACAACGATCAAACCAGTAGAACAAAAACACCAAAAGCAGCAAAAGCTGCTTTTGGCAAACCCATGAACTGCTTCCAACTTTCTTCCTATTTAGATTGCTCTTGATTTTCCGATGTTCCCGCCCTGAAGAACAGTGCCAAGAGCAATAACGGTGTATAAGCAATCAGCACTCCAGTCATGCCAGCAATAACGTTCGACACGACCAAATAAGCTATCGGAAATAACCAGAATACGTTGATTAACGCCACACCCACCGTGACCGGCATATGACTTCCAAAGCGTCGCGAAGCGAACTGATAGGCATGGCTTCGGTGAGCTTCATATACTTTCTCGCCACGAATCAAGCGCCGAAATAGTGTAAAAGTGGCATCAACTATAAAGACACCTAAAAGGATGACCCACATCCATATAAAGCTGGGTCCAATCCACGTGGATTGCAGTGACAGCAGCCCAAGGGTTATCCCTAGAAAACCACTCCCCGCATCCCCCATGAATATCTTGGCTGGAGGGGCATTCCAACAAAGAAACCCACCGACCGCTGCTGCAAGCATAAGCGGCACCCACGCTACCTGGCTTTCGACACCTCCAAGCCAATACAACAAACAAGCACCCAAGCAAACGATAACTGCCTCAACACTAGCAATTCCGTCGATACCATCCATGAAGTTATATAAGTTCAGCATCCATACCAAATAGAAGACTGCCAACACTTGTCCTAACCAACCAAGGTCGATAGTTGCATCAAATATAGTGATCGGCGCCATACCCCCCATAAAAAGCAGAATCCAAATAGCCGCTGCAGCATGTCCTAGTAACCGCCATCTAGCAGCAATATGGCCATGATCATCCATAAATCCGATAATCGCTACAACACCTCCCCCGCCAATCCCCGCCAACACTGTACCGAGCGGCAAACTCCCAACCCAGAATAACGTCGCGTATGCAAACAAGAACGAAATAACTATTGCCACACCTCCACCACGGGGCGTGGGAACAGAATGGGAACTTCGCTGATTGGGAATATCCATCAAACTCTTATTCAAAGCATACTTACGCAATGCCGCGGTCAGGATAAATGACAGTACAAATACAGAAAAAATCAGCCACCCCACCCTCATGATAAACTTTCCTTTTGAAAATACTGCGCCGTAGACTTCATTGCATCTTCAATGCTGAAAGGAGGTTCCCAGCCTAATAACTTCTCAGCCTTGCTGATATCAACCTGGAGAGAATCAAATAACCGAGACGCAACGCCACTGCGCTTTACCAGGCCTGCTATCACCTTCATCAAACTCACTGGAACTGGAATCAATCGGGCCGGCTTTCCTAGCGCCTCCGCCATCAAGCGAAGTAACTCCGTAGTTGACAAGTCTCTCCCGTCACTCACCAGAAATGTTTCATTGCTCGCATTGGGGTGTTCCAGGCAGACACATAAAAGATCAACCAGATTGGCCACAGCAACAAAACTACGTTTATTAGAGACTCTTCCGAATGGGAGCACCACTCCACGATTCAACCAACGCATCATGGCGTGAAAATTTGCTTTCACTCCCGGCCCGTAAATCAATGGAGGCCGTACAATGACAAGCTCCATCCCAGTAATTTCAGCAATCTTGCGCAGCTCTACTTCCGCTTCAAATTTTGAAACGGCGTAGGGATCTGAAGGAGCAGGTTTATCATCTGTAGTAAATGGATGTGCGGCTTTAGTAGCCTCTCCATTGACCTTTATCGAGCTTAAAAATATGAAACGCTTTGTTCCACTAGCCGCGGCCTGTCGTGCCAGCGCCAGGGTTCCCTCGACATTCACAGAACGAAACTCTGCCAAAGGATCAACCGCCAGTTCATTCATTACATGAACTCTTGCAGCGCAATGCACAAGGATATCAACCCCGCTCAGCACATCCTTATAGTCGCAGTCTTTACTTAAACTCTGAATTTCACGAACGGTGACACCGGCCGGAGCTTCAAAACTATGCCGGACCGCAACAATAGTTTCGTAACACGGTGACATCGCTAAACGGTTCATCAATGCCGAACCAACAAACCCTGACGCACCTGTCACTAGTATTTTGGTTCGTTTCATGGAAATTTCATACCAACTACAAATAATTAAGACTTGCAGTCCAAGCCGCTCCCGCAGCAGGTCCAAGTAAATTAGAACCTACTGCGAGCAAGCAAGTTTTATCGAGCCATTAACTTTTTAATAAAACCGCTTACGCCGTCGCGTTTGATTACTCTCACAACGGTTTTAAAATGCTGAACGCCGACTTTAGGCGACGCCAGGCTTTGTCCTATTAGTGAAGCGATGCTTTGTTTAGGAACGCCACTGTCTACCGGTTGAGAAGCGCCGCTGTTGGTTTCAGCTTTCCACCAACTGAAATAGCATGGTTCCTGGGTACCGTAGGGAAGCGGAAATGCCTTCTGCACATCTACGCGCTGCTGGTACAGACGACGAGCTTTTGCAGGAATAGGCTCACCGTTGTCAAATTGGCCAAGATACCAACCCTTCAGTTTCTGGTCACCTTGACCTTCTGCCTTGATATCCCGCGCGTAAATGTCCCATAGCTCCTGAGCAACCTCTTGGCTGGATGCATAGCGCGCAAGCATTCCAAATCCGGCTCCGCTGTCATAGCCGGTAAAATGATAGAAGCGTAGAGGTACGCCGGCTACAAGGAAATTGCCCACGTTATCTTTACTGAGTGGCCGATGGGCTATGTTCCAGGTAGCGACGTTGCATCCCCGGTCCCTAACGATATGCAAGCCACTGAAGAACGCCGGAGCCAGATCGCACCAGCGCTGATCAGTAAAGATACCCGCAGGGATATCATCACGGCAGAACAAACGTAAACGGTTCGCCCACCATTGGATAAATTCGAGTCCTTGACCAGTCGTGCGGGCAGCGAAGAATCCAAGATTGTAGACTCCATGCTTCAATGCAGAGAGTTCATTATCGCAAATCGAGGCGACATCCGACTCTTTATCCAGCAGATGAGGTGTCAACAAAATCTCCTGCTGATCCAACAACTCTGCGAGGAGATTCAACGAGTTGAAAACCTTGATATCCGGATCGAGGTACATAACCTTGTCGACACCCGGCCGCTGGGCCAATACCTCTGCCGCCGTCCCTTTGACCGCAGTACAAAGCTCAACTACGGTGTGACCAAACGCCCACTGTTTCCAATCGGGGATGCCGAGATCTTCAATCGTGAGAACTTCATCGAATGGCTCCTCAACCAAGTTGAATCCCGCTGGCAAATCATCGGAGTAGAGCAACACAAAAGTCCAGTCCGGGTGAAACTTTTTCACCGACTTTGCGAGCACTCTGGCCTTAGGCAGGTAGCTTTTGGTAATAGAGGTATAGACCAACATAATTTTATTCCTTTGCAGCTTTATGGATAGATTGGATAGCGGCCAGAATCTCTTCGGGGGCAGCACCGACCGGCACGACCTTACCCATTCGATATTCCTTGACCCGTCGTCCCTGAGCACCTATGTCAAAGGCGACAATAGGCATCCCCATCTCTATTGCTTCTGAAATTGTGTAACTGAACGTCTCCGGGACAATGGAAGCCATCAGCACTACGCTAACGCCAGTGGCTTCAATGATCGATGGCAGCTCAACGGGGGAGTAACGACCATAGACGATTGCACTATCAGGCAGTGGAGTATAGCTCTCTCCAATGACGACTACCGGCACCCCTAGCGCTTGATTGTCTATATATGAGCATAGCGCACTGACCGAATCCCCACCCTTGATATGAGAAAGCGTGCCAATAACACCAACACTCAACTTCTCCGGAATGGCAACCTTCCTGGAAGACACCAAATACTTTGCCTGATGCGGAACGACGTGGAACTTATCTTCAGGAATAACGAAGTCCAAGAGCAATATGTCGATCGATGAAGCGTCGAAGCATGTAATCACATCACATACATCAAACAACCTTTGAAAAGGAGAACGCCATACATCGATATCTACAGCCCTGTCGCTTTCGCTCAACCATGTGTGATACCAACTGAGGTTCTTAGGCAGGCATTTCATGCAGGCATTGTGATCAACCGGTACACCACAATATTTTTGTTCACTGTCTGAAAGATGGGGCGAAGGGCACAATGCGTGGAAGTCATGCACTTTAAAATCGAGAGAGGCTCCCAAGCAAATCTTGAGATCAATAACATGATCAATAGATTGTTCTATGAATTTGTATCCATAAAACGAATTGACAACAATATTTTTGGCACCGGAAGCAGCCAGACACGCAAACAGCTCTTCGAGGCTTGAGGTCGAGTAGACCTTGGCATCAGACTCCGATTCGGTCCTGAGCTGAACATACCAATCTGCATCCCAGCAATAAACTCTCAGAGACGGTTTGTTTTCCGCAAGCATTACGGCAATCAGTTCAGAGGTATAAGCGTTCGACCCACCGCCTCCATTGTGGTCAAAAATAATCGTGTCGATTATAAGATCAGCGCTCGTAAGCTCAGACCTAAGCTTATCAATTTCAACAGCATTAACCTTGGCCACCGAGTTGTTAACCTGCACTGGAGATGTCATCGTTTGACGAAACATTCTCAACCTGTTTTTTACAGCAGGCACGCCACCTTCACCCAAATCTTTGCGGACAGTACTAAAGAGTTTCGATACACCCTTGAGTCCCGGATATTTTCTATAATATGCGGAGATCGTCGGAAGAATTTTTTAAGCTTATAAAAATACTTCATGGCAAACCGCACAGGCGCAGTAACTCGCCACGAAGTGGAGGAGACTAGCGCCTGAATATCGCTATGCAAAGAATAAATATCGCTATGCAAAGAATATATCACTTGCTGCTTTGATTCGGCATCCGCCGCCATCGCAACTATCTTTTGTTCTGACTGCACAGCATTGAACTCGAGAATATCAATTCTTCGTTCTTTTTCTCTGAGTATAGATTCATACTCATTTTTTTGTCTGGCCCGCTCCCGGTCATTCTTAGGGGAGGGAAAATATAAGCCAAGCTTTTTCGCTGAATCTGTATAAGCCAGAACCTCGTGCGCGTACTGTGGCTTATGCAGCATTGGAAGAACAAAATCCTCCAGGTTGTTTATCTGAATCAAGCTCTCAAACAAATCTGCACGCTCAAGCGCTTCAATCTTTGCAGCGGGTGCCAACAATAGAGAAACCTCTTTAGCATCACCGAAGATATTTTCAGCAACACCATTGAAGTTTTCCGGATTGTAGGCGTCGGACAATATCGCAAAAACCGTATAACTCACACCGTTACAAAACTCAAAAATTTCATAACCTGATGCGAGGGAGTTACACTCACAAAAAATCAATGGGCGATCTTTTGAAACCACATTTCGGGCGCCCTCAAGGACCAGCCTCTCCATGCCCTCGACATCAAGTTTTATGAAGTCTATCGAGGGAACATCAAGTGAATCCACTGTGGAAATATCAACTTCATAGACACTGTTGATTTCCTTTGGCACGACATCATTTATCGACAGTCCCCCAAAGTTAACCGACGCGGTGATATCTATAGATTCGAGCGCGATGGTGCCCGAGGCTTCTGCCAACCCCATGTTGAACACGTGGACATTCTTTAAATCATTCAACTGAATGTTGGATGATAAAACCTGGTGAATTTCTCGACGCGGCTCGAAAGAATAGACTCCACCGTTTTCACCTACGAACTTAGAAAACGCCAGCGTGTGAGTTCCGATGAATGCACCTACATCGAGCACATTCATACCTGGCTTTATAAGCTTATTCAGAAAAACCAGTTCGTCACCGGCCCATTCGCCGTATAACGAGAGAGAGTTGGACACCACTCTGTCTGCCGCTATAACATTCATCTTCCCATATTTAGTGGCAATCATTTCAACTCAACTCCGCACCGGCGACCGAACTTACAACTATATTCATATTCAGATCCTGCAACCCACTAATACCATGTACAAGCCTGCTATTCAAACTGTGCAGAGCCATCGCATCGTTTAACCAGTGATGTTGCACATGATCATCGCCAATACCATCGGCAACGGCAATATTTATGGAATAATCGCCTTGTATGAGAATCGGCATCCTGAAAGAAAAGTGGACCCTGACTTCTTCGTTAGGTCGAACACGCAATCCCGTGTTTCGAAACGCTAAATCCGTGCCCTCTGCAAATACATATTGGCCCAAGCGGTCTTTGATCATGATCCCAAACGCTGGATTATTGATGTATTTGGTAGCCTTGGCGAGAAGGGTAAATCTTACAGAGTCCCCACCAACCAGATTACTAATCCGATCACCCACTTCATTTTCAAACCAAGCATTTAGAATTCTAATACCATCGTTCCCAAATGATTCAGCTTCGTCCCTGAAAGGCGAAGCCCTGATTGGATTATCTGGCAGTTCATTCGCGCTATACTGCTCCTGCTTTCCGTCCGTAGAATGCAATACCGGATGCTCGACACCATCTGATTCCGCGATGGCGTGTATATCCCTGTCAGCATATAAATCTTTTATGTAAGTTCGGCAGATGACATCTGTCGCATCTACAATTGGCGGACCATTCTTTGTAAGAAGTACGCCGCGCTCGCACAAATTTACAACCGCACTGGTGTCGTGGCTTACAAATACAACCGTACCGCCTTTTTCCTGATGCGCTCGAAGGAAACGCATGCACTTTTGCTGGAAGAAGACATCTCCGACCGCCAGCGCCTCATCCACTATCAATATATCTGCGTCAACGTGTGCAATTACGGAAAACGCAAGACGGACATACATACCACTTGAGTAGGTCTTTACAGGCTGGTCAATAAAGTCAGCAATCTCGGAGAATGCAACGATATCATCGAACCGAGCCTCTGCTTCTTTACGAGTCAGCCCCAAGACAGCGGCATTGAGAAATACGTTTTCCCTACCTGAAAACTCGGGATTAAATCCAGAGCCCAGTTCAAGCAGTGCTGCAATACGTCCGTTAGTTTCTATCGATCCGGCAGACGGATGAAGTGTTCCGCATATGATCTGAAGTAAAGTAGATTTGCCCGCACCATTCCTCCCAATAATGCCAACCGTCTCCCCTTTCTTGATTTCGAAGGAAACATTATTGAGCGCCCAAAATTGTTTGTAGTACTGTCTTTCTAGACGCCCGAAAAACTTACGAAAAAACGGAAAAAAGAACTGCTTCAGCCTGTCTCTAGGGCTTGAGTAAACCTCATAGAACTTGCTGATATCAGTTACGCGAATTGCAAACTCGTTAGAGGACATCTGCAAACCCCTTTCTGGTTTTTTGAAACCAGATGTAACCCATATAGGCAATCACCAGAGATGCACCGCTATATATCAGAAGCCCACTCCAGTTTGGCAAATCACCCCAAATCAATACCGCTCGGGATTGTTCGATTATGAATGTCAGTGGATTGAGCAGTATGATTGAGCGAAACCGTTCAGGAACCGCGTCCAGCGGATAGAACACCGGGGACAAAAACATTAGTACTGTGGTAATGATATTGATAGTTTGACCCACATCTCGGATAAAAACGCCAAGCGATGCAAGAAACCAAGATAACCCTACGATCAGCAACACCAAGGGAAGTATTACCAATGGAATCAAAAGTGCAGTCCAGGGAATGGCTCCGTTAAAAACCACAAGAGCTACCAGTAATACCGTCAAATTAATGGCGCTATTGAAAAGCGCTGCTAAAACAGTGACCAATGATAGCGTTTCGACAGGAAACACCACCTTTTTTACGAAGTTTGCGTTCGAAACAATTAGACCTGGCGCCCTGTTAATCACTTCACAAAATAGGTTTAAGACAATAATCCCGACAAATAAAACCACCGCAAACTGCGTTTTACTATCGTCGCCACCTGCCCCTCCCCAACGAGCCTTGAAGATCTCGGAGAAAACGAAAGTATACACCACGAGCATCAGTATTGGATTAAACAGCGACCACAGCAATCCAAGTGCAGAGCCCTTATACCTGCTCGCCACTTCACGCCGTGTCATCTGGTAAATAATCTGTTTGTTTCTCCAGAAACCCAGCAGAAACAAAAGAGGCGATATCGAATGAGCCGAATGAGGATTCACTCCGACGTTTACTTGAGTCATAGCCCACCCTTTTCCACTAAACACCTAACATATTTATCAATCCCCATTGATAGCCAGAGATCAATCAAACTAGATTGCATTGCACAAAACCGCAAACACAAGTGCACAGCCCCCTAATAGAGTCTGTCGGTACACTCCTGACCTTTTTAAATAAAAAACACGAGTGACTACTCCGCCGCTGCGAGCCTTCTGAAAACTCTCGAGCACCCGTTGATTATTCATTGTCAAACTGTACTGCATTGTTTCTAAGGCAAAAATATTTTTTTGATTCCAATCGTAGAAGCGACCACTGAAAATCATTTTGAGTCGCTTGAGTCGAGCAAAAAAACTCGAGTTCGCCCCCACTATATTTCCAGCATGCTGCCTATAATTCAGGTGGGGTTGCTTATCATAATAAACAGTTCCACCTACACCGGTAATTACCAAATATGCCCACCAATCATGAGAGACTATCGGGAACTTTCGCCCAACTGACATCAGCAGTTTCTGAGCCGAATGGTTGAACACCATCGTATTGCCTCCCGCCAAGCTCTGTACCAAGGAATTGCAGAATGACGGCGGACGCTTGAATAAAGGTGACTGACCTACGGGTTCGCCATTTTCGGTAACAATATTGGTGCGCCCACAATAAAGTACCGGGGTGTCCGCAGGAGTCCTCCCGATACATTCCAGCGCCCTTTCTATCTTGTACGCGTCCCAGATATCGTCCTGATCCGCCCAGGAATAATAATCCGAGCGACCTTCAAGATCACAAACGAGGGACATGAAATTTTGTGCGAACCCGGCGCGGGGACCATCGACTATCAGTAACTTTTCGGCGCCCCAACGAGATTTATATTCCCTAAGAATATCAATTGTGCGGTCTGATGATCCGTCATCAGATACCGTGACAGACCAATTTTCATGCGTTTGTGCAGCTATTGAGTCCAGCTGCTCCGCCAAAAAACGTTCGCCATTGAACGTGCAGAGCAAAATCTTGACGTGAACCGATTGATTCGACGGACGATTTTCCTTCCCCTCTTCGAATATTGCTAAACTCTGTTGAGAGCCTGACGTAAAACGGCTTGCCACTCGATCCAGCTCCATTCATATTTTGGCGTTCACCGATTAGAAAGATCGCTTAAGACGCTTCCATCAGCAACGAAATAAGTGCACAAAATTCATAATTATAGCCACCCCCCTCATAATTGATAGCTACTTGCCATTAGACAGATCGATCACCAGAGGGAGAGGATGAATTGGCGTGATTATCACGGAAAAGATGGATCGAATTTTGCTAACCAAGGACAGCAAGGCGCTGAAGGAACGACAAAAGGGTGGCAATATGCCCACATCTTAAACATTTAATCATCACGCCAAATGGCTGCCCAATATTCCGATTTTACTATAAAAACCTGGCTTTCTGGGTCAATCGGATAGACAAAAAAATGTTTCCGACGCACATGATACTTTTGGAGTCGTTCTGGAAGCTGATCAAAAATCACGATCGCTCTTCAGCATCCGGCGGAATTGCCGCAAGGTGACCGTCTTTGGCCCTGGCAAAGGCGCTTACCCAACAAACGACAGAAAACAGTATCTTATCTCGGCGCCGACGCCTGCATTGAGCAGCCTGACAACCCAAGTAGAACAGCTCGCGCCAACCCATTTTAATCCACTTGCGAACAAAGAGTTCATTGGACTTGTTGAGAACTTGTATGATCAATAGGACTTGAGAGAACCACCAGCCGTTCTTAATAGTTCTATATCGACTAATCAAAGACTTCAACCCGACATTCGCGCCAACCTGATTCTGCAAATGCTGACGATAAAGAACACATGAATGAGAGTCGATAAACCATTTATACCCATTCGCACGAGCAAATCCATAGCAAAACCAATCGTGTAGAGTAATAAACTGAATCAAATCCCAATTTGCGATCAAGGCATTCTTTATTTGACGGGCCAGATGTAACTGAAATACGTAAGTACAACCAGGACCTGCGGCCTCAAAAAGATAATCCCAAGCTACTTGAGGCTGACTTTTATCCAGAAGGCAACTTTTTCCGCTGGGCCAGAAAGCAGTTACACTGCCCGAATAAGCGTCGCATACTCCACTTTGCAAGAAAAGCGTAGCACGTTTCAATTTATGGGAAAGCCAGATGTCGTCCTGATCTGAAAATGCGACGTAATCGAAATCACAAAAATCGACATCTTTTATGAGGCGATAAAAGTTTTTTCCCGCCCCACCGAATCGCCCTGCCGAAGGTAACAAAACTACATTAGTGGCATTCTCGGAAAGCGCCTCAACCCAAGCTTCGGTTCCATCCGAAGAGGGATCAACACTGACAAAGATTGTTACGTCTACACCAACTTGATCTTGGATCGAGCGCACTTGTGCCTCGATCCACTTCATTCCATTATAAGCAGCCAATAACACCGCAATTCTTGGCCTAATCACTGATTACGACTCACGTAAGAAAAAATAGGCGGATCAGTGAGGACCTACGGTCAACAGCTTGGACAGATACTGACCATAGCCAGTCTTTTTTAGCGCTTCGGCCTGGGCGCTTAGCTGCTCGGCAGTGATCCAGCCATTGTGGTAAGCGATTTCTTCCAAGCAGGCCACTTTAAGACCTTGACGTTGTTCGATGGTATGCACGAAGTGACTGGCTTCGAGCAGCGAGTCGTGGGTGCCGGTATCCAGCCAGGCAAAGCCACGGCCCAGCATTTCAACATTGAGCGTCTTCCGTTCGAGGTACGCACGGTTAACGTCGGTGATTTCCAGCTCGCCACGCTCGGACGGCTTGATGTTCTTGGCGATCTCGACAACATCATTGTCGTAAAAGTACAGGCCGGTCACCGCATAGTTGGATTTTGGCTTTAACGGCTTTTCTTCAATGCTGAGCGCCCGACCAGTTGCGTCGAACTCAACCACACCAAAACGCTCCGGATCAGATACGTGATAACCGAATACCGTAGCACCATGCTGTTGAGCGCTGGCCGAACGAAGATTGTCCGAGAAGTGCTGACCGTAGAAAATGTTGTCGCCCAAGATCAGGCAGCAAGGATCCTTGCCAATGAACTTTTCACCGATGATGAACGCTTGAGCCAAGCCATCCGGGCTAGGCTGCTCGGCGTAGGTCAGCTTGATACCATACAGGCTGCCATCTCCCAACAGCTTGCGAAAGCACGGCAGGTCATCAGGTGTGGAGATAATCAAAATCTCACGCATACCCGCCAGCATCAGTACCGAAAGCGGATAGAAAATCATCGGTTTGTCGTAGATCGGCAACATCTGCTTGGACACGCCAAGGGTCAACGGATGCAGGCGCGTGCCCGAGCCACCAGCGAGAATGATGCCTTTACGATTTGTCGTGGTCATTTGTTCAGAATTTCCCTAAGCATTCGGGTTACGCCACTTTGCCAATCCGGCAAGTGTAGAGAAAAATTGTCACGCAGCTTCTGAGTATTCAAACGAGAATTCAGAGGGCGGCGCGCAGGTGTTGGATAAGCGGTCGTTTCGATCGGGTTGATCGATGTTACGGCTAGTTGCTCGCCATTGGCCTGAGCAAAACCGATCACATGGCTGGCGTAGCCGTGCCAAGACACTTCGCCACCGGCCACCAGATGATACAACCCCGCCAGCTCTGGGCGCAGTAGCACTTGCTGAATGGCTAGCGCCGTGACGTCGGCAATCATGTCGGCACCTGTCGGCGCTCCAATCTGGTCTGCGATGACGCTCAGGGTTTCGCGATCTTTGGCCAGGCGCAGCATGGTCTTCGCAAAGTTGTTGCCGCGAGCACCGTAGACCCAACTGGTACGAAAGATCAGATGCTTGCAGCCAGACGCGATAATCGCCTGCTCACCGGCCAGCTTACTTGCGCCGTAGTGATTCGCTGGTGCGACTGCGTCAGTCTCTTGCCATGGCGTCAAACCATGACCGCTAAAAACGTAGTCGGTCGAGTAGTGAACCAACCAGGCGCCCAAGGACAAAGCCTCTTCAGCCATGACCTGACTCGCCTGACCGTTCACAAGGTCGGCCAGTTCGGTTTCGGACTCGGCCTTATCGACGGCGGTATAAGCCGCGGCGTTGACGATGACGCCAGGCTTGACCTGACGGATAGTCGCACGTAATGCGTCAAGGTCAGACAGGTTGCCGCACAAACCATCGACCACCTGGCGATCCAGTGCAATCAACTCACCAAGCGGCGAGAGAGAACGCTGAAGCTCCCAGCCGACCTGGCCGTTCTTTCCTAGCAGAAGGATCTTCATGCCTTGCTCGAGCGATCCGCGTAGTTTTGGTCGATCCACTGCTGATAGCTGCCGCTCTTAACGTGATCCACCCACTCAGTGTTGCTCAGATACCATTCAACCGTTTTGCGGATACCGGTCTCAAACGTTTCTTCTGGCGTCCAGCCCAGTTCACGCTGGATTTTGCTGGCATCAATCGCGTAACGCTGGTCATGGCCTGGGCGATCCTGAACATAGGTGATCAGGCTCGCGTGTAGGCGATGGGCGGAGTCAGGACGCAACTCGTCGAGCAACGCGCAAAGGGTATGCACAACCTCGATGTTTTGCTTCTCGTTATGACCGCCAATATTGTACGTCTCACCGATAACGCCTTCGGTCACGACTTTGTACAGTGCGCGGGCGTGATCTTCGACGTAGAGCCAGTCACGAACCTGGTTGCCTTTGCCGTAAACCGGCAGCGGCTTGCCTTCCAGCGCATTAAGAATGATCAGCGGGATCAGCTTCTCAGGGAAGTGGCATGGACCATAGTTGTTCGAGCAGTTGGTGACCAGTGTCGGCAGGCCGTAGGTACGACTCCAGGCACGAACCAGGTGATCAGAGCTCGCCTTGCTCGCCGAGTAAGGAGAGCTTGGCTGATACGGGGTGGTTTCGGTGAAGAGGTCTTCCGGACCTTCAAGGTCGCCGTAAACTTCGTCGGTGGAAATATGGTGGAAACGGAAGTTGGCTTTGCGCCCATCATCCAGTGCAGCCCAGTAGTGGCGCGCAGCTTCCAGCAAAGTGTAAGTACCGATGATGTTGGTCTGAATGAACTCAGACGGACCAGTGATCGAGCGGTCTACGTGGGATTCTGCGGCCAGGTGCATGATGGCATCTGGTTGGTGTTCACGCAGAACACGGTCGATCTGATCGCGATCGCAGATGTCGACGCGCTCGAACACGTAACGCGAGTCCTGGCTAACTTCGGCCAACGACTCAAGATTACCGGCGTAAGTAAGCTTATCGACGTTAACAACCGAGTCGGTAGTATTGGAAATGATGTGACGGATGACTGCCGAGCCGATGAACCCGGCGCCGCCGGTTACTAGAATTTTCACGCGAAACCATACCCTTGAGTTGCTGACAGGGCCGCCAAACCGAGCACTGTCTAATCCATGAATGCAAAAGCCATCAAACCAGCTGTGGCCTCTGATAGAGTCAGCCTGAACCGATGCAGGACTACGCCATTATCGAACAAGCCCAGCATTTTACAGCTTAATGACGGTTTTACTAATGGATATAGATAAGCTGCAGCGCAAATTCGAACGGTTAGTGGCCTTTGTCGTATTTAGACAAGGCGCTTGCGTGAAAGCCTGGACGCACGCCCCAAAAACCAGCCCAGAATCGGCCCGATCAGCATGCCGATCAATAGTGCGATAACCATGACCACCGATACCGGTAGCTGTGGACCTGCCCAGCCGAGAAACAGCAGTGAAACCGATTGCTGATTTTCAAGAACAAACGCCAGAATCGCCAGAATCAGCAACAGAATAAATACGCCAAGGAGTACACGCTTAAGGTTTCGCATGCGTCGCCCCTTTAGTTATGGAGATCAAAGCCTTCCTCCTCTTCCTCATTCACCCGGTCACGCAACTCTTTGCCCGGCTTGAAATGCGGAACAAACTTGCCATCAAGGCTGACGGACTGACCGGTTTTCGGGTTACGACCTACCCGTGGGGCGCGGTAGTGCAGGGAGAAGCTGCCAAAACCACGGATCTCAATACGATCCCCAGTGGCCAGACATTGGGACATTTGCTCAAGCATGGTCTTGATGGCCAGCTCAACATCCTTGGATGAGAGCAGCCCTTGATGGGTGACAATTCGTTCGATCAACTCCGACTTCGTCATATTTTTCCCTTCTTTTTCAAGCAGCTAGATCAGCGCTTCAAAGGTTTTAGCATGCCCGGATGAATTTGAACAGCCCGTGTATTGACATATCTTCACCAGCGTCGAAACGCCCATTTTCAGGGCGTCAAATCAACAAACTGGACGAGCTCTCACTCAGCGGCACATCACCAGCATGGTTCGCGTCACGTAGCCTGCTGGATTGAAGCCAAAGGGAAACTCATCTTCATCCTTGGCCTGATCCGATCGCGTCACCACTTTGTAGCCGGCGCCCTTGCACTCCTTTGCAGCGCGCTTCTGGCACTTCTCCCAACCGGAGCCCAACCCCGAACAATCAATCTCTATTCCACTGACGCCACGCACCGCATGAGTCTTGGCGCTTGTGGTACACCCCGCCAAAACCAGGATTGCTGCGAGGACAATAAACTTGTTCATCCATTTCCTTATGTCAGGCTATACCCGACTATCGCATGCTTAAGACCAAGCTTAGTCGCGAATAGGCGATTGATCCGATTAAAGAAACAGACAACCAACAAAAGCAATTGGTTTCAACTATCAGCCCAGCACACCACCCCGCCTCACCAAATCGCAGGCACAAAAAAGGGCGACCGAAGTCGCCCTTTTTCTATGGTCTGACAGAACTTAGTTCTGTTTTTCCATTTGTGCACGCAACAGGTCGCCCAGAGTGGTAGGACCAGCAGCAGGTTCCGAAGTCGCTGGCTTGTCGCGCAGGCTCTGGATTGCTTCTTTCTCGTCTTCAACGTCTTTCGACTTGATCGAGAGCTGGATTACGCGGCTCTTACGGTCAACGCTGATGATCTTGGCTTCTACTTCTTCGCCTTCTTTCAGAACGTTACGCGCGTCTTCAACGCGGTCACGGCTGATTTCGGAGGCTTTCAGAGTCGCTTCGATATCGTCGGCCAGAGTGATGATGGCGCCTTTAGCGTCAACTTCTTTCACGATGCCTTTAACGATTGCGCCTTTATCGTTCTCTTGAACGTACTCGGAGAACGGATCGCTTTCCAGTTGCTTGATACCCAGGGAGATGCGCTCGCGCTCTGGGTCAACCGACAGGATAACGGTGTCCAGCTCGTCGCCCTTCTTGAAGCGGCGAACGGCTTCTTCGCCCACTTCGTTCCAGGAGATGTCGGACAGGTGAACCAGACCGTCGATGCCGCCGTCCAGACCAATGAAGATACCGAAATCGGTGATCGACTTGATGGTGCCGGAGATTTTATCGCCCTTGTTGAACTGGCCAGAGAAATCTTCCCATGGGTTAGATTTGCACTGCTTGATGCCGAGGGAGATACGACGACGCTCTTCGTCGATGTCCAGAACCATAACTTCCACTTCGTCGCCGACTTGTACGACTTTCGAAGGGTGGATGTTCTTGTTGGTCCAGTCCATTTCGGAAACGTGTACCAGACCTTCAACGCCTTCTTCCAGCTCAGCGAAGCAGCCGTAGTCGGTCAGGTTGGTTACACGAGCGGTAACGCGAGTGCTTTCTGGGTAACGGGCTTTGATAGCAACCCATGGATCTTCGCCCAGTTGCTTGAGGCCCAGGGAAACACGATTGCGTTCGCGATCGTACTTCAGAACCTTGACATCAATCTCGTCGCCAACGTTGACGATTTCGGAAGGATGCTTGATACGTTTCCAAGCCATGTCGGTAATGTGCAGCAGGCCATCGACGCCACCCAGATCGACGAATGCGCCGTAATCGGTGAGGTTCTTGACGATACCTTTGACTTGTTGGCCTTCCTGCAGGGATTCCAGCAGAGCTTCACGCTCAGCGGAGTTCTCGGCTTCGAGGACGCTACGACGGGAAACGACAACGTTGTTGCGTTTCTGGTCGAGCTTGATGACCTTGAATTCCAGCTCTTTGCCTTCCAGGTGCGTGGTGTCGCGCACTGGACGGACGTCAACCAGAGAACCTGGCAGGAACGCACGGATGCCGTTAACGTCGACAGTGAAGCCGCCTTTAACCTTACCGTTGATAACGCCCTTGACCACTTCTTCGGCTGCGAAGGCTGCTTCCAGAACAATCCAGCATTCAGCGCGCTTGGCTTTTTCACGGGACAGCTTGGTTTCACCAAAGCCGTCTTCAACCGAGTCCAGAGCAACGTGAACTTCGTCACCGACGTTGATAGTCAGTTCGCCAGCATCGTTGTAGAACTGCTCAAGCGGGATGAGTGCTTCAGACTTCAGGCCAGCGTGAACGGTTACCCAGCGAGCTTGGTAATCGATATCAACGATAACACCGGTGATGATGGAGCCTGCCTGAAGGTTCAGGGTTTTTAGGCTTTCTTCAAAGAGTTCCGCAAAGCTTTCGCTCATTTTAATTCCTGTTGAATAAGGGCGAAGAATACGCCCATCTCCACATCCCAGACGATGTGGGTTACGTTCATTAGAAGAAGCATCGCAAGACTATGACTGGTCCCCTGCAAAGCTTCTTGGTCACCCGGCGATATCGCGAATGGCGATCTCGCTCATGATGCGTTCCAGCACCTGATCGATGGATAATTCCGTGGAATCCAGCTGTATGGCGTCAGCCGCCGGTTTGAGCGGGGCTACCGCTCGCTGGGTGTCACGCTCATCGCGGACACGTATCTCATCTAGCAGACTCGACAGACTAACACCATCGACTTTGCCCTTCAACTGCAAGTATCGACGGCGCGCACGCTCCTCGGCACTGGCCGTAAGGAATATCTTCAGCGGAGCATCGGGAAACACCACTGTGCCCATGTCGCGACCATCGGCCACCAGGCCCGGCGGCTCCTGAAACGCCCGCTGGCGCTGTAGCAGCGCATCGCGCACAGCCGGCAGTGCGGCGACCTGAGAAGCCCAGGCGCCGACTTGCTCATTACGCAGGTCGTCGGTGACATCGTCACCTTCGAGAATGATCCGCTGCGGATGACCTTCCGTCGCGCCGACAAACTGCACGTCCAGATGAGCGGCCAACAGCTTCAGCGATTCTTCATTGGTCAGGTCGACGCCATGGTTGCGCGCAGCGAATGCCAATAAACGATACAGCGCACCGGAATCCAGCAGACACCAACCCAGACGCTTGGCCAGAATCCCGGCAATAGTGCCCTTGCCCGAGCCGCTTGGCCCGTCGATGGTGATGACCGGTGGCTTGATAATCACGACTGAGCCTCTTGTGCAACACGAATACCGACCTGCGCGCACAGCGCGAGGAAGTTCGGGAACGAGGTCGCGACGTTGGCACAGTCGTGGATGCGGATCGGTGCAGTGGCGCGCAGCGAAGCAACGCTGAATGCCATCGCAATCCGGTGATCGCCGTGACCATGCACTTCGCCGCCGCCGATCTGGCCGCCGTCGATGATAATGCCGTCCGGGGTCGGTTCGCACTTGACGCCCAGCGCCAGCAAGCCATCAGCCATGACCTGAATCCGGTCCGACTCTTTGACTCGCAACTCTTCGGCACCGCGCAACACGGTGCGCCCTTCGGCACAGGCCGCAGCCACGAACAATACCGGGAACTCGTCGATGGCCAGCGGAACCAGCGCTTCGGGAATCTCGATACCTTTGAGTTTAGCTGCCCGCACGCGCAAGTCCGCAACAGGTTCGCCACCCACTTCACGCTGGTTTTCCAGGGTGATGTCGGCGCCCATCAGGCGCAGGATGTCGATCACGCCAGTGCGGGTCGGGTTGATGCCAACGTGCTCGAGCACCAACTCCGAACCTTCGGCGATCGACGCGGCCACGAGGAAGAACGCCGACGACGAGATGTCGCCCGGCACTTCAATGTGGGTCGCAGTCAGTTTGTGGCCGGACTCGACCGACGCGGTGGCGCCGTTGACGGTCACCGGGTAGCCGAAGCCGCGCAGCATGCGCTCGGTGTGGTCGCGAGTCGGCGCTGGCTCGGTGACGGTGGTCTTGCCTTCTGCGTACAGACCCGCCAGCAGCAGGCAGGACTTAACCTGGGCGCTGGCCATCGGCATGGTGTAGGTCAGGCCTTTGAGCTTGTTGCCGCCACGGATAGTCATCGGAGGACGACCTTCAGCGGCGGTCTCGATCACGGCGCCCATTTCACGCAGCGGATTGGCCACGCGATTCATCGGACGCTTGGACAGCGAGGCGTCACCGGTCAGGGTGCTATCGAAGCTTTGCGCAGCCAACAGGCCAGACAACAAACGCATCGATGTGCCGGAGTTGCCCAGATAGATCGGACCTGGCGCAGGCTTCAGGCCATGCAAGCCCACGCCGTGAATGGTCACGCGACCGTGGTGCGGACCTTCGATCACAACACCCATATCGCGGAAGGCTTGCAAGGTCGCCAGGGCATCTTCGCCCTCAAGGAAACCTTCCACTTCGGTGGTGCCTTCGGCCAGGGAGCCAAGCATGATCGAACGGTGGGAAATCGATTTGTCGCCCGGTACACGAATCCGCCCAGTCAGGCGGCCACCAGGTTGTGCCAGGAAAATCAGGTCGTTGGAGTTCATAGCGTCCACATAAGCCCGGCGGGCCAGGATTTTACTGAAATGTTCGCGGGCAACCCGGGCGCGAGTGAATACGCCCAACAATTGGTGCCCATCCCCTGCATCGACCGCGTCGCGCAAGGCGTCGAGGTCGCTGCGAAATGTATCGAGTGTGCGCAGGACAGCTTCGCGGTTGGCGAGGAAGATGTCATGCCACATGACCGGGTCGCTACCGGCGATTCTTGTGAAATCGCGGAAACCGCCCGCAGCGTAACGGAAGATCTCAAGATTTTCATTGCGCTTGGCCAATGAGTCGACCAAACCGAATGCCAGCAAGTGTGGCAAATGGCTGGTTGCCGCCAACACTTCGTCATGGCGCTCGACCTGCATGTGCTCGACGTCGGCGCCCAATTCGCGCCACAAACGGTCGACCACAGCCAGAGCTGCCGGATCGGTCTGATCCAGCGGCGTCAAAATCACTTTATGGCGACGGAACAGCTCGGCATTGGAGGCTTCCACCCCGCTCTGCTCGGAACCGGCTATCGGATGCCCCGGCACGAAACGCGCCGGCATACCGCCGAACGCCTCAGTAGCCGCACGCACCACGTTGCCTTTGGCACTGCCAACGTCAGTCAGGATCGCTTGCCCCAGATCCATGCCAGCCAGTCGGCCGAGCATTTTTTCCATGGCGAGGATCGGCACGGCCAACTGAATCACGTCTGCGCCCTGACAAGCAGCTGCCAAGTCTTCTTCACAGCGATCCACCACGCCTAACTCAACCGCCAGCTTGCGCGACTGCGGATCAAGATCGACCCCGACCACTTCGCGGCACAGGCCACTTTCACGCAAGCCCTTGGCAAACGAACCGCCGATCAACCCCAGACCGACCACCACCAGGCGACCAATCATAGGTTCAGCAGATTGCAGTGCAGTGACATCAACCACGAGCCAGAACCTTAGTCAGCACCTCAAGGAAGCAGCTGTTTTCAGCCGGCAGACCAATGGTGATGCGCAAGTGATTCGGCATGCCGTAATTAGCCACCGGACGCACGATCACGCCTTCGCGCAACAAGCCCTGGAAGACCGGCGCGGCAACCTGCCCCAGATCGACACAGATAAAGTTGCCCTTGGACGGAATCCAGCTCAGCCCCAGCTCACGGAAACCCGCTTGCAGTTGCAGCATGCCGGCTTCGTTCAGGCGACGGCTTTCGGCCAGATAGTCGGCATCCTGAAGTGCGCCGCAAGCAGCGACCAGGGCCAGGCTGTTGACGTTGAACGGCTGGCGTACGCGGTTCAGCACATCAGCGACCACGGCGGAGGACAAGCCATAACCAACCCGCAGCGCCGCCAGGCCGTAGGCCTTGGAGAACGTGCGCGAGACCAGCAGATTCGGGTACGCCGCCAGGAAGTCCAGGCCATCCGGCAAGTCACTGCCTTCGGCGTACTCGATGTAGGCCTCGTCCAGTACCACCAGCACATGAGCCGGTACATCCTGCAGAAACTCGTCCAGTGCTTCGGCGCCGAACCAGGTCCCGGTCGGGTTGTTCGGGTTGGCAATGAACACCACACGGGTGTCGGCATCGATCGCGGCCAGCATGGCCGGCAAATCATGCCCCCAGTCTTTGGCAGGGATAACGCGCGCGTCAGCACCCACGGCCTGGGTCACGATTGGGTAGACCGCAAACGCGTGCTCGCTGAACACGGCGTTCAGGCCCGACGCCAGATACGCACGACCGACCAGTTCCAGAATGTCATTGGAACCGTTGCCCAGCGTCACTTGATTGAGCTCGACGCGGCATTGATCGGCCAGCAGGGTCTTGAGCGCAAAACCATTGCCATCCGGATAACGGGTCATCTCAGCCAATTCTTCGCGAATGGCTGCTAATGCCTTGGGACTGGCGCCCAGCGGATTTTCGTTGCTCGCCAGTTTGACGATTTTGGCCGGATCGATATCCAGCTCACGCGCCAGTTCGTCCACGGGCTTGCCCGGAACGTAGGGCGAAAGTTGTTGCACGCCCGGCTGTGCCAGAGCGAGGAAGTCACCACTCATTTGCTACCGCCCTTAGAGAACTGCTTTCGGGTAGGAACCCAGCACTTTGAGTGCCACTGCTTCCTGACTGATCTTTTCCAACACACTCTTGACCAGTGGGTCGCGGTGGTGGCCGACGAAGTCGATGAAGAACACGTAGGTCCATTTACCGCTGCGCGACGGACGGGTCTCGATCCGTGTCAGATCGATGCCGTTGTCGTGGAACGGCACCAGCAACTCGTGCAGTGCGCCGGGCTTGTTGCTCATGGAGACGATGATCGAAGTCTTGTCGTCGCCAGTCGGCGGCACTTCCTGGCTGCCGATCATCAGGAATCGCGTGGAATTGTCCGGGCGATCCTCGATTTTCTCGGCCAGACGGGTCAACCCGTACAAACCTGCAGCCATATCGCCGGCAATCGCCGCCGAGTTCCACTCACCCTTGACCCGCTTGGCCGCTTCGGCGTTGCTGGACACCGCCACGCGCTCGACATTCGGGTAATGGGCGTCCAGCCACTTGCGGCACTGGGCCAGGGACTGGGCGTGGGAATAGATGCGACTGATGCTGTCGGTCTTAGTGTTCTCACCGACCAGCAGGTGGTGGTGAATCCGCAACTCGACTTCACCACAGATGACCATGTCGTGTTCAAGGAAGCTGTCGAGGGTGTGGTTGACCGCGCCTTCGGTGGAGTTTTCCACCGGGACCACGCCAAAGTTCACCGCACCGGCCGCCACTTCACGGAACACTTCGTCGATCGCCGCCATCGGCTTGCTGATCACCGCATGACCGAAATGCTTCATGGCAGCGGCTTGGGTGAAGGTGCCTTCAGGGCCGAGATAAGCCACTTTCAATGGCTGCTCGAGGGCCAGGCACGAGGACATGATTTCGCGGAACAGTCGCGCCATCTCTTCGTTGCCCAGCGGCCCCTGGTTACGCTCCATCACGCGCTTGAGCACCTGAGCTTCGCGCTCAGGACGATAGAACACCGGCACTTCGCCTTCGGCCAGCGAGGCCATCTTTACTCGCGCAACTTCCTGGGCGCAGCGTGCACGCTCGCTGATCAGCTCCAGGACTTTGGTGTCCAGGGCATCAATGCGAACGCGCAGTGCCTTGAGTTCTTGCTCAGACATTAGCCGTGTTCCTTCTCGAACTCTGCCATGTACGAAATCAGTGCGTTGACCGCAACGATGTCGACGGCGTTATAGATGGAGGCACGCATGCCGCCCACGGAACGGTGACCCTTGAGATTCAGCAGGCCGCGCTCGTCGGCACCGGCCAGGAATGGCTTGTCCAGGCGATCATCGGCGAGGCGGAACGGCACGTTCATCCACGAGCGGTCCGACTTGTTGATCGGGTTGCTGTACATGCCGCTGGCGTCGATGAAGTCGTACAGCGTGCGCTGTTTCACTTCATTGAGCTTGCCGATGGCTTCAACACCACCCTGCTCTTTCAGCCACTCGAATACCAGCCCCGACAAGTACCAGGCGAGGGTCGGCGGGGTGTTGTACATCGAGCCGTTATCCGCTGCGACCTTGTAGTTGAGCATGGTCGGGCACAGGGAACGGGCATGACCGAGCAGGTCTTCGCGAATGATGTTCACGACGATGCCGCTCGGACCGATGTTTTTCTGGGCGCCAGCGTAGATCATGCCGAAGCGCGACACATCGACCGGACGCGAGAGGATGTCGGAAGACATGTCAGCGACCAGTGGTACATCACCGGTTTCCGGGATCCACTGGAATTCCAGGCCGCCAATGGTTTCGTTCGGCGCGTAGTGAACGTAGGCAGCGTCTTTCGACAGCTTCCACTCGTTCTGACCGGGAATTGCGAAATAGTCGTAAGGCTTGGCGGTAGCGGCGACATTGACGTGGCCGTAACGCGAGGCTTCTTCGATGGCTTTCTGCGACCAGATACCGGTGTCGATATAGTCGGCCGAGCCGCCTTCAGGCAACAGGTTCAGAGGGATCTGAGCGAATTGCTGGCTGGCGCCGCCTTGCAGAAACAGCACTTTATAGTTCGAAGGGATATTCAGCAGATCACGCAGATCCTGCTCGGCCTTGGTGGCGATGGACACGAACTCATCACTGCGATGGCTCATTTCCATGACCGACAAGCCCTTGCCGTGCCAATCAAGGAGTTCACCCTGGGCGCGTTTCAGGACAGCTTCAGGAAGTGCCGCAGGACCGGCACAGAAGTTATAGGCTCTCTTGCTCACATCCAATCTCGCTCTGATTTGGTGGTATCACGCAATAAATCTATTTGATCTGTAGGAGCTGTCGAGCGGAGCGAGGCTGCGATCTTTTCGTACGGACCCACATAACAAAAGCGAGAGCAAGATCAAGAGATCGCAGCCTCGCTTCGCTCGACAGCTCCTACAGCCCTACATTAAAAACAATCCCACAGGACAAACAACAAGGGGGCGAATCTTCATCCGCCCCCTGTTTGTCCGCTTATTCCTGCGGTTCTTCGTCGGCTGCGGCGTCGAGTTGCTGGTCTTCGACAGCGTCGTCGATCACGACCTCGCCGTCGAACACTGCACCTTCTTCACCTTCCAGCTCTTCGCCCTCGACTTCCGACGGCTCCTGAACCCGCTCCAGACCGACCAGCGTTTCATCGCTGGCGAGCTTGATGAGGGTCACGCCCTGGGTGTTACGACCCAGGCTGGAGACTTCGTCGACACGAGTACGAACCAAGGTGCCCTGGTCGGAAATCAGCATGATTTCCTCGCCGTCGAGCACCTGGACTGCACCGACCAGACGGCCGTTACGCTCGTTGCTGACCATGGCGATAACGCCCTGACCGCCACGCTTGTACTCAGGGAACTCGGTAATCGCTGTACGCTTGCCGAAACCACGGGCCGAAGCGGTCAGGATCTGGCTGCCTTCTTCCGGGATCAGCATGGAAATCAGTTTCTGGCCTTCCGGCAGACGCATGCCGCGGACACCGCGAGCGGTACGGCCCATGGCGCGAACGTCGGTTTCCTTGAAGCGAGTTACCTTGCCGCCGTCGGAGAACAGCATGACTTCGCGATCGCCATCGGTAATGGAGGCGGAAATCAGCACGTCGCCTTCATCCAGCTCCAGCGCGATCAGACCAACGCTGCGCTGACGGCTGAAGGATTCCAGAGGAGTCTTCTTCACGGTGCCGTTAGCGGTAGCCATGAAGATGAAGTGACCTTCGGTGTACTCATCGACCGGCAGCATGGTGGTGATGTATTCACCATCGCCCAGCGGCAGCAGGTTGACCAACGGACGACCACGGGCAGCGCGGGATGCTTCCGGGATTTCGTAGGTTTTCAGCCAGTACACTTTGCCTTTGCTGGAGAACAGCAGCAGCGTGGTGTGGCTGTTGGCAACCAGCAGGTGAGCGATGTAGTCCTCATCCTTGACGCCGGTCGCCGATTTGCCTTTACCGCCACGACGCTGAGCCTGGTACGCAGCCAATGGCTGGGTCTTGGCATAGCCACCGTGGGAGATGGTCACGACGCGCTCTTCTTCCGGGATCATGTCACCCAGGGTCAGGTCGAGACGGGCATCGAGGATTTCGGTGCGACGCACGTCGCCGTATTCGGCGCGGATCACTTCCAGCTCTTCGCGGATCACTTCCATCAGGCGCGTGGCGCTGCTGAGGATGCGGATCAGTTCGCCGATCTGGTTGAGGATCTCTTGATACTCGGCCAGCAGCTTCTCGTGCTCCAGACCGGTCAGACGGTGCAGACGCAGTTCCAGAATGGCTTGCGCCTGTTCTGGCGACAGGAAGTACTTGCCTTCGCGCAGACCGTATTGCTCGTCCAGGGTCTCTGGACGGCAGGAATCGGCACCGGCACGTTCAACCATCGCGACTACGGCGGAAGATTCCCACGCGGTCTTGATCAGCGCTTCCTTGGCTTCCGACGGCGTCGGCGAAGCCTTGATCAGGGCGATGACCGGGTCGATGTTCGACAGGGCAACCGCTTGACCTTCAAGGATGTGACCGCGTTCGCGGGCTTTACGCAGTTCGAACACGGTGCGGCGGGTAACGACTTCACGACGGTGACGAACGAAGGCTTCCAGCAGGTCCTTGAGGTTCAGGATCCGCGGACGGCCGTCGATCAACGCAACGATGTTGATACCGAACACGGCTTGCAGCTGGGTCTGGGCGTAGAGGTTGTTGAGAATGACCTCAGGCACTTCGCCACGACGCAGCTCGATCACGACGCGCATACCGTCCTTGTCGGACTCGTCGCGCAGTTCGGTGATGCCTTCGAGCTTCTTCTCTTTTACCAGCTCGGCGATCTTCTCGATCAGACGGGCCTTGTTCAGCTGGTAAGGGAGTTCGGTGATGACGATCTGTTGGCGACCACCGACCTTGTCGATGTCTTCGATCATCGAGCGGGCGCGCATGTAAATGCGACCGCGACCGGTGCGGTAGGCTTCGATGATGCCGGCGCGACCGTTGATGATCGCAGCGGTCGGGAAGTCCGGACCCGGGATGTATTGCATCAGCTCATCGATGGTCAACTCTGGGTTGTCGATGAGCGCCAGGCAACCGTCGATGACTTCACCGAGGTTGTGCGGCGGAATGTTGGTCGCCATGCCCACGGCGATACCGCTGGAGCCGTTGACCAGCAGGTTGGGAATACGGGTCGGCATGACCGCCGGGATCATTTCGGTGCCGTCGTAGTTCGGCACCCAGTCCACGGTTTCTTTGTGCAGGTCAGCCAGCAGCTCGTGCGCCAGCTTGGTCATGCGCACTTCGGTGTATCGCATGGCCGCGGCGTTGTCGCCGTCCACCGAACCGAAGTTGCCTTGACCGTCTACCAGCAGGTAGCGCAGGGAGAATGGCTGCGCCATCCGAACGATGGTGTCGTACACCGCGGTATCACCGTGAGGGTGATACTTACCGATCACGTCACCGACAACACGGGCAGATTTCTTGTACGGCTTGTTGAAGTCGTTGCCCAGCTCGCTCATCGCGAACAGCACACGCCGGTGCACGGGCTTCAAGCCATCGCGCGCATCCGGCAGTGCCCGCCCGACAATTACGCTCATCGCGTAGTCGAGGTAGGACTGCTTCAGCTCGTCTTCGATATTGACCGGGAGGATTTCTTTGGCCAGTTCGCCCATGAGAAGCTCGATTCCTTTTTCTGGTGAAACTTCGTCACATCCATATGGGACGAACGAAGCTCGCCGACGCAGGCTGAGTGCCATGCACCGACTTACGACAAATCAACGAGTTAAGCCATGGATCTGCGCAGTAAAGACAACCCCGTGGGACTGCCTCGGAAAACGCCGGATGTTATCACAAGAGCCGCCACGCACCTATCCCCCAGATGCGCATGGAGCATAGTTAGTTGACCGGTGACAGGCTTAACGGGGACGAGAGAGGCTTAGAGCTGCCACAGCCCCAGATTTGCTAGCGAAATGCGGGAGCTCGGAAGCAGGAGACCGTGTCATCGTTCTTCGCGGGCAAGCCTCGCTCCTACAGGTTTGTGTGTTCAGTAGGAGCGAGGCTTACCCGCAAAGGCGATTTATCGGACAACAAATACCGTCAATGTAGACGCTTGCGGCACATCAACTGCGCCATTTTCGCCGTGTCCGGCCGCTCGACAATGCCCTTTTCAGTGACGATCGCATCGATCAGGTCGGCCGGCGTCACATCGAACACCGGATTGAAGGCGTCAACATTCGCTCCGACCCGCTTGCCGCCGACGTCCAGCAATTCGCTGCCGTCGCGCTCTTCGATAGGAATGTCATCGCCGCTGGCCAGGTTCATGTCGATGGTCGAACTCGGCGCCACCACCATGAACCGCACGCCGTGGTGCATGGCGCTCACTGCCAGTTGATAGGTACCGATTTTGTTGGCCACGTCGCCATTGGCGGTGATCCGGTCGGCGCCGACGATGACCCAGGTAATGCCCTTGGTCTTCATGATGTGCGCGGCAGCAGAGTCAGCATTGAGGGTTACCGGAATGCCTTCATTGGCCAATTCCCACGCGGTCAACCGCGAACCTTGCAGCCAGGGACGGGTTTCGTCGGCGTAGACGCGCTCGACCATGCCCTCGATAAACGCGCCGCGAATGACGCCCAGTGCCGTGCCGAAACCGCCAGTGGCCAAAGCGCCAGTGTTGCAGTGGGTCAGGATCGCCTGAGCGTTGCCCTGATGCTTACGGATCAGGTCGACACCCAGTTGCGCCATGGTCAGGTTGGCTTCGCGGTCGCTTTCGTGGATGGCGATAGCTTCAGCCTCCAGCGCCGCCAGAGGGTCTGCATCTCCCTTGAGACGATCCAGGCGATCCCGCATGCGACTCAAGGCCCAGAACAGATTCACCGCCGTCGGACGGGAATCGGCCAGCACCGCGTAGTCCTCCTCCCACGCTGCCTGCCAGTCACCGCCCTCGGCAATTCGGGCGCGGGCTGACAACACCATGGCATACGCGGCGCTGATGCCAATCGCCGGCGCACCGCGCACCACCATCGAACGAATGGCTTCGGCCACGCCAGCAGCGCTGGTGTAGGCGATCCAGGTTTCCTCGAACGGCAAAATACGCTGATCCAGCAGGTACAGGGCGCCATCACGCCAATCGATGGCCTTCACCTTCTCCGCAGCCAACAGTCGATCGCGCATCATTCACCCCGCACTCATGAACAAAAGCCGCCGATTATAGCGATCCCCCCGCGAAGACGCTCGGGTATACTTCGCCATCCTTTACAAAAGCACTGGAACCGACCCTCGATGCCGAAACCTGCCGTTGCGCTCGACTTATTATTGCTGCCGACCTGGCTGGTACCCGTCGAACCCGCAGGCGTGGTCCTCAAAGAGCACGGCCTGGGTATCCGCGACGGTCGCATCGTGTTTATCGGCCCGCGTGCCGAAGCGCTGAAGTGTAACGCGACTGAAATTCGTGAGCTGCCAGATGTTTTGCTCAGCCCCGGCCTGATCAACGCCCATGGCCACGCGGCGATGACGCTGTTCCGCGGCCTGGCCGATGATTTGCCGTTGATGACTTGGCTGGAAAACCACATCTGGCCGGCCGAGGCCAAATGGGTCGATGAAGATTTCGTGCGCGATGGCACGGATCTGGCCATCGCCGAGCAAATAAAAGGGGGCATCACCTGCTTCTCTGACATGTATTTCTTCCCGAAGGTTGCCAGCGAGCGGGTGCATAACAGCGGTATTCGCGCGCAAATCGCGATTCCGATCCTCGATTTCCCGATTCCAGGTGCTGCCACTGCGGATGAAGCCATTCGTCAGGGCGTTGAACTGTTCGGCGATCTCAAGCACCACGAGCGGATCAAAATCACCTTCGGCCCCCACGCCCCCTACACTGTGGGCGACGAAAACCTGGAGAAAATCCGGGTAATCGCCGAGGAACTGGACGCGGCGATCCACATGCACGTCCATGAAACCGCCTTCGAAGTGCAGCAATCGCTCGAACAGCGCGGCGAACGCCCGCTGGCGCGCCTCGGTCGGCTGGGCTTGCTCGGTCCGCGCTTCCAGGCCGTTCACATGACCCAGATCAGCGATGAAGACCTGGCGTTGCTGGTAGAAAGCAACACCAATGTGATTCATTGCCCGGAATCAAACCTGAAACTGGCCAGCGGCTTCTGCCCGGTGGAACGCCTGTGGCAGGCCGGGGTTAACGTCGCCGTCGGCACCGATGGCGCGGCCAGCAACAATGACCTGGACCTGCTCGGCGAAACCCGTACCGCCGCGTTGCTGGCCAAGGCTGTCGCCGGCTCGGCCACGGCGCTGGACGCCCACCGCGCCTTGCGCATGGCCACGCTCAACGGTGCCCGCGCGCTGGGAATCGAAGCTGAAGTCGGCTCGCTGGAAGTCGGCAAAGCCGCCGACATCGTCGCTTTCGACCTGTCCGGCCTGGCACAGCAACCGGTCTACGACCCGGTTTCGCAACTTATTTACGCCACCGGCCGCGACTGCGTGAAACACCTTTGGGTCGCCGGCAAGCAACTGCTCGACGACCGGCGCCTGACGCGGCTGGATGAAGAACAACTGTGCGCCACGGCCAAGGCCTGGGGCCAACGCATCAGCGGCCATACAGAATCGTAAGCCCCCCGGACCGAACACCGGGGCAACAGGATTTTTCAAGTTTTAGAGGACTTAAACCATGAGCAACGTCGACTACGCCGAAATCGCCAAATTCGAAGCCCTGGCCCATCGCTGGTGGGACCGCGAAAGCGAGTTTAAACCGCTGCACGACATCAACCCGCTGCGGGTCAACTGGATTGACGAACGAGTCAACCTGGCCGGCAAGAAAGTCCTCGACGTCGGTTGCGGCGGCGGCATCCTCAGCGAAGCCATGGCTCAGCGCGGCGCTACCGTCATGGGCATCGACATGGGCGAAGCACCGCTGGCGGTCGCGCAACTGCATCAGCTGGAATCCGGCGTGACGGTCGAATACCGGCAGATCACCGCCGAAGCCCTGGCCGAGGAAATGCCCGAGCAATTCGACGTGGTCACTTGCCTGGAAATGCTCGAACACGTGCCGGACCCATCCTCGGTGATCCGCGCTTGCTTCCGCATGGTCAAGCCTGGCGGCCAGGTGTTCTTCTCCACCATCAACCGCAACCCGAAGGCGTACCTGTTCGCCATCATCGGCGCCGAATACATCATGAAGCTGCTGCCGCGCGGCACCCATGACTTCAAGAAATTCATTCGCCCGTCCGAACTGGGCGCCTGGAGCCGCATGGCCGGCCTGACCGTCAAGGACATCATCGGCCTGACGTACAACCCGCTGACCAAGCACTACAAACTGGCGGCCGACGTGGACGTCAACTACATGATCCAGACCTTGCGCGAGGAGTAAGCCGATGCGAATCAGAGCAGTCCTTTTCGACATGGACGGCACTCTGCTCGACACCGCGCCGGACTTCATTGCCATCTGCCAGGCGATGCGTGCCGATCGCGGCTTGCCGCCGATGAATGACAAGCACGTTCGCGACGAGATTTCCGGCGGCGCCAAGGCGATGGTCGCGGTGACGTTCTCCATGGACCCGGAATCGCCGGGATTCGAGCAATTGCGCCTGGAGTTTCTGGAGCGTTACCTCAAGGATTGCGCAGTTCACAGCAAACTCTTTGACGGCATGGGCGAACTGCTGGCCGACATCGAGAAGGCCAACCTGATCTGGGGCGTGGTCACCAACAAGCCGCTGCGCTTTGCCGAACCGATCATGCAGCAACTGGGGCTGGCGGAGCGCTCTGCGCTGCTGATCTGCCCGGATCACGTAAAGAACAGCAAGCCTGACCCGGAGCCATTGATCCTGGCGTGCAAGATGCTCAATCTGGACCCGGCCAGCGTGTTGTTTGTCGGCGATGATTTGCGTGATATCGAGTCTGGTCGCGATGCTGGCACCAAGACTGCTGCCGTGACGTATGGCTACATCCATCCGGACGATAACCCGCGGCATTGGGGTGCGGACGTGGTGGTGGATCATCCGCTGGAGTTGCGCAAGGTTCTGGATAGCGCGCTCTGCAGTTGCTGATCAAGGTCAAAAGATCGCAGCCTGCAGCAGCTCCTACAGGTTGTGATTATCTGTAGGAGCTGCCGCAGGCTGCGATCTTTTAGCGTTTAAATGGATTGTGAGGTTTTTTATGTTTGATTATTCCGCCCGCCCTGAATTGCTCAAGGACCGGGTCATCCTGGTCACCGGTGCTGGCCGTGGCATCGGTGCTGCCGCCGCGAAGACCTATGCCGCCCACGGCGCCACCGTATTGCTGCTGGGCAAGACCGAAGCCAACCTGACTCAGGTCTACGACGAAATCGAAGCGGCCGGTCACCCACAACCAGCCGTGATCCCGTTCAATCTGGAAACCGCCCTGCCCCATCAATACGATGAGTTGGCAGCGATGATCGAGACCGAGTTCGGCCATATTGATGGCCTGTTGCACAACGCCTCGATCATTGGTCCGCGCACGCCGATCGAGCAGTTGTCCGGCGAAAACTTCATGCGGGTCATGCATGTCAACGTCAACGCCATGTTCATGCTCACCAGCACCTTGTTGCCGCTGCTCAAGCTCTCGCAGGACGCCTCCGTGGTGTTCACCTCCAGCAGCGTCGGGCGCAAGGGTCGGGCGTATTGGGGAGCTTATGGCGTGTCCAAGTTTGCCACCGAAGGCTTGATGCAAACGCTGGCCGACGAGGTCGACACCGTGGCACCGGTACGCTCCAACAGCATCAACCCCGGCGCGACCCGCACCAGCATGCGCGCCCAGGCGTATCCCGGTGAAAACCCGCAGAACAACCCAACGCCTGAGGAGATCATGCCGGTCTACCTTTACCTGATGGGCCCGGACAGCACCGGCATCAACGGCCAGGCATTCAACGCCCAGTAACGGCCGTGCGTCGCTTTTGTGCTGCGGCATTTTATTGCCGCTGCACGCTTCAACCGCTGCAACCCCTGCCCTTTACAGTCAAACAAATGCCGCCGAACTGCGCGGCACTTCTTCAAAAGCATCCTAACCAAATGATTTAGAACGGCTTTTATCCGAATGAACCGAATGGCACGACTTTCGCTCTAATTTTGTTCAGACACGCAGTGTGAAAGCAGTTGGCAGCAGCGCCTGAGTCGGCAGGTTACTAATCTTCGACAAAGCGGACTAGACTCGGACCAAATGTCCTACGGGACTGATGGACCAGTATGACGCGCAGCCCAAAGCCGCTCTCACCCAGCCTGTAAGACAGCCTTACTGCTTAGGGGCTCACGCCATATGAAATCACCTTCCCAGACCAACGCAATTGACTTCGATAGCGCCAAATTGCAACGCCTGGGCTTTGGTCAGCAGCCTCCTCTTCCGGAACGGCCGGTCAGTCTTGCGCAATTGCGTCAGCAACTGAGCTTGCAGCTGCAAACCAGTCTTGAGCCGCAACGCATTCTCGGGCTCTTTTTTCGTGAAATTCAGCGTCTAGTACCGCTCGATGCCTTGGGCTATCAGCACAAGGCCAGTGACTTGCGGCTGGAGTTTGGTCTTCGCGGTCATCATTCGGTCAGCTACAGCCTGAGCCATGAAGGTGAACATCTGGGTGAACTGGTGTTCCGCCGCAATCAGCGTTTCAGCGAGCAGGAACTGGGCAACCTGGAGTCGCTGCTGTCTGCACTGCTCTATCCAATGCGTAACGCCCTGCTCTACCGCGCAGCGACCCAAAGTGCCTTGCGTGACCCGCTCACCGACACCGGCAACCGCGTTGCCATGGACCAGACCCTGCAACGGGAAATCGAAATGTCGCGGCGGCATTTGCAGCCCTTGTCGTTGCTGATGCTCGATATCGACCACTTCAAACGCGTCAATGACAGCCATGGGCACAGCGCTGGTGATGAAGTGCTCAAAGCGGTTGCCGCCTCGATCAAGGGCCAATTGCGCAACGTGGACATGGTGTTTCGGTTTGGCGGCGAGGAGTTTTTGATTCTGCTGTCCAACACCACTCGGGAAGCGGCGGCCATGGTCGGCGAGCGCCTGCGGTTTGCCGCCCAGGCTCAGGAGTATCACGCCGATGGCCAGTTGATCGAGCTGACCGTTAGCCTGGGTTGTTCGACCCTGCTGCCCGGTGAATCCGCCGAGAGCCTGTTGCGCCGAGCCGACAGTGCGCTGTACGTGGCCAAGCGCGAGGGGCGCAATCGACTGGCGATGGCGGGCTGAGCGTTCACGAACAATACAAAACAATGTGGGAGCGGGCTTGCTCGCGAAAGCAGTGTGACAGTCGACTTAAATGGTGACTGTCAGTCCGTCTTCGCGAGCAAGCCCGCTCCCACATTAGGTTGTGTGTTGCAGTTAGATCAGCTTTCAGCCAGCGCCATCCGCCCACGAACTACCGGCGCCCGTTCCGCGTGTTCCTGCTGCATGCAGCGCTCCAGAAACAGAAACATGTAGTCGTAGCTTTTGCACACAGCCTGGCGCAGTTCCACTTGCAGGGATTTGCTCGGGTTCTGGCCCGCCAGGGTGCAGATGATTTCCAGCGCTTCCCACGGGTGGGCATCGTCGTACTGGGCGTGCATCTTCAGCCACTTCATGGCCCGCTTGCGATCTTCCTCAGGGAAGGCTGCCGCGTACACGCCACTGGAACAGACCAGCGCCGACCACTCCCCGGTCGCGCCCTCAATGGCGTAGTTGGTAGCGGCGATGGCCACGATCAGCGAATCCGCTGAACTTGTGTGCCAGCACCAGTGGCTCAACGCATGAAGCTCCGGGGGCACTTGTTGCGCTTGCAGATCTTCCAGGCTGACACCGTGAGCCCGACTCCAGTGCACCCAGTAATCGGCGTGGTTCAGTTCGACGCGAATGTTACGCATCAACCAGCGGCGCGCCATGTCTTCACCAGGATGGCGGGCAAAGCGGGTTTTAGTCAGGTTTTGTGCCATATACAACGCGAACTGCTCGACTACCGGCCAGCCACCTATCAGGTACTGACGCATCGTCTTGGCGCTGAGTTTGTTATCTCGCATGCGCTGATACAGTTCGTGCTCGACAACCCGACGTTTGCTCTCGCTGCAATCCTGGATCAGTTGCTGAGCCCAGGCGGGATAACTTGCAGCTTCCATGAGTGGTCCGGTTCGGTTGAATGTGTCGATCACTGTTCGGCTCCTTTTGATTTGTGATTGTAAGGATCAGCAAGAGATTTCAACGGAACGTGCCAGGCGCCTTGAATAACAGCGGTTGCGGTCTGGCGGGACGACTTTGCAAGCTATCGCAGGTAAACAGTTGCGGGCGTTCGATGACATACCCTTGAGCGTAATCCACACCGATCTCGAGCAACGCCTGCTCGATCTGGGGTGTCTCGACAAACTCGGCAATGGTGCGTTTACCCATGACATGGCCGATGTGATTGATCACCTCGACCATAGCGCGGTTAATCGGGTCGTCCAGCATATCCTTTACGAAACTCCCGTCGATCTTCAAGAAGTCTACAGGTAAATGTTTCAAGTAAGCGAACGAGGACATTCCGGCGCAAAAGTCATCTAGCGAGAAGTGGCAACCTAAACCTTTGAGTTCATTAATAAATCTGATTGCACTTCCTAAATTCGCAATAGCGCTGGTTTCTGTAATTTCAAAACAAATCATTTCAGGAGGAATAGCGTAAGTAACAAACTGTTCACGCAGGAAGTCCAGGAACGCCTCATCTCCGATAGTAATGCCTGACAGATTAATCGCACACATGGCCAACGGGCCTTTGCGCTGTTCGGCAATACATTGGGCAATGATCTTGAATACGTTCTCCACAACCCAGCGATCCAGCGACGTCATCAGCCCATAACGCTCAGCGGCCGGGATGAAACTGTCGGGCAAAATCATCCGCCCGGCCTCGTCATGCAGCCGCAGCAGTATTTCGATATGCCCACCGCCCTGCTCGACATGCCCCAAAGGAGCGATTTCCTGGGCGTACAGGCAGAACCGGTTTTCTTCCAGCGCCATGTGCAAACGCTGCACCCAGGCCATTTCACCAAAACGCAGAGACAGTTCCGAGTCGTCGGCATGGTAGACCTGAACCCGGTTGCGGCCCTTTTCCTTGGCCATGTAACAGGCCATATCAGCGGCGCGCAGCGAGGATTCGAGCGTGGTGGGTGTCTGCGCTACATGGACCAGACCGATGCTGACGGTGGTCAGGAACGGCCGGCCTTTCCAGACAAAATGCAGGTTTTGCACGGTCTGGCGCAGTACCTCGGCGATTTTCTCCGCATGCTCCGGTGCGCAGTTCTCCAACAGGATGCCGAATTCGTCGCCACCCAATCTGGCCAGGGTGTCGCCTTCGCGCAAACCGGATTGCAGCAAGGCGCAGATATGCCGCAGCAATTCGTCGCCCGCCGCATGGCCGCAGGTGTCGTTGACCAGTTTGAACTGGTCCAGGTCGAGGAACATCAAGGCGTGGCGCCCCGGCTGCCGTGTCAGGTTGTGCAGCGCCTGCTCCAGGCGATATTCGAATTCGCGGCGGTTGGCCAGCCCGGTCAGGGCGTCGTGGGTGGCCTGCCAGGACAGATTGGCGATGTATTGCCGTTCCTGGGTCATGTCATGCAGCACCAGCACGGTGCCGCTGACCTTGCCGGCGTTGCGGATCGGTGCGCCGACCAGGGTCACCGACACGGTGCTGCCATCCAGACGCTGGATCAGTTTGGAATGCTCGCTGCCGCCGCTGAGCTGGCCACTCAAGATGTGCTCGATCAAGGTAAAGCCGTCGGCCTGGGCGTTCTCGTCCAGCAGATTGAACAGCGCGGCCAAGGGCAACCCCGTGGCCTGCTCGGCTTTCCAGTGGGTCATGGCCTCGGCTGCCGGATTCATGTAGGCAATCGCCCCTTCGACATCCGTGGTGATCACGCCATCGCCAATTGACTGCAGGGTGATCTGCGCCCGGTCTTTCTCCAGTTGCAGGGCCTCGGCGAAGGCGTGGCGCTGTTTGAGCAGTTTGTGAGTGCGCAGCAACGCCAGGACGATCAACCCCAGCGCAGTGGCCAGGTTGGTCACCAGCAACAGCCGCAGAATCACCCGCGAGCCCTCGCCCAATGCATCACTGAAGGCCTTGGCGGCCGGGGTTACGCCGTCGTTAATCGCAAAAATCTGATCCTTCCAGCGCTTGATGTCGGCAGAGGTGGCCTGATTATCGACGACACCCTGGTGCATCTCCCGAGCAACGTCATCGAGTTGCACCAGGTAAGCGTCGCCCACGGTCCAGCGATCAATGGCCTTTTCCAGATAACTGAAATGCCGGAAGTTCAGGTACAGCCAGATCAGGCTGGAGACGTCGTCCGGGTGATTGCCGCCCTTGAGAATCCCCACCCGCGCGGCGTCGAGATCCGGCGGCTGCTTGTCCAGCGCCAGACGCAACTCATGCCCGCCCTGAGGCACGGCAATTGCGTTCTGGTATTTGAGGAAGATCGCCTCATCGCGGCTGTCGGCGTAGAGATTGAGGTAATAAATGGCGTCTTTCTGGCCCTTGGACCACAGGCTTTCACCGGCCACATAGCCGCGAACCGCCGACAGCACATACAGGCTGACGCCACCGAGCAACGCTTGAAATAGCACGACGGCGATAAACGGCCAGACGATGCCCAACAATCGTGGCGTTCCGAGAGTCCGTTTTGGCTTCATGAGGTCCCTTGCATAGGCACTGCCCTGATCATCCTTTGCAACCAGACCACACCCTAGACTAGGAGGCGATCCCGGTTACGGCAAGAAGCGGATAAGCCTCATTGCAGTCCGGCGGCACGTATATATATGTACCGCCATCGCTACGGCAAGACTCGATTTACTGGGCACTTCAGGTTTCCCCTTCTGTTGGAGGAAACCCTACGCAAGGAGTGCGACATGACATTGACCTCTTCAACGGCACCCGAGACCGCAGAATACGTCGCCAGACAAGCCCTGGGGCGCGATCAAGTCGCGGATATCGACGCGCTGATTGCCCGCCCTACCGCCCGCGATCACAAACGGTACAGATCACTTTTACGCGCGAAGCCTGCGCTCGCGCAGTCAATGAGCATCGACACTTACAACGCGCAACGGATGGATGAGCGCATCTACGACACCGTCAAAGACTTCATGAAGTCGAGTCCGCTGTTGATCCGCCGCCTGGCCGGCGACGTGCTGTATCACCCCTCCAGTGAAGACGTACGCGCAACCCCCTCGGTGTTTCTCCAGCGAATACTCGATACCGCACCCTCACAGGATCTGACAGACCGTCTGCTGAAAACCCTCAAATGGTATGGCGCGCTGCCGGGTGAAAAGACACCGGAGTCGGTGCGCTATCAACTGCTCTGCAAAGCCATCTGCCTTTACCTGCACAAGCCACTGGCCGAGGAACCACAAGCACTCGCCGGATTCGACTGGCAAGCCCCTGCCCACTGGGGCAAGAGTTACCAGACACTGCACGATGACTTCGAACAGCACTTGCAACGCAGCCTTCGTGCGGCCAATACCAAAGAGGCGATCATCCTGGCGCGGATTACCCGGAACCGGCTCTCCGGGGATTTCGCGGTTGCCGATGTGCCGTCCGAGTTGCGCTATAAAAGCTCAGTGGTGTGGGTCAACTTCATGCACGGCGTGCTGCTGGCCGAGGCACTGGGGTTGAATCGCACACAGTCGTTGCCTTTTCAGGCGCTGGTCAATCTGCCTCTACAACAGAGTGAAGGCGCCACTCCCGATCAACTTGAACACATTGCCGGATTGCGGCTTGGCCCAGCATTGGAATGGGCGGTGTGCATGGGATTCGTTGAGCCGCGAACCGCCTCAGACTACAGCGAGGAAGATTTCGAGCGAGCGATAAAGGCACTGGAAACCCACAGCGCAGGTTTGAATACGGCCGTAATGGCACTCGAAGACCCAATCCCTGAACGGCTGAAAATGGCCAGGCACTTTATTGACGATCAGTTTGGCAGCAACGCACTGGAATCACTTGGCCAGCGGTTTTTCCCCCTCGATCCACCCACATCGCTTTCATTCAGGGACATGCCGAATGTGAAGCTGACCCGCTACACCTTTCTCGACCTCTACGTTGACGATCAGTTTGAAAACCAAAAAAGGTGGGGCGTTACCGAAGCCGATGGCACGACACGCACGAGCACAACGTTGCGGATCGACAACAAACGGCGATGCTTGCTCGAGCGCAAAGATGCCGCTGGGCATTACCAGCCCTATTTTTCCGGAGGATTCATTGCCAACGGCAAGACACTGCCGAATATCAACGTGGTGTTTGAATCTGCCTTCGACCGCTACCTGATAACGGCCACGCAGGCCTATAAAACCTTGATTGCCAGCCTGATGGCGTCCCTGCCACTCGCTGAACGCGGGACGATTTCACAGGGTGATGTCGAGGTGCTGCGACTGCGCATCCCACTCAAGCAGAACGGGCACTCGACAGACATCAGGGCCAGAAAGGGTTTCCTGCTCAAGGTGAGCAAGGACGACGAGATCAGTTACTACGAAGTCATTCCAAGCGCCGGCCTTATCCGTTTACGACCCGGTTTGCGATTTTCGACTATCGCTGGCGTCCGCACCGAATTTCCTTTGCACGCGGTCATCCCCAACCAAACCTATTCGCCCGAACGCAACATCAGCACTTCACTGCTGATCGACGACAAAGCTCATTTCGATGGCACGACGCCTGCGCAAAAAGCTTATTGCATAGGTTATTTCGATCACGTGGCGCATGTACCGTCAGCAGACGCAGTCGAATCAGGCAGTCAACCGGTAGCGCTGACCGCGCGCCTGAATGATGTGGCCGATTACATCGCTTCGACGTTTCTCTATGTCGATGAGCAGCAACTGCGCATCGACGCCCGGGGCATGAGCGCTTTCGACATCCTCCGCGCAGAAAGCGAAAACCGCCTGGAAATGCTGGTAACGATCGTCAAAGGATTCGTGCCTTTCTGGGGCAGCTTTGATGATCTGCAGGCGGAAAATGCCAACAGCAAGGTGCTGGGCGGCGTCGGGCTGCTGTTGGACCTGGCCTCGTTTCTTTGCCCCATCGGCAAGTTCATGTCGGGGTCGATTCGCTTGATCAAGACTGCAACCGGCACAGCGCGCGTGACCGTCAAGGCCAGCCTGCCGACCTTTTCGACGCTGACCCGCAAGCTGTTGCTGTCTTCAGTCAAAAACCTCAACCCGCTGGACGGCATTCCGTCGCTGCTCAAAGGTGTGGGAAAAGGCTTACTCATCGCCGGTCGCGCGGGCGCCACGGGCATCAGAACGCTGAGCGCAGTTGCGAACTTCCGACTGTTTCACAACCTGCCGCAAGCAATCGATCCCGGTCACTGGAAAGCGCTGACCGTGAACGACCAATTGGCGACGATCAACGGCATTGATGACGTACTGGTGCGCCACACCCGATCAACGGATTTGAAGCGGCTGCATCTGGTCGATCCCGCAACGTCCCTGCCCTACGGCCCGCGTCTGCACAACAACAGACAACTCGTCCTCGGCAGATCGACCTTCAAGGCGTTGCCGCCGACTGAAAACCATGCGCTGGCAGCACTACCGGAGCACGCGCGCGTCCGGGAAATATTTGAGGTCGATGGTCGCACCACGCTGTTGGTCGATGACATCCCGTACCGCCTCGACGGCGACCACCTGCGCCGCGCCGATTTGATTGATGATCGACCGCTGTACAAAGCGCTGCCATGCCGGGTCAAGCGCGCCGGGGATGACCTGTGCAAAACCCGCTATGTCACCCGTGAACCGGCGCCCACCCCGGCCGTTGGCAGTTTTGACGAGAGCAAAGGCTGGGCACCCTGGTTTGGCGACAGCATTTACACGCCAGCGATTGCCGCGCAACCACTGCGGCTGAAGACCCTGAAAGTTAAGAACCAGCACCCGGCGACACTGGCTTTTCAAAAAGGCATTTACGCAAGAATCAACGTGGAGATTCCCTTGGGTGCGCGCAATCGGGTCGATACCCTTGAGACAGGGGCGATCATCGTGCCGGCCATCGACGGTTCAAAGCATTACGTATTCACTCGACTGGACGCCGGAGATTTCTTTTTTGCCGATCTCCCACCCGGGCAAAGTCTCTCCACTCCCCTGACCTTGCGCAAAGCCGACAGCTTGCCAACCGAGCTCCGAGACGAACTGACAACGGTCTACACCGGCTCGCTCAATGCCAACAACATGGCACGGATTTACGGCACCGCAGCAGTGGAGCGGGCATTGAAGGCCATGGAAGAACTTGCCATTCCGATTGGCGGCCTCACCCACCCACCCGACACCCTGCGATTGATCAAAGTCGACACCAGCCCGGGAGAAGCGGTTCTGTTCGACCATTCCACAAGAATGATCGTCAGGCATTCCAGTGACGGTGCCGCTACCTGGTCACTGTCCCGAGCGGCACCGGACAGTATTCGGCAGACCACGGCGCGGGTGTTCAATGCATTGTTCGAGGAAACCGTGATCACCGTTGATTCAGCGGCGGGCGGAGCGAAGGCACTGAAGATCGACAACACCATGCAGCAACTGCAGCACCTGATCAGCCACCGCACGGGGAACAAGCTGCACAGCCCGAGAAACATCGCGTTCGCTGAAATCAGCACGCAAAGCGGCACCCGGGAAGTGTATGTCAGTGTCTCCGGGCAACAGGGCGACACCGCCTTCCTGCCCCTGTTTGCACGGCATAAAGACTCCGCTCAAGTAACGCTCGGTGACACGACCTACATCAACATTGATCATGCCAGCAGGTTCTCGGCGACTTCGCTCAGCGTCTCCGATTCCGGAAAGATCCGCGCGATTCCTCACACCATCGACAACATCGAGACCTACTCGCCAGCCCTGACCTCACGGCCGACTTCACTGGATACGGAGAGCAAACTCATCCGCGTGATCCGCGGCAAATACCCGGATGCGCAAACCCTGGACTCGATCACCATCGCCACGACCATGGCGCCGTGCGATTCCTGCGCGGTGGTGATGAAGCAGTTTGGTTATGAAGGCGGACCGGAGGCGATGAACGTGCTCTGGAAGTGAGCACTCAGTGGCGTTGCAGATGCCCGTAAAGCTTGGCGTACAAACCACCCTCAGCAATCAATTGCTGATGGTCGCCATCCTCGGCGATGCGCCCGCCATCGAACACCAGCACGCGGTCAGCCTGCTTAACGGCTGACAGTCGGTGGGCAATGATCAGGGTGGTGCGCTCGCTGAGGAACCGCGCCAGCGCCTCGTGCAGGTTGTATTCGGTGGCGGCATCAAGGGCCGAGGTGGCTTCATCGAGGATCACCACTTTCGGTTGGGCCAGGACCATCCGGGCAATCGCCAGACGCTGGCGCTGCCCGCCGGACAAGCGCACGCCGGAACGACCTACAACACTGTCCAGGCCCTGGGGCAAGGCGCGAACCGTGCCATCGAGCTGAGCGATTTCCAGGGCCTGCCAGCAGGCTTCGTCACTGCGTTCGCGGCCCATGGTCAGGTTCGCCCGCACGGTGTCGTTGAACAACGCCGGATGCTGCAGCACCACCGCGACATTTTCCCGAACCGTTTCCAGGCCGATCTCCTGCTGGGTCGAGCCGCCGAAGCGGATCGTCCCGGCCAGCGGCGTGTACAAGCCCAGCAGCAACTGCACCAGGGTGCTCTTGCCGCCACCGCTGGCGCCGACAATCGCGACTTTTTCACCGGGAGCGATGGTCAGGTTCATCTGGTCCAGCACCAACTCGTCGCCGTAACTGAAACTCAAGCCCTGAACGTCGATGCCCACCGTGTCGCGCCCCTGGAACGGATCGACGCCGCCCGGGTATTGCGGCTCATCGGCGCGGGCCAGCAACTCGTTGATCCGTGACAGCGCACCACCGGCAGCGTAGTAGGCGTATTGCAGATTCAGCAATTGCTCCACCGGGCCGATCATGAACCACAGGTAGCTGAACACCGCGAGCATCTGGCCGATGGACAGGTCGGAGAACAGTACGGTGAGCATCGCCGCCGCGCGAAAAATATCGATACCAAACTGGAACAGCAAGCCGCTGGCACGGTTCGACGCATCGGTTTTCCACTGGGAATTCACCGCGTAGTCGCGCACTTCCCGGGCGCGTTGGCCGAGTCGTCCGAGGAAGAAGCCCTGACGGTTGCCAGCGCGCACTTCCTGAATCGAATCCAGGGTTTCGGTCAACGCCTGGGTGAAGCGCGAGGTGCTGTCGTTCTCCAGCTTCTTCAGGTGCTTGACCCGCTTACCCAGTTGCACCGTGGCGTAGATCACCAGCGGGTTGAACAGCATGATCAGCAGCGCCAGTTTCCAGTGCATCCAGAACAAAATGCTCGCGGTGCCGACCAGGGTCAGCATCGCCACGAGGAAACGACTGAGGGTTTCGCCGACAAACTTGTCGAGGGTGTCCAGGTCGGTAACCAGGTGCGTGGTCACCGTGCCGCTGCCCAGGCTTTCGTATTCGCCCAGGGAAATGCGCTTGAGACGTTCGATCAGCCGCACACGGATCCGATAAACGATGTCCTTGGCCAAACCTGCAAACAACTTCGCCTGCACCACGTTGAACAGCAATGCCGCACAACGCAGGGTAAACGTCACGAGCAGCATCAACCCGATATAGCCGGCGGCTTTCTGCCAGGCATCGGGCAGTGCGTGGTTCATGATCTTCAGGGCCGAGTCGCCGTGACCCAGCAACACTTCGTCCACCAGCAACGGCAAAAGCAAGGGAATCGGCACGCTGCACAGGGTCGCCAGAACGGCGACGCCGTTGGCGATCCACAGGGATTTCTTGTGATGCAGGGCCAGTCGACGGATTTCCGCCCAGCTCAGTCGATCGACACGCGGTGGAGTTGGGGCGTCATCGGGCAGGTCATGCACAGGCAGCGCGCTCCAGCCAGCGGCCGAGCAGCGGTGACAGGACACTCAGCGGCTGATAGCCGTTGGTCAGTAACGCCAGTTGACCATCACGTTCGGCCAGCAAGGTCGGGAACCCGGCAATGCCGAGGTCCTGAACCCAGGTGAAATCGGCCGCGGTGGCGGCGTGTTGATCGGCGCGGTCGAATGCGGCGGCGAACTCGATACGCGGCACACCGGCCTGCTCCGCCAACTCCACCAGCACGCTGGCATGAGTGACGTCGCGCCCTTCGGCGTAAAACGCGTGTTGAATCAGCCCCAGCAGCGTCCAGGCGCAATCCGGCGCCAGGCTGCGCGCCGTCACCAAGGCCCGGCAAGCAGGCTCGGTGTCGTAGACAAAGCCCTCAGGCAGCGCGCCGTCGAGCTTGAACGGCTGACCGGTAGCCTCGGTGACCGCCTGCCAGTGCTCAAGGATGTAGCGCCGGGTGGTCGGCTCCAGAGCCGCGCCACTGCCGGTGCGCAAGCCGCCTACAACCAGATGCAACTCCACCCCTGCCGCCTGCGCCTGCTCGACCAGCGCTTCGGCCACCGGCGCAAAACCCCAGCACCAGGAACACATCGGGTCCATCACATAGAGCAGGCGGGCAGACATGGATTCAAGCCTCGGAAGGTGATTGCTTGTAGTTGTAACCAATCGGGTGCGGCAGGTTGCGCGCCTTGGCCAGTTCGATCTGCTTCTGCCGGTCGATGGCGCTGCGACGGGTTTTCTCGCTCAGCTTATCCCAGCAATGCGGGCAACTGATGCCGGCCACGTAGTGCTCGGATGCGCGGTCGCAGGCGCTGATCGGTGTACGACAGGCATGACATTGATCGTAGTCGCCTTCGCTCAGGTCGTGGCGCACGGTCACGCGGTTATCGAACACAAAGCAGTCGCCCTGCCACTTGGTTTCTTCCTGCGGCACCTCTTCGAGGTACTTCAGAATCCCGCCCTTGAGGTGGTAGACCTCATCGAAGCCTTGGCTGAGCATGTAGCTCGAAGCCTTCTCGCAACGAATGCCGCCGGTGCAGAACATCGCGACTTTTTTGTGCACGGCCGGGTCGAAGTGTTCTTTGATGTAGTCGGGGAACTCGCGAAAACTGGTGGTTTTCGGATCGATGGCGCCTTCGAAGGTGCCGATCGCGACTTCGTAGTCGTTGCGGGTGTCGATCAACAGGACTTCCGGATCACTGATCAGCGCGTTCCAGTTCTCTGGATCGACGTAGGTGCCGACCTTTTTGTTCGGGTCCACGCCTTCGACGCCGAGGGTGACGATTTCTTTCTTGAGTTTGACTTTGGTGCGGTAGAACGGCTGGTCGTCGCAGTACGATTCTTTGTGATCGATATCGTCCATGCGCGGGTCGTTCTTGAGCCAGGCCATCAGCCCGTCAATGCCTTCGCGGCTGCCGGAGACGGTGCCGTTGATGCCTTCTTCGGCGATCAGCAGCGTGCCTTTGACGCTGTTGTCGACCATCGCTTGCAGCAGTGGCTCGCGCAGCTCAACGTAGTTTTCCAGGGTGACGAACTTATAAAGTGCCGCCACGACAATCTGTTGTGTCATGGGTGATTCTCCAGGTGGCTACCCTCGTAAGGGGTGAACCGGATGCGAAAAAAAACGCGCCGGGTAAGCGGCGCGTTGCGGATTCTAGCAAAAAAGCAGCTTCAAGCGGCGAGCTTCAAGCGCCAAGCGGTCCGTTGCCGCTTGTGATTCTGCTTGCAGCCTGCAGCTCGAAGCTTATCGCTGCTTTCCTCCTGCACAGGTCGGCGAGGCCGGGGCCGCGTCGATCTGTGCCCATTCTTCAGGCGTGTAGGTATGCAGCGCCAACGCATGAAACTCACCCATCAGCTCACCCAGAGTGCCGTAGACCTTCTGGTGACGCTTGACGCGATTGAGACCTTCGAACTGCTGACTGACCACCACAGCCTTGAAGTGGGTTTGCAACCCACGGCTGTGCATGTGGCTTTCATCCAGCACTTGCAGGTGCTCGGGCTGCAACAGCCCCAGCGTCGACTCGATGCGTTGTTGCATGGTCATACCGAACTCCGCTTAAGGCTTTTTCTTGACAGCTGGAGCAGCGGCGCCTTTAGGCACCAGCTCATTGGTCATGTCATCCAGCAGTTTGTTGACCACAGGCACTGCGCTTTCGAGCTTGGCTTGAGTCATCTGGGCCGATTGCTGAGTCAGCTGCGGCATTTTTTCCAGGACTTTTTTACCCAGTGGCGACTGGTAGAACGCAACCAGATCTTTCAGCTCGGATTCGCTGAAGTTGGTGGTGTAGAGCTTGACCATGTCCGGCTTCAGCTTGTTCCAGCCAATGGCTGCGTCCAGCGCGGCGTTGGCCTTGGCCTGGTAGGTATCCAGCAGGGCTTTTTTCGATTCAGGGGCTTTGGTTTGCTCAAAGCGCTGAGCGAACATTTGCTGCACTTGCATGTACACCGGAGTGCCCAATTTGTCAGCGTGCGCCAGGGTCAGGAAAGCTTCGGCACTGGCGTTGTGGCTGGCGGTATCGGCAAAAACCTGGCCGCTGGCGCAAACCAGTGCAACCGCGGTACAGATGGCACGAAGACGAGTCATCGAGTTTCCTTTTCTAGCAGGCGAGGTAAAACCCCAAGGGCGACCATTCTGCGCCTAAAAAACGTCATGGCTCAACCCCCACCCCTTATGGGGCTTGATTTCTAAGGCTCAGTGGTCAAAAAACAGACTGATGGAACCACTGCTGCCGAACACGGCCTAAACTGCGCAATCAGACCTACAGGAGTGTGACCGATGAGCCGTATCGAAACCGACAGCCTTGGTGAAGTGAACGTCCCGGATGACGCCTACTGGGGCGCCCAGACCCAACGTTCGCTGATCAACTTCGCCATCGGTCAGGAACGCATGCCCCTGGCTGTGCTGCACGCCCTGGCGCTGATCAAGAAAGCCGCGGCCCGGGTCAACGACCGCAACGGCGACTTGCCCGCGGACATCGCCCGGTTGATCGAGCAAGCGGCCGACGAAGTACTCGACGGCAACCACGACGATCAGTTCCCGCTGGTGGTCTGGCAGACCGGCAGTGGCACCCAGAGCAACATGAACGTCAACGAAGTGATCGCCGGTCGCGCCAACGAACTGGCCGGCAACGCCCGCGGCGGCAAGTCGCCGGTACACCCCAACGATCACGTCAACCGCTCCCAAAGCTCCAACGATTGCTTCCCTACCGCCATGCATATCGCCACCGTTCAAGCGGTGCAGCAGCATTTGCTGCCGTCTATCAATGAGTTGTCTGGCGGGCTGGCCGAGCTGTCGGCCCGGCACATGAAACTGGTCAAGACCGGGCGTACCCACATGATGGACGCCACGCCGATCACCTTTGGCCAGGAACTGTCCGCGTACATCGCACAATTGGATTACGCCGAGCGGGCGATCCGCAGCGCACTGCCAGCCGTGTGTGAACTCGCGCAGGGCGGCACCGCTGTCGGCACCGGGCTGAACTCGCCTCACGGCTTTGGCGAGGCGATCGCCGCCGAACTGGCCGCGCTCTCCGGCCTGCCATTCGTCACTGCGCCAAACAAATTCGCCGCGCTCGCCGGCCACGAACCGCTGACGACGCTGTCGGGAGCGCTGAAAACCCTCGCCGTGACGCTGATGAAAATCGCCAACGACCTGCGTTTACTCGGCTCCGGACCACGCGCCGGTATCGCTGAAGTGAAACTGCCGGCCAACGAGCCAGGCAGTTCGATCATGCCTGGCAAGGTCAACCCGACCCAGTGCGAAGCCTTGTCGATGCTGGCTTGCCAAGTGATGGGCAACGACGTCGCCATCGGCTTTGCTGCGAGTCAGGGGCACCTGCAATTGAACGTGTTCAAACCGGTGATCATCCACAATTTGCTGCAATCGATTCGCCTGCTGGGCGATGGTTGCAGCAACTTCCAGCAGCATTGCATCGCCGGGCTGGAACCGGATGCAGCGAAAATGGCGGAACACCTGGAACGTGGCTTGATGCTGGTGACCGCGTTGAACCCGCACATTGGTTACGACAAGTCCGCCGAGATTGCCAAGAAGGCTTACGCCGAAGGACTGACCTTGCGTGAGGCGGCGTTGCAGTTGCGTTATCTGACCGATGAACAGTTTGATGCCTGGGTAAGACCGGAGAATATGTTGGAGGCGGGTGCCAAGGGCTGAGATGTGTAGCGCCTGACAGTCAGTCTTCGCGGGCAGGCTCGCGCCTACAGGTGATCGCATTCCCCTGTGGGAGCGTGGCTTGCCCGCGAAGAACGATGACGCGGTCTATCGACCGACCGCCATCCGCAACCGCCGCGCCCTGAGCCCGGCCATCAACGATGGCCCCAACGCCACCAGCGCCGACCCGAGCACCACCAACACCGCCCCGCCATAACCCAGGCCATTGATCGTTTCGGCATGCACGTACTCCGGCCACAACGATGCGGCCAGTGCCACGGCGACAAACGTCACCAGCGGCGTAATGGCCAATGTCGCGCTGACCCGCGAAGCCTCCCAGTGCGCCAACGCTTCAGCAAATGCGCCATAAGCGATTAGTGTGTTCAGGCAGCACGCCAGCAGCAGCCAGCCTTGCAGCGGGCTCAGATTCAGCGCCTCCAGCGGATGCACCCACGGCGTCAGCAGTAGCGCGCAGAACAGATAAATCACCATCATCACCTGCAACGAATTCCACACCGTCAGCAATTGCTTCTGGCCCAGCGCATAGAAGGTCCAGACCGTGGACGCCGCCAACACCATCAATACGCCAGCGGTGTAGTCAGTCAGGGAGGTGAGCAATTCGCTCAGGCGCTGATTGAAAAACAGCCCGAAACCGATCAGCAGCACCAGCAGGCCAATCCCCTGCCCCACGCTGAACCGCTCCTTGAACACAAACAGACTGGCGATCAGCAACATGATCGGTCCCATCTGCACCACCAATTGCGCGGTGCCGGGACTGAGCAGGTTTAGGCCCATCAGGTACAAAACGTAATTGCCCACCAGGCCGAGCACCGCCATCAGCACCAACCAGCCACCCTTCGGGCCGAGCGCTTTGCGGCTCGGCAGACGCTTGGTCGTCGCCAGATATAGAAAGAGGCAACCGCCGGACACCAGCAAGCGAAACCAGGTCACCGTCACCGGGTCCATCACCAGCAGCACTTGCTTGAGTTTGATCGGCAGGATTCCCCACAGCAGGGCCGTCAGCAACGCCAGGAACAGCCCGTAAACCCAGCGACCTGATGAAATGTGCATGCTGCCCCCGAAGCCCAATGGCGAGAGCGGTCATTCTAGGCCCAGCGCCCGGAGGCACACAGGGACAGTTGCTCGCTGGCCGCAAATGAAACGGTGCAGGTCGCAACGCTAAATTGACGAAGTGCCGTCGATCAGGTCGCCAGGCGCCGCAAGTACTTCAGGCATAAGCTCATTGGATCCGTAAACAGGACCTACACTCAGGAGATTGCCATGTACGGCATGCGCGCCCAGGACAACGCCCCTACCACGCACTTTCGCAGTGACCGGTTGTGCCGGGTGAATGGGGAGTTGTATTTCAGCACTCGGGAAAACACCCTCGAGGGGCCGTTTGACAGCCCTGAAGCGGCGATGCGGGAGATTCAGGCGTATATCGAGCGGATGCAACTATTGAGTACCAGTCACTAGACCGCAGTGCTGCTTTCGCGAGCAAGCCCGCTCCCACATTTAACCGAGTTCTCCCAGGAGAATGCGGTTAAATGTGGGAGCGGGCTTGCTCGCGAAGGCTATTCAACAGGCAATACAAATCTATCGATTTAACGCACCGCCTCAAACAACCCCGTAGCCCCCATCCCGCCACCGACGCACATGGTGACCACGCCATAACGCAAATTGCGCCGTTGTAGCTCACGCACGATATGCCCGACTTGACGCGAACCGGTCATGCCAAACGGATGACCAATGGAAATCGACCCGCCGTTGACGTTGTATTTCGCGTTGTCGATTTCCAGTCGATTGCGGCTGTAGAGGCACTGGGAGGCAAACGCTTCGTTGAGCTCCCACAAGTCGATATCAGCGATCTGCAAACCCTTGGCCTTGAGCAACTTCGGCACCGAGAACACCGGGCCGATGCCCATTTCATCCGGGGCGCAACCGGCCACGGTGAAACCACGGAAGAAGGCTTTAGGCTTGAGCCCCAACTCCAGGGCTTTTTCCAGGCTCATCACCAGGGTCATCGACGCACCGTCCGACAGCTGCGACGAGTTGCCCGCCGTCACCGAGCCGTCTTCGGCAAATACCGGCTTCAAACCGGCGAGGCTTTGCAGCGTGGTGTCAGGACGGTTGCAGTCATCGTGATCAACAACACCATCGAGGATCTGCACCTGGCCGGTGGCCTTGTCTTCGACCCGGTACTTGACCGCCATCGGCACGATTTCATCATCAAACAACCCGGCGGCCTGAGCCTGGGCTGTGCGTTGCTGGCTCTGCAACGCGTAAAGATCCTGCTCTTGGCGGCTGACGTGGTAGCGACGGGCGACGATTTCGGCGGTCTGGCCCATTGGGAAGTAGATGCCCGGCACCTGTTCCTTGAGCAACGGGTTGATCAGGTTGTCGGTGTTGACGCTTTTCATCGTCAGGCTGATGGACTCGACGCCACCGGCGACGATGATGTCGCTGCAACCCGAGGCGATCTGGTTGGCGGCAATCGCAATGGCCTGCAAGCCTGAAGAACAGAAACGGTTGAGGGTCATGCCGGCAGTGCCGATGCCCAGGTGCGACAGCACCGCAACGTTACGCCCGATGTTGTAACCCTGGGCGCCTTCGTTGGAACCGGCGCCAACGATGCAATCCTCGACGCTGGCCGGGTCAATGTCATTGCGTGTGAGCAGCGCATTGACACAGTGGGCCGCCATGTCGTCCGGACGGGTCATATTGAACTTGCCGCGAAAGGATTTGGCCAGGCCGGTCCGTACGCTGTCGACGATCACCACTTCACGCATGGCATACCTCATTGTTGTTGTCGGTTGAGAGTGGACCGAGCATAAGTCCACCCCATTACCGACCGCGACAATCATTCACCCGGCGTATGCGTAACCATCGTCTTAGTGCTTGTGCTTCTTGGCCTTCTTGTCGGCCTTTTCGAACGCCACTTCCAGCGCCCGGTTGATCGTGCGCAACACTTTGACCCGGGCCCAGCGCTTGTCATTGGCTTCCACCAGGGTCCAGGGCGAGATCTCGGTGCTGGTGCGATCGACCATGTCACCGACGGCGTCGCGGTAGGCGTCCCACTTGTCACGGTTGCGCCAGTCGTCCTCGGTGATCTTGAAGCGTTTGAAGGGAATCTCTTCCCGCGCCTGGAAGCGCTCCAGTTGCGTCTGCTTGTCGATGGCCAGCCAGAACTTGACCACGATGACGTTTGACTCGGAAATCTGCTCTTCGAAATCGTTGATCTCGCTGTAAGCCCGCAGCCAGTCCGCTGGCGGGCAAAAGCCCTCAATGCGCTCCACCAGGACCCGGCCGTACCATGAGCGATCGAACACCGTGAACTTACCCTTGGCCGGGAGGTACCGCCAGAAGCGCCAGAGATACGGTTGCGCCCGTTCCTCCTCAGTGGGCGCGGCAATCGGGATGATGCTGTATTGACGTGGATCGAGTGCGGCGGCAACCCGGCGAATAGCCCCGCCCTTGCCCGCCGCGTCATTGCCTTCAAACACCGCCACCAAGGCGTGCTGGCGCATGCGTTTGTCGCGCATCAGGCCAGAGAATCGTGCCTGTTCGGTAATCAGTTGTTCTTCGTAATCGTCCTTTTCCAGGCTCTGGGTCAAATCCAGGCTGTCGAGCACGTTCATCTGATCAATATGGGTGGGCAGCGGCGCGGCACTGACTTTGTCGGGATGGACCTTGGGCCGCTTCAGCGCATTTTGCAGGCCTTCGAGAAGGATCTGGCCCACCATCAGACTGCGGTAATACGGGTCTACACCTTCAACCACATGCCACGGCGCATAGTCGCGACTGGTGCGGCGTAACACCCGCTCGCCGAACTTCACAAATTTGTCGTAGGTTTGCGATTGCTGCCAGTCCAGCGGGCTGATGCGCCAACTGTGCAGCGGGTCGTCGGCGAGCGCCTTGAGGCGCGCCTTCATTTGCTGCTTGGAGAGATGGAACCAGAACTTGAAGATCAGCGCGCCTTCATCGCAGAGCATTTTCTCCAGGCGTTCGGACTGGTTGATCGCCTGGTCCAGCACCGCGTTCTTGAAATCGCCATGGACTCGCCCTTGCAGCATCTGGCTGTACCAGTTGCCAAAGAAAATACCCATGCGACCCTTGGCCGGGAGCATCCGCCAGTAGCGCCAGGCCGGTGGCCGCGCCAGTTCTTCGTCGGTTTGCTGGTCGAAGGTGCGGACCTCGATCAGGCGCGGGTCCATCCATTCGTTGAGCAACTTGACCGTCTCGCCCTTGCCAGCGCCTTCGATACCGTTGATCAAAATGATCACCGGAAAACGCTTTTGCTGCTGCAGTTCGAACTGCGCTTCAAGCAAGGCTTCACGCAGGGCCGGCACTTCAGCGTCGTAGGTTTCTTTGTCGACGGCGTGACCGATTTCGGCAGATTCGAACATGGGCGGCTCCCTTCCAAGATTGAGCAAGACTAGCGGATTGGGCACGGGCAAGGCGGAGAAATTCCCCTGACTCTTGTGCGGACTGGCAACCCTTGAATTGCATGACAAACCTGACTTGCATGGAAACCCTTGTGGTGAGGGGGTTATCGGTGCAGGTCTTGAATCACCCATTGTCCTTGAGCTTGCAAACCCAAGCCTTGCCATGGATCAAGCACCCCTCGCCCGATCGGCTAGAATGGCCGCCTTGTCGTTTGCCGAGCCTGCCATGAAGCCCGTATTGCCCCACGCCCAGCTCGACTGGGATGACCAGGGACGCCCGCGTTCGCGAGTGTTCGATGACGTGTATTTTTCCGACAAGTCAGGCCTGGATGAAACCCGCTACGTGTTCATCGAGCAAAACCGCCTGAAGGAACGTTTTGCCGCGTTGCCAGCAGCGGGCCGATTGGTCATCGGCGAAACCGGTTTCGGCACCGGGCTGAACTTCCTGTGTGCCTGGCAACTGTTTGAAGAGCAGGCCGTGGCCGGTGCACGACTGCATTTTGTCAGCGTGGAAAAGTACCCGTTGACCGCCCCTGACCTGAAGCGGGCGCTGGCGTTGTGGCCAGAACTGAAACCGTTCGCCGATCAACTGCTGGCCCAGTACGTGGCGATCCATCAGGGCTTTCAACGCCTGATTCTGGATAACGGCCGCGTGACCCTGACGCTGCTGATTGGCGATGCGCTGGAACAATTGCCGCAGCTGGATGCGCAGATCGATGCGTGGTTTCTCGACGGTTTCGCCCCGGCGAAAAACCCCGACATGTGGACCGCCGAACTGTTTGCCGAACTGGCGCGCCTGGCCGCACCCGACTCGACCATCAGCACCTTCACCAGCACGGGCTGGGTGCGTCGATTACTCAATGCGGCAGGCTTCAAGATGAAGCGCACGCCGGGCATCGGGCACAAATGGGAAATCCTCCGCGGCGAGTTTCTCGGTTGGCCCGCAGACGTTGCGCCGCCCGCTCCTGAAAAACCGTGGTTCGCTCGTCCTGCGCCCATTTCCGCTGAGCGTCGGGCGCTGGTGATCGGCGCGGGTCTGGCGGGTTGCGCCACGGCGGCCAGCCTCGCCGCTCGCGGTTGGCAGGTCAGTTTGCTGGAGCGCCACGAAGCCGTTGCGCAAGAAGCTTCGGGCAACCCGCAAGGTGTGCTGTACCTGAAACTGTCCGCCCATGGCACCGCGTTGTCGCAACTGATCGTCAGCGGTTTCGGTTACACCCGTCGTCTGCTCGAAACCCTGCAACGTGGCACGGATTGGGATGACTGCGGCGTGCTGCAATTGGCCTTCAATGCCAAGGAGGCCGAACGCCACGCTCAACTGGCAGACGCCTTTGCGGAAGATCTGTTGCAGTGGCTCGATCAGCCTGAGGCACAGGCCCGCGCCGGTGTCGCTCTGGCGCATGGCGGTTTGTACTACCCGGAAGGTGGCTGGGTGCATCCGCCTGCGTTGTGTCAGGCACAAGCGGCACAAGCGAACATCGAGTTGCTCAGCCATCACGAAGTGCTTGAGCTGCGCAAGGTCGATGAGCACTGGCAAGCCTTCGACGGCGAACGTCTACTCGCCAGCGCACCGGTGGTGGTATTGGCCGGCGCTGCCGAAATCAAACGTTTTGCACAAAGTGCCGAGCTGCCGCTCAAGCGCATTCGCGGGCAGATCACTTGTCTCGCCGAAACCGCGCAGAGTCAGGCATTGACCACCGTGGTGTGCGCCGAAGGCTACGTCGCCCCCGCCCGTTTGGGCGAACACACGCTCGGCGCCAGTTTCGATTTCAACAGCGATGACTTGACGCCAACGACTGCCGAACACCAAGGCAATCTGGCGATGCTCGAAGAGATTTCCAGCGACCTGGTCGCCCGTCTGCACCTCAATGAACAATCTGTCGAAAGCCTTCAGGGCCGCGCCGCTTTCCGCTGCACAAGCCCCGATTACCTGCCGATTGTCGGCCCCCTCGCCGACCGCGAAGCGTTCATTCAAGCCTACGCCGCCCTGAGCAAGGATGCGCGCCAGATACCGGACATCGCCTGCCCATGGCTTGACGGTCTCTACGTCAACAGTGGCCACGGCTCACGCGGCTTGATCACCGCGCCGCTATCGGGCGAGTTGCTCGCCGCGTGGCTGAACAACGAACCGTTGCCGCTGCCTCGCAGCGTGGCCGAGGCCTGTCACCCGAATCGCTTTGCCTTGCGCAACCTGATACGCGGCACGCGTTAACGCAGCGGGCACACATGGCTGGAACGCACGTCCTGCTGTTCCAGCGCCCGCTGGGTTAAACGCTCGAATTGCGCTTCTCGCGCCTGTCGATATTCGCTTTGCAGCGCATGCACATCACGCTGGTAGGTCGCAGAGTCAGATTTCAATGCTGCGAGCTTTTCCATCAGCGGGTCAGTCGCGGCCGTGAAGTCCTGTGCAAAGTGCTGCTTGAGATGGCGGCGCCAGAAGTTCTGCCGTACCAGAAAAGCTTGCAGAGAAGCCGACATTTCACCCGTCGTTACGTCGGCAAGGGCATCGGCGAGGTCCTCCGCGGTGACGCCGCCCACCTGCGTATACGTGATGTTTTTCGGCTGCCCCGGCAGATCCAGCGAGTCCGCCAGCCCCTTGCGAAACGCCAACCGCACGCCGAGCCGGTCAACAACGTTACGGCGCTCACTGAAAAGATCGGCATAGGTATCCAGTCGGTCGAGCCGAAACAGCCCACGCCCCAGCGCGATCAACATTTTGTCGTCCAACCCGGTACTCCCGGACGCGCGCAACGCATGGTCGATGATCACACTGACCTCCATCTCGCTGAAGGTAAACGCCGCCGCATCCACGCAGTTGGGCTCCCCCTCCGCCAGCGCAAACAGCAGCCCGCGCAGTTCACTGTCGGCAGCGGCGGCCTCCAGCACCGCCCACACCCGCCGCACCATTTCCTGATGAACCAGGCGGTTGTCCTTCGCGTGCACCAGTTGATAGAACACTTTGAAAAAGTCACTTGAACGCCAGTCGTCCTTGAGTGCCTGCCAGGTCGCCGAGCGTTCCAGATACCCCTCTGCCGTGTCCGCCGCCAACCAGACTTCACGAGCACGCTGATCACTCAACAGGCCGATTTCGTCCTCCAGATAGCCCATGCCCACGCCGGTACGCTCGCGGTAAGCCTGCAGTGCCCGCTGACTCAGAGACGTCAATGGATTAAGGCGCAGATTGATTTTCTCGGTCAGTGCGATCGGTGCCTCAAACAGTTCAGCGGGCAGCGTCTGGATGTCGTTTTCGCGCAAATCCGCTTCCTCAAGGCGTAACAATGTCAACAACCCCTGCGGCAGCTGCCGGGCCCGGGTATTGCGCAGGTTCAACTTGAGCAAAGCCTTCAACTGGCTGACATCCGGTGTATCGCCCAGCGGGTTATCGCTCAGATCCAGCACGTGCAAACCGCGCATGTGCGCGAGCTTTTCGGCGGTGTGGGCGTTCAGACCGAGGGCGTTGTCGTGCAGACTCAGATTTTGCAGCAGCGTCATGTGCGACAGCACTTCCGGCAGCCGAGTGATGCTGTTTGCGTCGAGTTCCAGACGCTTTAGCCCCTTGAATGCCTTGAGAAAATAGCCGACGTCATCGGCCAACTGCATGTTCTGCAATGACAGACGTTGAACATGGCCGAAATCTACTTCGCCGCTAAACGCTGGCAGGTTGCCGACCCGCATACCGTCCAGCTTCAGGCCCGGCACGGGCACGTTGTCCTCACCCGCGAGAAAGGTCTGATGGCGCCAGCAGTTCTCCAGCTTCAAGGCAACGCTTTGCCGCGCTGCCTGATACTGCTTCAGATCACCCGGCAGCTTGGCCATTTGCGCCTCATCGAGACTCCAGGCCTTGAGTTCGGCACGTAGTGTTTCCAAGCTCAATTGGCGCTTGCGCAGCGCCGTGGCGCGTTCGAGATGCGTGCTGCCCAACGCAGCGAGGTAGCTATTGACCTGCACATCGGTGAACCATGGATAGAGCTTTTTGAGTTTGCGTATCAGGCGCCGTGGATAGATCGGGGGAGAGTCCGCCGGCGCATCGGCAACCAGGCACAACGACAGATCCTGCGGCGCCGGTCGCGGTTGCCGCGCGATGATTCGCGCGCATTGCGCACGATCCGTCGCCTTCGCCGACAGACTGATCTGAAGCCGCTCGGCGTCTTTAACGTTGCTACCGGCGATGCCCAACGCGCTGCGCTCGGCCGCTGACAACGTCTGAATAACGGCCTGGTAAAAAGCATGCGGGCCACGCAGCAACGCTTTCGATGGCTGTTCTGGCGCATCGACTGCCTGATAGGCGTTGCCGATCTTCAATACCACGCGGTGATGGCTCGCCGACGATTGACCGGCACTGTCGAGCACGCTGCCCAGGCGATTGTCTTGCACCAACTCTATCCGCAAATCTTCCGGCCAACCGGGCTCCTCTCCGAGCAAGCCCAGCGCCAGCGTGCGCGTGCGTTCATCCGCCAACGCCGGCAAATTCAGGCCACTGATGGCACGGTCTACGCGGATCTCGGTTTGAGCCTCGCGCGCCTGCTGGCCAAGGGTCAACGGGATGCGCCGGGTCTCGCTCAGATGCGTCTGTTCAACACTACTGAGTCCAGCGCTCAACTCATCCAGTACAGAGACAGGCACGTCTGGATATTGCGCCTTGAGCAAGACCTGTTGCGCGCTGACTGCGCGATCATGCACAGGGTACAAACGCTGGAACAATGGCAGGGAATCTTCCTTCAACAATGCGCCGATGCGCCGCGCCAGCAAGGGCTCCGGCGCCCGCCCCGCAAGTGGCTCACCGAGCAACGCTTCAAGTTCTGCCGGATAGATCCCCTCAGCGGTCGTCTGCAGCAACTCACCGGCCTCCATCTGCGCCTGAGTGATGTGAATACTCAGTTCATCGTCATCCAGCGGTGGCGGCTCGGGGTAGCGTGAAATCAGCTCATCCGCTTTATCAAATACTTTGAAAAACCGGTTCTGCGGCCAGCCCGGCAGATCCGGTAGAGCCTGCAGTTGCAGCACGACATTCTCGGCGCTGGCAAAATTCGGTTGTTCCATTTGCCAGATGAAATCGCGAACCTGCTGCTCCAGCGCGTAACGCTGAACCATGTCATCAAAACGCGCTGAAACCCCTTGATGCCGCTCGGCCAGTTGCTGCAGGTGTTCAAGCGAGGTTTGCGTCAGTGCGCAAATCTGCTCCAGCCTTTCATCCGTCATCTGCGCGGTGCCGGGGTGCAACCGTCGCACGGCATACAGCAGATGCTGCCACTGAGCAGGATCCTCATGAATGTGCTGCCAGCCGCGACCGTTGTATTTCACGGGTGGTTGATAGTGCTCACGACTCCCTGGATGATTGATTCGCCAGGCATCGAGGGTTTTATTGAAGCGCGCCAGATAAGCCGAATCGTCCATTATCAGGTAGTGCTCATCCTCGACCCGAAGCTGTTCGGGCTTCGTGGGCTTGATCTGCGCCGCCTGTTTCGGAGGCAAACGATAAGGTCGCAGGTTCGGTTTCCATAGCCGCGTCAGCCCATCGCGACTCGCCACTGGCTCGAAACCGTCAAAAAACTCAGGCGCGGAGGTCGCGGTGCCACGAATCGAATGGACGATCTTGCCCCCTACTGCAAACAACCCCATGGCGGCGAGGTTCTCCACAACAGAAAACAGCTGGGTCAACGCTTGACTCTTTTCACCCTCGCGCCAGTCCTGTACGCCCTCGTACACCTCGCTCAGTAGCTCGCCGACTGCCACTCCCATCATCAACTGACCCAGCACCGGCACGAAAAAACCACCGAGATTGCCGATGGCCAGGGCAATTTCCAGGCGTCGTTCTTCACGTTTGCGCTGTTCATCGGCGTCAAAGTCAGCTGTCGGCACTGCCAGGGTTCTTGAATCAATCTGCAGTTTCCCGACAAAACTGTTGAAAAAACTGCAAGAGCCCGGCAGTGACCGGTTTGAGTTTGATCTGCGTAGGCTTGCGGCTGGCAGCGAACGACTTGAAAAAGGTGCCGTGGTCAGGTTGGCCAACATAGCGCTCAAACATCCGGGCGTAGGCTTTGACCTGTAATTTGAGCTCCAGGTAGATTCTGAAGTCGTCCAGCGACGGGTACTCGAACAGCCTCCGGTAGGTGTCCCCTGGCATATAGACCAGGCATTTGCCCTCTGCTGGTTGTGCAGAGCGGCCCGATAACACCAGCGCCCCCCAAATGCAGGTATCAAGCACTTCGAGGCTTTCCCAGACCAGTGGTTTTCCGTCATACACGGTCTGTCGCGCCGCGAGTCCTTCGCCACTTTCCGTCAATTCGAGCAACATCTGGTGCGCTGGCAGGCTGATATCGTTTTTCAGGTAGGCGAAGTGCGAGTCGACGCGCAATTCATGACGGTGCAAGGCGCGCAGCGTCTGCGCATCCGAATTGCTGACCCACTCATCCTGCACCGGCACCGAAAGGTCGATGGCTTCCTGCAAATGGGTCTGATAGCGCTGGCCGAGATTGAGTTCACGGCAACACTTGGCAAAATCAGCGGCGGACAGTTCCGATACCCTGCGCGCTTTGCTGCCCCGACGAATCGAGCTTTCGTGCCCTAAATCCTTGCCCTGGGCCTGATCGGCAGAAAAGTTCTGCATGGCGGCCTGCAACAGGCTGAACTTTTCGGTGTAGGTATGGGCGATCCAGATCGCCGGGGTCTTGTTGGTGTTGAGTGTGTGCTTGAGGTGCACAATCCACAGGGAATCGTTGTACACATCCAGCTCCACGGCAAATTTTTCCTTTAGCGTGCTGGTCAACAATCGCGCGCAGAAAGGCTCGAGACCTTCGACCTTGCGCAGCAGTTTTTTCAGTTCGGCCTCATGCGGCTGCGCGTCCGTATAAGCACTGTGCACGCCGTCCATCCACGCCACATCAGCCTTCATCAGCCATGACGGCAGCCGGTCTCGCAGCACGTGCGCCTTGTCCAGATCCCCGGTGATCTCCAGCAAACTGCCGAGACGCTGTGCGTCGGCGGTAACACTTCCTTGTTCGGACATACGCAAACTTCCTGGATGCAATAGCGAGCTGCACCGTAGCGCGTCGATCTTGCCGCCGGATAATCAAAATCCGGGTCGATTCAGCAGCGATCGCCGGAAATTTTGTATAGATCCGATAACTATGTACCGCACATTTTGCAAAACAGGCTTTTGCGCCAGCAAACGCCTGAGCACCGCTCGTCCTTATAACTTATCGATCTAAAACTCCTGAATTTCACACGGGTCAGTTTCTGAGTACCGGCCATGTCGGCCACTGAAGAAATACCCTCCCCAACGGAAAAACCGGTAAGGACTTTATGTGTGGATTAGCTGGCGAGTTACGCTTTGATCATCAACCTGCCGACCTCGCAGCGGTTGAGCGAATCACCCATCACCTGGCCCCCCGTGGCCCGGATGCGTGGGGCTTTCATGCCCAAGGGCCGATTGCCCTGGGCCATCGTCGCCTGAAAATCATGGACCTGTCGGACGGCTCGGCGCAGCCAATGATCGACAACCAACTGGGCTTGTCCCTGGCCTTCAACGGCGCGATCTACAACTTCCCGGAACTGCGCACCGAGCTTGAAAGCCTTGGTTATGCCTTCTATTCCGGCGGCGACACCGAAGTGCTGCTCAAGGGCTATCACGCCTGGGGCGAAGCACTGCTGCCCAAACTCAACGGCATGTTCGCCTTCGCCATCTGGGAGCGCGACGCCAAACGGCTGTTCATCGCTCGCGACCGTCTCGGTGTGAAACCGCTCTACCTGTCGCGCACCGGCCAGCGCCTGCGCTTTGCGTCGGCCTTGCCGGCGCTGCTCAAGGGTGGCGATATCAGCCCGATGCTCGACCCGGTGGCGCTGAACCATTACCTGAATTTCCACGCGGTGGTCCCGGCCCCGCGCACGTTGATCGCCGGCATTGAAAAACTGCCGCCAGCGACCTGGATGCGCATCGAGGCCGACGGCACCACCGAGCAGAAAACCTGGTGGACCCTGCCCTACGGCCCCCACGCCGACGAGATGAACCTGACGCTCGAAGACTGGCGCGACCGGGTGCTCGACAGCACTCGTGATGCGGTGGCGATTCGTCAGCGGGCGGCGGTAGATGTCGGCGTGCTGCTGTCCGGCGGTGTCGATTCGAGCCTGTTGGTCGGTTTACTCCGCGAAGTCGGCGTCGAGAACCTGTCGACCTTTTCCATCGGTTTCCAGGATGCCGGCGGCGAGCGCGGCGACGAGTTCCAGTATTCGGACCTGATCGCCAAGCACTACGGCACCCAGCATCACCAGTTGCGCATCCAGGAGAGCGAAATCATCGAGCAACTGCCCGCGGCGTTCCGCGCCATGAGCGAGCCGATGGTCAGCCATGACTGCATCGCCTTCTATCTGTTGTCCCGTGAAGTGGCCAAGCACTGCAAGGTTGTGCAAAGCGGCCAGGGCGCGGACGAGTTGTTCGCCGGTTATCACTGGTACCCGCAAGTGGATGGCGCGGCCGATCCGTATACGGCCTATCGCGATGCATTTTTCGACCTCAGCTACGAAGACTACGCCGCCACTGTGCAGCCGAAATGGCTGACGGCCAACGATGCCGCGGGCGACTTCGTGAAGGAGCATTTCGCACAACCCGGCGCCGATGCGGCAGTGGACAAAGCCCTGCGGCTGGACAGCACGATCATGCTGGTGGACGACCCAGTCAAACGCGTCGACAACATGACCATGGCCTGGGGCCTGGAAGCGCGAACACCGTTTCTCGACTATCGCCTGGTGGAGTTGTCGGCCCGCGTGCCTGGCAAATTCAAACTGCCGGACGGCGGTAAACAGGTCTTGAAAGAAGCGGCACGACTGGTCATTCCAAGCGAAGTGATCGACCGTAAAAAGGGCTACTTCCCGGTGCCCGGTCTCAAGCACTTACAGGGCGATACGCTGAACTGGGTGCGCGAACTGCTGCTCGATCCAAGCCAGGATCGCGGCCTGTTCAACCCGGCCATGCTCGACCGCCTGCTGACCGATCCGCAAGGCCAGTTGACCCCGTTGCGCGGCTCCAAGCTGTGGCAATTGGCGGCGCTGAACCTGTGGCTCAGTGAACAAGGAATCTGATTGATGAAACCCCACGCCACGGCTTACAGCCAACGCTTGTTGCGCGGCCAGTCACCCTCCTACGAACGCTTGCAGGCGCGCCTGGCCGAGGACGGCAGTGAACTCGGCGCGGCACCGATTGCGGTGCATTGCGGTTGGGGCCGGCTGCTGATCGGCCATACCTTTCCCGATGCCGCGAGCATCGCCCAGGAGTTGCTCAACGAGCAGCCCGGCGAGCGCGACATCGCGCTGTATGTCGCCGCGCCCCAGCAGGTTTTGGGGCTGGAACCGGCGCAGTTGTTTCTCGACCCGTCGGACACTTTGCGCCTGTGGTTCAGCGATTACCGCCAGGCGACCCGAGTGTTTCGCGGCTTCCGGATTCGCCGGGCGCAGAGCGAGGCGGACTGGCAGGCGATCAATGTTCTGTATCAGGCCCGCGGCATGCTACCGATCGACGCGTCGTTGCTGACCCCACGTCATCAGGGCGGCCCGGTGTATTGGCTGGCCGAAGACGAGGACAGCGGCGTGATCATCGGCAGCGTCATGGGCCTCAATCATCATAAGGCCTACAACGATCCGGAAAACGGCAGCAGCCTCTGGTGCCTGGCGGTTGACCCACACTGCTCGCGGCCCGGCGTCGGCGAAGTATTGGTGCGGCATTTGATCGAGCACTTCATGAGCCGTGGGCTCAGCTACCTGGACCTGTCCGTGTTGCACGACAACCACCAAGCGAAAAGTCTTTACGCCAAGCTCGGTTTTCGCAACTTGTCGACCTTCGCCATCAAGCGCAAGAACGGCATTAATCAGCCGTTGTTCCTTGGGCCGGGGCCTGAGGCTGAATTCAATCCTTATGCGCGGATCATCGTCGAAGAAGCTCACCGTCGCGGCATTGATGTACAGGTCGACGACGCTGACGCCGGGATGTTTACCCTCAGTCATGGCGGGCGCCGGGTGCGTTGCCGCGAATCCCTGAGCGACCTGACCAGCGCCATCAGCATGAGCCTGTGCCAGGACAAAAGCCTGACCCACAAGGTGTTGAAAGCGGCCGGTCTAACCCTGCCCTCCCAGCAACTGGCCGGTAATGCCGACGACAACCTGGCGTTTCTCGACGAGCACCAACGGGTGGTGGTCAAGCCGCTGGACGGTGAACAGGGCCAGGGTGTGGCGGTGGATTTGCAGACGATCGAAGAGGTCCAGCAAGCCATCGACGCGGCGCGTCAGTTCGACACTCGGGTGTTGCTGGAAAGCTTCCACGAAGGTCTGGACCTGCGAATTGTAGTGATTGGCTTTGAGGTGGTCGCCGCAGCGATTCGGCGTCCGGCGGAAGTGGTTGGCGATGGGCAGCATTCAATCGGTGCGCTGATCGAAGCCCAAAGCCGTCGACGTCAGGCGGCCACCGGCGGTGAAAGCAAGATCCCGCAGGACCACGAAACCCAGCGCACCCTGCACGCGGCGGGTTACGACTACAGCAGCATTCTGCCGGCCGGAGAGCATCTGTTCGTACGGCGTACAGCGAATCTTCATACCGGCGGCGTGCTTGAGGATGTCACCGCGATCCTTCACCCGACACTGGTGGATGCCGCCGTGCGTGCGGCGCGGGCGCTGGATATCCCGATGGTCGGACTCGACCTGATGGTGCCGGCCGCCGACCAGCCGGAGTATGTGTTTATCGAAGCCAACGAGCGCGCCGGCCTGGCCAATCATGAACCGCAGCCGACGGCGGAGCGGTTTGTGGATTTGTTGTTTCCGCACAGTCAGCCGGCGGTTTCCTAGCGATGTAGCGCCTGGACTGGCTTGCTCGCGAAGGCGTCAGCCCAGGCAACAATTGTTTTTCCCTTCATCGAAACCATCGATGTTCGTTACTCATCAGGAGTTTCCATGACCAGCAAAATTCCCGAACCGGATCTCAACTACCTGCAAAAGGTCCTGCTGGAAATGCTCGCTATTCCCAGCCCGACCGGGTTCACCGACACCATCGTGCGTTACGTCGCCGAGCGGCTCGAAGAGCTGGGCATTCCGTTCGAAATGACCCGGCGCGGTACTATCCGCGCCACCCTCAAGGGCAAGAAGAACAGCCCGGACCGCGCGGTATCCGCTCACCTGGACACCATCGGCGCAGCCGTTCGGGCGGTGAAGGACAACGGGCGCCTGACCCTGGCACCGGTCGGCTGCTGGTCCAGCCGTTTTGCCGAGGGCAGCCGAGTCAGCCTGTTTACCGACAATGGCGTGATCCGTGGCAGCGTGTTGCCCTTGATGGCTTCCGGGCATGCGTTCAATACCGCAGTGGATGAAATGCCGATCAGTTGGGACCACATCGAATTACGGCTGGACGCCTACTGCGCCACTCGCGCCGATTGCGACTCTCTAGGCATTAGCGTCGGCGATTTCGTGGCGTTCGACCCGTTGCCGGAATTCACCGAAAGCGGCCACATCAGCGCTCGCCATCTCGACGACAAGGCCGGGGTTGCGGCCCTGTTGGCCGCGATGAAAGCGATTGTCGACAGCGGCGAAGAGTTGATGATCGACTGCCATCCGCTGTTCACCATCACCGAGGAAACCGGCAGTGGCGCGGCGGCAGCGTTACCGTGGGATGTCAGCGAATTCGTCGGCATCGACATCGCGCCGGTCGCACCCGGCCAGCATTCCAGCGAACACGCGGTGAGCGTGGCGATGCAGGATTCCGGCGGACCGTATGACTATCACCTGTCGCGGCACCTGCTGCGCCTGGCCAGTGACAACGAATTGCCAGTGCGCCGTGACCTGTTCCGTTACTACTTCAGCGATGCCCATTCGGCGGTGACCGCCGGGCATGACATTCGCACGGCGTTGCTGGCGTTTGGCTGCGATGCGACTCACGGCTATGAGAGGACTCACATCGACAGTCTGGCGGCGCTGAGTCGTCTGCTCGGCGCATACATCCTCAGCCCGCCCGTGTTTGCCAGCGATGCGCAACCGGCCAAGGGTTCGCTGGACCGGTTCAGTCATCAGATCGAACATGACACGCAGATGGAAAGCGATACGCGGGTGCCGTCGGTGGACAGTTTGGTGGGGCAGCGTTCGGACAGTTAAATCATTGTTGGCAGAACCATCGCCTTCGCGAGCAGGCTCGCTCCCACAGGGAAACGCATTACAAATGTGGGAGCGAGCCTGCTCGCGAAGGGGCCAGATCAAGCAACACAAAACTGGCAGGCAACCGGCAATCGCCGTAGCATCGCGCCATTGTTTTCGCCGAGGTGCCCATGCTGATCCCCTATGACCAACTTGAAGTCGACACCCTGACCCGCCTGATCGAGGATTTCGTGACCCGCGACGGCACGGACAACGGTGATGACACACCGCTGGAAACCCGGGTGCTGCGAGTTCGCCAGGCACTGACCAAGGGCCAGGCGCTGATCGTTTTCGACCCGGAAAGCGAGCAGTGCCAGTTGATGCTCAAGCACGATGTGCCCAAGCACCTGTTCGACTGATCCTTAACGACCTTTGCTTTTCGCCAGTTTGGTCTGGATGCGTTCGTAGACCTCGGCCCGATGCACGTTGACGTTTTGCGGCGCTTCGACGCCGAAGCGTACGCTGCCGCCATTGACGGCCAGAATGCGCACGGAAATGTTGTCACCAATGGAAATCAACTCGCCTACAACTCGACTGAGTACAAGCATGGCATTCGTCCTTCAGGGTTACTGGCCCCTGAAGATGCCCCGCGTGCGTCGGCGCTTCAATGTGACAGCCGCAAATCAGTCCTGCCCTACGGCACAGGACGAATCCCCCGACAGACGCTTCATGCAAACCGTCTGGATGAAGGACCGTTCCTTCAGGATGCGGAGAAGCGCGGGCCGAACAGAATGACACTCGCACCGATCACGCACAGCGCCACGCCGATCCAGTCCGAGCCCAGCGGACGCACCCGCTCGACCACCGCCAGCCAGCCAATGGACGCAATGATGTAGATGCCACCGTAGGCGGCATAGGCGCGGCCGGCGTAGGTTGCTTCGACGCGAGTCAGCAGCAGGGCGAACAAGGTCAGGCTCAGCAATGCCGGGACAACCCACAAGGCACTCTTGCCTTGGCGCAACCACATCCAGAACGCGAAGCAACCGGCGATTTCGAACAGCGCGGCGAGGAAAAACCACAAGTAATTGAGCATGCAGACGTCTCGTGAGGATGGCCGATGGCGGCCACCCTAACGGCGGTGCTGGCTGCGGGCAAGATCAGCTGGCGGTTTGTTTGGCCTTGGCGCGCATTTTGTCGGCCATGACGGTCATTTCGTTGTAGAGCAGTTGCGGGTTCTTCTGCTTGATCGCCCAGGCCATGCGGCCCTGCTCGTGGGGCAGGATCATGAACTCGCCGGCGGCCACCTGGGTGTAGATGTAGTCGGCAATGTCAGTGGCAGTGATCGGCGAACTTTCCAGCAACTTGCCGACCTGGGCTTTCATGGCCGGCGTCGGGCCGCGGAAAGAATCCAGCAGGTTGGTCTGGAAGAACGACGGGCAAACCACATGCACGCCGACTTCCTGCTGCGCCAGTTCGATCAGCAAGCTCTCGGACAATGCCACCACTCCGGCCTTGGCCACGTTGTAGTTGCTCATGGCCGGGCCTTGCATCAGGGCTGCCATCGACGCGATGTTGATGATCTTGCCTTTGCTTATTTCCAGCAGTGGCAGGAAGGCCTTGCACCCCTTGACCACGCCCATCAGGTTGATTGCGATCTGCCAGTCCCAGTCTTCCAGGGACAATTCGCTGAAGAACCCGCCCGAGGCCACGCCGGCGTTGTTGACGATGATGTCGATGCCACCCAGTTTCTCTTCGCAAGCCTGGGCGAACGCGGTCAGTTGGCTGTAATCGCGCACATCGCAACGCTGGGTAAAACCGTCGCCGCCCGCTTCGCGAACCAGCTTCAGGGTTTCTTGCAGGCCGGGTTCGCTGACATCCGACAAGGCCAGTTGCCAGCCTTCGCGGGCCCAGCGCAGCGCGATTTCGCGACCCAGGCCAGAGCCCGCGCCAGTGATCATCATGCGATTTTGCATAGCAAACAGCCTTGTTGTTCTGGGGAAGATGCCCCGAGTGTAGCGAAGGATATTGCCCGACCCACGCTCCATCAGATTGCTGAATGGAGGATCAAAAGATCGCCGCCTGCGGCAGTCCCTACACCGATTCACGCAGGCACTGTCGCAGGCTGCGATCTTTTGATCTTGCGCTTCAAACGAAATAAGCGAGCAATCCAAATACATTAAAAAAACATTGAATTTTCTTTCATTCGCACCGGTCGGATTTTGTAAGCCGTCTGGAAATTACTTACTCTCCAGCCGCCCTTTGAACACCAAGACTTCTCGAACTCTCTCAACAAGGAAATCGTCATGGGCACAATTCTTATCGTAATTCTGATCCTCTTGGTGATCGGTGGTTTGCCAGTCTTCCCGCACTCCAGAAGTTGGGGGTACGGCCCGTCAGGCATCCTCGGCGTGGTGTTGGTGGTGCTGTTGATTCTGCTCTTGCTTGGCAAGATATAAAGTTTTAAACAGGCAAAAAAAGAGGCCCTTGAAGGGCCTCTTTTTATTGGGTCACCGGTTAGTCCGGCTTGCCGTTCACCACACCGGCCGTATTATCCAGCAGGCTCTTGGTCGCGGTTTGCAGGAACGCCTCAAGCTTGAGTTTCAACTCGGCGGTGCGCGGAGCATCAGGAATGATCTCGGCACTTGGGTTGGCGCCCAACTGGTACTGATAGATCTTCGGTGCCATTTCTTTCTCTTTCGGCAGCACGAGAATCTGGTCAGCGGTGACGATCGCAGTGGTCTGATCACTGCCCGAAGGCTTGATCACGCCGAAACCCTTGTCGCCTTCCGGCAGGTTCAGCAGGTCACGACCCCAGCATTGATGAACCACATCACCACCGACACGGCCCATGATGGTCGGCACGATGTCGATCTGGGTGCCCACGGTGTGGTCACGCTTACCGAATTTTTCCTGGATGCCAGGTGCGATCATCAGCATCGGCACGTTGAAGCGGCCCAGGTCCATTTCGGTGATCTGTTGCTCGTCGCCGAAACCATGGTCGCCGACGACCACGAACAGGGTTTCTTTGAAGTAAGGCTCTTTACGCGCCTTCTCGAAGAACTGACCCAGCGCCCAGTCGGAGTAGCGCATGGCGGTCAAGTGTTCGTTCAGGCTGCCACGATCGGTCACACGCTCTACCGGCAATGGCGTCGGCAAGGCGTACGGCGTGTGGTTGGACAGGGTTTGCAGCAAGGCATAGAACGGTTTTTTGTCCTTGCCATCACGTGCCTTCAGTTCTTCCAGGCCGCGGTTGAACATGTCCTGGTCGGACACGCCCCACGTCGGGTCGGAGAACACCGGGTTAACGAAGTCGTTGCGTCCGATGAAGTTGGTCATGCCCTGGTTGCTGAAGAAGCCCGACTGATTGTCCCAGGCAAAGTCACCGTTGTAGACGTACACGTCGTCGTAGTCACGGGCGCTGAGCAATTGCGGCAGGCCGGACAACTTGTGGCTGCCTTCCGGGGTTTGCATCAAGTATTCGAAACCCGGCAGGTTCGGGAAGCAGGCCATGGTGGCGAACATACCCTGGTGGGTATGGGTGCCGTTGGAGAAGAAGCGGTCGAACAGCAGGCCTTCCTTGGACAGTTTGTCGAAGGCTGGCGTGATGTTGCCCGGACGACCCAGCGCGCCCACCGAGTGACCGGCGAAGCTTTCCATCAGGATCACGACGACGTTCTTGATCGGCAGGGTCTTGGTGGTGTCCGGCGTGTAGTTACGGCGTACCGCGGCGATGTCGGGATCGACCAGTTTATCGCTCGGGGTCAGCAACATGTCACGCACGGTCTGCTGGGCCAATGGCTGATCCAGCGTGGCTTTCCAGATATTGCTGCGCTCGTCCGACATCCGGCTCTTGGCAGCAGCAATCAGTTGCAAGGTGCCGTTAAGGCCCAACTGGTTGGCGAAGTTGGAATCGGTGGTGTAAACGTCCCCCCAGCGCAGCGGCGGGCCTTGGCGCAGGGTGCCACGGGCGGCGACCACGCAGATCACAAGGCAAACCACGAACACCGCGATGCGCGCATACCACGGCGCAACCTGGCGCGTGCCGATGCTGCCACCGCTGAACGGACCACGAGGACGGGTCGCGCGGTCGGCGCCCTTGAACGCCAGGGTCAGGATCACGGTACCCACGGCCCAGGCCAGCAGGTAGCGAACCACCGGAAAACCGTACCAGAGCATGCTCATCACGGTTTTCGGGTCTTCTTTCACATACTGGAAGACCAGGCCGTTGAGGCGCTGGTGGAACTCGCGGTAGAAGTCCATTTCCATCAGGCCGAGGAACAGCGCGATGCTGGAGGTCACGGTCAGCCAGAAACGGAAGAGCCCGCGAGCCGCCATGGCCCGGGCACTGAACAGCGCCAACAGCAATGGAATAATGAGATAGACCACGATGCGCAGGTCGAAACGCAGACCGTTGGCAAAAGCCTCAAGGAAGGTCGCGGCTGGCGTATCGAGGATCATCGAGCGGTTGTAAACCAGCAGCGCGACGCGCAGCAGGCTGAACATGACCATCATGACCAGGGCGCACAGTAGCGTGTAGGCCAGATGCGATTTGACGGTCGGTTGCAGCAAGCGACTAGAAGCTCGCTGCTGATTCAGGGCGTCCGGGTTTGCCATGTCGTTTTAGGACCCATTGGAAGTTTAAGTTTCAAAAATATAGCTGCGCCCTGCCCTCTGTTGGCCAGTACCTGGCCCCGGGGCTTGCGCGGGTGCGCAAATGTTGCACGATCAGTCGCGTCATTGCCATTGATTACTGTTCGAGGCGTCCAACTCTGTGCTGTAGCGCTCTGGAACACGGGCATTGAGGCTAAGTCGTGGGGAAAGTGGCGAGGTCGGATTGTCTTGGAGACTTTGTGAAAATTTCGTGCAACGCATATCTGGAAACACAATAAAGCCGCTGCACTGATACCTCTCAGCCAAGCCCGCTCCCACATTGGATTGCGCATAACCGGCTGATATCGGCTCAACCCCCAAACAAAAACGCCCCGAACTAAGTCGGGGCGTTGTCGAAAGCGCGGCGCTGTTACTTCTCGGCGCGTTCTTTCAGGGCTTTCAAGGTATTAAACGGGGCATCGACCACGAACTTGTTAGCGATCATCGACGGCACACTGCCACCTGGCTCGGTGTGCACCTGATAGGTCACTTCGACCTGATCACCCTTAGGCACGAACTTCCAGAAGCCGTCGACCTTGGTGACCCGTACAAAGCCTTTTTCCTCAGGAATGTACTTCGGCACGCCTTCGAGCTTACGGGTCAGGCTGCCATCGGCACCTTCGATGGTGGTGACGTGCAACACCGAATCACGCGCGGTCACTGGCCATGGGGTGTTGAACTGGGTATAGGTCCAGCTCTGGTCGCCTTCGTGCTTCAGCAACTTCTGGGCTTTGCATTCGTGAATCCAGGTGCAGGCTCCCGCCACGTCTTCCTGGAGCGCACGCAGTTTGGCGATGGTGGTCTTCATCAGGGTGACGCCCTGATAGGCCTTGTAATCGGAGCCGGCCACTTCACTCAGGGAAACCTTGATGCCGTCTTCGTTTTTGGCGACTTTCCAATCGTCGGCCTGAGCAGCCGAGGTGGCCAGCAGAACCGTCAAACCACACAGCACAGCAATACGATGCAGCGAACCCATAGTCTTATTCCTTATTGTTGAAGTTCCGTTCTTTGACACATCACGCGGCCGTCATTTGCTCCCACCAGCCAATCAACCGGATGGCTTCTTCACTGCTGTTTCCGCAGACCTCGACATCGGCTTCAAAGGCCGAACAGACTGCCGGGCGCTCTGCCTGGCCGAAAATATTGCACAAGTTTTCGACAGACAGTTGTATGCAACGTTCTCCGGCGGCTTTGCCATTGGGCATGCCGGGAATCGCTGAACTGATGGAAGGGGCAATACAACAAGCGCCACAGCCTTCACGGCATTTCATGACGACAAGCACCTCGCGACGGGCAATATGTAAAAGGGACGTGGCACAGAGTAACCGCTAAAACGACTGTTTAAAATTACCTGGGCCGGGGTTTTTTTCGCTCAAGCGAACGTGACTGAGCAGTCTCCGACGAAGTGTCTGGCCTGCGGCTTGCAGATGGGCATGATTTACTGCTTGAACTCGAACTCCAGCGCCGCACCTTCAACGTCACGCCGCTCTTCGTTACGCAGTTGCAGCTGCATTTCGTTGCTGATCAGACGACCATTGAGTTGGAACTGACTGGTCTTGTCGCCGAACATTTGCGGCAGGATTGGCTCGCGCTTAGGCAGGTCAATGGTTCCCTTGGGCTTCAGTTCTTGAACCATGTCCCTGGGCAGGCTGAGATCGAGTTTGGCCGCTGGTAATTTGGTTTTCGCCACTTCACTGGCGGGTTTCGACTTGGCAGCTATCGGTGGGCGTTTCTTGACGATTTTCTGTTGGGGCTTCTTGGCGGGCACTGCTTTTTTCACAGCCACCGATTTTTTCGCTGTACTGGTGGCGGCCGGTTTTTCCTGAACCGTGGCCGCCACAACAGCAGGCGCATGACCGATCATCAGCAAGCACAGCAAAACCCAGGTGGCAGGAAAAATCGCTTTCATGGACCCAACGAGTCTGACGGCAGAGGGCCATATGCTCGCTTGTTGGACGTCACAAGACAAGCGCGACCCTTCGTTCGTTCAGAATCCGCCAGCCGTCTCCTGGCAGAGTTGGGTCGCCAGCATGCCAAGCGTCATCAATGCCCGCTCGGCCTCGCGGTTCCAGGGTGTGCCACAGTTCAGGCGAATGCAGTGATTGAACTGCTCCGTATTACTGAAAATCAGCCCCGGCGCAATACTGATGCCCTGCTGCAGTGCGCGCACATGCAACTCCTGAGTGTTGACCCGTCCCGGAAGGCTGACCCACAGAATAAAGCCACCCGTTGGCCGACTCATCTGCGTACCCTCAGGGAAATACTGCTGTACCGCCAACTGGAAAGCGCTGAGGTTTTTGCGATACTCCTGACGGATATAGCGCAAATGCCGGTCGTAGCCACCGTTTTCCAGGTACGCCGCGATGCCCATCTGCGTGACGCTGCACGCCGAATGGGTGCTGAACGTTTGCAAACGCTGGATCTCCTGCTGGTACTTGCCGGCAATCATCCAGCCGATCCGCACGCCCGGCGACAGGGTTTTGGAGAAGCTTGAGCAATAGATCACCCGATCCAAACGGTCGTAAGCCTTGAGCGCTTTGGTACGGCCCTGCTCGAACATCAATTCGCCATAGATATCGTCTTCGACGATCTGGATGTCGAAATCCGAGGCCAGGCGCAGCAATTGCTTCTGGCGCTCTTCAGGCATGGTGCCGCCCAGCGGATTGCTCAGGCGGGTGGTCAGCACCAAGGCCTTGATCGACCACTGGTTCGCGGCCAGTTGCAAGGCTTCCAGGCTCATGCCGGTGGCGGGATCGCTGGGAATTTCGATGACTTTTAGACCGAGCAAGTCGGCCAGTTGCAGCAGTCCGTAATAGGTCGGTGACTCGGCGGCGATCAGGTCGCCCGGCCGGGTCAGGACCCGAAGCGACATCTGCAAGGCATCGACGCAACCGTGGGTGATCACCACTTCAGACGGATCGACCACCACGCCAGCATCGCGCATGCGGATCGCGACCTGACGGCGCAACGGTTCGAAACCTGGGCTGAACATGTAGCTGAACGCCCGCGGACTATGAAATCGGGTGACCTTGGCCAACTGCTGATGCAGCGCCCGCACCGGCAAATAGTCGACGCTCGGCACGGCAGCGCCCAGAGGGAAGACGCCCTCGCGACGGGATTCAACCAGTACTTGCTGAATGATGCTGCTGCGGGTAACCAGCCCAGGCCGTTCGACCCTGGCAATGTCGGGTGTCGGCGCGGTCAGGGCCGGGGTCTGGTGCACGTAATAACCGGACTGCGGCCGGGCGCGGATCAGGCCCTGGTCTTCGAGGTTGGCGTAAGCCTGCAATACCGTTGCATGGCTGACATTGAGCTGCGAGCTCATCTTGCGCACCGAAGGCACGCGCTCCCCCGGTTGGTAGACACCACGGCGGATGTCCTCGGCCAGTTGCTGAGCAATACGTTGGTAGAGCAAAAGATTGGTCATGACGCAGCACTCGATTTCACGGGCATTTTATTCTTGTGTGAAACAATACCGGAACAGTTTAGAAGTGTACTGGGACAGTTGCCACAATAGTCGACCGTACAGTGCGGTGTCAGCAAAATCTGTACTGCTTTGCGAAGCAATTGGCAGGCGCAAAAAAACCCGGCGCTGACTGGCAGGCCGGGTTTTCCAGTGACGCAGCCCTTATCGGGCGGCGCCGAGCTGGCCTTTTTCGTCGGAGAACACAATTTCCACCCGACGGTTCTGCGCGCGACCGCGCTCAGTGGCGTTCACGTCTACCGGGTATTCATCGCCGTAGCCTTCGACCTGAATGCGTTTGTCTTCGATGCCCAGGTCCATCAGCACGTCTGCCACCGATTGCGCACGGTCGCGGGACAGCTTGAGATTGTCCTGCTTGCCGCCGGTGCTGTCGGTGTAGCCCTCGATCCGCACCACGCGCTTGGGATTGAGCTGCAGGAACTGAACGATCTTCAGCACCACACGGTTCGCCGAGTTCTTCAACTCTGCTTCGCCGGTGTCAAACAATACGTCGCCCAAGGTCATCACCAGCCCGCGATCAGTCTGGGTGGTGGCCAGCGCCACGATCTGTTCTTCCAGCCACTTGCCCTGCTGCTGCACGCTGAGCAACTTGGATTCGCGCAGGGCCAGTTGCAGGCGCTGACGCTCCAGTTCGAGCTTCGCGGCTTGCTCCTCGTTGAGCACCTGATTGGTGTGTTCGCGGGCAATTTCGCTGTAGCGCTGGCTCAGATACGCGTAATGCACCACGTCGTAACCGCTGCCCCAGTAGGTGGACAGGCGATCGGCCCGAGCCAGGGACTCGCCGGCGCGGATAACGTCCTTGGGCGCGATACGCAGCACGTTGGAATCTTCCTTGACCTTCTGGAAGTCCGTACCAGCCTGCTGCAACGCGACGTCGCTGTGCTGACCGGCGCAGCCATACAGGCTGGCGCAGCCTGCCAGGATCAAACCACCGATTGCTTTGGTCTTGAGGCTCATTGGGCATCTCCCAGTTGCTTGCGCAGACGAGCGATGCGGGTATTGAGTACGTCCAACTGCTCCTGGCTCTTGAGGGTCAGGACCTTGGCTTCGGCCAGACGCGCGTCCAGCTCGGCTTGTTCGGCCCGCATGCGCGCATTCCTGTAGGACTGGTCGGTCATGTTGCCCTTGGCACGGTTGAACTTGTCTTCGGCCAGTTTCAGTTCTGGCACATCATCAACAGTGGCGCCAACGGCTTTGGCTTGTTCGAGTGCCTGCTCGGTCAGGCGTATTTGTTCATTCGGCGCCGGATCGGCTGCACAACCCGCCAGAGCCAGAACGGCCAGGGCAGCGAAAAGAGGTCGAATACTCACTAAAAATCCCTACTGTTTTGGGGTACTGGCGGGTTGTGGCTGCAGTTGCTGTTGTTGCGCCTTCCAGCGCTCGATATTGCGTTGCAGCACGGCTTCCGTCAGTCCGGACGCGGGCAATTCTGTCATCTTTTTGGCCAGCTGTCCGCGCAACCAAGGATCGTTGCAGGCGGAGTTATGGGAAACCGCGAGGAACAGGCCAGGTTTGTCGACCGGCTGCGGGAATGCCTGCAGGTCATTGACCATGCCCAATGCCTGCACGGCGGCCATGCCCGCGTAGCGCCCGGCGAGTACATATTCCACCTCACCCAACAGCAATTTCTGAAAGGCCTGGGTCAGGTTTGGAGTACGGCTGAGGGTTAATTGCTGCTCGGCGAAGGTGCCGAATTCCTGGGTCAATCGAGCCTTTTCCGACACGGCGCCGGGATGTCCGTGCAGGTCTTTCGCTTCGCTGTAGGCCAGGGCCGAGCCTTTGCGAGTCCAAACCAGATAGTCGTTTTCCAGCAGCGGCGGGTGGATGTAATCGAGATTTTCCAACTCATTGAACGTCAACGGTGCGTCCGCCAGCATGTCCATGCGCCCGCTGCGCACTTCGTCCAGAGCCTGGGAGCGTTTGCCGGCGTAGAGCATTTCGACCTTGATGCCCAACTCCCCCGCCACTTGCTGCAACAAGTCAGCACTGGCGCCGATCAGATGTTTGGGGTTTTGCGGGTCTTGCCACAGATAAGGCGGCGCATCCGGGCTGCCGGTGACCACCAGGCGCTCACACTTACCCGCGGCGACAGTTAGCCCTGGAAAAACCGCCAATCCCATCAGCAATGACCAGCCACATAGGCGGCGCAGATCCATGGCAAAACTCTCCCACTCAAATTCGGAACAAAAAAAAGCCCGACCAAAAGGTCGGGCTCTTTATAAGTCAAGCGACTGGATTAGACCAGTTTCTCGAACTCAGGGATTGCTTCGAACAGGTCTGCCACCAGGCCGTAATCGGCCACCTGGAAGATCGGCGCTTCTTCGTCCTTGTTGATCGCAACGATCACTTTGGAGTCTTTCATGCCGGCCAGGTGCTGGATCGCGCCGGAGATACCGACCGCGATGTACAGCTGTGGAGCAACGATCTTGCCGGTCTGACCGACCTGCATGTCGTTGGGTACGAAACCTGCGTCGACCGCAGCGCGGGAAGCGCCGACTGCCGCGCCCAGCTTGTCGGCCAGAGCGTACAGGTGTTTGAAGTTGTCGCCGTTCTGCATGCCGCGGCCGCCGGAAACGACGATTTTGGCAGCGGTCAGTTCCGGACGATCGGACTTGGCCAGTTCTTCGCCAACGAAGCTGGAAGTGCCAGCGTCGTGAGCAGCAGCAACCGCTTCAACCGAAGCCGAACCACCTTCAGCGGCAACCGGGTCGAAACCGGTGGCACGCACGGTGATCACTTTGACCGCAGCGTTCGATTGAACGGTAGCGATGGCGTTACCGGCATAGATCGGGCGCTTGAAGGTGTCAGCGCTTTCGACCGAGATGATCTCGGAGATCTGGTCAACGTCCAACTGCGCGGCAACGCGCGGGAGGATGTTTTTACCGTTGGAAGTCGCGGCAGCCAGGATATGGCTGTAACCAGCGCCCAACTCTGCAACCAGAGGAGCGACGTTTTCCGGCAGTTGGTGAGCGTAGGCGGCGTTGTCGGCCACCAGCACTTTAGCTACGCCTGCGATTTTCGCGGCGGCTTCAGCCACGGCGCCAACGTTCTGGCCAGCGACCAATACGTGGATGTCGCCACCGATTTTCGCAGCGGCAGCCACGGTGTTCAGGGTGGCCGGGGCCACTACCTTGTTGTCGTGCTCTGCGATTACCAAGATAGTCATGATTAGATTACCTTCGCTTCGTTTTTCAGTTTCTCGACCAGTTCAGCCACCGACTTGACCTTGATACCCGCGCTGCGTGCAGCCGGCGCTTCGACTTTCACGGTCTTGTTGGTGGAGGCGGTGGAAACGCCCAAAGCTTCAGGAGTCAGCACTTCGAGAGGCTTCTTCTTGGCTTTCATGATGTTTGGCAGGGACGCGTAGCGCGGCTCGTTCAAACGCAGGTCGGTGGTGACGATGGCCGGCAGTTTCAGGGAAACGGTCTGCGCGCCGCCGTCAACTTCACGGGTCACGGCAACGCTGTCGCCGGACACTTCGACTTTGGACGCGAACGTGCCCTGACCGTAGCCGCTCAATGCAGCGAGCATCTGGCCAGTCTGATTGTTGTCGCTGTCGATGGCTTGTTTGCCGAGGATCACCATCTGAGGCTGTTCCTTGTCGACAACAGCTTTCAACAGTTTGGCAACGGCCAGGGACGTCAGATCTTCAGCGGATTCGACGAGGATGGCGCGGTCGGCACCCAGAGCCAGCGCGGTGCGCAGTTGCTCTTGGGCGGTGGACGGGCCGATCGAGACGACGACGATTTCAGTCGCAACACCTTTCTCTTTCAGGCGTACGGCTTCTTCCACTGCGATTTCGCAGAACGGGTTCATCGACATCTTCACGTTGGCGAGGTCGACGCCGGAATTGTCCGCCTTGACGCGAACCTTGACGTTGTAATCCACAACGCGTTTGACAGCTACAAGAACCTTCATGGATTCCTCGTTACTCTCCGGTGAAAAGAAAGTCGCCTAGGCGAACCTGGCGGTTGATGCTCGTGGGCGCAAGGGCACCTCTAAAAACGCTGGCATCTGAACGGGGTGACACTGTTCGCAGTAGATGACGACCGTTCGTCAGTGGTGACTGACGAGTCATTCATTACCGCGGCGTGTAAACTGCGCGCCGAATCTTCGCTGCGCATCACCTTGTACTGCCATCGCCCTGTCTTTAGAGGTGCTCTTGAAACCAACAGTCAGCCTACGGCGAGCGCAAAACCGCCCGTATCTTGACCGGAACGCCTATTCCGGTCAATACGGCAAAATGGCCAGTCATAAGCCGAGTTACTTTGATTTCTCTGGCCTGGAGCCGATTCAAACAAACGTTTGTATTGGACGCTAGGAGTGGTGTAGATATAATGCGCCACCTAGAGAGAAAGGTGGTTCATCGATTGTCCACTTCCGGCATTGCGCTGGGGTTCATGGATGCGACACCAAACCTCCATATTAGAAAAAAAACTGTTGAGCCTTGAGTAGGAGATAACCTGTGGAACGCGAATACATGGAATTCGACGTGGTCATCGTCGGTGCCGGCCCCGCGGGTCTTTCCGCCGCTTGCCGCTTGAAGCAGAAAGCCGCCGAAGCCGGTAAGGAAATCAGCGTCTGCGTGGTCGAAAAAGGCTCCGAAGTCGGTGCTCACATCCTGTCCGGTGCGGTGTTCGAACCCCGCGCCCTGAACGAATTGTTCCCGGACTGGAAAGAACTCGGCGCCCCGCTGAACACGCCGGTCACCCGCGATGACATCTTCGTTCTCAAGAACGCCGACAGCGCGCAAAAAATTCCAGACCTCCTTGTGCCCAAGACCATGCACAACGAAGGCAACTACATTATCTCCCTGGGCAACCTGTGCCGCTGGCTGGCCCAGCAAGCCGAGAACCTGGGCGTAGAAATCTACCCAGGCTTCGCCGCTCAGGAAGCGCTGTTCGACGAGAACGGCGTAGTCCGCGGGATCATCACCGGTGATCTGGGCGTTGACCGCGAAGGCCATCCGAAAGAAGGCCTGTACACCCCAGGCATGGAACTGCGTGGCAAGTACACGCTGTTCGCCGAAGGTTGCCGTGGCCACATCGGCAAGCAACTGATCAAGCGCTTCAACCTCGACAGCGAAGCCGACGCCCAGCACTACGGCATTGGCCTGAAAGAAATCTGGGAAATCGACCCGGCCAAGCATCAGCCAGGCCTGGTGGTGCACACCGCCGGTTGGCCGCTGGACATCATGGGCACCGAGAACACCGGGGGCTCGTTCCTCTATCACCTGGAAAACAACCAGGTGGTGGTCGGTCTGATCGTCGATCTTTCCTACAGCAACACTTACTTGTCGCCATTCGATGAATTCCAGCGCCTCAAGCATCACCCAGTGCTCAAGCAGTATCTGGAAGGCGGCAAACGCATCAGCTACGGCGCTCGCGCGATCGCCAAGGGCGGCCTGAACTCGCTGCCGAAAATGGTCTTCAAGGGCGGCGCGCTGATCGGTTGCGACCTCGGCACCCTGAACTTCGCCAAGATCAAAGGCAGCCACACCGCGATGAAGTCCGGCATGCTCGCCGCTGAATCGGTGGCCGAGGCGTTGTTCGCTGACAAGGACGGCACCGAAGAGCTGACCACCTACGTCGACGCCTTCAAGAAGAGCTGGCTCTACGATGAACTTTTCGCCAGCCGCAACTTCGGCCCGGCGATCCACAAGTTCGGCGCTATCGTTGGTGGCGGTTTCAACTGGCTCGACCAGAACATCTTCGGCGGCAAACTGCCGTTCACCTTGCACGACACCAAGCCGGATTACGCTTGCCTGAAGCTCGCGGCGGACTGCAAGAAGATCGACTACCCGAAACCGGACGGCAAGATCAGCTTCGACAAACTCAGCTCGGTGTTCATCTCCGGTACCAACCACGAAGAAGAGCAACCGTGCCACCTGAAGCTGACCGACCCGAGCATCCCGATCAGCAAAAACCTGCCGCTGTACGATGAGCCCGCCCAGCGTTATTGCCCGGCCGGTGTGTACGAAGTGGTGACCAAGGAAGACGGCGAGAAGCGCTTCCAGATCAACGCCCAGAACTGCGTTCACTGCAAGACCTGCGACATCAAGGACCCTTCGCAGAACATCACCTGGGTGGCACCGGAAGGCTCTGGCGGCCCGACTTACCCGAACATGTAAGCCGAACGCTTGAACATCAAGGCTCCCGAAATGGGGGCCTTTTTGTTGCCCACGATTCAGTGCATCACATCAATACCTGTGGGAGCTGGCTTGCCAGCGATGGCGGTGGATCAGGCGATATCTATGCTGAATGTGCCGGCCTCATCGCTGGCAAGCCAGCTCCCACAATGATTGTGTAAATCCTCAGGCAGCGCGTTCGTCGCCCGGGCTGCGCTCAAAGTAGCGCTTGTACTCGCGACTGAACTGCGACGTACTCTGATACCCCACCCGGTGCGCGACCTGCGCCACGCCCAACCCTTCCGACATCAACAACTGCTGCGCCTTGAGCAACCGCAAGCGCTTCAAATACTGCACTGGCGACAACAACGTGCTGCGCTTGAAATGCTCATGAAAGGTCGACGCACTCATATTCGCGCAACTGGCCAGGGTCTCGACATTCAACGGCTCGGTGAAATGCCCGTGCAGATGGTTGAGTGAAGCCGCAATCCGCGCGAACTGCCCCTGTTGCTCCACCAACGCGCGCAATACATCAGCCTGCGGACCACGCAATGCGACGAACAACAATTCCCGCAAACGCGCCTGGCCCATGATCTGGCATTCCAGCGGATCGTGCAGACAGCGCAACAACCGCTCCACGCAACCGCGCATGCCATCATCGAGCACCGTCGAGGTCATGGACTCCAGTGTCTGCGCAGGAATGTTACGCCCCGACACCAGCCCCATGGCCAACACCAATTCGCCAAGCAGTACCCGGTCGATGGCGATGGAAATCCCCAGCATCGGCCCCTCCGGCGCGGCAAAGGTTTCGCACTCGAACGGCACCGGCAGCGCCTGAATCAGATAATGCCCGGCGCCATATTCCAGCGTACGAGCCCCCAAATACGCCAGTTTGCTGCCCTGAACGATGATGACCAGGCTCGGCTCATAGATCTGCGGACCACGGGCCACATCGCAACTGGCGCGCAACACCTGCACACCCGGCAACGCCGTCGGGGCGAAACCGTCGCGATTGGTCAGAGGTTGGAGCAGTGAAACCAACGTGGCATTGGCATCGAGATGACGGGTCAACAACATGGGAAGTTCATCACAGAAAAAGTTGCAGAAATCGGGATGAAAACATCATCGCAGGTCTGAGGACCAATGCGACCAATCCGAGGCACATGCCGGAGGATTAGGCATGACACCCGGAGGAATCGCCATGGCCGCCCTCAGGCACCACGCCCAGAATGGCCCACCTCACCTGTCACCGCTTTTGCGAGGTTCCTCATGTACACCGCTATCGGATACGCCGCCCAGTCGGCCACCACTCCCCTCGCCCCCGTGAAATTTGAACGCCGCAGCCCTCGGGCCGACGACGTGGCGATCGAGATTCTCTACTGCGGCGTCTGCCACTCCGACATCCACCAGGCACGCAACGAATGGGGCATTGCCGTTTACCCGCTGATGCCTGGCCACGAGATCGTGGGTAAAGTTACCGCCATCGGTACGAACGTGACCAAGCACAAAATCGGCGATCTGGTCGGCGTCGGTTGCATGGTCGATTCCTGCCGCCGCTGCGAAGCCTGCCAATCCAACCTCGAGCAATACTGCCTCGAAGGCCCGACCATGACTTACGCTACCCCGGACCGGGTCGATGGCAGCAACACCATGGGCGGCTACTCCGACAGCATCGTGGTCAGCGAGCACTTCGTGGTGCGCATTCCGGAAAAACTCGACCTGGCCAGTGCCGCGCCGATTCTCTGCGCCGGTATCACCACTTACTCGCCGCTCAAGCACTACGGCGTGAAGGCAGGCGACAAGGTCGGGATTCTCGGCATGGGCGGCCTCGGCCACATGGGCATCAAGTTCGCCAAGGCCATGGGCGCTGAAGTGACGTTGTTCACCCGCTCGGCGAGCAAGGCTGAAGAAGCTCGCCGTCAGGGCGCGGACCACGTGATTGTGTCCACCGATGCTGAGCAGATGAAAGCTGCGGCCGGCCATTTCAACTTCCTGCTGGACACCATTCCGGTGCAGCACGACCTCAATCCCTACCTCGATACACTCCGTTTCGACGGTGTGCACATTCTGGTGGGCTTGATCGAACCGGTCGATCCGCCGGTGCATGCAGCCAAACTGGTGTTGGGTCGTCGAGTGCTGGCCGGCTCGCTGATCGGTGGCGTCGCAGAAACCCAGGAAGTGCTGGATTTCTGCGCCGAGCACAACATCACCTGCGACATCGAGATGCTCAACATCCATCAGATCAACGAAGCGTTCACCCGCATGATTGCCGGTGACGTGAAATACCGCTTCGTGATCGACATGGCGACGCTCAAGGTCTGATCAGACTTTAGCCCCGAGCTCCGCCGAGAGCCGAGCCGTGACCCCTTTGATCAGGGGAATCAGCTCGGCCATTTTTTCCAGCGGCATGTACGGCACCGTACTGGCGATGCTGATGCCAGCAACGATGCGCTTACTGGCATCACGGATCGGCGCTGCCACGCAGCGGATCGACGGTTCGTTGTCTTCCAGATCGAACGCGTAACCGCCCGCCACATATTCAACCATGCGCTGCTGAAATTGCTCCCAGGACTGCTCCGGGTGCTGCGGCCAGAACTGACTTTTCCCACCCGCCGGCAGACTGACTTCGTACAGCCGTTTCCAGTCTTCCTGCGTGTCATCGAGCATCAGCGCCTTGCCGATCCCGGTGCGCGCCAACGGCATACGATGGCCAACCCGTGAACGCATTTCCGGGCCGTTGCGCCCCGGATTCTTGTGCAGGTACAGCACCTCGTCGCCCTCCCGGATCGCCAAGTGAACCGTGTCGCCGGTCAATGCCGACAACTCATCCAGGTACGGCCCGGCCAAGGTCACCAATGGCAACTCTTCGCGCGCCTGGAAACCCAGCTCGATCAGCTTCGGCCCCAGCAAATAACCGACTTGCGGGACCACACGCAGGTAACGCTCGTCCACCAGGCAACTGGCCAGACGATGGGTGGTGCTACGCGTGGTGCCGATCAGTCGGGCGATTTCCTTGAGATCGCGGGCGCCACTGGCCACGGCCTGAACCACACCCAAACCACGAAGCAGTGTCTGGGTGCCGGTCGGCGCGGCGTCCTTGGCGATTTTTGGGGCGTCTTCCTGCATATCCAGCCTTTACCGTTGAGCGAGTGAACGGGCGGCATTATGGTCGCCCGACGGCTGCGACTACAACTTGATACGTTCGACCTTGCCGACCAGCAACACGTAGGAAAGCGCACCAATCAATGCGAGAACCGCGATGTAGGTAATCGCCGGGGCAAACGAATCACCGCTGGCGAGGAAACCGATGACAATCGGCGTGGTAATCGCCGACAGGTTGCCAATGAAATTGAACACCCCGCCGGTCAGCCCGAGCAACCGCGCCGGGGCCAGGGTCGAGACCAGCGACCAGGTGATCGACGCGAGGCCGTTACCAAAGAACGCCAACGCGAGGAAGGCAATCACCAGCGGCGTCGACTCGACGAAGTTGGCGCCGATGATCGAGGTGGAAATCAGCAGGCCGCCAATGATCGGCAGCTTGCGGGCGAAACCGACGGTGTAACCACGACGGATCAAGAAGTCCGAAAAGAACCCGGAACACAGCACGCCGACAAACGCCGCGAGAAACGGCAGCGACGCCAACAAGCCAGACTTGATGAAGTCCATGCCGCGATATTTCACCAGGTAGGTCGGGAACCATGTCAGAAAGAACCACAACGTCGAGTTGAGGCAGAACTGGCCGAGGTAAATGCCCCAGAGTTTGCGTTTGCTCAGGACAATCCCGAGGTCGATCCAACTGAATTTGGCTTTGACTTTGGCTTGCTCGGCCTGGATATCCACCAGCCCGCCGCCCTCGCGGATCAGGTCGATTTCAGCGTCGTTGGCGCCCTTGAAATCCCGAGGCTCGCGATATACCGCGTACCAGATCACCGCCCAAATAATGCCGACGATACCGGTGCTGACGAACACCATGTGCCAGCCGTATTGGTGTTGCAGCCAGGCCAGTACCGGCGTGAGAAACGCCAGCCCGACAAACTGCCCGGAGGTGTAGAAACCAATGGCCGTGGCGCGTTCGCGTTCAGGGAACCAGGTGGTAACTACACGGCTGTTGATCGGATACGCCGGGGCTTCCAGCGCACCCACCGCCATGCGCAGGACGAACAACGCGATGAAGCTGGCGGCAAAGCCGAGCATCACCGTGGCCAGCGACCATAGCAGCAGTGCAACGCTGTAGAGAATTCGTGGCGGCACGCGATCCACCAGCCAGCCGCCGGGAATCTGCATGGCTGCATAAGTCCAGCCGAACGCCGAGAAAATCAGCCCGACATGGATTGGGTCGATGCCCAGTTCGCTGGTCAGCGCCGGAGCGGCAATCGACAGGTTGCTGCGGTCCAGGTAGTTGATCACCACCGTGATAAACAGTAGCACCATAATGAAAAAACGCTTGCGACTGGGCGTCACCAACGTCGCCTGCCCGGTGAGGGTTTGCGGTTGCATGGGGTGTGCCTCTTCTTATGTTTATTGAAGGCGATCTAAAGACTGGCGCTGAAACCCTGTGGGAGCGGGCTTGCTCGCGAATGCGGTTTGTCAGTCGAAATCGATGCTGAATGACACACCGCATTCGCGAGCAAGCCCGCTCCCACATTGGATTTGTGTTGAGTCAGAGCGAACTCACCACTCCGCAAAACTGCCATCGGCATGGCGCCAGATCGGGTTGCGCCAGCGGTGGCCGACTGCCGCGCGTTCGATGACGTATTCCTCGTTAATCTCAATCCCCAGGCCTGGGCCATTCGGGATTTTCACGAAGCCTTTGTCGTAATCGAACACCCGCGGATCCTTGACGTAATCCAGCAGGTCGTTGCTCTCGTTGTAGTGGATGCCCAGGCTCTGTTCCTGGATGAATGCGTTGTAGCAAACCGCGTCCAGTTGCAGGCACGCCGCGAGCGCGATCGGGCCCAATGGGCAATGCAGCGCCAGCGCCACATCGTAGGCTTCGGCCATGTTGGCGATCTTGCGGGTTTCGGTGATGCCACCGGCGTGGGACGCATCGGGCTGAATGATGTCGACGTAGCCTTCGCTGAGCACCCGTTTGAAATCCCAACGGGAGAACAACCGCTCACCGAGGGCAATCGGGGTGCTGGTCAGCGGCGCCAGTTCCTTCAACGCTTCGTAGTTTTCGCTGAGCACCGGCTCTTCGATGAACATCAATTTGTACGGATCAAGTTCCTTCATCAGCACCTTGGCCATGGGTTTGTGGACCCGGCCATGGAAGTCGACGCCGATGCCGACGTTCGGGCCGACCGCGTCACGCACGGCGGCGACGTTGGCCAGGGCCAGATCGACTTTCTCGAAGGAGTCGAGGAATTGCAGCTCTTCAGTGCCGTTCATTTTCACCGCAGTGAAACCGCGCTCGACCGCTTCTTTCGCTGCACGCGCGGTGTCTGCCGGGCGGTCGCCGCCGATCCACGAATAGACGCGGATCTTGTCGCGCACCTGGCCGCCCAGCAAGTCACTGACCGAGACGCCCAAGGCTTTGCCCTTGATGTCCCACAACGCCTGGTCGATACCGGCCAGGGCGCTCATGTGGATCGCGCCGCCGCGGTAGAAGCCGCCGCGGTACAGCACGGTCCAGATATCTTCGATGTTGCGTGGGTCTTTGCCGATCAGGTAGTCGGACAATTCCTCGACGGCAGCCGCAACCGTGTGGGCGCGGCCCTCGACCACGGGCTCGCCCCAACCGGTCACGCCTTCGTCGGTTTCGATCTTGAGGAAGCACCAGCGTGGCGGGACGATGAAGGTGGTCAGTTTGGTGATTTTCATCTTTTGCCTCTCTTATTAGATGCAGCGCGCTCGGCGCCAAAAAGTCTTAACGCAGAGCGTTCCATGCCGCGACGTAGGCCTTGGCATTTACCGCGACGTCTTCAGGCGTCATGCCCGGTTTGAACAACCCGGAACCGAGACCAAAGCCTTTGACGCCAGCGTCAATAAACACCTGCATGTTGTCCGGCGTAATCCCGCCGACCGGCGCCAAAATGGTTCCGGCAGGCAACACGGCGAGCCAGGCCTTCACTACGGCTGGGCCCATCTGCTCGGCCGGGAACATCTTCAGCACATCCGCGCCTTCGGCCAATGCAGCAAAGGCTTCAGTCGGCGTCGCCACGCCCGGCGACAGATAGAGCCCCGCCGCTTTCGCTGCGCGCAATACCTTCGGATCGCTATGAGGCATGACGATCACCTGGCCGCCCGCCGCTTTCACTAGCTCGACCTGTTCCGGCGTCAGCACTGTGCCTGCGCCGATCAGGCAATCGGCGGGCAAGGTGCTGCGCAGGATGCGGATACTTTCGTACGGCTCGGGGGAATTAAGCGGCACTTCGATGACGCGAAATCCGGCGGCATATAGGACGTTTCCGATGGCCGCTGCTTCTTGCGGGCGCAGGCCACGCAGAATCGCGATCAGGCCGTTTTGCGCCAGGGCTTGCTTGAGCATGTCAGACCTCCAGTCAGGTTTAACGGGATGGGTTGTGTTTGATCAGTCCGGCGGCAACCGCCAGTTGCCACAACCCGTGCTCGGTGGCTTGCTCGGCCAGCGTCACTCGGGCAAAGCCGCAAGCGTCGAGGGCCCGGCTGTAGCGGGCACAGAGTTGTGAATTACCAATAAGAATGATCGAGGGCAGGTGCACGCTGTTGCGTCGGCGCCGCTGAACGTTGGCCAGGGCCGACAGTTCATGGCCGATCAACAGGCCGGACAGATAGTCCGGCTGGGCCGTGGCGCTGAGTTCGCCGGTCAGCCCGAGGCTGCGGGCGCTGAATAACGTCGACAGCGGCCCGATCTCGCCGTCCGCCGACAAGGCCACTTGCACACCACGGTCAAACGCCGGGCCATCGAACGACGCGCCCTGTTGCTGGGTGCGCCCGAGAATGCTGTGTTCACTGAGCACGGCGAAGACTTCGCCGGTCATGAAGGTGTCGAAATGAACGATGCAGCCATCGGCCACTTCGACCCATTTCGAATGGCTGCCCGGCAAACCGATCAACAGATCGTTGCCCGCCCCGCTCGGCAGATTCTGCAACACGCCAAGGACCTGGGTTTCTTCGCCGCGCATCACGTTCGGCAGACGCGAACGCTGAATCACACCCGGCACGATGTGCACATCGACACCGCGAAGACTGCGAACGGTTTGTAGGGAAGTTCCGAGATTGGCAACGTTTGCCGGCGTGTCGCAGTAGGCTGCTTCGCGCCAGCCCTGGGCGCTGCCGACCATGCCGCAGGCAATCACCGGCAAATCGGGTTGGGCATCGAGCCAGTCACCGCAGGCCTCATCGAACGCCAGTTCAAAACCGTTGGTGCATTCCTGGCCGTTGATGATTCGCGGCGTGCGTGGCAATTGCATGATGCCGGACGACAGCGAACGCTGTTCCAGCACCTGGCCACCCGCGGCGAGTTTGTAAGCACGTAATGAGGTTGTCCCCCAATCGAGCGCGATCAATTGCGCCAGCATCGCTTCACCTGTTTTGTTTTTGGCAGTGAGTGAGCTGGACTATAAACCCGGACGCGGGAAAATCTCAATATATAAATATCACTCCCATATTATGGGATGGAATTAGTCCATGGATTCCAACGTTCAACGACGTCAAGATTCTTGTTGATGATCACCCTCAATGTTTCGTGCTCAGTGGATCCGACCTCATGCGTACGGCCTTTCTCGTCAGTTATTCCGGGTTCCAGACGTCCGTCACCGCGAATGATGGTGTACGCCGCAAAGGGTGCCGGGGTTTCCTCTGAACCTGAAATAATCCGCAACTTCGTCTTGCTCGGTGCGAACGAGGCCAGCATGCCGGCGTAGGGCACATCACTGCAGAGCCCGAGACTGTCGATCTGGTCATATCCCAGCGCCAGTTCATAGCGCCAGCGCACGATGCACACCGACGCAAGTGGCAGCAATGAACGCGGTTGGTCAGAGGGTTTAAGCGAGACACGCGACGGTGCCACACGAGGGTTTTCCAACTGGGCAATGAATCGCGACGTGGGGATGTACATGACTCTCGAATAATAGGCGACATACGGAAACGCGGTGATCACCACCGTGCATGGAATGTATTCCTTCGGTTTGAGGATCTGCACCAACTCAACGGGCCTGACCCACTCCCGGCCGTCGTTGAGGGCGTGATTCTTCAGGTTGATCCTTGCAAACATCTCATACCGGCGGTCGCCTTCGATCAAACGCATTTCACTGACCGTCCCCGAAGCTTCGAGAGCGATCTGATGTTCGACGGAAAAATTCAGGTCACCATTCAGCGAGCAATGAATCGAGGTTCCAATCTGGCCTCTCTGTCCATGCACTTCGTACAAATCGATGAGGTTTCGGTCAGAGGTGAAACGCAGATCGTACAAGGAAGAAAATGCATGATTGATCGAGACAAACTCAAGCCTGGCAGGTGGAACGTCGAGATGCAGGCAGGACGAACACAACACAAACCCGGCAATCAAAAACAACCTCGAATACCTTATCTTCATTGCTCACGTTTCTGTTCAATGGCATGAGTAAAAGCAGAAGCGGGAACCTTCATAGGATTTGAATAATAAGGACCGTAGGAATAGGCGGCAGTCCTGAATTTACAAGCCAAATCTTCACGCACGCCCAACACACTCAATAACTGCTCCTTGCTAATAAACTTACTCAGAGTTCCGCCATCCGGGGTATACACTGCGAAAACCTCAGCCGAGTAAAAATGCTTTCCCCTGAAGTCTCACTCTCCACCTCAGCCACTTCTCCTTCAAGATATCGGACCAGATCCTGCTTGGTATCGAAGTGTCCATTTTTATCCAATGAACAGATCAAAGTGTCACCCACCTGATTTTGACCAGCTTTTTCCTCAAAGAAACGCAAGAGATCAGTATTCGAACTAAAGCGAACATCCAAAAGGGCACTTTCCTCACTTCTACCAACGGAAATAAACTCAAGATCGGATTCCGGCAAAGGCGCTCTCTTTGCGCACGAAATACACGAAGTCAAAACAAGGATCACAAGCAGCATTCTCATTTCACGACTCCAGGTAATTGATCATTCTTTCAGCGATAAGATCACATGCCGACTTCTCTCCAAGGACCTTTGCTCTGAACATGGCGCCCGCAGATTCGTGATTGGCATTTACCGACACATTGACATCTGGACCAGCACTCATTTTCCATCGCTCCCCGTCGTCGGCTATATCATCGGACTGATTAGGCTTCGCCGGAGCGGCCAATATATTTATCCAGAACTCCGTACAAGGCTTTGGGGTAGTAACGTATATATCTGAAATTAGCCAAACCCCTAACCCTCCACCAACAGGATCAAGTGTGACCAAGGACTTAACTGTGTAACCTTGCTCCTTGAGTATGGTTGACAGATGGGCGCCATTCCACCCACCAAGACTATGACCAACAATACTTATATGAATTGACTTATCACCCGCCAAGTGGCGCACCACATACTTATCTATATCTTTCTTTCCACGTACATCTTTATAGCTCAGATACACCGAATCCACTTTCGCCATTTGCACATCGCTCAATTTTTTTGGCAACTGAACTTGTGCAGTGGTCACATTACCGTGAGGTGGTTGACTCACATAGTACTGTTCTTTATCACCAGCACCACCAATGAAAAACACTACTACCTTTTTGACACTCACCGCAGCTGTCTTTGGGGTTTGGTCAGTCTTGCAGGTCAAGTCATGACTCGCCGCCAGTTTCGTGCAATTTTTAAGGTCAGGATTTGCAACTTCCATGTCAGTCACTCTACAAATAGTTTTATGGAATCTGGCAAATGAGAGCTGACCATATGGGTAAAGCCTTGCTCATCGGTGATGCCATGTTCAATACGCCCATCACCTCGCTGGATCGCATAAGGATGATCGGGGATAGGTTCTCCAGAGGCCTCGTTAACCACCTGTAGCCTGTCAGTGAAATGCACCGGCATCGGCAACAACCCACTAAACGCAGCCCCGCCGCCACTCTGGCCAATAATCACAGTCCCGGAGCCACCGATTACCACGTTGCCGTGACCACCGGTGCTGTCGAGGGTGGCGGCGTTGAGACCGTTGATGAACACCGTGCCGGACACCGCGCCGGTAATCGGGCTACCGCAGGCGGATTTGTCGGTCATGCGGGCGGCGGCGAGAATACGTCCGGGGAGCCAGAAGCGATCGGGTTGGTGCCATGGCCTGGCAATGGGCACGCGGTAGGGTCGGTTACACGCGCGGCGGGTTTTCCACTCAAGTCAAAGCTCCTTGCTCATGAGTTATAAGTAATGGCGGGGAGATAGCCATGTCGCTCACGGCGAAGACTCCACGGGCGTGGAGATAGAGTGCCAAATGCATTGCAAGTGTCGTCCGTGAGCGCGCAAAAGGCGCGCACAATTCCGGACTAGAGCGGTCGGCACAACAAAATCATCAGATTGCCATCATCCACCTTCGGCAAATTCCCGGAGCACCGTCCCATCCATCCGATACCGCACCCACTCTTCCTGTGGTTGCGCGCCGAGGGATTTGTAGAAGTCGATGGCCGGTTTGTTCCAGTCCAGCACGCTCCATTCAAAACGCCCGCAATCATTGGCGCAGGCGATTTTTGCCAAGTGGCGCAGCAACGTTTTGCCGGCGCCACCGCCGCGTTGTTCGGGGGTGATGTAGAGGTCTTCGAGGTACAGGCAATTGCTGCCGAGCCAGGTGGAATAGCTGAAGAAGAACACCGCAAAACCAATCGGTAAACCGTCCCGCAGGCAGATCAGGCCGTGGGCGGTGGCGCCTTCGCTGAACAGGCTGCGCTCGATGTCGGCAACGCTGGCGATGACTTCGTGGCGGGCACGTTCGTAGTCGGCCAGTTCAGTGATGAACGCGAGAATTTGCGGTGCATCGCTGGGGGTCGCCGGGCGGATCTCGATCGTCATGGACGTGCCTTGTCAGAAGTTGAAAACGCCATACTAAGGCGGCAATCGGCGCTCGTCACACTCCAAACCTGATGAGAACCCAGTGGCGAGGGGATTTATCCCCGTTGGACTGCGCAGCAGTCCCATTTTTCAAGGCCGCTTCGCGCCCCAGCGGGGATAAATCCCCTCGCCACAGAAGTATCATGTGTTTCAAATTCAGGAACGCCTGCAAGGATGCTTATGAACGACACTGCTTTTGCGCCACTCTCCACCCTCGCCGCCAAGTTGCTGCCCCACGCGCTGGAACCCTCGGAGGACGGCGCCCACGACCTGTCGCACTTGCAGCGGGTATGGCACAACGTACGCACGCTTCATGGGCAAGAAGGCGGAGATCTGGAAGTGCTGCTGGCGTCGGTGTTGCTGCACGATTGCGTGGCGGTGGAAAAGAACTCGCCCCTGCGTTCCCAGGCGTCTCGATTGGCAGCAGAAAAAGCCGCAACGCTACTGACGACACTGGATTGGCCAAACACAAAAATCGCTGCCGTCGCCCACGCCATCGAAGCCCACAGCTTTTCCGCCAACATCGCCCCGACCACCCTCGAAGCCAAAATAGTGCAGGACGCCGACCGTCTCGATTCCCTCGGCATGCTCGGTGTCGCCAGAACGTTCTATATCGCCGGGCGCATGGGCAGTGCGCTGTACGACCCGCAAGACCCGGAAGCCAAGGCGCGGGACTACGACGACAAGCGCTTTTGCCTCGATCATTTCCAGACCAAGCTGCTGCACCTGGCGGACGGTTTCCAGACGACCACAGGCCAACGCCTGGCGCAGACTCGCCATCAACGGCTCAAGGGTTTCATGGAACTGTTCAAGGAAGAAATCGGCGTCTGCTGAACCCCTTACTCCGGTCCGCGCTAACCCTGAAATCGGCAACCTCGGACCTAACATCGGCGACTTGCATGGTAGATAGATGAAGCGCTCATTTATCTGGTCAAGGAACCGCCTCATGTCTACCGCCCCACCCCAGGTCTCAAGCAAGTTGTTCGGCCTGTTTTGCCTCGCCAGTTACCTGCTGTCGCTGTCCTATGGCGCGACGTTTTTGCTCTCGCTGTTGATCGGTTCCCGGGGTGGCAATGAGCATGACGCCGGCAGCGTGATTTCGGCGGCAATGCTCAGCACTTTTGCGGCGGTGATTGTCTCCGGGCATCTATCGGACCTGCTCGGTGCAGCGCGTTCGATCGCCCTGTTCGGTCTATTGCTGGTGGCGGCGAGCCTGGGCTTCGCGCTGACACCGGGCTTCGGTAACTTGCTGCTGTTTTTCGGTCTGTTGCTGGGGCTCGGCTGGGGCGTGTTCTACACCTTGGGGCCGATCATTGTGGCGAGCCTGGTCACGCCGTCCCAACGAGCTAAATACTTTGCGTTGCTGTCGGGCAGCATGATGACCGGCATTGGCAGCGGCCCGTTGCTGGGTCGCGCCGCCAGCGCGTTGGGCTATCCGGTGACAGCGGCATTTTACCTGGCAGCGCTGGCCAGCCTGATCGGCGTGGTGCTGTTCTGGCGTCTCGGCGCGCGATTGCAAAGCACGCAAGCCACGTCCGCCGCGAGAATCAGCTGGCAGGCGACCACCCAAGTGCTCGGCTCGCGCGCGGTGTTTGCGATCATCATGGTCGGCCTCGGTGGTTGCGTATTTGGCGGCCTGTCGAGTTTCCAGACCAGTTACGCCGCTGCGCGATCGCTGGACTACTCGTTGTTCTTTCTGGGCTTCATGAGTGCGGCGATCAGCAGTCGGATGTTGATTGCAGGCTATGTGGTCAAGCGCGATCCGCTGTGGGCGTCGTGCCTGCTGTCGGGGTTGATGCTGGGTTCGATTGTGATGTTCGCGTTTGGTGTGCACAGCGGATTCAGTTATCTGTTGGCGGCGATCATGCTCGGGGTCGGTTATGGCCTGACTTACTCGGTGATCAACGGACTGGCGGCTAATGAAGCACCGTCTGGCACCACCTCGCAGGCGCTGTTGCTGTTCAGTCTTTCTTACTTCATCGGCGTGTTCGGCTTTCCGTTGCTGGCCGGGAAAATCATCGTTGAACAGGGCATGGCGACGTTGCTGCTCACGGTATTGGCAGTCGCGCTTTTTAACTGGCTGATCACCGTGGGTCGTCTGCTCTGGCGTCGATTCAACGTCAAAACGGCGACGGCGATCTAGACCGTTCGTCGTTCCTCAGGCACCAATCCGATCATAGGGCAGACCAACGACAGGTAAGGATTCCAATCACTGGAGAAGCCCTATGATCTCGTCAAGGTTGACCGCTTTCGTATTCAGCGCCCTGCTCTGCCCCGCGGTTTTCGCCGCATCCGCCACCGCAGCAGGGACCGGCCCTACCGATCCGACCCCGGCACCCCGCGCCCCCGCCATCAACAGTGCCCCCGGCATGAACACCGATGGCTCAGGCGTACCATTGATCAACCAACCTCCCGCCACGGGCACTGACCCGCGACTCCAGGGCAGCGACGCCGGCCGTCAAGGCGGGATGAACATGCCGGACACCCAGACACCCGATAACGCTGGCAGCGGTATCGGCTCGAAAACCACAACCAGTGGTTCGGATTCCGAAGGTGCCGACCAATAGTTCGCCGACGCGAGTACCGCAACACCCTATCCACATCCATGAAAGAGGTAACCATGAACGTCGATAAAAACCTGGAAAAAGAAGTCCTGACCCGTCTGTTGCACGCCCACCCAAGCGGTTTGGGCAAGGAGGTCCTGGACAATTACCGGGGGGAGAAAGTCGTGGCCAATACCCTCGCCGCTTTGCAGGATCGCGGACTGATCCACCATGGTCATGTGACCTGTAACGAGGCTGGCGAGCATTCACTGAGCTTGCCGATCAAACTCAGCGCGGCGGGGGTTGAGGCGGCGCGCAAGCTCGATAGCTGAGCAAAGTGATCGTGTGATCGTTAATCATGTAGGGGCTGCCGCAGGCTGCGATCTGTTGATTTTGAAGATCAACAGATCGCAGCCTGCGGCGGCTCCTACATTGAAAATCATCTGCTGATGCAAGGAGAAATCCCATGCCTCGTGGAAGCAAAGACAAATACACCGCCGAGCAAAAACGCAAGGCCGAGCACATTGAAGAAAGCTACGAACACAAAGGTGTTTCGAAGGATGAGGCCGAAGCCCGGGCCTGGGCGACGGTGAACAAGCAGTCGGGCGGCGGCGAACGGGCCGGTGGTTCCGGGCGCAGGAAACCGGCAAGTGCCAAATCTGAAGATCGTAAAGAGTCGTCCCGTCGGGCGGTGGCCAGCCGTGAAGGTCATTCGCGTAACAGCAAGGCTTCGCGGGACACGCAAACCGTCGACAGTTTGATGAAAGAAGCCCGGGCGAAGAAGATTCCGGGGCGGTCGGGGATGCGTAAGCAAGAGCTGATAGAGGCGTTGCGCAAGGCTGGCTGACGGTCAGGATTTGTGTTGGGTTTGAAGGCCCCTTCGCGGGCAAGCCTCGCTCCTACGGATATACGCGATCCCCTGTAGGAGCGAGGCTTGCCCGCGAAGACGTCGGTTCAATCACCAAAAGTCTTACGGATCAACGCATCCACTTCAGCAGCCCCCGGCGAAGTCGCCGGCCCCCACCGTGTAACGGCCAAAGCCGCCGCCGCATTTGCCCGCCGTGCCGCCTCAACCGCCGCCAACCCTTGCGCCAACCCGGCCACAAACACCCCAGCATGGGCATCCCCGGCACCGTTGCTGTCCACCGCATCAACCTTGAACCCCGGCACGTGCTGACGCTCGCCACGCTGGCTGATCCAGCAGCCCTGCGGCCCATCGCGCACCACCATCAACACCTCGGCCGGCAGATGATCGACCAACCGATCCAACGCCTCGGCGATGTTTGGCGCGCCGGTAAACTTCAGCGCCTCGACGCCGTTGCTGGTCCACAAATCGATACGCGCCAGCAAGGCTTGCATCAATGGTTCATCCGGCGAATCCACCAACGGTCCCGGATCGAACACCACGTTGATCCCCTTCGGCAAACCCAGCACCCAATCCACCAGCGCCTGGGCCTTGCCGCTATGCAGCAGGCTGTAGCCACTGACGTAGACATAGTCACCCACCTCGGCCGGCACGCTGGCCAAATCTTCAGCAGTCACTTCGCCTTCAGCGCCGATGTAGGAAATGAAACTGCGCTCAGCCGAGGCGTCGGTCACCGCGACGCACAATCCGGTATCGCGCTCGGCGCTGTGAGTGATGCCGATCCGAATGCCTTCGGTCCTCATCGCCTCCCGGGCCAGGTCGCCAAAACGCCCGGTGCCATGGCGACCTAGGTAGACCACCGGCAAGCCATTACGCTGGGCCGCAGCCATCACGTTGAACCCGCCGCCGGCTTCGAAACTGGCGGATTGCGCCAACACGTCGCCGCCCGCCTGAGGCAGTTTATCCACGGCCATGACCAGGTCGATGATGACCTGGCCGGTGTGCAACAGCTTAGGCATGAGCGTTCTCAATCAGTGCAGCGCGACGATCCTTGGCCCCGCCGAGTACAAAGTAAATCCCGCCGGCCACCAGGAAGGTCACGATCCAGCCGAGGCCGTTATGGCCCAGCCAGGAGTCGGACAGGAAGCCGCGGAACCAGATGTTTTCTGCAGTGGTGCCGATGGTGGTGAAGCTGAAACCCAGCACAATCGCGAATGCCCACGCACCGAAGGCGCGCCATTCGATGCCGCCGCGATACCAGTAGGCGCTGCTCGGGCTGACGTCCAGCAAGTCTTTGGGGCTGTAGTAATGACGATGAATCAGGTCGACCACGAAGATCCCGACCCACGCGGTGATGGGCACTGCCAGCAGGGAAATGAAGGTGATGAACGGACCGTAGAAACTGTCGGCAATCAGCATGAAGTAGATCGAGCCGGCGAAGATCGCGACGATATCAACCACCACTGCGTACACCCGCTTGACCTTCAGGCCGAGGGTCAGCGTGGTCAAACCGGCGGAGTACACCGACAGGTTGTTCGACAGCAGCAACCCGCCGAACGCGGTGATCAGGTACGGCACGGCCATCCAGGTCGGCAGCATGTCGCGGATCGCGATGATCGGGTCAGTGGCTTGGGCCAGGTCGTTATTGCCCACCGAGAGCAAGCCGCCGAGGGTGATCAGCAGCACCAGCGGAATCCCCGCACCGAATGCGGCCGAGGCCACCAGGCGCACGGCTTTGACGCTGCGGTGCTGATAGCGCGACATGTCCGCGCCAGCGTTGGCCCAGCCAATCCCAGTGCCGGCCGCCATGGTGCCGACGCCGATGATCATTGCACTCAGTGGTGCCGGCGTGGCGTTGAACACCGCGCTCCAGTCGATGGTCGCGCAGAGGAAACCGCCGACCACAATGTTCAGCGCGCCGAACACATAGGTCGCCCACTTCTGGATCACCAACAACGTAGCGTGGCCCAGGCCAGACACCGACAGGGTCAACAGGACGAAAATCGCAATGAAGATCAGCGTCAGCACGGGTGCGCTTTTGGCTTCTACAGGCGAACCGAACAGGATCGAGCACAACGACAACAACACGAACGCGGCGGTGGTGGTGTTGACCGTTTCCCAACCCAGGCGGGACATCAGCGAGACCACGGTCGGGCCGATGTTGCCGCGCACGCCGAAGATCGCTCGTGACAGGGTCAGACTCGGTGCGCGACCACGACGGCCGGCGATGGAGATGATCCCGACCACCGCGAACGAACCGGCTGCACCAAGGATTGCGACGATGATCGCCTGCCAAATGGCCAACCCGCGAAAGGCCACGAGGGTCGCGCCCAACGGCAGGCCGAGGATTGAAATATTGGCGGCGAACCAGACCCAGAACAGTTGCAGCGGATGACCGTTGCACTCGCTTTCCGGCACCGGCTCGATACCGCGGGTTTCCAGTTGCCCGGCGCTTGGCCCGGCGTTCGATGAACTCATGTTGGATGCTCCTGTTGCCATTGTTTTGGTTGTGGGCAGTTTCGGAAGTCGACATCACATCCCGGCAGTCCTGGCCGTCTTCGTGCTTTCCGTTGCGGGTAAAAAATCAGATCGGCGGCGCGCCCTTCGCGAGCAAGCCCGCTCCCACAGGGGATTTGTGTCGTGCACAGATCAAATGTGGGAGCGGGCTTGCTCGCGAAGGCGTCAGCCCGGTCAGCGCAAAGCCAACAGGCCTTTCACCAACGGTTCAAGCTCCAGACCATTCACGGCTTTGATCTCGTCGATCATCGCCACCGGCCAACTCTCAAGCCCCAGACAAGCCCCAAGCATTGCGCCAAGAATCGCCGCAATGGTGTCGGTGTCGCCGCCCAGACTGGCAGCCATGCACACCGCTTCGAAGGCGTTCATCTCGCCAATGGCCACTTGCTGGGCCAGGGCAAACGAGACCACCACCGATTCCTGCGAAGCCACCGAGGTGCCGATCACGTCGTACAGCAAGTCCGCCAACAAGGCCTTGTCGCTGTCGACGCTGATGGTCCGCGCCCAACTGATCCGCGAGGCGATACGTCCGCCAGCGACCCAGTGACCATGGCTTTCAGCTTGCTGGGCGATCTGCATGCCCAGGTTCAAAGCCTCGCCCAGGTCCATGCCATTGATGCCGGCCGAGACCACCGCCGCCACCGCCGCCGCACTGGAAATCCCCAGCGTGGTGTTGTGGGTGACTTGGCAGGCTTGCACCACGGCTTTAATGAAGCGCTGCGGATCGGCGACATCCGCCGCGATCCCGACCGGGGTGATGCGCATCGCTGCGCCATTGGTGGTGCCGTAGCGCCCCGCCTCTTCCGGCGAATGACCGGCGAGAATCATCTCGATCGCGCGTTTGGTCGAAGGGCCGAGCAAATCCTGCGAGCCCTTGGCCTGCATCTCGGCTTCCCACTCGATCAGCCGCTGGGCGAGCACGGCCGGTTCGATCCGGCCTTCATCCTCAATCAGCAACTGACCGACCAGGATCGCCTGTTCGGTGTCGTCGGTGATCGAGCCTTTGGGCATGTTGGCGGCGATTGGTTGATCGGGACCGGCATCTTCCAGGTCAGTGATTTCGCCGAAGCGCGCCTTGATTTCGGCACGGCTCAGGGATTGGGTCGGCATGCCCAGGGCGTCGCCTAACGCCAGGCCATAGAACGCGCCCAAGGCACGGTTGAGCGCGGTCACTTTGACTCTCCAAATTGCAGGTGCAAACGAAAATGCACCGGGTCGAGCAGGCTTTCGACCTGTTCCATAAACCGGCCCTGACGGTCGTACGTGGTGCGCAGGGCCTTGAGGAATACCGTGCCGTGCGGACGACCGAGCAGGTCGGCGTCTTCGGCACTCAACGGCTCGGCGCCGATCCACTGATCACCGCGTTCGCCGATGTAGCCGTAGGCAGCCAGGGTGATGGTCAGCGAGTTATCAATCAGGCCAACCCGCGGCAGGCTTTCCAGGCCTCCGGTGGCGGGCATCAGTGAACGTTCGAGGGACACCAGCGTGCCGTCGTTGGAACGGCGACGACGATCAAGGGTGATGAACTTCTCGGTGCCGAACCGCGGCAGCAAGTCAGGACGAGTGACCGCCTCGAGCCGCAGCACTTCGGTATTGATCAGCGCCCCGCTGTCCGCCAGGGCCTGGGCCCAACCACTGCGCTGATCGAGCACCACACCGTCGAAGGTGACGATGGAGCCGACTCCGCTTTGCGTGGCGATGTAGTTGCGCCTCTTCAGTTCGGCCAGGGCTTCACGCAGCGTGCCGCGGCTGACCTTGAATTCTTGAGCCAACTGATGCTCGCCCGGCAACAGAAAACCGTCCTCCATGAGGCCGCTTTCGATGCGCCGGATGAGTTCGTCGACCACCCGTTGTTTCTTGTCAAATCGAACCTGTCTAATCATGTACAAAGTGATAACCGAAACAGGGTCGGGCGAGCAAGGAATTTTTTGAGGGAGGTGACGGAAGGCGGGAACGATCACAGATCAAATGTGGAAGCGGGCTTGCTCGCGAAAGCGGTCTGTCTGACACATCAATATTGAATGTGCCGACGCTTTCGCGAGCAAGCCCGCTCCCACACTGGACCTCCTGCCCCCACACATTTTGTGTGAGGCAGGTGAATTTATTTAGCGTTGTTTCAGTCGGTCAATCACCACCGCCAGCAACAGGATCGAACCGCGAATCACATACTGATAAAACGTATCGATGTTCTTCAGGTTCATCGCATTTTCGATGATCGCCAGAATCAACACCCCGGCAATCACATGCCGAATCATGCCGATCCCGCCACTCAACGACACCCCGCCCAACACACAGGCGGAGATCACCGTCAGTTCAAAACCCTGGCCAATCATCGGCTGGCCCGAGGTCATGCGCGAGGCGAGAATCACCCCGGCCAACGCCCCGATCAAACCGTGCACGGCGAAGATGATGATTTTGGTCCGATCAACGTTCACCCCGGCCAGCAGCGCCGCTTCCTGGTTACCGCCGATGGCCATGGTGTTGCGCCCGTAGGTGGTGTAGTTCAGCAGCCAACCGAAAAACAGGAAGCAGACGATGGTGATCAGGATCGGTACCGGCACGCCGAACAACTGGCCGTTGCCGAATACGAAGAACTGCTCCTGCGACACGCCCACCGCTTTACCGTTGGCAAAAATGTACGCCAGACCACGGACGATCTGCATGGTCGCCAGCGTGGTGATTAACGCATTGACCCGCAACTTGGCGATCACAATCCCGTTGATCAACCCGACAATCAGGCCCATGAACAGCGCAGCGACAACACCGAGGAACACGCTGTCGGTGTCGCGCATCACCACCGCCGCGACCACGCCGGCGCAGGCAATCACCGAGCCCACCGACAAGTCGAAATGCCCGGACGCCAGGCAATACAACATCGTGCACGCGGCAATCCCGGTGGTGGAAATCGCCAGCCCCAGGCCACGCATGTTCAGCGGCGACAGGAAGTTGTCGATCAGCAAGGTACACGCCAGGAAGATCGCGATGGCCGCCAGCAGCATCACCCAGTCATCAAGAAAACGCCGCAGGTCCAGAGGTTTGCGCGGGGTCGGCAGGGGTTGTTTTGGATTGTCATCATAGTCACCTCTCAGTTCGCCACGCCATCAGCGCGTTGGCGTGGCAAAGCCAGTTGCAGCAAGTTGGATTCATTCGCTTCGTCGCGGGACAGTTCACCGCGCAGCGCGCCTTCGCAGAGCACCAGGATGCGGTCGGAAATGCCCATGACTTCCATCAAGTCGCTGGACACCACGATCACCGCGATGCCGCTTTCAGCGAGACTGTGGATGATCTGGTAGATCTCGGCTTTCGCACCGATGTCGATGCCGCGAGTCGGCTCGTCGAGCAGCAGGACTTTCATCGGCATCGACAGCCAGCGACCGAGAATGGCCTTCTGCTGATTGCCGCCGGACAGGTACATGATTTTCTGCGACGCACTGGGCGTCTTCACTTTAAGCGCGGCGATCTGCTTGTCGGCGTTGCCCTTTTCCCAGAGGCCGCGCAACAGGCAACCGAAGGTGGAATGGGCGCCACGGGCGCTGATGTTGATGTTCTCGGCGACGCTGGAGAGCGGCATGATGCCCTCCTTCTTGCGGTCCTCGGGGCACAGCAAAATCCCGGCGGCAATCGCATCCCGCGGTGAACGCAGTTTCAGTTCATGACCGCGCAGCTCCAGGCGTCCGGCGGTGTTGCGCGTCAGCCCGCTGAGCATCCGGAACAACTCGGTGCGCCCTGCCCCTACCAGGCCAAACAATCCGAGGATCTCGCCTTTGTGCACCTCGAAACTTACCGGCTCACGCAGGCCCGGCCCGAGCAACCCGTCGACCTTCATCGCCACTGCACCTCGCTGGCGTGGGCGGTAATCGTAGATGTCCTGAATGTCGCGACCGACCATGCAGGTCACCAATTGGTCGTGGGTCAGTTCGCTCATGTTCTCGAACGTGCGCACGAAGCGGCCGTCCTTGAACACCGTCACCGCGTTGCAAATGCGGAACACTTCTTCCATTCGATGAGAGACGTAGAGCACCACTTTGCCTTCGTCCCGCAGCCGCCCAATGATCGCCATCAAACGATCAATCTCTCGGGCCGAGAGGCTGCTGGTCGGTTCGTCGAACGCAATCACATGGGCACCACGGGACAACGCCTTGGCGATTTCCACCAGTTGCCGCTGGCCGAGGGACAGCCGTCCGACTTTCTCTTGCGGATCGATTTCATCCGCCAGGCCCTTGAGGCAGGCCAATGCTTGCTGGCGCAAGGCGCCGCGATTGATCAGACCGAAACTCGCCGGTAAGTGACCGAGGAACAGGTTCTCCGCCACGGTCATTTCCGGGACCAGGTGCAGCTCTTGGTGGATCACCGCCACGCGGCTGGCGATGCTGTCGGCGGTGGACTTGAAGACCATCGTCTGCTCGCCGATCTGCAGATCGCCGCTGCTCGGGATGTAGGCGCCGCCGAGGATTTTCAGCAGCGTCGATTTGCCCGCGCCGTTCTCGCCCATCAAGGCATGAACCTGCCCCGGATGAGCGACGAAGCTGATGCCGTCCAGCGCCTTCACGCCAGGAAAGGTCTTGCCGATCCCGTTGAAGCGCAAGCTGTCGCCGCGGTGTTCTTGTGTTTGTGTTTGCGCTTGCATAACCACCTCATCACACAGATCAGGCAGCCCCGTCGCCAGGGCCGCCGATGAAATCAACCGGCCTTCAGTTCCACAGGCCGATCTTTTCCAGTTCCTGCTTGAAGTTTTCACGCGTGATCAGTGTCACGTCGTCCATGGCGGTGTATTTCGGCGGTTCTTTGCCGGTGGTCACCCACTCATACATCATCGCCGCAGTGTTGTAGCCCTCGATGTGCGGGCTAGGCAGCATTGAGCCGAAGAAGCCGCTGTTAGGCTTTTTCAGTTCGCCGATGGCGTCGGTGCCGTTGATGCCGATGCCGATCACGTTGGCCGCCGCAAACCCGGCGCTTTCGGTGGCGCGCACGCCGCCGAGCACGGTGTTGTCGTTCATGCCGCCGATGATCAGGTTTTTCGCACCGCTGGGCAGTTTCACCAGCGCCGAGTTGGTGGCGTCCATGCTGCCCGGTACGTCGAGGGTTTTCTGTGCGGTGTAGAGAATGTGGTCTTTCGGGAAGCCCGCATCTTCCAGCGCCTTGGCCGAACCGTCGGTGCGTTTCTTGCCGGTGTCGAGTTCGTTGAAGGTGTTGATCACCGCGTAGGTTTCTTTCCAGTCCCAGCCGCGCTTTTTAGCTTCGGTGGCCATGGCGGCACCCTGTTTCTGGCCGACTTCGAAAGCCGCCATGCCGAGGTAAGGCACGTCTTCCATGAACTTGCCGTTGGCATCGACAAACCGGTCATCGACCGCCATCACTTTCAAACCGTTGAGCTTGGCCTTGGCCACGATGGCCGGGCCGAGGCCGACGTCCGGCGGGCAAATGACGAAGCCCTTGGCGCCGTTGGCCGCCAGGCTGTCGATGGCCGAGAGGGTTTTCTCGCCGTCAGGCACGGCGATCTTGATCACGGTGAAGCCCTTCTCTTTCCCGGCCTTTTCAGCGAAAGCCCATTCGGTCTGGAACCAGGGCTCTTCCGCCTGCTTGACCAGAAAACCGATCTTCACTTGCTCGGCCGCCAGCAGCGAACTGCTCAGGCTGACCGCCGTGACCGCCAAAGCGGCACAGCACAGGGAACGGATCCCACGACGACGATTCATAAGCTGACTCCTTGTTATTTTTTTTGAGCGTTATTTGAAAGCCGATGCAGCGGTCAAACCGTGAAGCGAATAGTCATATCGTATGATGATTGGAATTCAGACGGAGTTCCGCGCTGAAATCCACTTACTCAGTCGTGGTACATCACCGAGCGACCACCATCGATGGTGATGCATGAGGCATTGATGAATGGCGCTTCATCGCTGGCCAGGAATACGGCAGTCATCGCCACTTCCATCGGCTGACCGATGCGGCGCGGTGGATGCAGGTCAAACGCCCGCTGACGCTCAGCATGTGGGTCGGCAAAACCGTTCCAGTAGTCGACGTTCAGTTGGGTTTCGATGTAGCCCGGCGCAATGGCGTTGACGCGAATGCCCTTCGGCGCGTACTCGATGCCGAGGGCGCGGGTCAGGCCGAGCAAGCCGTGTTTGGCTACCGGGTACGGGAAGCAACCGGGAATGATGTGGGTGGAATGGGTCGAGGCAATGTTGATGATGCTGCCGATACCCTGCTCGATCATCTGCGGCAACACGGCTTTGCAGCCATACCAGGCGCCGTCCAGGTCGATGGCGAAGCAACGGCGCCAGTCTTCGTCGGTCATTTCCAGCGGATCGCGGAACACGTTGACCCCGGCGCAGTTGACCAACACGTCGATCCGGCCGTGACGTTCGACGGCCAGTCTGGCCATGGCGTGCAGGTCTTGCTGGCTGGACACGTCAGCCTTGATCGCCTGGACGTCAAAACCTTTGTCCCGCCAATGGGCCGCGACTTTTTCGACTTTCTCGCCCTGGATATCGCTGATGATCAGCTTGGCTTGCTGGGAAACAAAGGTGGCGACGATGGCTTCACCGATGCCTTGAGCCGCACCGGTCAACAGCACGACTTTGTTTTTCAGTCGTTCGCCCTTCGGCGGCTCGGGCACCGGTGGCAAGGAAAGAGGTTCAGCCATGAATCCAGACTCCCTTTTTCAGGCACGACAAAAACCGGGCATCTGTCGATGTCCGGCCGAAAAGCTTTTGAGAAAATCGCTGCATCACTTCACCTGTTTTGTTTTTTTAAGTGTGAGTGCGTGTAACTGATGGAGCCGACTATAAACCCGACCACCAAATAATCTCAATATATAATTTTACGTCTCATATATTGGGATTTATCCGGCAAACCGGGTACAGGTTTTTCCAGGTACATCGAGCCGAATCGATAGCACCGCGCCGTCCAACGGATGGTTAAGCGGGCTGGCGGCGCTGGTGATGTATAGGGTTTTCAAGTCTTCGCCGCCGAACACACAGCTGGTTGGGCGGCTGATCGGCAGTTCAATGATTTGATCGACATGGCCTTCGGGACTTAATCGCAGCAGACAGCTGCCGTCCCATCGGGCGTTCCAGAGATAGCCCTGCGCGTCCATCGCCGAACCATCCGGGCCGCCGCGTTCGTGGGGGCCGAACCAGGCTTGCGCAGGTTCGAGGCTACCGTCGGTGCGAATGACATGTTGATAGAGCGTGCGGTCGAGGCTGTCGGCGAAATACACGCGGGTCAGGTCATCGCTCCACAATAGGGTGTTGGGAATGCCCAACCCTCGGAGCAGCGGCGTGACCCGTGCGTCGGCATCAATGCGGAACAAGCCACCGGAGCGGCGCTCGATGGGCAAGTCCTCGCCCTGTAAACCGATGTTGTTCTGCATGGTGCCGAGCCAGAGCCGGCCGAGTGCATCGCAGCGGGCTTCGTTGGGGCGATTGCCGGGTTGCGGGTCAGCGACACAAAGCAAGGTGAGGCGCGGTTCCAGGCCTGGCGAATCCAGGTCCAGCCGATACACGCCGCTGGTCATGGTCACCAGCGCATCGCCGCTTTCGCAGGGGATGAAGGCGGACACGTGTTCGGGCATTTGCCAGATCTGCACGTTGGCACCGATCAGCCTCAGCGCTTGCTTGCCGGCGATGTCTACCCAGTACAACGCCTGGGTTGACGCATCCCAGAATGGGCCTTCACCGAGCTGTGCCCGGTGTTGGGTAACGGCAGTCCACGTCATGAAACCTCCTGCATTGTTCTTGTTTTAGGTGGGAGGGGGCTTGCTCCCGAAGGCTGTGTATCTGTGACACCCATGTTGAATGTGTCGACGCCTTCGCGGGCAAGCCTCGCTCCTACAAGGGGATTTGTGTGGTCAGCTGGCTTTTTTGTCGGCCATGACTTGCGGGTAGAAACGCTTGATGGCCAGGTCGGCGTTGTCGATCAGGGTCATGCAGGCCCACACACCCCGCGCGGCGTCCCGGGCGGCGATGGCGTCGGCCATGTCTTTGTGGATTGGCAGTGTGCGGCGCAGTTCGTCCGGGTCGGCAGCGGACACTTCGAACGACACCGCCAGCAGCGCGCCGAGGGCCGGGACCATTTGTTCGATGAATTGATTGTGGCTGGCGGCGAGGATGCACTCGTGGAAGAACTGGTCGGCGCGGTTGTAGTCGATGCCGCTATCCACCGCTCGTTCCAGCGCGTTGTAAGCCTGAAGGATCGCTTGAACCTGTTCGACAGTGGCCCGCTCGCAGGCCCAGCGCACCGCCATGGGTTCGATGGTGCGGCGCAAGTCGAGCAAGTCGTCGACAAAGTTTTCCGGCAAGCCGCTGCGGGACAACCAGCCGACGACTTGCGGATCAAACAGGTTCCAGCGGCGCACCGGCAGCACTCGTGTGCCGACCTTCGGCCCGACTTCGAGCATGCCTTTGGCAACCAGGGTTTTGATGGCTTCGCGGATGACCGTGCGACTGACCCCGAGCTGCTCGCCCAGGTCGGCTTCAACCTTGATGGTTTCGCCGGGCTTAACCTGGCCGGCGGCAATCCAGCAGCCTAGCCAATCGACCGTCGACGCATGAAAACTGCTGGACATGAAAACCTCGAGGCAGGGACGCGATGGATGCTCAAGCTAATGATCATATGATTAACAGTCAATCGGGATTTTTCAGGCACTGCACAAAACCAATGTGGGAGCGGGCTTGCTCGCGAAAGCGGTGTGTCAGTCAACATAGTGCTGACTGACACACCGCATTCGCGAGCAAGCCCGCTCCCACAGGGGTTTGTGTTTACGGCTCAAGCCCGATGGGAAAGAACTCCCCGCCGCTCCACACACCCAACCATCGCTGCCCGTCGATTTCACGGCTCACCGCCAGTTCCACCAATTGGTAGAACACATTGCGATGGATCAACGCTTCAAGGTTGGTCCGCACGTGCACGTACGGCGCAGGCTCCTGGGTCACTGGATCAATCATCACGCGAATGGGATGTTCAGTGCCCACCTCGGCGGTCTCATCGACATTGGTGGTGAAGCGCAAGACCTGGGCTTCGCCCTCGCCTTCGACGTCCACGGCAATCGCCACAAACGGCGCGTCATCGACCTTGATGCCGACTTTCTCGACCGGGGTGATCAGGAAGTAATCATCGCCGTCGCGGCGAATGATGGTGGAGAACAGCTTGACCATCGGCTTACGCCCGATCGGCGTACCCAGGTAATACCAGGTGCCGTCGCGGGCGATGCGCATGTCGATGTCGCCACAGAAGTCGGGGTTCCACAGGTGGACCGGGGGCAAGCCTTTGGTCTTGGGGATTTGCCCCAACAGGTCGACGGCTTTTTGCGGGCCACTCATGGCGATCTCCTTTGAATTACTGGTCGCTGAGCCCTAACAAGCCGCGAGCATATTGCGCCAGCGGCGGGCCTATCAGGTCTTCAGGCTTGGTATCGTGGAACGTCAGTAAACCGCCACGACTCTTGATCCGTGCAGTATCAATCAAATACTGGGTGCTGGTCTCGATCAACATGATCTGAATCACGCCGCTGTCGAGACCGAGGCGATCTACGGCTTCCTGGTCGATCAATTCGTCCGAGTTACCGATACGGTCGTCAGCCTTGGCGAAACGGGTGTAGAGCAGGTAATGCGCGCCAGCAGCACGAGCTTCACCCATGGCAGCATCGAGACCTTCCGGCGCCTGGGCGCGACGGACCATGGGGAAGTATTCGATAAAGCCTTCGAAGGCGGTTTCCGCCACCACGTTAGGGCGTGGGTAGGCGCTGCCCGGTGGCGCGAAAGCACCTTGGGCGATGAAGATGAACGAGTCCGGCTGAATGCGGAAGTTGTTCGAGCGCTGACTGTTGCTGTGATCCAACAGCCCCGCGTCGCTCATGTGGTAGCGAACACCTTCGCCCATATCGCTGACATTCATGCAGCCACCAAGCGCCAAAACGGCCAGCAGCAAAACCAGGCTACGCATCCTACCCTCCAGAGGCCGGTGACGGAAAACCGGCGAATGGGCGTTGAATGCAGCTTCCGCGCCAGTCCTTGAGTTGATCGAGATTTCAGGCTTGGGAATACAAACCTGTGGCGAGGGGGCTTGCCCCCGTTCGGCTGCGCAGCAGTCGTAGAGTCGGTGAATGAGGTGTTTCTGACGCAACACGGGAATGATTGGGGGCCGCTTCGCGGCCCAACGGGGGTAAGCCCCCTCGCCACAGAGGGACTTTCAGCCGCCGATAATTTTCATGATGGTCGCGCCACCGGAGAACGCCACTTCCTGCTTATCCCCCAGGGCTTTTACCAGCAGTCGCTGCAAGGCCGGCAGCGCTTGATGACGTGGCTTGTCCAGCAGGTCGCCGACATAGTGCCGATTACTCGACGACAGGCAGCCATGGAGCCAACCGGTGGACGACAGCCGCAGGCGTGAACAGGTCCGGCAGAACGGCACGCTTTCGTTGGCGATCACGCCGAAGTGGCCCAGCTCCGGAATCGCGTAGCGTACCGCCGTGGCATCCACCGGTGCGTCGGCTTGCAGGTATTCGTAGCGTTCGCCGATCAGGCTCAACAACTGCTGAAGGCTGACGAACTGTTGTAGGAATGCGTTGTTGTCGCTGGCCAGGTGGCCCATGCGCATCAGCTCGATAAACCGCAGCTCATAGCCACGTTCCAGGCAGTAATCGAGCAGCGGCATCACCTGATCGAGGTTCTGCCCACGCAACGGCACCATGTTGACCTTGATCTTGATGCCGGCAGCAGCGGCCTGATTCATGCCGTCGAGCACCGTCGCCAGATCGCCACCACGGGCAATGGTGCGAAACGCACTGGCGTCCAGGGTATCGAGGGAAACGTTGATGCGCCGAATGCCGGCATCCACCAGCAGCGGCAGTTTTTTCGCCAGCAACTGACCATTGGTGGTGAGGCTGATGTCCTCAAGGCCCATCTGGCCGACGGCAGTCATGAAGGCTTCGAGTTTGGGGCTGACCAGAGGCTCGCCGCCGGTGATGCGCAAACGCTCGATGCCGGCGGCTTCGATCAGATACGCCACGCCACGCGCCATGGCCTCGGCCGACAGTTCATCCTGCGCTGCCACCAACCGCTTGCCGTTAGGCACGCAATAGGTACACGCGTAATTGCAGGCTGAGGTCAGGCTGATCCGCAAATTGCGAAAACGCCTGCCTTGACGGTCAACGATCATGATCACTCCGGCGAAAGGATATTCGGACCGCTAAAACTTGACTCACAAATCAAGTTTTAGCAAGTCCTAAGCCTGAGTATATTCCTGCGGTACTGCGCCATGTAGCGAAATAATGGCGCAATAAGGGCGCTGAATGATTTAGCTGCTTGGCGTGTCGGTATCGCGCTTGCGCTTGTTGCCCATGCGCACGCCGATGTCCATCAGGAACTGGAAGAAGCCTTCCTGATCTTCCAGCACATTGCTCCAGAACGGCGAGTGATACAGCGCCACGGCGCCGTGCACCAGCGCCCAGGACGCGCAGTAATGGAAATACGGCGGCACGTCTTCGAGCTTGCCTTCGCTGATCCGGCCCTTGATCAGCAGGGTCAGGCGTTCGAAGTTCGAGGCACGGATCTTGTGCAGCTCCACGACCATCTCCGGCACCTGGTTGCCCTTGACCACCTTTTCTTCCAGGCGATCGAACAAGCGATAGCGTTGCGGATCGCGCATGCGGAATTCGAAGTAGGCCCGGGACAGGGCTTCCTTGTCCTTGTCGACATCGGCCGAATGCAACAGCTCGTTCAAATCGCGCTCGTAATCGAGCATCAGGCGCAGGTAGATCTCCGCCTTGGATTTGAAGTGCTTGTAGATCGTGCCTTTGCCGATACCGACGGCATCAGCAATCATCTCGACGGTGACACTGTCTTCACCTAGTTCGAGGAACAGCTTGAGCGCGGTATCGAGAATTTCTTGCTCGCGGCGACGAAACTCACGGACCTTACGAGGTTCTTTATGCATAAGAAAAGGTCTGTTGGGGTCAAAATTCGAAGCCGCGTATTATGCCTAACTTGCGCCAAAATGCACGGATCATCCGAGCATATCTGTGTTTCTTGATGATTTCATGCAGGGTCGACGATTGATGAGAACTCTTCCGAAGCGCCCGTATTCCAAATTTGTTTAAAAACCGGGGCGGCGAAACTGGCGTCGGCGCAATACTGATCAATACTTGAACTGTCGGCGAGGCATCTCCCCCAAGTGTCGCGCCGATATAGGTACCAACGGACCGCGTACCTTTGTTTTACTCCTAATGGTCTTAACCCGGATTCACCCCCCAGAACCCGGGTTTTTTTTGCCTGCGATTTAACCTTTCACATGCGCAAGCGGGAACAGTCGCTTGAAGTTTTCCGTCGTCTGCTCGGCAAAACGCTCGTAGGACTCACCGCGCAGCATCGCCAGAAACTCTGCCACTTCCCGCACATATTGCGGCAGGTTCGGTTTGCCGCGATAAGGGATCGGCGCCAGGTACGGCGAATCGGTTTCCACCAGCAAACGGTCGGCCGGCACTTTGCTCGCGACGTCGCGCAGGGCATCGGCATTGCGGAAGGTCACAATCCCGGACAGAGAAATGTAATAGCCCATGTCCAGCGCTGCCTTGGCCATGTCCCAGTCTTCGGTAAAGCAATGCAGCACGCCAGCCTGCGGCAATGCGGCCTCGCGCAACAGGTTCAAGGTATCGGCGCGAGCACCGCGGGTGTGGATGATCACCGGTTTGCCGGTTTGCCGGGCAGCTTGCAGGTGCAGGCGGAACGATTCCTGCTGGAGCTCGGCCGCTTCCGGCTCGTAGTGATAATCCAGGCCGGTTTCACCGATCGCCACCACGCGTGGATGATTCAGCTCCTGCAGCAGCCAATCGAGCGCGGGCGCGGCACCGGGTTGAACATCCAGCGGATGCACGCCCACCGAACAATCGACGTCGTCATAGCGCTCGGCCAGGGCTTTGACATCGGCGGCATTTTCGACGCTGACGCCGATACACAGAAAGTGCCCTACCCCGCGCTGACGCGCGGCATCGAGTGCGGCATCCAGAGAGCCGTCATGGGCGGCGAGGTCGAGGCGATCAAGGTGACAATGGGAATCTACGAGCATAAAGGGCTGCAACTTACATCGTATGAGTGGGACGGTCGGATTTCAGGGCTCCGGCCAGATGGGTTTCGATTCGACTGCGGGCGGTGTTGTCACCGTCATTGAACTGCACGCCAACTCCGGCGGCCCGGTTACCCTGCGCACCTTTGGGAGTGATCCAGGTAACTTTGCCGGCGACCGGAATTTTTCCCGCCTCGTCCATCAGGTTCAGCAACATGAACACTTCATCCCCCAGCTTGTAGCTTTTGTTGGTCGGGATGAACAGGCCACCGTTCTTGATGAACGGCATGTAGGCGGCGTACAGCACGGACTTGTCCTTGATGGTCAGGGACAAGATGCCGTTACGGGGTCCGGTGTTGAGCGGTTCATTCATGCTGACCTCCACTGCTGATGGTCAGAGTCTAGGCGCACACGGTCACTTCTGGATAGGCAAAGAGGCCCATTGCACCAGCAGCGCCTCAAGCAGCAACGCCGGATTGAGGTTGGCTTTGCTCATCACTTTCTGACGCTGGGCGAGGATCCAGTCCTGAATGGCGAGCACTTTGCCCTGCGCGGTTTTCTGCGCCAGGTATTGGATGACCTTGCGCATGTCCGTCAGGCCCAGGCCTTCCTCATCCTGGGTCAACTGATAACGCAGGATCAGGCTCGACCAATCGCAGAACCAGTCGAACAACAGCAATTGCGGGATGCTTTTCCATTCTTCCGCAAGCTGGGTCGGTGATTTCTGCTGTTTGAGCAACTGCTTCACGCCTTCAACCACCAGCAAACGCTGTTCGCGCACACCCTGGGTCTGCAACTTGACCGCAGCCAAAGGCGAACCGGCGGCGAGGGTCAACAGTTCGACGCGTTCTTCTTGCGAGCAATCCGGCAGCGCCGTCGCCAACCAGGCCAGGCTCATCGCCTCGCTCGGCAGCGGACAGGCCTGCTGCTGGCAGCGGCTCTTGATCGTTGGCAGCAAACGACTGGTCTGGTGGCTGACCAGCAGCAACACCGTATCGCCGGACGGCTCTTCAAGACTTTTGAGCAAGGCGTTGGCGGCGTTGACGTTCATCGACTCTGCCGGCTCGATCAACACCACTTTGCGCCCGCCCATCTGCGCGGTCTGAACCACGAAGCCGACCAGATCACGGACCTGATCGACCTTGATCGCCTTGTCCGCCTCTTCCGGCTCGAGGATGTAGTTGTCGGGGTGACTGCCGGCCTTGAGCAACAGGCAGGATTTGCACTCACCGCAAGCATCCTGCGCGGTTGGACGCTGACACAGCAAATGCGCCATCAGCCGTTCGGCCAAGGCACGCTTGCCGATTCCGGCCGGGCCATGCAGCAAATACGCGTGAGCGTGCTGTTTACGCCCCGCCAATTGCTGCCAGAGGGCGTCCTGCCATGGGTAGGCCTCAGCCACGGGACAACTCCAACAAGCGCGGCAACAACGCATCCAGCGACTGCTGAACCTGCGGCAACGTCTGGGCAGCATCCACCAGCACATAACGCGCAGGATCTGCTTCAGCACGCTTGAGAAAAGCACTGCGCACGGCATCGAAAAAGGCTCGACCTTCGAGTTCGAAGCGATCCAGTCGACCGCGCGCACTGGCGCGGGCCAGGCCGACTTCTACCGGCAGATCGAAAATCAGCGTCAGGTCCGGGCGCAAGTCACCTTGGACGAAGGTTTCCAGCGTCGCGATGCGCTCCAGCGACAAACCGCGACCGCCACCCTGATAAGCGTAAGTCGAGTCGGTAAAACGGTCACACAAGACCACCGCGCCCCGCGCCAGCGCCGGGCGAATCACCTCGGCCAGATGCTGGGCTCGCGCGGCAAACACCAGCAACAGCTCCGTGTCGGGGTTCATGACTTCGTCCACCGGCGCCAGCAGCACTTCGCGGATGCGCTCGGCCAACGGCGTACCACCCGGCTCGCGGGTCAACAGCACTTCGATACCGGCGGCGCGCAGGCGCTCGGCCAGGTATTCGCGATTGGTGCTCTTGCCGGCGCCTTCAGGGCCTTCGAGGGTAATAAACAAGCCAGTCACAGGCAGTCCTTAATCAGAGTCATTGCGGGCTTTGCGGCGCGGGTGCATCCGGCACAGGCGCGGGTGCGGGTTCTGGCGCCGGCGCTGGTGTTGGCGGTGATGGTTCAGGCGCGGCCGTCGGTGCAGGAGCGGGCTTCTGCGTCGGCACCTGAGGCACTTCTTCGGCCGCGGTATCGGGGGATGCGGCGGGTATCGGCGTTTCGGCATCCGGCGTCACCGGAGCGTTGGCCGGTGCCGGGCTGGAACGGTAATCGGCACGACGCTTGAGCTGGAACTCGCGCACTGCCGTGTTGTGGGCGTCCAGGTCATCGGAGAACACATGGCTGCCGTCACCGCGAGCCACGAAATACAGGCTGTTGCCGGCCACCGGGTTCAACGCCGCATGAATCGCTTCACGGCCGACCATGGCAATCGGCGTCGGCGGCAGTCCGGAGATCATATAGGTGTTATACGGCGTCGCTTCCTTGAGATGGGCGCGAGTCAACTTGCCCTGGTAACGATCACCGAGGCCATAGATCACCGTCGGATCGGTCTGCAGCAACATGCCGATCGCCATCCGCCGCACAAAGACGCCGGCGATCTGCCCACGTTCTTGTGGCACGCCGGTTTCCTTCTCCACCAGCGAGGCCATGATCAGCGCCTGATAGGGTTCGGTGTACGGCGCGTCAACGGATCGTTTGTCCCATTCCTTGGCGAGTACTTCGTCGAGTCGGTCATAGGCTTTTTTCAGCAGCTCGGCGTCGGACATGCCACGCACAAAGCTGTAAGTGTCCGGAAAGAAGCGGCCCTCAGGAAAAATTCCGCTATGGCCCAGCTTGTCCATCACTTGCGTATCAGTCAGCCCCGTCAGGGTTTGTTTGAGCTTGTCGTCCTTGGCCAGCGCCGCGCGGACCTGACGGAAATTCCAGCCCTCGACCAGTGTCACGCTGTACTGCACCACTTCGCCGCGCTTCCACAGATCGATCAAACCGTCGACGGTCATGCCGGGCAGCATGCGGTACTCACCACTGTGGATCGGTGTGCCGGCGAGGTTGAAACGCCAATAGACGCGCAACCAGAACGCGTCTTTGATGACGCCATCGGTTTCGAGTCGAATGAATGTGCCGGTCGGCGTAGAGCCTTTGGGCACCTCCAGCAGTTCTTCCTGGGTGATGTTCAGCGGCTGTTCCAGCGCCGAATTGATTTTCCAGGCCGAAGCGCCCAACAGCAGCCCCGCCAGAACCAGTCCGGTTTCCAGCAGCAGCAAGAATTTACGTCTCACGTATCAAGCATCCAGTAGCGCGCGGGCAATGGTTTGGAGTTTACGGGTGAGCGGGCCAACCGACCAGCTCAGTGCTGCATAGGCGCGCACCGGCCAGATGCCATACACGCTGTTGCAGATGAAGACTTCATCGGCCCATTGCAGCTGATCGAGGCTGATGTCGGTAATTTGCGTGGGGATTCCCAATGATGCAGCCTGAAACAATAACTCAGCGCGCATCACGCCGGCCACGCCGCAGCATTTGAGATCGGCAGTGATCAGTACGCCATCGCGGACCATGAACAGATTGCTGAAGACACATTCGATCACGCGACCAGCCTGATCGAGCATCAAGCCTTCGGCGTGCTCGGCGTCTTGCCACTCGGAACGGGCGATAACCTGTTCAAGTCGATTCAGGTGCTTGAGGCCGGCGAGCAAAGGTTGTTTGGACAATCGTGTCGCACAAGGGAACAAACGAACGCCCTGCTCCCCATGAATAACAGGATAAGCAGCGGGAGGATTGCCTTGCAGAATGCGCCGGGCGCGGGCCGCAGGATCGGGGGCGTAACCGCGCAATCCGTCGCCGCGGGTGAGGATGAGTTTGAGCACGCCTTCACCCAGCACGGCGGCATAGGCTTGCAACTCGCTGCGAATCAACAGGTGATCGGCAGCGATCGCCAGGCGCGAACAGCCGTCAGCCAGACGCGACAGATGCCGATCCAGCAACAACGGTTGCCCACTCCTCACAGCGATAGTCTCGAACAGACCATCACCGTAAGCCAGGCCGCGATCCTTCAGCGACAGAGCGTCAGCCGGCTGACCGTCGACCCAGCTGTCCATCAGTCAGCGAACCGGCGGAACACCAGCGAGCCGTTGGTACCGCCAAACCCGAAGGAGTTGGACAGCACCACATCGATATCCATGTTGCGCGCGGTGTGCGGCACAAAATCGAGGTCGCAGCCTTCGTCCGGCTCATCAAGGTTGATGGTCGGCGGCGCTACCTGGCTGTTGATCGCCAGCACACTGAAGATCGCCTCGACCGCGCCCGCTGCACCCAGCAGGTGACCGGTCATGGACTTGGTCGAACTGACCGCCAGTTTGTAAGCGTGGTCGCCAAACACCGACTTGATCGCACGGGCTTCGGCGAGGTCGCCGGCCGAAGTCGAGGTGCCGTGGGCATTGATGTACTGAACCTGGTCGCCATTGATCTTGGCGTCGCGCAGGGCATTGGTGATGCAACGTGCAGCACCGGCGCCATCGGCGGGAGGCGAAGTCATGTGGTAGGCATCGCCACTGGTGCCAAACCCGATCAGCTCGGCGTAGATCGTCGCGCCGCGAGCCTTGGCGTGCTCCAGTTCTTCGAGAACCAGTGCACCGGCACCGTCAGACAACACGAAGCCATCACGGCCCTTGTCCCATGGACGGCTGGCGCGGGCTGGTTCGTCGTTGCGGGTCGACAGCGCGCGGGAGGCACCGAAGCCGCCCATGCCCAGACCGCAGGCCGCCATCTCGGCGCCGCCGGCAATCATCACGTCGGCTTCGTCGTACATGATGTTGCGTGCCGCCATGCCGATGCAGTGCGTACCGGTGGTACATGCGGTGGCGATGGCGTAGTTAGGTCCCTGTGCACCCAAGTGGATGGACAGGAAACCGGAAATCATATTGATGATCGAGCCAGGCACGAAGAACGGTGAAATTCGACGAGGGCCGGAATCATGCAGCGTGCGGCTGGTTTCTTCGATATTGGTCAAACCGCCAATACCCGAACCCATGGCCACGCCAATGCGCTCGCGGTTGGCGTCAGTGACTTCCAGACCGGAGTTGCGCACAGCCTGGAACCCTGCGGCCAGACCGTATTGAATGAACAGGTCGAGCTTGCGAGCTTCCTTGACCGACAGATACTCCTCGACATTGAAGCCCTTTACCGAGCCGCCAAAGCGGGTGGAATAGGCAGAAAGGTCGGTGTGTTCGATCAGACCAATGCCACTGCGGCCAGCCAGAATGCCCTGCCAACTGCTCGGCACATCCGTGCCCAGTGGCGACAACATACCCATACCGGTGACTACGACGCGTCTACGCGACACAGCACTCTCCTTTTTCAAATGACGACTTTGCATCAGGCCTAAAGAAAAAACCGCACGCCGTGATGGCAGTGCGGTTTTTCCATGACAGCAAGCAACGATTACAAGCTATTAAGCCTGGTGGTTAGTAACGTAATCGATTGCAGCTTGTACAGTAGTGATCTTCTCAGCTTCTTCGTCAGGGATTTCGGTCTCGAATTCCTCTTCCAGAGCCATCACCAGCTCAACGGTGTCAAGGGAGTCGGCACCCAGGTCTTCAACGAAGGAAGCAGTGTTGACCACTTCTTCTTCTTTAACGCCCAGTTGCTCAGCAACGATTTTCTTGACGCGCTCTTCGATGGTGCTCATACCTTGTTTTCACTCCTAATGGACAAATTCAGGCAGCTGGCCAGTGGGTAAGTGTATAGAAAGACTTTTCAGTTTTTCAACTGAAAGCTTCACTCCTCAAACCCAGGGACCCTCTGCCTATAAATAGATTGCAGCTTTATAACGGATTTTAGACAGCTCGTATGACATTTTTTTGAAGCAATCCGTCACATTTAACTCATGTACATCCCGCCGTTCACCGGGATTGTAGCCCCAGTAACGTAAGCCGCACCGTCGGAAGCAAGAAAAGCGACCACAGACGCGATCTCTTGAGCTTGCCCCAGACGGCCCAGCGGAATCTGCGTCTGCAAGGCTTCACGCTGCGCCTCGGGCAGTTCGCGGGTCATATCGGTGTCGATGAACCCAGGGGCCACCGAGTTTACCGTAATCGAACGCGAACCGACTTCACGCGCCAGTGCACGGCTGAAACCTTCCAGACCGGCCTTGGCGGCTGCGTAGTTTACTTGGCCTGCGTTGCCCATGGCACCCACAACAGAGCCAATACTGATAATTCGTCCCCAACGGGCTTTGGTCATGCCGCGCAGAACGCCCTTGGACAGGCGAAACAGACTGTTCAGGTTGGTATCGACGACGTCATGCCATTCGTCATCTTTCATGCGCATCATCAGATTATCGCGGGTGATGCCAGCATTATTGACCAGGATCGCCGGCGCACCGAACTGTGCACTGATGCTCGCCAGTACCGCAGCAACGGACTCGTCGCTGGTGACGTTGAGTTCCAGGCCAGTGCCCTGGATACCATTTTCTTTCAGGGTAGCGGCAATGCGCTCGGCACCCGAGGCGGAGGTCGCGGTGCCGATGACGATGGCGCCCTGACGACCCAGTTCCAGGGCGATAGCCTGGCCGATACCGCGGCTCGCGCCGGTGACCAGTGCAACTTTACCTTGCAGACTCATGCAAGCTTCTCCTGATTCAGACCAACGCTGCACGGGCGGCAGCGAAAGCGTCTGGGGTATTGAGGTTGGATGTCGACACGCCTTCGGCGCAGCGTTTGTTCAGACCGGCAAGCACTTTGCCTGGACCGCACTCGACCAATTGGGTCGCGCCCTTGGCAGCCAGTGCCTGGACTGATTCAACCCAGCGCACAGGCTTGTAGAGCTGTTCAAGCAAATCGCGCTTGAGGGTTTCCAGATCGGCCGGCACGCTGGCGCTGACGTTCTGCACCACCGGAATCTTCGGCGCCTGCCAATCAATGGCAGCGATGGACTCAGCAAACCGTTCGGCCGCCGGACGCATCAGTTCGCAGTGGGACGGCACGCTGACCGGCAATGGCATGGCGCGCTTGGCACCACGGGCCTTGCAGCCTTCGATAGCGCGCTCGACCGCAGCCTTTGCACCAGCGATAACAACCTGGCCAGGGGAATTGAAGTTGACCGCACTGACCACTTCGCCTTGCGCCGCTTCGGCACAGGCTGCCAGCACATCGGCATCTTCCAGGCCGAGGATAGCGGCCATGCCGCCCTGCCCGGCCGGAACGGCTTCCTGCATCAACTGGCCACGACGCTCAACCAGTTTAACGGCGTCGCCCAGGCTCAGGCTGCCTGCAGCTACCAGGGCGCTGTATTCGCCCAGGCTGTGACCGGCAACGTAAGCCGGACGCGCGCCGCCTTCTGCCAACCACAGACGCCACAAGGCGATCGAGGCCGTCAGAATGGCTGGCTGGGTTTTATCGGTTTGATTGAGTTGCTCTTCCGGCCCTTGCTGGGTCAGTGCCCACAGGTCGTAACCCAGGGCATCGGAAGCTTCTTTGAATGTTTCGAGGACAATCGGATGTTGCGCGCCCAACTCGGCCAGCATGCCGAGGGACTGCGAACCCTGTCCTGGAAAGACGAATGCGAGGGAAGCAGACATGTAACAAGCCCCTAATGATCTTGTCGTCGGAGAATTGACGTCCCGCTTGGGGGACGCAAGAAACTGACAGTTGGATGGCCAATTGAACTGAGCGGTCACATTTAAGCATTGTCCGACGAAAACGCCTAAGGCAACAAATCCTCCAGACGACCGTGAAGCCGCTCCGGGAGGTTTTCCTGAATCTCGATCAGTGCGCGCTGTATCGCACTCTGAAAACCCTGCACCCCGGCCGAACCATGGCTTTTGACCACGATACCCTGCAAGCCGAGAAAGCTTGCGCCATTGTGCCGTGCCGGGGCCAGATCCGCCTGCAAACGCTTCATCAGCGGCAACGCCAGCGCACCGACTATTTTCGACGCCAGGTTTTTCCTGAACAAGGCTTCGATGCGCCCGGCGATCATGGTCGCCAGGCCTTCGCTGGACTTGAGCAGGATATTGCCGACAAAGCCGTCACACACCACCACGTCCGCCTCGCCCCGGTACAAACCGTCGCCTTCGACAAAACCGATGTAATTGATACCACGGGCACTTTGCAACAATGTTGCAGCAAGCTTGACCTGCTGATTGCCCTTGATGTCTTCGGTGCCGATGTTCAGCAACGCCACACGCGGGCGAACGACACCCAGGGTTTCTGCCGCCACCGACCCCATGATCGCGAACTGCAGCAAGTGCTCGGCACTGCAATCGACATTGGCGCCCAGGTCGAGCAACTGGCAATAACCCTTCTGGGTCGGAATGGCCGCGACCATCGCCGGCCGATCGATGCCCGGCAAGGTCTTGAGCACAAACCGCGACAACGCCATCAGCGCCCCGGTATTGCCGGCGCTGACACAGGCCTGAACCTTGCCATCACGCAGCAACTCTAGCGCCACGCGCATTGACGAATCAGGTTTGCCACGCAAGGCCTGGGCAGGCTTTTCGTCCATGGCGATGACTTCGGACGCCGGCGTAATCGACAGGCGCGCGCGATCCACAGCCGGATGACTGGAGAGCAGTTCTTCTAAAAGGGTGGCTTGACCGACGAGGGTCAGGTGCAGCGAGGGTGTAGCAGACAGGCAAGCAAGGCTGGCCTGAACAATGCTGCGGGGACCGAAGTCCCCGCCCATTGCGTCAATCGCGATGACTTGAGCAGACAAGTGATTACTCGTCAGCGCCCTTGTCGATCACTTTACGGCCACGGTATACGCCTTCTGGCGATACGTGGTGACGCAGGTGAATTTCACCGGTGGTTTTTTCTACAGACAGAGTGCTTGCCGTCAGGGCGTCGTGCGAACGACGCATGTCACGGGCAGAGCGGGATTTTTTGTTCTGCTGAACAGCCATAATTGATTAACTCCTAAACGTTTGGGTCACGCTTTAACTGCGCCAATACACTGAACGGGTTGGACCGCGTTACCTCGTCCTCGCTCGGTTCGGGCTCATCGAGACCCGCCGGCTGCTGGCATTCTTCCGGATGATGAGCAGGCACAATGGGCAAGGCGAGCAGAAGCTCCTCCTCGATCAGTGACTGCAGATCCAATGGATCTTCGCCCAGTTCCAGCACGTCATAACCTTTCGGCAACGACTGGGTATTCGCACCCTCCTTCACCACAGCATAACTGCATTCGCTATGGATCGGCAGGGTGACCAGCTCAAGACAACGCTGGCAAACCATTTTGACCTCGGTGTCGATAAAGCTGTGGATGACCACAGATTTACGTTCATCTCGTTCAAAAACGAATTTAGCCTGCACCGTACCGACAGTGTCGGAAAGCGGGTCGCAGAGTCTCTCCAAATCGGCCAGCAGCATTTCACCTTGAAGGGTGGTGCCACGATCAGCCAATTTGCGCGGGTCAACGTGAGGTGGAATCGGGTCATTCAACATAGGCGCAGCATTATAGGGATGCACCCAGCCATGTCAAAGGAAATTCAACCCTGTCCGTCACTTGGAAGCCTCGCTAGAATTCGCCCCTGCCTTTTGGAGATGCGCATGCTGCCTTTATTACTCGCTTCAAGCTCGGTTTATCGCCGGGAATTGCTGGCCCGCCTGCAGCTTGAATTCACCTGCAGCTCGCCAGACATTGACGAAAGCCACCGTCACGACGAATCCGCAATCGACCTGGTAAAACGCCTGGCCGAAGAGAAAGCGCGCGCACTGGCCGGCAGTCATTCCGCTCATCTGATCATCGGCTCAGACCAAGTGGCGGTACTCGGCGAACGGATTATCGGCAAACCCCACACCTTCGAAAAGGCTCGTGAGCAGTTACTGGCCTCCAGCGGCGCCAGCGTGACCTTCCTGACCGGCCTGGCGCTGCTCAATAGCCAGACCGGCCAGTGCCAGGTCGATTGCGTGCCCTTCACCGTCCACATGCGCACACTCGATCAGGCGCGCATCGAGCGCTATCTACGCGCAGAGCAGCCCTACGACTGCGCTGGCAGCTTCAAGGCCGAAGGTTTGGGGGTGAGCCTGTTTCAAAGCACCGAAGGCCCTGACGCCACCAGCCTGATCGGGCTGCCACTGATTCGCTTGATTGATATGTTGTTGGCTGAAGGTGTGCAGATCCCCTGAGCGGCAAAAGATCAAAAGACCGCAGCCTTCGGCAACCCCTACATGCCTGTGGCCGCCGCCGAAGGCTGCGATCTTTTGACTTAAAAAAAACCGGCCACGAAGGCCGGTTCTTTTGTGCATCAAAGAGACTTATCGCAATGACGGGCCATGAAACCCCATCCACATCGCCAACTGCTCGGCCACGCTGGCACCGAGCTTCTTCGAGAAGCGATCAAACGTCGACTCCTGAATAGTGAAGTCCACCAGTTCTTTCTCGCCGATCACGTCACGCGCGACTGAGCTGGTGTTACCCAGCCCATCGATCAAGCCCAGCGGCAGCGCCTGCTCGCCAGACCAGACCAACCCGGAGAACAACTCCGGATGCTCTTTGTCCTTGAGACGATCGCCACGCCCCTTCTTCACACTGTTGATGAACTGCTGATGCGTGGTATCGAGCACGCCCTGCCAGAACTGAGTTTCCTCAGGCTTCTGCGGCTGAAACGGATCGAGGAACGATTTGTGCTCGCCAGAGGTGTAGGTGCGACGTTCGACACCAAGCTTCTCCATGGTCCCGACAAAACCGTAGCCGGCCGCCGTCACACCAATGGAACCTACCAGGCTCGCCTTGTCGGCATAGATCTCGTCCGCCGCGCTGGCGATGTAATAAGCGCCGGAAGCGCCCAGATCGGAAATCACCGCATACACCTTGGTATCCGGGTGCAGACCACGCAGGCGCTTGATCTCGTCGTACACGTAACCCGACTGCACCGGACTGCCGCCCGGGCTGTTGATGCGCAGGATCACGCCCTTGACCTTGGTGTCTTCAAAGGCTGCACGCAGACTGCCAACGATGTTGTCGGCGCTGGCAGATTCCTTGTCGGCGATCACGCCATTCACGTCGATCAACGCTGTGTAACTGGAGCCGCGGGTGGCGCTTTTTTCCATGTCCATCAGCGGCGTGAACAACAGCAACGCCGCAAACAGGTACACAAAGGTCAGCAGCTTGAAGAAAATCCCCCAGCGACGGGAGCGACGCTGTTCCTGCACGCTGGCCAGCAAGGTCTTTTCCAGCAGCTTCCAGCTCTTATCGTCACCGCCATCCGCGCTTGCCTTGGCAGGCGCTTTCCATTCGTCGGTCATGCCATCTACCCCAGCAAAAACGTATTAAGCCCGGTTGAGCCAGGCGTGCAATTCTGAAAAACGATCAATGGCCAGCTTCGGCTCGAACAACTTCAGCGCTTCGATGGATTGGGCGCCATAACTCACCGCAACCGAATCCATGCCGGCGTTACGCGCCATCTGCAGGTCAAAAGACGAATCCCCGACCATCAGCGCCTGTGCCGCCGGCACATCGCAATGAGCGAGGATCTCTTCAAGCATCAGAGGGTGAGGCTTGCTGGCAGTTTCATCCGCCGCACGGGTGATATCGAAATAGGTTTCCCAGCCGTGCGCCTTGAGTACCCGATCCAGCCCGCGACGAGCCTTGCCGGTAGCTACCGCCAAACGGTAGCCCTGAGCCCGAAACGCTGTCATCGACTCGACCACACCTTCAAACAACGGCGAAGGCACAGCCTCTGCGGCGATGTAGTGATCGGCATAGTGCTGACGGAACGCTATCAGTTCGTCATCGTCGATTTCCGGGTACAACGTGCGAATGGCCTCGGGCAACCCAAGGCCGATGATGCCTTTGACGGCAAAGTCATCGCACAACGGAAAACCGGAACGCTCGGAAGCGACATGCATCGCCTCGACAATCCGACCAATGGAATCGGCCAGGGTGCCGTCCCAATCGAAAATCAGCAGTTTGTAATCAGATGGGTGCACTCAGGCGCTCCACAGTCTTGGCCCACATCTCATCCACAGGCGCCTGCAGCTTCAGCTCGCCGCCATCAGGCAACGGCACGGTCAGCATGTAGGCGTGGAGGAACAGGCGCTTGCCACCCAGGTCACGAATTTCCTTGCTGAAATCGTCATCGCCGTACTTGGTGTCGCCAGCAATGCAGTGTCCGGCGTGCAAGGTATGGACGCGGATCTGGTGAGTCCGGCCGGTGATCGGTTTGGCTTCGATCAGGGTGGCAAAATCGCCGAAACGACGCAGGACCTTGAACACGGTCACAGACTCCTTGCCCTCCTCCTCGTCGACCTCGACCATGCGCTCGCCGGAGCGCAGATTGCTCTTGCCCAGCGGCGCACGGACTTGCTTGATCGAGGCCGCCCAGTTACCGCGGACCAGCGCCATATAGCGCTTATCGATACCATCACCGCGCAATGCCGTGTGCAAGTGACGCAGCATGCTGCGTTTTTTGGCGATCATCAGCAGGCCGGAGGTGTCACGGTCGAGACGATGAACCAGCTCGAGTTCCTTGCAATCAGGACGCAACTGACGAAAGGCTTCGATCACCCCGTAAGTCAAGCCGCTACCGCCGTGAACAGCGATGCCGCAAGGCTTGTTGATCACAATCAGGGCCTTGTCCTCGAAGACAATCGAGGCTTCGAGGCGCTGGAGCAGGCCTTGTGCCAGTGGCACTGGCTCATCGCGCTCAGGCACGCGAACCGGCGGCACGCGCACGATATCGCCCGCCTGCAGCTTGTATTCGGGCTTGATCCGACCCTTGTTCACTCGCACTTCGCCTTTACGCAAAATGCGGTAAATCAAGGTCTTGGGCACGCCTTTGAGCCGAGCGAGTAGGAAGTTATCAATGCGTTGGCCGGCATATTCCGGCGAGACCTCCAGCAGTTGTACGGCTGGGGTCGAAGGGGCAGTAGTCGTCATGGCGCGGATGATAACAATTTTTTATGGAATTGAAGCACTTAATCATTGCTGCTATAGTCGCGAACGCCGCCAAAAGCGGCCTGGACAGCGGACTAACGGTCAAAAACCGGCCCTGACCAACGCAATTCACCAGGACGCGAGGCCGTCCTACGGGGCTTTCGCTACGTAACGGTGGAGTTTGCAGGTGTAACGAGCGCAGGTGACATGAGGCCTGAATCAAGCGGCAAAGCAGAGTTTTCACTCGCCTTGCGAGCCAATATTCATGGCCAGTTCACAAAGTGCAGTCAGCTGCGAATGACCCCGAGCGAACGCTTCGGAAACAACGCCTAAATTAGCCATGATGCGTGACCTCCCCTTTCGGAGCTCACGGTAAATGCCAACCCGCTGCGGATTCTGCGCGCGGCAGCACCCGAATTATCAGGGATACGTGTAGGGTGGAGATGCACAACCGCTGGACTGTGTAGCAATAGGCTTTATCAAGACGCTTCATCTCGTCCACAGCCGCTGGTTGATTCCTCCTCCTGACTGAGTGCTTAAGTAGCCACAGCAAGCAGGACGCGTACGTCGCGACGCCGGCCCACATTGGCCGGACATCGCTAGACACTGGAGTGTCCAACCACACTCCTGACGCACCTGACACCGACCGTGAGAAGTCGTGTGTGCCGAACGCCGTTTCCGGCAGCCCGGAAACCGACGGTACTACATGAAAAGAATGCTGATTAACGCAACTCAACCCGAAGAGTTGCGTGTTGCACTGGTAGATGGCCAACGCCTCTACGACCTGGACATCGAATCCGGTGCACGCGAGCAGAAAAAGGCCAACATCTATAAAGGCCGGATTACTCGCATCGAACCAAGCCTTGAGGCTGCCTTTGTCGATTTCGGCTCTGAGCGCCACGGCTTCCTGCCCCTCAAAGAAATCTCCCGCGAATACTTCAAGAAAGCCCCCGAAGGCCGCGTCAACATCAAGGACGTCCTGACCGAAGGCCAGGAAGTCATCGTTCAGGTCGAAAAAGAAGAACGTGGCAACAAAGGCGCAGCCCTGACCACTTTCATCAGCCTGGCCGGTCGTTACCTGGTTCTGATGCCGAACAACCCGCGTGCCGGCGGTATCTCCCGTCGCATCGAAGGCGAAGAGCGCAACGAACTGCGTGAAGCCCTGAACGGTCTGGTTGCTCCAGCCGACATGGGTCTGATCGTTCGCACTGCCGGCCTGGGCCGCAGCAGCGAAGAAATGCAGTGGGACCTCGACTACCTGCTACAACTGTGGACCGCTATCAAAGAAGCCTCGCTGGATCGCTCCGCGCCGTTCCTGATCTACCAGGAAAGCAACGTGATCATCCGCGCCATCCGCGATTACCTGCGCCAGGACATCGGCGAAGTGCTGATCGACAGCGTTGAAGCCCAGGACGAAGCCCTGACCTTCATCCGCCAGGTGATGCCGCAGTACGCCAGCAAGATCAAGCTGTACGAAGACAGCGTTCCGCTGTTCAACCGTTTCCAGATCGAAAGCCAGATCGAGACCGCTTTCCAGCGCGTCGTTGAACTGCCTTCCGGCGGCTCCATCGTTATCGATCCGACCGAAGCCCTGGTGTCCATCGACATCAACTCGGCGCGCGCCACTAAAGGCAGCGACATCGAAGAAACCGCCCTGCAGACCAACCTTGAAGCCGCCGAAGAAATCGCCCGTCAGTTGCGCTTGCGCGACATCGGCGGCCTGATCGTCATCGACTTCATCGACATGACCCCTGCCAAGAACCAGCGCGCCGTGGAAGAGAAAGTCCGCGAATGCCTGGAAGCCGACCGCGCTCGCGTGCAAGTCGGTCGCATCTCGCGCTTCGGCCTGCTGGAAATGTCCCGTCAGCGCCTGCGTCCATCGCTGGGCGAAAGCAGCGGCATCGTTTGCCCGCGTTGCAACGGCACCGGCATCATCCGTGATGTTGAATCGCTGTCGCTGGCAATCCTGCGCCTGATCGAAGAAGAAGCCCTGAAAGACCGCACCGCCGAAGTTCGCGCGCAAGTGCCGATCCCGGTGGCCGCGTTCCTGCTCAACGAAAAACGCAACTCGATCACCAAGATCGAACTGCGCACCCGTGCCCGCATCGTCATTCTGCCGAACGATCACCTCGAAACGCCGCACTTCGAAGTTCAGCGTCTGCGCGATGACAGCCCGGAAGCCCACATCAACCAGTCCAGCTACGAAATCGCTGCTGCCGCTGCCGAAGTGGAAGAAGTCCAGCCAGCCGCTGCGACCCGCACCCTGGTTCGCCAGGAAGCCGCGGTCAAGACTGCACCGGCCCGCGCCAACGCTCCGGTTCCGGCCGAAGTCGTCGCTGTCGCTCCGGTTGCTGCACCGGTTGCCGTACCAGAGCCAAGCCTGTTCAAAGGCCTGGTGAAGTCGCTGGTCAGCCTGTTCGCGACCAAAGAAGAGCCTGTTGCTCCAGTCGTGGTTGAGAAGCCAGCGACCACCGAGCGTCCGGCGCGTAACGAAGAGCGTCGCAACGGTCGTCAGCAGAGCCGCAACCGTAATGGTCGCCGCGATGAAGAACGCAAGCCTCGTGAGGAACGTGCACCGCGTGAAGAACGCGCACCACGTGAACCGCGTGAAGAGCGTCAGCCACGCGAAGCCCGTGAAGAGACCACCACGCCAGTAGTTGCTCGCGAAGAACGCGCACCACGCGCCCCTCGTGAAGAACGTGCACCGCGCGCTCCACGTGAAGATCGCAAGCCACGTGGCGACCGCGAAGAGCGTCCGGTTCGTGAACTGCGTGAACCACTGGATGCCGTTCCTGCTGTTGCAGCCGCTGCCGTTGATGCTACCGCTGAAGAGCGTCCAGCCCGTCAGCCACGCGAAGAACGCGCTCCACGCCCACCGCGTGAAGAACGTCAGCCACGTGCCGAACAGGAAACTGTTGCCGCCGTCGCCGAAGAAGAGCTGCTGACCAACGAAGAGCAACTGCAGGAAGACGGTCAGGAAGGCGCCGAAGGCGATCGTCCACGCCGCCGCTCCCGTGGCCAGCGTCGTCGCAGCAACCGTCGCGAGCGTCAACGTGATGCCAACGGCAACGTGATCGAAGGTTCGGAAGAATCCGAGTCCGCCGAAGGCGAAACCAACGAAACCAACAAAGCGCCAAGCGTTGCCGATCTGGCCGCCGGCCTGGCTGTTACCGCGGCCGTTGCCAGCACCGTGATCAGCGCTCCTGCTGAAGCCCAGGCTAACGAGCAAGCCGAACGCGCCACCGCTGCCGTGCAGGAAACTGCCCCGGTAGAAGCGCCGGTTGTTGAAGCGACTACTCCGGTAGAAGCTCCAGCGGCTCCGGAAGTTGAAGTGGCACCGGTACGTGAAGCACAGCCTGAAGTTCAAGCTGCCGCCGAACCTGCTTTCGTCGCCCCGGCGCCAGTTGTGGTCGCCGAGCCGGCGGTTGAAACCGTCGCTGAAACCGTCACCGAGACCGTGCGTGAAGTTCGCGAAGAACAGACCGCTTTCAACTGGGTTGCCGAGCCGACTGTCGCTGAAACTCCAGCACCAGTCGCTGAAGCTCCGGTTGTTGAAGCTCCGGTGGCCGAAGAAGCAAAGGCTGCCGAGCCAGTCGTTGTTGCTGAACCGGCACCTGTCGCTGAAACACCGGTTGTCGAGGCACCCGTGGTTGCCGAAGCACCTGCCCCAGTGGTTGACGCCGCTCCGGTCAGCGCGCTGACGCCAAGCGGTCGTGCGCCAAACGATCCACGTGAAGTGCGTCGTCGCAAGCGTGAAGAAGAGCGTCTGCAGAAAGAAGCCGAACTGGCTGCCGCTGCTGCTCCGGTTGTTGCCGAACCAGCCGCTGCTGAAGTAATCGAGGCAACCCCTGCCCCGATCGCTGAAGAAGCCGTGGTTGAATCGGTGATCGCTGAAGCGCCACGCTCCGTTCAGGACGCGGCAGAGCATCACCAAGAAGCCCAGGAAAAAGAACACGAGCCTAAACCTCTCGTCTGATTCCAAAAGCTGTTAAAAAGCCCCGCCCGGTGAAAGCCTGGCGGGGCTTTTTTATCCATCCAATTCGAGCGTCACCGAAACCATTGTGGTAGCGAGCCTGCTCGCGAATACGGTGTTTCAGACAGTAATCATGTAACTGAACCACCGTATTCGCGAGCAGGCTCGCTCCCACAGGGGATTTCAGCAAGGCTCAGGATTGGGGGAATACCAGAGATTCAGGCACGTCGATATCCCACAAAACGCCTGGATCATCGACGGCAACCTCCACCACCCTGCCCTGCGCGAACAACGGTCTGGCCCCACGATCACCGCTCAACCCCTGCAACCCCGAACCGAACGACCGGCCAAACCCAACCGGATGGCCATACTCGCCATCCTGCACCGGCACACTCACCGCATCATCAGCAATGGCCGCGACCACCCGTTCAATACTCGACGGCAAGATAAACGGCATGTCCCCCAGCACAATCAGCCAGCCATCGACGTCCGGGCACGCCGCAATACCGGCGGCAATGCTGTCCCCCATTCCGGTCGATTGAATAGAAACGATATCGCAGCCATAAGCCTGCGCCATGCGAATCACCTGCGGGCGATCCTCGGTGGTCACCAGCACACGTTTCTCAATCGACGCTGGCAGATTCACCAGCACCTGCTCAATCACCGAGCGCACCGCGCCGTCGCGTCCGACACAGTCGGCCAGCAGCTTGTCCTTGTCAGCACCCGCGACTTGCCGAAACCGACTGCCCTGCCCCGCCGCCAGCACGATGACGCCGATGGATTCACTCATACGCTCTCCGCAACGGCTTCTTCTGCTTCAGCTCGACGCCATTCTTGATCGCCACAATCTCGGCCAGCAGCGACAAGGCGATTTCCGCCGGAGAGTGGCTGCCGATGTGCAGACCAATCGGGCCGTGCAGCCGATTGATGGCCTGTTCAGACAAGCCTAGCTGAGCCAGGTTGTCTCGGCGCTTCAGGCTGTTGACCCGCGAACCCAGGGCACCGACGTAAAACGCCTTGGAATCGAGGGCGGTGAGCAGCGCCATGTCATCCAGCCGTGGGTCGTGGGTCAGGGCGACGATGGCCGTGCGTTCGTCGGTCTGGATGTTCAGCACGGCCTCGTCGGGCATGCCCGGCACGAAGCGACCGTGTTGCTCTTCCCAGCCGTAGACGAACTCGGTGCGTGGATCGCAGATCAGCACTTCGAAATCCAGCAGTCGAGCCATTTCCGCGACGTATCGCGACAGTTGCCCGGCACCGATCAGCAACAATCGCCAGCGCGGACCGTAAATGGCGCGCAAGGTGTTGCCGTCAAAACTTAGCACGTCGGTTTTGCTGGCCGAATGCAAAAGCACTTCGCCGGTCGTGAGATCCAGCGAGCGCGAGACGATTTCATGCGCCTCGCAACGGGCCAGCAACTCGGCAACCCATGCCGGATCACCGACGCGTTCCTCGGTCAGGCGCAACGTGCCGCCACAGGGCAAACCGAAACGCGCCGCCTCCTCACGGGTAACGCCGTAGGTGATCAACTGTACCGGCGGTCCGTCGGCTGGAATGCGGCCATCGTGCAGCCGCGCGATCAGATCGTCCTCGACACAACCGCCCGACACCGAGCCAATTACCACGCCGTCTTCACGCAAGGCCAGCATGGCGCCCGGCGCCCTAGGCGCCGTGCCCCAGGTCTGGACCACGCTGTACAACACCACTCGCTGGCCGGCGCGGCGCCATTCGAGCACGCTGCGCAGAACGTTCAGATCGACGCTGTCCATCAGGCGTCAGCCTTCTGCCAGCCTTGCAATTGATAGCGAACCGGCAGGCTGCGGACGCGTTTGCCGGTGGCGGCAAAGATCGCGTTGCACAGTGCCGGCGCAATCGGCGGCACGCCCGGTTCACCGACCCCGCCCAACGGCACCTCACCCGGCGGCGTGACCAAATGCACCGCGACTTCTTTCGGCGCCAGGGACATGCGCGCCACTTCGTACATGTGGAAGTTGTCCTGCTGAACCTTGCCGTCCTTGAAGCTGATTTCGCCCAGTACCGCGTTGCCCAGGCCCATGACGCAGGCGCCTTCGAACTGTGAGCGAATCCGCTCCGGGTTGATCTGCGGGCCGCAATCGACGGCGATGTCAGCCTTGTGCACGATCAAAGTGCCGTCATCTTTGACTTCCACTTCGATCACCGCCGCCACATAGGTGACGAAGCTGTAATGCACCGCCAGTCCCAAGCCTCGGCCCTTGGGCAACTTGCGGCCCCAACCGGCAGCCTTGGCGGCGGTTTCCAGTACCGTGCGCATCCGCGCGGTGTCGATCGGATAACGCTCGGGGGATTCGCCGTAGTTCCACTCTTCACTCAAGGTGCGCGGATCGATCTGACGGTCCGGGCCGAGCAACTTGATCTGGTACTTGAGCGGATCTTGCCCAGCCTTGTGGGCCAATTCATCAACGAAGGTCTGAATCGCGAAGCCGTGGGGAATGTTCGACACCGAGCGATACCAGCCGACCCGGGTGTGAACCGTCGCTTCCGGGTTTTCCAGACGCACGTTGGGGATCGCGTAAGCCATGTTGGTAAAACCCATGCCCAACTCGAACGCCGCCTCGTGGTTCATACCGGGGGCGAACAGCGCGGTGATGCTCGGCGCGACGGTCCGGTGCAACCAGCCGGACGGCATGCCGTCCTTGTCGAGGCTGGCCTTCAGGTATTCGGCGGACACGGTGTGGAAATACGAACAATGGATGTCGTCTTCCCGAGTCCACTGCACGCGCACTGCCTTGCCGGGGAATTCCTTGGCGAGGATCGCCGCTTCGACAACGAAATCCGGCTTGGATTTACGCCCGAAACCACCGCCCAGCAAGGTGACGTTAAACGTGACGTTATCGAAGGGCAGGCCGAGGCGTTCGCCAATCCGCTCGCGGGTGACTTGCGGCGCCTGGCTTGGTGCCCAGGCTTCGCACACGCCATCCTTGTAGCGGGCGATGGCGACCATTGGCTCCATCGGCGATTGCGCGAGATGCGGTAAGTAGTAGGACGCTTCCAACGTGCTGTTGGCATTACCCAAGGCTTTGTCGATGTCGCCAGTATTGCGCACCACTTTGCCGGGTTTGAGGGACGCGGCTTCCAGCTCTTTGCGATAGGCAATCGAGTCGTAACTGGCGTTCGGGCCGTCGTCCCACTCGATTTTCAGCGCTTCGCGGCCCTTGATTGCGGCCCAGGTGTTGCTGGCCACCACCGCCACGCCACCCAGTGGCTGGAACTCGGACGGCAGCGGACGGCTTTCGATCTGCAAGACCTTGATCACACCCGGGACTTTCATCGCGTCACTGGCATCGAAGGATTTGACCTTGCCGCCATACACCGCAGGCCGGGCGATGGTCGCGTAGAGCATGCCGTCGAAATGCACATCGGCACCGTAGACCGCCCGACCGTTGACGATGTCAGCACCGTCGATGGCGCGCACGCCTTCCTTGCCGATGTAGCGAAACTCCGACGGTTGCTTAAGCCGCAGGCTGTCGCGGGCCGGTACCGCCAGCGCACCGGCAGCGGCGGCCAACGCGCCATAACCCAGTTCGCGACCGGTCGGCTGGTGAATGACCTTGTGCAGGTTTGCGTGGCATTCGCCGACCGGGACTTTCCACTGCTCGGCGGCGGCCTGCTCCAGCATGGTCCGCGCGGCGGCACCGCAACGGCGCATCGGTTCGTACCAATGGCGCATGCTGCGCGAGCCGTCGGTGTCCTGGTTGCCGAAGCGCACTTCATCGCCCGGCGCCTGTTGCACCTTGACCAGCGCCCAGTCGGCGTCCAGTTCATCGGCCACCACCATGCTCAGGCTGGTGCGCACGCCCTGGCCCATTTCCGAACGGTTACAGACCACGGTCACCGTGCCGTCGGCGGCAATGCTGACGTAGACCTTCGGATCGTCGATCCAGCCGTTGGGCATCCCATCAGCACCGAATTTCTTCGGTTTGTCTTCGGCGAAAGCGTCCTGCCAGCCCCAACTTGCGGCGAGCACCAGCGCACTGGTGGCGCCCACACCTTTGAGAAAACCGCGACGGCTGAGGTTGCTCAGCGCGAAATCATTCGGGAGCTGGCTCATGCCTTGGCCTCCTTCAGGTGAGCGGAGGCCTGGCGGATGGCGGTCTTGATGCGGTTATAGGTGCCGCAACGGCAAATGTTGCCGACCATGGCTTCTTCGATCTGCTCGTCGCTGGGATTGGAATTGGTCTTGAGCAGCGCGGTGGCGGACATGATCTGCCCGCCCTGGCAGAAACCGCACTGGGCCACGGCGGTGTCGAGCCAGGCTTGCTGGACGATCTGGCCGACGGGGTCAGCGTGCAGGTTGTCGATGGTGCTGACGTTTTGGCCAACCACCGAACCGATTGGCGTGATGCAACTGCGAGCCGGCAAACCGTCGATATGGATGGTGCAGGCGCCGCACAGGCCCATGCCACAGCCGAACTTGGTGCCGTTGTAACCGGCTACATCGCGGATTGCCCAGAGCAGCGGCATATCCTCGGTGACATCGAGTTGATGATCTTGACCATTGAGTTTCAGGGTAATCATGGGCACGCCCGCATAGTATTTCGGTTATGGGGTCGAGCAATCTGCCGCCAGGGGGTTAGCGGTGGGTTCATGCAGATCGGCTCAGGCTAAATGGGCTCTCTTACGCGGACGGCAACGTCTGCATCGGGCTTTGGATGGAGCAAAAGATTGCATCGTTAGGGTGCTAAGTTAACCCAGCATTAACAAAAAAGCCCTGCACATTTGAAGTGTGCAGGGCTTCGAAATTCGCCTTGAAAGCGTAGCTTCAATAGCGATTGGGCTCCATTTCCAGCTCGACGCTGAATCGTTGCCAAATATCTTTCTGGATCCGTTGCGCCAGTCCCAGCAGTTGCAAACCGGTCGCGCCGCCGTAATTGACCAGCACCAGCGCCTGCAATTTATGCACGCCGGCATCAGCCTCACGGAAACCTTTCCAGCCAGCCTTCTCGATCAACCAGCCAGCCGCCAGTTTCATTTGCCCATCGGGTTGCGCATAGGCGACCAGATCAGGGTATTCACCCTTGAGCCGGGCCACCAGCGCCGCCGGCACCAAAGGGTTTTTGAAGAAACTGCCGGCATTGCCAAGCACCAGCGGGTCCGGGAGTTTTTCGCTGCGGATGCTGCAAATTGCCTGGCTGACATCGGTCGGCGTCGGCTGATCGATGCCTTGCTCGGTCAGGCGCTGACGCACCGGGCCGTATTCCAGATGCAAATGTGCGGTGCGGTTCAGGGTGAACCGAACCCGCAAGATCAACCATCGGCCCGGCTGCTGTTTGAACAGGCTGTCGCGGTAGGCGAAATTGCATCCTGCCAGCGTGAAGTCACGCAACTCGCCGGTCTGGCGATCCAGCGCGGTGAGGCCGGCGAACACGTCTTTGATCTCGACGCCGTAAGCGCCGATGTTCTGCATCGGCGCCGCGCCGACAGTGCCGGGGATCAGGCTGAGGTTTTCCAGGCCCGACAAACCCTGCGCCAAAGTGTGTTGCACGAACGGATGCCAAGGCTCGCCGGCCTCGGCTTCGATCACCACCTGACTGCCGTCATCACTTAATACACGAATCCCGCGTGTCGCCATGCGCAGCACCAGTGCCTGGATATCAGCGGTCAGCAACAAGTTGCTACCGCCGCCAATCACCAACAGTGGCACAGCGTTCGTCGCTGCATAGGCCAGGGCTTCGCGCACGTCGGCATCGCTGTGGGCTTCGGCGAACAGTTGCGCCTGGACGTCTACGCCAAAACTGTTGAACGGCTTGAGGGAAACGCCGGGGTGTACCTGCAAACTCATAACCGTCCCTTTAACTCGATCACCAGCAGATCACTGGCGCGCTCGATCAAATCCAGTACTTGCTCGAAGCCTTGGTCACCGTCGTAATACGGGTCCGGCACTTCGTCGACTTCTGAAGCGTAGCGGCGCAGGAACAAGTCCAGCTCAGCCTTGCTCTTGGCCGGTTGCAGGACCTTGAGATTGCGCAGGTTGCTGTTGTCCATCGCCAGGATCAGGTCGTAGGTGGCGAAATCGGCACGGCTGACTTGCTGGGCACGTTGGGCTGACAAGTCATAACCGCGCAACTTGGCCGCAGCCTGGCTGCGCTTGTCCGGGGCCTTGCCGACGTGCCAGTCACCTGTACCGGCGGAGGCCACTTCGATTTGATCGGCCAGCCCAGCCTCGCGCAATTTGTGCCGCAGCACACCTTCAGCCGTAGGCGAACGGCAGATGTTGCCCAGGCAGACGAACAGAACCCGCATCAGGCCTCCAGCAGGCGACGAACGCGCTCAAGGTCTTCGACGGTATCAACACCGGTCGGCGGTGCGATCAGCGCATCGGCAACGTGAATCCGCACGCCGTGCCACAAGGCTCGCAGTTGCTCCAGGGATTCGGTGTTTTCCAGCCAGCACGGCCCCCAGCTGACGAAGTCATGCAGGAAACCGGCGCGGTAGGCATAAATGCCGATGTGGCGGCGATACGGCACGCCTTCCGGCAACTGGTCGCGGCTCTTGGCGAACGCGTCGCGGGCCCACGGCAAGGTGGCGCGGCTGAAAGTCAGCGCCAGACCATTGAGGTCGCTGACGACCTTGACCACGTTGGGATTGAACAGGGTTTCCACGTCTTCGATCGGCTCAGCCAACGTGGCCATGCTTGCTTCAGTGTGGGCAGCCAGGTTGGCAGCAACCTGATCGATCACACTCGGCGGGATCAACGGCTCGTCGCCCTGGACGTTGACCACAATGGCGTCAGGCGCCAGACCGAGTTTCGCGGCGACTTCCGCCAGGCGATCGGTGCCGGAATTGTGGTCTTCACGGGTCAGTACCACTTCAGCGCCAAAGCCTTTGCAGGCCTCGACGATGCGGCTGTCATCCGTGGCGACTACCACGCGCTGGGCGCTGCTTTTGCTCGCCTGTTCCCAGACGTGCTGGATCATCGGCTTACCGGCGATCAACAGCAGCGGTTTGCCCGGCAAGCGGGTGGAGGCGTAACGCGAAGGAATGACAACGGTAAAGGCTGTGGTCATTTATCCAGACGCTCGTCGGTGGTCAGGGTGCGGGCTTCGGTTTCGAGCATCACCGGGATGCCGTCGCGAATCGGGTACGCCAGGCCTGCGCCTTTGCTGATCAGCTCGGTCTTGTCGGCGCTGAGCTTGAGCGGGCCTTTGCAGACCGGGCAAGCGAGGATATCGAGCAATTTGGTGTCCATGAGCATTCCCTGGATAAAAACGGATTTAAGGCAAAAGACGAGCCGGCAACAGGCGTATCAGCTGCGTATCGAACCAAGCCACGAAGGCCGGCGACGGCACAGCATCAACCGCCAGGTACCACCAATCGGCGGCGGCAAAGGCACGGCACTTCACCGCATCCTTTTCAGTCATCACCAACGGCAATGACGGTGTGAAATTCAAGGCCTGCACGCTGTATTCGGCGTGGTCGGCAAATGCGTGGGGTACTGGCTGCCAGTGTAGCGTTTCGAGGGTTTTGAAGAAACGCTGCGGATTGCCGATCCCGGCGACCGCGTGCAGGGTCTGGCCTGCCGGGAAATGGTCGAATGGTCGACGTTCGCCCGTTTTCAGATTGATCAGCGCAGTGGGTTGCAGTTGAAAGGCAAAACCGTCGTCGCGATCATTGGCGGCGCCGTTGTAGAGCACGGCGTCGACGCTTTGCAGACGCTCGATCGGTTCGCGCAATGGCCCGGCGGGCAGGCAACGTTTATTGCCCAGGCCACGGACGGCATCGATCAGCACCAGTTCCAGATCCCGGGCCAATCGATAATGCTGCATGCCGTCGTCGGACAGGATCAGGTCCAGCGGTTCATTGGCCAACAAGGCTTTGACGGCGCTGCTGCGGTCCGGGTCGATCATCACCGGCACGCCGGTGCGCTGGACGATCAACAGCGGCTCGTCGCCCGCGATGTCGGCGCTTTGATCGGCCTCGACCCGCCACGGCAATTGCGGCGGCTTGGCGCCGTAGCCACGGCTGACCACGCCAACCCGCAATCCGCTTCTCTGACAATGCTCGATCATCCACAGAATCATCGGCGTCTTGCCGGTGCCACCGACGGTGATATTGCCCACGACAATCAGCGGCACGGGCGGCTGATAGATCTCGCCCTCACCGTCGAGAAAACGCTGACGTTTTTTCACCACCACGCGGCGGTACACACTTTCCAGCGGCCGCAGCAGCGCCAGGGCCGGATGCCCCTGATACCACGCGGCGAGCAAACGATCAGACATGGCCATCAGTGCGCCGGCGCTGCCTCTACGGTGGTCATGCGCAGATGGCTGAAACCGAGCTTGCCGGCGGCGTCCATGGCGGTGATGACAGACTGATGTTGAGTCTTGCCATCGGCGCTGATGGACAGCGGCATGTTGGTGTCGCCGTTTGATTCTTTCTGCATTGCGTCCATCAGGCTGGCCAGGTCGTTCTTGGGCAACAACTGGTTGTTCACCGAGAACACGCCTTCGGCACTGATGGCGATGTCCAGCTGCTTGAGCTGCTGGTCTTCGGCCGGCGAGCCGCTGACGGCTTCCGGCAATTCGACGCGCAACTGGGTTTCACGGGTAAAGGTGGTGGTCACAACGAAAAACAGCAGCAGGACAAATACCACGTCGATCAGCGACACGAGATTGATGTCCACATTCTCCCGTTGCTTGCGGCGGAATTTCACGCTTTGCCCTCAGCCAGATCCACGTCACGGTCGCCCTGCACCACTTCGACCAGCTTGATGGCTTCCTGCTCCATCCCCACCACCAGCTCATCGATGCGCCGTTGCAGGAACCGGTGGAAGAATACCGACGGGATACCGACGATCAGGCCCGAAGCCGTGGTGATCAAGGCTTTGGAAATACCGCCGGCCAGCACCGCGGCGTTGGTGGTCATGCCCGTGCCCATGAACGAACTGAAGATATCGATCATGCCCAGCACCGTCCCCAGCAACCCGAGCAACGGGGCCATGGCGGCGATGGTGCCCAGGGCGTTGATGTAACGCTCCAGTTCGTGGATGACCCGGGCGGCGGCCTCTTCAATGCACTCTTTCATGATCTCGCGACCATGCCTGGAGTTGGCCAGGCCCGCGGCCAGGATCTCGCCCAGCGGCGAGTTGGCGCGCAGTTCCTTGAGTTTCTCTTTATTGAGTTGCTTGTCTTTGATCCAGACCCAGACCTGCCCGAGCAAATGCTCCGGGGTCACACGGCTGGCACGCAGGGTCCACAGACGTTCGGCAACGATCGCCATGGCCGCGATGGAACTCAGAATGATCGGCAGCATCATCCAGCCGCCGGATTTGACCAATTCCCACACAGTGACAGTCCCCTCGAAAAAGTGCGCCACTCTAACATACCGATCCGCGATCAGGACCCGCTGCCCCGACGACCGTGAAGGCGCATTCGCCCTTGCCCCGATCAGCGGCCCACAGCCGGCGGCTCACGCCAGAAACGCCGTTGTTGACGCATCGTCTGCGGCGCCTTGAAGGCGCCCAATTGCAGACGAATGGCGCCCTGTTCGGCGCTGTCGTAAATGCGCAGGCCTTGTTTGCGATAGCGGGCGAGCACCGTCGGGTGCGGATGACCGAAGGAATTGCCGCGGCCACGGGAAATCAGTACGGACTCGGGTTGCAATGCTTTGAGCAACGCCGTGGAAGATGAACTGCGACTGCCATGATGCGGTGATTGCAACCATTGCGTTGGCACCGCCAAAGGACTGTCGAGCAGAGCGCGCTCGGCCGACGTATCGATATCGCCGGTCAGCAACAGGCGCTCGCCGTTGGCCTCGATCTGCAATACGCAGGAGCGTTGATTGCTGTCTTGGGCATCCGACCATTGCCACAGTGTGAAATTGACACCGTCCCACTGCCATTGCCGACCGCTTGCGCAGGGTTCGGCGTTCAACTCGTCCGCCAGGCCCAATGGGTCGCCGCTGATGACTTGAACGACGGGCAAACCGCGCGTCACCGCCAGTGCGCCACCCGCGTGATCGGCGTCCGCATGGCTGAGCAGCAGCAAATCCAGTTTTTCCACATTCAGTTTGCGCAAGGCCGGCAGCACCACGCGCTCACCCAGATCGAAATCGCCGAAACGCGGTCCGGCGTCGTACAGCACCGTGTGATGGCGGGTGCGGATGAGGATCGCCAGCCCCTGGCCGACATCCACTTGCCAGATGTCCGCCAGCCCGTCGGCCACTCGCTCCCGGGGCGGCAGGAACAGTATCAGCAACAACGGCCAACCCAGCGCACGCATGGGTACGCCGCGCGGCAACAGTAACAACAGCACACCGAGACTGCCGAGCCACCAGACCCATCCAGCAATTGATGGCGCAATCCATGCCGGCCATTGCCGCGCAATCACTGCCAGAGCGCGAAACAGCCCATCGATCAGACCGCCAGCCAACCACAGCAACCCTTCTCCCACGTAGGGGACCGGCAGCAACAAGGTTCCCAGCAAGGCGGGTGGCAATACCACCAGACTGATCCACGGCACCGCCAGCAGATTGACCAGCGGCCCGCTGACACTGATGGGTAATCCCAGCACCAGCAACAACGGCCCCAGACCAATCGCGATCAGCCACTGGGCGCGGGTCCAGGTTTGCCACCAACGCCATGGGCCGAGACGGCCACCGAAGGTGAAAATCAACACTGCCACCGCTGCAAAGGACAACCAGAAACCCGGTTGCAGACTCGCCAGCGGATCGAGCAGCAAAACGCCATTAAGCGCCAGCAACAATGGCCACCAAGCGCCGAGATGACGAAAGCGCAGCCGCCACAACAGCACCAGACCGATCATCACGCACGCCCGCCGCACCGGCACCTCGAATCCGGCCAGCAGCCCGTAACCGAGAGCGGCGGCAAACGCCAGGCCGCAAGCCCACGGCAACCAGGGCCAGCGAGCCGGCCACACGCCATAACGGGCCAGCCCGGCGATCAGCAAATAGACCAACCCCGCCAACAAACCGATGTGCTGACCGGAAATCACCAGCAAATGCACGGTGCCGGTGTCCTGCAATACTTGCCAGTCCTCGCGGCTCAACCCGCCACCATCCCCCAGCACCAGCGCCGTCAGTGCTCCCGCTCGACCTTGGGCATCGACACTGAGCAAACGCTGGCGGATGCCGTCGCGCCAGGCCCAGCGGGCAGGCGACAGGCGCTGGCCATCCTTGACCGTGCCAGTGGCGCCGATGCCTTGGGCCAGCAGCCAGGCGTCGTAATCAAAGGCATGGGGATTGAGCAGCCCGGTTGGACGCTTCAACTTCACCGCCAGACGCCAGCGCTCGCCGCTGTTGACCGGCGGCCCGCCGTACCAGGCCAGGCGCATCAGCGACGGAAGCGTCCCGTGGCGCGAGCGCGCGTCCGCCAGTTCGAATCGCACCACCGCTTCATTGTTCTGCGGCAACCCCGTGACCCGGCCTTCAACCCAGCGGGTTTCGCCGTCCAGGCTCGCCCGTAGCCGATCATCCAGCGCCGACTGCGCCTGCCCGCAGGCCCAACTGAAGCCGAAGAGGAAAAACGCCAGCGGATATGTGCGAAACGGCAGCAGCATCAAACCCGCGACCGGCAACAACAGCCATAACCAGACCGGCGGTAAAACCGGTAAAAAACGCAACGCCAATAACCCAAGGGCCAGCGCCACCATCCCTGTGCGCATAAGCCCGTCCTTGAGAGTCCCCCTCCTAGGCATAGCCGGCTCGTTGCACGGGCGTCGTTATTAATTGTCACAAAGTCTGAATGGGCGGCTAATAGAATCCAGACATACTTGCCGCCTGAACCGACCGAGAAGCCTTATGCCCCGGCGCTTATTCAAACGTTACATGCCAGACCCGAGCAGCATCAGGGAACACAAATCCTTACGCTTTCTCGGCACGTTGCTGCATGACCCGAACCTTTGGCACCTCAACCGCCATTCGGTGGCCCGGGCGATGGCTGTCGGTCTGTTCGCCGCATTCCTGCCGATTCCGCTGCAAATGCTCCTCGCCGCCTTCCTTGCGATCATGGTGCGCGGCAACATGCCGATTGCGGTGAGCCTGGTCTGGCTGACCAACCCGATCACCATGCCGGCGGTGTTCTTCTGCACGTACCAGACCGGCGCCTGGCTGATGGACGTGCCGGCCCGTTCACTCCCGGACGAGCTGACCTGGGAGTGGATCAGCGGCGAACTCTCGACGTTGTGGCAACCGTTTCTGCTTGGCTCAGTGGTGACCGGGCTAGTGCTGGGCGCCCTCGCCTATTGCCTGACGATGATGTATTGGCGTTGGTGGGTCGGACGACAATGGAAGCGGCGCAAGCAACGCCGGATGTAAGAATGCAAAACGGCCTCCGCTTGGGAGGCCGTTTTTATGCGGTGTCTGAGCTGGCGCCTTCGCGGGCAACTCGGTCCCGAATCAGGTACGCATCCCACGCCCACTCACCAGCAACCGCGCACAACCGACGTACAACACCAAGGTCGCGACCAGCATGAAGGTGATCGCCACGCTGATCTTGATGTCCGAAACGCCGAGGATGCCGTAACGGAACGCGTTGACCATGTGCAGCACCGGGTTGGCCAGGGACACGGTCTGCCAGAACGGCGGCAGCAAAGTGATCGAATAGAACACGCCGCCCAGGTACGTCAGCGGTGTCAGCACGAAGGTCGGGATGATCGAGATGTCATCGAAGTTGCGTGCAAACACCGCGTTGATGAAGCCCAGCAGCGAGAAGATCGTTGCCGTCAGCACCACCACCAGAATGGTCACGCCCAGGTGATGAACCTGCAAATCGGTGAAGAACAGCGACAGCAGGGTCACGATGACCCCGACCATCAACCCGCGCAGCACGCCGCCCAGGGTGTAGCCGATCAGAATCGTATGCGGCGACACCGGCGAGACCATCAATTCTTCGATGGAGCGCTGGAACTTGCTGCCGAAGAAGCTCGACACCACGTTGCCGTAGGAGTTAGTGATCACCGACATCATGATCAGCCCCGGCACGATGTACTCCATGTAGGTGAAACCACCCATGCCACCAATCTGCTTGCCGATCAGGTTGCCGAAGATCACGAAGTACAAAACCATGGTGATGGCCGGCGGCAGCAAGGTCTGCGGCCAGATCCGGGTAAAGCGCCGGACCTCACGGTAAACGATGGTATTGAGGGCAACGAGGTTGGGTTGCAGCTCGGAACTCATACCGCCACCTTCGACAGATTTTTCTCCACCAGGGACACGAACAACTCCTCGAGGCGATTGGTTTTGTTACGCAGGCTCAGCACTTCGATGTTCTGCTGCGCCAATTGAGTGAACAACGCGGTGATGCCCATGGCCTTGTCCACCTGGACTTCCAGGGTGTGAGCATCGAGCAGTTTGGTCGGGTAACCGAGCAACTGTGGGACCACGGCCAGTGTGTTCTTGGTGTCGAGCAGGAAGGTTTCCACATGCAGTTGGCTGAGCAACTGCTTCATGCTGGTGTTTTCGACAATGGTGCCGTGGTCGATGATGCCGATGTTGCGGCACAACTGCTCAGCCTCTTCCAGATAGTGCGTGGTGAGGATGATGGTGATGCCTTTCTGGTTCAGCTCGGTGAGGAAGGCCCACATCGAACGACGCAGTTCAATGTCCACCCCCGCCGTCGGTTCGTCGAGGATCAGCAGGCGCGGTTCGTGAACCAGGGCGCGGGCGATCATCAGTCGACGCTTCATGCCGCCGGACAGCGAACGCGACGGCACATCGCGTTTGTCCCACAGGCCCAGTTGCGTCAGGTATTGCTCGGCGCGTTCCTTGGCGATTTTCGGCGGGATGCCGTAGTAACCGGCCTGGGTCACGACGATGTCGAAGGTCTTTTCGAACTGGTTGAAGTTGAATTCCTGAGGCACCACGCCGATGGAGCGCTTGAGCTGCGCAGGACTCTTGTCCAGGTCGTGACCGAAGATATTCACCGTGCCGCTGGTCTTGTTCACCAGGGTCGAAAGGATGCCGATGGTCGTGGATTTGCCGGCGCCGTTAGGGCCGAGCAAGGCAAAAAAGTCACCTTCGGCGACATCCAGATCGATACCACTCAAGGCCTGGAAACCGTTGCCGTAGGTTTTGGTTAGCTGCCGGATGGACAGAGCGGAACTCATATCGGGATACGCACCAAGAAGGGAAGAAAGGAATAAATAAGGGCGGGCGGCGACTTATACAACCACGGCGCACGAACGCAATGGTGCTTGTCGCCGCCACACAAGTACAGTCAAGTGTGTCGATAGTGAGTATTAAGTCAACGCGGTCATGACGGCTTTCTGATACGCCGGGCGCTGTTTCAGTCGCGCATACCAGGCCTCTAGATGAGGCTGCGGAGCGCGCTCGATCGGCATCTCGAACCAGGCATAAATGAAACTACCCAAGGGAATGTCGCCCATGCCGATCTCGTCGCCGGACAGGTACGGTTTGTCTGACAACGCCTGATCGGCCATCGACAGCAAGCCTTCGCATTCCTTGACCGCCGCGTTGATGGCCGACCAGTCCTGCTGATCTTTCGGGGTGCGCAACACGCCCCAGAACACAGTACGGAACGGGCCGGCAAAGCTTGAAGTGGTCCAGTCCATCCATTTGTCGGCGGTGGCGCGGGCCTGCAGATTTTCCGGATACCAAGCGGTGTTACCAGCATGACGAGCCAGCAGATAACGCACGATGGCGTTGGATTCCCACAGTACGAAACCGTCGTCCTGGATCACCGGCACGCGGCCATTGGGATTCATCGCGCGGTACTCAGGCGTATCCACCACACCGAAAGCGCCGCCGGCATCGATGGCTTCATAAGCCAGGCCCAGTTCCTCGGCGGCCCATAGCGGCTTTCTGACATTCGACGAATTTTTCCGACCCCAGATCTTCAGCATGACCGCCTCTTTATGGATGAATGCGCAGGCAGCATACGCCGGATCAGGCGCGACTCAAATCGCTCTGCATATCGCCCAACAGCGATGGCAGTTGCTCGCCGAACAGGTGCGGATAGCACTTTTGCAAATGCTCGAAAAAGAACGCTTCGGGCACGTCGGAGAACTGGCCATGGTCCACCACGTACTCCATCAGCTTCGCGCCATCGCGGTTGAACGGATGGAAAACGCTGTCGTTGATCCCGTCAAATTCCAGCGGCGCGACATTGAACACTTCGCACAAGCCTTGATTGAACGCGGGCGTGGCTTTGACCCAGCGCTCGTTCAAGTACAGCTCGGTGTAGCCGTGCATGGCGAACACATCGCTCTTGAGCAGTTCGAGCAGGCGCGGGGTCGACAGGTGATTACGCACGTCCGCCAGACCGATCCTTGCCGGGATGCCGCAATGCCGGGCGCATCCGGCCAGCAGCGTAGCCTTGGGCACGCAATAACTTTCGCCCGTCGCCAACGCGTAGCTGCCGCGCAAGGTGTCTGGGTCGCGGCTGAAGGTGTAGGGGTTGTAGCGCACCGCCTCGCGCACGACGTAATAGAGATTGATCGCTTGCTCGCGAGGATCACGACTGACGCCACGATGTTTTTCCGCGAACTCCACCACCGAAGGGTGGTCACTATCGATGAAGCGGCCGGGACTCAGGTACTCGTGCATGAGGATGATCTCCTGGGGGAATCTCGAGTCTATCGACACCTTCAGCACAGAGATAACGACGATTCGGCCAAACATGGGCGCTTTGCCGCTTGCTCCACGAACGATTTCCCACGCCTGTTGCCCACAGGTCTTACAAAACCCATCTAAGGTTTCCCACGATTTCAATCACCTTGCTCTGACCACCTGTTTTGCGGATGCCGTCTAAGCTCTGAAGGTTGGTTTTGCCTTGGCTTCACGGAGGATTAAATATGCTGTTGTTGTGGATACTGGTTCTGATCGTCGGAATTGCCTATTTGGCCCACCGCCGCATCGCCCCGTTACCTGCTTTGGGTATCGTGGCTGTCTATGTGGTGGCGATGGGGATTTTCAGTCACGCATCCGGGTGGCTGTTGCTGGTGTTCTGGGTCGTACTGGCTGCGGTCGCGGCGCCACTGTTGCTACCTGACCTGCGCCGCAAATTCTTCAGCGCGCCGCTGTTCAGCTGGTTCCAGAAAACCCTGCCGCCGATGTCGCAAACCGAACGCGATGCGATCGATGCCGGCACGGTCTGGTGGGACGGCGAACTGTTCAGCGGCCGTCCTGACTGGAACAAGCTGCTGTCCTATCCAAAAGCGCAACTGAGCGAAGAGGAACAGGCCTTCATCGACGGCCCGACCGAAGAACTCTGCGCAATGGTCACCGACTGGCAGATTGGCCAGCACATGGACCTGCCAGCCGAAGCCTGGACCCACATCAAGGAACACGGCTTCTTCGCGCTGATCATCCCCAAGGAATTCGGTGGCAAAGGCTTCTCCGCCTACGCCCACTCCCAGGTGGCGATGAAACTCGCGACCCGCAGCGGCGACCTCGCGTCCACTGTGATGGTCCCCAACTCCCTTGGCCCGGCCGAACTGTTGCTGCATTACGGCACCGACGAACAACGCAACCATTACCTGCCACGGTTGGCCCGCGGCGATGACATTCCGTGCTTCGCCTTGACCGGGCCTCTAGCCGGTTCCGATGCTGGCGCGATGCCCGACACCGGGGTGATCTGCAAGGGCGAATGGGAAGGCCAGGAAACCCTTGGCCTGCGCCTGAACTGGGAAAAGCGCTACATCACGCTGGGCCCGGTGGCCACCCTGCTCGGCCTGGCCTTCAAGGCCTACGACCCGGATCATTTACTGGGCGAGAAAGAAGATTTGGGCATCAGCCTTGCGCTGATCCCGACCGACACCGCCGGGGTTGAAATCGGTCGCCGTCACCTGCCGCTCGGCGCCGCGTTCATGAACGGCCCGAACTCTGGCAAGGACGTGTTCATTCCACTGGACTTCCTCATTGGCGGCCAGGAAATGCTCGGCAAAGGCTGGATGATGCTGATGAACTGCCTGTCGGTGGGGCGTTCGATTTCCCTGCCGGCGGTCGGTACTGGCGCGGCGAAGTTCACCAGTCTGGTCACCGGCCAGTACGCTCAGGTCCGCGAGCAGTTCAACGTACCGCTGTCGGCGTTCGAAGGGATTCAGGAAGCCATGGCCCGCATCGGCGGCAACGCCTGGATGATGGACGCCGCCCGGATGCTGACCGCGAATGCAGTGGATCTTGGCGAAAAACCGTCGGTACTGTCGGCGATTCTCAAGTACCACCTGACCGAACGCGGTCGCGAGTGCATCAGCCACGCCATGGATGTGCATGGCGGCAAGGCGATCATCATGGGGCCGAACAACTATCTGGGCCGCAGCTGGAATGGCGCGCCAATCTTCATCACCGTGGAAGGCGCGAACATTCTCTCGCGCAACCTGATGATCTTCGGCCAGGGCGCGATTCGCTGCCATCCGTTTGTACTCAAGGAAATGGCGCTGGCCGGTCGTGAAGACAAGGACCAGGCACTCACCGAGTTCGATGGCCTGCTGCTCAAGCACATCGGTTTCGCGGTGAGTAACGCCGCCAGCACACTAGTGCTGAACCTTGGTTTTGGTCACTTCGAACATTCACCGGGTAACACACTCAGCCAGGGTTACTTCCGCGCGCTGAACCGTCAGGCTGCCGCGTTCGCCATGCTCGCCGACCTCAGCATGATGCTGCTGGGCGGTGAATTGAAACGTCGCGAACGCCTATCGGCCCGTTTGGGGGATGTGCTCAGCAACATGTACCTGGCCTCGGCCGCGCTCAAGCGTTATCACGACCTCGATTCGCCGGAGCACATGGCACCGTTGTTTAACTGGGCGATGGAAGAAAGCCTCGGGCAGTCGGAACGGGCATTGGATGAACTGCTGACTAACTTCCCGAATAAGGTGCTGGGTTGCCTGCTACGGGTGATCGTGTTCCCGTTCGGTCGTCGTCACAAAGGCCCGTCGGACAAACTCGGCGCCGAAGTGGCTGCAGTGATTGGTCGGGCCAAGGGCGATCCGACCCTCGAAGAATTGCTCGGCGGTTGCTACCGTCCGCAATCGGCCGAGGATGCCGTTGGTGCTCTGCAACACGCCTGCAACCTGCTGAATGCAGCGCAACCGTTGCAGAAAAAGCTGCATGTGGCGCTAAAAAGTGGCCAAGTCAAACCGGCGGCCGGGGAGCACGCCATCGATGCCGCGCTGGAAGCCGGGGTGTTGCAGCCGGGTGAAGCGCAGACCCTGCGTGACGCCGAAGTGGCGCGGCGCAAGGTGATCGACGTCGATGATTTCGACAAAGAGGAGTTGGCGCTGGCCGAAGGAAAGGTCCGCTGATCCAGCCATCGATGTAAAAATGGGCGCAGGAGCTTTATACTCCTGCGCCCGTTTTGCTCTTGAGGACTTATCTCGTGTCCAATGTCGTTGCCGACCATCTCGTCTTGCTTGACCACTTGCGCAGCATCCTGGTCGCCGTAGGTGAGGCCGAACAGGTTCCCGAAGAAAGCCATGCCTTGTTCCTGGAGCGCTTCGACGAATTGCGTGCGTTGCTGCCGGTCGATCCGATCGAAAGCCAATACCTGGGCCAGGACATCCTGTGCCAGGTGATCACCCGCTACCCGCAAATCGCTCATCTGGTGCCGCGCGACCTGCTGTGGTACTTCGCTGGTGACTGCCTGCATTACATGCCCGATGATGAAATCGACTTGTATCAGGCGCTGGAAGAGCGTCGTTTCGAAGCCGAACAGAACGATGAACCGTTCGACTGGAACCAGGAAAAACAACTGCTGGCGATGTCGAACCAGGACAGCAAGCACTGATCCCGGATCAGTAATACAAAAGGCCCGCATGGTTGAACATGCGGGCTTTTTTTGTGTTTTGAAGATCACAAGATCGCAGCCTTCGGCAGCTCCTTGCGCCTGTGGGCGCTGCCGAAGGCTGCGATCTTTTGATCTTGACTTCAGAGCAACCCATCACGCTCGGGTAACTCATACTCCGCCGCCACCTTACCCAACGCACCGGGCTTACCCGGCTTACTCAATGTTGGCTCCTTCTCCAGGCACTCCACCAGATAATCGATAAACACCCGAAGCTTGGGCGGCAGATAGCGGGTCGGTGAGTGCAACAACCAGGCACCGCCATGGTAGGAGGCCAGAAAGGTCCAGTCCGGCAGCACTTGCACAATCAACCCCTGCTCCAACGCATAACGGGCGGTGAAGTACGGAAGGCTGCCAATGCCGATGTGCTGCAACACCGCGCCCAAACGCACGCCAGTGTGATTGGCGGCGTATCGCCCGCGCACACCGACGGTCACGGCTTTAGTGCCTTTCTTGAATTTCCAGCGCGCATCGCTCGGGGTTTCGCCCAGGTAGATGCAGCTGTGATTGAGCAAGTCGTGGGGATGCATCGGCGTGCCGTGCTCGGCCAGGTACTGCGGCGTCGCACAGAGCAAGTGGTCAATGGTCAGCAACTGCCGCCCTACCAGTCCTGCGGGCGGCCGATCAGTAATACGGATCGCCAGATCGACATGGTCATCGATCAAGTCCACCTGCCGGTCTTCGAGCAACAACTCCACATCCACTTTGGGATATCGGCGCAGAAATTCCGGCATATGCGGGTGAATCACAAATCGCCCCACTGCTTTGGGCACGCTGACCCGCACCAGGCCTTCAGCCTCATGGGTGAACTGGCCGCTGATTTCCATCACTGACTTGGCTGCGCTGACCATCTCCTGGCAACGCTTGAACACCTCTTCGCCACCGTCGCTCAGCCGCAGCTTGCGTGTGGTGCGCTGCAGCAACCGGGTGGCCAGGGCTTTTTCCAGACGCGAAATACTGCGACTGACTGCCGAAGGTGACGAGCCCAACTGACGTGCCGCTTCGGAGAAGCTGCCGGTTTCGACAACCTTGACGAAAATCGCCATTTCACCCAACAGCGGTAGCGGTAGATTTATGCTCACAGCGCAACAGTCCTTTGATGTTTGAACGGATTATCACGCAATTCCACGCTTCATATAATAAAAATAGAAACTTTAATAAGGGCATGGAATATGACGCTTCGCCTCTTTTTCCATAGTGATGACCTCAAAGCTAATGTGGAAGTCCTGGATTGCACGCCCCACGAGAATGAATTCGCGGTCGTTTTGCGCGCCACACTGTTTCACCCCCAGGGCGGTGGACAGCCCTTTGATACCGGCTGGATTGGTGAAAGCCAGGTGCTACGGGTGGTCCAGGATCCGGACCGGATCATCCATTACGTCGACCACCCGGTAAAACTCGGCATGACTCAGATACGGGTCGACGAGCAACGCCGCCAATTCAATACCCGCATGCATTCGGCCGGCCACCTGATTGGCCACTTCGTTCAGGCGCTGGGCTGGATGCCGACCAAGGCGCATCACTGGCCCAACGAAGGCCGTGTGCAGTTCAAACCGGCAGACTCGGCACAAGAGGTTGATGCGCAGATCGTTCAGAGCGGCATCGAACAGTGGATCGCCCATGACCTGCCACGCCTGACTTCACTGCGCGAAGGCGCCCGGGAAATCGGTTTCGGTGAACTTCCGGCCTACGGCTGTGGCGGCACCCATGTACGTAGCCTGAAGGATTTGGGCACAGTCTCGATCGACTCCCTTTCTCAGAAAAAGGGCACGTTGTCCGTCCACTACCACGTGGATTGAGCATTTTGGCGATGTCGACACCGTCATCGCCTGACGCGGGGGCGCCTGCATTCGCGGGCTCCGTTGACTACTCGATAGATGGACCTAAACCATGATGCTTGACGTCGAGCGTCTCGATGAGACGTGCATAAAAAAACTGGCCAATGAAGAAGTCCTCGCCATCCGCGTCAAAGGCTTTTTGCCTCAGCCGCTGGCGGTGCAGATTGGCGACAAGATTCTTGCACCGGGCTTTGAAGGCTATATCAATGCGCCGAGCATCGGTCGCATCGGCATGGCGTTTTACGAAGCGGAAAACCAGCCACTGCTGATCGAAGACTATTTCGAGCGCGCCACCAGCAACATCGAGGAACTGCGCAACCGATGCGCGCCCTACTCGTCCCCGGTCGACACCCTGCGTTGCATGCTTGATGAGTCCTGGCCAGCAGGCGCGCACCTGGAGAACCTCTACGGTCGCAAAATGTATGTCGGGCTGTCCCGAGTGGTGAAGCCCGGGGTGTGCTTTCTCGCCCATCACGACATTTTCGCCAAGGACGCCCCGGACAGTTTCCAGGCCAAAAGCCTGGAGGCGCAATTTGCCTGCAACGTGTACCTGAACATGCCCACCGAGGGCGGCGCGTTGCAGATGTGGGACCACGACATTACCCCCGACCAGTTCGACGAAATGCGTGGCGACAGTTACGGCATCGAGCCGACCCTGCTTGGACCTCCAACCCTGGAGATTCGCCCCGACCCGGGCGATTTCATCATGTTCAATTCGCGCTGCATGCACTCGGTGACCCCGGGTGTGGCAGACCCGCGATTGAGCCTTTCGTTCTTTGTCGGCTACCGCGGCAATGCTTCACCCCTTACCTTTTGGAGTTGAGATGCTTTCGAATTACCTGGGCGAGTTTCTGGCGCTGGCGACCATCCACTTCCTGGCCGTGGTCGCACCCGGACCGGACTTCGCCGTGACCATTCGCCAGAGCGTGCGCTTTGGTCGACTGGTGGGTATCTGCACCGCACTGGGCATCGGTGCGGGGATTTCCGTGCATGTGCTTTACACCCTGCTGGGCGTTGGCGCGCTGATGCACACCACGCCCTGGTTGCTGACAGTGGCCAAGGTCGTGGGCGGCGCCTACATTCTGTATCTCGGCGTCAGTCTGTTGCGCAGCAAACCGAAAACCGCGCTGGAAGGTGACAAGGCGGCAGACGAACCAGTGGTCGAGCAAACACTGTTGAAGGCATTCACCACCGGCTTCCTGACCAACGCGACCAACCCGAAAGCCACGCTGTTTTTCCTGGCGATCTTCACCACCATCATCAGCGCCACGACGCCGCTAAAGATCCAGGCTTTGTATGGCCTTTGGATGTGCTTCGTGAACGCATTGTGGTTTGTGATCGTTGCGCTGTTCTTTTCCAGCGCTCGAGTGCGACTGCTGTTTATGCGCATGGGGCATTGGTTCGAACGCACCATGGGAGTGATTCTGATCCTGTTCGCCGGGCGCCTGATTTTATCGATGTAAACCTCGCGCTCATGCAAAAGGCCCGCTCAGTCTGACTGGCGGGCCTTTTTCGTTTGTGCGTCGCTTTTGCGTTTCTGTGCGACAGATCCCACTTCGAGGGCTCCCCTATCGCTCCCTCATGGTGTTAGTTTAAAAAATGTTTCTGACCTATCGATCAGACATTTCTCACAAACCGCCTGCAAAGGAATGCCCCCAGCAATGGATTTTTCTCTCAAACAACTGGCCGCAACTACATTGATGCTGGCCAGCCTTTCGTCGTTTACCACACTTGCGCACGCCAGCATCACCCCGCAACAGAGCGCGACCATTCTCAAGACTTTCAGTGACGCCTCGGTGACAGACTTCAGGCAGTTCCTGGGAAGCCTGGCCAAGAGCGATCTTGCCAAAACCGACGACCTCGGCCCGGCAATCAGTGCTTTCCTCGACAACAAGACACTTTCCCCAGATCAGCAGAACGAGATATATCGCCTGCTTGGCCTCTATGCACGAGTGAAGTATGGCGCCGCTGCCACCGAGACTCTGCGCGAACTGGTGGAAATCCCGACCTTCCAAGTGGAAGGTGTTGCCCAGCATGACAACCCGCAATTCATCAAGATCGCCGACAAGATCAAGGGCCTTGCCCAGGCCTTCAACCTGAACTTTCGCAACATCGACAACCGTGTCTATGAAATCTCCCTGGAAGGCAGTGGCGATGAAGTCGTGGGCATTCACGCGCATGCCGATGTGGTGCCCGTGACGCCGGAGAACTGGGTCCTGAAAGACGGCACCAAACTCGATCCATTCAAGATCACCCTGATCGGCGACCGCATGTACGGCCGGGGCACCGAGGATGACAAGAACGGCATCGTCGTAGCGCTCTACGCCATGAAGATCATCAAGGAAGAGAAGCTGCCACTGGCGAGGAATTTCAAGCTGCTGGTCGACACCACCGAGGAAACCACCGGCGACGCCATCCCCTATTACTTCGAACACAACCCGATACCCAACTACAACCTGGCGCTGGATGGCGGCTATCCGGTAGTGATTGCCGAGAAAGGCTACGGCACCGTCATGGCGAGCTTTGCCAAGCGCAAGGCAGAGGGCAAAGGCGCCGAAATCATCTCGATGACGGGCGGCCTGGCCACTAACCAGATTCCGTCGGCTTCGGTCGCCACCCTGGTGACTGACAAACCCGCCGAATTGGCTGCCAGCCTGCAGACGGCCGGGACTGACTATGCCAAGCGCAATGGCGGCAACTTCGAAGTGAGCGCCAAGGTCGACGGCAAGGACGTCAAACTGACGGTCACCGGCGTCTCCGCCCACTCCTCCGAGCCCGAATCAGGCGTCAACCCGGTAGCCAGGATGCTGGACTTCATCAACAGCCTCGACGGCAAGGTTGCGCTCAAGCACAACCACATCACTGACGCCGCCCGTTACGCCGCCGATAACTGGGGCCTGGACTATCTGGGTGGCAAATTGGGCGTTGGTTTTTCCGATGCCTTCATGGGGCCGCTGACCACGTCCCTGACCTATGTCGGGATGGATAAGAAAGCCTTCAAGCTCGCGGTCAATCTGCGCGTGCCGAAGGGCGAGTCCCCGGAAGCGCTCAAGACGAAAATTGCTGAAAAGATTGGCGCCTGGAGCAAGAAGTCCCACGTTGCAGCAACCTTCAACTACTCGATCGCTGAGCCTATGTACCGCAACCCTGAGGGCGAATGGGTCAAAGCCCTGCTGGCCGTGTCCACTGAAAACCTCGGCATGGAACACAAGTTTGGCAGCTCCGCTGGCGCCACTTCGGTCCATGAGCTGCCCAATGGCGTGCAGTTCGGCCTGGCCCGGCCAGAGGTCAAGTACACCGGGCACACTGACAACGAGTTCAAGACTGTCGACCAGTTCCTGCTGGACCTGCAGATCGTGACCGAGATGATGGGGCGTATCGGGCAGTTGCCGAAGCTCTGACCCAGGGTTAGAACCCGACCCGTGTGTGGTCGGGTTCTGGCAGGCACAAAAAAGGACCGTGAAGGTCCTTTTTTATTGGCGGCGACAAATCGCGCACAAACAAAAACGCCGCTCATCACTGAGCGGCGTTTTTGTTAAATATGGAGCGGGAAACGAGACTCGAACTCGCGACCCCGACCTTGGCAAGGTCGTGCTCTACCAACTGAGCTATTCCCGCAAATGGCGTCCCCTAGGGGACTCGAACCCCTGTTACCGCCGTGAAAGGGCGGTGTCCTAGGCCACTAGACGAAGGGGACACAGGCTACAACTTTCACTAATAAAAACGCCGCTCACTGAGCGGCGCTTTTAGAATTTGGAGCGGGAAACGAGACTCGAACTCGCGACCCCGACCTTGGCAAGGTCGTGCTCTACCAACTGAGCTATTCCCGCAAATGGCGTCCCCTAGGGGACTCGAACCCCTGTTACCGCCGTGAAAGGGCGGTGTCCTAGGCCACTAGACGAAGGGGACACGCTAACTGAAACACATGGTGTGTATTCCAGTGCCCAAATCCGTATCCGAAGATATCGGTTCTGGTTTCACTCAGCTTTGCCCGAAAGCAACGCTGTTTAAAATTGGAGCGGGAAACGAGACTCGAACTCGCGACCCCGACCTTGGCAAGGTCGTGCTCTACCAACTGAGCTATTCCCGCATATGGCGTCCCCTAGGGGACTCGAACCCCTGTTACCGCCGTGAAAGGGCGGTGTCCTAGGCCACTAGACGAAGGGGACACACGTACAACATTCACTACCTACCGCGTTTCGCTGTGTGCTTTACGCTGTAAGTGGCGCGCATTCTATGGATGGATTGAGGGGTCGTCAACCCCCTGATATAAATTTATTTAAATCAATGACTTCGCCCCGCTTTGGGAGGCGAATCCGGGTTTTCCGTCGTCCGGCGTTTGACGCCTATATTCTGGCACCCGCCAAGGCGCTATAGTCCACCCACGCAACAAATGATGGCAATGTGCACCTCGCGCGCTATTACTTATATAAGCAGCCTTGCGGCCGATATAAGTAGAGTCGTGGCCGATTCAACTCGTCGAGCGGCCCTATGCGCCCCCATGCCAAGCCACTACACTCGCACGCGAACCCTATAAAGAGGTCTTACCGGTGACACCACTCATGATCACCCTGCTAGTCATAGCCGGGATCGCACTATTGATCGCCATTGGCTACATGAACCATGTGGTGGAAAACAATAAGCTGGAAAAGGCCCGTACCAAGGTTGAACTCAACGACCGTTTGCGTCGCTGTGGCGAAATCACCGAGACCTTCCCCGGTCAGTTGATGACACCAGCGCTCAAGCTGCTGCTGACCCGTCTGGAGCTGAACGTCTGCCAGCGCCTGCTGAACCTTGAGAAAACCAGTGCATCGGTCAAGGCACGAATCGCCGAGCTGAACACCCTGGTTGCCCAAGGCGAATCGATCCCGGTGAACAACCCCCCGGCACCGATCCAGACCGAGGCCAAGGCCAAGGACGTGCGCTTCCTGCTCGAAGCCTTGCATGGCCAGATCACCCGCGCTGCTCAGGACGGCTTCTTGCCGACCAATGAAGCCAAGCGCTGGATCCGCGAAGTGCGCCACATCCTGGTGCTGCTGCACATCGAGTTCTTCAACAACCTCGGCCAACACTCCCTGCAACAGAACCAGCCTGGCCAGGCTCGCCTGGCGTTCGAACGCGGCGTGCAATACCTGCGCAAGCAACAAGAACCGCAGATATACGCCGAACAACTCGAATACCTGGAAAAACTCCTGGCTCGCGCCAACGCCCAAGTCATGGACAAAACTGCCCCGGCAGAAGGCGAGGTCAACCAATTGACCGAAGGCCTCAAAGACGTCGAGGCAGATGCCGACTGGAAGAAAAAAGTGATTTACGACTGATTGGAAGAAAAAAAGAGCCACCGAGAGGTGGCTTTTTTGTATGCCGCGTCTTGCCAATCAAAAGTCAAAAGATCGCAGCCTTCGGCAGCTCCTGCTTGGGATGGGTATTGGCCGAAGCAGTGGGCCCGCTGCCAGGCCGCCAAGGCTCAAAGTCGAAAATGCCCGACCATCCCCTTAAGCTCAACCCCCAACTGCGCCAACTCAATACTGGACGCCGCATTCCCCCGCATCGCCAACGAAGACTGATCCGCACTCGCACGAATACTCGTCACACTGCGATTAATCTCCTCAGCCACCGAACTCTGCTCCTCGGCCGCCGCCGCAATCTGCTGGTTCATCTGCTGAATCAACGACACCGCCGCCGCAATACTCCCCAACGCACTCTCAGTCTGCAGCGCATCACTGACCGCCAACTTAACCAACTCACCACTGTTCTGAATCTGCCGTACCGACGACTGCGCCGCCGAACGCAAGGCACTCACCAACCGCTCGATCTCCTCAGTCGATTGCTGAGTACGCTTGGCCAGCGCCCGTACTTCGTCGGCCACCACCGCAAAGCCCCTGCCCTGCTCACCCGCCCGGGCTGCCTCGATGGCCGCGTTGAGGGCCAACAGGTTGGTCTGCTCGGCCACGCTTTTGATCACGCTGAGCACCGTGCCGATGTTCTGGATCTCCGCACTCAGGCTCTCGATACTGGAACTGGCCGAAGTCGCCGAATCCGCCAGTTGCTCGATCCGCGCCATGCTCTGGCGTACGACCTGCTGACCACTCTCGACCTTGTCGTCCGCGGTCTGCGCCGCCGTGGCGGCTTCCTCCGCGTTACGGGCGACGTCATGCACCGTGGCGGTCATCTGATTCATTGCCGTGGCGACTTGCTCGGTTTCTTCTTTCTGGCTGCTGACTTCCAGGTTGGTCTGCTCGGTCACCGCTGACAGCGATTGCGCGGAACTGGCCAACTGTTCGATGCCGGCCTGCAAACCACTGACGATACTGCTCAGGCCTGCGCCCATCTGTTGCATGGCCTGCATCAACTGACCGATTTCGTCGCGGCGGGTTACTTCAACCGTCGCACTCAAATCACCCGAGGCAATCTGCTGAGCGACACGAATCACACTGCGCAGCGGCGCCACAATCAACCGGGTAATCACCCACGCCGCGATCAGCCCGACCAGCAGCGCCAGCGCCGAGGAGCCAATGATCAACAACGAGTTCTTTTTCAGCTCGGCCTGCATCGCCCCGTCTTCAGCCACGTAGGCCTGATCCACCCGCTCCACCACTTGAGCGGCGCGCTGGTGCAGTTGCTCATAGACGGTTTTTTCCTGGGCCAGGAGGCCGGTGTACTCGGTGAGTTTGTCACTGAAACTGGCGATATGACCGGTCACTTCATTGAGGACAGTCTGGTAACCCTCGTCCTTGACCGTGGTTTTCAGCTGCTCGGCCTGAGCCAGTGCCTGGTCGGCCTGCTCGATCTTGCCCTTGCCGGCGCTGTCGTCGTCACCCTTGCGGCTCTGGTCGAGGCGCACACGGGCCTCATTCATGGCCTGCAACATCAACCGTGACACTTGGCTGACCTGATTGGCCTGCTCAATGAACTGCGAACCATCCTTGCCCTCGGACTCCTTCAAGGCATAGGCGCCATCGTCTGCGAGGCCGGCCTGCAATACATCGAGGTTATTGGCCACGCTGGACACCGACCAACTGGCCATTTCCAGGGCCAGGTCCTTGGCCTGGGTCAATGAGACAAATTCGTCGAAGGCCTTGCGATAGGCACCAAGCGACTGCTCGACATCGTTCATGACCGGCACGTTGAGCGCCGACTGCGCCTTCAACTGAGTCGCCAGGGCAATCAGCGCATCAACCCCCTGATGCAGCGCATCGGCGGTTTTCGGGTTGCCGTGCAAGGCGTACTCCTGCTCTAGCAAACGCACCTTGAGCAAGCCGCTGTTAAGCGATGACATCTGCTTGAGCCCGTCGAAACGCTGACTGATGGTTCGCAGGGACCATACGCCAATGGCTGCCACCAAGGCTGTCAACAACAGCACCAGGACAAACCCGACACCCAGTTTTTTTGCCATACCGAGGTTGGCAAAACGTCCTTGCACGGCCGAAATCATTGCTCGTAGTCCCCTGCCAAAGTCTGTAGATGGAGATTCGCAACGGGCCTGTGTCAACACAAGTCTCTGGCGTCGGAATAATGGCAAAAAGCTACGCCTACGTCGTTTTCAGAACGTTTTAGGTCGATCCACAGCGGTGGCCTGAAAAAACCGCCGGGCACGCGGATCGCAGGCACTGGCGACATTGATCCGTTGCCAGTCATTGGCTTCACCGGTCGGGCTGAATGCCGTAGGAGAAGACAGCAGCACACCGAAACGCCGCGCCTGCACGCGCAGCTGAGCGTAGTCGGACATCGGCGGTCGCGCCCAGATGAACAAGCCTCCGGCAGGCTTGCCGAAGACTTCCCACTCGGCATCTTCGAGCAACTGCAACGCGGCCGTGCGATCGGTATTCAACCGTTGACACTGGCGCTGCACGAGTTTGCGATAAGCGCCACTGGCGATCAGACTCGCCAGTACCGCCTCATTGAAACCCGAAGCGCCCAGGCAACTGATCATCTTGACCTGCGCCAGCCGTGCAATCAGCTCAGTGTCAGCCAGGATGAAGCCGACCCGCAGCGAACTGCTCAGGGTTTTCGAAAAACTGCCCACATAAATTACCTGTTCATCGAGCGCAGCCAGTCGCGTGCCATTGCCACTGTGCAGATCGGCGTAGACATCGTCTTCGATCAGGCGCACCTGATGCAGCCTGCACAGTTGCAGGAGCTGCTGCGCCACCGCCGGCGTCAGGCTCGTGCCGGTCGGATTGTGGTGGTGACTGTTGATAAACATCGCGCTCGGCTGAAATTCGCGCAGCAGCGTTTCGAGCGCACCGATGTCCGGCCCTATCGGTGTGCGACGCACCTCGATCATGTGCACGCCATGCAAGCGCAACAGGTTGAACAGCGGTGCATAACCGGGGGTTTCAACCACCACGCAGTCCCCGGCCCGCAACAGGGTTCGCACGATCAGATCGAGTGCGTGGCTGGCCCCCGCCGTGGTCACCAGTTGGCTCTCGTGGGCCTCGATGCTGAGTATTTTCAGGCGTTTGACGATCTGTTCGCGCAGCGCAGGGAGGCCCAATGCCGAGCTGTAGCCAAACAGACTGGCCATGTCTGTCCGGGCAACCTGTCGAATCGCATAACTCAGGTCATCGGACTCACGCCAACTCTCGGGCAACCCACCGCTGCCCAGTTTCAATCCGCTGACCGCCGCACACGAGACACCGCAGCCAGCCTTACAAGCGGCCGATCTGTTGAGTGTTTTGGGTGACGCCGCGACCATGAACCCAGCCCCTTGGCGTGAGGCCAGAACGCCCTGCGCGACCAACCGCTCGCAGGCCTCGGCCACACTGGACTGACTGAGCAGATTGCCCCGGGCAATTTGTCGAACCGAGGGCAATCGCGTGGCAGGTGGCGCGCCACTTTGCATGATCCAGTCGATGAGTCCGTCAACAATCTGCTGTACAACAGGCACCAATGCCTGTCGGTCAATTCTCAATTCCATGAGCTCGCAAACTCCTGTCCGTTTTGCTGGCGGCAGTAAATCACAGCCGTGCCGGACAGGCTGTGCGACAACGCCGCCAAAAGCGACCGTTCTAACGCCTTGATACACATTGTTTAGCGGATACACAGCGCTGATCGCCGGCGAAAAAACCCGCGCGACGGCGGGTTGTTTTCCTGTGGCGCGGCTTTAGAACGCCGTTACACCACCATCCACGGCCAGCGAATGCCCGGTAGTGAAGGCCGCGCCGTCACTGCACAGATACAGCACCGCGCTGGCGATTTCCTCGACCTTGCCGATGCGACCTACCGGGTGCATGGCATTGGCGAACTCACCCTTCTTCGGGTCAGCCTCATAGGCGCGACGGAACATGTCGGTGTCGATCACCGCCGGGCACACTGCGTTTACGCGGATCTTTTTCTTTGCATATTCAATGGCGGCCGATTTGGTCAGGCCGATCACCGCGTGCTTGGAGGCGGCGTAAATGCTCATCTTCGGCGCAGCACCCAGGCCGGCTACCGACGCAGTGTTGACGATCGCCCCGCCGCCCTGGGCCAGCAGCAACGGCAACTGATACTTCATGCACAACCAGACGCCTTTGACGTTGACGCCCATGATCGCGTCGAACTCATCGATCGTGCCGTCGGCCAGCTTGCCTTTTTCGATCTCGATACCGGCGTTGTTGAAGGCATAGTCGAGACGGCCGTAGGTATTCACCACTTCGTCCATCAGATGTTTTACCTCGCTTTCCACGGTGACGTTGCAGCGCACGAAGGTCGCTTCGCCGCCCGCCGTGCGAATCAGCGCTACCGTGCCTTCGCCGCCCGCCGTGTCCAGATCGGCGACCACGACCTTCAACCCTTCAGCCGCAAAGGCCTGGGCGGTGGCGCGGCCAATACCGTTGGCGGCACCGGTCACAACGGCTACCTGGCCGGAAAACGTCATGCTCATTGTTATGTCCTCGAAGAGAAGAATGCGGAGCGATTGCGTGCTTGCAGTCTAGCCACAGGGGCCTGCCGCGCGGCAGCACTATCAGAAGGCCGGTTGAGCGCCCATGAATCGCAGTGATAGAAGCGACCGCCCGACTATCACTGCACTGGATCGACCTGCATTCGCCGCATCAGCCAACCTTGCGGCATCAGCCATGAAGGTCTATCAACAAAGCTTCATTCATCTTGAGTGCCTGTCATGACTACCCAGACCAATCGCCAGTTCCTGCTCGCCAAACGCCCGGTAGGCCCGGCGACCCGCGAAACCTTCACCTATCAAGAAGTACCGGTCGGCGAACCGGCCACGGGTCAGATCCTGGTCAAGAACGAATACCTGTCCCTGGACCCGGCCATGCGTGGCTGGATGAACGAGGGCAAGTCCTACATCCCGCCGGTCGGCCTGGGTGAAGTAATGCGCGCATTGGGTGTAGGCAAAGTGATTGCGTCGAACAGCCCGGGCTTTGCGGTGGGCGACTACGTTAACGGCGCCCTGGGCGTTCAGGATTACTTCCTCGGCGAGCCGCGAGGCTTCTACAAGGTTGATCCGAAACTGGCGCCACTGCCGCGCTACCTGTCGGCGTTGGGCATGACCGGCATGACCGCCTACTTCGCTCTGCTCAACGTCGGCGTACCGAAGGCCGGCGACACCGTAGTGCTGTCGGGCGCGGCAGGCGCGGTGGGGAGCATTGCCGGGCAGATCGCCAAGATCAAGGGCTGCCGCGTCATCGGCATTGCGGGCGGCGCCGACAAGTGCAAGTTCCTGATTGATGAACTGGGTTTTGACGGGGTCATCGACTACAAGAACGAAGACGTGGTCGCCGGGCTCAAGCGCGAATGTCCGAAGGGCGTGGATGTGTATTTCGATAACGTCGGCGGCGATATTCTCGATGCTGTACTGAGTCGCCTGGCAATGAAAGCGCGAGTGGTGATTTGCGGCGCCATCAGCCAATACAACAACAAGGAAGCGGTCAAGGGCCCGGCCAACTACCTGTCGCTGCTGGTCAATCGCGCACGGATGGAAGGTTTTGTAGTGATGGACTACGCCGCGCAATTCACCGCCGCCGGACACGAAATGGCCGGCTGGATGGCCAAGGGGCAGTTGCAGAGCCGGGAAGACATTGTGGAAGGACTGGAGACGTTCCCCGAGACGCTGATGAAGTTGTTCAGCGGGGAGAATTTCGGGAAGTTGGTTCTGAAGGTTTAACCCGATATTTCAAAGCACCACAAAACCAATGTGGGAGCGAGCTTGCTCGCGATAGCGGTGTGTCAGACAACATTGATGTCGACTGACATGCCCTCATCGCGAGCAAGCTCGCTCCCACATTTGGATCTTCGCTGGCTGGTTAAGCGATTTCGGCGACTACGGAGGCCAGTGCCTTGGCTGGATCAGCCGCCTGGCTGATCGGGCGACCAATCACCAGGTAATCGGAACCGGCATCCAGCGCCTGACGCGGGGTCAGAATGCGGCGCTGATCGTCTTGTGCGCTGCCCGCCGGACGAATACCCGGAGTGACCAATTGCAGCGACGGGTGTGCAGTTTTCAGTGCGGTGGCTTCCAGCGCCGAGCACACCAAGCCGTCCATGCCAGCTTTTTCCGCCAACGCGGCCAGACGCAGCACCTGCTCCTGCGGCTCGATATCCAGGCCAATAGCCGCCAGATCCTCACGTTCCATGCTGGTCAGCACGGTCACGCCGATCAACAACGGCTTGGGGCCGGTACGCTGGTCGAGCACTTCACGGCAGGCTGCCATCATGCGCAAGCCGCCGGAGCAGTGCACGTTGACCATCCACACGCCCATTTCCGCCGCAGCCTTGACCGCCATCGCGGTGGTGTTCGGAATGTCGTGGAACTTGAGGTCAAGGAACACTTCGAAACCCTTGTCGCGCAAGGTGCCGACGATTTCCGAGGCGCAGCTGGTGAACAACTCTTTACCGACTTTGACCCGGCACAATTTAGGGTCCAACTGGTCGGCCAGCTTCAGTGCGGCGTCACGGGTGGGGAAATCCAGGGCGACGATGATAGGAGTCTGGCAGACGGACATGTGCGGGCTCTCAGGCAGGACGAAATCGGCGCGCATTGTAGCGGAACCAGCGCCGCTGCGGGACCCGATGATCGGTAATTCGTCGTCGCAGCTCAAGCAAGACTAGCCCTTTGGCCAATTGTGTCTAGCCGGATACACTCACGACACGCCCACAACATCCTTCATCGCTACCCTCGGGAGCCGCAACACGTCCTTACAGCACTTCCCGCCTTCGGGCAGGACGCCTATGCTGAAGCCACAACCTCGCAGCCCATCTTTGTGGTTGGCAGCCTACCTGGCAGATGAACGCACGCATGCAAAACACCCCTGCACCTGTGAACGACGATCAAAAAGCGCCCGGCGACGACAAACGCTGGAGCATTCGCGCCCTGATCGTCGACGATGACGTCCCGATCCGCGAATTGATGATCGACTATCTGGCCCGGTTCAATATCCACGCCAGCGGCGTCACCGATGGCGCAGCCATGCGTCTGGCGCTGCAAGCGGAACATTTTGACGTGGTGGTGCTCGACCTGATGCTTCCCGGCGAGGACGGCTTGTCTCTGTGCCGTTGGCTGCGTGCCGAATCGGACATCCCGATCCTGATGCTCACCGCGCGCTGCGAACCCACCGACCGGATCATCGGCCTGGAACTGGGCGCCGACGACTACATGGCCAAGCCGTTCGAGCCACGGGAACTGGTGGCGCGGATTCAGACCATTCTGCGTCGGGTGCGCGACGATCGTACCGAACAGCGTGCGAATATTCGATTCGACAACTGGCGCCTGAACAGCGTTTTGCGCCAGTTGATCGCCGCCGATGGCCTGGTGGTGCCACTGTCCAACGCCGAATTCCGCCTGCTCTGGGTGTTCATCGAACGTCCGCGCCGGGTGCTCAGTCGCGAACAATTGCTGGATGCTGCTCGTGGTCGTTCGATCGAAGCCTTTGATCGCAGCATCGACCTGCTGGTGTCGCGCCTGCGCCAGAAACTCGGGGATGACCCCAAGGCACCGCAGTTGATCAAGACCGTTCGCGGTGAGGGTTACCTGTTCGACGCGAGGGACATCGGCTGATGCGTGCGCGCTTCGATACGCTGTTCGGCCGCCTGTTTGGTGTGTTGCTGATCGCGATCATCCTGGCGCACCTGTTGGCATTTTTCTGGTTTCACCATTACGGCCCGCCTCCCCCTCCGCCGCCACCTGGGTTCTCCGAGAACTTCGACGGGCAACAGCCGCCGATGGACCCGCGCTTCCAGAAACGGCCACCACGGCCCTGGTTCGGCGGCCCGTTGGTGCCGCTGACCTTTCAGCTGATCTCACTGGTCATCGCGGCCTGGTACGGCGCCAAACTGCTGAGCCGGCCGATTCAACGCCTGAGCGATGCGGCCGAACGCTTGAGCGAGAACCTCGATAGCCCGCCACTGGACGAGTCCGGCCCCCGGGAAGCACGGCAAGCAGCCCACACCTTCAACAAGATGCAGCGACGCATCATCGAGCAAGTGCAGCAGCGCTCTCGGATGCTCGGTGCGGTGTCCCACGACCTGCGCACCCCGCTGTCGCGACTCAAGCTGCGACTGGAACAAATCGAAGACGACAAGCTACAAGGCCAGATGCGTCAGGATCTGGACGACATGATCGGCATGCTTGACGCCACCCTCACCTACCTTCACGAACAGCGCACCAGCGAGGCCCGCCAGTGGATGGACGTGCAGGCACTGGTGGAATCCCTGAGCGAAAACGCCCAGGACCAGGGCGCCGATGTTCAGGCCAGTGGTCATTGCGCACCGCTGCAAGTCCAGCCCATGGCCCTGCGTTCGTGCATAAACAACCTGATGGACAACGCCCTGCGTTATGCCGGGCAAGCACTGATCACCCTCGAAGACAGCCGTGGGCAACTGGTGATCCGGGTAATCGACCACGGGCCAGGGATTGCAGAAGACAAACGCGAAGCGGTGTTCGAGCCATTCTTTCGGCTGGAGGGTTCACGTAACCGCAACTCCGGTGGCGTCGGCCTGGGCATGACCATCGCCCGGGAGGCGGCGGAACGCCTGGGCGGGCAACTGAGCCTGGAAGAAACCCCCGGCGGCGGCCTCACTGCGGTCATTTGCCTTCCCCGAACCTAAGCCCGCTCCCACAGGGTTTGCTTCAGCCTGACGACTGTGTACCAACCGGTACAAACGCCACATACCCACGACAACTTGCCCCTTGAGGCTGCATAAGCCGGTGCACTCACCGGTTTTCCATCCCAAGGAGTGAGCCCAATGATCGGTAGCGTTAGCAGCAGCAACACGAGCTATACCAGCACGAGTACCAGCAGCACCACCACACCAAACGCGCGCAACCAGCAACTGCAGAAAGAACTGTTCGCCAAACTCGACAGCAACGGCGACGGTGCGGTGGATCAGGATGAACTGAAAAGCGCCCTGTCGCAAAAGTCCGACGACGGCCTGCTGGTCAGCCTGAGCAAACAATTCGGTGACCTGGACAGCGACGGCAGCGGCGGCCTCAGCGCTGAAGAAATGACCGCCATGGCGCCCCCACCGCCACCGCATGGCGATCAAACGCCGAACACCGACCTCGCCGACGCCCTGATCAGCGCCCTCGACGCCGATGGCGACGGTGCCATCAGCAGCGACGAACTGAGCAGCGGCTTGACCAGCGCCGGCAGCACCGCCAACAGCAGCGAAATATTCTCGGCCCTGGACAAGAACAAGGACGGCGTCGTCAGCCAGGACGAACTCACCGCCAGCCTGACCCCGCCCCCACCACCACCGCCGCCGCAAGTGAACAGCGACGAACTGTTCAGCCAACTCGATGCCGATGGCGACGGCAGCGTCACCGCCACCGAATTGAGTAGCGCGTTGCAGGCCAGCGACAGCACCTCGACAACCAGCACCGACACCAGTGCGGCGCTGCTCAAGGTTCTGGACAGCGACAGTAGCGGCGGCGTCAGCAGCGACGAACTGAAAGCGGCGTTGCAAGCTGGACGCGAACGCCCGGATGAACAACAGACAACCTCGACCCAAAGCACCACCGAAGCGCTGAATCGCATGATCGCCAACCTGAGCAAGCAATACTCACTGGAGCAAACTGCATCGGTGGGCAAGTATTTGAATGTCGCGACTTGAGTTGACCGGGTCCAAGGTGATCGTTTCCAGGTTGGGTTTGGAAACGGTCATTTGCGTACATTCAATGGAAGATTGGCGGGTTGGAATGTCCCCATCGCTGGCAAGCCAGCTCCCACAGTTTGAATCGCGTGCATTCAGATAGAGATGGGGCGGCTGTCAGGCCGCCTTCGCGAGCAAGCTCAGCTCCTACCAGGATGAGCGTCAGCTCGGGAGCTGGCCGCTACGAAGGAACCCCAAGCCCCAGGCAACACCCGTAAAAACGGATATTCACCCCAACCCAAAAGCGCTCAGCGCCGCTCCTCAACCCTACCCTGGCTTTTGCTCCAATCGGTCAACAGGCTGTAAGCCACCGCCAACAACGTCGGGCCGATGAACAAACCGATAAACCCGAACGCGATCAACCCGCCAAACACACCCAACAGCACAATCACCAACGGCAAATTTCCACCGCGACTGATCAGGTATGGCTTCAGCACGTTGTCCACGCCACTGATGATGAACGTCCCCCAAATCCCGAGGAACACCGCCAGCCCGTACTCGCCCTTCCACGCCAACCAAGCCGTGGCCGGGATCCAGATCAGTGGCGGCCCCATCGGAATCAGGCTCAACAGGAACGTCACGATCCCCAGCACCAACGCACCAGGAACCCCGGCGATCAAGAAGCCGATCAATGCCAGAATCGCCTGGGCCGCCGCGGTGCCGATCACACCGTTGACTACCCGTTGCACCGTCCCGGCGACCAGTTCGATGTAGTACCCGGCGCGGTCACCGATCAACCGCTCCAGCAACCCATGGACAAACGCCGCCAATCGCGGCCCGTCACGGTAGAAAAAGAACACGAAGACAATGCTCAACGTCAGTTCGAGAATACCGCCGCCGATCTGCGCACTGCGCGCCAGCAACCAGTTGCCGACCTGCCCCAGATAAGGTTTGACCGCCAGCATCATCGCCGCACCTTGCTCATCGATGCTGTTCCAGACACCCACCAGGCGTTCACCGACCAAGGGAAGTGTACCCAGCCAGGCCGGCGCTTCCGGCAGGCCGTCGACCTGCACATCCTTGATAAACACCGTGGCATCGCGCACGTGATCCGCCAGGTTGAACCCCAGCCACACCAACGGCACCGCCACCAGCAACATCCAGCACAGGGTCAGCAACGCCGCCGCCAGGGATTCACGGCCATGGAGCCAACGGGTCAGTAAACGCATCAGCGGCCAACTGGCGAACGCCAATACCGCGCCCCAGAACAATGCCGACCAGAACGGCGCCATCACCCAGAAGCTCGCGCCAAACAGCACCAGGAGCAGAATCTGCACCAACAGCCGATCGTTATTGAGCATGTAAGATCTCGAAAAAGTCAGTTCGCAAAAGAGTAGGCGAACGCGCGGGACGCGTTCGCCTGATGCAGCTTATCGCAACAATTCGATGTGCAGCCCAGCACCTTCGACGTTGCCGGCTTCCATCCGCGCCGCACGCACGCCCTGGGCGATCAGCGATTGGCGCCAAGCCTCGGCTTTAGGCCCGGAAACACTGACTCGCAGCGTAGTGTCCAGGTTCAAACCGCGAGAAATCAAACGCAGCCAGGTGTCGTCGGGATCGGCACTCAGTTTCGGGAAATCGAGCTCACCGGTGCTTTTGAGCTGGCGAAGCAAGGTCGCGGACGTTGGCAACAAATCCCCCAGCGGCGCGGCGGCTTCAAATTGCTCGACGTGCAGGTAGGCTTTGCGATTGCCGCGAGTGATGCTGTAGAGCGCCACCAGCGAATTGTCCTTGGGTGCCGCCAGCCGCAGTAACAAGTAAGACTGTTGATCGTCGGCGCCAAACAGCTTGGCGTTGCCGAAGACTTCATTGGCCCACAGGCTGCTTTCGCCGCAATCGCGGGCCTGGCACCAGAACAGCAGTTCGGCGCCCTGCTTCTGCAAGGCTTCGCGCGCAACGGTAAACGCTTCGGTGGCGGAATGTTCCGGCGGTAGCTCGTAGGTCACCGAGGTGGTTTGCCCGCGGGCGCTGACCTGGCCGTCGAAACGCAACTGGCCGCTGATCTTGCGGATCGAGCCCAGCGGATAAATCCGCTCAAGATCCACCGGTGGGCGAAAGTCGACGATCTGCGCATCGGCCAGGCGCGGCACAATGGGCAAGTCCTGACTGCCCGGCACATCGGCGGCAAACAATAAAGGGCTGAAACAACACAACGCCAGCAGACTGAGTGATCGCATGGGCAGGCTCATCGGATCAGCATGACTGTGTGATTCGGGGTCGCAGCGGTGTAGAGATCTATCATGGTTGTCTCCCATTTCAACCCGCCCAGCCTCGACAGTTGCCCGGCGCAAGTCAAGGAACGGCGAAGAACCGATTGAAACAGTCTGCGACAAGGTCGGCGCCGGGTTCGTCATTCAGGTGCAAATGATGGCCGCCGGGCAGCTGTTCACGGCTAAAGGGTAGACGCTCCAGCAACTCGGGATGTTTGGCGAGCATGCCGTCAGCCGCGACCACCAGTTTCGCAGGACAACTGATGCGCTGGACGAAGGCCATCGCTTGTTCTTGTGTCAGACGCAGCGGCGATGGCAGCGTCAGGCGGTTGTCGGTGCGCCAGGTGTAACCACCCGGCACCGGCATCAGGCCCCGTTGCGCCAACAGTTCGGCGGCTTCGCGACTGACCGCCACCAGGCCTTTCATGCGCGCTTCGATGGCGCGGTCGAGGGTGCTGTAGACCGGTTTGCGTTTCTCCCGCAGATCCAGTTGCGCTTGTAGGGCCATGCCCATGCGTTCGGCGGCGTTTTCACCTTTATCTGTCGGAGGAATCACGCCATCGATCAAGGCCAGATGCGTGACACGCTCAGGCATCGACCCGGCAATAATCAATGAAGCAATCGCGCCCATGGAGTGCCCCATCAGCGCAAACCGCTTCAAACCCAGCTGTTCTGCGACTTGTAACACGTCGTGGGCGTAGTCCCACATCGCGTAGCCGGCGCCAATCGGACGATGCCCGGAATGACCGTGACCGGCCATGTCCAGCGCAATGATGCGCAAGCCTTTGAGCTTGGGCGCCAGCCGGGCAAAGCTGTTGGCGTTGTCGAGCCAGCCGTGCAAGGCAATCACCGGCAGACCGTCCTCGGGGCCGAACAGGTGCGCCGCCAGCTCGATGTGCGGCAGGCTCAGGCGGACTTCTTCGACAACGTGGCTCATGCGCAATCCTGTTGGTGGCGACCGTCCCAGCGACTGAACAGATCCTTCAGCAGCGTGGCGGTGTCCTGCGGACGTTCGAGGGGAAACATGTGGCCGCCGGGCATGGTCAGCGACTCGCCCAACGGCATGCGCCCGACAGAGCGGGCGTGGTGACGCATGACCACACGGCTGTTACGTCCGCGCACCACCGCCAGTGGCACTTTCAACTGTCGTGCACGACCGGGGCTGGTGTGGGGCACGCCACGGTAGATGCTGATTTCCGTGGCCGGATCGAAGCGCAGGCGCAGCTTGTCGCCGACCTTGTGCAAGCCGTGCTGCAAGTAGGCGTCGAAGCATTCCGGGTCAAAACCGCGAAACAGGGTTTTGCCGGCAAAATAACTGCGTGCGCTGTCCAGATCGGCAAACTCTTCGCGCCGGCCCAAGGTGCGACCGGCCGGGGTCAGGCGATCAATGAAACCGAAGCGCTTGGCGGCGAGGATCACCCATTGATCGGCACGGGTCAGTACCGGCGAATCGAGCATCACCACACCGCGATACAGCTCGGGGCAACGCAGGGCCGCGTGCAAGTGCAGCACGCCGCCAAAGGAGTGGCCGACGCCCCAGACTGGTTCTGGTTGCTGCTTGAGGTGATGGATCAGTTCGCCCACCAGGTTGTACCAGTTGTCATCCGCCGGGAAGCGCGGATCATGGGCGTGCTGCTCCAGATGCGTCACCTGATACTCAGGTGCCAACGCCGCGAACAACTTGCCGTAGGTCCCCGAAGGAAAGCCATTGGCGTGGGCGAAAAAGATCTGCTGCGACATACCGGTCAATCCATGGGCGAGAAACATGGGGTTGATTGTCCGCAAGACGCCGTCCTACAGCAATGACCGTAACTGACAGGAATGATGACAGTCCGGCCAGAGCTATAACCCATTAAGCATTCACGCAGAACCCTGTGGCGAGCGAGCTTGCTCGCGCTCGGTTGCGTAGCAGCCGCAATACCGGCGAACGCGGAACATCTGGGGAGCGATGGTGCCGGGGTTGGCGCCGCTTCGCGACCCAGCGGGAGCAAGCTCCCTCGCTACAGAACTCCGTCTGCAGATAAAACGTCGTTTAACGCGTCGGAGGATTCTCACCCAACGGCACCACAGCCATGGTCAACCGCGAAACACAACTGGCCTTGCCTTCATCACTGCTCAACCGAATATCCCAAACATGCGTGGTGCGCCCAATGTGAATCGCCTTGGCCACCGCCGTCACCCGCCCGCTGCGCAAGCCGCGCAAATGGTTGGCGTTGATTTCCAGGCCCACGCAGTAAAACTTGCTGGCATCGATGCACAGGTAGCTGGCCATCGAGCCGACAGTTTCGGCCAGCACCACCGAGGCGCCGCCGTGCAGCAAACCGTAAGGCTGGTGCGTGCGATGGTCGATGACCATGCTCGCGGTCAGGGACTCGTCGTCGAAGGCTTCGAAGCGGATATCCAGCACTTCGCCGATGGTGTTTTTCTGGATCGCGTTCAACTGTTCGATGTTGGGAGCGGTACGCCAAAGACTCATCGCCGTTTTTCCTTTGTTGGTTTTGTTCGTCACTCAATCCTGCCACAGCACCGCTTCGTTGCGCTCGCTCCATTCTTCGAAACGGGCGCCATACGCGGCTTCGATGACGTTGCGCTTGATCTTCAGGGTCGGGGTCAGAAAACCGTTTTCCACTGCCCAACTGTCCTTGACCACCACTAACCGGCGCAAGCGCTCATGCTTGTCGAGGACGGCGTTGACCTCTTCCAGGAGTTTTTCCAGACTGGAATGCAGACTGGCGCGACCTTCTTCCTGACTGACGATGGAGAGCACACACAAACCCAACGGCGCGCTCAATCCATCGCCGACCACGCACACCTGCTCGATCCGCGAATGCACCGCCAGGCGATTCTCGATGGGTGCCGGAGCCACGTATTTTCCTTTGCTGGTTTTGAAGATTTCCTTCAGGCGCCCGGTCAAGCGCAGGTTGCCTTCGGCATCTTGTTCGCCCTTATCGCCGGTACGCAAAAAGCCGTCCTCGGTGATGGTTTCGGCGGTTTTTTCCGGTTCCTTGAAGTACCCGAGCATGGTCGCGCCGCTGCGCACCATGACCTCACCGGACTCGGCAATCCGCACCTCGACCTCGGGGCAGGGCTTACCGATCCAGCCGGGTTTGTTCTCACCCGATCGGCCGATGTGCGAGTAACCACAGCTTTCGGTCATGCCATACACCTCCAGCACATCCAGCCCCAGTTTGCGGTACCACAATAACAAGGTCTGCGGCACAGGAGCCGCACCGGACAGCGCGATGCGCAACGCATCCAGCCCCAACCCGGCGAGGACTTTGTGCCCTACCCGCTTGCCGATAATCGGCAGGCCAAGCAGGAAATCGAGGCGCTTTGCCGGAATCTTGCTGTACACGCCCATCTGGAATTTGGTCCAGATGCGCGGCACGCCAAATAGCGCTGTCGGCCGGGCGCGCTGCAAGTCGGTGAGGAAAGTGTCGAGGCTCTCGGCAAAGAACACGGTTTGCCCGGTATAGATCGACGCGAGCTCAACGAACATCCGCTCGGCAACGTGGCACAGCGGCAAGTAGGACAACAGCCGATCCGACTCATTGAGGCCAAACAACTGCGTACCACGGGTGGTGGCGAACCCCAGATTGCCGAAGCTGTGCATCACGCCTTTGGGCAGGCCAGTGGTGCCGGAGGTGTAAATGATGGTCGCCAGCTGATCGGCGGCGGGTTTCGGGTCGTCCTGGATCGGCGAGCTTTTTTGCAGGTCGTCCCAACTGAAATCAAAGGTGCCTGGCGGGTGCAATGGCAGGCTGATGGTCGGCAGGTCGGGGCTGACGCCACGGGACATGCCGGGCCAGTCATCGAGTTTGCCGATGAACGCCAGCGCGGCTTCGGAGTGAGTCAATACTTGAGCCACGGACTCGGCAGTGAGGTTGGGGTACAACGGCACCGACACATGCCCGGCCATCCAGATCGCCAGGTCAGCGATGATCCAATGGGCGCAGTTTTTCGAGATCAGGGCGATGTGACTGCCTTGCGGCAATTCCCGGGCGCGCAGCCAGTGAGCGGCGCAGCGAGCCTGATGGCCGACGTCGGCCCAGGTCAGCGTCTCGACCTGGCCACCGCCCACCGGCTGCACCAAAAAGCGCTGGCGGGGATGACGGGCTTCACGCTCGTAGAACACGTCCAGCGGCAAACGAAAGGCAGCAGACATAAGGCTTGCTCCTGATTTTTTGGTCTGGAGCAAGCGTAGTCAACCAAGCAAGTGCTTGGTTGACTATTTCACACAAAAAATTTCAGGCAAACACGCAAAAGGCTGCGGTGATTTGAGGAACTTCTTCGCGGGCAAGCCTTGCTCCTACAAAAAGGCATGATCCGCTCTTGCAGGAGCAAGGCTTGCCCGCGATGAAGCCGACTCGGTATCAAGGGTGTCTGAGGCTGTTAAGGGTCATCGAGCCAATCAACAGCTCAGGGCTTTCCAGCTCGGCCAACCCGGCGGTGCTGACCCGCTCCGGCGGATACCCGGCGCCGTGCTGCAGATAGCTGAGCAGATTGCCCACCAACGGGTTATGGCTGACCAGCAACGCGTAATCCACCGACACCAACTGCTCCGCCACCGCTTGCGGGCGGTTGTCGGGGGTCAGCCACTCGACGGTACGAATCTCCGGTTCAAAGCCCAAGGCCTCACGCACCAACTGCGCAGTCTGCTGTGCTCGCAGGTAAGGGCTGGCGTAGATCGCGCTGATCGGCTGACCGATCAACTCGGCAGCGCTGCGCAGCGCCTCTTCACGACCGTGGGCGGTCAGTGCCCGTTCGGAATCGGGACGCGAGCCATAAGGCTCGGCTTCACCGTGACGCAATACCCAGAGTTTCATAGCTTGGGTTCCTCATCTCGAACCGGATGCGGAGCAGGCGCCACCACATGCGGCGCTTCACCTTCCGGTGTACGCGGCGCCGGCCAGTCGGCGAACGGCCAAGGTTTCTGGTCGCTGTGAAAGCTGCCGAAACGACCGATCTGCGCCAGGAACTGGCTCAGGCTGTCGCCGAAGTTCATCAGGCTGGCGCTCGGGGCGCCATAGATCAAACGATAGATCAACTGCACCAGCACTACCGCGCCGAGGATGAATTGCGCCACTTGCCAGACCAGCAAGAAGACGATCATCCACAACACCCGCAGCAGGATGGATTCGTACTTGGCTTCTACTTTCGGATCGTTCATGTCTCGTTCTCCCTGCCCGTAGATTAAGGATTCAGTTGAAACCGCTGGTGGAGATAAAGTCGACGTCGGTTTTCGGCTCGGCACGCATTAGCAGCCCGATCACCTGCTCAAGCGTGCGCCCTTCGAACAAAATCGCGTGCAGGCCGGCGACCAGTGGCATGTACACGCCCACTTCCTGAGCCTTGGCCTTGAGCACTTTCAAGGTATTCACACCTTCGGCGACTTCGCCCAGGCGCGTCACCGCGTCTTCCAGGCTCAAGCCCTGGCCGAGGGCGAACCCGACCTGGTAGTTACGGCTTTTCGGCGACGAACAGGTGACGATCAAGTCGCCCACGCCCGCCAGTCCGAGGAAGGTCATCGGGTTGGCACCCTGATTCACCGCAAAACGGGTCATTTCCGCCAGCGCCCGAGTGATCAGCATGCTCTTGGTGTTTTCGCCCATGCCCAGCGCCACCGCCATGCCGGCAATGATCGCGTAGACGTTTTTCAACGCGCCGCCCAGCTCTACGCCGAAGCGATCGGCACTGGCGTACACGCGAAAGGTGCGACCGTGCAGCGCTTCCTGCACCCGCACGCACAGCTCTTCGTCTTCACTGGCGACGACAGTGGCGGTCAGCGCATGTTCGGCGATTTCACGGGCCAGGTTCGGCCCGGACAACACGCCGATTCGCGCTTGCGGAGCGATCTCTTCGAGGATCTCGCTCATCAGTTTGAACGTGTGGGCTTCGATGCCCTTGGTCAGGCTGACCAGCAGCTTGCCGCTCAGACGATTGGCAAAAGGGACCAATACCGAGCGTAGCGCGCTGGATGGCAGTGCGACGAAGCACAGGTCGCAGGCTTCCAGAGTGGCTTGCAGGTCAGTGACTGCCGTAACACCCGGCAGAATCTTGATGCCTTTAAGGTAACGCGGGTTCTCGCGATTGACCCGAATGGCCTCGGCCTGCTCGGGGTCACGCATCCACTGCAAGACCTGATGTCCGTTCTCGGCCAGAAGATTAGCCACGGCGGTACCAAAACTTCCGCCTCCCAGGACCGCAATTGGGCGCTGTTCAGTCATATGCAATCCGTTAATCCATACCAGTGGCGATGCCAGCATTATACGGAGCGGCCCAGTGGCGGCCAGCCCCTGCGTCAATTACCGGCACTTGTAGGAAGAAGACCAATAAAACCGAGGAAAATGCCCCTAACGTGACTGGAAAAGTCACTGAGCTCGGTTAACATGCGCGCCAATTAATCGCTATCAAGGCTGTGTTGTGTCTTTTGGCCCGCCCTCACCTCGCTCGCCGCTGCTTCTGGCGCTGGTCTTCAGCCCGGCATTGCTGGCCGACGATCTGTTCCTGGACAGTGAAACGTTGCCGCAAGTGCTGACAGCCACGCGATTGAAGCAGTCGCCAGCGGCGGTGCCAGGCAGCATGACGGTGATCGACAGCGAACTGATCAACGCCAGCGGCGCCCGGGACATCAGCGAATTGCTGCGACTGGTGCCGGGCATGATGGTCGGCAACATTACCGGCAATCAGCCAGCGGTGAATTACCACGGCACCAACGCCAGCGAAGCCCGGCGTATGCAGGTGTTGATCGATGGCCGTTCGGTGTACCGGGCCGGCCTGGCCACAGTGGACTGGAGCGATATTCCGGTGGCCATGGAAGACATCGAACGTATCGAAGTCTTTCGCGGCCCGAACACCGTCAGCTATGGTGCCAACGCGCTGATGGCGGTGGTCAACATCATCACTCGCAACCCCGCCGACAGCCATGGCACGCGGCTGAAAGTCACCCAGGGCCAGCGCGGCATCAATGACTTTTACGCCAGCCAGGGCACCGGTTGGGACGGTGGCGATTTGCGCCTGTCACTTTCCGGCCAGCAAGACGATGGCTTCGACTCGGACCGCACCGGCGCCGATTACCGCGACAGCCGACGCTTGAACCGCTTCAATCTCGCGGTCAGCCAGACGCTCAACGACAGTCAAAGCATCGACTGGCAATTGAACGCCAAGGACGGGACCAACCAGCGCCCCTACACCTACCGCCCGGTGTTTTCGGGGATTACCGCTGCCGGGAACAATTCCGACGTGGTCGCCAAGGATTACGCCGGCTCGCTGCGCTGGAACCTGGACATCAATCCCGAGCACAGCCTCTATATCCAGGGCTCGGCGCAACACTGGGATCGCCAGCAGACCTGGCGCGCCTGCGACGCCGAAGTGTCGTTCAGCCCACAACTGACTGATCTGTGGCAACTCAGCCCGAACTATGCCGAACGCCTGGCGCGCAACATGGAGCGCTACACCGGCCCCGGCGCACCGGCCGGCAGCCCGGCTGAACGCGCATTGGGCAATCAGGTGCTGGACCAATGGAGAAACGGCGCCCGGCAAACCCTGTGCGGCGACATTGACCAAAGCGCCCGGGAGTCGCGCTATGACCTCGAACTGCAAGACACCCTGAGCCTGTCCGATAGTCTGCGACTGGTCAGCGGCATGAACTATCGTTACGACCGGGCAGACTCCGAGACCTACTTCAATGGCACGCTCGACGACACCACCTGGCGTACGTTCGGTCAACTCGAGTGGCGCGCCAGCGAACACTGGCTGCTGCAGGGCGGTGCCATGTTCGAAGACTCGAAGCTGACCGGCAACTCGCTGACGCCACGGGTAGCGGTCAATTACTTGATCAACCCGCGCCATGGCCTGCGCGCGGTGTATTCCGAAGCGATCCGCTCCCCGGACATGTTCGAGAACAATGTGAACTGGAGTTATCAGGTGACCAACCTGCGGCCCAACGCCTATGGCCAGACCAGCGCCCGCTACTTTGTGAAGACCCGCGGCCCCGGCGACCTCGACAAGGAGCGCATGCGTTCACGGGAGCTAGGCTACAACGGCTACTTCGCCGAACTGGGCCTGGCGGTGGATGTGAAGCTGTTCTACGACGAAATCACCGGCATGATCAGCGAGCCGTTGCGCAACAATCAGTACATTGCCAGCAACGCCAACAACTCGCGGTTCAGCGGGACTGAAACCCAGCTCGACTGGCGCCTCAGCAACGCCGATCGCCTGCGCCTGACGTATGCCTACGTCGATGCCAAGGCCAGCAACCCGCTGGACCAATTGCAGACGGCGCGTAACAGTGGTTCCGTCGGTTGGCTGCGCAATTGGGGCCGGGGCTGGAACAGCGCGCTGTTCTATTATGGTGACGACGCCCTCAACGGCTACCGCTTCGAACGGCTCGACACACGCATCGCCAAACGCATCGGCCTGGGCAAGGCCAACCTGGAACTGGCAGGCGTGTTGCAGCAACGCCTCGACAATCAACCCACCACCTTCGTCGACAATAATTACGACGAACGCCGAGTGCTCTACTTCAGCGCGGAGCTAGCGTTTTAGATGCAGCCTTCGTCACGGAAGACGCCAACCCTTGGCCGCCTGCTGGCCGGGTTGTGCCTGGCCGTCAGCGGCCTGCTGTGCAGTCTGCCGGTCAGTGCCGCGGACATTCTGCTGACCGGCGCCGAAGACAGCCCCGGCGTGCAATCCTTCACCCAGGCCCTGAGCGAGTTACGCCCCTCCGACAGCGTGCGCTTCAAGCTGCTGGCCAGCCTGCCGGCGCCGGGCAAACTGCCCAGCGACACGCGTTTGATCCTGCTCGATTTGCCGAGCCTCGACTGGCGCCTGCAAGACAGCCAGGGCCCGGCGACACTGGTGCTGCGCATCAGCCGCCTGCAAGCGCGGCAACGGCTGAACAATCTGCTGCCATCCCATTTGAGCCTGCTGTGGAGCGATCCGCCGATTGAGCGGCAATTGCGCCTGACCCGGCTGATCCTGCCCCAAGTCCGTCGGGTCGGCGTGCTGTATGACCGGCACAGCGAATTCCTTTTGAAAGAACTGCGCCTGGCCGCGCTGCCCCTGGGCCTTGAGATCGTCACGCAACGTTGGGAAAACACCAGCGACAGCCGTCCATTGCAGGCGCTGCTGAAAAACAGTGATGTGCTGCTGGGGCTCGACGACCCCGACCTGTACAACCCCAAAACCGCGAAAAATCTGTTGCTCAGCAGCTACGCGCGGCAGATGGCGCTGATCGGCCCCAATGCCGGTTTCGTCAAGGCCGGCAGCCTGGCCAGCACTTACAGCGACCAGAGCGACTGGCTGGCGATTCTCGACGACTTGCTCGACCAGTCACCGGCCAGTTGGCCACGCACGCTCTACCCCAAACACTTCAAAGTCTTAAGCAACCCGCAAGTGGCTCGTTCATTAGGTATTGAACAGATGGATGAAGCATCGGTCGCAAGCCAGTTGGCCGAAGGAGAACGCCGCCCATGACCTTCCGCCGTTGGGACATCAACACCCGGACCCAGATCATCAGCCTCGGCCCTGCCCTGCTGTTGACCTTGCTGCTGATCAGTTTCTTCACGTTCGTACGGATCCAGGACCTGCGCCAGGAGCTCAACCACACCGGTCAACTGATCGCCAACCAACTGGCACCGGCCACCGAGTACGGCGTGATCTCCGGCAACAACGATGTGCTGGAAAGCCTGCTCAAGGCCACGCTTGCGACGCCCAACGTGCGTTTTCTGGAAGTCCAGGACAGTGCGAACCGAATTCTGGTGTACGTCGAGCAACCGTCGGAGTCGCACACCCGTTCGCAGCAAGTCGAAGTGTTCCAGGCGCCGGTGCGGTTGCAACGCATCGCGCTGAACAATGACTTCTTCCAGAACACCCGCACCTCGGTCAGTGCGCCGAGCGAGGACTACCTGGGGCGAGTGATCGTCGGCCTGTCCAACGACGCCTTCAGCCAGCGCCAGCAAGAAATCCTGTTCAAGGCCGGGATCCTCGCGCTGTTCGCCCTTCTGTTTACTTTCCTGCTGGCCCGGCGCCTGGCGGGCAGCCTGTCGCAGCCGATCCGCGACATCGGCAACGCGGTCAAGGCGATCCAGAAAGGCGACTACACCACGCCCCTGCCGATCGTCGATGACACCGAGCTGGGCGCCTTGTCGCAACACATCAACAACCTCGCCGAGGGGCTCGAACAGGCCAGCCGCGAACAGCATCAAGCGATGGCGCAGCTGATCCAGACCCGCGAAGAAGCGGAAAAGGCCAACAACGCCAAATCCGACTTCCTGGCGATGATGAGCCACGAACTGCGTACGCCGATGAATGGCGTGCTGGGCATGCTGCAACTGTTGGAAACTACTGACATGACCGAGGAGCAGGTCGAATACGCGGCGCTGGCCTCGGAGTCCACCGAACACTTGCTCAAGGTCATCAACGACATTCTCGACTTCTCGCGCATCGAACGTGCAGAGCTGGAACTTGAGCATATTCCGTTCAACCTCGCGGACCTGATCGGCAGTTGCGCCCAGTCTTTCCTGCACAGTGCCGCGCAACGGGGCCTGGCGCTGAACCTGCGGATCCCCGAGGACATGCGCGGCTTGCAGGTTCAGGGCGACCCGACGCGGATCCGGCAGATTCTGGTGAACCTGATCGGCAACGCATTGAAATTCACCGAACAGGGTCGCGTAACCATCGAGCCGCAGTGGCAATCGCTGGATCACGATCTGTTGTGGTTTACCTGCACCGTGCGTGACAGCGGCATTGGCATTTCGGCCGAAAGCCTGGAATTAATGTTCAACGCGTTCCAGCAGGCCGACAGTTCCATTTCAAGACGTTACGGCGGCACCGGGCTCGGTTTGCCAATTGCCCGCACCCTGGCCGAGCGCATGGGTGGCACATTGCGGGCCCAGAGCGAAGAAGGTCGCGGTTCGGTGTTCACCCTGGAAATCCCCCTCGCCCTTTATAAACAGGCGCTGCCGGAACTGGCGCCGCCGCGGGTACCGACAGGCAATGGCAATGGCGAAGGACGCAATGTGCTGCTGGTGGAGGACAACCCGGTCAACCAGACTGTTATTGAGGCCATGTTGCGCAGCTTGGGCTTTACTGTGAGTGTCGCCACCGATGGCGCGCAGGCGGTACGCAGTGCCGAGAGTCTGATTTTCGAGGCCATTTTGATGGACTGCCGATTGCCGATCATCGACGGCTATGAAGCCACCCGACAGATCCGCCAACTGCCCGGCGGCCTGGACGTGCCGATCATCGCCCTGACGGCCAATGCCTTGCAGGGTGACCGCGAAGCGTGCCTGTCGGCGGGCATGAACGATTACCTGGCCAAGCCCTTCAAACGGACTGATCTGCAGCAAATTCTGCAACGATGGGTGCAGTAGAACTGTCCTTTCGGCTATCTGCGACTGGCGTGAAAGGCGAAAGTGCGGCAGTCTTAGGCACCCGAACAGGCCCGAAAAGGGGCTTGAATAATAATTTCAGTGCACAAGTGTACATTCATGTCCTTGGTGCTGTGACTTTCACCACAACGCAATAGTCTATGAGTAGGCTGTCGACTCGAGGCATGAATGCTTCGATCGGCCGGGAAGATTCGCCCCACCTGCCGCACGGGACTATTGAGGAGCTCGCATGACCAAACAAAACGCCTTTACTCGGGAAGACCTGCTGCGCTGCAGTCGCGGTGAGCTGTTCGGCCCAGGTAACGCGCAACTGCCCGCGCCTAACATGCTGATGGTGGATCGCATCACCCATATCAGCGAAGAGGGTGGCAAGTACGGCAAAGGTGAATTGGTCGCCGAGCTGGATATCACTCCGGACCTGTGGTTCTTCGCCTGTCACTTCGAAGGTGATCCGGTGATGCCGGGCTGCCTGGGCCTCGATGCCATGTGGCAACTGGTCGGTTTCTTCCTCGGCTGGCAGGGTCTGCCGGGCCGTGGTCGTGCGCTGGGTTCGGGCGAAGTGAAGTTCTTTGGTCAGGTCCTGCCGACCGCCAAAAAAGTTACGTATAACATTCAGATCAAGCGTGTCCTCAAAGGCAAGCTGAACCTCGCTATCGCCGATGGTTCGGTCAGTGTCGACGGCCGCGAAATCTACACCGCCGAAGGCCTCCGGGTCGGCGTGTTCACCTCCACTGAAAACTTCTAAGGGTTATCCGCATGCGCCGCGTCGTTATCACTGGTCTGGGCATCGTTTCGTGCCTGGGCAATGACAAAGAGACCGTCTCCGCTAACCTGCGTGCAAGCCGCCCTGGCATCCGGTTTAACCCGGAATATGCTGAAATGGGTCTGCGTAGCCAGGTTTCCGGCTCCATTGACCTTCCTCTCGAAGAGTTGATCGATCGCAAGATCTATCGCTTCGTTGGCCACGCAGCGGCTTACGCCTACCTGGCCATGAAAGACGCTATTGCTGACTCCGGCCTGACCGAAGAGCAAGTGTCCAACCCGCGTACCGGCCTGATCGCCGGTTCCGGTGGCGCCTCCACGCTGAACCAGATGGAAGCGCTGGACATCCTGCGCGAGAAAGGCGTGAAGCGCGTTGGCCCATACCGTGTAACGCGGACCATGAGCAGCACCGTTTCCGCTTGCCTGGCCACCCCGTTCAAGATCAAGGGCCTGAACTACTCCATCGCTTCTGCCTGCGCCACCAGTGCTCACTGCATCGGTACCGCCATGGAACAGATCCAGATGGGCAAGCAGGACATCGTGTTCGCCGGCGGCGGTGAAGAAGAACATTGGAGCCAGTCGTTCCTGTTCGACGCCATGGGCGCATTGTCCAGCAAGCGCAACGACACCCCTGAACAAGCCTCCCGTGCCTACGATGCCGACCGTGACGGTTTCGTCATCGCTGGCGGTGGCGGCATGGTCGTGGTTGAAGAGCTGGAACACGCTCTGGCTCGCGGCGCGAAGATCTACGCGGAAATCGTTGGCTACGGCGCGACGTCCGACGGCTACGACATGGTCGCTCCAAGCGGCGAAGGCGCCATCCGCTGCATGCAGATGGCCATGTCCACCGTTGACACCCCGATCGACTACCTGAACACCCACGGCACCTCGACTCCGGTCGGCGACGTCGCGGAAATGAAAGGTGTGCGTGAAGTGTTCGGCACCAACGCTCCGGCCATCAGCTCCACCAAGAGCCTGTCGGGTCACTCCCTGGGCGCCGCCGGCGTTCACGAAGCGATCTACTGCATGCTGATGATGGAAGGCAACTTCATGGCGGGTTCCGCCAACATCGACGAACTGGACCCGGAAGTGGCGGACATGCCGATTCTGACCAAGACTCGCGAAGATGCCACCATCAACACTGTGATGAGCAACAGCTTCGGTTTCGGTGGCACCAATGCCACGCTGGTACTGAAGCGCTGGGCCGGCAAGTAATACCCCGCCGCCTCGCTGCACACAAAAACGCCCCGACTGGTTCGGGGCGTTTTTTTTCGTCTGGAAAAACTGGCTCGTCCTGCCAACACAAAACCTGTGGGAGCGAGCTTGCTCGCGATGGCGTCGGCATAGCTAAAATAAAGGTTGCCTGACACAACGCTATCGCGAGCAAGCTCGCTCCCACAGGGGATTAGCGCCTGGTTCAGGCAACGGTTTTGTTCAGTGCGAACATGAAACTTTTGTCATTTAACTCAGCAGCCTGCGACCGAATGTCGCGTGTTTAGCGGCCTGCGGGACTTTTGCAGATTTCGCAATTATTCGTTACCGAACGAAAGCGTTTACTTAGGAAGCTAACAAAATATATAACAGAGGCCTGCACACGCCTTGGTGCAGGTAACTGAGATTGGAGCTAGCAGATGACTGTAAAAGTAACTGAACGCGACGATTCACATAAATCCCACGAAGGCATCGCCGCCGGTATCCGCATCTGGGATGTACATCAACAAGACATGCTGGTGGGGATGTTCCATTCCGAGACTGACGCCCACAACTACAAGTCCGAACTGGAAACACTGGAGCAAAAACGCGAAGCGCGTTCCGCCTAGGCGCAAAGCATAAGCAATTACAGCATTGAAAACGACAAACCCCGCCATGAGCGGGGTTTGTCGTTGTTGCAGGCCTTAAAGGCTTACCACATCAGATCATCAGGAATCTGATAGGCCGCGTACGGATCGTCCTCGGCAGCGACTTCTTCTGTCTTGACGTTCAGCTGCACGATCCGCTGTGGATCACGCTCCTGGATCTTCAGGGCCGCCTCACGCGGGATCACTTCGTAACCGCCAGCATGGTGCACGATCGCAAGGAAACCATTGCTGAGCTGGTTGCGCATCAGCGTGTTGACCGAGAGGCGCTTGACCTTCTTGTCGTCCACGAAGTTGTAGTAGTCCTCGGTGGTCAACTTCGGCAGGCGCGAGACTTCGATCAATTGCTTGACCTGGGCCGCACGAGCCTTCGCCTCAGCCTTTTCTTGCTGCTGACGGTTGAGCTCCTGGTCACGCTTGACCTTCTCGGCCAAGGCTTCCTGAGCCAGGCGCTGCTGGGTGTCATCCTGTTCGATCTGGCCTTTGTGAACCAGACGTTGCTGCTTCTGCTTGTCTTTGCCGACCTGTTTGGCCTGCTTTTGGTTGACCAGCCCTGCTTTGAGCAACTGGTCGCGAAGGGAAATGCTCATGGTGCTTATTTCTCACTTAGGCAACTGCTCAACCGCAGCTGGGCAAATTCTTTTCCTGACGTTTGGCTTCGCCCCACAAGGCGTCCAACTCTTCGAGGGTGCAATCTTCTATGGGACGGTGGGTGTCGCGCAATGCCTGTTCGATAAAACGGAAGCGTCTTTCGAATTTGCTATTCGCGCCGCGCAAGGCGGTTTCCGGATCGACCTTGAGATGCCGCGCCAGATTGACCACGGAAAACAGCAGATCACCGACTTCGTCGGCAATCGCCGCCGAGTCATTGTCGGCCATGGCTTCGAGCACTTCATCGAGTTCTTCGCGGACCTTATCGAGCACCGGTAACGCATCGGGCCAGTCGAAACCGACCTGCCCTGCCCGCTTCTGCAACTTCGCCGAGCGGGACAGTGCTGGTAGCGCAGCAGGCACATCATCGAGCAAGGACAGTTGCTGCGGCGCGGCTGACTTCTCGGCCCGTTCTTCAGCCTTGATCTCTTCCCAGCGCTGCTTGACCTGTTCTTCATTCAGACGCGGGACGTCCAGCGGTGCGTACAGATCACCGGTAGGGAATACGTGAGGATGACGACGAATCAGTTTGCGGGTGATGCTGTCGATGACGCCGGCAAATTCGAAGCGCCCTTCTTCCCGGGCCAGTTGGCTGTAATAAACCACCTGGAACAGCAAATCGCCTAACTCACCCTGCAAGTGATCGAAGTCACCACGCTCGATGGCGTCGGCGACTTCGTAAGCTTCTTCCAGGGTGTGCGGGACGATGGTGGCGTAGGTTTGCTTGATGTCCCACGGGCAGCCGAACTGCGGGTCGCGCAGGCGGTTCATCAGGTGCAATAAATCTTCGAGTGAATACATCAATCAATCTCTACACAAAACCAATGTGGGAGCGAGCTTGCTCGCGATTGCGGTGTGTCAGGCAACGGTGATGTCGACTGACACGCCCTCATCGCGAGCAAGCTCGCTCCCACAGGGGATAATCATCACGGCGTGCGGTTACGCCGGGTTTCGATGATGTTCGGCAATTGGGAAATTCGTCCCAGCAACCGGCCCAATGCATCCAGCCCTGGAATCTCGATGGTCAGGGACATCAACGCAGTGTTGTCCTCTTTGTTCGAGCGGGTGTTGACCGCCAGCACGTTGATCCGCTCGTTGAGCAGCACCTGGGACACGTCACGCAGCAGACCGGAACGGTCGTAGGCGCGGATGATGATGTCCACCGGGTAGGTGAGCACCGGCACCGGGCCCCAACTGACCTGAATGATCCGCTCCGGCTCGCGCCCGCCCAGTTGCAGCACCGAGGCGCAGTCCTGACGGTGAATGCTCACGCCGCGGCCCTGGGTGATGTAACCGACGATTGCATCGCCCGGCAACGGCTGGCAGCAGCCGGCCATTTGGGTCATCAGGTTGCCGACGCCCTGGATCTGAATGTCGCCGCGCTTGCCAGGCTTGTAGCCGGTGGCTTTGCGTGGAATCAATTCCAGCTGTTCGTTGCCGCGTTCCGGCTCGACCAGTTGCTGCGCCAGATTGACCAGTTGCGCCAGACGCAAATCGCCGGCACCGAGGGCGGCGAACATGTCCTCGGCAGTCTTCATGTTGGCCTTTTCGGCCAACTTGTCGAAATCCACCGCTGGCAAACCCAGGCGCGTGAGTTCGCGCTCGAGCAAGGTCTTGCCGGCCGCGACGTTCTGATCGCGAGCCTGCAATTTGAACCAATGAACGATCTTCGCACGCGCCCGCGAGGTGGTGACGTAACCCAGGTTCGAGTTCAGCCAGTCACGGCTCGGGGTACCGTGTTTGCTGGTGATGATCTCGACCTGCTCACCGGTTTGCAGGCTGTAGTTGAGCGGTACGATGCGCCCGTTGATCTTCGCGCCACGGCAGTTGTGACCGATTTCGGTGTGTACGCGGTAAGCGAAGTCCAGCGGCGTCGAGCCTTTCGGCAAGTCGATAGCGTGACCGTCCGGGGTGAAGATGTAGACCCGGTCCGGCTCGATATCGACCCGCAGCTGTTCCGCCAGGCCACCAATGTCGCCGAGCTCTTCGTGCCACTCGAGGACCTGACGCAGCCAGGAGATTTTCTCTTCGTACTGGTTGGAGCCGGCTTTGACGTCGGTGCCCTTGTAGCGCCAGTGCGCGCAAACCCCCAACTCGGCTTCTTCGTGCATGGCGTGCGTGCGGATCTGCACTTCCAGCACCTTGCCTTCCGGACCGATTACCGCCGTGTGCAGCGAGCGGTAGCCGTTCTCTTTCGGGTTGGCGATGTAGTCGTCGAACTCTTTCGGGATGTGCCGCCACAAGGTGTGGACGATGCCGAGCGCGGTGTAGCAGTCGCGCATTTCCGGCACCAGCACGCGCACGGCGCGCACGTCGTAGATCTGGCTGAACTCCAGACCCTTGCGCTGCATTTTGCGCCAGATCGAATAGATGTGTTTGGCCCGGCCGCTGATGTCGGCATCGACGCCGGTGGCGGTCAGCTCATTCTTCAACTGACTCATCACGTCGGCGATGAAGCGCTCGCGATCCAGTCGCCGCTCATGCAGCAACTTGGCGATCTGCTTGTACTGGTCAGGCTCAAGGTAACGGAAGGACAAGTCCTCCAGCTCCCACTTGATATGACCGATACCGAGGCGGTGGGCGAGCGGCGCGTAGATGTCGAAGACTTCACGGGCGACGCGGTTGCGCTTTTCGTCGTCGGCGGTTTTCACCGCTCGGATAGCACAGGTGCGTTCGGCCAGTTTGATCAGCGCGACGCGAACGTCGTCGACCATGGCCACGAGCATCTTGCGCAGGTTTTCCACCTGGCCCTGAGTGCCCAGCACCAAGGATTGACGGGGGCTCAGGCTCGCGCTGATCGCCGCCATGCGCAACACGCCGTCGATGAGTTTGGTGACGACAGGGCCAAAGCGCTGGCTAACCGCCGGCAACTGGATCTGGCCTTCGCGCACGCCGCGATACAGGATCGCGGCCACCAACGAATCCTGATCGAGCTTGAGGTCGGCGAGAATTTCGGCGATCTCAAGGCCCGTGCGAAAACTCGAGGTCCCTTCGGACCAGAGGTTTTTCGCCGCATTGGCTTGCTGTTCAGACGCACGAGCGAACTCGCACGCTTCTTTCAAGGCTTCGCGATCCAGTGCCTGATCGACAGTGACCGCGTGATCGAGCCAAGCCTCGAGATTGATACTGCCGTCGGTGTTGATCGGCTGGTGTGCTCTCACCTGTACCATCTTGCTTTACCTTCCCTACGACGCAGATTCAATGCGTCAAATCGCTGACCTTCATTGCCCGTGAGCCCGCGCCGGGCTGGAGCGCGGCTGCACAGGCGGCCAGTCGGACCAGACGAGCCATCCTAGCTCGCTTCAAATAACGCCATGGCCTCGACATGTGCCGTTTGAGGAAACATATCGAGAATCCCGGCACGTTTTAACCGGTAGCCCTGCTTGATCAATTCGACCGTATCGCGCGCCAGAGTTGCAGGGTTGCACGACACATACACCAACCGTTCGGCGCCCAGGGACTTGAGCTTGCGCACCACCTCAAAAGCACCATCACGTGGTGGGTCCAAGAGTACCGCACAAAAGCCTTCGCGCGCCCATTCGGCATCAGTCAAAGGCTGGGATAAATCGGCCTGAAAAAACTTCGCGTTATGCAGATTGTTGCTAGCGGCGTTCGCGGCAGCGCGCTCGACCATCGCTTGCACGCCTTCCACCGCCACCACTTCGCGAACGGTTTTGGCCAGCGGCAAGGCAAAATTGCCTAGACCACAGAACAGATCGAGGACACGCTGATCCGCTTGCGGTTTGAGCCAGTCCAGCGCCTGGGCGACCATCGCTTCGTTGACCCCGGCGTTGACCTGGATGAAATCCCCCGGCCGATACGCCAGGCTCAAGTCCCACTGTTCCAGGCGATAACCCAGCTGTTGAGTGACATCGACCGGTTGCGGCTCGCCATCGCCATGCAACCACAACTGGGCTTCATGGAACGCACAAAAATCCTTGAGGATCGTCATGTCGGCGTCGGACAACGGCGCCATGTGCCGCAGCAATACCGCCAACGACGAACCACTGAACAATTCCACATGCCCCAGCGCCTGAGGTTTGCTCAAGCGGCGGAGCATCTCCGGCAAGCGGGTCATGATCGGCTGCAAGGGCTGTACCAGCACCGTGCATTCGGTGATCGCAACGATGTCCTGACTGCCCGCAGCGCGAAAACCGACTTCGAGTTTTTTCGCCTTCATGTCCCAGCGCACCGCCACACGGGCGCGACGCCGGTAACCGAATTCCGGACCGCTCAACGGCGCGGCCCACTCTTCGGGTTCGACCCCGGCCACCTTGGACAACTGCTCGGCGAGCATGCGCTGTTTCAGGGCGAGTTGTTCGTTGTGGGGCAAGTGCTGCACGCTGCAACCGCCACAGCGACCAGCGTGCGGGCACGGTGCCGGGCGACGCAGTTCGCTGGCCTGGAACACCCGTTCGGTGCGTGCCTCGACCACTTTACCGTGGGCACCCAAGACTCGCGCCTCGACTTCCTCACCGGCCAATGCGCCGATGACGAACCAGGTGCGACCTTCAAAAAACGCGATACCGCGACCGTCGTTAGCCAGGCGCTCGATGTTCAAGCGCTGCTTTTTGCCGGTCGGAATTTGCGGGGCCTTGCTGCCGCCCGTGGGCTGGAAGCGCAGGCCTCTCTCTTGCTTGGCCATCAGTTAGGCGCGTCGAAAATGCCGGTCGACAAGTAACGGTCGCCACGGTCGCAGATGATCGCGACGATCACCGCGTTTTCAACTTCCTGGGACAGACGCAGCATCGCTGCCACCGCACCGCCCGAGGACACACCACAAAAAATGCCTTCTTCGCGTGCCAGACGACGGGTCACGTCTTCGGCTTCGCTTTGCGCCATGTCGACGATGCGGTCGACACGATCAGCTTGATAAATCTTCGGCAGGTATTCCTGCGGCCAGCGACGGATGCCCGGAATCGCCGAGCCTTCCATCGGTTGCAGACCGACGATCTGCACGTTGTCGTTCTGCTCTTTCAAGTAGCGCGACACGCCCATGATGGTCCCGGTGGTGCCCATCGAACTGACGAAATGAGTGATGGTGCCCTCGGTCTGGCGCCAGATTTCCGGGCCGGTGGTGGTGTAGTGCGCCTCGGGATTATCCCCGTTGGCGAACTGGTCCAGCACCTTGCCACGGCCTTCGGCTTCCATTCGCTGAGCGAGGTCGCGAGCGCCTTCCATGCCTTCTTCCTGGGTGACCAGAATCAGCTCGGCGCCATAGGCGGTCATCGCAGCTTTGCGTTCGGCGCTGGAGTTGTCCGGCATGATCAGGATCATCTTGTAACCCTTGATCGCGGCGGCCATGGCCAGCGCAATCCCGGTGTTACCCGAGGTCGCTTCGATCAGCGTATCGCCGACGTGGATCTGCCCACGCAACTCGGCGCGAGTGATCATCGACAACGCCGGCCGGTCCTTGACCGAACCCGCCGGGTTATTCCCTTCGAGCTTGAGCAAAAGGGTGTTGCTGGTGGCGCCAGGCAGGCGCTGCAAACGAACCAGCGGAGTGTTGCCGACGCAATCGGCAATGGTTGGGTACTGCAAGGTCATGGCGTATTCGCAATCCAGACTGCGGGGGCGCCTATCATACCGGCAAACGTTGGCAGGCCATATCACGCAAAGTGCGGTGCTTATGGCTTATGGGAATAAGCGGCTGGCTCGGTGCTTTCCGCTTGCGAAACATTCAAGGCGTAGAACTCATGCAACTTGGCTTGCAGGAGTTGCTTGTCTGGCAGTCGGGTCTGGTACTCAGCTATTAATGCAGGCGAAAGGCTGCGATTCAGGGAGTACTCGACGACCTCGTCTTCTTTGCTTGCGCACAGCAATACGCCGATGGCCGGATTTTCGTGGGGTTTGCGCTCACTGCGATCCAGAGCTTCCAGATAAAAGTCCAGCTTGCCCATGTACTCTGGCTCAAAACGTCCGACCTTGAGCTCAATGGCCACAAGACAGTTGAGCCCACGGTGAAAGAAGAGCAAATCGAGCGCGAAATCCCGACTGCCAACTTGCAGTGGATATTGAGAGCCGACAAAGCAGAAGTCGCGACCGAGCTCGATCAAAAACTCCTTGAGTCGACCAAGCAATCCTTGGTGCAGATCGGTTTCGGCATGGTCGCCAGGCAAGTCGAGAAACTCGACCATGTAGGAATCGCGGAATATCCCCAGTGCTGCAGGGTGAACCTGCTTTAAAGCAGCCGATGCCTTTGCCGGATCGGCGACACTTCGTTCGAACAGGGCAGCCTTGAATTGGCGTTCCAGTTCACGCTTCGACCATTTTTCCTGAACAGCCATTTTCAGGTAGAACTCCCGCTCTTCCGGGCGCTTGCTTTGTCCGAAAATGATCACGTTATGCGACCAGGATAATTGTCGCGCCAGTGGAGCGACTTTCTCCTCGCAGCGATAAATTTCATAAAACTGGCGCATGCGAAATAGATTCGACCGGGTAAAACCACGCAACCCAGGGTTTGTCTGAGCCAAATGATCAGCCAATTGACCAACCACTGAATCCCCCCACTCCGCCCGCTCAATCTTGCGACTGATATGCGCGCCTACCTGCCAATAAAGCTCAATCAGCTGTGTATTGACCGCTTGCATGGCCTTATGTCTGGAACTATGAATCAGTGCGAGCACTTCGTTGAAGCGTTCGCCATCCGGGCTGCCAGTAAGGCTGGATACAGTCATGTGCAATTCCTTGAGGATCAGGTGAGGCACGAGCCTAAACCGTTCAGAACACTAAAAATGACCGCTGATGCAGCTTGGGAAATGTCGTACAAAAGAAAGCGTGCGCTCCTGCATACTCGCAGGATTGGCCTCCACCAACGGACTACATCGCGAGCAAGCTCGCTCTTACAGGGTGATAGGCATTCATGTAGGAACTGCTGAACGCTGCGATCTTTTGATCTTGCCTCTTAACAACATCAAAAGATCGCAGCTTCGTTTTACTCGACAGCTCCTACAGGGCTTGGCGTTGGGCGAAGATTGGCGCAACGCCACTGGAACCTGTGGGAGCGGGCTTGCTCGCGAAGGCGTCGGCACTGACATCATCGATATCAGCCAACAACCGCATATTCAGCCGCAACCCAGTCCTGGTGTTCTCAGCCCAAAGCTCCCCGCCCTGGCGTTGCACCGCATTACGGGCAATGCTCAATCCCAGTCCAAATCCACCATCCCCCGGCCGCGAACCATCCAGGCGAATGAACGGCGAGAAGATCCGTTCCAGATTGACTTCAGCCACCCCGCCGCCCTGATCCTCCAGCCACAAATGCCAAAAGTCGCCATCGCGCTGTCCACCGAGGCGGACAATGCCGCCATCGGGAGAATGCCGAATCGCATTACGCAGAATGTTTTCCAGCGCCTGGGCGAGGGTATTCAGATGGCCGCGCACCCAGCAGGAAGAATCTACCGAACATTGCAATTGCAGACTCGGCCAGCCGCTTTCATAACATGCGTTATCCGTGAGCATTTCCCACAGTGCCTGAATCTGAATCGCCTCCTCCGGCAATGGCGTGCGGTCCGTGTCCAGCCAAGCCAATTGCAGGGTGTCTTCAACCAATCGCTGCATGCCATCGACCTCACGACCGATGCGTTCGCGCAACTGCGGCAGGCCTTGTTCACTTTCGCTGGCCACGCGCAGGCGGCTCAGCGGCGTACGCAATTCGTGGGAAAGATCTCGCAGCAGTTGCTGTTGCAGGCCGACCGTGGATTGCAGGCGCTCGGACATGGAATCAAACGCTCTGGCCAATTCACCCAGTTCATCCGGGCGCTGGGTCATGCCGCTCGACAGACGCACATTCAATTGATCGGCGCGCCAGGCATTGGCCTGCTCACGCAGGTTATTCAGTGGCACCACCAGCAAGCGATACAGCCCGACACACAGCAACAAGGTGAACAGCCCCGGAATCACGCCATTGGTGACCACTCGCCAGAACAGCCTGTATTTGCCCGGCAAAAAACGCTCGGGCAGCTCGATCACCAGACTGCCGGCGGATGGATCGTTGGGGAAAGGAATGCGCAGCCACGGCCGCCCTTGCTTGTGAATCGGCCAGTCGAGGCCGCGCAGAAAAGTCATGTGCTGAACTTCCTCCTCGTTCAACGGCGCACTGCTCAGCGACTGCAAATTACCGCTGATCACGCCGACCCAACCAGCCTCGCGCAACTCCATGCTCTGCAACCAGCTGTCGACCCCGTCACGCTCGGCGCGCTGCCAGGCGCGCTCGGCTTCGCTGGCATAACGCGTCAGGGTGCTTCGGGCCTCGTCGGACAGGAACAGGTTTTTCTGTTCCATGTAGCGGCCCCAGGACCAGCTCAGCCAGATCATCAGCAAACAGAACGCCACCAACAGGCACGCCAGCTTCCAGAACAGCGAGTGCCGGCCCGGCAGGTCAGACCATTTCATCGACGGCGCTCAATACATACCCTTTACCCCAGACTGTGCGCACTTCGCGCTCGGTATAACCGACGGCCTTGAGCTTGCGACGGATTTGGCTGATGTGCATGTCGAGGCTACGGTCGTGGGCCGCGTAGCCCCGTTGCAGCACCTGCTGATAAAGGAAGGCTTTGCTCAACACTTCATCGTTGTTGCGATTAAGGGTTTCCAGCAGCCGATACTCGCTGCGAGTCAGGCCGGCGGCTTGCTCGCGATAAAAGACTTCGCACTGCTCATCGTCGAAACACAGGCTATGGACCGGCGTCGCAATCGCTGTCGGGGCGGGTCGACGGTCGAAAGCCACCCGCCGCAGGATGGCTTCGATGCGCACCCGCAACTCGGCCATGCTGAACGGCTTGGGCAGGTAATCGTCGGCGCCCAGGCGAAACCCGCTGATGCGATCCGCCTCGGCGCCCAGTGCCGACATCAACACCACCGGGGTGGCATGGCTCTGACGCAGTTGGGTCAGAACGTTCAGGCCGTCCAGGCCCGGCAACAGAATGTCCATCAGCACCACATCGAACGGTTGCCCTCGGGCGATGGCCAGGCCTTCCTGGCCGTTCTGGCACCAGGTCACTTGAAAACCGCAGCGTCCCAAGTGCTCATGGACATAAGCACCCAGCACGAGGTCGTCTTCTATAGACAGGATACGAGGAAGGCCAGCAGCGATGGGAGTCATGACTATCTGCAAATAATTCTCAGTTGCCGATTATTCAAGATTGCCTCGCCAGGGGCAACCCACGGTTTGCCCGGAAGGCAAAAGCGCCCATCCAGCCGACGAATGACGACATCAACTTTACGAAGATTGCCCGCTAGCAAATCGCTACACTGCGCAAGTGGTGCGTGCCGGATGCACGTGCGGGTTATTCAATCGCGGGATGCAGGAGAGTTGCGTGCTCAAGAAACTGGGAATTAAAGGCCGCGTGCTGTTGCTGACCTTGCTTCCAACCAGCCTGATGGCGTTGGTGCTGGGCGGCTATTTCACCTGGATGCAGCAATCGGACCTGCAAACCCAACTCATGCAGCGCGGCGAGATGATCGCCGAACAACTTGCACCGCTGGTTGCCCCGGCCATGGGCCACAAAAACACCGAGTTGCTGGAGCGCATCGCCACCCAGTCGCTGGAACAGACCGATGTGCGCGCGGTGACCTTCCTCGCGCCCGACCGTACACCGTTGGCCCACGCGGGCCCGACCATGCTCAATGCGGCACCGACCGGCAACGGCTCGCAGATGCTACGCCGCAGCGGTAACGACGCGACCCGCTACTTGCTGCCGGTGTTCGGCAAGCATCGCAATCTGGCTGGCGACGTGATTCCCGACGAAGCCGATCGCCTGTTGGGCTGGGTCGAACTCGAACTGTCCCACAACGGCATGCTGCTGCGCGGTTACCGCAGCCTGTTCGCCAGCCTGCTGTTGATCGGCGCCGGCCTGGCCGGTGCGGCGTTGCTGGCCCTGCGCATGGGCCGGACCATCAATCGGCCGATCAGCCAGATCAAACTGGCAGTGGCACAACTCAAGGACGGTCATCTGGAAACCCGCTTGCCGCCCCTCGGCAGCCAGGAACTGGATGAACTGGCGTCGGGCATCAACCGCATGGCCGGCACCCTGCAAAACGCCCAGGAAGAATTGCAACACAGCGTCGACCAGGCCACCGAAGACGTGCGCCAGAACCTGGAAACCATCGAAATCCAGAACATCGAGCTGGACCTGGCGCGCAAGGAAGCCCTGGAAGCGAGCCGGATCAAATCCGAGTTTCTGGCCAACATGAGCCACGAAATCCGCACGCCGCTCAACGGCATTCTCGGCTTCACGCACCTGTTGCAAAAAAGCGAGCTGACCCCGCGCCAGCTCGACTATCTGGGCACCATCGAAAAGTCCGCCGACAGCCTGCTGGGGATCATCAACGAGATCCTCGATTTCTCGAAAATCGAGGCCGGCAAACTGGTGCTCGACAATATTCCGTTCAACCTGCGCGACTTGCTGCAAGACACCCTGACCATCCTCGCTCCGGCCGCCCACGCCAAACAGCTGGAACTGGTGAGTCTGGTCTATCGCGACACTCCCCTGTCGCTGGTCGGCGATCCGCTGCGGCTCAAACAGATTCTGACCAACCTGGTCAGCAACGCGATCAAGTTCACCCGCGAAGGCACCATCGTCGCCCGGGCCATGCTTGAAGAAGAGCACGAAGACAGCGTGCAACTGCGCATCAGCATTCAGGACACCGGCATCGGCCTGTCGAACCAGGACGTGCGCGCCCTGTTCCAGGCATTCAGCCAGGCCGATAACTCGCTGTCGCGCCAGCCCGGCGGCACCGGTTTGGGGCTGGTGATTTCCAAGCGCCTGATCGAACAGATGGGCGGCGAGATTGGCGTCGACAGTACACCGGGTGAAGGTTCGGAATTCTGGATCAGCCTGAGCCTGCCGAAAACCCGCGACGACGCCGAGGACCTGCCCGGCCCGCCGTTGCTCGGGCGTCGCGTGGCGGTGCTGGAAAACCATGAACTGGCCCGCCAGGCGTTGCAGCATCAACTGGAAGATTGCGGCCTGGAAGTCACGCCGTTCAATACGCTGGAAAGCCTGACCAATGGCGTCACCGGCGCCCATCAGACCGAGCAGGCAATCGATCTGGCGGTGCTTGGCATCACCAGCAACGACATGCCGCCGGAGCGCCTCAACCAGCACATCTGGGACCTCGAACACCTGGGCTGCAAAGTCCTGGTGCTGTGCCCGACCACCGAGCAGACGCTGTTCCACCTCTCGGTACCCAACCCTCACAGCCAGCTCCAGGCCAAACCCGCCTGCACCCGCAAACTGCGTCGGGCCTTGTCTGATCTGGTCAACCCGCGCCAGCAGCGCAGCGAGCCCGGCGAACCGGTGTCGAGCCGGGCGCCGAAGGTCCTTTGCGTCGACGACAACCCGGCCAACCTGCTGCTGGTGCAAACCCTGCTCGAAGACATGGGCGCCAAAGTGCTCGCCGTCGAAAGCGGTTACGCCGCGGTCAAAGCGGTGCAGAACGAAACCTTCGATCTGGTGCTGATGGACGTGCAGATGCCCGGCATGGATGGGCGTCAAAGCACCGAAGCGATTCGTCAGTGGGAAAGCGAACGGCATTGCACGCCGCTGCCGATTGTCGCCCTCACCGCCCACGCTATGGCCAACGAAAAACGTGCGCTGCTGCAAAGCGGTATGGACGATTACCTGACCAAACCCATCAGCGAACGGCAACTGGCCCAAGTGGTGCTGAAGTGGACCGGCCTGGCGCTGCGTAATCAGGCGCCGGAGCGCTCCAGTGACAGCCATGGTGCCAGCGACTTGCAGGTGCTCGATCACGAAGAAGGCTTGCGTCTGGCTGCCGGCAAGGCGGATCTGGCGGCGGACATGCTGGCGATGCTGCTGGCTTCGCTGGAAGCCGATCGCGAGGCGATTCGCGTCGCCCGCGAAGCCAACGACCAGAACGCCTTGATCGAACGGGTCCATCGCCTGCACGGGGCCACGCGTTACTGCGGCGTACCGCAATTGCGTGCGGCCTGCCAGCGCAGTGAAACGCTGCTCAAGCAACAGGACCCGAAAGCTGCGGCGGCACTTGAAGAACTGGAGCGCTCGATCAATCGCCTGGCCGCGCAGGCGCGTATCAGCGCCTGACCCAGCGCAATAACACCTGACGCCATCACGGCTAAGATGTTGCAGGGACATTTCCAGGAGGACACGATGCGCACCATTCTTTTCAGCAGCCAGGGCTACGACCGCGACAGCTTCCTCGCCGCCGACTTGCCCGCCGGCAACGAGTTGCAGTTTCAATCGGCACGTTTGAGCCTCGACACCGTGGCATTGGCCGAGCATCACGAGGTGGTGTGCGCCTTCATCAATGATGACCTCAGCGCCCCGGTGCTCGAACATCTCGCGGCTGGCGGCACCCGCCTGATCGCCCTCCGTTCCGCCGGCTACAACCATGTCGACCTGGTCGCGGCGAAACGCCTGGGCCTGGCCATCGTGCAGGTGCCTGCCTATTCACCCCACGCCGTGGCCGAACACGCAGTGGCGCTGATCCTGGCGCTTAACCGTCGCTTGCATCGCGCCTACAACCGCACCCGCGAAGGGGATTTCAGCTTGCACGGGCTGACCGGCTTCGACTTGGTGGGCAAGACTGTCGGTGTGGTCGGCACCGGGCAGATCGGCGCGACGTTCGCCAAAATCATGAACGGGTTTGGTTGCCAGTTGCTGGCCTACGATCCGTTCCCGAATCCACAAGTCGAAGCCCTCGGCGCGCGTTACCTGAGTTTGCCGCAATTGTTGGCCGAGTCGCAGATCATCAGCCTGCACTGCCCGCTCAATGAGCAGAGCAAGCACTTGATCAACCGTCAGTCACTGGCCCACATGCAACCGGGAGCGATGCTGATCAACACCGGACGCGGTGGCCTGGTTGACACCCCGGCACTGATCGACGCGTTGAAAGAAGGTCAACTCGGCTATCTGGGTCTGGATGTGTATGAGGAAGAAGCCCAACTGTTTTTCGAGGACCGCTCCGACCTGCCTTTGCAGGACGATGTGCTGGCGCGCTTGCTGACCTTCCCGAACGTGATCATCACCGCGCATCAAGCCTTTCTGACGCATGAAGCGCTCGGCGCAATTGCCGCCACCACCTTGCACAACATTGCGACCTGGGCGGCCGGTACGCCGCAAAACCAGGTCGAGGGGTAAGGCGTCAGCGGCTTACAGCGAGGCCGCCAGAATCAACAGCGCCAGCCAGCCAAAACCGAAAAGACGCTGTTTCATCGAGTGCCCGCGGCGCAGCAGGAACCAGACGAACACCATCGGCAGCAGGAACACCATGATTTTCAGCCAGCCTTCCACGGGACGGCTGCCGTCTTCATTAATGTGCAGTTCAACCCCTTGCCCGACTTGCTGCTGACGTCGAGGTTGCGCCGTGGCGGACATGGCGCTCGGCAACGGTGGCGACGCTGGCGGCACAACCGCTTCCGGTACTGCCTTGTTGCGCGGCAGGCTGCCGAACGAAATCGTCGATGCCCGTGCAGGCGCCGCTACAGTCTGCGCGTGAGCGTGAGCTGCCTGCTGCGCCATCGGAGCGCCGCAGTGAATGCACGATAGTGTTTCAGAGCTGATGCTCCTTTTGCATTCATAACACTCGGTCAATGCCATTTCCATTCCTTAGGGGTGCAAAAGCGGCAGTGTGCCATGACTGGGCAGGTGATTTGAACCTGATCGAAGGTCACATGCCCACGCCATGCTGCGTTGATGCCCGTGCTAGCATACCGCGCATATTTGGAGGACCCATGGTCGAACACGATTTCCGCTACACCCTGATGAACCCTCAACACACCCTGACCGAATGTCGCGCCCTGGTGCCGGGGCGTTATCAGGTCACCGGCAACGGCGGCTCGATTCGCAATAATGACGTCCTGGTGGTCACCCTCAAAGGCAGCAAGGACTTGTCCATGCGCCTGAGCGTCGAAACCGTTCGCCACTTGATCAACCCGCCAGGCCAATGGGTCGCGGTGGCCAGTGGTCCGGTGTTTGGTGAACTGGCGATCCACACCTGGAAGGTCAATTGCGACAGCTGCGCCAAAGAACTGAGCTTCGAGTTCGCGGTCGACGCCAAACTGGGCAACAAGGCTGAAAAGCCTGCCGCCACAGCGCGCATTGCCGAGCTGGGCTGGACTAGCGTCGGCGAGAAACACCTGTGCCCGAAATGCCAGGAGCCTGCGTGATGAAACACCTTGTTCTGGCCGCGATGGCGGGCGCCAGCCTGATGGGCTGCGCCGCCGACCCGGTGCAATTGCAGCAAAACCACAGTTACATTCTGGAGTGGATCGGCGAACGTCCGTTGATGGACTACAGCCATTTGACCATCACCCTGGGTGACGACGGTCGCGCCTACGGTAATGGCGGCTGCAACCACTGGTTTGCGCCCTACACCCTGGAAGGCGACAAGCTGAGCTTCGGCAAAGTAGGCAGCACCCGCAAACTGTGCGCACCGGCGTTGATGGAGCAGGAAAAACGTTTCCTGCAAGCGCTGGAAAACGTGCAGCGCTGGGACATCTCGCCAATCGACCAGATGCGTTTCTGGCCGGCAGAGGGCAAGCCGTTGCGTTGGTGGCTTGAAGAGGGTTGATCCCTTCCTCTTTGTGGCTTGGAGAATAACTGTGGCGAGGGAGCTTGCTCCCGCTGGGCTGCGAAGCAGCCCTAAATCCAGCCCCCTCGTTTCGTCAGGGACACCGCATACACTGGTTTTGCGACTGCTGCGCAGTCGAGCGGGAGCAAGCTCCCTCGCCACAGGTGGGAACAATCACTCCCACCGCACCGTTCAGTTAGTTGCCTGCAACGCCTCCAGCTTCGCCATCACCCCCGCCGCCGTCTGCTCACCCATCAACTGTTCCCGCACCTTGCCCTTGTTATCGATGATGTAAGTCACCGGTAACGCTTCACTGCGTGGCAGATCAAAGAAATCCGCCGGGTCCTGGGCCAGCACGGTGAACTTGATCCCCAGTTTCTCACTGGCGCTCTTCAGCTCATCGCCCTGCACATTGTCGAAGTTGACCCCGAACACACCAATTTTTTTGCCGTTGAGCTCTTCGGCCAGCGCGTTCAACTGCGGGATCTCGGTGCGGCACGGACCGCACCATTCGGCCCAGTAATTGACCACAATCCATTGTTTGTCGAGACGCCCGGACGCCACTTTGTGGCCATCCTGGTCGATGCCATAGTCACTGCCGCAGCCCCCCAGCATTAACGCCCCGATGATCGCCAACGCCGCTGCCAATCGTCTTGTCATGTCGTGATCCTTGCTCAAAATTGAATGCGCCTGCGACCCATCGACTCTCACGGTTCTGGATTGCGCGCTGCACAGTTAGAATAGACGCCACCTTACGCAAGATGCGACCCGCAAATGACCGATCTGACGCTTTATCACAACCCGCGCTGCTCGAAATCCCGCGGTGCGCTCGAACTCCTTGAAGCCCGCGGCCTGACGCCGACCGTGGTCCGCTACCTCGAAACCCCACTGGACGCTGCGCAACTGCAGAGCCTGTTGGGCAAACTCGGGATCAACGCCCGGCAATTGCTGCGCACCGGTGAGGACGAGTACAAAACCCTCAACCTGGCAGATGCCACGCTGACCGAAGCGCAATTGATCGCGGCCATCGCGGCCCACCCGAAACTCATGGAACGGCCGATTCTGGAAGTCGGCGACAAAGCTGTCATCGGCCGTCCGCCGGAGAATGTGCTGGAGTTGTTGCCGTGAGCGCGCCGTACATTCTGGTTCTGTATTACAGCCGCAGCGGCTCGACCAATGAAATGGCCCGGCAGATTGCCCGTGGGGTTGAACAGTCGGGAATGGAAGCGCGCCTGCGCACCGTGCCGCCGATTTCCACCGAGTGTGAAGCGGTGTCGCCGGATATCCCGGACGAAGGTGCGTTGTACGCCAGCCTCGACGACCTGAAAAACTGCGCCGGCCTGGCCCTCGGGAGCCCGACCCGCTTCGGCAACATGGCGGCGCCGCTCAAGTACTTCCTCGACGGCACCAGCAACCTGTGGCTGACCGGCGCCCTCGTCGGCAAACCGGCCGGCGTGTTTACCTCCACCGCGAGCCTGCACGGCGGCCAGGAAACCACGTTGTTGTCGATGATGTTGCCATTGCTGCACCACGGCATGCTGATCACCGGCCTGCCCTACAGCGAATCGGCCCTGCTGGAAACCCGGGGTGGCGGCACGCCTTACGGTGCCAGCCATCACGCCGGGGCTGATGGCAAACTCGGATTGAATGAGCATGAAGTCGCACTGTGCCGGGCCTTGGGCCTGCGCCTGGCGAAGACCGCACAGAAGCTGGAGGGCTGACATGGCCAAGAAGCCAAAGATACTGCCCTCGATCGAATGGCTCGAACCTCGGGTCCGGGCGATGCGGGTTGTCAGCCTGGTGTGCTTTTTCGGTCTCGTGGGGCTGCTGTGCGCCTACTACCTGCTGGTCGCCGACCTGCATGGCGCACGGCCGTGGGTGATTTTGCTGATCGAACTGGTGCCGCTGCTGTTGCTGGCGCCGGGGATGATTGTCGGCAGCGCCCGCGGGCATTCGTGGATGTGCTTTGTGGTGAACCTGTATTTCATCAAGGGCGCACTGGCCGCGTATGACCCGAACCGGCAGTTGTTTGGTTTGCTGGAGATGGGCGCGAGCCTGGCGGTGTTTTGTTCGGCGTTGTTGTATGTGCGGTGGCGGTTTCAGTTGAATCGCAAGTTGGCTGGCGAGGGCGAGATCAGCGTCGCCTGATCTGACGCCTTCGCGGGCAAGCCGCGCTCCCACATTGGATCTTCAGGGGACACATTATTTGTGAACACCACAGATCCCCTGTGGGAGCGGGCTTGCTCGCGAATGGGGCGACTCGGTCTCAATGATTCACGGTATAAGCGAGCATCATCGAAATCTGGCTCATCGCCCGCCCACCACTCTGTTCATGCCACTGGTTAAACACGTCCTGCACCAACGCCAGATCCCGCTGGCTGGTCGGCACCTTGTCGACGATTTTCTGTGCATTCAACCCCGCGACCACGTCGTAGCTCGGCACAAACGTGTCTTTGCCAACCATGCGCAAGAAGCGCGGTGCCGACAACCCGCCCAATTGATGGCCGTGTTTTTTCAGGTAGGTCCACAAGCCGACAATATCGGTCACCGGCCAATCGGCGATCAACGCGCCGAAACTGCCCTTCTCATGGGCCACATCCAGAATGAATTGCGCATTGCGCGGCACGCTCTTGAGCTTGCCCAAGTGGCGGATGATCCGCGCGTCCTGCATCAGTCGCTCCAGGTGTTCGGCGCTCATCAGCACGACTTTTTCCGGGTCGAACTTGAAAAACACTTCCTCGAAGGTCGGCCACTTGGCGTCCACCAGGCTGTGCTTTAGCCCGGCGCGAAAGACCCGCAGCGCCATGGTCGAGAGGTAGCGGTCGTCGCTGATCTTGCGCAATTGCGCCGGGGTCTTGGGAACCGGCAGATGGGCTTCCAGTTCAGCTGCCGAACCGAAGCGGTTCAGACAGTACTCGTGTAGCCACTTGTAATCGCGCATGCCCTCTCCTGGTTAATTGAATAAAAAAACTGATGTCGGGCCCTGTGGCGAGGGGATTCATCCCCGTTGGAGCGCGAAGCGCTCCCAGAATAGACTGGGGCTGCTGCGCAGCCCAACGGGGCGGTGCGACGTTTCGCTAAATCCCCTCACCACAGGCCACTCCCACAGTTTGTTCAGAGGTTGACCACGTTGACGAAGCGCGAGGCGGCGGTTTCATCGATGCGCAGGTTGGTGAAGTCAAACAGGTTGCGGTCCGCCAGTTGCGACGGCTGCACATTTTGCAGACTGCGGAAAATACTTTCGGTGCGACCCGGGGTCTTGCGATCCCACTCTTGCAGCATGTCCTTGACCACCTGGCGTTGCAGGTTTTCCTGGGAGCCGCAGAGGTTGCACGGGATGATCGGGAACTGTTTGAAATCCGAGTAAGCCTGGATGTCTTTTTCGTTGCAGTAGGCCAGCGGACGGATCACCACGTTGCGCCCGTCATCGGCACGCAGTTTCGGCGGCATGGCTTTGAGCGTGCCGTTGAAGAACATGTTCAGGAAGAACGTCTCGACGATGTCGTCGCGATGGTGACCGAGGGCCATTTTGGTCGCGCCGATTTCGTCAGCAAAGGTGTACAGCGTGCCGCGACGCAGGCGCGAGCACAGCGAGCAGGTGGTCTTGCCTTCCGGGATCAGCTCTTTGACTACCGAGTAAGTGTCTTTCTCGACGATGTGATACTCGACGCCCAGTGCTTTCAGGTACGCCGGCAACACGTGCTCGGGGAAGCCTGGCTGCTTCTGGTCCATGTTCACGGCCACGATGTCGAACTTGATCGGGGCGACCTTCTGAAAGTGCATCAGCACGTCGAGCAGGGTGTAACTGTCCTTGCCACCGGACAGGCAGACCATGACCTTGTCGCCGTCTTCAATCATGTTGAAATCGGCAACAGCCTCACCGGCCTGGCGGCGAAGGCGCTTTTGCAGTTTGTTCTGGTTGACCGTAAGAGTGCCCATGACGCGAAATCCGTGAGGAGTGACGAAAGGCCGGCATTTTACGCAAAAACCCTGGATGCGCGAAGCACCTGTGGCGAGGGGATTTATCCCCGTTGGGTTGCGAAGCAGCCCCAAAACCTGCGACCTCGGTTTGCCTGACACTGTGCGGTGTATTGCTTGGCGACTGCCGCGCAGCCGAACGGGGATAAATCCCCTCGCCACAAAAGTGTTTCAAGCTCAAAAATGCCTTCCCCGCAAGACCTCAAGGCGATTAAGCCATGTATTTACAGCGCGATTTGCTCTAAAGCCCCCCAACCTGCGCCGTTAAGACCTTTCTATACTGCGACATAAGGTCGCATACATATCCAGACCTTTACTTACTTGGCCACTTTGGGCCCGTAGGCGCTCCGCTGGGGGGCGATGGTAAAAACAAGAGGAGTGACTGGCATGATCCATCACGTAGTGGGGCTCTTCACCCACCCCGACCAGGAATGGAAAGAAATCCGTGGCGACCAAGAGGAAAGCATCAGCCACATGTACCTCACCCACACGCTGATTCTGGCGGCGATCCCTGCCGTGTCCGCGTTTATCGGCACCACCCAGGTCGGCTGGGTCATCGGCAGCCGCGCGCCGGTGATGCTGACCCAGGAAAGCGCGATCTGGATGACGGTCATGTCGTACCTGGCGATGCTCGGTGGTGTGGCGGTGATGGGCGCGTTCATTCACTGGATGGCCCGCACCTATGACGCCAACCCGAGCCTGGCCCGTTGCATCGCGTTTGCCACCTACACCGCCACACCGCTATTTATTGGCGGGCTGGCGGCGCTGTATCCACACATGTGGCTGGGGATGATCATCGGCACGGCCGCCATCTGCTACACGGTGTACCTGCTGTATGTGGGGTTGCCGACCTTCATGAACATTCCATCGGACGAGGGTTTCCTGTTTTCAAGCTCGGTGCTCGCCGTAGGGTTGGTGGTGCTGGTAGCCATCATGGCGTTTACCGTGATCGTCTGGGGCCTGGGCGTTGGTCCCGTCTACACGAACTAGAACTCCAATAGAACAAGATCTGCCAATACAGGCCGCCGCGAGGCGGCCTTTTAATATCTATTGAAAGAGCACGAACAACGACCATTCGGCGCCTGGCCGATTCGCAAGCCCCGGGGGTTGCGGCATACTCGACGTCTCTGGAGATCCATCAAGCATGCCCGAGCAACTCAATACCCGCGTCGAAGACTGTTACCAACAAGCCGAAACCTTTTTCAAACGACCTTTCAAACGCCCCGTGGTAAGCCTCAAGCTGCGCGGGCAAAAAGCCGGTGTCGCGCATTTGCACGAGAACCTGCTGCGCTTCAACCCGCAGCTATACCGGGAAAACACCGAAGACTTCCTCAAGCAGACCGTGGCCCACGAAGTCGCGCACCTGATCGCCCATCAACTGTTTGGCGACCGCATCCAGCCCCACGGCGAAGAGTGGCAACTGATCATGCGCGGTGTCTACGAACTGCCGCCCAACCGTTGCCACACCTACGACGTCAAACGCCGCAGCGTGACCCGCTACATCTACAAATGCCCGTGTGCCGACAGCGATTTCCCGTTTTCGGCCCAGCGGCACAGTTTGGTGCGGCAGGGGCGGCGGTATTTGTGCCGGCGTTGCCGCAGTACGTTGGTGTTTAGTGGGGAAATGCGGGTCGAGTAACAGGTTTTTTTGTGTTCATGCCGGCCTCATCGCGAGCAAGCTCGCTCCCACAGGGGATTTTCGGCGTGACACAGAACCAGTGTGGGAGCGAGCTTGCTCGCGAAGGCGTCTTATCAAGCGCTACACAACCACCTTGGCACGCCGCAATTCCTCGATCCGCTGCGCACTAAACCCCAACTCTCCCAACACCTGATCCGTGTGCTGCCCCACCGCCGCACCGATATACCTGGGCGCCGGCAACCCTTCGGAAAACTTCAACGGACAAGCCATTTGCTGCTGAGTTGATCCGTCACCGCGAGGCACCTCAGTCACCAATCCCCGCGCCTGCAACTGCGGATGCCGCACCGCCTCGCCCACACTCAACACCGGCTCGACACACGCATCAACCCCGGCAAACAGCTCACACAACTCAGAAAAGTCATGCTTCTCGAATTCAATTTTCAAGTCATTTTTCAACGCCTGTTGCTGCTCTGGCTTGGGCGATAAACCCTGGACCGCCAGTTCCGGGCGACCCAGCACCGTGCACAGTTGCTGCATAAACGCCGGCTCCAGGCTGCCCACCGATAACCAGCGTCCATCCCGCGAACGGTAATAGTCATAAAAACTGCCGCCATTGAGCATCTGATCTTCGCGCTCCGGTTCCACACCGCAGGCCAGATACCCGGCGCCGGCCATGGCGTTCAGGCTGAAGGCGCAATCGGTCATGCTCACATCCAGATACTGTCCCTGCCCCGTCTGCTGCCGGGCGATCACCGCCGCCAGCAATCCAATGACGCCGTGTAACGAGCCACCGGCTATGTCTGCGGCCTGAATCCCCAACGGTAGCGGGCCGCTGTCGGCGCGGCCGGTGTAACTTGCCAGCCCCGCCAGCGCCAGGTAGTTGATGTCGTGGCCAGCACGGTCCTTGTAGGGGCCAGTCTGGCCGTAACCGGTGATCGAGACGTAAATCAACTTCGGATTGATCGCCTTCAAGGCTTCATAACCCAGGCCCAGGCGCTCCATCACCCCGGGGCGGAATTGCTCCAACACGATGTCGTGGTCCTGCAGCAGTTGCTTGATCACCTCCAGCGCCTCGGGCTGCTTGAGGTCCAGCGCCAGGCTGCGCTTGTTGCGATTGAGGTACGCATGACTCGCCGAGACGCCCTGGTCGTGGGGCGGCAGCACCCGCAGCAGGTCCATGCGGGTTGGCGATTCGATGCGCAGCACCTCGGCGCCCATGTCTGCCAACAGCAGGGAAGCAAACGGCCCCGGCAGCAGTGTCGAGAAATCCAGAACCTTGAGTGATGCCAGTGGACCGGGCATGGGTGTACTCCTTGAGCGATGCCTCCAGCCTAGGCAGCCAATCGCATTGCAGCAATCACCCGATGTGTCAGCCGTCGTGACCGTTACGCTCAAATCCCAGGCATAAAAAAACCCGCCGAAGCGGGTTTTTCAGTGCAGCCGTCTTATTTGACGTTGCTTGGGGTGACGCCTTCGGACACGCCCAGATCGTCTTCAGGACGGGTGTCGACAATACCGCGACCGCCAGAAGCCAGTTCGGCCTGCATCACGTCGGTGTCCAGTTCCTTGACCCACTTGGCCACAACCAGCGTGGCAACGGCGTTACCCACGAGGTTGGTCAACGCGCGGGCTTCGGACATGAAGCGGTCGATACCGAGGATCAGCGCCAAGCCGGCAACCGGCAGGTGGCCAACAGCCGACAGGGTCGCGGCCAACACGATGAAGCCACTACCGGTCACGCCAGCAGCGCCTTTGGAGGACAGCAGCAACACCACCAGCAGGGTGATCTGGTGCGTGATGTCCATGTGGGTGTCGGTCGCTTGAGCGATGAACACGGCCGCCATGGTCAGGTAGATCGCAGTACCGTCGAGGTTGAACGAGTAACCGGTCGGGATCACCAGACCCACAACGGATTTCTTCGCGCCCAGACGCTCCATTTTGATCAGCATGCGTGGCAGCACGGATTCCGAGGAGGACGTACCCAGCACGATCAGCAGTTCTTCACGGATGTAGCGAATCACTTTCAGCACGCTGAAGCCGTGAGCGCGAGCGATACCGCCCAGCACGACCAGCACGAACACCAGGCAGGTGATGTAGAAGCACAGCATCAACTGACCCAGTTGCACCAGCGAACCCACACCGTAGGCACCGATGGTGAACGCCATGGCGCCCAGGGCACCGAGTGGCGCGAGCTTCATGATCATGTTGATGATGTTGAACATCACGTGAGCGAAGCGATCGATGAAGTCCAGGATCGGCTTGCCGTAGGCACCCAGGCGATGCAGGGCGAAACCGAAGATCACCGAGAACATCAGCACTTGCAGGATATCGCCGGTGGCGAACGCACCGATGATGGTGTTCGGGATCACGTTCAGCAGGAAGCCGACGACGCTTTGATCAGCACCGGCCGCAACATATTGAGCGACTTTGGAAGCATCCAGCGTGCTCACGTCGATGTGCATGCCGGCGCCCGGCTGGACGATGTTGACCACCACCAGACCGACCAACAGTGCAATGGTCGAAACGATTTCGAAGTAGAGCAGCGCGTAACCGCCGGTCTTGCCGACCGATTTCATGCTCTGCATGCCCGCGATACCGCTGACGACGGTGCAGAAGATGATCGGGGCGATGATCATTTTGATCAGTTTGATGAACCCGTCACCCAGTGGCTTGAGGGCCACACCGGTCTGCGGGTAGAAGTGACCGACCAGGATGCCGATGGCGATGGCAACGATCACCTGGAAATACAGGGATTTGTACAGTGGCTGACGAGTCGTCATTGTAAAGTTCCTCAAGAGTGCCCCGTGACAACATTCATCTGTTGCCCCATGACACTTCAATTGCGAACCCTCCTGCACTGGAGGGATTTGTTTTGTCGAGCCGCTCAACGGCAGGCATCTGCCCGTTGTATCGCAAAGCCCGTGCCACCTCTGCCGAATTCCCTGCAAGCCTTTTGACATCAAGGGTTACAGGGTTTTCTTTGTCACCGACCGGCTACAGCAATGTGGCGGATTTCCGCCTATCGGCCAGACCTCATCCTACAATTTGGCGGATATCCGCCTTGTTCATCGCCAAGTCCTGCGGCTACCATCCGGCGCTTAGTGGACGGACCTGCCTCCTATGCGCGAACGCACCATCGCCAGTCATTTCGCCCGTGCCGCCCTCGGTGGCGCGCGTCGGCGTGGTTATGATTATTCAGGCTTGTTGTTACAACTGGGGATCAGCCCCGAGTTGCTCGACGAGCCAAGGGCACGCATCGCGCCGGAACAATTCACCCGGCTGATCCAGGGCCTGTGGCTGGCGCTGGACGACGAATACCTGGGATTCGGGCAGGCACCGAGCAAACCCGGCAGTTTCGCCATGATGTGCCACGCGATTATCCATTGCCGCAGCCTGGAGAAAGCACTTCATCGCGGCTTATTGTTTTATAGCCTATTCCCCGAGGCGCCGCGTCTGACCCTGACCCGCGAAGACGAAATGATCCGCCTGAGCCTCGACGATTCACAGTTGCGGGACCCGGATCACTTCCTCAGTGAATCCCTGCTTGTGATCTGGCATCGTCTCGGCAGTTGGCTGATCGGCCAGCGTATTCGCCTGGAGCAGGCGACATTCAGCTATCCGAGACCTGAGCACGGCGCCGAGTACGATCTGCTATTCCCCTGCCCGCAGGAGTTTTCAACGGCCCAGAGCAGCCTGCTGTTTCACAGTCGCTACCTGAGCATGCCGTTGTTGCAGGACGAGCGCACGCTCAAGCATTTCCTCGAACGCTCCCCCGCCGACCTGTTGTCGCGCCCGGATGACGGCGACAGCTTGAGCAGCCAGTTGCGCCGTTTGCTCAGCCGCGACAGTGCGCGCTGGCCGGACCTGGAAGCGGTGGCCGCGCACTTGCACATCAGCCCGCAGACCTTGCGCCGGCATTTGCGCGAAGAAGGCAGCAGTTTTCAGGAATTGAAGGACCAGTTGCGGCGGGACATTGCGATTTATCACTTGGGGCGGGCGGATCTGTCGTTGCAACAGATTGCCGAGCAGTTGGGGTTTTCCGAGCCTTCGGCGTTTCATCGGGCGTTCAAGAAGTGGACTGGACTTACACCAGGGGCTTATCGGGCGCAGGAGCAGTGAGGGGGGATGGAGGATTCTGCGGCCTGAAACAGCTTGGGGGGCTGGGGTTGGGGTTTGGGTTGGGTGTATATCCGTTGCTGCGGTAACGGCTGCTTAGGGTTTCGCTCTTACAGCGACTCACTTTTCCAAACGCCGAAAAGTAAGCAAAAGGCTTCGCCCCGGCGTACGGCATCTCGCTGAGGCTCAGTGTTCGGGCTGAAGATCAAGAGCCCCTCACCCTAGCCCTCCCGAAACGTCGGACCGCCCGTAGGGAGAGGGGACTGACCGAGATGTTTGGGAGAGTTACGCCGACGTGAAATACCCGAACTCAGATTCTGAAAGGCTCACAAATCGGCTCCCTCTCCTCGGGGAGAGGGCTGGGGTGAGGGGGCAAACCCAACACATGCCGTGGCGAGGGGATTTATCCCCGTTCGGCGGCGCAGCCGTCGTAAGACCGGTGAACTCGATCTGTCTGAAACGCTTGAGATCCTGGGGGCTGCTGCGCAACCCAACGGGGATAAATCCCCTCGCCACAAGGGAGATGAGTTGGGTCAAAAAACCAGCCCCCACCCTCAAACCACCGGAAAATGAATCCGGAACGCCGCGCCGCCCATGGCCGAATCCCCCAGAGTCAACTGGGCGCTGTAGCTTTCGATGATGTCCTTGACCACCGCCAACCCGATCCCCTGCCCCGGATGCTGTCGATCCAGTCGTTCACCCCTTTGCAGAATCCGCGCCCGCTGATCCGGCGGCACGCCCGGCCCGTCATCCTCGACGCACAACTCAATCCCGCTAAGCGTTTCGCGCACGCTGATGCGCACTTCGCTCAGGCACAGGCGATAGGCGTTCTCCAGCAGGTTGCCCATCATCTCCAGCAAGGCGCCCTGCTCGATCGGCACGTAACACGGGTCCGGCAGGTCGAAAGCGACCCGCACCCGTTTGTCGCGGTAGACCTTGTCCAGCGTGTCGCACAGGCTTTGCAGCACCGGGCGCAGGCGCACCTGATGGCGTACCAGACCGCTTTTGCGCAGGCTGGCGCGCTGCAACTGATAGCTGATCTGCTGACTCATACGTTCGATCTGCGATTGCAGCACCCAGGCCTGGTCACGGTCCTGCGGGCGCTGGGCCATGTCCTCGCTGACGCCTTGCAACACGGTCAACGGGGTTTTCAGGCTGTGGGCCAAGTCATCGAGGGAATCGCGATAACGGCTGCGCTGCTCACGCTCGCTGTGCAGCAAGCGGTTGAGGGAACCGGTCAGGCGCAGCAGTTCACGCGGGTGTTCTTCGCTGAGGCTTTCGCGGGTGCCGCTTTCGATCTGGTCCAGTTCCTGGCTCAGCCGGCGCAACGCCTGCAAGCCCCAGGTCAGGCCGATCCACAACAACGACAACAACACCAGCAACGCCGCGCCAAACCCCAGATAGAGATTTTCCCGCAGGCCTTCAAGGGTGGCTTCGTACTCACGAACCGGCTGCAAGGCCACGATACTGAACGCCGCACTTTTACCGCCCAGCAGTTTGACCTCGACGTCATAGACGAAGAACTCATGACCATTGGCCTCGCGAATGCGTGCAAACTCGCTACCGCGCCCGTCGTAACGCGGCTTGTAGTTGATGATCTCTTCCTGGGAGGCCTTCGAGCGCCAGACCAGATGCCCCTCGCGGTCATAGATGTAGCCCAGCAAACGGCTGTCGGTGAGGTTGAAACGCTCATCGGGCAATTGCAAAGGCATCTGCAAGTGGTTGTTCTCCACCCGGGCAGCGGAGATCAGCGTGGTGACGTCCGAGGCCAGGCGTTGCTCAATGGAATCCTGCAACGCCAGGCTGAACGCGCCCTGCATCGCCGGCAGCAACGCCAGCATGAACAACACCGCCAACAGGGTGGCGGCGAGCATCAGGCGAACGCGAAGAGAACGAATCAAGTACAGCGCTCGTTGAACAAGTAGCCGAGGCCACGCACGGTGTCGATCGGTTTGAACCCGGCGGGACCTTCGAGTTTGCGGCGCAGGCGACCGACCAGCACTTCGATCACATTCGGATCACGCTCGTCGTCATCCGGGTAGAGCTGTTCCATCAAGCGGTCCTTGGCCACCACTTGCTGGTGATGGCGCATCAGGTACTCGAGGATCCGGTATTCGTATGCGGTCAGCGCCAGCGGCTGTTCTTCGAGTGACGCCTGCTTGCGATTGAGGTCGAGCATCAACGGCCCGGCGACAATGGTCGACTGAGTGAACCCGCTGGAACGGCGCAACAAGGCATTAAGCCGGGCGTCCAGCTCTTCGAACTGGAACGGCTTGACCACGTAGTCGTCGGCACCGGCGGCGAGGCCTTCAACCTTGTCCTGCCAGTTGCCGCGGGCGGTGAGGATCAGGATCGGAAAGGTCTTGCCCTGGGAGCGCAGCAGACGGATCAGGTCGAGCCCGCCCATGCCCGGCAGTCCGAGGTCGATCACCGCCAGGTCATGGTTGAACTGCTCGGTCTGATACAGCGCCTCTTCGGCGTTGCCCACGGACTCGACCACGTGGCCGCTATCCGTCAGGCGGGTTTGCAGGTGATGGCGCAGCAGCGCTTCATCTTCGACGACCAGCAATTTCATAACGCTCTCCCGGGCAAAACAACATCTCCAAAGGTGCAACGGCAAATCTCGATGGCGACAAGGTGAAGCTTGCAGCCATCCACCAGGCAGAACTGATCATAGCGACCCATGAGGTCTTCCTGACGCAGTTTAATGCCATTGTGCGAGGCCGACATGCAGTTGTAGGTGAGATTGGCACTGGCATGACTGTTTTGCTGGACCAGTCATTGGGGGCATTTCCTCATGCGCAGGCGCGTTTGATCATGGGTCTACATTACCGACCGGCCCCTGAACTCCCCCTGAACGCACTCTAAACCTGAGCTGAATCAAATCGACTAGGCTGTTTTGACGACTTTATTAAAAGGAGATCCGACCATGCGCATGTTCTTCGTCCTCGTTTTACTGGCCTTGAGCGGGCTGACTCAGGCTGCGATCAAGACTCAGGAAATTCCCTACCAAAGTACCGACGGTACAAAAATGATCGGCTACTACGCCTACGACGACGCGATCAAAGGCCCACGCCCGGGAATTGTGGTGGTGCATGAGTTCTGGGGGCTGAACGATTACGCCAAGCGCCGCGCCCGGGACCTCGCCGGTCTGGGCTATAGCGCGTTGGCTATCGACATGTATGGCGGCGGCAAGAACACCGAGCATCCGAAGGACGCCATGGCGTTCATGCAAGAAGCACTGAAGGACAGCGCGGTGGCCAGCGCACGTTTCCAGGCCGGGCTTGATCTGTTGAAACAACAGCCACAGACCGACCCGAACAAACTCGCGGCCATCGGTTACTGCTTCGGCGGCGGTGTGGTGCTGAATGCGGCGCGTCAGGGCTTGCCGTTGAAAGGTGTGGTGAGTTTCCACGGGGCACTGGCGACCAACACGCCCGCGACGCCGGGCAGCGTGAAGGCGAAAATCCTCGTCGAGCATGGCGCCAAGGACAGCATGGTCACCCCGGATAATGTGGCGGCGTTCAAGTCTGAAATGGACAAGGCCGGGGCCGACTACAAATTCGTCAGCCTGGCAGACGCCAAGCATGGGTTCACCAACCCGGATGCGGATCGCTTGAGCCATGGTGATCATGGCGGGCCGGATATTGGTTACAACAAGGCGGCGGATGCCAGTTCGTGGGCGGATATGAAGGCGTTCTTCAAGAAAATATTTAGCTGATCAGAGACACCGCGGCGCGGCTATCGCGAGCAGGCTCACTCCTACAGGGGATTTTCTGGGCGGCGTAGATCCCGTGTGGGAGCGAGCCTGCTCGCGAAAGCTTCACCGCCAATCTCGACCTTGGCCCGACTAACCGGCAAAATGCCCGCCATGAATCTCACCCCCGCCCTGCCCGCCTGCTGCACCGCGCTCGACAGCCATTGGCCGTTGCCCACGGTGTTGCCCGATACCGTGCTGTTCAGCACCCATTTCGATCCGTCCCGACTGCTCGGCGATGACTTCCAGCGCAGCGCCATCGAGCCGCCCGCGAGCATCCAGCGTTCGGTGGCCAAGCGTCAGGCCGAGTTTCTGGCCGGACGCGTCTGCGCCCGGGCCGCACTGCAACAACTGGAAGGGCTGAGCTTTATCCCGGCCATTGGCGAAGACCGGGCACCGGTTTGGCCTGCGCACATCACCGGTTCGATCACCCACAGCACCGGCCGGGCCGCGGCAATTGTTGCGAAGAAGGCCCACTGGCGCGGCTTGGGCATGGACCTGGAAAACCTGCTCAATGTCGAACGGGCCGAACGCCTGGCCGGGGAGATCCTCACACCGCCGGAGTTACAGCGCATGGCGGCGAGCGGGACCGATCAATTGGCGCTGCTGGTTACCCTGACGTTTTCGGTGAAGGAAAGCCTGTTCAAGGCGCTCTACCCGATCGTGCAAAAGCGCTTTTATTTCGAACATGCGGAAGTGTTGGAATGGACCGAGAGCGGTCAGGTGCGGTTGCGGCTGCTCACGGACTTGTCCAGTGAGTGGTGTAACGGGACCGAATTGGACGCGCAGTTTGGGGTGCAGGATGGGCAGTTGTTGAGCCTGGTCAGCATCAAGGCCTGAAGATCTTCAGTGTCTCGAGGGGCCTCATCGCGAGCAAGCTCGCTCCCACATTGAAATACGTTCCCTTGTGGGAGCGAGCCTGCTCGCGAAGAGGCCAGCCCCGCCACCACATATCTCAACGGCGCTCCTGATTGCGCGGCCAGCTCAGACTGAAGCACGCCCCACCCAGGCTCTTGCTCTTGCCGATGATCGCCCGGCCGTCATGCCAATGGATGATCCGCCGCACAATCGACAACCCCAGGCCATGCCCGCCAGACGCCCGCGTACGACTGTCGTCCAGACGCAGAAACGGCGTAAAAATCCGCTCCCACGCCACTTCCGGCACACCCGGCCCGTCATCCTCGACGTCGACCCGACAGCGCAATTGGCCGACCTGATAACTCACCGTCACTTTCGAATGCGCATGGCGCATCGCGTTGCCCACCAGGTTCTGCAGCGCGCGGTGCAGATATCGCGGCTCGGCTTCGACCCAGGCATCGTCGTTATCGGCGGCGGACAAACACAGCCCTCGCTGCACGGTGACCTCCGCACGCAACGGTGCCAGTTCCTCGATCACCTGATTGACCAACGCATCGAGATCGATGCGCTGGAAATTCAGCGCCGGTGAGCCTTGTTCCAACCGCGCGTAGGTGAGCATCTCGTCCACCAGTTTGTCGAGGTCCTCGATGTCGTGGTCCATGCCTTCGCGGTACTTTTCCAGTGCCTGGGGCGTGGTGGCCGAGCCGATCATCTCCAGACCAAAACGCAGGCGTGCCACCGGCGTACGCAGTTCATGGGACACCGCGCGCACCAGTTCGCGCTGAATCGCCAGCAGTTGCTGCAAGTGCTCGGCCATGCCGTTGAACGCCGCCGCCAGACGCCCGACCGAATCTGCGCCGCGCGCCGGCACGCGGGTTTCCAGGCTGCCCTTGGCGATGCGCGTGGCGGCGGCTTCGAGGCCACGCAAACGACGCTCCAGTTGCCGCACCAACAGATAGACGATCAAACCGATCAGCGTCAGCCCAAGGGCGGCGATCAGCACCAGCCATTCCGGCGGATACGGGTTCATCTGAAACAGCGGGCCGATTTCCAGCACCCACGGCGTGCCGACCATGCCGGCAAACACCCGGATCGAATCGCCACCCTTGCCCAGCGCCATCACCGTGTCGCCTTCGGACACCCGGCGACTCTGATCCTCGTCCATGTCGGCCTCTTCGACCGTGACCAGCCGCAGGTCGAAACCGAAGCCTTTATCTTCTTTCAATTGCGCCAGGCGTTTGGGTTGTTCGGCGACCGGGTAGCGCACCAGTTCATCGGCCAACAAGTAAATGGTCGCGCGGGCCAGTTGCTCGCTGATCTGCTGGACTTCCCCGGTGAGTACCAGTTGTTCCTTGTCACTGACCAACCGGTAAACCTTTGCTGCGTGAGGGCCGGTCTGTTCGACCAGCGCATGGCCACGCAACACACGGGTGCGCTGGGTCAGGTCGAGGTCGGTCTGGGCGAAGGTCTGCAACGACAAGGGAATGCCCAACAGACGCTCCCAGACCAGCAACGCCCGGTGGCGCTCGGTCTCGTTCATGGGTTGCAGGTTATCGGCCATCAGCGAAAACGTGCCGTGGGCCAGGCGTTCACGGTATTGCTCGCTGCGCACCTGGTTGAGCAGGTGCAGCGCCAGCACGCCGAGCACTGCCACCAGGACCAGCGCCGCACACATGCCGCCGTAGATGCGCAGGAAGATCGAGTTCACAGCGTGCAGGCTTCCGGAACGAACAGATAACCTTTGCTGCGCACGGTCTTGATCAACCGTGGGTGCTCCGGGTCATCGCCGATCTTGGGGCGAATGCGCGAGATGCGCACGTCGATAGAGCGGTCCTGGCCGTCATAACCGATGCCACGCAATGCGGTGAAGATTTCTTCCCGAGACAGGATGCGCCCGGCGTTGGCCACCAACAGCCAGAGCAAGTCGAACTCGGCGCTGGTCAGTTCGATGCCGTTGTCATTGAGCCAGGCTTCACGCAAAGCGTTGTCCACCACCAGCGGGCCGAACTGCAAACGCCGAAGTTTTTCCGGGGCCACTTCCGGCGCTTCGCTGCGGCGCAACAAGGCCTGGATGCGCGCCAGCAGCAACCGCGGGCGCACCGGTTTGCACACGTAATCATCGGCGCCCAGGTCCAGGCCGAGAATCTGATCGGCGTCATCGGTACGGGCGGTGAGCATCAGGATCGGGCCGTCATATTTGTCGCGCACCTTGCGGCAGATGCTCAGGCCATCCTCGCCGGGCAGCATCAGGTCGAGAATCACCAGGTCTGGCTGCTCCTTGATGATCCGCGCCGCCGCCAGGGCGCCATTGCCTTCGATTGCCACGCACAGGCCATTGGCTTCGAGGTAATCACGGGTCAGTTCGGCCAGACGTTGGTCGTCTTCGACAATCAATACCTGCCAGGCTTCTTGCTCCACGGGTGACCTCTGCTTGCCAACAACACTAATAAGGAAGGATCCGCCCGTCTTTTTGTAATGATTGGGGAGGATAAGAATGCTTGCGTACCGGCCGATTGTATAAACGTCGACTGCCGAGAAAACAAGTCGGCAAATGCGTTCGGACAACGCGGTTTTTTGTGATAGGGTTCGCGCCCTTAAAAACTGCCCCAACCGTTTTCAATCATGAAAATACCATGACAAACGGTCGACTCCAGTAGGGTCGCGGCCTACACGCTGTTTCCACGTTTCACACACAATTTACGCACAGGTTTATCCACAGGTAGTACGTTGCAATCACCCCCCAAAACGCATTATCTTGTACCTCGGCGCTAAAAAAACCCTACATGTAGGGTTTTCGCCCAAAAACCAAACACAAATCAGACACCGAATTCAAGCGCTTTTATTGCCTTTGTCTGGTTGAACCAAACGTATTTTCAGAAGACCAAACCGCACGAGCGGATGGCTGCTGTTTTTGACCCCCAAGCGGCGAAAACGGTACGGGTGTTGCAGTCCATAACTGTCACCCAAAAGGAATTCGGTTTTCAGCCTACGGCTTGAAACCAAAGACTTCGGCATGGAAGCGGCGCTCAAAAGGCCCCCTTCCTGAACTGTCCCGAAGTTGTTATGCCCGGCGCTCGCCGGTTGTAGTGCTTCAGGACGGAACGGTGGGCACCGTGATGGTGCCCAAACAAACATAGAGAACGTGGAGACACCCATGCAAACCGACACAACTCGCGAGAACCCGCAGGGCACCTTGCCGCAGGCCGCTGATTCGAATTCGGATCTGTCCGCCACCGCGCCTGGCCAACTGCGCGTGATCAAGCGTAACGGCACTGTCGTTCCTTACACCGATGACAAAATTACCGTCGCCATCACCAAAGCGTTTCTCGCAGTTGAGGGTGGCACCGCTGCTGCCTCGTCGCGAATCCACGACACCGTTGCCCGCCTGACCGAACAAGTCACCGCGACCTTCAAGCGTCGCATGCCTTCGGGCGGCACCATCCACATCGAAGAAATCCAGGACCAGGTTGAACTGGCCCTGATGCGTGCCGGCGAGCAGAAAGTGGCCCGCGACTATGTGATCTACCGTGACGGTCGTTCGAAAGAACGCGCTGCCCACGCGCCGACCGAAGAAGCCGTCAACGCTCACCCGTCGATCCGCATCACCCGCGCCGACGGCACCTTTGCTCCTCTGGACATGGGCCGCCTGAACACCATCGTCACCGAAGCGTGCGAAGGCCTGGCAGAAGTCGACGGCGACCTGATCCAGCGCGAAACCCTGAAAAACCTGTACGACGGCGTGGCCCTGACCGACGTCAACACCGCTCTGGTGATGACCGCCCGCACCTTGGTTGAGCGTGAGCCGAACTACTCGTTCGTGACCGCCCGCCTGCTGATGGACACCCTGCGTGCCGAAGGCCTGAGCTTCCTGGAAGTTGCCGAAAGCGCAACCCACCACGAAATGGTCGACCTGTACGCCAAGGCCCTGCCTTCGTACATCGCCAAGGGCATCGAATTCGAATTGCTGAACCCGATCCTGGCCACGTTTGACCTGGAAAAACTCGGCAAGGCAATCAACCACGAGCGCGATCAGCAGTTCACGTACCTGGGCCTGCAAACCCTGTACGACCGTTACTTCATCCACAAGGATGGCGTGCGTTTCGAACTGCCGCAGATCTTCTTCATGCGCGTGGCCATGGGCCTGGCGATCGAAGAGAAGAACAAAGAAGACCGTGCGATCGAGTTCTACAACCTGTTGTCGTCCTTCGACTACATGTCCTCGACTCCGACACTGTTCAACGCCGGTACCCTGCGTCCACAGCTGTCGAGCTGCTACCTGACCACCGTGCCGGATGACCTGTCGGGCATTTACCACGCGATCCACGACAACGCCATGTTGTCCAAATTCGCTGGCGGCCTGGGCAACGACTGGACGCCGGTTCGTGCCTTGGGTTCGTACATCAAGGGCACCAACGGCAAATCCCAGGGCGTTGTTCCGTTCCTGAAAGTGGTGAACGACACCGCCGTAGCCGTTAACCAGGGTGGCAAGCGCAAAGGCGCTGTCTGTGCCTACCTGGAAACCTGGCACATGGACATCGAAGAGTTCATCGAACTCCGCAAGAACACCGGTGATGATCGTCGTCGTACCCACGACATGAACACTGCCAACTGGATCCCTGACCTGTTCATGAAGCGCGTCTTCGATGACGGCAAGTGGACCTTGTTCTCGCCGTCCGAAGTTCCGGATCTGCACGACCTGACCGGCAAGGCTTTCGAAGAGCGCTACGAGTACTACGAAGCGCTGTCCGAGTACCCGGGCAAGATCAAGCTGTTCAAGACCATCCAGGCCAAAGACCTGTGGCGCAAAATGCTGTCCATGCTGTTTGAAACCGGCCACCCATGGCTGACCTTCAAAGACCCGTGCAACCTGCGCAGCCCGCAGCAGCACGTTGGCGTGGTTCACAGCTCGAACCTGTGCACCGAGATCACCTTGAACACCAACAAGGACGAGATCGCCGTTTGCAACCTGGGCTCGATCAACCTGCCGAACCACATCACCAACGGCAAGCTGGACACCGCCAAGCTGGAACGTACCGTGAACACCGCCGTTCGCATGCTCGATAACGTTATCGACATCAACTACTACTCGGTGCCACAAGCGAAGAACTCCAACTTCAAGCACCGTCCGGTCGGTCTGGGCATCATGGGCTTCCAGGACGCTTTGTACCTGCAGCACATCCCTTACGGTTCCGACGCTGCCGTCGAGTTCGCCGACAAGTCGATGGAAGCGGTCAGCTACTACGCGATCCAGGCCTCCTGCGACCTGGCCGACGAGCGCGGCGCGTACGAGACGTTCCAGGGTTCGCTGTGGTCCAAAGGCATCCTGCCGCTGGATTCGCAACAGATCCTGATCGAGCAACGTGGCCAGAAGTACATCGACGTTGACCTGAACGAATCCCTGGACTGGGCACCGGTTCGTGCCCGTGTACAGAAAGGCATTCGTAACTCCAACATCATGGCCATCGCACCGACCGCCACCATCGCCAACATCACTGGCGTATCGCAGTCGATCGAACCGACCTACCAGAACCTCTATGTGAAATCGAACCTGTCGGGCGAATTCACCGTGATCAACCCGTACCTGGTTCGCGACCTGAAGGCTCGCGGTCTGTGGGACTCGGTCATGATCAACGACCTGAAGTACTACGACGGTTCGGTTCAGCAGATCGAGCGCATCCCGCAAGAACTCAAAGAGCTCTACGCGACTGCCTTCGAAGTGGACACCAAGTGGATCGTTGACGCGGCAAGCCGTCGTCAGAAGTGGATCGACCAGGCTCAGTCCCTGAACCTGTACATCGCCGGCGCTTCGGGCAAGAAACTGGACGTGACCTACCGCATGGCTTGGTACCGTGGCCTGAAAACCACTTACTACCTCCGTGCCCTGGCCGCGACCAGCACCGAGAAGTCGACCATCAACACCGGCAAACTGAACGCTGTTTCCAGCGGCGGCAACCACGGTGACGATTCGGTCCTGGCAGCTCCTGCCGGTCCGGCACCAGTGCCAAAGGCTTGCGCGATTGACGAGCCGGATTGCGAAGCTTGCCAATAAGCTGAGCCGGTAAGCGCTTAACGGCGCTTATCTGAAACCCCCGATTAGTTCTCTGGACTGGTCGGGGGTTTTCTTTTGCCTTGGGGAAAGTGTTGGTCGGTCTGACGTCTTCGCGGGCAAGCCTCGCTCCTACAGATTCTATGTCGCTCCCAAGGCAAATGAACGACGCCAAATCTGTAGGAGCGAGGCTTGCCCGCGAAGAGGCCATCACCCACAACGCAAATTCAGAGACCAGCCTCAAATCCCGTGCATAAAAAAGCCCCTCTTCCGAGGGGCTCTTGGTGAAGCGCTACAACCCAACCAGCATCAGGTCATCTGAATGATGGTCTGCATGATGGTGCTCTGGGTGGAGATGGTCTTGGCGTTCGCCTGGTAGTTGCTCTGCGCCTTAATCAGGTTGACCAGTTCGTTGGTCAGGTTGACGTTGGACTCTTCCAGGGAGTTGGACTCGATAGAACCCAGAGTCCCGGTTTCCGGAGCATCGTAGCCCGGGATACCCGAAGAGAACGTCTCTTTCCAGCTAGTGCCGCCAACCGCTTGCAGGCCTTGTTCGTTAGTGAAGCTTGCCAGTGCAACCTGGCCGATAGCCTTGCTCTGGTTGTTGCTGAAGTTGGCGAACAGGGTACCGGTGCCGTCGATGGTCAGGTTGGTGATCTGGCCAGTGGCGTAACCGTCCTGAGTCGGGATCGAACGCGCGGTGTCAGCGTTGTACTGAGTGGTATTGGCCATGGAGATGGTCACACCGGCCGGGTTAGCGGCAGCGCCATTGGCTGTCCAAACGCCATTGGTCACAGTGCCTGGCACCCAGCTGTTAACCGTCAGGTTGCTGCTGATGATTGGAGCGCCGCCCGCCGGATTAGGCGTGCTGACCTGAGTCAACTTACCAGTGGCGTCAAACGACAGTGTCGAAGCGACCGGTGCAGTGGTTTTCGGGTCGCTGCCGGTAGCATCCGGGTTGCGGCCGTCTACCAGGGTGTAGACCTTCCAGGTATTGCCACCGGTTTTCACCAGGTATTGATCCATGGAGTGCTGGTTGCCCTGACTGTCATAGATCGGGGTGCTGAACGACTTGGTGTAGGTCGCCGTCAGAGTCGGGTCGAACTTGCCGGCCGGAACGGTATCGTCGATAACCGGAGCCGTCGAGTTCAGGTTGATCGTCGAAGTCACCAACGAAGTGGTCTTCGGCGCCAGGTTCGAAGTGTCAATTTTCAGATCGGTCAACACACCGTTGATGACTTTGCCATTGGCATCCACACCGTAGCCTTGCAGGCGCGAGGTGTAGTCGGTGTTGGTGATGTAACCATCGCTGTTGACCTTGAACGTACCGGCACGGGTGTAGGTCGTCGAACCGTTGTTGCTCAGGGTGAAGAAACCCGAACCGTTGATGCCCATGTCCAACACGTTACCGGTGTTGTTGATGTCACCTTGGGTGAACTGTTGGGACACGTTGGCCAGTTTTACACCGCTGCCGACGACTTGGCTGCCGCTGCCGAGTTTGGTCGCCGAATAGACGTCTTCAAACTCTGTACGGGAGGATTTGAAACCGGTGGTCGCGACGTTGGCGATGTTGTTACCGGTTACATCCAGTTGTTTGTTGGCTGCATAGAGACCGCTAAGGCCGATATTGAAAGACATATTCCACTCCTTTGTGCCGGTTAGTCGGCTCTATATACCAATGGTTTGAACTTTGGACAGGGCGACCGGGCCCAGGCCTGCGAGGTTGAGCGTCAGCTCGCCGCCGGTCTGGCTCAGGGTCACGCTGTTGACGGTGGCCGGCAGGTAAACCGCCAGGTCCGTCGCCGTACCGTTGACAGGCGCGCTGGCCTTGACGGTATAAGTGCCGACTGGAACGGTGGCGCCGCTCGAGTCCTTGCCATCCCAGGTGAAGGCAGCACTGCCTGCCGCCTGAGTGCCCAGATCGATGGTTCTGACTGTGTTGCCACTGCTGTCGGAAATGGTCACGGTGCCGCTGGCGATGGACGACGTCAGGTTCACTGAACCGTTAACCGCTTTGGTCGGATCATCAACCTGCAGTGAGTTGGTCTGCACGATCACCGAACGACCGACCAACGACGAAGCCTGCAACGCTTGCGAAGAGCTGAAGTTGCTGGCAATCGAGCTGACCGTGGTGTTCAGCGTGGTGATGCCTTCCAGACTGCTGAACTGGGCCAACTGGGCGACGAACGCACTGTTGTCCTGCGGGTCCAGCGGGTTCTGGTTTTTGAGTTGGGTCACCAGCAATTGCAGGAACGCGTCCTTGCCCAGTGTCTGGCCGCCGGTCGCGGCGCCGGCCAAAGAGCCAAGGCTATTCGCGGTGGAGCTGTTGGCCGTCACCGAGGAGTTGGCCAGAATATCGTTCATGCTGAGGCTGCTGGTGGTATCGGTAACACTCATCTGAGTCGCCCCTTATCACTGACCGAGGGTCAGGACCTTCTGCATCATGGTTTTGGCGGTGTTCATCATTTCCGCGTTGGTCTGGAACGAACGGCTCGCGGAAATCATGTCAGCCATTTCTTCGACGACGTTGACGTTCGGGTAGTAGACGTAGCCCTTGGCGTCGGCGGCCGGATGGTTCGGCTCGTAGCGCGCTTCAAGATTGCTCTGGTCTTCAACCACGCCCAGCACTTGCACGCCTTGACCGGCGGCGTCCTGGCTCTGGAACAGCGAATCGCTGCCGCCGTTCTGGCCGCCCTGGAACATGGTGGCGAATACCGGGTGACGGGCACGATAGGTCTGGTCGATGCTCGACGAGACGGTTTCGGCGTTGGCGATGTTCGAGGCAACGGTGTTCAGGCGAGTGGTCTGGGCACTCATGCCGCTACCGGCAATGTTGAAAACACTGGCAAGAGACATGACTTACTCTCCACGCAGGGCTGAAACCAGCCCTTTGAATTTGCTGTTGAGCAGGGTGAAGCTGGCCTGGAAGCCCACCGCGTTTTCCGCGTAGTTGGATTGTTCCAGTTGGGCGTCCACGGTGTTCTGGTCGATCGACGGTTGCATCGGCGTGCGATACAGCAGCGACTCGTCACCATTGCCCAGGCCTTCGGCTTCGATATGACGGCTGTTCGTCATGTTCAAGGCGAAAGTGCCGTTCTTGGTTTTCTCGTTCTGTGCGGCAAGCACCTTGGAGAAATCCAGGTCCCGAGCCTTGTAGTTCGGGGTGTCGGCGTTGGCAATGTTGTTGGCCAGGACTTCGGCACGCTGAGCGCGGAAGCCCAGGGCTTGTTCGTGGATACCGAGCGCTTTATCGAAGCTGATGCTCATGTCGGGAAACCTTCGGGTGACCTGATTTTTCGTAACGTGAACATAGCAAGCCGCGTGCCAATTAAAAAAAGCCCGTAAACCGGGCCTTTGCGGGCATCGGCAAGGCGGCAATGCCAGAAAAGCGGCAACGGGTTTCCGCCGCCTGCCGCTTTTCTGCCGCTTGCCTCCCTTGCCAGGTCAACGCAGATCCCCGTGGGGGCGAGCCTGCTCGCGAAGGCTGTGTGTCAGTCGGCAATTGTTTTTCTGACAGGCCGCCTTCGCGAGCAGGCTCGCTCCCACAGGGGGATTTGTGCTGTTCGTGGGAAATTGTTCAGGCATAAAAAAACGGCAGACCTTTGCGGGCCTGCCGTTTTTTGTGTTGCCGATGCAATCACTTCGCCTGGTAAATGATCCCCGGACTGCACTGGACCATTTGGTAATGGTCCGGCAAACCGTTCAGCGCTTCAGAAGCGCCCAGGAACAAGTAACCACCCGGCTTCAACGTGCTGTGAATGCGCAACAGGATGTCTTTCTTCACCTCGGCGGAGAAGTAGATCAGCACGTTGCGGCAGAACACGATGTCGAACTTGCCCAGCGCTGCGTAGCTATCGAGCAGGTTGAACGAGCGAAACTCCACCCGACTCTTGATCGGCGCCTTGATTGCCCAACGCCCCGGCCCTTTCGGGTCGAAGTAACGCTGCAAACGCTCGGGCGACAGACCGCGACCGATCGCCAGGCTGTCGTACTCGCCAGTCTTGCAGTTGGTCAGCATGGTGCCGGACAAGTCGGTGGCAACAATCTGCACGCCCATCTTCAACTGGCCCATGTTGACCCGTTCGAACTCGTCGATGGACATCGACAGCGAATACGGTTCCTGACCCGACGAGCAAGCCGCCGACCAGATGCGCAGACGTTGACCGGGAGCAGCCTTGATTGCTTCGGGCAGCACCTTGTTCTTCAAGACTTCAAACGGATAGGTGTCACGAAACCACAGGGTTTCGTTGGTCGTCATGGCATCCACCACCATTTCGCGCAAACCACTGCGCGGCTGGGTCTGGATGCGCTGCACCAGTTCACCCAGGGACTTGATGCCCTGCTGTTCCATCAGTTTGTTGAGACGGCTCGAGACCAGGTACTGCTTGTTTTCACCGAGCAAAATGCCACAGGCTTTTTCCAGGAATACCCGGAACTGTTCGAAATCCAAATTACCCGTAGACAAAGATACCGCCTCTTAAATCGTGTTGACCGCCAGGGGCAAAAGGCCCCTAGCTGATGTCTGCTGCTTTGATCCGGTCGACTACCCGGGATGCCAGGTCATCAGGACGGAATTTGGCAAGGAAGTCATCGGCACCGACTTTCTTGACCATCGCCTGATTGAACACACCCGACAACGAAGTATGCAGGATGATATGAAGCTTTTGCATGCGAGGGTCGTTGCGGATCTCGGCCGTCAGGGTGTACCCGTCCATCTCCGGCATCTCGATGTCGGAGATCATCATCAGGAACTCTTCTTCCGGCTTCTTGCCCTCGTCGACCAGCTTGCGCAGGTACTCCAGCGCTTGTTCGCCGTCGTTCAACGCCACCACTTCGACACCGATCGTTTGCAGGCAACGGGTCACCTGCTTGCGCGCCACCGACGAGTCATCGACCGTCAGCACTCGCAAGGACAAGGCCTTGTGCTGGGTTTCGACATCGACCACCCCCACCGAAATCGCTTCCGGTGTCGGCGCAACCTCCGCCAGGACTTTCTCGACATCGATGATTTCGACTAACTGATTGTCGACCCGAGTCACAGCCGTGAGGTAATGATCGCGTCCAGTGCCCTTGGGTGGCGGATGAATCTCCTCCCAGTTCATGTTGACGATGCGCTCTACCGACCGGACCAGGAAACCCTGAGTCTTGGTGTTGTACTCCGTGATGATCACGAAGGGATTGCTTTGATCTTTAAGTGCACCGGCACCGGTCGCCATCGCCAGATCGAGGATCGGGATGGTCGCCCCACGAATATTTGCCACACCGCACACGACGGGACTGGACTTGGGCATCAGAGTCAGTTTGGGGCATTGCAGCACCTCACGAACCTTGAACACGTTGATCCCGTAGAGTTGCTGGCCGTCGAGACGGAACAACAACAGCTCCAGGCGATTCTGCCCTACCAGTTGCGTGCGCTGGTTTACCGAATCCATTACACCAGCCATGCCCAGACTCCTACACCAACGCTAAGTTGTGTTGCGACGCACATTCATCACTAAACGGCACGGCGCTTGCTTTTTAACCCTTATGAACGATCAAACGACATTTTTCCGACGCCTGACATCAAACTACCGCAAATTGCTTTGCGTGATGTCGGCTGCTTGCCTGTTGACCCCTGGCAGCCCTGCCGTTGCTGATGCGGTTACCTTGCCTGACATGCTTATCGGCGTCACTCAGGGCTTTCTTGAATTCACCGTAGAGGACTATCTGGCTACCAGTCAAACGGAAGGTCGCTACGAAATCGAGGTCAAGCAGCTCGATCCGCGACTGCGCATGCCCATGTGCGACAAGGAATTGACAGCCTCCCTGGAAAGCCCGGCCACCCCCATCGGGCGGGTTACAGTCAAGGTTCGTTGCGAGGGCAGCTCCCCCTGGACCGTGTTCGTACCCGCTCAAGTGCACCTGTTTCGAGAGGTCGTCACCACCACTCGCCCGCTCAGGCGCGCCGGCATCATCGAACCGGGCGATGTCGTTTTACGCGAGCGCGACATCAGCTTGATCAACCAGGGGTATTTCACCTCGGTTGACCAGGCCATCGGACAGAAACTTACCCGACAAACGGTAGGCGATCAGGTCATCACCCTGGTCCATCTCGAACAGGCGGAAGTCGTACGCAAGGGTGATCAGGTGGTGATTACCGCACGCAGTGGTACGCTCAGTGTGCGCATGCCGGGCGAAGCGCTCTCCAATGGTGGCCTGGCTGAACAGATAAGGGTAAAAAACCTCAATTCCATGCGAGTCATCAAGGCGCAAGTCACCGCGCCAGGCCAAGTGGAAGTGTCCATGTAGGGCTCTCTGTTTTGTGAAGCTATGGCGCGCCGCCTGGCTGTTGCCTAAACTGTGCCCCATGCAGGACAAGTGCTGGCGCATGCGGCTCATTGCTTAAATGAGCCTAAAGTTTTCGCAGGGATTGCCGAAAACATGGCAAGCGTCCAAATACCCAGAGGTTTTTTTATCATGGTCATCGATTTCAGCCGTTTAAACAGCTCCTCGCCACTTACGGGCAGTACACGTACCAGCGTTGCCAAGGAAACCGCCGACGCCGGCAAATCCGCACCGCTGACTACCCCGGCCGAACAGGCCAGTACCGTCACAAGCGGGGAATCGGTACATCTCAGCAATGAGGCTCAACAGTTGCAAAAGGTCACTGACAAGCTGCGCGATCAGCCTGCCGTCGACAACGCCCGTGTGGCCGAGTTGAAAGCAGCGATTGCCGATGGCAGCTATAAAGTCGACAGCAACCGTGTAGCCAGCAAACTGCTCAACTTCGAAGCCCAGCGCTAGGCCATCGCCTGCGCCAGGCTTTTGGACGCTTAAAACCCAAGGCCAGCCATGCACGACACTAATCTACTGCAACTGATCACCGACGACTTTGCTCCAGCTCAACGCTTGCTGGCGTTATTGCAAACCGAGTCCCTCGCCTTGCACGGTCGCGACATGCCACTGCTTGAAGAAATTCTGGCGGAAAAACAGGCATTGATCATTTTGCTCGAACAGCATGGCCGCAAGCGCAGCGAAATCCTCGCCAGCCTGAACCTGCCCCTCACTCGCGCCGGCCTTGAGCAACTCGCCAGCCATTCGAGCATTGGCGGTCAGTTGCTGGAACAAAGCGATGTGCTGACCGATCTTCTGGCTCAATGCCAGGCTGCCAACGTCAAGAATGGCCAGTCGATCCTGATACAGCAGGCCGCTACGGCCAATCAGCTGAAAATCCTCACCGGTGGCGAACCTCCAGCGCTCTATGATGCACGCGGATCAACTGCCAAGATGGCCGGGCCTCGTCCGCTCAGTCAGGCTTGAGTCCGCTAATGAGCACGCCCTATCAAGACGCGAAACATGCTGGCAGAATGCCGGCTAGTAGTCATATTTTGTCTGGAGATTGATGAACCGTGTTCAATGCCTTAAGTGCGGAAGATGCTCCGCAGCCACCCAAGGTGCTCACCACACCCCTGGAAATCTCCGGCAACCTGCGCCAGCTGCAAGACAGCCATGATCCGCTGATCATCACGTTCCACGAACGTAGCCAGCGCTTCCAGAGCTATCTGGTGGACATCGATCGTGACAGCAACATGATCGCCCTGGACGAGATGATCCCCCGTGACGGTGAACGCTACCTGTTGGCCGGCGAACCATTCCGGGTCGAAGGCTTCCACGACGGTGTGCGCATTGCCTGGGAAAGCAACGGTCCGTTGACCATCGACGAGTCTGGTGGCGGTCGTTGCTATCGGGGCGCGCTGCCGACCGAGGTGGTTTACCACCAGCGTCGCAATGCCTTTCGCGCCGCGTTGAAGCTGGCGCAACTGGTTAATGTCGAACTGGGCGGTGAAAAACTCAAGTCGCCAATCAACGGCAAGTTGCTGGATATCTCTGCCACTGGCTGCAAGCTGCGCTTCGAAGGCGATATCACTTCCAGCCTGCAACTGGGCCAAGTCTATGACCGCTTCATCGCCGCCCTGCCCTTTGGCAGCATGACGGCCCCGGTTGAACTGCGTTACTTACACTTCGAAGAAAGAATCTCCACCACGTTCGCCGGCGTACGCTTTCACAACATGAGCGGCCTGGTGCAACGGCAGGTCGAGCGCTTCGTCTATCAGCTTCAGCGCGAAGCCCGGCGCTTCGACAAAGACGACATGTAAGCACTGCGCTTCAATAAAAAACGGGCAGTCCCTTGCGGTGACTGCCCGTTTTTTTATGCATGGATATTAAGGTCTGGCCTCGGTGAAGCTTTGTTCGCGACCTGTGTCCGGGTCGTGCGGTTCTTCCGGGGACGGATCGGTTTCAGGTTTCGGCTCAGGGTCCGGTTCAGGATCGATCGGGTTCTGCATCTGATCCTGCACCACTTGCTCATCGACCCGCGGGTCAAGGGCTGCCACCAGCGGTGAACTCGACATGCTGTCAGGCATGGCCACGTGATGCAGTGGCGCATCGTCGACCTGATGCAGGTTGGTCACCGCTTTCGGGCGAATCCGCCACACCAGCACCAGCGCAAAGAAGCTGAAGAAGGCATACAGCATGTGGCTGCCGAACAGTTTCATCAGCACCCCGGCCACCAGCGGCCCGATACTGGCTCCGACGCCGTAGGTCACCAAAAGCATCGCTGTCAGGGAAACCCGACGATCCCCCTCAACGTGGTCATTGGAAAACGCCACCGCCAACGGATACAGGCAAAACTGCACCAGCGAACAGAAGAACCCGGCGATGAACAGCACCTCCAGCGGCACTTCGGTCATGATCGCCAGCGGCAACGCAGCAACGGCCAGACACAAAGCGAAGCAGCGGATCAGCAACGCCCGGTCATAACGATCAGACAACCAGCCCAACGGCCACTGCACCACCAGACCGGCAAAAATGCAGCTACCCATGAACAGACCGACCTGCTCGGTCGAAAGCCCTTGTTGCGAGGCATACAACGGTGCCAGACCGTAGAACGAACCGACGATCAACCCGGCCCCCAACACCGTGCTCAACGACTGCGGCACTCGCTTGATGAAGAACCGCGGCTCCATCGGTGCCGGATGCAAAGGCGCCGGGTGAATGCGTCGGGTCAGGGCCACCGGCACCAGGCACAACGCGAAGCACAAGGCGACCAGCATCAGCAGCTCCAGGCCCAAGGCCGGGTGCAGAACCAGAATCAGCTGCCCCAACACCAGCCCCAGGTACGAGGCAATCATATAACCGCTGAACACCAACCCGCGCTGCTTGGCTTCGGCCTGCTCATTGAGCCAGCTCTCGATGACCATGTATTGGCACATCATGCCAAGACCCACGATCACCCGCAGAAACAGCCACGCAGGCAACCAGTTGATCAAGCCATGGCCCAACACTGCCGCGCCGACAATCCCGGCACACGCTGCATAGGCACGAATATGCCCGACCCGGGCAATCAACCGGTGGCCGATTTTGCCGCCCAGCACCAGGCCAAAATAGTTGGCCGCCATCAACGCACCGACCCACAAGCTGTCGACATGGTCAGCCGCCAGGCGCAAGCCCAGATAAGTACTCAACAGACCCGAGCCGATCAACATCATCAGCGAGGCGAAATACAGCGCTCGAAAGGATTTCCAGATTTGGCGCATCGGCGTTCCGAGCGGCTCCTTGCAGTGAGTATCGGGCTAGCGAGAACGATAGCCCGAAGACGACGGGTCGTCAGGCCTGGGCTGCTAAAACACGCCGTTCCCAGGGAGTAATTTCATCAAAGAAGCTGGTCAGTTCCATGGTCTTCGAAGCGATGTAGCCTTCGATGAACTCCTTGCCAAACAGTTCCATCGCCAATTGGCTACGTTTCAGACGTTCAAGGGCAGCGTGCAAGGTACATGGCAACGAAAGATTATCCGGCACCACGAATTCGCCCTGAATCGCCTCACTCGGCTCCAGCTCGTTTTCGATGCCGTGCAGCCCGGCGGCCAGGCTTGCGGCAATCGCCAGGTACGGATTGGCATCGGCGCCAGGCAAGCGGTTCTCGACCCGACGGGCCACCGGCGAACTGGCCGGAATACGCAGACCCGCCGCACGATTATCGTGGGACCAGCAGGCATTATTCGGCGAAGCAAACGGGTGGCACAAGCGCTGATAGGAGTTCACGTTCGGCGCAAACAACGCGGTGAAGTCGGCCATGCCGGCCTGCTGACCGCCGATGAAATGACGGAAGGTCGCCGTTGGCTGCCCGGCCTCATCGCTGAACACGTTACGCCCGCTGCCGATCTCGACGATACTTTGGTGAATATGCATCGAACTGCCCGGCGTGTGCGCCAACGGCTTGGCCATGCACACCACCGTCAAGCCGTGCTTGAGCGCAACTTCTTTGAGCAGGTGCTTGAATAAAAAGGTCTGGTCAGCCAACAGCAACGGATCGCCGTGCAGCAGGTTGATCTCGAACTGGCTGACGCCCATCTCGTGCATGAAGGTATCGCGAGGCAAGCCAAGGGCGGCCATGCATTCGTAGACTTCACTGAAGAATGGTCGCAAACCGTTATTGGAACTGACGCTGAACGCCGAATGACCGTCCTCGCGACGACCGTCCAGGCCAATGGGCGGCTGGAACGATTGCGTCGGGTCGGTGTTGGGCGCGAAGACAAAAAACTCAAGTTCGGTCGCCACCACTGGCGCGAGGCCATGTGCGGCGTAACGCGCGATAACCGCTTTGAGTTGGCCGCGGGTCGACAGACGGGAGCTTTCCCCGGTCAGTTCATCCGCATCACAAATGGCGAATGCCCGAGGCTGTTTGCTCCACGGCAAACGGTGGATTTGAGCAGGGTCCGCAACCAGCGCCAAGTCGCCATCATCGCTGCCGTAAAAACGCGCCAGCGGATATCCGCCCATGATGCATTGCAGCAGCACACCCCGCGCCATCTGCAACCGCCGCCCTTCCAGGAAACCCTCGGCAGTCATTACCTTGCCCCTGGGTACGCCGTTCAAATCCGGCGTAACACACTCAATCTCATCAATGCCCGTCAATCGCTGAGCGAGTGAACGCTGGCCATCGGTTGTCATGACGCAATCCTTGTTGTTGTGCGAGCCGCGAACGGCGACCCGTACAAAATAGGCTCCGCCCGTTCGGAATATCAAGCACTGGCGAACAAAAAACCAAACCGATGTCCCACACCCCGGTAGGAGCTGGCGAAGCCTGCGATCTTTTGATCTTGTCTGTAAAAAGTCAAAAGATCGCAGGCTTCGCCAGCTCCTACAGGAACGTGTATCAGGGCAAGTAGAGGCTGAAGACGCCACCGCCCAGTGGACCGCCGTTGCTGATGCGCGTGTATCCGCCAACGCCGTTGCGCTGATGCAACGCAGCGATGCGCCCGGCGAAGTAAAGGCCCAGACCAGTGCTGCCGGTGCTGTGGTTGATGCCCTGCACGTAATCGTCCTGGCGCTCGATCATCTCGGGCGGATAGCCTTCGCCATCGTCGTTGATGGTCACCACCAGTTGACCGGCCTCGTCGCTAACCGTGATCAACAGCGCATCGCGTGCGTAACGGATAGCGTTGTTGATGCTGTTGGCCAGCACCGAAGCAACCAATTCCCGGTCAAAGAAACCCAACGGGCTCAGCGGGTCCACTTCGTAGGTCGCCATGATGCCGCGACTGGCGAACACCTCCTGATGCGCGGCCAGTTGCGCTTCAATAAAGTCATCCAGCTCATGGTAAGCCGGCTGCAATGGCATCTGGTTGACGCCGAGCTTATAGAGCCCGAGCAACTGCACCAGCATGCCGTTGAGGTGGGCGAACTCGAAGTCGATGACGCCCTGTTCCTTGGTGTGCTGCTGATCGGGCAAGCGCGCCAGCCATTGGCTGTGAGCCTGCATCAGCATCGCTAGAGAGTTCTTCATGTCGTGCACGGTAGAGGCAATTACCGTGGAGAAGTCGAGTGCCTGTTCGCTGTCGTTCATTCGCCAAACGCCTTGCTTCGCAGCTTCTGATAACGGGGAAAACGGGTGTCGGTATCGGGCATCAGGCCGACCGTTTTCAGGCAGGTCCGGCACTCTTCGAGTTCCGCCGATGGGACATTGGTGTCAGTGCCATGCAGCAGCGATTGCGCCATGTTCAGCGCAATACTGATGTTCTTCGGTTGCAGCGCCAGGGCTTTGCGGAACACATCCCGTGCTTCCACCAGGTTACCGGTCTTGTACACCCGCACGCCCTGTCGGTTGAGGTCGGCGGCGGCGTTACTGGCATTGAGGATAGTCGGATCGTCAGTCAACTTGGCGATGCCCTGCATCACTGTCGGATCGTCACCGTAGATCTCCGCACAGTTTTTAAGCATCGAAGCGCCCGCAGTGGCTTGCCCGAGCATTTGCAGTTGCTTGGCCACCAGCAGCGCCGCTTCGGCACTCATGAATTGCTCCATGCCATCGAGGCGCATCATCGCTTGTTCGGTGAGCTTCTCGGCGGTCTCGGCATCGTTGAGCAGCAGGCTGGTAGCCTTCATCAGCCGTGCACGAATCTGCAGGCCCGGGTCGGAGGGGTTCTCCTTGGCCACAGCACTGAGGGTCGTGTTGATTTCCAGCCGAGTCCGAGTGTCCAGCCCCTTTTCGCTGCCCTTGCTGATCAAGGCGTGGGCCAGGCCAAGGTTGCTTTCGGCATCCTTGAAGCGAGACTGGGCACCTTGAGCCACCGCCTGGCGATAGGCTTTAGAGGCAGTGTCAAAATCTTCGTTGGCCATCGCCAGTTTACCCAGCAACGCTTGCCGGCGGACCGCCAGTGGCGACAGGCGAATGGCTTCCTCCAACACGCGCTGGGCACCCTTGGTATCGCCTTGCGAGACCAACACATCGGCCATGCCGTCATAGAGCGCCGGCATCATCGGGAATACTTTCAGCGCTTTTTCATAGACGCCTTTGGCCTGGGCAACCTGGCCGCGCTTGAACAGCAACTTGCCCAGCCCGGCAAACGCCCATGGCAAAGGCCGATCAGCGATGATGCCGTCGTAAAGACGTTCCAGCGCTTCGTTCTGGTTCAGGTCGCGCAAGGCATCGGCGCGATAACGCAGGCACAGCGGCGAGTAGCGGATGTCTTGCTTGCACAAGGCGATACAGGCGTTGAGCACCTCGACCGGTTTACCCCGGTCAAGCGCCTGCAGGATCGGCTTGAGCAACGTCTTTCGCTGCACCAGCCGTTCCAGCCGCTGGGCCAGACCAGAACGGTTGAACGGCTTGGTCAGGTAAGCATCGGGCTCGTGCTCCAGGGCGCTGAGCACCATGGCCTGACTGGTTTCGGCGGTGACCATGACGAACACACTTTCATGGCTGATCAGCTTCTCGATCATCAGGTCTTCAAGCACCTGCTGACCGTTTTTCTTGCCATCGCCCAGATGAAAATCCTGCAGGATGAAATCGTAGGACTTCTGCGCACACATACGCAGCGCCTGCTCACCGGTATCAGCGGTGTCGACATCCTTGATGCCCAGCTCCCGCAGCATGGACCTGACGGAGCTGCGGAAATCCGAGAAATCATCGACGATCAGAAAACTCTTTTGGTGATACGACAGCATCGAAGATTTCCAGGCAATTTAAGAAAGTGGCAATTTCAGGCGCGCAGATGATAGCTGGCGGCCAAATGCTATCAAGCGATTTCGCTCGACTTTGAAGTCACCGAGTGGGTTATCGGCCAGAAGTAGCGTTCTCTGAAGCCAGCGCTTCAAGATTCCTCGCCCAACGATTACCCTGCGCGCCTGTATAACTACTCAAAACAAGGATGACTGCGTGTACATCAAGGGACGTTGCATTGTGTCCGCTTGCGCAGCGCTGTTTGTTCAGCAAGCGATGGCGGCCGGAATGGATTGCACAAAAGCGGCGAATGTCGTCGAAAACACTATCTGCGCAAGTAAAGAGTTGCATGAACTTGATGCGCAGATGGGCATGGTTTATCGGGGATTGATGAAGGCATCGGTACAGACGCAGCCTGAACTTAAACGTTCTCAACGGCAGTGGCTGGACACCCGGAATGAGTGTGCAGAGGATGTTTCTTGCCTGGATCAGCACTACCGCGAGCGCCTGCAATTGTTGCAAGCGGCGTGGAAGGCAGCGGTTGTCTTCAAACCGAATGACATCGATAAACAAGTAATGGACGACCTGCAACAGCGCATTCAAGCGATGAGCAAAAAAGATCCGGAGTTTGCCCTGGAACGGACACTTGCCTCATTGTCGATCAAAAGCCCCCTGACAACCTTTTACGCAGAGTCTGACGATGGTCAATATTCTGAAAAAACGCACTTCCCGAAGTCCTCTCCCAAGGGCGTTACCCAGAGCGAGTGGAAGGCTATGCAAGCCTCAAACCTGGATGCCGACACCGAACTTGGGCAGACTACGTTCAACTTGCTTGATCTGGACGGAGATGGACAGCGCGACCTGATCGTTCAGACCTACACTGGCGGCACCGGGCTGTTCAGCTTCTTCGAAACCTACCGCCGTGACGGTGACCGGCTCACCCGCAGAACCGCAGCGCTGGGCCAGGAATCAGGTATTGGCAGTTCGCTTTACTCCATCAGTGATCGCGGCGCCAATCAGTCCGTGAACTGGATCAGCATTCGCGGCAAGGTCTATGCCGCGTATCGCGACAGCTCGTATGGAGTCGATAACGTCTATTTGCTCAGTCCGCTGCAAATTAACGTGGAAGTACCGTTGGTAGAAGTACGCTACCGTTATCGACTGAGCATTCCCCGCACACAGCAAAAAGAAGACAAAAAAACCACTTACACGCTGAAACCCGGCCTGCATCGGGCGCTGGCGAAAGGTTTGGCCACGATAGATAAAGAGTCATACGGGAACGGGGAGGAGAGAAAGCCAATTTGTCCTATTCCTCCTTCAGCCAATGACAGCGAGGAATACTACGGTTACGGCGCGGGCTATTACGTGATCGAGCCTGTTGCTGACTTCCCGGTGATCATCGCAAGTGAGTGTTTTATTGCGAGGATGAACAATCACTACGGCGACTACAGCAAGAAAGATGGACTGTATGCGCAAATGACCGTGCGCAAACCGGGCTCGGTAGACGACCGCGAGCGCGAGTACACGGTCAATGGCCGTCGAAGTCTGAACGACGTCACCACGTCAATTGCCAAGTTCGAAACAGACGAATCCAATTGACCGCTGTTTCTGAAACTTTCAAGCGATCAAAGCGCTTATTGCTGTACGAACTTTCCTGCGGGCAAAACAAAACCCCAACTGCTTTCGCAATTGGGGTTTCGGAATTTAATCTTGACGATGACCTACTCTCACATGGGGAAACCCCACACTACCATCGGCGATGCATCGTTTCACTGCTGAGTTCGGGATGGGATCAGGTGGTTCCAACGCTCTATGGTCGTCAAGAAATTCGGGTACCGAATCGTGGCCAGATGGCCTCGCTTCAGCAAATTGGGTATGGGATAGTTTTCGGTGTTTTGTGCTGCCTTTTTAGGGGCGGTCGAACTTTCGGTTCGTTTCGTCTTCACACACCGCAATCTGGTGCTCTTTCGCTTTTCAGCTCGAAGCAAGCAAATTGCTTGGGTGTTATATGGTCAAGCCTCACGGGCAATTAGTATTGGTTAGCTCAACGCCTCACAGCGCTTACACACCCAACCTATCAACGTCGTAGTCTTCGACGGCCCTTCAGGGGACTCAAGGTCCCAGTGAGATCTCATCTTGAGGCTAGTTTCCCGCTTAGATGCTTTCAGCGGTTATCTATTCCGAACATAGCTACCCGGCAATGCCACTGGCGTGACAACCGGAACACCAGAGGTTCGTCCACTCCGGTCCTCTCGTACTAGGAGCAGCCCCTCTCAAATCTCAAACGTCCACGGCAGATAGGGACCGAACTGTCTCACGACGTTCTAAACCCAGCTCGCGTACCACTTTAAATGGCGAACAGCCATACCCTTGGGACCGGCTTCAGCCCCAGGATGTGATGAGCCGACATCGAGGTGCCAAACACCGCCGTCGATATGAACTCTTGGGCGGTATCAGCCTGTTATCCCCGGAGTACCTTTTATCCGTTGAGCGATGGCCCTTCCATACAGAACCACCGGATCACTAAGACCTACTTTCGTACCTGCTCGACGTGTCTGTCTCGCAGTCAAGCGCGCTTTTGCCTTTATACTCTACGACCGATTTCCGACCGGTCTGAGCGCACCTTCGTACTCCTCCGTTACTCTTTAGGAGGAGACCGCCCCAGTCAAACTACCCACCATACACTGTCCTCGATCCGGATAACGGACCTGAGTTAGAACCTCAAAGTTGCCAGGGTGGTATTTCAAGGTTGGCTCCACGCGAACTGGCGTCCACGCTTCAAAGCCTCCCACCTATCCTACACAAGCAAATTCAAAGTCCAGTGCAAAGCTATAGTAAAGGTTCACGGGGTCTTTCCGTCTAGCCGCGGATACACTGCATCTTCACAGCGATTTCAATTTCACTGAGTCTCGGGTGGAGACAGCGCCGCCATCGTTACGCCATTCGTGCAGGTCGGAACTTACCCGACAAGGAATTTCGCTACCTTAGGACCGTTATAGTTACGGCCGCCGTTTACCGGGGCTTCGATCAAGAGCTTCGCGTTAGCTAACCCCATCAATTAACCTTCCGGCACCGGGCAGGCGTCACACCCTATACGTCCACTTTCGTGTTTGCAGAGTGCTGTGTTTTTAATAAACAGTCGCAGCGGCCTGGTATCTTCGACCGGCATGAGCTTACGGAGCAAGTCCTTCACCCTCACCGGCGCACCTTCTCCCGAAGTTACGGTGCCATTTTGCCTAGTTCCTTCACCCGAGTTCTCTCAAGCGCCTTGGTATTCTCTACCCAACCACCTGTGTCGGTTTGGGGTACGGTTCCTGGTTACCTGAAGCTT
>NZ_JAEKEL010000002.1:392500-967500 GCF_016651105.1 Pseudomonas sp. TH15
GTCAGCAGCAGGATTTCTGATCCTCGCCTTTTTGAGTGGCACCTTGCATTTTTCGCTGTTCGAGGAAACCGAAATTACCCTTCCCCTGATTGGCTGCGGCATATTCGCGGTATTTTTTGTTCTCGCATTGGTAGCAGGACGCAAGTTCAAGTTTGACCCTGTGTTGCGTTGAGTTGTATCCATTCCAGGAGATGATTGACGGCGCTGACCAGGTCACCAGAATTGTCGATCAGATACGCGGGCGAATCACTTGACCTGCGATTCTGAAATTGAGCATTGCGGGCAAGCCGCTCATCAATTTGCTTCAGCGTTTCTCGACCACGCTGAAGGAGGCGCTCACGCAACACCTCATCCTTTACCGTCAACAGAACCGGTAATAGCGTTGGGTAACGTTCCTGCGCTTGGCGCAGGTTTGCACGAGAACCGTTAACCAGCACATTTCGTCCGGCCGATAGCAGTTGATCCATATCCACCGGGATTCCGTATGCGAGACCGTTCGCTCGCCATGCCAGCGAGAAATCCCCGGCGCGCTCATGGCGATCGAATTCCTCAGCCGTTACACCGATGGCGTCCTCCCCCACCGATTCAGCCGATCGAGTGATGACCCTGCGCATGATTTCGCAATTCATCGCGCGTAACGGCTGACGCGCAGCCTCAATCAGACTGTCCTTGCCTGAACCGGAAGGGCCCATTAGATAAATAAGCTTGCCATCCATCCTGAAATGTCCTCTGGCAGGTGCCCGCCCCTAGTAAATCGGCAAATTGCCACTATCCTGTAAAGGCAAGGAACAAGGATCGAAAGCGCCATAGCATGCACGTTCTGATGCCTTTGGGCATCTATTGATGTGCACTTGGAAGCGAACAGTGATGCGGGTTAAAGCGAAGTTTTCAAACCAGTCCGCATTTCTGATAATTGGTGCTGGCATAACGCCTTTATCCAGTTCAATATTTGTCACAGAATTGACGCCAATGATCTGGCTACTTTGAGGCATGATGCGAGCCTCTATCAATTCAGGTTGAACATTTGGCCAGAGTGCTTGTCCTAACAGACATCCTGCGGCCAATCCCGAGAACCGCTCCCCTGAACTAACCGGTTAAATATATGCGCCCATTGAAACAGGCAATTTATTCCAGCCGTACGGCTGACAAGTTCGTCGTACGTCTGCCAGACGGAATGCGTGAACGCATTGCCGAGGTGGCTCGCAATCATCATCGCAGCATGAACTCCGAAATCATTGCGCGCCTTGAGCAGAGTCTTATTCAGGAAGGCGCACTGGGCGAAGAGCTGAGCATGCGCCTGGACAGCCCAGAGCTGTCACTGCACGAACGCGAACTACTGCAACGCTTCCGCCAACTCTCCCACCGCCAGCAAAACGCACTTGTTTCGCTGATCGCCCATGACGCCGAAATGGCCGCAGACGCGTCCTGACTCACTCTAGAAAACTCAGGCCAGCATAATCGCTGGCTTTTTTTTGCCCGAAATTCGGAGCAAAAAAAAGCCCGCCAATTTGGCGGGCCTTGAAGAAGCTATTCAGAGCAGGAAGATTGTCGCCAACCCCAGGAAGATGAAGAACCCGCCGCTGTCGGTCATGGCCGTGATCATCACACTGGCGCCCATTGCCGGGTCGCGCCCCAGACGCGCGAGAGTCATGGGTATTAATACCCCCATCAGCGCCGCCAGCAACAAGTTGAGCGTCATGGCGGCGGTCATCACTACACCAAGGGACCAACTGCCATAGAGCAGATAGGCGACGACACCAATTACACCACCCCACACCAAGCCATTGATCAAACCCACCGCAAGCTCTTTGCGCATCAAGCGCGACGTGTTGCCGGTACTGACCTGGTCCAGGGCCATGGCTCGAACGATCATTGTGATCGTCTGGTTACCCGAGTTACCACCAATACCCGCCACGATAGGCATCAATGCCGCGAGCGCTACCAGCTTCTCGATGGAGCCTTCAAACAGACCGATTACCCGGGACGCTATAAACGCAGTGATCAGGTTCACCGCCAGCCAGGCCCAACGGTTACGCAGGGATTTCCAGACTGACGCGAAAATATCTTCTTCTTCACGCAGACCTGCCATGTTGAGAACTTCGTTTTCGCTCTCTTCACGAATCAGGTCGACCATTTCATCGATGGTCAGACGACCAATAAGCTTGCCGTTCTTGTCGACAACAGGCGCGGAGATCAAGTCATAACGCTCGAACGCCTGAGCGGCATCGTAAGCGTCTTCGTCCGGGTGAAAACTCACCGGATCGCTAGCCATGACTTCGGAAACCTGTTTATCCGGATCGTTAACCAGCAACCGCTTGATCGGCAGGACACCCTTGAGCACGCCGTCGTAGTCGACGACAAACAACTTATCGGTATGTCCCGGCAACTCTTTAAGGCGACGCAGGTAACGCAGAACCACTTCAAGACTGACATCCTCACGGATGGTCACCATCTCGAAGTCCATCAGCGCACCGACCTGCTCCTCGTCATAGGACAACGCGGAGCGAACGCGCTCACGCTGCTGGCCATCAAGGGTTTCCATCAGCTCATGGACGACGTCTCGCGGCAGCTCGGAGGCCAGGTCAGCAAGTTCGTCGGCATCCATGTCCTTGGCTGCAGCCAGGAGCTCGTGATCGTCCATGTCGGCGATCAGGGTTTCACGGACCGAGTCGGATACTTCGAGCAGAATATCGCCGTCACGATCAGCCTTGACCAATTGCCAGAGCGTCAGACGATCGCCCAGCGGCAGAGCTTCAAGGATGTAGGCAACGTCAGCGGAGTGCAGATCATCGAGCTTGCGTTGCAGCTCGACGAGGTTTTGCCGGTGAACCAGGTTCTCGACCCGATCGTGATGCGGACCTTCCTGGCGATGAGTCAGGTCTTCGACCACTCGCTGACGCTGCAGCAGCTCAACAACTTGAGCGAGGCGGTCTTGCAAGCTTTCCTGCGTTTTCTTTACTTCAACTTCGGACATAGGCGAACTCCACTCCCAGCAGCGGGGTACGCCGGAAGGATCAATCAGTCAATTCATGATTGGAAAAACGGGGTACTGAGTAACTACTGGGTAAGTCCATGGAGGTTTTCCACAAGCCCCGGCGGGGCTGACGGGCGCAATGATACACCGCCTGACGGTTTAAAACGCTAAAAAATCGTGGTTGAAACAAGCGCTTGCAAGACAAACCTGAGCGCTGCCCTTACCGATGAAACTGCGACGACTTATCCTGAAAAGAAAACACACCACCGCCAAAAAATGTAGCGACTACCCTTCAGGCGGAACGTCATGGAGGACGCCGAATGCCAACAAAATCAATTCTTTTTGTACTGACCTGCCTGTTTTGCCTAGCGCGTAGTGGTGAAGCGACAACCCTGCATCGCTGCGAAGCGGCGGACGGCAGCATCACATTCACATCAATGAGTTGCTCGCATGGCGAACGACTCTCAAAACAGGAGGTTCACCCCTACTCGCCCGGATCCGTCGTAGCCGTGATGCCGGAAGCCAATCACGAAAAAACATCCGGCATGAATATCCAGGGGCGAGAGCCCGGCATTGTCGGCGTCGCAGAGCATCTGTGCGGCAACCTGATCGACGCCAAACAACGTCGCGAAGCAATCATCAATCAGCGGGTCGTTGCCGGCATGACCCAGCAGGACGTTGAAAGCGCTCTCGGCAAACCGGACAAGATCAGCATTCGGAATTCGGCCACTAGTTATCGCTATGACCTCAAGCGAGGTCGCAGCGCACACGTCGAGTTTGATGAGAAAGGATGCGTCAAAGGAAAAGCCAAATCCCAGACAGCAAAAAGCCCGCGTTAGACGCAGGCTTTTTGGTGTTTGGTGCACTCGACAGGATTCGAACCTGTGACCGCTCGGTTCGTAGCCGAGTACTCTATCCAGCTGAGCTACGAGTGCATTTTGTGTTTTTAAACCAGACCACAACTGGCTGAAGCAAAGTCGCTCGCATTACTGCAAACAACTCTTAAATGGTGCACTCGACAGGATTCGAACCTGTGACCGCTCGGTTCGTAGCCGAGTACTCTATCCAGCTGAGCTACGAGTGCATTTTGTGTTTTTAAACCAGACCACAACTGGCTGAAGCAAAGTCGCTCGCATTACTGCAAACAACTCTTAAATGGTGCACTCGACAGGATTCGAACCTGTGACCGCTCGGTTCGTAGCCGAGTACTCTATCCAGCTGAGCTACGAGTGCATTTGTTGCCGCGCATTATAGGCCGTCTAATCTCTATGTCAAACACTTTTTCTAGTAATTTCAACAACTTACCGAAGAAGCCAGATTACAACGTACTACGCAAATAATGGCGGAGAACGGGGGATTCGAACCCCCGACACCCTTTTGAGGTGTACTCCCTTAGCAGGGGAGCGCCTTCGGCCACTCGGCCAGCTCTCCGCAACACGGGGCGTATCTTAACCAACCTTTTCCCCGTTTGCAAACATAAAAAACGATAAAAATTAATGGCTTGGTTCTTCGTCCTTCTCTTTCTTGATACGCAGGTAAATTTCCTCACGATGCACAGCCACCTCTTTCGGGGCGTTGACACCAATACGCACTTGATTTCCTTTGACGCCGAGCACGGTCACAGTGATTTCGCCATCACCAATAATCAGGCTTTCTGCGCACCGACGAGTCAGAATCAGCATACCTTTCTCCTCACGCATTTCAGTTCAGGGACAACAGTCTGCAAAAAAAAGGCACTCGACCTACAACCGGAACGATCGCAGCCCTACATGCCTGAGTATTGACCAGCGCGAGCAAAAGAACAGTTCTCGGGTCGCGCTATTCAAAAAAGACGAAGGGCGCGGTCAGACCGCGCCCTTCGGGAACCGCATCACTCACCCTGACGGGCAGGCGCATCCAGTTCGAAAGCCGTGTGCAGAGCGCGCACAGCCAGTTCCAGGTACTTCTCTTCAATCACGACGGAAACTTTGATTTCCGAGGTCGAGATCATCTGGATGTTGATGCTTTCCTTGGCCAGGGATTCGAACATGCGGCTGGCTACGCCTGCGTGAGAACGCATGCCGACGCCGACGATCGAGACCTTGGCGATCTTGATGTCACCAACGACTTCACGGGCACCGATCTCGCGAGCGGTGTTTTCCAGCACGGTTTGTGCGGCCTGGAAGTCATTGCGGTGCACGGTGAAGGTGAAGTCGGTGGTGTTATCGTGCGCAACGTTCTGCACGATCATGTCGACTTCAATGTTCGCAGCACTGATAGGCCCAAGAATCTTGAACGCCACACCCGGGGTGTCTGGCACGCCACGGATGGTCAGCTTGGCTTCATCGCGGTTGAAAGCGATGCCGGAAATGATCGGCTGTTCCATGGTTTCCTCTTCATCAATAGTAATGAGGGTGCCCGGACCCTCCTTGAAGCTGTGCAGTACGCGCAGCGGAACGTTGTACTTGCCGGCGAATTCCACCGCACGGATCTGCAACACCTTGGAACCGAGGCTGGCCATTTCCAGCATCTCTTCAAAGGTAATCTTGTCCAGGCGCTGGGCCACGGACACCACACGTGGGTCGGTGGTGTAGACGCCGTCCACATCGGTGTAGATCTGGCATTCGTCAGCCTTCAAGGCCGCTGCCAGCGCCACGCCGGTGGTGTCGGAACCGCCACGACCGAGGGTGGTGATGTTGCCGTGCTCGTCAACGCCCTGGAAACCGGCGACAACCACCACACGACCAGCCTTCAGGTCACCGCGAATCTTCTGATCGTCAATCTGCAAGATACGCGCTTTATTGTGCGCGCTGTCCGTCAGAATCCGTACCTGATTGCCGGTGTAGGACACCGCTGGCACGCCGCGTTTGATCAGCGCCATGGCCAACAGGGCAATCGTCACCTGCTCACCGGTGGAGACGATCACATCCAGCTCACGCGGAACCGGCTGACTGTCGCCACTGATTTGCTTGGCCAGATCGATCAGACGGTTGGTCTCGCCGCTCATTGCAGACAGCACAACCACCAGGTCATCGCCGGCATCGCGGAATTTCTTAACCTTGTCGGCGACCTGCTCGATTCTCTCGACAGTACCGACTGAGGTGCCTCCAAATTTCTGTACGATCAAAGCCATTTCAAAGCCGCCTCTGCCCATGAAGGGCGCCCAATAATCACTCAAACAGTTGCCGACACCGCCACTAGACCGCGGCGCCGGCAAACCGCCTTATAAACCCTGCTCTACAAATGGAACGGTCAGGGCCAATGCGGCATCCAGTGCGCCGGCGTCTACACCACCGCCCTGCGCCATGTCTGGACGACCACCGCCCTTCCCGCCCACTGCCGCAGCGGCTTGCTTCATCAAATCACCGGCTCTGAGTTGGCCAGTCAGGTCCTTGGTTACGCCTGCAACCAGAACGACCTTATCCTCATGGACACTGCCGAGCAGGATCACTGCGCGGCCGAGTTTGTTTTTCAGTTGATCGACCAGCGCCAGCAGCGCCTTGCCGTCCTGACCGTCCAGACGCACGGCCAGCACTTTCACACCTTTGACATCCAGCGCGGAAGACGACAGATCGTCGCCCGCCGCACTGGCAGCCTTGGCTTGCAACTGCTCGAGTTGCTTCTCCAGCAGACGGTTGCGCTCCAGCACAGCCGACAGCTTGTCGATCAGGTTGTCGCGGCTGCCCTTGACCAGGTTGGCCGCTTCCTTGAGTTGTTCTTCAGCAGCGTTCAAGTAGGCCAGTGCCGCAGCTCCCGTGACCGCCTCAATACGACGCACACCGGAGGCCACACCGCCTTCGCTGATGATTTTCAGCAGGCCGATGTCGCCGGTACGGTTAGCGTGAATGCCACCGCACAGCTCGACGGAGAAATCACCGCCCATGCTCAGCACGCGCACGTTGTCGCCATACTTCTCACCAAACAGCGCCATGGCGCCTTTCTTTTTGGCGGTTTCAATATCGGTTTCTTCAGTTTCAACCGCGGAGTTCTTGCGAATCTCGGCGTTGACGATGTCTTCCAGCGCCTTCAACTGCTCAGGCTTGATGGCTTCGAAGTGGCTGAAGTCAAAGCGCAAGCGCTGACTGTCGACCAGCGAGCCTTTCTGCTGAACGTGTTCGCCCAGCACCTGACGCAATGCAGCGTGCAGCAAGTGCGTCGCCGAGTGGTTCAGCGAAGTCGCGTGACGCACGTCGGCATCGACATGAGTTTCTACCGGCGCGCCGATCGTCAGACTGCCCGAAGCCAGCACACCGTGATGCAGGAACGCACCGCCGGTCTTGGTGGTGTCGCGCACATCGAAACGGCTGCTGCCGACTTGCAGATAACCGCAGTCGCCGATCTGACCGCCGGACTCAGCGTAGAAAGGCGTTTGATTGAGAACAACCACGCCTTCTTCGCCTTCACTCAAGACGTCGACCGAGCGGCCTTCTTTATAGATGGCGACAATTTTGGCCGAACCGCTGGTGGCCTTGTAGCCGGTGAACTCGGTCGCTACGTCAACCTTGACCAAGGTGTTGTAGTCCAGACCGAACGAGCTGGCCGAGCGAGCACGAACACGCTGAGCTTCCATTTCGCGCTCGAAACCGACTTCGTCAACCGTCAGGTTACGTTCGCGAGCGATGTCAGCGGTCAGGTCCATCGGGAAACCGTAGGTGTCATACAGCTTGAACACCACATCGCCCGGCACCACGGTGCCTTTGAGTTCCAACAGATCCTGCTCGAGAATCTTCAGGCCGTGCTCCAAAGTCTTGGAGAACTGCTCTTCTTCGGCCTTGAGTACGCGCTCGATATTGCCCTGTTGCTGCTTGAGCTCCGGGAACGCTTCGCCCATCTCGGCAACCAGCGCCGCGACGATCTTGTAGAAGAAGCTGCCGGTCGCACCCAGCTTGTTACCGTGACGGCACGCACGACGAATAATCCGGCGCAGCACGTAGCCACGGCCTTCGTTGGACGGCAGCACGCCGTCGGCAATCAGGAAACCGCACGAACGAATGTGGTCGGAGACAACTTTGAGCGACGACTGATCGTCGTTGCTGCAGCCGATAGCCTCGGCCGACGCGCTCAGCAGGTTCTTGAACAGGTCGATTTCATAGTTCGAATGAACGTGCTGCATCACCGCACTGATCCGCTCCAGGCCCATGCCGGTATCTACCGATGGCGCTGGCAACGGATGCAACACCCCATCGGCGGTGCGGTTGAACTGCATGAACACGTTGTTCCAGATCTCGATGTAACGGTCGCCATCTTCTTCCGGCGAACCCGGTGGGCCACCCCAGATGTGATCGCCGTGATCGTAGAAAATCTCGGTGCAAGGGCCGCACGGGCCGGTATCGCCCATGGTCCAGAAGTTGTCGGACGCGTATGGCGCACCTTTGTTGTCGCCGATGCGAATCATGCGCTCGACCGGAACACCGATTTGTTTGGTCCAGATGTCGTAAGCCTCGTCATCCGAGGCATAGACCGTTACCCAGAGTTTTTCCTTGGGCAGTTTCAGGACACCGGTCAGGAAGGTCCAGGCGTAGGTAATCGCATCGTGCTTGAAATAGTCACCGAAGCTGAAGTTACCCAGCATTTCAAAGAACGTGTGGTGACGAGCGGTATAACCGACGTTTTCCAGGTCACTGTTCTTGCCACCGGCACGCACGCACTTCTGGCTGCTGGTCGCACGGGTGTACGCACGTTTTTCCTGGCCCAGGAAGCAGTCCTTGAACTGGTTCATCCCCGCGTTAGTGAACAGCAGGGTTGGGTCGTTGCCCGGAATCAAAGAGCTGGAGGCTACACGGGTGTGGCCTTGCTCTTCGAAGAAGCGAAGGAAGGCTTCACGGATTTCTGCGCTTTTCATTAGGTTCTTCCACGGAGGCTGCGGCCAAAGGCCTGTGCGAAACGTCAACAGACGAAGCGACGGCAAAGGGCCGCATTATATCGGCCCTGCGCGCGGGGTACAGCGTGTTTATACGATAGAAACGGTCAATTGGACGGCTAACGCTGTCAGTTGCGCGAAAACTCGACGAATGTCGCGATGACCTGCTCGATTTGTGCGCGGCTGACGTCCATGTGCGTGACCATTCGCAGACGGCCGGCGGCGCTCAGCTTGATACCACGCTCAGCCGCGAACGCCTTGATCGCCTCGGCCTTGTCGCCTATCTGCACGTAAACCATGTTGGTCTGCACCGGTTCGATGTCGTAACCGGCTTTACGCAGGCCGTCGGCAAGAAATTGCGCATTGTCATGGTCGTCGGCCAAGCGCTGGATATTGTGATCCAGCGCATACAACCCTGCCGCCGCCAGAATCCCGGCCTGACGCATGCCACCACCGACCATTTTGCGCAGGCGTCGCGCCTTGCCGATCAACTCGACCGAGCCGCACAACACCGAACCGATCGGAGCGCCCAGCCCCTTGGACAAGCAGACCGACACCGAATCGAAATGCTGAGTGATCTCCCGGGCATCAACCCCCAGCTTGACCGCCGCGTTGTAAAGCCGCGCGCCATCCAGGTGCAGGGCCAAACCGTGTTCACGGGTGAAACTGCGCGCCCGGGCCAGATACTCCAGTGGCAGGACTTTGCCCTGCATGGTGTTTTCCAGGGCCAGCAAGCGTGTGCGGGCGAAGTGGAAGTCGTCAGGCTTGATCGCTGCGGCAACCTGGGCCAGGTCCAGGGACCCATCGGCCTGCACTTCCAGCGGCTGTGGCTGGATTGAGCCGAGCACCGCGGCACCGCCACCTTCGTACTTATAAGTGTGAGCCTGCTGACCGACGATGTATTCCTCGCCGCGCTCGCAGTGGGCCATCAACCCTAGCAAGTTACTCATGGTTCCCGTCGGAACGAATAGCGCTGCAGCAAAACCCAGTCGCGTGGCCAGTTCGGCTTCCAGACGATTGACCGTCGGATCTTCACCGTAAACGTCGTCACCGGTGGCCGCTGTGGCCATCGCGTCGAGCATTCCTTTGGACGGTTGAGTGACGGTGTCGCTGCGAAGATCGATAACGCTCATAAATCTGGCCTCGGTAATCAGGGGAATTCACTTTCCAAGAGGAATTACTGCGGTCATGCCGACGAATAATCAACCCTTGGGCGAGGAAAAGACGCTTTACCCCTTCGAAAAAATCGATATCAATCATCAGAAAGCAGCGATGCGCATGCACAAAATATGTGTTAAAAACGCTTCGCCGCCAAACATTCTGGCGGCAAAACGTTCTCAGGGCGGGGTGCAACTCCCCACCGGCGGTAATTGCGCGCAATGCGCATAGCCCGCGAGCGCTTGGTGACAGCACGCCTTGGGCGGTGACTGGCGGCAAGGTCAGCAGACCCGGTGTGATCCCGGGGCCGACGGTCATAGTCCGGATGAAGAGAGAACGGGATTGGCGCCAAAGGGCCGTCCGCCGGCATTCGTGCGAGCGCGCGTACCCTTAAATCCCATTCGATTCATAAGCCCTGTTTTTCACACAAACAGGAACCAGAACATGCAACCCACCGCAATCGATAGCAAAAGCAAAAACCATCAGGGCGAGCGCGTTGCGTTCATCCAGGCCTGCTGGCACAAAGAAATCGTCGACCAGAGCCGTAAGGGCTTCCTGGCCGAGATGATTGCCCAGGGCTATCAGGAATCGGACATCGACTTCTTCGAACTCGGCGGCGCCTTTGAAATTCCGCTGCACGCCAAGCTGCTGGCCAAAACTGGCCGTTATGCCGGTATCGTTGCCGCAGGCTTGGTGGTGGACGGCGGGATCTACCGTCACGAATTCGTCGCCCAGTCGGTGATCAGCGGCCTGATGCAGGTTCAGCTGGAAACTGAAGTGCCGGTATTCTCGGTGGTCCTGACCCCGCACCACTTCCATGCTGGCGAAGAACATCAGAAGTTCTTCTTCGAGCATTTCGTGCATAAAGGCCAGGAAGCAGCGAAGACTTGCGCGGACACGCTGCACAAGACGCGTGCATTGCGTCGTAGTGAACCGCGTGCGGTAGCGGTCTAAACACAAAAACTGCGTATGCGGGTGGGGCCTTCGGCCTCACCCAAACCAAATGTGGGAGCGAGCTTGCTCGCGAAAGCGGTTTAACATTCAACACCTATGTTGACTGTCAGTCCGCTTTCGCGAGCAAGCCCGCTCCCACATTGGTTTTGTGTCGGGTTTGAGATCGAGGTCAGGCGAGGTTCTCGTCGCTGGTCGGCACGATCAGGATGCCGGCGCGCAGGCCGTTCTTTACCTTGGGGTTCGGGAAGATGATCCGGGCGCCCTTCTCTTCGATGATCCAGCGGGTCTGGGCGATGTCTTCGGCCAGCACGTAACCCACTTCCAACTCCGAAAAGTTCTCGATGTCCGCTGGCAGGTTCAAGCGAAAGCTGTCGCTGTGCTTGATGATTTCCCGCGCCACGCTGAATAGCTGCAAACCGTCCAGCGACGCTTCGGCCAGGGCTGGCTCGTTGCCTTCGATGATCTGTTTGAGACGGGTCTCGAGCAGATCGACATTAACCCCGGCGTTCTGCCCGAACGGTCGGGCCTTGCCCAATTCGAGGGTAAAAGCCTCGGCCCCGAGCTTGTCGTAGGTGTAGGAACTGAAGACGATGGACGGCTTGTTCTGCAACAGCACTGCTTCCATGCCGGCGGCGCGCAGGCGAGCCAGTTCCAGTCGCGAATGCTGGCGACCTTCCTTCCACGGATACAGCGCGAACTGCTCAATTTTCGAGCCACGAATCGCGGTGTGCAGGTCGTAGTGCAGACGGTCGCGATCCGGCAGGCTGAAGAAACTCGCCGCCAGTCGCTCCAGTTCACAAGCGCGCAGGGCTTCGGAACCGCTGCTTTGCTCATGACGGCCGTTGAATAGCCGGTTGACGTCCTGCTCGATGAAACGCTCGCCGCGACGGATCGCCTCGGGGTTACCGAACAGGAACAGAATACGTGCGCGCGGTTTAAGATCGCCGCGGGCGATGTCATGCAACAGGCGATCAAGCAACTCGATCGGCGCTGTTTCGTTGCCATGGATACCGGCTGACAGCAGCAGGTCCAGGCCATTGTCCCGCGCTTCAGGTGGCCGGACTTCCAGCGCACCTTCGCTCAACCAGCGCATCCGCACGCCTTCGACAGTCAGTTGAGTCTTCTCCGCCGGTTCGCGGCCGGCGAGGGTCAGTTCAAGCAGTTTGCCGAGGGCGAGCATAGAGCGATTTCCTTAGTGGTCGTGTGCGCAATCCGGGCCGTGCACGTGGTCTTCGTCACCGACTTCGGCCGGTTCCATTTCCAGTTGCAGACTTACCAGATTAGTCGCCAATGGGCGCAGCAGCAGGTTGGCGTATTCAGCATCGCCTTCTTCGACGTCGACGCCGATCAGCAGTTGGCCGCGGCCGTCTTGCTGGATCCACAGCTCTTTGCCTTGCCACATGACCGCGACGCGGGTGCAGGAGGTTTCCAGTTGCGTGCCGTCGGTGTCTTCAAGGATCAGCTGCAGGGTATCGCTCATGTTTTTTACGCTCTCGTTTGAGATGAAGCAGCGCACGCTCAGGTAGAGCGCGCGCCGACGTTCAATTGATCTGGAATGGATAAACCGCGCCCAGTTTAAGGATTTGCGTCAGTTCATCCAGTGCCGTCCGGCACTCAAGCAGCAATTGCGGGTCCGCCAGATCGTTTTCGGTCATGCGGTCGCGGTAGTGCTTGTCGACCCATTCGGTCAATGTGCCGTACAACGGTGCCGTCATGATAACCCCTGGATTGACGGCCGCCAGTTCGGTTTCGTTGAGGGCGACGCGAAGTCGCAGGCAAGCCGGGCCACCGCCGTTCTGCATGCTCTGCTTCAGATCGAAAACTTTCACTTCGCGGATCAGCCCGCCAGAGCTGGTCAAACCTTGCAGGTACTGCCAGACACGCTCGTTGCCACGGCACTCTTCCGGCACGATCAACAGCATGGAGCCGTCAGGACGCGACAGCAGTTGGCTATTGAACAGGTAGGACCGAACCGCGTCCTCAACGGTTACCGCGGAACGCGGTACGCAGACAGACTGAAATTTCCCACCGACCTTGGCGAGTTTTCCGGAAAGCTCGGCCAGCATCTGTTCGGTGTCGAGGAACGCGTCCTCGTGATAGAACAAGACTTCGCCATTACCCACTGCGATCACGTCGTTATGGAACACGCCCTGATCGATCACCGAAGGATTCTGTTGCGCGTAGACCACGCCGTCATCGCTCAAACCGTGCAAACGAGCCACAGCCTGGGAAGCTTCGAGGGTCTGTCGCGCCGGGTATTTCTGCGGTGCCGGGTAACGGGTATCGAATGCGCTGCGACCGAACACGAAGAACTCGACGCCGGCTTCGCCATATTCACGGCAGAAACGGGTGTGGTTGGCCGCGCCTTCGTCGCCGAACTGCGCCACGGCCGGCAATGCGGCGTGGTGAGCAAAGTGCTTCTGGTCAGCGAACATCGCGCCCAGCACGCGGCTGGTGGTCGGGTGTTCGATGCTACGGTGATATTTGCAGTTCAGGTTGGCAGCGGTGAAATGCACACGGCCATCGGCGGTGTCAGCACTTGGGCTGACGGTGGCGGCGTTGGCTACCCACATGCTCGAGGCTGAGCAACTGGCGACCAACAGCGGCATTGCATCTTTAGCGGCCTGTTCGATCACCTGAGCGTCGGTGCCGCTGAAACCCAAACGGCGCAATGCAGCAACGTCCGGACGCTCTTGCGGTGCCAGTACGCCTTGTTGAAAGCCCATTTCCATCAGGGCTTTCATTTTCGCCAGTCCTTGCAACGCCGCTTCCTTCGGATTCGAAGACTGCTGGCTGTTGCTTTGGGACGCGACGTTGCCGTAGGACAGGCCGCCGTAGTTATGGGTCGGCCCCACTAGACCGTCAAAATTGACTTCATAGGATTTCATCAGCGAGGCTCCACGAGAATCTGTTTTTATAGGCATCAAGTAACAATTCAGTACAACGTGTCGCGGCCATCGCGAGCAGGCTCTCTCCCACAAGTTTTGCGTAATCCATGTGGGAGCGAGCCTGCTCGCGAATGGGCGTTACGACATCCGCACGCCAGGCGTCAGCGAGGCAGGCATGACCAGGCTCGGGGTTTCCAGCGAAGCCACCGGGTACGCACAGTAATCTGCCGCGTAATAAGCGCTGGCGCGATGGTTACCCGAAGCACCGACGCCGCCGAATGGCGCGCTGCTCGCAGCACCGGTCAGTTGCTTGTTCCAGTTGACGATACCGGCGCGGCTTTCCAGCCAGAACTGCTGATAACGTGCTTCGGAATCCGACAGCAAACCGGCGGCCAGACCATAGTCCGTGTCGTTGGCTTCAGCGATCGCCGCTTCAAAATCAGCGTAGCGGATCACTTGCAGCAACGGGCCGAACAGCTCTTCGTCAGGACGATCAGCCACTTCGCTGACATCAAGAATACCTGGCGTCAGCAAGGCTGCCTGAGCCTGCGGTTGAGTCATTTCCAGCAGCGCGACGGCACCATTCGCCAGCAAATGTTCCTGTGCATCCATCAACGCTTTCGCCGCGCCGAGGGAAATCACCGAGCCCATGAACGGCGCAGGCGTTTGATCAAATGCACCGACTTCAATCGTCGAGCTGACCGCGACCAGACGCGCCAGCAAGGTGTCACCCCAGGCGCCTTGCGGCACCAGCAAGCGGCGAGCACAGGTGCAACGCTGACCGGCAGAAATGAACGCCGACTGGATGATGGTGTAAACGGCTGCATCAAGATCCGACACCTGATCGACCACCAACGGATTGTTGCCACCCATTTCCAGCGCGAGGATCTTGTCCGGGCGCCCGGCAAATTGCTGGTGAAGATGGTTGCCGGTACGGCTGGAACCGGTGAAGAACAAACCGTCGATGCCCGAGTTCGCCGCCAGTGCGATACCCGTTTCGCGAGCACCTTGCAGCAGGTTCAACACACCTGCCGGCAGGCCGGCTTCGATCCAGCACTTGACCGTCAGTTCAGCGACTTTCGGGGTCAGTTCGCTTGGCTTGAACAGCACGCTGTTACCGGCCAGCAGCGCCGGTACGATGTGACCGTTTGGCAAGTGACCCGGGAAATTGTAAGGACCAAACACCGCCACCACGCCGTGTGGCTTGTGGCGCAATACCGCGGTGGCGTCGCCCAACGGGCCGCTCTTCTCGCCGGTACGTTCGCGGTAGCTCTGTACCGAGATCGCAATCTTGTTGACCATGCTGGTGACTTCAGTCGCCGCTTCCCACAGGGGTTTGCCGGTTTCTTCACCGATGCAGCGAGCCAGTTCGTCAGCGTGGTTCTTTAGGGCGGCGGCAAAGGCTTCCAGCACTGCGATGCGCTCGTCCAGGGTCCGACGGGCCCAGCCCGGGAACGCCTGACGCGCGGCTTGCACGGCCGATTCAACCTGAGCAGTGGTCGCGCCTTCGCCGGTCCACAGTACTTGTTGGGTCACTGGGTTCAGCGATTGAAAAGCTTCACCCTGGCCAGCCAGCCATTCACCTGCGATGTATAGCGAATTCATTATTTCGACTCCCGAGCAGCGGACAACGGAACGGCGCGCACTTGATCACCGGCGTTGAGTTGAAGGCGTTTGGCGGTCTGCGGATCGACCACCAAAGTACCGGCGGCGAAGCGTGCTGGCGCGGCAGTGATCCGGCAGTCTTCGCGCTTGCGGTTGTGAATCAGGAATGGCGTGGCATCGTCACCCGGCGTGCCGATGGCCAGCACCAGCGCCTGGCTGTCGCGTACCGCTCGGATCTTGCTGGTTTCGCACTCCACTGCCGGGCCTGCGTCGAAAATGTCGACGTAGCCCTGATAGCTGAAACCTTCGCTTTTGAGCATGGCCAGGGCCGGTTCGGTATCAGGGTGAACCTGACCGATCACGTTGCGCGCGTCTGGCGACAGGAAGCAGGTGTACAGCGGAAACTTCGGCATCAGCTCGGCGATGAACGCCTTGTTGCCAACACCCGTGAGGTAATCCGCCTGGCTGAATTCCATTTTGAAGAAGTGTCGGCCCAGGCTTTCCCAGAACGGCGAACGCCCGGCTTCATCGGACACACCGCGCATTTCGGCAATGATCTTGTTGCCAAACAGTTGCGGGAATTCAGCGATGAACACCATCCGCGCCTTGGCCAACATGCGGCCATTGAGGCCTGTACGGTAATCGGCGTGCAGGAACAGCGAGCACAACTCGGAGTTACCAGTCAGGTCGTTGGCCAGGAATAGCGTTGGAATTTCGCGATAGATGTTCAGCTCTTGCGATGCACTGACAGTCAGGCCAACCCGGAAGTTGTACCAAGGCTCACGCATGCCGACGGCACCGGCGATGGCGGAAATGCCCACCACGCGGCCGTTGTCGTCTTCGAGCACGAACAGGTAGTCCGCATCGCCCCGCCCGGCTTCGCCGCGGAAGGTCTTCTCGGCCCAGCCGACCCGGTGGGCCAGACGTTCTTCGTTAGCCGGCAAGGTGGTCAGGCCGGTGCCGGTGCTGCGGGCCAGGTCGATCAGAGCGGGTAAATCGCTGCTGCGTACGGGACGAACGATCATGCTATCTCCTCAAACGGGCCGCTTGCGCCACCCGTGAAACTCGCTGCTTTTCAGGCATTCTTTCTAGACATAACGGCAGGCGTTAAACCGCCACCAGGCGCACGCTGGCACCTTCACCGACGCCCAAGGCCTCGGCCGCTTCAAGATCCAGGGTCACGGGTTTGCCCGGCGCGTAATCGAGCTCGAGCAATACGGCGCGGTAATCCTGCAACTGGGCGTTGGCCACCAGGTACTGACGACCGGCGCCTTTGACCGGCTCACCGATTTTCACCGGGACCACACGGCTCTGGGCGATCGAACGAATCCCCGAGACGCGGGCGTGCAGGGTCGGGCCGCCGTCGAAAATGTCGATGTAATGATCAGTCTCGAAGCCTTCGCGCATCAGTATGTCGAAGGTGATTTGCGCACGCGGATGTACCTGGCCCATCGCTTCTTGAGCGGAGTCCGGCAGCAGCGGCACGTAGATCGGGTAATGCGGCATCAGTTCGGCCAGGAAAGTCCGGCTCTTCAGACCACACAGACGCTCGGCAGCGGCGTAGTTGAGGTCGAAGAAGTTGCGACCGATGGCATCCCAGAACGGCGAATCGCCATTCTCGTCGCTGTAACCGACGATCTCGGTCACGACCGAATCGGCGAAGCGTTCCGGGTGGCTGGCGACAAACAGCAAGCGGCCACGGGAATTGAGTTCCGCCCAAGGCGAGCCCACCAGTTCTCGTTGCACGTAGAAGCTGGTCAGCAAGCTGTTGCCGGTCAGGTCGTGGCACTGGGAGAGCACGTGGATCTTGTTATGAATCTTCAGCTCGCGGGAGGCATGCACGAAGGTTTCATTACGGAAACTGTAGAACGGCTCGGAATAACCGGCCGACGCAACGATGGCCGAGCAGCCCACCAGTTTGCCGGTGGCGATGTCTTCGAGGACAAAGAAATAGCTCTCTTCACCGTTGAAGCTGACTTCAGCGGAAAACGAGGCTTCGCTTGCCGCGATCTTGTCGCTCAGGCGTTCAACGTCATCCGGCAAGGAAGTGACACCAATCGGGCTGTCCGCAGCCAGACGCTGTACCTCGCCCAGATCAGCCATTTGCGCGGGGCGCATCACCAGCATGGTGTCACTCCTTTCTCGAAAACTCTTTTAGGAAAAATAACCGGGCAGTCATTGCAAACACTCGGACTAATGTGGGACCGGGCTTGTGTGGCGAGGGGGCTTGCCCCCGTTGGGGTGCGAAGCGCCCTTAAAACCAGTTACCACGATCTTTCAGTCAGAAAGAGGTGACCGATTTACGATTGCTTCGCAACCGAACGGGGGCAAGCCCCCTCGCCACAACAAGCCCAGTCCCACATTGAATCTGGCCCGGCATAAAAAATTGGGTTCGACGCCCGAACAGTCAGGCGTCGAAGGGTCTATCAGGCTTGAGTCAGTTTCGCCGCAGCGCGTTCGAAACGGTCCAGCCCTGCATCGATGTCCGCGTCTTCAACCACCAGGCTTGGCGCGAAACGAATCACGTCCGGGCCGGCTTGCAGAATCATCAGGCCTTCACGCTCGGCGGCGTTGAAGATGTCCTTGGCCTTGCCTTTCCAGGCATCGCTCAGCACACAACCGATCAACAGGCCCAGGCCTCGCACTTGAGTGAACAGGCCGTATTTCTCGCCGATCTGCTCCAGGCGAGCCTTGAACTTGTCGTGCTTGGCGTTGACGCCGCTCAGCACTTCAGGGGTGTTGATCACGTCGATCACGGCTTCTGCGACAGCGCACGCCAGCGGGTTGCCGCCGTAAGTGGTGCCGTGGGTGCCGACGACCAGGTGCTTGGCCAACGCTTCGGTGGTCAGCATCGCCGCGATCGGGAAACCACCGCCCAGGCTCTTGGCGCTGGTCAGGATGTCCGGGGTCACGCCGTAATGCTGGTAGGCGAACAGCTTGCCGCTGCGGCCCATACCGGTTTGCACTTCGTCGAACACCAGCAGCGCGTTGTGCTCGGTGCACAGCTCGCGGGCGCCTTGCAGGTAAGCCAGCTCGGCCGGCAGTACGCCGCCCTCGCCCTGGATCGGTTCCAGCACCACGGCGCAAGTCTTATCGGAAACGGCAGCTTTAAGAGCCGCCAGATCGTTGTAAGGAACGTGGGTGATGCCGGTGATTTTAGGACCGAAGCCGTCGGAGTACTTCGACTGGCCACCCACGTTCACGGTGAACAGGGTGCGGCCGTGGAAGCTGTTCAGCGCGGCGATGATTTCGTACTTCTCGCTGCCGAAACGATCGAACGCGACGCGACGGGCCAGCTTGAAGGCGGCCTCGTTGGCTTCGGCGCCCGAGTTGCAGAAGAACACGCGCTCGGCAAAAGTGGCGTCGATCAGCTTATGCGCCAGGCGCAGGGCCGGCTCATTGGTGAACACGTTGGACACGTGCCACAGCTTGTTCGCCTGTTCGGTCAATGCACTGACCAGCGCCGGGTGCGCATGGCCCAATACGTTAACGGCAATCCCGCCGGCGAAGTCGATCAGCTCGCGGCCAGACTGGTCCCAAACGCGGGAACCGGCACCACGCACAGGGATGAATGCGGCAGGCGCGTAGTTGGGAACCATTACCTGGTCGAAATCGGCGCGTTGTACCGCAGCGTGCTCAACGGACATCGGAGTCTCCTGATGAGGAACACTCGCCTGAAACTGGCGAGCGATGAGGGGATTGTAAGGACAGTTTTCAGCCCGGCCTTGCCGCCAAGCGACAACTTCTTATAGCGCAAACCCCGGTTTCAGCCGGGTTTACGGCAATGCGACATATACCGTCGCAAAGGCGCAGTTTAAACTGCCCAGAGAGATCTGCGGTGGCTTCACTGTATTTGATCAATGAATTCAATGTGCGGTAACTATGTACCGCACATGATCATTTTTTCTGATTTGCTGGGCGCTCACCACACGCTAATGGATGAGCGTATGAACCTGTCACAACCGCTTCAATCTACCGCCCGTCTCGACGATTTCGACACGGCGCACGACGACACGCATTTTCTGCACCTGCATCACGCCACACCCGATTGGCTGGCCAGCGCTTCTGCATCGCGACGCGATGCATTGCGGCGCAAAGCGCCACACCCTGAGCCTGGGCTGGCAACCTCTCCTCGTCAGCATCATGTTGATTTGGGCGCACTGAATGCGCAGCACTGGACAGCGCAGAACCAGGTGGATCGCCTGCTGGCCGATCTCAAGGATGTCGACGCCTTTGCCGCGCCGTTGCTGACAGCAGCCATCAAGGATCAATTCGGCCTGACTCTCGACGTCAACAACACGTTCGTTCGTCTGTACATTCCTGTGACAAATCCCTGGTTCGGATTTTCCACGGGCGCCCAGCGGGTCTGGAGCCTGTCCTTACTGGACGCCGCGCGGCATAACTTCGAGAGCCAGGAAACCGAAGCGGATGCGTTCGAGCCCGACTCCTGCTTCATCACCCGGCCAGACGAGCGCGAGCAATTCAAAACCCTCCCGGACATCACCCGGACGCTATCAATACCCGACTTCATAAAACTGTGTCGGACACTCGATCTCGGTGCGCAATACCAACAGCATCTGCAACACCATCTCGGTGTCAGCCGACCCGACGTGGCAGCGACATTGCGTCTGCATGTTGAAACCAGCCAGAAAGCCGCGCTGAAATCGGCACTGTTGTACGCGCGCATGAACAACGACCTTCAGGAAGATCTGTTCCGTCTCATCGGCGGCTTGATCGACGGCTTGCAAGGCATGCGGCTCGACGGCGAAACCTTGTGCAGTAATAGCCTGTCGCTGCTGTCCTCAAAGCTGCACGGCATTATCGTGTTTGCGCCCGACCTGAATACCAGCAAGCACGTCAGCCGAGTGGTCGCCTACGTGCCGAACGATCCCGAGCACCCGATCAAGGAATACGCTTCCAGCGCCGTATTCGCCGCCGAGCTGACCCGGCAGCTACGACAAAGCGACTATCAGCATTTTTTCAGTCGCTTCATTGCTCACAACGAGCGCGGCCGCTTCTTCTCGACACTCAAAGCACGCCTGTTGCAGATTCAGTATTACCCGCACGAACGAGGCGATCCGAAACCTGCCTGGCGCGAAGTCGCCGTTGAAAATCCCAATCTGCAGTTTCGCGTCGAGATCATCAATGCATCGTTATGGCAGCAGCAATTCGAAGATGCGCTGAACAAAATCCTCAACGACGGCAAAGACCTCGCCGTGCCCACAGCATGGGTTGATCAGAAAGCACGTTGGGCCTTCTGGGATTCGCTGACGAACATCGCGTCAACGTTGTTGACCGTCGCCGCTTTGGTGGCGACGCCGTTCGTGCCGTTTCTCGGAGAGCTGATGCTCGGTTACATGGCCTATCAGTTTCTGAACGAGACCTTTGAGGGCATCATCGAATGGGCGCAGGGGCAACGATCCGAAGCTTTTTTGCATCTGATGGACGCCGTTGAATCGGTTGTGCAACTGGGAACATTTGCTGCCGGCGGTATGCTCCTGGCCGGGGAGTTTCGCAACCTGCTGCCGCAACAGGTGCTGCGGTTCATTGACCGCTTCAAACCCGTCATCACTCCGAGCGGAAAAACCCTCTACTGGAAAGCCGATCTCGCCCCCTACGAACAAACTATTACTCCTGCGAAAGGCTCCTTGCCGGATCAATACGGCCTGCATCAGAGCCAAGGGAAACGACTACTGCCGCTGGACGGCAAAGTCTTCGCCGTCAGGCCGGAGCCAGGTTCCACTGGTTTTCGAATTGATCACCCGACGCGCGCAGATGCCTATCTTCCTGCGCTTGACCACTTCCACAGCGGCACATGGCAAACAGAGCTTGATCGCCCGCTGACCTGGCCGACCGACAAACTGCTGCGACGTATTGGTCATACGGTCGACAGCCTGTCACCCGCCGAGCTGGAACAAGCACTCACCAGCAGCGGCTGCCACGAAGGCGTGCTGCGCAAATTTCACGCTGAGCGCGAGCCACTTCCACCGCTGCTGGAAGACACCCTCAAACGCTTCAACATCGATAAAGCCATTCGTACTTTCATCGATCAGATGCACAGCCCCGACGCCGCCGAATTTTCCCAGGCCGAGCCGATCACTCAGTTGCAACTGCTGACCGAACATTGCCCCTGGCCAGAGGACAAGAGCCTGCGCCTGCTCAACGCTCAAGGCGAAACCGTCTGGGAAAGCAACCGCCAGGATCTGCCGACGATTGAACTGAACGAACCGCCGGCGGGTTCGGGCGATCTGCTCAGTAATCTGTTGTCGAAACTCGACGAAAGCGAGCTCAAAACGCTATTGAACGAAGAGCCCGGCCGCCCTCCCATATCCTCTACGGCGCGAGCTCACACGCTGAGGAAAACCTTGGCGAACATCGCCACCGAGCGCCGTACGCTTTTGTTCGATGCACGCTATCGCGCCCTCGAACACAGCACCCACGCAGCTTCGCAAAAGCTTATCGACGCAACGCCCGGCCTCCCCACCAGCGTCGCCCGGGAGATACTGCGCACTGTCACGGGCGAAGAACGCCAGCCACTTCAACAGTCATCTGTGCCCAAGCGGCTGGTACAACTGTCTCGCTGGGCCATGGAAGACGTCCGCACCAGCCGCGCCTTTGAAGGTTTGTACCTGGACTCAAGCAAACCGCTGGACACTGATCGGCTGGCACTGCACTCACTTGAAGGTCTTCCCGGGTGGCCAAAAAACCTGCGAATCGAAGTTCACGAGTACGGCGTCCACGGCACACTGCGCGACAGCATTGGCCCCGCCGATGCCGTGCCGCGCAAAACCCTGGTGTTGCTTGAAGATGGCCGCTACCAGGCTTACGACGAACACGATCAGCCGTTGTCAGCAGCGTTCGATTTCTACAATGCCGTGCTGCAGGCCCTGCCCGACAATGCGCGCGACGCGCTGGACATCAACATCGGCGCAGGCACAAAGCTCAAGCAGGCCGTCCGCGAACATGCACTGGTCCGCGACGATCTGAAAAAATCCTCGCACTGCACCGCGAACTCAAGCCGGCTTACGATCCGCACATCATGCGCTTACCCGGAGGAAGCGAAGGCTACAGACAGTTCAACCCTTATGTTCCGGTGCTTGAACATCAGGCGATGGCGCTCAACCCATCGTTTACGCCAGCACAACTGCAAGCATTCATGCAAAGGCTGATGACCTACCCAGCGGGTCCGCGCCTGGAATTGACGCGTCTGACCGCCGAGCTTGCGCAACTGCGACTTGATCTGGACGCCTGGACAACACAAACGCCAAGGCTGCACCCACTGACCGGCACCCGGTTCGATGCTGCAGCGTTCTCCGAAGCGAAGAATGATCGTCTGGCATTCAAGGACGCTCTGCAGCGTTGCTGGATCGAACGCACAACGCTTGACAACGAGAGCCCCGAGGCGCAATTACCGCTGCATTTCGCGCAGCCGATCATCGGCGAGCTGCCGCAACTCACCGCGGATTTCAGACACGTCACTCACCTGTCACTGGAAGGCAGTCGTGCGGTACTCGGCACAGACCGTTTCCTGCGCAATTTCACCGGACTGAAGCATCTGCAAATTCGCAGCTGCAATCTGGGTAGCGTGCCCCAGGCCATCGGGCTCATGCCAAATCTGAATCAACTGGTACTGGCCGAATGCGGCATCACCCTGGATGACGCAGCAGTGGCCACATTGGGCGGACTGACTTCGCTGAGCGCACTGGATTTATATGGCAACCCACTGGGGCGAGCGCCGGATATCACCGGCATGACCGGGTTGACCTACATCGACCTGGCCGACACCGGCATCACCGATCTTCCAAACGGACTGCTGAATCATCCGAAATTGCATAACGGTGTTTTCAGCGACAACCAGATCAGCGAAATACCAGAGGGTTTTTTCCATTACCCGCAAGAAATCACCTCCGGTTTCGACTTTTCCCACAACCCCGTTTCGAGCGTTACGCGCGACAGAATAAGAGCGCTTTTTCATCAATACGGGGAAACGCTCGACGTGCTCTGTGAAGAGGTGGACATCACTCGGGTAAAACAGCTTTATTCGTTGTTCAACACACAGGAAGCCAGCCAGTTTTTCTACCGCCTACCGGGACTCACGGATAACGCCCGATTGGAACTGACTCGGCTGGAAAACGAATACTCGACTCTTAGAGAGGATCTGGCTGCCTGGACCGGTGATATTCCGGCAATCAACCCGTTCACCAACGCCCCGTTCACCCTGCTCGAACTGACAGAGGAGCAGTCGGCACGGGATGAATTCAAGGCACTGGTCGAAGAATGCTGGCGCAGGGAAAGCGAGTTCGAAGAACTCGGTGAAAATGGCGAGACGCTGTACGAGCTCAACCTGCCGACCACCATCATCGGCGAGTTACCGGCACTGAGGGCAGACTTCAGTCATGTGTCGAACTTGAGCTTGTTCAGCGAAGAAGGTGCCACGACCGGTGCGGATCAATTCCTGAACGGTTTTCCCAAACTCAGGACGCTGAACATTCGCGAGTTTTCACTCGGCGACATCCCTCAGGCAGTGTTCAAAATGGGTGATCTTACTGCGCTGTTCCTGACCGAATGCAACATCAGTCTGAGCGCCGAAACCGTGGTGGGACTGGGTGAAATGGTCAAGCTGGAGTTTCTCGATTTGAGCTACAACGCGCTGGGACTGGCACCCAATGTGAGCCAGTTGAGCCGTTTGTCAGCGTTGACGCTCAACAAAACCGGCATCAGCGAACTCCCCGAGGGTTTGCTGCAACTCAAACACCTCACCACCGCAGACTTGAGCGACAACGCGATCACCCAGATGCCCAGTGACATTCTCGAACTGCCGATAAAGCTAGCCGAATCGATCAATTTACGCGGCAACCCTTTCGATGCGCACAGCCAGACAGTCCTCACCGCCTACTTCAAACAACACGGCATGCACTTTGGAATCGAAAGCACCGTCGAGTGGGCAGAAATAGAGATTTCAACCTCCGAAGGTTCGGAGGTCGACGAATAGACCGAAAGATAACGCGCGGCGATCAACCACGCTCTGAAGGTACCGACGACAACTCGAACGGGCTGCTGCTGCGCCGCTGGTTGCGATCTTCCCGCGGCGTGGCACCGAAGAAGTTGCGATAGGCGCTGGAGAAGTGCGGCCCCGAAGAGAAGCCACAGGACAGGCCGATCTGGATGATCGACTTGCTGGTTTGCATCAACATCTGCCGGGCCTTGTTCAGGCGCAGCTCCAGGTAGTACTGGCTCGGCACACGGTTGAGGTATTGCTTGAAGATCCGTTCCAACTGCCGACGCGACACGCAGACGTGCTGGGCGATTTCGTCGGTGGTCAGCGGTTCTTCGATGTTGGCTTCCATCAGCAACACCGCTTGGGTGAGCTTCGGATGGCTGGAGCCGAGGCGGTTTTGCAGTGGAATGCGCTGGCGTTCGCCGCCTTCACGGATGCGTTCGACCACCAGTTCTTCCGAGACCGCACCGGCCAGTTCGGCGCCGTGATCGCGGGCCAATACGGCCAGCAGCAAATCGAGCACCGACAGGCCGCCGCACGCGGTCAAGCGATCGCGATCCCAGTCAAACAAATGACTGGTGGCGATGACTTTCGGGAAACGCTCGGCGAAATCGTCCTGCCAGCGCCAATGCACAGCCGCGCGATAACCGTCGAGCAAACCCAACTGCGCCAACGGATAAACACCAGCGGACAAACCGCCAATCACACAACCGGCACGCACCAGTTGTTTGAGCGAACTGCTGAGGGCCGGCGCAAGTGCGGTCGGCGGCTCATCGGCGAGCAAAAACAACTTCTGGAAATTTTCGAGCTTGCCGGCCCAAGGCTCACCGGGCAATTGCCAGGCGCCTTCGGTCGGCGGTTCGGCCTGCAAGAACGACAGTTCGTAGACAACGTCTGGATGCACACGCTGAGCAACACGCAAGGCCTCCTCAGCCAGCGCAAGCGTCAGAGCTTTAGTGCTGGGCCAAATCAGGAAACCAATTCGATGGGCAGTCATGGCGGGCAATCCGAAACTAAAACAGTGTTAAAGGCCGAAGGCGGCTGCAACCAAATTAGACCATCTGGCGCGCGGTGCGCAGCATGACCTAATTTGGTGCGTAACGGGAGCGATTACTTCAGGCTGCCCGAGAGGAATTGTTGCAAGCGTTCGGACTGTGGATTGACCAGTACTTCACGCGGGTTGCCGCTCTCTTCGACGACACCTTTGTGCAGGAACACCAGTTGGTTCGACACTTCACGGGCAAAGCCCATTTCGTGCGTCACCACCACCATGGTCCGGCCTTCCAGCGCCAGGGCTTGCATGACTTTCAGCACGTCACCGACCAGTTCCGGATCGAGGGCCGAGGTCGGTTCGTCGAACAGCATCACCTCAGGTTCCATCGCCAGCGCACGGGCAATCGCCACGCGCTGTTGTTCGCCGCCCGACATGTGGCCCGGGTAAGCGTCCTTGCGATGCGCCACACCGACCTTGTTCAGGTAGTGCTCAGCCTTTTCGCGAGCTTCGGCCTTGGTCATGCCGAGCACGTGGACCGGCGCTTCCATGATGTTTTCCATCGCGGTCATGTGTGACCACAGATTGAAATGCTGGAACACCATCGACAGGCGCGAACGCATGCGTTGCAACTGTTTCGGGTCGGCGGCTTTCAGCGCGCCTTCCTTGTTGGCGACCAGTTTCAGCTCTTCGTTATTGAGCAGAATCCTGCCTGCGTGTGGCTGCTCAAGCAGGTTGATGCAGCGCAGGAAAGTACTTTTGCCGGAGCCACTGGAGCCGATGATGCTGATCACATCGCCAGCCGCCGCTTTCAGGGACACGCCCTTGAGCACTTCGTGACTGCCATAGCGTTTATGCAGGTCTTGGACTTCAAGTTTGTACATGCGGTCGGTTCTCACAAAAACAGTCAGTCAGTCGTTGAGCAAGCGCCCGTGACGCAGCGCTTCGCGCCCCGCCACCTTGGCCAGCCAGAAACCGGGTTGGGCATAACGCAGCCGTTCAATGGCAAACAGCACCCCGGACGTACCAGCACACACCGTGCTGACCCGATCCGCCAACGGATCGATCACTTCGAAAATCTCATCGCCAGCTTCAACCCATTCACCGGGTTTACGCAGGAAACTCACCACACCCGGGTGCGGTGCGAACAACAATTCAGTGCCTTCAAACGGCATGCCTTCGCACGCGTCCTGGGCCGGTTTCGGCCATTCGCCGCTGATCAGGCCTTGCTCGGCGAGGAACGCCAGAATGCCTTCGGCGTACGCTACGGCATCGGCGCGAGTGGTATCGGCCTGACCGCCCAGTTCAATGGTAGTCGCCAGGCACGCCAGTGGAATCTGCGCATCCGGAAAGTGGCGCGACAGACGCAGCCACGGCAGCGAACAGGCTTCGTCAAAGGAACTGCCGCCGGAGTCTTCCGCCAGCAGGCCCACTTTCACATTCAGGTGTGCGGCGAGCGAACGCCATTGCGGCCAGTGTTGCGGCAACGCGTACATGTGCAGCGCCGCTTCGGCATCGCAATGCAAATCCAGCACCACGTCAGCCGTGCAGGCATGGCTGAGCAAGACGCGCTGCATGCCTTGTAGCTGACTCGCCGCCGGTGGCAATGCCGCCAAGGCGTCGCTCATGGCCTGGCGAATCAAGCGAATATTGGCGTGAGGATCATCCCCCAGGCGCCCTTCCAGTTCGGCGGCCACTGGCGCGCTGAGCTCGACGAAATCCCGGTTGAAGTTCTTGCCGCTGCCTGCCTCGAAACGCCCTTGATGATTGCCTTGCAGCAATTGGCCGAGGCCCAGCGGGTTGGCCACGGGCACCAGTTCAATGACGCCGTTCAACAAGCCTTGGGCTTCGAGTTCGGTCAGGCGCTTTTTCAGCTCCCAAGCGGTACGCATCCCCGGCAGTTCATCGGCGTGCAGGCTGGCCTGAATGTAAGCCTTGCGCTCGCCGCGGCCGAAGCGGAACACCGAAATCTGGCGTTCGCTGCCCAGGTGACTCCACGGCAATGAATGATCGATGCGTTCCATATCAGTGCTTCCGCGGGGCCAGATAGCCCAGCCAGCGGCGCTCGGCCAGCTTGAACAGCTTCACCAGAATGAAGGTCAGGCACAGGTAGAACACGCCCGCGGTGATGTACGCCTCGAACGGCAGGTAGAACTGCGCGTTGACCGTTCGCGCCGCGCCGGTGATGTCGATCAGGGTCACGATGGACGCCAGACTGGTGGTCTGCAGCATCATGATCACTTCGTTGCTGTACTGCGGCAGCGCCCGGCGCAGGGCCGACGGCAACAGGATGCGCTTGTACATTTTGTAGCGCGACATGCCCATGGCCTTGGCCGCTTCGATCTCACCGTTCGGCGTAGCGCGCAGGCTGCCGGCGATGATTTCAGCGGTGTAGGCGCTGGTGTTGATCGCGAAAGCCAGGCACGCACAGAACGTTGCGCTGGACAGCCACGGCCACATGAAGCTTTCACGCACCGCTTCGAATTGCGCCAAACCGTAGTAGATCAAGAACAGCTGCACCAGCATCGGCGTGCCGCGGATCACGTAGGTGAACAGCCAGGCGCTCATGTTGACGACTGCGTTCTTGGAGACGCGCATCAGCCCCAGCGGCAACGCCGCCAACAGACCAAAGAACAGCGACAGCGCGAGCAACTTGAGGGTGGTCACCAGGCCGCCGAAGTACAGCGGCAGGGCCTCCCAAATGACGTTGTAGTCGAAGATCATAGATCAGCCGCCCTTACGCCTACCGAGTAGCGCTTCTCAAGGTGACGCAATGCCAGCAACGAGACACTGGTAATCACCAGGTACATCGCCGCCACTGCGAGGAAGAAGGTGAAAGGCTCGCGGGTGGCATCTGCCGCCTGCTTGGCCTTGAACATCATGTCTTGCAGGCCCACCACCGAAATCAGCGCGGTCGCCTTGGTCAATACCAGCCAGTTGTTGGTGAAACCTGGAATCGCCAGACGAATCATCTGCGGCACCAACACCCGGAAGAACACCTGAAAACTGCTCATGCCGTACGCCATGCCGGCTTCTGCCTGACCTTTGGGGATCGCCATGAAGGCGCCACGGAAGGTTTCGGACAGGTACGCACCGAAGATGAAACCCAGGGTGCCGATACCGGCGGCCAACGGGTTCAGATCGATGTAGTCGTTAAAGCCGAGCATCGGTGCGACGCGGTTGAGCAAGTCCTGACCACCGTAGAAAATCAGCAGGATCAGCACCAGGTCGGGAATCCCGCGGATCACCGTGGAATACAGGTCGCCCAGCCAAGCCAGCCAGCGGATCGGGGACAGACGCAGCGAAACGCCGATCAGACCCAGAACAATGGCCAAGACCATGGACGACAAGGCGAGCTGAAGCGTCAGCCATGCGCCATCGAGGATGACAGCCCCGTAGCCTTTCAACATGATTCAGGTCCTCGAAAGTTGGGATGAAAAAATGGCGCAAACCTCAGAGATCCTGTTGCTTGCGCCATTTCGGACTTGTCGCCGGGACGTGTTACTTACCGTAGATATCGAAGGCGAAGTACTTGTCCTGGATTTGCTTGTACTTGCCGTTCTCGCGAATGGCAGCGATCGCACCGTTGATCTTGTCTTTCAGTGCGTCACCTTTACGAACTGCAATACCTACGCCGTCGCCGAAGTATTTGACGTCGGTGAAGGCCGGGCCAACGAAGGCAAAACCTTTGCCGGCGTCGGTTTTCAGGAAGCCGTCATCCAGCAGGGTTGCGTCAGCCACGGTACCGTCGAGGCGGCCGGCAGCTACGTCGAGGTAGATTTCGTTCTGCGAACCGTAAGGCTTGATCTCGGCACCCAGCGGAGCCAGGACTTCGCGGGCGAAACGCTCGTGGATCGAACCACGTTGTACGCCGATGTTCTTACCCTTGAGCTCAGTCAAGCCTTCGCTGACTTGAGTGCCGGCCTTCATGACCAGGCGAGCCGGGGTGTTGTAGTACTTGTTGGTGAAGTCCACAGACTTCTTGCGATCTTCAGTGATCGACATGGACGACAGGATCGCGTCGATCTTGCGCACTTTAAGTGCCGGGATCAGACCGTCGAACTCTTGCTCGACCCAGACGCACTTGACCTGCATCTGTTCGCACAGGGCGTTGCCGATGTCGTAGTCAAAACCAACAATGCTGCCGTCCGGCGCCTTGGAGGCAAACGGAGGGTAAGCAGCTTCGATACCGATTTTCAGAGGTTTTTCATCGGCGAAGGTCGGCAGGGACAGCACGGACAGTGCCAGGGCGCCAAGCAGCACAAGTTTCTTCATCTTGGGACTCCATCGGTAAAGGGCAAAAACGGCAGAGTGAGCACAGGCCCAATATGCGAATGGGTTAAACCGGAATGCGGTGCTGCGTCCTGGAAACCCACGTTGATTTCAACGCGAGCAACGACGAGCGAGTGATCGGCATTCTAACGACAGGCCGGAAGCCGATATTTCTTCAATGCGACAACAAATTACAGATGCACTGAGAATGCCGCCTGGGCACGTTGACAGCCTCGCAATTTCATGCAAGAGCAAAAGATAGTGAACCGATCTATGCTGCAAATTGCGGGCCTATTATTGGCAAACCCTTCTAATCCGGCAAGCGCAGCGTGATGTCTAATTTTTCGGAGGGGGTTGAGAGGCCCTGATCCGGGGCTTTGCGTTTCCCAATGCCCCGGATCGGGGCGGGCGGTTACACATTCAGTTACTTTCTTGGGACGGGGTAACAGTGGGAAATGTCTTACGACGCAGATCGATAATTATTGGTTGGGTGGTTTCGGTTTCTGACAGTCGGCTACATCGGCGCCTTACAGATTGCTATCGCTGGCAAGCCAGCTCCCACAGGGATTTGCGGTAAAGCTGAAGTTTCCGACACACCACAAAACCTGTGGGAGCTAGCCTGCTAGCGATGACGCCAGTCCAGCCAACCCAAATTTGCGCATTAACTGAAACCCCCAACACACCACAAACCCTGTGGGAGCTGGCTTGCCAGCGATGAGGCCCATCCAGCCACTACAAAACCAACAGACACAAAAAAGCCCCGTCCGGCCTACACCGAACGGGGCTTTCCAGCACTTCAACCTGCTACTTACGCGACGTTCATGGTCTTGTGCGTATCAATCAAATGCTGCACCACGCCCGGATCCGCCAGGGTGGAGATATCCCCCAACCCGTCGTATTCAGCCGTGGCAATCTTGCGCAGAATCCGGCGCATGATCTTGCCCGAACGGGTTTTCGGCAGCCCCGGCGCCCACTGGATAACATCCGGCGAAGCAATCGGTCCGATCTCCTTACGCACCCAGTTTTTCAGCTCCAGGCGCAATTGCTCGCTTGGCTCTTCGCCACCGATCAAGGTGACGTAGACATAGATGCCCTGCCCTTTGATGTCATGCGGCACACCGACCACTGCCGCTTCAGCGACTTTCGGGTGAGCAACCATGGCGCTTTCGATTTCGGCAGTGCCCATCCGGTGGCCAGAAACGTTAAGCACGTCATCCACACGACCGGTGATCCAGTAGTAACCGTCTTCGTCGCGACGAGCACCGTCACCGGTGAAATACATGCCACGGAACGTCTTGAAGTAAGTATCGACGAAGCGGTCATGGTCGCCATACAGCGTGCGCGCCTGGCCTGGCCACGAATCGAGAATCACCAGGTTGCCCTCGGCGACGCCTTCGATGATGTTGCCCAGGTTGTCCACCAACGCTGGCACCACGCCGAAAAATGGTCGAGCCGCTGAACCCGGTTTGAGTGCGTGCGCACCCGGCAGCGGGCTCATCAGCGTGGCGCCGGTCTCGGTCTGCCACCAGGTATCGACGATCGGGCAACGGGACTGGCCGACATTCTTGTAGTACCAATCCCACGCTTCCGGGTTGATCGGCTCACCGACCGACCCCAACAGACGCAGGCTGCTGCCATCGGCGCCTTCAACGGCAGCCTTGCCCGACGCCATCATCGCGCGGATGGCGGTCGGCGCGGTGTAGAGGATGTTGACCTTATGCTTGTCGACGATCTTCGCCACCCGGGTGATGTCCGGGTAGTTCGGCACGCCTTCGAACAGCAGGGTGGTCGCGCCATTGGCCAGCGGGCCGTAGACAATATAGGTGTGGCCGGTGACCCAACCGACGTCGGCGGTGCACCAGTAGACTTCGCCCGGACGGTAGTCGAACACGCGCTCGTGGGTCAGCGCCGCGTACAACAGATAACCCGCGGTGGTGTGCTGCACACCTTTCGGCTTACCGGTCGAACCCGAGGTGTAAAGGATGAACAGCGCTTCTTCAGCGCCCATTTCTTTCGGCGCGCAGACAGTGCCCGCCACTTTCATCAGGTCTTCGTACCAGATGTCGCGATGCTGGTTCCACTTGATGTTGCCACCGGTGCGCTTGCACACAATGACTTTCTGGATGCTGCTGGTTTCCGGGTTGGTCAGCGCGTCGTCGACGTTGGACTTGAGCGGGATCTTCTTGCCGGCACGAATGCCTTCATCGGCGGTGATCACCACTTTGGATTTGCAGTCGATGATGCGACCCGCCAGGGCTTCCGGCGAGAAACCACCGAACACCACCGAGTGAATCGCGCCGATCCGGGTGCAGGCCAGCATGGCGACCACGGCTTCGGGGATCATCGGCATATAGATAGTCACCACGTCGCCGCGGTGCACATCCTGGCCGCGCAAGGCGTTGGCGAACTTGCAGACTTCTTCGTGCAGCTCGCGGTAGGTGATGTTGCGGCTCTCGGCCGGGTCATCCCCTTCCCAGATAATCGCGATTTGATCACCGCGCTCGGCCAGATGACGGTCGAGGCAGTTGTAGGAAACGTTCAGCGTGCCGTCGGCGAACCATTTGATGTCGACATGGTGATCGTCAAAGGACGTCTGCTTCACCGTGGTGAAAGGCTTGATCCAGTCGAGGCGCTTGGCTTGTTCGCGCCAGAAGCCGTCCGGGTTGACGACCGACTGCTGGTACATGGCTTTGTAGGTCGCCTCGTCAGTCAGCGTATTGGCTGCTACCTCGGGACGAACGGGATACAGAGAAGCCGCACTCATCTTTCTTACCTCGGTGGAATAGTTGTTTTTGTATGACCCTGTTGTAGCCGGGCCGGGCCTATAGAACCATTCGACGATGGTAGTAACAAGCCCCTACAAAATGCTGTGAATATCCCGTTAAACCGCTCGAAGCCACGCAACCCGGGCCTCCACATCCCCCGTAGGGGCTGGCGAAACCTGCGATCTTTTGATCTTGAGGGCGATTGTTACGAGAATCGCGAAAGGTGTTTATCAAAAGCATGGGTATATGAATGTAAACCCGACGCCTAAAATCAGCCTCGCCAACAAGGCAAACCTGATTAACCAAGTTGCAGCCCCCACGAAGGCAGTTAATCAAAAACCAAGTACTGAAGTTCCACACGCAATCCCAAAAGGATTGCGTGACCCCTCTCGACTTTAGAAAGGTAAATTTGAAATGAAAGCTTTATTAGTTCTGGCCCTCAGCAGTCTGTGCGCAACCGCCATGGCAGACGAGATCCCGACTGATGTCGCACAGCAAAAACCCGTGGTAGTTGAGGAATACACTTACTCCACCCACCTGGACATCGCCAACATCGTGTCCATGAGCGAAGTCCCGAACGTGTGTGAAGTTGTTCCGATGAAAATGGAATACGACGACTCCAAAGGCCAACGCCACATCCTGCGTTACAGCGTTATGGGTAACGGCTGCACCAATTGATGATTTGAGACTGCACCGAATTGGACCTCTCAGCGCTTCATTGAGGGTCGATTCCAGCCCGGCTTCGGTCGGGCTCAGTTGTGTCTGGAGTCGTGCAAAAGGGTTGCAAAACACAAGATATAGTGAAAAACGCGGTTTTTTGCTCAAATCTTGAGCAACCAAAGCCCGGCGAAAAAATTAATCAAAAAAATTCTCAGAGACCAACATCGGCGAAAGCCCTGTAAACCCTCGCTCCGACTCAAATCCCCCTCCCGCTCGACCGCCCTGCGCGCTTTCGCCCTCCCCCACGAGCGCATTTTTTCCCTATAATGCCGCCCTAATCGGGTCAGCAATATTCCCTTACAGGGATCAAAAGCCATTCTGAAGCCCCGCAGACGCGTTCAACGCGAACTGCGCCCGTCAGAGGCTCTCGGAAACCCGTACAAAATTCTGTTTGATGCCTGCGTATAGCTGCTGCAAAAAACGATTCCTTAAGATCCAACGCGGTCGGTACGACCGTGTGAAAAACCATCACACGGGCAACTGGCCCTCACGCAGGAGACGACACGTCATGCTGAGCTGGGACGAATTCGACAAAGAAGACACGGGCGAAGTAGCCGTAAAAGGCGCCAACGCTGGCCACGCGACTGAAGCCAACATGGACCGCCTCGACACCGCCGGTGGCGTTGCCGCCCAAGAAGCGCGTGCCGTGACCGCCTCCGACTCCGCCGCCATCGCCCGTGCCAAGGCTGCCCTGGACAACCTCGACGTTGCCGAAGGCCTGGCTGAACTCGAAGGCGCCTCCGCCCGTGTTGCCGTCGACGAAAAGCGCATGATCAACTGCCGCGCCGACCTCAACCAACTCGTGCCATTCAAGTACGACTGGGCCTGGCAGAAGTATCTGGACGGTTGCGCAAACCACTGGATGCCGCAAGAAGTCAACATGACCGCCGACATCGCCCTCTGGAAAGACCCGGAAGGCCTGACCGACGACGAACGCCGCATCGTCATGCGCAACCTCGGCTTCTTCTCCACCGCCGACTCCCTGGTTGCCAACAACCTGGTCCTGGCCGTGTACCGCCTGATCACCAACCCGGAATGCCGCCAGTACATCCTGCGCCAGGCTTTCGAAGAAGCGATCCACACCCACGCCTACCAGTACTGCATCGAATCGTTGGCCATGGATGAAGGCGAGATCTTCAACATGTACCACGAGATCCCATCGGTCGCGAAAAAAGCCACCTGGGGCCTGAAGTACACCCGTTCGATCTCCGATCCAAAGTTCGAAACCGGCACCGTCGAAACCGACAAAGAGTTGCTGCGCAACCTGATCGCCTACTACTGCGTCCTGGAAGGCATCTTCTTCTACTGCGGCTTCACCCAAATCCTCTCCATGGGCCGACGCAACAAAATGACCGGCGTCGCCGAGCAGTTCCAATACATCCTGCGCGACGAATCCATGCACCTGAACTTCGGCATCGACGTGATCAACCAGATCAAAATCGAAAACCCGCATTTGTGGGATGCTGAGATGAAGGAAGAGGCTTCGCAGATGATTCTGCAGGGGACTCAGCTGGAGATTGAATACGCTCGCGATACCATGCCTCGTGGGGTGTTGGGGATGAATGCGGCGATGATGGAGGACTACCTGAAGTTCATCGCTAACCGTCGTCTGTCGCAGATTGGGTTGAAGGAAGAGTATCCGGGGACTACGAATCCGTTCCCTTGGATGAGCGAGATTATGGACTTGAAGAAAGAGAAGAATTTCTTTGAGACGCGGGTTATTGAGTATCAGACTGGTGGTGCGTTGAGCTGGGACTAATAGTCTCGCTCGGCACGATTTGACGATTGCTGTCTGAGTCGGCGAGTCGAGAAAGCAAAAAGCCCCGATCTGATCGGGGCTTTTTTATGGGCGATTGGTAATCCTTTTTACGCCTACGTCACAGCGTTCCATCTCCTACAGCACTTACAGTCGCTTCCCATTGAAGCCCGCTACGAGCACTACTAAGCTCCATCGCAGGTGCCTAAGAAACGCCCAACGTAGAAAGCTTGGTCAGTGACACAGACGTGTAATTCGTCGGTGGCAACTGCTCTGCTCGTTGGGATTTCTTAAATCCGCTCTACGTTGGGGTCAGGCCCTCCCAAAATCTATAACGTAGAGGTCATATATATGTCTGATCCATGCTCGGTAACCGTCTTCTCTCGCCACAATCTTTCTCTGCATGCCCTTCTACTCGAAAACCAGACATGGTTCTCCGCCCGCGATGTCGGCCGTTTGATGGGTTTCCATCTGAATGATCGGGTAGTCAACAAGCTAGATAGCGATCAGCGCCGCGTCATGTGGATTAAGCATTTTGGGGAACCAGAACAGCATTTGATGCTGAGTGAGTCCGGTGTGTATGCGCTGTTGGTGTATCACTATGTACCGGGGAATCGGGTGTTGCGTGAGTGGCTAACCAATGAGGTAGTACCGACCTTGCGCGATGCGGAGGATTCGGGAGACTCAAATCGGCCAATGTTGAGTTTGTTGGATTGGCCGGAGATGTCTTTGAGTTTGCTGCATTGGCAGGATGAGGGCTGGATTCGGCTAAGGGATATGCCTTACCTATTAAATGAACCGACCAAACGAGAGAAGAAGGCAGCCAAGCCATGGTGGCAAAGACTACTACTATCGAAACAGTCAATCAGCTGACGAGACCGCATATTGAAAGATCAGATGCACAGCCTCATCTGTAGGATTTTTCCTGGACACCTATGATGGCCAATACGTATCGTTCGAGGAATTTCAAGCCTCGGACGATTTATGGATACTGTGATTGGCATCAACGCTTGGAGCGAAGAGGAGATTGGGGCAACGGTAGAAGCCTACTTTCAGATGCTTTTAAGCGAAAAAACTGGCCAACCTATGAATAAGGCGCATGTAAATCGTGTACTGCGTGAAGGCCCTCTATCCGGCAGAACAAAGGGCTCAATCGAGTTCCGCATGCAAAATATTTCTGCTGTATTTGAGCAGTTAGGCATACAACGTATTTCGGGCTATAAACCTTCGAGTAATATCGGTGCCAATGTAAGCAACAGCATTCGCAGCGCTGTCGTGCGACTAACTGAATTTGACATATCTAAATTAGGCCCAGAGTGGTTCGAAAGGCAAAAGAGCTCTTTTCTATTCAATTATCTAACGACGCATTCGTCGGAAGCCATTCGAACAACCAAAGAAATTAGCGCCGAAGCACCCGACCTTGATCCCTATGCGGAAAACCAATCCGAAACGCTAGCGAACCGGTCAAAACTAGAAGAGGAAATAGTTAGCGTCATCGAGCGAGGGGGAAAACTTACTGAGCTCTCTATTGACGCTCATCGATATCTAACTGTATTTCTTAGTTTTTTTGGGAAAAATTACAGAAATTTCTTAATATCGTTGCATTGATAGCACTGATCACTACTTACCAAAATAATATAGACGTTTCAAAAACCTCTGAAGAAATACGCTCATCCGTTCGGGCACTCTCAAAAGGCCAAAGAGCTTTTCTCCAAGGTCAGAGCATTGTAACTGGCCATGAAGTAATCCTTAGAAAAGACCCAAACAAAAACTCAGCCGAACTGACCCGTTTAGAGAAGGGAGTTTGGATAGAAAATTTAGAAGGCGACACATCTGACTGGATCCATGTCAGAGCAGAAATTAACGATAAACATATCGATGGTTGGATATATAGAAGCTATTTAGTAAAAATTTAAATTTTCCGACTCACAGTGCACACGCTAATACCTACCGCAACGGTGCTCGCCCTCATCCTAGGAGGACGCGAATGAAAAATCCTCCAGCGTCGTAGGAAATTTCGTAGACATCAGTGATGGCCACTCAGTATCGTCCGAGGCTTTTCAACCCTCGGCGATTGTATGGACACGGAAAAAGTAATAGCGATTGGAGTGACGTAGAGATTCAGGCGGCAGTCGACGCCTATCTCAAAATGCTGGTACGCGAGCAGAGCGGTCAGAAATTCGTCAAGACTGAGGAAAATCGCATTTTGCGTGAAGGCCCATTAGCCGGTCGGACTAAGGGTTCTGTTGAGTTCCGGATGCAGAACATCTCTACAGTGCTGGTCGAAATGGGTAGAACGCGCATTGAAGGCTACAAACCGGCCAAGAATGTTGGCGCGAATGTAGCGCGCAGCATCCGTAAGGCACTTGATGCATCTACTGTTCTGACACTTGAAGATTCTGATCCAACGGCGGACGAAGCATTGCTCGAGCAACGCGCGGCTAAATTTGAGCGAAAGCAATTTGATTACGTCCCTAAGGGGATAAAAACACCGATCCAAACGACTTCCACTAGAAAGGTTTACTTTCGCGATCCTGAATTGAGGGGCTGGGTTCGTCAGCAAGCCGATGGAAAGTGCGAAGGTTGTGGCAAAGCAGCGCCATTTGAAAAGGATGGGAAACCGTTTTTAGAAGTGCATCACGTCAAGCACCTGTCGCAAAAGGGTTCGGACCTTGACACGAATGTTGTGGCGTTGTGCCCCAACTGTCACCAACGTTGCCACCATTCGGACGACAGAGCGGAATTCACTGCTTGGCTTTATGACAACGTTGGAAGACTCGAAAAGGAATAATTGCAGTTTGTCTGGCTAACCTCATTTGCTGGATTTGGGGCAGCTTCGCTGCCCAACGGGGATAAATCCCCTCACCACAATTCAATGTGTTGCTGCTGAGTGGGTGTCTGGATTCGGTAATGAGTTAATACCACCAATTCGCCAGCAGGCTGGCTCCCACAGTTTCCGCATCATCCAGAAAACAGTCAGTGCAACCCGCCGCGCCTCCCGCTATTAATACCCTTCCCCACTCAAGGACCCGAACCCACCATGAAATTCGACCTCGCCTACTGCCTCAGCCTCGACGACAAGCTGTCGATCTATGACGTGCGGGATTTGAATTTCGACGAGACGATGGAGTTCGACTCCGCCAAGGAACACTTCCAATGCCCCAACGATGCCTGTCGTTCGGCCTTCGATGCGGCGAATGTGTTGACGACGTTCAACGCCAAGAATGTGAATTACGTGCGCACCCCGCACTTCAAGAACACGCCCAGCACGCGGCATGTGGCGGATTGTCCTTATGTCAGTTTGAAGACGCCGGCCTCGGGGCTTGAGGCGGATGGTGCGGAAACGGATGACAGTCGCGAGGAGCATTTCCCGTCGGAATTGTTACTGACTCGGCGTGAGTATGTGCGCAAGCCGTCGAGTCCGGCGGTGGCGGCGGATGTGCTGCGGGATGCGCCGAAAGGCACTTCGGCGGAAAGTCATGCAGAGCACCCGAGCCGCGAGTCGGCGCCGGACAAGACCAGTGTCTTCGCCCATCCGGTGGAGTGTTTTGTGTCGAACTTCGAGGATAAGGAGTTGCTCAAGCGCATGCCGCTGAAGATTGGCGAGCACACGGCGCCTTATGGGTCGTTCTTCAAGAAGATCGAGTATCTGCAGGACAACAAGGGGCTGATTTACTGGGGCAAGATCAAGGAGATCAAGGATTACACCCAGAGCTTTCGCATCGATTTCGAACAGAAGGTCTGGTTCAAAGCGCCGGACGAGGCGAAGAAGAAGCCTTATTCGGTGAATGTTTACTTGAGCAAGAAGCTGATCGACAACTACCGCAAGCGCAAGGCGTTTCTGGAAGAGATCAAGCATGCCATCGAGAGCGGGAAGGAGTTGTTCTGTTTCTTCTATGGCGTGACGCCGGAGTTGAAGCAGGTGCCAAGCAAGAAAAACCCCGAGCAAACGTTCGGGGTGTTCAGTGCGAGTATTGAGAACCTGGATCACTTTATTGTTCGGGAAGCACCGGGGCTGGAGTAACGATTAACCCTTGGGTAGTTCCAGTTTTACCGCGCCGGGGTGCTGTTTGATCAGCGAGTACGGCAGCACTGACCAGTCCGGCGAGTCGCATCCCCGTTGGAAACGGGCGAAGTAGGCGCCCAGGTACAAGCCCTTCGCGGTGAAGTGCCAGTTGGAGTAACCCCAGACGCTTTCGTCGGTGAAGTCGCAGCTGTCTTCGTCGCCCTCAGCCGGTTTTTTCATTTCATCGGGGTACAGCGCGGTGAGTTGTTTGATCAGCCACGGCACGAACACTTCGCGTTGGTAGCGCGAGCGTGCTTCGTCTTCTTCCTTGGTCAGAGGCGTATCGCCGGCGTTGTCGCGGTCGGCGTGCAGCAGTGGTTTGCCCTCGCCCACCCACAGCACGTCTTCCAGGGACAAGGTGTGCCCGGTGTGCACGTCGAGGTTGATCGGCGAGTCGCCAAAGTCCGGGTGGGCGCCGCCGCAGTAATAGCTGGTGGAGATGTTCAGGCTGATGACACTGGGCGAGATAAACGTCGGGGTGACGTCCTGGAGGAATTCGGCATAACCGCGGCCGCGCAACTGGCAACCGTAGTAACTGATAGCCTCGTCCCACAAGCGGCCGAGCAACTGCTGGTTAACACGTTGCAGATCTTCTTTTGGCATCCCTGATTCGATGCTGAACATGGTCATCTTGGTGTCAGGCTCTTCCCACCATTGCAGGGTGTAGCCCATGAAGTCCTGCTTTTTACCGGTTTTGAGTTTCAGGCCCTGAAGCCGCAGATATTCGTAAGGCTCGGTCTTGGGCAACTTGACGATGTACGGCAATGCATTCGTTGGCACTTCGGGAAGTGGCGTATCGGTGACCAGTACGGGCAGCTTTTTGCCTTTCGGATTTTGCCATTCGCCCTTCCAACCGCCATCTATCTGTTGCAGTTTCAGCGTCGGTAACGGTTTGCCCGGTTCCATACGATCGCTGCCCTCTGTGAGCAGCAAGACGTCATTTTTATAGGTGCCGTTAAGCTCTAGGTCGCGGTGAAATTTCTCATAGAAGTAGCGACCGGTAACTTGCTCCGGGTCGCTGGTATCGACTTCGAAGACGATCGGCATTTTGCCCAACGTGCCGGTGAACACCAGTCGGTTATCTTCGGCGTGCGCGGTGGACAGCATTGAGAACAGCACAGCGGCACACGGCGCCAGGCGCATCAGTCCCTTGACCATTGATCGTTCCTTGAAAGAGGCGGAGGCCACGCCGGCAGTTGAGGGTCAGCGCAGGTAAATTCGGTGCGGATTATGGCGGGGTTGTGGTCAGGAATCGAGGTTCTGTTTGCACTTCGACTCAGGGCAATTGCAATGGGACGCCGCCGGGGTGCTGTTTGACTATGTCATAGGGCAGCACGCCCCACTCGACAACGCCGCACACCGCTGCAACATGTGGATACGACGGCAGGAAGGTGATGCCTTTTGCGCCGAAGTACCACGATGGGAATTGCCAGGGTTGCTGCTCATCGTATCCGCAGTCGTTTTCACCTTCGGCGATGACGGTCATTTGTTTGGGATGGAGCTCCAACAACTGCTTGAGGAGCCAAGGGGCGAATTCTGTGGAGCGATAGTTGTAGTAATCCTCCGAGGCCTTGGCCGATGCGCCTTCGTAGCCTGCCAGAAAGTGAAAGGGCTTGCCCTGCCCCACCCACAACACATCCTCAAGGGTCAGAAACTTACCTGTCTGGCTATCAAAGTTGAGCGATTCAACATCTTCATTCGGGTGCGCGGCGCCCTGACAGTAAAACTCGTTGGTTAGGCGCACGCTCATCACTGTCGGTGTCATCCACAGCGGCTGGCTGGATTGCGAAAAACCACCCGGGCAGCCGTAGTATCCCGCCACATATCCCCACAAACGCGCCATCAACTGTTGATTGATGCGCTCTCGCGCTTGCGGTGAATAACCTGACACGACCTCGAACAGCGAGACCCCCGACTCCGCCTCGCGCCACACTTGCAATGTGTAGCCCATGAAGGTTTCGGTTTTACCCTTTGTAAGTTGCAGACCTTGCAGCCGCAGGTACTCGTAGGGGAATTTGTCATGCAGGTTGGCGAGATAGGGCAAGGCACCGGCGGGAACATCGGGAAGCGCGGAGGGCTGCAACTCGACTTTCAGGACTTTCCCGGCCGAGTTGCTCCACTCGCCGCTCCAGCCGTTGAGTTTTGGCTGCAAACGCAGCGTCGGGCGCGAATCGCCTTCCATCACAGCGCCTTCGACCATCACTAATGCGTCGCCCTCTCTGCTGATGTCCAGTGCGAGGTCGGTGCGGTACTTTTTGTAGAAGTAACGCCCCTGGTTGTAACGGGTGTCGATTTCCATAACGATCGCGGCTTTGCCCAGGGTGCCGGTGTACACCTGCTTGCTGTCGTCGGCCCATGCCCGGCTCGGGAGCACTAAACCGACGAGCAGCAAAATGGCGGAGATTCGTAACAATCCGCGATACATCATTTCATCCTTGAGTGACGGGGCGTGTGCCCGGTGGAAGCGTTGCGGATTATGTCGACGTTGCGCGGGGGAATCGAGCGCCTTCGCTTTCAGCTTAAGCACATGCTGATCATCACCATCAGCAACAACCCGATGTACACACGCGCATGCACCCGATCCGGAATCCGACCGATCCACGGCGTGGCCAGTCGAATCCCCAGCATCGATCCCACCGTCAGCAGCGCAAACGCCAGCAAATCCACATACCCGACAAACCACGCGCCCAACTCGGCCTGACTGAACCTGGCAAGCGCCATGTACGTCAGCGTTCCAGCCAACGCCACTGGCACGCTCAGCGGATTGGCCATGGACGTCGCTTGCGACATGCTCAAGCCACAACGGCGCAACAGCGGCACGGTCATGACGCTTCCTCCTACGCCGAGAAACGTCGCGATGGCGCCAATGCCTACACCGCCGCCAGACGTTTCCACGGCGCCCAGTCGCCGAGGGATTACGCCTTCGACCTGGGTGAGAAACCCGCGTCTGAGCACGCAGTCGACAATGGTCACGCCGAGGTAGGCTATGAACGCGTAGCGAATCACCTCGCCACTGACCCACACCGCCGCTATCGCGCCGACCACTGAGCCCACTGCAATAAACCCGCCCAACGGCCACAGATAATGGCGAATGAGGTTACCGGCTCGGTGATGTTTGGCCGTGGCGATCAGGGCATTAACGATCATCACGCAGGTCGAAGTGGCAACGGCGATGTGCATCGCCGATTGGCCGATGGGGTCGTCGGCGCCGTGGCTGGCCATGAGCATGCGATACAACAACGGCACCACGACGAAGCCGCCGCCGAAGCCGAACAGCACAGCGGTGACGCCGGTCATGCAGCCGAAGAGTGTCAGTAAGAGATAGAACATCACGCGTCGTCCGTTAGCAGAGAGTTGTCAACGATAGGGCGATGCGGCTTGGCCTGCTTCAGCAAGTCAGCCAATAATGTTCGTGTTTACGCCAACCACTGAGTGCTGCTCCGATGCGCAATGTTTCGATCAATCTGCTGGATGACACGCCACGGCCGGTGGTGGCGATCGGGACGGATTATTCTCACGGTCATGTGTTGCCCCGTCATACACACCGCCGAGCACAACTCCTATACGGCGCCACCGGGGTGATGCAGGTCAGCACCCACGACGGCAATTGGGTGGTGCCGCCGCAGCGGGCGGTGTGGATTCCGGCCGAGGTGGCCCATGAAGTGTTGATGCTGGGGGTGAGTACGCGGAGTGTGTATATCGAACCGAGGGCGGTCGATCTGGGGAGTCGGTGCCAGGTGATCAGCGTCTCGCCGTTGATGCGGCACTTGTTGATGGAGGCGGTGGAGGTTCCGCTGGCGTATGACGAGGCCGGGCGCGATGGTGTGCTGATCGACTTATTGCTGCATGAACTGGCCCGCAGCGCTCATCTGCCGTTGCACATTCCGCTGCCCGTCGAAAGACGATTGCTCGGGTTGTGTCAGACGTTTCTCCAGCAGCCGAACATCCATCAATCGCCGCAGCAATGGGCCGATCAGTTGCACATCAGCCTGCGCACCTTCAATCGATTGTTCCGCCAACAGACCGGCCTGAGCTTCAGCCAATGGCGGCAACAAGCCTGCGTGGTGCTGGCCCTAGCGCGGCTGGCGGTGGGGACGCCGGTGACGCGGATTGCCGTGGATTTCGGCTATGACAGCCCGGCGGCGTTCTCGACGATGTTTCGTCGGGTGCTGGGGCAGGCACCGTCCGTCTGGATGGAGACGGCGAAATAGCAAAAATCAAAAAATGCGTTTGATCCGGGATCAAAACAACTGTACAAAAACACAGTATATTTTGAATCAGCACTCTCGAGCCCGGAGAACACCATGGCCTCTCTTGCGATGAAAATCACCCTGGAACGTATCACCCTCTTCCAATTCACCCCGGCCCACAGCGCCCAGGCCCGAGCGATGCTGGGTTGGAGTGTGGATCAGCTGTCGCGGGAGGCCGAGGTTTCGGCGGAAGACATTCAACGGTTTGAAGCGCAGCAAGAGGTGGCGGACGCGGCGCGTCTGGCGCTGGCGTATCGGTTTGAATCGCAGGGGTTGGTGTTCTTTCCCGGGTTTGCGCCGGGGCGAAGTGCGAGTCTGAACGCGATGGCTGCGGAAACGGCGGGGCGTGGGGATTATGCGATGGCTGATTGAAAGGACAAGTTTATCTTTATTCCCAAATAGGTATATTTTCGCATGAGTGCAAGGAAGCCGCTCTTGTGGGTTTGCAGTAGCAAGAAAGATCTCAAGCAGATGCCCACAGACGTACAGGATGTTTTTGGTTATGCACTGGACGAGGCCAAAAGTGGCCTGAAGCACCCAGATGCAAAACCCCTGAAAGGGTTCGGAGGCGCGGGTGTACTGGAGTTGATTGGAGACTTCGACACCAACATTTACGCGCCATTTACACGGTTCGTTTCGGCAGTGCGATTTACGTTTTGCACTGTTTTCAGAAGAAGTCGACAAACGGGATTAAAACCGCTCAATCCGACAGCGATCTGATCCGAGGCAGACGTCGAGCCGCTCAGGATCACGCGAAAGGATCAGAAAATGATAGAAATTGAAGAAGGCAGCGGCAACGTCTACCAAGACCTCGAATTGCCCAATGCCAGTGAAATGCAGGTCAAGTCGCAACTCGCGGCAAAGATCGGCGAGATCATCAAGGCACGCCATCTCACTCAGATTCAGGCCTCTGAAATTCTAGGGCTATCTCAGCCGAAACTTTCCGAAATGCTGCGAGGAAAATTTCGAGGCATCAGTGAGGCCAAAATGATGGAATGTCTTTCACATCTTGGGCGAGACGTGCAGATCGTCGTGAAGTCAGCCCCCGATCAAGGAAAGAGGGGCGTATTGAGGTTGTATTCGCCTAACACGAACACTCGTCAGGCGTTCTGCACCACCGCCCCACTCTCCCCTTCGACCGCCAGCCACCAGGCATCCCCGCGTTGTGGTTGAGCGATGTTGAACGCCTCGCCCATCTGCGGCGTACTGATCGACACATTCCGCTCCCAGGCCAATGCCAGGATGCGATCAAAGGGTTCGTACCAGGCGTGCATCGAGAGGTCGAAGGTGCCGTTGTGAATCGGCAGCAGCCAGCGTCCTTTGAGGTCAATGTGGGCTTGCAGGGTTTGCTCGGGCTGCATGTGAACGTGCGGCCATTCAACGTTGTAGGCGCCGGTTTCCATCAGGGTCAGGTCGAACGGGCCGTACTGTTCGCCGATGTGTTTAAAGCCGTCGAAGTAACCAGTGTCACCGCTAAAGAAGATTCGTGTGTGGCCTTCGATCATCACCCACGAGGCCCACAGTGTGCTGTTGCCGTCGAACAGGCCGCGACCGGAAAAGTGCTGCGACGGTGTGGCGATAAATTGAATGCCGTCGACTTCAGTACCCTGCCACCAGTCCAGTTGACGGATTTTGCTGGCGTCGATGCCCCACTTGATCAGGGTGTCGCCGACGCCCAGCGGGGTCAGGAAGTACTTGGTCTTGTCCGCCAGTTTGAGCACGGCCTGGTAGTCGAGGTGGTCGTAGTGATCGTGGGACAGGATCACCGCTTCAATCGGTGGCAATTCTTCCAGGCTGATGGGCGGTTGGTGGAAACGCTTGGGGCCGGCCCATTGCACCGGTGACGCACGCTCGGCGAAGACCGGGTCAGTGATCCAGAATTTGTCCCGCAGTTTGAGCAGTACGGTGGAGTGGCCTAGGCGATAAACACTGTGATTGGGTGCGGCAATCAGTGCCGCCCGAGTCAGCGCTTGCACCGGGACGGCAGCGCTCGGGCGGGTGTTGCGTGGTTTGTGGAAGATCATGTTCCATATGATGCGCAGGGTTTTGCGAAAGCCTTCGCGCTCTACAGGGACGTGGTTTCGGAAGTGCCCTTCTACCTGATGGGATGCTTCAGGCGTAGAGGCGTTATCCGCAGGGGAAGTTGAAATGGCCATGACTGAATGACTCCAGAAAAACCGCGCAATTCACAGTTTTCCGCTTTGGGACGATAAATGGCCAAGGCACGCACGCATCAGCCGAAGATTCTATTTTTCACTGTGCAGGATTAACAAAACATTACACTGCACAGTGTAGTTTCTAGGTTGCATGAAAGTGGATCACAAGTAAACTGCCGAGTGTAATTCCCCACTTCTTCCTGCCGAAGCGTATTTATGACAGCTCCACAGCGCCTGACCGACCGAAAACGCGAAGCCATCATCCTGGCGGCGATTACCGAATTCCGTGCCAACGGTTTTGAAATCACCAGCATGGACAAGATTGCTGCCACCGCCGGCGTGTCGAAGCGCACGGTGTACAACCACTTCCCGAGCAAGGAAGAGTTGTTCGCCGAAATCCTTAGTCAATTATGGGCTCGGGTGACGGCCGAACAGGAAGCGTCCTACCACCCTGATCTGCCGCTGCGCGACCAACTTCGGCAGATCTTGTTGGCGAAAGTGCAGATGATGGGCGACAACAACTTTCTCGACCTGGCACGAGTCGCCATCGCGGCCACCATCCACTCCCCCGAGCGCGCCCAGAACATGATCACTCGCATGGGTGAACGCGAAGAAGGCCTGACCCTGTGGATTCGCGCTGCCCAGGCCGATGGCCGACTGAAGCCGGTCGCACCGGAGTTTGCCGCGCAACAGGTCCAGGGGCTGCTCAAGTCCTTTGCATTCTGGCCGCAGATTTCCATGGGCCAGACAGGCCTTTCGCCCGATGTACAAACCACAGTGGTCGAGTCGGCCATGGACATGTTCCTGGCCTGCTATCAGCTCTAGATCACGCCTGTGCCACGCCTGCGCCCTGGTTAAATGGCTTCCAGGGACACTGATTATTCCTGTTGGAATAAATGACAATGTCCGCCGCTTTACCGATGAACGGTAGCTCTGAATAACACCAGACAATGTGTTACAGAATGAATCTGGCGCAGAGAACTATGGAAAACCATCGCGGCAAGGGCTTGTCATTTGCCAGACGTATTTACATGCCGCGGATCATCGGCCTGGGCATCGGCAGTATCAGTGTGGGTGCAGCGCTTTATCCGTTGAACCTGCCAGGTTGGGTCTGGGCATTTTTGTTGTTCAACGGGACACTCTGGCCCCACCTCGCCTATCAACTGTCGACCCGCGCGGCTTTTCCCTATCGGGCCGAGCGCCGCAACCTGCTGTACGACTCGCTGTTCGGCGGGTTCTGGACAGCCACGTTCCAATTCAATCCGCTCATCGCTGTCACCATCCTTTCGATGATGACGATGAACAACGTCGCGGCGGGCGGCCATCGTTTGTTCGTGTTGGGCGCCCTCGCCCAGCTCGCCGGGGTGCTGTTGGGCTGGGCGATCTTCGGTTTCAAATTCACTCTGATCACCACGCAAGCGCAAGTCTGGGCCTGCCTGCCGATGCTGACGTTGTATCCGCTGGCGTTGGGCATGGTCTGTTATCGCTTGGCGATCAAACTCGCCCAACACAAACGCGCGCTCAGCACGCTCAGCCGGACCGACAGCCTGACCGGCCTGCTCAACCACGGTGCATGGAAAGACCTGCTGCACCTGAAATTTCAGCAGTGCCGCCAGCACAACAGCCAAGCCACACTGGCGTTGATCGACATCGATCATTTCAAGGTAATCAACGACAGCTACGGGCATATCGTCGGCGATGCCGCACTGCAGCAGTTGAGCAAAGAACTCAAAAGCCTGCTGGATGAATACGAACTGGCCGGGCGCTACGGTGGCGATGAGTTCTGCGTGATCCTGCCGACCCTGCCACTGAGCAAGGCCGAAATGCTGATGGAGCAACTGCGTGAGACCTTGCAACAATATCGCCATCCGCAGGTGCCCGAGTTGCGAGTGAGCCTGAGTATCGGTTTGGCGCGGTATCAAAATGCGTATAAGGATGCGCTCGACTGGCTGGACGATGCCGACAAAGCGCTCTACACCGCCAAACACACGGGTCGCAACACCGTCAGCGTAGCCCTTGGCCGACCCGAGACCGACAACACTAGCGCCTGAAAACTTATACAAAACTGCGACAGACCGCCTTCTTGTACAACTTTATGAAGTTTTGTATAAGTATCCGGCTGTCAGTCAAGGAACGCTGGCATTGAGCAGTCACCGCCGAATGCCGTCCGTGTATTCGGCCTGCCAGCGCGGGAATAAGGACTGAATCCTTGACCTTCCCTACTTCCAGAGTACTGCGAGCATGTTTTTCAACCGCCACAAGTCGGCTCTCGACGATCTGCAACACAAACTCACTGAACAATCCGGCCTGCTCGACGCGATCAATCGCTCGATGGCGGTGATTGAATTCGACCTTGAGGGCGTGGTGTTGCGCGCCAACGACAACTTCTTCAAGACCATGGGTTATGCGCCCGAACAGGTGATCGGTCAGCCGCACCGGCACTTCTGCACGCCGGAATTTGGCCGCAGCGCTCAGTACCGCGAGTTGTGGTCACGTCTGAAAAACGGTCAGTTCCAGTCCGGCACGTTTGAACGGGTCAACAGCAAGGGTCAGCCGATCTGGCTGGAAGCCAGTTACAACCCGATCAAGGATGACGCGGGACGTGTGGTGAAAGTGGTCAAGTACGCCATGGACGTAACCGCCAAGGTGCAGCAGGAAAGTGAGGCAAACGCCAAGTTGCAGGCTATCGACCGTGCGATGGCGGTGATCGAGTTCAACCTTGACGGCAGTATTCTCACAGCCAATCAGAATTTTCTGACACGCATGGGTTACACCCTCGCGGAACTCAAGGGTAAACATCACCGTTTGTTCTGCACGCAGGCGGTGGTCAACAGCAGCGCCTATGAGGACTTCTGGCGGCGCTTGAACCAGGGTGAATTCTTCCAGGGGCAATTTGAACGCGTGGATAAACACGGGCAAACAGTGTGGCTGGAGGCCAATTACAACCCGGTGTACGACGCCGCCGGCCGCTTGTGCAAAGTGGTGAAATTCGCATCTGACGTCACCGCCCGTGTCGTGCAGCATGAGCAGGATGCGCGCAGTGCCAGCGCGGCTTATCACATCTCGGTGGCGACCCGAAAAGTCGCCGAGCAAGGTACTGAGGTGATTCAGCAAGCTGCCAGCGAAATGCGCGAAATTGCTCAGGACATTGCCGAGTCTTCAACATTGATTGCGCAATTGGGTGAACGCTCCGAACAGATCACTGCCATCGTCAACACCATCCGCGCGATTGCCGATCAGACCAATCTGCTGGCACTGAATGCGGCGATTGAAGCGGCACGAGCCGGTGAACAAGGGCGCGGTTTTGCCGTGGTCGCCGATGAAGTACGGCAACTGGCGGCGCGCACCAGCGGTTCGACGGCGGAGATTTCCAACATGATCGGTTTGATTCAGAGCGAAACCCGTCAGGCGATCAAGAGCATGGACGTCACTCGAGACCGAGCGGCCGAGGGCGTGGAATTGGCGAATCAGGCCGGGACGGTGATTTTGCAGATTCGCGACGGCGCCAGTGAAGCGGTGCAGGCGGTGAGCATGTTTGCCAATGAGCGCGTGTAGACGCGTTTGAATCGAGGCGCGGCCTTCGCGGGCAAGCCTTGCTCCTACAGATTTTGTGGCAGCAAGGCTTGCCTGCGAGAGGCCATAAAACCCGGCGCAGGGCTATAGTCATGCAACGTCCCAAGCCCCGCCGAGTGCATCATGACCACAGAAAAACCCGCAACACCTGAAACCACTCCCGTCGACCACCTGCGCTTCCACCGCCCTCACGCTCACCTCGCCCCGACCTTTGGCACTGACACATTCGCCCTGCGCGCCGAGGCGTTTGCGCGGTTCTTCGGCACGCCGACGTTTCTCGGTGCACAAACCCTGATCGTGGCCATCTGGATCGGCGTCAACCTGGCGGGCGTGACTCACTTTGACGTCTACCCGTTTATCCTGCTCAACCTGGCGTTCAGCCTGCAAGCGGCCTATGCCGCGCCGCTGATTCTGCTGGCCCAGACCCGTCAAGCTGCACGTGATAAAGCCCAGTCCGAGGCCGACGCGCAACACCGCGAAGCCCTGGCGGTTGCTAACAGCGAGCGCCAGGCTCAGGCCGCACAGAACACGACACAGTTGATGGAGTTGCTGGAGCAGAACACTCGGCTCACCGAGTTGACCAAGAGCCTGACCGAGCGCATCGAAAACCTGACCTCGGAAATGCATCAGCACATGAACAAGAACCCGCGCGACTGATCACGGCAAACGCAATGCCCGGCCGAGCTCATCGAACAGCGTAACCACCGAGCGCAATGCCCGGCAATCCGGGCGCGTCAGCAGCCACAGCGCGGTGTCGTAACCCTGCAAAGGCTCGCTCAAGGCCCGCAGGTCGTCGGTGATGAGAAAGTCCGGCAACGCCGCGACGCCGAGCCCCGCTCGCACCAACTCCGTCACCGACAACATGCTGTTGCATCGATAGCCCGGCACCACGCCGGGCAATTGCTGACGACGCCAGGCAATGGTCGGATGATCGGGCAGGAAGTCGTCCGGGGCGATCCAGGTCAGTGCTGACAAATCCGCCGCGTCGACGCCTTGCAGATAGCGCGCACTGGCGCAGACCCGGTAGGAAATCTTCGCCAATTGCCGACCGACCAAATGCTCGGGCGGTGTGCGGGTCAGGCGCAGGGCGATGTCGGCATCCCGGCGGCTGAGGTTGGCGAAGTCGTTGGAGGTACTGAGTTCGATGGTCAGCGCCGGGTAGGACGGCATGAACTGCGCCAGCGCCGGCAGCAACAAACCTTGCAGGACTGAATCGGTGCAGGTCAGGCGTACGGTGCCACTGATGACTTCACCGCCCTGCTCGACGCCGATGCGTGCCGCGTCCAGCGCCTGTTCGGCGCGTTCAGCCTGTTCCGCCAGGGTCTGCGCCAAGGTGGTCGGCAGGTAACCGGCACGGCTTTTTTCGAATAATTGCTGACCCAGCGCGGCCTCCAGTCGGCGCACGGCGCGGAACACCGTCGAGACGTCGACTTTCAATAGCTGTGAAGCCCGGGCCAGAGAGCCGCCGCGTACCAAAGCCAGGATCAGCGCCAGGTCCGGGTAGTCGAGCCGATAGTGCGTCGGTGCATTGATCAATTGGGTTAACGCCAATATTGAGTGCGTGAACGCCAATCTATAGTGAGCCCCGGCAACCGACAACTGCGCCACAAAAGCACTTCGTCTTACTCAAGAAAAGGAAATCCCATGGACGCTGTTTCCATCGCCCTGATCGGCGACTACGACCCGCAAGTCACCGCCCATCAAGCCATCCCCGTCGCCCTCGGCATGGCCGCCGAACATTCAGGCCTGGACGTGCAATTCCAATGGCTCGCCACTGACCACATTCACGCCGATACACCACTCGATACGTTCGACGGTTTCTGGTGTGTGCCCGCCAGCCCCTATCGCGATATGAACGGCGCGCTACGGGCAATCCGTTTTGCCCGCGAACAACAGCGACCATTCCTCGGGACCTGCGGCGGTTTTCAACATGCGGTGCTGGAATACGCCCGCAATGTGCTGGGCTGGGCAGATGCCGAGCACGGTGAGACCTCCCCCGACGCCGCACGGGCATTGCTCACGCCGCTGACGTGTTCGCTGGTAGAAGCGGTCGACAGCATCCGTCTGGTTGAAGGCTCGTTGATCGCCAAGGCGTATGAAAAGTCCGAGATTCACGAAGGCTATCGCTGCCGCTACGGTGTGAATCCGGAGTTCGAACAGGCGTTGCTGAACCATCAACTGACAGCCGTCGGTCATGATTCGATAGGGGATTTACGGGCGGTGGAATTACAAGGTCATCCGTTCTTCGTCGCCACCTTGTTCCAGCCGGAACGAGCCGCGCTCAAGGGGACTTTGCCGCCTCTGGTTCGAGCATTGATCGAGGCCTGTGCGAGGCAAAAGCCATGATCGCCAATACCCCGCCACCTCACTACTACGCCGTGATCTTTACCTCCCTGCGCACCGACGGTGATCAGGGTTACGCCGAGGCGGCCGAACGCATGGTCGAACTGGCTCGCGAGCAACAGGGCTTCCTCGGTGTTGAGTCAGCCCGGGGCGAGGACGGGCTGGGAATTACCGTGTCGTACTGGGCCAGTGAGGCGGCGATTCTGGCTTGGAAGCATCACCCGGAGCACAGTGCGATTCGTGAGCGTGGGCGGTCGACCTGGTATGCGGCGTGTCATACACGGGTGTGTCGGGTTGAGCGGGCTTATGAGTTCAAACTTTAATTGATGCAGCGTTTTGAAGGACGCCTTCGCGAGCAAGATCACCACAAAAACATCACCCCTGAACCAAACTCCGCACCGCCGAAATCTCCGGCACTTCCCGCCGATTCATATAAACCCGCAACGGTTCGCTAATGTTGATCCGCTCATCAATATTTTGATCCAGCAACAACTGAATCAACTCACGCTTGAGGGTCATGGCCTGCTCCGGGCCGGGCGCCCAGACGAACTCGCTGGTGGGAATGATGCCGTCGTCCGCCACGTCCATGCCGAAGGAGTCTTCGCTGAAACGCACGATGTATTGACCGGTTTTGCGATTGAGGCCAACGAAGCCTTTGAGCTGGTCGGCGGCCTGGCAGATGAGCTGGGAAGTGATGCGCATGATAAACCTCACAAAAGGTCGCAAAGGGACCGGTGATCGATGGTTTACACGCAGGGCTGGCGAACGGGTTTCCCTCTGCTGGGGAAACTACCGCGGCCAAGAGTACTGCAAAGAACCGCACAAAAGCGCAGAAAAAAACTGTTTTAAACCGGTTTATGTCGGTCTTGCGATAGCGCTCGCGGCGCTCAGTTGTTAAAAGGGACGTCTTTGAAAACCTCTGCGAAAGGATCTCGACCATGCCTGTTACCTTCACCAAAAGCGCCTTGGTGCTGGGCCTGCTGCTCGGCCTCGGCCAGGCACAGGCTGCCAGCCAGCCCAGCCCCTCCGCGCTGGCGACCACTTTAGGCATCCCGCATCCGGCCGTGATTGCCCACCGTGGCGCGTCCTTCGATGCCCCGGAATCCACCGCCGCCTCCTACAAACTGGCCCGCGATTTGGGCGCCGACTACCTGGAAATGGACCTGCAACGCAGCAAGGACGGTGTGCTGTTCGCCCTGCACGACAACAACCTGCAACGCACCACTGACGTTGCCAGCAAATTCCCTGAGCGCAAGGATGCGCCGGCCAACCAGTTCACCCTCGCCGAACTGAAAACCCTCGACGCCGGTAGCTGGTTCAACGCCGCTTACCCGGATCGTGCGCGTCCGGCCTACGTCGGCCTGAAGATTTTGACCCTCGATGAAATCATCGACATCGCCCAGGGCAATCCGCTGCACAAGCCCGGCCTGTACATCGAAACCAAAGAACCAAAGCAATTCCCCGGCATCGAGCATGACCTCAAGGAGAAACTCCAGGATCGCGGCTGGCTGAGCCCGGCGGGTTCGAAACTGGCGAAGAGCGAGCTGTCGGTCGGTCAGGGCAAAGGCAAGGTCGTGCTGCAAACCTTCGAGAAGAGCAGCCTCGAATTGCTGCAAAAAGAAATGCCGAACGTGCCGAAGGTCCTGTTGCTGTGGGTCGGTGAAGGCAGTATCGAGCCGAAATCCAAAGTGACCTTCGTGGAGTCCGGCGACAAGGACAAAGCCACTTACTACGCCAAGCAAGAGCCGAAAAGCAAAGCCGAATTCCAGCAATGGATCGAGTACGCCAAGGCCCAGGGCGCAATCGGCACCGGCCCTTCGGCGGCGCTGACCAAGGGCGGCGATCAGAGCTATTCGGATCTGGTGCAACCCTGGATGAACCAGTACACCCACGATCAGGGCATGCTGGTGCACGTCTACACGGTCGACGATGCCGTGGATTACCAGAAGGTGATGGACGCCGGCGTCGACGGCATCTTCACCAACCGCGCCAGCGAACTGCTGAAGTTCTACAAACGCCCGGCGGCCGCCAGTGTCGATCAGCTGTTGAAGAACAACGGTTACTGAGTGACCACACACACCGAGTGGACAGGCCGCCTCTGGCTGGGGCACGACTATGGCCTGATCCACGGCGTGTCGGGGCGCACGGCGCCCCATTCTCACTATGCTCACCAAATCATTCTTGCCCCCGAGCGACCGGTGACGGTGTTGCTCGATGGCGAAACCCTCAGCGCCTCGCAGCTGTTGATAGCCTCAAACGTGCGCCATGCAATCGTTGAAGCGCCGGATCCGCTGTTTACCGTTTATGCCGAACCGTTGCTGTTTGCCGCGCACACGTTGCGTGATGCGTTGTTCAACGCCGAACTGACGTTGCCTGCGCTTGATCGGGCGATACGCCAATGCCCGCGTCGCTCGCGCAGTGATCCGCGCATCGAACGTGCGTTGGTCGCGGTGGAGGCTTCGCTGACCGATAAAGTCGCCGCCCGCGCCGTCGCCGATACAGCGAGTTTATCCTTGAGCCAGTTGCAGCGACTGTTGGTCAGCCAGGTCGGTTTGCCAGTGCGCAGGCTGGTGTTGTGGCGACGTCTGCGCATGGCGATGGCCTCTATTCTGGCGGGCGACCCGGTGACATCCGCCGCGCACAACGCAGGTTTCGCCGATTCGGCGCACTTCTCACGCAGTCTGAAAAAACTCTTCGGCGTCACCGCGCGCCAAGCCTTGCAACACATCGACCTGAAACTGCTGGACTGAGTCAGCGGCGCAGCGCATCAGGCACTTTCGGCTCACGGCTCAACGCCACCGACTCGAACGGATCAAGCAATTGCGCCACATAGTCGCGGGGAAAATCCGGGCGGCTGCCAATCCCCAGATCGCCTTGGCCGATGCGGTAATCCTCGGTATAGAACGCTGTCCCCAGCAGCCAATCCCACACGGTGAAGAACAAACCGAAATTGACGTCACCGGCGCGCCCGTACTTCATGTGATGGAAGCGATGCAGCGGTGCCCAGGCGAAAATCCAGCGCAGAAAACCGGGGCGCATGTCGACATTGGAATGCTGCAACAGTAACTGGATGGCGATGGCGAACGCCAACAACGACGCGACCTGCAATGGAATGCCCAGCACCAGCAATGGCAGCAGCCCCGCCGATGCTTCCAGTAATTGATGCAACGGATGCTTCATCAAACCGTTGAAGCCGTACAGGCGTTCAACACTGTGATGCACCGCATGCAAACGCCACAGCCACGGCACGCGATGACTGGCGTAATGCATCAGGCTGATGCCCGCATCGGCAATCAACATCGCCAGCCCCAGTTGCAGCCATAACGGCCAGCCCGTTGGCCACACACCGTCAATCGCCAACAGAGCGACCAACCCCGGCAATGCGAGCAATCCCAATGCGCTCAACGCTTCGTTGATCAGCGCATGCAAGATGTCGCGCTGACGATCACCCGCCGCACGGTTCCAGCACACCTCGTAGGGCAATGCCCATTCAGCCGCGAATGACACGGCCAATGCCGCAAGAAACAACGGCAACAGCCACACGGTTGAAAGATTGGCCAGCCACACACCGCCGCCTATGAAACCGCCCCAGAACAGCGGCGCGTACAACGTGGCAAACATACGTTTCATCTGCACCTCCTTTGATCGAAGGCACAGCATGAGAGGTTGCGATGTGGGGCAATTGAACAAACGACGCAATCGACCAGGATGTTTTTAAGGGTGAGTTAAGTTGCGCTGATTAACCTGAACTCACTCAAACAGCACACCGCTTAGATAAACACCAAAAGGATTGAACCGATGAAAACCTTGACTGCCCTGTTTACCGCCGCTGCCCTGACCCTCACCGCTGGCCTGGCCCAAGCTGACGTACGCGTCGACCAGATCCCTGAGCTGGTCAAGTCCGGCAAGATCAAGCCGCTGGAATCAATGAACGCTGAAGCTCTGAAACTGCATCCGGGCGCGACCATCACTGACACGGATCTGGATAACCACTTCAATGGTTATGAATATGAAGTTGAGCTGAAAACCGCTGATGGCAAAGAATTCGACGTCGACTTCGACGCCGCCACCGGCAAGGTGCTGAGCAACAAGCAAGACACCTGATAGCGCGAATATGAGAAGCCGCACGATGAGAAATCGTGCGGCTTTTTGCGTTCGGCTTTTGAAATTTTGGTGTCAGTGAGATTTTCTCCCCCTCACCCCAGCCCTCTCCCCCAGGGGACGAGGGGGAAAGGGAGCAAATCGGGGGTTTTCAAAGCCTGAGTGCGGTTCGAAATTTCAGGTCGGCGTAGCTCGAATATTCACCGCAGTCAGTCCCCTCGCCCTCCGGGAGAGGGCTGGGGTGAGGGGAATCGGCATCACGCCGAGGTGCTGACCATCGACCCGGAAGTGCTGCTGCCTTCGTCTTGTAACGCCTGCACCAACGCCGAGGTGGCGGTTTCCAAAGAGCCCGAGGTGGCTGAGAGCTGCGACTGCGCGGCGGCAACAGCGGCGGCTTTGGCATCGGGGCTTTCTTGCTTGGCCTGAGCCGCTTGCAGTTGCTGCTGTTGTTCCTGCAATTGCTTTTGCAGTTCGGCGATCTGCTTGCGCAGCTCTTTTACGGCATCGGAATCGGTGCTGCTGCTCGAACTGCTACTGTCGCCAGCCGGCGCGGCGCCGCTGGCTGCTTTCGGTGCATCGGTGTTGGCGCCGGTGCCAGCGACTGCGCTGGTGGAGTTTTCTTCAGCGGTGTCGCTGACTGCGGCTTTGCTGGCCGATGTAGCGACGGGTTGAGTGATCGAAACAGAAGTGATGCTGACCATGGGAAGGCTCCAATGCCGGTTATAGATAACCGGTCATCGTCGAGGGTCAGCGCAACTTGAGATCAACTGTGTACCGACTCGGTAAGCAAGCCGGTACACAGCCTTTTCGGTTACGCGCTCAGGCGCGACGTCACTTCATTCAACTGCCCCGACAACCCGTGCAGGTTGTGGCTCGCCGCTTCAGTGCGCTGCACGTGGTCCAGGTTGGTACTGGCGATGCTGGTGATCTCGGTCAGGTTGCGCGAGATGTCTTCGGCCACCGACGTTTGCTCTTCGGCCGCCGTGGCGATCTGGCGGTTCATGTCGCGGATGGCTTCCACGGCATGGGTGATGCGCTCCAGCATGGCGCCGGCCTGGGTCACTTGCTCGACACTTTCTTCGCTGCGCGATTGACCGCTTTCAATCGCCTGGGCCGCGTCCACCGCGCCGGTTTGCACGGTCTGGATGATCTGGTTGATTTCGATGATCGACGCCGCCGTGCGCTGGGCCAGGCTGCGGACTTCATCGGCCACCACTGCGAAACCGCGTCCGGCTTCACCGGCGCGGGCCGCTTCGATCGCCGCGTTCAGCGCCAGCAAATTGGTCTGCTCGGCGATGCCGCGAATCACTTCCAGCACCTTGCCGATACGCCCGCTGTCGGTTTCCAGACGACGGATCACGGTGGCGGTGTTGGCGATCTCGCCGCGCATTTGAGTGATGGTGTGAATGGTGCCCTGCATGACTTTTTCGCCCTGCTGGGCGGACTGGTCGGCATCATCGGCCGCGCGTGCTGCGTCCGCTGCATGACGAGCAACTTCCTGCGCGGTGGCAGACATTTCGTTCATCGCCGTGGCTACCTGATCGGTGCGGTTGAACTGCTCGTTGGTGCCGTTGGCCATCAACGTGGCGATGGAGTTCAGCTCGCCGCTGGCGCTGTCCAGGTCCGACGCACTGCGCTGCAAACGGGTGAAGGTTTCGGCAAGGAAATCGCGCAAGGTGTTGGCGGCCGCAGCAAGATTGCCCAACTCATCCTGACGGTCGCTGGCCACGCGTTCGGCGAATTTGCCCTGGCTGAGTTGTGCCACGTAGTCGATCAGTTTGCGAATCGGGTCCACCAGGTTTCGGTTGATCAGCCACAAGCTCAACAGCCCGATCAGCAGCCCGGACGCGAGCATCACGATGATCCCCAACAACACCGTGCGATCGGCACTGGCGCTGATCAATGCCGACTGCTCGGTGCCGTGCTTGCGCAGTTCGCCGACCAACTCGCTCATCTGATCGCTGGTGGTGCGGTCCATACCCTTGACCGCGTTGTCGCCAGCGGCTGGATCGGCACCGGCAGCAACATAGGCATCACGACCTTTCTGATAGGCGTTGCCCAACTGACGATGTTCGTCACGCAGGCGTTCGATGCTGCTCTTGAGTTGGCTATCCAGACCTTTCTGCCCGGCCAGTTCGCCGAGAATGCCCTGCACGTCGCGCTGACGGTCCTCGAATTGCTGCCAGTATTTGTCCAGGTCCGCCGGCTGTTTGCCGCGCAGCAGAACGTTTTTCCACTCCTGAACCTGCACCTTGAATTGCAGGTTGGCTTCATCGATCAATTGCGAAGTGTGCAACGGGCCTGCGATCAACTGGCTGTAACTTTGCACACCGTTGGACAGGAAGTGGAAGCAGGCCAGCGCGATCAACAACATCGCCAGCAGACTGCCGCTCAGCAGGGCGAGAATTTGCGCTCTCAAGGATTTTTGCAGCATCGCAGGTACTCATGACAGGGATGAGGCACGCCCGATAAGGCGTGGAATTTTGCCGGACATCCATGTCGGCGAGCCTTGGCTCATGGCCAAAGGCGCGCAACGTAACCTAAGCGTGATCGGCGTACCAGAGCGCTTCTTGAAGAAAATCCGACTGTCGGTAAGCTGCTGATTTGACGTCATTTTGCTGTCACACAAACGTCATGTGACATTGCGAAGATGCGGCCCAAGTGAACCTGTGAACCCGCGACAGGCGCTTCCTCTCAGCGAGACCTCATGAACCACAGCATCGACCAAAGCCATCGCGACACTGACTTGTTCGGCCTGCTTTACGGCTTCCGTTTTCGTCCCGGTGAGCGCGGCCGGGAGATCGACTCGGCCGAAGCCCTGCGATGCTTGCAACACACCGAAGACAACGACGAATTCCTCTGGTTGCACCTGAACCTGGCCCACGCCGCGTGCGAGCGCTGGATGAAAAGCCATCTGGAATTGCCCGAGGAGTTTTTCGAGGCGCTGCACGAAGGTTCGCGCTCGACCCGCATCGAGCATGTCGACTCGGCGTTGCTGGCGGTGGTCAACGACGTGGTGTTCAACCTCAGCAGCATGGTGTCTTCGGATGTCTCGACGCTATGGGTCTGCGCCCGCAGCAAGCTGATCATCAGCGCGCGATTGCAACCGTTGCACTCGGTGGACAAGCTGCGTTCTTCGGTGAAGGCCGGGGAATGCTTTCGCTCACCGCTGGAGTTGCTGGTGCACCTGCTGCGCGATCAGGGCGAAGTGCTGACGCAGATCGTGCGCAAGACCAGCCAGAGTGTCGATCAGATCGAAGATGAGTTGTTGTCTTCGCGGCTGTCGACCAACCGTGCTGAGCTGGGCGCCAATCGCCGGGTACTGGTGCGGTTGCAGCGGTTGTTGGCACTTGAACCGGGGTCGCTATTGCGCCTGCTCAACCGTCCGCCGCAATGGTTGCAGAAGGAGGACGTCAAGGAGTTGCGCAAGTCCACCGAGGAGTTTGCGCTGATCATCAACGACCTCACGGCCCTCGGTGAACGGATCAAGCTGTTGCAGGAAGAAATCGCGGCCAACCTCAACGAACAGAGCAACCGCACGTTGTTCACCCTGACGGTGGTGACAGTGCTGGCATTGCCGATCAACATCATTGCCGGTTTTTTTGGCATGAACGTCGGCGGGATCCCGCTCTCGGGCGACCCGGAAGGGTTCTGGATTCTGGTGGCATTGGTCGCGACGTTTACCGTGCTGGCCGGGCGCTGGGCGTTTCGCAAAAGAGGCGATTACTGACCCTTGCCCACCGCAGATCCATTGTGCTGACAGAAATTCTGTGGCGAGGGAGCTTGCTCCCGTTCGGCTGCGAAGCAGCCGTAAATCCGGTTCACTCGGTACACCTGAAACAGCGTGGTGTTTGGTTTTGGGGCTGCTTCGCAACCCAGCGGGGATGAATCCCCTCGCCACAAAGAGCTCACCTCGGTGGGCGCGGTTGGGCAGGAAGGCTTCTGGATATTGGTCGCGCTGGTGGCGACGTTCACCGTGATTGCCGGGCGCTGGGCGTTCCGCAAAAGAGGCGATTACTGACCCTTGCCCACCACAGATCCATTGTGCTGACAGAAATTCTGTGGCGAGGGGGCTTGCCCCCGTTCGGCTGCGAAGCAGTCGTAAATCCTTGCACGCGGTGTACCTGATATACCGCGGTGGCTGGTTTTGGGGCCGCTTCGCAACCCAACGGGGGTAAACCCCCTCGCCACACAGAGCTCACTTTAATCAACTTCCCCTCCTGAGCTTAGGGATGGGGTCAACAGATCAGTGGTTGGGCTAATCCGCCAAACCCTGACCCACCGCAGTCTCTCTGTCATATTTTGAAACGATCATGGGCGATACTCCTTCCTCACTCAGGATTGTCCGTGATGGCTACTCCTTCCTTGTCCGCTGGTCAGGCGCCTGCCCGCAGCGCCAGACCGCACTTCGATAAAAAACCCGGCCTGTTCACCTTCGTGATTTTCTTCGGGGTGCTGGCCAGCGGGTTGTTGTTCACCGCCTACAGCCTGATGCACGACATGCACGAACTCGGCACGGTGGTAACCACCTGGACACCGTTTCTGCTGCTGGGCGTGGCGCTGCTGATCGCCCTCGGTTTTGAATTCGTCAACGGCTTCCACGACACCGCCAACGCGGTGGCCACGGTGATTTACACCAACTCGATGCCGCCGAACTTCGCGGTGGCCTGGTCAGGGTTCTTCAATTTTCTCGGTGTATTGCTTTCGAGTGGCGCGGTGGCGTTCGGTATCATCGCGTTGCTGCCGGTGGAGCTGATTCTGCAAGTCGGCTCCTCCGCCGGGTTCGCGATGATCTTCGCCCTGTTGATCGCGGCGATCCTGTGGAACCTCGGCACCTGGTGGCTGGGCTTGCCGGCCTCCTCGTCGCACACCCTGATCGGCTCGATCATCGGCGTCGGCGTCGCCAATGCCCTGATGCATGGCCGCGATGGCACCAGCGGCGTGGATTGGGCGCAAGCCACCAAGATCGGTTACGCGCTGCTGCTCTCGCCGTTGGTCGGCTTCGGCTTTGCCGCACTGTTGCTGCTGGCCCTGCGGGCGTTCGTCAAGAATCGTGCGCTGTACAAGGCACCGGAAGGTGATGCGCCGCCACCTTGGTGGATTCGCGGTTTATTGATTCTGACCTGCACCGGCGTGTCCTTCGCCCACGGCTCCAACGACGGCCAGAAAGGCATGGGCCTGATCATGTTGATTCTGGTCGGCACCCTGCCGATGGCGTATGCGCTGAACCGCACCATGCCGGCCGATCAAGCGTTGCAGTTCGCCGCCGTGGCCGAAGTCACCCAGCAAGCCCTAGTGAAAAGTGCACCGCTGCCGACACCTGCCGACCCGCGTGCAGTGCTGTCCGATTACGTGCGCAGCAAGGAAGTCACGCCGCAACTGGTGCCCGCCCTCGCCTCGCTGGCCGGCAACATCGGGAACGAAGTGAAGGGCTACGGCTCGCTGTCGAAAGTCCCGGCCGAAGCCATGGGCAACGTGCGTAACGACATGTACCTGACCAGCGAAACCATTCGCCTGATGGACAAGAACAAGGTCGGTAACTTCGACGCTGACACCACCGGCAAGCTGCAACTGTTCAAGCAACAGATCGACAACGCCACGCGCTTCATTCCGCTGTGGGTGAAGATCGCCGTGGCCATCGCACTGGGGCTGGGCACCATGGTCGGCTGGAAGCGCATCGTGGTGACGGTCGGTGAAAAAATCGGCAAGACCCACCTGACGTATGCCCAGGGCGCGTCGGCCGAAACCGTGGCCATGCTGACCATCGGTGCCGCCGACATGTTTGGCCTGCCGGTGTCCACCACCCACGTGTTGTCTTCGGGTGTGGCCGGGAGCATGGTCGCCAATGGTGGTGGCTTGCAGATGAAGACCATCCGCAACCTGATGATGGCCTGGGTGCTGACCTTGCCGGCGGCGATCCTGTTGTCGGGCAGTTTGTACTGGTTGTTCACCAAATTGTTCTGACCCCTGTAGGAGCTGCCGCAGGCTGCGATCTTTTGATCTTGTTGTTCAAACGCAAGATCAAAAGATCGCAGCCTGCGGCAGCTCCTACCGGTAGCCGTAATAGAGAGAGATCCGGCAAGGTTTGAGTCCAGAGTGTGGTCAGAGAGTCGAGCGGATGACATCGCCGAGCCAATCCATGAACACGCGCACTCGCAGCGGCAAATGTCGCTGCCGCGCATACAACAATGAAATGCCCATCGCCGGCGCGGTGAATTGCGGCAACACCGTTACCAGTTCGCCGTTGTCCAGATGCGGCTGCATGCCGGTGCGTGGCACCTGAGTCAGCCCGAAGCCGCCCAGACACGCCGATTCGTAGGCATCGGTGCTGTTGACCGTCACGCTGCCAGCCATCGGCAAGCGTTTGACCTGACCGCCCTCCTCGTACACAAACCCTTCCGAACGCGAACCCAGTACGCCGACGTAATGCACCAATCGATGCTGCGCCAGATCCTCCAGAGTCTGCGGCACTCCGTAGCGTTCGAGATACGCGGGGCTCGCGCAGTTGATCATCGAGAAGTCGCCGAGGTGCCGCGCGACCACCGATTGATCAGGCTGCGCGCCGATCCGCACTACGCAATCGAACCCCTCGCTGAGCAAATCGACGCGGCGGTCGGTGCTGCTGATTTCCAGCTCGAGATTCGGGTGACGATCCATGAACTGCGGCAGGCGCGGCAGGATCAGGCGCCGCGCGAGAATGTTTGGCAGGTCGACACGAATGCGCCCGGTCAGCGAGGCTTCGTCCTGGCGAAACAATCCTTCGATCTCGTCCATGTGCGACAGCAAATCCTTACTGCGTTCGTACAACACCAGACCATCCTGCGTCGCCTGCACCTTGCGCGTGGTGCGCTGCAACAGGCGCGTGCCGAGTAACGCTTCCAGCGCTTGCACATGCTCGGACACGGTCGAGCGCGGCAAGCCGAGGCTCTCACCGGCAAGGGTAAAACTCGACAATTCGCTGACCCGGACGAAGGTTCGCAGCAGCTCCAGTTTGTTCATGGCTCACCCTCGATTGTTCGCTTGATCCGACCAGTGATTCCGATTTCAGTCTGTTTATCACCTCCCGACGGATAAATAAACTGAGCCCATCACCACCACTCAGCGCAATCGAGGAAGCCTCATGAACCGAAAAATCGCATTGATCACCGGCGCCAGCCGTGGCCTGGGCAAAAACGCCGCCCTGCACCTCGCCGCGCAAGGCGTCGACATCATCGGCACCTACCACAGCCGCGCCGATGAAGCCCAGGCACTGGTAAGCGAAATCGAAGCACTCGGCGGTAAAGCCGTGATGCTGCAACTGGATGTCGGCCGCAGCGAAAGCTTTGCTGCGTTCGGCACACACGTCGAAAAGGCGCTGCAACACTTTGATCGTCAGCGCTTCGATTTTCTGATCAACAACGCCGGGGTCGGTTTGCACGTGAGTTTCGCCGAAACCACCGTGGAGCAATTCGACCTGCTGATGAACGTGCATTTCAAAGGGCCGTTCTTCCTGACTCAGCAACTGCTGCCGCTGATCAACGATGGCGGGCGCATCATCAATATCTCCAGCGGCCTCGCGCGTTTCACCCTCCCGGGCGCCAGTGCTTATGCGGCGATGAAAGGCGCGATTGAAGTACTCACTCGTTATCAGGCAAAAGAGCTGGGCGCGCGACAGATTGCCGTGAATACCCTGGCGCCGGGTGCGATCGAAACCGACTTTGGCGGCGGCACCGTTCGCGACAACGCGGCGGTGAATGCGATGGTCGCCGAAAACACCGCGCTGGGCCGTGCCGGGCAGCCGGATGACATTGGCGGAGCATTGGCGCTGCTGCTGTCACCGGGTGCGCAATGGATCAATGGCCAACGCGTCGAAGCCTCCGGCGGGATGTTTCTCTAAATCTGACACCGCCCCATTGTGGCGAGGGGATTTATCCCCGTTGGGGTGCGCAGCGCCCCCTCTTTTGATCCAGAAAAGATGGGCCTGCTGCGCAGTCCAACGGGGATAAATCCCCTCGCCACAACTTGCATTCCAGCGTTAGATCGTACGGGCGATCAGCAAGCGTTCGCGCACCACGTCATACCCCCAGTGGTAAACGTAGGTGTATGGCAGGAAGAACAGCAGCACACCGATGTCCAGCAGGAACGCCTGCCACAGACTGACGCTCAGCCACCAGGCAATCAGCGGCACGCCCATCACGATCAGGCCGCCTTCAAACAACAACGCGTGCACCACCCGGACCCAGGCGTTGCGCACAATATCCAGACGCTTGAGCAACCGGTCGAACATGCCGTTGAAGATCACGTTCCAGATCAGGGCAAGCGCGGCGATGGCCATGGTGACGAGACCCATTTCCACCATCGGTTTGTCCATGACCCAGGCCAGCAGCGGGGTGCAGATCATCACGGCGAGCGTTTCGAAACCGACGGCCTGGAAAATACGTTCAGTAATGGATTTGTTGGCGTTCATGGCCAGACTCCCTGAGTGACTGTGGTTGCCATGATCTGTCAGCACACCGATACTTCATAACCAATAACCATCGATCAAGGCGATAGTTCATGGCCTCTCACGAAGTGTTGCTCGCGTTTGTCCAGGCCGCGACCCAAGGTTCGTTTTCCGCAGCGGCACGTAAACTCGGGCGCAGTCAGTCGACCATCAGCGCCGCCGTGGCGAGCCTGGAAATCGACCTGAACCTGGTTCTGTTCGACCGCAGCAGCCGCAAGCCCAGCCTGACCCCGGCCGGGCACGTGATGCTGCAACGGGCCGAAGAAATCCTCGCCGCCACCAGTCGCCTGGAAATGACCGCCAGCCAATTGTCCCAAGGGGTCGAGGCGAAGCTGACCGTGGCGATTTCCGACACTTATCAGTCCGACCGTTTCGAAGCGGCCCTGAGTGCGTTCGAGCAGCGTTATCCGGACCTGGAGCTTGAATGCCTGATCGCCGAATGCGACGACCTGGTGGCCTTGCTGCAACGGGGGCGGGCTCAAGTCGCCTTTGCCGAAATGCAGGACAGTTACCCGCCGGACCTGGTCAGTTCGACTGTCGATGAGCGCACGGAAATCGCGTTGTTCGTTGCCCAAAAGCACCCGTTGGCGACGCTCAGCGGGATCGATCAAGACGTGTTGCGACAGCACCGGGAGTTGCGTCTGGCGACCATCGTCAACCCGTATGAAAGCCGGGCCAAGGGCCGGGTCTGGTCGGCGCCGAGTTACTTGATGCTGCTGGAAATGGCTCAGGGCGGATTCGGCTGGGCACCGCTGCCGCGTTGGCTGGTGGGGCGGTTTGGCGCCGGGTCGCTGGTAGAACTGGAGGTGCGGGGCTGGCCAAAACCGGTGTATGTCGATGCACTGTGGTCACGGCTGCATCCGCCGGGGCCGGCGGGGAGTTGGCTATTGAGCAAGATGCTGGAATGAGATCTTTTGATTTTGGTTTTGTTATGCAGCCTCAACCTCTACCGGCCGATTCACCTGAAAATACTCATGCAACCCCCGCAACGCCGGCAACTCCAGCGCCTGCGCCGCGTAACACAACCCGACCCGACGCGTCGGTGCCGGCAGGTGCAAGGCGCGGGTCACGACCCGTTCGTGCCCACTGACCAACGACTGCGGCAACATCGCCACACCGACCCCGGCGGCGACCATGTGCAGCGCCTGTTTCAATGACCCTGCTTGCCCCGCCACCGCTTCCGGCGAACGCCCGTACAACGCCATCAAGCGCTGATGGGACGGATGTTGCGGGCAGGTGATCCAGTCATCGATCGGCGCCCAGGCCTGTCCCGATTCCGCCGATGCCATCGGATGCCCGACCGGCAACGCCATCACATAGGACTCTTCCCACAATGGCAGGAACAATTCGTCCTCGCAGCACATCTCTTCCACCGCCAACCGACCGTCGCCGTGACAGCCTTCTTCCAGCGTCAGCAGCAGGTTGGGCAGCGCCTGATGAGCCATGCGCACGAAGGCTTCGATCTGACGATCTGCGATATCGCCTTCAATGCCCAAGGTTAGCGGCGCACGGTTTTCCCGGCCCCGAAACAAACGGCTCAAGGCCTCGGCTTCGGCCACCATCCGCCGCGCTTGCGGATACAGCACCCGCGCCTCGTCACTGACCTCGACACCTCGGGGCTGACGTACAAACAGCACGGCACCCATTTCTTCTTCGAGTTGCTTGATGGTCACGGATAACGTCGGCTGACTGATGAACAGCCGCTGGGCCGCCGAGGTGATATTGCGTTCCTCGAACACCGTGAGGAAGGCTTTGAGATGACGGATATCCATAGGAAATTCCGATAGCAGACAGAGGAATAAGGCATTTTTCAGCCTGAACGGCGGTAAATATACTGCGCCCCACGTTCAGATATTTGTTTTTCTTATTTCAGGAGTCTAGCCATGAGCAAGCCATTGATCATCATCACCGGGGCCAGTTCGGGCATTGGCGAAGCCGCTGCAAGGCTGTTGAGCGCTGCCGGCCATCCACTGTTGCTGCTGGCCCGTCGGGTTGAACGCCTGGAGGCGTTGGAACTGCCGAACACCCTGAGCCGCCGCGTCGACATCACCGACCGCGCCGCCCTGCTCGCGGCGGTCGCCGAAGCTGAAGCGCAATTCGGCCCGGCGGATGCCTTGATCAACAACGCCGGGGTGATGCTGCTGGGTGAAATGACCAAGCAGGACCCGGCCCAGTGGGACCAGATGCTCGACGTCAATGTGAAGGGTTTGCTCAACGGCGTGCACGCGGTGGTCGCGGGGATGGTCGAGCGCAAACACGGGACGATCATCAACATCAGCTCGGTGGCCGGACGCAAGACGTTCCCGAATCACGTGGCGTATGTCGGCACCAAGTTCGCGGTGCATGGTTTGTCGGAAAACCTGCGTGAAGAGTTGTCGCCGCACAATGTGCGGGTCATCACCATTGCACCGGGCGCGGTGGAAACCGAGCTGTTGAGCCACACCACCGATGAGGCGATCAAGACCGGTTACCAGGCCTGGAAACAGGACATGGGCGGTACAGTGTTGAGTGCCGAGGATGTGGCTTCGGCGATTGCTTATGCGTATCAGCAGCCGCAGAACGTGTGTGTTCGCGAGATCGTGTTGACCGCGACTCGGCAGCAGGCCTGATCCTTTATCACCGGTCCTGATGACGCTTTCGCGAGCAAGCCCGCTCCCACAGTGGATCCTCGGTGTGCATACAATCTGTGGCACACAGGCGATCATATGTGGGAGCGGGCTTGCTCGCGAAGAGGCCGGCAATCATAAAGCACCTCCCGAATCATTCCAGATCCCTGAGCCGCCCCTCGATAAACCGCCGCTCCGGCTCTTGCTGCGTCAGTTCAAGCGCCCGTTGATACGCCTCCCGCGCCTCTTCCACCCGTCCCAACTGCCGACAAAACTGCGCTCGCGCCGAGTGCACCAAGTGGTAATCGCGCAACTCCCCGCGCGCCAGTATCCCTTCCACCACCGTCAACCCCGCCAACGGTCCATCGCGCATGGCCAGCGCCACCGCACGGTTCAGTTCGATTACCGGCGACGGCACCGCCCGCAGCAACAAGTCATACAAGCCAACAATCTGCGGCCAATCGGTCTCCCCCGCCGTCGGTGCTTCGGCATGCACCGCCGCAATCGCCGCTTGCAGGCAATACGGCCCGAAGCGCCGCAAAGTCAGCGCCCGCTCCACCAATGCACAACCTTCGGCAATCATCCCGGCGTCCCACAAAGAACGATCCTGCTCATCCAGCAGGATCAGCTCGCCAGTGTCCGAGGTCCGGGCCGGGCGCCGCGATTCATGCAACAGCATCAGCGCCAGCAACCCCATTACCTCGGGCTCGGGCAACAATTCCATCAACAAGCGCCCAAGGCGAATCGCTTCGCGGGTCAGATCTTCCCGGGTCAGTTCGGCGCCGATGGACGCCGAGTAACCTTCGTTGAACACCAGGTAAATCACTCGTAACACGCTGTCGAGGCGCTCGGGCAACTCGGCCAGTGACGGTACTTGATAAGGGATTTTCGCGTCACGAATCTTCGCTTTGGCCCGCACGATGCGCTGGGCGATGGTGGCCGGCGCCGAGAGGAAGGCCCGGGCGATTTCTTCCGTGGTCAGGTCACAGACTTCGCGCAAGGTCAGCGGCACTTGGGCGTCGGCCGCGAGTGCCGGGTGACAGCAGGTGAAGATCAGCCGCAAGCGATCGTCTTCCACGTCTTCGTCACTCCAGTCGGCCTGTTCCAGCGCTTCCAACTGAGCGATCAACATCGGTCGCGACGCGTTGAAACGAGCGCGCCGACGCAACACGTCGATGGCCTTGAAGCGCCCGGTGGACACCAGCCAGGTCCGTGGATTGTCCGGCACACCATCGCGCTGCCAACGCTCGACCGCGACGAAGAAGGCCTCGTGCAAGGCCTCTTCGGCGAGGTCGAAATCGCCGAGCAAACGGATCAGCGTCGCGAGAATCCGCCGCGAGTCTTCGCGGTAGACCTGCTCGACCCGCGTGCGCAGCTCAGACATTCAACTGGCGAACGGGACGGACCTCGACGCAGCCGACCCGGGCCGCCGGAATATTGCCGGCGACCTGGATGGCTTCATTAAGGTCTTTGGCATCGATCAGGTAGAAGCCGGCCAACTGCTCCTTGGTTTCGGCAAACGGGCCATCGGTGATCGATAGTTTGCCGTTGCGCATACGCACGGTAGTGGCGGTCTGCACCGACTCCAGCGCCTCGGCGGCGAGCATCCGGCCGCTGCCCTGGATCGACTCGGCATAGGCCATGCATTCGGCGTCTTCGGGGCTGTCGGGCAGTGAGTGCAGCGCCTGCTCGTTGCTGTAAACCAGACATAGGTATTTCATGGGGCTCTCCGTGATCGGCTGATCAACTATGGCTGCTGTTGGGTGGGGTGGCTGCTTTTCCGACGAATAAGCTCGACGAATTGGCCCGGGCGATCAGGGTTGCAGGCCGAACAGCGCAGTGCCGGTCATCATGTCGAACGGCGCCGACCAGTGCTCATGGATGATCTGCCAGAGCCCCGACTCTTGCCGATAGCACGCGGTGACGCGCATCCAGCAGGCCTGGGTTTCGCCCTTGTCATTGGTGCCACCGCAATGGGCCAGCCAATGAGCGAACGCGACTTCTTGCGACGCCTCGATGTCGAGTTCATGGAATTCGAAGATGTGCGGGCCGGGGCACATTTCCAGGCATTCCTGCCAATGCGCGCGGTACGCCGCTTTGCCCTTGAATTGCAGGGCCTTGACCGCGTCGAAGGAGACGATGTCGTCGGCGTACAAGGCCATGACTTTTTCCAGGTCCTTGGCGATGACAGCCTGGCGGTAGGTTTCGATCAGGTTGCGAATTTGGGTTTGCGCATTCATGGCGGTTCTCCATGTTTTTTGTTGTGAAGACACCCTTAGTCGTTCGGCGAAAAGCCAAATCGACAACCGAAATAAAAATAATCCAACAACGCAAACTCGCTAGAATCCGAAGCTCATTTCTATTGGGAAAAGGACACTCCAGTGACAGCCCTACTTGTGCCATACGAAAGCCTGAATGCGTTGCAGCGCCAACAGGTCGAGGCCATTGAAGTCCATTCGGAACAGATCAAGTTTAGCGGCGACATCCATGGTGCGTTGCACACCCTGCTGTCCAAACCCGGCCCCGGCGTCAAAGGCTTTGCTTTATTGGTCGAAGAGATTCCCGTGGCGTTCCTGCTGCTCAAGCGCCCACCGGTTTTACCCGCCTGGGCGAATGAACACAGCGCCACGTTGCACGCCTTGCAGGTCGATCAACGCGCCCAGGGCAAAGGTTACGGCAAGGCCTGCCTGCAAGCCCTGCCCACAGCCGCGCGCCAGGCGTTCCCGGAAATAAAAGGGCTGGAATTGTCGGTGGATGCCGACAATGAAGCGGCTATTGCGTTGTATGCCCGATATGGCTTTGTCGACAGCGGCGAGGCGTACAAGGGCCGGATCGGTTACGAGCGGCGGATGGGTTTGGTTTTCTGAATCATCGAGGGATGCACGATGATCGATTCAATCGAAGCATTGGAAGCTATTTACGGACTGCCCCACGAACGTGCGGTGCGCAAGCAGATCACCTTTCTCAACGCGGATTATCAGGCGATGGTGCGCGTCTCGCCGCTGGTGATCGTCAGCTCGGTGGGCGCCGATGGCCTCGACAATTCACCGCGTGGCGATGCACCGGGGTTTGTGCGGATCATCGACGAACGCACGCTGGCGCTGCCGGATCGCCCGGGTAACAACCGCATCGATACCTTGCGCAATGTGCTGCACGATCCGCGAGTGTCGCTGCTGTTCATCATCCCGGGGATTGGCGAAACGTTGCGGGTCAACGGCACCGCGACGATCAGCGCAGATCCGGCGCTGCTGGAAAGCTTTGCGGTGAATGGCAAACCGGCGAAAACCGTGTTGCTGGTGACGGTGGAAGCGGCGTTTTTCCATTGTTCGAAAGCTTTTGTGCGCTCGGATGCGTGGAACCCGGAAACGCACCTGCCACGCTCAGCGTTGCCCTCTGCTGGCGCCTTCCACAAGCGCCTGAATGACGGCCAGTTCGATGCGGACAGTTACGACCGCGAAGCGCCAAAACGGGTGCTGGACACGCTGTACTAAACGCAGAGCTGCAAACACAACAAAACCCTGTGGGAGCGAGCCTGCTCGCGAAAGCGCTAGATCAGTCAACAAATCGGTTGGCTGACACGGCCTCTTCGCGAGCAGGCTCGCTCCCACAATTTAGATGGGTGCCGGTTCAGAGAGTGAGGATCATCTCATGCCACGCCATCCCGCCATGATCCGACGCCGAGGGCTTGATGTAGGCAAACCCGAACCCGGCATACAGCGGAACATGCCGTTCCTTGCACATCAGGTGGATGCTGGCCTTGCCCATCGCGCGCATCCGCTCGATGAACTCACCCATCAAGCGCTTTGCCAAGCCAAGCCCCTGATAATCCGGATGCACCACCACCGACATGATCACCACATGGGGACCTGCCGGGTCGTGGCCGATCAGTTCCTTGAACGCTTCGTCCGACATTTCCACCTCAAACGCCGCACCGGAATTGACGAAACCGGCTACAACGCCATCGACTTCAGCCACGATAAAGCCCTCTGGCCAGGTGGCGATGCGGGTGGCGATTTTTTCCCGAGTGGCGGCTTCGTCGCCTTCGTAGGCGACGGTTTCGATGGCGTAGCAGCGTTCCAGGTCGGCGGCGGTGACGTTACGAATGAGGGTGTTCATGGCAACTCGAAAATCAGCAGAAGAAAGAGCCGAAAGCATAATTGAATAAGGTCTGCATATCGATCCGCAGGTGCAGCGTAAAGCCTGCGTATAAGCGCTTTTCTTTGGCTTCGCGGGCGGCTACTTGTAGGGCGTGTCTCTGACTACCCTTGAGGGAAACCGCTTATGAGCAGCGTTGAGATTGGCCTGTTGATGGTGTTGGGCATCAGTACTTTCGGCTTTATCACCCTGGGCATCGACCTGATGCGCACGCGTCGGACCAACAAGGCAAAACAGAGATGAAAACGAGGCGGCGGATCGTAAATCCGTCGCCTCATTGTTTGATTACCGCCGGGCTTCGACCGGTACGCAGATTTCCAGCTTGCCGGTTTTACGCGCCGGGTTGAAGTCCGCGCTGTATCGCTCCAGTTCCGGAGCGTTGAGCTCCACGTAGTGGGAGGCTGGCAGCCAGGTCTTGTAGATGTATTGCAGGGTCTGCGGCAGGTGCTCCAGAGAGCCTTTGTGCTCGAACACCGCGTATTGTCGGGGCAAAACCTCAACCCAGCGAAACGTATCCTGAGGCAACTCATCGAGCTTGCTGATTTCCACCCCAGCGATGTAATCGAACCCACCCTTACCATCGAAATTGCAGCAGACGCCGTAGGTGACTTCACCTTTCTGACCCGGAATCTGGCCCAGATGGGGCAGGAATTTTTCCCACAACGCCGGAATGTTATGCGCGGTTTCCTGGGTATATCGCTCACCCAGCCCTGCAATCAGCAGGAAGTGTCCATGTTCGAAGCGAGGTTCAGCCACTTCGACGCGTTTTTGCTCATCCATGACTCGACTCCTGGAACAAAAAAGGGGTTCGGCTGGGAGTATAGAAAGCCAAACCCATTTCGCACGGTTACAACGAATGGAAGCTGCCCGACGGCAGCCTTTTCGATGAACTCGTTATAGCCCGATAGAATCACGTAAACCGCGAAATAGCAGAAGATCGCCGCTGATGCCATGTAGGAATAGCGCAGTAACTTGTCACCCAGCAATTTGCCGCCATGGCTCGCAGCGAAGCACAAACCGGCACTCCAGAGCAGACCGGCACAGAGAAACCCACCGAGGAACAACGCAGAACTGAGTGCACCACCACCGCCGGAACGCGCGATCAGCGTGCCGCCCACCGCGGCGAACCAGAGAATCGCGCTAGGCGACGACATCGCCAGGAAAATGCCACGAAAAAATTCTTTGCGGTGCGAGTTCTGACCGACTTCGGCGGTCTGGGCCAACGCTGCTTCGTGGTGAATCGCCGAATAAATCATCTTCGCCGCGAAGTACACCAGCAGCGCCGAACCACCGATCCACAGTACCCAGCGCACGGTTTCGTATTGCAGCAAAACGGTCATACCGGCCAGAGCCAGCACGGCGTAGATCAGGTCGCCGACACACGTCCCCAACCCCAGCGCAAAGCCTTGAAAATAGCCGCGCTGCATCGCCAAAGTGATCATTGCAATGTTGGCCACGCCGATATCCAGGCACAGCGAAAGGCTCAGCAAGAAGCCGCTGCTAAATTCCATCAACCCGTTTCCTTCGGAAAAAATTGTTCACATAGTCGCTGGACAGTGTGCCACATCAGCCCTTACATTCCGCCACAGGCCACCGCAGTGGCCAGCGTCGCTCGGACGGTTCCGGGCGCTCACGTTATCCGAGGCAACAATGGCTAACCCAGGTTCGCCGCGCCGCTTTGCGCGCATAGATCGACTCCCCCCTTACGTATTCAACATCACTGCCGAGCTGAAGATGGCCGCCCGTCGTCGTGGCGAAGACATCATCGACTTCAGCATGGGCAACCCTGATGGCCCGACCCCGCCGCACATCGTCGAAAAACTGGTGACCGTCGCCCAGCGCGAAGACACCCACGGTTATTCAACGTCCAAAGGCATTCCACGTCTGCGCCGGGCGATTTCCAATTGGTACAAGGATCGCTACGAGGTCGACATCGACCCGGAAACCGAAGCCATTGTCACCATCGGCTCCAAGGAAGGCCTGGCGCACTTGATGCTGGCCACCCTCGACCAGGGCGACACCGTGCTGGTGCCGAACCCGAGCTACCCGATTCACATCTACGGCGCGGTGATTGCCGGCGCCCAGGTGCGTTCGGTGCCGTTGATACCGGGCGTGGACTTCTTCGCCGAACTGGAAAGCGCGATTCGCGGCTCGATCCCGAAACCGAAGATGATGATCCTTGGCTTCCCGTCGAACCCTACCGCTCAATGCGTAGAGCTGGATTTCTTCGAACGAGTGATCGCCCTCGCCAAACAGTACGACGTTTTGGTGGTGCACGACCTCGCCTACGCCGACATCGTCTACGACGGCTGGAAAGCCCCGTCGATCATGCAAGTGCCAGGCGCCAAGGACATCGCAGTGGAGTTTTTCACCCTGTCCAAGAGCTACAACATGGCCGGCTGGCGGATTGGTTTCATGGTCGGTAACGCTGAACTGGTCAACGCCTTGGCGCGGATCAAGAGTTACCACGACTACGGCACCTTCACTCCGCTACAAGTTGCAGCGATTGCCGCGCTCGAAGGCGATCAGCAGTGCGTCAAAGACATCGCCGAGCAGTACCGCCAGCGTCGCAACGTGCTGGTCAAAGGCCTGCATGAACTGGGCTGGATGGTCGAAAATCCGAAAGCATCGATGTACGTCTGGGCCAAAATTCCCGAGGCCTATGCACATTTGGGCTCGCTGGAATTCGCCAAGAAAATGCTCGCCGAGGCGAAGGTTTGCGTCTCGCCGGGGGTAGGATTCGGCGAATACGGGGATGATCATGTGCGCTTCGCACTGATCGAAAACCAGGACCGGATTCGTCAGGCCGTACGCGGGATTCGCGGGATGTTCCGGGCGGATGGGTTGGTAGCAAAAACCAACGCCTGACACACACCAATGTGGGAGCGGGCTTGCTCGCGAAGAGGGCCTGACATTCAACGATGATGTTGACTGTCAGACCGCTTTCGCGAGCAAGCCCGCTCCCACATTTGGTTTTGCGGTGTACTTAGACCACCAGCGACAACAACATAATGAAGCCCAGCGCCACCACCGACAGGATGGTTTCCATCGCAGTCCAGGTCTTGAAGGTTTCCGCTACGGTCATGTTGAAGTACTGCTTCACCAGCCAGAAACCCGCGTCGTTGACGTGAGACAGCACCAACGAACCGGCACCGGTGGCCAACACCAGCAGCTCACGGTTCACACCTGGAATCATCCCCACCACCGGCACCACGATGCCCGCGCCAGTAATGGTCGCCACGGTCGCCGAACCCGTTGCCACGCGAATCACCGCCGCTACCAGCCAGGCCAGAAGGATCGGCGAGATCTGCGCGTTCACTGCCATGTGGCCGATCACGTCACCCACGCCGCTGGTCACCAGCATCTGCTTGAAACCACCACCGGCACCGATGATCAGAATGATCGCCGCAGTCGGCGCAAGACTCGAATCCAGCAGTTTGAGAATCTGTTTGGAGCCGATGCCCTGACGATGGCCGAAGGTGTACAGCGACAACAGTAACGCCAGCAACAGTGCCGAAATCGGGTGACCGATCAGGTCCATCCAGTTGCGGAAGAAATGCCCGTCCGGCAGTGCCACGTCGGCAAAAGTCTTGAGCAGCATCAGGAACACCGGCAGCAGCACGGTGATCAGGGTGATGGCGAAGCTCGGCAGGGTCGTGGCTTGTGGCTCGCGCGCCAGTTGATCCACCAGTTCCTGGTTAGCATGGCCGGGAATGTACTTGGCGATGAACGTGCCGTAGATCGGGCCGGCAATGATGGCCGTCGGCAACGCAACGATCAGACCGTACAGAATGGTTTTACCGATGTCGGCACCGAACACGCCGATGGCCAGTAGCGGACCGGGGTGCGGAGGCACCAGGCCGTGCACCGCCGACAGACCGGCCAACAGCGGGATACCGATCTTGATGATCGACACGCCGGTACGCCGGGCAACGATGAACACCAATGGAATCAGCAACACGAAGCCGATTTCGAAGAACAGCGGAATACCCACCAGGAACGCCGCGAACATCATGGCCCATTGCACGCGTTCTTTACCGAACGCGCGAATCAGCGTCTGGGCAATCTGATCCGCCCCGCCTGATTCGGCCATCATTTTGCCGAGCATGGTGCCCAGCGCCAGGATGATCCCGACAAAACCAAGCACACCACCGAAGCCGTCCTGGAACGCCTTGAGAATGGTGCCTACCGGCATGCCGGAAGTCAGGCCGAGGAAACCGGCGGCAATGATCAGGGCAATGAACGGGTGCAGCTTGAACTTGGTGATCAGGAAGATAAGCCCGATCACAGTGACCACTGCATCTAGCAGTAGAAAGGTTTCATGGGACATGCCAAACATGGGGGGGTGTCTCCTGTTTGTTGTTGTTATGAAAGCAATTATTCAAAAGCTATCAGGACAGCGCTATCTCTTGGAGCAAGACTTAACCGGCGAGTTTCAAACCGTGTTTGAGCCACCAGGCTTGAGCTTGTTGAGCCAATTCGTCGACGCTGTGATTCGAGGCGTCGAGGGCCAGGGTCAAGGGTTCGCCGACTGGCGACTCAAGGGTGGCGAACTGGCTGTCGATCAGGGTCGACGGCATGAAGTGGCCCGGTCGATGGGACACCCGCTCGGCGGCGACTTCAGGGGTCAGCTCAAGGAACACAAAGCCCAGGCCCGGCAAGGCACTGCGCAGTACTTCGCGGTAACTGTGTTTGAGGGCCGAACAGGTCAGCACCGGGCGTTCGCCCTTGGCATCGACGCGGCGCAGTTCATCGCACAGGCTGTCGAGCCAGCCGGCACGGTCTTCGTCATTCAGGGGAATACCCGCGCTCATCTTTTCGATATTGGCGGCAGGGTGGAAAGTATCGCCTTCAATGGCAGTCGCGCCGCTGAGTTGGCACAAGGCCTCGCTGACGCAAGTCTTGCCGCAACCGGCAACGCCCATGATGACCAGGGCGGTGATGGGATGATTCATGAAACACCTCAGCGCGCAGACAGCGCTACCTTTGCCAGTTATGACACTAGACCAAAAGTAGAAGTTGCCGACGCCTTCTTGTCATTTTTGTGGGTTGCAGCATGTTCGTTCCCAACGCCAAAAAGCGAGGATCAGGCAAAACTCGCTTACGCATTTGCAGCTGCTTCGGGACAGCGCTACCTTAGTGCCTTGAATTTTGTTTGGCAAGCCGCCCGATGACCTCCCCTAAAAACGACAAAAATACACGCACCACCGGCCGCCCTACCCTCAATGAAGTCGCGCGCCTGGCCGGCGTCAGTCCGATTACCGCTTCCCGGGCCTTGCGCGGTGTCAGCACCGTGGCCACCGAACTGGTGGAAAAAGTCCAGAAAGCGGCGCTTGAGCTGAACTACGTGGTCAACCCCGCCGCCCGCGCCCTCGCCTCGGCCCAGAGCCATTCGGTGGTGGTGTTGGTGCCGTCGCTGTCCAACCTGTTGTTCATCGACACCCTGGAAGCCATTCATCAGGTTCTTCGGCCCAAGGGCTTTGAAGTGCTGATCGGCAACTTCCATTACTCGCGCGATGAAGAAGAAAACCTGCTGCGTAACTACATGGCCTATCAGCCACGCGGCTTGCTGCTGACCGGTTTCGACCGCACCGAAAGCTCGCGACGGATGATCGAGGCGAGCAATATTCCCTGCGTGTATATGATGGAACTGGACAGCGGCGCGGGCCTTAATTGCGTCGGTTTCTCGCAACTGGCCGCTGGCGAAACGGCAGCCGAGCATCTGCTGTCCCGCGGTCGCAAACGCCTGGCCTACATCGGCGCGCAGCTCGACCAACGCACCTTGTTGCGCGGCGAAGGTTTCCGCAAATCCCTGCAAAAGGCCGGCTTGTATGACCCGGACCTCGAAGTGCTGACCCCGCGCGCGTCCTCCGTCGGTTTGGGCGGCGAACTGTTCCTGCAACTGCTGGCCAGCCATCCGGACGTCGATGCGATCTTCTTTGGCAACGACGACCTGGCCCAGGGTGCACTGCTCGAAGCCATGCGTTGCGGGATCAAGATCCCCGAGCAAGTGGCGATCCTCGGCTTCAACGACCTGCCGGCCTCGGCGCACATGGTGCCGCGCCTGAGCAGCATCAGCACCCCACGCGAAGCCATCGGCCGGCGCGCGGCGGAACAGATGCTGACGCTGATGGCCGGCAACTCGGTGGCACGCCCGGTTGAAGACATGGGTTTCGAACTGAAAATCCGCGAAAGCACCTGATCCCCAAAGATTCGAGGTTGAAACACCATCCTGTGTGCGAGCCTGCTCGCGAAAGCGGTGTGTCAGATAAGCCTGTGCCGAGCGACACACCGCTTTCGCGAGCAGGCTCGCTCCCACATTGGATCTCCACAGACTTTAGTGACTGAGTAGATCGACCAAGGCCGATGCGCCTTTCTGTAGCGGCTGGCTCTTGAGCCACACCGCATGCACCGGCAACACCAAGCCGTTTTCGATGTTCCTGAACCTCAGGCGCTTGAGCCTTCCAGCGTCCAGCAACGGCTGCACAACCGACAACGGAAAGTTGCCCCAGCCCAACCCGGCTTCGACCATTTCCAGTGCCGCCGCCAAGGTGTCGGTGCGCCAGTAAGACTCAGCCACCAAGGGCCGGGTTTCGCTGATCGGCAAGTCTCGGCTGGCGACGATGATCTGCCGTACATGCACCAGGTCTTCCAGAAACAAACCCTGCCCCTGGAACAGCGGATTGTCCGCCGCCAGCGTGGCGATCATCCGCTCGGTGCCGACGAACTGAAACCGCTCCAGCACGTTCATGCTCAACCCGGCGAATGCCAGGCACACGCTGACCCGTCCACTGTGAAGCATCGCCAGCACATCATCCTGGGGCGCACTGAGCACTTCGATTTCCAGCAGCGGATGACGCTCGGCAATGACCTTGATCGCCGCCATCAAACCGCGCTTGTCGATGTCCGCCACCACCCCGATCGATAACTTGCTTTCCAGCCCCAACGACAACTCGACCGCATGCACCTGCAACTGCTTGAGCTGATCAAAAATCAGCCGGGCATGAGGCACCAAGGCACTGGCCATGGCGGTCGGCACCGGTTCGCGATGACTGCGGTCAAACAGCGGATAACCGAGCTCGGCTTCGAGGTTGCCGATGCCCATGCTCACCGCCGACGGTACTTTGCCCAAGGCCCGGGCAGCGGCGGAAAACGAGCCGCGCTCGATCACCGCGAGAAACAATTCGATGCTGTCGCTGTTGAAGTTCATCCGACGTCCTATCAATAAAACTGAAAGCTACTGACTTTTTCTATCAGCTCTATTGAAGCTATCTTTTGTCGCCTTCGCCAGTGCTGCTGGCATTTGTTCGCAAGAAAGAGGCAAAACCCTATGCAAGGCGTTAAACGCAAACTGGTCTACGTGTCGCTGTATGAAGTCATCGGCATGACCTTCTCGGCCCTCGGTCTGGCGCTGTTGTCCGGCACTTCACCCGGCAGCACTGGCCCGCTGGCGGTGATCATCACCACCCTCGCCGTGACCTGGAATTTCATCTACACCTCGCTGTTCGAACGCTGGGAAAGCCGCCAGCCTTCGCGCACCCGTACCGTTAAACGGCGCATCGCCCATGCCGTGGGTTTTCAACTAACCTTGATTGTGTTCCTCATCCCGTTGATCGCCTGGTGGATGAACATCAGCCTGGTCCAGGCGTTTCTCCTCGACCTGGCGCTGATCATCTTCATCCCGTGCTACACCTTCGCGTTCAATTGGTTGTTCGATCGCACGTTTGGCTTGCCGGCGTCGGCGCTGCCGGATGCAGCGACAGCGGCATAAATCGTTAATTCGTAAACAGATATTGCAAAAAATCAGCGGTTTAGCCGATTAAACCGCGCATATTCACAATCCGCGAACTCCGATAGCAGGCTAAGCTTCCTCTTCAACAAGAATCGGATCAGCCCATGCCTGCTCACTCCCCCGCCGCTGCTCAGTCAGACGGCATCGACCCTGTTCGTGCCGCACAGATTTCCGCCCGCATCGACCGCCTCCCCGCCGTCTCCACGATATGGAGGCTGGTGGCATTACTGTCGATTGGTGGTTTTTTCGAGCTGTATGACCTGTTCCAGACCGCATACATCAGCCCCGGCCTGATCCGCGACGGGATCTTCACCACCGGCAGTCAGGGTGTGTTCGGTTTCTCCGATCAGGCAGCGTTTGCCTCGGCGACATTTCTTGGACTGTTCCTTGGCGCGAGCTTGCTGAGCCCTTTGGCTGACCGCTTCGGGCGGCGTGCGATCTTCACGTTTGCGCTGATCTGGTACACCATCGCGACCGTGGCCATGGGCGTGCAGAGTTCGGCATTGGGCATCATCTGCATGCGCTTTCTGGTGGGCATTGGTCTGGGCATTGAGTTGGTGACCATCGACGCCTACCTCTCGGAATTAGTGCCCAAACGCATGCGCAGTTCGGCGTTTGCCTTCGCGTTTTTCGTGCAGTTTCTGTCGGTGCCGGCGGTGGCACTGATGTCCTGGTGGCTGGTGCCGCAGGCGCCGTTCGGGGTGTCCGGCTGGCGCTGGGTGGTGTTGGCCAGTGCGGTGTTTGCCTTGTTCATCTGGTGGTTGCGTTCGCGCTTGCCGGAGTCGCCGCGGTGGTTGGCCCAGCATGGCCGTTTTGATGAGGCCAGCCGGATTCTGGATGGCGTCGAAGCGCGTTGTGTGAAGGATCAGGGCAAGCCACTGGACGAGCCGGAACTCGCGGCGGTCGACGTTCAGGGCCCGGGCCGTTTTGCCGATATCTGGCAGCCACCCTATCGTCGTCGGGCGTTGATGCTGATTGTCTTCCACGTGTTCCAGGCCATCGGCTTCTTCGGTTTCGGCAACTGGTTGCCGGCGCTGCTTTCGGGCCAAGGCGTGAGCGTGACCCACAGCCTGATGTACGCCTTCATCATCACGCTGGCCTACCCGCTCGGGCCGCTGCTGTTCGTGAAGTTTGCCAACCGCTTCGAGAACAAATGGCAGATCGTCGGTTCGGCCTTGGGCGCCATGACCTTCGGCACGCTGTTCGCGCTGCAGACCAGCGCTGTCGGACTGATCGTCTGTGGGGTGATGATCACCTTCTGCAACGCCTGGCTGAGCTTCGCCTATCACTCCTACCAAAGCGAACTGTTCCCCACCAACATCCGCGCCCGGGCGGTGGGCTTCTGCTATTCGTTCAGCCGTTTGTCGACGGTGTTCAGCAGTTTGCTGATCGGGATCTTTCTCGAACACTTCGGCACGCCGGGGGTGCTGGCGTTTATTGTCAGCAGCATGTTGATCGTGATGATCACCATCGGCTACTTCGGGCCGCGCACCCGGAACCTGGCACTGGAGAACATTGCCCATCGTTGAAACCCGGTAATTGCTCCTGTACAGCAGTCAGTCATCACCTACAGGTCAATTCATCATCTTGGTCAGTGCCAAACAACTGGACGGGGGACACGGAGGCCTCCGTCCTGTGTCACGCCCTTCCCTCCGGCTCGCTACCCTACATCTGAAAATCCTGATACCTGTAAGAACTGACAGTAGTGCTGATTGAACATCGCTTGTTTAATGGGTCGAGTGATCACACTCGGGGTCACAGTCAGGATCAGGAGATAATCATGGAAGCCAAATCATTCACCGGTCTTTGCAATTGCAAGTCCTCCTACAACGGAAACCCCGTCGGGAAGGACTTTGATACAGAACAGGTTGAATTTAATCAACTTAGCTTTATAGCGACCATGGACAAACATTATGTCCAGATAGGATATGCCGCCGAAAACCTCAAGCCTGGTGAATACGATCTGGATTTTACTCCAGCTGGGGCTACTACACTGCAGTATCACAATGGAAAAATATTACTCAGATTGACCGGAACAGGGAAAGTCACCATCGGGCCGAATCTGGATACCCAAAAAGGAACAATTGACGCCAGTTACCTTGATGATATTGGGCGGCCGATTACCTTCAAGGGTACGTTCAGTGCCAATTACGAATTGAAGTAACAGGTGCAAGTAATAAAACAAGGGCAGTCGCAACTGCCCTTGGTTGTTAGAAAATGACCCTCACGATTTCAGAGCATCAATTCAACTGCAACGTCTCATTGAACTGACTGATCGCATCCACCACATGCCGCGACCCTTGCTGAATCTCCAGAATCACCTCCCCCGCCTCGTTCGCCAGTTCCACGCCTAGCCCGGTTCGGCTCAAACTCGATTGCATGCTCGACACCGCGCTCAGCGACAAATCATGGTTTTTGCGCACCACCTCGACAATCTCCAGCGTTGCCTGACTGGTTCGGGCCGCGAGGCTGCGGACTTCATCCGCCACCACCGCGAACCCGCGCCCATGCTCCCCGGCCCGGGCCGCTTCGATCGCGGCGTTGAGCGCCAGCAGGTTGGTCTGGTCGGCGATGCCGCGAATGGTCTGGACGATGGTGCCGATGATGTCGGACTGCTTGCTCACCGCATCGATGCTCAGGGCCGCTTCGTTGAGGTCGCGGGAAATGTCCTGAATGATCTGCACCGTTTGCTGAACCACCAGGGAACCTTTCTGCGCACAGGCGTCGTTTTGTACCGAGGTGCTGTGGGCCGATTCCGCGGCGGTTTGCAGGGTCGTGACCTGTTGAGTGATATCGCTGGCGAACTTGACCACTTTGTACAACCGGCCCTTGGTATCGAACAGTGGGTTGTAGGACGCTTCCAGGAATACCGTATGACCGTACTTGTCTTTGCGCTCGAAACGGTGCGAGTGATATTCGCCGCGATTGAGTGACGCCCAGAACGCTTTGTACTGCGCGGACTCGGCTTCGGCACGGTGGCAGAACAGGCTGTGGTGTTGACCCACTACTTCGTGGAGCGAGTAATGCATGGTTTTGAGGAAGTTTTCATTGGCGGTAATAACGCGACCGTCCGGGGTGAATTCGATTACCGCCATGGACCGCCCGATGGCCGCCAGCATGCTCTCCTCTTCGTGCTCTTTATAGATTCGGCCAGAGATGTCCGAGGCCACTTTCATCACACTTTTAATCTGGCGATCGGGTCCGAATACCGGCATGTAACTGGCTTCAAGCCAGATCTCTTTGCCCGCCTTGTTCACTCGCAGGAAGGTGCCACTGACCGGTTCGCCACGAGCGAGGTCGCGCCACAACTTGGCGTAGGCTTCACTGCGATAGAACGCTTCTTCACAGAAAATGCGGTGGTGTTTACCGCGAACTTCTTCGACGCTGTAGCCCATGGCGGCGCAAAAGTTTTCGTTGGCGTCGAGCACGATGCCTTCGGGGCTGAACTCGATCATCGCCATCGAACGACTGACCGCCGCCAACTTGGCGTTGGTCTCGGTCAATGCACAGTTGAAGCGTTCGATCTCCAGCAAGTCAGCCTTGTGATGTAGGTTGAACATGGCTCTATCACCTTAAGCGCGTTTTTTTGATTGATGAAAGTTCTTGGTCTTTCAAGATCCACCACTACGTTCCACGGAACAGGCGCACGCATCCCTCCACAGGAAGGATTTGTCAGGTGATAAATGATGTTTAATCGGAGAGTCCCTGCTGCGACGCTCTTATCAAGGCATCCTTCTCTTGATAGCCCGGTCGGGCCAACCTAACGTTTTGCTAAGTAACTCCATTTACCGGATGGCTCCATGTTGTTCAGTGTCGGTGCCTTGAGTTGCGCACTCTGGCAGCATGAATTTGCGCACTAACCGTGCACGGTCGACATAGTTAGTTACAGAGCAGCATAGCCAGCGCAAAGCCTTGCGCAAGGCCACTAGTCGGCCAGTAGCTGGCACTTTTTGCACAAAAATCGATTCAGCGCGGGAGGTGTTGGCGGGTCTGACGCTATCGCTGGCAAGCCAGCTCCCACAGGGTTCTGCGCTATTTCAAATCAGCGCACTATCTGTGGGAGCGGGCTTGCTCGCGAAGGCTATCGCTCAAACACCACAAAAACATCAGAAAGAACCTACAAACTCCCACTCACCTTGGTCGCCACCTCCCCCGGCACCCAAGCCTTCCATACCTGCGGCTGATCACGCAAAAACGCTTCGGCCACCTGACGCGGTTGCTGACGTTTTTCGCTCATCTGCGCCAGGGTCTGGTTCAGCAGACCAATCGGCAAGTCGACCTTTTCAAAGAACGCCACCAGGTCCGGGTACTGCGTCTTGAACGGCGCGGACACGCCAATCGCCAAGCTGGCCGGCATTGAACGGGTGCCCTTCGGATGCGGGTTGTTGGCATCGGCCAGGGTCTTCCAGGCTTCGGCATCGAACGGCGGCTCTTCAAGTTTCACCAGTTTGAAACGGCCCAACAACGGTGTCGGCGACCAGTAGTAGAACAGCACCGGTTTGCCACGGCGGATCGACGACGCCACCTCGGCATCCAGCGCCGCACCGGAGCCGGTACGGAAGTTGACGTAGTCGGCAGTCAGGTCATAGGCCTTGAGTTTCTGGCTGTTGACGATCTCCGAAGTCCAGCCAGTAGGGCTATTGAGAAAGCGCCCGCGGCTCGGGTCTTCAGGGTCGCGGAACACGTCCTTGTAGCGGGCCAGGTCAGCAACGGACTTCAGCTCCGGGGCCAACGGTTTGATGCCGCGTTCCGGGTCACCCTTGATCACGTATTCCGGCACCCACCAACCTTCGGTGGCGCCTTTGACCGTGTCGCCGAGGCCGAACACTTTGCCTTCGGCCGAGGCCTTGACCCACGCCGGACTGCGCCCGGCCCATTCTTCGCCGATCACCTGGATATCGTTCTTGGACAGCGCCGCTTCGAGGCTGACGGTGCTGCCGGGCAAGGTGTCGGTCGGGTAGCCGTAACCTTTCTCGACGATCAGTCGCAGGACTTCGGTGATGAAACTGCCGCTTTCCCAGGCAATGTCGCCAAAGTGGATCGGCGTGGGTTTTTCGGCGGCAGGAACGTGGGTAGCCACGAGGCTCAGGGCCAGCAGCGAACTGCCGAGCAGGGTTTTGATCGATCTCATGCGGACCTCTGGGTCAAAGGTGTTCGATTGATGGATTCATTGGCGCTGTGCTGGACGCACAAAGCCTGGGAGCGGGTCATGTAGACGCTGACCGAACGCTGGGAAATGCCCAGTTCGGCGGCGATTTGCGGGTAGGTCAGGCCATCGATTCGCGACAACAGGAACGTTGCCCGGACCTTGCCCGGCAAGCGTTCAAGCGTGCGGTCGAGACGGTTGAGGGTTTGCGTCAGTTGCGCGAGCACTTCGGGCGAGGTGGCGAAATCGATCTCGACTTGCTGCGCATGACGACGCTCCAGATCGGCCCGGCGCCAACGCTGATAGAGCAGACGCTGGGCGACGGTGGTCAGCAGCGCGCGGGGCTCACGGATGGCGCTCAATGCCGGAGCTTCGAGCAGCTGCGCGAAGGTTTCGGCAGCGATGTCTTCGACGCTGGCTACATCGTGCAGATGACGGCGCAGGTACAGGCAGAGCCACGGGTAGTGGGCGCGGAACAGGCTGCCAACAACCTGACGATGGGAAAGGTCGGCGCCGGACATAGGGGCTCCTGGGGTTAGGGGTCGCTGAATGTCCGGTGATCCGGTGGAGCGATTCTAGCCAAGAGCCTTATTCTTTAATAAGACTTAAAAGGCATTTTTATATTACTTATAGGAATATTCGATCAAAAGATCACTGGCGGCGATGTTTCAGCGCAAGCGGCCATACCCCAATTTTTCAGCCTCGTGCTCATAGTCGAGGACAACCTGATAATCGCCTTCGCCTGCCGGCAGCACTTCGGGCAAACCCAGTGTTCGCACCACATCAGGAAGTTCGCGCAGGGCCTGGTTCATCACTTGCCGCAGGAGTTCGACGCGTTCGTCGGTAGCGCTGGCAACCGTGATGAAAGGCAACGTCGGACTGCAAGCACTGCGCGCGAGTACCCGCAAGCCGCTGACCTCTTCAGGCGCGTGTTGCGCAAGATAGGCATAGGTGACGCTGTCGATAGCCGCCAGATCGGCACGCTGGTCGCGCAGCCAGCGCAGACTCTCGCGGTGACCGCCACTGGTGCCGACGGCAGTGAAGAATTGACCGTCCTGTTGCAACGGCGCCAGGCGCTGGCGCAACAGGTTCATGCCACTGTTGGAGTCTTCGCTGTTGATCACCCCACGGCTGTGGCGAAATTCGCCAAGGGTTTTGCGTGAGTCATCGGCTCGGCTGAGAATCAGGCTGCAATGCTTGCCGGCACTGGCGTCGGGCAGTTCGTAACGCGGGCGACCGATGACGCGCACCCGCCCCTTTAAAACCGTCATCAACGGATAGCCGCAGGTTTGCGTGACAAGCAGAGCGGGCGACAGCCAGAGTTGAGGCAGCGACAAGCCTTGAGCATTCAACCGCGTATGCCCGAGGTGTTCGAGAATGCGCGCGAGCCAACGCTCATTGGCCACGCGGATGGGCTCGGGGGCGGCATACATCAGCAGTTCGGCGTGGTGCTGGGTCATACACATGTTTCCTGACAACAAATTTCCAACTGTAGGGGCGGCGGTGTTCTTGGGTCAGTGGTAAGGGTGTTGGGGGCTGTCGATCGCCTTCACGCCATTTTGGCGCCACAACTGCCCATAACCCTGCACCAAAAACCCGCCACTGCGCGCCAGCCATTGCTCACGACGTGCGTGATAAGCCGTGGGCAAGTCATACCAGGGCAGGCTCGGCAAGTCGTGATGCACCAGGTGCAGGTTGTTGTTCAGGAACAGCCAGCTCCACGGCCACGCCGCTTCATTGAGCACGGTACGTTGCTCGGGTTGGGCGTTCGGGCGGTGTTCATAGTAGGAGCGAATCATTGCAATCGACAGCGCCGGCACGCTGATCAGCAACAGGTAATGCCACACCGGCAGCACGCTGAAGTGCGCGATGAACGCCAGCATCAACACCGTAAGCGTGCTGTGGGTCAACCACATCAGCCAGGCTTGGCGCTCGCCCGTGCGCAGGCGTCGCAGTTCTTTGCGGGCCAGGGCCTGCAACGCCATGGGCGCGCCAACCATGACGCGCCCGAGCACGGTTTTGTTCAGCCGGTGCAGGGCCTGTTTGAACACCGAGTTGCGTTGCCAGTGCGCGGCGCTGAGGTAACGGCTTTCCGGGTCGCGACCGGGGACGGTCAGGTCTTCGTCGTGGTGATGCAGCAAATGGCTGTCGCGATAGAGGGTGTACGGAAACCACACTGCAAACGGTGCGTAACCGAGGAGTTTGTTCAGGGCCAGCCTGCGCGTGGGGTGCCCGTGGAGCAATTCGTGTTGCACCGACAACCAGAGCACCACCAACGGAATCAGCAACAGCGTGCTCCACCAAAGGCCCAGCCGGTCACTGGCCAAGACAATGCTGAACCAGGCCGCGTACACGCCAATCAGCAACAACCAGGTGGGCCATTCGGTGCGAGCGGTCAGGCGTTGGCGCAGGGTTTCGATTTCTTCTCGATGGGCGGCGTCGAAGTAATGGGACATGGCTTTGCTCAGAACGGGACTTGTCCCTCTCTGTGCAATAGCGTGGGGAAATCTTGCAGATTATTTGGTTAGGTCGTCAGAGTGTGTTGGTTAAGCATTTGTGGCGAGGGGGCTTGCCCCCGTTCGGCTGCGCAGCAGTCGCAAAGGCGATGACCATTCTTCAGGTCAACCGCAGGGGAGCGCTTCGCGCTCCAACGGGGGCAAGCCCCCTCACCACAAAAAGCCCCTTAGCCACAGGGTGATTCAGGTCTCAGTGCCCGAACACGTCCACCTTCTTGGCCTTCTTGTCCGCGCGCTTTTCATCGGCGGTTTTTGCCGGTTTTTTCTTCGCAGCTTTCTTTGAATCCATGCCTTTGGCCATGATACGTACTCCACTCATACGGGATGTGAAGTCAGGTATACACCTATCGCGCCGCTCGCGTTCTTTTATAATCGCCCGCTCAGCCAACCGACAGCCAAAGCCCATGCCAGACACCCAATACACCTTGCTCGACGAGCCGTTATGGCCGTTGATGAACAAGTTTTACCGCGCCCACCAATCGCCAATGAAAGCGGTGCGCGATGCTCAACTCTGGGTGGCCAGGCGCGGGGAAATCGTCGCCGCGCTGTGCTTGCGCCCCGTGTCGGGCGGGCATTGGTTGACGGGGTTGTTTGTCGATCCGGCCTGTCGCGAGCAAGGCGTGGCGGCGGCGCTGATCGCCGCAGCCGTCAAGGACCTCGACAGCCCGGCGTGGCTGTTCTGCCACCCGGATTTGCGCGGATTTTACGAGCGTCGCGGCTTTTATTTCGACCCGCAAATGCCCTACGCCATGGTCGAGCGCTTGAGCCGTTACGCGCGTAGCAAACCCATGATCGCCATGGAGCTGATTCCTGCTCAATCCTGATGTGCAATGCAAAACCAAAATGGCAGCGAGCCTGCTCGCGAAAGCGCTGGGTCAGTCACAGAACCTGTCACTGAAATTACGCATTCGCGAGCAGGCTCGCTCCCACAGGGGTATGTGCCGGGTCTTGGATCAGTCGTCGGCGTTGGGGTCGAGGTCCGGAAACATCACTTCAGTGAAGCCGAACTTAGTGAAGTCACTGATCCGCGACGGGTACAACCGACCGATCAAATGATCGCACTCATGCTGCACCACCCGCGCATGAAACCCCGAGGCAATACGCACGATCGGCTGGCCCCTCGGGTCAACGCCTTCATAACGAATGTGCTGGTAACGATCCACCGCGCCGCGCAGGCCGGGCACCGACAGGCAACCTTCGAAGCCCTCTTCCAGGGTCGGACTCAACGGCGTAATCAGCGGGTTGATCAGAATCGTCTGCGGCACGGCTTCGGCGTCGGGATAGCGTTCGCTGTGCTCGAAACCGAAGATCACCAGTTGCAGGTCGACGCCGATCTGCGGCGCGGCCAGGCCAACGCCACCCACGCTTTCCATGGTCTGGAACATGTCGTCGATCAGTTGCCACAACTCGGGGCTGTCGAACATTTCGGCCGGCACGGGAGGGGCAATGCGCAGCAGGCGTTCATCGCCCATTTTCAGAATTTCACGGATCATGTTCAGGCTTCGTCAGAGGTCGGTTTGAGCGAGTGGTCCCGTCCCAGTCCCGAAACGTGTTGTTTGGGTTCGTCGTTCTCGCCAGGGACCTTTTCGCCAGGGTCCTTGCCTTCGCTCGACATATGCTCGATCACCGCATTCATCTCCGCGCCGAGCAACAGCACCGCCGAGGAAATGTAGAAGTACAGCAACAGCACGATGATCGCGCCGATACTGCCATACATGGCGTTGTAGTTGGCGAAGGTCTTGACGTAAAACGCGAAACCCAACGACGCGATAATCCACACCACCACGGCCAGCACCGAGCCTGGGGTGATGAAGCGAAACTCTTGTTTGACGTCAGGCATGACGTAATAGATCAACGCCACCGCGACCATCATCAGGATCACGATGACCGGCCAGCGCGCGATGGTCCAAACCGTGACGATGAAATCTTCCAGCCCGACCTGCGACGCGATCCAGCCCATCACCTGCGGCCCGAGCACCATCAATGCGGCAGCGGCCAGCAGCATGCCAGCAATGCCGACGGTGTAGAAAATCGACAGTGGAAAACGCTTCCAGAGCGGACGACCCTCGACCACATCGTAGGCGGCGTTCATCGCGTTCATCATCAGCCGCACACCGGCAGAGGCGGTGTACAGGGCGATGACGATACCGACCGAGAGTAACCCCCCCTTGGATTGCTGGAGTTGATCAATGACCGGGTTCACTTGTTCCAGGGCCTGGGGCGGCAATACCAGTTCCGATTGCAGGCGCAGCCAGGAGAAAAAGTCCGGCAGGTGCAGGAAACCGATCAGGGCAATCAGGAACAGAATGAAGGGGAACAACGAGAACAGCATTTGATAGGCCAGCGCCGAGGCGTAGGTCGACATTTCATCGTCGATGAACTCTTTGACCGTACGCACCATCACGTGGTGCAGGGGCAGACCTTTCATGTCCGGGAAAATCATTAGCGTCTCCTTTCGCCGCAAAAAGGTTGAAGTCGGGGCGACTCAGGGGCCGTTTTCTACATCAAAGTAGCCTACTTGGCGACTCTGAAACAATTTCGTTGTTTTAACCGGGACGGCTGACGTAAAAACGGCCATCCGCGGATGGCCGTTTCAGTGTGCCTTGAAGGGGCGGCACGTCAGGACTTATCGACCGCTTTCTTGATCGCGTCCTTGGCTTTGCCGACCGCTTGCTGTGCCTCGCCTTTCTTCTCCTGCATCTTGCCTTCAACTTGCAGTTTGGTGTTGTCAGTGGCCTTGCCGACGCCTTGCTTGACGTTGCCGACCGCTTCGTTTGTCACGCCTTTAACTTTATCGCCAGTGCTGCTCATGGTGTTTCTCCTGTGAACAATTCAAAGGGCATAGTCGTTACACAAAGATTGACCGGCAGCGTTTGCACGGAGTTTCATTTATTTTTAACGCGACATTTCATCGCTGCGCGCAGGTTGGGCTTTATGTTTGCCGTCCAACCCCCGAGAATGCGCAACGTATTCAGGCCATGGCGCTGAAGATCCAATCCCGTAGGAATGTTATGAAACTCGATAAAAAGCAGGCCATTGCCCGCAGAAACCTGGAGCTCGGCGGTGCTGTGCTTGGCGTCAACAACTGCCATTTCACCGAATTGAACCGCAATCGCAACATCTGGTGGTTCGACATCCCGGTAGCACGCCTTGCCGTTGGTCAGTACGAATGGGTTCACCTGCTGATGCACACACCGGACACCGACGAACTGGTGCACCTGAAAGTGCCGACGGTGTTCCTGCGCGAGAAGCTCGAAGGCCTGGTGGTGCGCAATGAAGGCAAACGCAAAGCAGCCCTGAGCCTGGAACTGAGCGCCGACAAGGACTCGTACCTGCAGGACATGCGTCCGGCGGGCACCAACGTCAACTTCGCGCCGTTCCGTCAATAAGATTGGGGGCGCCTTTTTCCCTCACCCTAGCCCTCTCCCGGAGGGAGAGGGGACTGACCGAGGTGTTTGAGCGAGCCACACCGACCTGAGATATCAAGTCGAACGCAGATCTTGAAGTGCAGATGATCAGCTCCCTCTTCCTGAGGGAGAGAGGGCTGACCGAGGTGTTTGAGCGAGCCACACCGACCTGAGATATCGAGTCGAACGCAGATCTTGAAATGCAGATGATCAGCTCCCTCTTCCTGAGGGAGAGAGGGCTGACCGAGGTGTTTGAGCGAGCCACACTGACCTGAGATATCGAGGCGAACGCAGATCTTGAAGTGCAGATGATCAGCCCCCTCTTCCTGAGGGCGAGAGGGCTGACCGAGGTGTTTGAGCGAGCCACACCGACCTGAGATATCGAGGCGAACGCAGATCTTGAAGTGCAGATGATCAGCTCCCTCTCCCTAGGGAGAGGGCTGGGGTGAGGGGCAGGATTCACCCCAAAATCCAAGCTATGCTCTGCACCAACAAAAAGCCCCGCATCTGCGGGGCTTTTGTGTTTTACGCGGGGCTTACTTCTTCAGGCCCAGCTTTTTCAGCTCTTCGTCGCGCAGTTCGCGGCGCAGGATCTTGCCGACGTTGGTGGTCGGCAGCGCATCGCGGAACTCAACGGAACGCGGGACCTTGTACCCGGTGACGTTGGCGCGCATGTGCTCCATCACCGTTTCCTTGGTCAGCGTGACGCCCGGCTTGGCAACGATGAAGATCTTGATCGCCTCGCCCGACTTCTCGTCCGGAATACCGATGGCTGCGCATTGCAGCACGCCCGGCAGGGTCGCGAGCACATCTTCCAGTTCATTCGGGTATACGTTGAAACCCGAGACCAGAATCATGTCTTTCTTGCGATCGACAATGCGCATGTAGCCATCAGGCTGGATCAGCGCGATGTCACCGGTCTTCAACCAGCCTTCGCTGTCGAGCATTTCATCGGTGGCTTCCTGACGCTGCCAGTAGCCCTTCATGACTTGCGGACCTTTCACACACAGTTCGCCGATTTCGCCTAGCGGCTGTTCAACACCGGCATCGTCGATGACTTTGCACAGGGTCGATGGAACCGGAATACCGATGGTGCCGACCTGAATGTTCTGGATCGGGTTGACCGTGGCCACCGGGCTGGTTTCGGTCATGCCGTAACCTTCGCAGATGGCGCAACCGGTGACCGCTTTCCAGCGCTCGGCGGCGGCCAGTTGCAGGGCCATGCCACCGGACAGGGTGACCTTCAGCGCCGAGAAATCCAGCTTGCGGAACGCTTCGTTATTGCACAGCGCCACGAACAATGTGTTCAGGCCAACGAAACCGCTGAACTTCCACTTCGACAGTTCCTTGACCATCGCCGTCAGGTCGCGCGGGTTGCTGATCAGGATGTTGTGGTTGCCGATCAGCATCATCGCCATACAATGAAAGGTGAAGGCATAGATGTGGTACAGCGGCAGCGGCGTGATCAGGATCTCGCAACCTTCATTAAGGTTGGAACCCATCAGCGCCTTGCACTGCAGCATGTTCGCCACCAGGTTGCGGTGGGTCAGCATCGCGCCCTTCGCTACGCCAGTGGTACCGCCGGTGTATTGCAGCACCGCGACATCGCCGCTGTCCGGGTTGGCTTCAGCCACTGGCTGGCCGTGGCCCTTGCTCAGCACGTCGTTGAACTTGACGGCCTTGGGCAAGTGATACGCCGGGACCATCTTCTTCACATACTTGATGACGCTGTTGATCAGCAGACGCTTGAGTGGCGGCAGCAGGTCGGCGACTTCGGTGACGATGACGTGCTTGACGCCGGTTTTCGGCACCACGATCTGGGCCAGATGCGCCATGTTGGCCAGGCAGACCAGGGCTTTGGCACCGGAGTCGTTGAATTGGTGTTCCATCTCCCGCGCGGTGTACAGCGGGTTGGTGTTGACTACGATCAGCCCGGCGCGGATCGCACCGAATACGGCGACCGGGTACTGCAACACGTTAGGCAGTTGCACGGCGATTCGATCACCGGGCTGCAAGTCGGTATGCTGTTGCAGGTAAGCGGCAAAGGCACCGGACAATTCGTACAGTTCACCGTAGGTGATTGTCTTGCCCAGGTTGCTGAATGCCGGTTTGTTGGCGAAGCGTTGGCAGGACTGCTTCAACACTGCCTGAATATTCGGATACTCGTCTGGATTGATGTCGGCAGCAATCCCGGCAGGGTACTTATCCTTCCAAAAGTCTTCGATCATGGAAGCCCACTCCTCAGCAACGCGAATTCATCACCGCATTTGATGCGATTATTATTGGTGTATGTTTTTTATTGGTGAGTCTGGCTTTTATATAGCCGAGATGTCACAAAGCGCGCCGAGAGTAGCAGCTTTGCAAAGGGCCGCCTAGAGCCCAAAACAGCCTCCACAGTCATATTAGTGACTCAAGACCAATCAATGGTCTTTTTTAGAGCAAAGATTCTATAGCGACAGAAAACGCTCTAAAACAAGCCTTACAGCCAAACAGCGAATACAAAAAAAGGGGCGACCGCATTTGGTCGCCCCTTTTTGCTGTAGCTTCGCTAACAATTCATTACGCGATATCGCGTAACTCCCGCCGCAAGATCTTGCCCACCGGCGTCATCGGTAACGACTCACGCAACACAATATGCTTGGGCACTTTGTAGGCGGTGAAGTTTTCTTTGCAGTACGCCTTCAACTCTTCAAGGCTGACTCCCGACTCACGGGCCACCACAAACAACTTCACCGCTTCCCCCGAACGTTCGTCCGGCACGCCGATGACTGCGCAGTTGGCGACTTTCGGGTGAGCCATCACCACGTCTTCGATTTCGTTCGGGTACACGTTGAAGCCCGAGACGATGATCATGTCTTTCTTGCGATCGACGATACGCACGAAACCGTCCGGGTCGATCACCGCGATGTCACCCGACTTGAACCAGCCCTCGGCATCCAGCACTTCGGCGGTGGCTTCGGGTTTCTGCCAGTAGCCCTTCATGATCTGCGGGCCCTTGATGCACAACTCGCCCCGCTCGCCCAACGGCTGCTCAATGCCGTCATCATTGATAATTTTGAGCGTAGTGCCCGGCACCGGCAGGCCGACCGTGCCGATTCGCGACTTATCGCCATACGGGTTGGTGCAGGCCACCGGTGAGGTTTCGGTCAGGCCGTAACCTTCGGTGATGCGGCAACCGGTGAGCTGTTCCCAACGCTCGGCGGTGGCCTTGACCAACGCGGTGCCGCCGGAGTTGGTGAGCTTGAGGCTGGAGAAGTCGAGGGTCTTGAAGTCCGGGTGATCCATCAGCGCCACGAACAATGTGTTGAGCCCCAGCAATGCCGAAAACCGCCAGTTCTTGAGTTCCTTGATAAAGCCTTTGATGTCCCGTGGATTGGTGATCAGCACGTTGTGGTTACCGGTCACCATCATGCACATGCAGTTCGCCGTGAATGCATAGATGTGGTACAGCGGCAGCGGCGCGATCATCACCTCCTGCCCTTCGCGCAGCAGCGGCTGACCGTCGTCGCCGAACTGCCCCAGGCACGCCCGCGCCTGCTGCATGTTTGCCACCAGGTTGCCATGAGTGAGCATCGCGCCCTTGGCCAGACCGGTGGTGCCGCCGGTGTATTGCAACACCGCGATGTCGTCGAGGCCGACGCTCAGTGGCTTGATGCCCAGGCCCCGGCCCAGACGCAGCGCGCTTTTGAAGGAAATAGCCTGGGGCAAGGAATAGTCCGGGACCATTTTCTTGACCTTGCTCACCATCGTGTTGACCAGCCAGCCTTTGGCGGTGGGCATCAGGTCGCCCATCTTCGCTTCGATCAAATACTGGATGTCGGTGTCGGCCAGCACTTCCTGAACCTTGGCGCCGAACATGTTCAGGTAGACCAGCGCCCGGGCACCGGAATCCTTGAACTGATGACGCATCTCCCGCGGGGTGTACAGCGGGTTGGTGTTGACCACGATCAGCCCGGCGCGCAAGGCACCAAACACCGCTATCGGGTAATGCAGGACGTTGGGCATCTGCACCGCGATGCGATCGCCCGGCAGCAGGTCGGTGTGGGCTTGCAGGTAACCGGCGAAGGCAGCGCTGTGGCGTTCGAGTTCGGCGTAGGTCAGGGTCACGCCCATGTTGCTGAACGCCGGGCGATCCGCGAACTTCTTGCAGGAACGCTCGAACACCTCGATCACCGACTTGTAAGCCCCAAGATCAATGTCCAGGGGCACGCCGGCCGGGCGTTTGTCATTCCAGAAATCAGGTTGCATTGTTCTTGTCCTCTTTACCTGAATCACCTCGGCCACTTTTCTGTCACTTCTGAAAAAACAAAAAGTGAAAAGCGGAGCTTCACGGACACTAGCAGCTATGGCGAATCAGGCAAATACGGCCAACACCGTCATTGATCGTGTGAATCTTCCTAGCGTGCTGTGGGCTGATCAGACGCCGGGCGAGGGATGCGCTATACAATGCAACCACATCGTGCAAAGGAATCGCCATGATCCACGACACTTTCTGGCTGACCGCGTCTGACCACAGCCGCCTCTTCGTCAACCAATGGTTGCCCGCCACGCCTTTAAAAGCCGTGATTCTGCTGGCCCATGGCATGGCCGAGCACAGCGGTCGCTACGGGCGTCTGGCAGAAAAACTCTGCGAGCAGGGCTACGGTGTCTGCGCGCCGGACCTGCGTGGACATGGCAAAACTGCCGAAAACGGGACACTGGGCCATTTCGCTGATGACGATGGCTGGTGCAAGGTCGTCGGCGACCTGGCCAGCCTCAACCAGCACATCGGCCAGCAGCACCCCGGGGTGCCGATTGTGCTGCTTGGCCACAGCATGGGCAGCTACATCGCCCAAGCCTATCTGCTGCATCACAGCGCCAGCCTGCACGGGGCGATTCTCAGTGGTTCGAACTTCCAGCCCGTGGCGCTTTATCGCGCGGCGCGGCAGATTGCCCGTCTCGAACGGTTGCGTCAGGGGCCGAAGGGGCGCAGCGCGTTGATCGAGTTCCTGTCCTTTGGCTCGTTCAACAAGCAATTCAAACCGGCGCGCACGCGATTCGACTGGCTGAGCCGCGACCCGCTCGAAGTCGATAAATACGCCAACGACCCGCTCTGCGGCTTTCGCTGTACCAATCAGCTGTGGATCGATTTGCTCGGCGGCTTGCAGCAAATCAGCAAAGCGTCCAATCTCGCCCAGGTCGATCCGGGCCTGCCCTTGCTCGTAATAGGCGGCGAATGTGATCCGGTAAGCGAAGGTAAGCGTCTCAAAGATCTGGCTCATGCGCTACGCGCGGCCGGCAGCCAGAACCTGCAATTGAATATTTACCCGCAGGCACGGCATGAGCTGTTCAACGAGAGCAACCGCGATGAAGTGACCGCTGACGTACTGAACTGGATCGCCCAGGCGCTCAGCCACCGCCGTCCGGCCAGAACCGAATAGTTTTTCGAATAGTTTTTTTGTGGATTTTTAAATTCGTCACAGGAATTGAGACAGATGACCCAGGTTACCAACACCCCTTACGAAGCCCTTGAAGTCGGCCAGACCGCCAGTTACAGCAAGACCGTCGAAGAGCGCGACATTCAGTTGTTCGCCGCGATGTCCGGCGATCACAACCCGGTGCATCTGGACGCCGAATTCGCCGCCGGCACCATGTTCAAGGAACGTATCGCCCACGGCATGTTCAGCGGCGCCCTGATCAGCGCTGCCGTCGCCTGCGAGTTGCCTGGGCCGGGCACTATTTATATCGGTCAACAGATGACCTTTCAGAAACCGGTGAAAATCGGCGACACCCTGACCGTGCGTCTGGAAATTCTCGAAAAGCTGCCCAAGTTTCGGGTGCGCATTGCCACTCGCGTGTTCAACCAGCGCGATGAGTTGGTAGTGGATGGCGAGGCCGAGATTCTGGCGCCGCGTAAGCAGCAGACGGTGAACTTGCCGGTTCTGCCGCCGATCAGCATTGGCTGATTGATTAGAGGAATGTCAGTGGGAGCTTTTCCCCCTCACCCCAGCCCTCCCGAAACGTCGGACCGCCCCCAAGGGGTAGAGGGGAAAGGGAGCCGATCTGTGTTGTTCTTGAGATCTACATTCACCTCGGACTGTCAGGTCGATGTACCTCGAATAAACAACTCGGTCAGTCCCCTCTCCCTTTGGGAGAGGGCTAGGGTGAGGGGCTTCTGCTTCTGCTTCTGCTTTCCCGGACACATAAAAAAACGCCAGTCAGACTGGCGTTTTTTATTACAGCCAAGAACCCTTACGAACGAGCACGAGCCTGATTACGCAGGGCTTTCACCTGGTCGTGGTTGCGTTGCACGCCGTGATACTGACGCTCAACCAGGTCACGAATACCCACCAAGTTGTGTTTGGTAATTTTTTCCAGCGCTTCCTTGTAGGCCTTCAGCGCATGGTCTTCACCGCGCTCGGCTTCGTTGAGCACAGCCTCCTCGCCCTTGCCGGTAAACATTGCTTTCACATCGACCCAGCGACGATGCAAGTCACCGCTAACGCTGGTGGAGGTTTCCGGATCGCCACCCATGGAACGCACAGCGCTCTGCAGTTCGGCAGCAGCAGTCGCGCAATCGGCGGAACGCTGAACGAACAGGGTTTTGAGTTCTGGGTGTTTGATGTCTTCAGCGCAAGTCTTGAACCCTTCCTGACCGTCTTTGCTGGTTTCAATCAGGTCGTTGAGTACAGAGATCGCTTCTTTATTGAGGTCGGTCATTTTTCAATTCCTTGCGGGTTGATGAAAGATGCAATAGTTGTTGCAGCTCGCATGCCAGCCTTGAATTGATAATTTATTTGTTATTTTTCAATTGCTTAACCTTTAATCAGAAATCTGCATCCGCTTTATTTGCATGATCTGTCAATTGGCCTGCATGCAGAATGCCTGTATTTTCCAGACTGTTTGAATCAAGACGATTAATTGATGAATCCTGAAAAGCTCGAACTGCTGATTACCCGCGAAATGCCCTTCGGCAAATACAAGGGCCGCATCATTGCCGACCTGCCCGGCCAGTACCTGAACTGGTTCGCTCGCGAAGGTTTCCCCCATGGCGAACTGGGGGGATTGCTGGCGCTAATGCAGGAAATCGATCACAACGGTTTGTCGGAACTGCTCGAACCGCTGCGCGCCAAACATGGTAGACCAGCCCCCCGCCACTGAATTGATTGAGTAGCCCATGCCCGAGAATACTCGCCGTGCCCGTGATGAAGCCTTCTGGCAAACCTTTGCCGACCGTTACGCAGTCGAACCTGGCCCCATCAACCTGGAGAACGGTTACTTCGGGCGCATGTCGCGCACGGTGGTCGAGGAGTACCAGCGCAATATCGAGCTGATCAATCGCAGCAACTCGGTCCATGTGCGCCAGCGTTTCGAACAGGGCGAAAGCCTGGACATTCGAGCGCAGCTGGCCGAGATGATTGGCGTGCGCGCTCAATCCGTCGCCTTCACCCGCAACGCCTCGGATGGCCTGCAGTCGCTGATCCGCAACTACAACCGTTTACAACCCGGCGATCAGGTGCTGCTGTGCGACCTGGAGTACGACACGGTCAAGGGCGCGATGCGCTGGCTGGCCCGGCATCGCGGCGTCGAAGTAATCGAAATCGACCACCAGCACCCCGCCACATTCGAGAGTTTGCTGGCCACTTACCGCGAAGCTTTCGTGCGCTATCCGCGACTCAAACTGATGGCCCTGACCCATGTCACCCACCGCACCGGCCTGGTAATGCCGGTGCAGGCGATTGCCGCACTCGCCAAGGAGCACGGCATTGATGTGATCCTCGACGGCGCTCATGCCCTGGGTCAGATCGACTTCGATCTGGAAACGCTGGGCATCGCCTTTGCCGGCTACAACCTGCACAAATGGATCGGCGCGCCGCTAACCCTCGGGTTCATCTACATAGCTCCCCAACGCCTGGCCGATATCGACCCGGACATGGGCGAGATGCATTTCCCGGTCAACGACATTCGCGCCCGCACCTCTTACAGCACACCCAACATCCCGGCGCTGATGACGTTGCCGTTGGTCTTCGAGGAGCATCGCTCACTCGGCGGTGCCGCGGCCAAGGGTGCGCGCCTGAATTACCTGCGTAACCTGTGGGTCAGCGCCGTCCGTCATTTGCCGGGCATCGAGGTGCTGACGCCGGACGATCCGCGCCTTTATTGCGGGATCACGGCGCTGCGTTTCACTCGCCATGACGATCAACAGGCGATGGCCGAGCGTTTGCTCAACGACTTCAATCTGTTCACCGTGGTGCGCACCGGTGCCGCGTGCGGGCCGTGCATCCGGATAACGCCGGGGCTGACCACCACCGCGGGTGAAATGCAATTGCTCACCCGCGCGCTGAACGAACTGCGTTAGTTGGCCTAGACGGTGTATTTGTCGAAGTCCTCGGGCTTGATCTGCGACGACACCGCGAAGGTGTCGATGCCGATGGTCAGGTGTCCGAAGAAGCCGTCTTCATAGGTGTCGCGGCCGATCGGCCACACGGCCAGGGTCGAAGCTTCGCCGCCCATGCCAGCGTAGATACTGTCCTCGACATTGTTCAGCGCCGCCGAGGATCGCCCGCGATAGGCTTTGGCATTGAGCACCGAGCGCGAGACGACCTCGGGAAAGTACAACTGGCCGACCCAAGCGACGTTGCGCTCTTCAAGATATTCGCTGCCGGTCACCATGCGCACCGCCACATGAATGTGCAGTGCGCGGCCGGCATAGAAGCCCGGATAGATCGTGGTGAAACGCACCTTGCCTTTTTTATCGCAGAACTGGCTTCCGCGCAGGTAGGTGTCATCGTCGGTACGCGGGATTGAACCGATGGCGTCGGATTCGACTTCAAGGTCCGGGTTGATGCGGCTCCAGCCCGAATACGCGCCTCGCGCGTTGCAATGCCAGATATCCACCAGCGCGCCGCTCACCGGCTCACCGGTCATGGCATCGACAATGCTCAGGCGCAACAGCAGTGGCAGACCATCTGCACCTTCACTGATGTTGCGGCGCAATAGTTGCGGGTTACGGAAATACGGCCCGGCGATTTGTTCGGGGGCCAACTGATACACGGGGTTCGGTGAGGCTGTTGCAGAGTCTCGATCCATGACGCGTTCTCTCTTCCATAAGATGAACGCAGATTAGCGCTACGCAAAAACCTGTGTGCGGTAACTATGTATCGCGTCGTAACGTGCTTTTGTAGGCGCTGCCGAAGGTTGCGATCTTTTGATGCTGGATTTTCTGCGGGCAAAAAAACGGTGCACCGACCAAGTGCACCGCTAAAGCCGTAGAACACACAACGAAGTGTCAGGTAACAATCAGTCCAGCATCAGTCCAGCAGCGCCAAGGCCTCGGCGGTGCATTCCTGAATGCGGGCCCAGTCGCCGTTCTTGATCCACTCCGGATCAAGCATCCAGCTACCGCCCACGCACATCACGTTTTTCAACGCCATGTAGCTTTTGATATTGGCCGGGCTCACGCCGCCAGTCGGGCAGAATTTAACTTCGCCGAACGGACCGCCCAACGCCTTGATGGCCGCGACGCCACCGCTGACTTCCGCCGGGAACAGCTTGAAGCGGCGATAGCCCAGGCCATAGCCTTCCATGATGCCGGAGGCGTTGCTGATGCCGGGTAACAGCGGGATCGAGCTGTCGACACTGGCTTCGAGCAAGTCACGGGTGATGCCCGGGGTCACGATGAACTGCGAACCGGCCCTTTCGGCGGCGGCCAACATAGTGCGGTCAAGCACGGTGCCAGCACCGGTCACCAGTTCCGGACGCTGCTCGCGCAAGATCTGGATGGCTTTGAGGCCGAACTGCGAACGCAGGGTCACTTCCAGGGCTGTCAGGCCACCGGCGGCCAGGGCGTCGGCCAGAGGCAGAATGTCCTGTTCGCGAGCGATGGTGATCACCGGCAAAATCCGCGCTTTGGCGCAGAGGCTGTCGATCAGGGCAACTTTGTCCGCCATGGAAACGGTCGGGGATGTGTTTGTCATAGCGGCTGATCCTTGGCTCATGGGCACCAGTAAATCTCTAACGTAGGTTGCAGAAACGCGCGAATCGGCATGGCGGCGACATCGTCACCGGCCAATGCGGCACTCAGGGTGGTCAGCTTGGACTGACCGGAAATCGATAGAACGGTGTTCTTCGCCGAAGCCAGCAGCGCCAGGCTCATGGTCAGGCGCTGATGCGGCACGGTCGGCGCCAGCATCGGCCAGCAACGACGGCTGCCGTCGACTTTCAAGGCGTCGGCCAGGTTCGGGCTGTTGGGGAACAGCGAGGCGGTGTGACCGTCGTCGCCCATGCCCAGGATTAGTACGTCGATCGCCGGTAGTTCGGCGAGCAAACGGTCGGCCTGCTCGGCTGCCAGTTCAAGGTTGGCCGTGGCGCTATAGAGGCTCAGAAACTTCGCCTTCGACGCCGGGCCTTGCAACAAGTACCGCTTGAGCAAACCAGCATTGCTGTCGGCGTGCTCGACGGGTACCCAGCGCTCGTCGGCCAGGGTCACGACAACCTTGGACCAGTCCAGCGTCTGCTTGGCCAGATGCTGGAAGAACGCTACCGGGCTGCGACCACCGGAAACCACCAGGGTCGCGGTGCCGCGAGCGTCGACCGCCTCACTCAGTTGCTTGGCCACGCTCAGCGCGAGGCCTTCGGCCAACAACGCCGGGCTCTTGAACTCATGGGCGCTGACGCCCTGAGGCAGTTTCAAATTAGATATCGCCATACCACGACCTCCCATCCCGCGTGATCAGTGCAATGGAGCTCATCGGCCCCCAGGACCCGGCCGCGTACGGCTTGGGCGCATCACCGGATTTTTTCCACCCGGCGATCAACTGGTCACACCACTTCCACGCGGCTTCGATTTCATCTTTACGGACAAACAGGTTCTGATTGCCGCGCATCACTTCCAGCAACAACCGCTCGTAGGCATCGGGAATCCGCGCGCTGCGATAAGTGTCGGAAAAATTCAGCTGCAACGGACCGCTGCGCAGCTGCATGCCCTTGTCCAGGCCTTGTTCTTTGGTCATCACGCGCAAGGAGATGCCTTCGTCCGGTTGCAGGCGGATAATCAGCTTGTTGCTGATTTGCAGGCGCTGCTCGGGAGCGAAGATGTAGTGCGACGGCTCCTTGAAGTGGATGACGATCTGCGACAGCTTCTGCGGCATGCGCTTGCCGGTACGCAAGTAAAACGGCACGCCGGCCCAGCGCCAGTTGCGGATGTCAGCACGCAGGGCGACGAAGGTTTCGGTGTCACTCTGGGTATTGGAATTCGGCTCTTCCAGATAACCCGGCACCGGTTTGCCTTCGCTGTAACCGGCAATGTACTGACCGCGTACGACCTGAGTGGTCAGGCCTTCCGGACTGATCGGCGCCAGCGCCTTGAGCACTTTGACTTTCTCGTCACGGATGCTGTCGGCGGACAGGTCGGCCGGTGGGTCCATGGCGATCAGGCAGAGCAGTTGCAGCAGGTGATTCTGGATCATGTCCCGCAGCTGGCCGGCCTTGTCGAAGTAACCCCAGCGGCCTTCGATCCCGACCTTCTCGGCCACGGTAATTTCCACGTGGGAGATGTAATTCTGGTTCCACTGGGTTTCGAACAGACTGTTGGCAAACCGCAGGGCGATCAGGTTCTGAACGGTCTCTTTGCCCAGGTAATGGTCGATGCGGTAGGTGCGGTTCTCCGGGAAGAACTGCGCCACAGCGTCGTTGACCTTGCGCGAGGATTCCAGGTCCGAACCGATGGGTTTTTCCAGAACGACACGGGTGTTTTCAGTCAGACCGACCTTCGACAGGTTGTCGCAGATGGCGCCGTAGACCGCTGCCGGGGTGGCGAAGTAAGCAATGACTCGCTGAGCGGTCCCGGCCTGTTCGGCCAGGGCGACGTAGTCGTCAGCCTTGAGGAAGTCGACGTGCAGGTAGCTCAACCGAGCGAGGAAGCGTTCGAGCACGGCCTCGTCCAGCTCTTTGGCGTCGACGTAGCGGCGCAGCTCCGAGGCGATGAACGCCAGGTGTTGCTGCTCGCTGCCGGGTTCACGGGCCAGCGCGATGATTCGCGAGTCCTCGTGCAACAGGCCGGCGCCGTCGAGTTGATAAAGGGCAGGAAACAGCTTGCGCAAGGCCAGATCGCCAAGGGCGCCGAACAAGGCAAAGGTGCACGGTTCAACCGTAATCGAAGGCATGATGTTTGTTCTTTTATCAAGTTAAGCTACAAATACCTTTTTTCAAGGCATCACTCAAGGGAAAATGTAGTAATAACCACAACATTTTCTCAAAATACAGATTCCGAGTGGTGGTCGGTCGGAGCCATCAGTAGGATAGGCCACCGTTACGGGCCACATCAAAGGCCCTTTTTGCATAGCAGACTGCGTGTTTGCGCTGCTGACTCAAGGAACATCTATGGACCGCGTGCGAAATTTACTGGAACAAATCCAGAGTCGCCTTGAAGACCTGAACAAGGCCGAACGCAAAGTCGCTGAAGTGATCCTGCTCAACCCACAGCAGGCCACCCGGTTCAGCATCGCTGCGCTCGCCCAAGCTTCAAAAGTCAGCGAGCCGACGGTCAACCGTTTCTGCCGCTCATTCGGCGTCAGCGGCTACCCGGAACTCAAACTGCAACTGGCCCAGAGCCTGGCCAGTGGCGCGGCGTATGTCAGCCGAGCGGTTGAGGCCGATGACAATCCTGAAGCCTACACCCAGAAGATCTTCGGCAGCGCCATCGCCTCGCTGGACAGTGCTTTGCAGGCCCTGGACCCAAGCCTGATCAGCCGCGCCGTCGACCTGCTGATCCAGGCCCGGCAGATCCACTTTTTCGGCCTCGGTGCTTCGGCCCCGGTGGCGCTGGATGCGCAGCACAAGTTCTTCCGTTTCAATCTGGCCGTTACCGCCCACGCCGATGTGCTGATGCAACGGATGATTGCCTCCGTGGCGCACACCGGCGAGTTGTTCGTGATTATTTCCTACACCGGCCGCACCCGCGAACTGGTGGAAGTGGCGCGCATCGCCCGGGCGAACGGTGCTTCGGTGCTGGGTTTGACCGCCGAAGGTTCGCCATTGGCCAAGGCCAGTACCCTGAGCTTGAACATTCCGCTGCCAGAAGACACCGACATCTATATGCCGATGACGTCGCGAATTATTCAACTGACCGTGCTGGACGTGTTGGCGACCGGCATGACCTTGCGCCGCGGGGTGGATTTCCAGCCGCATTTGCGCAAGATCAAAGAGAGTTTGAATGCAAGCCGATATCCGGTGGGTGACGAGTTCAACTAGAGATCAAAAGCCCCTCACTGTAGAGACCGGTACATCCTTTACACATTAGACCGGGGACATCGTTTACACCTTTTCCAGGCTTGCTACGCGTTTAGCGCCGCGTTCAAGCCTGCCTAAACAGAAGGTGCAAAGGTACAACTCCCACACATCATCAGCCACCTCCTTCAGCGCGATCTCTTCGCCGATCAGTGCCTCTCCCAGAAAAATCAGCTGTCCTTTCCATTTGAACTCTCCGTTCGAACGAACCTTACGCACTTCAACGTCAGTGCCGTATTCAACCGCTGGCAGGTAACCGGGGTAGGGTCGTAACGACGGGCTATACACCGAAGCGGGTGGCTTCATGTCCAACGCGGTGTGCGGTCGAACCTGATTGAAGTCCTGGATGAAATCCTCAAAGGCCAATTGCTGGCGCACAAGATTTTCCGCAGGTGTTCGTAATACCGCTGCTTTCAGCGTTCGGTGCATCCGTTCGTGCCGGCCATTTTGGTCGGGACGGCCAGGCGTAATTGTCTCGACGTGGATTCCGTGCCTGATGAACCACACCGACAACTTCGACAAACGCGCCAAACCCGTTGATGCGAAGGGAGCGCCATTGTCCGTGCGAATCACATCCGGCAACCCAAACTCCCGGAAGGCCCACTCGAAGCCCTGCCGCGTCGGCTCCCCATGCGTGCTGGGCAATGCCCGGCAAAGCAGCAGATAGCGACTCATCTGGTCGGTAATGGTCAGCGGATAGCACCAATTGCCATCCTGCATTTTGAATTGCCCTTTGTAATCGGCACACCAGGTCTGATTGGGTTGATCGACCGGACGCAAATGCGTCGGAGCGCGTGGGCGCACGGGATAGGGGCGCCGCGCGGTGACCAGACCAGCCTTCTTCAACCATATCCCGGCGGTACTCGCGGCCGGCCAGTGGATATCCGGATCGGAGACGCGTAGACGATCAATGATCTGCTTCGGCCCCCGATCGGGATGCTCGTTTTTCTTGGTCAGCAGCGTGGCTATGATTTCGTCGGGAGTCTGATGAGGGCAATTCAATGGCTTACGCGATTGCTCTTTCAAGCCATCCACGCCCAGCGCTGCATACCGTTCCAGCCACTTGTCGATGGTTGGACGGCTGACGCCATAGCGCCGACTTAATTGGCTTTTGGTGTAACTGCCGCCAAGCCAGTCGCTGACTAACTTCACTCGTTGATCCATTGGGGATTCTTGATTCCAGGGCATGGTCAGCACCTCCTGACCATGATTGATACCTGTAAACCATGTCCCCGGTCTCAAACGTAAAGGATGTACCCGGTCTTTACCCACCCCAGCCCTCTCCCGGAGGGAGAGGGGGCGATCGAGGTGTCTTGCGCTGTCCATCGACCCGAATGATCGAGTCGATTTTAGATTCAGTACTGCACTTTCACGTCGGCGTAACTCTTAAGCATCCCCCATTCGGTCCCCTCTCCCTCCGGGAGAGGGCTAGGGTGAGGGGCAACAATGTCATCATCAATTCACTAAGCCGCAGCCCACGCCTGCAAGCTCAGATGCGCCCTCTCCCCCGGCGCCAGGCTCAGGCTGTCGGTCCCGCCACTCGCCGCTTCCACACAGACAAATTCCAACACCTCGTTCCAGCTCACTCCCAGCAACGGCCGCGCCCCCGGATGCCAGACCACCGTGTCTGCATGGTCACCGGTGTCGATGCACAATTCGCGCTGCCAGGCGTGATCCTTGAGCTGCAATTCGCCGTCATGCTGGAACACTCGCTGACAGCCGCCGTCGACCCGCAACTCGCCTTCCTGATGACAAACCTGGCGGTTCAACTGATCGTAACCTTGCGCCCCATCAAGCCCGGACAGCGCTACCTCACCCACGTCACCAATACGCCAGTAAGCATGCAATGCCTGACTCAGTTGGCACGGTAAGGTGTCTTGATGCTCAGTGCTCAGGCGCAAATCCATGCGTTCGCCCAGGTGCGCATGCAGGTCCACCGTCCAGTCGCACAGCTGCAATTGCCAATGCAGGCGCACACCATCGTCGTCATGACTGCTGTCGAGCAGCTTCCAGTCAATCAGCCGCGCCCAACCATGGGACGGCCAGGCGTTTTCGCTCGGATGACGACCAAACCACGGCCAGCACACCGGCACGCCGCCCCGAATGGCACCCACCTGCGGCCATTTCGCTGCGCACCATAACCAGGGTTTCTGCCCCTTTGGCTGAAAGTGCAACAACTGCGCGCCCTGGCGACTGAACACCGCCTGGCACAGCGGATGATCGATCACCAGCACATCGCGCATCTGATAGCGTTCCCACGCAAACACCGGACGTTCGCGCAAGGATTTGAAGAAGCGTTGTAGCGGATGCTCATGCATGTGCCGCGGTCCTGAAAATCATCTTTTACCCGGGGTGCGCAGCCCCCAAAAAAAAGCGGATAGCCTTGGCCATCCGCAAATATGCGCACATAGAGAGGAGCTTATCGCAACAGCGTTAGAACACCGACTGAATTTTCAGACCGGCCACCAGCGCGTTGTCGACTTCATCAACACCGCCCGGGTGAGTGATGTATTGCAGGTTAGGACGCACAGTCAGCCAGTTAGTAACGTGGAAGCCGTAGTTGATCTCGTAGTTGTATTCGGTGGAACGCAGCGGCGAGAACAGCGGATCGTCGTAGTTGGTGGCACCATCGGCGGCGTTGACCAACTCGGCGTTTTTCTTCACGTCATCGTTGACATGGATACGGGCGAAACCGATCCCGACGTCATCTTTTGGACGTGCATCAAACGGACCTTTGTAGACAAACATCAGCGACTGATAGTTGTCGACGACGTTGGTGTCTTTGTCGTGGAAGGTGGCGTTGGCCGCAACGTTCAGACCGCGGGAAGCGTCGCCGTTGTGGGTCGTAAGTTGCTGTTGGATGACGCCCCAGTAGCCGTGCTTGCTGTCGTGAACGCGATAGGCTTCACCGGTGGTCGCTGCGTCATTGCCGTTGCTGTCCTTGAGAACGTCATTGGCGTTGGCCGTGCTCTTGTAGTAACCCACACGGTATTCACCCGGCAGGCCGTTGAGCTTCGGCGACCAGACCAATTCGACCGGCAACACGGTGCCCGCGGTACCACTGCCGCTGAGTTTGAAACCGTTGCCGTGTTCCAGTTGCGACGGGTTCTGGTTGTACGCACCGATCTGCGCATACAACTCAGGTGTGATGTTGTACTTCACACGCAGCGCGGCTTGGCTGACTGGCCAGTTGTACCAGATACCGGTCGCCCAGTTCCCCGCCTGGGAACCGCAGAACGCCAGGTTCTGGAACTCGCACGGGAAGGTGTTGAAGTCTTCGCCTTCGCCGAAGTAACCGGCCTTGACGTCCAGCTTGCCGTCGAGGAACTGGTGCTGAACCCACAACTGGGTCAGACGGACCATATGGCCACGGCCGTAGACTTCCTGGGAGGAACTCAAGGTGCCGGCACGCGGGTCGCCCACACGGTCATTGGAGATGTTCTGACCGTTACGGCTGGTAAGCTCGATCTTGGCCTGGGTGTTATCCCAGCCCATCAGTTTTTGCAGGTCCAGCGCCACGCCCAAGCCAAACTGGTCGGCGTAACGCGCGGTCTTGTCGTTGTTGTAGCCGCCATGAAGGTTGCCGCCCACTTCACCGACGTAGTCAGCCTTGATGTCGACACCCTGCTCAAGCAGCTTGGTCCGCTCGCCACCCCAGTCACCGGTCATCCACTTGGAATCGGCGCTGAACGCGTCAGCCGCGTGAACGCTACCGGCCAGGGTTAATGCCGCCGCAACAGCAGACAACTGGCAGATAAGCTGAGCGTTGTTCTTCTTCTTCATCCCTACATCCTCGTTTTATTGTTATTAACTGTTTTTATCTAACGCGGTTTACATTGAATGCGACGGATGTCCCCATCCGTCGCGTATCCCCTTGTGGGAGCGGGCTTGCTCGCGAAAACGGTGTATCTGTCGACATCACAGGTGAATGTCAGACCGCTTTCGCGAGCAAGCCCGCTCCCACATTTGATCTTCAGCGACCCTTGAACTGGGCGATGTTGCCTACCGATGCTTCGGCTTTTGGCACACCGGCAACCCCCAGGCGCTCCCCAGTCTTGGCATCGAACAACAGCACTTTCGACGGATCAAATTGCAGGGTCAGGGTCTCGCCCACACCCGGCGCAACGTCTGGCGCCAAGCGGCAGCAGACCTTGGTTTCATTCAGATTGACGAACACCAGGGTGTCCGGACCGGTCGGCTCAGTCACCTGGACTTCGGCACGAATGGTCGGCAAACCATTGGCTTCGCTGCCGGCCAGCACGATCTGCTCCGGACGCAAGCCGAGGATCACTTCGCGATCTTCCAGCCCAGCGTCTTGCATGCCCATTGGCAGTTCGCAACGGGCCTGGCCGCTGTCGAGCAGCGCTACCAGACGACCATCCTTGCGCTGCAAACGCAGCGGGATGAAGTTCATCGGCGGCGAACCGATGAAGCTCGCCACGAACAGGTTGGCCGGGTTGTTGTAGATGTCTTTCGGCGTACCGAACTGCTGAATGATTCCGTCCTTCATCACTGCCACTTTGTCGCCCAGAGTCATCGCTTCGATCTGGTCGTGGGTCACGTAGACCGTGGTGGTTTTCAGGCGCTGGTGCATCAGTTTCATTTCGGTACGCATCTCGACCCGCAGCTTGGCGTCGAGGTTGGACAGCGGTTCGTCGAACAGGTAAATCTTCGGCCGCCGCGCCAGGGCACGACCCATGGCCACACGCTGTTGCTGGCCACCGGAGAGCTGGCCGGGTTTACGGTTAAGCAAGTGTTCGATCTGCAACAGCTTGGACACCCGCGCCACTTCGGCTTCGATATCGGCGGCGGGCATTTTGCGGATCTTCAAGCCAAAGGCGATGTTCTCGCGCACGCTCATGGTCGGGTACAGCGCGTAGGACTGGAACACCATGGCGATGTCGCGGTCTTTCGGGCTCATGCCACTGACGTCCTGGTCACCGATCATGATCGCGCCGCCGGTGATGGTTTCCAGGCCGGCGATGCAGTTCATCAAGGTCGACTTGCCGCAACCCGAAGGTCCGACCAGGATCAGGAACTCACCGTCCTTGATCGACAGTTCGATGTTCTTGAGGGTGTCCGGCAGGCCGGGGCCATAGGTCTTGTTTACATTGCGAAGTTCGAGCGTAGCCATGATTACCCCTTGACTGCGCCGGCCGTCAGCCCGCGCACGAAATACTTGCCTGCGACCACATAGACCAGCAGGGTCGGCAGCCCGGCGATCATCGCCGCCGCCATATCAACGTTGTATTCCTTGGCACCGGTACTGGTGTTGACCAAGTTATTCAGCGCCACTGTGATGGGTTGCGAGTCACCGCTGGAGAACACCACGCCGAACAGGAAGTCGTTCCAGATCTGGGTGAACTGCCAGATCAGGCAGACCATGATGATCGGGGTGGACATCGGCAGGATGATCAAACGGAAGATGGTGAAGAAACCCGCGCCATCCAGCCGCGCCGCTTTCACCAACGCATCCGGAACGCTGACGTAGTAGTTACGGAAAAACAGCGTGGTGAACGCCAGGCCGTAGACCACGTGCACAAACACCAGGCCGGTGGTGGTGCTGGCCAGGCCCATTTTGCCGAGGGTGAACGAGGCTGGCAGCAGGACTGTCTGGAACGGCAGGAAGCAACCGAACAGCAACAGGCCGAAGAACAGCTGCGACCCACGAAAGCGCCACATCGACAGCACATAGCCGTTCAGCGCACCGATGGCCGTGGAGATCAAAACCGCCGGGACGGTGATCTTGATCGAGTTCCAGAAATACCCGTCGACCGTGGCCCAGGCCTTGACCCAGCCAATGCCGCTGACCACGGTCGGCCAGCTCAGCAGGTTGCCGGTGTTGATGTCTTCCGGCGTCTTGAAACTGGTCAACAGCATGACCACCAGCGGTATCAGGTAAAGAAATACCGCAAGGATCAGCACCGCGTAGATCGCGATGCGACTCAGGCTGATGGAAGGTTTGGCGGCGAAACTAGTCATGACGCTTGGTCCTCAGCTCGGAGTACAGGTAAGGCACGATGATTGCGAGAATCGCACCGAGCATCAGAATCGCACTGGCCGAACCCATGCCCATCTGGCCGCGACTGAAGGTGAAGGAATACATGAACATCGCAGGCAGGTCGGAGGAGTAACCCGGACCACCGGCAGTCATTGCCGCCACCAGGTCGAAACTCTTGATCGCGATGTGGGCCAGGATCATCACGGCGCTGAAGAACACCGGGCGCAGGCTTGGCAACACCACTTTCAGGTAAATGCGCGGCATGCTCGCGCCATCGATCTGGGCGGCACGGATGATCGATTGATCAACGCCACGCAGGCCGGCGAGGAACATCGCCATGATAAAACCCGAGGCTTGCCATACCGCAGCGATCACCAGGCAATACACAACGCGATCCGGGTCGATCAGCCAGTCCAGGCGGAAGCCTTCCCAACCCCAGTCACGCAGCAATTTGTCCAGGCCCATGCCCGGGTTGAGCAGCCATTTCCAGGCCGTACCGGTGACGATCATCGAGAGCGCCATCGGGTACAGGTAAATGGTGCGAATGAAACCTTCGCGACGAATGCGCTGATCCAGGAACACCGCCAGCAGCACACCGATCACCAGGGTGATGCCGATAAACATGCCGCCGAAAACCGCGAGGTTCTTGCTTGCTACCCACCAACGGTCGTTCTCGAACAGCCGCTGGTATTGCGCCAAACCGGCCCATTTATAAGTCGGCAGGAAGGTCGAAGTGGTGAACGACAGGACGAACGTCCACAGGATATAGCCATAGAAGCCCACCAGGACGATGAACATGCTAGGCGCCAGCACCAGTTTTGGGAGCCAGCGCTGCAGTGCATCTAACGGCGAGGCCTTGCTGAACACAGCAACAGAACTCATGGGAAGATCCAGTACGTAGAGAAAGGATTACAAGCGCATTCCCTTGTGGGAGCGGGCTTCTGTGGGAGCTGGCTTGCCTGCGATGGCATTACCTCGGTGCAACTGATAAACCGAGTTGTCTGCATCGCGGGCAAGCCCGGCTCCCACAAAAGCCACTCCCACAGGGGGCTGCGGCTCTAACAGTTACTTGGCAGACTTGACCGCTGCGCCGAGTTTCTTGGCAGCATCGGCCGGATCGGCTTTCGGGTCGTTGATGAAGTTGGTCACGACATCAAAGAACGCACCCTGTACCGCCAGCGTGGTCGCCATGTTGTGCGCCATGCTCGGCTGCAGGCCGCCGGACTTGGCATCCGCCAGGAAGTCCTTGGCAGCGGTCTGGGCGCAGGAGTCGAAGCCGTACTTGGCCATGTCGTTCAGCATGTCGATTCGAACCGGGATCGAGCCCTTGTTGATGCTGAAGACTTTCTGGAAGTTCTCACCCAGCACGACCTTGGCAATGTCCTGCTGACCGGCAGCAGTGCCCGCGTTTTTCTGCTTGAACACTGCCAGGGAGTCGATGTTGTAGGTGAATGCCTTTTCGGTGCCCGGGAAGGCTACGCACTCGTAGTCCTTGCCGGCGACTTTCTTGGCCGCTGTCCACTCGCTCTTGGCCCAGTCACCCATGATCTGCATGCCGGCCTTGCCGTTGATGACTTTGGCCGCTTCCAGGTTCCAGTCCTGGCCTTTGCCGTCGACGTCCATGTAGGTCGCGACTTTCTTCAGCTCGGTCAGCGACTTGACCATTTCAGGACCGGTCAGAGCAGCGTTGTCCAGGTCGACCAGGGCTTTCTTGTAACCGTCGACGCCCATGACAGAAAGAACCACCGCTTCAAACACGGTGCTGTCCTGCCAAGGCTGGCCGCCGTGAGCAAGCGCGATGAAGCCTGCTTTTTTCAGCTTGTCGCCGGCGACGTAGAATTCTTCGAGTGTGGTTGGGGCTTTTTCGATGCCGGCTTTCTTGAAGACTTCCGGGTTGATCCACAGCCAGTTGACGCGGTGGATATTCACCGGCACGGCCACATAGTCGCCGTTGTACTTCACGGTATCAGAGACTTTCTTGTCGAGCAGGCTGTCCCACTTCTCTGATTTGGAAACGTCTTTCAAGACGTCGGTGTCGAGCAGACCGGTAGACGCCCATTCCTGGATGTCTGGACCTTTGATCTGTGCGACACCCGGCGGGTTACCGGCAACGGCGCGGCTCTTGAGCACGGTCATGGCCGTAGCTCCGCCACCACCGGCGACAGCGCCGTCCTTCCAGGTGAAACCGTCTTTTTCGACTTGGGCTTTGAGCACGTCAACGGCAGCTTTTTCGCCACCGGAGGTCCACCAGTGAACGACTTCTACCGAACCTTTGGATTCGGCGGCAAGCGCACTGACAGGGAATGCAGAGATAGGAAGCAATGAGGCAAGAGAAATGACAGTAGCGAGGCGAGAAATCGCATTCATCTAGAATTACCTTTCTTGTTGTTATGCATGCAAGTCTGGTGCTTGCGCTGCATGGGATTTTAAACAGGAGTTATCCCTTCGCAGGTAACGAAGGGACGCTTGAATGTCACCACATGGTTACACAGGAGCACTCTGGGACAACTGCCCCAAGGCAGTCGCCATGCTCGGCGCCAGCGGCAGGCGCGGAATCAGCACGGCTTGCCAGGCGTGATACAGATCCGGTTTGCCGGCCCAGATATCGGCGCTCGGGCGGTTTTGCGGGTCGAGTTCATGGTGCCAACTGCCATCGCAGCGGTCGATGAAATGACTGTCACAGAAATCCCAGAACAGTCGGTACCAGGCTTCGTATTGCTCCTCGCCGGTGCGTTTGAGCAACGCACTGGCAGCGGCGCTGGCTTCGCAATGGGTCCAGTGCAGACGATGGCGAACCACCGCGCGGTTGTCCCAGTCGAGGGTGTAGACAATCCCCGGCAGCCCGTCGACATCCCAGCCGTGACGGCAGTTGTGATCGAAGAGTTTTTGCGCATCGGTCGCCAGCCAACCCGGCGTGAGCATCCCCGCCTGCACTCGCGCGGCTTCGAGGTGCAGCAACAGCCGCGCCCATTCAAAACCGTGGCCCGGCGTGGTGCCGTAGGGGCGAAAACCATCGGCGGGGTTGTCGTGGTTGTACTCGCGCAGCGGCTGCCAATCGCGATCGAAATGCTCGACCACCAGGTAATCGTTGGCGGCGGCGTGAGCGTGGATCACTCGCTCGACAATCCGCTGGGCGCGGACCAGCCAGCGGTTGTCCTCGGTGACATCCGCCAGCGCGAGGAAGGCTTCGGTGGCGTGCATGTTGCTGTTGGCGCCGCGGTAGGCTTCTTCGCAACTGAAGTCGCGATTGAAGGATTCGCGCATCGCGCCCTCCTCCTCGCTCCAGAAATGCGTGTCGATGATGTGGATGGCATCATCGAGCAAGGCGTGTGCGCCGGGCCGTTGCGCGACTACAGCGGAACTTGCGGCGAGGGCGACGAAGGCGTGCAGGTAAGCGGCTTTGCCGGTGTTGTCATCACGATGATGGGCGGTGGCGAACCAGCCACCGTGCTCGGCATCCTTTAGCGGGCCGCTGAGCGCCTGGACGCCGTGATCCACCAACTCGGCAAACCCTGGCAGGCCCTGGATGTGAGCCATGGCGAAGCTGTGGGTCATGCGTGCGGTGTTCATGGTTTCGGCTTGGGCATTGGCCGGGAGGCGGCCCTTTTCATCGAGATTGCCGAAGCCTTCAGGGAGCTTCGAAGCCTTGGCGAACGCCAGCAGGCGCAGCCCTTCGGCGGCGAGCCATTGCTGGTGGGCAGGCGCGTTCAGCCAACTGCTGAAAGCGGGTTGGAAGGTGTCCATGGGGTACCTTTTTTGTTGTTATGACTGGAGGGCAGTCTAAACAACGGTTGAGGCGAGGCAGGTAACGAAGGGGGCGAGTTATGTCACTGAGCCGTGACAAAGCAAAAGCCAGATCAAAAGATCGCAGCCTTCGGCAGCTCCTACAGGGTGTAAACAATTCCTGTGTAGGAGCTGCCGAAGGCTGCGATCTTTTGATCTTTTCAATCGATTGATCGAGGAAGCTGCAACGTCACCCGCAATCCGCCTTCGCGCAGATTCTGCAGGCTGACCTCGCCACCATGGCTATGGGCAATATTGCGCGCAATCCCCAACCCCAACCCATAACCCTGCTGCTGTCCGGCCAGGCGGAAGTGCGGCTCGAACACCTGCTCCATCCGCTGCTCCGGCACTCCGGGCCCTTCATCATCCACATGCAGGATGAACGCGCTCTGGTCGTCATCGATGTGCAGGTGCGCGTTCTGTCCGTACTTCAAGGCGTTGTCGATCAGGTTGCCGATGCAGCGCTTGAGCGCCAGCGGCTTGCCGGGGTATGCCGCCAGTGCCCGGCCCTGCTGGGTCACGCGACCATTGCCGTTGGGCGCCAGGTACGGCTCGACCAAACAATCGAGCACGTGATTGAGGTCCACCGGCTCAATGTTTTCGTGGATGTCGGTGTCTTTCACGCATTGCAGCGCGCCTTTGACCAGCAGCTCCAGCTCATCCAGATCGCGGCCGAACTTGGCTTGCAGCTTTTCGTCTTCGAGCAATTCGACCCGCAGTCGCAACCGGGTGATCGGCGTGCGCAAGTCGTGGGAGATCGCACTGAACAACTGACTGCGCTCGGTCAGGTAGCGGCTGATGCGCTCGCGCATCGCATTGAAGGCGCGGCCTACCTCGACCACTTCACTGCCGCCACCTTCGGGCACCGGCTCGACTTCCGCACCGAGGGACATGTCCCGCGCCGCCCGCGCCAGGCGCTTGAGCGGACGGCTCTGCCAGTGCACCAGCAGGCCGATGAACAACAGCAAAAAGCCGCTGGTTAGCACGATGAACCAGACTTGCTGCGCCGGCAGGCCTTGCTCTTCAAGACTGGTGTAGGGCTCAGGCAGCAGCGAAGCGATGTACAGCCATTCGCCCGGCGCCATCTGGATTTGCGTGACCAGCACCGGCGGGTTCACCGGTTCCAGGGTCAACGCGTAGTGCGCCCAGGACCGCGGCAATTCATCGAGTTTCAGCCCGCTGTTGAAGATCCGCAGGTCTTCGGGGCTGACGAAGGTCACCGAGATATCCGTGTCGTGGCCCAGGGACTCGCGCAGCACCTCGTCCACCGCTTTGAGCACCGCTTCTTTGCGCGGGGTGATCGGCAGCACTTCCATGCCCAAGGGTTTGTCGTTGAGGGTCACCACGAACCGGGTGCCGCCCATGCTGCGTAATTGATCGAGTACCAGCGGCCGAAACGCCACCGGCAACGAACGGAAGTAACTGACGCTGGCGGTCATCGAATGCGCCAGGCTACGGGCGCTGGTGACCAGGCCTTCGAGCTGAGTAGCGCGCAGCTGCGAAACCCAGATCACGCTCGACAGCGCCTGAGCGAAAAGCACCACCAACAGCGTCAGCAGCAACATCCGCCCGAGCAACGAGCGTGGCACCGGCACCTTGGCGGCGAGCCGGCGCAACCACTCAGTGGCCATTGCTGGCAACCACATTGGCGGCCAGTTGGTAGCCACTGCCCCGCACGGTACGGATCAGCCGCGGTGGTTTTTCGGTGTCGCGCAGGCGCTGGCGCAAACGGCTGACCGCCATGTCGACGATCCGATCCAACGGCATCAAATCGCGGCCACGGGTGGCGTTACCGATGGTGTCGCGGTCGAGAATTTCCTGGGGATGATCGAGGAACAGTTTCAGCAGCGCGAAATCAGCGCCGGAGAGAATCACCTCTTCGCCATCGATGTGGAACAGCCGATGGCTGACCATGTCCAGCCGCCAGTCATCGAAGGCCAGTACTTCACTGCCGGAGCGTTCCTGACCGAACTGCGCACGGCGCAACAACGCCTTGATCCGTGCCTGCAATTCCCGGGGGCTGAAGGGTTTGCCGAGGTAATCGTCGGCACCCAGTTCCAGGCCAATAACGCGATCGGCCTCGTCGGAGCTGGCGGTGAGCATGATGATCGGCACCTGGGCCTGACGCGGGTGCTGGCGAATCCAGCGGCAAAGGCTGAAGCCGTCTTCGTCCGGCAGCATCACGTCGAGTATCACCAGATCACTCGGCGCCTCGTTCATCGCCTGGCGAAAGCCTGCGCCATCGGGCGTGGTGCGCACCTGAAAACCTGCACGGGTCAGGTAGGTGTCCAGCAACTCGCGTATCTCTTGATCGTCATCGACCAACAAAATCGACTTGTTGACTGAGCTCACAGGGGCGGCATCCTTGTTGTTTGAATTGGGCGGATTATGCCTGATGAACCTTGGAAATTTGTTGTCTGTTCTGGCCCCATCGCTGGCAAGCCAGCTCCCACAGGGTCTTGTACACATCCTGAGAATGTCTTCAATCCTGTGGGAGCTGGCTTGCCAGCGATGAAAGCGACTCGGTCTCAAGCCTGTTCGAGCGCCACACCGGCGCCAACGAGGCCGGAATACGGCGCTGTCACCAGCCACACAGGAATGCCTTTGAAATAATCGCTCATGCAACCCTTGTCAGCAAAGCTGCGGGCGAAACCACTTTCGAGGAAGAAATCGGCAAACCGTGGAATCACCCCACCCACGATGTACACACCGCCGCGACCGCCAGTAGTCAGTACGTTGTTACCGGCCACACGCCCGAGCCAGCAGCAGAACTGTTCCAGCACTTCCAGCGCAATCGGGTCGCCCGCGAGGCCCGCAGCCGTGATGGCTTCCGGCGTATCAAGCTTGGGTTCATGACCATCCACCGCGCAGATCGCCCGATAGACCCGCGGCAAGCCGCTGCCACTCAAGGCTGTCTCGGCACTGACATGGCCAATCTCATTGAAGATGTGTTGCCACAGTTGGGTTTCCCGCGGGCTGCTGAGCGGCAAGTCGACGTGACCGCCCTCCCCCGGCAACGCGGCAAATCGGCCTTCGCCGAGGTCCAGCAACGTGCCAACGCCGAGCCCGGTGCCCGGGCCGATTACCACCGCCGGCCGCAACGGTTCCGGCGTACCTTCGCAGACCACCCGAAACTCGTCCGGCTGCAAACGGGTCATGCCCAGGGCCATGGCCGAGAAGTCGTTGACCAGCAGCAGTTGATCCACCTGCAAGGTCTGGCAGAACGCCTTGCGGCTCAGGCGCCAGTGATTGTTGGTGAACTTGAATTCATCACCGCTCACCGGACCTGCCACCGACAGGCACACCGAACCGATCGCGCCAGGCGCCAGGCCCAACCCGCTCAGGTAGACAGCGATAGCCTCCTCCGGGCTGGTGTGATCTGCCGTCGGCAACACCTGGATCGATTCCAGTTGCTGGTTTTTCCACAACGCGAAACGTGCGTTGGTCCCACCGATGTCACCGACCAAAGCCAGTTTCAATTAAGCGTCTCCAGGGCAGAAGTAAAGGCGCTGGCGCCCTGCTCTGCGGAGCTGAAGGCCATGCGCATGAAACCAAACAGTTCGCGCCCGCTGCCGATGTTGTTGCCCAACAGGCCTTTGGCTGGCGTGCGCGCTGCGAATTCTTCGGCGTCCACCTTAAGCTCCAGGGTGCCTTTGACGCCATCGACGCGGATGATATCGCCCTCTTGCACGCGCGCCAAAGCGCCGCCCACAAACGCTTCGGGACTGACGTGGATCGCCGCCGGGATTTTTCCCGAGGCGCCGGACATGCGCCCGTCGGTGACCAGCGCGACTTTGAAGCCGCGATCCTGCAGCACACCGAGGAACGGCGTCATCTTGTGCAGTTCCGGCATGCCGTTGGAGCGCGGGCCCTGGAAGCGCATCACCGCGACGAAATCTTTCTCCAGCAAACCGGCCTTGAACGCATCGGCCAGATCCTGTTGATCCTGGAACACCATGGCCGGTGCTTCGACGACCTGGTTTTCCAGGGCCACGGCGGAGACTTTCATCACCCCGCGACCGAGGTTGCCTTCCATCACCCGCAGGCCACCCTCGGGCGAGAACGCACGGGCGACCGGACGCAGAATAGTTTCGTCGAGGCTTTCAATCGGGCCTTCGCGCCAGACCAGTTCGCCGTTATCGAGGAACGGTTCCACGGTATAGCGGCTCAGGCCATGACCGAGCACGGTGTTGACGTTTTCGTGGAGCAGGCCGGCTTCCAGCAGTTCGCGGATCAGGAACGACATGCCGCCCGCGGCCTGGAAGTGGTTGATGTCGGCTTTGCCGTTCGGGTAGACGTGGCTCAGGGTCGGCACCACCTCGGAGAGGTCGGCCATGTCCTGCCAGGTCAGTTGAATGCCCGCCGCCATGGCGATGGCCGGCATGTGCAAGGTGTGGTTAGTCGAGCCGCCGGTGGCGTGCAGCGCCACAATCGAGTTGACCAGCGAGCGCTCGTCGACGATTTCGCCGATCGGCATGAAGTCGCCGTTCTGCTTGGTCAGTCGGGTGACTTGGTGCGCCGCTTCACGGGTCAGGGCATCGCGCAACGGGGTGTTCGGATTGACGAAAGAGGCGCCCGGCAAGTGCAGGCCCATGACTTCCATCAGCAACTGGTTGGTGTTGGCGGTGCCGTAGAAGGTGCAGGTGCCAGGGCTGTGGTAGGAATTCATTTCCGATTCCAGCAATTCTTCGCGGCTGGCTTTGCCTTCGGCATAGCGCTGGCGCACATCGGCTTTCTGCTTGTTGGAAATGCCCGAGACCATCGGCCCGCCCGGCACGAAGATCGTCGGCAGATGACCGAAACGCAGCGCGCCCATCATCAGGCCCGGCACGATCTTGTCGCAGATGCCGAGCATCAGCGCACCGTCGAACATGTTGTGAGACAGCGCCACGGCGGTGGACAACGCGATCACTTCACGGCTCGGCAGGCTCAGTTCCATGCCGGGCTCGCCCTGGGTCACGCCATCGCACATGGCCGGGGTGCCGCCAGCGAACTGGCCGACCGAGCCGATTTCGCGCAGGGCTTTTTTGATCTGTTCAGGAAAGACTTCGTACGGCTGATGCGCCGAGAGCATGTCGTTATATGACGAAACAATTGCGATGTTCGCGGAATTCATCATCCGCAGGCTGTTCTTGTCGTCAGTGCCGCACCCGGCCACGCCGTGGGCGAAGTTGGCGCATTGCAGCTTGCCGCGCATCGGACCATCGCTGGCAGCGCCGCGAATGAGCGCAAGGTAAGCCTCGCGAGTTGCACGGCTGCGGGCGATAAGCCGTTCGGTGACCTCAAGGACGCGGGGATGCATGTGTAGAACTCCAGGCTAACGGATGTGGCGACCTGATTGTCTATGCTGATCAAGGGCCGTTGTCGATGGGCTGACGGGCGGCTTTCTTGATCGATCGGACCAGTTGATTCAGGTCACTCGTTGTAGATTGAACAAAATATTGCCATTAAAAAGGCTTGTTTTCTATTTTTATGCGAATAATCTTGTAATTCCAACAACAAAACGACGGCGGCGCTGTTAAATGACTCTTCGAATCGCAATCAATGGTTTTGGCCGAATTGGCCGTAATGTCCTGCGCGCACTGTATACCCAAGGTTATCGTCAGGATCTGCAGATCGTCGCCATCAATGACTTGGGCGACAGCTCGATCAACGCTCATCTGCTCAAGTACGACACCGTTCACGGCACTTTCGACGCTGATGTCCAGCACGATAACGAAAGCCTGACGGTCAATGGCGACCGCATTTCGGTCAGCGCCATCCGCAACCCGGCTGAACTGCCGTGGGCTGCCGAGAAGATCGATGTGGTCTTCGAATGCACCGGTCTGTTCACCGACCGTGCCAAAGCCGCCGCGCATATTACGGCCGGCGCGCGCAAAGTGATTATCTCGGCCCCGGCCAAAGGCGCCGACGCCACCGTGGTTTACGGTGTTAACCACGACATTCTGCGCCAGTCGCACCAGATTATTTCCAACGCCTCGTGCACCACCAACTGCCTGGCCCCGGTGGCCCAGGTGCTGCACCGCGAGTTGGGCATCGAAAGCGGTCTGATGACCACGATCCACGCCTACACCAACGACCAGAACCTGACTGACGTCTACCACACCGACCCGTACCGCGCCCGTTCCGCCACCCAGAACATGATCCCGAGCAAGACTGGCGCTGCCGAAGCCGTCGGCCTGGTGCTGCCGGAGCTGGCGGGCAAACTGACCGGCATGGCGGTGCGTGTTCCGGTGATCAACGTGTCGCTGGTGGACCTGACCGTGCAGCTAAAACGTGAGGCGAGCGCAGAGCAAGTGAACGCGCTGCTGAAAGAAGCGGCCCAGCACTCGAAGATTCTCGGCTACAACACCCTGCCGCTGGTCTCCAGCGACTTCAACCACAACCCGCTGTCGTCGATCTTCGACGCCAACCACACCAAGTCCAGCGGCAAACTGCTCAAGGTGTTGGCCTGGTACGACAACGAATGGGGCTTCTCCAACCGCATGCTCGATAACTGCCTGGCGCTGTGCAACGCGGAATAAATTCCCAATCCCAGTGGGAGCGAGCCTGCTCGCGAATACGATCTGTCATTCAACATTCATGTTGGCTTATACAGCGCTTTCGCGAGCAGGCTCGCTCCCACAGGTTTTCGATTTCAATTCAAAATCAAGGCTTGACCATACGGGCAGATGATAAGCATTATCATTCGCTCAAAATGGATCAGGTCCTCCCGTGAGTCAATCGCGCTTCAATCACGTCTTCATCGCTCAGCGGGTTTCGCTGCTGCGCACCTTGGAGCGGATGGTCAACAATCACAGCACCGCCGAAGACCTGTTGCAGGAAACCTACCTGCGCGTGACCCGGGCGCTCAGTGAGCGGGCCATCGATCACCTTGAACCCTTCGTCTTCCAGACCGCCCGCAACCTGGCGCTGGACCATTTGCGTGCGCGGCGCATTCAGTCGCGCACCCTGCTCGATGACGTCCCGCTGGACGTGGTGGAAAGCATCGCCGCCCCGGTCAGCAGTGCCGAGGACGCCGCCCATGCCGAACAATTGCTGGAGCGTTTGAACGTGAGCCTCAGTGAACTTAGCAGCCGTCAGCAGCAGATTTTCATCCTCAGTCGCCTGCACGGCCACAGCTATCTGGAGATCGCCGAACAACTCGGCGTGTCCCTAAGCACTGTGCAAAAAGAACTGAAGCTGATCATGGCGATCTGCATTGGCGTCGCGCAACGGTTAAACGGCGACTGAGTCTGTAGGTTTACTCGCTACCTGCCGAGATCGACTGCGCAGGGCCTTCGAGCTTTGCTACCCTTGCCGCACTTCCACGCTCTACTAAAAAAAACAGCGGTGCACAGACACTGCCGAGGAAACACCGTGACGGACACCCACCGCTCCCAAACGCCTGACCCGGCGCGGGACACTGCAAGCGCGATGGACCAGGCCCTGGACTGGCTGATCGTGCTGGGCAGTCCGAGTGCGGAACAGAGCCGACAGTTCCACGAATGGCTCGCCGCCGATCCATTGCATGCCGAGGCGTTCGCCAAGGCCCAGGCGATCTGGGACGGCCCATTGGTCCTCCAGTGCGCACAAAACCTGGCCGCTAAACCTGCGAAAGTCACCGTGTTGTCGCGCTTGCGTCCGCACTGGAAACCACTGGCCACGGCGGCGGTGTTGATCCTCGGTTTGTTCAGTTTCAGCAATCTGCCGATGCGTCTTCAGGCCGATCACCTGACCGTGGTCGGTGAACGCCAGCGTCTGCAATTGGAAGACGGCTCGAAGGTCCTGCTCAATACCAATTCGGCGTTTTCCAGCACCATCAACGATCAGCAGCGCGTCGCTCGCTTATATCAGGGCGAGGCGTATTTCGAGGTGCCGGCCAACCGTGGCCAACCGCTGGAAATCGACGCCGGGCCGGTCAAGGCCAGTGTCCGCGATACTGCGTTTGCCGTGCGTTACCTCGATGGCGTGGCCCAGGTTCGGGTGCAGCGCGGCGACGTGGATTTGCGTGCCACCCGTGACGATGCGCGAGTACGGCTGTCGGCCGGTGAAAGCATCCGCATCGGCCCCAACGGTTTCGACCGCCCGGCCAAGCTCGACGCCGCCACCGACCTGGCGTGGGTTCAGGGCCGACTGGTGTTCGAGAACTGCCCGCTGAGCCAGGTGCTGGCGGAGCTGCGGCGCTACTATCCAGGCTGGATCATCAACAACAACGAGCAGTTGGCCGACGTCGCCGTCACCGGCAATTACCGCCTCGACCAGCCGCTGGACGTGATCCGCTCCCTCGCTCACATCACCTCGGCCAAGCTTCAGGAATTTCCGGCGCTGGTGATCTTGAACTAAATGAGAATTATTTTTACTCGATAGCCGAAGCTCGTTCGTCTCGTTATAGCCAATGCAATTGATTCGCATCTATCGATGCCAATCTGCACCTATAAAGATTCGTGCGACACGGAGCGCTATCGATGTCCTCTCGCCATACCCGCCAGTCCTCTTCACCTTCCCGCGTGCTGTCATTGCTGACCGCCGCCATCCTGATGGCCGGTGCCGCGCCGCTGATGGCAGCCACTGCCGCCGAGCAGCCGAGCCGCAACATGGGCGATTACTCGTTCGCGATTCCTCAGCAGTCGCTGGTTTCGGCACTCAATGCCTTTACCGCCGTGACCGGCTGGCAGGTCGGCTTGCCAGCAGAACTGGCTGAAGGCATCGCCTCGCCGGGTGTGCGCGGATCCTTGCCACCGGAAAAAGCCCTGGATCGCCTGTTGGTGGGGACCAACCTGAGCTATCGCAAACTGGGCACTAACAACATCGTGCTGGAAAAACGCAACGGCGGCGGCGCCCTCAACCTGCAACAGGTGACCATCAGCGCCACCCGTCAGGAACAAAGCATCGACAGCGTGCCGGCCCCTGTCAGTGTCCAGACCCGCGAAGAACTGGACCGCAACAACGTCAACAACATCAAGGATCTGGTGCGCTACGAGCCGGGTGTTTCGGTGGGCGGCGCCGGCCAACGTGCCGGGCTGACCGGCTACAACATCCGTGGTATCGACGGCGACCGCGTGCTGACCCAGGTCGACGGCGTGCAAGTGCCCGACAGTTTCTTCAACGGCCCGTACGCCCAGACCAACCGCAACTACGTCGACCCGGAAATCGTCAAACGCGTGGAAATCCTCCGTGGCCCGGCGTCGGTGCTCTACGGCAGCAACGCCATCGGCGGCGCCGTCAGCTACTACACCCTCGATCCGGACGACATCATCAAGCCTGGCAAAGACGTCGGCGCACGTTTGAAAACCGGCTACAGCTCGGCCGATGACAGCTGGCTGACCTCCGGCACCATCGCCGGTCGCACTGGCGACTTCGACGGCTTGCTGCATTTGAGCCAACGCAATGGGCATGAAACCGAATCCTACGGCGAAACCGGCGGCACCGGCCTGAACCGCACCGAGGCCAACCCCGAGGACGTGCGCACCACCAACGTGTTGGCCAAACTCGGCTGGAACTACGCCGACGACGCGCGCCTGGGCCTGACCTACGAGCACTACAAGGACGACCGCGACACCAATCAGAAAAGCGCCTACGGCGGCCCGTATTTCAACGGTGCCCCGACAATCCCGAACAGCATGCTGCCCGGCGGCATGTACCAGTGGCGCACCGGCAACGACACCATCACCCGTGAACGTTTCGGCATCGAGCACCGCTTTGCTCTCGACAGCCTGCTGGTCGACAACGTGAAGTGGAGCCTCAACCACCAGATCGCCAAAACCGATCAGAGTACCGAAGAGTTCTACTACCCGATGTCGCGTAAAGTGTTGCGCACCCGCGACACGATTTATGAAGAAAAACAGTGGGTCTTCGACGCGCAACTGGACAAGGCGTTCGCCATCGGCGACACCGATCACGTGCTGACTTACGGCACCACCATCAAGCAGCAGAAAGTCACCGGTTCGCGCAGTGGCAACGGCACCTGTGTCGCAGTCCTCGGCAGTTGCCGCCAGATCGGCGCAGTCAGTTCGGCGGATGTATTGAAGAAGGCCAGCGACTTCCCGGACCCGACCATCAACAGCTACAGCCTGTTTGCCCAGGATCAGATCAGTTGGGGCAACTGGACCTTCCTGCCCGGCGCTCGCTACGACTACACCCAGCTCAAGCCGCACATCACCGACGAGTTCCTGGCTACCGCCGACCAGAGCGGCAACGGCGTGGTGAGCGACGACACCAAGACCTGGCATCGTCTGTCGCCGAAGTTCGGCACCACCTACAGCTTCAACGACAACTACACCTGGTATGGCCAATACGCCGAAGGCTTCCGCACGCCGACCGCCAAGGCGTTGTACGGTCGCTTCGAAAACCTGGCCGGTGGTTATCAGGTCGCGCCGAATCCGGACCTGGAACCGGAAAAGAGCAAAAGCTACGAAACCGGCCTGCGCGGCCGATTCGAGGCAGGCACCTTCGATGTGGCGGTGTTCTACAACAAGTACCGCGACTTCATCGACGAGAACGCGATCACTCCCGGCTACACCGAGACCACGTTCCAGAGCAACAACATCAAGCACGCCACCATCAAGGGCGTGGAGCTCAAGGGGCGCCTGAACCTGGACGGCTTCGGTGCGCCGACCGGCCTCTACACCCAAGGCTCGATGGCGTACCTGTATGGCCGTAACGATGACAGCGGCCAGCCACTGAACAGCATCAACCCGCTGACCGGCGTGTTCGGCCTCGGTTACGACCGGGACAACTACGGCGCCCTGTTGAGCTGGACACTGGTCAAACGCAAGGACCGCGTCGACAGCACCAGCTTCAAGACCCCGGACGGCACCAGCACCCAGTTCAAGACCCCGGGTTATGGCGTGCTCGACCTGGCCGGTTTCTACAAGGTCACCGACGATGTGACCGTCAATGCCGGCCTCTACAACCTGACCGACAAGAAATACTGGCAGTGGGATGACGTGCGCGGCTACGACAGTGTCGGCGAAGCCTCGGTGACCCAACCGGCCAACCTGGATCGCCTGACTCAGCCGGGTCGTAACTTCGCGATCAATCTGGTCTGGGACATCTGACCCTGAGTGCCTCACTGCGACACATTTGTTAATGCGTTGCCGTGAGGTTTTTTTACTGTTTGGCGCCTTGTTGTTCGTCTCGTTACCAAGCGCCTCTTTTTTCTCAAGGACTTCCCATGACCTCCCAGGACACTGCTCAACGCCCTGCTCTGCGTTCGCAACGCTTGAACCAGATCACCAACGAGCCACACACCAAACTCGACGCGTTGGTCAAAGCTCATGCGCCGTTCGAAACCCAGGCTAATTTCGCCCGTTTCGTGGTCGCGCAGTACTTGTTCCAGTCGGAATTGGTGTCGCTGTACAACGATACTGAACTGACTACGATCGTCCCGGACCTGCCGGCACGCTGCCGTGCCGAAGCGGCCAAGGCTGACCTGGCCGATCTGGACACTGACGTTCCGGCAGCGGTGGCTGACGCGGTGAAGAATCCAACCAAAGCCGCGGCCCTGGGCTGGTTATTTGTCTCCGAAGGCTCGAAGCTCGGCGCTGCGTTTTTGATCAAGCGTGCCGTGGGCCTGGGTTTGAGCGACACCTTCGGCGCCCGCCACCTGGGCGAGCCGGCCGGTGGTCGTGCGCAAGGCTGGAAGAGTTTCGTCAGAACCCTCGACTCGCTGGAATTCAGCGCTCAGGAAGAAGCCGAAATCGAGCAAGCGGCGGTTGATGCGTTCAACCGCTTCACCGTGTTGCTGGAACAGGCCTACACCCCGGAACTCGCCTGACAAACCACATTCCCCTGTGGGAGCGGGCTTGCTCGCGAAGACGGAGTGTCAGTCAATATCAATGTTGCCTGTCACACCGCTTTCGCGAGCAAGCCCGCTCCCACAAGGGTCCGCGTAAGCCTGTAAGATCTCCATTCCGCTTCAGAAGCAATCCGCTGAGCCCATGCCTCACCTCGCCGCCTCCAAACTCGCCCGAATCCTCTTCGGCCTGCTGGCCTACGTCAGCCTGGGCATCGGCCTGATCGCGATTGTCGTGCCGGGCCTGCCGACCACCGAGTTCATCCTCCTGGCCGCCTGGGCCGCCACCAAGAGTTCGCCGCGCCTGAGTGCCTGGCTGGAAAACCATCGCTTGTTCGGGCCGATCCTGTGCAATTGGCGAAACGGCAAAATCATCGTCCGCCGGGCCAAGGTCAGCGCCACCGTCAGCATGCTGCTGTGTGCAGGCTTGATGCTGGTGATGCTCGATCACGGCTGGCCGGTTTACCTGGCGATTACTGGCATGAGCCTGGGCAACCTGTGGATCTGGTCGCGCCCGGAAACCCTATCCCTTTGATCCCCTCACCACAGCAAGGCTCAGGCCCGATCAACACGCAGTGTTCCCCTGAAACTTCCCTGTAATTAATCGCCTTTTCAGCACAATCTCCTGCGCAAACGTTTAGCGCTGACCGTCCGTCGGCAGCCTGCTCATGCCCTCTCGCTTCGCGCCGATGAGCATTGAATGGCGCTGAATGGATTTGGCGAACCGGACAGTTCATGTCCGCATGCCACCCGTTTATTCATTTGCGAGTTCGCCCTATGTTCGACTCCCTGTCCATCCGCCTGAAAATCGTCCTGTTGTCCGGTCTGTGCCTGCTCGGTGTCGTCGCCCTGATCGTCGGCATGAACATGTACCAGACCAACCGCAACAACGACCTGGTCAGCGCCTCCAGCAGCAAAATGCTCACCGCCAGCGTCCAGGACCTGCTCCAGGCCAAAGCCGCCGAGCAAGCCGTGCGGGTGCAGAAGACCTTCGGTGAAAGCCTGTTGGTGGTCACGGCGTTGGCCGATCAGATCAAGGACATGCGCACCATGGCCGCCAAGCGTTCGCTGGACGCCGGCGCCCTGCGCGAGGAGTTGAACCAGAGCCTGAAAACCGCTTTCGAGCGCAACGGCAAAGTGCTGGGGATCTGGCTGGCGTTCGAGCCCAACGGCCTGGACGGCAAGGACAGCGAATTCGTCAATGACGCTGTCAGGCAGTCCAACGAGGTGGGACGTTTCGCCAGTTACTGGAGCCGCGCGGGCGGGGTCGGGCTCAACACGATCATGGTCGAAGACGACATGACCAAAACCACCCTCAGCCTCAGCGGTACGCCATACAACAGCTGGTACACCTGCCCTCGCGACAACAAACGCACCTGCTTGCTCGACCCGTATTCCGACACCGTGGGCGGCAAGGAAGTGCTGATGACCACCATTTCCGTGCCGTTGCTGGTGGATGGCAAGGCCATCGGCGTGGTTGGCGTCGACATCGCCCTCGATGCGTTGCAAGCAGCGGCGATGGATTCCCAGCGTGACCTGTTCAATGGTGCCGGCCACATGCTGATCGTCTCCGGCAGCGGTGTGCTTGCCGGTTACAGCGTTGATGCCGGCAAGGTGGGTAAAAGCATCGGCGACACCCTCGGTGCCGACGGCAAGGAAGTCCTGCAACTGCTCGGCAACGGCTCGCCGAAGATTCTCGAACAGGGTGACCTGATCCGCGCGGTGTACCCGGTCAGCCCGATCACCGATTCCAAGGCCTGGGGTGTGGTGATCGACCTGCCCAAACAAGTACTGCTGGCCGATTCGGTGAAGCTGCAAACGGTGCTCGATGACGCGCAACAAACCGGCACACTCAAGGCGTTATTGGTGGCGGTGGCGGCCGGTTTGATCGGTCTGTTGCTAATCTGGCTCACGGCGTCGGGCGTGACCCGGCCAATCAACAGCGTGGCGCAAATGCTCAAGGCGATTGCCAGCGGCGACGGCGACCTGACCCAACGTCTGCACTACAGCAAGAAAGACGAACTCGGTGAACTGGTGAGCTGGTTCAACCGCTTCCTCGACAAGCTGCAACCGACCATCGCGCAGATCAAACAGAGCATTACCGACGCCCGTGGCACCGCCGACCAGTCTTCGGAAATCGCCCGCCAGACCAGCGAAGGCATGCAGGTGCAGTTCCGCGAAATCGACCAGGTCGCCACCGCGTCCAATGAAATGAGCGCGACCGCCCACGACGTCGCCAATAGCGCGTCGAACGCTGCCAACGCCGCCAAAGGCGCCGACCAGTCAGCCCGCGATGGCATGCAGATCATTGAGCGCAGCACCCGGGATATTAATTTGCTGGCTGACGAAGTCAGCAAAGCCGTGACCGAAGTCGAAGCCCTGGCGGTGAACAGCGAGCAGATCGGATCGGTGCTGGAAGTGATCCGCAGCATCGCCGAACAAACCAACCTGCTGGCGCTCAACGCCGCGATTGAAGCGGCCCGTGCCGGCGAAAGTGGTCGTGGCTTTGCGGTGGTTGCCGATGAAGTGCGCAACCTGGCCAAACGGACCCAGGACTCGGTGGAAGAAATTCGCATCGTGATCGAACGCATCCAGACCGGCACCCGCGGCGTGGTTGCCACCATGCACTCGAGCCAGACCCAGGCCCACAGCAACGCAGGGCAGATCCAGCAAGCAGTCCAGGCCCTGGGCAAGATCAGCGACGCGGTGACGGTGATCAGCGACATGAACCTGCAAATCGCCAGCGCCGCCGAACAGCAAAGCGCCGTGGCCGAAGAGGTCAATCGCAACGTCTCGGCAATCCGCACCGTCACCGAAACCCTGACCGGCCAGGCAACTGAATCGGCAGCGATCAGCAGCCAGCTCAATGCATTGGCCAGTCAGCAGATGAAGCTGATGGACCAGTTCCGCGTCTAGCAATCCTGCAGATATCCTTGTGGGAGCGGGCTTGCTCGCGAAGGCGGCGTATCAGTCAACATTGATGTCGACTGACACACCGCCTTCGCGAGCAAGCCCGCTCCCACAAGGGATTTCATCTGGCCCGGCAGATTTTTGATCTATCATCGAACCCTCGTTCCGGAGGGCCTTCGATGACTGATTTACTCACGTCCATTCAAGCCGCACTCGGCTTGCCGCATACCCCGATCCCGTTTACGTCGAGCGGCGCCCTGCCCTCGGCGTTCGCCGTCACTGACCTGGCCTGCGCCAGCATTGCCGCCGCCGGTCAGGCTGTCAGCGAATTGCTGCACCAACAGACCGGCCGCTTGCCCACCCTTGAAGTCGACCGCCGCCTGGCTTCGTTCTGGTTCGCCACCTCGATCCGTCCGCTGGGCTGGAGCGCGCCGCCGCTGTGGGACCCGGTCGCCGGTGACTATGAGACCAAGGACGGCTGGATTCGCCTGCACACCAACGCCCCACATCACCGCGCCGCCGCCGAAAGCGTGCTCGGTGCCTGTGCCGACCGCGCCGGCATGGCGAGTCAGGTCGCGAAGTGGGCCAAGACCGATCTGGAACACGCCGTGGTCGAGGCCGGTGGCTGCGCCGCTGAGATGCGCACCTGGGCGCAATGGCAGGCCCACCCTCAAGGCATCGCCGTAAACGCCGAGCCATTGATTCAATTCGCCGCCCACAGCAGCCAGAACGCCAAACCGTGGCAAGGCTCGGTGGCGCGACCACTGGCGGGAATCAAAGTGCTTGATCTGACCCGCGTGCTCGCCGGCCCCATCGCCAGCCGCTTCCTCGCCGGCCTCGGCGCCGACGTATTGCGCATCGACCCGCCGACCTGGAACGAGCCCGGTGTCGTGCCGGAAGTCACTCTCGGTAAACGCTGTGCGCGGCTGGATTTGCATGACACGGCTGATCGCGCAGTGTTCGAAAGCCTGCTCAAGGACGCCGACATTTTGCTCCACGGCTACCGCGCCGATGCATTGGAACACTTGGGTTACGGCGCCGCTGAACGCCAGAAGTTGTCCCCAGGCTTGATCGATGTCTGCCTCAACGCCTACGGCTGGAGCGGCCCGTGGCAGAACCGTCGGGGTTTCGACAGTCTGGTGCAGATGAGCAGCGGGATTGCCGAGGCTGGCATGCAGTGGAAGAAAGCCGACAAGCCAACACCATTGCCAGTTCAGGCGCTGGATCACGCGACCGGGTATTTGATGGCGGCGAGTGCGATCAAGTTGTTGGCTGAGCGGTTGACTCGCGGGTTCGGTGGTTCGGCGCGGTTATCGTTGGCGCGGACCGCGAAGTTGTTGATTGAGAATGGTGCAGGGACAAATGAGCCGTTGCGGGCGGAAGATCAGGACGATCAAGGGTTGTTGGTCGAGCAGACACCTTGGGGGCCGGCGCACCGGTTGCACGTTCCGCTGAAAATCACCGGAACGCCTGTGCAATGGGCCATTCCCGCCACGGAATTGGGCTCCCATCGCGCGCAGTGGTGGTGACTGTTAGATAGCCATCGCGAGCAAGCTCGCTCCCACAGGTGACCGAGTTCTCCCGGACGAATGCCATCAAATGTGGGAGCGGGCTTGCTCGCGAATGCGTCAGACCAGCCGCTACAAATCCCGGATCAGCTCAATCAACCCGGCTCAGCGATGTCCACAACTGCTGCGCCGCGTACCCCCGATAAGGTCGCCACACCTCAGCCCGCCGCAGCAACTCCCGCGCCGTCACCGGTCCGCCTTCAAGCGCCGCCAACGCATTGATCAACCCCACATCCCCACTCGGAAACGCATCCCTCTCCCGTAACTGCCGCAACGCAATGTACTGCGCCGTCCAGTCGCCAATCCCATGCAATGCCAGCAACCGCGCCACGCCGCCCTCGCGCGCCGGCTCAAATAACAACGGATCATCGAGTAACGCCTGAGCCACACCGGACAGCGTTCGCCCACGGCTTTTCGGCATCCCCAGCGTCGCCAGGTCCGAGACCGCCAACACCGCCGCCCCAGGAAACACATGAGTCAGCCCGGGCGGCGCTGAATCCAATGCCTCGCCATACTGCGCCACCAGTTTCCCTGCCAGTTTGATCGCCGCGCGCACCGTAATCTGCTGCCCCAACACCGCGCGAATCGCCAGCTCCAGACCATCCCACGCACCCGGCACGCGTAATCCGGGACGCTCGGCAATCAACCGAGCCATCAACGGGTCAGTCGCCAATTGTTGATGGATCGCGGGCAGATCAGCATCCAGATCAAACATCCGCCGCAACCGCGCCACGATCTCGGACACGCCCGCGGGGTCAGGAAAATCCAGCGTCAGCTCAAGCGCAGCATCCCCCACCGGCTTGATCGAAAACGTGCCGTGCACACCATCCAAGCCGATGCTGCGCGAATACACGCCATCGACCACCGTCTCCATCCCGGCAATCGCCCGCGCCGACAAAAAAACCAACATTGCGGCCCAGTCATAAGGCGGCCGATACGCCAGCAGCAACCTCATAGCGACAGCACCCCACTAACAAATGGATTAATTTAACTAAATAGGTAAAGCGTAATAACGTTCAATAATTAACACCTATTAATGCCTTTTATTTATAGCCGATCAATCTGTGGCAATCGGTGCATAGCAGTTTTGTGAGTCAATCCTAATAAATCAATTCTGTACTGAAAACAGTTATCAAAAAGTTGCGAATTCGCGAAAACGAACTAGCTTAAAAACCTCAATGCGATACGTATTATTCCTGCTTGAACTGGCCGAGGCCTCTGAGCCGGGCTTTTCCAGCAATACAGTTATGCCCGCGAAAAGTTCATAAGTCTTTCATTAACAATGGAATGTGCCGATGCACTGATCTATGTCAGCTGATTGAACAGTTAACAGATTTAATCTGTTGTCTCTCTTCTCCTGCATTGGAGTCATGCAATGTCTGAATCCCCCGGAAAACTGAAGCTCGGCGCGCTCGTTGCATTGGTAGTTGGCTCAATGATTGGTGGCGGGATCTTCTCTTTACCGCAGAACATGGCCGCCAGTGCTGATGTCGGTGCGGTGCTGATTGGTTGGGCAATTACGGCGGTCGGCATGCTGACCCTCGCGTTCGTCTTTCAAACCCTGGCCAACCGCAAGCCTGACCTGGACGGTGGTGTCTACGCCTACGCCAAGGCCGGTTTCGGCGACTACATGGGTTTCTCATCCGCTTGGGGTTACTGGATCAGTGCCTGGCTGGGCAACGTCGGCTACTTCGTCTTGCTGTTCAGCACCCTGGGTTACTTCTTTCCGATCTTCGGCGAAGGCAACACCGTTGCCGCTGTGATCGGCGCCTCGGTGCTGCTCTGGGCCGTGCACTTCCTTGTTTTACGCGGGATCAAGGAAGCGGCGTTCATCAACCTGGTGACCACCGTCGCCAAGGTCGTGCCGCTGGTGCTGTTTGTGTTGATCGCCGTGTTCGCTTTCAAGCTGGACATCTTCACTGCCGACATCTGGGGCACTAAAAACACTAGCCTGGGCAGCGTGATGAACCAGGTGCGCAACATGATGCTGGTCACCGTCTGGGTGTTCATCGGCATCGAAGGCGCGAGCATCTTCTCGGCCCGGGCCGAAAAACGTAGCGACGTTGGTAAGGCCACCGTGATCGGTTTCATTACCGTGCTGCTGTTCCTGGTGCTGGTGAACGTGTTGTCTCTGGGCATCATGACCCAACCGGAACTGGCCAAGCTGCAGAACCCGTCGATGGCGGCCGTGCTGGAACACGTGGTCGGTCACTGGGGCGCGGTGCTGATCAGCATTGGTCTGATCATTTCCTTGCTTGGCGCGCTGCTGTCCTGGGTGCTGTTGTGTGCGGAGATCATGTTCGCCGCCGCCAAGGACCACACCATGCCGGCGTTTTTGCGCCGCGAAAACGCCAACCATGTACCGGCCAACGCCCTGTGGCTGACCAACGCGATGGTTCAGGTATTCCTGATCATCACCCTGTTCTCGGCCAGCACTTACCTGTCGCTGATCTACCTTGCCACCTCGATGATTCTGGTGCCTTACCTGTGGTCGGCGGCGTATGCGCTGCTGCTGGCGGTACGCGGCGAGACTTATGAACACGCCCTGGCCGAACGCAAGAAAGACCTGATCATCGGCGCCATTGCCGTGATCTACGCGGTCTGGCTGCTGTATGCCGGCGGCATCAAATACCTGCTGCTTTCCGCCCTGCTCTATGCCCCCGGCGCGATCCTGTTCGCCAAGGCCAAGATGGAAGTGGGCAAACCGGTTTTCACTAATGTCGAGAAGCTGATTTTCGCGGCCGTAGTCGTCGGCGCCCTGGTGGCTGCCTACGGGCTGTATGCCGGTTTCCTGACGCTGTAATAGCTGATTGTTTACATCTGGAGGATCACTGTAATGACCACGGAAAAAGTTAAGTACGGCGTACATTCCGAGGCCGGCAAACTGCGCAAAGTCATGGTTTGCTCCCCCGGTCTGGCCCACCTGCGGCTGACCCCGAACAACTGCGACGAATTGCTGTTCGATGACGTGCTATGGGTTGCCCAGGCCAAGCGTGACCATTTCGATTTCGTCACCAAGATGCGCGAACGCAACGTCGACGTGCTGGAAATGCACAACCTGCTGACCGACATCGTCGCGAACCCTGAGGCCCTGGACTGGATTCTCGAACGCAAGATCACCGCCAATACAGTGGGCCTGGGCCTGGTCAACGAAACCAGTTCCTGGTTGCGCAGCCTGGAGCCGCGCAAGATAGCCGAGTTCCTGATCGGCGGCGTGTCGGCCGATGACCTGCCAACCAGTTTCGGCGGCAAGACCATCGAGATGTTCCGTGACTTCCTCGGCCACTCGAGCTTCATTCTGCCGCCGCTGCCCAACATCCTGTTCACCCGCGACACCACCTGCTGGATCTACGGTGGCGTGACCTTGAACCCTATGTACTGGCCGGCGCGCCGTCAGGAAACCCTGCTGGCCAGCGCCATCTACAAATTCCACCCCGAGTTCACCAACGCCGACTTCCAGGTCTGGTACGGCGACCCGGATCAGGAGCACGGCAACTCGACACTCGAAGGCGGCGACGTGATGCCTATCGGCAACGGTGTGGTGTTGATCGGCATGGGCGAGCGCTCGTCGCGTCAGGCCATCGGTCAACTGGCGCTGAACCTGTTCAAGCACCAAGCCGTGGAGCGAGTGATCGTCGCCGGTCTGCCGAAATCCCGCGCCGCGATGCACCTGGACACCGTGTTCAGCTTCTGCGACCGCGACCTGGTCACCATTTTCCCGGAAGTGGTCAACCAGATCGTCGCGTTCACCCTGCGCCCTGATGAAAGCAAACCGGGTGGCATAGACATCCGCCGCGAAGAAACCAACTTCCTCGACACCGTGGCGGCCGCACTCAACCTCAAGGCCCTGCGCGTGGTGGAAACCGGCGGCAACAGCTTCGCCGCCGAACGCGAGCAATGGGACGACGGCAACAACGTGGTGGCCCTCGAACCGGGCGTGGTGATCGGTTACGACCGCAACACCTACACCAACACCTTGCTACGCAAGGCTGGCGTGGAAGTCATCACCATCAGTGCCGGCGAACTCGGGCGCGGCCGTGGCGGCGGCCACTGCATGACCTGCCCGATCATTCGCGACCCCATCGACTATTAAACCTCTGAGCCCTGGCCGACACTTACAACGTGCGGCCAGGGGGATAACCGAAACCCAAGGAGATCCAAATCATGGCTTTTAACATGCGCAACCGCAGCTTGCTGAGCTTGATGCACCACACCACTCGCGAGCTCAACTACCTGATCGACCTGTCCCGGGACCTCAAACGCGCCAAGTACACCGGCACCGAGCGTCCACACCTGCAAGGCAAGAACATCGCGCTGATCTTCGAAAAAACCTCGACCCGCACCCGTTGCGCCTTCGAAGTCGCGGCCCACGACCAGGGTGCCCACGTCACCTACATCGACCCGGTGTCGTCGCAGATCGGCCACAAAGAAAGCATGAAAGACACCGCCCGTGTGCTGGGCCGGATGTTCGACGCCATCGAGTACCGTGGCTTTGAACAGGAAATCGTCGAAGAGCTGGCCAAGTTCGCTGGCGTGCCGGTGTTCAACGGTTTGACCGCTGAATTCCACCCGACACAAATGATCGCCGACGTACTGACCATGCGCGAGCACAGCGACAAGCCGATGCATGAAATCAGCTACGCCTACCTCGGCGATGCGCGCTACAACATGGGCAACTCGCTGCTGATGATCGGCGCCAAATTGGGCATGGACGTGCGCATCGCTGCACCCAAAGCCCTGTGGCCACACGCGGACTTCATTGCCCAGTGCAAAGAATTCGCTGAAGAAAGCGGCGCCCGCATCACCATCACCGAAGACCCGAAAGAAGCGGTCAAGGGCGTGGACTTCATCCACACCGACATCTGGGTGTCGATGGGTGAGCCGGTGGAAGCGTGGGACGAGCGCATCGAGCAACTGCTGCCGTACCAGGTCAACGCGAAAATGATGAAAGCCTCGGGCAACCCGCGCGTGAAATTCATGCACTGCCTGCCGGCATTCCATAACAGCGAAACCAAGGTCGGCAAGGACATCGCCGCGCGCTATCCGCACCTGGCCGGCGGCGTTGAAGTGACCGAAGAAGTCTTCGAATCGCCAGCCAACATCGCCTTTGAACAAGCGGAAAACCGCATGCATACCATCAAGGCGATCCTGGTGTCGGCGTTGGCGGATATCTAAAAAGACTGCCGCTTTCCTTCCTGTGGAAGCGGCTTTTTGTGGCGAGGGAGCTTGCTCCCGCTCGGCTGCGCAGCAGTCGTAAATGCATCAACCGCATCGCGTCAGGTACACCGCGTATAACCTGATTGCGACCGCTGCGCGCTCGAGCGCGAGCAAGCTCGCTCGCCACAAAAGCCAGTCAACACAGGGATCACCGAACTCTGAAAGGACTGCATTATGCGTATCGTCGTTGCTCTGGGCGGTAACGCCCTGCTCCGCCGTGGTGAACCCATGACCGCGGACAATCAACGCGCCAATATCCGCGTCGCCACCGAACAGATCGCCAGGATCTACCCCGGCAACCAATTGGTCATCGCCCACGGCAATGGCCCGCAAGTCGGCCTGCTGTCGCTGCAAGCGGCAGCCTACACCTCGGTTTCGCCCTACCCGCTGGACGTGCTCGGTGCCGAAACCGAAGGCATGATCGGCTACATCATCGAACAGGAACTGGGCAACCTGCTGGACTTCGAAGTGCCGTTCGCCACCCTGCTGACCCAGGTCGAAGTCGATGCCAAGGACCCGGCGTTCCAGAACCCGACCAAACCCATCGGCCCGGTGTATTCAAAGGCTGAAGCGGAAAAACTCGCCGCCGAAAAAGGTTGGGCGATTGCCCCGGATGGCGACAAGTATCGCCGTGTGGTTGCCAGCCCACGGCCAAAACGCATCTTCGAAATCCGCCCGATCAAGTGGCTGCTGGATAAGGGCAGCATCGTGATCTGTGCTGGCGGTGGCGGCATCCCGACCATGTATGACGAGAACCATAATCTCAAAGGCATTGAGGCGGTCATCGACAAGGATCTGTGTTCCTCGCTGCTCGCCGAACAACTGGAAGCCGATCTGCTGGTGATCGCCACTGACGTCAATGCGGCGTTCATCGACTACGGCAAGCCGTCGCAGAAGGCCATCGCCGAAGCGCATCCGGATGAACTGGAACGCTTGGGTTTTGCCGCCGGGTCCATGGGGCCGAAGGTGCAGGCAGCTTGCGAATTCGCGCGCCATACTGGCAAGGTCGCGGTGATCGGTTCGCTGGCGGACATCGAAGCCATCGTCCAGGGCACCGCCGGTACTCGCGTGAGTACGGCGAAGCCGGGCATCAGCTATCGATAATTAGAAACTCCGGGGGCAGGCCCAGGCCTGCCCTTCTCCCATGCCTTGAAAGGAGAAAACCATGGCTCAGTTTGAACCTGGTCATTTGCATATCGAGCGGCACGCGTTGACCGACGATGACGTCAATTACAACGTGCACCTCGACTATGAAGTGTTCACCGACCCGCAAAAAGGCAAAGGGATACAGTTCACCCTGCATGGCAATATGCAGGGCAAGGACATGAAGGAAACGTTTTTCCTGCCCAAGGAAGAGGCATACAACTTTGCCCGCGACGTGACCCGGATCGCCGAAAAATACGGAATTCCCAAGACGCACAGCCAGATCGGCTCGGTTCACAAACATTACGACTTGATGTTTGAAGACATCCGCAAGCAGTTGAATATGCAATCCGGGGATCCGGTCAATCTCGAGCATTTCGAATGACCCTTTAAAAGCCCCTCACCCTAACCCTCTCCCGGAGGGAGAGGGGACTGAACGAGGTGTATGCCGGCAGACATCGACCTGGAAGTCCGAGTCGATTATGGATTCACAGCCGTATTTTCAGGTCGGCGTATCTCATGAGCATCCCACAATCGGCCCCCTCTCCCTCCGGGAGAGGGATGGGCGGGCGGCGTTTCCGATGAGGGTGTTTTTGATTTAAGGCATACTTGCCACCCTCCGCACTCCAGAACCAAAAACCGCCCCATGCGTATCCACGTCAGCTTCATCGACCGCGTCGGCATTACCCAGGAAGTCCTGGCCTTGCTCGGTGGGCGCAATCTCAATCTGGATGCGGTGGAAATGGTTCCGCCCAACGTCTACATCGACGCCCCGACCCTGAGCCCGGAAGTGCTCGAAGAGCTGCGCGATGCGCTGTTCAGCGTGCACGGCGTGCAAGCGGTGACGGTGGTCGACATCCTGCCCGGCCAGCGCCGGCACTTGCAGCTCGACGCATTGCTCGCGGCCATGACCGACCCGGTGCTGGCCCTGGACAGCGCCGGCAAAGTGTTGCTGGCCAACCCGGCGCTGATTGCCTTGTACGGTCGCGAACCCGCCGGTGAAAGCATCACCGAATTGTTTGCCGACCCGGCGCTGCTCGATGCCTTGCTGGAAAACGGCTTTCGCCTGCCGCTGCGCGAGATCACCGTCAACGGCCAGACCCTGCTGCTGGACGCCACGCCGATCACCGACGCGGGCGCCCTGCTGACGCTGTATCAACCGAGCCGCATCGGTGAACGCCTTTCAGCATTGCACCATGACCACGCCGAAGGTTTCGATGCATTGCTCGGCGAATCCCCGGCGATTCGCACCCTTAAGGCTCGCGCCCAACGTGTGGCGGCCCTCGACGCACCGCTATTGATCCAGGGCGAAACCGGCACCGGCAAAGAACTGGTAGCCCGGGCCTGTCACGCCATCAGTGCGCGGCACAGTGCGCCGTTCCTCGCATTGAACTGCGCGGCATTGCCGGAGAACCTCGCCGAAAGCGAACTGTTCGGCTATGCCCCCGGCGCGTTTACCGGCGCGCAACGGGGCGGCAAACCGGGGCTCATGGAACTGGCCAACCAAGGCACGGTGTTTCTCGATGAAATCGGCGAGATGTCGCCGTACTTGCAGGCGAAACTGCTGCGGTTTTTGAACGACGGCAGCTTCCGTCGAGTGGGCGGTGATCGTGAGGTCAAGGTCAACGTGCGGATCCTCAGCGCCACCCACCGAGACCTGGAAAAAATGGTTAGCGAAGGCACCTTCCGCGAAGACCTGTTCTATCGCCTCAACGTGCTCAACGTCGAAGTCCCGCCGCTGCGTGAACGCGGCCAGGACATTCTGCTGCTGGCCCGTTACTTCATGCAGCAGGCCTGCGCGCAGATCCAGCGTCCGATCTGTCGCTTGGCGCCGGGCACTTACCCGGCACTGCTCGGCAACCGCTGGCCGGGCAATGTGCGGCAATTGCAGAACGTAATCTTCCGCGCCGCCGCGATTTGCGAAAGCAGCCTGGTGGACATCGGCGACCTCGACATCGCCGGCACCTCCGTGGCGCGCCAGAGTGACAGCGACGTCGACAGCCTTGAGCAAGCGATGGAAGAGTTCGAGAAGACGCTGCTGGAAAAACTCTACGTCAGCTATCCCTCGACCCGGCAATTGGCCAATCGGCTGCAAACCTCCCATACCGCGATTGCTCATCGATTGCGCAAGTACGGCATTCCAAGCAAACCGTGATGCCTTGCCCTTGGCATATTAAACTAGCCCTGACGCGGTTCCTTTGTAGGAGCAGAGCTTGCTCGCGAAAGCGGTGTGTCAGTTGACATTAATGTGACAGACAGACCGCCTTCGCGAGCAAGCTCTGCTCCTACAAGGGTCGTATTCACTTCAAAAACGACCTCTGTCTGTACTGAAAGCGCTACAGCGGAACGATATCGATACACTGTCCTCCGATCACCGCTGTGCAAGGCTTTGATCCCATTACGCTTTTTTCTTTGCTTCGTACTGTAGCGATTTCGCTACGGGCATTCATTTTGCTCGCCTCTCGAAAGCCAACAAGACTTTGATTTATAAGGACTTATTAACATTGGCAGCGATTTTGCTTAGTAACCTCCTATAAAGAAGGGCTTTTGCCCAAGCATTCAATCGCGTCCACCAGACGAGTCTGGCCCCCTTAGGAGTTTCCATGAGCGAGTTGCGTTTTACTGAAGATCACGAATGGCTGCGTACCGAAGCTGACGGCAGCGTCACAGTCGGTATCACCGCTTTCGCACAGAACGCCTTGGGCGACGTGGTTTTCGTACAACTGCCTGAGCTGCAGTCCTACGAAAAAGGCGCTGAAGCCGCCACCGTGGAATCGGTAAAAGCCGCCAGCGGAGTGTACATGCCACTCGACGGTGAAGTGCTGGAAGTGAACCCGGCACTCGACAGCAGCCCTGAGCTGGTCAACGAAGATCCGCTGGGCGAAGGCTGGTTCTTCCGCTTCCAGCCAACCGACGCATCGGCTGTTGCCCAATTGCTGGATCAAGACGCTTACGACCGTCTGATCAAAGCCAACGCCGAAGCCTGAGGAGCCGCCATGACTATCAATCTCAGTACTGCCAACGAATTCATCGCCCGCCACATCGGCCCGCGCTCCGGCGACGAGCAAGCGATGCTCAACAGCCTCGGCTTCGACTCCCTCGAAGCCCTGAGCGCCAGCGTCATCCCGGACAGCATCAAGGGCACCAGCGTGCTCGGCCTCGAAGACGGCCTGAGCGAAGCCGATGCCCTGGCGTTGATCAAGTCCATCGCCAGCAAAAACCAGCTGTTCAAGACCTACATCGGCCAGGGTTACTACGGCACCCACACGCCGTCGCCGATCCTGCGCAACCTGCTGGAAAATCCGGCCTGGTACACCGCTTACACCCCGTACCAGCCGGAGATTTCCCAGGGTCGTCTCGAAGCGCTGCTGAACTTCCAGACGCTGATCAGCGACCTGACCGGCCTGCCGATTGCCAACGCCTCGCTGTTGGACGAAGCCACCGCCGCTGCCGAAGCGATGACCTTCTGCAAACGCCTGAGCAAGAACAAGGGCAGCCACGCGTTCTTCGCTTCCGTGCATTGCCACCCGCAAACCCTCGACGTGCTGCGCACCCGGGCCGAGCCGTTGGGCATCGACGTGGTGGTCGGCGACGAGCATGAACTGACCGACGTGACGCCGTTCTTCGGCGCGCTGCTGCAATACCCGGCCAGCAACGGTGACGTGTTCGATTACCGCGAACTGACCGAACGCTTCCACGCCGCCAATGCCTTGGTCGCGGTGGCCGCTGACCTGCTGGCCCTGACCGTGCTGACCCCGCCGGGCGAGTTCGGCGCTGACGTGGCCATCGGCAGCGCACAACGTTTCGGTGTGCCACTGGGTTTCGGTGGCCCGCACGCGGCGTACTTCTCGACGAAAGATGCGTTCAAGCGCGACATGCCGGGCCGTCTGGTCGGCGTCTCGGTGGACCGTTTCGGCAAGCCGGCCCTGCGCCTGGCGATGCAAACCCGCGAGCAACATATCCGCCGCGAGAAGGCCACCAGCAACATCTGCACGGCGCAGGTTCTGCTGGCCAACATCGCCAGCATGTACGCCGTGTACCACGGCCCGAAAGGCCTGACGCAGATCGCCAACCGCGTGCATCACCTGACGGCGATTCTGGCCAAAGGCTTGAGCGCACTCGGTCTCACGGTTGAGCAGGAAAACTTCTTCGATACGCTGACGCTGAACACTGGCGCCAACACCGCCAAGCTGCACGACAAGGCTCGCGCCCAGCAGATCAACCTGCGTGTGGTCGATGCTGAACGTCTGGGCCTGTCCCTCGACGAAACCACTTCGCAAGCTGATGTTGAAACCTTGTGGGCGCTGCTGGCTGACGGCAAAGCGCTGCCGGACTTCGCTGCCCTGGCCGCTTCCGTGCAAAGCACCATGCCGGCTACCCTGGTTCGCCAATCGCCGATCCTCAGCCACCCAGTCTTCAACCGTTACCACTCCGAAACCGAGCTGATGCGCTACCTGCGCAAGCTCGCCGACAAGGACCTGGCACTGGATCGCACCATGATCCCGCTGGGTTCCTGCACCATGAAACTCAACGCCGCCAGCGAAATGATCCCGGTGACCTGGGCTGAATTCGGTGCCCTGCACCCGTTCGCCCCGGCCGCGCAAAGCGCCGGCTACCAGCAACTGACCGATGAACTGGAAGCGATGCTCTGCGCCGCCACCGGTTACGATGCGATCTCGCTGCAACCGAACGCCGGCTCCCAAGGTGAATACGCTGGCCTGCTGGCGATCCGCGCCTATCACCAGAGCCGTGGCGAAGACCGTCGCGACATCTGCCTGATCCCGTCGTCGGCCCACGGCACCAACCCGGCGACCGCCAACATGGCCGGCATGCGCGTGGTGGTGACCGCGTGCGATGCCCGTGGCAACGTCGACATCGAAGACCTGCGCGCCAAAGCCATCGAGCACCGCGAACACCTCGCCGCGCTGATGATCACCTACCCGTCGACCCACGGCGTGTTCGAAGAAGGCATCCGCGAAATCTGCGGCATCATTCATGACCATGGCGGCCAGGTCTACATCGACGGCGCCAACATGAACGCGATGGTCGGCCTCTGCGCACCGGGCAAGTTCGGCGGCGACGTCTCGCACTTGAACCTGCACAAAACCTTCTGCATCCCCCACGGCGGTGGCGGCCCGGGCGTTGGCCCGATTGGCGTGAAATCGCACTTGACGCCGTTCCTGCCGGGCCACGCCCAGATGGAGCGCAAGGAAGGCGCGGTCTGCGCCGCACCGTTCGGCAGCGCAAGCATTTTGCCGATCACCTGGATGTACATCCGGATGATGGGCGGCGCCGGTTTGAAGCGTGCTTCGCAACTGGCGATCCTGAATGCCAACTACATCTCCCGTCGCCTCGAAGAACACTATCCAGTGCTCTACACCGGCAGCAACGGCCTGGTCGCGCACGAATGCATCCTCGATTTGCGTCCGCTGAAAGACAGCAGCGGCATCAGCGTCGATGACGTCGCCAAACGCCTGATCGACTTCGGCTTCCATGCGCCGACCATGTCGTTCCCGGTGGCCGGCACGCTGATGATCGAGCCGACCGAAAGCGAATCCAAGGAAGAACTGGACCGCTTCTGCGACGCCATGATCCGCATCCGCGAAGAAATCCGCGCAGTGGAAAACGGCACGCTGGACAAGGACGACAACCCACTGAAAAACGCCCCGCATACCGCGGCGGAAATCGTGGGCGAGTGGACGCATCCGTATAGCCGTGAGCAAGCGGTTTACCCGGTTGCCTCCTTGATCGAAGGCAAGTACTGGCCACCGGTCGGTCGGGTCGACAACGTGTTTGGTGACCGCAACCTGGTTTGCGCCTGCCCGTCGATCGAAAGCTACGCTTAAAAATGTAGGGGCGGGTTCGCTCGCCCCCACTCTCAAGAGCACCGCATATCCCCTGTGGGAGCGGGCTTGCTCGCTCCCACAGGGTCCGTGCAAAGCCCCAGATTCCGTGAATTCCTATAACAAGAAACCGGAGAACAACTCATGTCGTTAAGCGTGTTCGACCTGTTCAAGATTGGCATCGGCCCCTCCAGCTCCCACACCGTCGGCCCGATGCGTGCTGCTGCGCGTTTCGCCGAAGGTCTGCGCCGTGAAGGGCTGCTGGCCGCAACAACCTGCGTCAAAGTCGAGCTCTACGGCTCGCTCGGCGCCACCGGTAAAGGCCACGGCAGCGACAAGGCTGTGTTGCTCGGCCTGGAAGGTGAACACCCGGACACCGTGAACACCGAAACCGTCACCGCCCGTCTGCAAGAGATTCGCAGTAACGGTCGTTTGAACCTGCTCGGTGAGCACTCCATCGAATTCAATGAAAAGCTGCATCTGGCGATGATCCGCAAACCGTTGGCTTATCACCCCAACGGCATGATCTTTCGCGCGTTCGATGCGGCAGGCATACAAATCCGCAGCCGCGAGTATTACTCGGTCGGCGGTGGTTTTGTCGTCGATGAAGACGCCGCCGGTGCCGACCGTATCGTCGAAGACGCCACGCCGCTGACCTTCCCGTTCAAAAGCGCAAAAGACTTGCTCAGCCATTGCGCCACTTATGGTCTGTCGATCAGCCAGGTGATGCTGACCAACGAAAGTGCCTGGCGCCCGGAAGCGGAAACCCGTGCCGGTCTGCTGCACATCTGGCAGGTGATGCAGGACTGCGTCGACGCCGGTTGCCGCAACGAAGGCATCTTGCCGGGTGGCCTGAAGGTCAAACGCCGAGCGGCGGCGCTGCATCGGCAATTGTGCAAGAACCCGGAATCGGCGCTGCGCGATCCGCTGTCAGTACTGGACTGGGTCAACCTCTACGCTTTGGCGGTCAACGAAGAAAACGCCAACGGCGGACGCGTGGTCACCGCGCCCACTAACGGTGCAGCCGGGATCGTCCCGGCAGTGTTGCATTACTACATGCGCTTCATCCCCGGCGCCAATGAAGACGGCGTCGTGCGTTTTCTGCTGACCGCCGCCGCGATCGGCATTCTGTACAAGGAAAACGCCTCGATTTCCGGCGCTGAAGTCGGTTGTCAGGGGGAGGTCGGCGTCGCCTGTTCGATGGCGGCCGGTGCGTTGTGCGAAGTCCTTGGCGGCAGCGTTTCGCAGGTGGAAAACGCCGCCGAAATCGGCATGGAACACAACCTCGGCCTGACCTGCGACCCGATTGGCGGCCTGGTGCAAGTGCCGTGCATCGAGCGCAACGCCATGGGCTCGGTGAAAGCCATCAATGCGGTGCGCATAGCCCTGCGTGGTGACGGTCAGCACTTCGTTTCCCTCGACAAGGTCATCCGCACCATGCGCCAGACCGGCGCCGACATGAAAAGCAAATACAAGGAAACCGCCCGTGGCGGTTTGGCGGTCAACATTATCGAGTGCTAATGCGCGCGCATTGGCATCTGCACACTTTTTCAGGAGCTGAATATGTCCACCGAACAATTGCTGAAAACCCCGCTGCACGCACTGCACATCGAACTCGGCGCGCGAATGGTGCCGTTCGCCGGCTACGACATGCCGGTGCAATACCCATTGGGCGTGATGAAAGAACACCAGCACACCCGTGATCAGGCCGGGCTGTTCGATGTCTCGCACATGGGCCAGATCCGCCTGACCGGCGCCAATGCCGCCAAAGCCCTGGAAACCCTGGTGCCGGTGGACATCATCGACCTGCCGGTGGGCATGCAGCGCTACGCAATGTTCACCAACGAGACCGGCGGCATCCTCGACGATCTGATGGTCGCCAACCTCGGTAACGACGAACTGTTCCTGGTGGTCAACGCCGCCTGCAAGGATCAGGACCTGGCGCACCTGCGCAAGCACATCGGCGACCAGTGCAGCATCGAGCCACTGTTCGAAGAACGCGCGTTGCTGGCCCTGCAAGGCCCGGCTGCTGTGACTGTGCTTGCACGCCTGGCGCCTGAAGTGTCGAAGATGACCTTCATGCAGTTCGCCCGCGTGAAACTGCTGGGCGTGGACTGCTTTGTCAGCCGTTCGGGCTACACCGGCGAAGACGGTTTTGAAATCTCGGTGCCGGCCGCCAACGCTGAAGCCCTGGCGCGCGCGCTGTTGGCTGAACCTGAAGTGGCGGCCATCGGCCTCGGCGCTCGCGACTCCCTGCGCCTGGAAGCCGGCCTGTGCCTCTATGGCCACGACATGAACACCGAGACCACCCCGATTGAGGCAAGCCTGCTGTGGGCCATCTCCAAGCCACGTCGTGCCGATGGCGCACGGGCCGGCGGCTTCCCGGGCGCTGAAAGCGTATTCGCCCAACAACAAGGTGGTATCAGCCGTAAACGCGTTGGTCTGTTGCCGCAGGAACGCACGCCAGTGCGCGAAGGCGCAGAAATCGTCAACGAAGCCGGCGACATCATCGGTAGCGTGTGCAGTGGTGGTTTCGGGCCGACCTTGGGTGGTCCTCTGGCCATGGGTTACGTCGACAGTGCTTACATCGCGATCGATACGCCGGTTTGGGCAATTGTCCGTGGGAAAAAGGTGCCTTTGCTTGTAAGCAAAATGCCATTTGTTCCACAACGCTACTATCGTGGTTGATTGACTGTTTCTATAAGTAACGCGATTGCGTTAACAGTGCACTAATCTGTAACGCAACCGCCATAAAACAGTGCAGTCGTTCGATTATGAACTTTGCTTATAACGTTCGAAAACAATTGAACACCTTCATCGAATAAGCACGCACTAGTGGACCGACTAATAGCCACCAAGCCGAGCAAAACCGGGCCCCTCACAGGGGCTTGTTTTTTATCGGCTAGTTGGCGTAGAGTTTGTTCACTGTGTTTGCATGGGTCGCTTGGAATCGTGACCTGGGCAGTAGCCTACAAGTTAGCTACATCCCGTTCTACGTCTTCTTACTTTCCTGCAACCAGCCCCAGTACTCTTTCATATGAAGGAGACTGTCATTAATTTTTGCGTCAAAGGAAATAAGAAATGTCCCAACGTCAGAGCGGTACCGTCAAGTGGTTTAACGACGAGAAAGGTTTTGGTTTTATCACTCCAGAAAGCGGTCCGGATCTGTTCGTGCATTTCCGCGCTATTCAGGGCAACGGCTTCAAGAGCCTGAAAGAAGGCCAGAAAGTGACCTTCGTTGCTGTGCAAGGCCAGAAAGGCATGCAGGCTGACGAAGTACAAGCAGAAGCCTAACCTTCTGTAACGAAAAAGCCCCTGATGCTGACATCAGGGGCTTTTTTGTGCGCGTAAATCCGTAAAATGGCTTTCTTTTTTCGCCCAGAGGCTGCCATGTCGAAACACTTGCTCAACCCCCAGGGCGACTTTCCCGCCGCTACCTTGGGCCGTCGCCTGGCAGCGATGTTCTATGACTTTCTGTTATGCACGGCCCTGCTGATCGTCACCAGCGGCATTTACAAGATGATCCAGATGGCGATCATCGGCGAAGACAAGATGCGCAAGCTCACCGAAGCCGGCGCGCTGGACGGCGATCCATTGCTGTCGACGGTGCTGTTTTTCGTGCTCTTCGGTTTCTTCGCCAAGTTCTGGACCTGGTCCGGTCAGACCCTGGGTATGCAGGTGTGGTGCATCCGTGTTCAGAATGCTGACGGCTCGTCCATCAGCCTGTGGCAGGCGCTGCTGCGGTTTGTGGTGTCGATCGCGTCGTGGCTGTGTGTGGGGCTGGGGTTTCTCTGGCCGCTGTTCGACAAACAGAAACGCAGCTGGCATGACATGTATTCCAACACCCAGCTTGTTCGTGTTCCAAAGAAACAAAAGTAGCGCCCATAAAAAAAGATCGCAGCCTTCGGCAGCGCCCATAGGCGCGTAGGAGCTGCCGAAGGCTGCGATCTTTTGATCTTGCTCTTTAAGCGTTACCCGCCAACTTCATCCGCGCCGCCTGGGTGAAGTCCAGCATCCGCTTCAACGGCCGAATCGCCTGCGGAATCAACGCCGGATCCACAAAGATCTCGTTCGTCCCTTCCTTCAAGCTCTTCAGCGTCCGCTCAAGGGTATTCATCGCCATCCATGGGCAGTGCGCGCAACTGCGGCACGCTGCGCCGTTACCGGCCGTTGGAGCCTCGATGAAGACCTTGTCCGGGCACAGCTGCTGCATCTTGTAGAAGATGCCGCGGTCGGTGGCGACGATGAAGGTCTTGTTCGGCAGGGTTTGCGCCGCCGCGATCAACTGACTGGTGGAACCGACGGCATCCGCCAGTTCGATCACCGACGTCGGCGATTCCGGATGCACCAGAATGGCCGCGTCCGGGTACAGCGCCTTCATGTCCTCAAGCTGCTTGGATTTGAACTCCTCGTGAACGATGCAGGCACCGTCCCACAGCAGCATGTCCGCGCCGGTCTTGCGCTGGATGTAAGTACCCAGGTGCTTGTCCGGCCCCCAGATGATGGTCTCGCCGTTATCCATCAGGCTTTCGACAATCTCCAGCGCGCAGCTTGAAGTCACCACCCAATCAGCCCGGGCTTTGACCGCCGCCGAAGTGTTGGCATACACCACCACCGTGCGCTCCGGATGCTGATCACAGAACGCCGAGAACTCGTCCACCGGGCAACCCAGGTCCAGCGAGCAGGTCGCGTCCAGGGTTGGCATCAGGACGCGTTTTTCGGGATTGAGAATCTTCGCGGTCTCGCCCATGAACTTCACACCGGCGACCACCACGGTCTTGGCCGGATGGGCATTGCCGAAGCGCGCCATTTCCAGGGAGTCAGAGACGCAGCCACCGGTTTCTTCGGCCAGGGCCTGAATCACCGGATCGCAATAGAAGTGGGCAACCAGCACCGCGTCCTGAGCCTTGAGCTCGGCAGCAATGGCAGCGCGGTAATAAGCCTCTTCCTCGACCGTCAGCGGCTTGGGCTGCTTGGCGTCGAGGTGAGCTTGAACCAGTAGGCGTTCAGAAATTTGCGTCATGATCGCAAGACCTGCGGGCGCTTTCGCGCGAAAGTCGAGTATACACCCGGCTCCGGACCACTTAAGGGTACCGCCGGGAGAGTGAGTATTCATCAGGCACAGCGTTGAAGCTGCGCAAGGCTACAGAATATCCCGCTGATGCAAAAGATGATTCTGACCTGCGTCACGCGGGGCAGCCCAGGACTTGTGCGAGCACAAATCGCGGACAAAAAAAAACCCGGAAATCCTCACTTTCGTGGGCCTTCCGGATTTTCTAAACTGCTATAAAAATGGTGGGTCGTGTGGGATTCGAACCTACGACCAATTGGTTAAAAGCCAACTGCTCTACCAACTGAGCTAACGACCCGCTGTGTGGTGGCGCGTATAATACTGATTTTTAAGGACTATTCAACACCTAATTTGAAATAAATCAGAAATAAGGTGTTGGGTCACTGATTCCGGCCGCCGCGAAGCCTTCTGCACGCAGGCGGCAGCTGTCGCATTTGCCGCACGCATAGCCTTTATCGTCGGCCTGATAGCAGGAAACGGTCAGCCCGTAATCGACGCCCAGCTTCACGCCCGCCTCGACGATCTGCGCCTTGCTCAGGTTTTGCAGCGGGGCCTGGATGCGGAAACCGTTGCCTTCGACACCGGCCTTGGTCGCCAGGTTGGCCATGCGCTCGAAGGACTCGATGAACTCGGGACGGCAGTCCGGGTAACCGGAGTAGTCCACGGCGTTCACACCAATAAAGATGTCGCGGGCGCCCAGCACTTCAGCCCAGCCCAACGCGAGAGATAGAAACACCGTGTTGCGCGCCGGCACATACGTCACCGGGATACCTTCACCCAGAGTTTCCGGGATATCGATACTGTTGTCGGTCAGCGCAGAACCGCCAATGCCATTGAGGTTAATACCGATCACCTTGTGTTCGACCACACCCAAATCACGGGCAACCCGTGCGGCCGCGTGCAATTCGGCGTGGGAACGCTGGCCGTAGTCAAAGCTCATGGTGTAGCAGCTATAGCCTTCAGCACGGGCCATGGCCACGACCGTCGCCGAGTCGAGGCCGCCGGACAGCAGGATCACCGCACGTTTTTCGGTAGTGTTCAGTGGTTCAGTCATATCAGCGCCCCGGCTCGTCATTCCAAAGATATTTATGCAGTTGCAATTGCAGACGCACTGGCAGGTTGTCCGCCACCACCCAGTCAGCCAGATCCCGAGCATTGAGGTCATGGTGACTTGGCGAGAACAGGACTTCGCCGGCACGTCGATCAAGACCGTACTGGATCAGCTTGGACACGGCCCAGTCATAGTCTTCCCGCGAGCAGATGACAAACTTCACCTGGTCGTTGGGCGTCAGCAGTTCGATGTTCTCATAGCGGTTGCGGTGCGCTTCTTTCGAACCCGGTGTTTTCAGGTCGACGACGCGACTGACACGGGAATCTACTGCCGAGATGTCGAGAGCACCACTGGTTTCCAGTGACACTTCGTAACCGGCGTCGCACAACTGCTTGAGCAATGGGATGGCATTGGGTTGCGCCAACGGCTCGCCGCCGGTGACACACACATAACGCGGACGAAAACCGGCCACTTGCTCGAGGATATCGTCGAGGGGGCGAATGGTGCCGCCCGTGAACGCGTAGGCGCTGTCGCAGTATTGGCAACGCAATGGGCAACCGGTCAGGCGCACAAAAACAGTGGGCAGCCCGGCAGTCCGCGTTTCACCCTGCAACGAGTAAAAAACTTCGGTGATTCTCAATGTGTCTTGCATAGTCGCCACGGGCGTAACAGCTAAACAGGCTGTCCGCCTCCGTCAGGCTCTTCAAGGAACCCCGCCAACGCGCGAATCCCAAAAAGCGTGTTTCAGAAAAAGGGCATGAATTCTAACGAAAAAACCCGCGACAAGCGCGGGTTTCTTCAAGAACAGTCAAGCAACCTTACATGCGTTGCAGATCGCGTTGAGCCAACTGAGCGGCGGAAGTGCCCGGATATTGGGACACCACCTGCTGCAGAATGCCTTTTACCTTGTCGGTGTGACCCAGGCGGCGCTCTACATCAGCCAGCTTGTACAGCGAATCAGGCACTTTGGCGTGCTTGGGGTACAGCTGCGAAACCTTGGCAAACGCCTGACCTGCACCTTGCAGATCGCCTTTGGCCAAATTGACTTCGCCCAACCAGTACTGGGCATTGCCCGCGTATTGGCTGTTCGGGTATTTGCGCAGGAAAGCGGTAAAAGCCTGGCTGGCCTTGTCGAAATCCTTGGCTTTGATCAAGTCGAAGGCTGCATCGTAATACAGTTTTTCCTTCGCCGGATCACCCGGTTCACTGCTGGCGGCAGGGGCTTGAGCGGCTACCGCTCCCGCACCAGCGCCTGCAGCGGCTGCTGCACCAGGGGCATTCAAATTGCCACCGGTGGAAGAATTATCAGGAGTCGCGGCTGGTGCAACGCCGGTTCCTATGCGCCGATCAAGATCCTGGTATCGCTCCAGGTTCTCTTGCTTCATGCGCGCTACATCATTTTGCAGAACTTCGATCACACCCTGTTGGCGCGAGATCTGCTCCTGCATCGATTGCAGTTGGTTGAACAGCTCGCCCTGTGCCGAGACAGGGGCCGAAACCCCTCCCCCGGCATAGGCGCCGTTCGTACCGTAACCCGCAGGCGGATAACTGCTCCCGCTATTGTTATAACCGGAGTTGTCATCGACCACAGGAACCGCAGCCCACACCGCAAGCGGTGCGAGGCTGAGAGCCAAAACAGTTACAGCACGACGGCACGTTCGCATGACGAATTACTTACGCAGTTCGACGCGACGGTTTTGAGCCCAGGACTGCTCGTCGTTGCCGGTAGCAACTGGACGCTCTTCGCCGTAGGAAACCAGTTCCAGCTGAGCTGGGGAAACACCTTGCAGTACCAGGTAGCGCTGAACGGCTTTCGCACGACGCTCGCCCAGTGCCATGTTGTACTCACGAGTACCACGTTCGTCGGTGTTGCCTTCCAGAACAACGCGAGCGCCGTTTGCTTTCAGGTCTTTGGCGTGAATATCCAGGGAGCGCATGGCTTCTGGCTTCAGGTCCGAGCTGTCGTATTCGAAGTAGAAGGTGGTGATTGCGCGCAGAGCAGCTTCTTCGCTCAGGGAGCCATCAACAGCACCAGTGTTAGCGCCGTAACCAGCGTTTGGATCGACAGCGCCTTGACCGGCATTGTCGCCGCCTTTGGACGAGCAACCTACAGCTACAGCCATGGCCAGAGCCAGCGCAGCAAATTTACCAAACTTCAGCATTTCCATCGTGAAACTCCTAATGAACCCCAGTGTGTTAAGTAAAACGTGTAGCGCCGCGTCAGTTCAGGTAAGGGGACCAGGAAGGTTCTCTGACTTCGCCTTGTGCGGTAGGAAGCGGGAGCCTTACGCGTCCATTAATGGACACGAGCATCAAGACTCCCCGGCCCTGCTGGCGGGTGGCGTAGATTACCATGGTGCCGTTGGGCGCAACAGTAGGCGACTCGTCCAGAGTGCTATCAGTGAGGATTTTTACGCTTCCGCGCTGCAAATCCTGGGCCGCCACCTTGAAATTAGTGAAGCCATCCTGGCGGTGAATCATCACCAGGGTCTTTTCATCAGCCGAAAGCTTAGGGTTGGCGTTGTAGTTACCAATGAAGGTCACACGTTCCGCACCGCCCCCACCGACGCTGGTTTTGTAGATTTGTGGCTTGCCGCCACGGTCGGAGGTGAAGTAGATGGTCGAACCATCCTTACCCCAGAACGGTTCGGTATTGATGCCGGGACCGTTGGTGACGCGAGTGATCTGACGCGAACCCAGGTTCATCACATAGATGTCCGGGTTGCCGTCTTTCGACAGTACGAATGCCAGGCGATTGCCATCCGGCGACCAGGCTGGCGCGCCATTCAGGCCTTCGAAGTTGGTGATCTGCTCACGGCGACCGGTGTCGATGTTCTGCATGAAGATACGCGGACGCTTCTGCTCGAACGATACATAGGCGATGCGCTTGCCGTCCGGTGCGAAACGCGGCGACAGGATTGGCTCGCGCGATTGCAGCAGGGTCACGGCGCGGGCACCGTCATAGTCCGAACGTTGCAGCGTGTAGCGCGTGTTCTTCTCAGAGAAACGCTCGGCTGTCACGTACAGCAGGCGTGTCGAGAACGCACCTTTAATACCGGTGAGTTTTTCGAACGACTGGTCAGCGATGTAGTGCGCCATGTCGCGCAGTTGATCGACGCTGCCCGACACGCTGCCGGTCAGCACTTGCTGCTCGGTGGCGACGTTGAACAATGCGTACTGAACCTGCAGGCGACCGCCCGCCGGAACAATGCTGCCGACCATGATGTACTGGGCGCTGATCGCCTTCCAGTCACGGAAAATGATTTCGCTGGCCTGGCTCGGCTGGCTGATCATCTGCTGCTTTGGAATCGGCGAGTAATAGCCCGAGTTGCGCAGGTCATTGCCAATGATTTCGGCCATGTCGTCCGGCAGCACAGTGCCGCCCTGGAAACCGAACGGCACTACCGCAATCGGGGTAGCCCGATCACTGCCGCTGGTGACCAGAATGTTTTTTTCGTCTGCTACCGCCATCCCTGCCAGGCAGCAGATAACGACAAGCATTCCTCGAAGAAGGTTTCTCACAAGGCTAGATCCTCAGGTGTGAATGTCATCTTGAATGAACGATACGGAGCAAAATCGCTCGGCTTCATTCCCTGCATTTCTGTCAAACGTCCAATATTCTTCACCGCTGCCACAGCCGACGAGTCGAACGGACCATCGCCACTGGACTTGGCAATACTGACCGAAGTCACCGTACCGTCCGGCAACATGCCGATTTGCAACACGACCGTCATGCCTTTGCGTGCCGAAGGAGGACGAGCCCAGCCTTCTGCTGCACGAGCACGAATCAAATCATCGAAACTGCCGGCGACTTCGTCACCCTGCTCATCGGCCAACGCCTGCTGACGCTGCGGCGTGTCGGAAAGCAAATCTGCCAAGGCCTGGGCCTTTTTATCTTCGGTAGATTTACGTGCCGCATCCTGCGATTTCTTCTTCGCAGCATCGGCAGCAGCTTTCTTCTTCGCTTCGTCGGCGACTTTCTTCTTCGCCTCTTCAGCTTCAGCTTTCTTCTTGGCGTCGTCCGCGGCTTTCTTCTTCGCGTCTTCGACGATCTTTTTCTTCGCTTCTTCAGCGGCCGCTTTCTTGGCCTCTTCTTCAGCAGCCTTCTTGGCTTCTTCTTCAGACTTCTTCTTGGCTATATCAGCCAATTGTTTCTCTTCGACCTTCTTGGCTTCGGCGGTCTTCTTCGCTTCGTCGGCTTTTTTGGCTTCATCAGCCTTTTTCGCTTCCTCAGACTTCTTCGACTCGTCGGCCTTTTTGGCTTCCTCGGCTTTTTGAGCCGCTTCTTCTTTCTTTTGTTCCGCAGCCTTCACCGCTTCCTGCTCGACCTTCTTTTGTTCCATCTGTTCGACTTCGGTCTGACGCGCAGCAGATTTCTGCGCTTCACCCGCAATCTTCTGATTGGTCTGGGTGGTCGCCCGACTTTTCGATTTCAGCTGGTACAGGGTCGCCTGGACAATCGGCTTGGCCGGCGGCAACTCAGGCGTCATGGCGAAACTGACGAACAGCATGCCGAAAACCAGCACGTGCAAGCCAATCGCCCAGACACTAGGCCAGAAGTAGCTTTCCGAGGCTGTTGGCTCTCGTTGTTGCTGCATCAGGGCGCCTCGGTAATCAAGCCAACATTACCGACTCCGGCCTTCTGCAACCCGCCCATGGCGCCCATGACCGAACCGTAGTCGACGGTCTTGTCGCCACGAATGAAGACTTGGGTGTGCTTGCCGTTTTCGTTGCCGGCGCTGATGATTTTGGTCACTGCGCTGGTCATCTGCGGCAAGGTCATGGCCTTGTCCTGCTGCTTATCGGTGTCGACTTCGCTGCCAAGGTTCCAGTAGTAGGTCTTGTCAGCCTTGATCGAAATGGTCAGGACCTGGGTGTTGTTGTCCTGCGGCAAGGCTTCGCTGGAAACCTTGGGCAGATCAACTTTCACGCCCTGATTGAGCATCGGCGCGGTCACCATGAAGATGACCAGCAGTACCAACATCACGTCGATGTAAGGCACTACGTTCATCTCGGCAACCGGCTTGCGCTTTTTGCGAGCTCGAGCGATTAAAGCCATTGGAAATTACCTGCTTATTCTTCGCTGGTGTGCACTTTGCGGTGCAGGATCGCCTGGAATTCATCGGCGAAGGTGTAGTAGCGGCTCAGCAGGGTTTCGCTGCGAGCAGCAAAACGGTTGTAAGCAATTACCGCTGGGATAGCTGCAAACAGGCCGATGGCGGTGGCCACCAGTGCTTCGGCGATACCCGGGGCCACGGTGGCCAGGGTCGCCTGCTGGGCAGTTGCCAGGCCACGGAAGGAGTTCATGATGCCCCAGACCGTGCCGAACAGACCGATGTACGGGCTGACCGAACCGACGGTGGCGAGGAACGGCAGGCTCTGCTCGAGCTTTTCTTCTTCGCGGGAAATGGCCACGCGCATGGCACGGGCCACGCCTTCCATGACCGCTTCCGGGTCAACGCCTGGCTGCTGGCGCAGACGGGAGAATTCCTTGAAGCCGGCACGAAAGATTTGCTCGACGCCCGAATCCGGATCAGGGTTGCTGCCGGCCTGACGGTAGAGCTTGGACAAATCGATACCCGACCAGAAGCGCTCTTCAAAGCTCTCCAGGGCACGTCGACCAGCGCGTATCAGATTGCTGCGCTGAAAGATCATGATCCATGAGGTCACCGATGCGGCTACCAGAATCAGCATTACCAACTGCACCACGACGCTGGCATTGCTGACCAGGCTCCACATGGAGGAATGGTCGACGACGTTAGCTTCCACGCTTTATCTCCTGCTTTGAGTGTGTACCCGCGCCGCTCTCGCCGGCAAAGGCCGCACGTAGAGCTTCGGGAATGGCCCGGGGTTTCAAACTATTAGTGCGCACACAGGCCACCAAAAACTGCCCTTCGCAGAGCAGCACATTATCCGTAGCCCGCCTGACCTGCTGTTTAAAGCGCAGGCTGACACGGTTCAATTCGATTACTTCAGCGCTTACCAACAGCTCGTCGTCCAGTCGCGCCGGCGCGTGGTAACGCGCTTCGCTGGAATGCACGACGAACAACAGGTCCTCCCCTGCCAGCGCCGATTGGGCAAAGCCCAGATCCCGGAGCCGCTCGGTTCGAGCCCGTTCCATAAACTTGAGGTAATTAACGTAATACACAATGCCGCCCGCATCGGTGTCCTCGTAATAAACGCGACAACGATGTGCGAACGGCTCAAGCCCGTTTTGCGCGCGCATACTCTAGTGCTTACTCCTCAGGTTGCCAATCCGGCGAGGCAACTGTTTTTCATTGTTGCGGGGCTTTCGAGTGAAAGATTCGTCATCTGAGCCCCTAGGACCACACAAACCTTCAATCGATCAGCCTGCAAACGTTAATTAATCGTCCACTGCATCGAGAAACTCGTCTACCACGGGCATCTCACCCAATCGTGACGGAATGTTTAAACCGAAATGCAGATACGCGTGCCGGGTCACCACCCGCCCACGCGGTGTTCGCATGATGTAGCCCTGCTGGATCAGGTACGGTTCCAGCACGTCTTCAATGGTGTGGCGCTCTTCACTGATGGCCGCCGCCAGGCTGTCGACCCCGACCGGCCCCCCGTCGAACTTCTCGATCATGGTCAACAGCAGGCGTCGATCCTGGTGATCGAAGCCACGTTCGTCGACATCCAGCAGGTTCAGGGCCAGGTCGGCAATCGGCTTGGTGATGTGGCCCTTGGCCCGAACTTCGGCGAAATCCCGCACCCGACGCAGCAAACGGTTGGCGATTCGCGGGGTGCCACGGGCGCGGCGAGCGATTTCGAAGGCGCCCTCCGGGTCCAGCGGCAAGCCAAGGATGTTCGCCGAACGGCTGACAATCGTCGCCAGGTCCGCAGTGCTGTAGAACTCCAGACGCTGGACGATCCCGAAACGGTCACGCAATGGGTTGGTCAGCATGCCGGCACGGGTAGTTGCACCGACCAGGGTGAACGGCGGCAGATCAAGCTTGATCGAACGCGCGGCCGGCCCTTCGCCGATCATGATGTCGAGCTGGAAATCTTCCATCGCCGGGTACAGCACTTCCTCGACGATCGGCGACAGCCGATGAATTTCATCGATGAACAGCACGTCGTGAGGCTCAAGGTTGGTCAGCAGCGCGGCGAGGTCACCCGGGCGCTCAAGTACCGGGCCCGAGGTGCTTTTGATCGACACGCCCATTTCCTGGGCGATGATGTTGGCCAGCGTGGTTTTACCCAGGCCCGGCGGGCCGAAGATCAGTGTGTGATCCAGGGATTCGTTGCGACCACGGGCAGCCTGGATGAACAACTCCATTTGCTCTCGAACCGTCGGCTGGCCAATGTATTCGGCCAGGCTAAGGGGACGAATCGCGCGGTCCTGGACTTCCTCGCGGTCACGGGGGCCAGGTGTGGCGGCGATCAGACGATCAGCTTCAATCACTTAAATCATTCCCTTCAGGGCACGACGAATCATGTCTTCACTGCTCAAACCTTTCTCCTTGATCGCGGAAATCGCCTTGCTGGCCTCCTGCGGCTTGTAGCCCAGGGAAATCAGCGCGCTGACCGCGTCATTTTCGGCGGTGGCCACCGGGGCCGGCGCATCCGGCCCACCCGGCTGGTTCGGCACCAGGGCGAACATCGCCGGCACGGTTTCCCAGGCCTTGAAGCGGTCCTTGAGTTCCACCAGCAAACGCTCGGCGGTCTTCTTGCCCACGCCCGGCACTTTGGTCAGCGCCGAGGTGTCCTGGGACTGCACGCAACGCACCAGCTCATCGACTTCCAGGCTCGACATCAAGGCCAGGGCCAATTTCGGCCCTACACCATTAAGACGGATCAACTCGCGAAAAAAGTCTCGCTCACGCTTGCCGTAGAAGCCATAGAGTAACTGCGCGTCTTCGCGTACGACCAAATGGGTGTGCAAGGTCAGCGGTTCACCGACCGACGGCAAGCGATACAGCGTGGTCATGGGCACTTCCAGCTCATACCCCAGACCATTTACATCCAGAATCAGGTGCGGCGGCTGTTTCTCAGCCAGGGTGCCGCGCAAGCGTCCAATCACGTTTCAAATCCTTGAGCGTTAGCCAGCCCGAGGCCAGCGACTGACAGAGCAAGGGTTTTACGCCGACGACACAGGCGCAAAAAACCTCATTCCATAAAAAATGATTGCTGATGCTATCAGAGACGCAGGCGCCCGCCACGACTGCGTGCCGTGCCGAGGCCATGAGGCAGCAGGCTGGAACGGGTGTGAGCGTGACAAATGGCGATGGCCAGGGCATCCGAGGCATCGATTTGCGGCTTGCTGGTCAATTTGAGCATGTGCATGACCATCATTTGCACCTGCTCTTTATTCGCCGCGCCGGTCCCGGTCACTGCCTGCTTGACCTGGGTCGCGGTGTATTCCGCAATTTCCAGGCTTTCTTCAGCGCCAGCAACAATGGCAGCACCGCGGGCCTGACCAAGCTTCAGTGCAGAGTCGGCGTTGCGCGCCATAAAGACCTTTTCGATGCCCATGGTCACCGGGCCGTAGGTCTGGATGACTTCCCGCACACCGCGATAGACGATTTGCAGGCGCTCGTGCAACTCGCCGGAGCCCGTGCGAATGCAACCCGACGCCACGTAAACGCAGCCACGCCCGGTATCGCGTACCACGCCATAACCGGTGATGCGCGAACCGGGGTCGATACCAAGAATTAAAGTCATAACGCCTGCGGGTTCAGTAAAAGCACGATATCCAATACACCAAATAAAATGTGGGAGCGAGCCTGCTCGCGAAAGCGGTTTCATATTCAGCAACGATGTTGCCTGAAAATCCGCATTCGCGAGCAAGCTCGCTCCCACATTGGATCTTAGTCGCCCTTAACCCAGCTGTGCGGCAACCGACTCCGGAATGTCCGCGTTGGAATAGACGTTCTGCACGTCATCCAGGTCTTCCAGCATGTCGATCAGCTTGAGGACCTTCTCGGCGCCGTCCAGGTCCAGTTCGGCACTGGTGGTCGGCAGCATGACGATTTCCGCGTCATCGCCTTTGAAACCGGCTGCTTCCAACGCGTTACGCACGGAGTAGAACCCAGCGAACGAGGTGAACACGTCGATCGAGCCGTCTTCGTGGGTGACCACGTCATCGGCATCGGCTTCCATGGCCGCTTCCATCAGCGCGTCTTCATCAACGCCTGGCGCGAAGGAAATCTGCCCCTTGCGTTCGAACAGATAGGCCACCGAACCGTCAGTACCAAGGTTGCCGCCACACTTGCTGAAGGCATGGCGAACAGCGGCTGCCGTGCGGTTACGGTTGTCGGTCATGCACTCGACCATCACCGCCACACCACCCGGGCCGTAGCCTTCGTAGCTGAGTTCGACCATGTCGTCGGTATCGGCTGCACCGGCACCGCGAGCGACCGCGCGATCAATGATGTCGCGGCTCATGTTTGCACCAAGGGCCTTGTCCAGCGCCAGACGCAGACGCGGGTTGGAGCCTGGGTCGCCGCCGCCCTGACGGGCCGCAACGGTCAGCTCACGAATCCACTTGGTGAAAATCTTGCCCTTCTTGGCATCCTGACGTTCTTTGCGGTGCTTGATGTTCGCCCACTTGGAATGACCCGCCATATCTCGCTCCGAATTCTCTTTGAAACATTGCCCGCCGCGCATTGAGCGCCGGCCAGCAACAAAAAAATCTCGACCTATAAAAAAGGCGCATCCCATAAGGATGCGCCTTCAGGGTCAGCCTTACTCAGCCTTCGGCGTTTCGCGCAGACGAATGTGCAGTTCGCGCAATGCCTTGGCATCCACCACACCCGGTGCTTGCGTCATCACGTCGGCAGCACTCTGGGTTTTAGGGAACGCGATCACTTCACGGATCGACTGGGCACCGGTCATCAGCATCACCAAACGGTCCAGACCGAAGGCCAGGCCACCGTGCGGCGGCGCGCCGTATTTCAGGGCGTCGAGCAGGAAGCCGAATTTCTCTTCCTGTTCCGCTTCTTCGATACCCAACAGGCGGAACACCGTCTGCTGCATTTCCTTGCGGTGGATACGGATCGAACCGCCACCCAGCTCGGTGCCGTTCAGGACCATGTCGTAGGCACGGGACAGAGCGGTCGCCGGGTTGGCTTCCAGTTCTTCCGGCGTGCACTTCGGCGCGGTGAACGGGTGGTGCAAGGCACTGAAGCTGCCGTCGTCGTTTTCTTCGAACATCGGGAAGTCGACGACCCACATTGGCGCCCACTTGCAGGTCAGCAGGTTCAGGTCGTTGCCGACCTTGATCCGCAGTGCACCCAGGGCTTCGCTGACGATCTTCGATTTGTCGGCGCCGAAGAACACGATGTCGCCGTCAACTGCGCCAACACGATCAAGGATCACGTTGAGGTTGGCTTCAGGGATGTTCTTGACGATTGGCGACTGCAGGCCTTCAACGCCTTTAGCGCGCTCGTTGACCTTGATGTACGCCAGGCCCTTGGCACCGTAGATGCCGACGAACTTGGTGTAGTCGTCGATCTGCTTGCGCGGCATGCTCGCAGCGCCTGGTACGCGCAGGGCGGCAATGCGGCATTTCGGGTCGTTGGCAGGGCCGCTGAACACCTTGAAGTCGACTTCTTTCAGTTGGTCGGCAACGTCAACCAGTTCCAGCGGGTTACGCAGGTCCGGCTTGTCGGAACCGTAACGGCGCATGGCTTCTTCGAAGGTCATGTGCGGGAAGTCGCCGAATTCCAGATCCAGCACTTCCTTGAACAGGTTGCGGATCATTTGCTCGGTGATGCCCATGATCTCTTTTTCATCGAGGAAGCTGGTCTCGATGTCGATCTGGGTGAATTCCGGCTGGCGGTCAGCCCGCAGGTCTTCGTCACGGAAGCACTTGGCGATCTGGTAGTAACGATCGAAGCCGGCAACCATCAGCAGTTGCTTGAACAACTGTGGCGATTGCGGCAAGGCGAAGAAGGAACCGGCGTGAGTACGGCTCGGCACCAGGTAGTCGCGCGCGCCTTCCGGGGTAGCACGGGTCAGGATCGGCGTCTCGACGTCGAGGAAGCCGTTCTCGTCCAGGAAGCGACGGATGCTTGTAGTCATGCGCGAACGCAGACGCAGCTTCTCGAGCATTTCCGGGCGACGCAGGTCGAGGAAGCGATAGCGCAGGCGGGTTTCTTCGCCAACGTCGGAGAACTCGTTGAGCGGGAACGGCGGGGTTTCCGACTCGTTCAGCACTTCCAGCTCGTAGCCCAGCACTTCGATCATGCCCGACGCCATGTTGGCGTTGGTGGCACCGGCCGGACGCAGGCGAACCTTGCCGGTGATCTTCACGACGTATTCGCTGCGCACGCGATCGGCGGCGGCGAAGCTCTCGGCGCGGTCCGGATCGAATACCACTTGGGCCAGACCGTCACGATCACGGATATCGAGGAAAATCACCCCGCCGTGGTCACGGCGACGGTGTACCCAACCGCAAAGAGTAATTTCCTGGCCTTCCAGGGCTTCGTTCAGCTGGCCGCAATAATGGCTGCGCATCATGGTAGTGGTTTCACTTCTCGTAATCGAAATTCGTTTGGAGGCCTCGCGTACATCCAGCCCTTTATAAAGGTGCCAGATGATGCAAGAACTCACTCGTGTCGTTCAACTCAGGTTCCAGACCTTAGTCAGCTTTGTCGCCGCCGGCCAGATTCTTCTTGGAACCGGTCTTGAAGTCGGTTTCGTACCAGCCGGTGCCACTGAGGCGGAAACCCGGCATGGACAGCATCTTCTTGAGCTCTGGTGCCTGGCACGCAGGGCAGTCGACCAGCGGTGCTGCGCTGATCTTTTGAATGGCTTCCAACTGATGACCACAGGAAGCACATTGATAGTCGTACATCGGCATGGGGGTTGTCTCGGCGATCAGATTGCTACCGCATACGCAGGGTTTTGCGGCAAAGAGCGGGATTATATCCATTAAATGCAGCCTGTGCAGCCGTAAGACTGCACAGACCGACACACCGCCCACTCTGGCCAACCACACAGGTGAGCCAGGTGAGGGGCGCGCACTACTTAAGGCTGTGTACAACGCAGACAACACGAACCAGCCCGGTGAAATTCTTCACCCCGCCGTGACGCAAATGAACCTCGCGGTCCACGTGGGACAACAGGGCACTGATCGAGCAGCAATTGAGCGTGGCCATTTCACTCAGGATTTCCCAATAGACCTGCTCTAGCCGCAGACAGGTCGCAAAACCGTTCAAGCGCACCGATCGGGATAAAGGCCGGGCCAACCCCATATCGAACTCGCTGACGAACGGATCAATTTTTATTGCCTGTTGTTCGCCGAGCCTCCATTCGCCTCGACTTTCTCCATAAACCATACCGTTGACACTCCTTTGCCATCCCTGGTTTCTATAAGAGCAACCTCCTGTGCCTTTATAAAAACGCAGGCGCAAAGTTATATCCAGATGACTTTATGACCATCAACGTAGGATAAGCAGACAACGGAGAGAGGATCATGGACACGGTCCTACGCCAGACCATTTCCTACATGACCCGGCATGTTTTCTTTAACTGACACGGTGTTTTTCTGAGGAAAAAAACGCTGCGCGGACAACGCCGCCCCCGGCGCCATCCGCGCACCGACGTTATTACTGATCCAGCAACGAGCGCAGCATCCACGCTGTTTTCTCATGAACCTGCATACGCTGGGTCAGCAAGTCCGCCGTTGGCTCGTCACTGACTTTGTCCAGCAACGGGAAAATCCCGCGTGCGGTGCGGGTCACCGCTTCCTGGCCGTCGACCAGTTGCTTGATCATGTTTTCGGCAGTGGGTACGCCCTCCTCTTCTTTAATAGAAGACAGACGCGCATAAACCGAATAGGCACCGGGTGCAGGAAAGCCCAAGGCACGGATTCGCTCGGCAATTGAATCGACCGCCAGGGCCAGTTCGGTGTATTGCTCTTCGAACATCAAGTGCAGGGTCCGAAACATCGGCCCCGTGACGTTCCAGTGGAAGTTGTGGGTTTTCAAATACAGCACATAGGTGTCCGAGAGCAGGCGCGACAGCCCGTCGACGATGGACTTGCGATCCGCCTCACTGATACCGATATCAATTGCCATGTTTACCCCCTAAAGGTGATGAAATTCATCGAACAAGTGCAGGACCACTGTAGCAAGGCGATGGACCCACCGCTGCTTTGCAGGGCCGACAGGCCTGCGACAAATCGACCGTGGGGGCACCGCCGGACTCCCTGATTTGAGTAGCCGCAGCCTTTGCTGTTAAATAGGCAGTGTGTCGCCATGTCCCTATTTTTCGGGGTGTCGCGCATAGGCTGGTACCGGGTGCGTGTCCACCGCCTCTTATTGTTCTGAAGCGAACCGTGCTCAATCAGCTCTTCCTTGTGATCCGTCTTAACGTGAGTCAATCAAAATGTTGAAAATCGTCCACCTGCTAATGGGCGCAGCAGCCTTGCTGCTGTCCTTCATCCCTAGCCTGCGATCCGAAGCCGTACCTTACCTGCAACAACCCGATGCGCTTTACCTGGCCTTTTTCGGCCTGCTCAACCTGACCCTCGCTCCGGTTATTCCTTACTGGAACAAAGGTCCTCGCCATCAACTGCAAAACCTGGTCAGCGCCCTGCTGGTCCTGGCTGTCGTATTGCAAACCCTGACGTTGATCGCACCGATGCCGGTTATCGCCGGTCAACCTGCGGTGCTGTTCAGTCTGGTCATTACCCTGGTCGCTGTGCTCCTGCACCTGGCAATCAGCTTCTACAAATCGTCACCGGCCGCCTCTTCGCCAAGCTATGACATGAGCAACCGCGATACCGGCACCGTCAAGTGGTTCAACACCTCCAAAGGCTTCGGCTTTATTTCCCGCGACTCCGGCGATGATATTTTCGTGCACTTCCGGGCCATTCGTGGCGAAGGTCACCGCGTCCTGGTCGAAGGCCAGCGCGTGGAGTTCTCCGTGATGAATCGCGACAAAGGCCTGCAAGCCGAAGATGTGATTGCCGCATTGCCCCGTCGCTGATTCCAGGCGATAAAAAAACCGCGAGCAGCCTGGCTGTTCGCGGTTTTTTATTGCGTCGACTTTTAGCCGGTGAACTCAATGCCGGCGAAATCAATGCCTTTGAGTCAGTAGTGCGGCGGGGGCGCCTCTTCTTCGGAGGATTCGAACTGGCCGACCATTTCCTCCTGACGCCGCAGCAGAGCAGCCATTTGCAGTTGCAGGCGTTCGACCACCCGTTGTTGCGTGACCAGGATATCGTTCAATGACTGAATGGTGTCGTCCTGGAACGCCAATTGGCTTTCCAGGTCGTTGACGCGCTCTTCCAGGCTCATGTGTCAGCCCTCCAGAAACGTGAATTTGTCGGTCAAGACCAGACGCAGTCGTTCGCGAATGACCGCGACCTGTTCGTCACTGTAGGGCTTGGCCGGGTGCTTGCCCCAGACCGGGGCTGGCCACGCCGCGTCTTCACGCTTACGCACGATCACATGCATATGCAGCTGACTGACAACGTTACCCAGCGCGGCAACGTTCAGCTTGTCGGCGTCGAACGAGTCCTTGAGCATCTCTGCCAGGGCGGTGGTTTCCTGCCAGAGCTGCTGTTGATCTGCGACATCTAACTGAAACAACTCGCTGATATCCTCGCGGCGTGGCACCAGGATGAACCAGGGGTAGTTCGAATCGTTGGACAAGAGCAACCGGCAGAGTGGGAAATCCCCGATCGGTAAGGTGTCTTGTTGAAGTCGTGGATCTAAAGCGAACACTGTGCGCACTCCCGCCGGTTTCATCATTTTCAGCTTAGCGCCCCTCATCTGAGGCTGCGCGCCAAGCGACAGGACGGCAGCATACCTGCGAATGCCCCGGGCTTCACGACGAACCGTACTCATAGCCAGACCGGTCCATTCAGCAACGCGGGACGAGCGCCCCGACATGAGACATTTTTCACTGGAGCGCACCATTACAGAACCGATACCCACAAAAAAAACGCTGGAATGACCCACTGATAACCGTACGTTTTCATGCCCTAAACGTGCGCACTGTGTGAATTCGGTACAGCGATTAAAATTTTTTGCACCAAAACCGCACAGCGCGTCTACGCTGAGTGCGTCAGGTTGCGCCAATTACTCACTTTTGGTGTGAACCGGTAACGTTTTTTGTGGTCGCTCGACGAGCACGATGTGGCAACACCATGCAAACCATGGCGTCAAGTGCAAACAAAACGGACTTGAACCCCCCGGTTTTATGAGGTTTTTACAGCAGCAAGCAGGCCTACAGAAAAAAACAGGTGCGAATTGCTGATTTGAGCACGCTTGTTGCATTCACACCCATATCGCCTATAAGCGCCCCGCTGGAAGTGGGAACCTTAAGGCAAATAAAAACAGTGGCAGGGTTGCCCGATGGAGATTCAAACGTTTCACCAGGGACTCTTTTTACCGATGCTCAAACCCAGAAAAACAACGCTAAAGTTGTCAATCCGGTTGCGTCGGGGCAGTGAATTTGCGACATCTACCAAGCCGTTTGCGACAGGGTCGTAAAGAAGCTGAAAGGTTAGATACGCAAGTATCGCCAACATTGTCGGCGTGATATAAGTTTGCGCCGACACAAAAAGAAAGAGCCGCCCAGATAATAAAACAGGTGGGACGGCAGTACTCTTCTAAAACCAAAGGAGCAAATCACGATGCGCGTGATGAAGTGGAGCATGATCGCACTGGCAGTTGCAGCAGGCACCTCGCAGTTCGCAATGGCGTCCTCTCAGGATGATTCCAAAGGCTTCCTGGAAGACCAGAGTCTGAAACTGAAGACTCGTATGGAATACATGAACCGCGATTACAAAAACGGTGCAGGCAACAGCTCTTCCGGTACCGCTGGCTATCGTCAGGACACCGGTGTCAGCCAACTGCTGACCTACGAGTCGGGCTTCACTCAAGGCACCGTAGGCTTCGGTCTCGATGCCATGGCAATGGGTTCGGTCAAACTGGACGGCGGCTCGGGCCACCGCGGTAACGGCCTGTTCGCCAGCGACAGCGACGGCAACCCGGAAAAATCCCAGGGCAAAATCGGCGGCGCAGTTAAATTCCGCGTTTCCGACACCACTCTGAAATACGGCCAGCAGTTCGTGGCCAGCCCGGTTTTCGCCACCGATGACAGCCGACTGCTGCCAGAAGTCGCGACCGGTACCCTGATCACTTCCAAAGAGATCAAGGGTCTGGAACTGAGCGCCGGTCGTTTCACCGCGCTGAGCAAGCAAACCGGTATGGGCCGTGACAGCATCGGCGGTCTGCCTGATGAAAATGGCTTTGGCGGCAAAGGCCTGACCAACATCAACATCTTCGGTGCCAGCTACGCCTTCACCGACAACTTCACCGGTGCGCTGGCTGCCTCCGACGCTGATGAGTACTTCAAGAAGTACTACATCAACCTGAACTACACCCTGCCAATCAACGACGAACAGTCGCTGAACTTCGACCTGAACGGTTACAAGACCAAAGGCGACAAGCGCGGTGATCTGGTTGACGCCATCGGCGACGGCACCCTCGGTGTAGACAACAACCTGTGGTCCCTGGCCGCTGCCTATAGCCTGGGCGCGCACAAGTTCACCGTTGCCTACCAGCAGTCGAGCGGCGACAACGCTTACTACTATGGCGTTGACGGTAACAGCACAATCTTCGTAGCCAACTCCATCCAGATCTCCGACTTCGTCGGCCGCGAAGAGAAATCCTGGCAGGCTCGTTACGACCTGAACATGAAAACCTACGGCGTACCTGGCCTGAGCTTCATGACCCGTTACGTAATGGGTGACAACATCGAGACCAACGGTCTGGGTGAAGGTAAAGAGAACGAGTGGAACGCCGAATCCAAATACGTGATTCAGGAAGGTCCAGCCAAGGATCTGTCGTTCCGTCTGCGTTATGCCATGTACCGCTCCAACGGCGCGTACAGCGGCTACTCGTCTGACAACAACGACACCCGTCTGATCGTTGAGTACCCACTGAACATCCTCTAATCCGGATGCACAGCTGACGTACTGTAGAGCTCTGCTCTAACAAGAACCGCTCACCTGATTCAGGTGAGCGGTTTTTTTATGCCCGACTTACTTATGCCAGGCAACTTACTTCCAAACAACAAAGATTAGCCAGCTATCTATTAGCCAGCAATCTTTTAACACAGACATAAAAAAACCCAAGAGTGCGAACAGCTCCTGGGTTTTCATTAGTTAACTGACCGCAAGGCCAGGTATCAAAGTTGTTACTGAACAGCGCTTTCCTGAACCACACGAATAACCCGCTGTGGCAACGGAATATTAATACCAGCGGCCTTCAAACGATTGCGGGATTGTTCGTTGAACAGGAACATCACATCCCAGTAGTCCGCGGTCTTGACCCAAACACGCAGCGAAACAGTAATCGAACTGTCGCCGAGGGTCGAAATAACAGCCTGCGGTGCAGGCTCGGTCATGATTCGCTCGTCTTTAGCCAGTTCCAGCAACACCTCACGGGCCTTCTGCAAGTCCGCTTCGTAGTCCACGCCTACATCGAACACGACTTTACGAGTCGGCTGACGGTTGGTATTGGTGATAATGCCGTTGGACAGTACACCGTTAGGCACGATGACGGTCTTGTTGTCGCCCGTACGCAGGATCGTATGAAAGATCTGAATGCTGTCGACAGTACCTGCTGTGCCTTGAGCCTCGATCCAGTCACCAATGCGGAACGGACGGAACAACAGAATCAATACGCCGCCAGCGAAGTTCGCCAAGCTGCCCTGCAAAGCCAGACCGATGGCCAGGCCGGCCGCACCGATAGCTGCCACGAACGAGGTGGTTTCAACACCGATCATTGAGGCGACGCTAACAATCAGCAGTACTTTGAGAATGATGTTGGCCAGGCTGCTGATGAAGCCCTGCAACGCCAGGTCAGCGTTACGCAGTGCCAGCAAACCGCCGAGTTTTTGCGTGAGCTTGTTGATCAGCCACCAGCCGATGGCCAGGGTAATCACTGCCAGCAACACGCGGCTGCCGTATTCCATGATCATCGGAATCCAGGCTTGAGACGCCTTGACCAGATTGTCCACTTCAGTATTCAAGTCCATCTACTTTCTCCTGATTTCCGGCCATCCGGCACGCGAAAAATAAGCGGCAGAAAAAACCCGCCGAGTTAAGCACTATCAAGGTGGAAGCGGGCTTGCTCCGGGCGGCGTTCCGACGAACGCGGTGTGTCATTCAACAGTGATGTTGACTGATACGGCCCCTTCGCGAGCAAGCCCGCTCCCACAGGTTCCCACGTTGCGAGGTCAGTCGCGGAAGTTGTTGAACTGCAGCGGCATGTCGAACGTCTTGGCGCGCAGGGCCGCAATGGCTTCCTGCAAATCGTCACGCTTCTTGCCGGTAATACGTACCTGCTCGCCCTGAATGGCGGCCTGGACCTTGAGCTTGGCATCCTTGATGTGAGCGACAATTTTCTTCGCCAGCTCTTTGTCGATGCCTTCCTTGAGAACGGCTTCCTGTTTCATCAGCTTGCCCGACGCGTAGGCGTCTTTGACTTCAAGGCACTGCACATCGATTTTGCGCTTGACCAGGGCCAGCTTGAGGATCTCGATCATCGCTTCGAGCTGGAAATCAGCTTCAGCGGTCAGGTTGACGGCCAGGTCCTTTTCCTTGAACTCAAAGGTGCCCTTGCCTTTCAGGTCATAACGACGATCGAGTTCCTTGACGGCGTTCTCGACCGCGTTGGTGACTTCGTGTTTGTCCAGTTCGGATACCACGTCGAACGACGGCATGTAGTTTCTCCAATAAAAAGGCGCGCTCGATAGCGATGGAGCGCGCTTGGCTTGCGGTTAAAATCGGGCTCATTATAACGGGTCTTTCCCCACCGATACTGCGAGCCTCACATGCCTGCCTCAAACCGAGCAAAAAGCTGATGTCCACCACCTGGTATGTTCTGGGCGCCGGCAGCCTCGGCACGTTGTGGGCCACCCGTCTGGCGCGGGCCGGGGTTGCGGTCCGGCTGATCGTGCGTGACGAGCAACGCTTGCAGTCCTATCAAGCGGCCGGCGGTCTGACGCTGGTGGAACACGGTGTCGCAAAAACCTATGACATCCCCGGCGAAACGCCCGACGGCGGTGAGCCGATCAGCCGTCTGCTGGTGGCCTGCAAAGCCTACGACGCCGAAAAAGCCGTGGCCCGACTGGCGCCGCGCTTGGCCTCTGGCGCCGAGCTGATTCTGTTACAGAACGGCCTCGGCAGTCAGGATGCCGTTGCCGCGCGGGTGCCACAGGCGCGCTGCATCAGTGCGTCGAGCACCGAAGGCGCGTTTCGCGATGGCGACTGGCGCGTGGTGTTCGCCGGTCATGGTTACACCTGGCTGGGGGATGCCGGTCATCCGGTAGCGCCGATCTGGCTGGATGATTTGAGCGCCGCCGGGATTCCCCACGAGTGGAGCACCGAGATCCTGACCCGCCTGTGGCGAAAGCTTGCGCTTAACTGTGCGATCAATCCGCTGACTGTGCTGCACGACTGCCGTAACGGCGGTTTGCAGCAGCACCAGTGCGAAGTCGCCACCCTTTGCGCAGAACTGACCGACTTACTGGAGCGTTGCGGCCAACCGGCTGCCGCCGAACTCCTGCAACAGGAAGTCGAGCGGGTGATCCAGGCCACCGCTGCCAATTACTCCTCGATGTATCAGGATGTCGCCCATCAGCGCCGGACCGAAATCAGCTATCTATTGGGTCATGTCTGCAAAGTCGCGGCGCGGCACCAGTTGAACCTGCCGCACCTCAATCAGCTTGAGTCGAGGTTGATCGCTCATCTGCACAGCCTTGGATTGCCCAGCGACTGAGCAGCGGCTACGCTGGCCACTTGTTCCTTTTCAGCGATGAACCTGATGCCACTGCGCCAGCGCCTCGAAAACCTTCCCGTCGGCCAGAAACTGCTGGCCGCCCTGCTGGTGCTGTTGATCACCGTCCTGCTGGTCGCCAACCTGACCTTTATCAGCGCCGCGTATTACATTTCCCAGGAAAGCATGGCGCCCCAGGCCTTGCAGACCATCGGCAGACTGATCTCCAACCCGAGCCTGGTGTCCGACGCACTGAAGTCGCCACAAAGCGCCGATCGCCTGCTCAACGAACTCAACAGCTATTCACCGTTGCGTGCCGCGGCGCTCTACGACGGCAACGGCGAACGCCTGGCCCAGTTGCAGCATGGCGACAAGCTCAAGCTGCCCGAGCGCTACAAGCACATCGAAGCCTGGCAAGCCACGGAGTTTCGCAGCAATCAAATCATCACCCTGCCCCGCCCCGGCACCGATCCTGGCCACCTGCTACTGGTAGCCAGCAGCGAACTGCCGATGGCGTTCTACACCGGCACCCTGACCGCGAGCCTGGGGATTCTGATCTTCAGCGTACTGCTGTGGCTGGTGATCGCCCGGCAGATCAAACGCCTGATTACCCGGCCGATCCATGAACTCGAAGAGCTGTCCCGGCAGGTCACCCGCGAAGAGAACTACGCCTTGCGCGCCTCCCGGGGCAACCACGATGAAATCGGCAGCCTCGCCGAGGCGTTCAACACCATGCTTTCGCGCATTGAAGCCCGGGAGCAGCAGCTCAAACGCGCCCGGGACGACTCCCAGGCCGCTTACGATCAGGCCCAGGGCCTCGCGGAAGAAACCCGCCACACCAACCGCAAGCTGGAACTGGAAGTCCAGGTCCGGAGCAAGATCGAGAAGAAGCTCACCGGTTTCCAGAACTACCTCAACAGCATCATCGACTCCATGCCGTCGGCGCTGATCGCCCTCGACGAACAGCTCTACGTCACGCAATGGAATCAGGAGGCCAGCGCCCTGTCCGGTACGCGGCTGGATGAAGCGCTGAACCAGCCGATCTTCCTGGCGTTCGAACCGCTCAAGCCGTTTCTGCCGCAACTCAAGCAAACCGTCGAGCAGCACACCGTGGCCAAGATCGAGCGGGTGACCTGGTTCAAGGACGACGAACCCAAGCACTACGCCCTGACCTTCTACCCGCTGATGGGGGGTGCCGGGCGCGGCGTGGTGATCCGGATCGATGACATCACCCAGCGTTTGTCCCTGGAAGAAATGATGGTGCAGTCGGAAAAAATGCTCTCGGTCGGTGGCCTCGCGGCCGGTATGGCCCACGAAATCAACAACCCGCTGGGCGCGATCCTGCACAACGTGCAGAACATCCGCCGACGCTTGTCTACCGAACTGCCGAAAAACCTCGAAACCGCCGAGCAACTGGGGATCGAGCTGGACGTGGTCAACCGTTACCTGCAAGGCCGGGAAGTGCCACAGTTGCTCGACGGCATTCAACAGGCCGGCGCACGGGCCGCGAAGATCGTCACGCACATGCTCAGCTTCAGCCGTCGCAGCACCCGACAAATGGCCCCGTGCGACCTGCCGGCGCTGATCGATCAAGCGGTGGACATCGCCGGCAATGACTTTGACCTGGCCATCGGCTTCGACTTCAAGGGCCAGGCAATCATTCGTCAGTTCGACCCGGCGCTGGGCCCGGTGCCCGGCACCGCCAACGAACTGGAACAGGTGCTGCTCAACCTGCTGAAAAACGCCGCCCAGGCCATTCATCAACGTGAAGATGACAGCGAACCGGGGCGGATAGTCCTGCGCACCAAGCTCAATCCGCCGTGGGCCGAAATCCAGGTCGAGGACAACGGCATCGGCATGAGCGAGAACGTGCGCAAACGCACCTTCGAACCATTCTTCACCACCAAGGAAATCGGCCAGGGCACCGGCCTTGGGCTGTCGGTGTCGTATTTCATCATCACCAACAATCACAAAGGCCAGATGGAAGTGCAGTCGGCGCTCGGCCAAGGCACCTGCTTCACCCTGCGCCTGCCGCTGGCGCAACCGGCGGCCATTGCGGCCGAAACCAATCAGCTACCGAGGTAACCATGGGCTTTCGCTTGTCGAAGATTTACACCCGCACCGGCGACAAAGGCGAAACCGGCCTGGGCGATGGCCGCCGCGTGCCCAAGGATCATCCGCGGATCGAGGCGATTGGGGAAGTCGATACGCTGAACAGTCAGGTCGGCGTGTTGTTGGCCGGGTTGGCGGCGGAAAGTGATGCGTATCCGGGTTTGACTGAAGTGATCGAGGTATTGGCGCCGTGTCAGCATCGGTTGTTCGACCTTGGTGGTGAACTGGCGATGCCGGTGTATCAGGCGCTGAACGCAGCGGAAATTGAGCGGCTGGAAGCAGCCATTGATGTCTGGAATGAAGAGTTGGGCCCGCTGGAGAATTTCATTCTGCCGGGCGGTTCAGCGTTGATTGCCCAGGCCCACGTCTGTCGCAGCCTGGCCCGCAGTGCGGAACGGCGCTGTCAGCATTTGAATGCCGTTGAACCGCTGGCCGGGGTTGGCCTGGCGTATATCAATCGGCTGTCGGATTTGCTGTTTGTGGTGGCAAGGTTGATTGCCAAGCGTCAGGGGATTGCCGAGATTTTGTGGCAGCCAGCGGCCAAACCTTCAGATCTGTAGCGCCTGATCGGCCGCCATCGCTGGCAAGCCAGCTCCCACAGGGTTTTGGGTCGTTCACTAACACTGTGTTCACCAAAATACCTGTGGGAGCTGGCTTGCCAGCGATGAGGCCAGTGGCCTTTTACAAAGGTTCAGGCCAGAACGCGCGAATTCCCGCCACGCCTTGAGCCCCAGAACTCCAGGCCTTCTCCCGCTCCGCCGGGCCAACCCCGCCCAGCAGAAACACCGGTTTGCTAAACCCTTCGATCAATGTCGACGCCTGCTCCCAGCCCAGCGGTTGCGCATCCGGGTGCGTCAGCGTCGGTTGCACCGGCGACAGCGTCACAAAATCCACGCCCATCTGCTCAGCCAACGCCAACTCTTCAGCGTTGTGGCACGACGCCGCCAACCAGCGCTCCGCCGGCAACGGACGGCCTGCGGCTGCGTATTTACGCAACTGAGCAGAGGTGATGTGCCAACCGGCGGAAGGAAAATCGCCGAGCCATTCGAACGGCCCCTTGATCATCAGTTGCGCCTTGCCGGCACACAACCCGGCAGCATCCACCGCGAGGTCACGGTACTTGGGGTCGTAGCCGTTCGGTGCCCGCAACACAATCAACTTGATGCCACCGGCAATGGCTTTCTGGATACCGCGCAGCAAGGCCGGGGTTTCCAGATCTTCCGGGGTAATCAGGTACTCCGCCGGCAGCCGTGCGGCCGCAACGATCGGCTGGTTGGCCGCCGGGAACTCGTAGTTCAGCAGATCACGGGGCGCAACCCACTCCAACGGCTGGCCTTCAGCACCGTGAGGCTCGCCGGTAAATGCCGAGACTTCCCAGACGTCCAGCAACACCTGCTTGTCCGGGTAATCGTGTTGAACCTTGATCAGCGGTCGCGCTGCACCGACGACAATCCCCAACTCTTCCTGAAGTTCGCGTGCCAAAGCGGTTTCGACCGACTCGTCGGCCTCGACCTTGCCACCGGGAAACTCCCACAAACCGCCCTGATGCTGGGTATCGGCACGGCGGGCGATGAGGATCTTGCCAGCGCTGTCACGGATAACAGCGGCGGCGACGTGTACTCGTTTCACTGCGTTACCTCCTCCAGAGCGTCCTTCTGCCAAGCCTTGAAGGCTGGCCATTGGTAAATGGTTTCGACATAGGCTTCATCCACAGCAGGCAGCTTCACCTGATAAGTGCGCAGACGCACGGCAATCGGTGCGAAGAATGCATCGGCCAGGGTTGCACCGCCGAACAGGAACGGACCGGTTTCGGTGGCAACCGCGCGGCATTCAGCCCACAACGCCAGCATCCGCTCGATGTCTGCCTGAGCATCCGCCGGGGTCGAGGCCAGCGCTTCGTCACGGCTCAGGTCAAACGACATGTTGCTGCGCAAGCCAAAGAAACCGCTGTGCATCTGCGCGCAAGCCGAACGTGCCTGGGCACGGGCGGCGGTGTCTTTGGGCCAGAGACCGGCATCGGGAAACTGTTCAGCCAGGTATTCGGCAATCGCCAGCGAATCGGCGATAACGCCGTGTTCGGTTTTCAGCAGCGGGACTTTGCCGGTCGGCGAATGCTTGAGCAGGCGTTCACGGGTGTCCGGCTGGCCGAGCTTGATCAGTTCTTCGGTGTAGGGAGCACCGGCCAGATCGAGGGCCAGTGCACCGCGCAGGGACCAGGAGGAAAGCAGTTTGTCGCCGATGATCAGGTGCAGGCTCATGTTCGGGACCTTTTGATGGGGAATTCAGGCCAGAATCTCTAGCGTCTGGTAGTCCGTCTTCGCGGGCAAGCCTCGCTCCTACAGGGTATTGCGGTGTACACAAATCCAATGTGGGAGCGAGCCTGCTCGCGAATGGAGCGACTCGGTCTTACGTACGGTACTCGGCGTTGATCTTCACGTATTCGTGGGACAGGTCGGTGGTCCAGATGGTTTCGCTGCAATCGCCGCGGCCCAGTTCGATACGGATAGTGATTTCTTCCTGCTGCATCACCGCCGAGCCCTGGGCTTCGGTGTAGGTCGATGCGCGAGCGCCACGGCTGGCGATGCACACATCACCCAGGAACACGTCGATCTTGCTCACGTCCAGGTTCGGCACGCCGGCACGGCCGACGGCGGCCAGGATACGGCCCCAGTTCGGATCGGAGGCGAACAGCGCGGTCTTGATCAGCGGCGAGTGGGCCACGGTGTAACCGACGTCCAGGCATTCCTGGTGATTGCCACCGCCGTTGACTTCAACGGTCACGAACTTGGTGGCACCTTCGCCGTCACGCACGATGGCCTGGGCCACATCCATGCAGACTTCGAACACGGCTTGCTTGAGCTTGGCGAACAGTTCACCGCTGGCGCTGGTGATTTCCGGCAACGCGGCCTGACCGGTGGCGATCAGCATGCAGCAGTCGTTGGTCGAGGTGTCGCCGTCGATGGTGATGCGGTTGAACGACTTGTTGGCGCCGTCCAGCAACAGGTTTTGCAGCACCTCGCGGGAGACTTTGGCGTCGGTCGCGATGTAGCCGAGCATGGTCGCCATGTTCGGACGAATCATGCCCGCGCCTTTGCTGATACCGGTGACGGTAATGGTCACGCCGTCATGCTGGAACTGGCGGCTGGCACCTTTTGGCAAGGTGTCGGTGGTCATGATGCCGGTGGCGGCAGCTTCCCAGTTGTTTACCGACAGGTCGTCGAGGGCGGCTTGCAACGCGCCCTCGATTTTCTCGACCGGCAGCGGCTCGCCGATTACACCGGTGGAGTACGGCAGCACCAGGCTGGCATCGACGCCAGTCAGTTCAGCCAGTTTGGCGCAGGTGCGCTCGGCAGCCGCCAGGCCAGGTTCGCCAGTGCCGGCGTTGGCATTGCCAGTGTTGGTCAGCAGGTAACGCACCGGCCCTTGCACACGTTGCTTGGCCAGAATCACGGGAGCTGCGCAGAAAGCGTTCAGGGTGAACACGCCCGCGACCGTGGAACCTTCGGCACAGCGCATGACCACGACATCCTTGCGCCCTGGGCGCTTGATGCCGGCCGAGGCGATACCGAGTTCAAAACCGGCAACCGGGTGCAACGTTGGCAAAGGACCAAGACCAACAGCCATGAATGCGCTCCTTTAAAAATGATGTCAGCACCGTCATCAGGAAGACGGTGGGTTTAAATGGCAAAACGCCGCGACGGCTGATGCCGGTCGCGGCGCGGGTATTTCAGCGTTTGAAACGGGTTTTACTGGATCTGCCCGTGGCAATGCTTGAATTTCTTGCCCGAACCGCAGTAGCACAGTTCGTTACGGCCCAGCTTCTGTTCGTTGCGAACCGGTGCGACAGCCAAGGCTACGTCGACCTCTTCACCGAGCAGTTCCGGTTGTTCAAGACCTGGCGCTTCGTCATGCAGGAACTGCATACGCGCGGCCAGTGCCTCGGCTTCCTGACGCAGGCGTTGTTCCTCTGCTTCCGGATCTTCGCGGCGAACCTGAACGTGGGACAGTACACGGATCGAGTCGCGCTTGATCGAATCCAGCAGCTCGGAGAACAGCGTGTAGGACTCGCGCTTGTATTCCTGCTTCGGGTTCTTCTGAGCGTAACCACGCAAGTGGATGCCGTGACGCAGGTGGTCCATGGTCGACAGGTGGTCTTTCCACAGATCGTCCAGAACGCGCAGTACGATTTGCTTCTCGAAGCTGCGCAGCGCTTCAACGCCCGCCTGGTCTTCTTTCTCGTTGTACGCGGCGATCAGCTCGTGCATCAGCTTCTCGCGCAGGGTTTCTTCGTACAGGTGATCGTCTTCGTCGAGCCATTGCTGGATCGGCAGTGCCACGCCGAAGTCGCTCTGCAAGGTCGCTTCCAGACCGGCCACGTCCCACTGCTCTGGCAGCGACTGCGGTGGAATGTGCGCGCTGACGGTAGCGTTGAGCACGTCCTGACGGAAGTCGGCGATGGTTTCACCGATGTTGTCGGCGGCCAGCAACGTGTTACGCATGTGATAGATCACTTTACGCTGTTCGTTGTTGACGTCGTCGAACTCGAGCAGTTGCTTGCGAATGTCGAAGTTACGGCCTTCAACCTTGCGCTGAGCCTTCTCGATGGCGTTGGTCACCATGCGGTGCTCGATCGCTTCACCGGACTGCATGCCCAGGGCTTTCATGAAGTTCTTCACCCGGTCAGAGGCGAAGATGCGCATCAGGCTGTCTTCCAGCGACAGGTAGAAGCGGCTCGAACCGGCGTCACCCTGACGACCGGCACGACCACGCAACTGGTTGTCGATACGGCGCGATTCATGACGTTCGGAAGCGATCACCTGCAGGCCACCGGACTCCAGCACTTGCTGGTGACGTTTCTGCCAGTCAGCCTTGATCTGAGCGATTTGCTCAGGGGTCGGGTCTTCCAGGGATGCCACTTCCACTTCCCAGTTACCGCCCAACAGGATGTCGGTACCACGACCGGCCATGTTGGTGGCGATGGTCAGTGCGCCTGGACGACCGGCCTGGGCAATGATCTCGGCTTCCTTTTCGTGGAACTTGGCGTTCAGAACCTTGTGTTCGATGCCTTCTTTCACGAGCAGGCTGGACATGTGCTCAGACGTTTCAATGGTCGCAGTACCCACCAGCACCGGACGGCCCTGGGTCATGCATTCCTTGATGTCGGCGACGATGGCGGCGTACTTCTCGTCCGCGGTGAGGAACACCAGGTCGTTGTAGTCTTTACGCGCCAGCGGTTTGTTCGGCGGGATAACCATCACCGACAGACCGTAGATCTGGTGGAATTCGAACGCTTCGGTGTCTGCGGTACCGGTCATGCCGGACAGCTTGTTGTACAGACGGAAGTAGTTCTGGAACGTGGTCGAGGCCAGGGTCTGGCTTTCGGCCTGGATGTTCAGGTTTTCCTTGGCTTCGATGGCCTGGTGCAGGCCTTCGGACAAACGACGGCCCGGCATGGTACGACCGGTGTGTTCGTCGACCAGGACAACCTGACCGTCCTGCACGATGTATTCGATGTTGCGATGGAACAGCTTGTGCGCACGCAGACCTGCATAAACGTGGGTCAGCAGGCCCAGGTTATGCGCCGAATACAGGCTCTCGCCTTCAGCCAGCAGGCCGATACGGGTGAGCATTTCTTCGACGTACTGGTGACCGGCTTCGTTGAGTTCGACCTGGCGGGTCTTCTCGTCGACGGTGTAGTGGCCAGCCTTGGTAACTTCGCCTTCGACTTCTTCGATGTGCAATTCCAGCTGCGGGATCAGTTTGTTGATCTCGATGTACAGCTTGGAGCTGTCCTCGGCCTGACCGGAAATGATCAGTGGAGTACGGGCTTCGTCGATGAGGATGGAGTCGACTTCGTCGATCACGGCAAAATTGAGTTCGCGCTGGAATTTTTCTTCCATGCTGAACGCCATGTTGTCGCGCAGGTAGTCGAAACCGAATTCGTTGTTGGTGCCGTAGGTGATATCGGCGGCGTAAGCCAGGCGTTTCTCTTCCGGCGGCTGGAACGGCGTAACCACGCCGACCGTCAGGCCGAGGAATTCGTAGAGCGGACGCATCCAGTTGGCGTCGCGACGGGCCAGGTAGTCGTTCACCGTTACAACGTGCACGCCCTTGCCGGACAGCGCGTTGAGGTAAACACCCAGTGTTGCCACCAGGGTCTTGCCTTCACCGGTACGCATTTCCGCGATCATGCCTTCATGCAAGGTCATGCCGCCGATCAGTTGGACATCGAAGTGACGCATACCCATGACGCGCTTACCGGCTTCGCGGGCGACCGCAAAGGCTTCTGGCAGCAGCTTGTCGAGGGTTTCCCCTTTGGCGATGCGGGCCTTGAACTCGTCTGTCTTGGCACGCAATTGATCGTCCGAAAGGGCTACCATTTGCTCTTCGAAGGCATTGACGAATTGCACCGTCTTGAGCATGCGTTTGACTTCACGCTCGTTCTTGCTTCCAAAAAGTTTCTTTAACAAAGGCGCAAACATATCGGCAGGATCTTCCACACTAAAGGGATGGAGGGCGGCCCCGTGAGTCGCCCGTGCAGCCCTCATGGCCGCATGCGAACGAGCATTCTACCCGGAAACGATGGTGAGGAAAGTGGCGTTATTCCACGATGCATGCACTGCGCTGTTACGGGGCTCACTTAAAATAAGGGCTTTTTACTGAACTTCAACCCATTCACGGCAGAAGTTACTTGTTGATTTAATGGGTAAAGCGCTCGCAAAGCAATGGGTCAGGCTCATCGAGTGCTTTCTGCTACCATGGCCGCTCTGTTACTTCAGGTGTCTGATCATGGCATTTCGCCCTCTTACGGCCAGAGCACCCGCCGTTCTGCTTCGCGAAGCCAAACCGCTGAAAGCCATCTTCGGCCACGCTCAACGCCTGGGTCATTTACAACGTCTGCTGGAAAGCCAGTTGCAGCCCGCCGCCCGCGAGCACTGCCATGTAGCCTCGTGGCGCGAAGGCAGTTTGTTGTTGATCGTCACCGACGGTCACTGGGCAACCCGCCTGCGTTACCAACAAAAGCGTCTGCAGCGCCAATTACAGTTGTTTGATGAGTTTGCCAGCCTGACCCGGATTCTGTTCAAGGTGCAGCCGCCGACCGTTCAGCAGGGCGCGGCGGGGCATACCATCAGTTTGTCGATGGATGCGGGCGCGACGATTCAGGCGACGGCCGACGGCATCACAGATCCGAACCTGCGGGCGGCGCTGGAGCGCCTTGCGGCTCACGCCAAACCCAAGGACTGACACAACCCCTGCAGGAGCGAGGCTTGCCCGCGAAGCTTTTGGCGGTCTTGAAGGGCTCTTCGCGGGCAAGCCTCGCTCCTACACGCGGTCTAACATTCAACATCATTGTTGAATGACGCACCGCATTCGCGAGCAAGCCCGCTCCCACATTTTGACCGTGCCCGCTTGCTATCGGCGTTTGCTGCCGCCAAGCAACGAGCCCATCAACCCGCGCACCAACTGTCGGCCCAACTGATTAGCCGCCTGTCGCATCGCCGATTTAAGCGCCTGCCCCGCCGCCGTACCGAGGAATTCCCCGGCTTTGTCGGTGAAACTCGGCTCTTCTGGCGCAGGCTTACCCGCCGCCACCTCGGCTTCAGGCGCCAGACTCTTACGTGCCATCAGCACTTCATACGCCGACTCACGATCAATTGGTTTGTCATAACGCCCCTTGAACGGCGACCCGGCGATCAGCATCGTGCGCTCGGTTTCGGTCAACGGCCCGATCCGCGATTGCGGCGGTGCGACCAGCACCCGCTGGACCATCTCCGGCGTGCCCTTGTCCTGCAAGGTCCCGACCAGCGCTTCGCCAATCCCCAGCTCGGTCAACACCGACAAGGCATCAAACGCCGGGTTTGGCCGGAAGCCTTCAGCCACGGCGCGCAAGGATTTCTGCTCCTTGGTGGTGAACGCCCGCAAGCCATGCTGAACACGCAGGCCGAGCTGGGCCAGCACGTCGTCCGGCAAGTCCCCCGGTGATTGGGTGACGAAATACACGCCGACGCCTTTGGAACGAATCAACCGCACCACTTGCTCCAGCCGATCCTGCAACGCCTTGGGCGTGCCGGCGAACAACAAGTGCGCCTCGTCGAAAAACAACGCCAGCAGTGGTTTGTCCGCATCGCCGCGCTCCGGCAGTTGCTCGAACAGTTCAGCCAACAACCACAGCAGGAACGTCGCATAAACCTTCGGCGCTTCATGCACCAGACGGCTGGCATCGAGCAGGTGAATACGCCCGCGACCATCGGCGGCCGGTTGCAGAATGTCTTCGAGTTGCAGCGCCGGCTCGCCAAACAGCGCTTCGGCACCCTGCTGTTCCAGGGTTGCCAACCGCCGCAGCAGGGCCTGACTGGAACCAGTGGTCATTAATGCCGCATCGTCGCCCAACAATTGCGGGTTGTCCCGCAGGTGATTGAGCAGCGCTTTCAAGTCCTTGAGATCCAGCAGTAACAGGCCTTCGCGGTCCGCGACCTTGAACGCGGCGTACAGCGCCGACTGCTGGCTGTCGGTCAGTTCCAGCAGGGCGCCGATCAGCAACGGTCCCATTTCACTCAGGGTGGTGCGCAATGGATGACCGCTCTCACCGTGAATGTCCCACAACGTCACCGGATAGGCCTGCGGCGTGTAATTGAGCCAAGGCATCCCGGCGATCCGCTCGGCGACCTTGCCTTGCGGATTGCCGGCGGCACCGAGGCCGCACAGGTCACCTTTGATATCGGCCGCGAACACCGCCACACCTGCATCGCTAAACGCTTCGGCCAGACGCTGCAAGGTGACGGTTTTGCCGGTGCCGGTGGCGCCCGCGACCAGACCGTGACGGTTCGCCAGGCGCATGGCCTGGGTGATCGGCTGCCCCGCAAGGTCGGCGCCGATAACGAGTTGCGATGAGTCCGGCATTTTGTCACCCATGGTTAATCTTTGATCCTTCACGGCCGATAAAAAGAGGCGAGAGACCAGACTGAAAAGAGCGTCGGTAATTCCCTAAGGAGAGACGGAATATCAGCTTACTTTCACCACTGCCCGTTTGGCGCGTCTTTATAAAAGCACGCCCTGGACATTTAGACCTTAGCGGACACCCCAAGCCATGAACAAAAATCTGCGCTTCAGCCATAAAATCCTGCTTGCCGCCGCCCTGATCGTTATTGCTGCCTTTGCCTCGTTCACGTTGTACAACGACTATTTGCAACGCAATGCGATTCGCCGCGATCTGGACAACTATCTACAAGAAATGGGCAGCGTTACTGCCAAAAACATTCAAACCTGGCTGGCCGGTCGCAGCCTGCTGATCGAAAACCTGTCGCAAACCGTTGCACTGAACCCAGAGGCTGGCAACGTTGGCAGCCTGCTCGAACAAAAAGCGGTGAGTTCTACCTTTATGGGGGCGTTCCTGGGCAACAAGGATGGCACCTTCATTATTCGCCCGAACAGCAAGATGCCCGACGGCTACGATCCTCGCGTTCGCCCTTGGTACAAAACGGCCCAAGGTTCCAGCGGTTCGGCGCTGACTGAACCCTACATCGATATGGCCTCTGGCCAATTGGTGATCTCCATCGTCAACCGCGTCCTCAAGGACGGTCAGGACGTGGGCGTGGTCGGCGGCGATTTGAGCCTGCAAGTGATCGCCGACAGCCTCAACGCGCTGGACTTCGACGGCATGGGTTATGCCTTCCTGGTCAGCGCCGACGGCAAGATCCTGGTTCACCCGGACAAAGCGCTGGTGATGAAAACCCTCAAGGACGTCTACCCGCAAGACACGCCAGTCATCGGCAATCAACCGAGCGAAATCCAGGTTGATGGCAAAACCCGCATCGTGACTTTTACCCCAATCAAAGGGCTATCCTCGGTCAACTGGTACATCGGCCTCTCCGTCGACAAGGGCAAGGCGTTCGCCATGCTTAGCGAGTTCCGCACCTCGGCCATCATCGCGACCACCATTGCCGTGGCGATCATCATCGCCCTGCTCGGCATGCTGATCCGTATCCTGATCCAGCCGTTGCACGTCATGACCCGCGCCATGGAAGACATCGCTGACGGTGAAGGCGACCTGACCAAACGCCTGACCATCGTGAACCAGGACGAATTCGGCATCCTCGGCACCGCTTTCAACCGTTTCGTGGAGCGGATTCATACGTCGATTCGCGAAGTGTCCTCGGCCACCGGCCAGGTCAACGAAGTGGCGTTGCGCGTGGTCGCGGCCTCGAACTCGTCGATGTTCAACTCCGACCAGCAAGCCTCGCGCACCAACAGCGTGGCCGCCGCGATCAACCAACTCGGTGCCGCCGCCCAGGAAATCGCCCGCAACGCCGCACAAGCGTCGAATCAGGCCAGCGATGCGCGCAGCCTGGCCGAAGACGGTCAGCAAGTGGTGGATCGCAGCATTAAAGCGATGAATCAACTGTCGACCATGCTTAGCGCGTCGAGCACCAACATCGAGTCGCTGAACAGCAAAACCGTGAACATCGGCCAGATTCTCGAAGTGATCACCAGCATCTCCCAGCAAACCAACCTGCTGGCCCTCAACGCGGCCATTGAAGCGGCACGTGCCGGTGAAGCCGGGCGCGGGTTTGCGGTAGTGGCCGACGAAGTTCGTAACCTGGCGCACCGTACTCAGGAATCGGCGCAACAGGTGCAAACCATGATCGAGGAGTTGCAAGTCGGCGCCCGTGAATCCGTGAGCACCATGAGCGAAAGCCAACGCCACAGCCAGGACAGCGTGGAAATCGCCAACCTGGCCGGTGAGCGCTTGAACAGCGTGACGTTGCGCATCGGCGAGATCGACGGAATGAACCAGTCGGTGGCCACCGCTACCGAGGAACAGACGGCAGTGGTGGAGTCGATCAACGTCGATATCACCGAAATCAATACGCTGAACCAGGAAGGCGTGGAGAACTTGCATGCGACATTGCGTGCGTGTTCGGATCTGGAGCAGCAGGCTTCGCGGTTGAAGCAGTTGGTGGGTAGTTTCCGCATTTAAGATCAAAAGATCGCAGCCTGCGGCAGTTCCTACAGGGATACAGCCGCAGGTTGCGATCTATTTACTCCTGCCTCTGCGTCGTAATCCCGACCGAACATCTATTCCGGATAAAGGTCAACCAAGGGAGAACAACGCAGCGGAGGGTTGATAACCGTGCACATCGCCGACATCACCATGTTCTACGCCCCGGCCAGCGGCGGCGTACGGACATATCTGGATGCCAAACATCGCCGGTTGCTCGTCAAACCCGGCATTCGCCACAGCCTGTTGATCCCCGGTGCGCATTTGGGCGAAGACAACGGCGTTTACACGGTTCCCGCCCCCGCCCTGCCCTTTGGCAAGGGTTATCGCTTTCCCCTTCGCCTGGCGCCGTGGCGCAATGTTTTGCAGGATTTGCAGCCTGACCTGATCGAAGTCGGCGACCCCTACCTCACCGCTTGGGCGGCGCTGGATGCCCGACGCCAACTCGATGTGCCGGTGATCGGCTTTTATCATTCGGACTTGCCACTGTTGGTCAGCAATCGCATGGGCCACTGGGTAACCACCAATGTCGAAGCCTATGTCAGCAAGCTCTATGGCAACTTCGACCGGGTGTTGGCGCCGAGCCAGGTCATGGCGGACAAACTGATCGGTCTGGGGGTGCGCAACGTGTTCGTGCAACCGCTGGGTGTTGACCTGCAAACCTTTAACCCGAGTCACCGCGATCCGGGCCTGCGGGCCGAACTGGGGATTGATGAAGACACCCGGCTGCTGATCTTCGCTGGTCGTGGCTCCAAGGAGAAAAACCTGCCGGTGTTGCTCGGTTGCATGCAACACCTGGGGCCTCGCTATCACTTGCTGTTGGTGGGTTCATCGATGCCGGCCCAGGTGCCGGACAACGTCACGGTGGTCGATGAGTTCTGCCCGGCGGCGCAGGTCGCGCGATTGATGGCCAGTGCCGATGCGTTGCTGCATGCCGGCGATCAAGAGACCTTCGGCCTGGTGATCCTCGAAGCCATGGCCAGCGGCATTCCGGTCGTCGCTGTGGCGGCTGGGGCTTTTCAGGAAATTGTCACTGATCAATGCGGCCTGCTGTGCGCGCCGAACAATCCCTTGGCCATGGCCAACACGGTGCGCGAGTTGTTCAGTCAGGGCAGCGTCGCACTGGGTCAGCTGGCCCGGCAACATGTGGAACGGCATTACGCCTGGGACTCGGTGGTCAACAGCCTGCTGGGCCACTATCACGCTGTGCTCGGCAGCCACTGGCCGCTGACCGTCAATGGTTGAGTCCATGAGCGCGCCCGCCCTGCTGTTGGTGCTGCACGACGTGGCGCCGCAGACCTGGGCCGATTACCAGCCGTTCGTCGATGCTGTCGACGCCTTGGGCGGCGTGCCGATGACCTGGCTGGTAGTGCCCGACTTTCACAAGCACAACGCACTCGAAGCCCATCCGGGATTTCGGCGACGGTTGAGCAGCCGCCTCGCCCTGGGCGACGAATTGGCCCTGCACGGCTACTTCCACTGCGATGACAGCCCGCCGGCAACCACGCCACGGGACTGGTTTATGCGGCGGATCTACACTCACGAAGGCGAGTTCTATAGCCTGTCCCGGGAGGCGGCCCTCGCCCGCCTGCGCGCCGGTATTGAAGTGTTTGATCGTTACCATTGGCCCTTACAGGGTTTTGTAGCGCCTGCCTGGCTGATGAGCGAAGGTACGCGTCAGGCCTTGCGTCAGTTGCCATTGAGTTACACCAGCGACTCGCAACATCTGTATCGTCTGCCAGACTTCACGGCGATCGATGCACCGGGGCTGGTGTGGAGTGCCCGAAGCGCCTGGCGCCGGGGCGTGTCCAAACTCGTCAGCGATCAACGTGAACAACGCTGGCAGCAAGCACCGGTGATTCGCCTCGGTCTGCACCCGGTGGACATGCGCCATGAATTCTCGCGCAATTACTGGCTGCAAACCCTTAAACGCTTGCTCGACGAGGGCCGTGTGCCAATGACCAAGGCCAACTGGCTGACGCTGCAAAATGACCGTTTCGGTCGCGCCGCATGAGTCGCGGGATTCTGCTGTTCCTCGCCTTGCTGGCGGCGGTGCTGATCCCGCTGGTGCTGGGCGGCAACGAAACCTGGTCGCGACTGCAAAACTTTCCGCTGAGCGAATTGCTGATCATGTTCGCCATGATCCTGCTCTGCTGGGTGGTCAACACGATGCGTTTGCGCCTGTTGCTCGGCGATCAGCGCGACAAGGTCACCCGCCTCAAAAGCCTCGGCGTGGTGATGGCCGCCGAGTTCGCCTACTGCGCCACACCCGGCGGCAGTGGCGGGCCGCTGACCATCATGGCCTTGCTCGCGCGCAATGGCGTGCGCCCGGCCAGGGGCAGCGCGGTGTTCGCCATGGACCAATTGAGCGACTTGCTGTTCTTTCTCTGCGCCCTCAGCGGGATTCTGATTTATGCGCTGTTCCAGCACCTCAGCCAACGCATGGAGTGGCTGCTGACGGTCAGCGCCGTCTCGATGTTCGGTGGGTTGGTCAGTTGCGTGGTGGTGGCTCGCTACCATCGCCTACTGATTCGCCTGAGCGGTCGGCTGCTGGCGCGCCTGAATGTCAAAGCGACCACGCGCCTGCGTTGGGCGCGAAAACTCCTGCATTTTCTGGCGGCGTTCACTGACACGCTGAAATTGCCTTATCAGACGCTGATCAAGGTGTTTGCCTTAACCTGCCTGCATTGGGCCGTGCGTTATAGCGTGCTGTATCTGGCGTTGCGCGGTTTGGGGGCGGATTTGCAGTGGGCCTGGACCTTTCTGATTCAAATGCTCTCGCTGAGCGCGGGGCAGTTCAGCCTGTTGCCGGGCGGTGCCGGGGCGGCGGAGTTGACGTCGGCGGCGCTGTTGGCGCCCATGGTGGGAAAATCGACTGCAGCGGCAGCGATTCTGATCTGGCGGGCGGTGACGTATTACTTCTATCTGGTCGTCGGTGGACCGGTGTTTTTGCTAATGCTTGGGCGACCGCTGCTTAAAAAGTTAATGAAGCTCAAGCAGGCGTAGGAGCTGCCGAAGGCTCGGGCCGCGTTCGGACGATCTTTTCAGGGTTTAATCCTTTCATCGTCGGACTCGGGCTTCAACTCCTCCCACAACTCGGCCGCACCGGGAAACTCTGTCCCGTCTTCCGGGCTCATCTCATCCGGATCATAACGACTCAAACAACCCTCGCCCAACGTGGCGGGCGCCTTGGAAGTGGCTCTATCCAGTGGATCGGCCATGGTCATGTCCTTAGTGCTGAAACGGCGAAGGGCCTGAGCGATTGAACGCCCAGGCCCTTCGAATTTCAACCGTGCAGTGTTAGAACACGACAGTTTTATTGCCGTGCACCAGCACCCGGTCTTCCAGGTGATAACGCAGACCGCGGGCCAGCACCATCTTCTCGACGTCGCGACCGAAGCGCACCATGTCTTCGATGCTGTCGCTGTGGCTGACACGCACCACGTCCTGCTCGATGATCGGACCGGCGTCCAGTTCTTCGGTGACATAGTGGCAAGTGGCGCCGATCAGCTTCACGCCACGCAGGGAAGCCTGGTGGTACGGCTTGGCACCAACGAACGACGGCAGGAAGCTGTGGTGAATGTTGATGACTTTGTGGGCATATTCGCTGCACAACGCTGGCGGCAGAATCTGCATATAACGGGCAAGTACTACCACTTCGGCATCGTGCTGTTTGACCAGGCGCGAAACTTCGGCGAAGGCCGGCTCTTTGTCTTGCGGATTGACCGGTACGTGGTAGTACGGAATGCCGTGCCACTCGACCATGCTGCGCAAGTCGTCATGGTTGGAGATCACGCAGGAAATTTCGCAATCCAGTTCATCACTGTGCCAGCGGTGCAGCAAGTCAGCCAGGCAATGAGATTCACGGCTGGCCATCAACACCACGCGCTTTTTCTGCGCAGTGTCGGTAATACGCCAGTTCATCGAGAACTCTTCGGCTATCGGCGCGAACGCTTCGCGCAAAGCCTCAATACCAAAAGGCAGCGAATCGGCACGAATTTCGTGACGCATGAAGAACCAGCCACTGAGATTGTCCGAGTGATGGCTCGCTTCAGTGATCCAGCCGTTATGTGACGCCAGAAAGTTACTGACTTTAGCAACGATGCCGACGCGGTCCGGGCAAGCAATCACCAGCCGAAAAGTGCGCATGAGGGTCAAACTCCAGAACTTCGCAAAGGCCGCCATTCTAGCGATTGCGCAGCAAAACTGCAGTATTGATGACGCCTTGCCCGGCACGCCGTTCAGCGACAGGGGTTCTGGCAGCGTCACTGCCCTCGCGATGGTGTTCTTGTAGCCCATCTTCAAGAGAACAATTGTGAATATCTGTGATGACTACCCTGACACTATTTAACAATACATCGGTTTTGTGACCGGCTCACCGTAACTAAATTAAATAAACTCCGGTTAAATGTTTACTTGATGAAACACCCTGACTATTATTGCCGCACTGTCCCCTGCCATCCTGCGTCCTACATAAGGTAGTCCTCATGTCCTTGATCAACGAATACCGCGCCACCGAAGAAGCTATCAAAGAGCTGCAAGCCCGTTTGAAGAACCTGTCCCAAGACGACAAACTGCAAACCGAGCTGGAATTCGAAGGCAAACTGCGCACCCTGATGGGTGAATACTCCAAATCCCTGCGTGACATCATCGCGCTGTTGGATCCAGAGTCCAAAACCAAAGCACCACGCGGCGGCGCAGTAAAAACTACTGGCACCAAGCGTGCTCGCAAAGTTAAACAATACAAAAACCCGCACAACGGCGAAGTCATCGAAACCAAAGGTGGCAACCACAAAACTCTGAAAGAGTGGAAAGCCAAGTGGGGCGGTGACGTGGTTGAAGGCTGGGCTACCCTGCTGGGCTAAGCCGCAACGCCTGTCGCAGACTGATTTCGCGACTCAAAAGAACGCCAGCTGATGCTGGCGTTTTTTTATGCCTGAGGTTCAGGCAACCTTCATGTTCGAACTCAAAGACTCAAACGTTTGCGTAATGCCTGGACATAATTCTGCCATTCATTGAGCACCTCTCGCTGAATCGATGTAGCACTAATCGCCAATTGGGTGGCTGCCTCTGCAAATGATTCCAGGGTATTTGGCGCTCCCCATTCAGGCGCCGACAATCGTTGCTGACAGAATATTCGCCAGCGTTCTTGCTCTTCGAAATTCAACGTATCGGGAAAGTTGCGTGCGCGATATCGAAACAATAATTCAGGTAAACGTTCATCATCGAACGGCCATTGTTGTTGCGCTAATTGTGCAGGGTCAGCGGCTCTGACTTGCTCACACAAACGCCGATCCCGATCTCCGATAAAGCCATCGTATAACTGTTGCTCCGGGTCCTGGCTTGATGAGAAATCGTCGCTGGAATAAATCGCCGCGACTTTATCTCGCCAAACTTGTTGTGCGTCACTTAGCCGCAGCGCCCGTTCCTGATATAGCGCCATATCCAGCCCCAGGCGTTGCTGATCTTCAGAACGAAGTACCGAGAGCGGTGCCACCACCGGGCATTTGTTGATATGAATGAGTTTGAGCGGCACCGGCAACTCGCCGTCAGCCAGATCATCGCGGCGGGTATACAGGCGCTGACGCAGCGTCTCAGCATCCAGATCGAGCAAGCCCTGGGGATCGAGGTGCAAGTCGCAAACTATCAGTGCGTTCTTGTTGCGCGGGTGCCAGGCCAACGGCAGCACCACACCCACATAGTGGCGAGCTGCCGAAAAACGCCCGGAGATGTGCACCATCGGTTGCAGCAGCCGAACCTGATCCATCACCTTCTGTTTACTGCGTAACTGGAACAGCCAGTCATACAGCTTCGGTTGTTTTTCCCGAATCAGACGGGCCAGGGCAATGGTGGCGCGCACGTCCGACAAGGCCTCGTGGGCGTTGCCATGATCGATGCCATTGGCCACCGTCAGACGATCCAGCTTGAGCGTCACCCGTCCTTCGTCATCCGTAGGCCAGCTCAGGCCATCGGGACGCAAGGCATAGGCTGCGCGCACCACATCAATCAGGTCCCAGCGGCTGTTGCCGCCCTGCCACTCGCGGGCATACGGGTCGAAAAAGTTTCGATACAGGCTGTAACGGGTCATCTCGTCGTCGAAACGCAACGTGTTGTAACCCGCCCCACAGGTACCGGGGGCCGCGAGTTGGGCATGCACCCGCGTCATGAAGTCGGCTTCGCTCAACCCTTGCCTGGCCAGGCGACTCGGCGTGATACCGGTGATCGCGCAGGCAGCCGGATGCGGCAGGATGTCATCGCTGGGCTGGCAGTAAAGATTGACCGGCTCGTCTATTTCATTGAGTTCGAAGTCGGTGCGAATCCCCGCCACTTGCAGCGGGCGGTCACAACGGGGGTTGATGCCAGTGGTTTCATAGTCGTACCAGAAGATGGAGGTCACGGGCTGTTCCTGAACTGAAGACCGACGAAGTCTAGGCGCAGACAAGTCGCTGCGGCCAGTCAATCTGTCATTCAATCACCTCTGACAACTCACCGTGCAATACATAGTTATGTCGTTTCCCCCCGAGAGGCTGCTAGCATCGGACGAAGATTGAATCCCGACCCGGCCCCATCATTCAGGTTGCCCATGCTCGAGAGCACAGCACTGCCAAGGAAAGCGACGCTGTCCCCGCCACTGGACACGCGGTATCAAGTCGAAACGCCCGAAGGCATCGACTTGCCACTGCGCCCGGCCGGGCTGATGATCCGTGCACTGGCGTTCTCCATCGACCTCGGGCTGCGCGGGCTGATCCTCGGTTTGCTGTTCACCGTTCTGGCGTTTCTCGGCAAACTCGGTGCCGGGCTGGGCTCAATCCTGCTGTTCGGGGTCAGTTGGTGGTACATGGTGCTGTTCGAGGTGCTCAATCAGGGTCGCTCGCCCGGCAAGCAATGGATGGGTTTGCGGGTGGTGCAGGACGATGGCACGCCCGTCGGCTGGTCGGCCTCGTTGCTGCGCAATCTGCTGCGTTTTGTCGACCTGTTGCCGTTCGGCTATTTCCTCGGGGCCATCAGTTGCCTGCAACACCCGACCTTCAAGCGCCTCGGCGACCTGGCCGCCGGCACGCTGGTGATCTACAGCGAAAAACCGCTCACCCGCCCCGAACTGCCCGAAGCCCAACCCCGGCGCCCGGTGTTTGCCCTGACGCTGACCGAGCAACGCGCCATCCTCGGTTTTGCCGAACGCCAGGGTGAATTGTCACCGGCGCGGGTCAACGAACTGGCCGCCCTGCTCGCTCAGCCGCTGCATATCAGCGCGCCGAAAGCGGTGACTGAACTCAACGGCATCGCCCGCAGCTTGTTGGGCCCCGCATGAAGCAAAGCCTGTTCGAAAGTCGCCACAAGGCCGAATGGGAGCAGTTCGCCCTCATGCTTGACCGGTTGGAACGGGGCAAGGAAGCCACACGAATCGCCAGTTTCCCGAAAGACTATCGACGCCTCTGCCAACACCTGGCCCTGGCCCGCGAGCGCGGCTACAGCAGTTTCCTGGTGGATTCGTTGCAGCATCAGGTGCTGCGTGGCCATCAACAGTTTTATCGGCATCGCAGCCAGTTGGGGGCCAACGCACTGGCGTTTATCCTGGCCGGTTTCCCGCAACTGGTGCGCCAGCAGTGGCGCTTTGTATTGGCTGCCGGCCTGATGTTTTTTGGCAGCCTGATCGGCATGGGCTTGCTGGTGTACCTGTTCCCGGACCTGATCTACAACCTGATCCCGACCGAGCAGGTGACCGAGATGCAAAGCATGTACGACCCCGTTGCCGGGCACCTCGGGCGGTCGGCCGAACGGGCGGCCAGTGAAGACTGGGTGATGTTCGGCTACTACATCATGCACAACATCGGTATCGCCTTTCAGACCTTCGCCAGCGGTTTGCTGTTTGGCCTGGGTAGCGCGTTTTTCCTGTTCTTCAACGGCTTGACGATCGGTGCGGTGGCCGGGCACCTGACCCACATCGGTTACGGGCAAACCTTCTGGTCATTCGTGATTGGCCACGGGGCCTTCGAGCTGAGCGCCATCGCCCTGTCCGGCGCTGCCGGCCTGCAACTGGGCTGGGCGCTGATTGCACCCGGGCGCCTGCCTCGGGCCGAATCCTTGCGTGTGGCGGCGCGTAAAAGCGTGCTACTGATTTGCGGGGTCATGCTGTTTCTGCTGATTGCTGCGTTTATCGAAGCCTACTGGTCGTCCATGACCGCGCCTACGCCAATGACCAAATACCTGGTCGGTGCTGCGCTCTGGTTGTTGGTGGCGGTATACCTGCTGTTTGCCGGACGGACCCGCCATGCGCCTGAGTGACGCCACCGTGGTGATTCGCCCGCGCATCACCTGGGAAGCCATGGACCTGGGCGTGCTGATGAGTCAACGGCACCGTCGCCTGTTGATGACCAGTTGGGCCATCGTGACCTTGCCGACGTTCGCCGTGCTCAGCCTGCTGTTGTGGGATTCGCCGTCGCTGGCCGTGTTTATTTTCTGGTGGCTCAAACCGGCGTTCGAACGACTGCCGTTGTACATACTGTCCCAAACCCTGTTCGGTGAAACCCCCACCCTCAAACAGGCCCTGCGCCAATGGCCGCAACTGCTCAAGCCACAACTGCTGGCGAGCCTGACCTGGCGACGCCTGAGCCTGAGCCGTAGCTTCGTGATGCCAGTGGTGCAACTTGAAGGCTTGAGCGGTATCGCGCGACAACAGCGTCTGCACGTATTACTGCAGCGCAATGCCGGCGCCGCGCAGTGGCTGACGATCATTGGCGTGCACCTGGAAAGCGCCTTGTGGATCGGCTTGATGGTGCTGTTCTACCTGCTCCTGCCCCAGCAGATCGAGCTGGACTGGAACTGGCAGACCCTCATCGCCGCGGCCAATCACGACTGGCGGTGGCTGGAGCACCTGACCAACGCCTTTTACGCTCTGGTGCTGGTGGTGTGGGAACCGATCTACGTCGCCTGCGGCTTCAGCCTTTACCTGAACCGACGCACGGTGCTGGAGGCCTGGGACATTGAACTGGTGTTCCGTCGGATGCGCCAGCGCCTGAACAACGGCGTACTCGGTCTGCTGCTGGCGGTCTGTCTGGTACTGCCGAACGCGCCCTCGGTCTGGGCCGCCGAAGCCGATACAGGCCCCAATGCACCGCGCTTGTTGAATCAGCCGCTGACCAGCCAGGCCTCACGCGACAACATCAAAGCCCTGCTCGAACAGCCGCCGTTCAAGAATAGGGAATCCGTCACCCGTTATCGCTTCGGTGACGACCCGGCAGCGCAGGCCAAAGAGACAAAACCCGGCGAAGCACCGCCATGGCTGAAAACCCTGCTGGGCTGGCTCGACGGCCAGCACCTCGACGGTCTGGCCAAGCTCATTGAGGTGCTGCTGTGGGGCATCGTGATTGCCGCGTTCGGCTGGTTGCTCTGGCGCTACCGCGAATTTCTGCAAGCGTTTGTCAGCCGACGGCCGCGCCTGCCGGCCAAGCCACAACGCACGCTGCCGCAACAAGCCTTCGGCCTGGACTTGAACCGCGACACGTTGCCCGACGACATTGCCGCCAGCGCCGAGCAACTCTGGCCCACCCAGCCACGTGCGGCGTTGAGCCTGCTCTATCGAGGCTTGCTCAGCCATTTGCTCCACGATTTTGATCTGACGCTGAAACCCGCCGACACTGAAAGTCAGGTACTCGCGCGCATCGAGCACTTGCAGCGCCCCGAACTGCTCACCTTCAGTCGCCACCTGACCACGCATTGGCAAAACATGGCCTACGGGCATCGGGTCCCGGCGGCGCACCTGCAACAGGAATTATGCGAGGGCTGGCGCGCCTTGTTCGGCCACGGAGCCACCCGTTGAGTCGCCGTACCCTGTGGTGCGTCGGCGCATTGATCGTCGCTCTGCTGGCGGCGTTGAGCATTTTCCTTTTCCTCAAGGCCAAGCCCTATCAGGAAGAAATCGATCACGGCCCCTCGCCTGATGCACAAGCCAATCCGTATCTGGCGGCGGAACTGTTTTTGCGTGAACGCGGCCTCAACGTCAGCCATGCCGAAAGCCTCGCGGTGCTGCCGGATATCGATCCGCGCCGACACACTTTGCTGCTGTTCAACGACCGCTCACGGATGACCCCGCGTCAGGTCGATCAAGTGTTGAACTGGACACGCGCCGGCGGGCGCCTGGTGTTCGTCGCCGAATCGCTGTGGGATGAGCAGACCAAACAAAGTAACGACCTGCTGCTCGATCGGGTGCAACTGCATCAATCCTTGAGCAAGGATCTCAAAGAGCCGCCCGCCGACCTCGAACAGGACCGCTTTCCCAAGCTGACCAAGCTCTATCTGGAAGACGAGGACGCACCGGCCTACGCCGGCTTCGACACCGATTTCCACCTCGACGACCCAAAGAATCTCGCTCAGGCCTGGGCCAACAGCGCCAAGGCCACGCACATGATGCAACTGCCCTACAGCCTCGGCTCGGTCACGGTGGTCACCGACGCCGATCTGTGGAAAAACAAAGCCATCGATCAATACGACAACGCCTGGTTGCTCTGGTACCTGAGCGCCGACACCAACGTCACGTTGATCTACAGCACTGAGCACGACGGGTTGCTGACCTTGCTCTGGCGCTATTTCCCGCAGGCCATCGTCGCCCTGCTCGCCTTGATCGGCCTGTGGCTGTGGCATGTCGGCGTGCGCCATGGCCCGCTTCAGGCACCAGCCCCGAGCGGGCGTCGGCAGTTGCAGGAACACTTGCGCGCCAGCGCCGATTTCCTCCTGCGCCACAACGGTCAGCAAGCACTGCTGCAAGCCTTGCAGCAAGACATTTTGCGCCGCGCCCGACGCCGCCATCCCGGCTTCGAACAATTGGCGGTTGCCGAACAATGGCTGGTGCTCGCGCGCCTGACCCGGCAACCCACCCGCGCCATCAGCCAGGCCCTGAGCCCACGCCCGAAACAGCGGCTGTCCAGCGCTGAGTTCAGCCGTCAGGTCGCCCACCTGCAAACCTTGAGGAATGCCCTATGAGTGAGATCGAGCCCGGCACACAACAGCACGCCGCCCAGCAGCGCCAGCGCGCCAGTCAATTGGCCCAAGCCGTGCGCAGCGAATTGCAGAAGGCGGTTATCGGCCAGGACACCGTGATCGATGACGTGCTTACCGCGCTGATCGCTGGCGGCCACGTGTTGCTCGAAGGCGTGCCCGGCCTGGGCAAAACCCTGCTGGTCCGCGCCCTCGCCCGCTGCTTCGGCGGTGAGTTCGCGCGCATCCAGTTCACCCCGGACCTGATGCCCAGCGACGTCACCGGGCACGCGGTGTACGACCTGCAAACCGAGCAGTTCAAACTGCGCAAGGGACCGTTGTTCACCAACCTGTTGCTGGCCGACGAAATCAACCGCGCCCCGGCCAAAACCCAGGCGGCGCTGCTTGAAGCCATGCAGGAACGCCAGGTCACCCTTGAAGGGCGGGCACTGCCCATCACGCAACCGTTCATGGTGCTCGCCACGCAAAACCCCATTGAACAGGAAGGCACGTACCCACTGCCGGAAGCCGAGCTGGATCGCTTCATGCTCAAGGTGCGCATGGACTACCCCGACGCCGAGCAAGAGCTGGACATGGTCCGCCAGGTCAGCCGCTCGACCCGGGCAGATATGCTCGACGTGCAGCCCTTGCGCACGGTGTTGCAGGCCAAGGATGTGATGGCGCTGCAACGCATCGCCAGCGACTTGCCCCTCGATGAACAGGTGCTCGACTACGCCATCCGCGTGGCCCGGGCCACTCGCTCCTGGCCCGGCCTGACCCTCGGCGCGGGCCCGCGGGCCTCCATCGCCCTGGTGCGTTGTGCGCGGGCGCGGGCGTTGTTGCGCGGTGGCGAGTTTGTGATTCCCGACGACATCAAGGGCTGTGCGCTGGCGGTGTTGCGCCATCGGGTGCGGATCGCTCCGGAGCTGGACATCGAAGGGCTGGACGTTGATCAGGTGCTTGAGCAACTGCTCGACCAAGTGCCGGCGCCGCGCCTGTGAATCCCGTTTTGAGCAGAAAAGATCGCAGCCTTCGGCAGCTCCTACAGGTGAATGCGTTCTCATGCAGGAGCTGGCGCAGGCTGCGATCTTTTCAGCAGACAGTCCGGTGCCACGCCATGAAACCCTCAAAACTCCTATTGATCTGGCTGACACTGCTGCTGGCCATCGGCATTGCCCTCGGCACCTTGCAGGCACTCGATATCGACATTCCGCCGAGTCTGCTGTCGATCAACTGGGGGTTGCTGCTCGCCCTGCTGGCCCTGGCGACAATCGACGCGCTGCGCCTCAAGCGCCTGCCCGCCATACGAGTCAAACGGCAAATGCCCGGCAGCCTCGCGCTCGGTCGCTGGGGCGAAGTGCGCCTGGAGATCGAACACGACTTCAGCGAACCACTGGAAATACAGCTTTTTGATCACGTTCCGGATGGCCTGAGCTTTGAAAATCTGCCGCTAGGCATCGAGCTGCAAGCTGGCCGGATCAGCCACGTGGGCTACCGCTTGCGCCCCCTCAAACGCGGGCACTTCAGCTTTGAACACTGCGAAATCAACCTGCCGAGTCTGCTCGGTTTATGGTCAGGCAAACGCCTGCTCGACGTCACCGACCACACCCGCGTCTACCCGGATTTCGCCCGCCTCTATGGCGGCCAACTGCTGGCGGTGGACAACTGGCTCAGCCAGCTCGGCGTACGCCAGCGCCAGCGTCGCGGCCTGGGGCTGGAGTTTCACCAACTGCGCGAATTTCGCGAGGGCGACAGCCTGCGGCAGATCGATTGGAAAGCCACCGCCCGCCAGCGCACGCCGATTGCCCGGGAGTATCAGGACGAACGCGACCAGCAGATTATTTTCATGCTCGACTGCGGACGACGGATGCGCAGCCAGGATGGCGAACTCAGCCATTTCGACCACGCCCTCAACGCCTGCCTGTTGCTCAGTTATGTGGCCTTGCGTCAGGGCGATGCCGTGGGGTTGTGCACGTTTGCCAGCGAGCAAGCGCGTTACCTCGCGCCGGTAAAAGGCGCCGGGCAACTCAACGTCTTGCTTAACACCGTTTACGACCTCGACAGCAGTCAACACCCGGCGGACTATCAGGCTGCGATCCGTCCACTGATCGCCCGGCAGAAGCGCCGGGCACTGGTAGTGCTGGTGACCAATGTGCGCGAGGAGGACGATGAAGAACTGCTGAACGCGGTCAAGCGCCTGAGAAAGCAACATCGGGTGCTAGTAGCAAGTCTGCGCGAATCAGCGATTGACCAGTTGCAGCAGACGCCCATTCAAACCTTGGATGAGGCGCTGGCATATTGCGGGACTGTTGACTATTTGAATGCCCGCAACGAGTGTCATGAACATCTGATCGCTAACGGCGTTACTACGCTGGATGCACAGCCTCAGGAATTGGGGACTGAGCTGGTAACACGCTATTTGAGCTGGAAGAAGGCTGGCTCGTTTTGAACATTCAATCCCATCCCATCAACGCTCAACAGAGATAGAAATCGTATTCGGGTGATAGAGGTGGGACAAGACACCACTCCCCCTTCGTATAAAAAATCGCTGAAAATCGTAATCAATCGAGTACCTCAACTCCTTCAATGCTTTCCAACCTCCCCAAAAACCGATGCTATGCTTTTATTTTTTCGAAAGGAGTCGAATCTATGTCACTTGAATATTCGTTATCTGATGTACTGGACAGAATGTATGAGAATCAGCTTGGGTTAGAGGCGGCCCTTATGGAGCTAACATTACAAGTAGAAAAAGCAGGCTTTACTGAGGTAGGTGAAAACGTCCGAGGTGCGCTATGTAGGGTTGGTGAAAATGCTGGCTACATCAAGCAAGGCATGGCTAAGCTCAGAGGAAGAAACCTCAAATAAATGGATTAGCTACGTGTTCAAGCTTCGGCTGGGGCCATTCGAGGGAACCACTAGATAAAAATTTTTCTAGAGATTTGACCCCAGTGTCCTCAATAAAAAAACCGCCTGACACGACTTCAGAAAATGTGCGAGGCCTGTCTACTTTTAAGCACATCTAGTAAATCCTCGTAGCCAAAAGGTCCGACAGTTTTCGGGAATTAGAAAACGTCCCTTGGCTTTCGGGAATTAAGACTACAAAGTTTGGTGCCAATGCCTACGCAGTCACCGGAATGGGCTGACTGACACTCTAAGAGATGCCGCTTAGATTAGACATTGTCGCTGACAATCAGCGGCCAGGTTTAGTCGCCTGACATGAGACAAGGTGCAAGGCTTCATCCGGTCGGATTTTCTACTTCCGTACTTGATGGTGGCTGTGTGCAGGGCACCTTCGGGTGCGCCGGAAAACCTTGTTTCCACCGGTCGACTAACCTGCGCATAGCTGCCTCCCTTCATTTAGTCGCGAAGCGGAGGCAGCGCCCAATAAAAGGAAACAAGGCAATGCAAAAGGCATCCATAAGCCCCCTGAGATAGATTCCGCCGATACATCCCCCTACGCTTCTCCCGACTCAAAAAAACTCCATGAAGCCGCAGAACGCGCCCTCGACCACTACCTAAAACCCGAACCGCCCTCCCGCAACTCCGTCGATCGCGCCATGCAGATGTTCATGGTCGCCCCCGACATTAACTCCGAAGCCATCGCCATCCAGACCTACGAAACGTTTTCGTCGGTGAGCATTCTGTTGCTGGATCTGGCGGACAGCTTGGAAGACAAGCCGCGGCATCTGGCGATGGCGATTTATCACTTGAGCGAGATGGGGTTGTTGCTGGCGGAGAAGACGCTGGACAGTGAACGGGCGATTGCGCTGGCCTGACCTTCAGGCAGGCGTTGTCTTGCCACGACGCCATCGCGAGCAAGCTCGCTCCCACAATGGATCAGCGGTGAACCCATTATGGGTGGTCACAAACGATCAACCAATGAAGGAGCGAGCCTGCTCGCGATGGCAATAGTGAACGCGCCGCAGAAATCAAGCCGAAGCAGGCAACGGCTGAAAACTGAAGTACTGGCGCAACGCGCTCACCAATTGCCCATATTCCGGCGGTGCCCGTTGCAGGCTGAACCCGGCGTCATAGTGGTGGGGCGTCGCGTCTTCGTGGCACCACAGGCAATACGCGCGCACGTCGATGACCTGCATGCAGCCATCGCTGGCCGGGATTTTCAGACGCAAGTCAAAGTCCGCACCAATCATCATCGGCAACTGGCTGATGAGCATCAAACCGTCTTCAGACACATTGCCTAGAAAGCCGATGGGCCTGTCGGTGACGCTGTTGAACACTTTCAGAAAATACGGCAGTTGATGCCGCTCGATACGGCGGTCGGTAAACATGCGCGGTTCGCCATGCAGGGCTCCATCACAGAGCCGCACTGTGCTTCGGAACGAACCTGTCTTGCAGGTACGCTCTCCCCGCTTCCGGTGTGACGGTCGCCATGACGCCGTCACCTGACTGCTGCCAGTCGCAGGTGTTGCCCCGGTTTAGAGGCCAGGCTCTAAAACGGGGTGATTCGACTATAGCTCAGCTTGTACACGCGGCCAGCCTTTGTATGAGATCTATCATCAGAAGCCGGTCGGCTGCACCACCGCCGCGCTGCGGGTTGGGTAATGGCCCAGCGACTGCAGGGTTTCCAGGCGCGCACGGGCACGGTAGGCGTATTCGCTTTGCGGGTACGAGGCAATGATGAACTCGTAGGTTTGCGCGGCATCGATAAACAGCTTTTGCCGTTCCAGGCATTGGCCGCGCATCATCGACACTTCCGGCTGCACGTAGCGCCGGGCGCGGCTGTCGCGGTCAACCTTGGACAGCTCGAGCATCACCTGCTCGCAATTGCCCCGGTCATAGGCGCTGTAGGCGTTATTCAAATGATGGTTCATCGACCAACGGGTGCAGCCCGTGACGCTGAGGGCACTGATGGCAAGGGCGGCAATGAGCACGAATCGCATGGGGGTTCTCCTGTCTTGAGCTCTGTATCGACCCGTTGGCGGAAATCTTCAGGAATGTTCGTTTAAAGAAAGAAACGAATAAGTAGTGCACATGAACAATGACTACAGCCAGAGACCATAGTAGCCTCACTCAGCGCTTGAACTCAGGAGTCTATGCATGTCCGTCCGTCGCACCAAAATCGTCGCTACCCTTGGCCCGGCCAGTAACTCGCCGGAAGTTCTCGAACAGCTGATTCTGGCTGGCCTGGACGTCGCCCGCCTGAACTTCTCCCACGGCACCCCCGACGAGCACAAGGCTCGCGCGAAGCTGGTGCGTGACCTCGCTGCCAAGCACGGCCGCTTCGTCGCCCTGCTGGGTGACCTGCAAGGCCCGAAAATCCGTATCGCCAAATTCGCCGGCAAGAAGATCGAGCTGAAGATCGGTGACCAGTTCACCTTCTCCACCAGCCATCCGCTGACCGAAGGCAACCAGCAAGTAGTCGGCATCGACTACCCGGACCTGGTCAAGGATTGCGGCGTAGGCGACGAGCTGCTGCTCGACGACGGCCGCGTGGTGATGCGCGTCGATACCGCCACCGCCACGGAGCTGCATTGCACCGTGCTGATCGGCGGCCCGCTGTCGGACCACAAAGGCATCAACCGTCGCGGCGGTGGCCTGACCGCTCCAGCCCTGACTGAAAAAGACAAGGCCGACATCAAGCTCGCCGCCGAGATGGAAGTCGACTACCTCGCCGTGTCCTTCCCGCGTGACGCCGCCGACATGGAATACGCCCGTCAACTGCGCGACGAGGCCGGCGGCACTGCCTGGCTCGTGGCGAAGATCGAACGCGCCGAAGCCGTGGCCGACGACGACACCCTCGACGCGCTGATCAAGGCGTCCGACGCGGTGATGGTTGCCCGTGGTGACCTGGGCGTGGAAATCGGCGACGCCGAGCTGGTGGGCATTCAGAAGAAAATCATTCTGCACGCACGCCGCCACAACAAGGCTGTGATCGTTGCGACCCAGATGATGGAGTCGATGATCCAGAACCCGATGCCGACCCGCGCCGAAGTGTCCGACGTGGCCAACGCCGTGCTCGACTACACCGACGCCGTGATGCTCTCGGCCGAAAGTGCTGCCGGTCTGTACCCGCTGGAAGCCGTGCAGGCAATGGCGCGCATCTGCGTCGGCGCTGAAAAGCACCCGACCAGCAAGACCTCCAGCCACCGCATCGGCAAGGTCTTCGAGAGCTGCGACCAGTCCATCGCCTTGGCCGCCATGTACACCGCCAACCACTTCCCGGGCGTGAAGGCGATCATCGCCCTGACCGAAAGTGGCTACACGCCGTTGATCATGTCGCGCATCCGTTCCTCGGTGCCGATCTACGCGTTCTCCCCGCACCGCGAAACCCAGGCCCGCGCGGCCATGTTCCGTGGCGTCTACACCGTACCGTTCGACCCGGCATCGCTGCCACCTGAGCAAGTCAGCCAGGCCGCGATCGACGAGTTGCTCAAGCGCGGCGTCGTGGCGAAAGGCGACTGGGTCATCCTGACCAAGGGCGACAGCTACCACACCATCGGCGGCACCAACGGGATGAAAATCCTGCACGTTGGCGACCCGATGGTCTGAGTGATCGGTTGTTAGAAAAACAAAAGCCCTGCCATGTGAATGGCGGGGCTTTTTGGTTTCTGATCCAGGAAGCGTGGTGACTGACCTGACGCCTTCGCGGGCAAGCCTCGCTCCTACAGAGGTTCATCGGTGTTCACAAATTTTGTGTCAACCACAAAACCTGTAGGAGCGAGGCTTGCCCGCGAAGAGGCCCGCCCGATCACCACAAGACTCAATGCCGCTTGATAAACCCCGACAACGCCGCCATCGCTTCCGGCGAACGCAGCCGCTGGGTAAACAACAACCCCTCTTCCTCGATCACTTTGCGGATCAATTCCCGGTCCGGCGCTTTCATCAATTGTTTGCTGATGCGCACGGCCTCGGTTGGCAACGATTCAAACCTCAACGCCATCTCCCGCGCCTTGGCCAATGCCGCTTCGCCATTGCCCAACGCTTCGGTGGCAATCCCCCACGCGGCGGCTTGTTCACCGCTGAAACCTTCACCGAGCAGCAACAGTTCAGCCGCTTTGGCATACCCGAGCAAACGCGGCAGGATCAGGCTGGAACCAAACTCCGGGCACAACCCGAGGTTTACAAACGGCATGCGCAACCGAGCATCCCGACTGACGTACACCAGATCGCAATGCAGCAGCAGGGTCGTGCCGATGCCCACCGCCGCACCGGCCACGGCAGCGATCACCGGTTTGCGGCAGTCGAGCAGGCTGAGCATGAAGTGGAACACCGGGCTGTCGAGGTTGCTCGGTGGTTGCTGGATGAAGTCGGCGATGTCGTTGCCGGCGGTGAAGCACTCACTGCTGCCGGTGATCAGCACGGCGTTGATTTCGGGGTCAGTGTCGGCCTGTTTCAGCGCTTCGGCCAAGCGGCTGTACATGGCGCGGGTCAGGGCGTTTTTCTTGTCGGGGCGGTTGAGGCGCAAAGTCAGCAGACCGCGCTCGCGTTCAATCTGGATGGCATCGGGCATGGCGAGTCTCGCGTCGTTAAACGGTCAGCGCTCAACCACGGGGCAGGAAGACATCAGCCAGCAGTTGATTGCGCGGCAATCCCGCCAGGTACAGGCGCCGGGCAAAGGCGTCGACGCTGTCGGGGGCACCGCAGAGTAAGGCCAGGGTTTGCCTTGAAACAAGCCGCAGTTGCGCCAACGCCTGTGGCAACTCGGCCGGGGTCCAGAGCTCGACCGTGAGGTTTTCACGGCCAACGGCCATGGCTTGCAGGGGTTTGGCCAGGTAATGCTCGTTGGCGTCATGGGCTAGGTGAATGACACGGATGGCGCCCAGATGATCCTGGCGCAACGCTTCACGTAACACCCCGAACAACGGCCCCAGACCGGTGCCGGCCGCCAATAGCCAAAGCGGTCGAGTGTGCCAGTCCGGGTCGTAATGCAGGGCACCGCCGCGCAGTTCACCGAGGCGGAGTGTGTCGCCGATCTGCAACTGGCGCGCCGCGTCGCTGAATTCGCCAGGCTGACGGCAATCGAGGTGAAATTCCAGGAAGCGGTCTTCTTCCGGCAGGCTGGCCAGGGAATACGGCCGGGCCACGTTGCCGGCCCACAACACCAGGTGCTGGCCGGCGCTGTAGCGCAGCGCACGCACAGGGATCACGCGCAAACGCAACACGCTGGTGCTGAGCCAATCAACGGCGGCGACTTCAGCCGGGCGACCGTCCTGTTGCGGGTCGAAGGCGTGTACTTGCAAGTCCTCAACCACCGAACACTGACAGGCCAGGCGCCAACCTTGCTGACGTTGCTCGGCACTCAGCGCATCGGGGCGACTGTCGCTGGGCGTGCCTTGTACACATTGCACCAGGCATGCATGGCAACTGCCGGCGCGGCAACTGTAAGGCACCGATACACCCTTTTGATTCAAGGCATCCAGCAGGTTGCTGCCCGCCGCCACCGACCACTGGCGTTCGCCGACTCGTAACTCAGGCATCGATGTTCTCCCACGCCGCCGCGCAACGATTACGACCGTCGCGTTTGGCGCGATATAGCGCCTGGTCGGCACGTTGCAGGGCATCGTCGAGGTCATCGCCCAGCTCCAGCAGGGTCATGCCGGCGGACAAGCTGAGGTTGCGCACATTCAGGCCGAACAACTCGACATCGGTAAAGGCGATGCGCAGCCGTTCGCAACAGGAGGTCAGGCGCTCGGCATCACAGTCGGGCAGCAACACCACGAATTCTTCGCCGCCGTAACGGGCCAGCACATCACCATCACGCAGGCAGGCCGTGGCCACCCCGGCGAAGGCTTGCAACACCTGATCGCCAGCGGCGTGGCCATGCACATCGTTGATGCGTTTGAAGTGGTCGAGGTCGATCAGCGCCAAGCCGTGGATCACGCTCGCGTCCATGGCGTTGAGCTCGCGGGAGGCCAGGCGCAGGAAGTGGCGGCGGTTGAACAGCCCGGTGAGTTCGTCGGTGGCCACCAGGTCTTCGAGCTGGCGCATCATCCCGCGCAGAGTGTCTTGATGCGCCTGCAAGGCGAAGCGCCGTTGGCGCATGAGTTGACGCGAGGCCTGGACGTAACGGGCGTAAAGCACCAGCCACACCAGCACCATAAACAGCACGCACACCTGCAACAGCGCCAATGCCGGATCGGGCAACTGGAAGTGGTAACCGTCCCACAAGGTGATGGCGCTGAAACTGAAGAACACCAGCAACGCACACCGCACAAAGGCACGACGCGACAGGTGGAACAGGCCGAACAGCAGAATCAGAACATAGAACACCAGAAACGCGCCGCGGGCCCCGTCCAGGTGAAAGATCAGCCAGGTTTGCCAGCCCAGGCCCAGCAATACCTGCACTTCGGTCAGGCTCGGGTCGCTAAAGCGCAGGTTGCAACCGCTGTAAAACACTGCGAACAACGCCGCCTGACTGATCACCACCAACGCACTGCCAACGGCGACGCCGGCCAGTGGCTCATCGTAGTGCCCGGTGAAAAACGCCAGCCACAGCAGCAGCAGAGCCAATCCGTAGGTGCCGGCCGCGAGGGCAAAACGTTTGAGCAACAGGCGCTGGATGGCGTTATGGGTCAATCGTTGACTCACCAAAGGAAAAGAGGCTGAAAGAGTGTCCTACTCTACAGGCCGATTGCCACTTTAGTGGCGTGACCGATAAATAACCACCGATTTTCGGGCTCGAAATTTGACGTCAAAAGTGCGGCTGCAAAGCCCTCACCCTAGCCCTCTCCCAGAGGGAGAGGGGACTGACCGTGTTGTTTATCCGATGTACACCGACCTGAAATACCGCGTCGAACTCAGGTTTGAACGGCATGAAGATCGGCTCCCTTTCCCCCTCGCCCCCTTGGGGGAGAGGGCTGGGGTGAGGGGGAAGATCTTGAACTGCAAACCCGACGTCCGATATTCGCCCACCCATGCGACCAACGAATGACTGCCAGCGCGTGTATGCCTCACCGAGGCGCGGTATACTGCCGCGCCTTTTTAGCGTCGCGCCAGCAGCCCCGGCGTGCCCGGCCCAAAGGGCCAGCTTCAAGTTGCAAGCTCCAAGCCGCCAGCTCAAGCAGTCCGCGTACTGCTTCAACTTGCCGCTCAAAGCTTGATGCTCAAAGCTGCCCCATAGAATGTTCCCGTCTTTTAGAGGAGCGCGACTCATGACCGTGATCAAGCAAGACGACCTGATTCAGAGCGTTGCCGACGCCCTGCAGTTCATTTCCTATTACCATCCCGTTGACTTCATCCAGGCGATGCACGAAGCCTACCTGCGCGAAGAATCGCCAGCGGCCCGTGACTCCATGGCGCAAATCCTGATCAACTCGCGCATGTGCGCCACCGGCCACCGCCCGATCTGCCAGGACACCGGCATCGTGACGGTATTTGTCCGCGTGGGCATGGACGTGCGTTGGGATGGCGCCACCATGAGCCTGGACGACATGATCAACCAAGGCGTGCGCCAGGCTTACAACCTGCCGGAAAACGTCCTGCGTGCCTCGATCCTCGCCGACCCGGCGGGCGCTCGTAGAAACACCAAGGACAACACCCCGGCCGTTATCCACTACTCCATCGTTCCGGGTAACACCGTGGAAGTGGACGTGGCGGCCAAGGGCGGCGGCTCCGAGAACAAGTCGAAGATGGCCATGCTCAACCCGTCCGACTCGATCGTCGACTGGGTATTGAAAACTGTGCCAACCATGGGCGCCGGCTGGTGCCCACCTGGCATGCTCGGCATCGGCATCGGCGGCACCGCCGAGAAAGCTGCGGTGATGGCCAAGGAAGTGTTGATGGAATCCATCGACATCCACGAGCTGAAAAAGCGCGGCCCGTCCAACCGTATCGAAGAGATGCGTCTGGAGCTGTTCGAGAAGGTCAACCAACTGGGCATCGGCGCACAGGGCCTGGGTGGCCTGACCACCGTGCTCGATGTGAAGATCATGGATTACCCGACCCACGCCGCTTCGTTGCCGGTGTGCATGATCCCGAACTGCGCCGCCACCCGTCACGCGCACTTCGTGCTCGACGGTTCCGGCCCGGCCTCGCTCGAAGCACCACCGCTGGACGCCTACCCGGAAATCGTCTGGGAAGCCGGCCCATCGGCTCGCCGCGTCAACCTCGACACCCTGACGCCTGAAGACGTGCAGAGCTGGAAGCCGGGCGAAACCGTCCTGCTCAACGGCAAGATGCTCACCGGTCGCGACGCTGCGCACAAGCGCATGGTCGAGATGCTGAACAAGGGTGAAACCCTGCCGGTCGACCTCAAGGGTCGCTTCATCTACTACGTCGGCCCGGTTGATCCGGTGCGCGAGGAAGTGGTTGGCCCTGCCGGTCCGACGACTGCTACGCGGATGGACAAGTTCACCCGTCAAATCCTTGAGCAAACCGGCCTGTTGGGCATGATCGGCAAATCCGAGCGCGGCCCTACCGCGATCGAAGCGATCAAGGACCACAAAGCCGTTTACCTGATGGCGGTCGGCGGCGCGGCTTACCTGGTGGCGCAAGCGATCAAGAAATCCCGCGTCGTGGCGTTCGCCGAACTGGGGATGGAAGCCATCTACGAGTTCGACGTGAAGGACATGCCGGTCACCGTTGCTGTCGACAGCAAGGGTGAGTCGGTACACATCACCGGTCCTGCCATCTGGCAGAAAAAGATCAGTGAAAGCCTGGCGGTGGAAGTGCAGTAAGCGTTTCGCAGCCATAAAAGGCCGGCCGTCACCCGACGAGCCGGCCTTTTTTGTGCCCGCGCCTCCACCCCTTGACTACACTGTGTCTGTGTCTACTGCCTAAAGGGCACAACGCACATTTTTCGTGACAAATCACCTGTCAGATCTGACAGGTTACGACCACACATATTCTTGCTAGCGTCAGTCCACACGCATGTGCGCAATGGAATGACTCATGGCCGACCAAGACCTCAGCATCAGTACACCCGCTATCGCCAAAAGCTCATCGATTGCCACGATCGGCACGAGCTGGGGGCGGCCGGCCCGACAGGCGCAGCCTCATTCGAGCTGCCCTTGCCAACATCGCCGGGGCGAGGCTTTGACCCACAGCTGTCGCTGACCTACAGCAGCCAGACCGGCAACGGGCCGTTCGGGCTTGGTTGGGATCTGGGGGTGAGTCAGATCAGCCGGCGCACCAACAAGGGCGTGCCGCGTTACACCGATCACGACGAGATCATCGGCCACGATGGCGGGGTGTGGATGCCCGAGCTTGCAGCCGACGGCTCGATCAAGTCGCGTATTGAATCGACCTACGACACCGAGGACATCGGCCCGCACAACGTGGTGCGTTACTGGTCAAGGGTTGAAGGCGACTTTGCCCTGCGCGAATACTGGCAACGGACATCCAGCTCAAGAGAAGCCATTGCTCCGGGATTCTGGCTGATACACGGCGCCGATGGTTCGCTACACGTCTATGGCAAAACAACCGCCTCACGACTGCAAGACCCCAGCACTCCGGGAAGCGTCAGCGCCTGGCTGCTTTGCGAAAGCATGAACGCCCGCGGCGAACACATCTGTTACCTCTACAAAGCCGACGATCAGGATCCTGACCCGATCAATGATTACCGCGCCCAGCGCTATCTGGAGCGGGTGTGCTACGGCAACTTCACCGCGAGCAAAGACCTCTACGCCTGGACGGTGGAAAACCCGACCGAGCTGGATTGGCATTTTCAGTTGTTGTTCGACTATGGCGAACGCACCTTATCGTTGACCGAAGTCCCGGTGTATGGCGGCGACACGTTGCTGCCTTGGCCCGTGCGTCGGGATCCCTTTTCCACCTACGGCCAAGGCTTCGAAATCGGCACCCGTCGACTCTGTCGACAAGTGCTGATGTTTCATCACTTCCCCGTCAGCCTGCGCGGCAAACCGGTGCTGGCCCGACGCCTGTTGCTGGAATATACCGAGGCCACACCCACCTGGTCGTTCAGCCAGATCAGCGCCGCGTTTTATCAGGCCTTCGATGCCAGCGGCAGCGTCGAGGATTCGCCGCCGGTGGAGTTCGCCTACTCGGCCTTCGAGATCAACAAAACCCCGCAGCGCCTGCTTGAATCGGAACATCAGCCAGGCATCGAAGATGGCGGTTTCTATCAGTGCGTCGACCTCTACGGCGAAGGCGTGCCGGGGTTTCTCTGCCGTTACGACCAAAGCTGGTATTACCGTCAACCGCTGCGCGCAACGGCGGGAGGCGATGAAATCGGTTACGGCCCCTGGACAGCGCTGGAGCAGATTCCCGTAGCCAATCGCAGCCGAGCGGTGCAGCAACTGCTCACTGACCTTACCGGTGACGGACGCCTCGACTGGGTCACCGCGCAACCGGGCGCCAGTGGTTTGCGCAGCCTGAATGCGTTGCGTGAGTTCGGCGACTTCACACCCTTCCACGCCTTCCCGCTGGAGTTTTTCCACACGCTGTCACAACTCGGTGACTTCAGCGGCGACGGGCTCAGTTCAATCGCCTTGATCGGGCCGAACTCGGTGCGTTTGTACGCTAACCGACGTGAACACGGTTTCGCCGCGGCAGAAGACGTACCGCATGCCCCTGCCGAAGATCGCCTGCCACTGTTCAGCAATTCGCCCAGCGAACTGGTGCTGCTCGGTAATCTGTTGGGCAGCGACATGCCCGAACTGTGCCGCATCCGCCATGACCACATCACCTGCTGGCCGAACTTGGGCCACGGCCGGTTCGGCAAAGGTCACAAGATCAGCGACCTGCCCTTCACCTATGAACAGTTCGATTCGTCGCGGGTGCGCATCGCCGACCTCGACGGTTCCGGCGCGCCGGCGCTGATCTATCTGAAATCCGACGCGTTCGACATTTATCTCAACCGTGGCGGTAATGGCCTGGTGCAAACGCCGATCAGCGTGCCGTGGCCCGAAGGCGTGCGCTACGACCGTTTCAGCCAGGTGAGTTTTGCCGACCTGCAAGGCCTCGGTTGCGCCAGCCTGATCCTGACCGTGCCGTACATCAAACCGCAGCACTGGCGCTACGATTTCGTCGCCGCCAAACCTTGGCTACTGACTTCCAGCAACAACAACATGGGTTGCAGCGCCAGCGTGATCTATCGCAGTTCCGCGCAGGAATGGCTGGACGAAAAACAGCAAATACTCAAGCTCAAACGCCTGCCGGTTTCGCATTTGCCGTTCGCGGTGGCCGTGGTCAAAAAACAACAGCAACTGGATGAAATCACCGGCAACTGCCTGACTCAGACCTTCACCTGGCGCGAGGGGGTTTACGACGGCCGGGAACGCGAGTTCCGTGGTTTTGGCCTGTTGCAGCAAACCGACAGCGAAAGCGCCACCGGCGATGATGACGTCGGCTTCAGCCAACCGGTGCGGGTCCACACCTGGTTTCATACCGGGCAAGCGATGGATCGGCCGCGTGATGGCTATTTCAGTGAGGACGCGCACGCCGTCGCACTGGGCAACACACTGTTCAGCTGTTACCACGCCGGTGACGAAATCGATGAGCCGATCGCCCCACACGATGCCGACAGCCAATACCAGATAGCCCGAGCGCTGGTCGGCTCGGTCAGCCGCATCGAAACCTATGCCGATGCGGATATGGATCAAGCGGACATTGCTACACCTTATGCGGTGCAAGAGCGGCGTTATCTGGTGCGCGAAGTCCGGCCCAAAGGGCCATACGAGGCCGCCGTGTTGCTGCCGCTGGTACTGGAAACCATCAGCTATCAGTACGACCGGTTCATCGACGATCCGCTGTGCCGTCACGAGGTCAATCTGCGCTGGAACGACTACGGCCTGTCGACCCATGCGTTGGCTGTGAGCTACCCCCGCAGGCTAGTCGACTCGGATACCCCGCCGTTCAGCGATCCCGATGAACAACAGTGGTGGCGCGACGCCCATGACGAGGCGCAGCAATCTTTCTACATCAGCGAAACCCGCGCGAAATACATCAACCTCTACAGCAATCGCCAACAGTGGCGGCTGGGCCTGCCGTGGCAGCAGCGTGGCAACGCGCTGGTCTTGCCGAAAGGCCCATTGCCAGAGGGACTGTCGGCAAGTGAGGTGTGTTTCGAACAACTGGTGTTGCATCAGGATTCGCCGTACTGGAACACGCAACGGGTTCTGACAACACAGTCGGTGCAGCGTTATCTACAGGCGGATGGCTCGCCGCTGGACGACGGTGTCGCCGAGTTCGAAGCACTGGCCGGGCCGCTGGAACTGGCGCAGATGGACAAGACCGCACTGGATGCCTACAACGTGCTGCCGCCACCGTTCGATATCCGGGCCGAACTGAAAAAGATCGGTTATACGGCCATGCCGTTGCTGTTTGAAACCGAGCCGGACGATGCCGAAGAAAATCTGTGGTCATCGACATTCGGCTACGCCGGGTACGCCGACCTCAAAGGGTTTTATCAGGTACACAGCTACCAGGAAACCCCGAGCCATGGCGTCACCAAAGCCGAGCACGACGACTATCGGCTGGCGATCACCCGCGTCGAGTTGCCGGATGGCTGCACCACCCAGGTCGCCTACGACTACCACGCGCTGCAACCCGTGCGCATCATCGACGCCAACGAGAATATCGAGGAGGCGATTTACGAACCCTCCGGTCAGCCGCTGGCCACCAGTTTCCACGGTACCGAAAACGGTATGACTGCCGGTTTCAAATCGTTGAGCGAGTACCGCCGCCCCGAGGATCATCGCCCGGAGACGGCGATCGCAAATCCGCAAGAGGCGTTGCAAAAAGCCGCCAGCACCGTGCGCAAGGACCTGTTCAGCTGGATGGGGAAAATTGCGCCCGACAACCGCGCCAGCGGCGAATGGATCGCCAACGGTTACATGCTGCCCAGCGGCCATGTTCGTGCCAGCGCGCGCCGGCGACTCGCGCGAAGCGGCAGTCTGCCGGCGGCAGAACAGAACTTGCGCGAAGCGCTCGCAACAACCCGCCGCATGCCGGTGCACAGCGTCGTCCTCAGCGCCGACCGCTACCCCGATGACCCCGTGAAGGCACAGATCCACATCACCAAGGCCTGCGTCGACGGCTTTGGTCGGCCGCTGCAAACCCAGCAATTGGTTGATCCGGGCCTGGCCTATGCGGTGGACGCCGACGGCTCGCTGATCGTTGAAGACGGCCAGTTCGTTGAGGTTCATGCCGATCCACGCTGGCGTATCAGCGAGCGGGTCGAATACAACAACAAAGGCTTGGCGGTGCGACAGTTCCGGCCGTTTTTTGCCAATGCCCACGGTTACATCAACGACCGGTCGCTGCACGATCTGGGGTATTTCGATCAGTTGTTCTATGACCCGCTGGGGCGTGCGGTCAAACGGGTCAACGCCCAGGGCGACTTCTCCCGCGAAACCTATCATCCGTGGTATCACGCCAGTGAGGACTTCAACGACACCGCTGAGCCGGTGCCGCCAGAACGGACCTCACGGCGATGACCGCCACCGTACATGCGCGCACACCCGCACTCGCAGTGAGTGATGGCCGTGGCCTGCCGATTCGTCAGGTCGCCTATTTGCGCAGTGTCGCGGGCAAAGAGGCGACGGCGCTGATAAGCCGTCAGACGCACGATGTACATGGACGGTTGGTGGCGCAATGGGATCCGCGCTTGCCGGTTTCCAGTATCTCGACGGTTCACGGGCTGGCCGGCGAAGCACTGAGCGTCGCCAGTGTCGACGCCGGCTGGCGCCTCAGCCTGCCGGGGCTGGCCGCTGAGCCGCTGCACCGCTGGGACGAACGCGGCGGTCATTGGCGTTCGACCTTCGATGATCAGTTGCGAATAGTGGCGGTCGAGGGCCGTGATGCAACCGATGTCGACACGTTCATTTACGCCGATGCCAGCGCCGATGCCGGACTCAATCTTCGCGGCCAAATGCTGGAACAGAAGGATCCGTCCGGCGCGTTACGCGTGAACAGCTATGCCCTGACCGGCCAACCGTTGAGTGAAACCCGCACATTTCTCGATGGCGAAGCCTTCACCAGTCAGCGCGTTTTCAATCCGTTGGGGGCGGTGCTGGAACAGATCGATGCCGGCGACCATCGCCAGCAATCGAATTACGGTCAGGCCGGGCAGCTCAGGCAGTTGCTACTGCTGGTCAAAGGCCAGACAGAGGAGGAAGCAGTATTGCTCGACGCGCAGTACAACGCCGCCGGGCAGATCATCGAACAACTGGCGGGCAATGGGGTGCGCAGCCGCTGGACTTACGATCCGGCCAATGGTCGCTTGCGCAACCAGTCCAGCCGCAAAGACGCCAAGGCCCTGCAAGATTTCGAATACTTTTACGACCCGGTCGGCAACATTACCCGAATCGACGACCACGCCTTTGCACCGAGCTGGTTTGCCAACCAGCTCGTCGACGGCCACCGCGATTTCAGCTACGACTCGCTGTACCGGCTGATCAGCGCCAGTGGTTACGACGACGGCCCGCTCTCGGACATTCCCGGGCTGCCGCAGCCTATCGATCCGAAAAACCGCCTCAACTACACCCAGATCTACACCTACGATACGGGAGGCAACCTGACTGAACTGGTCCATGAGCGAGCCGGTGCCGGCTACACGCGCCAGATGCGCATTGCCCCGACCAGCAACCGTGGCGTGCGCTGGCAACCGGGCGACCCCGAACCTGTCTTCGACACATTGTTCGACCGCCACGGCAACCTGCTGGCCGTACAACCCGGCCAGCCCCTGCAATGGAACGCCCGCGACGAACTGCAAAGCGTCACCCTGATCCACCGCGAAGGGGGTCAGGATGATGCTGAGTATTATCAATACAGCCAGGGTCAGCGGGTGTTCAAACGCCATGAAACCTTCAGCGACAGTGCCGGACATTTTACTCAGGTGCGCTACCTGCCGGGTCTGGAAATCCGCACCCTGGACAGCGACGAAGAACTGCAAGTGATCAGCGTCGGCAATGCACGCTGCCTGCACTGGGCGCAAAAGCCCCCGCCGACATCGACAACAATCAACTGCGCTACAGCCTCGAAGATCACTTGGGATCCTGCACGATGGAACTGGATCACAACGCGCAAACGATCAGCGAAGAAGGCTACTACCCGTTCGGTGCCACGGCGTGGATGGCTGCCCGTTCGGCGATCGAGGTCAGCTATAAGTTCGTGCGTTATTCGGGCAAGGAAATGGACGTCAGCGGTTTGTATTACTACGGCGCCCGCTACTACGCACCGTGGTTACAGCGCTGGATCACTGCCGATCCGGCGGGTGATGTCGATGGGCCCAATTTGTATGGATTCGTTGGCAACAATCCCATCAATTACTTCGATAACGGGGGCTTCAGCCGATCGCCAAGCGAACTCAAGCGACAGATCACCTGGAATGCGCAGAACCTGTCGGCCGTTACTCAGCACATGCAAAGACTGCAAGGTCAGCTGATTGATCTGCAGTATCCGCGACAATGGCGCGCAACGATGGCCAAAAACGTTCTGCATCAGATTGGCAGCACCGCGACCGGATGGTTTACCTCTTTCAATGCCGCCACATTCGGCTCTGAAGCATTACTTAACGTGTCCGGCGATTTGATCGGACTGACACTTGGCAACCGGGTGGCCGACAAGAGCGTAGGCCGCTATGACTCATTGGTGGGTCCTCTGTCGTTAAACTCCCCTATTGTGCCGCGCACGTCCTCCTTCAAACGCGCGGCCATTTCGGCAGAACTTCAACCCGCGTCCCGCCTCCCTCGCGCGCGAAGTACGACGTGCGTACCCGCGAAGGTTTACAACAATTGGCTGTGGACGGCATCAGTAAAGTAGTGGGGGCTTATGTTCCCGGTGTCGGAGAAGCCATGGCCCTTGGCAGTACGGCGCAGGAGGCCAACGAGGCGGAAGAGGGGCTGTCATTGTTGAAGCTGGGGAAAATCCAGAACACCCTTGATGACCTTGGAGTGTTCGTCTCTAAGTTGACTGCTTCGACGAACGCCGCATTTGCCGAATTGGGCCTCAAAGAGTTCTACGACAAAGAAACCGGCACCCGCGATTACCTGATCGATCTGGCACTCAACCAGGTGGGCACAACAGATGCCAGAACTGTTCGCCAGTCAGAAGTGATGCAACTGGCCGACAAAGCCCGTGACAACGTCGCGATTGGTCGAGAGTTTTTGACCATGTACCGGGAGAAGGCCCCCGCCATCCGCAATCGCTACCGGGCCAGCTAAGGTAATGAAGCATGACCTCGCTCCGATACCGAAACCGAGGTTGCAGTTGACCGGTCGCGTTCGTAACGCGGAGTCTTGTGCCTGACCCAAACGGGTGGCGCGCCGCAAGCACGAGTGCATGCTATGGTGCCCGCCCGACTTCCCACCTATTTGCGCCAGCATGCTGCCGACTTCCCGTACCCTGCGTTTGTCGTTGTATACCCTGTTGATCCTCGCCGGCGCAGCCCTCGCTGCGGGGCTGGCGATGCGTCACGCCGAACGTCAGGCCCTGGAAGAAGACGCCGCCCGCGCCAACCAGCAACTGGCGCTGTACGCCAATTCCCTGCACACCCTGATCGACCGTTACCGCGCCCTGCCCGCCGTGCTGGCGCTGGACCCGGAATTGCGTTCGGCCCTCGATGGCCCGGTCAGTCCTGAACAGCAGGACCTGCTGAACCGCAAACTGGAAAAGATCAACGGCGCCGCGCAGTCCTCGACCCTGGAATTGCTCGACCACACCGGACTCGCCGTGGCCGCCAGCAATTGGCGCTTGCCCAGCAGTTACGTCGGCCACAACTACGGCTTTCGCCCCTACTTCAGCCAGACTCGAACTCAAGGCACCGGGCGCTTTTATGCGGTGGGCGTGACCAGCGGCATTCCCGGTTACTTCCTGTCCAGCGCGGTGACCCGGGACAACGGAGAGTTCCTCGGCGCCATGGTGGTGAAACTCGAGTTTCCCGAACTTGAGCGTGAATGGAGCCAAGGCACAGACACGCTGCTGGTCAGCGATGCCCGCGGGATTATCTTCATCGCCAACCAGCCGGGCTGGCGCTATCGCCAGTTGAAACCGCTGAGCGACAGCGATCACGCCGAACTCAAGAACACGCGCCAATACGACAAGCAACCGCTGTCGCCGCTGGCCTATCAATCGAAACGGCGCTTTGACGACAACAGCGACCTGGCGCAAGTCGAGGGCCCCGACGGCACGGCGGATTACCTGTGGGAATCCCTGCCGCTGCCCGCCGAAGGCTGGACCTTGCACCTGTTGCGCCGCCCGCAAGTCGCTTTCGAAGATTTACGCAACGCCGGGCTCGCCGCTGCCGGCGTGTGGCTGGCGGTGGTGTTTCTGTTGCTGTTCCTCAACCAGCGCTGGCGTCTGGCGAAGCTGCGCCAGCGCAGCCGCGAAGAACTCGAACAATTGGTGGAAGAACGCACCCGCGACCTGCGCACCGCCCAGGACGGTCTGGTGCAATCGGCCAAACTTGCAGCGCTGGGGCAGATGTCCGCGGCGCTGGCCCACGAAATCAACCAGCCGCTGACCGCCCAGCGCATGCAGCTTGCTACTCTGAGGCTGCTGCTCGATCACGGCCGGGTCGATGACGCTTACAAGGCGCTGAAACCGGTGGACGACATGCTGACGCGTATGGCTGCGTTGACCGGCCACCTGAAAACCTTCGCCCGCAAAAGCCCCAGTGGCCTGCGCGAACGGCTGGACCTGGCGGCGGTAGTCGATCAATCCTTGCAGTTGCTCGATGCGCGCCTGCGCGATGAAAACGTCAGCACCGTGCTGCACCTGACCCGTCCGGCCTGGGTTCGTGGTGATGCTATTCGCCTGGAACAAGTGCTGATCAACCTGCTGCGCAACGCCCTCGACGCCGTGCAGGACAAACCCTGCAAACGCCTGGAAATCCGCCTCGAAGCCGATGAGCAATTGTGGCGCCTGAGCGTTTCCGACAACGGTGGCGGCATTGCCGAAGAACACCTGCCGAACGTCTTCGATCCATTCTTCACCACCAAACCGGTGGGCGATGGCTTGGGCCTGGGGCTGGCGGTCTCGTTTGCCATTGCGCACGAATCCGGTGGGCGCCTGTCGGCCGACAACCACGACAATGGCGCGGTGTTCACCCTGACCTTGCCGATCGATCTGGAGGTGCCCCTCTCATGCTGAATTCGGTGATCGTGGTCGACGACGAAAGCAGCATTCGCAGCGCCGTAGAACAGTGGCTGAGCCTGTCGGGATTCGAGGTGCAGCTGTTCAGCCGTGCCGATGAATGCCTGGCAAAGTTGCCGGCCCACTTCCCCGGCGTCATCCTCAGCGACGTGCGCATGCCCGGCATGACCGGCCTGGAACTGCTGGCCGAAGTGCAGCGGCGTGATGCCGACTTGCCGGTGATTTTGTTGACCGGCCACGGCGATGTGCCGATGGCGGTCGAAGCGATGCGCGACGGCGCGTACGACTTCCTCGAAAAACCCTTTAGCCCGGAAACCTTGCTCGGCAGCCTGCGCCGGGCCCTGGAAAAGCGCCGGTTGGTGCTGGAAAACCGGGCCCTGCACGTACAGGCCGACAACCGCGCCAAACTCGACGCCACGCTACTGGGTGTGTCCCGCGGCTTGCAGACTCTGCGCCGACAGGTGCTGGACCTCGCGACGTTGCCGGTCAACGTATTGATCCGTGGCGAAACCGGCAGCGGCAAAGAGTTGGTCGCCCGCTGCCTGCATGATTTCGGTCCGCGTGCTGACAAGCCGTTCGTGGCCCTGAACTGCGCGGCGATTCCCGAGCAGTTGTTTGAGGCCGAGCTGTTCGGTCACGAAAGTGGCGCGTTCACCGGCGCCTCGGGCAAGCGCATCGGCAAGCTCGAATACGCCGACGGCGGCACGCTGTTTCTCGATGAAATCGAAAGCATGCCGCTGGCGCAGCAGGTCAAGTTGTTGCGGGTGTTGCAGGAGCAGAAGCTTGAGCGGCTGGGGTCGAACCAGAGCATTCGTGTGGACTTGCGGATCATCGCCGCGACCAAACCCGACCTGCTGGACGAAGCCCGCGCCGGGCGTTTTCGAGAGGACCTGGCCTACCGTTTGAACGTCGCCGAGTTGCGCCTGCCGCCGTTGCGCGAGCGCCGCGAAGACATTCCATTGCTGTTCGAAACCTTTGCCCAGAATGCCGCCGAACGTCTGGGGCGGACCTTCCCGCCCTTGAGCGGCCCGCAACTGAGCCATCTGCTGAGCCACGACTGGCCGGGCAATGTGCGGGAACTGGCGAACGTGGCCGAGCGCCAGGTATTGGGCCTCGGTGAGCCAGAACCGGCGGGCATCGACCCTGGCCAGTCGCTGGCGGCGCAACAGGAAGCGTTTGAAGCGCATTGCTTGCGCGCGGCGCTGACCCGGCACAAGGGTGATGTGAAAGCGGTGCTTGAAGAGTTGCAACTGCCGCGCCGCACGTTTAATGAAAAGTTACAGCGGCATGGGTTGAGTCGGGAGATGTTTACCGGCGAATGAAAGGCTGCGATCTTTTCGGCGATTTTCCGCTCACCACTTACTACCGATAAGCGGATTTCCGCTCAACAAAACCTCCTACCCCCTCTAAACCGGCCCTCCGCCCCTTGGCACAGCTCCTGCTATAGCCCCTGCAGGCTGCGTTTACACGCGCTCCACAAAAACAATTAAACGAAGGATCCTTCAATGGATAACTCCAACGCCCTGCCCCTCGGGTCGGCCGTCGCGCCCGCCAAAGAAAGAACCACTTCGAGCCGGATCAAATCGATCTTCAGCGGCTCGGTCGGCAACATGGTCGAGTGGTACGACTGGTACGTCTACGCCGCGTTCTCGCTGTACTTCGCCAAATCTTTCTTCCCGGCGGGTTCCACCACTGCGCAACTGATGAACACCGCCGCGATCTTCGCCGTGGGCTTCCTGATGCGTCCGATCGGTGGCTGGTTGATGGGCCTCTACGCGGACCGTGCCGGTCGTAAACGTGCGTTGATGGCCTCGGTGTACCTGATGTGCTTCGGTTCGCTGCTGATCGCCCTGAGCCCCAATTATGAAACCATCGGTATCGGTGCGCCGATCCTGCTGGTGTTCGCTCGCTTGCTGCAGGGCCTGTCGGTCGGTGGCGAGTACGGCACTTCGGCTACCTACCTCAGCGAGATGGCGACCAAGGAACGTCGCGGCTTCTATTCCAGCTTCCAGTACGTGACGCTGATCTCCGGTCAGCTCATCGCCCTGGCGGTGCTGATCGTGCTGCAACAGGTGCTGACCACCGAACAACTGTACGCCTGGGGCTGGCGCATCCCGTTCGCCATCGGCGCGCTGTGTGCGGTCGTGGCGCTCTACCTGCGTCGTGGCATGGAAGAGACCGAATCGTTCAACAAGGTCAAGAAAGAGAAGAAAGAAAGCGCCATGCGCACGCTGATGCGCCATCCCAAGGAACTGATGACCGTGGTCGGCCTGACCATGGGCGGCACTCTGGCGTTCTACACCTACACCACCTACATGCAGAAATACCTGGTGAACACCGTCGGCATGAGCATCACCGACTCCACCAGCATCTCGGCGGCCACGCTGTTCCTGTTCATGTGCCTGCAACCACTGATTGGCGCGTTGTCGGATAAGGTGGGTCGTCGGCCGATCCTGATTGCCTTCGGCGTGCTCGGCACGCTGTTCACCGTGCCGATCCTGACCACCCTGCACACCATCCAGAGCTGGTGGGGCGCGTTCTTCCTGATCATGGCGGCGCTGATCATCGTTAGCGGCTACACCTCGATCAACGCGGTGGTCAAAGCCGAACTGTTCCCGACCGAGATTCGTGCACTGGGCGTTGGCTTGCCGTACGCGCTGACCGTGTCGATCTTCGGCGGCACCGCCGAATACATCGCGCTGTGGTTCAAGAGCATCGGCATGGAAACCGGTTACTACTGGTATGTCACGGCCTGCATCGCGGTGTCGTTGCTGGTGTACGTGACCATGAAAGACACCCGCAAGCATTCGCGGATCGAGACGGACTGACTGCTTTATTTGAGGTGACTGTTCCGGCCTCATCGCGAGCAGGCTCGCTCCCACAAGGATCTGGTGTACGCAGATCCAATGTGGGAGCGAGCTTGCTCGCGATGTGGGCAACTCGGCTTTAAGTCAACTCGGCAACCGCTCGCTTGCCATACTTGTTCTGCGCGTAAGCCGCGCCCGCAATCATCACCACCAAAACCCCCGCCAACACCAGCGACGAGCCAATGGTGCCGAAATCCAGGCCGCCCTTTTCATGGGGTTTAGTCAGGAAGTCGCCCAGGGTTGCGCCGAATGGCCGTGTCAGCACGAACGCCACCCAGAACAACAGCACCGACGAAATCTTCGTGAAGTATTTGAGCAGCACCACCACCGCGATGGTGGAGCCGATCAACAGTGCGCCGCCGGCAAAGCCCAGGCCCGAGTCGTCGGCCAGGTAATCGCCGAGCGCAGTGCCCAAGGTGTTGGAAAACAGAATCGCCATCCAGTAGAACATCTCGCCACGAAAGGTCTGGACCTTGCTGACGTTCAACGAGTCGCCGCTCAGACGCCAGGCTGAGAAGATCCCCGCCAGAATCGCAATCAGGATCATCGAACCCGTGGCGTAACCCAACCCGAGGGTGCGGTCCATGAAGTCGGACATGGTGGTGCCGGCCGTGCTGGTGGACAGAATCACGATCCAGTACAGCACCGGCTTATAGGTTTTGGACATCAACTGCGTGACCAGGGTCAGCACGAACACACTGATCAAAATCAGCGAGCTGATGGCGTAGCCGACGTTGAGGGTCATCGACAGCAAGTCACCGGCGGTTTCCCCCAGGGTCGTCGCACAGATTTTCATCACCCAGAACGCCAGGGTGATTTGAGGCAGCTTATTCATTACGGGTAAAACTCCAGTGGTCATGACGGCCGTTTTCTTAGGGTTATGGCCGACGCGCAGACTGGCGGCGAAGCGGTGAAAAATAGGTAGGTGCTGTATGAAAAATCTGTCACACGCGGCGAAACCGCGATTAATCGCGAATTAATGCTCGCGCTGCATCCTGCACCTACCTGATCGATGACCTGCGCGACGTTCGCTCCAACGACGAAAGCGAATTAAATACGCCGCCCTTAATATCAAGTTAATCGATTGTTTTTAGCATTATTTTGCGCTTTTCAATCAATTTAGTTGGCGTAGCATGAAACCCATGCAAGACACACCCGCCAACAAATCTGGAGTCACGAACATGAAAACCAAACTGATCCTCGCTCTCGCCCTGTCGGTACTGGCTGCCAACACCTTCGCCGCAGACGGTTACGACCGCACCGGTTCCGCCGTTGCCGCCGATGGTTATGACCGCACCGGTTCCGCCACTGTCGCTGAAGACGGCTATGACCGTACCGGCTCCGCAACTTTCGCTGAAGATGGCTACGATCGCACCGGCTCCGCAACTTTCGCCGCCGACGGTTATGACCGCACGCAATCCGCTGCCATCAGCTAACCCCCTGCTTAAAAACGCACAGCCCGGCTTCGGCCGGGCTTAGTCATTTCTGGGGGAATGATATTTTTTAGCTCAGCACAAAGACCTGTGGGAGCTGGCTTGCCAGCGATGGCGATCTGTCAGTCGACATTTACATCGGCTGAAAACATGCCATCGCTGGCAAGCCAGCTCCCACAGGGTTTTGATTGGATGGAATATCAGTGCCTGACTGGAAATTGTTTGATCGTGCTTGCACTATTGGCCACCTGATCCAGCCATCTCCAAGAGCCCCAGCCATGCCCGACGACATCCACTTCTACGAACCCGCCAACGGCCACGGCCTGCCCCATGACCCGTTCAACGCCATCGTCGGCCCGCGCCCCATCGGCTGGATTTCTTCGCAAGATGCCAATGGTCACCTGAACCTGGCGCCCTACAGCTTCTTCAATGCGTTCAACTACATTCCGCCGATCATTGGTTTTTCCAGCGTCGGGCGCAAAGACAGCCTGAACAACATCGAGCAGACCGGCGAGTTCGCCTGGAACCTGGCGACCCGGCCACTGGCCGAGCGGATGAACCAGAGCAGCGCCATGGTCGCGCCCGACACCAATGAATTCGAGCTAGCCGGATTAACACCCGCCGCATCGAAAATCATTCAGGTGCCACGGGTCGCTGAAAGCCCGGTGTCCTTTGAATGCAAGGTCACGCAGATCATTCAGTTGCAGCGCGCGGACGGGAACGTGGTGCCGAGCTGGCTGATTCTCGGCGAAGTGGTCGCCGTGCATATCGCCAAGTGGCTGTTGAAGGATGGGGTGTACGATACCGCCGCGGCAGAACCGATTCTGCGCGGCGGCGGGCCAGCGGATTACTTTCAGCTGGGACCAGAGGCATTGTTCAAAATGTATCGCCCGGGGGCAAAAAAATAACTTACCAGAGCAGGTCGGCGTCTTCTTTGACGTCTTTGAGGCGGGTCAGCTCTTTGGCCGCGGCCAGATCGGCCTCGTTGGCAGTCTTGAAGATTTGCCCTTCAAGCACTTTATGAAAGCGCGGCGCACCCGTGCCACCGATGGCTTTGACGGCGATCGCGGCGTGGTAACCACCCTCGCCCGGTACGACAGCGGAAACAGCTTCAAAATGATCAAAGGCTTTACGTGCCATGTCGCGGATCCTGGCTAATTGAGAATGGAGCCATTAAACCCTCAACCGGCCAGTTTGTGTACCTGCGCCGTGGACTGACCCAACGCCTGGGCAGCCGAGACATCCTTGAAGGTATGGAAATCCAGGCTGTTGACCACCAGGTCTTGTACCAGCTCGGCGAAAATCTCCATGGCCGGCGTGTTGAAGTAAGCAGTCATGGCCTGTTGATGGGTCCAAAAACCGGACACCAGCCACAGGTCCGGATCGCATTGCGAGTGTTGCAGGGCAAAGCTCAGGCAACCGTTGGCTGCACGCGATGGTTCGATCAACGCGCTCAGGCGAATACCGAGTTCTGCCGAACGCCCGGCGCGGGCACGAACGAAGGCCATATGACTGACGGGGATCTGCGTAGACATGTTCAACCCTCCCAGGGAGTTGTGTAGCAGCCAGGGACGGGCTGCGACAGGATCCAAGATTAGGCGGCGCAACAGGGTTGCCGTTAGTCGATTCCTGCCGGCTTGTTGCACAATCCTGCGAGGATCAGTGAATCGGCCTGAAACGCCGGTCCAGACATGTCTGTGCGATGACACAACGGTTTCAAGCAAGTTTCAGCGCCGCGACACGGCTAAAACAATGCCGCGAAACAACCCAATGCAGAATCAGGCAAGCATCAGGCAGGATGTGTCTACCACTGTGGCTTGCACAAACTTATGCTCTGCCCATCAACAACGCCTCACCGAGGAGGCCCTGCATGTCGTCGTTCGATCACTTTCAAGCCCCGCTGGACGCCGACATGGAGAAACAGCGCGAGGAACTGGCCGCGATCATCCGCCGCAATACCAGCGAGGATGGCAATTACGCCACTGCCGTCAGCTCGCTGTTCATGTCGCGTCACAGTCAAACCCATCAGTTCGCCCCGGTGCTGGCGCAACCGGCACTGTGCATCATGGCCCAGGGGCGCAAGGAAGTTCGGCTGGCCGACGAGGTCTTCAATTACGACCCGCTCAATTATTTGGTGGTGTCGGTCTCGATGCCGGTAACCGGCCGCGTGGTGACCGTCACCTCTGAAGAGCCGATCCTCGCCGTGCGGCTGGACATCGACCCGGCGGAAATCACCGCGCTGATCGCCGACGCCGGCCCCATGGGCGTGCCGACCCGGCCCACCGGGCGCGGGCTGTACGTTGAACGACTGGACGCGGCGATGCTCGACGCCGTACTGCGCCTGACCCGTTTGCTCGATACGCCAAAAGACATCGCCATGCTCGCGCCGCTGATTCGCCGGGAGATTCTGTATCGCCTGTTGCGCAGCCAGCAGGGTCATCGACTGTATGAAATAGCCATCGCCAACAGCCAGAGCCATCGCATCAGCCAGGCGATCAAATGGCTCAACGGCCACTATGAACAGCCGTTGCGTATCGATGATCTGGCGAAGGAAGTGAACCTGAGCGTGTCGACGCTGCATCACCGCTTCAAGGCGATGACGGCCATGAGTCCGTTGCAGTATCAAAAGCAGTTGCGATTGCAGGAAGCCCGGCGCTTGATGCTGGCCGAAGGGCTGGAAGCGTCGGCGGCGGGGTATCGGGTGGGGTATGAAAGCCCGTCGCAGTTTAGCCGGGAGTACAGCCGGTTGTTCGGGGCTCCGCCGCTACGGGATTTGGCGCGGTTGCGGCTGTCTGTCTGATCCGGAATTTTTATGGCGGCTGAAGGCCTCTTCGCGAGCAAGCTCGGCTCCTACAAGGTTATGTGAACAACATAAATTCCCGTAGGAGCATAGCTTGCTCGCGATGAGGCCAGTCCAGCCCATACATCTCTGTGATCAGACCGCCCGGATCACATGCTTGATCTCTTGAAACGCCGCCAACCCCCAAGGCCCCAACTCACGGCCAATGCTGCTCTGCTTGTACCCGCCCCACGCCGCCTGCGGGAAAATCACCTGCGGTACATTGATCCACACCAGCCCCGCCTGTAACGCATTGGCCACACGATCCGCCGCTACAGCATCAGCCGTCACCACGCTGGCCACCAGGCCGAACTGGCTGTCGTTGGCCAGGGCAATCGCCTCGGTTTCGGAGGCAAAACTGCGCACGCAGATCACCGGGCCGAAAATCTCTTCACACCACAGCGCACTGTCGAGGGGCACTTCGGTGAAAATCGTCGGCTGCAAAAAATATCCGCGCGGCAGATCGGCCGGACGATTGCCGCCGCAAATCAGCCTGGCGCCAGCGCTCAAGCCACGATCAATGTGGCCGAGCACGCGCTGGTATTGCGCCTGATTGACCAGTGCGCCCATCTCCACGTTCGGGTCGAACGGGTCGGCCACGCGAATCGCTTCGGCGCGGGCCTGCAAACGGATCAGGAATTCATCCGCCAGTTCATCGGCGACCAACACGCGGCTGGTGGCCGAACACATTTGCCCGGCGTTGAAGAAACCACCGCCGCAGGCCAACTCCACGGCCAGTTCAATGTCGGCGTCTTTGAGCACCAGCAGTGAGGACTTGCCGCCCAATTCCAGACTCACGCCCTTCACGGTTTCAGCAGCACGTTGCATGACCTGAACACCGACCGCGTTGCTGCCGGTGAAGGAAATCTTGGCGATGCGCGGGTCAGCCGAGAGCGGCGCGCCGACCGCCAGGCCAGTGCCGCAGACCAGGTTGAACACGCCCTTGGGCAGGCCGGCCTCGGCGATGATCGCGGCCAGTTCCAGCTCTGGCAACGGCGTGACTTCCGATGGTTTGAGCACCACGCAGCACCCGGCAGCCAGGGCCGGGGCGAGTTTCCAGGCAGTGGTGACCATCGGGAAATTCCACGGCACGATCAGCCCGACCACACCGCAGGGTTCACGGCGCAGGCGTGCGCTGAAGTCGTCGCTCGGCAGCTCGACGGCGCTGTCCTGTTTGGCGTCCAGGCCCTCGGCCAGACCGGCGTAGTACTCGAACGTGGCGATCACGTCGTCGACGTCGATGGCCGCTTCGAACAGCGGTTTGCCGTTGTTGCTCGACTGCAAATGCATCAACTGTTCGCGACCGGCCTTCACGCCATCGGCGATTTTGCGCAGGATCGCACCGCGCTCGGTGCCGGTGGTTTTTGACCAGTCGTTGAAGGCAAGGGTCGCAGCATTAACGGCTTGATCGACGGCATGTGCATCGCCGCCATTAACGGTGGTCAACAGGGCTTCGGTGGCCGGGTTGAATACACGCAGGTGTTCTTGGCCGGCAGACCATTGGCCGTCGATGTACAAACCATCGAGAGCCGTTGGGAAAGTCATGCGAAAACTCATTTCGACACCGCCTTCATCCACGAAGTCTGATCGATTTCAATCAGGGTCGGGCCCTGACGATCGGTGGCAGCACGCAGTGCGCTGCGCAATTGCTCGACACCGTTGACCGCTTCGGCGGCGCAGCCCAAAGCCTTGGCCACACCGATAAAGTCCGGGGTGTAGATGTCCACGCCCACCGGTTCGATGGCGCGGTTGACCATATACTTTTTGATTTCTTCGTAGCCCTGGTTATTCCACAGCAGGACGATTACCGGCGTGCACGCTTCAACGGCGCTGGCCAGTTCCGGCAGGGTAAATTGTAGACCGCCGTCGCCGATCAGGCACACCACCGGAGGACGCGAAGAGCCCTCAACGCTGCCGCCGAGCCAGGCGCCGATTGCCGCCGGCAAGGCGTAACCCAAGGTGCCGTAACCGGTGGACGAGTTGAACCAGCGGCGCGGGCGCTCCGGGTTAAAGGTCAGGTTGCCGGTGTACACCGGTTGGGTCGAATCGCCGACAAACACAGCGTCCGGCAGCTCGTGCAGCACGGTTTCGAGGAATCGGGTCTGGGCCAAGGTTGGCGCATCCCAGGTGGCAGCCAGTTCTTCACGCAAGCGCGCGGCACGCACCTGGCCCCAATCGTTGCGACGCTCGGCCAGCGACTGGTGCGACAACGCGCTCAGCAAGGCTTGAGCGGCATTACGCGAGTCGGACACCAGCGCGACGTGCGGCGGATAGTTGCGTACGGTCTGGTCCGGGTCGATGTCCACGCGCAGCAGTTTGCCGGGGATTTCGAAGCCGCCAGCGAAGGTCACGTCGTAGTCGGTTTCGGCCAGCTCGGTGCCAATGGCCAGCACTACGTCGGCCTCGGCCACCAGGGCGCGGGTGGCGACCAGGCTTTGGGTCGAACCGATCAGCAGTGGATGGTTGGATTCGAGCATGCCCTTGGCGTTGATGGTCAGCGCGACTGGCGCGTCCAGCAGTTCAGCCAGTTCAGTCAGCTCGGCGGCGGCCTCGATGGCGCCGCCACCGGCCAGGATCAATGGGCGTTTGGCAACCGCCAGCAGTTCGGTCATGCGCGAAACGGCGGTCGGCGAGGCACCGGCGCGGTCGATGTTGACCGGGACGCTAGTGAGCAGGTCGTCAGCTTCTTCTACCAACACGTCCAACGGAATTTCGATGTGCACTGGACGCGGACGACCGGCCTGGAACAACGCGAACGCACGGGCCAACACGCCCGGCAACTCCGACGCCGACATCAGGGTGTGGGAGAACGCCGCCACGCCGCCGACCAGTGCACTCTGGTTCGGCAGCTCATGGAGCTTGCCGCGACCGCCGCCCAATTGGTTGCGGGTTTGCACGCTGGAAATCAACAGCATCGGGATCGAATCGGCATACGCCTGCCCCATCGCGGTGGTGATGTTGGTCATGCCTGGGCCGGTGATGATGAAGCAGACACCCGGTTTGCCGCTGGTGCGGGCGTAGCCGTCGGCCATGAAGCCGGCGCCCTGTTCGTGACGCGGAGTGACATGGTTGATGCTCGAACGGGCCAGCCCGCGATACAGCTCAACGGTATGCACCCCGGGAATGCCGAACACCTGCTCGACCCCGTAGTCTTCGAGTAACTTGACCAATACTTCGCCGCACGTCGCCATGTCTTTGCCCTTTTTGTTCGTTTGAGACGCCGAGCCTGCGCAGTGTTTATGATGCGTAGGCAAGCCCTGGGATGGCCTCATTGGAACGGGCGACAGGTAGCCGCAACAATGGATAAAAAGTCATACTAGCCATGTCCTCACGTCATACCTTGGGTCCTCATGAAACGACTGCCTCCCCTGCCCGCCCTGCACACTTTTCTGATCACGGCCCAATGTTGCAACTTCACCCGGGCGGCCGAGCAGTTGCACATCACTCAGGGCGCGGTGAGTCGACAGATCGCCGGGCTGGAAGATCATCTGGGTTATGAGTTGTTCATTCGACAAGCCCGAGGCCTGGACTTGACCGCCGAAGGACGGGAGTGGCTGCCGCGGGTTCAACAGATTTTCGGCTTGATCGGCGAGGCGGTGGAGCAGATCGGAGCGAAGCGCGAAACCCTGCAACTCAAGGCCCCGACCTGCGTGATGCGCTGGTTGTTGCCGCGCCTGATGCAATGGCAAAAGGAGCGCCCGGACGTGCCGGTGGAGCTAACCACCACGGTGCGGCACGGGGTGGATTTTCATCGTGAGCAGTTCGATGCGGCGGTGATCTATGGCGCGCCACCAGACACTTCACTGGCGTCACTTCGGCTGTTCGATGAGCAACTGACCCCGGTTTGCTCGCCGCTGCTGCTCAAAGGTACGCCAACGCTGAATACACCCGCAGACCTGCAACAGCATCTGTTATTACACCCGACTCACGATATTCAGGATTGGTCGGTGTGGCTGAACGCTGCCGAGCTGCAGCTGAACAACATCAGCAGCGGCCAGCATTTCGAAACACTGGACCTGGCGATGTCGATGGCGTCCCAAGGGACGGGTGTGGCGATTGGCGACTGGTCGTTGATTGGCGATGACCTGAGTGCCGGGCGGCTAGTCATGCCCTTTGAATTGAAGGTGAAAACCGGGTTGGCGTATTACCTCGTGTTGCCGCCAGCAGTCGAGCCGTCGCCACCGCTCGAAGAGCTGATGATCTGGCTGGTAGAACAAGCCCACACCCGCTGAAAACAAATGCCCCTGCAGGAGCTGCCGCAGGCTGCGATGTTTTGATTTTGTTTTTAAAGACAAGATCAAAAGATCGCAGCCTGCGGCAGCTCCTACAGGGGGTGCATCAGTAGCCGACGGTGTAGCGTTGGCGCGAATGTTTCGGTGCTTCAACTTCATCCAGCAGCGCAATCGCATAATCGGCGAATGTGATCCAGCTCCGGCCTTCAGCACTCACCAGCAAATCATCCTTGCCGATCCGGAACTTGCCGGTGCGCTCACCTTCCACAAACTCCGCCGATGGCGACAGGAAGGTCCAGTCCAGTTCCTTCTCCTGACGCAATGCATCAAGAAACGCAGCACCGGCGCTGGCCTCGGTTTTGTACTCGGCCGGGAAACCCGCGCTGTCGATCACTCGCGTGTCGTCCGGCAGCAACAACGAACCGGCACCGCCCACCACCAACAGACGTTTGACCCCGGCCTTTTTCACCGGCCCGACCACGGCGCTGGAAGGCAACGTCGAGAAGTGCGCGGCGCTGATCACCACGTCATGACCGGCGACGGCGGCTTGCAGTGCTTCGGCATCCAGGGCGTCGACGTTCTTGCTGACCACACCGGCACGCTGGCCGATCTTCGAGGTATCGCGGGCGATGGCAGTGACGCTGTGACCGCGACGCAGGGCTTCTTCCAACAGTTGGCTACCGGCACGACCGGTGGCACCGATGATTGCGATTTTGCTCATGAAGTTCTCCAGTTGGCTTGAGTGTTTCAAATGAGGCACAAATCTACTGAGTGAAGATATTCCCTATGCTGAGGAAACTTTGTGGCGAGGGGATTTAGCGAGTCACAACAGCGCTTCCCCATCATTAGAAACGGCGGATTACCACTTCATCTCGCCCTTGGCGACTTTCGCACTCAACTCCAGCGAGCTTTCTTCGCCCAGGGTCGGGTAGCGTTTTTTCATGGCTGCGATCAGTTCAGCAGAGTTTTTCGCCTTGGTGGTTTCTTCGTCGAAAGCCTTGATGTAGCCAGCGGTGAATTGCACAGCGGCCAGGGAACGGGCGCTCTCACCCAGGTAGTGACCCGGCACGATGGTCTTCGGTTTCAAGGTTTCGATCGAATGCAGCGTCGTCAGCCAGTCGGCGTGGGATTGCGCCGTCTGAGTGTCGGCCATCCACACGTGGATGTTTTCAGCGACGACCACGCCACCGACCACAGCCTTGATCGACGGAATCCACACGAAGCTGCGATCCGGCTGCTTGCCGTCCAGGCCCACTACCTGCAATTTCTGCCCTTCGAGCATCAGGCTGTCGCCCTTGAGCACGCCCGGCACGATGGTTTTGGCCGGCACGTCAGCGCCCATTTTCGGGCCCCAGAACGCCAGTTTGCCCTCGACGGTTTTCTTGATGTGATCCACGGTCGGCTGCGAGGCCAGTACTTTGGCGTTCGGGAAAGCGGCGGTCAGGGTGTCGAGGCCGAAGTAGTAATCCGGGTCACCGTGGCTGATGTAGATGGTGGTCAGTTGCTTGCCGCTGGCGCGGATTTTCTGTACCACTTGCTCTGCCTGGGATTTGCCGAATTGCGCGTCCACCAGGATCGCGTCTTTCTCGCCGCTGACCAGTACCGATGTCACTGGGAAAATCGCCTTGTCGCCCGGGTTGTAGACGTCCAGGGTCAGGGTCGATGCGGCGGCAGCGTGAGCGGCGAAGCCGAGGGTGGCGGTTGCCAGGAGAATGCGCTTGATTGCGGTGAAACCGATCATCTGTTGCTCCGTTGTCCGAATGCCGTGCTTGGCGATGGGACAGAGCTTAGTTGCATGACTCAGTACAAAAAATGCGATGCTTGAACATAGTTTGTTTCTGAAAGTGAGCAAATCATGGATCGTCTACAAGCAATGCGGGTGTTCGTCTCGGTGGTGGACCTCGGCAGCCAGTCAGCGGCGGCCGATCACCTGGACCTGTCACGGCCGGTGGTTTCGCGTTATTTGGCGGAACTGGAAGATTGGGTCGGCGCCCGGCTGATGCACCGCACCACGCGCAAGCTGAGCCTGACCGCTGCTGGCAGCGAGATCCTGCCGCGCTGTCGGCAGATGCTCGACTTGTCCACCGACATGCAAGCCGCCATCAGCGAACCGGACGAAGCGCCCCGTGGCCTGCTGCGGATCAGCGTCAGCACCTCGTTCGGCCAGGCGCAACTGGCGGACGCCATGGCCGCTTACGTTAAGCGCTACCCCGGCGTCAGCATCGATATGCAGATGATCGACCGCACGGTGAACCTGGTCGATGAGCGCATTGACCTGGCGATCCGCACCAGCAACGACCTGGACCCGAACCTGATCGCCCGCCGACTGACGGTGTGCCGCTCGGTGATCTGCGCCTCCCCGGCGTACCTGCAAGAACACCCGACGCCGCAGCGGGTCGAGGACTTGAGCCAGCACAACTGCCTGACCCACTCCTACTTCGGCAAAAGCCTTTGGCATTTCGAACAGGATGGCGAGCAAGTCTCGGTGCCGGTGCAGGGCAACATCAGCGCCAACGAGGCCAGCACCCTGCTGCGCGCGACCATGGCCGGTGCCGGCGTGGCGATGCTGCCCAGCTACCAGGCCGGCGTGCACATTCACAGCGGCGAGTTGATCCGCCTGCTGCCCCACGCCGAGCCACGACAAATGAACATGTACGCGGTCTACGCCTCACGCAAACACATGCCGGCGACGATGCGCAGTATGCTGGACTTCCTGGTGCTCAGATTCCCCGAAGAACCGGCGTGGGATGTGGGGTTTTAAGATCTTCTCGTATCAGTCACCTCTATGTTGGATGTGCCGACGCTTTCGCGAGCAAGCCCGCTCCCACAGAGGTGCATTAGTGTCCTGAATACCGGGTTACATGGGAGGGCCGCGCGGGTGGCAACTCAGTGGCGCTGACCTATGCTGAAGGTAATACCGAAGGGTATTCGTTCAGAGGTCAACGCCATGAACATCAGAACAAGAAGGTACCTCGCCATTTTCATCACCTGCGCGGCGACGCTGGCGCTGTATGGCACCGCTGCCTGGCGGGTCGAGCAGTTGCGCAACCTGCCTCGTGAATTCGCGAGCTGCAACTTCGAGCGCTGCATTCCCCACAACGCGACCCTCAACGCCCTTCGCTAGCGAAGCGTGTCAGGCCTCGTTGTCCTGATCGGCCTTCAAGCGGTCGCGGAAGGCCTTGGGCGAGATCCCCACTCGTCGCCGAAACAGGCGCGTGAAGTTGGTTGGATCGGAAAAACCCAACACGTCGGACATTTCGTAAATGGTCATGCTGGTGTAAGTCAGCAAGCGCTTGGCTTCCAGCAACTGCCGTTCGTGCATGATCTGCAACGCCGGTTGCCCCGCCAGCTCACGGCAGGTGCCGTTGAGGTGGGACACGGAAATCCCCAACCGATGGGCCAGGTCCTCGACCTTGACGTGCTGGCGATAGGTCTCTTCCACCAGTTGAATAAACCCGTTGAGGTATTCCCGGGCACGCTGCGGACGTTGACTGGCACTGCGGCGCTGGATCACCTGGCGGCTGACCCAGACCATGATCACGCTGACCAGCGAATGCATGAGCATTTCCCGAGCCGGTTGATGACCGGTGTATTCGCTTTGCAGCGCCGCAAACAGACTGTTGAGGTACTCGCTGTCCTTCCCAGCCGGGTAACTTTCGGCTTGCGCCAGGGCGTTCACCGAATTGCCCAGTTGCACCTGCAGATGGGCAACCAACGGCGCGGCCAACGTCACGACAAAACCTTCGACGTCTTCAGAAAAGCGATAACCGTGCACCGATAACGGCGGCAGGATCAGCATTGCCGGCTCGGTCAAATCAGTGCGTTTACCTTCGATTTCAAGCTCTGCCTGACCTTTGAAAACGAAGAGTAACTGGCACAAATCAGCATGGCGGTGGGGTTTGATTTCCCATTGATGTTCGCGGCTGCGTTTGGAAATGGTTTCACAGTGCAGCAAGTCGGGGGTCGGCCAGTCCAGGCTTTCACCGTAGAGCTTGAACACCGGAATCGAAGGCAGGTCAGGCTTGTTCATCACTTCAATCCAGGCCTCGGGGGTAGACGGGGCGATAATCGCACCGATTGGCAGAATGTACAGGTATCGGCTCAGTTTTCACCTTCAATTGACAGACTCGCAAGGGAAAAATGCAAGCACTCGATCCATAAAAATTATTCACCGGCCGTGGTCGCGTGAAGCTTGCGAGTCATAAAAACAATGAAAACGCTGAAAACCCAAATCGCCATCATCGGCGCCGGTCCGTCCGGTTTATTGCTTGGTCAGTTGCTGCACAACGCCGGCATCGACACTCTGATTCTCGAACGCCAAACGCCGGATTATGTGCTCGGCCGAATCCGCGCCGGCGTCCTTGAACAAGGCATGGTAGAGCTGTTGCGTCAGGCCGGTGTCGGTCAGCGCATGGACGCCGAAGGGCTGGTTCATGGCGGCTTTGATCTGGCCCTCGACGGCCGCCAGGTGCACATTGACCTGCACGCCCTGACCGGCGGCAAAACCGTGATGATCTACGGCCAGACCGAAGTCACCCGCGACCTGATGGCCGCTCGTCGGGACGCCGGGGCACAGACGATTTATGCGGCGAGCAACGTCGTCCCTCACGGCATGAAAACCGATGAAACCTTTGTCACGTTCGAAAAGGATGGCGAAACGTATCGCCTCGATTGCGACTACATCGCCGGGTGCGACGGCTTCCACGGCGTGGCCCGGCAATCGATTCCCGCCGAGAGCCTGAAGGTCTTTGAGCGGGTCTACCCGTTCGGCTGGCTGGGGATTTTGGCTGACACCCCGCCGGTCCACGAAGAGTTGGTCTACGCCCGCCACGAACGCGGGTTCGCTCTGTGTAGCATGCGTTCGGCGACCCGCACTCGCTATTACCTTCAGGTGCCGACCGAGGAACAGGTCGAGGATTGGTCCGATCAGCGTTTCTGGGATGAACTCAAATCCCGACTGCCACAGGCGTTGGCGGCAAAACTGGTCACCGGGCCATCCATCGAGAAAAGCATCGCGCCGCTGCGCAGCTTCGTGGTGGAACCGATGCAGTACGGGCGGATGTTCCTGGTCGGCGACGCGGCGCACATCGTCCCACCCACCGGCGCCAAGGGCCTGAACCTGGCGGCCAGCGACGTCAGCACATTGTTCAATATTCTGCTGAAGGTTTACCGCGACGGGCGCGTGGACTTGCTGGAGAAGTACTCCGAAATCTGCCTGCGCCGGGTCTGGAAAGCCGAGCGATTTTCCTGGTGGATGACCTCGATGCTGCACCGCTTTGACGAGCACGATGCATTCAGCCAACGCATCAGCGCCTCGGAACTGGACTACTTCGTCAACTCCGAAGCCGGGCGAAAAACCATTGCAGAAAATTACGTCGGGCTTCCATACGAGGCTATCGAATAGCCTGCTATCGACTTACACTGGCGAGCACTAACCCGCTCGCCTTGCCTCTTGCGGGAAAATCACTGCCCGCAGGTTTTATCGTGACCAATCTGAACCAGCCTGAAACGCCCAAACCGGCCATTCGCAGTGTGCTGATCGCCCTGATGCTGGCGATCTTTCTCGGCGCGCTGGACCAGACCATCGTGGCCGTGTCGATGCCGGCCATTTCCGCGCAGTTCAAGGATGTCAGCCTGCTGGCCTGGGTGATTGCCGGTTACATGGTGGCAATGACCGTGGCGGTGCCGATCTACGGCAAGCTCGGCGATCTGTACGGTCGACGCAAGTTGATGTTGTTCGGGATGGGGCTGTTCACCATTGCGTCGTTCTTTTGCGGCATGGCCCAAAGCATGGAGCAACTGGTGCTGGCGCGGATCCTTCAAGGCATCGGCGCCGGCGGGATGATTTCGGTTAGCCAGGCGATCATCGGCGACATCGTCCCGCCCCGGGAGCGCGGTCGTTATCAGGGTTACTTCAGCAGCATGTACGCAGTGGCCAGTGTCGCCGGGCCGGTGCTCGGCGGGTACATGACCGAGTACTTGTCGTGGCGCTGGGTGTTCCTGATCAACCTGCCGCTCGGGCTCGGCGCGTGGCTGGTGGCCAATCGCACACTGGTCGGGCTGCCAGTGCCGCAGCGCAAACCGATCATTGATTACCTCGGCACATTGCTGATGATCGTCGGCTTGACCGCGCTGCTGCTCGGCATCACTCAAGTCGGTCAGGGCCATTCGTGGCGCAGCGCCGAAGTGCTGGGCCTGCTCAGTTGCGCGGTGGTGGTGCTGGCGGTGTTCGTCTGGCATGAGCGGCGGGCGCGGGAGCCGTTGCTGCCGATGCATTTGTTCGCCAACCGCAATGCGATCTTTTGCTGGTGCACGATTTTCTTCACCAGTTTCCAGGCCATTTCCTTGATCGTGCTGATGCCGCTGCGGTTCCAGAGCGTCACCGGTGCCGGGGCCGACAGCGCCGCGCTGCACCTTTTGCCACTGGCGATTGGCTTACCGATTGGCGCCTATTTCGCCGGACGCCGCACCTCGGTAACCGGGCGCTACAAACCGATGATCCTGAGCGGTGCGCTGCTGATGCCGATCTCGATTCTCGGCATGGCGTTCAGTGCGCCTCAAGACTTACTGATGAGCAGCCTGTTCATGTTGTTCAGCGGGATTGCCAGCGGCATGCAATTTCCGACCTCGTTGGTCGGCACACAGAACTCGGTCGAGCAACGGGACATTGGCGTGGCCACCAGTACCACGAACCTGTTTCGTTCGTTGGGTGGCGCGGTGGGTGTGGCGTTGATGTCGGCGCTGTTGCTGGCGTTGTTGCAGGACTCCAGTTTCGCTCACATCGCTGGATCAGCAATTGGCGAGGGCAGTTCGGGGAATGTCTTGCTCGATGGTTTGAACGCTGCACCGGGGGATGCGCAGAACGCCTTGCGGGCGGAGTTGCTGCTGACCTTCCGGCATTTGCTGATGGTCAGCGCGGCGGTGTCATTGCTGGGGCTGGCGGCGGCGATTGCGATGCCGAACAGGGTGTTGCGGGGGCGGGAAGATAAGGTCCGATAGATAGACCGAGGCGCGGCCTTCGCGAGCAAGCCCGCTCCCACAATTGATTTCTGTCGTACACAAAATCTGTGATCGCTGGAAATCCAATGTGGGAGCGGGCTTGCTCGCGAAAGCGGTCTATAAGTCACGACGATTCAAGGGCTGTAATACCCGACAGCCACCAGAAAATGCCCGACCTTCTTCAGGTACGCATGCTTGTCCTCGACCTTGCCGGTCACCGGGTTCTTCCAGCGATACTCGTACTCTCCCCGATCCTGCTTGCCCATAATTGCCAGAATCGGCTCGCCCACCGGTTTGCCTTCCGGGTCGTTGACCTTGCCGAAGTCGGTGTTGATCAGCCGCAGATTGGTGCCATGAGCCACGTAGCGCTGGTTATTCAGGTCAACCACAAAGACGTATAGATCGTCCTGCAAGTACCCGCCCTTGAGCGAGTTGATCGCCGTCAGCGTGCCCTTCTCGTCCTTGGTCAGGTCAGTTGCCGCTTTATCGAGCAAGGCCTGGGCTTGCTGCGCCGATGCGCGAGGCAGGTAGTAGCCGACCGCCAGGATCCGCTGACCAATGCGCTGATAGAACACGTGCTTGCGTTCGACCTTGCCGTCGGCCCAGTTCTGCCAGTGGTATTCGGCCTGTTGAATGCCGTTGCCCTCCGGCACGTTCAAGGCGTCTTTGAAGGCTTTCTGCAAATCCGGTGGCAGCGTCTGCGACACATCCCGGCCGATCAATGCCGAAGACGGCCCACCGCTGGCGAGCATGACGCCCTTGGTATCGACCACAAACACGTAACGGTCCTTGTCGACAAACTCGCCCTGACGGCTGAATGCAGCGAAGGCCTTGTCGCCATTGTCGTGGTAGTACGCCAGGGCTTTTTCGAGCAAGGCCCTGGCAGCCTGGCCCTCATCCTTTGGCGCCGTGGCCGCCTGAACCTGGCCCAGGCTCAGCAAAAGCATCCCGCCCAGCAAGGCTAACTTGTGCACAAACCCCATAACGCATCCCCCGTTCTTGTTGATGTTTCAAGAGCGTAGACGGGCTGGGGATATGTATGAATATTCAGAATGATGCAGGGGATTGCACAACCCTGTGGCTAGTCGCTTTCCTGTGGTGAGGGGATAAATCCCCTCACCACGATGGCGCACTCGGTGACAGATCGGCGTTTATGGGCGCGAATTGATCTGCTGTTGCAGATTCTGGATCTGCGACTGAAGGGTATTGAGGTTGCGGGTGGTCTGGCCGCGGAACGCGTCGAACTCGGCGGTATTGGTCGCGCCTTGTGGGGCGGCCGGGCGGTTGTCCTGCTGGGCTTTGAGGATGACGATTTCCTGTTCCAGACGATCGATCGCAGTGCTCGGGTTGCCCTGTTTCTTCAGCGCAGCGATGTCGGCGTTGAGGCTTTTGAGCTCGGCGTCGACTTTGCTGGTGTCGGCAGGCGCGCTCTTCAGGGCGACCAATTCACCGCTCAAGGCTTTGACCTGAGCCTGCAACTGCGTGTTGGCCGCCTGTTGCTCGGTGGTTTGCGCGGTCATTTGCGCCAGGCGCTTGTCCAGTTCGCTGGTCTGACCGACCACACCTTGTTGTTGCTGACTCTGATCCTGGAGTTTGCTTTCCAACTGCTTGATCTGCAGTTTCAGCGCTTCGCTGTCGCTGTTGACGTTGGTCTGACTGGCCACGACCTTGCCGGAAATGTCCTGCAAGCGCCCCGCCGCTTCCTCACTGATCCGCGCGAAACTTTCCTGGGTCGCCACCAGTTGCTGCTCCATCAGCGAAATCTGCTGAAAACTCCACCAGGCCAGGCCCGCGAAGGCAAAGAACAAGGCGCCGACCAGTGCCCACAACGGGCCAGTGCTCGGGCCTTTGACTTTAACCGCCGCAGCGCTGCGCGCAGGTGCGGCGGTGCGATCACGAACGACCGGAATGGTCGGAAATTCATCGTGGTCGTGAACGTCGGCGCGCAGGCTTGGTACATCGTCGAAATCGTCGTTGGCATCGTTACGCATGGACATTGAGTCAACCTTTGTGGAACGCGGTGGTGGCTTGATGCGGCGAAGTATAACCCCCACTGCCGCACCGATTGACCCTGAACCCGGAACTCGGTTCAGTCAGCGAATGTCCTGAGCCTTCCACCAGCCGCAAAATTCATCGAGGGCCGCCCAGAGACTGACCTTCGGATCGTAGTCCAGATAATGCCGGGCACGGCTGATATCCAACGTGAAATTTTTGTTCATAACCTGCATGCCCAGACGCGACAGGGTCGGCTCGGGACGCCCAGGCCAGAGCTTGCACACGCCCTCATTGAGCGCCGCTACGCTGTAGGCCAAGCCGTAGGAACGGTAGCGAGTGACCTGTGGGACGTCCATTTTTCGCATCACGTAATTCACCACATCCCACAACGGCACCGGCGTACCGTTGCTGATGTTGTAGGCCTTGCCCAACGCCGAACCGCTGGCCAGCAAACTGCTGAGCAACGCTTCGTTGAGGTTTTGCATGCTGGTGAAATCAACCTTGTTCAAGCCGTTGCCGACAATCGCCAGACGCCCCTTGCGCTGCATTTTCAGCAGGCGTGGGAAGATGCTCATGTCACCAGCCCCCGTGACGAAACGCGGGCGCAGGGCGATGGTTTCTAGACCGAACTCCTGGGCGCCAAAGACCTTTTGCTCGGCGAGGAACTTGGTCGCGGCATAGTGATGCTTGAAGCGTTTAGGCACCTGCTCTTCGGTCAGGCCCAGATGATCGCGGCCATCGAAGTAGATCGACGGCGACGACAAATGCACCAGCCGCCGGACCCGTTGCTTCAGGCAAGCCTCGACCACATTTTCAGTGACCTGGACATTGCCCTGGTGAAAGTCCTGATAACGGCCCCACAAACCAACGGCGCCAGCGCAATGGACCACGGCTTCAACGTCCGAGCACAGGTCACGCACCAGTTCCGGGTCGCTCAAGTCTCCCTGGATGAACTCGGCGCCACGGCGCACCAGGTGCTCGACGCCCTCGGCCCGGCGACCGTTGACCCGCACGTCCAGGCCCTGCTCCAGGGCGAAACGCGCAAAGCGTCCGCCAATGAAGCCGCTTGCGCCGGTGACCAGAATTTTCATGTAAAGCTCCGATGTCTATCGTTTTGCGTAATGCGTGAGTCTTGACGCTGCCCGTCAGTCCAACGGCACCAGCCATTGCTTCGACGAACTTACCAATTGGTCAGTCAGTAAACCCAGTAACTGACCGCCATTGCGCCAATGATGCCAGTACAACGGCACATCAATCGGCTTATCTGGCAATAGTTCCACTAAAACACCGCGTTCGAGTTGCTCGCGCACCTGCAATTCCGGCACCAGGCCCCAACCGAGCCCCGCTTCCGTAAGGCGGATAAAGCCTTCGGACGATGGGCATAAATGGTGTTCGAAACCGCCGTCCACGCCTAAGGACGCGAGGTAGCGATGCTGTAGGAAATCGTCCGGGCCAAACACCAGCGCCGGCGTGCGCGGCAACAACTCGGCACGCACACCGTCGGGGAAATGCCGGGCAACGAATGCCGGGCTGGCCAACGCCCGGTAACGCATGGCGCCCAACAGCACGCTCCGCGCTCCGGCCACCGGGCGTTCGCTGGCGCAAACACAGGCCGCCACTTCGCCGGCGCGCATGCGTTTGAGACCCACGGTCTGGTCTTCCACCACCAGATCCAACAGCAAATGTTGCTCGGCGCAAAAATCCCCGACGGCGTCGGCCCACCACGTAGCGAGGCTATCAGCGTTGAGGGCGATGCGCAGGCGTTCCGGCAGACCTTCTTCGTCCAGCGCCGGCACCAGCGTCTGCAAATCCCGCTCAAGCAAGCGCACCTGCTGCACATGGTTGAGCAAGCGCCGACCGATTTCGGTGGGCGCTGGCGGTGTGACACGCACCAACACCGGTTGGCCGACCCGCGCTTCCAGCAGTTTGATCCGCTGGGAGATCGCCGATTGCGACAAACCCAGCACCTGCGCGGCACGTTCGAATCCGGCCTGCTCGACCACGGCGGCCAAAGCAGAAAGCAATTTATAGTCGAACATCAGTTTTCCTAATGAGCGATCAGCACTATTGGTTTTTCTTATACAGCGTAGCGCCGGAGAATGGCCAGCAAGAACTTTTTAACAAGGAATACCGACATGGCTGGCGAAACTTCATTGGCAACCCTGCTGCGCAGCATGAGCCCGCACCTCAACGTCGGCGAATACGTGTTCTGCACCCTGCGCGACGGTTCGCTACCGGCAGGCCTGGAAATCGTCGGCAGCTTTCGCGAGCAGGAAGGCCTGACAGTGATTCTGGAACGTTCCCACGCCGAAAAGGCCGGTTTCAGCTTCGACTACGTCGCTGCGTGGATCACCTTGAACGTGCATTCGGCCCTGGAAGCCGTCGGCCTGACCGCCGCTTTTGCCACAGCGCTGGGCAAGGCCGGCATCAGTTGCAACGTAATCGCCGGCTACTACCACGATCATTTATTCGTCGGCCAGGCCGATGCCGATCGTGCCATGCACGTGCTGCGGGATCTGGCAGCCAACGCGGAGTAAAACCTTATGTGGCAAAGCTATGTAAACGGCCTGTTGGTCGCTGCGGGGCTGATCATGGCGATCGGCACCCAGAATGCGTTTGTGCTGGCCCAAAGCCTGCGCCGCGAACATCACCTGCCGGTTGCCGCACTCTGCGTGGCCTGCGACGCATTGTTGGTCGCCGCCGGGGTCTTCGGCCTGGCGACGGTGCTGGCGCAAAACCCGACGCTGCTGGCGGTTGCCCGTTGGGGCGGTGCGGTGTTTCTGATTTGGTACGGCAGCCAGGCATTGCGCCGGGCCTGCTCGAAACAAAGCCTGCAACAAGGCGAAAACCAGACCGTACGCTCACTGCGGGCGGTGATGCTCAGTGCGCTGGCGGTGACGCTGCTCAACCCGCACGTTTATCTCGATACCGTGTTGCTGATCGGCTCTCTCGGCGCACAACAATCGGTGCCCGGCGCTTATGTCGTGGGGGCGGCGAGTGCGTCGTTGCTGTGGTTTTTCACTTTGGCGCTGGGCGCTGCATGGCTGGCACCGTGGCTGGCCCGGCCCAGCACCTGGAGGATTCTCGACCTGCTGGTGGCCGTCATGATGTTTACCGTAGCGATTCAACTAATCACCTCGGCCTGAATATTCTAAAAGGCTTTGGAACCTCTATCCCACACAGTTGTTGCGTGGTTATGCCGCACCCCCGGTGCTATGATCCGGTTCGATGCGCCGCAAAGAGTACAAACTCCCCGGCGCTTGTCTGGCCGCCCGTGATCGGCCTTGCGCTCACCGCAACTGACCTGATTAGGAGAATCATCATGGCTTTCGAATTGCCGCCGCTGCCTTACGCACACGATGCCCTGCAGCCGCACATTTCCAAGGAAACTCTGGAATACCACCACGACAAGCACCACAACACCTACGTCGTGAACCTGAACAACCTGGTGCCAGGCACCGAGTTCGAAGGCAAGACCCTGGAAGAAATCGTTAAATCTTCTTCGGGCGGTATCTTCAACAACGCCGCTCAGGTCTGGAACCACACCTTCTACTGGAACTGCCTGGCGCCAAACGCCGGCGGTCAACCTACCGGCGCACTGGCTGATGCCATCAACGCAGCCTTCGGTTCGTTCGACAAGTTCAAAGAAGAATTCAGCAAAACCTCCATCGGCACCTTCGGTTCCGGCTGGGGCTGGCTGGTGAAAAAGGCTGACGGTTCCCTGGCCCTGGCCAGCACCATCGGCGCCGGCAACCCGCTGACCAGCGGCGACACCCCGCTGCTGACCTGCGACGTCTGGGAACACGCTTACTACATCGACTACCGCAACGTTCGTCCGAAGTATGTCGAAGCGTTCTGGAACCTGGTCAACTGGAAATTCGTGGCTGAGCAGTTCGAAGGCAAAACCTTCACCGCTTAAGATCGATACCAGTCAAAAAAGCCCGGCTTAGGTCGGGTTTTTTTATGCCTGCGATTTTTTGATGATCGGTCCCACGCTCTGCGTGGGGATGCAGCCCGTGACGCTCTGCGTCACATTCAACAGCGGAACGCGGAGCGTCCCCAGAGTCGTTCCCACGCAGAGCGTGGGAACGATTAAAAGCAAAAGACCGCAGCCTTCGGCAACTCCTACATCGGGATGGCGTTACTCCCACAGAAAATGCAGCTTCAAGCCGCTTGCTGCCTTGCTACGGAGGGCTAACATCAAAACATTGGGAAAATTGTTCCGCGCCGCTCAAGTTGCAGCCCAAAACTACCGACACAGTACAAATAGGACAAATACTCAAAACAACAGCATATTAGCCAAGCTACAGGCAAAATCCCCTGAGCTGAATTGTCCCTTTGACTGCCACCACGGGATTGCCAATACTCATGGCAACTTGATGCTACCCGCACGGAACAAGGAATAACCCTTTGAAGCTGGAACTCAAGAACAGCTTGTCGGTGAAGTTGCTCCGGGTCGTGCTCCTGTCGGCATTGATCGTCGGCGTAGTCTTGAGCTGCGCGCAGATCGTTTTCGATGCCTATAAAACACGTCAGGCCGTAGCCGGCGACGCCCAACGCATCCTCGACATGTTCCGCGACCCCTCGACCCAGGCCGTCTACAGCCTGGACCGGGAGATGGGCATGCAGGTAATCGAAGGCCTGTTCCAGGACGACGCCGTGCGCCAAGCCTCCATCGGCCATCCCAACGAAGCCATGCTCGCGCAAAAATCCCGCGAACTGCAGCACTCCAACAGCCGCTGGCTGACCGACCTGATCCTCGGCCAGGAACGCACCTTCACCACCCAACTGGTGGGTCGTGGCCCCTACAGCGAGTATTACGGCGACCTGAGCATCACCCTCGACACCGCCACCTATGGCCAGGGTTTCATCGTCAGCTCGGTGATCATCTTTATTTCCGGGGTGCTGCGCGCGCTCGCCATGGGCCTGGTGCTGTATCTGGTTTACCACTGGCTGCTGACCAAACCGCTGTCGCGAATCATCGAGCACCTCACCGAGATCAACCCCGACCGCCCCAGCGCACACAAGATCCCGCAGCTCAAGGGCCACGAAAAAAACGAACTGGGCATCTGGATCAACACCGCCAACCAGTTGCTCGAGTCCATTGAGCGCAACACCCATCTGCGCCATGAAGCGGAAAACAGCCTGCTGCGCATGGCCCAGTACGACTTCCTCACCGGTTTGCCGAACCGCCAGCAATTGCAGCAGCAACTGGACAAAATCCTCGTGGACGCCGGCAAATTGCAGCGTCGGGTTGCCGTACTGGTCGTAGGACTGGACGACTTCAAAGGCATCAACGAACAATTCAGCTACCAGACCGGCGACCAACTGCTGCTGGCCCTGGCCGATCGCTTGCGCGCCCACAGCGGTCGCCTCGGCGCCCTCGCCCGCCTGGGCGGCGATCAGTTTGCGCTGGTCCAGGCCGACATCGAACAACCCTACGAAGCGGCCGAGCTGGCCCAAAGCATTCTCGATGACCTGGAAGCGGCGTTTGCCCTCGACCATCAGGAAATCCGCCTGCGCGCCACCATCGGCATCACCCTGTTCCCCGAGGACGGTGACAGTACCGAGAAGCTGCTGCAAAAAGCCGAGCAGACCATGACCCTGGCCAAGACTCGCTCGCGCAACCGCTATCAGTTCTATATCGCCAGCGTCGACAGCGAAATGCGCCGCCGCCGCGAACTGGAAAAAGACCTGCGCGACGCCCTCGCCCGCGATCAGTTCTACCTCGTCTACCAGCCGCAGATCAGCTATCGCGACCACCGAGTGGTCGGCGTCGAAGCGTTGATTCGCTGGCAACACCCTGAGCACGGGCTCGTACCGCCCGACCTGTTCATCCCGCTGGCCGAACAGAACGGCACCATTATCGCCATCGGCGAATGGGTGCTGGATCAAGCCTGCAAGCAACTACGCGAGTGGCACGACCAGGGGTTTGTCGACCTGCGCATGGCGGTGAACCTGTCCACCGTGCAACTGCACCACGCCGAGTTGCCGCGGGTGGTCAATAACCTGCTGCAGATGTACCGCCTGCCACCGCGCAGCCTGGAACTGGAAGTCACCGAAACCGGCCTGATGGAAGACATCAGCACCGCCGCCCAGCATTTGCTGAGCCTGCGCCGCTCCGGTGCCTTGATCGCCATCGACGACTTCGGCACCGGCTACTCGTCACTCAGCTATCTGAAAAGCCTGCCGCTGGACAAGATCAAGATCGACAAGAGCTTTGTGCAGGACCTGCTCGATGACGACGACGATGCAACCATCGTTCGGGCGATCATCCAGTTGGGCAAGAGCCTTGGCATGCAGGTGATTGCCGAAGGCGTGGAAACCGCCGAGCAAGAGGCCTACATCATTTCCGAAGGCTGCCACGAAGGTCAGGGTTACCACTACAGCAAACCGCTGCCGGCAAGGGAGTTGAGCGCTTACTTAAAGCAGGCCCAGCGCAGTAACGCGGTCATTCTTTGAATTCTTAGTCATTGCCAAAAGATCGCAGCCTTCTGCAGCTCCTACATGGATCGCATTCCCAGTAGGAGCTGCCGAAGGCTGCGATCTTTTGATCTACAGCACCGCCGCCATCTGAATAAGAAATATTTCCAAGCGCTACCCTTTACACATAATGCGAAAGATTTGCATCATGTCGCAGTTTTGCGCGCCCACAGCGCCATTCCACCCTCTATCGAAGCAGGATGTTCGCCATGATTCGTATGCCTCTGGCTACCGCCAGTCTGTTGGCCATCGCTATTTCCCTCGCCGGTTGCGGCGAAGGCAAAGACAAGGCCGCCGCGTCGCAAGCGCCGACCCCGGCCGCCAGCACCGCCGCTGCCCCAGCTACTACGCCAGCCGCTGCCGGTAAAGTCGACGAAGCCGCCGCCAAAGCCGTGGTCGCGCATTACGCCGACATGGTCTTCGCTGTTTACAGCGATGCCGAATCTACTGCGAAAACCCTGCAAACCGCCGTTGACGCTTTCCTCGCCAAACCGAACGCCGAGACCCTGAAAGCCGCCAGAACTGCCTGGATCGCCGCTCGCGTTCCTTACCTGCAGAGCGAAGTGTTCCGCTTCGGCAACACCATCATCGACGACTGGGAAGGTCAGGTGAACGCCTGGCCACTGGACGAGGGTCTGATCGACTACGTCGACAAATCCTACGAGCACGCACTGGGTAACCCGGGCGCCACCGCCAACATCATCGCCAACACCGAAATTCAGGTCGGCGAAGACAAGGTCGACGTCAAAGACATCACCCCGGAAAAACTCGCCAGCCTGAACGAGCTGGGCGGTTCCGAAGCTAACGTTGCCACCGGCTACCACGCCATTGAATTCCTGCTGTGGGGCCAGGACCTGAACGGCACCGGCCCTGGCGCTGGCAACCGTCCTGCTTCCGATTACCTGGAAGGCGCCGGCGCAACCGGCGGTCACAACGATCGTCGCCGCGCTTACCTGAAAGCCGTGACCCAACTGCTGGTCAGCGACCTGGAAGAAATGGTCGGTAACTGGAAGCCGAACGTGGCCGACAACTACCGCTCCACCCTGGAAGCCGAACCTGCCGAAACCGGCCTGCGCAAAATGCTGTTCGGCATGGGTAGCCTGTCCCTGGGCGAACTGGCGGGCGAGCGCATGAAGGTTTCCCTGGAAGCCAACTCCCCGGAAGACGAACAGGACTGCTTCAGCGACAACACCCACAACTCGCACTTCTACGATGCCAAAGGCATTCGTAACGTGTACCTGGGCGAATACACCCGCGTCGACGGCACCAAAATGACCGGCGCCAGCCTGTCGTCTCTGGTGGCCAAGGCCGACCCGGCTGCCGACAACGCACTGAAAGCCGACCTGGCTGCCACCGAAGCCAAGATCCAGGTCATGGTCGATCACGCCAACAAGGGTGAGCACTACGACCAGTTGATCGCTGCCGGCAACACCGCAGGCAACCAGATCGTACGTGACGCCATAGCGTCGCTGGTCAAGCAGACCGGTTCGATCGAACAAGCCGCTGGCAAACTGGGCATCAGCGACCTGAACCCGGACAACGCTGATCACGAGTTCTGATCAACGTTGGCTGAATAAAAGGCGACCTTCGGGTCGCCTTTTTCATGCCTGCCATTCCCAAAACCCTGCTCCATGATGTGCTCGATATCAAATGCACCACCCATCCCTGTGGGAGCGAGCCTGCTCGCGAAGGCGTCATCTGTCGCAACCTCGTCAGCGCGGCAGACACCGGCTTCGCGAGCAGGCTCGCTCCCACAGGGTTTGCATGAGCTTCAAGGCTTGCCTCAGATCAACCAAACGATAATTCCTCTTATTCAATCCCCCCTGCCCTGTTAGACTTTGCGCCCTCGTTTTGCTCGTCTTTCAGGAAGTCTGATGCCGTCGTTGTTTCTTCGCTTGTGCACCTTGTTCATGGCCCTGGGCCTGAGTGCCTGCGATGACGCCCCGCGTTTTACCAAGGCCGAGCCCGGTGAAGCCCGGTCCGGTGGGAGTGCAACGGTGCGCAAGACCGATCAGAATTCATTTTCCCTGCCCTCCGCCAATCTGCCGCCGTCACGGCGCGTGGATTTCAGCGTCGGCAACAGTTTTTTCCGCAGCCCCTGGGTGATCGCTCCGTCGACCACCACCGCCCGGGATGGCCTCGGGCCGTTGTTCAACACCAATGCCTGCCAGGGTTGCCACATCAAGGACGGTCGCGGCCATCCGCCGACACCTGATTCGCCGAATGCAGTGTCGATGCTGGTGCGCCTGTCGATTCCCAATGCACCGGCCTACGCCAAGGTCATCGAGCAACTGGGCGTGGTCCCGGAGCCCGTCTACGGCGGCCAGCTCCAGGACATGTCCGTGCCCGGCGTCGCACCGGAAGGCAAGGTACGTGTCGATTACACGCCCGTACCCGTGCGCTTCAAGGACGGCACCGAAATCGAGTTGCGCAAACCGAGCCTGAACATCACGCAACTGGGCTACGGCCCGATGCACCCCGACACCCGATTCTCGGCACGCGTGGCACCGCCAATGATTGGCTTGGGTTTGCTCGAAGCGATTCCCGAAGAAGCCATCCTGGCCAACGCCGCCGCTCAGGCAAAAGACAACAACGGCATCGCCGGGCGCCCGAACCAGGTGTGGGATGACGCCCTACACAAAACCGTCCTCGGCCGATTTGGCTGGAAGGCTGGGCAACCGAACCTCAATCAACAAAATGTTCACGCCTTCTCGGGTGATATGGGCCTGACCACCAGCCTGCGCCCGTTCGATGACTGCACCGACGCACAAACCGCCTGCAAGCAAGCGCCCAACGGCGGTGGCCCGGATAGCGAGCCGGAAGTCAGCGACAACATTCTGCGACTGGTGCTGTTCTACAGCCGAAACCTCGCCGTCCCGGCCCGCCGCGATGTCAGCGCGCCGCAAGTGCTGGCCGGCAAAAATCTGTTTTTCCAGGCCGGCTGCCAGTCCTGTCACACCCCGAAATACACCACTGCCGCCAATGCCGCAGAGCCTGAACTGGCCAATCAAGTGATTCGCCCCTACAGCGATCTGCTGCTGCATGACATGGGCGACGGCCTGGCCGACCACCGCACCGAATTCAAGGCCAGTGGCCGCGACTGGCGCACCCCGCCGTTGTGGGGCATTGGCCTGACGCAAGCGGTCAGTGGCCACACCCAGTTCTTGCATGACGGCCGCGCCCGCAACCTGCTCGAGGCCGTGCTCTGGCATGGCGGCGAAGCGAGCGCGGCGCAGCAACAGGTTTTGTCTTTCAATGCCGAGCAGCGCGCTGCGTTGCTGGCGTTTTTGAATTCTCTTTAAACACCTTATAAAAGAATCGGGAGCCCGACATGTTCCGTCCCAAATTGTTGTTCACCAGCCTTGCAGCGCTCGCCTTGGGCGCCTGTTCGCCGCAGGACCCGCAAGCGGTTACGTCGGCGGCCATCGCCAAGCAAGTGATCCTGCCGACCTACAGCCGCTGGGTTGAAGCCGACCGCCAACTGGCCGTCAGCGCCCTGGCCTTCTGCGAAGGCAAGGAAAACCTCGACACCGCCCGTGCCGATTTCCTGCATGCACAAAAAGCCTGGGCCGAGCTGCAACCGTTGTTGATCGGGCCGCTGGCCGAGGGCAACCGTTCGTGGCAGGTGCAATTCTGGCCGGACAAGAAAAACCTGGTCGGCCGTCAGGTCGAGCAATTGGTCACCGCCCAGCCGCAGATCGATGCCGCTGCGTTGGCTAAATCGAGCGTGGTGGTCCAGGGCCTGTCGGCCTACGAATACATCCTGTTCGACAGCAAAATCGACATGGCCGACGCCACCCAGAAAGCCAAGTACTGCCCGCTGCTGACCGCCATCGGCGAACGTCAGAAGCAACTGGCCGAAGAGATCCTGTCGCGCTGGAACACCACCGACGGCATGCTCGCGCAAATGAGCAAGTTCCCGAACCAGCGCTACGCCGACTCCCACGAAGCGATCGCCGATCTGCTGCGCGTGCAGGTCACGGCGCTGGACACCCTGAAGAAAAAACTCGGCACGCCGATGGGTCGTCAGACCAAAGGCATTCCGCAGCCATTCCAGGCCGATGCCTGGCGCAGCCAGTCGTCGCTGCAAGGGCTGGAAGCCAGCCTCGCGGCGGCGAAAACCGTCTGGGTCGGCGTCGACAACAAAGGCCTGCGCGGCCTGTTGCCGAGCGAGCAGAAACCGTTGGCCGACAAGATCGACGCTGCCTATGCCGCCTCGCTCAAACTGTTCGCCAGCAACCAGCGCTCGCTGACCGAAATGCTCAACGACGATGCCGGTCGCCAACAACTCAACGATCTCTACGACAGCCTCAACGTCGTCCATCGCCTGCACGAAGGCGAACTGGCCAAGGCGCTGGGCATTCAACTGGGCTTCAACGCCAACGACGGTGACTGATGAGGGCGAGTGCCATGCTGCGACGTCAGGCTCTGACTTTAGGTAGTTTGCTGCTGGGAGCAGTGACACTGGGCGGCTGGACGCTGTTCAAGCAAAAGGACAAGAGCCCGCTGCTGCTGTCGGCACGGGACGATACCGACGGCAAGCATTACGCCGTCGGTTATCGGCTGGACGGCACCCGGGTGTTCGCCACCCAGGTCGGCCAGCGCTGCCACGACATCATCAATCACCCGACGCTGCCGGTGGCGCTGTTTGTCGCTCGTCGTCCGGGCACCGAGAGTTATCTGGTTGACCTGCGCGACGGCACGCTGCTGCAAACCGTGACCTCGCAGCCGAACCGGCATTTCTACGGGCACGCGGTGATTCACAAGGATGGCGAGTGGCTGTACGCCACCGAGAACGACACCCGCGATCCGGGTCGCGGTTTGCTGGGTGTGTATAAGTTCGAAGGTGAGCGACTTATCCACAGCGGCGAAATCCCCACCCACGGTGTCGGCCCGCATCAGGTGTCGTGGATGCCCGACGGCGAAACCCTGGTGGTGGCCAACGGCGGGATTCGTACCGAGGCCGAAAGCCGGGTCGAGATGAACCTCAACGCCATGGAACCGAGCCTGGTACTGATGCAACGCGATGGTAGGTTGTTGAGCAAGGAAACCCTCGCCCAACAGATGAACAGCGTGCGCCACTTGGGGATTGCCAGCGACGGCACCATCGTCGCCGGCCAGCAATTCATGGGGCCGTCCCACGAGTCGTCGGAGCTGTTGGCGATCAAGCGTCCGGGCCAGCCGTTCGTGGCGTTCCCGGTGCCGGAGCATCAGTTGCAGGCCATGGGGCATTACACCGCCAGCGTCGCGGTGCACAGCGAGTTGCGGCTGGTCGCGCTGACCGCGCCCCGGGGCAACAGGTTTTTTATCTGGGACCTGGACAGCGGCGAAGTGCGCCTGGATGCGCCACTGCCGGATTGCGCCGGGGTCGGTGCGGTGGCCGATGGGTTTGTCGTGACGTCGGGTCAGGGCCGCTGCCGGTTCTACGATTGTCGCCAGACCGATCTGGTCGCGCAACCGCTGGAACTGCCGGCGGGGCTCTGGGATAACCACCTTCACCTGATGGCGATCTTTTGATGTCAAAAAAAAGGCCTCGCATCTGCGAGGCCTTTTATTTGGGCTTTAGTGTATTCAACTCTGCGGCCTCAATCCCTGGGACATCCCGAACATGAACAGCAACAAATCATGGTCAGGTTGGGATGCCACGGCTGCTTTCACAACCCGTGGCAACGGGCAATGAGCGCCTTCGCTCATTGCGCTGAGGACTTGCGTGCGGGGCTGCTCCCAGGCCGCCACCGCCAATGAAGCAACTGCCAAGGCTCCAACCAGGAACAAACCTCGTGCAATTTCGAGTTTCATCGCTATAAACCTTTGATAGAGCTGCCAAACGCCTTGTCATAAAAGTAGACCAGATTCTTCCAGTCTGTATCACTGAACGACGAGTGGCGACGCAATTGCTTCAGGTCATGGGCGGCGGCGCGCTGGGCGGTCAAGCGCTGCCGGCACTTCTCAAGATCGATCAAGGCCACTTCAACGGTCGCCGCGTCACCTTCGCCGGTCACCCGCACAAATACGTGCTTGATGTAGATGCAACTGTGCTGCCAGCGCCCCTTGTGCATGCGGGCCAGGTTCTCGGCCAGCTCCTTGAGGACACGCTCGTGCACCGCCTCGCCATGCCGCTCGCGACCGCCACCGGCGTACCAGTGTTCGATTTCCTCGAAGCCGTCCAAGGACTTGGTGACCAGCAAGGCACGCCATTTGTGCACCGGGTCACGCTGGGCGCCGCAGAACACCATTTCCGGTACCCGCACACCCAGCGAAGACAGACCGATCAACGCATCACGCTCGCGCAATACCGTTGGTCGACCGAAGGGGTGCAACCAACTGCGATAGATATGCCCGGTCTGACGCTTTACATACAGCAGCTGTCCGCTACTGCCCATGACGCGCTGCACACCACTTTCCCCACCGCGACGGACGTTGGGTTCTTCTACCCACTCACCGCGCTGATTCCAGAAATAGTCGAAGCGGTCCTGGGGAGCGACTTCCGTTTCTGCTGCACATTGAACTGCCATCCTGTTACCTCTTGCGTAATACGTAAACCCGCCACATGGCATAGAGCGGTAAAAAGTCCAGTTGTTCCTGAATGCGGAAACCCGCTTGTTCGAATTCCTTTTCTACCGTGGCGGCCGGTAGCACAAACCGGTTTTGGTAACCTTCCTGCCCGCGCGCTTTCTCGGCGCGCTTGCGTTTCCAGGCCTTGAAGTTGCCGTCTACCCACAGCGAAATGATCACGCTGTCACGGGTGACACGCTCGAACTCGCGCAAAATGGCCAGTCGATGCTCGGCTTCCCCGATGTGATGGAGCAAACGCATGCAGAAAATGCTGTCTACGGCGTTATCGGGCAAGGCAATGTCGAAGGCTGAAGTGTGCAAGGGTTGTACCCGCTTTACCACTTCGGCTGGTTGCGACTGGGTCGCAATTTTCAACATTGATTCGGAGTTGTCAGCCCCGATGATCACGCGGTTGTGTTTTTCTGCCAGCAACGGCCAGAAACGCCCGGCACCGGACGGTAAATCGAGGACCAGCCCAGGTTCACCGGCCAGGGTCAGCGCCTTGCGGGCCAATTGCTCGTCACGCCAGTGGGACAATCGGCGACCGAGGCCTTCCTTATGCTTGCGCAAGTATTTCTGCGCATGCTGATCGTCGTACTTTTCGGAAAAATCCAGTTTGATCGGGCCGGCCATTATCAAAGTCTCCTGAGCTGCTGATGACAACCACATTAGGTAGCGTCGTGTCAGCTTCAGGTCATGACTTTGTGAAAACTTCGTTGTGTAAAAGGGCGAAGTATTTCAGGGTTTTACAGGGTGTAAAACGGTAGCGCGGGGCCAGCATTGTTGGGCCTGTTATGCTCAGGGCTGACTCAACTCGACCTCAAAGCGACAACCATTAGGCTCCATGGTGGTCAGGCTAACGGTCCAACCCTGATTTTCACAAATCCGCTGCACCAGCGACAGACCCAGGCCCAGGCCTTCGCCGCGTTTTTCGCTGCCCCGCACGAAGGGCTCAAACATTGCCTCGCGCTTCTCTTCCGGAATCCCGACGCCACTGTCCTCGACCCGAAACCCGCGGGCCGTGAGGGTTAGACGAATGAACCCGCGCTCGGTGTAGTGCAGCGCATTGCGCAACAGGTTACCCATCACCGCATGCAACAGGGTGGCGTTGTAGCCGGTACCAGGCGGATTGCCCGGTTCGAAATTCAGTATCAGGCCCTTGGACTCGATCGGTTCTCGCCAAAGACCCAGCAGCCCTTCGGCGACCTGACTGACGGTTTGCTGTGGCGACATGCTGGCGTCTTCACGCTGGGCGCGAGCGAGCATCAGGAAGGTCTGCACCAGTTCGCGCATTTCCTCACAGGCCCGGGCGATTCGCTCGACCTGGGCGCGCCCGCGCTGGTCGATGCCGGGGTTCTCCAGTAGCAGTTCACAGGAACTGGCCAGTACCATCAGTGGCGTGCGCAATTCATGGCTCACGTCACTGGTGAACAAGCGTTCACGGGTCAAGGCCTGGCGCAGGCGACCCAACGTGGCGTCGAAGGCCACCGCCAGTTCACCCACTTCATCGGCGGCGTAGTCCGGCGCCAGTGGTGGCGCCAAACCCAGCAACTGATCGCGGTGGCGCACCTGACGGGCCAGCCGCACCACAGGCGCCATGACTTTGCGCGCCAGGATCCAGCCGAGAAATACCGCCAGCGCCAGGCTCAGCACGAAGCCCACCAGCACCACGGCAAACAGCACTCGCTCACGTTCTTCGAAATCACTCTGGTCCTGCAACAGCACGTAACGCCGACCGTCGACGATCTCGACCATCGCGTGATACGACAGGTGTTCGCGAAAGACTTCGTGAAAACCGGAGTCCAGGTGACGCAGATCTTTGGGTAACTCGAAGTCGCCTTTGCCACCACTGAAATAGAACAGTTGGTCAGGCTCCGGGCGGTGACTCCAGTCCGAGACACTGTCCATCAGCAATAGGCGCTGCAAATCGCCACCCAGCCCTGCCGAAATCAGCTTCTCTTCCACCAGGTGCACGGTCGCCACGATGCCCATGGCGAAGGCCCCGGCCACCAATGCACTCATCAGCGCAAAGGCAATGATGATCCGTTGAGCAAGGCTCTGCTTAAACTCCATCTCGGCCCTCGGCCAAGCGATACCCCACACCGTGCACGGTTTGCAGCAGTGGCTTGGCAAAAGGCTTGTCGATCACCTGGCGCAGTTGGTGAACGTGGCTGCGCAGGCTGTCGCTGTCTGGGCAATCATCGCCCCACAGGGCTTCTTCGAGGATTTCGCGACGCAATACGTGAGGGCTTTTCTGCATCAGCACCGCGAGCAATTTGAGGCCGACCGGGTTGAGCTTCAGCAGGCGGCCTTCACGGGTCACTTCCAGGGTATCGAGGTCGTAGCTCAGGTCGCCGACCTGCAGCGAACGGCGACCACCGCCCTGGGTACGACGCATGACCGCTTCGATGCGCGCGGCCAGTTCGGACAAAGCGAACGGCTTGATAAGGTAGTCGTCGGCACCGGACTTGAAGCCTTGCAGGCGGTCATCCAGTTGATCCCGGGCGGTGAGCATGATCACCGGCGTGTCGCGGCGGGCGTCTTCTCGCAGACGCTTGCACAAGGTGTAGCCGTCAATGCCGGGCAGCATGATGTCGAGCACGATCAAGTCGTAATGCTCGGTGGCCGCCAGGTGCAGCCCCGACAAGCCGTCCTGCGCGCAATCCACGGTGTAGCCCTTGAGCCCCAGGTAATCAGCCAGATTGGCCAGGATATCGCGGTTGTCTTCAACCAATAGAATTCGCATGGGGCATTCCTCCGTACACAGTAACAGCCGTCATGGCCCGCGCAGCTTAAGGCCTGAAGTGACTCAGGGCTAGGCTGAAAACCGTTGAAATCGACGCTCTCAACCAAATTTGAGGGTTAACAAGATTTTCACTATCGGTTCACAACCTGACTACAGTCACCACGCAACACTCTCGCGCCATTAGATATAAGGAATAAAAACAATGGATTTTTTCAAGACGGCGCCAATGCGCTTTCTGTTGCTCGTCACCGGCGCATGGCTGGTTATTTTCTTTCTGACCCGCACGGTTCTGTTGCTCACTCATCTGGATGAGGCCGGTAGCGGTTTTCTCTCGGTTTTCGGTATCGGGTTTCTTTACGACCTCGGCTTCATTGCCTATGCGGCCTTACCAATGGGCCTCTACCTGCTGCTCTGCCCGCCCGCCTTGTGGCGCCGCCGTGGCCATCGCTGGTTTCTGCAAGGGCTGCTGACTGTCAGTCTGTTTGCCATGCTGTTCACCTCCGTCGCCGAATGGTTGTTCTGGGACGAGTTTGGTGTGCGCTTCAATTTCATCGCCGTCGATTACCTGGTGTATTCCGACGAAGTCTTGAACAACCTGCTGGAGTCGTACCCGATTGGTACGCTGCTGAGCATGCTCGCCGTGCTGGCCCTGGTCCTGAGCTTCGTGTTGCGCAAGGCTTTCAATGCCGCACTGGACGCGCCGCTGCCGCCGCTGCGCCGGCGCCTGTTCAATGCCTTGGCCCTGTTGATCGTGGCAGGCCTGAGTATGCAACTGCTCAGCCAGGACGCCCCGCGTGCCCAGGGTGGCAATGCCTATCAGAACGAACTGGCGAGCAATGGCCCGTATCAGTTCTTCGCCGCGTTCCGGAACAACGAACTGGATTACCCGCAGTTCTATAAAAGCCTGCCACCCGACGTCGTGGCCAAGCAGATTCGCGCCGAACTGAGCGAGCCGAACGCACAGTTCGTCGGCCAGGACCCGCAAGACATCCGCCGCAACATCGACAACCCGGGCACCCCGCGCAAGCCCAACATCGTGTTGGTGACCATCGAGAGCTTCAGCGCCAAGTACATGGGCAGCAATGGCGACGAGCGCAACCTGACACCAAACCTGGATGCCTTGCGTAAACAGAGCCTGTACTTCAACAACTTCTACGCCACCGGCACCCGTACCGACCGCGGCCTGGAAGCCATCACCCTGGCTATCCCGCCGACGCCGGGCCGCTCGATCGTCAAACGCGTGGGCCGTGAAAGCGGTTTCGCCAGCCTTGGCCAACAGCTCAATGCAGTGGGTTACGACAGCGTGTTCGTCTATGGCGGGCGCGGCTACTTTGACAATATGAACGCGTTCTTCAGCGGCAATGGTTATCGAGTTGTCGATCAAAGCAGCGTCGATGAATCAGAGATTCACTTCAAGAACGCCTGGGGCATGGCTGACGAAGACCTGTACAACCAGACCCTGAAACTGGCCGACGCCGACTATGCCAAACAGCAGCCGTTTCTGCTGCAACTGATGACCACCTCCAACCATCGTCCTTACACCTATCCGGAAAACCGGATCGACATCAAGTCCGGCAACGGTCGCGACGGTGCGGTGAAATACACCGACTACGCCATCGGCCAGTTCCTTGAGCAGGCGCGTAAAAAGCCGTGGTTCGACAATACGATTTTCGTGTTCGTCGCCGACCACACCGCAGGCAGCGCCGGCAAGGAAGACTTGCCGATCAGCAACTATCAGATTCCGTTGTTCATCTACGCACCGAAGCTGATCGACGCCCGGGAAACCGCGCAGTTGGCCAGCCAGATCGATCTGGCGCCGACCCTGCTGGGCTTGCTGAACATGGACTACCAATCGACGTTCTTCGGCCGCAACCTGTTGCAGGACAACCCGCTGCCACCGCGGGTAGTGGTCGGTAACTATCAGCACCTGGGGTTGTTCGACGGCAAGGATCTGGCGATCCTGAGTCCGCGCCAAGGGCTGCGCCGTCACGACGACGCGCTGACCGAGAGCCGCGAATCGAAGGCCGAAGCCAGCGACCCGTTGATCACTCGCGCCATCACCTATTACCAAACCGCCAGTTATGGCTTCAAGCAACAGCTACTTGGCTGGAAAGCGCCCAAGGAGGGCGACCACCAAGTCAGCGAACGTTAATCGAATAGCCCCGGGCTGATGCCCCGGGGCTTTTTCTCATGTTCAGGATCCACCATGTCATCAACCGCTGCTCGCCCCGTCTCCCGGCCACTCAACTTCTGGGTGTGCCTTGGGGTTCCCGTCATTGCCGCAATCATTCTGGTGCTACTCGAACTGACATCGCTGGACATGAACCTGGCCAACCTCTTTTATGACCCGGTGGCCGGTGACTTCATTGGCCGGCACAGTTACTTCCTCGAAAACATCCTGCACAACAAGGCCAAGGACGTGGTCATTGCGTTCTCGGTGTTTGCCGTGATCGCGTTTATCTGCTCGTTTTTTGTTGAAAAACTCAAACCGTTCAAACGGGAATTGGGCTGCCTGGTGTTGTCTCTCGCGCTGGCCACTTCCTTTGTCACGCCGGTCAAAGTGGTGACGTCGGTGCAATGCCCCTGGAGCCTGGAACAGTTCGGCGGTCATGAAACCTACAGCGAGCTGCTCAGCCCGCGCCCGCACACCGATAAACCCGGCCGTTGCTGGCCAGGCGGTCACGCGGCCACCGGTTTCACGCTGTTTGCACTGTTCTTCGTGTTGCGCGACCGGCGTCCGCGCCTGGCCCGCATCGCGTTTGTCTTCGCTTTTGCCCTCGGCTCGGTGTTTTCCATCGGCCGGATGATGCAGGGCGCGCACTTCTTCTCCCACAACGTGTGGACGGCGGTGTTCTGTTGGCTGATTTGCCTGGGGTCGTATTACTACGTGTTGTATCGACCGGCCGTGAGGGCTGAGGGTATCGTCAGAGCGCACCCCGTCAGCGCCTGATCTGACGCCACCGGTGGCAAGCCATGCGCCTCAGGACTCCCGCGAATTACGTAGGAGCAAGGCTTGCCCGCGAAGGCAACACCTCGGTCTACAGTCAACACTGAATTGAGGGCAATAAAAAACCCCGCCTGCTTTCGCAGGCGGGGTTTTTTTATAGGGGTAAGGCTGGCTTACATCATGCCGCCCATGCCACCCATACCGCCCATGTCTGGCATACCGCCGCCAGCCGAGCCTTCATCTTTGATCTCAGCGATCATGGCTTCGGTGGTGATCATCAGGCTGGCGATGGAAGCCGCTGCCTGAAGAGCCGAACGAGTCACTTTAGCCGGGTCAAGGATGCCCATTTCGATCATGTCGCCGTATTCGCCGGTAGCAGCGTTGTAACCGTAGTTACCCGAACCCTGCTTGACCTTGTCGACTACTACGCTTGGCTCGTCGCCGGAGTTGGCAACGATCTGACGCAGTGGCGCTTCAACAGCGCGACGCAGCAACTGGATACCAACGTCTTGATCGGCGTTGTCGCCTTTCAGTTCGGAGATAGCCTGCAGAGCGCGAACCAGTGCCACGCCACCGCCAGGTACCACGCCTTCTTCAACGGCTGCACGAGTAGCGTGCAGGGCGTCTTCAACGCGGGCTTTCTTCTCTTTCATTTCAACTTCGGAACCAGCGCCAACCTTGATCACTGCAACGCCGCCGGACAGCTTGGCCAGACGCTCTTGCAGTTTTTCACGGTCGTAGTCGGACGAAGTGTCAGCCACTTGCTGACGGATTTGCAGAACGCGAGCCTGGATATCAGCTTCAACGCCGGCGCCGTCGATCACGGTGGTGTTTTCTTTGGACAGGATCACGCGCTTGGCATTACCCAGGTGTTCCAGGGTAGTGCTTTCCAGGCTCAGACCGATCTCTTCGGAGATAACGGTACCGCCGGTCAGGACAGCGATGTCCTGCAGCATGGCCTTGCGACGGTCGCCGAAGCCTGGAGCCTTGACGGCTGCGACTTTAACGATGCCACGCATGTTGTTCACAACCAGAGTCGCCAAGGCTTCGCCTTCAACGTCTTCAGCCACGATCAGCAGTGGACGGCCGGCTTTTGCAACGGCTTCCAGTACTGGCAACATTTCGCGGATGTTGGAGATTTTTTTGTCGACCAGCAGGATCAGCGGACCGTCGAGCTCGGCGGTCATGGTCTCTGGCTTGTTGACGAAGTACGGGGACAGGTAGCCACGGTCGAACTGCATGCCTTCAACAACTGACAGTTCGTTTTCCAGGCCCGAGCCTTCTTCAACGGTGATCACGCCTTCTTTACCGACTTTTTCCATGGCTTCGGCAATGATGTCGCCGATGGAGTTGTCGGAGTTGGCCGAGATGGTGCCGACCTGAGCGATTGCCTTGGTGTCAGCGCAAGGCTTGGACAGGGCTTTCAGCTCTTTGACAATAGCGATGGTCGCTTTGTCGATGCCGCGTTTCAGGTCCATCGGGTTCATGCCGGCAGCGACGGCTTTCAGGCCTTCGTTGACGATCGATTGAGCCAGAACGGTAGCGGTGGTGGTGCCGTCGCCTGCGTCATCGTTGGCACGGGAAGCAACGTCTTTAACCAGCTGCGCGCCCATGTTTTCGAAACGGTCTTTCAGTTCGATTTCTTTGGCTACGGAAACGCCGTCCTTGGTGATGGTCGGAGCGCCGAAGCTCTTCTCGATGATCACGTTACGGCCTTTAGGGCCCAGGGTCGCTTTTACTGCGTCAGCCAGGACGTTTACACCGGCGAGCATTTTCTTGCGGGCGGAGTCGCCGAATTTAACTTCTTTAGCAGCCATGATCGATATTCCTTAAATACTTTGTAGTAGCGGGAAAATGAACGGGAAATCAGCCTTCGATAACAGCGAGAATCTCGTTCTCAGCCATTACCAGCAGGTCTTCGCCGTCAACTTTCACAGTGTTGCTGCCGGAGTACGGGCCGAACACAACCTTGTCACCCACTTTTACGGCCAGTGCACGCACTTCACCGTTTTCCAGCACACGGCCGGTACCGACAGCGAGGATCTCGCCGCTGTTGGCTTTTTCAGCAGCCGAACCTGGCAGGACGATACCGCCAGCGGTTTTCTTTTCTTCTTCGCTGCGACGGATAACGACGCGGTCATGCAGAGGACGAAGCTTCATTGTCGATCTCTCCTAATTGTGGTTTTCATCGGCCGGTGTATTCCCGGCGGGTTTAACAAATCCGGCGGTGCCGGGTGCGGTTCGTCGAGCGAACCGCGGAAGTCTGTCTGGCTTGATCGCCAGAAACCTTGCGGTGACCGTTACATAAGGGCGCATAAGCTTATTACAAGGGCGAGCCAGCAAATTTTTTCACGTTGTTGCCCGCAAATGAACACGGCACCCGAAGGTGCCGTGTGGCTGAAACGCTTTACTTGGGATCGCGGTGTTCGAACTCGCCTTCGATCACGTTGGGCTCACGGCCCAGCGGTTGACGCGGAGCAGGACCGCCCCGCGGTTGCAGGTCATCGGCGAATGCACGCTGACGGATCGCCTGTTCTTCGGCGCGCTGACGCATCTTGTTCGCCACCAAACGGCGAGACAGCGGCAGCAACATGATCAGGCCCAGTACGTCAGTGACGAAACCCGGCAGGATCAACAAGCCGCCAGCCAGGGCCAGCATCAAGCCTTCAAGCATGGTCTGGGCCGGCAGTTCGCCGCGGTTCAGGCTTTCACGGGCACGCAGTGCAGTAGCCAGACCGGCGATACGCAGCACGAACACGCCGAGCATCGAGCCGAGAATGACCAGCAGCAGAGCCGGGAAAAACCCGATCGCACCGCTGACCTTGACGAATACGAACAGCTCCAACACCGGAAACAGTACAAAGAGCAATAAAAAAGGGCGCATCAAATGGTTCCTCAACGCAAGAATGCCTTGCCTGTGTTCCCTAGATGACGTCGCCGATTCGTGAATTCAAGCGTCGGCCACTTCATTTTTTGGCCAATGCTCGGCGTGAGCCAGGAAAACCAAGGCTTCGCGCACTTGTGTCGGCGTATTACAAGGCGCTTGAAACGGTAGCCAGTAGAGCCCCTGACCGATGCGCAGGTGCATGCCTTCGGTGTCGATGCCGGCCAGTTGCGCCGGGGTTGTCGTCGGCAAACCGGCGAGTTCGACATAGTGTGCGATGGCTTTGGTGTGGTCGGCATTCATGTGCTCGACCATGCTCACTTCAGCCTTGCCGGCGAACGGGTTGGCCAAGGTCAACTGATCGACCCAATGAATCGCGCCGAAACCGCCGATGTAGCGGTGACGCACCGGTTTAAGCACCCAGAAATCGAAATCGTGGGCCTTGTGGTAACTCTGCGAATCCGGGAAATAGCGGTAGTACCGCTCGGCTGCCGCTTCGATGGCCGCCTCGTCCTCGAGTTTTTCTGCTTCGGCAAGGTACGTCAGGCGACCAACGGCTTGAGCATCTTCAGCCCCACGCTCGCCGACGAACAGTGAGCATTTCGGATCTTTTTGCAAATTATGAGTGTGTTGGGCAATGCGGCTGATCAGGATCAGCGGCCGGCCCTGCTCGTCCAGGCAGTACGGGACCACCGAGCCAAACGGGAAACCGGGCATGGCCTTGGAGTGTGTCGAAAGCACTCCGCGGTATTCCTTGAGAAGCAATTCTCGGGCATTCTTCGCCGCTTCAACGCTCAATTTATGACTCCTTATATAGAATCCGTCGAAAAAACGGACAGGCGCCTGGGGATAAGTTCCAGTACGCCATCGGGGCAGTTCTCATGTGCAACCAGGCCACATCAGGTGCAGATCGAGAGGCCCTCTAGAAGGAACCACTCTCTGACCTGCAATTGGGGCATGCGAATGCAACTCACTGACAAAGTAATCATTATCACTGGCGGTTGCCAGGGTTTAGGCCGTTCGATGGCCGAGTATTTAGCCGGCAAGGGCGCGAAGCTGGCGCTGGTCGATCTGAACCAGGAAAAGCTCGACGACACCGTTGCCGCTTGTAAAGCCAAGGGCGTCGAGGCCCGCGCCTACCTGTGCAACGTCGCCAATGAAGAGCAAGTGACGCACATGGTCGCTCAGGTGGCCGAAGACTTCGGTGCGATCCATGGCCTGATCAACAACGCCGGGATCTTGCGCGATGGCCTGTTGCTGAAGGTCAAGGACGGCGAAATGACCAAGATGAGCCTGGCCCAATGGCAGGCCGTGATCGACGTCAACCTCACCGGCGTGTTCCTGTGCACCCGTGAAGTCGCGGCCAAAATGGTCGAGCTGAAAAACAGCGGCGCGATCATCAATATCTCGTCGATTTCCCGTGCTGGCAACGTTGGCCAGACCAACTACTCCGCTGCCAAGGCTGGCGTGGCCGCAGCCACAGTGACCTGGGCCAAGGAACTGGCGCGTTACGGCATTCGCGTGGCGGGCATTGCGCCGGGCTTCATTGAAACCGAGATGACGTTGGGTATGAAGCCAGAGGCGTTGGAGAAGATGACTGCCGGAATTCCGCTCAAGCGCATGGGCAAGCCTGAAGAAATCGCCCATTCGGCGGCGTACATTTTCGAAAACGACTACTACACCGGTCGGATTCTGGAGATGGATGGCGGGTTGCGGATCTAAGTCCAGACACAAAACAAATGTGGGAGCGAGCTTGCTCGCGATGAGGCCATAACATTCACCATTGATGATGACTGTTACACCGCTATCGCGAGCAAGCTCGCGCCCACATTGGATTGCGTTTCTTCAGCGAATCAATCGTCGCTGACGGTGATGTTCGGCATCGCCGGTGTTGCCGCTTCCTGCAACACAATCCGCGCGCCGACATGGCGGGCCAGTTCCTGGTACACCATCGCAATCGGACTGTCCGGCTCGGCGATCACCGTTGGCTTGCCGCCGTCGGCCTGTTCGCGGATGGTCATCGCCAGTGGCAACGAGGCCAGCACTTCGACGCCGTACTGGTTGGCCAGTTTCACACCGCCGCCCTCACCGAACAGATGCTCGGCATGCCCGCAGTTGGAGCAGATGTGCACGGCCATGTTCTCCACTACGCCCAGCACCGGAATGTTGACCTTGCGGAACATCTCCACGCCTTTGCGCGCGTCCAGCAGCGCCAGGTCTTGCGGGGTGGTGACAATCACAGCACCGGCCACCGGGACTTTTTGCGCCAGGGTCAGTTGGATGTCGCCGGTGCCTGGCGGCATGTCGATGACCAGATAATCCAGATCGCCCCACGCGGTTTGTGTCACCAGTTGCAGCAAGGCGCCAGAAACCATCGGACCGCGCCAGACCATCGGCGTGTTGTCGTCGGTCAGGAACGCCATGGACATCACTTCAACGCCATGGGACTCGATCGGAATGAACCACTTCTGATCCTTGACCTTTGGTCGGGTGCCTTCGGGGATACCGAACATGATGCCCTGGCTCGGGCCGTAGATGTCTGCGTCGAGAATCCCGACCTTGGCGCCTTCACGGGCCAGCGCCAAAGCCAGGTTGGCGGCGGTGGTGGATTTGCCCACTCCACCCTTGCCGGACGCCACCGCGACCACGTTCTTGACGTTGGCCAGGCCCGGGATCTGTGCCTGGGCCTTGTGCGCGGCGATCACGCTGGTGATCTCGACGCGAGCGGTCGTCACCCCGTCCAGCCCTTCAATTGCCATTTGCAGCAACTGCGCCCAGCCACTTTTGAACAGACCGGCGGCGTAACCGAGCTCGAGCTGGACGCTGACGCGATCGCCCTGGATGTCGATGTTGCGCACGCACCCGGCGCTGACCGGGTCCTGGTTCAGGTAAGGGTCGGTGTATTGGCGAAGGACGGCTTCCACCGCTGCGCGATTGACGGCGCTCATGGGCAACTCCGATAGCAAGACTGGAAAATCAGGCGGGTATCCTACGCCGGACATACATTTGTGGCGAACAGATTACTGTGGCTGGAAAGCTTTCTTGTGGTGAGGGGGCTTGCCCCCGTTGGGCTGCGAAGCAGCCCCAGGAACCAGCGCACGCAATCTGACAGATACACCGCATTCACCGGTTTTACGACTGCTGCGCAGCCGAACGGGGGCAAGCCCCCTCGCCACAAAAGCATCCTCGCTGCGGCAGAGCCTCTCGCCACAGGGGTGAAAAATATACGCCAGCGCTTTATAGTGGCCGACCTCCGTTTCATCAAGTAGCCGAGCCCCATGTCCGAGCCACGCAAGATCCTCGTCACCAGCGCCCTGCCCTATGCCAATGGTTCGATCCATCTTGGCCACATGCTGGAATATATCCAGACCGACATGTGGGTGCGCTTCCAGAAGCACCGCGGCAATCAATGCATTTATGTCTGCGCCGACGACGCTCACGGCTCGGCCATCATGCTGCGCGCGGAAAAGGAAGGCATCACCCCGGAACAACTGATCGCCAACGTCCAGGCTGAACACAGCGCCGACTTTGCCGAGTTCCTGGTGGACTTCGACAACTTCCACTCCACTCACTCCGAAGAAAACCGTGAGCTGTCGAGCCAGATCTACCTGAAGCTGCGTGACGCCGGGCACATTGCCCAGCGCTCGATCACGCAGTACTTCGACCCGGAAAAGAAAATGTTCCTGGCCGACCGCTTCATCAAGGGCACCTGCCCGAAATGCGGCACTGAAGACCAGTACGGCGACAACTGCGAAAAATGCGGTGCAACCTATGCACCGACCGACCTGAAGGATCCGAAGTCGGCGATTTCCGGCGCCACCCCGGTGCTCAAGGATTCCCAGCACTTCTTCTTCAAACTGCCGGACTTCCAGGAAATGCTGCAAGCCTGGACCCGCAGCGGCACCCTGCAAGATGCCGTCGCCAACAAAATCGCCGAATGGCTGGATGCCGGTCTGCAACAGTGGGACATCTCCCGCGACGCACCGTACTTCGGTTTCGAGATTCCGGGCGAGCCGGGCAAGTACTTCTACGTGTGGCTGGACGCGCCGATCGGCTACATGGCCAGCTTCAAGAACCTTTGCGCCCGTCGTCCGGACCTGGACTTCGACGCGTTCTGGGCCAAGGATTCCACGGCCGAGCTGTACCACTTCATCGGTAAGGACATCGTCAACTTCCACGCATTGTTCTGGCCAGCGATGCTCGAAGGCGCCGGTTTCCGTAAACCGACCGGTATCAATGTGCATGGCTACCTGACTGTAAACGGTCAGAAAATGTCCAAATCCCGCGGCACCTTCGTCAAGGCCCGGACCTACCTGGACCATCTGTCGCCGGAATACCTGCGCTACTACTACGCGGCCAAGCTGGGCCGTGGCGTCGACGACCTGGACCTGAACCTCGAAGACTTCGTGCAGAAGGTCAACTCCGACCTGGTGGGCAAAGTCGTCAACATCGCCAGCCGTTGCGCAGGGTTCATCCAGAAAGGCAACGCCGGAGTGCTGGTGGCGGGTAACGCCGCGCCGGAACTGACCGACGCGTTCCTGGCTGCTGCGCCAAGCATCGCCGACGCCTACGAAGCCCGCGACTTCGCCCGCGCCATGCGCGAGATCATGGGCCTGGCCGACCGCGCCAACGCCTGGATCGCCGACAAGGCACCGTGGTCGCTGAACAAACAGGAAGGCAAGCACGACGAAGTCCAGGCCATCTGCGCTTTGGGCATCAACCTGTTCCGCCAACTGGTGATCTTCCTCAAACCGGTTCTGCCGCTGCTGGCTGCCGACGCCGAGGCGTTCCTGAACGTCGCGCCGTTAACCTGGAACGATCACGCCACCCTGTTGGCCAACCATCAGCTGAACGAGTTCAAACCGTTGATGACTCGCATCGACCCGGTAAAAGTGCAAGCCATGACCGACGCCTCGAAAGAAGACCTGACCGCCAGCGCAACCGATACCGGCGAAACTGCACCGGCCGGCAACGGTGAACTGGTCAAGGAACCTCTGTCGCCGGAAATCGAGTTCGATGCGTTTGCCGCGGTGGACCTGCGCGTTGCACTGATCCTCAAGGCCGAAGCCGTGGAAGGCGCCGACAAACTGTTGCGCCTGACCCTGGACATCGGTGATGAACAACGCAACGTACTTTCCGGGATCAAGAGCGCTTACCCGGACCCGTCCAAGCTCGAAGGTCGCCTGACCATGATGATCGCCAACCTCAAGCCGCGAAAAATGAAGTTCGGGATATCCGAAGGCATGGTGATGGCGGCCGGCCCTGGCGGTGAAGAAATCTACCTGTTGAGCCCGGACAGCGGCGCCAAGCCGGGTCAGCGCATCAAGTAACACTCGGCGGTGAATCGATCCCACAGGCGTGCCCCGCATGCCTGTGGGATTTTTCATATCCGCCCGGATAATGCCTAACCTTAAGAGACACTCGCCCGTTTCGCTGGCAGAACCATGACCGAACTGCTTCTTACGCTTATCAGCGCTGCCCTGATCAACAACCTCGTGTTGCACTGGTCGCTGGGCGTCGATCCGCTGTTGAGCAGTGAGCGCGACAAGGTCCACGCACTGGGTATTTCGACGACCTGCCTGATGCTGATCGTCGGCGTATTGAGCTACTCGGCTTACCATTGGCTGCTGGTGCCGCTGCAACTGACGGCCCTGCGCCTTTTCGTGTTCCTGCCGCTGAGCGTTTTGCTGATCGCGCCGTTACTGAAGTTGCTATCCAGAATATTCCCAAAGCTTACGTTCGATGGCCTCTGGCCCCTGCTGCTGGGAAACGCTGGCGTGCTCGGGCTGACCTTGCTCAACGCCCAAGACGACAAGGGATTGCTTCACGCCAGCGTCCTGAGCCTCGGTGCCGGACTGGGTTTCTGGCTGGTGCTGAGCCTGTTCAGCGACTTGTGCCAGCGCACACGCGATAACGATGTTCCCCTGCCCTTTCGTGGCTTGCCGATCCAGTTGATCGGCGCCGGACTGATCGCAGTGGCCTTTCTCGGATTCAGTGGACTGATCAAAACATGAGTCTGATTCAACGCATCGACGCCCTTTTGCCCCAGACCCAATGCGGCAAGTGCGGTCACCCCGGATGCAAGCCCTACGCCGAAGGCATTGCCAGCGGCGAGTCGATCAACAAGTGCCCGCCGGGCGGCAGCGAAACCATCGCCGCCCTGGCCGAACTGCTGAAAGTGCCGGTGCTGGAACTGGACATCAGTCGCGGCTCGGCACCGGCGCAGATTGCCTACATCCGCGAGGCCGAATGCATCGGCTGCACCAAGTGCATACAGGCCTGCCCGGTGGATGCGATTGTCGGCGCGGCGAAGTTGATGCACACCGTTATCGTCGATGAATGCACTGGTTGCGACCTGTGCGTGGCGCCGTGCCCGGTGGATTGCATCGAAATGCGTCCACTGCCGCTGGCCACGGTGCTGCCGATTGTCGGTGGCCTGGCGTTCAGTCTTGAAGAACAACAGGCCCGAGCCACCAAGCGCAATCGTGCGCGGCGTCGCTTCGAACAGCGCAACGCCCGACTGCAACGTGAGGAGCTACAGAAAATCGCCGAGCGACAGGCCCGGGCCCAACGCGTCGCACAACCCAGCGAAGTAACGCTCGATCCGGTGCAAGCCGCGCTTGAGCGAGTCCGCGCGCAGAAAGCGGCAACGGCTGATGCGGCGTTGAAAAAAGCCAAGATCGACGTGGCGATGAGTCGGGCGCAATTGAACAAATCGCTAAAGGCGTTCGGGCATCCGCCGACCTTCGAGCAGCAGTCGCAACTGATCGTCCTGCAACAGCAATTCGAAGCTGCCGAACAGGCTCTGACACAACTGGAAAGCGCCGCACCGCCGGCCCCGGCACCTGTTGCGCCAGCGAAGGACGCGGAGCTGAAACGGGCGAAAATCCAGCTGGCCATGCGCCGCGCCGAACTGAAAAAAGCACAAACCAGCGATGCCTCGGCTGAACAAATCGAGCTACTTGAGCAAGCCCTCAAGGACGCCGAACACAACCTGCACACGGCCGAAGCAGCGAGTGATCAACCTTTGCCTGACCTGATGCGCGTCGAAAAGCGCCCCATCGACAGCCAGCTTCGACAGCTGAAAACCGAATTGGCCTACGCCCGTGCCGACGTCAGCAAACTGGAACGACGCACCGACACTCCCGCCGAGCAGATGGACAAGGCTCGTGCCCGACTTCAGGAAGCCGAACGCCTGGTGGAGGCTTATGTCGCCCCTTGAATCGGTGGACGAACGCCTTCAGCAGGCCATGAAGCTGGTGTTGCTGGCCACCGTGCCGGGGCTGCTGATGTTGTTTTGGCTGTATGGCTGGGGCGTTCTGATCAACCTGATTCTGACGGTGGTGACTGCGCTGGCAGTAGAGGCTGCGGTGCTGAAGTTGCGCCAGCGTGCCCTCATGCCAACGTTGAGCGACGGCAGCGCCCTGGTCACGGCGACGCTGCTGGCGCTGGCCTTGCCGCCTTATTGTCCGTGGTGGCTGACTATCAGTGCCGCGGCGGCGGCATTGCTGTTTGGTAAACACTTGTATGGCGGCGTCGGCAAGAACCCGTTCAATCCGGCCATGCTCGGTTTTGCGCTGGTGCTGGTGACCTTCCCCCAACCAATGACGCACTGGCCGTCGTCCCATGGCATGGACCTGCTCGGCGGTCTTTCCCAGGTCTTCGGTTTCAGCTTCAGCCAGACGCCGGATGCCTGGGTCCAGGCCACGGCGCTGGACAGCTTGCGCATCAATAAAAGCCTGACCATGGATGAGCTGTTCGCCGGCAACGCCGCATTCGGTCACTTCGGCGGCTACGGCGTGGAATGGGTGAACCTGGCATTTCTGGCCGGCGGCGCCTTTCTGCTGCAACGGCGAGTGTTCAGTTGGCATGCGCCGGTGGGCATGCTCGCCAGCCTGTTCGTTATCAGTCTGTTGTGCTGGAACGGTTCGGGCTCCGACTCCCATGGCTCGCCGCTGTTTCATCTACTGACTGGCGCGAGCATGCTGGGCGCATTCTTTATCGTGACGGAACCGGTGTCCGGCGCCAGAAGCCCCAGTGCCCGACTGCTGTTCGGCGTGGGGGTTGGCCTGCTGACCTACTTGATCCGAACCTGGGGCGGCTACCCGGACGGCGTGGCATTTGCCGTGCTGTTGATGAACCTCTGTGTGCCGGCGCTGGAGCGATTTGTCGCCAGCCGCCAGATGCAGGTGAGCCCATGAACCGCAAGAGCCGCGTGATGACGCTGGTCTTGCTGGCGGCCATCGGCCTCGGCGCGACGTATCTGGTACAGCACCTCAATGCGCCACAGATCGCCGCCGAACAACGTTTGATCGACAGCCGCAAACTGCTCGACGTGCTACCCGCCGAGGCCTACGACAACCAACCACTGGAACATCCGCTAACGCTGGCCGACATTGCGTTGAGCCACAGTGCCTTGACTGGCGGCTATCGCGCGACCAGGGGCAGTCAAACCGTCGCAGTCCTGCTGCGGAGTCAGACTCAGGGTTATGCAGGCGTCATCGAGTTGCTGATTGCCATTGATGCCAATGGAAAGTTACTTGGCGTGAAAACCCTCAGGCAAAACGAAACTCCGGCGCTGGGCGGGCCCATAGGCGACTGGCCAAATACCTGGCTTGCGGCGTTTTCCGGCAAATCGAGCAGCGAACCGGCAGACGCAGCCTGGGCATTGAAGAAGGATCAGGGCCAATTCGATCAGATGGCCGGCGCGACCATTACCTCCCGCGCAGCGATCAACGCGATTCATGACGCATTGCGTTACTTTGATGACCATCGGATCGCGTTGCTGGGAAGTGGAACATGAACCTGTCGAATGCTCTGATGCTCTCGCTGCTGCTGGGTGCTACTCAAACATTGGCGGGCGCATTGGTCACCCTACTGATGTTTGCCACGGTACTCGGTGCTTATGGCGCATGCATGGCACTGCTGCGCTCGCGACTGACGGGGACCAGTGCATTGCTGGCCAGTCTGCTGCTCGCGGCGACGTTGACCAGTTGTGCAGACATTCTTGCGCAACGCTGGTTTCTGCCGTGGCATCAGTCGGTAAGTCTGTATATCGGTCTGATCGCCTTGCAATGCGTGGTGCTGGAGTGCCATGGCTTCTTTCGCCAACCGCTGACCGACCGTTTCAGGCTCTGCGGTCTGTTCGGCGGGCTGATGCTGCTACTCGCGGCACTGCGCGAACTCATCGGCCACGGCAGCCTCGGTCACGGACTATCCGAACACTGGCAAGGTCTGGTTTTATTCAGCGAGGGCCTGCATCTGATGACGCTGGTTCCCGGCGCCTTCATATTTCTGGGCCTGCTCCTTGCGGCCCGTCAGGCGTGGACTCGCTCGCACTCTATTTCCAAGGAATCGCACCGCCCATGAATGCCGCAAAACGTTATGAAATCTTCCGCAGGCTTCACGAAGACAACCCGGAACCGAAGACCGAACTGGCGTACTCCTCACCGTTCGAACTGCTGATTGCCGTGATTCTGTCGGCGCAGTCCACCGATGTCGGCGTCAACAAGGCCACGGCAAAATTGTATCCGGTGGCCAATACCCCGGCAGCCATCCATGCCTTGGGGGTCGAAGGGCTGTCGCAGTACATCAAGACTATCGGCCTGTTCAACAGCAAGGCCAAGAATGTGATCGAAACGTGCCGCTTGCTGGTAGAGCGCCATGGCGGCGAAGTCCCGCAAACCCGTGAGGAGCTGGAAGCGTTGCCAGGCGTTGGCCGCAAGACTGCCAACGTGGTGCTGAACACGGCATTTCGTCAACTGACCATGGCCGTGGACACCCATATTTTCCGGGTCAGCAACCGTACCGGGATTGCACCAGGCAAGAATGTGGTCGAGGTGGAGAAGAAGCTGATGAAATTTGTGCCCAAGGAGTTTCTGCTCGATTCCCATCATTGGCTGATCCTCCATGGACGCTACGTCTGCCTGGCCCGCAAGCCCCGCTGCGGCAGTTGCCGGATCGAGGACTTGTGCGAATACAAGCAAAAGACCTCGGACGATTGAGGCACTATTAGATTTATTGATTTACCGATTGAAAAAATCTTTTTTACCCGCCGGGAGAATGTCGATATAAGGAGCCCCAAAGGCAGTCTTAGCCTGGAGTAACAAAATGAGTACTGGCAAAGAGCAATTGGACGTAGAAGACGACTTCACCCCCGTTGAGGCCGATGACGCTGAACCGGTGGTTGAAGTGGCGAAGACCAACCTGAGCAAGCGCCGCACCATCGACAATCTGCTGGAGGAGCGCCGACTGCAAAAGCAATTGGCCGATTACGATTTTGATCTATGACACCTGAAAGCCTCCCGAAACGGAGGCTTTTTACTATGTGCCGTCATACCAGGCCATTGCGCTGGGCCAGCTCGATAAGGTCCACCAGCGAGCGGGCATTGAGCTTTAGCAATAACCGGGTTTTGTAAGTACTGACAGTTTTGTTGCTGAGAAACATTCCATCGGCAATCTCCTTGTTTGTTTTCCCCCGAGCCAGTTGCTGCAACACCATCATTTCCCGCCCCGACAATCGATCCACCATATCGGCCTCACTGGCATTGCCCAGGCTGGACCGAACCGTATGCAAGGCTTGATTAGGGAAGTAGCTGTAACCCGACAATACAGCTTTGATAGCACTGAGCAATTCAGTGAGATCCTGTTGCTTGCAAACATAACCAGCAGCACCCGATTGCATGCAGCGCATTGAAAAATGCCCTGGTGCCTGGGAAGTCAGCACCAACACTTTCAACGGCGAAGCCACTGATGTCAGACGCGCGATGACTTCCAGCCCATCCAGTTTCGGTATACCAATATCCAGAATGACAATGTCCGGCATAAGTTCGCGAGCAAGTTGCAATGCATCCACACCATTGTCTGTTTCTGCGATGACTTCGTAGCCATGACGTTCCATTAGCAAACGCACCGCAAGACGAATGACAGGGTGATCATCCACGATCAGCACTTTATTCATGGGCAAGTCCAATTTTCGCTGTTCGAATTTTTAGAGCCCGCACCTTAGCTTAGTCATATCGCCTGTGGCATGGCGTTGTTCTCTTGCACTTGCAGCGAAAGACATGCCCTACAACCAATAAAGATTATTCCTACAAAAAATGCATTTGAAACGTTCAGGCAAACTGTACGTGCGGCTTTTGAGCGTCTTTTTGGCCGAGGAGCCCTGCGAATTTTTACCCATCCCGGCAGCGACTCTAAATACTGATTCTCCCGGATCAGCCAGCCCAACTTTGGCCACTTCAGATAGCTATTCTGCGGATCACCGGAGCGCACCGAGTTCTACAGAACAAGTTAGCAACATCCTTGACGACTACCGACAAAAACTCTGCAACAAGAAACTTCCAGACAGCAGATACCTTTTGATACCGGCCACCGACACTAATAACATCAACCAACCTGGCACTCACTAAAACACACTGCTCACAACAGAGGACAATCCCCATGAAAAAAAGAACACGCTTAATATAAAAAAAGAATAACCAACCCCATGACAATCATTGGCATATTTGCCTTGATCTCGGAGACGTCGGCTGCGGTATCCCTGCCGTTTCTGGACAATACCGAGCGTGAAATTTATATCTGGTTCCTGATCAGTTTTCCCTTCTATCTGTTACTGCTTTTTTTATCACCCTCAACTTCAACTATCTTTCTCTCTACGCCCCCTCTGACTTCGATAGCGACGACCACTTCCTGAAGGCGCTTGAAGATCATAAAAACACGGCGAACCCGCAAGAAAAACGTCGCACCGACAATGCACCCGATCCTCCAGTGGTGGAACGTCGCGTAACTTCGCTGTGGGTCGAATACGCCGTTCAACTGTCCAAACCTTCGAGCTTACTGTCCATCATCGATGTACGTCTGATCAACACTCAGATTGAGCTGGACAAATTAAAAGAAGCATTCCCATTACACGGAAAACAGTCTAGCCGGATCATTATGTTTTTGACTGATTCAACTTCTGATGCATTATTCAAGCAAGTTGCTCTCAGCCACAGCAAACACATCAAGAAGACCACAGGCAGTACGCTTTACCTTGTCTATAACGTGTGTACGAGAATGGCGACAATACTGAAAGGAAATTGACGGACAGAAGACGTTCTTGGAAAGAACAGTGGACACACCGTTGAATGGGTGCGACGCGTTGAACGAGTCAGGCAAGCGAGAGAAAGGGGCTTGAGCAATAGCGCCCTCGTCAGAATGACAAGGGCGCTATTTATACTGCGCGTCTGAAGTAATCAGAACAGCTTGCGACCCTTGTTGGCGGCAATACGCATGCGCAAGGCGTTGAGCTTGATGAAGCCCGCCGCGTCGGCCTGGTTGTAGGCGCCGCCATCTTCTTCGAAGGTCGCGATGTTGGCGTCGAACAACGATTCATCGGACTTGCGGCCGGTGACGATCACGTTGCCCTTGTAGAGCTTCAGGCGCACGACACCGTTCACGTGGGCCTGGGACGCATCGATCATCTGTTGCAGCATCAGACGCTCAGGGCTCCACCAGTAACCGGTGTAGATCAGGCTGGCGTATTTAGGCATCAGCTCATCTTTGAGGTGAGCCACTTCGCGGTCCAGGGTGATCGATTCGATCGCCCGGTGAGCACGCAGCATGATGGTGCCGCCTGGGGTTTCGTAGCAGCCACGGGACTTCATGCCCACGTAGCGGTTTTCGACGATGTCCAGACGGCCGATGCCGTGTTCACCACCGATACGGTTCAGGGTCGCCAACACGGTGGCCGGGGTCATTTCGACGCCGTCCAGTGCGACGATGTCGCCGTTGCGGTAGGTCAGTTCCAGGTATTGCGCTTTATCAGGAGCGTTCTCCGGGGAGACGGTCCATTTCCACATGTCTTCTTCGTGCTCGGTCCAGGTGTCTTCCAGCACGCCGCCTTCATAGGAGATGTGCAGCAGGTTGGCATCCATCGAGTACGGGGATTTTTTCTTGCCGTGGCGCTCGATCGGGATGTTGTGCTTTTCAGCATAATCCATCAGCTTTTCACGGGAGAGCAGGTCCCACTCGCGCCAAGGAGCGATTACTTTCACACCTGGCTTGAGGGCGTAGGCGCCGAGTTCGAAACGAACCTGGTCGTTACCCTTGCCGGTCGCGCCATGGGAAATGGCATCTGCACCGGTTTCGTTGGCGATTTCGATCAGGCGTTTGGCGATCAACGGACGAGCGATGGAGGTACCCAGCAGGTACTCGCCTTCGTAAACGGTGTTGGCACGGAACATCGGGAACACGAAATCACGCACGAACTCTTCGCGCAGATCGTCGATGTAGATTTCTTTTACGCCCATGGCCTGAGCCTTGGCGCGGGCCGGTTCGACCTCTTCGCCCTGACCCAGGTCAGCGGTGAAGGTCACTACTTCACAGTTATAAGTATCCTGCAGCCACTTGAGGATCACCGAAGTGTCCAGGCCGCCGGAATACGCCAGAACGACCTTGTTTACGTCCGCCATGCCATCACTCCACGGGGTTCTACGGAAAGCCGAGAAGTCTACCGCTCATACAGAATAATTTACAGTGGCGCGACAGCTTATGACGACGAAGCGACAGATTATGTCGAGCGAGCGACGATTACAGCGGGTTCAGGAGGTCGCCGCAGCGCCTGCGGAAGCGGTGGCCGCAGGTGCCGGTTTGTCGATGGGCGCAACGCGCTCCAGGCGCACGGCCACCCGACGATTCTTGGCCCGGTTGGCCGCATTGGTGTTTGGCGCCAAAGGATAGCGCTCACCGTGGAAACGCATGGTGATCTGCGACTCCTGAATGCCATTGGCCTTGAAGAAGTCCATCACCGCCAGCGCCCGGCGGCGTGACAGTTCACGGTTGGTCAGACGATTACCGCTGTTGTCGGAATGACCGTCAAGTTCGATGTGATTGACCGTCGGGTCAGCCTTCATGAACGCCAGCATGACCTGCAACTTGGCCTTGGCTGCCGGATCCAGATCGACACCTTCACCAGAGAAGCCGACTTCGGATTGCTTCACCTGCTCGAAATTCTGCGGCAACAGCTTGGCCACGCAACCTTGATAGTCATTGAAGGCTTTGCTGAACTTGACCGGCAGCAAACGCACTTCAGACACCCGACCGTCGCCCGAAGCGTGCCGAATGACTGGGCTACGACCGTCCATCAAACCACTGATCAGGCGCCCGGCCTGAACCTGCGAACTGTTGAACAGCACGTTGCCGCTGCCAATGTTCACCGAGCCCAGGTTGATGTCCCCACGCCCCGGTTGCCACGGCGCGGCGGCCGCCAGCAAAGTCGCGGAACCGCCGCCAATCATTGAGTTGTAGGCTTTGAGACGAAAAATCGCCTGCTCGCCGGCACGACGCACGAACTCACCGGAACCGAAATCGGTGATCGGCTGGGTCAGTCGGCATTCGAACTTGTCACCTTCGACCGTCCACTCGATGCTCTCCAGACGGGTCTGGAAAGTGAGCGCCATCGCGGGAAGGCTGGCAAACACACTGAGCAAGGCTAAATAACGCTGGCGCACGGGAGGCTCCACTGGCTTCTACAACAAAAAGACCGACACATACGTTTACGGCATACCTATTGGATATCGGAAGCTTGCTGCAAAACTTGATAGCGAGTGCCTGCATGAGTCTTTTCCGGTAGCATTCCCCTCAGTTTGACCCGCCTGGAATCCCCTCATGTCCGACCGCCTGACCCTGCTGCGTCCCGACGACTGGCATATTCATCTTCGCGATGGTGCTGTTTTGTCCAATACCGTTGCGGATGTCGCGCGCACCTTTGGTCGCGCCATCATCATGCCCAACCTGGTACCTCCGGTGCGCAACGCCGCTGAAGCCGACGGCTATCGCCAGCGGATTCTCGCTGCACGCCCGGCCGGCAGTCGTTTCGAACCGCTGATGGTGCTGTACCTGACCGACCGCACCCAGCCCGAAGAAATTCGTGAGGCCAAGGCCAGCGGTTTCGTTCACGCCGCCAAGCTGTACCCGGCCGGCGCCACCACCAACTCGGATTCTGGCGTCACCAGCATCGACAAGATTTTCCCGGCGATCGAGGCCATGGCCGAAGTCGGGATGCCTTTGTTGATTCACGGTGAAGTCACCCGTGGCGATGTCGACGTGTTCGACCGCGAAAAGATCTTCATCGATGAGCACATGCGACGTGTGGTCGAGCGTTTCCCGACACTCAAAGTGGTGTTCGAACACATCACCACCGCTGACGCCGTGCAGTTCGTCAACGCGGCTTCGGCCAACGTTGGCGCGACCATCACCGCTCATCACCTGCTCTACAACCGCAACCACATGCTGGTGGGCGGGATTCGGCCGCACTTCTACTGCCTGCCGATTCTCAAGCGCAACACTCACCAGGAAGCCCTGCTCGACGCCGCCACCAGCGGCAGCGAGAAGTTCTTCCTCGGCACCGACTCGGCGCCGCATGCCCAGCACGCCAAAGAAGCCGCTTGCGGCTGTGCCGGTTGCTATACCGCTTATGCTGCAATCGAGATGTATGCCGAAGCCTTCGAACAGCGCAACGCGCTGGACAAGCTCGAAGCCTTCGCCAGCCTCAACGGCCCGCGCTTCTATGGCCTGCCGGTGAATACAGATCGCATCACCCTGGTCCGCGATGAGTGGACCGCCCCAACCAGCCTGCCATTTGGCGAGCTGACCGTAATCCCGCTGCGCGCCGGTGAAAAACTGCGCTGGCGCCTGCTGGAGGAACACGCGTGAGTGAAGACCATTTCGACGACGAACAGGACGGTCAAGGCGGCGGAGGCGGTCCTCGTCATCCAATGGCGGCCCGATTCCGTGGTTACCTGCCGGTTGTCGTCGACGTAGAAACCGGTGGTTTCAACTCGGCCACCGACGCCCTGCTGGAAATCGCGGCGACCACCATCGCCATGGACGAAAAAGGCTTTGTGTATCCCGATCACACTTACTTCTTTCGTGTAGAGCCGTTTGAAGGCGCGAACATCGAAGCGGCCGCCCTGGAATTCACCGGGATCAAGCTCGATCACCCGCTGCGCATGGCCGTGAGCGAAGAAACCGCACTGACCGATATCTTCCGGGGCATCCGCAAGGCCCTGAAAGCCAACGGTTGCAAACGGGCGATTCTGGTCGGCCACAACAGCAGCTTCGATCTGGGCTTCCTCAACGCCGCTGTCGCGCGCCTGGACATGAAACGTAACCCGTTTCATCCATTCTCCAGCTTCGACACCGCAACCCTCGCCGGCTTGGCGTATGGCCAGACTGTACTGGCCAAGGCCTGTCAGGCTGCCGATATCGACTTTGACGGTCGTGAGGCCCACTCGGCTCGCTACGATACCGAGAAGACGGCCGAGCTGTTCTGCGGCATCGTCAATCGCTGGAAACAAATGGGCGGCTGGGAAGACTTCAACGACTGATACGGTCGAAGGGATTTATCCCGCCCACAAAAAAACCGGCCTTGGCGGCCGGTTTTTTTATGCCTTACGCTTGGGCTTACAGCGCCGCAGCGTGCTCGGTCAGGTAAGCCGCAACACCTTCGGTGGAAGCGGTCATGCCTTTGTCGCCTTTTTTCCAGTTGGCAGGGCAAACTTCGCCGTGCGCTTCGTGGAATTGCAGAGCGTCAACCAGACGGATCAGCTCTTCCATGTTACGGCCCAGCGGCAGGTCGTTGATGATCTGCGAGCGGACAACGCCTTTGTCGTCGATCAGGAACGCGCCACGGAATGCCACGCCGTCAGCGGACTGAACGTCGTAGGCCTTCATGATTTCCTGCTTGATGTCGGCAGCCATGGTGTAGCGAACCTGGCCGATACCGCCATTGTTCACCGGGGTGTTGCGCCATGCATTGTGAGTGAAGTGCGAGTCGATCGACACCGCGACCACTTCCACGTTGCGCTCTGCGAAGTCACCCATGCGGTTGTCCAGCGCGATCAGCTCGGATGGGCAAACGAAGGTGAAGTCCAGTGGGTAGAAGAACACCAGGCCGTATTTGCCTTTGATGGCCGACGACAGGGTGAAGCTGTCTACGATTTCGCCATTGCCGAGTACGGCCGGTACGGTGAAGTCAGGGGCTTGTTTGCCTACGAGTACGCTCATTGGATATCTCCTGGTCAAAATAACGTGAAGCACTGGGTCCGCGTCAGCTTGCCACCCTCAAGCGACATCCCTGTGACACGAACCTGCTTCGCAAGGACCGAACATCATACACGGCACATTTGAGCTGTCCTTAACGGTTTTTCACTGGCGGGTTCATTTGCCCTCGCCACGCTTACTGGCGGATTGCCCAGCGGGAAAACCGTTCGTCAGTCATGTGCACTTATAACGCAAAGCTTTCAGAAACCACTTTGACAATCATTCTCGTTAACATTAAGATCCATCGCAATTGAGTCACAACCAGCGACGGTTCTCACTTTATGTATGTCTGCCTCTGCACTGGCGTCACCGACGGTCAAATCCGCGATGCAATCTATGAAGGTTGCTGCAGCTACAAGGAAGTCCGTCAGGCCACCGGCGTAGCCAGTCAATGCGGTAAATGCGCCTGCCTTGCCAAGGAAGTGGTGCGTGAAACCCTGACCAAGCTGCAAACGGCCCAGGCCGCTATTCCATTTCCTGTTGAATTTACTGCTGCGTAATTACCGTATTTCAAAATACCGGACTCATGTCCGGTTTTTTTATGCCTGAAAATCAACCGCTTAGGTACTAGACGCGGAACACAAACATTCTTATTCCGATTAATTTTCATATAAGTTTCAATAACTTAGGTTTGACACTCTTAAATACGCGGCTCAAACTCTGCCTTATAGTCAGTTAATAAAGGGCAGGACCCCATCATGAAAGGCGACATTACAGTCATCCAGCATCTCAACAAGATCCTTGCCAATGAGCTGGTCGCGATCAATCAATACTTTTTGCATGCGCGCATGTACGAAGATTGGGGCCTGAACAAGCTTGGCAAGCACGAGTACAAAGAATCCATCGATGAGATGAAGCACGCCGACAAGCTGATCAAGCGAATTCTGTTCCTTGAAGGCCTGCCGAACGTCCAGGACCTGGGCAAGCTGCACATCGGCGAGCACACCAAGGAAATGCTTGAGTGTGACCTGCGTATCGAGCGCACCGGTCATGCGGATCTCAAGGTCGCGATCGCGCATTGCGAAACCGTCGGCGACTTCGGCAGCCGTGAACTGCTTGAAGATATTCTTGAATCCGAAGAAGAACATATCGACTGGCTGGAAACCCAACTGGGCCTGATCGATAAAGTCGGTCTTGAGAACTATCTGCAATCGCAGATGGGCGAAGAGTAGGAGCTGCCGCAGGCTGCGATCTTGGCGATTGCAGCCGCAATAGTGCAGTAACTTCTTAAGTGCAATAAAAAGCCCCGCCTTCTTTCGAGAGGCGGGGCTTTTTTACATCTTGAAGATCAAAAGATCGCAGCCTTCGGCAGCTCCTACAAGGGAGCCTGCGCTTTAGGCTTCGGTCTTGGTCGCAGCAGCAGCTTCGACAGCAGCCTTGATGGTGGTTTGCAGCGAACCGTCTGCAGCCATCTCGGTCATGATGTCGCTACCGCCGACCAGCTCACCACCGACCCACAGTTGCGGGAAGGTTGGCCAGTTCGCGTACTTTGGCAGGTTGGCGCGGATTTCCGGGTTCTGCAGGATGTCCACGTAAGCAAACTTTTCACCACATGCCATCACGGCCTGCGCGGCTTTTGCGGAGAAGCCACACTGCGGGGCATTCGGCGAGCCTTTCATGTAAAGCAGAATGGTGTTGTTAGCAATCTGCTCTTTAATCGTTTCGATGATATCCATGGAGCACCTCGGCTGAACTTTCCGACTCAAGGGTCGGCACGGTGGCGCATTGTAACGGAAACCCGAGCGCCATGCTCGGTCTCCCCGACAGACACGCTCAAGCGGCTGCCACGGTCACCGGCACACCATTGAGCGCCGCATTCCCCGACAACTCGTCGAGCTGACATTCGTCAGTCAGGTCATTGGCGCTAGACCCGGGCTGGCTGCTGGCAATCGTCATCTGCACGCCTGGGCGCGCATGGCCCCAACCGTGCGGAAGGCTGACCACGCCTCTCATCATATCCAGACTGCCGAGCACCTCAACTTCGATCACGCCAACCCGCGAACTGACCCGTACTCGCTGCCCATCGCTAAGCCCACGACTGCTGAGGTCATCCGGATGCATCAACAGTTGATGCCGCGGCTTGCCCTTCACCAGACGGTGATAGTTGTGCATCCACGAGTTGTTGCTGCGCACATGCCGTCGGCCAATCATCAACAGTTCATCAGCAGCCGGTGCTTGCAGCGATGCAAACCGGGCCAGATCTGCAAGGATCGCTGCCGGCGCGGCCTGGACATGTTGGTTCGCGGTTTTGAGCCGTGGTGCCAGGTTGGATTTGAGCGCGCCCAAATCAACGCCGTGAGGATGATCGAACAAAGACTCCAGCGACAACTTGTGCTCCGACGCATCGCCGTACAGCCCCATCCGCAAGCCACGGTCGATCATTTGTGCCGGGGCAATGGTCGGTTTGAGCTCCTTGCCGGTCTTCGCGGCAAAGGCCTTGGCCAGACCGACGAAAATTTCCCAGTCATGCAGCGCGCCCTCCGGCTTGGCGAGGATCGCCCGGTTGAAGCGCGTGACGTTACGCACGGCAAACATGTTGAACGTGGTGTCGTAGTGATCGTTTTCCAGGGCTGAGGTCGACGGCAGGATCAGGTCGGCGTAACGGGTGGTTTCATTGATGTAGAGGTCGATGCTGACCATGAACTCCAGCCCGTCCAGCGCTTGCTCCAGTTGCCGGCCATTGGGCGTCGACAACACCGGATTGCCGGCCACGGTGATCAGCGCACGAACCTGCCCTTCCCCGCCGGTGAGCATCTCCTCGGCCAGCGCCGACACCGGCAATTCGCCGCCGAACTCGGGACGTCCGGACACCCGGCTCTGCCATAGATTGAAATGCCCACCCGAAGTCGACGCCACCAGATCCACCGCCGGCTCAGTGCACAGTGCACCGCCGACCCGGTCGAGGTTGCCGGTCACCAGGTTGATCAACTGCACCACCCAATGGCACAACGTACCGAAGGCTTGAGTCGAAACCCCCATGCGGCCGTAGCAGACCGCCGTCGGCGCTGCCGCAAAGTCTCGGGCCAATTGGCGAATCTGCTCGGCGGGAACGGCGCACAGTGGGCTCATGACCTCGGCCGTGAAGCCCGCGACCGCCGCACGCACCTCGTCTAGACCATCCACTGGCAAATGGCTGTCTCGGGTCAGGCCTTCGGCAAACAACGTATTGAGCATCCCGAACAACAACGCCGCATCGCCACCGGGTCGCACGAACAGATGCTGATCGGCAATCGCTGCCGTTTCGCTGCGGCGTGGATCAACCACCACTACTTTGCCGCCCCGGGCCTGAATCGCTTTCAGCCGCTTCTCCACATCCGGCACGGTCATGATGCTGCCGTTGGACGCCAACGGATTACCGCCCAGGATCAACATGAAATCGGTGTGATCAATATCCGGAATCGGCAACAGCAAGCCGTGGCCGTACATCAAATGGCTGGTCAGGTGATGAGGCAACTGATCGACCGAGGTCGCAGAAAATCGGTTACGGGTTTTCAGCAGGCCAAGAAAGTAATTGCTGTGAGTCATCAGCCCATAGTTGTGCACGCTGGGGTTGCCTTGATAAACCGCCACCGAGTTCTGTCCATGACGCGCCTGAATCGCAGCCAAGCGTTCGGCTACAAGGTTGAAGGCGTCTTCCCACGCGATGGCCTGCCATTCGCTGCCGACCCGGCGCATCGGCTGGTGCAAGCGATCCGGGTCGTTCTGGATGTCTTGCAGGGCTACGGCTTTGGGGCAGATGTGCCCGCGGCTGAACGTATCCTGCGGATCACCCTTGATCGAGGTGATCTGCACGCGACCTTCGGCCTCGGTGGTTTCGATGGTCAGGCCGCAAATGGCTTCACACAGGTGGCAGGCACGGTGATGGAGAGTCTTGGTCATGGCCAGTCTCTGTTTTGTTCTGGGCGGGCAATATCGGCCGCGGGAACAAAACTATGGCGCCTGCCCCGTCGCTGCGCCAGCGACGTTCGTCTTGTGAATCGGCAACCATCAGGCCAGCCGATGGCCGCGGGGAATCAGTTCGGCGGCAACCGGGGAGGCAACTGCATCTGAATTTCCTGGACGGTTTCGATCTCCTCGTGGGCGACATGCACGCCGGTGAGTTCGCCGATCAGCCGCCAATGCTCATCGAGCCCGGTGCTGATGGTGGCCATGCGGTCGATCATCCGGCGACCGGCGGCCTTTGTCACTTCGTCGTCACTGCGCATCAACTCAAAGGACATTGAGGTCATGGATGCCGTGAGGTGAGTCAGGGAGCGGGCCGTGAGACCGAGTAGTGCCATCAATTGCTGTTCTTTCGATTCCATTCTTAAGCCTTCCTGCGTCGCTCGTGAGGTAGTTATAACCCAGCACTTTGCATTAGCAAATGTTTCAGACGAGACACAGTGCCACTACGTATCACGAATCATAGGTCAGAAACCGACTATCGCTATGCCGTCCCCGCCCCGTTTGATTGCAATGCCCGATGAGCCCGGTGTACAAATGACGGGCTGCTTTCAGGAAACAGGCTTCAAAAGCGCTACTGCGGTCACCCCGTAGCCCCTCTGAACTCCCCTAAAAACTGTAGCCCTATTGGTAAGACGCGACATTTAATTATAAGATCGCGCCTTCCCCTATTTCGTCGCCCCGTGCGGCTTACGCCGCAGGTCTCGCCCGTTTTTCAATTAAACAAGGCTTTGAGCATCTGCGGTCTGTAGCAAAAAGGTAGTCAATGATGAGCGCAAGGCACTTTCTCTCCCTGATGGATTGCACGCCCGAAGAGCTGGTCAGCGTGATCCGTCGAGGCGTTGAGCTCAAAGACCTGCGTAACCGCGGCGTACTGTTCGAGCCTTTGAAAAACCGTGTCCTGGGGATGATTTTCGAGAAGTCCTCGACCCGTACTCGCATCTCCTTCGAAGCGGGCATGATCCAGCTCGGCGGCCAGGCGATTTTCCTGTCGCCGCGCGATACCCAACTGGGTCGTGGCGAGCCGATCGGCGACTGCGCGATTGTCATGTCGAGCATGCTCGACGCGGTGATGATCCGTACCTTCGCCCACAGCACCCTCACTGAATTTGCCGCCAACTCCCGCGTACCGGTGATCAACGGCCTGTCCGATGACTTGCACCCGTGCCAGTTGCTGGCCGACATGCAAACCTTCCTTGAGCATCGCGGCTCGATCCAGGGCAAGACCGTGGCCTGGATCGGCGACGGCAACAACATGTGCAACAGCTATATAGAAGCCGCGATCCAGTTCGACTTCCAGTTGCGTATTGCCTGCCCGGAAGGATACGAACCAAACGCTGAATTCGTGGCCAAGGCCGGCGATCGTGTGACCATTGTCCGCGATCCTCTGGATGCCGTGCGCGGCGCCCACCTGGTCAGCACTGACGTCTGGACCTCCATGGGCCAGGAAGAAGAAACCGCCAAGCGCCTGAAGCTGTTCGCACCGTTCCAGGTCAACCGCGCCCTGCTCGACCAAGCCGCTGCGGATGTGCTGTTCATGCATTGCCTGCCGGCCCACCGTGGCGAAGAAATCAGCGTCGATCTGTTGGATGACCCGCGCTCCGTTGCCTGGGACCAGGCGGAAAACCGTCTGCACGCACAAAAAGCCCTGCTGGAGTTTCTGGTCGCGCCGGCGTACCACCACGCATGAGTCAGCCATTACTGCTCAACCTGCGCAACCTTGCCTGCGGCTATCAGGACCAGCGAGTTGTGCAGAACCTCAACCTGCACTTGAATGCCGGCGACATCGGCTGTCTGCTGGGCTCTTCGGGCTGCGGCAAGACCACCACCCTGCGGGCCATCGCTGGTTTTGAACCGGTGCACGAAGGTGAAATCCAGCTGGCTGGCGAGACCATCTCCAGCGCCGGTTTCACCCTCGCCCCGGAGAAACGCCGGATCGGCATGGTCTTCCAGGACTACGCACTGTTCCCGCATTTGAGCGTGGCCGAGAACATTGCCTTCGGGATTCGCAAGCATCCGCAAAAGGATCGCGTCACCGAAGAGTTGCTGGAACTGGTCAACCTGAAGAACCTCGGCAAGCGCTTTCCCCACGAGTTGTCCGGTGGCCAGCAGCAACGCGTTGCCCTGGCCCGCGCCCTGGCGCCGGGGCCGCAACTGTTGCTGCTCGACGAACCGTTCTCCAACCTCGATGGCGAATTGCGGCGCAAGCTCAGCCATGAAGTACGCGACATTCTCAAGGCCCGTGGCACCAGTGCAATTCTAGTGACTCACGACCAGGAAGAAGCTTTCGCTGTCAGCGATCATGTCGGGGTTTTCAAGGAAGGTCGCCTGGAACAATGGGACACTCCCTACAACCTGTATCACGAACCGCTGACACCGTTTGTGGCCAGTTTTATTGGCCAGGGCTACTTCATTCGTGGCCAGCTAAGCAGCCCGGAGTCGGTGCAGACCGAGCTCGGTGAGTTGCGCGGCAATCGCGCCTACACCTGGCCAACTGGCGGCGCGGTGGATGTGTTGTTGCGCCCGGACGATATCGTTTATGCGCCGGACAGCACCTTGAAAGCACGCATTGTTGGCAAGACGTTCCTCGGTGCGTCGACCTTGTACCGCTTGCAGATGCCAACCGGCGCACAGCTGGAATCGATCTTCCCGAGCCATGCCGACCATGAGGTAGGTGCTCAAGTGGGCATTCGTGTGGCGGCTGAGCATCTGGTGCTGTTCCAGGCATCTGGCAGCACGGCGGCGCAGATTCCGCTGGTCGAATCCGGCGTGCGGCGGTACAGCACCGTTAGCTGAAAAACACGGACCCATGTGGGAGCGGGCTTGCTCGCGAAAGCGGTGTATCAGTCAATGATGATGTCGACTGACAGTCCGCTTTCGCGAGCAAGCCCGCTCCCACATTAGATTTGGGTCAGCCGAGGTGCAGCGTTCCGCTCACGACCAGCGTCGCATTCCCCCCGATCTTCACCCGATCCCCTTCCAGCCGACAAAACAACTCACCGCCGCGCGCCGAGCACTGATACGCCGTCAGACTCGACTTGCCCAAGCGCTTCGACCAGTACGGAATCAAACTGCAATGGGTTGAGCCGGTCACAGGGTCTTCGTTGATGCCGATTGCTGGCGCGAAGTACCGGGACACAAAGTCATGCTTGCCTCCCTTGGCGGTGACGATTGCACCGGGCCATGGCAGTTTCGCCAGGGCAGTCATGTCTGGTTTGCAATCGAGCACGGCCTGCTCGGATTCCAGCACCACCAACAGCTCGTTCGAACCCAGCACATCCACCGCCTCCACGCCCAGGACGCGCTCGACGTCAAGGGTCACGCCGACTTCCGTCGGCACTCGCGCCGGGAAGTCCAGCCACAACCGCTCGCCTTCGCGGCTGACACTCAGCGGGCCGGACTTGCAGATGAAGTCCAGGCGTTCGGCCGGTTCTTTATAGATTTCAAACAGCACGAACGCACTGGCCAGGGTCGCATGCCCGCACAGCGGCACTTCGGTTGCCGGGGTAAACCAGCGGATATGCCAGACCAGGCCTTCACGTACCACGAAGGCGGTTTCGGCGAGGTTGTGTTCGGCGGCGATTTTCTGCATCAGCTCATCGGCGAGCCAGGCATCGAGGCGATACACCATCGCCGGGTTACCACTGAACGGCCGATCACTGAACGCGTCGACCTGATGAAATTCAAGCTGCATAACTGACTCCCTAAGTCAGTCGGCAGAGCATGCAGCGCTGCTCGGATCAACGCCAGTGACAGAACCCGCCAATTTTCTTCATACAGCCGAGGTTATTCTCATGCGCGACCAATGTCGGCGAATTCGGCCTGGGTATGCTCGGCCAGCACAGCAGGAGCCAATTCGACTTCCAGGCCACGTCGACCGGCGCTGACATAAATAGTCGCAAAGGCCTGAGCGGAATTATCAATGAAGGTACGCAGACGTTTCTTCTGACCCAGCGGACTGATGCCCCCCAACAAATAACCGGTGGAGCGCTGGGCCGCCGCCGGGTCCGCCATCTCGACTTTTTCACCCCTGCCGCGTGAGCCAGACCTTTGAGGTCGAGACTTCCGACGACCGGCACCACTGCCACCAGCAATTCGCCTTTCTCACTGGCCGCGAGCAGCGTCTTAAACACCTGCGCAGGCTCCAGCGCGAGTTTTTCCGCGGCCTCCAGCCCGTAGGACGCGGCCTTCGGGTCATGTTCGTAACTGTGCACGCGATGTTCGGCACGAACTTTTTCAACAAGTCCAACGCAGGGGTCATGGCAGCTCCAGGCTCGGCAGTGGCAGAAAAATCCTGCGCCGGATTCTAGGCGATCAGATAACAAAAGGCTCTAGTCCAGCGCCGCGTTTCCCGCGGCCTGCAGCCTTTTCAGAAGATCGATAATCGGCCCTCGTCGAGGATCATTCACAGCGCCAATAGTTTTATTGTGACTGATGGTTCACTTTCGACCTTTGACATCAGCGTTTCTTGTCTATATTTTTTCGAATGCGAATACTGTAGGAATGATCCCGAAGTAGTACTCGGCAGTAAACCAAGATCAGGATGGGGATCCTGCCTCGGTGAAAATCGCGCTTTGACCAAGATGATAAAGCGCCAGACAACAACAAAAAAATGAGGTTTTCGATGACAACTGCTTTGAAACAACCGTCGCTCTCGAGCCAATGCATGGCCGAGTTCCTGGGTACTGCACTATTGATCTTTTTTGGTACGGGTTGCGTTGCCGCGCTCAAGGTCGCGGGTGCCAGTTTTGGTCTATGGGAAATCAGCATCATTTGGGGCGTAGGCGTCAGCATGGCGATCTACCTGACCGCCGGGGTTTCCGGGGCTCACCTCAATCCTGCAGTCAGTATCGCCCTGAGCATTTTCGCTGACTTCGAAAAGCGCAAACTGCCCTTCTACATCCTTTCCCAAATCGCTGGTGCATTCTGCGGCGCGCTGTTGGTTTACACGCTCTACAGCAATCTATTCCTCGATTACGAACAAACTCACCACATGGTGCGTGGCACTCAAGCAAGCCTTGAGTTGGCGTCGGTGTTCTCCACTTTCCCGAACCCGGCCCTGTCCACTGCCCAGGCGTTCCTGGTTGAAATGATCATCACCGCCATCCTGATGGGCGTGATCATGTCCCTGACCGACGACAACAACGGCTTGCCAAAGGGTCCGCTGGCGCCGCTGCTGATCGGCCTGTTGATTGCGGTGATTGGTAGCTCGATGGGCCCGCTCACCGGTTTCGCGATGAACCCGGCACGTGACTTCGGTCCCAAGCTAATGACTTTCTTCGCAGGCTGGGGTGAAGTTTCCTTCACCGGCGCACGCGATATCCCGTACTTCCTGATTCCGATTTTTGCACCGATTGTCGGTGCCTGCCTCGGTGCTGCTGGCTATCGCGGGCTGATTGCCCGTCATCTGCCGACTCCCGAACCTGCTACAAAGGACGCAACACCGGCCATTGACGGCAAACCAAGAACCTCTTGATACCGTTGGCGCGCGATCCTGCCCATTTGATCGCGCGCCTGACCTCACCTCCTTATTTCGTCCAAGGCAATCGACATGACCGACATTCAGAATAAGAACTACATCATTGCCCTCGATCAGGGTACGACCAGCTCCCGCGCGATCATTTTCGACCGCGACGCGAACGTGGTCTGCACCGCACAACGTGAATTCGCCCAGCACTACCCGCAAGCCGGCTGGGTCGAGCATGACCCGATGGAAATTTTCGCGACCCAAAGTGCCGTGATGGTCGAGGCCCTGGCTCAAGCCGGCCTGCATCATGACCAGGTGGCGGCCATCGGCATCACCAACCAGCGCGAAACCACCGTGGTCTGGGACAAGACCACCGGCCGCCCGATCTACAACGCGATCGTCTGGCAGTGCCGCCGCAGCACCGAGATCTGCCAACAGCTCAAACGCGATGGCCACGAGCAATACATCAGCGACACCACCGGCCTGGTCACCGACCCGTACTTCTCCGGCACCAAGCTGAAGTGGATCCTCGACAACGTCGAAGGCAGCCGTGAACGTGCGCGCAACGGCGAACTGCTGTTCGGCACCATCGACAGCTGGCTGATCTGGAAATTTACCGGCGGCAAAGTCCACGTCACTGACTACACCAACGCCTCTCGCACCATGCTCTTCAACATCCACACCCTGGAGTGGGATGCGAAGATGCTGGACGTGCTGGATATCCCGCGCGAAATGCTGCCGGAAGTGAAGTCGTCGTCCGAAATCTACGGCCACACCAAAAGCGGCATCGCCATCGGCGGTATTGCCGGCGACCAGCAGGCTGCCCTGTTCGGCCAAATGTGCGTCGAGCCAGGCCAGGCGAAAAACACCTACGGCACCGGTTGCTTCCTGCTGATGAACACCGGCGACAAAGCCGTGAAGTCCAAGCACGGCATGCTGACCACCATCGCTTGCGGCCCTCGCGGCGAAGTGGCTTATGCGCTGGAAGGCGCGGTGTTCAACGGTGGTTCGACCGTGCAGTGGCTGCGTGATGAACTGAAAATCATCGCCGATGCCACCGACACCGAATACTTCGCCAGCAAGGTCAAGGACAGCAACGGCGTGTACCTGGTGCCGGCCTTCACCGGTCTGGGCGCTCCGTACTGGGACCCGTATGCCCGTGGCGCACTGTTCGGCCTGACTCGCGGCGTACGCGTGGATCACATCATTCGTGCCGCACTCGAATCGATCGCCTACCAGACCCGTGACGTGCTCGACGCCATGCAACAGGACTCCGGCGAACGCCTGAAAGCCCTGCGCGTGGATGGCGGTGCGGTAGCGAACAACTTCCTGATGCAGTTCCAGGCCGACATCCTCGGCACGCACGTTGAGCGTCCGCAAATGCGCGAAACCACGGCACTGGGCGCCGCTTACCTGGCCGGCCTGGCGTGCGGTTTCTGGGGCAGCCTGGACGAGTTGCGCGGCAAGGCTGTCATCGAACGCGAATTCGAACCGGCCCTGGAAGAAACCGCGAAGGAAAAACTCTATGCAGGCTGGAAAAAAGCCGTCAGCCGCACCCGCGACTGGGAACCTCATGAAGGCGCTGAATAAGCCAACGTAAGTACTCGTATCGGTATGTAACTGGTAGGGAGCAGATTCCTGCGGCATCATGGGCAAATTTTGCACGGCAGCCCAAAGGAAGCCCCATGAATCTGCCTCCCCGTCAGCAGCAAATCCTCGAGCTGGTCCGCGAACGCGGCTATGTCAGCATCGAGGAAATGGCTACGCTGTTCGTCGTTACACCGCAAACCATTCGCCGCGATATCAATCAGCTCGCGGAAGCCAATTTATTGCGTCGCTACCACGGCGGCGCAGCCTACGACTCCAGTGTCGAAAACACCGCCTACGCCATGCGCGCCGACCAGATGCGCGATGAAAAGCAGCGTATCGGCGAAGCCATTGCGGCCCAGATCCCCGATCACGCCTCGCTGTTCATCAATATCGGCACCACCACCGAATCGATTGCCCGGGCGCTGCTCAACCACAATCACCTGAAAATCATCACCAACAACCTGCACGTCGCCTCAATGCTCAGTGCCAAGGACGATTTCGATGTCCTGCTGACCGGCGGTAACGTGCGGCGTGACGGCGGTGTGGTGGGCCAGGCGAGTGTCGACTTCATTAACCAGTTCAAGGTTGATTTCGCCCTCGTCGGCATCAGTGGTATCGATGAAGACGGCAGCCTGCTGGACTTCGATTACCAGGAAGTGCGGGTGTCCCAGGCGATCATCGCCAACGCCCGGAAAGTGATTCTGGCGGCGGACTCCAGCAAATTCGGGCGCAATGCCATGATTCGTTTGGGGCCGATCAGTTTGATTGATTGCCTGGTGACTGATCAGCAGCCCGTTCCGGCGCTGGCGCAGCTGTTGAGTCAGCACAAGATTCGGCTGGAAGTGGTTTAACCCTTCTTATCTTCATTGGCTGTACCGACGCTTTCGCGAGCAGGCTCGCTCCCACACTGGAATGCATTTCAAACTGTGGGGGCGAGCCTGGTAGCGAAAGCGATCACTCAAACAACACACCTCTCGCGCCATTAAGCGCATCCCATGTTCGTAAATTTTCCTTTAATGGCCCTTCGATCAGTATTTTCAATCGAAGTTGACTAGCTGTGGGCGCCTTTATGGGCTACCATTTTCGCAAATGAACATTAATGTTCGAATTCAAATATCGAAAATCATAAAAGCCCGAGGCCAGCCGATGCCCACTTCTACCTTGCCTACTCCCCCTCTCGCCGAGGTCTACGATATCGCCGTCATCGGTGGTGGGATCAATGGTGTGGGGATTGCAGCGGATGCCGCCGGTCGCGGTCTTTCGGTGTTCCTTTGTGAAAAGGACGATCTGGCCAGCCACACCTCGTCCGCCAGCAGCAAGCTGATCCACGGCGGCCTGCGCTACCTCGAACATTACGAATTCCGCTTGGTACGCGAAGCCCTGGCCGAGCGCGAAGTGCTGTTGGCCAAGGCCCCGCACATCGTCAAGCAGATGCGCTTCGTGCTGCCACATCGCCCGCACCTGCGCCCTGCGTGGATGATCCGCGCCGGCCTGTTCCTTTATGATCACTTGGGCAAACGTGAAAAACTCGAAGGCTCGAAAAGCCTGAAGTTCGGTCCGGACAGCCCGCTGAAAAGCGAAATCACCAAAGGCTTCGAATACTCCGATTGCTGGGTCGACGATGCCCGCCTGGTGGTCCTGAATGCCATGGCCGCTCGCGAGAAAGGTGCCCACGTTCACACCCAGACCCGTTGCGTCAGCGCCCGTCGCGCCAAGGGCCTGTGGCACCTGAATCTGGAACGTGCTGACGGCAGCCTGTTTTCGATCCGCGCCAAGGCGCTGGTGAACGCCGCCGGCCCGTGGGTCGCCAAGTTCATTCGTGACGACCTGAAAATGGATTCGCCGTACGGTATCCGCCTGATCCAGGGCAGCCACCTGATCGTGCCAAAACTGTACGAAGGCGAACACGCGCATATCCTGCAAAACGAAGATCAGCGCATCGTGTTCACCATTCCGTACCTGAACCATTTCACCCTGATCGGCACCACCGACCGCGAGTACACCGGCGACCCGGCTGCCGTGGCGATCACCGAAGGCGAAACCGATTATCTGCTCAAAGTGGTCAACGCCCACTTCAAGAAGCAAGTCAGCCGCGAGGACATCCAGCACAGCTATTCCGGTGTGCGTCCGCTGTGCAATGACGAGTCAGACAATCCATCGGCCGTGACCCGCGACTACACCCTGGCGTTGTCGGGCAGTGGCGAAGAAGCACCACTGCTGTCGGTGTTCGGCGGCAAGCTGACCACCTATCGCAAACTGGCCGAGTCGGCGCTGGCTCAACTGGCGCCGTACTTCACGCAGATCAAGCCAAGCTGGACCGCGACGGCCACCCTGCCCGGCGGCGAAGACATGACCACCCCGCAAGCCTTGAGCGCACGGATCCGCGACACGTTCGACTGGGTGCCCACCGAAATCGCCCGCCGCTGGGCTACCAGCTACGGCAGCCGCACCTGGCGCATGCTCGAAGGCGTGCAGAGCCTCAGCGACCTGGGTGAACACATCGGCGGCGGTCTCTACACCCGCGAAGTCGATTACTTGTGCAGCGAAGAGTGGGCAACCACCGCTCACGACATTCTGTGGCGCCGCAGCAAACTGGGGTTGTTCACCACCGAAGCCGAACAGCAGAAGCTCGCGGACTACCTGAGCAAGGTCGAGCAGAACCGCAGCAAGATCGAAGCGGCCTGATCGGGAATCCGGTTATACGAAAGCCCCTGAATCGTGAGATTCAGGGGCTTTTTGTTGTGTGGATTCTTCAATATCTGATTGGGTCAGTTGAATTTTTCCCCCTCACCCCAGCCCTCTCCCCCAAGGGGTAGAGGGGGAAGGGAGCCGATCTCAGTGGGATTCCCAATCTGCGTTCGACTCGGTATCTCACGTCGGTGCATCTCTCCCAATCGCGGCGGTCAGTCCCCTCTACCTCCGGGAGAGGGCTAGGGTGAGGGGCTGTTGCTCGTTCGGTTTTCCGAACGCGACTTCCCGGTCGATTCGGTAAACCGGATCAGTTATGCCCAAACAAACCATCACAAAACTTTAATAACGTTATAAATCATCCACTTAACTACATCAGACTGGCCTGGCACGAGTCATGCTCTACACTCTGGGACGAATGTACTGCCGTGCCCAATCTTCAGGAGCACCCAGGCACTCGAAGCACAAAAGGGCCGACGAACTGGCTCCATAAAAAAAACAATGTCGAGGAAAATTTGATGCGCATCGTTCCCCATATCCTGGGCGCAGCCATTGCTGCCGCTCTGATTACCACTCCAGTTTTCGCTGCCGAACTCACCGGCACACTGAAGAAGATCAAAGAGTCGAACACCATCACTCTGGGTCATCGCGACGCCTCTATTCCTTTTTCCTACATCGCTGATGCGTCCGGCAAACCGGTCGGCTACTCCCACGACATCCAGCTGGCCATCGTCGAAGCGATCAAGAAAGACCTCGACCTGCCAAACCTGCAGGTCAAATACAACCTGGTCACCTCGCAAACCCGTATCCCGCTGGTGCAAAACGGCACCGTGGACGTCGAGTGCGGCTCCACCACCAACAACATCGAGCGTCAGCAGCAAGTTGACTTCTCCGTCGGCATCTTCGAAATCGGCACCCGCCTGCTGACGAAGAAAGATTCCGTGTATAAGGATTTCGCCGACCTCAAGGGCAAGAACGTCGTGACCACCGCGGGCACCACGTCCGAGCGCATCCTCAAGTCGATGAACGCCGACAAGCAGATGGGCATGAACGTCATCTCCGCCAAAGACCACGGCGAGTCCTTCCAGATGCTGGAATCGGGCCGCGCTGTTGCTTTCATGATGGACGACGCCTTGCTGGCGGGTGAAGCGGCCAAGGCCAAGAAGGCTGATGACTGGGCCGTTACCGGCACTCCACAGTCCTACGAAATCTACGGCTGCATGGTCCGCAAGGGCGACGAACCATTCAAGAAGGCTGTAGACGACGCGATCGTAGCCACCTACAAGTCGGGCGAGATCAACAAGATCTACGAAAAATGGTTCATGCAGCCAATCCCGCCTAAGGGCCTGAACCTGAACTTCCCGATGAGCGACGAACTCAAGAAGCTGATCGCCAGCCCGACCGACAAAGCGGCTGACGACAAAAAATCCTGATTTCTGACTAACCCTATCTCCTGAGAGGGCGCCTGCCCTTTCAGGTGGTTGTCATTCCCTGCTGGCATTTTCTGGAAACACTCGAACCGGTGGTTGTCGAGCCGATCGCGTGTGCCTGATCTTAGTGGCCTGTACCACACAGGCCACCCAGGTTGGGCGGGAACGGAGCTTCCCCAAGCGGGCACTTGTACATTGATCGATCCGAGGGGAGACCCTAATGAATTACAACTGGGACTGGGGCGTGTTCTTCAAGTCCACCGGCGTGGGCAGCGAGACCTATCTCGACTGGTACATCTCCGGTTTGGGCTGGACTATCGCCATCGCCGTCGTGGCGTGGATTGTTGCCTTGCTGCTGGGCTCGATCCTGGGTGTCATGCGCACCGTACCGAACCGCGTCGTATCGGGCATCGCGACCTGCTACGTCGAACTCTTCCGTAACGTGCCGCTGCTGGTTCAGCTGTTCATCTGGTACTTCCTGGTGCCCGATCTGCTGCCGCAAAACCTGCAGGACTGGTACAAGCAAGACCTGAACCCGACCACCTCGGCCTACCTGAGCGTTGTCGTGTGCCTGGGTCTGTTCACCGCCGCCCGGGTTTGCGAACAAGTGCGCACCGGCATTCAGGCGTTGCCACGTGGCCAGGAATCCGCCGCGCGTGCCATGGGCTTCAAGCTGCCGCAGATCTACTGGAACGTGCTGCTGCCCCAGGCCTACCGCATCATCATTCCGCCGCTTACCTCGGAATTTCTGAACGTCTTCAAGAACTCGTCCGTGGCCTCGCTGATCGGCCTGATGGAGTTGCTCGCACAGACCAAACAGACTGCCGAATTCTCCGCCAACCTGTTCGAAGCCTTCACCCTGGCGACCCTGATCTACTTCACCCTGAACATGAGCCTGATGCTGCTGATGCGCCTGATAGAGAAGAAAGTCGCCGTACCCGGCCTGATCTCCGTAGGGGGTAAATGATGGATTTCGATTTCAGCGGCATTATTCCGTCCCTGCCCGGCCTGTGGAACGGCATGGTCATGACCCTGCAACTGATGACGCTGGGCATCATCGGCGGGCTGATCCTCGGCACCATCCTGGCGCTGATGCGCCTGTCGTCGAGCAAACTGCTGTCGCGGGTTGCCGGCGCCTACGTGAACTACTTCCGTTCGATCCCGCTGCTGCTGGTCATCACCTGGTTCTACCTGGCGGTGCCGTTCGTGCTGCGCTGGATCACCGGCGAAGACACCCCGATCGGCGCGTTCACCTCGTGCATCGTGGCGTTCATGATGTTCGAAGCGGCGTACTTCTGCGAAATCGTCCGCGCTGGCGTGCAGTCGATTCCCAAGGGCCAGATGGGCGCAGCCCAGGCACTGGGCATGAGCTACGGCCAGATGATGCGTTTGATCATCCTGCCGCAAGCGTTTCGCAAGATGACCCCGCTGTTGCTGCAACAAAGCATCATCCTGTTTCAGGACACCTCGCTGGTCTACACCGTCGGCCTGGTGGACTTCCTCAATGCCTCGCGCGCCAGTGGCGACATCATCGGCCGCTCCAATGAGTTCCTGATCTTCGCAGGTCTCGTGTACTTCACAATCAGCTTTGCCGCCTCGCTGCTGGTCAAGCGTCTGCAAAAAAGGTTTGCCGTATGATCTCTATCAAGAACATCAACAAGTGGTATGGCGACTTCCAGGTACTGACTGATTGCAGCACCGAGGTCAAAAAAGGCGAAGTGATTGTGGTCTGTGGCCCGTCGGGCTCAGGCAAATCGACCCTGATCAAATGCGTCAACGCGCTCGAACCGTTCCAGAAAGGCGACGTGATCGTCGATGGCACGTCCATCGCCGACCCAAAGACCAACCTGCCGAAACTGCGTTCGCGGGTGGGCATGGTGTTCCAGCATTTCGAGCTGTTCCCGCACCTGACTATCACCGAAAACCTGACCATAGCGCAGATCAAGGTGTTGGGCCGCAGCAAGGAAGAAGCCACCAAGAAAGGCCTGCAATTGCTGGAGCGCGTCGGTTTGTCGGCCCATGCTCACAAGCATCCGGGCCAACTCTCCGGCGGCCAGCAACAGCGTGTGGCGATTGCCCGTGCGCTGGCCATGGACCCGATCGTCATGCTGTTCGACGAACCGACCTCGGCCCTCGACCCGGAAATGGTCAACGAAGTGCTCGACGTGATGGTGCAACTGGCCCAGGAAGGCATGACCATGATGTGTGTGACCCACGAAATGGGCTTCGCCCGTAAAGTGGCCGACCGGGTGATCTTCATGGACGCTGGCAAGATCATTGAAGACTGCCCGAAAGAGGAGTTCTTCGGCGACATCAACGCCCGCTCCGAGCGTGCGCAGCACTTCCTCGAGAAGATTTTGCAGCACTAAGAAAGGCACCGCTCCCCAACTGTGGGAGCGGGTTTGTGTGGTGAGGGGGCTTGCCCCCGTTGGGTCGCGAAGCGGCCCCGGCATTTCAAAGTTAAACCGCATGCAATGGGTTTACGACTGCTTCGCAGCCGAACGGGGCGATGCGGCGTTCCGACAAGCCCCCTCACCACAGGCCCGCTCCCACATTGGATCGGCGGTGGCTTCTAGATTTGTGTTGTGGTTGACCCAAGGCATCTGTGATGAAATGCGACCCCACTCTCTATCGCGCAGCGCCGCCATCACTCGCCGTGAAACCCCGTCTGATTCGCCATCTGTTCCTGCCGCCGCTGGTCATCGCCCTGATGATCGGGTTGGGTTACATCGGCTTCTGGGTCAGTGAGCACTACGGGATTCGCAGCCTCAGCGAGAACGGCCAGCGTCAGCTGGAACTGCACGCCCGCGCCGTCGAGAGCGAGATCAGCAAGTACACCTACCTGCCCAGCCTGCTGGAACTTGAATCCAGTGTTTCAAAACTGCTCGACGACCCAACGCCGCAAACCCGGCAAACGGTCAACGATTACCTTGAAGGCCTGAACCGGCGCAGCCGCAGTCGGGCTATCTATGTGATGGACACCACCGGTCGCGTTTTGGCCTCCAGCAACTGGCGCGATGTCGACAGTTACCTCGGTGAAGACCTGTCCTTCCGTGCCTATTTCCAGAATGCCATCCGAGGCCAGCCGGGGCGGTTCTACGGCATCGGCAGCACCAACGGCGAACCCGGTTATTACCTGGCTCACGGCCTCGAAGAACACGGCAAGATCATCGGCGTCGCGGTGGTCAAGGTGCGTCTCGAAGCCATGGAAGAACGCTGGCAGCGCGCGCGCCTGGAAGCCTTCGTCAGCGATGAGAACGGCATCATCATTCTCTCCAGCGATCCGGCGCGGCGGCTCAAGTCAGTGGTGCCGCTGAGCGACGAGACCAAGGAAAAACTCGCCCGCAGCCTTCAGTACTACTGGTTCCCGCTGAACGAACTGCAACCCCTGGCCCGCGAAACCCTGGCCGAAGGCGTGGAGAAACTGACGTTCCCCGCCAACAGCGAACTGGCCTCCGACGAACAAGACATCACCTACCTGGCCCAGACCCGGCCCTTGAGCGACACCCCGTGGAATTTCACCCTGCTCACGCCGCTGGCAGACTTACGTCGTGAAGCAATCAATCAGGGGATTCTGGTGGCCGTGGCGTTTGCCTTGGTGGCGTTCCTGCTGATTGCCTGGAACGAACGGCGCAAGGTCATCGCCACCCGCCTCGCCGCCCGGGAAGCCTTGCAGGAAGCCAACAATCAACTGGAGCGTCGGATTACCGAACGCACCACCGACCTGCGGGCCAGCAACGAACGGCTCAAAGGTCAGATCCGCGAACGCCGCCAGGCCGAAGAGACGTTACGCCGGGCTCAGGATGAACTGGTCCAGGCCGGTAAACTGGCGGCCATCGGCCAGATGTCGACCAGCATTGCCCACGAATTGAACCAGCCACTGGCCGCGCTGCGGACCTTGTCCGGCAACACCGTGCGCTTCCTCGAGCGCGGTCAGCTGGACGTCGCCAGCACCAACCTGAAAACCATCAACGAACTGATCGACCGCATGGGCCGGATCACCGCCAGCCTGCGCTCCTTCGCCAAACGCGGCGATGACAAGGGCCAGGCCAGTCTGGGCAAAGCCGTCGACGCGGCGCTACAACTGCTCGGCAGTCGGGTGGAAAGCGCTCACCTGCAACCGCATCGCGACTTCAAAGATGTGCAGGTGCAGATCGACCAGACGCGGCTTGAACAGATTCTGGTCAACCTGATCGGCAATGCCCTCGACGCCATGCAGGCCCAACCGCTACCGGAACTGTGGCTGGAAGGCGAAGAGTTCGACGGCAAATATCGCCTGCGGGTGCGCGACAACGGCCACGGCATCGACGCCGAAGCGCGCAAGCATTTGTTCGAACCGTTCTTCACCACCAAACCCGGCGCACAGGGCCTGGGCCTCGGCCTGACCCTCTCCGCCAGCCTGGCCGCGGCCACTGGCGGCCACTTGGGTGTCGAACACCCGGCCAGCGGTGGCACCACCTTCGTCCTCAGTTTACCGTTGGTAAGCCCCACTCCCGCCGAGCCAATATGAACAACGACCTTAGTGTGCTGATCGTCGAAGACGACCCCCATGTGTTGCTCGGCTGCCAACAGGCGCTGACCCTGGAAGACATTCCCTGCGTCGGCGTGGGCAGCGCCGAAGAAGCGTTGGAGCGAGTCGGCGAGAACTTTGCCGGCATCGTCATCAGCGATATCCGCCTGCCGGGCATCGATGGCCTGGAATTATTGACCCGGCTCAAGGCCCGGGATCGCAGCCTGCCGGTGGTGCTGATTACCGGCCACGGCGACATCTCCATGGCCGTCGGCGCGATGCAGAAAGGCGCCTACGATTTCATGGAGAAACCGTTCTCCCCGGAACGTCTGGTAGACGTCGCCCGGCGAGCGCTGGAACAACGCAGCCTGGCCCGTGAAGTCTCGTCGCTGCGCCGGCAACTCGCCGAGCGTGATTCCCTCGAAGGCAGGATTATCGGCCGCTCGCCTGCGATGCAGAACCTGCGCGAATTAATCGCCAACGTCGCCGATACCTCGGCCAACGTGCTAATTGAAGGCGAGACCGGGACGGGTAAAGAACTGGTCGCCCGTTGCCTGCATGACTTCAGTCGGCGCCATACCAAACAATTCGTCGCGCTGAACTGCGGCGGCCTGCCAGAGAACCTCTTCGAAAGCGAAATCTTCGGCCACGAAGCCAACGCCTTCACCGGCGCTGGCAAACGGCGGATCGGCAAGATTGAACACGCCGATGGCGGCACGCTGTTCCTCGACGAAGTGGAAAGCATGCCGTTGCCGTTGCAGATCAAACTGCTGCGGGTGTTGCAGGAACGTACCCTCGAACGCCTCGGTTCGAACCAGAGCGTGGCGGTGGATTGCCGGGTGATTGCAGCGACCAAGTCCGATCTGGATGAGTCGAGCAAGGCCGGCGAATTCCGTAGCGACCTGTATTACCGTCTCAACGTGGTGACCCTGGAACTGCCTCCACTGCGCGAACGTCGCGAAGACATCCTGCAACTGTTCGAGCATTTCCTGCAGCAGTCGTCCCTGCGCTTTGACCGCGCGGTGCCGGACCTGGATAACCAGACCCTGTCCAACCTCATGAGCCACGACTGGCCGGGCAACGTGCGCGAACTGCGCAACGTCGCCGAGCGTTTTGCCCTCGGTCTGCCAGCCTTCAAGAAGTCCGGTGCCAGCGGCAGCAATCAGGGCCTGGCCTTCGCCGAAGCGGTGGAAGCTTTCGAACGCAACTTGCTCAACGACGCCTTGCAACGCAGCGGCGGCAACCTGACCCAGGCCAGCCTGGAACTGGGGATGGCCAAGACCACGCTGTTCGATAAAGTTAAGAAGTATGGGTTGAGCCACTGATGGACCTGATTCTCAAGGCTGCTCTGGGCGCGGGGGTGGTGTTGATCCTCGCCGCGCTGGCCAAAACCAAAAACTACTACATCGCAGGCTTGGTGCCGCTGTTTCCAACCTTTGCCTTGATTGCGCATTACATCGTTGGAAAGGGTCGTTCGGTAGACGATTTGAAGACCACCATCGTGTTTGGCATGTGGTCGATCATTCCGTACTTCGTCTATTTGGCGACGTTGTACGTGATGGTCGACCGGATGCGGTTGGAGGCTTCGTTGGCGGTGGCTGCGGTAGGCTGGTTGATCGCCGCGACCGTGCTCGTCAGCGTTTGGGTACGCCTGCACAGCTGAAAAACCCTCATGCCCTGTAGGAGCTGGCGAAGGCTGCGATCTTTTGATCTTGAGAGACAGAAAAATCAAAAGATCGCAGCCTTCGGTAGCTCCTACAGGGCTACATTGCTAGCCGTTAACGGTGCCGCCCTTGGATTCGGCCATGATCTGGCGGATCGCCCCAACAAACGCTTCCACCGGCTGCCCGCCACTGACCGCGTACTGGCCGTTGAACACCACCGTCGGCACCGAACTTACCCCGCGCGATAGCCACAGCTGTTCCTCTTCTTTGACCTCTTTGACGTACTCGTCCGACGCCAGAATCGCCTCGGCCCGCGCCTTGTCCAGCCCGACGCTTTCAGCGATCTGCGCCAATTGGCGAGGATCGGACGGGTTGCCGCCATCGGTGAAATACGCCTTGAACAGCGCCTCTTTCAAATTGAACTGCAACCCTTCCAGCCCCGCCCAATAGAGCAAGCGGTGGGCGTCGAAGGTGTTGTAGATGCGGCTGTTGCCGTCGGTGCGGAAGGCAAACCCGACTTCGGCGCCACGGGCGCGGATCATCTCGCGGTTTTTCTGCGATTGCTCGGCGGTCGAGCCGTATTTTTCGGTGATGTGTTCGGTGATGTTCTGGCCGTCGGGGCCCATGTTCGGGTTCAGCTCGAACGGCTGGAAACGGATCTCGGCCTGCACTTCGTCACCCAATTGGTCCAGCGCCCGGGTCAGGCCGTACAGGCCAACGACGCACCAGGGGCAGGACACGTCGCTGACGAAATCGATTTTCAAAGCGGAATTCATCAAACACCTCGTGAGGGGAAATCGTGCGGGAAAGTTTGCACGATACACCTGGCCCGGAGTTTGTGGTGCCCCCTTCGCGAGCAGGCTCGCTCCCACAAAGGAATGCTCTCCAATGTGGGAGCGAGCCTGCTCGCGAAGAGGCCGGAGCAGACGCCACAAATCGATCGGTTACAGCAGATTCCCGCCCACCACCGGCTCAATCTGCGCCCAATGCGAGGTGTCTTCGCGGTGGGCCTGCAAGTACGGCAACACCGCCGCCAGTAACGGCGCCTTGAACGCTTCCTGGAAACGATGGGCCATGCCCGGAATCAGTTTCAACTGGCTGCCACGGATATGCGCCGCCAGGTGCACGCCGTGCATCACCGGCAACAACGGATCCGCCGTGCCGTGCACCACCAGCGTCGGCACCCGCAATTGGTTGAGTAACGCCACCCGGCTCGGCTCCGCGAGGATCGCCATGATCTGACGTTTCACGCCTTCGGGGTTGAACGCCCGGTCGTACGACGCGGCAGCCTGTTGCAGCAGCAGCTTTCGATCATCACTCACGTTTGGGCTGCTAAGCGCCGCGAGCAAATCGGCTTGCTGCTCCAACGCCACCTCGCGATTCGGTGCACTGCGCCGCGACAATAACTGCACCAACGCCGCACTCGGCGCCGGCAAGCCTTCAGCCCCGGAACTGGTCATGATCAGCGTCAGACTCTCGACCCGTTGCGGCGCCATCGCTGCCAGGTGCTGGGCGATCATCCCGCCCATACTCGCGCCCAACACGTGAAATTGCTCGATGTGCAAGGCGTCCATCAGCCCCAGCGCATCTTCAGACATGTCGGTCAGCGTGTACGGCGCCGCCACCGGCAAACCGAGCTTGTAGCGCAACACTTCAAAAGTCAGGTTGGCGTTGGCCGGGGCCTGGCGCCAGGTCGACAGCCCTACGTCGCGGTTGTCGTAGCGAATCACCCGAAAGCCCTGCTGACACAACGCAACCACCACCTCGTCCGGCCAGTGAATCAACTGCCCGCCCAGGCCCATCACCAACAGCAACGCCGGATCGGACGCACGGCCGATGCTCTGGTACGCCAGGCTCACCTGATCCAGATCGACGTGCTCGGTCGGAACATTGACATCGCAGCGCGACGCCGCAAAGGACGGCAGGCCGAACAACAGCGCTGCCAGTAAAAGAAATACACGCATGAAAAACACCGAAACGCAGAACCCCAGTAGAGCGCGAGTCTGATGAAGTTTGTTCAAGCGCGCTGCCACAGTTGCGTGACAGTTTGATGAAGATTGCCGAGTGGTCATGTGCGCGGCCGCGAGCAGCCCCTGTCGACAGCCCCGCCAACATGAGACAAACTCAACCTTTTCGTGTTCATCACAAGTTTTCCTCATGGAGCCCCCGGTGCTTGAAATCCGTCACCTGAAGACCCTGCACGCCTTGCGCGAAGCCGATAGCCTGGTGGATGCGGCTGATCGCCTGCACCTGACCCAGTCGGCCCTGTCTCACCAGTTCAAGGAACTGGAGGAGCGTATGGGCATGCCGTTGTTCGTGCGCAAGACCAAACCGGTGCGTTTCACCAGCGCCGGTTTGCGCCTGCTGCAACTGGCCGACGCGACCCTGCCGCTGCTGCGTGGCGCCGAGCGCGACATCGCGCGACTGGCCGGCGGCACCGCCGGGCGCCTGCACATGGCGATCGAGTGCCACAGTTGCTTCCAGTGGCTGATGCCGACCATCGACCAGTTCCGCGATGCCTGGCCGGAAGTCGAACTGGACCTGGCCTCGGGCTTCTCCTTCGCCCCGCTGCCGGCCCTGGCCCGTGGCGATCTGGATCTGGTGGTGACCTCCGATCCGCTGGAACTGGCCGGGATCACCTATGTGCCGTTGTTCACCTATGAAGCAATGCTCGCGGTGGCCAATCAGCACCGGTTGGCGAACAAGGCTTATATCGTGCCGGAAGATTTGCTCACGGAAACCTTGATCACTTACCCGGTTGAGCGGGATCGGCTGGACATCTTCACGCGGTTTCTGGAACCGGCGGACGTCGAGCCGGCACAGGTCCGGACCTCGGAACTGACGGTGATGATGATGCAACTGGTGGCCAGCGGTCGCGGCGTGTGCGGCATGCCGCATTGGGCGCTGCATGAATACAGCTCACGGGGTTACGTGAAGGCCAAGCGGCTGGGCGAGAAAGGGTTGTTTGCGACGTTGTACGCCGGGATTCGCGCCGACATGCTGGACGCGCCGTATATGCGCGATTTTTTGCTGACGGCAAAGGACACGTCATTCTCGACGCTGGATGGGGTTAGCGCGGTTCGCTAATCGTTATCGACCTGAAGTGCGATCAAATATTGGAGCGGGCTTGCTCGCGAAAGCGGTGTGTCAGCCAACATCAATGTTGAATGTTAGACCGCATTCGCGAGCAAGCCCGCTCCCACAGGGGATTGTCGGGGTGTCAGACTTCTCGCCACATATGGATCTTGTCGAAGTACTCCTCGCCCACTCGCACCGCCAACGGTTCTAAACCGTACTGGATGAAGCCGCAGCGTTGATACAACTTGAACGCGGCTTCGTTGCCAGCGGTAACGGTCAACTGGATCAGCCTCAGGCCCGGATGGTTTTGCGCTTCAGCCAACGCCGCCTGCACCAGTTGAAAGCCGAGCCCGCGCTGGCGGACGGTGCCAGACACGTACATGCCAAACAACGTCGCCTTGTGCCGGGCCTTTTCCCGGGGTTCGAAGGCCAGGCCGACGATGCCGGCCAACTGGCTATCCTCGAACGCGCCAAACACCGCGTCGAGCTTGCTGGTCAACCGCGATTCCCACCAGCTCAACGGCATCGTGGCGCGCTCGCGTACGCTGGAAGTGAACGCTTGCGGATGCAGGTCGTAGGCTTCAAGCATCAGCGCCCGATAGTTCAGGGCATGGCTGGCATCCAGTCGTTCGATCCACATGGTCAAGCCGCCTTACGTTGTTCAAACATCAGCCGCACGGCCAGTGCCGACAGCACAAACCCCATGAAATAACGCTGCACCGCGAGCCAGGTCGGGTTCTTGACGAACCACGAGGCGATCCCGGCGGCGAACAATGCAATCAGCAGGTTCACGCAGAAACTCACGCTGATCTGGGTCAGGCCAAGAATAATGCTTTGGGTAAACACCGAGCCATGTTCCGGGCTGATGAACTGCGGGAACACCGACAGGTAAAACACCGCGATCTTCGGATTCAGGGCGCTGGTGAGAAAGCCCATGGTGATCAGTTTGCGCGACGAATCCGGCGGCAATTGCTGGGCCTCGAACGGCGAGCGAGCACCGGGCTTAACTGCCTGCCAGGCCAGCCACACCAGATATAGGGCGCCGGCCCATTTCAGTACTTCATAGGCCATTGGCACGGCCAGAAACACCGCGGTCAAACCGGCCGCGGCAGCGAACAAATGCACGAAGAACCCCGCCACCACGCCAAGCAATGAGGTGACGCCGGCCTTGCGCCCCTGGCAGATCGAACGGGAGATCAGGTAGATCATGTTCGGCCCCGGCGTCAGGACCATCAGCAATGCAGCGGCGGCGAAAATCAGCAAGTCTTGGAGCGGGATCATGGGGCAGCCCTTTGGTCCTGTTTTGATCAGGCGATCGTGGTCAACGAGGCTCGATAAAACGGCAGGATCACGTCCCGTGTCAATGGCGCCAGTTCAATAGCAGGATCAGTGGCCGGGTCGATCCAGATCACTTCTTCGATTTCAGCAGCCGGAGTGACTTGCGCGTCGATGGTCAGCTGAAAGATCTCGGCCTGTACGACAAAACCCGGTTCGTTGGCGGCAGGTGCGGAGAACTGACCCAAGAAGGTCGCCTGCGCTGGATCGATCTGCAGATCCAGTTCTTCTTCCAGCTCTCGGGCCAAGGCATGCACCGGTAATTCATGCGCTTCAATTTTGCCGCCCGGTTGCATGAATGCAGTGGTGCCGCGTTTGCGAACCAGCAGGGTTTGGCCGTTCGCGTTAAGCAGCAGAGCAGCGGCGATGCGGATGATGCGGGACGAACCGGCGGATGTCAGTGTCATGGGGTGTAAATAGCCTTGGGCGAAAAGTCGTCAGGATCCCACGCCGGGCTAATGCTCGCCACTTTCAAGATGACTTCTGCGGCAGATCTGACGCCTTCGCGAGCCTGCTCGCGAAGGCGTTGGCCCGGACGACAAGTTTGCCGGCCAGCCTTCTGTGGGCCAGTATGCGCAGCAGCAACCGGCCGGCCATTCAAGGTATACCGATGACACTTTCCTTCAGTGACATCGCCTGGCACCGCTCGGTGGGGCAACTGATCGACGCCCTCGACAAGCCCAATTTCTGGACGCAGCTTGTCCGGTTGCTGGATCAATACGTGACCTTCGACAGCTGGGTGGCGTTGCTTTTCAGCGCCGATCAGCACCCGCTGGTGTTCGCCGAATGCCCGGGCGAGGACGGCAGCCCCGATCAGTTGTTCCAGGATTACCTGCGCGGTTTGTACCTGCTCGACCCGTTCTACATCGCCTGCCGCGAACAATCGCGCACCGGGCTCTATCGCCTGTCGGAAGTGGCCCCCGAGCACTTCGAGCTGACCGAGTATTACCAGCGCTACTTTCGTCTGAATGTGGTGGCCGACGAAATCCAGTTCAATTGCCAACTCGAAGGCGACCGCACGCTGTGCCTGTCGCTGGGCAGCAAGCAGCGCTTCAGTGGCCAGCAGATTGCGTTGCTGTCGCTGATCCAGCCGTGGGTGCTGGGTTTGTTACGCCAGCGCCTGCCCTATGAAATCAACGAAGTCGTGGCCCTGGCGCCGGCACCACCGCAGGTCGACTGGCGGGTACAGCTGGAAGCCTCGGTGCAGCAACTCAAAGGTGCGCAGTTGACCGCTCGGGAGCTGGATGTCGGGCGATTGATGCTCAGCGGTTGCTCCAGTAAAGAAATCGCCCGTAAGCTGGAAATCTCCGTCGAAACCGTGAAAGTCCATAAGAAACACATGTACAGCAAGCTGGGGATCAAATCCCAATCCGAGCTGTTTTCGATATTTCTCCAGGCGCAGAATGCCTGAAATGGTTAACCGTAATTTCGGGCAAAACCATTGTGGCGAGGGGGCTCGCCCCCGTTCGGCTGCGAAGCAGTCGTGAAACCAATTGATGCGGTTGCCTGAAGGAATGCTGGGAGTGCTTCGCACTCCAACGGGGGCAAGCCCCCTCACCACAGAGCTCCCTCGCCACAAAAAGCAAGATGCAGCATTGCCAAACAATGACCGAGTCCGAACCCAGGGAAACCGTATGAGCCTGTCACTCCTGAGCCGCTACGCCTTCTTTGCCGTCTGCGTGATATTCACCCTCGCCAGCCTGCCCTTTCTGGAGCACGACTGGCTCTGGCCGATCACAGCCGTCACCGGCATCCTCAGCCTGGTCGGCATCTTCGACCTGATGCAAAGCCCCCACGCGGTGCGCCGAAATTACCCGATCCTCGGCAACATTCGTTATCTGGTAGAAGGCATTCGCCCGGAAATCCGCCAATACCTGCTCGAATCCGATAGCGACGCCCTGCCCTTCTCCCGGGCCCAGCGTTCGCTGGTCTATTCACGGGCCAAAAACGAAAGCGCCGACAAACCGTTCGGCACGCTGATCGACGTCTATCAGTCAGGTTTCGAGTTCATCGGCCACTCGATGCGCCCGGCACCATTGAGCGACCCGAGCAGTTTCCGGGTAATGGTTGGCGGCCCGCAGTGCACCCAGCCGTACTCGGCCTCGGTGTTCAACATCTCGGCCATGAGCTTCGGCTCTCTGAGCGCCAATGCCATTCGCGCATTGAACCAGGGTGCCAAGCTCGGCAACTTCGCCCACGACACCGGTGAAGGCAGCATCAGCGCCTATCACCGGGAAAATGGCGGCGATCTGACGTGGGAACTGGGCAGCGGCTACTTCGGCTGCCGCACCGCCGACGGCCGCTTCGACCCGGAACGCTTCGCCGCCCAGGCACAAACCCCGCAAGTGCGGATGATCGAAATCAAAATGAGCCAAGGCGCGAAACCCGGCCACGGCGGCATCTTGCCCAAGCACAAGGTCACCAAGGAAATCGCCGAAACCCGCGGCATCATGATGGGCGAAGACTGCATCTCGCCGTCACGCCACAGCGCGTTTTCCACGCCGATCGAACTGATGCATTTCATCCAGCAACTGCGTGAACTGTCCGGCGGCAAACCGGTGGGCTTCAAGTTCTGCCTGGGTCACCCGTGGGAATTCATGGGCATCGCCAAGGCCATGCTGGAAACCGGCATTCTCCCGGACTTTATTGTCGTCGACGGCAAGGAAGGCGGCACCGGCGCCGCCCCCGTGGAATTCACCGACCACATCGGCGTGCCAATGCGCGAAGGCCTGTTGTTCGTCCACAACACGCTGGTGGGCCTGAACCTGCGGGACAAGATCAAACTCGGCGCCAGCGGCAAAATCGTCAGCGCCTTCGACATCGCCAGCGTCCTGGCCATCGGCGCCGACTGGGCCAACTCCGCCCGGGGCTTCATGTTCGCCATCGGCTGCATCCAGTCGCAAAGCTGCCACACCAACAAATGCCCGACCGGCGTCGCCACCCAGGACACCCTGCGCCAACGTGCGCTGGTGGTTCCGGACAAGGCTCAGCGGGTGTTCAACTTCCATCGCAATACGTTGAAGGCTCTGGCGGAAATGCTGGCGGCGGCGGGTTTGGAACATCCTTCGCAGTTGTCGGCCAAGCATCTGGTGCGGCGCATGTCGGCGACCGAGATCAAATTGTTCTCGCAGTTGCATGTGTTTTTGAAACCGGGGGAATTGCTCACCGGGGAAGTGAATGGCGAGTTTTACTCGCGGATGTGGCAGATGGCGCGGGCGGATAGTTTTGAGCCGAGTGAGCTGGCGGTAGCCTGATCCCTGAAGAGTTGTCAGCCTTATCGGCAATGCCCCTTCGCCCCAAATCATTAACCAATAATGCAGCAGCACGTAGTAAAGCGGCGGATGTACATCCAGAGCCGTCAGTTGCCAGATTCGAGCGGGCGCTTCCCGCGCCAACAGCAAGCTGTCAGCCTCGTCGTACCAGATTCCTGGCTGCTCGATTGCATAGAGGCGCACCCACAACGCAAGAACAATCACACCCGCCAGTGCGAAGCGATCCAGCATGACTGTCAGTGGGTATTCATTACGCAATAAACCAGCGGGCAAGCGCTTCACACGCGCTGCCCGCGAAACACCACGAATCTGAAAAAGATGTATCCCAACAACAGATTCAGTCCGGTAAAGGAAGCAACCGTCACCAGTCCTGGCCAGTTGAACGTATCCGCTAATAAACCCGTAGCAAAACTCACCCCGCCCATCATCGCGATAAACAGCAGGTAGGTGAAAACACAGGTTCCAGGCTCAAAGGTGTAAAGCGCATTCACATAAAACGAAAACGCTGCGGCCACACAAAATGCCGCAAAGTTGCTCGCCGCTTGCGTCAACCCGACAGCGCTGCACAGTACGAAAAACACTTGCCAATGGATCAGGCCATCGGCAAGGCCAACGATCATCAGCGCAGAGAATCCTTTCATCGCCACTCCTTGCCACCACCCAGTTGTCAGGCTTTGAAACTAAGGCAGGAGGCAGGTGCGGTCTACTGTCAGAAATTACAGGCGCAGGCCCTCTTCCGACGAATGGTCGTTAGCGCTACCAATGCAGAGAGTGAAGGCGCGGCGGCTCCTTCATCACAATGAATCCGTAATCGCCAATCAGATAAATCCGGTAATACTGGCTCTCCACAAACGTCGGATAACCCAGGTAACCGACGTGCGTGGCATTGCGTCTTTCTCGCTCGGCAACCACGTTGGTGATGCCTGCGCGCGGCAAGTTTTCCGCAAGCAGGTAATAGTCGATATTGAGCAAATAACGCAGCACCGGCTGCTGTTTGAAAGTCGCCTGCGCACCGATCAACCAGTGATCGGAATAACTCACCGACAGATAAATTCGCTTGGCGTCGCGCAGTTCCCGGTGCGCGGCGATGTCGTGGCTGAGGCTGTAAAGCGCATGGCTGGCGAAGGCTTTCTGCATCGTCATCACGCGACCGTAGGCGAAGGACAGCGACAGCGTTGCCAGCAGCGGGATCATCAGCAGCAAGGGCAATCGTGGGTGGAACGGTGCCAGGCCATGAAGGGCGAGGTAGAACAGAAAAATCAGCAGTACACCGAAGCCCATCAGCGTGCGTGCGCCTTCGTTGAAATCACGAAATAGCAGGGTGATTCCGGGTACCAGCAGGATGAGTACTGGCAGGGTCAGCAAGCCGATCAAGCTAAACCATAAACGCTGCTTCGGGTGCTTGTAGATTTGCCTGCCGATTCGCCACCCACCCACCAATGCACAGAGCACCAACCCAGCGAATATCCATGCGTAGCCCCCTGAAACAGCAATGCGACCTTTTCTGAAACCCGCCCGATATTGATGCCGAACTGCAGCAACGGATTGGCGCTCCCGTTGAGGAACTCGCCGCGCCCGGATTCCATGAACGGGTAAGCGGTGACGGCATAAATCAGCACACCCAGAATCAGCTGCGCGAGTTTGCAGCCGAGCATTTCCAGCACATCGGTTCGACGGTCAATCGCCCGAATCAACTCTACTGCGCACAGCCCGATAAACACGTTGAGGCTGATCTGATAAAGACCGATCGCCAGCGCCAGCAATGTCGCCGGGAGCAGCCAACGCTGCACTCGGGATGAGCCTTGAAACGTAATGGCGTAAACCACCGCGACGAGGCTGAGCGCCATGCTCGGGCCGTCGTATTGGTAGGACAGATTCTGCAGCAGGAACGGGTTGTACCAGAGCGGCAACGGCACCAGGCAACAGGCCAGTGTCGGTTCGGCGAAGTAGTGAAAGGTCAGCCGCGTCAGGGCCAGGCTCATGGCCACAGTGGCGATCAACAGCGGCAGCGGAAAGATGTCCGGCGCGGCGCCCGTGAAAGTCAGCAGTTGATACAACCAATCGCTGAACAGCCGCCCCTGCCCGGCCCACGCATTACCGGCGGCCAGTGCGCGCCAGTTGTCGTCGATGTAGGGGAAGTCGGCGAGGATCAGCGGCAGAACGTACAGCGAAGTCGCGAGCAGAAAAAACAGCACGACCTGACGTCGGCCAAGTTCTCGCACGAGAAAATCGCTGATTCTCATGGCCGCGCCTCGGGGTGGATATAAAGCTTTGAACCTGCTTCGCGGTTTTGTATCGGCCTATCAGACCGGTGGTTACTCGGGTCCCAGCAGTCGTTAGAGAGGCATGCCCGTGGTGATTGCTTTACTTGTTGTGAATGCTTTACGTGTGGTGACTGCTTGGCCAGTTGTGACTGCTTTACCTGTTGTGACTGCTTGGCCTGTGGTGACTGCTTTACCTGTGGCGAGGGAGCTTGCTCCCGCTCGGCTGCGCAGCAGTCGTAAAACCTGTGCGTGCGGTTTTTCAGTTAAATCGCGGTGGATGGTTTTAGGGCTGCTGCGCAACCCAACGGGGATAAATCCCCTCACCACAGGTTTTACACACATCCAGGGAGCCACAAAAAAGCCCCGATCTCTCGACCGGGGCTTTGTCGTTACAGCGCCTACCACTTAAGAAGCCGAACGTTGTGAATGCTTTACCTGTTGTGACTGCTTTACCTGTGGTGACTGCTTTACCTGTGGTGAATGCTTTACCTGTGGCGAGGGAGCTTGCTCCCGCTCGGCTGCGCAGCAGTCGTAAAACCTGTGCGTGCGGTTTTCCAGTTAAACCGCGGTGGATGGTTTTAGGGCTGCTGCGCAACCCAACGGGGATAAATCCCCTCACCACAGGTTTTACACACATCCTGAGAGCCACAAAAAAGCCCCGATCTCTCGACCGGGGCTTTGTCGTTACAGCGCCTACCACTTAAGAAGCCGAACGTTGCGAATGCTTTACCTGTTGTGACCGCTTTACCTGTTGTGAATGCGTTACCTGTGGCGAGGGAGCTTGCTCCCGCTCGGCTGCGAAGCAGTCGTAATCCGGTCGATGCTGTACACCTGAAGGATTGCGGTGTCTGCATTTAGGGCCGCTGCGCGCCCCAGCGCGAGCAAGCTCGCTCGCCACAGTAAACTACGTGCCGCAACAAAAAGCCCCGATCATCAAGACCGGGGCTTTTGCGTTTCAGGCGTTACACACTCAAGAAACCGAACGCGCCGCGCCTTGCGTCACGTTGGTTGGTTGCAGCTTGAACACGTAGAACAACACCGTCAGCAGCACCAGGAACGCCGGTCCTACATACAGCGCCACGCGGGTGTCCGGGAAGTACGCCATCAGGCCGACCACCAGCACCAAAAACGCCAGCGCCAGGTAGGAGCTCACCGGGTACAGCCACATCTTGTATTTAAGACCGGCACGTTCACTGGCGCTCAGACCTTTGCGGAATTTGAGCTGGGCCAGCAGGATCATCACCCAGGTCCAGATCGCGCCGAAGGTGGCAATCGCGGTGACCCAGACGAAGACTTTTTCCGGGACCATGTAGTTGAGCAGCACACCCAGTAACAGCACGAAGATCGACAGCAGCAACGCGCGACGAGGTACACCATTACTCGAGGTTGTGGCGAAACCGGCCGGGGCCTGGCCGTTCTGCGCCAGACTGTAAAGCATGCGGCCGGTGCTGAAGATGCCACCGTTGCAGGACGACAGCGCCGCGGTAATCACCACGAAGTTGATGATGCCGGCGGCGGTTTTGATGCCCAGACGCTCGAACGTCATCACGAATGGGCTGCCTTGGGTGCCGATTTCATTCCACGGGTAGATCGACAGGATCACGAACAACGCACCGACGTAGAACAACAGGATCCGCCAGAACACCGAGCCGATCGCGTTGGGAATGGTCTTCTGCGGGTTCTTCGCTTCACCGGCGGTCAGGCCGATCATTTCGACGCCGAGGTAGGCGAACATCACCATTTGCAACGACATCAACACGCCTTGCACGCCGTTGGGCATGAAGCCGCCGTGGGCCCACAGATTGGAAATCCCCAGTGCTACACCGTCGTTACCGAAGCCGAACGCAATCACACCGACACCCCCGACGACCATCGCAATGATGGTGACGATCTTGATCAGGGCGAACCAGAATTCGAATTCACCGAAGGCTTTCACCGCGATCAGGTTGATGGTGCCCATGCTGATCAGCGCCGACAGCGCCCAGATCCAGCGCGGCACCTCGGGGAACCAGACGCCCATATACACCGCCACGGCGGTGATTTCCGCGACGCAAGTCACCAGCCACAGGAACCAGTAGTTCCAGCCTGTCAGAAAGCCTGCCAGTGGGCCGAGATAATCTTGAGCGTAACGGCTGAAGGAACCGGCGACCGGGTTGTGCACGGCCATCTCGCCGAGGGCGCGCATGATCACCAGGATCGCCAGACCACCGATGATGTAGGACAGCATGATGGCCGGGCCGGCCATTTCAATAGCCTTGGCCGAGCCGAGAAACAAGCCGACGCCGATACAGGCTCCGAGCGCCATCAAGCGAATATGCCGTTCGCCGAGTTCTCGTTTGAGCGGGCCGCCCTGAGCGGTCTCGCCTTGGGGCAGGTGATTGCCAACTGGCATAGGGGTGCAACCTCGTCTTGTTATTGGATGTGACCACCGAGTGTCGAAGCGTCGACCGATAAGCCGTTGCTTGTCTGAAACCGGGCCTGCCTCGTGGGCAAACCCGTCTTGTAGGACAAAACCTGCAAGATCAGCGGGCGTGCAGTATAAAAAGCTTATTGCAGGGATTTTCACTCTATAAACCAAAACATTTAGCGACAAGTCCCGCCAAAAGCCCGGTTTTCGGAGGGGCATTACCTGGGTTTATGCCCGGTCATCACCCGTAGAAACGGCGCCAAGTATTGCACAGCATTGGTGCATCGTCATGTCCCTGCTTTGCAAGCATTGACCGTTGGAAAGCTCTATCCCGGCCACTTCCAGCCTTAACTCACTCGCTATGCAGATGAACTCCAGTGGCGAGGGGGCTTGCCCCCGTTCGGCTGCGCAGCAGTCGCAAAACCAGCCATCGCGTTTTGTCTGATATATCGCAGTGACTGTTTTGGGGCTGCTGCGCAGCCCAACGGGGGTAAACCCCCTCGCCACAGGTCCTTCATTCACTTCAGAAATTTCCTTCAGGCATTGCAGATCCGAGTGGGATGACCTGGCACTAGTCTTGTTGTGTGATCAATCAATGCAAGGAAGCAACATGACCGTCCAACCCAACTCCCACCGTCTGCGCCAAGGCCGGTTCTCCGAACCTGGCCGCGCCTACTTCATCACCTCAGTCATTCACGACCGCCAACCCGTTTTTGCAGACTGGCAAACAGGCCGACTTCTGGTGACAGAGCTTCGCAAGGCGCATGACCAAGGCTGCGTAGAGTCCATCGCATGGGTGGTGATGCCTGATCATTTCCATTGGTTGATGCAGTTGCAAAGCGGCACGCTTGCCGAGGTCATTGGTGCAATAAAAGCGCGCTGCACTCTGGCCGTTAATCATAAGACCGGACACGAAGGGCCGTTGTGGCAGAGCGGCTTTCACGACCGTGCGATTCGTGATGATGAAGATCTGCTCCCTTTCGCCCGGTATATCGTGGCCAACCCATTACGGGCTGGTCTGGTTGAAAACATCGGCGACTACCCGCTCTGGGATGCCTGCTGGCTCTAACCCCGATTTCAATGGTTTAGATAACCTGTGGCGAGGGAGCTTGCTCCCGCTCGACTGCGCAGCAGTCGCAAATCCAGTCAACGCGGTATATCTGACACACCGCACTGCATGGTTTTGGGGCCGCTTCGCAGCCCAACGGGGATAAATCCCTCGCCACAAAATCTCCGAAGCTCAAAGCCATCTGCTCTGCTTCCAGATTTATTCAGTACTTCCCCAGCCCCAACCCTTCACAATTTTTTCACCATCGCCAACCACCGTCTAAGCTTCAGACAAGTCCGATCAATCTGCGTGAATGGATCAGTCGACTATGGGCGCGTTATGGCAAAGCGATTCGAGCAAGACCGAAGTTCCAACTGAACGTGTGGATGACGCGCCGCCACCTGAAAAACCCCGCCGTTCCAAGCATGGCTGGAAGGCGTTCTGGTTGCTGCTGCTGATTATCCTGATCGTGCTGGGCCTGGCTGCCGCCAAGGAAATGCGCACCTCGAAGTTTCAGGCCCGGGAAGTCAGCAAATTTGCCGCGTCCCTGAGTTACGAACTGCAACCCGGGCCCAGCGACGCCATTCGCTACCCCGGCGCCGGCCCGTTCGATTTGCGGCTGGGCTACAGCTCGATGGGGGATTTCCTGCCGCGGCTGATCAAGCGTAACTATGTGATTGCCTCGCAAACCCGCTTTTCCCCGGCGCTGCTGAAGTACAGCGACCACGGCTTGTTCGTACCGTATTCGGAGAAAATCCAGGCCGGGCTGTCGATCACCGATTGCCGCGCCGCTCCGCTGTACCAGTTCAACTATCCGCAACAGCTCTATTCCAGCTTCGAATCGATCCCGCCGGTGGTGGTCAACAGTTTGCTGTTCATCGAAAACCGCTTCCTGCTCGACCCCCAGCAGCCCCTGGCCAACCCGGCGGTGGACTGGCCACGGTTTGGCATGGCCGCGTGGTCCCAAGTGGCCAAGCTGATGCACTTGCCGGGGCAGTCGGCGGGCGGCAGTACCCTGGCGACACAGCTTGAGAAATACCGCCACTCACCCGACGGCTTGACCGTGTCGGGAGCGGAGAAGATCCGGCAGATGATTTCCGCCAGCGTGCGCGCCTATCAGCCCGGCCCGCAAACGCTGGAGGTGCGGCAAAATGTGGTGCGCGACTACCTCAACAGCGTGCCGCTATCGGCCGTCCCCGGCCACGGCGAAGTGCATGGCATGGCCGAGGGCTTGCGTGTCTGGTACGGCGCCGATTTCAGCAAGGCCAATGAAAGTCTGGCCAGCACCGCCACGGATCCAAAAACCATGGCAGCAAAAGGCCTGGCACTGCGTGAAATGCTCTCGCTCATGATCGCCCAGCGCCGCCCTTCCCATTACCTGACCAAGGGCCACGAAGAACTGGCCGACCTCACCGACAGCCACATTCGCCTGCTCGCCCAGAACAACGTCATCGATGCACCGCTCGCCGCCGCCGCGCTGGCCAGTCAGGTGACCTACCGCGACTGGCAGACCCAACCGACCATCCAGCCGATCGAAACCAACAAAGGCATCAGCACCGCCCGCAGTCGTTTGGCCTCGATGCTTAACCGTCCGCTGTATGACCTCGACCGCCTCGATCTGTCGGCCACCACCACCTTGCAGAGCGACTTGCAGGCTCAGGCCACCGAGTACCTCAAACATCTGGCCGACCCGGTCTTTGCCGGGCAGATCGGCCTGATCGGCGAGCGCCTGTTGACGCCGACCAGTACCACTCAGGTGCGCTACAGCTTCACCCTGTTCGAACTGACCCCGGACGGTTCGCGCGTGCGGGTACAGACCGACAGTACCGACCAACCCTTCGACATCAACGAAGGCAGCAAACTGGAACTGGGCTCCACCGCCAAGATGCGCGTGCTGACCACGTACTTGCAGATCATTTCCGAGCTGCACGATAAATACCTCGACAAGACCGTTGCCGAGCTGAAGAAAACTCCGGTTCCCGAGCAGGATCGTATTAGCCGTTGGGCCGTCGATTACCTGATCCAGAACTCCGACCGCAGCCTGCCGAAAATGCTTGGCGCAGCGCTGGACCGTAAATACTCGGCCAGCCCCGGCGAGGCGTTTTTCACCGGTGGCGGCCTGCACGTGTTCCATAACTTCCGCAATGAAGACAACGGCCGTATGCCAAGCCTGCGCGACGCCATACGTGAGTCGATCAACCTGCCGTTCATTCGGCTGATGCGCGACCTGGTGCGCTACAGCACCTATTCCGGACCCAACAGCAGCGCCGAATTGCTCGGCGATGACAGAGACCCGCGCCGTCAGGAATACCTGGCCCAGTTCGCCGACCGCGAAGGCACCTCGTTCCTATTGCGGTTCTGGAAGAAGTATCAGAACAAAGACACCGAAGCCCGACTCGATACCTTCCTCGACGGCATGCACCCCACCGCCATGCGCCTGGCCGCCGTGCACCGTTACTTGCTGCCGCAAGCCAGTCAGGAAAGCTTCAACCTGTTTGTGCGCTCACACCTCAAAGGCGTGAAAAGCACCGACAAGCTCAACGAAAAACTCACCGATGAGCGCCTCGACCGCCTCTATCAAAGCTACGGCCCCGGCGCCTACGACCTGCCGGACCAGGGCTTTATCGCCAAGGTCCACCCGCTGGACCTGTGGTTGATCGGCTACTTGCTGAACAACCCCGACGCCAAGTTCAGCCAGATCGTCAAAGCCAGTGAGTTTGAGCGCCAGGAGGTTTACAGCTGGCTGTTCAAGAGCAAGCACAAGGGTGCCCGTGACAGTCGTATCCGCACCATGCTCGAGATCGAAGCGTTCCTCGACATTCACCAACGCTGGCAGAAAGTCGGCTACCCGTTCGATCACCTGGTCCCTTCGCTGGCCACGGCCATCGGCAGCTCCGGCGACCGGCCGGCCGCGTTGGCCGAACTGATCGGCACCATCCTTAACGATGGCGTGCGGATGCCAACATTGCGCATCGACAGCCTGCACTTCGCAGCCAATACGCCGTATGAAACGCAGTTGATCAATGACCCGAACGTTGGCAAACGAGTGATGCCGTCCGAGGTGGCGACGGCCATGCGCGAAGCCTTGTCGCAGGTGGTAGACGCCGGTACCGCCAAACGGGTGGCCGGCAGTTTCAAACTGCCGAACGGCACACCGCTGGCCATGGGCGGCAAGACCGGCACCGGGGATAACCGCATCGAAGCCATTGGTGCTGGTGGGCGGATCCTCAGTTCGAAATCGATCAACCGCACCGCGACTTTCGTGTTCTACATCGGCGATCACCACTTCGGCACCTTGACCGCGTTCGTGCCGGGGCGCTCCGCTGAAACATTCAAATTCACTTCGGCGTTGCCGGTACAGGTGCTCAAAGGGATGGCGCCGATTCTGACGCCGTATTTGCAGCCGGATTCACATACCCAGTGCGAGGCGCCCGTCGTCGCCCAGCGCAACTGAAACAGGCGGTAAAACCCGCAAACACCCCGATACACAAACGATAACTATGTATCGCATACACCGCTGAACAGCCGCGCACACTGAAAATCCTTTCAACGCCAAAAGGATTTTGCGCATGTCTGACTCCCGTGCACGGGGCATTCACTTCGAGACCTTGAAAAAGGCCATCCCACCGGTACTCCTGAAGGCTTCGGCGAAACGCCGCGCCGAGCTGCGCGAGACCAGACCGGTGCTCCCGGGCTGGTTCACCAAGGCTTCGTCCGATCAACAACAAGCGCTACAACACGCCACCGAAACCCTTCACAGGCGACAAAACGCACGGGACGCCTTGTTCGACAAGATCCAGAGCATCGAAACCTTTGCAAAAAATCTGCTGGAACCTGAGCTGCACAAACTCGACGCGAGTTTCGATGCCGACAACACCTGGTTGCGCCTGTACGCGCCGAAAAGCCTCGGTATTTTCGGGCTCAAGAGCGAAGCGCTGACGGTCAAGACCCTGTCACTGCTGCAAGCGGCCTTGCACAACTTTGAATACGACGAAACCCGGCCGGGCTTTTATGAGGAGAGTTCGTGTTTCATCAGCCGCCCGGATAACAACGGTCACTTCGAACCGATAGTCACCCAGGTGCAGGTCGACACTTTCGCCCGTCTATGTCGGCGCCTGAACATCGGCGAGCAATACCAAAGCTATTTGAAGCACTTCCTGCGCCCACCGGATAATCGCCTGGTGGAAAACCTGTTGCGACAAATCAACAGCGCCTATCACAAGCAGTCGTTGCAGACTGCAGCCTGTCTGGCGCTGGTGAAAAAGACATTCGGCAAGCCGACTACGATCTGCTGATGAAAGTCGTCAGCGGCGACAGCGTCATCATGGATGGCGACAAACAACTGCGTTTGCGTGGCCTGAGCATCATGGGATTACGCCTGAGCGAGTGCATGTTGTTCATGCCGTGCGAGTTTCAGCGCTACAGCAACGGCGCGCTGTTTGCGTGGATTCCTGGCGACCCCGAACATCCGCTCAAACGCTACCCCAGCTACCAGGCGTTCCAACAGGTACTGACCCGCCAACTGACCGCCCGTGCCATTGGCAGCGATAAAGGCGTCGATGCAGGCAAACCGACCGCCTACCAAATGTTTTTCAGCCGCTTCGTTGCACAAAAAGATCGGCCTTACTACTTCCGACGGTTCATCAAAACGGTCAATGACGGCCCATCGCAGTCGTTCGTGGAAAAATGGCGCCATCATGAATGGGTGCAACTGGGTGAGCGGCTGATTGCGCACATCGACATTCCACCGCCACGAGACGTGGGTGTACGCCAGGAACCGATAGAGGCGCCGAACTTCCACATCATTGACTGCAACCTTCCGGGCAAAGGGCTCTGGGAGAATTTCGAGCTGTGGCCGGTGTTGCACGAGGCAGCCCTCGATCGACTGCTCAGCGATGCCAGGGTCATCGCTGTGCCCAACGCCGATGAAGATGCCAAGGCACGTTCGGAGCGCTGGGCCAATTACCTCAATATCGGCTTTATCACTTTCGGGGCTTTGGCGCTGGTAGTACCGGGACTGGGCGAATTGATGCTGGTCATCACCGCCGGGCAATTGCTCGACGAAGTGCTCGAAGGCGCAGTGGAGCTGAGCGAAGGTGACCGACAGGCAGGCTGGGCCCACCTGACCGATGTGATCGAAAACCTCGCTACCGCCGCGGCACTGGCGCCAGTCTTTCACTACACCGTGTCACCCTTTATCGAGAACCTGAAAGCCGTCCGGTTGCCCAATGGTGCGACGCGACTATGGAAACCAGACCTCAAGCCTTATCGCTTCACCGGCCCTTTCTCGCAGGATATCCCGCAAGACAGCCAGGTCTTGTATGAGCACAGGGGCAAAACCCTGTTACGCGTGGAGCAGCATCATTACGAGGTTGCGAAACACCCGGCGACGGGCGAACTCCGCGTCCGTCACCCGACCCGCACGAATGCGCTTGAATTGCCCGTTCGGCACAACGGCGCGGGGAGCTATGTCATTGAAGGCGAAACACCGCGAGACTGGGATAACGCTACGTTGATGCGCCGTATTGGCCATCCGATAGATCCCTTCACTGATCCGCAACGACTCGAACTGATCCGCAAGACCAGCGCCACCTCCCCCGACGTGTTGCGCCGCATGTACCGCGACAACGCCGGCGTGCCGCCCCTGCTGGCTGACACGTTGCAGCGCTTCACTCTCGAGCACGACGTCAGCGGCTTTGTAAATCAGGTCACGAGTAAAAACCCGTGGATGCAGGCGCTGGGCAAACGCGATACGGCCAGCCAGTTACAAGTCATCGAGGCGCAGGGGCTTTGGCCCGCCGATGTGTCGCTGCGACTCAAAGACAGCCGCGGCCAGACGCTTTGGCAATCGACTGCGGCGAAATCCGCTCAAGGCAAGAAACTGGTGGTTGAGTTGAGTGACCAGCAAATTGTTCAGGGGCAGGGTTTGTCCAGCATCCTGCAAACACTGGAGGCCAACGGCACACCGATGCTCATCGACAACGAAGAGCAACTGCAAGCACGCATCGCCAGCAGCGCGAAATCCTTGCGCAACGAGCTGTTTAATCAGCGTTACGAAAATGATGAAACACCCGCCAGTCCAGCCAGACAACTGCTGAAACAGGCTCTGCCGAACTTGCCGGTGACGATCACCGACACCTTGTTGGGCAACGCAACGCCGGGCGAACTCGACTTGATGAGCCAGCATCAACACCTGCCGTTGCGCCTGAAACAACTGGGCAATGAGCTGCAACTGGAAGCCCGTGCAACCCACGCCTGGCAAGGCTTCCATCATGACTGGCTGGCCACTGCCGACACCGAGCGACTGGCGCTCAACGCCTTGCGAATTCATAGCGATACGCTGGCGCAACTGCGTATCGACATTCGCCAGCAATCGCTTGATGGCCTGCTGAACAGCAGCGTAGGGGCCGAAGATGCTGCCACCGTGCGTACGCTGATCAAGGATCAGGACTCCCGATACACGGCCTACGACGCTGAGGGGCAACCCCTGCAAGAACACGCCAGCGATCTTTTTCAATCAATTCTCGCTGCCCTGCCGAGCGAACAGCGCCAGGCGCTGGGTTATCGCCTCGATGACGCCGCAGGGTTCAAGCAATGGATTCTGGCCAAAACCGAACACCCGAGCGTACGCCGAACCTTGCTGGCCGAGCCACCGCTGAGAAGCACCGCAACGACGGAAACCATCAAATTGCTCGGCGGCCCCGGTTACTCCAGATCCGCGCAAACCCTGCACGAACGCGTTCAGGATATCTACCCGCACCTCAATGAAAACCAGGTGCAAGGGTTCGCTCAGGCATTGACCGCGCAAGGCGACGCCGAGGCTGGCATCCGGCGTATTGAAGAGGAACTCGACACACTGCGCGTGACCCTCAATACGTGGCGCTTCGAGCAGGTTGTCGATTGGGATGCCGGAGATGGCGGTACGCATAATCTGTCGTTCATGGTCGACGGTGGACTGCATTTGTCGGAAAGGCTGATGGCCTGTTTCGAGCGTAAATTCACGGCGCCGGGCGAAGCCAGTATCACCCCGCAAACCGGTTACGCGCTGGACCTGTCCTCGGAACTGCGCCGCTATAACCTTGAGCACTGGTGGCAAAAACTGCCCGATCTGAAGCCCTGGCTCGAACAGATCACCAGCCTCACGCTCGACAACGTCCCACTCAATGAGGGGCCCACTGGATTGCTCGACGACTTCCGGCACGTGCGTCAATTGAGCGCCAGAAAGTGCGAGCTCAAGACTCTGCCAGACAGCATTGGCCGGATGCGCCAACTGGAAACCCTGCGCCTGTCGGGTAACCGCATTCAGTTGACGCCGGACACGCTCGAACAACTGAAAAACCTCACTCGCCTGCAGACTTTGCGTCTGGACGAAAACCCCTTGGGGTTGACGCCGGATGTCAGTCGGATGCCGCGCTTGAGTATCTTGTCGTTGAACGACACCGGCCTGAAGACCTGGCCCAAAGGGTTGTTTGAAAAGCGCCGGCCACGGCAATTTTTTCTCGACATGCTGGGTAATCCGATCAACGAAATCCCCCATGTTGTGTCGGGCTCCGACAACGCCTTCATCGTTGCCCGTACCCGTCTGCTCACTGAGCAGCTCCCGGATGTTCAGCGCACCGTCTACGAGAATTATCGTAAGTCGGTGGGACTGATTCCCGAGCATGTTGCCTCTGCGACCACAACCGACATGCTGAAGCGCTGGCCGGCGAATGACGAGGTGCTGTTCCATCAAACACCCGGGCGCGGTATCTACCGCCCGGAGGCTTGGCCTGACCTCGCTTCAGAGCCTAACTCGGCGGGCTTCTTCAGGATTATCAATGACCTGACCCGGTCGGCCGACTACCGGATGGGCGGGTCTGCACGGGAACAGCTGAGTGACCGTGTCTGGCGGATGATCCATGCCATCGATGTCGACAAAGACCTGCGTCAGGAGTTGTTCGACATGGCCACGTCGCCGGTCAACTGTCGGGATGCCGGTGCACAAGTGTTCAACCAGATGGGCATCAAAGTGCTGGCGACGGAGGCACGGCTCTCGTCAACTTCGCGAGAGATGCTTGAGCCAAAACTGGTGACATTGGCCAGAGGCGCGACCCGACTGGATCATGTCAACGATATCGCTCAGGCCGACATCAGCAGCCGTGGGGGCGACCCGGACGTAGTCGAGGTCTATCTGGCCTATCAAACCGGTTTGGCCGCCCGTCTGCAGTTGCCGTGGCAATCGCAGAACATGCTGTTTCGCCTGACCGCCGGCGTGAGTGAGGCGAAAATCGATCAAGCCTTTGAAACGGTGAAAGCGATGGAGGTGGGTGACGGCTTGATCAACAGCATGCTGGAGCAACCGTTCTGGGCTGACTTCCTGCGCGAGGCCTACCCCGATCAGTATTACGCCAATAAAACCCGCTTTGAGGAAAAAGCCTCGCAGCTCGACGACTTGCGTACCGCGCAGGCTGAATGGGCGGGTTCCACGGAGCCCTATCTGCAAAAAACGGCGTTACGCGACAAGATCAAGGATCTGGCGAGATTGCTCGCCGTGCCCAAAGAGCAAGTGCTGACCGGGCAGCCGATGCCGGACTCGCTGTACGAGCGGCTGTTTAGCGATCTGGGTGACCAGGAACAACAACTCAGCCGCCAGCAGACCCGCGATGCCCTGAAAAAATCGGTCTTTGAAACGACCCTGACCGGGTGAATCCGCAGACCACCACTGCTGTGGTTTCACCCGATCACCCGACCTCGGAATCCCAGATCACGGTGACATTGCCTTTATACGTTGCCGCCTCGCGAGAGAGCATGTCGGCCACGTCGCCTTGCTCGATGCCGAAGTGCAGCGTCCCTGGTTTGCGATCAACGTAAATACCGGGCTGGAACAGTTCGGTGCCCACGCCGCTGACCCGCAGCGGTTGACGGATCACTGCGCGCCCGCCCTCGGTTGTCAGGCCCGAGGGCAGTGTTACGGCAACTTGCAGAGGGGCCTGATTGCCCGCGGGGTCTTGCACCGCGCAGGTGTCGCCTGCGGGGTACTGACATTTCATCAGCATCTTGAAGCGCGAGCTGGTCGAGATATTGAAGGTCTGATCACGCAGCAGTCGAGTGGGCTTGCGCCCCTGACTTAACCAGGCCTGCCAGCCACCTTGTGGCACCAACTCCACACGAGTGCCGCCGGGAGGAATATCCACCTTGAGTGTGTGCTGAACCTCCAGCTCAAAGTTCAACGTCAGCGCGGAGCTGGACGGCAGCATGATGTCGCCAAAGTCGAAATCAGCTCTGGGACCCAGCGTGTAGGTCAGATGGCCAACATACACTCCCGAGGACATTTCCAACGGTTTCGGGGTTTCCAGTTCGTAAGCGAAGTCCAGGTAGTCATAACGCAGCCAAGGAATATCAAACTTCGCCTGCCGAGAGCACACCCCTTGGTTGGGCGTCTTCCAGAAAAACTTGTAGGCGTGATCCCAATAAAACGCCACACCACTGTAGGTACAAGGTAGCGGAGTGTTTACCCATGTTCCGTCCCACAACTTCCAGTGTGCCTCCCGGTAATCAGGTTGGGGCCCCACCAGTTTCATGATGTCTTCGGTCACATACGTTGAGCCCAGGCCTGCGATGCGAACTTTCAGGGTCTTGGTTTCCCCCGTTCCCAGATGAGTGACCGTCAGATCTCGCCACTGAGTCGGGACCTCGAACATGGCGCCCTGACGGATTGAGCCGTGATTGGCCAAAATCGGTGCTTGCGAATTGAACTGGATGGGCACCTGCAAACTGAACATTTCATTGTCTTTACATTGCTGGGGGGCCTGCGCGCAATATCCACTGGCCGGCGTGTCGTTGGTAAATTTATTGCGCAGCGGATGAGCCGAGTCCGGTTTGAACGAAGCATTGATCAAGACCTGCTCGGCATTTGCCGATGACAGCCCCACAAACAGCAGAATCAGCGAGCCTGCCCATCGCTGGAAAACGCGTAAAACCTTCATGCATTAAACCTCTTGGGAACCGCCGAACAGCGCTTGGATCAATGATTGTCTTTGCTTGTTTATCCGACCTCGGAATCCCAGATCACGGTGACGTTGCCCTTATACGTAGCGGCTTCGCGAGACAGCATGTTGGCCACATCACCCTGTTCGATGTCGAAGTGCAGCGTTCCCGGTTTGCGATCGACGTAAATGCCGGGCTGGAACATTTCGGTGCCCACGCCGCTGACGCGCAGCGGCTGGCGGATCACGGCGCGTCCGCCTTCGGTTGTCAGGCCTGCGGGCAGCGTTACCGCGACTTGAAGTGGTGCCTGATTACCCGCAGGGTCTTGCACCGCGCAAGTGTCACCTGCGTCGTACTGACATCGCATCTGCATCTTGAAGCGCGAACTGGTCCAGAGATTGAAGGTTTGATCGCGGAACAATCGCGTCGGCTTGCGGGCCTGGTCAAGCCATGCCTGCCATCCGCCTTGCGGGGTCAATTCAATCGTGGTGCCACCGGGTGGAATTTCGACTTTGAGCATGTGCTCGACGATCAGGGTGAAGTTCAACCGGAGCAGATTGTCATTGGGGATCATCAGATCGCCCATGTCGAAGTCCATGCCTGGTCCAACCGTGTAGTCAATGCTCCCGTAGTATCGACCCGACTTCATCGTCAGCGGCTTAGGCGTGCGCAACTCGTAGCCATAAACAAAATACTGATAGTGGAAAGCGGGAATGGTGAACCGCGCCTGCTTCGCGCACGTCCCGGCATTGACCGGTACTTTCCAGAAGCTGTTGTAGCCGTGATAACCCAACGTTGCACGGCCTACTCCCAGACAAGGTGGCGGCGCCTCTCGCCACGCACCACCCGTCCATAAAAGGTACCAGGCCGCGTTGATGTCATCACCAGCCTGGCCTTCCACGATGACCGTCACCGCCTCAGAAAGGCCTGACTCATGACCGATGCCTGCAATGCGGATTTCCACCGTTTCCTGGGCACCGGATTCATGCTCGACTTGAATCTTCTGCCAATGCGAAGGCACTTTGGCCATCCCGCCTTGCCGCGGATCGGTGTGAAAAGCCTGAATCGGGCCGCGGGATCTGAAAGCGATGGGCGCTATCAGACTGAACAGGCCCTCCGGTTTGCAATGTTCCGGTATTTGAAGGCAAAAACCCTCCGAAGGTGTCTGGTTAACGAACTCGTTGTTTTGCGGGTTGGCCGAGTCCGGCCGAAACAGCGCTTCGATATTTTTCTCGGCCGCCGACGCCGACGTTACGGCGACACTCGCCAGCCATGCGACGATCACGCGTCCTGACAAATTGATCATGATTGCTTCCTGCTCCATCCGGGCCTTAGGGGTTATCAGGCACCCGGCAAAACGGCGTTGAACATCATGTTGACGTTGCCGAAATATTTGCCCGGTTTGTAAACGCCATCGTCCGGCGGCTGTGGGGTGATTTCCAACAGCACGCGTTTTCCCTGCCGGCCATCGGCCGAAGACACCACCTCGACCGCTTCGCCAACCTTCAGTGCTTTGCCGTTGAACACCACCTGCAGATCGATATCGTGGCGGTCGTCGCCATTGGACAGATAAGCCAAACCCTCCAGGCGCGCTTCAATCGCACCGCCCTCGTTCTTCACATCAAAATCCTTGCGCAGTCCGCCGAGCGTCGAGTTCAGCAAGCTCCACTGCAAGCGCTGTTCGCGGCTGATCCAGCCGGGGTCGGCCGGCAACACATGAAACCTGGAAGTGGGAATGCTCACCGACACTTCAAACTCATGTTCCTCACGCGCCGCATGGGCGCAAGTGCAGGCCAGCACCAACCCGGTTAGCGCCACCAGTGCAACTTTTCGCCTGTTCATGATTGATCCTCTGCCTCCGAATGGCGTGACGTCTAACCCTTCACTTCGACCTTCTTTTTCGCCGCGCCTTCTATCACGGTGAATCGGTAATGACGCCCGGACTGTTTGTCGAAACGAAAAGTGCGCCCCGCCAGGATGTGGTGTTTGGTGGTTGGCTGGCAGTCCTGCTCATTGCCCGCAACACAGTCCTTGAATTCGTCGATGACCACGACGCTGTTACCGTTATTGCGGATTTGATACTGGCCACTGCCGTCGTCGATCACGCTGTCGAACCGAGTATTTTTCGGCCGGACAAAGAACACCGTGCCGTAACCCGCCAACACCGTCACGCCCGCCGCCAAGTCCTTTTTGTAGTCCGTCTGTTCTTCGTCAGTGAGTGCAAACTCATCGGCTTTTTCGGGAACCACCGGAACAAACCGGACGCGGAAATAGCGCTCTTTTTCCCGCTCGCCCATGTACAGCAAACGCGTGCCTTGGGTGCCGTTGGCCGGGACGATCAGGCGTGCCGGGCTGGCCATCAAACCGTCACGAGCGCTGGCGCCGGCGGGAGTTTGCAGGGGGATTTCTCGGGCGGCGCCTTGCTCATCGAAGATGATTTCCAGCACATTGATTTTGACGAAAGCGGTACTGTCGCCACTGTTGAAAACCCGTTTGAGGTACGTACTTTTATCGCCGTCCAGATAGTCGTACACCGTGCCGACATTAATCTGCGGGGCGGCCACAGCAACTTGCGCGAACAGGTAAAAACCAACTGCCAACAAACGTTTCATATTTGATTTGCCTCTGTATTTGCAACACAGCCGCATTGGGCTGCAACAGCGAGTGAGCGGGTTAAAGGCAGCATCAACCTGCGGTTTCAGCAGCAATGGCCGCGTCGGCCAGGGTGTCCGGCGTGCACCGCAGGTCACCGATCATCAACACGTTGTTTTCGCTGCGATGACGACTGGCATCGAGGCGGAACTGGCAGAGCAATTGATTGCCCTGGCGCACTTCCAGCGTCGGCGCACCGGCGTTCATTTCCATGGAGAAGAACCCATCGACTTCAGTCACCCCGCGGCTGGCGTGATTGATCACGTGATGGCCCTTGAGCGGCTGTCCTTGGGAGTCGACCAGCCGCCCTAACACGGTCAGGGTTTTCATCACCCGCACCTTGCGATACTCCACGCCGCCCTTGTTCAGGTGATAACGGGTGCGCGGCGGGTCGATGCTGGCGGCAGGCACGTGATTACCTTCGAAGTCGAAACTCACCGAACTGTTTTGATACGCGGTAATCGGGATGAAGTTTCGCCCAGGTTTCAGGGCTGCGCTGCCACCGCTGAAGTCGTCGGCGCGCAAGGCGATACCGTCGATATCGGACTCCACATCGACGATCATTCCGGCGCCACCTCGGTCGTGTTGACTGGTCATGGTCAGGTGTTGGCCGCTCAGGGCAACGGTGCTGTCCAGGTTGAGGCCGCCGGTGAGGTTGCCGTTGAACGATGAGCGCTGCACAAAGCCGTCACCGTTGACCGCGTCGCTCTGGAAGCTGCCAGTACCGGAAAGCCCCAAACCATAGGTGTCGGCGATCGCCGTGGCCGAGACGCTTTGCAGCAGGTGGTCTTGCAAATCCTTGCGGTACGTCAGGGAGGCATTGTTGTCACGCCCGCCATCGCGCGAAGTGCGAGAGCCGAGGCTGCCGGAAATCTGCTCGCCCGGTGCGCCCAGTGCCAGGTTGAGACTCAGGTCGACCCCGCGATTGCGCGCATCGCCGCTGCTGTAACTGCCCGGGCGGTCGAACAATGCCAGCCGCCAGTTGGCATCACTGCCGAAGAACACGGTGCGCTGGGTCCAGCCCAGATCCACACCAACGCCTTCGGTATTGCCCTCGCTATGAGAAACCCGGGCATTTACCGAGTTTTTGCTGCTGACCCGATGATTGAGCGCCAGGGATGAGTTGCTGGTCTCGCCGACAAACACATTGCGTTGCCGCACCCGGGTGCCGTCCGACAGGGTGTCGTAGGTATCCGTGGTATCGAGCCAACTGCGGTTGTGGCTGAAGACCACACTGCCGGAGCCGTAGTTATAGAGGCTTTGCAGATCGACGCCGGTGCCGTGGTCTTGCGTCTGGTAGACGTTGGCGTACAGGCTGATGTGATTGGCCAGGGTCCAGTCGATGGACGTGCCGTATTGCAGTTTTTCGCGAATCTGCCGCGCCGACAGCCCGAGAATCACCCGTGGATGCATCAAGTAGTTGAGCGAAGCCCCGGCCGTCGCGCTGCCGCTGGCCTGTTGGTCCCAGTTACTCAGCAGCTTGGTTTCTTGCCCGGCAAACAGGTTGTAGCGCCAGCGCTCATCAAGGTTGCGCCAGTTGTTGGGCTTGTAGACCAGCTCCTGGCTGGTGCTGGTGATTTGGCCGTCTTCGATCAGCCGAACTTCCACTTCGTAGATACCGCCGGGCAGTGGTCGGGTGTCGAGGGTCTGCAGGCCGGCGGGCACCGATTGGGTGTTGATCAGCAAACCGTCGCGCAGGATCTCGACCGAAGCCTGGCGGTTGGCCGTGACGTAGATCGGATACACGCTGGGCATCGGGCTGTTGATTGCCAGGCTGTCGGAGCTGCCAAACATGACGCCGACGGCGGTGTCGGGGCTGGTGCCAAACGTTCGCGGTTGGCGGGTCAGCCCTTCTGAATTGGGGGTGAAATAACCCAGGCGTGCGAAGCTGCCTTGCAATTCGCGCTGGGTGTAAAGCTCATGTACCGCGTGGTAGAGCTGGTCATCCGGACCACCCAGCCGGGCCAGTTGCATGTTGAACGTCTGGCTCCAGCTGCCGAGGCTGCCACTGGCTTCCAGACCAAAGCGTCCGCCCAGGTCCTGGCCCTGACCACCATTGAGGTTGAGCTGATTGCGCAGCATCAGCCCGCTGCTGCCGCCTTCGGGCTGGTCGTAGTAGCGTTTGACTTCAGTGTCGCGCTCAGCGTTCTCGGTGAGGATCGATACCAGCGAGTTTTCCAGGTTGTAGTGCACCGCCAGCATCTGTTCCGGGCATTGTCCGATACAGTCGCCCAGCGCCACGCCGGGCTTGAGGTAACTGGCCCAGGTGTCGCGTTCGGCCGCCGTGAATCGGCTGTCGCTGGTGTCGGTAAATTCGAGCAGGGTGATGCGGTCATCGCGAGACAGCACGACCATCGCCTCCCCCAACGGCTGCTGATCAAGTTCCACGCGAACCGCCAGCGGCACATCAAAAAAATGCTCCTCGAACTCCGCCGGCAGACCTTTGGCCTGGGCCAACAGACTTCGCGGTGTAGAACCGGTGGAAACCGGAGCCGCCGCCGCGCTGGCACAAAACAACAGCGCAAGCGCAGCCGCGATGGGTGTCATCGGGAACATGAACTGATTACTCTTTTTGTTTGACCGGCCGAACGCCGACCGGGCGCTAACTGATAGCGACCGGCCGGGCGAACTCATCACCCATGACAGGCAATAGTGAAACGTGCCTTATGGCTTTACGCGTGGAATCGCGTCGAACATCACCACCGGTGTGGCGGTGTAAAGACCGAACTGGCCATCGGCAGGTTTGGCGGCCGTGATCACCAGGTCGGCACGCATGCCGCCGTTGGATTCGGTATCGCCTACAACTTCTTCAGATGCGCCGGTGAGGGTTCTACCGTTGAAGGTATAAGTCAGCGCAATGGTATTGGAACCGTTGAACAGTGGCTGTGGCCGGCCTTCGACATAAGCGCCGACGGCGCCCTGGCTGTGTTGAATGTCGTAAGTGCCACGAACCGGAGACAGCGTGCCGGCACCAATGACGTAGCGCATTTCTTCGTTTTTACCGAAGTTCGGATCGACCGGCTGGGCGTGGAACACCTTGCTCGGAATGTCCGCGACGATATTGATCGAAGTTCGCGATTCTTCGGCCGCAAAGGCCACCGAAGCACTCAGTGTCAGCAAGACCAGAGGAGTAGCGATCGCAAGTTGCTTGAGCATGATTAACTTCCTGTCATTTTCTTTGTGGGAATTGGCTGAAGTCCAGCGCTGCTTACAGGATCGGAAGAGTCAATAAACCCTGCTTTAACCATGTAAGAAAGTGAACCTTCAGCGCCGAGGAATACTCCCCTATTCCCACCATGAAATAAGCAGGCTGTTTCCGGCGAACACGTAGCCAAAGTGCTATCAAACTTGAAAGAAAAATTGCAACTTTCAGGAAAAATAACAAGCTGACTGTAAGACCCGTACTACATCACGACAGACTTTAAAAACTAAGCGCCGCGCTACTTCTGTAAGACACAAACTACAGCGCCCATAAAACAAGGAAAGTGTTGATGCTTTAGAGTAATTAACCAAACTTAAATAACGCTGTATAGGGCTTTATTGTTTCCGTCGCGGCGAAAAACGCTTAACCGGTGCCCCCTTGCGGGCGCGTCGCGCTCGTGGTGGCGGTGACGACCGTTGGTCATTTGTGCTTGCACGATCCGTAAGATATATCTTAAGTTGTATCTAAACACGACGAGAGAACGCAAAAAATGAGAGACCATCATTCCCACCGCGAACACGGTGACGGCCGCGACGGCTTCGAGAAACGCCCAGGCCGCGAACGCGGCGGCCGTGGCCCACGGGTCTTTGCCCCTGGCGATTTGAAACTGCTGTTACTGGCGCTGATCGCCGAGCAGCCGTGCCACGGCTACGACCTGATCCGCCAGATCGAAGGCATGTTCGACGGTGCCTACAGCCCCAGCCCCGGGGTGATTTACCCAACCCTGACCTTTCTGGAAGAAAGCGAAATGATCGCCGGTGACGCCGAGGGCGGCAAAAAACGCTACAGCGTGACCGACGCCGGACGTCTATCCCTGAGTGACCAGGCGATTGCCCTGGAAGGTGTGCGGATGCGCATCGATGTCAGCAAACGCTCGCTGCGCGGCCATGATCGCCCGGCCGAAATCCATGAAGCGGTGCATAACCTGCGTCATGCACTGCAAATGCATCACGGGCGCTGGAGTGCGGAAGAAATCATCCGCGTGCGTGACCTGCTCAACGACACCGCCAAAGCCATCGTCGACGGCCCCGCCGTTCAACCTGCCTCGGAGAAAGCCGAATGACTGCAGTCGATACCCAAACCATTCACCGCGTGATGCACGAAATCAAACGCCGCAAGCTTGAAGTGCTGCGTGTGGTCGACCTGACGCCTCGCATGCGTCGGATTACCTTGGGCGGGCCGGAACTGGCGGGCTTCGTCAGCCTCGGCACGGACGACCACGTCAAACTGTTGTTCCCGCAGAACGCGGCGCAAACAGCGGCGCTGGAAACGATGGTACTTGGCGCTGGCAAGGACAACGGACCAATGCCCGAAATGCGGGATTACACGCCGCGTCGCTACGACCTGGATTCGCTGGAGCTGGACATCGATTTCGTCCTGCACGGCGACGGCCCTGCCTCGACCTGGGCCGAGCAGGCCGAGCCGGGTCAGTTCCTGCACATCGGCGGGCCACGGGGTTCGATGATCGTGCCGGACATCTTCGACAGCTACCTGTTGATCGGCGACGAAACCGCCCTGCCCGCCATCGCCCGACGCCTGGAAGGCCTGGCGGCCAATCGCCGCGCGCTGGTGATCATCGAAGTGGCGAACGGCGCCGAACAGCAACGCCTGGAAAGCGCCGCGCAGGTCAATGTGATCTGGGTGTTGCGTGACGGCGGCAAGAACAACCTGCTGACTACCGTGAAGCAATTGCAGGTGCCGAGTGGCGATCTATACGCGTGGATAGCGACCGAGACCAAAGTGTCACGGCAGATCCGCCGGGTGCTGCTGGATGAGCACGGGCTGGATGATCAGTTCGTCAAAGCGGTGGGCTACTGGCGGGCGGATGGCACTCCTGAAGAGGAGTGACACAAATCCGCTGTTTCTGGTGATCACCTGTGGTTGATGATTACCTGTGGTCAATGATGACCTGTGGTCAGCGATGACCTGTGGTCAGCGATGACCTGTGGTTACTGATGACCTGTGGTCAGTGATGACCTGTGGTTGGTGATCCCCTCACCACAGGTTCTCATTCACCAGAAGTTCTCATCCAGCACATGTTCCTCACTGATGTGAAGATCGGGTTGCGCGCCAGCGGTCGAGGCCGATTACCAGCAACCCGATCACCACAAACCCCACCAATATCCCCCCGGCATTAATAAACACCTGTGGATAACCCAACACCGCCACATCAATGAACGGATACGCATACGCGCCCAGCAAATGCCCGCGCAGCAAGGCGTAGATGAAATACACCAGCGGATAAATCAGCCACAGTGGCAGATGCCACAGGCGCAATCTGCCCTTCGGTACGCAAAACCACCAATACCCCAAAAACAGCAGCGGCATTACGTCGTGCAGCAATTCATCAGCAACAAACTGCCAACCCTCCGGATGCCACAAATGCCGTAGCAAAATACTGTAGGCCAGACCGACCACGACAATACTCACGGCAATCCCGCTACTCACCCACGGCTTTAAAAACCAGCGGCGTGCGGCGGATTCGCGATCAGTTACAGCGCAGGTCAACACCGTCGCCACCAGCGTGTTCGTCCAAATCGTGAAGTAACTGAAAAAGCTCACCAGCCCGCCCAACAGACTGGCGTTGACGCTCAAACGCGCGAAGAAAATCAGATAAAGCTGAATAGCCAATCCCGCCCAACCCAATACGGCAGCGCAAGTGATCAGGCGTCGCCGCCAGACGGCGTCCATCTCAGACCGGGCGCTTGGTGCGCATCAACTTCACGTACAGATGTTCAACCTTCTCCCGCGCCCACGGGGTTTTGCGCAGGAAGGTCAGGCTCGATTTGACGCTCGGATCGCTTTTGAAGCAGCGAATGTCGATACGCTCGGCCAGCCCCGACCATTCGTAGTGCTCGACCAGGACGTTGAGGATCTGTTCCAGGGTCACGCCGTGCAGCGGGTTGTTGTTCAGTTCGGTCATGCCGGGCCTTTGCGCGAAGAAAGAATAAAGAAGCCGCGCACCTTAGCCGAGGGGGTGATCGGGTGGAAGGCCTACCTTCAAATGTAGGCCAACCCGCAAAGATCGCAGGCCAGCACACGGCCCACAATGCGCCCGTTTGCCGCACTGTTACCGATTGCGAAATGCTGCATGTCTGCAAAAGCCCTTTGTCTTTTTGTTACAGATCATTATCCTGCCGCCCTTAAGCTGAAACGCTTCACTGCCTGCGACATATTGAAGCGCTCGAATTGCATCCCGAAAACACCAAAAAAAGACTTATCCATGCCCGATTTTTCCTTCTCCCGAGACAGCGCTACCTCAGTACTGCGCACCCTTGGCGGCTGCACCGCGCTGGGCCTCGCCACCTGCGTTCACGCGGCCCCGGCCTTTGATAGCGACTCACCGTGGATGCTCGGTGACTGGAACGGCACGCGCAGCGAACTTTCGGAAAAAGGCTATGACTTCAAAGTCGATTACACCGGCGAAATGGGCAGCAACCTGCATGGCGGCTATGACCACGACCGCACCGCCCGCTACAGCGACCAGTTCGGCCTCGGCACGCACCTGGACCTGCAGAAGATCCTCGGTTGGGACGACGCCGAATTTCAACTAACCATCACCGAACGCAACGGCAACAACATCAGCAACGACCGGATCAACGATCCACGCGTCGGCGGCTTCACTTCGGCCCAGGAAGTCTGGGGCCGTGGCCAGACCTGGCGCCTGACGCAGATGTGGTATCAGCAGAAATTCTTCGACCAGAAGCTCGACATCAAGGTCGGCCGCTTTGGCGAAGGCGAAGACTTCAACAGCTTCCCGTGCGACTTCCAGAACCTGGCCTTCTGTGGCTCGCAGGTCGGCAACTGGGTCGGCGGCATCTGGTACAACTGGCCGGTCAGCCAATGGGCAATGCGGGTCAAATATCACCTGACGCCGGAGCTCTACGCGCAAATCGGCGCCTATGAGCAGAACCCCTCGAACCTCGATCGCGGCAATGGCTTCAAGCTCAGCGGCAGCGGCACCCAAGGCGCGATCCTGCCGATTGAACTGGTCTGGTCGCCGAAGCTCAATGGCCTGCCGGGCGAGTACCGCGCCGGTTATTACTACAGCAACGCCAAGGCCACAGACGCCTACAAAGACAGCAATGGCCAGCCCGCAGCGCTGAGCGGCGAAGCGTATCGCAGCGCGTCGAGCAAGCACGGCGTGTGGCTGGGTGTGCAGCAGCAGATCACCAGCCGCGCCAGCGACAACTCCCGTGGCTTGAGCGTGTTCGCCAACGGCACGATGCACGACAAGAAGACCAACGCCATCGACAACTACGTCCAGGCGGGCGTCGTCTACAAAGGCTTGTTCGATGCGCGCACCAAAGACGACATCGGTTTCGCCCTGGCCCGGGTTCACGTTAACCCGGCCTATCGCAAGAACGCCGAGGCGACCAATCAGGCCCGTGCCGTCTACGACTACGACGACCCATCGTTCCTGCCGCCGCAAGACACCGAATACAGCGCCGAACTCTATTACGGCGTGCACGTCACCAACTGGCTGACCGTGCGCCCGAACCTGCAATACATCCGCCACCCCGGTGGCGTGGACGAGGTCGATGACGCGCTGATTGGCGGGATCAAAATCACCTCATCGTTCTAACCCACACCACACCCCCCTGTGGGAGCGAGCTTGCTCGCGATAGCAATTTCAACTTCACCAAAGAAGTCGACTGACACACCGCTTTCGCGAGCAGGCTCGCTCCCACATGAAATTCGTTAGCTAGACAAGTTTTTATCTGAACCAATACCCACGCCTGATCGTCATCTACAGTGAACTAGCGCGGGACTACTTAAACGTCACGGAGAACCACACTATGAGCACTGATGGTGCTTTGAGCCGAAGCCGTCTGCTGCCGAGCCTGCTCGGTATCCTGCTTCTGCTAATGGGCTTGGCCATGCTGGCCGGGGGGATCAAGCTGAGCATGCTCGGCGGCTCGCTGTATTACCTGCTGGCCGGTATCGGCTTCGCGCTGAGCGGCGTGCTGCTGATTGCCGCTCGCCGCGCAGCACTGGGCCTGTACGCAGTGGTGCTGTTCGCCAGTACCGTTTGGGCCCTGTGGGAAGTCGGCCTCGACTGGTGGCAACTGGTGCCGCGCCTGTCGTTGTGGTTCGCGCTGGGCGTAGTTCTCTTGTTGCCGTGGTTCCGCCGACCGTTGCTGCGCGATGGCGCTGCACCGCTAGGCACCGCTGCGCTGAGCGTCGCCGTGATTCTGTCCGGCGCCACCGCCGTTGCCAGTCAATTCACGCATCCGGGTGAAGTCTTCGGCGAGTTGGGCCGCGACACAACCGATATGGCCAGCACCGCCCCGGCCATGCCCGATGGCGACTGGCAGGCCTATGGCCGCACCGAATTCGGTGACCGCTACTCGCCGCTGAAGCAAATCACCCCGGCCAACGTCGGCAAGTTGCAGGAAGCCTGGCGTATCCGCACCGGCGACCTGCCGACCGCCGATGACCCGGTAGAGCTGACCAACGAAAACACGCCGCTGAAGGTCAACGGCATGGTCTATGCCTGCACCGCTCACAGCAAAGTGCTGGCGCTGGACCCGGACACCGGCAAGGAACTCTGGCGCTTCGACCCGCAGATCAAGAGCCCGGTGGGCTTCAAGGGCTTCGCCCACATGACCTGCCGTGGCGTCTCTTACTACGACGAGAACGACTACGCCAAGTCTGCCAATGCCTCGACCGCTGTCATCTCCGAAGCCGGGAAAGCCGTTGCCCAGGCCTGCCCGCGTCGTCTCTACCTGCCAACCGCCGATGCACGCCTGATCGCGATCAACGCCGACACCGGCAAGGTCTGCGAAGGCTTCGGCAATAAAGGCACCGTTGACCTGACTCAGGGTATCGGTCCGTTCACGCCGGGCGGCTACTACGCCACCTCCCCGGCCGCGATTACCCGTGATCTGGTGATCATGGGCGGTCACGTCACCGACAACGAATCGACCAACGAGCCTTCCGGCGTGATCCGCGCCTTTGATGTGCATGACGGTCACCTGGTCTGGAACTGGGACAGCGGCAATCCGGAGGCGACCGAGCCTTTGGCGCCGGGCAAAACCTACACCCGCAACTCGCCGAACATGTGGTCCCTGGCCAGCGTCGACGAAAAACTCGGCATGGTTTACCTGCCACTGGGCAACCAGATGCCTGACCAATGGGGCGGCGACCGCATGCCCGGCGCAGAGAAATTCAGCGCCGGCCTCGTGGCTTTGGACCTCGCCACCGGCAAGGTTCGCTGGAACTATCAGTTTACCCACCACGACCTGTGGGACATGGACGTCGGCAGCCAGCCGACCCTGCTTGACCTGAAAACTGCCGACGGCGTGAAGCCGGCGCTGATCGCACCGACCAAACAGGGCAGCCTGTATGTGCTCGACCGTCGCGATGGCACGGCGATTGTGCCGATTCGCGAAATTCCGGTACCGCAAGGCGCAGTACCAGGCGACCGCACCGCACCGACCCAGGCGCGCTCGGACCTGAACCTGCTGGCCCCGGAACTGACCGAAAAAGCCATGTGGGGCGCCAGTCCGTTTGACCAGATGCTGTGCCGCATCCAGTTCAAGGAACTGCGTTACGAAGGCCAGTACACCCCGCCGTCGGTGCAGGGCAGCCTGATCTATCCGGGTAACGTCGGTGTGTTCAACTGGGGCAGCGTCTCGGTCGACCCGGTTCGCCAGATCCTGTTCACCAGCCCGAACTACATGGCGTTCGTTTCGAAACTGATCCCCCGCGCCGAAGTGGCGGCTGACAGCAAGCGCGAAAGCGAAACCGCTGGCATCCAGCCTAATGCTGGCGCGCCGTACGCAGTCACCATGCACCCGCTCATGTCGCCGTTCGGCGTACCGTGCCAGGCCCCGGCCTGGGGCTATGTCACCGGCATCGACCTGACCACCAACAAAGTGGTGTGGAAACGCAAAAACGGCACCAGCCGCGACAGCTCGCCATTGCCTATCGGCCTGCCGATCGGCGTGCCAAGCATGGGCGGCTCGATGGTGACTGCGGGCGGCGTCGGCTTCCTCAGCGGCACGCTGGACCAGTACCTGCGCGCCTATGACGTCAACAGCGGCAAGGAACTGTGGAAGTCGCGCCTGCCGGCCGGCGGCCAAGCGACACCAATGACCTACACCGGCAAGGACGGCAAACAGTACGTACTGCTCGTCGTTGGCGGCCACGGCTCGCTGGGCACCAAAATGGGCGACTACGTGATCGCTTACAAACTGTCCGAGTAAGTTTTAGCGGCGGTAAAGAAGAAGGCGATGTCCCGCAAGGGTCATCGCCTTTTTTGTGCCCAACATTTCTGCATACACCTGAGGACCCTGTGGGAGCGAGCCTGCTCGCGAAGGCGGCAGCACATTCAACATCAATGTGACTGACACACCGCTATCGCGAGCAGGCTCGCTCCCACAAGTTTGATCCGCATTGGCCTGTGGGAAATGTGCTTGTCCTACAGACGCTGAAAATTGCGCGGAGTTTTCCGACAAGTCGCGTCGGTTGTGCCTCGGAAATTGGCTGGATAGGCTCGGGGGTCGCTGCATATTCAGCGAACGGGCGTCGCGGCCCGAGTAGTTCATTCGATTTGATGCATAATCGCCGGCCCAAACCAGAGCGCTTCGGTGCTAGTAGTTTGGTTTGATGGCGGCTGTGCGCGGGATACCTTCGGGTATGCCGAGTTGCCAAATGTTCGGTCCGCGAACCTGCGTACAGCTGCCACCCTTAATTGCTTCGCGGCAATAGTCAGTGGCGGCTCCATTTCTCACTTGGAGTCTCACCATGTTCAAACCTACCCCCAATCCCCCGAAACCGACGACACTTCCCCTACCAATCTCCAGATTCGAAAAAATTTCACGAAGCCGCCGAGCGTGCGCTCGACCACTACCTGAAACCTTCCGCCATTACGCTGAAATCCCACAAACCCAGCACCATGTTCCAGGTCGTCAGCGACATGGATAACGAGAGCCTGCTGGCCCACGCCTGCGAATCACTGGCCTCGGCCAGCATCATGACCAGCGATATTGCCGCTTATGTGGATACGCCGCAGCGGCATACGATCCTGGCGATCCAGCAAATCATCATGCTGGCAGAGCTGGCGGTGAATCGCGTGCTGGATAACGTGGAACTACCTGCACAAGGCTGATGCTCCAATGCGCGCGTGCGGAGTGGACTGACATTCGATCGCAGCCGCCCACGCGTGCAGCCCTGTAGAACCAGGGTCGTTACTGCGTAACCAGATCAAATTCACCCAGAATATCGATATCGAGATTTGACAGATCTTTGGCCTTTACATCGAAAGACATCCGGTATCGGCCAGCCGTCGGGCTGAAATCAATGGTAACCGTACCTGCATCCGCACTGGCACGCTCCAGGACATTGCCTAACAGGGAGCGATACGTGAGCTTATGGAAAGTGGGCAGGTCGTCTGGTTGCAGTTGTTTCACATGAATGTAGATCGTTCTGTGATCCCCGAAACTGGCGGTTTTCTCTGCACCGTAGCAATGCCAATATTCGCCATCAAAAAAGACACTGACCTCAGTCGCTATAAAATCCCCCTTCTGAATCTTCGCCGTAAAAACTCCCGAGGTACTTGAGGTCACAACATTGGCATCAGTCATATTCAGCTCCGTTGAATTGCAAAGTGGAGCGCAGATCGTGCGGGTGAATCGCAAGAGAAACACCTGACAGATCTGACAGGTTTTTAGATCCAATAATCCAGTGACGGCGACGGGATATAGCTTAGATAGCAACACCCACCGACGAGCGTCTCAGCGCCATGATCGCGCGCAGACTCAATTGCACATTGGAGTTGATTACAGCCAGTTAAAAATTAGTGAGCTTTAAGACCGCCATCGCTGGCAAGCCAGCTCCCACAGGATTGATGTCCACCTGAAGCAGAAGAGTCGGCTGTCAGGCTGTTTCTGTGCTGCCTGCAAGAAATGGGTCGGCTGTCAGGCCGCCTTCGCGAGCAAGCTTTGCTCCTACAAGATCAAGATCAAGATCAAGTTCAAGTTCAAGTTCAAGTTCAAGTTCAAGTTCAAGAGCGAGATCAAAAGATCGCAGCCTGCGGCAGCTCCTACATGAAACTCGCGGCGCAGCCGCACCACTCGCAGGATGAGCGTTAGCTCGGCTGCAGCCCTTGATCTTGATCCAAGGGCGACGTCGGAAGGCTGAGTGGAGGGAATGATCCGGGGGTGGGAGCGCAGCGACCGTTTGGCGCAGCCAAACACATCGAGAGGAGGTGCAGCGCAGCAAACCGTAGGCGATGCCCCCGGATCAATCCCGCAGCGAAGGAACCCCGAGCCCCAGCGAGCGGGCCGCACGCAGGAGCAAAGCCTTTTCGGTTACCTTTTCGGCGTTTGGAAAAGGTGCCTCGCCGTAAGGGCGAAACCGCCAGCCGCCGTTACCGCAAAAATGGATATACACACCACCACCAAGAACATGGTCGGCCCTAAGGCCGCCAAGTCCAAAAGACCTGTCAAAAACCTGAACACACACCTTGAAATATCCATCCCCATTGAAACCACCCCCCACCTGCCCCATCTAAGACCCATACCCCATTGCGCAGGTGCCCCATGAGCGACCAGCAAGAATTCCCTGAAGACCCGAGCGAATACGCCGAAACAGACCAAATCGAACACCACTCCACCGGCAAAGGCCTCGCCCTGCCTGGCCAGAACCTGCCGGACAAGGTTTACATCATCCCGATCCACAACCGCCCGTTCTTCCCGGCCCAAGTGCTGCCGGTCATCGTCAATGAAGAACCGTGGGCTGAAACCCTGGACCTGGTGAGCAAATCCGATCACCACTCCCTGGCCCTGTTCTACATGGACACGCCCCAGGAAGATCCGCGCCATTTCGACACCAAGGCACTGCCGGAGTACGGCACCCTGGTCAAGGTGCACCACGCCAGTCGTGAAAACGGCAAACTGCAATTCGTCGCCCAGGGCCTGACCCGGGTACGGATCAAAACCTGGCTCAAACACCATCGCCCGCCGTACCTGGTGGAAGTCGAATACCCGCACCAGCCCACCGAGCCGACCGACGAGGTCAAGGCCTACGGCATGGCGCTGATCAACGCGATCAAGGAATTGCTGCCGCTCAACCCGCTGTACAGCGAAGAACTGAAGAACTACCTCAACCGCTTCAGCCCCAACGATCCGTCGCCACTGACCGACTTCGCCGCCGCGCTCACGTCCGCTACCGGCGGCGAACTGCAAGAAGTGCTCGACTGCGTGCCGATGCTCAAGCGCATGGAAAAAGTCCTGCCGATGCTGCGCAAGGAAGTCGAAGTTGCGCGCCTGCAAAAAGAAATCTCCGCCGAAGTGAACCGCAAGATCGGCGAGCATCAGCGCGAGTTCTTCCTCAAGGAACAGCTCAAGGTCATCCAGCAAGAGCTGGGCCTGACCAAGGATGATCGCAGCGCCGACATCGAGCAGTTCGAGCAACGCCTGGAAGGCAAAGTCCTGCCACCTCAGGCGCAGAAACGCATCGAAGAGGAAATGAACAAGCTGTCGATCCTCGAGACCGGTTCGCCGGAGTACGCGGTCACTCGCAACTACCTCGACTGGGCGACGGCCGTGCCGTGGGGCGTGTATGGCGAGGACAAGCTCGACCTCAAGCACGCGCGCAAGGTGCTGGACAAACACCACGCTGGCCTCGACGACATCAAGGACCGGATCCTCGAGTTCCTCGCGGTCGGTGCTTATAAAGGCGAGATCAGCGGTTCCATCGTGCTGCTGGTCGGCCCGCCGGGCGTGGGCAAGACCAGCGTTGGCAAATCCATCGCTGAATCCCTTGGCCGGCCGTTCTATCGCTTCAGCCTCGGCGGCATGCGCGACGAAGCAGAGATCAAGGGCCATCGACGCACCTACATCGGCGCGCAGCCGGGCAAACTGGTGCAGGCGTTGAAAGACGTTGAAGTGATGAACCCGGTAATCATGCTCGACGAGATCGACAAGATGGGTCAGAGCTACCAGGGCGACCCGGCCTCGGCGCTACTCGAAACCCTCGACCCGGAACAGAACGTCGAATTCCTCGACCACTACCTGGACCTGCGCCTGGACCTGTCGAAAGTGCTGTTTGTCTGCACCGCCAACACCCTGGACTCTATCCCCGGCCCGTTGCTCGACCGGATGGAAGTGATTCGCCTGTCGGGCTACATCACCGAAGAAAAAATCGCCATCGCCAAGCGTCACCTGTGGCCAAAACAATTGGAAAAGGCCGGCGTGGCGAAAACCAGCCTGGCCATCAGCGACAGTGCCTTGAAAGCCTTGATCGACGGTTACGCCCGTGAAGCCGGGGTGCGTCAGTTGGAAAAACAACTCGGCAAACTGGTGCGCAAAGCTGTGGTCAAGCTGATCGACGAGCCGCAAGCAGTGATCAAGATCGGCCCGAAAGACCTGGAAGCTTCACTCGGCCATCCAGTGTTCCGCAACGAGCAAGTGCTGTCCGGCACCGGTGTCATCACCGGTTTGGCCTGGACCAGCATGGGTGGCGCGACCCTGCCGATCGAAGCGACGCGGATTCATACGCTCAACCGTGGCTTCAAACTTACCGGGCAACTGGGCGACGTGATGAAAGAGTCGGCGGAAATCGCCTACAGCTACGTCAGCTCCAACCTGAAGTCGTTTGGCGGTGATCCGAAGTTCTTCGATGAAGCCTTCGTCCACCTGCACGTGCCGGAAGGTGCCACACCGAAAGACGGTCCGAGCGCCGGTGTGACCATGGCCAGCGCCCTGCTCTCCCTCGCGCGCAACCAGGCACCGAAAAAAGGCATCGCCATGACCGGTGAACTGACACTGACCGGGCATGTACTGCCGATTGGCGGGGTGCGCGAGAAAGTGATCGCGGCGCGGCGGCAGAAGATCTTCGAACTCATCCTGCCGGAGCCGAACCGTGGCAGCTTTGAGGAATTGCCGGAGTACCTGAAGGAAGGGATTACCGTGCACTTTGCCAAGCGCTTTGCGGATGTGGCGAAGATATTGTTCTGATAGTTCTTTGGTGACATGACTACCGTTATCGCGAGCAGGCTCACTCCTACAGTGAGAGGTGGTGTTCACAAATCCTGTGTTCACCACAAACCCCTGTAGGAGTGAGCCTGCTCGCGATGGCGTCAGCCCGGACACCAACCCGACCTGACCGTCACACTTTGTCGCATCTTCAGTTATGCTCGCCGTTCGTCGTGAATGCCGGAGCCGCTGATCTTATGTCCCCCACCCGCCTGTTGGTCCCCCTCGCCCTTTCTTTGCTGGCCGCCTGCGCCACGCAACCGAAACAGAACGTGACCGTGGAAAAACAAAGCGAATGCCCGGCCAAGTTGAGCAACGGGCAAAATCTGATCGTGATTCTGCCGAGCAACCCGACCACGGGTTATCGCTGGTCCATTCAGGATTCCGCCGGCGGCGTGTTGCGGGCACTTAGCCCCGAGGTTTATAGCAACCCGGAAGATGCCGGGATTGTCGGCAGCGCCGGGATGTCGACCTGGCGCTTCCAGTCCTTCGCCGCCGGTACTGGCCGTTTGCGCCTGACCTACTCGCAGCCGTGGGCGCCGGAAGTCCCGGCGGTCAAAACCTTCGATTGCGCGATCTCGGTTAACTGATCGTGGGCTGGCTGATTCTGGCACTGATGGGTGCGGTGACCTTTCTCTACGGGCTGAGTGTGCATGCCGCGCTGCTTTGCCTGTTGGTCAAACCGTTGCCGGTGTTGGCCTTGCTGGGATGGCTGCACGACGCGCCGCCCACCGAGTATCGGCGCTGGATCAGCCTCGGTTTGATCTTCTCTCTGCTCGGTGATGTGTTGCTGGCATGGCCGGGGGATTTGTTTGTGTTTGGCCTTGGGGCGTTTTTGGTGGCGCATCTGGCGTACTTGAAAGCGTACCTGAGCGATTGTCGGCGGTTGGCGATGTTGCCGTTGGTCCTGGCGCTGGTCGTTGGTGCAGTGCTGTTGGGGATTCTGATTTCCCACGGGCTGGGGCCGTTGCTGGTGCCGGTGATTGTTTACGGTATGGCGATCAGCGCGATGCTTTGGCGGGCGCTGGCCCGGCTCGGCACTGACGTGCCCAAGCGCTCGGCGTTGCTGGCGGCGGCGGGTGCCGTGGCGTTTGTGTTCTCTGATAGCGTGATTGGCATCAGCCGGTTTGTGCTGCCGTTCGAAGCGGCACCCTATGTGATCATCCTCAGCTACTGGGTCGGGCAATGGGGAATTACAGCGTCGGCGTTCGGCCCGAAACCGCGCTGAACCTTGTGGTGAGGGGATTTATCCCCGTTCGGCTGCGCAGCAGTCGTAAAAACAATGCATACACTTTGCCTGACACACCCTGTCGGGCAATTTTGGGGCTGCTTCTCAGCCCAACGGGGATAAATCCCCTCGCCACGTCGGACAACCCAAGCATCCCCGCGCCCTTTTGGCTAAAATGCCGGCCTTTCCATTTACACCGCCGGAACCGCCGTGAGCAAAGAACCCGATCGCATTTTCGCCCAGCCTTTGGCCCAAGTGCCTGACTTCGCCTTTAACGAGGACGTGGTGCGGGTATTCCCGGACATGATCAAGCGCTCGGTGCCGGGTTATCCGACCATCGTCGAAAACCTCGGCGTGCTCGCTGCGCAGTTTGCCCAGCCCAACAGCGTGCTCTACGACCTCGGTTCGTCGCTGGGCGCCGTGACCCAGGCCCTGCGCCGTCACGTACGCACCGACGGTTGCCGGGTTATCGCTGTGGATAACTCGGCGGCGATGGTCGAGCGTTGCCGCGAGTACCTCAACGGTCAGGACTCGATGTTCCAGGAGTTGTTGCCGGTGGAAGTGATCGAGGGCGACATCCTCGCCCTCGAGTTCCAGCCAGCCTCGGTGGTGGCGCTGAACTTCACCCTGCAATTCATCGCCCCCGAGCAGCGCACCGCGTTGCTCTCGCGCATTCGCCAATCGTTGTTGCCGGGCGGCGCGCTCATTCTGTCGGAGAAGCTGCGCTTCAACGATCTGGAAGAACACGCGCTGCTCACCGATCTGCACGTCGCGTTCAAACGCGCCAACGGCTACAGCGAACTGGAAATTGCCCAGAAACGCAGCGCCATCGAAAACGTCATGAAGCCCGACAGCCTCGAAGAACACCGCGAACGCCTGTTGGCCGCTGGGTTCTCGAAAGTCGTGCCGTGGTTCCAGTGTCTTAACTTTGCCTCGTTGATTGCCTTGCCATGATTGATCTGTCCCCCCTTGCCCGCCGTTTGGCCGGCACCCCGCTGGCCGATTGGGCCAACACCCTGCAAGCGCAACTCGACAAGAAAATGGAGAAGGGTCACGGCGACCTGGAGCGCTGGCAAAGTGCGCTGGACGCCTTGCCGAAGATCCAGCCGAGCAAAGTTGATTTGCTCAATGGCCTGACGCTGGACACCGATTGCGACGACGAAACTCGCGCGCAGATGCGTACGGCGCTGATGGGCCTGTCGCCATGGCGCAAGGGGCCGTTCGACCTGTTCGGCGTGCACGTCGACACCGAATGGCGCTCGGACTGGAAATGGTCGCGGGTTGCCCCGCACCTGGACCTGAAGGGCAAACGCATCCTCGATGTCGGCTGCGGCAATGGTTACTACATGTGGCGCATGCTCGGCGCCGGCGCCGACAGCGTGATTGGCGTCGACCCGAACTGGCTGTTCTTCTGCCAGTTCCAGGCCGTGCAGCGTTACCTGTCCGAGCCGAATGCCTGGCACCTGCCGTTTCCTTTCGAAGACCTGCCGCCGAACATGGAAGGCTTTGACACGGTGTTTTCCATGGGTGTGTTCTACCACCGCCGCTCACCAATCGAGCATTTGCTGGCGCTGAAGGACTGCCTGGTCAAGGGCGGCGAGCTGGTGCTGGAGACGCTGGTGATCGAAGGTGATCAGCAACAAGTGCTGGTGCCGGAAGACCGTTATGCGCAGATGCGTAACGTATGGTTCCTGCCATCGGTGCCGGCGCTGGAGTTGTGGCTGCGGCGAGCCGGGTTCACGGATGTTCGTTGTGTGGATGTCAGCGTGACCACCGTTGATGAACAGCGTGGGACAGAGTGGATGAAGTTTCAGTCGCTGAGCGATTTCCTCGATCCCGAAGACCACAGCAAGACGATTGAAGGACTGCCGGCGCCGATGCGTGCCGTCATCGTCGCCCGCAAATAAACCCCGATCTCCCTACCCAATGGAGATTCAAATGTGGGAGCGGGCTTGCTCGCGAAAGCGGTGTATCAGGCGACATTAATGTCAACTGACACTCCCTCTTCGCGAGCAAGCCCGCTCCCACATTTTTGATTAGTGTTCAGTCTGCGGGTTTGGCTCTTCGGGCCTTGAAGAATTCGCTGAGCACCGCACCACACTCCTCCGCCAACACCCCGCCTTCAAACAGCACCCGGTGATTCAAAAAGCCCTGGGTGAAAAACTGCCCCTGACTCTGCACAATCCCGGCCTTGGGCTCCAGCGCGCCGTACACCACCCGCGCAATCCGCGAATGCACGATCAAGCCCGCGCACATGCTGCACGGCTCAAGGGTCACGTAGAGGGTGCTGCCGGGCAAACGATAGTTACTGGCGGCCAACGCCGCAGCACGGATCGCGACCATCTCAGCGTGGGCGCTGGGGTCGTTGCCGCTGATCGGGCAGTTGAAGCCGCGACCGATGATTTCCCCGTCCTGCACCAACACCGCGCCCACCGGCACTTCACCGAGGGCTGCGCCTTGGGCAGCGAGGGTCAGGGCTTCGCGCATGAAGTCGCGGTCGCGACTGCGGTCGATAATTGCAGCGGGACGAATCTGGCGCATCACGCCACCTCGATGGCGGCCATCAGGCCGGTTTCCATGTGGTCGATCACATGGCAGTGGAACATCCAGACCCCCGGGTTATCTGCCACCAGCGCCACTTGCGCGCGCTCGTTCTTGCCCAACAGGTACGTGTCGGTGAAGTACGGGATGACCTTGTGCCGGTTCGAGGCAATCACTTTGAAGCTCATGCCGTGCAGGTGAACCGGGTGCTGATACTGGGTCATGTTTTTCAATTCAAAAATGTAGCTCTTGCCCTTTTCGAGCTTGGCGATCGGCCGGTCGGCGCAGGTCTTGTCGGTGATGTCCCAGGCCTTGCCATTGATCTGCCACAGGCTTGGCGGCTTGCCGTTGTCGACGTTGACCGACACCGAACCCACCCATTCGAAATTGAAGTTGAGTTTCTCGGCATTGGCCAGGTCCGGCTCGGCCACCGGGTTGGCGGGCAGCGCGGGCGGCCACTGGGTCGGTGCGTCGGTGTTTGCCACCGAACGCAGCGTGCCCAGGCGCACCGGGCCGTTGCGCAAGGATAGCTCTTCACCGGCCGGCGGTGCCTTGATCGCCAGGCAAATGCGCATGCCGGGGCCGAGCCAGTATTCCTTGCCCAATGGCCGTGGTTCGATCGGGTTGCCGTCCAGCGCGTAGATCTGCGCTTCGACACCAGGGATGTTGAGGCGATACGTCAGGGTGTTGTCGAGGTTGAGCAAACGCACGCGAGTGATTTGCCCGGCAGGCAAATCGATCACCGGCAGCGGCACGCCATTGATGGTCGATAGCCGCCCGGCCGTGCCGCCTCGCGCCGCTTCACGCGGAACACTGAACGCGACGAACGCGCCCTCTTCATCGACGTGCCAGCTCTTGAGGCTCAGGGTTTTTTCGTACTTGAAACCGGTAGGTTCGCGCTCCTCGATGATCAGCGGGCCGACCAGGCCACGACCGAGTTCTTCGCTGCTGTTCACGTGTGGGTGATACCAGTAGCTGCCGGCGTCCGGCACGCGGAATTTGTAGTCGAAGTACTCGCCCGGCAACACTGGAAGCTGCGAGACGTAGGGCACGCCATCCATTTCCAGCGGCAGACGGATGCCGTGCCAGTGGATGGTGGTCGCGACCGGCAGGTGATTGATGAAGCGCACCCGCAGCCATTCGCCCTGGCGCACCCGCAACTCGGTGCCCGGCGCCGACGGGCCGAACGCCCAAGCCTCGGTTTTGTGACCGGCCACCAGTTCGACATCCAGTGGCGCGGCGATCAGCTCATAGTCGTGGCCAGCCTCGGCGTCGGCCATTTTCCCCAGCCAGTAACGCGACGCGCCACCGGCCCCCACGCCAACCACCACAAGACCGGCCAGACCACCGAGTATTTGTCGACGGGTAAAGGACATGAACTCAACTACCTCACGTATCAGCGACGGGCCTGGGGCCCGCAAAAGGCGAATACGATACACCTGCGGTTGAGAAACGGTAAGGGCGACCTGAGGCCGCATATCTTGTTCAGCCTTCAAGCGGCGCTGTTATCGCTTTCGCTTCTCCCGCATCAGATTCGTTGTCAGCTCTTTTCAGAAAGCCTGCACTCGATGAAACCGTCGCGCACTAAAGCCCCTTGTCTAGACCGTCTCAGGTAGAAATCACGAAATGCCTGGCACTCATAGCTTGAATTTTTTGGATCCAACTGATAGAAACTCATATTCTAGGCACTTTGATATCACTTGGAGAAACAGTGATGAGCGACAAGAACTTCCGCGTAACATATACCCGTGGCACTAGTTCTTCGGTAGTCACCGCAAGCGTGCGAGCGAGCAGTGCGAGTCAAGCGAAGGAAAAAATCAAAGAGCGGGAGCGCGGTCAGGCGAAGATCATTTCCGCAGTTGAGACCTGATTACTTGCGAAGCGCGTTTTACAGCAAGCTCACCTCATTGATGTGAGCTTATTTGATCAAGGAGAGAGCGCATGGAAGAAGACACGCAAGAAAACAGCAGTCCTTCATTCAGCGAGTCGCTGGACAACATGATGGGCGATGCTTGGAGTGAGGTTAAGGATGACTTTTCGCATGGTACAGGTATGGCCCGAGCTGCCTCGACGGCAAAGCTACTCGGCAAAGGATCGTTTTATCTTGGCGTGAAGTTTATTCAGAATCTGCCTCATGCCCTCGAAAAAATAAAAGAAAAGCAGGCAAAGTAACCATAGCCGCGCGTGTCCCTGAAGCATAATCAGTTCGAATAACAATAAAAGCCCGCTGGTCAAGCGGGCCTTAGGATAACCTGCTGTAGAGGAAAGCTGTAGGCGTGAGCCCTCATCACTCTTACTCTAAATATTGCGTCAAAGTCAGAGTTAGCCCATCCGGCCGCTCATTGAACTCTTGATTCCCGAACCATAGCCGGGATTTTAAGTTCTCCACTCCGTTGAAGCATAAATATATGAAGATAAGGTGTTGCACTTCAGTCTTCAGGCTCAAATATCCAATTATTTACCTGCAGCTGCTTACTTTGCTTTGTTAAAGCATCAATATCAGCTTCAAGCGATGATTTTGCTACACTGGAACTTTTACCCACCACATTCGATACAACAACCGAGCTCTTACCTTCCAATTGCCACCGCGCATGTTGAATCAAAGACTCGGCCTCACCCATTTCGAATATCGAGTTCAGGTGTAAAGACACTCGTGAATAGTTAAAAAAAGGACACCAACCTAAAAGTTGTGGAAGACTGTGTTCTAGACGAGCGAAATCGTCCTCAGTTATAAACGGAACTGACACGAGCTCCAAAATATACTCAACAAATTTGTCAAAAACCTGCAAAAGCGAAGAGGGTTCCAGCTCAGCACAAATATGCATAACCTCACTTGGCTTGAAGTCAGGAAAAAGACGCTCCACTGTTTCAGATATGATACCTAACTCGCGCCGCTCTCTATCATCCGGGTTCTTCCAAAGCAAGCTAGTTCCGAGATCAATAATTTTCAACGAGGAAAAAGAACCAATTCTTAGAATATGATGGTCATGAAAATTTTTTGTAACTCCGACTTCGTCTTCAAAGATCAGTATATTCCCCGTATGTGGGTCACCATGCAGCACCCCTTGACTATAAACATGTTTAAGCCCGCGGGAATACAAACACCAAAATGCGCATCGTTGGAGAATACTCTGTTTATTACTATTTAGGTACTCAAGCAATTGATCTCTTTTCGGCTCTTTGATGACTTGTTTTTTTAGCCAGCCCTTTAACGAGTCGCCAGCTATAAGCTCCATGAGAGCGAACGGAGAGTCTCCCGCGATGTCTAGTCTGTAGACCGTAACAAACAATGGATGCGTCATTGCGGCGAGGCGTTGGACTTCACGCATAGCGCCTTCACGGACTGCCTCTCCCGATTTGTACCAAACTTTAACAGCAATATGGCGATCTATGTCTAAATCAACACCTTCGAAGACTGTGCCGTGAGCACCTGATGCAATACTTCGCAGAATTTTAATATTTGGCAATTTAATCGCATGACCATTAAGTACGACTAAACCATCTTTAACCTCAACATTTGGCCTCTGCCTCACAAATATACTCCCTGTAATATTTTTAAATCAATTAGCAATCTTTGCGTGACTGGCGCGAAGATTCTTTGGATCAGTGTCGGATCGCGCAATAGACGTGTACATATCATGAAAATGAAAACAGTTCTTTATGCGGATCCAGCACTCTAACGCCTATATGTAATCGATCAATTACGACGATAAAAAAGCCTAAGACCGTGTTATTTCAATACTATATCGGGAACATCTCGTCCATAAGCTGCAGAAAATAGCTTCCCCCACCACCACCATTTCCTGCAGATGCAATAAAGGCGCCTCTCGGCGCCCTTATTGTTCAGATCACTCCCACTCGATGGTCGCTGGTGGCTTGCTCGACACGTCGTAGGTAACGCGGGAGATGCCTTCGATTTCATTGATGATGCGGCCGCTGACGGTTTCCAGCAGTTCGTAAGGCAGGTGAGCCCAACGCGCGGTCATGAAGTCGATGGTTTCTACGGCACGCAGGGCAACTACCCAGGCGTAACGACGGCCATCGCCAACAACGCCAACCGATTTGACTGGCTGGAACACCACGAATGCCTGGCTGACTTTGTGATACCAGTCGGCCTTGCGCAGTTCTTCGATGAAGATGTGGTCGGCGCGACGCAGCAGGTCGGCGTATTCCTTCTTCACTTCACCGAGGATTCGCACGCCCAGGCCCGGGCCCGGGAACGGGTGACGGTAGACCATGTCGTACGGCAGGCCCAGCTCCAGGCCCAGACGACGGACTTCGTCCTTGAACAGTTCGCGCAGCGGCTCGACCAGTTTCAGGTTCATTTCTTCCGGCAGGCCGCCCACGTTGTGGTGCGACTTGATCACGTGAGCCTTGCCGCTTTTGGCGCCAGCCGACTCGATCACGTCCGGGTAGATAGTGCCTTGGGCGAGGTACTTGATGTTGTCCAGTTTGTTGGACTGGGCATCGAATACGTCGATGAAGGTGCGGCCGATGATCTTGCGCTTCTTCTCTGGGTCGCTTTCGCCAGCCAGGTTGTTCAAGAACTGATCTTCAGCGTTGGCGCGGATCACCTTGACGCCCATGTTCTCGGCGAACATGGCCATCACTTGCTCGCCTTCGTGCAGACGCAGCAGGCCGTTGTCGACGAAGACGCAGGTCAGTTGGTCGCCAATGGCTTTGTGCAGCAGCGCGGCAACCACCGAGGAGTCAACGCCGCCGGACAGGCCGAGCAGTACGTTGTCGGTGCCGACCTGGGCGCGAATGTTGGCGATGGCGTCTTCGGCAATTTTCGAAGGCGTCCACAGGGCTTCGCAGCCGCAGATGTCGAGGACGAAGCGCGAAAGGATGCGACCGCCCTGCTTGGTATGGGTCACTTCCGGGTGGAACTGCACGCCGTAGTAGCCGCGAGCGTCGTCGAACATGCCGGCAATCGGGCAGCTCGGGGTGCTGGCCAGGATGTGGAATTCCTGAGGCATCTTGGTGACTTTGTCACCGTGGCTCATCCACACGTCGAGGCCGAACAGGCCGTCAGCGTCGATGTGGTCTTCGATGCCGTCGAGCAGGCGGCTCTTGCCGACTACGTCAACGCGGGCATAACCGAACTCACGCAACTCGGAACCTTCGACCTTGCCACCCAGCTGTTCAGCCATGGTCTGCATGCCGTAGCAGATACCGAAGACTGGTACGCCCAGGTCCCAGACAGCTTGCGGTGCGCGCGGGCTGTCGGCGACGTGTACGGACTCGGGGCCGCCGGCGAGGATGATCCCCTTCGGTGCGAATTCGCGAATCGCTTCGTCGTCCATGTCGAACGGATGCAGTTCGCAGTACACGCCGATCTCGCGCACACGGCGGGCGATCAGTTGGGTGTACTGGGAACCGAAGTCGAGGATCAGGATGCGGTGGGCGTGAATGTCGAGGGCCATGAAGTCAGTCTCGTCTAGTGAATCAGAAACAACTCGGGGCTGAATAAAACAGCCCCGGTTACTTAACTTATTGCTGGAAGCCTCAACCTACGCGGTAGTTTGGCGCTTCTTTGGTGATCTGTACGTCGTGAACGTGGGACTCGGCCATGCCAGCGCCGGTGATCCGCACGAACTCAGGCTTGGTGCGCATTTCTTCGATGTCGGCACTGCCGGTGTAGCCCATCGAGGAACGCAGGCCGCCCATCAGTTGATGGATGATGGCGCTCAGGGTGCCCTTGTACGGAACACGCCCTTCGATGCCTTCAGGTACAAGCTTCTCGGCGCCTGCCGAGGAATCCTGGAAGTAACGGTCGGAGGAGCCTTGAGCCTGGGACATGGCGCCCAGCGAACCCATGCCGCGGTAAGCCTTGTACGAACGACCCTGGAACAGTTCGATCTCGCCCGGTGCTTCTTCAGTACCAGCGAACATCGAGCCCATCATCACGCAGGAAGCACCGGCAACGATAGCCTTGGACAGGTCACCGGAGAAACGGATGCCGCCGTCGGCGATCAACGGAACACCAGTGCCTTCAAGGGCAGCGGCGACGTTGGCGATGGCACTGATTTGCGGGACGCCGACACCGGCGACGATACGAGTGGTGCAGATCGAGCCAGGGCCGATACCGACCTTGACTGCATCAGCGCCAGCTTCGGCCAGAGCCAGAGCAGCAGCGCCGGTAGCGATGTTGCCGCCGATGACCTGCACTTCAGGGAAATTCTGTTTGACCCAGCGAACGCGGTCGATCACGCCTTTGGAGTGACCGTGTGCGGTGTCGACCACCACCACGTCGACACCGGCATTGACCAACGCAGCTACGCGATCACCGGTGTCTTTACCGGTGCCGACAGCAGCGCCAACGCGCAGACGACCTTGGTCATCCTTGCTGGCCAGCGGGTAAGCCTTGGCTTTTTCGATGTCGTTGACGGTCATCATGCCTTTGAGGGCAAACTTGTCGTCGACGATCAGTACGCGTTCGATGCGATGTTTGTGCAACAACTCGCGGACGTCGTTCTTGTCGGCGCCTTCCTTGACCGTGACCAGACGCTCTTTAGGCGTCATCACTTCACGGACAGTGGCTTCCAGACGGTTTTCGAAACGTACGTCACGGGAAGTGACGATGCCGACCAGGTCGCCATCGTGCAGTACCGGAACGCCGGAGATGTTGTGCAGGCGGGTCAGTTCGAACAGTTCACGAACCGTGGCGTCAGCCTCGATGGTGATCGGGTCCTTGACCACGCCGGCTTCATAACGTTTGACCTTGCGAACTTCGGCAGCTTGCTGCTCGATGGTCATGTTCTTGTGGATGATGCCGATGCCACCTTCCTGAGCCATGGCGATTGCCAGACGGGCTTCAGTGACGGTGTCCATTGCGGCAGAAACCAGAGGAATATTCAGCTCGATGCCACGGGTTAGGCGGGTCTTGAGACTGACTTCGTTAGGAAGCACCTCGGAATAACCGGGCACTAGGAGAATGTCGTCGAATGTCAGAGCTTCTTGGCTGATACGCAGCATCGCGGGGGCTCCCGAGCGGGAAAATGGAAGCGCGCCATTATAGTCAGACACCCCCTCGGGTTCAATGTAAAACTCTGTCTATTATTGGCATTACTGATATACGGGGATTGCCGAGCGGATCTGCAGGGTCTGCGGCTTTTTGTAGGAACTGCCGAAGGCTGCGATCTTTTGATCTTCAGCGATTTCAATTCCGTCGAAGATCAAGGTCAAAAGATCGCAGCCTTCGGCAGCTCCTACGGTGTCCCCCCGACGTTATAACTCGACTTTCACCCAACTCACGGGCTGATCGAGCCAATCGGCGAACTCATCGATAAAGCTCTGCTTGAACCCGGCCTCGGCCCAGTTGTTGAAGATGAAACCCAGGTTTGAGAAACCGCATTCCTGCAAAAACAGAAACCCGTTGATGTCATCTTCATGCCCGCACTCGGGGCAGGTGAAGTTATCGGTGCGCCCCGGCATCCACTCTTCCAGGCTTTCGAACAGCGCTTCGCCGACTTCCTTGCGGCACTCGGCGCAACCCGCCTCTTCCAGGAAACCCTTGGCCGGCGTGTAGATGCAGCGTTTGGTGATGATTTCCAGGCCATTGATCGGCTCACCGAACGGCAGCGCTTCCGGGTGCAGGACCACGGCGCGCGCGCCGTCAGCCAGTGCGTAACCCATGCGATTACCAGTGCGCCCGCAGGTCGTCAGCTCTTCTTTGATAATGTTCTTGCGCACCAGCCACCGAACGATTGCCCGGGCCCGGGGTTCGTGCACCGGCAACGTGGAGATTTTCGGGACGATGATGCTTTGGGAATTCATGGTGCAAGCCTGCAAATACTGAATGATCACCCTTGTGGGAGCGAGCTTGCTCGCGATGAGGGCATTGCAGCCAACATTAATGTTGCCTGACCCACCGCCATCGCGAGCAAGCTCGCTCCCACAGGATCTGCGGCCGGCAGCTTAATCCCTGACACACTCAGGTCAAGTACTCAAATAGCGCCCGATCAAGGCAATGCCGCTGGCCAGCACCAACCAGGTCACCATCCGTACAAAGGCCTCCCGGGACAGCTTCATCGTCAACCGCCGGCCGATCCACAACCCCAGCGCCATGGCCGGTAACAAGCACACGGCCAATACCAATAAGGGTAGCTCGGCATACACACCCGCGACGGCAAACAGGCTCAAACGCACCACGGTGCTGCAACTGATCAGCGCACTCTGGGTCGCCCGGGCCGCGTCCTTGGGCAGGCGACTGTTCAGATAGATCGCATATAAAAAGCCACCGCTGCCAAACAACGCCCCGAACATCCCGCCCACCGTGCCCATCGGCACTGCCCAACCGGCAGACAACTGTGTCGGACGGGTTTTGGCCCACAAGCTGTACACTGCATAGGCGCTGATAAACAGCCCCATCAACAGCAACAACAAATCGGATTTGAGGTTCAACAGGAAAATCACCCCCAACGTGCAGCCCACCGCCATACACGGCAGTAGCCGCAGCAGTTCGGGTTTGTCCACATCCCGCCGCGAGGGCAGCAGATTGCCGAAGGCCGCGACAAAATCCAGCAGCACCAGCAATGGCACGATTTTCGACAGCGGCATAAACAGGATCAGGATCGGCCCGGCCACCAGCGCGGTGCCAAACCCGGCAATGCCAAACACGATGTACGCCAGGACGATGCCCAGTCCGATCACCAACCAAGCCGTCGCACCGAACGGCCATTGGTTCAACATCTCAAGCACATTCATTTGCAGGCTTTCCTTGAATACCTGTGATGACTTTAGCCAGCGCCAAGCGTTGCGACTAATATCTTCAAAGTCGCCAACCCATCTCGAAAAGGCATGCCTCGTGCTTTCAACCCGCCAATTGCGTTACTTCGTGGAAATCGCCGAGTGCGGCAGTTTCAGCGCTGCGGCCGAACGCCTGTTTATCGCACAGTCCGCCCTGAGCCGGCAGATCAAGGACATGGAAACCCGCCTGCAAACACCGCTGTTCGAACGTACCGCGCGCCAGCCCCGACTGACCGCCGCTGGTGAAGCCTTTTTGCCCCGGGCCAGAAACCTGTTGCTTGAGCTGACCAAGGCCAGCGAGATGGCGACTCAGGTCGGCAACGGTCAACTCGGCACTTTGCGCCTGAGCCATTCCAGTACGGTGCCGATGAGCGGCCGCTTGTTGCGGGGCATCAGCGCTTATCTGGATCAGCATGCCGGCGTGTCCATGGACATCGTCAAACTGTCCTCCGAAGCGCAGTTGGAAGAGCTGGCCGAAGGTCGTCTGGATGTTGGTCTGTTGCGCTTGCCAGTGCTGCGTCAGCGCGAAGGCGTGCAGATTGTTCCTTTATATAGCGAGCGTTTGCTGCTGGCTGTGCCACCGAATCATCCACTGGCTGTGGATAAGTCCACTCAAGGCATCGACCTCGCGCAGTTGAAGGATGAGGCGTTTATCTCGATTCCTCATCCGCAGCGTGGCGGCTTGAGTTACTTGTCTGCCGAGTTATGCATGCGCCAGGGCTTTTTCCCCAAGGCCGCTCGGGTGGTGTCGCGCAAAACCACGCAACTGCAATTGATTCAGGCCGGGTTCGGCATTGCGCTGTTGCCGGAATCGCTGCAAGACATTGCCCCGCCCGACATCCATTTCCTGCCACTGGCCGACCCGGATTGCCACAGCACCGTCGCCCTCGCCTGCAGCCAAAATCCTCCGCCCCTGATCCAACACTTCATCAACATCTGCACAAATCCCTGTGGGAGCGGGCTTGCTCGCGAAAGCGGCCTAACATTCAACATTGACGCTAACTGACACACCGTCTTCGCGAGCAAGCCCGCTCCCACAAGGGATTTGTGTGTACGCATGGAGATTGTTCGCCGAATGCCTTTATCATGCGCCCCATGATTAAAGATCCCTTTGCAAGACTCGGCCTGGACCGTGAAGTCCTGACTGTCAGCCAGCTCAACGGCCGCGCGCGGGTGTTGCTGGAAGACGTGTTCAGCAATATCTGGGTCGAAGGCGAAATCTCCAACCTCGCCCGCCCGGCGTCCGGCCATGTGTATTTCACCCTCAAGGACAGTGGCGCCCAGGTCCGTTGCGCACTGTTTCGGCAGAACGCCGCTAAGGTTCGCCAAGCGTTGAAGGATGGCCTGGCGGTCAAGGTCCGTGGCAAGGTCTCGCTGTTCGAGGGCCGTGGCGACTATCAACTGATCCTCGACACTGTGGAGCCGGCCGGTGACGGCGCCCTGCGCCTGGCCTTCGATGCGCTGAAAGAAAAACTCAGCGCCGAAGGCCTGTTCAGTGCCGAACGCAAAGTGCCGCTGCCGGCGCATCCACAACGCATCGGCATCATCAGTTCGCCCACCGGCGCGGTGATTCGCGACATCATCAGCGTGTTCCGCCGCCGCGCGCCGCAGATCCAACTGACGCTGATCCCGACCGCCGTACAGGGTCGCGAAGCCACTGCACAAATTGTCCGCGCCCTGAAACTGGCGGACGCCCGGGGTTTCGATGCGCTGATCCTGGCCCGTGGCGGCGGCTCGCTGGAAGACCTCTGGTGTTTCAACGAAGAAGCCGTGGCCCGCGCCGTGGACGCCTGCGTGACGCCGATTGTCAGCGCCGTCGGTCATGAAACCGACGTCTCGATCAGTGACTTCGTCGCCGACGTTCGCGCCCCGACGCCTTCCGCCGCTGCCGAACTGCTGGCGCCGGACTCCAGCGATCTGGTGCGCCGGGTCGAAAGCCTGCATCGCCGCTTGGTCATGCGCATCCGTGACCGCTTGATGCGCGATCGCCTGCGCCTGGAAGGCATGTCCCGTCGCCTGCGCCATCCCGGCGAACGCCTACGCCAACAAGCGCAACGCCTGGACGATCTGGACATGCGCATGCGCCGCGCCTTCGAGCGCAGCCTCAATACCCGTCGCGAACGCTTGATCCGCCTGGAAACCCGCCTCGCCGGGCAACATCCAGGTCGGCAATTGGCGATGCTGCGCCAGCGCCTCGACAGTCTCGCCGAACGCCTGCCCCGGGCCATCCGCGAAGGCCTCAAAAGCCGTCGCCTACAACTGCAAAGCCAGGTGCAGACACTGCAAGTGGTCAGTCCGTTGGCGACCCTCGCCCGTGGCTACAGCATTCTGCTGGACGAGCGTGGCAACGCGATCCGCAGCGCCGAGCAGACCCACAACGGCCAGCGCCTGAAAGCCAAACTGGGCGATGGCGAGCTGCAAGTTCGCGTCGAAGACAATCACCTGACGCCTGTCACCCTTTCTTTACTGGATTGATCCATGCCACGTTTTTTAGCTCCGTTGCTTTTGTTGTGCCTGACCTTCAACGCCCACGCTGACAGTTACATCACCCGCCTGTTGAACAAACCGGTGCCGGGCGGCGTGGCCGTGGTGGACCTGGGCACCGCTGCCCAGGCGCCAAAAGCCACGTATCAAGGCAAACCGGTGCTGGTGGTCAAGGAACAGAGCAATTGGCTGGCGATCGTCGGTGTGCCGTTAACGGTCAAACCGGGGACCCAGCAAGTGAACAGCGGCGGCCGTAATCTGAGCTTCACGGTCGGCAACAAGAAATACCCGGAACAGCACATCACGCTGAAGAACACCCAGCAGGTCAATCCAAACCCGGAGAATCTGAAGCGTATCGAAGGCGAACTGGCAGAACAAATCCAGGCTTATCGCAGCTTCAGCCCCGTCACCCCGAGCAACCTGCTGCTGGACAAACCGGTCAATGGCCCGCTGTCGAGCAAGTTTGGTGTACGTCGATTCTTTAATGGTGAGGAGCGAAATCCTCATGCGGGGCTGGACTTTGCGGTGCCTGCGGGTACGCCGATCAAGACGCCGGCGGCGGGCAAGGTGATTTTGATCGGTAACTACTTCTTTAACGGCAACACCGTGTTTGTCGACCATGGCCAGGGCTTTATCAGCATGTTCTGCCACATGTCGAAAATTGATGTGAAGGTTGGGCAGCAATTGGCCCGTGGTGGCGTGGTTGGCAAGGTCGGTTCGACCGGGCGCGCGACCGGGCCGCATATGCACTGGAATGTCAGTCTGAATGATGCTCGGGTCGACCCGGCGATTTTTATTGGGGCGTTTCAGCCTTGATTAATGGGTGAGGCTCGCGGCCTCTTCGCGAGCAGGCTCGCTCCCACAGGGGATCTGGGTTGTGATTAAGATCCAGAGTGGGAGCGAGCCTGCTCGCGAAAGCGGCTTACGCAACACACCAATACTCACTGAATTCCCGCAAACCTCAATTGCGCCCTAATCAACGCTCACGCAAAAATCAAAAAGATCCGCCGGCTTAGGCACAATAAAATCTCGCAAAACCCGGCTTTTCGGGTATTCCTCTCAATTTTTTTCGACTGCTTGCCAACCTTAACCCCGGCGGTTAGGGTTGAAGACATGAAAACCTCTCACACCCTCATTCAGCTTCGCCAGCACCGCAGCCTGTGCCTCGTCAGTGCACGACTGCCGGGCTGAATTGCGGTGCCTCGCCTTACACGTTTCCCCAAACACTTTTGATCCACCGGCAGGCCGCCTTTTTTCGGCCCACACAATAAGGATTTCCCGATGAGCATGCTCAAAGACCCGTCTTCGAAATACCGCGCGTTCCCGACCATCGACATCCCGGACCGCACTTGGCCGTCGAAGACCATCACCGCCGCGCCGATCTGGTGCAGCTCGGACTTGCGCGACGGTAACCAGTCGCTGATCGAGCCAATGGACGCGGTCAAAAAGCTGCGTTTCTGGAAAACCCTGGTACAAGTCGGCGTGAAAGAAATCGAAGCGTCGTTCCCGGCGGCTTCGCAAACCGACTTCGACTTCGTGCGTACCCTGATCGAAGACGGCCACATCCCGGACGACACCACCATTCAGGTGCTGACCCAGGGCCGTGAAGACTTGATCGAACGCACTTTCGAATCCCTGCGCGGCGCGAAGAAAGCCATCGTTCACCTGTACAACGCGACCTCCCCTTCTTTCCGTCGCATTGTCTTCAACCAGGACAAGGACGGGATCAAGGCCATCGCCGTTAACGCTGCCAAGCTGTTCGTCAAATACGCCGCCCAGCAGCCGGACACCGAGTGGACCTTCGAGTACTCGCCAGAAACCTTCAGCGCCACCGAGCTCGAGTTCGCCAAAGAAGTCTGCGACGCAGTCATTGAAGTCTGGAACCCGACGCCTGAGCACAAGGTGATCCTCAACCTGCCAGCCACCGTCGAATGCGCGACCCCGAACATCTACGCCGACCAGATCGAATGGTTCGGCCGTCACATCAACCGTCGTGACAGCGTGATCATCAGCCTGCACACCCACAACGACCGTGGCACTGGCGTGGCCGCCACCGAGCTGGGCCTGATGGCCGGCGCTGACCGTGTCGAAGGTTGCCTGTTCGGCAACGGCGAGCGCACCGGTAACGTCGACCTGGTCACCGTGGCGTTGAACCTCTACACCCAGGGCATTCACCCTGAGCTGGACTTCTCCGACATCGACGGCGTGCGCAAAGTCGTCGAAGAGTGCAACCAGATTCAGGTGCACCCACGTCACCCGTACGTTGGCGACCTGGTTCACACCGCGTTCTCCGGCTCCCACCAGGACGCCATCCGCAAGGGCTTCGCCCAGCAGAAACCGGACACCCTGTGGGAAGTGCCGTACTTGCCGATCGACCCGGCCGACATCGGCCGCAGCTACGAAGCGGTGATTCGCGTCAACAGCCAGTCGGGCAAGGGCGGTATCGCTTACCTGCTGGAACAGGAATACGGCATCAGCTTGCCGCGCCGCATGCAGATCGAGTTCAGCCAGGTGGTGCAGCGAGAAACCGATCGCCTCGGTCTGGAGATGACCGCCCAGCAAATTCACGCGCTGCTTCACAGCGAGTACTTGCAGGCCAACACCCCGTACGCACTGGTCAGCCATCGCTTGCAGGAAGAGAACGGCAACAGTTCGGTCGAAGTGGAAGTCTCTGGCAAGGGCCAGGGCGAAACCAACCTGCACTGGCGCGGCAAGGGCAACGGCGCCCTGGAAGCACTGGTGGCTGGCCTGCCGATCCCGGTGGAAATCATGGACTACAACGAACACGCCATCGGCGCGGGCACCAATGCCAAAGCTGCGGCCTACATTGAACTGCGGGTTGACGGTCAGCGTGCGGTGCACGGCGTAGGTATCGATGAAAACATCACCACCGCCAGCTTCAAGGCGCTGTTTAGCGCACTGAACCGCTCGCTGAGCCAGCCGGAAGCGAAAGAAGCGGCGTAAGCCTTCGCTGAAATGCAAAAGGCCCCAAGGTGAGAACCTTGGGGCCTTTTTGTTGATCGTTCCCACGCTCTGCGTGGGAATGCCTCAAGGGACGCTCCGCGTCCAGTGACGCGGAGCGTCACGGGCTACATTCCCACGCAGAGCGTGGGAACGATCGGTCAGGTGAACTCGAAGGTATCAGCATCCAGATTCGCTGGAAACCGCGTGCGGTAAGCCGCCAGTTCCGCCGCATTCAGCACCGCCTGAAACACGCCATCCGCTTCGCCTGCGCTGAGCAATGTCTCGCCCTGGAAATCCAGAACCTGACTGTCGCCGGTATACGCAAAGCCCTTGCCGTCAGTACCAATCCGGTTCACCGCCGCCACATAGCAGAGGTTCTCGATTGCCCGGGCCGGCAACAAACGGTTCCAGTGCTGACGCCGTGCACCCGGCCAGTTGGCGGTGTACAGCAGCAAGTCGGTGTCCTGAGCATCACGGCTCCAGACCGGGAAGCGCAGGTCGTAGCAGATCAGCGGCCGAATCCGCCAGCCCTTGAGTTCAAACTGCACTTGGCGCTCGCCGGGAGTGTAGTGGTTGTGTTCGCCGGCCATACGGAACAAGTGGCGCTTGTCGTAATGCAACACATCACCGTCCGGCCGCGCCCAAAGCAGGCGATTGCGGTGACTGCCATCAGCCGCCTGAACGATCACGCTACCGGTGATCACGGCATCGAGCTTCGCAGCCTGGACCTTCAGCCATTTAGTGGTCGGGCCGTTCTCCGCCTCGGCGAGGGTCTCGGATTGCATGGAGAACCCGGTGGTGAACATCTCCGGCAGGATGATCAGGTCCGCACCGCGGGCCTGTTCCAGCAACTGCTCGAAATGCTCCAGGTTGGCTTGGCGGTCATGCCAGGCCAGGGTGGTCTGGATCAGAGCGATGTTCAGGTTGGGCAGCGCACTCAGATCACGCATAGTTTTTCCGCTGCTTCACGTAGGGTCTCCTCGCGTTTGGCGAAGCACAGCCGCACCAGGCGCTGGCCGACCGGTGGGTTTTGGTAGAACACCGAAACCGGGATGCTCGCCACGCCGTGTTCGCGGGTCATCCACATGGCCATTTCGACGTCGTTGAGGTCCGGGCGAATCTGCGAATAATCGACCAACTGGAAATAGGTGCCGGTTACTCGAGTGAAGCTAAAACGCGATGGCGTCAGCAGATCGCAGAACAGATCGCGCTTGGCCTGATAGAAACCGGGCAATTCTTCGACGTGTTCCGGATGCTCGGCCATGTAATCGGCCAACGCATATTGCAGCGGTGTCACACCACAGAAACTGACGTACTGGTGGACCTTGCGCAGCTCCGCCGTGAGGGCCGGTGGTGCAACGACGTAGCCGGTTTTCCAACCAGTGACGTGGTAAGTCTTGCCGAACGAACTGACGACGAAGGCACGTTTATACAGTTCTTCGTGGGCCAGAACACTGACGTGGGGCACACCGTCGAACACCAGGTGTTCGTAGACCTCGTCGCTGATCACATAGATGTCACGGTCGCGGATCAGCGCTGCCAGTTGATCCAGCTCGGCGCGACTGATCAGCGCACCGCTCGGGTTGTGCGGGGTGTTGAGGATGATCATCCGCGTACGCGGGCTCAGGGCCTCAGCGAGCTTCTGGAAGTCAATGGCGAAGTCTTTCAGACCCAACTGCACATGGACGCAACGGCCACCGGCCAACTCAACCGCCGGCTCGTAGCTGTCATAGGCTGGATCAAACACGATGACTTCATCGCCGCTGTGGATAACTGCCTGGATCGCGCAGAAGATCGCCTGGGTCGCGCCGGGGGTGACGGTCACTTCATGGTCGGCATCCACTTGGGCGCCATAGCTGCGCGCGATCTTCGCCGCAATCTGCTGCCGCAACACCGGCAGGCCGGTCATCGGCGAATACTGGTTGTGGCCGCTGGCGATATGCCGACCGACTGCATCACGCAGCGCCTGAGGACCGTCGAAATCGGGAAACCCCTGGGACAGGTTGATTGCCCCGGTTTGCGCCGCGAGTTGAGACATCTGAGTGAAGATAGTGATGCCGACATTCGGCAGCTTACTGGTGATCATCGGTGATTCCCTGCTCTACACCCGGCTCTAACGGCGGCGCGGGAGAGCCCGAGGATAGCCCAAACGGCGCCCATAAAAAAAGGGTGCCAACAGGCGCCCCTCTTCTAAAACATTCATCGCATAACCTGTGGTGAGGGGGCTTGCCCCCGTTGGGTCGCGAAGCGGCCCCCAAATCTGCAATCGAGGTGTAAGTGACTGAACACCTCGATCGATTTGCGACTGCTTCGCAGCCGAACGGGGGCAAGCCCCCTCACCACAACAAGCCCCACACATAAAGGGTGTGGAACCAGCAATCAACGCTTGTCGCGGCGCTTCTTGTCGGCTTTTTTGTGGTGCGACATCATGCGACGCTTCTTGTTGACCTGACGGTCGGTGAGCGAGTTCTTGTTGCCTTCGTACGGGTTCTCGCCGCCCTTGAACTCGATGCGGATCGGCGTACCGACCAGCTTCAAGACACGACGGTAAGTGTTTTCCAGGTAACGGACGTAAGACTTCGGCACCTTCTCGATCTGGTTACCGTGGATCACGATGATCGGCGGGTTCGCACCACCCAAGTGGGCGTAACGCAGCTTGATCCGGCGGTTGTTGACCATCGGCGGCGCGTGCTCACCGACCGCATCTTCCAGAATCTGGGTCAGGCGGTTGGTCGGCCAGCGGGTAACCGCGGACTTGAACGAGTTCTGTACCGACGCGTAAAGGTTACCTACGCCAGTGCCGTGCAGGGCCGAGATGAAGTGGATGTCGGCGAAGTCGACGAAGAACAGACGACGTTGCAGCTCGACCTTCACGAAGTCGCGCTCGCTCGGCGTCATGCCGTCCCACTTGTTGATCGCAATAACCAGCGCACGACCCGCTTCGATGGCAAAGCCCAGCAGGTTGAGGTCGTGATCCACGACGCCTTCACGGGCGTCCATCACGAAGATCACCACGTTGGCGTCTTTGATCGCTTGCAGGGTTTTGACCACGGAGAATTTTTCAACTTCTTCGTGGATTTTGCCGCGCTTGCGCACACCGGCGGTGTCGATCAGCGTGTACTTCTCGTCGTTACGCTCGAACGGGATGTAGATACTGTCGCGGGTGGTGCCGGGTTCGTCATAAACGATTACCCGGTCTTCACCGAGCATGCGGTTGACGAGGGTCGACTTGCCGACGTTCGGACGGCCGATGATGGCGATCTTGATCCCGTCTTTTTCGCTTGGACCAGGAATGCGCTTGGCTTCCTCGCCTTCAGCAACGATCTCTTCTTCGCCGTCTTCCGACTCTTCTTCGTCTTTCGGGAAAGTGCTGAGAGCAATTTCCAGCATCTGGGTGATGCCACGACCGTGGGCACCGGCGATTGGAATCGCGTGACCCATGCCCAACGGAGCGAACTCGGCGCGGGCCATTTCAGGGTCGATGTTGTCGACCTTGTTGGCAACCACGTAGGAACGCTTGTTACGTTTGCGCAAATGCTCGGCGATCATCTGGTCGGCGGCGGTGAAACCAGCCTTGGCATCTACCAGGAACAGAACGACATCGGCTTCTTCAATGGCCAGCAGCGACTGCTCGGCCATTTTTTCGTCCATACCGTGCTCGTCACCGGAGATACCGCCGGTGTCGACCAGAATGTAGGAACGCCCTTGCCACTTGGCCTCACCGTATTGGCGATCACGGGTCAGACCGGACAAGTCGCCGACGATGGCGTCACGAGTCCTGGTCAGGCGGTTGAACAAGGTGGACTTGCCGACGTTCGGTCGGCCCACCAGGGCGATTACGGGAACCATGCGGCTCTCCACTTCGTTATTTCAGAAAATACAAAAGCCGCTGCTAGGCAGCGGCTGGTGCTCGGGGCAGCGCTTGGAAGCGCTGCGAGCCTTGCAGAACAAGGCCGCTTGGGGGTTAAACCCCAAGCATAGTCAAATCTTTACTTAATGGTCAGGGCTTCCAGTTTGCCACTGTTGCCATACACATAAATCGTGTCACCCACCACCAGCGGACGGGCGCGCAGGCCGTCGCTGTCGATGCGTTCGCGGCCGACGAAGCGACCGTCCACCTGGCTCAGCAGGTGCAGGTAGCCTTCCATGTCGCCGACTGCAACGTAGCTGGAGAACACTTCCGGAGCCGACAGTTGACGGCGAGCCAGCGAATCGTTGGTCCACAAGGCTGTGGTAGAACGTTCGTCGACGCCTTCAACGGTGCCCGAAGACAGGCTCACGTAAACGCTGCCGAAACCCTGGGCGACACCCGCATAGCTGGAAGCATCACGCTGCCAGAGCTGACGACCGCTTTCCAGGTCCAGTGCCGCAACGCGACCCTGGTAGCTGGCGACGTACAGTGTACCGCCGGAAAGCAGCAGACCACCGTCAATGTCGACCACGCGCTCCAGTTCCGAACGACCCTGTGGAATCGCAATCCGCTGTTCCCACACCGGCACGCCGTTGGTAATGTCGAGAGCGACCACTTTACCGGTCGACAGGCCAGCCACCGCGAGGCGGTTGGTGACGATTGGCGCACTGGTGCCGCGCAGGGTCAGGACCGCTGGCGTGCTGTCATACAACCAGCGCTGGGTACCGGTTGAAGCATCCAGGCCGATCAGACGATCGTCCTGAGTCTGAACCACCACAACGTCACCGTTGTTGGCGGGCGGTGCGAGAACTTCGCTGGAAACGCGAGCCTTCCACTTCTCTTCACCGTTGGTGGCGTCAAGGGCAACGATTTCGCCCTTGAGCGTACCGATCGTAACCAGACCATAACCTACGCCAACGGCGCCGGAGACAGGCAGATCGAGCTTTTTCTTCCACTTCACGTCGCCAGTGTTGCGGTCCATCGCCACCACAACGCCTGTAACGTCGGCGGCATAGATGGTATCGCCATCGATCGCCGGCACCAGCATGTTGTAGGTTTCGCCCTGACCGTCACCGATCGAACGACTCCACTGCTTGTGCAGGACCACTTCCTCTTTGAAGTCGACCAGTTCGGCTGGCGGCAATTCTTTTTTGCTGTTGCTGCTGCAACCCGCGGCCAAAATGGCCAGAGCCAGCAATGCTGCATGTTTCCAACGGATCACGTCACGCATCCCCTTTGGCCAGGTCGTCCAGCTTGATTTGTAGGCCGCCGACTGCCGCTTCATCCGACAGTGCTGCCTTGGCTTTTTGATACGCCGTATTCGCTTCGTCAGTACGACCCAACTGCACCAGCAGGTCGCCCTTGAGTTCTTCGCGAGTGGCCAGGAACGACTTGTCGGCATCGCCTTCAAGCAGTTTCAGGGCGTCTTCGACCTTGTTCTGCGCCGCCAGCACCTGCGCCAGACGCTGACGGGCGATTTCGCCCAGCGCCGGGTTGGCCGGTTTGTCGGTAATGGCTTTCAGCTCGCTGGCTGCGTCGTCCAGCTTGCCGCTGTCGACCGCAACTTTCGCCACGAACAGGCTGCCGTATTGCGCATAAGCAGAACCGCCGAACTCGCTGTTGAGCTTGCCGGCCAGGTCCGCAACACGGGCTGCGTCAGGCTTGCCGTCAGGCGTCAGCGTGGTTTCCAGCAGTTGCTGATAGAGAATCGAGGCGCCTTGCGACTGATTGCTCTGATACTTGTGGAAGGCCTGCCAGCCGAACACGATGACCAGCGCCAACAGGCCGCCAGTGACCAGGGGCTTGCCGTTACGTGTCCACCAGTCCTTAAAATCCGCCAGTTGTTCGTCTTCGGTACTCGACACCCCAATACTCCTTAATCGCTAAATCGGCTGTTTGACAGCTTCAACCCTGCACGACGCAGGTGGCCAGGTGTGCAGCGAGCGCATCCCAGGCAATGCTTTGTTGTTCGCCCTGGCCACGCAGGGGTTTGAAACCTACCACTTGCTGGGCCATCTCGTCGTCACCAAGGATCAGCGCATACAGCGCACCGCTCTTGTCGGCTTTCTTGAACTGACTTTTGAAACTGCCGGCGCCGGCATTGACTTGCAGGCGCAGGTTGGGCAACTGGTCACGAACACGTTCACTCAAGGCCAGACCGGCCAACTCGGCAGCTTCACCGAAGGCGCAGAGGTAGACGTCGACCTGACGGGAGATTTCTTCCGGGATCTGCTCCAGGGTTTCCAGCAACAGCACCAGACGCTCGATGCCCATGGCGAAACCAACGCCCGGGGTCGGCTTGCCGCCCATTTGCTCGACCAGACCGTCGTAACGGCCACCGGCACACACGGTACCCTGGGCGCCCAACTTGTCGGTGACCCATTCGAAAACGGTCTTGCTGTAGTAGTCCAGCCCGCGAACCAGCTTCGGGTTGATCACGTAAGGAATGCCGGCAGTGTCGAGGCGAGCCTTTAGGCCCTCGAAGTGCACGCGGGATTCGTCGTCGAGGTAATCGGCCATTTTCGGCGCGTCGACCAATACCGCTTGAGTGTCGGCGTTCTTGGTGTCCAGAACCCGCAACGGGTTGGTTTTCAGACGGCGTTGGCTGTCTTCGTCGAGCTTGTCCAGGTGCGCCGAGAGGAACTCAACCAGGGCTTCGCGATAACGACCGCGGGATTCAGCAGTCCCCAGGCTGTTGAGTTCAAGCTTGACCGCATCACGGATGCCCAGCTCGCCCCACAGACGCCAGGTCAGCACAATCAGCTCGGCATCGATGTCCGGACCATCCAGGTTGAAGACTTCGCAACCGATCTGGTGGAACTGGCGATAACGACCTTTCTGTGGACGTTCGTGGCGGAACATCGGGCCGATGTACCAGAGTTTCTGCACCTGGCCACCGCCGGTGATGCCGTGCTCGAGCACCGCACGCACGCAGGCCGCCGTGCCTTCAGGGCGCAGGGTCAGGGAGTCGCCGTTGCGGTCGTCGAAGGTGTACATCTCTTTTTCGACGATGTCGGTCACTTCACCGATGGAGCGCTTGAACAGCTCGGTGAATTCGACGATCGGCATGCGGATCTGCTTGTAACCGTAGTTATCCAGCAGACGCGAGACAGTGCCCTCGAAATGACGCCACAGGGGAGTCTGCTCGGGCAGGATGTCGTTCATGCCACGAATGGCTTGCAGAGACTTGCTCACTATAAATCCTTAAATTCGTTCGATCAGCCGCGAGCGATTACAGCTGCGTCGGCCTCGACCTTTTCGGCCGCTTTCTGGCGGATCAAGCGTTCAAGCTCATCCACCAGATTATCATTCGTCAGTTTCTGCGCCGGCTTGCCGTCGATGTAAATCAGGTTTGGCGTGCCGCCGGTCAAGCCGATATGGGCTTCCTTGGCTTCGCCCGGCCCGTTGACCACACAACCGATGACCGCGACATCCAGCGGCACCAACAGATCTTCGAGGCGCCCTTCCAGCTCGTTCATGGTTTTGACCACATCGAAGTTCTGCCGCGAGCAGCTCGGGCAGGCGATGAAGTTGATACCACGGGAACGCAGGTGCAGAGATTTGAGAATGTCGTAGCCGACTTTCACTTCCTCGACCGGGTCAGCCGCCAACGAGATGCGAATAGTATCGCCAATCCCTTCGGCGAGCAGCATACCGAGGCCCACGGCGGATTTCACCGTGCCAGAGCGCAAACCGCCGGCTTCGGTGATACCCAAGTGCAGCGGCTGGACAATTTCCTTGGCCAGCAAGCGATAGGCGGCGACGGCCATGAACACGTCGGAAGCCTTCACGCTGACCTTGAAGTCCTTGAAATTCAGGCGTTCCAGGTGCTCGACATGACGCAGGGCCGACTCGACCAGCGCGGCCGGGGTCGGCTCGCCGTATTTCTTTTGCAGGTCTTTTTCCAGGGAACCGGCGTTCACGCCGATGCGGATCGGGATCCCGCGGTCACGAGCGGCATCAACCACCGCACGCACGCGATCTTCACGACCGATGTTGCCCGGGTTGATGCGCAGGCAGTCAACGCCCAGTTCGGCTACGCGCAGAGCGATCTTGTAGTCGAAGTGGATGTCGGCAACCAACGGCACCTTGACCAGTTGCTTGATCTTGCCGAATGCCTCGGCAGCGTCCATGTCCGGCACCGAAATGCGCACGATATCGACGCCAGCGGCTTCCAGGCGATTGATCTGGGCCACGGTGGCGGCCACGTCATTGGTGTCGCTGTTGGTCATGCTCTGCACAGCGATAGGCGCATCGCCGCCAACAGGCACGTTACCGACCCAAATCTTGCGGGATTCGCGACGTTTGATTGGAGATTCGCCGTGCATGACTTATTGACCCAACTTCAGGCGAGCAGTCTCGCCACTGGTGAACGGAGCGACATCAACCACCTGACCGTTGTAGCTGACTTGCGCGCCACGGGCGAAGCCCAGACGTACGGCAAAGGGTGGCTTGCCGCTGACAGAAACGTTTTCGCCTTTGCGCTTGAGACCGCTTAACAGCACTTTGCCGCTGCCGTCAGTCACTTGCGTCCAGCAATCGGCAACGAACTGCACCGACACCTGACCTTGACCGGCGACCGCCGCAACCGGTGCAGCAGCCGCTGCGGAAACAGCCGGTGCCACTGGCGCCGTGACCGTCGCTGCCGGTGTGCTCGGAACGGTCGGGGCCGGAGTAGCTGGTGTGGCAACCACGGGCGCAGGCGTATGAACCGGTGCAACCGCAGTGGCTGCCGGAGCGACAGGTGCTGCTGGCTCGGTGGCCGGAGCAGCGCCTTCGGCACCGGTCGATTCAGCGCTGGTTTCGGACTGAGGCAATGCCAGTGCAGTCGAACCCTGGGTCTGACCTTGCGCGACAGCCTGGTCTTCTGGCTCGTCCAGCGGATGGATCTGAGTGGTACCGTCGGCGCCTTCGACTTCAACGTGTTCCGGAGTCAGGCTGGCCAGGTCCTTGGTGCGCAGCGAGGTTTGATCCTGCCACCAGACAAAACCACCGCCAATCACCGCGATCAGCAACAGCAGGCTGACAATTCGCAAAATGGTGTGGGAAACCCGAACCGGCTCTTCGATACGACCCAGGCTATGGACGTTGCTGCCCTGGGAGTCGGTGCCGGTGGATTGGTCGAATTGTTGGACCAGAACGGTCTGGTCCATACCGAGCAATTTGGCGTAAGCGCGAATATAGCCGCGAGCAAAGGTATGCCCTGGCAGCTTGTCGAAAGCGCCGGATTCCAGATTACCCAGGGAATTAACGGTGAGGTTGAGCTTGAGGGCCACTTCGGCCAGCGACCAGCCATTGCTTTCGCGGGCCTGGCGCAAAGTCTCACCGGGGTTAACGCGATTCGCTGCTACAACTTCGGGATGCGCCGCTTTCATCATTGCTCCGACAGGTATTGCTGATATTCCGGCGTACCGGGATAGAGTCGTTTTAATTGCAGGCCAAAACTGGCGGCCTTGTCGCGATCTTCAAACACTTTTGCGAGCCGAACGCCGAGCAATAGACTACGTGCATTTTGCTCGGTGAGCAGGCTAAAACGGTCGTAATAGTCACGTGCGGGCACATAATGCCTGTCTTCGTAAGACAACTCAGCCATTTCCAGCAATGCGCGTGGTTGTTGACGGTTCAAACGCAGGGCTTTTTCCAGTTGCTGCTGGGCCAGATCACGCTGGCCAAGCTTGGAAGCGGTCATGCCCAGGTTTTCGAACACCCGAGAACGCTCAGGATACAGGGTATCGGCGGCGGCCTGCTCAAAGCGCTCGTACGCTTCCTTGTATCGTTTTTCTTCGTACAGAAAACTGCCGTAGTTGTTCAGGATACGTGCATCGGTGGGACGGGAAGACAGCGCTTTGCGAAAGTGCTGATCGGCCAGCTCCGGCTCCATCTCTGCCTGAAACACCAGACCCAGCGCCGCGTTGGCGTCAGGGTCCGAATTATCCAGGTCCAGCGCCTTTTTCAACGGCACTTTCGCCCGTTCGGTCATCCCTTGCTGCAAGTACCCCAGCCCCAGCTGCACGTAGGCGGCACGCGCTTCGTCGCGGCCCTTGCTGGTCTTCATCGGGTTGAAATCGCCCGACAGGACACAACCAGCACAGAGGCTGGCCAACAGCACAAGCAGCGCAAAGCGCAGGGACATAGAGATCCTCTCTTAATTATTGTTCGCGGCGTTCTGTGCCAAATCGTTCTCGGCGCTCAATTCACGCACCGCGATATAACGTTCGCTGCGACGGGTGCGATCCAGCACCTGCCCTACCAATTGGCCACACGCGGCATCGATGTCTTCACCACGCGTGGTGCGCACGGTGACGTTGTAGCCGGCATGGTGAAGCTGATCCTGAAAACGGCGAATGGCGTTGTTGCTTGGACGCTCATAGCCGGAATGCGGGAACGGGTTGAACGGAATCAGGTTGATCTTGCAGGGTACATTCTTGAGCAGTTCGATCATCTCGACGGCGTGCTCAACCTTGTCGTTGATGTCCTTGAGCATGGTGTACTCAATGGTCAACACACGCTTCTCGCCCAAGGTCGCCATGTAGCGCTGGCAAGACTCGAGCAGCATCTTAAGCGGATATTTCTTGTTGATCGGCACCAATTGGTTACGCAATGCGTCATTTGGTGCGTGCAGCGACAACGCCAGGGAAACGTCGATGTGCTTGGACAGCTCATCGATCATCGGCACCACGCCCGAAGTGGACAGGGTCACGCGGCGCTTGGAGATTCCGTAGCCCAGGTCATCCATCATCAGATGCATGGCAGCCACGACGTTGTCGAAGTTCAGCAGCGGCTCACCCATGCCCATCATCACCACGTTGGTGATGGCACGGTCGGCGGTTGCCGGGATGCTGCCGAACGATTTATTGGCAATCCACACTTGGCCGATGACTTCGGCGGCGGTGAGGTTGCTGTTGAAACCTTGCTTGCCGGTGGAGCAGAAACTGCAATCCAGGGCACAGCCTGCCTGGGACGAAACGCACAACGTGCCGCGTTTGCCCTGGGGAATGTAAACGGTCTCGACGCAGCTACCGGACGCCACGCGCACCACCCACTTACGGGTGCCGTCGGTGGAAATGTCCTCGCTGACCACTTCAGGACCGCGAACTTCAGCAATGACCTTGAGCTTGTCGCGCAAGGCTTTGCTGACGTTCGTCATGGCGTCGAAATCATCGACGCCAAGGTGGTGAATCCATTTCATTACCTGACCGGCACGGAAACGCTTCTCCCCGATTGAGTCGAAGAATTTTTCCATTTCCAGCTGAGTCAGACCCAGCAGGTTAGTTTTAACAGTCGATGTAGTCATGGATTCACCTTCACTCATAAGCCAATGCTTAGCGAGTGGTTACTTCAGTAGCTGCGAAGAAGTACGAGATTTCGCGAGCAGCAGCGGCTTCGGAGTCCGAACCGTGTACAGCGTTGGCGTCGATCGAATCAGCGAAGTCAGCGCGGATGGTGCCGGCAGCAGCTTCTTTAGGGTTGGTAGCGCCCATCAGCTCACGGTTCAGAGCGATAGCGTTTTCGCCTTCCAGAACCTGAACGACAACCGGACCGGAGATCATGAAAGCAACCAGGTCGCCGAAGAAACCACGAGCGCTGTGCTCAGCGTAGAAGCCTTCAGCTTCAGCTTTGGACAGTTGCTTCAGTTTCGAAGCTACAACGCGCAGGCCAGCTTTTTCGAAACGAGTGGTGATCTCGCCGATAACGTTTTTTGCAACAGCGTCAGGCTTGATGATGGAGAAAGTACGTTGAACAGCCATGGTGTAACTCCAGAAACGGTAATTTGTGAAAAATTAAACCCGCGAATTATACGCGGGTTCTTGGGTATTGCCTAACCTGCAGCGTGGCTCAGTCGCGTTCTTCGATCCAGTGGGCCTGAATGGCCTCCAGGACCTTCTCGCCACAGTGCTCAGGCTTGTCGTCGAACTCGGGCAATTCCATCACCCATTTGCGCAGATCGACGAAGTTGACCGACATAGGGTCCACTTCAGGCTTGCTTTCAGCCAACTGTATTGCGATTTCCAGCACATCAGTCCACTTGAGACTCATGACAGTTCCTTGAATCAGTGCGGCGCTTCGGCTGCATGGTTGAGCGAATACTTTGGAATCTCGACGGTCAGGTCTTCAGTCCCGACAATCGCCTGACAGCCTAGACGAGATTGCGGCTCCAGACCCCAGGCCCGATCAAGAAAGTCTTCTTCCAGCTCATCGGCTTCTTCGAGCGAGTTGAAACCTTCACGAATGATGCAGTGACAGGTGGTGCAGGCGCAAACGCCGCCACAGGCGCTTTCCATCTCGATGTGGTTGTCATGAGCCACTTCGAGAATGGACTTACCGGTTTCAGCCTCGACAACCATACCGTCCGGGCAATGCTCGGCGTGAGGCAGAAAAATGATCTGCGGCATCAGTTATTCCTCGATTTCATTCAGGTTGCGCCCCGCCAGAGCGGCTTTCACCGTCGAGTCCAGGCGGCGGGCAGCAAAGGCATCAGTCACTTGCGACAGACGCTTGGTCTGCTGCTCGATGGCGAAACCATCGGTGCCTTTCATCAGTTCGGTCAGTTCCTGCACTTGCATCTCGATGACCATGCGCTCGTCGGCGTCGAGCAGACGCTCGCCATCAACCTCGAGGGCGCCCTGCACCGCTTCGATCAGGCGCTGGGCATCGACTTGCTGCTCACGCAATACACGAGCGACTTTGTCGTCGTTGGCGTGCTGGAACGAATCTTTCAGCATCTTGGCGATTTCGCCGTCGGTCAGGCCGTAGGACGGCTTGACCTGAATACTGGCTTCGACGCCCGAGCCCAACTCACGCGCCGCAACGCTGAGCAGACCATCGGCATCGACCTGGAAGGTCACGCGAATCTTCGCCGCGCCAGCCACCATCGCCGGAATGCCGCGCAATTCGAAGCGCGCCAGGGAACGGCAATCGCTGATCAACTCACGCTCGCCCTGCAAGACGTGAATCGCCATGGCCGACTGGCCATCTTTGTATGTGGTGAAGTCCTGGGCGCGGGCGACGGGGATGGTGGTGTTGCGCGGAATCACCTTCTCCATCAGGCCGCCCATGGTTTCCAGCCCCAGGGACAATGGAATCACGTCGAGCAGCAGCAGCTCGCCGCCATCGCGCTTGTTGCCAGCCAAGGTATCGGCCTGGATCGCGGCACCAATGGCCACCACTTGATCCGGATCGATTTCGGTCAACGGCTGACGACCAAAGGCTTCAGCGACGGCGTCGCGAACGCGAGGTACGCGAGTAGAGCCGCCGACCATGACCACAGCGTGCACTTCTTCCAGCTCGATGCCGGAGTCACGCACTGCACGGCGACAGGCTTTCAGGCTGCGGGCAACCATCGGCTCGATCAGCGCATCGAAGGCTTCGCGGGTCAACTGGGCTTTCCAGTCGCCGTAAGCGACTTCAACAGTTGCGACCGTGGTCAGGGCTTCTTTGGCCGCACACGCGGTTTGCAGCAGATGGCGTTGCGCGCCCGGATCGAGGTCGGCGGACAAACCGGCGCGCTCAATGATCCAGCCAGCGATCGCGTGATCGAAGTCGTCGCCGCCCAAGGCGCTATCGCCACCAGTGGCCAACACTTCAAACACGCCGCCAGTCAGGCGCAGAATCGAAATATCGAATGTACCGCCGCCCAAGTCATAAATAGCGACCAGGCCTTCAGCATGCTGATCCAGACCATAAGCCACCGCAGCAGCGGTCGGCTCATTGAGCAAACGCAGCACGTTAAGACCAGCCAGCTTGGCCGCGTCCTTGGTGGCTTGACGCTGAGCATCATCGAAATAGGCCGGAACGGTGATCACCGCGCCCACCAGCTCACCGCCCAACGTCGACTCGGCGCGCTGACGCAGCACCTTGAGGATTTCGGCAGAGACTTCGACCGGACTTTTCGGACCTTGCACGGTGTCGATGAACGGCATGTGCGATTCGCCACCGACAAAGCGGTATGGCAATTGATCGCCCAATTGCTTGACGTCGGACAGACCACGACCCATCAAGCGCTTGACCGACAGCACGGTATTCAAGGGATCGGTAGCGGCAGCCAGTTTGGCGGATTCGCCAACTTCGACGCGGTCGGCGTGATAGCGCACGGCAGACGGCAGGATGACCTGCCCGTCAGCGTCGGCCAGAGGTTCGGAAAGACCACTGCGCAATGCAGCGACCAGCGAATTGGTAGTGCCCAAGTCGATCCCCACAGCCAGACGACGCTGGTGCGGTTGAGGACTTTGGCCGGGTTCGGCGATCTGCAGTAGGGCCATCGTAATCAGGACTTATCTGTATATCAGGCGTGCGACCGGAGCGGCACTGGGTTAATCGTCGAGGCGCTCTTCTAACTGGCGCACTTCGTAGGTGAGCTTGTCGAGGAACTGCATACGCCGCATCAGGCGTTCGGCCTGCTCACGTTGCGCTGCATCATCCCAACAAGCTGCGAAGCTTTCGTTCAGTTCATCCTGTGCAACCTTCAAGCGGCGCTTGAACACGGCAATGCCGGCCAGGTCGGCGCTGTCTTGCAGGTCTTCGAGCTCTTCGCGCCATTGCATCTGTTGCAGAAGAAACTCCGGATCATGCACCGTGACCTCCAGCGGCAACTCGCGACCACCCATGGCGAGCAGATAACGCGCGCGTTTCGGGGGGCTTTTGAGCGTCTGGTAAGCCTCGTTGAGGTTCGCGGATTGCTCGAGCGCCAGCCGCTGCTCGCGCTCGGGAGCGTCGGCAAAGCGGTCCGGATGAACACCGCGCGCCAACTCACGATAGCGCGTGGCCAACTGTTCGAGATCCAGACGGAAGCTCGGCTGCAGTTCAAATAAAGCGTAATGACAAGGAATACCCACGCGCAGCCTCAGATGTTGAAGCTTTCGCCGCAGCCACATTCACCGCGTACGTTGGGATTGTTGAACTTGAAGCCTTCGTTCAACCCTTCCTTGACGAAATCGAGCTCGGTGCCGTCCAGGTATGCCAGGCTTTTCGGGTCGATGATCACTTTCTCGCCGTGACTTTCGAACACCTGATCCTCTGCAACCACCTCGTCGACGAACTCCAGCACGTAGGCAAGGCCGGAACAGCCTGTGGTGCGAACACCCAGACGAATCCCTTCACCTTTGCCGCGCCCGTTGAGGGAGCGTCGCACGTGTTGAGCTGCCGCTTCTGTCATGCTGATAGCCATCGGTGACTCCTTACTCGTCGCCAATACTTGAAAGTCAGATCAAGCCTTTCTTCTGCTTGTAGTCGCGAACGGCCGCTTTGATAGCGTCTTCAGCAAGTACGGAGCAGTGAATTTTCACTGGCGGCAGGGCCAGTTCTTCAGCCAGCTGAGTGTTCTTGATGGTCTCTGCTTCATCCAGAGTCTTGCCTTTCATCCACTCGGTGGCCAGGGAGCTGGACGCGATAGCGGAACCGCAACCATAGGTCTTGAACTTGGCGTCTTCGATGATGCCTTGCTCGTTAACCTTGATCTGCAGACGCATCACGTCGCCGCACGCCGGAGCGCCGACCATGCCAGTGCCGACATCCGGGTCTTCCGCGTCCATCTTGCCGACGTTGCGCGGGTTCTCGTAGTGGTCGATGACCTTTTCGCTGTAAGCCATGATTCTTAATCCTCACTCATCAGAGAGTCGCTCTTGAGCCCTGCACACTTAAGTATTGCAGGGCCGGTTTGCGGCGACTTGAAATCAGTGTGCCGCCCACTCGATTTTCGAAATGTCGACACCGTCTTTGTACATGTCCCACAGCGGCGACAAAGTGCGCAGCTTGGTAACGGCCTCGCAGACTTTCTGCGCGGCGTAGTCGATTTCTTCTTCGGTGGTGAAACGGCCGAAGGTGAAGCGAATCGAGCTGTGTGCCAGTTCGTCGTTGCGGCCCAGGGCGCGCAGTACGTACGAAGGCTCAAGGGAGGCCGAGGTGCAGGCCGAACCGGACGAAACCGCCAGATCCTTGAGGGCCATGATCAGCGACTCGCCTTCAACGTAGTTGAAGCTCAGGTTCAGGTTGTGCGGTACGCGGGCGGTCATGCTGCCGTTGATGTACAGCTCTTCCAGGCCTTCGACCTGCTTGAAGAAGCGGTCGCTCAGGGCTTTGATGCGCACGTTCTCGGCAGCCATGTCTTCCTTGGCTACACGGAAGGCTTCACCCATGCCGACGATCTGGTGAGTCGCCAGGGTGCCGGAACGCATGCCACGTTCGTGACCGCCGCCATGCATGGTCGCTTCGATGCGAACACGCGGCTTGCGGCTGACGTACAGCGCGCCGATGCCTTTAGGGCCGTAGGTTTTGTGGGCAGAGAACGACATCATGTCGACTTTCAGCTTCGACAGGTCGATATCAACCTTGCCGGTGGACTGAGCCGCGTCAACGTGGAACAGAATGCCCTTGGAGCGGGTCAGTTCGCCGATGGCTGCGATGTCGTTGATGGTGCCGATTTCGTTGTTCACGTGCATGACCGAAACCAGGATGGTGTCGTCACGCAGTGCTGCTTCGATCATTGCAGGCGTTACCAGACCATCAGTCTGAGGCTCGAGGTAGGTCACTTCGAAGCCTTCACGCTCCAGTTGGCGCATGGTGTCGAGGACAGCCTTGTGCTCAATCTTGGTGGTGATCAGGTGTTTGCCTTTGGTCGCATAGAAATGCGCCGCACCCTTGATTGCCAGGTTGTCGGATTCGGTGGCACCAGAGGTCCAGACGATTTCACGCGGGTCGGCGTTGACCAGGTCTGCGACCTGACGACGGGCGTTTTCGACGGACTCTTCAGCTTTCCAGCCGAACACATGGGAACGGGACGCCGGGTTACCGAAGTTTCCGTCGACCAGCAGGCATTCACTCATCTTTTGCGCGACACGCGGATCAACCGGGGTGGTCGCAGAGTAATCAAGGTAAATCGGCAATTTCATGGACTATCTCCTAAATCAGGCTGGCTGGCGTGCCGCTTGCTCTTTGGCTGTCATTCGACGGCGGACGCTTCAATCTTGTCCAGGCGTGGCGCCTTGCCATTGCAACGGCGCTGATCCTGACGCTGGGCTACTTCTTGCACCTCACGGCGAGTTACAAGGTCAGCCAAGCTGATACCGCTCAGAAATTCGTGAATCTGCAGGCTCAGATCGCACCACAAGTGGTGGGTCAGACAGGTATCGCCGGAATGGCAATCACCTTGGCCCTGGCATTTGGTTGCATCGACCGATTCGTTTACCGCATCGATCACTTGGGCGACCTGGATGCCCTGCATGTCGCGGGACAGTTGGTAGCCACCGCCCGGACCACGAACACTGGAGACCAGATTGCTACGACGCAATTTGGCGAAAAGCTGTTCAAGGTAGGACAGGGAGATGCCTTGGCGCTCGGAGATATCGGCCAGGGACACCGGCCCGTGCTGCGCATGCAACGCCAGGTCAAGCATGGCGGTCACGGCGTATCGGCCTTTTGTAGTCAGTCTCATGGACAATTACCACGGAGTTCGGAATGGGGCGAGTATGCAATTCCCGAGTATTTAAGTCAACTATAAGACCTAGTACTTTAGTCAGGTTTACCCGCAAAAGAGCGCGCGCATCATATCAGGGTCTGCAGCCTAATGGCACACCGGTCAGCGCCGTGCCATTGCCTGATCGCGACCTTCGGCAACTCCTACACAGGCATCAGCCGGCCTTGGTTTCGTCTTTGCCTTTTACGCAGGCGAAGTCTTCTTCACGCAGCTCAGGCAAATCCTTGGCGCAGTAATTACTGCCCAGATCCTTCAAGGCACCGCACATCCCCTCCAGACGACCATCGACCGCCTGCAGGTGATCCAGCAACTGACCAATGGCACGCGCCACCGGGTCCGGCATGTCTTCACCGACGCCATAAGCATCGAAGCCGATCTTCTCGGCCATTGCCTTGCGCTTGGCATCTTGCTCTTCATCGGACTTGACGATGATCCGCCCTGGAATCCCGACGACCGTCGCACCCGGCGGAACAGCCTTGGTCACCACTGCATTGGAACCGACCTTGGCCCCGGCGCCGACCGTGAATGGCCCGAGCACCTTGGCGCCCGCCCCCACCACAACCCCGTCTTCGAGGGTCGGGTGACGCTTGCCCTTGTTCCAACTGGTGCCACCGAGGGTCACACCCTGATAAAGGGTGACGTCGTTGCCGATTTCGGCGGTCTCACCGATGACAATGCCCATGCCATGGTCAATAAAGAAACGACGGCCGACCTTGGCGCCCGGATGAATCTCAATCCCGGTCAACCATCGGCCAAAATTCGAGACCAGACGCGCCAGCCACTTCCAGCCCATGCCCCATAGGGCTGACGACAGGCGATGAATCCAGATGGCATGCATGCCGGGGTAGCAAGTCAGGACTTCAAAAGCGTTACGCGCTGCCGGATCACGGTGGAAAACACTCTGGATATCTTCACGCAAACGCTCAAACATTTTTCAATCCTTCCGCTTAAGAAGCTCACCACGGGCCGCTTTCTGGGTTTCCGTGAGGATGCCACGCAATATATTCATTTCCGCCCGGCTGACCGAGCTTCGTCCGTACAACCGACGCAGGCGCGCCATCAAGTGTCGCGGCTTTTCCGGATCGAGAAATTCAATGGCCACCAGGGTTTGCTCCAGGTGCTCATAGAATCGCTCCAGCTCATCCATGGTCGCCAGTTCACCACTCTTGGTGGACGCCACTTCATCCTTCTCGACCTTGCTCGGCTGGCCCGCGGCTGCGAGCCAGGACATGCGCACTTCATAACTCAACACCTGCACCGCCGCCCCAAGGTTCAGCGAGCTGAACTCAGGGTCTGATGGGATGTGCACGTGATAATGACATCGCTGCAGCTCTTCATTGGTCAGGCCGGAATCTTCACGACCAAAGACCAAGGCAATCTCGGCACCCTGCGCAGCCTCCTCGACCACTTTCACACCGCATTCGCGGGGATCGAGCAGCGGCCAGGGAATGCGGCGGTCACGAGCACTGGTGCCGAGCACCAGATTGCAACCGACCAAGGCATCTTCCAAGGTGGCGACGACTTGCGCGTTTTCAAGGATGTCACCGGCACCGGAGGCACGAGCATCGGCCTCGTGATGCGGGAACAACCGCGGTTCGACCAGCACCAGCCGCGACAGGCCCATGTTCTTCATGGCACGCGCAGCCCCGCCGATATTGCCGGGATGGCTGGTATTGACCAGGACGACACGAATGTTTTGCAGCACGGGAGGCGATCTCGAACACTAAATTAGGGAGCCGAATCTTACAGCTCAACCTACCGTTAAGCTATGAAAGCGAACACCGACCTTCACCTGTAGAAACTTTCTGATAGAATGCCCGGCTTTCTTTAACAACCTTAGGTGACACATCCATGCAGCCCATGCTGAATATCGCGCTGCGCGCCGCCCGCAGCGCCAGTGAATTGATCTTCCGCTCCATCGAGCGCCTGGATACCATCAAGGTCGACGAAAAAGACGCCAAGGATTACGTATCCGAGGTGGATCGCGCCGCCGAACAGAAAATCATCGACGCGCTGCGCAAGGCCTACCCTACCCACGGCATTCTCGGTGAAGAAACCGGTATGCACCCAGGTAGCGGCGAAGGCGAAGAATACCTGTGGATCATCGATCCGCTGGACGGCACCACCAACTTCCTGCGCGGCATTCCTCACTTCGCTGTCAGCATCGCCTGCAAATACCGCGGTCGCCTGGAACACGCTGTTGTTCTGGACCCGGTTCGCCAGGAAGAATTCACTGCTAGCCGTGGTCGCGGCGCTCAACTGAACGGTCGTCGCCTGCGCGTCAGCGGTCGCACCAGCCTCGACGGCGCCCTGCTGGGTACCGGCTTCCCGTTCCGTGACGACCAGATGGACAACCTCGACAACTACCTGGGCATGTTCCGCGCCCTGGTTGGCCAGACCGCCGGCATCCGTCGCGCCGGCTCGGCTAGCCTGGACCTGGCCTACGTGGCTGCCGGTCGTTTCGACGCGTTCTGGGAGTCGGGCTTGTCCGAGTGGGACATGGCTGCAGGCGCCCTGCTGATCCAGGAAGCCGGCGGTTTGGTGAGCGACTTCACCGGCGGTCACGACTTCCTTGAAAAAGGCCACGTCGTTGCTGGCAACACCAAATGCTTCAAAGCAGTTCTGACGGCCATCCAGCCGCACTTGCCGGCTTCGCTGAAACGCTAAGCGAGCGCCACAAAAAAGCACCCTTCGGGGTGCTTTTTTTATGCCTGAAATTTTACAAAACCTTCCTGTAGGAGCTGCCGAAGGCTGCGATCTTTTGATCTTTGTTTTTCAAAAGCCAATATCAAAAGATCGCAACCTTCGGCAGCTCCTACACGGGAATCGGGTTTTTTGCAGGCACAAAAAGCACCCCGCAGGGTGCTTTTTTCCAAACGATCGACCTGTTACTGGCCCGGTTCGTTCTGCGACAAAACCAGCTTGCCTTCTTTATCGACCGGAATCTGGTTACCCGGATCGCGATCCATCCGCACTTTGCCTTCCTTGCCGTCCAGCGAGTAACGGACGTCGTAGCCGACAACCTTGTCGCTGATGTCGTTCACCGTATTACACCGAGTTTGCGTCGTGGTGTAGGTATCACGGTTCTGCATGCCTTCCTGAACCTTGTTACCGGCATATCCGCCGCCAACAGCGCCCGCAACGGTGGCAAGCTTCTTGCCATTACCGCCACCAACCATATTGCCCAACAGACCACCACCGACCGCACCGAGCACTGTGCCCATGATCTGATGCTGATCCTTGACTGGCGCTTGCCGAGTCACTGCAACGTCCTTGCACACTTCACGTGGAGTCTTGATCTGTGTCTTGACCGGCTCAACCGCCAGAACTTGCGCATACTCAGGGCCGCTTTTTACCAGGCTGTAGGTGGCAACAGCACCCCCGGCAGTCACACCGACAGCACCCAATACCGCACCAACCAGTAACGACTTGTTCACATGAACCTCCTGACCATCACATGCGGGTCATTGCCCGCGCTTCTCCCAGCCTTGGAGCATAAAAAAAGGCGCGAGTTCAACTCGCGCCTTTTTTGGCTAATAGCTGGAAAAACGATGGCCGTTATGGACGGTCGTCGATTTCCTTTTCGGTAGCCGCAGGAGGAATCAAATCCTCGCTGTTCAGGTTCAGCCAGATCAGCACCACGTTCGCGATGTAGATCGACGAGTAGGTACCTGCCAGAACACCGATGAACAGGGCAATGGAGAAGCCGAACAGGTTGTCGCCACCGAAGAACAACAGCGCCGAGATCGCCAGCAAGGTGGAGATCGACGTCGCCATGGTCCGCAGCAGGGTTTGCGTGGTCGAGATGTTGATGTTCTCGATCAGGCTCGCCTTGCGCAGCACCCGGAAGTTCTCACGAACCCGGTCGAATACCACGATGGTGTCGTTGAGCGAGTACCCGATAATCGCCAGCACCGCCGCCAGGACCGTCAAATCGAAGGTGATCTGGAAGAACGACAGGATACCGACGGTCACGATCACGTCGTGGATCAGCGAAACAATGGCGCCGACCGCGAACTTCCACTGAAAGCGGAAAGCCAGGTAGATCAGGATGCCGCCCAGCGCCATCAGCATGCCGAGGCCGCCCTGGTCGCGCAGCTCTTCACCTACCTGCGGGCCGACGAACTCGACACGCTTGACCTCGGCCGGGTTATCGCCGCCGACCTTTTTCAAGGCATCGGCCACCTGGTGACCCAGTTGCGGGTCTTCACCCGGCATACGCACGAGTAGATCGGTGGTCGCACCAAAGCTCTGAACGATGGCTTCGTGGTAACCCGCCGAAGTCAGTTGCTCACGCACCTTGGTGACATCGGCTGGATGCTCGTAGGTCAGCTCAATGAGCGTACCACCGGTGAAATCCAGCCCCCAGTTCATGCCCTTGTGGACGACGCTGAAAATGGCCAGCGCCGTAAGGAACAATGTGACGCCGAACGCGAAGTTGCGAACGCCCATGAAGTTGATTGTACGTAACATGGCAGCCCCTTAAATCCACAACTTCTTGAAGTCCCGACCGCCGAAGATCAGGTTGACCATCGCGCGGGTCACCATGATGGCCGTGAACATCGAGGTAAAGATCCCGAGGGACATGGTCACTGCGAAGCCTTTGACGGGACCGGTGCCCATCGCAAAGAGAATCCCGCCGACCAACAATGTTGTCAGGTTGGCGTCGAGAATCGCGGTGAATGCCCGGCCGAAGCCTTCGTTGATTGCCCGTTGTACCGTCATGCCTGCCGCGATCTCTTCACGAATACGCGAGAAAATCAGTACGTTGGCGTCGACCGCCATACCCATGGTCAGCACGATACCGGCGATACCCGGCAGGGTCAGCGTTGCACCCAGCAGCGACATCAAGGCCAGCAGCAGCACCATGTTCACGCCCAGAGCGACGGTGGCGATGATGCCGAAGAAACGGTAGATGGCGATGATGAACAGCGAGACAAACAGCATGCCCCACAGCGATGCATCGATACCCTTGGTGATGTTGTCAGCACCCAGGCTCGGGCCAATGGTGCGCTCTTCAGCGAAGTACATTGGTGCAGCCAGACCACCGGCACGCAACAGCAGCGCCAGTTCGGACGACTCGCCCTGACCGTTCAGGCCAGTAATACGGAACTGAGCACCCAGTGGCGACTGGATGGTCGCCAGGCTGATGATCTTCTTCTCTTCTTTGAACGTTTGAACCGCGACGTCTTTCTCGACACCATCAACCAATTGCTTGGTGTAGGTGGTGACAGGACGCTGTTCGATGAAGATCACCGCCATGCTGCGACCGACGTTGCTGCGAGTCGCACGACTCATCAGCTCGCCACCATGACCATCCAGACGGATGTTCACTTCTGGCGTGCCGTGCTCGCCGAAGCCAGCCTTGGCGTCAGTTACCTGGTCACCGGTGATGATCAGGCCACGCTCGATCTGTGCCGGCGGACGCTTGCCTTCACGGAACTCGAAGGTTTCGGAAGTGGCTTTCGAAGCACCTGGCTCAGCAGCCAGACGAAACTCGAGGTTGGCCGTCTTGCCGAGGATACGCTTGGCTTCTGCGGTGTCCTGCACGCCCGGCAGCTCAACCACGATGCGGTTGGCACCCTGACGCTGAACAATCGGTTCGGCAACACCCAGTTCGTTGACGCGGTTACGTACCGTGGTCAAGTTCTGCTTGATGGAGTATTCACGGATTTCCGCCAGCTTGGCCGGGGTCATCGCCAGACGCAGCACCGGTTGACCATTGAGGTCAGCCGGAACAATGTCGAAATCGTTGAAGCTCTTGCGGACCAGCGCACGGGCCTGTTCGCGGGTTGCTTCATCAGTGAAGCCCAGCTGAATGGCACCATTGAGTTGCGGCAGGCTGCGATAGCGCAGTTTCTCTTTACGCAACAGGCTCTTGACGTCGCCTTCGTAGACTTTCAGGCGGGCGTCGAGGGCTTTGTCCATGTCCACTTCCAGCAGGAAGTGCACACCACCGGACAAGTCCAGACCCAGCTTCATCGGGTGCGCACCGAGGCTGCGCAGCCATTGCGGGGTGGTTTGTGCCAGGTTCAGTGCAACGACGTAGTCATCACCCAATGCCTTGCGCACTACGTCTTTGGCCGGCAGCTGGTCTTCAGCCTTGGTCAGACGGATCAGGCCGCCCTTGCCGTTCGCCGACAGCGTGGCTGCCTTGACGTTGATCCCGGACTCTTTGAGCGCAGTGCTCACACGGTCCAGATCAGCCTGATTGACCAACAGTGCAGTACTTGCACCGCTGACCTGAATGGCCGGGTCATCAGGATAAAGATTGGGAGCGGAATAAATCAGACCGACCGCCAGCACCGCCAGGATCAGAATGTATTTCCACAGAGGGTATTTGTTCAGCATCACGCCGCCCGCTTATGACGCGGGGCGCCTTGCGCGCCCCGTCGATTGAGTAGAAGTTGGAACTTAGATCGCTTTGAGCGTGCCTTTTGGCAGCGTGGCGGCGATGGCGCCTTTCTGGAACTTCATTTCCACGGTGTCGGAAACTTCCAGAACCACGAAATCATCAGCCACTTTAGTGATCTTGCCGGCGATACCACCGGTGGTCACAACTTCGTCGCCTTTTTGCAGGCTACCCAGCAGGTTCTTCTGCTCTTTGGCGCGCTTGGCCTGTGGACGCCAGATCATCAGGTAGAAGATGACCAGGAAGCCGACCAGGAAAATCCACTCAAAGCCGCCGCCCATTGGGCCTGCAGCTGCGGGTGCAGCACCATCGGCCATGGCATTAGAGATAAAAAAGCTCATTTAGCACTCCAGTTGCAAATGTTGAATCTTGGGGTCAGAAAACTCAGTCCAAAGGCGGAACAGGTAGCCCGCGTTTGGCGTAGAAGGCATCGACAAAGGCGGCCAATGTACCCTGTTGAATAGCCTCGCGCAAACCAGCCATAAGCACCTGGTAATGGCGCAAATTGTGGATGGTATTCAACATGCTACCCAGCATTTCGCCGCACTTGTCCAGATGGTGCAGATAAGCACGGGAGAAGTTCTGGCAGGTGTAGCAATCGCAGGTCGGATCCAGCGGCGTATCATCATGGCGATGGAACGCGTTACGGATCTTCAGCACGCCTGTATCAATGAACAGATGCCCATTGCGGGCATTACGGGTTGGCATCACGCAATCGAACATGTCCACACCGCGGCGCACACCCTCAACCAGATCTTCCGGTTTGCCAACGCCCATAAGGTAACGAGGTTTGTCAGCCGGCATCATGCCCGGCAGGTAATCCAGCACCTTGATCATTTCGTGCTTGGGCTCGCCCACCGACAGGCCGCCAATGGCCAGGCCATCAAAGCCGATCTTGTCGAGGCCTTCCAGGGAGCGCATGCGCAGGTCCTGGTGCATGCCGCCCTGAACGATGCCGAACAGCGCCGCCGTGTTGTCGCCATGGGCGTTTTTCGAACGCTGGGCCCAGCGCAGCGAGAGCTCCATGGACACACGGGCAACGTCTTCGTCAGCCGGGTACGGGGTGCATTCGTCGAAAATCATCACGATGTCAGAGCCCAGGTCACGCTGGACCTGCATCGACTCTTCCGGGCCCATGAACACTTTGGCGCCATCAACCGGAGAGGCGAAGGTCACGCCCTCCTCCTTGATCTTGCGCATCGCGCCCAGGCTGAACACCTGAAAACCGCCGGAGTCTGTAAGAATCGGGCCTTTCCACTGCATGAAATCGTGCAGGTCGCCGTGCTTCTTGATCACTTCGGTGCCAGGACGCAGCCACAAGTGGAAGGTGTTGCCCAGAATGATTTCCGCGCCGGTGGCGGTGATATCCCGCGGCAACATGCCCTTCACGGTGCCATACGTGCCCACCGGCATGAAAGCCGGGGTCTCGACGGTACCGCGCGGGAAGGTCAAACGACCGCGACGAGCCTTGCCGTCAGTGGCCAGCAGTTCAAACGACATACGACTCATACAGTTTCCTCAGGGCCCGATTCTTTAGGGGCAGTCGGCGCAGGATTACGGGTGATAAACATCGCATCACCGTAGCTGAAAAAGCGGTAACCATGCTCCACCGCTGCTTTATAGGCAGCCATGGCTTCGGGATAACCGGCGAACGCCGAAACCAGCATCAACAGCGTGGATTCAGGCAAATGGAAGTTGGTGACCAGAGCATCGACCACATGAAACGGCCGGCCCGGGTAGATAAAGATGTCAGTGTCGCCACTGAACGGCTTGAGCACGCCATCGCGGGCGGCGCTTTCCAGGGAACGCACGCTGGTGGTCCCCACCGCCACCACCCGACCACCGCGAGCACGGCAGGCAGCGACGGCATCCACCACGTCCTGGCCGACTTCCAGCCATTCGCTATGCATGTGGTGGTCTTCAAGCTTCTCAACGCGCACAGGCTGGAACGTCCCCGCACCGACGTGCAAGGTCACGAACGCCGTCTCGACGCCCTTGGCGGCAATCGCATCCAGCAACGGCTGATCGAAATGCAGCCCCGCCGTCGGCGCCGCCACTGCGCCGAGGCGCTCGGCGTACACGGTCTGATAACGCTCGCGGTCCGAACCTTCGTCCGGGCGATCTATATAAGGAGGCAGCGGCATGTGCCCGACACGATCAAGCAGCGGCAACACCTCTTCGGTGAAGCCCAACTCGAACAACGTATCGTGCCGCGCCAGCATTTCTGCCTCGCCGCCGCCGTCGATCAGGATCTTCGTACCGGGCTTGGGCGACTTGCTGGACCGCACATGGGCCAGCACGCGATGACTGTCGAGCACTCGCTCCACCAGAATTTCCAGCTTGCCGCCGGAAGCCTTCTGGCCAAACAGCCGCGCCGGAATCACCCGGGTATTGTTGAACACCATCAAATCGCCCGGACGCAAATGCTCGAGCAAATCAGTGAATTGACGGTGTGCCAGGGCGCCGCTGACCCCATCCAGGGTCAACAGGCGACTGTTGCGACGCTCGGCCAAAGGGTGGCGAGCGATCAGCGAATCAGGGAGTTCGAAAGTAAAGTCAGCAACGCGCATGATGGAGTTCGTCTAGCAGGGGCCGGGAGTCTAGCCGAAATAGTGAAAATTCTCTATGTACCTGATTGACCAACGGTAATCTCATCTCTATACTCCGCGGCCATTAAGCCCTGATGGCGGAATTGGTAGACGCGGCGGATTCAAAATCCGTTTTCGCAAGAAGTGGGAGTTCGAGTCTCCCTCGGGGCACCATATAGCAGTATCTGAAAGTCTCTACCAGACTCTCAGACCCAAAGAAACCGGCCACTTGGCCGGTTTTTTTGTGCCTGTCTGTTTAACGTTGTATCCCCTTATCCGCTGTATCCCCTTATCCGCTGTATCGCTGCTTGTATCCTGAGAAAACCCCGAACTTTGGACACAAGGATGAAGTGCGCACATATCAAGCGCCGTCCTCTCCCTGACACCACACTTGCGGGATTGAGGCAGAAATCAAAGGAATATAGGAAGCTGGACGGAAACGGCCTCTACTTCCAGGTTAAACCTGATGGTGGTAAATCCTGGCAGCTACGCTACAGACGTCCGGCGGGCAGTCGGGCTTGGATGGGGCTCGGGGGGGACCCGGAAGTAAGTGGTGCGTTGGCACGGGACAAAGCTGCCGATCTACGCAAAGTAGTGAGTAGCGGTGCCGACCCCCTTGCACAAAAGCAATCCGCGAAAGCTGCTATCGATGCGGTCAAGACCCAAACCTTTCGATCTGCCGCTGATGCCTGGATGAAGGCAAAAGCAAAGACACCGGCATGTTCGACACTCTCAACGGTTTAGAAGACGCGGCGGCACTGTCCGACGCGCTCAAAGCTAGCGTGGCGGACTACTACGGCACACCGATCACCGCGTTCCTCGCCGCCCTGTGCGGGCCAGGCAAGCATCACGGCTGGGCAGCGATCCTGCGCCGCACGCTGGAAGGCTTTATTGCCAAGTTGCTCCCTGCACAGGCACACCGTGCCGCTGCTCGCTTCGGCCTCGCCGCCGCAGCGGGCGAGCTGGCCACCGTAATGGGCATCACCGGCTGGCCGGACGGAACCGCCACTACTGCCGCTCGCGTTTGCTTGAACGCTTGGCTCAACGAGCGCGGCGGCGCCGGTAACTTCGAGGGCGATGCGATCTTGGCGCGGCTGCGGCAAGTCATAGAACGATTTGGCTAAAGCTGCTTCACCCGCAGGGAATCGGCGGCAGCGAAGGTCGACGAGCACGGCCTGCGCACCATCGACCGTCTCGGCTTTCGCAAGACGCTGGAGCACGGCATGGGGGACACCATGCACACCACCAACACCTATTACGTGCTGCCCGAAGCGTGGCGCTCCGAGATCTTCCGGGGCATGAACATCAACGCCGTGAACAAGGAACTGCTGCAGCGCGAAGTGCTGGAACCGGCCAGCGACGGCAAGGCATCGAGCTTGGTCCGGTTGCCCGGTCTGGGGCCGCAGCGCTGCTACATCGTAAAGACGATTCCGGGAACGGATGAGAGCGAGGCTCGCGCTGCCTGAGGGCACGTCTGCTGATCGAGGTAGCGCCGGCTTATTCCCGGCCTCGCCAGCCGCTCATTCAACCCAAACCTAATTTGAAGGAATAAGACAGATGAAAGAATTCCAAGCTTCTACCGAACAACATGAACTGCCGGCCAGCGAACTGGGGTGCAGCGAGACCATCTTACTTTCACTGCCGAATTCGGATAGCACTCACGCGGCCGCTAACTGCGAGAAGAAGCAACGGTTGATCGATGAGATCGACCAACTGACCACCCGCCGTGATAAATACCTGAGGGCGGCTGAAGAACAATACGCCGGGATTGCACCGTTGGAAGCATTACTGGAGGGCGACGAAGAATTAGACGCAGATCGTCTGCGTGAAGTCCGCAGTGAGTACAACACGCTGAAACTTCCCTACGACTCCAATAAGCACCATGCCTGGATTTTAGACACTCAGATCACTCGACGCGAGCAACTGCTCAATCACGAAACCTTGATGGCCGGTTACACCGAAGCGATGGCGAACTGGAAAGCCGACGAGCTAGAGCTCAACGAAAAACGAGATAGCCTCAGCACCCGTTTGAATCAGATTCAGCAACAAGCAGTAGAAGACCTGGCCAAGGCCCGGCAAGCCGAAACCGATGCAGCCACCGCCTACGCACAGGCAGTAGCTTGGGGCGACACTGAGGGCGAAAAGAACGCCAATACAGACGCGCAAAAGGCTGCGAAAAACCTTGGGGCTGCCATAGAGCACAATCGTCGGCAACACCTCATCATTGTCGCGCTGGAGCAGGAGCTTGCCATCGTCGACCAGCACATCGCCGAGGCGCAAAAGGAACACTTGGCCATCCAGAAAACCGCATTATTGCTGGCTGAAAAGGTATTGGAAGAGCAGTGGAACGAAAAAGCTCAAACACTGATGGATATGGGCGCCAAGCTGTGGGCAACCCAACGTTTGCTAGGTGACGATCAACTCAGTCTTAGAAGATTGGTGCTGCCTAAAGAAGGTGAAGGCTTCGACACGTGGGGTAGCCGTGAACTCGCTGACCGTTCATACAAGTTCACCGTTGAAGACATCCTTTCGCTGTAACGCACTGAGCCATCGGAAACAGCCTGCGGATGCGGGCTGCTTTTAACTCCATCGGGACGAAGACATGATCAACCATATCCAAAGCAGCGCGAGCTGGAGCGAAACCTTGAAAGCGCGTAAGGAGCACCTGACCGCGTTGCTAAAAATTCTCGATATCAAAATCGGAAAGACCACAAAGGTCCAGGTACTCACAATCGATTTGATCAAGAATGAAATGAGCTACGTGGAAAATAAATTGAAAGGCCGGTCGTAACGCTGAACTTGTCACCTTTCATCCTATTCAGATACATATCACAACGCACCTATCAGGAAGACCTAATGTCCAAACTTGCCGAATACCGCCAGCTTGAAAAACACTTAGCTGAACAGCTCCAGGCCTTGGAAGCACTGAAGGGCGATGCTGCTCTGAAGAAAGAGATAGAGTTCGAAACCAAGCTACGCGAGCTGCTCGATCATTACAGCTTCAGCCTCAAGCACATCATCAGTGTGCTTGATCCGGAGGGCAGCTCGCGTCGCCAGTCACTTCTTCAAACGGCCGGCAGTCGAAAGCCTCGCGAGCTTAAGACATACAAGAACCCGCACACCGGCGAAATGGTTCAAACCAAAGGCGGCAATCACAAAACGTTGAAAGAGTGGAAAACCAAGCACGGTGCCGACGAAGTGGAAAGCTGGTTGGCCAAATAACTTCGATGAAAAAAGGCCTCTAATGAGGCCTTTTTTCAATACCCATTCTTTCCTACACCTGCTAATTTTTTTGATTAAGATTTCGCCTGAAAAATATCAGAATCGCCACCATAGCAGGACACTCATTACATCAAACTCTAATCAATTTCTTTTTCAATTCACGCAGCACTTTATATCTAGCAAGCGGGTCCTGCGTAGACAGATACCTCTCTGCAGTAGCTGCAACTTCCGCATCTTCATACTCCTTCTCCCACCCAAACCGCCTTATTCTCCGATTCAAACGACAAGCACCAATAGTGAAATGCCCTTCATCAGTCAAATCAACGTAAAAGCCTTCAAATACATCTATGTGCTTATGGTAGGCATGAAAATGCGGTTGAACAATCCTGAAGGCTTTCTCGGAGCGAGGATATTGGCGTCGAGCCTTGCCACTCTTAACTGTGTCAGGGACCTCCGACATCACCTCTTGCTCACGTTTTATTTCGTTGCAATCTGCACATATGACGCACAGATTTTTAGGCTCGAACATAAACTCTCGGTAAAGTGATTTTGGGGCTATATGCTCAACGTGACAATTCAATGCCGACTTAAGCGAAACCACACCTCTGCAGTAGTAGCAAACGCCTTTTTGCACATCCCGGTAATGATTACGAATATGACAACGCACATCCTCGAGATCGGCATCCCCCCAATTAGCATGCGAAAATTCTGGATCCTTCAACTTGGTCTGTATCAAAGTCTGCATTTCGAGCGGAAAAATGACAGGCACAGTTATATCAGGCACAGTTATATCAGCCATATTTTATGGCCATCCCATCTAGCGCTTTGATAAGATCTACCAGGGGATCTTCCGGTCTCAATTCACCTTGCATCTTCTTCAATCTTTCAAATTCGAAACTACTTTGCTCATCAAACACTTTAGACCTAGAAACACGAGCAAATATATTCAAAGCGAGACGACTCAAGTACTCGTTCCTGAAACCCGGGGCCTTAAAGACCTCAGCCAGCTGAAAATCAATTGAACGATGAGCATACAGCTCAGCATCTTGAGCGAGACCACTTTCCATAGACATGATAAAGCAATTACCGTCCGGCAACTGCGCGACTATCTGGGGTGAGTGCGTAGCAATAATGAAATGGCAACCACGATAATGATTAAAAGTATAAAAAAGCAGCTCTATATATTTCTCTTGCCACTCCGGATGCAAACAGATTTCGGGCTCATCGATACAAATTACTGCATCGTCACATATCTGGCTACCGATACCGAGCAATGCCATTACTACAGATTGCTCCCCTGAGCTAGCCTCATGGAACTTAATGGGAGAAGAAAAACCGCTCTTGTAAAACATGACTTCTTTGAGCTGCAGCAAACCCGAACTTGCCAATACTGCAAGGTCATTTGGCTCTCCAAGAAGATCGCCTTCAAAATCCACCCCTTCGCTTGTAATACGTAACTCTATCTTAGGAGATCGCTTCGATAGCTTATACATCCTACCCAATATATGTATCAGACAATCCAGCTCATCGCGGGGCTTATTTTGCAACTGACGCAGCGCAATATTGGAGTCTGTAGGAAAGAATTTTGGCTGGTTTAACTTATTCTCAATAGTTCTCACCGGATCTGAAGAATCAATTAGCTCCTCCACAAAATTTCTGGAAGGATACTTCAAAATCACGTTCATTCTGTTCTGATAGCCGAGATACTCTAGAACAGAAACGATTGCATTAGCCTGTACAGCGCTGTTTGATGCGGCACCAATCAATGTAAAAATTATCTTTGACATATAGCCCATCCCTAGGCTCATCGTCGATAACCCACGAAGACCGAGATAGCTATATTGGCTACAGTAAGAATCTCTACGCAGCAAAGGAAATCTGTCAAACGGACTCGTCGAAACACATATAACCTTTGAAGGAAGCGCATCGAATTCTAGGAAGCCAGTTCTCCTTAGACTTGAAACTTCCTCTCGCGTTAGCGACCCAGTGTCAATCAGATCGGGCAATAAATTAGAAACAACTGAGCGGAGCAGGCGGCTTTTGCCCGTGCCATTCTTTCCAACGATAACGGTAAATGTATTCTGGTTCTCTCCACGAGAAAAGGGCCGGACAAACTCAAACACACCCTCCTTGCATTCAAATTTCCGAATCACTATTGAGAACCTCTTTAACTTAGTATTTTTTTAAAAATGAAAACGTAGCATGATGAGCAATAATATCAGATATCACACTAACAGCATTAAACTTTCACCCGCCACATAAACCCTCCCCAGACAACCATCTCAATATCAATAAACTTCAATAGAGACATCAGGAGTAATTTCAGCGGAAATCAAATTAGCTATTTCTGAATACAACTTAACATCGTCACCATCGGAAGATATGGAAACAACCAAACTATATCGAGCGCTACTATTACACCTGCCCAGATGAGGCCTATATCTCCACCAACCAGCAACTGGCGAAATGGCAATTTTATCTCTCGCAGCCAAATTTATTGCCGGCCCAGTCCATACATCACTATGCACAGAGCCAGCCACAACATGCTTCGAGCCGAACGTCCAGTTATTATCCGTCTCCGGAGGCGGGGGCTTAAGCTCTAGAGATTCGAGCTTGTTTATACGATGTCTGAACGCGGCCTCAGTTTCCGACCTTCTCTTAAGATCGAAACGTAGACCGAAGGATTGATAACGGGCGGGGACCACTTGTGCCATCTCACCTGGACTAGGCTCAACAAAATATGAAAGTGTAATCTTTAATTGAACCTCGCGATTTTCGAGGCGCTCCAATTCCGATTTAGGCCAGGGAAGGTCGTAATAATGCACCTCATTAAAGTGTGGCTCACCGTGCTCGCGCCCATGTTCATCGACCCGCTTGATGAATGGCTGTATAAAAGACTCTGATATCAATGCTAGATCGTTTTGTGCTGACGCCAAAGCACGCTTCAATTGCGGCACTCCATAGCCAAAATGCCTAGCAAGCATCACACACTCTTTTTTCCCTTTTCCTTTAAGTCTCGCCAGCATCGCCGGGGTCCACTGAGCACTATGGATAATTAGAGCCCTCACTGTCTCTGGCCAAAGGTCTGGGTGCGCGGCCATAATTGCGGCGGCTAGGCCTGCAGCTTGAGCCGTCGCTGAACTTGTAGCCCAAAACTCTTCAATCGGGTTTCTAGTAAAATCTTTACCGGTGGTTAGAATGGAAAGCGCTGGGACTCCAGAAACTATTTGCGTCCCATCAGGGCTGATAGCTTTGTTTCCAGCTTCGAACACTACCTCTGGCTTGATAGGACTGCGGGCATGCTCCCAATCTATTGATGCACGACTATATGGACTGTGGTCTCCGACACCTGCGACTGCTTGCCATCCCTCATATCCCGGTTGATTTTGAAATTCTACTTTGTCAGTGAACCCTCCCACAGCTATCGCATTCCATGCTTGAGCGGGGTCTTCAATTGGAAAGTCATAAAGGTCCGATATATCTTCAGGACTTGAGGAGTCAGGTATATTGCCCGCTGAAAGAATGAATAAGCGCCGAGGTCCAAGCCCGCCTAACTCATCGAAGTCACCCACCATCGAACCAGAACATATTTGGTCAATTGAAGAGCTCCAGGTTGTAGGTCTCATACCTGAGACATCTTCATTCGAAACAGCCATGCAAAAAACTCTATTGCGCAAGGGCGCGTTCGTCTCAGCTAAGCTGACAGCAGACTGAGTGATAAATCCGTAGCTAGACGGATCATTTCTTATCCAACCGCTGGGAGGCAGAAATTTCACCGACTCCAATCTGGCTTGTAGATCTATGCATCGCTGGTCCGCAAGCGAATATGTCATATCGCCATAAAGCGCCGCACCAGCCATATTTGTTCCATGCCCGTGGTGATCATCCCTTCCCCAACTTTCATTTACAGCTTGGCAATCACCAGATGAAAGAGCAGGCTGAAGTAACGGGTGCGCATGATTTATTCCGTTATCCAAAATACATATGGCGGGGCTATCTTCAACGGGTGATTTAACGCGACTTGATAAATCCGAAATCCAGTCGTATTTTTCACGAGAGGTCAGTCGCGTGAAGAAGTAGGGATTGTCATTAGCTCTTCGAAGCTCTTCGACTCCGTCAGCATTTCCTACGAGAATTGTCATCTCAAGAGTATTGGCATATATCAATAAAACTTCGGTATCTGGAAAGCTGAGTGAATTTTCATTCACTCTAAGTCTAAGCGTATGAACGATGCGAGATACCTGCCCTACTTTCGACGATACGCACCAGCACTCCCACCATAGATGTTGGGAAAGACCATTTGGAAATGGACGTGAATCTGTCCATAGTGTCTGAATATCCCCCAAAACGAAGCTATTCACGGCCGAAAACTTAGTATCGTTTTTAGCTTTGCCTGAAGGAGTCTTTTCCTCTGCATATTCCATAAGCTTACGATCGAGGTATCCAATCGAGTTCTCTGGAACATACAATGCTCCAATCATGGCTCCGTTATCCTGGACTCTCAATGCTGACATTCGGATATTCTGAGACTTCCAGTTTAAATCTGGGGGAGCAGCGCCCTCTTCTAACGACACCTCCAAATACAGGGCTCGTGTGCCCTCGCTGATATCGGTACTGAAATACCCGTTCTGACCAGCAAATGCACGGACAGCAAGATCATATCCTTCTCGGAGCCGACTGCCGTGATCGTCCTCTCTGCCAGACGATGAGGAACTCATATCCTTTACAGGCCGTTGGTAAGCATGGCCTGTCTTGAATTTTTCGAATCTGAAGTGCGGGAAGTCGTAGGATGCCATGTTGGAGTTTTCCGTAAATCCAAGGCTGAGTTCGCTAGATCAGTAAGCTCTGATTCAATACTGACAAGTATCCTTCAGCGCGTGACGTTGTTGAAGCGCGTTAATGATCTGCTCAATCGACGCTTGCTTAGAATCGTGAAGAATTAAGTCTTTCACAACTTCAGAGGAAGCTCGGCTTATTTCTGCTTGACTTAGCCCATCAGCAACCGAAGTTACTTTTGCCCACGGCATCCTCTTAGGCAAATATGCATGCATAAATACTTCAAGTACTGCCTTGATACCTTTTGAATCAGGCAAGGAGTACTCGACAATCTCGTCAAACCGTCGAAACAGCGCTCTGTCTAATAACTCCGCGTGGTTCGTCGTCGCCACTACCAAACTATCGGTACTATTAGACTCTTCTAAAAACTGTAAAAAAGAGTTTAGAACTCTCCGCATTTCTCCAACGTCATTATCAGCATTCCGTCGACCGCCAATCGCATCAAACTCATCAAACAAATAAACCGCCCGCACCGACGCTATTTGGTCAAAAATCAGACGTAGCTTCGACGCTGTTTCTCCCATATAACGAGTAATCACCGTTTCCAATCGAATTGTGAACAACGGCAATTTCAGCTCACCCGCCAAGATAGAGGCAGTCAAAGTTTTCCCCGACCCAGGCGGCCCTACTAACAATATTCGCGAGCTCGGAGATAACCCATGACTACGAAGTTTATCGCGCTGTCGTTGCTGATGGATAAGCCTATTGAGTTGCGTACGCTTAGCATCGTCCAATATCAAATCTTGCATTTGAGATTTTGGATATGTCACAGACAGTAGATTCTCTAGCTCTCCCCTAGGCTTTGAGATGGGAATGGCTACCTGATCGCTCACACGCTGTTGAAGCGGTTTAATTTGCTTTCTCTTTCGAGCAGCTTCAACCAACGTTTTCAGCTCGTCCGCAACCTCGCGCCGCCCCTGTCGAGCTTCCGCAGCGGCGACCTGCAAGGCGATCGAGAGGAACTGTTCTTCGTCGCCTTGGTTGTGGCTGCTGAGGAGGGCGATAATTTGTTGGGCCGTAGCCATCGGAGTGTCTTCCCTGCGGTGGGTGGGCTACTGCTTAACGTCAATTCATTCTAGTCGATTGAGCCAATCCGGCCTACCCACGGCCATCTGAATTTCTATCCATCGTAAAACTGATAAATCAACCGTCCGGCTTGGGCTTTCGATGAAATTTTGCGGTAGCCGATCACTGATATCGCCCCATCGAATTTCTTGGTTCGGTTGTAACACCAGCGTACTCAGTAACACGCAAAAACCGAAACCCCGCATGGAGTGTTACGCAATAGAAACCCTTGTTATTCATATAGTTACCGCAACTTGTAACTCAGGTAACACCAGTAACCTCCATTTTTCACCCCCATGAGTGTCGACGCCTCCAGCGCGAACACAGCTCGACCTAGAGAATTGCTTCTGCAAAGAGGGGCTGTGCTGTCGTTATCCCATAGTGGATCGGCCCCCGGGCTTTGTTAGCGGGCAGATGCCCAGCTTAGGGAACAGCTGAACCGGGTTAACAATTCATTAGTGCAAATGCACAAAGCTGCTGATAGGTCGAGGGGACCTATGCATCTCTGACATGGCAGGGGCACATAACCTGCGCGATCTTGTTAGTGGCTGACTCTGTCGCGGTGGTTTAACAGGTTGACTCCGTTGACGGCGCTGGTGACCATAATCATCAACATGCGAAGCTATCGTTACCCAGACAGTAAAAATAGCGCTTTTCAATCATATTTTTTCGATTTCAATCCCTGAAATTTCAGTAACTTTGAAATGCTTCCACTAAGACAGTCCCGCGGGTTTCCGACCCCGTATGCTTAGGTATTCCTCAGGGGCCCCGGCAGTTTTTCGTCTCAGCCACTGCGATTCAATGCGCTATCCGCTAGCGGCGAGTATCGTGTTTCCCATCAACGCCATTGCTACGGATTGGATGATGACCAAAAGTATTTTCTACGCCTTGGCCGCTGCTGCACTCTTTGGTGCCAGCACACCTCTCGCCAAGGTTCTGGGACTTAACGTCTCCCCCGTGTTGCTCGCCGGCTTGCTGTACCTGGGAAGCGGCTTAGGCTTGACGGTTACTAGACTGATCCGTGATCGCGGCTGGCAGCCTTCCGGCTTAACTAAGTCAGAGTGGCCATGGCTCCTCGGAGCTATTGCATTCGGTGGAGTGTTGGGGCCTGTGTCTTTGATGTTCGGCCTTTCCCTGACATCTGGCACCACTGCTTCGCTGCTGCTGAACCTTGAAGCTGTGTTGACTGCCCTTCTTGCATGGATGGTTTTCAAGGAGAACGCAGATAGGCGGATCGTCGTTGGAATGATCGCAATAGTTGCAGGGGGCGTATTGTTGGGCTGGCCTCAAACCTCAGCAGAGATTCATGGGTGGATTGGCCCGGTCGCCGTTGCCGTAGCATGTCTTTGTTGGGCCATTGATAACAATCTTACTCGGAAGGTTTCAGCCTCAGATGCATTGTTCATTGCAGGCATCAAGGGATTGGTCGCCGGGGTCGTCAACTGCACCTTGGGAATTGCTCTTGGAATGCATCTCCCTGAATTGTCTCTACTCGGGCCAACGCTACTCGTAGGCTTCTTAGGATACGGCGTAAGCCTGGTGCTTTTCGTGCTGGCGTTGCGGGGACTTGGAACAGCACGGACCGGAGCGTATTTCTCTACTGCTCCATTCTTGGGAGCAGCTATTTCAATCCTGTTTCTAGGCGAAGCCGTGTCATGGGTGTTTTGGGTTGCTGCGGGCCTAATGGGGATTGGAGTCTGGATACACCTCACCGAGAGTCATTCACACGAACATCAACACGATCCTCAGACGCATGAGCATCGCCACGTTCACGACGAGCACCATCAGCACGAACATTCGTTTGAGTGGAGTGGGACAGGAGCACATAGCCATGCTCATGAACATGCGCCGATCCAACACAGCCATCCACACTTTCCGGATATTCATCACAGGCACAAACACTGAGGGGGAGCCCTAGCACAGAGAAGCGTGTATCCCTACATGTATCCCTAACTTCCAAAATGCCTTGGAAGCCATATAGAATATGGAACAAGCAAGTCCCCCTCGGGGCACCATATAGCAGTATCTGAAAGTCTCTACCAGACTCTCAGACCCAAAGAAACCGGCCACTTGGCCGGTTTTTTTGTGCCTGTCTGTTTAACGTTGTATCCCCTTATCCGCTGTATCCCTGCTTGCATCCTGAGAAAAATCCCGAACTTTGGACACAAGGATGAAGCGCGCAGACATCCAGCGCCGCCCTCTCCCTGACACCACACTTGCGGGATTGAGGCAGGAATCAAAGGTGCCCTCCCCCTTTGAACAGCGATCCGCGAAAGCTGCTATCGATGCGGCCAAGACTCGAACCTTCCGAGTTGCCGCTGATGCCTGGCTGAAGGCAAAAGAGAAAAAGGGTGTCGTACCCTCCACTCTCAACAAAATCCTCTCCCAACTCGACAAAGAACGAGTTTGCTTCAGCAAAAAATCACTGGGGAAGCCATATTGAAGATGCTTTCGATTAAACAGTGGCTATTGCGCCAACCAGTGGGTAAGGGAGATTTAACTCAATCGTCCGCTCCGACATCACTGGTGCCCAAGCCCATTCAACCAGTTTGTACCCATGGCATTTCAACCGAGCTTCCTGTTGGCACCATGCGGTAGCAAAAGCCTTCGGCCGCTGATCTTCGGGTATGCGCTGCAACAGCGTAGTAATTCTCGGACCCAGAAAATCCAGCGCTACCGCTTGCCAGTCTGGAACTTCCTGAACGTGCATCAGATCAATGCCGACCTTGCCATGCAAATTGATCGCTGCGACCGACATACCGTTGTCATGGCTGATCGAAAACCCCGGTTCGCGCATTTTGCCCAGCAACAACCGAGGTGCAGACCCTGGCTGGCTAACCACGCTGATCGCCTGCGCCGGCAACCCGAGTTCCTTCCCCAACACCTCCCGCACATGGTCACGAATCCGCTGGCGGGCGTCTTCGCGTCGTGTACCGGGAGGATGACGGGTGCTGATCAGCCAAACACCGTCTGCCAACCGTTCAAGCATTTTGTGCACGACCCGGCGCGGCGGGGCAGCCGGCCCAACGACTAGTGGCGGGGATATGTTCGCCTTTCATGACCAGAGTCAGTGGGCCGAGGTGCGCGTCGTTGCCGACCACGGCGCTGTACAGCACCGAACTGCGCGGGCCCATGTAGACGCGTTCGCCGATGGTGACCTGGTCAATTTTCATCACGCGGTCTTCGAACAGGTGAGTTTGCGGGCAGGCGCCGGCGTTGAGTTCGCTGTCGGCACCGATGGTCACGCAGTCAAATTCGGTGATGTCGGTGGTGTCCATGTACACGCCGCGGGCGATTTTGCAGCCGAGCATGTTGAATGCCAGTGGCAGCCACGGGGTGCCGCGCAGGTAGCGGAGGAAGTTCGGCGCGGCCATGCCTTCGTAGAGGCTGGTGATGCCTTCGGACAGCCACACGAACCGCGTCCACATCGGGTCGGCGCGTTTGCGGTAGCGGCCTATGATCAGCCATTTCAGCGCGACCACGAACAGGAAGTTGCCGACGCCGTAAGCCAGGCCGATCAGCCCGAGGTAACCGAGCACCGCGCCCCAGCGTTCTTCGGCGGCCAGTGGCATCAGGTCGAGCATGACCGTATAGCCGACGGCGATCACGGCCGCATGCGGGGTGACGATGCGGAATGCTTCGATCAGGCCACGGGTCAGGCGCCGTAGCGGCGAAGGACGGAAGGTCAGGGATTCCGGGTAGCCACTGACTTGCTCGCGGGCCGGCAGGTTGATTGGCGGCGAGCCAAGCCAGGTGTCGCCGTTGGACAATGCGACGTTGTCCGGCGCGGCGGAGTGCACGCCGATCAGTACGTTCTCGGGCAGCACGGTGCCGTCCGGGATGTAGCTGCCGTTACCGACAAAACTGCGGTTAGAGATGACGGTCGGTTGCAGGCTCATCCAGCCGCCATCGATGCGCTCGTCGCCGAGCATCACGGCGTCAGCGATGAAGGTTTCATCACCGAGGGTCAGCATGTCCGGGATCACGCCCTGAGCGGTGGATATCTCGGCGTCGCGCCCGACCTTGGCGCCCAGCAGGCGATACCAGAACGGCGCGTACACCGTGGCGTAAATGCCGGACAGGACGTTGAGGCTCGCCTCCTGGATATGGCTGACCAGCCACTTGGCGCAGTAGGTGTTGCTGTGCACCGGGTAGTTGCCGGGCTTGAGCCGGGGTAAAGCAATCCAGCGCAGCGCAGCGGACGCCAGTGCGGTGGCGACGATCAACACGGCGCTGGCCGGCAGCGCGAGGGCGAAGTAACGCGCCAGTTGCAGGAACACGCTGTCGCCTTGCAGCGCTGGCAGAATTTGCTGTTCGTCAAACCAGTCAAGCAGGAAGAAGGTCGGGAACACCGGAAGGAAAAACAGTGTGGCGATCAACAGGATGCCGAAGACAAAGAACACGCGCTCAGCGAATAATCGCGTGGCCGTCACGGCCGGGCGCGGTGCCTGATCCTGAATGTCGAAGCTGCCGATGTCGCGGGCCGGCGAGCCTTGCCAGATACGCCCGGCCGGTACGTGGTGACCGTCCGCCAGCGCCGATTGGCCTTCGAGATGACCGAAGTGACCGACGCTGGTGTTGCCTTCCATGATCACGTAGGAACCGATGCAGGCATTGCCTTGCAGGGCAACGCGCCCGAGGTGCAACTGGCCGCGCTCGACGCGGGCGTTTTCGAAGCTGACGCCGTTGCCGATGCTGACGCCATGGCCTATTTCCAACAGATCCGGGGCACGAAGACCGACACCGCCGATGATCACGTCCTGGCCGACTTTGGCGCCAAGGGCACGCAACCACAACGGGTAAAGCGACGAGCCACTCAGCAGGTAAACCGGTGCCGACTCGACCATGCGGTCGGCCGCCCACCAGCGGAAATACGTCAGGCCCCACAGCGGGTAGGTGCCGGGTTTCAGGCGTCCTCCGATCAACCATTTACCGGCCAGAGCGATGCCGAATTGCAGCACGGTGGCGAGTAGGAAAACTGCGATGGAAGCGAGGGTCGCGAGCGCTATCGAATCGCCGGGTGCGCCGGTAAGGAAGTGATAGGTGAAGAATGGCGCCAGCCATTGGGTCATACGCAGGCCGACCATCACCGGCAGCGCCACCGCTTGCGCCACGCCACAGCGCCAGCGCCGCCAGGCCGACGACGGGGTCCATTGCACCGGCGCTTCTGCCGCTTCCGGGGTTTGCGCCAACACGGCGGCGATGGCGCCGATACGCCGCTGTTGGTAGATGTCTCGCACGGTGATGTGGGCAAAACGCGGGTCGGCGCGCAACGCCGAGGCCAGGCGTGCGGCGAAGAACGAGTGGCCGCCGAGGTCGCTGAAAAAGTCGGCGTCACGGCGAATCGGCTGGCCCGGGAACAGCTGCGCCAGCGCGGCGAACAACACGGTTTCACCCTCGTTTTCCGCGGCATCGGATTCTACATCGGCGCCGCCGGTATCGGTGCTGAGCGGACGTGCCTTGAGGGCTTTGCGGTCGATTTTGCCGGAGGTCAGGCGCGGCATGCTGTCGAGCAATTCAAAGCGGCCGGGCACCATGTACGACGGCAGTTTGGCTTGCAGGGCTTTGCGTAACTGGCAGGTAAACGTGGCGGGCGTGGCGTCGTCGCACACCAGATAGGCGATCAGTTGATCGAGGCCATCCTCGTTGCGCAGTAAAACCGCCACGGTGCCGACGCCGGGTTGCTGCGCGAGCAGGGCTTCGATCTCGCCCAGCTCAACGCGGAAGCCGCGAATCTTCACCTGATCATCCGCACGGCCGAGGCATTGAACTTGGCCATCGACGTCGATCCGCGCCAGGTCGCCAGTGCGGTAGAGACGCGCATCGTGGTAACCGCTGGCCCAAGGGTTGTGCAGGAATTTTTCCGCAGTCAGGTCCGGGCGGCCCAGATAGCCATCAGCCAAACCGGGGCCAATGATGCATAACTCCCCGGTTTCACCGCGTGGCAGCAGAGTCGGCGCTCGACCGTCACCGACCTCGTCCTCATTGGCAATCACCAGCAAACCGTAGTTAGGCAGGGGCGTGCCGATGGTCACCGGATGACCGGGCGTCAGCCGCGCGAGGCTCGCCGACACGGTGGCTTCAGTCGGGCCGTAGGTGTTGAAGATTTGCCGCCCGGGTTTGCTCCAGCGCTCGACCAGCGACTCGGGGCACATTTCGCCGCCGAGGTTGATCAGACGCAAGCCCGGCACGTCTTCACTGAACAGCGCCAGCAGGGTCGGCACGGCATGGAGCACGCTGATGCGTTGCTCGTTGAGCAGGCGCGGCAGGACTTCCGGGTCGCCGCTGGCTTCTTTGGGGCCGATCCACAGCGTGGCGCCGACCAGATAGGCGATCCAGATTTCCTCGAACGACATGTCGAACGCCACCGAAAAACCCTGGTAGATCCGGTCGCTGGCGCGGATGCCGAGGATCGCGTTCTCGCTGCGCAGGAAGTGGCAAATGCTGCGTTGGGAAATCAGGATACCCTTGGGTTTGCCGGTCGAGCCCGAGGTGTAGATCACGTAGGCGGCGTGGTCTGGCAGCGCACCGCAGCGTCGCAGCTGTGGCGAGTCGCATGGCGTCAGCAGGGTTTCGGCGGTCCACAGCGTCAGGCCGGTTTCGGCCAGTGCTGGCGCCAGTTCATCGCAACACACCACACCCACGGCGCTGGCGTCTTCCATGCAGACTTGCAGGCGTTCCACCGGCGTATCCTGATCCAGCGGCAACCATGCCGCACCGGCCTTGGCGATGCCTGCCTGCATCACCAGCAACTCGATCCCGCGTGGCAGCCACAGACCAACGATCTGCCCTGGCTGAACGCCGTCCCGAATCAGTTTTGATGCCACCTGAGCGGCTTGATGGTCGAGTTCCCGATAAGTAAGCCGGCGCTCACCGAAGATTAGAGCAATCTGCTCAGGATGCCGACGGGCGCTGGCTTCAAGCAAGTCGGCCAACACTTCCTCGCGTAGCAGTTCAGGTTGAATCGGACCGTACAGAACGTCCTCCAATCGCTCCGTCTTAGAAGGCTCAAGCATTGTTAAGTTATTCATGAAGTGGTTTTCGCTGTGTTTAAAAAAGTAAAAGCCGAGTGGCCCTGAGTTAATTAAGTGTTTGTTGGAGCATGCTGGCTCGCAAAGTCAAAAAGTCAGCATTTATCGACGCTCACTATGTCGCGATCTTCGGAACGGCCCGTTCCCACAGCTAAACGTTGCGAGGTTCAGGCATCTTGCATGAGGTATATCTGCATCTTTTATTCAAGTACGTCTTGGACGACTTTATGTTGCAGCAGCAAAGCCAGGAGGTAGAACTTGCCCCATTCAAACTAGCGGCAAAGATATTTTGCGGTTCGTGCATAGACGCAGTCATATATCAGAAACTTTATTTGATTCGTATATGACATATTCGTGCCTGGGGTTGGCAAGTTGCGCCCCCATTTGGCAACAGGAGATTCTGGTTAGCCCGCAACATAACGCCACTTGATCTCGCTGCACTCAATCCGCTATCAAGTTTTGTAATCTCTGGCTGGTTAATTAATTTTCGTGGCTCAATGTTGACCAGACGAATGATTGATCAGACAGGTTTTTAAGTGAAGCAGAATTAAGTATGTTTCAGTTGCCATTAAAAATACTTAATTAGAGCCACCAATATGGAGCTCGATGCAGAGCAGATGCAGGCGTTTCTGAGCGTCGTCAGGGGCGCCAGCATTCGAAAATGCAGCGACCGGTATTTACCCCTTCAGCGGTTCGGCAACGTATACACGCGCTGGAAGTTCGTGTTGGCCGTTCAGTCATTGTGCGGGGTGGCTTCAGCTTGCCCCGCCTCGCCTTTGGGCTGCACTTGTGAATCTCTCGCCGTATAATCACGCGCTCCTGAAAACAGTCCCACGCGTCTCGCTCTCACGCTGACTGCATCCACGTTTTCGACACGCATACTGAAGGGCATCGCTAAAGGCACACCATGGAAACCTCTCTGGAAACAGTCGCCCTTTTCTCCCTCAAGCTCGCCTACGAGGAAGAAGGCCTGAGCCCGATCCTGCGCGATGACATGGTCATGGGTGACTACCAGCGGGACATTTTCGAGTTGTTGGTGCGCCGGCGTGATGTGGAGACCATTCAGTTAAAAGTGAATGAATGCCTGGGACTGGCGCTGGACGCCTTGGGCGGTGTCGAGAAACCGCTCGGTCGTGAGTTGCACAAGCTGTCAGCGGACTTCAGCCAGGCGCAGTCGCTGGAGCAGCTTGATCAGCCGCTGCTCGCGCTCAAGGGTTATCTGAAGGACATTCTGTAATTCAGCGCGCCGCGCGCCCTTATCTATCCATCCTCTGGTTGAAGAAAAATCCCGCCCCCATCGCTCTTCTCCACCGTTTGACACCGATGAAGTGAGTGGCGCGACGCTACTATTTTGTTATCTTGCCGTCCGTCTACAGCGCGCCTCATCAATGCGCGCTGTCTCAGGATTTTTGCAGGTAAAGGAAAGGATCGAATGGCGTTTCTGTGTCTACTCGCATTTCTGGCGACATGGGGTTTAATGTGGCGCTGGGTGGTGAAGAACCGCGGCAACTGGAATCTTTTTTCGGCAACGTTCTCGGTGCCGGGGCGGGGTTTATTGTCGGCGTGGTGGTGTTTTCCATCACGCTGTCACTCTTTGCACCGGAGCTTAAAACTGCAAAAAAGCAGGTTCAAGAAACGGCAACTCAAGCGGTCGCGCCTGCTGCGATGATGCCTGAACCCGAGCCCGAGACTGTTCCTGCGCCGGCCCCGGTCGCCGTCGCGCCGCCGGCACCTGCACCTGCACCTGCACCTGCACCTGCACCTGCACCTGCACCTGCACCGGACAATTTTCCGGCATTCGTTGCTGGTAAACCACAGAATGAGCCTTCGCCACCCGAGTCCGCGCTCCTGCCCAACTACAGCAATCGCCTGACCAACACGGTATCCGAGAAGCAGGTTGCAGACGCGCTCGGCCAGGACTTCGCTGCCCTGCGCGCAACCCTCGGCAAAGATCCGTATGCCGATAAATCCATGATGGCGGCGGTGATCTGCGCACCGTTCATTCACAGTGCCATGCGCTTCCCGGCGGCGACGCTGATTGCTCCGCAAGTCACCAACAAAAGCCAGCGCTTCAAGGATCAGGTCTATACGATCAGCAACACCGTCACTGCCCGCAACATGCTTGGCGACGATGTGAGTTATCGCTACACCTGCTCAGTGCAACCAGTACCGGGCAGCAATGGCGAAAATGCCGAATGGCGACTGCTCGATCTGAAGTTGAAGAAGAGCCAATCTTAAGTCTCGCTTAAGGGTTAAAGGCGCCGGCTGCGCTATCATCGCCGGCCTGTGCGCCTTGAGCTTTGCCTGCGAATGCCTCCAACACCTGATGACCTGATCCCGTTGCCAGCCGTTTTGGCCGGTCCGCTGTTGCGACGGCTGGAACCGACGCGACTGGTGTTGTGGCTGGTGGGTACACGCCAACTGTCACTGACTTTGCGCCTGCACGATGTAGGAGATATTCCTCTCGGTGCCGAGCAATGTACGGTCATTCCTGTAGGCCGTCGGGCATTCATTCACCTCATTGAGGTCACCCTGCAAAGCGCCCTGCCCTGCGACACCCTGATCAACTACGACCTGTTGATTGATAACAAGGGCATCGCCGACTGGGCACCTCATCTGCGGTACGGTAACGCCGCGTCTCCAAACTTCGTGTTGCGCTCAACAATCGATCAACTGCTGCACGGTTCCTGCCGTAAGCCTCATCACCCGGCGGCGGACGGTTTGCTGTGTGTCGATCGTCTGTTGGCGGCTGAACATGTAGCGACAGAGCGCCCGGCCCTGTTGATGATGAGCGGCGACCAGGTCTACGCCGACGACGTCGCTGGGCCGATGCTGCGGGCCATTCATGCCTTGATCCAGCGGCTGGGGTTGTTCGACGAACACCTCGAAGGCGCCGTGGTCAGCGACAGCGCCAGGCTCTACGAGCACCCGGCCAGTTACTACCATCGTGCGGATTTGTTACCGGCGCTTGAGAGCAACGAAACCCTGCGCGAGCGATTTTTCGGCGGCGCCCGTAAGCCGATTTTCACCAGCAGCAGCGCCGACAATCACCTGGTGACCTTTGCTGAAGTCATGGCCATGTACCTGCTGGTCTGGTCGCCGACGCCCTGGACGTTGATCGATCCGAAGCCGCCAGCACTGACGGCCGAAAGACTTGAACGTTATGCCCTTGAACAGACCCGTATCGACGCCTTCAAGGCTGGCCTGTGCGGCGTTGGCCGGGCGATGGCGCACCTGCCGTGCCTGATGATTTTCGATGACCACGATGTCACCGATGACTGGAATCTTTCCGCGCAATGGGAGGAAACGGCCTACGGGCATCCGTTCTCCAAGCGCATCATCGGGAACGCGCTACTCGCCTATCTGTTGTGCCAGGGTTGGGGCAACAATCCGGATGCGTTCGCAGGCGTGTTAGAGAAAACCCGTCTGTTGAGCAGCACCAGCCAATACCTCGACAGCGCCATCCAGGATGACCTGATCGACGAATTGCTGAGCTTCCAGAACTGGCATTACGTGTTGCCGACCACTCCCGCCCTGGTGGTGCTGGATACTCGTACTCGGCGCTGGCGCAGCGAGATGAACCTCAAGCAACCCTCGGGTCTGCTGGACTGGGAAGCCCTCAGCGAGTTGCAACAGGACCTGTTGGATCACCCATCGGCAATCATCGTTTCGCCAGCGCCGATCTTCGGCGTCAAACTGATCGAGACCGTACAAAAAGTGTTCAGTTGGTGCGGTTATCCTCTGCTGGTAGACGCCGAAAACTGGATGTCCCATCGCGGCGCGGCCCAGGTCATCCTGAACATTTTCCGACACTCGCGCACACCCGGTAACTACGTGGTGCTGTCGGGTGATGTGCATTATTCCTTCGTCTACGAAGTCCTGATCCGACACCGCAAGGCCGGCCCGCGCATCTGGCAGATCACCAGCAGCGGGATCAAAAACGAATTCCCGCGAGCCCTGCTCGAATGGTTCGACCGCCTCAACCGCTGGCTCTACTCGCCGCGTTCGCCGCTTAACTGGTTGACCAAACGTCGACGCATGCGCATCGTCCCGCACATACCCGAACACGCTGAAGCGGGCGAGCGGTTATGGAACTCGGCGGGGATTGGCCAGGTGCTGTTTAATGAAAAAGGCCAGCCGCGGGAGATCTATCAGCACAATTCGAATGGCGCGGAGAAAACGCGGATGCTGGCGCCGGATCTGGCGGATTATCCGGACTGACGCGCACCCTTCCAATGTAAGAGCGAGCCTGCTCGCGATTACGGTAGGCCATTCAAAACGTACAACGCCTGATACACCGCTATCGCGAGCAGGCTCACTCCTACAGGGGTTTCGGCTGCGCGTCAGTCCGCAGACACCGCCCGTCCCACACCTCTAACAATCATCTCCACTTCCCGCTCATCAATCGTCAGCGGTGGCAGCAGGCGAATGGTTTTGCCGCGGGTCACGTTGATCAGCAGGCCATGATCCCGTGCGGCGATCAGGGTCAGGTCGCGGATCGGTTGGGCGAGTTCGATGCCGATCATCAAGCCTTGGCCGCGGATCGCCAGGACGTTCGGGTCATCGGCCAGTTCGACGCGTAATCTGGCGAGCAGGCGTTCGCCTTGCAACCGGGCATTCTCTAACAGACCTTGTTCTTCGATGATGTCCAGCACAGTGCAACCGACCCGGCAGGCCAGTGGGTTACCGCCGAACGTGCTGCCATGGCTGCCGGGGGTGAACAGGTCCGCCGCTCGGCCCCGAGCAAGACAGGCGCCAATGGGTACGCCGTTACCCAGGCCTTTGGCCAAGGTCATGACGTCCGGGACAATGCCTTCGTGTTGGAACGCGAACCATTGGCCGGTGCGGCCGATGCCGGTCTGGATTTCGTCGAGCATCAACAGCCACGAGCGCCGATTGCAGAGTTCGCGCACAGCCTTGAGGTAACCGGGCGGCGCCAGTTGCACACCGCTTTCGCCCTGGATCGGCTCCATCAGGATGGCCACGATCCTTGGGCCGTGGGCCTGTTGCACTTTGTCCAAAGCGTTGAGGTCGCCGAACGGCACTTTGACGAAATCCCCCGGCAGTTCATTGAAACCCAGGCGTACCGCCGGGCCATCGCTGGCCGACAACGTACCCAATGTACGGCCGTGGAAGGCGTTCTCCATGACCACCACCAGCGGCTGCTCGATGCCTTTGTGCCAGCCGTAAAGCCGTGCGAGTTTCAGCGCCGTCTCGTTGGCTTCGGCACCCGAGTTATTGAAAAACGCCCGCTCCATGCCCGATAGCCGAGTCAGTTTTTCCGCCAGTCGCTGCTGCCAGTCGATGCTGTAAAGGTTCGAGGTGTGCAACAGCAACCCGGCCTGTTCGCTGATGGCCGAGACGATTTTTGGATGAGAGTGACCAACGTTGGTCACCGCTACGCCCGCCACTGCGTCCAGATACTCGCGACCGGCCTGATCCCACAGGCGCGTGCCCAGGCCTTTGATGAAACTCAGGGCCAGCGGTTGGTAAGTGGTCATCAGGCAGGCGGTGGTCATGGCATCAAGCTCCAGCAATGGTCGGTGTTTTTGCAGTATGGTTAGCCACCTGAGCTGGATAAACGCTGCAATACTTCAATCATTTAAAAGCTGGGCTTGATAATGGATCTGTTCCAGGCAATGACCGTTTACGTCCGCGTGGTGGAAACCGGCAGCATGACCGCCGCCGCATTGCAGTGCGAAATGTCCACGACCATGGTTGGCAATCACCTGCGCGCCCTGGAGCAACGTCTCGGCGTGCGTCTGCTCAACCGTACGACCCGGCGCCAGCGCTTGACGGAGTTTGGCACTGCGTATTATCAGCGCTGCCTCGAAGTGCTGGGGCTGGTGGCCGACTCTGAACGGCTGGCGGAACAAACCCTCGACGAGCCGAGCGGCACGCTGCGCATCACCGCGCCGCTGACCTTTGGCACTGAGCGGCTCGCGCCCGCACTCAGCGAATTCGCTTTGCGCTGCCCGCAGGTCAAGCTCGACGTGGTGCTCACCAACGGCCGCCCGGATCTGCTGGAGAACGGCTTCGATGCAGCCATTCGCCTGGGCGCAATCGAGCCGTCCAACATGATTGCCCGCCCCCTCATCGACTACACCCTGACGATGTGCGCCTCCAAGGAGTACCTCGCGCGTCGGGGCACACCGCAAAAACCCGAAGATCTGCAACACCACGACTGCCTGGCCTTTGCCTATCCGGCCGGAGATGACTGGCACTCGGTGGAAAAACAGTGGCGACTGACCGGCCCCGAAGGCGAGGTCCTTGTGGCGGTCAGCGGCCCGATGCTGATCAACAGCTCGGCGGGCCTGCATCAAGCGGCGCGAACCGGCATGGGCATCGTGATGGTCCCCGACGCACTGGTGGAGCAAGACCTGAAGGACGGAAAACTGGTGGCCTTGATGCAGGACTACCAACTGCCGAGCCGGCCAATGCATCTGGTCTACGCCCAGGATCGCTACCGGTTGCCAAAACTGCGCAGCTTCGTCGACTTCGCCATGCAGATGTGGGGTAGATCCTGACGTCGAGCGCTGGACTAATCTCGAAAAACTGCTGACAAGGAGTCGAACCATTGATGAAAAACAACCTGACCGTACGCAACCTGTTGCCTGACGAGGTGGAGTCGGTACGGCTGTTCCTCGGACAACATGGCTGGGGGCACCGCACCGGATCCAGCGAACATTTCACGCAACTGATCAACAACTCTCAACGCACGGCGGTTGCCCTGCGCGACGCCCGGATCGTCGGCTTCGCCCGGGGTATCTGCGATGGTTTGTCCAACGGCTACCTGTCGATGGTCGTGGTCGACGGCCAGTACCGGCGCGAAGGCATTGGCCGCCAGCTGGTTGAGCATGTGATGGGCGACAACCCCGACATCACCTGGGTACTGCGCGCCGGACGGGAAGGTGCCGAGGCCTTTTTTGCCAGCCTGGGGTTTGAGACATCGGTGATTGCAATGGAACGGCCGCGATTAAAATAAGCGGCGTCCACCCTGGCAACCGCTATGATCCGGTTCCTCTTTCCAGCACGGACGCTGTGCGATGCTTGTCACTCTACAAAATACCCCCCTGTGGGTTTATGTCGTTTTTCTGGTTCTGCTGTATTTCGGTCTCAAGGCCCGCAAACCGCAAAACGAAAGCCGATTTGCGCTGTTATCGACCCCGCTGGTGTTATTGGTCTGGTCGCTGATGTCATTGAACCTGACGGATGATCCAGGCTTGACCCTGGGCGGCTGGCTCATTGCTTTGTTACTGGGCACCCTGTCGGCATGGCTGATTTTCCCGAACAAGGGGGTCAATCTTGATGATCCGGAAACCGGGTTGATCGTGCCGGGCACCTGGAAAGCGCTGATACTGCTGCTGCTTTTTTTGCCGTGAATTACTATTTCGGCTATCAGGATGACGTGCACCCGGAGCGGGCTGCCGCCCCGGATATGGTGTTGTTCAAAGCCGTCGCATCGGGCTTTATCACTGGTCTGATCAGCGCTCGCTCACTGAAATATTACCGCTTGCTGCGCACCCTTCAGGCTCAACGCCCGCCATTGGGCAGCCAATGAGTCAGGAGCCACTTTTCACCAACACCGGTTTCTCCTGATAGCGCTGAGCAAACACCTGCTTCAGATTCGCCACCTTCGGCATGTCGTTGATCACGATGTAGGGATAACTTGGGTGCTCCGTCAGGAAATCCTGGTGATAGTCCTCCGCCGGGTAGAAGCCGTTGTAGCTTTCCAGTTTCGTGACGATGGGTTTATTGAAGGCATGCGCCGCATCGAGTTGCGTGATGTAGGCCTGCGCAACCTTCTGCTGATCGGCGTTGACCGGGAACAGCGCCGAGCGATATTGCGTGCCGCTGTCCGGCCCTTGGCGGTTGAGTTCAGTGGGGTTGTGGGCCACCGAGAAGTAGATCTGCAGCAGGCTGCCGTAGCTGACCTGAGCCGGATCGAAGGTGACTTGCACCGACTCGGCATGGCCGGTATCGCCTTCGCTGACCCGCTCATACTCTGCCGTATTGGCCGCGCCGCCGGCGTAACCCGAAACGGCTTTCTGCACGCCTTTGACGTGTTGGAAAACACCCTGCACACCCCAGAAGCAGCCACCGGCGAACACCGCCGTTTCGCTGCGTGCCTGAGTGACTTCATCAAGGGTTGGCGGTGGAATGACCACCGCGTCTTCACCGCCCAGGGAGAACGCTGAAACCTGGCCTATCACGCCTGCAACCGCCACTCCCAACAACATACGACGCCATGTAATTTTCATTTCAATAATTCCTGATTAGCCGAACGTGAAGGCATACGCCGAGACGCCCGGATCGAGAAACTCGATGCTGAAGGTGCGGTCCGTGACATCGCCGGACTGACGCACCAGCTGATACAAGCGTTGTTCGGTCACACTGCCGCTGCCATCGGGCGCCACGTCAGTACCGTGAGCCTCACCCGGGGCCTTGCCGTCGATCAGCACTTTGAAGCGCACTGGCTTGCCATCTGATCCTGGCCCCAAGACCAGATGCAGATCCCGAGCATGGAAGCGGTAGACGATGCGACTGGCCGGCGCACTTGCAGTGGCTCGCTCCGACCCGACATTCCATTGGCCGCCCAGGCTCCAGTTGTTGAGGGCCAGTTGGGCCGGCGGGTTGTACATCGCTACCTTGTCCGCCGCGAGGCTCGCTTCAGGTACGAAATTCTCCGCCCGCTGATAGCCGACATAGGTTTCCGGGGACTTGACTTCGTTCATCTGCGGCGCGAGCTCAACCCCCTCGGCACTGGCATTGATCAGCCCGTCCGCGACCTTCGTCGCCCCGGCTTCCTTGAGCAATTGCTGGATCACCCGCTCCGACTCGGCGTACTCGCCTTCGCCAAAGTGGTGATAACGAATGCGCCCCTGAGCGTCGGCAAAATAGTGCGCCGGCCAGTACTCGTTGTTGAACGCACGCCAGATCTTGAAATCGTTATCGATGGCCACCGGGTAGTTGATACCCAGGTCCTTCATGGCTTTGGTGACGTTGCCGACATTACGTTCGAAGGCAAACTCCGGCGCATGGACGCCAATCACCACCAGCCCCTGATCGCGGTACTTCTCGGCCCAGGCCTTCACATATGGCAGGGTGCGCAGGCAGTTGATGCAGGAGTAGGTCCAGAAATCCACCAGCACCACTTTGCCCTTCAACGCCTCGGCGGTGAGTGGTGGCGAGTTAAGCCATTGCACGGCGCCGTCCAGCGGCGGCAACTGACCCTCGACCGGTAATGTGCCCGCAGCTTTGGCCGCCATTTTCATTGCACCGCCAGCGGCCATCATGTTGCCGTTGGCCGTGTCATCTGCCGGCGGAATCTGCGCCATCATCGCGCCGTTCGCGTTGGCGGTTTTACCCGAAAGCCTGCCGACCAGAGACTGTTCCAGACCACCGGTAGACGCCGTCGATAACCGTGCGAGAACCCCGGTATCAAGCCCCAGCGCAATCGCCGCGACACCGGCCAACATCAATGCGCCGAGGCCACGACGAATCCACTCGCCGGTGCCGATCGAACGCTTCATCAGCGCAAAGACCTTACCGCCCAGCAGCAATGCCGCCGCCAGCGATGTAGCGGCGCCCGCCGCGTAAGCCAGCAGCAACAACGTAGTGCCGATACTTGCCCCTTGCAGCGCGGCACCGGTCAGCACCAACCCCAAAATGGGTCCGGCACAAGGCGCCCAGAGCAGGCCCGTGGCGACACCGATCAGGAACGAAGCGCCGGGACGTGGCCGGGCATTGGCGCCCGCCACTTCCGACAACCGACTGCCCGCCGCCACCAGTGGCCGGGTCAAGCGGTCGGCCAGTTGTGGCAACAACAGCGTCAGCCCGAACAGCGCAACGAACACCAACGCGACCCAGCGACCGTACTGATTGAGTTGCACCACCCAACCACCACCCACTGCCGCCAGCGACGCGACGAGCGCGAAGGTCATGGCCATACCCGCCAGCAGCGGCAAGCCGCTTTTCATAAACGGCTGCCCGGTACGCGCGAAGACGAAGGGCAATACCGGCAGAATGCACGGGCTGACAATCGTCAGCACACCACCGAGATAAGAGAGAATCAAAAGCCACATAGTGTCGACCTGCATCAAGAGAGAGAAAGGAGTGCCCGTGGATCAAGTGGTCTGTGGCTTAAAGGTCATCGCCAGGCCATTCATGCAATAGCGTAGCCCCGTCGGTTTTGGCCCATCGTCGAAGACATGGCCCAGATGACCGCCACAACGCCGGCAATGGACCTCTTCGCGCACCACGCCGAAGGAGCGGTCCTGACGCGTGGCCACGGCCTTGTCCAACGGCTTCCAGAAACTCGGCCAACCGGTGCGGCTGTCAAACTTGGTCTCGGATGAAAACACCGGCAGATCACACCCGGCGCAAGCGAATGTGCCAGCGCGGTGCTCATCGTTCAACGGACTGGTATAGGCCCGCTCGGTACCTTCTTCGCGCAGGATCTCGTACTGTTCGGCGCTGAGGATGGCGTGCCATTCGCTGTCGGTGTGCGTGACCTCGAAAGCCTCAGCCGCGCTGGCATCACTGACCAGCGCGGTGCTCGCCGCAAATTTTGGCAATACACCAATCACCAGGGCTGCAGCCCCCAGCCCACCGCTCGTTAAAAGAAATTGTCTGCGTGAAAACATGGCCGTCTCCAAAATTCCAGGTGCCTGTCATGGAACACAGCCTAGGCTTGGGTTGATCGCCAAATCCTCACGGGAAGTTAAACAATTCGTGATAACTCCCCCTGAGGAAAACCCGCACAATGTGCCCATTCGCAGCAAAGGATTGAGCTTCATGGAACCGACCAAACGCGTCCTGGTGGTCGAGGACGATTTGCACATCGCCGACCTTATCTGCCTGCATCTTCGCGATGAGCAGTTCGAGGTGGTGCATAGCGCCGACGGCAATGAAGGCATGCGCCTGTTGCAGCAAGGAAGCTGGGACGCGCTGATCCTCGACCTGATGCTGCCCGGCGTCGACGGCCTGGAAATCTGCCGCCGCGCCCGGGCCATGGCCCGCTATACGCCGATCATCATTACCAGTGCGCGCTCCAGCGAACTGCACCGCATCCTGGGCCTGGAGCTGGGCGCTGACGATTACCTGGCCAAACCGTTTTCCATGCTGGAGCTGGTGGCACGGGTCAAGGCACTGCTGCGACGGGTCGACGCCATGGCCCGCAACCTGAAGATGGACGCCGGCAGCCTGATCGTCGATGGCCTGTCCATCGACCCGATCACCCGCGAAGTGTCCCTCGACGGCCGGCGCCTGGACCTCACGCCACGGGAGTTCGACCTGCTTTACTTCTTCGCCCGCCAACCGGGCAAGGTGTTCTCGCGCATGGACCTGCTCAACGCCGTGTGGGGCTACAGCCACGAAGGCTATGAGCACACGGTCAACACCCACATCAATCGCCTGCGGGCCAAGATCGAAACCGACCCGGCACAACCGGTGCGCATCCTCACGGTGTGGGGACGTGGTTATAAATTCGCGGCACCCGAGGACCCGTCATGAGATTGACCCTGACACAGCGCCTGTCCCTGGTGTTCGCCGTGTTGCTGCTGGTGTGCTGCGGCACCTCGGCATGGATGCAGGTGCGCTCCAATCAGATGCATGAGTTGGAAGTGGTGCAGGGGTTGTCCCGGGACCTGGCCCAGCACATCGCCCACGACACCGTGCTGATGGACAGCAAAGGCCTGATGCCCAATGCCGTGCGCGATCTGTTCAGCCAACTGATGCTGGTCAACCCGAGCGTCGAGGTTTATCTGCTGAACAGTCAGGGACGGATTGTCGGCAGCGCCGCGCCTGAAGGACGGATACGCCGCGAGCAAGTCGATCTGCTGCCGATCCAGCGTTTGCTCAAGGGCGATGCGCTGCCGATTCTCGGTGACGACCCGCGCAGCATCGATGGCCGCAAGGTCTTCAGCGCTGCACCGTTGCAGGTCGACGGTAAACCGGCGGGCTATCTGTATGTGGTGTTGCTGAGTGAAGAACACGACCGCTTCGCCGAACGCGGTGCAACCAGCGCCGCGCTCAACACGGCCCTACTGTCCATCGGATTGGTGGCGCTGTTGTGCCTGATTGCCGGCCTTACAGCCTTTGCCCTGATTACCCGGCCCTTGCGGCGCCTGACCGAAACCGTCAGCCAGTTCGACATCGACGGCGTGCCGGTCACACCGTCCGCACCAGCATCGGTTGAAAAAGCTGCCAGCCACGATGAGATTGCCGTACTCGACGCCGCGTTCCGGCAGATGCAAACCCGCCTCAGTGAGCAATGGCGTTCGCTGACCCGGCAGGACCAGGAACGCCGCGAACTGGTGGCGAACATCTCCCACGACCTGCGCACGCCGCTGGCCTCGCTGCACGGCTATCTGGAAACCCTGTCGCTCAAGGATGCCACGCTGTCTCCCACAGACCGCCGCCGTTATCTGGGCATCGCCCTCGATCAAAGCCGCAAGGTCGGTGGCCTGGCGCAATCGCTGCTGGAACTGGTACGACTGGAGCACGGTTTCGTGCAGCCGATACTGGAACGTTTCTCCATGACCGACCTGGTGCAGGACATCTTCCAGAAATTCGAACTCACCGCCGAAGCACGCCAAGTGGAACTCAAGGCGACCTTCGCCCCCAACGTTTCAGCCGCTTGTGCTGACCTGGGGCTGATCGAACGGGTGCTGACCAACCTGTTCGACAATGCCCTGCGCCATACACCACAGGGCGGTGAAATCGAACTCAGCTTGCGGCCGCAAGGCTCTTTCGTTGAGGTGACCATCAGCGATACCGGTCCCGGCATCGCCGCCGAACTGCGTGAAGGGCTGTTCCTGCGGCCGTTCAATATTGGCGGCGCACGGCGCGATGGTGGGTTGGGGCTGCGGATCGTGCATCGGATCCTGCAACTGCATGGCCGCGATATCCAGTTGATCGATGTGCCTGGGCGTGGCGCAACCTTCCGCTTCACGTTGCCCGTGGACGAACAAACAGCCGAACAAGGGGTGGTTCGTTCGATGAATCTGAATTCGCCGGGGAAATAGTTGAGACCGCCGGCCCGTTGCTCCGTGACAACGTCGCCTCGGTCCAATAGATTAGGCCCCCTGAAAAGGCCTAGCGCTTTCTCGCCTCAACTCAAGTTAAAAGAAGTAGTGAAATTTCAATGTCCGATTCCAACACCGCTGAATCCGTAGTCACCTTGTCGTCCAAAGCGGAATACGAAAACTCCATCAATCTTTCACAGCATGTGCCACAGGCCAAGACCATCAGTGAGATGGTGCTGGACGCTTTCCAGTCCACTCGCGAAAGCGACCAGATCCGCGAACTGCGCACCGCGATTCGCCAGGCTCACGACAGCTTCGATGACGATAAAGCCTACGAACTGATGGGCGAACTCAAGCAACTCAAGGATGCCGAGGCTTCCGACATTGCAGCCCTGGAAGACCTGAGCAGCAAATTCCCGATCAGCCGCATTCTGTCCAGTTTCAAGGACGACCCGGCGTTTCAGGAAATCGTCTACGGCTTGGCACTGACGGTGCTGAACCAGACGCATCAAGCCATCAGCAACCCGAGCAGCGGCAAGAGCAAGACCGCTCGGGCCAAGAAAGAAGTCGAAGTGTTCACCATCAGCAAGGATGGCGTGAACGTCACCCTGCCGGTGCGCACCCCGCGCTCGCGCCTGAACGTTGACCGTGAGGCCCTGGAATTCCTCGGTTTTACCTTTGTTGGCGAAGGTGAGGAAGCGGAACTGGAAAGCGAAACCTTCCTGGACAATGCCGGGACCGAACAAGCGGTGAACCGCAAAAACATCATCACTGCGCTGCAGCAGCAAACCGCGTTTGATGGTTACAGCATCGCCGCGCAGTAATTTTCAGCGCTGACGAAAAAGCCCCGCACTGGGATTCAGTGTGGGGCTTTTTGGTTTTCGGCCTGGGGGTTATGCGTCGGAGTGCAATGCCGCAATCATGTCGACTTCAATCGCCGCATTCTTCGGTAACTGATACACACCGACGGTGGTACGCGTGTGCCGGCCAGCATCGCCGAGCACATGGCTGAACACGTCCGATGCGCCGTTGGCCACTTCACTCAGGTCAACAAAGTCCGGCGTCGACTTCACATACACGGTGACCCGCAGCAACGCCTTGATCTTGTCCAGAGAACCGACTGCATCGACGATCAGCGCCAGACAACGCATCGCACTGATGCTCGCGGCGGCCTGGGCATCCCTCAGGGTCAGCTCCAGTCCGACGCGTCCGGGATACTGAATCTTGCCGTGAGTACGCGGCACCATGCCGCTGATGTACAACTCATCGTGATGACGGATCAGCGGCGCGTAATTGCCGCCGGCCGTGTTCTCACCATAGATGTCATAGTTCAGATCCTGGGCCAGGGCAATGAAGCGTTCGTCGCAGGTCATCCTCTCAGTCATTTCGCCCAGCCTCTTTATCGATGCGTGAAGAACAGTTGAGCACCTGTAAAAGGCTTGGCGCTGTCACTGAATTGGTTGGATCCAAATCTAGGGGTTTTGAACCTTAGTCGCAACCCTTCCCCTCACCCTAACCCTCTCCCAGAGGTAGAGGGGACTGATCGCGGAATATTGACGAGTTACACCGACCTGAAAGCGCTTCAGCGAATCCATAACCGCCAAGATGTTTCAGGTCAATAGAGGCCTCGTGATAACTCGGTCGACTCCCTCTCCCTCGGGAGAGGGTTGGGGTGAGGGGAATTTATGACGAGCAATAAAAAACCCCGCTCCTTCTCTCGAAGGGCGGGGCTTTTCGTACAGCGGCTAAACCTTAAGGCGCATAAGTCAGCAACAGCTCACTCGGCACTTTGAAGTCCAGCGACATCATCACGCTCAGCGCGGTAATGGTGAAGATCGAGAACACGAACAGCTTGCGTGCCCAGACCGTGTCATCCACTGCCTTGTAACCGGTCCAGGCCATGTACAACCAGTACATGCCCATGGCCGCGGCGACGGCGAGGTAGCTCATGCCGGCGTAGCCGCTGAAGGTCAGCATCAAGGTCGCGACCAGGAATGCCAGGATGTAGAGCAGGATGTGCTTCTTGGCGACCTGGATCCCGCGCTTCACTGGCAGCACCGGAATCGATGCGGCCAGGTAATCGTTGAAGCGGAAGATTGCGATGGCGTAGGAATGCGGCATCTGCCACAGGCTGAACATCACCAGCAGGGTCAGCGCAGCCATGTCGAAGCTGTTGGTCACGGCAACGTAACCAATCACCGGCGGCATGGCGCCCGACAGACTGCCCACCAGCGTGCCGTGAACCGACTTGCGCTTGAGGTACAGGCTGTAGAAGCCGACGTAGATGACAAAACCGATCACGGCGAACAGCGCGGCCAACGGGTTGGCCACCTTGTACAACAGTGCAACGCCGGCGATGCCCAGGACGGTCGCGTAGATCAGGGCCAGTTTCAGGGAGATCAAGCCCTGGACCAGCACCCGGTTCTTGGTGCGTTCCATCTTCAGGTCGATGTCGCGGTCGATGCAGTTGTTGAACACGCAACCGGAAGCCACCACCAGGGACGTGCCGATCATGGCGGCCAGGAATATGGCCAGATCGACATGCCCTTTCGAGGCCAGGAAAAACCCGCCTGCCACAGAAAGCACGTTACCGAAAATGATCCCCGGTTTGGTGATTTGGATAAAGTGCTTAAAGGACATCCGGACTTTCCTCAGTGCGCCATCATGACGGTGTGGATGCTGAACATGATCCACAGCGACAAGCCAACCAGCAGGACGATCACCATCGCAGCGAACACAAACGCAATCACGTTGTTACGCTGGGCGGCAGAGCGGTCCAGGTGGAGGAAGTACACCAGGTGAACCAGCACCTGGATCACTGCGAAGGCCAGTACGATCCACAGCGTCCAGACTTTCGGCAGCGATGGGTACATCACCAGGCCGAACGGAATGATCGTCAGGATTACCGACAGGATGAAGCCGATGGCGTAGGACTTTACGCTGCCATGGCTATCGTCGTGGCTGTCGTGGCCGTGGGCATCGTGGCCATGATTTGAGTGAGCTGCATTAGCCATTACAGGGTCCCCATCAGGTAAACAACGGTGAATACGCAGATCCACACCACGTCCAGGAAGTGCCAGAACAGGCTCAGGCAGCTCAGGCGGGTCTTGTTGGTCGACGTCAGGCCGTGCTTGTTGACCTGATACATCATGATCGCCATCCAGATCAGACCGCTGGTCACGTGCAGACCGTGGGTGCCGACCAGGGTGAAGAACCCGGACAGGAAGCCGCTGCGGCTAGGGCCGAAGCCTTCGGAGATCAGCTTGTGGAACTCGTTGATCTCCATGCCGATGAAGCCCAGGCCGAACAGGAAGGTGATGGCCAACCAGCCCAACACTGCCTTCTTGTTGCCCTTGAACAACGCCAGCATGGCGAAGCCGTAGGTGATCGAGCTGAGCAACAGGCAGGCGGTTTCGCCCAGCACGTATGGCAGTTCGAAGATGTCGTGGCCCGACGGGCCACCCGCTACGTTGTTAACCAGTACCGCGTACACCGCGAAGATCGACGCAAACAAAATGCAGTCGGTCATCAGGTAGAGCCAGAAACCGAATACGGTCATCTCGCCCGAGTCGTGGTGATGGTCATCGTGCCCATGTTCATCGACATGGGTGTGTCCAGCATTGGTCACTAAGTTCGACATGGTTTAAGCCTGTTCCAACGAGGTTTCAACACGGGTGGCGCCAGCTGGGACTTTCCCGGCCGCTACCAGACGCTTGTGCTGCTCGGCTTCGATGCGCTCGATCACGTCGACCGGCACCATATAGCCCTGGTCATCACGGGCAGCATGGATAACGAAGTAGATCACGGTACCGGCGAGGCCGAAGATGGCCATCCACCAGATGTGCCAGATCATCGCGAAACCGAACACGGTCAACAGAGCACCCATGACCAGGCCGGTCGCGGTGTTGTTTGGCATGTGGATCGGCTCGTACTTGACCGGAGTCTGGTACGCAGTACCGTTTTCCTTGGCTTCGGTGAACGGGTCGATGCCTGGGGCTTTCGGCAGTACGGCGAAGTTGTAGAACGGCGGTGGCGACGAGGTCGACCATTCCAGCGTGTGGGCATTCCACGGATCGCCGTGTTCGCACATGTTCTCTGGCTTCTTGCGGTCACGCACACTGACGTACAGCTGGATCAACTGGCAGGCAATGCCGACAGCGATCATGAACGCACCGAACAATGCAACGTGCAGGTAAGGCACCCACTCAGGGTTGGTGGTGGCGTTCAGACGACGGGTCATGCCCATGAAGCCCAGTGCATAGAGCGGCATGAACGCGACGAAGAAGCCCGAGATCCAGAACCAGAACGCTGCCTTGCCCCAACCTTCGTGCAGCTTGAAGCCGAACGCTTTAGGGAAGAAGAAGGCGAAACCAGCGATGTAGCCGAACACGGCGCCGCCGATGATCACGTTGTGGAAGTGAGCGATCACGAACAGGCTGTTGTGCAGGACGAAGTCAGCACCCGGGATGGCCAGCAGTACGCCGGTCATGCCGCCGATGGCGAAGGTCACCATGAAGCCCAGGGTCCAGAGAACCTGGCTGGTGAACTGCAGACGACCGCGATAGATGGTGAACAGCCAGTTGAATAGCTTCACCCCCGTCGGAATCGAGATCAGCATCGTCGCCAGACCGAAGAAGGCGTTAACGCTGGCACCCGACCCCATGGTGAAGAAGTGGTGCAGCCAAACCATGAAGCCCAGGATCGAGATCGCGCCAGACGCGTAGATCATCGAGTGATGGCCAAACAGACGCTTACCGGAGAAGGTCGAGATGACTTCGGAGAAGACCCCGAACGCCGGCAGAATCAGGATGTAAACCTCGGGGTGACCCCAGGCCCAGAACATGTTCACGTACATCATTGGATTGCCACCAAGTTCATTGGTGAAAATGTGGAAATCCATGTAACGGTCAAGGGTCAGCAGTGCCAGGGTAGCGGTCAGGATCGGGAACGAAGCCACGATCAGGACGTTAGCCCAGGTGCAGGTCCAGGTGAAGATAGGCATGTCCATCATCTTCATGCCTGGGGTACGCATTTTCAGCACGGTGGCCAGGAAGTTGACCCCCGTCAGTGTCGTACCTAGCCCGGACAGTTGTAATGCCCAGATGTAGTAGTCCACACCCACGCCCGGGCTGTAGCCCAGTTCCGACAGCGGTGGATACGCAACCCAACCGGTACGGGCGAATTCGCCGACACCCAGGGACACGTTCACCAGCACGACGCCGGAGACCAGCAGCCAGAAGCTCAGGGAGTTCAGGAACGGGTAGGCAACGTCACGCGCGCCGATCTGCAGCGGCACTGCAAGGTTCATCAGGCCGGTGAAGAATGGCATCGCCATGAAGATGATCATGATCACACCGTGAGCGGTGAAGATCTGGTCATAGTGTTCAGGCGGCAGGTAGCCAGGCGAACCCTCGGTGGCCATGGCCAACTGGGTACGCATCATGATGGCGTCGGCAAAGCCGCGCAGCAGCATGACCATGGCAACGATGATGTACATCACGCCGATTTTCTTGTGGTCGACCGACGTTAGCCATTCGGTCCACAAGTAGGTCCACTTCTTGAAGTAGGTGATTGCAGCAAATACCGCCAGACCACCGAGCGCGATCATGGCGATGGTAATCATCACAATCGGCTCGTGGAACGGGATCGCTTCCCAACTTAATTTACCAAACATCGTTTACTCCTCTGCCCCGGCAGCTGAATGCGAACTCATGTCCATCCCTTCCATGGTGGCCATTTCGTGCTCTTTACCTTCGTGTTCCATTGGCTTGCCCGGTTTCATGCCTTCGTACTTGTCGAGGATGATCTGGAACAGGTTTGGCGTGAACGAGGCGTAGAGCTCGACTGGGTTGTTCTGGCTTGGTTTGGAAAGGGCTTCGTATTCAGCTTTTTCCAGCTGTTTAGGTGCCTTCTTGACATCACTGACCCACGCATCGAAATCCGCCTGGGAAGTGGCGATAGCTTTGAACTTCATGCCGGTGAAACCCGCGCCGCTGTAGTTGGCGGAGATACCGTCGTATTCAGCGTTCTGGTTGGAAATCAGGTGCAGCTTGGTCTGCATGCCCGCCATCGCGTAGATCTGGCCGCCCAGGCCCGGGATGAAGAACGAGTTCATCACGGTGTCGGAGGTGATTTTGAAATTGACTGGCGTGTTGGCCGGGAACACCAGTTTGTTAACGGTGGCGATGCCTTGTTCCGGGTAGATGAACAGCCACTTCCAGTCCATGGAGACCACTTCAATGGTGATCGGCTTGACGTCGGATTCCAGCGGCTTGTAAGGGTCCAGTGCGTGGGTCGACTTATAGGTCACGTAACCCAGGGCAATGATGATCAGGACCGGAACAGCCCACACCGCGATTTCGATCTTGGTGGAGTGCGACCATTTAGGCGCGTACACCGCGTCCTGGTTGGAAGCGCGGTATTTCCAGGCGAACAGGAACGTCATGACGATGACCGGCACAACGACCAACAGCATCAGCAGCGTTGCGGTGATGATCAGGTTTCGCTCATCCAGGCCCACCTGGCCCTTGGGGTCGAGCAAGGTCATGTTGCAGCCTGACAGCAACAACGTGCCGATCAGCGGCAATAAGCCTAGTAGTCTGGGGTACCTGTTTTTACTCATCTCACGACCTCTAAAGCAGCTTGCGCAATGCAGTTGGGTTTTGATCGCCAACACTTCACCCTGCCAAGGGTTGGCATTTTCTTTGATTGAATAAGGGCTGCCCGTCGCGCGTCAGACGCTGTTCGACAAAACCTGGGCTAGCGGTGAGTTCTTATTCGAATTCGTGGTCAAAGGCCTTGTTACAGACCAATTCCATTTGGTGCGGATAGTCGGAAAGGCACCAACACCTGGGTGTCTTGAAAGCCTCTCGACTTGCTCGACACCCGACTTCCTGCGCAGCCCTTTAATAAAGTGCTCCTTAATAAAGGCTGAACAGTGCCGGGAATTCAGTGCGGGCGATTGTAGATACGTCGCGCTGTATAAACCATGTCTCATCTCGAAATAATTTTTATCCGTTCCAGCAACAATCATTAACGGATTTTGCAAAAGTTCAGCATGGTATCGAAATAAATTCTCAACAAAAACACCAAAAAATGTAGGTGTATCCGCCTCAGTTCAGACAGCTCCGAAGGCTTTTTCTGAACGTCTGATCGGCGCAAAGCCCGATATTCCAAGGGCTCTGGCCATTTGCCAGAGCGTGTTAAAACTGCCTGATCTGGCACTCACGTTCAAAACCAGAAAAACGCTGAAACAGACCAATGTTTTTATGTAACAAGAGGCCAATCGGCCACTTCACGAAGCCCTGCGGCACACCGCGTGTGACAACATGTCGCACACCTGCCGCACCCTCCCTTGCCGTTCGTCACGGCGATTTCACAAAGTCTCTGAACGGCAAAACGCCCCGACTTGCTGATCCGCAAATCGAGGCGTTAGCTGTATCGGCGCAACTGCCGAAAAGTTGATTCAGCGCAGCGCCTTGCGGTTACGCGAGACCAGCAACGGCACCAGCACCACCACCAGCACAAACGACACCAGCGCCCACTGCGCCAGGGACAGGCCCAGGATCGGCGGGTACGGCGTGTCGCAGAAGCCGTCGACCTGGAAGCCCAGCGGGAAGATCTTCGCCAGCGGCAAGCCGTCGACAATCGGTTGCAGCACATCGACGCCACAGCTGACCGCCGGATAGAACTGCGTATAAACATGATGCCCGGCCGCCGCAACGCCACCGAGCGCGGCGATCACCACCAGCACCTCGAACACCGTGAGACTGCGACGAGTGCGCATGGCGGCGCCAATAAAAGCGAAAATCGCGATCAGCAACAACGCGTAGCGCTGCAGGATGCACAGCGGGCACGGCGCCTCTTCCAGAACCACCTGCATGTACAGCGCGCCGCCGATCAATGCCAGGCAGATGATGCCCAGCAACACCAGATAACGCCGTTCACGGCCCAATCGCATCGTTTCGTCACTCATCGCGTTTCCCTTCTAAATATCGATTGCCGGAAGTCTACACGCAGACCGTGACTGTTGAGAGCCAGGTGCGCGCCGGTAGATGTCGGGGAATAGACGATAGACCGGTTAAGAAGGGATTAACTTTTGAGCGTTTTCCAGAATTTAGACCGAGGTGTGGCCATTCGCGAGCAAGCGACTCGGTCTCCGACTGTTACTCCAAAGCAGAAGCCGGCCCAAAGAACTCATAACGACTCTGCTTCTCCGGCACACCCAGCGCTTTCAAATGACGCTTGATCACCGCCATAAAGCCTTTCGGCCCCAAGAAGTAAGCATCCAGATCCCGCTGCTGCGGCAACCACGCCCCCAACTGCTCCTGACTCAACAGCCCGACCTTGTCCGCCACCGGGCTCACGCCATCGTCTTCGGCGTAGCAATAGAAGCGCTTGAGCTGCGGATGACGCGCCGCCAAACCATCGATCCAGTCACGGAACGCATGAACACTTCCATTACGCGCACAGTGAATAAAGTGCACCGGCCGCTCGGTCGCCAGCGCCGCTTCAAGCATCGCCAACGTCGGAGTGATGCCGACGCCGCCGCTGATCAGCACCAGTGGTTTGTCGCTGGCGGTCAGGGTGAACTCGCCCGAGGGCGGGAACAGCTGAATGCTCGCGCCCACATGCAGTTGATCATGCAAATGATTGGAGGCGCGGCCGCCAGCTTCGCGTTTGACGCTGATGCGGTACTGGCCGTTGTCCGACAGGGAGGACAACGAGTAATTACGGCGAATCTCTTCGCCATCGAGGATCAGCTTCATGCCGATGTACTGACCCGGCTCGGCGGCGAGGATCGGGCCTTTGTCGGCGGGCTCGAAGTAGAACGAGATGATTTCCGCGCTTTCCTCGACCTTGGCCGCGACGATGAACTCCCGCGCCCCGCGCCAGCCGCCCGGCGCCTGTTCCTTCTGGTCGTAGATGCTGGTTTCGGCACCGATCAGAATGTCGGCCAATTGGTTGTAGGCAGCACCCCACGCCGCGATGACTTCAGGGGTGGCGATTTCATCACCCAGCACTTCGGCAATCGCGCGCAGCAGGCACGCGCCGACAATCGGGTAATGCTCCGGAAGAATTTGCAGGGCCACGTGTTTGTTGATGATCTTCGCCACCAAGTCACCCAACTGGTCGAGCTGATCGATGTGCCGCGCGTACATCAGCACGCCGTTGGCCAACGCACGAGGCTGGTCACCGCTGGCCTGGTGGGCCTGGTTAAACAGTGGGCGGACTTCCGGGTATTCGGAGAGCATCATGCGGTAGAAGTGAGTGATCAGCGCTTCACCACCGCTTTCCAGCAGCGGCACGGTGGATTTGACGATGGCACGGTCTTGAACGCTAAGCATAAGGGCGACTCCTGAGCTTTATGTGAATACCCTTTACTTATCAGTTTCCATGCCAAGAATTAAAACTTTATAAATCAATAACTTGTATTCGCCATAGTCATATCGACACGCAGTGCTTTATAGTCATGTCGACTACATGGAGTCACTATGACTGCAAAATCCCTGCTCACTGCCCTGCTCCCGCTGGTCTCCGACCTGTCCCGCGAATTGCCTGAAGGCGAGCGCTATCGGCGCCTGCTCGAAGCCATGCGCGCCCTGCTGCCCTGCGATGCCGCTGCCCTGCTGCGTCTCGACGGCGAATGGCTGGTGCCGCTGGCCGTGGACGGCTTGAGCACCGATACCTTGGGCCGGCGCTTCAAAATCAGCGAACACCCGCGTTTCGAGGCGCTGCTCAGCAGCCCCGGGCCGACCCGCTTCGCCGCCGACAGCGACCTGCCCGACCCTTACGACGGTTTGGTCGATGGCCTCGACGAGCATCTGGAAGTCCATGATTGCATGGGCTGCCCGCTGTTTATCGATGAGCGCCCGTGGGGCCTGTTGACCCTCGATGCGCTAGACCCGGAGCGCTTCGAGCCGATCGAACTGGACGCCCTGGAAGCCTTCGCCAGCCTCGCCGCCGCGACCGTCAACGCCGCCGAGCGCATCGAACGGCTGGCCACTCGCGTCGAAGACGAACATCAGCGCGCCGAGATCTACCGTCAGGCCAGCGGCCAGCAGAACCGCGAGATGATCGGCCAGAGCAAGGCTCACAAACGCCTGGTGGAAGAAATCAACCTGGTGGGCGGCAGCGACCTGACCGTGCTGATCACTGGGGAAACCGGGGTCGGCAAAGAGCTGGTAGCCCAGGCAATTCACGCCGCTTCGCCACGCGCCGACAAACCGATCATCAGCCTCAACTGCGCCGCCCTGCCGGACACCTTGGTCGAGAGCGAGCTGTTCGGTCATGTGCGCGGCGCGTTCACCGGGGCGATGAACGACCGGCGCGGCAAGTTCGAACTGGCCAATGGCGGCACGTTGTTCCTCGATGAAGTGGGTGAACTGTCCCTGACCGTGCAGGCCAAGCTGCTGCGGGTGCTGCAAAGCGGTCAACTGCAACGATTGGGCTCGGATAAAGAGCATCAGGTCGACGTGCGGCTGATCGCGGCGACCAACCGCGACCTCGCCGAAGAAGTACGCAGCGGCCGCTACCGCGCCGACTTCTATCATCGCCTCAGCGTGTATCCGTTGCTGGTACCGGCGCTGCGGGATCGCGGGCGCGATGTGTTGCTGCTCAGTGGCTTCTTCCTCGAACAGAACCGCTCGCGCATGGGCCTCAACAGCCTGCGCCTGAGCAGCGATGCCCAAGCGGCGCTGCTTGCGTATCAGTGGCCGGGGAACGTGCGGGAACTGGAGCACTTGATTGGCCGCAGTGCCTTGAAGGCGCTGGGCAACTGCAAGGAACGGCCGAAGATTCTCAGTTTGAGCGCGGCGGACCTGGACTTGCCGCGCGAGGTTGTGGATAACTCCGCCGAACCTGCTGCCGATGTTGTAGCGGCGGCGCCGCTGATCAAAGGCGATTTGCGCAGCGCCACCGAGGAATATCAGCGGCGCTTGATCAGTGCGGCGCTGGAGCGCAATCAGGACAACTGGGCGAGCGCGGCGCGTGAGTTGGGGCTGGATCGGGCAAACCTTGGGCGCATGGCCAAGCGGTTGGGCATGAAAAGCTAAAGCAAACCCTCACCCTAGCCCTCTCCCGGAGGGAGAGGGAACTGATTGGGGGATGCTGCAGAATTACGCCGACCTGAATCTGCTTGCCGAACCCACAATCGACTCGGTCGCTCAGGTCGATGTACGACGCAAGACACCTCGGTCAGCTCCCTCTCCCTCGGGGAGAGGGCTGGGGTGAGGGGCTTTGGATCTGAAGACCAGCCGACAACTGACCTAAAGCCCAACCTTTTGACGCCGATAACCCGGCATCAATAGCTTTTGGCGACGTTCCACTCGCCCATCACCTTTCTCCAAAGAAGGTTTTTATGTCCTCCACCAAAGCCCGCGCAGATTCACTTTCGCTTCTTCTGTTTACCTTGCGCAGCGGCAAGCTGATGGCGATCAACCTGCTGAAAGTCAGTGAAATCATCCCCTGCCCGCCGCTGACCAAGCTGCCGGAGTCGCACCCTCACGTCAAAGGCATCGCCACCCTGCGCGGCGCGTCGTTGTCGGTCATCGACCTGAGCCGCGCCATTGGCGAACGGCCGCTGGAAGATCCGAACGGCGGCTGCCTGATCGTCACCGACGTCAGCCGCTCCAAGCAGGGCCTGCACGTTCAAGCGGTGAGCAAGATCGTTCACTGCCTGACCACCGACATCCGTCCGCCGCCCTTCGGCTCTGGCGGCGTGCGTTCGTACATCACCGGCGTGACCTCGGTCGACGGCGTGCTGGTGCAAGTACTGGACATCGAAAAAGTCATCCACGGCATCGCCCCGGCGCAGATCGAAACGGCGCCGACCGAACTGAGTATGGAAGATGCTGAAGTCCTCGGTAACGCGCGGATTCTGGTGGTCGATGACAGCCAGGTCGCGTTGCAACAATCGGTGCACACCCTGCGCAACCTCGGCCTGCAATGCCACACCGCCCGCAGCGCCAAGGAAGCCATCGATTGCCTGTTGGACCTGCAAGGCACTGCCCAGCAGATCAACCTGATCGTCTCGGACATCGAAATGTCGGAGATGGACGGCTACGCCTTCACCCGCACCCTGCGTGAAACCCCGGACTTCTCGCACCTCTACGTGCTGCTGCACACCTCGCTGGACAGCGCGATGAACAGCGAAAAAGCGCGCTTGGCCGGCGCCAACGCGGTACTGACCAAGTTCTCCTCGCCAGAACTGACCAGGTGCCTGATCGAAGCCGCCAAGGCTGTCGCCGAGCAAGGTCACTGAGTGTGGCCGAGGACTTTTGCTTCTTGATGCGGCGCAACCTCGCTGAGGCTGTGCCCGACATCGCCTGGCCAACCGGCATTGAACTGCGCCAATACCGCCCCGAACTCGCTGAAGCCGTGCATCAACTGATGGAACTTGGCTATCGCGAAGGTGGCGGTCGCGTGCCGGCGCTGGACGTCTGGCAGCAGCGTTTTGAAACCGATCCTGAATACGATCCGAGCCTGTGCTTCATCGCGCTGGACGCCGAGGGCATCGTCGGCGTTTGCCAGTGCTGGACCAGCGCCTACATCAAGAGCCTGGTGGTGCATCCACGGGTTCAGGGTCTTGGGCTGGGTCGTGCTTTGCTGCTACATGCTTTCAAAACGTTTCAGCAACGCCGCGAGGGGTTTGTTGATCTGAAGGTGCTGGAAGACAACCTTCGGGCGCAGGGATTGTATGAAAGTGCCGGGATGCGGGTGGTTCGCCGGGAACCCGTTCCGGCCTAACACCGCTTTCGCGAGCAAGCCCGCTCCCACATTGGAATGCATTCCCCCTGTGGGAGTGGGCTTGCTCGCGAAGAGGCCCGCACAAACACCACACAACCATCAGGCATACTCCAACCTTGGCCAAATCACGCCCAAGGACGCCCAAATAATGAAAACCACCACCCTGCTCTTACTCTCCCTCACCGCCCTCACGACCCAAGCTCACGCCGCCAGCCCCGACGCCTGGGCCGCTTACGACAAAGCCGTCCTCGCCACTTGCACCAAGGCCAGCGGCCTGAAGGACGCCAAACCCGTCGGCACCGCCGCGCAATTCGACGACCGGGTTGGCTACACCGCGCTCCTGTTGCAAGGCCAATACCCGCAAAAGCACATGAAGGGCCAACAAGGCACCGAGCTATGCCTCTACAACAAGGCAACCAAAACCGCCTACGTCACCGAATGGGACTCCATCCGCCCGACCGCCAAGAAGCCGTGAGTGGCGCATAACTTGCTTCGAGACACGCCTTGGCGATGGCTTTCTGTCGCCATTTGATGACCTTACCGGCGATCGATCGAACAATGAACACGACGTTTTCCTGCGTAGGTTGCGGCAAATGCTGCAACGACCACCATGTCCCCCTGACCCTGACGGAAGCCCGCATGTGGGCTGACGATGGCGGCCAGGTGATCGTGTTGGTGGAAGGCTTTCTGGGCAATGGCCTGGGCCTGCCTCTCTTGCAGCGAGAACACGCCGAACGTCGTTCGGTGCTGGTTCGCAGCGGGGCAACCGAGGCGTACGTCGCGATCACCTTCGCGGCCTACAACGTCGGCCGCTGCCGGAATCTTGACGAAGAGAATCTCTGCCGCATCTATGAGCGCCGGCCGCTGGTGTGCCGCATCTACCCAATGGAAATCAATCCGCACATCCCGCTGAACCCGGCAGTGAAGGAATGCCCGCCCGAGTCCTGGGAACAAGGGCCGGACCTGATTGTGGGTGGCGAGTTGGTGGATCAGGAGTTGAAGACGCTGATCCAGAACTCACGCCAGGCGGATCGCGATGATGTTCAGACCAAGGATGCGATTTGCGGGTTGTTGGGGATTCGCACGACAGCGCTGAAGGGCGATGGGTTTACCGCTTATTTGCCGGAGATGGGGGCTTTTGCTTCGGTCATTGATCAAGTCGTGGCGCAACCGTTGGAAGCTGCGAGCAGTGAATGGCTGTTTCACGTCTCCGGCGAGGACATTGCCGGGCAAGTGCTGGCGGCTGGGGGTGAAGTGACGACTGAGGCGCCGGTTAACTATGCGTTTATCTCGTTGCGGGCCGCCTGATCCAGAAATCTGGTGCTGTGGCTGCTGGCCTCTTCGCGAGCAAGCTTTGCTCCTACAAGGTTTTTTGTTGCCCATCAATCCCTGTAGGAGCTGAGCTGCTGTGGTCGAACTTTTTAGACCATGATGTAGGAGCGTCGATTTAAGGAAGCATCATGGGATATCGGGTTGTTACACCAGAAGAAAAAGCAGAGGCGATTCGCTTGGTGGTGGACATGCAATACTCCGTCCCCAAAGCCTGTGAGGCCACCGGTGTAGGGCCTACAGCCCTGCGTCGATGGGTAATACGGTGGCGCCGGGATCAGGAAGGCGTTGCTCAATTGCCACGACTGCAGGATCAGGAACTGATCGAGTCGCTTCAAGCGAAACTGGCGCTACTTGAGACCGAGAATCAAGTGTTAAAAAAGCAATTGCCCTCTCATCTGAAGGTTCTGTTCGGTCGAACCAAATGATTGATGGCGTTAGAGGTGCGTTGTCAATTCGGCGCACGTGCTCCGTGCTTGGCATTGCTCGAAGCAGCTATTACGCAAAGCGTAAAACCAAACGACTAAAGCCTCGTCTGCGTTGGCTAAGGCGCAAGCTTCGTGCATTGCACAAACAGCATCGGGAAGCCTTAGGTACTCGTGGCCTTTGCAAAGCGTTGAGAAAAGAAGGGGTCTTTATCGGACGCTATCGAATGCGCACGTTGATTAAAACCTTCGGTCTGCACCGGCGCAGACCGCGTTATGCACACTATCGCCGCGCCACAAAGCCGGCAATCGTTGCTCCCAACATACTTGATCGTCGATTTAATCCGACTCAGCCAGATACTCTTTGGGCAGGCGATATCACCTACATCAGGGTCGGTAACAGTTGGCTTTATCTTGCCGTAGTGATGGATCTTTTTTCACGCAGGATTGTGGGCTGGGCGTGCTCAAGAACTGCCGACGCCGAACTCGCTGCGAAGGCTCTGAGGTTGGCAGTGGCATTTCGCCGACCGATGCCTGAGTTGTTATTTCACTCAGACCAGGGCTGTCAGTACACAGCTGATCGATTTGTTGCCTGCTTGGCAGAAAACCGGATTTTGCAGAGTATGAGCCGTCGAGGAAACTGTTGGGATAACGCCGTGGTAGAGCGCTATTTCAGAACATTGAAGCACGACTGGATGCCGGAGAACGGCTACCAAAATCATTTGGAAGCGGAGAAGGATGTGATGGATTTCATTTCGCACTACAACCATCGCCGCTGCCACTCTGCTTCAAACCACTTGCCACCTGCGCTATTTGAGCGGCAGGCGGCCTAATGCTCCTACGGAATGGTTTAAAAAAACTGAACCACTACAAGCTTGCTCGCGAAAGCGCCAGCCCGGTCAACCTCAATCGCGAACCTGCCGCCGCCGCCAAAACTCCCGCGCCAACATGCGCAAATCCCCCGCCAGTCCCGCCACATCCTCGGAGTTGCGCTGACTCTGCCGTCCCTCATCCACCGTCACCTCGCACGCCGTGCGGATGCTGACGATATTGCGATTGATGTCCTCGCTCACCGCGCTTTGCTGCTCCACCGCCGCCGCGATCTGCAGACTCATCTCGGTGATCTGCTCGACCCGCGCACTGATCCCGTCCAGCGCCCGCGCCGCCCGTTGCGCCTGTTCGACGCTGTCATCGACATGCTCGCTGCTCTGCTGCATCACCTGCACCGCATCACGCGCGCCATTTTGCAGGGTGCTGATCATCCGCTGAATCTCGTTGGTCGATTGCTGCGTGCGTTGCGCCAGCCCGCGCACTTCATCGGCCACCACGGCGAAGCCGCGTCCGGCATTGCCGGCACGCGCTGCTTCGATCGCCGCGTTCAAGGCCAGCAGATTGGTCTGCTCGGCGATCGAGCGAATCACGTCCAGCACTCCGGAAATCTCGCTGCTGTGGCCTTCGAGTTGATGGATCACCTCGGTGGCGCGCCCCAGCTCCTCCGCCAGGCGCAACACCGCGCTGCGACTTTCGCCGACCAGCAAATGCCCTTCACGGGTTTCCGTCCCGGCCATGTCCGCCGCCACCGAGGCTTGCTGCGCATGGCTGGCCACTTGCGCGACACTGGCAGCCATTTCATGAATCGCCGCCGCGACCAGATCGGTTTCCGCCTGCTGCGCCAATGAACTGCTATGGCTGCTTTGCAAATGATCGACCAGTTGCGCCGCATGCCCGGCCAACTGTTGCGAAGCATCGCCAATGCGCCCGACCACCGCGCCAACCTGCGCCTCGAGCATCTGCAAAGCGAACTCGATCTGCCCGAATTCATCCCGTCGACCGGTATAGATGCCTTGGCTCAACGGGTTATCGGCAATGTGCCGGGCACGCTCGGTCAACCGCTCCAGCGGCCGCAGCATCCAGTGCACAACCCCTGCACAAGTACCGCTGCCAATCACAAACGCCGCCGCGTCGATCCACATCGACTCGGGTCGCAACCACGCTTCGACACTCAACACAGCACCGAGCAACGTGCTGGTCAACGCCGTGAGTTTCGCGCGCAAGCTGATCGCAGGGAGTTGCCAGCGTTTCACCTGCGTCCCGCGCAACTGCGCATAGGCACGCTCCGCTGCCCTCACCTGGCGCTCATCCGGCCGCGTGCGCACCGACTGATACTCGACCGCCGCACCGTTCTGAGTGACCGGCGTGACGAACGCGCTGACCCAGTAATGATCACCGTTCTTGCAACGATTCTTCACCAGCCCCATCCACGAACGCCCACGTTTGAGCGTCTGCCACAGGTGCGCAAACGCCTGCGCCGGCATGTCCGGATGACGCAGCAAGTTGTGCGGCACACCAAGCAGTTCGTCGCGGGTATAACCGCTGATCCTGATGAAATCATCGTTGGCGTAGGTGATTGCGCTGGTCAGATCGGTGGTCGAAAGAATGTTCGCATCCAGCGCTACTTCGACGTTGCGACCGGTCACCAGGAGGTTGATCTTCATGGATAGCGCGCTCGTTTTATTGGGAAGAGTCGGCAGGGCTGCTGACTCTAAGCGCACCAATTGGTCAAATATTGATCTGGCTCAGGAACTGAGCACTTAGCCATCACTGTGTTCGAAATTCATAGAGATCCGAAAATCACAGCGATGGCCGCAGGCGGGAATAAAACTCAGCGCTTGCCCATCGAACGACGGGTGCCCGGCGGGGCCATGCCCGGGGTCTTGGTGTGGCCATTCTTGGCGCCGTTCTTGTACCACGGCTGGTTAGAGCCTTTGGCAGACGCCAACTCGCCCGGTTTGAACGGGAATTTGAAGGCCGGGATTTCGCTGTGGGTGTCGCTGGCATCGGCCAATTCTGCCGGGACAGCGCTTACAGCGTCGTCAACCGGCGGCAGGGTCGGGGAAGTCATAAAAGCTCCGGAAAGCAAAAAGTCGGGCCCGAACAGTGAGCCGCGAAGGCGCGCAGTATACCTGCACGCCTTGGCTCGGCACCTGAAGATTTGCACCGCACGCCGAACGGCTTACAAGTACGTGATGGTGACAATACCTTTGTCGGTCGAAGTCTTGAGTGCTTCATAGGTCATGGACATCGGCAGCAATTGATGACTGCAAGCATTGCGATAAGTGTCCACATCGACTTTCAGACCAGGCTTGATTTCGACCTGACGGGACTCCGTGGCGGACAACCCCGGTGGGAGTTGCCCAGAGAGATTTGCGCCGTGCCATACAAGCTGATTTGCTTAGAGAGGATGATCTTTAAGCGTTCGATGGAAGATTGAAAGCCATGACCGATATCAGTTCATTCGTTGCTGGACGTTGCTCGACAATTGCGAGGTGTTTTCCAGCAACTGCTCCAGAAGAGCTTCATCTTCATCCATATAGCCTTCGTACTCCGCCAGGTTCCGTCGCTCATGACACAGGGCGAACAACCGAACCTGTACTTTGCCAATATCAGCCGTATGAACCAGGCACTGAAACACCAGATATCGCTTGTCCGAACGGTAGCCACACAAGCGAAGCGCCGTCAGTGCAAGCGCATGGGCAGCGTTGTAAGCCAGGTCGAACCGACTCGCGAAGGACAGCGAAGGCGTTTGCGCATCTTTCAATCGATCCACCGCCGAACGCAGCAGCCCTTCGCACTCCTTGCGAGTCCGACGGCTCGGCTTTCAGTCCACCGCTACGTAACAGGTTCTCCAGATTCTCGTTGCTGCCCATCCTTGGACTCCAAAGGGTTTTGCCCCATCAGGTTGATCTTGTCCTGCTGCGCTACCCGCACGACAAAGCTGTTTTCAGCCGCCAGTTTTGCGGCCCAGTCGCCGGGGGTGTAGAGCGTCGGGTTGAGGACGCGGCCCAGTTGTTCCTCCAGAGGCATGAGCCGCTCCATCACTTCACTGTAGTGGAGGCTTTCGCCGATCAGCATGAGATCAATGTCACTGGATGCGTTTGCCGAATCCTTGGCGATAGAGCCGTACACAAAGGCCCAGGTGATCTGTTCGGCAAAGGGTTGCAGCGCCTGGCGCAGAGGCTCGGCAATACCAAAGGTCTTGCGGGCGATGCCCAGCAGTTCGGCATAGATCGGGCAGTCGGGATTGGCTTGATAGTGGGTCTGGTTACCCTGGCGTGTCAGGGTCAGCACGCCGGCCTGCTGCAACCGATCCAGCTCGCGCATGAGGCTGCCTTTACCTACTTGTGCCCAGCGGGCGATCTCGTTGGCGTAAAAACTGCGGTCGGGTTTGCCGAACAATAAGCCCAGTACTTTTTGCTGAGTAGTTGTGAACAAGGCTTCGCTGAGGGAAAGGTTTTTCACAGTGGCAACCGATGAGTCCCAAAAAGGGAACGATAGGTCCCTTTTTGGGAATCTTCAACCTGTAGAGGCAGCGCTGACAGAACAATCGCCATCGCGAGCAAGCTCGCTCCTACATTTGAAATGCATTCCCACTGTAGGAGCGAGCCTGCTCGCGATGAACGATGACGCGGCGTTCCTGCCTGATCAGGACTGAGGATCAACCCGATCCAAAACACGGTTTACCGCCAGTTCGGCGAGCATCACGATCTGCTGGATGGCCAATGCCGTACTGCGTTGCGGACGGCTGAGCTGATCAGCGAAATCGCCAGCCATCACGTGGGCCGAGGCCAGGGACTCGCAGGCGTGAGCGAGGAGGCTTTCTGTGTCGATGTTCGGGTGGACGAGGAACATCGTGCTGGGTAGGCGCGGTTTTATGGGATCGGGGCTGAGGTAGAAATCGAGGGCGCGTTTTATGGCTTCGCGGTTTTTTAACTGGTCGTCGGCGCGGAGAGCGTCTTCGAGGGGGTTGTTGTTTCTAGCGGGGGATCGGGTACGGGCTTAGTCATGGAAACACTCTCTTATCAAATGATTTGAAGCCATCACTTGTCGTTTCTCACGCGACGAGAGGTGGCAGCTATGTGCGGAGTGAGAAACCGGTAAGAGAGCAACCCGGCCGAACCGAGGTTCGCCCGCACACAGCCGCCATAACGTATTGCCGGCAGCAGATGAGCTGGCGGCGATTATGGTCGTACTCGTGTTTGATTAAAACATCTCAACGGGTTCTCACACCCGATCGCCGAGTATTCGGCGACAACCCAAGCCTAGAGAGCGCACGTCCGACGGACAACCTGAAAACCTTGTGGGAAGGTTCACCCATTTCGAAACGCTTTTAAACACCCACTGCCGATGTAGGAGCTGCCGCAGGCTGCGATCTTTTGATGTTCAACGTCAGAGGCAAGATCAAAAGATCGCAGCCTGCGGCAGCTCCTACATAAGATTGCCGCCAACTAAAAAAATGGTCGGCTGGCGGGGCGCCATCGCGAGCAAGCTCTGCTCCTACGAAGAGCAAAAGCAGAACGCGCACCGCTTTTGCTTCTCACCACTCAACAGGATGAGCGTTAGCTCGGGTGCAGCTTTTGATCCTGATCCACGGGCGACGTCGGAAGGCTGAGTGGAGGGATTGATCCGGGGTGGGAGCGCAGCGACCGTTTGGCGCAGCCAAACACAGCGAGAGGAGGTGCAGCGAAGCAAACCGTAGGCGCTGCGCCCGGATCGATCCCGCAGCGAAGGAACCCCGAGCCCCAGCGAGCGGGCCGCACGCAGGAGCAAGCGTTTTTTGCTTACTTTTTTAGGCGCTTGTAAAAAAGTGAGTCGCCGTAAGGGCGAAACCCTAAGCCGCCATTACCGCAGCCACAGATATGTACACACGAAACTGACAGCGCTGACAGCCAGCCGTCACCCTCCTGACCCCCAAACAAGTTTATAACTACCCAACCTGCCCAAACTCCAAACCCTCGGCGCCTCAAAAGCATGCGAATCCAAAAGCACAAAGCCCTGCTAGCCACCCTCCTGATCCTGCTGGCAGCCACCGGCCTATGGTTTGCACTAAAACCCGCCCCCACCAAACTCGCCACCCCCACCGCCATTCCCGTGCGAGTCATAGCCGTCAGCGAAAAAGACGTCCCGCGCTACGTCAGCGGCATCGGCTCGGTGCTGTCTTTGCACAGCGTTGTGGTGCGCCCGCAAATCGACGGCATCCTCACCAAGCTGCTGGTCAAGGAAGGTCAACTGGTCAAGGCCGGCGATTTGCTCGCGACCATCGACGACCGCTCAATCCGCGCCAGCCTCGACCAGGCCCGCGCCCAACTGGGTGAAAGCCAGGCGCAGCTGCAAGTGGCGCTGGTCAACCTCAAGCGTTACAAACTGCTGAGCGTCGATGACGGCGTGTCCAAGCAGACCTACGACCAGCAACAGGCCTTGGTCAACCAACTCAAAGCCACCGCCCAAGGCAATCAAGCGTCCATCGACGCGGCTCAGGTGCAGCTTTCCTACACGCAGATTCGCTCCCCGGTCACCGGTCGCGTCGGTATTCGTACGGTGGACGAAGGCAACTTCCTGCGCATGGCTGACGCCCAAGGGCTGTTCACGGTGACCCAGATCGACCCGATTGCCGTGGAGTTTTCCCTGCCGCAGCAAATGCTGCCGACCCTGCAAGGTTTGATCAGCGACCCGCAGCGCGCTCAGGTGAAGGCCTACATCGGCGCCGACACCGATGGCGAAACCGGCAACCTGCTGGGCGAAGGCCACCTGACGCTGATTGACAACCAGATCAGCGCCAACACCGGGACCATCCGCGCCAAGGCTGAATTCGACAACGCCGGCCAGAAGCTCTGGCCCGGCCTGTTGGTGACGGTAAAAATTCAGACAGCGCTGGATAAAGATGCGCTGGTGGTGCCGCCGACCGTCGTACAGCGCGGCCTCGATCAACATTTCGTTTACCGGGTCAACGGCGACAAGGTCGAGATCGTCCAGGTGCAGATGGTTTATCAGGGCAGCGGCCAGGACATCATCACCGGCGTCAAACCGGGCGATGTGCTGGTCAGCGACGGCCAGTCCCGGCTCAAGCCCGGCTCGACCGTGCAGGTGCTGACCGAGCCGCCGCAAGTGGTGCAAGCGGAGCCTAAACAATGAAGGGCCCCTCCGCGTGGTGCATCGATCACCCGGTCGCCACCATCCTGTTGACCTTTGCTCTGGTGTTGCTGGGCGTCATTGCCTTCCCGCGTCTGCCTATCGCCCCGTTGCCGGAAGCAGAATTCCCGACCATTCAGGTGTCCGCGCAACTGCCCGGTGCCAGCCCCGACACCATGGCGTCGTCGGTGGCCACGCCGCTGGAAGTGCAATTCAGCGCCATCCCCGGCATGACCCAGATGACGTCGAGCAGTGCCTTGGGTTCGAGCCTGCTGACCCTGCAATTCACCCTCAATAAGAGCATCGACACCGCCGCCCAGGAAGTCCAGGCCGCGATCAACACCGCCGCCGGCAAACTGCCCAAGGACATGCCGACCCTGCCGACCTGGAAGAAGGTCAACCCGGCCGACAGCCCGGTGCTGATCCTCAGCGTCAGCTCGACCCAAATGCCCGGCACTGAACTCAGTGACCTGGTGGAAACCCTGCTGTCGCGTCAGATCAGTCAGATCGATGGCGTAGGCCAAATCAACATCACCGGTCAGCAACGTCCGGCGATCCGCGTCCAGGCCTCGGCGGACAAACTCGCGGCCATCGGCCTGACGTTGGCCGATATTCGCCTGGCGATCCAGCAGACCAGCCTTAACCTGGCCAAAGGTGCGTTGTACGGTGAGTCGAGCATTTCGACCCTGTCCACCAACGACCAGCTGTTCCACCCTGAGGATTACAGCCAACTCATCGTTTCCTACAAGGACGGTGCACCGGTTCACCTCAAGGATGTCGCCAAAGTCGTCAACGGTTCGGAAGATGCCTACGTTCAGGCGTGGGCTGGCGATCAACCGGGGGTGAACCTGGTGATCTCCCGGCAACCAGGGGCGAACATTGTCGAAACGGTCGATCGTATCCAAGCTGCACTGCCGGGCCTTGAAGCGATGCTGCCGGCCTCGGTGCAGGTCAAGGTGTTGATCGACCGGACCCAGACCATTCGCGCATCGTTGCATGAAGTGGAAATCACCCTGCTGATCGCGATCATGCTGGTGGTGGCGGTGATGGCGCTGTTCCTGCGCCAATGGTCGGCGACCATGATTGTGTCGGCCGTACTGGGTGTGTCGCTGACCGCCAGTTTCGCCCTGATGTACATCATGGGCTTCAGTCTGAATAACCTGACCCTGGTGGCCATCGTGGTGGCCGTGGGGTTTGTGGTGGACGATGCGATTGTGGTGGTGGAAAACATTCACCGTCACTTGGAGGCCGGCGACGGCATGCGCGAGGCGGCGATCAAAGGCGCCGGCGAGATTGGCTTCACCGTGGTCTCGATCAGCTTCTCGCTGGTGGCGGCGTTTATTCCGCTGCTGTTCATGGGCGGCGTGGTCGGGCGGCTGTTTAAAGAGTTTGCCCTGACGGCGACCTCGACCATTCTGATTTCGGTAGTGGTGTCGCTGACACTGGCGCCGACCCTGGCCGCGCTATATATGCGCGCACCGGTGCATCACGCTCACAGTAAAAAGACCTTCGGCGAACGCTTGCTGGATGGCTATGAAAAACTGCTGCGCCGCGCCCTCGCCCACCAGAAGTTGATGATCGGTGTGTTCTGCCTGTCGCTGGGCCTGGCGATTGCCGGTTACATCTTTATCCCCAAAGGTTTCTTCCCGATTCAGGACACCGGTTTCGTCCTCGGCACCACCGAAGCGGCTGCTGATATTTCCTACGGCGACATGGTGAAAAAGCACTTGGCGATGGCGGAAATCGTCGCGGCTGACCCGGCCGTGCAGGCGTTTTCCCACTCGGTCGGGGTGTCGGGCAGCAACCAGACCATCGCCAACGGCCGGTTCTGGATTGCGCTGAAACCACGCGGTGACCGCGACGTGAGCGCCAGCCAGTTCATCGACCGGATTCGCCCGCAATTGATGAAAGTCCCCGGCATCGTGCTCTATCTTCGCGCCGGCCAGGACATCAACCTCAGTTCCGGTCCGAGCCGCGCCCAGTATCAATACGTGCTCAAGAGCAACGACGGTGGCGTGCTGAGTACCTGGACCCAGCGCCTGACGGAAAAACTGCGGACCAACCCGGCGTTCCGTGATATTTCCAACGACCTGCAACTGGGCGGCAGCATCACCCACATCAGCATCGACCGCAGCGCCGCCGCGCGTTTCGGCCTGACCGCCAGCGATGTCGACGAAGCGTTGTACGATGCCTTCGGCCAGCGGCAGATCAACGAGTTCCAGACCCAGATCAACCAGTACAACGTGATCCTGGAACTGGACACCAAGCAGCGCGGCAAGGCTGAAAGCCTGAACTACTTCTACCTGCGCTCGCCGTTGAGCGGGGAAATGGTGCCGTTGTCGGCGCTGGCGAAATTCGATGCGCCGACCATCGGCCCATTGTCCATCGCCCACGACGGGATGTTCCCGGCCGCCAACCTCTCGTTCAACCTGGCGCCCGGCGTCGCGTTGGGTGATGCGGTGATCATGCTCAATCAGGCCAAAACCGACATCGGCATGCCGACGGCCATCAGCGGTAACTTCCAGGGCGCAGCCCAGGCGTTCCAGAGTTCGCTGGCCAGCCAACCGTGGCTGATTCTGGCGGCGCTGGTGGCGGTGTACATCATTCTGGGCGTGCTCTATGAGAGCTTCGTCCATCCGCTGACCATCATCTCGACTCTGCCGTCGGCCGGACTCGGGGCGGTGATCATGTTGTGGATCTGGGGCCAGGACTTTTCGATCATGGCGCTGATCGGGCTGGTGCTGCTGATCGGCATCGTCAAGAAAAATGGCATCCTGATGATCGACTTCGCCCTCGAAGCGCAGCGCAAGGGTGGCTTGCCGCCGGAAGAGGCGATTTTCAAGGCCTGTATCACGCGGTTCCGGCCCATCATCATGACCACCCTCGCCGCCCTGCTCGGCGCCTTGCCGCTGATGCTCGGCTACGGCACCGGCGCCGAACTGCGCCAGCCATTGGGTATTGCGGTAGTCGGCGGCTTGCTGGTGAGTCAGGCGCTGACGCTGTTTACCACTCCGGTCATATACTTGTGGCTGGAGCGGCTTTTCCATCGGCCCAAACCAATGCCGCTACCGGCACTGGCGACCACAGACTGAGGCGGGGTCATGCGCGTTCTGATTATCGAAGATGAAGAAAAAACCGCGGATTATCTGCACCGCGGCCTGACGGAACAGGGTTACACCGTGGATTTAGCGCGCGATGGCGTAGAGGGCCTGCACCTGGCGCTGGAAAGCGACTATGCGGTGATCATCCTCGACGTGATGCTGCCGGGTCTCGACGGCTTCGGCGTGTTGCGTGCCTTGCGCGCCCGCAAGCAAACCCCGGTGATCATGCTCACCGCCCGCGAGCGGGTCGAAGACCGGATCAGAGGCCTGCGCGATGGCGCCGACGATTACCTCGGCAAACCGTTTTCCTTCCTTGAGCTGGTGGCGCGCCTGCAAGCGCTGACCCGGCGCAGCGGCGGCCATGAACCGGTGCAAGTGAGCATCGCCGACCTGTGGATAGATTTGATCAGCCGTAAAGCCACCCGCGCCGGTGCTCGCCTGGACCTGACCGCCAAGGAGTTTTCACTGCTCAGCGTGCTGGCCCGACGCCAAGGTGAAATCCTCTCGAAAACCGCCATCGCCGAGATGGTCTGGGACATCAATTTCGACAGCGACGCGAACGTCGTCGAAGTCGCAATCAAACGCTTGCGGGCCAAGCTCGACGGGCCTTTCGACGAGAAGTTGCTGCACACCATTCGTGGCATGGGTTATGTGCTGGAGAGTCGCGGTGTCCAGTAACTCAATCGCGCTACGTTTGAGCGGGATGTTCACGCTGGTGGCATTGCTGGTGTTTCTGTTGATCGGCTGGGCGTTGTACCAGCAGGTCGACAAGGGTTTGGGGTTGTTGCCCGAAGCCGAGCTGGATGCGCGCTACAGCGTGCTTGAGTCTACGGTCGGACGGTTCGGCACGCCCGAGCACTGGGTGAAGATCTACAACAAGCTCAAACTGCTGGGCGAAGAAGACAAGCGCATCAGTTTCTGGATCATCAGCGGCGATTCGCAATACGAGTACGGCAACATCACCCCGCAGATCCGTGCCTTTGCCGAAGGGCCGCTGGGCCGGCGCGACCTTCAATTACCGGAACATGCCTACCCGCTGAAAGTGCTGGTCAGTCAGTTTCCGGCCAAGGACCAGCGCCCGCCGCTGCGTTTCATCATCGGCATCGACACCGAGACGTTTTTGCAGACTCAGCATCATCTTCTGCTCGCCTTGATCAGCCTGGCGATTATCGGCGTGTTGCTGGCCTCGGCGCTTGGTTATTGGGTGGCGCGGATCGGTCTCAAGCCGTTGATCAAGTTGTCGCAGGAGGCCCAGCGTCTGGCCCCGCCATTGCGCTCCGGGCGTTTACGGTTGTCGCCGTTGCCGCCGGAGCTGGATCAGTTTGTCAGTTCGTTCAACTCCACATTGGAGCGAGTCGAACAGGCCTATTCGCGGCTTGAGTCGTTCAACGCCGACGTCGCCCACGAACTGCGCTCGCCGCTGACCAACCTGATTGGCCAAACGCAAGTGGCGCTGACCCGCGGACGTTCGGCCGAACACTATTTCGAGGTGCTGCAATCGAACCTTGAAGAACTGGAACGGCTGCGCTCGATCATCAATGACATGCTGTTCCTCGCCAGCGCCGATCAAGGTAGCAAGGCAACCAAACTGACTTCCACGTCCCTGGCTGATGAAGTGGCCACGACCCTGGAGTATCTGGATTTCATTCTTGAAGATGCTCAGGTTCAGGTTCGGGTCAGCGGTGATGCACAGGTGAGCATTGAGATCGCGCATCTGCGGCGAGCATTGATCAACCTGCTGAGCAATGCGGTGCAACACACCGAGCCTGGCCAGGTGATTGAGGTGCGGATTGTGGTTGAAGAGCATCAGGTGAGTATTGGTGTGGCCAATCCGGGCTCACCGATTGCCAGTGAGCATTTGTCGCGATTGTTCGAGCGGTTTTATCGGGTGGATGCGTCGCGCAGCAACAGTGGGAATAACCATGGGCTGGGGTTGGCGATCGTCAAGGCGATTGCGTTGATGCATGGCGGGGATGTTTTTGTGCGCAGTGAGCATGGGATGAATACGTTCGGGATTCACCTGCCTGTTTAAAAGCCCCTCACCCTAACCCTCTCCCAAAGGGAGAGGGGACTGACCGAGTTGTCCTCTCGACATACACCGACCTGAAATATCCAGTCGAACTCAAGTTTTGAAAAGCAAAGAGATCTGCTCCCTTTCCCCTCGCACCCTTGGAGGAGAGGGGACTGACCGAGTTGTCCTGTCGAAGTACACCGACCTGAAATATCCAGTCGAACTCAAGTTTTAAAAAGCAAAGAGATCTGCTCCCTTTCCCCTCGCCCCCTTGGGGGAGAGGGGACTGACCGAGTTGTCCTGTCGAAGTACACCGACCTGAAATATCCAGTCGAACTCAAGTTTTGAAAAGCAAAGAGATCTGCTCCCTTTCCCCTCGCCCCCTTGGGCGAGAGGGGATTGACCGAGTTGTCCTGTCGCACACCGACCTGAAATATCCAGTCGAACTCAAGTTTTAAAAAGCAAAGAGATCTGCTCCCTTTCCCCTCGCCCCCTTGGGCGAGAGGGGACTGACCGGGTTGTCCTGTCGAAGTACACCGACCTGAAATATCCAGTCGAACTCAAGTTTTGAAAAGCAAAGATATCTGCTCCCTTTCCCCTCGCCCTCTTGGGCGAGAGGGGACTGACCGAGTTGTCCTGTCGAAGTACACCGACCTGAAATATCCAGTCGAACTCAAGTTTTGAAAAGCAAAGAGATCTGCTCCTGTAGAGACCGGTACATCCTTTACACATTAGACCGGGGACATCGTTTACACCTTTTCCAGGCTTGCTACGCGTTTAGCGCCGCGTTCAAGCCTGCCTAAACAGAAGGTGCAAAGGTACAACTCCCACACATCATCAGCCACCTCCTTCAGCGCGATCTCTTCGCCGATCAGTGCCTCTCCCAGAAAAATCAGCTGTCCTTTCCATTTGAACTCTCCGTTCGAACGAACCTTACGCACTTCAACGTCAGTGCCGTATTCAACCGCTGGCAGGTAACCGGGGTAGGGTCGTAACGACGGGCTATACACCGAAGCAGGTGGCTTCATGTCCAACGCGGTGTGCGGTCGAACCTGATTGAAGTCCTGGATGAAATCCTCAAAGGCCAATTGCTGGCGCACAAGATTTTCCGCAGGTGTTCGTAATACCGCTGCTTTCAGCGTTCGGTGCATCCGTTCGTGCCGGCCATTTTGGTCGGGACGGCCAGGCGTAATTGTCTCGACGTGGATTCCGTGCCTGATGAACCACACCGACAACTTCGACAAACGCGCCAAACCCGTTGATGCGAAGGGAGCGCCATTGTCCGTGCGAATCACATCCGGCAACCCAAACTCCCGGAAGGCCCACTCGAAGCCCTGCCGCGTCGGCTCCCCATGCGTGCTGGGCAATGCCCGGCAAAGCAGCAGATAGCGACTCATCTGGTCGGTAATGGTCAGCGGATAGCACCAATTGCCATCCTGCATTTTGAATTGCCCTTTGTAGTCGGCACACCAGGTCTGATTGGGTTGATCGACCGGACGCAAATGCGTCGGAGCGCGTGGGCGCACGGGATAGGGGCGCCGCGCGGTGACCAGACCAGCCTTCTTCAACCATATCCCGGCGGTACTCGCGGCCGGCCAGTGGATATCCGGATCGGAGACGCGTAGACGATCAATGATCTGCTTCGGCCCCCGATCGGGATGCTCGTTTTTCTTGGTCAGCAGCGTGGCTATGATTTCGTCGGGAGTCTGATGAGGGCAATTCAATGGCTTACGCGATTGCTCTTTCAAGCCATCCACGCCCAGCGCTGCATACCGTTCCAACCACTTGTCGATGGTTGGACGGCTGACGCCATAGCGCCGACTTAATTGGCTTTTGGTGTAACTGCCGCCAAGCCAGTCGCTGACTAACTTCACTCGTTGATCCATTGGGGATTCTTGATTCCAGGGCATGGTCAGCACCTCCTGACCATGATTGATACCTGTAAACCATGTCCCCGGTCTCAAACGTAAAGGATGTACCCGGTCTTTACCTCCCTTTCCCCTCGCCCCCTTGGGGGAGAGGGCTGGGGTGAGGGGGTAGCTCTTAGCCGCACCGCACTATTCGACTTTTACTTCCTGCGCAACAGTCCTTTCTGAAATCAGCTCTGTTTCCTATCGTCCTTGAACCTTAACCTTGGCGCACCAAACAGCACTTGCCAAGCAAAGGTTTTAAAGATGTCCAACACTATGGGTATTGCCAGCGCTTTCGTTTTGTCCGCTTTGTTCCTGTCCCCGCTCGCCATGGCTGAAGAGTCGCCAGCCTTTGTTGCCCAAAACGCGGCACGGGCAAAAGCGTTCGAACAGTCTCAGGCCGAGATGACCGCAAAAGCCCAAGACGCGACGCAGGCGCCTCAGGCTGCCGCAACCCAGGCTCAAGCGTCCGAGAAAGACAGCTGAGTCGCGCACCGCTCCGTTTCCCTCGACGCGGTTGTTTGGCTCTTCCCGTTCAACCGTCGTCACTCCAGGCCGCTGCCATTCAGCGGCCTTTTTTCGTTGTGGTCTGAAAGCCGTTTGGTTCGTCTGTAACAACAAGAAACATCAAGCGCCTCAAAATATAGAGGTGCCAGTTGACCCAAGGAGCTCCATTGCACGTGCGTTACCCAGTCCGCTTTACTCCGTTGTTCATTGCAATTGCCGCAACGATGGCATCTTCCGCTCACGCCGATGAGCCTGCCAAAGAAGGTTTTGTCGAAGGGTCGAGCCTCAACCTCAACGCCCGCAACTACTACATGAACCGCAACCGGCACCAGCACACCGATGACAACATCGAGTGGGGCCAGGGCTTTCTCGGCAAGTTCGAATCCGGCTTCACCGAAGGCACCGTCGGTTTCGGCCTCGACGCCCACGCCATGCTCGGGCTGAAACTCGACGGCGGTGGCGGCACCGACAATTCGAGCATCCTGCCGGTGAGCGCTGGCAACGGCAAAGCGCCGGGCTCGTTCTCCACCGCCGGCGGCACGCTGAAAATGCGCGCCTTCGATACCGAATTGAAGGCCGGTGACCTGTTTCTCACTAACCCGGTAATCGCCGGCGGTGAAAGCCGCATGCTGCCGCAGACCTTTCGTGGTGTCAGCCTGACCAATCACAGCTTCGATGGCTGGTTGATTGAAGGTGGCCAGGCCAGTTTCACCAAGCCTTACAACCAGAGCGGCCACAAGCGCATCAGCACCTCTTACGGCACCCTCGCCGACGGTGAAGAGAGCCAGCACCTGAACTGGGCCGGCGTGGCCTGGAGCGGTTTGCCGGGTCTGACCAGCAGCCTGTACGCCTCCGAGCTCAAGGACATCTGGAACCAGTACTACTACGATCTGGATTACACCTACGCGTTGAACGACCTCGTTAGCCTCAACCCGGGCCTGCACTTCTATCACACACAAGACACCGGTGATGCGCTGCTCGGCAACATCGACAACAACACCTACAGCCTGCATTTCACCGTCGGCGTGGGCAATCACAGCGTTACGGCCGCGTATCAGCGGGTCAACGGCAACACGCCGTTCGACTACATCAGCCAGGGCGACAGCATCTACCTGGACAACTCCCAGCAGTACTCGGACTTCAACGGCCCGAACGAGCGTTCGTGGAAACTCAAGTACGCCTACGATTTCGTCGGTCTCGGCTTGCCTGGCCTGACCTCGGCGGTTTCCTACTCCCGGGGTGAAACGGACTTGACCAAGGTCGATCCGGACAGCAAGGGCTACACCTCGTGGTACAGCGCCGACGGCAAACACGCCAAGCATTGGGAGCGCGACGTCGATCTGAAATACGTGGTTCAGGGCGGCAAGGCCAAGGACCTGGCGGTGCGCCTGCAATGGGCGACCAACCGCGGTGGCAATGGCTACGGCGCGCTCGATCAGGACACCGATGAATACCGTGTGATCGTCGATTACCCGATCAACGTCTTCTAAGATCAGCATCAAATCAGCTGCGATCTGATACAAATTTTGATTGAAATGGTTTTTGTGGCGAGGGGATTTATCCCCGATGGACTGCGCAGCAGACCCTTTTTGCGGCCGCTTCGCAGCCCATCGGGGATAAATCCCCTCGCCACAGTAGATCTGTTTCAGTGTTATCCCCCGCAGTGTTTGTGCAACTACGCTTATAAGATCCCCCAACCGATAACCCCATCATGATCGCGAGCCGTACCCCACCCGTTACGGGCAAGACCGGACGCCCCGAGTTGCTGCTGATCTGCGGCAGTTCACTGACCGTGATCGCGATTATCTGCATCGTCACCTTTCTGCTGATTCGTGAGCACGCCAACGCTCAGGACTCGGCCACCCGCAGCGCCACCACCATCGCGCAATTGATCGACGCCGACGTCCTGCGCACGGTCGAACTGTACGACCTGACCCTGCAAGGCCTGATCGCCGCCGCCCAGCGTGATGACTTGCGCGACGTCACCCCAGAGATTCGCCATCTGGCGCTGTTCGACCGCTCCACCACCGCGCGCTTCAAAGGCGACATCCTGCTGCTCGACAAGCATGGCGAGGTGATTGCCGACTCCTCGCGGGTCGACCCCAAACCGGGTAATTTCGCCGACCGCGACTACTTCCTCGCGCACGCTTTCAACCGTGATGTCGGCATGTTCATCAGCCGCCCGTTCAAAACCCGCTGCGACTGCGATGAGGCCAATCAATGGCGCATCAGCTTCAGCCGGCGCATTTCCTCGGACACCGGGGAGTTCATCGGCGTGGCCGTGGCGTCGATGAAACTCGACTACTTCGATCAGTTGTTCAACAGCCTCGACATCGGCAAAAACAGCACGCTGAACATCATCGACAACGACGGCGTGCTGCTCGCGCAGAAGCCCTATCTGCAAAGCGACTCCATCGGCAAGAGCTTCGGCAATCGGCCCAACGTGGTGCGGATTCTGCGCGACAAGGATGGTAATGGCAGTTTCACCAGCATTTCGAGTATCGACCATCAACGGCGCCTCTACACCTATTCGCGGGTTGGCAATCTGCCGCTGACGGTGATGGTCGCGCTCTCCAGCGATGAGGTATTTGCCACTTGGCGCCGCACCGCGATATTGATCAGCGGCGCGACTGGCGTGCTGTGCGCGGGTTTGCTGTGGCTGACCTGGCTGCTCGCCCGCGAACTGCGTTTGCGCCAGCGGGCCGAGCGTGAACTGGCGCAACTGGCGGCCACGGATGCGCTGACCGGTGTCGCCAACCGGCGGATGCTTGATCAGTCGTTGCGCCACGAATGGTTCCGCGCACAGCGTTCGGGCCAGCCGATATCGGTGATGATGATCGATGCCGACCATTTCAAGGCGTTCAATGACCGCCACGGCCATCCGGCCGGGGATCAGGCGTTGAAAACACTGGCCCGAGTGATCATTGAAAACGTACGACGACCGGCGGATGTGGTCGCCCGTTACGGCGGTGAGGAGTTTTCGGTGATCCTGCCGGAAACCGACAGCGCGGGCGCGAAGCAGATCGCCGAACACATCCGTGAGGCGGTGGAGCAACTGCCATTGGTGGCGAATGCCAAGACGCCGATGACTGTCAGTATCGGGATTAGTACCTGGACCAGTGCGAGCGAGATCAGCCTGGAGCAGTTGTTGTTTGCGGCGGACAAGGCGTTGTATCAGGCCAAGGAAACGGGACGTAACCGGGTGGTGGCTTAGCTGAGTTTTTCGCTGAGCCGACGGGCTTGCTCGCGAAGGGGCCAGCGCAGACAACACAAAAAATCGCGGGTATAAAAAAAGGCCACCCGAAGGCAGCCTTTAAAAACTAGAGAGGTTTTTGCTTACACGGCCGCAACAGGACGCATGTAAGAGATCGGTGCAGTGCTGGCGTCTTCGAAAGTCACGACTTCCCAAGCATCTGTCTGCTCAATCAACTTGCGCAGCAGCTGGTTGTTCAATGCATGTCCGGACTTGAAGCCCTTGAACTCACCAATCAGGCTATTGCCCAGCAGGTAGAGGTCACCAATTGCATCGAGGATCTTGTGCTTCACGAATTCGTCTTCATAGCGAAGGCCGTCTTCGTTCAGTACACCATCCGCGTCGACCACAATAGCGTTTTCAACGCTGCCGCCGAGTGCGAGGTTGTGCTTGCGCAGGTACTCGATATCACTCATGAAACCAAAGGTACGGGCGCGGCTGACTTCTTTTACGAACGAAGTACTGGAAAAATCCACGCTTGCACTTTGTGTGCGGTTACGGAAAACCGGGTGATCGAAATCGATCTCGAAGCTCACTTTGAAACCTTCGAAAGGGACGAAAGTGGCGCGCTTGTCGCCGTCTTCCACTGTCACTTCCCGCAGGATCCGGATGAACTTCTTGGCAGCGTCCTGTTCTTCCAGGCCGGCCGATTGAATCAGGAATACGAAAGGTCCAGCGCTACCATCCATGATTGGGACTTCGGACGCGGAGAGCTCGACGTAGGCGTTATCGATGCCCAGGCCAGCCATGGCCGAGAGCAAGTGCTCCACCGTATCCACTTTGACGTCACCGTTGACCAGCGTGGTCGACATCGTGGTTTCGCCAACGTTTTCCGCGCGAGCAGGAATCTGCACCACAGGGTCCAGATCGGCACGAACAAACACGATGCCGGTGTCGATAGGTGCAGGCTTGAGGGTCAGGTATACCTTCTCCCCGGAGTGCAGGCCTACACCTGTGGCACGGATAATATTTTTCAGTGTGCGTTGTTTAATCATGGCTTGGGCCGCTTCAGCGCAAATTGCGAACTGGTATCAACAAAGGCTGGCGATGATAGCAGACCAGACCTTTGCTGAACACCAATCACCTTCATCGCCCTGATACATTCCATCAATCAGCCTGACGACGCAGGAAAGCCGGGATGTCCAGGTAATCCAGATCGTCTTGCGGATTCATCTTCGCGGCAGTCGCAGCACCGGCCTGAGCCTGGTTGCGCATGACGGTCGGACGGTCCAGGTCACGGTAGTTCACAGCAGGCGCTTCCTGACGAGAAGGCGCTTGTTGCTGCGGCTGCGATGCCACGGACGTATGCATGGTGTTGTCGATGATCTTCACAGGCTTCTCGATTTTCGCGCCCAGACCAGTAGCAACCACAGTCACGTGCAGCTCGTCGCGCATGTCTGGATCGATAACGGTACCGACCTTGACCATCGCGTGCTCGGAAGCGAAGGCTTCGATGATGCTACCCACGTCGGAGTACTCACCCAGGGACAGGTCAGGACCGGCGGTGATGTTCACCAGGATGCCGCGTGCACCTTGCAGGTTCACGTCTTCGAGCAACGGGTTGCGAATGGCCGCTTCGGTGGCTTCGCGTGCACGGTTCGGACCGCTGGCGCAGCCAGTGCCCATCATCGCCATGCCCATTTCGCTCATCACGGTACGTACGTCAGCGAAGTCGACGTTGATCATGCCCGGACGCTTGATGATGTCGGAGATACCGCGAACGGCACCGGCCAGTACATCGTCAGCCTTGGCGAAAGCCGACAGCAGGCTTGCGTCTTTACCGAGGATGGTCAGCAGCTTCTCGTTGGGAATGGTGATCAACGAGTCGACGCTTTCAGACAGCAGACGGATACCTTCGTCGGCGATCTGCATACGCTTGCGGCCTTCGAACGGGAAAGGACGAGTCACCACCGCAACGGTGAGGATCCCCATTTCCTTGGCCACTTCGGCAATGATTGGCGCAGCACCGGTACCGGTACCGCCGCCCATGCCAGTGGTGATGAACACCATGTTGGTGCCCTGCAGGACTTCGGCAATGCGCTCACGATCTTCGAGAGCGGCCTGACGACCTACTTCAGGGTTGGCGCCGGCGCCCAGACCTTTGGTCACACCGGTACCGAGTTGCAGGATGGTCCGCGCGCCGATGGATTTCAGCGCCTGGGCATCAGTGTTGGCGCAGATAAATTCAACGCCTTCAATGTTGCTCTTGACCATGTGGTTGACAGCGTTGCCGCCGCCTCCGCCAACACCGATAACTTTAATAACCGGGCTTGCGGGGATGTTGTCTACGAGTTCGAACATTTTCCCTCTCCTTACATTCTCTAGTTTTTTCGCCTACTGCGTTTGTTGCGGTGCTGCGGTAAATCTTTAGAAATTGCCTTGTACCCAGCTCTTGATGCGATCGAGCAAGGCGGCTTTCGGTTCTTCATTGCTGTAGCTGTCGCGGCTGCTGATGCCCGAGAACGAAATCCCGTCAGACTGCTTTTGCAGGCCGTACATCAACAGGCCAACGCCAGTGGAATAAATCGGGTTGCGGACCACGTCATCCAGCCCCTTCACGCCGTGCGGCACGCCCAGGCGAACCGGCATGTGGAAGATTTCCTCGGCCAGTTCGACCGCGCCTTCCATCTTCGACGTACCACCGGTTAGCACGATGCCGGCCGGGATCAGGTCTTCGTAGCCGCTGCGGCGCAGTTCAGCCTGGATCAACGTGAACAGCTCGTCGTAACGCGGCTCGACCACTTCGGCCAAGGCCTGGCGGGACAGCTCGCGCGGTGGACGGTCGCCAACGCTTGGGACCTTGATGGTTTCACCGGCACCGGCCAGTTTGGCCAGGGCGCAGGCGTAACGAATCTTGATTTCTTCGGCGTATTGGGTCGGTGTACGCAGCGCCATGGCGATGTCGTTGGTCACCTGATCGCCCGCAATAGGGATCACGGCGGTGTGACGGATCGCGCCTTCGGTGAAGATCGCGATGTCGGTGGTACCGCCGCCGATGTCCACCAGGCACACGCCCAGCTCTTTCTCGTCGTCGGTCAGGACCGAATACGCGGAAGCAAGCTGCTCGAGAATGATGTCGTCGATTTCCAGACCGCAGCGACGCACGCATTTTTCAATGTTCTGTGCGGCGTTGACGGCGCAGGTCACCACGTGAACCTTGGCTTCCAGACGTACGCCCGACATGCCCAGCGGCTCACGGACGCCTTCCTGGTTATCGATCACGTAATCCTGCGGCAGGGTGTGCAGCACGCGCTGGTCAGCCGGGATCGCCACGGCCTGGGCAGCATCGAGTACACGCTCAAGGTCAGCAGCGCTGACTTCGCGATCACGAATCGCCACGATGCCGTGGGAGTTCAGGCTGCGAATGTGATTGCCGGCCACGCCGACGAACGCCGAGTGGATCCGGCAACCGGCCATCAGCTGCGCTTCTTCGATGGCGCGCTGGATCGATTGCACGGTGGACTCGATGTTCACCACCACGCCTTTCTTCAGGCCACGGGACGGATGAGTGCCGATCCCGACGATTTCCAGCGTGCCGTCGTCCGAAACCTCGCCGACCAGCGCCACCACTTTGGAGGTGCCGATATCGAGACCGACGATCATTTTGCCGCTTTGCACGTTTGCCATGGGTCCTGCCTCTTCTTAATTCTTCGCGACAGCGGGTTTGGCTGTCGTCGGCGCTACAGGTTCCCGCCAGCCAACAGCGAGGCCGTTGGCGTAGCGCAGATCGATGCGCGCAATGTTCGTAATCTGTTCTTTAAGCGTCTTGTCGTAGATGGCAATGAAGCGGCGCATCTTTTCTACCAAAGCGCCGCGTCCCAGCAGCAGTTCGATCCCCGGGCCAGCGCTACCGGCCCCCGTAGTCAGGAACCAGCTGCCTCGGTCACGCAACTCCAGGCGTGCAATCGAGAAGCCCAATGGCCTGAGCATCTGGCTCAGCACCTGGTATTGCTGCATCACTTGCTGCTGGGCCCGTTGTGGGCCGAACAGCTGTGGCAGGTGTTCGTAGTTCGCCAGCTCCTTGGGCGTAAACGCCTGGCCCTGGTTGTTCAGCAACGCCTCGTCGCCCCAACGGGCCACCGGCAATTGTTCTTCGAGGCGGATGACCACCTGATCCGGCCACACCCGACGCACTTCGGCGTGGGCAATCCATGGCATCTGTTCCAGCTCGGTACGCATGCTCGCCAGGTCGATGGTGAAGAAGCTCGACGCCACGTACGGGGCGATCCGCTGCTGCACGGCTTGCTGGCTGATGTAACTCAAATCGCCCTGCACGTTGATCTTGGTGATCGGCCGGTCGGCGTACGGCAGCAAACGCTGCGCGCCTTCGTAAGTGCCAAACCCCAGTGCAACCAACAACACCGGCCAGAACAACGCTTTGAGAAAACCAAAATTGGCTTTCGGCAGGCGCACAGACATCGGCTCTTTGGCCACCATTCGGCTGGCACCCCGCGACACCGGCTTGCGGCCGGGCGGTGCGGGGGGCTGATGTCTCAGCTGTGCGCCTTGCATGGTCTTAACCTCGCGGCTCGTGGTTGCCGGCAACGCTGGCGGCCAAAATCGCCAGAACCAGTTGCTGGAAATCCAGACCAGCAGCACGGGCCGCCATCGGCACCAAGCTGTGATCGGTCATGCCCGGTGCGGTGTTGACTTCCAGGAACCAGAACTGCCCGTCGGCGTCCTGCATCACGTCTGCCCTGCCCCAACCGGCGATACCCAGCGCCTCGCAGGCTTTCGCCGTGAGGTCCATGAGTTCCTTTTCTTTGTTGCTGTCCAGGCCACACGGAATCCGATACTGGGTATCGTTAGCCACGTATTTGGCGTCGTAGTCGTAGAAGCTGTGCGTGGTGCCCAAGGCGATGACTGGCAACACCTGGTCACGCAGGGTGGCGATGGTGAACTCCGGACCTTGAATCCATTGCTCGACCAACACTTGCGAATCGTAGGTACTGGCCGCTTTCCATGCGTCGATCAACTCGGACGCGGAACTCACTTTGGCCATCCCGATACTTGAACCTTCATGGGCCGGTTTGACGATCAAAGGGAAGCCCAGTTCCGTGGCCGCCGAAATACAATCGGCCTCGGAGCCAAGAACGGCGTGGCGTGGCGTCGGAATCCCGAGGCTGTGCCAGACCTGTTTGGTGCGCAGCTTGTCCATCGCCAATGCCGACGCCAGGATGCCGCTACCGGTGTAAGGAATGCCCAGGCATTCGAGCAGGCCTTGCATGCTGCCGTCTTCACCGCCACGACCGTGGAGGATGATGAAGGCGCGATCGATTTTTTCGTTCAGCAGACGCTGCAGCAGGTCATCGCCGACGTCGAGGCCAAACGCGTCCACACCGGCGCTTTGCAGCGCTTCGAGAACCGCGTTACCCGACTTCAGGGAAACCTCACGCTCGGCACTCTTGCCGCCGAAGAGCACGGCGACGCGGCCGAAGTCTTTCGGCGCGATCGTGGAGACGAGGTTGGCGTAGGCAGCAGTCATTTCAATTTCCCCACAGCCGGCGCAGCAATGGCACCGACGAACAACGGACTGTTCAACAGTTTTGGTGCGAGACCACCGATATCACCGGCGCCCTGGCACAGCAGGATGTCGCCGGCACGCAGCAGCGGCTTGACGATCGGCGCCAGGTCGACACCGCGCTCGATGTAGATCGGGTCCAGTTGACCGCGCTGGCGGATGCTGTTGCACAGCTTGCGGCTGTCGGCGCCCGGGATCGGTTCTTCACCGGCCGGGTAGACTTCCATCAGCAACAGGACGTTGGCGTCGGCCAGTACATTGACGAAGTCGTCGTACAGGTCCCGCGTGCGGCTGTAACGGTGCGGCTGGTAAACCATCACCAGACGACGCTCCGGCCAGCCACCGCGTACGGCTTTGATCACCGCGGCCACTTCGGTCGGGTGGTGACCGTAGTCGTCGACCAGCATCACGTTGCCGCCGTCTACCGGCAGTTCGCCGTAGACCTGGAAGCGTCGGCCGACACCCTGGAACCCGGACAGGCCCTGGACGATGGCTTCATCGCTGACGCCTTCGTCGGAGGCAATGCAGATGGTCGCCAAAGCGTTCAATACGTTGTGGTTGCCCGGCATGTTCACCGAGACATCCAGCGGCTCGCGCTCAGGGCGCAGCACGGTGAAGAAGGTCTGCATGCCTTGCTGGCGCACATTGATTGCACGCACGTCGCAGTCATCGCCGAAGCCGTAGGTGACTGTCGGGCGTTTGACCAGCGGCAGGATTTCACGCACCACCGGATCGTCCAGGCACACCACCGCCAAACCGTAGAACGGCAGGTTGTGGAGGAACTCGACGAAGGTTTTCTTCAGTTTGTTGAAGTCACCGTCGTAGGTCGCCATGTGGTCGGCGTCGATGTTGGTGACCACGGCCACCAGCGGCTGCAAGTGCAGGAAGCTCGCATCGCTTTCGTCGGCTTCGGCGATCAGGTAACGGCTGGTGCCGAGCTGGGCATTGGTGCCCGCAGCATTCAGGCGGCCACCGATGACGAACGTCGGGTCCAGGCCACCGGCCGCGAACACCGAAGCGATCAGGCTGGTGGTGGTGGTTTTGCCGTGGGTACCGGCGACGGCGATGCCGTGGCGATAACGCATCAACTCGGCAAGCATTTCGGCACGCGGCACCACCGGAATCCGGCGTTCCAGGGCAGTGACGACTTCCGGGTTGGAGGTGTTCACGGCACTGGAGGTCACCAGCACATCGGCGCTCGCGGCGTTCTCGGCACGGTGGCCGATGTAGATGTGAGCACCGAAAGATTCCAGGCGCTCGGTCACCGGCGATGCTTTGAGGTCGGAGCCTGAGACTTCATAGCCCAGGTTCAACAACACTTCAGCGATGCCGCACATGCCTACGCCGCCGATACCGACGAAGTGGATTTTACGGATGCGGCGCATTTCCGGTTGAGGCATGGCTTTCTGATTCTCAACCATGGGCCACCTCCAGGCAGGTGTCGACGACGTTACGGGTTGCATCGGGTTTCGCCAGTCGGCGGGCCGCGTTGGCCATGTCATTGAGTCGTTGCGGTTGCATCAGGACCTCTGTCAGGCGTGCGGCAAGATCTGCGGCGCCAGTCGTTCTTTGCGGCATCAGGAAGGCAGCACCTTCACGAGCCAAATATTCGGCGTTGCGGGTCTGGTGATCGTCGATCGCGTGGGGCAAAGGCACCAGCATCGAGGGCAGACCGGCGGCGGCCAGTTCACTGATAGTCAATGCGCCTGCACGGCACACCACCAGGTCGGCCCAGCCATAGGCTTGGGCCATGTCTTTGATGAAAGGCTGCACTTGTGCCTCGACGCCAGCCTCGCGATAGCGCTGTGCGGTCACTTCATCGTGGTTTTTGCCGGCCTGATGAAACACTTCCGGGCGCAGGTCGGCGGCGACTTGCGACAGGGCTTCAGGCAGCAACTTGTTCAACGGTTCTGCGCCCAGGCTTCCGCCCAGGATCAGCAAACGCGCCTTGCGACCGGCCAGGGCTGGTCGCGGTGTTTCGAGGAACAGCTCGGTGCGCACCGGATTACCGGTGGTCCGTCGGCTGTCCGACAGGGTAAAGGTGTCGGGGAACGCTTCACAGACTCGGGCGGCCAACGGCATGAGCAACCGATTGGCGGTACCTGCCACGGCGTTCTGCTCGTGAACGATGATCGGCACGCCGGACAATTTGGCGGCAACACCGCCAGGGCCAGTCACATAACCACCAAAACCGACCACACACACCGGCCGCAGCCGACGAATGATCGCCCGCGCCTGCCAGATCGATTTGAGCAACATGAACGGTGCCTTGAGCAGCGACAGCTTGCCCTTGCCCCGCAGACCGCTGGCATTGATGCGATGCAGTTCCAGACCGGCCGCCGGGACCAGGTCGTTTTCGATGCCGCGCGGGGTACCCAGCCAATGCACGGTGTAGCCGCGGGCCTGGAACTCGCGAGCGCAGGCCAACGCCGGGAACACGTGCCCGCCGGTGCCGCCCGCCATGATCAATACGTTAGCGCCCATGGGGTGGCTCCTCGGCGAAGTCACTCTCCTGGAACTCCATCTCTTCACTGCCCAGGTGGGTTCGACTCTCCCACTCGATGCGCAGCAACAACCCGAGACAGGCACAGCAGATCACCAACGAACTACCGCCGTAACTGAGGAACGGCAGGGTCAGGCCCTTGGTCGGCAGCAGGCCGACGTTCACCCCGATGTTGATCAGGAACTGACCAATCCACAGGAACGACAGGCCGTAGGCCACGTACGCCGCGAAGAACTGCTTGGCCTTCTCTGCCCACAAACCGATGTACATGCCACGAATACAGACAAAGACGAACAGCGCGACAGTACACAAGGAACCCACGGCACCCAGTTCTTCGGCCAGGACCGAGAACACGAAGTCCGTGTGGGCTTCCGGCAGGTAGAACTGTTTCTGCACGCTGTTGCCCAGGCCAACGCCCAACCATTCGCCGCGACCGAACGCGATCAGTGCTTGAGACAACTGATAGCCGGCACCGAACTGATCGGCCCACGGATCCGCAAAGTTGGTCAGACGCGCCATTCGATACGGCTGCACTTGAATCAGCAGCACCACGGCCGCGACAGCGAGCACCACCATCAAGGAAAACCGGAACAGCCCGACCCCGCCGAGGAACAGCATCGCCGCCGCTGCCCCCATCATTACGACGGTGGCACCGAAGTCCGGCTCCATCAGCAACAGGCCCGCCATCGGCAGCAGCACGATGAATGGCTTGAAGAAGCCCATCCAGCTTTCGCGCACTTCCTTCTGACGACGTACCAGGTAACCGGCGAGGTAGATCACCACGAACACCTTGGCGATCTCGGAAGGCTGGACGTTGAAGAAGCTAAAACCGATCCAGCGCATCGAACCGTTCACTTCACGGCCGATCCCGGGGACGATCACCATAATCAGCAAACCGAACGCGCCCAGCAGCATCAACCAGCCCAGGCGTTGCCAGGTGGCAATCGGGATCATCATGGTGATGACGCAGGCACCGAGGCCCAGCACGATGTAGATAAGGTGACGAATCATGTAGTACAGCGCGCTGCCCGACTGCGCCGCGGCCACTTCAGTGGATGCCGAGGCAATCATGATCAGGCCAAGGCCCAGCAATGCCAGGCAGCCAGCGAGCATCGGGAAATCAAGGTCGATACCGCGCCCGGTAATGATCGGCGACGGATACGGCTTGATGATATTTCTCAGGCTCATGCCAGATCCTCCACAGCGCGGACGAACTGGTGACCACGGTCTTCATAATTTTTGAACATATCGAAACTGGCGCAGGCCGGCGACAACAGCACGGCGTCGCCCGGTTCGGCGAGGGCGCGGCATTGCTCTACGGCTTCAAGCAGCGAGTTGACGCGAATCAGCGGCACGCCATCGCCGATGGCCTGGCCGATCAGGTCGGAGTCGCGGCCCATCAGCACCACGGCGCGGCAGTTGGCCGCCACCGGGTCACGCAAATCCTTGAACTCGGCACCCTTGCCATCGCCACCGGCGATCAGCACGAGTTTGCCTTCGATGTCCGCGCCCAAGCCTTCGATGGCGGCCAGTGCGGCGCCAACGTTGGTGGCTTTGGAATCGTTGTAATAGCTCACGCCATTGAGGTCGCGGACCCACTGGCAACGATGCTCAAGCCCGGCAAAGGTGCGCAGGCTCGACAGCATCGCGTCGAATGGCAGGCCAACGGCGTGCCCCAGTGCCAGCGCCGCGAGGGCGTTGGACTGGTTGTGAGCGCCACGAACTTTCAATTCGCGCACCGGCATCAGGTTCTGGAATTCGAAGGCCAGGTATTTCTCGCCGTCCTCTTCCCGGATACCAAACGCCTTGAAATCAGGTTTGCTCAAACCGAAGGTCCAGCATGGCTGACCTTCGCCCATCAACGGACGGCTCAGGGCGTCCTGACGGTTGACCACAAACTGCTTGGCCCCGCGGAAGATCCGGTGCTTGGCCAAGTGATAGGCCGGCAGACCGCTGTAGCGGTCCATGTGGTCTTCGCTGACGTTGAGTACAGTCGCCACTTCGGCGTTAAGTTGATCGGTGGTTTCGAGCTGGAAGCTCGACAGCTCCATTACGTACAACTCGACGTCGTCGCTGAGCAGATCCAGCGCCGGCGTACCGAGATTACCGCCAACCGCGACACGCTTGCCCGCCGCAACGGCCATCTCGCCAACCAGGGTGGTGACGGTGCTTTTCGCGTTGGAACCGCTGATGGCGACAATCGGCGCCTTCGCGTTACGCGCGAACAGTTCGATGTCACCGGACAACTTCACGCCACGGGCCGCAGCGGCTTGCAGGGCTGGGGTCGCCAGTGCCAGGCCGGGGCTCACGTAGAGCTCGTCGGCACGGCACAGGAACTCGACGTCCAGCTCGCCACAACGCACTTCCACGTGCGGATAGTCACGACGCAGCGTGTCTAGCTCCGGTGGATTTTCCCGCGTATCGGCCACAGCAAACGACACGCCCCGGTTCGCCAGGAAGCGAACCAGGGACATGCCGCTCTTGCCGAGGCCGACAACGATGCGGAAGTGGTCAGAAGCGATCAGAGACACTCGTTCTACCTCAGCTTCAGGGTGGCAAGGCCGATCAACACGAGAATTACGGTGATGATCCAGAAACGGACGATCACGCGCGGCTCGGGCCAGCCCTTGAGTTCAAAGTGGTGGTGTATGGGTGCCATTCGGAACACACGGCGACCGGTCATCTTGAAGGAGGCCACCTGGATGACCACCGACAGGGTTTCCATCACGAACACGCCGCCCATGATGAACAGGACGATTTCCTGACGGACGATCACCGCGATGGTGCCCAACGCGGCGCCCAGTGCCAGCGCGCCGACGTCGCCCATGAAGACTTGGGCCGGATAGGTGTTGAACCAGAGGAACCCCAGGCCCGCACCGATCAACGCGCCACAGAACACGATCAGTTCACCCGCTCCCGGTACGTAAGGGATCAGCAGGTATTCAGCGAATTTCACGTTACCGGACAGGTAGCAGAAGATCCCCAACCCGCCGCCGACCATCACCGTCGGCATGATCGCCAGACCGTCGAGGCCGTCAGTCAGGTTGACCGCGTTGCTCGAACCGACAATCACGAAGTAGGTCAGGATGACGAAACCTGCGCCCATCGGAATGCTGTAGTCCTTGAGCATCGGCAGGATCAGCGTGGTTTCTACCGGCGTGGTCGCGGTCATATAAAGGAAGAGCGCCGCGCCCAGACCAAACACCGACTGCCAGAGATACTTCCAGCGGCTCGGCAAGCCACGGGAGTTCTTCTCGATGACTTTGCGGTAATCGTCGACCCAACCAATGGCGCCGAACAACAGGGTCACCAGCAACACGGTCCAGACATAGCGGTTGCTCAAGTCAGCCCAGAGCAAGGTGCTGACGCCGATGGACGACAGAATCAGCGCGCCGCCCATGGTCGGGGTGCCCGATTTGGACAGGTGCGATTGCGGGCCATCGTTGCGAACGGATTGACCGATCTGACGGTTCTGCAAGGTGCGGATCATCCACGGGCCGTAGCACAGCGACAACACCAGCGCGGTGAGCACGCCGAGAATCCCGCGCAGGGTCAGGTACTGAAAGACCGCGAAGCCTTTGTAGAACTGTTGCAGATACTCCGCTAGCAGCAGCAGCATTAATGTTTCTCCAGACTGGACCCGCACAAAGCGGCGACGATGTTTTCCATCGCAGCGCTGCGCGAACCCTTGATCAAAATAGTGGTGTTTGTATCTTGCTCGGCGCCCAGAGCTTCGATCAGTTCAGCCTGGCTGCTGAAGTGAAAGGCCTGCGGGCCAAACGCGTTCACGGCATGAACCATCATCGGTCCGACCGCGTAAAGCGCAGAAACCTTGCCACGGGCATACTCGCCCACGTCGCGGTGCCCCTGCTCCGCCCAGTCGCCCAATTCGCCGATATCCCCGAGCACCAGAACGGTGCGTCCGGAAAAGCCGGCGAGTATATCAACGGCAGCGCACATGGAGGTGGGGTTCGCGTTGTAAGTGTCATCTATTACGCGCATTCCGTTCGTCGCCAGTTGCGCAACGGTGCGGCCCTTGACCGGTTGTACTGCACCAAGGCCCGTGGCGATGCCGAACAGCGACACGCCAAGGGCGTGTGCGGCGGCGGCGGCAGCCATGGCATTGGCGACGTTATGGGTGCCGAGCAGGTTCAGTTGAACCCGTTCCACACCTTCAGGACTGTGCAGGTTGAATGCCGGGCAACCGCGAGCATCGCGATCCAGCTCGCTGGCGTAGAAGTCGGCGCTTGGGTTGTTCAGCGCGAACGTCAGCACTTTTCGAGCGCCAGCGCGGGTCTTCCAGATGCCGAATGCCTTGTCGTCGAGGTTGAGAACGGCGACGCCATCGGCATCCAGCCCTTCGATAATCTCGCCTTTGGCTTCAACGATTTTTTCCGGCCCGCCGAATTCGCCAACGTGGGCAGTCCCGGCGTTATTGAGGATGGCCACGTGAGGCTTGGTCATGCCCACGGTGTAAGCGATTTCGCCGAGGCGCGACGCACCGAGTTCGATCACGGCGGCGGTGTGTTCCGGCGCCAGTTCGAGCAGGGTCAGCGGTACGCCGAGGTCATTGTTCAGGTTGCCACGGGTCGCCAGCACAGGGCCGCGAGTGCGCAGAATGCTCGCGAGCATTTCCTTGACCGTGGTCTTGCCGCTGGAACCAGTGATAGCCGCGACCGGGTTGCTATAAGCCGCACGGTTCAGCGCGCCCAGTTGGCCAAGGGCCTGGCGAGCGTCTTTTACAAGTAGCTGCGGCAGCGAACTGTCGGCGACTTCGCGCTCGACCAAGGCTGCTACGGCGCCTTTGGCAGCCACGTCGTTCAGATAGTCATGACCATCGAAGCGCGGACCGGTCAGGGCAATAAACAGCTGACCTGGCTTAATCGCGCGGCTGTCGATGCTGACACCGTCGAAACTGGCATCGCCGGACACCAGGCGAGCATTCAGCACGCGTGTCAGTTCGCTCAGTTTCAAGGCTTTAAGCATGTGACACCTCCCACGCAGTCAGGGCATGATCGGCCTCGACCAGATCGGAAAAGGCATGGCGTTCGCCGTTGATTTCCTGATAGTCCTCGTGACCTTTACCGGCCAGGACAATCACATCATCAGCGGTTGCGCTGGCGATCAACTGGGCAATCGCCTGACCACGACCCGCCACGAACGTCACTTTTTCCACAGCGGTGAAACCGGCGCGGATGTCGTCGAAAATTACGGATGGATCTTCGGTGCGCGGGTTGTCGTCGGTGACCAGCACGCCATCGGCCAGACGCTCTACCACTTCAGCCATCAGCGGACGCTTGCCGCGATCGCGGTCACCGCCGCAACCGAATAGGCACAGCAACCGGCCTCTGGCATGTGGACGCAGGGCCAGCAAGACTTTTTCCAGCGCATCCGGGGTGTGGGCGTAATCGACCACCACCAGCGGCTGAGTCCCGCCGCCCAAGCGCTGCATACGACCCGCAGGGCCTTCGAGTTTTGGAAGGACCTGGAGGATTTCGTCCAGCGCGTAGTCCAGACCGAGCAAGGCACCGACCGCTGCCAGGACGTTGCTCAGGTTGAAACGACCGAGCAAGGTGCTGCGCAAATGGTGCTCGCCTTGCGGCGTGACCAAGGTGGCGCGCACCCCTTCGTCATCAAACTGCGCTTCACGGCAATAAAGGTAGGCGCTGGTGTCTTCCAGGCTATAGGTGATCAAACGTGATTCGCGCTTGTCCGCCGCCAGTTGCCGGCCGAACTCGTCGTCGAGGTTGATCACCCGGCATTTCAAATCGTTCCAGGCAAACAGCTTGGCCTTGGCTTCGCCGTAGGCCTGCATGGTGCCGTGGTAATCAAGGTGATCGCGGGACAGGTTGGTCATCACTGCCACATCGAACGCCAATGCGGTCACGCGGCCCTGATCCAGACCGTGGGAAGAGACTTCCATCGCCACAGCTTTGGCACCGGCCTTTTTCAGGTCGGCAAGGGTCGCTTGCACGGCAATCGGGTTCGGCGTGGTGTGCAGGCCGCTTTCAAGCGCGCCATAGAAACCGGTGCCCAGGGTGCCGACGATGCCGCAGTGTTGACCGAGCAAGTCCAAGGCTTGCGCGACCAATTGTGTCACGCTGGTTTTGCCGTTGGTGCCGGTGACACCGACCAGATTCAGATGGCGGCTCGGGTCGCCATAAAAACGCCCGGCAATGTCCGACAACTGCGCCGCCAGGCCTTTGACCGGAATCAGCGGCGCATCGGTAATTGGCAGCACGGTGGCGCCTTCGACTTCATAAGCCACGGCAGCAGCACCGCGCTGCAACGCATCGGCAATGTGCGCACGACCATCGAATTTGCCGCCAGGGACAGCCAGGAACAAATCACCTGCCCGTACATTGCGGCTGTCCAGGGTCAGTTCGCGGATCAACAGATCACGACCGGCATGGGCGAAAATCTTGTTCAGACTCAGAGACATCAGCCGCGCCCTCCATTGGCTTTCAGCGGAACGACCGGTGCAGCGTTGGCTTGTTGGGTCGGTGGCAGGTTATCCGGGGTGACGTTCATCAGGCGCAGCGTCCCGGACATCACTCGGCTGAACACCGGCGCCGATACCAGACCACCGAAGTAGCCGGCCTTGGACGGCTCATCAATTACCACCACGATGGCGTAACGCGGATCGCTCATCGGGCCGAAGCCGGCGAACAGCGAGCGGTAGGAATTCTCGGCGTAGCCTTTGGTGCCCACGGACGTCTTACGCGCGGTACCCGACTTGCCGGCCACGTGGTACGCCGGCACCTGGGCACGGAATACACCGCGCGGGGCCTCGATCACCTGGGTCAGCATGCCTTGCATGGTTTTGGCGACGTTTTCCGGGATCACCTGGGTGGTCTGCGGTGGCTTGTCGGTCTTGATCAGGGTCAGCGGCGCGATACGACCGTTGTTGGCCAGCGCCGAGAACGCGTGGACCAACTGGATCGCCGTCACCGAAATACCGTAGCCGTAGGACAGAGTGGCGGTTTCAGCCTTGCGCCATTCGCGGTAGTTCGGCAGGTTGCCGACGCGCTCGCCCGGGAAGCCCAGGCCGGTGTCCTGGCCGAGGCCGACTTTTTGCGCCAGACGGAAAATGGTTTCGCCGCCGATATCGAACGCGACCTTACTCATGCCGACGTTACTGGAGTTGATCAGGATGCCGGTCAGGTCGAGCACCGGACCTTCGGTCTTCGATACGTCCTTGATGGTGTATTTACCAATCTGCAAGCTGCCCGGGTACACCTCGACGGTGTCGCTCGGCTTCCAGCGCCCGGTTTCCAGGGCGGCACTCATGGAGATCGCTTTCATGGTCGAACCGGGTTCGAACACGTCGATCATCGCGCGGTTACGCATCATCGCCGGCTGCAGGTTGCGACGGTTGTTCGGGTTGTAGGTCGGCTGGTTGACCATGGCTAGGATCTCGCCGGTCTTCACGTCCATGATCACCAGGCTGCCGGCCTTCGCGCCGTTCTCGATGATCGCGTTACGCAGCTCGCGGTTGGCCAGATATTGCAGACGCAGGTCAATGGACAACGCCAAGGGCTTGCCGGCCTTGGCGTTTTTGGTGACCTGGACATCTTTGATCAGTCTGCCGCGCCGATCCTTGATGACCTGTCGCTTGCCGGCGACCCCGGCCAGCCATTCGTCGTAGGCCAGCTCGACGCCTTCGCGCCCGTGATCGTCAATGTCGGTAAAGCCGACCATGTGCGCGGTGACTTCACCGGCCGGGTAGAAACGGCGGAACTCTTCAATGCCGTAGACGCCTGGCACTTTAAGGTCGAGCACCGACTGGCCTTGCTCAGGCGTCAACCCGCGCACCAGATAGATGAATTCTTTATTGGCCTGGGCTTCGAGACGTTCGGTCAGGGCTTTCGGATCCTGGCCCAGCGCTGCGGCCAGTGCTGGCCACTTCTCTTTGGCCAGCTGCATTTCCTTGGCGTTGGCCCACAGGGTGGTGACCGGCGTACTCACGGCCAAAGGCTCGCCGTTACGGTCGGTGATCAGACCACGGTGAGCGGGAATAGGAATGTGACGGACGCTGCGCGCGTCGCCCTGCCCCTTGAGGAAGTCACGGTCGACCACTTGCAGGTCGATGATGCGCCAGCAAATTGCAGCCACCATGACACCGAGCAACCCCATGACCACGCGGAACCGCCAAGGGAAAAGTGCACCTTCAAGTTTCATCATGGCGCCACCATCCGTACTTCAGCAGCGCCGGGAATGCGCATCTTCAGTTGTTCGGTGGCCAGGACTTCGATGCGGCTGTGGGCGGTCCAGGTGCTCTGCTCGAGAATCAACCGGCCCCACTCGGCCTGCGCCTTGTCGCGCACGCTCAACTCGTTGTACAGCGAGTTCAACAACTGACGGTTCCAGTGGGCGCTGTAAGACACGCCGATGGCCGACACGATCACGCCAATAAACAACAGCAGCATGAAAAAGCTTCCGCCGGGAAGTGGCTTGGCGAAAAGCTTGCTCACCGCAGCTTCTCCGCGACGCGCATGATGGCGCTACGAGAACGTGGGTTGGCTTTGAGTTCGGCCTCGGAGGCGGACTGCGCTTTGCCATGGACTTTGATTTTCGGTTCGAAGGCGACGTGACGGACCGGCAGGTTGCGCGGCAGGTTGTCGGACTCGCCTTTCACCAGTTTGCGCATGAACAGTTTGACGATGCGGTCTTCCAGGGAATGGAAGCTGATGACCACCAGGCGACCGCCGATTTCCAGACATTCCAGCGCGGCTTCGAGGCCGGCTTCCAGATCGCCCAGTTCGTTGTTGACGTGAATACGCAGGCCCTGGAACGCACGGGTGGCCGGGTTCTTGCCCTTTTCCCATGCAGGGTTCGCGACTTTCAGGACTTCGGCCAGGTCAGCAGTGCGCTCGAAAGGCTTGATGTCGCGACGCTCGGCCACGGCACGGGCCATGCGCCCGGAGAAACGTTCTTCGCCGTATTCCTTGAACACCCGGGCGATTTCTTCCACCGGCGCGGTGTTGACGAATTCGGCAGCGCTGATCCCGCGGGACGGGTCCATGCGCATGTCCAGCGGGCCATCGTTGAGGAAACTGAAGCCGCGCTCAGGGTCGTCGAGCTGTGGCGACGAGACGCCCAGGTCGAGCAGAATGCCGCTGACCTTGCCGGCCAGACCGCGCTCGGCGACTTCCGAACCGAGCTCGGCAAAGCTGCGCTGCACAACGACAAAGCGGCCGTCTTCGGCCGCTAGCGTTTGCCCGGTGGCAATCGCTTGAGGATCTTTATCGAATCCAAGCAACCGACCATCGGGACCGAGCTGGCTGAGGATCAACCGGCTGTGTCCGCCGCGTCCGAACGTACCGTCCAGATAGCAGCCATCAGGACGTACGGCGAGAGCCTCCACGGCTTCGTCAAGCAGTACGGTGATGTGGTTAAAGCCGCTATCAATAGTCACAGGATCAAATCACGCAGTTCATCAGGCATGGCGCCCGGTTGTTGAATAGCAGCCAGGTCAGCGGCAGAAACCGCATCCCAGGCATCCTCGTCCCATAATTGGAACTTGTTCAGTTGGCCCACCAGCATTGCGCGCTTATCCAACTTGGCATATTCGCGCAGACGCGGCGGAACCAGAAAACGACCACTGCCATCGAGCTCGAGGTCGACGGCATTACCAATCAGCAAACGTTGCAGGCGACGGTTCTCTTCGCGAAGCGAAGGCAGTGCGCGCAGTTTGGTTTCAATAATTTCCCACTCATCGAGGGGGTAAACGCACAAACATGGATCAACGGCATCGATGGTGACGATTAATTGCCCGGAACTTCTCGAAACCAGCTCGTCACGGTACCGGCTCGGCATAGCGAGACGGCCCTTTGCATCGAGACTGATAGCGTTAGCTCCGCGAAACACGTCAGCGTTTCTCCAATTTTTAGCGTTTTGAGCTCAAAAAACCCACTTCATGCCACTTTCCGCCACTTGCGCACACTATAGGAATGCGCCCACCACACCGTCAAGGCGCGGATTAAAGGAAAACCCTTACAGAACGGAGATTTAGGAGTGTAAAAGGAGGGGGAACGAGAATCTGGCGTATGTTTTCGCTCAATAACTTGAATCAGCACGGATAGCTGCATTCGAAAGTTAAAGTAATTTGTTAAGAGTAAGATTTTTTCGGTATTACGAGAGGGGGTCTGCTGGTGTTTATGTAAGGAGGGAAATTGCCACTACCAGCACCCTGCTCAATGATTCAAGCAGGGGAGAAAAAAAGGTGGAGAGTCGATCTGTAAGCCGGGTTCTGTCTTGAACAGTCATTCGTCTACGATGGCCATCACTGGACATCTTTAGCAACCTACCCGGTCCCAGCGCGGGCCACGCCTTGGGACCCTATTTGGTCTTGCTCCAAGTGGGGTTTACCTAGCCACGAACTGTTGCCAGACGTGCGGTGCGCTCTTACCGCACCTTTTCACCCTTACCGGCGCCGAAGCGCTTAGGCGGTTATTTTCTGTGGCACTTTCCGTAGGCTCACACCTCCCAGGCATTACCTGGCACTTCGCCCTATGGAGCCCGGACTTTCCTCCCCCCCCTAATTTTCATAGAGGGCAGCGACTGTCCAATCGACTCTCCGCCGCAAAGGTTAACGGCAGAGCGGCCGAAGAACAAGCGCTAAAAGCCTTTGGCCACTCCTGCGCGTCGGGTTTTACTCGCTCTTCTGTTTATCCAGCGCGACTTGATACAGAACATTCTTACGCTCGCCGGTAATTTGCGCGGCCAAGGCGGCGGCACGCTTGAGCGGCATTTCTTCGAGCAACAGGTTGAGGATGCGCATGGCTTCGCTGCTGACTGCGTCTTCCGTCTCCGGCGCCGACCAGCCGGCCACCAGCACCACGCACTCCCCGCGCTGCTGATTGCTGTCGGACTCGACAAACTCACGCAACTCGGCGAGCGGCAACCCCTTGAGTGTCTCGAACGTTTTAGTGATTTCCCGCGCCAACAACGCCGGGCGCTCGCCGCCGAATACCAGTTCCATGTCTTGCAGGCATTCAAGGATGCGGTGCGGAGCCTCGTAGAAAATCAGCGTGCGCGGTTCTTCCTTGACCAACTCCAGTCGCGCCCGACGCCCCACAGCCTTGGCCGGCAGGAAGCCTTCGAAAATGAAGCGATCCGACGGCAGCCCCGCCGCCGAGAGTGCGGCGATCAACGCGCAAGCGCCGGGCACTGGCACCACATTGATCCCCGCTGCACGGGCCTGACGCACCAGGTGATAACCCGGATCGGAAATCAGCGGCGTGCCGGCGTCAGAGATCAATGCCACATCGTCGCCGGCCAGCAGGCGTGTGATAAAGCGGCTACCTTCATCACGTTCGTTGTGTTCATGGCAGGCGGCCAACGGCGTAGGAATGCCGAAGTGCTGCATCAAACGCTGGGAGTGACGCGTGTCTTCGGCGGCAATCAACGCCACCTCGCGCAGGATTTTCAGCGCACGGGCACTGATGTCGTCCAGGTTGCCGATGGGCGTCGCCACCACATAAAGCGAGCCAGCAGCGGAATTCAAAGCACCTGGAGCAGTCAAAGCGCACACCTCATGATCGGTAAAAGTCGCCATTGTAGCGCGTAGCAGCTTTCGCGATACGCCCCACCCACCCTTGGTTTTTCGGCCTTTTGTGCAGTACTGCAACATTTACACGAGCTAAATTGACGGTTTCACGCCAGTAACATCGCGCCCCGGCCAGCGCTTGGGTACAATTCCACGCTAATTTGATCGAGTATCAGGAACACTTACATGATCGCTTGCCTGCGGCTGTTCTCTGCCCTCTGCCTCGCTGCCTTGCTGGTGGCTTGCGCCAGCTCGCCCTCCTCCAGCCTTGGCGAACTTCCACGCACCCCGGATGCCAGTATCGAGCAATTGCTCGAAAAGGCTGCCCAAAGCAAAACGCCGGAACAAGCTGCACTGTTTCGCCTGAGCGCGGCAGACCTGGCTTACCGTCAGGGCAATGCCGGCCAGTCCGCGCAAATCCTGCAACAGGTGCCGATGGAACAACTCAAGCCTGGCCAACAGGTCTTCGCCAGCACTCTGGCGGCTGAACTGGCCATGGTGCGCAATCAGCCCAAAGCGGCGCTGACTGCCTTGAGCCATCCGAGCCTGCAACGCTTGGGCGAACTGCCTGTCGAGCAACAAGTACGCACCGGCACCGTTCACGCCCGCGCCCTTGAAGCCGATGGCCAGACCCTGGCCGCTGCACGGGAACGCATCTTTATTGCGCCAATGCTCGAAGGTGAAGCAGCCAGCAAAAACCACGAAGCGATCTGGATCCTGATCGCCTCGCTGCCCACAGATCAATTGCAGCCGACCACCTCCGACGACCTCGGTGGCTGGATGGGCCTGGCTCTGGCGGTGAAAACTGCCGGCACACTGGAGCAGCAGCAAGCGGCGATCGACAACTGGCGCGCACAGAATCCCAAGCACCCAGCCGCCCTTCAATTGCCGCTGCCGCTGACCAAACTCAAAGAGCTGGCGAGCCAGCCCCTGAGCAAAATTGCTCTGCTGCTGCCACAAGAAGGCCAGTTGGCGGCGGTTGGCAAGGCACTGCGCGACGGTTTCATGGCCGCTCACTACCAGGCACAACAAGCCGGGCAGAAGCCGCCAGCCATCGTGTTCTATGACAGCTCGAAACTGACCTCGATGGACGAGTTCTATCGCAAGGCCCAGGCCGACGGCGTGCAACTGGTCGTTGGTCCGCTGGAGAAGCCGCTGGTCAAACAGCTCAGCGCTCACCCTCAGCTACCGATCACCACGTTGGCGCTGAACTATAGCGAAGGCGAGCAAGGTCCGGCGCAGCTGTTCCAGTTTGGCCTTGCGGCTGAAGACGAAGCTCGCGAAGTGTCCCGCCGCGCTCGCGCCGATGGCTTGCATCGTGCTGCCATCATGGTGCCAAAAGGCGAATGGGGCGACCGCGTAATGAAGGCATTCAGCCAGGACTGGCAAGCGAACGGTGGCAGCATTGTCGCCGTCGAACGTGTTGACCAGCCGGTACAACTGGCACAGCAGATTGCTGACATGTTCCAGTTGCGCCAGAGCGAAGGTCGCGCCAAGAGCCTGCAGAGCACCGTTGGCTCGCAAGTCGCCGCCCAGCCTTCCCGTCGTCAGGACATCGAGTTCATCTTCCTGGCGGCCACCCCGCAACAGGCGCAACAGATCAAACCAACCCTGAACTTCCAGTACGCCGGTGACGTCCCGGTTTACGCGACGTCCCACGTGTTCAGTGCCAGCGGCGATGTAAACCAGTACAACGACATGAACGGTGTGCGCTTCTGCGAAACCCCGTGGCTACTGGATGCCAACGATCCACTGCGCAAACAGGTCACTGCACAATGGCCGCAGGCCGGTGGCAGCCTCGGTCGCCTTTACGCAATGGGTGTTGACGCCTATCGCCTGGCACCGCGCCTGGGGCAACTCAAGGCTTTGCCGGACAGCCGCATCGAAGGTCAATCGGGCAGCCTCGGCATGACCCAGAACCAACGCGTGGTTCGCCAGTTGCCGTGGGCACAGTTCGTTAATGGTCAGATTCAACGCCTGCCGGACACCCCGCGCTAATGCCTGACAGGTCACGCCAGCAAAGCGGTAAAGATGCCGAGCGCCATGCGCTCGAGCATCTTCAACAACACGGTCTGCGCCTGCTGGCGCAGAACTGGTTGTGTAAACGCGGCGAGCTTGATCTGGTCATGCTTGATGGCGATACAGTAGTATTCGTTGAAGTCCGCTACAGAAAAAACACTCAATGGGGTGGCGCACTCGATAGCATCGATGGGCGCAAACGGCAGAAACTGATTTTCGCCGCGCAGTATTTTCTTCAGCGCGAGTCGCGTTGGGCCAATTCCCCTTGCCGTTTCGACGTGGTTGCCATCGAAAGCAGCCTTGATCAGTTGAACTGGATGCAGAATGCCTTCGACAGCTGATCGCTTGCACCCCGAACCGGACACCTTCACCCAACACTTTTGCTCTTTGCTTTGCGGGCTGCACATTCATGTGCCGAGTAGCCGCGCTAATTAAGGTCACACAGATGGACATGCAATCCCGAATTCGCCAGCTTTTTCAGGCCAGTATCGACACCAAGCAACAGGCGATGGACGTACTTGCACCGCACATCGAGCAAGCCAGCCAAGTGATGGTCAACGCCCTGCTCAACGAGGGCAAAATGCTTTCCTGCGGCAACGGCGGCTCTGCCGGTGATGCCCAGCACTTCTCGTCGGAGCTGCTCAACCGCTTCGAACGCGAGCGTCCGAGCCTGCCAGCCATCGCGCTGACCACCGACAGCTCGACGATCACCTCGATCGCCAACGACTACAGCTACAACGAAATCTTTTCCAAACAGATCCGCGCCCTCGGCCAGCCGGGTGACGTATTGCTGGCGATTTCCACCAGCGGCAACTCGGCGAACATTATTCAAGCGATCCAGGCCGCACATGATCGCGAAATGATTGTCGTAGCATTGACCGGTCGTGATGGCGGCGGCATGGCGTCGCTGCTATTGCCCGAGGACGTCGAGATTCGCGTACCGGCCAATGTCACCGCACGTATTCAGGAAGTCCACCTGCTGGCGATCCATTGCCTTTGCGACTTGATCGACAGCCAACTGTTCGGGAGTGAAGAATGACCCCTAATCGCCTAGGCCTTCTGGCCTTGACCCTGTGCCTCGTCGGCATCAGCGGCTGCACCTCGGTGGTTAACGCCAGCCGTGAAGCACCGATTGAAGATGACCGCGGCACGCGCACCTTCGGCAGCAAAATCGACGACTCCCTGATTGATACCAAGGTTGGCGTTAACGTCGCCAAGGCCGATCCAGGGCTGGATAACGATTCGCACATCGTCGTCACCAGCTTCAACGGCGTTGTACTGCTGGCCGGGCAAACGCCTAGTGCAGACTTGAAGGCCAAGGCCGAACAGGCTGCTGCCGCCGTCCAGCGTGTGAAGACAGTCCATAACGAGCTGCAGATCCTACCGCCGTCCGGATTCATCGCCCGCCAGAACGACACCTGGCTGACCACCAAGATCAAGACCCAGATGCTGGCCGACGCCAGCATCCCGGGTTCGCGCATCAAGGTCGTGACCGAGAACGGCATCGTTTATCTGCTGGGCCTGCTGACCAAGCAGGAAGCCGCCCAGGCCACCAATCTGGTTCAGAGCGTTGCCGGCGTGCAGAAGATTGTGAAGCTGTTCGAATACATCGACTGATGCCCCTCTTGTAGGAGCATGGCTTGCCGGCGATGGCGCTCTTGAGATCGCCCTCGCCCTGTAGGAACTGCCGAAGGCTGCGATCTTTTGATCTTAAAAAGCCAAAGTCAAAAGATCGCAGCCTTCGGCAGCTCCTACCCGTTTGAAAGTGGTGAATAAAAAAGGCGATCCTTTCGGATCGCCTTTTTTATTACTTCACCACTTTCAAACTCGGTCGACCGCTGGGACGCGGCGGCTCGTTGTCGGGTGGCGGAACATCATCGTCCGGCTCGATCTCTTCGTCGTCTTCCATAGGCGACTCCAGATCAAACACCATGCCTTGGCCGTTCTCCCGGGCGTAAATGCCCAGGATCGAAGCGATAGGCACGAACAGGGTGTGCGGCACGCCACCGAAGCGCCCTTCGAAGCTGACCGCTTCGTTGTCCATGTGCAAATGACGCACGGCTGCCGGCGAAACGTTCAGGACAATTTGTCCATCACTGGCGAAACCTTGAGGCACCTGCACCGACGGATATTCGGAATTGACCAGCATGTGCGGGGTGCAATCGTTATCAACAATCCACTCGTAGAGCGCGCGGACCAGATAAGGTCGACTGGAGTTCATAGCGGCTCCTTAAGCCTTAGCGCATATCGCGTTCGACACCAGACAGACTCGCCTGGAAAGCCTCACGCGCGAAAGAGCGCTCCATGTAATCAAGCAACGGCTTGGCAGGCCGCGGCAGTTCAATACCCAGAATCGGCAATCGCCAGAGTATTGGCAATAGGCAGCAATCCACCAGACTTTGTTCCTCGCTGAGGAAAAACGGCTTGTCGGCGAACAACGGCGACACGCCAGTCAGGCTTTCGCGCAGCTCTTTACGAGCCACGACGCGGGCTGCTTCCTTGGACCGGGAATCCAGAATCAGATCCACCAGGCCACACCAGTCACGCTGAATACGATGAATCAGCAGACGGCTATTTGCACGCGCCACAGGATAAACCGGCAGTAAAGGCGGGTGCGGGTAACGCTCATCCAGATATTCCATCACCACGGTCGACTCCCACAACGCCAGGTCACGATCGACCAGGGTGGGCAAGCTGCCGTAAGGGTTCACTTCGATCAGTTTAGGCGGGTGACGACCAGCTTCCACGTAAATGATCTCGGCGCTGACACCCTTCTCTGCAAGTACGATGCGTACTCGGTGGGAATAGTGGTCGGCGGGGTCGGAGTAACAGGCCAACCGATTGGTCACGCCCATGGCGGTCCTCCTCGCTTGTAGAAATTATCGGAAGCGGAAAAACGCGCGCGCCCAGAGGACGCCTCCCGTAACGCCTGGCTCACCAGACTCGTTACACCTTCAGAGACGCCCCTGGGCGCGCGCGATTAACAGCAATTGCTTACAGCTTTATCAATGTACGTCTTTCCAGTATTCACGCTTGAGCAAGTATGCGAATACGAAGAAGAACGCCAGGTACAGCAATACATAGGTACCGATGCGCTGATGTTGCAGCTTAACCGGGTTAGCCGAGTAAGCGAGGAAGGTTACCAGATTCTTGACCTTCTCATTGAACTGCTCTTCGTTCAGAGCACCGGTCTTCGGCACGATGGTCAGCTGATCGCACGCTTCATGAGTCAGTGGCGTACCGGTCAGCGGATCATACTGCTTCTTGTCGTCCTCGACGATTTGAACCTGTTTGCAGCCGACCACCTGACGACCTTGCAGACCGACCAGCACGTTAGGCATACCGACATTCGGGAAAACCTTGTTGTTCACACCCCAAGGACGCGCCGGGTCTTCATAGAACGAACGCAGGTAACCGTAGAGCCAGTCAGTGCCACGAACGCGAGCAACGAGGGTCAGGTCCGGCGGTGCAGCACCGAACCAGGCCTTGGCGTCTGCAGACTGCATGCCGATGGTCATGTGGTCGCCGATCTTGGCACCCGTGAACACCAGGTTTTTCAGCATCAGATCATGAGGAATACCCAGATCGTCGGCAACGCGCTCATAGCGCTGGAACTTGGCACTGTGGCAGCCCATGCAATAGTTGGCGAACGTACGCGCGCCGTCCTGCATGGCCGCTTTATCGGAAACGTCGATGTCGACTTTTTCCAGCTCGGGACCACCGTGCTCGGCTGCAAAGGACAACATCGGCATGGCAGCAAGAATCAATACAGCAAATAGCTTTTTCATCAGCCAGTCACCCTTTCCGGAACCGGTTTGGTCTTCTCGAGCCTGGTGTAGAACGGCATCAGAATGAAGTAGGCGAAGTACAGGAAGGTGCAAATCTGCGATACCAGCGTACGCTCAGGGGTTGGGGCCAATACGCCCAGCACGCCGAGGATCACGAAACAGATGCAGAACACCCAAAGCCAGATCTTGCTCAGCCAGCCCTTGTAGCGCATGGACTTGACTGGACTCCGATCGAGCCACGGCAGGACAAACAGCATGGCAATCGAAGCACCCATGGCGATAACACCCATGAGCTTGTCCGGAATCGCCCTCAAGATTGCGTAGAACGGTGTGAAGTACCAGACCGGAGCGATGTGCTCTGGGGTCTTGAAGGCGTTGGCCACTTCAAAGTTCGGCTTCTCGAGGAAGTAACCGCCCATTTCCGGGAAAAAGAACACGATCGAGCAGAAGATGAACAGGAACACCACCACGCCGACGATATCTTTCACGGTGTAGTACGGGTGGAAAGCAATGCCGTCCAGCGGTACGCCGTTTTCGTCTTTGTGTTTCTTGATGTCCACGCCGTCCGGGTTATTCGAGCCGACTTCGTGCAGCGCCAGAACGTGCAACACCACGAGACCGAGGATCACGATCGGCAGGGCCACAACGTGCAAGGCGAAGAAGCGGTTCAGGGTAATACCGGAAATCAGATAGTCACCACGGATCCACTGGGTCAGGTCGTTACCGATGACCGGGATCGCACCGAACAGCGAGATGATCACCTGGGCACCCCAGTAGGACATCTGACCCCAAGGCAGCAGGTAACCCATGAAAGCTTCGGCCATCAGCGCCAGGTAGATCAGCATGCCAAAGACCCACACCAGCTCACGCGGCTTCTGGTAAGAACCGTAGAGCAAGCCACGGAACATATGCAGATAGACCACGATGAAGAACGCCGAAGCGCCGGTGGAGTGCAGCAGACGCAGGATCGAGCCGTACTCGACGTCGCGCATGATGTATTCGACGGAGGCAAATGCTTCTTCCGCCGACGGGGTGTAGCTCATGGTCAGCCAGACACCGGTTACGATCTGGTTGACCAGAACGAGCAGTGCGAGGGAACCAAAGAAATAGAAGAAGTTGAAGTTCTTCGGGGCGTAGTACTTGCTGAGATGGTCTTCCCACATTTTGGTCGCGGGAAAGCGCGCATCAACCCAATCCATGAACTTGCTCATCACGCTTTCTCCGTATCGACGCCAATGACAATAATCTCATCGGTCTCATAGGAATGCGGGGGAACTGGCAGGTTCAGAGGCGCAGGTTGCGACTTGTAGACGCGACCAGCCAGATCGTAATGGGAACCGTGGCAAGGGCAGAAATAACCACCTACCCAGTCTTTGCCCAGATCAGCGGGTGCCACTTCAGGGCGGAAGGTCGGCGAGCAACCCAGGTGTGTGCAGATACCGATCAGCAGCAGAACCTCTGGCTTGATCGAACGCGTTTCTGGATCAACGTAGGTCGGTTGTGTCGAGTTCTTGGAGGTCGGGTCAGACAACTGGCCCTCGATCTTCTTCAGATTCCCCAGGATTTCCGCGGTTCGGCGGACAATGAATACTGGCTGACCGCGCCACTCAGCAATCATCTGCTGGCCTGGCTCGACTTTGCTGACATTCACTTTCACCGGTGCACCTGCGGCTTTCGCCTTGGCACTGGGAAACCATGACCCCACGAACGGGACCGCAGCCCCCACCGCTCCTGCAGCACCCACCACGGATGTGGCTGCTACCAAGAAGCGACGCCGGCCTGCATTCACGCCGTCATTGCTCATTCAGTCCTCTCCCATCAGCTTTGTGGCCTGTTAAATCAGGCATCTACTAAGTTAAAACTATGTACTTATAAAAATTTTGCCGAATGGTAATGAAAAGCCCCAATTCTGACAAGGTAATTACCCAAGGGCTCCACTGCCAAGCCTTGCAGTATAGGGGCTCTACGGATGTGGCAAGTTGTCACAGCGCAATTCTTTGAGAAATCGCACGCATAAAAAAACGCCCAGCTCCGTGAGGAGATGGGCGTTCTTTTTGAACGTGGAAGCGAATTAACGCTTCGAGTACTGCGGACGCTTACGCGCTTTACGCAGACCAACTTTCTTACGTTCAACTTCGCGAGCATCGCGAGTAACGAAGCCAGCTTTGCGCAGAGCGCCACGCAGGGTTTCGTCGTACTGCATCAGTGCGCGAGTGATACCGTGGCGGATTGCGCCAGCTTGACCACTTACACCACCACCGATCACGGTGACGTAGATGTCGAATTTCTCGACAGTCTCAGTCAGTTCCAGCGGCTGACGAACTACCATGCGGGCAGTTTCGCGGCCGAAGAAATTTTCCAGGGTGCGGTTGTTGATGGAGATGTTACCAGTACCCGGACGCAGGAAAACGCGTGCGGTTGCGGTCTTGCGACGGCCAGTGCCGTAATTTTGAGTCGCCGACATAATGAACTATTCCGTTAAAACTTCAGTTCTTGGGGCTGCTGAGCAGTATGAGGGTGTACAGCGCCCGCATAGACTTTCAGCTTACGATACATGTCGCGACCCAGCGGGTTCTTAGGCAGCATGCCTTTGACCGCGGTCTCGATCACGCGCTCAGGGGCTTTAGCGATCAGCTTTTCGAAGTTGATCGACTTGATGCCGCCCGGGAAACCGGAGTGGGAGTAGTAGATCTTGTCGGTGGTTTTAGCACCAGTTACACGAATCTGCTCGGCATTGATAACGACGATGTAATCGCCGGTGTCAACGTGAGGAGTGTACTCAGCTTTATGCTTGCCACGCAGACGGCTCGCGATTTCGGTGGCCAGACGACCCAGGGTCTGACCTGCAGCGTCGACGACAAACCAGTCGCGCTGTACTGTTTCCGGTTTAGCAGTAAAAGTTTTCATTCTTTATAGCCTCAGGGGCCGCCCTGTAAATTAGACGGCGGATCTTACTGAATAGTGCGTACTTTGACAAGTCAAAGGCAGCCGGATACAGACGCTTTCGGGGGCTCGGGTCGGCGCGTCCGTTCAACGGCAAGATTCTTCGGCGGCGGCGCATCACTTCCACTGCAGAAAGAGGTGCGCAATTATGCAGATTGCGAAAAATATTTCAACCTGCTTTTATGATTGTTTTGCCCAAGGAGCACCCGATGGACTATCGCCAGCTAGGCCGAACCAATCTGAACGTGAGTGCAATCTGTCTCGGAACCATGACCTGGGGCGAGCAAAACAGCGAGGCTGAAGCCTTCGCCCAGATTGAACGGGCCAAAAGCGCCGGGATCAATTTCATCGACACCGCCGAAATGTACCCGGTGCCGCCCAAGGCCGAAACCTACGCCACCACCGAGCGCTACATCGGCAATTACTTCAAAAGCCGTGGTGATCGTGCCGACTGGATCCTGGCGAGCAAGATCGCCGGCCCCGGCAACACCATCGATTACATCCGCGACAAAAACCTGCGGCACAACCGCCAGCACATCACCGAAGCGGTGGATGCCAGCCTCAAGCGCTTGCAGACCGACTACATCGACCTCTATCAATTGCACTGGCCGGAACGCAGCACCAATTTCTTCGGCCAACTGGGCTACAAGCACAAGATCGAAGCCAACCTCACCCCGCTCGAAGACACCCTCGAAGCGCTGGACGAGCAGGTCAAGGCCGGCAAAATTCGCCACATCGGCCTGTCCAACGAAACGCCGTGGGGCACCATGCGCTTCCTCGCCCTGGCCGAAGCCCGTGGCTGGCCGCGCGCCGTGTCGATCCAGAACCCGTACAACCTGCTCAACCGCAGCTTCGAAGTCGGCCTGGCGGAAATCGCCATTCGCGAACAGTGCGGCTTGCTGGCCTATTCGCCGCTGGCGTTCGGCTTCCTGTCGGGCAAGTACGAAGGTGGTGCACGTCCGGCAAAGGGCCGCCTGAGCCTCTACAGCCGCTTCAGCCGCTATTTCAACGCGCAGTCGGAAGCAGCGTGCAGCCGTTACGTAGCACTGGCCCGTGAACACGGTCTGGACCCGGCGCAGATGGCGCTGGCATTCGTGACGGCGCAGCCGTTCGTGACCAGCAACATCATCGGCGCCACGACGCTTGAGCAACTGGATAGCAACATAGCGAGTTTCGAGCTGAAGCTTTCCGACGAAGTGCTGGCGGGAATCGAGGCGATTCACAAGGATCACCCGAATCCTGCACCTTGATTGATCTATAGACCCAATCGCGGGCAAGCCACGCTCCCACAGGTTTGTGATCCTCTGTGGGAGCGTGGCTTGCCCGCGATGACGGCCTAACAGTCACCGCAGATCAAAGCGACCGCGCAATAATCTCCTTCATGATTTCGTTGGTGCCGGCATAGATCCGCTGCACCCGTGCATCCGCCCACGCCCGAGCTATCGGGTATTCCCACATGTACCCGTAACCGCCATGCAATTGCACGCACTCGTCGAGTACCTTGCATTGCAGGTCCGTGCCCCAGTACTTGGCCATCGCTGCGGTAGGCACATCGAGTTTGCCTTGCAGGTGCAGTTCCAGGCACTTATCGACGAAGACCCGGCCAATCTGAATCTCGGTGGCCATCTCCGCCAGTTTGAAACGGGTGTTCTGGAAGTCTGCAATCGCCTTCCCAAAGGCCTTGCGCTCACGGGTGTAATCCAGCGTCCATTGCAACGCCGCTTCTGCCGAAGCCAGCCCGCCGATGGCGACGGTAAGGCGTTCCTGCGGCAATTCCTGCATCAGGTAGGCGAACCCTGCCCCGGCCTGACCCAACAGGTTTTCCTTGGGCACCCGCACATCCTGGAAGAACAGCTCCGAGGTGTCTTGGGCCTTCATGCCGACTTTTTCCAGACGCTTGCCCTTGGCAAAGCCCGGCGTATTGGCTTCCACCAGAAACAAGCTAGTGCCCTTGGCCCCGGCCTTCGGATCGGTCTTGGCGACGACGATCACCAGATCCGCCAGAAAGCCATTGGTGATGAAGGTCTTCGAGCCATTGATCACATACTCGTCGCCGTCCAGCACGGCGGTGGTCTTTACCCCTTGCAGGTCGGAACCGGCGCCAGGCTCGGTCATGGCAATCGCCGTTACCATTTCGCCAGACACCAATTTCGGCAGGTACTTGTGCTTCAACGCTTCGCTGCCGTAATGCAGGATGTACGGCGCCACGATGTCCGAATGCAGCGAGAAACCGATCCCGGTCAGGCCGAGACGACCGACCTCTTCGATCACCACCGCGCTGTAGAGAAAGTCCGCCCCCAGCCCGCCATATTCCTCCGGCAGATGCGAGCAGAGCATCCCCGCCTCCCCCGCCTTGTTCCAGAGCTTGCGGTCGATGTAACCCTGCTTTTCCCATTGCCCATGGAACGGCACAGCCTCTTTTTCGAGGAACGTTCGCACGCTGTCGCGAAAAAGTTCGTGCTCGGAACTGAACAAGGTTCTGGGGATCATGCGGCACCTGTCGTGGTTATTGGGAGGAGTTGACCTCAGAGACTAAGCCGCGCTTGCGATACAGGACACTGGACACATCAGACAAAAAATAAGACGATCCAGCCGTCTGGTGACCACTTTCCCCTATAAGAATAAAGTTGAATTATGTCTAACCAAGTCTCCACGCCTTTACGGCGCGTCAGCATCCTGGCTATCGACCGGGTTTTCGCTTCCACCCTCATGCAAGCCAAGGATTTCTTCCATCTGGCCAGCCTGCGCTACGGCAAACAACTGGGCCACGGCCTGACACCGGCGTTCGAAACCCGGCTGGTCAGTCCCGATGGCAAATCAGTGAACAGCTTCAGCGATGTGATCATGCCGGTGGACGGCGGCCTGGAAAATGCTGACATCATCATCCTCCCGGCCTTCTGGGACGATTTCGACACACTCTGCAAACGTTATCCACAGGTGCTGCCGTGGCTGCGCGAACAACACGCCCGGGGCGCGGTGCTGTGCGGCGAAGCGACCGGGGTGTTCTGGCTGGCGGAAGCCGGGTTGCTCGATGGCAAGGAAGCGACCACGTACTGGCGCTTCTTCAATGCGTTTGCCGAGCGCTTCCCACAGGTTCAGCTCAATCAGGACAAGCACCTGACTGACGCCGACAACCTGTTTTGCGCCGGCGGCACAACCTCGGCGTGCGACCTCTACATCTATCTGATCGAACGGTTTTGCGGCGCCAACGTGGCCCAGGCCGTGGCCCGGGACATCCTGTATGAAGTGCAGCGCAACTATGCGCCGGGGCGGATCGGTTTCGGCGGACAGAAGTTGCACCAGGACGTGATCATCCTGCAGATCCAGCACTGGCTCGAAGAACACTTTGCCGACAAGTTCCGCTTCGAAGATGTCGCACGAGAGCACGGCATGAGCATCCGCAACTTCATGCGCCGTTTCCAGACCGCCACTGGCGACAAACCGTTGCATTACCTGCAACGCCTGCGCATCGAAACCGCCAAGGGCTTGTTGTCCGCCAGCCGCAAAAGCATCAAGACCATCAGTTATGAGGTCGGTTACGACGATGCGAGCTTCTTTGCGCGGCTGTTCCGCCAGCACACCGAGCTGTCGCCAAACCAGTATCGGCAGCAGTTTCAGCAGGCAGCATAACCTAGGCGCAACAGCGAAATTCCAATGTGGGAGCGAGCCTGCTCGCGAATTCGGTTTTACATTCACTAAGATTGTTGGCTGACACACCGCTTTCGCGAGCAGGCTCGCTCCCACAGGGAAGATCTTCAGCGCACAAAAAAAGGGCCTGCATCTGCAGGCCCTTTTTTATCTTCCGCATCGTTCTACGGCTTATGCGCCCGCGACAGGAATTCGTGCGACTGCATCTCCAGCAAACGACTCAGAGTCCGCTGGAATTCGAAATTCAAACGACCGCCGGTGTAGAGGTCTTTGAGCTCGACTTCCGCAGAAATGATCAGCTTCACGTTACGGTCGTAGAACTCGTCGACCATGTTGATAAAGCGCCGGGCGATGTCGTCGGTGGTGACGTTCATCTGTTCGACACCGCTGAGCAACACGGCGTGGAAGATCTTGCCCAGTTCGATGTAATCGTTCTGGCTGCGCGGGCCGTCGCACAGTTCGCGGAAGTCGAACCAGGCCACGTCATCACAGGTGCGCAAGGCACGGATTTCGCGGTTCTCGATCATCAACACGTCGTCTTCGGTAGCGGCCGTGCATTCCGGCGTCAGGGCCCGGAAGCTCTTGCGCAAGCTCTCATGGGACGCGTCGTCGAGCGGGAAGTGGAACAGCTCGGCCTGCTCAAGGTGACGCAGACGATAATCGACGCCGCTGTCGACGTTGACGATGTCGGTGTTCTGCTTGATCAGCGCAATGGCCGGCAGGAAGCGCGCACGTTGCAGGCCGTCCTTGTACAAACCGTCCGGCACGATGTTCGAGGTCGCAACCAGGGTCACGCCGTTCTTGAACAGCTCTTCCATCAACGTGCCGAGGATCATGGCGTCGGTGATGTCGGAGACGAAGAATTCATCGAAACAGATCACCCGCGACTCGTCGGAGAAGCGCTTGGCGATGATGGTCAGCGGGTTTCTCTCGCCGCCAAGGGTCTTCATTTCTTCGTGCACGCGCTTCATGAAGCGGTGGAAGTGCGTCCGAGTCTTTTCCTTGAACGGCAGGGCTTCGAAGAAGGTGTCGACCAGGTAGGTCTTGCCACGGCCAACGCCGCCCCAGAAGTACAGGCCCTTGACCGGCGCCTGGTCTTTCTTGCCAAACAGTTTGCCGAACAGGCCTGGCTTGCTCTGCGAGGCCGCGACCAGATCGTCGTACAGGCGCTGCAAATGACGCACGGCCGTTTCCTGCGCAGCGTCATGGAAGAAGTCCGGGCGTTTCAGATCAGCTTGATATCGTTCTAGGGGCGTCATAATTCGTTAGCAAGGCAACAAAAACGGGCCGCCACTGTAGCGACGGCCCGTGAGAATGGCAATCAGCCCTTGGTCGGGCCGCGCCGCTGATTTATTCCTGAACCGGCGTCAGTGCCACGCGCAGGGCGTCGATGGCCACGTCGCGAGCGGCGCTGTCAGCGAAGGTTGCGCTGTCGGCCACGCACTCGCCTTCCAGCCAGACGCTGAAGCTCAGGTCTTCGCTGCGCACGTCCAGCGGCTGGCCGGATTGCAGTTGCTTGGTCACCTGGCCTGCGGTTTTGCCGTCGGCGAAGTTGCGCGACAGCAGCAGTTGCTCGCCATCGGCCGCCAGCAGACGGAAACGGAAGCTGCCATCGTCTTCACGGAAGCTGACGAAACGTGCGGCTTTTGCGGCTTTCTTCTTGGTGGTCGCAGCGACCTGAACCTGATTGACGAAAGAACGCAGGCCAACCGCTTCGCGCAGCTCGTGGAGGAACGGCGTCGCTACCGAACGAGCCTTTTTGGCGCCGATCTGCAGGATGTCTTCCAGGTCTGCCGGGCGCTCGATCAACTGATGATAGCGCTCGCGGGATTCACCCAGCTCGCTGTCGAGCAACTGGAACAGACGATTCTTCGCCTCGCCCCAGCCCAGGCCCTGCAACAGTTCGCTGCGGAATTCGTCGGACTGCGCCGGCGTGGCGAAGGCCTGGAACAGAGTGAACAGGTGCGAGTTATCCGGATCTTTGGCTTCGCCCGGCGCACGGGAGTCGGTGACGATCCGCGAAATCGCGTCTTTCATTTCCTTGGCGCTGCTGAACAACGGAATGGTGTTGTCGTAGCTCTTCGACATCTTGCGACCGTCGAGGCCTGGCAGTGTGGCAACGCTTTCTTCGATCAACGCTTCCGGCATGGTGAAGAATTCTTTGCCCTGACCGAACAGATGGTTGAAGCGCTGGCCGATATCGCGGGCCATTTCCACGTGCTGGATCTGGTCACGACCGACCGGCACCTTGTGGGCGTTGAACATCAGAATGTCCGCGGCCATCAGCACCGGGTAGCTGTACAAGCCCATGGTGATGCCAGCGTCCGGGTCTTCACCGGTTTCGACGTTCTTGTCCACCGAAGCCTTGTAGGCGTGGGCGCGGTTGAGCAGGCCCTTGGCGGCGACGCAGGTCAGCAGCCAGGTCAGTTCGGGGATTTCCGGGATGTCGGACTGGCGATAGAACGTCACACGGTCGACATCCAGGCCGCCAGCCAGCCAGGTCGCGGCGATTTCCAGACGCGAACGCTGAATGCGCAGCGGGTCATCGCATTTGATCAGGGCGTGGTAGTCGGCCAGAAAGTAGAACGAATCGGCATTGCTGTCACGGCTGGCGACGATCGCCGGGCGGATGGCGCCGGCGTAGTTGCCCAGGTGCGGCGTGCCGGTGGTGGTGATGCCGGTGAGGATACGGGTACGAGTCGTCATGGGTAATCGCTTGTCAGACTGCAATCAATTCGAAAGACGCGGCAGGATCAGATCCTTGAGATCGGTCAGCTTGCCATGAAAAAAGTGTCCGCATTCTGCCACTTTCAGCAGCTCATGGGGGCGATCGAGTTTCTCGGACCAGTCGTAGACGAGCTGGGGATCGATGACTTCGTCGGTTTCCGGCTGGATCAAGGTCAACTCGCCGAGTTGCGGTAGTTGATCCTGCTCGCCGAGGCGCATGACCGCCGGCGCAACCATGAACAAATGCTTGAGCTGCTCGCCTTTGGCTTCCAGGCGTCCACCGAGACTTGCTGCAACAAAACCGCCAAAGGAGAAACCGAACAGGGTCAGTGGCAACTCGGGGTGTTTGGCCCGCAGCCATTCGGCCGCCGCTTGAGCGTCGTCGACTTCGCCGGTACCCATATCGTGGCTACCTTCGCTGGCGCCGACGCCGCGATAGTTGAAGCGCAAGGTAATCAAACCGGCATCCCGGGCGGTGCGTTGCAAGGTCGACACGACTTTATTGAGCATGGTGCCGCCCTGCACCGGGTTCGGATGGCAGATTAGCGCCACACCGCGGAGCTGTTCGTTATCCAGGTACAAAGCTTCCAGTTGGCCGACAGGGCCATCAATCACTACAGGGGTTTCGCGCATAAGCAAGGAAGGAACTCCGTGACCTCGAATCGGGTCGACTCGTCTAGCAAATTGTCTGTGCCAATCTATTGCGAGTGAATCGCGGTATACAGCGCAGGTTCGAGCCGTTAACGTAAAGCAAAGCCGTTTATAGAGGAAGGACTCGTGGAACACTCGCTCTTAGTTTGGTTGTTGCCGACTCTTGCCCTGGTTGTGGGTGTCGCCCTTGGATTCCTGGTCGCTCGTCTGGTGCCGAATGCCGCGCCTAACCGCACGCAACGTCAGCTGGATGACATTCAGGAACGTTTCGACAGTTATCAGAACGAGGTGGTCACCCACTTCAACAGCACTGCAACACTGGTCAAGAAACTGACTGCGAGCTACCAGGAAGTGCAGGATCATCTCGCCGAGGGCGCCAACCGCCTGGCCCTGGACGAGCAGACCCGCCAACGCTTGCTGGCCGCCCTGCACGCCGACGCCTCCGTGGCACCACGGGAACGCCTGACGCCGCCGCGCAATCAGGAGCCGCCTCGCGACTACGCGCCAAAAGCCCCGAACGCGCCAGGCATGCTTGATGAGCATTACGGCCTGAAGAAGTAATCAGCCTTAGCGCCAAACAAAAAGCCCCCGGACAGTGATGTGTCCGGGGGCTTTTTTGTATCTGCTGTCTTCGGTTTCTGTTGCGCGCCCTTCGCGAGCAGGCTCGCTCCCACAGGGAACTGCATTTCAAAGTGGGAGCGAGCCTGCTCGCGAAGGGGCCAGCACAGTCCACACACAAAAATGCCCGGTCACAGGACCGGGCATTTCCTCATGCGGGCATTCGCTTACGGATACTGCTGAACCGTGCCCGGTTGCTGTTGCTGCTGACCACCATATTGCTGCCCCGGAATCGCCTTGAGGTTGACCTCTACACGACGATTCTGCGCCCGACCATTGACGTCGGCATTGTTGGCAATCGGGTTATCCGGCCCGACGCCGACCGCCGACAGGTTCGCACCGCTGACGCCTTGGGACGTCAGGTAAGTCGCGACGCTTTGGGCACGGCGCTGCGACAGGTCCATGTTATGCGCACGGCTGCCGGTGCTGTCGGTGTAGCCGACGATCTCGATCTGGTTCTGACTGAACTCCCGAAGCGAGCCTGCCAGGTTGTTAAGCGGCTGGTAGAAGCTTGGCGCAATGTTCGCAGAGTCGGTAGCGAAGGTGATGTTGCCCGGCATGATCAGCTTGATCTGATCGCCCTGGCGCTGCACTTCGACGCCAGTGTTGGCCATGCTGGCCCGCAGCTTTTTCTCCTGCTGGTCGGCGTAATAACCATAACCGGCAGCGGAAGCACCCACCACTGCCGCACCAATCAGCGCGCCTTTACCACGGTTGTTGTGGTCGATCGCAGCACCGGCCAGCGCACCGGCCAAAGCGCCAAGGCCGCCGTATTTGGCGGTTTTACTCACACCGGAATCGGCCTGACCCTGATTGTCATACGGATTGGGTGAAGCACAACCGGCCAGCATGGCCACAGCGGTAGCAACAATAATCAAACGAGGCGTGGTGAACATGAAGAGCTCCTACTTTTGCATTCTGGAGTGCAACGACGTTGGCATTGGACCTTTGCGGGCGTTGGATCATTGAAGATAATAAAAATTCATTCGCTGACCATCACGCTCTGACAAAAGGGTTACCGCGCATTTCATCACCCAGACAGGTGTCCGGACCATGCCCGGTTACCACGATCGCTTCCTCGTCGAGGGTGTACAAGCGTTGCTTGATCGACCGCACGATGGTGGCCTGATCGCCTCCCCACAAGTCTGTGCGTCCTACCCCTCGACGAAACAATGTGTCGCCGGCAATCAGCAGCTTAGCCTCTGAAAACCAAAAGCTCATGGAGCCTGGCGTATGACCCGGCGTGTGAATTGCTACGCCGCAGCCACACGCCAGCGCTTCATCGTCCACGAGCCAGCGATCCGGCGGTGGAACCGGAATGTAAGGCACGCCGAACATCTGGCATTGCATCTCCAGGTTATCCCAGAGGAACTGATCGTCTTTATGCAGGTGCAGGGTGGCACCGGTTTTCTCTTTTAACTGGCCGGAAGCCAGGAAATGATCCAGGTGCGCGTGGGTGTGGATGATGCTCACCACCTTTAGACCGAGAGCGTCGAGGCGGGCCAGGATCAGCTCGTGATTACCCCCCGGATCCACAACGATAGCTTTTTTGCTGATAGGGTCACCGATAATCGTGCAGTTGCACTGAAGCGGGCCGACGGGGAAGGTTTCGCGGATGAGAGCCGGCGCAGCAAAAGTCATGAGAAGTCCCGGAAAGCAGTGAATGCAGAACTCAGGATTCTAATCCACTTGCCGATACAGAACGCCAGTTCAGAAATTTGACGCCATCAATCCGAAAATAATGGCGTAGTGATATCAAACTTGAAAAATCTATCGCAAAATAACATTTTTTGCGGCGAGCTCAGGGAAAGACCGCGAGACCACTCAGGAACATGACATGCCCACTCCTACCAGCTACTCCTACACAACTTTTACAACGCTGACTGGTAATAACTCGATCGATGGCCTCCTTTCGGGTGACTACTGGACGGGCTCCACCCCTTTTCACAAGAGTGGAACGCCTACACTCCTTACCTTCAGCTTCGTTACCACAGACAACTCCTATTTCGCTCGAAACTACAGTCCGAGCAACGAGTACCTGAATGCCTTCACGTTGACTTCAGGTCAGGAGAACGCGGTAAAAAGCGCTCTGAGCATGTGGAGTTCGGTTTCCAATCTTCAATTCACGCAAGTGGCAGAAAATTTTTCTAACGTAGGCGACCTGCGGTTCGGCGGCTACCTGGGAATGGACTCCAAGTACGCCGCCTGGGCTTATTTCCCTGATCGCACGCCTGTTGCTGGAGACGTATGGATCGGCCCATCGACGAATGATCCTGCGCCGGTAAAAGGCTCATATGACTATTTGACGTTTTTGCACGAAATTGGCCATGCCCTGGGACTCAAACATCCTTTTGAAGCCAGCAGTGACAACAAGACAATCCTCACTCCCGCACTGGACGATGTCCGTTACACGGTGATGAGCTATAACGATAACTACTCTTACCAGCCTACCAGCCCGATGCTGCTGGACATCCTCGCCATTCAAAAGCTGTACGGTGCGAATACCCAATGGCAGTCGGGCAATAACTTTTATAACTGGGCACCCAACCAGTCCGTATTCGAGACTATTAACGATACGGGTGGCATCGATGCCATTGATGGCAGCAACCAGCTCTCGGCCGTTCGTATCAACCTGAACGAAGGACAGTTCAGCCAGATCGGCAAGGCATTCCTTGATCTGAATACCATGACATCCTTCAACGAAGGATTGGCCATTGCCTATGGCACCAAGATCGAAAACGCCTACGGCTCGGCTTTTGACGACACCCTTATCGGTAACGCGCTGGACAATATGCTTGACGGCATGGGCGGTGCGGACACCATGATTGGCGGCGCCGGCAACGACAGCTATTACGTCGACAACATCGGCGACGTGGTCATCGAGACAAATACCTCGACCTCGGAAATCGACGCCGTCAACAGCACGATCGACTACACCTTGGGCGCCAACGTCGAGTGGCTGAACCTGCTCGGCACCGCCAATCTCAACGGCACCGGCAACGCCCTGGACAACCGCATCACCGGCAACTCGGGTAGCAACATCCTCGACGGCGGTGCCGGCGCAGACATCATGATCGGCGGCACTGGCAACGACACCTACATCGTCGACAACATCGGCGATGTCGTGATCGAGACCAGCACCCTGGCCAGCGAGATCGACACCGTCCGCTCCTCGGTCACCTTCGCCCTGAGCCCCAACCTGGAAAACCTCGTCCTCACCGGCACTGCCAACATCAACGGCATCGGCAACGCACAGAACAACGTGCTGACCGGCAACGATGGCGACAACCAGCTCAACGGTGGCGCCGGTCTGGACACCATGATCGGTGGCAAGGGCAACGATGCCTATGCCATCGACCAGTCGGGCGAACTGGCCCTGGTGCAGGAGAATGCCAACGAAGGCAACGACACGCTCTATGTGGTCTACAACGCCACTGCGCAAGACAATGTCGTCGACCTGAACCTGAGCAACCTGCAGAACGTCGAGAATATCCTGCTGCTGGGCAGCGGCATGTTCACCGCGCTGGGCAATGGCCTGAACAACACCCTGACCGGCAATGCCGACGCCAACGTCCTCAATGGCGGTGCGGGCGCCGACATCATGATTGGCGGTGGTGGCAACGACAGCTACTACGTCGACAACATCGGCGACCAGGTCATCGAAACCGGTACCTCGACCTCGGAAATCGACGCGGTCAACAGCACGATCGACTACACCCTGGGCGCCAACGTCGAATACCTGAATCTGCTTGGCAGCGCCAACCTCAACGGCACCGGCAACGCTCTGGACAACCGCATCACCGGCAACTCGGGTAACAACATCCTCGACGGCGGCGCTGGCGCCGACTATATGGCCGGCGGCACTGGCAACGACACCTACATCGTCGACAACATCGGCGACGTCGTGGTCGAGACCAGCACCCTGGCCAGCGAGATCGACATCGTCCGTTCTTCGGTCACCTTCACCCTGGGTGCCAACCTGGAAAACCTCATCCTAACCGGCACAGCCAACATCAACGGCATCGGCAACGCACAGAACAACGTGCTGACCGGCAACGATGGCGACAACCAGCTCAACGGTGGCGCCGGTCTGGACACCATGATCGGTGGCAAGGGCAACGATGCCTATGCCATCGACCAGGCGGGCGAACTGGCCCTGGTGCAGGAGAATGCCAACGAAGGCAACGACACGCTCTATGTGGTCTACAACGCCACTGCGCAAGACAATGTCGTCGACCTGAACCTGAGCAACCTGCAGAACGTCGAAAACGTCCTGCTGCTGGGCAGCGGCAACTTCAATGCAATCGGCAACAGCTTGAACAACACCCTCACCGGTAACGCCGATGCCAACATCCTGGACGGCGGCGCCGGTGCCGACTACATGGCCGGCGGCGCTGGCAATGACACCTACATCGTCGACAACATCGGCGACGTCGTGGTCGAGACCAGCATCCTAGCCAGCGAGATCGACACCGTCCGTTCTTCGGTCACCTACACCCTGGGTGCCAACCTGGAAAACCTCGTCCTCACCGGCACTGCCAACATCAATGCCATCGGCAACGCACAGAACAACGTGCTGACCGGCAACGATGGCGACAACCAGCTCAACGGTGGCGCCGGCCTGGACACCATGATCGGTGGCAAGGGTAACGACGACTACGCCGTCGACCAGTCGGGCGAACTGGCCCTGGTGCAGGAGAATGCCAACGAAGGCAACGACACGCTCTATGTGGTCTACAACGCCACTGCGCAGGACAACGTCGTCGACCTGAACCTGAGCAACCTGCAGAACGTCGAGAACATCCTGCTGCTGGGCAGCGGCATGTTCACCGCACTGGGCAACGGCCTGAACAACACCCTGACTGGCAACGCTGACTCCAACATCCTCAATGGCGGTGCAGGCGCCGACATCATGATCGGCGGCGGTGGCAACGACAGCTACTACGTCGACAACATCGGCGACCAGGTCATCGAAACCGGTACCTCAACCTCGGAAATCGACGCAGTCAACAGCACGATCGACTACACCCTGGGCGCCAACGTCGAGTGGCTGAACCTGCTCGGCACCGCCAATCTCAACGGCACCGGCAACGCCCTGGACAACCGCATCACCGGCAACTCGGGTAACAACATCCTCGACGGTGGTGCCGGCGCCGACTATATGGCCGGCGGCACTGGCAACGACACCTACATCGTCGACAACATCGGCGACGTCGTGGTCGAGACCAGCATCCTGGCCAGCGAGATCGACACCGTCCGTTCTTCGGTCTCCTACACCCTGGGTGCCAACCTGGAAAACCTCGTCCTCACCGGCACTGCCAACATCAATGCCATCGGCAACGCACAGAACAACGTGCTGACCGGCAACGATGGCGACAACCAGCTCAACGGTGGCGCCGGCCTGGACACCATGATCGGTGGCAAGGGTAACGACGACTACGCCGTCGACCAGTCGGGCGAACTGACCCTGGTGCAGGAGAATGCCAACGAAGGCAACGACACGCTCTATGTGGTCTACAACGCCACTGCGCAGGACAACGTCGTCGACCTGAACCTGAGCAACCTGCAGAACGTCGAGAACATCCTGCTGCTGGGCAGCGGCATGTTCACCGCACTGGGCAACGGCCTGAACAACACCCTGACCGGCAACGCTGACTCCAACATCCTCAATGGCGGTGCAGGCGCCGACATCATGATCGGCGGCGGTGGCAACGACAGCTACTACGTCGACAACATCGGCGACCAGGTCATCGAAACCGGTACCTCAACCTCGGAAATCGACGCAGTCAACAGCACGATCGACTACACCCTGGGCGCCAACGTCGAGTGGCTGAACCTGCTCGGCACCGCCAATCTCAACGGCACCGGCAACGCCCTGGACAACCGCATCACCGGCAACTCGGGTAACAACATCCTCGACGGTGGTGCCGGCGCCGACTATATGGCCGGCGGCACAGGCAACGACACCTACATCGTCGACAACATCGGCGACGTCGTGGTCGAGACCAGCACCCTGGCCAGCGAGATCGACACCGTCCGTTCTTCGGTCACCTACACCCTGGGTGCCAACCTGGAAAACCTCGTCCTCACCGGCACTGCCAACATCAATGCCATCGGCAACGCACAGAACAACGTGCTGACCGGCAACGATGGCGACAACCAGCTCAACGGTGGCGCCGGTCTGGACACTATGATCGGTGGCAAAGGCAACGATGCCTATGCCATCGACCAGTCGGGCGAACTGACCCTGGTGCAGGAGAATGCCAACGAAGGCAACGACACGCTCTATGTGGTCTACAACGCCACTGCGCAGGACAATGTCGTCGACCTGAACCTGAGCAACCTGCAGAACGTCGAAAACGTCCTGCTGCTGGGCAGCGGCAACTTCAATGCAATCGGCAACAGCTTGAACAACACCCTCACCGGTAACGCCTCCAATAACATTCTCAATGGTGGCGCAGGCGCAGACACACTGATCGGCGGTGGCGGTGCCGACATCTTTATCTTCGGTGCCGTCAACGAGATGGGGTTGGGAAACAACCGCGACGTCATTACTGACTTCAGCAGCCTGCAGGGAGATAAAATCGACCTGACACACTTCGACGCCAACCTGCTGACCGCTGGCATCAACGGTTTCACCTTCATCGGTGCGAACGATTTCACCGGCGCCGGCCAACTGCGCTTCGTTGACCATGTGCTCTCGGGCAACGTCAGTGGCAACGTCGGTGCCGACTTTGAAATCCAACTGGTCGGTGTGAACAGCTTCAGCGCCAACGATCTGGTGGCCTGACGCTTATCGCAACCTGTCACGGCCTGCCACGCAGGCCGTCATGCACAAGAAAAACGCCCCGACTGGTTCGGGGCGTTTTTTGATGCTCGACGATTGTTACTGGCTAACCCAGCACCCCCAGTTCTTGCGCCCGCGCCACGGCTTGCGTACGTCGCTCAACCCCCAACTTGCTGTTGATATGGCTGGCGTGGGTTTTTACCGTGTGCAACGAAATGAACAGTTGATCGCTGATCTCCTGGTTCGAGCAGCCTTGGGCGATCAGGCGCAGTACCGACAATTCCCGACTGCTGAGTTGCTCGGTGCCACTCGAATCAATGACCGGACGGGACGGCGCTGAAGGGAAGTGCTGGAGCAATTGCTGACCTGCCAACGCTGGCGAAGCCAACAGTTGTCCACGCAGCCAATCTCCCTGCTCTTTCACTAATGCATCAAACGGTTGCAGCACACCACCGGCCGCCGCCTCCAGTGCCTGAGCCAATGCCTTGCGTGCTTCAGGCTCACGCCCACTCGCCAGCAACAACATAATTTTCTGCGTCAGCGCCATCACACAGAGCATCTGCCGCCCCGTCTGCTGCCCATGCTCAAGCAACGCATTCAAACGCCCCTCGGCCAGCATCGGCTGCCCCTGAATCACCTCAAGCAAGGCTTGTTGCAACTCGATGTGCAGCGGCAGTTGTGGATGGAATTCCGGCGGCGCGGCGGCGCGTTCACCGTTGTAGGTCTGGCCCAATCGCGCGAGCCAGGCTTCGGCCAGATCGGTGCGGCCCTGAGCCAGCCAGAGCTCGCATTTGACCAGGGTGATCATCGCCAGGTAATAGATCGGCGGGACATCCCAGATGTGCATCAACCGTTCGGCTTCGGCCAGTTCGGCAAAGGCTTTGGCGAACTCGCCGCTGCTGCCCTCGAGCCTGGCGATCACACAATGGCCGATCAATACACTGATGTCGCGACAGGCCCGCGCTTCGCTCAAACCGGCCTGCAAACGTAACCGAGCGGCGTCCGGCTGCAAGCGCAGCGCCAGCAGAAAACCCTCGTACAAGATCAAACGGGCGCGCACCGCATACAACCGTTGCGGCGACAACCCGTGCAGGCGTTGCAGCCCCTGACGGACCTCATCGAGCGAGCGCAGGATCTCCCCGCGCGCCTGCAACACGCGGGCGCGGTCGTAATGGGCCAAGGCCTCGAACAACGGATTGCCGACGCGCTGCGCCAACTCCAGGGACTCGCGATTCAGGCCCCGGGCGCGCCACAAGTCGCCATCGGCAATCGCCAGGTTGGACAAGGTAGAGAGGCACATCAGGCGCTGGCCGTAACGTTTGGCGGGCAGGCTTTCCAGCGCTTCGCTGCAATAGAGCAGCGTCAGTTCACGATTGCCGCGTCCACGGGCGATGATGCCGCTCAGGGCCAGCCATTGCGCCAGCATGGACTTCTGCGCCGTGGCCGACGGCGCTGGCAGGAAACGGCTCAAGTGATTGGCCAGCTCCTCGGCAGCGTCCAACTGGCAGGCCAGCCCCAGCGCCCAGCTATAAAGCACGATCAGCCGTGGCGTGCTAATCAGCAGGCTGTCGGGCAAGTCCATTTTCCAGCGCAGCAGCATGCCGACGTTTTGCTCCGCCAGCAGCTGTTCTTCCGAAAGGTTTTGCACCAGGTTCGCCGCGACATCCAGGTGCCCGGCGCGCAAGGCCTGCTCTACCGCCTCATCGAGCAATCCCTGGGCGTTGAACCAGCGGCAGGCACGCAAATGCAGGCTGGCGGCCGGCACCAGGGCCTGAGTCGTGGGCCGCGTGCGCAGCAAGTCGGAAAACAAGTGGTGATAACGGTACCAGTGACCGTGCTCGTCCAACGGCACCAGAAAAATCTGATGGGCCAACAGGAAACGCAGGATCTCGGCGCTGTCATGTGCCTCGCGCACGGCGTCGCACAACTCGCTGCAAAAGCGCTCCTGAGGCGCGGTGTCATAGAGGAATGCCTGCACTTCGGCGGGCAAACAATCGATGACTTCTTCCAGCAAGTAATCGCGGATCAGCCCTTCCCCGCCGTGCAGCGACTGCGGCAACGCGCCATCGCTGCCGACTTCGGACGCCGCCAGCAGCCAGAAGCGCAGGCCGGCCACCCAGCCTTCGCTGCGCAGGATCAGGCTTTCCAGCGCCTCCCCGCGCAATGAACTGCTATGGCGATCCAGCAGGGTCAGGGCTTCGTCACGGGTCAGTCGCAGGTCTTGCTCATGCAGTTCGAGCAGTTGCCGCGACAGCCGCAGTCGCGCCAGGTGCCAGTCAGGACGTTGCCGACTGGTGACCATGACCAGCAGGCCATCGGGGAGGTGATTGAGGAAAAATTGCAGGCAGCGATCGAGCACCGGTCCCTGGGCCAAATGGTAGTCATCCAGCACCAGCAGCAATGGCGTACTCGGCGACAGGTGCACGGCCAGCTCATCCAGCAAACCGTCCAGCCATTCTTCGAAGGCGAAGGGTTGATGGCGCTGACGCATTTTCAGCAGCCCGAGCGCCTTGCTGCCCAGTTGCGGAAAAAAGTCCTGAAGGCCTTCGAGCAGACGCTCGAGGAAACGCCCCGGATCGTTGTCCCGCGGGCTCAATCCCAGCCAAAGACTTTGCCAATGAGCCGGCAGGCTCTGACAGAACTCCACTGCCAACGAACTCTTGCCGAACCCCGCCGGGGCGCTGACCAGCAGCAACCGGCCACCCAGCCCCGCACCCAGGCGTTCGCACAGGCGAGGTCGCAGCACATGGCCGTCAGGCAACGGGGGCCGGAAGAAACGCCCGTCCAATGCCGCGACGGCGACGGTTGCAGGACCCGGAAGTGGGGACAGATCAGTCATGGCCGGCTCTTGTTTGAATTGCTGTTGGCGGCGTTGCAGATGTCCGCAGACTAGCGGTAAACGGAGCGGTATTGAAGGTTGTTGCTACAAATGGCTACAAAAAGAATACAACCAAAGGTGTCAGGCTTTTGATACATCCGTATCAGTGAAAAGATCGCAGCCTTCGGCAGCTCCTACATGGGATCGGCGTATACCCGTAGGAGCTGCCGAAGGCTCGGGCCGCGTTCGGACGATCTTTTGATGTTTTTCCCCAAAAAAACGCCCCGAACCAGTCGGGGCGTTTTTCGAGGATGCGGCCTCTGATTACTGCTTAGCGAATACCATCCTGACCCAGGTTGCCCGGCTGGAATTCACTTTTGCTGGCAGAGAAGCCGAAGTCATACGCCTGTTTCTCTTCGTTCTTCATGCCCAGTGCCAGGTAGCGGCCCGATTGCAGGTCGTACAGGACTTCCAGCGCATACCACGGCACTTGCTTGTCGTAGTAATCCTCGGCATGGGCTTCGGCCACGCGCCACAGCTGACCACGACCGTCGTAATGGTCGATGACCGCTGCCTGCCAGGTGTCTTCGTCGATGAAGAAGTCACGTTTGGCATAGATATGACGCTGACCTGGCTTCAAGGTCGCCACCACATGCCAGACCCGGCGCAGCTCGTAACGCGTCAGGTCCTGGTTGATATGGCCGGCCTTGATGATGTCGGTGTACTTGAGAGTCGGCGAATCGATCTTGTAGCTGTCGGAGGCAATGTACATCTCCTTCTTGCCTTCGAGCGCCCAGTCATAACGATCCGGCGCCCCGTTGTACATGTCCAGGTTGTCGGAGGTGCGCAGGCCATCCGCGGCAGTGCCCGGGCCGTCATAGGACACTTGCGGTGCCTGACGCACACGGCGCTGGCCAGTGGCGTAAACCCAGGCCTTGCGAGGTTCCTTCACTTGGTCAAGGGTCTCATGCACCAGCAGCACGGTACCTGCCAGACGGGCCGGCGCGGTCACTTTCTGCTTGAAGTAGAACAGGACGTTGCCCGGATTTTTCGGGTCGTAGTCCTTCATCTTGTCGCGGAACACGAACTGATCCTGGAAATACACCAGGCTGAACGAGCCATTGGTCTGTGGCGTCGCCTGGGTCACGAGGCGGGTCACGCTGCCACCGCGATAGCGGGTGATGTGGTTCCAGATGACTTCCAGACCGGTTTTCGGGATCGGGAACGGTACGGCGGTTTCGAAGTTTTCCAGACCGTTGCCACCGGCGACCAGGTTGGTGGTCGTGGCGTTCTTTTTGATGGCGGCAAACACGTCATCCGGCACGGTGGCGCCGCGATGGGACGGATAGACCGGCATTTTGAACGTGTCCGGGTAGCGCTTGAACATCGCGTACTGGCCCGGTGCAAGCTTGTCCTTATATTGGTCAACGTTTTGTGCGGTGATGGTGAACAGCGGTTTTTCGCTGGCGTAAGGGTCGGACAGGAAGCCTTTGCTGTCGACCGTGCCGGCATTTTTCGGCAGCGGTTTCCAGGCCGGGATCGAACCGTCGGCGTTACCCGCCATCTCGGCCCCCATCGGCGTCAGGCTTTTGCCCAGCTTGTCGGCTTCGGCAGCAGGAACCGCCGCCATGACCGCGCTGGCCAGCAGCGAAAGCCCCAGAACACCGGCGTGGAACAGACTCTTTGTTATTTTCATATGTGTGTTCGTCCTGAAAAAACTGTGCTTAGAAGTTCACGCCGACGCTGAGGGCAACGAAGTCGCGATCATCCACCGTGCTGTAGTCGCCACCAAAGAAGTTGGTGTAGTTCAGACTCGCTGTGTAGGTGTTCTGGTATTCGGCATCGAGCCCAAGACTGATTGCCTTGCGACCTTCTTCGAAGTTGCCGCCTGGGCCTGGTGAGTAACCCTTGACGTCATGGGACCAGGCCACGTTCGGCTTCAGGTTCACGCCGGCAAACACGTCGCTGTAATCCCAGATGGCGCGACCGCGATAGCCCCACGAAGTAGCCGTGGTAAAACCATCGTTGTTGCAATTGCTGCTTTGGTTGCTGGTCGATGCACCCGCACCGGCACCTGCGATGGTGGAGGCGTTGAGGATCTGCGAGCAAGTGTTGAGGCCACCGGTAGACGGCAGTTCACCCGGACCGAAGACCGGATCGCGGCCATAACGGGCATCGGACTTGCTTTCCAGACCGCCGACGTGGGTCACGCCGACTTCACCGACCAGGGTCAGACGGTTGGCGCCCATGACCTGATCGAAGAAATGCGTGAACGTCGTCTGGAACTGGGTGATTTCCTTGCGGTTATAGCCGTGCAGATCCTGACCGGGGACGCCGCTGAGAATCGACGCATTGGTCAGCGCACCGCCCAACGGACGCACACCGGCGAACAGAATGTCGGTGGAGTTCAACTGCACCGGCGCATTCGGCCGGTAGCTGATCTCACCGCTCCACGCCGTACCGGTAGGCAGGGTGGTGGAGAAGCTCAAACCATACAGACGAATGTCTTCTGGGTACTCGATGAAGTATTCCGAGTTACCCGCAACCACCAAAGGCCCCAGTGCCTGGAACGGGCCTGGCAGTGCCTTGACGCCGTTATAGACCGACTGTGGCGCACCCGTGGCGCTGAAGATCGGCGCACGGCTGTGGTAGTTCATGAAGTAGGCACCGAATTCGGTGGCCAGCGGATCGAACATGTACTTGGCGGCAACACCAAACTGCCCACTGTCCCGCGCGTTGCGGTTAGGGGCGCGGCGCACCAGAACGCCTTCGTCGTTGACGTCGACATTGGCAGCGGCCAATGGACCGAGCGCCACGCCTGGAATCGTCGAACTCTTGTTCAGTACCCGCAGGTTGTCATCGCAACCGGTGGTCACGATGTCGGGCTGAGAGAAAAACGTGCCGCAGTTATCGGTGACGGTCTTTTGCCAGTCAAGCTGATAGAAGCCCTCGGCCGACAGGTTTTCGGTAAGGCTCTGGGACACGTAGAACATGTTGACCGGGATCAGGCCTTCCTTGATCTCGGCACCTGGACGACGGAACGCGGACACGTCGATCGGGTTGATCGAGTTGATACCGCCGCCAATGAAAGTACTTTCACCCCAGTTCACAACCTGCTTGCCCAGACGCACCGAACCCGGCTCATCGGCAATGGAGTAGTTGTGGTAAATGAAGGCGTCGAGGATCTGGCCGCCCGATGACTTGGCCGCTTCATCCCGGTGATCGTTGCTGACGTTCTTGAATTCCAGGTCCTGGTTTTGCAGCGCGAAGTCGTACCAGTATTTGCCCCGCACGAACACGCCGGTATCGCCGTATTTCAATTCAAGGTCATGGATGCCTTTGAAGATCTTCGAGAAGGCTTGCCCGCTCTTGAAGTTCGCGTGACCGTCATCGGAGGTTTGGGACAAGCCCTTGCCACCGTTGTTGACACCAATAAGGTCCTTGTTCGGCTGCTGGGTCGAAACACTCATGCCCAGGGAGAGCGACGAGTCGAACTGACCTTCGATTTCACCGATATTGAAACTGACGCCGAATGCGGGCCCGGCGAGCGTAGAAGCAAGACTGACCGCCAGCGGCAATTTCGCCCGGCGCCAGAACTGGTTTACTGATGTCATCGACGCTACTCCATGTGCATTATTGTTATGGCAGTGAGTACTTTTAAAAACGTTGTGGGTGACCGGGAGCCAAGAGATCCCGACGTCAATCCAAATGTGCATCGCCCCGTTTGTGCGTTTGCTCCGTTCTTAAAAATCCTTGAGCGGACTATAGCCAGCAGGTAGTACGGCTTGATCCCTCTAAAGTGTGATTTGCAGCTGCCGGCCACTCTGGAACAGTCCTTTCGCCAGTCCGACACATGTCGGCACGGCAAGGATGGCTGAAAATTTGGATTTAACAAGCCAAGCGCTTGCTTGGTGGGGCTGGCGTGCCTTTTCGGGCACGCCAGTGGAGCTCAGATAACGCTTAAAGCGTCGAGAGGAAGGTGCTGTTGTTGGCCTGCCATTCGGTGATGTCGAGGCGGATACGCTTCTTGTCGAGCTTGCCGACACTGGTCTTGGGAATTTCAGTAACAAGGGCAATCTGGCTCGGGATCGCCCACTTGCTCAGGTGCCCCAACTCAACGAACGGCTTGAGGTGTTCCTTGAGTTCCCTGGCCCCGATCACATGGCCCTCGCGGATCACCAGCAAGGCAAACGGGCGCTCGCCCCACTGCGGATCGGCAATGCCCACCACTGCTACTTCACGTACCGCTGCGTGACGGCTGATCAGATCTTCGAGGTCCAGGGACGAGATCCACTCGCCGCCGGTCTTGATCACGTCCTTGATCCGGTCACGGATGTCGATCACGCCCATGCTGTCCAGCGTCGCCACGTCGCCGGTGTGCAACCAGCCGCCGGCCCAGAGCTCGGCGCCCTTCTGGGGCTCGTTGAAATAACCTTCGGTGAGCCACGGCGCACGCAGCACCAGTTCGCCCTGGGTCTCGCCATCGGCGGGCAGGAAGTTGCCATCGCTGTCGATGATCGCCGCGTCCACCAAGGGACCCGGCACGCCGGCCTTGATTCGATAGGTGGTGCGCTCGTCTTCGGTGCCGGCCATCAACTCGTCGTTGAGGTGAGCGCACGAGACCAACGGCCCGGTTTCCGACATGCCGTAAGCGGCGGTCAATTGAATACCCTTGGCCTTGGCAGACTCGTACAACGTGCGGTTCAGCGCACTGCCGCCAATGACGATTTTCCAGCCGCCGAAATCGACGTTCTGCGCAGCCTTGGCGTTGAGGACCATTTGCAGGATGGTCGGCACGCAGTGGGAAAAGCTGACCTTCTCTTTGCGCCACAGCTCCACCAGGTATTCCGGGTCGTAGCGGCCGGGATAAACCTGCTTGAGCCCGAGCATCGTCGCCACATACGGCAAGCCCCAGGCGTGCACATGGAACATCGGCGTAATCGGCATATAGACGTCGTTGGTACCCAACAGCCGCACGCTGTCGATGGAACCCATGATCGTCGACACGCCCATGGTGTGCAGCACCAGTTGCCGATGGGTGAAGTACACGCCTTTCGGATTGCCGGTAGTACCTGTGGTGTAAAACGTGGTCGCGACGGAGTTTTCGTCGAAATCCTGGAAGTCGTACTGCGTGCTCGCGGCGGCCAGCAGTTGCTCGTATTCACCGACAAGGTTCGGCAAATCGGCGGTTTTCTCTGGCAGGTCGGTCAACAGCAGGGTTTTCTCAACCGTGGTCAGGTGCCCGGCGATGGCTTGATACAACCCGACGAACTCGCTGTTGACCAGCACGAAGCGGTCCTCGGCGTGGTTCATGGTGTAGAGGATCTGTTCCGGTGACAGCCGCACGTTGATCGTGTGAATAACCGCGCCAATCATCGGGATGGCGAACATACATTCCAGGTAGCGATGGCTGTCCCAGTCCATCACCGCCACGGTATCCCCGGCCTTGACCCCGGCCGCCGTCAACACGTTGGCCAACCGTGCGACCCGCTCGATCAACGTCGGGTAGCTGTAGCGCAATTGGTCGCGGTACACGATCTCGCGGGTTTTCTCGTAACGAGCGCCGGACATCAGCAGTCGTTTAATCAGCAACGGATACTGGTAAGCGCCTTCGGCTGGCGGAATAACGCGAGTCTGCAACATAAGAATCCCTTTTCTGACTACACGGTGTTGGCTATTAAAGATCATTACTCTAGAGCCGTTATACCGCAGCCAAATCAGTCAAAGGAATGATTTGCACAGCGGTACAAATGCTAGCTTTGCGCCAGCATTTGCAGGATTTCGTCACCGGTTACGCCGTTTGCCCTACAGCAGCCTCAGACGGCGTCCGTGGGAAAACCAGTGCAGCGACGAAGGTCAACGCCGCAAAACCCGCCAATATCAGGTAAAGCCCTACAAATCCCTGGCGTGGTTCGACGAACGAAATTAGCGGAATCGCAGTAGCACTGGCACCGAACGATAAACAGTAACGCAGCGCAAAAACCCGGGATTGCCACTGCGGCGCGACGAAGTTGGCGACCATCGCGTCATTCACCGTGACCTGGCCAAACACCACGAACATGAACGCCGCGCCCAGTGCAATCACGGCCCAGCCATCCACGTAGGCCAATCCGAACAGCAGCGGCGCCTGGCACAACGTCAACACAAGGAACGGCCATTTCAGACTGAAACGATGCAGGACCCGGCCGATGCTCAACTGCGCCACGGCGCCGAAGGCATACGCCAGGCTGACCACAACGCCCAGGATTTGCGGCGAAGCAAACAGATCGTGCAGGCGCTCTTGAAACAGTTTCGGGTAGGTCATGGTCGTGGCGTTGAACACCACGCCGCCGGTCGCCGTGGCCAGGGCCAGCACACCGAACACCATGACCATGGAAATCCGCTGGCCGGCCGCGCCTTTGAGCGGCGTATGGGGACGCTTGGGAATCGGCTCTTCACGCACCTGCAAGGCAAAACCGATGCCCAGAACAATCGCCACCACGCCCGGCAGAATGAACGCCGAACGCCAGCCGAACTGCGCCACCAGCAACACGGTGATCAGCGCCGAAAACGCCACGCCAAGGTTGCCCCACATACCGTTGATGCCGATTTCCCGGCCACGGTTCTGTGCATAGGCCACCAGCATCGCAGTGCCCACCGGATGATAAATCGCGGCGAAGATCCCGATCAGCGTCAGGCCCAGTACCAACATGGGTGCGCGGGTGCTCAACCCGGTAAAGATTGCCGAGGCGCCAATTCCGAAGAAAAACACCAGCATCATCTTCCGCCGGCTCCAGTGATCACCCAGCCAACCGGCCGGTAGCGAACAGGCGCCGAAGGCAATGAAGCCGCCCAAGGACAGGCCGATCAGCGCGGCGTAATCCAGGGCGAAGGCTTGGGTCATGCCAAGAATGGCGGCGGGAAAGATCAGCATGAACATGTGGTCGATCACATGGGCTGCGTTGATGTAGCGGATGACGTTTCTGGATTGGTTCATCGCGGCACGCTTTACGTTGTAGTGAGCGGCTTATGCTAAGTTGGCGAAAAAGCGTATTCCTGACAACAAAGTCATCGGAACCGACATGTTAATCAGCCACTTCCAGCACGGCCCGGTCAGCGCCTATCCGCGCGATTACATGGATGGCGCTCACCAAGAGCTACATCAACATCGCGAAGCACAGTTGCTCTATGCCGTTTGCGGGACCATGCGGGTGGTCACGGCGCAGGGCGCCTGGGTGATTCCGCCGACCCGGGCGGTGTGGATTCCACCCATGGTGGCCCATGAGATTTTCATGTCCGGTGAGGTGCGTATGCGCTCGCTGTTCATTGCTCCGGAACTGTCGCCGCCGAGCCTACAACAATGCTGCGTGCTGGCCGTTACGCCGTTGCTGCGCGAGTTGATCCTGCGGGCAGTGCAAGGCCCGCAACACGCGGGAAATCCGTTGATCCAGAAGTTGATGCTGGAAGAAATCGCCGGCCTGGAAAACCTTCCCCTTCATATCCCTATGCCCGAGGACCGGCGCCTGCAAGGCATCTGCCTGGCACTGCTGCGCACACCGGACCACCCCAACACGCTGGAAGACTGGGCCCAGCAGGTCGGCGCCAGTTCACGAACCCTGGCGCGGCTGTTCCAGCAACAACTGAAGATGAATTTCAATGCCTGGCGCCAGCAACTGCGCCTGATGGAAGCCCTGCCGCGCCTGCTCGTCGGTGAAAGCGTGCAGAACGTGGCGCAGGATCTGGGCTACGGCAGCGCCCGGGCGTTCAGCGCGATGTTCCGCCGCTTGCTCGGGGAGAACCCTCGGGAATACCTGAGTGCGTTGAACAAATTGAGCGAACTCAATCCCGTGTAGGAGCTGCCGAAGGCTGCGATCTTTTGATCTTCGGCGTTTCAGTACCGTTAAGATCAAAAGATCGCAGCCTTCGGCAGCTCCTACAAGGATCAGGGTCGTTATTTTCAGGGTGCTATCAATGCATCTCGGTGAACGCGAGTTTCACGCCGATGGCGATCAGCACCGCGCCCATGGTCCGGTCGAACCAATGGCCCATGCGGGCGAAACTGGCGCGTACGCGCTGCTGGCTGAACAGCATTGCCACCAGGCTGAACCAGAACGCCGTCGCCACCGCGAGATAAACCCCGTAACCAGCCTGCACGGCCAGCGGCGTGTGCGGGTTGATCACCACGGTGAACAGCGACAGGAAAAACAGCGTGGCTTTCGGGTTCAGGCCATTGGTCACGAAGCCTGAGGTGAAGGCGCCGCGAGCAGTGCGCTCGCCGACTTCCTTGTGCAAATCGTCCGCCACGGGTTTGGCCGGTTGTGCCCGCAGGGCCTTGAAACCGATGTACAGCAGGTACGCGGCGGCGGCCCATTTCAAGGCGTTGAACAGCACGATCGACTGGGACACGATCAGGCCGATGCCCAGCAGCGAATAGCCAACGTGGAGGAAAATCGCCGACCCCACACCCAGCGCGGTCCAGGTCCCGGCACGTCGACCGTGGGTCACGCTCTCACGCACCACCACGGCAAAGTCCGGGCCGGGGCTGGCGACGGCCAGCAGGTGAATCAGGGCAACGGTCAAAAACTCTGTCCAGTACATGGGGGCTCCTCTAGGGCGACGTGGTCAATAAATAAACTGAAGCAAACTCAATTTCTATGGCTTGCATAAAACCTGTGGCGAGGGGGCTTGCCCCCGTTCGGCTGCGAAGCAGCCGTAAATCGGTGCACTCGGTACACCTGATGAAGCCGGGTTGCTGTTGAAAGGGGCCGCTTCGCGCCCCAACGGGGGCAAGCACCCTCGCCACAGGACTGCGCCGTACTTCAAAGTCTCAACCGAGTGACTTTCAGCCAGTGCGTAACCATTTGTTTCATCTGGTAGGCTCGGCAGATTACGCCTTCAGTTCATTGCACAAAAGGTACAGTTGATGACGAACTCTCGCCGCGCCGTTTTCCTCGACCACCCGTCCCTGGATCTGGGCGACCTCGACCTGAGCCCCTTGCGCGAGTGCTTCAGCGATTTGCAGTTGTTCGCCCAAACCACACCGGACCAAGTGATCGAGCGCCTCAAGGGCGCCACCGTCGCCATCAGCAACAAGATCCTGATCGATGCCGCCGCCATGGCCGCCAACCCTGAATTAAAGCTGATCCTGATCACCGCCACCGGCACCAACAACGTCGATCTGGCCGCCGCCCGCGCCCACGGGATCACCGTTTGCAACTGCCAGGGTTACGGCACGCCGTCGGTGGCCCAGCACACGATCATGCTGTTGCTCAATTTGGCGACACGCCTGGCGGACTACCAGAAAGCCGTCGGCGAAGGTCGCTGGCAGCAAGCGAAACAGTTCTGCCTGCTGGATTACCCGATCGTCGAACTGGAAGGCAAAACCCTCGGCCTGCTCGGCCACGGTGAACTGGGTGGCGCCGTCGCACGGCTGGCCGAAGCCTTCGGCATGCGCGTAGTGCTGGGGCAGATTCCAGGTCGCCCTGCCCGCCCGGATCGCTTGCCGCTGAATGAACTGCTGCCGCAAATCGACGCGCTGACTCTGCACTGCCCGCTCAACGAACACACCCGCCACTTCATCGGCGCCCGTGAGCTGGCCTCGATGAAACCCGGTGCCTTCGTGGTCAACACCGCCCGCGGTGGCTTGATCGACGAACAGGCACTGGCCGATGCGTTGCGCAACGGTCATTTGGGCGGCGCCGCCACCGATGTGCTGAGCGTCGAACCACCGACCGCTGGCAATCCGCTGCTGGCCCACGACATCCCTCGACTGATCGTCACCCCGCACAACGCCTGGGGCAGTCGCGAAGCGCGGCAGCGGATCGTTGGGCAATTGACCGAAAACGCTCAGGCGTTCTTCAGCGGTACAGCGCTGCGGGTCGTCAGTTGATAAACTGCCGCACTTTTTTTCAAGGAGCAGAGTATGGATCCGCGCAGTGAAGTACTGCTTCGTCAGGCCGAGTTGTTCCAGGGTTCGGTGTTGTTGGCCGGTTTGCCCGCCGACGACTTGCTGGGCCGCCTGCCCGACGCCCACGGCTGGTGCTGGCATGCCGGCGATCAAGCGACACTGGACGCACGCTTCGCCGATCGCAGCCAGTTTGGCGTGAATGCGCCCGAGCGCGAATTCGAAACCGCCGTGGTGTTTCTGCCCAAGTCCAAGGATTTGACCGACTACATCCTCAACGCCCTCGCCTCACGTCTGGCCGGGCGCGAGTTGTACCTGGTCGGCGAAAAACGCAGCGGTATCGAAGGCGCGGCCAAGCAACTGAACCCGTTCGGCAAACCGCGCAAGCTCGACAGCGCACGGCATTGCCAACTGTGGCAGGTCACCGTCGCCAATGCGCCAGAAGCCAAGTCGCTGGAAAGCCTGGCCCAGGAATACGAACTGCCACTGGCCGAAGGGCCGCTGAAAGTCATCAGCCTGCCGGGCGTCTTCAGCCACGGTCGCCTGGATCGCGGCAGCGCGCTGTTGCTGGAGCATCTGGACAAATTGCCGAGCGGCCACTTGCTGGACTTCGGTTGCGGTGCCGGCGTGTTGGGCGCGGCGGTCAAGCGTCGTTATCCACACAATCAGGTCACGTTGCTCGACGTGGATGCGTTTGCCGCCGCCAGCAGTCGTCTGACATTGGCCGCCAACGGTCTGGAAGCCGAGGTGATTACCGGTGATGGCATCGATGCCGCGCCGATGGGTTTGAGTGCGATTTTGAGTAACCCACCGTTCCATGTCGGGGTGCACACAGATTATTTCGCGACCGAGAACTTGCTGCGAAAAGCAGCCAAACATCTGAAAAACGGTGGCGAACTGCGCCTGGTTGCGAACAGCTTCCTGAAGTATCAACCGCTGATCGAAGAGCACCTCGGCGTGTGTGCGATCAAGGCTGAAGGACAGGGTTTCCGGATCTACCGGGCCAAACGCGGCTGAAACTTCTTTTAAAAAAGAGGCTTGCCCAATCGGATTTGCCTAGGCAGAATCCGCTCCGTCCTAGGGGAGTAGTCTCCCACGAGCGCCATGCTCGTCCGGCATACGTCAACATACTTGGTCAACAGACCATGGCGTATGCGACCTAAGCGTCCGCACAGACGGATCGCCAGGGTTTGACAAGACCTATGACACGAACACCTTACCCGGGGCGGGAAGGCTGTACGTGTCATAGCCGTGTCGACCCGCCCCTTAGGAAAACCCTGATGCTGGATTCTCTTCTCGTTCCTACCGCAATCGTTGCCTTGGCCGAAATCGGCGACAAGACGCAACTGCTCGCGCTCATTCTCGCCGCGCGCTTTCGCAAACCCTGGCCAATCATCGCCGGTATCGTCGCCGCGACGCTGGCCAACCACGCGGCAGCCGGTGCGGTAGGTGCCTGGTTTGGTAGCTTCTTCACGAATGCGACGCTGCACTGGATCCTCGCCGCGAGCTTTACCGCAACGGCATTGTGGACCCTGGTGCCGGACAAGATGGACGACGACGAAGCCAGTACCGCCCGCAAGTTCGGGCCGTTCCTGACCACGCTGATCGCGTTCTTCCTCGCCGAAATGGGCGACAAAACCCAGGTCGCCACCGTGATGCTCGCCGCGCAATACCCGGACCTGTGGCTGGTGATCATCGGCACCACCGCCGGTATGTTGATCGCCAACGTGCCAGTGGTATTGGCCGGTAACTTTGCGGCGGACAAACTGCCATTGACCTTGATTCGTCGCCTGGCGGCAGCGGCGTTCTTTGTGCTGGCGATTGTCGCGGTGTACAAGGCGATGCAGAGCAGTGGGTGGGTTTGACGGCGTAGGTCGGTAGACCGCGTTATCGTTCTTCGCGAGCAAGCCCGCTCCCACAGGGGAATCTCGGTGGCCACAATATTTGTGAGCACTGGTGATCCAATGTGGGAGCGGGCTTGCTCGCGAAGGCGTCAGCAGCCTCGCCCCATGAATATCAGGACTTCGCAGCTTTCTCGTACAACGGCATCACCTTCGGAATCGCTGCCTGCAGCGAAGCAATCCGACTGGTCGACGCCGGGTGAGTGCTCATGAATTCCGGCGACGAACCTTCGGAAGCCTTGCTCATCTTGTTCCACAAGGTGATTGCGGCATTCGGGTTGTAGCCGGCGCGAGCCGCCAGTTCCAGACCGATCAGGTCGGCTTCGTTTTCATTGGCGCGGCTGTTGGGCAACGTCATCAACAGGTTTACACCATTGTTTCCCACCTCCACCAATGCAGGCGGCGCACCCGCCGCTATCGCCATCTGTTGCGCCATTTGCACGCCATACGACTTCGACAAGGCCTCGCGACCGTGTTCGCGTAAAGCGTGGGCAATTTCATGCCCCATCACTGCGGCCGCTTCATCGTCGGTCAGTTGCAGTTTGTCGAGCAGACCGGTGTAAACGATGATCTTGCCGCCAGGACCACAGTTGGCATTGAGCTCATCGCTCTTGATCAGATTGACTTCCCATTTCCATTGCGCGGAGTCCGGCCGGAATGTCGGCGCCTGGGCGATCAACCGATCGGCGATCACCTGAATACGTTTGGCATCGGCGCTGGTTTTGTCGAGCACATTCTTGCTGCTCGCATCACCCAGGGTCTGCTGGTAATCCTGGGCATACGCTTGATTGACCTGCTCGCTCGACACCAGGCTGAACATCCGCTGCTGACGAACGACACCCACCTCACCGGCACTCGTCGTGTTCACCGTCTCGCAGCCATTGAGCAACAGCACCGAGCCCAGCACACCCGCCATCAGTGACTTGTTCATCCCGTAACTCCCGATATCCGCACTCTGCGAAAGGCAGACTGTAGTGGAAAAAATTCATACTGAACTGACTGCCCTGCTGCGCAAAGGTTCTGCGCCTGCCTGAATGCGACACGGGCACATCCAAAAGGGTCAATTCGCCCCCTTGGGCTCATGTCCATTGGCCCACCTGCCGATACCCCAACGCAGACGTCCTCTTGCGTGCGGAGCCCCCATGAAATTCAAGTCGATCCAGTTTTCCGTGGCGGCCCTTGCCGGCGCTATCGTCCTCAGCGTTGTTGCCGCCCTGGTGCTGTACGCGCTGTTTTCCGGTGCCCGGACGCAAGACATGGTCCAGGAGCGGACCCAGGCGCAGTTCGAACAAGTCATCGAGCAACGCCTGACGTCCCTGGCGCAGACTCAGGTCAGCCAGATTCAGCGCGAACTCGAAGCGCCGCTGCTGATTGCCGGCGGACTGGTGCGCGTTAATGAACTGATCGGCACGCCGGGGGCTGATGGCCAGCCGCAACTGAATCTCAGCCGTGAGCAGTTGATCAGCCTGATCAAGGAAAACGTCACCAAGAACCCGAAAATCCTCGGCACCTACATCGGCTGGGAAAAAAACGCACTGGACCATAACGACGCGGCCTACGTCGACACCAAGGTGGTCGGCATCGACGCCGCCAACGGGCGTTTCCTGCCGTGGTGGTTCCGCAACGAGGATGGCAGCCTGGGCCTGGACAAACTGGTGGACGTCGACGACCAGAAAACCCTGTCCACCGGCGTGCGCGCCAGCGAGTACTACCTGTGCTCGAAAGAAACCAGGAAATCCTGCGTGATCGATCCGGCGCCCTACAAGGTCGGCGACAAAATCGTCATGCTCGCCTCCTTTATTGAACCGATCATGCTCAACGGCACCTTTCAGGGCATCGTCGGCGCGGACCTGTCGGTGAACTTCATCCAGGAAATGCTGCTGGGCGCCAACCAGAAACTGTATGGCGGCTCAGGCGTGATGGCGCTGATCGGCGGCAATGGCCGAATCGTCGCCTACACCAAGGACCCGAGCAAATTCGGCGAGAAGGTCAGCGACATCCTCGACAGCCAGCAGATCGCCAATATGTCCAATCTCAAGCGCGGCGAAGTGACTTACACGGTCGACAAGGCCCAGGGCCGGATCGAGTTGTACCTGCCATTCGGCATCGGCCAGACCGACGCCCGCTGGACGCTGATGCTGCAATTGCCGCTGAACGCAGTGATGGCGGACCTGCAAAAACTACAAGGCGATCTGGATAAACAGCGCAAATCCGACACTTTCGGCATGGCCATGGTCGGGTTGCTGATTGCCGGTATCGGCTTGCTGGTGATCTGGCTGGTGGGCCACGGCATTGCCCGTCCGCTCAAGCAAATGGTGGCCATGCTCGACGACATCGCTCAGGGCGAAGGCGACCTCACTCGACGCCTGACCAGCGACCGCACCGACGAATTGGGCTCGATCGCCAAAGGCTTCAACACCTTCCTGGCCAAGTTGCAGGCGATGATCACCCAAGTGGTGACGTCGGTGCAGAGTGTCAGCGATTCGTCGGAACACACCGCCGACATTGCGATTCGCACCAATATCGGCGTGCACAAGCAAATGGCCGAGATCGATCAGGTCGCCACGGCGGTGCACGAAATGACCGCCACCGCTCAAGACGTGGCGCGTAACGCGACGTCCGCGGCGCAGGCGGCCAGTCATGCCGATCAGGCGGCAGCCCAAGGCATGCAGATTGTGCGCGACACCTCGAATTCGATTGGCGTGCTGGCGGTGGAAATCGGTAAAGCGGTGGCCGTGGTGCAAACCCTGGCCAAGGACAGCGAGAACATCAACGCGATCCTCACCGCCATTCGCGGGATCGCCGAGCAGACTAATCTGCTGGCCTTGAACGCGGCCATCGAAGCGGCCCGCGCCGGTGAACAGGGCCGTGGTTTTGCGGTGGTGGCCGATGAAGTACGCAACCTGGCGCAGAAGACCCAGAAGGCCACCGAAGAAATCCAGACCATGATCCAGCAACTTCAACAAGGCACCCGCGATGTGGTGCGGGTCATGGAAGACAGTCAGAACCGTACCGACGAAAGCGTGCAGCACGCGGCGAAAGCGGCCGAGGCGCTGGAGACGATTACTCAAGCAGTGTCGGTAATCAACGACATGAACACGCAGATTGCCAGCGCCGCGGAGGAACAGAGTGCGGTGGCTGACGACATCAACCGGAACGTGATCAACATTGGGCAAGTGGCCAATGAAGTGGCGGGCGGGGCGGATGAATCGAGCGCGGCGAGTGCGGATCTGACCAAGTTGGCGGAACAGCAGCGGCGGTTGATCAATCAGTTCAAGGTTTGATCCGAGGCCCTCTTCGCGAGCAAGCCCGCTCCCACATTGGATCTGTGGCGTTCACAAATCCCTGTGGGAGCGGGCTTGCTCGCGAAGGCGTCGGAACAGACGCCCAATCAGCCGGGGGTCAGACACTCCGGCCCATTCAGCTTCGGATCATTCACCAGATTCGCCAGTACCCGCTCACGCAATGGGGCGGGCTCACTGGCCAGCAACCCCTGCAACACATGCAACGGCGTCTCGGGATCAAGCCAGGCGGCTTGCCCCGCCTCATCCAGAATCAACGGCCGACGCTGACTCGCCGCCGGCTGAGTGATCACCGCCGTGCTCAGCCACACCTGTTCCTGCACCGGATACGCTTCCCAGATCGCCGCGAAAAACAGCGCCGAGCCCTCCCCCGGCGTCAGCCAATACGGACGTTTGCGCTGGGTGCCGCGCCACTCGTAGAAACCATTGGCCGGCAACAGGCAACGGCGCTCGCGCAACGCCTGGCGGAACATCGGTTGTTCGGCGACGGTTTCGGCCCGGGCATGGGCCGGCGTGCGCGACAGGTCGGTCAGCCACGGCGGCGTCAGGCCCCAGCGGGCACGGGCCAGTTCACGCTGGCCGCTGGTGCCGGCACGCAGCATCAACACCGAATCGTTGGGAGAAATATTCCACTGGGCCTGCTGATCGGCGGGAAAGCCAGGCAGGGCCGCGAAGGCGGGGTTCCAGCGAAACAGGGCATAACGTCCACACATGGGGCAACACGACTCTTGATAAAACGAACGTCAGCCTAACAGACCAGGGTGCCGGGAAAACTTTCCGGTTCATCACCGGGCATCGGCAGCGCGGCATTGTAGGCGGTGATCAGCTCTCGGGCGTATTGCGCCTGGTCGTTATCCACTGACAATCCCAGCAACCCGTAAATCGGCAACTCGCCCGTGCCGCCGAGCAAATCACGCCCCACCAGATGCGCCTCGATGCCCTCGCTGGCGAGCATGCTTTGCAGCAATTCACCTTCCATCAGGTTTTCCGGTTCGTAGATTCGCTGCATACGCGCCCCTCACTCGTTTTCGCTGAAGACTTCGAGGTGCCATTCCTCTCCGTCAACCTGCAATACAAACTTGATCGGCTTACAACACACCTGACAGTCCTCGATGTAGGTCTGATCACCACCCGACAGATCCACGGAAGTCTCAACCTCCTCACCACAATACGGACATTCATACACTGCGCTTTCCAGCATCGCGGTCTCCCAAGTGACTTGTGCGTATAATCGCCGGTCTATTTGCAGGGCTATTTTTGTCTGGCTAACTTTTCAGACCGTGCCCCGTTGGTTTTCGATCAAAACCTTTACTTACCCTAGCCGTTTCTAACAAGAGAGCATGATGGGCGAATTCGATGCCATCCGACCTTACGACGACAGCGAAGTCCCAGCGGTGCTGGCACGGCTGCTCGGCGACAAGGCGCTTCTAGATATTCTCATCCACTTCCGCTTCCCGCGTTACGCCGGTGCTTTCGGCTGGATGCTCAAACCTCTTATAGCTCATCGGCTGCGCCGTGAGTTCGCCGGCGTCAATTCGGTGGCCACATTGCAGGACAAAGTCGAAGTTTATGTCGACCACACCATCGAACGCGCCACCGACGGCGTGACTTACACCGGCGTCGAGCAGTTCAAATCTGGCAGCGCTTACCTGTTCATCGCCAACCACCGCGACATCGTGATGGACCCGGCCTTCGTCAACTATGCCGTGTACCACGCTGGCCTGCCGACCCCGCGCATTGCCATTGGCGACAATCTGCTGCAAAAGCCCTTCGTCAGCGATTTGATGCGCCTGAACAAGAGCTTCATCGTGCACCGTTCGATCACCGGTCGCCGCGAGAAGATGGCCGCTTATCAGCTGCTGTCGGCCTACATCAACCACTCGATCCGCAAAGACTGCGCCTCGATCTGGATCGCCCAGGCCGAAGGCCGGGCCAAGGACGGCGACGACCGTACCGAGTCGGCGATCCTCAAGATGTTCCACATGAGCCGCAAGGACGAGCCGTTCGGCGAGGTCATTCAGTCGCTGAACGTCACCCCGGTGTCGATCAGCTACGAATACGACCCGTGCGACCAGGCCAAGGCCCGCGAGCTGTTTATCCGCGCGACCACCGGCAGTTACACCAAAGTGCCGGGCGAGGACGACGTGAGCATCGCCAAGGGCATCACCGGCTACAAGGGCCGAGTCCACGTGAACTTTGCCACGCCGATCACCGAGCTGTTCGATGACACCAAGCAATTGGCGATCGAGATGGACCGGCAGATCCTCGGCGGCTACCGGTTGTTCCCGGTGCACTACCTGGCGTACGCCATGTGGAAGGACGCGGATCCGCAACTGCAGGTGCCGAAAGCGACCGAAGTGTTTGCGGCGGATGAACTGGCCAAGGCTCAGGAAGAATGGCAGCGACGCCTGGAAGCCTGCCCTGAGGAGCATCGGCCGTTCATGGTGCTGCAATATGCGACGCCGGTGAGGAATCAGTATCGGGTGAAGGCCGGGTTGCCGTTGTAAATTCAACAGCAAGATCAAAAGATCGCAGCCTTCGGCAGCTCCTACAGGGGATTGTGTTCCTATGTAGGAGCTGCCGAAGGCTGCGATCTTTTGATTTTAGTAGCGGGTGCTGATCCAGGAGACGATCAGGGCCAGGCCCAGGCAGGCAAAACCAAAACGATAGAAAAACCGGTTCATGCGCAACGTCGCCCAATCCAGCATCGGCTCGGCATTGGGTTGCGCCTGACGCTGGGCGGCAATACTGGCCATGGCGCGCTGTTCACGGCGACGAGTGGCGTGCAACAACCAACTGCCCGGGAAGGCGAGCAGCAAGGCCAGCAAGTTGATCAATTTGGCGGGATGGTTGGTAAACAGCGAAATCAAATGCAACGACATCACGGACCTCGGGCAGAACCAGGGTGGCAGGCGCCGGACCGACGACTGCGGCGTGGATTCTACCGAAAGCCTGCCCGCCTGCCCTCACCTTTGCGACAAATAACGCACCACTTGGCCGATACCTGTCCGGCGTCACAGCATCGTCATCTGAATGCGCCAGTCTGGCGCCCCTCGAAACCCACACAGAGTTCAACATGCTGCACGCCGAAAACCAGGACCGCCTCTACCTCATCGCCCAAAGCGACGAACAGCAGAATCTCGTTGGCAGCCTTGCCTTCAACGTCCAGGACCGCCACTGGCTGGTGTATTGCGCATTGGGCGGGCATCAACATGCGGACTTGCCGGAGACGGATTTGCTGACCGGCGTGAGTGTGCTGGATTTTTACTCAGAAGCAGCGTGATGCTTTAGATCCATGTAGGAGCGAGGCTTGCCCGCGAAAGCGGTGTGTCAGTCGACACTAATGTTGAATGTTCGGTCCCTTCGCGGGCAAGCCTCGCTCCTACAGGGTTCAGAGTTGATCGGTCATTATGTGGCCTCCGCCAATCCCATGTGGGAGCGGGCTTGCTCGCGAAAGCGGTGGGTCAGCTGCATTGATGTTGACTGACACACCCTCTTCGCGAGCAAGCCCGCTCCTACATTGGGTCGGCGTCACCCACAAAAAATCGCAGACACAAAAAAGCCCGGAACCATCACTGGCACCGGGCTTTTTTTGAATCTCGCGAAAGGTTATTCGCCGAGCATCTGACCCACGGTCGGGTCCTTGAACAGGCGCGTCAGCGCGTCGCTCAACACATCGCTGACCAGTTTGGTGTTGGTTTCCTGGTTCGGCGCCATACCGAAACGCTGATCCAGGGAAGCACCGTAACGGCCGCTGTAACGACGGTTGGCGTTCTGCACATCAGAGCGGAAGGTCGCGCCGATGGTCGCTTCAGTCACATACATGCCTTCTTTAGGCGACTGATAACTCAGCTCCGCCAGGGTCACGGTCAACTGCGGCGCGTTCATGCCGTTGGACACCGGGGTGAAACCCAGCAAACGCACGGCGGCTTCAGCCTGGGCTTGCAGCTTCGGCAGAATCTGCGCGCCCTGCACGGTGATCGCGCTGGTCTCAGGGTACAGACCGCCACGGGTTCCCAGGGTTGGCGACGGACGGCCATCCACCACACGCACCACAACCTGCTGGCCATGGCCAACCGGCGCCAGCTGAGTGGTCAGCTTCGGTTCCGGGCTCAGTTGTTGCGGGCTGTGGGCGCAGCCAACCAGGGTCAAACTGGTCACAGTGATCAAACCGAACAACAGGCGTTGCAACATGCTCTTCTCTCCAGAATCAGGCACTAACAGTGCTCGCAGTATAGCGGTGGGCGCCTGCGACGAACTAGGGGACTACAAACATTACTGAAATCTCTGACGAACCCTTCAGACCGCGGATCCTGTCACAAATATGTCACCGTCCTTACACTTGCACGTCACGGCTCGCGGGCATTCTTCACAGCAGCCCCCACAAGGTACTTCGCCATGCGTTATCTGATCTCGCTGTTCGCACCACGCCCATTGCACCGCAGCTTTGCCCTGCTCGACCGCAACGGCCACTGCCAGGCTTTCAAGCAGTGCAGCCTCCAGCCCATGGGCGATGGCTGGGTCGAAATTGAAGAAATCCGCCTCAACTGGCTGCACCATCCCCTGCCCGCCAGCGCCCGCATCAGCCAGCGCCAGCCACGCGCACGCGCTCAACAGCTGTTGACCACCTGACCAGACGCCTAATAAAAGTCATTAAACACGTCCATTTCCCTGCGTTTCTTAGATACAATCTCACCCCGATTATAAGGACGTCTCCTGATCGGGCCTCGCAGCATCGTTAATGCCTCGGTATTGACACCCCGCACCGCCCACAGAGAGCCGCCCACACAGATCGAGTGAAGCTGGCGCGCTTGCTGTTCCCTGAGCAAAAACCCCACTTTTCGCGAATCTGCAGAGCTGTCATTACGCTCGGTTACTGAGCTGTTTGCCCGTTTTGCCTGTCATGTATTCCATGGCGGCAATCCATCCGGGCACGGTGCCAGGCTGGGACAGCCCTTTTTTGAGGTTCACGTCTTCAAAAGAGCGTGAAAAAAACGGGTTTTCACAACTTCACAAGAGTGTGGCGAGCAAATGAATAGTTTTGCGTCTGAACATGCACCATTAGCGTCTGAAACAGCCCAACGACACAGGACCGAGTACTCCTCGAACACCGGAGCCTGAAGCCTGTCCGCTACGGATTTGGTTGCACAAACGGATGTCTCGACCATAAGTCGAATTGCCAGTCGCGCGCTGAAATGAGTTCATGTGATTCATAGGCCCGGCCGGTAGCGTCCGTCGAAGTTGCGAAAAATTGCGAAGATTCGGACATGGCGATCCTGGCCATGGGTACCTGGGGCATCACTGACACGCCCCGTCACTCCTGGCAGCTATGCCGACAATTTGGTGCTGCAGATTTTGGAGACGCGTTAAATGGCGCATAACGAAGCAGTCGACGTAGTACTCGTTGGGGCCGGCATCATGAGTGCCACCCTCGCTGTACTGCTCAAAGAGCTCGACCCCGCGATCAAGCTGGAAGTCGTCGAGCTAATGGATTCCGGTGCTGCGGAGAGTTCCAACCCATGGAACAACGCCGGTACCGGTCACGCCGGGCTGTGTGAGCTCAACTACACGCCTCAGGCCGCCGACGGCACCGTCGACATCAAGAAAGCCGTGCACATCAACACCCAGTTCGAGGTGTCGAAGCAGTTCTGGTCGTACCTGACCAAAAAAGGCACCTTCGGCTCGTGCAAATCCTTCATCAGCCCGGTGCCGCACCTGAGCTTCGTGCAAGGCGACAGCGGCGTGTCCTTCCTCAAGGATCGCTTCAACGTGCTGAGCAAGCACCACGCCTTCGCCGACATGGAATACACCGAAGACAAGGCCAAGATGGCCGAATGGATGCCGTTGATGATGCCGGGCCGTCCGGCCGACGAAGTCCTCGCGGCCACCCGCGTGATGAACGGCACCGACGTCAACTTTGGCGCGCTGACCAATCAACTGCTCAAGCACCTGACCAGCGCACCCGATGCCCAGGTCAAGTACTGCAAGCGTGTGACTGGCCTCAAGCGTAACGCCAATGGCTGGACCGTCAGTATCAAGGACGTCAACAGCGGCAACACCCGTGAAGTCGACGCCAAATTCGTCTTCCTCGGCGCTGGCGGTGCGGCATTGCCGCTGTTGCAGGCGTCGGGCATCGAAGAAAGCAAAGGCTTCGGCGGCTTCCCGATCAGTGGCCAGTGGCTGCGTTGCGACAACCCTGAAGTGGTCAAGCATCACCAGGCCAAGGTCTACAGCCAGGCAGCGGTCGGTTCGCCACCGATGTCCGTGCCGCACCTGGACACTCGCGTGGTCGATGGCAAGAAGTCCCTGCTGTTCGGGCCATACGCCGGTTTCACCACCAAGTTCCTCAAGCATGGTTCTTTCATGGATCTGCCGATGTCGGTACGCGCCGGCAACATCGGCCCGATGCTGGCCGTGGCGAAAAACAACATGGACCTGACCAAGTATCTGGTCAGCGAAGTGATGCAATCGATGGAACAGCGTCTGGAATCCCTGCGCCGCTTCTACCCTGAAGCGAAAGCCGAAGACTGGCGCCTGGAAGTGGCCGGCCAACGGGTGCAGATCATCAAGAAAGACCCGAAAAAGGGCGGCGTTCTGCAGTTCGGCACCGAACTGGTCGCGGCCAAGGACGGTTCTCTTGCTGCCCTGCTCGGCGCTTCGCCAGGCGCTTCGGTGACCGTTTCGATCATGCTGGAACTGATCGAGAAGTGCTTCCCGAACAAAGCGTCCGGTGAGTGGGCTGCCAAACTGGCGGAAATCTTCCCGGCTCGGGAAAAGGTCCTGGAAACCGACGCGGCGCTGTATCGCAAGATCAACGCGCACAACAACGTCGCGCTGGAACTGGTTGAAGCCAGTAACGAGACCGAAAGCTACGCTTGATTCGGTCCCATAAAAAACGCCCCGTTCTCATTGAGAGCGGGGCGTTTTTTTATGCCGCTGATCTTGGCTTTTGATCTTAACCGCGAGCCTTGGCGATCAATTCGATGTACTCGGCCGCATTGCGCTGATCCTTGATCACCGCGACGAAATCATTGCCGTGCTCATCTTTGCCGTCCAGATCAAACCCGGCCTCGACGAAAAACGTCAGGAAACGCTCGAAGTCGTCGATGCGCAGGCCGCGATAAGCCTTGATCAGTTTGTGCAGGGACGGGGAAGTGGCGTCGACCGGTTCAAAATCGAGGAACAGTTTGATCTGCTCATCGCCGATCTCGTCACCAATCACTTGCTTCTTATCTTTACGCATTGCCGACTCCAGCTCGCAGACATTTCACGGGGCGGGCAGTTTACCCCTCGTTTGACGCCGGGCTCAACGCGAACGAACGCTGCCGGTGTGCAGATCGGCCCAGACATGGCCGTTGGCGTAGCTCAGGAACTGGCAATACACCGTGTCGTTGCGCAGCAGATCGATCACCACCCGGTATTGGGCCAGCGGGTAGTAGAGCGTCAGGGTTTTACTTTTTTCGTCGTAGATCGGCTTTTTCAGGCTTTTGCTTTCACCATCGAAGTTGACCAGCACCTGATTGATGCTCGCGCCCTTGTTCAAGGATTTGCCCTTGAGGCGGATCAGCAGTGGTGACGTGACCGGAATCGGCTGTTGGGTGGACTGGCGCTGGCTACCCACCACCACCGAATACTCGGTGACCTGCAACAGTTGCTGTTGCTCCGGTTCAGCGTCACGCAGGGTCAGGTCGTCCGGCGGTAGAAACTGCGCGTGCATCGGCGCAGGAGCAGCGGCCAGAGGCAGGCTGAGGGTCAGCAACAGGACGGCGCAACTGCGGATCAAAAGACTCATGACGGGCTCCGGAGGCGAGGCCGAGCACTCTAGCATGGGTGTACAACGGTGGATGCAGAACACAGAACCATTGTGGGAGCGGGCTTGCTCGCGAAAGCGGTCTTACTGACACATTGATGTTGAATGTGCCGACGCTTTCGCGAGCAAGCCCGCCCCCACAAGGGATTGGTGCCGGGAGTTACATGCCTTTAACGGCAAAAATCCCGTTGGCGTTACGCCAGTAGCCTTTGTAGTCCATGCCGTAACCGAAGATGTAACGGTCGATGCACGGCAGGCCGACGAAATCGGCTTTGAGGTCCGGGCGAGCCTTGCGGTCGTGGTCTTTGTCGATCAATACGGCTGTGTGCACAGCGCGAGCGCCGGCGTGTTTGCAGTAGTCGATGATCGCGCCCAGGGTGTGACCTTCATCGAGGATGTCGTCGATGATCAGCACGTCACGGTCCAGGAACGAAACTTCCGGCTTGGCTTTCCAGAACAGGTCGCCGCCGCTGGTTTCGTTGCGATAACGGGTGGCGTGCAGGTAAGACGCTTCCAGCGGGAAGTGCAAATGAGTCAGCAGCTTGCCGGCGAAAATCAGGCCGCCGTTCATTACACAGAACACCACCGGGTTGGTATCAGCCAGCTGTTCGTTGATGTGTGCACCGACACGGGCGATGGCCGCCTCGACTTCAGCTTCGGTGTACAGGCAGTCAGCCTCTCGCATGATTTGACGGATATGCTCGAGATCAGCAGGCATGGCGCTCTCCAGGGGGGGTAAAGGGAGGGACGGATTCAGGAAAAGCGGGCAAAGGTACGCATCAAGCGAGGCCAGATCAAGCGTTTGTGGACTAACGTACCTTATGTCTATAGGACAACACCCTCGGATAGATTAATCTAGGCCGGTTTTTTTGCCCGCCGCCGGAGCCTTTCCCCATGCCCATCCAAGAGATCCGCCATCCGCTGATCCGTCATAAACTTGGCCTTATGCGCCGCGCAGACATTAGCACGAAGAATTTCCGTGAGCTCGCTCAGGAAGTCGGTGCCCTGCTGACCTACGAAGCCACCAAAGACCTGCCGCTGGAAACCTACGATATCGAAGGTTGGTGCGGCACTGTGTCGGTGGAGAAAATCGCCGGCAAGAAAATTACCGTGGTGCCGATCCTGCGCGCCGGTATCGGCATGCTCGAAGGCGTGCTGAGCCTGATCCCGGGCGCCAAAGTCAGCGCTGTAGGCGTGGCCCGTAACGAACAAACTTTGCAAGCTCACACCTACCTGGAAAAACTCGTTCCGGAAATCAACGAACGCCTGGCGATGATCATCGACCCGATGCTCGCCACCGGCAGCTCCATGGTCGCCACCATCGACCTGCTGAAAAAGGCCGGTTGCCGGGACATCCGCGCCATGGTGCTGGTAGCGGCACCTGAAGGCATCGCCGCCGTCGGGAAAGCTCACCCGGACGTGATGATCTACACCGCCTCCATCGACGAAAAACTCAACGAGCACGGTTACATCATCCCGGGCCTGGGCGATGCCGGTGACAAAATCTTCGGCACCAAGCAGAAGGACGCTTGAGCATGCAGGAAGAGTTCAACGATCCGCTCTGGCGCACAGTGCTGTCGGGTGCACAGATGCTGTTCGTGGCGTTCGGCGCCCTGGTGTTGATGCCGCTGATTACCGGCCTCGACCCGAATGTGGCGCTGTTCACCGCAGGTCTGGGGACGATTTTGTTCCAGATCGTCACCGGGCGTCAGGTGCCGGTGTTTCTGGCGTCGAGTTTTGCCTTCATTACCCCGATCATCCTCGCCAAGGGCCAGTTCGGCCTCGCAGCGACCATGGGCGGTGTAATGGCGGCGGGTTTCGTCTACACCTTTCTCGGCCTGGCCGTGAAGATCAAAGGCACCGGGTTCATTGACCGGTTGCTGCCACCGGTGGTGATTGGTCCGGTGATCATCTCCATCGGCCTGGCCATGGCGCCGATTGCCGCCAACATGGCGATGGGCAAGGCTGGCGACGGTTCCGAGCTGATTCATTACCAGACCGCGATGCTGATCTCGATGCCGGCGCTGCTGACCACCCTGATCGTCGCAGTGTTCGGCAAAGGCATTTTCCGCCTGGTGCCGATCATCTCCGGCGTGTTGGTAGGTTTTGCCATGGCGTTCTACTTCGGCGTGGTCGACACCGCGAAGATTGCCGCCGCCCCATGGTTTGCGATCCCGCACTTCACGGCGCCGGAATTCAACTGGCAGGCGATTCTGTTCATCGTCCCGGTAGCCTTGGCCCCGGCCATCGAGCACATCGGCGGCGTGATTGCGGTCGGTAGCGTGACCGGTCGCGATTACCTGAAGAAGCCGGGCCTGCACCGCACCCTGCTCGGCGATGGCATTGCCACCACCGCAGCCGGTCTGTTCGGCGGCCCACCCAACACCACCTACGCCGAAGTGACTGGCGCGGTGATGCTGACCAAGAACTACAACCCGAAAATCATGACCTGGGCGGCGATCTTTGCCATCAGCCTGGCGTTTGTCGGCAAGTTCGGCGCGCTGTTGCAAAGCATTCCGGTGCCGGTGATGGGCGGGATTCTGTGCCTGTTGTTCGGCTCGATTGCGGCGGTGGGCATGAACACGCTGATTCGCCACAAGATCGACCTGAGCGAGGCGCGCAATCTGGTGATTGTCTCGGTGACCCTGGTGTTCGGGATTGGCGGCGTGCTGATCGGCACCGGCACAGGGCCAGACGACTTCGGCCTCAAAGGCATCGCACTGTGTGCGGTGGTGGCGATTGCGCTGAACCTGTTGCTGCCGGGCAATGACAGCTGGAAGCACAAGAAGGCGGATGATCCGCTTCTCTAACAGTCGACGTAATACCCTGTGGCGAGGGGATTCATCCCCGCTCGGCTGCGCAGCAGTCGTAAATCCAGCCAATGCGGTTTTCCAGTTGCACCGCATTGGCCGGGTTTGGGGCTGCTTCGCAACCCAACGGGGATAAATCCCCTCGCCACAAAAGCCCGCTCCCACATGGTTCACGCTGTACTTGTGGGAGTGAGCCTGCTCGCGATTGGCTTTAAAGCGCCAGCGGCGCTCGTTCGCATAGAGTGGCCAACGCCCGCGCCCACTGCGGATCATCGTTAAGACACGGCACCAGCACCAACTCCTCTCCTCCCGCTGCGCGGAACTGTTCCAACCCGCGATCCCCGATTTCCTCAAGCGTCTCGATGCAATCGGCAACAAACGCCGGGCACATCACCAGAATCCTCTTCACGCCGCTTTTGGCCAGCTCATCGAGGCGTGCTTCGGTGTAGGGTTCGATCCACTTCGCCCGGCCCAATCGCGACTGGAATGACACCGACCACTTGCCATCGGCCAAACCCAGGCGCTTGGCAAACTCGGACGCGGTGCGCAGGCACTGGGCTCGGTAGCACGTCGCCAATACGGCCGGCGATGCATTCTTGCAGCAGTCTTCGTTTTTGAAGCAATGCTGGCCGCTCGGATCAAGCTTGGTCAGGTGCCGTTCCGGCAAACCATGAAAGCTGAGCAGCAGGTGATCGTGATCTTGCTCCAGATAGGGCTTGGCACTGGCCACCAGCGCATCGAGGTATTCCGGCTGATCGTAGAACGGCTGGAGAATCGAGAACTGCACGTCGAGCCTTTTCTCGCGCACGACACGTTTGGCTTCCTCGATCACCGTGGTCACGGTGCTGTCGGCGAACTGTGGATAAAGCGGCGCGAGGGTAATTCGCTTGTGGCCCTGGGCGGCCAGGCGCACCAGTGTCGACTCAATCGACGGCTCGCCGTAACGCATCGCCAACTCCACCGGGCCGTGAGTCCATTGGGCGGTCATGGCCTGTTGCAGACGTTTGCTGAGCACCACCAGCGGCGAGCCCTCCTCCCACCAGATCGAGGCGTAGGCGTGGGCCGACTGTTCCGGGCGCTTGAACAGGATCAGCGACACCAGCAAGCGTCGTACCGGCCACGGCAGGTCGATCACATACGGGTCCATCAGAAATTGATTGAGGTAACTGCGCACATCCGCCACCGAGGTGGAGGCCGGTGAGCCCAGGTTGACCAGAAGCAACGCGTGATCGGTCATGCAACATCCTATTTCAAAGGCGGCTGGAGAGATCGTCCAGGGCCGCGCGTAAATCAGTGAACTGGAAAGTGAAACCCGCTTCCAGCAAGCGCGCCGGCATGGCTTTCTGGCCACCCAGCAACAGCAATGACAACTCGCCCAGGGCCACCCTCAACGCCAGGGCCGGCATGGGCATGAACGCCGGGCGGTGCAACACGGCGCCCAGCGTCTTGGCAAATTCACGATTGCGCACCGGTTTTGGCGCGCAGGCATTATAGGGACCGCTGGCGTCGTTGCGATGCAGAAGAAAATCAATCAGGGCGATTTGATCCTTGATATGAACCCACGGCATCCACTGCCGACCACTGCCAATCGGCCCGCCCAGCCCCAGTTTGAATGGCAGCAACAGCCGCGACAAAAAGCCGCCCTCGGCGGACAGCACCAGCCCGGTGCGAAGCAAAATTACCCGAATGCCCAAAGCCTCGGCACGCAGGGCCGTCTCCTCCCAGGCGATGCTCAATTGGCTGGCGAAATCATCGATCACCGGCGGCGAGTTCTCAGTCAACTCGCGCTCGCCACCATCGCCATACCAGCCAACCGCGGAGCCGGAAATCAGCACCTGCGGTTTTTGCTCACGGCTTTCGAACCAGGCCAGCAACGTTTCGGTCAGGGTAATCCGACTACTCCAGAGCAGCGCTTTGCGCCGGCCAGTCCACAAGCGATCGGCAATGGGGGCACCCGCCAAGTTGATAACGGCATCCACCGGTTCCTCGCCAAGGTCTTCGAGACGGGCAATGCCTCGCACCTGAGCGCCACATATTTTCGCCACTTTTTCAGGCGTGCGACTCCAGACCGTGAGGCGATGTCCCTGGCTCGACCAGTGTTGGCAGAGCTGACGTCCTATCAAACCAGTACCGCCGGTCAGCAATATGTGCATGACTTCTTCCTCGCGTGGCGTTTTACCTTGATCACTAGTCTATTTTTATATGCAGGGATCTTTGGTATCGGGCAGTGTCTGTGTTTAACAATAGGCCAAGCTGTCAGAACGAGAACGCTAAAAGTTATACCAAAAAACAATATTGTACAGGTTTAAACCACGGCGTAGTCTGTACAGAAAGGTAAACGAGGCCCCTATGACTGTACCTATCGCAATCATCGGCACCGGCATCGCCGGACTGTCAGCCGCCCAGGCCCTAACGGAGGCCGGGCATGTCGTTCAACTTTTCGATAAAAGCCGTGGCAGCGGCGGACGCATGTCGAGCAAGCGCAGTGACGCGGGGGCTCTGGACATGGGCGCGCAATATTTCACTGCCCGCGACCGCCGCTTCGTCACCGAGGTCCAGCGTTGGCAAGCCAATGGCTGGGTCGCCGAATGGACGCCACTGCTCTATACGTTTCAGGGCGGCCAGCTCAACCTGTCGCCGGACGAACAGACGCGCTGGGTCGGTACACCGCGCATGAGCGCTATCACCCGCGCGCTGCTCGGGGACCTGGAGGTGCACTTCGCCTGCCGGATCACCGAAGTCTATCGCGGTGAAGAGCACTGGCATCTACAGGACGCGGAAGGCTTCACCCATGGACCATTCAGCCATGTGGTGATTGCAACGCCGGCGCCTCAGGCGACCGCGCTGCTGGCCGCTGCGCCGAAACTCGCGGGGGCCGCTGCCGGGGTAAAAATGGACCCGACCTGGGCCATCGCCCTGGCCTTCGACAAACCGCTGGATACGCCCATGGAAGGCTGTTTCGTGCAGGACAGCCCCCTCGACTGGCTGGCGCGCAACCGCAGTAAACCCGGGCGCGACAACACCATGGATACTTGGGTATTGCACGCCACCAGCGCCTGGAGCCGGCAACACATCGACCTGCCGAAGGAAGCGGTGATCGAGCAACTGCATGGAGCTTTCGCCGAACTGCTGCACAGCGCGATGCCCGCACCGACCTTCAGCCTCGCCCATCGCTGGCTCTACGCCCGTCCCGCCAACAGTCATGAATGGGGCGTGTTGGCGGACGCCGATCTGGGCCTGTACGTATGTGGCGACTGGTGCTTGTCCGGACGCGTCGAAGGCGCCTGGCTCAGCGGCCAGGAAGCTGCCCGCCGTTTGCACGAGCACTTGCAGTGAACCGCATCAATCCAAGCAAATTGCGGCTGTCGAAATGGACAGCAGCCCAGCCGCAAAACCGCGAAAAACATTTTCTGGTGACCGAGTTGTTCCGGGATGAGGAAGGTACGGTGCTGGAAGTCGAGTTGCAGGCAGTGTTGACCAAACGCGCCGAACGCCTCGATTGGCAGATTCTCAAGAACAACGAGCACTGGCTACTCGGCTGGCAATAACGCTTTTGCTTGGGCAGGAGCAAAGGTTGCTCGCGAACGCTATTTCAGATTCAAGATTGATATTGAATGAGCCGACGCCTTCGCGAGCAAGCTTTGCTCCTACCAAGGTCGTCGCGTAAAAACCTATACAAATAATTTGACTTGTACAGCTTCGAATCTATGATGAAGATTATGTTGTACAACGCCAATGCGCTGTACAGGTTTAGATTCGAGGTGCTTCGATGTCCATCGCCCCCGCCAAACCGAAAATCGCGATCAGCGCCTGCCTGATGGGTGCCGAGGTGCGCTTCAATGGCGGGCACAAGGAATCGCGGCTGTGCAGTCGCACCCTCTCTGACTACTTTGATTTCGTCCCGGTCTGCCCGGAGGTCGCCATCGGCCTGGGCATTCCCCGCGAGCCGATCCGCCTGGTGGGCGATCCCGAACATCCTGAAGCCGTCGGCACGATCCATCATGAGATTAACGTCACTCAGCCGCTCGCTGAGTACGGCGAGAAAATGGCAGTCGAACTGGGCGACATCTGCGGCTACATCTTCATGCAGAAATCGCCTTCCTGCGGGCTGTTGCGGGTCAAGGTTTACCACACCAACGGCGCACCGGTGGATGGCGGTGGTCGCGGCATCTACGCCCAGGCGTTCTGCGCACAACATCCGGACCTGCCGGTGGAAGAGGACGGTCGCCTCAACGATCCGGTGTTGCGGGAAAACTTCCTGACCCGAGTCTTCGCCTACAGCGCCTGGCAGTCATTACTGCAAGAAGGCCTGACCCGGCGCGCGCTCATCGATTTTCACTCGCGCTACAAATACCTGCTGATGGCCCACAACCCGGTCCAATACAAAACCCTGGGCAACCTGCTGGGCAGCATGGGCCAGACCGATCCGAAAGAACTCGGCCCACGCTATTTCAGCGAACTGATGGAGGCGCTGAAAAAATGCGCCACCCGTCGCACCCACAGCAATGTCTTGCAACACATCAGTGGTTACCTCAAACAGGCCATCAGCGCTGAAGACAAACAGGAAGTGCAACACGTCATCGGCCAATATCGCCACGGCATCGTGCCGCTGGTGGTGCCGCTGACGCTGCTCAAGCATTACTTTCGCCAACACCCGGACCCGTACATTGCGCAACAGGTTTACCTGCAACCGCACCCGGAAAACCTCAGCCTGCGAAACGCGATCTAAATGAACAACACACCCGACACCAGCGCCAGCGAAGACTTCGGCGCCGACTTCAAAAAAGCCCTGGACGATGGCTGGCTGCCGATTCGTGAAGTCGCGCGCCAGACCGGCGTCAACGCCATCACCCTGCGCGCCTGGGAACGGCGCTACGGCCTGATCGTCCCGCAGCGCACGCCAAAAGGTCATCGGTTGTTCTCGGCCGAACACGTTCAACGAATCCTGACGATCCTCACCTGGCTCAACCGCGGCGTGGCCGTCGGCCAGGTCAAGCAACTGCTCGATACGCCGCAAGCCTTCACCGATTGCGCCGAAAACGATTGGCACCTGCTACGCCACACGCTGCTGCAAGCGGTCACGCAACTGGCCGAACGCACCCTCGATGACACTATCAATCAAGCGATGGCGCTGTACCCGCCGCGGACCTTGTGCGAACAACTGTTGATGCCCTTGCTGACGGAACTCGAGCAACGCTGGCAAGGCCAGTTCGGCGCACAGATGGAGCGGGTATTCTTTTATTCCTGGCTACGCAGCAAATTCGGCGCGCGCATCTACCATAACAACCGTCAGTTACGTGCCGCGCCGCTGCTGTTGATCAATCACTCGGACCTGCCCCTGGAACCTCACCTGTGGCTCACCGCGTGGCTGATCAGCAGCGCCGATTGCCCGGTGGAAGTCTTCGACTGGCCACTGCCGGCCGGGGAGCTCGCGCTGGCGGTCGAACAGCTGCAAGCCCGCGGCGTACTGCTGTATTCCAGCAAAGCCATGAACCTTGCGCAGCTGCCTAAACTTTTGAACGGTGTCAGTTGCCCAAAAATGATTGTCGGACCAACGGTATGCATCCACCACGCCGAGTTGTCCGTAAGAACTACCGAGATTGCTGATTTGTTCCTGGCCGAAGATCCCTTGTCGGCTCATCAGGATCTTGTTCAGCGTGGGCTTGTTTAATGATGCTTTTTTAATGAATCGTACGGATACCACCATGCAATTGATCTGGCTGCGCAGCGACTTGCGCCTACACGACAACACCGCCCTCTCGGCCGCCGCAGCGCGCGGCCCGACGGTGGCGGTGTATCTGCTGAGCCCGGAGCAATGGCGCGAACATGACGACGCGCCATGCAAAGTCGATTTCTGGCTGCGCAATCTCGATGAGCTGAGCAAAAGCCTCGGCGAACTGAACATTCCCTTATTGATCCGCACGGCAACCCATTGGGATCAAGCCCCGGCGGAACTGCTCAAGCTCTGCCGGCAATTGAAGATCGAAGCGGTCCACACCAACGAAGAATACGGCGTGCACGAAAGCCGTCGCGATGCAGCAGTGGCCGAAACCCTGCAGGCCGAGGGCATTGAATTTCGCAGCTACCTCGACCAGTTGCTGTTCAAGCCCGGCACTGTCCTGACCAAGACCGACACTTATTTCAAAGTGTTCAGTCAGTTCAGAAAGGTCTGCTACGAACGCCTGCATCGTTCAATGCCGTCGTTGGTCAAAGCCCCCGGCAAGCAGGCAAAACTTGCGCTCGACAGTGACCCGGTTCCAGCCTCTGTCAAAGGCTTCGCCACACCGAGCGACTCCCTGCGCGCCCTTTGGCCGGCGGGCGAACACGAAGCCCGACGCCGCCTCGATACGTTCACCGACGCGCAAATCGACTACTACCAAAGCGAACGCGACTTCCCGGCCAAGCCCGGCACCAGCCAGCTTTCGGCTTATCTCGCGGCCGGGGTGATTTCCCCGCGCCAGTGTTTGCACGCGGCGTTGCAAAGCAATCAGGGCGAGTTCGAAAGCGGCAAGGTCGGCGCGGTCACCTGGATCAACGAGCTGCTGTGGCGCGAGTTCTACAAACACATTCTGGTGGGTTACCCACGGGTCTCGCGCCACCGCGCGTTCCGCCCGGAAACCGAAGCCCTGGCCTGGCGTGATGCGCCGGATGAACTCGCGGCCTGGAAAGAGGCTCGCACCGGCCTGCCAATCATCGACGCGGCCATGCGCCAATTGCTCGAAACCGGCTGGATGCACAACCGCCTGCGCATGGTGGTAGCGATGTTCCTGACCAAGAACCTGCTAATCGACTGGCGTGAAGGCGAGCGCTTCTTCATGCGCCACCTGATCGACGGCGACCTCGCGGCGAACAACGGCGGCTGGCAGTGGAGCTCGTCCACCGGCACCGATTCGGCGCCCTACTTCCGGATTTTCAACCCGCTGAGCCAGTCGGAAAAATTCGACGCCGAAGGTGTGTTCATCAAGCACTGGCTGCCGGAACTCGCAGGGCTGAACAAAAAAGAAGTGCACAACCCGGCGAATGTCGGCGGTTTGTTCGGTGCTACAGATTATCCATCGCCTATCGTCAATCTCAGTACCTCTCGCCAACGAGCGCTGGCGGCATTCAAGAACCTGCCATCGCGACAAGATGCCGGAGGTGGGTATGAGTGAATTCCTGCGGCGCTTTGCCCAGCAGTTTTCGGACCTTAACAAGGACAATCTGCAACGGCTCAATCAGCTCTACACCCACGACGTGCAGTTCACTGATCCGCTGCACGAAGTTCAGGGCCTGGTGCAGCTGCGTAGCTACTTTGAGGAGCTCTATGCCAATGTCAGCGAACTGCGTTTCGACTTTCACAGCTTCGACCAGATTGGCGAAGGCGAAGGTTATCTGCGCTGGGTCATGAGCTACCGTCACCCGCGCCTGGCCGGCGGCCAGTTGATTCGGGTCGACGGCTGCTCGCACCTGCTCTGGCGCGACAAGGTTTATCGCCACCGGGATTACTTCGATGCCGGGGCACTGCTTTATGAACATCTACCCGTATTGGGTCGGGCGATCGCCTGGCTGAAAAGGAGAATGGGATGAGCCTTACACCTCCACGTCGATACTGGTTAACGGGAGCGAGCAGCGGCATTGGCGCCGCGCTCGCCGAAGAAATATTGAAAACCGGTGCTCATCTGGCCGTCAGTTCACGCTCGGTAGTGCCACTGAAAATCCTGTCCCAGCGCTATCCGGGGCAAGTGATGGTGGTGGCCGGCGACCTGACCAACAGCCAGACCGTGCGCGAAATCGGTGAACAGATTGCCGCCGACTGGGGCTCACTCGACACCGTGATTCTCAACGCCGGCACCTGCGAATACGTCGATGCCAAGCAGTTCGACGCCTCGATTGTCGAGCATGTGGTGCGCACCAACCTGCTTGCCAGCAGCTATTGCATCGAAGCAGCCCTGCCGTTGCTGCGCGCCGGCACTGCACCGCATCTGGTCGGCGTCGCCAGCTCGGTGACTTACCTGCCGCTGCCACGGGCCGAAGCCTACGGCGCCTCGAAGGCTGGCTTGCGCTACCTGTTCGAATCCTTGCGCATCGACCTGGCGCCCGAAGGTATTGAAGTCACCGTGGTCAGCCCTGGGTTTGTCGACACGCCGCTGACGGAGAAAAACGACTTCCCGATGCCGCTCAGTTGGCCTGTGGATAAAGCCGCGCGGCACATCTTTTCCAAACTGAAGAACCGCCCACTGGAAATCGCTTTCCCGGCACTGTTCATGGCCGCCCTCTGGCCACTCTCGAAATTGCCCGACCGGGTGAAGCTGGAGATCGGCAAACGCATGGTGCGCAGCAATCCGCCGATCAAGGATCAGCCGTGAACATCGCCGTCATCGGCGGCGGTATCTCGGGGCTGACCTGCGCCTACCTGCTCAATCGCAGCCACGAGATCACCCTGTTCGAGGCCGGCGACTGGGTCGGCGGGCACACCCACACTGTGGAGGTGACCGTCGATGGCCAGCGCTATGCCGTGGACACCGGTTTCATTGTGTTCAACAACTGGACTTACCCGAATTTCATTCGCTTGCTGGGCCGACTCGGTGTGGGCTTCAAACCCACCGAGATGAGCTTCTCTGTCACCGACCCGGACTCAGGTCTCGAATACAACGGCAACAACCTCAACAGCCTGTTCGCCCAGCGGCGCAACCTGCTGTCGCCAGGGTTCTGGGGCATGTTGCGGGACATCCTGCGCTTCAACAAAGAAGCCCAGCGCGACCTCGAAGAACAACGAATCGCCGCCGACACCACCCTCGATCAATACCTGAAAGCCGGCGGCTACGGCGAGCGCTTTATCCTGCATTACATCGTGCCGATGGGCGCGGCGATCTGGTCGATGTCCATGGCCGACATGCTCGGTTTCCCGTTGCAGTTCTTCATCCGGTTTTTCAAGAATCACGGTTTACTGTCCGTCAGCAATCGGCCGCAATGGTGTGTGATCGAGGGTGGCTCAAGCGCTTATGTCGCGCCACTGACCGCGTCCTTTAAAGAGAAGATTCGCCTCAACTGCCCGGTGACCCGCGTCGAACGCGATGAAGACGGCGTAGTTATCCACAGCGCCAGCGGCAGTGAGCACTTCGATAAAGTGGTCTTCGCCTGCCACAGCGATCAAGCGCTGACGCTACTGGCCAAACCAAGCAGCGCCGAACAGTCGATCCTCGGCGCCCTGCCCTACGCCGACAACGAAGTGGTGCTGCACACCGACACTCGCCTGCTGCCCGAACGCAAACTCGCCTGGGCCAGCTGGAATTATCGACTCGGCGGCGCCGGGCATGCATTGGCCGCCGTCACCTACGACATGAACATCCTGCAAGGTATTCGGAGCGACACCACGTTCTGCGTCAGCCTCAACCAGAGCGCCGGCATCAGCCCGTTCAAAGTGCTCGCCAAATTCACCTATGCCCATCCGCAATACAGCCTCAAAGCAGTGGCCGCGCAGCAGCGTTGGGACGAATTGGACGGCGCGCAGCACACTCATTATTGCGGCGCCTATTGGGCCAACGGCTTTCACGAAGACGGGGTGGTCAGCGCTCTGCGCGTTGCCCGCTCGTTTGGTGAAACCCTGTGAACAGCGCCCTCTACAGCGGCTGGATCGCCCATCGGCGGTTTGCGCCCAGACGCCACGAATTCCGCTACCGGATCGGCCTGCTGTACCTGGACCTCGATGAACAGGACGCCGTGCGCGGGTTGTCGCCGTTGTCGGGCAGCAGTCGTTTTGCACCGTTCTCGTTTCGCGAGAGCGACTATTTGAAAGCCTTTACCGGCACCGGCATGCGTTTGATCGACGCGGTACGCCAGCAGGTCGGCCAAGCGATCGGCCATGCGCCCCAAGGCTCGATCTGCCTGCTGACCCAGGCCCGCAGCTGGGGCCTGTCGTTCAACCCGGTGAGTTTTTTCTATTGCCACGAAGCCGATGGCCAACTGGCGGCGATTCTCTGCGAAGTCACCAACACCCCGTGGCGCGAGCGTTATCACTACGTGTTGCCGGCCAAGGCCCCCGTGGACTTGCAGGACTTCCACCAGCACTTCGCCGTGGCCAAGGCCTTTGATGTGTCGCCGTTTTTGCCGCGGGATCTCGAATACCGTATGAGTTTCAGCCCCGCCGCGCAAAAGCTCGGTGTGCACATGGCTGACTGGCAGGGCGAACTGAAACTGTTCGACGCCACGCTCAGCCTGCAACGCGAAACCCTGAATCGCGACAGCCTGCACCGTTACTTGCGGCGTTTCCCCTGGATGACCGCGAAAACCTGCCTGGCGATCTATTGGCAAGCCATTCGCCTGTTGCTCAAGCGCGCACCGATTTTTGCTCATCAGGCTGCCGATGGCAGCTTTCAAACCGCCATCGTTCCCCCAAAGGATCGCCGCCATGAAATCCTCTAGCATTTCGGCCAAAGCCAACCTGCTCAGCACCAACGGCCTGTCCGGCTCGCTGTTGCGGCGGGGCGTGCTGCGCCAACTGGCGCACCTCAAACATGGGCAACTGGTGGTGGTCGAGGACGGCGAACGGCATGTATTCGGCACGACCGGCGATCATCTGCTGGGGGAGATCCATATCCTTGATGCGTCAGTCTGGGGCCTGGTGGCGAGCAACGGTTCGATCGGTGCCGGTGAAGCATTCATTCACGGTTACTGGAGCTCGCCCGATCTGACGGCGGTGGTCCGGGTGTTCGTCAGCAACCTTGAAGTGCTCGATGCCTTGGAAGGTGGCCTGGCCAGACTCAGCCGGCCATTCGTGCAAGGGCTGCATTGGCTGAACCGCAATTCGCGCAAGGGTTCGCAGAAAAATATCGCGGCCCACTACGACCTGGGCAACGACCTGTTTGAGCAGTTTCTCGACCCAACGATGATGTATTCGGCGGCGCAGTTCCTCACGCCCGAAGACAGCCTTGAGCAGGCGCAACTGAACAAACTGGAGCGAATCTGCCAGAAACTCGCCCTGCAACCCAGTGACCATTTGCTGGAAATCGGTACCGGTTGGGGCAGTATGGCGCTTTACGCGGCGCAACATTACGGCTGTAAAGTCACCACCACTACGCTCTCCAAAGAGCAGTACACCTTCACCGCCCAGCGGATCGAAGCACTTGGCCTGCAAGATCGGGTGACGTTGCTGCTCTCGGATTACCGAGACCTCACCGGGCAGTACGACAAACTGGTGTCGATCGAGATGATCGAAGCCGTCGGCCATCGCTTCCTGCCGACCTACTTCAAGCAATGCGCGCAGTTGCTCAAGAGCAACGGTTTGATGCTGTTGCAGGCGATCACCATCCGCGAGCAGCGCTACGAACAAGCCAAGACCCATGTCGATTTCATCCAGCGCTACATTTTCCCCGGTGGTGCCTTGCCCAGCGTGCAGAAGATGCTGGAGATCGTCAGCCGAGATACCGACATGAACCTGCTGCACATGGAGGATTTCGGCCTGCACTACGCCCGAACCCTGCGCCTGTGGCATGAGAACTTTCGCCGCGCCCACGGTCGGCTGGGCGAATTGGGCTACGACGATTATTTCCTGCGGCTGTGGGAGTTTTACCTGTGCTACTGCGAAGGTGGCTTCCTGGAGCGCACCATCGGCACCGCACAAATGCTGCTGGCCAAACCGGCGGCGATGCCAGCGCCATTGCTCGGCCGTTTCGATGCTTGAACGTCTGGCCAATGCCGCGCTGTTTCAGGTCGGCTGGTTTGCCTGCGTGGTGGGCGGCAATAGTCTGTGGCTGTTAGTGGCACTGGCGGCGCTGGTGATTCATCTGCTGTGGATAAGTCGTTGGGTCGATGAAGGCCGGTTGATCCTCAGCGTGGTGCTGCTGGGCACTACCGTCGACAGTTCGTTGCGCTGGCTGGGGGTGTTCGACTTTACGGATGTCGCACCGTTGATTCCGCTGTGGCTGATGCTGCTGTGGGCGCTGCTGGCGACCACTTTGCGCCACTGCTTGCTGTGGAGCGCCAACCCTTGGTGGCTGGCCAGTCTGTTGGGCGCCGTCGGTGGGCCGCTGTCGTATTACGCCGGCAGCCAACTGGCCGGGGTGCAATTTCCCTACGGCCAGGTACCGACGCTGATTGGCATCGGCCTGCTCTGGGCGATGCTGTTTCCTACCCTGCACTTCATGGCCCAGCGGCTGGCGGCGGATCACCCCGACTGAGCGTCCGTCAGGCCTTTCACACAGCATCGGTCGACTGCCTTACACTGCGCCCCATGAAAACCATCCCCCACACGCAAATCGCCGAACCGGCGGTCACTTGCTCGACCTGCTCAGCCTGCTGTTGCCAGCTCGAAGTCATGCTGATCACCGAAACGGGCGTGCCCGAACGCTTTATCGATACCGATGACTGGGGCGGGGAAGTGATGTTGCGCCTGGATGACGGCTGGTGCGCAGCGCTGGATCGCAACACGATGATGTGCACCATCTACGAAAAACGGCCGCTGATCTGCCGGGAATTCGAGACGGGGTCGCCGGAGTGTATGGAAGAGCGTCAGGGGATTACGTCGGTTTATCGCTGAAAGCGAAATCACCGACGATCTAATGTGGGAGCGGGCTTGCTCGCGAAAGCGGACCGACAGTCAACGTAAATGTTGAATGTTAAATCGCTTTCGCGAGCAAGCCCGCTCCCACATTGACCGCGCTTACAACGGCATCGTGTAGTGGAGCGCGTAGCTTTCTACACCACCGTTATTACTGTTGATCCCGGCATTGGAATAGTGCGTCGCACGAATCCCGATCTCATGCCCACCGGCAAAGCGCAGCCCGAAACCCAAGCGGTCTTCGAACTGAAAGGACTCGCCAATGTTGTTGTCTTCAATTTGCGTACGTGAAAACAACGCCACGCCAATCCCCGCCTCGACATACGGTTTGACGTTTTGCCCGGCAAACTCGTAAACAAGTACCGGCGAGAACGACAGGCTACTGGCAGCGGGAGTCTTGTCGCCCTCCCAATAGGTGTAGGCGCCGCTCCAGTAACCGGTCACGCGACCGACGTCACTTTGCAGCCAGGTCTTGTCCCAATCGAATTGCAGGCCCAAGCGGTAGGTCATGGTCGAATCGCTGGTCTGGCCGACCCCGAACTCCACGCCAGCCGCCTGTGCGGTAATACTTTGCCCCATCAATGCGGTCGCAATCGCGGCCAAACAGAATAGTCGCTTCATTAGAAACATCCTTTTCCGAACGATTTCGTGTGGTTTTTTTTGTAGCTCACAGACTCAGCTATAGAAGTTGACGCTTAATTAGAAGTTCACCCCAATTACTCGTTTGCCCCAGCATCTTCTCTAACAGTCGAAGCTTCGCACAACGCCAGACGAATTCCACAGTACCGGCAAGATATTTCTGAAATGTTCCGGTTCGGCACTGGTCCAGAACTGCGCGGCACGAGCAGGTCCCTCAGCGAGCAATTGCCCCTCGGCCAACAGACGTTGCAGTTGCCGCGCAACAGCGGCGCCAGTATCGATCAGGCTGATGTGCTCCGGAATCATCTGCTTAAGCAACGGCTTTAGAAAGGGGTAATGCGTGCAGCCAAGAATTAGTGTGTCGGCGCCGGCGGCCAACAACGGTTCGACATAGCCTTGAAGCAACTGACGCAGGGCCGCGCTGTGCAAGTCGCCGCTTTCAATCAGCTCTACCAGGCCTGGGCATGGCTGGGTGATGACGCGCACATCGGCGGCAAACCGGTCGAGCAACGCAGCGAACTTGGCGCTCTGCAAGGTGCCGGTTGTAGCCAAAACACCGACCACACCACTGCGGGTGGCCGCAGCGGCCGGTTTGACCGCAGGCTCCATTCCGACGATGGGCCATTCGGGATAATCGCGACGCAAATTGGCGACGCCGGCCACGGTGGCCGTGTTACAGGCCAGCACCAGCGCCTTGGCGCCCTGCTGCCGAAAAAAGTCGGCGATCACGCTGCAGCGCTGCTGGATGAATTCCGGGGTTTTCTCGCCGTAGGGAATATTCCCGCAGTCGGCGACATACAACAGCGACTCGTTGGGCAGCAAACGCTGGATCTCGGCCACCACCGAAAGCCCACCGACGCCGGAGTCGAGCACGCCAATCGGCGCTTCACGCATGGGCTGGCCCACAAACGCTGCAACCCGGATCACGCTTGACCCGCAACTCACGGAAACGTGTGCCCAAGGCATCGATCAACAACAAGCGACCTACCAGCGGCTCACCGAAACCGGCCAGCAACTTGAGTGCTTCGAGGGCCTGCAGGCTGCCGACCAGCCCCACCAGCGGGCCAATGACCCCGGCTTCGCTGCAGGTCAGTTCGGCTTCGCTGCCGTGACCATATAAGCAGTGGTAGCACGGACTCTCCGGACGCCGCGGGTCAAACACCGACAACTGCCCTTCCAGACGAATCGCCGCGCCACTGACCAGCGGTTTACCAGCAGCCACACACGCGGCGTTGACCGCCTCGCGGGTGGAGAAATTGTCGGAGCAGTCGAGCACCAGATCCACCGCTGCAACCGCAGCGGCCAGGGAATCTTCGTCCAGCGCCGCACGATGGGCGACCAGTTGAATCTCAGGATTGATCGCGCTCAAACGGCGGATCGCCGAATCGACCTTGCTCGTGCCAACGCTGTCAGTGTCGTGAATGATCTGGCGTTGCAGATTGGTCAGGTCGACCGTGTCGAAGTCCGCCAGATGCAGCTCACCGACCCCCGCCGCCGCCAGGTACAGCGCGACTGGCGAACCCAGGCCACCGAGACCGACGATCAGCACACGGCTTTGTTTGAGCCGCAACTGACCGTCGATGTCGACGTGTTGCAACAGAATCTGCCGGCTGTAGCGCAACAATTCCTGATCATTCAGCACGGCAGGCGCCCCAGGCTGATCCGTTCGTGACCGCCCAGATCGGTGCGACTGTGGACTTCTTCAAAACCACGAGACAGCAGCAAATCACGCACCGCGTCGGCTTGGTCGTAACCGTGTTCCAGCATCAACCAGCCACCGGCTTCAAGGTAGTCCGGTGCCTGGGCGACGATCAAACGCAGATCGTCAAGCCCGTCGACACCGGCGACCAAGGCACTGGCCGGTTCAAAACGCACGTCACCTTCCACCAGATGCGGATCGGCGGACGCAATGTACGGCGGGTTGCTGATGATCAGCTCAAAGCGCTGACCTTCCAGGGCGCTGAACCAATGACTGCTCAGCACCGTGGCGTTGTTGAGGTGCAGACGCTGGCGATTGCGCTCGGCCAATGCCACGGCTTCGAGTACACGGTCGACAGCGGTAACCTTCCAGGCCGGACGCTCGCTGGCCAGGGCCAACGCGATCGCGCCACTGCCAGTGCCGAGGTCGAGGACCAAGGCTTGTGTCGCGGGTAAAAGCTCCAGCGCAGCTTCCACCAGCAATTCGGTGTCCGGGCGCGGGATCAGCGTGTGCGGCGCAACTTCCAGATCAAGCTTCCAGAAACCTTGCTGCCCCAGAATGTAAGCCACCGGCTCACCGCCGCGACGACGCTGCAAATAGCTGGCAAACATCAACGCCGCTTCGCTCGGCACGATGCGCTCGGGCCAGGTGTGCAGGAAGCTGCGGGACTTGCCCAAGGCAGCGGCCAGCAACAATTCGGCATCCAGGCGCGCCGTCGGCGAGTCGGGGAGTTCGGCAGCACGCAACAAACTGGCAATGATCGTCATTTACTCACCTATCGCCGCCAATTGGTCGGCCTGGTACTCGGCCAACAACGGCTCGATCACTGCATCGACGCCACCGGCGAGGATTTCGTCGAGGGAATACAGCGTCAGGTTGACCCGATGGTCGGTGACCCGGCCCTGGGCAAAGTTGTAGGTGCGGATCCGCTCGGAGCGATCACCGGAACCTACCAGCAGCTTACGCTCGCTGGCGATGGCATTCGCGGCGGCGCTGGTCTGCTGGTCGTTAAGCTTGGCCGACAGCCAGGACATCGCCCGGGCGCGGTTCTTGTGCTGGGAGCGTTCTTCCTGGCACTCGACGACAATACCGGTCGGCAAGTGCGTGATGCGGATTGCCGAGTCGGTTTTGTTGACGTGCTGACCGCCGGCGCCGGAGGATTTGTAGGTGTCGACCCGCAAGTCCGACGGATTGATCTCGATCGCTTCCTGCTCGTCCGGCTCTGGTAACACCGCCACGGTGCAAGCCGAGGTGTGAATGCGGCCCTGGGATTCGGTGGCCGGCACCCGTTGTACACGGTGCGCGCCGGATTCGAATTTCAGCTTGCCGTAGACATTCTCGCCTTCGACCCGGGCAATGACTTCTTTAAAGCCGCCGTGCTCGCCGATGTTCTCCGAGAGAATCTCCACCCGCCAGCCACGCCGCTCGGCGTAACGCGAATACATGCGGAACAGGTCGCCGGAGAAAATCGCCGCTTCGTCACCACCGGTGCCGGCACGAATTTCGAGGAACACGTTGCGCCCGTCGTTCGGGTCCTTGGGCAGCAACATGCGTTGCAGCCGGGATTCGATTTCGATCAGTTGCTCTTTGGCTTCGCGGACTTCTTCCACGGCCATTTCGCGCATGTCCGGATCGCTGTCCTTGAGCAGTGCCTGAGCGCCTTCGAGGTCGCCTTGCACTTTGAGCAGCTGTTTATAGGTTTGGACAATCGGCTCGACTTCCGCGTATTCCTTGGAATAGGCGCGGAATTTGTTCTGATCGGAAATGACTTCGCCATCGCCAAGCAGAGCGGTCAATTCCTCGAAACGGTCCTGGAGGATGTCCAGCTTATTGAGCAGTGACGCTTTCATTGCGGTTTTTTATCCGAGCTATCCGACGAGCCCTCACCGAGGGCAAAGAGTTCCTGGGCCATGGCCAGCGCATCGAGGCGGCCTTCGGCAGTCAACTTTTTCAACTGCACGCTAGGCGCGTGCAACAGTTTGTTGGTCAGCCCACGGGCCAGTTGCACCAGCACGTCTTCGGCGCTGCTACCGTTGGCCAGCATGCGCTGGGCCTTTTGCAATTCTTCGTCACGCATGCGCTCGCTTTGCTGACGATAAGCCTTGAGCACATCTACCGCCGCCAGTTCGCGCAGGCGAACCATAAAGTCATCGGCGCCGATCGAGACCATCTCTTCCGCCGCTTGGGCAGCGCCTTGTCGGCTCTTGAGATTTTCAGCGACCACTTCGTGGAGATCGTCGACGCTGTACAGGTAAACGTCGTCGAGTTCGCCGACTTCAGGCTCGATATCCCGAGGGACGGCGATATCCACCATGAAGATCGGTTTGTGCTTGCGCAGTTTCAGGGCACTTTCCACCGCGCCCTTGCCCAGGATCGGCAACTGGCTGGCGGTGGAGCTGATGACGATGTCGCTGCGCACCAGTTCGGCCGGGATGTCCGAGAGCAGCACGGCGTGGGCGCCAAACTGTTCGGCGAGAATACTCGCGCGTTCCAGCGTCCGGTTGGCGACGACGATGCGCTTCACCCCCAGCTCGTGCAGATGACGGGCGACCAGGGTAATGGTCTCGCCTGCGCCGATCAGCAAGGCCTGGCTGCGTTGCAAGTCGCTGAAAATCTGTTTCGCCAGACTGACCGCGGCAAACGCCACGGACACCGGGTTTTCGCCGATGGCCGTATCAGTACGCACTTGTTTGGCCGCGTTGAACGTGGCCTGGAACAAGCGACCGAGCAGCGGGCCGATGGTGCCGGCCTCACGCGCCACGGCGTAGGCCGATTTCATCTGGCCGAGAATCTGCGGCTCGCCCAACACCAGCGAATCGAGCCCGGAGGCGACCCGCATCATGTGACGAACTGCCGCATCATCTTCGTGCACATAAGCGCACGCACGCAGCTCTTCGAGGCTTAAATGATGATAATCAGCCAGCCAGCGCAAGATGACGTCCGCCGAAAGGTGATCCTGCTCTATATAAAGTTCACTGCGATTGCAGGTGGAGAGGATCGCAGCTTCGCGGCTGTCAGTGAGTCGGCAGAGCTGTTGCAAGGCCTCCACCAGTTGCTCAGGAGTAAAGGCCACGCGCTCGCGGACGTCTACTGAAGCAGTCTTGTGGTTAATACCGAGTGCAAGAAAGGCCATTCAAGGTCGCTGATGGTGACGTGAAGCCGGCAATTGTCCTACTTCGACAGAGACAGAACAACTACCGCTGACTATTGTCCCAATCACCTGCCTCTATAAAGGCACCAACTGAGACTCGGTTATGTTTGGCCGAAGGCTTGTGTCATGATGATCCGACCGCAGGTTAGTCGTCCTTCTCCTATATGAATAGATCTTCCGCGTTGCTCCTCGCTTTTGTCTTCCTCAGCGGCTGCCAGGCCATGGCACCCGTTTCGTCGGACGGTACGCCGCCGACTGAAGACAGCACTCCAGCCCCTGAAAAGCCCAAGGTTTACAGCTCATTCAGTGAAGAAACCGTCTTCAGTCTGTTGAGCGCCGAACTGGCTGGCCAACGCAATCGTTTCGACATTGCGCTGGACAACTACGTGACCCAGGCCATCAACACCCAGGATCCGGGCGTCTCCGAGCGGGCATTCCGCATCGCCGAGTACCTGGGCGCCGATCAGGCTGCCCTGGATACCGCGCTGATCTGGGCGAAAAACGCCCCGGACGACCTCGAAGCCCAACGGGCGGCAGCCGTGCAACTGGCGCGTGCCGGGCGCTATGACGACTCCATGGTCTACATGGAGAAAGTCCTGCAGGGCAAAGGCGACACGCATTTCGATTTTCTGGCCTTGTCGGCGGCTGACACCGACCAGGGCACCCGCAACGGCCTGATGAAAAGTTTCGACCGCTTGCTGCAACGCCATCCAAAGAACAGCCAGTTGATTTTCGGCAAGGCCTTGCTGATGCAGCAGGACGGCGATGCCAAAGGCGCGCTGACCTTGCTCGAAGACAACCCGCCGGACGACGGCGAAATCGCCCCGATCCTGTTGCGGGCGCGCTTGCTGCAAACGCTCAACCGTGGCGGTGAAGCATTGCCGCTGCTGCAAAAAAGCATCAAGAAATACCCGGATGACAAACGCCTGCGCCTGACCTACGCCCGCATGCTGGTCGAACAAGACCGCATGGATGACGCCAAGGTCGAGTTCTCCAGCCTGGTTCAGCAGTATCCGGAAGACGACGAACTGCGTTATTCCCTGGCGCTGGTATGCCTGGAAGCCAAGGCCTGGGACGAGGCCAAGGGTTACCTGGAAGACCTGATCGCCCGGGAAAGCCATGTGGACTCGGCGCACCTGAACCTCGGCCGTATCGCTGAAGAGCGCAACGACCCGCAAGGCGCCCTGATCGAGTACGCCCAGGTCGGCCCCGGCAACGATTACCTGCCAGCGCAACTGCGCCAGGCCGATATCCTGATGAACAACGGCAAGAGTGCCGAAGCTCAAAGCAAACTGGCGGCCGAGCGCGATACTCAACCCGATTACGCGATCCAGTTGTACCTGATCGAGGCCGAGACACTGTCCGCCAACAATCAGGGCGACAAGGCCTGGAAAGTCCTGCAACAAGCGTTGCTGCAATACCCGGACGATCTGAATCTGCTTTACACCCGGGCCATGCTCGCGGAAAAGCGCAATGACCTGGCGCAGATGGAAAAAGACCTGCGCCTGATCATCAAGCGCGACCCGGACAATGCGATGGCTTTGAACGCCCTCGGCTACACCTTGTCCGACCGCACGACCCGCTACGAAGAAGCCAAGGCCCTGATCGAGCACGCTCACCAGCTCAATCCGGAAGACCCGGCGGTACTCGACAGCCTCGGCTGGGTGAATTTCCGCCTGGGCAATCTCGAGGAAGCCGAACGTTTGCTGCGCCAGGCTTTGGAGCGCTTCCCCGATCAAGAAGTCGCCGCGCACTTGGGCGAAGTCTTGTGGGCCAACGGCAAGCAACGGGAAGCCAAGCAAATCTGGGGCAAGTTCCTCAAGGATCAGCCCGACAGCCCTACCCTGCGCGGCACCATCAAGCGCCTGACCGGATCAGAGACTCTTTAAGATTATGTTTTTGCGCCACGTTATTGTTTTCAGCTTTATCGCCCTGCTCGCCGGTTGCGCGGGCTTCGGTGCTCGCGAGTCAGTCCAGGGCCAGGGCAACCCGGTCCAATGGAACGCGTACAAACAGCAGATGACCAGCCTTGATGGCTGGCAAATCAACGGCAAGATCGGCATTCGCGCACCCAAGGATTCGGGCAGCGGCACGTTGTTCTGGCTGCAGCGACAGGACTACTACGACATCCGTCTTTCCGGTCCATTGGGTCGCGGTGCTGCTCGCTTGACCGGTCGCCCGGGCAAAGTGTCGCTGGAAGTCGCCAACCAGGGCCGCTATGACGCGACCTCTCCAGAAGCCTTGCTTGAAGAGCAATTGGGCTGGAAATTGCCGGTATCCAATCTGGCCTGGTGGGTTCGCGGGCTCCCGGCCCCTGACAGCAAAAGTCGCCTGACCCTGGACACCGACAGCCGTCTGGCCAGCCTTGAACAGGATGGCTGGCAGGTCGAGTACCTCAGTTACGCCGAACAAAACGGCTATTGGCTGCCCGAGCGGATCAAACTGCACGGCACCGACCTTGATATCACGCTGGTGATCAAGGAATGGCAACCACGCAAACTGGGGCAGTGAACATGACCGCTGCGCGCTTGACGCTGCCCTCGCCGGCCAAACTCAACCTGATGCTGCACATTCTTGGGCGCCGTGCAGACGGCTACCACGAGTTGCAGACGATTTTTCAGTTTCTCGATTACGGTGACGAAATCACCTTCGCCGTGCGCGATGACGGTGTGATTCATTTGCACACCGAATTCGAGGGTGTTCCTCACGACAGCAATCTGATTGTTCGAGCAGCGAAAAAACTTCAGGAGCAATCCGGTTGTTCGCTCGGTATCGACATCTGGATCGAAAAAATCCTGCCCATGGGCGGTGGAATCGGTGGCGGCAGCTCAAATGCCGCGACGACGTTGCTCGGTCTCAATCATCTCTGGCAACTGGGCTGGGATGAAGATCAACTGGCCGCGCTGGGCCTGACACTGGGCGCAGACGTCCCGGTTTTCGTACGCGGGCACGCGGCTTTCGCCGAGGGTGTCGGGGAGAAACTCAGCCCTGTAGACCCCGAAGAACCGTGGTATCTGGTGCTGGTGCCGCAAGTATCTGTAAGTACAGCAGAAATTTTTTCAGATCCGTTGTTGACACGTAACTCTTCTCCCATTAAAGTGCGCCCCGTTCCCAAGGGAAACAGTCGTAATGACTGCTTACCGGTAGTAGCAAGACGTTACCCAGATGTACGTAACGCTTTGAATTTGTTAGGTAAATTTACCGAAGCAAAACTCACCGGCACTGGAAGTTGTGTGTTTGGGGGCTTCCCAAGCAAAGCTGAAGCTGATAAAGTCTCGGCCCTTCTGACAGAGACCCTTACAGGGTTTGTAGCAAAGGGAAGCAACGTTTCGATGTTGCATCGCAAGCTGCAAAGTCTGCTCTAAAAGAACCGATTACTGGGTAATCGTTGCAACAGATACAGGGGCGTCGCCAAGCGGTAAGGCAGCAGGTTTTGATCCTGCCATGCGTTGGTTCGAATCCAGCCGCCCCTGCCATTTTCCTATACTCATCCAGGTTACCCTCAGCCTTCAGGTACTGCGCGTGTCCAAGATGATGGTCTTTACGGGGAACGCTAACCCCGATCTGGCTCGGCGTGTTGTACGTCAGCTGCATATCCCTCTCGGTGACATCTCTGTCGGTAAGTTTTCCGACGGCGAAATTACCGCCGAGATCAATGAAAACGTCCGCGGTAAAGATGTCTTCATTATTCAGCCGACCTGCGCTCCGACTAACGATAACCTGATGGAACTGGTAGTGATGGCTGATGCCTTCCGCCGCTCCTCGGCTACTCGTATTACTGCTGTTATTCCTTACTTTGGTTATGCCCGTCAGGATCGCCGTCCGCGCTCCGCACGTGTGGCTATCAGCGCGAAAGTCGTCGCTGACATGCTTACCGTAGTCGGCATCGATCGTGTTCTCACGGTTGATTTGCATGCTGACCAAATCCAGGGTTTCTTCGATATTCCGGTAGATAACATCTACGGCTCCCCAGTATTGGTGGATGACATTGAAGATCAGCGCTTCGAAAACCTGATGATCGTGTCCCCGGACATTGGTGGCGTCGTGCGTGCACGTGCTGTTGCCAAATCCCTGGGCGTGGATCTCGGGATCATCGACAAACGCCGTGAGAAAGCCAATCACTCTGAAGTGATGCATATCATCGGTGATGTCGAAGGGCGTACCTGTATTCTGGTCGATGACATGGTCGATACCGCCGGCACTCTGTGCCACGCGGCCAAGGCCCTGAAAGAGCATGGCGCTGCCAAGGTTTTCGCCTACTGCACACACCCTGTGCTGTCCGGTCGGGCGATCGAAAACATTGAAAATTCCATGCTGGACGAACTGGTGGTGACTAACACCATCCCGTTGTCCGCAGCTGCTCAAGCCTGCTCGCGTATCCGTCAACTGGATATCGCGCCGGTAGTTGCCGAGGCGGTTCGCCGCATCAGCAATGAAGAATCGATCAGCGCGATGTTCCGCTAAGGGCCCTGCCCTTCTCGAACGTCTCGTTGACGAAAAGCGCCCCGCCCCGGCATTCCTGTCGGGGCGGGGCTTTTTTGCCCATATCGCCTTTAGCGCTGGTCGCAACCGCTGGGGCGAATGTGGTTATTTTGGAGATACAAAATGAACGAATTTACCCTGAATGCTGAAGTGCGTTCCGACCTGGGGAAAGGTGCGAGCCGCCGCCTGCGTCGTCTCGCAAGCCTGGTACCAGCTGTAGTTTACGGTGGCGAAAAAGCCCCTGAATCCATCAGCATGCTGGCTAAAGAAGTTGCCAAACTGCTCGAAAACGAAGCGGCTTACAGCCACATCATCGAGCTGAATGTTGGCGGCACCAAGCAAAACGTAATCATCAAAGCTCTGCAGCGCCACCCGGCTAAAGGCCACGTGCTGCACGCTGACTTCGTACGCGTTGTAGCTGGCCAGAAACTGACCGCTACCGTGCCTGTACACTTCGTTGGCGAAGCTGCTCCGATCAAGAAAGGCGGCGAGATTTCGCACGTTATCGCTGAAGTCGAAGTATCTTGCCTGCCGAAAGATCTGCCTGAATTCATCGAAGTTGACCTGGCTAACGCCGAAGTCGGCTCGATCATTCACTTGTCCGACCTCAAAGCCCCTAAAGGCGTTGAGTTTGTTGCTCTGGCTCACGGTAACGACCTGGCTGTTGCCAACGTTCACGCTCCACGTGTTGCTCCAGAAGCTACCGAAGGCGCTGCAGAGTAATTTTACTCGGCACGTCGGAGTGACCGGAAACATCGCGGACTAGAACGTAGCGAGAAAGCGGGCGAGAACGCGGAGTTTACATAATGGTAAATGAGCACTTGTCGTCCACTTTCGCCGCACACACTGATTGCGGCGATGTTATCCACCACTCCAAGGAAGGGCCCCTATCGTGACTGCCATCAAACTGATCGTTGGCCTGGGAAATCCAGGCGCTGAATACGAACAGACCCGGCATAACGCAGGGGCCCTTTTTGTTGAGCGCATCGCGAATGCACAAGGCGTAAACCTTGTGGCGGACCGCAAATATTTCGGCCTGACCGGGCGCTATTCGCATCAGGGTCAGGATGTTCGTCTGCTGATTCCCACCACGTACATGAACCGCAGCGGCCAAGCCGTAGCGGCACTCGCTGGTTTCTTCCGCATCACGCCTGAAGAAATCCTGGTGGCGCATGACGAACTCGACCTGCCTCCGGGCGTTGCCAAGCTCAAACAGGGCGGCGGCCACGGCGGTCACAACGGGTTGCGCGACATCATCGCGCAACTGGGCAATCAGAATACCTTTCATCGCTTGCGGCTTGGCATTGGCCACCCGGGCGTTGCCAGTATGGTTTCAAATTTCGTCCTGGGTCGTGCGCCACGCGCCGAACAGGAAAAACTCGATGCCAGCATCGACTTTGCCCTCGGCGTGCTGCCGGATATCCTCGCCGGGGAATGGAACCGCGCGATGAAAAACCTGCACAGCCAGAAGGCCTGACTCACTCCTCGGGGAAAACACCATGGGATTCAATTGCGGCATCGTCGGCCTGCCTAACGTCGGCAAGTCCACCCTATTCAACGCCCTGACCAAATCCGGGATCGCGGCCGAGAACTTCCCCTTCTGCACCATCGAGCCGAACACCGGTATCGTGCCGATGCCGGACCCGCGTCTGGAAGCCCTGGCTGCCATCGTCAATCCAAAGCGCATCCTGCCGACCACCATGGAATTCGTCGACATCGCGGGCCTGGTTGCCGGCGCGTCGAAAGGTGAAGGCCTGGGCAACAAGTTCCTCGCCAACATCCGTGAAACCGATGCCATCGCCCACGTGGTCCGCTGCTTCGAAGACGAGAACGTGATTCACGTCTCCAACAGCGTCGACCCGAAACGCGACATCGAGATCATCGACCTGGAATTGATCTTCGCCGACCTCGACAGCTGCGAGAAGCAACTGCAGAAAGTCGCCCGCAACGCCAAGGGTGGTGACAAGGACGCCGTGGTCCAGAAAGGCCTGCTGGAGCAACTGATCGCTCACTTCACCCTCGGCAAGCCTGCACGCACGCTGATGAAGACCATGCATGCCGACGACAAAGCGGTGATTCGCGGTTTCCACCTGCTGACCACCAAGCCGGTCATGTACATCGCCAACGTCGCTGAAGACGGTTTCGAGAACAACCCGCTGCTGGACATCGTCAAGGCCATCGCCGAAGAAGAAGGCGCCATGGTGGTTCCGGTCTGCAACAAGATCGAAGCCGAAATCGCCGAGCTCGACGACGGCGAAGAGAAAGACATGTTCCTCGAAGCCCTGGGTCTTGAAGAGCCTGGCCTGAACCGCGTGATCCGCGCTGGCTACGAGATGCTGCACTTGCAGACCTACTTCACCGCCGGTGTTGAAGAAGTCCGCGCATGGACCGTCCGCGTCGGTGCCACCGCACCACAAGCCGCTGGCGTGATCCACACCGACTTCGAAAAAGGCTTCATCCGCGCCGAAGTCATCGCCTATGACGACTTCATCCAGTACAAGGGCGAAGCCGGCACCAAAGAAGCCGGTAAATGGCGTCTGGAAGGCAAGGACTACATCGTCAAAGACGGCGACGTGATGCACTTCCGTTTCAACGTCTAAGTTTTTTCAAGACGAAGCACCCGCCCAAGAAAAAGCCGCGTTTGATACGCGGCTTTTTTGTGCCTGAAATCCGGGCAACTCCTAATCCTGTAGGAGCGAGGCTTGCCCGCGAAGGCGTCATCACTGACGCTAAAAGCTTCGTGGGCAAGCCTCGCTCCTACAGGTCGGTGGTATTCAGAGCTTTTTGGTTCTCGGCAGGAAGATCGCCAACACCCCAAACAGCGGCAGGAACGAACACAGGAAGTACACGTATTCGATCCCGCGAACATCCGCCAGATGCCCCAACAACGCCGCGCCAATCCCGCCAAAACCAAACATCAAGCCGAAGAACACCCCGGCAATCATCCCGACATTTCCCGGCACCAATTCCTGCGCGTACACCACGATGGCGGAAAACGCCGAGGCCAGGATGAAGCCGATGACCACGCTGAGGATGCTGGTCCAGAACAGGTCGACATGGGGCAGGATCAACGTGAACGGCGCAACGCCGAGGATCGAGAACCAGATAACTGCCTTACGCCCGATCTTGTCGCCGATCGGCCCACCGAAGAAGGTCCCCGCCGCCACTGCCCCCAGGAACAGGAACAAATGCAGCTGCGAACTGGCCACCGACAGGTCGAATTTCTCGATCAGGTAGAAGGTGAAGTAACTGGTGAAACTCGCCATATAGAAATACTTGGAGAACACCAGCAAGCCGAGCACCACCAGTGCACTGATCACCCGGTTTTTCGACAAGCCATGAGTCGCCACCTGACCTTGCTTGAGCTTGAACAGATTCAAGTGATTGGCGTACCAACGGCTGATGCGATAGAGCACAAACAGAGCAAACACCGCGAACAGCCCAAACCACGCGACGTGCCCCTGACCGTAGGGAATGATGATCGCCGCGGCCAGCAGTGGACCGAAGGCCGAACCGGCGTTACCGCCGACCTGAAAGGTCGATTGCGCCAGGCCGAAACGCCCGCCAGAGGCCAATCGCGCCACGCGAGAAGCTTCCGGGTGAAAGGTCGAGGAGCCGATGCCGATCAACCCGGCCGCCAACAGGATCAACGGGAAACTGCCGACCTGGGACATCATTAAAATGCCGATCAATGTGCAGACGGTGCCGGCCGGCAACAGCCATGGCTTGGGATGGCGATCGGTGTAGTAACCGACCCACGGCTGCAACAGCGAGGCCGTCAGTTGAAAGGTCAGGGTGATCAGGCCGACCTGGGTAAAGGTCAGGCCATAGTTGGCCTTGAGCATCGGGTAAATCGACGGCAGGACCGACTGAATCAAGTCGTTGATCAAATGCGCCAGCGCCACCGCGCCGATGATGCGCATGACCAGCGGGCTGCTTTGCGGTGTCGCGGATGCCGGCGTCGAGCCGGTCTGGGCGTTACTAATAGCCATGAGAATTTCCGTACAGCAGATGGGTGCACACGGGCAGGTGCGCCAATGTGCCATTTTTCAGTGCAGCAGCGCCATCCCCTTAGCCTGCTAACGACCTCGACGTTCATCGCGGAACGGGTGATAGCGCAACGCCATGGTCTGAATCTTGCCTTGCTAAACCCCTTCAACGCGGCCGCCTTACAAAGGCGACCGAGAATGGGAAGTTTCGCTACAGAGTCAGCCTACCGAGCTGGCGAGGGTGAACTTTCGAGGCCTTTTAGAGGGCACAAGTCGCGGTCGCAACGACCACGGCGCACGCCAATGGTGCGTGGTGTCCAGAGGAGTCATGGGGCATGCAGGCTTTTTTATCACCGGGGATCGGGCTGCTGGGGCGTTTCGGTTTCGCACGCAAATTTCAGCTGCTGTTTCTGCTGTTTATCCTGCCGCTGGCCGGCAGCCTGTGGATGATCGGCCAAGACTATCGCGACAAACTCCAACTGATTTCCGGCGAACGTGCCGGGGTTCGCCAGCTGCTTGCCCTGGATGCGCTCGACAACCTGCTCGCCGCTCAGCGTGACCGCGCCGCCCGCTGGCGCGCCACCGAAACCAATCGCCAGCCGACACCCGCCACAATCGCCGCCATGGGCGCGTTCGACGCGGTGCAGCCTGCCGTCGCCCAAGCCACTTCGGACCTGGGCAATGCCCTGAAAACCGAAGGCGCCGAGGGTGAAACCCTGACCCGCTATCAAGCCCTGCAAACTGCCCTCAACAGCCTCGACTCGAAAAGCCTGAGCAGCGTCGGTTGGTGGCCGGACGGTTACGATCGCTTCACCAACGCCTTGAGCGCCCTGCAAGCCCTGCGCGAACAGATCACCATGGACAACCGCCTGACCCTGGCGCCGTGGCTTGAAACCTATTTGCTGACCCAGATCTCCACCCAACACGCACCAGACCTGATCGAACGGGTCGGACGCCTCGCGGCGGTTGGCCAGGCGTCGGTGGTATCCGGCCAGTTCACCCTGCAAAGCCGTCTGCAACTGCGGGATTTGCGCGGTCGCATCGGTGATGCCCGCGAGCAGCTTGTTAAAACTGCCAGCCTGCTGGAAGCACGACTGCCCAGCGCCCTGCAAACCTGGGCCGGGCAGTACCATGACAGCCTCAAACATTTGGACGCGAGCCTGAAAGTCCTCGACGACGGCGTGTTCGGCGGCAGCATCAATCTCAAGCCGGATGACTTCGAACGCAACCTCGACTCGCTGCTCACCGACCTCGCCTCGCTACGCCAGCAATCGCTGGTGTCGCTGGATCAACGCCTGGATTACTACCACACCTCAGCCATCCGCCAATTCATCCTGGTGGCGACGATCCTGGGTTGCCTGTTGTTGGCCGCGCTGTACCTGTTCGTGTGCTTGCAGGCCTCGATCCGTCGCAGCGCCAGCGGCATCACCGTGCTGGCCGAAGCCTTGCGCGACGGCAACCTGAGCCTGCAAGTGCCGGTACAAGGTCGCGACGAACTGGCGGCAATCAGCACCGCGCTCAATGTCGCCGTGGTGCAATTGCGCAACAGTTTGCTGGGGGTCGATCACGAGACCTTGCAGTTGAGCAATGCCGTGCGCACCCTCAACGATCACTCCAGCGGCGCGTTGGGGGAAGTCGAGGCTCAGCAAATTCAGATCAGCCAGATCGCCGCTGCCGCCACGCAACTGGCCGCCACCTCGCAAGGGGTCGCCCAGAGTTGTGAACAAGCGTCCGGCAGCGCGCAACACACTCAACGCATCGCCGCCGACAGCAGCCGCGATAGCCAACGCACCACGGCGAGTATTCAGCAGCTCAATCAGCGGCTCAACGACACGGCTGCGGCGTTGGGCCGAGTCAGTGAGCAAGGGCAACAGATTCAATTGGTGGTCGACACCATTCGGGGCGTCGCCGAGCAGACCAACCTGTTGGCGCTCAACGCCGCCATCGAAGCCGCTCGCGCGGGTGAGCAAGGTCGCGGCTTTGCCGTGGTGGCCGATGAAGTGCGCAGTCTTTCCCAACGCACCCAGTCTTCCACCGCGCAGATCGCCGGCACCGTCGACAGCCTGCGTAGCACGGTGAATGAAGCGGTAAGTCTGATGGAAGCGGCCTGCGGACAGGCTCAGTCCGACGCAGAAGCCGTCACTGGCCTGGGCGAACGCCTGGGAGAAATCGCCAGCGCCGTGCAGAGTGTCACCGACACCCTGGCGCAAATCGCCACCGCTGTCGAAGAACAAGCGAGCACGGCTGATGAGGTCAGCGGCAACATCCAGCAGGTCGATCAAGCCGCCGTCAGATTGCTGGAAGGCGCGCGTGCAGTGAACCTCGCGGCAGACACCTTGAGCCAGGGCAGCAAGGCCTTGAGCGCCAATACCGCACGTTTCCGTCTCAGTTGATGACTGCTTCGGGGAAATCCGCTTCCAGCTCAGCTTTCAACCACTGAATAAACCACGACACATCCGCCGAGAGTTCAGCGGACGGCGTGAGCACCCGATAGCTTTCGAGCTTCACCTGCGCGTCTACCGCCAGCACCAGCCGACCGGCATCAAGTTCTTCTCGCACCAGCACTTCGTTGGCTAGCGCAATGCCCTGCCCACTCTCGGCCACCGACAGCGCGTGATCGTTGTTGACGTAAAGCATGTCCGAATTAAGGTGGAAATCCAGACCGTGGGCGGTGAACCACAGGTTCCACCATTCGCCATCATCGACGTGGATCAGGTTGTGTTTCACCAGATCGGCAGGACATTCGATGGGATCGATACTGGCCAGATAAGCCGGGGTGCAGATCGGAAAGACTCGCGGACAGATAAGGGTCGCACGGGAATGGGCGTACTCCCCGTCCATGCCGTAGACAATCCCAAGGTCGGTGTTCTTGCCATCCACCTCGGTGAAGGTGGAGTTGGGCTCGATGGCGAACTTCAAACCCGGCCGCAAGTGACGCATCGCTTCAATGCGCGGCATCAGCCAGCGCTTGGCGAACCCCGGCACCACCATGATGCGCAGCCACCGCTCGGCAGCCTTGGGCCGCGCCTCTTTGCCGGCTTCGATGATGAGCTGCAACGCCGCTGAAATCTTGCGATGGTACTTCTCCCCCGCCGACGTCAGGGTGACCCCGCGAGACGTGCGTTCGAACAGTTGGGTCCCCAACCACTCCTCCAGCAACTTCACATGCCGACCGATGGCGGGCTGGGTCACGTGCAAGGCTTTCGAGGCCTCGACGTAGCTGCCCAACCGGGCGGCGGCATCAAAGGCACGGACCGCGTTGAGTGGCGGCAAACGGTCATCCGGCATGGCTGTCGACGCCCCTGGCTATTAAATTATTTAACAGCAGCTATGTTAAAACTGAAGTTTCGCTCCCGCAACCGCTCACTGATAATCGACCCAACAGCACAATAAAAAAACACCGAACGCATTTCGATCCTGCCCACAAAAACAATATCCATGGCCCGTCGGTATTGCTGTCCACAGCACATCCGCATGCGATGGGGGAATCGGAGGTAACGCATGAATGCCCTGCATTCGCTGCAAACGCTGGCGGTGTCTATCCGCTCAGTGCGTAAAGTCTACGGCGATCCACAGTCTGGTCCGGTGGCGCTGAAAAGCATCGACCTGGACATTCACGACAACGAATTCTTCACCCTCCTCGGCCCGTCCGGCTGCGGCAAAACCACTCTTTTACGGATGATCGCCGGGTTCGAATTCCCGACCGAGGGCGAGATTTTGCTCTACGGCGAAAACATCGCCGACCGCCCGCCATTCGAACGGCCGGTCAACACCGTGTTCCAGCATTACGCGCTGTTCCCGCACATGACCATCGCTGAGAACCTGGCCTTCGGCCTCGAATCACACCCGATGGGCAAAGTCCTGAAAAAGCACCAAATCACCGACCGAGTGCGCGAGATGCTCGCCCTGGTGCAGATGGAACGCTTCGCCGCGCGCAAACCGGCACAACTGTCTGGCGGCCAGCAACAGCGTGTCGCCCTGGCTCGCGCGCTGGCGCCGCATCCAAAAGTGCTGTTACTGGACGAGCCGCTATCGGCATTGGACCTGAAGTTGCGCCAGGCCATGCGCGAGGAACTGAAAACCATCCAGGCCAAGACCGGCATCACCTTCATCTTCGTCACTCACGACCAGGAAGAAGCCCTGACAATGTCCGACCGCATCGCGGTGTTGTCGGAAGGTGAAGTGCAACAAGTCGGCCGCCCGGAAGACATCTACGAACGTCCACGTAATCGCTTTGTGGCGGACTTCATCGGCGAAACGAATTTCATTGAAAGCACCGTCACGCGTGTCGAAGCAGACCTGGCCTGGTTCGCCGGGCCTGCCGGTCACCCGCTGCCCGCGCAACCTTGCAGCGACGTTCGGGTCGGCGCCACGGTGACGTTGTCGGTGCGTCCCGAACGCCTGCATCTGGTACCTGTCGGCACCGAAGGCGCGCTGCCGTGCCGGGTCGATGCGCAAATCTACCTCGGCACCGACCTGCAATATCAAGTCAGCCTGAGCGACGGTTCGCGCCTCACCGTGCGCACACCCAACAGCGTCGACCATAACCTGCGCTTCGCCGTGGGCAGTCAGGCCGGTCTGTTGTTCGACCGCGGTAGCGCCAGCGTCCTGCACGATTGAGCACGAGGATTTGCCATGCACGCTTTACCAATCGCCCATACCCTGGAGCGCCGCCGGGCTTTCCAGAGCTTCCTCGGCGTCAGCCCCGCGCTGGTCGCCATCAGCCTGTTCCTGATCGTGCCCATCCTGATCGTCATCGGCTATTCGCTGATGGAGGCCAACCCCTACGGCGGGGTGAACAAGGTCTTCAGCAGTGAAGCCTACACATCGCTGCTATTCGAACGGCAACTGGATGACAGTCTGGCCTTCACTGACGCCTACCTGATGATTGCTTTGCGCTCTATCGGCATCGCCGGATTAACCACCCTGATCACGCTGCTGATCGGCTTTCCGGTGGCGGTGTGGCTGGCCATGCAACCGGCGCATCGGCGCGGTTTGCTGATCTTTCTGATCACCGTGCCGTTCTGGGCCAACCTGCTGATCCGCACGTACGCCTGGATTCTGCTACTGCGTAATACCGGGGTGATCAACAACAGCCTGATGGGCCTCGGCATCATCGACCAGCCGTTGCAGATGCTCTACACCGACGGCGCGGTGCTGTTGGGCCTGGTTTATACCTACGCGCCCTTCGTCGTGCTGCCGATCTACGCCACGCTGGAAAAAATGGACACGCGCTTGCTGGAAGCCGCCCAGGACCTCTACGCCGGGCGCCTGCGCACCTTGCGCAAAGTGGTGCTGCCGATCGCCAAACCGGGGATTCTTGCCGGCGCCATCCTGACGTTCGTGCCCTGCCTGGGCGCGATGATTGCGCCGGAGCTGTTGGGCGGAGGGACTCGAATGATGCTCGGCAACCTCATCTTCAGGCAGTTCAGTGATGCGCGTAACTGGCCATTCGGTGCGGCCCTTTCGCTGGTGTTGATGGCGGCGGTGATGCTGGTGCTGACCGTGTATGCCTTGCGCGCCGAGCGCCAGCGCATCGCCAAGGGAGGTGCGTAATGCTGCGTTTATTTAAACGAAACGGGTTGAGTGTGCAGGACTTCCCGGGCTTCGGCGGATTCAGTTTTTTGTTTTACCTGTACCTCTATGCGCCAATCGTGGTGCTGGTGGTGTTCTCTTTCAACGCCAATCAGTCCGCGACCGTGTGGACCGGGTTCAGCCTCGACTGGTATCGCGCAGCGTTCGCTAATCAGGCACTGCGCCAGGCGGCCGGCAACAGCCTTTTGATTGCCGTTTGCGCAAGCGTTGTGGCCACGGCCATCGCGACCCTCGCCGCCCTCGGTACGTCGCGAGGCGCCAAGTTCAAAGGCCTTCAACTGTCGATGGGCGCAATCATGCTGCCTCTGGTGCTGCCGGAGATCGTGGTCGGTGTCGCCACGCTCGCGCTGTTCTCCACCATTGGCCTGTCACTGGGCTACGGCAACTTGATCATCGCCCATACGGTGTTCTGTATCCCTTTTGCCTACCTGCCGATTCGCGCCCGACTCAATGACATGGACCTGTCACTGGAGCAAGCCTCGGCTGACCTTTATGCCGGCCCTTGGCGGACCTTTCGCAAGGTCACTTTGCCGCTGCTGATGCCCGGGATTATCTCCGGGCTGATGCTGGCCTTCATCGTTTCGCTGGATAACTTCGTGATCTCGATGATGGTCTCCCAAGCGGGCACCACCACCTTGCCGATTTTTATCTTCGGCCTGTTACGCATGGGTGTGACACCCGACGTCAACGCCGTTTCGACCCTGATCCTGGGCGTCTCGGTGCTGTTCGTCAGCCTCTCCTATCTGTTGAGCAAAAAGAACGCCTGAACCTTTCTACGTACTGTGGGGAAAAAGCATGAGCAAGTTGATTATAAGCATCGGCACCTCGTTGTTACTGACCTTACCGCTGACGATTGTCGGCAGCGTTCAGGCCGCGGAAAAACTCAACGTGGTGAGCTGGAGCGGTTACTTTTCGCCCGAGATCCTCGCCAAGTTCCAGAAGCAAACCGGGATCGAAGTCACCGTAGATTCCTACGACTCCAACGAAACGCTGCTGGCGAAGCTCAAGCAAGGCGGCGCGGGTTACGACGTGGCGATTCCGTCGCACCAGTTCGTTCCGATCCTGATCAAGGAGCATTTGCTGGAACGCTTCGACCCGGTCAATGAGCCCTACTACGCGAACATCGTCGACAACCTGAAAAAGCCCACTTGGGACCCGGAAGGCGCCTATTCCGTACCTTTCATCTGGGGCACCACCAGCGTGGTACTCGACGCCGGACGCTACAAGGGTCCAACCGACAGCTACAAGGTGCTTTACGAGCCGCCGGCCGAATTGCAGGGACGAATCAACATGTTCGATTCGGTCAGCGAAGTCATCGACATGGCCAGCCTTTACCTGAATATCCCGCTCTGCAGCGAAGACCCCAAGCAGATACAGCAAGTGCTCACCCTGCTCAAGGCGCAGAAGCCCTTCGTCAAAACCTACAGCTCCAAGGCCGGTTCGATCCGCGAAAACCTCGCCTCCGGTGAAGTCGACATGTCGATGTTCTGGGGTGGCTCGTCGATGCGCGCCCGGGAAATGAAACCCAGCCTGAAATACCTGTACCCGAAAGAAGGCGTGCTGGCCTGGGTCGATAACATGGTCATACCAATGGGCAGCAAGAACCCGGCGAACGCCAAGGCGTTTATCGCGTTTCTGAGCCAGCCTGAAAACTCCGCGATGACTCAGAACTTTCTCAAGCACCAGAGCCCGGTCAAGGGCGTTGAACCGTTTCTCGACGCAGGCCTCAAGGACGCACCGGAGTTGCACATTCCGCAAGGTACGCAGGTCGTGTTCAGCAAAACCTGCGGTGAAGGTGCGATCCGCCTGGCCGACCGTTTGTGGACCAACCTGATGCGTTGATTTTTACCGCCCCGTCGCAGTGACGGGGTGTTTCTCCAGCCGTCTGAAAGGCAGCGTGCAATGACTTCTAACACCATCAGCGAACTGGTCCTGCTACAGGCCAATGAACTCGCCGAACGCATCCGCCTGCGCCAGGTTTCCTGCCGGGAAGTGATGCAGGCTTATCTTGGCCATATCGACCGTTTCAATCCTCGTGTCAATGCGTTGATCAGCCTGCAAGCACCGGAAGACCTGCTGGCCCAGGCCGACGTCCGCGATGCCGAGCTGGCCCGTGGCGAGTACCTTGGCTGGATGCACGGTTTGCCCCACGCCATCAAGGACTTGTCCCTGACCCGCGGCATTCGCACCACCCTGGGTTCACCGCTGTTCAAAGATTTTGTCCCGGAACGCGACGGCATCATGGTGGAACGGATCAAGGCCGCTGGCGCGATCATTATCGGCAAGACCAACACACCGGAATTCGGTCTTGGCTCGCAAAGCTATAACCCGTTGTTCGGCGTTACCGCTTGTGCCTTTGACCCGAGCAAGACGGCGGGCGGTAGTAGCGGCGGCGCGGCGGCAGCACTGGCCATGCATTTGGTGCCGGTGGCCGATGGCAGCGACATGATGGGGTCGCTGCGTAATCCGGCAGCCTTCAACAATATCTTCGGGTTCCGCCCATCCCAGGGCCGTGTGCCGTTCGACGACAGTGCCGATCTGTTTTTCGACCAGCTCGGTTACGAAGGTCCGATGGGCCGTAGCGTGCGCGATGCGGCCTTACTCTTGTCTGTGCAGGCGGGCGCGGATGCCCGCGCGCCGCTGTCCATCGCCGAATCCGGCGGTGCCTTCGCGGCACCCTTGGAGCGCGACTTCAAAGGCACTCGTATTGGCTGGCTAGGAGACTTCAACGGCTACCTGCCGATGGAACACGGCATTCTTTCGCTGTGCGAAAAGGCCTTTGCCGATTTCGAAAGCCTGGGTTGCCACATCGAATCGGTCCAACCCGAATTCGCCCCGCAACAACTGTGGAGCAGTTGGCGAACCTTGCGCCACTGGACGGTTGCGGGTTCTCTGGGGGCAATCTATACCGACCCGCAAAAGCGCAAGCAGTTGAAACCGGAAGCCTGCTGGGAAGTCGAAAACGGCCTGAAGCTGACGGCCAGCGAAGTCTTTTCCGCTTCGGTCGCGCGCAGTAACTGGTACCGCGCCATTTCCAGACTGTTCGAACGCTTCGACTACCTGCTGCTACCGAGCGCTCAGGTCTTCCCGTTCGACAAAAACATCCCGTGGCCGGCCTCCATTGAAGGTGTCGCCATGGACACCTATCACCGCTGGATGGAAGTGGTGATCCCGGGCTCGCTCTCTGGCTGCCCGGTGGCCAATGTTCAAGTGGGGTTCAATGAGAACGGGCTTCCGATGGGCATGCAGATCATCGGCCGGCACCAGGCTGACTTTGCCGTACTGCAACTGGCTCACGCTTATGAGCAGGTCAGCCGCTGGTTCGAACGCTGCCCTTCGCCCCTGTTGAGCCAGTGATTTTGATAAGCAGTTGAAAGCGTAGAGAAATATTTTAGATTTACGCTTGACACATCGTCGTTACGAGCCAATAATGCGCGCCACTTGGCTACATAGCTCAGTTGGTTAGAGCATAGCATTCATAATGCTGGGGTCCGGGGTTCAAGTCCCTGTGTAGCCACCAAGTACTAAAAACGGCTTACCGAAAGGTAGGCCGTTTTTTTATGCCTGCAATAAATGCCTCCTCCGGTTACCTACCTACAAAAAGTCTATCTTCAGCCCTTTCGATTGGATCAGTAGGCTCGCAGTCCCTCATCAGTCAGACTTTCTTACAGTTTGCACTTCGCCTTTTTTCACATAAGCAAATATCAAATTCAAGATAATGCCTTCCTCACAACCAGGCTTTTAGCCAAGGAATACGGGCCTCGCCCGCCATAAAATTCAAGATAATCAAAAGCGCTATTTGAGAAAAAACGCCGCTATCCCTTGAGGGTTAGCGGCGTTTTTTCTTATGCGATCAGCGTTGCGACTTTAATTAGATGATTCATCTATTCCGCTGTGATCACCAGGCATCCTTTCATCACACGCACTTTAACGTTCTCGTTCACCTCGAATCCTGCTTGCCGTAACCACAGGCCACGTAGCCTGATCCAGGGCACCGGTTTGGCGGCGCTGTGGATTTTTTCCTTGGTGTGGACCGGGTAAAAGTCTGCGGCGATTTTCAACCGGCGTTCAGTGATGGGGGTTGATGACGTATGATTTGTTTTAGCCATGATTAGCTCCTGTTTAGCTGCTTGTGGTTAGCGGGGCCAAGGTGTTGTCGCACCTTGGTTCCGCGTTCTTTGGGTTACTTCAAACCTCTTTTTCTTCGTCGCTCGTTTTGGTCGCTGCCTGTGCGATCAGGGCGTCGAGCATCTGCGCAATAACCTTCTGTTGAACCTTCGAAAGCTCATTGATGGACTGCAGTCGTCGATACCACGTCGAGGTCAAACTGCGTCTGGGCTTCTCCGTGTAGGAGGGAACCCCGAGCAGGTCTTCAACTGGCACGCGAAGCGCAAATGCCATCTTCACCAGCGTCGTGACCGGCATGCTGCGCGTGCCCTCCTCGTAACCCTAAAAGGTCTGCCGGGAAAGACCTAAAGCCCTTGCAAACCGAGTCTGTGTGATCTCGTGCACTGTGCGTAAGTGAGCAATGCGACTGCCCATCGCCACCAGAAAATCGCGGTCCTCATTGGAAATACTCATGACAATGGCCGACTGAAAATAGAGTTGAATGGCAACGGACTCATCCTTTTCATCTGAAATCCATCCTGGAAAAAACAACAGAAAGTATCCTCAGGCAGCGGTGCGTAAGTTGTCGACCTGAAAAGTCTGTAGGAGAAATGCAGAACAACCGCTAGGTCGGTGGCGAGGTACTACAGGCGCGAAATGCCTTTTCATTCGACTGAATCGGCACCGACAGATCAGGTTGAAAAAATGCTGTAGGAAACGGGTTCGATCCAGTTATGAATTAGATCGCGCACCACAAATACAAAAAAACGGCTTACCGCAAAGTGAGCCGTTTTTTGTGCCTGGAGGAAAGTATCGGCAGCCAAGACACTGATGATTTACTGCGACCAGTTTTCCATCGCCGACAACCCTTTCGCCCAGATTTGCCGAGTGCGCAAACCGACCATTGCGCGCCAGGCCGGATCAGCTGGGTAGAACTGCTCCAGCAGATTGAGCTTTATCCCGCGCCCCACCGCATCACTCGGATTGCCATGCAGATGCAGCCAATGGTCATCGCGCAAATGCCGATGAACGTCGGCCCCCGGATACGTCCCGCACTCAATCACAAACGGCATCAATCGCACGTTCGGCAAAGCATTGAGCAACGCCTGCGAGGTGTAACCCGTTGCGGTCGCCGCCACCCCGGTTTCGCTGGTGGTGTTGGCGCCGGTGTGCAAGGTGTAGAGCCATGGGCCATAAATGGCCTGGGCATCTGCCAGCGCCGGATAGGCCGCTTCGGTAATGGTCAGCAACATCGGATGACCGTACTCACCCGCCCCGGTGTGCAAGTCAAAGCACATCGCGACATCAGCATGGGCGACGTGTTTCTGAATGATCTGGTGCAGCATGCGGTTCGACCAGTTCGGCGCCAGACCACCATAGAACAAGCCATCAGGATGACTGTGCTGCCCGCCTTCGACAATCGACATCACCGCCGGCCAGCCATGCTCATTGATCTGCGCCTCAAGCAAAGCATCGGCGCGCTCACGCTCTGGGCCATGCAGTTCGGTGCTGGCATAAATCTCATGCAGCGCGGCGTAGGCCTGGTTGTCCGGCAATGGCCGCTCGAAGTTCAGGTGATTGCGGTTGAGGTCGATGTTGTCTTCATTGACCCGACGCAGCCACGCGGTGCCCCACGGGTTGATCAGATGGATCATCACCACCGCCACATCCTTGGGCAGCGAGCCGGCTACGAAGGTTTTCAGCCAATCGATCTGACAGTCGGAGCCGTAATAGCCCTCGACCCCGTGCGTGCCGCTGAGCGCCACCAGTCGGCGTTTGGCTTGCGCATCGCCAAGTATGGCGACATCAGTGCTCAGGGGTTCGCCGAAGGGCCCGCGGCGTGGATGTGCGTAGGAGGTGAGCGTGGCGCCGGCGGCATTGGCGGCAGCCAGGAACTGTTCGCGTTGATCGCGGTAGCTGGATTCGGTGGGGAACTCGCTGTGCATTCTTGGCCTCTTGTTGGTTTTCTAACTGTGGGAGCGAGCCTGCTCGCGAAGGCGATGATGCATCCAACATTTTGATTGCCTGACACGCCGCCTTCGCGAGCAGGCTCGCTCCCACAGGGGCTTGTTTCAGTCAGATGAATTTGACGTTGACCCTAGCGAACATCCGCCCCGAAAAGAAAGACAAAAATGCCCATCGGTTTGCGTCGCGACCGAGCGGTCGATAAAGTCCGTCAGACCTTTCACCCCACGGACGGAGAGCCCGCGTGTTTTCAGCCTTGCCCTTGAGCCGCTTTCGCCTGCCAGCACTGACGCTGATCATCAGCGCCCTGACCCTCACCGCGTGCAACGCCCCACCCTCCTCGACCCTGCCGCTGGCGCCGGAAGCCGCTTCCGGCTACCGCACCGATCTGCAAACCCGCCACGCCCGTCAACACATGGCCGCGGCCGCCAACCCGCTGGCCGCCGAAGCGGGTCGCGAGATGCTCCGTCAGGGTGGCTCGGCGATTGATGCGGCGATTGCGATGCAAGCGGTACTGACGCTGGTGGAACCGCAATCCTCGGGGATCGGTGGCGGCGCGATGATTGTGTTGTGGGACGGCAAACAGGTACGCACTTACGACGGGCGCGAAACTGCACCGGCCGGCGCCACCGAAAAGCTTTTCCTGCAGGCCGACGGGCAGCCGATGCCGTTCACCCAGGCGCAGATTGGCGGTCGCTCCGTCGGCACGCCGGGGGTGTTGCGGGCACTGGAACTGGCGCATCAGAAACACGGTCGCCTGCCATGGGCGAAGCTGTTCGAGCCGGCGATCAAACTCGCCGAACAAGGCTTTGCGATCTCACCGCGCCTGAATCAGTTGATCGCTTCGGACTCGTCGATGCAGCGTTCGCCGGACATGATGGCGTATTTCATGAATGCCGATGGCAGCCCGAAAGCCGTCGGCACGCTGCTGAAAAACCCGGCACTGGCGGCCGTGCTTAAACGCATCGCCAACGAAGGTCCCGATGCGTTGTACAAAGGGCCGATTGCCGAAGAAATCGTCGCCAAGGTCCAGGGCCATAAAAACCCCGGCAGCTTGTCGCTGAATGATCTTCAAGGCTACAAGGCCAAAGAGCGTGCGCCGCTGTGCACCGACTACAAACGCTGGCAGGTCTGCGGCATGCCGCCGCCGTCATCGGGCGGAATTGCCGTGGCGCAGATCCTCGGCACCTTGCAAGCCCTCGAAACCCGCGACCCACGCTTTGCCCTGGCGCCGCTCAAACCGCTCAAGACCACAAAACCGGCGGGCATCGAACCGGCGCCTGAAGCCGTGCACCTGATCTCCGAAGCCGAACGCCTGGCCTACGCCGACCGCGCGCAATACGTCGCCGACACCGATTTCGTGCCAGTGCCGGTCAAAGGCCTGGTCGACCCGGCTTATCTCGCCAGCCGCGCCGCCCTGATCGGCGACCGCAGCATGGGCACGGCCAAACCCGGCACACCGCCGGGGATTCAAGTGGCCTACGCACCGGACCGTTCGCCGCTGCGCATCTCCACCTCGCAAGTGGTAGCCGTCGATGACGAGGGTGGGGCGGTGTCCATGACCACCACCGTCGAAGCCGCATTCGGCTCGCACCTGATGGTCCAGGGCTTCATGCTCAACAATCAGATGACCGACTTCTCATTCATCCCCGAAGAGAACGGCCAGAAAGTCGCCAACCGCGTCGAACCGGGCAAACGCCCACGCTCGTCCATGGCGCCGACCCTGATCTTCGACCGCCAGAACGGCGAATTCCTCGCCACCGTCGGTTCTCCTGGCGGTTCGCAAATCATCGAATACGTCGCCAAATCCACCATCGGCCTGCTCGACTGGAACCTCGACCCACAAGCCGCCATCAGCCTGCCCAACTTCGGCAGCCGCAACGGCCCGACCGAACTGGAACAAGGGCAGTTCAGCACGGCGCTGATTCAGGCGTTGAAAGACAAGGGGCATGCGGTGAACGAAATCGACATGACCAGCGGAACCCAGGCGATTGTTCGGGTGAAGGATGCGCAGGGGAAAGCGTCGTTGGCGGGCGGGGCGGATCCGCGGCGTGAGGGGGAAGCGCTGGGGGATTGAGTCGTACGCTGGAATGAGAAAGGGCTTACCGGGAGGTAGGCCTTTTTTCATGCAACTGATTGAACTTGGAACATCGCTCGGCTCAGCGATTAGCCACCAGATGCGCACCAAACAACAGGTAGCAACCGCCCGCGAAGCGATCCAGCCATTGCCGTGACCGCTCGTATACACCAGCGATCCGCCGACTGGCGAAGAACAGCGCCACGCAGCAATACCAGCTGAACGACAGCGTCGCCATCGTCATCACCGCCAGTGCCAGCAACAGTGGCGGGATGTGAGCCGGCATGGCGGTGGCGAAGATGGTGGCGACAAACAGTGCGGATTTGGGATTGGTCATGTTGCCCAGAAAGCCCCGCCCGTAAGCGCCGAGCAACGTCTGCTCCGAGGTATCGAGCGTGCCAGGGACGATCGGCGGCTTGCGCTTGAACTGCTTGAGTCCGAGGTAGATCAGGTAACAGCCGCCGGCAATCTTGAAGCTCAGGTACAGCGTCGGCGCGGCACTGAACAGCGACTGAATGCCCAGGCCGCCCGCCAGTCCCCACAGCACGGTTCCGCTGGCGACGCCGAGCGCCGCGACGACGCCATGGCGGCGCGAACGGCTGACTGCCAATTGAGCGATGTTGAAGAAGTTAGGCCCGGGCGTGACCACGGCGACCGTCCACAACAGGGCCAGCGACAGCAACGGCGCCAGATAACTCGAAAGGGAAAGATCCATGGGGCATGCGCCTGATCGGTTCGACGATGCCCTCTACCTTGCAACATCCAGCAACGTTTTGCCATCAACAACCATCAAACCGCTAGCGTCTTGCCATCCACCGGGTCGCCAATCTTCAGGAAGTGCCCACCAGCGACATGGTGCAGCGTGCGCAATGCGTCTTGCCCTTCGAAGTGCCAGCGGCCATCGCTGAATACACGTTCATCGGCCTGGGCGGCAATCACCTCGGCCAGAAACAGGTCGTACTGCTGATGATTGTGCGGCTCCGGCAGCAACCGGCATTCCAGCCATGCAACGCAACCTTCAAGCATCGGCGCCTCGATCAGCTCGCCGCTAAAAGTCTGCAAGCCATAGGCCTGGAACTTGTCTTGGCCTTGTCCTTGGGTTAATTCCAGGCCAGACGTCGAGCCAACGGTCTGGACGATGTCGGCCTGGGCGGCGCAAGGCACGTTCACCACGAACGTGCCCGAGGCTTCCAGCAGTTGCCGGGTCCAGGTGGACTTGTCCAGCACCACGGCGATTTTCGGCGGTTCAAAATCCAGCGGCATCGCCCAGGCAGCGGCCATGATATTGCGCTGGCCATCGTGGGCTGCGCTGACCAGCACAGTCGGCCCGTGATTGAGCAGACGATAAGCCTTGGACAACGGCACCGGACGGCGATGGGAAACGGTCATGGAAGTCTGCTCCGGGGAAATCGCCGATTGTAGCGGGAACCGTGATGCAGGCCATGACGAGATACGGTGGTGTCGTTATGAAAAGATCGCAGCCTTCGGCAGCTCCTACAGGGCTGCGATCTTTTCGCGTTTACTTCTTTAAGCCTGCGAATCAAGTCGACAGCTGATTGGCAAACTGCCCAACCGCGTTCACCACTTTCTGCGCGCCATCCTGAATCTCGACAATCACCGTGCCCGCTTCTGCTGCCAGCGCCAGGCCCTGTTCGGCCTGAAGTTTGCCGTCGGTCATGAGGCTTACGGCGTTGCGCGCCATGTCCTGGTTCTGCCGCACGACACCGACAATTTCGTCCGTGGCCTGGCTGGTGCGCGACGCCAATTGCCGGACTTCGTCCGCCACCACAGCAAAACCCCGGCCCTGTTCACCGGCACGCGCCGCTTCGATGGCCGCGTTGAGCGCCAACAGGTTGGTCTGCTCGGCAATGCCGCTGATGGTCTTGACGATGGTGCCGATCACCAGCGACTGCTCGTTCAAGGCTTCGATGCCTTCACCGGCGGTTTGCATGTGCTTGGCCAGGTCGCGCATCACGCTCACGGCCTGAGTGACCACCGCCGTGCCGCGCTGGGCGCTGTTGTCGGTTTGCAGCGAGGTGCTGTAGGCAATGTTGGCCGCTTCGGCAACCGCTTGCTCCTGATTCACCTGATCGGTAATCACCGTGGCGAACTTCACCACTTTGTAGAGTTTGTTGTTGGCATCGACCACCGGGTTGTAGGACGCCTCCAGCCAGACCGTACGACCATGGCTGTCGAGGCGCTTGAAACGCTCGGCCACAAACTCGCCGCTATTCAGACGGCGCCAGAAGTTCTGATACTCGGCGCTGTTGTACTCCTCGGGAAAGCAGAAGGTGCGGTGATGTTTGCCCTGAATCTGCGCCAGGCTGTAACCCATGCCGCTGAGGAACCGATCATTGGCGGTCAGCACATTGCCGTTGAGGTCGAATTCGATCACCGCCGTCGAACGCACCAGCGCGCCGATCAGGTTCTCGTGCTCGCGGGAGGCTTCGATGGTGCGGGTCAGGTCGCTGGAGTAAATCGAGAAGTGTTTGATGCGACCGTCCGCCGAACGCACAGGTTGCACGATCGAACGCAGCCAGGCCTCGACGCCATTGCCGCGCAGCAGACGCACGGTGCCGGCAAAATGCTCGCCACGGGTCAGCGCAGTCTTGAAGCGGTTGTGGAATTCGTCGGATTTCACATGAGCCGGCACGATGTCTTCGATCTGCCGCCCGATCAGATCGTTGCTCTTGTAGAGCATCTCGCCGAGGAAATTCTGGTTGACCGATTGAATCCGCCCGTCCGGTTCGAGCGTCAGGACCAGCATCTCGCTTTCCAGACTGTCCTTCACTTGCAGGAGGCTGGAGAGTTCTTCGCGAAGAGCGGACAGCTCCTGCTTCAAGCGTTTATTGAACATGGGAAAGCACCGAGGGCTGGGTAGAAAGCGGCATACAGCCTAACCATCGGCCGTCGGGATATTTTCTAAAGAGTGTTTTGGGTTTGTCCTACAAAAATAATGGCCGCGTGCCATTTAGTTTGCCGAACTCCCCTGCGAGCCGGTTACAAAACCCAGCGCTCTGCCCCACCCATATCAGGTATTCTCCGAACAAATTGCAACAACATGTTGCGACGGTATCTGCCCGATAAGGAGTCCCGTTTTGGATTTATCGACCGCTGCCTGGATGGTTCACGACACCCGTTTGATCCTTTGCTGCCTGCTGGCGATTGCCACGATTATCGTGTTGATCAGCGCCACCAAACTCCCGCCCTTTCTTTCGATTTTGATTGGTACGTTCATTGCCGGTGTTGGCGCTGGATTGCCGCCCGAAGATGTGGCCAAAGCGTTTAGCAAAGGCGCGGGGGCGATTCTTGGTGAAGCGGGGATCATCATTGCCCTCGGATCGATGCTCGGTGCGTTGATGGCCGAATCCGGCGCCGCCGACCGCATCGCCTCGACCCTGCTTGGCCTGGGCAAAGGCAAATCCTTGCCGTGGGTCATGGCGCTGGTGGCGATGGTGATTGGCCTGCCGCTGTTTTTCGAAGTCGGGCTGGTGATGATGGTGCCGATCATCTTTGTGATGGCGCGCCGTTCGGGTCAGCCGTTGCTGAAGATCGCCATTCCGGCGCTGGCCGGGATGACCACGTTGCACGCCTTGATGCCGCCGCATCCAGGGCCGTTGATTGCGGTTAGCGCGTTGCACGCCGACCTGGGCCTGACCATGTTGCTGGGTTTCAGCATCGCCATTCCGGCGGTGATTCTGGCCGGCCCGATCTACGGCAACTGGCTGTCGAAACGCATGCACGTCGATGAGCCAGCGGAACTCGGCGCACTGTTTAGCGCCCCGCCCAAGGCCCCGCGCCAGCCGAGTTTCGGGATGTCGTTGCTGATCATTCTGCTGCCGGTGTTGCTGATGCTCGGCAGCACGTTGGCGAAAGTCGCGATGAGCCCCGAAAGCTCCGTCGCCCTGACCCTGAAATTCCTCGGTGAACCACTGGTGGCGTTGGGCATTGCAGTGATGGCGGCGGTGATCTGCCTCGGCTGGGCCAATGGCATGCCCCGTGAACAAGTGGGCGGCACGTTGCGCAAAGCCCTGGCGCCGATTGCCGTGTTGCTGCTGACCATCGGCGCCGGTGGTGGCTTGAAGCAAACGCTGCTCGATGCCGGCATCAGCCAGACCATCAGCAAAGTCGCTGAAGGTGCACACATGCCGTACTTGCTGCTGGCCTGGTTGATCGCCGTAGCGTTGCGTCAAGCCACCGGTTCGGCAACTGTTGCGACCACCACCACGGCGGGCATTCTGGCGCCGATGATGGCGGGACTGGCGGCGACGCAAAGCTCTTTGGTGGCATTGGCGATTGGCGCCGGTTCAGTGTTTTTCTGCCACGTGAACGACGCCGGATTCTGGATGGTGCGCGAGTACTTTGGCTTGCAGCTCAAACAGACAATCTGGGTCTGGTCGATTCTGCAAACCATCGTTTCGGTGGTGGGGTTGGTCGGGACGTTGTTGTGGTGGCATTGGTTGACGTGATGGCCGCTCCGTCCCCGGGATAGTTACAGACAGGGAGCCACGCGGCGGCTCCCGACATGGGGCATGCGCGCGCTGAAATATGCCGCGCTGCCCACGCCCACTGCTCCCATCACTGTACAGAACATCACGCAGATCCACGGACTCCACGGCATCAGACCGATCAACAGCAGCGGTGTGATACTCGCCCACGCGGCGTAGGCAATGTTGTAAGTGAAGGATATCCCCGAGACGCGAATCCGCGCCGGGAACAGGCTGACCATCACCGAAGGCACCGCGCCGACCACCCCACAACTGAGGCCGGCAATCGCGTACGCCAGACCGATCCAGTCACCGCCAATGATCAGGCAGGTGTAGAGCACGCCGATGCCCAGCGGCAGCAGCAGGCTGTAAAGCATGACTGTGCGCCAGGCACCGATGCGGTCAACAAGCAAGCCAGCAAGCACGCAACCGACGTTCAGGAACACGATGCCCAAGGCGCTCAGGGCGAAGGTGTGGCTGGCGGTCATGCCGAAGGTTTTCTGCATCATGGTCGGGGTGATGACCACAAACACCACCACGGCGGAGGTCAGCACGCAGGTGAGGATCATCGCCGGCCACATGGCCAGGCGATGCTCGCGCAGAACCGTGCGCAGCGGCAGTTCGACGGTCGCATCGCGCTGGGCCTGCATGGCCATGAACACCGGGGTTTCGCTAAGCCAACGACGCAGCCAGACACCGATCACCCCAAACACGCCCCCCAGCAGGAACGGGTAGCGCCAGGCGTAATCAAGGATTTCTGCCGGAGTGAATGCTTGCGCCAGAAAGGTCGCGGTCAACGCGCCGATCAGGTAGCCAAACGTCAGCCCGGCTTGCAGGAAACCCAGCGCATAACCGCGATGACCGACCGGCGCGTGCTCAGCAACGAACACCCAGGCGCTCGGCACTTCACCACCCACCGCCGCCCCCTGGAGGATGCGCAATGCCAACAGCAGCAGCGGCGCGAAATAACCGATTTGCGCGTACGTCGGCATGATGCCGATCAGCAGGCACGGCAGCGCCATCATCAGGATGCTCAGGCTGAAGACTTTCTTGCGCCCCAGTTTGTCGGCGAAGTGCGCCATCAGAATCCCGCCCAGCGGCCGCGCCAGGTAACCGGTGACAAAAATCCCGAAACTTTGCAGCAAGCGCAGCCACTCGGGCATTTCCGGTGGAAAGAACAGTTGGCTGAGGGTCAGGGCGAAAAACACGAAAATGATGAAATCGTAGATTTCCAGCGCCCCGCCGAGCGCCGCAAGGCCCAGGGTCTTGTAATCAGCACGGGTGAACGGCGCCGGTTTGGCCGTTTCGGTATTGGCAGTCATGAAAAGAACTCTGGCACAGGCAAAAACCAAGGCGCCCATGGTCTACGCAAACGGGCTGGTGGACAACCCGTTAGACCATAGTCATGGTTTTGCAAAACCTGCTCACAAAGCGTCGGCAGTTGAATTACTGTTAATGCCTGTCCAGCGGGACCACGCCGGCGCCGGCCAAACGATGGGAATCCCTGTGGGAGCGAGCCTGCTCGCGAAAGGGTCAGTTCAGGCAACTTTGATGTTGAATGTGCCGACCTCTTCGCGAGCAGGCTCGCTCCCACAAGGAGTCTCTGTGTTGCGCAGAGGAGTGATTGTTCCTGCAGACCCACAATAACCATAAAAATCCGAGGTATTCCTGTGGCCGTTGATATCGAAGATAGCCGCTCTGCGCGCTTTGCCCTGCGCTGTTCAAGTTTTGCCGAACGCTGGTTTCCCGATTCCTGGGTGTTCGCCGCGTTGGCCGTCATCATCGTGGCACTGGCCACGCTGGCCATGGGCGCCAAACCCACCGACGCCGCCATGGCGTTCGGTGACGGGTTCTGGAGTCTGATCCCGTTCACCATGCAGATGGCGTTCGTGGTGATCGGCGGCTACGTGGTCGCCAGTTCACCGCCAGCCGTGAAGCTGATTGATCGCCTGGCGCGAATCCCGAAAAACGGCCGCTCCGCCGTAGCCTGGGTCGCGTTGATTTCGATGGTCGCGTCGTTGCTCAACTGGGGACTGTCGCTGGTGTTCGGCGGTTTGCTGGTACGCGCCCTCGCCCGCCGCACCGATCTGAAAATGGATTACCGCGCGGCCGGTGCGGCGGCTTATCTGGGGCTTGGCGCTGTCTGGGCGCTGGGGCTGTCCTCGTCCGCCGCGCAATTGCAGGCCAACCCGGCCAGCCTGCCGCCGTCGATTCTATCGATCACCGGGGTCATCCCGTTTACTCAAACGATCTTTCTCTGGCAGTCCGGCGTGCTGTTGCTGGCGCTGATTGTGGTCTCGCTGATCATTGCCTACGCCACCGCGCCCGGCCCGAATACCGCGCGTGACGCCAAGGCCTGCGGCATCGACCCGAGTTTCAACCTGCCACCGCTGCAACCACGAACGCGTCCCGGCGAATGGCTGGAACATAGCCCATTGCTGACGATTCTGCTGGTGTTGTTGGCCGGCGGCTGGCTGTTTCATGAGTTCTCGACCAAACCGGCGATCAGCGCGATCTCTGGGTTGAACACCTACAACTTCCTGTTCCTGATGCTCGGCGCCCTGCTGCACTGGCGCCCGCGCAGCTTCCTTGATGCGGTGTCCCGGGCGGTGCCGACCACCACTGGCGTGCTGATCCAGTTCCCGCTGTACGGTTCAATTGCTGCACTGATGACCACCGTCAAAGGCGCTGACGCCCAGACCCTCGCCCACCACATCTCAACCTTTTTCGTACAGATCGCGTCCCACGACACCTACGCGTTGTTGATGGGTGTGTACTCGGCGATTCTCGGCTTCTTCATCCCGTCGGGCGGCGGCAAGTGGATCATCGAAGCGCCGTACGTCATGCAAGTGGCCACTGACCTCAACTACCACCTGGGCTGGGCGGTGCAAATCTACAACGCCGCCGAAGCCCTGCCGAACCTGATCAACCCGTTCTACATGCTGCCGCTGCTGGGCGTGCTGGGGTTGAAGGCGCGGGACTTGATCGGGTTTTCGTTCGTGCAGTTGCTGGTGCACACGCCTCTGGTGTTGTTTCTGCTGTGGGCGTTGGGGACGACGCTGGTTTATACGCCGCCGGTGATGCCGTGACTTGATGGGATTGCACCTGCTCCAATGCAGGTGCAATCAGTTTTGATCGACGGGCAATAGGTTCAGGAGAGGAACACTAGACACCGCACGATTTGTAACCCAGCAGTCATATTTCCTTGCTAGGGTCCGCCCGAAACAAGCTGAAACAATTTCGCGAAAAAGGAATTGGAATGAACGACGACAAAGACGGAAACGACCTCCCCTCCTCCGAAGCCGATCAACCCACGGATACCAGTCGCCGCCGCTTCCTGGGTGGTGTTGCCGTACTGGGTGTCGGTGCAACGCTGAGTGCTTGTGGTAATCAAGGGGACAGTTCCGGCAAACCGGTTGAACGCTCGCTGACACCTGCCGAGCTGGATAAAGCCCTGCAAGAAAACGTCAAAAACGTCGTGGTGATCTACGGCGAAAACCGCAGCTTCAATAACTTGTTTGCCGACTTCCCGGGCGTCGAAAAACCGCTGTCGGCGCTCAAGCCGGAGGAAGGCGCGCAGCAGGATCGCGACGGCAGCGCGCTGTCGACCTTGCCGCCGGTTTGGGGGGGCATTAACCAAGTTGGCCCGCAAACCCTCGATGGCGTGATTTACCCCGCCGGTACGCAATTTCAGGAACACCTGCCGAATGCGCCGTACGCCCTCAAAGGCCCGCAAGGCGAAGACTTGCCGCTGAGTCTGGTGACCCGCGACCTGTGGCACGTGTTCTATCAGAACCAGATGCAAATCAACGGCGGCAAGAACGACCGCTTTGTCGCCTGGGCCGACTCCGGTAGCCTGACGATGGGCCATTACGCCCAGACTCGTTATTCATTGCGTTTGTGGGATGTGGCCAAGGAGTTCGTGCTCTGCGACAACTTCTTCCAGGGGGCATTCGGTGGCTCGTACCTGAACCATCAATACCTGATCAGCGCCCAGGTGCCGTTCTACCCGGATGCTGCCAATTCGATCGCCAAGCCGCAGATCGCCACGCTGCAAAGCGATGACCCGACCGACAATCGCCTCAAGCCGCTGGACGCCTCGCCCGCCAGCGCCATGACTGGCCCGCCGCAGTTCGGCCCAAGCCTATTGACGCCGGATGGCTACGCGGTAAACACCATGGCGCCGCCCTATTGGCCGACCTGGATCCGCGATCCCGAGCGCCCGGACTACGCCAAACCTTTGCCGAGCGTGCTGGTACCACAAACCCACGACCACATCGGCGACAAGCTCTCGAAAAAGAACGTCGACTGGGCCTGGTACGGCGGCGCATGGCAAGCCACGATCGAGGAGTACAAGGATTCGGGCGCCATTCCGAAAATCCCGAATTTCCAGTACCACCATCAGCCGTTCAACTACTTCAAGCGCCAAGGTCCGGAAAACCCGGCCGAGCGCGCCAAGCGCTTGCGCGATGGCGGTTTGGGCGATGAGTCGAGCACCAACAAGTTCCTGGCCGACGCCGAAGCCGGCAAGCTGCCCGCGGTGACGTTCTACAAACCCCAGGGCAACCTGAACATGCACGCTGGTTACGCCGACATCGCGTCGGGCGACCGGCATATCGTCCGCGCACTGAAAGTGCTGCAGCAAAGTCCGCAATGGAAAAACATGGTGGTGGTGATCACCGTCGACGAGAACGGCGGCTGGTGGGACCACGTTGCCCCGCCCAAAGGCGATCGCTGGGGCCCCGGAACACGGATTCCGGCACTGGTGATTTCACCGTTCTCGCGCAAGGGCACGGTGGATCACACGGCGTATGACACCGCTTCGATCCTGCGGCTGATCACTCGCACCTTTCAACTGGAAACCCTCGACGGGATCAAAATGCGTGATGACGCGATGATCGCCCGGGGCCAGAAGCCGATGGGGGATTTGACCAACGCTCTGCATTTTCCGGGTTGATTGATTGAAGATCAAAAGATCGCAGCCTTCGGCAACTCTTACGGGGGAATGTCATCGGCTGCGATTTTTTGCGTGGGTACTGGACCGCTCGACACATCTGGTTTCAGTATGGAGGCGCCCCGCCTACGAGGGCCCACGCTGAAAAGGATCTGAGCATGTTCAAACTCGCAGGACTTACCCTCGCCGCCCTCACCCTGAGTGCCGCCGCCCACGCCGATGTCGATCTCAAGCTGGGCAGCACCGAGCGCGTCACCCGACTCTTCGCTTACCCCAACAACTGCAACGTAATCTGCTTTCGCAACTGGACGCTGGAGCAGACCGTCGAGCATTACCTGACCCAAAGCGTGCAGCGCGATGGTTACAGCGCCGCCAAAGTCCTGGTGAAAACCGATAACGATCAGCTCTACGCCGAAATCAGCGGCGTACCCAATGGGTATGAAAAACCCCTGGCAGCGCTGCTCGATGCCGGGGATCTGGCCTACAACGGCGCCAGCAAACTCAACGCCGACGGCAAGTGGGCTTACAGCTGGTATCTGTTCCTGCCATTGGGCATGGCGCTGGAAAACCGCAAAAGTGTCGAGCTGCTGCACTTCCCGCCGGATTACTCGTTGACCCAGGCCCAGGATTACCTGGAGTCGGCCACGACCGATCGCTGGGCCACGCTGCTGGTCGACAACGGTATTCCAGCCGCCCAGACACCGGCCTATCAAACCATCATCGACATCGCGCCAATTGCCGCGCCGTCCAACGCGGGCAAGGATCTGGAAGGTGTTTACGACTACTTCAAGGACTACCAGACCACCATGGTCAAGGAAGTCAGCCAGAACGCCAAAGGCGCAACATTGCCAATGGTCGCCTTCGGTGCGCCGGTGCGTAACTGGATCAAGCAGCAATACGGGGTGACCGTAAATGTGTTGGGCCTGGCAACCATCAGCCCTAGCGCTGGCGTAAAAGTGCCGGTCTTGGGTTCCAACCATCCAAGTTACATCTGGTACGCCGCCGACCCGGCCAGCTACACCGGTCCGGATGCCCAGGCCAAGGCGGATGCCGCGGGTCTGACAGTCATGGGCCAGGATTTGAGCGCTGCCTGCTGGCAAGCCGGGATGGGCAGCAAACCGGGCAGTGATCCGAGTGCCCTGCTCAATAGCTGCACCCAGACCTGGCAAGTGACCCAGAAAGAAAAAACCTGTGAGCTGTTCTACACCTCGATCCGTAACCTGAGTGAGCAACAGGCAGTGACCCAATGCGCTTCGACGCCAATCAAGGCACAACTCAGGCAATTGCAGGCGCCATTGCCAGAAAGTGCCGTGCCGGCGCCGCACCTGTAAGCGACGTTGGCCATTCCCGTGTCAGCCATGTCTGACGCGGGGATGCGTCTAACTCGCCTGTCAGATCTGACAGTAGATTTGTCGTGACACATGCGCGACGATTGGCTCCGCACACGTGTTGCAGGACTGACAGGACGTCAGCCTTCGGGAGTCGCAGCACCCGCTCGACAAGGAACGTTATGAACAGCCACGCTCTTCAGGCCCGCCAGTCACGGGATGAACAGGGGGTATATCCGTTCGCCGCATTGCCTGTGCGCCTGGGCTTCCCGTCCAGCCGCGATTTCGAAGTCATGCATGACGACGCCGGCATCGCCACAGGGGTGATGGCGCGACGGGATTTTCTGCGCATCAGCCGGATGTGCCGAGTGTCGGGGCAATTGCTGCCTTACCGATGTCGCCAGAGCCGACAACTGCAACTCGGCATCCACCTCTACGACCCGCGTTTCTGCGGCCTGCTGGAACACTCCTGCAACCCCAACGTGTTTCTCGATATGAGCGAGCTGTGGTTATGGGCGCTGAAGGACATTAACAACGGCGACAGGCTGACAATGGATTACGCCGCGACCGAAGACAAACTGCTGCGCCAGTTCGCCTGCCAGTGTGGCTCGGCGGACTGTCGCGGCTGGATCACCGGCTACGATGAGCCACCCAACGCCGACGGCCAGCTGTTTTTGCTGCACTGGCGCCGCGAAGTCTGTGTTGAAAGACGTTACAACGCCCCGACTGGACGCAAGCGATACTGCGGCGGCAGTTGCTCGAAGCCGCTGATCGTGGCGTTCAGGCTTTTCCAGCGACCATCCTTGATGCCATAGATGCAACCGTGGATCGACAGGCTTTGCCCACGATGCCAGGCGTTTTGCACAATGCTGGTGTGACCGACGTTGGCCACTTGCTGGACCACGTTGAGCTCGCAGAGGCGGTCGACCCGCTCCTCTTCGGTCGGCAACTTGGCCAGCTCTTCGCGCTTTTCATAATAAAGATCGCGAATCGAGCGCAACCAGCCATCGATCAGGCCCAATTGACGGTCCTGCATAGACGCACGCACGCCACCACAGCCATAGTGGCCGGTGACCAGGATGTGTTTGACCTTAAGCACGTCCACCGCGTACTGAATCACCGACAGGCAATTAAGGTCGGTGTGCAGCACCACGTTGGCGACGTTACGGTGCACGAACAGATCGCCGGGCAGCATGCCAACGATCTCGTTCGCCGGCACCCGGGCGTCGGAGCAACCGATCCACAGGTATTCCGGGGTTTGCTGACGCGCCAGCTTGGCGAAGAAATCAGGATCTTCTTTCGTGATCGCGTCGGCCCAGCGCTCGTTGTTATCAATCAGATCTTGTAATTCGTTCATGCAATGAAGCCTCAAGAATGATGCGCAGCTTTGACAGACGACCGCCCGTCGGGGTCACGCGCGCGATGCAGATACCCCTGATGCCCTGATGTTTACACCAGCTAGCCCGCAGCTCCATGCCGGGGGAATTCTCGGCAACCCAGTGGGTCCACCTTAGTAAGGCCCACAGTATGAGGAATTGCCATGACTGAATCACGACGTCCGTACGATGCGGTGCAACCCGAGCCCATCGACGACAACGAAGACCGCATGGGCTCGATGCATGAGCTGGATTTCGACGAGGAAGAACCCAGCGCAAAAATCGGTGACGAGTTGCCGGAAAATGAACGCGAGCGACTGATGCCCCGCGAACGTGTCCGTGAAGCCGGCATGACCGGTGCTTCGACCGACGACCATGAGTCTACCGACGATGACATGAGCCCGGAAACCCTGATCCGTGAAGATGGCGCACGGGATGCCCACGAGGCAGGCGAAGGGGAACCGGCCGATTGGGATTTAAGCATCGTCGATGAGGAGGACATTGGCGGCGGGAATGGGTTGGATGAGGCGGAAATGGCGAATCGCGATCCGGTTGACGGGAATCGTTGATCAATTTTTTGGACTAACACCGCCGATCTATCTGATTGATCGGATTTCCCTGTAGGAGCTGGCGAAGGCTGCGATCTTTTGATCTTGAGAGACAGAAAAATCAAAAGATCGCAGCCTTCGGTAGCTCCTACAGGGGATTGGTGTTCAGTCGACCAAAGTGCAGGCCATAACGACGGCATCTTCACGCCCACCCACCGCCGGGTAGTAATCCCGGCGACGTCCAATCTCATTAAACCCATACCGCTCATACAACCGAAACGCCCCACGGTTGCTGTCACGCACTTCCAGGAAACACTCGCGTGCCTTGGCGTCATACGCCCGGGACATCAAGTGTTCCAGCAACGTCAAACCCAGGCCACGGCCCTGATTCTCCGGTTTGACGGTGATGTTCAGCAGATGCGCTTCATCAAGAATGATCTGCACCACGCCATGCCCGACCTGCTGCGAACCTTCGAACATCAGCCAGATCTGGTATTTGCCCAGGCCATCGAGAAAAATCCCGCGGGTCCACGGGTGGCTATAGGCCGCGTATTCGACTTTCAGTACAGCGTCCATGTCCGCCTCGGTCATCGGGCGGAACGATACAGCATCAATCATTTGATTCTTTCCAGCGCGCCATCAGCCGACGCATGGCTTGCCAGACATCAGCCTTACGCTGTGGCTCTTCCATTAATAATTCCAGACCCGGCAGGGCCCAGACCGAGCCCAGGCCTTCGACCTGGAGTTCACGGTTGAAGGATTCGGCGTTCGCCTCACCGGCAAACCGCACCGCCGGCAAACCAATCAGCCACAGGCAGACGCACGGGGCGTCTTCGAGCCGGGCCGAGAGGAAACCTTGCACGAAATCGCGAGCGGCTTCCGGGCCTTGATCCATGGTGCCGCGAGACAACAGCGGCCAGCGCACCGGCTCGCCGACAATTTGCGGGCTGTCCGGCAGACCGGCGGCACGCAGCATGTCCTTGAGCAACATATAGGCGGGATCGCGGGTCTGGAAGGTTTCGCCTGTGGGTAACTCCACCAACAGCAGGCAGCGCCCGGCCCGCAACAATTGCAGGGCGAAACGCGGCGGCGGCACAACTGGCGCCTTGATGGCGACCGGCGCCGCCTCTTCTTCAACCTTGGCGTTGGTGCGTGTGCTGGCCAGCGATGGCCGCGGCACCTCGATTTTCACCCGTTCGGCCGGTTTGACCAGCGGTTCCACGGGCGTCTCAGCCACTGGAGCCGGCGCCACCGGGGCGATGACCAACGGCTCAAGCGCCTCCAGCAGTTCGGGGCGCGAGGGCGCAGCAAAGGGCAATTCGGTGCGCGGCAGCCAATTGACCACCTGCATGGCGGTCAAATAAGCGCGGCGGCGAGACTCGATAAGCAAAGGTCGGCCACTTGTGGATAACTAATAATGCGCTGATTCTACCGCCCTTCGCCGAAGATCGCCCGCGCTTGATCAATACTCTTACCCATAGAAACAGCGACTGCCCGTCCCGAGAGTGAATCGCAACAGGCGCGATGCAGTACAATCGCCGCTTTTAATCGTCAACCAGCCGGCCATCCCGATGATCGAACCCAAGCGCGTCTTGCGCGCCCTCGCTGAACACTGGGCACTTCTGGAGCCACTGTGCGAGCACTTCGACCAAGGCACTTTGAGCCTCAACGAACTGCGTTCACAGTTGGCCGCCCAGCAACTGGACAGTACACCGCAGGACATCACCAGCCTGCTGGACGTGTGGATCCGCCTCGACATTCTGGTGCCCGTGGCGAAAAGCCCGAACCGTTTCGAGCTCAATGCGCAGATCCACGACTTCCTCGCTTACCTGCGCCGTGAGCACCGTTTGGGCTTGTGCCTGGAAATCGAAGCCTATCTGCGCCATCTCGAGCGCCTGGCCGGTTATATCCAGGACGCGTTCGACATCCGCGACGGCCACGATTTGGCGCGCCAGTTGCGCTTGCTCGATATGCGCGTGCGGGACGTTTTGAAGAAACTCGCCAACGACGAACAGGCCCTGGTGGCCGTTGCCGAGCGGGCCAAGACCAGCGACCGGCAGATCCCGCTGCGTCAGCGTTACGCCGAAGTACTGGCGACCTGGGACGAATACGTCGAACCGATGATCCAGTTGGTGAACGCCGACGGCGCCTTCGAGCAAGGCGTGCGCAAAGTCGAAAACGTTCTGCTGCGCATGCTCACCGAACAGCAGCGCCTCGGCCACTTGGTCGATGACGACATGCTGCTGCGCACCCACGCACGCATCCTCGAAATGCAGACCAGCGCCCAACTGACCTTGCGTCATGCCCGCGAACTGCTATTGCCGCTGCGTGAAGAAGCCCGCCGCCACAACGCCGTAACCCGTGGCGCAGCGCTGGCCCTGTCGGCCATCCGCCGTAAAGGCATTGATGCGGTGCCGCAAGCCGCGATGCCAATGTTCACGCGTCCGCAAAGCACCTTCCTCGGCAGTGCCAGTCAGGTCGAAGCCTACGTCTACGCCCTGGCGCGTTTCGAGCCAAAACCGGCGCGTTTCCCCAAGGCTCACAAAACCCAGAAAGGCGAAGCCCCGCGCGCGCCACGCACGGTTCGGGAAATGCTCGAACGCTGTGAAGACGCGTTGCCGATGCCGGACCTGATGACCTGGCTGCTGGAGCAGGAACCGGACGGCGCTACCGACGAATTGCTGTATTGGTTCTCGCGCCTGTCACGGGAAAAACGCTTCAAACGCGAGCGTCTGGAACGCCGCGATTACCACACTCATGAGCACCAGGTCAGCCTGCGCTCCTTCGCCCTGCTCTCGGCCGGCGACACCGCCGCCGAGGATTCCGCGAGCATCCCAAATGCATCTTGATCTAAACGAACTGTCCCAGCTGGCGCCGATCTTTCGCGAGCTGTTCAAGGGCTATCACGTCAGCCGCCGAGATCCGGAGCTGTACGCACAACTGTCGAACTTCCAGGACCAGTACCGCACGCTGTTCAAGGCGTTGGGTTTTGAACTGGTCTGCGACACCCGTGGTTTCTACTACTTTGTGCCGGACCTTGCCGCTGCAGCGGTGAACAAGACCGCTCAGCGTCTGGCGTTGTTCACTTTCATCCTCGTCGAGCATCTGGCGGATCAGGGCCGCGACCCGGTCGCCGTGCTCGACGGTGGCAGCCTCGGTCGTGATGAATTGCCATCGTTGCTGGAGAAGTATCGCGACCTGTTCATCCAGGCCGAAGTGCAGACCGTCGAAGAACTCGAAGAAAAAATCATGCGCCGCATGACTCAACTCGGTTTTGCCGGCGAAGAAAACGGCATCTACCGTTTCCTGCCGCCGATGCACCGTTTCCTCGACGTTTGCCTGTCAGTCCAGCAAGACCGCGATCTGGCGGCCAGCCTGCACAGCGTGCTGCCACTGCCAGCACCGGTGCTGATCGATGATGACAGCGACGAAAAGCTGCTGGAAACCGATGACCCGCTGGACCTCAGTGACTTCGCGGAAGAAAGCGAAGAAGACGCCATGGCCCGCGCCATTGCCGAAGAACAGGAGACCGACGCATGAGCAAGGAACGCTACGGCATTCGCCGCTTCGCCCTTTTGAACACCGCCGGTTACAGCCTCGGTCTGTTCCCGCTGGAAGAGCCGCTGTCGGTCTACGGCGCGAACAACCTTGGTAAATCCGCGTCGATCAACGCCTTGCAGTTCCCGATCCTGGCGCGCATGTCGGACATGAGTTTCGGCAAGTACAGCCTGGAACAATCCCGGCGTTTCTACTTCGCCTCGGACACCAGCTACATCCTGGTCGAAGTCTCGCTGCCCCATGGTCCGCACGTGATCGGCGTGGTCGGTCGCGGCCCGGGTGGTGGTTTCGGTCACCAGTTCTTTGCCTACGCCGGCAAACTGGATCTGGCCCATTACCAGAAAAACGACACCTGCCTGCGCCAGAAAGAGTTGTTCACCAACCTTGAGCGAGAGGGCCTGAAAGCCTACGAACTCAAGCCGGATGAACTGCGTCGCTTGCTGGTTGGCGGTCACACCTCGATTCCGCTGGACCTGACGCTGATCCCGCTGCGCTCCACCAGCGAGCAGAGCCTGAAGACCTTCCGCGCGTTGTTCATCAACCTGCTGCACATGCGCGAAATCACTGCGGCCAAGCTCAAGCAGTTGTTCCTCGACGCCTTCGAACACAGCCTGCGTTCCGGCAGTGTCGATTACATCGCCGCGTGTGAAGAAGCGTTCCGCGATGTACGACGCATGGAGCAGGACTACAACTCGCTGGTTACCGCCGGCCCGCTGGTTGAAGCGTTGGCCTCAGGCGTTACCCAGCGCAACATCCTGCGCGGCAAGTTGCACCGCATCTCGCCGTTGCTCGATTCGTTGCTCGGCACCTGGTCGGACTACGCCAGTGCGCGCAAGGAAGAGCTGACCATCCAGGCCGAACATTACCGCGGCGAGCAGGACGCCTTGCAAAACGATCAGCGTGGCGGCACGCAAGAGCTGATGCGCCTGGAGCGGGAAATCACCGGCATCCAGCGCTGGCTCGGCGAGTTGTCGGTGCTCAAGCATCGCTTCGCGTTGGTCACTGACGTCAAAGTCCTGGAGCAGCAACTGCTGGCGGCCAAGGATGCGCACGATGAACTGGCTGGTGCGCTGGCCCAGTCCCGGCAGTTCAGCGCCGAAGACCTGGAAGAACGTCTGCGGGATCTGGAAAAACGCCTGAAGTCGGTGAAGCAGCAACTCGATCACGCCGACAACAACAGCTACGCCCGACTGCGAGAAGAGTTCTCGCAACAGGACGTCGAGCGCCTGATGCGCCTGTTCAACAGCGCGCTGTTCAGCCTGCCGCTGGGCGAGCACGGGATTACGCTGGACGAGGACGGTCAGTGGGTCAAATCCCTGGAGCTGATCCTAGACGGCTTCAAAGGCGAACGTTTCGAGGTGCCGGGGCTGTCCATCGACATCTCGCACATCGAGCCGCCAGCCCTGCAAGCCCTGGCCGACCGCGCAGCCTTGCGCGATCAGAAAGAGCGTCTGGAAAAAGAGCTCAAGCAACTGAAAACCCAGGCTGCCGTGGTCGCTGACCGCGCGGCGAGCAAGACCCAGACCGAAGCGTTGTACCAGCAAGTGCTGGATGCGCAGAAAGCCCTGGAAGATTTCCGCCGCGCGCAAACCTTGAGCGCCGAGGAAGACGACAAGCTTGAGCAATTGGCGCAGATGGAAGCGGCGCAGGAAGAGTTGAAGCGTTCCAGCGACGCCTTCACCGAACGCGTCCAGCAATTGTCGGCCAAGCTGCAACTGGTCGGCCGGCAGATCGGCGACATGGAAGCCAAGCAACGCACCCTCGACGACGCCCTGCGCCGCCGTCAGCTGTTGCCGGCAGACATGCCGTTCGGCACACCGTTCATGGACCCGATCGACGATTCCATGGACAACCTGTTGCCGTTGCTCAACGACTACCAGGACAGCTGGCAGGGTTTGCAGCGCAGCGATGGTCAGATCGAAGCGCTGTATGCGCAGGTCCGTCTCAAGGGCGTGGCCAAGTTCGACAGCGAAGACGACATGGAACGTCGCCTGCAATTGCTGATCAACGCGTACGCGCACCGCACCGACGAAGCGCTGACCCTCGGCAAGGCGCGCCGTGCAGCGGTCACCGACATCGCCCGGACCCTGCGCAATATCCGCAGCGACTATGACAGCCTCGAGCATCAACTGGCGCTGTTCAACCGCGAGATCAACAAGCGTCAGGTCTCCAACCTGCAGAGCTTCCGCATCGTGCTCGCGCCGAACAAGGAAGCCCTCAAGCACATCGACCAGATCATCCACAGCGCCGGCCAATACGAAGAAGGCGAAACCCTTTCTGTGTTTGACCTGAGCCAAAGCGCCGATCAAGACAACAAGAACGAAGAAGCCAAGGAATACCTGGCGCGGCTGGTGGCGGCAAACCACAACCAGCTCGGCCTCAAGGACTTGTTCGAGCTTGCGTTCGAGATCACCAAGGTCAACGGTCAACCGGTGATTCACACCGACATCGACGGCGCGGCGTCCAACGGCACCACTATGACCATCAAGGCGCTGACCAACATGTATTTGTTGCTGCACTTGATGGACCGCGACCAGGCCGGTCGCGTGCGTCTGCCGTACTACCTCGACGAGGCGGCGGACATCGACGAGAAAAACCAGGCAGCGCTGCTGGAAACCAGTCTGCAACTGGGCTTCGTGCCGATCCTGGCGAGTGTGAAGCCACAGGTTTGCGCCAGTGTGGCGATTGACCTGGAAGGTGGTAGCGGGCCGAACGGGATCTACATTGATGAGGCGGACTGGAAGTACATTCGTCGGCATGATGAAGTGAAGCCGACTTTGAACGTTGAAGCCGATGAGCCGGAGCTGGATGCGGTTTGATTTAAACCGTTAGAGACGAAAAAAGGCCGCGACCCATTGGATCGCGGCCTTTTTTATTGAAGGCTTTTCGGTGGTTTTGAGGGCCCCATCGCGAGCAAGCTCGCTCCCACAGGTTTTATGTTCGACACAAATCCACTGTGGGAGCGAGCTTGCTCGCGATGGCGGCAGCACAGCCGCCAATAAACTACTTACCGAGGGAAATCTTCGGCGCCCAGGTCAGCCATTCATCTTCAAACTTGTCGAACAACGGGAACGTCTGTTCTGGCCGGGCCGGACTGCCCATGCGCTCACCCTCCGGCGTGGCAAAAGCGATACCACCCTGGATCAGCGTCTCCAGCGACTCGGTCCGCACCGTCGCGCCTTTGAACAATCCAAAATCAAAGCCAAAACCGCTGGTGTTCCAGAACCGCGTGCCGCTGCGCACCAATGGCGCGTACTTCGGCTCGATCAGGATGTGCACCAACACACGATCCGCGGTCTGGCCCAATTCATAACCGATTACCTTGCCGACGGTGATTTCACGGTACGTCACCGGCACGCCGGTTTTCAGCGAACCACGACGCGCCGCGCTCAACACCAGACTCAACCCGGCTTCTACCTTGGCGGACTCCGGCGGGTTGGCCAGCGCCACGAAGTTTTTCTGCGGGCCGAGGTTTTTCGCGGCCGGCTGCACTTCGATGTACTGACCCGTGACCAGGGTTTCGAGGTTCGACGTCTTGATCAACCCCAGCTCAGGCTTGACCACCCAGAACTGACTGCCCTCCCGCGCGATGCGTTCCGGTACTTCGGTAATCCGCGCGGTCAGCATCACCGACTGCAGGTCATCGCTGAGGTCGACGTCTTCAATCTTGCCGACATCCAGCCCTTTGAAGCGAATCGGCGTACCGCTGCGCAGGCCATCAGCGCGATCGACCTTGATGGTGACCACGGCGCCTTTCTGGTTTGCCTCGTCATGGCTGGCAAACAAACGGAAGCGCGGGATTTTCTTTTGCAACGGCGCCTTGGCTTCCGGGGTTTCGAAAGCAATACCGCCGGCCATCAGACTTTGCAGTGACTCACTTTTGACCTGGATTCCGCCGGTCAAACCACCGCTGAGCGTAATGCCGCTGGCATTCCAGAACCGCGTCGAGGCGTTGACCAGCCCCTCGTATTCCTTCTCGATGTGAACGCCGATGATCAATTGTTTTTTGGTCTTGGAAAACTGATAGCTCTGGACCGAACCGACTTTGACCTGTTTGTAGAGAATCGGGCTACCGACCTCCAGGGAGCCGAGATTATCGGTGAACAGCACCATGTGCAGGCCCGGCGAGCGCAGGTCCAGGGGCGGAGCCTTGGCCCGGGCCACGAACTCGCGCTGCGGCGCGCTGCCCTTGTCGCCCGGGCGCACGGCGATGTAGTTGCCTTTGACCAGGGCTTCGAGACCGGTGATACCCGCCAGCGAGATCGACGGCTTGACCACCCAGAACTGAGTCCCGGTGACGAGGTAATCTTCAGCCAACGGGTCAAGGGTCAATTCAGCGGTGGCACCCGACAAGTCCGGATCGATCTTCAGAGCTTTCAGATTGCCGACCTGGATGCCTTTGTACATCACGGGCGTACGGCCAGCCTGCAAGCCTTCAAAGTCGCTGAGTTTGACCTTGACCCGAATACCGGCAGCCGCCGCATCGAAGTCTTCATACAGACGGAACGGCAGGCTCGGATCGGTGGGCGGGCTGTCCTTGCGGTTTTCCGGAGTGGCAAACGCGATGCCGCCGGCGACGATGCTGGCCAGGGACTCGCTGCGAATTTTCACACCGGACAGATTGGCGTCGATGCTGATGCCGCTGGAGTTCCAGAAGCGCGTGTGTTTGCGCACCAGGCTGGCGTAGGTAGGCTCGATGAAGACTTTGAGCTCGACCGTGCTTTGGTCTTCGGACAGCAGATAGCTTTTGACCTGGCCAACTTTGATCTGCTTGTAGAACACTGGGCTGCCGCGATTCAGAGAGCCCAGACGATCAGCCTTGATGGTCAGGTGCAGACCGGGTTTGGAGTCCGACAGCGGCGGCTCTTCAGCCAGGGCTTTGAACTTGCGGGCCGGCTCGCCTTCACCGGGGCTGATGGCTACGTAGTTGCCCGACACCAGGGTTTCGAGACCGGTGATACCGGCCAGGCTCACGCTCGGTTTAACCAGCCAGAAGCGCGTACTGGTCTTGAGGTATTGCTCCACGTCCTTGTTCATCTCGACCGTGGCGATCACTCCTTTGGAGCTGCCGTCGTCATCGAGTTTGAGGGTCTTCACCTTACCGACCGACATGCCTTTGTAGACCACTTCGGTCTTATTGGCCTGAATGCCTTCGCCGCTTTCGAAACGCACCTGAACCTCGATACCGGTTTCGTTGTAGGCACGCCAGCCGAGCCAGCCGCCGATGATCAGGGCGATCAGTGGCAGTACCCAGATAGCTGACCAGTTCGAGGCCGGTCGGGTTTTCGCTGTAGGCAAATCAGTCATGGTCGTCGTCCGACTCCGTGTTATCCCAAATCAGTCGGGGATCGAAAGTAACTGCGGCAAGCATCGTCAGAATCACCACACTGGCGAAGGCGATGGCGCCAAGATTGGCTTCGACGCTGGCAAGCCGTCCGAAATTCACGACCGCCACCAGGATGGCGATCACAAAGATATCCAGCATTGACCAACGGCCGATGAACTCGATAAAGCGGTACATCACAATCCGCTGGCGTGCCGACAGTGGCTGGCGACGCTGCACCGAAAACAGCAGTAATGCGATACCCACGAGTTTGAACGTTGGTACCAGAATGCTGGCAATAAAAACCACGGCCGCGATTGGAATCATGCCGTGCTGAACCAGTTGGATCACGCCAGACATGATGGTGCTGGGATCACCCTTGCCGAGTGAGCTGACGGTCATGATCGGCAGCACATTGGCCGGGATGTAGAGAATCGCTGCGGTGATCAGCAATGCCCAGGTGCGCATCAAGCTGTTCGGACGACGGGCGTGAACCAATGCACCGCAACGGGTGCACACCTGCTCGTCGGTGTCGGCTTCCTGCTTGTTCAATTCATGGCATTCGGTACAAATCAGAATGCCTGCATCAATCGCCCGCATGGGCATCTTCTCCTGACAAAGCCTGCCAGATCTGATGAGGCGACATCACAACCTCCAGCCAGACCTGGACCAACAACAAACTGATAAAGCACGCCAGGCCAAGACCTACGGTGATGGCTGCCATATCTGCCAGCTTGACGATCGCTACCAGCACGCCCATGAGGTAAACCTCGAGCATCCCCCAATCCCGAAGATGGTGGTAAATGCGGTAGAGCAACAAACCGTAACTGCGCCCGATGTTGAAACGAATGCTGAGTAGCACCGCCAACTGACAGAGTAACTTGAGCAGCGGGATTCCCATGCTGCACAAAAACACAACCACCGCGACGCCTTGCATACCGGTATCGAACAGGCCTACAACGCCGCTCCAGACAGTGTCTTGCGACGATTGCCCGAGTAGATTGAGCTGCATGATGGGTAAAAAGTTCGCCGGGACATACAACAACAGTGCGGCGATGACCAAGGCGAGGCTGCGTTGAACGACATTGTGCCGATGGGCATAGAGCTCATAACCGCAGCGCGGACAGAGGGCTTTCTCGCCATGGGCGAGTTCGGGCTTACGCATCAGCAGGTCGCACTCGTGACACGCCACCAAGTCGTCCAGCGGTAAATCTGACAGCCGTGAGGCGTCAACCGGATCTGGCATAAAAGGCTCTGGCTCCGAAAAAGGTGGGCCTATTCTAGTGTTCTGAATCGAAAATAACTGTGCAAATTTGTGCGGCTGTCGAAGCCATGCTTTTCTTCGGGCAAAACAAAACCCCTACCTGCATACGCAGATAGGGGTTTCGGAATTTAATCTTGACGATGACCTACTCTCACATGGGGAAACCCCACACTACCATCGGCGATGCATCGTTTCACTGCTGAGTTCGGGATGGGATCAGGTGGTTCCAATGCTCTATGGTCGTCAAGAAATTCGGGTACCGAATCGTGGCCAGATGGCCTCGCTTCAGCAAATTGGGTATGGGATAGTTTTCGGTGTTTTGTGCTGCCTTTTTAGGGGCGGTCGAACTTTCGGTTCGTTTCGTCTTCACACACCGCAATCTGGTGCTCTTTCGCTTTTCAGCTCGAAGCAAGCAAATTGCTTGGGTGTTATATGGTCAAGCCTCACGGGCAATTAGTATTGGTTAGCTCAACGCCTCACAGCGCTTACACACCCAACCTATCAACGTCGTAGTCTTCGACGGCCCTTCAGGGGACTCAAGGTCCCAGTGAGATCTCATCTTGAGGCTAGTTTCCCGCTTAGATGCTTTCAGCGGTTATCTATTCCGAACATAGCTACCCGGCAATGCCACTGGCGTGACAACCGGAACACCAGAGGTTCGTCCACTCCGGTCCTCTCGTACTAGGAGCAGCCCCTCTCAAATCTCAAACGTCCACGGCAGATAGGGACCGAACTGTCTCACGACGTTCTAAACCCAGCTCGCGTACCACTTTAAATGGCGAACAGCCATACCCTTGGGACCGGCTTCAGCCCCAGGATGTGATGAGCCGACATCGAGGTGCCAAACACCGCCGTCGATATGAACTCTTGGGCGGTATCAGCCTGTTATCCCCGGAGTACCTTTTATCCGTTGAGCGATGGCCCTTCCATACAGAACCACCGGATCACTAAGACCTACTTTCGTACCTGCTCGACGTGTCTGTCTCGCAGTCAAGCGCGCTTTTGCCTTTATACTCTACGACCGATTTCCGACCGGTCTGAGCGCACCTTCGTACTCCTCCGTTACTCTTTAGGAGGAGACCGCCCCAGTCAAACTACCCACCATACACTGTCCTCGATCCGGATAACGGACCTGAGTTAGAACCTCAAAGTTGCCAGGGTGGTATTTCAAGGTTGGCTCCACGCAGACTGGCGTCCACGCTTCAAAGCCTCCCACCTATCCTACACAAGCAAATTCAAAGTCCAGTGCAAAGCTATAGTAAAGGTTCACGGGGTCTTTCCGTCTAGCCGCGGATAC